>NZ_FZTC01000054.1 GCF_900200035.1 Klebsiella grimontii
AACCCGCAGACCACCGCCGCCTCGCCGGATATGGCGATCCCCTTCGGCCTCAAGTTCAGCGGCTACGCCCGCTACGGCGCGCAGTTCCAGACCGGCGATCAGAAGTTTGTCGGCGTGGATGGCTCCTATAACGGCGCCTCGGCGATCGGTCGTTTAGGCAACGAAGGCAACGGCGGCGAATTCCAGATAACCAAAGCCTTCAAGAGCAGTAAAGGCGCTATCTGGGATATCAACGTCATGTTTGACCACTGGAGCGATGAAGTTAACCTGAAAAAAGCCTACGTCGGCGTCACCAACGTGC
Source organism: Klebsiella grimontii (assembly GCF_900200035.1). Classification (GTDB taxonomy): domain Bacteria; phylum Pseudomonadota; class Gammaproteobacteria; order Enterobacterales; family Enterobacteriaceae; genus Klebsiella; species Klebsiella grimontii. Next base: position 302 of record NZ_FZTC01000054.1, read on the forward strand.
TGGAATCTAACCCCAACGCTTATATCTGGGCCGGCCGCGACTTCCATCAGCGTCCGCAGCAGGGGATCAACGACTACTTCTGGATGAACCACGATGGCCAGGGCGCCGGGGTGAAAAACTTTGATATCGGCGGCGTGCAGTTTGACGTGGCGGGGGTGTCGCAGGTGGAGTCCTGTAGCCCGGAAGTGATGGCCGATGAGGCCAACCCGTCGCGCATCACCTGTACCGGCGGCTCCGGTACCGGCGATAACGGCCACTACGCCCTGACCACCAAAACCCACAACATCAAGGCCGGGCCGATCGACGTTGAGGTATACGCCAACTACGGCTTCGATTCGAAAGCGGTGGACAGCGACGAGCGTCTCGACGCCTGGCAGGGCGGGCTGGTGCTGAGCCACACCAACGACAGCGGCGTCAATAAAGTGATCCTGCGCTACTCCGATAACTCGGATAACAGCGTCTACAACAAAACCGATGACCTGACCGCTATCTACGCCAGCTTTGAAGG
>NZ_FZTC01000051.1 GCF_900200035.1 Klebsiella grimontii
ACTTGGTATTCATTTTTCGTCTTGCGACGTTAAGAATCCATGTCACTTTGAGTGCCCACACAGATTGTCTGATAAATTGTTAAAGAGCAGTGCAACGCGGCTTTCGCTCACCGTTGCGAGGTGGCGTATATTACGCTTTCCTCTTTCAGAGTCAACCCGTTATTTCAGGATTTTTTCTCTTCAACCGACCGGATTGTTTGTGAAGTGATTCACATCTGCCGTGTCAGTGGGAGCGCATTATAGGGATCCCATTTTTTTGCACAAGCCTTTTTTCGATCTTTTTTTCCAAATGATGGTTTTTCAGCCGCTTCGCGGCGTTCTTGCTCAATTCGCTCAATTTTTACCACAATAAAGGGTTGCAGACGGCCAAAAAAGCAACCAAAGTCTCTGCACTCCCTTCGTTTATTGAGGTAACCATGACCACCAGTTTACGTCGTTATAAAGATTTATTCCCTAAAACGGGCCTGCGCGTGATGATCGACAGCAGCAGCGTGGTGATCGGTGATGTCAGAATGGCTGATGACGTCAGTATCTGGCCTCTGGTCGCGATTCGCGGCGATGTGAATTACGTCGAAATAGGCGCTCGCACCAACATTCAGGACGGTAGCGTCTTACATGTCACGCATAAATCACCATCTAATCCGCAAGGCAATCCACTGATCATTGGCGATGATGTCACCGTCGGGCATAAGGTGATGCTACACGGCTGCACTATTGGTAATCGGGTACTGGTCGGGATGGGTTCGATTTTGTTGGATGGCGTGATTGTTGAAGACGACATAATGATTGGCGCAGGTAGTCTGGTGCCTCAGAACAAACGCCTCAAGAGTGGCTACCTTTACTTTGGTAACCCGGTAAAACAGATACGCCCCCTGACGGAGGCGGAAATCGCGGGGCTCATATATTCAGCGAATAACTATGTAAAGTGGAAAGGTGATTATCTCGATCAGGAAAGCCAGACCCAACCCTGAGCATCTTCCCGCTGGTCGAGAATGAGATCCTGGGCTTCATCTTCCAGATCCCAGCGATGTTCACGAAAAGCGGCCAGCCATTGTGCGGGTTCTTCACCGCCAAAACGCTTCTTGAGCACCGTTAACGTTAAGGCGCAGGTAAGCTGCATGCCGTTAACTAATGCCGGAAAAGCGATACATTGATGCGCTTCATCCCATATCTCTCTGTCTGGAAACTGAATAGCCTGGTTCACGCATTCAGTTCCTTCTGCAACGCTGCAATGACTGGCCTAATTTCTGGCAGTACGCCATGCCATAACAGCACCGCATGGGCAGCCTGCGCCACCAGCATTCCCAACCCATCAGCGCATTTTGTCGCACCGTGTTGCTGGCAGAGGGCTAAAAATGGCGTACAGCCTTTCTGGTAAAACATGTCATAACAACAGACATGAGGATTTATTAAGGTAACAGGGATCGAGGGAACATCGCCGTCAATACCGCTGGACGTCGCATTAACAATCAGATCAAATTCCTGACCGCCCAATGCTTCTATATCTAAAGCGCGGACGCTGCCGGTATGAGAAAAAAGCGTAGCCAGTTCATGGGCGCGAGAATAGGTACGATTAACAATAGTCACGGCGCAATCCAGCGACAGGAGAGGAAGCAATACGCCGCGTGAAGCCCCACCTGCGCCAATAAGCAACACCCGGAATCCAGGTTTAATAAAACCAAGCCGTTCCAGATCGCTCAGTAGTCCAATACCATCGGTATTGTCCCCAAGCAGGCGGCCATCCTCCAACCGTTTAAGCGTATTGACCGCACCAGCCAGCGCTGCGCGTTCAGTTAACTCATCAGCTCGCGCGAAGGCCTCTTCTTTAAAAGGCACGGTGACGTTCGCTCCCTTACCACCTTCATTAAAGAAAGCATCGAGCGTAGTAACAAAATCATCGAGCGGAGCCAGGATACGGCCATAGGGATGCGTAATTTGCAGCTGCTGCGCAAAAAGCCGATGAATAGATGGCGACTTGCTATGGGCAATCGGGTTTCCGAAGACGGCATAAGTTTCCATGAGTTACCCCTGGCGGAAGAGTTCGCCCGTCAAGGCGTCACGTATTTCAGATGGGTTTTGACGCCCGCCCGTTGCCCCATCGACTACCGGGAAATCAGCGCCAAACTGCGTATAAACCTCAGCCGTCGTGCGACAAGGAGGCTGGCCCGATAAATTTGCGCTGGTAGAAACAAGCGGTTTCCCGTAAGCCTTACACAGTTCGACCACCAGCGGATGATCCGTGACTCGTACCGCCAATGAATTGAAGCGCCCGGTCAACCAACGCGGCGTTGAAGCGCAGGCAGGGAAGACAAATGTTACCGGCCCAGGCCAACACGAAAAAATAGCCGCTAGCTGCGCATCACTCAGCTGCGTATCGTCAATATACGGCTTGAGTTGCTCAAAGTTCGCAGCAATCAGAATCAGCCCCTTTTCAACGGGACGCTGCTTCAGTGCGAGCAGACTCATGACGGCTTTTTCGCTATCGGGATCGCAACCGACGCCAAAAACGGCTTCTGTTGGATAGGCGATGACATGTTCATTATTCAGAAGCGCCACAGCGCGTACGATGGCTTCTGAGGGCAGGTTATTATTCACAGATTTATTCCGCCGATATCGGCTTTCCACATTGTTTGCTGGCGCAGAAGCGCTTAACGCCCTGCGCCGTTTTCTTTTCGATTAGCAACGGGTAATGACACTCAGGACACTCGCCCGCCACTGGCCTGAAGTTAATGACGAACTGACAATCGGGGTAACGATCGCAGGAATGGAAGTTTTTTCCAAACCGTGAACGGCGCTGAACCAGATGCCCTTGTCCGCATTGTGGGCAGGCTATTGCAGTTTCATCCGGCTTATCGATAAGTTCAGTATGTTCGCAATCAGGATAGCTGCTGCAACCGATAAACATACCAAAACGCCCCTGGCGGAGTACCAGCACCGCGCCGCAGGACGGACACGTTTGCCCCTCCAGAACTTTGACAATATGTCCGTCCGCCTGGCTTTTCAGGGGGCGGACATAGTCACAGTCAGGATAATGCGAGCAGCCGAGAAAAGGCCCGTGCTTCCCGGAGCGTATTACCAGTTCAGCCCCACACTGCGGGCAGGGTTCGTTTTTACGCACCGAAAACAGCGCTGTTTTGGTCATAACAATTCTAATGTCGCAGCAAAAAAGTTAGTGCAGCATACCTTCATTTACTTCAAAGAGTAATTCTTCCATTTGCTGGTAGGCATTTTCGCAACCGGGAATATTGAACAGCACCATCAGAATCACCCATTTGAGATCCTCCAGATCGAATTCTGCCGTATCCAGCGCCAGCACGCGCTCTATCACCATTTCCCGTGTTTCGAGGTTCAACACCTGAATTTGCTCAAGGAATAGTAAGAATCCCCGGCAACTCGCATCAAGACGCTGACACTCCTCGTCAGTATAGACTCGTAACGAGAGTGGGTCAGAAGCTAGCTGCATGGGTGCAACAAGCCCCTCCTGGTAATCAGCCAGTTTTTCGAGCCACATTAGGGCGTTATAGATATCTTCTCGTTCAAAACCGGCATCGGTCAGATCCCGAGTCAGCTTGTCCTGATCCACGCGCATTTCTGCTTCGTTATGGATGTAAGTTTCAAACAGATACATCAGTACGTCGAACATGGCTTGCCCTCCTTAATCGGACATAGCCGCCGGGTACAGCTGCGATCCAGCCTGCTAACTCCAGTTCTAGTAGCTGGGCTACGGTTACTGGCACAGATTGGCCGGCACGTTCAGCGACAACGTCAACAGGTGTTACCTCATCTCCTACGTTAGCCAGGAGCTCTGGAAATGGCAATGCTACAGAAGGCCGATTACCGCAATTATTTACCTCATCTGGCTCAGGAAGAATATACGGTAGCTCATCTCGCCAGTATTCGACGATATCTTCAGGGGCTGTTACGGGAATCGCGCCCTGCTTGATGAGCCAATGAGGACCTTCTGAACCCGGGCTGCCAATCGGCCCTGGCAGAGCAAATACATCCCTTCCCTGCTCCAGCGCATACCGAAACGTCACTAATGAGCCACTTTTCAGCGCAGCTTCAATAACCAACACACCGGCGCTTAGGCCACTGATAATTCGGTTACGACGGGGAAAATTGCCCGGCAGGGGCGGAGTAAACAGCGGGAACTCAGAAATGACGGCTCCGCCACCGTTAATTATCTGTTCCGCTAACGCCTGATGGCGACGAGGATAGATCTCTCCTAAGCCATTCCCTAAAACTGCCACCGTTTTACCTTTCCCTTCCAGCGCACCACGATGAGCAATACCATCAATGCCAAGGGCCAGACCGCTCGTGATCGTAATGCCATAACGCGCTAAAGCTTCGCTAAATAGTTTTCCCCAACGAGCGCCATACCACGAGTGCGACCGACTCCCGATGACGGACAGCTGCCGGCTACTGAGTAGCGCAGGATCTCCACATACTAAAAGAGCGCAAGGAAAGTCGACAATCGCCCGCAGTTGGGGTGGGTAAAGCGGATCTTCGGCAGTCAGTAAATAGCAATTGGGCCGCTCCAGCCATTGCAGCGTGGCATCGATTTCGCATTGGTTAACACCGAGGAAATGCTTCGATTGCGCCAGATTCAAACCACGGGCACGCAACTCTTCTCGCTCTAGCGTCGGAGATGAACATAGCTGGCGTGCAGCACTGATAGCACCTTCTCCATACAGGCTGCTCACTCTCATCAAACGTAACCAAATTTCCCTCGGCGTCATCCCTATTCCCCTGCCACAAGCGACTTTAACAATCTTTGCGATTGGTCAGTGAGACTGTCAATTGCAGGGGGTTTTGTCTAGAATAGAGGTAATAATCTTTCCAACTCCTGAACACAACTCTGGATAACTATGTCAGTTTTGCAAGTGTTACATATTCCGGACGAGCGCCTTCGCAAAGTCGCAAAACCGGTAGAAGAAGTAAATGCAGAAATTCAGCGTATCGTCGATGATATGTTCGAGACGATGTACGCTGAAGAAGGTATCGGTCTGGCCGCAACGCAGGTAGATATTCATCAGCGCATTATCGTTATTGACGTATCAGAAAATCGTGAAGAGCAGCTGGTATTAATTAACCCTGAGCTGCTGGAAAAGAGCGGAGAAACAGGTATTGAAGAGGGTTGTCTCTCTATTCCTGAACAGCGTGCTTTAGTACCACGTGCAGAAAAGGTGAAAATCCGCGCGCTCGATCGTGAAGGTAAACCTTATGAGCTTGAAGCTGATGGTCTGCTGGCAATCTGTATTCAGCATGAGATGGATCACCTCGTCGGTAAGCTGTTCATCGACTACCTGTCGCCGCTCAAGCAACAACGCATTCGTCAGAAAGTTGAGAAACTTGATCGCCTGAATGCCCGAGCTTAAGGACGAGAATTAACGTGTCAGATTCACTACGTATTATTTTTGCGGGCACACCTGACTTTGCAGCGCGTCATCTCGACGCGCTGCTCTCCTCTGGACATAACGTTGTTGGCGTGTTCACCCAACCGGACCGTCCGGCTGGTCGTGGTAAAAAACTCATGCCCAGCCCGGTAAAAGTTCTGGCGGAAGAGCAAGGCATACCGGTATTCCAGCCAGCTTCGTTACGTCCGCAGGAAAACCAGCAACTCGTCTCTGACCTGCGCGCAGATGTTATGGTCGTCGTGGCCTATGGCCTCCTTCTGCCAAAAGCCGTACTTGATATTCCACGCCTGGGCTGCATTAACGTTCACGGCTCGCTGCTTCCGCGCTGGCGCGGTGCGGCCCCGATTCAACGTTCGCTTTGGGCTGGCGATGCCGAGACGGGTGTAACCATCATGCAGATGGATGTTGGTCTCGATACGGGTGATATGCTGTATAAGCTTGCGTGCCCGATCACCGCAGAAGACACCAGCGGGACGCTGTACGACAAGCTGGCGAACCTGGGCCCCCAGGGGCTTATCGAAACCCTTAAGCAGCTTGCCGCAGGCACCGCAAAACCGGTTGTACAGGATGAAGCGCTGGTTACCCATGCGCAAAAACTCAGCAAAGAAGAAGCGCGTATCGACTGGTCTCTTTCCGCTGCACAGCTAGAACGCTGCATTCGCGCCTTTAACCCATGGCCAATGAGTTGGATAGAAATTGATGGTCAGCCGGTGAAAGTCTGGCAGGCATCGGCGATCGACACGGCAACAAAAGCCGAGCCGGGGACCATTCTTGAAGCGACAAAACGGGGAATTCAGGTCGCAACCGGGGACGGGGTTCTGAATTTACTCTCGCTACAGCCAGCCGGGAAAAAAGCCATGAGTGCTCAGGATCTATTAAACTCGCGCCGGGAATGGTTTGTACCTGGCAGCCGTCTGGTCTGACGCTCCTTTCTTAATACGCCCGGTGTTACCGGGCATTTTTATTTTTGTACTTATGAAAAAACAACTCAATTTACGCAGTCTGGCAGCGCAGGCCGTTGAACAGGTTCTCGAACAAGGGCAATCCTTAAGCAACGTTCTGCCGCCGCTGCAACAGAAAGTCTCTGATAAAGATAAAGCGCTGCTTCAGGAGCTATGCTTTGGCGTGCTACGTACGCTTTCACAGTTAGATTGGCTGATCGGCAAGCTCATGTCCCGGCCGATGACGGGTAAGCAGCGTGTTGTGCACTACCTGATTATGGTGGGCTTTTATCAACTGTTATACACACGCATTCCGCCTCATGCAGCTTTGGCGGAAACCGTTGAAGGCGCCGTTGCTATTAAACGTCCGCAGCTCAAAGGGTTGATCAATGGGGTCCTGCGCCAGTTTCAACGTCAGCAGGAAGAGCTGTTAGCTGAATTTTCTCGTAGCGAGATCCGCTTTTTACATCCTTCCTGGTTATTGAAACGTCTGCAAAAAGCCTATCCAGCACAGTGGGAAGCCATTGTGGAAGCGAACAACCAGCGCCCGCCGATGTGGTTGCGGGTAAACCGCGTCCATCATTCGCGCGACAGCTGGCTGGCTTTACTGGAAGAGGCGGGAATGAAAGGGTTTACTCATCCTGCTTACCCTGACGCCGTGCGCCTGGAAACACCGGTACCGGTCCACGCATTGCCCGGGTTTGAGGCAGGTTGGGTGACCGTGCAGGATGCCTCTGCCCAAGGCTGCATGACATTCCTTGATCCGCAAAACGACGAGTATATTTTGGATCTATGCGCTGCCCCGGGTGGTAAAACCACCCATATTCTCGAAGCGGCGCCCGAAGCACAGGTTCTGGCTGTCGACGTTGATGAGCAGCGACTCTCCCGCGTCTATGACAACCTGAAGCGTCTGGGCATGAAAGCGACCGTCAAACAAGGCGATGGCCGTTATCCAGCCCAATGGTGTGGCGAGCAGCAGTTCGATCGTATTCTGTTGGATGCCCCTTGTTCCGCCACCGGTGTTATTCGCCGTCACCCGGATATCAAATGGCTGCGCCGGGATCGTGATATCGCGGAACTGGCCCAGCTCCAGGCTGAAATTCTGGATGCCGTATGGCCGCACCTGAAATCCGGCGGCACTCTGGTTTACGCGACATGTTCCGTATTGCCAGAAGAGAACAGCCAGCAAATAAAAGCCTTCCTGCAACGTACAGCTGATGCGGTTCTTAACGAAACCGGCGATGCAGATTTACCGGGCCAGCAAAATTTGCCAGGCGCCGAGCAAGGTGACGGCTTCTTTTACGCTAAGCTAATCAAAAAGTAATGAGACAACGAGTCGCGACTGATGAAAATTATCATATTGGGCGCAGGGCAGGTCGGCGGAACTCTGGCAGAAAACCTTGTCGGTGAGAACAACGATATTACGCTGGTAGACACGAATGGCGACCGCCTTCGCAGTCTTCAGGACAAATTTGATCTCAGAGTGGTTCAGGGCCACGGCTCGCACCCGCGCGTGCTGCGCGAGGCCGGTGCGGATGATGCCGACATGTTGGTTGCAGTGACCAGCTCAGATGAAACGAACATGGTGGCCTGCCAGGTCGCCTATTCGCTGTTTAATACACCAAATCGTATTGCCCGCATCCGTTCCCCGGATTATGTACGCGATGCCGATAAACTTTTCCATTCAGAAGCGGTTCCTATTGACCACCTCATCGCTCCAGAGCAGTTGGTAATTGACAGTATTCACCGTCTGATCGAGTACCCAGGCGCGCTGCAGGTGGTTAATTTTGCTGAAGGAAAAGTCAGCCTTGCAGTCGTTAAAGCTTATTATGGCGGCCCTTTGGTGGGAAACGCGCTTTCAACTATGCGTGAGCATATGCCGCATATTGATACACGCGTAGCGGCTATTTTCCGCCACGATCGTCCTATCAGGCCACAAGGATCAACAATCGTAGAGGCCGGTGATGAGGTGTTTTTCATCGCCGCATCACAGCATATCCGTGCAGTGATGAGCGAACTTCAGCGCCTTGAAAAACCGTACAAGCGCATCATGCTGGTTGGCGGGGGAAACATCGGGGCCGGACTCGCCCATAAGCTGGAGAAAGATTACAGCGTCAAGCTTATTGAACGTAATCAACAGCGTGCCGCAGAGCTCGCAGAAAAGCTGCAAAATACAATTGTCTTTTACGGTGATGCATCAGATCAAGAATTGCTGGCGGAAGAACATATCGATCAGGTCGATCTTTTCATTGCCGTCACCAACGATGATGAAGCCAATATTATGTCTGCCATGCTCGCAAAACGCATGGGCGCCAAAAAAGTGATGGTACTGATCCAACGCCGCGCCTACGTTGATCTTGTTCAGGGGAGCGTGATCGACATTGCAATATCACCGCAGCAGGCAACTATTTCAGCTCTGCTCAGCCATGTGCGGAAAGCTGATATTGTCGGCGTTTCCTCTCTGCGCCGCGGTGTCGCGGAGGCCATTGAAGCTGTAGCGCACGGAGATGAAAGCACTTCGCGGGTCGTTGGTCGCGCTATCGATGAGATTAAGCTTCCCCCCGGAACAATTATTGGCGCAGTAGTACGCGGTAATGATGTCATGATCGCGAATAATAATCTGCGTATTGAGCAAGGGGATCATGTCGTTATGTTCCTGACGGACAAAAAATTCATCTCTGATGTTGAGAGACTATTCCAGCCAAGTCCTTTCTTCCTGTAGTTCGCAGGCGTCGACGAGACGCCTTTCTTTTATCCCTTATATATCAAAGGATAATATTTTTCTGCAATTATTCCCCAGTAATGGAAAATAGGAATACATTTGTTAAACTTATCAGTGTTAGCTGGCTCAAGGAGAATAAAATGAGTTTTTTAAAAGAATTTCGCGAATTTGCGATGCGCGGGAACGTGGTTGATTTGGCAGTCGGTGTCATCATTGGTGCAGCCTTTGGTAAAATCGTATCGTCGTTAGTTGCCGATATTATTATGCCACCGCTAGGTTTACTCATTGGCGGAATCGACTTTAAACAGTTTGCTGTCACGCTACGGGACGCCCAGGGAGACATCCCAGCGGTCGTAATGCATTATGGCGTATTCATCCAGAACGTCTTCGATTTTATTATCGTGGCGTTTGCCATTTTTATGGCAATCAAACTGATGAATAAATTGAACAGAAAAAAAGAAGAAACCCCGGCAGCACCACCGGCCCCGACCAAAGAAGAAGTCCTGCTAAGCGAAATTCGTGACCTGTTGAAAGAACAAAACAATCGTTCTTAAGAAGCGTCAAAAGCAGAAGGCCAGTGGTAAGAAAGTTAATTACTTTCTTGCCACTGGCCTCCCGACCATTCCGTCCTGCATGTTTTTCTTTTCTTTGGTAGCTGCCTTTCCCTTTCCTGTTCTTCTCAACTCTCTGCCTGAATAATGGGTCATGAAGTAATGCCTCAATGGCGTTATCTTTTATTTGCCCTTTCGTATGCTGATAGCGGCTCATAAACTCTCCAGATTAGTAAAAGAAATCGGCCTGAGTGTAGACGCGACTGATGCAAAAATCAACGTGCTGTATTTTGGTTGCTGGCCCCCTGCTCAAGCGCTTCAAGAATTGAACAATAGACGCTGCTGTGCGCTGTGCCGCAGCAAGCATCATTGAGGCGCTGCAAAGAGCGACGCATGGTTTGTAGCTCTTTAATCCGGGATTCCACTTCGCTCAAACGGGCCTGCACAATACCTTTAGATTCCTGGCAGGTGTGATGCTCTGGATCGATGCGGATCGAGAGAAGTTCGCGGATCGATTCTAGCGTGAAACCGAGCTGTCTGGCATAGCGAATAAAACGCAGCCTCTGTAAGTCGTTGTCCGTATAGAGGCGAAATCCACCTTCCGTACGCACATTGTGATCCATCATCTGCTGCTTTTCGTAGTAGCGGATGGTGTCGGGAGTAACGTCAGCCAATTTTGCCAGTTCACCAATACGGTACATGATTACTCCTCATTAATTTTATGTAGCAACTTATCAGCGTAATCTCCGCGCAGGAAGTCCGTGTTCAGGCCCGCCTGTCGCAGCTTTAACTCGAGTAGCGCCAAACGACGGCTCAGTTCCGCATAGCGCGGATCGCTCTCCTGTACACCTTTCAGTAGGTCAGTGAGCATTACCGCTTCTTTACGATGTTCGAGTTCGGGAGGTAAACAACCTGCATTTTTGAGTAATCGGTAACCTGCGCGCAGCTCAGCTGGCACATGCGAGTCGTCATCCAGAGAAAGAGGTTCCCCACTTCCCGGAAGATTATCTAACTCACCTTTGCGCTGTGCATCAAGAATATGGCGCTCTGCCCACTGATCCAGTAACCACATCATAAGGCTCCGGCGATGAACAAAAATAATGCAGATATTGTAAACAAGCAGGAATAGGGTGGATATAAAAAAACCCGCCGGAGCGGGTTTTTTTACGTTACTACAGATTACTCTGCAGCAGCTTCTGCTTTCGATTCAGAGCGATCAACCAGCTCGATGTATGCCATCGGCGCGTTGTCGCCTGCACGGAAGCCACACTTCAGAATACGAGTGTAACCACCGGCGCGGCTCGCGAAACGCGGGCCCAGCTCGTTAAACAGTTTTGCCACGATCTCGTTATCACGAGTGCGGGCGAATGCCAGACGACGATTAGCAACGCTATCAGTCTTGGCAAGAGTAATCAGCGGCTCAACTACGCGACGCAGTTCTTTCGCTTTCGGCAGGGTCGTCTTGATGATTTCATGACGAACCAGCGAACCAGCCATGTTACGGAACATAGCCTGGCGATGGCTGCTGTTGCGGTTCAGTTGACGACCACTCTTACGATGGCGCATGACCTTATCCTTCTCAGTAAAACCTTAACCTGTGATCCGGTTACTCGTCAGCAATGCTTGCCGGTGGCCAGTTTTCCAGGCGCATGCCCAGAGACAGACCACGTGAAGCCAGCACGTCTTTAATCTCAGTAAGAGATTTTTTACCCAGGTTCGGCGTTTTCAGCAACTCAACCTCGGTACGCTGTACCAGATCACCGATATAGTGGATAGCTTCTGCCTTAAGGCAGTTAGCAGAGCGGACAGTCAATTCGAGATCGTCAACAGGGCGCAGCAGGATCGGATCGAATTCTGGTTTCTCTTCTTTCACTTCCGGCTGACGTACATCACGTAAATCAACGAAAGCTTCCAGTTGTTCTGCCAGGATGGTTGCCGCACGACGAATCGCCTCTTCAGGATCGATTGTGCCGTTGGTTTCCATTTCGATGACCAGCTTGTCCAGGTCGGTACGCTGTTCTACACGCGCTGCTTCAACATTGTAGGCAATACGCTCTACCGGGCTGTAGCATGCGTCGACCAGCAGACGGCCGATTGGGCGCTCATCTTCTTCCGAATGAATTCGGGCAGAAGCCGGCACATAACCGCGACCGCGCTGAACTTTGATACGCATGCTAATAGCTGCGTTCTCATCGGTCAGGTGGCAGATCACATGTTGCGGCTTGACGATTTCGACATCACCGTCATGGGTAATGTCGGCTGCGGTCACAGGGCCAATGCCAGATTTGTTCAAAGTAAGGATAACTTCATCTTTACCCTGAACTCTCACCGCCAGCCCTTTCAGGTTGAGCAGGATTTCAAGGATATCTTCCTGAACGCCTTCTTTGGTGCTGTACTCATGAAGTACACCATCAATCTCAACCTCGGTCACCGCGCAACCCGGCATCGATGAGAGCAGAATACGGCGCAGTGCGTTACCCAGAGTATGGCCAAAGCCACGCTCTAAAGGTTCAAGGGTCACCTTGGCGTGCGTCGAACTCACTTGCTCGATATCGACCAGGCGCGGTTTTAGAAACTCTGTCACAGAACCCTGCATTGTGTCCTCTCTTTGGTACTAAGCTTTACTTGGAGTAAAGCTCGACGATCAGGTGTTCGTTAATGTCCGCAGACAGATCAGAACGTTCCGGCTGACGCTTGAACGTACCTTCCATCTTGCCAGCATCAACTTCCAGCCAGGTTGGCTTTTCACGCTGCTCAGCCAGCTCCAGAGCGGCTTTCACGCGAGATTGCTTTTTCGCTTTCTCACGAATGCTGACAACGTCATTCGCTTTAACCTGATAAGAAGCGATGTTAACAACACGACCGTTTACCATGATAGCTTTGTGGCTAACCAGCTGACGTGATTCAGCACGAGTCGCGCCGAAGCCCATACGGTATACAACGTTGTCCAGACGACCTTCCAGCAGAGTCAACAGGTTTTCACCGGTGTTGCCTTTCAGACGCGCTGCTTCTTTATAGTAGTTACGGAACTGACGCTCCAGCACACCGTACATACGGCGAACTTTTTGCTTTTCACGCAACTGCACACCATAGTCAGACAGACGCGGTTTACGCGCACCGTGCTGGCCAGGAGCTTGTTCAATTTTACACTTGGTATCGATCGCGCGAACGCCAGACTTAAGGAACAGGTCTGTGCCCTCACGACGGCTCAGCTTGAGCTTAGGACCCAAATATCTTGCCATTTTCTTTCTCCAACAATCCTAGAAACGAACGCGTTATACGCGACGTTTTTTCGGCGGACGACAACCGTTATGAGGGATCGGAGTCACATCAGTAATATTCGTGATGCGGAAACCAGCGGCGTTCAGTGCACGAATAGTAGATTCGCGACCTGGACCCGGACCTTTGACCATAACTTCCAGATTCTTGATGCCGTATTCTTTTACGGCTTCAGCGCAACGCTCTGCTGCAACCTGAGCTGCAAACGGAGTGGATTTGCGAGAACCACGGAAACCGGAACCACCGGCTGTTGCCCAACCCAGCGCGTTACCCTGACGATCGGTAATGGTAACGATGGTGTTGTTAAAAGAAGCATGGACATGAGCCACGCCATCAGAGACTTGTTTTCTTACACGCTTACGTGCACGAACTGGTGCCTTTGCCATTATTCAATCACCCCGACTATTTCTTGATCGGTTTACGCGGACCCTTACGGGTACGTGCGTTGGTCTTAGTACGCTGACCGCGAACCGGAAGACCACGACGATGGCGTAAACCACGATAGCAACCAAGGTCCATCAGACGCTTGATGCTCAGGGTGATTTCACGGCGCAGATCACCTTCAACGACAAATTTACCAACCGCTTCACGCAGGGATTCAATTTGTTCTTCAGACAGCTCACTGATCTTAACATTTTCAGCGATACCCGTGTCAGCACAGATGGCTTTAGAGCGGGTCTTGCCGATACCGAAAATGGCAGTTAATGCGATTACGGTATGTTTGTGATCAGGAATGTTAATGCCTGCTATACGGGCCACTATGCACTCCTACTATTTAATATGTACGCACCATGCTGAAAAGCCCGTTTTCAGGATACTCAAATGGAAACGTACAGACATACAAAAGATTGGCTGGCTAATCTAGCCAGCTCAACCCAACTTTGCAAGAAAAATATGCGAATAAATCAGCCTTGGCGCTGTTTATGCTTCGGCTCGGCACTGCAAATCACGCGGATGACGCCATCACGCTTAACGATTTTGCAGTTACGGCATAATTTCTTGACGGAAGCACGAACTTTCATTTTTACTCTCCGTAACTTCTCGAGCGACCTGTTAGCGGCCGTAGCCTTTCAGGTTCGCCTTCTTCAATGCAGACTCGTACTGACTCGACATCATCAGAGTTTGCACTTGAGCCATAAAGTCCATAATCACGACAACAACGATAAGCAGTGAGGTCCCACCGAAGTAGAACGGTACTTTCATTGCATCACGCATGAACTCCGGGATCAGGCAGATAAAAGTGATGTATAACGCACCGACCAAAGTCAGGCGAGTCATTACTTTATCGATATACTTCGCCGTTTGCTCTCCCGGACGAATTCCTGGTACAAATGCACCGGACTTCTTCAGGTTATCTGCTGTTTCACGCGGGTTGAAAACCAACGCCGTATAGAAGAAACAGAAGAAGATGATTGCAGACGCATAGAGTAACACATAAAGCGGTTGCCCAGGCTGCAAATACAGCGAAATTGTTGTCAGCCAGTTCCAACCAGTACCGCCCCCGAACCACGATGTAATGGTTGCCGGGAACAGAATAATACTGGAAGCGAAGATTGCCGGGATGACCCCTGCCATATTCACTTTCAGCGGTAAATGTGTGCTCTGTGCAGCATAGACACGACGACCCTGTTGACGCTTAGCGTAGTTTACCACAATGCGGCGTTGGCCACGCTCAACAAAGACAACAAAGAAGGTCACTGCAAATACTAATACTGCAACCAACAGCAACAGGAGGAAGTGCAGGTCGCCTTGACGCGCTTGCTCGATAGTATGGGCGATGGCTGGCGGGAGACCCGCAACGATACCGGCAAAGATAATGATCGAGATACCGTTTCCGATACCACGTTCAGTAATCTGTTCGCCGAGCCACATCAGGAACATTGTTCCTGAAACCAGACTAACAACAGCGGTGAAATAGAATGCAAAGCCTGGATTAATCACCAGGCCCTGCATACCAGGCATATTCGGCAGACCAGTAGCAATACCGATCGACTGGAATATCGCCAGCACCAGAGTACCGTAGCGGGTGTACTGGCTGATCTTACGACGACCAGACTCCCCTTCTTTCTTCAGCTCTGCTAACGGCTGATAAACAACCGTCAACAGCTGGACAATGATCGATGCCGAAATATACGGCATGATACCCAACGCAAAGATAGAAGCACGGCTGAGAGCACCACCAGAGAACATGTTGAACATTTCAATGATGGTGCCTCGCTGTTGCTCAAGCAGTTTGGCAAGTACAGCGGCATCAATACCAGGGATCGGAATAAAAGAGCCAATACGGAACACAATCAACGCACCGATTACAAACAACAGTCTGCGCTTCAGTTCGCCAATCCCACCTTTGGCACTTTGAAAATCTAATCCCGGTTGCTTAGCCATCTGCTACTTATTCCTCAATTTTACCGCCAGCAGCTTCGATAGCAGCACGAGCACCTTTAGTCACGCGCAGGCCACGAACAGTTACCGGACGAGATACTTCACCAGACAGGATCACTTTCGCGAATTCGATCTGGATACCGATAATGTTAGCCGCTTTCAGCGTGTTCAGGTCGATAACATCGCCTTCTACGTGAGCCAGATCAGACAGACGAACTTCTGCCGTGATCATCGCTTTACGAGAAGTGAAGCCGAATTTCGGCAGACGACGGTACAGAGGCATCTGACCACCTTCGAAACCGCGACGTACGCCACCGCCAGAACGAGAGTTCTGACCTTTGTGACCACGACCACCGGTTTTACCGAGGCCAGAACCGATACCACGACCCAGGCGTTTACCCGCCTTTTTGGAGCCTTCGGCCGGAGACAGAGTATTTAAACGCATCTCTTACTCCTCAACTTTAACCATGAAGGAAACCGCGTTGACCATACCACGAACAGCAGGAGTATCCTCGCGCTCTACGGTGTGACCAATACGACGCAGACCCAGGCCAAGCAGCGTTGCCTTGTGTTTCGGCAAACGACCGATTGCACTGCGGGTTTGAGTAATTTTAATAGTCTTTGCCATGGTTTATTTCCCCAGAATTTCTTCAACGGATTTACCACGCTTGGCAGCGACCATTTCTGGAGAATTCATATTTTCCAGGCCATCAATAGTTGCACGAACCACGTTGATCGGGTTGGTGGAACCATATGCTTTGGCCAGAACGTTATGAACTCCAGCAACTTCCAGAACGGCGCGCATTGCACCACCGGCAATGATACCGGTACCTTCGGAAGCTGGCTGCATGAATACACGAGAACCCGTGTGAACACCTTTAACCGGGTGTTGCAGGGTGCCGTGGTTCAGCGCGACATTAATCATATTGCGACGGGCTTTTTCCATCGCTTTCTGGATCGCTGCTGGAACTTCACGCGCTTTACCGTAACCAAAACCAACGCGACCGTTACCGTCACCAACTACAGTCAGAGCTGTGAAGGAGAAAATACGACCACCTTTAACGGTTTTAGATACGCGGTTAACCGCGATCAGCTTTTCCTGCAGTTCGCCAGCTTGTTTTTCGATGTGAGCCATCTTACACCTCTACCTTAGAACTGAAGGCCAGCTTCACGGGCAGCATCTGCCAGTGCCTGGACACGACCATGATATTGGAACCCGGAACGGTCAAAGGAAACATCTTTGATGCCTTTTTCCAGAGCGCGTTCAGCAACAGCTTTACCCACAGCTGCTGCCGCGTCTTTGTTACCGGTGTACTTCAGTTGTTCAGCGATAGCTTTTTCTACAGTAGAAGCAGCTACCAGAACTTCAGAACCGTTCGGTGCAATTACCTGTGCGTAAATATGACGCGGGGTACGATGTACCACCAGGCGAGTTGCACCCAGCTCCTGGAGCTTGCGGCGTGCGCGGGTCGCACGACGGATACGAGCAGATTTCTTATCCATAGTGTTACCTTACTTCTTCTTAGCCTCTTTGGTACGCACGACTTCGTCGGCGTAACGAACACCCTTGCCTTTATAAGGCTCAGGACGACGGTAGGCGCGCAGATCTGCTGCAACCTGACCGATCACCTGCTTATCAGCGCCTTTCAGCACGATTTCAGTTTGAGTCGGACATTCTGCAGTGATACCGGCCGGCAGTTTATGCTCAACAGGATGAGAGAAACCTAAAGCCAGGTTTACTACATCCCCTTTGACCGCTGCACGATAACCTACACCAACCAGCTGAAGCTTTTTAGTGAAGCCTTCGGTAACACCAACAACCATTGAGTTCAGCAGGGCACGCGCGGTACCAGCCTGAGCCCATCCATCCACGAAACCATCACGCGGACCGAAGGTCAGAGCATTATCTGCATGTTTAACTTCAACAGCATTGTTGAGGGTACGAGTCAGCTCGCCGTTTTTACCTTTGATCGTAATAACCTGACCGTTGATTTTTACATCAACGCCGGCAGGAACAACGACCGGTGCTTTAGCAACACGAGACATTTTTTCCTCCGATTAGGCTACGTAGCAGATAATTTCGCCACCAAGACCAGCCTGGCGCGCTGCACGATCGGTCATAACACCTTTAGAGGTAGAAATAACCGCGATACCCAGACCCGCCATAACTTTCGGCAGCTCATCTTTACGTTTGTAGATGCGCAGACCTGGGCGGCTGACACGCTGAATGCTTTCTACAACAGCTTTACCCTGGAAATACTTAAGAGTCAGTTCCAGTTCCGGCTTGATGTCGCCTTCAACTTTAAAATCTTCAATAAAGCCTTCTTCCTTCAGCACGTTGGCAATTGCCACTTTCAGCTTGGAGGAAGGCATGGTGACCGCAGCTTTATTCGCGGCCTGACCGTTACGGATACGGGTCAGCATATCCGCGATCGGATCTTGCATGCTCATCTGTCTTTACTCCCGTGATTCAATTGGTGACAATTACCAGCTAGCCTTTTTCAGACCCGGGATTTCACCGCGCATTGCGGCTTCACGGACCTTGATACGGCTCAACCCGAACTTCCGCAGGAAACCATGCGGACGACCTGTTTGACGGCAGCGATTACGCTGACGAGACGGGCTGGAATCACGCGGCAGAGTCTGCAGCTTGAGAACAGCGTTCCAACGATCTTCGTCGGTTGCGTTCACATCAGAGATGATAGCTTTCAGTTCAGCGCGTTTAGCGAAGAATTTATCAGCTAAAGCCACGCGCTTTACTTCGCGTGCTTTCATTGATTGCTTAGCCATTAAGTAACCCTACCTTACTTGCGGAACGGGAAGTCAAAGGCAGCCAGCAGAGCGCGGCCTTCTTCATCAGATTTCGCAGTAGTGGTAATGGTAATATCCAAACCACGAACGCGGTCGACTTTATCGTAGTCGATTTCTGGGAAGATGATCTGCTCACGGACACCCATGCTGTAGTTGCCACGACCGTCGAAAGACTTAGCGGACAAGCCACGGAAGTCACGGATACGCGGTACAGCAATAGTGATCAGGCGCTCAAAGAACTCCCACATGCGTTCGCCACGCAGAGTTACTTTACAGCCGATCGGATAGCCCTGACGGATTTTGAAGCCTGCAACTGATTTGCGTGCTTTGGTGATCAGCGGTTTTTGACCGGAGATTGCTGTCAGATCGGCTGCTGCGTTATCCAGCAGTTTCTTGTCAGCGATCGCTTCACCAACACCCATGTTCAGGGTGATCTTCTCGACCCGAGGGACTTGCATGACAGAATTGTAGTTAAACTCAGTCATGAGTTTTTTAACTACTTCGTCTTTGTAGTAATCATGCAGTTTCGCCATCGTACTACTCCAAATTACTTGATAGTTTCGCTATTAGATTTGAAGAAACGGACTTTTTTGCCGTCTTCGAATCTAAAGCCTACACGGTCAGCCTTGCCGGTTGCCGCATTGAAGATCGCAACGTTAGAAACCTGAATAGCAGCTTCTTTTTCAACGATGCCGCCTGGTTGGTTCAGAGCCGGAACCGGCTTCTGGTGTTTCTTAACCAGGTTGATACCTTCAACAATGAGCTTGCCGGAAGACAAGACATTCTTAACTTTACCGCGTTTACCTTTATCTTTACCGGTTAACACGATAACTTCGTCATCACGACGGATTTTCGCTGCCATGATTCGCTCCTTAGAGTACTTCTGGGGCCAGAGAGATAATTTTCATGAACTTCTCGTTACGAAGTTCACGAGTTACCGGCCCAAAAATACGCGTACCGATGGGCTGCTCGCTGTTATTGTTTAAAATAACGCATGCATTACCATCGAAGCGAATGACAGAACCGTCCGGGCGACGAACACCCTTCTTGGTGCGCACCACTACCGCCTTCAGCACATCACCTTTTTTGACCTTACCACGCGGAATTGCTTCCTTGATGGTGATCTTGATGATGTCGCCTACGCCTGCGTAGCGACGGTGCGAGCCACCCAGAACCTTGATACACATTACGCGACGTGCACCGGAGTTGTCGGCGACGTTCAGCATAGTCTGTTCTTGGATCATTTTAGTGCTCCGCTAATGTCAACTACTACTGAGACCCAAAAATAGGGTCGTTAAAAAAGCCCCATATCGAGGGCGCGGCATTATAACACCGCAAATCAGATATGGGTAGAAAAAATAAACGGCTCATCGCTGAGCCGTTTATCCGTATCGAGAATGCGTACTGTATTACAGAACCGCTTTCTCTACAACGCGAACCAGCGTCCAGGACTTAGTCTTGGACAGCGGACGGCATTCGCGGATTTCAACCACGTCACCGATACCGCATTCGTTGTTCTCGTCATGTACGTGCAGTTTGGTCGTACGCTTGATGAATTTGCCGTATACCGGGTGTTTCACCATACGTTCGATAGCAACAACAATGGATTTCTCCATTTTGTCGCTAACCACGCGACCTTGCAGAGTACGGATTTTATCGGTCATTACGCACCCGCCTTCTGAGTCAGTAAAGTCTTAACGCGTGCAACATCACGACGCACTTGCTTCAGCAGATGAGTCTGTTGCAGCTGGCCACTTGCAGCCTGCATACGCAGGTTGAACTGCTCACGCAGCAGGTTCAGCAGCTCAGCGTTCAGCTCTTCAACGCTTTTTTCACGCAGCTCTTTTGCTTTCATTACATCACCGTCTTAGTTACAAAGGTGGTTTTGATCGGCAGTTTCGCTGCTGCCAGGCCGAATGCTTCACGGGCCAGCTCTTCCGGTACGCCGTCCATTTCATAAAGGACTTTACCCGGCTGAATCAAGGCAACCCAGTACTCCACGTTACCTTTACCTTTACCCATACGAACTTCCAGCGGCTTCTCGGTGATCGGTTTGTCCGGGAATACACGGATCCAGATCTTACCTTGACGCTTAACTGCACGGGTCATAGCACGACGTGCTGCTTCGATCTGACGTGCAGTCAGACGACCACGGCCAACAGCTTTCAGACCGAAAGTGCCGAAGCTAACATCCGTACCCTGCGCCAGACCACGGTTGCGGCCTTTATGCACTTTACGGAATTTTGTACGCTTTGGTTGTAACATCAGCGACGCTCCTTATTTACGGCCTTTACGCTGCTGCTTTTTAGGTTGAGCAGCCGGTTCCGGTTGTTCAACAGCAGCCATACCACCCAGGATCTCACCTTTGAAGATCCATACCTTAACGCCGATTACACCGTAAGTGGTGTGCGCTTCAGAGGTGTTGTAGTCGATGTCAGCACGCAGAGTGTGCAGCGGTACGCGACCTTCACGGTACCATTCGGTACGTGCGATTTCCGCGCCGCCCAGACGGCCGCTAACTTCAACTTTGATACCTTTAGCGCCCAGACGCATTGCGTTCTGTACAGCACGCTTCATAGCACGACGGAACATAACGCGACGTTCCAGCTGAGAAGTGATGCTGTCAGCAACCAATTTAGCGTCCAGTTCAGGCTTACGAACTTCGGCAATATTGATCTGTGCAGGCACGCCAGCGAGATCCGCGACGACCTTGCGCAGTTTTTCTACGTCTTCGCCTTTCTTACCGATAACGATACCCGGGCGAGCAGTGTGAATGGTCACACGAATGCTTTTAGCCGGACGCTCGATAACGATACGAGATACAGACGCTTTCGCCAGTTCCTTAGTCAGGTACTGACGTACTTTAAAATCGCTGTCCAGGTTGTCAGCGAATTCTTTGGTGTTCGCAAACCAGGTTGAGTTCCATGGTTTTACAATACCCAGGCGAATACCATTAGGATGTACTTTCTGACCCATTGCTAGTCTCCAGAGTCTCAGCGATCGGACACAACCACAGTAATGTGGCTGGTGCGCTTCAGGATGCGATCTGCACGACCTTTAGCACGCGGCATAATGCGCTTCATGCTCGGGCCTTCGTCTACGAAAATTTTCGCAACTTTCAGATCATCAATGTCAGCGCCATCGTTGTGTTCAGCGTTAGCAATGGCAGATTCCAGTACCTTCTTGACCAGTACAGCAGCTTTCTTATTGGTGTAGGTCAGAATATCCAGGGCCTGCGACACTTTCTTACCGCGAATCAGGTCAGCAACAAGGCGAACCTTCTGAGCAGAAGAACGAGCATGGCGATGTTGAGCTAAAGTTTCCATCTCTTCCTCCTACCTTATTTCTTCTTCGCTTTTTTATCAGCAGCATGGCCGCGATAAGTACGAGTCGGTGCGAATTCACCCAGTTTGTGACCAACCATTTCGTCGGAAACAAAAACTGGAACGTGCTGACGACCATTATGGACAGCGATGGTCAAACCGATCATGTTAGGAAAGATCGTTGAACGACGGGACCAAGTGCGCAGGGGCTTCTTGTCTCCGCTTTCCACCGCTTTCTCTACCTTCTTCAGCAAGTGCAGGTCAATAAAAGGACCTTTCTTGAGAGAACGTGGCATGGCTTATCCTCTAAAATTATTTGCTACGGCGACGTACGATGAATTTATCAGTACGCTTGTTGCTGCGGGTCTTCTTACCTTTGGTCTGAACGCCCCACGGAGTTACCGGGTGCTTACCAAAGTTACGACCTTCACCACCACCATGTGGGTGGTCGACTGGGTTCATCGCAGTACCGCGAACGGTAGGACGAACACCACGCCAGCGTGCAGCACCTGCTTTACCCAGAACGCGCAGCATATGCTCAGCATTGCCAACTTCGCCCAGAGTAGCGCGGCAATCTGCTTCGACTTTACGCATTTCACCAGAACGCAGACGCAGGGTGACATAAGCACCATCGCGAGCAACGATCTGAACGTAAGTACCAGCGGAACGCGCCAGCTGACCGCCTTTACCTGGTTTCATTTCTACGTTATGAACGGTAGAACCAACCGGGATATTGCGCATCGGCAGGGTGTTGCCTGCTTTGATTGCAGCATCAACGCCAGACTGAATCTGGTCGCCAGCTTTCAGGCCTTTAGGGGCCAGGATGTAACGGCGCTCACCGTCTTTGTACAGAACCAGCGCGATGTTCGCGGAGCGGTTCGGATCGTACTCAAGACGTTCAACAACTGCCGGGATACCATCTTTGTTGCGTTTGAAGTCAACAATACGGTAGGCCTGTTTGTGACCACCACCGATATGACGGGTGGTGATACGGCCATTGTTGTTACGACCACCGGATTTGCTGTTTTTTTCAACCAGCGGAGCAAAAGGTTTGCCCTTGTGCAGCTCTGGGTTGACCACTTTAACAACGTGGCGACGACCCGGAGATGTCGGTTTACATTTAACAACTGCCATTGTATTACTCCTCCGACTTACTCAGCGCCGCCGACGAAGTCCAGATTCTGGCCTTCCTTCAGGGTGACGTAAGCTTTTTTCCAGTCGCTACGACGACCGATACGCTGTCCGTGACGTTTAACTTTCCCTTTAACAACCAGGGTGTTAACGACTTCGACTTCGACTTCAAACAGTTTCTGCACAGCAGCTTTGATTTCTGCTTTGGTCGCGTCTTTAGCAACTTTGAGAACGATGGTATTGGTTTTTTCCATCGCAGTAGACGCTTTTTCAGAAACGTGCGGTGCACGCAGCACCTTCAGCAGACGTTCTTCACGAATCATGCCAGCATCTCCTCAACTTGCTTAACAGCATCAGCAGTCATTACGACTTTGTCGAAGGCGATCAGGCTAACCGGGTCGATACCAGTTGCATCACGTACGTCAACCTTATGCAGGTTGCGCGCAGCAAGGAACAGGTTCTCGTCCAGCTCACCGGTGATGATCAGCACATCTTCCAGAGCCATGTCTTTCAGTTTCTGTGCCAGCAGCTTAGTTTTAGGCGCTTCAACAGAGAATGATTCGACAACGATCAGACGATCCTGACGTACCAGTTCGGACAGAATGCTTTTCAGCGCGCCGCGGTACATCTTTTTGTTAACTTTTTGACTGTGGTCCTGCGGACGCGCAGCGAAGGTCACGCCACCTGAACGCCAGATCGGGCTCTTGATAGAACCTGAACGCGCACGGCCGGTACCTTTCTGGCGCCACGGCTTTTTGCCTGAACCAGTTACTTCAGCACGAGTCTTCTGAGCACGAGTACCCTGACGAGCACCAGCTGCATAAGCAACTACAACCTGGTGAACCAGCGCTTCGTTGAAATCACGACCGAAGGTAGTTTCGGAAACAGTCAGCGCGCTCTGCGCGTCTTTCAATACTAATTCCATTGCTATCCCCTTACGCCTTCACAGCTGGTTTAACGATCAGGTCGCTACCGGTTGCACCCGGGACCGCGCCTTTAACCAGCAGCAGGTTGCGCTCAGCGTCAACACGTACTACGTCCAGGCTCTGAACGGTGACACGTTCGTTACCCAGCTGACCTGCCATTTTCTTGCCTTTGAACACTTTGCCCGGAGTCTGGTTCTGACCGATAGAACCCGGTACGCGGTGGGACAAGGAGTTACCGTGAGTAGCGTCCTGGGTACGGAAGTTCCAGCGCTTAACGGTACCAGCAAAACCTTTACCTTTAGAGGTACCGGTTACGTCAACTTTTTTAACGTCAGCAAACAGTTCAACGCTAATGTCCTGACCTACGGTGAATTCTTCGCCGTCAGCCAGACGGAATTCCCACAGACCACGGCCAGCTTCAACGCCAGCTTTAGCGAAGTGACCCGCTTCCGGTTTAGTTACACGGTTAGCTTTTTTAGCACCAGTGGTAACCTGAACGGCACGGTAGCCATCGTTAGCCAGATCTTTAACCTGAGTAACGCGGTTTGCTTCAACTTCGATTACGGTTACTGGGATAGATACGCCATCTTCAGTGAAGATGCGGGTCATGCCCACTTTTTTACCGACTAAACCAATCATTGTTTCAACCTCTCAATCGCTCGATGACCTGATTAACCCAGGCTGATCTGCACGTCTACACCGGCAGCCAGATCCAGACGCATCAGAGCATCAACGGTTTTTTCAGTTGGCTCAACGATGTCAACCAGACGCTTATGAGTGCGGATTTCGTACTGATCGCGCGCATCTTTGTTGACGTGCGGAGAAATCAGAACGGTAAAGCGCTCTTTGCGGGTCGGCAGCGGGATCGGACCACGGACTTGCGCACCAGTGCGCTTAGCAGTCTCGACGATTTCCGCGGTTGATTGATCGATCAGACGATGATCAAACGCTTTAAGGCGGATACGGATTCTTTGGTTCTGCATGAGACCAGAGCTCCAATTATTTTATAGACGAAATGGTTACTCCTCATACCCATTACGATTGATGGGAGAGTGTAACCGTTCTTACATAGTTCCCCAATTGGGAACATTGTTTGGTAGCGTGTTGCTACTACCGGGGTTCATATCGAACCGGCCGTCAACTTTGACAGGCCCGCGCATTATACGCAAATTCAGATACAACGCAAGGGCTGCGTACAAAATCATCACCTGTTTCCGGGAGCACGCACCCACGTTTACTGCAATACCATGAAAGGCCAGCAAATACTCTGGATTAGGAAGTCCACTCCTGTTTATTGCCTTTTGCCAGAAACCCCGTTCCAGCAGCACACTCGGTTACTAAGGCCAAAACGCGGGAACAATCGATGACAGTCGCGACCTTTGCATTCTTTATTATCCATGGCGGGCTATTACTCACGCTTTGTTGGCACGATCTGCGCTATGGCTTGCTACCCGATAAATTTACCTGCCCTCTGCTGTGGAGTGGGTTGCTTTATTATCTCTGTCTGTCGCCGGCCAATCTGGTACATGCCGTCTGGGGCGCGATAGGCGGCTATCTGGCCTTTGGCTTGATCTATTGGCTCTACAGGGGAATACGCAGGCGGGAAGGCATCGGCTACGGCGATATTAAATTTCTCGCCGCGCTTGGGGCATGGCATGGGTGGGAAGTTTTACCGCAGCTGGTTCTCATCGCAGCTATTCTGGCCTGCGCGGCCGTAACGGCGCTGATTTTGTGCACGAGAACAAGGCAGACGCTACACCACCCGCTGCCTTTTGGCCCTTTCCTGGCCGCAGCGGGTGTGTTCTGTGGATGGCAGACGTTTATCAGTCAGCCACTTTAATCTGCGACTGAAGATAATTCTGCAAACCAATTTTGCCTATCAGGTCCAATTCGGTTTCCAGCCAATCGATATGGCCTTCTTCATCTGCGAGGATAGTGATTAACATATCACGGCTGACGTAGTCATGGACGCTGTCGGCATAGGCAATGGCCTCGCGTAGATCCTTCGCCCCTTCCAGCTCCAGCCTTAGGTCAGATTGCAGCATCTCCTCGACGTCTTCTCCGATGCGGAGTTTGCCGAGATCCTGCAGGTTCGGGATCCCTTCGAGAAACAAAATGCGCTCAATATACTTATCGGCATGCTTCATTTCATCGATAGATTCGTGGTATTCGACATCATTGAGGCGCATCAGGCCCCAGTTCTTGAACATTCTCGCATGGAGAAAGTATTGATTAATTGCGACAAGCTCATTTCCCAATAATTTATTGAGATAACTTATGATTTTGACATCACCTTTCATTATATAGTCCCTCCGCTTCCACTTATTGAAGCGTAGTTCGAGCTATAGGGATGTCAAAGTAAAGCTGAGGGGCTTCAGGCGATCTCTTGATATTCCGGCATGCGGGTTAATTCATCTTCCATAATCTCGCGCGCCGCACGGACGCACTTACCGCATTGATTTCCAACGGGAATAAATTTTCGCAGTTGTTGAAAAGACTGAGGATTGAATTGGCGCACAGCCTGACGAATTTTTTTATCGTTCACACCATTACACAGACAAACGTACATATATACTCCCGTTCAACTTACAAACAAAGTGTAAATGAGAATAGTTATGATTACAATAGCCTGTCTATTAAATAAACATTTACTCTATTTGCTGCCGGTCATCGTGCTGCAGCTCACATATAGCAGACAGCAAAAAGGGCGCCTTAGCGCCCTTTTTAATTCAGAACTAATTATTAGCCCAGAACTTTAGCAACAACGCCCGCGCCAACGGTACGGCCGCCTTCACGGATTGCGAAACGCAGACCGTCGTCCATCGCGATCGGGTGGATCAGGGTAACAACCATTTTGATGTTGTCGCCCGGCATAACCATCTCTACGCCTTCCGGCAGTTCGATGGTGCCAGTCACGTCAGTTGTACGGAAGTAGAACTGCGGACGGTAGCCTTTGAAGAACGGAGTATGACGGCCGCCTTCGTCTTTGGACAGAATGTACACTTCAGATTCGAACTTGGTGTGCGGCTTGATGGAACCCGGCTTAGCCAGTACCTGACCACGTTCGATTTCTTCACGTTTGATACCACGCAGCAGAACACCAACGTTCTCACCAGCACGGCCTTCGTCCAGCAGTTTGCGGAACATTTCAACGCCAGTACAGGTAGACTTCGCAGTCTCTTTGATACCAACGATTTCAACTTCTTCGCCAACTTTGATGATACCGCG
>NZ_FZTC01000049.1 GCF_900200035.1 Klebsiella grimontii
TTGGTAGATAACAGGAACAACGGAGTCGGGGCAATACGGGCAAAATTTCATCTTTGTTGTGAAAAGAAAAAGTTTAACGATAGGGTACTGATAAGTAAGGCAGCACCATACAATGAACAATAAATCACCTTAGCGTGGGATTTTTTCCGTTTTCCAAGCGGACCCCTGATACCGTGGGAAATGACGACATTCCAGTGGATAGCGGGCATGGGCAAAGTTCAGGGGATTGTTGTTGGTCACCGAAAGTTTGCTGTAGACAGCGACAGGAAAAGACGGGAAGAAGAGCGACGGTATCAGCTGCGATGCCAGAAATTTGATGCATGGTCAGAAAAATGGATCACCGTCTACAGACTTAATAACTCCCGTTTGTGGACAGATGCCGCCATACGCCGCTGGCTTGGCGTACCCCTGCAGCAGGGCAAATATAAGGTTTTCTCTGTTGAAGTCGTCAGGATGGCGGAAACACGCCCGGACTTTCAGGCGTGGCGACAGATACGTATCGATAAAAAACGAACTATGGATAAATACTCAGAGATCCCCTCTCTCTGAATGCGAATAACCGGCTTGTTCTCAAGCGTCTGACCCCACTTTACATATGGGCCTGACGTGTGACTGAATCATGGAGAAAGTTTATGAGTATCGAAGCAAAGCAGTTTTTACCGGCAGCGGCAGAAGAGTGCTGACAGAGTATGGCAGGCAGGGAATGGGATCAGTTGATGGTGTCGGCTCTTCAACTGAACCGTACCGGGTTTCTTG
>NZ_FZTC01000047.1 GCF_900200035.1 Klebsiella grimontii
GGGGCGACGTGCCCACAGAGCTTGTTCCAGAGCATCCAGCACGAACCTTGCTTCCATCGACGATGAGACCCGCCAGCCAACGATCGTGCCTGCGAACACATCGATGATGAACGCCACATAGGCGAAGCCATGCCAGGTGCTAACGTACGTAAAATCTGCACACCAAAGCTGATTGGGACGTTCTGCCACAAACTGGCGGTTTACCAGATCCGCTGCTGCCGCTGTTTTACGACCGATCGTGGTCTTGATGACTTTGCCACGGAGTACGCCCCGAAGACCTATTATTTTCATCAGGCGTTCAACAGTACACCGGGCGACGCTAAAGCCCTCGCGGAGCAACTGACGCCAGACTTTTCGTGCCCCATAGACACTGTAATTTTCTCCGTAAACGCGTTTTATCTCCTGGATGATTTGAGCATCGCACTTTTCTCGTTGGCTACATTTCTCAGGATGTAGCTGGCGTTGCTGATGCCAGTAATATGTCGACGGGGCAATATCCAGTTCGCGACATACCGGCCCGACCCCGTGTGTACCACTCAGACGCTGCATAAGTGGCATTATTTTTTCCAGTGGCGGTCGAGCTCCGCCTGAGCAAAATAAGCTGAGGCCTGGCGCAATATATCATTGCTGCGGCGTAGCTCCCGATTTTCACGCTCCAGTTCTTTTAAACGCTGGCGCTCATTGGTGCTCAGTCCACCATCATCAGTGCTGACGGGGCTGACACCACCACGGACATCATTTTTATGCTGACGCAACCAGGCTCGTAGGGTGTCGTAATGGCACCCGATTTTTGACGATATGGCACGAATGGCATCCGGCTCAGAGTCATACTCATCACGGTGTTCCAACAACATTCTGACAGCGCGCTCACGCAGTTCAGGGGGATAGCGTTTGGCGGATTGTGATTTCATTTTGGGTCTCCTTTCACTGAGAGTTTAGTCTCCAAGAAACCCGGTACGGTTCA
>NZ_FZTC01000019.1 GCF_900200035.1 Klebsiella grimontii
TATCTACGCCAGCTTTGAAGGGCTGCATAAATTCACCCGGCAGGCGCAGATCGAATATCTGCTGGCCTTCCACGACTATGACAACGGCAAGGACAACACCGACAACCGTAAAAACTACGGCGCCATCGTCCGTCCGATGTACTTCTGGAACGATGTGCACTCCACCTGGCTGGAAGCGGGCTACCAGCGCGTCGACTATGACCAGGGCGGCGATAACCACGGCTGGAAGCTGACGCTGTCGCAGAACATCGCCATCGGAATGGGGCCGGAGTTCCGCCCGATGCTGCGCTTCTACGTAACCGGCGGCCAGGTGGATAACAAGCGCACCGCGAAGGTCAACGGCACCAAAGATGAACAGCTGGATTCGCTGAACGTCGGCGGCATGTTTGAAGCGTGGTTCTAAAAGCTGACGGATTCACCAGGGGAAACAGGCTGGCGCGCGCCAGCCTGTCCGCTCGCTCAGCCCTCTCAATGCACCGTCAGGCGCAGGGCCAGGTCCTGCGGGTAGGGGGCAAAGTAGTTCTGCGCCTGTAGGTAACGATCCGGATATTCGGCCAGATAGTGCTTAAGCAGCGTTATCGGCGCAAGGATGGGCAGCAGCCCGGAGCGATAGTTAAGGATCACCTCCCGCAGCTCGCCGCGCTGGCGGCTGTTTAGCTGGTTACGAAAGTAGCCCTGAATATGCATCAGCACGTTGGTGTGGTTTTTACGCGAGGCGGGCTGCTTGAGGATCGCCATCAGTTTTTCGCGGTACACCGCAAAGAAAGCCTCCAGATCCTGCCACTCGTGGAGCGACGCAACGAACGGACCAATCTCGCGATACCCCGGCTGATGATGGGCCAGCAGCTGAAGTTTATAGCGACTATGAAAATCCAGCAGCGCACGACGCGTGAGGCCATTTTTGCGCAGGCTATTCAGCTCGTGCAGGGCGAAGACCCGCTCGACGAAGTTTTCACGCAGCGCAGGATCGTGCAGGCGACCATCCTCCTCAACCGGTAGCCAGGGGTATTTCTCCATCAGCGCGGCGGTAAACAATCCTGTGCCTTCTTTACGCCCGCGGTTGCCCTTTTCATCGTACAGCCGAACGCGCTCCATGCCGCAGCTGGGCGATTTGGCGCAGACGATAAATCCCGACAGTTCGCCCAGCG
Organism: Klebsiella grimontii; assembly: GCF_900200035.1. Lineage (GTDB taxonomy): Bacteria > Pseudomonadota > Gammaproteobacteria > Enterobacterales > Enterobacteriaceae > Klebsiella > Klebsiella grimontii. Next base: position 1,149 of record NZ_FZTC01000019.1, read on the forward strand.
TGGAGAGATGGGCGTTGGCAAAATCGGCCATCTTCTCCGTCACGTCGTCGTGCGGGGCATGGCTAAAGCGCATGCGAAGCTCCCCCTCGGTCGTCTGCACCAGCCGCAGCGCCGGGCGCGGAACGGGCAGGCCGATAGCCATCTCCGGGCAGATGGGTTTAAACGCCACCCACTGCGCGAGCTCATCCATTACAAAGCCCATTCGCTTGTGCCCGCCGTCGAATCGCACGGCTGAACCGGTTAAACATCCGCTGATCCCAATGACAGGTTGCGTGTTCATGGCGTTGTCCTCTTTTAATGTACCGCTCGGGTGAAGAAAAGGGTCACCGTGGCGACGGTAATGCCGAATTTCTTCATCTCGGTTTTGTTGAACAGATGCGCATCGTCCTGCAGGAACATCCAGTCGTCGAAGTGCAGCAGCCAGGTGCTACCGCTGGCCGTCACGTTCATGCTGTAGCGCCAGTGAAAAGCGTTGCCCGCCGCCTGGCCGGTCGCCACCCCGGCGATGTCGCCCGCGGTGCCTTCATAACGGTCGGCGCCGATACGGCGAATGCGCCATACCCGCTGCTGCTTTTCGCCATCGTCATAGACAAAGCGCTCGTGAAGCGTCAACGTGTCGCCAACCACGTCGCCGTCAATCGCCACGTGGAAGCGGCGCAGCTGCTTGCCGTTGCGATCCTGAATCATCCCCCAGGCTTCCGTTTTGCCCTGAAAGTAACGGAAAATGTCCAGTGCCGGCTGCTGCTGCCGATAGTCGGCGACTTCAGCGCTGCAGCCCGCCAGCGCCAGCATCAGCAGCGCGAGGCCAAGGGTCAGAATGCGTTTCATGGTGTACCTCCGATCAACTGCTGACGCAGTTCGGGATAGGTGGTGCCGGGATCGAGCCAGATAGCGAGAAAGCGCGTACTGAACGCTGCCGACTGGCGCGGCCCCAGCGCAGTAAACGTGGGCTGCGCGGCGCTGGCGCGATACCAGAACTGGCCCTCGCCGCCGCTCACCACGAACGCCAGCTGCGTGCCCGATGCGACGTCCGGCCAGAGTCCTCGCAGCATGCGCAGCCAGGCCTCGCTTTGCGGCTCCTGTTGCAGAATGCCCTGCGCCCGCCACTGGTCGCGGGTAGCCTCGACCAGCTCGTCGCGATCGATGCTGCGCTGATAGGTGATAATCAGCGCCCGATCCTGATGCGGGCCGTCATACCGGCCGTCCGGCGTGCGTAGCTGCGAGGTATAGACGGTGAAGGGCCCCCAACTGAGGGTCGCTTCGCCAACGCGGGGCCACTCCAGCCAGTCGGCTGCGTGAGCAACTGGAGAGAATGCCGCCAGCCACAGCAGTAATAAAGCCGTTCTCATTGCCGCCTCCCCATCACCATATGGAACACGAGCATCATTGCCAGCCAGCCGCAGGCCATCGCGCCGAAGACAGCCGCCGTCGGCGCCAGCAAAGTCATCGCTCCCAGATAGGCGCCGAGCAGGTATGCCGTCGGGCCGCCAAAGGCCGCCGCCAGGGCCAGCAGCCATCCTGGCAACGTCGCGGCACAGGTCAGGCGGATCCAGACGACGGCGAACATCAGCCACAGCGCGGCCATCCACAGGGGCAGCAGGGTACCGCCGTTAAAATCGACCAGTCCCGATAGCGCCCAGATCGTATCCAGCCCGCAGCCCGCGGCGGCCAGCAGCAGCGCAGACGCACGGTATTCTGGCGGTAGCCGTAGCCAGCAGAGGATTGCCAGCGCCAGCCAGATGAACAGACCGCGCTCGCGAAACAGCACCACCAGCGTCCAGTAGAGGTCGAACGCGATGGCCGTCAGCAGGAGCGACGCCGGGCGATTCATACCCGCTCCGCGGTGAGCTGTACAACGCTGATGGTGCGGGCGTTAAACCCGGCTTCGCAGTAGCCGAAGTAGTAGAGCCACATGCGGCGGAAGCGGTCATCAAAGCCGAGCTTCTCAATGTCCTGCCAGGCGTGGGTAAAACGCTGGCGCCAGTGGGCCAGGGTGCGGGCGTAGTCCGGTCCCATATCAAACAGATCGCGCACCACAAAATCGGTATGCCGCGTCATCAGTTCGTTCATTACGGTGATGCTGGGCAGAAAGCCGCCGGGGAAGATGTAGCGCTGAATAAAATCGACGCTTTTGCTGTAATCGCGATAGCGCTGATCCTGGATGGTGATGGCCTGGATCGCCATTCTTCCCCCCGGACGCAGGCGCGCCTGGCAGGTGCGAAAGAAAGCCGGCAGATAGCGCTGTCCCACGGCTTCAATCATCTCCACCGACAGCAGCTTGTCATACTGGCCGGTGAGATCGCGGTAATCGCAGAGCAGCACCTCGACGCGATCCTCCAGCCCGGCGCGGGCAATTCGCGCTTTGGCCCACTGGAACTGTTCCTGTGACAGGGTGGTGGTGGTGACCCGGCAGCCGTAGTGGCGGGCGGCGTATTCGGCCATCGCTCCCCAGCCGGTGCCAATCTCCAGCAGACGATCGCCGGGCGTAAGCGCCAGGCGATCGCACAGGCGCGCCATTTTGGCCCGCTGAGCCTGGGTCAGATCCTGGCCGTCGTCGGTAAACAGCGCGCTGGAGTAGAGCAGTTCGTCGTCAAGAAAGTGGGCGTAAAAGTCGTTACCCAAATCGTAATGGGCGGCAATGTTCTCCCGCGCCTGCGCGCGCGAGTTGCGGCGCGTCCAGTGGCGTAGCCGCGCCACGGGTTTGCCGAGCAGGCGGAAGCCGCGCTCCAGTCGTCCCAGCACCTGGCCATTACGCGCCAGGATCTGCAGCAGCTGCGTCAACTGCTGGCTCTCCCAGTCGCCGTCCATCCACGCCTCCGCGGCAGCGAGGCTGCCGCCGGTCAATAAGCGCCAGTAGACGTCCGCGGAAAGCACCCGCGCCTCGGCGCGCAGCGCGGCGGCGGGGTCGCCAAAATGAAAGGTCTGCGCCCCTTCGCGCACGGTGAGCGAACCTTCGCGAATGCCGCTCAACAGACGAAAGAGCAACCAGCGTGCGATACGCACGTTGCGCGGAATATCGGGTTCAAGCGCAAAGACGGGATCGGTCATGAGCGTTCACTCCTGCTGACAGGATGGTTATACAGCGGCACGCGCTTGAGCCACAGCCGCAGCGCCTGCCAGTAGATCGCGAGGACGGTTTTCAGCGTCATCAACGGAATGCGCAGCAGCAGCCCGCGCAGGCTGGCGCGCGTCAAAGGCACGCGGCTCAGGGCCAGCGTGGCGTCGAAGATTTTGGCGGTCTGATGGTTCTCAATATGCATGTGCAGCGTTTTACCCGGGCTGTTAAAGCGCCAGCAGTAGACCATGTCCATCGGGTTAAACGGGGAGACGTGAAACGCTTTCGCCAGCGGGCGCGCCCGTTGACCGTCTACCGCGTAGTAATGACGCTCATTCCACGGCGTGTTGCGTACTTCGGCCAGCACCCAGCGCAGGGCGCCGGCGCCGTCATAGCAGTAGTAAAAGTTGACCGGATTAAAATGAAAGCCCAGGTAGCGCAGCTGGGTCAGCAGCATGACGCGGCCCTCCGGGCGGCAGCCGGTCAGGCTTTCCAGGCGGTTCAGAACCTGCTGTTTTAACGGCGTGCCCAGCGGATAATCCGCATCGTAAAAGGCGGCGGCGGCAAACCGATTGCGGCGGATGCCGACGGCCGCGAGCGTATCCAGTTCGTCCAGGTCGAGCCAGGCCATAAAGATGCGATAGCGAAAGTGGTGCGCCTTCGGCTGGAGACGGCGGTGGCGTAATACGCCCTCATAAAGGCAGCTGTTCATTTCAGAAGTTCTCCGCCGCCGCGATGCCGTTGACCACATCGAGGGCGCTGCGCACGCCATCTTCATGAAAACCGTTATACCAGTACGCGCCGCAGAACCAGCTCCGCTGGCGGCCGTTAATCTCCTCGCGGCGCATCTGGGCGGACCAGCTTTGCGGATTAAACAGCGGATGTTCATAGACCATGCGCTTCCAGACGAAGCGCGGGTCCACCGGCGTTGGCGGATTGAGGGTGACGCAGAACAGTGGGGCGTCGGCGGGCAGGCCCTGAAGAATATTCATGTTATAGGTGACGCAGGCGCTGGCCTGATCCTGCTCGCTCAGGCGATAGTTCCAGCTGGCCCAGGCGCGCTTGCGCGTCGGCAGCCAGCGGGGATCGCTATGCAGGACCACTTCATTTTGCTGCCAGCCGATATCTCCCAGAATCTCGCGTTCGGCGGAGGTCGGGTCCGCCAGCATGGCCAGCGCCTGGGCCGAGTGGCAGGCGAAGATCGCCTGATCGAAATGCTGCTCCCCCGATGCCAGCTGGAGCGTGACGCCCTCCTGGCGACGGATAACGTTTTGCACCGGCGCATTGAGGCGAAGGCGCAGGCGATCGCCACGCTGAGCCAGCAGGGCGCGCACGTATTCGCGCGAGCCGCCGGGCACCACGTACCATTGCGGACGCTGGCGGATATCGAGCAGGCCGTGGTTTTCAAAAAAGCGCAGAAACAGCGCCAGCGGGAAGCGGCGCATCTCCTGCAGCGATGAAGACCAGATAGCGGCGCCCATCGGCAGAATGTAATGGCGAGCGAAAAAGGGGCTAAAGCGGTGCCGCTCAAGGAAGGTCTGTAGCGTGGCGCCCGGGTCGAACGCCCCCGCCAGAGCCTGTTTCGCCTGACGATTAAAGCGGACGATCTCCGTCAGCAATCCCCAGAAGGCCGGCTTTACCAGGTTGCGCCGCTGGGCGAAAAGCGAGCTCAGGCTGTGGCCGTTATACTCCAGCCCGCTCTGCGGGTTGTGTACCGAGAAGCTCATTTGCGTTTTTTGACCGCTGAGTCCCAGCTCGCTGAGCAGCCCCATAAAGCGCGGATAGGTGCGATCGTTGTAAACGATGAACCCGGTATCGATGGCCCATGTGCCCTGCGGCGTGGCGATATCCACCGTGGCGGTGTGTCCCCCCGGCGTGGATGCCGCTTCGAACAGGGTGACCTGGTGTTGTCCGGCAAGGCGCCAGGCGCAGGTCAGACCGGCAATGCCGCTGCCAATAATCGCGATATTCATGAGCGTACCATCCTGCGCAACAGTAGGCGTTGCAGACCTTCGGGAAGCCCTGCCAGCAGGCGCAGGAGCATGCCAAAGCCTGTCGGGAAGACGATATGATTTTTACCTTTCGCCAGACCGAGGCGAATCGCCTTTACCGCGTGCTCCACGCTCACCTGGCCGGGCATGGAAAAATCGTTTTTGCGCGTCAGCGGGGTATCGACGAATCCCGGCGAGACCACCGTGATGGCAATGCCTTTCGGCTCCCAGTCCAGGCGCAGGCTGTTGGCAAACCAGGTTAACGCCGCTTTGGAGGCGCCATACGCCTCGGCGCGAGGAAAGGGCAGCCAGTGCGCCATTGAACTTACCAGCACCACGCGATTGCCGACAGACAGCTGCGGCTGAAGCGCCTCCAGGCAGTTCACCGGCCCGAGAAAGTTGGTGGCGATCGTCCGTTCCACCAGCGCGGCATCTACCGTTCCGTGGTCGAGGTATTCGCAGGTCCCGGCGCAGAGAATGATCAGATCGGCCCGGCACTCCGCGAGCGCCTGGCGACAGGCCTCCCTGTCCGTCATATCAAATGAGCGGAGGCTGATGTTGGGGCTGTGCCGCTGTAGCGCTGCCAGACGCGACGGATCGCGACCGCAGGCGATGACGGGGTGGCCGTCCGCGGCGAAGGATTTGGCGAGTCCGGCGCCAATCCCGGAGCTGGCGCCGGTGATAAGCACCGTCATCATGTCCGCACCCTCCGCTTGACGCCGCGTACCGCCCAGCCCAGCAGGGGAAGATGTTCGTACAGCATCTCCCCGGCGTCGTAGTAGTCGCGCTGGTGAATAATCCGCTCCTCTTCAACCGTAACCATCGAGCAGCCCGCAAGTTCTAACGCCTTCCCGCCGTCCAGGCGCGGATGCGACCAGTGCATGGTCCAGGCGACGGCAAACCGCTGAGCGTTGCAGACCGGCGTATCGATGTCGAAACGGCACCGCGCCACGTTGGCTAACAGATGGGAAAAATACCCCTGGATCGCGGACAGCCCCCGATGCTGGCCAAACGGATCGATCAGTACGGCATTCGCATGATAGAGCGCGGCCAGCGCCGAGGGCGGCTGGGTATCCAGCATGGCGTAGTACTCAGTAAAACGACTGAGAACGGAGGGCGAAGGACTCATGGCTCACATCCTGAGTGAATCAACATAGCGTATTTAAAACTTACACAATTAATAATATTTGTCCAAGTTTTGGTTGGAATATTTTTTATTTTTATTAAAAATCAGATGGTTATTTTTATCTTTGCAGCGCAGGTTTTGAGGCTTTAGCGAGAGGCGAAAGGGTATGTCCGCCGCGCCTTACGCGGACAGGGGGGCGCATTTTACGTACAAAGGATCGGTTTACGGGGGATATGACGAAGGACGTGTTAGCCGCGGCGCACTAAATTACAGCGCGACAATCTCCAGAGAGACCACCTGCTGCTGCCAGCGTTCGACCTGCTTCTGGCGAGCAGGAGAGAGTTTACCGGTCGTCACCAGCAGCCATTTGCGCTCCGGCAGGATCTCCGGCGCCAGGGTTGCGGGGGGCGCCGGAAGGACGTCGATGCGGTGGCCCTGTCCGGTGCGTTTGAGCGCTTCAAGCCAGATTTCGCAGGCGTCTGTCAGGTGCCAGCCGGTGATCAAATAGTTATCGCCGGGCGCCTTTTTGTCCCCTTCGAGGCAGAAGGAGGTGTAGGCGATGATGATACCGTCGAGGATTTCGCGCAGCGTCATAATTGCCGGTACGTTGGCGGAGACCTGGCTGCGCAGCGGGCGCAGCACCTCGGTGACCAGCTCGGGGCGAGGGGATTCGCGCCCGGCGTCGTAAATCAGCTGGCGCAGGGATTCGATTTTCCCCTCTTTCAGGCGCTGGAGCATGTTCTCCTGCAAGGTGAGCCAGTTATTCGTCCGCCGCGCGCCGGGACGCGCCAGCAGGGGTTTCACCTGGCTGACGGGAACCCCTTTTTTGACCCAGTCGAGAATTTTAAGCGCCTGCTGGATATCGTCATCGTTGTACAGGCGATGGCCGCCGTCGGTGCGCTGTGGCTTAAGGAGGCCGTAGCGACGCTGCCAGGCGCGGAGCGTCGTCGCGTTAATGCCGCAAAGCTGCGCAAATTCACCGATGGAGTAGGTCATAAGGGACACCTGATAATCAACAATACTCTCAATATACTACGAATAGCGGCGGGTTGAGTGCATTCCCGCGCTTTTGCAAGCCGTTAGCCTCGCCAAAACTTAGTGAAAAGAAAAAGGAGAGAACACATAAATCGCTGCCATCCCTGCGAGACTGGCGATCGCGCTGATGATGAACCAGGTCCTGAACGGCTGCTTTTGCGTTTTGTGGCGGAACAGCTGCTGACCCGCTATTGCGCCAGCCCAGCCGCCCACGAACCCAAACACCAGCAACGTGGACTCCGGTACCCTGTGCCAGGCCCTGCGCGCCGCCATTTTATCCACGCCGTAAATCGCTAGCGTCAGGACGTTGACCAGCAGGAGCCAAATAGCAAAGGGCCAGGACGTAAAAATGCTGCCGAGCGCCGCAGCGATCAGGAGCAAATAACAACACCGATTGAGATTCATATTTTTAGCCGCAGTTTTTCAGCGCGTATTGAAACCGCATTATACGCACGACCCGCGGCGAGAAAAACCCGCGGCCTTAGCCTACTTCCTCGCCTGGCGGCCGGTGAGCGCCGTTATTCCGACCGCGGCAAGCAGCAATATTCCACTTAATCCAAAAGCGCTTTGCCACCCCATGCGGTCAAATACCACGCCTCCTGCCGTCGAACCCAGCGCAATCGACAGCTGAATCACGGCGACCATCAATCCGCCACCCGCTTCCGCGTCGTCGGGCAGCGTCCGCGCTATCCACGTCCACCAGCCGGTTGGCGCCGCCGTCGCCAGCATTCCCCACAGGCTTAACAGAATGGCTACGGCCCAGGCGTGGTGTCCTGCCAGCAGCAACGTTCCGGCAATCGCGGCCATCAGTAAGGGGAGGGTGATTAAGGTCTGATAAAATCGGGCAGTGAGGAGTGGTGAAACGCCCAGGGTGCCGATAAAACCCGCGATGCCTATCGCGAGCAAAATCAGGGACAGGCCAGAGGCGCTGACGCCGGTTACCGTTTCCAGAAACGGCCGCACGTAGGTAAAGAGGGTAAACTGCCCCATAAAGAAGAGTCCGCAGGCCAGCAGGCCGATAGCGATGATGGGCGTTCTGAACAGGCGAAGCGCGGAGCCGCGCGGCCGGCTCGCGTTATCGCTTGCCATCGCGGGCAGGCTGACGCACTGCCAGATGAAGGCGGCTATCGCCAGCGGCGCCAGGCATAAAAAGGCGCCGCGCCAGCCGACGGTTGACCCCAGGTAGCTGCCCAGCGGCGCCGCCACGACGGTCGCCAGCGCGTTACCGCCGTTGAAAATCGCCAGCGCGCGGGGAACCTGGCGCTGCGGCACCAGCCTGATGGCGGTGGCCGCCGACATCGACCAGAATCCACCGATGACGATACCAATCAGGGCCCTTCCCGCCATATAAACCGCATAGCTGGACGCCAGCGCGACAATCAAACCCGACGCCGCCATCAGAACCGTCAGCCCCAGCAGGAGATATTTACGATTCAGGCTCCCGGCAAGGTTGGCGATAGTCAGGCTGGTCATGACCGCCAGGGCGCCGGAAATCGCAATGCCCTGGCCTGCCAGCCCCTCGGTGACGTTTAAATCTCTGGCAATCGGCGTCAGCAGGCTGACCGGCATAAATTCGGAAGCGATGAGGACAAAAACGCACAGCGTCATGGCAAATACGCCGCCCCAGTGGGCGTGCGCTGGCGTGGGGGGGGTAGTACGGCTCAGTGTGGACATGATCTGCATCCCGGAATATTTTCCCGGCCCGCTTCAGGCGCGGCCGGATCAGACGCTATTGATGAAAACGTGGATAAAGGTAAAGCGCGGGCGATGGAACGCCGCCCGCGAATTTCGAACGGCTTTCGGTCGTTATCTCAGGTTGGTTTTGAAAAATTGTTCAAATTTGGCAAACGGAATTTTACCGGCCGCATTGTCATAGAGATCGACATGGTTCGCGCCGGGGACGATTATCAGCTCTTTCTCTTTGCTGCCGATGGCCTTAAAGGCGTCTTCGGCAAAATAGCGGGAATGCGCTTTTTCGCCGGTCACGATCAGCGTCGGGATGGTGACTTCATTGGCATAGCTCAGCAGCGGCATATTCATGAACGACAGCGGCATGGTCGCATTCCACGCGCCGGTTGAGTTGACGGAGCGGGCGTGGAAACCGCGCGGCATCCGGTAATAGTCAAAAAACTCTTTCAAAACCGGGTTCGGGTTGGCGGGTAAGGTTTCTGGCAAGATACGATCGCCCGCGCTGGCGTTGCCTTTCTCATCGACGTAAATATCATGTCCGCCCGGCGCGTAGGCGCCGTTTTCCGCATCCTTCCAGCGCTGTTCGTTGAGGTAGCGCAATACGGCGCGGCGATCGGCGGTGGTATAGCGATCTTTACCGTCGCCAACGCCATGGCCCATCGCGCGGCTCATGTCGTACATGACGCTGGTGGCCACCGCTTTCACGCGGGTATCCATCGCGGCGTCGTTTAGCGCCATGCCGCCCCAGCCGCAAATGCCGAGCAGCCCGATACGGTTGCGGTCCACCTCGCTTTGCAGACCTAAGAAATCGACCGCCGCGCTGAAATCCTCGGTGTTGATATCCGGAGAGGCAACGTTACGCGGATAGCCGCCGCTTTCGCCCGTATAAGAAGGATCGAAGGCCAGGGTGACAAAACCCTGTTCCGCCAGGGTCTGCGCATAGAGGCCGCTGGACTGCTCTTTCACCGCGCCGAAGGGACCGCTGACTGCGATCGCCGCCAGCTTACGCTCGCCGCGATCTTTTGGAATGTAGAGATCGCCGACCAGGGTGATTCCGTAGCGGTTCTGGAAGCTCACCTTACGGTGATCGACTTTCGCGCTTTCCGCGAAGGTTTTGTCCCATTTTTCGACCATCGAAACGGGCGCGTTTGGATGAATGGTATCGGCATAGCTCATGGTAGTGACTCCACTGAATGATGCGCATAGCAGCATGGCAGGCATGGCGGCCGTCAGTTTTCTGGCGAATGCTTTCATCAATATTTCCCCTAAAACAGGTTCCAGGTACAGGTTGCATATGGGCAACGCTGCGGTGTTTTGTTGCCATGCGCCGATTATAGTTAGCAGTAATGGTGCTGATTAGAGGGTGAATAATGCTAAGATTGATATCATATTGTTATGAATGGCGAGAAGGAAACGATGGCGAAACGGGAAAACTATAACGATCTGTACCTGTTTATGCTGGTGGTGCGGGAGGGCAGTTTTACCGCCGCGGCGCAGCGGCTTGGACTGGCGCAATCCGGCGTCAGCCGTTCCGTTCGTGAACTGGAAGAGCGGCTGGGCGTGCAGCTTCTGGTGCGTACCACCCGCAAACTTTCGCTCACCCAGGCGGGCGAGCAGCTCTATCGAACCGTCGAATCCGGCTTTGATGCGTTAGACTCGGGGCTATCCACGCTGGCGTATTATCGCCATACCCCGTCCGGTACCGTCCGTATCAATGCCAGCCAGCACGCCATTGATAAAGTGCTGCTGCCGAAGCTGGCGGTCTTTAAACAACGCTATCCTGATATCCGCCTGGAACTGATCAGCGAAAGCCGGTTTGTCGATATTATCGCGGAGCGGTTTGATGCCGGGGTGCGTCTGGGGCCGGAAGTCGGCGGCGGCATGGTGGCGGTGCGCATTTCGCCCGATATGGAGATGGTTGTTGTCGGCACGCCCGAGCATTTTCGCCGCTACGGCTTTCCGCAAACGCCCGCGGATTTAGTGATTCATCCCTGCATTGCCTATCAGTTTGGCGACGGCAGCCTGTACGCCTGGGAGCTCGATCAGGACGGTAAAAAAATCACCCACCGTCCGCAGGGGCAGTGGGCCTTTGCTGACAGCTATATGGAGGCAAAAGCCGCCAGGTTGGGTCTGGGTCTGGCTTATGTCCCGCAGGAGCTGGTCGCCGACGACTTAGAGCGAGGCGCGCTTATCAGAGTTTTGCAACGCTACAGCCAGCGGCTGGAAGGCTCTTTTCTCTATTATCCCCATCGCAACGTGTCGCCCGCGCTGCGGGCGGTGATTGATACCCTGAGAATTTAAGCCGTCAATCCTGAGGGGCGTAACCTTCTCCGGGGGCACGTTCTGGTTGATGACAGGCGCTACCGTTACTGTTTAACGTCGCATCGCGCCTTTTGTAATAAGCTCTCTAGCCACTCGGTAAACGCCCGCACTTTGCGTGAGAGATGGCGGTGCGGGTACAAGAGTGACAGTTTGCGATCGGGGGAGGGATTGTCGGGTAAGACTTCCACCAAAAGGCCGCGGTCGAGATAAGGCTGTAAAAAAAGGTTCATCCCCTGGACTAATCCCAGCCCCGCCAGGCCTGCCGATAAATAGGTTTCAGAGTTATCGATGACCAGCTTACCGGGAAGCGTCATTTCGGCGATACCTTCTGGCGTCGCAAAGGTCCACGGCATAATTTGCCGGCTGCTGCTGTTAACCCAGTTGATAGCCTGATGATCCTGCAAATCCTCCAGCGTTTGCGGCGCGCCGTGGCTCGCAATATAGGCCGGGCTGGCGCAGGTCGTCATTTTGATGCTGCCCAACTTGCGGGCGATATAGTCCCCGTCGTCCAGTTCTCCCACCCGCAGCAGGCAGTCAAGCCCATCGCGCAGCATATCCTGACGACGGTCTGAGCTACTGAGGATGATTTCGACGCCAGGATGCTGACGATAAAAATCAGGCAGATGGGGAACGACCAATAACGTCGCAAAAGCGACAGGCATGTCGACTCGCAGCTGGCCGTGCAATACTCGGTCTGTACTAAACGATTCCAGCAACGCATCCGCCTGGGAGAGCAAAGGTTTGCTCTGACGGTAAAACGCTTCCCCGTCAGGCGTCAGGTTAATACGACGCGTTGTTCGCTGCAGCAAACGCGTGCCGCAGTGCTGCTCAAGCAGCTGCAAGGCTTTCGTAACGGCGGGACGATGAATCTGCAGGTTCTCCGCCGCCTGAGTAAAACTGCCCGCCTCGACAATTTCAATAAAAATGCGAATCGATTCAAAGAGATTTATTTGCATAACTGGCTTCTTTTGCCCACATCGGGATATTCTATTGTTACTGATTTTATAATAGTGATGAACTTTTTTGGCTATTTTTCTAAACAATGTAACGGCCTACACTCCTTCCACGAAGAAAATGAACCGCGCCATAGCGCTATTGTGAAGGATATTGCACCATGAAAAATAACCGTATCTGTCAGATCCTGAATATAGAAAAACCGGTGATTCAGGGGCCGCTATCGTGGCTGACCGATGCCCGTTTAGTCGCCGCCGTCAGCAATGCCGGCGGGCTTGGCGTGCTGGGGCCCAATGCCGGTTTAACCGCTGAGACCGCGGTTTCCACGCCGGAAGAAACCGCTGAAAAAATGCGCGAAGAGATCCGCAAAACCAAACGGCTGACCGAAAAGCCTTTCGGCGTGAACCTGATCCCAACGCCTGAAAATGATATCTGGACCCCGCCTATTCTGCAGGTGATAAAAGAAGAGGGCGTCAGGGCCGTGGTGTATACCGGTTACGGCGAAGGGGCGCTCATACCGGCGCTGTTCAACGAATTAAAAGAGGCGGGTATTGCTGTTATTTACCGTGATATCAATCCGACGCCTGAAAATACCCGCCTTGCTGAAGCCGCTGGCGCCGATATCATCGTCGCGACCGGCTTTGATGAAGGAGGGACATTGCCGGGCACCGCGCTGGGAACCTTTTCAATTGTGCCGCTGATTGCCGATGCGGTGAAGCGCATTCCGGTGATGGCCGCGGGCGGTATTACCGACCATCGTACCGCCAGAGCAGCGCACGCGCTCGGCGCGGAAGGGATATTTGCCGGTTCGGTTTTTATCGCGACGGAAGAAAGCAGAGTGCCAGCCTCGGTCAAAAATAGAATTATTGCCGCCAATGGCCTTAATTTGCGGCTTTTCCGCACGCTGCCGCATTACTATCGCTCGCTGCCGGGCAGGCTGGCCGAAAAACTGGTGTCGATGGATAAAGCCGGCGCCAGCCGCGAGGCGCTCGGCGAAGCCATGGGGGGATTACGCGGTTTGCGTATCGGCATGCTGGAAGGCAACGCTGATGAAGGCTATATCTCGCTCGGCACGGGGATCGGCAACATCCACAGCGTCAAAAGCGTAGCAGAAGTGGTCGATGCCTTAACCGTGGACTGAGAGCGGGGCAAAAGAGCCTCGCTCGCACTTAATACTATGAGGATGGCTTATGTGCTGATGATAGCCATTCTCATCGCAAGATGTCCTGTGAAAGAAAATGGGTTAAATAACGCTTCTAAGCCAGGATTCAATATCCTGGGTTGGAATATTATTTTGTACATTCCAGGTTTCACTCATCGGCCACCACATCCCATCTCCGCGTGCGAAGGCGACGCGATAGCGAAGCATCCGATCGTCCGGCTTCATACGCAGCTGTTCCAGTAGCGTGGGCAGGGTAAATACCTGCCGGGTAAAGGTTCGCTTTGTTACGCGCTCAACGGTGTCCGCCAGTTTTCCATAAGAGGTCGTTTCTCCGGCGACAAAGACCACTTCATTGATTAATCGGGGTTCAAACAAATAAATGGCGGTGGTCAGGCGGCCAATATCCGCAGGTGACGTCACGGTGATTTGCGTATCCCATCTCCCGAGCGCATTGAGGGTATTTTGGGATAAATTGACCACATCGAACGCCGGCTCGAAAAGAAAACTGGTAAACATGCCGGTTGAAATAATCACCCATTCCGTGGCGGTCTGAGCGCGTAATAACGTTCTGACGTCATACTGCTCGTCCCACACGGGTTGGCCGCTACCTTTTCCGACCGCATCGTAATTCACCCCAAATTGCCAGGGAAAATAGCGTTTCACCCTGGCCTCCAGCGCCGCCCGGGTAATTTTTATCTGCGTACCCGCCCCAGCGACAAATCCCATACAGTTGATGATGGTAGCAAAATTCGCAAAGAGGTCTTTTAGCGAGGCTGGCGTACTGGATGCAACGTCGACGGCGATAAATTCCGCCCCCCTGTCGGCCAGTTTTTGATGAGCCGCGGAGCGCAGTTTTCCCCGCGCATCCCACGAGCCGGGCGACACGATAACGCTGATAGCGCCATTCCGTTGAATGACCGCCGGCACCAGCGAGTCGAGCACGGCGGCCCCGAGTTGTCCCGCTCCCAGCACTAATACTTTTTCATCTGTAGCGACATTATGCTCTTCCATTTTGACTCCTTATTCATTTAATCACGGTATTACGAGCTTTGGAGGAAGCTTAGGCCGACGAGCCTGATTCGATAAGTACGCGGGGATAAGTTAGACTGTTCGTAGAAATGGAATAATCACGAGATGCCTTACGGAGAAAGATGGATAAGCTGGAATCAATGCAGGTCTATATGTGTGTGGTGGATACGCATAGTTTCGCCAGAGCGGCGGAGGCGCTTGGGCTGCCGCGCTCTACGGTGTCGCGGGTGATTAAGACGCTTGAAGCATACCTGGGGATTCAGCTTTTACAACGTACGACCCGCAAGCTTAGCGTTACGCCTGACGGCCGCCACTATTATGCCGAGTGCAAAAGGCTTCTGGCTGAGATCGCCACGCTGGAGTCCTCTTTCCCCGGGCGGTCCGCGCGGCCCAGAGGCCGTTTCAAAGTCGGCATGCCGCAGTCCCTTGCGCGGCAGAGTATTATCCCCAGGCTCCCGGCCTTTCTGCAGCAGCATCCTGGTCTGGAGCTGATACTTTGCTCAAGCGATAGCGTGGAGGACATCATTCAGGAAGGGTATGACTGCGCGATCCGCGCGGGCAGGATCGACGATTCAACGACCCTGGTTGCCCGGCCGCTCGCCAACTTTTCTTGGCGGGTTCTGGCCTCTCCGGCCTATATTGCCGCTTATGGTCAGCCGGAAACGCTCGATGATCTGGAAAGGCATCGCGCTATTGGCTATCTGGATCACCGCACCGGCAGAACCATCGAGTGGTTTTTCACGCTTGCTGAGGAGGATTACGCGATCCGCATGAAAGAGACCCTGGTCGTCGATGATACGGACGCCTACATACAGGCCGCAATACAAGGACTTGGGTTAATCCGCGTCGCCAGCTATCTGGCCAGGCCGTACCTGCGCAGCGGCGAGCTGGTTGCCTGTCTGGATAACGTCTCTTGTGCTTTACCGCTTTCGCTGGTTTATCCGCAAAACAGGTACCTTCCTCCTGCGGTTCGCGCGTTTTATGCCTGGAGCAAAGTGGTTTTGCAGCAGGCGGCCGAGGAGGCCTAATTTCGCGGCATGGCTTTTTTATCTGCGCCCAGCCGGCGAGGGCCGCGGAAACGTCTTTATGCTATGACCATCCGTTCGCGGTAGCGCTGAAAATAAAGCTTGCTATCGATCGTCATCTATGTGATTAATAGCAGGTCGATTTACTACACAGATCCAGTAATAAACGGTTTAGTGAAGCAGTTCTCATCTCAAGCGTTATCCATAGATAATCCTTCTTTAGACTCTCCCTATCGTGATTAATTAAGCTCTGTGAAGCGAATAATTTTAAAGTTTTTTGAACCTGCGACAACGATGACGGTCTAAACCCGAGTAGACAGGTTCACAAACCGGCAAACGGCGATAGAGAAGGGGTAGGCCCGGAATCTTCCGTTTAGCGTGCAAAAGTGCATAAGAGATAGCGTTATCCCAATAGCACAAGATTATTTTATTGAAATCTACCGAACATTACGTGCCCTAGGGCAAACTAAGAAACGAACAACATTAAAAAATCGCTGGTGCAGTAATAGAATTCAGTCTGAAGTGCGCTTCAGAGGTATCTATAAGCAGTAATGACAATGATGTCATTGTTATTCTCAACCATTCAGAGCAGCGTTTTCACGCTGTTACAGAAAAGCCGGGAAGGCGTTTTCTGTGAAATATGGCTAAATGTCCCTGCGGTAGAGAATGTTGTAGCAAAAAGAGGCTAACATCATGATTGACCACATTCATTTCAGATGCCCATGCTGTCATGGGTCGCAGTACAGAACATCCACCTACGATGTTTCTGAAAAAAATCCGTTTGGCGCGAAATGCATTTTTTGTAAATCCGCGATGATTACATTCGATAATATCGCAGCGCATATTTCCAGAAACTCAGCATCGCTTGAGTTACGGAAGTAAGATCGGGCCCTCGAAAAGGGCCTTTGATATCTGAATCGTAAGCGTTATTACCATTTCGATCGGGCTGCCTGCGGGCAGCTTTTTAGTTTGTTTAAATTTAAATCAGGCCGGACTTTTCTTGTCTTTGCAGATGTGAGTAAATGCGTAGTCACGCAATTCTTACGGAAATCTTGTTGCGTTCTATAATTTTTAAACCAGAACTAATCAGGTATTTCTATGCATATCCTACCGCCCGTCCGCCCGGAAGAGAGTATCCAGCGTTTAACGGCGCTCCTGACGCCAATAGCCGAAAAAATGATCGTCGTGCCGCGAAAACGTATGACCTGGACGCATAAAAATCAACCGCAGCTGTACCTTTTCCTCAACGGAGAGCTTTCTATCCTCAGAGCCTCGGACGGTCTGCTGATTGTCACGGTTTACCACCCGCATCTGTTTGGTATTGCCGAGATGATCCAGCCGGTACGCGGCCATCAGCTGCGGGCGGAAACCGAGTCGACAATACTGCGCGTTGATGCGCAAAAGGCGATGGAAACCTTTCGCCAGCATGGCGTCTGGGAAGATGTCGCCTCATTGTTGTCGTACCACACGGCTTATCTTTTCTATCGTGATGCATTAGTCGTCCAGCAGCGGACCTACGCCGTTATTCGCAACCATTTGCAGGAGATGGGGCAGCTTCCCGAAGAGACGCGGATGCGCATATCTATTCTGGATTATATTCAGGAGCGTACCCACTTATCACGTAGCAGTGTATTAAACGTATTATCGGCGTTAAAAAGTGGTAACTATATTACGTTTAAACGCGGGGGGTATTTGATTGGCGTGAATAAATTACCCGAGCGGTTTTAAGTCTGGCGGGTTGTCCAAAATTAAATAAGAAAACGATTATCAGCGCGGCGTTAATATTTTATTGTAGGCCCACTTAATTTTTGACGATGACATTTATTCGACAACGGGTCGACAACGAGATGATTATGAAAAAGACGCTTATTACGTTAATTATTGCTCATGCTTTTACGGCGACGGCCGCTTTTGCTGCTGCGGAGACAGGAACCTGGTACGCGGGATCTAAATTTGGCTGGTCGCACTACGGCGATTCCAGCACCGATCGGCAAGTCGATGTCGACCGCGATAACGTCGGCGGCGGTGTGTTTACCGGCTATCAGATTAACCCCTGGCTGGCGGTTGAAGGTGGCTATGACTATTTAGGCAATATGGGCATCAATGGTCGCCATGGCGCATCCGGTTCGCAAATGAAAAGTCAGGGGCTACAGCTTTCGTTGAAGGCCAGCTATAGCCTGACCAGCGACTGGGATCTTTACGGCCGGGCAGGGCTGATGGGCTATCGCGCGGAATCCGATGTGAATGGAAAAAATCGATTTGATACCGGCGTGCGCCCGGTACTGGCTTTCGGTACCGAATATGCCTTTAATGACAGATGGTCGGGACGTCTGGAGTACCAGTGGGTCAACAATGTGGGTAACGAAAATCAAATTGGCGTGAGCAGCGACGTTAGCTCCATGATGGCGGGCATCAGTTACCGTTTTGGGCAATAAAAGCATCGTCCCGGAAGGAGCCTCCTTTGAATAAAAGGGGCTCTTTATCTGCTGGTAGTAGACCTATGGTCATAATGACAGTATATAATGGGTCGTCATGGCACCTGAGAAAAGTGTGATCGCGATCAATGTTGATAATCGCCAATGCCCTTAAATATGACACAGGGAAAATAAATGTAATAAATTAATGGTGATTTTTATGGCGATTAAGGATTTCTTTATACAAACAACACCCGCCCGACGTCGTTATGGCGTAGCGCTATTTGTCGGGGTGATTACCGGAATTATGTCGGCATTTGTTAAATGGGGGGCTGAAGTTCCATTACCGCCGCGTACTTTCTCCGGCGGCAGAGATGAGTTTAACCCGCCTTATCTTTTCTTACGCGACTATCTGGGAATTGACCCAACGCATACGGTATATACTTTCTCCGAACACATCATCAATCCGGTGATGGTCACACATATTATATTCTCGCTGGTGTTTGCCGTTGGCTATTGTGTCGTCGCGGAAGTCTTTCCGAAAGTGAAATTATGGCAGGGAGCATGGGCGGGGATTGTCGCCACCATCGCCGTTCACTGGATCTCATTTCCGCTACTGGGGCTGACGCCTTCTTTATTGAATATTCCTGCCGATGAGTATATTTCGGAATTGCTGGGGCATATTTTTTGGTTCTGGGCCATTGAGATGATTCGTCGCGATCTTCGTAACCGCATTACCCATGAACCTGACGCCGAAGTACCTCTTGACGCGCCGTTCAGATAATTCATCTCCAAAGAACCCGTGCTGTCGCGGGTTCTTTTGGCCGGGCAGCAAAGAGATTACAGCAGCGTATTCAGGGCGAAGTTAAGGATCTTCTCACCATCAAATGAGGCATAGGGCAAGCTTTCAATAACGGCAATGTCTTGTGGTGCATGCGGTGCGCGAGTGAACTGCTCGACCTTATACTGGATATGCGGGGCAACCAGCACGGCATCATAAGCCGGAGCGACGCTAAAGAAGTTTTCAACCCCAACGGCGCTGATTAATAAATCCAGTTGCCGATCGTCAGCAATTTTTTGCATTCTACGAGCAATAATCCCTGCCGTTTCGCCAAACAAACAGCATATTAATAGTTTTTTCACGGTTTAACCCTCGGTAAGATACCGCAGCTACATTATTCCTCCCTCGGCAACGAAAATGCGCGATGTATCAATATTCCAGGTTAATTTATGCGGATATTTTTATTCTGCTGGCGAGCATCACAGGCGCTAAAAACGAATGCCCCTGTGATGCTGTGAATGGCGGGGATAACGCTCAGGCTACTTTTTTTTACGTGAAATCAGGAAGCGATCGCCGGCTCGCGTAAGCTTCGCTCCATTCGTACAGTACTCGATAGCAAAATTAAAAAATTCATCAGAGTCGAGCTCGAAATCCAGTTCGAGTTTAATGGCGTCGCCGGACTGCAGAAGCTGCTTTGCCTGTTCCAGATTGCTGGCTTTAACTGTTCCCATCTCTTCACCTCGTTTTAGCGCTGGTGGCGTCCGGGCTTATCCTACAGGCTTTGTTTTACGATCGCGTGACACGGCTTTTTTGCGCTTTCTGCCGATCGCCCATCGTTACCATCGCTATGCGAATAAGCTGATAGCGATGGTATGGCGTACAATATCAGTCGACGTTATTGAAGTAGTCCCGCGCCGCCGCCTCAACGTTCTTTGCCTCAATGCCGGTTTTCTCGGTGATTGAGGCAATAAACGGCTTGAACTTCTCCGTCATCACGTGCCCTCCGTCCCAATGAGCGACATAAAAGCGGCACTGATAGCGATAAAAGTGGAGAGTTTTGTCTCCTAACGTGTAATACATATGAATCTCCGGTTCAGTATGTCGGGTGGACCACAACAGGCTATGAGCAAAGTACGCATCAACGGATTCTATCCTCCTCCCAATTAGCGGAAATTTCCAGCATGCAGTACAAAACCATCTGTAATACGTACGGGGAAGGCGCCCTATGCAAACCCGGATGCAAAATTCAGCGCAACTTCAACGTCTTCGCATCAATCTCTGACGGGCGACTTGAAAAACTCGGATGAACTATTGATACTGTATATAAATACAGTATTATCACGGGTGAATCTAATATGATGTTTTATCAACCGGTTGAATGGCGAAAGATCGTGTCGATTCCGCTGTTTAGCGACCTTGTTCCCTGCGGCTTTCCCAGCCCCGCGCAGGATTACATTGAGAAGGGGATCGATCTGAATGAGCTTTGTATCAGCCATCCCGCGGCGACCTATTTTGTCATGGCGACGGGCACGTCAATGGTTGATGCCGGCATTTATGAAGGCACGCTGCTGGTGGTGGACCGCGGCCTGAAAGCGAAGCATGGTGATATCATCATCGCCTCCGTCGGCGGCGAGTACACGGTTAAACGCCTCTGTACGCACCCCATCATGCAACTCTTGCCGATGAATCCGGATTTTCCACCCATTGTGCTGCACAACGACGGTGAGGCGCTGGAGATTTTTGGTGTCGTTACTTTCAGTATCAACAGGCTCCGCTGATGTTTGCCCTGGTCGATGTGAATTCATTTTATGCCAGCTGTGAAACGGCCTTTCGCCCTGATTTACGCGGGCGTCCGGTGGTGGTGTTGAGCAACAACGATGGCTGCGTCATCGCCAGGAATCACGAGGCTAAACGGCTGGAGATTCCAATGGGCGCACCCTATTTCAAAGTGAAATCACAGTTTGAGCGCCATCAGGTGGCGGTGTTTAGCAGCAACTATGCCCTATATGGCGATATGTCCCGTCGGGTCATGACAATTCTCGAAGAGCTGGCCCCCGCGGTTTATCAATATTCTATTGATGAAGCGTTCGTGAATTTGACCGGGATCCATCGTTCTGAGGAGCTTGAGTCATTTGGTCGCCATGTGCGTAGTACATTACTCCAGTGTACCGGCCTGACGGTGGGGGTGGGGATCGGGCCGACGAAAACGCTGGCTAAGCTGGCTAATTATGCGGCCAAAAGGTGGCCAAAATTCGAGGGCGTGGTCGATCTCTCCTCACCGGTCAGGCAGAAAAAGCTGCTGGAGAAGGTGGTCGTCGGCGAGGTCTGGGGAGTAGGGCGCCGCATCGCGAAAAAGCTCAATGAGATGGGGATCAACACGGCGCTTCAGCTGGCCGAGACGCCCGCTTCGCTTATCCGAAAACATTTCAGCGTCGTGATGGAGCGCACCGTGCGGGAGCTGAGAGGCGAGCCCTGCCTTGAGCAGGAAGAGTATATGCCGACTAAACAGCAAATTATCTGCTCGCGTTCATTCAGTCAGAAGGTGAGCGAATACGAGTCGATGCGCGAAGCCGTATGCAGCCATGCGGTCCGTGCCGCCGAGAAGCTGCGCGCGGAGCATCAGTTCTGCCGCTATGTTTCCGTTTTTGTGAAGACCAGTCCGTTTGCGGGTAATGAAGTCTATTACGGCAATGATGCCGGCACGGAAATCCACATCCCGACCCAGGATAGCCGGGATATCATCGCGGCGGCGCTAAAATGCCTGGACGCCATCTGGCGAGAGGGATACCGATATCAAAAGTGCGGCGTGATGCTGGGCGATTTCTTTAGCCAGGGGGTGGCGCAGTTAGGCCTGTTTGACGACTATCGGCCGCGCGCGAATAGCGAACGGCTGATGACGGTTCTTGATTCTGTTAACCGACGTGAAAAAGGCCGGCTCTGGTTTGCCGGGCAGGGGATAGAGCGCAGCTGGGAGATGAAGCGGCAGATGCTGTCGCCAGCCTACACCACCCGGCTCAGCGATTTGCTGCGGGTGAAACTGTAGGCTGGCATTAAAGGGGGCGACAACCCCTCAGACATATTGCGCGGCGCTTATTGCAGACCCGCCAGTTCATCTGCGGTCAGCGCGAGCGTTTGCGTTGTACCGCTCTCGGCGGATTGCGCTGCCGCTTCCAGCACCGCCATCACGGCGAGCGCCTCTAATGGCGATACCGGATTGTTGATTTTGCCGGTCAGCGCGTCGCGGACGTGAATATAGTACTGGCGCTGATCGCCTCGTGGCGCGCTGATTTCACTGGCGCGCAGGTCTGCGTCAAACACCACCAGGCTATCGTCGTCCGCGCCCCAGCTTTCGCTGCCCGGAACCACGCCCGCCAGCAGTTGGCTCTCCTGCTGGTCAGCGCGTTGTTTGACGGCGCTGCCTTTATCGCCATGGACGGTAAAGCGCGATACGCCACCCGCGACCAGCATGCTGCAGTGCAAAATCACTTTGTGCTGCGGATAGTTCAGCACCACGTGCGCCCAGTCGTTGATCTCCGCGCCTTCACGCAGAGTGGCGATGTTTCCCTGCACCGACTGCGGCAGGCCGAACAGCTGCAGCGCCTGGTCGATCAGATGCGGGCCTAAATCAAACCACAGGCCGCTGCCCGGTACGTTCTGCTCCCGCCAGCGGACGCGTACTTCCGGGCGGAAGCGGTCAAAATGGGATTCAAAATGTTTCACGTTGCCGATGAGCCCCTGTTCGATAACCTGCTTCACTGCCAGATAATCGCTGTCCCAGCGGCGGTTATGGAACACCGACAGCACCCGCTGTTTCTCTTGCGCGAGCGCAATCAGTTCGCGGGCTTCCTGCATATCAAGAGTAAAGGGTTTGTCGACGACGACGTGCTTACCGGCGTTTAAGGCCAGACGGGCAAGCGGAGCATGGGTTGCGTTAGGAGAGGCGATGACCACCAGATCGATATCCGGATGCTGGATGGCCTCTTCAGGCGATGCGATGACGGTGACGTTTGGCAGGTCACGTTTCACTTTCTCTTCATCGCGCGAGGCGACAATCGCCAGATTCAGGCCGTCGACGGACTGGAGCAGCGGAGCATGAAAAGTTTTGCCGACGAAGCCGTAGCCAATCAGGGCAATATTAATGTTCTTACCGTTAGTCATAAGCATCTCCGCGTTCTTAAGCATCAGCGATAGTGAGTTGTATTGAGCCGTTATCCTTCAGTTCTTCCCATGGCCGGTCAAGAAAGAGCTGATGGATGTCGGCGAGTCCGGCAACCAGCCAGGGCTCGCAGTGGTTGAGTTTCATATGATCGGCCACCAGCCAATGTTCCGCGCTGGCCGCCAGCATGGCGCGCTTAACTTCGGCGTCCGCTTCCTGGCTGGCGCTGAGGCCGAGATCGGCATGGAGCGCGCAGGCGCCGAGAATAGCGATATCCGCCCGATAGCGTTCCAGCAGCGAAACCGTAGCGCTACCGGCAAACAGGCGCTGCTGCATATCCCATTTTCCCCCCAGCAAAATAAGCTGAATATCCGGACGCGCGCTGAAGTGCTGGGCGATATCCAAAGAGGTGGTGATAACCGTCATTGGGCCCTGTATCTGAGCGGCGACGGCCAACACGGTACTCCCCGCGTCAAGGAACAGCGTGGATCCGCTGGGGATTTTCTCCGCCACCATTTTACCTAAGCGCTGCTTGATATCCGGTAGCAGCGTATTCCTGTTCTGGCGATTCATGCTGGAGAGATTGAGCGCGATAGCGCCGCCGTGGTTTTTCTGGGCCAGCCCCTGTTTCTCGAGGTCGCTGAGATCGCGGCGCAGCGTATCTGCAGAAACTTGCAGGTTATCGACCAGCTCACTGATCGTGACCTGGCCTTTTTCGCTAAGAATATCAATTAGATATTTCTGTCTGGCCGTTTTGTGCATAATCTAAACCCGCAAAATGCTGCAATAAATCGCATAATACAGCATTTTGCGCAAAAAGAAATGCGCCGAACGTGATGCCCCACAGAAGGTGACGTTTTGTTGAATGCTTTCGCGGGATGGTTTGCCACTCTCCCATTTCTCCGCAGGGGAGTCCGCCCCTCTGCCAGCCAATAACCGCTGAGAGGAGCAACAAGGCAAGCTATGAATAGTCTAAAATGACACCGAAAAATAACTTGAGTTAATGAGTGTGTTTAGATGAAAATTCAATTCAGCCGTAATAGCGTGGGTTTTTACGATGCTTGATCGTAAGCCAGCTTTAGTGGCGACGCTCCGGCGAGCATAAATATATCCATATGAATGATATAACGTTTTTGCAATATCTCTTTTTTAGTCAAGGCGAGGGAGGGTAATCCACAACGGGGCGGGTCGATTTTAATTAGCCGGGGCTGATTCGCCGCGCCAGAACGCTATTTCTGCTTAAATTTAGTGGGGCGCCAGTTCTCAGGTCGAAAAATAATGTTTATTTATATCGTGTTTTGTAAAACGACGATAGCGGTACTCTGCGTATCGTTAGCTGTCTGGATAATACTTGATTTACTTTCTTCAGCAGGCTAAGTCGATGTTGAATATCGTCATTAAAAATAATAATCAGTTTTTTAATTTAGGATTGCACTTTATATTACAGGGCCTCTTCCCGGAGTACGCATTATCTACGCAATGTGCCGCATCGCTTAATCAACGGATCGTGCAGGATGCTGATGTGGTCGTGCTGGATTTATGCCGCGGAGCAGAATTCGTATGTCATCCCGAGTTGTTAAATCGGAAACCGGGATTGCTGATTGGTTTGGTTGCCAGGCGAAACCGACGGGGAAGAGCCGCTTTGCCGCTCTGTCTGAAAGAGATCGTCTTTGTTGGGCGCGATGAGAAAATCTCTCAGGTTATGGCGAAAATTAAACTCTCATGGATTCTGCCCCCACCGTCAGCGGAAGAAAAATCGGTGTTGCGATGCGAGCGTTGCCCGCAGAGGAAACTATCCCCACAGCAGCGAATTATCGCGGCGGCAATCTATCAGGGGTTAACGGTGAACGCGATTGCCCGAAAACTTTCGCTTTGCAATAAAACGGTTTTTGCACACAAGCGCCAGATTATGTCTAAATTTCATCTACGCAACGATTTAGACCTGCTGCTATTGCTGCGCTATCTGAATAGCGCTAAAGGTCACGGTTAAACTTGCAAAGCGGCAATATCACTCTATTCTTATTTTGCTTACTAAAATGGAGGAAAAAAGTATGTGTACCCATTTGCATGACAACGCTCGTCAATACGCAGAAGAGAAAAAATGAACGGCTCCTGCTAGCCTGCCTTCCCGTCAGCCCAGCGTCTGGCGGCGGCTAATAATGCAGGTTAGACACAGTATTGCAAAGTACATCCACAACCCGCCGCCGGCGGGTTCTTTTTTTCAGGCTCCTCGCTTTTCGCCAGTGAATTCAGCAGCATGCCCTGATTAGCTCTTGCGTAACCGTCGCGTAAGGCTAGACTACGGAAATGTGCATGAGTTAACGGAGGTCCAGTGGACGCCATTAAGGGATCGGAACTGAACGTGCCGGATGCCGTTTTTGCATGGGTGTTCGACGGGCAGGGCGGCGTAAAGCCGTTGGTCGATAGTGACACCATTGATAAAGAGCATCCTTGCTGGCTGCATCTCAACTATACCCATGTTGATAGCGCGGAATGGCTGGCATCAACGCCGCTGCTGCCCAATAACGTGCGCGATGCGCTGGCCGGCGAGAGCACTCGCCCGCGAGTGACGAGAATTGGCGATGGGGCATTAATCACGCTGCGCTGTATTAACGGCAGTACCGATGAGCGCCCGGACCAGCTGGTCGCGATGCGTCTTTATATGGACGAGCGTTTGATTGTCTCCACCCGGCAGCGCAAAGTCCTGGCGCTGGATGATGTGCTCGGCGATTTGCGTGAGGGCAACGGCCCGATTGACGGCGGCGGCTGGCTGGTGGATGTTTGCGATGCGCTAACCGATCACGCCAGCGAGTTTATCGAGCAGCTTCACGACCGGATTATCGATCTGGAAGATGATTTATTGGATCAGCAGGTCCCACCGCGCGGTTTCCTCGCGCTGTTACGTAAACAGCTTATCGTCATGCGCCGCTATATGGCGCCGCAGCGTGATGTGTATGCAAGGCTTGCCAGCGAGCGTCTGCCGTGGATGACGGACGACCATCGGCGACGGATGCAGGATATTGCCGAACGTCTGGGGCGAGGTCTGGATGAGATTGATAGCTGCATCGCCCGCACGGCGATTATGAGCGATGAAATCGCGCAAATTATGCAGGAGTCGCTATCACGTAGAACCTATACGATGTCGCTGATGGCCATGGTTTTTCTACCCAGCACTTTTTTAACCGGACTCTTTGGCGTCAACCTCGGCGGCATTCCCGGCAATAGCTGGCATATGGGTTTTTCTATTTTCTGCATAATGTTAGTCGTTCTCATTGGGGGTGTTACATGGTGGTTGCATCGTAGTAAATGGTTGTAAAGAATCGCCTTTTGGCGCGGTGATGATGATGAAAACCCGGCAATGTTTGAGCGAAATCAATAAACCGTCTACCCATTCAGGGCAATATCTCTCTCGCAGGTGAATGCAACGTCAAGCGATGGGCGTTGCGCTCCATATTGTCTTACTTCCTTTTTTGAATTACTGCATAGCACAATTGATTCGTACGACGCCGACTTTAATGAGTCGGCTTTTTTTTGCGCTCTGTTTCTCAGCTTCTACGCTTAACTGGTGTACCCGCCCATAACCGGGAGTCAATATGCCTATTCATCCGCTGAACTCAATCCCCATTCCGCCGGAACCCAACGATCCTGTACCGGTCCACGATCCCAAACCCCGCCCGCGTCCGTTACCCGACCCACCGCCTGACGATGAGCCGATTAAATTGTCGCATCGGGAGCGGAGATCTGCGACGATACGCGCCAGCAGATTGTCCGCCCCTAAATGTAATGCGAGAAATAATTGTGACCGCTTTTTCAACTCTGAATGTTTTGCCCGCCGCCCAGCTCACTAACCTGAATGAACTAGGGTATCTTTCGATGACCCCAGTTCAGGCGGCGGCTTTGCCGGCGATTCTTGCGGGTAAAGATGTCCGCGTGCAGGCAAAAACCGGCAGCGGTAAAACGGCGGCATTCGGCCTCGGGTTGCTCCAGCACGTTGACGCCTCGCTGTTCCAGACGCAGTCGCTGGTGCTGTGTCCGACCCGCGAACTGGCGGATCAGGTCGCCGGTGAGCTGCGTCGCCTGGCGCGCTTTCTGGCAAATATTAAAATTTTAACCCTCTGCGGCGGCCAGCCTTTTGGCGCCCAGCGCGACTCGCTACAGCACGCGCCGCATATTATCGTCGCCACGCCGGGGCGCTTGCTCGATCACCTGCAAAAGGGCACCGTGTCGTTGGACGCGCTACAAACCCTGGTGATGGACGAAGCGGACCGCATGCTGGATATGGGGTTTAGCGACGCCATTGATGAAGTGATCCGCTTTGCGCCGGCTTCGCGCCAGACGCTGCTGTTTTCCGCCACCTGGCCGGAAGCGATCGCGGCGATTAGCGGCCGCGTGCAGAACAACCCGCAGACCATTGAAATTGATGCTGTTGATGCGCTGCCGGCTATCGAACAGCAGTTTTTTGAAACTTCGCAACACGGTAAAATCACGCTGTTGCAAAAGCTGCTGAGCCAGCATCAGCCCGCTTCCTGCGTGGTGTTCTGCAATACCAAAAAGGATTGTCAGGCCGTCTGCGATTCGCTAAACGCCGCCGGACAGAGCGCTCTGTCGCTGCACGGCGATCTTGAACAGCGCGACCGCGACCAGACGCTGGTGCGCTTTGCTAACGGGAGTTCGCGCGTGCTGGTGGCGACCGACGTTGCCGCCCGCGGGTTAGATATCAAGTCGCTCGAGCTGGTGGTGAACTATGAGCTGGCCTGGGACCCGGAGGTTCACGTGCACCGCATTGGTCGTACCGCTCGCGCCGGTGAAAGCGGTCTGGCGATTAGCCTCTGCGCGCCGGAAGAGGCGCAGCGCGCGAATATTCTTGCCGAAATGCTGCAAATGAAGCTCAACTGGATGAACGGGCCGACGAATAGCACTGTTGTGCCGCTGCAGGCAGAGATGGCCACGCTGTGCATTGATGGCGGTAAAAAAGCGAAGATGCGCGCGGGCGATGTGCTGGGGGCGTTGACCGGTGATATCGGCCTTGATGGCGCGGACATCGGCAAGATTGCCGTTCATCCGGCGCATGTCTACGTAGCCGTGCGCCAGGGCGTAGCGCATAAAGCGTTTAAGCAGCTGCAAAACGGGAAGATTAAAGGTAAGGCCTGCCGGGTTCGTTTGCTGAAATAAGCGCGACAAAGGCGTCTCAGGCGCGCGCCTGAGACGCAAGACGTTATTTTACTTCCACCACGTTCAGGCGCAGTTCATCCAGCTGCGCGTCATCCTCTTCCGGCTGCCAGCCGGCCGGCTGCATCGGGATCTCTTCACGATCGAACGCCAGGTCGCCGCCGTCAATCACCGCAGAACCGTGATGAATGCCTTTAAAATCGAACAGGTTAACGTCGCTAAGATGGGAAGGCACCACGTTCTGCATCGCGCTAAACATGGTTTCGATGCGCCCAGGATAGCGTTTATCCCAGTCGCGTAGCATATCGGCAATCACCTGGCGCTGGAGGTTGGGCTGCGAACCGCACAGGTTACACGGAATGATCGGAAAACCTTTCGCCTGGGAGAAGCGCTCAATATCTTTTTCCCGGCAGTAGGCCAGTGGACGAATCACGATATGTTTACCGTCGTCGCTCATCAGCTTCGGCGGCATACCTTTCATCTTCCCGCCGTAGAACATGTTCAGGAACAGGGTCTGCAGGATATCGTCGCGGTGGTGGCCCAGGGCGATTTTGGTTGCGCCCAGTTCAGAAGCGGTGCGGTAAAGAATGCCGCGGCGCAGACGGGAGCAGAGCGAGCAGGTGGTTTTACCTTCCGGAATTTTTTCTTTAACGATGCCGTAGGTATTTTCTTCAACAATCTTATATTCCACGCCCAGCTGCTCAAGATATTCCGGCAGAATATGCTCCGGGAAGCCCGGCTGTTTTTGATCGAGGTTGACCGCCACCAGCGAGAAAGAGATTGGCGCGCTTTTTTGCAAATTGCGCAAAATCTCCAGCATGGTGTAGCTATCTTTACCGCCGGAGAGGCAAACCATGATGCGGTCGCCTTCTTCAATCATATTAAAATCGGCGATCGCCTCGCCGACGTTACGGCGCAGGCGCTTCTGCAATTTGTCGAGGTTGTATTTTTCTTTCTTGCTAATTTCTTGATTCTGCAGCATTTAATAATGGCTCAATTCATAGTGTGGCATCAGAAGCGCACGCGTTCTGCCAGCATGATTGTGGCATTCTGCTGGTGCGTAGCATGTGGCGTGTATGGTACGGATTAGCGAAGGGAATGTCAGCACATTTAAGGTTAAATAAGCCCGGCGGGGGAAAAGACAAAAAGCCCGCACGGCGGCGGGCAGAGTCGGTTTAACGCACAACCAGCACCGAACATTCCGCATGACGGACAACGGCGGCGGCGTTAGAGCCCAGCAGGTAGGTGGTGATATCGGGACGGTGCGAAGAGATAATCACCAGGTCCGCGGGGAGAGACTTCGCCATAGCAAGGATTTTATCTTTCGGCGAGCCCTCTGAAACGTGAAAATGGATACGGTCTTCGGGGATATTAAACTTTTTCACAATCTCTTTGAGCCGCGATTCCGATTCGGCTTTGAGGTCATCCATCGCCGGCAGCTCTGCGGTGTAGGCCATTCCCAGCGAAGCGTAATAGGGAAGGGAGGGAATGACGGTCAGGAAATGCACCTCGGCATCATCGATTCTGGCTTCAGCTTCAACATGCTTGATAACGCGATCGGTTAATTCTGTATCAGAAATATCGATGGGCACAAGAATCATTCTGTTCATAAAACCTCCTGTTTAAGTAACCACTTAAAGTGTAGGTCATCCAGGCGATTATTGTACATTGCGCGCAATCACACTTTCGTCATCAGGCGCAGCGGCGTTCGGTAAATTTTCCTTTAATGACGCCATCGTAAAAACGGCCTTTAGAAACCACCAGCAGAAAGTCGCGGAAAATGCGCGGCGGGACACCGATATACTGCAGCGTTTGGTTATCGCGAAAGCGGATTTCAAGAATGCCGGCGGATTCATCATAGGCGACGGAGGTGATTCGGGATGATGTTACGGGGTGATGGTGCATGGCGGGCGTCCTCTTACGGCTACGGCAATTCCAGGGAGCAATATATCATTTAACGGACGATTATTTTAAGGTAATCGATATATTGTTTTGCTTTGAATGCAGTCGATCGCCGGGAGGGGAAGACAAAGCCCGCCGTTGCCAGCGGGCCCGGACATTAGAACTGGTAAACCAGACCTAACGCGACGACGTCATCCGTAGAGATGCCGTTGTTAGAATAGAAGCTATCGTCTTCATCCAGCAGGTTGATTTTGTAATCAACGTAGGTAGACATATTACGGTTGAAGTAATAAGTCGCGCCAATGTCGACATATTTAACCAGATCTTTGTCACCGGTATTTCCTGCCGGGTTAGCAGCATTGCCCTGCATAACCAAATCCTTACCCTTAGACTGCAGGTAGGAGATAGCCGGACGCAGACCGAAATCGAACTGGTATTGAGCCGTCACTTCAAAGTTTTGCGTTTTGTTGGCAATAGTATCGCTGTTATTACCATATGGGGTCATATTACGGGTTTCTGAATACATGGTTGCCAGGTAGATATTGTTGGCATCATATTTCAAACCTGCGGTCCAGGCATCGGCTTTATCGCCGCCGGCTGTAGAATAATGGGTCTGCTCATTGGTACGGTCGGAAGAACTATAGGCCGCTGCGATGCTCACGCCCATACCCAGATCGTAGGAGGAGGAGAGGCCAAATCCGTCACCGTTAGAGTTTTTGACGTTGCGACCATTATTGTTGGCGGTGCCTTCTTGATTTTCATCACCGGACTGATTTTCATTTTTACCCTGATACTGCAGGGCGAAGTTCAGGCCGTTAACCAGACCGAAGAAGTCATTGTTACGGTAGGTTGCAACGCCGTTAGCGCGGCCGGTCATAAAGTTATCGGCCTGGGTGTAGGAGTCGCCGCCGAATTCTGGCAGCATATCGGTCCAGCCTTCTACGTCGTACAGTACGCCGTAATTACGGCCATAGTCGAATGAACCGTAGTTAGCGAATTTCAGACCAGCAAATGCCAGACGGGTCCAGGCCTGGTTGTCAGAGCCTTCGGTATTGTTCGCCTGAACGTTATATTCCCACTGACCGTAGCCGGTCAGCTGATCGTTAATCTGGGTTTCGCCTTTGAAGCCAAGACGGACGTAGGATTGATCGCCATCTTTCGATGAATCATCGGAGAAATAATGCAGACCGTCTACCTTGCCATAGAGATCCAGTTTATTTCCGTCTTTATTATAAATTTCAGCAGAATGAGCAGCGCCAGCAGCTAATAATGCTGGAATAACGAGGGCCAGTACTTTTCTTTTCATTTGGACAATCCTTTAACGGTTTTTGTTTTAGCTTCCTCCTGGGAAGTGAACTCATGCTAAAGGAGCAAATAGAGATATGGTAAGTATCAATTGTTACGATATGAGTAAAATCTAAAATAAATAATTCAGATGAAATGATGATAATTATAATGAATGATTTGGTGGGAAATATACAAAATAAAAATTATACATATCGATTTTAGTATCGTATTATCCGCTCGTTATATGCCTTTTATTGTCATTCAAGAATTTATATTACCCTCCGTTCCTGAGAATGGTTTTTATTGAGCGGTAAAGCGACAAGCCCGAATGAATATTCGGGCTTTTTTTATGCGCTGATAAAAACGGCAGCGAATTAGCTTTCGCTGGTGGGTTTTTCCGCCTTACCGGCCAGCTGCGCCAGGAAGTCATAGCGTTTTTGTAGATCCGCGGTCGCATCTTTCCATAGCTGCTCCGCAACTTCCGGCTGCTGCGCGTTCAGGCGACGGAAGCGCTGTTCGTTCAGGAGCGTTTCCGCCAGCGCGTCTGACGGCGGACGGGAGTCCAGCGCCAGCGGAAGTTTACCTTCATCGGCACGACGCGGGTCAAAGCGATACAGCGGCCAGAACCCGGTCGCGGTCAGCTGGCGCATCTGATCGTGGCTTAGCGCCAGATCGTAACCGTGTTCTTCGCAAGGACTGTAGGCAATAATCAGCGACGGCCCCGGATACGCTTCCGCTTCCTGAATCGCTTTTACCGTTTGGTTGAGCTGCGCGCCAAGGGAAATCTGCGCCACATAAACATGACCGTACATCATCATGCTGACCCCAAGGTCTTTGCGCGCCTTGCGCTTGCCGTGCTCGCCAAATTTAGTCACCGCACCCAGCGGGGTAGCCTTCGATGCCTGGCCGCCGGTGTTGGAATAACACTGGGTATCGAGCACCAGAATATTGACGTTTTCGGTCAGGCTCAGCACGTGGTCGAGACCGCCGAAGCCGATATCGTAGGCCCAGCCGTCGCCGCCGATCAGCCAGATAGATTTCTCGACCAGCGCGTCGGCGTCGATTAACAGTTCCTTCGCACCTTCTTCATTTGCCAGCACCTTGCGCAGCTCGGCCACCTGTTGGCGGCGTACCTCAGGCGTTGCCTCCGCGTGCAGCGCATCGTTAAGTTCGGGCGGAAGTTTATCGGCGAACTGCGATAGCAGACGCATGACGCGCTGACGATGCTGATCGACGGTAAGGCGGAAGCCAAGGCCAAATTCGGCATTATCCTCGAACAGCGAGTTGGCCCACGCCGGCCCGCGGCCGTTGGCATCGGTGGTGTACGGCGTGGAAGGGAGATTGCCGCCGTAAATCGATGAACAGCCGGTGGCGTTGGCGATCAGCATCCGGTCGCCGTAGAGCTGAGTCAGTAGCTTGATATACGGCGTTTCGCCGCAGCCGGAGCAGGCGCCGGAGTATTCGAACAGCGGACTGATCAGCTGCGAAGTGCGGATATCGATACGTTCCAGCTTGCTGCGGTCCATTTCCGGCAGATTAAGGAAGTAGTCATAGTTCACTTTCTCTTCTTCGACATGTTCAAGGCGCGACATCATATTGATGGCCTTGATCTCTGGGTTCTGCCGATCTTTTGCCGGACAAACCTCGACGCACAGATTACAGCCGGTGCAATCTTCCGGCGCAACCTGCAGAACGTATTTCTGGCCGCGCATATCGCGGGATTTAACGTCCAGGGAGTGCAGACTGGACGGGGCGCTTTCCATCGCGTCCGGGGAGACCACTTTCGCGCGGATTGCCGAGTGCGGGCAGGCGGCAACGCAGTGGTTGCACTGGGTGCAAAGCTCTTCCTTCCAGATAGGGATCTCTTCAGCGATATTGCGTTTTTCCCAGCGGGTGGTGCCCATTGGCCAGGTACCGTCCGGCGGCAGGGCGGAAACCGGCAGCGCATCGCCGAGTCCGGCCAGCATGGCGGCGGTCACGGTTTTGACGAAATCCGGCGCGGCGTCGGAGACGACCGGCGGGCGGTTCGGGCTGTTGGCATCGACCTGCTGTAACGGCACTTCCGCCAGCGACTCGCGGGCCAGGGCCAGCGCCTGCCAGTTGCGTTCGACCAGTTCCTGGCCTTTACTGCTGTAGCTTTTCGCAATCGCGCCCTGCAGTTCCGCCAGCGCGCTATCGCCCGGCAGGATCTGCGTCAGATGGAAAAACGCCATCTGCATAACGGTGTTGATGCGCGCGCCAAGGCTGCACTCGCGGGCGATTTTGGCCGCGTTAACGATATAAAACCGCGCTTTTTTCTGATTCAGCGTGGCCTGGACTTCCTGCGGCAGGCGCGACCAGACTTCTTCGGCGCTGTATGGGGTATTGAGCAGGAAAATACCGCCGGGCTTCAGGCGCTCAACCATCTGATACTTGTCGATAAACTGTAGCTGGTGGCAGCCGACGAAATCGGCCTGCGAAATAAGATAGGAAGAACGAATCGGCTTCTCGCTGACGCGCAGGTGAGAGACCGTCAGGCCGCCGGCTTTTTTCGAGTCATAGACGAAATAGCCCTGCGAGAACCATGGCGTCGAGTTACCGATAATCTTGATATTGTTTTTGGTGGCCGAGACGCTGCCGTCGCTGCCGAGGCCGTAGAACAGGGCTTCCAGCTTCGCCTCCGACGGTAGGGTATTTTCTACCAGCGGCAGGGAAAGGTTGGTGACGTCATCGTAGATGCCAACGGTAAAGCGCGGCTTGGGTTTGGCGGCGCTCAGTTCGTTGAAAATCGCCAGCACGCACTCCGGTCCGAACTCTTTTGATGAGAGACCGTAGCGGCCGCCAATGGTACGCGGCAGCGTTTCCCGCTCGCCGCGGTTAAAGGCTTCCGCCAGCGCGGTCATCACGTCGAGATACAGCGGTTCAGCCAGGGCGCCCGGTTCTTTGGTGCGATCGAGGACCGCCACGGCGCGGGCGCTTTCCGGCAGAACGTCCAGCAGGTGCGCGGCGGAGAAGGGCCGGTAAAGGCGAACTTTCAGCACGCCGACTTTTTCTCCGCGGCTCAGCAGTTCATCAACCACTTCCTCACAGGTGCCGATTGCGGAGCCCATAATCACGATAACGCGCTCGGCCTGCGGATGTCCGTAGAACTCAAACGGTTTGTACTGACGCCCGGTGGCGGCGGCAAAATCGTTCATCGCCGTTTCAACGTGTTCGTAAACCGCGTCGTACCATGGGTTAGTCGCTTCACGCGACTGGAAGTAGGTGTCCGGATTAGCTGAGGTTCCGCGGATTACCGGATGTTCGGGATTCAGGGCGCGCTGGCGATGTTCATCGATTTTATCCTGCGGCAGCAGGCTGAGAAGAGTATCGTCCGCCAGCGGGGCGATTTTGTTGATTTCGTGCGAGGTGCGGAAACCATCGAAGAAATGTATAAATGGCACCCGGCTTTGCAGCGTAGCGATATGCGAAATCAGCGCAAAATCCTGGGCTTCCTGGACGCTGCTGGCGCAGAGCATCGCGCAGCCGGTCTGGCGCACGGCCATGACGTCCGAGTGATCGCCAAAGATAGAGAGCGCGTGGGTTGCCACGGTGCGCGCGGCGACGTGCAGCACAAACGGCATCAGCTGAC
Organism: Klebsiella grimontii; assembly: GCF_900200035.1. Classification (GTDB taxonomy): domain Bacteria; phylum Pseudomonadota; class Gammaproteobacteria; order Enterobacterales; family Enterobacteriaceae; genus Klebsiella; species Klebsiella grimontii. Next base: position 35,856 of record NZ_FZTC01000019.1, read on the forward strand.
CGGCGAGTTTGTACAGCGTCGGGATCATCAGCAGTAAACCCTGCGATGAAGTAAAAGAGGTCGAGAGAGCGCCGGTTTGCAGCGCACCGTGTACGGCGCCAATGGCCCCGGCTTCCGACTGCATTTCGACGACGCGGGGAACATCGCCCCAAACGTTCTTCAGCCCGTTGCCGGCCCAGGCGTCCGCCTGCTCCGCCATGGTGGAGCTGGGCGTAATCGGGTAGATGGCGATAACTTCACTGGTGCGAAACGCGACTGAAGCAACCGCGCCATTACCGTCGATAGTGATCATATCAATACTCACATTGCTAAATGTTTGATAAAAAATGTTTTTATGCCCATTGATACCTTCTGAGCACTCGCTTATCTATTCTGCATTCTGCGCAACCGCTATCGGCGCGATTTCACCGGTAGCGTAAAAGTTCGTTTCTCCCTGCATGGTTACCGGCAGGGGGACCGGGTTTGCGAATTACTGTCTAAGTATAGACCCCGGAGGAACATGATTTTTTGATCTCCAGTAGCGACAAAATCCATAGTTCAGATAAATTAATTCAACGTATTACATAGGTGTCCACGTATGAACGACACCCTACACCAAAATCAATGGCGTCATTTTTCCATAAGTAGCAGTGTTGCGGTTCCGCTGCGACGAAGGAGCCGCAGCAGACCGTTTTTTATTACCTATAGGTAATTTAATTGGGTTTTGCTATATTTTAGATACCTGATGGTAAATGGCGTTAGAATCTTTGCGATGGATAAATACGAAATCAGACGGCAGCGCTTGCTCTATATCCGCGATAATTTATGCGGCGGCAAAGCCGTTGATGTGGCCCGAACCCTTGGCCGGGAGCCTTCTTACGTCTCAAGAATGCTCTACCCCGAAGGCAAAAAGCAAAAGAAAAGGATAGCTGACGAGATGGTCGAACTTATTGAATCTTCGTTCAATCTTCCCCGCGGATGGATGGACGGTATCACCGGGAATATTGATATTGAGCGAGAACCGGTAGAGGATTCGCCACAGATGCCATATGTCATTGAGGTTCTGGATGCCCAGGCCAGCGCCGGGCCGGGCTGCATTGTCTCCAGCGAGGTTGATGAAACGGTCAGCAGTATCACCTATGACTCTGCCGGCGCGCTGCGGCTTTTTGGTAACAGGCCCGCAGAGCATATCAAGGTGATCACCGTATCCGGCGATAGCATGTCCGGCACCATTGAGACCGGTGACTACATTTTTGTCGATGTCTCGAAAGACTACTTTGAAGGCGACGGCATTTACGTCTTTTCCTTTAAAGGCGCGGTGCTGGTGAAGCGCCTTCAGTTCACGGCGGATGGCCTGCTTGTTCACTCGGATAACAGTAAATATGCAGACTGGACGATTGGCGAGAGCCATGAACAGTATCTGAAGATCATTGGTCGCGTGATTTATAGCCACAGCGTTAAACGCTTCGTTTAAAGGCGTGCATTGCCACGCAGGTCGCCATTCGTACTGAGTTCAGCCGATAAGTTTTAACCCGGTATGCCGCGTGTAAGCCGGGTATACCTGCGTCTTTTCCCGCATAACCCTGCCACACCCCGTTCAGCGCGCTCCCTCGGCCTTTCCGGCTCTTAATGGTGTCGCTGGTCAACAGGTTAAAAAATATCTCTCATTTTTCAATGGATTGCGATTTATTCGCCATAAAGTATACCCATGGGTATTTATTTTTAAGTTACCTTAAGGTATTCTTTTTTCATCAACCTGATGTACAGCACCATCTTGATGATGAAATACAACGATTCCGTACGGAATCTACGTGGCTGAAAGGCCAGCGCCATGACGCAATGTGCTTTGGGGTATAGCCATTAAGGGTACATACCGCCAAAGCTCATTAAAGGAGACCGCAATGTCCCGTAAAACCGCGTTTAATGGCTCCGCCGCCGGCCGACGCCGCGCGCAGCGCGCCCACTTACAAAATCCGCAAACCCTCAGTTCCGATCTCATCCACCGGCCCACGCCTTCCCGCGCTCAGATTCAGGCAAAGGGAGGACACCACACGCCCAGCCGTATTGAGGATGCATTGCCGATTAAATTTGTTGCGCAAGATATTTTCTGGCAGCGCGAGGAATATAAACGACAGATTGTGCGAGCGACCGTTATTTATCAGCACGAGTTTGCACACGATTATATAGAACCAGGCAGCTATCTCTGTCAGAGGGCAATTTATGCGCTTGGTTTGCAAAGAAGAAAGAAAGTAACGGCGAGGTAACGCCTCAGTGCCAGGCAAAATGACCCTGCGCTTCGTTATTTACCATCATTACTCATAGTGAAAGAAGGGAGGGTATATGTCCGATCCTATTTCCGGTACGTCGATAATTATTGCGGGTGGATTAATGGGCGCCGGTATGTTTGGCCTGGTGACAGGTATTGATTATGGCGTTGTATTTGGCGCGTTTGCTGGCGCGGTATTTTATGTGGCGACGGCGGTTAATATAACGCGTTTTAGACTAGTGGCCTATTTTATGACGTCCTTCATTGTTGGTGTCCTGGGCGCCGGGCTAATTGGGACAAAGTTGGCTATCTGGACAGGATATAGTGATAGACCGTTAGATGCGTTAGGTGCCGTACTGATATCGGCGCTGATTATTAAGATACTTACCTTTCTGAATAATCAGGATCTCAGCGACCTGTATAAAATACTCACCCGCAACAACAATGGGCGCCCGAATGGAAAATGATCTTCCTGCGCTGGTAAACGCAACGCTCTGCGCTTTTATTACCCTAAGCTTGATGTTTTATCGGCGCGTCCGGCACCGAAGGTATCGACCATGGATATCGTATACGGCATATTTGCTGGTCATCACTTATGCCAGCATACCGTTTCGTTATCTCTTCGGCTTGTATACCTCGACCCACTGGTTGGTTGTTACCGTGAATTTTTTTGTCTTTATTGCCGTGTTCCTGGTGAGAGGGAATATCGCGCATTTAATCGATAAATGAGGAATAGATGAATAAAGATGAGATTTTTAATGCCATTCTGGAAAAGGAGGGCGGTTATGTAAATCATGCTGATGATAGCGGTGGGCCGACAAACTGGGGGATTACTCAAGTCACCGCGCGGGCTCATGGTTATGATGGCGATATGCAAAAACTGACGCGCCAGCAGGCGCTGGATATTCTCAACGCTGACTACTGGATTGCGCCCCGGTTCGATCATGTTGCTGAAATATCTACCGCGATCGCTGAAAAACTGTGTGATGCCGGGGTTAATATGGGGCCTGTTCTACCCGGTAAATGGCTTCAACGCTGGTTAAATGCGTTTAATCATCGTGGGGCATTTTATCCGGATCTTATGATCGATGGTGTAATAGGGCCCAGAACTTTAAATGCCTTGAGCCATTATCTTATTCGCAGAGGAAACGAAGGAGAGCTTGTACTGTTACGGGCATTAAACTGTAGTCAAGGGCAGTATTATCTGGAGCTGGCTGAAAGAAATGATGCCAATGAATCGTTTATCTATGGCTGGTTGCGAACGCGAGTATCTATGTAGTTTCTACTTTATTAATTTAATCATTTCAGTAATCGAAATCTGGAGAAATTGAATGTGTATACATCTAATGATTTATCCCTCTCAATGTTTTCTAGAATGAGCGTGACGGGTAATTAATTAAATGAATTGCAATCAGGTGTTAATGGAGTAATCCAAGTGGAAGTGCTGGATAAATATATTCAGCTATTTATACAGTAAGTAATTAAATCATCGATAAGGAATATAGAAATGGTTGACCAAAAAAGTAATGCGCAAGTTTTAAATGGCGTTAACGACGATATTTTAGAAATGAAATCATTGACTACATTGCGTAAACGTGTGGTGACAGATGGTGAGGTCGTTTCTAAATCGCAGAACGCGTTCCGCCTGGCAGGTAGCAAAACGGGAGTCATCTTGCGCAATGACGGGAATGATTTTCACACCCTCGTCACCCCGGAAGGGCAGGCGCAAGACGGGCAATGGAATACTCTTCGCCCATTATCCTTTAACCTCAAAAACGGCCGTGTTGCTCTTCGTAATGGTGTGGATATTTCAGGTGGGGCCATGGTTTCTCACAATGCGGGAGTTTTTACCACATTGACCGGGCCAGATGCGCTTATTAACGGTCAAACCTATGACTCCGCCCCTATGTATACCGATTTCAAGACTGGCAGCGTCGTTACAAGAATGCTTATGGGGGCTCGGGTTAACGCCGGTCATGATGATTACGGTTTGCTTTCATACCGTGACTGGCATGGTAAGTGGAATGAGCTTCGCGTCCGTCCTAACAATGAACTTGATGCGGGTCAGTATGTTAAACGCAATCCAGACGGATGGTTTGTCGCGAAAGGTTATCGCCAGATAGATAACAACGCAGCCAGAATAACGAACGGTTTATGCATTCAGGGGGCAGGAGATTTATCCGCAGACCTCTATCACTCGGAACGTATTGGCCAGCATCATTTTCTCGGCCTACATGTGGCCAACGGTGGCGCGCAGGGCTGGTATGAGTTCCGTAATGATGGTCATGCCTATACTAATGGCGCCTGGCACAGCAGTTCTGACGCACGTATGAAAACCCAGGTTGAAAAAATCGATAATGCGTTTGAAAAACTGAATCGCATCAGTGGTTACACCTACCTGAAGCAGGGGGTTAGCGAAGCTGGCGTTATCGCGCAAGAGGTGGAGGCTGTTCTACCTCAAACCGTCTCTCGGACTGAAGTGATTTTAAACGATGGCCGTGTGCTGAAGGATGCCCTCAGCCTAAATATTAACGGGGTAGTAGCACTTCTTATTGAGGCTCTGAAGGAAGAACGTCAGGCTCGTCTGGAAGACAAAGCTCTGATGCTGCAAGAACAGGAATCGCGAACAGATATTGACCAGCGTCTGGCCGATCTGGAGCTCCGCGACGGACAGGAGACAGAATGATGGCTGAAAATCAACCGGCACCGCTAACACCAGCTCCTCCAGGAATGGTTTCCCTCGGCGTTAATGCCGACGGTGAAGAGGTGATGACCGTGATTGGCGGGGATGGCGGCGCAGGCTTTTCTGGCGGGCACGCAAATATTGTTCCTGGTAGCGGCAGTATACTGGCTGACCAGCGCAAGAAGACGCTTTCCCGTCTTCAGGCTGAATGCTCGGCGGCCATTGAAGCCACCGCAAAATGGTCAACCGAAAATCTGGAAAAAACGATGGCGGCGCAGGCGGAAAGAATCCGTGCCGCTACGGCAGCTCAGCAGTCAGCAAAGGCATCCCTTGACAGACTCATGCAGCAGTTGAAAGACGTGACGGACAAAGCTCTTCAAAAAGCCAGGTCCGGGCCGAGCGTCACCGACCTTGCACATCAGAACAACCAGGAACTTGCGGCGCTTGGGGAGCAAATTGGCCGTCAAAAAGCACTGAACGAAGCCAGAAAAAAGGCGGAGAGGGAAGCTAAAAAGGCTGAGGAAACTTATCAGGCCGCACTGCTGGCGCAGGAAGAAGCGCAGCGCCAGCAGGCAGAAGTTGAGCGGGAACTCAAGGAAGCCAGGGCGCATGAGGCCGCTGCAAAAGCAAAGGCTGAAGCTGACAGGGTTGCGGCGGAGAAAGAGGAAGCTGAACGACTGAAGGCTGAGGAGGCGCAAAAGGCTCTTTTTGCGAAGGTGGGTATTCAGGGCACCCCGGTTTACACCCAGGAGATGGTAAAAGCTGTCTCCGTTCTGATGTTAAAACCGGGGGTAATATTGCTAAACCGGGCGCCGGGAATGATACAGATGGCCGCCGTGGCGGTACGGGCACCGGCTGCCCTTCCCGGTGTAGCCAGTGCCGTTATAACGGCTACCGCTGAATTCTCCGGCTGGATTTCATCAGCCCTCTGGCGGGGTGTTGTGGGCGTGGCAGGAGCCGCCACTGCCACAACGGCTGGTGCCATGGTAGCTGCTGCATCGACGATATTCTTCTCGCCCCGTGCCGGTGGCGGTAACGACAGTAAGGTTCCCGGGCGTGATATTGAGATAATGGCCGCCCAGGCCCGCCTGTTTACAGCTGGTAAACTGATCATCGATCCGGGGATGAAAAGCGTTGACCTGCCGGTGCGTGGATTTATCACCATGGAAATGGATGGGCGCCAGTCTCTGAAACTGGTGAAAACTGGCACAGGCGGCATATCTGCCACTGTACCGGTACTGAGTGGCGTACGCGACAAGGCCTCCGGACTTGATAAAATCATGGTACCGGCGGTGGACGGGGCTCCGTCACTGAGCATTCTGATCAACCCTGTACCATTTGGTCCCGCTGCGCCATCCCATACCGGCAACAGCACGCCAGTGCCAGTGACGCCGGTTCACACCGGCACGGAAGTAAAACAGGCGGACAGTATTGTCACCACCTCACTGCCAGTAGCCGATGTTCCGCCGCTGCAGGACTTCATCTACTGGCAACCTGATGCGACAGGAACCGGCGTTGAGCCGATTTATGTTATGTTAAGTAGCCTGCCAAAATCAGTTAATCATAAGCACAAGCATTATCCCCCTAAAGGTGTATCCTGGAAGGATATTGTTAATGCAACAGCTAATGGAGGGAGTGCTAAATTCAAACCAGATGTTAATATTGCTGAAATCGATATCGACGCATGGAAAAATGGGCAAATGACAGCCAAACACCCAACATGGAAGGTGAAAAAATATGATCATGTAATTGGTGCTTATGCTGGAAAAGAAACCCAGTGGGTTGTTGTTAAAGAGTCTCAGGGGGTTGTTCACTCTCATCCAATATCGGAGCAAAAAGCCAAGGAGTACATGAAATGAGTATCAATCGTATAGATATAGATTTCAAAGGTGGAGTGGTGACTGATGATACATTATTTATCACGGATTTCGATGGTCCAGTAGGCTATATTGATGAAGATATATTATTAGTTGAGTATCCAAATGATTTTTCAGTAGATGTGTCATTCCACGAAGGTTCAAATAATTTAAGTGTCAACGTGATATGTGGGAGCAATTGGGAGGCGCCTGTATACAGAAAATTTATAGGACTTCGTGATAAAGCAGGATTGCTGAAGTCAATCAGGGAAGCCGTTGATATTGCTGTTAAAAGCTAGATTTGGTTATATACGGGGCTGTACATACGTTCTGTGTAACTGCCTTTTCTTAGCAGTGGCCGTTCAGGCGGTCACTGAATTCGATAATAAAGCAACCTGGCGCTCTTCGCTGGCACCTCTGCAGCATCTTCCATTTATGTCATACCATTAGAATTGGGGCAGGGCTGAAAGCAGGTGGGGATTTATTACCGGCATACAGGATGGGCACCGGTCTCTAAACCTTGAGAAAAAAGCGTACACATCCGCAATGGCTATTTCTGATTGCCTGTGTGGCTGGGCCGAATGGATTTCTTGATACGAAATAAAACATCTATTAGCAGAACATATTATATAGCGTTGCCATAACAACTAGTGGTCACTGAGGTAGTATTTACCAAATAGTATTAATAAGCAACTGATTCATATCAAATATTCTGATAAGACATTTCAGCATTTTGATAAAACAGGTGATTAATATTATCGTTGATTAATCCATCAAAATAACGCAGGTCGTTAATTTTAACTAAGGATGAAGATATGCAATTCATAAAAATATCGGCCCCTGCTTTATGAATAGTGCTATCGCGGAGGAAATCTTCTTGCACAACAAAGCACTACATCTTTTACTGTCGGGCAACTATTGCCTCATTATGATGCTTTTCAGTCGTACAGAGATGAATGTGCTTATGCTGAGAGGCTTCTGACGCCAAAAAAATTTGCTAATAAATGTTAATACAGCGCATAAATACGTACTTCGCCTCTCGACGCGGCGCGCTGAGCTGCCTATTATCCTTAGGCTTGTTCATTTTAAGATGTATCTGAGGGGGAGAGAAGATGCGAGCTGCGTTTTTAGTGGGATGTGCTGCGCTGTTACTGTCGGCGTGTAGTAGTCATGATGAGCCTGTTCAGCAGGCGACGGCGGCGCACGTGTCGCCCGGGATGCGCGCCGCGATGAGCAGCTCCGGCCAGGCAAACTGCGCCATGGTTGGCGGCTCGTTATCGGTAGCCCGCCAGCTTGATGGCTCCGCTATCGGCATGTGCGCCTTACCGAACGGCAAGCGCTGCAGCGAGCAGGCGCTGGCAGGCGGAAGCTGCGGTAACTATTAATTCATCAGGTCGGCGAGCTTATATACCAGCGTCTGGTCGGCGGTCGCCAGCGTCAGCTGCGTTTCCGTCAGGTCGACCTGCGCGCCTTCGCGCAGCATTTTGCTCAGCGTGGCGTCCAGCGTATTCAGCTGCGGGTCCGTGCAGAGCATGCGGGTCATCGCCAGCTCTTCAACCTTCAGCTCGCCGTCGGAAACTTTGCCCGTGCCGCTGAAGCGGTTGCACATATTGCCTGAAACATACATCTTGCCCGTAATAGGCATCTTTTCGCCGAAGCTCAGCTCCTGCGGCTTGTCCGCGGCATTCAGCGGCTGCCCGTTAACGCTGGTCAGCACAAACCGATGGTGCTGAAGCTGTTCCGCCCTGGTCGAAACCTTGCTGTTATAAACGCAGCCCGATAGCAACATTCCCACCGCCAGCAGCGCAGCATACTTGTTCATTTAATCTCCATGAATATTTATCGTATTAATAAATGAAGGGGATTGTAACTTTATCGCAGGCGATTTCTGTGAGGATTATCTGAATGTGCCCCCCGCCATGGGGGAGCACAAAAGGGAAAGGAATATCAGACCAGCGCGTTAGGGCAGGCGTCGCCAGCAGCCACCTGACGCAGATTGTCGAGGGTGGTTTGCGAAATGCTGATCAACGCTTCCGCGGTCAGAAACGCCTGGTGACCGGTAAACAGGACGTTGTGGCAGGCGGAGAGGCGACGGAACACATCATCCTGAATCACGTCATTAGACTTGTCTTCAAAGAAAAGATCGCGTTCGTTCTCATACACGTCCATCCCCAGCGCGCCAATTTTCTGGTGCTTCAGGGCGTCGATCGCCGCCTGCGAATCGATGAGCGCGCCACGGCTGGTATTGATGATCATCACCCCGTCTTTCATTCGCTCGAACGCGGCATGGTTCAGCAAATGGTAGTTTTCATCGGTCAGCGGACAGTGCAGGGAGATAACATCGGACTCTCTGTACAGCGTTTCAAGATCGACATACTCCACGCCCATATCCAGCGCGGCGGCGCTTGGGTAAGGATCAAACGCCAGCAGGCGCATACCGAAGCCTTTAAGAATGCGCAGCGCGGCGACGCCGATTTTCCCGGTGCCGATAACGCCGGCGGTTTTGCCGTGCATGGTGAAACCGGTCAGCCCTTCCAGAGAGAAGTTAGCGTCGCGGGTACGCTGATAGGCGCGGTGAATGCGGCGGTTCAGCGACATCATCATGCCGATAGCGTGTTCGGCGACCGCTTCCGGCGAGTAGGCCGGGACGCGCACCACGCGCAGGCCCAGCTCTTTGGCGGCATCGAGGTCAACGTTGTTGAACCCGGCGCAGCGCAGCGCGATGTACTTCACGCCGTGGGCTTTCAGTTCTTCAAGTACCGGGCGGCTACCGTCATCGTTCACGAAAATGCATACCGCTTCGCAGCCGTTGGCGGTTTTGGCGGTCTTTTCGGTTAGCAGGAAATCAAAAAATTCCAGTTCAAAGCCATATGCATCATTAACATGCTGCAGATACTTCTTGTCGTACTGTTTTGTACTATACACAGCGATTTTCATAAGACTTTTCTCCAGTGATAATACCGTCACGGTAGCATAATTAAAATAATCTTACAAATGTTAAAAACTAGTTTAATCAGCAGGTTATAGTAATAATTCTAGAGCATATCGCGGTGTTAAGAAATCTCTTTAAAAGACAATACCTTTCATCAAAAGCTGAGGCTTAACGCCCCTGGCGCCAGCAGGATCAGCGGCCAGAGCAGCCCGGAGCTGACGTTGGCGAGCTGAAAATGCCAGAAAGAGGTGCCGCTGGCGCCGGTTACCAGCGGCACGGTGGCGCGCAGCGGAGAAAGAAAGCGGCTAAAAAAGAGCGCCCACGCGCCGTGGCGGCACAGAAACAGCTGGCCGCGAGCGAGGCGCTCGGCATTGAGCCAGCGGATACGATACAGATGGCGCCGATAGCGGCGGCCCGTCAGCCATGAGAGCCAGAATCCGCCGATAGCGCCGAGGCTGGCGCTCATCCACATTAACAGGAAATGCCCCGGGCTGGCCGATGCCAGCGCGCCGAACAGCAGCAGCCCCGAGGTGCCCGGGATCAGCAGCGAGATGACGGCGCAGGATTTAGCGAACGTCAGCAGGAAAACCATCAGCAAAACCAATGAATAGCGGCCCTGAGCGTATTCCATCAGCGAGATAATTAAGTCCACAGCCTCATCCGTTTACGTTCGCAGGTATAAAGCAGTGTCGCAGGAGAAAACTAAACCCCGGCTAAATGACCCGCTGGAGAATCACATGGCGACGACTACGCTTAAACGGGATGGAAACTTTAACTCACAGGTCGAACGTGCCACAATAACGGCCTCTCGGCTTTTACTCATTTCGAATCAGGATATTAGCTGCCCATGAAGGGTAAATATAAAGCCGCCATCGCGCTATTATTAGCCCTCGTGCTGCTACCGCTGGCTTTGCTATTGACGCTCACCCACTGGGTGCCCACGCTGGCAGGTATCTGGCTACCTACGGGAACCCGAATCTCCCTCAATGAAAGCCCGCGCCTGACGCGCTCTGCGCTGCGCATTCCGGATCTCCGCTACCTGGTCGGCGACTGCGAAATCGCGCGCGTCACCAATGCCTCGCTCTCGCGTCCCAGCCGCTGGCGTTTACATATCGGCGAGCTGGATATTAACAGCGCCTGTCTGAACAAGCTGCCGGAGAGCGAAGCCGCGCCGGGGGCGCCGAAAACCCTCGCCGAATGGCAATCAATGCTCCCTTATAGCTGGCTGACGATTGACAACCTGCGCCTGTCGCCGTGGGATAAATGGCAGGGGCGGCTGGTGATGTCGCTCACGCCGCAGCAGCAGGATATCGGCTATGCCGGGAAAGAGGTCACCTTCCAGGCGCGACTGCGCGGCCAGGCGCTGACGGTCAGCGACTTCTCCGCGCGTCTGGTGGAAGATCAGGCGCCGGTGAAGCTGGTGGGCGAGTTTCAGATGCCGCTGGTGCCGGACGGCTTGCCGGTCGATGGCCACCTGTTCAGCACCTTTGAATTTCCACAAACTCCCGGCCTGGTCGATGCCGAACTGGAGTGGCAAGAGAACCGCGGGCAACTGCTGGTCACGCCGCGCGGTGAGGTGGAGCCGATGCTTGACCTGCCGTGGGAAATCGCTCCGGATCGTATCACCATCAGCGATGGCCGCTGGCACACCGAATACGCGGGCAACGCGTTGAGCGGCCGCGTCGCGCTTTCGCTGGGCAACTGGCAGCAGGGCACCGAGCAGATGCAGGTCAGCGGGCGACTTAACGTGCTCACTCAGGGCCAGGCCGGGAAGGGCAACGCCGTGCTGAATATCGGCCCCGGCAAGCTGAGCATGGACAGCAGCCACATGCCGCTACAGCTGACCGGCGAGGCTAAGCTCGGCGATCTGATTTTTTACGCCAAACTGCCCGCGCAGCTGAGCGGGCCGCTTACCGCGCCGGTGCTCAACTTTCATCCCGGCGCGCTGCTGCGTTCGCGCGGGCGGGTCATCGATTCGTTGAATATCGATGAAATCCGCTGGCCGCTGGCGGGCGTCAAAGTGACGCAGCAGGGCGTTGATGGCCGCCTGCAGGCTATTTTACGCGCCCATGAACAGGAGATGGGCGATTTTACCCTGCATCTTGACGGCCAGGCCGACAACTTTATGCCCGACCATGGCCGCTGGCAGTGGCGCTACTGGGGCGAGGGCCATTTCACCCCAATGCAGGCGCGCTGGGATGTGAAAGGCGCGGGCGAATGGGCCGACAGCACCATCGTGCTCAACAGCCTGTCGACCGGGTTCGATAAGCTGCAGTACGGTTCCATGCTGGTGAGCGCGCCGCGTCTGACCCTGGAAAAACCGATCCACTGGCTGCGCGATGAGCAGCATCCCAAACTGACCGGCGCGCTATCGCTGGATGCCGGGAAAACCACCTTCAGCGGCGGCAGCGAACTGCCGCCGTCGACGCTGAAATTTAATATCGACGGCCGCGATCCGACCTGGTTCCAGTTCAACGGCTCCCTGCATGCGCAAAAAATTGGCCCCGTGCGCGTTACCGGGCGCTGGGACGGCGAACGTCTGCGCGGCGAGGCATGGTGGCCAAAACAGTCGCTGACCGTTTTCCAGCCGCTGTTGCCGCCGGAGTGGAAGATGAACCTGCGTGAGGGAACGCTTTACGCGCAGGTGGCATTCTCCGCCGCAGCCGGGCAGGGCTTCGAGGCGGGCGGTCACGGTGTGCTCAAGGGCGGCAGCGCCTGGATGCCGGATAACCAGATCAACGGCGTCGATTTTGTGCTGCCGTTCCGCTTTAGCGACGGCACCTGGCAGCTTGGCACTCGCCATCCGGTATCGTTGCGCATTGGGGAAGTCGTCAACCAGTTCACCGCGCGCAATCTGACGGCGGATCTCCAGGGCGCCTGGCCCTGGAGTGACGACGCGCCTTTACAGTTGAGCAACGTCAGCGTCGATATTCTCGGCGGCAAGCTGACCATGCAGCAGTTGAGGATGCCGCAGCATGACCCGGCGCTGCTGCGTCTGCAAAACATCTCCAGCAGCGAATTAGTGAGCGCGATTAAAGTGAAGCAGTTCGCCGTCTCTGGCCCGTTTAACGGCGCGCTGCCGCTGTGGCTGGATAACGATAAATGGATAATCAAAGACGGCTGGTTCAGCAATCCGGGGCCGATGACGATGCGCCTCGATAAAGACACCGCGGACGCGCTGGTGGCCGACAACGTCTCCGCCGGGGCGGCCATTAACTGGCTGCGCTATATGGAGGTGGCCAGATCGTGGACGCGGATCAACCTCGATAACCTCGGCGTACTGACGCTGAAGGCAACGATTAGCGGTACCAGCCGGGTAGAGGGCAAAAGTAATACGGTGCACTTAAACTACTCCCATGAAGAGAATATTTTTGACCTGTGGCGCAGCTTGCGTTTCGGTGACAATCTGCAGGCGTGGCTGGAGCAGAACGCCAGGCTGCCCGCGCCGCGCTGTCAGGACAGTCATACCTGTAAGGAACAACAATAATGATCAAACTATTCGCCGCTTTTCTGGCCACCGCGCTGCTGGCGGGCTGTACGCCGCGTATTGAAATCGCGGCATCGAAAGAGCCGATCACCATCAATATGAATGTCAAAATTGAGCATGAAATTCATATCAAGCTGGATAAAGACGTTGAGAATTTGCTCAAATCGCGTAGCGATCTGTTCTGAGGCGATGATGAGAATACGACTGATAACCACGACGCTGGCGCTGGTGCTGTTCAGCGCTCAGGCGCTGGCCCTGACCCTCAATGAAGCTCGCCAGCAGGGGCGGGTCGGCGAAACCCTCAATGGCTATCTTGAACCGCTGCGTCAGGATAAAGAAACCCTTGAACTGGTGAAGCAGATCAACGCCGCCCGCAGCGACAGCTATCAGCAACTGGCGGATGACAATAATCTACCGGTGGATCAGGTGGCGAAAATGGCCGGGCAGAAGCTGGTCGCCAGGGCGCAGCCGGGCGAGTACGTGAAGGGCCTTAACGGCAAATGGCTGAAAAAATAGCTATCGGCAGCGCTTGCGATACTCTCCCGGCGAGACGCCGAAACGCTGCTTAAAGGCGGTGGAGAAATGGCTATGATCGCTGAACCCCCAGCTGTAGCCAATCCCCGCGAGCTTTTCATCATCATGGGCGCTTTGCAGCGCGCGGGCGCACAAATCGAGCCGACGATTCTTAATATATTGCGCCACCACCAGCCCTTTTTCAGCAAACAGCCGGTAAAGACTGCGCACCGACATGCCGGTTTCGCTGGCCAGCCACTCCGGGCGCAGATGTTCCGCCTGAATCGACTCATCGATTAACGCCATGATTTTCTGAAACTGCTTATCGCGCCGGGACGGCTGGGCTTCCTGATGATGCAGCATCGGACGCAGCAGGCAGACGATGGCCTCCAGCGCCGCTTTGCTTTCGCTGGCCGAGAGTTCAGGGCTGTTCATGCTTTCATGTAGCAGGCGCTGGCTGAGCTGGACCATCGGCAGGCTTTTCGCCAGCCGCGTAGCGATGCTGATTTCACTGCCGCGCAGCTGCTGCTCCAGCAGCGATCTTGGCAGCAGCAGGGAGGCCTGGCGCGAGGTTTGCTGCCAGATAATCGAGCATGGACGAGACGCATCAATCAGGGTGATATCGCCGCTCTCCAGCATCGCCTGGCGGCCATCCTGCTCGATCGTCGCCTGGCCCGCGAGCTGGAAGACGGTATAAAACCAGGCGTCATTATCGCGCTGGATCTCTTGTCGGGTACGGTAGAGGTTGATGCCGCGGGCGGTCACCGTGCTGACTTTCAGGTCGCCGGCATAGCTGGCGTCGATCTCACCGTGGAAATGATCATCCAGCGGACGGGCGGCGAACTGCCCGCAGACCTGATTGATTTTTGCTAACCAATGCTGGTAATTCTGCCCACGATTTGCCGTATTCATCGCGCATCCTTTGTAATAATAATGTTTTTGCATTGTTGCATTTATGATGCTGGAGGCAAGGGCAGAAGACGGAGTATATGAAAGAACTATTACCTGCTGCACATTTTCTGTCCGCGTCATCGACTTAATTGCGGCGGCTGTCACAGCGGCAAAAACGAATGTCACAGAGAAAAAAGCGTGAATCGCGACCCCGGCATAGACTGATACCACTATCCGCGAACAATAAGGAAGGGGTATGTCCACATCACAGGTCGCGCTACTCGCCAGCGTGCAGCAGTTTTTAGACAGACAGCATGGTTTGTACCTCGACGGTACGCAGCAGGCGGCAGAGAGTGAACAGCGTTTAACCGTCTGGAACCCGGCCACCGGTCAGGCTATCGCCAGCACCGCGGACGCTAACGCCGCGGATGTCGATCGGGCGGTAATGTCCGCCTGGCGCGCTTTCGTTTCCCGCAGCTGGGCAGGGCGGACCCCCGCCGACCGCGAACGGATCCTGCTGCGCTTCGCCGATCTGGTGGAGCAGCACGGCGAGGAGCTGGCGCAGCTGGAGACCCTTGAACAGGGGAAATCGATTAACATTTCCCGCGCCTTTGAAGTGGGCTGCACCCTGAACTGGATGCGCTATACCGCCGGGCTGACCACCAAAATCAGCGGCCGCACCCTGGACGTATCGATTCCCTTCCCGGCGGGCGCGCGCTATCAGGCGTGGACCAAAAAGGAGCCGGTGGGCGTTGTGGCCGGGATCGTGCCGTGGAACTTCCCGCTGATGATCGGCATGTGGAAAGTGATGCCCGCGCTGGCGGCTGGCTGTTCAATCGTCATTAAGCCGTCGGAGACCACCCCGCTGACCCTGCTGCGGGTGGCGGAACTGGCAACCGAGGCGGGCGTGCCGGACGGCGTCTTTAACGTAGTGACAGGTAGCGGGGCCGGATGCGGCGCGGCGCTGACCTCGCATCCGCTGGTCGCCAAGGTGAGCTTTACCGGATCGACTGCTACCGGTAAACAGATTGCCCGCGTGGCCGCCGATCGCCTGACCCGGGTCACGCTGGAGCTGGGCGGCAAGAACCCGGCTATCGTGCTGAAAGATGCCGATCCGCAGTGGGTGATTGAGGGCTTAATGACCGGCAGCTTCCTGAATCAAGGGCAGGTGTGCGCCGCCAGTTCGCGAATTTATATCGAAGCGCCGCTGTTCGATACGCTAGTGAGCGGCTTTGAGCAGGCGGTGAAGTCGCTACAGGTCGGACCCGGAATGCTCGAGAGCAGCCAGATTAACCCGGTGGTGTCGCAGGCGCACTGCGCCAAAGTGGCCGCCTATCTTGATGAAGCCCGTCAGCAGAAGGCTGAGCTAATTAGCGGTCACGCGGGGCCGGATGCGCAGGGCTACTATATTGCACCGACGCTGGTGATTAACCCCGACGCAGGGCTGCGCCTGAGCCGGGAAGAGGTTTTCGGCCCGGTGGTGAATCTGGTGCGCGTGGCCGATGGCGAAGAGGCGCTGCGCCTGGCCAACGACAGCGATTTTGGCCTGACCGCCAGCGTCTGGACCCGCGATTTGACTCAGGCGCTGAGCTACACCGACCGCCTGCAGGCGGGGACGGTGTGGGTCAACAGCCATACGCTGATCGACGCCAATCTGCCGTTCGGCGGCATGAAGCAGTCCGGTACCGGCCGCGATTTCGGCCCCGACTGGCTGGACGACTGGTGCGAAACGAAGTCGGTTTGCGTGCGTTACTAGCCGCCTGTTCCCCGGCGGCGGCTGATGCCTTACCGGGGCTACAAGCTGCTCGGCGCCTTGAATCCTGCACGACCCCGCAGGCCCGGTAAGGCGCCAGCCGCCACCGGGCGTTTTTCTCCGGGAGTAAGCCGTCAGTCCAGCAATGACGGGTCGGCGTCGATCATCATCTGCTTCATCTCTTCAAAATGCTGGCGTGAAAAGTCGGCGATCCCCTCCCAATCCTGCGCGGTTTTCTCCGCTACCGCAGCGGAGAGCACCTTCAGCGGCTGCCCCGTTGACCAGGCGGTCACCAGAATCTGACAGGCGCGCTCCAGGGTCCAGATATCGTCGAAAGCCTCGCCAATCGACGGCGCGGTCACCAGCACCCCGTGATTGCCCATCAGCAGCCGGCGCTTATCGGCCAGCAGCGCCGCCAGACGCGCGCCTTCCGCCGTGGTATCCGCCATACCGCCGTATAACGTATCGACGGCCAGCCGATTAAAATAGCGCGCCGTATTCTGATCGATCGGCGGGATATGCGGCGTCTCGAGGCAAGCGACGCTGGTGGTATACACCGGATGCAGGTGCAGCACCACCCGCACCCCCGGCAGGCGCTGGTGGATTTGCCCGTGAATCGCCCACGCCGTGGCGTCGACGTCAGATCGCCGGGCGCAGGCTTCATCATCGGCGTCCAGCAGCAGCAGGTCGCTGGCGCGGAGGCGCGAAAAGTGTTTCCATTTCGGGTTCAGCAGGAATTTTTTGCCGTCCGCCGAGAGGGCCGCGCTAAAGTGGTTGGCCACCGCCTCGTGCATTCCGAGATGGGCGATGATACGAAAGGTCGCCGCCAGGTCGATGCGGGTCTGTTCTTCATAAGACCGGGCCATGTCGTTACTCCGCCTTCGGCATCAGGGTTTGCAGGTCCTCCGGCGTCGGCGCCTGGAAGTTATATTTCTTCAGCAGCGCGGCGTATTCCGGCGTCGCGCTGTATTTCTTCAGCCCTTCCTCCAGCGCGGTTTTCACTTCGCTATTGCCTTTTTTCACCCCAAAGCCGTTGAGCACCGGATAAATCAAGGTTTCGGAAGAGATCGTCACCCGATCGCCAAGCTTATCAATCACGCCGCGCGCCACCGCCGCATCGGTGATTTGCGCCTCAACCGCCCGCGACAGCAGCGCCTGGGTGGTTTGCGGGTCGGTGGTATATTCGCTAAGCGCTATCGGCTTCAGGCCCTTTTTCACGCAGTAGTCGGCGGAGAGCTTTTGCAGCTGCGCCAGCCATGAGGTCGCGCCCATAGAGCCAATTTTATGACCGCAAAACTCTTCCGGCGTTTTCGGCTGATAGTCGCTGCCTTTCAGCGCGAGGATCGCTTCGCCGCTTTTCAGATAGGGCACCATATCGATAACCTTCAAACGCTCGGCGGTGATGTACATCGACGAGTTGGTGATATCGAAGCGTCCGCCCTGCAGACCCGGAATCAAATTCGGAAACCGGGTATCAATATTCACCGCCTCGCGGCCCATGGTTTTCGCCAGCCCGGCGAGAAACTCGATATCGAACCCGGCGGGCTTGTTGTTTTCCATATATTCATACGGGAAAAAGGTCATATCCGAACCGGCGGTGATTTTCCCCGGCTGCTGGAAGGCCAGGGCGCTAAAGGACGACAGGGCGCCGGCGGCGCAAAGGAGCAGGACAGCAGGGCGCAAAGCATTAATACGTTTCATAGAACCTCCAAAGAGTGGGCAAATTACATGCTGGCGCGATCGGTACCGGCCTGCTGGACGAAAAAGGATGCGCCGCGCGGTTTTTGCGGCAGACGTAAATGATTAACGGTACTACGCACCAGGCCGCTCTCTTCGCCGGCAACCATCTGCCCGGCGTGAAGGCTGGGCAGCGGATTTTCGCCGAACGGCAGGGCATCTTCCGCTGCGTAGACGCTGATAAACAGCGTGCGCGGGAGGTCGGTTTCATTAGGGCTGGAGGCGTGAAGCAGGCGGGTATGCATAAAGCACACCGAACCCGCCGGGCCGAAACAGGCCTGCGGCTGCTGGCAGTGGGCTTCTTCGACCTGCGGGTCCACGGCGCCGGTAAAACGCGCGTTTTGCCAGTGGGACCACAGCGGCCCCTGGTGGCTTCCCGGGACCACGTTGAGCGGACCGTTTTCCGGCGTCACTTCGCTAACCATCAGCAGGGCGGTGATAATGTCGTCGTTGCTGTGGGGGGTGAACAGAAAATCCTGATGCCATTTCACCTGCGTAGCGGTGTGCGGCAGCTTGGAGTTGATTTTGCTGTGATGAAAACGGGTCCCGCTGCCGCCGATGAGCTGGCCGGCAATCGCCGCCATCCGCGAATCAAGGGCGGCGCGGCGGTAGGCGGCGGAAATCTCGGTGGGCGAACTCACCCGGCGCAGCGAGGGGTGATGCGGCGTGTGATCGCTTTCGAGGTCGAAGCGCGGACGGCCGTCCAGGGTTTCGCCCCACGCCTCGCTATGCTGGCGGCTCTCTTCGACCCAGGCGTCGAAATCGGTCTGCAGCAGAGCCACCTCCTCGGCGGAGAGCACCTCTTCAACAACCAGAAAACCCTGCTGATGAAACTGTTCGATTTGCCACTGCGCGATCATATTTTTCTCCTTTCGGGAACGGAGGCGTTAAGCCAAAGAGACATCTTTCAGGAAGGCGTCCACGCGCGGATGCTGGCCGTCGCGCATTGCCTGAGGCGTGTCGTCGCAGACCACGCGTCCTTTTTCCATAAACACAATTCGGTCGGAAACCTTAAAGGCGAAGTTCATCTCATGGGTGACGATCACCATGGTGATACCTTCATGGGCCAGCGATTCGATAACCTGCAGAACCTCGTTAACCTTTTCCGGATCCAGCGCCGAGGTGGGTTCATCGAACAGCATAATTTGTGGGCGCATCATCAGGGCGCGGGCAATCGCTACCCGCTGCTGCTGGCCGCCGGAAAGCTGATGCGGATATTTCCACGCGTGTTCCAGCATCCCAACTTTATGCAGCAGTTCGCAGGCGTGCTGCTTAAGCTCGCCTTCGCTGGCCAGATGGTGATAGCGAGGCGCCAGCAGCAGGTTGCCGAGCACAGTCAGGTGGGGGAACAGGTTGAAGCTCTGGAAGACCATGCCGATATTCTGGCGATGCTCGCTGTTCTCCATAAAACGCGGCTTCTGCTGCCCCTGGCGGTCGAGGTGAATAAATGGCTGACCGTTGATTTTGATCTCGCCGTTATCGATCTGCTCAAGGCCGTTCAGCAGGCGGATCAGCGTGGTCTTACCGGAGCCGGATGGGCCAATGACGGAGACGACTTCGCCGGGCTGAATTTGCAGGCTGACCGCGCCCAGCACTTCGACATTGTTATAGGCTTTATGCAGCTTAGACGCCTGCAGCGCCGGCTCCTGCGCGACGCTAACGCTGCGGGCCATTGCCGGACGTCGCGCCGTGGCCATTTGCTGCATTTCTTCATCCACCGGACGCGTGGTTTTACGTTGCGTGACGTCGAGCCAGGTCTCGAGGCGCTTAAGCAGGAAATCAAACACCGTGACGATCAGGATGTAGTAAAACGCCACCGCCGCCATGGTCTCCATGACGAGGAAATTCTGCGAATAGAGGCGCTGGCCGACCATTAAGATCTCGGTCAGGGAGATAACCGACACCAGCGAGCTGAGCTTGACGATGGCGATATACTCATTGGCCAGCGCCGGTAGGGCGACGCGCAGCGCCTGCGGGATCACCACGCGCCACTGGGTGCCGGCATAGCGCAACCCGAGCGCACGGGCGGCTTCGCTCTGTCCTTTCGGAATCGACAGCAGCCCGCCGCGATGAATTTCAGCAATATAGGCGGCTTCGCTCAGCACCATCGCCAGCAGCCCGGCCCAGAACGGGTCGTTCAGCACCGGCGCGAAGGAGGGCAGCGCCTGCGGCATGTTGTAGACAAAAATCAGCAGCACCAGCAGCGGCATGCTGCGAAACAGCCAGATATAGAGGCGGGCAGGCGCGTTAAACAGCTTGCGCGGCGACTGTTTGGCCAGCGCCAGAATAAATCCCAGCACAATGCTGAAAGCCCAGGTCAGCAAACTTAATTTGATGACGGTCCAGGTGGCCTGCCAGAAATCGACATCGCTGAGCAGGCTTAACATATAGTTCCAGTTAAACGTCATGGGCTATTTCACTCGCCATAATTAACGGAAATTAAGGCGATTCCCCTGTTCTAAAATGGGGAGCCGCCGGCGTTCATCTTGCCCTGACACTATGCTGGCACTGTTCGACCGGTGGCAATTAGTAAATTTTTGGCCTTTAAGTTTAAAAAAACTATACAGCTATATTAACCCCAAGGAATTTAACGCAATTAATGAGAAACGACATTGAAACAACTTAAAAACAATCGCCGTTATTTTTAAACCTGATTTTTGGCAAAACGGTAATTTGTGCAATATTGGGGCGTGCCGCGGGCAAATAAGGTGCAGGGCGTTGCTTTATGGTGCAAAACGCGAAATCAGGCAAAAAAGAGGGCGGGTAATTAAATAGAGGCGGCGGTTATTTGCCGACGATATACAGCGCAAACGGTATGGCACGATACTTGCAGGCTGCTTATTGTAAAACTAAGCCCGTTCGCAATAAGACAATATTTTATCAATGGTGACGCGATGAACCGATTTACCCTCAAACAGCTTAAGTATTTCGTGACGGTGGTGGAAACGGAGAGTATCGCCGAGGCTTCCCGCCAGCTGCATATTGCCCAGCCGTCGATCTCCATTGCCATCAAAAACCTGGAAAGCACCTTCGACCAGCAGCTGTTTATTCGCCACCACGCGCAGGGCGTATCCCTGACCTCAAGCGGGCGGCGCTTCTACGATAAAGCTAAAGAGCTGCTGCGGCTGTCGTACGAGTTTGAGCAGAACTCGCGGGCGGATAAAGAGCTGGTATCCGGGACGATTTCCGTCGGCTGCTTTGAATCCGTGGCGCCGCTGTATATGCCAAAACTGGTGGCGGGATTTAAAAAAATGTATCCCGAAATCACTCTCCAGCTCTACGACGGCGAACAACATGAGCTGATGCACGGCCTGCATCGCGGGCGTTTCGATCTGGCGCTGGTCTACGATCTGGAACTGGGTCATTCCATTCATAAAGAGCTGCTGAACGCTCCGCACAAGCCCTATGCTTTACTGCCCGCCTCTCATCCGCTGGCGCAGAAAAAAAGCGTCACGCTGCAAGAGTTAAGTCGTGAGCCGATGATTTTGCTCGATGCGGTTCCCAGCAAAAACTATTTTGTCTCAATATTTAAAGAGAAAGGTTATCACCCGGAAGTGGCCTACAGTTCACCCTCTATTGAAATGGTGCGCTGTATGGTCGGGCAGGGATTAGGCTTTTCGGTCCTCGTGACTCGTCCGCTATGCGATATGACCTATGACGGTGAAAAGCTGGTGCAGCTGGATATTGCCGACGAGATGCCCGCGTCGACATTAATTATGGCGCACCTTGCCAATAATGAACCCACGCGCCCGACGCAGCTGTTTATGGATTATTGCCGCAGCATAGAATTAACGCCCCATCAGCACGCGTAATGTAATTAACGCGGCCGCAAGCGTTATTTTCCCGCTGCGTTATCCAGCCTCGTAAATTTCTATTCAGACGATCGTTTTATAATAATTTACCATTTCATCACACTTACTTAACCTGAGTTCTGTCAATCCCGGCGGATAAGCCGGACAACCGTGCTTGAAGGACACAGACATGACAGAGCAGATTACAGAGATCGATACCCTGGTGGTGGGCGCGGGGCAGGCGGGCGTCGCGATGAGCGAGCATCTGACGCATCACGGCATTCCCCACCTGGTGCTGGAAAAAAAGCGCATCGCTGAGGCCTGGCGCAGCGGCCGCTGGGATTCGCTGGTGGCCAACGGCCCGGCCTGGCACGATCGGTTTCCCGGCATGACCTTTCCCGGCTGCGACGCCGACAGCTTTGTCGCCAAAGAGCAGATTGCCGACTACTTCGCCGCGTATGCCAAAACCTTTAATGCACCGATCAAAACCGGCGTTGAGGTCTTTAGCGCAGAGCGCTTAAACGGCCGTCCGGGGTTTCGCGTGGAAACCTCGCTGGGCGTGATTGAGGCGCAGCGTATTGTCGCCGCCACCGGGCCGTTCCAGCGCCCGGTGATACCGGCCATCGCGCCGCAGGATAGCGCAGTGGAGCAAATCCATTCCGCGCACTATTTCAATCCGCAGCAGCTTGCGGAAGGCGGCGTGCTGGTGGTTGGTGCGGGATCGTCCGGCGTACAAATCGCCGAAGAACTTCGCCGGGCGGGGCGCGCGGTGTGGCTCTCCGTCGGCGCCCACGATCGCCCGCCGCGCCGCTACCGCCAGCGCGATTTTTGCTGGTGGCTGGGGGTATTAGGCTTGTGGGACGCGGCGGCCAACCAGCCCGGTAAAGAGCACGTGACGATTGCGGTTAGCGGCGCGCGCGGCGGTCATACCGTTGACTTTCGCCAGCTGGCGCACCAGGGGATTACCCTGGTCGGGCAAACGCACGGCTTTACCGAGGGTAAGGCGGTGTTCCGCGACGATCTGGCGGACAACATTCGTCTCGGCGACGCTTCCTATCTGGCGCTGCTCGACGCTGCGGATGAGTACATTGCCCGCAACGGACTGATCCTGCCGGAAGAGCCGGAAGCGCGCTTCTTCCTGCCTGACCCCGATTGCCTGACCCAGCCGCTCGCCGAACTCGACCTGGCAAAAGCGGGCGTGCGCAACATTATCTGGGCCACCGGCTACACCACCGATTACCGCTGGCTGAAGGTTAACGCCTTTAATGAACAGCAGCGCCCGCAGCATCATCGCGGCGTTTCCAGCGAACCGGGCGTCTATTTCCTTGGCCTGCCTTGGCTCTCCCGCCGTGGCTCAACCTTTATCTGGGGCGTCTGGCACGATGCGAAATATATTGCCGATCAGATTGCCATTCAGCGCCAGTATCAACGCTACCAACCTTCCTGCTAACGCCTGATTTGAGGACGCGACCTATGCCAACCCATACCCGTATTCGGATGTTTAACACCAAAGAAACCTATCCCAATCAGACGCTCAATAACGATCTGTGCCAGGCGGTGCGCGCGGGAAATACCGTGTACGTTCGCGGCCAGGTGGGTACCGATTTTGACGGTAATTTGATCGGCCTGGGCGACCCGCGCGCCCAGGCGGAACAGGCGATGAAGAACGTTAAACAGCTGCTGGAAGAGGCCGGCAGCGATCTGACGCATATCGTGAAAACGACGACCTATCTGATCGACCCGCGCTACCGCGAACCGGTGTACCAGGAAGTGGGGAAATGGCTCAAAGGCGTGTTTCCCATTTCGACCGGCGTGGTGGTGTCGGCCCTCGCGCAGCCGCAGTGGCTGATGGAAATTGACGTCACGGCGGTGATCCCTGACGACTGGCATGCGCAGGAGGCACCATGACCCTTTCAATTTCCGCCCTGTGCCCGGAGTCGGGTCAACTGGGCATTGCGATTAGCTCATCCAGCATTGCGGTCGGCGCCCGCTGCCCGTGGCTGCTGGCGGGCGTTGGCGCGGTGTCCAGCCAGAACATCACGCTGCCCGCGCTCGGACCGCAGATCCTTGCCGGGCTTGAGGCGGGGCTCACGCCGCAGCAGGCCCTGACGCAGGCGCTGGGCGAAGACCGGTTTAGCGATTATCGCCAGGTGGCGGTCATCGACGCCAGCGGCGAGAGCGCCGTGTTCAGCGGCGAACATACGCTCGGCATCGGGCGGGTGGCGCAGGGTGAGAACTGCGTGGCGGCGGGGAATATGCTGGCCAACCCGCAGGTGATTACCGCCATGACGACGGCGTTCGAAGCCGCCACCGGCGAACTGGCCAGCCGCCTGATTGCGGCTCTGCAGGCGGGCATTGATGCGGGCGGCGAAGCCGGGCCGGAGCACTCGGCGGCGCTGAAAGTGGTGGAGGATTACGCCTGGCCGGTGGTGGATTTACGCGTCGACTGGGCTGAGGATCGCCCGGTAGCGGCGCTGGAAGCGCTGTGGCTGGCCTATGAACCGCAGATGGAAGCGTACATCACCCGCGCGCTGGACCCGCGCGAAGCGCCGACCTACGGAGTGCCGGGCGATGAGTAACCGCCTGCGTGAGATCCTCGGGCAGCTGCTGGCGTTTGATACCACCAGCCGCGAGTCGAATCTGGCGCTGATTGCCTGGATCGGCGACTTTCTGCGCGCGCGCGGCGTGACGTCGCAGCTGTTTTATGACGACGAAGGGCGCAAGGCGAACCTCTATGCCCGCCTTGGGCCATCCGGCCCCGGCGGGGTGATGCTCTCCGGTCATACTGACGTGGTGCCGGTGGATGGCCAGGCGTGGACGGTGCCGCCGTTCGCCCTTACCGAACGCGACGGGCGCTACTACGGTCGCGGCAGCGCGGATATGAAAGGATTTATCGCCTGCGTGCTGGCGTCGCTGGAGGCGTTTCTGACCGCGCCGCTGCGGATGCCGCTGCATCTGGCATTCTCTTATGATGAGGAAGTTGGCTGTCTGGGCGTGCGCAGCCTGGTGGATTTTCTCCGCGCCTCCGCCGAGAAACCGGCGCTGTGTATTATCGGCGAGCCGACCGACATGCGCCCAGTCTATGGGCATAAAGGCAAGCTCGCGGTGCGCTGTCGCGTGGAAGGCCACGCCTGCCATTCGGCCTACGCCCCGCAAGGGGTTAACGCGATTAGCTACGCGGCGAAGCTGATTTACCGGCTGGATGCGCTGGGCGAAAGCTTTTCGCAGCACCTGGACCGCCGGTTCTCGCCGCCGTCAGGCACGCTGCAGGTGGGGACGATCCGCGGCGGCGAGGCGCTGAATATCGTTCCGCAATCCTGCTGGTTCGACTTTGAAATTCGCTATTTACCCGGTACCCGTCCGCAGGTGGTCACCGACGCCCTGGGCGATTATGCCCGCGAGCAGCTGCTTCCGGCGATGCGCAAGGTGGCGCAGTGCAGCGACATTCATTTCCAGACGCTGAGCCACTATCCAGGTCTGCTGAGCGACCCGCAGTCAGCGTTCGCCCGCTGGCTGGCGCAGTGGTGCGGCAGCGATGATTTCACCACCGTCCCCTACGGCACCGAAGGCGGCCTGTTTGACGAGGCGGGCGTCGCGACGCTTATCTGCGGGCCGGGCAGCATGGCGCAGGGCCATAGGGCGGACGAATATATCAGCATCCCACAGACGGAACGCTGTCTGGCCATGCTGGATAACCTTTGCGCCTGGATGCGCGCCGATCCCTCCGATTCACTTCGCTGATTTATCAACACAGGATGGCGACTATGCAAAACCCGAATTCCTCGCTTATTGATCAACAGACCGTCGACCGCTGGCAGACCGACGGCGTCGTGCTACTCAAAGGCGTGTTCACGCCGTGGATAGACAGCCTGTCGCGCGGCGTCTCCGCGCTGATGGCGAACCCCAGCGAATATGGCCATGCGCGAACGGTAATCCCGGAAGACGGTTCGGCGCCGTTTTTTCAGGACTATTGCAACTGGCAACGAATCCCGGAATTTCGCGATTTCGTTTTTCAGTCGCCGGCGGCGGAGATCGCCGCGGTGCTGATGGGGTCGCAGACGGCGAAGTTTTTCCATGAGCACACGCTGGTGAAACAGCCCGGCGGCAGTACGGTGACGCCATGGCACCACGATCAGCCCTATTACTGCGTGGAAGGGCGGCAGAACGTGAGCCTGTGGATCCCGCTCGATCCGGTAGCGGAGGAGATTTCGCTGCGCTGCATTCGCGGTTCCCATCGCTGGGACGATGAGTTCAGCCCAACGCGGTTTAACGGTTCAAAGCTCTATTCCCACTCGCGTTTTAAAGAGCTGCCGGATATCGATGCCCATCAGGAGGATTACGATATCGTTAGCTGGGCGCTGGAACCGGGCGATGCGGTCGCTTTTCATTTCCGCACGCTGCATGGCGCCAGGGGTAATTCAAGCGCCCGCGCGCGGCGGGTATTTTCCGCCCGTTGGGTAGGGGATGATGCGACATTCGCCGACCGCGGCGGCGTGACCTCACCGCCGTTTCCGGGGCTTAAGCTTCGCGACGGAGAGCCGCTTGTCGCCGATGAGTTTCCGCTGGTCTGGCCGCGGTAGCGGGCCCAGACCACGTTGCGGATAGCGGTTTTCACTCACTGACTGAGGGGATTGAAGCCCATTCCCTCTTTTATTTTTTCAACATTCGCTCTGGGTGTCAGTTTTTCTATTAAAGTCACTGCCAGATTGAGAGCGGTCGCCGCTATGTTGATATACAGTTTATGACGTCAGCCGATAGTGCGACTGCACCAGTCCCGAAGGAAAGCTACGGCTTGATAACAGAGTCAAATCGATATCCTGGTCAGGGAACCGAACAGCGGTTTTCCCGAACCGAGCAGGACAGGAACGGTAGTGATAATCATATCGGCGACCAGCCCTTCGCGCAGGAACGACTGTATTACTTTCCCGCCATCTATATAGACGCGATGCGCGTTCTGTACCGTCAGGTCAGCAAGCACTTCCCCTGGCGTGCGGCTTGAGAACTGCACTTTGTCCTTCAACGCCTCGGGCACGGCGGTCGCGGTTAGCTGTCGGGAGAGAACCAGCACGGGGCGATCGTAAGGCCACTGGTCAAAGGTCAGCGCCTTCTCATAGCTGCCCCGACCCATAACGATCCAATCTTTGTCCGCGATGAATGCGGCATAGCCGTGATCTTCTGTCGGGTCATCGCGCTGCAACAGCCAGTCGATATCGTCATCCTGTCGGGCGATATAACCATCAAGACTGACCGCGATAAAAACATGTGTGGTGACCATCAAGTGCTCCGTATACAGCTTGTATTTATGCCGTTGAGTTTAGGGATGTTAGCGATAATGACCTACTCCCTGTAGGAAAACGTAGCATAAGAGCCGCAACGTCCCCTTAGTGGATTAAGGCACAATGGAAACGCTGGCGGATAACCCTGCCACCAGCTCAATCCCCTCTGGTATCTTATCTAGCTGGATACGGACGGGGACACGCTGCGCAAGCCGCACCCAGCTGAAGGTGGGATTGACATCCGGCAGTCCCAGCCCGCCCGTCGCGTCATTGTTATCGTCGATCCCCCGGCCGATACTCTCCACATGCCCGGTAATGAGCGGGTCAAACCCCATCAGCGAAATGCGCGCGGCGCTGCCGATGCGAATATGACGCAGCTTGGTCTCTTCAAAATAGCCCACCACCCAGAAACTGTGCGCATCGACCACGGCGACCTTTGTCTCTCCCGCCGTGGCGTAATCGCCGGGGCGAAGCCGAAGATGCGTGACGTAGCCGGCAACCGGTGCGCGCACCGTCGCATGGGATAAATTCAGCTGCGCCAGTTCCAGCGCCGCCAGCGCCCCCTGGTAATTGGCCGCCGCGACGCGCGCTGCGCTGCCTGTTTGCTGGATGTCCTCGCTGGAAATGACCTCTTTGATAAGGGCGCGTCGCCTGGCCGCATCCTGGCGCATCACCATCTCATGACGCTTTGCCTCGACGTCGGCCTGCGCGCTGAGCACTGCCAGCTTTAGCCAGCGCGGGTCGATGGCGTAAAGTACATCGCCACGGTTAACCCACTGATTATCCCGCACCGCTACGCTGGTTACCGGCCCGGAAACGTCCGGCGCAATCTGCACCACATCTGCCCGAACGCGGCCATCGCGCGTCCAGGGCGTCTGCGCATACTGTTTCCAGAAAATAAACGCCACGAAAGCCGCCACCGCCACTGCGATTAACGTCAGCGCGTAACGGCCGAGCAAAGAGAGTAAAGATTTCATGCGAATAACCCCAGTGTGGTCAGGCCCTGCAACAGCAGGAAAAAGGTCACGATATAGGTTGAGACATCAAGCAGCGGGCGTAAGGGCAGACGGCGGTACAGCCTGCTGACAGAGAAAAGCGGCACGAGTAACAGCGTACAGACCAGGGCAATGAGCGCGGTCAGCAGCAGTCCGGGGATAAAAACCCCTCCGATATTGATGTCATTGATCATGCGTCGGTTCCTCGTTCTGCGCCCGCAACGCGCAGTGCAGATCGACCAGCCTGTCGACAAACTGGCGTGAATGTTCATCCGTCGCGGGCAAGCAGCGCTCCGTCATGGCGGCAATGCGCTCGCGTAAGGCTTCGGTCTCCGTTGTGCGGGTAAGGGGATAAAGCACCTCGTGGATATCGCTGCCGGCGGGCGTTTCGCAGCGGCGCAGGCGCATTACGCAGAGGCCAAGGCGCAGAAAGCGCAGCAGGTGTTCAAGCGCCCGCGCGGATGACCGCCCGCTGCGCGGCAAGCGCGGCAGCAGCAAGGCGGCCCGGTCGATCATCAGATTGGTCCAGTGCGTTTCATCGCCTCTAAACGCGTCGTTCACGCTGCGGCGAATATCGCGTTGGCACAGTTTCAGCAGACGGTTTATCGCCGCGTCCGCCTGCACGGTTTGCAGCAGACTCATGCCGATAACCGCAAAGCCGGTCGCCAAAAACAGGGCGATCGCGGTGTTGGCCGCCTCGGCAAAGTCGCCGCTGTAGCGCGCGCCCAGCTCGCAGAGCACAGGTAGCGTCAGGGTGATCCCCATCGCCATAAAGGTGGTGGGGGGCCGCGCCTGTAGCGATCCGGCAAGCAGATAGGCCGGGGCAAGCGCCGCCGCCAGTACGGGGAAGTCGCTGAGCGGAGGAAGCAGGGCGAAGCTATAGAGCAGGCTTATTACGACGCCCCAGAAAGAGCCGATAATGTATTTCACAATATGCGGAGCCGGGGTGTCGAAACTGCCAAACAGCGTGCAGCAAACCCCCAGAATCGACACCGCCGTGCCGCCATCCGGCCAGGCGGAATAAATCCATGCCAGACAGCCGCTCAGGATGATGACAAACGCGCCCAGCGCCGTTCGGGCGGCACTGAGGGGATCGCGATGGAAAACGTATCCTTTCGCCGCACGGTCTTCCGCCTGCATTGTTGCGGGTCTGGCGTGATGGATGGCCTCCGAAAGTCGCCCACACTGCTGCAGGAGGGCAATCGACTCAGCGAGGTAGCGTAAGAAATTCACCTGCAGCGCATCTTCAAAGGTCAGCGCCTGCGCGGCGTACCGCTGCGCTAACCGCTCGCCGCGTTGCTGTAGCGCATCGGCTGCGCTGTTGCATTTTCCGCTATCGTCGCAGGTCAGCCAGGCCTGAACATCATTCAGCAACGTCCGCGTATCAGCGGGCATCAGCGCGATCGCCTGCAAACGATCGCGTAATTCAACATTGACAATGACTAACCGCGCCAGCCGGTCATGGAGCGCTTTCCTGGCCTGACGGACCGGTACCGAAAGAGCGAAATCATACGGGATGTGGTGGCTGATGCCCTGCAGAAACTGCAGCGCCAGCGCCAGATGCAGCGGTTCTGACTGTGCGTCGGACTTGCCTGCCAGCGTGTCGGCAATCCGCTGCCGCGCGGCGTCAAGCGTCTGCGCTAATTTGCTGTTGAACACCCCTGATATCCGGGTAGGCAGAATGTAGCGGTGAATCAGCGCGGCGCAGACGATACCGATCGCGATCTCCTGTACCCGGATGATGGCGATGTTAAACACCGTGCCTGGGTCGGCGACGGCGGGAAAACCAATCAGGCTTGCGGTGTAACCGGCCAGCACAAAAGCATAGGCGCGAGGCGTGCGTTCAAGCAGGGACAAATAGAGGCAGAAGGTGATCCAGCCTGTCAGCATCACGCTGCATAAAATCGGCGTATTCACAAACGTGGGCACAATCAACACCGTGGCCCCCGCGCCGGCCACGGTACCCGCCAGGCGATAGAGGCTCCTGCTCAGGGAGGCGCCCACCGAGGTTTGCGACACGATATAGACGGTAATGATGGCCCACGAGGGGCGTTCAAGGCCAATCGCCAGGGCGAGGTAATAGGCGAGCATCGCGGCGGCAAAACTCCTGACCGAATAGAGCAGGGCATGGGCGTCGCTTAGCAGCGCGGGCGTGGCCATGCGGCCTGGCCAACGGCTTATCGCGTGCAAAAAATGGCTGTGAGGGGAAGTTAATTTATTCATGGCGGGAATTATTCCCGCTTTGCGTACGTCCTTAAATACCCTATTCTGTCAAAAAATACCTAAATGTTGCCAATGAGATGCCATCCAGACTCGCCCATACCCTGTTTGATCCCGATAGTACGCCGAGCCCGGCCGTCGCGCGGCATATCGATTTCGTTGATTACGCGGCAGAAGTGCCGGTTCATACTCACCGCAAAGGCCAGCTGATCGTGGCCCTGTACGGGGCGGTGATTTGTCGCGCGGAAAATGATATCTGGATAGTGCCGCCAGACTGCGCGGTGTGGATCCCCGGCGGGATCCCGCATAGCGCCAAAGCGACCTGGAATGCGCATCTCAACTATTTGTTTATTGAACCCGGCGCCGCCGCGCTGCCGGAGAAATGCTGCACCCTGGCGATTTCGCCGCTGATTAAAGAGCTCGTCGACCGCTTAACGAATGAGGAGGTTGATTACCCGGCGGAGAGCCACGTCGGCCGATTGATCAGAGTGACGCTCGATGAACTTACCGCCATGCCGCAGCAGAAATTAAGCCTGCCGGTTTCGGCGCACCCTAAGATCCGCGCCATGGCGGATGCGCTGGTCAGCCACCCAGAGGATCGCAGCACCTTTAAAGTTTGGGCAAAACGGCTGGCGCTCAGCGAGCGCTCATTAGCCCGCCTGATGCTGCGTGAAACCGGGCTGACCTTCGGGCGATGGCGTCAGCAGCTGCATTTGATTATTGCCCTTCGGGAGCTCGCAAGCGGGGTATCGGTGCAAAACGTGGCGGCTAGTCTGGGCTATGAGTCGGTCAACGCGTTTATCACTATGTTCAGAAAAACGATGGGCAGCACGCCCGCGCACTACTTTGCCGGTCGAAGAGCGACAGAGCCCGCAGTGATGCCCATCTTTGAAAAGGCGTGAGGCGAAGCTGGCAGTAAGCCGCCAGCCAAAATGTTCGGGGTAGGGACTGCAACGGGGTTAACGCTGCGAGCGTAAACCTTTTTCCGATAAGGGCGCTGATTGCAGGCGTAACCCCTGCGTTTGCGCGCAGCCGATGCTGCGACGCCATGCGCCGGGCGCCTGGCCAAACTGACGCTTGAAGCTGCGGTTGAAGGACTGCTGGGAGTCAAAGCCCAGGGCAATCGCCACGTTCAAAATCGGTTCGTCGCTTTGGGCTAAACGCTCAACCGATTTTTGCAGCTTTTGCGCGCGAATATACTCGGCGAGAGGATAGCCGGTATGCTCTTTGAATATCCGCTGCAGGTGCCATTTGGAATAGCCGGCTCGCCTGGAGACGGTGTCAATGTCCAGACGGCTATCAAGATTGTTGTCGATCCAGCCGAGTAAATCGTGAATGAATGCGCCAGTGTTCATCTTGTCTCCTCCACGCAGCGTCTTAAAGAGCATCTTTATCTGTTGTATTTAAAGGTGGCCCGTTTTTGAATTAATTGCAAGTTTTATTGTTGCATTTAAATCCCCGGTGAAAACGCGCCTTTTTCCAGTGCCAGGAATAGCACATAAAGTGCAACAATTATTCTTGCACTAAATTTAGCGCCTTCCTACAATCGCCGCGATAGTGTATTCGCAATTGTTACAGTTTTGTGGCGATGAACGTCACAAATGGCCTTAAGCCAGCCCGGACAAAGGAAGTGGTGCGGCGTCTTCCGCTGCGTCTTGCCCGGCGGCTACCAATACCGGAATAAAAATAATGAGCCTGCAAAAAACCTGGGGTAACTTTCATCTGACTGTGCCGGGCGTGATGTTACTCTCCGCGCTCCTCGTCGGATGCGATGAGGGAGTCGCGCAAAACGCCGCGCCGCAAGCGCCCGCGGTCAGCGCCGCTGACGTGGTCGTTAAATCCATCAGTCAGTGGGATAGCTTTAACGGTCGGATTGAAGCGGTGGAAAGCGTTCAGCTCCGTCCCCGCGTCTCCGGCTACATTGATAAAGTGAATTACACCGACGGTCAGGAGGTGAAAAAGGGCGAGGTGCTGTTCACTATCGATGACAGAACCTATCGCGCCGCGCTGGAACAGGCGCAGGCGACGCTGGCGAGAGCCAAAACCCAGGCCAGCCTGGCGCGAAGCGAGGCTAACCGTACCGATAAATTAGTCAATACCAACCTGGTTTCCCGCGAAGAGTGGGAGCAGCGCCGTGCGGCGGCCACCCAGGCGCAGGCCGACATCCGCGCCGCGCAGGCGGCGGTCGACGCCGCGCAGCTTAACCTGGATTTCACCAAAGTGACCGCGCCTATCGATGGCCGCGCCAGCCGCGCGTTGATCACCAGCGGTAACCTGGTCACCGCCGGCGACAGCGCCAGCGTACTGACCACGCTGGTATCGCAGAAGACGGTTTACGTCTACTTTGACGTGGACGAGTCGACCTACCTTCACTATCAAAATCTCGCCCGCAGCGGGCAGGGCGCGTCGAGCAATCACCTGGCGCTCCCGGTGGAGATTGGCCTTGTTGGCGAAGAGGGCTACCCCCATCAGGGTAAAGTGGATTTTCTGGATAATCAGTTAACGCCGAGCACCGGTACGATCCGGATGCGCGCGCTGCTGGATAACGCCCAGCGTCAGTTCACGCCGGGGCTTTTTGCCCGCGTCCGCCTGCCGGGCAGTGCCGAGTTCAACGCCACGCTTATCGATGACAAAGCGGTGTTGACCGATCAGGATCGTAAATATGTTTATGTCGTTGATAAAGAGGGTAAAGCGCAGCGTCGCGATATTACGCCGGGGCGTCTGGCGGACGGTCTGCGTATCGTGCAGCAGGGGCTGAAACCTGGCGATAAAGTCATCGTCGATGGTTTACAAAAAGTGTTTATGCCGGGGATGCCGGTTAACGCGAAAACCGTGGCCATGACCGCCAGCACCGCCCTTAACTGATCCCTTATCTGAGAATCCGACCCATGGACTTTTCCCGCTTTTTTATCGACAGGCCGATTTTCGCCGCGGTGCTGTCGATTCTGATTTTTATCACCGGATTAATCGCCATCCCGCTGCTGCCGGTCAGCGAATATCCTGACGTCGTGCCGCCCAGCGTGCAGGTGCGCGCGGAGTATCCTGGCGCCAACCCGAAAGTGATCGCTGAGACCGTGGCGACGCCGCTGGAAGAGGCGATCAACGGCGTTGAAAACATGATGTACATGAAATCCGTCGCTGGCTCCGACGGCGTGCTGGTGACCACCGTCACCTTCCGTCCGGGTACCGACCCGGATCAGGCGCAGGTCCAGGTGCAAAACCGGGTATCGCAGGCCGAAGCGCGTCTGCCGGAAGATGTGCGGCGTTTAGGGATTACCACCCAGAAGCAGTCGCCGACGCTGACGCTGGTGGTGCATCTGTTTTCGCCCGGCGGTAAATACGACTCTCTGTATATGCGTAACTACGCCACGCTAAAAGTGAAAGATGAGCTGGCGCGCCTGCCCGGCGTCGGCCAAATTCAGATTTTTGGCTCGGGCGAATACGCGATGCGCGTCTGGCTCGATCCCAATAAAGTGGCGGCGCGCGGGCTGACCGCCTCGGATGTGGTGACGGCGATGCAGGAGCAAAACGTCCAGGTTTCCGCCGGGCAGCTTGGCGCCGAGCCGCTGCCGAAAGAGAGCGATTTCCTGATCTCCATTAACGCCCAGGGGCGCCTGCACACCGAAGAAGAGTTTGGCAATATTATTCTCAAAACGGCGCAGGACGGCTCGCTGGTGCGCCTGCGCGACGTGGCGCGTATCGAAATGGGCTCCGGCAGCTATGCGCTGCGTTCCCAGTTGAACAATAAAGACGCGGTCGGGATTGGTATCTTCCAGTCGCCGGGGGCGAACGCGATCGATCTCTCGAACGCGGTGCGCGCCAAAATGGACGAGCTGTCGAAGCGTTTCCCGCAGGATATGCAATGGGCGGCGCCTTACGATCCGACGGTGTTTGTTCGCGACTCCATTCGCGCGGTCGTGCAAACGCTGCTGGAAGCGGTGGTGCTGGTGGTGCTGGTGGTGATCCTGTTCCTGCAAACCTGGCGCGCGTCGATTATTCCGCTGATCGCGGTGCCGGTCTCGGTGGTGGGGACCTTCAGCATTCTTTATCTGCTGGGCTTCTCGTTGAACACCCTGAGCCTGTTCGGGCTGGTACTGGCTATCGGCATCGTGGTGGATGACGCCATCGTCGTGGTGGAAAACGTCGAGCGAAATATCGAGGAGGGGCTGGCTCCGCTTGCCGCGGCGCATCAGGCGATGCGTGAAGTGTCCGGGCCGATCATCGCCATTGCGCTGGTGCTGTGCGCGGTGTTCGTGCCGATGGCGTTTCTCTCGGGCGTGACCGGTCAGTTCTACAAACAGTTTGCGGTAACGATCGCGATTTCCACGGTGATTTCGGCCATCAACTCGCTGACGCTCTCTCCGGCGCTGGCCGCGCTGCTGTTGAAGCCGCACGGCGCGCCGAAGGACTTCCCGACCCGGCTTATCGATCGTCTGTTCGGCTGGATTTTCCGTCCGTTTAACCGCTTTTTCCACCGCAGCTCGAACGGCTATCAGGGGTTGGTGGGCAAAACGCTTGGACGACGCGGAGCGGTGTTTGCTGTGTATCTGCTGCTGCTCTGCGCCGCGGGCGTCATGTTTAAAATCGTCCCCGGCGGGTTTATTCCGACCCAGGATAAGCTGTACTTAATCGGCGGCGTGAAAATGCCGGAAGGTTCTTCGCTGGCGCGCACCGATGCGGTGATCCGCAAAATGAGCGAAATCGGGATGAATACCGAAGGCGTGGACTATGCGGTCGCGTTCCCGGGGCTCAACGCGCTGCAGTTTACCAACACGCCGAATACCGGGACGGTCTTCTTTGGCCTGAAGCCGTTCGACCAGCGTCATCATTCGGCGGCGGAAATTAACGCCGAGATTAACGCCAAAATCGCGCAAATCCAGCAGGGCTTTGGCTTCTCGATTTTGCCGCCGCCGATTTTAGGACTGGGTCAGGGTTCCGGCTATTCGCTGTATATTCAGGACCGCGCCGGCCTTGGCTACGGCGCGCTGCAAAGCGCGGTGAACGCGATGTCCGGTACGATTATGCAGACGCCGGGGATGCATTTCCCGATCTCAACCTACCAGGCTAACGTTCCGCAGCTGGATGTGCAGGTCGACAGGGATAAGGCGAAAGCGCAGGGCGTGTCGCTGACCGATCTGTTCGGTACGCTGCAAACCTATCTGGGCTCCTCTTATGTCAATGACTTTAACCAGTTCGGGCGTACCTGGCGCGTGATGGCGCAGGCCGACGGGCCGTTCCGCGAAAGCGTGGAAGATATTGCCAATTTGCGCACCCGCAATAATCAGGGCGAAATGGTGCCGATCGGTAGTATGGTGAATATCAGCACCACCTACGGACCGGACCCGGTGATTCGCTACAATGGTTATCCGGCGGCGGATCTGATCGGCGACGCCGACCCTCGCGTACTCTCTTCCTCGCAGGCGATGACGCAGCTTGACGAGATGTCTAAACAGATACTGCCGAACGGGATGAATATTGAATGGACGGACCTGAGCTTCCAGCAGGCCACCCAGGGCAATACGGCGCTGATCGTCTTCCCGGTGGCGGTACTGCTGGCATTCCTGGTGCTGGCGGCGCTGTATGAAAGCTGGACGCTGCCGCTGGCGGTGATCCTTATCGTACCGATGACGATGCTCTCCGCGCTGTTTGGCGTCTGGCTGACCGGCGGCGATAACAACGTGTTCGTGCAGGTGGGGCTGGTGGTGCTGATGGGGCTGGCCTGTAAAAACGCGATTCTGATCGTCGAGTTTGCCCGCGAGCTGGAAATGCAGGGGAAAGGGATCATGGAAGCGGCACTGGAAGCGTGCCGTCTGCGTTTACGCCCGATCGTGATGACCTCCATCGCCTTTATCGCCGGGACCATCCCGCTGATCCTCGGCCACGGCGCGGGCGCGGAGGTCCGCGGCGTCACCGGGATCACGGTGTTCTCGGGGATGCTGGGCGTGACGCTGTTTGGTCTGTTCCTGACCCCGGTGTTCTATGTGACGCTGCGTAAATTCGTCACACGCGGCAAAGCGGTAAAGGACGTTTCGCCAGCGTAGGGAGCGGCAGATAACAAAAAACCGCCTTCACAGTGAAGGCGGTTTTTTTTGCGCTGAAGGAAAATTAATGAGCTTCTTTATACTTGGCGATAAGTTCAGGCACCGGATCGCACCCGCTGGTATCGGCTTTTTTCACTTCTTCCAGCGCGCTTGCCACGGTGTGGCGCGCCAGTACCTGTAGTGAAGCCTGCTCCGCTTCATCGGCGATAGATTTGAAGTACCAGCATGCGTTCGCGCTGACCACGCAGCGGGCAGGGACGTCAGGACGCGACGCCCACAGCTTTTTATCTTCGATGACGGAGACGTAGATATCGCGCAGGGTGATCTCTTCCGCCGGGCGGCCAAGATGAATAGAGCCGTTGCGGCCAAGGGTAGAGACGATAATGCCGTCACGGGTGAGAGGAACCATGAGTTTGCGGATAAAGCTCGGGTTCGCTTCCAGACCGTAGGCCAGAATCGCACTCGTTGAGCGTTCACCCAACTGCTCCGCCATTGCTACGCTGAGAACCATCTGCAAAGCTGTCGGGAAGCGGTAATCTAACATTTTCTTATCCTGGGTAGCGGTGAATCTTGTTCTTTTTGGCACCGCAGAGGTGAGTAAGCAATAAACAAACAATATACCAAATACGGTAATTTTTTTGAAGCAATCTGCGCTATGCCTGCGACTTAAAAAAGCGTTTCCGACCTGTACTGGAGGTTGGCGTCGCCTCCTTCCTGTCCCGGCCAAGGCGGTAAATAATGAAGAGGGAAGAGGGGTATGATGCGAACCGAACGTGGTGCTGTTCAGGTGCCGGCCGCAACAGGATCGGCAAGCATGGCATCGACAATATCCAGCATTGCCCGCAGGCGATCCATATGTCGGAGATCAGAGTGATACCCGACCCATATATCTTTGGATGGCGGTGGCGTCGGCGTGCCAATGCGCTGCAATCCGGAGAGGGCATCGCCAAGAGGCTGCGGTAGCACGGCCATCCCCATTCCCCGCTGACACATCTGCGCCTGAACGGCCCGACTGGTACTGGTGAACACCCGCCGCGACAGGGGGAAGCCGTCAAGCAGCCAGGCAACATCAGAAAAGTGAGATTGCGCCGTATTCATCAAAATAAGCCCCACGGCGGCCGGATCGTGCTGCACCGTCTGCGCGGTTTCCGCTGTTCCATACAGCGCATAGGGCATACTCATCAGGCGGCGCTGGACAATATCCGGTTCGGTAAACGGGACGATGCGAAACGCGATGTCGGCATCGCGGCGCGACAAATTGAGCAAGCGGTAGCTTGCAATGACTTCCGGCACAATGGCCGGGTGGCGGCGCGTCAGTTCGACAAGCACCGGGGCCAGAACATAGTTAGCGAACCATTCTGCTGAAGATATCCTTAATATCCCTTCAAGTCGTTCATGATTCCCCGCCAGGCGTCGTTCCATTGCCAGCGCGGAGTTTTCCATCGCCTCAGCCAGCTTAAGAACTCTGTCGCCGGCGTCCGTTAGCACCAGACCCTCCCTTGTACGGCGGAACAGCGCCTGCTGGGCTTCATCTTCCAGCGCTTTTATCCTGCGTCCTACCGTCGGATGACTCACGCCAAGGCTTCGCGCTGCCTCACCGAAGGAGCCTTGACGAAGGACTGCAAGAAATACCCGGACGTCTCCCCATTCCATTTCATGGTCTCACCGTTCAAAAATGAACATCAAATATACAAAAGTGTCAGTTCCAAAACAACTTTGTAGGTATCACTATTGCCTCCTCGACCTAACCCTATGGAGTGTTCTATGTCGACCCATCGCATCACGCAAGCTGAGCCGCGCCGCTGGGCCATGTTCGTCATTTTGCTGGTCGGCGCGTTTTTGCCGCCGCTCGATTTTTTTATCGTCAATGTTGCGCTGCCTGCCATCCAGAGCGAGCTGGGCGCCTCTTTCTCCGCCGAACAGCTGGTCATTTCATCCTATGCGGCTGTGTATGCTGTCACCCTCATTACCGGAGGCCGCCTGGGCGATATTTATGGCCGCGGCAGGATGTTTTTCCTTGGGCTTATCGGTTTTGCTGCTGCATCGTTATTGTGCGGTTTAGCCTGGTCACCGTGGGTGCTGATTATCGGACGCATTTTACAGGGTGCCACGGCTGCGATTATGGCCCCCCAGGCGCTGGCTTCCGTGCAGGCCATTTTCCCGGAAGCGGAAAAACCGTTCGCGCTGAGTCTGTATGGCGCAGTGTTTGGCCTGGCCTCCGTTATCGGCCAGGTATCAGGCGGCATTCTGATCTCAGCGAACCTGTTTGGCCTGGGATGGCGGACTATTTTTCTCGTTAACCTGCCGGTGGCGCTGCTGGTCATCCTCTTTGGCGTGCCGCTGCTGAAAGAGACGCGGGCGCAATCTGCACAGCGGCTGGACCCCGTCGGCACGCTGCTGACAACCGTGATGCTGAGCGCGGTGATTGTGCCGTTGACTGAAGGCCGAGAGGCAGGGTGGCCGT
Organism: Klebsiella grimontii; assembly: GCF_900200035.1. Taxonomy (GTDB): domain Bacteria; phylum Pseudomonadota; class Gammaproteobacteria; order Enterobacterales; family Enterobacteriaceae; genus Klebsiella; species Klebsiella grimontii. The sequence goes on from NZ_FZTC01000019.1 coordinate 74,740, forward strand.
GGTGGACGTGGCTGTCATTGCTTGCTTTCCCACTGCTGGCCCGATTGTTATGGCGCTATGAGGATCGGCTTAGCCAGCATGGCGGTTCGCCGCTACTTAATCCTGCCGTGTTGCGCGCGCCGGGACTGGGCCAGGGACTGGCGATCGTATTGCTGTTTTATTCCATCGGCGCCTTCTTTCTTTTATTTTCCATTTATCTACAAGGCGCGTTGCATTTGAACGCCCTGACCGCGGGCCTGATTTTTCTGCCCTTTGGCGTCGGCTTTCTGATCGGACCGTTGCTGACGCCTTATCTCAGGCGCTTGGTTGGCAATTACCTGAGCGCAATCGGGATGGGATGCGAGACCTTAGGGCTGGCAGGTCTTGCAGGGGTCATTGCCAATACGCCGACGGGCAGTTCTCCCGCCGCGTTGCCGCTCGCCCTATTGCTTTTTGTTACCGGTCTCGGCCAGGGGCTGGCGATGCCAACGCTGGTCAGAATGGTAACCGGCCGCGTTGCGCCGGCGTTTTCGGGAATGATTGCCGGCGTGACCAGCTCGGCGCTGCAGCTCAGCACGGCGCTGAGCGTCGCGGTGATTGGCGGCCTTTTTTACAGCATGTTGGACAACGGGAAAAGCGCGGCGAATATCACCCAGGCTTTTATCGTCGCGCTGGCGGCGATGTCGCTCTGCCTTGCCGCGGGCGCCGGGTTAAGTTTCCGCCTTCTCCGGCGCTCTTCGGATTGGGACCGGCGATAGCGCTAAAAAAATCCACGCCGGGCGTGGATTTTAGAGGGGACGTGTGGGCAAGGAGCTAGCCTTCACGCTTTGCCATCAGCAGCGAAAGGTCGACGAGGCGATTGGAGAATCCCCACTCATTGTCGTACCACGCCAGAATTTTGACCATATTGCCGCCAATCACCAGCGTTGACAGACCATCGATAATGGAGGAACGCGGATCGCCCCGGTAGTCGCTTGAGACCAGCGGCTCATCGCTATAGCCGAGGGTACCTTTCAGCGGCCCCGTCGCGGCGGCTTCACGAAACGCGTTATTGACCTCTTCAGCCGTGACATCCCGCTCGAGCGTTACGGTCAGATCGACAATCGACACCACCGGAACCGGTACGCGCAGCGAGTAACCGGTTAAGCGGCCGTCCAGCTCAGGGATAACTTTGCCAAGCGCCTTCGCGGCACCGCTGGAGTAGGGCACAATCGACAGCGCGGCGGCGCGGGCGCCACGGAGATCTTTTTCCGGCTGGTCGTGCAGCGCCTGGCTGTTGGTGTAGGCGTGGGTGGTGTTCATCAGGCCATGTTTAATACCGAAATGCTGGTGCAGCACCTGCGCGGCAGGCGCCAGGCCGTTGGTGGTGCAGCTACCGTTGCTGACCACGTAGTGCTTATCCGGTGAATAGAGGCCATCGTTAACACCCATCACGATGGTTAAATCCTCATTTTTACCGGGAGCGGAGATAATCACGCGCCTGGCGCCACCGCTGTGGATGTGTACCGCCGCCTTGTCGCGGTCAGTAAAGAAGCCTGTGGCCTCAATGACAATATCCACCTCGCTCTGACGCCACGGGATGCTCGCTGGGTCGCGTTCGCTGAAGACGGTAATGGTTTTTCCGTCAACCACAAGCTGCCCCTCACCGGCGGTGACGTCGGCGTCGAGTTTACCGAGCAGCGAGTCGTATTTCAGCAGATGGGCCAGCGTTTTACTGTCGGTCAGATCGTTGATGGCCACAATCTGAATCTCCGGGTTACCCTGGGCAGCACGCAGTACGTTGCGACCGATACGGCCAAAACCATTAATACCGACCTTTACCATGATCAACTCCTTAGTTGTTGTCTCTGAAGTTAATGTAGGCCGGTCGCTGGTTGGCGTAAATGACGGAAAAGGATCACTTTACGCCATTTTACGGCAATGAAAACGCTGGCGGTATTCACCCGGCGTCAGGTGAAGCTGTTTTTCAAACTGCCGTCGCAGGTTAATGCTGCTGCCAAATCCCGTTTGTTCGGCGATACGATCCAGCGTCTCGGCTGTCTGCTCCAGACGCTGCCGGGCCGCGGCCAGGCGGGCTTCGGCGACGTAGCGCGCCGGCGACGCGCCGGTTTCCCGGGTAAATACGCGGGTGAAATTACGTGGGCTCATGGCCACTTTTTCCGCCAGTTTTTCCACACAGAGGTCGGCGGTGAGGTTCTCAAGCACCCAGGCCAGCAGATCGTTTATGGGGCCCAGGGTACTGGTCTGCTGTAGGTTGTAGCGGCTAAACTGCAGCTGGCCTCCGGGACGTCGCAGGTACATGACGAAGTCCTGGGCGATATCGCGCGCCAGGCTGAAGCCGTAGTCCTCCTCAACCAGCGCTAGCGTCAGGTCAAAGCCGGAACTGACCCCGCCGGAGGTCCAGATATGCTCGTCCTGAATATAGAGCGGGCCGCCTTCCACGCGCACCTGAGGGAATTCCGCCTGCAGGGTTTCCAGCAGCTTCCAGTGGGTAGTGGCGCGTCTGCCGTCCAGTAACCCGGTTTGCGCCAGCAGCATCGCGCCGCCGCATATGGACGCAATGCGGCGGGCATGGGGGGCAGCCAGCCGCAGCCAGTCAACGACCGCGATCCCTTCCTGCGGGTTTTGACCTCTGCCGGTAATCATGATGGTATCAAGCGGCTCGCGGGGGTCTATCTCATGCAGGCGATGATCGGCCAGCAGATTTAAACCGGACTGACCATGGATCACCTGATGCGGCTGGGTTGTCGCGAGCTGCACCTGGTAACCGTTGCCCTTAGCGCCTTCCGGGTGCAGGCGGTTGGCCTGCATCAGAATGTCGGCAATACCGGCGGATTCAAACAGCATGCCGCCATCGGGGACAATAATAAGTATCTTCTTCATGTCCTGAAAAGTAATCTTTTTACAGAATAAGTCAACAGAACCGATTGGCCTGGGCGAAGGGCGTTGACCAGAGGCTTGCTCAGCCAGAGAGCGGCAGGGCGCCGGGAAAACCCGGGGGAAATATCGCCATGAATAGCATACAGCCAGCCAGATGCTCGCCTGTCAGCGTTGATAATTCGACGGAAATGTCCGGCGTCAACGGCCCCCGACCAGTTCATGGCATAAGCTACCGAGCTGCTCCACGGCCTGCAAAAGCGCGGGCGTGGGTTCGTTCGCACCGTTCAGGCGCAGGTAGTTTTGCAGTTCAGCTGCGCCCGGGGAAAACAGCGGCCCCGGACTGACGCCAATACCCAGGGCGAGGGCGCGACGATGGACTTCCAGCGCATCGATCCCGGACGGCAGTTTGACCCAAATCAGAAAGCCGGCTTCGGGCGCCGCTACGCGCGTGCCCGGTGGGAAGCAGGCGTCAACCCTGGCGATAATGGCCCGCATACCTTCCGCAATCCGCAGCTTCAGGTGCCTCAGGTGCCGGTCATAATCTCCGCTGGCGAGGATCTCGTTCGCCGCGGCCTCTATCAGCGGCGCGCCCGCCCATTCCCCGGCCATGCGGGCCTGCAACACTGCCGGGTAATAGCGTCCGGCGGCAATCCAGCCAATTCGCCAGCCCGGCGCCAGGGTTTTCGACAGAGAACTGCAATAAATCACATTTCCGCCCTTGTCGAAGGCTTTACACGCGGGCGGACGCTGCGCGCCACCGGCCAGATCGCCGTAGACATCGTCCTCAATTAAAGGGATGCCCTGATCGGCAAGCAGGGCCACCAGCGCCTGCTTGCGCGCGACGGGCATGCTGGCGCCCAGCGGATTTTGCACCGTGGGTGAGGCCAGAACGGCTGCCGGACGGTGGTGCTTAATGGCCTCTTTAAGCGGCGGCAGTAATAACCCTTTAATCGGGTCCGTGGGGATCTGTAACGCCTTCAGCCCCAGATCTTCCAGCAGCAGAAGCGTGCCGAAATAGGCGGGCTGCTCAATCGCCACCGCATCGCCCGGCTGGCATACCGCGCGGAGCGCCAGGCGTAGCGCCTGGGTTGCGCCTGCGGTGATGATAAGGTCATCGGCGCCAAAAAGGGCGCCCCACTGCGCCGCGCGGGCGGCAATCTTTCTGCGCAGGTCCGCTCTTCCCGGGGGCAGGCTGTAGCTCTGCCCGCGCGCATCAAGCCGACGACCGGCAGTGTGCAACGCCCGCTGCAAAGCCTCGACGGGAAGCCAGGCGGGATCGGGTAGCGCGGCGCCAAGCGGCACCAGACGCGCTTCAGCGCTACCGAACAACGAGCGGGCGATGGCGGACATGGTCACCGGCACCGGGCCGGATAAAGATGCTGCGCGCTGTCCGTCTTTGGCGGTGTTTATCTGGCGGACAAAGTAGCCTGAACGCGGTCGGGCGACGATCAGCCCCTCCGCCTCAAGATGACGCAGGGCTTCCAGCGCCGTGGGAAGGCTGACCTGCTCGCGCTCGGCCAGTTTGCGCGCGGAGATAATGCGATCGCCTGCCCGCAAAGCGCCTGAAGTAAGCGTCAGCCGCAGCATATCGGCTATTCGGCGGTAGTGGGGAATCGGCGGGAGAGGGTCGGACATTGTCATCTGTATAGTCTGATTTTTGATAAATCTGACTATACAGGCGTTGCGGGGCGCCATCTATAGTGGGCTCAACACAATCCAGCCAAGGAAATAACATGCACAGCGACAGTTTTGACCTTTCCCTTTACTTCCGCCGCATAGGCTATAGCGGGCCTGCGGCTGCCGATACCGCGACGCTGCACGCGCTCATGCGCCACCAGCTCTTTTCGATCCCCTTCGAGAACCTGGACGTACAGGCAGGTAAAATCGTTTCGATGGAGCCCGATGATATTGCCAACAAGCTCTTACGGCAGAGACGGGGCGGCTACTGCTATGAACTCAACGGGCTGTTTACGATGGCGCTGGAAGCGCTGGGTATTGCCTGGCGGTTTGTCGCGGCGCGGCCCATGTTCTATCCTGCGCGCCGGCCTAAAACCCATATGGCGGTGGTCGCGGAAGTTGATGGCCGTCAGTGGCTTTGCGACCTTGGCTTTGGGAGCTACGGTATCCGCGCGCCGCTGGCCCTGGACGAACTTGATACGGACATCATCCAGGATTTTGATACGTTCCGGCTTACGCGTGATGCGAACGGAAGCTATCTGCTGCAGGCGAGGGTTGAGGGAAGCTGGGCCAATCAATACGGTTTTGACCTGTCACCTCAGGAGTGGATTGATTTTGTTCCGGCCAATTTTCTTAACTCCACGCATCCCGATGCGGTCTTTGTACAAAAGCTGCTGGTGATACAGCATCAGCCCGAGGGGCGTTTTATTCTGCTCGGCAATATGCTTAAGAGTATTACCGCCGACCGCGTAGAGAAGCAGTGGCTGACAGAAGATGAAATAGCGCATGCGCTTGAGAACCGCTTTGCTTTGTCTGCTCGCTAATTAGTCAAAAGGGCGAGCTAGCCCACGGCGAGACGAATACGAAGCCGATATAACGGGGAAGGGAAGCAAACCTTCCCCGCGTTCCTTTTGCTCAGTTGATATACTTCGATCGGCCGCCAGCTATGTATTACGGTTCAGGCCGTGGTATTAAATCGTCGATAATGCAAATCGTAAACGTACGCCACTTTTAATAACCAAGATCATTCAGTGAATTACCCGTATAAAATTAAGATAATTCCATAAAAACTGGGCAATATAGCTCCGCGAAAAATATTGTCGGCAAAATCTATCTTCACCAATATTCCCCTTACTTACAGTTGGTTACGGCTATATGGTAATATTTTTGGCGATAAAGAATGGTTAAAACAAAATCATCTACTAAAATAAAATTGTTGATTAAATTCATACACTACCAATTTGTACTCATTTAGATAATTGGCCCCTGGTCAATCGCCCGCTATTTAAGCGGCGAGCGATAATTATCCCGCTCGATATTACCGTAGTTCTGGCGGGTTAATGTCTGCAGTAGACGTTTATAGCAAACGACGTCGGGGCTAATGAGTTATTTCAAAGGACAACGTAAATGACGAATATCTACGACTCTACCTCTATCAGTAGTCAGGTACCCGCGGCCGCGGTTAACAGCGCGAGCGCGGTATCATGGGGAGCGATATTTGCAGGCGCCGCCGCCGCGGCGTCGCTGGCGCTTATGCTGCTCATGCTTGGCGCCGGATTGGGCCTTACCTCAATTTCCCCGTGGGAAAATCAAGGACTTGCGGCGGGAACCGTCGGTATTGCCGCCATCGCATGGCTGACGTTTACCCAAATAGTGGCGTCAGGTATGGGCGGATACCTCGCCGGGCGGCTGCGGACTAAATGGGTTGACACTCATACCAATGAAATCTATTTCCGCGACACGGCGCATGGCTTTCTGACGTGGGCCGTGGCGCTGCTGGTCTCCGCTGTGCTGTTGACCACCACCATCAGTTCGCTGATCGGCGGTAGCGCAAAAGTGATAGGTTCCGTTGCCGGCGGCGCGACGGCAACCGCCATGAATAACGCGGGGGACGGAGCCTCTCTGTTATCGAAGTCATCGATGGAATATTTTACCCGTTCACTGTTCAGGGCTACCGCTGCCACTCCGGCGGATAATAGCGGGCTGCCAGCAAATTCATCAGGCAATGACGTTATGGCAATGAATCATCCTGTGCCGCCAAAGGCGGAGTCACCGGCTCAATTAGCCGAGGTGACGGGTATTTTTGCTAATAGCATTAATTCTGGCGCGCTTCCCCAGGACGATCTGACGTATGTGGCGCAGCTGGTTTCTCAGAATACCGGCATCAGTCAGAAAGAGGCCGAACAGCGGGTACAGGCGGTTTATGATAAAGCCCAGGCCAATTTAAAAGAGGCAAAAGATAAAGCGCAGCAGACCGCAGACGCCGCCAGAAAAACCACTAGCTACGTCACCCTGTGGTCATTCATTTCTCTGTTAATCGGCGCTTTTGTTGCCAGTCTCTGCGCAACTTATGGCGGCCGTCAGCGTGATTTATAACGTCTAATACACATTCTGCGGGAGGAACCTATGCGTTCAATATTGCTTTTCTTTTTGGGTGTGCCAATCCCTATCATTATTTTAATCGCGTTATTTATGCACTGAGTATTTTCAGGACGGCAAGAATATCTGACCTGTGAATATCGGCATGGTGGTCATTATCGTAAAAGCATAAATGCCTCCCGGGCATTTATGCTTTTTGCCATGCGGTCAGACGCGTTTTTCGCTGCCCCTGTCCGGCCATGTAAGCGATCGGAAGTCAGGATTAAACTTTGTCAGAATACGCTTTCAGCATGGCCAACAGCGCCCGTTGCGCGGCATCGTCTGCGATATTTTCAGGCAGAGCATCCGCTCGCAGAGTGATATAAGCGTCAAGGGCCATTCTGATAGCAACGCTGACGGAGTCACGATCGTGCGTTGCCAGCGTGGAAGTCAGCAGGCCGTCAGGATCAATACCGCGCGATTCAATGCGGCGAACCCCACGTTGCGGTAAATTTGCACGGCGGTGCAGCATTGGCCCCAGTACCTGCTCGCGGAAGAATGACAGCATACCAATCGCCTCAAAGAGTTCGCCCCTTCCTAGTTTAGCCACCGCATAATGAAGCCAGATCCAGGCTCGGGACTCGAACCACTCCGGCGTCATATCAGGCCAGTGAGCACTGAATTTTGCCAGTTGTTGCTGCAGAGCACGGTTATCACGGGTAAATAACACGGCTGGCTCCTCAACGCGTTGAGTGAGCATTTCCAGGGTGACAAATTTCAGATCGACATGAAGGAGTTCAGGACCATACAGGCATATCAGCAGGCGAGGCTCTCCGACATGTTCCCCGCTGAAAGCATGCAGGAGATGGCCCAGCGTTCCGGCGAACGCCACACGCTGGGCCATGATTTCGTCATAGTAGAGGGGATCGACCACAACGACAAAATCCAAATCGGAGTATTTATCAAATCCGCCATGGATAATCGAGCCGCCGGCGAGAAGGGAGTGAATCCGCGAGTCAGACTGAAATTGAAGCTTGAGGTGCTCTGCAAAACTTCTGTGTAAATCGGGTAACGTATTAAGCATACTTTTTCCTGTTCACAAAAAACACAAAGCATTACAGGGTATCGAGTTCTCTATATTCAGGCTAGATATTTTTGAAGGAATAGTCATTTCTTCGAAGGGTTTCCCGAAGCGATAAATTGCCCTGTATAGTCCGGCGCTATTGATTGCGCCGTGTTTGTTACCTCTTCAATCATTGCCGCGTCAGGACGGTGCTGCTGTCATGCTTCAAACTGACCAAATGGAAAACGAATGACTTCCCATACCTTGAAGGGTATGGCTGGGCATCATTATAGTATTGGAAAGGATGTTATACCTGTTATTAAGATTGAATCACCCGCCAGACAGGGCGAACGAATACGCAGATAGAGGTGATCATTCTATGAGTAACGCAATAACTAAAGTGCAAAACGCCAATGCACGTCGTGGCGGTGATGTATTGTTAGAAGTTCTGGAAAGTGAAGGGGTGGAATATGTGTTTGGTAATCCAGGCACAACCGAACTGCCCTTCATGGATGCGCTGTTAAGAAAACCGTCAATTCAGTACGTATTAGCTCTGCAGGAAGCGAGTGCAGTAGCCATGGCGGACGGTTATGCGCAGGCAGCAAAAAAACCAGGATTTCTGAATCTGCATACCGCCGGTGGTTTAGGCCACGGCATGGGAAACCTGTTGAATGCAAAATGTTCACAGACACCACTTGTGGTGACAGCAGGGCAGCAGGATTTACGCCACACGACAACCGATCCGTTATTGTTGGGTGATCTGGTCGGAATGGGGAAAACGTTCGCTAAATGGTCACAGGAGGTTACCCACGTTGACCAGCTACCGGTATTAGTTCGCCGGGCTTTCCACGATTCAGACGCTGCACCGAAAGGCTCCGTTTTCCTGTCGCTTCCGATGGATGTGATGGAGGCGATGAGCTGTATCGGGATCGGGGCGCCTTCCACTATTGACCGCAATGCAGTCGCGGGTTCGTTACCTTTGCTGGCAAGTAAGCTGGCGGCATTTACTCCGGGTAAAGTCGCACTGATTGCCGGCGACGAAATTTACCAAAGTGAAGCGGCCAGCGAGGTTGTTGCTCTTGCTGAGATGCTTGCCGCTGACGTATACGGTTCAACATGGCCAAACCGGATCCCCTACCCAACAGCACACCCTCTCTGGCGGGGTAATCTGTCCACTAAAGCGACGGAAATTAACAGAGCATTAGGCCAGTACGATGCTATTTTTGCACTTGGCGGTAAGTCGCTTATCACCATTCTTTATACAGAAGGTCAGGCAGTACCGGACCAGTGTAAAGTGTTCCAGTTATCAGCCGATGCGGGCGACCTGGGACGCACCTACAGTAGTGAACTCTCAGTGGTTGGCGATATTAAATCATCGTTAAGGGTGCTACTGCCCGAACTGGAAAAAGCCACGGCAAACCATCGCAGTGATTATCAACGTCGTTTTGAAAACGCGGTTAATGAGTTTGAATTGAGCAAAGAAAGTCTGCTCGGGCAGGTTAATGAACAACAATCTGCTACGGTAATTACGCCACTCGTGGCTGCGTTTGAGGCAGCAAGGGCGATCGGACCAGATGTGGCAATTGTTGACGAAGCGATTGCAACCAGCGGCTCGCTTCGCAAATCACTCAACAGTCGCCGTGCGGATCAGTATGCCTTTTTGCGCGGCGGTGGTCTGGGGTGGGGGATGCCTGCCGCTGTGGGCTATTCACTCGGTTTGGGAAGAGCGCCTGTGGTGTGCTTTGTGGGCGACGGCGCTGCGATGTACTCCCCTCAGGCTCTCTGGACGGCCGCACATGAAAAACTGCCGGTAACCTTTATTGTAATGAATAACACGGAATATAACGTATTGAAAAACTTCATGCGTTCACAGGCAGATTATACTTCGGCGCAAACAGAACGCTTTATCGCAATGGATTTGATTAATCCGGCAGTTGATTATCAGGCACTGGGTGCATCGATGGGACTGGAAACCAGAAAAGTTCTCCGTGCCGGAGATATCGCCCCGGCAGTTGAGGCCGCACTGGCGAGTGGCAAACCTAATGTGATCGAAATCATCATCAGTAAGAGTTAATCGTTAATCCGTCCGGACTGCGCTGCATCCAGTTTATCCCTGATACTGCGGCACAGGTTCACAAAACCCGGTAAAGCCGGGTTTTTGTTCTTTGTCGACCACATCAGCATATTCTCCACCATATTCGGATTTTCCAGCCTACGGTAAACCACACCACGCAATTGGGCATTCTCCATACTTGCGGGAATAAGCGCCACGCCAACGCCACGGGCCACAAAATTCATCACAGTCTGCTGTACGGAGGCTTCCAGTCCTATTTGCGGGCTAAATCCGGCCTTGAGGCACTGATGAAGGATGGAATCGTAGAGCATCGGTGCACTCTGGCGCGGAACAGTGATGAACGGGTCATCACAGAGTGATTCAAGTCTGAAATGCTCGCTTTGAACCTGGGGGTGATTGGCAGGAAGGGCGGCGATTAGCGGCTCACGCAAGAGTACCAGTGAATGAATTCCCGGAGTGGCCGTCTCGGAGAAGCTGATTGCCGCGTCTAATCTGCCATCCTCTAATGCGGCGTGTAAATCAGAGGGGACCATCTCCTGAAAATGCAATTCCACATCAGAATAGGTCTCCCGGTGCTGCATGGCAACATGAGGCACAACGCTATAGCTGGCATACATTGTTGCACCTAATTTCAGCACACCTTTCTGCCCTGATTCTACGGCCCGTACGTTATTACAGGCCAGCTCCAGCATTGCCAGCACCGCGCGGCAGTCCACCAGAAATTGCTCTCCGGCAAGGGTTAAACTGACACCTTTAGCGGCCCGGTTAAACAGCTTTGCACCGAGGATGGTTTCCAGCTGGGCTATTTGCCGGCTTAAGGGAGGCTGCGAGATATTGAGTTTACTGGCGGCTTTGCCGATGTTTCCGGTTTCAGCAACAGTGCAAAAGTTAATCAACTGATTAAGGGTCGGTTTCATGAGCATTCCTGAAGCAGGTTCATACCTTCTATGGTATCACTTGTTTGCAGGGCGGAGATGCACATGAAGTTAAGCGTTCTGGCGTTCGAGTTGAAGCTGGTGTGTGGCAATACCCCATGCTGTTCCTGAGGTGCAGAAGCTGATGGCGCGCGGGAGAGGGGTAGGTGCATCCTCCCGGATAAACAGAAAATGGCGACAAACCCGGCACGAGCCATCCATACACCACACAGGTGGATTGCGCACGCTTTAACCGATGAATAAACTCGCCATAGGAAAAATCAGCTATGACGTCAGGGGGCGTCGCTATAGGGCAGCCGACGATGAATTGTGAGGATCAGCGACCCCCTGAGGTGCCAATCTCATTGGCGGCGTAAGCAGACTGAGTTCGAACTAGCGGCCTTTTCTCCATGGCGATTCACGGTTCCTGCCTCTGGCAGATATATTCCTCTAATCCCTTTGCCAGAATATCGAAAACCAGTTTGCAGCACAGACTATTGCGCAGGTCTTCGTGCATGACGATCCAGGTATCAAGATATAAAGAAAAGAAATTCGGCAGTAACCTCTGCAGTGGAATATAGCCATTGGCCAACTGCACCTGGCATATGCCAATGCCGGCACCGGCGCGAATAAGATTAAGCTGAGCCACATTGCTATCGGTGCGCATGGAAAATGAATCCCGGCTTAACTGAGGGTATTTTTCCAGTACCTTACGGATGAAAGGCGTATTCTGATCAAAGCCAACCAGCGCATGTTTCAGCAGTTCTTCGCTATTTTCAGGCGTGCCATGTCGTGCCAGATAGGAAGTCGATGCGTGTAGGCCAAGTTCAATCCGGCCTACACGACGCGCAATAAGCTGCTCCTGTACCGGCGTCTTCATGCGTACAGCAATATCAGCTTCCCTGTGCAGTAAATCCTGAACCCGGTTCGACAGAACTAATTCAATCGTTATTTGTGGGTGAGACTCCCGGAGCCTGGCAATAAGCGGCGGCAGCACCTCAACGCCGATAACGTCACTCGCGGAGACGCGGACGACGCCGCGAATGGACGCGCTGTTATGACTGAAGTTGGAGGCTGTGCGCGCTAGCGTATTCGCCGTGCTCTCCATCGCTTCGGCATGCACCCTCAGCGCCAGCGCCGTTTCAGTCGCCAGCAACCCCGTTTGCGAACGCGTGAACAATACTTGGCCAAGAGCCGACTCCAGCGCAGCGATATGCCGTCCTGCCGTGGGTTGCGTCATCGAAAGCCGGCGCGATGCGCCGGAAAGCGAGCCTTCCCTGAGCACAGCCAGAAATGTTCGGTACCACTCCCATGGGATAGATGTGTTCATACAAATTTGTATAGCTGCCCTATAAAGATATGCAATTCCATTTAGCTCTGCCTGTACGTACGCTGTCAAGGTCAAATCAGCAAAGAGGCAAACAATATGGTAACCCGAGGCAGGGTCTTAATACTTGGCGCAACCGGCGGTATTGGTGGTGAAACTGCTCGCCGGCTCATTCAGAAAAAATGGGACGTACGTGCGCTAAAACGAGGACTTCACGGCAGTGAACGAAGCGGTGACATCCAGTGGATAGGCGGCGACGCTCTCGACCCGGAGCAAGTCGCCGCTGCGGCAGCAGACTGTAGCGCGATCGTTCACGCCGTCAATCCGCCCGGCTACCGAAACTGGGAGCATCTGGTGCTGCCTATGCTGCGCAACACGATTGGCGCAGCAGAACGAACCGGCGCCTTAGTCGTGCTTCCCGGTACCGTTTACAACTATGGTCCTGACGCTTTTCCGCTAGTACGGGAAGGTGCTCAGCAGATGCCGGTCACAAAGAAGGGAGCGATCAGGGTACAAATGGAGAAAGAACTGGAGGCCTATTCGCAGCGGGGCGGGCGGGTATTAATCGTCCGCGCGGGGGATTTTTTTGGCCCACGCGCCGGTAATAACTGGTTTTCTCAAGGTCTGATTAAACCCGGCAAGCTGCCTGGCGTCATTACCAATCCTGGTTCGCCTGCAACCGGTCACCAGTGGGCTTATTTACCTGATGTCGCGGAAACGATAGCTGCGCTGCTGGAACGACGCGAGGAACTTGAGCCCTTTGCGCGCTTCCATATGCAAGGCCATTGGGATGCCGACGGCAGCGAAATGGTCAGCGCGATTCAACGCACTGCGGCGCGCTTTGGCGGCGTTGCCAAAATACGCTCATTTCCGTGGTGGTTTATGTACCTGGCTGCGCCTTTCAACGCAACCTTACGCGAACTTTTGGAGATGCGGTACCTGTGGCGCCAGTCGGTCCGCCTGGACAATACGAAGCTGGTGAATTTTTTAGGCGCTGAGCCTCATACCCCACTTGATGTAGCCGTCCATACGACGTTACAGGGCCTGGGCTGCATTGATTGATAATACTGAGATGTCTCGTATCACAGTCTAGAGACGCGCCATGGTCGCTTCTGGCACGAAGCGGACAAGCTAACTGGGCGAAAGGTCCGCTATGAGCGAGGAGCGGACATTGTGCTTAAATAATGATGACTCTGGCAGGATGGGTTTTCAATGCTTGGAAGGTAGCCACTAATTCAGGTGACGTAAATGTGTAGCAATCCCCCACTTTAGGCCGATACATTTTCCATTAATCAGGTCGATAACAGAATAACTTGCATTGGGGTGAGCATAGCGAGGGAAACTATTGACAGTCCCTTCTTTAAGAATTGCCAGAGTGCCCTGACTGACATGCCCGTGAGACACAATACATATTGTTTGTTGATGTGATGAGGTATCTTCCAGGTTTTGTAAAAAACGCATAACTCGCTGAGAAGCATGCGCCAGTGACTCCCCCCCAGGTGGACAATACTCTGCATCAAGCCTGAATAACGCATTTGCATAGTTTGGATGTTTTTGTCTGAGTAGTTCTAACGGCATACCTTCAAACTGACCAAAGGCCTGCTCTTTAAGGGCCGGTTCAGCCGTCAGTGAACAATGAAAGTGTTCAGCCAGGCTTTGCCCCATTTGCCAGGCACGCCCAAGCGGAGAAGCGTAAACACGCTCTATTTGATACTCACTTGCACTAAACGCTGCTAGTAGGACGGATGTTTCACGCAAACCCCGACAGGTCAAGGAGCTATCGCTGTGCCCCTGAATAATTCCTTCCAAATTCCACTCTGTTTCTGCGTGTCGAACAAGTATCAATTTCATCGTTAGCTGGCCATGCTCGTTGTTGATCAAAATGTCCCAACTGCGCGATATCAAACACACACCGTTGAAGCAGCGGAAGGCTTTCCTGTTTTGGAAATAATGAACAAGTGTAGCTTATTGCCGTTATGCAGCGGCTCTGGGGGTGGGGCGCTGAATTTTATCCGTAGTTAACTTCCGCTCCTGGCACAGGGCTGCTGTTGCAGCCCTGACAACCTTAGACTTCGATCGATTCAGAGATCTCTAATGCATCATCGACTTCAATGCCCAGATAACGGACTGTGCTTTCCAGTTTCTTATGGCCCAACAGAAGTTGGATCACCCGGAGATTCTTGGTTTTCTTGTAGATTAGGTAAGGTTTTGTTCTTCTCATGGAATGTGTGCTATAAAGCGAATCATCGAGACCAAGCTTTTCTACCCACCCATGAAAAATTCGGTTGTATTGCCGGGTTGATATGGGCTGGTTAGTTCCGACTCGAGACCGAAACAAGAAGTCTTTACTATGCAAATTGCCATGCTTTATCAATGCAGCAACAGCTTCTCTTGTCCCTTTGGTTATCTCAAATTGCACAGGGCTACCGGTTTTCTGTTGCAACACCGTAGCTCTGCTTGAAACAGAGCTACCATATGCAACATCAGATACTTTGAGTTTGACCAGATCACAGCCTCGTAGCTTACTGTCCAGGGCCATATTGAAGAGAGCCAAATCGCGCGTTTTACCTTCTAGTTCAAGCCGGATTCGGATCCCCCAGATATGAGATATCTGAAGTGGTCTTTTTTGGCCGATGATACGGTCTTTGTTCCACGGTGACGTGTTCATACTCAAATCTCCTGCAATGTGGGAGATTTGAGTATGGTTGTCCCTTATGAGCGATCAGCAGACGTTCGTAATTGAGTTGCCATGAATCTTGCTAACAATACCGTGTGTCAATCAACGGGGAGTAGGTCATGTCAAATGTCTCAGGGCGTGAAGCGGACATCATTCTTATGAAGACCTGACCAATCGATCCGTTTCTGCCAGCCTCAGGAGGCCGCTGATGAAATCAGGTCAATTTTCTGTCCGTTGCATTTTTTTTAAAATCATCAATAACAGGCAGATTAATGCTGCCGCAGCGAGGTTGTACAGCATCCCGGCAACAAACGCAGAAGTATACTGCCCAGCTTGTGACAGGTCAGTCGCTTTTGAAAGAGCACCATTAAACAGAATGCCAACGACGGCTACGCCCAGGGCAGCCCCGATTTGCTGAACTGTTGAGATAACTCCAGCTGCCATGCCAGATTTCGCTTCTTCAACAAAACCCAATACCAGGTTCAGTAATGGCGTCATAATATAACCTTGGCCAGCACCGACCATAATAAGTGCCGGAATTAACTGCACTGGTTTCAATTCTGATCCTGACGTCCATACCTGAAAAATCATTATTGCAATGAAGACCGCATAGATTAACGCGCCAAAAAAAAGCGTAGATGTTCCCCATCTAGCAACCAGTCGTGGCGCAGCCAAGGATGCAAGAACAAAACCGACGCTACAGGGCGCAAAGATACTTCCTGCCTCGAAGGCATCCAGACCGATCCCCGTCTGTACCAGTAAAGCAAAACAGAGAAAGAATGAACTTGAGGTAGAGTAAACCAACAGCACCAGCATTGTTCCCAGCGAGAAATTGCCATTCGCCATCAGCCGCATATCTACCAGTGGCCACTTGCCTGCCTTTCGACGTTGCTCCTGTTGCCGATAAAAGAGCACCAGTAAAGCCAGTGCTAGACCTGGTGCCCAGCGGCTCCATTCAGGCCAGCCCTGAACTGGCCCTTCTATTAACGGAACCAATACTAGCACCAGTCCGCAGCTGACCAGCAGGACGCCTGTCCAGTCCAGTAGCGGTCTCTGCGGGGCACGGGATTCGGGAATTGACCGTGCTGCAAGAATGGCGAAGACTCCAACTGGCAGATTAATAAGAAAAATGATGCGCCAGCTAAGACCGAACAAGTCAGCATGTACCAGCCATCCGCCCAGCACCTGACCGGCAATAGCGGCCAGCCCTAGCGTCATCCCCAGCAAGCCAAAAGCTTTGCGCCGGTCATTATCCTCAAAGTTAACGCGAATAGAGGCATAAACCTGCGGGAACAATAATGCTGCAGCCAGCCCCTGCAAAATCCGGGCGCAGATAAGATAATCTGTCCCTGGTGCCAGACCACAAAAAGCCGAGGCCAGCGTAAAGCCAGCCATACCAACAATGAATAATCGACGGCGACCAAACATGTCCCCCAGTCGTCCACCAGTAATCAACAAAACGCCAAAGGCGAGTTCATATCCGGCGACAATAAACCCAATCTGCGCAAAATTCGCGCCCAGCCCGGTCTGGATACTGGGGATGGCGACGTTAACAACAAACAGATCAAAGATGGTAACGAATCCTGCAAGGAGTAATACGGACAAACCGGCCCAGGGAGGCGTTTTACAAGAAACATGTCTGGAAGACAGGGTAAGACCGGGAGATGAACTCATATTGCATATCCAATGTAAGAAAGTATGCAAAGATTCTCTTCTTTTCATTAAACCATTACAATTTAACAGTTTATACTATTACTTTAAGCAATGAGATAAACGATGCGGACCCTGAATCGATCACGTACTGACCTGGCAGCCTTCCTGCGGGCGCATCGGGAACGCCTTTCACCTGCCGAGGCAGGGCTTCCCAGCGGAACCCGGCGTCGGACGCCAGGCCTTCGACGTGAAGAAGTCGCGGCACTTGCAGGCGTCGGCCTTACCTGGTACACATGGCTTGAGCAGGGCCGGGATATTGGCGTGTCGTCCACCTTTCTGGATAATCTGGCACGGGTACTGAAACTGGATGCCGCTGAACGCCGACACCTGTTTATGCTCGCACATGAGCGTCCTCCGGCCGAACCAGGGAAAACCTGGTGCGTACTGCCGCCCCTTGTGCGGCGCCTGATGCACGATCTTCCGCACCCTGCTTTTGTGCTCAATCTGCGCTGGGACGTTCTGGGTTTTAATGCATTAGCCGACGAACTGTTTAATTTTGGTAGTCATGTACCCGAGCGGCGTAACCTTCTCTGGCTACTTTTCACCGATTGCACTCTTCAGAAACGTGTCGTTGCCTGGCATGAACAGGCTCCCTTGATGCTGTCAAGCTTTCGCCGTGATTTCACTCGAGCCAGCCAAAGTACGGATATACCTGAACTGGTAAATGAGTTGGAACATGTCTCGCCAGAGTTCAAAGTCTGGTGGCGACAACATCAGGTTCACGCGCCATGCAATGGAATCCGTCATTTAATGATAGAGGAACAGCCTGTGCCTTTTGAATTCACATCACTAACTGTGGATGAAGACCGACATTTGAGGTTGGTAGTGTATGCGCGACAAGAAGAAGACGCTGAACGTCCTGATTAGCCATTAAACAGGGACAAAAATTCTCGCGTCGCGCTATGGCTGGCATGCATTATAAGGGGCCGCTTTTGGCACCAAGCGGACTGCCTGAAGCGCCGTGAGGTCAGCTATGAGCGAGAAACGAATGTTTATCTTGCGGCAGGATGGTGGCAGCATTGCAATATTTATTGGGGCAATACCCACGCCTTGTTTTGTATAACCACCCTATATCCATCGAGGTCAACAAATGTCCTTCCGTTCGCATCCCAGTAAGGATTGAATGACGTGGTCATTCTAAAGCCAGCACCGATCATTCTTTCACAGGCCGTATCCCATTCTTTTTCTTCAGAGTAATAAAGAACGAGTAAATCCTCTTCTGTGTGTAAAGGTTGAACGGGATGGTTTCGGCAAAAAGTGAATTCTATGTGCCAGTCTAAGTCTCCCCTCCCTAACATTATTCCATTGAAACCGTCATGATCGTTGAATTCAGCAATCTTATGCAGACCTAACCCCTTGCTGTACATCAGAAATGATCTTTCGAGATTGGCGACGGGTTTAGCAATACGCATATGAGTAAACATCAGGGTTCTCCAGGGAAAGATACTGCTTTAATGTTAAAATCCCGCCTGAGTTTACATGTGATTATACATTTCATTTGTCCATACGAGCCTCCGAAATGTCCTGCTTCGGTTTGCTGACGGTTCTCTTCTGGCATAAGGTAGCCTACGACTACAAGCGGGTCATGGACGCAGCAGCCCGTTTGTCCTCTGAATCATCGAAGGCTTTCCGGGATGCCTCAATATCCTGCCAGGTATCCCTGATCCAGTCAGTGAACCCCGCCAGCGGCTCCAACATCGACCGGCCTCGGTCAGTCAGTTGATATTCCACCCGTGGTGGAAGCTCGGGGTAATAATACCGGGCAACCAGGCCATCCCTTTCGAGATTACGCAGAGTCAGGGTCAACATACGCTGCGAAATGTCAGGAATGCCGCGCCGAATGGCGCTAAAGCGCATAGGCGTCTCCTGTGAAAGTGCCAGTAGTGAGATAACGAGGATTGTCCATTTATCACCCAGTCTTGCCAGGACACTCCCCGGCGCACAGGGTGTCAGTTTTGGTCCATCCGGTGTTTCGAACACGGGTCTGCCATTAATCTCACGCGCCATAATTTTTCTCCGCTGGACATCCCTAATGGTTATCTTTGTGTAACTGAGGACCAAAAATGTGCCGTCTTGTGAACAGAATAGCACTGGTTCCATACTGTGACTGCCAATAGTTACACTAAGGAACCACCATGACACATACCGCAGAATTCCTCGTCTTTGGCGCCACCGGGCAGCAAGGTGGCGCAGTGGCCCGAGCGTTACGGCGGGCCGGACGTCAAGTCCGCGCTTTCGTACGGAATCCGCATAGCGAAGTGGCCAGAGCGCTGACGACAGAAGGAATCACGCTCGCCATCGGCGACTTGTTCGACCTCGCATCCATTGACCGTGCAATGTCGGGTATCCAGGGCGTATTTAGCGTTCAGACCAGTTCTCCGGCAGGCGAGATAAGCGACGAGCAGGAGGTTATGCAGGGAAAAGCCATTGCCGATAGCGCCCTGGCGGCTGGTATCCGCCATCTCGTCTATTCTTCGTCCGGGGCGGCTGGAAAAGCCCCAACCGGCATGGGGCACTTTGACAGTAAATCGACAATTGAAGATTACCTTCGCGCCTTGCCGCTCTCCACGACCATCACGCGCCCGGCAAGCTTTATGGAAATGATGCTGCTGCCCGGCATGGGACTAAACAGCGGCCATTTTTTCTTCTTCATGCAACGCCATCAGGCGATGCAGATGATTGCGCTGCAAGACCTGGGGCGCATTAATGCCCAGATTCTTTGTAATCCTGAACGTTATCGGGGGCAGACTCTGGAACTGGCCAGCCAGGCGTTGACCGGTGAAGACTTGCAGCGTGCTTTCTCAGATGCCGCCGGTCATCCTGTTCATTATCACCGCTTTCCTGACGAGCTGTTAGCGCAGAACACTTTTCTTCGCCAGCTCACGGCGTTGGTAGACAATGGCATTGTCGCAGGCTCGGCGGATATACCGGCGCTTGAACAGGAGTTCG
This sequence comes from Klebsiella grimontii, assembly GCF_900200035.1. Taxonomy (GTDB): domain Bacteria; phylum Pseudomonadota; class Gammaproteobacteria; order Enterobacterales; family Enterobacteriaceae; genus Klebsiella; species Klebsiella grimontii. The sequence goes on from NZ_FZTC01000019.1 coordinate 94,351, forward strand.
GTATGATGATGACGCTGGAACAATGGTTGGCAGGGCCAGCAAGGCAGAGCTTTAACGCGGCGCTTAACGCCCCACAGGCCAATCTTGTCCTGCGATAGGTCGATAGCCGGAGCTGCCCGCCTCCGGCTGTTTTCTCCTTGTACGTCTGTGGCACAAAATTATCCGCCATAACGCGCTCGGGCCTCAGCACCACCTTTCCTTAGCGGTTGCTGATCATCTGCCCGGTGTTATCCACCCCTTTTTCGTCGTCTTCTTTGATGAATGCCTGGTCATAAGGCTCTACGTTTTTACGCAGTAACGCCTGAACCCAAATCCCCACATCAACCTTAAAGCGACGCCTCGGCCAGTAATGCAGCCTGTACCGCAGGACGGGCATTGATCATTTCCCTGTACGCCAATAGCCCAGGCCAGCGATCCAGTGGGATTGAGAAGAATTTACACCAGCCCAGCACAGTGAAGAGGTAGGCATCAGCCACGCTGAAAGTGGGGCCAGTCAGATAGATTTTTTCGTTGAGAGTCGCCTGAAGAAAATCGAACTGTCGGAACAGCTTCTCACGAAAAATCGCTCTGACCTCTTCGGGCAGCGCGGGGTTGAACAACGGTGCCGAGCCAGCGTGTATTTCACTGGTGATAAAGTTAAGCCATTCCTGCAGACGCACCCGAGCCCAGCTGTCCGCGCGCGGCGCCAGGCCGTATTCTGGTTTTAGGTCGGCGAGGTACTGCACGATGGCCGGACCCTCAGTGAGTATCTGCCCATCATCGAGTTCAAGGGCGGCGACATACCCTTTAGGGTTAATGGCGCGGAAGTCGCGACCATCAGCGGTGATCTTGCTTCTGTTGTTGACTCTAACCAGTTCAAACTCAAGTTGCAGTTCGCGCAGCACGATGTGCGGCGATAACGAACAGGTATCCGGGGCGTAATAGAGTTTCATTTTGTCTCCGTGAAAGGTGAAAAGCCGTCGGGGGAGGTCCTGAATCCACTGTATTTGACGCGGAATGCGCTGTAAAATTAATGATAAAGAAACTAACTATTAGCTGAGCTACTGACAATCATGATGAATCTTTTACATTGGCGCTTACTGGTGGCCGTGGCGGATGCCGGCAACATCTCGCGTGCCGCAGAGGAGATAGGAATGACTCAGTCCGGCGCCAGCCAGGCCATCGCCCAGCTAGAGGCTGCACTGGGATTTCCGGTATTTACGCGTGAGCGACGATATATCGGGGTGACCGCGCTGGGCGGGCAGGTTGTTGAACACGCAAGAAACATGCTTTCGCAGCTGAATGCCATCCGCGAACTGGCCGATGAGAGCCGGGGTTTAAATCGCGGGCGCATTCGCCTGGCCAGCTTTCCATCAGTGACGTCCACCTTGTTGCCTGGCCTGCTGCGCGACTTTAAGCGTCTGCATCCGGGTATTGAGGTCGTCATCCTGGAAGGCTCGGACGAGGAGGTCGAGGAGTGGCTGGCCGCAGATACCGTTGAGCTGGGGGTGGTCATGAATCCCGACCCCGGGCGCGCAGACGTTGTATTAGGGCAGGATGCATGGGTAGCGGTACTGCCAGCCGCTCATCGGCTGGCACACCATGCCAGGACCTATGGCATAACGCTAAAGGCGCTGGCAGACCAGCCCTTTATTCTGGCGACAGGCGGATGCGTCGTTAATGGAAAAAGCCTGATGGAAAATGCGGGTCTGCAACTTTCTGATATCCGCGTGACGGTACGTGACTGGATTAGCGCCTGTAAGCTGGTTGCGGAAGGGATGGGCGTCGCCCTTGTACCCGAATCAGCCCTGCCGGAGGCGTTGCGTAATCTGTGCGTGGTACCCGTGACGCCTGCCATACACCGTGAGTTTCGGCTGGTTTGTTCGTCATCCGGGACGTCTTCCGGCGCAACGCAGGCGCTACTTAACGCGCTACGTAAACGAGGATGAGCGGGCTCGCGGCGAACCGGAGCGTCAGCGATAAGCGACAAACTGGCTTATTGTTTATATCGGCGCTGGCTGGAGGCAGGGTGGCGAAGGAGGGCAGCTTCGGGGCGTACTGGACGGCGCACCAGCTCGCCCCCGCAGTTCGGGCACCATCCTTGAAGCCGCTGGGTCACGCAGTCAATGCAGAAGGTGCATTCGAATGAACAGATGTACGCATCCGCTGATTCTGGCGGCAAATCGTTATCACAGCATTCACAATTAGGGCGAAGTTCAAGCATGATGATCTCAGTGATTAAAGGGGCATCATGAAAAATAGCGCGTGTTATCTGCCCGGCCCGCATTCGCGCCGCTGCGCTTCACGTGCAAGATTTCAACGTTTATGGCGATCCCGCGACTAATACCTTCAACCCCACAGGAGCATACCCGGACATTGGCTATAACGTGGGCGCAATGGCTTAGTCAATCAAAATGAAATGATGACTCGCTTATCCTCCAAACGCGCATTTCACTTAATCAGCAGGGGATACGCCGCTGAAGCCGCTGTCTGGTAAATCTATAATCACCAGGGTGCCAAAGCTGCCGCCTTCCACCGTATGAGGAATGCCCGCTTTGGCTATATAAAGCTGGCCGGGCGCGACGGAGATTTTTTTCTCCTGTACGCTCAGTTCCAGACGACCGTCAATAACCAGTAATCCCTCGTCATATTCATGCACCTCCTCAGCGACTGAGTGGGCATCCATGCGCAGGACTTTGAGATTCGTTGCCCCAACGCGGCCCAGGATCCGGGAGTGCCAGGACTCCGGCAATGCCTGCGCTTCGGTTTTGAGATCGTAAAGCGACATAAAGCCATTCTCATTGATAATCGTTGCAGGCTTTTATGCCATATAAGTTTATCGTCGACTTCTAACATATATGGCAAAAGAAGTTGAAAAACAGGCTATACCGCTCCTACTGCCCGCTGCATGTGCATTGGTCGCGGATAAATAAAAACGGCCCCATCGCTGAGGCCGTGATGTGGTTACTGTTTCTTCTCGCCCAGCGTCGGCGTCTCGTCAAAGAAGTTCCACGGCTTCAGCAGCGCATGCGCCCACTCGGTAGGCATAATCGGCCACTCCTCGGCGCGGGCCACGTGGGTGGTGCCGGTGGTGATCCACACCACGTCATCATGGTTGTCCAGCGACTCGTCATCTTTCGCGTACTGGCCGAGGCCGGTGTCGTGAATCGAACGGTTAGGGTACTTGCCTTCCGGGAAGCGCTCGGTGGGATGGTAGCGGGTGACCCACAGCTGTTTATCCATAAAGCTCAAACGATGGTAAATCCACTCATCAGGGGCGAATTTCGCCCCGGTGGCGACCGGATGCGTGCCGCCCGCGTAGGGGATAATCTGATACGACACTGGGTTACCCATCCGGTTTTCTTTGGTGGTATTGCTCAGCAGACGAATGGTGCCTGGGTCAAATTTCTGCGCCGCTTTCTGCTCGCTAGCAATAGTGTACTGATTGATCTGCATGGTGCTGGTGCGCGGGCCGCCGGCGGTATTCGGCTTCACTTCCGGGTCCATGGCCACCAGCGTGTTGTTCTCGCCGTCGACGTCAAGATCGAGGCGGAAGTTGTAGATATGCTGGTGGGTGGTGCCGACAATATTATGGTCGATCAGCGTGCCGTAGCGGGTATCCTCTTTGGCGCTCGGGTCGTGCATGGTCTTCGCCTGTACGCCTTTGACCGCTTCGATGCCGGTCGCCCCGGCATCAATGCCGATGGTGCCGTTTTCGTGGAATACCCAGTCAAAGATGTAGTCGTAGTTGCCGACGGTGCTGATCCAGCGCACCACCAGCTCGCGGCGCTCGGTGCTGACGTTCGGTTTGCCCATCTCCAGGTGCTTATACTCCGGCCCGGCGTAGCGTTCGAAGATGGCGATCGCGCGCGGGATAGTGGTTGGCGTGCCGGTATAGTCGGCGATGGTTTCATCCAGCAGCACCGCGTTGGACGGCGCGTCTTTCCCGCGGACGATAGGCGAGGTCAGGGTGCCCATGCCGTAGTCGCCGGAATCCAGATAGGCTTTAAAATACCAGCCCACGTCCGGGTCGCCGTAGGGGACGATCATCCCGCCGAGCGATCCTTCATACATCACCTGGCGCTTTTTACCGTTGTCGTTCCAGGTCACGGTAGACAAAATCGGCCCGACGCGGGAGTTCATCCGCAGATGGAAATCCCAGTTACGCCAGTGGATCATATCGCCGGTGATGGTGTAGTTTTTGCCCTCTGGCTCAATGATCTCCAGCGGTTTCACCGTTGGCGCAACGCGGTCGCGGCCGTCATAGGGGCGGGCCGCCATCGGCACCGGGATCGTCGGCCCCTCTTCGATTTTGATGATCTTCTTCTGCTCGAGGTCGACCACCGCCACCAGGTTTTCAATCGGGTGCGCCCAGTAGTTCCCGTCGCCAACGTCAAGATAGCTCACTACTTTGAGCAGCCGCGCGTCCTGCTTGAGGCCATCTTTACCGTCGAAGTAGCCGACGGTCAGCGGGGTGGTAATCACCTTGCTCGGGTCGTCGATGCCGTGTTTTTTCAACACTTCGGCAAACTCGCTGCTGGCGTTGATGATGTTCTGCACGCTGGCGAAATCATCCAGCAGTACCATGCCGTGGGCGTCTTTAATCGGCGTCCATGAAAGGACCTTTTTATTCTGTAAATCCACCACCGCCTCAATAACGTGCTTGCCGTCGAGCATGATCACGTCGGCGGTGCGCGGGGCGTTGACCGGCGTGCCGTTGAGGGCAAAATCCCACACCGCTTTTTTATCCGGCTCGCGCAGGGAGATCTCGGTGAATCGGGTATTGGGCTTGAAATCCGCCGCGGCTTTAACGATGGCGACCGCTGCGCTGATTTCCGCCGCTGACAGCGAGTTCAGCGGGTGAGGGCGTTTTTCCACCTGGAAAGTCTGGTCAAGACCGGACTGAAACACGTCGTTGATAAAGGTATCAGAAACCCACGCTTTGCCGTCTTTCATCACTACCGGCACCTGCAGCTCCAGGGTTTTTCCATTGACGATGGCCGTTTTCGCCCCCGGTTTTACCTTCACGTAAGCGCCGTCTTTAATCAGGGTAAACATCTGCGCGTAGTCATCCCACTGAACGTCCGCGCCAAAATCCTGCAGGGTTTTATCCATCGGGACCATATGGGCTTCGCCGCCGTGGGCGAAAGCCGGGCTTTGCCAGGCGCAAAACAGGGCGACAGCCAACGCCAGAGCCGTCTTGCGGGGGGAAAGAATCGCCATTGAGACCTCACCTTATTGTTGTGTTGTGCAGTGCCGCTGCGAATGTCGGCTTGTGTATCCTTAACCTAACAGCGCTCAGCGCCCAGGCGTTTGCCTGCTTTTGCCAGGTTGTTTGTCAGTTTTGCCAGTTATAAAAAATGCCTCCGCAGAGGCATGAAGATGGCGATAAAGATGGGCGAATTTCTAACATTTACTCCGCAAAATCCCCCTGTTGGCGGGCCACCAGAGTCAGGATGGAGTAGAGCGCTACCGCCTGCTGGTGCTGGTTAAAAATCTCTACCGCCCACTCGACGACGCCGGTCGCTTTCTCCTCCGCGCTGCGCTGGTGTTTCACCGTTTTGCGCTTGCAGGTCAGGCGTACCTGGATGGTATCGCCCGGCTTCACCGGCTCGATAAAGCGCAGATTTTCCATCCCGTAGTTGGCGATCACCGGACCGACTCCGGCGTCAACAAACAGCCCGGCAGCGGCGGAAATCAGGAAATAGCCGTGCACCACGCGCTCGCCGAAAATCGACTCCGCGGCGGCAATCTTATCCATATGGGCGTAGAAGTGATCGCCGCTCAGGCAGGCGAAGTTGACGATATCCGCCTCGGTCAGCGTGCGGCGCGGAGTCAGCAGGCTGTCGCCCGGTTGGATCTCTTCGAAATATTTACGGAACGGGTGAATGCGGTCTTCCACCACCTCCGCGCCGCGTACCCACTGCTGACCAATTGCCGCGAGCATCGTCGGGCTGCCCTGAATCGCGGTGCGCTGCATATAGTGCTTCACCGCCCGCAGGCCGCCCAGCTCTTCGCCGCCGCCGGCGCGCCCCGGGCCGCCGTGAACTAGCTGCGGCAGCGGGGAGCCGTGGCCGGTCGATTCTGCGGAAGAGGCTTCGTTCAGTATCTGAATACGCCCGTGGGTGCGGGCGGCGCCGAGAATAAACGCCCGCGCCAGTTCGCCGCTAGCGGTCACCAGGGTACCGGCCAGGCTACCTTCACCGGCCCGCGCCAGGCTCATGGCGTGCTCAATATTCTGATAGGGCATCAAGGTTGCGACGGGACCAAACGCTTCAATGGCGTGTACCGCCGGGGTTTCATCCGGCTGCGGGCAGAACAGCAGCGTTGGCGGGAAGAAGGCCCCGGCGGCGCGGAGATCGGCCTGGCCCCCCAGCAGCACGTCGCATCCGGCGGCTACCAGACGGTTGACATTATCCTGTACGTCCTGACGCTGCTCGTAGTTCACCAGCGCGCCCATTTTTACGCCTTCCTGCGCCGGGTCGCCGACCACCACGTTTTGCAGACGCGCAATCAGCGCATCGCTCACCGCTTTCACCTGCGCTTGCGGCACGATAATCCGCCGGATGGCGGTACATTTTTGCCCGGCTTTCGCCGTCATCTCTCGTACCACTTCGCGAATGAACAGCGCGAACTCCGGCTGCTCAGGCGTGACGTCGTCACCGAGCACGCAGCAGTTCAGCGAATCCGCTTCCATGGTGAAGGGAATGGACTTTGCGACCAGGTTGGGGTGCACCCGCAACTGCTGTCCGGTACGAGCCGAGCCGGTAAAGGTGACGACATCCTGGCTATCGAGATGGTCGAGCAGATCGCCCGCGCCGCCGCAGATCAGGCTGATTGCGCCCTCCGGCACCAGCCCGCTGTCGACAATCATTTTGACCATCGCCTGCGTCAGCTGCGCGGTGGCGGTAGCCGGTTTGATGATGGCGGGCATGCCGGCAAGCCAGGTTGGCGCCAGTTTTTCTAGCATGCCCCAGCAGGGAAAGTTAAAGGCGTTGATATGCACCGCCACGCCGGACTTCGAGGTCAGAACGTGGCGGGCGGCGAAGCCTCCCTGTTTTGACAGCGGGATCAGCTCATCTTCGGGCCACAGGGTATCGTCCGGCAGTTCGCGGCTGCCGAGACCGGCGTAGGTGAAAAGGGTGCCAATGCCCCCTTCGATATCCACCCAGCTATCGCTGCGGGTGGCGCCGGTTTCGGCGGAGATGGCGTACAGCGCCGCCTTCTGTTCCAGCAGATGTCTGGCGACCGCTTTGAGCATCGCGCTGCGCTCAATAAAGGTCATCGCCTGTAGCGCTTTGCCGCCGCGCTCAATCGCGAAGCGCCGCGCCTGCGCCATATCCAGACCCGCGCTGGTGACTTCCCAGAGCGCGTCGCCGCTGATGGCATGATGGATGGTGCGCGCGTGGCCCCGGCCGGTCTGCCACGTGCCGGACAAGTAGCTGGCTAACTGCTGCATGGTTCATCTCCAGATGTGTTACGTGAAATATCTATAGATAGTTCTTTGATGAATCATAAAAATCAAGTTCCAATTTAATAATTTATTAACAATGCGATCGCTATCGATCTGCGCGATTTACTTAATTTGTTGTTATTAATGCATTTTACAAAAGCTTTTGCGGTGGGTGTCACAGAAAAGGCAAACAAAATTTGTGGTTTTATTTAACCTGAATGTAACTTTTATAAAACAAAGTGATTCATAAATTAATTTAAACCGAATTTGTTGGAATCATAAAGGTGATGACGTGACAGAAGAACAACGCTTTGAGCAGCGCATTGCACAGGAGACGGCCATCGAACCGCTGGACTGGATGCCGGAAGCCTACCGCAAAACGCTGATCCGCCAGATAGGCCAGCACGCGCACTCGGAAATTGTCGGCATGCTGCCGGAAGGCAACTGGATCGCTCGCGCGCCGACCCTTAGGCGCAAAGCGATTCTGCTGGCGAAAGTGCAGGATGAAGCCGGGCATGGTCTGTACCTCTACAGCGCGGCGGAAACCCTCGGCTGCGCCCGCGAAGACCTGTATCAGAAAATGCTCGACGGCAAGATGAAGTACTCCTCCATTTTCAACTACCCGACCCTGAGCTGGGCGGATATCGGCGTGATCGGCTGGCTGGTGGACGGCGCGGCCATCGTCAATCAGGTGGCGCTGTGCCGGACCTCCTACGGACCCTACGCCCGGGCCATGGTCAAGATCTGCAAAGAGGAGAGCTTTCACCAGCGTCAGGGGTTTGAAGCCTGCATGGCGCTGGCGCAGGGCAGCGACGCGCAGCGGCAGATGCTGCAGGACGCCATCAACCGCTTCTGGTGGCCGGCGCTGATGATGTTCGGTCCAAACGACGATAACTCGCCAAACAGCGCCCGCAGCATGGCGTGGAAAATCAAGCTCCACTCGAACGACGAACTGCGCCAGCGCTTTGTTGATAACACCATTCCGCAGGTGGAGATCCTCGGCATGACCGTGCCGGACCCGGATCTGCGGCTGGATGAAACCACCGGCCACTACCGCTTTGGCGCCATCGACTGGCAGGAATTTAACGAGGCGATCGCCGGGCGCGGGATCTGCAACCACGAACGCCTGGCCGCTAAACGCAAGGCATGGGAAGAGGGCGCGTGGGTGCGGGAAGCCGCGCTGGCGCACGCGCAAAAACAACGGGCCCGCGACGCCGCGTAAGGAGAAGGAAGATGAGCAAAAACGACTGGCCGTTATATGAAGTGTTCGTTCGCAGCAAGCAGGGGCTGTCGCACCGCCACGTCGGCAGCCTGCACGCCGCCGATGATCAGATGGCGCTGGAAAACGCCCGCGATGCCTATACCCGCCGCAGCGAAGGCTGCTCAATCTGGGTGGTGAAGGCCCGCGAAATTGTCGCCTCGCAGCCTGAAGAGCGCGGTGAATTTTTCGATCCGGCGGAGAGCAAAATCTACCGCCATCCGACCTTCTACACCGTGCCCGACGGCATGGAACATATGTGAGGCGGCGATGAACAACGACAACCCCGTTGCAGCTTATGCCCTGCGCCTCGGCGATAACGGCCTGGTGCTGGCCCAGCGTCTGGGCGAGTGGTGCGGCCACGCGCCGGAGCTGGAGATCGATCTGGCGCTGGCCAATATCGGCCTCGACCTGCTGGGGCAGGCGCGCAATTTTCTTAGCTACGCCGCCGAACTGGCCGGCAGCGGCGATGAAGACACTCTGGCCTTTGGCCGCGACGAACGCCAGTTTTGCAATTTACTGCTGGCGGAGCAGCCAAACGGCAACTTTGCCGACACTCTTGCTCGCCAGTTTTTTATCGATGTCTGGCACGTGGCGCTCTATGGCCGCCTGGTCAACAGCCGCGATACGCAGCTTGCCGCCATCGCCGCCAAGGCGCTGAAAGAGGTGCGCTACCATCAGCGCTTTAGCCGCGGCTGGCTGGAACGCCTCGGCAACGGCACGGCGCTTTCCGCGCAGAGAATGCAGGACGCGGTCGAGAACCTGTGGCGCTTTACCGGCGAGCTGTTCCAGGCCGATGCGCTGGAGATTGAGCTAAGCGCGCAGGGCATCGCCGTCGACCCGCGCGAGTTGCAGGCTGAATGGCAGGCGACGGTCCGCGCCGCGCTGAGCGATGCCGGTTTGCAGATCCCCGAGGAAGCGCCGTTTCGCCACGGCGGCAAGCAGGGGCTGCATAGCGAGCATCTCGGGCCGCTGCTGGCGGAGATGCAGTATTTACAGCGCGCCTATCCCGGTCAGCGTTGGTAGCAGGAGGGGATTATGCAACGTCTGGTTGATATCGCTCCTCCGGAGATCCACGCGGTGTGGGGCGTGTTAAGCGCGATTCCCGACCCGGAAGTCCCGGTGCTGACCATTACCGACCTCGGCATGGTGCGCAGCGTGGAGCGCCGCGGCGAGGGGTGGGTCATTGGCTTCACGCCAACCTACTCCGGCTGCCCGGCCACCGAACATCTGCTGGGGGAGATCCGCGCGGTGATGACGGCAAACGGCTTCGCGCCGGTGCATATCGTGCTGCAGCTTGACCCGCCGTGGACCACCGACTGGATGGGGCCTGAGGCCCGCGAACGTCTGCGCCAGTACGGCATCAGTCCGCCGCAGGATCATGCCTGCCATGCCCATATGCCAGACGAGGTGGTGTGCCCGCGCTGCGGTAGCCGCCACACCTCGCTAATTAGTGAATTCGGTTCCACGGCCTGCAAAGCGCTGTATCGCTGCGACAGCTGCCGGGAACCCTTTGATTACTTTAAATGTATTTGAGGTTGCGATGACGACATTTCATTCGCTTACCGTGGCGAAAGTGGAATCGGAAACCCGCGACGCGGTCACCATCACCTTTGCCATACCCGACGCGCTGCGCGACGCCTATGCCTTTCGTCCGGGCCAGCATCTGACGCTGAAGGCCCGCCTCGGCGGCGAAGAGCTTAGGCGCTGCTACTCCATTTGCCGCAGCCGCGCGCCGGGTGAAATCAGCGTGGCGGTTAAAGCTATCGACGGCGGGCGCTTCTCGCGCTATGCCCAGAGCGACATTCAACCGGGGATGGCGCTGGAGGTGATGGTGCCGCAGGGCCACTTTGGCTACCAGCCGCAGGCCGGGCGTCGGGCCGACTACCTGGCGATTGCCGCCGGCTCCGGGATTACGCCGATGATGGCGATCGTTGACGCCACACTCGCCAGCGAAACCGACAGCCGCTTCACGCTGATTTACGGCAACCGCAGCAGCCACAGCATGATGTTCCGCCAGGCGCTGGCCGACCTGAAAGACCGCTATCCGCAGCGCCTGCAGGTGGTGCATCTGTTCAGCCAGGAGGCGATGGACAGCGACCTGCTGCAGGGGCGCATCGATGGCGACAAGCTGCGCGAACTGGCCAGCCATCTGCTGGACTTCAGCCGCTTTGACCATGCCTTTATTTGCGGCCCGGCTGCGATGATGGATGAAGCGGAAATGACCCTGCGCGAGCTGGGCGTCCCGGCGAAAGCCATCCATCTGGAACGTTTCAATACGCCGGGCAGCGGCGCCAGGCGGGCTGCCGGCGTCCAGGCGGAGGGCCGCTCGGTCACGATTCGTCAGGATGGCCGCGACCGCACCATAGCCCTGAGCGCCGAGGACGACAGCATTCTTGACGCCGCGCTACGCCAGGGGGCGGACCTGCCGTTTGCCTGCAAGGGCGGCGTCTGCGCCACCTGTAAATGCAAAGTGCTGCGCGGCGAGGTGGCGATGGCCGCGAACTACAGCCTTGAAGCCGACGAGGTGGCGGCAGGCTACGTGCTGAGCTGCCAGGCGCTCCCCACCAGCGGCGATGTGATCGTCGACTTCGACGCGCGGGGGATGGCATGAGTGAACTGTTTATTGCCCGCCACGCGCGCGTACTGCAGCTGACGCTCAATCGCCCGCAGGCGCGCAACGCGCTCAATAACGCGCTGCTGATGCAGATCGCCGATGTGCTCGACGCGGCGGCGCTGGACCCGACGGTTGGCGTCTGCGTCATCAGCGCTAACGAACGCTTCTTTGCCGCAGGGGCCGACCTGAACGAAATGGCGGAAAACGATCTGCCCGCCACGCTCGATGATATTCGCCCGCGGCTGTGGGCGCGTATCGACGCCTTCAGCAAACCGCTGATCGCTTCGGTTAACGGCTATGCCCTCGGCGCCGGATGCGAGCTGGCGCTGATCTGCGATCTGATTGTCGCCGGCGATAACGCCCGCTTCGGCCTGCCGGAAATCACCCTCGGCATGATGCCGGGCGCGGGCGGCACCCAGCGTCTGATCCGCAGCGTCGGTAAGGCGCTGGCCAGCCGGATGGTCTTGAGCGGCGAAAGCATCGATGCCCATCAGGCGCTGCGGGCGGGGCTGGTGAGCGAGGTGTATCCGCCAGCGCTTACCGATGAATACGCGCTTAGCCTGGCGGCAACCGTGGCTCGCCACTCGCCGCTGGCGCTGCGCGCGGCTAAACAGTCCTTGCGGCTGTCGCAGGAGGTGAGTCTGCAGGCCGGGCTTCAGCAGGAGCGTCAGCTGTTTACCTTACTGAGCGCGACCGAAGATCGCCGCGAAGGTATTGACGCCTTTTTACATAAACGTACTGCGGAATTTAAAGGACGCTAATCGTGGAAGCTTTCATTCTCAGCGAAGTGGAACAGGGCGTGATGACGATTACCCTTAATCGCCCGGACCGCCTGAACAGTTTTAACGACCTGATGCACCAGCAGCTGGCGGCGTGCCTGAAGCAGGCGGAACGTGATGACGATGTGCGCTGTTTACTGCTGACCGGCGCCGGGCGCGGCTTTTGCGCCGGGCAGGATTTAAATGACCGCAACGTCGACCCCAGCGGTCCTGCGCCGGATCTCGGCCTGTCGGTTGAGCGTTTCTATAACCCGCTGGTGCGCCGTCTGGCGGCGCTGCCGAAACCAGTGATTTGCGCGGTAAACGGCGTCGCGGCGGGAGCGGGGGCCACGCTGGCGCTGGGCTGCGATATCGTTCTGGCGGCGCGTTCGGCGAAGTTCGTCATGGCGTTCAGCAAGCTCGGCCTGGTGCCTGACTGCGGCGGCAGCTGGTTTCTGCCGCGGGTGGCGGGTCGAGCGAGGGCGATGGGGCTGGCGCTGCTGGGCGATAGCCTGAGCGCAGAGCAGGCCGCGCAGTGGGGGATGATCTGGCAGGTGGTGGACGATGCCGAGCTGAAAGATACCGGCCTGGCGCTGGCGCGGCACCTGGCCGCCCAGCCGACCTATGGCCTCGGTCTGATTAAGAAGGCGCTTCAGCTTGCGGAAACCCAGACCCTGGATCAGCAGCTCGATCTTGAGCGCGATTATCAGCGCCTGGCCGGACGCAGCGCCGACTATCGCGAAGGCGTCAGCGCCTTCCTCGCGAAGCGTCCACCTCAATTCAGCGGGAAATAGCCGATGAGCAAAACGTTACCTACCGTTGCGGTGATAGGCAGCGGCACCATGGGCGCCGGGATTGCCGAAGTGGCCGCCGCCGCCGGGCATCCGGTACTGATTTTCGACATCGCCCCTGAGGCGGTGGTTCGCGCCATCGACGGGATTCGCCAGCGGCTGGCCTCCCGCGTCAGCCGCGGCAAGCTGGCGACGGAACAGGCCGATGCGCTGCTGGCGCGTCTGGTCCCCGCGGCGGAGTTGAGCAACCTGGCTGACGCGCAGCTGGTTATCGAAGCGGCCTCCGAACGTCTGGAGGTCAAAAAGGCGCTGTTCGAACAGCTGGCGGCGATCTGCTCCCCGTCGACGTTGCTGGTTAGCAACACCTCGTCGATATCGATCACCGCCATCGCCGCCGGGATAAAACACCCGGAGCGGGTCGCCGGGCTGCACTTCTTTAACCCGGCCCCGGTGATGAAGCTGGTGGAAGTGGTCAGCGGCCTGGCCACCTCGACGGAAGTCGTCGAACAGCTTTGTCAGTGGGTTAGCGACTGGGGAAAACAGCCGGTTCGCTGCCGCTCAACGCCCGGTTTTATCGTCAACCGCGTGGCGCGGCCTTTTTATGCCGAAGCGTGGCGAGCGCTGGAAGAGCAGGTCGCCGCGCCTGAAGTGATTGACGCCGCCCTGCGCGACGGCGGCGGTTTCCCCATGGGCCCGCTGGCGTTGACCGACCTGATAGGTCAGGACGTCAACTTTGCGGTGACCTGTTCGGTGTTTAACGCCTGCTGGCAGGACCGTCGCTATCAGCCGTCGCTGCTGCAGCAGGAGCTGGCGCTGGCTGGGCGGTTGGGAAAAAAGAGCGGGCAGGGGGTCTACCGCTGGCCTGCTGAGGCCCAACCCGAGCGGGCGCTGGCCGCCGTATCAGCAGAACGCGCAGCAAAACGCATAAAACGTGACGTTGTCACTGAGTTGGGCGAGATATTGCTGCTGGAAACGACCGGTGAAACCGCCCTGGCGTTAAGCCTTCAGCACGGCCGACCGGTAGTGGTCTACGACCACAGCGCGGGTGATACGGTGGTGCTGGCCAGCGCGGAAACCACCTCACAGGCGGCGACCGATAAAGCAACTTTCTATTTTCAACAGCAGGGCAAAAAAGTGCTGCAGATCGCTGACTATCCCGGCCTGCTGGTGTGGCGTACGGTGGCGATGCTGGTTAACGAAGCGCTGGACGCGCTGCAAAAAGGGGTCGCCAGCGCGGAGGATATCGATACCGCCATGCGCCTGGGCGTTAACTACCCGCGCGGCCCGCTGGCGTGGGGAGAGTCACTTGGCTGGGGCCGGGTGCTTCGGCTGCTGGAAAACCTGCAGCGGCACTATGGTGAAGAGCGCTATCGCCCCTGTTCCCTGCTGCGTCAGAAGGCGCTGATGGAGAAACATCATGAGCAATGAAGCCTGGCGCAACGCCCGCGCGATGTATGAGAACGATAACTGTGCGCAAGCGCTGGGGATCAAGATTATCGAGATGGATGACGGCTACGCGCAGATGACCATGGCGGTCACCCCGAACATGCTCAACGGCCACCACTCCTGCCACGGCGGACAGCTGTTTTCGCTCGCCGATACCGCCTTCGCTTACGCCTGCAACAGCCAGGGGCTGGCGGCGGTCGCCTCGGCGGCGAGCATCGATTTTCTCCGTCCGGCCTTTGTCGGCGAGCTGCTGACCGCCACGGCGAGGGTCAAGCAGCAGGGCAAACTGACCGGGGTCTATGACATTGAGATCGTTAACCAACAGCAAAAAGTGATCGCTCTGTTTCGCGGTAAATCGCACCGCATCGGCGGCACAATCACAGGAGAAGTCTGATGCGCGACGCCTTTATTTGTGACGGGATCCGCACGCCGATTGGCCGCTACGGCGGGGCGCTGGCCAGCATGCGCGCTGACGACCTGGCCGCTATCCCGTTGCGCGAGCTGCTGAGCCGTAACCCGAAGTTCGATCCGGCATCAATTGACGATGTAATTCTCGGCTGCGCCAACCAGGCCGGCGAAGACAACCGTAACGTGGCCCATATGGCGACGCTGCTGGCGGGCTATCCGCACACCGTACCCGGCACTACCGTTAACCGCCTGTGCGGCTCCGGTCTCGATGCTATCGGCTTCGCCGCCCGCGCCATCAAAGCCGGAGAGGCGGATCTGATGATTGCCGGCGGCGTCGAGTCGATGTCGCGCGCGCCGTTTGTGATGGGCAAAGCCAGCGCCGCGTATCAGCGCCAGGCCGAGCTGTTTGATACCACTATCGGCTGGCGTTTTGTGAACCCGCTCATGCAGCAGCGATTTGGCACTGACAGCATGCCGGAAACGGCGGAGAATGTAGCTGAATTGTTAAATATCAGCCGCGCCGATCAGGACGCTTTTGCGTACCGCAGCCAGCAGCGTACGGCCCGGGCCCAGCGCGACGGCATTCTGGCGCAGGAGATCGTGCCGGTACCGATTATCGGCGGCAAGGGGGCGGTGAGCACCGTGTATGAGGACGAGCATCCGCGGGCGGAGACCACCCTTGAACAGCTTTCGCGGCTGAAAACGCCGTTCCGCAAAGGGGGCGTGGTGACCGCGGGAAACGCCTCCGGCGTCAACGACGGCGCCGCGGCGCTGATTATCGCCAGCTCGCAGCAGGCCATCGCCCAGGGGCTAACGCCGCGGGCGCGTATTGTGGCCATGGCGACGGCGGGCGTCGAGCCGAAGCTGATGGGACTCGGGCCGGTGCCGGCGGTACGTAAAGTGCTGGAGCGCGCCGGACTGAGCATAAACGATATGGATCTGATTGAGCTGAATGAAGCCTTCGCCGCCCAGGCGCTGGGCGTGCTCAGACAGCTGGGGCTGGCGGATGACGCCCCGCATGTTAACCCCAACGGCGGCGCCATCGCCTTAGGCCATCCGTTGGGGATGAGCGGCGCCCGGCTGGCATTGAGCGCCAGCCTGGAGCTGCAGCGCCGCAGCGGGCGCTATGCGCTGTGTACGATGTGTATTGGCGTGGGTCAGGGCATTGCCATGATCCTTGAGCGAGTGTGAGCGAATCTACCTGCGAGTACCCTACAAAATGACAACGATAACGCAATTAGACCCGATTGAAAGCGCATCGCGCGACGAGCTGCAGGCCCTGCAAACCCAGCGTCTGAAGTGGACCCTGAAGCACGCCTACGACAATGTGCCGATGTATCGCCGTAAATTCGACGCGGCGGGCGTTCATCCTGACGATTTCCACGAACTGAGCGATCTGAGCAAGTTTCCCTGCACCACCAAGCAGGATCTGCGCGACAACTACCCCTTTGATACCTTTGCGGTGCCGATGGAGCAGGTGGTGCGCATCCACGCGTCCTCGGGGACTACCGGCAAGCCGACGGTGGTGGGCTATACGCAAAACGATATTGATAACTGGGCCAATATTGTCGCCCGCTCCCTGCGCGCGGCGGGCGGCACGGCGAAAGACAAAATCCATGTCGCCTACGGCTATGGCCTGTTTACCGGCGGACTGGGCGCCCACTACGGCGCGGAGCGTTTAGGCGCGACGGTGATACCAATGTCCGGCGGCCAGACCGAAAAGCAGGCCCAGCTGATCCGCGATTTTAAGCCGGATATGATTATGGTGACGCCGTCCTACTGCCTGAACCTGATTGAAGAGCTGGAGCGCCAGATGGGCGGCGACGCCAGCGGCTGCTCCCTGCGGGTGGGAGTGTTCGGCGCGGAGCCGTGGACCCGCGCGATGCGTACGGAAATCGAGCGTCGGCTGGGGATTTCGGCGCTGGATATCTACGGCCTGTCGGAGGTGATGGGGCCGGGGGTGGCGATGGAGTGCCTGGAAACCGCCGACGGTCCGACGATTTGGGAAGATCACTTCTACCCTGAAGTGGTGAATCCGGACAACGGCACGCCGCTGACGGACGGTGAACACGGCGAGCTGCTGTTCACCACCCTGACCAAAGAAGCGCTACCGGTGATCCGCTACCGCACCCGCGACCTGACCCGTCTGCTGCCGGGTACTGCCCGCACGATGCGCCGGATGGATCGCATCAGCGGGCGCAGCGACGATATGCTGATTATCCGCGGCGTGAACGTTTTCCCATCGCAGCTAGAGGAGGAGATCCTCAAGTTCGAACATCTGGCGCCGCACTATCAGCTGGAGGTTAACCGCCGGGGCCATCTTGATTCACTTTCGGTGCGCGTGGAGCTAAAAGAGAGCGGTCTGGCGCTGAACCACGAGCAGCGCTGTCAGATTTGTCATCAGTTGCGCCACCGGATCAAATCGATGGTGGGGATTTCGACCGATATCAGCATTGTTAACTGCGGCAGCATTCCGCGCTCCGAGGGTAAGGCCTGCCGCGTGTTCGACCTGCGCAAGGCTGCCGCTAACGGATAACGTGTTCTCCCGGAGGCGGCGCATTGCGCCTGTCCGGGCTACCCGACGACACAACTCCCGCAGCCCGGGTAAGGCGTTTACGCCGCGACCCGGGGAGTGTGCGGGGGGTGATGTACCAGCTCGGCCTCTTCCCGGCTCGCGCTGCGCTTAGCCGGGCTACGTGTTCATCGCCGTCTGCGGGCCGGTAGCCCGGACAGGTGCGCCAGCACCTGTCCGGGATTTCCTGTGCTATGATTCAAAAAGGATAAAAATCACAACAGAATGAATCAGATGAGTAAACTCGACATCTTTATTCAGCAGGCCGTCACCGCGATGCCCATCAGCGGGACCTCGCTTATTGCTTCTTTATACGGCGACGCCTTGCTCCAGCGCGGTGGAGAGGTCTGGCTTGGCAGCGTGGCGGCGCTGCTGGAAGGGCTTGGATTCGGCGAACGATTCGTGCGTACCGCGCTGTTCCGCCTGAATAAAGAAGAGTGGCTCGATGTGGTGCGCATTGGTCGCCGCAGCTTCTACCGCCTCAGCGACAAAGGCCTGCGTCTGACCCGCCGGGCGGAGCATAAAATCTATCGCGCCAGCGCGCCGGAGTGGGATGGCACCTGGCTGCTGCTGCTGTCGGAAGGGCTGGAAAAAAGCACCCTGGCGGAAGTCAAAAAACAGCTGCTGTGGCAGGGATTTGGCGCGCTGGCGCCGAGCCTGCTGGCTTCGCCGTCGCAAAAGCTGGCGGACGTACAGTCTCTGCTGCACGAAGCGGGCGTGGCGGAAAACGTTATCTGTTTCGAAGCGCATTCCCCGCTGGCGCTCTCCCGGGCGGCGCTGCGCGCTCGCGTTGAAGAGTGCTGGCATCTTACCGATCAGAACGCGATGTATGAAACATTTATCACCCTGTTTCGACCGCTGCTGCCGCTGCTTCGCGACTGCGAGCCCGCGGAGCTGACGCCCGAACGCAGTTTCCAGATTCAACTCCTACTGATTCACTTCTATCGCCGGGTGGTACTGAAAGACCCGCTGCTGCCCGAAGAGCTGCTCCCCGCGCACTGGGCCGGGCAAACCGCGCGCCAGCTGTGCATCAATATTTATCAACGCGTTGCCCCCGGCGCGCTGGCGTTTGTCGGCGAGAAGGGCGAAAGCTCGGTGGGGGAACTTCCCGCGCCGGGACCGCTCTATTTCCAGCGCTTTGGCGGACTCGCAGGCGTATAAGGAGAGGCTATGCCCATTTATCAAATTGACGGTATGACGCCGGTGGTACCGGATGAGAGCTACGTTCATCCCACCGCGGTGCTGATTGGCGACGTGATCCTCGGCAAAGGGGTCTACGTTGGCCCTAACGCCAGCCTGCGCGGCGATTTTGGCCGCATCGTGGTGAAAGATGGCGCCAACATCCAGGATAATTGCGTGATGCACGGCTTTCCCGGCCAGGATACGGTCGTGGAAGAAGAGGGGCATATCGGCCACGGCGCTATTCTGCACGGCTGCACCATCGGGCGCAACGCGCTGGTGGGCATGAGCGCGGTGATCATCGACGGGGCCAGCATTGGTGAAAACAGCATCGTCGGCGCTTCGGCCTTTGTCAAAGCCAACGCCGAAATGCCCGCCAACCATCTGATTGTCGGCAGTCCGGCGAAAGCCATTCGTACATTAAGCGAACAGGAGCTGGCCTGGAAGAAGCAGGGGACACGCGAGTATCAGGTGCTGGTGGAGCGCTGCAAACAGACGCTGCATCAGGTGGAACCGCTCAAAGAAGCAGAGCCGGACAGAAAGCGGCTGGCGTTTGATGAGAATTTACGGCCGAAATCTTCATCCTGAGGGGGAAAATCATGGCAGAGAAATTATCCGCTCAGTGCCACTGCGGCGCGGTGGCGTTTACCGTTGAGCTTAGCGATGGCTTCAACACCGTTCGCCGCTGTAACTGTTCATATTGCCGGATGCGTGGGGCGGTCGCGGTCTCCGCGCCGCTTTCAGGAATCGATGTTATCCGCGGACGGGATAAGCTCACGGAGTATCGTTTTAATACCGGTCAAGCCGTGCACTTTTTCTGCTCAGTGTGTGGGATCTATACTTTTCATCAACGGCGTTCAAACCCGCAGCAGTATGGCGTGAATGTGGCCTGCATTGACGGCGTGTCGCCTTTTGACTTTCCCTGCGTGGAGGTCAACGACGGCGTGAATCATCCAAAAGACGGCGGCGGTGGCGTGGTGGGGTATTTGCGCTACGAGAAAAAGTGAAACACTCCTCCCGCCGGGGCGGGAGGAGGCAAATCTTATGCGGCAACAACGCTGTCGATAGCGGCTTTCGCATCGGTCTGCGCTTTCGCTGCAACTTCCGGGCCGTAGGCGATGCCTTCAGCGAACACGAAGTTCACGTCGGTGATGCCGATAAAGCCAAGGAAAGTAGACAGGTACGGCGTTACCAGGTCAGTCGGGGTATCTTTATGGATACCGCCGCGGCTGGTGACGACGACCGCGCGTTTACCTTTCACCAGACCTTCCGGCCCTTTCTCGGTGTAGCGGAAGGTCACGCCAGCGCGCGCCACCAGGTCGAAGTAGTTTTTCAGCTGGGTCGGGATGTTGAAGTTGTACATCGGCGCCGCGATAACAATCACATCGTTCGCCTGCAGTTCAGCGATCAGTTCGTCGGAAAGCGCCAGCGCTTCCTGCTGACGCGGCGTCAGCGGCGCATCGCTCGGACGCAGAGCGCCAACCAGTTCCCCGTCCAGTACCGGGATTGGGTTTGCAGCCAGGTCGCGCACGGTGATAACGTCTTGCGCGTGCTTTTCACGCCATTGTTCAACAAAATAGTCGGACAGCTGACCAGATTGCGAGTACCCTGCCAGAATACTGGATTTCAGAACTAATACTTTGCTCATGGGTGTTTCCTTTTTTAATGTGATTGACGGGCCGTTGCCCTGGTGCTTGTTGACACTCTATTCACAATCATGCCGCAGAGAAAGCGCAATAAATCGAACTCTGTATTCAGTTTTTTTGAACAAGGCACGAATTGCGCGGATGTGGTACTCTAACGCAATACATCAAAAGAGATTTTTCCCGGCAGTGCGCTGCCCGATAACGCTATGACAGAACAACAAAAAATAACCTTCTCTCAGCTCGTTACACGGCTTGATGGCCTGATGCTGCGCGATAAGTCGCGCTTCGCCGGTCGCCTGCACGGCGTGAAGAAGGTTAAAAATCCTGATGCCCAGCAGGCCATCCTTCAGGAGATGGCGCAAGAAATTGAACAGGCGGCAGGGAGAGTCCTGCTGCGCGAAGCCGCTCGACCGGCGATAACCTACCCGGAAAACCTGCCGGTCAGCCAGAAAAAGCAGGAGATCCTCGACGCCGTGCGCGACCACCAGGTGGTGATTGTGGCGGGGGAGACCGGCTCGGGCAAAACCACCCAACTGCCGAAAATCTGTATGGAGCTGGGACGCGGCGTTAAAGGGTTAATCGGCCATACGCAGCCGCGCCGTCTGGCCGCGCGTACCGTCGCCAACCGTATTGCCGAAGAGCTACAAACGGAACCGGGCGGCTGCATCGGCTATAAAGTCCGCTTTAGCGATCACGTCAGCGATAACACCATGGTTAAGCTGATGACCGACGGTATTCTGCTGGCGGAAATCCAGCAGGATCGGCTGCTGATGCAGTACGACACCATTATTATCGATGAAGCGCACGAACGCAGCCTCAACATCGACTTCCTGCTTGGCTATTTGCGGGAACTGCTGCCCCGTCGCCCGGATCTGAAAATTATTATCACCTCGGCGACCATCGACCCGGAACGCTTCTCGCGCCACTTTAACAACGCGCCGATTATCGAAGTGTCCGGGCGCACCTACCCGGTAGAAGTGCGCTATCGACCCATCGTTGAAGACGCCGACGACACCGAGCGCGATCAGCTGCAGGCGATATTTGACGCCGTTGATGAGCTCGGGCGCGAAAGCCCCGGCGATATCCTTATTTTTATGAGCGGCGAGCGCGAAATCCGCGATACCGCCGATGCGCTCAATAAGCTGAATCTGCGCCATACCGAAGTGCTGCCGCTGTACGCGCGGTTGTCCAACAGTGAGCAGAACCGCGTGTTCCAGGCCCACAGCGGGCGGCGGATCGTGCTGGCCACCAACGTCGCGGAAACCTCGCTGACCGTGCCGGGCATCAAGTACGTTATCGATCCCGGTACCGCGCGTATCAGCCGCTATAGCTTCCGGACTAAAGTACAGCGCCTGCCTATTGAGCCGGTTTCCCAGGCGTCGGCTAACCAGCGTAAGGGCCGCTGCGGCCGCGTCTCCGAAGGGATCTGTATTCGTCTCTATTCGGAAGACGACTTCCTGTCGCGCCCGGCGTTTACCGACCCGGAAATTCTGCGCACCAACCTGGCGTCGGTTATTCTGCAAATGACCGCGCTGGGCCTGGGCGATATTGCCGCGTTCCCGTTTGTTGAAGCGCCGGATAAGCGCAATATTCAGGACGGCGTACGCCTGCTGGAGGAACTGGGGGCGATTACCACCGACGAACAGCAGACCGCCTATAAGCTGACGCCGATGGGCCGCCAGCTCAGCCAGCTACCGGTTGACCCGCGTCTGGCGCGGATGGTACTGGAGGCGCAAAAACACGGCTGCGTGCGCGAGGCGATGATCATCACCTCGGCGCTCTCGATTCAGGATCCGCGCGAGCGGCCGATGGACAAGCAGCAGGCCTCTGACGAGAAGCATCGTCGTTTCCACGATAAAGAGTCCGACTTCCTTGCCTTTGTGAATTTGTGGAACTACCTTGGCGAGCAGCAAAAAGCGCTCTCCTCGAACCAGTTCCGCCGCCAGTGCCGGGTCGATTTTCTCAACTACCTGCGCGTGCGCGAGTGGCAGGATATCTACACTCAGCTGCGTCAGGTGGTCAAAGAGCTCGGCCTGCCGGTGAACAGCGAGCCGGCGGAGTATCGCGAAATTCACACCGCGCTGCTGACCGGCCTGCTGTCGCACATCGGTATGAAAGACGCCGACAAGCAGGAGTTTACCGGCGCGCGTAACGCTCGCTTCTCCATCTTCCCCGGCTCCGGGTTGTTCAAAAAGCCGCCGAAATGGACGATGGTCGCCGAACTGGTGGAAACCAGCCGCCTGTGGGGGCGCATCGCCGCGCGCATTGAGCCGGAGTGGGTCGAGCCGGTGGCGCAGCATCTGATCAAACGCTCGTACAGCGAACCCCACTGGGAGCGCGGGCAGGGCGCGGTGATGGCGACGGAGAAGGTGACCGTTTACGGCCTGCCGATTGTCGCGGCCCGCAAGGTCAACTACAGCCAGATTGACCCGGCGCTGTGCCGCGAACTGTTTATCCGCCACGCGCTGGTGGAGGGCGACTGGCAGACTCGCCACGCCTTCTTCCGCGAAAACCTCAAGCTGCGTAACGAGATTGAAGAGCTGGAGCATAAATCGCGCCGCCGCGACATTCTCGTCGATGACGAAACGCTGTTTGAGTTCTACGACCAGCGCATCAGCCATGACGTCATCTCCGCGCGCCACTTCGATAAATGGTGGAAGCAGGCCAGCCGCGAGACGCCGGATCTGCTCAACTTTGAAAAGAGCATGCTGATTAAGGAAGGCGCGGAGCAGGTCAGCAAGCTCGACTATCCGAACTTCTGGCACCAGGGCAACCTGAAGCTGCGTCTCACCTATCAGTTTGAACCGGGCGCCGACGCCGACGGCGTAACGGTGCATATTCCGCTGCCGCTGCTCAACCAGGTGGAAGAAGCCGGATTTGAGTGGCAGATCCCGGGGCTGCGCCGTGAGCTGATTATCGCCCTGATTAAATCGCTGCCGAAGCCGGTACGGCGTAACTTCGTTCCTGCGCCGAACTACGCGGAGGCGTTTTTAGGCCGCGCGACGCCGCTGGAACTGCCGCTGCTGGATTCTCTGGAGCGCGAACTGCGGCGGATGACCGGCGTGACTATCGACCGCGAGGCCTGGCAGTGGGAGCAGGTGCCCGATCACCTGAAAATCACTTTCCGGGTGGTGGACGACAAAAACAAGAAGCTACATGAAGGGCGCTCGCTGCAGGATCTGAAAGATGCCCTGAAAGGCAAGGTACAGGAGACGCTGTCCGCGGTCGCCGATGACGGTATCGAGCAGAGCGGACTGCATATCTGGAGCTTTGGCCGGCTACCGGAGAGCTACGAGCAGAAGCGCGGCAACTATAAAGTTAAGGCCTGGCCGGCGCTGGTGGACGAACGCGACAGCGTGGCGATCAAGCTGTTTGATAATCCGCTCGAGCAGCAGCAGGAGATGTGGCGCGGCCTGCGCCGCCTGCTGCTGCTGAATATCCCGTCGCCGATTAAATACCTGCACGAGAAGCTGCCGAATAAAGCCAAGCTGGGGCTCTATTTCAACCCCTACGGCAAAGTGCTGGATCTGATCGATGACTGTATCTCCTGCGGCGTGGATAAGCTGATCGATGAAGCGGGCGGGCCGGTATGGACCGAAGAGGGCTTTGCCGCGCTGCATGAAAAGGTGCGCGCTGAACTCAACGAGACGGTGGTGGAAATCGCCAAACAGGTTGAGCAGACTCTGACCGCGGTGTTTAACATCAATAAACGCCTGAAAGGCCGCGTGGATATGACCATGGCGCTGGGGCTGTCGGATATCAAATCGCAGATGAGCGGTCTGGTGTATCGCGGCTTCGTCACCGGCAACGGCTTCCGCCGCCTGGGTGATACGCTGCGCTATCTGCAGGCGATTGAAAAGCGGCTGGAGAAAATGGCGATCGATCCGCACCGCGATCGCGCGCAGATGCTCAAAGTGGAGAGCCTCCAGCAGAGGTGGCAGCAGTGGTTGAATAAGCTACCGCCTCAGCGCCGTCAGGATGACGATGTGCAGGAGATCCGCTGGATGATTGAAGAGCTGCGCGTCAGCCTGTTCGCCCAGCAGCTCGGCACGCCGTATCCGATTTCCGATAAGCGGGTGCTGCAGGCGATGGAGCAGATCGCGGCCTAAGCCGTCACTGACCCCGGTGGCGCGGGCTGCCGGGGTCAGCGAGTCACGTCAGGCGTTCACCCACGCGAGGGTGAACCCGTCCCAGCCTTTGCTGCCCACCGTTTGCAGGGCCGTGACCGTTAGCCGTGGGTCGCTGCCCATCATGTCGATAAACGCTCTGACCCCCTGCACCCGGTCGTCCGCGCTATCCGGGTTCGTCACTTCGCCGTCGCGCACTACGTTATCGCCCACAATCACTGTCCCCGGGCGGGAATAGCGCAACGCCCAGCGCAGATAGTTGGGGTTATTCGGCTTATCCGCGTCGATAAAAATGAGATCGAACGGCGGGCGATCGCCCAGTTTTTCGAGGCTGGTCAGCGCCGGGCCTTCCAGCACCGCAACGCGATCGTCCACGCCCGCCAGACGGAGGTTCTCGCGCGCGACGGCGGCATGATGCGCGTCGGCCTCCAGGGTGAGCAATTCACCATCGGCGGGCAACTCCCGGGCCATCCAGATAGTGCTGTAGCCGCCGAGCGTGCCGATCTCCAGGATGCGTTTGGCGCCCGTCATGCGCACCAGCAGGGCCAGGAACTGCCCCTGATTGGCGGCGACGTCGATCGCCGGAAGACCGGCGCGCTGGTTATTCTCCAGGACCTGGCTGAGGAGCGGATCGTTGGGAATTAACGCTTCCACGAGATAATTATCTACTGCCGACCACTGTTGTTGCATGTCAGATTTCCCGTCTTACGTCCCTGATGAATCAGACCAGCCGCCTCCCAGCGACCGGTACAAATCGACTTGCGCCAGCAGCAGGTTGTTTTTCACCTGTACCACGCTGAGCTGGGTGGAAAACAGCGTACGCTGGGCGTCGAGTACGTCCAGATAGGATGAATAACCGTTGCGATAGCGGTTTTGCGCGATGCGCAGCGTCTCCTGGGCCACCTTCTCCTGCGCCTGTAGCTCCGAGAGCTGCTCGCCGTAGCGGCCAATCGCATCGAGACTGTCATTGACCTCTTTAAACGCGCCGCGCACCGTTTTTTCATAGCTATACAGCGCCTGATTGCGCTGGGCCATCGATACGTCGACCTGGGCATTCAGCGCCTGGCGGTTAAGCAGCGGCGCCAGAATGCTGCCGCCGAGGCTCCATAAGCGTAGCGGATTATCCAGTAGGTCCGGCAGGGTGCGATCCTGCAGGCTGCCGGTGGCGGTAAGGTTGATGGACGGCAGCAGCTGCGCCTGCGATGACGCCAGGGTGGCGTCGGCGGCCACCAGCTGACGCTGGGCCTGAACGATATCCGGTCGGCGGTTGAGCAGGGTTGACGGCAGTTGGGACGGTAGCGATAGCGGCGAAAGCTGCGCGAACGCGTTGCGCTTAACGGCGCCAGGATTGGCGCCGAGCAAAAGGCTGAGCGCATTTTCCTGCTGGGCGATTTGATGGCGCAACGGCGGGATTTGCGCGCGCGTGGAGCGCAGTTCGGAGTCCGCCTGCATCAGCTCCAGGCGTGAGGTATAGCCCGTCTCAAACTGGCGCTTCGCCAGATTGAATGCATCTTCGCGCGATTTTAGCGTTTGCTGCGTCACCCGCAGCTGTTCATCCAGCGACAGCAGGGTGATGTAGCCGACCGCCACCGAAGAGGCGACGGTCAGGTTCGCCGCGGCGGCCGCGGCTTTTTGCGCTTCCAGGCTGGCCTGCGCCGCGCTGGCGGCGCTGCGGTTGGCGCCCCAGATATCGACATCGTAGCTGGCGGTCAGCGCGCCTTTATACACCGTACTGTGAACGGGCAGGCCGGTAGCGGCCGACTGAGACCGCGCGCGGGTGCCGGTCAGTCCGGCGTCAAGCGAGGGAAACAGGCTGCTATCGGCGGCGTAGGCCCGGGCCTGGTACTCATTGACCCGTTCGCGAGCCATCAGCACGTCGCTGTTGTAGCGCAGCGCCTGGTCAACGTAGAGATTGAGCGTACTGTCGTGGAAGTTGCGCCACCACACGCCCTCAACGGGGCTGGAGGGTCCGACATCCGCCCGCCAGGCGGCGGGGATCTGTAGACCGGGCGCGGCCTGCTGAACGTCGGCGGACTGGCAGCCGGCCAGCGCAAGGATAACGGCGAGAGCGAGCGGGCGGATCATTGCTGTTTCTCCGCGCGGGTATCGATGGTGACCTGCACCGACATCCCCGGCCGCAGACGCTGGCCGTTCTTCTGCCCCTCATCAACGGCGATGCGTACCGGAATGCGCTGGGCGATTTTGACAAAGTTACCGGTGGCGTTATCCGGGGAAATGGCGCTGAACTCGACGCCGGTCGCCGGCGAGATGCTCTGCACCGTGCCGGTGAATTTCTCGCTGTTCAGCGCATCAACGGTAAAAGTTACCCGCTGTCCGACGCGCACCTGCGCCAGCTGGGTCTCTTTCAGATTCGCGATCAGCCAGTGCTGCGGCGGCACCAGCGAGGTGAGATGCGTCCCGGCGGTGACGTAAGCGCCAAGGCGGACGGAGATTTGCCCGAGCTGTCCATCCGTCGGCGCGATAATCCGGGTGTTTTGCAGGTCGATCTGCGCCAGCTCCAGCGCCGCTTTTGCGCTGGCGACGTCGGCGAGCAGCGAATCGCGGTTAACGATGGTGGATTGCAGATCCTGGCGCGACATTTCCAGCGTCGCTTTGGCCTGCTCGATATCCGCGGTGCCCTGCGCCGCGCTGGCGCGGGCGGAATCGCGTTCGCGAATCGATAGCGAGCCGTCGGCGGTCAGCTCCTGAACGCGTTTTAAATCGGCCTGGGTTTTCAGATTTTGCGCGCGGGCGTTCTGCAGCGCCGCTTCGTTACGTGCGATAACCGCCTCGGCGCTTCTGCGCTGCTGCTGATTGTTCTTCAGCGCCGCCTCTTTCATCGCCAGCGTTGCTTGTGCCTGATGGACGCGCTGCTTATAGATGCGCTCGTCAATCTGGAACAGCACGTCGCCGGCTTTAACCTGATTAAAATCCTGAACCTTCACCTCGGTGATATAACCGTTGACCTGCGGGCTGATAAACGTGGTTTGCCCGCGAACGTAGGCGTTATCGGTAAACTGGCTTTCACGGGTAAACGGCGGCAGCTGCCAGGCGTAGAGAATAACCAGTACCCCAACGATGCCAATGGCGGCGGCGGTGAAAATCGAGACGATGCGAATATTATTTCGGGTGTTGGCCTGCTGTTTGGCCGCATCCTGCTGACTCATAATGACTCCAGAGTAAATTTTATTTGCTACCCGTCGCGCGTTTCAGCGCGATGCGGGCGGTAATACGTAATCTTATTAAGCGCCAGAAAACCCATACCAGCGTGGCGGCTGAAATCGCCGCCGTCAGCAGATAGGTATCATTGTAAGCCAGAATATTGGCCTGCAGCGTGGCGGCGTTTTGCAGCAGCGTGGTGGCCTGAACGTTGAGCAGGGTGCTGTCGCCAATCTGGCTTTGATACATCTGGCTGTACTGCTGCAAACGCTCGGTAATCAGCGGATTGAGCGTGGTGAGCTGGTCGGCGAGCTGGCTGGAGTGAAACTTCTCCCGCCAGGTCTGGAAAGTACCGAGAATGGCGGAGCCCAGCAGACCGCCGATATTCTGGCTCATGCCGAACAGCACCGAGAAGCTCACCAGGTTGCGCTGGTCGGCAATGACCCCGCCAATCCCCGCCAGCATCGCCGGGGCGAGGAAGAAGGCGCTGCCGAAACCCAGCAGAAACTGGCTGAACATCAGCTGCTCCGGGCGGGTGAGGATCGTCGACTGGCTGTCCAGCAGCGATCCAACCATAATTAACGCCAGCGCTGTGGCGGTAGGCCAGTAGAGACGCTGCGGGTTGAGCGTCAGGCAGCTGGCGACGATGCCGCAGAGGATCCCGGCGAAAATCGACCACGCCAGGTTGGTCATCTGTTCATTCTGCAGGCCGACGTACTGCAGCCAGCCGATGACGCCGGTATTCTGCTCCGCCAGCACGATACGGATCAGCAGCATAATCAGCCCGAGGCGCAGAATACTGCCGCTGGAGAGCCATTTGATATTGAGCAGCGGGTTGCTGCGGTTATGCTCAAAGGCAATCGCGGAGACAATCAGCATCACCGCCCCCGCAAGCGCCCAGCCGATCCACGGCGCTTCAAACCACCAGTCCAGCCGTCCCAGCGACAGTACCGCGGTGACCAGCGCCATCCCCGGCGCCAGCAGGAAGAAGGTGATGAAGTCTTTTTTCTCAAACACCTTTTTCCGATCGCTTGGCGGCAGCTTGAGGGCGATTACGCAGGCCAGCGACACCAGCGCCAGTCCCAGTTCAAAGAAGTACAGCCCGCGCCACTCGTCAATTTGCAGCAGCTCGGTTGAAAACAGGCGCGCCAGCGGGATCGCCAGCGATGAACCGGTGATGCCGATGGTCAGCGCTTTGAGCCGATGGCGGGCGGGCCAGGCCTGCACTTGATAATAAATCCCCAGCGAGCTTAGTGCCGCGGCCACCATGCCGTGGGCGGCGCGCACCATCAGCGCGGAACTGAGGTCGTTGACGAACAGGTGGAAGAAGGTCACCAGCACGTAGAGGACGAGAAAACCTTCGGTAAAAGCGCGCAGGCCGAACTGCTGGCGGAACTTCACCAGCAGCAGGTTGATGGAGACGTTGGTCATTACGTAGACCGCCGGGAGCCAGGCAATCTCCGTCGACCAGGCAGCAAAGGTCCCCTGCAACAGCTGTAGATTGGCGGTCACCACCGCGTTGCCCAGCGCGCCGGTCAGGCAGACCAGCAGCCCGACGATCCCGTAGGCAATCCGTTTTGGCGTACTGTGGATCGGGGTGGACGGCGAACCGAGGATCGCCGGTTTTTCGTGCGGGGCCCAGTCGTGGGGCACATAGGGATTGTCTTTACGGCGAGGCATTATTTTTTCTCGACCTCGCGCAGCAGCTTCTCCAGGACCCGCTGCGTCTGCCGCTGTTCCTCGGGAGTGATGGCGGTGAGGATCTCCTCACGTAAATCATCGGCCACCGTTTTCACCTGCTGATACACCTCAAGGCCTTTAGCGGTGGCGATCAGCAGCCGTTTGCGTTTATCGCGCTCGGTTTTAATCCGCTCGACCAGGCCAACATCGACCAGACGGTTAAGCAGCGGCACGAGAGTTGCGCTTTCGACGCCCAGCTCCTGGGCCAGCTCGCTTTGCGATAGCGGCTGTTCGTGGCGCGCGATGGCGGAAACGGCGACCCAGCTGGCCTGGCTCATGCCGAGGCCCTTAAGCCGGCGGTTGACCGCCAGCCGCCAGTGGTGGGCGGTGAGATACAAAAGATGGGAAAAGTTAAGTTGTCGGCTATCCATAGGTCAATCTGCAATATCGTTAGAACTCTAATGATTTTTGCCTGGCAAAAACGAGAATTCAAGCCCGTTTGATAAAAACAGGTTAACGGTATGTGCGTTTATTGTGGAAGAAGCCTTGGGAAGGGAAAGGAGGAGCCTGGTCTCAAGCCCGGCATTCACCGGGCTGAGAAGGGGGGATTATCCCGGATATATACCGCGATCTTTACGCGCCATCAGGATCCGCTCACAGGCCACGATATAGGCGGCGGTGCGTAAAGAGCACGCTTTTTCCACGGCTTTTTCGTAAACGTGAACGATCGCATCGGTCATGATGCGGTCCATTTTGGCGTTGATCTCTTCTTCGCTCCAGAAGAAGCTGGCCATATCCTGTACCCATTCGAAGTAGCTCACGGTGACGCCGCCGGCGTTACAGATAACGTCCGGCACCACCACAATGCCGCGCTCGGCCAGCACGTCGTCCGCTTCCGGATAGGTCGGGCCGTTAGCGCCTTCGAGCACCAGTTTACAGCTGAGGGTTTCGGCGCGCTCGCGCGTAATCTGGCCTTCCAGCGCCGCCGGGATCAGAATATCCATCGGCGTCGTCCAGAACGCTTCTTTGGCAATTTCGCGGGCGCCAGGGAAACCGGCGATTTGCTTGTTCTCGGCCTGCCATGCGGTCAGCGCGGCCATATCAATACCGCCCTCGTTATACAGGGTGGCGGTGTGGTCCTGAATCACCACAATCCGCGCGCCGACGCCTGCAAACAGGCGGGCCGCTTCGCTACCCACGTTACCAAAACCCTGTAGCGCGACTTTGGCACCCTCGATTTCGATACCGCTGCGGCGAGCCACTTCGCGACCGGTGACGAATACGCCGCGGCCGGTGGCTTTTTCACGGCCCAGCGAACCGCCGAGGTGAATCGGCTTGCCGGTGACCACGCCGGTGATGGTAGTGCCGTGGTTCATGGAGTAGGTATCCATCATCCAGGCCATCACTTTGCCGTTGGTGCCGACGTCCGGCGCCGGAATATCTTTTTGCGGCCCGATAATAATGCCGATCTCGCTGGTATAGCGACGGGTCAAACGCTCCAGTTCACCTTCCGACAATGAGAACGGGTCGACGCGGATGCCGCCTTTGGCGCCGCCGTAGGGAATATTAACTGCCGCACACTTGATGGTCATCCAGGCTGAAAGCGCCATCACTTCATTCAGATCAACATCAGGATGGTAGCGCACGCCGCCTTTACCCGGTCCGCGCGAGAGGTTGTGCTGAACGCGATAGCCTTCGAAGTGGCGGATAGTACCATCGTCCATTTGCACCGGGATATCAACGATGAGCGCGCGTTTCGGATGGCGCAGGGTTTCAATCCAGAAAGCGAGATCGCCGAGGTAGGGCGCGACGCGATCGATTTGACGCAGGTAGGTGGTCCATGGAGATGTACTACTTTCAGAAGCGTAAGATAACTTTTCCATAAGAGTCCTGTTTCGCAGTGATAATTATTTTGTTAACCGTGGAAAGGTACAGCTATAAACTCTGTAACGAGAATGTTATCACCAATTTAATGGGACGGTATTTGGCAAAAATGCAGAATATGCTGTTGTTGCGGCTGGGATTCAGCTTTTTATGAATAAAAAAACGCAAAACAAGGCTCTTCATGGATGAATATGCATTTTTGTGCATTAAAGCCGTAGTTGTAACCCTTTCTCCCTATTTATTAGATTCTTGACCCTCTTCAAAAAGTGAATAAAACGCTATTCAGATGTGTTGACTTTGTTGCTTAAGAGGCGTGGGTGCGCTATTTGCGCTTTATTACCCAAAGTTCGCGCCAGCGTCTAAGATGGTGGCCGCTAATCTACGGCTGAGAGTGTTAACAGGAGAGAACATGTCAGAACATTTTCCATCGCTACCCGAGGCGGTACTGGCCGCGGCGAACCAGCTGGGCGCCTGGCTGGCGCAGGATGATTTGCCCCGTGACCCGCAAATAGAGGTGGTGGTGCTGGCTGGCAACGCGGTGATCCCGACCATCGATTTCGCCTGCCGGCTGGCGGCGCGGCACGCGGTTCCGCTGCTGATCAGCGGCGGTATCGGTCACTCCACTTCGTTTTTATACCAGTCGGTGTTGAACGACCCGCGCTACCGCGCCATTGCGGTAAGGGATCGCGCCGAAGCGCATATCCTGGCCGACATCGCCCATCAGTTCTGGGCTATTCCGCGCGAACACATCGTGGTGGAGGATCGCTCCACCAACTGCGGAGAGAACGCGCACTTTACCCGGCAAATGCTTGAGGAGAGGGGCATTGCCCATCGTACGGGCGTGGTGATTCAGGATCCGACCATGCAGCGCAGAACGATGGCGACGTTTGCCCGCGTCTGGCAAGACGCCCCGCGAGCGCCGACGTGGTACAGCACGCCGGGGTGCGCGCCAGTATTGTGCAACGGGCGTGACGGTGTCACGTTTTGCGGGGAAGATAGGGGGCTGTGGCCGGTGGGGCGCTATCTGGCGCTGATCCTCGGCGAGCCGCCGCGGCTGGCGGATAACCCGCAGGGTTACGGCCCGTTGGGCAAGGGTTTTATCGCCCATGTGGATATTCCGCCGCACATTGCTCAGGCGTGGCAGACGCTGCGCGACGACCGCCTGCTCTCCGATGCGCTAAGCGCGCGGCAGTTGGCTTAGGTAACCATAAAGCGCTTTTCATCGCTGCTGCTCCGCGTTTCTCCCTTCTCTGGACGCATGGCCTGGTCGTCGCGTCGGGAAATTTGCCCGTTTGCGTTGGCGGTATCGCAAACGGGCAGCTCGTGTTATTGAATTGTGATTGTTTGCGCGTTAGCTTCGTCTCTTTTTATGAAATATCTCACAAAAACAAGCCCTCATGCTGTCTCTTTGCCTGACGGACGATAATTTTTAACATCTAGTTCACCTGTTAAAAACAATAATCCTGAGGAGCAGACCATGACAGCACCCGTTCAACACCCTATGTATATTGACGGCCAGTTTGAACCCGGCCGCGGTGATGCGTGGATTGATGTGATCAACCCGGCAACGGAAGCGCTGCTTTCGCGGATCCCCGACGGCAGCGCGGAGGATGCGCGGCGCGCGATTCTCGCCGCCGAGCGCGCGCAGCCGGGCTGGGAGGCCCTGCCAGCGATTGAGCGCGCGGGATGGCTGCGCAAAATCGCCGCCGGTATCCGCGAACGTGCGGAAGAGATCGCCGCGCTGATCGTCGCTGAGGGCGGAAAAATCCAGCAGCTGGCGGCGGTGGAGGTCTCTTTTACCGCCGATTATCTTGATTATATGGCCGAGTGGGCGCGCCGTTATGAAGGTGAAATTGTGCAGAGCGACCGCCCGGGGGAGAACATTCTGGTATTTAAGCGCGCGCTGGGTGTGACGACCGGCATCCTGCCGTGGAATTTTCCGTTCTTCCTGATTGCCCGTAAGCTGGCGCCGGCGCTGATTACCGGCAATACCATCGTCATTAAACCGAGTGAATTTACGCCGAATAACGCCATCGCTTTTGCGCAAATCGTCCATGATATCGGTCTGCCGAAAGGGGTCTTTAACCTGGTGCTGGGCCGCGGAGAAACCGTAGGCCAGGAGCTGGCAGGCAATCCGAAAGTGGCGATGGTCAGCATGACCGGCAGCGTTGCCGCGGGCGAGAAGATTATGGCCGCGGCGGCGAAAAACATCACTAAAGTGTGTCTGGAGCTGGGCGGGAAAGCGCCCGCTATCGTGATGGACGATGCGGATCTGGAGCTGGCGGTTAAGGCGGTGGTGGATTCTCGGGTCATTAATAGCGGGCAGGTGTGCAACTGCGTCGAGCGCGTGTACGTGCAAAAGGGCATTTACGATCGCTTCGTTAATCGCCTTGGCGAAGCGCTGAAGGCGGTACAGTTTGGCGATCCGGTGGCACGGGACGATATCGCGATGGGGCCGTTGATTAACGCCGCCGCGCTGGCGCGCGTTGAGCAGAAGGTGGCAAAAGCGGTCGCCCAGGGCGCGCGCGTCGCCCTTGGCGGGAAAGCGGTGACGGGCAGGGGCTATTTTTATCCGCCGACGCTGCTGCTGGACGTGCGCCAGGAGATGGATATCGTGCATGAAGAGACATTCGGTCCGGTGCTACCGGTGGTGGCGTTTGATACCCTTGAAGAGGCGCTGGCGATGGCCAACGACAGCGATTATGGGCTGACGTCGTCAATCTATACCCGCGACCTGAACGTCGCGATGAAGGCGATTAAGGGGCTGAAGTTTGGCGAAACCTATATTAACCGCGAAAACTTCGAAGCGATGCAGGGTTTCCATGCCGGATGGCGTAAATCGGGCATCGGCGGCGCCGACGGACGTCACGGCCTGAATGAGTATCTGCAAACTCAGGTGGTCTATCTGCAGGCCTGATTTAGCAGAGGAGCGGCGCGTTTCCCGGAGGCGATGCTGCGCATCTGTCCGGGCTACCCAGCCCGCAGGCTGTCCCCCGGGTCGCGGCTGACGCCTTACCCGGGCTACCCAAACGCAGGCCGCACGTACCTGTAGCCCGGGCAAGGCGCTCTGCGCCGCCCCCGGGAGCAGAGCGCGGAGTAGCAGAATTTCCCGGAGGCGATGCTGCGCATCTGTCCGGGCTACCCAGCCCGCCGACTGCCCCCCGGGGCGTGGCTGACGCCTTACCCGGGCTATGCGTGCCGAGTAGTCTGCGCCTTACTTCGCGAATTTATCCAGCACCCGGATAAGCTGGGTAACGAAGCCATACTCGTTATCGTACCAGGCCACGGTTTTCACCAGCTGCAGATCGCCAACCTCAGCAATCTCCAGCTGCGTGGCATCATAAATGGAACCGAAATGGCTGCCGATAACGTCCGACGAAACGATCTCCTCTTCGGTATAACCGAATGATTCGTTGTTCGCCGCCGCGCTTTTCATCGCCTGATTGACTTCTTCGGCGGAGACCTTTTTCTCCAGCACTGACACCAGCTCAGTCACCGACCCGGTTTTGGTCGGTACGCGCTGGGCGTGACCCTTCAGCTTGCCGCTAAGCTCGGGAATAACCAGCCCAATGGCTTTCGCCGCCCCGGTAGTATGCGGAATGATATTTTCCGCAGCGGCGCGGGAAGCGCGCAAATCCTTGCCGCGCGGGCCGTCAACCAGCGATTGCGTACCGGTATAGGCGTGAATAGTGGTCATGGTCCCCACCTTTATACCAAAGGCGTCATGGAGCACTTTCGCCATCGGCGCCAGGCAGTTGGTGGTGCAGGAGGCCACGGAAATAATCGTATCGTTGGCGTCCAGCGTGTCGTCGTTAACGTTATAGACAATGGTTTTCATGTCGCCAGCGGGCGCGGAGATCAGCACTTTTTTAGCCCCGGCGGTCAGATGCGCTTGCGCTTTGTCCGCGGAGGTATAAAAACCCGTACACTCGACAATCAGCTCGGCGCCTACCGCTTTCCACGGAATATGCTGAGCCTCTTTTTCCGCATAAACGGTAATTTTTTTGCCATCAACGATCAGCGCATCTTCCGTAAAATCCACGCTCCATGGGAAAGGACCGTAGTTTGAATCATGCTTTAACAGGTAGGCCAGCACTTTAGGTGATGTCAGGTCGTTAATCGCCACGACCTCTAAAGGGCTGTCGACCTCCAGTAACCGGCGCAGTACTAAACGTCCAATACGCCCAAATCCATTAATCCCAAGTTTGCTCATGAAGAATCTCCAGGTCAGGTGAAAACTTCTCCAGGCTTAGTCCAGCCGTCGGGATAGGGCAACCAGCGATTTATTTGGCGCCGTTAAATGCTGATAAAAACGCGAACGGAAAAGTGAATAAATTCGGCGGGTTGCGGGCGGGGCGTTAAGGGGTAATAATTTTTTGTTTCAGCTTTATACGCCAGGGGCATATTGGCAACGGAGTGAAAAGGCGGGCCAGAGAAGGACCCGCCTGATGGCGGACTAGTCGGCGGCCCTGCCCAGTTCAGCAAAAGCGGTAAGCGCAGCGCCGTCAAGGCGATAGCGAACCCACTCACTTTGCGCAACGGCGCCAATGCTCAGATAAAAATCAATGGCCGGCTGGTTCCAGTCGAGCACGCTCCACTCCAGGCGACCGCACTCTCTTTTTACCGCCAGCTGAGCGATGGTTTTCAGGAGCGCTTTTCCTGCGCCGCGGCCGCGAAACTCGGGGGTGATGTAGAGATCTTCCATATAGATGCCGTTGCGGCCGAGCCAGGTGGAATAGCTGGTAAAGAACACCGCGTAGCCGGCGGTCTTATTGTCAATCTCGCAGATTAACGCTTCCGTTTTGCTGTCGCTGGCGAAAAGCGATGCCTGGATTTCCTCAACCGTGGTGACCACCTGTTCCGGCGCCTTTTCATACACCGCCAGCTCGTAAATCATGTCATAAATTGCTTTTGCGTCCGCCGGGCTGGCCTGACGAATGGTCATATTCATTGGATTACCTGTTGTGCCATCGTAAGTTTGATACCGCAAAGCATAAACGTTAAGGTTAGAAGAATTAAGTGCAATGAAATCACGTAATGATGAATATTATGCATCCAGCCCTTCGCCGTCTTGATTTGAACCTGCTGCCGGTATTCGAGGCGGTCTACCGCTATCGTTCGGTGCGCCTGGCGGCGGAAGAGCTGGCGATGAGCACCTCGGCGTTAAGCCACGCGCTGTCCAGGCTGCGCGCCGCGCTCAATGACCCGCTTTTCTATCGCGAAGGGCATCGTATGTGCCCCAGCGTGTTCGCCACCCAGCTCGCGCCTTCTATTGCCTCGGCGTTAACGTTTTTAGATCAGGAGCTGACCCCGCAGCCGAAGTTTGTCGCCTCAGCCAGTACCGACTGCTTACAGATAGCGATCACGGATTTCACCGCGCAGTGCGTTTTCCCTACGCTGATGCCCAGGCTACAGCAACAGGCGCCCGGCCTGCGTTTCGAGCTGCGCTATCTGCCGCACAGCCCGGCGCTGACGGAACTGCTGGCCGGCGAGGTGGATTTAGCGCTGGGGTTTAGCGCCCTGAATGAAGCAGAGCATCCGGAGCTGGATGAGATCTGCTGGCTGAAAGATGATTATGTTGCGATAAGCCACGCCGGCCGGTCCCGGCTAACGCTGGCGGATTACCTGGCAGCCCAGCATCTGGTGGTTACCCCGTGGAATGAAAGCCAGGGGGTTCTCGACGTACAGCTCGCGAAAATGGGGTTTGCGCGGCATATCACCATCAAAACGCCCTCTATGCTGAGCGCGCCCTTCATTATTGCGCAAAGTGAACTGCTTATGGCGATACCGCGCTCGGCAGCGGAAAAAATGCTCGGCGCGGCGAAGTTGAAGGTTTTTGAACTACCGTTTGAGGTTCCGCCATTCGAGGTGAAAATCTATTCACATAAGCGGAGCGGGCAGCGCGGCGCGAGCCAGTGGCTGAAAGCGAAGCTGAGGGAGTGGGCCGCGGCGGAGCGCGCCTGAAGTCTCGTTTGACGAGCCAGCGATATATGCTTAACTCATCAGATAACACATGTGAATCGTCTGTTAACAGCCTGATGCGCGTTTCATTGGTAAGCGCTGCGTCATCTATCCTGATAACGTAAGAGAGAAAAATTGAAATTAGCCGGACTTCATCCAGATGAACTGCGCCGTCTGCAATCGCTGCGGACATCCGGATTATTAAACAGCGGAAAAGAAGAGCGTTTCGATCGCCTGACCAGGCTTGCGCGTACGCTCTACGATCTACCGGTGGCTTCGATTAGCCTCGTGGGGGAAAATACCCTGCACGTAAAATCCTGCGCCGGACTGGAAGTGGATACCCTGCCGAGGGATATCACATTCTGCGCGCATACTATCCTGCAGACCGACCCTTTAATCGTCAACGACCTGCAGCAGGACCTGC
The DNA here is from genome assembly GCF_900200035.1 of Klebsiella grimontii. Lineage (GTDB taxonomy): Bacteria > Pseudomonadota > Gammaproteobacteria > Enterobacterales > Enterobacteriaceae > Klebsiella > Klebsiella grimontii. The sequence continues at coordinate 131,693 of NZ_FZTC01000019.1, forward strand.
GCTTTCACGATAACCCGCTGGTCACCGAAGCGCCTTTTATCCGCTTTTATGCCGGCTACCCGGTGCAACTGCCTGACGGCGCGACGGTAGGCGCGTTCTGTCTGATGGATCACAAGCCGCGCGCTTTCTCCGTTCATGAAATACAAATCTTAAGCGACCTGGCCGCCATCGTTGAAGATGAATTCAAGGTGCTGGACGCGGCGACCGCCGACGAGCTGACGGGGCTGTTCAACCGCCGGGGCTTTATGTCGTTAGCGGAGTACGCGCTGCTGACCGCCAGACGGCGGAATGAACCAGCGAGCCTCATCTTTATCGATCTCGATCGCTTTAAGCTGATTAACGATACCTGGGGTCATGAACAGGGAGATAAAGCCCTGAGGGCGATTGCCGATTTGATGAAGGCCACCTTCAGAGAGTCGGATTTAATTGCCAGGCAGGGCGGCGACGAATTTATCATCCTGCTTGCCAATACCTCGCAGCAGACCGCGGGCCTGGCGATGGAGCAGCTTAGCAAGAACGTCGCGGAGTACAATCAGCAGGCGGGCAATCCGTGGCAGCTGGCGTTCTCATGGGGCTGCGTTGAATACGATCCCGCTGCGCATCATAGCCTCAATGAGATCGTCGCGGTGGCGGACCGGCGCATGTATCAGGCGAAGAGCAGCCATGGCGCGGAACGTCGGTAGTAGAACCGCCGGGCGTCGCCAGCCGATAGTCGGCGTTTGGGCGATGCCGCAGCGGCTGTCGCCTCCTTAGTGGAGGCCAAGGCGGATCAGTTCAACCGGTTCGAACTTCCCTTCAGCCCCTTCAACTTCAACAGTCTTATTACGACGCAGCTGGGCTGGGGTCAAACCCGTAGAATGGATAGCGATAATTTTACCGGTTTTGCCCGTCCCATTAATCATCACCTGGCTGCCGTTGGTAATAGGATTGCGGTTACGATCGTATGTGATCATGGTTTTTTCTCCTTTTCATCATCGTGTCGTCACGCTCCGGGCTGTCCCGGCGCGGCGGTAATACAAATACGCCTCTCAGAGCGTCATTTTGTTGTTTTTGATCAACTTCACACTTTTTAGCGTCCCGCAACAGGCTAACGAGCCGGAGGCTGGCTTTGTCTGACCCGGCATCCGCATGTCCTCTGAAGCCGTTTTCGCTGGCGCCAAAGCCTGCGGATGCTCGGGTTGCAGTCGCGGATGCGGCTGCTAAACTTTTTTCGGGCATAACGGAGCGGAACGATGAAGAACAAAGACGAACAAACGGGGCTGATTGGTCTTGCCATCGGCGCGGCGGTCATTGGTCTGGTTTCTGAGCAGAAGCCTATTAACCGGGAAAGTATTGTCGAAGAACTGGTGAGGTTGGGAAGACAGAAAGGGGACGGCGTCGAGGATGAGATTTTTAAACAGGCGGCGACGCTGGTGCGTAAGGGGTTATGATCCCGCCGGTAAAAAGAACGCTATTTGAAGCCCGGGTATGCGCAAACCCGGGGTTAAACAGGAAGGAAGCGCATCATGAGATACGCGATCGCAACGCATATCAGCGACATGTACCAAACAAAACTCATTCTGTTACCCGCCCTGTAGCGCCATGCCCGTCACCGCGTTTACCACGGTCGCGGCCAGCAAAACGCCGCCCACGATAGCGCAGGCACGACTTTTCCTGGTTGCCCCCAGCGTCAGCATAACGATCGCTGCGGCGAAGAAGGGGATAGCCATGATGGTGAAGGTATTCATTATTTCCTCGAATGTCGCCCGTTAATCTTCCTGCATCCACATGTCAGCTTCTTCGAACATTTCCTGCACGGCGCGGCTGATCTGCTCTTTCTCGTGCTTGCTGGCGTCGGTATTGATGGAGGCCAGCGTCATCATCGGTTTAACGCGAACGTCGGCATCGGGAAAAATGCGATGCACTCGCTTCGTCAATTCCGTCAGAATGATCTCTTTAGCGCCAGCTAATCCTTCGAAATTTCTCTTGTCATAAATCAGCTCTACGAACATTTTTTATCCCATTAATGGTAATAGCAGACCGTATTGTACTGTGATTATATACAGCGTCAAGGTTGAGGTATAGGTTCCTCGTATTGCCGCGCCGCAGGTAACCCGCTGCTTTTGCTTTATCTGCGCGAAACCGACAATTGTTTTTTTATAAGTACGTAAAAGTTAATGAATTTTTAATAAAAGGTGTTTATGTTGGCGATATCACCGTTTTATTAAGGGTTTCTCATGCGCGATAAATACTCTGGTCTGCAAATAGGCATCCACTGGCTGGTCTTTTTTTTAGTGATTGGCGCTTACGCGGCGATGGAGCTGCGGGGCTTTTTCCCCCGCAGCGCGCGGCCCATGATTAATATGATCCACGTCTCCTGCGGGATTTCAATTTTTGTTCTGATGGCGGTGCGTCTGTTGGTGCGCCTCAAATCCCCGACGCCGCCGATTGTGCCTAAACCGTCGCCGATGATGACCGGCTTCGCGCATCTTGGGCATCTGGTTATCTATCTGCTGTTTATCGCGCTGCCGGCCATCGGCATGGTCATGATGTACTACCGCGGCAACCCCTGGTTCGCTTTTGGCCTGACCATGCCGCACGCGGCGGAAAGCGACTTTGAGCTGGTGGATACCCTGAAAGCGTGGCATGAGCTGCTGGCCAATACCGGCTACTTTATTATCGGCCTGCACGCGCTGGCGGCGCTGATGCACCACTATTTGTGGAAAGATAACACGCTGCTGCGGATGATGCCGCGCAGGCGTTAAACCTCGATAAACCCGCTTCGGCGGGTTTTTTTGTCTCTTTCTTCGGGAGCCTCAACTTCAGCTAAGCGCAAATTCTCGCCGCTATGCTACGGTTAAAGCGGCGAACGCATTTGCCTCACGGCAATAATAAATATAGTATACCCCCCTATATGATATGGAGGGCGTCACCATGCCACATTCACCTGAAGATAAAAAGCGTGCCCTCAGCCGGGTAAGGCGCATTCGTGGCCAGGTTGAAGCGCTCGAGCGGGCGCTGGAATCCGGCGAACCCTGTATGACCATTCTGCAGCAAATCGCCTCAATACGCGGCGCCGCTAACGGCCTGATGGGGGAGATGGTGGAAATTCACCTGCAGGATGAACTGGTTAGCGGCGAAACGACGCCCGATCAGCGCGCCGCCAGAATGGCGGAAGTCGGGCATCTGCTACGATCCTATTTAAAATAAAATCACCACGAGGAAGAGAGATATGAAATCACGTGCAGCCGTCGCGTTTGGCCCGGGCCAGCCGCTTTCAATCGTTGAGATTGACGTCGCGCCGCCGAAAAAAGGCGAAGTACTGGTCAAGATAACCCATACCGGCGTATGCCACACCGATGCCTTTACCCTCTCAGGCGACGATCCGGAAGGCGTTTTCCCGGCGGTGCTGGGCCATGAAGGCGGCGGGATTGTCGTCGAAGTCGGGGAAGGCGTGACCAGCCTGCAGCCGGGCGACCACGTTATTCCTTTGTATACCGCTGAATGCCGCGAATGTAAGTTCTGTAAATCAGGCAAAACCAACCTCTGCCAGGCGGTCCGCGCCACCCAGGGTAAGGGCCTGATGCCGGACGGCACCACGCGTTTCTCCTACAACGGCGAACCGATTTATCACTATATGGGCACCAGCACCTTCAGCGAATACACCGTGGTGGCTGAAATTTCGCTGGCGAAAGTGAACCCGCAGGCGCCGCTGGACAAAGTTTGCCTGCTGGGCTGCGGCGTCACGACCGGCATCGGCGCGGTGCACAATACGGCGAAAGTAAAAGAGGGCGATACCGTCGCCGTCTTCGGCCTCGGCGGGATCGGTCTGGCGGTGATCCAGGGGGCGGTACAGGCGAAAGCCGGGCGCATTCTGGCGGTGGATACCAACCCGGAAAAATTCACCCTCGCGAGAGAGATGGGTGCCACCGACTTTATCAACCCGAATGATTACGATAAGCCGGTTCAGGATGTGATTGTTGAACTCACCGACGGCGGCGTCGACTTCAGCTTCGAGTGTATCGGTAACGTCAACGTGATGCGCGCCGCGCTGGAATGCTGCCACAAAGGCTGGGGCGAAAGCGTGATTATCGGCGTCGCTGGCGCGGGTCAGGAGATTAAAACCCGTCCATTCCAACTGGTGACCGGGCGCGTCTGGCGCGGCTCCGCGTTCGGCGGCGTGAAAGGGCGCACGCAGCTGCCGGGAATGGTAGAAGAGGCGATGGCGGGCAAAATCCGCCTCGACCCGTTTATTACCCACCGCATGCCGCTGGACCGCATCAACGAAGCCTTTGACCTGATGCACGAAGGTAAATCCATTCGTACCGTTATTCATTTCGGCGAGAATTGATTTTCAGGTAATAAATAACCCGGGCGTGCCCGGGTTATCGTTTAAGCGGGATTATTCCCGCCGCAGGTTTTCATAACCATTCTGCCAGCGCCGCTGTTCCCGCCGCTCTCGTTCGCGCTGAATATCCGACTTCTCATCATCCCAGACCGCGCAGTGCGGGCCGCTGAACACCTCGCAGGGCTGCGGGTGAGCGGTGAGCGGAGACGCCGCTTTCTCCTCCCAAATCGCCGGATCGCGCAGGTCCACTTCCGGGGCTTGTAAAGCCTGAGCTGAGGCGGCCGCTATCGACATGATGGCGCCTGCGAGCAGGCGGCAGGTTGAACGCTTCATCCATTATCCTTGTTCAGTATTTATTATTGATAACCATTCGCAATAATAACATGACGGAATAAGAATGGCTTGCTGGGGGGAGATGCGAAGACGATTTTTATATCGCGCTATCGGGCAATGCCCTGGCTACGTACTTTGCCAGCAAAAAAGGGCCCCGATTGGGGCCCTGAGGGTTACTTCTGCTCCGGGAGCGCGTAGGCGATGATGTAATCGCCGCGATCCGGCGACTGGCGAGCGCCGCCCGCGTTGATGATGATGTACTGTTTACCGGTTTTCGGCGATACGTAGGTCATCGGCCCGGACTGGCTGCCGACCGGCAGACGCGATTTCCAGATCTCTTTCCCGTTGGCGGTATCAAACGCGCGCAGGTAGAAGTCCTGGGTGCCCGCAAAGAACAGCAGACCGGACTGGGTTGATAACGACGCGCCCAGCGTCGGCATGCCGATAGGGATTGGCATATGCATGCGGATCCCCAGCGGGCCGGTGTCCTCAACGGTGCCTACCGGAACCTGCCACACCAGTTTGCCGGTTTTCAAATCAACCGCTGACAGAGTGCCGAACGGTGGTTTCTGGCATGGAATGCCCAGCGGCGACAGGAAACGCTCGCGCATGGCGCCGAACGGCGTGCCTTCCATCGGCACGATCCCCATTTCGATACCGCTGGCGTCCTTCGCCACTTTGGCGCGCGGCACCATATAGTTGGCGAGGCCAAGGCGCATATCGTTGACGAATATCAGGCTGTTATTCGGGTCAACCGACACGCTGCCCCAGTTCATCCCGCCCAGCGAGCCGGGATACTGCAGCGAACGATCCTCGCCCGGCGGGGTGAAGACGCCCTGGTGGCGCATCTCTTTAAACTGGATGCGGCACAGCAGCAGGTCGACAGGCGTCGCGCCCCACATATCCGACTCGGTCAGCGTCTCGTTGCCAATCATCGGCATACCGACGGAGTAAGGCTGGGTAGGCGAGTAACGCTCGCCTTTAACGTTGCCGGCCGGTACCGGACGTTCTTCGACTTTAGCGACCGGTTCACCGGTGGCGCGGTTAAGCATAAAGATCATGCCCTGCTTACTGGTTTGCACCAGCACCGGCGTGGTGCCGCCTTTACCGTCAGGCAGATCGTACAGCAGCGGCTGGGAAGGCAGGTCGAAGTCCCACAGATCGTGATGGGTGGTCTGATAATGCCAGCGGACCTGGCCGGTCGTGGCGTCAACGGCCACGATGGATGAACTGTATTTATCGTCAAGCGCGGTACGTTCGCCGCCAAAGAAGTCCGGCGTCGCGTTACCGGTCGGCAGATAAATCAGATTCAGCTTCGCGTCGTAGGACATGGCCGACCAGACGTTCGGCGTGCCGCGCGTATAGGTCTGGCCTGCCGGCGGTTCGCCGGTCAGCGCCGGGTTGCCCGGATCCCATGCCCACGCCAGTTTCCCGGTGTGGACGTCATAGGCGCGAACAACGCCCGGAGGCTCGCCGGTGGAGAAGTTATCCGCCACGCGACCGCCAACGACCACGACATTACCCGCCACCAGCGGCGTGGAGGTTTGCTGGTAGTAACCCGCTTTGATCTCGCCCATGCCAATGCTCAGATCAACGATACCGTGGTCGCCAAAGGCGTCGCACAGTTTGCCGTTGTCGGCATCAATAGCGATCAGACGGGCGTCGGTGGTAGGCAGGAACAGGCGACGGGAGCAGGCGGCCGGCTGCGCGTCGGCGGCCGGGGAAACCTGAGCCTGGCTATCTTCGTAATAGCCTAAACCACGGCAGCGCTGCCAGTTGGGGGCGGTGGCTTTTGAATCGTAGCGCCACTTCTCTTTGCCGCTATCGACATCCAGCGCCAGCACTTTGCTGTAGGGCGTACAGACGTAAAGCGTATCGCCAATCTGCAGCGGGGTGTTCTGATCTTCCGCGCCGGAGCCATTGCTCTGCGGAATATCGCCGGTATGGGCGATCCAGGCGACCTGCAGCTGGTCGACGTTCTGTTTGTTAATCTGGTCGAGGGCGGCGAAACGGTCGCCGTGGGTGGTGTTGCCCCAGTGCGCCCAGTTTTTCTGCTGCTCGTCCGCAGCGACCGGTTTGACCGGCACCGCTTCGCTGGCGCTGACCAGCGGCTGGGATTTGAACATCCAGGCGAAACTGACCAGCAGCGCCACGGCGATCACCGCAGCCAGGCCAAACGCCGGCCCTTTTTTCGCCGGCTGGCGGGAAAGGAACGGCCAGACCAGCGCGCAAAGGAAGGCCAGGACCCCGAGCGCGAACAGGCGGGAGAATAGCGGCCAGTAGGTCCAGCCCGCGTCGCTAATCGCCCAGACGATCGATGCGACAAACGCAACGGCGTACAGCATGATGCCGCCGCGGCGGCTGCGGAAGATGAGCACCGCGGCGATAACCATCACCAGGCCCATCAGCGCAAAATAGAACGTCCCGCCGACGGAGGCGAGCTTCGCACCAAGAATACCGATAGCCAGACCGATGATCAGCATCAGCCCGGCGAGAAGCCACTGCAGGATCCGGGGGAACCCTCGCGGCGCGTTGTCAGTTGCCATTTTTTCTCCTTAACCACCCCTGAACAGGCGTGAACCAGATGAATCAATTTTTCAAGTGAACTCTTTTGAATGAAGTGATAGTGGCCTTCATAAAAGCGGTATTTTTACTATTATTGATTTCATGTGAACCATTTGGTGAAATCGCGGATATGATAGATCTGTTAAAGAAATTTACGCAATTGTTAATGAATGATTTCGCACTAATTGATTATTGTGATGAATAATACCGGGCAGCAGCAGGGAAAACGGGCGGATTATCTCTCCCCGACGGGCGAAGCCGGGGAGATCGTGTTCAGACGGGCATGGATTTACGAATGGCGCTGAGCAGGGTTTGCGTACCCGCAGTGAGCGTGGCGTCCACCCGCGTGAGGATCCCTATTGGTTCACCCGCGCCCTGGGTGGGCACCGGTAGCGCGGCCAGCATCCCACGACGCAGGTCGTCTTTAACCGCGCCGGAGGGGACAAACCATACGTAGTCATAGTCGACGGTGAGCTGGCGCGACAGGGAAGCCGACAGCGTCTCGATGCAGCCAGTGGGAATTTTGCAGCCCTGGCTTTGCAGCAGGGTTTCGGCGTTCTGTCGCGGCAGCGTGCCTTTAGGCGAAACCACTACCGGCCACTCCATGACCCGACTCAGCGTGACGGTTTCCTGCAGCAGCGGGTGACCCGGACGAACCACCAGCTTCAGGGATTCGAGAAACAGCAGTTCATAGTTCAACCCGCTCATCAACTCCGGATCGGACATCCGCCCGATGCCGATATCGATTTCTCCCGATTTTAGCCCCGCCAGCAGCATGGTGTTATTCATGGTGGCGACCTGAAGGGTGATATCTTTTTGCTGCTGATGGAATTGGCCGATCACCGAGGGCAGGATCCCCAGCGCGGCGGTGGGGAGCGCTCCGATGCGTACGATATCGCTGTTGAGGCCTTCTTTACGATTGAGCGCCTGACCCGCGGTATTGAGCGCGTCGAGCACTTTAACCGCATGGGTGAGAAACTGTTCGCCGACCAGCGTCAGCTGCGCGCCCAGCCGCCCACGCTCAAACAGCCGCGTGCCGGTGAGCTGCTCCAGTTCGTTCAGCGTTTTGGATAAGGCCGGTTGGCTCAGATTGAGGGTTTCAGCCGCGCGCCCAAGAGTTCCCTGTTGAGCGACGGCCACGAAGGTATGTAGATGGCGCAAGCGAATGCGCTGACTGAAAAGACCATTTTTTTGCATAATCAATGTTAAAAACAGAGGTGTACCGGTGACAAGTAAGGGTGTTTAAAATTGTTAACTTCATAGCAAAATATTATTAACATTTTATATTATTATTTTACAAGTTGATTTTATTGGCATTGCCGTAAAGTACCGCCCCCGGCCAACAGGGGCGGAAAAAGGAAGTGAAAACTCAGATATCGAAGAAGACGGTTTCGTTTTCGCCCTGCAGATGAATATCGAAGCGATACACGATCTCCGTCCCGCGCACCTCGCGCTGGGCGATGAGGGTCTGGCGGCGCACTTCCCACTCAATCAGATTCAGCACCGGGTCGGCCTGGTTGGCATCCTGTTCGTCGGAGAAGTACATCCGCGTGTTGAGGCCAATATTAATCCCGCGGGCGACCACCCATAAATTGACGTGCGGCGCCATGGTGCGACCATCGCGGCCCACAACGGCCCCGGGTTTAATGGTTTCGAAGCGCCAGACGCCGCTGGTGAAGTCCGAGCAGCTGCGTCCCCAGCCGCGAAACGCCGTATCCAGCTTCTTACCCTGCTGTCGGTCGTCGGGATGGTTATAGCGCCCGGCGGCGTTGGCCTGCCAGATTTCCAGCAGCACATCGCGCACCGGGGTGCCGGAGCCGTCGATGACTCTGCCTTCAATAGTAATGCGTTCGCCCTCGGTGTTGGCCGTCGTCAGCGTCGGGCCAAAGTTTCTCTCAAAGATATGAAAGCCCGCGGCGTCCGGCGCCAGGCCGATATGCACATAAGGACCGGCGGTTTGCGAAGCGGTTTCAGGTAAAAAATCTCTCATCGGGCGGCCCCCTGCGTGCGGTTTTCAAACAGCGTTGCGCGATGACCGCGCAGCACGAGATCAAAACGGTAGGCCAGAGAGTCCAGCGGGACGGCGGCATGGGTATCCAGCTCGGCGATCAGCGTTCTGATGGCATCATCGTTATTGATGGTTTTGACAATAGGGCACTGTTTAATCAGCGGATCGCCCTCGAAATACATCTGGGTGATCAGACGCTGCGCCCAGGCGTCGCCGGAAAGCGAAAAGTGAATATGCGCCGGACGCCAGTCGCTGACCTGGTTGCGCCACGGGTAGGGGCCGGGCTTGATGGTACGGAAACAATAGTAGCCGTTCTCGTCGGTCAGCACGCGTCCGCAGCCGCCAAAGTTCGGGTCGATAGGCGCCAGATATTGATCTTTCTTATGCCGGTAGCGGCCGCCCGCGTTAGCCTGCCAGACTTCGACCAGCGTATTTTTCATCGGCCGGCCAAACCCATCGCGAACGTAGCCGTGCACGATAATCCGCTCGCCAATCGGCAGGCCGTCTTTGGCGTAGTTGAGGATCAGGTCGTTATCCAGCGCGCCGAGATCGTCGCTGCTGAACACCGGGCCGGTGATCTCCGAAAGTGAATTCTGCAGGGAAATGAGCGCATTGCGCGGCGAGCGCAGTACGCTGGTTTTATAGCCCGGCGCGTAGGCGGGTGGATGGCTACTGTAGTCGCGATGCAGGACCTCGCGCGGTGACCATTTATCATTCATGAGGGGACTCCGTGTTATCGGTAGAGAGGCATGTTGTTGTAATGTCGCCACTTGCAGTGTGTGTAAATGCTTTGTTAATTTAAAGTGAAATTAAAGGGTGTTTAACATAACCGGTGGTTATGAAGTGAGCGGATGAAAAGAAACCGGCCAGCTACCGGCATCACAGTTTGTAAATTCTTCCCGCCGTCTTCAGAGAGCTTTCCTACACTCCAGGGAGAATTCACTGGAGGTAAGACATCATGGCGAACACCATCACGGCTGATGAGATTCGGGAAAGCTTTTCGCAGGCGATGTCGGCGATGTACCAGCAGGAAGTTCCGCAGTACGGGACGCTACTGGAGCTGGTGGCCGACGTTAACCTGGCCATACTGGAGAATAACCCGACGCTGCACGAACAACTGGCCAACGCCGATGAGCTGGCGCGGCTAAACGTTGAACGCCACGGCGCGATCCGCGTCGGTACGGCGGAGGAACTGGCGACCCTGCGTCGCATGTTTGCCATTATGGGCATGTATCCCGTTAGCTATTACGATCTGTCGCAGGCTGGCGTGCCGGTTCACTCCACCGCGTTTCGCCCCATCGATGACGCGGCGCTGGCGCGCAATCCGTTTCGCGTTTTTACCTCGCTCCTGCGCCTTGAGCTGATCGCCAATGAGGCGTTGCGCAAGCGGGCGGCGGAAATTCTTGCCCGGCGCGATATCTTCACGTCGCGCTGTCGCGAACTGATCGCGCTTCATGAACAGAAGGGGGAGTTCACCGCCGCGGAGGCGCGTGAATTTGTGCAGCAGGCGCTGGAAACCTTTCGCTGGCATCGACATGCCACCGTCGATGAGGAAACCTACCACGCGCTGCATGAAGAGCACCGGCTGATTGCCGATGTGGTTTGTTTCCCCGGTTGCCACATTAATCATCTGACGCCGCGCACGCTGGATATCGACCGGGTTCAGGCGCTGATGCCCGAATGCGGTATCGCGCCGAAAGCGTTAATAGAAGGCCCGCCGCGCCGCGATGTGCCGATTTTGCTGCGCCAGACCAGCTTTAAGGCCCTTGAAGAGCCGGTGATGTTTGCCGGGGAGCATCGAGGCACCCATACGGCGCGCTTTGGCGAAATAGAGCAGCGCGGCATCGCCTTGACGCCCAAAGGCCGCGCTCTGTACGACCGACTGCTTAGCGAGGCGGGGGTGGGCAAAGATAATCTTAACCATCAGCGTCATTTGCAGGAGGTGTTTAGCCCGTTCCCGGACAGCGAATTCCTGCTGCGTCAGCAGGGGCTGGCGTACTTTCGCTACCGCCTGACGCCCGCCGGCGAGGCGCACCGCCAGGCCTTTCGTCCGGGCGACGATCCGCAGCCGTTGATTGAGCGCGGCTGGGTTATCGCACAACCGATTATTTATGAAGACTTTTTACCGGTCAGCGCCGCCGGGATTTTTCAGTCTAACCTGGGTAACGAGATACAGGCCCGCAGCCACGGCAACGCCAGCCGCGAGGCCTTTGAGGAGGCGCTGGGCTGTGCGGTTTACGATGAGTTTGCCCTTTATCAGCAGGCGGAAGAGCGCAGTAAACGACGTTGCGGTCTGCTGTAAAATCAGTACTCTGCTGGCATGAGTCGTTAAAGGAAGCAGGCCATGCAGAATCCGTCTACCCCGCTGGTGAAAACCCGGCAGGGCACTCTATCCGGCACCTCGGAAGAGAACATTCATATCTGGCGCGGTATTCCCTATGCCGCGCCGCCCGTCGGCGATCTCCGCTGGCGCACACCGCAGCCTGCCGCCCGCTGGCAGGGCGTACGCCGGGCGGAGACTTTCTCGGCCTCCAGCTGGCAGGATATTGAATACTGTCGTGAGCTCGGCGGCGGCGATCCTGGCAGCTTCTCCGAGGATTGCCTTTACCTTAACGTCTGGTCGCCCGCTTCGCGCGCGCAGCCGCTGCCGGTGATGGTCTGGCTGCACGGCGGCGGCTATACCATCGGCGCGGGAAGTTTACCGCCCTATGACGGCAAAGCCTTAGCCTCCCGTGACGTCGTCGTGGTGACCGTCAACTACCGGCTGGGGCACCTGGGCTTTTTTGCCCATCCGGCGCTGGAGGAAGAGGAGGGCGAGCGCATCTATAATTTCGCGCTGCTTGACCAAATTGCCGCCCTGCAATGGGTTCAGGAGAACATTCACGCTTTCGGCGGCGATGCGGCCAACGTCACCCTGTTCGGCGAGTCCGCCGGGGCGCGTAGCGTGCTGTCGCTCATGGTTTCGCCGAAATCCCGGGGACTGTTCCATAAAGCGATTATCCAGAGCGGCTATACCTTGCCGGATCTGCCGCGGGAAAAGGCGCTGGCCAAAGGGCAGCTTATCGCTGAGCACTTCGCTTTACCGCAGGCCAGCGCCGAACAGCTGCGGGCGATTCCGGCAGAGGCGTTCTGGTCGCTAACCGCGCCGCTGACCATCGGCCCGGCGCCGATTGTTGGCGATACCGTGCTGCCCCAGCCGATGCTGGAAACTTTTTTTAGCGGGCGTCAGCATCCGCTGCCGGTGATGATAGGTTCAAACAGCGATGAGGCCAGCGTTATGGCGGTGTTTGGCGTCGATATCGCCGGACAGATCCAGAAGCTTCGCCGCGAACGCCGCTTGGGTCTCGGACTGATTAAACTGCTGTATCCCGGCGTCAAAGGCGATGAAGCGCTGGGGCGCGAAGTCTGCCGCGATATGGCGTTCACCACTCTGGGCTACGTGGTGATGCAGGCGCAGCAGCGGGTAGGACAACCGTGCTGGCGCTACTGGTTTGACTACGTTGCCGAGGCGGAACATCAGACCTATCCGCACGGCGCATGGCACGGGAATGAAGTGGCATACGTTTTTGACAACCTCGATCTTGCCGAGCCGGTACGCCAGTATGCTAACGATCGCGACCGGACCTTTGCCGGCCAGGTCGCCGACTATTGGGCTAACTTCGCCCGCATGGCCGGTAACGGCTGCCACGATCTCCAGGGGCCGGTGCGCTGGCCCGCCAGCGTGCGCGGTCGGGATCGTTTGTTGCGTATTGGCCTGCATAAACGCGCTGGTTTTAAGGTGGAAAACCGCTTTATGCGCGCGCGGCTGGCGCTGTTTCGTCGGGTGATGAAGCATCATGTGACCCTGGATTAACGTTGCCTGGAAGATGCCCTGAGCCGCTGCGCGTTCTGTCAGTGGGACGATGCGTCCCACTTTCGGCGGCTAATCCTCAGCCAGTGGTTACACTATGATCGGTGCTGTTAACCCTACATCCGCGGAACCGGGGTTCTGACGGAAAATGTGCTGCTGAAATGAGGATGAAATCATGGCCAAACCGTATGTTCGTCTGGATAAAAATGATGCCGCCGTGCTGCTGGTCGATCACCAGACCGGATTGCTCTCTCTCGTGCGCGATATAGATCCCGATAAATTCAAGAACAACGTCCTTGCCCTTGGCGACCTGGCGAAGTACTTCGCTCTGCCGACCATCTTAACCACCAGCTTCGAGAACGGTCCGAACGGTCCGCTGGTGCCGGAGTTAAAAGCGCAGTTTCCGGATGCGCCCTATATCGCGCGGCCGGGCAATATTAACGCCTGGGATAACGACGATTTTGTGAAGGCGGTGAAAGCGACGGGCAAGAAGCAGCTGATCATCGCCGGGGTGGTGACGGAAGTCTGCGTGGCATTTCCGGCGCTGTCGGCCATCGAAGAGGGCTTTGATGTCTTTGTCGTGACCGACGCTTCCGGTACCTTCAACCCCATTACCCGCGATGCCGCCTGGGATCGTATGTCGCAGGCTGGGGTGCAGCTGATGTCGTGGTTTGGCGTTGCCTGCGAACTACACCGCGACTGGCGGAATGATGTTGAAGGGCTAGGGACGCTGTTCTCTAACCATATCCCGGACTATCGCAACCTGATGACCAGTTTTAACCTTCTGCAGCAAAAATAGTCGCTCTCGCGGTCAGCGTTCGTCTGGCCGCTTCCCTTCAGGTTTCGCTGGCGCTGTATTTCGTATGAAGCGTCGCCGCCTGGCGGAATCATCGCCGCCCTGTGGATATCGGCAATTCGGTCTGGTCCGGTGGACATATTTTTTTCACGCATTTCTGCCGTCAACAATTGGATTATCAATCGTTTTTGTCTAGAGTGAGCGACATTCACGACGCATGGGTTTGTTACGTCGCGTCTCAATTCACATATGAAGAAGGATGCTCTCTCAGGCATGAACCGCAGACGTTTTCTCAAATCCTCCATGGCTGTTGCCGCCGTATGCGGAACGTCAGGAGTCGCCTCTCTATTCTCGAAAGCCGCATTCGCCGAGGACTCAGGAATTGCCGACGGTCAGACCCGTCGCTTTGACTACTCCGTACTCCAGTCGATGGCCCACGATCTTGCGCGTCAGCCCTGGGGCGGCGCGCCGCGCGATCTGCCGCCAACCCTGGCAAACCTGACCCCCCAGGCCTACAACAGCATTCAGTACGACGCTGCGCATTCGCTGTGGAATAATATTGAAGAGCGCAAGCTGGACATTCAGTTCTTCCACGTGGGGATGGGGTTCCGCCGCCGCGTGCGGATGTTCTCCCTGGATTCACAAACCCAGCAGGCGCGGGAAATTCACTTCCGCCCTGAGCTGTTTAAATATAATGACGCCGGCGTCGACACCAAACAGCTGGAAGGCCAGAGCGATCTCGGCTTTGCCGGATTCCGCGTATTTAAAGCGCCGGAGCTGGCGCGTCGCGATATCGTCGCCTTCCTCGGCGCGAGCTATTTCCGTGCGGTGGACAGCACGTATCAATATGGACTGTCAGCCCGCGGCCTGGCGATCGATACCTTTACCGATACGCCGGAAGAGTTCCCTGACTTCACCTCTTTCTGGTTTGAGACCGTTAAACCGGGGGCGACGGTATTTACCGTCTATGCGCTGCTCGACAGCCCAAGCGTCACCGGCGCCTATAAGTTCGTCGTGAACTGTCAGGAGACGCAGGTGATTATGGATGTGGAAAACCACATCTACGCGCGTAAAGACATCAAACAGCTGGGCATCGCGCCGATGACCAGTATGTTCAGCTGCGGCAATAACGAACGGCGGATGTGCGACACTATCCATCCGCAGATCCACGACTCCGACCGCCTGTCGATGTGGCTGGGCAACGGCGAATGGGTGTGCCGTCCGCTGAACAACCCGCAGAAGCTGCAGTTCAACGCTTTCCAGGATAAAAATCCGCGCGGTTTTGGCCTGCTGCAGCTGGACCGCGACTTCTCCCACTATCAGGACATTATGGGCTGGTATAACAAACGCCCAAGCCTGTGGGTGGAGCCGCGCAACCAGTGGGGCAAAGGGGCCGTCAACCTGATGGAGATCCCGACGACCGGCGAAACGCTGGACAATATCGTGTGCTTCTGGCAGCCGGAGAAACCGGTGAAGGCCGGGGATGAACTGGACTTCCGCTATCGTCTCTACTGGAGCGCGCAGCCGCCGGTCCGTTCGCCGCTGGCGCGGGTGCTGGCGACGCGTACCGGCATGGGCGGTTTCCCTGAAGGCTGGGCGCCGGGTGAGCATTACCCGGATAAATGGACCCGTCGTTTTGCCATTGATTTTGTCGGCGGAGACCTGAAGGCCGCTGCGCCAAGAGGCATCGAGCCGGTGATTACCCTGTCGAGCGGCGAAGCTAAGCAGATAGAGATTCTCTACGTGGAACCGTTTGATGGCTATCGTATCCAGTTTGACTGGTACCCGACCTCTGATTCGACCGATCCCGTCGAGATGCGCATGTTCCTGCGCTGTCAGGGGGAGGCGATCAGCGAAACCTGGCTGTATCAGTACTTCCCGCCAGCGCCGGATAAACGCAACTATGTCGATGACCGGGTCATGAAGTAATAGCCCGTCACTCCGCCCGCCGAGGTGACTCTGCGGGCGTTTCTCTTTTTATCAGACGATTAATCAGAGTGCGCCATGTCTGCCGAAAATACCGCTTCGATCGAACGCATTCCCGTCACCGCATCGCTCTCTCTGCGCGCGGTGGATGAGCGCTACGTGACGGAACTGCACCAATTGGTGATGAAAAACCAGCGCTGGCTCCAGCAATCGCTGAGCTGGCCCGCTGACGTGAGTCACGAAGACGAAACCCGCCGCCACGTGCAGGGCAACGTGATGCTGCACCAGCGCGGCTACGCCAAAATGTTTTTGCTCTTTCTGCAGGAAGAGATCGTCGGCGTGCTGTCGTTTAACCAGATTGAGCCGATCAATAAGACCGCCTACATCGGCTACTGGATTGATGAGAGCCATCAGGGGCAGGGGCTGCTCTCTCAGGCGCTACAGGCGCTGATGGACTCTTTTGCCCGCAGCGGGACGGTCCGACGCTTCGTCATTAAATGTCGGGTAGCAAACCAGAGAAGCAATCAGGTCGCCCTGCGTAACGGTTTCACCCTCGAAGGGTGTCTGAAGCAGGCCGAGTATCTGAACGGTTCGTATGATGACCAGAATATCTACGGGCGCATTATTGATTGTCGCTCTGAGCAGTTCCCGGGTCGCGGCTGACGCCTTACCCGGGCTACAGGCCGTCCGGACATGCAGCCCGGGCAAGGCGCGTTGAGCGCCGCCCCCGGGAACCAGAGCGCATAATAAACCACGCGTTAAAGAAAGCCGACGATGGGCGTGCGGGTAAAATGCTCGTCGCCGTTTATCACTTTCTCCCCGCGGATATAAATGGCGTCGCCCGCGCTGGCCTCAATTCGCGCCCGATCGCCGATCGTCACCTGATGTTCAATCACCACATCGCCGCAAATGACCGCATGGCCTTCAATTAACACGCTATCGTCAAGCAGGATCGGCC
This sequence comes from Klebsiella grimontii, assembly GCF_900200035.1. Classification (GTDB taxonomy): domain Bacteria; phylum Pseudomonadota; class Gammaproteobacteria; order Enterobacterales; family Enterobacteriaceae; genus Klebsiella; species Klebsiella grimontii. Next base: position 148,456 of record NZ_FZTC01000019.1, read on the forward strand.
CGCCGCGCAGGTGCGCATGCCCGCCGACCATCACCCAATGCTTCAGCAGGCAATTTCCTTCGACCACCGCGTGCTCAGCCACCTGTGAACTGTAGCGCAGGGTGGGGATGGCGTCCTCTTCACGACCGGCGATAATCTTCGCGTTCCCGTATACCCTGGCGTTATCGCAGACCCAGACGTCGTTCTCATCGTTGCCTTCCAGCCGCGCCTGGTCGAAGATTTCCGCCCGATGCTCAACAAACGCGTGTTCGACAAAGGCGTCGCCGTAAATTTGCGCCTGGTGAACGATTCGCGATGCGCTGACCGTCGCCCGCTGATAAATGCGCAGGATTTTATCATTGTCGGCGGTCAGGCCTCGGGCGGCGATAATATGACAATGGGGGAGGATGCGCGCATTGTCGGCCAGGTGACAATAACCGCGAATCTGCGAATGCGAAGCGGTGACGTTGTCACTTAATCGCGCACAGTGGCTAACGTGTACGCTATCCAGTCGGGCATTATCGCTAACGATCGCCCCCATGCTGATAATGCACTCGCCGGTTAAGCGCGCGTTGCCCTCGATTTTCGCACCGGCAAAAACGGCGCTATTGGCGTCATAAATCCAGCACTCGCCGTCGTGGCTCAGGGCGGCCTCATCATCGATCCAGCCGCCTTCGTCGCCGGTTTTCACATCGGCGAAATCTCGCAAGGCGACAATTTGCCGCAGATTTACGCTATGTTTAATGCCGTCTGTCTGGTAGTGAAACGGGCGAACCTGTTCGCTGAGGGAATATTTGCGCATCGGTCTTACTCATTACATATGGTTAACATAAACATAGCAAAAAACGCCGTAGCGCGTTTTTGAAGGTTCTTTTAGAATGCAACTTAAGATAAATTGAAAGTTTAAACAAAATGAATAAAAAGCAGGGCGCGAGCCGGGTGCTGAATCTTCCGGCGGGCTATTTTGGTATGGTTCTGGGTCTTATCGGCATGGGCTTCGCCTGGCGCTACGCCAGCACGATCTGGCCGGTGAGCCGGATCGTCGGCGACGGTCTGGTGGTCGCGGCGACGGTTGTCTGGGTGCTGCTGGCGCTGGCGTTTATCGGCCGGGCAGTCCGTTTCCCGCACAGCGTACTACAGGAGATGCGCCATCCGGTCGCCAGCAGTTTTGTCAGCCTGTTTCCGGCCACCACGATGCTGGTCGCTATCGGTTTCGTACCCTGGCTGCGTCCGCTGTCTCTGGTGTTATTCAGCATTGGCGTAGTATTGCAACTGAGCTACGCGGCCTGGCAGAGCGCCGGGCTATGGCGGGGGAGCCATCCCAGCGAGGCGACCACCCCGGGCCTCTATCTGCCGACGGTGGCAAACAACTTTATCAGCGCTATGGCCTGCGGCGCGCTGGGCTTTACCGACGCCGGGCTGGTGTTTCTCGGCGCCGGCTTATTCTCCTGGCTTAGCCTTGAACCGGTGATTCTGCAACGCCTGCGCAGCGACGGCGAACTGCCGATGGCCATGCGCACCTCGCTCGGCATTCAGCTGGCTCCGGCGCTGGTGGCGTGCAGCGCCTGGCTGAGCGTGAACGGCGGCGAGGCGGATACCTTTGCTAAGCTGCTGTTCGGCTATGGTCTGCTCCAGCTGCTGTTTATGCTGCGTCTGATGCCGTGGTACCTGCGCCAGCCGTTTAACGCCTCGTTCTGGAGCTTCTCGTTCGGCGTTTCCGCGCTGGCGACCACCGGCCTGCATCTCGGTCATCAGCATCCGGACGGCTTTTTCCACACTCTCGCGCTCCCGCTGTTTCTCTTTACCAATCTGATCGTTGGGCTGCTGCTGATTCGTACCTTCCTGCTGCTGATGCGCGGTAAACTGCTGATTCGCGTCGAACGCGACACGTTATTAAAAAACAAGGATTAACCATGACTCTTCGCGACGAAAATTACTTCACCGACAAATACGGAATGACCCGCACCCACTCCGAGGTGCTGCACGCCGCCACGCTGATCGCGCCGGGCAAGGCGCTGGATCTGGGCTGCGGCAACGGGCGCAATAGCCTCTACCTGGCGGCCAACGGGTTTGACGTTACCGCGTGGGATAAAAATCCGGCCAGCATCAGCAATCTTGAACGTATTCGTCAGGCGGAAGGGCTGGAGAATCTGCGGACGGCGATTAAGGACCTTAACGCCCTCAGCTTTGACGGCGAGTATGACTTTATTCTTTCGACCGTGGTGATGATGTTCCTGGAAGCGAAGACTATCCCGGGTCTGATTGCCAACATGCAGCGCTGCACCCGTCCCGGCGGCTACAATCTGATTGTTGCGGCCATGGATACCGACGATTTTCCGTGCACCGTTGGTTTCCCGTTCGCGTTTAAACCGGAAGAGCTGCGCAACTATTATGCAGGCTGGGCGTTGCTCAAATATAACGAAGACGTCGGTGAACTCCACCGCACCGACGCCAGCGGTAAGCGGATTAAGCTGCGTTTCGCCACGATGCTGGCGCGCAAGCCGGCTTAACGCGCCGCTAACAGGCAGAGCTGTAGCGCGGTCTGATAAGAGGCCTCAAAGGCGCGCAGCGGCAGAAACTCAAATTTTGAGTGGAAGTTGTGCGCGCCGGTAAAGAAATTGGGCGTTAATACGCCTTTTGCCGACAGGGCCGCGCCGTCGGTGCCGCCGCGCATCGGCGTCGGTTTTGGCGTGATGCCCAAGCTTTCCATCGCTTCAAATAGCAGGTCAATCGCGCGGCGGTCTTCGCCAACGGCGTTGCTGATATTGCTGTAAATATCGCTCACCTGGTATTCCACATTGCCCGTGGGATACTGCGCGGCGATTTTCTGCGCCACCTCGCCAATCTGCTGCTTACGGCGAGTAAAGCTTTCAAGGTCGAAATCGCGAATGCTGGCCTGCAGCAGGGTGCTGTTCTGATCGCCCTGGATGCCGTTAAACCACACGTAGCCCTCACGTCCGGCGGTATGCTCCGGCGTTTGCTGGCGATCGAAATGGCTCATGTAATCGGTGGCCATCAGCAGCGGATTCACCAGCACCCCTTTTGACGACATCGGGTGGGCGGTCACGCCGGTAAAGCGAATTTCCGCGGCGGCGGCGTTAAAGTTCTCATAGACGATCTCCCCGAGCTCGCAGCAGTCGATGGTCCAGGCAAAATCGACGGCAAAACGCGAGAGATCCAGCGCTTTTGCACCGCGCAGGCCCACTTCCTCATCCGGCACAAACGCCACCACGATATCGCCGTGGCGGTGCTCTGGCGTCAGGTTCTCCAGTACCGTCATCACTACCGTCACGGCGGATTTGTTATCCGCCCCGAGCACGCTGGTACCGTCGCTAAAAATAATCTCTTCATCGGGATAAGCGAGGATTTCGGGATGCTCAGCGACGCGCAGCCAGATCTCTTTTTCTCTGTTCAAACAGAGGTCTTCACCAGTAAAACGCAGGATTTGTGGATGAATATCCGGCGACAGCCCGACGTCAACGGTATCGATATGGGTAATAAAGCCAATCCGCGGCGCGTCTGCGACATTGCCTCTTTTCACCGCCGTGACGGTAGCGTGCTCGTCGATCACAATCTCATCCAGCCCCAGCTGGCGTAGCTCATCCGCAAGGGCCCGCGCCATCGCGTGTTGCCCGGCGGTGGTGGGCAAAGTCGCGGCTCGCGGGTCGCTTTGGCTGGTGATCGCCAGGTAGCGAAAGAAGCGTTGGGTTAATTGACTGGCCAGGGCTGATGACATAGTGATTCCTTCTTTATTCGAGTTTTCAGGTGTTTGCAATCAGTCTTTAGTGTTATGTATGGAAGGGAAAACAACAAGCTATTCATTAGCTGACAAATTAAAAAGGAAAACCTATGCAACGCAGATTCACGACGCTTGCTCTGGCGTTAGCGGCCCTGACGGCCAGCTCGGCCATTAGCGCAAAAACGCTGGTCTACTGTTCAGAAGGGTCGCCGGAAAATTTTAACCCTCAACTCTACACCTCCGGGACCAGCGTGGACGCCAGCGCGGTGCCCGTTTATAACCGGCTGGTCGATTTTAAAGCCGGCACCACGGAACTGGTGCCGAGCCTCGCCGAAAGCTGGGAAGTCAGCGAAGATGGCAAAGTTTATACTTTCCATTTACGCAAAGGCGTTAAATTCCAGAGCAATAAATATTTTAAACCCAGCCGAGATTTTAATGCCGATGACGTTGTTTTTTCATTTATGCGGCAAAAGGATCCTCAACACCCTTATCACAATATCTCCAGCGGTAATTATTCAAATTTTGAGAGCCTGGAATTTGGCCAGTTAATTACCGCAATTGATAAGCCCGATGAATATACGGTGCGTTTCACGTTGGCCCATGCCGAAGCGCCATTTGTCGCCGATCTTGCCTGGTATTTCGCCTCTATTTTATCAGCGGAATATGCCGATGCGATGTTAAAAGCCGGTACGCCAGAGCGCGTGGATATGGATCCGATTGGCACCGGTCCTTTCAAACTCGCTCAATATCAAAAAGATTCCCGTATTCTTTTCACCGCGTTCCCGGAATACTGGCAGGGGAAGGCGCATATCGATCGTCTCATCTTTAGCATCACGCCGGATGCCTCGGTACGTTACGCCAAACTGGAGAAAAATGAGTGTCAGGTGATGCCGTTCCCCAATCCGGCCGATCTGCCGCGAATGAAAGAGAACAAGGCGATCAACCTGATGAGCAAAGCGGGCCTTAACACCGGCTTTCTTGCTTTTAACACCCAAAAAGCGCCGCTGGACAACGTTAAGGTGCGCCAGGCCTTAGCGATGGCGATTAATAAACCGGCGATCATTGAAGCGGTGTTCCACGGTACCGGTACGGCGGCGAAAAACCTGCTGCCGCCGGGCGTATGGAGCGCGAATAGCCAGCTTAAGGATTATGAATACGACCCGCAGAAGGCCAAAGCGCTGCTGGCGGAGTCGGGCGTTGCGGGGCCAATTAGCATCGATCTGTGGGCAATGCCGGTGCAGCGGCCCTATAATCCGAACGCCAAACGTATGGCCGAGATGATTCAGGCCGACTGGGCGAAAATCGGCGTGCAAACTAAAATCACAACCTATGAGTGGGGTGAATACTTAAAGCGGGTGAAGGATGGCGAACATCAGGCGGCGCTGATGGGCTGGACCACCGCCACCGGTGACCCGGATAACTTCTTTGGCCCATTATTTACCTGCCAGTCGGCGAATGGCGGGTCTAACTCGGCAAAATGGTGCTATCAGCCGTTTGATAAAATTATTGCCGAAGCAAAATCGATAACCGATCGCCAAAAACGCGAAGCGCTCTATCTTCAGGCGCAGCAGATGATGCATGACCAGATGCCGGCCGTGATGATTGCCCACTCAACAATATTCGAACCGGTACGTAAAAACGTCTCCGGTTATGAAATTGATCCCTTTGGCAAGCATATTTTTTATCAGGTTGATATTAAATAAACAGCTAAAGACAACCCGCCAGCAACGGCGGGTTTATTTTATTGTGCTACTTGACGTAGCACCACTTTTGCCACAAAACTTACCCCTGTTATTTGCTATAACTCTTACCAAAAATGGTATTCACAGGGATTAACCTATATGCGAACTCAGTTATTTTTTAAAGTCGCCGCGCTCGCTGGCCTGTTAGCATTGGCCGGCTGCTCATCAAAAATCGCTAAGCCGGAACAATATTCGGGATTTTTAAAAGATTACTCTAACTTAAAAGAAACCACCTCGGCGTCCGGCAAACCGGAACTGCGCTGGATTTCTCCGGATTACAATCCGAGCAACTATGACAACGTTGTTTATAATCCAATCACCTACTACCCGGTACCGAAACCGACCACTCAGGTGGGCGAGAAGGCGCTCAGCGACATCCTGAATTACACCAATAAAGAGATGAAACAGGCGATTTCCGAGCGTAAACCGCTGGCCACCACCGCAGGTAAGCGCAGCCTGATCTTCCGCGGCGCCATCACCGGCGTGGATTCCAGCAAAGAAGGCCTGCAGTTCTACGAAGTGATCCCGGTCGCGATGATTATCGCCGGTACCCAGGCGGCTACCGGTCACCGTACTATGGATACCAACCTGTACTTCGAAGGTGAACTGATTGATGCGGCGACCAAAAAGCCGGTCATCAAAGTGGTCCGTAAAGGCGAAGGTAAAAACTTGTCCAACGAAAATACGCCGCTCACCGTCGAGACGCTGAAGCAGGTGATTGACGATATGGCGATTGACGCGGTGAAATTCGATCCGAATAACCGCTAAGCAAGGGTCGTCGTCAAGTAAAGGCGCTATTCGTTGATAGCGCCTTTTTTATTGGCTTACCCTCAGCCTCAACGCAGCGTCCACGCCGTTACGAGCGAACCTGGGCCGGCCTGCGATGTAGCAGCCACTGCTCCGGACGCGCAAACATCACCAGATTTCCCACCAGGATCAGCGCCAGCCCGGCCACGGCGTTACTATGCCAGACGTAGCCTTCATAAAAGGTGGAAATCGTCAGGGCGACGAGCGGAAACAGCAGGGTGCTGTATGCCGCTTTCCCTGCGCCGATGCGCCCCACCAGGGTGAAGTAGGCGCCAAAAGCTATCACCGAGCCAAAAACGGCCAGATACAGTAGCGCTCCCATATAGCTCAGCGTCCACTGCGGGGCAAAGTTATCACCGCGTATCAGGGCGATAGCGCCCATGACCAGGGTGCCGTAAAGCATGGCCCAGCTGTTGGTGGTCAAGGTCTCCAGGCCGCGGCGCTGGTGGCGGATGCTGAGCATATTGCCGAGTGAAAAGCCATAGGTTCCCAGCGCGCTGAGGGCGATACCCAGCAGCAGCGAGGCGTTCAGGCCGCTGGCCCATAAATCATCCCAGAATAGCGTCACGATCCCCGCCAGGCCCAGCGCGGCGGCCAGCCAGAAACGGCCAGGAGGCTGCTGGCGATAGAAGAGAAAGCTGTTGATCGCGTTAAACAGCACCGCCATAGAGAAGATCACCGACTCAAGGCCGGTATTGATATACGCGGCGGCGGTATAGAAACACCAGAAATTAAAACAGAAGACGCAGCAGCCCTGCAGCAGACAGAAGACATGGTCGCGCGCGGCCAACGGGCGCAGGCGGCGGGTAACCAGCAAAATGGTCAGCATCGCGACGCTGGCGACGGCAAAACGCCAGAAAATGGACACCGGCGCGGCAACCGGCCCCTGCTGTAAAAAGATAGCAATCCATGTCGTGCCCCAGATAACCACGACCAACCCGTAGAGTAATGCGTTCAAAATGTCTCTCCTGTGAGTGTTGTCGCGATCATTCTGCGGCCTGGCACCGCGCGGCGCTGTCATCTGCTTGTTGCCGACTTGCAAATTCTTGCGCTTATTTTTAGCCAGCGGCGGGGGAATGCTGGTATCTGCCAGCGACTCTTCATAGACTAGAGATCTGCGGAATCAGAAGTGTGAAGGGCTATGGCTTACGGGACTTTCGAAACATTGCGTCAAAAAAATGCCGTGCTGCGCGAGACGGTGAAGCTCAACTCCGGTATTCAGCTGGCGGCATGGTATAACAATCTTGATACTATTACGGTACAAAGCGACCACCATACCCTGAGTCTGTATATTGCCGATGGCTACGAAAGTTACCAAAAAACGCCCCACGGCTGGAAAAACGGCGGCGGGCCGGACCGTTTCTGCTTGATGCCAAAAGGCGATGAGAGCACCTGGGATATCCGCGGCGATCTCTCTTTTGTACATCTTTACTGCACCGATGAACACCTGCGCCGGGTAGGCGAGCAGATTTGGGATCGCAGCCCGGCCTCGTTCACGCTGCAGGAAAAAACGTTCTCCAGCGATGACAAAATCACCGCTGTCTATCGCCAGTTTCTTCTCGACAACGACTGGCAGCAGCAGGCGAATCAGCTGACGTTGAGTTCGGCCAGCACGCTGCTGCTCACTCACCTGATTCAGCACTATTCGAACGTCCAGTGGCGTCTACCGACGGTGACCGGCGGGCTGGCGCCGCACGTCTTGCGCAATCTGCTGGCATGGATTGAGGAGCATCTGGATCGGCCGCTCACCCTCGCCGATCTGGCGCAGGAAGCGGCGCTGAGCGAATACCATTTTGCGCGGATGTTTCGCCAGTCGATGAAGATGGCGCCGCATCAGTACGTGATGCAGCGCCGGATGGTGAAAGCGCAGGAGTTGATTTACTGCAGCCAGATGTCGTTAACCGATATTGCGATGGCCTGCGGGTTTAGTACGGCCAGCCACTTTAGTCACCGGGTGAAAAGCGCCACCGGCCTGACGCCATCGCAGCTACGCGCGGCGCAGCGTTGAGAGCAAAACGTAGCTGACGCCGCCGAGAACCAGTCCCCAAAATGCAGAACCGACACCGCCCAGCGTCACGCCGCTGGCGGTGACCAGAAAAGTCACCACCGCCGCATCGCGCTCACTCTCCTGATTCAACGCCTGAAACAGACTGCCGCTGATGGTACCGAGCAGCGCCAGCCCGGCAAGCATCTGGATCCACGCCATTGGCAGCGCCGACATCAGCGAGGTGATAGAGCCGCCAAATATCCCCGCCAACAGGTAAAAAACGCCCGCCGCCGCTGCCGCGAGCCAGCGCTTTTGCGGGTACGGATGGGCTTCCGGGCTCTGGCAAATCGCAGCCGTTATCGCGGCGATGCAGATCGAGTAGACGCCAAAGGGCGACAGCAGCAGCGCCAGGCCGCCGGTGGCGACAATCAGCGGCGAAACCGGGACCCGGTAGCCCGAGGCCTGAAGGGTGGCGAATCCGGGGGCGTTTTGCGACGCCATGGTGACGAGGAAAAACGGCACGCCGACGCTGAGCAACAGCGCTGGCGTAAATTCAGGCGCAATCCAGGACGGAGCGACGAAGCTGAAAGCTATTTGTGACGTTGTCACTTCTCCGCTAAACCCGGCTACCGCGCCGCCTGCCAGCAGGGCGGCCACCACCGCGAAGCGGGGAAGCCAGACTTTGCACAGCAACCAGACGGCGAACATACTGCCGCAGAGCAGCAAATTTCCCTGCAGGCTGGCGAAAGCCTGCATGCCGAAGCGCAGCAAAATCCCGGCCAGCATCGCCGCCGCCAGCGAATGAGGGATGATTTTCATTAGCCTGGCAAAGATGCCGGTGACGCCGCAAAGCACGATTAAGGCGTTGGCAAAAATAAAGACGCCAACCGCCTGGGAGAGTGTGACCCCCTGCAGGCCGGTGACCAGCAGCGCGGCGCCTGGCGTCGACCACGCGGTCAGGATGGGCACCTTCCGCCACAGGGTGAGCGCCAGCGTACTGACGCCCATCCCCAGGCCTAAGGCGGTCATCCAGCCCGCGATTTGCGAAGCATCGGCGCCCGCCGCCGCCGCGGCCTGCCAGATGATCGCCGCGGAGCTGGCGTAGCCGACCAGTACGGCAACGAAGCCGGCCAGCAGGGTCGGGAAAGGGAGAGTAAAAGAGCGCATGGTTGTGCCTTGTGCGTTATAACGGTCGATATAATTTAGCATTGTGCGCTATAGCGCACAACCGGCTTTGTTTGGGTTCTGCGCTGGGGACGGCGGGGTGGGACAGAACAAGCGAGGCTATCCGATCTTGACATTACCGAGCGAAACGCAATAGATATCTCTGCAAATCAATCACCAGGGAAACAAGCCACCATGGTTACGACCAGAACAGCGAAGGAGGTCGATGCGCCCGGCCTGCTCGTGCTTTTTCAACAGCTCGGCTATTCAGTAGATTTAGACAACCTGCAATCCTCATTACGGGAATATAATCCCTGCCGCTACGCGTTGATTGCCGAGGTAAAAGAACGCTTATCCGGGGTGATTGTGGTGAACCTGATTGAACCGATGCATGAAAAAGGACGCTGGGGGCTAATTTCGGCGCTGGTGATTGATGAGTCGTGCCGGGGCATGGGAGTGGGGCGAATATTACTGGCTGAAGCCGAACGGATCGCTGCCGCCAGCGGTTGTAGCCAAATTGAACTCTCCAGCAGCGAACGACGAGAACAGGCGCATAAGTTTTATCAGAACAACGGCTATAAAGAAGTCAGAAAACGCTTTTTAAAATCGCTTATCTCATGAAAGCCAGAAGGGTTGTGAAAACGCCTACTCGGTTAGCCCCTGTAGAATCAGACGAATGCGCGTATAATTCCCGCAGAGATGATTGGGAGGTTGAATGGATATTGCGCAACACCTGTCGGCAACGTTAAAAACGCAGCGTCAGCTGCGCGGCTGGAGCCTGTCGCGCCTGGCGGAAGAGACCGGCGTGTCGAAGGCGATGCTGGGCCAGATTGAACGCAACGAATCGAGTCCGACGGTGGCGACGTTATGGAAAATCGCCACCGGGCTTAACGTGCCGTTTTCCGCCTTTATCGTTGCCGATGACGCCGTCGAACCGACGGCTTTTGATCCCCAGCAGCAGGCCATGGTGGTGACGCCGCTCTTCCCGTGGGACCCGGTGCTGCGTTTCGACCACTTCTCCATTACCCTTGCCCCCGGCGCGCTGAGCGAGTCAACGCCGCATGAGCAAGGGGTTATCGAACATGTGGTGGTGATTAGCGGCGTGCTGGATCTTTGCCTGCAGGGGGCGTGGCTGACGCTGCAGCCCGGTGAAGGGCGGCGCTTCGCCGGCGATTTAGCGCACGCCTATCGCAATAGCGGGGCGCAGACCGCCCATTTCCATTCGCTGATCCACTATCCGAAAGAGAAATAAAAAAGCCGCGAGCAAACTCGCGGCCAGGCAAATGACTGAGACAGCAAATCACAACGTGACGAGGAAAATCCGGAATACGTGATGACTCTATCCTCAGGCGCTTTTTCTGGGAAATATCTTTTCCTTCAATGCTTTGCTAAAAACTGAAAATTCCTCCCGCCGCGGCGATGGAAAATGTTTTGGTCTGTGCCCAGTTCTGACTACAATAGCCGCCATTTCGACCCCCTATAATGGATAACGACGAGCGTATGCGCCTGCAAAACCATCATCTTGAACTACTGAGTCCCGCCCGCGATGCCGGGATCGCCCGTGAAGCGATTTTACACGGCGCGGATGCGGTCTATATCGGCGGGCCGGGCTTTGGCGCGCGCCACAACGCCAGCAATAGCCTGAGCGATATCGCCGACCTGGTACCGTTTGCCCATCGCTACGGCGCGAAAGTGTTCGTGACCCTGAACACTATTCTTCATGATGATGAACTGGAACCGGCGCAGCGCCTGATAACCGACCTGTATGAAACCGGCGTGGACGCGCTGATTGTCCAGGACATGGGGGTGATGGAGCTGGATATTCCGCCGATAGAGCTGCACGCCAGCACCCAGTGCGATATCCGCAGCGTCGAGAAAGCGAAGTTTCTCTCTGACGTCGGCTTCAGCCAAATCGTGCTTGCCCGCGAGCTGAATCTTCAGCAGATCAAAGCGATTTACGATAATACCGACGCGACCATTGAATTCTTTATCCACGGCGCGCTGTGCGTGGCCTATTCCGGGCAGTGCAATATTTCCCATGCCCAGACCGGGCGCAGCGCCAACCGCGGCGACTGCTCGCAGGCCTGCCGTCTGCCCTATACCCTGAAAGATGACCAGGGCCGCGTGGTGGCGTACGAAAAGCATCTGCTGTCGATGAAGGACAACGATCAGACCGCCAACCTGGCCGCGCTGATCGATGCCGGGGTGCGCTCCTTCAAGATTGAAGGCCGCTACAAAGATATGAGCTATGTGAAGAACATCACCGCGCACTATCGCCAGATGCTCGACGCCATTATTGACGATCGCGGCGACCTGGCCCGCGCCTCGTCGGGGCGGACCGAACACTTCTTTGTCCCGTCGACGGACAAGACCTTCCATCGCGGCAGCACCGACTATTTTGTCAATGCGCGCAAAGGCGACATTGGGGCTTTTGATTCACCGAAGTTTATTGGCCTGCCGGTGGGTGAAGTCCTGAAAGTCGGCAAAGATTTTCTCGACGTTGAGGTGAGCGAAGCGCTGACCAACGGCGATGGCCTGAACGTGATGATTAAACGTGAAATCGTCGGCTTTCGCGCCAATACGGTGGAGAAAACCGGCGAAAATCGCTATCGCGTATGGCCGAACGAGATGCCCGCGGATTTATACAAAGTGCGTCCGCACCAGCCGTTAAACCGCAACCTCGATCATAACTGGCAGCAGGCGCTGCTGAAAACCTCCAGCGAGCGCCGCATCGCCGTCGATATCGAGCTGAGCGGCTGGCAGGAGCAGCTGGTCCTGACGATGACCAGCGAAGAGGGCGTCAGCGTCACCCACACGCTGGACGGCGAGTTTGCCGAGGCGACCCAGGCGGAGAAAGCGCTGGCGAACCTGCGCGATGGCGTGGCGAAGCTTGGCCAGACCCTTTACTATTCGCGCAACGTCGAGATTAACCTGCCGGGCGCGCTGTTTGTACCAAACAGCCTGCTGAACCAGCTGCGCCGTGAAACGGCTGAAATGCTCGATGATGCCCGTCTGAAGGCCGTGGCGCGCGGCAGCCGCAAGCCGGTTTCCGTTCCGCCGCCGGTCTATCCGGAAACGCATTTGTCGTTTCTGGCTAACGTTTACAACCACAAAGCGCGCGAGTTTTATCAACGTTACGGCGTACAGCTGATCGACGCCGCCTATGAAGCCCACGAAGAGAAGGGCGATGTGCCGGTGATGATTACCAAGCACTGCCTGCGCTTTGCCTTCAACCTGTGTCCGAAACAGGCCAAAGGCTCGATTAAGAGCTGGAAAGCGACGCCGATGCAGCTCATCCACGGTGATGAAGTGCTGACGCTGAAGTTCGATTGCCGGCCGTGCGAAATGCACGTGGTCGGTAAGATAAAAAATCATATTCTGAAAATGCCGCTGCCGGGCAGTATCGTGGCGTCCGTGAGCCCCGATGAGCTGATGAAAACGCTGCCGAAACGCAAGGGCGCCTGATAACGAAATCGCTACTGGTAGTGATGCATTTTCGGTTTTCGCGCATTCTGCCAGCGGTGATGTTCGCGCAGGTCGGAGGCGGCTTCTTCCGCCTGGCTGCGCAGTTCATCGCTATCGGCTTCGTGCTGTAACTGCTGTTCGAGACTCTGTACCGGGAAGAAATCGTGCCCTTGTTTGCGGGCCAGCACGTGCCCGGAAAACAGGGCGCACACCAGCAGTAACGTCGAAACGCTTCTCCTGAACATCTCTTTTTCCATGCTATCGGCGAATGGGGTTACTATGCCCGGAATGGGTTGAGTTTATCTCTGCGGTTATCAAAGAAGAGAAAAGCCTTTGTCAGCGGCAGCTGACGGAGGGCGAAAAAAAGCCCGACGGCGTGCCGTCGGGCCGAACTCACAACGATACGCGCGCGATCACGATTTCAATCCGGCGGCCGTCATCAGCAGCCGAAATCCCATGCTCACCGCCGCCAGCGCCAGCACGCTGCCTCCCCACAGAGCGACCATCCATAATGTCCGCTTAAGCCATACTCGTTGCATCAGTGATACCCCTCGCCGTGTTGAACTTTGCCGCGAAAAACGTAGTAGCTCCAGAAGGTATAGCCGAGGATCACCGGCAGAATCAGCAGCGCGCCGACCAGCATAAAGCCTTGACTTTGCGGCGGCGCGGCGGCCTGCCAGAGGGTAATGCCCGGCGGAATAATATGCGGCCAGATACTGATCCCCAGTCCGCTAAAGCCGAGAAAGATCAGCCCCAGCGTAAGAACGAACGGTAGCAGGTGGCTGGCGCTGTTGTGAAGCGCTCGCCATAGCCAGGCGCTTATCGCCGCGACCAACAGCGGCACCGGCAGCAGGAAGAACAGGTTAGGTAAGCTAAACCAGCGCTCGGCGATGGCCGGCTGCGCCAGTGGCGTCCAGATACTGATGGCGACGATTGCCGTCAGCAGCGCCAGCAGCAAACCGCGCGCGGTGACGCGCATATTGTGGTGCAGCGCATTCTCGCTCTTCATCACCAGCCAGCTGGCCCCCAGTAGCGCATAGGCAATGCACAACCCCAGGCCGCAGAACAGGGTAAACGGCGTCAACCAGTCAAACATTCCGCCGCTGAAGCTGCGGCCGTTGACCGCGAAGCCGTTGATCACCGCGCCGACGACCATCCCCTGGGTGAAGGTGGCCAGAATCGACCCGCCCATAAAGGCGCGATCCCAGAACGGGCGGTGCGATGGCGTCGCGTTAAAGCGGAATTCAAAGGCGACGCCGCGGAAAATAAGCCCGATCAGCATCAGGGTGAGCGGGATCGCCAGCGCGTCGATAATCACCGCATAGGCCAGCGGAAACGCGCCGAACAGGCCCGCGCCGCCGAGTACCAGCCAGGTCTCGTTGCCATCCCAGACCGGCGCGACGCTGTTCACCATGACGTCGCGGTCGGAAGCGTCCCGCGTGGTAGCAAATAAAATGCCGATGCCCAGATCGAAGCCGTCCATCACGATATACATCAGGGTGGCGAAGACGATAATCACAAACCAAATAACCGATAAATCGATACCCATTACCAGGACTCCTTCTGCTGTGCATGATCGGTAGCGGCGGAAAGGGGGCGCGCTGGCGTCCCTGACGCGGGCGGCTGCGCTTCCTGCGGCCCTTTGCGAATCAGACGCAGCATATAGCTATAGCCGACGCCGAATACCGAACCGTAGACGACGATAAACGTCAGCAGACTGATCGACATATGCAGGTCGCCGTGCGCCGAGACGGCATCCGCGGTGCGTTGTACCCCGTAGACAACCCACGGCTGGCGGCCCACCTCGGTGGTCACCCAGCCCGCGAGGATAGCGATAAGTCCCGATGGCCCCATCCACAGCGCAAAGCGTAAAAAGGGTCTGGAATGATACAGGCGACCGCGATAGCGCAGCCATAGCGCCAGCGCACCGAGCAGGATCATCAGCATCCCTAGCCCGGCCATCAGGCGGAAGGACCAGAATACGATGGTGGCGTTAGGCCGATCTTCCGCGGCGAACTCCTTCAGCGCGGGCACCTGTTTATCCAGGCTGTGGGTGAGGATCAGGCTGCCGAGGGCCGGGATTTCCAGACCATAGCGGGTACGCTCCTGCTGCATATCCGGCCAGCCGAACAGCAGCAGCGGGGTGGGCTCACCGGGGATATTTTCCCAGTGGCCTTCAATCGCCGCGATCTTCGCCGGCTGGTGCTTGAGCGTATTCAGCCCGTGCATATCGCCAATCATGGCCTGAATGGGGGCGACAATCAGCGTCATCCACAGCGCCATGGAGAACATCGCGCGAACGGCGGGCGTATTGTTGCCCCGCAGCAGGTGCCAGGCTGCCGAGGCGCCGACGAACAGCGCGCTGCTGAGAAAGGCCGCCACCGACATATGCAGCAGGCGGTAGGGGAATGACGGGTTAAAGATCACCGCGAACCAGTCCACCGGCACCACCTGGCCATTGACGATCTCAAACCCCTGCGGCGTTTGCATCCAGCTGTTGGAGGCGAGGATCCAGAAGGTGGAGATAATCGTCCCCAGCGCGACCATACAGGTGGCGAAGAAGTGCAGGCCCGGCCCGACGCGGTTCCAGCCGAATAGCATGACGCCGAGGAATCCGGCTTCCAGGAAGAAGGCGGTCAGGACTTCATAGGTCAGCAGCGGGCCGGTAATGCTCCCGGCAAACTCGGAGAACCCGCTCCAGTTGGTGCCAAACTGGTAGGCCATCACCAGGCCGGAGACCACCCCCATACCGAAGTTGACGGCGAATATTTTCGACCAGAAGTGGTACAGCGAGCGCCAGGTCGGGTTTTTCGTTTTTAACCATAAGCCTTCGAGTACCGCCAGGTAGCTGGCTAATCCGATGGTAATGGCGGGGAAGATAATATGAAATGACACGGTGAAAGCGAACTGGATCCGCGCCAGGTGAAATGCATCAAGACCGAACATGCAGAGCTCCGCAACAAAATTGATTCAGCGCAATTCTAGGCTTCGTTGATAACGGGTTGCAGGAACAGAAACGCTGTTTTTCCCTATAACAGTTGGGGTCTGTTATGACATTTTGGCAAAACGCAGAATGGCGCTCTCCCGGCCTGCGCTGCGCTTAGCCGGGCTACGGGCTCGCAACCATCTGCGGGGCGGTAACCCGGACAGGCGCGTCAGCGCCGCCTCCGGGAATGTGTTATTTCACTACACACCATAACAGTTTTTATAAACCACCATCATTTCTCATCTGATATATTATTGACCCTACGAATCGCAACACGGATCGACTGATGAAAAAGTACCAGCGGCTGGCGCAGCAGATTACCGAACAGATCGCGCTTGGGGTGTGGTTACCCGGCGACAGGCTGCCCTCGCTGCGCGAACAGGTGGTAAGCAGCGGAATGAGTTTTATGACCGTCAGCCACGCCTATCAGCTGCTGGAGAGCCAGGGACGTATCATCGCCCGC
The DNA here is from genome assembly GCF_900200035.1 of Klebsiella grimontii. Taxonomy (GTDB): domain Bacteria; phylum Pseudomonadota; class Gammaproteobacteria; order Enterobacterales; family Enterobacteriaceae; genus Klebsiella; species Klebsiella grimontii. The sequence goes on from NZ_FZTC01000019.1 coordinate 164,788, forward strand.
CCGCAGTCCGGCTATTATGTCGCGCCGCAGCCCACTAAACCGCGTCAGCCCGCGCCGCCTGCGCAGGTAACGCGTGATGAGGCGGTGGATATCAATACCTACATTTTCGAGGTGCTGCAGGCCAGCCGTCAGGCATCGATGCTGCCCTTTGCCTCCGCGTTTCCCGACCCGCGCCTGTTCCCGCTGCCGCAGCTCAACCGATCGCTGGCGCAGGTGAGCAAAACCGCTACCGCCATGAGCGTGATTGAAAATCTGCCGCCGGGGAATGATGAACTTCGCCACGCCATTGCCCGACGCTACGCGCTGCAGGGAATGAATATCTCGCCGGATGAAATCGTCATTACCGCCGGGGCGCTGGAGGCGTTAAACCTTAGCCTGCAGGCCGTCACCGAACCCGGCGATTGGGTGGTGGTGGAAAACCCCTGCTTCTACGGGGCGCTGCAGGCGCTGGAGAGGCTGCGCCTCAAGGCGCTGTCGGTGGCGACCGACGTCAAAGAGGGGATTGATCTCGACGCGCTGGAGCAGGCATTGCAGAACTATCCGGTTAAAGCCTGCTGGCTGATGACCAACGGGCAAAACCCGCTCGGTTTTACCCTCAGCGCGGGGAAAAAAGCGCGGCTGGTGGCGCTGCTGGCGCGCTATAACGTGATGCTGATTGAAGATGATGTGTACAGCGAGCTCTACTTTGGCCGTGAGAAACCGCTGCCGGCAAAGTACTGGGATCGCGACGATATGACGCTGCACTGCAGCTCCTTCTCCAAATGTCTGGTCCCCGGATTCCGTATCGGCTGGGTGGCGGCGGGTAAGCACGCCCGACGTATTCAGCAGCTACAGCTGATGAGCACCCTCTCTACCAGTTCGCCAATGCAGCTGGCGCTGGTGGATTACCTCTCGACCAAGCGCTATGACGCCCATTTGCGGCGTTTGCGCCGCCAGCTTGCCGAGCGCAAGCAGCTGGCCTGGCAGGCGCTGCTGCGTCATCTTCCGGCAGAGGTGAAAATTCATCATAGCGATAGCGGCTATTTTCTCTGGCTTGAGCTCCCCGCCGGGAGCGATGCGGGGGAGCTGAGCGCCCGCGCGCTGGCGTATAACATCAGCATTGCGCCGGGGAAAATGTTTTCCACCACCGCCAGTTGGACCGCATTTTTCCGCTTTAATACCGCCTGGGGCTGGGGCGAAAAAGAAGAACAGGGGGTTAAACGGCTGGGCGAACTGATTCGCGAGATGCTGACCTGACTAAAACTGCGCCCGTCAGGCATGCGCGGCAGCGGTTAAAAGGGAGGGCACCACGCTGCGGTTCTGTTTATATCCGGCAATTATCCGCTGCCGAAAAATAAGCCACGGAAGGCTCTCAGGTATCATGCCGGTTATTATTTTACCGGCACGAGCCATAGGAAATTTGCATAGTCGTATTATCTCGCTAACTCCTTGTCTATAATCCATAAAGTTATCGCGTGAATCTCGTTTTTTGCGTAATGCGCCCCTTGTCACAACCTGAATAAATTTCCCCGGGGGGCCATAGCGCGCCGTCTACTGTTATTAAGGGAGATATTTTTACGGCACGGCTGCCGCTCATTTTCTTGTGACAGGAGTAAGACCCGATGAGCAATAAAATTGCCCGTGGCAGCCTATGCGTGCTGGGTATGGTTTTCCTGACGGCGCAGGCCGCCGAGCCGCCGACTTCTCTCGATAAAGGCGAAGGCCGTCTCGATATTATCGCCTGGCCGGGATACATCGAACGGGGACAGACCGATAAAAGCTACGACTGGGTCAGCCAGTTTGAAAAAGAGTCAGGCTGTCAGGTCAATGTTAAAACCGCCGCCACATCCGACGAGATGGTCAGCCTGATGGCGAAAGGCGGTTATGACCTGGTCACCGCCTCCGGCGACGCTTCGTTGCGCCTGATTATGGGCAAACGCGTACAGCCGATTAACACCGCGCTGATCGCCAACTGGAAGTCCCTCGACCCGCGGGTGGAAAAAGGCGCGTGGTTCAACGTCAACGGTAAGGTTTACGGCACTCCGTACCAGTGGGGGCCGAACCTGCTGATGTACAACACGAAAACCTTCCCGACGCCGCCGGATAGCTGGAGCGCGGTGTTCGTCAAACAAAACCTGCCGGACGGCAAAACCAACCTGGGCCGGGTGCAGGCCTATGACGGGCCGATCTATATTGCCGACGCTGCGCTGTTTGTCAAAGCCACTCAGCCGCAGCTCGGCATCACCGATCCCTATCAGCTCACTGAAGCGCAATATCAGGCGGTACTCAAAGTTCTGCGCGATCAGCACGCCCTGATTCATCGCTACTGGCACGATACCACCGTACAGATGAGTGATTTTAAAAACGAAGGCGTCGTGGCCTCAAGCGCCTGGCCGTATCAGGCCAACGGCCTGAAAGCGGAAGGCCAGCCGATTGCCACCGTTTTCCCGAAAGAGGGCGTCACCGGCTGGGCGGATACCACCATGCTGCATAGCGACGCCAAACATCCGGTCTGCGCCTATAAATGGATGAACTGGTCGCTGACGCCGAAAGTCCAGGGCGATGTCGCCGCCTGGTTTGGTTCGCTGCCGGTGGTTCCAGCAGGGTGTAAAGCCAGTACGCTACTGGGTGATAAGGGCTGCGAGACCAACGGCTACAACGAGTTCACCAAAATCGCGTTCTGGAAAACGCCGGTCGCGGAAGGCGGGAAATTCGTGCCCTACAGCCGCTGGACCCAGGATTACATCGCGATTATGGGCGGTCGTTAAGTGGCCGGAGGCGAACAATATGCACGCGGTAGAGTTCGATAATGTTTCGCGGCTGTACGGCGACGTACGGGCGGTGGATGGCGTCAGCATCGCCATTCGCGACGGTGAGTTTTTCTCCATGCTGGGGCCCTCCGGCTCCGGCAAAACCACCTGCCTGCGCCTGATTGCCGGGTTTGAACAGCTCTCTGGCGGCGCGATTCGCATTTTTGGTAAACCGGCCAGCGAGTTGCCGCCGTGGCAGCGCGACGTCAATACCGTTTTCCAGGATTACGCGCTGTTTCCGCATATGTCGGTGCTCGATAACGTCGCCTACGGGCTGATGGTCAAAGGGATCGGCAAAAAGGAGCGGCACGCCCGCGCGATGGAGGCGCTGGAGAGGGTCGCGCTCGCGTTTGTGCACGCGCGCAGGCCATCGCAGCTTTCCGGCGGCCAACGCCAGCGGGTGGCGATCGCCCGTGCGCTGGTGAATCAGCCGCGGGTCCTGCTGCTGGATGAGCCGCTCGGCGCGCTGGATTTAAAACTGCGTGAACAGATGCAGCTGGAGCTGAAAAAACTGCAGCAGGCGCTGGGCATCACCTTTATTTTTGTGACCCATGACCAGGGGGAAGCGCTGTCGATGTCCGATCGCGTGGCGGTGTTTAATAACGGGCGAATCGAACAGATTGATGCGCCCCAGGACCTCTATCTGCGGCCGAAAACGGCGTTTGTGGCTGGCTTTGTCGGTACCGCCAACGTGTTCAGCGGAGAACGGGCGCACAAGCTCTGCGCGATGGCGGGATCCTGGTCGCTGCGTCCGGAGCATATTCGCCTGAATGCCGCCGGCGAGATCCAGATTGCGGGCGTGGTGCAGGCGGTACAGTATCAGGGGGCCGCGACCCGGGTCGAGCTCAAGCTGGCCGATGGCGAGAAGCTGCTGGTGAGCCAGGCGAACGTTGATGGTCACGCCGCGTTAAACGCGCCGCCGGTGGGGCAAACGGTGCTGGCTTCGTGGTCGCGCGCGGCGATGGTGCCGCTGGAGAGCGGGGGCTGATATGACGATGGCGAGTCCGTCCGCTTCTCCCGGGCGCTTATCCGCGCTGTTCTGGCGTAAACCCTCGCTGGCCCTGTTTTTGCTTCTACTTGGCCCACTGATGTGGTTCGGCATTGTCTATCTGGGATCGTTGTTGACCCTGCTATGGCAAAGTTTCTACACCTTCGACGATTTCACCATGTCGGTGACCCAGGACCTGACGCTGGCCAATTTGCGGGCGCTGTTTAACCCGGCAAACTACGACATCATTCTCCGTACCCTGATGATGGCGCTGTCGGTAACGATCGCCAGCGCGATCCTGGCATTGCCTATGGCCTGGTATATGGCCCGCTATACCCGCGGCAAGATGAAGGCGTTTTTCTATATCGCCGTGATGCTGCCGATGTGGGCGAGCTATATCGTCAAAGCCTATGCCTGGACGCTGCTGCTGGCGAAAGATGGCGTCGCGCAGTGGTTTCTGCGCCATCTGGGGCTGGAAAGCCTGCTGAGCCTGGTGCTGACGATCCCGGCGGTAGGCGGCAATACGCTGTCGACTTCCGGTCTGGGCCGCTTTCTGGTGTTCGTCTATATCTGGCTACCGTTTATGATCCTGCCGGTGCAGGCCGCGCTGGAGCGCCTGCCGCCGTCGCTGCTTCAGGCCTCCGCCGATCTTGGCGCCCGTCCGCGCCAGACCTTCCGCTACGTGGTGCTGCCGCTGGCGATTCCCGGCATTGCCGCGGGATCGATTTTTACCTTTTCCCTGACGCTCGGCGATTTTATCGTCCCGCAGCTGGTGGGGCCGCCGGGGTTCTTTATCGGCAATATGGTCTATTCCCAGCAGGGGGCGATTGGCAATATGCCGATGGCGGCGGCCTTTACCCTCGTGCCGATCGTGCTAATTGCCCTTTATCTGGCGTTCGCGAAACGTCTGGGAGCGTTTGATGCACTCTGAACGCGCGCCGCTGCTCCTGAAGGTGGCAACCTGGGGCGGGGTGATCTTCCTGCATTTCCCGCTGCTGATTATCGCCCTCTATGCGTTTAATACCGAAGACGCCGCCTTCAGCTTTCCGCCGCAGGGCCTGACGCTGCGCTGGTTTAGCGCAGCGGAGGGGCGCGGCGATATTATCGAGTCCGTGACGTTGTCACTTAAGATTGCCGCGCTTTCCACCTCCATCGCGCTGGTCCTTGGCACGTTGGCTGCAGGTGCGCTGTGGCGCAGCGCGTTTTTTGGCAAGAACGCCGTGTCGTTGCTGCTGCTGTTGCCGATAGCGTTGCCGGGCATTATTACCGGACTGGCGCTGCTTACCGCCTTTAAGGCCGTCAATCTGGAGCCTGGACTGCTGACGATAGTCGTGGGCCACGCGACCTTCTGCGTCGTGGTGGTGTTTAACAACGTGATTGCCCGCTTTCGCCGGACCTCCTGGAGCCTGGTGGAAGCGTCGATGGACTTAGGCGCAACGGGCTGGCAAACCTTTCGCTACGTGGTGCTGCCCAATCTGGGTTCGGCGCTGCTGGCGGGGGGGATGCTGGCGTTTGCCCTGTCGTTTGATGAAATTATCGTTACCACCTTTACCGCCGGACACGAGCGTACGCTGCCGCTCTGGCTGCTCAATCAGCTCGGACGCCCGCGCGATGTCCCGGTCACCAACGTGGTCGCGCTGCTGGTGATGGTGGTGACGATGATTCCGATTCTGGGGGCCTGGTGGCTCACCCGTGACGGCGACATCAGCGCTGAAAACGGAAAATAAAATACCGATACAGGATAATGCTATGCAAAATAACCTTTTGATTAACGGTAAGTTAGTGGCTGGGGAAGGCGAGGCTGTGCCGGTGTTTAATCCTGCCACCGGAGAAGAGATCGTGTCGATTGCCGAAGCCACGGCGGCGCAGGTTGAGGCCGGGGTTGAGGCCGCAGACCAGGCCTTTATCAGCTGGAGCCAGACCACGCCCAGGAGCCGCGCCGAATGCCTGCTGGCGCTGGCGGACGTGATTGACGAACATGCGCAGACGCTGGCTAAGCTTGAATCGCTCAACTGCGGCAAGCCTCTGCACTGCGTGATCAACGATGAACTGCCGGCAGTCGCCGATGTGTTCCGCTTCTTTGCCGGGGCGGCGCGCTGTCTGCCGGGTATGGCGGCGGGTGAGTATCTCGAAGGCCACACCTCCATGATCCGCCGCGATCCGGTTGGCGTGGTGGTCTCCATCGCGCCGTGGAACTACCCGCTGATGATGGCGGCCTGGAAACTGGCCCCGGCGCTGGCCGCCGGCAACTGCGTGGTGATCAAACCTTCGGAGATTACCCCCTTGACCGCGCTGAAGCTGGGCGAACTGGCAAAAGAGGTTTTCCCCGCCGGGGTGCTTAACGTGCTGTTTGGCCGCGGCGCTACCGTCGGCGATCCGCTCACCGCCCATGCGAAGGTGCGCATGGTGTCGTTGACCGGTTCGATTGCCACCGGCGCGCATATTATCGGCCACACCGCGTCGTCGATTAAGCGTACCCATATGGAACTGGGCGGGAAAGCGCCGGTTATCGTCTTTGATGATGCGGATATCGACGCGGTGGTGGAGGGTGTACGGACCTTTGGTTTCTATAATGCCGGTCAGGACTGCACCGCCGCCTGCCGGATTTACGCCCAGGCCGGGATTTATGACCAGCTGGTGGAAAAACTCGGCGCCGCGGTTGCCAGCCTGAAGATGGGCCCGCCGGACGATGAGACCACCGAACTGGGGCCGCTGAGTTCGCAGGCGCATCTGGACCGGGTCAGCGCCGCCGTCGATGCCGCCCGCGCGCTGCCGCATATTCAGGTGATCGCCGGCGGCAGCAAAGCGCCCGGTAACGGCTACTACTACCAGCCGACGCTACTGGCGGGAGCCAGGCAGGAAGATGCGATCGTCCAGCGCGAGGTCTTCGGCCCGGTCGTCAGCATCACCTCGTTTACTGATGAAGAGCAGGCGCTGAGCTGGGCCAACGATTCGCAGTATGGTCTGGCTTCGTCGGTGTGGACCCGGGATGTCGGCCGAGCGCATCGCCTTAGCGCGCGTTTGCAATATGGTTGCACCTGGGTCAACACCCATTTCATGCTGGTCAGCGAAATGCCGCACGGCGGGCAGAAGCTTTCCGGCTACGGCAAGGATATGTCGATGTACGGCCTGGAGGATTACACCACTATCCGGCACGTAATGATTAAACACGGGTAGGGCACGGTTGTGATAATTGCGGCCTGGACACATTACCGTGCTAATAGTTAGCAATAGCAGAAAAAGTTAAAACGGGAGCGGGGATTTATGAGAATATTCTCATGCCCCTTCAAGAGCTAAGCCATGATGAGTGCCGGAGATAAGCGCCGGATGGGGCTGGTTTCCTTCCCCGGGGCGCGCGATGCGCCCTGAGCGGGAAGCCGCGATATGATGCTACTCATTCTCGAGCCCCTGCCACCTGCAGGGGCTTTTTGTTGTTCAGGCGCTACGGGTTTGTTACTGCGAGTTTGCCCGATGTCATGCGATCGCGCATTTATTACGTATCAAGATATCTATTTTTTGGCAAATGATAATCAGGCTAACGTTTTGTTTTTTTGCTCGGTAAACTCGCCTGGCGACGCTCGCGAACGTAGGAAAAAAGATTATAAATTGCAGCAATTAATAAAATTAACGCCACAATAAGAACGGCGATTCCGGACATGTGCCACCTCAAAAATAAATGAGTAAAAAACAAGCTTCGCATAACTTGTGATTATGAATGTATGATTTTGTGCTAAATAACGCAAATGATATTTCTTATCATTTAAAATAATCCGCAGGCTTTAGACTATCATTTTTTGATATAACCTATTGATATATTAATTATTTTTTGTGAGTCTGTTCATTTTTCAGAAATCCTTGCCGCCGCTGACCCTGCTAATAATGATGATCGCAATACGTTCTTGCGAACCTGCGCGTATAAAGAATAATGAACAATTACCCCGCGCGATGAAAAGCGCATTCGCTTTCAGCAATACCGTGTCGTGCGGCTTACGACACATGGGGCATATTTATAGTTGGAATTAGCCCTATTATTTATAATGGTATTTACGGCGGCCGGGGTGATTATTATCTCCGACGGTAGCGATTTAACATTGGCGATATTTAATCGCCCATTTTCACCTTTAAGCTTAGGGTGAATGTAATTTTTTTGTTAAATTTGCGGGCATCATTACGGCTAATAAGCCATGCGCCGCGCGTTTGACTTTCTATAGCCGCTCATGCGAACATTCGGCGCAATTTGTTGCTTCGAAGTTGATATTGTTTTGAATAAAATAGCGTGTTTTCTCTTTGTGGCCTGCGCCACGGCGATACTTTACGGCAATTTTCCGGCCAAACAGATTATTGGCTGTGAAAAGCAGGGTGGCGCGGAATCGATCTGCATAGCGGCCGCGTGGGATAGTGAAAAAGTCGATCTGCTGCCGGCATGGAATCCCGACGTTCAAAAGCTAATGGTCGCGCAAAAGCGTACGCTTGCAGCGGAGGCGGGGTCTTTCAAATCGTAAAAAAGCAGCCTGACCAGGCTGCTTTTTTAGGTTTCGCTGCTGAGTAAAATCTTTAAAACCAACCAAAACGAACGGATAACAGGCCGATAAGCGCAAGTGCCGCGCCGACATTTATCAGAAGGACGGTTTTGCTGGAAACATCCATAACGCCACCTTTATGAATAAGCCTCTACAGTTATAGTACGCGCTTAAAGGTTGCGCTATCGGACAAAGATGAATCGGGCGTTTTTCCGAAATTAACGCTGTTGTGTGTTTTAAAATGTCATAATCTCTGACGCACTCTGGGGTGCGAAAAGGCATCGCGATATGCGTAAATGCCGGTCAGGGAAGGAAGAAGAAAAATGACTTTATACCAGAAAATGCTGGTTTTTTATGCAGTTATGGGCTGTATCTGTGCGGTAATAAGCTGGTTCTTAACCAAAGAGAGCCGCTGGATCCGCCTGCTGGCGGCGCTGCTGATTGGCGCGACCTGGCCGTTCAGTTTTCCAATGGCGCTGCTGGTCTCCCTGTTTTGATTTAAAAATCGATAGCTCACCTTTCGTTATGACTGTATAAAAAAACAGGCATAATTAAATGGAAGCTTTTCGATGAACGGTTTTTATTCTCCTCATGCTGGCGCCACCGTGCGCTGGCTCGATCTACCCGGTTACGGCGAACCCATTGTGTTTATCCACGGTCTGGGCTGTGCCTCAAGCTATGATTATCCGCGCGTTGCCGCCGACCCGGCGCTGGCCGGGCGGCGAATGATCCTTGTCGATTTACCCGGTTTCGGCTATAGCGATAAACCTGAATCCTTCAGCTACCGTATCGCCGATCAGGCCGCGGTAGTGGTCGAGCTGGTGGATCGCTTAGCCCTTGAACGCTGCTATTTATTTGGTCACAGCATGGGCGGCAGCGTCGCGATTGAAGCGGCCGGGCGCCTTGCCGGACGGGTGCGGGCGTTGCTGGTAGCCGAGCCCAATCTCTATCCCGGGGGTGGAATGTACAGCAGGTGCATCGCCGGGCAAACGGAAGAACGCTTTATTGCCCGCGGCTACGCCGAAATGCTCTCCGCCGAAACCTCGCCCTGGGCCGGCTGCCTGCAAAACAGCGCCCCCTGGGCGGTGTGGCGCGGCGCGGCCAGCCTGGTGAAGGGCGCTAATCCCTCCTGGTTCGCGCGCTTTGTCAATTTATCCTGCCCCAGAGCGCTGATATACGGAGCGTTTTCGCTGCCTGCCCGGGAGGCGACGGAGAGTGAAGCCGCCGGGATCCCGCTGCTGATGATACCGCAGGCCGGGCATTCCATGGCGTGGGAAAACCCCTCAGCGCTGGCGCGTACGCTGGCCGATTTTTACGCCGGTATTGAGGCAGAAGCCTGATTCGTGATCGCTATATACGAAAAGAAACGATATTTCATTTATTTTGATTTTTCGTTTCTTTTATTTTTGGCGAGTGCGAAATGCGAAAAATCACTATCCTGGGTATCTCGGCTTTACTCTGTACACCGCTGCTTCTGCAAGGGTGCGTGTCGCAAAATCCGCGCGGGACAGCCTCCCGCCCGCAGCTTACGGCGGCGGAAGCGGCAGCCTTCACCATGGAACGCTATTTTGCCCAAGGCGGTGCGTTGAGTGCCCCCGATGGCCCCTGGTCGCCATCGCCTGCGCGTCTCCCGCGGGCCGAAAGCGCGTGGCGCGTAGCGCCGTCGGGTGCGCCGTTCACCCGCATTCAGCAGGCGGTCAACGCGGCAATCAACCAGCACGCGGCCGGTGATGAGCGTATCTATATCCGCATTGAACCGGGTATCTATCGGGAGACGGTCTATATCCCTGAAGGGGCGCCGCCGATAACCCTCTACGGCGCCGGGGATAATCCTCAAGCGGTGAGAATAGAGCTGGCGATAGACTCGCAGTTCCCGGTATCGCGCTATCGCCAGCAGGTGAATAGCCAGCAACAGTATCGTGAAGGCGATCCGGCCTGGTATCAGTATGCGCTGTGCGCCGGACGTACTGCCAGGACGATAGGCACCAACTGCGCGGTGGTGATGTGGTCGCAAAGCGCGGATTTTCAGCTGCTGAACCTCAGCGTAGTCAATAGCCTGCTCGACACCGTCGACGGTGCGACCCATCAGGGCGTGGCGCTGCGGACGGATGGCGATCGGGTGCAGCTGGAGAACGTCCGTCTGCTGGGACGCCAGGATACGCTCTATGTCAATACCAGCAATCGGCGCAATGAGGCGGTGACCGACCGTATCAGCCGGGTATATGTCAAAGACAGCTATGTAGAAGGCGATGTGGACTATGTTTTTGGCCGGGCAAACGTGGTTTTTGATAATGTCCATTTTCACACCGTCTCAACGCGCCGCTCGCCCGAAGCTTACGTGCTTGCGCCGAATACGTTGCCGGATAACCCGTGTGGATTTTTGGTGATCAACAGCCGTTTTACCGGCGATAGCGGCTATCGGGGCGGCTTCAAGGCGAAGCTGGGCCGCGCCTGGGATCAGGGGGCGGGCAAGACCGGCTATTTACCCGGAAAAACCGCTAACGGTCAGGCGCTTATCGCCAACAGTACTATCGATCAAAGCTACGATCGGCTTTCCCCCTGGGGCGCTGCGGCCACCACCTCCCGGCCGTTCCGCGGCAATCCCGCCGCAGAGCGTCAGCTTGATGATGTTGCCTTCAATCGCCTGTGGGAATTCAATAACCACTGGCAGCCCTGAGGCTTAAAACGGTAGCTCGCGCGGGACCGTTTGCAGCGTTATCCAGCGTAGCTCGGTAAACTCCGCCACCCCCGTGCGTCCGCCAAAGCGGCCGTAGCCCGACGATTTGCAGCCGCCAAACGGCATTTGCGCCTCATCATGCACGGTGGGGCCGTTAATGTGGCAAATGCCGGTTTGCAGATTTTGCGCCAGGTTCCACGCCCGGGCGCTGTCCCGGCTGTAGATCGCCGACGAGAGGCCATATTCGCTTTCATTGGCGACGGCCAGCGCTTCGGCTTCATCCTGAACGCGAATAATCGATTTCACCGGGCCAAAGGACTCCTCATGCCAGATGCGCATCTCGCGGGTGACGCCATCGAGCAGGGTGGCGCGCATCTGCGTTGAGTCGGACATGCCGCCTGCGAGCAGGCGCGCGCTTTTCGCCAGCGCGTCCTCTATTAGCGCGTTGCAGCGGGCGACGGTTCTCATCTCCACCACCGGACCGAGAAGGCTGGCGGGCAGGGCGGCGGCTCGTTTGGCCAGCAGCGCCACGAACGGTTCCGCGACGGCGGCATCGACGATGATGCGCTCGGTTGACATGCAGATTTGCCCGGCGTTGGCGAAGGCGCCAAAAATTGCCCCTGCCGCGGCCTGTTCGAGGTCAGCGTCATCCAGCACCAGCAGCGGCGCTTTGCCGCCCAGTTCCAGTACCGCGGGTTTCAGATGTTCACCGCAGGTGCGGGCGATTATCCGCCCCACCGGCGTCGAACCGGTGAAATTGATGCGGCGTACGGCGGGGTGGGCGATCAGGGACTCCACCAGCGCAGGCGCGTCGGCGGGGGGACAGGTCAGATAATTGACCACCCCGGCGGGAAAGCCTGCCGCTGCCAGGGCATCGATGATCAACCCCTGGGTTGCCGGAGACAGCTCCGCGCCTTTGAGGATAACCGTATTTCCACAAGCCAGCGGCGTGGCGATAGCGCGGGTCGCCAGGATTAATGGCGCGTTCCACGGCGCCATGCCGAGCACGACTCCCGCGCCCTGGCGGATGCCCAGCGCCAGATTTCCCGGCACGTTGGAGGGGATCACCTGGCCCTCGATTTGCGTGGTCAGCGCGGCGGCTTCACGCAGAATATCGGCGGCCAGGTGGACGTTAAAACCGGCCCAGTGCGCGGTGGCCCCCGTTTCTGCCGCCATCGCGGCAATAAACTTCGCCTCGCGGCGCAGCATCTCTTCTGCGGCTTCCAGCAGCAGGCGTCGGCGTTCGGCGGGGACCGTGTCGCGCCACTGCGGGAACGCCGCGCCCGCGGTATCGGCGCAGCGACGAGCGTCCGCCAGGCTGGCGGCGCTGGCAACGGAGGCGGTCTCTTGCGTCAGCGGATTGTTGCGGGTAAAGGTGGCGCGGCCTTCGGCATCGTGCCACTGGCCGTTGGTGTACAGGCTGCAGGTTATGGTCATTGTTATCTTCTCCTGACGTTACGATTTGCCGAGTGTACCGGGTGGCGCGGGAGCGCGATGCCGGCGGGGCGGTTATCGCCCGCTTTTTTCGTAACCTTCCGCACGCTTCACATTTATTGCTGGATTCAATGACGTCAAACGAGCGGATGTAGAATTAATCGGCGAAAACGCGGTTTTTAGCATAACCTGATAGCAATTGATTATTTGCCGGTTGAATCCTCCTGTGCTGTTATTAAAGCACTTATAACAAATTCATAAGGTTTATAACCATGTCTACAGGGAAAACGCTGCTTGCGCTGGCGTTGAGCGCACTCTTTCCGGCGGCCAGCGCCTGGGCGGCGGGAAACGATACGCTGGTCTACTGCTCCGAAGCTTCGCCGGAATCTTTCAACCCGCAGATTGCCAGTTCGGGCCCATCGTTCGTCGCCAGTTCTCAGGTGCTTTATAACCGCCTGATAAACTTCGATCCGGTGAAAAACACGCCAATTCCTTCGCTGGCGACCGAATGGAGCGTCTCGCCGGACGGCAAAACCTGGACTTTCACCCTGCGTAAGGGCGTGCAGTTCAACAGCAACAAATTCTTTAAGCCGACCCGCGATTTCAACGCCGATGACGTGCTGTTCTCGGTGCTGAGGCAGAAAGATGCCAACCATCCGTACCATAATGTTTCTCAGGGGCATTACGAATACTTTCATGACGTTGGGCTGGATAAGCTGATCAAAGAGGTTAAAAAGCTCGATGATTACCACGTCCAGTTTGTGCTGAGCGAACCCAACGCGGCGTTCCTCGCCGACTGGGGCATGGATTTTGCGTCGATACTCTCTGCTGAATATGCTGATGCGATGCTGAAAAAAGGGACGCCGGAGTATGTCGATACCTGGCCTGTCGGCACCGGACCTTATGCGCTGCAGCAATATAAAGCGGATTCGCAGATCCGCTATATCGCCAATCCGCACTACTGGGACGGTGAAGTGCCGACCAAACACCTGATCTTCTCGATCACGCCAAACGTTGAGACGCGGCTGGCGAAGCTGCAAACCAATGAGTGCCAGATTATTCCCGCGCCGTCGCCGGTACAGTTCCCGGTGATTAAGGGCAATAAAGATCTGGCGTTGCATTCGGTAGAAGCGCTCAACGTTGGTTATCTGGCGTTTAATACCGAGAAAAAGCCGTTTGATAATGTTCTGGTGCGTCAGGCGCTGAACTACGCGACCGACAAGCAGGCGATCGTGAAAGCGGTGTTCCTCGACTCCGGCAGCGTCGCGAAATCACCGATCCCCGCCAATATGCTCGGCTATAAGAAAGATCTACCGGACTACGACTACGATCCGCAAAAAGCGAAAGACCTGCTTAAGCAGGCCGGACTGGAGAAGGGGGCCGAAGTGACCCTGTGGTCGATGCCGGTGCAGCGTCCCTATAACCCCAATTCGCGCCGTATTGCCGAGATGATCCAGAATGACTGGAGCAAGGTCGGGATTAAAGCCAAAATCGTCACCTATGAGTGGGGGGAATATCTCGCCGGAATGCGTAAAGGCGAGCACGACAGCGCGCTGTTTGGCTGGATGTCCGATAACGGCGATCCGGATAACTTCGCCGGCACCCTGCTAAGCTGCGATAACATCAAAACCGGCTCTAACGTTGCCCGCTGGTGCGATAAGTCCTACGATGCGCTGGTGAAAAAGGCTATCCTGGTCAGCGATCCGCAGGCGCGGGCTAAGCTATACGGCGAGGCGCAGACGATTTTTCAGCAGCAGGCCCCCTGGATCACCCTGGCGACCGGGAAGACCTTCTACGCGACGCGCAGCAACGTCAGCGGCTACAGCGTGAGCCTGATGGGCAGCGATTTTTCCAAAGTTAAACTCAACTAAGCCGCAAGGAGAAAACATGTCGCATCTGGATGAGGTCGTCGCCCGCGTGGACGCCGCGATTGCCGAAAGCGTCATTACCCATATGAATGAATTGCTGATCGCGCTGAGCGATGACGCGGAGCTGGGGCGGGAAGAGCGCTACGTTCAGCAGCAGCGTTTGCGGACCGCCATCGCCCACCATGGCCGCCAGCAGCATGAGGAGCAGGAAGCGCGCCGCGAGCAGCTAACCCGCGGCGGCGAAATTCATTAGTCAAGCCGTTAGAACTGGCGTCTGGCCACCAGCCAGGCGCCGACCACCAGCATCACCGCGCCACAGAGCGGGCCAATCAGCGCGCGAAGCGGGACGTGGTGCGCACGAATCAGATCCATCACTAACCCCCCCGCCAGCTGGCTGGCAATCAATACCGCAATGGTGGTTGCCGCTCCGACGTTCTGATAGCCGCTGATGCTGGCGAAGACAAAGAACGAGCCTAGCAAACCGGGAATGAGCGTCCACCACTTTACGCTAACCGCCAGCTCCTGAAACCCCGCCGCGCCGTGCTTAAGCAGCAGGATGGTCACGAAAATCACGATGCCGACCAGCGAGTTAAGCAGCATGGCGATCAGAATGGTCGATGCGGACTGGGTAATGCGCACCATCAGCGTGTTTTGCAGCACCAGCCCGACGCCAGCGGCAACTAAACAGGCGAGGGTTAGCGTTTGATTCATGCGCTACCGTCCGGATCGCGGCGATCGTCAAGCTGCAGCTGCATAAAGGTCAGATCCAGCCAGCGGCCAAATTTGGTGCCAACCTGCGGCATTTGCCCGGTGGTGATAAAGCCCAGGGTATCATGCAGATGCAGTGAAGCCTGATTTTGCGCCTCAATACCGGCAACCATAACGTGCTTATTCAACCGCTTAGCCTCGGCGATGAGGGCGACCAGCAGACGGCGGCCCAGCCCTTGGCCCTGATGATCGGGGTGAACATAGACCGAATGCTCGACGGTGTGGCGAAAGCCGTCAAAGGCGCGCCAGTCGCTGAAGGAGGAATAACCGGTAATTACGCCGTTTTCTTCGCTGACCAGCACCGGATAGCCGACGAGCTGTCGGGCCTCAAACCAGGCAATACGGTTGTCGGTATCGACGGTATTGTCGTTCCAGATAGCGGCGGTATGCAGTACCGCATGGTTGTAGATTTCAGCGATTGCCGCGCAATCGTCTTTGCTGGCATGGCGGATGGTCATGGTAACCCTCAAGGCTTGTACACTATAGTGGTACGATATTATTACAATAATGTACGCAAGGCTGTCACCTGTTTTAGGCAGAAATTTTTATCCTCGGCTGACCGGCGTCGGATACGCGATTTCTTTTCATTTATTGCCGTAACGCCGTTTACATTAACGGATTGAATGACTCTCCGTGTTTGCCCGGCCGATTATTACGCCGGGCTTTTTCATTTTCATTCCCGGTGCCGGGCGTCTGGTTGTGCAAACAGGCGGGCTACACTATAGTATTACGCTATGAATACTATAGAAGACAATCTTAACCAGCGCATCAGCGCACGTATCCGAATCGAGCGGGAATCCCGCGGCTGGTCGCTCAGCGAACTGGCGGAGCGGGCGGGGGCGTCGCGGGCGATGATCCACAAGATCGAGCGCGGCGAAAGCAGCCCGACGGCATCGATGCTGGGACGGTTATCCGGCGCTTTCGGCATTAGCATGTCGACGCTGATCGCCAGGGCGGAGATGCAGGAAGGCAAGCTGCTGCGCTTTGCCCATCAGCCGGTGTGGCGCGACCCGCAGAGCCACTATCTGCGGCGGCACGTTTCGCCGCGTAGCGACCTGCCAATCGACCTGGTGCAGGTGGAGCTTCCGGCGGGCAGCGATGTGCCGATGCCTGCGTCATCCTACGCCCAGGCCCGGCAGCTGATCTGGCTACAGCAGGGCGAGCTGGTGTTTATCGAAGGCAACGCGCGACACGAGATGCGGGCGGGGGACTGCCTGGAGCTCGGGCCGCCTAACGACTGCCGCTTTATTAATGAAACCACGCAGCCCTGCGTCTATCTGGTCGTCCGACTCAATCAATCTGCCTCATAATGTCAATGCGCGCTGCCGGGAAAGCAGCTAGCCTCAATACAGACTTGTCAAAAGAGGAGTGTGTTATGGCTTTCAATCCGCAACGCCACCGCCGCTGGCTGCTGGCATCGCGTCCGCACGGCGAGCCAACCGGGGAGAACTTCCGCCTGGAAGAGGGCGAGGTCGCGTCTCCCGGGCCGGGGCAGCTGCTGCTGCGCACCGTCTTTCTGTCATTGGATCCCTATATGCGCGGGCGGATGAGCGACGCGCCTTCCTATTCGCCGCCTGTCGCCATTGGCGCGGTGATGGTCGGCGGCACCGTGAGCCGCGTGGTGACATCGAACCACGCCGATTTTCAGCCCGGCGACTGGGTGCTGGGCTACGGCGGCTGGCAGGATTATGAACTTTCCGACGGCAGCGGGCTGGTGAAATTAGGCGACAGCCCTGAACACCCTTCGTGGGCGCTGGGGATCCTCGGCATGCCCGGCTTTACCGCCTATATGGGGCTGCTGGATATTGGTCAGCCGAAAGCGGGCGAGACGCTGGTGGTCGCCGCCGCCACCGGGCCGGTTGGCGCAACGGTCGGACAGATCGCGAAGCTGAAAGGCTGCCGCACGGTGGGCATCGCCGGCGGCAGCGAGAAGTGCCGCTATGCGGTAGAAACTCTCGGCTTCGACGTCTGTGTCGATCATCGCGCGCCCGATTTCGCCGTCAAACTGCTTGAAGCCTGCCCGCAGGGGATCGATATCTACTATGAGAACGTCGGTGGGAAAGTGTTCGATGAAGTTCTGCCGTTGCTGAATACCTCGGCCCGCGTGCCGGTTTGCGGCCTGGTCAGCGGCTACAACGCCACCGCGCTGCCCGACGGCCCGGATCGCTTGCCGCTGCTGATGGCGACGATCCTCAAAAAACGCATCCGCATGCAGGGCTTTATTATCGGCCAGGATTACGGTCACAGGATTGCCGAGTTCCAGCAGGAGATGGGGCGCTGGGTGCAGGCAGGGAAAATCAAATACCGCGAGCAGGTCGTTGACGGCCTGGAGAACGCGCCGCAGGCGCTCATCGGTCTGCTGAAGGGCGAGAACTTCGGTAAGGTGGTGGTTCGCGTCTCTCCGGACGAGTAACCGCTTACCCGGCAGGCGTCGCGCCTGCCGGGTTTTATGATGATTTACGCGTAAAACGCCAGCCGCTCGGCCAGCAGGTCAACAAACGCCTGGCGATCGACATCGAGCATCACCGTAGCGTTCGGCTGCTTACCGGTCAGATTGTAAAAATCGACGACCGTCATCCCCTGAGTATATTTCCCCTGCGTTTCCACGCCGACCCAGCGTTCAACGGTGGTAAACATCTCCGGCTTCAGCAGCCAGGCAATGGTGCACGGGTCGTGCAGCGGCGCGCCGACAAAGCCCCATTTCTCATCCTTGTGGTACTCAAGAAAGAAGTCGAGCAGTTCGGCGACGATGGTGGATATCGGGTTGCCGATACGGCGGAAACGCTCGATATCCTCAACGTGGATTTGCGCTTTATGGGTGACGTCTAACCCGGCCATCACCACCGGAAGGCCGGACTGGAAAACGATCTCCGCGGCTTCCGGGTCGACGTAGATATTAAACTCGACCGCCGGCTGCCAGTTCCCCAGCACCATTGCGCCGCCCATAATCACAATACGCTCGATTTTGGCATGCAGTTCCGGATGGCTGTTGAGCAGCAGGGCGACGTTGGTTTGCGGGCCGGTGGCAACGATCGTGACCGGTTCGACGCTGTCGCGCAGGATGTTGGCCATCAGCTCGACGGCGGTGCAGCTTTGCGCGGCAAAGCCCGGCTCCGGCAGCGCCGGGCCGTCAAGACCGCTCTCGCCATGCACGTTGTCGGCGATAATCAGCTCCCGCATTAGCGGCTTAAGCGCGCCGCCGGCGACCGGGATATCCGGGCGTTTAAGCAGGGTGAGCATGCGCAGTACGTTACGCAGCGTTTTGTCCGGGGTCTGGTTTCCCGCGGAGGACGTCACGGCTTTTACATCGAGTTCGGGTGAGGCGAGGGCAAGAACGAGGGCAATCGCGTCATCATGACCCGGATCGCAATCGATAATGACTGGCAGTGCCATGGCAGCTCCTTGTTGGCGTTATTTTGTGACAAGGGTAACGCCGCAAAGCGCCATAGACGAGGCTCAACGCAGAATAGTGTGATGGCGTGCACGATTGAGCGCGACATAACGCGACGCTTGCCAACATAGCTGCTTGATCTGTGCGCAATCAGGAGCTAGCCATGCGGTGGCGCAAGAAGTCGCTTCCCGCGGAGGCCTATAATGATAAAACGACGCAACCATACAAATATTAATGGTTTGCTTTCCGCCAACGGATTCTTATTCTAAAGAAAACTCCAGGAGATAATCGCAATGAAAGATGTGGTAGATAAATGCAGTACCAAAGGCTGTGCCATCGACGTAGGCTCGATTATTGATAATGAGGACTGCGTCTGGCGGGTTGAGAAAAACTTCGCCAGCCGCGAAGAGGCCGAGTCCACCATCGCGGCGGTCCGCGAACGTGCCCTGGCCGCCGCGCCCGCCAGCGAGCCGCCGCAGGTCGATTATACCATCGCGCCCGCCGGTGATGAGGCAAAGCTTGAGGCTTCCATTGCCTTCTCCTGCCAGGCGGAAAAGATCATTTTCGAATTGTCGTTAAGAAACGTTATTTAACGTAGCGAGCGCCCACGGCTAACCCTCAACAGGATCCTGCGTGCGATCCCGTTGAGGTGCCGTGGTCAAGCGTTACTCAAACCGCCATGCCAGGTTTAGCCCGATACCGTAGTTACGGCCCGGCGCCGGTTCGTAGTAGCGGCCGTTGGATTCATTCACGATAACCGAGCCCGCGTAGCTGCGGTCGAACAGGTTATCTACCCGGCCAAACAGATCCATATCCATCTTGCCGTAGCTCCATTTATAGCCGGTCGTCAGGCCGACCACCGTCCAGGACGGCGCTTTGGCGGTGTTCTCATCGTTTGCCATAATATCGCTCATATAGCGAATATCGCTGCCCGCGTACCAGCCTTTCTCGGGCTGATAGCCGAAGGAGGCGTAGCCCATATTACGGGCGATCCCCGGAATACGATTGCCTTTACAGCTGGCATCGTCGCAGACGTTGGTACGATAGGTCGCATCCAGCCAGGTCCAGGCCGCTTTTAAACGCCAGCTCTCGCCGAACTGCTGATCCAGCCCCAGCTCCATCCCCTGACGGCGCGTTTTACCGGCGTTTTTATAGCTGGTGCGCCCGCCGCTGCTGGCGTCGACGACAATCTCATTATCGGTATCGGTCTGGAATAGCGCGGCGGTCAACAGGCCGTTGCCGATTCGCGCTTTGCTGCCAATTTCAACGGTTTCGTTGGTGGACGGCTGCAGGCCAAAGTTCAGCCCGCCCTGGTCGCCGGAGCGGTAGGAAAGCTCATTGATGGTCGGCGTTTCGAAACCGCGGCCGGCGGAGACGTAGACGTTCCAGGCATCGGTTACCGCGTATTTCAGCGAGCCCGCCGGCAGCCATTTATGATAGCTGGCCTCGCCGCTGTCATCGCCGTTACCCGGCGTAACGTAATAATCGTTGGAATCAAACCACACCGAACTGTAGCGCACGCCGGCGTCGAGAGAGAGTTTCTCGGTGAGCTGCCACTGGGTTTGCAAATAGGGGTCTACGTTCCACATCAAATTGCGTTCGTTGCGGCGCAGGTCGCCCTTTTCACCGTACTGCGGCGCGCCGTTGCTCATGACAAAGTTTTCATAACCCTTACGGCGCTCGGTCATGGTTTCATAATCAAGTCCGGTGGTAAAGGTGACCGGCACCAGCAGCTCGCCGCGATGGGTCCAGCGGGTATCAATCCCCTGATAGTGGCGCGTCAGGTCGATCACGCCGCCAGCATGGGTGGGTTTGAGCTGCGGAGCGCGAGGAATCGACTGATATTGCGTGGTTTCACGCTCGCCGGCGTACATCATCACGCTCAGATCGTCCTGATCGCTCAGCTGGCGCTCGTAGCGCAAACCGGCCTGGGTCTGTTTTATGGTTTTGCGGGTATTGTACTGATCGCCTCTTGGCGACTGGCGCGGGTTATTTTGCCATTCGTCATAGCTCAGGCCGCCCGCGTCATTAGCTTTAATATCCACGCTGTTAAACAGCAGGGTCAGTTTGCTGTCGTCATTAATGCGCACGCCGAGCTTCGCGTTGGCGAGGTTCTTACGCGCGCCGCTATGGTCGCGGGAGCCGTGAGTGGTGAAGCGGTTGGTGGAAACCACATAGTCGACATCGCCCGCATGGCTGCCGTCGCCGACCGCGCCGGTCGCTTTCATACCGTAATGCCAGGTACCGAAGCTGCCGTAGTAGCTGCTGGCTTCGATAGTGGGCGGCTGGCTGCCGGTCTGGGTGGTGGCGTTAATCACCCCGCCGGAGGAGTTGCCGTACAGGGCGGAAAAAGGCCCGCGCAGTACTTCGAGCGAATCGAGGCTGCCAATATCAATATTCGAGGTTTGTCCCTGGCCATCAGGCATGGTGGCCGGAATGCCGTCGACGTAAATTCGCAGCCCACGCACGCCGTAGGTGGAGCGGGAGCCGAAGCCACGAATCGAAAGCTGCAGATCCTGCGCATAGTTCTGACGGTTTTGCACCTGTAGCCCCGGTACCGCGCCCAGCGACTCGGAAAGGTTGACCCGCGGCGCGGCCTGGCGCATCTCGTCGCCGTTAACCACGCTTACGGCGGCGGGAGTATCGAGTTCAGAAACCGCCGACGGTGCGGCGGTAACCACCATGGTCTGTTCAGCGGCGTGGGCGGTTGGCGCTGAAGAAATAAGCGGCAGAAGCAGTGCGGGGAGCGCGGCGGCGCGCACGGAAAGGATTTTCATCAAAGTTACTCGCAAAACGAACCAAACGGAACATATGTATATATGTTAACTCTTTTGTAAATTTTTTGAAAAGACTTAACAGGATTTGAGTTAACAAATAGCAAGAATTGCGTGATGCCGGGTGGACAAAACGCAATTAACTCTCCACATTGCGATAAATAATGATTACTATTCGCATTACAAAGAGTAGCGCAAAGCCATGATTTTGCGCCACGGAAGCACTGTCGAGCAGGCACATATTCGTTTTATCAAAGGGAGTCGTCATGTCATTACGTCATCTGTCCGCGCCGCGTCTGCGCCGTTCACTGTTGTTAACTTCATTACTGCTGGCGGGGAGCTTCAGCGCCCACGCGGCGGAAGAAATGCTGCGTAAAGCCGTTGGCAAGGGCGCGTACGAAATGGCCTATAGCCAGCAGGAGAATGCGCTGTGGGTGGCGACTTCGCAAAGCCGTTCGCTGGATAAGGGCGGTATTGTTTACCGCCTCGATCCGACGACGCTGGAAGTGACGCAGATTATTCATAACGATCTGAAACCGTTCGGCGCAACGATCAACAACGCTACCCAGACCCTGTGGTTTGGCAATACCACCGACAGCAGCGTAACGGCAATTGATGCCAAAACCGGGAAGGTGAAAGGGCGTCTGGTGCTCGATCCCCGCCAGCGCAGCGAAACCGTGCGCCCGCTGGCCCCGCGCGAACTGGCGGTTAACGAGAAAACCAATACTGTCTACATCACCGGTCTGGGTAAAGAGAGCGTGATCTGGGTGGTGGACGGCGACAAGCTGACGCTGAAAGACACTATTGCCAATACCGGCGCGATGGCGACGGGCCTGGCGGTGGACGCGGAAGCGAACCGTATCTACACCACTAACGCCGACGGCGAACTGGTGACCATCGACAGCGCCAGCAATAAAATCCTGACGCGTAAGAAACTGCAGGATGACGGCAAAGAGCACTTCTACCTCAACCTGAGCCTCGATACCGCCGGTCACCGGGCCTTTATCACCGACGGCAAACAGCCGGAAGTGCTGGTGGTCGATATTCGCGATGGTAAAGTGCTGGAGAAAATCGCCGCGCCGGAATCCCTGGCCGTGCTGTTTAACCCGACCCGCAATGAAGCCTACGTAACTCACCGTAAAGCCGGCGAAGTGAGCGTGATCGATGGTAAGACCTACAAAGTGGTCAAGACCTTCAAAACCCCGACTCACCCGAACAGCCTGACCTTATCCGCCGATGGCAAAACGCTGTACGTCAGCGTGAAGCAGGAATCGACACGCCAGAAAGAGGCCACCCAGCCGGATGACGTTATCCGCATCGCGCTGTGATCCTGACGGGAGGGGGTAACCCCTCCTGAAAGTCTGTCTGCCGGGCGGCGGCTGACGCCTTCAGCGATATCACCCTCTGTTACAAACACTTATTAGCCTGATAAATACAATGGCTATAAACTGACGTCTTTCCTGCGCAAGCGGGACGGTGGCATTAATCCTGGAGAAAAGATGAAAAAATCATTTATGGTCGTTTGCGCCGGCGCGATGCTGGCCCTTCTGGCAGGCTGTAGCTCAAACTATGTGATGACGACGAAAAGCGGGCAGACTATCGTGACGCAGGGCAAGCCGCAGCTGGATAAAGATACCGGCATGACCAGCTATACCGATGAGTCAGGCAATAAGCGCCAGATTAACAGCAGCGACGTCGCTCAGCTGGTGGAAGATAATTAAGTTGTGCCGTTGCGGTTTGCCCGGTGGGGCAAACCGCAAAAGGAACGAGTTACGGTTTTTCAATATTCGGCGCGGTGCTGTGAATATCATGTACGCGCTTACGTACGCCAAACCAGCCGGCGACCAGCAGCACGGCGATCAGCGGAATCGAACCGATGGTATAGGTCCCATTCGGGTAATCGAAAGCCATTAATACCAGCACGCTCAGCAGGAATAGCAGGGTCAGCCAGGAAGTAAAAGGCGCTCCCGGCATCTTGAAGCTGACGTCTGCGGCCTTGCCTTCTTTGATCGCCTTGCGCAGGCGCATCTGGCACACCACAATAAAGCCCCACGAAGCGATAATCCCCAGCGACGCGACGTTGAGGACAATCTCAAACACCTGTGAAGGCACCAGATAGTTGAGGAATACCCCAACGACGTAGACGCCAAGCGTCGCCAGAATCCCGGCGTAAGGCACGTGATGACGGCTCATTTTCGACATAAACTTCGGCGCGGAACCGCCCATCGACATGGAGCGCAGAATACGCCCGGTGCAGTAGAGACCAGAGTTGAGGCTGGAGAGCGCGGCGGTTAACACCACAATATTCATCACGCTGCCGATATACGGCACGCCCAGCTTCGAGAAGAAGGTGACGAACGGGCTCTGCCCGGCCTGATAGGCATTCCACGGCAGCAGCAGCACCAGCAGCAGCACCGAACCCACATAGAACAGACCGATACGCCAGATAACGCTGTTAATCGCGCGCGGCACCATGGTCTGCGGGTCTTTACATTCGCCAGCGGCGGTGCCCACCAGTTCGATAGAGGCGAAGGCGAACACCACCCCCTGAACCAGCACCAGTGCTGGCAGCAGGCCGTGCGGGAACAGGCCGCCGTTATCGGTAATCAGGTGGAAGCCGGTGGCATTGCCATCAAGCGGCTTGCCGCTGCCGAGAAAAATGGTTCCGACCACCAGAAATGCCACGATCGCCAGCACTTTCACCAGCGCGAACCAGAACTCCATCTCGGCGAACCATTTCACGCCGATCATGTTCATGGTGCCGACAATCGCCAGCGCGCCGAGGGCGAATACCCACTGCGGGACGTCGCCGAACGCGCCCCAGTAGTGCATATACAGCGCGACGGCGGTGATATCGACGATCCCGGTCATCGCCCAGTTGACAAAGTACATCCAGCCCGCCACGTAAGCCGCTTTTTCACCGAGGAACTCGCGGGCGTAGGAGACGAAGCTGCCGCTCGAAGGACGATGAAGCACCAGCTCGCCCAGCGCGCGTAGGATAAAAAACGAAAAGAGGCCGCAGACCAGATAAACCAGCGCCAGAGCCGGCCCGGCCATCTGCAGGCGCGCGCCCGCGCCGAGAAACAAGCCGGTACCGATGGCGCCGCCGATGGCAATCATCTGTACCTGACGGTTGCCCATCGCCTTGTGGTAGCCGGACTCCTGCGAATTCAGCCAGTGGCGTTTGGCAGCGTGCTGCTCCGCCACGCTAGAGTGTTTTGTATTCATTGATGTCGCTATTTTCCTGTCAATGTCCATGAGTGGTTCGTGCTGCTGGCTCTCTCATCATTCTGAGGAATGAGATAAGCGAGCATGGCGGAGAATCCTACACGTATCGGAAAATGGACGCACGTAAAAGATTTGCGGACCGCACTTGCTTAAATATCAATGAGATCGCCGCGTTCTGTGGGGGGATAGTCACCTGGAAATTTCGCTGATCGATTTTGCCCAACGTGCGCTATTATTTTCAGCCCGCGTTTTGCCCGAGAGACCACGATGAAAATCAACGTAGTAGGGACCAGCGGCGTCGGCAAATCTACCCTCGCGCGTCGGCTGGCTCAGGAACTGTCGCTGCCTTATATCGAAATGGATGTGCTCTACTGGCTGCCCGAATGGCAAGGGACGCCGGACGATGAGTTTTACGCCAAACTTGCCGCCGCGCTCGCCGCGCCCGGCTGGGTGCTGGACGGTAACTATAACCGCAGCCGCCCGCTAAAATGGCGCGACGTGGATCTGGTGGTGTGGGTGGACTACAGCTTCTGGCGCACGATGCGTCAGGCGGTCTGGCGCGCGGCTTCACGCGCCAGCCGTCGCCAGGAACTGTGGCCCGGCACCGGCAACTGCGAAACCTTCCGCCGCTCCTTCTTTAGCCGGGACTCCATTATTCTCTGGACGCTAAAAACCTGGCGCAATAATCGCCGCCGCTATCTGGCGGATATGCAGGATCCGCAGTATCGACATATTCGCTTTGTGCGCTTACGCAACCAGCAGCAGACCGAGGCGCTGGTGCGCGAGCTTCGGCAGAATCTCCGATAATCCCCCGGCTCGCGCTGCGCTTAGCCGGACTACAAACTACAGGCCCGCAGACTGCTGAGGATGCGTAGCCCGGACAGATGCGCAGCATCGCCTCCGGGGACATTTACCTCACCGCATATCTAATTTCCGGCAGAGCAAATGTAAATAAATTGTTTCTCACTGACCGCGGCCGCTTCTAATAATGCAGACATGTTAATTCACATGAGCCTGCGAAATGTCTTATCGAATCAGTATCCTGGATAAAAGCCCGCTGGCGGCCGGAGAAACGGCCGCCCAGGCGCTGGCGCGTACATTAACGCTGGCGCAACAGGCGGAAGCCTGGGGCTATCACCGTTTCTGGATAGCCGAACACCACAATACCGAGCAGCTTGCCAGCCCGTCGCCGGAACTGGCGATCGCCTGGATCCTCGGCCAGACCCGCCGGATTCGCGTCGGTTCCGGCGGCGTCATGCTCCAGCACTACAGCCCGTACAAAGTGGCGGAAAACTTCAATATGCTGGCCTCCCTCGCGCCGGGCCGCGTGGATCTGGGCGTGGGCAAAGCTCCAGGTGGCCTGCCGCTCTCTACCCGCGCGCTGCAGCAGGGGCTTAATCCCCAGCAAAAAGGGAGTTTTGCCGACCAGCTGGCGCAGCTCGATAACTGGCTGTCGCTGACCGAAACCGATGGGGAAGAGAGCGTCCGCGCAACCCCGATTCCGCCGCGTCGCGCAGACGGCTTTCTCCTCGGCGCCAGCCTGGAAAGCGCGCAGCTGGCGGCGCAGTTGGACTGGAACTTTGTCTTCGCCGCCCATCTCAACGGCGATAAGCATCTGCTGCGCGAGGTGCTCACCCGCTGGCGCGAACTGAGCCGTCGCGACGCGATTATTGCCGTCCAGGCCGTGGTGGCCGACGATTCTGCCACCGCAGCCGATCTGGCAAACGCCGTGGAAGTCTGGGGCGTTGAGCTGGAAAACGGCCAGCGGGTGACCGTCGGCAGCGAAGCGCAGGCGGCCGCCTTTGCCCGCCAGGCGGGTAGCATGCCGACGCGCATCGCCCGTCGGGAATCGGCGGTGCTGTTCGGCACCCCCGAGCAGGTGAAAGCGCAGCTGGATGCCTTGCAGTCGGCGTGGAACATCGACGAATTTATTATCGACACGCCCATTAGCGACGGCGCGGCGCGCCTTAACTCCCTGCGTCTGTTGGCCCAGGCGCATCTGAGCGCGGAGGTCCAGCCATGAGCCTTGCCGAACAGTTAATTCGCTGGCGGCGCGAACTGCACCAGTACCCGGAACTTTCGCTGCAGGAGGTTGATACCACCGCGCGTATTCGCGACTGGCTGCAGAGCGGCGGCATCAGCCTGCTGCCTTATGAACTGAAAACCGGCGCGGTGGCCGAAGTGGGCAGCGGCGATAAGGTGATAGCCCTGCGCGCCGATATCGACGCGCTACCTATCGAAGAGGCGGCCAGCGTGCCGTTTCGTTCGCTGAATGCCGGCGTGATGCACGCCTGCGGGCATGATATTCATACCAGCGTGATCCTTGGCGCGGCCTTACTGCTGAAACAACGCGAAGCGCAGCTGGCGGGACGCGTCCGCATTCTGTTCCAGCCGGCGGAAGAGAGCTTCGGCGGCGCGAAAACCCTGATTCGCGCCGGGGTACTGGAGGGGGTTTCCGCCATTTTCGGTATGCATAATGAACCGGGCCTGTCTGTAGGCGAGTTCGCCACCCGCGGCGGCGCGTTTTACGCCAACGTCGATCGCTTTGTCTTCAAAGTGACCGGTAAAGGCGCGCATGCCGCCCGGCCTCATGAAGGGAAGGACGCCATTCTGCTGGCTAGCCAACTGGTGACCCTGCTGCAAAGCGTCGCCAGCCGCGAAGTGAATACCCTCGATTCCGTGGTGCTTAGCGTGACGCGGATTCAGGGTGGCAATACGTGGAATGTCCTGCCGGAAAGCGTCGAGCTGGAAGGTACGCTGCGCACCCATAGCAGCGAAGTCCAGCAGCGGGTGAAGGCGCGGGTGAGCGAGATTGCCGCCGGCTTCGCCAGCGCCTTCGGCGCGCAGATCGATGTCTTCTGGTACGCCGGGCCGACCGCGCTGG
The DNA here is from genome assembly GCF_900200035.1 of Klebsiella grimontii. GTDB lineage: Bacteria > Pseudomonadota > Gammaproteobacteria > Enterobacterales > Enterobacteriaceae > Klebsiella > Klebsiella grimontii. The sequence continues at coordinate 192,109 of NZ_FZTC01000019.1, forward strand.
TCAATGATGAGCGCTGGGCGGCATTCGCCAGCGACGTGGCCGATAAGTCCGGCTACCGCACGCATCATGCGGACCTCCATCTCGGCGGCGAAGATTTTGCCGTTTATCTCCAGCATATACCCGGCGCTTTCGTCAGCATCGGTAGCGCCAGCGAATTTGGTCTTCACCATCCGGCGTTTAACCCGGATGAGCGGTTGATCGCGCCGGCGGCGCACTATTTTGCCGATCTGGCAGAGCAGGCATTAAAAGAACTTTAATTATTCAGGGTCATAGACTAAGGATTAACGATGTCTGAACAACGGCAGCTGCGTATTGGCACTATATTACATGGCGCATCGGGAAATATGTCGGCATGGCGCCATCCGGCCGCGCTGGCCGACGCCAGTATTAACTTTGAGTTCGTTAAGCAGACGGCGCTAAAAGCGGAAGAGGGCAAGCTCGATTTTATTTTTGTCGCCGACGGCTTATATATTAATGAAAAATCGATCCCGCATTTTTTAAATCGTTTTGAACCGCTGACGGTATTATCCACCCTGGCGGCGGTAACCACGCGTTTAGGCCTGGTTGGTACCCTGTCGACCTCCTACAGCGAACCCTTTACCACCGCCCGCCAGTTCGCCAGCCTCGATCATCTGAGCGGCGGGCGCGCGGGCTGGAACGTGGTCACCTCGCCGCTGGAGGGCTCGGCGAAAAACTTCTCCCGCGCCCAGCATCCCGATCATGCTCTGCGCTACCGCATTGCCGATGAATATCTGCGGGTTGTCAAAGGCCTGTGGGACTCCTGGGAGCAGGATGCGTTTATTCGGAATAAAGAGAGCGGCCAGTTCTTTGATAAAAATAAGCTGCACACGCTTAATCATCACGGCGATTTCTTTAAAGTAGCCGGTCCGCTAAATATTGCCCGCACGCCGCAGGGGCGACCGATTATCTTTCAGGCGGGCGCATCCGATGACGGCAAAAAATTAGCCGCCAGCCACGCCGACGCTATTTTTACCCATCAGGAATCGCTGGCGGAGGCGCAGGCCTTTTATCGGGACGTCAAAAGCCAGCTCGAAGCGCACGGCCGCCGGGAGAGCGAACTACACATATTCCAGGGCGTCAGCGTCATCGTTGGCGATAGCGCCGACGATGTGGAGCAGCAATACCAGACCACCGCCGCGCTGGTATCGATTGACGACGCGCTGAATTACCTCGGCCGCTATTTTGAGCATCACGATTTCGCCCAATATCCGCTGGACGAGGCGTTTCCGGATATCGGCGACCTCGGGCAGAACAGCTTTCGCAGCACCACCGACGAGATAAAACGCAACGCCCGCGAACGCGGCCTGACGCTGCGCCAGGTGGCGCTGGAGGCGGCCAGCCCGCGACCGCGTTTCTCTGGCACCGCCGAAGAGGTGGCGGATGGTTTACAGCAGTGGTTCGAACAGCGCGCGGCGGACGGTTTTATTATCCAGGGCGGCACGCCGGACACCTTCCCGCGCTTTGTGGATCAGGTCGTACCCATTCTTCAGCAGCGCGGATTATTCCGCCGGGAATATCCCGGCACCACGCTGCGCGAAAGCTTAGGGCTGGCAGAGCCCGTTAATCAATTCCAAAAACAATAATAGAGAACACCCGCTATGCAGAAAACGCAGAAAAAATCGCTACTCCTGGCGCTTGCGCTGGCCGTTAGCGCCTCATCCTGGGCGCAGAACGTCACGATCAACGGCACCGGCGTGAGCCTCGAAGCTAACAAAACGCCGATTCATACGGCGAAAAACCCGCAGGCTATCGCGCAGTTGCCCAAAGGTCTTCACCTGGCGGTGCCGGGCAAACTGACCGTCGCGGTCGCCGCGCTGAACTCGCCGCCGCTGACCGTGTTTTCTGACGATAACAAAACCCTGCTCGGCAGCGAAGTGGATATCGCCCGCCTGGTGGCCGACAGCCTTGGGCTTGAGCTGAACGTGGTACCGACATCATGGGAAGACTGGCCGCTCGGCGTCGCCTCCGGCAAATATGATGCGGCGGTCAGCAATATCACCGTAACCAAAGAGCGCAAAGAGAAGTTTGACTTCGCCACCTACCGCAAAGATTCGCTGGGTTTCTACGTCAAGAGCGGCAGCCCGCTGAGCAAAATTGAAAAAGCGGAGGATATCGCCGGGCTGCGGATAATCGTCGGCTCCGGTACCAATCAGGAAGCGATCCTGCTGGCGTGGAACGCCGAGAACCTTAAGAAGGGGCTGAAGCCGTTTACCCCGGTTTATACCAAAGATGACGCCGCCCAAACCCTGGCGCTGCAGTCCGGGCGCGCCGACGCCTTCTTCGGCCCCAACGTGATCGGCGCGTGGAAAGCGGCGCTGACCGGCAAAACCAAGCTGGTGGGCAGCGTTGACGGCGGCTGGCCGAAGGCGGCGCATATCGCCGTGACGGTGAAAAAAGGCAGCGGTCTGGTTGAACCGGTACAGACGGCGCTGAACGGCGCTATCCGCAGCGGCGATTACGCGAAGGTGCTGAACCGCTGGGGCGAAGGCGTGGAGAGCATCCCGCAATCGGAAATCAACCCGGCCGGACTCGGCGACTAACAGGAGGCATGATGAGCGATATTTTCCGCGATGTCTCTCCGGAAACCCCGGAGCTGCAGCCGATTATTGAGGGCCTGTTCGGCGAGTACGCCGCGCGCTACGGCGACTACTTTTCCCGCGATGCCGAAATCGAGCTGACTGAATGGTATCTGGCGCCGCAGGGGCTGTTTATCGTGCTGGAGCGCGAGGGCGAAATTATCGCCACCGGCGCGTACAAACCGAAAGACGCCCATACGGCGGAAATCAAACGTATCTGGACCCATCGCCGTCTGCGCCAGCAGGGGCTGGCGGCGAAAGTGGTGCAGGAGCTGGAGCGTCGGGCGCTGCTTGCCGGCTACAGCCATATCTATCTGACCACCGGTTTTCGGCAGCCGGAAGCGGTGCGGCTCTACCTGAGCCAGGGCTACGAGGCGCAGTTTGACCTCAGCCGCGATCCGGAAGAGTACAGTCTGCCGCCGTTTGATGGCCGACTGCGCTTCACCAAAGCGCTGGCGGTCAGCGCGCTAAGCCAGAGCGCTTAAGGAGCCCCTATGCATACCCCGGAAACGATTAAGGTTGTCCCCGCGCGCTATCCGCTGCGGGCGGTAGGCGCGGCGCTGGCGCTGCTGGCGCTGGCGGTGGTGATTCAATCCGTCGCCTTTAACCCGCGCTGGGAGTGGGGCGTTTTTGCCCGCTGGTTCTTTGACCCGGTGATCCTCGAGGGCCTCGGGCAGACGCTGCTGCTGACCCTGCTGGCGACGGCGCTGAGCGTTATTCTCGGCGGCCTGCTGGCGCTGGCCCGCCTCTCCAGCTCATGGCTGCTGAGCAGCCTGGCCTGGGGCTATATCTGGCTGTTCCGCTCGCTGCCGCTGATCGTGGTGCTGATTATTCTCTACAACTTCTCTTATCTCTACGACAGGTTATCGATCGGTATCCCGTTCACCGGCATTAGCTGGGCCAGCTTTGAGACCATCAACGTGCTGGGACAGTTTTCCACTGCCGTTGTCGGGCTGACCCTCGTGCAAAGCGCCTACACCGCCGAAATTATCCGCGGCGGCTTCCTTGGCGTCGATCACGGTCAGTATGAAGCGGCGGCGGCGCTGGGGCTTCCGGCCAGCCGTCGCACGCTGCGCATTATCCTGCCGCAGGCGCTGCGCACCATTTTACCGGCGGGCTTTAACGAAATTATCAGCCTCGCCAAGGGGACGGCGATGGTTTACGTGCTGGCGATGCCGGAGCTGTTTTACACCATCCAGATGATCTACAACCGCACCCAGGAAGTCATTCCGCTGCTGATGGTCGGCGCCGCCTGGTATCTGGTGATCACCAGCGTGCTGTCGCTGATTCAGTATCTGGTCGAGCGCGGCCTGGCCCGCAGCGAACGCCGCTCGGCGGTCAATACCGCCCGCAGCAGCCGTCGCGCTGAACCCGTTCGCCGCCCACAACCGCAGGAGCCTGTCCATGTCCAACTCTCGTAACGGTCATATTTCCATTACCGGCGTCAGCAAATACTTTGGCCGCCATAAAGCGCTGGATGACGTGTCGCTGGAAATCGAACCCGGCACGGTAACGGTGATCCTCGGGCCGTCCGGCTCGGGAAAATCGACGCTGCTGCGGGCGATTAACCACCTGGAGCGCGTCGATGAAGGCTTTATCCAGATCGATGGCGACTATATCGGCTATCGCCGCAAAGGCGACAAGCTGTACGAACTGAAAGAGAAAGAGATCCTCCGCCAGCGGGTCAACGTCGGCTACGTATTTCAGAACTTCAATCTGTTCCCGCATCTGACGGTGCTGGAAAACCTGATTGAGGCGCCCATCGCCCACAAACAGGCGACCCGCAAAGAGGCTATCGCGCGGGCGTATGACCTGCTGGACGTGGTCGGACTGCGCAACAAAGCCGATGCCTGGTCGCGACACCTGTCCGGCGGGCAGCAGCAGCGCATCGCCATTGCCCGGGCGCTGGCGCTGAACCCGCGGGTGATTTTGTTTGATGAACCGACCTCCGCGCTTGACCCTGAGCTGGTGGGGGAAGTGCTGGATGTGATTAAAAAGCTGGCGCGCTCCGGCACTACCCTGGTGGTGGTGACTCATGAAATCGGCTTTGCGAAAGAGGTGGCGGATCGGGTGGTGTTTATGGTCGACGGCAAAATTGTCGAGCAGGGCGGCAGCGACGCCGTGCTGAACCACCCGCAGCACCCGCGGACGCGGCAGTTCTTATCGAGGGTATTAGCGGCATGAGAAACGGACTTTTAGCCCTGACGTTATTATCTTTATCCGCGGCATCGCAGGCGGCTATCGACCTGCGCGCCAACGAGCAGCCGCTGCCGGTGACCCGCGATGAGCAGGCGATCGCGAAGATCCCGGCAAATTACGCCTTCGTCGAGCCGGGCACCTTAACGGTGGCGATTTCGGCGCTCAACTCGCCGCCGCTGGCGCTGTTGGCCAGCGATAACCGCACGCGTATCGGCAGCGACCCGGATATCGCCAGGCTGCTGGCCGGCAGCCTCGGGCTAAAGCTGAAGCTGGTGCCCACCGCCTGGGAGGACTGGCCGCTGGGGATGACTTCCGGTCGCTACGACGTGGCGCTGGTCAATATTGCGGTGACCGAGCAGCGGAAAGAGAAGTTTGATTTTGCGACCTATCGCGTCGATTCGCTGGCCTTTTCCGTGAAATCGACCAGCGATATCGCCAGCGTCAGCGGACCGGCGGATCTCGCGGGCAAAAAGGTGATCGTCGGGTCCGGGACCAATCAGGAGCGGATTTTGCTCGGCTGGAACGCCGAAAATGAAGCCGCCGGGCGTCAACCGGCGCTGCCGGTCTACCTGACCGATGACGCTTCGGGCAATCTCTATATTCAGTCCGGGCGCGCGGATGTGTTCTTTGGGCCGCAGTCGGTGGCGGCCTATAAAGCGGCGCTCAGCGGCAAAACCAAAGTCGTCGGCCTGGGGCCGAAAAAAGCGTACGTTGCCACGACGACCAAAAAGGGCAACGGCCTGGTGGTGGCGCTGCAAGCGGCGCTAAATGGCGCGATTGCTCGCGGGGAATACCAGAAGGTGCTGGCGCGCTGGGGCGAGCAGGGCGAAGAGGTGACGCAATCGACGGTGAATCCGCCGGGGATAACCTACTAAAAAACCGCTGTTTCGCAGGAGTGTGATGCGAAACAGCGGGGGCGAATCCTCGCCAGGGTGTTAAATCAGGCGGCGCGCGGGGTCAGCGTCAAACGATCCAGCGGCCCGACGATAAACAGATAGGAGAACAACCCCAGTACGCCCATGGAGCCGACGTACAGGATGGCGTAATCAAACGAGTGGGTGTTGGCGATGATCACGCCGATGACCAGCGGCGTGATGATGCTCGCCAGGTTGCCGCACATGTTGAACACGCCGCCGGCAATACCGAGCATCTCCTTCGGTGAGGTGTCGCTCAGCACGCACCAGCCGAGGTTACCGAACCCTTTAGCAAAGAAGGCCACGCTCATGGCGGCGATCACCACCACTTCCGAGGTGGTGTAGTTGGCGACAACAATCACGCAGGAGAGCAGCATGCCGCAGATCACCGGCAGCTTGCGGGCGGTCGTCAGGCTGTAGCCGCGTTTCAACAGCCAGTCCGAGAATACGCCGCCCAGCAGGCCGCCGATAAATCCGGCAATGGCTGGGATACTGGCGACAAAGCCGACTTTCAGGATCGACATACCTTTGGCCTGATAGAGATAGGTGGGAAACCAGGTCAGGAAGAACCAGGTAATGGACGTTACGCAGAACTGGCCAATATATACCCCGATCATCATACGATTGACGCAGACGCTTTTGATTTGCGCGAGGGTTAATTTCTGCTGCGTTTTTTTCGTGCCTAACTCCGGCTCGCCGCCGCCTTCACGAATATAGTCGAGCTCCTGCTGGTTAATTTTTGGATGATGAGAGGGATCTCTTACTTTTACCAGCCAGAATATCCCCAGCACCACGCCGATAGCGCCAATATAATAAAATACGTAGTGCCAGCTTAAATTATGCAGAATAATGGTCATCAGCGGCGTAATAATCCCCAAAGAGATATACTGCGCGGCCTGATAGACCGAGGTGACGAATCCGCGCTCTTTATTGGGAAACCATTGCACGCTCAGACGGCTGTTGGCGGGGAAGGCTGGGGCTTCAATCGCCCCCATCATCAGGCGCAGAATAACCAGCGCTACCAGCGGGCTGGCGAACATATAGATGGTGCCCTGGAACATGGTGACGATCGACCAGCCAATTAGCGCGCAGCCGTAGACCAGCCGCGAACCATATTTATCCAACAGCCAGCCGCCGGGTATTTGCATAATGACGTAGGAGATACCAAAAACGGAAAAGGCCAGCCCCATCGCCTCGGGATCAAAACCTAACTCTTTGCTCATAATAGGCGCGACGACGGACAGCGTTGCCCGGTCGGCATAATTAAATACGGTAGCCAGAAATAAAAACAGTAATATACCGTAACGCACGTTGCTGCGTTTTAATTGCTGTTGCATTTTAATCAACTCCTTTGCAGGGTTGTGTATTGTGGGTACAGGCAATAAGAGGTATTTCCCCGGGAGGGCTACGGGTTTTCAGTCGCCTGCGGACCGGTAGCCCGAACAAATGCGCAGCATCGCCTCCGGGAAAACGCTGTATTCTCCCGGGGGCGGCGCTTAATACGCCTTGGCCGGGCGACTGGGCCTGTAGCCCGGATAAGGCGTTTACGCCGCCATCCGGGGAATTCTGTTAAGGACGTTTACCAAACTCGCAGCTTTGCTGGGTCCAGCGGCGGGCCTGTTCGCTCAGGGTGAAGCCCAGACCGTGGCGTTCGGAAACCCACATCCGCCCGTCGCGCAGCTCCAGCTGTTCGTTAAACAACGGGTTCAGCCACTCGAAATGCTCCAGCCACGGCTCGAGCGGGTAGGCGGCGGCGAGATGCAGGTGCACCTCCATCGCAAAGTGCGGGGCCAGCTTGCGACCGTGCTTCGCCGCCAGATCCATAATTTTCAGGAACGGGGAGATCCCGCCGACGCGCGGGGCGTCCGGCTGGACAAAGTCGCTGGCGTTGCCGAGGATCAGCTGCTCGTGTTCGCGGAAGCTGGTCAGCATCTCGCCGGTGGCAATCGGTGTATCCAGCGCGGCGGCGAGCTGCGCGTGGCCTTCAACGTCGTAAGCGTCAAGGGGTTCTTCAATCCAGATCAGGTTGAACGGCTCCATTTTGCGCCCCATGCGGATAGCGGTTTCGCGATCCCACTGCTGATTGGCGTCGACCATTAACGGGAAGTCATCGCCCAACACCTCGCGCACCGCCGTCAGACGACGAATATCCTCAGCGGTATTCGGCTGACCGACTTTCAGCTTAATCCCGCCAATGCCGTTTTCGCGGGAGATAGCCACGTTTTTCAATACCTGATCCAGCGGGGTATGCAGGAAGCCGCCGGAGGTGTTGTAGCACTGGACGGAATCACGATGCGAGCCGAGTAGCTTCGCCAGCGGGAGTCCGGCGCGTTTGGCTTTCATATCCCACAGCGCAATATCGAGAGGGGAGATGGCCTGTACCGCCATACCGCTGCGGCCTACGGAAGCCCCGGCCCACAGCAGTTTGGTGTAGATCTTGTCGATATCGTTCGGGTCTTCGCCGAGCAGATTATCGGCGATCTCTTTGGCGTGGGCGTAAATGCCCTGGCCGCCCGCGCGCTTGGAATAGCTAAAGCCGACGCCTTCAAAACCGTCCCGGGAGCGGATTTCGGCGATGATAATCGCCACTTCGGTCAGCGGCTTTTGTCGACCGGTCAGAACTTTTGCATCGCTGACGGGGGTCGCCAGCGGCAGAAAAGCCAGCGACAGTTTGACGTGTTCAATACGGTCACCGGTCTCAGCGGCGGTTTTGACGCCGGAAGCTTTGGCGTAGGTCACGGACTCGGAATTAGCACTCGAGGTCATAGTCAGTTCCTTTTTAGTGATAAAATGTTTGCGCTAACATTTTTAATCCTGGAATTGTCTTTACGCTACGACAGTGATTTTAATTTGTACAAACGATCACAATTAGCGGTTATAACGAGTGAAATTATGCAGCGCAGGTCACGATCCAAAAAGGTTTGTGAAAAGTCACAAAGCATAATGATAGCGATAACATTTTGTTTTTCAGGTCGTTGATTCTCTTAGAGATGTCCCGGAGGGCGCTGGCAATTGCGCGGGCCATCATCAATAATGCCCACAGGAAACGACTCAACACAGGGGCTTAGTCGTGAAAAGCAGAAAACCGACGCGCGCGCCGACGCTGGATGACGTTGCCCGCAGCGCCGGGTTGTCATCGATGACGGTCAGTCGGGCGCTGAATACGCCGCAGCTGGTACGGCCAAAAACGGTCGAGAAAGTGATGCAGGCGGTGCAGGCGACGGGCTACATCCCCAACGCGCTGGCCGGCGGCCTGGCCTCCAGGCGCAGCAAGCTGGTGGCCGTGGTGGTGCCGCAAATTAACAACAATATGTTTGTCGATACCATCCAGGCGCTGAGCGATACCCTGGCGGCGCGCGGCTACCATATGCTGCTGTGCGTGGCGGGCTACAGCCGACAGACCGAAGCCGAGCTGGTCGCAACCTTACTCTCCCGGCGTCCGGATGGCGTCGTGTTGACCGGCATTCAGCACGCCCCGGCGTTGAAGAAGACGATTCTCAACGCCGCTACGCCGGTGGTGGAGATCTGGGATCTCACCCCGACGCCGCTGGATATGCTGGTCGGTTTTTCGCATGAAAAAGTCGGTGAAACCATTGGCGAATATCTGCTGGAAAAAGGCTACCGTCGCCCGGGCCTGCTGTGGGCCGGCGACGCGCGCGCGACGTTGCGAAAGCAGGGGCTCTGCGCACGGCTGGCCAAAAACGGCATTGACGATGCGCCGCAGGTCGAAGTGCCGCTTCCGGCATCACTGGCGCTGGGGCGTCGCGGCCTGGCCGAGCTGCTCGCTGGCGGCGAATTTGACGTTATCGTCTGCAGCTCCGATACCCTTGCCCAGGGGGCGATTATGGAAGCCGAAAGCCGGGGTCTGCGCGTGCCGCAGGATCTGGCGGTGATCGGTTTTGGCGATCTGGACTTCGCCGCCAGCAACCGTCCGGCGATCACCACCGTCAGCGTCGACCGTCACGCCATCGGCGAGCAGGCGGCCACGCTGCTCGCCGACCGCATCGAAGGCGGCGGTGAAGGGGACGTGATTATTGATATCGGCTTTCACCTGGTGGCGCGGGAGTCGGCGTAGGGCGTTCTATAGCGGCATCGCGCGATCGAATCTATACTGCAACATGGCTAAACCTGCCGCCGCCGCGCTCCTGTGCGGCGAATTCACGAGGGCGCAGAACATGATCACCGTCTATGGCGTACCCGGCTGGGGGTCGACAATTAGCGAACTGATGCTGACGCTGGCCGATATCCCGTACTATTTTGTCAACGTTGAGGGCTTTGACCAGCCGGGCCCGCAGCGCGACCGCCTCAAACAGATAAACCCGCTGTGTCAGGTGCCGACCCTGACGCTTGCAGACGGCAGCGTGATGACCGAAACCGCCGCTATCGCCCTGATGATTCTCGACAGGCGGCCGGATCTGGCCCCGGCGCCGGGCTCGCCGCAGCGGCATGCCTTTCAGCGTCTGCTGATCTGGCTGGTGGCGAACGTTTATCCCACCTTTACCTTTGCGGATTACCCCGAACGCTGGGCCGCCGATGCGCCAGAGCAGCTGCGGGAAAGCTGCATCCGCTATCGTAAATCGCTCTATTTGTGGCTGGAGCAGCAGCTCGCCGCCGCGCCGTATGCGCTGGGCGCGGGGATAACCCTGCTCGACTGCTATATCGCGGCGATGTGCGCCTGGGGCCCGCGCCGGGAGTGGTTTGCGGCCCATACGCCAAAATTCGTCGCCGTGGCGGATGCGGTGTATCGCCATCCCAAACTCCAATCCGTGCTGCGTCGCAACGAGCTGATTTAAAGCACAAAATGAGAACTGAACGTCGCCTGCTATGATAGCTTTATTGTCTTGACAATAAGGAGCCTGCTATGCCGCACGTTGATATTAAATGTTTTCCCCGCGAGCTGAATGATGAACAAAAAACGGCGCTGGCCGCCGATATTACCGAGGTGTTGATTCGCCATCTGAACAGCAAAGAGAGTTCGGTGAGCGTGGCCCTGCAGCAGGTAGAACCGAGCGACTGGCAGCAGGTCTGGGATAGCGAAATCGCCCCGCAGATGGAGCAGTTGATTAAGAAGCCGGGTTACAGCATGTAATCCGGGCCCCCGGAGGCGATGCTGCGCATCTGTCCGGGCTACGCGCCCCCTGCGGTCTGCGATCCGGTAGCCCGGGCAAGGCGCTCTGCGCCGCCCCCGGGAGCGTGGGCACTGAAGCCAGGTCATGAGCGATACGTCTTGTCCTGGGCCAACGCGTCACAATGTACCGGGTACATAAAATCCTTTGATTACTGTACACAGTACATGTATATTGTCTGGTAAGTCGTAAGGACATCAGGGAATGAGATGTTTACTTTTATTGAACTACAAGGCTTCAGTAAACGACGCCAGGTGCTGTTACCGGATGATGAATTTCGGGCCTTTCAGGAAATCCTGATCAATGATCCTGAGGCAGGTGACACCATTTCGGGAACCGGAGGTTTTCGTAAAATCCGCTGGAGTCGTCCCGGAACGGGCAAGCGCGGCGGCGTGCGGGTGATTTACTATAATGTAACGATAAAGGGAAGAATTTACCTGGCGCTCATCTATCCTAAAAATGAACAGGATGAATTAAGCCAGGAGCAGAAAAAGATGTTAAGGCAGGTTGCTGAGTTATTAAACTAGCCAATAAACATAAAGTGAGGCTGAGCTATTAATGATTGAAACATCGATAGCGCCAGAGAGCCAACTGAGGTGTATATGAAAGACGAATTGTTTGCCGATCTGCTGGCTAGTGCAGAAGAGATGGTCAGGATTGAGAAGGGTGAACAAACGCCGAAGGTGCACCACGTTCATACCTTCAGCGAAGTTGATGTGAAAGCGATACGCGAAGCCACAGGTTTAAAACAGCAGGACTTCGCCGCCGCCGTTGGCGTTAGCTATGAGCTAGTTAAAAGCTGGGAAACGAAACGACGTCATCCAACCGGTGCATCCAGAAAGCTGCTTTTATTGCTTCAGGGCAATCCATTGATTATCAATTTGTTGAAGGTTATTTGAATCGTTACGCTTCGCAACGAAAATGGCAGGATCTGCACCCTTTCGTAACCGAGGACATTTAAAAAGGAGAGTATTATGTATGGAAGCCAATGATTCTATTTTGAAAGAAATCGAGAAATACAGCACTCATATTGATAGGTTTAGAGCGCGAGCAAACACTCATGGTATCTGGTTGTTTATTGCTACCCTTGGATGCTGGGGGGTAACTGAGCCCAGTATTCGGATATTGGCATTCGTTATGCTTTTCTTTATTTTTTTGTTTCTTCTACACGGTAGCTTTCCAGGTGAAAAGCGAACGTTTAAAAAGATTCACGATGATATAAAAAATAAAATACTTAATAATTTAACACCAGAACAACAGCAAGAAAGGTTTGACGATCTTCTCATCGTTGAGAAAAAACGAAAGTCACTTGTTGGAATTATAAAAACAACCTTTATCTTTTTAGCCTGTTATGGTTTTTATTTTATTAGTTTATTTTACTTCATACAGAACTGGCATAGCGATAAAGTTACAGCGTGTATTTAAATAAACCCCTCCAGGCGTTTTCCCCGGACGGGCAACTTTATTAAAACCAAATCTCCGTCTGTACCCCGAAGTTCCAGTTCCCCCCGGCGGTAAAGCCTTTACTACCGAAATCATCGTTAATTGCGTAGCGTTCCAGATCTTTATCCCAGTTCATCCAGGTCACAAAGAAACGAATCTCCGGTCGCGCTTTAATATCCAATACATCGCCCACTTTGAACGTCGGGGCGAAGGTCAGCTTGTAAAAATCGCCGCTCACCGCCTGGTATTGATGCACGCCGCTGTCGTAGCGATAGGTTCGTCCATGGGGATTGAGGTCCATATATTGCCAGGACGCCTCGTACAGCAGGGCGAAGTTGCGGGTGATCCCCTGCGAAACCCGCAGGTTGAAGGTCGCCCAATCGTAGCGGTCGCCGTCGCGATAGCGATCTTCGCTATGCTGGGCGATAACCGATGGCGCAAGCTGCCAGTTTTTGCCCAGCGGCAAAATACCGTAGGACGCAAAGCGCAGAGATTTGGCGTTTTCAGTAAGATCGCCATCGCTGCCGGGCTGCCGCGCCTCGGCGCCCAGTCCGCCGCCGTACTGCAGGGCGCTCTCCGATACGCCTGGCGCCAGGCCGTAGAACCGCTGTTTATCGTGATACGCCAGCATCGCATAGTAGCCGTTCTTCGCCGTATTATCGCTGCGCAGGGCGTAGCTGCCGGTCGTCGACGTATTATCCTTTAGCGAATCGTTACCCTGCGCGGTCATTGCCGTGGTCATTAGCTGCCAGTTGTTCCAGAAGTGGTTGGCGGTGAACATCAGGTTCTGGATATCGTTATCTTCATAGTTATCGCTACCCAGATCGCCAAAGCTGCGCGCATAAACCGAGTAGTCGCCGCGCAGCGCGCTGTTCCAGTTGACGTCATTGATCCCGCCGCCGGTACCGCCGAGGAACATAATATCGCTATCGGTAAAATGGATATCGAAGTTATCGCGGTCGAAACGCTTGCCCGCCCAGATGGAGGCGTTCCTGAACGGCCCGGAAAAATCGGCGAAATTGCCCATCTCGACGTACAGCTGGCGCACGTTCAGGTGATGGCTATCGTTATCCTGCACCCACGGATCCGGGTTGGTCGCGCCGTCGGCCAGCATGGTTTTAAAGTGCGCCCACGACCCGTCGCTGAAGGTTATTTTCTTGCCGAAGCTCAGCTCGACGTAGTTATCTTTCTCGTTACCGAGACGGCCAACATGGGCGTCACCGTTGAGCGAACTGGCCGGCGAGATCCCCGGACCGCCGCGCGCGCCTTTGCCGTGGCTGTTGACCAGCATTCCGGAGCGGGCGTAGGCGTTAAATTCAAAGCCATCGCTCAGGCGGGTTTTCGCCAGCTGTTTGTCGGCAGCCTGCTGCTTTTGCTCCGTGGCATCGGTGCGCTGGCTTAACGTCTGCACCTGTTTTTCCGCCGCCGCCGCGCGCTGTTCTGCCGCGCTGGTGCGCAGCTCCGCCTGCTGCGCCTGACGCTTGGCCTCTCCGGCCTCCTGCTCCGCATGGTTAAGCCGGGCCTCCAGCTGCGCCAGACGTTGTTCAACGCTGAGCGGGGCCGCACTCGCGCCGTAAGCTGAAAAAAGGGCGCAGCAAACCGCTGCGCTAATCAAAGAGATACGCATATTAATCCTTATTTTTTCAGAGGTATGAAGGGTATGCAGCGCCTTACAGGGCGTGGTTTTCTCCGGCGACTGATGACGCATCCGACGGCGCGCGGCGTCCGGCATCAAGGTCGGCGCGGATCTGCTCGTACTGGTCGTCGAGGCGGTAGAAACGGCCTATCCACAGCATCGAGGCGACAATCAACAGCGCCGGGATATAGAGGTAGCAGGCTTTAATCGCCAGCATCGCGCCGTCGCTTTGGGCCTGGTTGGCGATATAGCCGCCGGATGAGAGCAGTACCCCGGTAATAGCGCCCGCGCCCGCCATAGCCACTTTGCCAAGAAAACCGTTGATAGAGGTCAAAATGCCAGCGGTATTGATGCCGGTTTTCCACACCCCGTAATCCACCGGATCGGCCTGCATGGAGAAGTAAATTGCCGTGCGCTGTCCGGCGCCAAGCGATAGCACCACCGCACCGGCGATCAGCCCCCAGCTGTTAACGCCTGCCGCCATCATCATGCCCATGCCGACCAGGTTGATCGCGCTGGCGACCAGATAAACGTGGCGCTTTTTCATGCGGCTGGCGAGCAGCGGTACGGTGAGGGTACCCAGCAGCGGCACGAAGGTGGAGATCCCGGCGACGATCGCCGTGAGATCGTTATTGCCGACGTAGTAGTGGAAGAAGTAGACCAGCGCCCCGGTCTGGAAGAAGAACGCGCCCCACATCAGGAAAATATTAATGGCGAAGACGAACCACGGCCGGTTGGCGCGCAGGCTGACCCAGGCGCGTTTTAAGGTCATGCGCTCCTGGGTAATGCTGATATTTTCTTTAACGTTACGAAAGCTCACCAGCAGGAAAAAGGTGGCAATAACGCCGAAAACCACCGCCGTATAGAAGAAACCGTGCTGCTGATTGCCTTTCCCCAGCGCGCTAACCAGCGGCAGAGTGGCGACCGCGACAATGGTTGCGCCGAGCGAGCCGAGCAGGATACGCACCGCCGACAGCGTGGTGCGTTCGCGCGAGTCGTTCGTCAGAAACGGCAGCATGGCGCAGAACGGAATGTTGACGAGGGTATAGAGAAACGACAGGCACAGGTAGGTGATAAAAGCGTAGATCAGCTTACCGGTGGTGCCGAAATCCGGCACGTAGAAGGCCAGAATACACAGCAGTCCGAAGGGAAGCGCGCCGATCAGCAGGTATGGACGACAGCGTCCCCAGCGGGTGGCGGTGTTGTCGATAACCAACCCCATCAGCACATCGGCAACGCCGTCCACCAGACGCGTAACGAGGAACATCAGGCCAACGTAATAGGCGGGCAGTCCCATCACGTCGGTATAAAAGAACATCAGATAAAGAGAGATCATCTGCCACACAAGGTTGCAGGAGAGGTCGGCGATGCCATAGCCAAGGCGCTGCCGCCACAGGGTAAAGGTTGTTTCTGCCATAAAAATAAACTCGCTTATCGTTGTTGTTAAAGTCCGTACTGGCGAATAAACCAGGCCGGGGTGCAGCTCCACGCATGGCAGTAACTGTTGATCAGTTTGCTGCCATAAGGGGAAAAGTCAGGATGCGCCGGGTCGAAGATTTCCCAGAAAGTATCGGCGCCGTAGTCGACCATGGCGCCCCAGTAGGCCTTGATCTGCGCAATCGCTTCATCCCGCAGCCCGCACTGCAACAGGGCGGCGATATAGTGGTGACGCAGGTACGGCGTGTTCATGGCGATGGCGGGGGGATTTTTCTCCAGGTTGCGCATGATCTCCCGTCTCTGCTGCGGCGTGCCGACTTCCGCCAGCACCAGCCAGATTTGCGATGCCCATGAGACCTGGCGCAGCGGGCCGCTAATGTAGAAGCCTTGCCGCTCGTCCCAGAACGAATCAAGCGCCGCCGCTTTAAGCTGCTGTAAACGGGTGCGATAGCGGGCGGCTAATTCAGGCTCAAAGCGTTCCGCCAGCCAGACCGCGCGCTGCAGGCAGTAAATCAGCACGCCCTGCGCCGCCGCCTGTTTATTCAGCGACGCTTGCCAGTCGATAAACACCCACCAGTCGTCGCTATCGCGCACAATACCGGAGGGGCCGCAGCGGCTTAGCGCCAGCTCTACCTGACGGCGCGCCGTGGGCCACAGCTCGCGGGCCGTTTCAACGTCCTCGGCGCTTTGCCAATGGTTATAAAGAACGTCGACAAAAAACAATGAATAATCAAACAGAAAGGTATCGTCCGCAACGACATCCGGCTGGACGAACACGTTGGCCGACACCATCCCATCCTCGCGAGTATGCCCGGCGAAAAGGTACAGGCAGCGGCGCACCAGATCGTGGCGGGCGAAGGTGACATCGTTCACCAGCGCCTGCAGACGTAAATCGCCGAGCCACAGGCGGCGGTCGCGTTTGGGCCCATCTTCAAACACCTCCTGCATGCAGTTTTGTAGGGTCAGAACGGCGATGCTATCGATGGCCTGGAGCTGCGGGTCGGAGGTGGTCGCCGCCGGGCATGCGCCGCTGGCTGAGGTAACGGCATTAACCTGGATCTGGTCAAACTGCAGACGAAACTTGCGCGAAACGGCTTTGACCTCCACCTTCAGGTAGCGGAAACAGTAGCGACGCGGGAGGTCAACTTCGGCGGGCAGGACATCGAGCCACAGATCCTGCTGCTGCAGCCAACTGCTGCTGAGCCAGCCCTGATAATCGCTGAACGGTTCGCACACTTCGCTCAGCGTTTCGCCGAAGGTGAACTGCAGATGGGCCGGAGCGTCCGGCGGGCTCCCGGCGCTCCGGCAGAGAAAATGCAGGTAGCCAACGTAGTGGCTGCCAAAATCAATAATGACGCTATCGCCGCTGGTCAGCTCGCGCTGGTAAAACGCGGCCAGGGTGCTCACCGGCTCGGCGCGCCAGCCAAAGAGCGCCGCGGCGTCGGCGCGGGCTTCCACCACCGCGCTCGGCAGATGCGCCTGACGGCGCAGCGCGGGCCGGAGCGCCTCGGCGATGCGTAGAAAATGCGGGTGGCGAGTCATCGTGACCTGAGAATTATGCTGAATTGCCTGTGACATACTGCGTCCTCTGTGTTTAATTGTCCGCAGCATAAGACGCCGCCGCCCGCGGCAACCACTCTGGCAATGCCAATGCATTTGACAAAATGGCACTGATAATGGGGTGGGCGGGTCGGCGATCACAATTCCACAAATCTGACTCGTGGCCGCCGGTGAAATGCATTATCTTGCCCGTGCACCGTATGTCGTTTTGGACTTAATCGATGATGTTAACCGTTGAGTATTATTTCACCCATCCGCAGGATAAGTTGGGGATGTACGCCAGTGACCCGGAAGATAATAGCCATGAACACAGTCACGAATTTGCTGAACTGGTGATCGTTGAGCAAGGACACGGTTTACACGTTATTAATGGCCGGCCATTATATATTCAACAGGGGGACGTTTTTTACGTTCAGCCGGGCGATGTACATTATTATGATGAGCTGGGAACGCTGAAGTTAATTAACGTATTGATTAACCCACTGGTTGAGTTCCATTATTTACAGCAGCTCGATACGTTATTGCAGACCTTCTCCGCGCGGAAGGCCGCCTGTTACGGCTGGCTGGCTCCGGACACCCGCCATACCTGCAAGGAGCTGGTTGACAAAATCTTTTCACGCGAGCTGCGGCAGGCAGGAAATATCGCCCTGAGAGAAGCCGCGTTTTTCCAGCTGGTAACGACGATTCTGCATGCGGAAACTGAAGCCGAATACAGTAATACCAAATATAAGCTGCATAAGCTGCTGACCTGGCTACAGGAGCACTGTTTTGAAGAACATAACTGGCAGCAGCTGGCGGATAAATTTCATCTGACTACGCGGACCGCTTTTCGTCATATTAAAGAGGCGACGGGACTGACCCCGGATAATTATTTAAAGCGGCTGAGATTAGTTTCGGCGCGCGTAAAATTACGCGAAACCGATATGACGATCACCGAAGTGGCTTATTTATGCGGTTTTGCCAACAGCAATCACTTTACCACCTTATATAAAAAGGTCTTTGGCCTGACCCCCAGCGAAGACCGGCGTCGTTTGCAGCGGTAGTTCTCTCCCCGGAGGCGATGCTGCGCATCTGTCCGGGCTACGCGCCCTCAGCGGTCTGCGAACCTGTCGCCCGGGCAAGGCGCTCTGCGCCGCCCCCGGGATGAAGCGAGCAGGCCGCTAACCGCGCCTGCGTCAATGAGGGAGCCTACTCTTCCGGGGTATTGGCGCGGACGTGGCGACCGCTGGCGACAAAGTTGCCGGTGCCGAGATGATGCAGGGTATTAATTTTATCGTCGTCGAACTGCCAGCGGCCGGTGACGAAGGCGCGCTCATCGGCGGCGGCGGAAACCACTTCGCCAAACAGCGTATCGTACTGCTCCTGAGCCGCCGTTGCCGGCAGCAGTCGGCACTCCATCCACGCCAGACACTTTTCTTCAATCAGCGGCAATCCCAGCTCCGGGCCTTGCACCACCGGAATACCATAAGCGTTAAATTTATCCTCATCGCGCCCGCTGATGCTGCCGACCGCGTAGGTCCAGCTGGCGGCTTCGACGCCGGGGACGACGATGCCGAAGGTGCCGTTGCGCTCGATAATTTCCCGTGTCCAGGCGCTTTTATCCACCACGATGGCCAGCCGCGGCGGGGCGAACTCCACCGGCATCGACCACGCGGCGGCCATAACGTTGCGGCGTTGAGACGGGGCGTCATAGCTGGTTATCAGAATGGTCGGGCCATGGTTGAGCAGGCGACTGGCGTACTGGAGTTCCACGTGGCGAAAACGGCTCATATGCGTTCCTTGGTAAATGGGTCTGATGCCAGACAACACGTTAATCCGCAATGAAAATGTAATCAATACGTCATCAAGGCTCCCTATAGTCGGCGTCACTAAGTCCCAAAGAGGATAACAAGATGTTAGCTCCCCTGAATTTATCTCAGGTGAGCGCGCGCCGGCGGATGTTGACCGCGGGCAGAGCCTCGCTTTCCCATCGGGGAGGGCGATAATGCGCGCGCTGACCAGCATTAAACTCGACGGCGTTTCTTTCGCCTTCGGCGCCCACACCGTGCTTAATCAGATCGATCTGCATATCGATGCGGGCAGCACTGTTGCGCTGCTGGGGCCTTCGGGCTGCGGTAAAAGCACGCTGCTGCGCCTGCTCGCTGGATTAACCGTACCCGCCAGCGGCAGCATTCACTTTGGCGATCGCCTGGTGGCGAAAGCCGGCTGGGGGATGCCGCCGGAGCAGCGCGATCTCGGCATGGTCTTCCAGGATTACGCCCTGTGGCCGCATATGACGGCGGCGCAGAACGTGGCTTTTCCGCTGCGCATGCGCGGCGTCGGGCGTCAGCAACGTCAGCATAGGGTCGAGGAGGCGCTGGCGCTGGTCGGCCTCAGCGGCTTCGCCGACCGCAAACCGTCAGGGCTTTCCGGCGGCCAACAGCAGCGCATCGCGCTGGCCCGCGCCATCGTCGCCGAACCGCGCGTGCTGCTGTTCGACGAGCCGCTCTCCAATCTCGACAGCGAGCTGCGCGAGTCGCTGTGCATCGAAATGAGCCGCCTGCTGCGCCAGCTGGGCATCACCGCCGTCTACGTCACCCACGACCGTCGCGAAGCCGAACTGCTGGCCGACAAGATTGTGCATTTATCCGCGGGCTGCGTTGCCGCCGTCCGCGCCGTTTCTTCATCCTCAGGGGAACCCGCATGAAAGCCGTTATGACCGTTAAGAAAGGAGCCGTGCTCGCGATGATGTTGTCCGCCACAATGATTTCCAGCGCCCACGCGCTCACCGTTTATACCGCCGGTCCGGGCTCGCTGGCGAAAAGCCTCGCCAGCGGGTATGAGCAGAAAACCGGCGTTAAGGTGAATATTTTCCAGGCCACCACCGGCAAGGTGATGGCGCGTCTTGAGGCCGAACAGGCTAACCCGCAGGCGGATGTGCTGATCTCCGCTTCGTGGGATACGGCGGAGGATCTCCATCATCGCGGCTGGCTGCTGCCGTACCAGAGCGCCAACGCCGATAAGGTTCCGGCCAACCTGAAATCCGCCGATTACGTTGCCCAGGGTATTTCGGCGCTGGGGATTGTGTGGAACAGCAAAAGCGGCACCCCGGAGCCGAAAGAGTGGCGCGACCTGACCGAAGCGGCGTTCAAAAACAAAGTGACGACGCCGGACCCGGCGCTTTCCGGCGCATCGCTGGATTTGCTGATCGGGTTACAGAATGGCATGGGCGATAAAGCATGGGCGCTGTTTGACGATTTAAAAAACAACGGCATGGTGGTTAGCGGGCCGAACGCCCAGGCGGTGACGCCGGTGATGCAGGGGGCGAAAGCGGCGGTGTTCGGCGCGGTCGATTATGTGTCATACGGCAATATCGATCAGGGCGAATCGCTGAAGGTGATTTTCCCGGCCAGCGGCACGGTGATTGCTCCGCGGCCGATGATGATCCTCAAAACCAGCCAGCATGCTGACGATGCAAAAGCCTTCGTGGATTATGTGCTGTCGCCGGAAGGCCAGGTCCGGGTCGCCGATGCCTGGCTGATGCCCGCCCGCAGCGATGTTCCGGCGAAGCGCCCGCTGCTCAACGAGCTAAAAATTCTGCCAACCGTCAGCGATGGCAAGAGCGACCGCAGCGCGGTGCTTTCCCGCTTTAATACGCTTTTCGCCCAGTAAACCGATTTTGCCCGGGGCTGCGAAAATTTGCTCCGGCACATTCCCCGGAGGCGGCGCTGGCGCGCCTGTCCGGGCTACCGGACCGCAGATGGCTGTGACCCTGTAGCCCGGCTAAGCGCAGCGCGAGCCGGGAAAGATCGTATTCAGGAAAATACCGTGAAACAGAAACTGATTTCCGCTGGCACGCTGGCGGTGCTGCTGGTGCTGGTGGCGTTGCCGCTGCTCTTTATTGTTCTGCAGGCAATTTTCCCCCGGTTTAGCGCCGGATCGCTGGAAGGCGCGTTTAGCGGCGTGGCGGCGCTGATTGCCGACCCGCAGCTGCCAATGATGCTCGGCGGTACCCTGTGGGTGGCCTGCGGCGTGGCGCTGATGAGCGTGCTGATCGGCCTGCCGCTGGGCGTGTTGCGCGGGTTGTTTAATGTGCCGTTGCCGCGGCTGTGGGATGTGCTGTTTCTGATCCCGTTTCTTACGCCGCCCTATATCGCTGCGCTGGCGTGGACGCTGTTGCTGCAAAGCAACGGCTATCTGCAACAGCTAACCGGCTGGGATCTCAACGATCTGCTGTTTAGCCGCAGCGGGATCGTGCTGGTGATGACGCTCAATATTTTCCCGGTGGTCTATTTTGCCGTTTCGCGCAGCCTGCTGGCGAGCGGTCAGCGGCTGGCGATCGTCGCTCGGGTGCACGGGGCCAGCGCCTGGCGGGCGTTCTGGCACATTACGCTGCCGATGCTTTCGCCGGCCCTGGCGGCGGGGATGCTGCTTGCGTTCACCCTGGCGATAGAAGAGTACGGCGTTCCGGCGGCCCTCGGGCCGCGCGCGGGTCTGCTGATGCTCACCGTGGGAATTGAGAAAAAGCTCGCCGACTGGCCTATCGATCTCCCCGGCGCGTCGCTGCTGTCGCTGCTGCTGATGGCGGTGGCGCTGCTGGCCTGGTGGCTGCAAAAACGGCTGACAGGCGATAAAGAGGTCACCAGCGTCACCGGCAAACCGGGAGAGAATAGCGGGGCGGAGTTGGGCTGGCTGGCGCTTCCTGCGACGTTGTTAATGGCGAGCGTCGGGGGCGTGGCCGTGATGCTGCCGGGAGCATCGATGGTGCTGACCAGCCTGATGAGTACCCTGTCGGGCGGTATTCATGGCGATAACTTTACCCTCCGCCATTTCACGGCGCTGTTTGCCCAGCAGGGCGACGCGCTGTCGGCGCTGGGCACCAGCCTTTCGCTGGCGCTGGCTTCGGCGCTGATTGTCGGCGTCATTGGCCTGCTGGCGGCATGGCTGGTGCTGGTGCAGAAAATGAAGGGCAGCGCGATCGTCGATGCGCTGTCATTGATGCCGGCGGCTTTGCCGGGCGTGGTGGTCGGCGTCGGGCTGATTCTGTTGTGGAACCAGCCGTTCTGGCCGGTGTCGCCTTACAACACCGGGTTTATGCTGCTGCTGTCCTACTGCTGTCTGCTGCTGCCGTGGCCGGTGCGCTACGTTGGCAGCGCGCTGCGCCAGCTTGGTCATAACCTTGAGCCCGCCGCGCGGGTGCACGGCGCCACGCCCCTGCAGGCGCTGCGCCTGATCGTCCTGCCGCTGGTCTTTCCGGCGCTGCTGGCGGCGATGCTGATGGTGTTTGCCATCGCCTCACGCGAGCTGGTGACCTCGCTGCTGCTGGCCCCCGCCGGGACGCAAACCGTGGCGGTGTTTATCTGGCGTCAGTTTGAGCAGGGATCCCCAGGACAAGGCATGGCGATGGCCTCGCTGACGTTGTTTACCGGTCTGGGGCTGATGCTCAGCGCGCTGGCGTTGATGCAGCGGGGCGCGCGCGAATAACGCCGATCGCACAAAATACGCCATCAGGCGACAAAAAAAGGCTATAAATGTCGGACACCGATTGCTGGAGGCATTGATGAGTCCCTTTTTAAGCGCCTATTTTTCTCGCCTGGGCTGGGTGGGCACCCCGGATGTATCTCTGAACACCCTGCGCGAACTGCATATCCATCATAATGGCGCCATCCCCTTTGAGAATCTCGATGTGCTGCTGCCCAGAGAGATTCATCTCGACGATCGTACCTTTGAGGATAAGCTGATTCATGGTCGCCGCGGCGGCTACTGCTTTGAGCAAAACGGCCTGCTCGAGAGGGCGCTGCGCGAGATCGGTTTTAACGTGCGCAGCCTTCTGGGCCGCGTGGTGCTGGCCAATCCGCCGCATATGCCGCCGCGAACCCACCGGCTGCTGCTGGTGGACGTGGAGGGTGAACGCTGGATTGCCGACGTCGGCTTCGGCGGCCAGACCCTCACCGCGCCGATTAAGCTGCTGGCGGATATTGAACAAGCCACGCCGCACGGCGAGTATCGTCTGATTTACGAAGGGGATGAGTGGGCGCTGCAGTTTAGCCATCACGGCCACTGGCAGTCGATGTACCATTTTGATTTAGGTCGCCAGTACGCTGCTGACTATGTGATGGGCAACTTCTGGTCGGCGCACTGGCCGCAGTCGCACTTCCGCCACCATCTGCTGATGTGCCGCCATTTACCGGACGGCGGCAAGATGACGCTGACCAATTTCCACTTTACCCATTGGGATAAAAACCATGTGGTCGAAAAGCTGGATTTAGCGGATGTTCCGGCGCTGTATGAAGCGCTGAAAACGCGTTTTGGTCTCGGCGTCGATGATGCCAAATACGGCTTCAGCGAAGCGGAGCTGGCGGCGGTGATGGCGGCGTTTGATACCCATCCAGAGGCCGGAAAATAAACATCGTACAGAACCATTGGCTGTCAAACGTGGATGTTACCCGGCTTGCGCGATGCTTAGCCGGGCTACAGGCTCCTGTGGCCCGGGTTAGGCGTTGACGCCGTCACCCGGGATGATTGCCGATTTTGCTCAGCGTCTTGAACGCACCACCTGGTAGCGGCGGGTGAAATATTCAAACGGCGCGCTCCAGACGTGAACCAGGCGGGTGAACGGGAACAGCAGGAAAATCGTCATCCCCAGCACCAGATGCACGCGGAAGACAAAGGCGACGCCGCTGAGCATTTCAGACGAGCCGCCGCGGAAAGTCACGATGCCCTGCGCCCAGCCAACCAGCTTCATCATTTCACTGCCGTCAGGATACTGCGCCGAGAAAGGAATCGTGCTCAGCCCGAGCAGACACTGAATCAGCAGAATGCTCATGATGATAATGTCCGGCATCGTCGAGGTGGCGCGCACGCGCTGGTTGGTCAGACGGCGCCAGAGCAACCCCGCGCCGCCAATCAGCGTCAGAACGCCGCACACGCCGCCGAGCACCATCGCCATCTGCTGCTTGACCGCAATCGGCAAAAACCAGGCATACATCCAGTGCGGCGTTAGCATGCCGAACAGATGGCCAAAGAAAATGCCGAGTATGCCGATATGGAACAGATTCGACCAGATTACCATCCCGCGTTTATCCAGCATCTGGCTGGAGGAGGCGCGCCAGGTGTACTGACCGTAGTCGTAGCGCAGCCAGCTGCCGAGGAAAAAGACCGTCGCGCAGATGTAGGGGTAGATGTCGTAAAAAAAGACGTTCAGGTACTGTATCATTTCGGGCCTCCCGCGCTGACGTCGACGTACTGCGGCGCCACGTCCTGGCTAAAGCGTCGTTGATATTGCTGTAACGGTGAGCTGTCACAGGCCGTAGCGTTGTCTTCGATAAATTTCACCTGTTCTTCTTCCCAGACCGCATCCAGCGCCTGCCGGGTGTCATCCCGTGTTTCTTGCTTGACCTGCTTCGTGACACTGTCACTTGAAAGAGGGCTTCCGGCAAGGTTCAGCAGGGCGTCAAACAGCAGGTACCACGGCGTATCGCGCTGCTTGAGCCGCCCGCCCAGCAGGGCCAGAATCGGCGCGACGTTTTGCAGCCCTTCGCGGGCTTCGGCTTCCGGCAATATGCTGAGGTATTCCAGATACAGCGGCAGATGGTCGGGAAGTTCGCGGCAGTCGAGCACCAGGCCCGCTTTTTCATACTGGGCGAGCAGATCGACCATCGCCTGGCCGCGATCGCGAGACTCGGCGTGAACGTGTTCAAACAGCAGCAGCGACGTGGCGCGGCCCCGGTCGAACACTTCGCACCATTCGGCCTGCTTGTCCAGCAGCGGGGCATTCAGCATCGCCGCGGCGAAGTCGTCGAGCAGGGGGGCGTCGCGACGCACCATGCTCAGCACCTCCTCCTTGCACTGCCAAAGAAACTCATCCGGGTACTCCATCAGCAGGCCGATCGCTTTGAGGATTTGCATTATTCCCCCTCCGCTTTATCGCGTACTTCGGTGATGTTGATGGCATCGATACGGCTACTGTTGAACAGGTTGAATTTGCTGTCGGAGCCGTGGCAGCCGTCGCCAAAGGTAAAGCCGCAGCCGTTGCGCTCGGGGAAAGCGTCGCGCGCCATTTCGCGGTGGCTGGTCGGGATCACGAAGCGGTCCTCGTAGTTGGCGATCGCCAGATAGCGGTACATCTCCTCGACCTGCTCAACGCTTAAGCCCACCTCCTCGATGGCGCGGGTATCGGTGACGCCTTCCACCGTTTGCGAGCGCATGTAATGACGCATCGCCATCATGCGCTTCAGCGCGCGCAGCACCGGGCCGGTATCGCCCGCGCTGAGCATATTGGCGAGATACTGCACCGGAATACGCAGGCTTTCGATGGCCGGAAGCACGCCGTCGCTTTTCGGCAGACCGCCGGCGTCGGCGTAGGACTGAATCGGCGACAGCGGCGGCACGTACCAGACCATTGGCAGGGTGCGATATTCCGGATGCAGCGGCAGGGCCAGCTTCCAGTCCATCGCCATTTTGTACACCGGCGAGCGCTGGGCGGCATCAATCACGTTGTGCGGAATCCCCTGTTTCAGCGCTTCTTCAATCACCGCCGGGTCGTGGGGGTCGAGGAACACCTCGCACTGCCGCTCGTAGAGATCGATCTCGCGCTCGGTGCTGGCGGCTTCTTCAATACGGTCGGCGTCGTACAACAGCACCCCGAGATAGCGAATACGTCCGACGCAGGTTTCCGAGCAGACGGTGGGCTGTCCGGACTCGATACGCGGGTAGCAGAAGATGCACTTCTCCGATTTGCCGCTCTTCCAGTTGAAGTAGATTTTTTTGTACGGGCAGCCGCTGATGCACAGACGCCAGCCGCGGCATTTGTCCTGGTCGATCAGCACGATGCCGTCTTCTTCACGCTTGTAGATGGCGCCGCTCGGGCAGGTGGCGACGCAGCTCGGATTCAGGCAGTGCTCGCACAGGCGCGGCAGATACATCATGAAGGTGTTTTCAAACTGGCCGTACATCTCCTTCTGAATCTTGTCGAAGTTACGGTCGCGGGCGCGCTTTTCAAACTCGCCGCCGAGCAGCTCTTCCCAGTTGGGCCCCCAAATGATTTTATCCATCCGTTTACCGTCGATAAGCGAGCGCGGACGGGCGGTAGGCAGATGTTTGCCCTCCGGCGCGTTGTGTAGATGCTGGTAATCAAAGGTAAACGGCTCATAGTAGTCGTCAATCTGCGGTATCACCGGATTGGCGAAGATCTTGGTGATGACGCCCATTTTGCCGCCCAGACGTGGGCGTATTTTGCCATTAACGTCGCGCACCCAGCCGCCTTCCCATACCTCCTGGTCTTCCCAGTTTTTCGGATAACCGATGCCCGGTTTGGTTTCGACGTTGTTAAACCAGGCGTATTCCATCCCTTCGCGTCCGGTCCAGACGTTTTTACAGGTGACGGAACAGGTGTGGCAGCCGATGCATTTATCAAGATTGAGAACCATGCCGACCTGTGAGCGTATTTTCATTTTTTCGCCTCCTGTACCCCATCGCGACCTCCGTCATCCAGCCAGTCAATATTTTTCATTTTGCGGATCATGATGAACTCATCGCGGTTGGAGCCGACGGTGCCGTAATAGTTGAAACCGTAAGCCAACTGGGCGTAGCCGCCGATCATATGGGTTGGTTTCGGGCACACGCGGGTCACCGAGTTATGGATCCCGCCGCGCCGGCCGGTGACTTCCGAGCCCGGAATATTCATCAGGCGTTCCTGGGCGTGGTACATCATGGTCATGCCCGGCGGTACGCGCTGGCTGACCACCGCGCGGGCGGTGAGCGCGCCGTTGGCGTTGAAGGCCTCGATCCAGTCGTTATCTTCGATACCCAGCTCGCGGGCGTCGGTTTCGCTGATCCACACGATCGGCCCGCCGCGCGACAGGGTCAGCATCAGCAGGTTTTCGCTGTAGGTGGAGTGGATGCCCCATTTCTGGTGCGGCGTCAGGAAGTTGAGCGCTTTTTCCGGGAAGCCATTGGGCGGGATCGCTTTCATCTGGCTGACGCTGCGGGTGTCAATCGGCGGTCGATAAACCACCAGGCTTTCGCCAAAGGCGCGCATCCAGGGATGATCCTGATACAGCTGCTGGCGGCCGGAAAGGGTGCGCCAGGGAATCAGCTCGTGGACGTTGGTATAGCCGGCGTTGTAGGAAACATGCTCGCTCTCGAGGCCGGACCAGGTCGGGCTGGAGATGATTTTGCGCGGCTGGGCCTGAATATCGCGGAAGCGGATTTTTTCATCCTCTTTATTGCACGCCAGGTGCGTGTGCTCGCGGCCGGTAAATTCGCCGAGGGCCTGCCAGGCTTTTACCGCCACCTGGCCGTTGGTTTCGGGGGCCAGGGCGAGGATCACTTCCGAGGCGTCGATGGCGCTGTCGATGCGCGGGCGGCCTTTCGCCGGGCCGTCCAGCTTGACGTAGTTCAGCTTGCCGAGGAAATCGACTTCGCTCTGGGTGTTCCACGTAATGCCTTTGCCGCCGTTGCCCAGCTTGTCGAGCAGCGGGCCAAGGGAGGTGAAGCGCTCGTAAGTCGCCGGGTAATCACGCTCAACCACGGCGATCGACGGCGCGGTTTTACCCGGCGTCAGCTCGCATTCGCCTTTCCGCCAGTCCAGCACCTCGAAGGGCTGCGACAGCTCCGCCGGGGAGTCGTGCTGCAGCGGCACCAGCACCACGTCGGTCTCTTTATCGAGGTGGCCGACGCAGACCTCGGAGAAGGTTTTGGCGATATCTTTGTAGATTTCCCAGTCGCTGCGTGATTCCCAGGCCGGATCTACCGCGGCCGACAGCGGGTGGATAAACGGATGCATATCCGAGGTGTTCATATCGTCTTTTTCATACCAGGTGGCGGTCGGCAGAACGATATCGGAGAACAGGCAGGTGCTGGACATGCGGAAATCGAGGGTCACCAGCAGGTCGAGCTTGCCTTCGATGGCCGCGGTCTGCCACTCCACCTCTTCGGGCTTCACGTTATCGCTGGCGCCCAGCTCATCGCCCTGAATACCGCTGTCGGTACCCAGTAGATATTTGAGCATATACTCGTGGCCCTTGCCGGAAGAGCCCAGCAGATTAGAGCGCCAGATAAACAGATTACGCGGATGGTTTTTGCCGTTATCCGGCTGTTCGCAGGCGAAGCGGATCTCGCCGGACTTCAACGCCCGGGCGGTGTAGTCGGCAGGGGAAAGACCCGCAGCGGCGGCCTGTTCCTTGATAGTCAGCGGGTTGACGCCCAGCTGCGGCGCGGAGGGCAGCCAGCCCATGCGTTCGGCACGGACGTTAAAGTCGATAAGGCTGCCGCTGAATTGGCTGGCGTCGGCCAGCGGCGACAGCAGCTCCTGGGCAGTCAGCTTCTCATAGCGCCACTGGCTGGCGTGATTGTAGAAAAAAGAGGTGCTGTTCATCTGGCGCGGCGGGCGGTTCCAGTCAAGGGCGAACGCCAGCGGCAGCCAGCCGGTTTGCGGGCGCAGCTTCTCCTGACCGACATAGTGCGACCAGCCGCCGCCGCTCTGGCCGACGCAGCCGCAGAACACCAGCATATTGATCATCCCCCGGTAGTTCATATCCATGTGGTACCAGTGGTTGACGCCGGCGCCGAGGATAATCATCGACCGCCCGTGGGTTTTGTGCGCGGTATCGGCAAATTCACGGGCGATCTGCTCGATGTGCTGGCGCGGGACGCCGGTTATCTGTTCGGCCCACGCCGGGGTATAAGCTTTCATCTCGCCGAAGTCCTGCGCGGCGTTGGGATCGTCTAAACCGCGATCGAGCCCGTAGTTGGCGAGGATCAGATCATAGACGCTGACCACCAGGCCGGTTTCGCCGTTGGCCAGCGGCAGCTGTTTAACCGGCAGCTGATGCAGGGTTACCGGCTCCTGCTTAACGCTGCGAAAGTGCGGGTTTTCGTTGCCGCCGAAGTAGGGGAAACCCACCGTTACCACGTCATCACGGCTATCCAGCAGCGACAGCGAGAGTTCAATCGCTTGCCCGGCGGCCTGCTGTTCGAGGTTCCATTTGCCTTTCTCTCCCCAGCGGAAGCCAATTGAGCCGTTAGGGGCAACCAGATTGCCTGTGCTGCTGTAAGCGACGGTTTTCCACTCCGGGTTGTTGCTTTCGCCCAGTCCGTCAACCAGATCGGCGGCGCGCAACATACGGCCGGGAACGTAGAAACCCTCCTCGCGGCGTTCAAGCATCACCAGCATCGGCATATCGGTGTAGGTGCGGCAGTAGTTGAGAAAATAATCGCTGGGGTTATCGAGGTGAAAGGTTTTAAGGATCACCTGGCCCATCGCCATGGCCAGCGCGCTGTCGGTACCCTGTTTCGGCGCCAGCCACTGGTCGCTGAGCTTGGCGACTTCCGAAAAGTCCGGGGTAATCGCGATGGTTTTGGTGCCCTTGTAGCGCACTTCGGTAAAAAAGTGGGCGTCCGGCGTCCGGGTCTGCGGGACGTTGGAGCCCCAGGCGATGATATAGCTGGAGTTGTACCAGTCGGCGGATTCGGGAACGTCGGTCTGTTCGCCCCAGGTCATCGGCGAGGCGGGGGGAAGGTCGCAGTACCAGTCGTAGAAGCTCAGGCAGGTGCCGCCGAGCAGCGACAGATAGCGGGTACCGGCGGCGTAAGAGACCATCGACATCGCCGGGATCGGCGAAAAGCCCGCCACCCGGTCCGGGCCGTAGTTTTTGATGGTCCAGACGTTGGCGGCGGCGATCAGCTGGTTCAGCTCCTTCCAGCTTGAACGGATAAACCCGCCTTTGCCGCGAACCTGTTTGTAGCTAAGGGTTTTTACCGGGTCGCGCATGATGCTGTCCCACGCCTCTACCGGATCCGGATGCTGGGCCAATGCTTCGCGCCACAGCGCAATCAGCCGCTTACGCGCCAGCGGATACTTCAGGCGGTTGGCGCTATACAGGTACCAGGAGTAGCTTGCGCCGCGGGGGCAGCCGCGGGGCTCGTGGTTCGGCAGGTCAGGGCGGGTGCGGGGATAGTCGGTTTGCTGGGTTTCCCAGGTCACCAGCCCGTTTTTGACGTAAATTTTCCAGCTACAGGAGCCCGTACAGTTCACGCCGTGCGTTGAGCGGACGATTTTGTCGAACTGCCAGCGCTGACGGTAGCTGTCCTCCCAGTCGCGGTTGGTGTTGTACACCTGGCCGTGACCGTTGGCAAAGCTCTCGCCTCTCTGCTTAAAGTAGCGAAAGCGATCCAGTAGTTTACTCATGACATTTCTCCTGCTTCGATAATGTCCGGCCTGACAAGACCTTACGATCCCGTTTGCCGGATAAGGCGTCAGCCGCCATCCGCTAAAAAAGATGTCGTTATTTTTTTGCCGGTTTGCGCCGGCCGTAGACCAGCCAGGTCACCAGCACGCAGACCACGTAGAACACAAAGAAGACCTTCATCGCCCCGACCGGAGAGCCGGTCATCGCCAGCGAGGTACCGAAGGCTTTCGGGATAAAGAAGCCGCCAATCGCGCCGATGGCGGAGATAAAGCCGAGCGCCGCCGCGGTATCGGTCACCGCTTCGTGCTGGGCCTGCTCGTCGCTGCCGCCGCGTTTCTTCACGCTGTCGATGGTGATTTGGCGGAAGATCACGGCGATCATCTGGAAGGTGGAACCGCTGCCGAGACCGGCGGTCAGAAACAGGCCCATAAACACGACGTAAAAGGCGAGAAAGCTACCTGAGCCGGAGCCGGGTAGGGTAAGAAACAGCAAGCCGGTAAACAGCGCCATCAGCACAAAATTGACCAGCGTTACCCGCACGCCGCCGAGGCGGTCGGAGATTATGCCGCCAAACGATCGCGCCAGCGCGCCGATAAACGGCCCGAAGAAGGCCAGCTTAAGGATGTTAACGTCGGGAAACTGGGTTTTCGCCAGCATGGCAAAACCCGCGGAAAAACCAATAAACGAGCCGAAGGTGGCCAGATAGAGCAGGCTCAGCAGCCACATATGCGGGCGTTTTAGCACCGGGAGCTGATCGCGAATGGATGCCTTCGAGCTGGCGATATCGTTCATGCCTACCCATGCGGCGATGGTGGCTATCACCAGCAGCGGTACCCAGACGAGGGCGGCGTTGCTTAGCGCGAGGATTGAACCATCTTCCTGAGGCACGCCGTGTACGCCAAGAAAGGCGAAAATGGGCACAAAAATCGCCGCCGGGGCGATCATCTGCATCACGCTGACGCCGAGATTACCGAGGCCGCCGTTGATGCCCAGGGCGCTGCCCTGTTTCGCTTTAGGAAAGAAAAAACTGATATTTCCCATGCTGGACGCAAAGTTCGCCCCGGCAAAACCGCAGAGTAAAGCAATCGTAATAAATACCCAAAAAGGAGTAGCGGTGTTCTGTATAGCTATGCCCAGCCAGATGCAGGGCGCGACCAGAATAATCGTGCTTAATACCGTCCAGTAGCGCCCGCCAAATATAGGTACCATAAAGGAGTAGGGCACGCGTAATATTGCACCAGAGAGCGAAGGCAGGGCGGTTAATAAAAAGAGCTGATCGGTGGTAAAATTAAATCCAACCTTATTGAGATTGACGGCGACGGCGCTAAATAGCATCCAGACGCAAAAAGCGAGTAGCAGACAAGCTACGGAAATGCAAAGATTTCTGCGGGCTATTTTCTTTCCCTTATTCTCCCAAAACGCCGCGTTTTCTGGTTTCCACTCTTTTAAAAGATAATGATTCTTTTTCTCATTTTTGCTCTGCATATTGCCCTCGAATGAACAGTCGTCAGTCAAAAAGAATAAACTTGTAAAACAGCAAATTAATAAAAGGAATAAAACCAGGGGATGGGTGATGTATCTGTTGTAATGAATGAAGAATAGATAAGAAAAACGCGTCTAAAAGAGACGCGCGAATAATAGGTGGGGATTATTTGTTACAAAGTGTAACTCGAATTAAAATAATTCCAGCGAAATATAATGATTGATATGTTGGTTAAAGGCGGCATCATCAATTTCCTTCATTCCCAGGGCGTAAATACCATCCAGACCGCAGACGAGGGCAATCAGCCGCCAGGCGATACTTTCCGCGGGATCATTTGGCCTGAACTCACCCGCTTCGGTCCCGCGCTGGATTATCTTCAGCGTCTCTTCATGCCACATGCTCATCGTCAGCAGATACGCGCCTTTAATGTCAGCGTCGCTATCGGCCAGCAGCTGCGCTTCGCGCCATAAACGAATGTAGGGCTCAAGCCTGCCGTCATCGCTGCCCACCATGGAAAACAGGCGTTCGCGCCATGTGGCATCGTCGGCGACCAGCGGCATATCCATCATTTCGCGGATCAGGCGCACGAAGGTATGGGCCTTTAACTCGCCCGCGGAGGTGAAATGGTGGTGCAGCTGGCCGGCGGAAACGCCGGCTTCGGCGGCGATATTGCGAACGGTCATGGCGCTAAACCCGCCCTGAAGCGCCACGCGCATGGCCGCCTGTACAATAACTTCCCGACGCGCATCGCGATTTAAGTAGCTCATAACGTTTGTGACCCCGGTTTTTTTGCCGATAGTAACAAAAAGTTGGACACTCGTTCAACATTCCGGCAGGATCGCTTTCCTGGACGGCTGTCCAATATTTAACTTTGAGGAAAGGTAGTATGTCTCGGCAATGGTTGACGCTGATGGCGATTTTGCTGGTTTATATTCCGGTGGCGATTGACGCCACCGTTCTCCACGTGGCCGCGCCCACGCTAAGCGTAGCGCTGGGCACCAGCGGCAACGAGCTACTGTGGATTATTGATATTTATTCGCTGGTCATGGCAGGCATGGTGCTGCCTATGGGCGCACTGGGCGATAAAATCGGCTTTAAACGGCTGCTCCTGCTTGGCAGCGGTATTTTTGGCTCGGCGTCGCTGGCGGCGGCGTTTTCCCCAACCGCGGAGACGCTGATTGCCTCCCGCGCGCTGCTGGCGGTGGGGGCGGCGATGATCGTCCCGGCGACCCTTGCCGGTATCCGCAGCACCTTTTCGCAAGCGCAACAGCGCAATATGGCGCTGGGTCTATGGGCGGCAGTCGGTTCCGGCGGCGCGGCGTTTGGCCCGCTGATTGGCGGCATGCTGCTGGAGCACTTTTACTGGGGGTCGGTATTCCTGATCAACGTGCCGATCGTGCTGTTGGTGATGGCGATTAACGCCAAAGTGGTGCCGCGCCAGCCCGCGCGGCGCGAGCAGCCGCTCAATTTCTTCCAGGCGCTGATCCTCATCGCCGCCATCCTGATGCTGGTGTTTAGCGCCAAGACGGCGCTCAAAGGGCAAATGGCGCTGTGGTTAACCGGGCTGGTGGCGGTATCGGGCGCCGCGATGCTGTTCTGGTTCGTGCGCAAACAGCTCTCGGCAACGCGGCCGATGGTCGATATGCGTCTGTTTACCCATCGCATTATTTTAAGCGGGGTGATGATGGCGATGACCGCGCTGATTACGCTGGTGGGGTTTGAGCTGCTGATGGCGCAGGAGCTGCAGTTTGTGCATAGCAAAACGCCTTTTGAAGCCGGGCTGTTTATGCTGCCGGTGATGGTGGCGAGCGGTTTCAGCGGACCGATCGCCGGCATGCTGGTGTCGCGTCTGGGGCTGCGCGAGGTCGCCACCGGCGGAATGCTGCTGAGCGCGTTGAGCTTCCTCGGCCTGTCGATGACCGATTTCAGCACGCAGCAGTGGCAGGCATGGGGGCTGATGACGCTGCTGGGCTTCAGCGTCGCCAGCGCGCTGCTGGCCTCCAGCTCGGCGATCATGGCCGCTGCGCCGAAGGAGAAAGCGGCAGCGGCGGGGGCCATCGAGACCATGGCCTATGAACTGGGCGCGGGCCTGGGCATCGCTCTGTTTGGCCTGATCCTGACCCGCAGCTACACCTCGTCAATCGTCCTGCCGCAGGGGATCGAGGGCGCGGCGGCGGAGCAGGCGTCCTCCTCCATCAGCGAGGCGATTAAGCTGGCGCAGTCGCTGCCCGCCATTCCGGCGCAAAGCCTGCTTGAGGCGGCGAAGGCGGCGTTTATTCACTCGCACAGTACCGTGCTGGCGACGGCTGGCGTCCTGCTTCTGCTGCTGGCGGCGGGGATCTGGCGAAGCCTGGCAAAAGCGCCTGAACTCAATTAATCCTTTATAGCTGAAGAGAAAGCGCCATCGCCGCCCGCCGTAACGGGGCCAGGGCTTTCTCTTTCAACGCCGCGGCGTTGGTGCTGCCTGCGGGAACGCCAACGTTAAGCGCCGCTACCACCTGGCCGCTGCGGGAAAGCAGCGGTACCGCCAGCGAACACAATCCCACCTCAATTTGCCGATCGGCGAGCGCGTAGCCTTGCATGCGCACTCTGGCAATCTCTTCGCGTAATCCCGGTATATCGCAGAGGGTATGCGGGGTATAGCGGATTAAATTTGCCCGTGACAGTGTCACCTCTAGCTGCTCTTCTGGCAATGCGCTCAGCAGGACTCGTCCCATGGAAGTCGCCCATGCCGGCAGGCGGCTGCCGCGGCCGATATCCACGCTGAGCAAATTATTCACCGCCGTGCGGGCGATATACAGAACGTTATCGCCGTCCAGCGTGGCGGCGGAACAGGACTCTCCCAGGTTTTTACCCAGCGTATCCAGCGCGCTCTGCGCGACTTTAGCCAGCGGCGTTCCGGCCAGATAAGCGTGGCCCACCGCCAGTACGCGAGGCAGCAGTTCATAGCTGCGGCCATCCGGACTGTGCACCATCCCCAGCGCGGCAAGGGTATACAGACAGCGGCGCACTGCCGCGCGTGAGATCTGCGTTTTCTGGCTAAGCTGGGAGATGGTCAGGCGCTGCCGCTGGGGGCTAAACGCGTTCAGCACCTCCAGACCGCGCGCCAGGGATAACATAAAGTTAGGGTCGTGTTCAGCCTGGCGGGCGCTGAGTGTGCCAGGTTGTTTTTCGCTCATATAACCCCCTCGATTGTTGAAGATATAGGCTCACGGAGCATCACTATATCGCGGGTAAAAAACGCGGGGATTCCTGGTGCTGGTTTTACCACGCCGATCACATTATTAACCTCAACTTAACAACTGCGTCGATAATCGCACAACATTTCGATTATCGCCGTTGACCCTCTCCATTGCGCAGTCCTATTGTCATCAGCATCGTTACCCCACGTTATGAACCGGGGTAGGAAAAGTTATGTATTTCATCACCAGGAAAAAAAGATGACCGCGACCATTGAACGTATTGAAAGCTGGTTGGTAGATATCCCGACCATTCGGCCGCATAAACTCTCCATGACCACGATGGGCTGTCAGACGCTGGCGATAATCCGGGTTACCCGCTCGGATGGCATTTGCGGGATTGGCGAAGCGACCACCATCGGCGGACTCAGCTACGGCGTGGAGAGCCCGGAAGCCATCGTATCGGCGATAAACCACTACCTGACGCCGTTGCTGAAAGGTCAGGCGGCCGATAATTTAAATGCCCTGACCAGCCGTATGGACGGCGCGGTTAAAGGCAATACCTTCGCCAAATCGGCGATTGAAACCGCGTTGCTGGATGCGCAGGGTAAAGCGCTCGGTCTGCCGGTTTCGGCGCTGCTTGGCGGGGCGCTGACGACCTCGCTGCCGGTTCTCTGGACGCTGGCCAGCGGCGACACCGAGAAAGATATTGCCGAGGGCGAAAAGCTTCTTGCGGAGCGCCGCCATCAGGCGTTTAAGCTGAAAATCGGCGCCCGGGCGCTGGAGACCGACCTGCGCCACACGCGCGCGATTGTTGAAGCGCTGGGCGACCGGGCCAGCATCCGCGTCGACGTGAATCAGGCGTGGGACGCCACCGTAGCGGCAAAAGGCTGCCGCGAGCTGGCGGCGATGGGCGTGGATTTGATTGAACAGCCGGTCGGCGCTCAGGATAACGCTGCGCTGGTGCGCCTCAGTCATCATATCGACACGGCCATTCTGGCCGATGAAGCGGTGGCGACCCACTACGATGGATATCGCCTGGCGCAGCAGGGGTTTAGCGGCGCCTATGCGCTGAAGATTGCCAAAGCGGGGGGGCCCAATAGCGTACTGGCGCTGGCGAAAGTTGCGCAAGCAGCGGGAATTGGGCTTTACGGCGGCACGATGCTTGAGGGAACCGTTGGCACCCTGGCCTCTCTGCACGCCTGGTCTACGCTCCCCCTGCAGTGGGGCAGCGAGATGTTTGGCCCGCTGTTGCTGAAGGACGATATTGTCAGCGTCCCGCTCACCTTTGCCGAGGGCGAGGTGACGCTGCCGCAAACGCCGGGTCTTGGCGTTGAACTGGATGAAGACAAGCTGCGCTTCTATAGCCGCAAAGGATAAGCGAGGATTAGTATGCTATTTAAAGTCGATATGACCGTGAATATTCCGCTGGGATTTCCTGCTGACGAAATAGAGGAAATTAAGCTGCGAGAAAAAAATTATTCACAGCAGCTGCAGCGTGAAGGTAAGTGGCGGCATATTTGGCGCGTCGCCGGTCTTTACGCCAATGTCAGTATTTTTGATGTGAAAGATGCTGAAGAATTGCATCAAATCTTAATGGCTTTACCACTATATCCCTTTATGCAAATTCGCGTGGAGGCGCTCTGTCGTCATCCCTCCTCGATTCGCGAAGACGACCGTTAATAAATAATAATCACTAACCTCGCGCCGAAGAAATTCGGCGAATATCCTACAATGATAAGTGAGACTAATTATGAGTAATGCATTCGTACAACCAGATGCTGTGCAAAATTTATTGCGCGAAAGCGCGGGCTTAAATATTAGCGGCGGCGACGAACGTTTTAAAACGATTATTCACCGCCTGCTGGAAAACATCTGTACGCTGATTGATGACTATAACATCACTGAAGAAGAGTTCTGGCATGCGGTGAATTATCTGCATGAATTAGGCGGGCGCCAGGAAGCGGCGCTGCTGGCGGCAGGCCTCGGACTGGAACACTTTCTCGACCTGCGCCAGGACGCTATCGACGCCGCGGAGCAGCGGGAAACCGGCACCCCTCGCACCATTGAAGGCCCGCTGTACGTGGCGAACGCGCCGCTGGCCGACGGACATACCCGTATGGATGATGGTAAAGATGCGGGGGAAGTGATGTGGCTTTACGGCCAGGTCAACGACACTCAGGGCCGCCCGGTTGCCAACGCTATCGTTGATATCTGGCACGCCAACACCCTTGGGAACTACTCTTTCTTTGATAAAAGCCAGAGTGAATACAACCTGCGTCGCCGTATCCGTACCGGCGCCGATGGCCGCTACAGCGTGCGCAGCATAATGCCTTCCGGCTACGGCTGCCCGCCGGATGGACCGACGCAAAAGCTGCTTAACCAACTGGGGCGCCACGGTAATCGTCCGGCGCATATCCACTTCTTCGTCTCTGCGCCAGGTTATAAACATTTGACCAGCCAGATTAATCCCAACGGTGACAAATATCTATGGGATGATTTCGCGTTCGCTACCCGCGATGGCCTGATTGCCGACCCGGTAAAAGTAAGCGACCGCGAGCTTATTCAGCAGCGCGAACTGGATGGGGAACATACTGAAGTACGCTTTGATTTTACCCTGTGTAAAGCGCTTAACGCCGATGAAGAACAGCGCGGTACGCGCCTGCGCGCACAGGAATAAAACGCTGCGTTAATGCTATACTCCGGCCATATCGCGGCCGGAGAATAAAACGAAATTACGAGTTCTCTTTTTTCTATTCCTGAATTATGCAGGAGGGGCCGACTCATGCAAAAAACGTTCGCCAGATTAAAAGATAAAATCAGCAATGCATTAATTGTTGATCGTGAAAAACATATTTATCGCTGCCATCGCTCAATATTTACCGACCCGCAGTTATTTGATTTTGAAATGAAGCATATCTTCGAAGGCAACTGGCTGTTCCTTGCCCATGAGAGCCAGATTGCGCAGCCAGGAGATTATTACACTCTGACCCTTGGGCGCCAGCCGGTGATAATAACCCGCGATAAAAAGAATGAGCTACATGCGCTAATTAACAGCTGCGCCCATCGCGGAGCGATGTTATGTCGGCGCAAAACCGGTAATAAAAATTCATTGACCTGCCCGTTTCACGGCTGGACGTTCAGCAATAACGGCAAGCTATTAAAAGCCAAAGATGAAAGCACCGGTGGTTACCCGGACAGCTTCAAACAGGAAGGCTCGCATGATTTAACAAAGCTGCCAAAGTTTCAATCGTATCGCGGGTTTCTGTTCGGTAGCCTGAATGCTGATGTGCAGCCGTTGGAGGAGTACCTCGGCGAAACCCGCAAAATTATCGATCTGATCGTCGATCAGGCGCCGCAAGGGCTGGAGGTACTTAAAGGTTCGTCGAGCTATGTTTACGAAGGCAACTGGAAGCTGGGGGCGGAAAACGGCGCTGACGGCTATCACGTCAGCGTGGTGCACTGGAACTACGCTTCCACCATGTCGCGCCGCAACTACGAAGCGGAAGGAACGCACGCGGTAGACGCAAACGGCTGGTCGAAAAGCGTCGGCGGCGGATACGGCTTTGAGAATGGGCATATGCTGCTCTGGACCCGGGCGCTTAATCCGGAAGTGCGCCCGGTCTATGAACATCGCGAACGTCTGCAGGCTGAGTTCGGCGAGTCTCGCGCCGATCGGATGGTCAACGAAACGCGCAACCTGTGCCTCTATCCGAACGTCTACCTGATGGATCAGTTTTCGACGCAGATCCGCGTGATCCGCCCCATTGCGGTGGATAAAACCGAAGTCACCATCTGGTGCTTCGCCCCGAAAGGTGAATCTGACCAGGCGCGAGCGCTGCGTATCCGCCAGTATGAGGATTTCTTCAACGTTAGCGGCATGGGGACGCCTGACGATCTGGAAGAGTTCAGCGCCTGTCAGCGCGGTTATCTCGGCGAGAATCTGGCATGGAGCGACCTCAGCCGCGGGGCGCTGCACTGGGTCGACGGCCCTGACGACCACGCCTTGCAGGCGGGCTTTAGCCCGCAGCTAAGCGGAGTGAAATCGGAAGATGAAGCGCTGTATATCGCCCATCATCATCACTGGCAAAACGTGATGCTGGCGGCGCTGGAAACAGAGCGGCAGCGCTACGACCAGTCGATCACTCAACGCGTGGAGGTGGCCTGATGCTGACTCTCGAACAGGTTCGCCAGTTTCTTTATTACGAAGCCCGTCTGCTGGACGATCGCCAGTGGGATGAATGGCTGAACTGCTACAGCCCGCAGGTGGTGTACTGGATGCCCGCCTGGGGCGATGACGACCAGCTTACCCGCGATCCGCAGCGCGAAATTTCGCTGATTTACTACCCGAACCGCGATGGCCTCGAAGACCGGGTATACCGCATCAAAACGGAACGCTCCGGGGCCAGCACGCCGGAACCGCGAACCACCCACATGATCGGCAACGTTGAGCGGCTTGGCGAAACCGAACAGGGGATGGAGGTGCGCTACAACTGGGTCACCTACTGTCATCGCTATCAGCAGACGGATACCTGGTTTGGCTCTACCTGCTGCACGCTGATTGAAAGTGCCGGCAAACCGCAGATTATCCGTAAAACCGTGCGGCTGAATAACGATTACATCCGTCAGGTGATTGACGTTTACCACATTTAAGAGGCGTTTATGACCTTTAATATTGCTCTCAATTTTGAAGACGGCATCACCCGCTTTATTCAATGCCATGCCGGGGAAAAAGTGCTGGATGCCGCCTATCGTCAGCAGGTGAATCTGCCGATGGATTGCTCGGACGGCGTCTGCGGCACCTGCAAGTGCCGCTGCGTCAGCGGCGAATATGGTTTGGGTGACGATTTTCTTGAAGAGGCGCTCAGCGAGGACGAAGCCGCAGAGCGTCAGGTGCTGACCTGTCAGATGGTGCCAACCAGCGATTGCGTCATTGATGTTCCGGCCGCGGCGGCCCAGTGCAAAACCGCGCTGGCAAGCCTGGGCGCAGCGGTAAAACAGGTAAATCTACTGTCGGACACCGCCATTGAGCTGGTCGTTGTGCTGGATGAACCGCTGGATTTTCTGCCGGGCCAGTACATCAATATTGAGGTGCCAGGAACGCCGCAGGCGCGCGCCTATTCGTTTAGCTCTCTACCGGGCTCGCGTGAGGGGAGCTTTCTGATCCGTAACGTGCCCGGCGGCTTGATGAGTCAGTGGCTGACGCAGCGGGCCAGCCCCGGCGATCGTCTGACGCTAAGCGGTCCGATGGGCAGCTTTTATCTGCGCGGCGGCGAGCGTCCACTGTTGCTGCTCGCGGGGGGCACCGGCTTAGCGCCGCTGCTCTCGATGCTGCAAACGCTGGTTATGCAGCGCAGCACCCGGCCCGTCACCTTGCTCTATGGCGTGACCCGCGACTGCGACCTGGTGAAAACTGATGCGCTCGAAGCATTTACCGGCCAGCTTCCGGCCTATC
This sequence comes from Klebsiella grimontii, assembly GCF_900200035.1. Lineage (GTDB taxonomy): Bacteria > Pseudomonadota > Gammaproteobacteria > Enterobacterales > Enterobacteriaceae > Klebsiella > Klebsiella grimontii. The sequence continues at coordinate 232,307 of NZ_FZTC01000019.1, forward strand.
GCTGGCTGCCGGTGGTTGCCGACGCGCAAAGCGGATGCCCGCAGCGCGGTTTTGTGACCGAACATCTCGATGACGCGATACTCAACGATGGCGATGTGGATATCTATCTGTGCGGGCCGCCGCCGATGGTCAATGCGGTAGCCACGGCGCTGCGCGAGAGAGGCGTTTCGCCGGCGGGTTTCTGGTATGAAAAATTTATCGCCAGCCAGAGCGCGGCGGCATAAGGAGCAACGATGCGATTTAGCAATAAAGTCGTGGCCATTACCGGCGCCGCGCAGGGGATAGGCCGACAGACGGCTGAGCAGGCGGCGCGTGAGGGCGCCCGGCTGCTGTTGATTGACCGTTCTCGTTATGTTCACGAACTGGCGGCGGCGCTGAACGACTCCGGCAGCGAAGCGCTGGCGCTGGAGGCCGATCTTGAGCAATGGGAAAGCACCGAGCGGGCGTTTGCCGAAGGGGTGGCTCATTTTGGTCGCCTTGACGTGCTGATTAACAACGTCGGCGGCACCATCTGGGCGCGGCCGTTTGCCGAATATCAGCCGCAGCAGATTGAGAAGGAGATTCGCCGCTCGCTGTTCCCGACCCTGTGGGGCTGTCGGGCTGCGCTACCGTGGATGCTCAGGCAGGGAAAGGGAAGCATCGTCAATATTTCGTCCGTGGCGACGGCGGGAGTGAACCGGGTACCTTATTCCGCAGCGAAAGGCGGCGTTAACGCGCTGACCCGTTCGCTGGCCCTGGAATATAGCGCAAACGGGATCCGTATTAATGCCGTGGCGCCGGGGGGAACCGAGGCGCCTGCGCGCCTGACGCCGCGTAATGAAGAGCAGCCGACGGCGCAAGAGCAGAAGTGGTATCAGCAGGTGGTGGATCAGACGGTGGCGAGCAGCCTGATGCATCGCTACGGTACGCTGGCGGAACAGGCCAATGCCATCCTGTTTCTCGCCAGCGATGAGGCCAGCTATATTACCGGCGTGACGTTGCCCGTCGCCGGGGGCGACCTCGGTTAGCGCCGGGTCGCCTGCCAGCAGAGCAGGGAGCCGATACATACCATCCCGGCGCCCTGCCAGAACGACCACGACAGCGCGGCGCTGAGCAGTACCGCCGCCAGCGCCGATGAGAGCACCGGGGTAAAGTAAGAGGCGGCGGCCAGCAGGCTGACGTTGCCGTGCAGGATCCCGACGTTCCACGCCGCGTAGCCAAACCCCAGGGCGACGGACAGCGCGATCAGCTTGATCGTCACCGGCCAGCTAAAGACCATCGGCGGCTGCTCGCTGAACAGGAATTTTAGCCACAGGGTCAGGGCGGTGAGCAGAACAAACAGGGTAATTCCGTTTTTGCCTTTGGCGTATTTCGCGGTGACCGTGCAGTAGGCCGCCCAGATAAACGCGCCGATAAACGCCAAAATATAGCTCAGCGGGCTGGAGACCACGTTGCTGATAATTTCGTCTATATTCAGACCATGCTCACCGCCTAATACCCAGGTGACGCCAAATATAGCGAGGAATAAACCGGGGATAACCAGCCAGCTGCTTTTTTGGCCGTTAAACAGAATGGCGAATAAAATCGTCAGGCTGGGCCACAGATAATTGACCATCCCCACTTCAATAGCCTGCTGGCGGGTACCAGCTAAGCCAACCGACAGCGCCAGGCAAATTTCATAGCTGACGAACAACAGGCTCCCCGCCAGTAAATAGGGGCGGGGGATCTGGCGTATTTGTGGGAAGCCGACGGTAAAGATCAGCAACATGCCGCTCAGGCTGTAGAGCATCGCCGCGCCGCCCACCGGGCCAAGGCCTTCGCTGACGCCACGAATCAGCCCGACCATGGTGCTCCAGAGTACGATAGCGGCCAATCCAATGAGCGTGGCTCTCTTTTTCTCCATATTTAACCTGATGTTGGTTCAAACGCAGTCGGGTTTTATAACACTTTTTACGCCCACCGGGGGGATATTTTCCGCCATGCTTAATACTATCGGAGTAATAAAAATTGGCGCCGCTGACTATTAAGGGGGCGTCAGTTTTCGACATTGATTTGACGCAAATAAAACAGGGGTATTGCTGTTAGTTTTGCCCTCCGCGATGAATAAACATCCCGCATGGAGGGGAACAATGGACGTCAGCCGCAGAAAGTTTTTTAAAATCTGCGCAGGCGGTATGGCCGGAACAACAGCCGCTGCTTTGGGGTTTGCGCCCAAAATGGCTCTGGCTCAGGCGCGTAATTACAAGCTGCTGCGCGCTAAAGAGATCCGCAACACCTGCACATACTGCTCCGTAGGCTGCGGGCTATTAATGTATAGCCTGGGCGACGGCGCGAAGAACGCGAAAGAAGCGCTTTATCACATCGAGGGGGACCCGGATCATCCGGTAAGCCGCGGCGCGCTGTGCCCGAAAGGGGCCGGGCTGCTGGACTACGTCCACAGCGATAACCGCCTGCGCTACCCGCAATACCGCGCGCCGGGTGCGGATAAATGGCAGCGCATCTCCTGGGATGAGGCGTTTGAGCGTATCGCCAGGCTGATGAAAGCCGACCGCGACGCCAACTTTATGGAGAAAAACGAGCAGGGCGTCACGGTAAACCGCTGGCTTACCACCGGGATGCTGTGCGCCTCGGCGGCCAGCAACGAGACCGGCATGCTGACGCAGAAGTTTGTGCGTTCCCTCGGTATGCTGGCGGTAGACAACCAGGCGCGCGTCTGACACGGACCAACGGTAGCAAGTCTTGCTCCAACATTTGGTCGCGGTGCGATGACCAACCACTGGGTGGATATCAAAAACGCCAACGTCGTGGTAGTGATGGGCGGTAACGCCGCCGAAGCCCATCCGGTGGGATTCCGCTGGGCGATGGAAGCGAAAAACAACAACGATGCGACGTTGATTGTCGTCGATCCGCGCTTTACGCGTACGGCGTCGGTGGCCGATATCTATGCGCCGATTCGTTCCGGCACCGACATTACCTTTCTGTCGGGCGTACTGCTGTACCTGATCGAAAACAACAAAATCAACGCCGAGTACGTGAAGCACTACACCAACGCCAGCCTGCTGGTGCGCGACGATTTTGCCTTCGAAGACGGCCTGTTCAGCGGCTACGATGCTGAAAAGCGTCAGTACGATAAATCGTCGTGGAACTATCAGTTCGACGAAAACGGCTACGCCCTGCGCGATGAAACCCTGCAGCATCCGCGCTGCGTATGGAATCTGCTCCGGCAGCACGTTTCTCGCTATACGCCGGAGGTGGTGGAGAATATCTGCGGCACGCCGAAGGCCGATTTCCTCAAGGTGTGCGCAGTGCTGGCCTCAACCAGCGCGGCGGACCGGACCACCACCTTCCTTTACGCGCTGGGCTGGACGCAGCACACCGTCGGGGCGCAGAACATCCGCACCATGGCGATGATCCAGCTGCTGCTCGGTAATATGGGGATGGCGGGCGGCGGCGTGAATGCGCTGCGCGGGCACTCCAACATTCAGGGGCTTACCGATTTAGGGCTGCTGTCGACCAGCCTGCCGGGCTACCTGACGCTGCCGTCGGAACAACAGACCGATCTGCAAAGCTATCTGACGGCGAATACGCCGAAAGCGCTGCTGGCGGACCAGGTGAACTACTGGAGCAACTATCCGAAATTCTTCGTCAGCCTGATGAAATCGTTCTACGGCGATGCGGCGCAAAAAGAGAACGACTGGGGCTTTAACTGGCTGCCGAAGTGGGACCAGGCTTACGACGTCATCAAGTACTTCAATATGATGGATAACGGCAAGGTGACGGGATATCTCTGCCAGGGCTTCAATCCGGTGGCTTCGTTCCCGGACAAAAACAAGGTGGTCCGCAGCCTGAGCAAGCTGAAGTACATGGTGGTGATCGACCCGCTGGTGACGGAAACGTCGACCTTCTGGCAAAACCACGGCGAGTCGAACGATGTCGAACCGGCGGCGATTCAGACCGAAGTCTTCCGCCTGCCGTCTACCTGCTTCGCCGAAGAGGATGGTTCGATCGCCAACTCCGGGCGCTGGCTGCAGTGGCACTGGAAAGGTCAGGACGCGCCGGGGGAAGCGCGCAACGACGGCGAAATCCTTGCCGGGATTTACCACCGTCTGCGCGAGATGTATCGCACCGAGGGCGGCAAAGGCGCCGAGCCGCTGCTGAAGATGGGCTGGCGCTATAAGCAGCCGGATCATCCGCAATCGGAAGAGGTGGCCAAAGAGAACAACGGCTACGCGCTGGACGATCTCTACGACGCAAACGGCGCGCTGCTGGCGAAGAAGGGCCAGTTGCTGAACAGCTTTGCGCTGCTGCGCGATGACGGCACCACCGCTTCATCCTGTTGGATCTATACCGGCAGTTGGACCGAGCAGGGCAACCAGATGGCCAACCGCGATAACGCCGATCCGTCAGGTCTTGGCAATACGCTCGGCTGGGCGTGGGCGTGGCCGCTCAACCGGCGGGTGCTGTATAACCGCGCGTCGGCGGATATCAACGGCAAGCCGTGGGATGCGAAGCGGATGCTGATCCGCTGGAACGGCAGCAAGTGGGTCGGCAACGATATTGCGGACTTTAATAACGCCCCGCCGGGCAGCAAAACCGGGCCGTTTATTATGCAGCAAGAGGGGATGGGACGACTGTTTGCGCTGAATAAGCTGGCGGAAGGCCCGTTCCCGGAACACTACGAGCCGATGGAAACGCCCCTTGGCACCAACCCGCTGCACCCGAACGTGGTCTCCAGCCCGGTGGTGCGACTGTACGAAGAGGATGCCCTGCGCTTAGGCAAGAAGGAGCAATTCCCCTACGTCGGTACCACCTATCGTCTGACCGAGCATTTCCACACCTGGACCAAGCATGCGCTGCTCAACGCCATCGCGCAGCCGGAGCAGTTTGTTGAAATCAGCGAAGGCCTGGCGCGAGCGAAGGGGATTGCCAACGGCGATCGGGTCACGGTCAGCAGCAAGCGCGGCTTTATTCGCGCGGTGGCGGTGGTGACGCGTCGTCTGCACACGCTCAACGTTAACGGTCAGCAGGTGGAAACCGTCGGTATCCCGCTGCACTGGGGTTTTGAAGGGGTAGCCCGCAAAGGTTACATCGCCAACACCCTGACGCCGAACGTCGGGGATTCCAACTCGCAAACGCCGGAGTATAAGGCGTTTCTGGTCAACATCGAGAAAGCGTAAGGAGCGAATCAATGGCGATGGAAACCCAGGACATCATTAAACGCTCCGCCACCAACCCGATAACTCCCGCGCCGCGCGCGCGGGATTTTAAGGCGGAAGTGGCAAAGCTGATTGATGTCTCCTCCTGCGTGGGCTGTAAAGCCTGCCAGGTGGCCTGTTCCGAGTGGAACGATATTCGCGATGACGTGGGGCACTGCGTCGGCGTGTACGACAATCCCGCCGATCTGAGCGCCAAATCCTGGACGGTGATGCGTTTTAGCGAAACCGAACAGAACGGCAAGCTGGAGTGGCTGATACGCAAAGACGGCTGTATGCACTGCGAGGACCCGGGCTGCCTGAAAGCGTGCCCGTCCGCCGGGGCGATTATTCAGTACGCCAACGGCATCGTCGATTTTCAGCAGGAGAACTGCATCGGCTGCGGCTACTGCATCGCCGGGTGCCCCTTTAACGTCCCGCGCCTCAATAAAGAGGATAACCGGGTTTATAAGTGCACCCTGTGCGTTGACCGGGTCAGCGTCGGCCAGGAGCCGGCCTGCGTGAAAACCTGCCCAACCGGCGCGATTCATTTCGGCAGCAAGCAAGAGATGCTCGAGGTGGCCAACGAGCGGGCGGAAAAACTGAAGAAGCGCGGCTATTCCCATGCCGGGGTGTATAACCCGCCGGGCGTCGGCGGCACGCACGTGATGTACGTGCTGCATCATGCCGACCAACCGGAGCTATACCATAACCTGGCGAAAGAACCGCAGATCGATACCGCGATCAACCTGTGGAAAGGGGCGCTGAAGCCGCTCTCGGCGGTCGGGTTTATCGCCACCTTTGCCGGGCTGATTTATCACTACATTGGGATTGGGCCGAACAAAGAAGCGGATGACGATGAGGAGGAGCGCAATGAGTAAATCGAAAATGATTGTGCGCACGAAGTTTATTGACCGCGCCTGTCACTGGACGGTCGTCATCAGCTTCTTCCTGGTGGCGCTCTCGGGGATCTCATTTTTCTTCCCGACGCTGCAGTGGCTGACCGAAACCTTCGGTACGCCGCAGATGGGGCGTATTCTGCATCCGTTCTTCGGCGTGCTGATTTTCGTGGCCCTGATGTTTATGTTTGTACGCTTTGTCCACCACAATATTCCTGACAGGCAGGATATTCCCTGGCTCAAGGGGATTATTGAGGTGCTGAAAGGCAACGAGCATAAAGTGGCGCGGGTAGGGAAATATAACGCCGGGCAGAAAATGATGTTCTGGACCATTATGAGCATGATTTTTGTGCTGCTGGTGACCGGGGTGATCATCTGGCGACCCTGGTTTGCCCACTATTTTCCGATTCAGGTGATTCGCTATAGCCTGCTGATTCACGCGACCTCGGCGATTATTCTTATTCACGCGATTCTTATTCATATGTATATGGCGTTCTGGGTTAAAGGATCGATTAAGGGAATGGTTGAGGGGAAGGTGAGTCGCCGCTGGGCGAAGAAGCATCATCCGCGCTGGTATCGCGAGGTGGAGCGTCAGGAAGCGAAGAAAGAGAGCTGCGAAGGGCTTAAATAAGTTCTGCGTCGTAAACCCGCTCCGGTTAAACCCGGAGCGGGTCAGGTATTGGTGATAAGGGCGTCAATGGCGGAAATCACTTCGCCTCTGGCGCTTTTTAAGCTACCGATAAAATCTTCGCGCTTGATCAGCTTATTGTTAAGGTTCGTCATCATCGGCGAACAAAGCATAAACGTTTCAAATTCAATATTGACCTCAGGAACTAAAGGATGCTGCCATAGTGGCAGATGAGCATTACGCATCAGGGGAATAATTACCCTGGTGGGTAGGTCTGCATAAAAATCATTTTGCACAATCATAAAATAGGGTAGAGAGTTCTTCGTTTGCGAAGAAGGGTTCCGATAAACGTCGAATTGCTTAAGCATCAGAGCACCCTGAAGTATTCATCATCGGTGATAGACCCATGCTCGTCGACGAATTCATTCATTAACCGGAACAATTCGTTACGGGGATGCATTGACTGACTTTTAGCTGTGGGTATCGAGGATAAATGGCACTTTTTACTCGTTGATGCCGCCGACTGGAAGCTATCTTCCGCTGTGTATTCTTTCATTATCCTGCCTCCGTGTGGTTAATGTCGCCATTATCAGTCTACTACTTTAAAAAACAATACCGATTGCCCTGGTTAAGTCGCATTTGCGAGACGGGTTCCATTGAAAAGCAACGGCATGAAATGATGAAATTTTAATGGAACCGCGGTTGTGAATTGTTATCGCTATGCCGTTGCTGGCTACTGGGCAGCGGCGGGGCGCGAAATGGCTTTATTCGTTTTTCCCAATCTGCGAATAAGCTTATGAAATAACCGCGCCGTTATATGGATAAAAATGTCACCCGGCGTTTTTATCTGGTTTGCCGCTGGATAATGCACAATAATGCCGTCGGTTTATTTTATAACAAGTGATTAGTTGTATGAAAAAGACTATTTTTTCGTTAGCGCTTGGCACCTTTGGTCTCGGGATGGCGGAATTTGGCATTATGGGCGTATTACCTGAAATCGCTCATGATGTCGGGATATCGATTCCCGCCGCAGGCAATATGATCTCATATTACGCGTTTGGCGTGGTGATCGGCGCGCCGGTGATGGCGCTGTTCTCCAGCCGCTTTTCGTTAAAGTCGGTTATGCTGTTTCTCGTGGCGCTGTGCGTTATCGGCAATGCCATCTTCACTTTATCTTCCAGCTATTCGATGCTGGCGCTGGGCCGTCTGATCTCCGGCTTCCCGCACGGCGCATTCTTTGGCGTGGGGGCGATTATCCTGTCAAAAATCGCCCCGCCAGGAAAGGTGACGGCGGCGGTGGCGGGGATGATCGCCGGGATGACGGTCGCCAATTTGCTGGGGGTGCCCGCCGGGACCTGGCTCGGCCATCAGTTTAGCTGGCGCTATACTTTTCTGGCGATTGCGGTATTTGACATCGCGGTGCTGGTCTCCATCGCCTGGTGGGTGCCCACGCTGTTTGATAAATCCACGGCGCGCCTGCGCTCGCAGTTTCATTTTTTAAAATCGCCCGCGCCGTGGTTAATTTTTGCCGCCACGATGTTCGGCAATGCCGGCGTATTCGCGTGGTTCAGCTATATTAAGCCGTTTATGATTAACGTCTCCGGTTTCGGTGAGAGCGCCATGATATTCATTATGATGCTGGTGGGCCTCGGAATGGTTCTCGGAAATCTCTTTAGTGGTAAAGTTTCTGTTCGCTACAGCCCGCTGCGTATTGCCGCCGTTACCGATGGCGTTATTGTGGTGACCTTATTATTGATTTTTCTGCTGGCTGAGCATAAAGCCGCCTCATTAACCCTGGCGTTTATTTGCTGCGCGGCGCTGTTCGCCCTGTCGGCGCCGCTGCAAATTCTGCTGCTGCAAAACGCCAAAGGCGGCGAGATGCTGGGCGCGGCGGGCGGCCAGATCGCCTTTAATCTCGGTAGCGCCATCGGCGCGCTGTTTGGCGGAATGATGATTACGGCCGATTTTGGCTGGCGTTCCGTTACCTTACCGGCCGCGCTGCTCTCGTTTCTTGCCCTCAGTTCGCTGCTGATTTATGCCCGCTATCAGCAGCGTCTGGCCTGATTCATTTACTCCTGCCAGGGTTCGCCGAGGGTTAACATTAAACGGTTGGCCCAGGCGAAGAACGCTGCCGATTGCAGTAAATCCAGCTGAGCGAGCGTATCCAGGCCCTGCTGTTCGACCGCGGCAAGGTGGCCGGCGGCCAGGGCGGGCGGGGTAACGGAAATCGCGGCGGCGAAATCGATTTGCGCCTGCCAGCCCGGCGTCTGCCCGTCGCTCAGGTTCTCTCCGGGCGTCACCGCCAGCAGCGTCTCTACCGCCGTTTCATCCTTCGCCAGCTGCGCGGCCTTACGCGCATGCACCGATGCGCAATAAATACAGCCGTTAACTTTGCTCGCTACCGTCGCCGCCAGCTCGCGTTCGGCGCGGGGCAGGCCGCCGGGAGTATAAAAAATGCCTTTGTCGGTTAACGTACGCTGCTCCAGTATCGGCTGGTTACGCGCCAGCAGGCGGAAATAGGGGGAATCGCTGTGGCCGAACTTCGTCAGCAGCGCCTGCTCATCGGGGGAGAATTCCGCCAGCGGTTTAGCCGCCAGCCAGGGCTCCCAGTGCAGTTCGTCGCGGGTAAAGCGCACCGGCGCGCGCTTACCGCTGAGGGTTTGCGGCGAGGTATGCCAGAGTCCGGCCGCGACCGGGGTTTGTGCGACAGTAATGCTTTTGCCGTTAAGCAGGCGCAGCCCGGTGACCAGCCGACTCTGGAAGCTGACAAAGGCGATAAGCTGGGCGAGGGTGACAATGCCGCGCAGGGTCCATCCGGCGCGGATTAAGGCCTCCAGCGGCGATGGCGTAGCCTCCACAGGCGTAAAGGTTAACAGTCGGGCAAAGGCCAGCGCCGGGGCCAGCCGCGGGGATGTGGGGTCGGCAATACCAAAACCGGCATAGTGGGCCGCCAGCGCATCGCTGTCATGCAGCTTAGCCACCCTGGCGGCAACGGCAAAACGCTCATCGAGCGGAAAGTCGTTATCCTGCTGACCAAACAGCGTTTCATAGCTTCCCTGCGCGTGGCGGGTGGCCGCCTCGCGCACGGCGCGCGCCGCGGCTAAAGCGGAATCGGGGGCGATCTCTGCCAGTTCGGCCAATATATCCTGACTTAGCGTCATGGTGACTCCTTATCGTAACTGAGGGGCAATGTGCTGAGCGATCAGCTCAAGGGAACGCAGCGTGTCCCGGTGCGATGGTTCAACGGAGTGCACCTGAAACGAAATATCGGTCACCCGCCGCAGCACGCTATCGCGCGCCAGCGAGGCGGCGACGTGCGCGGGGTCGCCGACGTGAGCGTCAAGCTGCGGTAGAAATTCGGTGACAGTGTCACCAATAATTTCATAGCCGGCGGCGCGATGCTGGGCTGCCTGTCTGCGTAAACCGGGTTCGGCGACCTGTAGCGCGTACTCCTGGCTGTCGGCGACGAAGGCGGTACGCGAGGCAAGGATCCTTGCCTCGACGCCCGCGGGCAGCGCGGCGAGATAGGCGTCGATAATCGGATTCTGAATCGCGTCGAGCGGCAGCGTCGGTTGCCCGGCCGGACGCGGCTGAGTGCGCGAGAGCATCAATCCGTGTCCGGCCTGCGCGGCGCGGACCGCGCCGTCGACGGAAAATGTGGCAATCCAGATACGTTCCGCCAGCTGCGGCGCCTGAGGGTAAAGATGATTATCCGGATGGGCGAGCGAATCCCCGCGCCAGGCGCTTTGAATCAGATGCAGATGCTCGGCGAATATCGCGCTGCGCTGGTCAATCGTCAGGCCGAAGGGTAAAAACGAGGTGGGGGTGCCGCCGGAGCCGAAGCCTACCTCCAGCCGTCCATCGGCGAGCAGATCCAGCACCGCCGCATCCTCCGCCACCCGTAGCGGGTTTTCCATCGGCAGGGTGATAATGGCGGTTCCCAGACGAATGCGTTCGGTGTGCGCTGCCGCATGGGCGAGAAAAACCAGCGGCGACGGCAGGCCGCCTTCGTGCTCATGAAAATGGTGCTGCGCAATCCACGCGCTGTCGAACCCCAGGCGTTCGGCGTGGCGAATTTGCTCGGTGGCCAGCCGATAGCGCTCTTTGGGCGTGGCGTGGTCCAGCAGGCGGGTGAAAAAGCCCAGTCGTTTACGCGTCATGCAACCTCCTTGCTCGGGGATGAAAAGTGGGGAATCGCGGCGATAAGCTCGCGGGTATAGTCATGCTGCGGGGCGCTGAACAGCCGGCTGACGTCGCCGTGTTCAACCACCTGGCCCGCCCGCAGCACCGTCACGCTGTGGGCGATACGGCGCACCGTCGCCAAATCGTGAGTGATAAACAGATAGCTCAGCCCGAGCTGCTGCTGAAGCTGCTGCAGCAGGGCGAGAATTTGCGCCTGCACCGTGACGTCCAGCGCTGAGGTCGCTTCATCCAGCACCAGGATCGTTGGCTCAAGGATGAGGGCGCGGGCGATGGCCACCCGCTGCCGCTGGCCGCCGGATAGCTCGCGGGCGGTTCGCGACAGCAGCTCCGGCGCGAGCGCCACGCGGGCAGCGACCGTTTCCACGCGCTGGCGTCTTGTCTCGGCGTTGAGGCGGTCAAAGTTTTTTAACGGCTCTTCGATAATCTCAAACAGCGTTTGCCGCGGATCCAGGGACGCAAAGGGGTTCTGGTAGACGAACTGGATTTTACGCCGCAGCTGGCGGAGCGCCTCGCGGCTGAGATGCCCGGCATCGATACCGTCAATAGCGATATGGCCAACATCGGCCTTTTCGAATCCCAGCAGGATCCGCGCAAGGGTGGTTTTGCCGGAGCCGGACTCGCCGACCAGCGCGTGGGTGCTGCCCCGTTTCACCTCGAAGCTCACGGCGTCCAGCGCCTGTAAATGCGCGCGGCCGAGCGAAAAACATTTGCTGATGCCCTCTACGCGGATCGCCGGGGTCGCCAGCACGCGCCCGCTGGCCGGGGCAATGGTCAGCGTCGAACCCTGGAGATCGCTGAGCAGTTGGCGGGTATAGGCGTGCTGCGGCGTGCGCACCACATCGCCGGTCGCGCCCTGTTCCTGAATTTCACCGTGGCGAAAGACCAGCAGTCGGTCGGCGCGTTCCGCCGCCAGCGCCAGATCGTGGGTCACGAACAGCACCGCCGTGCCGGACTCCCGGCGCAGCGTATCCAGCAGGTCGAGGATCCGTTTTTGTACCGTCACGTCGAGGGCGCTGGTGGGCTCATCGGCAATGATTAAGTCGGGTTTCAGGGCGATGGCGATAGCGATCAGCACCCGCTGCTTCATACCGCCTGAAAGCTGGTGGGGATATTGATCGATGCGCTGTTCCGGGTGGCTCAGCCCAACCTTCGCCAGCAGCGCCAGCACCTGCGCTTTACGCTCTGCGGCGCTGCTTTGCTGATGCAGGCGCAGGATTTCGCCCACCTGCGCGCCGATAGTTTTTACCGGATTCAGGGAGTTGCCCGGATCCTGAGGCACCAGACTAATCCGCGCGCCGCGAAGGCCGTCGAGGCGTTTGGCGGACCAGCCGCTGATCTCTTCGCCGTTAATCAAGATGCGCCCGCTGTCACGGCGCGCGTTATCGGCCAGCAGGCCAATAATCGCCTGCGCGGTGGTGGTTTTACCTGAACCGGATTCGCCGACGAACGCCAGCATTTCGCCGCGTTTTACCGCAAAACTGACGTCGTGCACCACTTCGCGCCATTCGCGCTGCGAACGATAGCTGATGCGCAGATTCTCGACGGTCAAAACATTCATGGGCGTTCTCCGCTAAATTGACGGCTGATGCGGTTGGCGGCGAGCACCACCGCGATCACCGCAAGGCCGGGAAGGGTGGTGAGCCACCAGGCGGTGGAGAGATAGTTACGGCCCTCGGCGATCAGCAGCCCCCACTCCGGAACCGGCGGCGGCGTGCCGTAGCCGAGAAAACTCAGGGTTGAGAGCGCCAGAATGGCCTGGCCGAACTGGAGGGTGGCAAAAGCCAGTACCGCGGTGAGCGAATTGGGCAGAATATGCCGCCAGAAAACGGCGAAAAAGGTGCCGCCGCTGCCGTACGCCGCTTCGACGAAGTCGCTGTGGCGCACGCGAACCACTTCCGCTCGCGCCAGGCGGGCAAAGCTGGCTATTGCCGCGACGCCGACCGCGACGGCGGCGTTAAGGGTGCCGAAACCGAGCAGGATGATGACCGTCAGCGACAACAATAAAGAGGGGATCGCCAGCAGCACGTCAACCAGCCGCATGATCGCCGACTCCACGCGTCCCGCCAGCGCACCGGCCAGGGTGCCCAGCGCGGTACCGATGAACAGGCCGATCGCCACCGCCGCCAGCGCGGCGGAGAGGGAATGTACGGCGCCGTAAACAATGCGGCTCCACAGATCGCGACCCAGCTGGTCGGTACCCAGCCAGTGGCCGGCCTGCGGCGCCAGCCGCTGGGCGCCGGGAAGGCCCTCCAGCGGGTTATACGCGGTAAACAGCTGCGGGGCGATCGCCATCAGCGCGGCAACGATCGTTACCGTCCATGCCAGCAGCAGGCCGGGCTGAACGCGTAGCGTACGCCAGTTTACCCTGCGGCGGCGCGCGGCGATTGCGTAATCCACCAGGCTCATACGGCACCTCCGATAACGGTTTTCAGGCGCGGGTCGAACAGCGGCATCAGCAGGTCAACCAGCAGGTTAATCAGTACGAAACCGAGGGCGGAGATCATCACCACCGCCTGCAGTACCGCGATATCCTGATTATTGACGGCCTGCTGCGTCAGCAGTCCCAGACCGCCGCGACCAAACACGGTTTCGGTAATCAGCGCTCCGGCGATCAGTTCCCCCAGCAGCAGACCGGCAATATTGAGCACCGGCAGCAGGGCGTTGCCGGTAACGTGCCGCCACAGAACGCCGGTTTCGCTCAGGCCTTTGGCGCGGGCAACGGCGACAAACGGCTGCGCGGCGACCTGATCCAGACTGTGCATCAGGATTTGCGCCAGCGGGGCGGAAATCGGCACCGCGACGGCAATAATGGGCAAAATCAAGCCCTCAACCGGTCCCGGGTTGATCACCGGGATCCAGCGCAGCTGAAAGGAGAACAGCTGAATCAGGGCGATACCGAGCCAGAACGTTGGCAGCGAGATAAACAGCACCGGCAGCGATTGCAGCGCGTTGCTCAGCCAGCGCAGACCCGGTAGCCGTGAGGCGAGGGCGAGGGTGAACGCCAGCGCCACCGCCAGCGCAAAAGCGGGCAGCGCCAGGCTTAATGTCTCCGGCAGGTTGCTGGCGATAAGCGCGCTGACCGGCAGCCCGGCCTGCAGCGAATAGCCAAAATCGCCCCGCAGCATGGCCCATAGCGTGTGGAAATATTGCTTCCACAGCGGGCTATCGGCCCCGTAGGCGAGGCGCATTTCGGCGATCTGCTCGGGGCTCAGTCCCAGATCCGGGTTCTGAAACTTGATCAGTACCGCATCGCCGGGGAGCACCTGCAATAGCGCGAAGGAGAGAGTAAACGCCGCCCACAGCACCAGTAGTCCCTGGCCGGAGCGCCGCAGAAGATAGTGGCTCATCGCAGACTCCTTAGTGCTTTTCCAGCCACGCGCCGTAGAACGACGGGCGGCCAACCGCTTCAAAACTAACGCCCTTAACCCACGGCGCGCCGGCAAAGACCTGCGGTTCTTCAAAAATCGGGATTACGTAGGCGTTATCCAGCAGATAGCGCTGGGCGTCGCCGGTCAGCTGGAGGCGTTTTTGCGGTTCGACTTCGGCTGAAATCGCGGTCAGCAGCGCGTTGAGCTTATCGTCGCGGAAGCTTTGCACTTTGTCGCTGGAGCCGCCTTTTTGCAGCAGCGCGTCGCGGTTAGTGGGGAAGAACATGCTCTTAACCACATCCGGGTCGGCGCGGCCCACTTCCGATACGGTGAGCGGCGTTTTTAACGGGTCGAGGCTATCCAGCGTACGGCTACCGGCATCACCGGCTTTGACCGCCAGCGCAACGCCGACCTGACGCCACTGCTGGGCGATAAGCTGGAGCACCTCTTTGTTTTGCGGCTGGGGCAGGGATTCATAGACGGTTAACGCCAGCCGCTGGCCATCTTTGACCCGTATACCGTCGGCGGCCGGTTTCCAGCCCGCCTCATCCAGCAGCTGTTTCGCTTTGGCCGGATCGAAAGCCAGCCTGTCGCTGAGGTTAACGTATCCGGCCGCGCTACTGGCGACGACGGAGGTGGCCTGCGGATAGTTGGCGGAGAACAGGGTTTCGACCACCTGTTTCGCGTCGGTGGCGTGCAGTAGCGCCTGGCGGACGCGCAGGTCGGCAACCAGCGGGTTATCGGGGCGGAAGCTGAGGCTGTCGTTGACGCCGCGCGTCGGAGCGGCATAGATTTTAAAGCCTGCATCGGTGGCCTGCTTTTCATCGTAGGCCTGCACCTGGCGGATAAAATCGGCCTGGCCCGCCAGCAGTGCGCCAATACGCACGCCATCCTCCGGGGTGACGATATAGGTTATGCCGTCGAGATTGGCTGGTCCCTGCTGGGCGAGGCTTTTTGGCCCCCATTGATAATCTTTACGCGCGACCAGCGTGAGTTCACGCCCCGGTTTTTCATCTTTAACCGTAAAAGGCCCGGAACCAATAATATGGCGGGCGTCCCCCAGCTCTTCAAAATTACGCGCCAGGGTGCTGAGGGAAACCAGTCCGGAGCCGATGGTCGCGGTGCCCTGCAGAAATCCCGGCGAGGGCTTTTTAAAGTAGAATTTTACCGTCAGCGGATCGATGACTTCGCTACGATCGTAATTATTAATCACCTCGGAAACCGGCAGGCGGCGCGCTTTATTCCCAAGCCCGTAGGTATCAAAGTTTTTGGCAACCGCATTGGCGTCAAGCGGGGTTCCGTCCGAGAAGGTGACGCCAGGGCGAATCTTAAAGGTATATTCGGTTTTATCGGCGTTAACGCTCCAGCTTTCGGCAATCCAGGGTTCGACTTGTAGGTTTTCGGGATTTTGCCAGGTCAGCTTATCGGTTATTTGATTCAGGATACCGCCGTTGGGATAGAACCCGCCAGCTGGCGGATAAAGATTAGTATGCGGCTGCTGCTCAAGATAAATTAACGTGCCGCCTTTAACCGGCGTATCGGCGGCCCACGCGGAAAAGGCGCCGCTTAAAAAAAGTGCCGCCAGCGCGGGCAGGCGAAAACGGGTGTGCATGGTGAATTCCTTTGTTATCTATTGTTTGGTCATCATCGGGCGCGCGTTTTAACAAAGGAAGTGAGGATTTGCGCTAAGCATTTGCATAAAAAGCATTTATACCCGGTTCGATTTTTGGGGGCTGGTATTCATATGCGTTTCAGCTGAGACTCAAACTGGATAATTTAATGACTGAGAGATAGTCAGCGTAATAAAGGGATAGCGACGATGCTGAAGTATTTACTGATGTTGGCGGTGACGGTGCTGGCGGGCTGTACCAGCGCACCCAATTTGCCCTCTACCGATACCATTATTAAGGTTAAACCTATTGAGTCGGGCATCATTGCCAATTCGAATAAATACAGCTATCGATTCTTCCGTAAAGGGGTGCCGCAGGAGTACCAGCGTTATAATACTTTCTACGAACGCTTCAATAAGGTCGCATCCGGCGTACGGGTGAATTTTGTCGTGAAACAGCATGAGGTTGTTGCGGAATATCTGGTGGTGCTTGACAAGCGCAGGCTGGATGCCAGCCAACAAACTGTATTAACCAACCAATATAAAGCGACGGCGCTGGATAACGAGCATCTTGGCGTGCTGTTTAAAGCGACCGGTTTCTGGTCAACCGTGGATCCCAATGAGCTGGATGACGCTTATCGGCTTGCCAGCCCGGTGGTGGTGTCAATTAATGACAACACGCAGACCATTAGCACGCTGGGGACGATCGCCCTGATTCCGCTGGTACCGCTATTTCCGCTGGTGATGATGTACGGTTGCGCGACGGGGCCGTGCGTGTAAAGGGGAAATAAACCTCTCCCGCTGCGGGGAGAGGTCCGACGATTAGCGGCGGAAATCAATGACCATACGACCGCGAATCTGCCCCTGTTCCATCTCTTTAAAGATCGCGTTGATATCGCCCAGCGGGCGCAGGGTGACTTTCGGTACGACTTTACCTTCTGCGGCGAACTGGAAGGCTTCGGTCAGATCCTGACGGGTGCCTACCAGTGAACCGACCACTTCGATACCGTCGAGGACCAGACGCGGAATGTCCAGGCTCATTGCTTCCGGGGGCAAGCCTACCGCCACCACGCGTCCACCGGCGCGAACCGCGTCTACCGCTGAGTTGAACGCCGCTTTGGCGACGGCGGTGACCACTGCGGCATGCGCGCCGCCGGTTTTCTCGTGAATGATTTTGGCCGCGTCTTCGCTGCGTGAGTTGATGGTCAGGTCCGCGCCCATTTCCGCGGCCAGCTTCAGCTGTTCATCGTTAACGTCAAGGGCGATCACTTTGGCGTTAAACACGTTTTTGGCGTACTGCAGCGCCAGGTTGCCGAGGCCGCCGAGGCCATAGATGGCGATCCACTGGCCGGGTTTGATATGGGAGACTTTTACCGCTTTATAGGTCGTCACGCCCGCGCAGGTGATGCTGCTGGCCGCCGCTGAATCCAGCCCGTCCGGCACTTTGACCGCATAATCGGCCATGACGATGCACTCTTCCGCCATACCGCCATCGACGGTATAGCCGGCGTTTTTCACCGAGCGACACAGCGTTTCATTGCCGCTGTTACAATATTCACAATGCCCGCAGCCTTCGAAGAACCATGCGACGCTGGCGCGATCGCCCGGTTTCAGAGAATGCACGCCGGGGCCGACCTGCTGTACGACGCCCACGCCTTCATGGCCCAGAATGACCCCGGTTTTATCGCCAAAATCGCCGTTCTTAACGTGCAGGTCGGTGTGGCATACGCCGCAGCAATCCATTTTTAATAGGGCTTCGCCATATTGCAGTGGACGAAGCGTTTTTTCCGTAACATTGACCTGATGATCTTGCGTGACGACAGCAGCTTTCATTCTGTTCTCCTTATTGAACATAAGCGTATTAACACAGTTTTGTTTTTTACGCATGTTAAGGTTTAGCTTAAATCATCACAAAATCAAGGGAATAATTGCTGTTCCTTGCTGGGGTGAGTTTTATGTGCCGTTTTTTTAATCAGATTTATTAATGAAATTCTCGTCACATTACCGTCATCGTTACGTCATGCACGCTTCATTTGCGGCCTCTATCGTTCTGTTTTTCAATTCTTATAACGAAAGAGCGACACGACAATGCATCTGGTGAAAACCCTCCTTGCCGCAGGCCTTCTGCTTTCCGCTACCGCTGAGGCGCAGAACGTGCTGGATTTCCCGCAGCCGAAAAACAATCCTGATGAGTTTTATGCGGTGACCGAAATTCCCGCTGGCGGGATTATCAAATATGAAACCGACGCCAAAACCGGCTTTCTGATCGCCGATCGTTTTCAGTCAATGCCGGTGGCCTATCCGGCTAACTACGGCTCGCTGACCCAATCCCTGGCAGGGGATGGCGATCCGCTGGACGTGGTGTTTTACACCCGTGCGCCGATGGCGCCGGGAACGCTGATTAAGCTGCGCGCGATTGGCGTGCTGAAGATGATTGATGGCGGCGAGAAGGACGACAAAATCATTGCCGTTCCGGCCAGCAAAATCGACCCAACCTACGATGAGATCAACACGATCGGCGATCTGCCGAAAATTGAGCAGGAGCGTTTGCAGGCTTTCTTCCGCGTTTACAAACAGCTGCCGGAAGGGCGTAAAAAAGTGGAGCTGAACGGCTTTAATGATGCCGCCGCCGCGAAGCAGGAAATTAAAGCGGCATGGGATGCCTGGAAAGCAAATAATGCGCAATAAGCGTAAAAACAGGCATCGCCCGGTGCCTGTCGCTTTTTCTTCGCCTTATTGTCCGCAGAACGAGGCAATACGCTACGAAAGCGCCGATGACCCCCGATTTGATGCTAACGCGGGCGGATGACCGGAAAGTCCAGGGCATTGACACGTATGTCCTGAAGATGGTTGTATTATGCAACCATTTGCGACCAGGCTGACTGACCATGACCTCATCCCCGCTTATTGATGAAATTCGTACCGCGTCGCGCCTGATGGTGCGGGAGCTTGGCTTTATGCGCGCGACGCTGGCCGCCACGGACTATTCACCTTCCGCCGTACACACCTTACTGGAAATATCGCTGCGCGGGGCGATGACCGCCGCGCAGCTGGTGCAGATTCTGGGGCTCGAAAAATCGAGCGTTAGCCGAATGCTCGCCCGCCTGGTTACCGCCGGCGAGCTCCAGGAAATACCCTCCGCCGGCGACGGGCGTTTTAAGCAGCTTGCGTTAACGGCCAAAGGCGCGGCGACGGTGGCAAAAGTTAACGCCTATGGCGCAATGCGGGTGGTCAACGCGCTGGCGCACCTGAGCGACGAGCAGAAACAAGGTGTTGCTCAGGGCCTCACCGACTGGGCCTGGGCGCTGGAAAAATGTCGCGACGTTGAGGCGACCGCCGCGAAACAGGCGATTGCTATCGTTACCGGCTATCGTCCGGGAATGATTGGCCGCATTGCGCAGATGCACGGCGAGTACTATGCGAAGCACTACGGATTTGGTCACTTTTTCGAGAGCAAAGTGGCCAGCGGGCTGGCGGAGTTTTCCGGCCGTCTTGATAAACCGCGCAATCAGGTTTGGCTTGCCGTGCAGGGCGAGCAGATTGTCGGGTCGGTGGCGATTGACGGCGAAGATCTCGGTAACAATCAAGCGCATCTGCGCTGGTTTATTCTCGACGATAGCTGTCGGGGAAGCGGTATTGGCCGCCGTCTGCTGAATGAAGCGTTGGCTTTTTGCGATAGCCAGGGTTTTGCTGCGGTGCAGCTGTGGACCTTCAGCGGGCTGAACGCCGCCCGCAGGCTATATGAATCCTTCGGCTTCACGCTGCATAAAGAGTGGCAGGGGGATCAGTGGGGGCGGATGATGACCGAGCAGCAGTTTAGCCGGCAGCAGGCCCGCGCTGAATAATCTCCCGGCGCGAATCGCCGCGCCGGGAGAACAGCATTTAGCTTAATTTCGTATTGATCGTCGTCATCTCCTTACGCCACTGCGCCTGCAGCTGCGGTTTTTGATGTTTTGGCTTGCGCGCCAGATCGTCGGCCAGCAGCTGCTCAAGCGTGATTAACCGCTCCAGCAGCGCATCATGATCGTCCTCTGCTTCGCGGCTGTTCACCGTTGTTTCCTCGATGAGCGGACGGCGAACGGCGGCGCGTAAAACGTCATACACCTCGTCGGCGCTTTGCCATTCGCTCAGCCCGCGCTCGTCGATAAGCCAGAAGCGATTGCAGCTGTGGTTGATGAGCTCGCGATCGTGGCTGACCAGCAGCAGGCCGCCGGGGTAGTCGTTCAGCGTCGCCGCCAGCGCCGTTTTGCCATCCATATCTAAATGGTTGGTGGGCTCATCCAGCAGCAGCAGGCTATAGCGGGCCAGAGACAGGCCGACGAACAGCAGGCGCGAACGCTCGCCGCCGCTTAAGGTGGCGACCTTTTGCCCGTGACGCGCCCAGATAAATCCGGCGGAGATCAGCGCCCGCCGGCGCGTTTCCGCCGCTGGTTCAAAGGGCTCCAGCGCGTCGAGAAGGGTGTCGCCATCCGCCAGCTGATGCAGGGTCTGGTCGTAGTAACCGGGCTTCAGCCGCGGATGCAAACGCAGACCGGGATCCGTCGTTTCCTGCTGCATTTGCCGCCACAGCAGACGCAGCAGCGAAGACTTGCCGCAGCCGTTACGCCCCATCACCGCCACCCGATCGCCGCTTTTCAGGCGCGCCAGGCCCGCGGTGAACAGGGCCGGCAGACCCGGCGCGGGCGGAACGGGGAGCTGTTCCATCTCCAGCAATCGGTCAGCCCGCAGCATGTCGCCGCGCAGCGCCAGCCGCCAGGGCGTTCCATCGGTGAGCTCGGTTTGGCTCTCCTTCAGGCGCTGAACCTGCTTTTCCATCTGCTTGGCTTTGCGCGAGAGATCTTCGTTATCATACGTCCGGCCCCAGATGGCCAGCCGTTTAGCGCTGGCGGCGACCCGGTCGATCTCCTTTTGCTCCGCTTTATGGCGCAGCGCGTCGCTGGCGTCCTGGGCTTCCAGCGCCTGACGGGCGGCGCTGCAGGGCAGGGAGAAGGCGTGCAGGGTTCTGTCGCGCAGGATCCAACTGGCATTAGTTACAGCATCCAATAGGATATTATCATGCGACACCAGAACGAAGCTCCCCTGCCAGGTCTGCAAGAAGCTTTCCAGCCACAGGAGGGTCGGCAGGTCGAGGTGGTTTCCCGGCTCATCCAGCAGCAGGAGATCCGGTTGCTGGATCAGCGCTCTGGCAAGCAGCAGTCGGGTGTGCTGACCGCCGCTAAGCGTCGACGCCCGCTGCAGGACCTCATCTGGCGTAAAACCCATCTCCGCCAGCAGCCTTTCCGCTTGCCAGCGCTGGCTCTCACGCTCAAGGACGGGAAGTTTCGCCAATACCGCCTGCAGCAGAGGCTGCGCTAACAGCGTATCGGGTAGATGCTGTTCCACTCGCGCCATCAGACAGTGATTGGCCAGCGCCACGCTACCCGAATTGGGCACGATCGTGCCGTCCAGCACCTGTAGCAGAGTACTTTTTCCGCAGCCGTTGTAGCCAATCAGGCCAATACGGTCGCCTTTTTTCAGGGTAAAGGAGAGGTTTGTGAACAGCGGGCCAAACGCCGTATCAACATGAAGAGATTGTGCAGTTAGTAATGTGCTCATTGGGAACTTACTCAAGAGTTACAGGCATGTGAATGCCTCGTCAAACATCGCTGACGATAACCCGGTAAGCCCGAGGGAAGGGAGTTAGTCTTTGGTTTCTTCGCTCAAGCTGAAGTTATCGCAGCACGATACCGATAACGCTTGAGCTGGTGCGATCGCCAAATGCACGTGAAAAAAACATTTCACAGTACGACATGGGATCCTCCTTTTCTATTCAGTTAGTTGATGGGTGCTGGCAGTGTAGAGGGAGAAGAGCGTTTTGGCTAGCCTTAAAGCAAGCGGGGCTGTAGCCAGTCACAGCCCTGTTCTGGTGATGCCAGCGCTATATCGGAAACCAGCGAGCACTGGAAAGCGTGTATTCCGATAGTGAACGAATATCTTTAATCTGAGTACAGTGCGCGTCCATGATGTTGGGATAATCATCCGGAAACCAGGTTTTATTGATTACCAGTGTGAAAAATATCGTTTCTCTTTCAGTTTCACAAACATAAGCATTCTTTATATTCTCTGGCTCGCGATAGCCTCTTGGGTCTTTGTATTCAAGAAATGTCTTGTATTCGGATTTAGTGCTGATGTAATTATCAGCGGACATTTTTTGCCAGCGAATTTTTTCGTAATAAAGACTATGCGCTCCATAGCGGTAAGTTGTCGTTTCCCCACCGGGAATAACTTCCGGTTTGAGAAAGAAAAAAGCAATGGACAATAAAAAGAAAATTAATGGTATAACGCCATGCGTTACTGCCATTAACTTTCGTTTGTTAACAACAAGCAACCAGAGTAAGGGCGGAGCAAAAGAGAATATCAGAGCAAAGAATATTTTTGCTGGAGTGTATAGCTCATGCGTTGTCACGTCTCCGGTTGCCGCTTTGAAATAATCTACTGTTTTATTAAAATGCCAGCGCTCTCCATTGAACGCGCTGAGAACACTAATGAAAATGATTATGGCAAATATCGCCAGCCATATTCTTAAAATAGGGTTGAGTATAACTTTTTTATTATTCATTTTTCATGTTCCATTTTGCAACGAGCAGCGTTTCTTCAGAGAGCATATGGATGTCTGTGATTTTGCGACATTGAGCCTCCAGCACGCGGGCGTCGCCATCAGGAAACCAGCTCTCATAGATTGACAGGGTGAAAAACATTGAATAACGCTGAGTTTCGCAGGACCATGCGCTTTTAATATTATTCCTTTCCATGTACCCATCAGGATCTTTAGCCTGGAGATAGGTTTCATATTTCGACTGATGATTTAAATAGTGGCCTGGTTTTTCTTTCCGCCATGATATAGAGGTATGATAAATATTGTGACGACTGTATTGATAGCCTGCATCGCGGCCTGGTGTGATTTCAGGGTGTAGAAAAATGAATATCACCGCGAGAATAAATAGTAATAAAGGGAATATTGAGCTCTGGAGGATGCGACTGTGGATTGTACGGATAAGTAATAACCATACCAGCGGTACAATGAAGGCATACAGTAACGCGAAGAAAAATTTACTTGGTGAATAGATGATCAGACCAACGATATCTCCGGCTTTAGCATTTATGGAATCATAATAGGGCGTTACCCTCCACATATCACCGCTGAGGAGACACAGGCCGGTGATGATGGCGGTAATACTTAATAGAACCAAAACTATTCTGATCGTTCTGGCCGTTTTTTTCTTTTCGTCGGGGTTTGATTTTATCACCTAACATTCCTTTGTCTTGTCCAGGGGGATATATTGTGTATCCTGTATAAGGTGATAAATATTATCTTTATCATCGGTATAAAACAACAGAGGCTGAAGTGATTGGTGCGGTGTATATAACCGGGCCAAACACTTGGCCCGGTTATTATTAATTAAATTGAAGTGCGACGATAACTGCGATATTCCGGCTGCCAGAAGTTATCGGCAATCGCCTGCAGCAGCGCTTCAGCTGAGGTTTTCACCGCCACGCCTTGTTCCTGCGCCACCTTACCGACCGCGAAGGCAATCGCCCGCGAGACGGTCTGGATATCCTTCAGCTCAGGCAGGACCGGGCCTTCACCGTTATTCACCAGCGGCGAGTGTTTCGCCAGGGTTTCGCTGGCGGCCATCAGCATCTCATCGGTCACGCGCGACGCGCCCGAAGCGATCACGCCGAGGCCAATTCCCGGGAAGATATAGGAGTTATTGCACTGGGCGATAACGTACTGTTTGCCTTTGAGCGTGACCGGGGCGAACGGGCTGCCGGTAGCAACCAGCGCCGCGCCGTCGGTCCAGCTGAGGATATTTTGCGGCGTGGCTTCCACCCGGGAGGTCGGGTTGGACAGCGGCATGACGATTGGCCGCGGGCAGTGCTTATGCATCTCGCGGATAATCTCTTCGGTGAACAGACCCGGCTGGCCGGAAACGCCGATCAGGATGTCCGGTTTGACGTTGCGTACCACGTCAAGCAGCGACAGCACATCATTCGTGGTGTCCCACGCTTGCAGATGCTCACGCTTTTGCACCAGTTTGCTCTGGAACGGCAGCAGGTTCGGCATGGCGTCGGTCAGCAGGCCGAAACGGTCAACCATAAACACGCGCTTGCGGGCTTCCTCTTCGCTTAACCCTTCGCGCTGGATCTGGGCGACGATCTGCTCGGCGATACCGCAGCCCGCGGAGCCGGCGCCGAGGAAGACAATTTTCTGCTCGCTCAGCTGGCTGCCCGCGCCGCGGCTGGCGGCGATCAGCGTACCGACGGTGACCGAAGCGGTGCCCTGGATATCATCGTTAAAAGAGCATACCTCGTGGCGATAGCGGTTGAGCAGCGGCATGGCGTTTTTCTGCGCGAAGTCTTCGAACTGCAGCAGCACGTCCGGCCAGCGGGCTTTAATCGCCTGGATAACATCGTCGACAAACTGATAGTACTCGTCGTCGGTAATACGCGGGTGACGCCAGCCCATATACAGCGGATCGTCCAGCAGCTGCTGGTTGTTGGTACCGACGTCCAGCACTACCGGCAGCGTGTAGGCCGGGCTGATACCGCCGCAGGTGGTATACAGCGACAGTTTACCGATCGGAATGCCCATCCCGCCGATACCCTGGTCACCGAGGCCGAGAATACGTTCGCCGTCGGTCATCACGATCACCTTGACGTTGTGGTTCGGCACGTTTTGCAGAATATCGTCGAGGTTATTGCGGTTCTGATAAGAGATAAACACGCCGCGGGCGCGACGATAGATCTCAGAAAAGCGTTCACAGGCGGCGCCGACGGTCGGGGTATAGATAACCGGCATCATCTCTTCGAGATGGTTGCCGACCAGACGGTAGAACAGCGTTTCGTTAGTATCCTGGATGTTGCGCAGATAAATGTGTTTGTCGATCTCGGTTTTAAATCCCTGGTACTGGATCCACGCGCGTTCGGCCTGCTCTTCAATGGTTTCGACCACTTCCGGCAGCAGACCCAGCAGGTTGAAGCTGCTGCGCTCTTCCATGCTGAAGGCGCTACCTTTGTTGAGCAGCGGAAATTCAAGCAGCACGGGGCCGGCGTAAGGGATGTAAAGAGAGCGGTTTTTCTTATGGGTGAATTGCATCGCACTAACTCCTTGATAATCGCTTCAGCCCGGGCGCGGCGACAGGCGGGGGGCTGGCAGGGAATGGCAGCGTGCAGAGTATAAGGCAGATGGCATCAAAGGAGAGTAAACAAGAGGACGATAGCGTTAAAAAAACACCATCCTGTGGAAAGGACGGTGTTTTTATCATCATTCAGCTGAAAAGTTAGCCACCGCGGCGTTTGCGGCCGGTGGCGCGAACATGGTTAACCGTGGTTTCCGCATCGCCCTCCAGCAGCACTTTTTTCTGCTGAGAAAGCTTGTAGTTCAGACCGAGAAGATGACGTGCCTGTTGGTTCGATTTCATTCTTACTCCTTTATCCTGTGTCGGTTTCAAGGACAAGCCCGACGGGTGTCGGACGAAATTTAACCCTTAAGTACGCCGCTCATTTTTAGCGCGGCGATAATCAGCGTGGCCCATTTTGCCGGGATTAGCAACGTTGCGGCGGCAGATTAAGAACAGTCTCTTCAGCGGACCGCGGTTTGTCGGCCGGATAAGGCCTCAGCCGCGATCCGGCCGACATACCCGCGCGATAGCCGGAATTACCACTTCATTTCGCCGGTATTCACCCTGGCGCTTAGATCCAGCGAACTCTCTTCCGCCAGTCCCGGCCAGCGCTGTTTCATCGCCTTGATCACGCCGGCGGAATCTTTGTGCGCGTTGAGCGCCTGCTCGAATTGGGTCAGATAGTCGCGAGTAAAGGTAATTGCGCGGTCGCCTGCGGGCGGCGTACCCAGGTAATGGCCGGGGATCACCTGCTGCGGATGCAGCGCGGCCATCTCATCGAGCGTATTGATCCACTGCTGGCGGCTTTCGACGCTCTGGGTGTCCGCGGTCCAGACGTGCATCCCCCACGCCACGCCGGTGCCGCCAAGAATGGCTTTATTCGCCGGGATCCATACATAGGCGGCGTAATTTTGCGGCTGGCGGATCTCCACTTTTTCGCCGTCGATGGAGAAGGTATTGGTCGTCAGCGCTTGCGGGACGTAAACCTGCTTCGGCGCGCCGTCCTTCATCTGCGGGCCCCAGTAGGCCAGTTTGGCCTCCTTGGTGGCGTTAATATGTTTAACCACTTCCGCGGTCGCCACCACTTTGGCGTCCGGGAAGGCCTTCACCAGCGGCTCGAGGCCGAAGTAGAAATCCGGATCGCCGGAAGTGATCACGATGCGGGTCAGTTTTTTACCGCTTTTCTGAATCATTTCAACCAGCTTCTCGCCATCTTTAACGCTGAACTGGGCATCGAAAAGCACCGCTTCATGCGGGCCGGAGGCGAGGGTGGAGTTCACTGCGAAAATGGCGTTTTCCTGCGGGTTGTAGGTTTGCAGCGTTAAAGGGGCGGCCAGAACGGAAGTACTGAACAGCGCGGTCGCGATAGCCAGGGCAGATAATTTCATATTCATTTTCTCTTGGTCAGGTGAATGAGCGCTATTTTACGGATTTCCTGATTTGCGAAAATTCCTGAAAAAAGAGATGCTGAGTTTCATAAAACGTGCAGATGGAAATCAGTTATGGATCGGGTAATCGCCGCGCAGGTGTATATGCGCATTTGTGAACTGGGGAGTTTAAGCGCCGCCGCGCGCGCGCTGGGGATGTCGCGCCCGATGGTCAGCCGCTATCTGGAGCAGATGGAGCAGTGGGCCGGTACTCGACTGGTCCACCGTTCCACCCGCAAACTGACCTTAACGGCCGCCGGTGAAAAGGTGCTGCAAAAAACGCGCACCCTGACGCAGCTCTCGGATGAGATCGCCGGGCAAAGCGAGCGCGCGATCCCCAGCGGGACCCTGCGCGTCGCCTGCGCGCACTTCACCGCCATGCAGCTTATTTCTCCGCTGTTACCCGATTTTCTCGCCCGCTATCCGCAGCTGCGCCTGGAGCTGGATATCAATAATCACCCGGTGAGCCTGATTAGCGAGCGTATCGACGTGGCGATACGGATCACCGATAACCCGGAACCGGGGGCTATCGCCCGCCGCCTTGGCGTATGCCGTTCGGTGCTCTGCGCTTCGCCGCGCTGGCTGCAGCAGAACGGCCCTCTGCAATCGCCAGAAGATCTCGCCCGCCACAACTGTCTGCACTACAGCCATTTTGCCAGCCAGACGTGGCAGTTTAGCGACCCCGACGGCGAAAGCGTAGCGGTGGCGGTTTCCGGCAACCTTAGCGCCGGGATCTCTTCGCTGCTAATGGAGGCGGCGGTCGCCGGCTGCGGCATCGCGATGCTGCCGGAGCTGGAGGCGCAGCGGGCGCTTAACGGCGGGGCGCTGAAACAGGTGTTGCCGGCCTGGCGGCCAAAACCGTTAAGCGTGTATGGGATTTACCTCTCCAGGGACTACCAGCCGAGCGCGCTGCCGCTGTTTCTTGGCGAGATTCAGCAGCTACTGGCGCAAACTCACGATATAAAAGGAAACCTTTGATGATAGTGCTTCGCCCCATGCGTAATGAAGAGTATCCCGCTTATCTCGACTATTTTATCCCCGACTACGCGGCGGAAATCTCGGCCAATTATGCGCTTTCGCCGGCGGCCGCTTTAGCCCAGGCGCAGCGCGAAATCGCCGCGGATCTGCCTGACGGCGTCAATACCCGCGGCCAGGTTTTATGCTGCTTATTCGATGACAGTGACGGAGCAGAAAAGCGGGTCGGCTATCTCTGGTACAAACCGGATGAAGAAATGCGCTCCGCCTTTATCTGCGATTTTTATATTTATCCGGCATTGCAGGGGCAAGGGTTGGGTAAACAAGCAATAGCGGCTTTTGAGCATGCGCTGAAAAGCCAGGGCATCAGCCAAGTTAAGCTGCGCGTCGCCGGGGATAACCCGCGCGCGCGCCATCTCTACGACGCCGCGGGTTTCCGCGTTACCGGCGTTAATATGAGTAAAAATATCCCGACGGATTGATCTGAAAAACGCCGCGCGCCGCCCAAATGCGTAAGGGGGTTCTATACTTAACCCTTTAATGTCAAAAAGGAGCGATATTATGGCAATCCATAAGAAAGGTCAGGCGCATTGGGAAGGGGATCTGAAAAGCGGTAAAGGAACCGTCTCTACCGAGAGCGGCGCGCTGAACCAGCAGCCTTATGGTTTTAACACCCGTTTCGAAGGCGTGAAGGGGACCAACCCGGAAGAGCTGATCGGGGCCGCCCATGCCGCCTGTTTCTCCATGGCGCTATCGCTGATGCTGAGCGAAGAGGGCTACACCGCCACCTCCATTGATACCGTGGCGGTGGTGACGCTGGATAAATCCGGCGGCGGCTTTGCCATCACCCAAATCGCGCTGCAGAGCAAAATCGTGCTGCCAGGCATCGAAGCCGATGCGTTTGACGGGATCATTCAAAAGACCAAAGCCGGTTGCCCGGTGTCGCAGGTCCTGAACGCGGAGATAAGCCTCGACTACCAGCTTAATCCTTAATCTCACTGGCGCCCGCCGTCGGCGGGCGCTCCTGCCTTGAAAGCCATCGTTGGCAAATGCCCCCGGCGTGAATTAATGCTATCTTTGCCGCTCACGGAAAAGAGCAGGTAGGGTAATGATCGGCATACGTAAAACCATTGAGGCTCAGGTTCTGGGCTTAACCGGGATAGCGCTAAAAGAGATCGATTTTGAGCATCCCAAAGGGGAACCGGGGCTATTTGGCCCGCAATCGGCGATCTGGCAGGTTCACGGCGATTTTACCTCCATGCTCTGCGGCGGCGTCAGCGCGCTGCTGTTACAGATGCTGCATCCTCTGGCGTTGGCGGGGGTCTGGGATCACTCAAACTTCCGTGAGGATATCTTCGGCCGCCTGCGCCGCACCAGCCAGTTTATTTCCGCCACCACCTTTGGTACCACCGCCGACGCCGAACGGCTGATCGCAAAAGTGCAGGGGATCCACCTGCGGGTCAGCGGCCGGGATAAAGACGGCACGCCGTATCAGGCCAGCGATCCGCACTTGCTGACCTGGGTCCACGTCGCCGAATGCAGCAGCTTTATGGCCTCGCATCTGCGCTATAAACGTACCGTGGTGAGCCCCGCCCGCCAGGAGCAGTATTATCAGGAAGCCGCCGAAATTGCCCGCCGCCTTGGCGCTCGGGATATCCCGGTGACGCCGCGGCAGGTTGCCGACTATCTGCAGGATATGCGCCCGGCGCTGCGCTGCGATGAGCGAACGCAGGAAGTGGCCGACGTACTGCTGTCGACCCGCCTGCCCGGTCGCCTGAGCCAGCCGGTTGGGCGAATGATGATGTGCGCCGGAATTGATCTGCTGCCGCCGTGGGCGCAGGAGATGCTCAATTTACCGATGAGCGCAACGCAGCGCCACAGCGCGCGGATAGCGGTGCACGGCGTCGCTCGCGTACTGCGCGCGTCGGTGCGCAACGGCGCTTATCACTGCGCCATGCGCCGGATGAATCAATTTTAATTATTCAGGCTGCATTTTACCCGGGAATATAGCCATGGCTATTATTGTCATGGCTATATTTTTTAAAAACAAACTATTCTCATTTATATATTTAGCGATGGTAAAAATAATTAAATATTCTCTTAACGGCGGCGAATTATTCAGGAAAAATTAAGCCGAAGCGCGTACGTTATTTATTTTTTTACGGAGAAGCGAACATGAGCGGGATGACTGATGAGAATCGGCGTTCTCAGGTTGCGCGTAAAACGACGCTGGTCAGCGTGGTGGTCAACCTTTTTTTATCCAGCGCTCAGGTGCTGGCGGGCGTGTTTTGCGGATCGCAAGGACTCATTGCCGATGGTATCCATTCTCTTTCCGATTTAGTCGCCGATTTTGTCGTGCTGCTGGCGAATAAAAAAAGCCGCCAGCCTTCGGATGACGATCACCCCTACGGGCACTGGCGCTATGAAAACGGCGCTTCCCTGGCGATTGGCGCGCTGCTGTTACTGGTTGGCGCGGGGATGCTGTGGTCCGCCTGCGGCAAGCTGTGGCATCCGGAGTCTATCCAGAATGTGCATATTACCGCGCTGTGGGTGGCGCTCGCCGCGCTGGTCGCCAAAGAGATTTTATTCCGTTATATGCTAAGGGCGGCTAAGCAAATCCACTCTTCAATGCTGATTGCCAACGCGTGGCACGCCCGCTCAGACGCCGCGTCTTCGGTAGTCGTTGCGGTCGGCATCATCGGTAATCTGGCCGGTTTCGCGTGGCTTGACCCGGTTGCCGCGCTGGTCGTCGGCGCGCTGGTCACCCGCATGGGCTATACCTTTTCGTCTGACGCCCTGCATGACTTAATGGATCGCTCAGTGGACCGCGATACCGAGCAGCAGATAACCGCCACCATTCTGGCGACGCCCGGCGTTGCGGCGCTGCATGACCTCAAAACCCGCCGTGCCGGAGATTTCATTCTGGTCGATGTGCACATTGAAGTACCGGGAAATTTATCGGTTGCGCAAGGGCACGATATTGCGCTGACGGCGCGCTCGCGAGTACTAAATAGCCATAACGTTATGCATATGATGATTCATATCGACCCTTGTCGCGCGGAAATAGCCGCAATGAATACGTAGTTTATTCCCCAGAAACCTAAAGGATTTTATTATTCTGCGGACAATATTGCCTGGCAAATAAAAAAGGACCATAATTCAGCGGCTATTCTTTCATCGCTGATTAATAGCAGGTTGACGCATTGTCGTGTTTTTAAACAATATAAAAAGCCAATCGGCTAATAGAAAATATCTATTGCCCGTGCGAAATTTCAGGAAGTAATACAATGATTATCCGGCCAGAACAACACTGGTTTCTTCGTCTGTTTGACTGGCACGGCTCGGTGCTGTCAAAAATCGTCTTTCGCCTGCTGCTTAATCTGCTGATGTCGATTATCGCCATCATCAGCTATCAATGGTACGAGCAACTGGGGATCCATCTTACCGTCGCGCCGTTTAGCCTGCTGGGGATTGCCATTGCCATTTTTCTCGGTTTTCGAAACAGCGCCGGGTACAACCGCTTTGTTGAAGCGCGCAATCTGTGGGGAACGGTACTGATTGCCCAGAGAACGCTGGTGCGCCAGCTGAAGAATATCCTGCCGATGGAAAGCGTATCCCATCAGCGGCTGGTGAGCTATCTGGTCGCGTTTAGCTGGAGCCTGAAGCATCAGCTGCGCAAGACGGACCCGAGCGCCGATTTAGCGCGTTTGCTGCCGCCGTCAGACGTGGTGGACATTCTCGCCAGCTCGATGCCCACCAATCGTATTCTGCTGCTGGCGGGGGATGAGCTGGGGCGTCTTCGCGCGGAGGGGAAGCTCAGCGATATCACCTTCAGCCTGATGGACAATAAGCTTGATGAGCTCGGTCATGCGCTGGGCGGCTGCGAGCGCCTCGCCAGCACGCCGGTCCCCTTTGCCTACACGCTTATTTTGCAGCGCACGGTTTACCTGTTCTGTACGCTGCTGCCGTTTGCCCTGGTCGGCGACCTGCACTATATGACGCCGTTCGTGTCGGTCTTTATCTCCTACACCTTTCTGTCATGGGATTCGCTGGCGGAAGAGCTGGAGGATCCGTTCGGTACCGCGGCCAATGATTTGCCGCTGAACGCGATGTGCAACACCATTGAGCGCAACCTGCTGGATATGACCGGGCAGCATCCTTTGCCGGCGCAACTTGAGCCGGATCGCTACTACAATCTGACCTAATTTGTATGTTTATTATTCGTTAAATAAGTTAAATCTAACGCGTGATAGATAACATTGATTATACAGTCTCGGTCCTGATTGTTATGCTTTCGTTAACAAAAATGCCCGTTACGCTGGCTGGTAGCGGGTGATAAGAATCACGCGGCGTTTCACCTGCTATCCGCCGCCGAAAGCGCATCAGGAGTGAACATGAGTAATAAAAGACGCGTCGTTCCCGGCGTCCATCCGTATGATGGCCCGGCGGGAGGCTGGGGTGCCTTAAAAGCCACCGCCATCGCCGTTCGTACACAAATGGATGCGCTCGATGCCCCCGCGACGCTACTGCGAACCAATCAGCCGGATGGCTTTGATTGCCCCGGCTGCGCCTGGCCCGATAAAGAGCATAAATCCACGTTTCAGTTCTGCGAAAACGGCGCCAAAGCGGTGACCTGGGAGGCCACCAGCAAGCGGGTCACGGCAGAGTTTCTGGCGGCGAACAGCGTCACGTCGCTGCTGGCCCGGAGCGATTTCGAGCTGGAAGGCTACGGGCGTTTAACCCAGCCTCTGGCCTACGATAAGGCCAGCGACACCCTGCGTCCGGTGTCATGGGAAGCGGCGTTTACCCGCATTGGCGAAGTTCTTCGCACCCTGCAGCCCAATGAAGTGGAGTTCTACACCTCCGGGCGCGCCTCTAATGAAGTGGCCTGGCTGTTCCAGCTGTTTGCCCGCGAATACGGTACCAACAACTTTCCTGACTGCTCCAATATGTGCCACGAGTCGACCAGCGTCGGCCTGCCGCAGTCGATCGGCATCGGTAAAGGGACCGTCTCGCTTGATGACTTTGACAAAACCGAGCTGGTTATCTCTATCGGCCACAATCCCGGCACCAACCATCCGCGCATGATGGGTACGCTGCACGAACTGGCGCGTCGGGGCGTGCCGATTATCGTCTTCAACCCGTTAAAAGAGCGGGCGCTGGAGCGATTCGCCGATCCGCAGAACGTCATTGAGATGGCGACCTACAGCTCAACCAACATTGCATCGACCTACTTCCAGGTCAAAGCGGGCGGCGACGCGGCGGCGCTTAAGGGTATCGCGAAGGCGCTGTTAAGGCTTGAGGAGGAGCAGGGCGAGGTGCTGGATCGGACCTTTATCGATGAGCATACCCTGGGCTTTGCCGACTTTGCGCGGGATGTCGACGCGACGCCGTGGCCGGATATCGAACGCGAGTCGGGCCTGACGCGCGGCGATCTTGAACGGGTGGCGGCGGCTTACGCTAAATCTCACGCCACGATTATCACTTACGGCATGGGCATCACCCAGCATAACAAGGGCACTTCCAACGTACGCCTGATAGCCGACCTGCTGCTGATGCGCGGGAATATTGGCAAGCCGGGAGCCGGGATCTGCCCGCTGCGCGGCCACTCCAACGTCCAGGGCAACCGTACCGTCGGCATCACCGAAAAACCGAGCGCCCAGTTTCTCGCCAACCTGCAGCGGGTGTGTGGTTTTACGCCGCCGCAGGAGCACGGCCATGATGCGGTAAAAGCGCTGCAGGCGATGATTGACGGTGAATCGAAAGCGCTCATCTGCCTTGGCGGTAACTTCGCGGTGGCCATGCCGGATAGCGAACGGGCTTTTCCGGCGATGCGGGGGCTGGATCTGAGCGTCCATATTGGCACTAAGCTTAACCGCTCGCATCTTCTGGTGGCGAAAGAGACCTTTATCCTGCCGTGCCTTGGGCGAACCGAACTCGATATTCAGGAGACCGGACGCCAGTCGATCACCGTCGAAGATTCGATGTCGATGGTGCACGCGTCATCAGGCAAGCTGAAGCCCGGCTCGCCTGAGCTGCGTTCGGAACCGGCGATTGTCGCCGCAATGGCAACGGCGACGCTGCCGGAGAGCAAAATCGACTGGCAGTGGCTGGTCGCCGACTACGATCGGATCCGCGATCTGATTGAGCAGACCGTTCCCGGTTTTGACCAGTACAATCAGCGTATTCGCCATCCCGGCGGTTTTCGTATGCCGCTGCCGCCGACGGAGCGTATCTGGCCGACGCCGACCGGTAAAGCGATGTTCTCGGTTTTCCACGGCGTGCGCGAAAACCTACAGGTGGAAGGTAACGATGTGATGCGGCTGGTGACGCTGCGCAGCCACGATCAGTACAACACCACCATTTATGCCATGGACGATCGCTACCGCGGGGTGTTTGGCCGTCGCGACGTGCTGTTTATGAACGAGCAGGACATGGCGGAGCAGGGATTCGAGCATGGCGATCGGGTCGATATCAGCTCCGCGCTGCCGGGCCACCAGCAGCGGCTGGAAGATATCACGCTGGTCGCCTACAGCATCGCGCCGGGCACCGTTGCTGCCTACTACCCCGAAGCGAACGTGCTGGTCCCTCTGGATTATCTCGATAAAGAGAGCGGTACGCCGTCGTATAAATCGGCGCCCGTCCGTTTAACCCTGCGCTCGAAAGAGATCCGCCCGCTGGCGGGGCTGCGCTAAGCCGCCGTTTCGCCCACGGCGCGGATAGCGACGCGGGCGAACGGCTACCTTTGCGCCAGAATCAGCTTAATCCCCAGCCCGACAAAACCGGCGGCAAAGCTGACTCTCAGCCCCTGTAAAACCCTGGGGCGAGTCAGCACGTACCCGCGCATCGCCGCCGCAAAGGCGCCATAGAGCATAAAAACCAGCAGCGTCATCAGCATAAACATGGCGCTCAGGATCAGCATTTCCCGGACCGGCGAAGCCGAGCCGCGCTGCATAAACTGCGGCAGAAAGGCGAGAAAGAAGAGCGGCAGCTTGGGGTTAAGCAAATTGATCAGAATGGCGTGGCTGATGACCTGCCGCGGGTTGCGTTGCACGACGCCTTCCACGCTCAGGCTGCCGCGCTGGGTCAGCGTGGCCCAGGCGAGGTACAGCAGCCAGGCGACGCCGGCGTACTTCACCAGTTCGAATGCGCCGGGCGTGCTGTGGAGGATGGCCGCCAGCCCGGTTATCGCCGCCAGCATATGCGGAATAATGCCCAGGATGCAGCCGAAGGCCGCGGCAAAACTCATTCGTCTGCCCGCCGCCAGACCGGTGGCAATGGTGTACAGCGTCCCGGTGCCGGGAGCGATAACCACAATAAGCGAAGTCAAAAGAAACTCAGGGCTGATGAGCGCCATGATGTTATTCCTGATGTTGTGAATCGAGGCCCTGAGTATTTCGCAAAGCCGCGCGCCGGTATTGAACAAAATTGCACAACATCGGCTAGCGACTCGCCTGAACGAGCGCCTGATAGCTACCCGGCGTGACGGCAAACTGTTTTTGAAACGCGCGGGTCAGATGGCTCTGATCGGCAAAACCGGCCATGAACGCGGTATCGGCGGGGGAGTAGCCTTCCGCCAGCAGACGGCGAGCCAGGCGTACGCGGGCCTGTACCAGGTAGGCGTGCGGCGTAATGCCGGTTTCACGGGCGAAGCCGCGGATCAGCTGAAAGCGGCTGAGACCGCAGAGGGTAGCCAGCGCGTCGAGAGAGATTTTTTCTTCCGGGGCGTCGTCGAGATATTGCCTGGCCAGCGCAATGGCGGGAGTGCCGATTTTGGCGGGCCGCCTGGCGCAAAGATGATATTGGCTCACCTGCATCAGGCAGAGCAGCAGCGCCTCTTCCACGGCGGTATCGTCGGGCGTGCTGGCGACGATCTCGCGAAACAGCCGCTGCATTTGCCCGCGCAGCTGCGGGTCGTCGACGACCGGACGCAGGAGGATCTCTTCGGCCTTCATCTCTCCCTGCAGTTCGTCGACAACGCGCTCAGGATCGAGATAGACCATCCGCCAGCTGCGTGGGCCCTCCAGCGGAATACCGTCGTGTATCTCGCCCGGATTAACCATAATGATATTTCCGGCGGCGGCCTCAACTTTTCCCAGATGGCTCCACGAACGCTGCGCGCCCTGAGTGAAAATCCCGATGCCGAACCGATCGTGGGAATGGCGCGAAAAGCTCTGTTCCGTGACTAACGATATGGCTTCCAGCCCCGGCATGGCTATCCGGTGCTGCTGAACGTGATGAAGGCGAGTTTTCAACGGTTTCTCCTGCCGGGGCATAGCATGAGTGTAGCCTCAGGCGCGCGGGAGGAGCAACGGTCGACCGGCGCTTGAATTTCATCAACGCTGAACATAACATTTAGCTAACATTTTGCCTGCGGCGCGGGCAGCAGATTGCGCAAACAGTGGATCATTAATGGATATCAAACAGCTTAAGTACCTGATTGCGCTCGACAGAACACGACATTTTGGCCAGGCCGCGGCGGCTTGTCATATCACCCAGCCTACGCTATCAATGCGGATCCGCAATCTTGAAGAAGAACTTAATCTGACTCTGATTCAGCGCGGGCAGCGGTTTGAAGGGTTTACCCCGGAAGGCGAGCGTATTCTGGCCTGGGCGCGAGCGCTGCTGGCGGCGCACGACGGGCTGGAGGCGGAGGCGGCTATCTGCCGCGGGCAGATGGTCGGCCAGCTCAGAGTGGGAATGGTGCCCTTAGCCAGCCTGAATCCGATGCAGCTGATCAAACCGCTGGCGGATAAATACCCGGAGTTGCAGTTCAGTCTGCTGTCCATGACCTCGGAACAGATTATCGACGGCGTCAGCCGCAACCAGCTGGATCTGGGGATCTGCTATCTGCATCACGTCGATAGCCAGCTGTTCAACGTGGTGTGGCTGCCGAACACCCGGATGGGTTTGCTGCACGATAAGCGCCATTTCCAGTTTGCTGACGCGATCCCCGGTTGGGAGACGCTGGCCTCGTTGCCGCTGGGCTTTTTGACCAAGGGCATGTACTACCGCGAATCGATTGAGATGAGCTTTAAGGCCAAGGGGCTGGCGCCAAAATACGTTTTCGAAAGCGACTCCACGTTTCAGATTATCCAGGCGGTGCAGGCCGGGATCTGCTGCGCGATTATGCCGCTGAACAACGGTCTGGAAGCGCTGAGCGATAATCTCGACATCAGACCAATCGCCGAGACGGAGGTCGACTCGACGCTGGCGCTGATCATGCGTAATAAAGAGCCGGTGTCGTCGCTGGCGGAAAAATGTTTTACCGATGCGCAGGTGATTTTTAGCGAACGTCGGCCATCTGCGACTGGATAAATTCAAGCCAGACGCGCGTTCTGGCGGGCATAAAGTGGCGCTCACGATAGAGGGCGGAGAGCTGTAACGGCGCCGGCGGCAGCTCCAGCGTGACTTCCTGGAGTTCACCGCGTTCGATAAACGGGCGGCAGGGTTTCTCCCCCAGAATCGCGAAGCCGACGCCGGCAAGCGCGGCGTGCAGGGCCATTTCGCCACTGTTGACGCGATAGTGGCCGTTGACGCTAACCTTTTTGAAGCTACCGTCCGCCGCGGCGAACTGCCAGGCTTGCCCCGCCAGGGCGCTAACGGTGGTAATACAGGGCAGCGTGGTTAATTGCTCGCTGTTTGTCGGCATACCCGTTCTGGCAATCAGCTGCGGAGAAGCGACCACGCAGCAGGGAAACGAAAAGAGCGGGCGCGCAATCACGCTGGCGTCTTCCATTTTGCCGCGGGTGATGATCACCGCAATATCCACATCCTCTTTTAACACCTCCGTGCCCGCCAGATTCGTGGTACAGCTCACGGTTATTTTCGGGTAGCGCAGGGCGAATTGCGCCATGAGCGGCGCAAATAGCGAGGGGCCAATCTCGTTCGGCAGGCACAGACGCAGCGGCCCTTCGGGTTCGGCCTGCTGCTGAGTCAGCTCGGCTTCCGTCGCGGCAAGTTGCTCCAGCAGCGGCCGCATACTGGCGAGCAGCGTCTGCCCGGCAGAGGTCAGCTTCATATGCCGGGTACTGCGCTGTATCAAACGCAGTTGAAGGCTCTCCTCAAGCTGTGAAATCTGTCGGCTTACGTTCGATGAGGGCATCTGCAGCGCTTTTGCTCCGGCGCTGAATGAGCCATTTTCCGCCACGGTGACGAAGACCCGCAGCGCGTTGAGATCCACTCTTTTCACTCTTGATTATCCCGATTTTGATAATTAACAACGCCACTTTTACCGGCTTATGCGCGGATTTACCAGCGGCTAGACTCTGCGCATTCCATTGTAAGGAGCTTTACATGCCCGGTTATCTGGTACGCGCAACGTTGATTATCGCTTTCGTTCAGTTCATCAACGCGCTTGAATATATGATTTTTAATCCCTTATTTACCTGGATGGCGCCGACGTTTCAGGTCCCGGTAAGCCAGGCGGGTTACGTCACCGGTATCTATACGCTGGCTTCAGTCATTTCGGGGATCGGCGTATGGCGATGGGTCGGTCAGCTTAAACCAAGGCGTTTCTTGCTCTGCAACATGGCCCTGTTGGGGGGATTAACGGCGATGACGCTAACCACCACCCGTTTTGACGTATTGTTATTCTGGCGTTTCCTTGCCGGGGTGGTCGGCGGGACCACGATGGGCGTGGCCAGTAGTCTGCTGGTCAACATTATGCCGCCGCAGCTGCGCCCTCGGGCATTGGCCTCAACGATTGCCGCATTCTCGCTGGTCAGCATTGTCGGCATGCCGACGATGCTATTTCTCAGTGAAAAAATCGGCTGGCAGAGTGCCCCCGCGACGATCGGCGGACTCTGTATAATCGCTTTACCGCTGATAGTCCTTGCGCTGCCGGAACAGTCCATCGAGGCGAGCCCTCAGGCGGGCTTGCGATGGTCATCCTCGCTGCTGTTTCATGCCTCCGGCAACGCCCTCACGCAGTTCAGTCCAATGTTAATCATTCCGCTGTTGGTACCGCTACTTACGACTAAGCTGGGGGCCAGCGGCGACGAATTGCCGTGGCTCTTTTTCGCCGGCGGAGCGGCAGGGCTGTGCGCCACTAAATTGACCGGCAGGCTGTGTCAGCGTTATAGCGGCTACCGCATCAGCCTGCTGGGCAGTCTGCTGTTTATACTGAGCCTGAGCATTGCTTTTATCTTCAACCACGGCGGCGCACTGTTTATGCTGCTGTTTCTGGCTGCCGCCTACTGCCGCCTGGTGGCCTCATCGGCGGTGGCGATGCGTTTTCCAGCGGATAGCGCCAGGGCCGGGTTTACGCTTTTACAGAATACCCTGATGTCATTAAGCACGGCGGCGGCCTTTCTGCTTTCGTCGTGGTTGCTCTCGGTTGACGGGGGCGGCGAACGGGCGATGCAGGGGATATTGCTGCTCTGCGCCCTGAGCGCATTGCCGCTGCCGTGGCTGCTGCGGGTTCAGGAGAAAAGATTAGCCACGCGCGCCGCCGGCTAACCCGGCGGCGGCTAGCGTCAAATATTCTCCAGGCTGATCCCGCGGGTTTTCGGACCAAAGATACCCACCGACAGCATCACCATCAGCATGCTGGCGACGATAAAGCTAATCACCCCTGGGGTTCCGGCGTATTGCAAAATAACGCCGATCAAAATGCTGGTGATCGCCGTTGACAGCCGGCTAAAGGAGTAGCAGAAGCCAACCGCCCGCGCGCGAATGTGGGTCGGGAAGACCTCCGCCTGGTAGGCGTGATAGCTAATGGTCAGCCAGGCGTTTGACCAGGTGATCATAAACCCGCAAATCACCAGCAGCACCGGACTGTTCTGTAGGGCAAACAGGGTGCCAAACACCACCGTCATCAGCGCCGAAAGCACAATTTGCCATTTATTTTCAAAACGATGGACGAAGCGGGTGCAGAACAGGCAGCCAATCGGATAGGCGAGGGTAATAAAGAACGCGTACAGCAGGCTGTGGGTAATGCTCGCCCCCTGACCGGAAAGCAGGGCGGGCAGCCAGTTGCCGAAGCCAAAGAAGCCAATGGCCTGGAAGAAGTTCATCACCATCAGCATGATCGTGCGTTTGCGGTACTGCGGCGCCCAGATCGCTTTAAAGCTTCCCAGCCTGCGGCGGTTATGTTGCATCTCAATCCGGTGGCGCGGCGAGGGAGAAACGCCGCAGCGCTGTTCCATTTCGCACATCACCTTGTGGGCTTCCTCGTGGCGACCTTTTTCCTCCAGCCAGCGCGCCGACTCCGGCAGCTTCTTGCGGATAACCCAGATGATCAGCGAACAGAGCGCGCCGAAGATAATCACCCAGCGCCAGCCGGTCAGGCCGAAAAGGGCGATCGGCACCAGCATCCACGACATCAGCGCCACGGCGGGAACCGATAAAAACTGAATAAAGAAGGCGAAAGCAAAGGCTTTATTGCGCAGATGCGTCGGTACCCATTCGCTTAAATAAGTGTCGATCGTTACCAGCTCAATGCCGAGACCGACGCCCACCAGAAAGCGGCAGAAGATAACTCCTTCGGCGCTGCTTTGCAGGGCCATCATCAGCGAAAATACGCCATACCTGGCAAGGGCGAACATAAACGTCAGGCGGCGGCCCAGTTTATCCGCCAGCGGCGCAAGCAGGCTGGCGCCAATAAACAGCCCCATAAAGGTGGACGAGGCGAAGGCGGCCTGGTCGGAAATGCCGAAGATACCCTGTTCGCCGGTATGGAAAATATTCTCTGCCAGCAGCCCGGTGCTGATATAGCCGGTCTGAAAAAGATCGTACAGCTCGAAGAAGCCGCCCAGCGCCAGGAGGGTGATAAAAGACCACAGGCCAACGGAAGCGGGCAGCGCATCGATGCGGGCGGTCAGACTGGAGTGCGGATGTCCTGGGGAGGCGAACGCGGCGTCGCCCAGAACCTGGGTGGTAGACATATTGTTATTTTCCTCAGATAAAATGTTTGCCTGCTAATGTTATTTGATTGTTAATGGTTTTAAATTTTTAATCACATCGGTGAAATCGCATTTGCAGAATAAAATAGCGACAATGCTATCCGAGTAGAGTTGTATGCTGGTTTTAGCGCTTCATCCGCCCGCAGCCTGAAGGAATTCACCATCACACCGCTGAGTTTGATCTGGATTAAATTTAAGATAACGAGAGATTGTTGCGCTCTGGTTATTCACCTACATTCAAAGCGAGTACGACCACTCAGGAAAAAAATCATGTCCAGTAAGAAAGTCCTACAGGCAGCGCTGGCGGCGGCGCTTTCGCTGTCAATGATGGCAACGCCGGTCTTCGCCAATCCTGGCAACGGCAACGGCAACGGCGGCAGTAGCCATGGTAATAGCGGTAACCATGGCAACAACGGCAATAGCGGTAAAAACAACGCAGACAAGGGCAATCAGGGTCACAAACAGGGTAATCCGGGGCAGAGAAAAAATTACGGCAAACCCGATCATGTCTCTGCCGATATCAGCTTTTCCAGAGCGCGTTCGCTGGCGGTAAACTACGGTTTAACCGGCTACCAGTCGCTGCCGCCGGGAATCGCCAAAAACCTGGCTCGCGGCAAACCATTACCTCCGGGGATTGCCAAAAAAGCGGTTCCGGCATCGATGCTCAATGAACTGCCTTACTATCCAGGCTATGAATGGCGGGTGGTGGGTCAGGATTTAGTGCTGATCGCGCTAAGTACGGCGATCGTGACGTCGATAATTAATGGCGTTTTTGATTAGTGAATTAACCCCGGTTAGTGCCGGGGTTAGTTTTATCAGCACCGATTTAGCGCATTAAGGTCATTCTAAACAAATCGTCACTAAAGCGAGATTTTACCTTTACTCAAATAATTGAATGACTATAATGAGCACAAATTCATACAGGAGAAATATGTTGGACAGTCACCCTTACTTAAACATCAAGGCAAGCTGACGCTATTTTTTCTGCGCTGCTTGCCAACCGGCGGGCAGCAATCCTCCTGATCCAGACGATTGCATCCCATAAAAAATAACGCAGCCAGGCTGCGAGGATAATCGTCATGTTCCTGTTTAAAAATACATTATTCCCTCCACCGTCAACGCGACGTTAATCGCCTCTCCGGCGACAATTTGTCGTGTGCTTAATAAAGCACATAGTTAATTCTTCCAGCAAAAATGGAGGAAACTATGTTGATGTTTCCTTATATCGCAAATTTACTCGCCGCGATGCTGTTGGGCGCGCTGATTGGCGCCGAAAGACAGTGGCGGCAGCGGATGGCCGGCCTGCGCACTAATGCGCTGGTCGCCACCGGCGCGGCGGTGTTTATTCTCAGCTCCGTTGCCGCTTCCCCGGATAGCCCGGGCCGTATTGCGGCGCAGGTGGTCTCCGGGATTGGCTTCCTCGGCGCGGGCGTTATCATGCGCGAAGGCATGAACGTGCGCGGCCTTAATACCGCCGCCACGCTGTGGTGCTCGGCGGCGATTGGCGTCCTGTGCGGGTTAGGCCAGTTCTGGCAAGCCGCGGCGGCAACGCTGATCATCCTCTGCGCGAATATTTTACTGCGCGAAGCGGCGCAGCGAATTAATCATATTCCCGGCGCGACAGAAGAAGAGAAATGCTATGTCCTGAATATTATCTGTCATAGCGAACATGAAAACGCGATTCGTCAGCAACTACTCGCTATCAGCAAAGAGATGAGGCTCAGCCTGTTGGGGCTGGCATCCATAACCGCGCAAGAACAAGGGCATAAAGAAATTCGCATCGAGCTGGTCGGCAATGCCGATTATCGCAAGGCGCGAGACCTTATTATGGAAAAAATTGGCGGTCAC
Organism: Klebsiella grimontii; assembly: GCF_900200035.1. Classification (GTDB taxonomy): domain Bacteria; phylum Pseudomonadota; class Gammaproteobacteria; order Enterobacterales; family Enterobacteriaceae; genus Klebsiella; species Klebsiella grimontii. The sequence continues at coordinate 274,501 of NZ_FZTC01000019.1, forward strand.
GAAAATATTACGTCAGTCCGCTGGGCCATTGAGGGAAGTTAACCTTCGGGCAAGAGTTTGCATAAGGAGGGAATGATGAATGTTCCCAGGCAATTAAAGTAAGAAGCGTTTAATAGCGTAAAAATAAATTATGCATAAGCCAATTATGCAGGGATAACCACGTTTTTAATTTGAGGATAAATCATGACTGACATGAAAATAGAAAACCGGAAACTCAACCGGTCTGCGTCAGAAAATGATAAGCAGCATAAAAAAAGCTTCGCCATTGAAACCGAGGCATTTAACAGCCCGGATCATACGCTGGCGCGGCTCAACAGCAGCCGTCAGGGGCTCACCACCGAAGATGCCCTTGAACGGCTGGATGAATACGGCCGCAATGAGGTTGCGCATGAGCAGGCGCCGCCGGCGCTAATTCAGCTTTTGCAGGCATTCAATAACCCGTTTATCTATGTCCTGATGGCGCTGGCCGCCGTCAGCTTCGTGACCGATTACTGGCTGCCGCTGCGTAACGGCGAAGAGACCGATCTGACCGGGATTATCATTATCGTCACGATGGTCAGCCTGAGCGGGTTATTGCGTTTCTGGCAGGAGTTTCGCACTAACAAAGCGGCGCAGGCGCTGAAATCAATGGTCCGCACCACGGCGACGGTGCTGCGTCGCGGTCCGGGTAACATGGGGCCGACGCAGGAGGAAATTGCCATTGAGGAGCTGGTGCCCGGTGACATCATCTTCCTGGCGGCGGGGGATCTGGTTCCGGCGGATGTCCGCCTGCTGGAGTCCCGCGACCTGTTCGTTAGCCAGTCGATACTCAGCGGCGAATCGCTGCCGGTTGAAAAGTATGATGTTCTGGCCAGCGTGTCCGGCAAAGGGTGCGACAGGCTGCCCGAGCCGAACAAGGACAAGAGTCTGCTGGAGATGGGCAATATCTGTCTGATGGGCACCAACGTCACCAGCGGCAGGGCGCAGGCGGTAGTGGTGGCCACCGGAAACCGCACCTGGTTTGGTTCGCTGGCGAAGTCTATTGTCGGCACGCGTACCCAGACGGCGTTCGATCGCGGGGTAAACAGCGTCAGCTGGCTGCTGATCCGCTTTATGCTGGTGATGGTGCCGATTGTGCTGCTGATTAACGGCTTCAGCAAAGGCGACTGGGTTGAAGCATCGCTGTTTGCTCTCGCGGTCGCCGTCGGCCTGACGCCGGAAATGCTGCCGATGATCGTCAGCTCAAACCTGGCGAAAGGCGCTATCGCCATGTCGCGGCGCAAAGTGATCGTCAAGCGGCTGAACGCGATTCAGAACTTCGGCGCCATGGACGTGCTGTGCACCGATAAAACCGGCACGCTGACCCAGGACAATATCATTCTTGAGCATCATCTTGACGTAAGCGGCAGCGAGAGCGACCGGGTGCTGACGCTGGCGTGGCTTAACAGCAGCAGCCAGAGCGGGGCGCGTAATCTGATGGACCGGGCGGTGCTGCGCTTTGGCGAGGGGCGGATTGCGCCAGCGACCAAAGAGCGCTTCGTGAAGCTTGATGAACTGCCGTTTGATTTTGTTCGCCGTCGGGTGTCGGTGTCGGTGGAAGATGTCCGCCACGGCGATAAAAGCCTGATCTGCAAAGGCGCGGTCGAAGAGATGCTGACGGTGGCCACGCATCTTCGCGAAGGCGACCGCGTGGTTGCGCTGGATGACACCCGACGCGATCTGCTGTTAGCCAAAACGCAGGATTACAATGCCCAGGGCTTCCGCGTGCTGCTGGTTGCGACCCGCAAGCTGGATGATTCTGCTCTGACAGCCCCGCTGTGCGCCGACGATGAGCAGGGGCTAACGGTCGAAGGAATGCTGACCTTCCTCGACCCGCCGAAAGAGAGCGCGGGAAAAGCGATTACCGCGCTGCGCGACAACGGGGTGGCAGTGAAAGTGTTAACCGGCGATAACCCGGTCGTCACGGCGCGGATTTGCCTGGAAGTGGGCATCGATGCCCACGGTATCCTGACCGGGCCGCAGATTGAGGCGATGACGGATAACGAACTGGAGCGCGAAGTGGAAACGCGCGCGGTGTTCGCCAAACTGACGCCGCTGCAGAAGTCGCGGATCCTGAAAACGCTGCAGAAAAACGGCCACACCGTCGGCTTCCTCGGCGATGGCATCAACGATGCGCCGGCGCTGCGCGATGCGGACGTCGGTATTTCGGTTGACAGCGCGGCGGATATCGCCAAAGAGGCATCCGATATTATCCTGCTGGAAAAGGATTTGATGGTGCTGGAAGAAGGGGTGATCAAAGGGCGTGAGACCTTCGGCAATATCATCAAGTATCTGAACATGACCGCCAGCTCTAACTTCGGCAACGTCTTTTCGGTACTGGTGGCCAGCGCGTTTATTCCGTTCCTGCCGATGCTGGCGATTCATCTGCTGATCCAGAACCTGATGTACGATCTCTCCCAGCTCTCGCTGCCGTGGGACAAGATGGACAAAGAGTTCCTACGCAAACCGCGCAAGTGGGATGCGAAAAACATCGGCCGCTTTATGCTGTGGATTGGCCCGACGTCGTCCATTTTTGATATCACCACCTTCGCGCTGATGTGGTACGTGTTCGCGGCGAACAACGTCGAAGCCCAGGCGCTGTTTCAGTCCGGATGGTTTATTGAAGGACTACTGTCGCAGACGCTGGTCGTACATATGCTGAGAACGCAGAAAATTCCGTTTATCCAGAGCCGCGCGACGCTGCCGGTGCTGCTCACCACCGCATTGATTATGGCGATGGGCATCTACATTCCGTTCTCTCCGCTGGGAGCGATGGTCGGGCTGGAGCCGCTGCCGCTGAGCTACTTCCCGTGGCTGGTCGCGACGCTGCTCAGCTACTGCGTGGTCGCGCAGGGCATGAAGCATTTCTATATCAAACGTTTCGGTCAGTGGTTCTGATAATAAGGAGGCGCAGAGATGAATCGTTCTCCGGACACTATCATCGCGCTGATATTTTTCCTGATGGGTCTGCTGGTGCTGCTGTTGGCTATCTGGCAAATCCTGTTCTGAATAAGGGGGCGCGATGCGCAAAGGTTCGCTGGACAAAGTCTTTATTCATGCGGCGCTGATTGCGGCCATCATTATTTTGCTGACTATCTGGATTAGATAAGAGGATCCCGGGCCACTGGCCCGGGATGAGCATTTCTGCCGGAGAAAAGATTACAGATCGAAGCGGTCGAGGTTCATCACCTTGGTCCAGGCGGCGACAAAGTCGCTGACGAACTTCTGCCGCGCATCGCTGCAGGCATACACTTCGGCCAGGGCGCGCAGGACGGAGTTGGAGCCAAACACCAGATCGACGCGGGTCGCGGTGTATTTCTCTTCGCCGCTCTTACGATCGCGGCCGATAAACAGCTCAGCGTGCTCGTCAGCGGCTTTCCAGACGGTACCCATATCGAGCAGGTTAGCGAAGAAATCGTTGCTCAATACGCCAACGCGGTCGGTAAATACGCCGTGGCGGCTGCCGTCAAAGTTAGCGCCCAGCACGCGCAGACCGCCTACCAGGACCGTCATTTCCGGCGCCGTCAGCGTTAACTGCTGCGCTTTATCAATCAGCAGCGTTTCGGTGGAGATGCCGCCGCCCACGCGGCGATAGTTGCGGAAACCATCGGCCAGCGGCTGCAGCAGATCCATCGCTTCGACATCGGTCTGATCCTGACGCGCATCGACGCGGCCAGGGGCGAAGGGTACGCTGACCTGAACACCTGCCGCCGCGGCAGCCTGCTCAATGCCCACCACGCCGGCGAGGACGATGATATCGGCCAGCGACGCTTTACCGGATGCCTGCTGAATCGCCTGCAGGGTCGGCAGCACGCGGGAGGCGATGGCGTTGACCGGCCACGATTTCTGCGGCTCGAGCGCCAGACGCGCGCCGTTGGCGCCGCCGCGTTTATCGCCGCCGCGGAAGGTGGATGCGGATGCCCAGGCCACGGAAACCAGCTCGCTGACCGAAAGGCCGGCGTCGGCAATGGCGGTTTTCAGCGTCGCGATATCCTCTGCGCTCGGGGCGTGGATCGCCGCCGGTAGCGGGTCTTGCCAGATCAGATCTTCTTTCGGCACTTCCGGGCCCATGTAGCGGGACTTCGGCCCCATATCGCGGTGGATCAGTTTAAACCACGCGCGGGCGAAAGCTTCGTTAAAGGCCTGCGGGTCGTTCAGGAAGCGGCGGGAAATCTTGTCGAATTCCGGGTCAAAGCGCAGCGTCAGGTCGGTGACCAGCATGGTCGGCTTGCGTTTTTTCTCTGGGTTAAACGGGTCAGGAATGATTTCAGGGGCGTCTTTCGCTTCGAACTGAATCGCGCCTGCCGGGCTGCGGGTCTGCACCCACTCATATTTGTACAGGTTTTCGAAGAAGTAGTTGCTCCATTGGGTTGGCGTTTGCGTCCAGACCACTTCCAGACCGGAGGTAATCGCGTCGGCGCCCGCGCCGCTGCCGTAGCTGTTCGCCCAGCCGAGGCCCTGCGCTTCGATCGGCGCCGCTTCCGGCTCTGCGCCAACGTGGCTGGTCACCGCGGAACCGTGGGTTTTGCCCAGCGTATGGCCGCCGGCGATCAGCGCGACGATCTCTTCATCATTCATCGCCATATTGCCGAAGGTCGCGCGAATTGCGGAGGCCGCGGAGAGCGGGTCGCCGCTGGCGTTAGGGCCTTCAGGGTTGACGTAAATCAGCCCCATTTCGGTGGCGCCGATCGCCTGCTGATTCAGGCTTTCCGGATGACGATGGGCCAGCCATTCGGTTTCATTACCCCAGTCAACGTCCAGATCCGGTTCCCATACGTCTTCACGACCGGCCCCGAAGCCAAACGTGCGGAAACCGGCGTTTTCCAGCGCCACGTTGCCCGCCAGCATATAAAGGTCAGCCCAGGAGATTTTCTGGCCGTATTTCTGTTTGACCGGCCACAGCAGGCGACGGGCTTTGTCGAGGCTGACGTTATCCGGCCAGGAGTTGAGCGGAGCGAAACGCTGCTGCCCGCGGCCCGCGCCGCCGCGACCGTCAACGGTACGATAGGTACCGGCGCCGTGCCATGCCATACGAATAAACAGCCCGATATAGCTACCCCAGTCCGCCGGCCACCACTCCTGAGAGTCAGTGAGCAGGGCGCGCAGATCGGCTTTCAGGGCCGAATAGTCGAGTTTCTTAAACTCTTCGCGGTAGTTAAAGTTTTCGCCCAGCGGGTTTGAACGATTGGAGTGCTGATTCAGCAGATCCACACGTAGTTGATTAGGCCACCAGTCGCGGTTGCCGGTGCCACCGCCCGCGCTCTGCGTGGGCGTCGACGTTTCGGCGTGGAAAGGGCATTTCCCTGCCGACGGGGTATTCGAAGGATCGTTTGACGTGCTCATATCAGGCTCCGTTTGCTTTTGTGAATGCCATTACGATATACACTGCTACCAATAAGCGATATTTGAATGAGTCTACGGATTTAATAGTTATTTCCGTTCAATGCTCTTGTAAAAACCGAATATATATCATTGTTGAAGGGCTGGTTTTCAACAAGGACCTCACCACCATAGTCGTAACATCAGCGTAAAGGAATCGTTAAGGCATCATCTCCGCCAGCGAAGACCCCATTATTTGCGTTATGACAATTTTAGTGCGTAAACAAGCTTAGCGCTGCCAGTATAAAGGCGTACCAAAAACGTCGATAAAATAGTCAATTACCGCCCGTACGTTAAGTGACGGATGCCGGGCGTGAGGGTAAATCGCCGAGACCGGCGAGGGGGTATTGCCGATTGCCGCGGCGTAGCGGGGCATCAGCTTAATCAGCTTTCCTTCTCCAGTCGCTTCATTAACCATCCAGTCGGGAAAGAGGACCACCCCCATCCCCCCCAGCGCAGCGGTCAGCAGCGCATCGGCGTTATTTGAAGTGAGCTGCGGCGTTTGCGGATAGTGCACCCATTCCCCTTGTGCAAGGCGGAACAGCCAGCGGTTGGGCCCGTTTGAGCCGCTGTAGACCAGCGTGCTGTGCTGGCGAAGATCTTCCGGCGTCTCCGGGATGCCGCGGCGTTGCAGATACGCCGGAGCGGCGACCAGATAGTGATGCTGCATACCCAGTACCCTGGCGTGAACGCTGGAATCCGGCAGGCTACCGATGCGAAAAATCACATCGGTCGCATCGCGGTGCGGATCGATGAAATCATCGGTCAGCGCCAGCTCAATCTGCATCTGCGGATAGCGCGCCGTTAGCCCCGGCAGCCAGGGCGCGATATGGCGCTGGCCAAAATAGACCGGGGCGTTGATGCGCACCAGCCCGCCCGGCTCAAGGCTCCGGTCCTGCAAATCGCGTCGCGCGGCGCTGAACTGTTCGCTGATGCCTCTGGCATGAGCGGCAAACAGGCGTCCTGCTTCGGTAGGCACCACGGCCCGGGTATTACGATAAAACAGCTGCTGGCCGAGCGCGTCCTCAAGCTGGTGAATGGTGCGCGATACCATTGAGGGAGAAACGCCTTCTCGTCGCGCCACTGTGGAAAAGCTCTGGCTGTCGTAAACGGCGATAAACAGCTGCAGCGCCCGAAAATTCACATTACCCGCATCGCTCATTAATGCAATATCCGCAAAAGTGTTTCCCTGATTGTATCGTTTTTCACATCACTCCGCTGTTTTATGCTCTGCCACCTCATTAATAATCGGATATCAACGATGCAGTTATTACTGATTTTTCTTGTGATTGCCGGCGGCATGGGATTATCCGTGGAAGCCGGACTACTCGGGCCGCTGGCCGGTCAGGTAGGGGACCTGTGGGCCACCTTCAGCATTTTCAGCGTCGGCAGCGCGCTGACGTTTCTGCTGATGCTGCTGTTTGGCCAGAGACAAAGCCCCTCGTTCTTCTCTTTGCCGGGCTGGCAGCTTACCGGGGGCATCCTGGGCCCCATCTATGTCGTCATCTTAACCATCGCCGTGCCGGTTATCGGTATCGCCATGACGATGATCGGCATTCTTGCCGGCCAGGTCTGCAAAAGCCTGTTGATTGACCATTACGGCCTGTTTGGTTCGCCAAAACGTAAAATCGACGGTCGGCGGCTTATCGCGCTGCTGTTTATCGTCGTCGCCCTGATTCTGATCGCCACAAGCTGAGGAGTTAAGATGAGTAGCATAATGATTTTGCTGGCGCTGGCCGGCGGCGCGATGTTGAGTATGCAGGCGGCGATTAACGGTCGTTTGGGCAGTCAGGTAGGCGTATTTCGTAGCGCGTTTCTCACTTTCTCCGTGGGCGCGTTGATCACCGCGCTGCTGATTTTCTACTTTGCGCCCCACCAGACGACGACGCTGCTGGATGTGCCGAAATGGCAGCTGCTGGGGGCATTTTGCGGCGTCCCCTATATCGTGATTATGGTGGTGGCGGTGCAGCGTATTGGTACCGCGGCGGCCACGGTGGCGGTGATTTTTGGCCAACTGGCCATGAGCTTGCTTATCGATAACTTTGGCTGGCTGGGTAATGACGCCATTACCTTTTCGCCGGGGCGGCTGGGGGCGATCGTTTGTCTGGGGCTGGCGCTGTTCTTTATTTATCGCTCCGGCACGGCGGCAAAAGCCGCAGAGAAGCGATAGACCGCCCACCTGTTCAGGTGAGTTGTCGCGCATCGCCAACCGCGGCCATACTGTTCGTCACCATGTAACTGGCGCTTTAGACAGATCACTGTCGGGGAGCATGGTTGCCGCCGCCGCGCGCCTGGGCATCACTTCACTGTATGGAGATACGCTATGCCTGAGATTTCGTCGCTGCTGACCTTCGCTCTGGTGGCCCTTGGCCTGGTGCTGACCCCGGGGCCGAATATGATCTATTTGATTTCGCGCTCACTTTGCCAGGGAAGAAGGGCCGGGCTGGTCTCCCTCGGCGGGGTGGCGCTGGGGTTTGTCTTTTATATGCTGTGCGCGGCGTTTGGTATTACCGCGCTGATCTTCGCCGTGCCCTATGCTTATGACGTCTTGCGCATCAGCGGCGTTGTCTATCTGCTTTATCTGGCCTGGCAGGCGGTGAGGCCCGGCGGGCGCTCGGTTTTTGCGGTGCGGGATCTGCCCGCCGATAGCGGCCGTAAGCTGTTTTTGATGGGCTTTATCACTAATCTGGCGAACCCTAAAATCGCTATTATGTACCTCTCATTGCTGCCGCAGTTTATCTCTCCCGGACACGGCAGCATCCTTGCGCAGTCGCTGGTACTGGGATTTACCCAGGCGATAATTAGCGTGGCGGTTAACGCGCTGATTGTGATGATGGCCGGGCAGGTGTCGCTGTTTCTCGCGGGGCGTCCGTTGTGGCAGCAGTTTCAGCGCTGGCTGATGGCGACGGTACTGGCGGGGATGGCGGTGAAAATTGCCTTCGAAGCGCGGAAGTAATCGCTCTGCCCGGTAGCATAGCGCTGCCGGGCGCAGCGGAAGGGGATTAAGCCCCCGGGCCAATCAGCCGCGAGCGGATCGTGGCTTCCGGCATCATCTCCAGCAGACCGTTGCACAGCATCTCTCCCGCCTCCTGCAGCGCGCTAAGCGGCATTTCCGGCAGGCTTTCAAGAATAAACCACATCCGCGGACTCTCCACGCTCAGGCTAGTACGGACTCCCTGCCTCCAGTTCCAGCGTCGACAGGTCACGCCGCGATCGTCGCCCCAGACCACTTCTCCCGCGTCGGGGTATTCGTCGACCGTCTGTCCTTCTTTAACGGTATCGAACGGCTCGCTGCCGTCCGCGATCTTGAGCTGCGGCACGCCAACATACGCCGCCAGGTTTTCGCCGCCGACCGGCACGGCGTAGCGCAGGCTTACCGCGTTATAGAGATCGACGATAGGATCGAGCGCGGCCATCTCGCCATCGCGCAGCACCCGTTTGCGCAAGGCTTCCGCCGAGCAGGGGGTCCTTTTAGGTTTTGCGCCAAAGGCGCGGAATACTTCGCTCCAGGCCTGCAGGTGCGCCTCCGCCCACTGCGGCTCGCCGACGAGAACCGCTTTGCAGGCGGAGCGGAGCGCATCGGACCCGACCTGGGGAGCGCGTACGGCGGCGGAAACAACATCAATGCTCAGGGCGCGAAAGCCGGGGGCCAGCGCGGAGACCTGCGGGCTGATTGACGGTAATACGCTATTCATTGGATAATCCTGTAACGACCATTTTAAAGCATAATATCGACCGATGACCAATAAAGTCAATATAACGACCGATGCGGGCGCCGATGCCGCCATGATCAATGAAGCCGTTGCGGCGCGCCTTAAACGCTACCGGGCGGAAAAGAAGATCTCCCTTGATGAACTGTCGCGACGCGCGGGGGTCAGTAAAGGCATGCTGGTAGACATTGAAGCCTGCCGGGCCAATCCGAGCATCGCGCTGTTGTGCCGTCTGGCCTCGGCGCTGGGCGTATCCGTAGCCGATTTTGTCAACGTCGCCGCCGCGCCGCCGGTCAAGGTGATGGCCGCAAGCGATATTCCCACCCTATGGCAGGGCGAGCGGGGCGGTCATGCACGGCTGCTTGCCGGTACCAGCGGACCGGATATGGTGGAGCTCTGGCAATGGAGTCTCTATCCCGGTGAGATTTTTACCTCGCCGGGGCACGGCGATGGCACGACAGAACTGCTTTTCGTGACCGAGGGCGCCTTAACCCTGACGGTCAACGACGCGAGCTATGTGATTGTCGCCGGAGATTCCGCCGTGGCGCGCACCGACGCCCCGCATAGCTACGCTAACGCCGGGGATGCGGTCACGCGGTTCACTATGACGGTCAGCGAAAAAGCGCGTTAGTATTATCCCGACCGCGCTCCTCCTTCACGGCGAGCGCACCAAATCCATGCAATGCCCCATCATCACTCCCCATTATTGGGAATCGCGGCGACGCCTGTCGTCGCATGGCTGAGTTTACGCGCTCTGCGCGCCTGGCATAGACCTTGCAAACTCCTCGTCAGAAGGCAGCGCAACAGACAATTGAGATAACACAATAGCTGGCTAGGGTTCCGGTTCACTCAGGTGAACGTCTGGTCCGAGAGCTGGCGACCTCTGCGAGGTTACACGGCGGGACAAAAGCCCGGGAGACAGCAGCACCGTTGGGTGTCGCGCTGCCCCCGTTTCCCGTGCTAACCAGAGGTCCACCATGAAGACACCGCCGCTCCTCCGCTCTCTAATTCTGTCGCTGGCGCTGCTGGCCAGCGTCCCATCGTTTGCCGCCGTCAAAAAAGAGTTCAACGTCTGCTGGACTATCTACGCCGGATGGATGCCCTGGGGTACCATCAGCAACGAAAAAATCATCGATAAGTGGGCCAGTAAATACGGCATCAAAATCAATATCGTTCAGCTAAACGACTACATCGAGTCCATCAACCAGTATACCGCGGGCCAGTTTGACGGCTGCACCATGACCAACATGGATGCCCTGACCATTCCGGCGGCGGGCGGCGTTGACACGACGGCGCTGATTACCGGCAGCTACTCCGACGGCAACGACGGCGTGGTACTGAAGGGGGCGAATAAAAAGCTCAGCGATCTGAAAGGGATGGCGGTGTATCTCCCGGAGCTTTCGGTATCGCACTACCTGCTGGTTCGCGGCCTGGAAAAAGCCGGACTGCAGGAAAAAGACGTCAAAGTGGTCAATACCTCGGATGCGGATATCGTCTCGGCCTTTGGCACCAGCGGCGTACGCGCGGCGGTGGCCTGGAATCCGCAGCTTTCGGTTATCAAAAAGACGCCGCAAACCACGGAAGTCTTTAGCTCTTCGCAGGTTCCCGGCGAGCTGATCGACATGATGGTGGTGAATACTCAGACGCTGAAAGATAACCCGGCGCTGGGCAAAGCCCTGACCGGCGCCTGGTTCGAGATGATGACCAAAATGCGGGCCGGCGATACCGAGGCGCTAAACGCGATGGCCGCCGACTCCGGCACCGATCTCGCCGGTTACCAGGCGCAGCTAAAAACGACCCATCTGTTCTGGACGCCTGCCGACACCCTGACGTTTATCTCCTCGCCGGAGCTGGCCAAAACCATGCAGCGGGTGGCGCAGTTCTCCTTTGATAAAGGGCTGCTGGGCGAGGGCGCGCAGAGCGCCGACTTTATCGGCATGACCTTCCCCGGCGGCGTCACCGTCGGCGATACCGCGAACAGCAAGCTGCGCTTTGACGACAGCTATCTGAAGCTGGCCGCGGCGGGCAAGCTGTAATGATTGACTCCGGGAGTCCACGCCATGCGCCACATTAACCGCTATCCCCGGCAGGGTATGCGCCTGACGCTGATGCTGTTGCCCTTTGTCCTGCTGGTCGCCGCCTGGTTTATCGGCTCGGCGGTGCGGCTGGAAGCCAATCCGCAGGATAAGCTGCTGCCCGGCCTGTCGCAGATGATCGCGGCCATTGACCGGATGGCGTTCACGCCGGATAAACGCAGCGGTGAGTATCTGCTGTGGGCCGATACGCTGATTAGCCTGGGCCGCCTTCTGATTGGCCTGACGTTCTCTTCGCTGATTGGCCTGGGCATCGGCATCTCCGCCGGCGTGTTCCCGATGTACCGCGCGGCGCTGTCGCCGCTGATGACCGTGGTATCGATGATCCCGCCGCTGGCGATCCTGCCGGTGCTGTTTATTGTCTTCGGCCTGGATGAGCTGTCAAAAGTGATGCTCATCGTCATCGGCATTACGCCGATGCTGGCGCGCGACCTTGAACAGCGGGCGCGGGAAATTCCGGCGGAGCTGTTTATCAAAGCGCAAACCCTCGGCGCCAATAGCTGGACGGTGGTGCTGCGGGTGGTGCTGCCGCAGCTGCTATCGCGGCTGATCACCTCCCTGCGCCTGCTGCTGGGCTCCGCGTGGCTGTTTTTGATCTCCGCCGAGGCCATCTCCGCCACCGCCGGGCTCGGCTATCGCATATTCCTCGTTCGCCGCTATATGGCGATGGACGTGATTATTCCTTACGTCATCTGGATAACGCTGCTGGCGTGGCTGATGGATCTGGCTCTGCGCCAGCTGCACAAAGCCTGTTTCCCGTGGGCGGAAGGAGGTCGGGCATGAGTTTTATCGACATCAAAAATATCTGGCAGGAGTATGGCGATCACGTGGTGCTGGAGCGCATCAATTTGCAGGTGAAAGAGGGTGAGTTCTGTTCGATGGTCGGCGCGTCCGGCTGCGGCAAATCAACCTTTTTACGTCTGCTGCTCGGCCAGGAAAAGCCGACTCGCGGCGAAATCACTCTCGACGGCCAGCCGCTGGCGGCGGAGCCGGACCGCAGCCGCGGCGTGGTGTTTCAGCGTTATTCGGTTTTCCCGCATCTCAACGTGCTGGATAACGTCGCCATAGGTCTTGAACTTCCGGCGTCACCGCTGTTTGGCCGGCTGTTTGCCGGCAGGAAACGCGACGCCCGCGAACGGGCGCGGCGGATGCTGGAGAAAGTCGGGCTGGGGCACGCGCTGGATAAATACCCGGCGCAGCTCTCCGGCGGGATGCAGCAGAGGCTGGCGATTGCCCAGGCGTTCGTGATGCAGCCGCGCGTGCTGCTGCTCGATGAACCCTTCGGCGCGCTGGACCCTGGGATCCGCAAGGATATGCACGGGCTGCTGCTCCAGCTATGGAGCGAAACCCGGATGACGGTTTTTATGGTCACCCACGACCTTGCGGAAGGCTTCAACCTTGGCACCCGGCTGCTGGTTTTCGACAAAGTGCGCATTGATCCGCAGGCGCCCAACGCCTGGGGGGCGCGCATTACCTACGATATCCCGCTCAATGAAGCGCGGATGTCGCAGCTGACGACCGGCAGCGACAATAACGTTTACGCATTAAGGAGATAGTTTGATGACCGCACTTTTTCACTCCTCCCCCAGCCTGCGCGAAGAGCGGCTCCCCGGCGGGGCGCACACCTCGTTAATTTTGCGCAAAGGGCAAATTCTGCGCCTGACCGATATCGACGGCGGGGCCAACGTCAGCATGATGATGCTTAATCCCCACGAGAAGAGCGAGCGTCTGAATCTGCCGGACACCCTCAAGGGCCAGCATACCGCGCGCCTGACCGCCGGACACTGTTTCTACTCCGATATGGGGCGCGTCCTGGCCGGGATCGTTGCCGACAGCTGCGGCTGGCACGACCCGTTCGGCGGGGTGCTCAACGCCGATGAGACGCGTGAAAAATATGGCGCAGGACGCTACCAGGAGCTGCGCAACGGCTTCTATCGCAACGGCGTCGATAACCTGCTGGTCGAGATGGGCAAGTGGGATCTGGGCCTGGAAGACCTGCTGATGGTGGTTAACTTCTTCAGCAAAGTGACCGTCGATGAGGACGGCAGTTTCCGCTTTATCCCCGGCAACAGCCGCGCCGGAGATTACGTTGAGCTGTTTGCGCCGATGGATGTCCTCATGGTACTGACCGCGCTGCCGCATCCCCAGGACCCGGCCGCGGAATACGCCCCGCGGCCAATTCAGCTTAGCTGGTATCAGGCCGACGATGCGCAGGCGACCGCGGAAGCGCTCTTTACTCGCGATGAAAACCAGCGCGCGTTCCTCAACACCCAACTTTTTGCCCTGTAAGGAGGCTGCGATGCGTCTTATCACCAGTAACCGTCGTCCTGAAGATGCCGTCTATCGCCATGTGATCCCGGCAGGGGAACCCTGGCTGTTTGAGGTACAAAAAGGGCAAACCCTGCGCCTGCTAGACCTCGAAGGCAACCAGGCCATCGATACTCTGTTTTACAACGCCGATAACCCCCGCGAACGCTACGATCCGCAGCGCACGCTGCGCCGCCAGGGCAATGCCTATCTGACCACCGGCAGCGTGCTCTATTCCAATCTGGGCAATCCGCTGCTGACCATCGTTGCTGATACCTGCGGTCGCCACGATACCCTCGGCGGCGCCTGCGCCCAGGAGAGCAACACCGTGCGCTACGCCCAGGATAAACGCTATATGCACAGCTGCCGGGATAATTTCCTTTGCGCCTGCCTGCACGATGGTCGCCTGCACAAGCGCGATATCGGCGCCAACATCAACTTTTTTATGAACGTCCCGGTCACCCCGGAAGGCGGTCTGACCTTTGAGGACGGCATATCGGCGGCGGGGAAATACGTTGAGCTGCGCGCCGAGTGCAGCGCCGTGGTGCTGATTTCCAACTGTCCGCAGTTGAACAATCCCTGCAACGGCTGGAACCCCACGCCCGCCGAGGTGCTGGTATGGAACTGACCCGCTGGCAGCGCTGGCGCCTGTTGGCCTTTCGGCTCTTCGCCGTCCGCGCCGATCGCCTGAACAGTACGCCGACGCGCAAACCTTAAGCGCCGGTTCACCCCGGGGACGACCTCAGGGGAACATCGAATTTTTGCGGGACGACCCGCGACCCTGTGAGTTCCGCTTATGTTTGATACCTTACTGATTGCCAACCGCGGCGCGATTGCCTGCCGCATTCTGCGCACCCTGCGCGCGATGCAGGTGAAGGGCGTCGCCGTTTATTCCGAAGCCGACCTGAGCAGTCTGCATATCCGCGACGCCGATGAAGCCCTCAGCCTCGGCGACGGCCCGGCGGCGCAAACCTATCTGGCCACGGAGAAGATCATTGCCGCCGCGCAGCAGAGCGGCGCCCGGGCGATCCACCCCGGCTACGGCTTTCTGTCGGAGAACGCGGCCTTCGCCGAGGCCTGCGAAGCGGCGGGGCTGGCCTTTGTCGGCCCAACCCCGCGGCAGCTGCGCGTCTTCGGCCTGAAGCATACCGCGCGCGCCTTAGCCAAAGCCGAGGGCGTGCCGCTGCTGGAGGGCAGCGAACTGCTGGCCGACAGCGACGAAGCCTGCCGGGCGGCTGAGGCGGTGGGCTATCCGGTGATGCTTAAAAGCACCGCCGGCGGCGGCGGGATCGGCATGCGCGTCTGCCGCGACGCTCGTGAGCTGACGGAGGCGTTCGCCACGGTGCAGCGGCTGGGGCAAAACAACTTCAGCGACGCCGGCGTATTTCTCGAAAAATATATCGAACGCGCCCGCCATCTGGAGGTGCAAATCTTCGGCGACGGGCGGGGGGACGTTATCGCCCTCGGGGTGCGCGACTGTTCGGTACAGCGGCGTAACCAGAAAGTGATTGAAGAGACGCCCGCGCCGAATCTGCCGGAAGGCACCGCGCAGGCGCTATGCGCGGCGGCTATCGCGCTGGGTAAAGCGGTGAGCTACCGCAGCGCCGGCACGGTGGAGTTCGTCTATGACAGCACGGCGCGGCAGTTTTATTTCCTCGAAGTGAATACCCGGCTTCAGGTTGAACACGGCGTCACCGAGCAGGTGTGGGGCGTTGATCTGGTGCGCTGGATGATTGAGCTGGCGGCGGGCGATTTACCCCGGCTAGACGTGCTGGCCGCCGGGTTACGGCCTCAGGGGCATGCTATTCAGGCGCGGCTTTACGCCGAGGATCCGGGACGGCAGTTTCAGCCGTCTCCCGGACTGCTAACGGAAGCCATCTTTCCACCGGCGGACGGCGCCGCCCTGCGTATCGACCGCTGGGTGGAAGCCGGCTGCGAAGTGCCGCCGTTTTTCGACCCGATGCTGGCGAAAACGATCGCCTGGCGCCCCAGCCGCGATGAGGCTATCGCCGGCCTGGCGCAGGCGCTGGCGGAGACCCGCCTGTACGGCGTAGAAACCAACCGCCTGTACCTGCTGCAAATTCTTGGCTTTGCGCCGTTTACCGAAGGCGAGCCCTGGACCCGCTGCCTTGAGCAGCTGCGCTACCGGGCGGCCACCGTGGAGGTGCTGAGCGCCGGGACCCAGACCAGCGTGCAGGACTATCCGGGACGTCTCGGGTACTGGGCGGTGGGCGTACCGCCGTCGGGGCCGATGGACGATCGCGCCCTGCGTCTCGGCAACCGTCTGCTGGGTAATGCCGAGGGAGAGGCCGCGCTGGAAATCACCCTCAACGGGCCGACCCTGAAATTTAATACCGACGTTCAGGCGGTGGTGTGCGGCGCGCCGCTGGCGGTGACGCTCGATGGCGTTGACCAGCCGCTGGACCGCGTTTTTACCATTCCGGCGGGGGCGACGCTGAAGCTTGGCGCGATAAGCGGCGCAGGGGTCAGAAGCTATCTCTGCCTGAGCGGCGGTATTCAGGTGCCGGACTATTTGGGCAGTAAAAGCACCTTTACCCTCGGTCAGTTTGGCGGCCACGGCGGACGGGCGCTGCGCGGCGGCGACGTGCTGCATCTGGCGCCGCGCGCCGCCGCCAGAGTCGGGGATCAACTGCCCGCCGCGCTCCGCACGACGCTTGCGCAGGTACGGACGCTGCGGGTGATTTATGGCCCCCACGGCGCGCCGGAGTTTTTTACGCCGGCGTATATCGCGACTTTTTTCGCCACCGACTGGGAGGTTCATTTTAACTCCAGCCGCACCGGCGTGCGCCTGATTGGACCCAAGCCGCTGTGGGCCCGCGACAGCGGCGGCGAAGCGGGACTGCATCCGTCGAATATTCACGATAATCCTTACGCGGTGGGCGCGGTCGATTTTACCGGCGATATGCCGGTGATCCTCGGGCCGGACGGGCCGAGCCTCGGCGGTTTCGTCTGTCCGGTCACCGTTATTGAAGCCGACCTCTGGCAATTAGGCCAGCTCAAGGCCGGGGACAAAGTACGTTTCGTGGCGGTAGATTTACCCACCGCCCGGCGGCTGGCGCAAGGGCGGCGCGCCGAGCTGGCGACCCTAAGTCACCAGGCGATAACCTGGCAGCCCGCGCCCCTGACGTCGCCTGTCGTCATGACCTGCGGCGAGGCGGATAAACGCCTGGTGGCGCGCCTTTCCGGCGATACCCACCTGCTGCTGGAAGCCGGGGAGCCGGAGCTGGATCTGGTGCTGCGTTTCCGCATTCATGCCCTGATGCAGGCCCTGGAGGCGCAATCCGCAGAAGGCGTGATTGATATCACGCCGGGGATCCGCTCGCTGCAAATCCATTTCCAGCCGGAAACCCTGCCCCTGGAGACGCTGCTGGCCCGGGTGCGCGGCGAGTGGTCCACGGTTTGCCTGAGCGACGATCTGCAGGTGCCGACGCGCGTGGTGCATCTGCCGCTCTCCTGGGACGACCCGGCCTGCCGCAAGGCGATCGATAAATACATGACCACCGTGCGCCAGGACGCGCCGTGGTGCCCGAGCAACCTTGAGTTTATCCGCCGGATTAACGATCTGCCTGACGAGCAGGCGGTATGGAATACGGTGTTTGACGCCAGCTATCTGGTCATGGGGCTGGGCGATGTTTATCTCGGCGCGCCGGTGGCGACGCCGCTCGACCCGCGCCATCGCCTGGTCACTACCAAGTACAACCCGGCGCGCACCTGGACGGCGGAAAACTCGGTCGGCATCGGCGGGGCCTATCTGTGCGTCTACGGCATGGAGGGACCCGGCGGCTATCAGTTCGTTGGCCGGACCTTGCAAATGTGGAATCGCTACCACGACGTGGCGGATTTTGCCGGCAAACCCTGGCTGCTGCGTTTCTTCGACCAATTGCGTTTCTATCCGGTTTCGGCCGAAGAGCTGCTGCAAATTCGCCGCGATTTTCCGCTCGGACGCTACCCGCTGCGCATTGAGAACAGCACGCTGCGGCTGGCGGAATACCAGCAGTTTCTCCACCGCGAAGCGCACAGCATCGGCGCGTTTCGCGAGCATCAGCAGCGGGCGTTTAACGCCGAACGCGATCGCTGGATAGCCAGCGGCCAGGCCCATTTCGACAGCCAGGAGGGCGCCGTGGATGAGGGTGGCGACGCGCCGCTGCGTCAGGGCGAGCAGGGGGTGGAGAGCCCGATTTCCGGCAACTTATGGCAGGTACAAACCGCGGCAGGCAGTCGGGTTCGCGCGGGGGATGTGCTGGTCGTTCTGGAGTCGATGAAGATGGAGATCCCGCTGCTGGCCCCCTGCGACGGCATTATCCAGCAGGTTCACGTGCAGCCGGGCAGCGCGGTGCGCGCCGGGCAGCGGGTGGCGGTGATTATTGAGGAGAAGGCATGATGCAGCAGACGTTTGATTTACGCCTGGCGACCCTGGCGGCAGACTATCGCAACGGCAAAACCACCCCGCGCCGCCTGCTGGCGGAAGTGCGCCAGCGGGCGCAGGCGCTGAACCCCGAATTCCGCTTATTTATCCATATCCTGAGCGAAGAGGAGCAGGAGCCGTTTCTGGCGGCGCTGGAAGGCCTCTCGCCGACCGAGCTGCCGCTATACGGCGTGCCGTTCGCCATCAAAGACAATATCGATTTGGCGGAGATTATCACCACCGCCGCCTGCCCGGCGTTTGCTTACCGGGCGGAGCAGAGCGCGACGATTGTCGCTCAGCTGATCGCGCTGGGGGCGGTGCCGGTCGGTAAAACCAATCTCGATCAGTTCGCCACCGGCCTGAACGGTACCCGCTCGCCGTACGGTGCTTGCCGCAACGGCTATCTTGCAGATTACCCATCCGGGGGCTCCAGCGCCGGTTCCGCGCTGGCGGTGGCGCTGGGCGTCGCCAGCTTCTCGCTGGGAACGGACACCGCCGGCAGCGGCCGCGTCCCGGCGGGGCTGAATAACCTGGTGGGTCTGAAGGCCACGAAAGGGCTGATCTCCACCGCTGGGGTCGTGCCCGCCTGCCGTACGTTAGACTGTGTGACCTTTTTCAGCGCCACCGCCGACGAGGCGAGCCAGCTGCTGGCGCTGGTCGCGCAGTACGATCCGCTGGATGCCTGGAGCCGCCATAATCCGCAGTGGAACAGCCGTCAGGCGTTCGGCAGGCCGGCAGCCGGTTTTCGTTTTGGCGTTCCGCGCGAGCTGAATTTCCTCGGCTGCAGCGCAAGCGAGCGTCTGTTTACCCAGGCCCGGCAGCGGCTGACGGCGCTGGGTGGGGTGGCGGTTGAGATCGAATTCGCGCCGTTTCTGGCGGCAGCCCGACTGCTGTATGACGGACCGTGGGTCGCCGAACGTTACGCGGTAGTCGGCCCGTTGATGGCGCGGCAGCCGGAGGCGGTGCTGCCGGTCATTCGCGAGGTGCTGGCGAAAGCGCCGGATACCGACGCCACGGCGACCTTTAAGGCGATCTATCAGCTACAGCAGTACAAAGCCCGGTGCGACGCGATCCTCGAGACCCTCGACTGCGTGCTGACGCCAACCTATCCGCGTCCGGTGACGCTCGACGAGCTGCAAGCGGAACCGATCGCGCGCAACGCCGATCTCGGGTATTACACCAACTTTATGAACCTGCTGGACTACGCCGCGGTGAGCGTGCCGTGCGGATTTATGCCGGACGGCTTGCCCTCTGGCGTTACCCTGTTTGGCCGGGCATTTACCGACCAGTATTTGCTCAGCCTGGCCGACGCGTTTCAGCGAGCGGAGCGGCTGCCGCTGGCCGGCGGGACGCGGCTGGAAACCCCGCCGCCCGAACGCGCCGCCGGTCATGACCGGATGGCGCTGGTTGTTTGCGGCGCGCATCTTGCCGGCCTGCCGCTAAACGATCAGCTGCTGGCGCGGGGCGGCCAGCTGCTGCAGGAAACCCGCAGCGCGCCGCACTATCGTTTGTACGCCCTCGCGGACGGTAAGCGCCCGGCAATGGTTCGCGATGAGAGCGGCGGGGCGGCGATTGCGGTTGAAGTGTGGGAGCTACCCAGCGCGGAGGTCGGTTCGCTGCTGGCGGCCATTCCCGCGCCGCTGGGCTTAGGGAAAGTTGAGCTTGCCGACGGACGCCGGTTAACGGGCTTTATTTGCGAAGCCGAAGGATTAGGCGAAGCCACGGAGATTACCGCCTACGGCGGCTGGCGCGCCTGGCTGGCGCGCTAGGACATCATCACCTCCGTCGAAGTCCCGAGGGAGGTGATTTTTGTGACGACGTCACGTTTCTAACATGCTGAAACATTTCTGCCAAATCATTAGCAACCTTTCGATAGGGCTCTCGCTGCGATAACGCTATTCTTCCCCGCTTTTCCTTTTTCAGGCCCTTTGTAACCCAGGTATATGACCGCTAATGTCCCTAATGAGAGATGAAATTCGCGACCATTCAGCGGAAAAGATGCTATTTATCCGCCGAGCCGTCATTGCGTTTCTACTGGTGGTGGTCTGCTTTGCCATCCTGATCCTTAATCTTTACCGTTTGCAGGTCGATCAGCACGATTTTTATCAGACGCGTTCAAACCAGAACGACATTAAAATGCTGCCCATCGCGCCGAGCCGGGGGCTGATTTTCGACCGCAACGGTATCCCGCTGGTACAAAATATTACCCTCTACCGTTTGCAGGTGATCCCGAGCAAAATCGCCGATATGACGGCGCTGCTGCAGCAGCTGACGCCGATCGTCGATTTAACCCCGCAGGATATCGCCGATTTTCGCGACGATATGCACCACAACAGCCGCTACAAAGAGGTGACCTTAAAAGCGGACCTGAGCGATGTTGAAGTGGCGCGTTTTGCGGTCAATGAGTTTCATTTCCCCGGCGTCACGGTGGAGAGCTACCAGCAGCGCGCATACCCCTACGGGGCCGAACTGGCGCACGTGGTTGGCTACGTATCGAAAATCAACGACAGCGATCTGCAAAAGCTGGCCAAAGCGGGGGAAGAGGAGAACTACGCCGCCGACCATAATATCGGCAAGCAGGGTATCGAAGGCTACTACGAGAAAGCGCTGCACGGCACCACCGGATATCAGGAGGTCGAGGTGGATAACCACGGGCGGGTGGTGCGCCTGCTGAAAGAGGTGCCGCCGGTGGCCGGGAAGAACATCTACCTGACGCTGGATCTGCACCTGCAGCAGTATATCGAGTCGGTGCTGAAAGGGCAGCGCGCGGCGGTGGTGGCCGTCGATCCGCGCGATGGCGGCGTGCTGGCCATGGTGTCGAGCCCCAGCTACGATCCCAATCCCTTTGTCAGGGGCATCGGCTATCAGGCCTACCGTTCGCTGCTCGATAACCCGGACCGGCCGCTGATTAACCGGGTCACCCAGGGTCTCTATCCGCCCGCGTCGACGGTGAAACCCTACATGGCGCTGTCGGCGCTATCGGCGGGCGTTATCACGCCAACCACCTCCTTCTTCGGCGCGCCGACCTGGACGCTGCCGGGAACCCAGCGCCGCTACCGCGACTGGCTGAAGAGCGGCCACGGCATGCTTAACGTCACCAAAGCGATAGAAGAATCGGCGGACACCTTCTTCTATCAGGTAGCGTTTGAGATGGGTATCGACCGTATTCACGAGTGGCTCAGCAAGTTCGGTTACGGTCAGTCAACTGGCATCGATCTTAACGAAGAGTATGCCGGGGTGCTGCCGAGCCGGGAGTGGAAACAGCGGGTGCATAAAAAACCATGGTATCAGGGCGATACCATTTCCGTCGGTATCGGCCAGGGCTACTGGATTGCCACGCCGATCCAGATGGTCAAGGCGCTGACGACCCTGATTAACAACGGCAAAGTGCAAAACCCGCATCTGCTTTACTCCATGAAACAGGGGAATAAGGTTGAGCGCTATCAGCCGCCGCAGGATCTGCCGCAGGTTGGCGATCCGCGCTCGCCTTACTGGGGCGTGGTGCGCAACGGCATGTACGGCATGGCGAACCTGCCAAACGGCACCGGCTATAAGCTGTTCCATACCGCGCCGTACCAGATCGCCGCCAAGTCCGGGACGTCCCAGGTGTTCAGCCTGAAGGAGAACCAGACCTATAACGCGAAAATGATCCCGGTGCGCCTGCGCGACCATATCTTCTACACCCTGTTTGCGCCGTATCAGCATCCGAAGGTGGCGATGGCGCTGATTCTGGAGAACGGCGGCGGCGATGGCGTGGTAGCGGGACCGACGGCGCGCGCCATCCTCGACCATATCTTCGACCCGGCCAACGCGCCGGCGGTACAGGGCGCGGCCTCGACGGTGCCGCAGGTGGAGAGCGCCGACGCGCAGTAGCGGTTATTCGTTGAGAGCATAAGCGTTGGCGGATTGGTTATTTGCCGCCGCCGGCGCTTTTGCGCATAGTAGCGTTCTGTGTTGCTGTGAAAAAGGCGCTCTGATGTCGTTAAGCCGAAATACCCTTCTTCTTGTCCAGACCGGGACTCCGCCGGATGAAATCGTCTCCGACCACGGCGATCTTCCCCTCTGGTTTGGCAATCTGCTGGCGCCGTGGCGCAATAAAATCAGCGTGGCGCGGGTGTATGCCGGCGAGCCGCTTCCCGCGCCGGACAATAATACCGTGGCGGTGATTACCGGCTCCTGGGATATGGTCACGGAGCGCCTGCCGTGGAGCGAAATGACCGCCGCATGGATCCGCGAGGCGATGGCGATAGAGATGCCGCTGTTTGGCGTCTGCTACGGGCATCAGCTAATGGCGCACGCGCTGGGCGGCGAGGTGGACTACCATCCAGCCGGACGCGAAGCGGGAAGTAAAACCATTTCACTGTCCGCACACGGCCTGGCTGATCGTCTGCTGGCTGACCACCCGGCGCCGTTCAGCGCGCACCTCACGCATATGCAAACGGTCACCCGATTACCGCCGGGGGCGACGGTGCTGGCCTCGTCGCAGCACGATCCGCACCAGATTGTGCGCTACGGCGCGCATGCCGTATCTACGCAGTTTCATCCGGAGATCACCCCGGCGATTGCCCGCTCGCTGATCGCGTTCCGTCAGTCGGCGCTGCGCAACGAGGGGATTGACCCGGACAGGCTGAGTCGTGACGTTGCGGAGAGCCCGGTGGCCTCGGCGATTTTGACCCGCTTTGTCGCAGGCTACCTGCAGCCGGATCTGAACCTGGCTTAACGTTAGCGCTGTTTTTCCGCGAGCCAGGCCGCCGTTTCAGCCAGGATTTCGTCGGAAAACGCCGAATCCGCGGTCATCCGCGCCAGAATTAACGCGCCGACCATGGCCGACCAGCTGCCAATCGCCGCGCGACGGCGGGCTTCAGCGTCTTGATCATCCATCGCTTCACTGAGCTGGTCTATGTGCTGCCGCAGCCGGGCGGTCATTTCATCGCGCGCGGGTTCGGACTGGCGGATGGTCTCCGCCGCCAGCGCAGCCAGCGGGCAGCCGTTGGCAAAATTATCCCGGTGTTCGGGGGAGAGATAGCGTTCAACGCGCGACGCGAAGTCGTTTTCCGTCGTCTCGCTTTCGATCTTCAGTTCCGCGAGGGTTTGGGCGATCAGGTCATCCTTCGATTTAAAGTAGCCATAAAATCCGCCGTGGGTCAGACCGGCTGATTTCATAATATCGGTGACCGTGACCGCGTCAAAACCCCGCTCGCGAAACAAGCGTCCGGCGGCGGTCAGGATTATCTGCTTATTCTCTTCAACCTGTTTTCTGCTCACTCTCATGGCGTCGTCCTGCTGCGAAATTATTTATGATGACCATCATATAACATTATTTACAGTATACCCAACCCGTGCCATTATACATGACGATCATCATGTATAAATTCAGGAGTACATCTATGAGCAGCAAATCAGCGGTACTGGTAACCGGCGCATCGACCGGAATTGGCGCAGTCTATGCCGAACGTTTTGCCCGCCGCGGCCACGACCTGGTGCTGGTCGCGCGTAACCGCGAGCGTCTGACGGCGCTGGCCGAGCGACTGCGCGGTGAAACCGGTGTTCAGGTCGACATCCTGCAGGCCGACTTAACCCAGGATAGCGACATCATCGCCGTGGAGCAGCGCCTGCGGGAAGACGCGCGTATTGGGATTCTGGTCAATAATGCCGGTACCTCGATTCCCGGTGATTTCCTCCACCAGAGCAGCGACGATATCACTCGCCTGATTACCCTCAACGTGACCTCAGTGGCTCGCCTGGCGAACGCTATCGCGCCGCGTCTGGCCGAAGCCGGAGAGGGGGCGATTGTCAACATCGCGTCGGTCGTTGGGCTGGGTCCGGAAATGGGGTTGACCGTCTACGGCGCCACGAAAGCCTTTGTGCTGTTTCTCTCACAGGGGCTCGATGTTGAGCTGAGCGCGAAAGGCGTATACGTCCAGGCGGTACTGCCGGCGGCGACGCGCACCGAGATTTGGCAGCACAGCGGCAAAGATGTGGATACCATTCCCGGCGTCATGGAGGTGGATAAACTGGTCGATGCCGCCCTGGTGGGGTTCGACCGCCGCGAATCGGTGACTATTCCGCCGCTGCATGATGAAACGCAGTGGCAGGCGCTTAACGCGACGCGTCAGGCCATGCTGCCCGGCTTTGCGCAATCTGAACCGGCGGCGCGTTATCTGGGGTGACTGGCTGTTTGTATCACCGTGTATCGGAAAGGAGAGTCGATACACGCTTATGGCGCGCATTTCGAATACAAGTACATCCCGGAGGCGGCGCCAGGGGCGTCTGTCCGGGATGATGGTTGTGAACCTGTAGCCCGACAGGTGCGCAGCACCGCCTCCGGGAAATACAGTGACAACGTCACAAATTCAGGACGAAACCCAATAAAAAAAGCCGATAAGGTGAGTTATCGGCTTTCGAGGTTAGTGCGAGAACGAACTTACTGCGCCAGCAGCTCCTGGGCGGTACGCTCGACCAGGCTCAGCAGCACCTTCACGTCCTCTAACGTCACGATCGGGTTCAGCAGCGTCAGCTTCAGGCAGGTGACGCCGTTGTGCTCGGTCACGCCGACGTTAGCGCGGCCGGAAGCCAGCAGCGCATCGCCAACCCGCTGGTTGAGCAGGGCGATCGCGGCATCGTCGCTGCCCGCCATCTGCTGCGGACGCGAACGGAACAACACGCTCGCCAGCTGCGGCTGCATGACCAGCTCCAGCGTCGGCTGCGTTGCGACGTAATCCGCCACGTTCAGCGCCATCGTCACGCCGTGATCGATGATTTCCGCGTACTGCTTCTGGCCCAGCGCTTCCAGACCCATCCATAGCTTCAGCGCGTCGAAGCGGCGGGTGGTCTGCAGCGATTTGGACACCAGATTCGGTACGCCGTGCTCTTCATCGAACTCGGAGTTCAGATAGGCCGCCTGATAGCGCATCAGCTCATAGTGGCGGGCTTCTTTTAACAGAAACGCGCCGCAGCTGATGGTCTGGAAGAACTGCTTGTGGAAATCCAGGGTGATGGAGTCCACTAGCTCAATGCCGTCCAGACGGTCGCGATACTTTTCGGACATCAGCAGCGCGCCGCCCCAGGCCGCGTCGACGTGCAGCCAGATCTGGTACTCTGCCGCGACGGCCGCAATCTCGCGCAGCGGGTCAATCGCCCCCGCGTCGGTGGTGCCGGCGGTGGCGACGATCGCCATAATCTGCTCGCCGTTAGCCTGCGCCTCGGCGATTTTCGCTTTCAGATCCGCCACGTCCATCCGCGCGAATTCGTCGGTTTTCACCAGCGTCACGGAGCGGTAGCCGAGGCCCATCAGCGCCATATTCTTCTGCACCGAGAAGTGGGCGTTTTCTGAACACAGCACTTTGTACTGACGAATATCGCCCGGCAGACCATCCTGCTGGATGGAGTGCCCCCGGCGGGCGAAGAAGGCATCGCGCGCCAGCATCAGGCCCATCATGTTGCTCTGGGTGCCGCCGCTGGTGAAGACGCCGGCATCGCCAGCGCCGTAGCCGACCTGGGCGCGCAGCCATTCAATCAGCTTGATCTCGATGATGGTCGCTGACGGGCTTTGGTCCCAGGAGTCCATACTCTGGTTGGTGGCGTTAATCAGCACTTCCGCCGCCTGGCTAATCACCAGGCTCGGGCAGTGCAGATGCGCCACGCACTGCGGGTGATGTACCGACAGGCTGTCTTTCAGGAAGTACTCGATCGCACGTTCAATCGCCGCCTGGTTGCCCAGACCCTGTTCGTTGAAATCAAGGGTGATGCGCTCACGCAGTTCATCAACGCTTTTCCCCTGATACATTTCAGGCTGCTGCAACCACTGCGCTACCGCCTGGCTGGTCTGGGCGATCGCTTGCTGGTAGGCATCAATACTTTGCGCGGAACCAGCAAGAATCGGATTCAATTTGGACATTGCGGTCACTTACTCCACTCAGACCGGTTTTACGCCGGCGGCCAGCAGGGCCTGTTCAAATTTGTCGAAGAAAATTTCCAGCTCAGCGTTGCTGATCAGCAGGGACGGCAGCAGGCGCAGCACGCAGCCGTGGCGGCCGCCGCGCTCGAGGATCAGACCCGCTTCGAAGCATTTCTTCTGCAGCAGCGCGGAGAGTTCGCCATCCGCCGGGTAGCAGCCCATGTGGTCCGGCGCTTCGTTCGGTTTAACGATCTCGATGCCGATCATCAGGCCCAGACCGCGAACGTGGCCGATAACCGGATAGCGTTTCTGCATCTCGGCCAGCTTGCCTTTCAGCCATTCGCCCTGAGCGGCGGTTTTATCCGCAATCTTATTATCTTTCAGGTGGCGCAGGGTGGTCAGTCCGGTGGCCATCGCCAGCTGGTTGCCGCGGAAGGTGCCGGTGTGGTGACCCGGTTCCCAGGCGTCGAACTGCTTTTTGATACCGAGAACGGCCAGCGGCAGACCGCCGCCAACGGCTTTCGACATCACGATAATGTCCGGCTCAATGCCAGCGTGTTCAAAGGCGAAGAATTTACCGGTACGGGCAAAGCCAGCCTGAACTTCATCGATGATCAGCAGAATGCCGTGCTCCTGCGTCACTTTACGGATGCGCTGCAGCCATTCGACCGGAGCCGGGTTCACGCCGCCTTCACCCTGAACGGCTTCAAGGATCACCGCCGCCGGTTTACGCACGCCGCTTTCGACGTCGTTGATCAGGTTTTCGAAGTAGTAGGTCAGCGCTTTCACGCCGGCTTCGCCGCCGATACCCAGCGGGCAGCGGTACTGGTGCGGGTAAGGCATAAACTGCACTTCCGGCATCATGCCGTTAACCGCCGCTTTTGGCGACAGGTTGCCGGTGACGGACAGCGCGCCGTGGGTCATGCCGTGGTAACCGCCGGAGAAGCTGATCACGGAAGAGCGACCGGTGTATTTTTTCGCCAGCTTCAGCGCCGCTTCCACGGCGTCAGCGCCGGATGGACCGGTGAACTGCAGGCAGTATTCTTTGCCTTCGCCCGGCAGCAGGGAAAGCAGGTATTCAGAGAAGCGATCTTTTAACGGTGTCGTCAGATCGAGAGTATGTAACGGCAAGCCGCTGGTAATGACACTTTGGATGCTCTGCAGCACGTCAGGATGGTTGTGGCCGAGTGCCAGAGTACCGGCGCCGGCAAGGCAGTCCAGATACTGTTTGTTATCCGCATCGGTCAGCCAGACGCCTTCCGCTTTGGTAATCGCAAGGGGCAGCTTGCGCGGGTAGCTCCTGACATTCGATTCGAATTCAGCCTGACGGGCCAAAAAGGTATCGTTGTTTGCATCTAATAAATCTGCGCCTAAAGTATCAATACGGACTTTATCCGTCATCATATCACTCCCACAACCAGCGTTACGGTTGAGCGCTGGTTGAATAAATTGGTGTAAGAAATTGAATCGCCATGCATTAAAGCGGGCACAATATATGGCTTTTTAGATACGCATTCAACGTTTTATTGATTAAGGTATATTTACGTTATTTTTACACTGGCGAAAATCAACCTAATTGATTGATTTAAAATGAATAATTTAAGGGGTGAAAGACCTTTAAAATTGTAATTATTAGTGAGGAAGTTTCTCGATTTTTATTAACGTTACGCGGATATTGCTGGCGAAAAGTTTCCGCCAGCAATGGCATGACTCAATGCAGCTCAACCGCATAATTCGTTAAAGGTGTGACTTTTTTCACCAACTTATTGTTATATAAAAACTGTTCATAAGCTTCATAGCGAGGTTTATCCAGCGCCGCCGGATCGCTGGCAAACAGAGGAAGGGTTTTCAGCCATGCCTGCTTGTTCAGTTCGGTATTGAGCTCGGGATGCGCGGCGGCAAACGCCTGCCAGGTCTCCTGAGGATGGGCGCGCAGGTAAGCGACGCCTTTTTGCAGCGCCTTGAGGAACGCCTTAATCTTCGGCGCGTTTGCTTCATCACGATTCGCGACAATCACCAGCTCGTCGTAGGCCGGTACGCCGTAATCCTCGACGTTCATCACCTGCGGAGCTTTCCCCTGTAGCTTCAGCTCCAGCGCTTCGATATTACGATAGCCGCCGATGACCGCATCGACCTGGCCGGCCAGCAGGGCGCTGGTCAGCTGGAAGTTCACGTTGATGAGCTTGATGCTTTTGGGGTCGATGTGCGCGTGCTGCGCCATGGTGGCCAGCGTCGCCTGTTCGATACCGCTCACCGAGTAACCCACTTTTTTGCCTTGCAGATCGGCGGGGGATTTGATGCTTTTATCCAGCGCGATCACCGTGTTCAGCGGTGAATTAATCAGGGTGCCGACGCGGACCAACGGCAGCCCTTCATCAGCAAAAAAATGGACCTGCGGCTGGTAGGTAATCGCCAGGTCCGCCTGGCGGGCGGCGACTAAGCGCGGCGGCAGCGCCGGGTCGGACGGCGGCACGATTTTGACGTCCAGGCCCGCCTCTTTAAAGGCGCCGATCTGTTCGGCCACCACGATCGGCGCATGATCGGGGTTGATATACCAGTCCAGCACCAGGGTGAGTTTCTCGTTGGCCAGCGCCTGACCGCTGAACAGCACGCCAAGGGCCATTCCGCTATAAAGATGTTTACGCATGGTTATTCCTTCTGTTTAAAATCGTTATTCCGGCGTCCAGTCGATCAGCCGGTGTAAAAAAGCATCCACCGCCAGCCAGAGCAGGACGGTCAGTACCACCAAAATAAACAGGGCCGCGAAGCAGATATCGGTTTGCAGGCGGGCGTTGGCGTTAAGCATCACGTAGCCCAGGCCTTCGGCTGAACCGACCCATTCGCCGATAATCGCCCCGATGGGGGCAACGGCGGCGGCCATCCGCAGGCCGGAACCAAGGGCCGGAAGGGCGGCCATCATGCGAACGTGGCGCAGCTGTGCGCCAAAAGAGGCCCCCATGGTGCGCGCCAGATCGAGATAGTCGCGGTTAACCCGGCGCAGGCCGTCAAAAAACGCCGAGGTGACGGGAAAGAAAATCACCAGCACCGCCATCATCACCTTGGCGCCCATGCCAAAACCGAACCACAGCACCAGCAGCGGGGCGAGGGCAAAGACCGGGATCGCCTGGCTGGTCAGCACCAGCGGCATCAGCCAGCGCTGAAGGCGCGGCGAGACAATCATGCACAGCGCCAGCGTCACGCCGAGTAGGGCGCCAAGCACGAGGCCGCTGAGGATCTCGCTCAACGTGATCAGCGTGTGTTCGCCGAGGTACGAGCGGTTGACCCACAGAGCGCTTGCCACCGCCGAGGGTGAAGGCAGCAGAAAGGCGGGAATGCCGCTGCGGCTCGCCAGCCACCAGAGCAGCAGCAGGCCGCAGAACACCACGGCGGCGCGAAACAGTTTTGCGCTCATCCGTTAGCCCTTATCAGCTGTTGCAGCAGCTCCGCCTGGCTGGCCAACAGCGCCGGATCGTCCGGCGCGCGCGGCGGCATGCCGGACAGGCGATGCGCGTCGTCAATCCCGCCGGGAGCGGGGGAAAGGACCAGCAGACGATGGCTCAGGCGGCAGGCTTCCATCGGGTCGTGGGTAATCAGCACGACGGTGCGGTTCACCAGGAGTTCCGCGGCCAGGGTCTGAATGCGCGTGCGGGTCAGGGTATCGAGCGCAGAAAAAGGTTCGTCCATCAGCACAATGGGGCGGTCTTCATAGAGCGTGCGCGCCAGCGCCGCACGCTGGCGCATGCCGCCTGAGAGGGCGGCCGGGCGGTCGCCGGCGCAGTGTTCAAGACCAACCTGTTGTAACAGCGCGGCAACCCGCCGATGGTCTACGCGCTCTCCGCGCAGACGCGCGCCAAGCGAGACGTTGTCGCGCACGCTTAACCATGGATAAAGCAGATCTTTTTGTCCCATCCACGCCAGCCGTTTATCTATTGGCTGCCCGTCGCTGGCGCGAACGTCACCGGCGGTAGCTTTTGCCAGCCCGGCGATAATGCGCAACAGGCTGGTCTTTCCAGCGCCGCTGGCCCCCAGCAGCGAAACCCACTGGCCGCCGGGGATAGCGAACGTCAGATTGTCGAATATCCGCCGCGCGCCAAAGCGCAGGCTCAGACCGCGCACCTGGATACCGGGCGCCGTCACGCCGGGCGCTCCGCGACGGCGTTGAGGCCCATCTGCCAGAAGTTTGCCTCCAGACGCGTGGCGGTGGTGAAAATAGCGCTGAGTTCGGCGAAACGCGCCTCGCCGCCGCGCTGCTGCCAGAGGGTTTCCAGCAGACCGATGGCGTTATTGACGCCGTTCAGGTAACCCTCATCGCCGTAGTTGCGGATCCAGGAGGCATAAGGATTGGCGGTCAGCCGGGTCGCCGGATCGTGCAGCAGGCCGAGGCCGATTTCCGCGTAGCCGGCAACGCAGGGCATCAGCGCCGCCAGCAGTTCCAGGGCGTCGCCGGAGTGGCCGATGTCCAGCACGTAGCGGGTATAGTTAACGGTTTCCACGGCTTCCGCTTCGGCGGCCATCGTCGCTTCATCCAGCCCCCATTCCCTGCAGTAGCCGACGTGCAGCGGCAGCTCGTCAATAATGGCGTTCATCGACGCGGCGGCGACGCGCATTTCCGCCAGGGTACGCAGCTTGCTGACCAGCAGCGCGTAGCTGCGGGCGAAATGGATCAGAAACAGGTAATCCTGCGTCAGATAGCGGCGGAAGGCGGATTCGGGCAGGGTGCCATCGGCGAGCTGGCGCAGGAAGGGGTGGGCGACGTAGTGCTGCCAGTCGGCGCCGGCCTGCTGACGCAGACGACCATAAATACCCTGGGTAAACGCGGGAAGAATCACAGGACCTCCTGAAACAAGGGAGATCCGGGCGTGCTGAATGAAGTGTGAACAGGCAATGGCGCAAAACTGGCGGAAATGCCGACCCGTCCCTTCGCTGGCATGACCCAGATCAGGTTCAAAGGGTTCGGCTTACGCCATCTCAGCCCTCACGGGACACCCCTCGGTTTGGCCCCTGTTATACGACATTCCCTTTTTGATTACAATGCTGTGAATTTGCCGGGAATAGGTGACGTTGTCACTTTTAAATATCTCAAGAAATGGCTATTGCGCATCGTTTGCGCCCGGTGGCGGCTGACGCCTTACCGGGCGCGTATTATCAGAGGATCAGTGAAACGCTACCCAACTGGCCCCGTTGTCTGCTGAACGAACGCAGCTCTCTACCCAATGCACGCCGAGCGCCCCGGCTTTGGCATCCGGATACCAGAAGTTTTCCAGCAAGGCCGAATCGCGACGGTCGGTTGCATCCATGGCAATGGCAAAGCGGCGATACAGATTCGACCAGGCCTCAAACAGCCCTTCGGGATGGCCGCCGCCAATCCGGTCGTCCTGCAGGGCCAGCGGGTCAAGATAGGGCATACCGCGTTCGAGGATGCGCACCGGCTCGCCCTGAATTTCGTAGCGCAGCTGGTTCGGCTGTTCATCCCACCACTCCAGGCTAGCTTTCTCCCCGACGATGCGGACTTTCTGTCCGTGCATTGAGCCGCTGTTGACCGCCGAGCACCACATCGACCCTACGGCGCCGTTGTCGTACTCCATCAGCACATGCGCGTTATCCTCCAGCGGTGCGCGGCTTTTGACAAAACTCTGGCGGGAGCACATCAGGCGAGTGATATTAAGCTTCGGCGCCATGGTCTCCGCCAGGAACAGCGGGTGGGTGGCCAGATCGCCCAGCACGTAGCTGGGACCAACAAATTTCGGGTCCACCCGCCAGCGGGTGCTGGGGTTATCCTGCTCTACCGGCTGGTTATGGAAACCGTGGGCGAACTGCATATTGATGATGCGGATCTCGCCCAGCAGCCCCTGTTCAATCATCTGCCGAGCCTGCAGAATCAACTGATGCCCGGCGTAGCCGTAGGTGACGCCGATGATTTTGCGCTGTTTTTCGCTCAGGGCCACCAGCGCATCGGCCTCTTCGCCGGTAAAACAGAGCGGTTTTTCACAAACCACATGCAGTCCGGCCTCAAGCGCCGCGCGACAAATGGCGTAGTGGGTGTTATTCGGCGTGGCGATAGAAACCGCTTCAATGCCGTCTTCCCGCGCCGCTTCTTCGCGAAACAAGGTTTCGTAGTCGGGGTAACAGCGTCCGACGTCCACGCCCAGCTGCTGGCCAAACTCGCGCCCGCGCTCTGCATCAATATCAAAAGCCCCGGCCAGCAGGGTAAACGATCCGTCGCGCAGCGCCGCGGAGCGGTGAATATAGCCAATCTGGCTGCTTCCGCCGCCGCCCACCATGCCCCAGCGTAAGGAGCGGCCTACAGGTTTAATACCGTTAATCATCTGTTTTCTCCCGATTAAAACCCAACGGATCGCAGGTAGCGCAGGCTTTCCGTGACCGCCTGCAGGCTGCCCTCGACGTTGCGCGGATCGCGCTCTTGCTCAATGGTGATCCAGCCCTGATAGCCGCGCTTGTCGAGAAAGGCGCGCACCGCCGGATAGTCAATGGCGCCGCTGCCAAGCGGGCACATCACCCCCTCCGCACAGGCCGAGAAGAAGTCGATGCCGCGGGAAATCACGCTAGCGAACACCTGCGGGTCAACATCTTTAAAATGCAGGTAGTCAAGGCGGTCAAAATGGCGATCCAGCCAGCTGATGGGGTCCATGCCCGAATAGTAGAGGTGGCCAGTGTCGAGACACAAACCGGCCACCTCATGGGGAATCTGCGTCGCCAGCAGGTCGATTTCATCGGCAAACTCGATGCAGCCGCCGGCGTGAGGATGGATAACCGGACGCACGCCGTACTCCTGCCACGCCAGTTTGCTGATAGTGATAATGTGGTCGATCATCCGCTGCCAGTCGGCGGGTGACAGACGGGGGGCCAGCTCGCCGCGTCCGGCATATTTCGCCCGCTGCGGATTGCCGAAATCAATAATGACCAGATAAGGCGGCTGGAAGGGGTTACCCGGCGTCTTTTCCGCTGACGGCACCTGCGACAGATTGCGGCAGAGGTTATGCGTCAGTTCGACAATATTCGCGAAGTTCTCTTCGCTGACCAGATCGTCGAAGATCGTTCCGGCAACCAGCGACAGCCCCTGTTTATTCAGCGCGGCGCTGAGTTCATCGGCCCGGGTCGGCAGATAGCTCCACGGGCCCAGTTCAATGCTTTTATAACCGGCCGTCGCCGCTTCTTCCAGCACCTTGGGCCACGGCGGCAGGTAAGGGTTTTTGGGATCATCGACGCCCCAGCTGCACGGCGCGTTGGCAATATGTATGGTCATGATGGCTTCCTTTTCTGATGAGGAGAAAACATGACCAGTATTGAATGAAAATTTCATATTCAACAATGATGAAATTTAAATTCTTTGATGGGATTCAAGATTTATTTTGATAGCATAAATGATGGTTTTTTATCAAATATAGCGCTGAAGCGGAGCGCGGCGGCTTTATCCGCGCCTGCGTCAATCAGAGGTTTTCTTTGGTGAGGAGGTCAAACGGCTGCAGAGCGTTGATAAACGTCGCCCGCGGCTGGCTGACTGCCTGGATAAAGGCGTTAATTGTCGCCGCAGCGAACTCGCTAAGCCGGTGCGCAAGCATAAGATCGACGGTGCCGTCGATTAACGCCAGCTCGCCGTTGTCTACCGGGCCATGGCAAATCAGGGTGACCTGGTGCTGGCGTTGACGCGCGCGCAGGGCGTCGACAATACCTTCCACGCCGCCGCAGGGCGCGTAAATGGCCTTCAGATCCGGGTACTGTTGCAGCATCTCTTCCGTCACCTGGCGCGCGACATCGGCACGTTCGTGGCTGCGCACCGGTTCAAGCACACGATCGCCTTTGCCCTGTTCGCGCAGGTAGGAGCGGAAACTTATCTCGCAGCTTTCCTGACAAATAAACCGATTATCGCCGACGATAATCCCAATTTCGCCCTCGCCGTGACAGAGCCTGTCCACCGCCCAGCCGGCGGTGCGGCCCGCTTTCTGGTTATCCAGCCCGATATAGCCGGTACGCTGGGGAATGCTCATATCGGAGAGCAGGGTGAAGACGTGCACCCCTTTATCAATCGCCTGAATGAGGGCATGGCGGATAAGCGGATTATCCAGCGCCACAATGCCGATAACATCCACTTCAGCGCTCAGGCGGCCGATCGCGGCGGCCATATCGTCGATGGCGTTAATATCATAATGCAGAAAAACGGGGGCCTGCGTCGGGCTATGCCACGCGAGTGCCGCCTGTTCAAGCGCCTGCGCCAGCTGTTGATAAAACGAGTGTGACGGCTGCAGCAGGATAAACCCCATTCTGAGGGCTATCGCCGACTGGCCGGCAGCCAGCCGATAGTGGGATTGCTCAAGCGCGAAGCCTAATCGCCGCGCGGACTCGAGTACTTTACGTTCGGTGCTCTCTTTGACGGCGGCCCGTTTATTGAGCACTCTGTCTACCGTCGCAATACCCACTCCGGCGTCTCTGGCTATGTCGGTCATGGTCACTTTTTTCGCTGACATCGGTCTCTTCCTTTGAGGTTATTGATAAAAATCTATCATTATTTGCGCGGGCAAAAAGCGAAGCCACTCAGGGTTTATAAAAAAATGGCGAAGCGTCTGCTTCATTGAGCTGATATTCAGGCGGCGGGGACTACACTAAGTGCATCACTAATAATGGAACAGGATGCCATGACCTATTCACTCTCGAGAAAATTCCTCGCCGCCACCTCTGCGCTGCTGCTGCTTTCAATGAGCGCGGTACCGGCTAGCGCCGCTGGCGACAGTACCGATGCCGTCTCTCCGCTCAACGCCGCGAATGGCTTAAGCGAAGCGGCAAAGCAGTACCTCCTGCATTATCCCTCCCGCAGCGGCGTTGACGGTAAAACCGCCCGCGAAGATACCGCCGCGGTATTTATTCCCTTTGGCGCGACGCCGGAAGGGGGGTGGCCTGTGGTGGTCTGGGCTCACGGTACCGTGGGCGTGGCGAACCACTGCGCGCCGTCTTTAAACCCGCGCAGCGATCGCGATAAGCAGTATCTGAATACCTGGCTGTCGCTGGGCTACGCGGTGGTCGCGCCGGATTATGCCGGGCTGGGCTCTGCTGGCCTGCACCATTATCTTAACGCCCGCGGCGAAGCGTGGAGCGTTCTTGATGGCGTTCGCGCCGCCCTGAAGCAGTTTCCGCTTAAGAATGAGCTTATTCTGGTAGGGCAGTCGCAGGGTGCGCACGCCGCGTTCGCCAGCGCGGGATATCAGCCGGAATATGCGCCGGAGCTGAACGTTCGCGCGACGGTGCTGACCGGTACGCCTTATTTTGAGAAAGGAACCACCGCCGCCGATGTGCTTCCACCGGCAGCCGGCAAAGCGCCGACCGGAGGCGACCCGAAAATACCCTATATTTTCTATATTTATCTGTCTGCCGCCGACAGCAACCCGCAGCTTAATCCGGCTGATTATTTCCAGGATAACGCGCTGCCGCTGCTGAAAGAGGCGAGCAATTTATGCATTACGCCGTTAAACGATGAGGTCATGAAGGCCGGTCTTAATGCCGCTAACTCACTTAAGCCGGGAATAGACTCCCTGTTAAACGCCAGCGTGGGCAGCATGCTTTATCCGACCCTGAAAATCGATCACCCGGTGTTTATCGGTATTGGCGGCGCGGATATCAACGTGCCGACGGCAATGCAAAAACGCTTTGCCGATGCGGTAAAAAGCGCGGGAACCCGGGCGGAGGTTCATATTTATGCCGGCCTGGATCATAGCGGTACGGTTAACCCGTCTTTACGCGACTCGGTGCCGTTTCTGATTAAGACGCTGAACGATAAGCGATAGTGCCGGCAGGCCGCCCTGAGCGATGGGGCGGACTTCGATTACCAGTATTTAGGGATCAGATAGCCATACATCACGACCGCGACAACAATCATCAACGTAATAATCGCCCAGTCCGCTTTTAGTGATTTTACTGCGTTCATAAGTTCCTCTTTTTTCAATGAATCATCGGGGAACCTTACCGCCGCCGCGCGCGATAGAAGGTGATGAAGATCACACATTAAAATTTGTCATACAAATAAAGTGTGTCGATTTTTAAATTTTCTCAGCAATATTTTGTCCGCTCATTCGTCTACCTCTGCACAGGCTAATATTCACGAGCATTATGAGGTAAACAGAAGATGAGAGATTTCGATATGCACGGTCAGCATCACCATCAGCGCTTTGGTCGTCACAGAATGGCAAAACCGCTTATTATCGGCGTGGCGTTAATCGCCGTGCTTGGGCTGGTGGTGATGTCGCTGTGGAATGCGCTGCTGCCGGCAATTCTTGGCGTGAAGAGCATCGGTTTCTGGCAGGCGTTAGGGATTCTGGCGCTGTCGCGGATCCTGTTCGGCGGCCTCGGTTTTCGGCCGGGCATGTTTGGCATGGGGCACGCCCGGCGGCGGATGCATGAACGCTGGATGAACATGAGCCCCGAGCAGCGCGAGGAGTTTGCTCAGCGCTTCGGCCGCCGCGGGCATCACGGCCCCTGCGGCTGGCGTGACCGCCGAGGCGAGCATGGGCCGCAGCAGGAGAGTCCAGCTAAAAACGCGGATCCCGAGTGAACACAATGAAAAACGGCACCGTGGCGGAGTCACGGCTTGTTTCCGCCCTCAACGCCTGCCGGTCGCGGCTGAAGGCTTTTATCCGCGGACGGACCCCGCTGCGCGATGAGGCGGACGATATCCTGCAGGAAGTGACGTATCAGCTCATTCGCGTCGAGCAGCCGGTGGAGAATATCGCCGCCTGGCTGTTTCGGGCGGCGCGTAACGAAATGACCGACAGGGCGAGGAAAAAACGCGAGCTGCCGCTGGCGGGCGGCTTCAGCGAGGAGGAGGAGGGCGATTTTCCTGAGGACGAGCTGGCCGAGACGCTGTTTGGCGTGCCGCAAACGCCGGAGGATGAGTATCTGAAAGCGCTGCTCTGGGAGGAGCTAAACCAGGCGCTTTCGGAGCTGCCGCCCGCCCAGCGTGAGGCATTTGAGAAAACCGAACTGCAGGGCTATAGCTACCGGGAGCTGGCCGAAGAGTCCGGCGTCAGCGAGCAGGCGCTGCTCTCGCGTAAGCATAAAGCCGTTCTCTACCTTCGCACCCGCCTGCGTAGCCTGTACGATGAGCTCCTCGCCGGTTAGGCGTATTCCGGCCCCGTTCACAGGGCGCCGGATGATGATGGCTTATAGCCCCAGGCCGTGAGGAACACGCTAATCGCGCATTCGGCGAGCGGCTCCAGCGTTTCTGCCGTTAGCGCATTTTGCGCAATTAAGGCTCCCGGCAGCGGATAGCCCATAATCGCGCCGAGAAACGCCGTCGCCTGGAGCTGCG
Organism: Klebsiella grimontii; assembly: GCF_900200035.1. Taxonomy (GTDB): domain Bacteria; phylum Pseudomonadota; class Gammaproteobacteria; order Enterobacterales; family Enterobacteriaceae; genus Klebsiella; species Klebsiella grimontii. The sequence goes on from NZ_FZTC01000019.1 coordinate 311,645, forward strand.
GGTCGCTGAGGGTCAGCTGGCCCTGATCTCGTTTCTTCGCGAGGATATCGCTGAGCGCCTGCAACACGCGTCCCGAGGGGCGCTGCTCTAGCGTGACGTACAGCTCCGGTTTTTGCACCAGCACCTGGATGAGCAGGCGTTGAAAGTGGATGTTTTCCGGTGCATAAAAATGGTGCTGGACAACCCTGGCGAATCCCCGCAGCAGCGCCGGCAGATCCTGCTGGCTGTCCTGTAGAAGCTGTTGCAGGGGCGGCTGCATAGCGTCGTTGAGAAAGGCGAACGTCTCCAGCAGCAGCGCGTCTTTTCCGCCGGGGAAATGGCTGTACAGCGTCGGGCGCGTGGTTCCCGCTTCGGCGGCGATGGTATCCAGAGACACATCAAGCCCGTGCTGCAGAAACAGCGCCCGGGCGGTTTGTAAAATGCGTGGGCGGGCTTTCATCGGCCGCCCGCGTTGATTTCCCATCAGTTGAGTCCTTACGGTTTGCGTCTTTTTAGCCGCATCATTCCTTGCTGCACCAGCAGGAAAAATAATGGCGCGAAAAACAAGGTCAGCAGCGTCCCAGTGAGCATGCCGCCGATGACCGCGGTGCCTATCTCTCGTTGGCTGGAAGCCCCCGCGCCGGTAGAGAGTACCAGAGGGATTACGCCAACAACAAATGCGAGTGAGGTCATCACGATGGGGCGCAAGCGCAGGCGCGCGCCTTCGAGGGTGGCTTCCGACAGGCTTTTCCCTTGCTGGAACTGCGCCAGGGCGAATTCAACGATCAGAATCGCGTTTTTGGACGAGAGGCCCATTGTCGTCAACATCCCCACCTGGAAGTAGATATCGTTTTCATAACCGGCGAGCAACGAAGCGCTGATGGCGCCAATAATGCCCAACGGGATAATCAGCATTACGGCAATGGGAACCGACCAGCTCTCATATAAGGCGGCCAGGCATAAAAACATAAAGGCCAGCGACGCCAGGTAGACCCACAGCGTTTGCACCGAAGATGACTGCTCCTGCCAGGACAAACCGCTCCATTGCAGATCAAACCCGTTCATCGAGCTGACCAGGTCGGACATCTCCGCCATCGCGGCGCCGGAACTGACGCCCGGCGCCGCGCCTCCCTGAAACTGCACGGCCGACAGACCGTTAAACCGCTGAAGCATCTGCGGTCCGGTGGTCCAGCGCAGGGATGAGAAGCTGTCGAAGGAGGCCATGTTGTTGCTGTCGCCGCGCACAAACCAGGCGGATAAATTTTCCGGCGTCGAACGCCAGGCCGCATCTCCTTGCATATACACGCGTTTAACCCGCCCACGGTCGATAAAGTCGTTAACATATACGCCCCCCCAGGCCGCTGAGAGCGTATTGTTGATATCAGCCTGATCCAGGCCCTGAGCCTGCGCTTTTTGTCTGTCGACATCGACCTGCAGCTGCGCTTTTTCTTCCAGACTATTAATTCGTACCGCGTCCAGAGCGGGATTTTCTCTGGCGGCATTGAGCAGGGTGGTTTGCGCCTGCATAAGCGCAGCGCTGCCATTTTCCGCGCTGTCCTGCAGCCATAGCTCAAAGCCGCTGGATTGCCCAAGCCCGCGCACGGTCGGGGGCGACATCACGCTGATGTTGGCCTGCCGGGCGTTTTTATTAAAATACTGGTTCGCGCGGGAAATAATGGCCTGGGCGCTGTTTTTCTCACCAGGACGCAGGTCCCAGTGCTTTAACTCAGCGAATGCCATGCCGACGTTCTGCCCACTGCCGGCATTGTTTCTCCCGGTGACCATAAAGATAACGTTGAGGTTATCTTCCTCCTCGGTCATAAAATAGCGGGCAATATCAGCGCCAACCTCCTCGGTCATTGACATCGGCGAGCCAGACGGCAGCGTGTACTGAACCATGACCGCGCCCTGATCCTCCTCGGGCAGAAATCCGCTAGCGAGCTTCTGATATTGCCAGAGCATCAAAAAGGTCAGGATCAGGGCCAGGCAGACAAAACGAAACGGACGGGCGGTTATTCGTTGGAGCGTGGCCAGGTAGCGGTTCTGACTTATCGTCACGCCGCGATTGAAAAGGGTGAAAAAACGCCCTTTTTTCATGTGTCCTGGCTTGAGCAGGTGGGCGCATAGCGTTGGCGTCAGCGTCAGAGCGACCAGCGCGGACAGCGCCATGGCTGAGACAATAGTCACGGTAAACTGGCGATAGATAATCCCGACCGAGCCGCCAAACAGCGCCATCGGAATAAAAACGGCGGAGAGAACCAACGCAATACCGATTAGTGCCCCGGTTATCTCATTCATCGAGCGCAGCGTGGCCTCCAGCGGGGTGAGGTCTTCCTCTGCCATCAAACGCTCAACGTTTTCCACTACCACGATAGCGTCATCAACCAGCAGGCCGATTGCCAGCACCATCGCAAACAGGGTGAGCGTATTAATGCTGTAACCGAGCAGGCTGAGAATACCGAAAGTACCCAGCAGAACTACCGGAACCGTAAGGGTCGGGATCAGCGTCGCCCGCCAGCTCTGCAGAAAAAGATACATGACGGCCACGACAAAGAGGATCGCTTCAATCAGCGTATGCACCACGCTTTCGATCGATACCGTCACAAACGGTGTGCTGTCGCGCGGATAGGCGGCGACCACGCCTTGCGGAAAGCGGGAAGAGAGGCGTTCGACTTCGGCCCGAACTTTTTCCGCCGTTTCCAGCGCGTTGGCTCCCGAGGCCAGTTGAATCGAGATCCCGGCGGAGGGGTAACCATTGAGCGTAGTTTGGTTTTGATAGTTTTCCGCGCCGATCTCCACGCGGGCCACATCGCGCAGGTACACCACCGAGCCGTCGCTATTCGTGCGCAGAATAATATTCTCAAATTGCTCAGGACGTTCAAGCCGAGACTGCGTCGCCACCGTGGCGTTCAGATACTGTCCCTCAAGCGTCGGCAGCGAGCCAATTTCACCGCTGGTAACCTGCGAATTCTGCGCTTCAATGGCGGCCTGCACGTCCGAGGGCATCAAACCGTAGCTGGTCAGCTGGAGCGGATTAAGCCAGATGCGCATGGCGTACTGCGCGCCAAAAACGGTGGTTTCACCCACGCCTTCAACCCGGCTCAATGGCTCCTGCAGGGAACTGACGAGGAAATCGCTGATATCAAGGCTGGTTAATTGCTCGCTTTTGTCATACAGGGCAACCACCATCAGGCTGTCGCCCTGGGATTTGGTAACGGTAATGCCTTGCTGCTGTACCTCCTGCGGTAAGCGGGTAATCGCCTGGTTTACCGCATTTTGTACCTGTACCTGCGCCATATCAGGGTTTACGCCCTGATCGAAGCTAAGGCTAATCCGCGCCTGCCCAGCCGAACTGCTGCTTGAGGAGAAATAGATCAGCCCATCGATGCCTTTAATCTGCTGCTCCAGCACCTGGGTAACGCTATCCTCGACGGTTTCCGCTGAAGCGCCGGTATAGTTCGCCGTGACGTTGACGGCAGGAGGGGCGATATCCGGATACTGTTCTACCGGCAGCGTCAGCAGGGCAAGGGCGCCGGCCGCCATAATGCAGATGGCGATGACGGCGGCAAAAACGGGGCGAAAGACAAAAAAGCGGGCCAGCATTGTTACGCACCTCAGGTCAGTTAATGGCGTCTTGCAGGGTAAACACCGCAGGCGGCGCGCTTATCGCATCATCGGGCGGAAGCGGGGTAAAGGGCAGCCCATGGAATGCCTCATCGTGAACTTTGCTCATCAAGAAGGCGCCGATCTCAGAACATGACGTCGCACGCTGGTATTCACTCCACAGATAGTCGTAGGTTTGAATGCTGAAAATATTCTGCTGAAGTAAAAAGTGCAGATAGCGCTGCCGCTGTTCCACGCGCTGGCTAATGAGCAGGGCGCGACAGCGCCAGGCCTCGGCGGGTTCTTGTAGGTGGGAGCAGGCGTCATAGAGCGAGGCGCCCTGCGCGGGTAGGCTGGGTAAAGCGGCGTTCACCGCGCCGGGGAAAATGGCTAATGCAATGAAATAAAAAAGCTTTCCCCATTTTCTTTCGTTGAACATCAGTCTGATCTCGTTTGTTTATTTACTTTACAGTAAAGTAAATAAAATGTTTAAACAAGCGATAGTCTGTACGAATGAAAAAAGGGAAAGCGAGAGTGTTAGCAGAAGGCTCCTGGCCGGGTTTTAGAACATGCTGTTGCCGCTGGCGGTTTTTTGCGGAACGTTCTGGGTAACGTCCCAGTGCTCAATGATTTTATGCTGCTTGTCGACGCGGAAGATATCAATAATCGCCCGCGTCACGCCCGGCTCGCGACCGGTGACCTCAACGTGCAGGATCACATGATCGCCATCAACAAACGCCTGCTTAATTTCACTGTGGGAGTCGGGATATTTGTTCTTCAGGAAGGCGATAAACTGCTGAAAGCCTTCCACGCCGTCTTTCGCCATCGGGTTATGCTGTATGTAGCGGTCTCCGAGATAGGGTCTGGCGGCGGCAAAGTCTTTGTCATTTAACGCTTTATTATAAAAATCAATGACATTCTTTTTATTCAGCTGTTCATTTTCACTGTTGCCCGCAAAAACGGCAGGCGTCAGAGCGCAGAACAAGGAAAAGGCGACAATCGATTTTTTCAACATAACATTCTCCGGTTGAGGCAGGTGTGGGAATCAACCTCCCCAGCGGCTTTTCAGGTAGTTAACGGCCTGCTGGGTTTGCGGCTGATTGAGGTAATTCTCTCTGAACAAAATCGTGCCCTGAATTTGCGGCATGGATTCATTCAGATCAAGCTGCTTTTTCAATTCCGGCACGCCGCCGTTAATCATCCAGTCGGGTTCGTTCTTCGACGGTTCGCCCACCTTGTACAGCGCCACGCCGATATAGAGGCGGGTATGGGTGGGTTTCACCACGTCAGCCCACCACTTTGCCAGCACGTCGTAGCGGGCCGCGTCGCGGGCGAAGGGCCAATAAATCTGCGGCGCGATATAGTCCAGCCATCCCTGCTGCACCCAGAGACGGGTATCGGCATAGGACTCATCGTAGGCCGCCGCGCCGCGGGTGTCGGAACCGGCCGGATCGTGGGAGCGGTTGCGCCAGACGCCTGCCGGACTGACGCCGAATTCAACCTCGGGGTTCAGCTGCTTGATGGTACGGGAAACCTGCTCGATCAGCAGTTGGGTATTATGCCGCCGCCAGTCCGCCTTCGCGGCAAATCCCTGACCGTACTGTTGGAACGTCCGGCTGTCGTTCAGCGCCGATCCCGGCGATTCGGTGTAGAAATAGTCGTCGAACTGGACGCCGTCAACCGGATAATGTTCCACGACTTCCGCCACGATACTGGTTATCCAGTCGCGCACTTCCGGGATGCCCGGATCGAGCACGAAGCGATCGCCGGAGGTGCGTATCCACTCGGGGTGCAGAACGTATACGCTGGCGGGAACCTGCGATAGCGTACCGTTAAGCTCGGTGACGGTTTTCGGCCGGGTGTTGACCGAAACGCGATAGGGGTTAAACCAGGCATGAACGCGCATACCGCGCTTATGGGCCTCGTCCAGCATGAACTTAAGCGGATCGTAGCCCGGATCCTCGCCGATTTTTCCGGTCAGCATATCGGACCACGGCAGGATCTTCGATGGCCAGAGCGCTGTGCCATCCGGTTTCACCTGGAAGAAGACGGTGTTAATGCCGAGGCTCTTTAAATTATCCAGCTTGGCAGTCAGCGCCTGCTGCTGGAGGGCGATACGTCGGTTGGCCGTAATGCCGCCATTCACCGATTCCAGCGGCGGCCAGTCGAGGCGCGAAACGGTTGTCAGCCACACGCCGCGTACCGGCTCATGACTTTTGGGTAACGTCGGCTGCCTGGTCGCGGGCGGCATGGGTGTGACGAGAGAAACGGGCGGTTTGCTGCCGCAGTGGGCCAACAGCAGCGCAGCAGCTATTGCTACGGCGGATATTTTCACCTTGTTCAGGAGAAATTTACAGGAGCGGATCGTCATGATATTTGCCAGCTTTTCTGGTCAGCGCACAAAAGAGTCATTTTCATATTATTCGACTTTAAGTCAATAGTTTAGCTACGGGTGCAGCAGCAAAAGCACGCAAACCTCAGGCGAAGAAAACGACTCTCGCATCACGCAACGGTTTGCCATGATATATCATTGATATGCATTAAAACTTGATCGGTTCAGGGCGAGTATAAACAGGATTTATTAAAATTTGGTCAAACTATTGGCCGTCGGCCCGCTGCGGCGCGTCAAACTGGATTAGCACAATGAACGACTCCTTATCACGCCATCGTCTGTGGATATTCTTATTTTTAATTGTGGTGCTGAGCTTTGGTACAGGGCTTTGTTACTGGCAAATGCAAAAAAAAGTGGATAACGATATTCATGCGCGGCTTCAGCAGGCGATAGCCAGCCTTGATGTGACCGTTTCTCATGCGGAGCAGGCCGCTAATATGGCTGAGCCGTTCTATGGGAAAAGCTGTAATGAGAATGTCCTGACGGAGCTACGCACGCTGGTGGCCACTATTCCCGATGTGCGCACGGTGAATTTAGGTAAGGATAATGAAATATACTGCACCTCGGTTTATGGCGGACGGAAATTTCAGTTCGATCGCCGCCAATATACGCATGGCGCTTTACGTCTGCTGAGCGGCAGTGAAATCACGCCGCTCCATCCATTGATGGTTTACAGCGAACAGGACGACCGGGGAAATACGATTCTGGTGGGTGTGGATGGCTATTATTTATACAACATTTTAAACGTTCTCGACGGCGACGCTCATCTGTATCTTCAGGTTGGCGACCGGGTAATGACCCATAAGGGGGAAGTGACGACGACCCCGGGTATTCGCGTTCCCGTACGCATGGAATCAGAGCAGTTTCACTATTCGGTTATTGCCGACCGCCATTACGCGTCCGGCCCCGGCGCATTTATCCGTTATGAACAACACACCCTTATCGCCATTATTCTGGCCTCCCTGCTGCTGACATTTTTGTTCAGAAACTACCTCCGCTACCGGAATACGATTGAGTATCAGCTCAGGCAGGCTATCGAACTCAAACAGCTCAAACCCTATATTCAGCCGATTATCGGCAGCGACACCGGTCAGATCGTCGGCGGCGAAGTGCTGGTGCGCTGGGAGCATCCAAAACAGGGGTTTATTGCGCCGGATAAATTTATCTCCGTCGCCGAACAGACCGGTCTTATCAAAGAAGTGACGGCGATTTGCTTTGCTGAGGTGAGTCGCCAGCTCCGGCGACAGCAGTCCGTCATTCCCGCGGGGCTGTTTATCTGCTTTAACACCAGCTCGGTAAACTTTCAGGACGACGAAATTGTGACCCTGTGCCAGACGTTTACCCAACAGATGAAAGCGGCAAAAGTACGCCTTGTCCTGGAGATAACCGAGCGGGAGTCGATTGCAAATACCCTGCAGACGTCAGCGGTGACGGACCAACTCAGGCGTATTGGCGTGCAGTTTTCGCTGGATGATTTTGGTACCGGGTATGCAAACTACAGCTACATCCAGCAGTTTAATCCGGAGATTATTAAAATCGATAAAGTCTTTACCTTCAACATTGTGACCAATAACGCTTCAGCGCTGGTGGTGATGAATATGGTCAATCTGGCGAAAAAATTTCATTGCCAGATTATTGCCGAGGGCGTTGAGGATAAAGAGCAGCTTGAGATGCTCAAAAATATGGGCATTACCCTCTACCAGGGCTACTACTTTTCAAAACCGGTGCCGGTTGATGAATTTATTGAGATGCTTCCGCGCACGTTTCTCCAGCGCAGAGAGGGCGAGTAAAGGCGGCTGTCCCGCCTTATCAAAACTCAGGAAATTAAAAGGTGATCGACTCGGCAAAACCGAGTCGTTATTGCCTGTTTCACCTGAAAGTTTGGCATGATTGAGAAACAACTCAACAACATGGAGGTTGTCTTGTTCGAATCTCACCTCAATATTTTTATCCGCGCGGTTTTTGTCGAGAATATGGCGCTTAATTTTTTCCTCGGCATGTGTACTTTTCTCGCTATCTCCAAAAAAATCGATGTCGCATTTCGTCTCGGCGTGACGGTAACAGCGCTGCTGGCGATAGCGACGCCGATAAATAACCTGATTTACAATCATCTGCTGAAAGAGAACGCCCTGATCGAAGGGGTCGATCTGAGCTTTCTCGATTTTATCACTTTTATCGGCGTTCTCGCGGCGCTGGTGCAGATCCTTGAGATGGTCATCGATAAATACTTTCATGCGTTAAACCACGCTTTAGGCCCGTTTCTGCCGTTATTAACCATTCACTGCGCCATTTTCGGCGCGACCATTTTTATGGTGCAGCGTGAATACAGCTTCTTTGAGTCACTCACTTACGGTACCGGGTGCGGTATTGGCTGGGCGCTGGCGATCGTGGCGCTGGCCGGCATACGCGAAAAGTTGAAATACGCCAACATGCCGAAGGGGTTGCGCGGGTTAGGCAGCGTATTTATTACCGCCGGGCTAATGTCGCTGGGGTTTATGTCATTCGCCGGCATCTCGTTGTAGCCGGAAAGGGACGTTATTCTGCCGTCCAGACCCCGGGTCAGAGCGGCAGAATGGGGATGACCGGATTACCGTTCCGGCCACAGGCGTCAATTTTTGGCTACGGGCTACTGCTGAAAGTTAAATGCGTCGGGATGATTTTCCAGGCTGCCGCTCAGGGCGGCAAAGAGCACCGTTTTACCATCGATGGAAAGATCGTCGCTAACGTTAAGCCAGGTCAGTTTCTCCTGGGCGGTTTTTTCATCAACGGTAGAGAAAAGCCCGCTCATCAGTCTGGACTTTTCAGACCACAGCACGGCGAAGCGTTCCGTCGCGCAATCGTGGGGTTTACAGACGCTGAGTACCTGATAAGTCTCTGCGCCAAGCTTCACCGTTCTGGCAGGCGAGGCGGTTCCGCCCGTCTTTACCCAGGCGGGCAGAGGGTGACCTTTTACCATTTGACTAAAGGCTGCCGGTTCCTTTTTGACCAGACTGTCCAGCGTCATATCGTCTTGCGCCACGGCATTGGTTGCTGCAGCCAGCAAAACGATAGCGGTTAATTGTTTAAGCATGATATTGCTCCTGCGAACTTTCTGCTTCCGTTTAATGTCCGGGGATAAGCCGGCGAGTCAAACTGTAAGATATTTCTGATTAGGTGTTTTTGGTTTGAACCCAAAACGCGTGAATAAGCCCTGGAATATAACCGAGGATGGTTAAAATAATATTGAGAATGAAGGCCCAGCCAAACCCTTTACCCAGCAGCACGCCGAGTGGCGGTAGAATAATCGTCAACACAATTCGCCAAAAACCCATAATATCTCCCTGCTTAGTGAGTTAGCTCATGGTTATTTTAGCGGTTACGTCTGGTTTTGCAAATTTTAACTTTTTGAATAATAAGACTGCTAATATTACCAGCGCCTTGATACTACATATTTAATAAAGAGAAAAGTCGCAATTCACCTTTTTGACATATATAAGATTATTCTACGATATCGCTACATCAGCCGCGCTGACAGAACAAGAGGGTTCCAGCGTAAACATGTTTAAACGTCAATAAGGTATGCAGGTAACGAGGCGAGAAGTGCGCTACACTCGCAGGCAGTTTTATCCAATCGTAAAATGGCGGCGGCATGGGCAACATCATCCTGTATAAAGTTATCGTCATCATGGTCATTGTCTGGTGGGGCTGGAGCCTACTGAGAAGTAAGCAGAAAAAGCAGAGCCTGGAGCCCGCCATTGCGCAGGCGAATGCCAGAGAGCGTTATCAGTGGCGTTATTTCAGGTGGGGCTGGAGAGGTGTGCAAATCGTCTGCGGTTTTTATTTGCTGATAACCCTCATCCAGTTCCTTTTACGCTACTAGCGTTCGTCGCTGCGGCGCGCGAATAGAGCGCGCCACAGCGACGATCTCTTTTATGCTACCCCGGTGCCGCCATCAGAGCACCAGACCTGGCCAGAAGCGTAGGAGCACGCGTCGGAAGCCAGGAGTACGTAAAGGGGCGCTATCTCAACCGGCTGTCCCGGTCTGCCGAGCGGCGTATCCTCGCCAAACTGCTGAACCTTCTCCTGCGGCTGGCCGCCGCTTGACTGCAGAGGCGTCCAGTACGGGCCCGGCGCCACGGCATTAACGCGGATACCGCGCGGACCCAGCTGCTTTGCCAGCGATTTCGTAAACGCAACGTTGCAGGCTTTGGTCTGGGCATAATCCAGCAGGATCTCGCTGGGTTTAAACGCCTGGACGGAAGAGGTGTTGATGATAGCCGCGCCCTCAGACAGATGGCGAAGCGCGGCTTTGGTTATCCAGAATGGCGCATAAACGTTGGTTTTAAAGGTCGCGTCAAAAGCGGCGGTAGTCAACTCTTCGATGGATTCGCAATATTGCTGCCTGCCGGCGTTGTTAACCACAATATCCAGCCCGCCAAGCTCCGCGACCGCCTTTTCGACCAGGGTATCGCAAAATGATTCAACCCGGATGTCGCCGGGAATGGCGACGGCTTTTCTGCCCTCGGCCTGTATCAGCGCGATAACGGCAGCCGCGTCGGATTCCTCCTCCGGCAGGTAGCCGATCGCGACATCCGCGCCTTCGCGCGCGAAGGCGATAGCAACTGCCCGGCCAATACCCGAATCACCGCCGGTAATCAGCGCTTTTTTCCCCACAAGCTTCCCGGAACCGATGTAGCTGGTTTCGCCGTGGTCGGGAAGGGGCTTCATTTCCGATGCCAGCCCCGGGGGTTGCTGCGGCTGCTCGACAAACGGCGGAAGTGGATAGTGTAGCGTTGAATTATTTCCTGTTGTCATACCGGCCTCCTTAATAAATGAAATTTAAGATTAGTCAATTATTGCGCATGGGGGATAAAAGAAAGGTAAACCAGGAATAATTAACTGCTTAAAACCAGGAATTATTTACCTGACTTTTCAGCCTATATGTATTACAGCCAAGGTCTTTATAAATAACAGACCCAACACCGCCAGCACACTTGGCTCATCCTGGTCTAATCTTATATTTCATGCCGCGTTATCTGAATAAGTCGCCTGAGGACATTGAATGGAATCCATATCGTTTCACAAGCATTGGGGGGCGGAGTTTATTGCCGCTGATACTGTCCGTTTTCGCGTCTGGGCCGAAGGTCAAAAGACAATGACGCTGAGCCTGAAGACGCGGGATATTCCGATGGAAGCCGCGGGTGGGGGCTGGTTCCAGATTGACGTCCCTGGCGTAAAGCATGGCGATGAATATATGCTCCTTTTAGCCGACGGCAGGCGTATTCCCGATCCGGCCACGCGCGCGCAGCGCGATGATGTTAACGGTCCCTCGGTAGTTATCGACCCCAGGCTTTTTCAGCCGGTTAACCGCGTCTGGAAAGGGCGGCCATGGGAAGAAACTGTCATCTATGAACTCCATCCGGGCACCTTTACGCCAGAAGGCACCTTTCTGGCCGCCATCGATAAGCTGCCTTATCTGGCAGAGCTGGGGATCACCCAGGTCGAGATTATGCCCGTTGCCCAGTTTGGCGGTTCCCGCGGCTGGGGTTATGACGGCGTATTACTTTACGCGCCGCACGCCGCGTACGGCTCGCCGGGGGATTTTCACGCCTTTATTGACGCCGCCCACGGGTTAGGGCTTTCGGTGGTTCTCGATATCGTTCTCAACCATTTTGGCCCGGAAGGCAACTATCTCTCTTTGCTGTCGCCGGGCTTTTTTCATCAAAACCGAATGACCCCCTGGGGTAACGCTATCGCCTATGAAACCGAGGCTGTGCGGCAGTATATTACCGAGGCGCCGCTGTTCTGGCTTACCGAGTACCATCTTGATGGGCTGCGCTTTGATGCCATCGATCAGATTGAAGATCGCTCCGCCAGGCATGTGCTGATAGAGATCGCCGAAAATATCCGCAAAGCCATCCCCGACCGCCATATCCACCTCACCACCGAAGACAGCCGGAACGTCATTTTCCTCCATCCGCGCGATGAGGATGGACAAACCCCGCTGTTTACCGCCGAGTGGAATGATGATTTTCATAACGCCGCCCACGTTTTCGCCACCGGCGAGACGCACGCCTATTATCAGGATTTTGCGCATCAGCCTGCCAGTAAGTTCGCAAGGGCGCTGGCCGAGGGATTTGTCTACCAGGGTGAGCTTTCTGCGCAAACCGGGAAGCCCCGCGGCGTGGCCTGCGCCGCTCAGCCGCCGCAGTTTTTTGTCGACTTTATTCAGAATCACGATCAGACCGGAAACCGTGCGCAGGGGGAAAGGTTGATCTCCCTTGCCGGCGCCGGGAAAACGCGCGTTTTGCTCGCCGCTTTGCTTCTGTCGCCGCATATTCCTTTGCTGTTTATGGGAGAGGAGTTCGGCGAGAGCAATCCCTTTTTGTTCTTTACCGATTTTCAGGGTTCCCTCGCGAAGGCGGTGCGGGAAGGACGGGCAAAAGAGTTTGCCGGACACGCGGGGCACGACGAATCCGTCCCGGACCCGAACGATCCCCTGACCTTTATTCGTTCTAAGCTCGACTGGCAGAAGGCGGCAAGCGAGGAGGGGAAATCCTGGCTGCGCTTCACGCGCAACCTCATCTTGCTGCGCCATCGCTATATCGTCCCGCTGCTGGCGGCAGGGGGCGGCGTCGAGGGCAAGATCCTGCACACGGAGCCTCAGGCGCTGGCGGTGAGCTGGCAATTTGCCGGCGGGACGCTCTCTGTGGCGCTGAATATCGGCGAGGAACCGCTTGCGTTGCCGGAAATACCTGGCGAGGTCATTTTTAGCTGGCCGGAACAGCAGGAAGCGTTAACGCCAGACAGTATTGTTGTCCGTTTTGCACATGGAGAAGCCTCAGTATGATCCCTTCCGCGACTTATCGCATTCAGTTCCGTAACGGCATGACCTTCGATCGCGCGGCGGCGCTGGCCCCCTATCTTCAGGGGCTCGGTATCAGCCATCTTTACGCCTCGCCGATATTTACGGCGACCACCGGCTCCACCCATGGCTATGATATTACCGATCCTAACGAGATCGACCCGGCCATCGGGGGCCGCGAAGGGTTTGACCGGATGGTGAAGGCGCTGCGAAACGCGCAAATTGGCCTGATCCTGGATATTGTGCCTAACCATATGTCGACCTCGCTGGAGAATCGTTGGTGGCGGGACGTTATCGAGCAGGGCAAGAACAGCCGCTGGGCGAATTATTTCGATATTGACTGGACGCGTCCCGTTACGCTGCCGTTTCTGGGGGATACCTTTGAGGCGGAACTGGAGAGCGGGGCGCTCGAACTGAAACGCGACCCTGCAACCGGGAAACCGGCGTTCATCTATTATGACCAGGTCTGGCCCCTGAATCCTCAAACCCTGGCGACAGGTGAGCAACGACTAACATCCCCGGATCGCGACGCCATTCTGGCGCTGCACGAGGCGCAAAGCTGGCGCCTTATGTCCTGGCGGGAAGCGCCCAGGCAGCTCTCCTGGCGGCGTTTTTTTGAAATTACCGGCCTGATTGGCGTCAGGGTTGAAGACCCGGCGGTGTTTGACGACACCCATCGACTTATCCTTGAACTGGTGCATTCCGGCATCGTCGATGGTCTGCGTATTGACCATATCGATGGCCTTGCCGACCCGCTGGGGTATCTGCAGCGCCTGCGCCAGGCCACCGGGCCAGAGTGCTACATTACGGTGGAAAAAATCCTCGCGAAGGGCGAACAGCTGCCCGCCGACTGGCCGGTGTCCGGCACCACAGGGTATGAGTTTATCGCTTCGCTGGCGGAAGTGCTGGTGGATGACAATAACCTCGACCAGCTGCAGCAGGTGCATGACGACGCGCTCGGCGGAACGGTGGATCGCCACAAAGCGCTGCGCGAGGCGAAAGGCCTGATGGCGGATCGCAATTTTGAGGGTGAATTTACCACTTTATTGAAGCTGGCCCGCGAACTGGCGCAGCGTAACGGCATGGCGGTCGAGAGTGACGCGCTGCGCCACGCCCTGCGCGAACTGCTGCTGGCCTTCCCGGTCTATCGTACCTACGGCACCGCCGAAGGGCTGACCGCAGGCGATATTACGCTGTTAAACCGGGTGGTTGACCAGGTGAACGCCGAAGAAAACCGACCCGATGCCAACGCGCTTAACGTCATTATCGCTATCCTGACCGGCAATCTGCAGGCGAGCAGCCTCGACATCGCTTCACTCTTCAGGACCCGTTTTCAGCAGCTCACCGGGCCGTTAATGGCGAAATCGGTCGAGGATACGCTGTTCTTTCGTCATAACCTCGACCTGGCGCTGAATGAAGTTGGGGCCGATCCTACGCCTCGCGCCTTCTCATTGTCTCGCTTTCATCAGGAGATGCGCATCCGTCTTGCGCGCCAGCCCGATGCGCTGCTGGGGACGTCGACGCACGATACGAAACGCGGGGAAGATGCGCGGGCCCGGCTTTACACCTTAACGGAAGCCCCGCAGCTGTGGGCGGAAAACCTTGCGCGCTGGCGTCAGATGAATCAAACCCATGTGCGTTTTTTGAACGACGGCACGGCGCCGAACGCGGCGGATACGTGGATGATCTATCAGGCGCTGGCGGGCGCGTGGCCTGCAACGCTGCTGCCGGACGATGCCGAAGGGCTGAAATCGCTCGAAACGCGTTTTCTCGCTTTTATGGAAAAAGCGCTGCGCGAGGCCAAGCAGAGAACCGACTGGATCGACAGCAATGAAAGCTATGAGAGCGTGGTGCTTAATTATGTGCAGCAGCTATTTTCTGCGGATAATTCGCGCTTTCTCAACGATTTTCACATTGCCTTGCAGCCCTTTATCCGTGCCGGACTGGTAAACAGCCTCAGCCAGACGGTGATAAAACTGACTGCGCCCGGCGTGCCGGACATTTATCAGGGGAGCGAGGCGCTGAACTTCAGTCTTGTCGATCCGGATAACCGACGTGAACCCGATTTCGCTGTCCTTGCGCAAAACCTTCATACCGGGAAAGCGGATCTGTTCACCCGCGAACCCGCCTGGCGAGACGGGCGCCTGAAACAGTACGTTACCGCTTCTTTTCTCCGATTAAGACAGCGGCATTCAGCGCTCTTCCATTATGGTGACTGGGTACCATTAAAAGTCTCCGGGGAGAGGGAAGATAATCTTATTGCCTACGCGCGCATCAGCGGAGAGGAGGCCCTGATCGTGGTGGTGCCTCGCCTGGCGTTTGACGTTGCGGCGCACGGATTGGCGGAATCTTCCGCAAGGCTATGGGGCAATACTGTGGTAACCATACCAGACGATCTGGCCGGGAAACGTTTTCGCGATGTGTTTAGCGGCGAGAGCCGTCTGGTGGAAACGTCGCTCGAACTGGCGTCAACATCCGGGTGGTTGTTGACGCTTATTAGCGCTGAGCTACGGGGAGAATAACGATGCGCAAGGAAAAAGCTTTTGCAATACGGCCCGGCGACAGCCAGCAGTTGGGGGCTCATTTTGACGGAAAAGGCGTTAACTTCGCGCTCTTCTCCGCGCACGCTGAACGGGTTGAGCTGTGCCTGTTCGATCCTTCGGGGAAAAAGGAAATAGCCCGGCTGGAACTGCCGGAATATACGCACGAAATCTGGCACGGCTACGTGCCCGATCTTCAGCCTGGGGCGTTATACGGTTATCGCGTCTACGGCCCTTACGATCCGGAAAACGGGCATCGTTTTAATCCGCATAAATTGCTTATCGACCCCTACGCGCGGGAGCTGGCAGGCGATATCGCGTGGAACGACGCCCATTTTGGCTATGAGCTGGGGCATGAGGAGAAAGACCTCAGCTTTGATACCCGCGATAGCGCGCCTTTTACGCCGAAATGCAAGGTTGTCGACCCGGATGCGTGCGACTGGCAGGGGGAAAATCGCCCCGACATTCGCTGGCCGAATACGGTGATTTACGAAACGCATGTGAAAGGGTTTACCCAGCTTAATCCGGCGCTCCCCCCCGAGCTGCGCGGCACATTCGAGGGGCTTGGGCATCAGGCCTCCGTCGAGTATATCAAAAGCCTCGGCATCACTTCCGTTGAGCTGCTGCCCGTACATTGGTTTCCCGACGACCAGCATCTGCTTGACCGGGGACTAAAAAACTTCTGGGGTTACAATACGCTGGGCTTCTTCGCCCCCGCGTCCCGTTACTACGGGCCCGCGGGTATTGCCGGGTTCCGCAATATGGTGCGCGCTTTTCATGACGCCGGTATTGAGGTGATCCTTGACGTGGTTTACAACCATACCGCTGAAGGGAATGAGCTGGGCCCGACGCTCTCATTTAAGGGCATCGATAATTTCTCCTATTACCGGACGATGCCGGATCGGCATCGCTATTACATCAATGATACCGGGACGGGAAATACGGTGAATACGTCCCATCCCCGGGTGCTGCAGATGGTGATGGATTCGCTACGCTACTGGGCTCAGTCCATGCACGTTGACGGCTTTCGTTTTGATCTTGGAACCATTCTCGGCCGTGAACCAGAGGGGTTCGATCCGCGAGGCGGTTTTTTTGACGCCATAACCCAGGATCCCGTGCTGGCAAAACTTAAACTGATCGGCGAGCCCTGGGATATCGGCCCCGGCGGCTATCAGGTTGGCGGTTTTCCGCCGGGCTGGGGAGAGTGGAACGACAAATACCGCGATACGGTGCGGGAATACTGGAAGGGGGATAACGTGTCTACCGATTTTGCCGCCCGTTTGCTGGGGTCGGGGGATCTGTACGATTTACGCGGCCGTCGTCCGTGGGCCAGCGTCAATTTTATTACCGCTCATGACGGCTTCACGTTAAACGATCTGGTTTCGTATAACGAGAAACATAATGAAGCCAACGGTGAGGATAATAACGACGGGCACAATGATAACCGTTCCTGCAATTATGGCGAGGAAGGGCCGACAGAAAATCAGGCTATCGTCGCGGTCCGTGAACGCCAGAAGCGTAACTTCCTCACCACGCTATTTTTCTCCCACGGCACCCCGATGCTGCTGGCCGGGGACGAATTTGGCCGTACGCAGCAGGGAAATAATAATGGCTACTGTCAGGACAGCGAGATTTCATGGATCAACTGGGAAGCGCTGTCCGAAGATGACCACGCATTACGCCATTTCACCCAGCGCCTGATCGCGCTGCGCGCGCAACAACCGCTTTTACGCCGTGAAAGCTGGCGCGATGGGCTCGAGATACGCTGGTTTAACGCCGGCGGCGGTTTGCAGCAATCTGAGCAGTGGGATGAAGGGTCAACGTTAGGCCTTGCCATCAGTCGACCCGATCTCGAAGAGGAGGAGGGGATCTGGCACGACGTTCTGATGCTGTTCAATCCGTTTGAGGGCGATGTTGCGTTCCAGATACCGCAGTTCGGCGAAGGCGGCTGGGTTCTTGAGCTGTCGACCGCTGAAGTGAAAAGTGACGGCGTCACCATTACGGAAGCGATTGATTTTGTTCTGGCCGGGCGCAGCATTGCGCTATTCAGACGGCCTTAGCGTACAGGTAAACCCGGCGTTGAATGCCGGGTTTATATTGTCATTATTGATGCAGCGGCTGACCGCTGGCGGCAAGGATGGATTCATGCATGGCTTCAGAAAGCGTTGGATGAGCAAAGATCATCGATAAGAGACTCTCATCTGTAGCCTCCAGATGATGCGCGATACCAAAACCCTGGATCTGTTCAGTGACCTGCTCACCAACCATATGCGCGCCCAGTAATTCGCCGGTTTCGGCGTCGAAAATAGTCTTTACAAAACCCTCCGTCTCACCGCTGGCCAGCGCCTTACCATTCCCCTGATATGCGAACTTACCGACCTTGATTGGCCGTCCCGTCTCGCGAGCCTTCGCCTCTGTCAAGCCCAGGCTGGCAACCTGTGGCCGGGCATAGGTACAACCGGGCACATAGTCGCGGTTAAGAGGGCGTACGCCTTCGACGCCAGCCAGCGTCTCGACGCAGATCACGCCTTCGTGGCTGGCTTTGTGCGCCAGACACGGCGGGCCAGCCACATCGCCGATAGCATAGAGGCCAAATACGTTGGTTCGGCAAGCTGCATCCGTCTTGATAAACCCGCGGTCCAACTCAACGCCCAGCGCTTCCAGCCCCAGGCCTTCCACATTAGGCTGCACGCCCGCTGCCAACAGCACACGTTCGACTTCCAGTGTCTGTTCGGCGCCGGTGGTTTTCAAGGCGCAGCGCACGCCCGTATCGGTGCGCTTTACCTGCGTCAGCAGCGTTTGGCTATGGACGTGTATACCGCGTCGTTCGAACGATTTACGCACGGTAGCGGATACTTCGGCGTCTTCAACGGGCAGAATCTGCGCGGCTTGTTCGACCAGCGTTACGTTGCTGCCAAGATCGTTATAAAGGCTGGCGAACTCCACTCCGATGGCCCCTGAACCGATGATTAATAGAGACTCCGGTAAGCGCTCAGGCTGCAGGGCCTCGAAATAGGTCCAGATTCGCTCGCCATCTGGCTCGACTCCTGGCAACGCTCGCGGCCGGGCGCCAGTCGCAAGGATCACATGATCAGCGCGATAGTCTCGCTCTTCCCCCTGGGGATCGGCGACCGTGACTTGCCCCTTACCGCACAGCCGGGCGGTGCCGGCTATGACCGTCACGCCATTTTTCTTCAACAGGTACTCGACACCTCCGCTCAGCTGTTGCGACACGGCGCGGCTAAACTGCACCAGTTTCTGCAGATCGAAACTCACCTCGCTGAGACTAAAACCCAGCCGATCGGCATGCGCAATAGTGTGCGCCACCTCTGCGCCATGCAGCAGCGCCTTGGTTGGAATGCATCCCCAGTTCAGGCAGATGCCCCCTAAATGCTGCTTTTCCACCAATGCGGTACGAAGCCCTAGCTGGCCGGCACGAATGGCGGCGACATACCCCCCAGGCCCGCCACCTATTATCAGTACATCATATTTGTCGTGCATAGCTCGTCTCCCCGATAAACAACAGCGTCGGTGTTTCAACCAGCCGCTTGAGCGCCTGGAGAAACGCCGCGCCTGACGCCCCATCGATGACCCGGTGATCGCAGGACAGCGATACGGTCAGTTGATGGCGGACGACGATCTGTCCGTCGCGAACTACCGCTCGGGGCTCGCCTGCGCCAATCGCAAGGATCGCGCCCTGGGGTGGGTTTATGATGGCGTCAAACTGCCGTACTCCGAGCATGCCCAGGTTTGACACGCTAAAGGTGCCGCCCTGGAACTCTTCGGGCTTGAGCATGCCCGCCCGGGCTTTGGTTATCAGAGAATGAACTTCGTTTGATATGTCGCTTATCGACCTGCTGTTGGCCGAACGTACGATAGGGGTAATTAACCCGTCCGGCAGCGCAACGGCCACGGAAATGTCGGCATCGGCAAAACGGCGGATGCTCTGGGTCGCCTCATCAAACTGTATGTTGACGTCCGGCACGGCTATCAGCGCCATGGCGCAGGCCTTAACCAGCATATCGTTAACCGAAATCTTGACGCCGGGTACTTCGCTGTTGATTTCCTTACGCAATGCTAAGAGTCGGTCCAGGTCGAGATCGACGGTCAAACGGAAATGGGGTGCATGTTGCTTGGACATTTGCAAACGGCCAGCGATCGCTCGCCGCATACTGGACATCGGCAACGTCTCAAAGGCTGTCGCTGACGTGGCTTGTGGAGCCCCGGCCTGGGGTAGCCCATCAAGCAGCAAAGCGGCCGCCAGCACATCATCGCGACTCACCCGTCCAAGTGAACCGCTTTTGCGGCAGTCGTGCAGGTTGATCCCCAGTTTGTTGGCCAGACGGCGCGCCAACGGGGTTGCCGGGACCTGGCTATCATCGGTATGCGATCGCGGCGCTTTGCCGGAACGCACTGGCGGTGGCGGAGAGGCGACGCGGCCGCCTGCGGCAACGATCGCGCTCTCCAGGTCAGCCACGGAGATACGCTCGCCGCGCCCGCTACCGTAGACCTTTTTCAAGTCAACGCCCAACCGCGCAGACAGCCGTAACGCATGGGGAGTGGCATTCACCTGAGTCGGATCGGTTTTGCCTTGCAGGCTGATGGGTACATCGGTCTGCCCAATGGATGCCGCAGGCTTATTGGCGGGGGCCGGTACAAAGGAGGGCGCCGCGGTCGCTACAGCAGGCTCGGTAGTCTGCGTGACAGGAGCTGCTGGCTGCGCCGCGGCCAGACTGGCAGCGAAGGCATCCAGTTCAGCATCGCTTACCGCAGAGTCAGCGACCAGCGCCAAAACAGCGCCGACCGGGAGGGTATCTCCCACTCGGGCGATTATCCGCCGTAGCGTACCGGCGAAGGGGGCCTCCAGAACATTGACGATTTTGCTGGTCTCAATTTCACAGATTTCCTGCCCTTTGGCGAAGCGGTCACCCTCCTGGATGGCCCACCGCGCGAGCACGCCTTCCTCCATTGAAAGACCCCACTTCGGCATTTCAAGTGTCCTGATATCGCTCATAGCTTAATCCTCCAGCACTTGACGGACGGCAGCTTCGATACGTTCAACGCCAGGGATCCAGAGTTTTTCGAGAGCAGGGGAGAACGGTACCGGGGTGTGTGGTGGTGTCACCAGAACAATAGGCGCTTTGAGGAAATGGAATGCCTGGGAAGCAATCAGCGCGGCGACATCATGAGCAAAGCCAAAACGCGCGGCTGACTCGTCGACAATGACCACGCGGCCCGTAGAAGCCACGGATTCCAGAATACCTTCTTCGTCCAGAGGCGAGATTGTACGTGGATCGACCACCTCCACCGAGATCCCCTCCCTGGCCAGTTTGTCGGCGACCTGGTTTGCTTTATGTACCATTGCCGACAACGCGATGATGGTGACATCCTCACCTTCACGGGTATAGTTAGCGACGCCCAGGGGAATGGTATAAATCTCGTCAGGTACCTCGCCCTTGAGGTCATAAAGCATTTTATGCTCGCAGAACACCACCGGATCGTCGTCGCGTATCGACTGGATCAGCAGCCCTTTGACATCATAAGGCGTCGATGGCACGACCACCTTGAGCCCCGGTGTGGTAGCAAAAATATTATAGGGTGACTGCGAATGCTGGGCTGCGGCAGAAAAACCAGCGCCGATCATGCCCCGCATCACCAGCGGCGCCTTAGCCTTGCCGCCAAACATATAGCGGAACTTTGCTGCCTGGTTGTACAGCGCATCATGGCTAACACCGAAAAAATCCATAAACATCAGCTCCGCCACCGGCCGCAGACCCGTTGCTGCGGCGCCGGCAGCCATGCCGACGATCGCCGACTCCGTAATGGGGGTGTCGATCACCCGGTCGGAGCCGAACTGCGTCCACAGCCCTTTAGTGACTCCGAGCACACCGCCAAAAGCCTCTATCCTTGCTTCTTCGGGCGCATTTCCGCCGTGACCGCCACGCAAGTCTTCACCAATCAGAACGACGCGTTCGTCGTGCTCCATTTCCTGGGCCAGGGCTTCCTTGACCGCTTCTCGATAGGTTTTTATAGGCATTGTTATCACCCTCAGTATGAGACGTAAACGTCTGTAAGCAGGTCTTCCGGTGCCGGGTAGGCAGCGGCGCGGGCTTTGAATACAGCATCATCGACAAGTGCTTCAACCTCCGCGTCGATCGCCGCCAGTTCCTCAAGGGAGATGTGTTGTTTGACCCTGGCGGTGAAAATCTTCAGCGGATCATGTTGTTCGCGCAGACGTTGAACTTCGCCCTCAGCACGGTAAAGCGCCGGATCGCCCTCAAAGTGACCGTGCCAGCGGAAAGCTTTGGCCTCAATCACGCTTGGGCCTCCACCTTCTCGGGCGCGCTTGACTGCCTCTGCGGTGGCATCGTAAACGGCAAAGAAATCGGTGCCATCAACCGTCACTGCCGGTAAACCGAAGCCCGCGGCGCGCCCGGCGATATCACGACCACCGACGGCGTAGTCATGGCCCGTTCCTTCGCCATAACCGTTGTTCTCGAAAATAAAGATGGCAGGGAGTTGCAGCACGACTGCCATGTTGATGGCTTCAAATACCAGGCCCTGGTTAGAACCGCCGTCACCGGTAAAAGAGACCCCAACGTTACCGGTCTTAAGGGTTTTGGCCGTCAGCGCAGCGCCGATGGCTAACGGAGGGGCGCCACCCACGATAGCGTTCGCACCCAGCATACCTTTCGACAGATCGGCAATATGCATTGAGCCCCCCTTGCCCCGGCATAATCCGCTGTCCTTACCGAATATTTCAGCCATCATGCCGTGAATATCGCAGCCTTTGGCAATACAGTGGCCATGTCCACGGTGTGTGGACCCAATGAAATCAGCGTTAGTCAGATTTTCGCAGACCCCCACCGCAATGGCTTCCTCACCGGTATAAAGGTGAATGAAGCCCGGAATATCACCGCTGGTGTTTTCCTGATGCAAACGCTCCTCAAACGTCCGGATTTCGCGCATCTTACGGTAAGCCTGGAGTAAAGCCTGTTTGTTAAGCATCACTTAATTCTCCTCAGTAAAGGTCGTCAGGCGGGCAGGCTGGAAGCCCCTTAACCACGCCGATGCAATGAATCTACGAGTGCGACGAGGAGGTGCGAAGCCACCTTCATGGGGGGGTAGGAGGGGGTTTACATGCTTGAGGTCAAACTTTATAAATTTTATGTATCTATCGAGAGGGGCGGTTCCATGTCGTCCCGGGCTCTGGCGTACAATTGATAAAAAAAGAATACGGGTAGATAACCACGGATGAAGCCATCGGATGTTAAAAGTCGTCAGGCAACTTCACTGGTCTCCGGACCACTGCGGCTGACCAGAGATTTGCCGCTAATCCTGACCAAATTCGTCCCGCCACGCTCTTCGATTCGGCTGCTACAGCGCTCACGGCTTCTTTTACTCCTCGATCGCATGCAGCAACGCCGTCTGGGCGTGGTTTGCGCGGGCGCTGGATTTGGCAAAACCACGCTGTTGGCGCAGTGGTATCAGCACATGATTGCCCAGGGCGAACGCGTTGCCTGGCTTAGCCTCGATGAGGATGATGATGGCGTATGGCAGTTCATTCCTTATCTGCTGCAAGCATTGCGGCCGCTCTATGGCGATTGGGACGCCGACTTTTGGCGCAACATAGAAGAACAGACGACCTCCAGCTCGCAACAGCTGCTGGCCGGGTTGATTAACCAACTGCATTACTGTCCGCACGATCTGTATTTGATCGTTGATGACTTCCATATGATTAATGATGCCGGCGTATATGAAGCCCTGGGATATTTGCTCAAGCATGCTCCTGCCGCCTTGCATCTGATCATTGGCAGCCGTTTCCACCCCAGTTTGTCCCTGAGCCTGCTTCAGGCGCAGGACCAATTGGTGGAGATCTACGATCGAGACCTGCAATTCACGCTCGAAGAAACCAGAAACTATTTCAGCCAGACGATTGACGTACCACTCAGTAATCAGCATGTACAGCGGCTGCTTTCCGCGACAGAGGGGTGGATCGCCGGCATGAAAATCGCTTCGTTGTCCCCAGAATTGCTCAATGATCCAGAACATCTGCTGCGCAATATCCGTGGTGGAACCCGCGCCATCGCCCGTTATCTGAAAGAGGTGGTACTTGACCCATTGCCAGCGGAAGTTTTTGATTTTCTTGTCAAAACATCGTTTCTCAATCGTTTAAATGCCGGGTTATGTAATAGGGTTACTGGGCGTGATGATAGTGAAGCGATACTGGCATGGATTGAGCGGCACAATCTTTTTTTGTCAGCCCTGGACGAACAAGGCTGCTGGTTTCGCTACCATCCTCTTTTGCAGGAAACCCTGCGAACGATATTGCAGCAGAACAACGATATCAACCTCAAGCATTTACATGAATTAGCCAGTCATTGGTTTGTTGAACAGAGATTGTGGTCCGAGGCGGTACGCCACGCACTTGCAGCGGGCAAGCCGATCCATAACCCCGGGCAGGATGGCGCGGGCGCGCAGTCACTGGCGGAAGAAGGGGATATAGACACCCTGGTTTCCTGGATGCGTCACTTACCTGCGAGTACTGACCCTTCGCGCATTGACCTGCAAATCAATCTGGCCTGGGCGCTGGCGCACTATTTCCGCTTCGATGAATCGAGGCAGTTGCTGGATAATCTTGACCAAATGGTCGTTAATCATCGTGATGATATAGCCCCCAACGCCTGGCTCAAATTACGTGTCGTGCGCGCAATTTGCGAAGCTTTTGCCGAGAAAATCCCGGAAAGCCTGGCGATTGTGGAGCCGTTGCTGGCTAAAGTGCCCTGCGGAGACACCTGGGTCGATGGTCTCATTTGCAATATTCTGAGCTACTGCCACGTGGTTAATCAGCGCTATACCGACGCTCTTGAGGTTCAGCGGCATATGCCTTGCCCGGAAAGTCCATTAGACAATCTGTTTGTCTCGGTTTATCGCGCTTTTATCATTGCTCAGTGCCATCTTGGTCAGGGGGACCTGGAGAACGCCTGGGGGCATGCAGAGAATGCCTTGCGCCAGGCTGAGCGTTATACCGGCCCCCAGTCGACCAGCGGCGCGACGCTTGCGCCGCTGCTGGCGGAAATGGCTTACGAGCGTAAGAACCTGGACTCCTTAAATACGCTGTTAGCAGATAGACTCGAATTCATCGATCGGTTTGGTCCGCCCGACGCCCTAAGTCGCTGCTATACCTATCTTGCGCGTCAGGCCTTAAATGACGATATGCCGCATGAGGCAGAACGGCTACTGGAACACGCGCAGCGACTTGCGGTGTCTCGCGGATGGCAACGGCCGCAGGCTTTATTGTTAGCAGAGCAGGCGAGGGTGCGCCTGCAGCGCGCGAATTATCCAGGCGCAGAGCAGCTGCAACGGCAACTTGAACAACTGGCGGCCCGTGCCACAATTGATGCCGAAAATCCTTGTCAACGCGCAATAGCTCAGTATGCAATCGTCAGCCGCAGCCGCCTTCTTCTGGCGTCAGGCCAGGCCCCACAAGCCAGCCTTTTACTGGGTGAACTCGTGACTGAGCAGGAGCGTCGGGGCGACCGGCTATCCGCAGCGCGTCTTCGTACGCTATGGTCATTATCCTTGTGGAATAGTGGCGAAAACGCGGCTGCCGTGGCTGCATTGCAGCCCGCCCAGCAATTAGCGGCACAACAGCATCTCAAACGAATTTTTCTTGATGCTGGCGAGACATTGCAGCCTCTGCTTGTCCGTGTACGCGAAACCGATGCTCTTTGGCCCGGCAAAGGAAGCCAGTCTGAAGGCAAGCGGATTCAGCGTGAAAATCTTGATGTTAACCTGGATCTCAGTGAGCGAGAGCAGCAGATATTGCAGCTCATTGCTGACGGTCAGATGAACAAAGAAATCGCTCGCTCCTTGACTATCTCTACTGAGACGGTGAAATGGCACATCAAGAACATCTACGCCAAGCTCAAAGTCAGTAGTCGTACGCAAGCCATGAGTCGGGCTCTGGAAATGAAGTTACTGGATTAACCCGGACTCTCAAAAAAGTAAGACGGGCATACTTTCACAGGGAGCAACAAAATTTGTGATGCGTTATTGCACGGTGCTGATCCGAGTGAAACTGCGCGTGACGGGAGGGGCTATATCCAGGCGTTGCGGCGGCAGGTGGATGACAAGATGGTGTTAGTTCTTTAGAGACTGGAATGATTTGAATAATCCCGGTTCGGTGGGCGATATGGGTACTGGGGCGAATTGTGGCAACACGGCCTCCCAAATACCATTTAACATAATATACATTATGCGCACCAATATTGTAACCCCAATATTCTGATGTCACTTTTAACCCATTTAGTGATGTCACTTTTTCTGGCATAAAGGATCCAATCCTCAGACCATGGAGACATCAGGATGCTTGTGACCATGTCAGATAAAGAACTCAGTCGGATCAACATCATTCAGTCAGTTGTTGAAAAGCGCATGCGCCGTCGAGATGCTGCTCATCAGCTTGCTTTGACCGAACGTCAGACACAGCGTTTGATGAACCGCTTTCGTGAATCTGGTGCTGCAGGTCTGGTAAACCTTCGACGAGGACGCCCCGGTAATCACAGACTTCCTGAGTCATTGAAGCTGCGTGTACTTTCTTTACTTCACGATCATTACAGCGACTTTGGACCAACGCTGGCCGCAGAAAAATTGCGCGAACGCCATAACATCACGGTGTCTGTTGAAACACTGAGAAAATGGATGACGGCTGATGGACTCTGGGTCCCATACTCACGTCGCAGGCCACGTGTTCATCAACCCAGATACCGGCGTGACTGCCTTGGAGAACTTATTCAGATCGATGGTTCCCCGCATGACTGGTTTGAAGGAAGTGCCCCCAAATGCTGCCTGCTCGTCTTCATTGATGATGCTACTGGGCGCCTGATGCACCTCCGTTTCGGCGAGACTGAATCAGCCTTTGATTACATGATGGCCACCCGCGAGTATCTTGAACAGCATGGCAAACCACTGGCGTTCTACAGCGATAAGCACGGCATTTTCAGGGTCAATAATGGTGGCACTACCACAACTGGAATCACTCAGTTCGGCCGGGTGCTTTCCGAACTGGGGATCGAGTTGATATGCGCCAACAGCCCGCAAGCTAAAGGTCGCGTTGAGCGCGCAAACCAGACTCTTCAGGATCGACTTATCAAAGAAATGCGGCTTGAAGGCATCAGCAGCATCGAGGATGCCAATGCCTGGATGGATTCCTTCATTATTGACTTCAATCGTCGTTTTGCCAGACCAGCAAAATATCCCAAAGACCTGCATCGACCGGTGGTTGAAAGCTCTGAAGATCTGGATGATATCTTTGCTTGGCAGGAATCACGAAAACTCTCGAAAACACTGACTTTCCGTTACGATAAGATGATATATCTCGTTGAGCCTACAGAAGAAAATACCAGAATTGCAGGTGAAAAAATCACAGTTTACGACTACCCAGATGGTACGCTGGCGTTTAAATATGGCTACCGATCACTCAATTATCAGGTCTTCGATAAACTGGAATGCATCGACCAGGGGCAAATCGTTGATAACAAACGGCTCGGTGCTGTACTGAAACTGGCTCAGGACAAGATGGATGAATTGGATCGAGAGGGAAAGCGAGATAGGAGTAAAAAAATGCCCAAACGACGTGCACAGGCCCGGGTTCAGGAGCAACTCAAGGCCATCAACCCCGTACTGGCTAATCCTGAAGAGTTCCGAGCCAGTCTGAAACGCTAGCCCCCTGCTCTGTTCTGTTTTTTTACCTTTAGCAGTGTGATGGAGTGCAAGCTTCTGAAAACACGTCAGTTGGTTTTATAACCATGAACCCTCATTTCATATTTGGCATTACTGCCACAGTTCGTAAATATGAATCTGTTTGTCACTCAAGGAGATTTTTATGGGTATTAAACCTGGCCCAAAGCCGATTGCTGAATCAACTGGCAAAGAAGATAAAAGAAGGCGTGTCACTCCGGAAAACAAGCCAAAGCATCCCGGACTGAAGGAACACGACCATAAAAAAGGCGAATAACAGCTTATTGGTATAGCCTCTCATCACAGGCATGTACGTCATTCATGCCTGCTTTCCTCTGACATAAACCACTTTCTCTCTCTTCACATCTCTTAAGGTGACATTTCTAACTGGCTGAATCAGGTGACATTTTAAGCTTGCAATAACAAATATTGTAGAGACTCAATGTTAATGTCTATCGCAGTTCATTCGGCCAGTCTGCTATGACGTTAAGCACATGACGGAGGTAGCTTTCTGGATCCTCGCCGTTCAGTTTGCACGTCCCGATCAGACTGTACAGCAACGCTCCTCACTCTCCTTATTTGGTGGACACCACTTTGTCGGATGCATCAGATTATGACCAGACGGCTTTCGCTGGACGCTTACGGTGAAACTGAGATAACGGAAAAACTGGGGTTCCGTCGTAGAACCCCAAACTGGGCCGAAAAAATTTAAGCCAGATGTAATCTGACAGACACCTGTATAAATAACCGTTAACTGTCAGATCAGATCTGAGCTAATACAGATAAATTTCGCTTTCCAGGCTGCCTCTCCTAAGTCCAATCCTGATAGCCATTTTCGTGAATCCAGACAAGCCCAGCAGGACAAGTATCAGATAAAAACCAATACCCATTAAAAGCGCCACACTCCATCTCTTCAGGAGAATTAGGGAAACTTTCTCTAAACTTAGAGACCTGTTCTTTTATTGTTCCCGTCCAGAACTCGCCACCGTTTCCAAGCTTCACTTTCCCCTCATACATTAAACGCTCAATAAACCAGAGAAATAACTCTTTCTCTTCATCAAATGACAGCGTTATCTTACCTGACAGGCTAGCTGGATGAATATTTTCCCAAATCGTAACCATTGATGCCCCTTCAAGGGCTTCCTTCCTTTTTTTATATTCATCATTTGTAATCATATTTAACCCCCTATCTAAACTTGAGCTCAAACTTATTGCCAGAGAGGTTTGAAGCTTTATTTATATCTTTATTGCCGATAATATCAATTGTCCATCGAGCTTTAGACTCTTGCGCACTAGCTGAATAGTTTCTCAGATTTATAATTTTCCCGTCATACTTAGCGTAGTACACAACACCTTTTGACTTTCTCACCTCGATAAGAGGTGTGCTTCCAGCAAGTGATTGTGCATAAGTATAGATATCTTTATCATTAAGTGATTCTGAAGCCAAAACTTTTGTTGTGCCTTTCTTGTTACTTCCTCCATCGCCTAACACTTGCGCTATGGGCTTGCCAAAAATATTAATATTACCATCTGGCTGTGATTTATCGAAAAGCTTGACTAACTGACTTCAATCAAGCTTACCGGGGTTATTCAGGCGGGAGCGATGTTTTATGCCTGAACAATTAAGTAAGATCAACTCCCCGGAGGCAGCACCGGCAACGGCCCGGCTAAGGGCCATGTGGGTAAACAGCATCAGGATCCTAACGAGGGCAGCCAACGGTAACATTAGCAGCAGGATTATCTTAAATAGCTGAAAATATCCCACTATTCCACTTTTCGATGACGCTCCCCAAAAAAATAATGTCGTGATTATCGCAAAAGAGAAATTATCCACTTTATTTGTAAGTCAATATGTTTAATAATCCGTCAGGATTTATTACGTAGTAGAGGTATTAAGATGCGTTTCAGTACCATGCCCGACAGTGAAATTATTTCTGAACTGTGCCGAAGAATTAAAGAAACGCGTATACAACTGGGGCTATCACAGATTGAGCTTGCCGAACGCGCGCAGGTCGGCGCGGCAACCATTAAACGCGTTGAACTAGGTGAGTCCGTCACTCTCAGTACGCTGATTGGTATTTTGCGCGGCCTCGACCGACTACATCAACTGGAGTCGATTTTATTCGATTCACATATGCGCACCTTTAAAGCGCAGATCAATTCCGGGGCCCCTTCCCGTATCCGCATTCGGAAAAAAACGCATCAGCCAAAAGAGAAGCAGGCCGCCGCGACGCAGACCAGCGAGTCAAACGCCACCATTAACGAATGGTACACCTCATCGGCTTCTAACAGCGTGGTATGGTCTTTCCAGCCGCCTGACGGAGAGAAAAAAAAGCCCTAAACTGTAGGGCCTGCACCGCCGGGGAAAGAAAAAACGCCTGTCGTTAAACAGGCGTTTTTTATGGGACTCAGGATTCACACACCGCGACTTTAATCGCCAGACCGCCGCGGGCGGTTTCACGGTATTTGGCGTTCATGTCTTTGCCCGTCTCAAACATCGTTTCGATAACTTTATCCAGTGAGACTTTCGGATCGCTGGTACGGTACATCGCCATACTGGCCGAGTTTATCGCCTTCACCGCCGCAATCGCGTTACGCTCGATGCACGGCACCTGCACCTGGCCGGCTACCGGATCGCAGGTCAGGCCGAGGTTATGCTCCATGCCGATCTCAGCGGCGATGCACACCTTCTCCGGACTGCCCCCCAGCAGCTCGGCCAGTCCGGCAGACGCCATCGAGCAGGCCACGCCCACTTCGCCCTGGCAACCGACCTCTGCCCCGGAAATGGAGGCGTTCATCTTGTACAGAATGCCTATCGCGCCCGCCGTCAGGAAATAGCGCATAGAGATTTCCGGCGTCACCTCTTTGATAAAACGATCGTAATAGGCCAGCACCGCCGGGACAATGCCGCAGGCGCCGTTGGTCGGAGCGGTCACAACTCGCCCACCTGCCGCGTTCTCTTCTCCGACCGCCATGGCGAACATATTGACCCAATCCATCGCGCTCAGCGGCGTAATCGACTGGCTCTGCGGCGCCAGTACGCGGTGCAGCGCAGAAGCGCGGCGCGGTACCTTCAGCGGCCCCGGTAAAATACCTTCCGTATTCATCCCCCGGTTAATGGCGTTTCTCATGGTCTCCCATATTTTCGCCATATTTTGCTCAACGCTCTCCCTGCCGTGGCGGGCGATCTCGTTTTTCATCATCACCGCGGAAATCGACAGGCAGTTGTCCTGGCAGTGCGCCAGCAGGTTGCGGGCGGAGTAGAACGGGAACGGAATATCGACATCCGCGCCCTGACTCTTGCCAAAGTTTTCCTCGGTCACGATAAAACCGCCGCCGATCGAATAATAAGTCTGGAAATGGGCGATTTTGCCGTCGCAAAACGCGGTAATGCTCATGCCGTTTTCATGTAGGGGGAGAAACTCATTGTGAAAGCGCATGCATTCCGCCACCGGGAACTCAATTTCGCGCTTTCCTTCTTCAATAAACAGACGATGCATGGCGTTGACATCGCGAATAATGCCGGGAATGGCGTCGATATCAACGGTATCCGGTAAATACCCGGACAGCCCAAGAATAATGGCGATATCGGTATGGTGGCCTTTACCCGTTAATGAAAGAGAACCATACACGTCCACCACCAGACGGGTCACTTTATGCAGCAGGCCTTTTTCCTGCAGGGTATCAACAAAATGTTTTCCTGCTTTCATCGGCCCAACGGTATGGGAACTGGACGGACCGATGCTGATTTTGAAAATATCGAAAACGCTAATCATGTGGCACCCATGCGGTTACATAGCAAAACGGATGCGCCGCCGGTGAGCGGCGGCGCTGAAACTTAGCTGAACAGCGAGAAGAAAATGGCGGAGATGGCAATCAGTCCCATCACAACCACAAACGCGTTGCTGATGTGGCCGCTATATTTGCGCATAGCCGGTACTTTGTTGATGGCATACATCGGCATCAGGAACAGGATCATCGCGATGACCGGGCCACCCAGCGTTTCAATCATGCCCAGAATGCTCGGGTTCAGGGTCGCAACAATCCAGGTGGTCACCAGCATGAACAGCGCGGTGATCTTGTTCAGTTTGTTGATTTCGATCGATTTGCCTTTACCGCGCAGAGACTTAATCACCATGCCGTTGAAACCTTCACGCGCTCCGAGGTAGTGGCCGAGGAAGGATTTGGTGATGGCGATCATCGCGATGATCGGCGCCATCCAGGCAATCACCGGCGCGTTAAAGTGGTTCGCCAGATAAGAGAGAATGGAGATGTTCTGTGCTTTCGCTTCCGCCAGGTTTTCCGGGGAGAGGCTCAGCACGCAGCTGAAGACGAAGAACATCACCGTCAGCACCATCATAATGTGGGCAAAGCCCAGGATACGGGAGCATTTACGCTCGGCATCCTCGCCGTATTCTTCACGCTTTGCCACTGCAAAAGAGGAGATAATCGGCGAGTGGTTGAAGGAGAAAACCATTACCGGGATAGCCAGCCACAGGGTCATCCACAGCCCATTTCCCGTAGCCGAAGCGCCGCTCAGCGACAGGGTATCCAGTACCGCGCCATTCCATTGCGGTATCAAATACAGCGCCAGTATCATCAACGCAAACACGAACGGAAATACTAGCACGCTCATGGCCTTAACAATCATTTTTTCGCCAAAGCGGACAATACCCATCATACCGACAATTAAAATCAGCGATAAAATGGCGCGCGGCGGAGACACCAGACCCAGCTGGTGAGTAATAAAGCTATCAACCGTGTTGGTAATGGCAACGCTATAGACCAGCAGAATTGGATAAATAGCAAAGAAATAGAGCAGCGTAATGAGTTTACCTGCCCCGGTACCGAAATGCTCTTCAACCACTTCGGTAATATCTTCCCCCGGATTTTTTCCTGACAGCACAAAACGGGTCAAACCACGGTGGGCGAAAAAGGTCATTGGAAAGGCAAGAATTGCCATAATGATTAACGGAATTAAGCCGCCAACCCCAGCGTTAATCGGCAGGAAAAGCACCCCTGCGCCAATCGCGGTACCGTACAGGCCCAGCATCCAGACGGTATCACTCTTTCTCCAGCCGCTGCTCTCGCGAGCGACGAGGGTATTTTGAACGGTTTCCATAATATGGCCTCAGTAATAAAAATAGGGTCAGAATTTATTGACTCTGATGCAGGTAATAAAAACGCTGTGTTTATTTGGCTATTTTATTAAATGCGACTATGCTAATTCGCTAACAGCGATCACATAACCTGATTGATAGCAGTGACTTTTAACGCATCAAAATTAATACTGAAATTTCATTATTTTTTAAAGTATCATTTTTAATACGTTATTATTTTAGTGCGGGTGGTTAATCTCCTGAATATTTATATCTGGCGAACCCGGAGATAACAAACATTATTTGTCATACGATTAATAAAATCAAAGTTGGGGAAGTAACCGAATATGACTCCCCTCCTCCTCTGTGGCCCCTAAAACCCCTTGTAGTGTTCTTTACTCAGGCCATATTTCTTCATTCTGAGATACAGTTTTTTACGCGGGATGAGCAGATACTCCGCCACTTCATTAATCCGCCCCTGATGGATATTCAGCGCTTCGGTAATGATCTGCCGTTCAACGTCCTCGACCCGGCGATCGAGCGGCGTGGGCTCTCCAACGTGCATCTGCGGATTCACCGTGTCCGCAAGCGGTAACACCCCCACTGCAAACAGTTCGGCTGCGTTCGCCAGCTCGCGGACGTTGTTCAGCCACACCCGGCGCATCATTCCTTTCAACAGATGGCTATCCACCTCCGGGACAGGATGATTCAGCCGCTGGCAGGTTTTCTGCAAATAGTGATGGAACAGCGGCTCGATATCATCAGGCCGCTTAGACAGCGGCAGGCAGGCAATTTGCGTCATCGCGAAGCAGTAATAGAGCTCCGCCACAATCCGGCCGCTGGCCGCCAGCTCCACCAGCGAAGCGTTGCCGATGCCAATCAGGCGAAAAGGCCGCCGTTCAAGACTCTGCGACTGCACCAGTTGATGCTGCTGCTCGTGGGTCAGGTGCTCCGGGTGACTTAATACCAGGGTCCCGCCCTGCGCTTGCGCGATCGGTTCATTAAGCTTATGGGCATTGGCCGGGGTCAGTTCGCAGTAGATAAACGGACCATCGGCGTTGTGCCCCAACTGGTGCAGATAGCGCGCGCCGGTCATACGGCCGGTTCCCGGTTCGCCGTAAAGCCAGACCGCAATATCCGTCTCCGCCAGCTGCTGTAAGCGTTGGCGATACTGTTCCAGCCACTGACTGCGCCCAACCAGCTCAACCCGCAATGTCTGCTGGCCATACTGGCGACGCGCGATCACCGATTGCCGCTGACGTAACGCGGCGTCCACCAGCGAGAGCAGCTTTCCCGGATCGACCGGCTTTTGCAAAAAATCCCAGGCCCCTTTTTTCACCGCGTCCACCGCCATCGGCACGTCGCCATGCCCGGTGATAAGCACAATCGGCAGCTGCTCATCATCCTGATGAAACAGCGTCATCAAGTCGATGCCGGAACAGCCGGGCATGCAGACATCGCTCAGCACAATACCGGGCCAGTCCTTCTGCACCCACTCCCGCGCCGCAAAGGGATTATCGCAGGCATGGACGTGATAACCCGCCTGCTCAAGCAGCTGTGTATAGGCATCCAGCACATCGGCATCATCATCAATCAGCAGAATCGAACACTCATTACTCAACATCTTTTGCATCCGTTAAATTGAATTGCAGCACCACGCAGGCGTTGCGCGTTAACGTCGACGCCAGGCGCAGCGTCCCTTCCATTTGCGTCATCAGAGAAACACAAATCGACAGCCCAATCCCCAGCCCCACATCTTTACTGGTCGTGAACGGCTTCAGCAGTGACGGCAGCAAGGCCGCAGGCCAGCCGGGGCCGTTGTCGGCAATCAACACGCTCAGCGTGTCGCCGTTCATTTGCCAGCTCACCGTAATTTTCGCCGCGTTCGGGCAGGCGTCGAGCGCATTCGACAGCACGTTCACCAGTACCTGATGGACCCGCACTTCATCGCCGCGGATCCAGACGGTTTCATCCGGTACCACCAGCGTTCCCTGCTGCGGCCTATGGCGCATCGCCAGCAGTTCCCACGCCACCATAAACGTCTGCCGCAGATCGACCGGATGCAGCGGCGTTTCCAGTTCAGCGCGGCGGGTGAACTGGCGCAGCGAGCGGATAATCGCGTCAATGCGGTTAATCAACCCTTCCGCTTTACTTAACGTCGCCCGCGCCTGCGCCGTCTGTCCCTGCTCAATCGCCCGTCCTGCCGTAAACAGATACATCGACAGCGCGTTCAGCGGCTGGTTGATCTCATGCGCCAGGGTGGTCATCGTCTGCCCCACCACCGCCAGTTTAGCGGTCTGGATCAGCTCGTCCTGGGTAGCGCGGAGATCGGACTCGATCGTTTTTCGCTCGCCGATCTCCTGTTCAAGCTGCTGTTTTTGCGCGTTAAGCTGACCCAGCGTATGGCGAAGCAAACCGGCAATACGCCCCAGTTCATCCCGTCCATACACCGGAATGGTCGCATCCGTCCGGCCTAACCCAATCTGCACCACCGCCTGATTCAGCGCGGTAAAGCGTTTCACCAGCCGCGAGCGAATAAAATAATGGTTCAATACCCATGCCAGCAGCAGCGCCAGCAGCGTCGCCACCAGGATCAATCCGCCGCTGACGCGGACAATCTGCCCCATACGCTGATTAAA
This sequence comes from Klebsiella grimontii, assembly GCF_900200035.1. Taxonomy (GTDB): domain Bacteria; phylum Pseudomonadota; class Gammaproteobacteria; order Enterobacterales; family Enterobacteriaceae; genus Klebsiella; species Klebsiella grimontii. Next base: position 346,483 of record NZ_FZTC01000019.1, read on the forward strand.
CATCTGCATTTGCTGATGACTGCTGCCAAGCTGGGCCTCAAGCAGCGTCCTGAAGCGCCCCAACGTGGCTTCTCTGGCCCGGCTGGCGTCCATTAACGCTTTTTGCGCCGTAACATAGTCGCGCATGGTATCCGGCATCTTATTTTTCACCATGCCGATTTCCAGCAGCTCATCAATGGTTTGTCGCAGGGTGATCGTACTCGGCCAGTCGTCCAGCGCGCGAATATTTTCATCCGAGGTTTTTTTCAGGTTTTCGAGGTAGCGAATATGCGTCTCAACCAGCATGCCATCGTCATTTCCGGACTTGAGTTCATTTAGCCTGTCGCGCAGATCGTCAACGATTTGATTCTCGATACGGGCCAGCGTATAGACCTGCTGCTGCTCGTTTTGCACTTCCCGGGAGCGTTTCAGATACTGCGCCGCATCGCCTTGCCGGGCTTCAATTTGATCGAGCAGCGTTCCCTGCTGCCAGGTAAAATCCTGTACCAGAGAATTCAGCTCCGTGGTGAAATCGTCGTGCAGCCAGTCGATACGCGCGGACAGCTCCCCGACCTTTTCTCGCACCAGAAACATGTTATAGAGCACGCGATCCAGTTCCGACAGCAGCGCGCGGCTGTCCTGCAAAATCACCTTCAGCTGCCGGCGTTCCACGGGTGACAACCCCTGGCTCAGCCGCTCTATTTTATCCAGATGCTGAATAATCTGGTTACGCAGTTGCAGACGCACCGTGGTATTCGGCGCCAGCAGAAACTCATTGAGCTGATCGACCACCAGATTGAGATTGCCTTCAATCAGAAAAGCAGAATGGATGCGGGGAAAATACTCGTCCAGCGAATAGCGTATCTGCGAGCTTTGCTCATGCCATGAATAGAGGCTGACGCCGCTGACAATCAGCGTCAGCAGCGCGCCCATCAGAAAAGCCCCGCGCAGGCTGGTGCTGATGCTGATTTGTCGCAAACGTTGCAGCATGGACCGGCCCATCATTTGAGTTCTTCCAGTTTTGCGATCGCCTGACGCTGGTTATTGAGAAACCAGAGCTGCCACTCCATCATTTGCTGCTCGGCAAAGCTCTTATTATCGAACTGCGCCAGCCAGGCTTCATCCTCACTGCTCGCCGGGTCGACCGGGACACCGGTTAGCAACGCGCGTATCTCGGGCAGCGGACGCTTAAGACGGGCTTCCGCGCTGTGCAGCGCCCGCCAGGCATCTTTCAGCTGGGCGAGACGAAAGCTGATGGCCGTATCAAACATCCGCTGAACCAGACGCTGACGCTTGAGGATCAGGCGATAGTTCAACGGCGGTTGATTCATCAGCCGCGCCTGCTGCGCCGACCGCGGATTGCCCGCCGCCAGCGGCGTCACCGGGTATTTTCCGGTATTGGCATCGGCGAGGATCCGCTGCCCTTCCGGGCTGAGCAGATAGCGAATAAAGCGCCGCGCTTCGCTGGCGTGCTGGCTGTTTTTGAGCACCGCGACATAGGTTGGCGAAACGGCGGACTGCGGAAAGTAGGTAAAGGTCAAATGCGGATCGTTCAACAGCAGATTGGCATAGTTATCAATTACCGGACCGGCTACGCCCAGCCCGCTTTTAATTTTATCCGCCACGCCAAAGCTGCGCGATGAAATCGTGACCAGATTTCCCGCGCTTGCCAACAACGTCTGCCATCCTTTAACCCAGCCTTGTTGCTGCAACAGCGACTCTACCATCAGATGATTGGTGTCCGAGCGCGACGGGCTGCTCATCAGCAGCGCCCCCTGATAGCGAGGGTCGGTGAGATCGTCCCAGTCCGCTGGCGCGGGCAGATGCCGCGTCGTCAACGCCGAGCGGTTAATCAGTAAACCGAACCCCGACATCGCCACGGCAACGGACGTTGAACGGATGGATTCTGGCACCAGATGTTGGCTGCCTGCCGGCGCGCCGTTGAACGGCGCCAGCTTTTGATGTTCCTGAAGATGCTGCAGCAGCATCGGTGATGAGGTCAGAACCAGATCAACGTTTTCCGCATTGGCCGTATCAAGCAGCTGTTCCAGCGAGGCGCTGGTGCGGTTGAGCGTACGAATCATCACCGACCCCGGCTCCGTTTGCCAGCGCGCGATAATCCACGCGGTGGCGCCGGGAGAAAACGTTGTCGCCATCACCAGTTCTTCGCTTTGCGCCGTACAGGGACTAAACCCGGCGGCCAGCAGCCACAGCGCCCACGTTTTGCTGAGCATCCCGCCCCGACGAAAAAACCTGTTTGTGATCCCGTTCATAAATATTGAAATACCGAAAAAATAGCGTTGAGACAAAACTTACCCGTTTATGACGCCTGGCGGATTAATCATCGCCAGCGGCAAAATAGTTGTTTTGGCAACCGGAAACCTCAGGAAAGATTACCAGATAATGAATGTGGAATTTGTTAATATCCGCACAAGCCTGACATAAAATCCGCGTAAAATTAATTACCCGCAATTTCATTAATGCTCAACGTGTCAAAAATAACGCCTTAATTCATCAATTTGAGTCAGTTTTGACCCATTTTGATGATTTGAATTTTATACCCGCTTATTTCACTCTGCATGCCGACCACTCCTGATCTTCATAGCAATATAAAATACAGGTGACGACATGTTATCAATATTAAAAAAAGGGCCGTCGGCGAATAAAGTGCCTGCTGAAAAAGTGCAGGCAACTTATGGCCGATACCGTATTCAGGCGCTGCTAAGCGTATTTCTGGGCTATCTGGCGTACTATATTGTGCGCAACAACTTCACGTTATCCACGCCTTATCTGAAAGAACAGTTAGATCTTAGCGCCACGCAAATCGGTTTGCTCAGCAGCTGTATGCTCATTGCGTATGGGATAAGCAAAGGCATCATGAGCAGCCTGGCGGATAAAGCCAGTCCGAAAGTCTTTATGGCCTGCGGCCTGGTGTTGTGCGCTATCGTCAACGTTGGCCTGGGGTTCAGCACCTCATTCTGGATCTTCGCTGCGCTGGTGATCCTCAACGGCCTGTTTCAGGGGATGGGCGTCGGCCCCTCTTTTATCACTATCGCTAACTGGTTCCCTCGCCGGGAGCGCGGTCGCGTGGGGGCGTTCTGGAACATTTCCCACAATGTCGGCGGCGGGATTGTCGCCCCGATCGTCGGCGCCGCGTTCGCTATCCTCGGCAGTGAGCACTGGCAGAGCGCCAGCTACATCGTCCCGGCCTGCGTGGCGGTGGTGTTCGCTCTGAGCGTACTGGCGCTGGGTAAAGGCTCGCCGCGTGAAGAAGGCCTGCCTGCGCTGGAAGAGATGATGCCGGAAGAAAAGGTGGTGCTTAACGCTAAACACGCGGTAAAAGCGCCGGAAAACATGAGCGCATTGCAGATCTTCTGCACCTACGTTCTGCGCAATAAAAACGCCTGGTATGTCTCCTTTGTGGATGTGTTCGTCTATATGGTGCGTTTCGGCATGATCAGCTGGCTGCCCATCTATCTGCTGACGGTGAAACATTTTTCCAAAGAACAGATGAGCGTCGCGTTTCTGTTTTTTGAATGGGCGGCGATTCCGTCCACCCTGCTGGCCGGTTGGCTCTCCGACAAACTGTTCAAAGGACGTCGGATGCCGTTAGCCATGATCTGTATGGCGCTGATTTTCATCTGCCTGATCGGCTACTGGAAAAGCGAATCTCTGCTGATGGTGACGGTGTTCGCGGCGATAGTGGGCTGCCTGATTTACGTGCCGCAGTTTCTGGCCTCTGTCCAGACTATGGAAATTGTGCCCAGCTTTGCCGTCGGTTCAGCCGTTGGCCTGCGCGGATTTATGAGCTACATCTTTGGCGCATCCTTAGGCACCAGCCTGTTTGGCGTGATGGTAGATAAAATGGGCTGGCACGGCGGGTTCTATCTGCTGATGGGCGGGATCGTCTGCTGCATTCTGTTCTGCTACCTTTCTCATCGCGGCGCGCTGGAGCTGGAGCAACAGCGGAAGAACACCCAGCAGCAAGAGGCTGAGCTGGCGCTGGCCGACGCACGATAAGCGCCTGAAACCGGGAAAACAAAGTGCCAGCTTGCTGGCACTTTTCATCTTAAACAGGGTTAGCCGGGTAAAATGTAAACGGCCTGCTGCCGAAGGAATTCACCGCTTACTTCGCCGGAATAATCAGCACCTGGCCCGGATAGATTTTATCGGGATGCGTCAGCATCGGTTTGTTGGCTTCAAAAATACGTTGATACTCATTGGCGGAGCCATACATCGCTTTAGAGATGGCGCTCAGGGTGTCGCCGGATTTGACCGTGTAATAACGACTTTCTGCCCCGCTTTGCGTCACCTTCACGCTGTCATTAACCTGACCAACGCCGGTGACGTTACCTACCGCCACCAGAATTTTTTCCTTATCTTCTTGCGAACCGACATCGCCGGTAACCGTCGCGGTGCCGTCGTCCGCAACATCGATATTGACCTTTTCGGCGCCGGGAAGATTAAGACCATCAATATGTTTTTTCAGCTTGTCGGCCTTATCTTCCTTGCTGCCGCCGGAGACGGCGTCCCATATTTTCTCGCCCGCTTCTTTGACAAAATTTAATAATCCCATCGTTCCATACCTCCATGACTGTTTCATGATCGCATTTTCATCAACAGCCGCTAAGTCAATTCCAGGATATACGTTTTGATACCCCACCAACGCGGCGGCCGCCTGAAGCAGCACAACCTGCCATCAAAGTATAATCAATAAGCGTCAAAGTGCAGGATATTTGCCCGGCAATGGCAGGAAAGTCTGTATTCTGGCCGGGCGACATGACATGAAATCAGCAGTTGACCTTCATCGTATAAGGCGTGTAGTTTTAAGCGGTTCCGTCCGTTTCTGGTTATTGATCTTCAATGAATAATAAGGTCAGAAAATGATTCATCCAGCCTATTCAACAACGACACGCACCACCACCACCACCACCACCACCGCAACCTGCGGCGGCGTGTGCGTATCTGTGGCTGGAACCTGACAGAACAGAACCTCACTCCCCGTTAAAGCGGACGGGGACAAACAGCTCTCCGTTCATCACATACTGAATGGAGACACGCCCCATGATTTCATCTGAACATGCGCTAGTGATTATTGATATGCAGGAGGGGCTTTTCCGCGGTCCGGCTTCTCCTCATTCCGCTGATGCCGTTCTGACAAATATTCTTCTGCTCATCGCTAAAGCCAGGCAGTCACAGGTACCGATCTTTTTTATTCGCCACGTCGGACCCGACGGCTCCCCCTTCTCTGCGAGCAGCCCGTTAACCAGGCTGATAGCCGAGCTGGATGTGGACGTTGAACGGGATATCGTCTTAACCAAAACGTATCCCAGCGGCTTTCGCGACACCGAATTACAGCGCCAGCTTACGCAGAGAGGCGTAAAGCAGCTGGTGATTGCCGGGATGAAAACAGAGTTTTGCGTCGATACCACCTGCCGGGCAGCGCCGGAGCTGGGATTCACGGCCGTGCTGATTTCCGATGCGCATACCACAATCGATAATCCTCATTTATCCGCCAAGGACATCATTGGCCATCACAACCGAACGCTGGCGGGCCCGTTTGTCGCGCTTTCAACCGCAGCCGACTGGCGCTTTTGACGAAAACCAGGCGAACAGCGGCTTTGCGTTATGTCGGGACGAGAAGCCGCAGGCCGGGATAACGCTGTAGCCACCGTTTTTCCGCGACGCGCTGGCTGAAAATAGCCAGCTTATGCTGCGCAAATACCGGCGTTGGCCGCAGACGGAGCTCAAAGAGATCGTCCAGCCCGTAGGGCGCGATAACCTCAACATGATCTGTTGCTCCCAATCTTACCGCGATAGCCGTCGCGGTTTCAGGCCAGTACAGCAGCGCATTCTCCGTTGAACGATAAGGTTGATGTCCGTTGCGTTGATGCATTCTGGCCTGATTTTTCACCGACCAGTTAAAAACGGAGTTTTGCTGGCTAAGCCTCTCTTCCAGCGCGCTATCACAGGCGGAAGTCGCGCTTTTCGCGTCGAACCAGACAACATCCACATCACCCGAAACTGGCCTTTGCCCGTAGCCGTGCAGATGATCCCAGACCGCATCTCTGACAAAGCCGGCGCCAATCCAGCCATCGTTGAGTTCCAGCGCCTGCACGGCGTACAGCGCGTTCATTCTCATCGGGTCGTTTAACAACACGCTTTGCAAGAGGTTCTGATATTTCATGGTTTCCCTGTAAACGGCGATCGATCCGCTCAGTGTATCAGCGTTCAGGAGGCGCCGCTTCAGGCGCCCCCTGTTATTCACCTCGCGGCTACGCTTCGTACGCGGCGTGATGGAAATCAATTTCCCACTGCAGCACATCGCCGTAAAGCGCCGACAGCGCCTGCTTTTCGCTTTCACTCAGCGTCATGGCGCAGCGATCGAGTTCGTTCTTCAGCCAGAGCGCCTGCTGATAAAATTCGTCCTCGGCGTGCATCTCCACCCAGCGCCGGACGTCCGCGTCGCTCTGGCGATGCTCGCTTACCCCCCGGCACCAGACGTAGTACATCCATTCCGCACCGAACATCATCGTCACGATCTGTTCGTAGCTGCCCTCCCGGGCGGTCCGCAGCATGCCGTCGCGAAAGCGCCGCACGCCGGGCAGATCGTCCGGGTACGCAGCGGGATCGACCCGCCGCTCTGACAACACCTGTTCAAACCACGCGATCTGGGTGTCAACCAGAGCATTCAGCACGCCAATCAGCCAGCGCTGCTGATGAATACCCGGCGCTTTGCTGACCGCGAGGGCAAAAATCGCGATTGCCGTCGCGACAAAGTTGCCCTCAAATACCAGATAGCGGTTGAAGACGGCAGGCGCCAGCCGATCCTCTTCGATATCAACCACAAAACGATGCCGCTGCATCGCCTGCCACACCGGCTGATGCTCGCGCAGCAGGCGTTCGCTAAACGCTTCCATTATGCCTCCTCGAGCGCGGCCTGCGCGACTGACATAAAATGCTTCACCCGGGCCAGCTCAACATCGTTCCACCACACGCCATCGACCTTCATCGTACTGGCCACGATAACCCCCTGAGTCCGTCCGAGGATCTGGCGCACGTTGGCCGGCGTCACCCCCGAGCCCACCAGCAGCGGTAGCTCCGTCGCCGCGCGGATCTCGTCTATTTCCGCCATCGTGGCGCTATCGCCCGTACGCTGACCGGTGGCAATCACCGCGTCAGCCTCGAAGAAATCGACGTCGCGCGTCAGCTCCTGAATCGAACGATCGGCAACGATGGCATGGCTACCGTGCTTGACGTGGCTATCGGCAAAAACGCGAATATGCTCAGCGCGCAGCATACTGCGGTAGCGCAGCGCCTTAGCGGCCGCCCCTTCAATAAATCCTTCGTTGGCGATATAGGCGTTGGCCCACTGGTTTACGCGGACGAAATCGGCTCCGCCCGCCAGGGCGATAGCCATCGCCGGGATCGCCGCGTTCGCCAGGACGTTAATGCCCAGCGGCACAGCAAAACGCTCGCGCACTTTCTCGGTAATCACCGCCATTAGCGCGGAAGTTTCGTGACCGATATCCTCAGGTTTGGAAAAAGGAATATCCCCGTGGTTTTCAATAATCAGTCCGTGAACGCCGCCTGAAATATAATTTTCAGCATCGCGAAGCGCGCGCTCAATAATATCAGAGACTGATTTCCCTCGATATTTAGGCGCGCCGGGAAAAGGATCGCAATGAATAACTCCAATAACCGCTTTGCTGCGTGAAAAAATAGCTTGTATTGCATTCGTTTTTTCTGCTGAGATAGCAACCATCTTATCCATCCTGTTAAGGGAACACTATGCGTGTTTACGTTACCGGTAATATTACCGTAGATGAAACCTGGTCCATTCCGGATATACCGAAAAAAGGCGCTTCAATTCACGGCGTTAAAGTTTCGCAGGATATCGGCGGTAAAGGCGCGAACCAGGCGATTATATTAGCCCGCTGCGGAATAGAAACGCGCCTAATTGCCGCCACGGGAAATGACAGCAACGGCGTGTGGATCCGTCAGCAGATAAAAAATGAACCACTGACCTTACTACCCGACGGTCATTTCAATCAACATAGCGATACCTCGATTATTTTAAATAGCGCTGACGGCGACAATGCCATTATTACCACTACCGCCGCCGCGGATACATTCCGCCTGGATGACATTATTCCGCATATCGCGGATGCCGTCGCCGGCGATATTCTGCTACAGCAGGGCAATTTCTCCCTGGACAAAACGCGGGCGCTGTTCCAGTACGCCAAAAGCCGCAGTATGACGACGGTATTCAACCCCTCGCCCGTCAATCCTGAATTTTGCCATCTGTGGCCGCTCATCGACATCGCGGTAGTCAATGAATCTGAGGCCGAGCTGCTCCAGCCATACGGGGTGAAAAGCTTAGTCATTACCCAGGGCGCCGCAGGCGCCTGGCTGGTCCAGGAGGGCCAGCGCCGGTTTTGTCCCGCCGTGCCCGCCGAGGCGCTTGATACTACCGGGGCGGGCGACACGTTCCTCGCCGTGATGCTGGCCTCCGCCCTGCTGCGCGACGTCGCGCCGGATGCGCTAGCGCTGGCGCACGCCAGCCGGGCTGCCGCCATTACCGTTAGCCGCCGGGGGACGCTCAGCGCGTTTCCCGGCAGCCATGAGCTTGCCGCCCTGTTAACCACGGGCGGCGCGCGCTGACCTACTTAAACAGCGAACGGTAGGAATCGACGTTCGCTTTGGTCACCACCGTCGCCGGAACCAGAATGGTTTTCGGCACGGTTTTACCCGAAGTGATGCTGTTCAGCGCCTTCAGGGCTTCGGCGCCCATCTTTTCCGGGTCCTGCTGCAGTACGGCGGTCACGTAGCCGCCGTCAATACCGGAAATCGCCTTTGCCGTCAGATCCCAGCCAAAGACTTTAATGTCCTTCTGGCGGCCCTGGTTTTCCACGGCGGCAATCGCGCCGAGCAGCGCGGGTTCGCCGGTGGCATATATCGCCGTCAGGTCCGGGTTACCGGTGATCAGGTTTTCCGCCGCGGTCATTGCTTTGTCCTGCACGTTCTGCCCGTCGACAACGTTAGCGATGGTGATCTTCGGATTGCTTTTCAGCGTCTCTTCGAACCCTTTCTGCCGCTGGTTCTGAATAGCCGAGTTCAGCGCGCCGACGATCCCCAGCCGCGCCTGGCCACCCATCTCTTTTTGCACGTAGTCCACGAAGTATTGACCAATAATTCTGCCGCCTTCAATATTATCAACGCCGACCTGGGCCGCCTGTGGTCCAGCCGGTAATACGGCGTCAATCGCAATCACCGGAATGTTAGCGGCGGCGGCTTCTTTTACCGCGGGCATAATTCCGTTAACATCGATAGCGGCAACCAGAATGCCTTTAACGCCTTGCTGAATATAGTTTTCAATGGCGTCATTTTGCGCCACGGGATTATCGTTAGAGTTAAATATCACTAGATCTTTGCCGCTGGCTTTTGCCGCATCCTGCGCGCCTTTATTCATCAGATTAAAGAACAGCGCCTGCTGATTGATTTGGACCAGGGCATAAGTCGGAGCGGCCGCGCCGGCGGTCGAAATAAAACTCATTGATGCCAGCATCGTCGTGGCGACAGCAAGTAAACGCAGTTTTCCGGTGTTAAATAACATCATCAGTATCCTCGTCGGGAATAGGTGATAGCCAGCAGAGTTCCGCGCCGCATGCGAACGCAGAAGGATTATTTTTTGGCGGGCAAATATCGTCTATGTGGCCAGAACCATCATCGATCGTTCGGCGAATACCTGTTTAACTTCATTCCGGCAACCGGTCCGTGTCGGCGCGCGACTGGAATGACTTAAACGGGTTTGGGAATGACTTCCCGGATGACGCGGTAAACTGCCTATACAATTCTCCGCAGCTTAAAATTTGTCAAGCGTTTATTTGAGGCGATTGTGGGCGGAGAAATTGCTGTATCCAGCGCGCTTAACTATGTTACAGATAGCCGATTCTGGCAGAAATGGCGCAGGAAATGAGTATAAAACGCGTATTGTTATCCGATGTCGCAAAGCTGGCGGGACTGTCAAAAGCCACCCTGTCGCGCTATATGAACAACAGTATTGTGCTGCCGCAGGACACCATCGACCGTATCGAAACGGCGATTCGCGAACTGGACTATCGCGGTAATAGCCTGGCGCGCCGTCTTAGCAAAGGCGGCAGCGAGACGCTCGGCCTGGTGCTGCCCGATATCACCAACCCCTTCTTTGCCGAGCTGGCCGACGCCGCCGAAGAGGCCGCTTCCGCCAGCGGTTATAGCCTGGTGCTGTGCATCACCCGCAATAATCCGGAAAAGGAGTGCCAGTTCATCCGCTGGCTGGATACCTGCCAGGTCGATGGCCTGCTGTTCACCACTAACCGCCCTGATAACGGCCTGCTGCGCAAAGAGGTCCAGCGTCACGAACGCATTGTCCTGCTGGATGAAGATATACCCGGCAGTACGGTGCCAAAGGTGTTTGCCGATAACGTTCAGGGCGGGCGGATCGCCACCGAAAAGCTGATCGCCGCCGGACACCGCCATATCGCCTTCGTCGGCGGTCCCGACAAGCTGATGAGCGTCCGCGAGCGCTATCAGGGCTTCTGCACCGCGATGGAGCAGGCCGGTCTGAGCTGGCCGCCCGAATGGGTGATGTACGGCGACTACCAGCGCGAGTTCGGCCAGCAGGCGCTGCGTTACCTGTTTAGCCAGCCGCTTCGCCCGACCGCCGTCTTCGCCGCCAGCGACTACCTGGTGCTGGGTCTGCTTGACGGGCTGCGCGCCAGTGGGCTTCAGGCGCCGGAGGCGCTGTCGCTGGTCGGCTTCGATGACGCCAACTATGCCGATTTCACCCAGCCGCGTATCTCAACTATCCGCCAGCCCGCCCGCGAACTGGGCCGCACCGCGGTGAATATCATGATGCGCCTGCTGAACAACGACCAGGATATCCCGGCAGAAACCCGCCTGCCGGTAGAATGGATCGGTCGCGACTCAATCAAGATTTGTTAAGCACATCCCAAAATGGCGCAAAAGCGCCCAGTTTTGGCGCAAAAAACGATCGATTTACAATCTGTTCACTATAATCAGTAAACCGGTTTACCGGAATGTAATGAATAAAATCTATTGATTACATATGGTTAAGTTACAGGGCTGCTGTGTTGTTCCTGCCCTGGCACGGATGCTGCAATGTTCTTACTGGCGAACAAATATCTTACGTAGCGTTTGTCCTGACTGTGTTGGCGAGTGCTCCACTCCGCAGGTAAACCGGTTTACTAGCATGTAAACCGTGTCGGAGGGGGCATTTTCCGCAGGATGGCGAACATTTTCCCGGCAACAGCGATGGGAGTTATCAGATGCAGCAGCCACACACTACCCCGCCAAGGGTGGAGATGATCAACATCACCAAGACCTACGGGTCGATACGTTCATTGCGCGGAGTCAATCTCGAGCTGGCTCCGGGCGAGGTGCTGGGCTTGGTGGGCGATAACGGCGCGGGGAAATCCACCCTGACCAAAGTACTCTCGGGGGCGGTGATCCCCTCCGGCGGCACGATTCGCATCGACGGCGAACAGCAGCAGTTCGCTAATCCGGCCGATTCGCGCCGCTGCCATATCGAGATGGTCTACCAGGATCTGTCGCTGTGCGACACGGTCGACGTCGCGGGCAATCTGTTTATGGGCCGCGAGCCGATGAAATCGGTCCTCGGTATCCCCTTTCTCGACGAGGCCAAAATGCACGCCGACGCCCGGGAGATGCTTAAAGGACTCGGGATCTCCATTCCGGATACCCGCCTGCTGGTGCGAAATCTCTCCGGCGGCCAGCGTCAGGCCATTGCCATCGCCCGCGCGGCGGCCTTTGACCCGAAAGTGCTGATTATGGATGAACCCACCGCCGCGCTGGCCGTCGCGGAAGTTGAGGCGGTGCTGGAGCTGATTCGCCGCGTTTCCGCTCGCGGCGTGAGCGTGATTCTGATTACCCACCGCCTGCAGGACCTGTTTCTGGTCTGCGACCGGATCATGGTGATGTATGAAGGTACCAACGTCGCCGACCGACGAGTGGCCGACACCAGCCTGAGCGATATCGTTAACCTGATTGTGGGCGAAAAATTCACCGCCCGCTCTGCGGCCGCACATTGAGGTAACAGGATGAGTATCATGAACTTAAGCAGCTCCCGCATGATCCAGCATTCGCTGCCGCGCCGCCTGCTGCATAACCACTCCGGCGTGGTCAGCATCGCGCTCTTTTTCGTCTTCTGCTGCGTGGTGTTCTCGCTGATCACCAGCAACTTTCTCACCGGCACCAACTGGCTCAACATTATCCGTCAAAGCGCCCCGCTGCTGATCGTCGCGACGGCAATGACCCTGGTCATTACCACCGGCGGCATCGACCTGTCGGTGGGTTCCACCCTCGCGCTGGTCGGCGCGCTTTCCGCTATCGCCCTGAACAACTGGGGACTGCCGTGGCCGGTGGTTTTGCTCGGCGGCCTGTTGCTCGGCGGCATCGTTGGCGCCATCAACGGCTTCTTTATCGCCTATGAGGGCATACCGGCGTTTATCGTCACCCTCGCCACCCTGGCTGTGGTTCGCGGCATCGCGCTGCTGGTCACCCAGGGCTACTCGATCCCGGTTCCGGCTGACAGCCTGTTTACCTTTATTGGCCGCGCGTGGGTTGTGGGAATCCCTATGCCTGCGCTGGTCGGCATTATGATTCTGCTTATCGGGCACATCGTTCTCAACCATATGCGTTTTGGCCGCTACGTGACGGCTATCGGCGCCAACGCCGAAGGCGCGCGACGCAGCGGGATTAACACCAAAGCGGTCACCATGAAGGTCTATATCATCAGCGGCATGGCCGCCGCGCTGGCGGGGATGATTATCACCGCGCGCCTCGGCAGCGGCTCCTCCAACCAGGGCGAAGGTTTTGAACTGCAGGTCATCGCCGCCGTGGTGCTCGGCAGTACCAGCCTGTTTGGCGGCTTCGGCACCATTATCGGCACGCTGCTGGGCGCGCTGTCGATTGCGGTGATTCAGAACGGGCTGATCCTGTCGCATATTTCGCCGTTCTACACCCAGATCGCCACCGGCACTATTATCCTGCTGGCTATCTGGCTGAACACCCGCATTCTCAACCCCGCGCGCTCCGCGGCAAAAGGATAGCAGATGAAAGGATCAATTTTTCGCCATCCCGACCCGCTGCCGGTCGGCGTCAGCAGCGGTTACGTGATGACGGTGCTCGGCCCGCTGCCGATAAGTGAAATGGGCGTGACGCTGATGCATGAGCATATTCTGCTGGATGCCTCCGGCAAATGGGTGCCGCCCTGCTGCTGTAGCGATCGCCATCTTGCCGAAATGCCGGTGAAAATGGAAAACCTCGGCGAACTGTCGCTGAACCCGCTGATGAGCCGCGATAACTGTCAGTTGTTTGACGTCGACGTCGCGATTGAAGAGCTGACGAAATATCGCGCCCTTGGCGGGGAAACGGTAGTCGATCCGACCAATATCGGCATTGGCCGCGATCCCAAAGCGCTGGCGCGTATCGCCCGTCTGACCGGCCTGAACATTATTATGGGCACCGGCCTCTATCTGGAACCCTCGCACCCCGAGTGGGTTAGAACCAGCAGCGTTGAACGGCTGACCGAGCGGCTAATCTACGATCTTGGCGGCGCGGAAGAGAAACCGGAGGTGCTCGCCGGACTCATCGGCGAAATCGGTATCTCAAGCCGCTTTACCCCGGATGAGGAGAAATCCCTGCGCGCTGCGGGCCGGGCCAGCGCCGCGACCGGCGTGCCGATCGAGGTCCACCTGCCCGGCTGGGAACGGCTGGGTCACCGCGTACTGGACATTCTCGAGCAGGAAGGCGCCGATCTGCGCCATACGGTGCTGTGCCATATGAATCCCAGCTTTGCCGATAAGCGTTACCAGCGGGAGCTGGCGCAGCGCGGGGCGTTTCTCGAATACGACATGATCGGCATGAGCTATTACTACGCCGACGAGTCGGCGCAGTCGCCCTCCGACGAGGAGAACGCCCGCGCAATTCGCGAGCTAATTGACGACGGCTATATCCAGCAAATTTTGCTATCGCAGGACGTCTTCCTGAAAACCATGCTCACCCGCTACGGCGGCCACGGTTACGGCTACATACTCAAGCATTTTGTTCCCCGCCTGCGGCGCCACGGCGTCAGCGGCGAACAGCTTGAAACCTTGATGATTGGAAATCCCCAACGGGTCTTCGGCGGATAAAAGGAAAGTCATAATGCAGAAAAAAATCTTACTGGTCGGTGAGTCCTGGACCAGCACGTCAACACACGTTAAAGGCTTCGATCAGTTCGCCACCGCCACCTGGCACACCGGCGCGACGGATTTTCTGGCGGCGCTCGCGGACAGTGCCTACGCCATTACCTACATGCCCGCCCACGCGGCGGCGACAGACTTTCCGCTGACGCTGGAAGCGCTGCAGCAGTGGGATGCGATTATTCTGTCGGATATCGGCGCCAATACGCTGCTGCTGCATCCGGACACCTGGCTGAAAAGCCGCCGAACCGCCAACCGTCTGACGCTTTTGCATGACTACGTGGCCGGCGGCGGGTCGCTGATGATGATCGGCGGCTATTACAGCTTCCAGGGAATCAACGGCGGCGCGCGTTATCGTAATACCGCGGTGGAGAAAGTGCTGCCGGTCCGCTGCCTGGCATGGGACGATCGCATTGAAACGCCGGAAGGTTGCTATGCCGAGGTGACGGAATCCCACGCGCTGTTTAACGATATTCCGGGCGAATGGCCGTGGCTGCTGGGTTATAACGAAGTCGAAATGCATCCGGAGGGCAAACTGCTGGCGACGGTCGCCGGTACCGGTCATCCGCTGCTGGCCGTTCGCGAATATCAACAGGGTCGCTCGCTGGTATGGACCAGCGATATGTCGGCACACTGGCTGCCGGAAGAGTTTGCCAAATGGCCCGGCTATCGTCAGCTGTGGATTAACTGCCTTGACTGGCTGACGGAACATCGCTGATGACCACCACCCTTGAACTCGCCCGGCAGCTGCTGGGCTTTAACACCATCAACCCGCCGGGCAGCGAAGCGGACTGCATGCGGTACTTTGCCGACTGGCTTAACGCTAACGGTTTTGCAGTTTCGCTGTCGTCATTCGGCGAGAGTCGCAGCAATCTGATCGCCTGGCTCCCCGGGGCAACGCCTGGTAAACCGCTGGCCTTTACCGGGCATCTGGATACCGTGCCGCTGGGAAATGCCCGGTGGCGGTACGACCCTTTCGGCTCGCAGATGGAAGACGGGCGCCTTTATGGACGCGGGTCCAGCGATATGAAAGCGGCGATAGCGGCGTTTGCCGTCGCCTGCGTTCAGCAGCGGGAAACGATCCTCGCCGGGCGCGGCGCGGTATTGCTGATTACCGGCGGGGAAGAAACGGGCTGCGACGGCGCGCGGGCGCTGATCGCCTCCGCGCCGTTGCCGGAAGTGGGCGCGCTGATCGTCGGCGAGCCCACCGCCAATTATCCGGTTATCGGCCATAAAGGCGCGCTCTGGTTACGCTGCGAAACGCGGGGAAAAACTGCCCATGGCGCGATGCCGGAGCTGGGGATTAATGCTATCTATCTGGCGGCGGATGCGCTGGCTAAAATCCAACATTTTTCGCCGGGCGCGCCGCATCCGCTGATGAAGCAGCCCACGGTAAACGTCGGACGTATTGAAGGCGGGCTAAATATTAATTCCGTGCCGGACCGCACGCGTTTCGATGTCGATATCCGCAGCGCGCCTGATTTACAGCACGCCACCATCCGCCAGCGGTTGACCACGCTGCTTGGCGAGAGCGTCACGGTGTCGACGCTGGTCGATCTGCCCGCGGTACTCAGCGAACAGGATCACGCGTGGATAAAACAGGTTTATCAGCGTTGCCAGCCGCTGCACGATCGGCCGCTTGAGCCGCGGGTGGTGCCCTACTTTACCGACGCCTCGCTGCTGCTGCCGGCGTTGGGCAATCCGCCCTGTATCATTCTCGGCCCCGGCGAGCCGTCTATGGCTCATCAAACCGACGAGTACTGCCTGCTCAGCCGGCTGGAGGAGGCTGAACAGCTGTACGGGAACCTGATTCGCGACTGGATGGCGTAAATCGGCCGCGGCGAAGGAAAAAAATACGTGACAGTGTCACTTAATGCCGCTGCCGCGCGTTCAATCCGCCGCAGGAAAAATCAGCGATTAGCGTTTGAATAAAATCGCGGAATAACAGAGGATAACCGCCTCGCATCCGGAATAGCTCATCGCCAGCAAGGAGGCATTACCATGTTCGTGAAAATCAGCCCGCTGCTCATTTGCCCCCTCGCTTTACTCCTTTCCGCCTGCTCGGGTAGTGCTTCTGCGCCGGACAGCACCGAAGACGCTAAAATATCGGCAGAAGTGGATAAGATACTTCGCGATTATCAAACGGGTTCAGATACTTCACCGCAGGCCAATGCCTCACGCTATCTGACCCAGATCCAGAAGGCTATCTTCGCTAAGATAGACCAGCCGGCGTCCTGGCAAGGGCAAACATGCTCGGTGCGCTTAACGCTACAGCGTGACGGGACGGTGGAGAATCCAACGGTCGAGAACGGCGATCCGGCGCTATGCGCGGAGGTGATGTCCGCGCTGAAACAAGCCACAATCCCGCCTGCGCCAGACGAAAAAACCTATCAAACATTCAGTCATGTCGTTCTGGACTTCAGGCCCTGACAGATCTTTGTGGGATCCTTTCGCAGAGGCCATTCGGCCCCTGCTTCATTGTCAGAACTCAATGCGCCCGCCGAAATTATAGCGCCGCCCTTCCAGCATCGCCGTCTGCCGGTAGGCGGTGGTGTAAACCGGATTTACATCAAACAGATTGTAGATCCCGCTCATCAGGGTGACGCGCTTAGTCAGGTGGTAACGCGCGCCTAAATCCACTAGCGCGTAGGCGTCCGTTGCGCTGGACTTGCCGATATCCGGCGATCTGCTGCGCCAGCTGGCCCTGGTCCATAGTTCCAGATCGGAAGTGGTGTTCCACGTCAGCGAAACGTTGGCCATACTGCTGGGGAAATCGTTTAGCGCATAGCCTTTATACTCGCCGCTTTTCTGTTCGCTGTGGGTGTAGGTATAGTTGGCGTTCGCCTTCAGCGCTGCGGTCACCTGCCAGTCGCCGTTCAGCTCCACACCGTAGATCTGCGCATCACCGACGTTAATATATTGCGACACGCTATCGGCGGTATAGCCGTTGTATTGGCACTTCTGGGTAGCCGATGAGGTACAGATGGTATGGTCGCTGATTTTATCTTTAAATTTGGTGTAAAAAAGGGTGGCGTCGAGCGCCAGGGCATCCCGCTGCCAGTACACGCCCAGCTCGGTATTGATGCTTTGTTCCGGCTTGAGATCGTCGTTGCCAATACCGATTTCAGAATAAGGATAAGCCCCGTAGACGCTGGTAAAACCGGCATTATTCTGGCGTAAATCCGGTTTTTTATAGCCGGCGGACACGCCCCCTTTCAGCGCCCAGGTTTCGTCAATGGCCCAGTTACCGTACAGCTTAGGCGTAACGTGATAACCGAAATAGCTATCATGATCGAGGCGCGCCGAGGTCGTCAGGGTAAAGTCCGGGACGATCATCCACGCGTCTTCCGCGAATACCGCCCAGCCGTGGCGGGTAATTTTACTGACCGGGGTGACGCCGGGCGCCTGTTTGTCCGCGATACCGAAGGTGTCATTCAGTTCGTTGCGCGTAAAGTTGACGCCTAACGTCAGCTTGTGATCGGCCAGCGTAAAGGTGTTCGTGCTATTGGCCTCAAAATTATTCTGCTTAATAAACTGCGGGTCCATGCCGGGCACGCGATATTCCGTGCGGGCCTTTTCGTAGCTGATAAAGTTCTTCACCTCCAGCAGGTCATCACCGTACCACGCATGCTGTGACAGCGAGGCCGCATCGCGGTCAAAACCCCAGTACCACTCTTTGTCGTTATGGGTTTTCTCCTGATTGCCTTTGGTGGCGTTCAGATCCCAGAGCTGGGTATCGGTTGGCGACAGAGAAATCGTGGCATCCAGATTTCCGGACTGATGTTTAACAAAACGTTCGTTCGTGGGGCTGTCATCATCGCGACGATCAAGATAATCCGCGCCCACGCTGACCCCGAGTTTACCCGGCACTACCGGCCCCATAAAGAACGCGTTAGTCTGGTTGGTGTTGCCGTATTCGCTTTTCTCCTGCAGGAAGTAATTATCCTCCAGCACCCCCGTCCATGCGTCGAGGTTATACGCCTTTTTGGTGATGACGTTGACCACGCCGCCAATAGCGTCAGAGCCGTACAACGAGGACATCGGCCCGCGAATGACCTCAATCCGTTCAATAGCGGCCAGCGGCGGCATAAACGCCGCTTCCGTCCCAATATGATGCCCGTAGGGACGAGATTCGCGGGTAGATTGCTTGATGCCGTTCACCATATACGAGGTATAGGTCGAATCCATGCCGCGCATCTGAACATCGCCGGTCGGCAGGCTGCCGTGACCGTTGCCCACCAGCACGCCCGGCATCTCGCGCAACGCTTCGGATATGTTCTGGTTTGAGCGGGTATTCAGCGCCTTCTCATCGAGCACCGAGATCGTCGCCGGCGCCTCGCGTCGCTCCTGGCTGAACCCGCTGGCGGTGACGACCATCTGCTCTTCGTTTACCGAAGCGCCATCTGCGGCGAAGGCTGCCGCGGGTAGATTCAAGGCGAGCGCCATCGCCACGTCCAGGCGTGTTTTTATCGTCACAAAAAAATCCTTAGAATTTAGTTAGATCAATCTTGAGAACGTAGTCAGCCTGGTCGCTTTTTTCGTCCTGTTTGACGCTGGCATAGAGCGTTCCGCCATCCGCTGAAAGCACCAGGCTGTTGGGCATGGCCGCCGTTTTGATGGTGTGTTTGAGATGGTTGGTTTTCGCGTCGATGATGCTTATCGAGCGATCGTTACGATGGGTCACATAGATTTCATCGCGCCCGGCGTGATAGAGCACGGCGATGGAGTTTGGCGAAGCGATACGATCGACCAGCTTGCCGGAGTCCAGCCGCACCACCAGCACATCGCGGGTATTGGTATCGGCGATATATCCGACTCCGGCGGCGCTGTTCAGGGCGATATTGAGGAAATAGTGCTCCGATTCAGCCGGGTCGACCTTCACCCGGGAAAGCAGTTTCGACGTTTTGCCATCGAGGATAACCAACTCCCCGTTGCCGGTCACCGCATAAACCTTCTCACCCGCGGTAGCAACGGCAAACCCCACCGGGTCGATGTTCTTCAACGTATCAATTAGCTGCTGCTTGCGGGTATCGACCACCCAAAGCAGGCCCTGGCCCTTGCGCCCGATCCCTGACACATACAGACGCTGGTTTAGCTTATCCAGCACCACTTCGCGGACGTGGGCCTGTTTCTCAGGATCTGAATCATCGCTGAGCTGAAGCGTTTTAATCACCCTATTGGTCTGCGTATCCAGCAGCGTCAGCGAACCATCCAGCGCATTGCCCAAATACAGGATATGGTTTTCTTCATCCAGAGAGAGCGCAAAGGCGCGGCGTTCGGTGGCGATTTTCTCATCAATCCGCAGAGAGTCGGCCGCAAGTCGAAACACGACGCCCGCCGTTTTATCTTTATCAAATGAGGGCGCGGAGGCGGCATACAGCGCCTTCTGACCGCGATCATAGGCCAGTTCATAAACGCCATGGCCAAGAGGCTGAGAGCGGAATTCCCGCTCGCTGAAATCTTTTGCCGACGCAGAAAGCGCATGCAGAGAAAACGAAATGACCAGCGCGCCGCGCACGGCTTTCTTCAGGGATGCGATAGACATGTAATTTTTCTTTACAGTAGTTTACGGAATGCAAACAATAATGAAAATGAATATCGTTTGCAATTACATACTCCTCCCTCTTCCCTACCATTTATTGTGTTGTGATAGACGCCGCTGCGGTGTAGGTGCCGGCGGCCATACCGCCATGTTGAGAACCCATCACCGGGTAACCCGCTGTAATTTGCTGACTAACTCCGCCAGGCTCCCCGCCTGCATTTTCTCCATCACCCTCGCCCGATGAACCTCCACCGTGCGTACGGCAATACTCATCGCCTGCGCAATCTCCCGATTCATGAGCCCTTTCATCACCAGCAGCGCAAGTTCTCTCTCTTTGGGGGTAAGTTGCTGATAGCAATCGACGACTTTTTTCTGTGCAAAGCGCTCGCCGGAGACCGTGAGCCCATGTTCCAGCGCCGCCTGCAGCGGTTTTAGCGAAACCGGCTTTTGCAGAAAATCCACCGCACCGCGTTTCATCTCCTCTACCGCCATCGGCACGTCGCCATGCCCGGTCAGAAACACCACCGCCAGGGTACTACCGCGCTGACGCAGCGCCTCGTGAACCGCCTGGCCGTCCAGCACCGGCATCCGCATGTCCAGCAGCACAACACCGACCTGATACAGATCGGCCTGCGCAAGGAACCGTTCCCCCTCTTCCCAGCACACCGCCTCATAGCCCAGGCTCTCCAGTAAAAAAGCGCATGCCCGGGTCACTGCCGGATCGTCATCTAAGAGATGAATTATCGCCATTGTCGCTCCGCTCTTCTTGATGCGTGAATGCCAGTACCACTACCGCGCCGGGCCGTCCATCGGGCGCCGTTTGATTCCTTATGCCGATCTCTCCCCGGCCATAACGCACCAGCCGCTGACAGATAACCAGCCCCAGCCCCATTCCCTCTTGCCGGCTGCTCTTAAACGGCTGGAATGCCTGCGCTAGCTGCGCGTCATCGATACCGCCGGCGTTATCCTGCAGGACGATCCTCACGCTTCCGGCATCGCGAACGGCATCAATCCACAGCATATTCGCTCCGGCCTGCGCCGCATTGAGGATCAGATTCGCCAGCACCTGCTCAAGCAGAACAGGCGGTAAGACGATGGTCAGGGCGTGGTCTATGCTGCTTATCATCCGAAGTCCGGGAAACTGTCGCGGCACGTGCAGCCACTGCCAGACATTATCAATCGCCTGAACAATGCGAACGCTCTCCCACTTTTCGGCCGTAACGGATTCTCCTTGCGCCTGGCTCACCCAAAGCCGCAGATTACGCAGCGTCTCCGCCCCGCGCTGCGCCTGAAGATCAATGTTCTCCAGCGCCGACAGTAAAGGATGCTGCGGATCCTGCTTCTGCAAGCGGATCGAACAACCCTGAGCATAGTGCCGGATAGCCGACAGCGGCTGATTTAACTCATGTGCGAAACCCGAAGTCATTTCGCCGAGTACGCTTATTTGACGGGCCGTTTCAAGGGCCTGCTCCTGCTCGCGCAGCCGGATGGCGCTGCGTTCAAGCTGCCTGCCGCGCCGTCGCACCAGCAGCATCACCCAGATATAATTGAGTATCAGTAGTATCAATATCAGCCCGGCTCCCGCCACCAGCAGGCGATTCTGAACAAACCAGTTCCTGACATCCATCCATAACAGTCGCTGCTGAGGATGCTGTTTCAGTTCGCGCATGAGCGCTTCGGCCTGGCTGGTTGAGGCAGGCGCGCCCCAACGAAAAACCGCATTATCAGGCGCATTAAGCAACACGCGGGTCACGCGATCGGCCACCTCGTCGCTTACGGTGGGCAGCGCGGCAAAAGACCAGTCTCTGTAAAGCCGGGTACTGGTTACGCAAGGTGCGGATTCCGGGCGTGTTATCAGCGCGACAAAATCAACTTTATCAATCAGCCCCTCTTCATCCATCATTTCCAGCAGACACGCCGGAACAATGGCTGCCTGCACGGCATTTTCGCGCAGCAGATAAATAAGCGCATCGGCTGGAAATCCGGTGAAGCGCAGATGGAGATCGCTGTCTGGCCGCAATCCGGCATCGCTCAGCGCTTTGTATCCCAACAGGTAGCCGCCAAAAGCCAGGGGATCGATGGCGCCAACCGTTTTCCCGATCAAATCCATAGGCGTCTTAATTTCGCCGTCGCGACGGGCCAGGATGACGCTTCCTATTATGTTCTTCACGCCATGAGAAGCGCGCAATGAGGCCAGCCAGCGTAAGGGGAAATGAGTATTTAGTTGAACAAACTGCCCGGGGTGGGTCACGACAAACTGCACGCTACCGTTCTTGACCGCTTCCTGCATCTCATGCAGATCCAGCGGACGAATATGGAACTGCTGATCCGGCATCTGCTGATTCAGAAATGATTCCAGCGGCTGCCAGCTGCTGCGAGCAATGGCATCGCCGCGAATCGACAGCAGACCGATATACCATGAGTCCGCCCGTGCCGGACAGATCAGCAGTAATGTAGAGATCAGCAGCGCCAAACGCCCCATCGTTTTCGCTCCCACTCAACCATCCCTTTCACTATATTGATTTAAATCAACTATTAGACGGGTATGTGGTTAACCACAATAGCGATCCCCCCGCCGAGATTTTTACACTACGAATCATCAACACTGTTTATGTATCACAAGCAAGTCAATGATGTTGTAAATATTTCTTAGCCGCCGCGCGAGGGGAAAATATGGGCAAAAGTAAACTACCGTTTCTTGGGCAGTCGGGCATTGCGAGCGCCGACGCTTCTCGGGTTCCGCACATCCAGGCAAAAAAAGAACAGGTTCGGTCTCGCTCCCAGGAGATCGGCTGGCTCTTGTGGGCGTTACAGTATGTTTTTTTTATCGGCGTGGCGCTGTTTGTCTCTGTCCGCTGCGGGAGCAAAAAGCTGACGCCGCTGCGCGAGAGACGCGTGGACCTTCATCAAACCGCCTGTTCCGGGTGTTTTTATGTCTCTTCAACTCCGAAGTCGAAGATGCCCCGGAGTGCACCATTGACTCTGTTATTCAGCCGGGCGTTTACGGCACCATTTTCTGCTAAACGTTACGCCGTCATCGATCGGCGGATTTATACCGCGGGCCATTTCCGCGCTCGGCATGCTGATGTTCTGGCACATGGTATTGTGTCGTTATATTTTTGCCCTCTATCCCCAGCCCACCGTTCCGGGTTGCGGGACCTGCCAGCCGCGGCTTAGCGCGCTGACTCACTGACCGATTTTTTTGCCATGCGGATCCGCTCGTGAGGGGGCATGGCGTTGGTTACCGGCCAGGGACCTCCCCGCCGGCTGGCGTATTTCTGATGATAAATAAAGCGTTAAATTGATAAGAGATAGAGCCTGAGCACCCGCCTCCTGAATGAGACGTTCTTCTTTATAACCTCAACACCACTGCGCGCCGTTTTTTCTGATAAGGCGCAATAATAGCATTAGTATATTTAATCATTTATGAAAAAATGAGTTAACGATATTCTTATTCAAACGAGACAGCGTATTGTATAGTTGTCCTGTGCTTAACTTGCTAATTTCCAGCGTAGCGTATTACTTCTCCCGCTCCCGGTTTTAATGCTTATTACGGCTCCGGAGTTTTCCATCTGGCATAATAAATAGCGCATGCTGTAAATACTAATATCCATTTCGTTGGCGATCTCTCGTGTCGTCAGCCAGATTTCACTTTCGGATTGTTTTAAATGTAAACGACTGGTCGTCAGGCGTTTCATGCTTTGCAACGTACGGTACTTATCATCTGATTCATCACCGCCTTCAGGAGAAAGTTTTGTTTTCCAGATAAGCCGATCGTCAGCATATTCCGGAACATGATGCTGGACAATTTCAGCGTATTTTTTTGAAACAGCCTGAGAGCCTAACCACAGTACGAAGTCGCTATACCTTTTTATATTGATTTTACGCATAATAGAACGGCGATAGCTGCTCAATGCTTTTATAGAACAACCCATTTTTTGCGAAATCTCATAATGCCCCAAGCCTTGACTTAAATACCCTAGCATCAACTGTTCTCGCCATGCCAGTTGGTAAGGCCCTGGGCATTTAGAGCAGTTTGGCTTACGCAGATCCGGAGGGCCGCTCATCGAGTCAGCGAAAAATAAAGTAAACAATTTTCTGCGAATAGTGGCCACGGAGTTTCTCATGGTAATAACGGCATTGATGACCGGACAGTTAATATTCCGATCGTAATGTTCGCTACGCGGATATACACTTAACCATTTTTTACCTAACATTTTGAACTTATATTCATTGTGTGTACGGAACTCATGACACCCCACCCAATCAAACACTTTTTCACCCGGCGTGTGGAATTTCACGATCAGATCCGCGGCCATAGGCTCGCTAGTCTTAGAGATAATCACTCCGCCCTGATACTCCTCTTCAAACAACTCTTTCAACAGGAATATAAGCCCCATGGAAAAATAATTATTCTCAGTTGCTATATGCACTGGCAAGTGTAGTGGTTTAGCAGTAGGTACCATAATGAACCTCCTTCCGGTTTGATTCAGCTCGTCCTGTTTACATATATGAGCTTAAGTTAATTATACAATTGAATTAGTACAAAGACTCTCGAGTACACGAATTATATATTAAAAGAAAAGTAAATATTTAACCTTTACATTTACATTGTACGTTGTTTAACCACTCGAACTTTCCAATGCTCGACATAGTTTCCCCGTTCTGCCGGGTCGCCGTATTCATTTACTTTCACCGCTAATTCGGCTTCACCATTCAAGCGTATTTTTTTTGCAACCACCCGCAGCCAGGTCGGCAGCTCGCTAATTTTTTCTTGCAGTACCAGACCAGAAAGATCGGAGTCTGCAATCAAGGTTCCGTCAGTCAGACGACGTATAAACGAAAGCGTTAATTCGGTTGCCGACTCATTGTCGGGTAATACCTCGTTACCGGTATGGATGACCCGGAACCAGGCTTCGTTACCGGCGGCTAATGTATTTTCCTGTTTAATAAAGTTATGTAACCATTCCTTGTCGCGTACCTCCCTGTTTTTCATGGTTTTCTTTATAGCATCGCTGACGCGCTGATTAGCCCTGGCAAGATGTTGTTCAAACGCCTCCTGAGACAGGCGGCGTTCTCCGCGTAGCGTTTCCGTTATCCCCGCCAGAAATAATTTACGATCAATCTGAACACCTTGTTCATTTCGCTGTTCAAGCAGTTCAACAATATCAACACCCATCGCCATACCGGCGGCAAAATCCGCTAAATCTTGTTCACTTGTAGGGAGTGGTGGATACTTTGCCAGCTTCAGATTTTTTTGCATTTCCTGCGTCAAACGCTTCCACTGCCCATTCTCCGCCTCCAGTTTGCCGAGCTTTGACATAATTAAATGACGTTCTTTGTCGTTATTTTTTAAAATAACATTTTCACCCTCACGCTGGGCTAACTTATCGCGCATGATTTTTATTTCGTCTTTCTGTTTCAGATATAGCTCTTGTATCATTCGCTCTGAAGGCGTGGCGGAAATATGTTGAATAACCGATTTCAGCCAGCGACCTAAAATACGAGAATCAGGAAGATAAACGTCTATTTCGTTCTTGTTTATTGTTTTTTGCTCCCTCCTCACCTCCGGATATTTGATAACGCCAGAAGGCGGAATATCAGGAGTTTTCGCAGATTTTGCATCTCTCTCTTTTATTTTTGCCGGCGCCGTTGTGGCTTTCACCGCGACGGACGGCCTGGCGTTAATCTTTTCTTTAGCAGACGCTTTTGGCGGCGTCTTTGATTTTTCCCGCGGCGCAGGACGTCTCTCTTCCTGCGATTGCTCGCTGCTTTTATTGACTTCTTCGCGCTGGGTCCAATCCCTGGCATAGTTTAAGACATCGGCCTGAACGCATGGAATCATCGTGACACCGAGAATGAAGACGATTGCATTCCCTGCTCGATGACTCATTCGAGTTTATCCCCTGTTGGTTTGACTGCCAGACTATTTAGCATTTCTCCACGGATCTCTGAACATAGTTTTACCGCCTGGAACTTATATAAAGCATCAATGGCATGACGCGTTTCTGGATTTACTGAGTTACGCACGGTGGTATATCCGGAAGCTCCGTGCATGACACGCTCAAACCGGGCCTTTAATTCGGCATATCTGAGTTGATTAACAGTTCCCAATGCATTTAACTCTTTTTCGCACTGTACCATATCGACTTCTCCCTCCTGATTTGTCGGCGGAGCAACTGCTTCCTCTGGTGAAGTCACCAGCGATGGGGCTTTTTTAGGAACACAGCCGGTTAAAATAAATCCCATCATAATAATTGCTATAACATCTGATTTAATCATAATACCTTCAACTCCGGAAAATAGTTCATCACAAATCTTCAATATCTGTCTGGCATAATTAATACAGACCCGAAGCTGCGATGATAATCAATAAAAACTTGTTCCTAAATTAATTAGGAGGGCATGGTTTGTTTTTTATAAATAGTTAACAGCCAATATCCCGGTGCCACTAATTGGGCCTGTACTAGTAGGTGTGCCACTGAGAGTAACTGTAATATTCAATGTATTTGTTTTACCTGTAGAAGTTCTCTTTGTTTGCAGCGCCTGATTATTGGCGCTCACCGTAGCGGTGATCCCTCGGCCCAAATCAATTTTATTTCTGCCGGTGGTAGAAACATTACTCAGATATAAACTATAGCTCACACCTGCATTGCTACAGGCCATAGTGGCGCTTTTGGTCATCGACTGTCCCGAAACCACCGCAGGCGCCATATCGCCAAATGCAAAAGACAGCGCACTGGTGCTCATTCCACACCATTCAGGATCAGGTTCAGGATCAACCGTTCCAGGGAATCCGGGCTTGCAAGGTTCTGCCAGTACAGGGGCAAAAACTGTAAAGAAATCCCCCGTATCAGGAGCTACAGCACCAAAGATCAGGCACGGCGGTGCGTTTGGTGATGATGATGAGGGCAACGTCACGCTAGTCGTACCGGAGGCTCCGTATTTATTGTAAAACCGCGCGGCCATCCTGTCATGAGTACATTGATTCGCACTAATTGAACATTGATCTGTTGTAAGATTACCCAGTGCATCACGAACAGGATCGGTATTCTTGACGGTTAATATTGGCGTCTTTGTTCCTCCACCAAACCAATGCCCGTTCATTGATGTGTGCCAACCATGAATCATATATAAACCCCAGGTTGTTGCTAGACTACCCTGTATTGAGGCAAAGTACTGTGCATTCATATCTGCGGCCCAATTAACCGCAACGGAACCGCCAGTTACATTTAATGACTGTACCGTTGGGCATCCTCCCCCCTGATTGCCAAACGCATTACAAGTAGCTGCCGATGCAGACTCTGACCATACCAATATAATCCCCGCTGCCAGTATTAATTTCTTTAAGTTTCTCTTTTCCATAAGCATCCTACCGCGTTAAATAGTATTCCGACCACGGGACTCCGTTACAAATATTCCGCCTTCAAGGTCACCGTCGCCTCGAACGGCCCTTCAGCCAACTCAATATTCGGCCTTTGCACCAGCAATGCTTCGATTTTGGGTATCGCCGAAAGGCTGATTTCTATCGGCGAATCAAACTGAAAAGGCTGACCGTCACGAAAGATCTTCACCCCAAGATTGCCGATATTGCCCATCGATGTGGCAACCGTCGCGCGGTCAGTAGTATCAAATGTCGCCAGGGTTCCCCGAACGCTAAGCATCAGTTTCCAGTCTCTGCCGGCAGTGCTGTCGCATACCAGGTTATACGGCACATCCTGACGATAAACACCGTCACTGACCTTTTTGATCGATAGGCGATCGCCAAACGGCACGTGAATGGTTTTATCGTTGTCGATCGAGCACGGCGGTGGATTGACCAGCATCCCTTTAAAGACGACGTCTGCGTCACTGGCGGCCATCGCCGGACTAACGCCAACAAAAAGGATGTTGAGTAAAAGCGCGGTTGTTGTTAGCTGACGCATTAGATAATCCTCATTGATAGCTAAACACCATGGTCGCGGAACCATTGAATGTTCCGTTTGGTAGCGAGACGTTGGTCTGCTTGACCGGAACCGCATACAGAGCCGGAGGGTTATTTTCGGCATAGGTAAAACTCAGCGCCCCGGTATTGGGAACAATCGTCGTTTTACTTGCACCATAAACTTTAATCCCAAGTCCCGTCACATCTGTAGAGAACAGCTGGCTGTTAAACGGTGCGCCGTTTCCTTTGAGATTAATTTTTAACGTGTTACGAATAAGGTCTTTGCATTTCAACGTATAGACAATTGGCGTTTCATAGTTTGAACCGTCGATGCGCGTCGTAAGCACTTCACCGAAATCCACCATAATCTGCTGATTGTTATTAATCTCGCAATCCGGTTCGATAATATTGCCGCTGATGGTCAGCGTGGTTGTCCCGCCGTCTGATGCCAGACTGTACGGCGATGCCGCAATCAGGCAGCAAAGAGTGGCAAGGCGCCCTAATTTCCATGTTTTCACTTTCTGCCTCCCGTCAGCTTTCAGGCGTGATAACCGGCTGCGCCTTGCAGGCGGAACCGGTACACTGGAATGGCAGCAAACGTAAGCTACCGTAATCATTCACAAAAACCAGAACTGGCGTTGCGCCCAGGTCAGCTGCGCCCACGTTCAGCGCCGTCTGGGCCTTTGGCGCCACCATTATCGGTTCAAATCCTTCCTTGCCCTTTCCCTTCACGCTGCTACGACCTTCAACAAACGTCAGATGGTACGGCGTCGGGTTATTTAGCGTGTAGCGGTTACCATTTTTAGCCAGCGTCACGTTCTGAATGCCGGGAAAGGAATCGGATTTCGAATCAACCTTTATGGCGGCCGGACGCCAGAAAATTTTCAGCCGGGTCTGCAGCGCCAGCGTTAAGACGTTTGGCTTATCGCTGCGCGGCGGAATTTCACGCAGGTTGAACCAGAACACGCTCTCCCTGTCTTTCGGCAGCTTGCCGATATCCGGTAGAACCTGAACCCGCACCGCGCTTTTGGAACCAGCTTCAATGCGCTGCACCGGCGGCAATACCATCAATGGACTAGTGACTTTGGCCTCTGTTTCATCCTCTATCCAGGTCTGCGCCAGATAGGGTTCCTGAGTATTCCGATTCGTCACGCTCATACTGGCGCTTTTGTCCCCTTCATTAACGATCACCCGTGAACGACTAACCGTTAATGCCGCCTCAGCGGGTAACAAAGAACTCGCCGATAACACTACAACCGTGGCAAAAACGAGTGTTTTCTTCATAACGAGCTACCTCTAGTCGTACTCAAGCAAAAATGTTGTCACGCATTCGAAATCCCCTTCGCGCACCCGGCTATGGACTGGCGCGGAAACAAAAGCCTGGAAATTTAAATTGGTGTCACCCGTTGTCAACGCGGTCGGCCGCATTGTGGTATTAGGTAACACCGGAGTACCATCGGCATCTTCAATGGCGATGGCGATCCCGCCAGCCGTCCCCGTAACCGCGAAAAGTCCGGGCTGATCGACATCCTCGGCCCCCATGAAAGTGACCTTCACCGTGCTCCCCAAAGAGAGGTCGCAGTTAATGAGCATGATGGTGAAGCGCTCACGTTCACTCAGATGATATTTAATAAACGTTTTTGACGGTATGTTCCTGAAATCAACAATCTGATTTTCTGAATCCACGTGCAGTTCACACGGGTCAGCCACCAGATTACCGGTGAAGTAAACATCCGTATCAGCATGAGTGGCCGATATACTGACCAGCAGCAGCATGGGAATGCCCACCAGGCTTAGCGCTCGCGCTATGTGTCTTTTCATTATTCGTACTCCAGGCCGACATTCACTACGCTGCGCCATTCGTTGGCCATCAGCGGAGCAGGAAGACGCCATAGCTGCGCCTGAAACACCAGATCGTTGCGCCCGGGAGACAGGATCTGCGGCCGGCTTGACATACCAGGACGCAGAAGCTCGCCCCGCGGGTCGCTCAATCGCAGCGCCACCCCTTTCACGCCTCCATGAACCCTGAAGAACCGACTATCCGTAGGTTCTGTTTCCCCGTAAATAGTCATTCTTACGGCGGACTGCCCGTTTAGCATCAGCGAACCCCGCATCAACTGATGGTCTCGCATAAACTGATACTCTCCGGGACAGCGATCTAATTTGATATATATCGCTACCGGCGTCGTAACCGAACCAGGCTGTTCCAGTCCCCAGGCGACGGTACTGCCCAAATCGATCTCTTGTTCCGCCGATTCCGGCAACAGTACACACGGAGACGCAACCAGCGTGCCCGTGGCGCGAATCCCACCATTGAGGCCGTCGGTGTTCCAGTTTGCGGCGCTAGCCACAGAAACAACCCCGGCTGTTAATAGCCAAAGAATCAAGGTGGTACGACCGAATCCATGTTTCATCAGGCATCTCCTGTGTACAACTCCAGCTTCCATCAGGATGCTGGTTTAGCTGCCGCACGGCAGACATTACCGTTGCAGCTAAACGGCAAAGTGGGTTTACCGCCGAAATCGTTAATCGTGGTGACGTGCGGCGTCGTAAAGTGTGAACTATTCACCATCGCCGTCGATTTTGGCGCGACCATTACCGACTGAAATCCCTTCGCCACGGCCATGTTCGGCGCAGGAGTAATACCAATCACCGTCACGTAATAAGGCGTCGGATTCTCCACCCGATATCCGCCGTTCACCTTCTGCAGCACCAGTTGGTTATCCCAGCGGCTATACTTCTCCGGCAGGATGGCTTTTGGCCGATAGAACAACTTTATCTTGGTATGCAACGCCAGCTGCATCACATTCGGCCGCTCGCTTTTCGGCGGAACTTCGCGCACGTTAAAATAAAACAGGCTCTCTTTATCTTGAGGTAACATTGCTGCATCCGGCATTGCATTGATGCGCATAACGCTTTTACTCTTTGCCTCAAGACGCTGTAGCGGTGGCACCACGACCAAAGGACCGCTTATTTTGTTCCCCTGCGCATCCTCAATCCATCCCTGGGCCAGGTACGGCATGGACGTACTATCGTTAGTAATATTCAGGGTAATACTCTTCTCCGAGCCGGGGAAAATCGCCCGCGTTCTGTCCAGGGCAATCGCCGCTTCTGCATCATTCAGCAGACCTGATGTCAATGTTCCCAGCAAAATAGCCATCACGGTTTTATTTACTTTCATTCCATCACCATTCACTTTCTCAGCCGCGAGATATCGGTTTGCATGGCAGCAACAGCTGCTGTGCGGGGATGACTCGTGGCAGTACGACTTCACACCGAGCGGAACCGCCCCAGTGCACGGTTAAATGCTCATCCGGATTCACGCCGGTCAACCAGGCCAGTCCGCCATCGCTGACCATTCCCAGCTCGCGCTCTTTGGCGTTATGCACCGTCGCGCCAAACGGCGGATGACGACCATCTTCCTGGCTGAGGATGGCGACGACTTTCGCGCCCTTTAACACATCGAAACGGCGGAACCCGATGGCGCCTTCGGTAAGCGCCAGCTCAGCAATTGGCGAGCCTGAAGTCTCAACGTCGTCTGGTAAGCGGTTAACGTCAATTTCGGCACTGGTGCGGAAATAGTTCGGCACGCCAGGGATCACCGCGATACCAAAGGCGTTGGTGTAACTCTGATACCCCACAGGCACTCCGCTCACCCCATCGGTGCTGACCATCAGCCGGGTCCCCCCTTGTACCCCACCTGAGTGCAGCGCCACGCCTTCAGCCGTTGCGGTCATACCGCCGCTGGCTGAGATACCAAAAGAGGTATACTGGCTTTGTGCCCAGTTAAAGTTGGTAGTAACATCGGCCATACTGCCAAGGTGCGAGTAATAGCCGCTCATCTGGCTACGTGTTCCCTGTCCACCGCCCATGCTGTTACCGGCGTTGATGCGATAATAGTCATTATTTTCAAGACGATCGCTCCAGCTGGCGTTTTGCGTATAGCGATCGCGGCTTATGCTTCCGCTGTAGCCAACCGTGCCCGAACCAAATGGCATCGTGAGCGAAAGATAGGCAGTATCGTCCTTACGTCCGTTAAATTCGCTGCGCGCTGCGTTGAGCGATACCGACAGATGCCGCCAGTCGCCGAGATCAAAATATTTGTTAAGAGAAACGCTGTAGCGATCGGTCGCCGGGCGGTTCCAGTAAGTCTGGTGCGACCAGTTAATACTGGTGGAGAGGCGCAAATCTTCGAAATTCTTGGTCGCCTGGATGGTATACAGCTCTTTACTGTTACCGATGTAACCTTCCCGGTAGCGAATATCTAAATATTCACCCATGGTGAGATAATCGCGCTCGGAGAAGCGATAGCCTGCAAAAGTGACTTCACTGTTAAGTTCATCAAAGCGTTTGGAATAACTGAGTCGCCAGGATCTTCCGTTACGGTTTTTGTCCCCCGGGAAGCGGGCGCTGGCATGAGTAACGTCAGCGGACAATGTGCCGTAAATGCTCATATCACGGCCTGCCCCGAGCGCCACGCTGTTGTAGTCCTGCGAGAAAATACCGCCGCCGTACACCGACCAGGCATTCGTCAGGCCCCAGGAAAGTTCACTGGCAGCAAAATAAGGGCCCTGTGTACTGTGGCGATAATCCCTTGGACGCCCGGTGGTCAGCTTGTAACGAAGCTGGCCGGGTCGCGTCAGATAAGGAACCTGGGCCGTATCCACGGAAAATGTCTGAACCGAACCATCCTGTTCTTCAACCCGTACATCCAGTCTTCCGGTCAGGGCGCTGCTCAGCTCATGAATACGGAACGGTCCCGCCGCGACGGTACTCTCATAGATCACTCGCCCCTGCTGGGTGACCGTAACCTTAGCGTTCGTCCGCGCGATCCCCGACACTTCAGGAGCGTAGCCGCGCAGTTTTGGCGGCAGCTGGCTTTCATCGCTGACCAGCGATAACCCGGTATAGCGCCACGAATCGAAAAGATCGGAAGCAAGATAATCCTCACCGACGGTAAGCTTTGACATAATGCCAGGCAGCGCGCGGTAGGCATAGAACCGGCTCCAGTCAAACTCACGAGTGGTGCTGTTCGGGCGTCCAGTGGTGTTGTAATAGCTTCCCTGGTAATCCCCTCTTAAACGCCATGGGCCAAGGTTAACCCCGGTGGTGCCGCTAACGCTGGCACTCTGGCTCTGATTGCCGCGCCGAGGAAACGTGACGTTGGTGTTGAGGTTGTAATCAAACAGCAGACCAGGAATACCCTCTTCCCAGCGGGAAACAGGCAACCAGGAAGCATCCTGATACTCCAGCCACGCTTGCGGAATGGAAATCTGTAAGGAGGATTCGGACAGATCGCCGCGCAACACCATACCTTCAAGCGCGGTGAAATCGGCACAACGACCATTGTCAAGCCACTGAATCATTTTGAGCGCATCTTCACGCAGCCCGAGTAAATCGACTTGCTCAGGCGTCAGGCAGGCTTCGACAACCAGTTGATCGTCGCGTGTTCTTTCAACGAAAGTGATATCCTGATCGGAAATGCCGTGTTCGTTAAGGCGCATACTCAGTGTATAGGTCCCAGGCATAATATATCCGGCCCGGGAAAAGCGGGATAAATCGATATTCTCACGGTCCTCAGAATCCAGAATATCCACATTAAACTCTACCGCCACAACTGGTGATGTAGAACCAAAAATGGCAATAGCAATGTAAACACCCAGACGCCGCAGGTAATGAGCTGGTGGTCTGCTTTTTTTCATTTTTTAAAATCCATTTATTGCCTACCAGAATTCACCAGTGGGAAAGTTTCTACTACGGGGAAAATGGATGAGGAGGAATAAAAATTCCCAGCCATTTAATAACGCTTTAACTTACTGATAAGTTACCATAAAGCGAATAATTCCGTACCAGTCACCTTCCGACAACGATTTTCCGCCGCGCACCAGCGATAATAAATAACGCAATTCATTATTGTCATTTTGTAACATGACGGCTGGCATCGGAATGCCGTCTTGCGCCACATCGCCGATCTGGCTGTGAATACGTAGCCCAAGCCCCTGAGCATTGCCATAAACTTTAAATATATCGCGACGAAATACCTCCGTTTCCCCACTAAAAGTGATGTTCACGCTTTGCCATAAATCGCCATGACTTCTTTCCAGTGAACAGTTCACCAGACGAACAGCGAAGGGTTTAATAATCGCTTTGCCTTCCTCGTCGAGGTCATTATAAGAAATCACCCCAAAGGGTATTTCCTGCCAGATATCATCAGTATGAATAGAGCAAGCTGATTCCTGAATTTGACCATTCATTGTGACAAGCCCTCTGCCCTGATCGGATGCCACAGCGCCAGAAGATATTGCCAATAAAAGACTCAACGTCAGGCAACGCGTAATTTTTACCATGACTGTGCTCCTGAATATCGGGCTGCAGACGCAGCCCGAATAAAACTACTTGAGAACAGGCTAAGACTTATTGATAAGCCAGGGTAAAGTTAGTTACCGCTTCAAATTCACCCGGAGTTACGTTAGTAACTGAAGCGATTTTTTCCAGGTAAGCGCTAAAGTTCAGCGTGTTGTTGCCAACACCAAGAACACGACCTGCAGTCGGCGTGTCTAAAGTCACTATCGTACCAGAGTAATCTTGGATTCGAACACCAGCGCCAGCAGCCGTCCCGGTAATTCCCAGCATTTTCATGTCATTTGGGACGTTACCGCCATTGAAGTTGACAGTTACGGTGTTATACATCGGGTCGCCGTTTGCATCCTTCGCGAAGGAACAGTTTTCCAGCTCAATGTTAAACGGACGAGGAGTAGAGATACCGCCGTTATCTAAATGCGTATTGGAAATCTGTCCCAGTTCGATACGCTGATCGCCGTAGCCATTTTTAATTGAGCATGGAGCATCAATAATCGAACCCCAGAAGGTGACCTTGCCGCTTCCCTGATCGGCCTGAGCTGCGAAAGAGGCAACACCCATAGTAAGAACAACAGCAGATGCAATTTTGCTAATTTTCATAATACATTCCGTTATATTAAAAGTTACTGGATAACCATCCTGAAAATAACTCTCGAAGAAAACAGCTCATATTGAAAGGGATAAAAATCTCTATTTATCTTCTTGAGTTACGTTTATTTCCTGACAGCGAAGTCATACTAACGCGAAAAATCTTACAATAAAATATATGCACCTACTGAAATGATCATTACGAGCTAATAATTTTATAAAAAAATATTTAACAGGATAAAATCCCGCAAGTGTAAGGTAATACGACAACGCATGTGAAAATATTACTAATAATTTAAAATAAACTATTTGTATAATTTAAAAAGATCGCACGCATAGTCACACAAAAATAAAAACTGTTATTTTTCAGACGTTTGGACAAATGCCCAGGAATTTAATAACATTAGGATTTTTCCATGAGAAAATTCCTAATACATAATGCAAAAAAGGGGGCTCAAAAGACGAAAAATCCTATGAAATGGATGGGCGTTCTATATAGAGAAGAGCGAGAAGGAGCGATATTTTTACCACCTGGTCAAAAATACGCCTTATAGACGAGGCTACATTATAGATATGTGGCCAGGACGATCATGATCCACAGCAAAAATTTCTACAGAATTTCGTACAGGAAGCGACAAGATATGAATTGTTGCACTATCGCGGCAGCTGATAGAACCGACTAACCGCTCCAGGTTAAATCGCAAGCAAAAGATAAAGTTAAACCTGTACATCAAGAGGTGTTATTTTGCCCGTTCCTTGTTATTCTGCTGAATTGTTGTCCAGGTGATTATCATTCAGCATTACGCTGCTGCAGAAACTCTCCTGGCCACGGCGCTATTCTTGCCAGCTCAATATTGAAACCAATAAAAGGAAGAACGGCGAGCTTATTCACACCTGACGCGCAGGTGTTTTTTTCTACAGGGAGAATTATCGTGAGATTTGCATCAGTTCCTTTCAATCAGAATCAGGTGGGATGGCCGCTCAACGACATTGACCATCACAGACAACCGCAGCTGAGCGGCGACATCCAGGCCGACTGGGTGATAGTCGGTTCCGGCTATGCCGGCGTCAGCTTTGCCCGCCGGCTGGCTAGCCTCAATCCGCAGCTGAATATCGTGCTCATCGACGCTGAATGCGCCGCGACCAGCTCCTCAGCGCGAAATTCCGGCTTTATTATCGGCCTGCCGCACAATATCGGCAGCTCTACCGCCGAGCTGAAAAAAGCGCAGGATTACCGCGCCCTGTTGCAGGAAGGGATCCGCCTGCTCGATGAAACGGTGACCGAGCACCAGATCGCCTGCGAATGGGAAAACGTCGGCAAATACCACTGCCAGATAGATCCGTCCAGCGAAGCCATTATGCAGGAGTACGTTGATAACCTGCAGCTGATGCAGGAGCCCTACAGCCTGCTGGACGGCGAAGCGCTGTACCAGAAGCTGGGAACCCGCCTCTACAGTAAAGGGATCTATACTCCCGGCTGTATTCTGGTCAACCCGGCAAAACTGATCGCGGGCCTCGCGCGTCATCTGCCGGAAAACGTCACCGTTTACCATCAGACCCCGGCGCTGGCTATGCGCCAGGAAAACGGCGGCGTCAGGGTGACGACGCTGCAGGGTACAATCCGCGCCGCCCAGGTCATGCTGGCGACCAATGCCCTCTCCCGCGAACTCTCGCCGACCGTGAGCCGTCAGGCGTCAATGGCGACCTACGCCAGCATTACCGCCCCGCTCACGGCGGAGCAGCGTCAGCGCCTGCCAGAAATGGAAAGTTGGGGGTTAACGCCGGTCAATGCTATCGCCGGGGCCACGCTACGCTATACCCACGATCATCGTTTCCTGGTTCGCCAGCATGTCGATCCGGCATTGCGCGGCGTGATTACCGCCGGGCAGACCGCCACCGCCGCGCGCCAGCATCTGGCGCTGTTCCACACGGCCTATCCGCAGCTACGGGATGTCACGCTGGAGCGAACCTGGTCCGGGACCATCAGCGTCACCCGCAACGGCGCGCCGGTCTGGGGAGAGCTTGCGCCGAAGGTATGGACAGCCGGAGGCTGTAACGGCGCCGGGGTATCCAAACAAACCATCGCCGGGACGCTACTTGCCGATCTGGCGATGGGACAGGACAACCCGCTGATCGCCGCCATGCAGTCGCTCGGCCAGGCAAACTTTATGCCGCCTTCCCCGTTCCTGGATATCGGCGTAGCCGGGGCATTATGGAAAGAGCGCTACATGGGCCGTAAAGAGATGCCCGTGTAGTCGCGGTCTGACAGGTTTCACTGCCCGTGCGTGAAACCTGTTGTTGGGGCTAGTCTGGAATCACTTCATCTTTACGCAGGGTCAGAACCTCGAATCCCTCCGCGGTGACGGCGACGGTGTGCTCCCACTGCGCGGACAGTTTTTTATCGCGGGTGACCACCGTCCAGCCGTCTTTTTTGGTTTTAATGCGGCTATCGCCCTGATTCACCATCGGTTCAATGGTAAACACCATCCCTTCCTTAAGTTCGGCGCCGGTGCCGGGTATGCCGTAATGCAGCACCTGGGGATCTTCATGCATCTCTCTCCCCACGCCGTGGCCGCAGTACTCCCTGACCACGCTATAGCCGTTGCCTTCGACATACGTCTGAATCGCATGGCCGATATCGCCCAGCGTCGCGCCCGGCCTGACGACCTTGATCCCTTTCCACATCGCTTCGTAGGTTTTCAGCACCAGCCGACGGGCCAGCGGCGAAACGTCGCCAATCAGGTACATTTTGCTGGAATCGGCAATCAGCCCCTCTTTTTCCAGCGTAATATCCACGTTCACAATCATGCCGGATTTCAGATGCTCGCTCTCCTTTGGCATACCGTGACAAACCACTTCGTTGATCGACGTATTCAGCACGTAGGGGAAATCATACTGCCCTTTGCTGGCCGGGCGTGAATGCAGATCGTTGACGATAAAATCCTCCACCCGGTTGTTGATGGCCATGGTGGAGATACCGGGCTGAATAAAGGTATCCAGCATGTCGAAAACCGAGGCCAACAGCTTGCCTGCGCGGCGCTGTCTGGCCAGTTCGTCCGCGGTCTTAATGGGAATTGATAGCATTGATCACCTCCAGCAAGCGGTCGGAGCCGGACTTCAGCATCATCAGCTTGATCTGCTGATGGTTAAGTTCGGGATAGAGTTCGCTCATCATACCCAGACGGATCCAGTACTCCGCCTGGGCGTTGACCGAACGCGACATCGCCTTGCTGGCATCACGAATATCGTCGTGCAGCAGGTCGGAAATTTTTACAATACCCATTTATACATACCATAACGTTTTATATATGTTTCGTATATTACGCCTCCCCGCTCAAGCTGACAACGTTTGCCGCTTTTGTTGCCAGCGCTACGGGTTGCTAACCTTAAGAGTCACTATCTGGATGTTCTGAGAGTCAACAACGGTGCCTTTTGTCGTCACAAAGGCGTTGTGGACAAAGTCCCCGCTCTCTTTATCCAGCAGGGCAATATGAGGCTCATCATGCAGGATATTTTTATGCCCCCACGCCATCAGGGAAAACAGGATCGGCGCCAGGCTGCGGCTTTTTGGCGTAAGAATATACTCATAACGTTCGCGCGCCCCTTCTTCCTGATAGGGCGTTTTGCTCAGTAAACCCAGCTCCGTCATTTTCTTTAACCGGTTTGCCAACGTCTGCTTAGGCATTTTTGTATGCGAGCGGATCGTTTCAAAGCGGGTCACGCCGTATAAAGCCTCTCTTAAAATCAACAAAACCCACTGATCTCCCAGGATTTCCGCTGCCGCAGAAAGCCCGCACAGCTCCGGTAGTAAGTACGTTACTGAATTATTTTTTGACATGTCCGCTTTCGCTCTCTAATCTGAGTATGAATTTTAGACCTAGATTATTAAGGAGAATACAATGCCCTTCGTCAATGTACAAACCATTAAAGGAATTATGAACCCGGAGCAAAAAAAAGAACTTTTACGCCGCATGACCGATCTGATTGTCGAAATCGAAGGGAAAGGCGATCCTGAATTTCGGCGTTCAGTCTGGGTGCGTATTGACGAGCATGAGCCGGAACAGTGGAGTCTGGGCGGTATTCAGCCCACGGCTGAAGCGATCGCGGCAAAATTTTCGTCGCCTAAGGCGTCATAACCTGATGGCGTTTTAACACGTCATACCTGCGGGAAATTGCGGACAACCTTGATGTCCGCTTTTACACCGCCCGACTGGTGCTCAAAACGGCCATAAACCGACTCTCCGGGGCTTATTTTACGCAACATACCACGGTCGCATGATCCCACCATGGGTTCTCATTGACGTTCACCTCAAGCACATCAAAATGTTCATCGCGGATCTCGTCCAGGAGAGCCTGGAGCGGTCGCAGCGTACGCCAGGGTTGACCCTCTTTCAATAAATGATGGCGAATGGGATCGTAAGCGGCCACGTCTTCCGGGCGGCGAGGGGTTCCGCACATCGAACCGACGACAAACCGTCCTCCCGGCCTGAGCAATCTTCTGACTTCGGCAAAGCAAAGGTGGCGAGCTTCGTCAATCAGGCAATGCGTACAGCTGCCATCGATAATGAGCTCAAACGTCGCATCCTGGCACTGATGAATATGGCAGACATCCCCGACAAAAAATTGAGCCGCCAGCCCCGCTTGCTGAAAACGATTTTCTGCCCAGCGGATCGCGGTTGCGGACAAATCCATCCCCCACACGGAATAGCCTCGTTCAGCAAAGTACTGCGCTGCCATGGCGCCATTCCCGCACCCCAGCTAAAGGACTGGCGCTCCGGGTTGGGGAAAGTACTGCTGTAAATCAAGCCAGCTAAACACCCGCTCCTGTTGTTTCTTTGCCCTTAAGTAACCCTCGCCAGCCCAGGCGATGGCGCCATTTTCCAGCAGCTGGCGGTACATTTTTTCATAGGGATTCATCGTAAAGACGCCTTTTTCAGCAACAACACAGGCCACTCTACTCCCTATCGCGCAAGAAGAGATCCCCCCGTTTTTAGCGACGCCCCGTTATCTTGGGCAGTAATTGCTCAATCACGCTGATAATGCTTCTGACCCGCTGCGGAATAAAGCGGGCGTCAGGGTAAACCGCATAGAGGAAGCGATCGGGTAATCGCCAGGCGGGTAAGACCGGCACCAGCCTGGCGGATTGTAAAGCGTTGGCCGCGAGGGGCAACTGCATGCCACCGATACCAATACCGGACTCCAGCGCCTGCAGCAGCGCTTCGCTGGTGTTAGCCCGAAACACGGTATTGACTTTCACATCGACCGTTTTATCACCCGAGACCAGCCGCAGCGGCGCGTCCTGCGCGATGCCGCTGAAACGTACGTGCGGATGGGCAGCCAATTCGCTCACGCAATGCAGTTCTTTAAAACCCGGGGCGGCGAATAGCGCGGTTTCAATACGCGCCAGCACGCGCGCCGCATGCCCTTGAGGCGGTTCACTGCTTAACCGCAGCGCGACATCCACCCCTTCAGTAACCAGATCGGCAATGCGGTCATCAAGTGAAAGCGTCAGATGCAGTCCGGGGGTCATTTTCTGCAGCGCCAGCAGGTGCGGCAAAAAGATCTGTCCCAGGCCGCTCGGTAGCTGCACATGTACCCTGCCTTGCCGCTGACTCTCGCTGGGGTTTAAGCGCCTTTCAGCGTCGCGCATCGCTTCCAGCAAAAGCTGCATATCGCGCCGGTAGCTTTCCCCCTGCTCGGTCAACGCCATCGCCCGCGTCGTTCGATGCAGCAAGACCACCCCGAGCGCCTCCTCCAGCGCCGCGATCTGCTGGCTGACTGCGGATTGTTTCATCCCGCACTGGCGGGCCGCCGCCGAAAAAGATCCCGCTTCGACGACGCGCAGGAAGGTGGCAATGGCGTTGAGCTTATTATTCATTTAATGATTCTTCTTATAAGTACCATCGAATTTATGGGATATGCGTGAAAAAAATAATATATCACACTGCCTCCGTCCCCCCTTTGGAGAAGCAACGTGAATAAGAAACCGCAACCCAGGATCGCGCTGGTCGCCGGCGCCAGCGGCATTGTAGGCAGACAGCTAGTGAAAACGCTGTTGCGCCATCAGTGGGAGGTTATTGGCCTCAGCCGCCATGCCTCGCCCCACCCGGATGACATTCCCGTCATCAACGTCGATTTACTCGATCCGTGGGACAGCGCGCAGAAACTGCAATCGCTCAACGGTATCACCCACATTTTTTACAGCGCATGGGTGAACGCGGCGAACTGGACGGAAATGGTTGAACCGAACGTCGCCATGCTGCGCAATCTGGTCAGCAACATCGAGAAAACCTCACCGCTGCGCACGGTAAGCCTGATGCAGGGATATAAAGTTTATGGCGCGCATCTTGGTCCGTTCAAAACCCCGGCGCGAGAAAGCGATCCCGGCGTACCCGGGGCCGAATTTAATGCCGCTCAGCTCACGTGGCTCAGCCAGTTCCAGCGCGGAAAAACGTGGCGCTGGAGTGCGCTCAGGCCGGGCGTGGTCGGCAGCACGGTGCCCGGCAACGCCATGAATCTCGCGCTGAGCATCGCGCTCTACGCCTCGCTGTGTCGGGCGCAGAATTTACCGCTGCGCTTCCCCGGCTCGGAACAAACCTGGCGCAGTATCGTCGATCATACTGACGGCGGATTGCTGGCGGAGGCCACGCTGTGGGCCGCCACCTCGCCGCAGGCGGAAAATCAGGCGTTCAACGTCAATAACGGCGACCTCTGGCGCTGGTGCGAGCTGTGGCCGCGCATCGCGGACTGGTTTGAACTGCCTTCCGCGCCGCCGGTCAGGCTCTCCTTTCACCAGCTGTTTGTCGATTACCGCGCGCAGTGGCGCGAACTGGCCGGGCAGGATCTGGTGGAGGCGGATATTTTACGGCTGAACGACGGTACGTTTGCCGATTTCGTCTTTAGCTGGAACTACGACATGTTTGGCGATGGCAGCAAACTGCGCCGGGCGGGCTTCACGGACATGCAGGCCACCGACGACATGTTTTTCCGCCTGTTCGCGCAGCTGAGAGCCGCACGCGTTATCCCCTGAAACAGCATGCTTTTAACCGTCAGCCGGCGTCGCGCGAGCAGCCTGCGATTCAGTTTTTCGCCTCTTCCTCGCGCTTCGATACGCTGGCAAAAATCTGCCAGTCGATATTCTCGACTGGGAGGCGGATTAACGCCCTTTTTCGATGGTGCAGGCCCACTGCTGGCTCATGCTGCTCTGGCTGGTGGCGATTTGCAGCGACAGGCTGGCGTCAAGGGTATGTGTGACGCTGTATTCAAGCACCACATCATCCAGATCGCGGGCCACCCGTTCAATGCGAAACAGCGGCGCTCCCGGTGTGATATTTAACAATCCCGCCGTGCGGCTATCGCAGCACACCGGCGTATAGCGCTCCGTGGCGTTGGCCGGCGAGTAGCCGAACGTTTCCCGCAGCTGCTTGTATAGCGATCGGCTGCCGTCCACGTGGCTGAGATCGTTGTAAATACGGCCATTAAGCCACGTCAGCACATGGCCAACCGGCCGATCGCCCTGCACTAACAACCGTTCCAGACGCATCAGCTGGCAGCCTAAATCCAGCCCCATTTGCTCCGCCACCTGGCGGTCGGCCATGGTCGAAATCAGCGACAGTACTTCTACGGCTATCTCACCGGGCTCAGCAAAGCTCGTCAGTACGTCCGGGAGGTCGGTGTAGTATTTCTGCAGCGCATCGCGGTTGATAAACGTCCCTTTACCCTGCTCGCGGTACACCATGCCAATACTGGCCAGCGAATCTATCGCCTGTTTAATGGTGCCGCGCGCGACCTTGAACTCCCCGGCGAGCAGCAGTTCGCCCGGGAGCTTATCGTCATAGGTAAAAGAGAGGATCCGCTGCAGGATAACGTCTTTTATCCTTAAATAGAGAGGGAGTCCATCCGACTCAAACATACTTGTGCTCCAACTCAGAGGTAGTGTATCTGGCTCCTGTAAGCGCTCAGTATATCCTGATTTATCGCCTGATTACCGTCTATGTTTGCGCTGGCGAGAATGGGCGGCGTGCGCGCATTTTCCAACATGATTTCGCAAATACGTAATACCAGGCTGTTGGCGATAGCCGCGCCCATGATGGTAGAGAGCGGCGCGGCTTTCTGCGCCATCCCCGGCAGGCTCACCGCCGCATCGCCATACTCGCAGTGGTTATC
The DNA here is from genome assembly GCF_900200035.1 of Klebsiella grimontii. Taxonomy (GTDB): domain Bacteria; phylum Pseudomonadota; class Gammaproteobacteria; order Enterobacterales; family Enterobacteriaceae; genus Klebsiella; species Klebsiella grimontii. Next base: position 389,309 of record NZ_FZTC01000019.1, read on the forward strand.
AATGGTGATATCGGCAATATCCACCAGCAGTTTGCCGCTGGAGTGGCGAGAGGTCACGCGCGCCGCCGTCGCCAGGCTGGTAATCGCGATAACTTTTGCGCCGCAGGCTTTCGCCGCCAGCGCGACGTCAATGGTAATGGCATTCCGCCCGGAAACCGAGTGGATCAGCAGCGTATCGTCAGCCCTTAGCGGCGACTGCTCCACCAGTACCCGGCCGAGATTTTCCACATTTTCCACCGCGCTGGTGAGGGTTAATGGCCTGACGTTAAGCATCAGCGCAGGCGTGAAAAGCGGATTGATAATGGCCAGGCCGCCCGCCCGATAGCTCATCTCCTCCGCCAGAATTCCTGCGTGGCTGGCGCCAAAGACAAAGATGTTGCGCTGGGCCAGAATGCTTGCGGTCATGGTTTCCGCCGCCCGGGTGAGATCATCGGGGCGCTGCTCAAGCAAAGCCAGCTTCTGGCGGATCTGGCGGTAGTACTGTTTCAGTGCCTGACTCATAGACTTCCTCCCGATATCAGAACGTCAGCATGCGGGTTAAAAGATGAATGACCGGCGCGAGGACAAACATATCGCTGTCGCCCGCCCACAGCGCGGTATCCGGGATCGTGCTGTCGATAAAGCCGGTGACGCAGAAATACTGCCCCCAGGCGACCACGGTGGAGGTGATAAACCCCGCCAGCAGCGCGCCTTTATAGCCTCCGGTAATATTGCCGAAGACCCCCGCCGTCCCGGCGTGAAAGAAAATCACGATCATGCTGGGAATAAAGACGTAGCCGGTATAGCGGCCTATCAGGGTCAGCCACAGCAGCGAGCCAACAAACGCGCCGACAAACCCCAGCACCACCGCGTTTGGCGCAAAGTTGAACAGTATCGGGCAGTCGAGCGCCGGTTTTGCGCCGGGGACCAGCCGCGAGCCGATGCCGTTAAACGCCGGCACCATTTCGCCAATAAACATCCGTACGCCGAGCAGCACCACGGCGATGCCGCCGGTAAACATCAGCGATTGTTTGAGGGCATAAATGTAGAAGCTCAGATCGCCGGATTGCGCCAGGATCTCCGCGGCTTTCGGCGTACCTTTTATCTGCAGAATAAAGGTGCCAATAAAGAACAACAGCGCCATGGTTAACGCGGTCACTACGTTGGAATCGCGCAAAAAACCGAGCTTTTTAGGAACTTTAATATCCTCGGAGCTGATTTTGTTGCGGGCAAATATCTGGCCGAAAATCGCCCCCAGTAGCGCGACCGAGGCGGAAGTATGCCCCAGGGCCACGTTGTCGTTACCGGTGATTTTCCGCACCCAGGGCTGAACCAGCGCGGGCTGTAAGGTCCAGTACACGCCCATAATAACCGTCAGCATCAGCGTCAGCTGTACTGCGGAAATAGCGGGCGCGGTGTTCACCATCACTCCGGCAAAGATCATCGTGGTCCAGAACATCATATGTCCGGTCAGGTAGATGTACTTAAAGCGCGTCAGCCGGGCCAGCAGCAAATTAATGGCGAATCCGCCGGCAATGGCGATGGTCACGCTGCTGCCGTAGCGTTCGCTGAAGCGCGCCTGGCCGATAATATTGGTCAGGTTCATCGAGCTCAGCCCGAAGACTTCGGTCCAGATCGGTTGAAATATCAACAGCGCGGAGACGATAATCCCGGCCCCCGCGCCGATGATCAGAAAGCCCAGGATCCCCTTCAGCGTGCCGGACACAATATCCGCCAGCGATTTCTTTTGCAGCACCAGGCCGAGCAAGACAATCAGGCCAATTAAAATCGACGCTTCACCAAAGATATTGATGGTTATCCAGCGCAGTACGCCAAGAAACTCGCTCATGATGGCTCTCCCGCGGGCAGAATGTTCGCCTGCGTCAGCGCCGCGGTGATTTCCGCGTTGTCGATATAGTTGTTCACCACCACCACCGGGCAGGACAGATGCTTAAGGTTATCTACCAGTTCCGCGTTGGTTATCACCACATCGGCGTTGGCCGACGCGGCGGAAGAGACATCCATATGTTCCACGGAGGCCTGAATCCCGTGCTGTTTTAATACCGCCTCAACGTTCATTTTTAAAATCAGGCTGGAGCCCATACCTAAACCACAGACTGTCAGAATTTTCATCGCTATTCACTCCGTGTTAATCACGCTACAAACGCTGCGAGCCGCTGGCTAACAGCCGATAAAGTTGTTCTGGGTCGCGAGAATGCATCAGGGTATGCAGGTTATTTTCATCGCTGAGTACGGTGACGATATGCTGGATAAGGCGGATATGCGCATCGCTGCTGGTTGCCGACAGGCCCAGCACCACCTGCACCGGATCGTTTTCCGCATGACCAAACGCCAGCGGTTCGCGCAGCCTGATCGCGCTGATCTGCGCTTTCATCGCCCCCTGTTCCGGGCGGGCATGCGGCAGGGCCAGCCCGGGGGCAATGACAAAATACGGGCCCAGCTCGCGGTAGCTATCGACCATTGCCTGGACGTATTGCGGGCTGCAAGCTCCCGCGCGGCACAGCGCGTTCCCCGCCTCGCGGATGGCCTCTTCCGGGCTGTTGGCCGCACAGTCGACGTTTATTGCCTGACGATCAATCATGCGAGGCTCCTTGCGCTAAATGCTGGCGGATGGAAACCAGCGTGGTCTCCAGCGCCCGCTGGACAAACGCGCGCCCTTTCTCTTCGCTGGCGGCAGTCGGATCGCCCAGCACCGCATAATCAGAGAACGCGGTCCAGGGTATCGGCTGATAACGAAAATTCTGCGGAAAATCAGGATAGTGTTGCCGAGCTTTTGTCATGTTGACGAATTCCGGCGCCAGCGCCAGCATCAATGAGGTCTCGACTTCGTCGGCATGCATATAACCGGGATAAGCCACCGCCGAGGTTTGCCGCTTTTTTACCTCCTCATCCATCCCCGCCCAGCTGTAGCCAAGTAGCGTGATGTCCTGCTCCTTAAGCTGACGGGAAGCGGCTTTAATGGCGTCGAAATTACCGTAATGCGCGTTAATCACCGCCGTGGTGGTGATACCGTAGCTGGCCATGTTTTCCGCCAGCGACACCAGCAGCGAGGTCAGCCGCTCATTACCGATATCAATCGCGCCCGCGTGGCCGCGCAGGGACCAGACCTGGCTGTAGGAAACGACCGGCAGGCTCAGGGCGCACTCGCCCAGTTGGTCATCAAGCAGCGCGCAGAACCGCTCGGCCAGCAGGTTATCGGTATCCAGCGGCAGGTGGTCGCCGTGCGGTTCGACGGCGCCGAGCGGCAATAAGGCTATCCGCGCCTTTTGTAGCGCCCGCCTGGCCTCGCGTTCGTTTAAATGATGCAGCTTCATGACGCCTCCTCAGGCAAAAGCGAGGTAACGAGCCGGGTTGTCGACGAAAAAATCGTGCAGCAACGCTTCGCCGTCAAATCCGGCTTCCCGCGCCTCTTCAAGGAACCTTGGCCGCCAGTCGTTAAGGATGAACTTCAGCCCCAGCCCCCCCTTGCCGTAGTGCACGCTCATTGATTTACGGGCAAAATCACCGCCGATTAAGATCTGTTTTTGATAACCCCGCTGGCACAGCGCCAGGATGGCCTGGGTGCGGATATGCTCAGGGTGGTATTTGATGCGGCTGATACCGTCGAAAGAGAGAAACGCCCCGGTGTTGGCGATCTGACGGTGCAGCCAGGGATCGGGGTTGCGATCCATATGAGCAAAACATAAGCGGGATAAATCCAGCCCCCATTTTTTGAAGATCCGCGCCTGCTCGAGTCCCATCGTCCCCATTTCCGTATGGCTGTGCATTGGCGCGCCGGTGCGCTGCTGGGCGCGAACGATAACCTCCATGGTTTTTTCTTCCAGCGGGGAAATGGTGTTGTAGCCGGTGCCGCACTTCACCACGCCGGCCCGATGCGCGGTGCCCTCTATTCCCTCTGTGACCTCGCGACAGACGTGCTCAACCAGTTCATCAATCTCTGAATGTTCGATCCACTCGGCAAAAGTCTGCGCTGAGCCTGGCCGCTTGCTGCTCCAGAGAAAACCTTTGTTGAAACCGGCGGTGGCGATGATGTGCAGCTGCTGGCGCTGCGCCATGGCGGCGACGGCTGCGGCCTGACGACCATAGTCCGGCGCGGTGGCGTCATAGATGGCGCGGCCGCCCGCCTCACGAAAATCGCTTAATTCACGCTCTGATGCCTGTGGATCGTCGAGTAACAGATCGTCATCCTGACGCTCGGCCCAATAGGGCGGAATACAGTAGATATGGTCGTGGCTGTAGGTGACACCCAGCTGATGAGCGGAAATATCCCCGTTTAACGTTCGAATGATGCCCATGTTACTTACTCCCCGGAACGGATAAGAAGGTGCTTTCAACATAGGCCCGCCCCACTTGACCAGTCAAGTGATCAAGTTCGCATCGGTCATATAAAATTTCTATCTGTGAGGGCGGTAGATATTTAAAACGCGATAACGACGCAGTACACCGGTGACTTTCAGGCAACAGAAATAATATCTGTAAGAGGATCGTGCCGGGGACGATAAAGTGACGTTGTCACATATAAACGCTTCAAAGGGAATACCGCTGCTTATGGAAAAAAACGCTTTCCCCACAAGGTCGTGACGAATTTTATTTATTATAAACAATATGTTACATAAATAATCAGCACACTTCATCTCAGGCTAATAATCAACATCATTGATTAAAATGTTTAATTGAATGAATCGATAAAAAGAGTATTGTTAAAAACAATGATGAGCGGAGATAAATAAATGTTACGTGATTTTTTGAAGGTAGAAAAAGAAGATCGTCTGGTCGAACAACAGGACGCCAGCAGCGATAAAGTTAATTCAACGGACGTCACCGAATGGATTATTGTGAATAAAAATGGCGATAAAAAAGGCCGGGTGGCGTTATTCAATCAATTTACCACCCGTCGTTCCTATTGCGTGAATTACCGCATCACCCAGTTTGATAATAGCGGCAACGTGGTTGTCGACCGGCTGGCGGAATCAATCTGATCCCGGGAAACGTTATCACGCCGGTGTCCCGCGCCTTTAGCCCGGGCCGTCGCTGGCGGCGGCCAGCAGCGGCACAATCACATCGCTGAGCGGCGTGGGGATATGGTGAATACGACCATATCGCTGCACGACCCCGTTGCGAATATCCCACTCCAGCGGCAGCCCGGCCTCGCGATCCGTAAGTATTGAAGTGCTTAAATCCGGGGGCGCGCGATGGAAACCGGCGAGAATTTCCTGCGGCACGCCGTCGCCCAGGCTGGCGCCTGCGGCGCGCGCCACCGTCAGCCCCTCCTGCAGATAGGCTAAAGCCAGCGCCGTGATATCTTCGCGGGCAAACATCCCTGCCCGCCTCCCCGTCAGCACCATCAGACCAGCGACCGCATTTTGCAGCAGTTTCCGCCACGCAACGGAGAGGAAATCAGCGCTAACGTCCACTTCACAGCGGGTGTCCCGTAGCGCATGCTTCACCCGTTCAGCCCCCTGGACATCGGGCAGCGTCAGCCGCGGTTTCGCCCGCAGCCAGACTGACGCCTCGGGTTCACGCTGCGCCGGGAACCAGACGACCGATGGCAGCACGGTCGCTTCCGCTACGTACGGTGCGAACTGCGTCTTTTGTTCAACGCCGTTCTGGAGCACGCAGACAACCGTGCGATCGTGGCATAGCGCTTTCAACCACGGCACAATCGCCGTAATTTGCGTCGCTTTTACCGCCACAAAGACCAGGTCGAACGGCGCGACGACCGATGCCGGTTCCGTCACGACGGGCCCCGGCACCACAATCTTCCCGCCATCGAAACGCAGCGACAGCTGCGGATGCGCGCGGCGACCGCATACCAGAGGCGTACGGCCAACCTCGTGCAGCGCAGCGGCGATGGTGGTACCAATTGCGCCCGGGCCTACCAGCGCAATGGTGGGTTCTTCAACTGTCATCTATGCCTCCAGGCCGCTTCCGGCCCCTGAGATTCAATGGGTATGTAACATAAACGCGACTTCGTTCGCATTACCATTTTATTCATATGGGTAATCTGAATGTGTGTGTCAGCGTACACACTTATCACCATCAACAAGGAAGGTACATGTTTCCAGAATACAGAGAGCTAATTTCTCGATTGAAAACCACGCACCCGCGCTTTCAGTCGCTATTCGAAAAACATAATGCACTCGATCACGACATTTCCCGCATAGAAGGAGTCGATGGCAAAGGATACAGTCTCGAGCTCGTACATATGAAGAAAGAAAAACTTCTGTTGAAGGATGAAATGCTGAAAATCCTCCAGCATGAAAGCCTGAATCAGGCCTGAAGTGTGTGATAAGGCCGCCGGATGGCGGCCTTTCTTATCCCGCAGCTACGCGCGGATAAACGCCAGCAGATCGGCGTTAATGACATCGGCGTGCGAGGTATGCATACCGTGCGGAAAGCCGGGGTAAATTTTTAGCTGGCTGTTCGGCAGCAGCTTATCCTGCAGAATGGCGGCGTTTTGATAAGGCACAACCTGATCGTCATCGCCCTGCATCACCAGCACCGGTAGCGTAATGGCTTTTAAATCCTCGGTCTGGTCCGTTTCAGAAAACGCCTTAATCCCATCATAATGCGCCTTCGCGCTGCCGGTCATTCCCTGACGCCACCAGTTCTGAATGGTGCCCTGCGACACCTCCGCGCCATCGCGGTTAAAGCCGTAGAACGGCCCGGACGCCACGTCGAGATAAAACTGTGAGCGGTTGGCGGCCAGCGCTTTGCGAAAACCATCAAATACCTCGATTGGCGTACCGCCAGGATTACTCTCCGTTTTTACCATCAGCGGCGGAACCGCGCTGATCAGCACCGCTTTGGCCACACGCCCCTGCGGCTGACCATACTGCGCAACGTAGCGCGCAACCTGCCCGCCGCCGGTAGAATGGCCGATATGCACGGCGTTATGCAGATCCAGATGTTCCGCCACCGCCGAAGCATCGGCGGCATAATGGTCCATATCATGACCTTCACTTACCTGATCGGAACGACCGTGACCGCGTCGGTCAATCGCAATCACCCGGAAGCCTTCTGCCAGGAAAAACAGCATCTGGTTATCCCAATCATCGGCGCTCAACGGCCAGCCGTGATGAAATACGATCGGCTGCGCCTCCTTCGGGCCCCAGTCTTTAAAGAAAATATTGACGCCGTCTTTGGTTGTCACAAATGCCATGTTACAAACTCCTCTATTGAGAAAACAAGGCTGCGGGCCTGACGCCTGCAGTTAGTCGGGGGTAAAGGCTGGATGTTCTGTCCGATGACGATAGTGTCTCGTTAGGTTTGAAAACGACCTGGCTGGAAAAGTGTAGATGATTTTCGCCGATGCGGGAGGCGCGGTTGGCAGATAATCCTCAGCGGGCGGCAATGGCTACGGCAGAATGGGATATCGCAACGCAATGAAACTGTCCAGAACCTGGACAGTTTCATTCATCATGCTGAAGTGAAATAACGATCTGTTTATTTAACGCGCTATGCCTACTCAACATACCGGCTGATGGTCACCGTCGCTGTGCCCGGCTGGTCAAGCGATTTAAGCCCCTCGACCACTCGGCCAAGCTTTATCAGCCCGGACGATTGGCGAAAATCCTCGCGAAAAATGGCCAGATTGCCCCACGGCGCGTAATAGGCGATGTCGCCGCGCCGTGGGGTTAGCGATGCGCCAGGATCCGCCTGGCGCAATTTAGCCGGCAGCCAGGCGATTTTTTCCGTGGAACCATAATCCTCAAGCTTCACCGTCATCGGCAGCTGTGCCAGGAACTCATTAGCCGCTGCGCTCTCATCCAGCAAACCGACTACCGTCGTTGCGTTAAACGCAAACTGAATCTTCACGCCGTTCTCCTGCCCGGCAGAGAATGCCGCGCCCGTTGTTGCCATAAAAATGATTAGCGTGGCGCTAAGAGAGTTGAACATCCGCTCACCCTGCCAGGCCGCGAGCGCGCAGGACTTCACTGACCACCGCTACCGCCGAAAAGGCGTTTGGCCAGCCGGCATAGAAAGCGGCATGCGCAACGACCTCTCCCGCCTCTTCCGCGGTGAGGCCGTTATCCATCGCCCGGTTAAGGTGGTAGCCAATTTGCGCGCTTTGCCCGGCGGCAATCAGCGCGCTGACCGTCACCAGGCTGCGGTCGCGCGGCTTCAGCCCCGGGCGCTGCCACAGGTCAAGAAACAGCGGTTGCGTTGTGAACTTCACCAGCCCGGGGGAAATCGCGCCGACGTTCTGCTCTACCGTTGTTGAGCGCTGCTTTTCCATCGCCTGATTAAGAGGAAGCAGCTCCGGGGACGCCGAAGCCAGCTGCTCGCGGCCAATACCGCGCGCGATAAAAATATCTTTCGTCACCGCAACGGCGGACATCGCGTTAGGCCAGCCGGAATAAAAAGCCAGATGAGTAACGATCTCGGAGATTTCAGCCGCTGTGACCCCATTATCCAGGGCAACGTCAACGTAATGTTTTAGCTCCGCGGGCTGGTGACGGGCGATAAGGATCGCTACGGTCACGATGCTGCGATCGCGGCGCGAGAGTTCATTTCGCGCCCAGAGGTCCTCTGTCAACACCTCGCTGCCGAAACGGGCAAGCGCGGGCGCGACGGATTGAACATCTTCAACGGACAACTGGGTTGGGCTAAATGGAGCCATTTTTTCACCTCTTTTTTCTTCAGCCAGGACGGGAGCGCCCAGCATCAACGACATGGCGGCAGCGGTAATAAAAGCTTTCACGATAAATTCCTCATCGGCATATTAATTCGTCAGCCTTTCCACCAGCTGGCGCTGATACTCAGGAAGCCGGCGGCGGCTGGCATTCTCAAAAACCAGCGGGGGAAGCCAGGTCATGCCCGCATGCAGCGCGCTGGCCTTCATCGGCGTAAAGACGTCGGCCAGGCTGACGCCGATCCGCCCGGACTCGCCGTAGGTGGATTCACCTCCCGCGGCCGTCGTCACGATCATCATCTCTTTGCCCTGCCATATCCCCGGCCCCACGCTACCCCAGGTATCGTTCAGCCAGGCCTTCATCATCGGCGTGATGTTGAACCAGTGGGTCGGGAAAATAAAAACGACGCGCGCGTGTTCCCGCATAAGCCGTCGCTCTTCATCGGCATTGATGTTTCGGCTGTCAAAGCCGTAAAGCGCCTCGAGATTGCGTACGGTCACGCCGGGCACGCTTCGCGCAGCCTCCTCCAGACCGTTGGTCATGACCGATTGTTCAGGATAAGGATGGGAGACAATAACCAGCGTGTTAGCCTCGGCGGCACGGCTGGTAGGGGTAAAGCTAAACAGAAACGCGGTGACGGCCAAAAGCCAGAACAGACCGGGAATACAGCGGTGCGAATAGTTCATCAAGCTCTCCTTCTCTTTTGCCACAGGTTAAGGCGCGGAATAAGAAGGAGCCAGCCCTCGCTATCGAATGGGGCTGTGAGTTATTTTCATCAATCGGGCTACAGACCGAGCGGCTTCATTTCCCGCACAAGGGAGATTAACAGGCGCAGCCCAGTAGGAAGCTGATGACGGCTGGAGTAATAGATATAGAATCCCGGTCCGTATGAGGCCCAGTCGGTCAGCACCAGACGCAGGCGCCCGGCGCTGACGTGCTCTGCTATCAGCGGTTCCGGCAGGTACATCAGGCCGAACCCCTGCAGAATGGCCACTACGCCCGTCTCCGCCAGATCGACCGTTAATAGCGGCGGCACTTTGACGGTGAGCTGCTCTTCGCCGCGTTCAAACTCCCATTTATAAATCCGGTTGTTTCCCAGACGATTGCTGACGCAGCGGTGCTGGTGAAGATCGTTGGGATGCCGGGGTTCGCCAAAGCGGACAAGATATTCCGGCGACGCCGCGACCACCCAGCGCACATCGGCGGACAGGCGCTGCGCCACCATATCTTCCGGCACGGTTCCGCCATAGCGGATCCCGGCGTCGAAGCGCTGTTCCGTGACGTCGACAATGCGATTGCTGGCCACGATATCCAGCTCAATATCGGGATAACGTTCGGCAAAAACCGGCAGTACCGGAGCCAGCAGCAGCGTGGCGGCCTCAACGGCGACGTTAAGCCGAATATGCCCCGCCGGCGAATCGCGGAACTGGTTGAGCTGTTCCATCGCGGCATCGATGGAGGCGACCGGCTCGCTTACCGCGCTGGCCAGGCTCTCGCCTGCCGCCGTCAGGGTGACGCTTTTGCTCGTGCGGTTCAGCAGGCGTACGCCCAGCCGCGCCTCAAACCCCTTCAGGGCGTGGCTTAGGGTCGAGGCGCTCACCCCAAGTTCGACGGCAGCCTTACTAAAACTATGATGGCGCGCGATGGCGCAAAAATAGATAAGGTCGGCCATATCGGCACGGTTCACATTCATACGGCCTCGCTAACGGGGTAAAAGAGAAGCTAAAAAAATAACGGTACCGTGATGTCATGCCGCATCGTGGCGATCGTCCGCGAAGGAAAATCAAAGACCTTAATGCACGAGCAACCTGCCGGGCGGTAGGTTTATACTACAGGCTTCAGCCCTGATAAACTGTCCATCCGACCGGTAATAAACCCTATTTTGTCCGCCAGAGGCGCGTTTATGTTACCTGATTGCGATAAAGCCATCGTCCTGCTGCATGAAATCTATGGCCTCAACGCGCATATTCAGCGAACCGCCGCGACCTGGAGAAGCCGCGGTTACGCTGTCTTTACGCCCGCGCTTTTTCCCCACTCTGCGCCTTTTGCTTATGACCAGCAGGACGAGGCCTGGCGCCACTTTTCCGATAACGTCGGATTTGATACCGCCGCCATTGTGTCGCTGCTGGCCGAGCTTAGAGCGAAATACGGCACGCTAATTCTTATCGGCTACAGCGTGGGCGCCACCTTAGCCTGGCTGGCCGCCAGGAGCGGGCTCTGCGACGCCGCGGTGTGCCATTATGGATCGCGGATCCGCCTGTACAGCGACGTTGCGCCCCCCAGCCCGACGCTTGTCATCATCGCCCGTAATGAACCGGCGTTCGATCCCCGCGTCATGCAAAACGAGCTGGAGAAAATTCCCTCCGTGACCTGCCGGATGTTCAATGCGCAGCACGGTTTTTGTGATGCCGACAGCCCGGCATGGGACGCGCGCCTCGCTCAGCAGGCAGACGAGGACACGCTGCGCTTTTTAACGCTTATTCAGCAAACACAGGAGGCCTAATGCATCAGGTATTTCACTGGATTAACGAACCCGCGACATGGTCGGAAGAGGACGGCGTACTCCGCGTAGTCACCGATGCGCAAACCGACTTCTGGCGCGAAACCTGGTACGGATTTGAGCGCTTCTCCGGCCATATCTACGCGACGGAGGCCGCAGCGGATTTCACCTTTCAGGTGCGGGTCCGCGCCGACTTCAGCACCCTGTATGACCAGGCGGGGATCCTGCTTATGCAGGACGCGCAACGCTGGCTCAAGGCCGGTATTGAGTACAATGACGGCGCGCCCGCTATCGGCAGCGTATTGACGCAGGGGAAATCAGACTGGGCGACCGGTGTTTTCCCGGGCGACCCCGGCGAATTCTGGCTGCGTCTGACCCGTCGGGGGGAAGCGCTGCGCCTGCAGTACTCTACGGATGGCCGTCAGTGGCCGCTGCTGCGGCTGTGCCCTTTTCCCAGCGGAGCGGTGAAGATCGGCGTCATGTGCTGCACGCCGCAGCGTAGCGGACTACGGGTTAATTTCCACGATATAGCGCTGCTGCCGCCAAACGAGAAAGATCTGCACGACCTGAGCTGAGTCGCCAGCTCGCGCGCGGGCAAAATCGCGGAATAATCGCGATGAAGGTATGATTTTTAGCCCCCCGGCCTGCATGGCCTCCTCCTTGCTGCTAGATTGGCATCGACCTTCAGACCAACTATGAGGAGGAGCCATGTTTTCTTACATCATGCTCGGCACCAACGATCTGCCGCGCGCGCTGCGTTTTTACGACCCGCTGATGGCAATGCTGGGGCATCCCCAGAGCGGTCGGAGCGATGAAGGCGCATCGTGGGGGACATTCAGCGGAAACAGCACCATCGGACTGTGCGTTGGCAGACCGTTTAACCAGCAGCAGGCGACGACGGGTAACGGCGTGATGGTAGCGCTGAACGCTCGTTCAGTTGAGCATATTCAGCAGCTGCATCAGCTGGCGCTGAACCTCGGGGGAACTGATGAAGGCGCCCCTGGACACCGCCCGCAGTACGGTGAGGGCTTCCACAGCGCCTACGTCAGGGATCCGGACGGCAATAAGCTGGCGTTTGTGTATTACGCAAGCGCAGGCTAAGCCCGCAGAACGAGAGGTTAAGGCAGGGTTCGCGCATGGCGAAACCCTGCGCGTTGCTGAACATCGCGCCGGGCTCGTGCCGCCTGTTTCACCTTCGGCGCTCACCGGTCATTCACGGCGCGCCCACGAGAAAGGCATTTTGTTTCAGCCCGTTGCCGTACAGCAGCGGTCGTCTCTGACTCAGCCTTCAGTAAACATTCCCGACGTAAACGCCGCCCGCATCGCTTCGATTTCGCCCGCCTGCGTCGCGTTTAATGCCGCCAGCATATTGCAGGTAAAATCCACAAAGCCAACCCCATTGGCGGTCACCAGATTGCCGTCGCGAACCGAAGGCACGCTTCGGTAGCGCGCAGCGCCGCTGTAGGCGGAGCCCGCTCTGTTCTGCAGGTAGGCCAGCCCGTTCGAGGTGTGGTCGACATCATTGAGAAAGCCGTGCGCGCCGAGGAATGCCGAAGCATCGCATATCGCGCCAACCACGATCTGCCGGGCCTGCGCTTGCTCTACCAGCGGCACCACCCGCCGGGCCTCTTCTCCCCACCAGTTCATACCGCCCACCAACACCAGCGCGGCGTAATCATCGGGTATCATCTCGAAGGTATAATCCGGCAGGCAACGGACCCCGCCAATGGACATCACCGGCCCCGCATCCGCGGCAACGGTCCTGACATCATACTGCGGCTCCCATATGCCAAACCCCCGGCGCAGCCCTGGCGCCAGCAGGGCAAACTCCCAGTCGGCATACTCCTCGATGAGCACAAACAACACTTCTTTACGCGTATCCATAAATCTCATTCACTCCCTGGTCAACGGAATTAGCCGTCGCGGCATCCGCCAAGCCCTTCGCTGTCGCGATCGATATTCTCGTCGTGCCGCCGCCACAAACTGTATAAATACACAGTAATGAAGGCAAGGTTAATTTTCCCCTTATGGCAATCCGCACTCATTTTTGCGAGCCTGCTCCCCGGATAGAACCACTATCCGGGGACATTGGCTATCGTCTTCTGCGATCCGGGCCTGCAGACAACGGAATGCGCCTGTGGGCGAGGAGAACCTCCCTGGTGATATAAAGCGTATATCCCTCCGGCCTCAGCCGGGGCGATCGCAACGCCTTCAGGGTGATGCCGCCGATATCTCCCGACGCAAGGCGCTTACGGACAGCGCTACCGCTAAGGCACAGCTGACTTCGCAGCACCGATAGCAGGCTGGTCTGAAAGGCTCGCGCGACGGTAACCTCCACTCTCACCTGAGAAGCGCGAACAAGGCTGATTCGCCAGCGCTCCTTGACCATGAATTCAGGCGATCCTGACGGCGACGCGCGATTACGCCGCAGCACCAGCAGATCGTGAGAATAAGCCTCGACGGCAGATTTATCGTTAGCGATAAGCCGCTCGTAGAGCTGCGGATTGATTTTGCTGATCGGTAAACGAGAGAACAGGCTGATGTTCCAGGTATACGCGCAGCGGACGCACTGATAGATACTCCAGACATCGAGCATCTTTTTTTGTGAATTGACCCGGAAGGCGCCGGATGGGGTGAAATCCTGCTGCCCATGACAGGCGGGGCAGCGTTTGCTAATCAGCTGGTAGCCCACGGGGCTGACGTTCCATGTGACTTTCATGGTGAACCTTTTTTAACCTATACAAAAGCGGATCCGTCGATAACGGACCGTGATTTTTGCGATGTGAAAAATATTTAGAGGATACTTTTCAGTGGGTTAAAAAAAGATTTCCAACACGACTACCCTGTCTGACCGCCAATGAATGGGCCTAAGCGTAACAAAGCGGCTAAGGGTAAAGGCATGCATTAAATCAATAAATACAGAGAATTCATTCATAAACAGCATTGTTTACCTTCTGTTCACAAAACGAGAAGCGGCTCACTGATCAAACAAACCTAAACGTTTATGTTTTGTCTCATAAACGTTTAGGTTAAGGAAATAACCGTTTATATCACGGGTAATTTTCATAAATGCAGAGAGCGAAAAATGCGAAAAGCGACGATGCGGGACGTGAGTGAGGCGACGGGATTTTCAATGTTCACCGTCTCACGCGCGCTTAACGGTGGCGATGGCGTAGCTGATGATAGCCGGGAGCTGATTTTAAAAGTGGCGCGCGAGCTCGGCTACGTCCCTAACCGTGCGGCACAGGCGCTACGCCGTTCGAGCAGAGACTCGGTGGCGGTGATTACGGCTCATGCGTCGAACTCTTACTACCTCAACCTGATGTCCGGGATTCAGCAGATGCTGCAGCCTTCGCAGTGGACCGTGGTGCTTGGCGATATCGCGGTAAACGGGATCTACGACCGGGCGCAGGAAGATCGCATGATTAACCGCCTGATCGAATCGCGGATGGCCGGGATCATTTCGACGGTGACGCTCCAGCCGGAGAGCCTGAGCCTGCTTGCGAAATGGGATATCCCGGTGGTCTTTGTCGACTCTCCTCCCCGCGGCGAGCACAATTTTCCCAGCGTCACCACCGACAATTACCATGCCAGCCTGCTGGTGGGGAACCATCTGGCGCAGCACGGCTATAAAAACTGGCTGCTGCTGATCTACCCGGACCGCTGGACCACGCGTTTTGAACGCGAGCGCGGGATCCGCGAAGCCGCTGAGCAGTGCGGCGCCACGCTTGAAGTCCTGGAAACGGAGAACGACGCACAGTCGGCCTCTGAAAAACTGAGCCAATATCTGGCGCGCGGGGAAGCGCTGCCGGACGTGCTTATTGCCGGGAACAACCCTATTCTGCTGGGTTCGCTCAACCAGCTCCAGCAGCGCCAGATAGCCATTCCCGGCGATATGGCCCTTATTGCCTATGACGAATTCGACTGGGCGCCGCTGTTAAATCCACCGCTCACGGTGCTCAATGAAAACAGTGAAGAGATCGGCAGGCAGGCGGCAGAGATGCTGATTCGCTTAATTAATCAGGAAGGAAAAGGCGAAATAGAGACCCAACTTAAAGTTCCCGCCGCGCTGGTGATTCGCCAGTCCTGCGGCTGTAGAAAAGCCCATAACACTTAAAAAGACACGATTGAGATGGCTGCCCAGACGGCATTGTACGGGCCGACAGACATTGCTCTTGCGGTTCTGTCCTTCCAGCCAACAAGCGGCTAACCCGAGCGAAACAATTTTGCCGCCACTCTTTCATCATTTTAGCGATTTAAATAACGGCTGAATTATTCAGTCGCGATTAAAAAACAACATCAGGGGATTATTTCTGAGGCATCCCCACACCTGGCCGTACCTCGTACCACAAGAAAATGAAAGGAGCAGAATATGACCAAACTTCGTAAAGCATGGCTGGCTGTCGCGGTTGCCGCGGTAATCACCACCATGACAGGCTTGGCTCCCGCAGCCAGCGCCGCGCCGCAGGAAAGCAAAAAAATCGCCCGTATCGGATTAATGGTGCAGGACATGTCCAACCCGTTCTTCTCCGCGATGGAGAGAAACGCTAAGCAGGCTGCGGCTAAAATCGGCGCAACCCTTAATGTCCAGGATGCGCAGGTCGATCTGGCAAACCAGAACACGCAGATTGACGCTTTTATTCAGCAGAAAGTGGATCTCATTATTATTTCCGCCGTCGATGAGTCCGGGATCGAACCGGCGATACAGCGGGCAAAAGCCGCCGGCATTATCGTTATCGCAGTCGATACCCCCGCTAAAGGCGCTGACGCGGCGATCATGACCAACGCCATTCAGGCCGGGGAGACCTCCTGCGAGTACTTGTTCAGCCAGATGGGCGGCAAAGGCAAAGTGCTGCTGGTCGATGGGACCCCAATTCAGACCATTATCGACCGCATTAAAGGCTGTAAAAACGTCGCGCAAAAATACCCGGATATCAAAATTGTCGGCCAGCAGGCATCGCGCAACGACCGCGCATCGGGCCTGATGGTCACCACCGATATGCTCACGGCCAACCCGGACGTCTCCGGTATTTTCGGCATGAACGATCCTTCGGCCCTTGGCGCGGTGCTGGCGGTTGAACAGGCGGGCAAAGCGGGCGCGATCAACGTTACCGGCGTCGACGGTAGCCCGGAGGCGGTTGAAGAACTCAAGCGCGGCGGCTCGCCTTTTATCGGCACCGCGACGCAAAACCCGGGAGAAATGGTTCGCCAGGCCATATCGCTTGCTCAGGATATGGTCGACGGTAAGCCGATCGCCTCCCGTACCGTTTTGATCCCGAGCGTACTGGTCACCCGCGATAACGTGGGTAGCTATCCAGGCTGGTAATCACATCGTCACTCTAAGCAGCAACAAACGGGATGACCCTCAGGCTCATCCCTGAGGGCAAAGACAATGGCCGACATATCATCACCTCCCTTACTCAGGCTGGAAGGGATTTCAAAACGCTACGGCGCGACGCTCGCGCTGAACAACGTACGCTTTGATTTATTCGCCGGAGAGGTCCATGCCCTGATGGGGGAAAACGGCGCGGGTAAATCCACGCTGATGAAAATCCTCTCCGGCAACGAGCAGCGCGATAGCGGCGTTATTTTTATCGATGGACAAGCGATTGATATTCGCACGCCCCGGGACGCGCGCAAATATGGTATCGCCATTATCCACCAGGAGCTGAACACGGTGCCGGATATGACGGTGGCGGAAAACCTGTTTCTCGGCCAGGAGCCCACCTCTTTCGCCGGTATTCTCGATCGCAAACGGATGCACCGGGAGGCCAAAGAGAAGCTGAATCGAATTAACGCGGATATCGACCCGCAGGCGCCGCTCGGGTCATTGAGCATCGGGCGTCAGCAAATGGTGGAGATCGCCCGCGCCGTCAGTGAAAACGCGAAAGTACTGGTGCTTGATGAGCCGACCGCCGCCCTGTCGCGGGCGGAGACTCTCCAGCTATACCGGCTGATCGCGCAGATGCGCCAGGACGGCGTCGGCATGGTCTACATCTCGCACCGCATGGAAGAGGTGTGGCAGTTGGCAAACCGGGTCACGGTGTTCCGCGACGGCACGTGGATCGGCACGGAAAACCTCGGCAACGTCTCAACCACCGATATCGTGCGCATGATGGTCGGCCGGCAAATCGTCGATCTCTATCAGCACGAGCCGCGTACGCCCGGCGACGTCCTGCTGGAAGTGCGGGATCTGGCAGGCAGTGCGACCGGCCCGGTCTCCTTTGAGGTCAGCGCGGGCGAAGTGGTGAGCATGTCCGGTCTGGTGGGCTCCGGGCGAACCGAAGTTGCCCGCCTGCTCTTCGGCGCCGATCCGCGCAGCCAGGGAAGCGTGCGCCTTGCCGGCAGGGAGAGCCAGCCGTCAGACCCCACCGCCGCTATTGCCGACGGTATTGGAATGGTGACCGAAGACCGTAAAACCCAGGGACTGTTTCTCGGTCATTCGGTTGAGCACAACATTGATATCAGTTCGCTGGATAACTTTGTCGCCGGCGGCGTGGTTAAACGCAAAACCATCCGCGCCGCCGTCCTTGAGCAGATGCGCAGGCTGCGGCTGCGGGAAAACGCGGTTGAACTGCCCGTCAGCGCCCTGTCCGGCGGAAATCAGCAGAAAGCGGCGCTGGCGCGCTGGCTGCTGCGCGATTCGAGGCTGCTTATCCTCGATGAACCGACCCGCGGCGTAGATATTGGCGCCAAAAGGGAAATTTACGAGCTGATAGACAGGCTCGCTCGCGCCGGCAAAGCCATCCTGGTGATCTCTTCCGATTTGCCGGAGGCCATCGGCATCAGCGACCGCGTGCTGGTCATGCGCGGCGGGCGAATCGTCCACCAGTTCCCCTCATGTTCAGCCACGGAAGAAGAAGTGATGCTGCACGCAACAGGAACCTTTACCAGTCAATCCGGAGAATGCCATGGACAACAATAAACCTGTGACGGAACTGCCGGTCAAAGCGCCGTTTGATTTTGCCAAATGGTGGGACCGGGTGGGGATCTTAATCGTCCTGCTGGTTTTGCTGATCCTCATGTCGACCTTCGCGCCAAACTTTAACCGCGTCGATAATCTGCTGAATATCGCCCGTTCGATTTCCGTCAACGCCATTCTGGCGGCGGGTATGACGTTCGTCATTTTAACCAGCGGTATCGATTTATCCGTCGGGTCGATCGTCGCCGTATCCGGCGTGGTCTCGGTGGTGGCGGCGATGGCCGGGATCCCCGCGCCGCTGGCGATTCTGGCCGGGGTTGGCGTTGGCGCGCTCTGCGGTCTGCTTAACGGCGTTCTCACCGCCTATCTCGCCCTCGCGCCGTTTATCGTCACCCTCGGGACAATGACCTTCCTGCGCGGTATGGCCTACACCATTACCGAAGGGCAGCCTATTGTTTCGAGTAGCCTTAGCTTCCGCGAGCTGGGCAACGGCTATCTTATCGGGATCCCCATCCCGGTCATTATCATGCTGGTGGTTTACCTGCTGGCGTGGTTCATTCTCGAACGCACCCGCTTTGGCCGTCACATTTACGCCGTCGGCGGCAACGCCCAGGCCGCACGCCTGGCCGGCGTACGGGTCAAACGCGTGCTGGCGGCGGTGTATATGATTGCCGGCGTCTGCGCGGGTCTGGCGGGCATTATCTTCGCCGCCAGGGTGATTTCCGCCCAGCCTACTGCCGGAACGGGATATGAGCTGGACGCCATTGCGGCCGTTGTCCTGGGAGGCACCAGCCTCGCCGGTGGCCGCGGGCGAATTATCGGCACCCTGATTGGCTCGATAATACTTGGCGTACTCAGTACCGGTCTGATTCTGCTCAGCGTGCCCTTTTTCACCCAACTCTTAATCAAAGGCATCGTCATCATCCTCGCCGTGGCGATTGACGGACTGAAGCAGCATCCGGAACTGTTTACCTTCTGGCGGAAAAAAGAGATCGCCCGTCCCCGCTAGCTTTCCCTGACGCGTTGTTTATCCGCCGCATCGGCGGCGGGTTTTCGTTTGCTTAAAATCTGATGGAGTACACGCCCATGACATACCACATTACCCTGACGGACCCGATGAATGGCCCCCGGGATCGCGAACCGATTACGTTTACCCTCCCGGAGAGGCTGGCGGAACCTCTGTGGTGGGCCATTACCGACGAGGACGAGCGGATCCTTTGCCAGCGCCTCGAGCATGAATCGTCGGTAAGCAGTACCGCTTTTATCGCGACGGTCAGCTTCAGCGGCACCCTTAAGATGCGGCTTGACCGGCCGCTCACGGCGGCTGAAGTCGATGACATATCCGGTATCCAGACGCTGCCCGGCCGGGAGAGCGACTGTTTTGCGCGCCTCAATACCGGCTGTTTCGATTTGGAAATGTGTCGGGGAACCGCTCAGGGCGTCGGTTCATCAAAATGGGGGCTGCGCCATTTCCGCGCTCTGCAGGACGGCGTCGAACTGCTTCCTTCGGGGAATAACGCCATCGGCGGTTTTTACGGTCCGTTCTTTACCCCGGAGAACGGACTGATTAACCCGCCGGAGCATACCGTCGTTGATATTGAGGTCGTTGAACAGGGTCCGGTCTATCATCACTACCGCATGCGCGGCGCGATCCCCGACGGGTTATTACCGGAGCTGCGCGGTAAGCGCTTCGCCATCGACTGGAAATTTAGCTGGAACACGCCGTGGTTTCAGCGGCGCTACTGGGTGGATGACTTTTCGACGGTGATCAACGGCCGTTCGGTGACCAACAAGATCACCGTCGGCGACGAATTTGAGAGCGGTCCGGGAAACCTGCTGTTCGACCGCTTCGCGGCCTACGGCGGCACCCGCTACCGCGCGGGCGACCCCTACGCCGAAGAGCTGGCGGCGATGGTGGCCAATACCGTCGCCACATCGGAAAATCAAAGCCCGAAATTTGCCGAATTCCGCGAACAGCTCACCGATATGGCTTCTGCCCACTGGGATCTCTACTGGCGGATGTTCTGTCGCTGGGAGCACGTGCTGGATGAAGCGGAGATTCGCGAACGGCTGAGTCAGGTGCGCGCCCGAGCGCATCTTCGGGCCGATCTGACCGAGCGGGAATGGCTGTTGACCGATTCGCCGGTTAACGTTTCCGCCGTCGCGGATGAAACCATCTTCCCCGGGCCGGCCAGTAAAACCGTCGAGTATGATTCGGCTAGCGGCCGGGCGATGATCTGGTGGACCTCCCGCCCCTCCGGCGCGTTTCAGATAGTCCAGCGCCGCCAGTCCGGATGGGTTAACTGGGGCAGCAACGGCGAAAATGAGTGTCCGGAGCTCCCCGTCGGCGTCGAGATCAAGACCGCCTGCGGGATCTTCGCCGAAAACTGGATGCAGATCGCCGATCGGCTGGAAACCCCGCCGGTGGTCACGGTACGTAAAGGAGATAACTGATGATCCTCTGCTGCGGAGAAGCCCTCATCGACATGCTGCCCTGCCAGAGCCGCGAAAATGACCCCGCTTTTACTCCCTGCGTCGGCGGAGCGGCATTTAATACCGCCGTCGCCCTGGGCCGTCAGGGGATGGCGGTCAGTCTGTTTTCCGGTTTATCGGATGACTTTATGGGCGATATGCTGCGCCACACGCTTGACGCATCCGGCGTGGATTATTCGCCCTCAACCCGCGCGCCGCTGCCAACCACGCTGGCCTTCGTCAGGCTGGTAGGCGGTCAGGCCCGCTATACCTTTTACGATGAAAATAGCGCCGGCAGAATGCTGAGGGAAAGCGACCTGCCGGAACTCGGAGATGATGTCGCCGCCGTGTTGTTCGGCTGCATCAGCCTCATCGCGGAGCCGTGCGGCAGCGTTTATGAAACGCTGATGGCGCGAGAGGCGCCGCGCCGGGTGATGTACCTCGACCCCAATATCCGTGAAATTTTCATCGCGGATCGGCAGAAGCACCTGGCGCGCATGAGGCGCATGATTGCGCTGGCGGATATCGTCAAGCTTTCCGATGAAGACCTCGCGTGGTTTGCCGAACCCGGCGAAGAGCATGAGGTCATCCGCCGCTGGCTGACGCTGGGACCAAAGCTTATTGTGGTTACCCGCGGGGCAGACGGCGCCGATGCCTGGACCGCAGATTTTCATCTTCACGTGCCCGCGATTCGCGTCGCGGTGGCCGATACCGTCGGCGCGGGAGATACGGTGAATGCCGGTATTCTCGCCAGCCTTTCGCAGGCCGGGCTTCTTGAAAAAGAGAAGCTAGTGACACTGTCACGTGAGCAGGTTTGCCGCGCGGTCGATCTGGGGATGCGCGCCGCCGCGGTGACGGTTTCCAGGCCAGGAGCTAACCCGCCCTGGGACCATGAACTCCGAAGTCAGCAGAGACCTTGCCTGTAAACAACGGAAAACCGGATGAGGGTCTGCAACCGCGCGTATCGACAGACCCTTATCATTAGTTTTTATGGATATGATTTAGGTCCCAATTATTGAATGAAAGCTAAACCAGCTTCATTTATTCATGGGTTATTGCCGACTAATCCATTAATATCAGGCAATTAGATCGGCATTCAATTTTTGCCCTTCTCGCTAATGGACATCAGGGACAGGAGGTCAATAATGAAAATGAATCAATGGTTTGTACGTTTGCGTAATACTCCCATTCCGCAGCGCAAGCTGCATCCGGCGAAATGGCTGACGCTGATCGCCTTTCTGCTGCTGCTGGCGCAGCTGGCGGTAGAGTCTTTGCTCTCGGTATAAGCACAATAAAAATGGGCTTTAGTGTCAAAGCGCGCCAGCACTAATAAGATTAAACTCAAATCTAATTCGTGATAAGCATCTCAGTTTATCAACAACGGCTAGACAGAAAGAACTCAGGCATGCTAGTAATTAATTCAAGCAAGGGAACGGATTTAAATTAAACGCCATTTAAACCCTACCCATAAGGCTGAAAAATTAATTGATAATGGTTTGGCTTACTGAACGATTATCAAAAGGGTAAGTGAATCGAAGGCCCTCAGAGACGAAAGTTTCTGAGGGCCTTTTTGTTTTTTTCTCTCACAGGAGTTAATCAATGTCTAAAGAACGTCGTCTCTCCCGAATTTTCGCAAAAGATGGTAAATCAGTCACTCTGGCGCTGGATGGCTACTATTTTTCCAGCAACACAAATGGTATTGATAATACGATAAAGCAGCTCCCGGTACTGGTCGAAAATGGCCTGGATTGCGCGCTGGTGACCTGGGGTATGTTGAAAAATTTTCGCGAAATTTTCAACAGCGTTCCCGTTGTATTACGCGTCGATAGCACAGTGAGTATTTTTGATAATACCGTTCCCGATACCACCCCTGTTTTTTCTATCGAAGATGCGCTGAAAGTGGCTGCTGATGGCGTGGTGTGCATGACCTTCCCCGGCGCGTTCAATGAAGAGAAAACGCATATCATGGCCATGCAGCTGGCGCAGGCGGCCGATCGCTGGAGCATGCCGCTGATAGTGGAATCTCTGCCCTATGGCTATCCCGTCACCAGCGACGACTCCAATAATCCGGCTATCATCGCCGCCTCGGCCCGCGTCGCCGTTGAGCTCGGCGCGGATGTCATCAAAACCCGCTTTACCGGTACCGAAGACGATAGACTCATCGTCGAAGCCGCCGGAGTGCCGGTGCTCGCGCTCGGCGGCCCTAAAACCGGCATCGACGGCTATTTTAAATTTGTTCATCACTGTATGCAGGTGGGAGCAAAAGGCGTGGCGGTGGGTCGCAATATTACGCAGGACCCACGGCCAGAAAAAGTAGTAGCAGGTCTGAATGCCATCATCCATGAAAATGCCACAGCGGAAGATGCTTACAGCCTCTACATGGTTTAAACATACGGGTATTAATATGCACTTAAATAACACCATCATTCCTTCCGTCAGAAAATATAAACATTTTGAGCAGGCGCTGTCTTGTTCATCAGAATACGTACTGTTATCCGAAGCGAATATCGGCAACTTACAGTCGCTGATTGGTAAATGTCATCAAAGCGGCAAAAAAGTACTTATTCACCTGGAGCTATTGGGCGGTTTTAAACCCGACCAGGCGGGGATTAGTCTGCTCAAAAATTACTACAAGGTTGATGGTGTTATTTCTTCCAATCTCTCGGCCCTACGCCATGCAAAAAAAGAGGGATTGTTAACTATCTTTCGGGTACTGCTGATCGACTCACGTTCGCTGGATCAGTCCATCGATATTGTTAAGCATAACCCGCCGGATGCCATTGAGATCTTACCTGCTGAATATGCCTGCCAGTGTCTGGAATTGATTAGCCGGAATTTAAAAGGCTTTGACGTGATATTCATCGCCGGAGGCTTTGTTAAGCGGAAATACCTTGTAGATAAAATATTCCATGCCGGATTTAAAGGAATTACCAGCAGCGAACCCGGATTATGGTAACTCATAAGGAGTCCACGCGAATGAAAGAACACTATGTCATGGGCATTGATAATGGCGGAACCGTTACAAAAGCGGCGATTTACGATCGAAGCGGCAACGTGGTCGCTATCGCGTCGCAGTCAACGCAAATGCTGACGCCAAAAGAATTTCATACCGAGCGCGATATCAACGAACTCTGGGCGGCTAACGTTGAAGTCATTAAAAAAGCCATCGCGCAGTCGGGTATCGACGCCAGCCAAATCAAAGGCGTGGCGGTAACCGGCCACGGCAACGGGCTGTATATGGTGGATGAAACCGGTGCCCCGGTGCGCAACGGAATTATCTCCACCGACAGCCGGGCTAAGGCCTGGGTTGAAAAGTGGTACCGCGAGCCGACGTTCGTTAGCGATATTTTGCCCAAAACCATGCAGTCCATCTGGGCCGGGCAGCCCGTCGCCCTCCTCGCCTGGCTAAAAGAGTACGAGCCGGAAACGCTGAACAAAGCGCGCTACATTTTCATGGTCAAAGATCTGATTCGTTTTTACCTGACCGGTGAAGCCTTTCTCGAACTTACCGATATCTCAGGAACCAACCTGATTAACGTTCGCGACCGCGACTATGACGCCTCGCTGCTGGCCTGGTGGGGGCTCGGCGATCTGCGCGACAAGCTTCCGCCGATTAAACGCTCCACCGATTGCTGCGGCTACATAACCGACGAGGTGGCGCAGCTGACCGGTTTGTGCGCCGGGACGCCGGTTTCCGGCGGCGTTTTTGATATCTCGGCTTCTTCCGTGGCTTCCGGGATCAATACGTTGGATAAGCTGGCTATTATTACCGGGACCTGGAGCATTAACGAATACGTGACCGACCATCCGGTTATTGACCAGGATCTGTTTATGACCTCGATCTATCCGATTGAGGGTAAATGGCTAATCACCGAGGCCAGCCCCACTTCCGCCAGCAATCTGGAGTGGTTTATCAATAACTTTATGGAGGGCGATCGCGCGGCCGCTTCCGCGCAAGGTATGTCCGTCTACGATCTGTGCAATGAGCTGGTTTCCACAACGACGCCCGCTGAGAGCCACCTGCTGTTCTTCCCGTTTGTCTTCGGCTCTAACACCATCCCGGATGCTTCTGCGGGGTTTATCGGCCTGAATAGTTTCCATAAAAAAGCGCATTTTCTGCGCGCTATCTATGAAGGCGTCGCCTTCAGCCACCTTTATCACACCGAACGTTTACGCAACATCAACCCACAGTTAAGCCGCACCATTCGGATTGCAGGCGGCGTCACCCACTCTCCGGTTTGGTTACAGGTATTTGCCGACATTTTTCAGTCCACGCTGGAAATTGTCGACGTGAAAGAGCACGGCACGCTCGGCACCGCGATGACCGCGGCGGTGATGGTTGGCTGGTTTGATGACGTTTTCGACGCCTCAAATGCAATGGTGCGCGTCTCGCGAACCGTCACGCCGAACCCCGACAACAACAAGGTCTATCAGGATAAGTATCAGCTCTACAAAAATCTGTTAGCGGAAATGCAGTCTCCGTGGAAAAGCTGCAGCAACTACATCACGCATTAAGCGAGGAAAGTATGGATCTGAATTTACACCACCGCACGGCTATCGTTACCGGAGGCGCTACGGGCCTCGGCAAAGAGTTTGTCCTTTCCCTCGCCAGAGAAGGAGTCAATATCTGCTTCACCTATATGCATGAAGACGAGCACCCTGAACTGCTGGTCGAAACGGTGAAAAGCACTACCAACGTCGAGATCGTTGCGGTGAAAACCGATCTTTCCGACGAGCAAAGCCGTGAGAATCTGTTCGCCACCTGTATCGACCGCCTGGGAAATGCCGATATTCTGGTCAATAACGCCGGGATCTGGCTGAGCGGCTACGTTACTGAAATTACCCCACAGGACTGGGATAAGGTGATGAACATCAACCTGAAGGCGGTATTCCACCTGAGCCAGCTGTTTGTAAACCACTGCCTGGCGAAAGATCGGGCCGGCAGCATTCTGAATATCACCTCTCAGGCGGCCTTTCACGGTTCGACCACCGGTCATGCTCATTACGCGGCCAGTAAAGCGGGCCTGGTGGCATTCGCCATTTCGCTGGCGCGCGAAGTGGCGAAACAGAAAATCAATGTCAACAACATCGCCGTCGGCATTATGGATACCGCGATGATCCGTAAAAACATTGAACAGAATCCTGACTATTACGTCAGCCGTATTCCGGTAGGCCGGGTGGCCCAGCCGCACGAAATTGCCGATATCGGCGTCTTCATGGTCTCTCCGAAAACCAGCTATATGACGGGAGCGACTCTGGATGTCACCGGCGGTATGTTGATGCGTTAACTTATGGAGAATGTCTATGAAATGTCTGGCAATTGCCGATCTTTTTATCAATGCAGCGATGATGGACGCGGGTCTGAACGCGCTGAAAGATAAAGGTATTGCAGTGGAAGTGCGCGAATGGTCGCACGAGTCGATTGAAAAACTGCAGGAGGATAATTTGCTGGTGGAACAGCAAGGTTCAGAGGCGCTGGCGCTGCCTGCCGCCCTGCTTCAGGGCGCTGAGGAGACGGAGATCCTGATAGTCCAGTTCGCCCCGGTTAACGCGGCGGTATTCGACAAGCTGCCAAAGCTTAAATACGTCGGCGTGCTGCGCGGCGGCATTGAAAACGTTAATCAGGCGGAGGCCAAAGCGCGCGGGATTGAAGTGATGAACACGCCGGGGCGTAATGCCCGCAGCGTGGCTGAGTTTACCGTCGGCATGATTCTGGCGGAGATGCGCAACATCGCCCGCTCGCACGATGCGCTGCGCAATAAGTTCTGGCGCAAAGAGAGCCCTAACCACCGGGCCATTCCTGAACTGGGCGGCAAAGTGGTAGGTCTGGTCGGGCTGGGGCATATCGCTCAGCTGGTGGCTGGCTTCCTGCGCGGTTTTGGCAGCGAGATTATCTTTTACGATAAGTACGTCGCTGGCCATGACAGCTATGAAAAGGTGGATTCTCTTGATGAGCTGGTTCGACGTGCGGATGTGATTTCGCTGCACGCCCGCTTGACGGCGGAAACCGAAAACCTGATCAACGCGCATCATTTCGACTTGATGAAGGAGAGCGCCATTATCGTCAACACGGCTCGCTCCGGCCTCATTAACGAAGCCGATCTGATTGCCGCGCTTCGGGCGGGTAAAATCATGGGCGCCGCCCTCGACACTTTTGATGATGAACCCCTGCCGGACGATAGCGCGTTTTATTCGCTGAATAACGTCACGATAACGCCGCATATCGCCGGCAGTACTATTGATGCCTTCAGCAATTCACCGAAGCTTTTTTCTGAGATCTTGCTGAAAAAAATCGGTTAACGATTAAAAGAGCCAGTTACGCTTTTATCGGGCCCATTGGGCACGGGTTCGCTCGCGCCCAATTCGGCCGCCTTTTAAGGAAATATTATGGATATTATCAACAGCATTATTAGTCTGGGGGCATCAGTAATGATGCCAGTAATATTCTTTATTATCGCACTGTGCTTTGGCGTAAAAGTGGGCACCGCATTTAAAGCCGGGATGCTGGTGGGGATCGGTTTTGAAGGGGTGGGTCTGGTGATCGGTCTGCTGTTGACCAACCTTGGCCCGGCGTCGCAGGCCATGGTCGAGCGTATCGGTTTGCACCTGACGGTGGTGGATACCGGCTGGCCGACCGCCTCGACTATCGGCTGGGGTTCGCCGCTGATGCTGCCGGTGGTGGTGGGGTTTATCGTTATCAATATCGCCATGCTGCTGCTGAAATTAACCAAAACGGTAAATATTGATATATTTAACTACTGGATTTTCCTGATTATGGGTTCGGTGGTGTATGCCGGAACCGGTAACTACTGGCTCTCCGTCGGTATCACCTTCGGTATATTTATCTTAACCCTGCTGGCGGCGGATTTAACCGCTCCCTATTTACAAAAAAACTATAATCTCCAGGGGATTTCGTTTCCCCATCTTACCTGTATAACCTACGTCCCCTTTGGGATTGCCTGTAACTACATTATTGATAAGATCCCGCTGATCAATAAAATTAATTTCGACCCGGAAAGTATTAATAAAAAATTCGGCGTCTTTGGTGAACCGCTGACTCTGGGCTTCGTGCTGGGACTGCTGCTGGCCTTCCTTGCGGGATACGACGTTTCCGCTGCGGTCTCGCTGGCGATTAAAGTTTCCGCCGCCATGCTGCTGCTGCCGAAAATGATCGAAATTTTGGTTCAGGGCCTGCTGATCGTGCGCGACGCCGCCGAAGCGAAGCTGAAGGCTAAGTTTCCTGACCGCGACTTCTATATCGGCATGGATACCGCGCTGCTTATAGGCGAACCCTCGGTGCTGGCGACCGGACTGCTGTTGATCCCCATGGCGGTGGTGCTGGCGATTATTCTTCCAGGCAACCGCGTGCTGCCGTTTGTCGATCTGGCCTCACTGATGTTCCTGCTGGCAATGGTGACGCCGTTTTGCAAGCGCAACATGTTTCGCATGTTCATTACCGGCACCCTAGTGGTCAGTTGTATTTTGTACGTTGGGACGGATATTTCGCACGAGTATACCCAGGCCGCGGTCAACTCTCATATTCCGGTACCGGAAGGCATGTCTGAAATTACCAATATCGTTGGCGGAGCAACCACGCCGGTTGGCTGGCTGGCGCTAAAATTCGGCGAGTTTTTCAGTACCGCGCCATAAATCGCCCTTCTCACTCTACCCGGCGCGGAAAACGGCGTCGGGCTTTTTCGCCCCGCCCGCCATTAAAAATGCCTGCCAGGAGGGTAAGCTGGCAGGCATGGCACAATGGACGTCTGTGCTTAGAACTGGTAGGTCATACCCACGGCAACGATGTTGTCGGTACTGATTTTGGCATCGTTGGTGAATTTCGTCTCATCCAGCAGGTTGATTTTGTAGTCCACATAGGTAGACATGTTTTTATTGAAGTAGTAAGTCGCGCCGACATCAAGGTATTCAACCAGATCCTGGTCGCCGTAGCGGCCCAGATCTTTGCCTTTCGATTTCAGGTAGGCGATGGACGGACGCAGACCAAAATCGAACTGATACTGGGCCACGACTTCAAAGTTCTGCGCGGTATTGGCGATATAGCCGCTACCGAACTTCGTCATATTGCGGGTTTCAGCATAGGTGGTCGCCAGGTAGAGGTTGTTGGCGTCATACTTCAGACCGGCCGCCCATACTTCCGCTTTCTCGCCGCGGGCGTATGCGTTCGGATTGTCGCGACCCGCTTTAACCTGCGCATCGGTACGATCGGACGCCGCGTAGGCTGCACCTGCGGCAAAACCTTCGTACTCATAGGTAGAGGCCAGACCCCAGCCATCGCCATGCTGTTTCGCCAAATCGCGACCGTTGCCCTCTTCTTTACCCTGATACTGTACGGCGATATTCAGACCATCAACCAGCCCGAAGAAACCGTTGTTACGGTAGGTAGCAACGCCGGTGGTACGCGCGGTGGCGAAGACGTCAGTTTGCGTCCAGGTATCGCCGCCGAACTCCGGCAGCATATCGGTCCAGGCGCCGATGTCATAGGCGACACCATAGTTACGCCCGTAGTCCAGTGAACCATATTCGCCGAACTTCAGGCCAGCGAAGGCGAGACGCGTTTTGTCGCCGGAATTGTCGCCTTCAACGTTATTGGCGCTGAAGTTATATTCCCACTGGCCGTAGCCGGTCAGCTGGTCATTGATCTGCGTTTCACCTTTGAAGCCCAGACGCGCATAGGTCTGATCGCCATCTTCAGACTTATCGCTGGAGAAGTAATGCAGGCCGGTCACTTTCCCGTAGAGGTCGAGTTTGTTTCCGTCCTTGTTATACACCTCTGCTGCCTGCACGGTTCCTGCAGCAAGAAGTGTAGAGACGGCCACTGTAAGTAATTTTAATTTCATATTATTTCGTCCCTAACTATTAATAAAATATCAAATCTCAGATGCCTTCTGAGCGAACCTATTATGCGATAATTCGCAAAGAGACTTAAAATTAAAAGTTCCTGGTTTTTATGCCAATTCCGATAATTGTGACGGCGTCAGGGGTTGTTAATTGACCTTGATCAATTAATCTTACCGCTGACCTGTAATTATTCTGAATAAGATCCGTTGCAACCGGTTAAACCAGAAGATTTAACTAAAGGAGGCGATTTTCTATAAGTAAATTCTAATGATAAGATAAATTAAAGATTGTATTTTGTTAAATGACAGCAAAATCATATAGTTATAATTTTAATATCAATGCGAACATTCTCATCCATAAACAGATTCATTCTCCATAACTCCCTCTATAAGGTATATTCAGACTTTTCTTCTTAAAATAAAACCTGGTGTTATGGGTACCCTCTACGTTATTTTGATTTCTTGACAAAACTCATGGAAATTATAGCACTGCGGTTTAAGGTTTGTTTAATCTTTTTGTGAAAGGGATAGTCACGACAGTTTTTTCAAGGGATGGGGAAGTGATGAATAAATATAGTTCTGGAAGAGTCCAAAGGATTATGCCTATCGGAATGCGATGGAGGCGAATATGTTAAGGCCGATGACGGCGGGACGAAGGCTGGGCGGGAGTCGCCAGCCGACATCGCCAGAGAGGTGAAAAGACGGCTAAACGGCTGAGTTTGATTCAAACCATCGGTCAGATAAGCAAATGAAGCCCTGGAGAGTGGTTATCCCTCTTCACCGGTTCCGGGTAATGATATGAGACACGTTGGCTCAACGTGTCCATCCTGAAAAGCGCCGCAGGCGGAAAAATAAAATGAAAGTGCACAGATAACGGTAACGTGCGGCAATTACTCCGGCATGAATTTATCGATCAGCGAAAAAGCGTGTAAATAATTAGACAGCGCCAGTAGCGCATGAAATGAATGAAAGCCAAACTTTTCAATTATTTTTCTTTTATTGCAGCTATAAGCCTTCGGTGAAATGCCGAGCAGTTCCGGATAATCCTTTGCCAGCACGTTAAACTTCATTACAAAAATATACTGAAACTCTCGCTCTGTTAAAGTGATATCTTCCCCCACCGGGATCCCGTCAGTTACCCTGTCGATGATATTGGCGATATGCGCGGTGCGCCTCTTATTTATCAAACAAACAATATTATCTTCGACCTTAAAGCAAACAAAATTCTTTTTCATTTCAAAGCTGTTAATCAGAAAATGAAACTGCGCGCGCCTGCTGGTTGGGTACCTTGTTAAGCACAAATCGACCAGATTCGCCTGCTTCGCCGCTTTTACGTCATTTATTTTCAGCCGCATGGCTTTTTTAAAAAAATGATTGTGGCTGACAATCGTCACCATTCCTTTCCCTCACGAAAGCCGAATAATCCTTATAAAAAGGCGAAAATACGCGCCATGGGGATTTACCCATGAGTGAAGTGGGTGAATTATAAGTTTGTTTAATATTTATTGTCCAGACGCGCGCTTTTCAGAAAAATCCCGCAATAACCGCGCTGATTAATTTTGCGTCAGCCCGCGCACGGCGATTCAATCAATCATTATTTTAAGAATTTTCTCATTAGACATCGGAATAAGCGCAATAAGCAGAATAATACACTGATATTTTATGTAAATTCGATTGATTAAATCAAATAAATATATTTATCGAAATATTATTCCACATTAACAAGACTACCCGCGAAGGAACGTAAAGCGTTTATTCATTTTACCAATGTTTATTTGCCATTCGTTTAAGTCTGCGCCGGGTGATGACCCGGCGCGAAGAAGTTTACGCCCGGTTTCTGGCAAGCAGGATAATGATAAACAATCCGCCGATTCCGGCCGTAATGATCCCAATCGGCAGCTCCTGCGGGGCCAACAGCGTCCTGCTGACAATGTCGCCGCCGCACAGGAGCACGGCCCCCCACAGGCCGCATAAAGGAAGCAGCAACAGATGTTTGACGCCGGAAAAGTAGCGGCACATATGCGGCACCATCAGGCCGATAAAGCCAATCACTCCGGTTAAAGCCACCAGCAGCGAGGTGGCCAGCGCGCAGCAGAAAAAAACCTCCATTCTCAGGCGGCCAACGTTAATACCCAGCGACTGCGCGGTCTGCTCGCCGGCCAGTAAGCCATCCAGCGAGCGCCAGCGTAACAGTACGAACGCGCCGAGAAACAGCAGACTGAATACGGCATACGGTAAATTATCCCAGCGCGCCAGACCGAGCCCTCCCAACGACCAGAACAGTACCGAACTGGCGGCCCGCTGATCGCCGGAGAAAATCAGATAGCTGGTCAGCGCGCCGAATAAAAAGGAGATCGCCAACCCGCAAATCACTAAGTGTTCGGCGCCGCGCTGCTTTTTAAAATGAAACAGCAGCATCACCGCCACCGCCGAGCAGAGTCCGCCAACGAATGCCGATACCGGCAGCGTCAGCGCGCCAAGCCGCTCGCCGAATCGGGTAATCACCAGCACCGCGCCCGCCGATGCGCCGGAGGAGAGACCAAATAAAAAAGGATCGGCCAGATCGTTGCGCGTGGTGGTCTGTAAAAGGCCGCCCACGATGGCCAACACGGCGCCCGCCAGCACCGAGAGCAGCGTTCTCGGCACGCGTAAATCAATGACAATACGCCCGATCATCTCCGATACCGGCACATCCAGCAGCCGCAAGGCTCCAAGAACCTGGGCCAGCGATAGCGGTACGCTCCCTTTGGCAACGCTGAGCAGCATCAAACCGGCTAACAGCGGCAGCGCGCCCCACATTGCCCAGCAGTAACGAAATTGAGTGCCCCTCATTGGTTAGCCGCTGGATACAGCGCATGAGCCAGCTTTTCCGCCGCGTTGATATTCGCCGGGCCGGGCGTCAATTCAGCATACTGCAGCTTCAGGTAGCGCTGCTGCTTCACCGCCGGTGTCTGCTTCATTAACGGATGATTTTCGAGGAAACGGCGCAGCGAATCAGCGCCGCTGCCGGTCTGATAATCGAGAAGAATAATAAAGTCAGGCTCCGCCGTCGCCACGCTCTCCCAGGAGGTGGTTCCCCAGCTCATCTCCAGGCCGTCCATCACGTTTTTCCCTCCGGCCGCTTCAATAATCGCGGTCGGCATGGCGTACCGCCCGCTGGTAAAGGGCTTATCTTCGCCAGAGTCATAGACAAACACTTTCAATGGCTGTACGCCCCGCGGCGGCTTAGGCAACGCGTTCAGCGCTTTCTTCCAGCCGTCAACCAGCGTCTGGGCCTCATGCCGCTTGCCAAAAATTTTGCCCAGCGTCAGCTCATCGTTGTACAGCAGGTCCATACTCGCTTTACGTTTATGCTCCGCGGTAAAGACGCAGCTCTCGCTCAGCACAAAGGTTTTGATGCCGTATTTATCGAGCACGGAAGGCGTGACCTCGCCGCCGACCTTCATGCCGTAATTCCAGCCTGCGAAAAAGAAATCAGGATTCACCGCCAGCAGCGTTTCCAGAGAGGGATATTTTGGCGCCAGCTCGGGAATGGCTCCCATCTGGTGTTTAAATTCCGGGGTCATTTTGTACCACCCGGTAATGCCGGTTAAGCCCACGATGCGGTCCTGCAACCCGAGAGCAAAAGCCATTTCAGACATATTCAGGTCGTGTATAACCGCCCTTTTCGGCGCCTGGGTGAAGGTCACCGGCGTTCCGCAGCTCTCAATAGTGACGGGGAAATCAGCCGCGCTCGCCGCTGAAATGGAAAGAACC
This sequence comes from Klebsiella grimontii, assembly GCF_900200035.1. Taxonomy (GTDB): domain Bacteria; phylum Pseudomonadota; class Gammaproteobacteria; order Enterobacterales; family Enterobacteriaceae; genus Klebsiella; species Klebsiella grimontii. Next base: position 422,450 of record NZ_FZTC01000019.1, read on the forward strand.
GCCATCATGCCTGCAAACCCTTTTTTCATGCTTCGTTATCCTTCAATAATGTATTACGCATAGCCCGGAACCTCGAAAATCCGCAGCGCCTTCCCCGTTTCGGGATGCGGTACGGTAAAGCTGGTCAAGCCAAAGACCGGGTAAAGCCGTTCTGAAACCAGTACGCGCTCCGGCACGTCCCAGGCCAGGGCGCGCCCTTGCGATAAAAGCAAAACCCGGTCGGCAAAGGACTCAATCAGGGAAAGATCGTGCAGTACCGCAACGACCGTGATCCCCAGGCTTTTCACTAATGCCAGCAGTTCCACCCTGGCCTGCGGATCGAGGTGGTTGGTCGGTTCATCCAGCAGCACCAGTTTTGGCGACTGGGCCAGCACCCGCGCCAGCGCCGCCCGCTGTCGCTCGCCGCCGGATAACGCGGAGAGCGAGCGCGTGCGCAGCTTCTGCAATCCCGTATCGTTAATCGCCCGGGTTACGATGCTTTCATGTTCGCGCCGTGACATATCCCGGGCGTGGGGAATACGTCCAAGAGCGACATAATCCTCAAGCGCCAGACGCATATCGGGGGCGTCGTTCTGCGCCAGTACCGCTATCTGCCGGGCCCGGTGCTGCCGGGTTAATGCGGAGACGGAGCGGCCATATAAGCGAACGTCGCCCTCCCGCACCGTCAGTTCATGATCTATCGCGCGCAATAAAGAGGTTTTTCCGCTGCCGTTCGGGCCAATGACCGCCAGGCACTCCCCTTTACCGGCACTAAAATGAATGTCGGCGAGAATGTCCCCGCCGCCGGGACGCGGCAACGATGCGATACTGACGCTAAGCACCGGGACATTGGTCGTACCACCCTTTGTCAAACTCTCCTCCATTAGCCGTTCTCCCTTGCTCTTAAGCGCGGATTAGCGAAACGCACTCTCTTGTTCATTTTCACCGCAGAAAATAGATGATAATCATTATCATTTAAAAAGAAAGGTGAATAGTCACATATTTTATAATGCTTTATTTGTTATATTATAACATAACAATTATTAACGATGATTTGCAACTGCTCTTCGGGGCTGGCCAAAGCGAAGCGCCGAAACATGGGGAGTTGTGCTCAGCGCGGCGCTGTGGTGTATTGCTGCAACCTTCAACGGATTTGCACAGGAAATGTCAGGGTGAAAACGGTAGAGTTTTTGCTTTATACCCTTAAACCGGGTTCCGGGAACAATTTTCACCGGATAATGAAAGAACAAAGCGCGCCCTGCCACCGTGCAGCCGGCATGGATATCGTCGCCTTCGGCAACTCAGTCGAGGACAACGACGCATATTATCTGATACGGGCCTATGACGACCTGACGCATTTAAATACCTCGCAGGAGCGCTTCTATCGTAGCCCGGCGTGGCGCGAAGGCCCGCGACAGGCCATCATCGATAAAATCAGCGTCAGCGTAAAAACGGTGATGGAGCTGAGCGACAGCGCGATTGATGGCCTGCGAAACAGCTGACCTGCGCGGGCAACAACGGCTGAGCCGGCGGCGGTTCGTTTTTCTGGCGCAGACATTCATGGGTTGCAGGCGTTGCCCGCTGGCGGCCGACGCCTTACCGTGCCAACGATGAGTCAGTGTAACCCGGCAAAAATGCGGCTACTGCGCGTCCCCCTGACTCCGCCATGAGTTGTGATTCAGCGACGCAAGAAAGCCCTGCGGCGTGTTGTTGCCGAGCTTTTTTTGCGTCCGTCCCTGGTTCCACAGCGCGCACAGCCGCTGCAGCGTCGCATCCGGTTCGTCCAGCGCCGGAATAACGTCGGCTAATCGCTCGCTAAGCTGCACCGCCCCGCTCTCCGCCATCGCCACCGTTGCGCACGACAGATCCGCGCGCGCGGGCTGAAAGCCGGCATGAGCATAAATCTCAAGACATTGTATCCGCGCCGGACAGGCGTCCAGCGCCTGGCTCAGCCAGCTATCGACCAGCGCGGGCGAGATCCCCGAATAGATGCGGCCAAAGCACCAGCCGCTGATCGGCTCCTGCGCCCAGAGCAGATGATGTTCACCACCGTCGTCCATCGACAGCGCAAGCTGGCGGTAGTGCAGCGTCAGGGTATCGGCGCGCATCCCTGCCTTTAACGCTTTCTTTCCCTGCGGCGCGGCGCTTTTCCGCCCCTCATGGGCCGGGCGCAGATAGCGGTTCAGGGTGGCCCGAGAGATGGCGATGCCCAGCCCCTCATTCACCATAAACAGCAGCTCATCCAGCGGCGCGCGCAGCGCATCGCGCAGGGCATTTATCAGGTTCTCCTGCTCTTGTCTCAATACTTTGTGTATCAAATGCGGCGTGGTGTGGTTATCGGAAATCTGGCTGCGGTTGCGCCAGCGGCGCACCGTAGTAATAGAAATCCCCAGTTCCTGCGCCAGTTCGCGGTCGCTTTTGGTCGATTCCTGAAGATATTTGCGCGTTCTTGGCGTGGTGGTTGCGTTGGCGTGCAGCTTAATTTCCATACGATCCTCGACAGAAAATATAACCAATCATATGAGATATATATTATTGTAGAGAACACAATGTGAACCGCTTCACCTTTAAGCCCACCGCTTTCTCTCATAATCCGCCATAGATAACACACTCATCCCCTGTCGATCTTGTACGGAGTTCACAATGAACAATGTTCTGGGATTTCTTGAAGCCAAACTGATGCCGCTGGCGGCGAAAACCGCCCAACAGCGTCACCTCGGCGCTATTCGCGGCGCCTATGTTTCATTTATGCCTTTTATTATTGTCGGTTCTATTCTGCTGGTGATCTCGTCGTTCCCCAACCAGAGCTATCAGCAGTTTATGGCCAGCACCTTCGGCGCCAGCTGGAGCGCGATTATCGAAATTCCGTTCAACGCGGTCTTTTCGACGATGTCGCTGTTTATCAGCTTCCTGGTGGCCTATCGTCTGGCGGAGCACTACGGCGATGACCGCATCTCCTGCGGCATCCTTTCGCTGGTGGGGTTTCTGATCCTCACGCCATTTATTAAAGTCGCTGAAAACGGCGGCATCACGGTGATCCCCGTGGAATGGATCGGCACCAAAGGATTATTCGTCGCCATGATCGGTTCGCTGCTGTGGACCGAACTGTTCTGCTGGCTTAAGCGCAAGAAGCTGGTGATTAAGATGCCGGACGGGGTGCCGCCCGCGGTACAGGAGTCGTTCGCCGCGCTGATCCCGGCGCTGCTGGTAATGATTCTGATCCTGGCGATTCGTATCGGGTTTGAGCACACCCACTACGCCACCATCCACCAGTTTATTTATGAAGTCGTCGCCTCGCCGGTACGCCATTACGGTACCTCCTACTTCGGCGCGCTGATGACCGTTTTCAGCATTACCATTCTATGGTCGGTCGGCATCAACTCCGGTTCGATGATTAACGGCATTATTCGTCCGCTGTGGATGGAAAATCAGACCGATAACATCGCGGCTATTCAGGCTGGCGTCACTCCGCCGCACATTATTACCGAGCAGTTCTTCGACATGATCTGGATGGGGGGCGCGGGCGCAACGCTGTCGCTGGTCATTGCGATGCTGATTTTCGCCCGCAGCAAAAATATGCGCGAAGTCGCCCGCCTCGGCGCCGGCGCCTCCATTTTTAATATCAATGAGCCTATCCTCTTTGGCCTGCCGGTGATCATGAACCCGATCATGCTGATCCCGTTTAACCTCGTGCCGCTAGTGCTGGTCACCGTGCAGTACGCAGCGATGAAAATCGGCGCAGTGGCCGTCACCACCGGGGTCTTTATCCCCTGGACGCTGCCGCCGGTGATCAGCGGTTTTATCGTCACCGGGCATCTTAGCGGCAGCGTGATGCAGATCCTTAATTTGCTGATTGGCGCCATGCTGTACCTGCCCTTCATGCGCATCGTCGATAAGCAGTATCGCGCCGCGGAAATCACCGCCCGAGCCGAAACGGACAACACGCTTGCTAAACAGGAGTAAACCAATGTGGGGAATGATTGCCACCTGGCGAATGGCGCTGGAAGGCGTAACCGAAGCCGCGACGGCGCTGGCCTCCGGCGCTGACACCGCCAGCGCCGTGGTCAATGCGGTGGCGGCGGTAGAAGATTTTCCGCTGTACAAATCGGTAGGCTACGGCGGTTTGCCGACGGAAAACGGCGAGGTCGAACTGGATGCCGCCTTTATGGATGGCGATACCCTGGCCTTCGGCGCGGTCGGCAACCTGGTGGATATCGCCAACCCGGTGAAAGTCGCCCACGCCCTCAGCCGCCAGCGCTATAACAGCCTGCTGGTTGGCCAGGGCGCCCGAGAGTGGGCCATAAGCCAGGGCTTCGCCGCCAAATCAATGCTGACCGAGCGGGCCATGCAGCACTACCGCAAACGCTGCCGCGAAACGCTGGATAAAGGCCTCAGCCCCTACGACGGCCACGATACCGTGGGCATTATCGGTCTCGACAAACAGGGTTCCATGAGCGTCGCCACCTCCACCAGCGGCCTGTTTATGAAAAAACGCGGGCGGCTGGGCGATTCGCCGATTATCGGCTCAGGCTTCTACTGCGATAGCGAGACCGGCGCCGCCACGGCCACCGGCGTCGGTGAAGATCTGATGAAGGGTTGCGCCAGCTACGAAATCGTCCGGCGCATGGCCCAGGGAATGACGCCGCAACAGGCGGCGGACTCGGTAGTCTACGAGTTGGAAGACAAACTGATGTCGCGCTTTGGCCGCGCGGGCGACCTTTCGGTGGTGTGCATGAACCGCCGCGGCGAATTCGGCGCCGCCACCAATATCAAAACCTTCTCCTTTGTCGTCGCCAGCGCGACCCAGCCGCTCACCGTGTTTTGCGCCGAGCGCGTGCAGGAGAAAACCCACTACCGTCCGGTGGACGACGAATGGATGCAGGCCTACGCCGCACGTATTCGCGCCCCCATCGAGGAGTAAGTCATGCTGGATTACCGCTTTATCAACCGACTGGATAGCGCCTGCCATGGCGCGCATCTGGTGACCTGGCCCGGCAGCACGCTGTTAACCCAGGCCCCCCTCAACTCAAGTCCCCTGCTCGCGGAAATGGTGGCACAGGCCGCCCGCGGCGAGGTGGCGGATACCCGCTTCGGCTGCTCCCCCTTCGCGCGCATCACCCTTATTCCGCGGCCGCTGTGGCAGGATGCGCTGAACGACGGCCTGGCCGAGGCGCTGCGGCCGCTATGCAAAAAGCCGCTGAGCGAAGCGCTTATCCTCGACTGTTCGCTGGAACAGAGCAACGGCACGCTAACCAAAGCGCTGCGCGAACTGTTTAACCTCGACTGGCAGCTTGATGACTTAGGCCTGCATCAGGTGAAAGCCGTCAGGCCACGCCTGCGCCAGCTCGCCCTCTACGCCCTGCCTGAACAGCGGCCGACGCTGGAAACCCTTGTGCGTCAACAGCAGGCGATCGCGCACGGCATGATTGCCGCACGACGGCTGGCGGATCTGCCTTCGGAGCAGTGTACCCCGCAGTACGTGGTGGACGAGGCCCGGCGTCTGTGCATCGATATCCCTGTTCTGCGCTGCGAAGTACTCGATGAAAACGCGATTGTTGAACAGGGGCTCGGCCTGCTGCATGCGGTGGGGAAAGGGTCCGCGCGTCCGCCGCGCCTGCTGGCGATACATTATGATGGTGGCGGCGATGGCCCGGTTCGCTGCTACGTCGGTAAAGGCGTCACCTTTGATACCGGCGGGCTGTGGCTGAAGGAAGGCGCCGGGATGTACACCATGAAGTACGATATGTGCGGCGCGGCCAACGTCCTCGGCCTGATGCTGAGCATCGCCGAGCTGGCGCTACCTGTGCGAGCGATGGGCGTTCTGGCGCTGGCGGAAAACGCGATTGGTCCCGACGCTATGCAACCGGGCAGCGTCGCCCGGGCCTGTAACGGTCTGACGGTAGAGATCAATAACACCGACGCCGAAGGTCGGCTGGTGCTTTCCGACGCCATTGCCTGGGCCAGCCAGCGGCATCCGCAGGCGCGCTATATTATCGATATGGCAACCCTGACCGGCGCGGTGGTTAAAGCGCTGGGTTACGATTTAAGCGGTTTGATGACGCAAAACGAAACGCTGCGGGCGGCGTTGACCCAGGCAGGGATGAAGAGCGGAGACGAAGTCTGGTCGCTGCCGCTGGATAGCAGGCTGAAGAAACAGACCGAAAGCGCCATTGCCGACCTGTGCAACACGCCGGGCAATAATGCGGCGATCAGCGCTTCCGCCGCCTGGCTTTTACAGCATTTCTGCCCACCGGAGATCCCCTGGGCCCATCTCGACGTCAGCGGCACGGCGCTGTGGCGCGAAGGCGGCAAAAGCGTTGCTTCCGGCCGGCCGATTCCGCTGCTGATTCAACATCTGCTCGACGATATCGGCGAGATTTAATGTCTCCCTGGAGGCGATGTTCGCGCACTATCCCGGGTTGCGGCGAAAACGCCTTACCCGGGCTACGGATTACCCGCAATCTGCGGTCCTGTAGCCCGGGCAGGCGCTCTGCGCCGCCCCCGGGGGAAGAGCGCGGAGTAGCAGAATTTCCCGGAGGCGGTGCTCGCGCACCTGTCCGGGCTACAAAATCAGCAGGATCCGTAGCCCGGGAAATGCCCTACTCCTCGCTCACAACCGGTTTGACTCTTACCGCAAACAGCACAATCACCATGGCGCTGACCAGCAGCACGCCGCTGCCGACAAAAACGCCGCTCGCGCCGTTGAGATCGAACACCGCCCCACCGCCAGCCGCACCGGCGCTAATCGCCAGCTGAATAGACGCCACCAGCAGGCCGCCGGCGCTTTCCGCTTCATCCGGCACCGTGGTGGCAAGCCAGGTCGACCAGCCCACCGGCACCAGGCCAAAAGCAAAGCCCCACATCGCCACCAGCAGACCATCCAGCAGCGCCACGTGGCCGAACGCCACCATCATCAGCGCCAGCACGCTCATTGCCAGCGGCACCAGCGCCAGCGTCAAGCGCAGGCTTCGGGCTAACAGATGTCCGGCAATCGAGGTTCCGATAAAGTTCGCTACCCCAAAACCGAGCAGGATCAAGGAGACCCCTTCGACGCTGGCCTGAGCCACGGTTTCAAGGAACGGGCGCAGATAGGTAAAGAAAGCAAAATGGCCGCTGAAAATCAGGATGGTCGCCAGCATCCCGCCAATCATACCGGGACGGCGCAGTACCTTAAACAGCGTAGCGAAGCTGCCGGCGCTCTCCGGACGCATGGAGGGCAGAACCCACAGCTGCCAGAGCAGCGCAACCACGCTCGGCAGCGCACAAATAAGAAACACGTTGCGCCAGCCGATCAGCGCGCCGAAATAGCTGCCTAGCGGCGCGGCAACCACCGTCGCGATTGAAACGGCGGAAAAAATAATCGCCAGCGCTTTCGGCACCATCGCCGCCGGGACCAGGCGCATGGTGGTCGCGGTCGACATCGACCAGAAGCCGCCGATGGCGATCCCCAGCAGCAGACGACCCAGCAGCAAAAACTCCAGCGAACCGGCGAAGGCCACCATCATGCTGGAGATAATCTGCAAAACCGAGAAGAACATCAGCACCCAGCGGCGGTCAATATTTCGCGTCGCGGTAGTGATCAGTAGCCCGGTCACTAACGCCACCAGCGCCGTCGCGGTCACCGCCTGCCCCGCCATACCTTCGCTAACGCCCAGGCTGGCCGCCATCGGCGTTAACAAACTGGCAGGAAGAAACTCGGCGACAATCAGGCCAAACACCCCCAGCGCCAGCGCATAGACGGCGCGCCACGCGGGCCTGGCGTTAGCCTGGCTCTCTTCAGCTGCAATGCAGGAACTCATAAACATCTCTCCAGAACAATTAACATTTCGTTAAGGTTAAGCGCTTCTGTTCGGACGATCTATGATGCATACTCCTTGATTATTGATAATTCGTCCGGGAATGATGTTATGACTCAGCACGCCCTCGATCTCACCAGCGAACTCCTGCGCGGCATGCGCCTGTCCGGCGTCAACTACCGGCGCATCGAAACTTCCCGCCCGTTCGGCGTCGAGTTCGGCTTCGTGCCCGGTAAAGCGCAGTTCCACTTTATCAGCCGGGGGCCGGTACTGCTGCGCATGGTCAGCGGCAAGCGCCTGATGCTGCAGAGCGGCGATGCGCTGTTTATTCCCAACGGCGATGGCCACGTGCTGCTCTCCGACGACCAGGCGGCGGTGGTGAATGTGTCCAGGCTGCCTAGCGAACCGGTCTGCGACTCGGTAAGCTGCGTCAAAAACGCGTGCGACGACGCGAAAAACGACAGCGCCATTATCTTTAGCGCCTGTATGGACTTTGAGCTGGGCGGCATGCAGCCGCTGGTCAAAGCGATGCCCGAAGTGATGATGGTCAGCAGCCTGCTGACCAGCCGCCCGGAGATCCCGCCGATGCTGGCGGCGATGGAACGCGAAAGCCTCACTCGGCAGGCGGGCTACGCCGGTATACTGGCGCGGCTGGCCGATGTGGTCGCCGCGCTGATTGTCCGCGGCTGGGTGGAGTGTGGCTGCGGCAACGCCACCGGCTGGGTGCAGGTGCTGCGCGACCCTAAGCTGGCCAAGGCCATTTACGTGATGCATCAGCAGCCCGGCATTAACTGGAAAGTCGAGGATCTGGCCCGCGAGGCGGGGATCTCGCGTTCGGTATTTGCTGAACGTTTCCTCTCCGCCACCGGCACCACGCCCGCCCGCTATCTGACCGAGCTACGTATGCGCCTCGCGGTGCAGTACATTTCCCATGAGGGTCAGGCGCTGGAAAAAGTGGCCTTCCGGCTGGGCTACAGTTCCCATGCCGCCTTCAGCCGCGCCTTTAAACGCATTATCGGAAAAGCACCGGGCGCGCTGCGCGAGCCGGCGCGGGAGCAAGAGGCTTAGCGCTGTCCCAGTTCACGGGTTCGCCTGACCGCCGCCAGTACGCTACGCTGAAGCCCGGCGGCAAAATCGCTGTTATTCAGCTCGTACAGACCGTGGATCCCGACTCCCGCCGGGGAATTATTGATATCCAACAGCTGGCGCGGATGCTTCTGGCTTTGGCGCAGCATCTCGACCGCGCCGAGCAGATTTTCCAGCACCACCTCCGTTGCCTGGGGTCGCGATAGCCCCGCCAGCACGCCGGCGTCGGTAAAGGACTCGATAAAATAGTAGATATAGTTGGGGCCCGCGACAGCAAAGCCGGTAAAGATGTCGATCAGCCGTTCAGGCAGATACAGTACCTTGCCAAAGCCGCGCAGAAACGGTTCGATTTCCGCCGCGCTGGCGTGAGCGTTTAAGGTCACGCCGCTATAGCCAAATCCGGTATCGGTCAGGGTATTGGGGATCGCTCTGGCAATCGGCGTGGCCTCGCCAAACAAGGAGGCCAGCTTTTCCAGGGTCACTCCCGCGATCAGAGAAACCACCGTCGTCAAACCGTTAAGCTGCGCGCGCACGCGGTTCGCCACCCCCGCCAGATCGTCCTGCGGACGGATCCCCAGCACCAGCAAAGAGGCCTCGTTTACGCCGCCGTCGCCCGACAACCGATAATGGGCGTACAGATGCTCGGCTCGCGCGCTGTCGATATCCTCCAGCGAGATCGCGTCCGCCCGCAGTGCGCCGTTGCTTAATGACGCGCGAATAATCGCCTCCGCCATCTGTCCGGCGCCGATAAAATGGATCTTTGCCATCGTTCCTGCTCCTTATTCAAAGAGATATTCGCCGTTGCCAACGCGAAAGCGCCGGCCTTTAAGCGCCGGGTCGGCAACGCGAAACACCAGTTCAGTCAGCTGGTTCGCCGCGCCGTGGCGGAAGATAAACTCACGGCCGCCCACCTCCAGCCCGAGTTCGCCTTGCGGGGTAAAACCAAACAGCCGCTGCCAGCGGTCGCGTACCGCCCGGGGATTGTGAACCGCAAAAACCGCGCGCTGCAGCTCTATCTCCCCCAGCGGATGCGGCGCAGCGAGACCCTGGGCCTGCAGGCGGATCAACCGGGCGTCATCCTCTTCGCCCCATTGCAGAACGAACGGATAGACCAGGCCATCAAAGTCGCCGTCAATGGTGAAGATCCGCCAGCTGATAACGTTGCCCTGCGGATCGTTGCGCTGGCCGTTGACGATCGGCGAAACCCGCAGGCCCTGTTGATGTAGCTCCGCATGCGTGCGCGCAATATCGTCGCTACGCAGCGCCACCCGATACAGCGCTTCATTTTCCGGCAGCAGCCGTGAGGCATCCCGGGAGAGTAAAAACGTCTCTGCGGCGCAGAGCAGCTCTGCGCCATCGGCAATCGCCAGAAATTCGATATAGGTCAGGCCGAAATAGCTCAGCGCATTCCGGGTCCCCCAGCCCGGATGGCGCCCACCGGCCACCGCGTTGAGCTTTTGCCCGCTCAGCGCCTCTATCGCCGCTTCAGGCTGATTAACAAACTGGACCGCGTGGTCCCACGTTAAGGTTGTCATTCTCCCTCCCGCTCCTCTGCCTGATAAAAACGCAGCCGACAGGCGGCATCGCCGCGGGCCAGCGCGGTCTGCACCTCTAAATGCAGCCCCGGAAACGCGTCGGTTAATGCATGATCGCCTTCCATGCAGATATCGCACAACGTCGCAATGTCGCTGGCGCCTCGCCCCTGCTGCCGCCAGCAGTTGACATAAGGACAGTAGTGAAACAGCACGATAAACTCGGCCCGGCCGATGCTGACGGGTTCCATCTCATAAACCTGAGATTCCAGACCGCGGGTAAACAGCCCGGCAAACGCCTGCAAATCCCGTTCATCCTCCATTTGCGCGCGGATCTTATACCCGAGATCGCGGCCATAATGACGTATTGCCTCGCGGGCAAAATCATCGGCGATCTGGCGCTGGCGGCTTTCGTCCAACAAATAACCGATGGTTGCCGCGCGTTTTTCAGTAATGGCGCGCAGCGCCAGGGTCACCTCATCGTTTAAGGTGGCGGCGTTATGCGCCGTTTCGGAACTTATTGGCGTCATGCGCTTATTCCCAGTCGGTATTCACTTTCACGTCGCTGGCGCCCGGCAGGGCATACACATCTTCGGCGTACCATTTTCGCGAGAGCTCAGCGAGCGTGCCGTCCTTTTTCAGGGCAACCAGCTGCGCGTCAATCGCTTTGATCAGCTGCGGGTCGGTATTCTTTTTATACAAATAGACGTTAGGAAACAGGCCGACGGAATCCGAAGCTTTCAGATTTAGATTTAGCGCCTTATTTAGCGCCAGCAGCGCGCCAATGGGATAAATCGCCGCATCGTATTCTCCGGAGGCCACGGCTTTGAAAATATCGGCGGCGGACTGTTCGCCGTTGGGCTGGAGGTTAATTTGTTGGCCCGGATGTTTTTTATTGTAGTTTTCAATCACCGTATACCGGGCGTCGGAGGTGTGGATCGGCACCAGTTTTTTCTTACCGCTGGCAAGATCGCCAAGGTTATGAATATCGTTCTCATCGTTACGCACAATCAGACGCAAATCGCTGATCCCGGTCGGCTCGTCTGAGTGGTCGTATTTTTCCGCCCGCTCTTTGGTGAGATAAAAGTGATCCGCCGCGAGGGTATAGGCGCCGGTCGATAGGCCGACGATCATCGCGTCGCGCGAGACCGCATTAAAATGAAACGTATAGTCGGTTAACCGCTGGTCCAGCACCTTTAACAGGTCGCCATCGTAACCGGTAATATTGTTGTTATCGTCAACAAAGCTAAAGGGAAAACCGTTAGCATTGACGACCACCTCAACCGTTTTGGCATTAGCGCTTTTCTCAACCGCCTGTGCGCCGGTAATTCCCATTGCCAACGCGAGCGAACTCACCAGTAATATTTTATTTTTCAAAATACTTTCCCCAAAATGATAACCGTGGACCACTTTTTTGTCCGTTTCCTTGCCAGCGGGCGCTCAGAAACGTTTCTGCACTGCGCAATGCTCTGGCAATCGCCAGGCACAGCAGGATATAAATCACCAGCACCACGCAATAGGCTTCGACAAAATGAAACCCGCGCGCGGCGGCGATATTGGCTTTCGCCATCAGATCAACAACGGTGATGGTGTAAACCAGCGAGGTGTCTTTAATCAGATCGATCAGCACGCTGGTAAAATTCGGCAACGCGGATACCGCCGCCTGCGGCAAAATAATGCGTCGGAACTGCGTGAATCCGCTTAGCCCAATTGACCATGCTGCCTCCCGCTGCCCCTTATCAACCGCGTTCCACCCGGCGCGAAAGGTTTCAGCGAAATAAGCGCTGAAAATCAACGATAGCGCAGTGACCGCCGCCGCCAGCGGCGAGAGTTTATAGCCGAACATAGTGTCCTGCGGGCCGCCAAACAGCCCGACGGCCACCCACGGCCAGACGTAAAAGAAGAAATACAGCATCACCAGTACCGGGACCGAACGGCCAAAGGAGAGGAATACCTTCGCCGCAACCTGAACGCCCGGAATCTGACGAATAATCGCCCACGCCAGCGCCGCGCCCAGCAGCGTGGAAAACAGCAATGATAATAATGTTATCGCCAGCGTGACCGGCAACGCGCTTAATATAAAAGTAAAATTATCCCGAATGAACGTCAGGCTAAACATGTTTATCTATCACTCCAGCAGGAACTGATATTTCTTTTCAATACGAGTAGTCAAATAGAGAATAAAACTATTCAGTACCCAGTAGACGATAATAACGCTGATAAAGGCCGCCACCTGTTTAGCTCCATAGCTATTTTGCGAAATCTTTTGCGCGCGACCAAAAACATCAACAATGCCAATAATATTGACCAGTGAGGTCATTTTCACCAGGTTAATTAAAAGATTACCAAACACCGGGACGGCAATAATGAATCCCTGAGGGAATATGATCCGCAGCAGCCCGGTATGCCAGGGGATATTCAGGCTGGTAATGGCCTCTTTCTGGCCGCTATCCACCGCGCCCCATGCTGAACGCATCATTTCAGCAAAATAAGGGCTAATGCTGACCGAAATAGACAAAATCGCAAAGGTGGTATCGCTAATCAGCAGCGGCGGCAGCGACAGCGCGGTGAGGATTAATTTGCCGCCGAAGAAAAACAGCAGGATCAGCAGCGCCAGGGGCGCGCCGCGCAGAATGTCGGTATACCCGTTTGCCGCCGCTCTGAGCGGCTTAATGCGGCTAAATTGCAGTACCACGATCGGCAGCGCGATCGTCAAACCAAGGAGCAGCGACGCCAGCGCTATCCCGAGGGTCACGGGCAGGTTTTCCAGCAGCTTCGGCAGTATCCCGGCAATATCCTGCCAGCTAAACAGCGGGTTATTGTTCATCTTCAGCCTCAGGCGTGATAGTGCAGTTGCGCAAGGAAAGCCCGGGTGCGGCCCTGCTGGGCTGCGCCAAATATCTGTTCCGCCGGACCCTGTTCGACAATCTCGCCGTTTTCCATAAATATCACCCGGGAAGCGACCTGGCGGGCGAACGCCATTTCGTGGGTGACGATGATCATCGTCTGGCCCGCGGCGGCAATGGTCTGAATAAGCTCAAGCACCTCACCCACTTTTTCAGGATCCAGCGCGGAGGTCGGCTCATCCAGCAGCAGCACGGCGGGGCTCATCGCCAGCGCGCGCGCAATCCCGATACGCTGCTTTTGGCCACCGGAAAGACTGTGGGGATAGTGGTCTTTTTTATGCAGCAAACCCACCTGCTTTAAAAGCCGCTCAGCAATATTGAGCGCCTCCTGACGCGGACGTTTTTTAGCGTAAATCAATCCTTCGGTAATATTTTGCACTGCGGTAAGATTGTGAAACAGATTCCACGACTGAAAAACCATGGCGGTTTTACCGCGTAGTTTTTCAATTTCTTTTTTCCCCGCCGTTGCGCAATCCAGCGCCACATCATCTATTTTTATTTTCCCGCTATCGGCGGGCTCTAAGAAATTAAGCGTGCGCAACAACGTGGTTTTTCCTGAGCCGCTGGGGCCAATAATGCAAATAATCTCACCGGAATTAACGCTAAGCGATACCTCTTTTAGTACGCTTTCCCCGGAGAAACTTTTACTGATCTTATTGAGAGTCATCATAATGAGATAGTCGTGAAGGATTTAAAAAACCGCTGCTTATCGGCATTGATTGCTGTGTAAAAACTATATTGCCGGGGTTCAGACGATAGCAAACAAGAAAATAGTCTATCGAAAGTTAAAAAATAACTTTTTATATATTTGTTATGACAATGAGGCGGGATTGTAATCAGATCTTCTTAGCAAAACAGGATGGCGGAAACCGTCATTTATCATTCAAATTTACTGAATGATGAGAGCAAATTGTTTCGATTTTCATTATCACCATGTTGGCCTATCATTTATCACATCGGGGCAACAACGCTCCAACACTGATAAAACACTTAAGGAATACGACCATGAAATCCATCAAAACTTTCGTTGCAGTTGCCGCTCTCTCCCTGATCTCTTTCGGCTCTTTTGCCCAGAGCATCAGCGCCAGCGCGTCCACTCTGGACCGCGCAGAAGCCAAAATTGCCGCTCAGGCCGCAGAACAAGGCGCGTCCTACAAAATCACCAGCGCACAGTTCAATAACCGCGTACATATGACCGCTGAGCTGACTAAATAAAATCGACAACATTGCCGGGCCGCCGCAAGAAACAGGCGACAGCGACAACACGATGAAATAAGGAACACAACATGAAAAATATCGGCGTAGTCACCGCACTGCTTCTGGCTGCTACACTCTCGTCCGGCGCGATGGCCGCAGAGAATAGCTTTGCGCGCCCGGAGGCAGGTTCAAATATCGATACGTCTGTGCATCAGAATCATATAGATGTCAGCCATGCCTTTGATAAAGAGAGCCTGACCGCAGGCAATCTTCAGTAACACACAGCGCAAGGCGCGCGCGGAATTATCCGCTGCGCGCCTTACTTTTTCTGCCAGTGAGCCCACGGATTATCCGCCGGCGCGTCCTCTTTTGCTGTCTCTGCACCGGACAGCGAATCAATATACAGCGCTTCCACCTCTTTACGCGCCCACGGCGTGCGGCGTAAAAACTTCAGACTCGATTTAATGCTCGGATCGCTTTTAAAGCAGTTAATGTTGATGCGTTTCGCCAGTTCGGCCCAGCCATATTGCGCGACCAGCGCGTTTAATAGCGCCTCCAGCGTGATGCCGTGCAGAGGATCGTTTGGGTGCTGCATTGCGTCTTTTACCTGAATTAAAAATTTTGCTCACCATACTGGCTCCAGACGCCAATCGCAACCGCCCCGCCTCTCCCTTATCCAAAATTCGCAAAAGCACAGAACCCTCCTCGGTCATAAATTAGAAAAGAACGTTATTGGTTGAATATTTTCGCTTAAGGCAAGCTGGCTTCAACCACCCGACTGAGGAATCGATCATGCGCTGTTGTTGTCCCCGAACCCTGGACCTGTACCGACGAAAACATCTGAATACCGCCTTCGGAGAACACAATGAACGCGACAACTTTACCGATACTGGATCTGGCCCGCTACGCGGATCCCGCTGAAAAAGCGGCGTTTCTCGCCGACCTGCGCCACGCCGCCCGCGATATCGGCTTCTTTTATCTGATCAACCACGGCGTTGATGAGTCGCTGCAGCAGGCCGTACAGGAGCAATCCCGCGCCTTTTTTGCCCTTCCCGACGCTCAAAAGCAGAGCGTGGCGATGATTCACTCCCCACATTTTCGCGGCTACAACCGCGCCGCGTCGGAATTAACCCGCGGTCAGCCCGACTGGCGCGAGCAGTTCGATATCGGCGCCGAACGTCCGGCGCTCAGGCTTGACGAACGCGCTCCGCGCTGGCAGCGCCTGCAGGGGCCGAATCTCTGGCCAGAGGCGTTGCCCTCGCTCAGACCAACGTTGTTAACCTGGCAACGGGAAATGACCCAGGTTGGGATCACCCTGCTGCGCGCCTTCGCCGAAGCGCTGCACCTGCCGTTGGATGCCTTTGATGGCCTGTACGGCGAAAAACCCAACGAACATATCAAGCTAATCCGCTATCCCGGCCAGCAGGAAACCCAGAGCGCCCAGGGCGTTGGCGCGCATAAGGACTCCGGTTTCCTCAGCTTCTTGTTGCAGGATGAGCAGAAAGGATTGCAGGTCGAAGTCTCCCCCGACCGCTGGATTGACGCCACCCCGCTGGCGGGCAGCTTTGTGGTGAATATCGGCGAACTGCTGGAGCTGGCGACCAATGGCTATCTGCGCGCAACGGTGCACCGGGTCGTTTCGCCGCCCGCCGACCAGCAGCGGCTGTCGATAGCCTTTTTCCTCGGCGCCCAGCTGGATGCCGTGGTCCCCGTCTACACCCTACCTGACGAGCTGGCCCGCGAAGCCCTCGGACCGGATAGCGACCCGCAAAACCCGCTGCTACGCGAAGTGGGCTGGAATTACCTGAAAGGGCGTCTGCGTTCGCATCCTGATGTCGCCGAACGCTACTACCAGGATGTTTTTCGCGAACGCGCCGAGCAATTGATCGTTTAAACATAACAACAAACACAAGGAATAAGATGATGAAATATGCCGCATTTAAACTGGCAGGGGTTGCACTGTCTCTCTCTCTGGCATGGACTTCCGCCCAGGCCGCCGCGCTGCGCGTCGCCGCGGACCCGGTGCCGCACGCCGAAATCCTTAACTACATTAAAAAGATCGATCCCAGCCTCGACCTGAAAATTGTCGAACTCACCAGCGGCGTTAACGCCAACGAACTGCTGGCCAACGGCGACGTCGATGCCAACTATTTCCAGCACGTGCCCTATCTGAAAGATCAGGAGAAAGCGCTGGGTAAAACCTTCGCCGTCGCGGCGACCGTGCATATTGAGCCGCTGGGGATCTATTCGCGCAAGCATAAAGATTTTAAATCGCTGCCCGAGAACGCCACCGTGGCGGTACCGAATAACACCACCAACCTGAGCCGCGCGCTGTTTCTGCTGCAAAATCAGGGGCTGATTAAGCTAGCGGCCAAATTCACCGACCCGGCGACCACCCTGGCGACGCCGAAAGATATTGTGGAAAACCCGAAGCACCTGAAAATCCTTGAGATTGAATCACCGCAAATCCCGCGGTCGCTGGATGACGTCGACCTGGCGGTGATTAATGGCAATTACGCGCTGGAAGCCGGGCTGGTGCCAGCCAAAGATGCGCTGGGTCTGGAGAGCGCGACCAACAACCCGTACGCCAATATCCTGGTGACAACGCCGGCGCTGGCAAACGATCCGCGCATCAAGGCGCTGGCCAAAGACCTCACTTCGCCGCAGGTCGCCGAATTTATTCGTAAGCAGTATAACGGCTCGGTGATCCCGGTTGCCCCTCAGTCATGATTGAGATTGCCGGGCTGAGTAAAACCTATGCCGGAACAGGCCGACCGGCGCTAAACGATGTCTCTCTGCAGGTGCCGAAAGGAGCCGTTTACGGCATCCTTGGGCGCAGCGGCGCAGGCAAAAGTACGCTGATACGCTGCCTGAATTTGCTGGAGCGGCCCACGTCGGGCCGCATTATTGTGAACGGGAACGATATTACCCGGATGGATAAAACCGCGCTGCGCGAGTACCGGCTGCGCACCGGGATGATCTTCCAGCACTTTAATTTACTGCACGCCCGCAGCGTCGCCGACAACATCGCGGTGCCGCTGGAGATAGCCAAAGTGCCGAAAGCGGCGCGGCAGGCGCGGGTGGCGGAGCTGCTGGAACTGGTCGGGCTGGCGGACAAAGCCGCCGCCTTTCCGTCACAGCTTTCCGGCGGGCAAAAACAGCGTGTCGGGATCGCCCGCGCGCTGGCCGCGAGGCCGGACGTGCTGCTGTGCGATGAGGCCACCAGCGCCCTCGACCCCGAGACCACGGCCTCGGTGCTCAGCCTGCTGGCGGATATCAATCAACAGCTGAACCTCACCATCGTGCTGATCACCCACGAACTGGACGTGGTGAAAACCCTCTGCGACCACGCGGCGCTGCTGGAGCACGGGGAGATTATTGAAAGCGGCAGAATCGCCGATTTGCTGGTGGCTCCATGGTCGCGGCTACGGCAGTCGCTGCTGCACGATCCTCAGGCGGAGCGGGATTTCCTCGCCCGCCACGGTTTTCACGGGAGGCCATTATGCGGAGTAGCATGAGTTGGGAAGATCTCTGGCCGCTGCTGCTTCAGGGCACGGTAGATACCGTTTATATGGTCGGCCTGGCGGCGCTGTTTACCGTGCTGCTCGGGTTGCCGACCGGCGTGCTGCTGTTTGTTTCGCGCCGCAATGGCCTGGCGCCGATGCCGAAACTCAACGCCGTGCTGGGCGCGATTATCAACTTTGGTCGTTCGCTGCCGTTTATCGTCCTGCTGATCGCCCTGATCCCTTTTACCCGGCTGATTATCGGCACCACCCTCGGCAGTACCGCCGCGGTGGTTCCGGTCACCATTGGCGCCTTTCCGTTCTTTGCGCGGCTGACGGAGAATGCGCTGGATGAAGTGGATTACGGGCGTATCGAGGCGATTTTATCGATGGGCGGCAACATCTGGCACGTTATCTTTAAATCGCTGCTGCCGGAAGCGCTGCCGACCCTGCTGGCAGGCATCACGCTGACCATCGTCATGCTGATCGGCTTCTCTTCGATGGCGGGCGTGATTGGCGGCGGCGGGCTGGGCGATTTGGCCATTCGCTACGGCTATCAGCGCTTTAATAACGAGGTGATGGTCGGCACGGTGCTCATTCTGGTCGCGCTGGTGCAGGGCGTGCAGATGGCCGGCGACCGTCTGGTACGCGGCCTCGCCCACCGGCGTTAACGCTAAGCGGATGGCTGCGCGCCATCCGCGCTTAAAACCCGCATTCGTTTACCAGGGTCCGAATCAGCTCCGCCGCCGGCAGCTCGCGAATCAGGCTGACGCCCTGCCCGGCCCAGTGCGCGCCGTACTGGCGGTCCCCCTGCGCTTTCGCCGCCGATGCCAGCGCTTTCCCGACGTCATAGGCCACGGGATAATCCGGTACGAGGTGGCGATCGTTTATTGCGCGCCAGCCGTTAACCAAACATCTTGCCGGGCGCCCGGAAATCGCCGACGTTAACACGGTGTGTCCGTCAGTCGCGCCTTTAATCGCCTCGCGGTAGCCGGCGTCCGCTGCCGATTCCGGGCACAGCAGAAAAGCCGTTCCCAGCTGCGCGCCTTCGGCGCCGAGATGCATTACGCTGTTCACTCCCGCGCCGTCCATGATGCCACCTGCGGCGATAAGCGGAATATCAATGCGCCGCTTAAGCGCCTGAATCAGGGTAAAGGTACTCATCTGCCCATCGGGCGCCTGGGGATCGAAGATGCCGCGATGACCGCCGGCCTCATAGCCCTGCGCCACCACCATATCGATGCCCTGCTCTACGGCCAGCAGCGCCTCCTCCACGCTGGTGGCGCTCGCCAGGGTAACGATGCCTTTTTCACGCAGCCGGTCAACGACCCCTCGCTCCGGAACACCAAAATGGAAGCTGACCACCGCCGGAGTAAGATCGAGCAAAAGCTCGGCCATCCGCGGCTGCTGCTGAAAACTCAGGTAGATTTCCGCCAGCGTCTCCGGTGGCAGGCCGCCAAAGCGCGCAAACTCAGGGCGCAGTCGCGCCAGCCACTGCACTTCACGCTGCGGGTCCCTTATTGCCGGGGCGTGGCAAAATACGTTGACGTTAAACGGACGGGTGGTTAAGCGCCGGGTGTGGTTGATAAGCGCCTCGGCCTGCTCTACCGTGGAGGATCCCAGCCCCAGCGAGCCGAGCGCGCCGGCGTCGCTAACCGCGGCCGCCAGCTCCGGCGTCGACACGCCGGCCATCGGCGCCTGAATAATGGGATAATCAATATCAAGCTGCTGCGTAAGCCGGTTGCTCATGGTGTGCCCTGATAAAATTTGTGCGTTGAGGCAATTAAAATCTCTTTTAGAGATGATAAGATCAACATTATTTTCAAATTAAGAATAAAAGTATGAACCACACCACATTACAGATTTTCAAAACGGTGGCGGAAGAACAGAGCGTCACCCGCGCGGCAAAGCTGCTGGGGCGGGCGCAGTCCAACATTACGACCCGCATTCACCAGTTGGAAGAAGAGCTGGGCGTTGAGCTGTTTGCCCGCGGTAACAAGAAGATGCCGCTGTCGCCCGCCGGGGAGCGTTTTTTGGCCTATGCGCTGAAAATCCTCAGCCTTGCCGAGGAGGCCCGGCAGGCTTTGCACCCCGCCACCCCGGGCGGTAATTTACGCATGGGGGCGATGGACGCCACCGCCGCCAGCCGCCTGCCGCCGCTGCTTACCCGGTTTCATGCCCAGTGCCCGGAGGTGATACTGACGCTCAAAACCCAACCCAGCCGCCAGTTGACCCTGCAGGTGCTGGACGCCGCGCTCGATTGCGCGCTGGTATGCCTGCCGCAGGGCGCTTCCTCCGCCGAAGACCTGGAATATCTGCCGCTCTTTCAAGAACAGCTGGTACTGGTGCTTCCCGCGGATCGCCAACGCTTTCGCTTTGCCGCCTTCGCGGAGGGCTGTACCTACCGGGCGATGGGTGAAGCGTATCTGGCGCAATCCGAGGCGGCGGAGAGCGAGATCCAGGACGTCGGCTCCTATCACGCGATGCTCGCCTGTATCGCCTCCGGCGGCTACGCCGGCATACTGCCGCAGAGCGTGCTCGATACGCTGACGCTGCCTGAAGCCAGCCGGGTGCGCCCGGTCGGTCAGGCGGTCACGCAGCTTATCTGGCGTAAAGGCTACGCGTCCCCCGCCCTCGATAAAATGCGCCAGCTTCTCACATCAGCCTCCGACCTTTGACGCTCGCCGCCCTCCGGCGGCAACCAGCGCGGCGGCCACCACCAGCGCCCCTGCCGCCGCGCTGAGCGAAGGATTAAACGACCCGCTGCGCTCATACAGCGCGCCGGCAACCAGCGGGCCGACAATCTGCCCGACGCCATAGGTCGCGGTCATGGCGGCAATCATATTGAACGAGACCAGATGGTTCAGCCGCCTTCCCTGCGGCAGCGCAATAGTCACCGTTCCCATAAAGGTAAAACCGACCAGTAGCGCGCTCAGCAGACAAAACGGCAATGCGTGGCTCCACGCCGGGAGAATGACGCCGACGGCCTGAATCAGCAAATTAAGGGTGAACGCGCGACGGTAGCCAAACCTGATGACCAGCCGGTGCCAGATAAAGCACGAGGGCACAGCGGCAAGACCGAAAATGGCCCAGATCTGCACCGGATCGATAGCGTTCAGCGAGCCGCTGAGAAACAGCGGCAGGTAGGTGGCGGTGATGATGTAGCCAAAGCCGGCCAGGCCGTAAACCAGCAGCAGCTTCCACGCTTCACGCACGCGGCCTTGCGCCTGCTGGTCCTGTACGCCAGCAGGCGATTGATAGGCAATAAGATAGTCTGCCGGGCTCAGCAACAGGCGCAGCGCCAGGATGAAAAGCGCGCCGGCGCTTATTGCGCACAGCAGCCATATTTGCTGGCTGGAGAGCGCCAGGGTCTTGCCCAGCGAGATACATTCCGCCGACAAAAATATCCCCATGCCGACGCCAGAATACAGCACCGGCGCGCCGTTATGGTGCTTCATATGCTGCAGCAGCCACAGGGAGGCGGCAATCAGCGTAACCGCGCTTAACAGTCCGGCTATTCCGCGTACCGCGATAATGGCCAGCGGCGAAACCAGCCAGCCGAGTAACGCCAGGCACAGCAGCGTGAGCAATACGGAAAGCAGATTTAACACTCTGGCGTCCGCGGGCCTGGCTTTCGCCAGCAGCAGCGCACCGGCCAGGTAACCCGCGTAGTTGGCCGAAGCGGCAAGGTTGCCTTCACGCAGCGAGAGCACCTGCTCGTTCAGCATCAGTGGCAGGATCCCGGTATAGGCGAAACGCCCGTAGCCCATGCCAATCATCAGCACCGCCGAACCGGCCAGCGCTAGCAGAAAGGCCTTTAACCCCGGCCTGAGTTCAAAAACGTTCACCCGCTACCTCCGCGATTATTCTCAAAAAGAGAATTATAAATTTATATAATTCTCTTTTTATTATGATATCGGTCAACCCAACGCGCAAGCGACGTATGGGCCTGTCTGCCGATGACTTTACGGGGAATGCCGGGAAACGCTTCGCCGGGCGACGAAGTATGACGTGAGGGCTGGACGTCCATGTCCAGCATGTTTTAGCGGTGGCTGAGTGCCAGTTTGGCGGCAAACAGCATAAAGACGCCGCCGGTTGCGCGATCCATCCAGCGAATGAAGGTCGGTGTTTTCAGAAGACCGGCGGCGTAACGGCTGGCCAGAATCAGCGTTAACGACCAGAGCGTACCAATCGCAACATGAATAGCGACTAGCAGAAATGTCCAGATGGTTGGCGAGTGGCCCGCCGGTATAAACTGCGGCAGGAAAGAGACATAAAATATCCCCATTTTCGGATTCAGCACATTGCCCAGCATCCCTTTTAAAAACCAGTTGCTGGCCGACGGCGCGGCTATTTCCTGACTGTTAAAGTGGCTGCGCGGTTTGAGAATTAACTGAATGCCCAGCCAGCATAAATAGACGGCCCCACACCATTTAAGCAGGTCATACGCCAGGGCCGATGCCGCCAGCAGCGCCCCGAGGCCGAAGGCCACCACCGCGCCCCAGATAAAACACCCAGTATCAATACCCAATGCCGCCTGAAAGGCCTTTTTTCCGCCTTCAACGGTGGAGGTGCGCAAAATGAGCGCGGTATCAAGACCCGGGGTCAGCGTGAGCAGCAGCGCGGCAAAGGAATAAGCAAGAAGGGAATCTGCGACGGACATTTTCTATCTCCGAAAGCGAGGATTCTAGATAAAACGCGTTGAAAACGCAATCATTGATATACCCTTCGCCGGGCGTGTCGCGCTTTGCATAAAAGTTCTTCGCGACAAGTCTCTGACGCCAAAGCCGGTACAGTTATTTGACGACGCGTTTATCAGCACAGGTTGTTATGACGCTTAATCAAAAATAAGTAAAATCTCAATACGATGATGCAACGTTTGGCGAATAACACACTAACTATACCAGTCTAGTCTAACTTTATTTATGTCCTGCGGTAAAAACCTTCCCATTTTTGATATATATAGTTGGCGTCCAACATCATCCCATAGTAATGTTTTAGCACAATCCTTATGCCATATATTGGGTTGGACATTGGGCAAAGAGAACTCCACGCCAGCGACCAGTTTAGCGTTTTATCACCATAATCCTTATTAATTTTCGCTGGTGTCTTCGAGTTTACCTTTAATATTCTCATGTAATATATTTGCAGCCCTTGTACAAAGCTCAGCGAAAATAGCAATTTCACCCTGCGACATGCACGATGCCACCTGCTCAGCCATTATGCGCCTGCTGGATTCTGCAGAATGCAGGAACTCAATACCTTTTTCCGTAATCCGCGTCAGCATTTCTCGTTTGTCGCTTTCTGCCGATTCCTGTTCAACAAAGTGCTTATCTTTCAACATCCGCAGGATCTTGGACATTTTACTACGCGCAAAACCGAGCTTTTCACCAATTGCGCTTGGAGTCATGGGCTGGAACTGGCGTAAAATATACAACGTATCGTATTGTGGCCAGTTAATACCATCAGGATTAATCAACGAGCGACGAGCAACAAGTACGCATTGCAAATTTCCTAAGGCATCTTCAAATTGACGATTCAATGATATTTCGCGTTCAGAACCACTAGCCACTTTTTTATTCATTTCCATACATTCTCCTGATGCCGTTTACAATAAGTTAAGCTTACTATTTTACCACATCCCTTCAAGGAAGGAAAAGTCATCATACCTTTTGCCCCCATTAACAACATAAGAACTGTCCTGCTAATCCTGAAAGATATATTCTCTGTTCAAAACATCCTCATAATCTATTAACTCAATTATCTCACCATTATTTATTTCAATCACATTAACATATAACAAAGAGAAGTGTTTTCCATCCGGCAGAGTATTCCCATGTAGTTTATATTCAACAATGACGACATCGGGATTATTCGTATAATGAAATCGTTCATCCTCTATAGAGGTAAAGCGTAAGGGCGCAACGCCAAAGCCATTAGCATAGTGTAAGCGAATATTCTCACGTCCAACAATCACCTCCCTGTTGCGACGAAAAGGCAACGACAAACGCCCGTTAACAGAGAAAAGGGACGCCAGCTTATCCGATGACTTCTCCATCACTGCCGAAATATATTTATCAAATAACGCCGGAACCATTTTATTATCCTCTTGATGAAATTGATAAAAATCTTGTTAGACAATTTCGTTCTGCCGCTGGAAATAAACAATCATACGTTTGAACGTCTCCTCCGACAGTTCAGGAAAGCGCAAACCCAGTTGTGCAATACGCTTAGTCGTCTCTGGATTACCGTAGACGTTATCGCCAGTATCCAACAAATTCTCTTTAAAGAGATGAATGACCGGTCCCAGCGCAACCTCGCGCCCCTGGGTGACACACAGCTCAAGTTGTTGCAACCACTCGCCGTCAGAAGTCGTTTCCAACGGATAGCCCAGAGAACGAATCGCCCGATACACCGGGTCAAATCGAGTGCTCTGCGGATGGAAAATATGGAAGTTTTCCTGTCGCGTAGCTTCTGAACGCGCTAATGCAACTATCGCTTCAGCGACAAAGTCGACAGGTAACAGGTCCGTTGATAGTGAAGACGGATCGGGTGCCAATCCCATCTGGATAAAACTTTTTATCTGTCGCCATAAAAAATCATCGCTCTGGCAGGCCCCACTTCTGCTGTCTCCGCCAATACGTCCTATGCGAAATACGTTAGCATCAAGTCCCTGTTCTCTGGCCTGTATAACATAGCGTTCAGCCACCCACTTACTTTGCGTGTAACCTATCGACAGTGCTTCCGGATGCCCCGGCACACAATGTTCCACGATAGGCGATTGCGGATAGCGTGGAGAAAATACCGCGATAGTGGATAAATAGTGCAGCGTTTTACGTCCGCCACAACCGCAGAAAGCTAAAATATTCAGCGTACCCTGCACATTTGACTGTTTTACCGAAGAATAAGAGAGCAAAAAATTAATCTGTGCGGCCGCATGGAATACCGTGTCTACTCGCTCTGCCAAACGGCTATACGCTTCAGAGCTTAACCCTAAATTGCGCTGACCAATATCGCCGAGGCAAACTTCAACCCGGGAAAAATCAATCTCATCGGCGATTCCGTAACGCATCGCATTTTCACGCAAACGAGCCAACGCGTGCTCATCTGTCCTGGCTCTTACCATACAGAGCACGGATTGGGTCCCGGCCAATAGCAATGAACGCAGCAGGTAGATGCCCAAAAATCCTGTCGCCCCGGTGAGCAGCGTCAGCCCAGGGGTTGAACACACTCCCCCCTGCCAATGTATGCGTTCGTATCCGTCCTGAACAAAGGAACGATCAACGGCATCGACGGGCCCCTTTTCACTGGCAATATAGCCGTCGATGGACTCAGCCATAGCCGACAAGGTCGGATGATTAAATAACAAACGTAGAGGAATATCGCAATCGAACGCCTTACGCAGCAGAAAAACCAGCTGTGTGGCCAACAAAGAATGTCCACCAATGGCGAAAAAATCATCGTGCAGTGCGATCTGACGTCCCGGAAATAGCGTTTCCCATAGCGCCTTGACCTGCTCCTGCGTTTTGGTCAGAGACCGCTCCGGCATCTGCGTGGATGATTCAATAATAATATCCACCTTAAGCAATGCCTTACGATCGATTTTCCCGCTAGGCGTGGTCGGCAGCTTATCCACAAAGACCAACTCTGTGGGAACCATATACTCCGGCAGCACCAGGCGAAGGCCGCGTTTGATCTTATCCTTTTGATTACCTTTATCATCCAATAAGCCAGCAATAAAGGCGATGAGCTGCTTGCTTCCTGAATTATCTGCCCTGCCAACTACCGCTGAAACCTGCACGCCCTCCAGGGCATTGATGGCCGCCTCGACTTCAGACGGTTCGATCCTAAAACCGCGTATTTTTAACTGATTGTCTATCCTGCCAAGATAGCTGAACCGATCGTCATGCTCCAGCCTCACCAGATCACCGGTACGATACGCGTGGCAACTTTGTGCGGCAAAGCCCTCAGCAGAGATAAAACGTCGAGCGCTTTCTTCACTTTTATTGTGATAGCCGGGAGAGAGAAAATCGCTAACGATAAGCAGTTCACCGGCGACGCCGGCGGGAACCAGCTGCAGATGCTCATCCACCACCAGCAGAGTGAATCCGGGTAGAGGGTAACCAATGGACGCTGCATCTCCCCATTTATCGCTCTCCGGCGGCAGCACATATGCGGAACAGACATGGCTTTCTGAGGGACCATAGAGATTAATCAGGCGAACGGGTTGCCTGAAAAAATGTTTAATATCCGCAGTGAGTACGAGCTGTTCCCCAGTGGAGTAGACCTCTTTTAAACTCGGGAATTGCCTGTTGGCCAATGCGCTCAAATGCGCGAACTGTTGCAAAGCAACATAGGGGAAATAGAGCCGATTAATTCCCTGCTCCTGGATAACCTCTTGCAGATGATCCAGGTCTCTCCGCTCTTCTTCACTGGCGATATATAAGCGCCCACCGCAGGCTAACGTGCCGAAGATCTCCTGAACCGATACATCAAAAGAAAGTGACATAAAATGCAAAGTACAATCTCCCTGACCGCACTCAGATACATCTTGTTGCCACTTAATCAGGTTATTGAGCGTTTTATTTAATAACCGTACTCCCTTGGGCTGCCCGGTTGAACCGGATGTATAAATGATATACAGCTCATCGTCGGGCATTCTTTTGATATAAGACCATTCCCCAGGGTACTCCGGGGGAATATCATCGATTAATAACAGAGGTACGGAGGCAGACACTGGAAATCTCGCTACCAGCGATCGCGTCGTGGCGATGCAATCCACCTTGGCGTCCTGTAACATGTAACCGATACGCTCTTGCGGGTATTGCGGATCGACCGGAATGTAGGCCGCGCCGGTTTTTAATACGCCAAACAGAGTGGCAATCGCCTCGGCATTCCTTTCCAGTAATAACGCAACACGTTTGCCAGGAGCGATATTAAACTGCTGCTGCAGGTAAGCGGCAATCTGCCCCGATCGTTCCGCTAACCAACCATACGATCGCGTGCCATTAGCGGTAATTAACGCAGTATCCGCAGAGTGGTTTACAGCATGCTGATTGAAAGCCGCCAGAGCGTCAAATCGCCAGGCCTCCGCGCACGGCTTAAGGCTAGATCGAACAACCAGTTCACGACTTAACGGTGCATCCAATAGCTTCAGGGATGACAGTAATACCTCGCCGTCCTCGCCCATCGCGCTCAATAAATGGCGAAAGATTTTCAACCAGTAGTCAATGGTCTGCGGATGATACAACGCCGTCTTATACTCCAGCGTCAGCTTCCACTGCGGTTGTGCTTCAAAGAACAGCGTCAGATCGTATTTTGCCATCTGGCTAAAATAGTCATCCAGCATGACTTTAAAAGGCAAGTCGTTGAAAATATCGCCCCGGGTATCGGGCATAACCAACAGCGTTCTGAATAGTGGACTGTCCTGCCCCGCGTTTTCACGCGACAGTGCGACAATTTCATTGAAAGGGAGCAGCTTATTGAAATGCGCGCCAATAAAAGATTGACGCACCTTTGCAGCCAGCGTCCTGACAGTGTCATCTTCATTGACCTGCACGCGAACCGGCAGAGTATTGATCATATATCCCGGCGTTTCGGCAAACTCGCTGCGATCCCGCAGAGTAAAAGGTACGCCAACGGTAATATCGTTCTGCCCACTCATGCGGCTGAGGAAAAATTGCCAGCACATCGACATATACATAAATGGAGTCATTGACAACGATCTCGCGTGCCGCTGCAGTGAGTCCGCTTCCTGTTCGTTCAGCGCCAGCATGGTATAGGCGGCTTTGGTATCTTCCCGAAGACGACGGGGAAAATCGACCGGGAGGTCCGACAGTGGCGGAGCCGGATGCAGTGCCTGCCGCCAGTAATCCCGCATATCTTCGCACTCCGCCGCCGCAAGGGATGCGGCCTGCCAACGAGTAAATTCCTGATAGCTTCCCGTGTCGTTAAACGCTGGCAGAGCGCGCTTCTCGTCAAGCGCACAATATATGCGCAGCAAATCATGCAAGACAATACGTACTGAGGGGGCATCAATAATGATGTGGTGGAAACAGCATGCTAACCAGGTTGTACCCGAGTCTGAACTGAGCATATTAATGATACTCAACGGACCCTCAGCTAATGATAAACGGCTAGCCGCCAGTTGTGCAGTCACCGATTCAGGGGTTTCCGTCTGCTCTGGTTGTCGATGGGAAAAAGAGAGATAGCCATCAGCGCCGATACGCTGTTGTAATTTACCGTCAAGATAAACAAAACGCGTTCTGAATATTTCATGGCGCAAGGTCAGCTCAGCCACAGCGCGCTGCATAATCTCAGCGTCCAGTGTCGCATTAACGGTCAGCAGCACCGGCACGTTATAGCATTGGGGCTGATCCAGCGTATTATCCAGCCACCACATTGCCTGCTGGCCGGGCGTCGCTGCCAGATACGTTACCGCACTTTCTCCACACGCCTTGTTCAAACAGCCCTTATTTGACTCGCCGCTATTAAATGATGGCATTTTATCCCCCTCTTAAAATTCCCTGTAAAACCCTTCCTGTTTGCCGGCAGTCCCAACTCCAGGTATTAGAGCTGTTGCCGTTGCCGAATGGTCTGAGCCAGCGCGGCAATAGTTCCGGCAGTGAAAATGTCCGCCGGCGAGACAGCCAAATGAAATGTCTTGCTTACCATTGAAGCCAACTTTATGAAATGTAATGAGTTACCACCCTGGTCTAATAAATTATCTTGCGGGTTAATCGCCTCTGAATGAATAATCTCCTGCCAAATCGAGAGTAGCTGTTGCTCAACGTTGTCCATATTTACACCTGCTCCAGTAAAATATTTTTTAACCGTAAACGATCTTTTTTGCCGTTAGCGGTCATTGGCAGTACCGCCAGACGGCTAAATTTTTCAGGTATCATCCAGGCAGGAGCATGCATAGCGAGGTGATTCTTTAAATCCGCTACGGATAGCGCGTCATCCTGCGTGACATAACAAGCATGTAATCGTGGTTCATCCGGCGTCTCCTCTACCACAATCAGCACATCTTCCACAGCGTGATGTAAGCGCAACAGGTGCTCAATACCGGCGAGATTGACGCGGAAGCCACGAATTTTACAAATATGGTTGCCTCTTCCGACCAGGACGATATTGCTATCCTGGTCGCACGTTGCGCGATCGTCGGTACGATAAAAAAGCACGTCTGTGCCTTGATACGGTATGGAGATAAACCTTTCCGCCGTCAGTTGCGGATCGGAATACCCCAGAGCCACTCCAGCTCCTGCGATAAACAATTCCCCATATTCACCGCAGGCACAGGGTTGCAACCGTTCATTGAACACCACCATCTCAACCAAAGGGAGCGCAGTACCAACCGGCACAGGAGAATCACTGGATAATTGCCCCTCCGACTGAACATGATAGAGAGACGAGATCGCTGAATTTTCCGTGCATCCTAATCCATTAAATATTTTTGCTTTACCGGCCTGCGCCGCCACGCTAAATAGACGAGGGTTGACAAAATCGCCCGACACCACCACACAAGCAGGTATATGCAGCGTTTCGAGCGAAACCTCGACAAATAGCCGGAACAACCCGCCAGAGAGGAATAGCATCGTCACGTTATCCGATTCGATCTGCCGTACCAGGGCCATCAAATCCGGCAAGCCAGGCGGCGCAATCGTCAGACACGCGCCGGTCAATAAAGCCATCCAGATTTCATTCGCTGAGGCGGCGAAAGAAACATCTGCAATTTGCAAATAGCAGTCCCGCTCGCTATTCCCCAACGCGGGTACCGGCAAACTCAGTCTGGCAATCCCGCGATGAGCGATCAGCACGCTCTTCGGTTTTCCTGTTGATCCAGAGGTCATCAAGATGAGCGCCGGATCATCAGCGCTTAATACCGGATAATTCCCGCTTCTTTGTTGAGCGCAGTTTTGTATCAACGTCCTGCTCGACAACACCTGCCATGACCCGCCGGGCACGCTTGTTACATCATCGCTAATCAGGTATCTGGCTCCCGCCGCACTTAAAACCTCACCAATATAGCGCTCAGGACTATTCGAGTTCACGGGAACCATAACAGCGCCTATTTTCATGAGCGCCAGCATAAAAATATATAACTCCGGGCTACGTTCTATTTTTATTGCAACGATATCGCCTTTTATCAGGCAATTATTTTGCAATACTGCAGCCAGCGCTGAACATTGCTCAGCAAGTTCTCGATAGGTTATTTGTCTTTGATCGAAAATTAACGCAACCCTGTCCGAAAAACGTTGCGAAATCTCATCAAATATATCAGGAACAGCCTTTAGCTGATTGACATATGCTGAATGCGTCATCACTCTCTCCTGGAGAATTAGGAACGTTCACACGCATAAAATCTTCTCTTGAAGAAGAAATTAAAGATCTAAAGAAATGCCGCCAGCTTACCGTGAGACGCCTCAAAAAAAGCGCAGCAGGGAAAGCAACATATAAGCAACACAAGCATAACCAAGCGTTGTTTTCAATAGTCTATCTTCGAACCTGACCCTCAGTCAATTTGATTTCCAAAAAAAAATCATATAGAAAAAATCCAAAAACAACCAAAAATAATAATCAATAAATTCAAATAATTAAAAAAACAACAATAAAAAATCAACTTTTTTGATTGACATAAGGAACTCATTGGCGTGCAATCTTTGTGCAAAACGTATCGTCTTTCATGTCCGGTAAACAGACAAGGAATAGTACTTTCTCATCGCTTTTTTGTTAAAAAACAAATGGAAAACCTGTTAAATTTCGAGTGAGAGATTAGAAATGACATCATTTCCTGGCAATAAGTCCAACTGGCAACAGCCGTTCTGGAGCGATAAGGACATGCTTGCCCTGGTCATAAGTGAATTAGACACTCTTCCAGAGTTATTAAGTTTTGAAGAAATAAGCGAATTCAATAAAGCATTAGCCGCCGTTTATGCAGGGAAAGCAATGATATTTCAGGCTGGCGACTGCGCTGAAAGAATTTGCGAATCTGGCGCGTTACATGTACGGAAAAAATTGACCTTCCTGGAGCAAATGTCCCGCGAACTCTCAACCCTGATGGGACTGCCGATATTGACGGTCGGTAGAATTGCCGGTCAATATGCTAAACCACGCTCACAACACAACGAAGTCGATGGCGACAGGGTACTTCCCGTGTGGCGCGGTGATTCCGTCAACAGGCCCGAAGCGACTCCAGAAGCCAGGCGTAACGATCCGCAACGGATGCTGCTGAGCTACCATGCTGCAGCGGAAACGCTGGCCGAAATTAAACGTTACGAACGGGAATATCCTCGCGATGTTCATCCCATCTGGACCAGCCATGAAGCGCTGTTGCTGGACTATGAAACCACTCAAATCCGCACTAATCCCCATGGAGAATCCTATTTAGCCAGCACTCATTGGCCCTGGATCGGCATTCGTACTCTTGCGCCTGACAGCCCACATATCGCCATGCTGGCGAATATCGCCAACCCTGTTGCCTGCAAGATTGACGCCACCGTAACGCCGTCGTTCATCGCGACACTTTGCCGACAACTCAATCCTCAACGTATTCCTGGACGTCTGACTTTTATTTCGCGTTTTGGCCGTTCACATATTCATCGGTTGGGCGCGTTGATTCAGGCCGCACAGGCAACCGAAACGCCGGTGTTATGGATGTGCGATCCAATGCATGGGAATACCGGGAAAACGCAGGCGGGCAATAAACGCCGCGAGCTTAGCGACATGATGGCTGAAATCTCCGGTTTCCTGAGG
Organism: Klebsiella grimontii; assembly: GCF_900200035.1. Classification (GTDB taxonomy): domain Bacteria; phylum Pseudomonadota; class Gammaproteobacteria; order Enterobacterales; family Enterobacteriaceae; genus Klebsiella; species Klebsiella grimontii. Next base: position 454,204 of record NZ_FZTC01000019.1, read on the forward strand.
CAGGTGAAAACACATAACGCCTGCGCCGCTGGACTCCATCTGGAAGCGACGCCGAACCCGGTCATCGAATGCTTCTGTGAAAATAATCACCCTGAAGAACATGAACTTAAGCAAATTCTCTGCGACCCGCGCCTGAACGTCGAGCAAACGCAGATGTTATTAACTCACTGGAAAGAGAGACAAAATGACCTTTGATAAAGACTACATTGCCGTTATTACCGGCGCCTGCGGTGGCATTGGCGAATCCGTTGCCCACGCGCTGGCGAAAGAAGGGGTTTCACTAGCGCTTCTTGATAATAACGCCTCTCAGCTGGCAACCCTTGTAGCCACACTACAAAATAACCATCCGCAGCCCATTGCAGGCTTTAATGTGGACGTTGCCGACGACCGCAGCGTAGCAGAAGCCTTTACCGCAATCGGTCGCCAACTGGGTCCGGTGGGTTATCTGGTCAACGGCGCCGGCGTACTGTGCCACGCCAGCGTGGCCGAAACACAGCCGCAAGATTGGACGAAAACATTTGCCGTCAACGCGACTGGCGTATTTAACACCAGCCGCCATGCAGCCAATCTAATGATGGCTCAGCGTAAAGGCAGCATCGTAACTATCGCCTCAAACGCAGCGCGCGTGCCGCGGGCGACGATGGCCGCCTACTGCGCCTCAAAAGCCGCTGCCCAGGCATTTACCTATGCTCTGGGGCTGGAGGTCGCTCCGTACGGGATCCGTTGTAATGTTGTCGCTCCCGGCTCAACCGATACGCCGATGCTGCGCGGCATGTGGCATAGCGAAAGTGACAGGCAAAACACGCTTAACGGTAATCCACAACAATTTCGCATCGGTATCCCACTCAACAAAGTCGCCACGGCGGAAGAAATTGCTGCCGCGGTCTGCTTTTACCTGTGCGAAGAATCAGGGCAAACCACGCTTTCAACGTTATTGGTCGACGGTGGCGCCGCACTCGGCAGCTGCTAACCGTACAAGGAGAATAACATGGAAAAGATACAGCCCTATCCGTTGCCGACAGAACGTCAATTACCCAAATCAATGGCAGACTGGCGGCCCAACAGTTCAAGAGCGGCGCTACTCATACATGATATGCAGCGTTATTTTCTCGATTTTTACACTGCTGACGCCCCGCCGATAGCGCAGGTTATCGACAACATTTACCGCTTGCTTAGCGTCGCCCGACGTCTGCATGTACCCGTATTTTATACTGCCCAACCCGGCGACATGACGCCACAACAGCGCGGCTTACTGCACAGTCTATGGGGTTCAGGCATGAACGGCAGCCAGGAACATAAACAGATTGTTCCGCCGTTGACGCCTCTGGAAAATGAGTGGGTATTAACGAAGTGGCGATACAGCGCCTTCTTTAACTCCCCCCTTCTGAGTACGTTGCACGAACTCAAATGCGATCAGCTGATCGTCTGCGGCGTTTACGCCCATATCGGTTGTTTATGCACAGCGCAAGAGGCCTATTCCAATGATATCGAGACATTTTTTATTGCCGATGCACTAGCCGATTTCTCTGAAGAAAAGCATCGTCTGGCGCTTGAGATAGCTGCGGAAACCAGCTCAGTCGTGCTGTCAACCCGACAAGCTATCGACGCTTTGGAACATTAAAGATCCTCACGGCACTCCAGGAGATGATGATGTTATCTAAAGGCACAGCAAAGCCCGACGAGCTTTCGGCTCATCTGGCCAATCTTGATAGACCCTTTGCCTGTATTTACCGCCCCCAATGCGAACCTATCAAGGCAGTATTATTTCTTGAAGGGGATATTGAGCTAAACCAATCCCTTTCAGAATTAGCGCTGGACCCTCCCCTGGACGGGAAGGGGAAAAACTCATTTAACAAATTGATCTTATTGCCATTTAATCAGCTAAAAGAAAAAGGTTATGCCTGCATTGACGATGGTGAACAGACGATCGTCATGCACATTGAGCGGCAAGATTATTACCCTATAGATTCGTTTATCGCAGCCATTAATGACTATGATATCAAGCCGCGAAACCTGCACTTCGATCTTGATGACCAAACGTATGGCGACATTGTTGATACCGTCATTGATCAGGAAATCAGCTCCGGAGAAGGGAGCAACTTTGTGATTTCACGCAGCCTGGAAGGCGATATAACCGACTTCAGCATCCGCCACGCGTTGACGCTGTACAAACGGTTACTGCAATCTGAATGCGGGTCTTACTGGACATGGATGATCTTCACCGGCAGCCGCTATTTCATAGGTAGTTCGCCTGAACAGCATATCCAGGTTGATGAGCAGAACGTGGCGATGAATCCTATCAGCGGCACGTTAAAATACCCCGACTCCGGGAATATGGCGCACGTGCTGGATGATTTTCTGCAGGATAAAAAAGAGCGCGACGAACTATTTATGGTGGTGGATGAAGAACTCAAAATGATGAGTAGCATCTGTCAGCATGATATTCAGGTAACCGGGCCGAAGCTCAAAGCTATGTCGCACATCGCGCATACCGAATATTTTATCCATGGCAGCTCAGATCGCAGTCTGAAAGAGATCATCAGGCAATCGCTCTTTGCGCCAACAGTGACCGGCAGCCCAATAGAAAGCGCCTGTAAAGTTATCGCCCGGCGAGAACGCCGCGGACGCGGCTATTACAGCGGCATCGTTGCTATAACGGGTGCGCAAGAAGGTAAACGTTATCTGGACTCGGCCATAATGATCCGCACGGCCGATATTACCGCTCAGGGACATTTTCGGCTTACGGCGGGTTCAACCATCGTCAGAAGTTCCATCGCGCAAAATGAAGCCGGTGAGACACGCGCCAAATTGCAAGGGCTAATGCATTCGTTCTTCTCTGACACAAGCGCCGGGACGCCAAACCGAACAGGATTGTCTGCAGAACTTCGCCATCGGGCTGACCAGATACTCGCAAAACGGAATGCATGCGCCTCCGCCTTTTGGCTGGATAACTCGCAATTGGGCCCGTGCGCTTTACTCTCTCGTCATACCATCACACTGATCGACATGGAGGACAACTTCACCGCCATGATTGCCTATCAGTTACGCAGCGCAGGTTGCGCCGTTACCCTCATTCCCTGGTATGACTGCCTGAGCAAGCTAACGCAGCTCACCGATCGCGACATCGTATTCATTGGGCCCGGGCCTGGCGATCCAACCAATATACAACTCGAAAAAATACGCGTGGGCCGAAAAATTATTGCGCAACGGCTGCGGGAGCAGCGTCCGCTAATCGGGACTTGTCTGGGACATCAGTTAATTTGCGCCGAATTAGGCATTCCGATCGAGCGGCTGATCAATAACCGTCAGGGTAGCCAACATCAGATATCCATTCAGGGAAAATCTCATACCGTTGGCTTCTATAACAGTTTCTCCGCGCTACATCAACGGCCATGCTGGTACAGCCCGGAGCATGACAAAACAGTCCAGCTGGAGCGACTCCCTTCCGGTGAAATTGTTGCATTATCGTCAGGTAACGTTGCCTCCATACAATTTCATAACGAGTCATTCCTGACGCAAGACGCATTTTCTATTTATCAATGGCTGATACAGAACGCCTTAACAACAACGGTAACTCTTAGTCAACAAGATGCCGTTTAAAAGGAAGCGTTGAAAACCGATATTCGGAGAGAGCTGACATGGGAAATAAATCAGTATCGTTACCTACCGGTAATGACTTTTTGGCGGGTCTGAATGATGGACGAGAAATATGGGCTTATGGTGAAAAGGTCGACAATGTTATTACACATCCAGCGTTTCGCAATTCAGCACTGTCGATAGCTAAATTATACGACGCGCTCCATGACGAAAAGTATCAGGCTATTTTAACCACGCCGTGTGATACCGGTAGCGGTGGTGTCACCCATCCGTTCTTCCGCGTTCCGCATTCTGTTGACGACCTGATACGCGATCGCGACGCAATCGCCCAGTGGGCAAGGCTTAGCTACGGCTGGTTGGGAAGAAGCCCTGATTTTAAAGCGTCGTTTCTTACGACTCTCGGCGCCAATCCCGAGGCCTACGGCGAATATGCGGATAACGCCAGACACTGGTACAAACGCTCGCAAGAGGAGCTACTTTACTGGAATCATGCCATCATTAACCCGCCTATTGACCGCAATCTCCCGCCCGACCAGATTGAAGATATCTGCATTCATGTCGAAAAAGAGTGTGATGATGGCGTGATTGTTAGCGGTGCCAAGGTGGTTGCTACCGGCTCTGCCTTGACGCATTACAATTTCATCGCGCATTACGGTTTACCTGTCAAAAAAAGAGAATTTGCCCTGGTATGCACATTACCCATGAATGCCCCAGGGCTGAAGCTGGTTTGCCGCCCCTCTTACTCCTTAACCGCCGAAAAGATCGGCAGTCCTTTTGACTATCCACTCTCCTCACGCTACGACGAGAATGACATGATCTTCATTCTGGATAAGGTGAAGATTCCCTGGGAAAACATTTTTATTTACGGCGATACCGCTAAAGCGGCCACGTTTTTACCCAGTTCAGGCTTCCTGCACCGCTCTACGTTCCACGGTGTGACGCGTCTGGCGGTAAAAATCGATTTTATCTGTGGTTTATTCATTAAAGGCGTGGAGGCCACCGGCGTAGCCGATTTCCGCGGTATACAGACCCGCGTTGGGGAAATGCTGGCCTGGCGCAACCTCTTCTGGGCCATAAGCGATGCAATGGCTAAATCGCCGAATCCCTGGCACAACGGCGCCCTCCTGCCTAATCTGGATTATGGTTTAGCCTACCGTTGGTTTATGAGTCTCGGCTATCCACGGATCAGAGAAATTATTGAGCAAGATCTTGGCAGCGCGCTTATTTATATCAATTCGCATGCCAAAGATTTTGCCGCGCCGGAACTGGAGCCTTATCTGAAAAAATATATGCGCGGTTCCAACGGTATGGATGCCGTGGAACGGGTCAAGCTCATGAAGCTAATTTGGGACTCGGTAGGAACAGAATTCGCCAGCAGACACGAACTCTATGAACGAAATTATACCGGCAGTCATGAAAATGTCCGTATCGAACTGTTGCTCGCCGCACAGATGTCGGGGCAGGTACAAGAATATAAAGGTTTTGCCGAACAATGTATGATGGATTATGACCTGGATGGCTGGCTGGATCGCGATTACCACTGGCCTGTAGACTAATAAGATTATCGGGACAATACATCCGTATAATAATGGGTATGCATCACATTATTGCCAGTCTCTTCTGGCTGTCCCGACCACCCTTTCTCACTCCACCTGGCAATGTTTGCGCAACCACTCCGCGGTTAAAGAATGGCGACAGGCCAGCATCGATTCAGGTGTACCGCTAAACAGTAATTTTCCCCCTTCTTGCCCGGCATAGGGTCCAATATCAATAATCCAGTCAGCCTGAGCGATCAACTCCATATTATGTTCAATAATAATGACGGTGTTTCCGCGATCTACCAGTCGGTTAAAGAGTTTCAGCAGCGAGGCAACATCACTGGGATGAAGTCCGGTGGTTGGCTCATCGAAAATATACATGTCACTATCATGATTTAATTGTGAGGCTAACTTCAGCCGCTGGCATTCACCGCCTGAAAGATGATTTAACGATTCCCCCAAGCGCAAATATCCCAACCCGACTTCGACCAGACTACGAAAAATTGGCCTGAGCTGTGGCTCATTCAGGAAAAAATCGCCAGCATCGTTAATCGACAGGGATAATACCTCCGCAATATTTTTCCCCTGATAACGATATTTTAGCGCCTGTGGGCTATAGCGCTGCCCCTGGCAGGCCTCACAGGGCAACGTAACCGTATCCATAAATGCCAGATCGGTTTGTATTACTCCTAGCCCATGACATTCCGGACAGGCGCCTTTGGCATTGGCGCTGAACCACGACGCTGACACATGGTTTTTTTCGGCAAACAGTAAACGGATCGTATCAAATGCACCGCACCAGGAAGCAATATGCGATCGAATCGAAGTATGTATCGGTTTTTGATCGATAACGATCGCGTCCGGACATTGTGGCGCCAGGGCTCCCATGACGAATGAACTTTTGCCCGACCCAGCGACCCCCGTCACAGCGACCATAACGCTCAAAGGCACGTCTACCGATAAGTTATGTAGATTATGCAATGTGGCGTTTCTTACCGAAATATAACCTTTGGCACATCTCGGTCTGTTATTTATCTCTGCCCGTGAAGAGAAATATCTTCCCGTCAAGGTTTGGGACTGCTTAAGTGCCGACAGGTCGCCCTCAAAGACAATATTCCCGCCTTGCTTACCCGCTCCCGGCCCTAAATCAATAACATGCTCGGCTATCGCTATCATGTCGGGATCGTGCTCCACCATCAGAATGGTATTGCCTTTGTCACGTAGTTTGCCAATTAAAACATTCAGTTTCACAATATCTGCTGGATGAAGCCCGGTACTGGGTTCATCAATGATATAAACGATCCCGGTCAGACTACTTCCCAGATGCCGGACCATTTTTAATCGCTGGGATTCACCGCCCGATAAGCTAGGAGTCGTCCGGTTCAAATCCAGATATCCCAAGCCTACTGCACACATTGCATCTAACCTTTCCAGCAATGCTTCGAGCAGCGGCCTGACTTCAGGATAATCGAGCTTTTCTACAAACAGCTTTAACTCTGTGACAGGCAGCGTTGCGCATTCGCCAATATTTTTCCCTCTAATTCTGCAGGAAAGTATTTTCTCGTTGAGCCTCATGCCCTGACAAGAAGGGCAAACCTGCAAACTAACGACTCGCTGAAATTCCTCAGTTTTAGTATCTTTAGTTTCTTGTTTCAAATAACTTCGCGTAAAGCGTGTAATGACGCCTTCAAACTTTGCACTCTTAGGCCAACCGGCTAACGGCGCTTCAGGAGTGAGATTATCTGCATAAAGTAATAACTCTCGTTCCTCTTTTGAATAATCCGCGATTTTTTTATCAGCATCAAAAAGCCCTGAATAAACATAACGTTTCCAGCGCCATGAACCCGGTGCAAAAGAAGGATAACGAATAGCACCTGCATTTAATGACAGATTTGAATCAATCAGTTGGTCGATATCAATGGTACTGGCAATCCCCAACCCGTCGCATGTCGCACACATCCCCGCAGGATGATTGAATGAAAAAACATTCGAATAACCTACGAAAGGTTCGCCGACACGAGAAAAGAGTAGCCGTAGCAGGGTATAAATATCTGATGCGGTGCCCACCGTTGAACGTGCGTTGCCACCAATACGTTTTTGGTCAATAATAATGGCCACCGACAGGTTTTCAATGTCATCAACTTCAGGATTACCATAATGCGGTAAACGGTGTCGAATAAAAGGAGGAAACGTGTCATTTAGCTGACGCTGAGATTCTGCCGCGATAGTTCCGAATACCAAAGAACTTTTTCCCGACCCGGAAACACCGGTGAAAACTGTTATTTTATTTTTAGGCACCTCTAAATCAATATCCTGCAGATTATTTTGTCTTGCGCCAATAATTTTTATAGCGTCATGTGTATTCATCACACTATCCTTTTTTACCTGTCAATAATAATGCCATGATGGCTATTAAACAGCATCCCGCTATAATCAGCGACATCGGCAGTAATGACAACGGGTCGCCAAATCCAAGCAGTAATGGGGTTATCGCAGCGATACCAAACTGAAAAACACCTAAAATAGCAGAACCCGTTCCTTTTAAATGTGAAGATGCCGCCATGGCCATACTCGCGGCATTACCAAATGTCAAAGCCATAGTAAACATCATTATTAACAGTAGTACCGCCGCAATCTCAAACTGGAAATGAGAAATATAGTTAACAATGCAAAGTAATATAGATATCACCAGCGTGCTTATTACCCCCACTATTATGAGGTTATCTTCGCCAAATTTCGTAACATAGCGAGCGCTGACAATACTACCAAACATCATCACTGCGGCGTTGATAGAGAATATTACAGCGAATTCCCCTGAGGATAAATCAAACGCCGATTGATAGATAAACGGCGATGCTGATATATAAGCAAATAGCGCCCCGAACTGGATTGCAAAAATTAAAGTATAACCAATATATTTCTTATGGCTAAGCAGCTCGATAAACTGACTGATAAACTCGTTGAGGTTGAAAGGTAATCGCTGATGGCGGGGTAAGGTTTCGCTAATAAAATGACTGCTGAGCAAGGTGGAGACTAATGATATTGCAGCCATAAAAACAAAAACCACCGGCCAGATAAACCATGCAGCCACGCCGCCAAGTAATGGTGCAATAACAGGAGCAATCCCCTGTATCGCTAACACCAGATTAAAATATCGAGCGGCTTTAGTCCCCGGGCACAGATCGGAAATAATTGCCCGGGAAAGAACGATACCAGCCGCGCCTCCCAATCCCTGAAAGAATCGCGTAACAATAAGCAGCTGAATGTTCGTAGATATAGCGCCAGCTAATGAAGCGATGGTTAATAGAGTCATCCCGCCTAGCAATAATTTACGTCTGCCGTAATGATCGGACAATGGGCCAATGAATAACTGCCCAATTCCTAAACCCACCATAAAAGCGGTGATACTAAGCTGAACTTTGTCAGGCGTCGTATGCAAATCACTGGCGATAGCTGGAAATAAAGGCAAGTACATATCAGTGGATAATGCAGCAACGGCGCTAAGCAAACCCAGAACAATAACGACTTTACGGGAAAGCAAACCTCTACTTTCATCTCTGTACATCGTACTGGCTGTCGGTGCTGGAACTTCTTTTGGTCGCATGATGAGCATAATCCCTTTACCTTCTGTGGTCTGTAATAACTATACCACCAGCCAAAGTAATTGCAAAAACGAAATCAATTAAAATAACAACAAGATAATAAATCAATAAAAATCAATAGTATATGAAAGATTGAATAAAATTTTATTGAGTTTTAATTTCTTTAAGGGCATTACAAAACTGATTACTCACTTCCATGGATATCCTAAATAAAGTTGTAATATCAATAATCTATGCCAGAAAACCCAATACTCGCCATACCAGGCGTCGCATGTTGCGCGTGTTGCTTTATGCCCATAAGGTTTGGGCTGCACTGTTGCCGGAACATGCAACTTGAAGCGTATTGAGTCTATGCCCGGGTACTAGAAAAAGGCGCTTTTAAAGGGGTGCAGCATTATGTTAATGTTTGACAAAAATGTTTCCCAGGGATATTCATCCGCTCTTTCAAAACGGGGGATGTTATACAAGAAGCATTAATAATATGTCTGTAAGCTTGAGTTTGATATTGCAGAATATAATGATGCTTTGTTTTCAACATTTACCATCGAATTTCCTGAATCACTCTCCTCAACTATCCTAAAACAACGAGTCGGATATCTTGCCGGAATAATTTCGACACAAATCTAACTCGTTAAAGAAGGTATTTATAAAAAAGTCGCTACTTTGTAGCGACCTAAGTCCTAAACCACAAGACGGACGTCAGGATGGCGCGGGCTTGCCGCTTCGTGAAAAATATCCCCCAGCCAGCCGGGAATTTCCGCCTCCGTAAGATCGTCCGGGATGATAACTCCGGCCAGCGGCGAAAATTTCCCCTCGTTAAGATCGACGCGGAAAAGCTGCCAGCGTTCGCCCTGACGCTGGACGCCAATATGACGCCCGAATACGTTATAAATCAGCATCCTGTCACCCTATGTGACGCGGGAGCTTGGGCAGCCAATGCATTCCATTCCGCTTTGGTTATTTCCCACAATTCGGCGTCCAGCAGACCGCAGATGAACTGCTTTTTCTCAACACGAATCAGCCGCATACCGCTACGGTGCGAAATCTTTTTCGACCCGCTATTGTCGCAGGCTTTCGGCGCGCGCAGCACCTCCCGGTTAAGCGTGTTAAACCAAAAATCGGTCACCCGGCGGCAGGCTTCGGTCATCAATCCCTGGCGGTGCCAGCGCGGATCCAGCCAAAACCCGCGGTTGTTATCCACTTCATCAGAGAGCGTAATCAGGCCAATTACCCTCTCCGGCGCCGTTTTAAGGCGAATGGTCCAAAACCAGGCGGTGCCGTTAGCTGCGGCCGGTAAAGCCACATTATTGACATAGCGCGACGCGCCATCCTCCGGGAACGGCCATGGAAAACCGGCGGCAAGATAACGCACGATTTCCCACTGTGGAAAGAGAACCTGAATTTGCGGCGCATCGTCTGCGGTTAAGGGGATCAGCAGGAGTCTTTCAGTCATCAATTCCGCCGCCATCATGCTTTGCCCTCGCGCAGCCACGGCGTCACGGTGATCCCCGCCAGCAGCCCTTCCGGGCTAAGCAGACGCGTGACGGTTTGCCCCCACGGCTCAATGCGGTTGTCCACCAGCAGCCGATAGCCTCTGGCCTTCAGCGCGTCGGTTGCCGAATCGATATCGCGTACTTCAAACTCGATCCACGCCTGAGGCACCGGCAGATAGTCTGGCCAGCTATCGGCGTCAAAACAGGAGCGCGCCGCCTGCGCCAGCGGCCAGAGGGCAAAATGTTTTACCCCGCCGAGGGCATCATGTTCGGTCAGCAGATAGGCTTCGTTACCGGGCATCGGTTTGAGCGGTAGCCCCAGCGCGGCGACATAGAAGTCACGGCTGGCTGCGGCCGACTGCGTTATTGGCCCAAAGCCGGCGACAAAAAGTACATCCATTCCGTCTAAATCGTATTCCATACCCTCTCCCGTCGTTGTCCATGATGCGTTAACAAATTTTATACTCTGCCGCGCGCGACTTGCCCAGCCTTCTGTGTTCACTACGGCTGCACATCGGGGCATAAATCTGACCGTCAGGCGGCGATCGACGCAAATAAATATTGCTATAAAACTAATCAATATTTGACTGTAATTCGGCTTCCGTGCCACCATCGCCTCGGCGCCCGGCAAGCGGCGCGTAGGTGGTACGGGTGAATATCAGAGACCGCATGCTTAAGGTCCATGCCCGTCCGCAACCTGATTCTGGCGGGAAATAAAGACATGCACCAAAGTTTTAATCAGCGCGTTCATTTCTATTACTGCATTCTGGTGGCGCTGAAAATGCACGCAAAATCAAAGAAATCGGGCGGAGTTCGCGGGAAAAATAATTTCCTGCTCAAATGGCTGCGCAAAGCGCAGGACAACAATATATTCCACCCGGATATCACCAGCGAGATCGAATGGCTGCGCGGTAAAATCATTCAGGCCGGCTACGATACCGACCTTGAGCCGATGCTGGACTTTGTTTACGCAACCGCCAAACGCGCGGAAGATCTTAAGAACGCCGACTGATTCACGCCCGAGCCGCCTGGCCCGGGCGTTGTACTTTAGCGTTTGTTACGGTGCGTCAGGTGATAGACTGCCGGGATCACCAGCATCGACAGCAGCGGCGCGGTGATCATCCCGCCGATCATCGGCGCGGCGATACGCTGCATCACCTCCGATCCGGTGCCGCCTCCCCACATAATCGGCAGCAGCCCGGCCATAATCGTCGCCACGGTCATCACTTTCGGGCGCACGCGCAGCACCGCCCCTTCATGAATCGCCTCGTTGAGCGTCTGGTCATCAAGCCGTCCGCGGCGTTTGGCGATCGCCTGGTTTAAATAGAGCACCATAATCACCCCGAACTCCGCCGCCACGCCGGCCAGCGCGATAAAGCCCACGGCGGCCGCCACCGACAGATTATAGCCCAGCAGCCAAAGCAGCCAGACGCCGCCTACCAGCGAAAACGGTAAGGTACCCATAATCAGCAGCGCGTCTTTGGCCTGACCGAAGGTGACGTAAAGCAGAATAAAGATAATCATCAGGGTAAACGGCAGCACGATTTTTAGCTTTGCCGTCGCGCGCTCCAGATACTCATACTGCCCGGACCAGGTCAGCGAGATGCCTTCCGGCAGCTTGACCTGTTCGCTGACCTCACGCTGCATCTGGTCCACGGCGGATTTCAGGTCACGCCCGCGAATATCGACGTAGATCCAGTCCGACAGGCGGGCGTTTTCGCTTTTCAGCATCGGCGGGCCGTCGGTGATGGCGATATCCGCCAGTTCGGAAAGCGCCACCTGCGCCCCGCCGCTGGTCACCACCGGCAGATCGCGCAGCTTTTGCAGCGAGTCGCGCACGTCGCGCGGATAGCGGACGCTGATCGGGTAACGTTCTCGCCCCTCGATGGTTTCACCGATGTTATCGCCGCCGACCACGCTGGCGACGATCGACTGCAGCTCCTTCACCGACACGCCGTAGCGGGCGGCTTTCACCCGGTCGATAGTGATATCGATATAGCGACCGCCGTCGAGACGCTCCGCCAGCGCCGAGGTCACCCCCGGTACGTTACGTACGATACGCTCAATCTCCTCGGCGGTTTTTTCGATCTCCGCCAGATTGTTGCCGTTCACTTTGATGCCGACCGGGCTTTTAATACCGGTCGCCAGCATATCCAGGCGGTTACGAATCGGCGGCACCCAGACGTTGGCGATGCCCGGCACCTTCACCGTATTGTCCAGCTCGCTAATGAGCTTATCCATGGTCATGCCGGGCCGCCATTCGCTTTTCGGCTTGAACTGAATGGTGGTTTCCAGCATGGTCAGCGGCGCCGGGTCGGTGGCGCTATCCGCCCGTCCGGCCTTACCGAATACGCTTTGCACTTCAGGGATGGTCTTGATCAGGCGGTCGGTTTGCTGCAGCAGACGTCCGGCTTCGCGGCTGGAGATCCCCGGCAGCGTGGAGGGCATGTACAGCAAGTCGCCCTCGTCAATCTGCGGCAGGAATTCGCTGCCGAGCTGCGCCAGCGGCCACAGCGTGGCGACCAGCAGCAGCCCCGCCGCCGCCAGCGTCGCCTTCGGCCACTGCAGAACTTTATCCAGCAGCGGTTCATAGGCGCGGATCAGCCAGCGGTTGAGCGGATTGGCGGTTTCATCAGGGATTTTGCCGCGAATAAAGTAGCCCATCAGCACCGGCACCAGAGTTATCCCCAACCCGGCGGCCACCGCCATCGACCAGGTTTTGGTGAAGGCCAGCGGCGAGAACATCTTGCCCTCCTGCGCCTCGAGGGTGAACACCGGAATAAACGACAGGGTGATAATCAGCAGGCTGCAAAATAGCGCAGGCCCCACTTCCGACGCCGCGTGCTGGGCAATCTGCCAGTAGTCGGCGGAAGACGGCTGGCGTTCGGGATGCTCGTGCCGCCACTGCTCCAGCACCTTATGCATATTTTCAATCATCACGATTGCCGCATCGACCATGGCCCCGATAGCGATCGCAATCCCCCCGAGCGACATCATATTGGCGCTGACGCCCTGATAGTGCATCACGATAAACGCGCCGAGGATCCCCAGCGGCAGCGTGATCATCGCCACCAGCGCGCTGCGGAAGTGGAACAGAAACAGCGAGCAGACCACCGCCACGACGATAAACTCTTCGATAAGCTTATGGGTCAGGGTTTCGACCGAGTTTTTAATCAGCTGCGAGCGGTCGTACACCGGGACAATCTCTACCCCTGCGGGCAGGCTTTTTTGCACTTCCGCCAGTTTGGCCTTCACCGCGTCAATGGTGGTCAGCGCGTTTTTGCCCGAACGCATGATGATAATGCCGCCCGCCACCTCGCCTTCGCCGTTGAGCTCGGCGACGCCGCGCCGAATCGCCGGACCCCGGCGCACGCTGGCGACGTCGGAGAGCAGCACCGGCACGCCGCCGCGCGCGGCGATAACGACCTGGTTAAAATCGTCGATGGATTTCAGGTAGCCGGTGGTGCGTACCATATATTCCGCTTCACCCAGTTCCAGTACCGAGCCGCCGCCTTCCTGGTTGGCGCTCTGGATCGCGCTAATCACCTGCTGGTGAGTGACGTTCAGCGCCCGCAGCCGGTCTGGGTTAAGAACCACCTGATACTCTTTCACCATCCCGCCGACGCTGGCCACCTCCGAAACATCCGGTACGGTTTTCAGTTCATATTTAAGGATCCAGTCCTGAATCGCCCGCAGGTCGCCGAGGCTATGCTGGCCGCTTTTGTCGGTGAGCACATATTCAAATACCCAGCCGACGCCGGTGGCATCCGGCCCCAGCGACGCTTTGGTTTCCGGCGGCAGGCTGCTCTGGATTTGGCTCAGGTACTCCAGCACGCGGGAGCGCGCCCAGTACGGGTCGGTACCGTCCTCAAACAGTACGTAAACGTAAGCATCGCCGAACATGGAAAAACCGCGCACGGTTTTCGCCCCCGGCACCGACAGCATGGTAGTGGTCAGCGGATAGGTCACCTGATCTTCGACAATTTGCGGCGCTTTGCCCGGATAGCTGACGCGAATGATCACCTGGGTATCGGAAAGATCCGGCAGCGCGTCCAGCGGCGCCTGCTGTATCGACCAGACGCCCCAGGCGGCCATAATCAGCGTCGCCAGCAGTACCAGCAGGCGGTTGCGCAACGACCAGCGGATAACGGCGGCAATCATGGCTGCTCCTTAGCGCCGCTCATCGGCATCACTGAGGTCACCCGCGCCCCTTCATCGGTCAGCACGAAATGAAACATCACCGACTCGCCGGGACGCACCTGCTCCCGCAGCGGCGGCGTAATGGCAAAGTCCATGATCATCGCCGGCCACTTCAGCGCCGGGACCGGCTGGTGCGCGATCGTTACCGCCTCATCGCTCACCGCCTTGATGACGCCCTGCGCCGAGTAGCTTTTTACCTCTTCATTCTGCCCGGCCATTTGCGGCAGCGCGCTGCGCAGGCTGGCTTCGGAGTCAATCAGGAACTGACCTGAGGTGACCACCTTTTGCCCCTCTTCAAGGCCGGAAGTTACCTCAACCAGACCATCCTGCGTTCGTCCCGCGGTCACCTCGACCGGACGGAAATACCCCTCGCCGTCGGCGATCAGCACCCGGTTGCTGGTGCCTGTTGCAATTAATGCCTCTTCCGGGATAGTCAGCACCTCGCGCCCCTGCTGCGCCTCAGCCAGCTCAACGTTCAAATACATGCCCGGTTTGAGCTGATGCTGCGGATTATTGAGCACTACGCGGGCTTTCAGAGTACGGGTGGTCGCTTCGAGGTCGGGAAGCAGCTCGCTGACGGTTCCCTGAAACGTTGTGCCGGGCCAGCTGCTGGTGGCGGCCGTTACCTGACTGCCTACGCGCAGCAGGCTGGCCTGGCTTTGCGGATAATCAATCACGATCCAGACCGGGTCGAGGCTGGCCAGCTCGAACAGCGGCTGGGTTGCCGTGACCTGCGCGCCGGTACGCACGTCAAGCTTGCTGACGTAGCCATCGTGCGGCGCGCGTACCGTTATGCGGGTTTGCGGTTTACCGCTGCGCTCAACGCTGCGGATAATCGCTTCCGGCATAAACTGCAGCTGCAAACGGCCGCGCGCGGCGGCGGTTAAACCGCTATCGCCCAGCAGCCTCACCGCCAGATACTCCTGCTGCGCCGCCGCCCACTGCGGGATCCACAGCTCGGCCAGCGCCTCGTTCTTTTTCACAAACTGCTGGGAGGCGTTGACGTAAAGTTTCTCGATCAGGCCGCTGGCCAGCGCCGGAACCGTTTCAACGCTGCGCTCGTCAATCGCGACGGTGCCGAAAGCGCTGAGCTTCTGCGCCAGCGTCCGCCGGGCAACATCAGCCGTGCGTACGCCGAGGTTTTGCTGCTGGCGGGCGCTAATCTGCACGCTCCCGGCCTCCTCTCCCGCCCCTTCGTCGGCGTAGCGCGGCACCAGATCCATATCCATAAACGGTGACTTTCCCGGTTTATCGAAGCGAGTGCCGGGGGCCATCGGATCGTACCAGTACAACACTTTGCGGCCCATTTCGGTCTGAGCCCCGTCCGCGGAAAGCGTCGGCGCGTTTCGCGAACCGAGCCAGTATCCGCCCGCGGCGGCCAGGGCGATGGCCAGCGCCACAAGGGTAATAACAGATTTTGGCTTCATTATTTAACATCCTGAGGAATAAGGTAACGAATGGCGGCCCACGCATCAGCGAGCGCTTTCTCCGCGTCGTTGCTGGCAATTTCTCCGCTCAGCAGATCGCGACGGGCGGCGAGCAGTTCCGCCAGCGCCGAGCTGCCGCCCCGATACTGGGCATTGACGAGGCTCACCTTCTTGCGCAGCAGCGGCAGCACCTCGCTTTGCTGACGATCGTAAATGGCTTTCGCGGCGTTATATTGCGAGATCAGCTGATACTGCTGGGCCTGATGCTCGCGCATCAATAACGTCAGCCGATCGTTGGCTTCATAGGTACGGGAGACGTCGGCGGCGTGCTCTTTGTCCTGGCGTTTGCCCTGAAAAATAGGCATATCGACGGTAAACATGACGCCCACCATATCGTCGTAATCGTCCCCGCGCCGGGCGTAATAGACCTCGACGCCAACGTCAGGGATCGCCGCGACTTCCGACTGACCTGATTTCGCTTTCGCCAAATCGGCCTCGCGCGCGGCCTGAATCACCTCAGGATGTAGCTTAATCCCCGCCATTAACGCGGCTTCATCGGCCGGTAGGCGTTCAATGCGCGGCAGCGGGCCGGAGATATCGCGGACCTCTTTGCCGGTAAGCTGCAACAGGCGCGCCCGGGCAATCTGCACATCGCGGCGGGCGTTATCTTGCTCATTTTTCATGGCATTCAGCGCCAGCTGAACGTCGAGCACGCTGCCGGGACTGGCGCTGGCGCTGCTTACGCCGGCCTTTTGTACGTTGATTTGCCGGGAGGTTTCGCTGATCAACGCCTGTACTGAACGCAGTGATTTCTGCGCCACCGCCAGCGCCAGCCACGCCTGCGCGGTTTCCCGCTGCAGCCGGGCGCGGATCACATCGGCATTGGCGGCGGCCTGGCGCGCTTCGGCGGTTATCGAGTCGGCCTTTCGTTCGCGCTTGGTGCTGCTGACGTAGTCCTGCATCACGCCGACCCTTTGCATGGTCATCCCCTCGCGGGTCAGTCGGCTGGCGTTGTTGCCGCCCAGCGGAACGTTTTCAATGCCGAACTTCAGCTTCGGATCGGGAAGCTGCATGGCGGAATCCGCCCTGTTTTTTAACGCATTCACCTGATGATCGTTGGCGGAGAGCTCGGCGGAGTAGCTTTCCGCCGCCGACAGGGCCTCAGCCAGCGTCGTCGCCCAGCCGTTGGCGGAAATCAGCGACAGTAAAAGCGGCAGCCCGCGGGCCGCCTTATTTAAGATGGACATAATGACTCCGGAATTAGTGCGCGGTCATCGAAACGAGCGCGTAGCCGGAGTCCGTCTGACGGAAGGTGAAATCAACCTTTTGTCCCACCGCCAGCTTTTTATCGTGGTTATCGCCGAGCGCAAAGCTCATGGTCATCGCTGGCCAGTTCAGCTCGGCAACCGGAGCGTGGGCAATCACCACGGCATTGTCGCGCCAGGCTTTAATGACCCCGTTCGTTGAATAAAGGGGGGCGGAATCATCCGGCTTATTCATCCCCGGCATCTCCGCCATCGCGGACATATTATGGTGATGCATCGCGCCGTCTTCCGCACTGGCGGAAAATGAAGTGAGGGAAAAGGTCAGAACGCTGGTAATAAGCAGAAAAATAGAGGTCGAACGCATAATAAAGTCTCCGAAAAAAACATAAAGTCGCCCGCAGACCGGGCAGATCTGATGGATGTTTTTAACGGCGTTTTATTCCCTGAAACGGCAGAAGCGTATTTCAGCCGGCGGACCGGTGACCGGCGGCGTCCGCCAGTCCATACGTTCAGCGCAGGTCTCCTGCTGCGGGGAAACCACTAATAGCGCGGTTTCGGAGGGAAGCGCGTTCAGCTGTAAAGAGGTTAATGAGTTTGGCTGCGCGGTATCGGGGTCGCAGTGCTTCTCGCAGATGGCTTTCTGACCGACGCTTTCCATGCCGGGCATGCTCATCACGCCATCGACAATATGGTGAATCTGCACCTGCGGCGCCACCGGCTGCTGTTGGCCGCCGTGGTGCGCCGCGACGGTCAGCTGAAGGTTGAGCAGTAGCCAACAGGCAATAACAAGCCCCGCGCGGATACGAAGCCGACGCCGGGTTGCTTGTTTTAATAATGCCTGCAGTGACGCAATCATAGAGATATTCGCAATAAGAAGACCGCTGAATTAAATCACACTCATCGGCAGAATTAAATGATATTTCAAAGAGAAACCCCAGGTTAAATAGAATGAAGTTTCTCTATAAATATTTACACCAAAAAGGGATATCAGTATTTGACCTTCCCCCTGGGGGAAGGTGTATAGCCGACGGTTAATGTATTTAATAAATAGCAAAAATGTTATTTATATGTAATTAGCAAAAGTGAATGCGATTGTTATTCCAGCACCAACGTATCGCCGGTGGCCGGGGCGCTATCCGCGGCAAGCCACCAGCGCCCCCATGAACCGGTGCAGTGGCAGGCCATCACCTCCTCGACCTTCTGCTGGCGCAAGAACTGCTTTAGCCGACGTATCACCCACGGCGGCGCGCTGCGCAGGTGAAGGCCGCCGATGATGGCGCGTATCTGCTGGACGCCGGTGATCTTCTGACAGTGGCGAATCGTATCGATCAATCCGCGATGCCCGCAGCCGCAAATAATGACTAACCCCCGCGTCGAGCGGTAGATCAGCACGCCTTCATCGGCAAGGTAATCTTCCCCCGGCGATTGACCCGCGAGGACGCCATAGGCTCGCGGACGCGCGACCGCAATCTCGCCGGACCACAACAGTCGTTCGCCGATCGCCAGCGGTTCGCGGCTGTACTCCATGCGGTGGCGGGAGTAGTCAATTTCTCGCGACAGTTTTTTGACTTTCCAGTGACGTCCAGCAAGGGATAACGCCGAGTAGCGCTGTTGCGCGATCAGCGGATGGCAAATGATACGGCTGTTATCCGGCAGCCACGGCACGCCGCCGCAGTGGTCGTAATGACCGTGGGAGAGCACCGTGGCGGTCAAGTCAGATAAAGAGACGCCCATCCGCTGCGCATTATGAAGAAAACTGCCGTCTGGCCCGGTATCAAACAGCACCCGGCTGGTTTCATCTTCCACAAGCAGGCTTAATCCGGGTTTCGCCTGCAACAGGCTGTCCTGCCCCTCGCCGAGCCGGTTTTCAAGTAACACCTTAATGATTAACGCCATTTAATGACCATCCCCCCTTTTTTGCGACGCCTACTCTAGCCAACCTCCGCCGGGTCTACCGTGACGAACCCGGCATAAGTTAAGTGACACCGTCACATTTCATTAGCATATAGCTGTTGTTTATTTGCCAGTTAAGCATTGCCGTCTATGCTGATGAACGAGTTTCTCTTAACCGGAGCGTGCTATGGCTGACTGGAATCCTTCATTGTATTTGCAATTCGGCGCGGAGCGCACGCGGCCCGCCGCCGAGCTTCTCGCCCGCATCGCCCACCATCCCGTAGCGCTGGCCGTTGATTTGGGCTGCGGGCCAGGCAACAGTACCGCTCTGCTACGGCATGCCTGGCCAGAAGCAACAATTATTGGCGTCGATAATTCACCGGCCATGCTGGAAGAAGCCGCTCAGCGGCTCCCGGACTGCCGCTTTGTCGAAGGAGATATCGCCGGGTTTCGCCCCGAGCGCCCGGCGGACGTTATTTACGCCAATGCTTCGCTGCAATGGCTAACGGATCATCAGCGGCTTTTTCCCCATCTGGTCAGCAATCTTGCGGAAAACGGCGTACTGGCGGTGCAAATGCCGGTTAACTGGCAGGAACCCTCGCACGCGCTGATGCGTGAGGTCGCGGAAGAGCTGGGATATCCAGCCAGCGGGCGGCCGCCGCTGCCGGATGTGCCGGAGTATTACGATATGCTGACCGCCTGCGGCTGCGAGGTGGATATCTGGCGCACCACCTACTTTCACCCGCTGGCATCGCACCAGGCCATTATTGAATGGCTGCAGTCAACGGGCCTACGCCCGTTTTTACAGCCTCTTGATGAACCGCAGCGCCAGGCTTTTCTCGAACGCTATCTGGCACGTCTGAAACAGCACTATCCGTTACAGTGTAACGGAAAGGTGCTACTGCTATTTCCGCGCCTGTTTATCGTCGCGCGCCGCTAGCGTGGTTGGCATAACGTATTGATGTTAAAGTAGGAACTAACGTTGCGGCGCCAGGCTCTGGCGCCGTACGTTCAGGTTTACCAGGACAGGTGATGGACCAGGGAGAGATCCCACGCGGTGGCCAGCAGCGAAAGAAACATGATGAGATTCACAACCGTCTCTATGCGTTTTTCCATTTTGTTACTCCTGAGTCGTTTCCCCTGTTTTACAGGGGAAATCTTAATAACTTCTTAATCTCAGATTTTCAGAGCGTCACGCGGTAACGAACATAGTCATCGGCTGGCGTAAATTCATCATACAGACGCCGGGCCGGATTATCAGTACGAGTGTGCCAGTACAGACGCGACCACCCTTTCTCTTTCCCTTCCGCTTGCAGCGCCTGCATCAATGCCCTGGCGATGCCTTTTCCGCGCATCGGCGGGGCAACGAACAGATCTTCCAGATAGCAAACAGGCATCTTTACCCAGGTGCCTTCGTGAAGGACACAAATCGCAAATCCAGCGACGTTGCCATCCGCCAGGGCCACGCGCCCCAACATGGGAGAAGCGGGATCCAGCATGCGCTGCCAGGTGTATTCCGTGACGTCCGGCGGCTGCGGGCTACCGTAGAAACGGGTATAGCCTTCCCATAGCCGTAGCCACTGCGCTTTATCCTGCTGGCCCACTTCACGAATTTCGATGACCATTGGTCTAACCTCTCGTTTGGATAAGGCATTATTTTCCTGCCGGATAATTTGATCAAGCGTCAGGGACACAATTCATCTTTTTCTCTTATTTGCCCTGATGATCGCTGCTGGACGAAATTGGCGCGTTCTTACAGATCTGCGCCAGTCAAAAAAGCAAAAGGATGTTGTAACTAATGAAGGGAAAAAAATAACCCGGCAGCGGCCGGGTTGCGTTCGATAACCAATCGCGTTCGGCACGGTGCCGGGATTCTTGCCGGGTAGCGGCTGGCGCCTTACCCGGCCGCAATCCGGTCGTTTCAGGATATCAGCACAGCGGCTTAACGGCGGCGCGCATACCGTCGCGCAAAATAGCATCCAGATCCTGCGCCACCTGCTCGGCCAGGCCGGAAACTTTCGTCAGGTCCTGCTCCCAGTGGGACTCAACGCAAAGCACCGCGTTTACCAGCTCGCGGGTGCTGATTTGACGATCCCGATGCTGGGCCCACAGCGCCTGATAGCTCTCTATCCATTCGGCGTCGTCCTGTACCGGATAGTTCTCGCCGTGACGCTCGGCGCGATAAAATGCGATCAGCGCCGCCAGCGCAAAGGTCAGACGCGCCGGGAGTTTCCCCGCTTTCTTCTGTCCCGCCAGCAGCTGCGGCAGAATACGGGTACGGTATTTAGTCATCCCGTTAAGCGCGATAGACAGCAGCTGATGCTTGATATAGGGGTTACGGAAGCGACCGGTTACCGCGCTGGCAAAAGACTCCAGCTCATCGCGCGGCAGATCGAGAACCGGAATGATCTCCTGGTAAATCGCCTTCTCGACGAAAGCGCAAATTTCCGCATCGTTCATCGCATCGCCCACGGTATCCAGCCCTGCCTGGAAGGCGACCGGCACCAGCGCGGTGTGCGCGCCGTTAAGAATGGCCACTTTACGCTCTTTGTACGGCTTAATATCGTCCACGATCAGGACGTTAAGCGGCAGTTTATCGAGTCGCAGCTCGGCGGCCAGAGATTTCGGCCCCTGAATGACAAACAGGTAGAAGTGTTCGGCGGTATCGAGGAAAGCGTCTTTATATCCCAGCTGCTCTTCAATCTGCGCGGCTTCATCACGCGGATAGCCGGTCACAATGCGGTCTACCAGCGTAGAACAAAAAGCGTTGGCTTCATCCAGCCATGCCACAAAGGCTTCCGGCAGCGCCCACTCCTGCGCATAGCGCAGCACCAGTTCACGCAGCGCTTCGCCATTATAGTCAATCAGCTCGCAGGGAACGATGACCCAGCCTTTATCCGCCGCGCCGGAGAAATGGCTGTAGCGTTCAAACAGCAGACGGGTCAGTTTAGCCGGATAGCTTACCGCGGGCGCATCGTCAAAACGGTCGCCCGCATGGTAGCTAATTCCCGCTTCGGTGGTATTGGAAAACACAAAGCGCATATCCGGGTTATGCGCCAGACGCAGCAGTTCATCGTAATCCGCATAGGCGCTAATTTCGCGGTTGACCGAGCGAATCAGGCGCGCATCGCTGACCGCTTCACCCTTCTCATTCAGGCCGCGAATTATCGTGGTGTAGAGACCGTTCTGGACGCTGAGCGACGGCGGGAACGTACTCTCAATCGGACGCACAATCACCACCCCGGCATTCAGGTCGGTATGCTCGTTTAGTAGATCGATCTGCCAGTCGATAAACGCGCGCAGGAAGTTGCCTTCGCCAAACTGAATGATACGTTCAGGGTACTGCGCGCCCGGGAAATCGCGACGGTTTAGTGTTTTCACAAGGGTTCCCTCATAGAGTAGTCATACAACCTGAGTAATTGGTCCAATAAGTTATCAGGTTTTTAGCTAAGTGAAACCCCGTTTTGATCAAAGCTGTATGCAATATCAAATTTAAGACAGAAATTTATAGAACAGCGACGTTGCCGTCAGCTCGCCGTCCGGCATCAGCGCATAGCGGGGGATTTCCCCTGCTTTTTCCCAGCCGCACTGCACGTAAAAGTTTTCTGCCCCACTGCCGGTTGCGGTATCCAGCACCAGAACGCTTTTGCCCTGCTCGCGCGCGATCGCTTCCAGCCGGGTCATCAGCGCATTCGCCAGCCCCTGACGACGCGCATTTTGGTGAACCAGGAGCTTGGCAACATCGGCGCGGTGCGGTTGGTTTTCCGGCTGGTCGGTAATCAGCTGTACCGTACCAACGAGCCGCTGCTCTGCATCCGCCGCGGCGAGGACAACGCGTTCCCCGGCGGCAACGCTTTGCGCCATTCGCAGCCAGAACGCCGTCGCGGTTTCCGGGGCGAAAGGTAGCATAAAGCTCACCGAGGCCCCGCCGTTGACGCAGCTGGCGAGGATATCGGTTAATTCAGAAAGGTGTTCGAGAATATCGTCACGCGACAGCGTACGCAGAGTGAAAGATGTGGTCATAGGTAACTCCTTGAAATTGACCACATCACTATGTTTTTAACTTATATTTAACACAAGCAAAATTATCATCGCGTTTTCTTATGGGGTTATTCAGGCCATTTCGTGCGTAAAAATCCGGTTGCGCCCGGCACGTTTCGCCCGAATCATCGAATCATCGGCTTCCATCAGCAGCTGGTTGAACAGATCCGTAACCCTGGCGGTAGCGAGCGGTTGGCTCTCCAGCCCCATGCTGACGGTCAGCTGGATTTTGTATTGCCCCCAGGTGAAGGTCTGCGATTCGATTCCCTGACGAATTTTTTCCGCCAGCACCTGTCCGTCCCGTTCTGATGAGGTCAGCGCCGCGACGGCAAACTCTTCCCCGCCAATGCGCGCCACCATGCCCTCTTCGCCCACCAGTAGCCTTACCTGCTGCGCAAACTGGGCCAGCACGCAGTCGCCGCACTCATGGCCCCAGCGATCGTTGACCTGCTTGAAGCCGTCGATATCCAGCACCATGACCGTTAACCGCTTATCTTCCGACAGCGGCTGGCGTTTCAGCGCTTCGCTTAACCCCGAGCGAGAATAGACCCGGGTCTGAAAGTCAAAGTCAGCGCGCAGGGCCAGCTGTTTGACAAGATTATTTATCGCCTCGACGCTGGAAGCGACGATAATCGGGCTGATCAGCATCGCCGCGATACCCAGACGCGTCGAAAACAGCTGCCACGGCTGCATTCGGGTGTCGGGCGTGAGGTGAATCAGCGAGTTCGCCACCAGCAGAATTTCGCTAATCCCGGTAATAAAGGTCAGCAGGCAGGTCAGCGGCAGCGGGTAGCGAATCGCGCACCAGATCAGCGCCGGTAGCGGGAAGGTGATGCTCCCGGCCCCGCCCACCGCCACGCCGAGCACAATTGACAGCACCAGCGCAATCGCCGGTAACAGCTGACGCAGGCGAAAACGCCCGAACGCCGAAGGGAGCGTGAGGGTTAAAATGAACGGCAGGATCAGTACGGCAGTGGAAAACTGTTCGCTAAACCAGTCCGCCAGTTGGGGAATAAACGTGGCGCGTTCCACATCTACCGAACCCAGCGCCCCAACGGCCGCGCACAGCAGCGCCGCCAGCAGGCAATAGCAAAACAGGCTTAGCGCGTTGATCGGTCCCGGCATCGAATCCGCCCGCCGCTTATCCCACAAAATGAGCTGCGCCAGGGTAACGATAAATACGATATTGGAGAAATTGATCAGAAAGGAGGCGAGCCCCATCCCCCAACGCGAAGTTAAACCGTCATATACCAGCATGGCGGCAAAACAGATGGCGTAAAAATAGCTGCGATTTAGCCAGATATAACGCGCGAAAATCCCCGCCATCACCGCGTTAAGCGGCCAGAAGAACGACAATTCTTGTACCAGACGCAGCATCGCGCCGAAGAAATGCAGCAGTAGCGTTAAAGTGAACAACACCAGCGCATCACGCACGGGCTGTTCCTCACGAAACAGCGTGAATGACCGAATCGACAGTGGAGACATTCATGATTATCCGTCTAAATGTTTCAGGCAATTATTATGTTAATAATGAGTAAGCGGTTCATCATATCATGAGAATAATTATCAGGCATATACCGCCACCCGATGAATTACGGTCTGCCGCGATCCGGCGAATTCATCTGGATCACCAGCCAGTGGTGAATAACCTGCACCACATAGCGCTGCTCTTCATCGCTGAGCCCGCGCCCGCGCGGGATGGCGTGCCACTTCTCCAGACAGCCGCGACAGCAGGTCGCGGTGGCATGCTGGGCGATAAACACCGGATGTCCGCGCATCGGGGTCTGCTTGCCGTCGTTAGGAATGTGCGCGGGCGCCAGCCGCCGGGCGATAAAGTCCGCCGCGTGCTGGTCGATAACTTCCGCGCCCTTATCATAACAGTACTGCCGTTCTTTCACGCCGAGGCGAAAACGGGAGCGAAAAGTGGAACGCTGCAGGCGGGCAAACAGGCTTTCGATTGGCACCATCAGAACACCGACCTCCCCAGCTTTTGGGTGAGTTTTTCCAGTAAAGCAATCCCGGCCAGCGAGTTCCCCGCCTCATCGAGCTCCGGGCTCCACACCGCGATCGCCATCTCCTGCGGGACAATAGCCACAATCCCGCCGCCGACGCCGGATTTCGCCGGCAAACCGACGCGCCACGCAAATTCACCGGCGTTCTGATACATGCCGCTGGTCATCATCAGGGCGTTGACCTGCCGCGACTGAATCGGCGCAATCACCGGCGTCTCAAGGTGCGGGGCGATACCTCGGTCAGCAAGAAACAGAAAGGTGCGCGCCAGCTCCACGCAGCTCATCTCCAGCGAACAGTAGTGGAAATAGTTTTGCAGTACCGTGGCGACATCGTTATGGAAATTGCCGAAGGATTTCATTAGCCAGGCGATAGCGGCATTGCGCGCCGAATGATCGAACTCCGAGCGGGCAACCACCGGATCATAGGCGATATCGCCCACCCCGCTCAGACGACGAACGATTTCCAGCATTCGCTGGCGGGGCGCGCTAAGACGGCTTTGCAGCATATCGCAGACCACCAGCGCCCCGGCGTTAATAAACGGGTTGCGCGGTTTGCCTTGCTCAATTTCCAGCTGCAACAGCGAGTTAAAAGGCTGGCCGGAGGGATCTTTCCCCACCCGCTGCCAGATCTCCTCTTCCTGATAGTGATTCATCGCCACCACCAGGCTCAGGACTTTCGAGATCGATTGAATGGAGAAACGCTCGTGCGCGTCGCCGGCGCTGTAGTGCTGACCGTCGACCGTACAGATGGCCACGCCGAGCTTATCGCCGCTGACGCTGGCCAGCGCCGGAATATAGTCCGCCACTTTACCGCGTCCAATCAGCGGCCTGACTTCAGCCAAAATGGCATCGAGCATTGCGTTATTTATTACCGTCGCCACGCGCGGCTCCTTGCCAACAACAAAATTAGGGCGGTAATTATAGGCGCACGCGGCGCGAAGAAACAGCCTCTTTCTCGCTTCGGTGCCGCTAAGTGAATAGCTTAATCATATCGGGGCTTTTTTCCCGGGCTACGCGATCGCAGATGGCTGTGACCCGTAGCCCGGGCAGGGGCATCGCGCCGCCTCCGGGGGCAGTTTGTAGGGTTAGTGGCGATCTCTCCAGACGGTCTGCACGTTGCAGAATTCATGCAGGCCAAAATGGGAGAGCTCGCGGCCAAAACCGCTTTTCTTCACGCCGCCGAACGCCACGCGGGCATCGCTGGCGCAGTAGCCGTTGATAAACACCCCGCCGCACTCCAGCTCATCGGCAAAGCGCCGGGCCTGCGTTTCACTGGTGGTATAAACCGTTGCTGAAAGGCCAAATTCGCTCTCGTTAGCCAGCGCCAGCGCATGATCGGCATCGCGGGCTTCGGTAATCGTCGCCACCGGCCCAAACAGTTCCTCGCGAAAGCCGGTCATCTCAGCGGTGACGTTCCCCAGCACCGTTGGCGCATAGTAGTTGCCTGCGCCTTCGATTTTTTCCGCGCCCAGTAACAGGGTCGCCCCCTCTTTTAGGGTTGCCCGCACCTGCTCGTGCAGCTCATCGCGCAGGTCGAAACGCGCCATCGGTCCAATATAATTCTGCTCATCGCGCGGATCGCCCATTTTCAGCGCGGCGACGGCGGCGACAAATTTCTGCGTAAAGGCTTCAGCAATACCCGCCTCAACGATGAAACGCTTCGCGGCTGCGCAGACCTGCCCGGTATTCTGGTAGCGGCCAATCACCGCCGCCTTCACCGCCTCATCAAGGTCGGCGTCGTTAAGGACGATAAAAGGATCGGAACCGCCCAGCTCCAGCACGCATTTTTTCAACGCCGCGCCGGCCTGAGCACCAATCGCCTTCCCGGCGCGCACGCTGCCGGTGACGGTCACCGCGGCGATGCGCGGGTCGTTAATCATTTGCGAAACGCCGTCGTTGGTGGCGTTCACCCAGCCAAACACGCCTTCCGGCACGCCCGCTGCGGCAAAAATTTCGCCAATCATCGCCGCGCTGCCCAGCACGTTTGGCGCATGCTTAAGCAGATAGCTGTTGCCCGCCAGCAGAATCGGCACCGCGCCGCGCAGCACCTGCCACACCGGGAAGTTCCACGGCATGATCGCGAGGATAGCGCCCATCGGACGGTACTCAATTACCGCTTTATTGTCTTCAACCAGCGTCGCTTCGGTATTCAGCATCGCCGGGCCGTGTTCGGCATACCAGTCACAAAGATTGGCGGATTTAGCGACTTCGCCGCGCGCCTGGGCAATCGGTTTGCCCATCTCAAGGCTAATCATTTGCGCCAGCGCTTCGCTCCGGGCGCGCATCGCGGCGCCGACGTTACGCAGCGTCGTCGCGCGCTGCGCCACGCTGACCTTGCGCCATTGGCGATAACCCCGTTCCGCAAGGGCAATGGCTGAATCAACCTGTTGTTCGCTGGCCCATGGCAGAGACGACAGCGTTTCACCTGTCGTTGGGTTCACGGAAACCGCATGAGTGGCAGATAAATTCATCGTTTTTCTCTCTGTGTTGATTGCGAAGTGACCTTATTCTGGCTTACCCTTCCCTTCATTAAAAATGAATAATATTGAGCAACCCTTTCACAAAAGAAGAACGCTATGGATCTGACCCAGCTTGAGATGTTTAACGCCGTCGCCAGCACAGGCAGCATTACCCAGGCCGCGCAGAAGGTGCATCGCGTGCCGTCGAACCTGACCACGCGCATTCGCCAGCTGGAGGCAGATCTCGGCGTCGAACTGTTTATTCGCGAAAACCAGCGCCTGCGCCTGTCGCCCGCCGGACACAGCTTTTTACGCTATAGCCAGCAGATCCTGGCGCTGGTTGATGAGGCGCGGATGGTGGTCGCGGGGGACGAGCCTCAGGGACTGTTTTCGCTCGGCTCGCTGGAGAGTACCGCCGCCGTGCGTATTTCCCCGACCCTGGCGCACTTTAATCAGCGCTATCCGAAGATCCATCTGGCCCTCTCCACCGGCCCGTCCGGCACCATGATCGACGGCGTACTCGAGGGCAACCTGAGCGCGGCGTTCGTCGACGGCCCGCTGGTGCATCCGGGGCTTGAAGGGTTACCGGTGTTCCCGGAAGAGATGATGATCGTCGCGCCATTTGGCCATCCGCCCATCACCCGGGCCAGCGAAGTGAACGGTGCCAGCGTCTACGCGTTTCGCGCCAACTGCTCCTACCGCCGTCATTTTGAGAGCTGGTTCCACGCCGATCGCGCCACCCCGGGGCGGATCCATGAGATGGAGTCCTACCACGGAATGCTGGCCTGCGTCATTGCCGGCGCCGGGCTGGCGCTGATCCCGCGCAGCATGCTCGAGAGCATGCCGGGCCACCAGCAGGTTTCCGCCTGGCCGCTGGCCGAAGAGTGGCGCTGGTTAACGACCTGGCTGGTCTGGCGGCGCGGGGCGAAAACTCGCCAGCTCGAAGCGTTTATAGCGCTGCTGAACGAAGATCGACAAGCAGCAGTTTCTCCATAAAGATGCTTAACGGATCCGGCTGATACGGCGCGAAGGCGCTGCGGGTCTGATACCCATTGCGCGTATATAGCGCAACGGCGGCGTGCTGATGGATGCCGGTTTCCAGGCGCAGGGTATGGCATTCACGATTTATCGCCTCTTTCTCCAGCGCCGCCAGCAGTTTTTCTCCCAGCTGCTGGCCGCGATGGGCCGGGTTAATGAACACCCGTTTCATCTCGCCAAACCCCTCTTCGCCGAGCACGATCGCCCCGCAGCCAACGGCCTGCTGCCGGGTATCGCGGATAATTAGCGCGATAACCGACTCCGCCGGAAGCGCGCTCAGGTCGATCAGATGGTTGCTTTCCGCCGGATAGAGCGTCTGCTGGTAGGCGTCCAGTTCGGCAATTAAAGCGGTGAGGTCCGGGTGGTTTAGCGGGGTCGCGGCGATGGTGTACATAAATAAGCTCCTTTTTTGAGCGTACTGTAGCGCGCAGCGTCCGCAGCGCCGCCATAGCATTAACTTATAGCTTCCGGCCCCGCTTGCGCTAACCCCTTGGGAGGCAGTAATTTTGCGGCATGATGTCTTTTATCAGGATAAAACGATGAATACCAAAGCGCGCAAGGTGATGATTATCGGGGCCGGAAACGTCGGCGCCTCTGCGGCCTACGCCCTGTTAAACCAGTCGGTTTGCGAGGAGTTGATCCTTGTCGATCTCAATAAACCACGCGCCGAAGCGCACGCTCAGGACCTGAGCGACGCGGCCGCCTATATGCCGGGAATGATGACCATTTCCACCCGCGAAGCCAGCGACTGCGCCGATGTCGATATCGCGGTGATCACCGTTTCCGGCGGCGCGCTCAAGCCGGGCCAGACCCGATTGGATGAATTGACCAACACGGCGAAAATCGTCAAAAGCCTTGTCCCGCAGATGATGAACGGCGGCTTCAACGGCATCTTTTTGGTTGCCACCAATCCCTGCGACATCATCACCTGGCAGGTGTGGCAGCTTTCTGGCCTGCCGCGCGGCCAGGTGCTGGGAACCGGCGTCTGGTTAGATACCACCCGCTTACGCAGGGTGCTGGCCCAGGCGCTGGATATCGGCGCGCAAAGCATCGACGCCTTTATTCTGGGCGAGCATGGCGATGCCCAGTTTCCGGTATGGTCGCACTCGGCGGTTTACGGCTCCGCCATCGCCGATGTTTACCAGAAACATACCGGTAAAGCCCTCGACCGGGATCTGATTGCCGACAAGGTGCGTAAGCTGGGGTTTGAGATTTACGCCGGCAAAGGCTGCACGGAGTACGGCGTCGCTGGGACCATCGCCGAAATCTGTCGCAATATTTTCACCGGCAGCCATCGTGCGCTGGCGGTATCGTGCATTCTTGATGGCGAGTACGGGGTAACCGGCGCGGCGGCCGGCGTTCCGGCGGTGCTCACGCAAAGCGGCGTGCAGCAAATTATTGAGCTGCAGCTGGCCGATGATGAAGCGGAGAAGTTTCGCCACGCTATCGAGGTGATTAAAGCCAGTATCGCCCGTCTGCCGTAAGCCGCTTCCCGGTTAGCCGGCCACGATCAGCCGGGGATGAATATGCGTTAACGCTTCGCGCGTCGCTTCCGGCAGATGACTGTCGGTAATGATATCGGTGAGTGAGTCGAGATGCGTGATATTAAACAGCGACCAGGCGCCGTATTTAGAGCTGTCCGCCAGCAGTATGCGCCGCCGGGCGTTGGCGATTAAGTCGCGCTTCAGCGCCGCTTTTTCTTCCGTTGGCGAGGTGACGCCCTTCTCCAGGTCCCAGCCGTTGCAGCTGACAAATGCCAGATCGGGCCAGATATTCTGCAGCAGGCGGCGCCCGTGATCGCCGATGCAGGACTGGCTGCTGTCGTCGATGCGCCCGCCGATGATCGTCACTTCAATTTGCTTAAACTCCGACAGGAACAGGGCGATATGCAGGTCGCTGGTGATCACCCGCAGCGGCAGATGGGTAATTTGCCGGGCCAGTTCAATCATGGTGGTCCCGGCATCGAGGACAATGGCGTCCCCGGCCTTGACCAACGCCGCCGCCGCGCTGGCGATGGCGTATTTTTCCTGCTGGCTACGCTGGGATTTCTCCTGCGTGGTCGGTTGTGCTGGAATAAACCGGTTGAGGGTCACGCCGCCGTGCGTTCGGCTGATCACCCCTTCCTGATCGAGCTTAATCAGGTCGCGGCGAATGGTCGCGGGCGAGGCGTCGGTCACCGCCACCAACTGGTCCACTGTCACCAGATTATGGCTCTTGAGATAATCCATAATCTGCTCTAACCGGTTATATCCCTTCATGTTATTCCTGTGCGATTTGCATGGCGAGCTCAATAGAGGTAGTCATGCTGTCAGACTTAGCTTTACCTGTCCAGGCAATATCAAACGCCGTGCCGTGGTCGGCGGAAGTGCGAATAAACGGCAGTCCGGCGGTAATATTCACCCCATCATAAAACCCAAGCAATTTTAGCGGAATATGTCCCTGATCGTGATACATCGCCACGACCATATCAAACAGGCCTTCGTGGCACTGCATAAACACCGTATCCGGCGGGCACGGTCCGGTGACGTTAAGACCTTTGGCTTTCATCGCTTCTACCGCCGGCCCGACGATACGGATCTCTTCATCGCCAAACAGGCCGTTTTCACCGGCGTGAGGATTAACCCCGGCGACGGCAATACGCGGCTGGCTATAACCCACACGGCGCAGGAAGCTATCGGCAATACCAATCACCGTCTCCACCCGCGGCTGGTTCAGGTTATCGAGGAAGTTACGCAGCGCCACGTGGGTGGAGATATGGATAACCTTGAGCTTATCGGTATACAGCACCATCGCGAAATCTTTGGTCTGCGTCAGATGGGCGAGCATTTCGGTATGCCCCGGGAAGTTGTGCCCGGCCAGATGCAGCGCTTCTTTATTTAACGGCGCGGTGGCGAGCGCGAACACCTCTCCGGCCATCGCCAGGTCGGTCGCCCGCTTGATGCAGCGGTATGCTAAATCCCCCGCCTGTGCCTGTACTTCGCCCGGGCGCAGCCCCTGCGGATCGGCCAGCGGTTCGTCGATCACGTTAATCGTGCCCGCGCTGAACTGCGCCTGCCCCGGGTTCTCAATGATTCGCAGTTCGGCGCGCGGGGTGATCCCCAGCGCCAGGATCCGCCGCAGCGTCTGCGCGCAGCCCACCACGACTACCGGCGCGCCGTTGAGTTTCCCCTCAACCAGCGATTTAATAATAATTTCCGGGCCAATGCCTGCCGGATCTCCCATCGTTACCGCTATGATGTTAGTCACTCATTTTCTCCTCAATAAAGTTCACGACCTCCAGCAGGGTGGTTTCCGTTCCGAATCCGCCTGCCTTGGTCATTACCGGCCGCTGCCAGCTACTACCCAGAAAATTGCCGTACGGCACGCATTGCGCCACCCGGCCTGTAATATGAAATCCGCTGGCGCCCAGCGCCTGCGCCACGGCGATAGCCACGTCGCCGCCGGATAAATAGAGCGCCCCCGGCTGGCTTTGCGCGATGGCCAGCTCGCTCACGCGCGCCAGATACGCGCAGATCCGCTCGCCAAGCGCGGTTCGATCGACCCCGTGCTGCCGGCACAGGGCTTCAATACCCTTTCGCGCCTCGCTATCGGGACGCGTGGTGACGACGCAATGATTATTTTCACTCAATACCGCGGCGATGCATCGGGCGTCAGCGTTGGCATCGCCGCCAAACGCCCTCGCGACATCAATTTCTACGCGAACAACGCGCGAATGCGCCTCAAGCCGGGCGACCTGCTGTTGCGCAATCTCGCTCATTGAACCGACAATCGCCAGCAGCGGTCCGCGCGGTACGGCGGCCAGCCGACGCGCCAGGGCGTCACATAGCCCCGCAGCCCCCACCAGCAGCACCCGCTGCTCGCACACAGCGACCGTGGCGATAATGGCGTCCAGCTGCTGGTTTTCTTCGGCATCCACGATCAGCACCCGCGGCGTCTCAACCGTTTGTTCCAGCTCTGCCGCCAGCCCGGCGACCGTTGTCCCGTGGCACAGCACATCGCTTTGTTGAGCGACCACGACGGCGATATCCGCGCTGCTGACCGGCGTTTTCGGGTCGGTCGCGAACTCGGTTTCATTCACCGGCACGCCGTGCACATAGCACAGGCCCCGGCGCGTCACCCGGCCTGCTGCCGGAAAGGCGGGCGCCAGAACCGCTACGGCGCAGTTCAGCGCGCGCATCGTTGCTTCCAGCTCGGCGCCGAGATTGCCACGCAGCGTGGAGTCGATTTTTTTCACCGTCCAGCGCGGCTGAAAACGCGGCAACACCGCCTGTAAAAGATGCGTGATGCGCCGTGCCGCCTCTGCGGCGGGCTGCGCGCGGCTGTCGCTATTGAGGATCAGCGCCTGCGCCTCCCCCTGATAGCTGGCGGTAAACGCCACTTCCGCCCGCATCCCCGTCTCCGCCAGGCTGACTCCCGCGTCATTTGCGCCGGTAAAGTCATCAGCCAGAACCAGCACCTTGTTATCGCCGCTGCCCATCGTTTTCCCTTTTCAAGCTGTTCGACATTGATAATGATTATATTCAATCACAATTGATTAAATGTGAGCAAGCTCAAGTTATTAAATCTCGCTATAAATTATAACTTCATCCCACAATGTGAGTGGCACGCAGAAAAGATGATTAAATTTAATCATTCATTACAGAGGAGAAAAAAGTGGCAACCATTAACAGCACTCTGATTAGCGGCGCGGGCGCCTTTACCGCCCTGCTGCCGCTGCTAGCGGGCAAAAGGCGCATTTTGCTGGTCACCGACGCCAACGTGGGCAAACTCGATGCCGCGCAGCAGATCCGCGCGCTTCTGGAAGATGAGGGGCGTCAGCTGCAGGTGATGGATTCCGTACCGGCTGAGCCGAGCCAGCATGATATGGCGCAAATTCTGCGCCTCGTCAGCGCTAACCAAGCGGAGCTTATTGTCGGGATCGGCGGCGGTAGCGTTCTGGATGTGACCAAGCTGCTCTCCGTTCTGCTGCATCCCCGCTCGCCGGGGCTGGATGCGCTGCTGGCCGGCGAAAAGCCGCAGCAAAAGGTGACCTCGTTATTAATTCCCGCCACCGCCGGCACCGGTTCCGAAGCCACGCCGAACGCGATCCTGGCGATCCCGGAACAGAATACGAAGGTGGGGATTATCTCCCCGGTTCTGCTGCCGGACTACGTTGCCCTGCTGCCGGAATTGACCACCAGCATGCCCGCGCACATCGCCTCCTCTACCGGCATCGACGCGCTGTGCCACCTGATTGAGTGCTTTACTTCGACCGTTGCCAATCCGGTTAGCGATAACGCGGCGCTGATTGGCCTGCGCAAGCTGGTGCGCAACATCGAGCTGTCGGTGAGCGAGCCGCACAATCTGGCGGCGAAGCTGGAGATGCTGTGGGCCTCTTATTATGGCGGAGTGGCCATTAACCATGCGGGCACTCATCTGGTTCATGCCCTTTCCTATCCGTTAGGCGGCAAATATCACCTGCCGCACGGCGTGGCTAACGCCATCCTGCTGGCGCCTTGTATGAAGGTGGTGCGCCCGCACGCGGTGGCGAAATTCGCGCAAGTATGGGATTTGATCCCTGACGCCGATCTGACGCTTAGCGAAGAACAAAAATCTCATGCGCTGGTCGCCTGGCTGGCCGCGCTGGTGAAACGCCTGCAGCTGCCCGACAACCTCGCCGCGCTGGGCGTGCCGCAGGAGAGTATCGGCGAACTGAGCGAAGCGGCGCTGAACGTCAAACGTTTACTGAATAATGCGCCATGCAGCGTTAACCAGGAGCAGGTTGAGGCGGTTTACCGCACCCTGTTCCCAGCACAATAACACCAGGGAAGAGATGAAATGAGCAATTCAATTACCGGCGTTCTGACCGCCATCGTCACGCCTTTTACCGCCGAGGGAGCCGTAAATATTCCGGCGCTGAAGCAGCAGGTGCAGCGCCAGCTCGCCGCGGGCAACGGTATTTTCTGCGGCGGGACCAACGGCGAGTTTTTTGTGCTCAATGAAGCGGAAAAAGTCGCTGTCGCTAAAGCCTGCGTGGAAGAAGTCGCCGGTCGCGCGCCGGTGGTGGCGCATATCGGTGAAGTGTCGACTCGCGAAACGATCCGCCTGGGTAAACAGATCGAACAACTGGGCGTTGACGCGGTCTCGGTCATCACCCCCTGGTTTGTGCCGCTAAAACAGGATGAGCTGATCGCCCACTATACCGCCATTGCTGACGCCCTGAGCGTACCAGTATTTCTCTACAACATCCCGGCGCGTACCGGCAACACCATTGAACCGCAAACCGCGCGTGCGCTGGCGCAGCATCCGAACATTATCGGCGTCAAAGACAGCGCCGGCAGCTACGAAAGCCTGAAGGGTTTCCTCGATGCGGTCCGGGATATCGCCGATTTTGACGTGCTGAACGGCCCTGATTCGCTGATACACCAGGGTTTTGTTGATGGCTGCTCCGCCTGTATTTCCGGGCTGGCCAACGTCGCGCCAAAAGAGATCAACGCCATCTGGGCAAATTTTAAAGCGGGCAATGTTGAGGGCTCCCGCCAGGCTCAGGAGAGCGTCACCGGCCTGCGCACCGATCTTTATAAAGTTGCGTTCTCGCCGGCGGCGGTAAAAAAGGCGATGCAGCTAATGGGCCACGATGTTGGCGACAGCCGCTATGCGGTGAGCTTCACCTCGGCGCAGTGCGAGGAAATTAATCATATTATTGCCAAATATATTTCCTGAAGATAGCGGAAATATTTAATTAAATTCCCGGCGCTGGTTTAAACAAAAATCAGTGCCGGCAATATTTAATGTTTTGTATATAACGTCTTACGTAGCGTAAGGGATGTTTCAATGTTTATATGGATGCTTGATCCTGAAATATGGTTGACGCTGGTAACGCTCACCTTTCTGGAGATTATTCTCGGGGTCGATAATATTATCTTTCTCTCGCTGGTGGTGGCCAAGCTCCCGCCGCATCAGCAAAATGTTGCACGTAAGTTGGGATTAAGCGGCGCCATGGTTATGCGCGTGCTATTGCTGGTATCTATTGCCTGGCTGGCGCATATAACGTTGCCGCTGTTTACTATTGCGCATTTTGTCGTATCGGTGCGCACCATCATTTTATTTGTCGGTGGTTGTTTCCTTATTTACAAGTCACTGCAGGAGATACGCGGTGAACTCCAGCTGGCAGAAGAGTCGCACGGCGGCGGCCAGCGTCAGCTTTCGCTGGCCGGAGCCATCATCCAGATTATGTTGCTGGATATCGTCTTCAGCCTTGATTCTGTTATTACCGCAGTCGGTTTGTCGCAACATATTTTCATTATGATTACGGCAGTCATTATCGCTGTTGGCATTATGATGTTCGCGGCAAAAACCATCGGCGATTTTGTCAATAACACGCCAACGATGAAAATGCTCGCTTTAACTTTCCTGCTATTAGTCGGGTTATTACTGGTGGCCGACAGCCTGGAAATACATATTGCGAAAGGTTATCTCTATTTTGCCATTTTCTTTTCGCTGGCGGTAGAAACGCTCAATATTATTCGCAGCAGAAAAATCATTAAAGTTTCACAACAGCAAGACGCTTACGCCTCATTACCGATCAATAAATAGAACCCTACTGAAATAACGGAGAGTGAATATGTCTGTAACCGCAGTTCGTGACGGAATTATATCTCAGCACCCGCGGGATGAGCGCGTGGAAACCGCCATGCTCCCCTCATCTTGTCCGCAAAATCACGCGGCGAACCTGCTGCCGCTGCCGGACGGCTCGCTGATGTGCGTGTGGTTCGGCGGTACCCAGGAAGGCGTGGCCGATATCTCCGTTTGGGGATCGCGCCTGCTGCCCGGGAGTCGCCAGTGGAGCGAGGCGGTCAAATTGTCCAACGACGCCAGCCGCTCCGAGCAAAACCCGGTGCTGTTTCTGGCGCCGGATAATGTGCTGTGGCTGCTGTGGACCGCGCAGATCTCCGGCAACCAGGATACCGCCATCGTGCGCTATCGCCAGTCAACGGATCTGGGCCAGAGCTGGGGCGACATTGCTACCCTGCTCGATAAACCGGGTACCTTTATTCGCCAACCGGTGACCGTTCTGGACAACGGCAACTGGCTGCTGCCGGTCTTCTACTGCCGCACGCAGCCGGGCGAAAAGTGGGTCGGCAACGACGATATCAGCGCCGTCAAAATCTCCGCCGATAAGGGCAAAACCTGGCGCGACGTTGAAGTACCGCAAAGCCTCGGCTGCGTGCATATGAATATCACCGCCCTGCCAGGCGGCACGCTGGTCGCGCTGTTCCGCAGCCGCTGGGCCGACAACATCTACTACAGCCAGTCCGTAGATAACGGCGAAAGCTGGTCAGTGCCGGAACCGACCGAGCTGCCCAATAACAACTCATCCATTCAGGTCACCACCCTCGTCAGCGGCGAACTGGCGCTGGTATTTAACCACATGAGCGCCGCCGGCGCGCTGGAACGCCGCGCGTCGCTTTATGATGAAATCGACGATGGCGATAACAGCCGTAAAGAGCCGGAAGTCACCAGCGGCCGCTCGGCGTTCTGGGGCGCGCCGCGCGCGCCGATGACCGTAGCCATCTCTGCGGATGGCGGCAAAACCTGGCCGTGGCAGCGCAATCTCGACGAAGGCGATGGCTACTGCATGACCAACAACTCGCTGGATAAGCGCAACCGCGAATTCTCCTATCCGAGCATCAAACAAGGGGCGGACGGCACGCTGCACATTGCCTACACCTGGTTCCGTCAGGCGATTAAATACGTGCATATCACGCCCGAATGGGTGAAGGAGTCCGCGCGATGATCGTCGGCAACCTTAACGCTCTGCCGCTGGCAGGGCTTCCCCCAGCGCTGCGGCAAATTCTCGCCCTTCCGCAGGCCACGCTGCAGGCGCTGAGCGCCAGGCAGGACGGGCGCTGGCAGCCGGAGGGCTGCCGCTGGTTTTGCAATATTGGCGAAGCGCATACCCAGCCGACCGCCCAGCGCCACGCCGAATATCACCAGCAGTGGGCCGATATTCAGGTGATGCTGGCGGGCTGCGAGGTGATTAACGCCGGTATGCTCTGCGTCGCGCAGGATGACGATGAAGAGCGCAAACCGGATCTGTTTATCGCCCGCGATTGCCGACTGCCGGTGGCCATCACCCTGCATGCCGGTGATTTTGCGATATTTCTGCCCGGCGAACCCCACCAGGCGCTTTGCGCGGTAGACGCGCCGGCAACGGTACGCAAAGCCGTATTTAAAGTGCCGGGCGACATGCTGGAAGGGTAAATAAGAAGGAGCAATAACAATGACAATGGAAATGATTCTGGCGCTGGGCATTCTGGTGCTAATGATAGTTCTTATTATGTCAGACAAAATGGCCTTTGGCGCACCGCCGCTGCTCGCCTGTCTGCTATTGGTTGTGACAGGGCTCGCCAACGTTCAACAGGCTTTCGCCGGGTTTGTCAACTCCAGCGTCATCATGATCGCCGGGTTTATGGTGGTGATGGCGGCGCTGCAGAAAACGCGGCTGATAGGCAACGTCAAGTCCGCGATGGTGAGTCTGGTGAACAGAGGCAGCTACAAAAGCTATGCTTTGCTGCTGTTGATTGTGATGCTCGGCGCCAGCCTGGCGGGTACCGGTTCAACCGGCTACTACGTGCTGATTCTGTCGCTGGTTTCGACCATTCCCTACAGCAAGAAGCTGCCGACCTCAAAGCTGATGATGCCGCTGGGATTCGCCACCAACCATCCGCTGTTGCCGGTTAACGTTGCGCTGCTGTTCGGCGTCACCGCAACGGTGCTGCAAACCGCCGGTTTCAACGAAGAAATTTCGATGGTGAAATTTGCGCTGGTCAATCTGGTGATGTCGCTGGCGTTTTTGGCCTGGTGCCTGATTTCGTATCGCTTTTTACCCGATCACCCGATCGCCGACGCCTCCGAGGAAGCAATGGCGGTACGCGAAGAGGAAACCGTCACTCTGCCCGCGTGGAAAGAGTACTGCACCGTCGGGGCGTTTGCCGTAAGCGTGGTCGGCATGATGCTGATGAATCAGTTAGGCAATATCGCCTATGTGGTACCGGGTCTTGCCGCCGCGTTCGTCATGATGATTAATGTCGTCGACTTCAAAGAGGTGCGCGATCATATGGGCGCGCCGGTTATCCTGATGATGGCCGGGGTTATCGGCGTCGCCGACGCGCTGGCGGGCACCGGGTTTACGGCAATGGTGGGCGATGCGGTTGCGGGCGTGCTCGGCTCCAGCGTCTCGCCGTTCGTGTTTATTTTTATCTTTGCGCTGCTGACCAGTACCTGCGCCACCTTTACCGGCTCGAACATGGGTTCGGTCTATATCTTCGCGCCGATTGCGATCGCCGCCTGCACCAGCCTCGGCCTTAACCCAACCGCGGCCGCTATTGCCGTAGTGATTTCAGGCTGGAACGGCGGCTATATGCCAATTGACGGCATGCCGGCAATGATTCTGGGAATGGGTAAATATAAACTGCCGGAATTCTGGCTATTCTCGGTACCGATGTACTTAATTCGTATTCTGGCATTGTGCGTCGGCGCGATCGTTATATTCCCAATGTAATTAACGGATAAGCCCCATCGTCGTTTTACCCGCTCGCGGCGCTGGCTTTTCGTCGCGTACGCAGGATACTTCCGCCTGGTCACCCACTCAGGCTCGGGATCGGCTGGCCTGTCGCCGATCCCGTCTTATTATTACGGCCTGGTTAGCGCAGCGTGATGACGCCGTTTAAATAGGTCACCGCCTGGCCGCTCATCAAGACTCTTTCTCCCTTCAGCTGGCAGCGAATATCGCCGCCGCGCGCGGAAACCTGACGCGACAGCAGCTGGGTTTTGCCCAGCTTCGCGCTCCAGTAAGGGATCAGCATGGTATGCGCCGAACCGGTTACCGGATCTTCCC
This sequence comes from Klebsiella grimontii, assembly GCF_900200035.1. Taxonomy (GTDB): domain Bacteria; phylum Pseudomonadota; class Gammaproteobacteria; order Enterobacterales; family Enterobacteriaceae; genus Klebsiella; species Klebsiella grimontii. The sequence goes on from NZ_FZTC01000019.1 coordinate 493,648, forward strand.
ACACCGCTTCGCCGGGGGAGAAAAAGCGACTGACGAAGTCATATTCGCCGCTGCCTGCCGCAGTCACGGTCACTTTATGTTCGCCAGGCGTCATCGCCGCAATATTGGGCCGCAGGGCTTCGACCTGGTCACGAGAGGCGAGTTCGATAATCCACGCGCGCCCCTTGCGGGCGTGGAGGTAGCTGTCGATCCCCAGCGCGGAGAGCATCACCGCAGGCGGTTCTCGCTCTTCGCTTTCACCCGCAGGAAAATCCAGGGTCAGCCAGTCGCCTTCACGGCTTACGGTCAGCCGACCGGAAGCGGTCGCGAAGTGAATCACCGCATCCGGAAAATCCAGGTGATGAAAAATCACGTGCGCGCTGGCAAGCGTGGCGTGGCCGCAGAGATTGACCTCGTTACGGGTGGTAAACCAGCGCAGCGCAAAACCATCGCTCTCAGGGACCACAAACGCGGTTTCCGACTGGTTGTGCTGTTGGGCCATTTTGAGCAGCAGCTCATCCGGCAGCCACTCCCTGAGCAGACATACCGCCGCCGGATTACCGGCAAAAGGCTGCTCGCTGAAAGCCGCCACCAGATAGACAGGAACGTCAGTCACCGGGTCTCCTTAGCGTAATGTTATGGTGCCGATGAGGTAGGTCGTTGCCTGACCTCCGATCAGGACCCGATCGCCCCGCCATTGACAGCGCAGGTCGCCGCCGCGGGCCGCCCCCTGCCGCGCCTGCATCTCCGTTTTGCCGAGCTTCTCACCCCAGTATGGAATCAGCATGCTGTGCGCGGACCCGGTGACCGGGTCTTCCGCCACCGACTCGTCCGGGCAGAAGAAACGGCTAACAAAGTCATACTCTTCATCCGCGGCGCTGACACAGATCATTTTGCCGAGGCGCTGGAGCATAGGCATGTCCGGACGCACAGCCTCCACCTGCTGGCGGTCGGCTAAAATCACCAGATAATCGCGCGCCACGCGAACGTCCACCGCGTCGCTCAGCCCGAGCCCCGCCAAAAGTTCAGCTGGCGGCTGTTCAACGACCGTCGTCGCCCAGGCCGGGAAATCCAGCGTCAGCCAGTCGCCGCTGCGCGTTACGCGAAGCTCGCCGACAAAGCGGGTGCTAAACACGATTGTCGACGAGGGGTGGTCGAAATATTCAAAAATGACGTGCGAGGCCGCCAGGGTCGCGTGGCCGCAAAGGTTGATTTCGTCCAGCGTCGTAAACCAACGTAGCTCATACCCCTCATCCGTACGGACGAAAAACGCGGTCTCCGACTGATTATGCTGCTGGGCCATTTTCAGCAGCGTTTCGTCCGGCAGCCATTCGGTGAGCGGGCAAACCGCCGCCGCGTTACCGCCAAAGTTGCGATCGCTGAAGGCATCAACCAGATAAAAGCTAATTTCCTGCATTGTTCTGTCCCTCTGTTTTTTTACTTATCGATAACATGACATAAACGCGAGAAATCCACACGTTTAATAGAAAAATTAATCCGTTACTCGCAAAAACCTCCCCTCAACAAAAATGAGACACAGATCACAAAATGATTGTATTTTCAGCAGCAATCGTTTTAAGATCGTCCCACTTCTTTCCTCTTTGTAACCAGCCCTGAACTTATGATGACAAATACGGTTTCACGCAAGGTCGCGTGGCTTCGCGTAGTCACGCTTGCGATTGCGGCATTTATCTTTAATACCACCGAATTTGCGCCCGTGGGCCTGCTGTCGGACATCGCCGACAGCTTTGGCATGGAAACGGCGCAGGTAGGGATCATGCTGACGATCTACGCCTGGGTTGTCGCCCTGATGTCGCTGCCCTTTATGCTGCTGACCAGTAAGATGGAGCGCCGTCGCCTGCTGGTTGGCCTGTTTATCCTGTTTATCGCCAGCCACGTGCTGTCGTTCCTGGCCTGGAACTTTAACGTGCTGGTGATCAGCCGTATCGGTATCGCTTTTGCCCACGCGGTGTTCTGGTCGATTACTTCAGCGCTGGCGATTCGTATGGCGCCTGCCGGTAAACGGGCGCAGGCGCTGAGCCTGATTGCCACCGGTACCGCGCTGGCGATGGTCTTCGGCATCCCAATCGGCCGTATCGTCGGGCAGTATTTTGGCTGGCGCACCACCTTCCTGGTCATCGGCCTGGGTGCGCTGGTCACCATGGTTTGCCTGATCAAGCTGCTGCCTAAGCTACCGAGCGAACACTCAGGATCGCTGAAAAGCCTGCCGGTGCTGTTCCGCCGCCCTGCGCTGCTGAGCATCTATTTGCTGACGGTCATCGTGGTGACCGCACACTATACCGCCTACAGCTATATTGAACCGTTCGTTCAGACGGTGGCCGGGCTGAGCGGCAACTTCGCCACTCTGCTGCTGCTGACCCTGGGCGGCGCGGGGATCGTCGGCAGCATCCTGTTTGGTAAACTCGGCAACCTGCACGCTTCAGGGTTGATTAACGCCGCGATCGGCCTGCTGCTGGCGTGTTTGCTGCTGCTGCTGCCCGCTTCGCACAACGCCAATCACCTGATGCTGCTGAGCGTCTTCTGGGGCGTGGCGATCATGATTATCGGGCTCGGTATGCAGGTGAAAGTGCTGGCGCTGGCGCCGGACGCCACCGACGTGGCGATGTCGTTGTTCTCGGGGATATTTAATATCGGCATCGGCGCGGGCGCGCTGGTCGGCAGCCAGGTCAGCAGCCATCTGTCGATGGCCTCTATTGGCTACGTCGGCGCGATCCCTGCCGTCGTCGCGTTAATCTGGGCGGTGATGATTTTCCGCCGCTGGCCGGTGTCGCTGGAAGACCACCAGCCGCATCACTCCTGATAGTTCGGCGTAAAAAAAGCCTGCCGGTTGCAAAATCGGCAGGCTTTTTTATTTTTCTGGCGACGCAAAGTCATCAGGCGTGATAAGTCGAAATAATCTCCAGCACGCCGTTGATAATAAACTGCACGCCCATACAGACCAGCAGGAAGCCCATCAGGCGCGAAATCGCCTCAATGCCGCCCTTCCCGACCAGACGCATAATCGCGCCGGAACTGCGCAGGCAGCCCCAGAGGATAATCCCGACCAGAGCAAAAGTAATCGGCGGCGCCACCAGCACCACCCACTCCGGGAAGCTGGCGCCGTGCTTTACCGTCGACGCCGAGCTGATGATCATCGCGATAGTCCCTGGCCCGGCGGTGCTCGGCATCGCCAGCGGAACGAACGCGATATTGGCGGTCGGTTCATCCTCAAGCTCTTCCGATTTCAGCTTGGCTTCCATCGTATCGTGGGCTTTTTGCTGCGGAAACAGCATGCGGAAGCCGATAAAGGCGACAATCAGGCCGCCGGCAATACGCAGACCGGGAATCGATATGCCGAAGGTGTTCATCACCACCTGGCCGGCATACCAGGCGACCATCAGGATGGCGAACACATAAACCGAGGCCATCAGCGACTGACGGTTACGCTCGGCGTTGTTCATATTCCCGGCCAGGCCCAGGAACAGCGCCACGGTAGTCAGCGGGTTCGCCAGCGGTAGAATCACTACCAGCCCCAGGCCTATCGCTTTAAAAAGATCCATCATAGAGAATTAAGGTCCTGTAAATATTTGGATTAGCAAAAAATAACGCGCGCTGAGTATATCGTTTGCGGCCAGATTGTACCCGTTCTCCGCAGTACGCATTCATCATTCAGTCAAATCATAAGACAACAACGCGAAATAGAGTGACCTGCATCACATCATTTCGTTTTAGCAAATCGTGGCATCGGGCAATTCATCAGGTTGACTTATATTTGCCTAGGCAATAATATCTCCCGCAACTAAGTCATTGCCTGGGCAACCATTGTGAAAAGTACAAGCGACCTGTTTAACGAAATGATCCCCCTTGGTCGCTTGATCCAGATGGTTAACCAGAAAAAAGATCGCCTGCTCAACGACTATCTCTCGCCGATGGATATTACTTCCACCCAGTTCCGGGTGCTCTGTTCCATTCGTTGCGAAGTGTGTATTACCCCCGTTGAGCTGAAAACCGTGCTTTCGGTCGATCCAGGCGCGATGACGCGCATGCTCGACCGCCTGGTCTGTAAAGGCTGGATTGAACGGTTACCCAACCCGACTGACAAGCGCGGGGTGCTGGTGCAGTTGACACCAGACGGCGCAGCCCTTTGTGAGCAATGTCATCAGGTTGTGGGTCAGAAATTGCACCAGGAACTAACAAAAAATCTGTCGACGGATGAAGTGGCCACTCTTGAGTGTTTACTCAAAAAAGTTCTGTCGTAATAAGAAGAGGTAAGATGATGTCCAGACGCAATAACGACGCCATCACTATCCATAGTATTTTGTCGTGGATCGAGGATAACCTGGAATCGCCCCTGTCGCTGGAGAAGGTTTCAGAGCGCTCAGGTTACTCCAAGTGGCACCTGCAAAGAATGTTTAAGAAAGAGACCGGTCACTCGCTGGGACAGTACATCCGCAGCCGTAAGCTGACCGAGATCGCGCAGAAGCTGAAGCAGAGCAACGAGCCTATCTTATACCTGGCCGAGCGCTACGGTTTTGAATCGCAGCAAACGCTGACGCGAACTTTCAAAAACTATTTCGATGTTCCGCCGCACCAGTACCGTATTACCAACGTACCGGGCGAGTCGCGCTACCTGCTCCCACTAAACAACTGTTGTTAACCGCCTGCAAAAAGACGTATTGAGGAAATCATGAAACTATTCGCTTCCGCCGCCATCGTGCTATTGGCGCTGGCCTCAGGCCAAAGTTACGCGGAGCAAACCAGCACTCCTGTTCGTCACAACAACCGGGATGCGATGATTATTCCTTCCGAACATAATGATTCGCCTTTTGATTTTAATCACATGGCTTCGGGCAGTGATAAATCAGATGAACTGGGCGTACCGTATTACAACCAGCAAGGCCTGTAAAATCCCTTTAGCCCCGTTACCGGGGCTTTTTTTTACCCCCGCGCCGCGCCCGGACGCGCGATCCGCAGGCCAAACACGTTGATATATAGCCCGGCCAGAATCAGTACCGCCCCCAGCAGCTGCAGGCTATTCAGCGTCTCGCCGAGCAATAAGGCGGCGCTGGCCATCCCGACCACCGGCACCAGCAGCGACAGCGGCGCCACGCGCCAGGTTTCATAGCGGCCGAGCAGCGCTCCCCAGATCCCGTAGCCGACAATCGTGGCGATAAACGCCAGATACAGCAGCGATAGGATCGTCAGCAGGTCGATATCCAGCAGACTTGCCGCCATGACCTGCGGACCGTCGAGGATCCACGACGCCAGCATAAACGGCAGCACCGGGATCAGCGCGCTCCATACCACCAAAGACATAATTGGCGGCCGGCTCGCATGCGACATAATTTTCTTGTTGAAGATATTGCCGCAGGCCCAGCTCAGCGCCGCGGCCAGCGTTAGCATAAAGCCCACCAGCGGCACGTGCTGGCCGCCGAGGCTGGCTTCGACCAGCACCAGCACGCCGAAAATCGCCAGCGCGATCCCCGCCAGCTGTTTCCCCTGCAAACGTTCGCCGAAAATAAACGCCCCGAGAATGATGGTGAAAAAGGCCTGGGCCTGCAGCACCAGCGATGCCAGCCCGGCTGGCATGCCGAGACTAATTGCGCAGAACAGAAACGCAAACTGACCGAAGCTAATCGTCAGGCCGTAGCCCAGCAGCAGGGTTAGCGGAATTTTTGGCCGCGCGACGAAGAACAGCGCCGGGAAAGCCACCAGTAAAAAGCGCAGTCCGGCAAGCATCAGCGGCGGCATATTATGCAGCCCCATCTTGATCACCACGAAATTCAGCCCCCATACCACCACCACCAGCAATGCCAGCAGCCCGTCTTTACGCGTCATACCCGCCTCGGTTGTTATTGGAATTTTTGTGAACAAAATCAAAGTAACGAATAATTCGCCCGCCGCATAGATCATTATTTTCGGTAGGGCGCTGGCATGCTTTTCATTACCGATGGGAACTATACAAGCCTCGGTTAGCATGCTATTTGTGATCGTGACAACAAAAATAACATCACATCAGGCAAGGAAAAAATGATACCGACACTCAGGCGCTCAACCGCAGCGCTGCTGGCTTCGTCGTTGCTGTTAACCATTGGCCGTGGCGCAACGTTGCCTTTTATGACGATCTACCTCACCCGTCAATATCAGCTGGAGGTGGATAAAATCGGCTATGCGCTGTCGAGTGCGCTGATCGTTGGGGTGCTGTTCAGCATGGGTTTTGGCATTCTCGCCGATAAGTTCGATAAAAAGCGCTATATGACCCTGGCCGTGCTGGCGTTTATTGGCGGTTTTATCGCGATTCCGCTGGTTAACAGCGTCGCGCTGGTGGTCTTTTTCTTCGCGCTGATTAACTGCGCCTACTCCGTATTCTCAACCGTGCTGAAAGCGTGGTTCGCCGACGTACTCTCGCCGGAGAAGAAAGCACAAATATTTTCCCTCAACTACACCTTCCTCAATATTGGCTGGACCGTCGGGCCGCCGATCGGCACCCTGCTGGTGATGCACAGCATTAACCTGCCGTTCTGGCTGGCCGCCGGCTGCGCCGCCCTACCGCTGGTATTTATTCAGCTGTTTGTTCAGCGCACCAGCGCCGCGGTTGCTCAGGATAACGCGGTCCAGTGGTCGCCGTCGGTGCTGCTGCGCGATCGCGCTCTGCTATGGTTTACCCTCTCCGGCCTGCTGGCCTCTTTTGTCGGCGGTTCGTTCGCCTCCTGTATTTCCCAGTATGTGCTGGTGGTTGCCGATAGCGACTTTGCCGAAAAAGTGGTTGCCGTGGTGCTGCCGGTCAACGCCGCCGTGGTGGTGGCGCTGCAGTATGCCGTCGGCCGTCGCCTGACCGCTCGCAATATTCGCCCGCTGATGACCTTTGGGACGGTCTGTTTTGTGATCGGACTGGGCGGTTTTGTCATTTCCGATAATAGCCTGCTGCTGTGGGGCGTCTCCGCCGCCATTTTTACCCTCGGGGAGGTTATCTACGCGCCGGGTGAATATATGCTGATCGATAACATTGCGCCGCCGGGCATGAAAGCCAGCTACTTTTCCGCCCAGTCGCTGGGCTGGCTGGGAGCGGCCTTTAACCCGATGTTAACCGGGACGATTTTGACTCATTTACCGCACTGGTCGCTGTTTGCGATATTGATGCTGGCTATTATCGCCGCATGGCTGATGATTTTCCGTGGGATGAACGTTCGTCCGTGGAACGGCAACGCGGTCGCCAGCGCCTGAGGTCAGGCGCCGTGCGGCTGTCAGGTTGCTGTCGGGTTCCTGTCGGGTTCCGATCGTGGTGCCCGACAGCCCACTCGATAATACTCCATCTCAGGTTTTCACCCGGAGATAGAAACAATGAACAACAGCAATCAGGTTAAACAATTACGTTTGCAGCGCGCCTGGTCTCAGGAGCAGCTTGCCGAACTGGCCGGCCTGAGCGTGCGCACCATTCAGCGCATCGAGAACGGCGACCGCCCCGGCCTTGAGACGCTCAGCGCGCTTGCGGCGGTGTTTGAAGTCAACGTCGCCGAGATTAGCGGCGAGTCGCCGGAGGGTCATGAGGAGTCGCTGGATTTGCGCATTGAGGAAGCTAAAGCCCGCGTCGAACGTGAGAGCCGTTTTTTCCGTTCTCTGACGGTAGCCGTAGTCGTGTGCGTTCTGCTGGCGCTGCTGAACTGGCTGACCGACGCAGACAGCTACTGGTCCGCATGGGTGGCCATCATCTGGGGGACGCTGCTGGCGGTTAAAGGGTTGCGCCTGTTTGTTTTTGGCGAATGGATCAACAGCTGGCGTCAGGCGCGTCTGCAGCGGCTGCTGCGCAAATAGCCCTCTGAGCGTTTTTCCCGGGGGCGGCGCTTAACGCGCCTTGCCCGGGCTACAGGACTGCAGACCGCTGAGGGCGCGTCGCCCGGGCTACAGGACCGCAGACTGCTGGGGACCCGTAGCCCGGATAAGGCGCCAGCCGCCATCCGGGAAGGGTTAAATGGTGACCATCCCGCGGACCCCTTCGGCTTCCATATCGCCGCCGTTGCCCTGTTGAATAATCGCGCCGCGCGACATCACCAGATAGCGATCCGCTAAACCAGCGGCGAAATCATAGAACTGCTCCACCAGCAGAATCGCCATATCCCCGCGGTTCGCCAGCTGGCGAATAACCTCGCCAATCTCCTTAATCACCGACGGCTGAATACCCTCCGTCGGTTCATCAAGAATCAACAGCTGCGGACGGCTGGCCAGCGCCCGGCCAATCGCCAGCTGCTGCTGTTGGCCGCCGGAGAGGTCGCCCCCGCGCCGCTGCTTCATGGTTTTGAGCACCGGAAACAGCTGATAAATCTCTTCCGGCACCGCGCGCGCGTCGCGGGCGGGAAAGCGGGACAGCCCCATCAGCAGATTCTCCTCGACCGTCAGGCGCGGAAAAATCTCCCGCCCCTGGGGCACGTAGGCGATTCCTGACTGTACCCGCTGGTGCGGTTTACGGTGGGTGATATTCTTCTCCTGCCACAGCACCTCCCCGCTGCGCGCCGGGATCAGCCCCATCAGACACTTCAGCAAAGTGGTTTTCCCCACCCCGTTGCGCCCGAGCAGACAGGTGATCTCGCCCTGGCGGGCGGCAAAATCCACCCCGCGCAGAATGTGGCTGCCGCCATAGTATTGGTGTAGTTGATTAACCTGTAGCATCCGCGCTCCTTAGCGTCCGAGATAAACTTCAATCACCTGTTCGTTGGCCTTCACTTCCCGCAGCGATCCTTCCGCCAGCACCTGCCCCTGATGCAGCACCGTCACCCGGTCGGCGATAGTCTCGACAAAGCCCATATCATGCTCAACCACCATCAGCGAATGCTGCCCGGCCAGGGTGCGGAACAGCTCGGCGGTATATTCTGTCTCCGCATCGGTCATCCCGGCGGCGGGTTCGTCCAGCAGCAGCAGATGCGGCTCCTGCACCAGCAGCATGCCGATTTCAAGGAACTGCTTTTGCCCGTGCGACAACAAGCCCGCCGGTCGATAGCGTTCGCCCTCCAGCCGCAGCAGGCGCAGGGTTTCGCTGATTCGGTCAGCCTGCTCGCTGTTCAGACGCGCCCGCAGGCTGGCCCACACCGACTTATCGCCTTTCATTGCCAGTTCGAGATTCTCTGCCACCGTCAGCGCCTCAAAAACCGTCGGTTTCTGAAACTTGCGCCCGATGCCCTGGCGAGCGATCGCGATGGGATCGAGGGTCGTTAAGTCCACCGACTGATCGTAAAGCGCCCTGCCGCTCTGCGGCCGGGTTTTACCGGTGATTACGTCCATCAGAGTAGTTTTCCCGGCGCCGTTCGGCCCGATCACGCAGCGTAGCTCGCCGACGCCAATCTGCAGCGACAGGTTGGTCAGCGCCTGAAAACCGTCAAAGTTGACGTTAATCTCTTCCAGCTGCAGCACCGGATCGGTCTGCTCGCGAAAACGGTCCGTCGGAAGCTGGCGGGTGAAGAGCTCCTCATCCGGTTGCATCAGCGATCTCCTCTACGCAGCAGGCCAATGACCCCACGCGGTAAAAATAGCGTCACGATAATAAAAATCAGCCCGAGAAAGAGCTGCCAGTACTCCGGCATCGCCACGGTAAAGTAGCTTTTCGCGCCGTTGACCAGACCTGCGCCGAGCACCGGACCGATTAAGGTTCCGCGCCCGCCGAGCGCCACCCAGATTGCCGCTTCAATAGAGTTAGTTGGCGACATTTCGCTGGGGTTGATGATCCCGACCTGCGGCACGTACAGCGCCCCCGCCAGGCCGCACAGTACGGCTGAAAGCGTCCATACCAGCAGCTTAAAGCCGCGCGGATCGTAACCGCAGAACATCAGGCGGTTTTCCGCATCCCGCACCGCCGTCAGCACGCGGCCAAATTTACTCTGCGCCAGCAGATAGCCAATCCACAGGGTGAGCAGCAGCAGCAACACCGTCGCCATAAACAGCGTCGCCCGGGTGCTGATGGCGGTGACGGAGAAACCGAGCAGCGTGGTAAAGCCGGTAAAACCGTTGTTCCCGCCAAAGCCGGTTTCGTTACGGAAAAACAGCAGCATCCCGGCGTAGGTCAGCGCCTGGGTCATGATCGAAAAATAGACGCCTTTGATTTTTGAGCGAAAGGCAAACCAGCCGAACACCAGGGCCAGCAGACCGGGCACCAGCACCACCAGCAGCATGGCCCAGGCGAAATGCTGGGTGCCCCACCAGAACCACGGCAGTTCGCTCCACGATAAAAACGACATAAAGGCCGGTAATCCGTCGCCCGCCGCCTGGCGCATCAGGTACATGCCCATGGCGTAGCCGCCGAGGGCAAAAAAGATCCCGTGGCCGAGCGAGAGCATCCCGGCATAGCCCCAGACCAAATCCAGCGCCACGGCGACAATGGCGTAGCAGAGGATCTTGCCGGTCAGCGTCAGCAGCCAGGTGGAGACCGCCAGCGGATGCGTGGCCGGCAGCAGCGCCAGAAACGGCATACTCAACAGCCCCAGCAGCAGCACGACGCCGAGCCAGCGTAGCGGGCGCGGCGCTTTACGCGCCAGCGTTAAGGTAATAGGTTGGCTCATCAGTCAATAACCCTCCCTTTGAGGGCGAACAGTCCCTGGGGACGTTTCTGGATAAACAGGATAATCAAGACCAGGATCAGGATTTTGCCCAGCACTGCCCCCATCTGCGGTTCAAGGATTTTGTTAAAGATGCCAAGACCGAACGCCGCCGCCACGCTGCCGGCTAGCTGCCCAACGCCGCCGAGCACCACCACGAGGAAGGAGTCGATAATATAGCCCTGGCCCAGCTCCGGCCCGACGTTGCCGAGCTGCGACAGCGCGACGCCGCCCAGCCCGGCAATCCCCGAGCCGAGGCCAAACGCCAGCATATCGACGCGCCCGGTCGGCACGCCGCAGCAGGCCGCCATCGCGCGGTTTTGCGTCACCGCCCGCACGTTCATCCCCAGCCGGGTCTTGTTCAGCGTCAGCCAGGTGAAGAGCAGCACCAGTAGCACAAAGGCCAGCACCGCCAGACGGTTCCACGGCAGGATGAGATTCGGCAGAACCTGCACGCCGCCGGAGAGCCACGCCGGATTGGCGACTTCAACGTTCTGCGCGCCGAACAGCATTCGCACCAGTTGGATGAGCATCAGGCTGATGCCCCACGTGGCGAGTAGCGTCTCCAGCGGGCGCCCGTAGAGATGGCGGATCACGGTGCGTTCCAGCGCCATACCAATACCGCCGGTGATCAGGAATGCCACCGGCAGCGCAATCAGCGGATAGAAGGCCAGCCACTGCGGAGCCAGCTGCGCCAGCGCCTGCTGCACCAGCCAGCAGCTGTAGGCGCCAATCATCAGCATCTCACCGTGGGCCATATTGATCACCCCCAGCAGACCGTAGGTGATGGCCAGGCCGAGCGCAGCGAGCAGCAGGACCGAGCCGAGGGACAGGCCCATAAAAGCCTGGCCGAGAAGATCGCCCAACAGCAGGCGATGCTGGATTTTGCTCAGGCTCTCCTGGGCCGCCGCGCGAATCGCCGGGTCTGGCTCATGTTGCGCATCGGTATACGGCGTCAACAGCGCCTGGGTTTCCGGGTCGCCGGAGTGGCCGAGCAGCGCGATGGCCGCCAGCCTCTGCGCGGGCTGCGGGCTGGCAAGCTGTAAACGGGCCAGCGCAATTTCCAGCTGCGATTTCACCGCGCCGTCGCTTTCCGCCGTCAGACGCTGCTGAAGAAGACCCGCCATCTCGGGCGTCGCTTCGCGCTGAAGGGTTTTCACCGCCGCCGCCCTTTCAGTGACGTTGTCACTTACCAGTAAATGCGTCGCCAGCGCGCCTGCCGCCAGGTTACGCAGGCGGTTGGTCAGGCGTACCGGTTTTGTCGCCCCCTCGGGCGCCGCAACCGCGCCCAGCGCCAGCAGCGTTTCCCCCTGCTTGCTGAACGCATGACCGCCGCTGTCCGATTGTAATGTTTCGCTCTTCAGCGCCCGCAGCAGCGGTAAACGCGAGGCTTCGGGCGCGGCGGCCCACCGTTCAAGCAGCTGAGCCTGCTGGCTGCGATTGGCCGCCACAAAATCGTCGGCGTCCGCTGCCTGCGCCCGCCACGGTAGCAATACCATGAGCAGCGCGAAGTAACACATGAGGCGCAATGCGTTCATGGTCGTTCTCCTTTTCGGGGAAATCCGGGCTTTGGGCCCGGAGGACTGAGTCAATCATCCCGGCGCAGCGCCGGGGTCTGGCGCTTAGTTGCTGGCGGTTTTCACCGGGTGATCCGGCTTTTTGTCATTACCGGCAATCCACGGGCTCCACGGCTGGGCGCGTACCGGTTCTTCGGTCTGCCAGACCACGTTAAACTGGCCGTTGCTTTCGATTTCGCCGATCATCACCGGTTTATGCAGATGGTGGTTGGTGGCATCCATGGTCAGGGTAAAGCCTGACGGCGCCTTAAAGGTTTGCCCGGCCATCGCTTCGCGCACTTTGTCCACATCGGTGGTGCCCGCTTTGGTCACCGCCTGCGCCCACATGTGCAGGCCAACCCACGTCGCTTCCATCGGATCATTGGTTACGACGGTATCGGCGTTCGGCAGCTTGTGGGCTTTGGCGTACGCGCGATAATCGGCGACAAACTGTTTGTTGGTTGGGTTATCAACGGATTCAAAGTAGTTCCACGCCGCGAGGTTGCCCACCAGCGGTTTGGTATCAATGCCGCGTAGCTCCTCCTCCCCCACGGAAAAAGCCACCACCGGCACGTCTGTCGCTTTCAGGCCCTGGTTGGCCAGCTCTTTATAGAACGGGACGTTGGAATCGCCGTTGATGGTAGAAACCACCGCCGTTTTGCCGCCGGCGGAAAATTTCTTGATGTTGGCGACGATAGTCTGATAGTCGCTGTAGCCGAACGGGGTATAGACTTCTTCGATATCTTTATCCTGAATCCCTTTGGCATGCAGGAAAGCGCGGAGAATTTTGTTGGTGGTGCGCGGATAGACGTAGTCGGTACCCAGCAGGAAGAAGCGTTTCGCCCCGCCGCCGTCTTCGCTCAGCAGGTATTCCACCGCCGGAATTGCCTGCTGGTTTGGCGCCGCGCCGGTGTAGAACACGTTCGGCGACATCTCTTCGCCTTCGTACTGTACCGGGTAGAAGAGCAGACCGTTCAGCTCTTCAAACACCGGCAGAACCGATTTACGCGATACGGAGGTCCAGCAGCCGAACACCGCCGCCACCTTATCCTGGGTCAGCAGCTGCCGCGCTTTTTCGGCGAACAGCGGCCAGTTTGACGCCGGGTCCACCACGACAGGTTCCAGTTTTTTACCCAGCACGCCGCCTTTGGCGTTGATGTCGTCGATAGCCATCAGGGCAACATCTTTCAGCGGGGTTTCAGAAATCGCCATCGTCCCGGAAAGCGAGTGCATAATGCCGACTTTAATGGTGTCGGCGGCATAAACCTGCAGGGAGAAGCCCATGCTGATAACAGAGGCGGAGAGAGCAAAAGCTTTTAATAATGTACGACGCTGCATGTGTGTCACTCCTGAATAGCGCAAAGACAAAAAATGAATTAACGACTAACCGGAAGTGATAAGGCAAAAACAATGCCAGGTTGCGAAATAGCCTGAAAGCGCGGCGGAATATGGGGGAAATAAAAGGGAGTGCGCCGCGTTGCCTTAAAATAGTGCAACGCTGCGCTATGAAGAGATTACCAGACCTGTGCGGCGATGCCGGTAACCAGGCGGACTTTGTCCCACTGCTGGGCTTCCGTCAGGGAATTCCCCTCTTCGGTGGAGGCAAAGCCGCACTGCGGGCTGAGGCAGATCTGCGCCAGCGGGACGTACTGCGCCGCTTCCCGCAGGCGAGCCTTCACGCCTTCCGGGTTTTCCAGCTCGCCGTTTTTAGTGGTGATCAGCCCCAGCACCACCTGCTGATGGCCGGGACGAATATAGCGCAGCGGCGCGAAGTCGCCGGAGCGGTCGTTATCATATTCGAGGAAAAACGCGTCGATGTTAACGCCGCCGAACAGCACTTCGGCTACCGGCTCGTAGCCGCCCTCGGAGATCCAGGTCGAGCGGAAGTTACCGCGACACACGTGCAGGCCAACGGTCAGATCCTCCGGCTTCCCTTCCAGTGCCTTATTCAGGACGCGGGCATAAATGCGCGCCAGTTCATCCGGATCTTCGCCGCGATCGCGAACCTGCTGACGCTGTTCATCAGAGCACAGGTAGGCCCAGACGGTGTCATCGAGCTGTAAATACCGGCAGCCCGCATCGTAGAAGGCGCGAATGGCGTCGCGCCAGGTGGTCGCCAGGTCATCGAAATAGTCGGCGAGGTCCGGATATACCGTCGCGTCGATATCTTTGCGCCCGCCGCGGAAGTGAAGCACGCTCGGGCTGGGAATGGTCATTTTCGGCTGCGCGCTGCCGCTGACGCTCTTCAGATAGCGAAAATCTTCCAGCATCGGGTGATCGCCGAAGGCCAGTTTACCGGTGACGCGAACCCCGTGCGCTTTGGTCTGTACCCCGTTGAACTGGATACCTTTTTCTGAATCGTAGCGCTCAACGCCCTGTAAACCGTCAAAGAAATCAAAGTGCCACCACGCGCGGCGAAACTCACCGTCGGTCACCACGTGCAGCCCGCACTCGCACTGCTGCTGCACCAGATGGCGAATCGCCTCATTTTCTATCTGCCGCAGCTGCTGCGCGTCAATAGCGCCTGCGGCCAGCTGCTGGCGGGCCTGTTTGATGGCGTCCGGACGTAAAAAGCTGCCGACGATATCTGCGCGGAACGGGGCCTGATGACGTTGCATGGTGTCTCCTTAGCGGCGGGCAAGGTTAGTTGCCCACCGTGATAGTTCATTATTTGAATTTTTAGACTTCTGGATGGCTATATGTCCAGATACTGGCATGCTGAGGATTCATCGGCAAACGACAATATTTCATGGCACATGAAATAAATTCATTTTGCGAAGGGCAAGCCTTCATCTTCCCAGCCGGTCAGGCCGCCGAGCATCATTTTGACCGGACGCCCCAGTAGCGCCAGCTTCATGGCGGCGACGTCCGCCCCGTTGCAGTGCGGCCCGGCGCAGTAGACCACAAACAGCGTCTCCTGAGGCCATTGCGCCATTCTGGCTTCATCTATCTGGCGGTGCGGTAAATGCAGGGCGCCCGGGAGGTGCCGACGGGCAAAGGTTTCCTCACTGCCGACGACATGTAGCAGAACAAAATCTACGTCTCCTTCGCGCATCGCGCTGTAGACATCGGCGCAGTCGGTCTCGAGGCTTAGCTTATGACGAAACCAGGCGGCAGCGTCGGTAGAACTGGCGGGGGCAATCGCGGTTACAACACTCATGGCATCTTCTCCTTGTCTGTGATACCACTACTTTAATTAACCGCCTGCGCGACATCTGCCGAGAACCATGACTGAAAACGCTGAAATCATGACAATTACATCCATGACGTTGTCACATCATCGGGTTGTTGCTCTGGCCTACGATGGCCTGTGTACCTTTGAATTTGGCGTCGCCGTCGAGATCTTTGGCCTGCCGCGCCCTGAGATGGGTGAGCGCTGGTATCGTTTTGCTGTGGCCGCCGTCGACGAAGGCGAGCTGCGGGCGACCGGCGGGATTCGGCTGATGACCGACGGCGGTATGGCGCTGTTAGGCGAAGCGGACACCATCGTGGTGCCGGGCTGGCGCGGTATCGACTCCCCCGTGCCGCCGCGGCTGTGCGAAGCGCTGGTCGCCGCCCATGCGCGAGGCTGCCGGATCATTTCTATCTGTTCCGGGGTTTTCGTTCTGGCCGCCGCCGGGTTGCTGAACGGCCGCCAGGCGACCACCCACTGGCGCTATACCGACCAGCTGCGGGCGCGGTTTCCGCAGATTGAAGTGGTCGATGACGTGCTGTACGTCGGCGCAGAAGGCGTAATGACCTCGGCAGGCAGCGCCGCGGGTATCGATTTATGTTTGCACCTGGTGCGCGAGGACTTTGGCCTCGACGCGGCGAATCTTGTCGCCCGACGCCTGGTGGTTTCCCCCCATCGCGACGGCGGGCAGGCGCAGCAGATTGTTCGCCCGGTGGCTAAAGCGCGGGAGAGTCTGCGGCTGGGGCAATTATTTGATTTTCTACATCAGAATCTCGCCGCTAGCCACACCGTGGCATCTCTGGCGGCAAGAGCCGGCATGGGCCCCAGGACGTTTTTGCGCCGTTTCGAAGACGCCACCGGCAAAACCCCTGCCCGCTGGCTGCTTGACGAGCGCCTGCAGCGCGCCACGCAGCATTTAACCCACAGCCGGCTGAGCGTTGAACAGATTGCCGAGCTTTGCGGTTTTTCTAACACCAGCACCCTGCGCCACCACTTTCGCCAGCAGTTTGATCTTAGCCCGTTGCAGTACAGAAAGAAGATAATGGTGGACAAAAACGTAATGTGATTTATCGCCAGAATAGTCACGCCGGGCAATTTGTTAAGCATTTGTTTAGACTAGTCGGGCTAAGATGTATCCAACAACCGTAAACCTGTTCAATGAGGACAATATAGCGCATAGCAAAGCTTATGGAGGTTAATCATGCTGGGAAATATGCATGTATTTATGGCAGTTCTGGGAATCATTCTGTTCTTTGGATTTCTTGCCGCGTATCTAAGCCACAAATGGGATGACTGATGAACGACGATAATCCCCACCCGTAAACGCCCCCTGCTGCTGATGCACCTGGGGGCGTTCCTTTTTTGGCTTGCGTCGTTATTTCTCTACGAAACTCATATCCGTCCTTTTCCTGTAGACCCTGACTCAAGACGATCTTTCCATCAGCGTTGGGTACTAACTTAATTGTTATCATTACGGTATATATGAATCCTATCTTATTACTGGCCCATCCCACTCAAGTTTATGCCGCATTTCTTCCGGAACAAGAGAGAAGAGCATTGAAAGTCGTTGCAACTGCTCGTTATAAAGTACGCTCTTTTTCACATCACACATTTCATAGTAGTTCTTCGCCCCCCAATTTAAAAAATCAATGTCCATATCATTAAAATACTCATTCTTAAGTAAAAAAGAAAACTTATGAATAAGCTGGGCCTCATAATATATTGATTTATCTAAACATTTTAATAACCCACTCTTGGTTGCAACACGATTTATTTGTTGTATAGAACTCTGGTAAATCTCAAGGTATACGTCTTTTTTTTCCATACTTCCTATGCCTTCACACTTGAATTACACTCTAATTGCTTCACCCCTGAGAGCCTAAACAATCTTTAGCATTAAACACTTAAAACGTCTAACAGCAAGGGCCATTCCATTCAAGCAACCCTTTCATTTCTTCGGGAACCATAGCAAATAACAAAGAAATCCTTTTCACCTGAGAAGGATAAAGAATACTCTTATTTTTGTCACAGTTTTCATAATACCATCTAGCCCGGGAATTTAAAAAACTTATATCATTTTTAGTAAAACTTTTATACTTGAGCAATAAGTGAAATTGGCAAACAAGTTCTGACTCATAATAGGTAGACCTGTCTTTAAGCCTGGCTAGAGGGTTATGCGTTGCTATATTCCTTATATGAGGCAACGACCAAAAAAGCATATCTAAATAGACTTCACTTTTATCCATTTTGCTCTCCACCTCTCCATGGCCTCCTCGGAGGCCATGGAGAAAAAATTATTTTCTCATCGGAATCCGGAACTTACTACCTGAATAATTAGCATCATAATTCCAGCGACCATTTTTTATCAGACCTTCTATATATTTTGTACTCCCTGTCTCATTATATAGCTCAATTGCCGCTACCATGCGATGGTTTCCCTCTGACACATAATATATCCCTTTTAAATCTCTAAACCCAGCAACGATAAATTCGTCTTTATCAAATTTAAATGTCCCATCTTTCATCAATTTTTTGTAATAATCAACCTTTGCTGGTTGCCCTAAACCAACTTGTGTACTTTTTATGTACGCGGGAACACCTTTTTGTGACAGAATGCCGACTTCAGTAAGATATTTCCCGATAGCGGGGGCTACAACCTTACCAACGCCCCAACCTGCGGCCCACATCGCAGCATCAGCCAGAGCATCCTTACCCCATAACTTTAATCCGCAACCCGTGCCAGCAGTCCATCCGCAGGTATCGAATCGGTCATATGCATTTTCCCCCATCTGCTGATACTGTCCGGCGATGTCAAATCCAATCTGGATCCCCAGCTCTCTGTAACCACTTGCGCCAGCTATTCCGGCCAGCATTTCATTAATACAGTCACCATTACCAGCAGCCCTGCAGCTTTCAAACTGTTTCTCATTTTTGGCTGACAATTGTGCCATTTCCTTGCGCACACCAGCTTCACAACCGCCGCTCCCTTTACAGTCAGCCAGCTTTTTCGCCATCCTTGCAGGCTCATCGTGCATCAAAAAATTATATCGCAGGACGCTTTCTGCGGCATTAGCCCCACTATTGGCGCCGCCGGATGAGTTTGTTACAGCAGCCCCTGTGATTGCTCCAATAATCCTACCGGCAGACTGAATCTGATTATTCCGCGTAGCGGGTTCAACGAATATTTCACCGAGGGTAATTGCTGCCAGCTCCGCCGCTAACGCTCCGGCAGCGGCCCCTTTCCCGTCACCACGACCAATTTCAGCGCTGATACCGGCAACCACCGCATGACTCAGCGACTTGCCCGGTATACCCAGAACCTCGCCGTTATCGCCAATCAGCCCGGCCCCTTCGGCATTAATCTGGTTGCCAATATTCGCCAGCAGGGCATTAGTCAGGTTATCCTTAAAACTGCCGCCATTGATGGCGGTGTTCAGGCTTGAGCTGATAACCGACTGGCCGGCCACGCGCTGGACGATTTTTCCCCATCCCTCGTTTTTGACCAGCGCCGGTAACTGGGCCTTGTCGGGCGGAACATCAATATTCATGACCTTATCAAAGCCCGCCAGCGCGCCCCCGATAACCATAGAGGTGGCCAGCGATTTGACCGAACTGCTGCTTCCCAGCGCCGACAGCGTTTTTGACAGATTTCCCTGATTTTCCACCAGTGCCACGGCGGCCTGTGCAGCCAGCGAAGACATCCCGGCTGTAACCGCGCCGGTCGTTACTGCGCCACCACCCACGGTGGAAGTTACTGAAGATGCAACTGTCGCCGCCAGTGAACTGCCTGCGGTGGCCGCAGCTGCTGCGATAGCGATTACTGCCGCCACTGCCGGATTCAGGCTCTGACTTTTATAATTCCAGCTGTCGTAAGCATCTTTAACCGTATTCCACTGAACATCGCTGCGTGAATTCAGTCCCTTCAGCCACTCTGTACCGGGTAACGCCGCCAGAGCAGTAATCGCGCCCTGCAAAGCCTGACCATTTTTCGCTTTGATATCGGCACTGATGCCGCTTGCCGCGTTGACCGTCAATTTTCCGCCAGCATGAATAGACGGAAGCACCCATTTACCTTCGCTGTAGCCTTTATTTGCCTGTTTGATATAGAAGCCTTTCGAGGTGCTGACAGTCTGCTCGAAAGTGGTGTTTTTCACCGCCAGGAAATTAACTTTGCCGTTGGTACTGGTCAGCGTGGCGTTCTTTTTTGCCTCGATTTTACTGGCTTCATAGGTACTGTCATCGCGACTCAGCAGGCTGAGATTGCCTCCCGCAATAAACTCCGTCACCCGGTTGGTGGTGGTGTGTTTCGTTTGTTTGACGGTGGTTTTCTTACCCCACCACTTTCTCTTCGTGGTTTGACGTTCGTAATGACTGGACTCTTCCATCGCCTGGGCATAGAGCCAGCCACCTTTTGCTGCAACATCCATCGCCCCTTTTGCCAGTAAACGCGATGCCTGAAAAAGAATGCTGCCACCCGAGATAACCGTCAGTGCTCCACCTGAATTCAGCGTGACGCCTGTCTGGCTAACGCTTTCCGTCCAGCTGTTCCTGGACTCACGGTATACCGTCCCCCGGGCGGACTGAAACTGCATATTCCCGCCAGAGGTCAGCGTGATGTTACCGTCAGAGGTCAGCGTACTGCCGTCAGCCCGGATACCTCCGTTTGCCGCCAGAGTCAGGCTTTTCGCACCGTGCAGGCGGGTCAGTACGTTGAGTTCATCCCTGTTATTGTCATTACTGCTGTCCGTTACGCCATATCCGTATGCGCCCAGCCAGAGAAGTTTCCCTGCCTGCAGCGTCGCGCTTTTCCCGGCGACAATATGAGCGCCCTGCACGCCGATATCTGCCGCTGAGCTGATGAGCAGATTACCTCCTGCTTTCAGGTTGCTGCGTAATTCAGGTATCCGGCTGTCCGGAAAAAACTCACTGTAGAGGTCACTCAGGCTCCGCATGTTCAGGTCAGTATTGGCAGCCGATGAGAGGCTGATATTCCCGCCGGCTTCGAGCCCTGCACCATACAGAGACAGCCGCCGGCCGCTCAGGGTGATATCACCCGAAGCACGCAGCGGCTCTCCCGGTAACATCCGGTTAAACAGCTCCTGCTTGCGGGCGTAGGTCAGGACTGCACCAGGTCGCCCGTGCCACAGCATGGCGTCATTTTTATCAAACGTGATATCCCCATTGGCAACCAGAGAAATATTCTGGCTCAGGACAGGAAAACGCGTGTTCCTGAGCAGAATATTACCACCTGCGGTGAGTGATAAATCACGTGAAGCCTCCAGGCTTCCCAGCCAGCGTAGCCCGTCAGAATGGAAAAAGTTGGGCCACTCGCTGGTATGAGAGGTGACATCACCGCCGCGACTGACCAGGGTAATGTTCTGTCCTTTGAGCTCACTCTGCCAGGACTCAACACTTACGCCCGCCAGAACCGAGATATCCTTTCCGGCCGTCATCAGCGCCAGCGCCATTTTTGTGCCACGGTCTGACTGTAAGGTAATATCCCCTGAGGCCTTCATCACATCGGTGGTAACAATGCTTCCGGCGCGCAGCAGGATATTTCTGGCTGTCATCGTGTCCGGTCGGGCCATCACTTCCGAATACTGAACGTTCGTGACGTAGGGCTCTTTACTCTCAATACGTTCAGAAAAATCCGCCACCAGATTACCGCCGGCAGAAAGTATTGCTGGAGAGATCGTCGGATTTTTCCAGCTATTGATCTCGCCTGTTTTCTGGAACGTATAAGTTCTATTTTGTTTCCCGGCAATAGTTAACTGACTTTCAGGAACCGCAGGTGACGCAGTATTAGATGGACGATACGCCGTATTATAGGAGGACCAGGTATCCCTGGTACCGGTGATTCCACTGATATGATTAAACGTTTTTCCAGTGAGAATCAGATCTTGATTTGCTTTTATAAGACTTTCGTTATTAGTCAGATGAGTGGTATTGAGATAAGCATTTCTGCCAGCCTGAATGGCGGCTGCGGACGATGTAGCGGTTCGCCGATATTCTTTTCTGGCGGTATTGACCAGGTTCGACTGGTTAAAATTAGCAGTACCAAACCATTTGCCGCCTAATGTCGCATCCCAGTAAATCACATCAGCCAGGGTAATGTTTCCAGAAGCATGCCTGATAGCACTGATAGTACGGGATTGGGGAAGGTTAACAAATGCTGTTGAATTGGGACTGATATCTTTCCATTCGTAAGTCAGTACATCACGAATGTTATTTAGCGTTTCTGAACGTATTATCAGGTCGCCCGTATTGGTCTGAATGCGAGCCGACCGATTCTCCACAAGTGTGGCTTTGTTACCCTGGGCATCCTTCTGTACCCACAGATTTTTATGGCTGTGTAATGACGCACCGTTACCCGTATTGCGTACCGTCGACGCAAATACCCGCATATCCCCGTGGGCTGTGGTGCTGCTGCGGTTATCCACTGTGGTCGCCGCCAGCGTCAGATCACGCTCTGCACGCACGCTGCTGCCGGCTAGCGTAACGATTTCCCGGCCGCTGATATTCAGGTCTGTCTGAGCTTTGACATTACTGAGGGTGATTTTCCCGGCCGTCGTCAGGGAAATATCCCGCTGAGTTGAGGTCACATTGCTCAGGTTGACGCCGACCCCGGCTTCAGTGGCGACCAGGCGGATTTTACCGGCATACATGCCGCCAAGCGCCTTTGTATCGACAGCAAGCTGAGGCTTTGCACCCTCACCAGCAATGGGTTTTACCGTGCCGTCCTTAAAGCTGATCCGGTTCGCGCCCTGAGTCAGGGTGAGGGTTTTCGCGTTAATTTTGCCGTTCAGTTCAGTGGCCCGGCTGATGACATCAACATATTCAGCGCCGGCCCCATCCAGGCCGTTACCGCCGATAATCACCGCACCTTTTTTGACTTCAAGGGCATCGAGCGCCCCTTGTTTATCAAACTGCGGTTTGCCCGTCGTCAGAGTGACTGACGGGGTATTGATGAAACCACATCCGTCACAGGTGATGCCATTCGGGTTGGCAATCATCACGCCGGTTTTATTGCCGAAGACTTCCAGCCTGCCTTTCAGTTCAGAACGGTTGCCGCTGGTCACCTCGTTAATAATCAGTTCGGCCGGTTTACCTTTGAGTCTGGCATTGCCGTTGTCGATGGTGACGCCAAGCTGTGTTTTCCCGCCCTGCGTGGCGTTATTCAGCACCGCGCCCGGCGTTCCCACGTTAAAATCCTGGTAGGTGTTGTGCGATATACCGGCCGCGTTGGGCGTGGCGATATTCACCACCGGGACATTACCGGGTTTCATCGCGACCTGAGTGTTGCCATTCGCGGCAGTGATACCCGCGGCAATAGCGGGATGCAGAGGCTGAACGGCGGTGAGGTATATCAGCAGCCAGCTGGCCCCACGGGCCAGCGGATGTGCGAGTTTATCCATGTCAGAACATCCTGTATTAAGGAGCCGTCATAGCCCCTGCTGTGTGCCGGCAGTTAAAGTGAAACGGTGGCCTGCCAGTAAACCACGTGTTTATCCGGAGTGAGTCTGTCGGGGTACGACAGCGGCACCCCCAGCGTCAGGGACTGGCTGAACCAGCGGCCAGCCAGCTCCAGTCCGACGGAAGCCCCTGTCAGCGTTCCGCCGTCGGTTATCCCTTCCTGGCGCATGACATGCCCGGTATCCAGTGCACCCGTTGCTGAGAATGCCCCCACGCCCGGCACCGTCATCCATTGCCATGTCAGTTCATTGCGCCAGTAGCTGCCGCGGTTACCGCTGAGATACTGCTCTTTAAACCCCCTGACCGAATACTGCCCTCCGACGGACAGTTGCTCACTGGCGTAGAGTCTGTCAGGCGTGGTCTGCCCCCAGGCTGAGGTCAGCCAGTACACAGAGGATGTCATGGGGTAAAACCAGCTTACGCTAACGCTGAAGCGCCGGAATTCGCTGCGGGGCAGGCCGGGATGCGCCGGGTCATCACGTGTCGCGCCGGCGAACGGGACGCCGTGAGAAAGGGACGGACCCAGCGTGAGATAGCCTCCACCGATACTCCGGCTGTAGCTCAGTCCGGCAGTCACGCTGCTGAGCGTCGGGCTGCTGACGTCAAGACGTACGCCGCCCAGCCGGTTTTCGGTTTTCCGGCGGGATAAGGCGACATCCAGCGCCAGACGTTGCTTACCGTCACGCAGTAGCGTCCGGCTGGCGGCCAGCCGCTGTGACTGCACGGTGCCTTCATAGCGCCAGCGCTGCGGGGCTCCACTAACAGAAAGCGTCTGATAAAAATCGGACCACGCATATTGCGCGCTGAACAACCAGTACCCGTAAGGAACCGAAACGCCGGCCTGAATATTACGGCTGCGTCTGTCATGGTGAAACTCACTGTCCCTGCCTGCGGCCAGCGTCCACTGGTCCGCCAGGCTCAGCGGATTGTCTGCTGTCAGACGGGCATTCAGCTGTCCGCTGCCGGTACTTTTCTGCCCGCTGTTATCTGCGCCCACATCAAGACTGACGGGAAAATGCTGGCTGACCGGTACCAGCGTTACCCAGGAAAAACCTTCCCGGCTCCCCGGCAGAATATCTACGGTCAGTGGACGTGAGTTCAGGCGGTTAAGCTGCTCCAGACCCTGTTCAGCGTCACGGAGATTGAGTACCCGGCCCTCCGCCCGGGGAAAAGCCATCCTGATGGCATTTTCCTCATGCCCCTCCAGCGTGACGGCTTCCACCTTCCCTTCTGTGACGGCAATGACCAGCGTTCCTCCGGAAATATCCTGTTCCGGTAGCCAGGCGCGTGAAGTGATGAATCCCCGGGAAAGGTAGTCCTGGGTGACATCCCGCACCCGCTCCCGGATATCCGGGAGCGTCATACAGCCCTGTTCCGGGATGGTCGTCAGTTTTCGCACGGCAGAGCGCGGGAGCACTGTGACGTTCTCCAGCCGGATATACCGGAGCTGAAAACACTGACCGTCTGGTTCTGAAGGGGGGGCTTCCGGGAGAGAGGGCGCGGATGTGGAATGGCGGAGCATATCGCGCTGCTGTTGCGTCTGTTCCAGCAATGCCTTTTGTTGTTGCTCAATGGCATTCTGGTCCGCAGGACTCAGGGGCGCTGCCGGGAGGGCTGTTGCAGTGAGGCTGCCCAGCAGAATCCCATACCTGGGAAATGACACACACGACATCAAAAACTCCGTTTTCTGAAATGTTGTGAAATCAAATGTAATGATTTGTAATCTGATGTCCATTTGATTTTCACATTTATTCGATATTTGCGCCGAAAATTTAGCCTCCATGATGTGAAATTAACCTTCACCTTAAATACAAAGTATTGCTCGATAGATCTTATGCATGCGACAAGCAGCGGATTTTTCACGCCGCCAGGGCACATGGTTGGTTTATCTTTATTTGTTGATAGCGAGTTTGAATGAAAAAACGAGGTGACAAAAAGCAGCCGTATTGCATTCGCAGGAAAAACGACAGGCTGATTCAAAGGAATGACATAATTTCTACTGCAGGGTGCTGCCTGTCAGGATGAGAAGATTTCCCTCTGCATATGTTGCTGATATGATGGTTTAATGTAAAACGGAGGCGATATATGGGTGCGGATCAGGTAGTTACGTTATTTAAGTATAAGCAATGGATAGACGCAGAAACGTTACAAGCAATAAAACGTGTTGATACCTCGGTTTATGCCCATAAACACCATCTTATGCTCAGGCTCATGAATCATATTTATGTGGTGGATATGATTTTCAGGGCTAATATTAGCGGGCAAAAACACGGTTACACAGCGCTTAATACGCCAGAGACACCGTCTGCTGATGAACTTTTGTCAAAGATGACCGAATGTACAGACTGGAATATTCAATATGTGAGCACCATGAGCGCCGTTGATTTTTCGCATAGTATAGAATTCCGCTTTGTCGATGGCGGGAAGGGTGAAATGAAAGCACTGGATATGCTCAATCATGTACTTTTTCATGGTACGTATCATCGCGGCGCTGTCGGTTGGTTGCTTTCTGAATGTGGCGTGACCCCGCCTAAGGATGTATTAACCGTCTTTCTCAGAGATCATAATCACTAGCAGCAGGCAGTAAGGACCATCTGGATTTCATATCCAAATGGTCCTTTCGGAGCGAACGATCGTGTCCGCATCGGCTAATGCCGATCGCAGGCTGGTTCTTGATAAGCTATGTTATGTTTTAAAAACACGGACAAGGAACGGCACATGCACATCAATACCAAAATGAGGATTGCGGCCCTTTTATACCTTCTGGCCGCGTACGCCGTTGCCCTGCCGGCGCTTGCGCTGTTTACAGATCTGGTGATAAACGGTGGCATTATTGATATGTGGAAAAGCGCGTATTCATTTGTCGACCTGCTTGTCCTGCGTAAAACGCTTTATCTGCAGTTTGCCGGGCTGGGCGCTATTCTGGGCTTTATCTACTGGCTGTTTTTCTTTAGAAAATACCGCCATTACGATCCACTGGATAAATATTTTAAGTAACTAGCGACGCTGCGTATGAGTATTTCCCTGCCGATAACCGCTCCGTGAGATATTAAAGCAGAGCCAGCAGCAGCGCCGCTGCCGCTGTTGCATTCGCTAGACATCTGCCAGCAACGGCGATGCTTTCCTGCCCTTTGCCAGCGGGCTATTTTCCCTGGAGCTCCCTGCGGATAATCTCCGCCCCGGCGCTTAACGCCTGCAGTTTACCTGCAGCAACCCGGCGAGATAACGGCGCCATGCCGCAGTTGGTTGACGGATAGAGTTTATCAGCTTCCACAAACTGGAGCGCTTTGCGTAAAGTCGCGGCCACCTCTTCCGGCGTTTCAATGGTATTGGTTGCCACATCTATGGCTCCAACCATGACTTTTTTACCGCGAATCAGCTCGAGCAGATCCATAGGCACCCGCGAGTTATGGCACTCCAGTGAGATAATATCGATGTTGGATGTTTGCAGCTTAGGGAACGCTTCTTCATATTGGCGCCACTCGGTTCCCAACGTTTTTTTCCAGTCGGTATTGGCCTTGATGCCGTATCCATAGCAGATATGGACCGCGGTTTCGCATTTAAGCCCTTCGATCGCTCTTTCTAACGCCGCGATGCCCCAATCATTGACCTCATCAAAAAACACATTAAAGGCTGGCTCATCAAACTGAATAATGTCGACGCCGGCGGCCTCCAGCTCTTTGGCTTCCTGGTTAAGTATCTTCGCAAATTCCCAGGCCAGTTTTTCGCGGCTTTTATAATGAGCGTCATAAAGCGTATCAATCATGGTCATGGGACCCGGCAGCGCCCATTTAATCGGTTGTTTGGTCAGCTGACGCAAAAAACGCGCATCTTCAACGAATACCGGTTTTTGTCGCTCAACGGCCCCTACCACGGTTGGTACGCTCGCGTCGTAGCGATTGCGGATTTTAACGACTTCGCGTTTTTCAAAATCAACGCCGCTGAGATGCTCGATAAACGTGGTGACAAAATGCTGACGCGTTTGCTCGCCATCGCTGACGATATCGATACCGGCGCGCAGTTGGTCGAATAAGGACAAACTCAGCGCATCTTTTTTGCCGTCGATTAATTCCTGATCGTGTAATTTCCAGGCAGACCACAGTTTCTCCGGCTCAGCAAGCCAGGAGGGTTTCGGTAAGCTGCCAGCCGTTGAAGTTGGTAATAATTTTTTCATTATCGATAACCTTATCTATGCGATGTCTTAAAGAGCGTAATGAGCAGACCATTGCTGCAGAATATTTTTATACGGTTTAATAAAATGCTCTTCGGTATACTTCCCCTGCTCTACCGCCAGCTGGCTGCGCTCTTCACGGTCGTAAACAATTTTTGTTAACGAATGGTCCTGATGATGCAGATCGGGCTGGTAGCAGAGTCCTGCAGCAGAGTTCGCATTGTAAATCTCCGGGCGGTATATCTTCTGGAAAGTCTCCATCGTGCTGATGGTGCTAATCAGCTCAAGACTCGTATAATCGCTCAGCAAATCCCCCGAAAAATAAAATGCCAGAGGCGCGACGCTGTTTTTCGGCATAAAATAACGAACCTGCAGGCCCATTTTGCCAAAATATTGCTCAGTCAACGATGAGGCGGTAGGCCGGTATTCGAGGCCCAACACCGGGTGTTGATTTCCGGTCTGGTGATAGGTGTCTTTGCTGGAGACGCTAAGGCAGATGACCGGTGTTTTTTTGAAATTGGCCTTGTACTGCGCTGAATTGACGAAATCTTTAAATATATTGCCGTGTAAATCGCCAAACCCCGCGGGAATGCTAAAACCTGCTCGCCCTTTATTATGTTCTAACAACACTACGCTAAAGTCGTAATCGCGAACGTACGAGGAGAAATTATTGCCGACAATACCGTCAATGCGTTTATCCGTCTTTTTGTCAATAATGCCGGTTTGCAATATTTCAATCACCGGAAAAGTATCGCCGGTGGCGTTGATCTTCATTTCGGCTGAAATAATTTCCAGCTCAACCGCGTAGCGATCGCCTTTGGGATTATCCCAATGCGCCAGGTTGTTGAAA
This sequence comes from Klebsiella grimontii, assembly GCF_900200035.1. Lineage (GTDB taxonomy): Bacteria > Pseudomonadota > Gammaproteobacteria > Enterobacterales > Enterobacteriaceae > Klebsiella > Klebsiella grimontii. The sequence goes on from NZ_FZTC01000019.1 coordinate 521,429, forward strand.
CGGTTGTTTATCATGGCTAACGTGTTGCGCAGATTCTCCCGGCGATTTTCCCCTCTGGCTAAATTAGCAAAGTTGGTTGTAATACGCGTATTTTCAGAGGGGTTATAGTTTTCATCAAACAAAGTGCGTTTAATAGTATAGGTAAATTGTTGATTCATCGCAGATGTGCATCCTAAGTTCTGAGAGAAAAACCGCAGTCCTTTCTGATGGTTGCAGGCTGGCGCACGCTTCCATAAGCGGTCTTCATCTTCATATTATCTATATCGAATACAGCATGTTATGCCAGAGTCATTAGATGAGTAAAAGCGAGTTAATTTCATTACAACATGAGCCATATTCATGGTCGGGCGTCAGACCATGCCGCAGCTTGATGGACAGAGATAGCCGCTCTTGCAAACGCGTTTATCCTTCCGGCCAAACATCCTAAAATTTTCCGCTTCGCCCGCTACGCGTTGATGCTGAAGCAAGAAACATCAGAGGTCGGCCGGGCTTAACACAACTTCAAGTCTGCCGTCTTTCTTGTCAACAACCGCTCTCTTCATGCTCTCTTGCGCGCTGTCGGGCGCGATCGCTGGAGGAAAAATGGAAGAGGGAGCGGCGCGTTTTCATGCTTTATTTTGGTGATGTCTAAAACCTGACTATCGCTACTGATATTTTTTCTGGCATATTTATGTTCTATGGTTATTTCGGACTGTCAACGTCGAATATAGCCATCAACAACCCGCTCTAATTGATTGATTTGAGGGATACAATGAATAATGTCATTCTCAGCATAATTGCTAAAATTTCTGCCATGGATGCCGAAAGTAAGCAGCTTGCTGCCCAGGTCGAGGCGCAGTCTTTGCTCATTAGCGCTCTGATGCTTGCTATTGGCAAGGAAGGCGGCGTCGCGGAATTAGTTAGCAGCGTAACGAAAGCGATAAATTCGGTACTGGAATCATCTGAAGACGTTCTGAAGACGGACGCAGAACTGCTTCTGACCAAGTTTCAGGAACAAATAGCGCTCACGCAGTTGATAAACACCCACGAAGATGAAATCAGTCATGACGGGCTCGATGATTAACAAAGGTCAGTTTGTTATAGATTGAGAATAGGCATAGCTTGCAGTTAGGCATGAGCTTACCGGCCATCATCAACGCTTGGCCGGTTCAGCAAATACCGTTCAGCTTCAGAAAACAGGGATGATCCAGGTTGAATACTCCATTTCTACTCGCCTGCGCTGCTGCTGGAGGCAAACCGCTCAGTATATTAAGGCATATCAGACTTCACTTTTTTTCACAGGCCAGCGTATGTCACCGACGCCGTTGACTTTCGGCGTGGCAAATAAAAAGCCCTGGAAACGTTTGATACCCGCAGATTCGAGCCAGCACCACTCCTCTATCCGCTCTATGCCTTCAGCAACCACGGCAATCTCAAGTTCACGGCAGCAGTTGATGATCGATCTTACCACCGCCTGTTTAGGGCCGCTCTGATGGATGTCGGTAATAATCTCGCGATCGATTTTAACTTTATCAGGCTGAATTTTTGTCAACAACGAGAGTCCAGCATAACCGGCGCCAAAATCATCAATTGCCAGCCCCATACCAGAGACGCGCAGTTTTTTTATCGCGCTGCTGAACTGGCTAAAACCGGAGATCATTTCATCTTCCGTCACCTCCACGATCACCTGTTCGGGTACCAGCCCCTGTTTTTTTATTTCCTGCAACAGGTATTCAATGGCGTCAGGAATAACAACCAGCGACATCGGAAGGATATTAATGGATATTTTATGGTCGCCAATATTGATTTCTTTCGCCAGGGCAAAGGCAACTGATTTCGCTTTGAGATCAACTTCATAACGTTGCTCTTGCGGAATCGAGGCAAAGAAATTAGCAGGACTGCCGCCCTCTTTATCACGAATAAGCGCTTCAAGCGAAGTGATATTCCCGGCCAACGGTTCGATAATGGGCTGGAAAGCAAACTGACAGCATTGACCGGCAAAAAACGATTCTTGCGGCACATGAAATGTATGTTTACGCGAATGAAGCGACCATTGGTCAGGCCGTAAAAAGGGTGACGGCGCGGCAACGCTTTTTTGACTGATAAAAGTATGGATAAATTTATAAACGCGCTCTTCGGTGGAAAGATAACCTTTCAGCTGGCTAAGCTGACGCACCTTTCTCAGGACGTCAGCGGTTTGCAGTTTATTCAGGTCAAAAAACATCATCCCTACGTTTTCAAAGCGCCGGCGCGGCGCGTAATCACGCATCAGCTCGACAACCTGAGAGTGGCGATCGTCTTGCTTGATCTTGCTGAATAGCTGCTCAAGCACGCACTCATCGCCCTCAAGTATCTGAAGGTAAACATTATCTTTTAAAAGAAGTATGCCCGTAATCCCGCGTGCTGCGTTCTCAGCATTCGCTTTTTCAACCAGCAGTATGAGATCGGTTTCTTGTGTTAAATGCATCTGACTTCTGTAAATCAGAGTGGTCAGCATAATCCCATCCAGATGTTTGCCAGGAGAATGAGACTGTGTAACACAGTTTACCCTTTTAACCCAGGCTATCTGTCATCATTAACTGGGCCGGCTATAGCCGACTCAGGTTTGGTATATGCATTTTTTTAAGCGGTATTTGCTAGCCAACAAAGCCCTGTTCCCGCATACGCGCTATCGTCTCTTCGCTGGCGCAAACCATGCCCGTCGCCAGCATTTCAAAACCGAAGCGGCGATAGAAATCTATTTTATCCACCACCGAGTAGATAAAGGTTTTGCCGTACGGCCGCAGCTCATCGCTGACCGCCCGCATCAGTTGCTGGCCGTATCCCTTACCCTGGCAGCGCGGGTGCACCGCGACATCCGCCAGATAGCTGCACCAGGTCAGGTCGCTAATTGCCCGGGCAACGGCAATGAGCTGACCGTTTTCATAGCCGAACCAGCAAAAGGTACTATGGCGAAACGCGCGTTCAACCAGCGCAACGTCCCGCTGATTAAGCCCTGCGGCGGCGATGGTCTCCGCCACCGTCAGCCAGTCAACCGAGTCAACGTGCTCTTTTCCTTTTAATATCATCATGACCTTGCCTTTACTCGCCGCTATTGGCTTTCAGCATAGCCGAATGGTGCTAAAAGAAGAGCATTCTGTCGCTTCATGCGCTACAGCATTTTATGCTGGGGCAGAAACTATAGCCCCGGGAAACTTTTTGACACGCGGGCGACAAAACAGCGTATTTATGCTTTACCCAGCCGATTTAACGCGCAACCAGCAGAATTAAATAAAATAACGTCATTTCCCGTTGGCAAAAAAAGGCCAAAAAAAACCGCCATGTGACTGGCGGTGAATAAATGCTTGCATGGATAGATTGTGTTTTGCATTTTTACGTTCAGGGGATAAATCCCCTGAGTACGTTTGTTGAATAAGCTATCACACGCAACATCAATGAAAGCTAAACGGCCCGTTGCTTACAGCTTTTCCACCAGCGCTTTGAGCTGCGCAATGAGCTCGCCTTTCTCCCTCTCCTCATCTCCCGCATAGGGCCAAGTGGAATGACGGATAATCAGGTGCGTCGGCAGCAGCTCGCGAATTTTTATCTGCGGAGCGGCCATGAGCTGGATGAGCAGCTCTACCGCCCGCTTCCCGAGAACATTAAAATCCTGGGCGACGGTGGTCAGCGGCGGCTGGAAATAGAGGCTATCCGCCGTGTCGTCATAGCCGGTGACCGAGATAGCCTGGCTGCCGGTGCGGTTAAGCTGCGCCAGCGCGCTCAGTACACCAAGCGCCATCTGATCGTTAGCCACCACGATGGCGCTGATGCGCGGATGGTGATGCAGCAGCTCAAAAGTTTTGTGCCAGCCACTGGCGGCACTCCAGTCGCCAAATACCGTCACCGCATTACTGACCCCCAGCCGGTGCAGCGCCTCGCGCCAGCTGCTCAGGCGCATGCGCGCGGAGATCGAGCTTTCCGGCCCGGCGAGCAGGCCGAACTCGCGGTGCCCGGCGTCCCAGAGATGACGCACGCAGGCGCCGCAGCCGTCGCGGTGATCGAAACGCACGCTGCAAACGTCGGCCTCCGGCGAGACGTCAAGAAACAGACAGGCAATATCGGGATTCTCCGCCACCAGCCGCTCCGCGAGACTGCTTTCCAGCGGCAGGCTGATAATCGCGCCGCGAATATGCTGGGCGCGAAACTCATTGAGCCTGGCCTGCAGCGACGGATAATCGATCTGCACCGGCATCGCAATGGAAACTTCAAGCTGATGCAAACCCGCATAGCTTTTCACCGCCGCGGCGATTTGCGAAGGCGCATGCAGCGTTAGCGAGGCGGTAATCAGCCCAATCGACGGCGCGGATTTACCCGCCAGCAGCTGCGCAGAACGGTTCGGCACATAGCGCAGCGCCTGCATCGCGCGGATCACTTTATCGCGGGTTTTTTCAGACACCACGTCCGGATTATTCAGCACCCGGGAGACCGTCTGCTGGGATACCCCGGCCTCGCGGGCCACATCTTCTAGCGTTGCCGATCGACGCTGCATAGCGCGCTCCTTCCCTATTTTGAACCCTCAATGTCGCTCGCTAACATTTTATGTTTAAAGGACGACAAAAATCAGCCCTTTTCCCAGCTTTTCGTGATCGCCGGTGGGTTTCATTTTCGCCATTATTGCGGCTCTGACGAAAATAACTGATAACAAATTTACATTGTCTAGCGAATGACATTTTTCTCACTTATCCGTCAGGTATGCGTATGCAACAACACGACTCAATCTCCGCCGCAGGAGCGACATTTCATCAGGTTCTCGTCCGCGAAGACTGGCAAAACCAGACCATTACCCATCTCAACCGTTTACCGGCCCACCCGACGTTCGCCAGCTGGCGCGATCCCGACGCGGCGCGGGAAAACCGGCCTTCGGCGTCTCGTCGCCGGCTTGACGGCCAGTGGCAGTTTTCCCTGGCCCGCAGCCCGTTTGCGGTGGATGCCCGCTGGCTGGAAGACGATCTGCCGGACAGCCGCAGTACGCCGGTGCCATCAAACTGGCAGATGCAAGGCTACGACGCCCCAATCTACACCAACGTTCGCTATCCAATCGATACTACGCCGCCGCGCGTGCCTGAGGAGAACCCGACCGGCTGCTACTCGCTGACGTTCAGCGTTGATGAGGACTGGCAGGCCAACGGCCAGACGCAGATAATCTTCGACGGCGTTAATTCAGCTTTTCATCTGTGGTGCAACGGTGAATGGGTCGGCTACTCGCAGGACAGTCGCCTGCCCGCGGCCTTCGATCTCTCGCCATTCCTTCAGCCCGGCGATAACCGCATCTGCGTCATGGTGATGCGCTGGAGCGCGGGAACCTGGCTTGAAGATCAGGACATGTGGCGCATGAGCGGGATCTTTCGCTCGGTCTGGCTGCTGAACAAACCGACCCTGCACCTCAGCGACGTTCAGCTCACGCCGCAGCTCGATGCGCTTTACCGCGATGCCGAACTGCTGGTGAACGTAAGCGTTGCCGCGCCGGTCGCGCAGTTGGAAGAGCTGACGGTGAAGGTTGAGCTGTGGGATGAGGATCGTCTGGTCGCCAGCCACCGCCAGCCGCCGGGTTCGCCGATTATCGATGAGCGCGGCAACTATGCCGAACGCGCGGCGATTCGTCTGCCGGTAGAAAAACCGGCGCTGTGGAGCGCGGAAACGCCAAACTGCTATCGGGCAGTCGTCTCCCTGTGGCGCGGCGATGAAACGATCGAGGCGGAAGCCTGGGATATCGGCTTTCGCCGCGTTGAAATCAAAAACGGCCTGCTGCTGCTGAACGGCAAACCGCTGCTGATCCGCGGCGTCAACCGCCACGAGCATCACCACCAGCGCGGCCAGGTGGTGACCGAAGAGGACATGGTGCAGGATATTCTGCTGATGAAGCAGAACAACTTCAACGCCGTGCGCTGCTCGCACTATCCAAACGCTCCGCGCTGGTATGAGCTGTGCAACCGCTATGGCCTGTACGTCGTTGACGAAGCCAATATTGAAACCCACGGCATGGTGCCGATGAATCGTCTTTCCGACGATCCGGGCTGGCTCCCGGCCTTCAGCGCCCGCGTCAGCCGCATGCTGCAAAGCAACCGCAACCACCCGTCGATTATTATCTGGTCGCTGGGAAATGAATCCGGCGGCGGCGGCAACCATGAAGCGATGTATCACTGGCTGAAGCGCAACGACCCCTCCCGCCCGGTGCAGTACGAAGGCGGCGGCGCCGACAGCACCACCACCGATATTATCTGCCCGATGTACGCCCGCGTTGAACGCGACCAGCTGATTCCGACGGTGCCAAAATGGGGGATCAAAAAGTGGATCAGTCTGCCGGGCGAGCAGCGACCGCTGATCCTCTGCGAATACGCCCACGCGATGGGCAACAGCCTCGGCAACTTTGCCGATTACTGGCAGGCCTTTCGCGACTATCCGCGCCTGCAGGGCGGGTTTATCTGGGACTGGGCGGATCAGGCCATCAGCAAAACCTTCGACGACGGCAGCGTTGGCTATGCCTACGGCGGTGATTTTGGCGATAAACCGAACGATCGCCAGTTCTGTATGAACGGACTGGTTTTCCCCGACCGTCGCCCGCACCCTTCATTAATTGAGGCCAAACGCGCGCAGCAGTACTTCCAGTTTGCCCTGCTCGCGCAATCCCCGCTGCGGATCGGCGTCAGCAGCGAATATCTGTTCCGCGCCACCGATAACGAAGAGCTGCGCTGGCAGGTTCAGGCCGCCGGAGAAACCTTTGCCGAGGGGCAAGTGAAGCTTGAGCTTAGCCCTGAAGGCCAGAGCGAGCTGACGCTGTGCGAGGCGCTGGCGCTGCCCGCCGGCGCCGAAGAGATATGGCTAACGCTGGAGGTCGTCCAGCCGCAGGCCACCGCCTGGTCCGACGCCGGGCATCGCGTCGCCTGGCAGCAGTTCCCGATCGCCGCCCCGCTGGCGCTGCGTCGCCCTGCCCCTACCGGCACGGCGCCAGCGCTGGACGGCAGTAACGCCGCCTGGACGGTGCGCAGCGGCGCGCAGCAGTGGACGGTCGACCGGGAAAGCGGCCTGTTAACCCGCTGGCAGGTGGACGGCGTGGAACAGCTGCTGACGCCGCTGCGCGATCAGTTTGCGCGCGCGCCGCTGGATAACGATATTGGCGTCAGTGAAGTGGAGCGTATCGACCCCAACGCCTGGGTCGAACGCTGGAAAAGCGCCGGGCTGTACGGCCTCAGCGCCCGCTGCGTAGCGTGCGACGCGCAGCGTCTGGCCCATGAAGTGGTTATCGATAGCCGCTGGCACTATCTGCGCGGCGACGAAGTGGTGATTGTCAGCCACTGGCGGATGACGTTTGATAGCGAAGGCAAGCTGCATCTGGCGGTCGATGGCGAACGCGCCGGCACCCTGCCGCCGCTGCCGCGCATCGGGCTGACGTTCCAGGTTCCCGACCAGCAGCAGCCGGTCAGCTGGCTGGGCTACGGCCCGCACGAGAACTATCCGGACCGCCGCACCAGCGCCTGTTTCTCCCGCTGGCAGCTGCCGCTGGAAGAGATGACCACCCCTTACATTTTCCCGACGGAAAACGGCCTGCGCTGCGATAGCAAGGCGCTGGACTGGGGGCGCTGGCACGTAGGGGGCGATTTCCACTTCTCCGTCCAGCCCTATAGCACCGCGCAGTTAATGGAGACCGACCACTGGCACCGGATGAAGCCAGAAAAAGGCGTCTGGATTGCGCTCGATGCTCAACACATGGGCATCGGCGGCGACGACTCCTGGACACCCAGCGTGCTGCAACAGTGGCTGCTGCTTGAAAGACAATGGCAGTATCAGTTAACGATTCACTTCCAATAATAATCGGGGGCGAAAGCCCCCAACCTGACAGGCATAATAATATGGAATATTCACAATGAAACTCTCTGAACTCGCGCCACGAGAACGGCATAACTTTTTTTATTTCATGCTGTTCTTTTTCTTTTATTATTTCATTATGTCAGCCTACTTTCCTTTTTTTCCGGTGTGGCTGGCGGAAGTTAACCATTTAACCAAAACCGAGACGGGGATCGTCTTCTCCTCCATTTCGCTATTCGCCATCATTTTCCAGCCGGTATTTGGCCTGATTTCCGATAAGCTCGGCCTGCGCAAGCATCTGCTGTGGACGATTACGATTTTATTAATCCTGTTTGCCCCCTTCTTTATTTTTGTTTTCTCGCCATTGCTGCAGATGAATATCATCGCGGGCGCGCTGGTGGGCGGAGTATATCTGGGAATCGTTTTCTCCAGCGGCTCCGGGGCGGTAGAAGCCTATATTGAACGCGTCAGCCGCGCCAACCGTTTTGAATACGGTAAAGTGCGCGTCTCAGGCTGCGTCGGCTGGGCGCTGTGCGCCTCCATCACCGGTATTTTGTTTAGTATCGACCCCAATATTACCTTCTGGATCGCCTCCGGTTTCGCGCTGATCCTCGGCGTGCTGCTGTGGGTCTCAAAACCGGAGAGCAGCAATAGCGCTGAGGTTATTGACGCCCTGGGCGCCAACCGTCAGGCCTTCTCAATGCGTACCGCCGCCGAGCTTTTGCGGATGCCGCGCTTCTGGGGCTTTATTATTTACGTGGTTGGCGTCGCCAGCGTCTATGACGTTTTCGACCAGCAGTTCGCCAACTTTTTTAAAGGCTTCTTCTCCAGCCCACAGCGCGGCACCGAAGTCTTTGGCTTCGTGACCACCGGAGGGGAATTACTCAATGCGCTGATCATGTTCTGCGCGCCGGCGATTATTAACCGAATTGGCGCCAAGAATGCCCTGTTAATTGCCGGGTTGATTATGTCAGTGCGAATTTTAGGCTCGTCTTTCGCCACCTCGGCGGTGGAAGTCATTATATTAAAAATGCTGCATATGTTTGAGATCCCGTTCCTGCTGGTCGGCACCTTTAAATATATCTCCTCGGCATTTAACCCAAAACTCTCGGCGACGCTGTTCCTGATCGGCTTTAATTTATCGAAACAGCTTTCAGGCGTGGTGCTCTCGGCGTGGGTAGGACGGATGTATGATACCGTCGGCTTCCATCAGGCTTATCTGATCCTGGGCTGTATCACCCTGAGCTTTACCGTTATTTCGCTGTTTACCCTGAAAGGCAGCAAAACGCTGCTGCCGGCCACGGCATAACACCAGGCCGCCGGAAAGCCTCCGGCGGCGATTCGTTTCCGGGCCGGATTAGGCCCGTGCCGCTAGTCGGCGATCCGCGTTTCCCCGTCGCGATTTTCCAGCCCGTAAAGTCGTGCTTGCGCCATGGACGAAATTAGCTCCGCCAGCTCGGCGGAGTGGCTGGTCAACCAGATTTGGCTATAGCGCGAAGCTTCGACAATGAGCCGGGCCAGCGCGGGAAACATCTGGCGATGCAGGCTGTTTTCCGGCTCGTTAATGGCCAGAAATGCCGGAGGACGCGGGCTCAACAACGCCACCGCCAGGCACAGGAAGCGCAGGGTGCCGTCGGACATCTCCGCCGCCAGTAAAGGCCGCCAGACGCCGTTGCGGCGCATCTTTACCGAGAAACGCGAGTTTTCGTTTTCACAGTAGAAGGTGCACTCCGGAAAGGCTTCGCCGAGGATCTCATGCAGCAGCTCTTCGGCGCCAATTTCCACGATGGTCTGAAAGGCGGCGGCGAGGTTGTGTCCATCGCTGTCGAGCACCGGCGAGCGATAGCCGACCGTCGGATGGCGCAGCGGCGAGAGCCTGCCGATATTGAATTCGTGATAAAAGCGCCAGCGGCGCATGGTTTCCCTGACCCGCGAGACTTCCGGAAAGCGATGCGGCTCGCCCAACTGGCCAAAAATCGATTCGTTCTCGTAAATCGCGTCGGTAAAGGTGCTGCGCTCCCCGTTGACGTCGACCAGGAACGCGGCCTGATTTTTACGCTCCAGCACGCGCGATGACGGGCGTCGGGAAAATCCCGCCAGCCAGATCGACTCCTCTTTAACGATCGGATCCAGCTGAAACTGGGTGGGATAAGGCAGTTTTTCCGGAAAACCCACCTGCAGCTGGTAGTCAAACTCATCGGTCAGACAGCCAATCTGCAACCGTCGCGGAAAGCGGTCGGTCGGTGCGCTCGGCCCGCACCACATGATATTTTCCAGACCGCCCTCATCGCTGATATAGCCGGAGAACTTCCCGTCGGCGCAGGCGGTTAACAGGTGGATGGCTTTGTAGATATTGGATTTACCGCAGCCGTTGGGGCCAAAGACGATATTCAGCGCCCCGAGTTCCAGCTCAATATCCCTGACCGATCTGAAATTTTTTATCCGGATATGGTTAATCATAGATTCCCGAAACTGAGAAAAGCGTTTTGCGCTACGGTGTCGGAGGCACAAGAAAAACGAAATATGATCCGACCGGACGACAGATCGCCGCCCGGCACCGGCTCAACTGAAGAATTTTTTCATACCGCGGGTTAGCGCCACGCGTTTGAGTTTGTCCGTATCCTCATGGCTCTCGTTGAAAACGCCAAAAAAATAGCATTCATCATCAATGGTTTGCGACACGATCCTGTAGCTCAGCGGCTGGCCGGATTTCGCACCGTACTGCGCAGGGGTCACGGAAACCTCCGTCGCGTTATCGGCAACGCTAACCATCAGGCCGTCGCCCTTCCCTCCAACCAGCATCACCTTAATTAACGGGTGCACCATGTCCCTCCCGGGTTGAGGTCAATGATTAATTGTCGATGGCCTTGGGCTGGCAGTTGGCCGTTGAGCCGCTGTGGCCGGACTTGTCTTTAGCAGAGACCGGCTGAGCGCCCTCTTTGCCCACAACGGGCGGTAACGGCACACCGTCTTTGTCCACCGCTGGCGGCGCCGTCCGACAGGTCGCCGTTTTGCTGGCATCTGCGGCCCACGCAGGCGTTTGCAGACTCAGGATCGCCAGGGGAGCAAGCCATATCGCGTTCTTCAGTACATTCTTATAGTTCATACCGGCCTTGAGTTAAAAAATTTCTTTCTTATGCTGCGCTAAGCGCTGATTATTAGTAGCAAAAGCTGACAAATGATGAAGGAAAAAAGAGGAATTGTGAATATCAATAGTTCTTATTTATGAATCGCCACCTTTCCCGCAACGGCGTTTGCGGATCTTATCGCCAGGAATTAACTTAATCAATTGAAATAATGGGGCTGCTACTCATTCTGGCCAGGTTTTTGCGCAATCAACTTAGCGCTTCTGAGGTCGAAACAGCAGCCTGGTTTATATCCCAAACGTTGTAGAAAATTCCTGGAGTGGGCTATACCGCAGGCTGAGCATTGGTACTTCGCCTGTCAGCCACTAGACTTAAATAAGTCAAACGAAAGGAGACTCCCATGTCATCACAAGATTATGAAAACGACGCGCAGAATCTGGCCGACAAAGTCGGTAATAAAGTGAATGAATTTGCCGGGGAAGCCCAGCAGCAATTTGGTGATGCGGTTGATTCGCCGAAACATCAGCTAAAAGGCGCGGCCCGGAAATACGCCGCTCAGGCTTCGGATGCCGTTTCAGAGGTCTCTGAGCGCGTCAGGGAAAATCCCCTAACCGGGCTGCTGGCGGCCGGCGCCATCGGGCTGGTGATTGGCTTGCTGGCGGGAAGGAAATAACCTATAAGGCCCTTTGGGCCTTAATTTTTGAACCTCAAGCCCCCCCTTATGCATAAGCCAACTCAAATCGCCACAACGTCAGCAACCTCAAACTGAAAAACGTACGGGTCGGAGAGCAGCTGATACCGCTCATCATCCGCATAGGTTACCGCCACGTGATAGTCTTCACCGGCAAAGGCGATGACGGCATCCAGATTATTCCAGTACGTGGCCGGAAAAAAATGTTCCCACTCCCCCTGCGTTTCCCGCCTGACAAACGCCCCCGCGTTGCCGGTGATGCCCCGAGAATGTTGCACGCCTGTCGCCTGCAGATGAAGCGCAAACGCATCGCCAAACGCCACGGGAACACAGCCGTGCCAGGTTCTGACAATCATCACCAACCTCCATAATCAATTACGCAAAGTGCATTTATAGCAAATAAATAGCAAAAAAAGAGAATTTTTATGCACTTCATAACAAGCAAACCATACCGCATGGTACATACCCGACATTTGCAGGTATAATCTCACTCATTATTCAGCGGATTCAGATACCAAGATGACAAAACTCACCTTACAAGAGCAGATGCTAAAAGCCGGACTCGTGACCAGCAAAAAAATGGCCAAAGTTCAGAGAACGGCGAAAAAATCCCGCGTTCAGGCCCGTGAAGCCAGAGAGGCGGTGGAAGAGAATAAAAAAGCGCAGCTTGAGCGAGATAAGCAGCTTAGTGAGCAACAAAAGCAGGCCGCGCTATCGAAAGAGTATAAAGCGCAGGTTAAGCAGCTTATTGAAATGAATAAAATCGATATATCCAAAGGCAATATTGATTTTAACTTCACGGATAACAACTTTATTAAAAAAATCGCCGTGGATAAACTGACCCAGGCGCAGCTGATTAGCGGTCGTCTCGCCATTGCCCGTCTGGCTGGTGATAATGACGGTGAGAGCCAATACGCGATTATCCCGGCGAGCGTAGCGGATAAAATCGCCCAGCGCGACGCCAGCAGCATTGTTTTAAACAGCGCGCTGAGTGCGGAAGAGCAGGACGAAGACGATCCGTATGCTGATTTTAAAGTTCCCGATGATTTGATGTGGTAAGCAACGCGGGCCTCCGCAGACCGGAGATTCAGGCGTAGTCTATGCGGGCATTGTGCTTTACGCTACCCGCGGCAAAAATTGAGTAGATAAACGATTAACCAGGCGGTAACGGCGATGAACGGAACGATCACAACATGGTTTAAAGATAAAGGTTTTGGATTTATCAAAGATGAAAACGGCGATAATCGCTATTTTCATGTGATTAAAGTTGCCAACCCTGAACTGATTAAAAAAGATGCGGCTGTCACGTTCGAACCCACCACGAATAACAAGGGTTTGTCAGCTTACGCGGTGAAAGTCCTGCCGGAAAGCAAATATATCTATATTGCAGGCGAGCGGATTAAGCTTACGTCGATCAAATCTTTCCTGGTATACAGCGAGGAAGAGCCCGCCGATGCCCGCATTGATAAAGAGAATGCGGTACTCTCCGTGGGCCTGTTGATGGGAAATATCAGGCCAAAATCCGCCGCGAAGCCCGGCGAAATGCGCTCGGTGAAAAAGCTGGCTATCACCACCTTCCAGGGGAGCACCCTCATTTTCTCGGAAGATGAGATTGATATTGAGGCCACGGTAAAACTGCTTAAAGTGTAACAACATACAGTGAACCAAACCGGGCTCCGCGCCCGGTTTGAGACTTATGACCCACCCGTTTTCAACATCTGCCCCATATCTCCGCCGGGCGGTGGCTAACCGGTAGCGCCGAAACCCAGGAGGCGAAATTAATTGCAGCGCTGAGCTAAACGCAATATTTATATACGCTCCTGCGCGCGATCGCTCTATCTCCGTAAATTAAATTCCTCAGAATAAGCTAATTCGCATCATGTGTTAAAACCAGGGTTATTATACAGCACAAAGTGAACAGCATTTAGATTCGCATCATTTATCCTCGTAGCCAAAAACAAATTTGGTGATGTTGATGACTATATTTAAAAGCTTACTCTCCTTTCTTGGTGCGGCTTGCGCCAGCGCATTTGTGGTACTTAGCCTATGGGTCGATATATACTTTTGGGATTATAATATTTCGGAACTATCACTGACCGAAATTGTGCAGGAGTCCGTTTTAACAGCCATCGTATTTATTCATTTCCTGCTTGCCAGGAGGTATAAAGCCATGCGCTACTGTAATATTCTGGTTGGCGGTTTTTTCCTTGCCATGCTAATTCGCGAACTGGACGCCCTTTTTGATCTCATTGCTCACGGTAGCTGGGTATGGTTTGCGCTGATTGCAGCTCTTTTAGCCTTAATTCATCCAGTTATTCATTATCGTCAGACCCTGCACCAGCTAGCACAATATACTCGTACCCCCTCGTACGGCCTATTAATCAGCGGCCTGTTGGCTATTCTGGTCTTCTCCCGACTCTTCGGCATGCAAGCCTTATGGCTGGCCATTCTCGATGGCGGTTACGTTCGGGTGGTAAAAAACGTCGTAGAGGAAGGCTGCGAATCATTCGGTTATATGCTTTGTCTCACCGCCTCGATTGGCTATTTTTGCACTTTTCGCGAAACGTTAGCGCAGAAATCATATTGAACCATCCGCTCTTAACGGCTGTCCCGCAAAACAGAGGTTTTGCCGAGTTGAGGGGGCGAACGCTTCCCTACTCCAGGTTCCTTCTGCCAATCTTGATGGCAGGCGTAACGCCTTGATGTCATAAGTAAGGTAAGTCCTAAATATTCTCAGCGCTTAACTGTTTAATGGTTTTGCCCGCAGCGCGAGGATAAAATTTCGCTGCTATGGTACTGCCTCCATAGCAAATTGCTCACCTGCAGCTCTTGCATACGGTTCGCAGGTGAGCAACCTCACCCGCAGTGTAAAATGCAAATGCGTGCCGGGCATGCCCGGGCACTGCTGCAGAGTAACCTCGCAAATCCTGACGAGTCTGAGCATTCCTTTTCGGGAAAAAACACACATAAAACCGGGCGCTGTGCCCGGTCTTCTTCTACTCGTCAAAACGCTCGACTAACTCAGCCCGCGGTTTTCCAGCATCGGCTCAATCTGCGGATCGTGTCCGCGCCACTGGCGATAAAGTTCAGCTAAATCAGTGCTATTGCCGCGAGACAAAATCGCTTCGCGGAAGCGCTGGCCGTTTTCACGGCTTAAACCACCCTGCTCAACGAACCACTGGTAGCCGTCGTCCGCTAGCATCTGCGTCCACAGGTAAGCGTAATAACCCGCGGCGTAGCCGCCGCCGAAAATATGCGAGAAGTAGCTGCTGCGATAGCGTGGCGGCACCGCGGCAAGATCCATACTCTCCGCGTGCAGGGCCGCGGCTTCAAACGCATCCACGTCCTCGGGTAGCTTATCCACCGTCACGCTGTGCCAGCGCATATCCAGCAGCGCCGCCGCGAGCAGTTCGCTCATATCGTAGCCTTTATTAAACTTCGCCGCGCGGAACATGCTGTCGCGCAGCGCTTCCGGCATAGCTTCCCCGGTTTGATGATGCCGCGCATAGTGGGCAAACACCTGCGGCTCGCTGGCCCAATGTTCATAAATTTGCGAAGGAAACTCCACAAAATCGCGCGGGGTATTGGTTCCTGACAGGCTGGCATACTTCTGGCTGGCAAACAGGCCGTGCAGGGTATGACCAAATTCGTGGAATAAAGTGATGACCTCATCCCAGGAAAGCAGCGCGCTGTGTCCGGCTTTGGGTTTCTGATAGTTACAGACGTTGTAGATAACCGGATGCTGCGCTCGCAGGGTCGATTGTTCGACAAACACGCCCATCCATGCCCCGCCGCTTTTACTATCCCGCGAGAAGTAGTCGCCGTAGAACAGCGCGATCCCCTCGCCGTTAGCGTCGATAATTTCCCATACCTGTACGTCAGGGTGATAAACCGGAATATCGAATCGTTCGATAAAGCGAATACCGAACAACTGTGTCGCCGTCCAGAACACGCCATCGCGCAGGACGCGGTCGAGGGCAAAATAGGGTTTTAACTGCGCTTCATCGATGGCAAATTTCGCCCTGCGCACCTGCTCGGCGTAATAGAGCCAGTCCCAGGCCGCCGCGCGGAAATCGCCCCCTTCATTATCAATAACCTGCTGGATTTCCGCCAGCTCCTGCTCGGCCCGCGCCCTTGCCGCCGGGGCGATTCGTCGCATAAAGGCAAACGCCTCCCCCGGCGCTCCCGCCATCTGATCGGCCATTGACCAACTGGCAAAGTCGTCCGCGCCCAGCAGCTGCGCTTTACGCGCGCGAATTTCCGCCAGCCGCAGCACCAGCTCGCGGGTATCATTCGCATCGCCCTTCTGATTGCGCGTCCAACCGGCCGCAAACAAGTTCTCTCGCGTCTGCCTCTCCTGCAGCGAGAGCAGCGCGGGCTGCTGGGTGGTATTGAGTAAAGGCAGCAGCCAGCGACCGCTTAATCCCTTATCCTGCGCGGCCTCTGCCGCTGCGCTTATCTCCTCGTCGCTAAGTCCCGCGAGCTGATGGACATCCTCCACCACCAGACCGCCAGATTTTACCGCCGCCAGCAGGCGCTGCTGAAACTGGCTTTGCAGCGCTGCCGCTTCGGTATTCAGCGCGCGAAGCGCCGCTTTTTGCTCATCCTCAAGCATCGCGCCCGCAAGGGTAAAACGTTGCCAGGTCACCTCCAGCAAACGCCGGGATTCGCTATCCAGAGAGAGCGAATCCCGCTGCTCCCACACTCGCTTCACCCGCTGAAAAAGCGCATCGTTAAGCCAGATATCATTCGCCAGTTCCGCCAGCTCGGCGGAAAACTGCTCATCAAGCGCCTGAATAGTCGGGTTGGTCTCCGCTCCCGCCATCGCGAAAAAGACGTTCGTCACCCGCGCCAGCAGCTGGCCGCTCTGCTCCAGGGCCTCCAGCGTGTTGGCAAAATCAGCCGGCTGGGGGTGATTAACGATGGCGGCAATCTCCGCGCGCTGGCGGCGAACGCCCTCGTCGAAGGCCGGACGGTAATGACTCACGTCAATCACATCGAAACGCGGCGCCTGATAAGGCAGCAGGCTGACGCTGAAAAAAGGATTGTTCTCCGACATCTTCATCTCCTGAATACGATTATTCTGTAAGATTAGGCAACTCATTGATTGACCGCAATGATTACTCTGTTAACCGCCGCGATCGGCCTCCTTTGCCCGATGATTTCCATTACCCGCCACCGGGATCGCGTGCTATGGTATGAAGACACAAAAAGCGTTGAGGAACAGTAAGATGATTATTCTGGTTACCGGAGCAACAGCGGGTTTTGGGGAAAGTATTACTCGCCGTTTTATCGCTAACGGTCACAAAGTGATTGCCACCGGGCGCCGCGAAGAGCGCCTGAAAACGTTGAAAGATGAGCTGGGCGACAACCTTTATACCGCCCAACTGGACGTACGCAATCGCGCAGCCATTGAAGAGACGATCGCCGGGCTGCCCGCCGAGTGGCAGGCGATTGATATTCTGGTCAATAACGCCGGACTGGCGCTGGGTCTTGAGCCCGCGCATAAAGCCAGCCTTGAAGACTGGGAAGACATGATTGATACCAATAATAAAGGGCTGGTTTATATGACCCGCGCCGTCCTGCCGGGGATGGTTGAACGTAACCGCGGCCATATTATCAATATTGGTTCGGTCGCCGGCGCCTGGCCTTATGCCGGCGGTAACGTCTACGGTGCGACCAAAGCTTTTGTGCGCCAGTTCAGCCTCAATCTTCGTACCGACCTTCACGGCACCGCCCTTCGCGTGACCGATATTGAACCCGGCCTGGTTGGCGGCACCGAATTCTCCAACGTGCGCTTTAAAGGCGATGACGCTAAAGCCGAGAAAGCTTACGAAAATACCCAGGCCCTGACGCCGGAGGACGTGACCGAAGCGGTCTGGTGGGTCGCGACCCTGCCAAAACACGTCAACATCAACACCCTGGAACTCATGCCGGTCAGCCAAACTTTTGCCGGGCTGAACGTTCACCGCCAGGGCTAAGCTCTGTGACCCGGCCAGCAGGCCGGGTCTGGGCTGAAAGAGAAAAAACACGTAAAATAGCGCAAATACCTCATAAAAAAGTAATTATCCATGGCCGCAGAAGCACAACTGAATCCGACACAGCCCGTCAATCAGCAAATTTATCGTATCCTTCGTCGGGATATCGTCCATTGTCTGATCCCGCCAGGCACCCCGCTTTCGGAGAAGGAAGTCTCCGTGCGCTTTGATGTTTCTCGTCAACCGGTTCGCGAAGCCTTTATTAAACTGGCCGAGAACGGTTTGATCCAGATCCGCCCGCAGCGCGGGAGCTACGTGAATAAGATCTCTCTCTCGCAGGTGCGCAACGGCTGTTTTGTCCGCCAGGCCATTGAATGCGCCGTGGTGCGGCGCGCCGCCGGGATGGTGAACGATGAACAGCTCTACCAGCTTGAGCAAAATCTAAATCAGCAGCGTACGGCGGTCGAACGCCAGCAGTTAACCGATTTTTTCCAGCTGGATGACGAATTTCACCAGAAGCTCTCGCAAATCGCCGACTGCCAGTTAGCCTGGGATACCGTCGAAAATATTAAAGCTACCATCGACCGGGTGCGCTATATGAGCCTCGATCATGTGACTCCTCCCGATATGATGCTGCGTCAGCATTACGATATTTTCCAGCCGCTGGTCGCCCGTGACCCGGACGCGGTGGAAAAAGCGATGAGCTTACATCTGCAAGAAATTAGCGAATCCGTGCTGCTGGTACGTCAGGAAAATAGCGACTGGTTTAGCGAGGAATAAAATGCGTCGCGGCAGAATATACGGTCTGCCGCTCTGGGTTTATTATGCGGACTATCTGACCACCAGAACCGGTATTTTGGCGTGACGTAAAATCGACTCCGCGTTTGAACCAAGAAGATGAGTTGATATACCCGGTTTACGGGAACCAATAACAATAACGTCAAATTCCTCATTGCTGCTCATGGCCAGGATTTCATCGCGCACGTTGCCAAATACCACTCTGGAATGAATCCGCCCGGCGGGTATCGAGAACAGACGGGATAGGGTCTTCATCTTTTTCTCTGACTCTTCGCGCATATAGGCTTCAAACTTACGGATATCGGCGGCAAAACCGCGTAAAATCGAGCTGCTGCTGTTCGGCAGAACGTTGAGCAGCGTAATTTCCCCTTCATCCGCTGATGCTAAAAACTCGGCATGGCGAACCGCCTTATCGCTTAAATCCATTTCAAAAACGTCTACGGGTAGCAAAATTTTTTTGTACATAGTCCGTTCTCCTTTTTTCTGAGGAAACTTAGTAGGTTAACTCATCATGCCATATTTACTGCAGCAGGAGAACGAATAATCACTCAGATAAATATTTAATTGATTAAAATAAATTCCACTTATTTATACTTAACTGTTGTTAGATAAAGTTATGTATATTCAACGATCTGGATCAAAGTTTATTCCAGACGGGAAATATTTTCAGGCGGGTAAAGCGCCCACTGATAAAGCGCGATGGCAGAGCCGCCGGGATCGGCGGCACGCGGGCGAAATAGATTAATTTGCCTGAGCCCAGGCCGCTACGGTAGCTTTTGCGCCGTGCGCTTGCAGCGATAAATAAGCGCGAACCACCGCGTTGACGAAACGGCTCTCCTTGGGCAGGCTCAAACCAAAAATAGCCTCAATACCCAGCAGCGCCCGTACGCGTTCTTCGCCGTCTTCGCTGTTCTGAACGGTTTGCGTAATCACCGGCAGCATAGGATCGGAGATTTCAATCGCCTGCCCCTGGTCATCCACCCCGCTCACATAGCGCATCCAGCCCGCGACGCCCATCGCCAGCAGAGGAAAGTCGCCGCCATCCGCCAGGTGCCAGCGAATCGAATCCAGCATCCGCTGCGGCAGTTTCTGACTGCCGTCCATGGCGATCTGCCAGGTACGATGTTTGAGCGCCGGATTGCTATAGCGCTCAATCAGAAGTCCGGCATAGCGTGCCAAATCCACACCCTTCACGCTCAGCGTCGGCGCCTGTTCAGCCAGCATCAGCGTATGCGCGGCGCGGCGATAGTTTTCGTCCTGCATGCAGTCATTAATATGCTGATAGCCAGCCAGATACCCCAGATAAGCCAGAAAAGAGTGGCTGCCGTTAAGCATGCGCAGCTTCATCTCTTCAAACGGCAGCACGTCCGACACCAGCTCGGCGCCGGCTTTTTCCCACTGCGGACGCCCGGCGACAAAGTTGTCTTCGATGACCCACTGGCGAAACGGCTCGCAGGCGACTGCTGCCGGGTCACGCACGCCGGTGAGCTGTGCAATTTTATCCAGCGTATCGGCAGTCACTGCCGGAACGATACGGTCAACCATAGTCGAGGGGAACGTGACGTTGCGCGTAATCCATTCGGCCAAATCAGCATCAACGGCGCGAGCATAGGCGCAGATGACATTACGCATGACGTGGCCATTTTCCGGCATATTGTCGCAGGACATCACGCTGAAGGCCGGCAGCCCTGCCGCTTTGCGTCGAGCCAGGGCTTCGACTACGACGCCGGGCGCGGATTTCGGTTGCCGGGGATTTTGTAAATCGGCCGCAATCAGCGGGTGATCCAACTGCAGCTCACCGCTGGCCGGAGAGTGGCAGTAGCCTTTTTCGGTAATGGTCAATGACACAATCGCGACCTGCGGCTCGCACATTTTTGCCAGCACGCTCTCCAGACCATCGACCTGGGCGTGCATCGCCTGCTTGACCACGCCAACCACGCGGGCGGTCCAGGCATCCGCTGACATTTCAGCGACGGTATAAAGTAAATCCTGCTTCTGGAGATCGGCGATCTGCTGCTCGCCGCCGATCAGGTTCACTTCGGTATAGCCCCAGTCGCTGCCGTGTTCTGTCGCCAGAATATCGGCGTATACGGCCTGGTGAGCGCGGTGAAATGCGCCAAAGCCCAAATGAACGATACGCGGAATAAGGCGGTTGCGATCGTATGCCGGCAGCGTGGCGTTAGCTGTTAAAAGCATATTTTCCATGATGGCTCTCATAGTTATGATTTCTGATTTCCCACGGAGGGGGTGGATATAAACCATCTCACGCAATTGGTATGACATCTTTGATATTCATCAACTACCATACAAGAAGCTGGATGGCTAGATTTTCGCAATAACCGCTGGCAAAAGAGGTAAAACTGCCGGGCTAAAAGCCCGGCAGTTTCCTGTTTACGGCTATCATCTTAGGGTGCGGACTTGATGCGTTTTAAATATATTGCCCGCTGCGGACACTTTTAGGCTTTGGCGCGCAGCCTGCGGCATCATTCAGCAGGCTCAGATCGCGGTCGCGGACTTCAGGCATCAGGATCGCGGAAATTAAGCCAATAATGGAATAGCACACCAGCATAATCACAATCGGCATCCAGGAACCGGTCATATTACAGAAAATACCGGCCAGCACCGGGCCAAATCCTACGGCGACGAGGCCACCCGCCTCTTTTGAAATTGCCATGCGGGTAAAGCGGTTACGCGAACCGAACATTTCCGCCATGGTGATATTTTCCAGCGCAAACAGCCCTAACACCGCAATATTATGAATGACGATCAATGACGCCATAATAGTGCTCGCGCTGTAGCTCTTATCCACAATAATCGACAGCATTGGCCAGGCCAGAATAATGGCTGAAATATTGACGATAATATACGGTATGCGACGCCCCACCTTATCTGACAGCCATCCGAGGAATGGAATGGTAATAAAGCCAATAACAGAGCTGATCATTAACGCATCGGTAGGAATTGCCTTATCAAACAGTAAGGTTTGCACCAGATAGCCCGCGAGGAACGTTTGCAATAACCCTGAATTTCCGGCCTGTCCGAAGCGCAGACCCGTCGCCAGCCAGAAGGATTTACTTTTTAGCATGGCGCTAAAGGTCCCTTCCTGCGTTGCCATCTCATTCTGTAGGCCGCTGTCTTCGCTAACCTGCTCAAAGACCGGGCTCTCTTTCAGATTAAGACGCAGCCAGATGGCAAAAATCATCACCACTGCGCTGGCCAGGAACGGGATTCGCCATCCCCACGCGACGAGCTGCTCGCGATCGAGCACGAAGAACATGACCGCCCAGATAGCCGTGGCGCTTAAGGTGCCGCAGTTGGTGCCCATCGCCACCAGCGAAGAGATAATCCCGCGCTTACCTTTCGGCGCATATTCCGCCAGCATGGTACCGGCGCCTGATATTTCTGCGCCTGCGCCAAGCCCCTGAATAATACGTAAGGTTACAAGCAACACCGGCGCTAAAATACCGACCTGAGCATAGGTTGGCAGTACGCCAATGAGGGTCGTACAGATCCCCATCATGGTGATGGTAATAAACAGGACCTTTTTGCGCCCAATACTGTCGCCCATTTTACCAAAAATAAAGGCGCCGACGATTCGCGCGATATATCCCGCGCCGTAGGTTCCCATTGCCAGAATCAAGGCCATCGCGGCGGATTGTTCCGGGAAAAATATTTCATGGAAAACCAGCGCCGCCCCGAGGGAATAGAGCTGGAAATCCATAAACTCCAGTGCAGTGCCTAACCAACCAGATACGGCTGCACGAATGAGATCGGAAGTGGTTCTCTCATTTTTTACGGTAGTCATAATGATTATCTCTAATTGTAGAATACAGAGTCCGCACCTGTTGTTATTAGCTGAAGGTTAATAAAACCTTACAGCACCGTTTCCTGTCATTTTCAAAAAGCTCCAGCGCATCGATAACCTGTTGATACGCAAATTGGTGAGTAATCAACTCCTCCGGATTAATTAAACCTTGTTCCAGCCACTTGATGACGACCGGGAATTTATTGGCGTTAAGACGCGAGGAGAAAATAGAAAGCTCTTTCCCGGTAATCCCCTGCTGCGCAACCTGGGAAGGTTCCGTGGAGAATCCCATCAATACAATTCTCGCTGCCGGGGAGGCCAGGTTGACCGCCTCCTGGAGAATAGCGGGATGACAGGCGGCATCGATAATCAGCGTCGGCAGTATCCCCTTCGCCTTCAGCGTTTCCGCCAGAGGCTCATCGCTGTTGTTAATCACCCAGTCCGCGCCGTTACGCTGCGCCATCTGCAGGCGTTCATCAATGCGATCGACAACGATAACCTGCTTAACGCGATACACCCGCTTCAGCACCTGAATCGTCGTCAGGCCCATCGGCCCGGCGCCGTAGACCAGCGCGATATCCTGGTCGGTAGGCGAAACGTGCCCGGTCACGTTAGCCGCGATGGTAAAGGGCTCAATCATCACCGCGTGGCTGTCCGAAACGTTGTCCGGAACCTGCCAGGCATTTTTCGCCGGCACCACCGCGTACTCGCTGAAGCCGCCGTCGCGATGCACACCGAGCACCACCAGCGAGGTACAGACGTTCGGCTTGCCCACCGAGCAAGGGTAGCAATGACCGCAGCTAATGACCGGATCAACGCTAACCCGCTGGCCGACGGCTTTGTCGGTCACCCCTTCACCGATGGCGTCAATGACGCCAAAAAATTCATGGCCAATGACGCGCGGGTATTTGGCAAACGGATTGTGCCCGCGATAAATATGGCTATCGGAACCGCATATTCCCGCCAGCTTAATTTTTACCCGCACTTCGCCCGCGGCAGGCTGCGGGATCGGCCGCTCTTCAATCACCAGTTCATTGGGCTGACGAATCACAATACTTTTCATTTTGGCTTCCTTTTTTACCAGTTCCACAGCGTACCGTCTTCCAGACGCGCGACCGGCAGATAAGCCGGTTCATAGGGATATTTCGCGGCCAGTTTTTCATCAAACTCGATACCCAGCCCCGGCTTTTCCCCCGGATGCATATAGCCGTTATCAAACGTCCAGCTGTGCGGGAAGACTTCCAGCATCTGTTCGGAATAGCCCATATATTCCTGGACGCCAAAATTCGGCACCCACTGGTCGAAATGCAGCGCGGCCGCCATGCAGACTGGAGACAGATCGGACGGCCCGTGCGAGCCGGTGCGTACCTGATAAAGCGAGGCAAAATCGGCGATCCGACGCATCCCCGTAATCCCGCCCGCGTGGGTAATGGTGGTGCGGATATAGTCGATCAGCTGCTCTTCAATCAGCTGTTTACAGTCCCAAATGCTGTTGAAGACTTCGCCGACGGCAATCGGCGTGACGGTATGCTGGCGAATTAACCGGAAGCACTCCTGATTCTCCGCCGGGGTCGGATCCTCCATCCAGAACAGGCGGTAATCTTCGATACTCTTGCCAAAACGCGCCGCTTCAATCGGCGTCAGGCGGTGATGCATGTCATGCAGCAGATGCTCGTTAAAGCCAAATTTTTCGCGTACGGCGGCAAACAGCTGTGGCGTAAAATCGAGATACTTCTCGGTAGACCACAGCTGCTCTTCCGGCCATTGACCTTTGGTTGCCGGTTCGTAGGCCTGGCCTTTACCTTTCGCCATCCCGTAGGTGGTCTTCATTCCCGGCACGCCGCACTGCACGCGAATCGCTTTAAACCCCATCTCTTTATGGCGAGCGTAGTCGTCCAGGACTTCATCGATGGAGTGACCCGTGGTGTGGCAGTAAACCATCACCCCTTCCCGCGAAGCCCCGCCCAGCAGTTGGTATAGCGGCATGCCTGCGGCTTTCGCCTTAATATCCCAGAGCGCCATATCGATGGCGGAAATCGCCGACATCGTGACCGGACCACGACGCCAGTAGGCGCCCTTGTAGAAAAACTGCCAGATATCCTCAATGCGATGCGCATCGCGACCAATCAGTTGCGGACAGAGGTGATCCCGCAGATAGGATGCGACGGACAGCTCGCGACCATTTAGCGTCGCGTCACCCAGACCGACAATACCGTCATCGGTGGTGACTTTAAGGGTGACGAAGTTGCGCCCCGGACAGGTGACGAAAACTTCAGCGGCAACGATCTTCATTTCTCATTCCTTACTTCTATGCGGTTAGTGGGTAAAATTAAACCATCAGACCTACTACCATACAAGTATAACGATCGAAAAAGACGCGACAGATCACACTATCTCGCCGGACAGAAAGGAGGAATAAACAGAGAACGTGAACGCGAATGCCTTACCGCACAGGGGTATGCTGGCGCCGCCTATCCCGACGCCATGCAGTAAAAAAGGTCTATGCGCGTCCCCAGCCGGCTACGATTATCAGCATGCCGCACAGCGCAACCAGCGCGCCGGCCCAATCATAGTGGCTGAGTTTGACGCCATCGATAAAGCGCAGCCACAGCAGCGCGGTGCAGACATATACCCCACCGTAAGCGGCATACACCCGTCCGCTTGCCTCCGGGTGCAGGCTCAGTAGCCAGACAAAAAGCGCCAGCGCAGCGGCGGCCAGAATCAATAGTAACGGCGTGGCCCCGCGTTTTAACCATAGCCAGGGAAGATAGCAGCCAATGATTTCGCACAGCGCGGTGGCAAAGAAAAGCAGCGTCGTTTTTAACATATAAAGCGTCGTGAGTTGAGCAAGCGTTAACGCATTCTACGCAATAATGGCCGTCGTTTACTCCGTTTTGTCGGGTATGCCGTCGAAAGGAGATGTAGTAAACTTAGTCCGAGGGAATCACTTAAAGGAAATCGTGATGAACACAACACTGAATAAACGCTGGTGCCTGACCGCTCTGCTGGCGCTGAGCGCGATGGTCTTTACCGCCTCGTCATTTGCCAAAACCGACAAGCTGGTGATTGAGTCCGGCGACAGCGCCCAGAGCCGCCAGCAGGCCGCAATGGAAAAAGAGCAGTGGAACGACACCCGCTCTTTACGCCAGAAGGTCAACACCCGTGCTGAAAAAGAGTGGGATAAAGCCGACGTGGCTTTTGACGCCCAGGATAACTGCCAGAAGAGCGCGAACGTCAACGCCTACTGGGAACCTAACACCCTGCGCTGCCTTGACCGCCGCACCGGACGCACCATTACCCCGTAATGTATGGCGCCCGCGGGCGCCACAACCTATAAAGCTCCGCAATCACTCACAGGTATTTCCATGACTGACGCATCTCACGTCAAACTCCGTCCGCTCGAGCGCGAAGACCTGCGCTTTGTCCACCAGCTCGACAACAATGCCAGCGTTATGCGTTACTGGTTTGAAGAACCCTATGAAGCCTTTGTCGAACTGTCCGACCTGTACGACAAACACATTCACGATCAGAGCGAACGCCGCTTTGTCATTGAATGCGCTGGTGAAAAGGCCGGACTGGTGGAACTGGTTGAAATCAACCATGTGCACCGCCGCGCCGAGTTTCAGATTATTATCTCGCCTGATTATCAGGGAAAAGGCCTGGCCACCCGCGCCGCAAAGCTGGCGATGGACTACGGTTTTATGGTGCTCAACCTGTATAAGCTGTACCTCATCGTCGATAAAGAAAATGAAAAAGCGATCCACATCTACCGCAAGCTCGGCTTTATGGTAGAAGGCGAGCTGATTCATGAATTCTTTATTAACGGCGAATACCGCAATACCATCCGTATGTGCCTGTTTCAGCACCAATACCTGGCCGAGCATAAAACGCCGGGCCAGACGCTGCTGAAACCTACGGCTCAATAATATTCAATGGTGCTTTTGATGGTGTAGTGCCGGGTTAGCGAAGGCTGCACGCTGTCGTCAACCACCTGAAGCTCACAGCTTACCGGGTTGTCGTGGCGGTCGTAATCGCAGGTCTGGCTGATGTTGCCCAGCGTGCGGTCATTGAAGGTGCTCACTGCGGTGTAGTCCATTTTTTTGCGCGGATCGGATGATGGCGTTGAGGCCACCGTAAAACGTTCCCCTTTGGCGGTCGTCGTTTTGCCCAGCGGGTAGCCTTCTCTGTCGTAGCGGTATGTCGCGGTGCTTTCTTTACCGCGAGCGGTGACGACGAACCCGTGCTCATCGGTTTCCCACGACACGCCCGCCAAGGGCATTTCCGCCAGCTGGCATTTGCCCTGCACCCGCAGGCGCTTTTCGTGGCTTTGCGCATCCAGGTAGTAGTTCGCGTCCAGCACCAGCGCCGCGCCGGTTTTGTTCTCCAGATCCTCAAACGCCAGCAGGTCGAAGCACCCTTCACTGGACAAACGCCCTTTGACCCACTTCACCACCTGGTCATGTTCGTCATACAGCGTCTGGCTAAACGCTTTTACCGGCCCGCGCAGCGGATCGAACTCAAATTCGTTAGAAAAGCTGGCCATTTCCGGGGTGAAGGCCTGCGGCGCGCCCTTTTCATCACAGGCGCTAAGCGCCCCAACTGCCAACAGCAGCAAAAACCGTTTTTTCACGCGCGATTCCTTTTGTGCATAGTGCAATCATATTAGCAAATACAATTGTTTACACCACTTCTGCTATGCTTAACTTTGGATAACGTTAATAAGGAGTTTATGATGAAACTATCACCCTGGCTATGTACGGCTCTGCTACTGGGTTCGACAGCTGCTTTCGCGGCGCCGGATTCCTGCGAGCGGGTAAAAAGCGATATTCAGCAGAAAATCATCAACAACGGCGTCCCGGAATCGGGCTTCAGCCTGACCATTGTCCCGAACGACCAGCCCGATCAGCCCGGCGCGCAGGTTGTCGGCCACTGCGCCAACGATACCTTTAAAATCATCTACACCCGCGACAGCGGCGCGCAGTAACCTCGCCGCATGACTGGAGAAGTCTTATCCCTCGGTTGACCAGGGATAAGATCTCTCTACTCCATTTTAAGTATGATCCCTCACTCTCCACGCCGACCTTACGCAGGCGTTGGCATTACGCCATTATAACAAAATCATGGAGTGAGCTATGTCTAACCAGGAACATACCGGCGGCCTTAGCCGTCGAACGCTAATTAAATCATCCGCCCTCGGCTCGCTGGCTCTCGCGGCCGGCGGTTTATCCCTGCCTTTCAGCCTGCGCCGCGCCGCCGCCGCTGTACAAGAAGCGACCCACGGCGAGGAACGGATCGTCTGGGGCGCCTGTTCGGTCAACTGCGGCAGCCGCTGCGCGCTGCGTTCACACGTTCGCGATGACGAAGTGGTCTGGGTCGAAACCGACAATACCGGCACGGACAGCTATGGCGATCACCAGGTGCGCGCCTGCCTGCGCGGGCGTTCTATTCGTCGTCGTATTAACCACCCCGACCGCCTCAACTACCCGATGAAACGCGTCGGCAAACGCGGGGAAGGCAAGTTCGAACGTATCAGCTGGGACGAGGCGCTGGACGCCATCGCCGCCAGCCTGAAAAACGTGGTGGCAAAATACGGCAACGAAGCGGTCTACATTAACTACTCTTCCGGGATTGTCGGCGGCAATATCACCCGCTCCTCCCCTTACGCCTCGCTGGTGGCGCGTCTGATGAACTGCTACGGCGGTTTTTTAAGCCACTACGGTACCTATAGTACGGCGCAGATTTCCTGCGCGATGCCCTATACCTACGGCAGCAATGACGGCAACAGCACCTCCGATATTGAAAACAGCAAACTGGTGGTGATGTTCGGCAATAACCCGGCGGAAACGCGCATGAGCGGCGGCGGGATCACCTACTATCTCGAACAGGCGCGCGAGCGCTCTAATGCGCGGATGATCGTTATCGATCCGCGCTATACCGACACCGCCGCCGGGCGCGAGGACGAATGGATCCCGATTCGTCCGGGTACGGATGCGGCGCTGGTGGCCGGTATCGCCTGGGTTTTGATCGACGAAAACCTGGTCGACCAGCCGTTCCTTGATACCTACTGCGTCGGCTACGACGAGAAAACGCTGCCGGAAGGGGCCCCGGCCAACGGACACTACAAAGCGTATATTCTCGGCCAGGGCGACGATGCTACCGCCAAAACGCCCCAGTGGGCGTCACGCATCACCGGCATTCCGGCGGATCGCATCATTAAGCTTGCGCGCGAAATTGGCGCCGCAAAACCGGCCTACATCTGCCAGGGGTGGGGACCGCAGCGTCAGGCTAATGGCGAACTGACCTCCCGGGCGATCGCCATGCTGCCTATTTTGACCGGTAACGTGGGGATTAACGGCGGCAACAGCGGCGCGCGCGAGTCAACTTACACCATTACCATCGAACGCATGCCGCTGCCGGAAAACCCGGTGAAAACGCAGATCTCCTGCTTCAGCTGGACCGACGCCATCGATCGCGGCGCAGAAATGACCGCGACCCGCGACGGCGTGCGCGGCAAAGAGAAGCTGGACGTGCCGATTAAATTCATCTGGAACTACGCCGGCAACACCATCATCAACCAGCACTCTGATATCAATAAACCCACGATATCCTGCAGGATGAAAGCAAGTGCGAAACGATCGTGGTTATCGACAACTTTATGACCTCATCGGCCAAATACGCCGATATTCTGCTGCCGGACCTGATGACCGTCGAGCAGGAAGATATTATTCCCAACGACTACGCCGGCAATATGGGCTATCTCATCTTTATTCAGCCGGTCACCTCCGCTAAATTCGAGCGCAAGCCGATCTACTGGATCCTCAGCGAAGTCGCAAAGCGCCTTGGCGATGATATCCACCAGAAGTTTACCGAAGGCCGTACCCAGGAGCAGTGGCTGCAGCATCTGTACGCGAAAATGCTGGCGAAAGACCCGGCGCTACCGAGCTACGACGAACTGAAAAAGATGGGGATTTATAAGCGTAAAGACCCCAACGGCCACTTTGTCGCCTATCGCGACTTCCGCAAAGACCCTGTCGCCAACCCGCTAAAAACCCCATCGGGTAAAATCGAGATCTACTCCAGCCGTCTGGCGGATATCGCCGGCAAATGGCAGTTGGAAAAGGACGAAACCATCAGTCCATTACCGGTATACGCGTCGACTTTCGAAGGCTGGGACGACCCGCTGCGCGAGAAATTCCCGCTGCAAATGTTCGGCTTCCACTATAAGGCGCGCACCCACTCCAGCTACGGCAACATCGATGTGTTACAGGCCGCCTGCCGCCAGGAGGTATGGCTTAACCCGCTGGATGCCGAGAAGCGCGGGATTAAAAATGGCGATATGGTGCGCGTATTCAACGCCCGCGGCGAACTGCGCATTCCGGCTAAGGTGACCCCGCGCATCATGCCCGGCGTATCGGCGATGGGCCAGGGCGCCTGGCATGACGCCAATATGAACGGCGATCGCATCGATCGCGGCTCCTGTATCAATACTCTCACGACGCATCGTCCTTCGCCGCTGGCGAAAGGCAATCCCCAGCACACCAATCTGGTCGAAATCGAGAAGGTTTAAGGAGTAAACCATGAGCGCTCAGTATGGATTTTTTATCGATTCCGCCCGCTGCACCGGCTGTAAGACCTGCGAGCTGGCCTGTAAGGATTATAAAAACTTAACGCCTGACGTCAGCTTTCGCCGCATTTACGAATACGCGGGCGGCGACTGGCAGGAAGATAACGGCGTGTGGAATCAAAACGTTTTCGCCTATTACCTTTCCATTGCCTGCAACCACTGCGAAGACCCGGCCTGTACTAAAGTGTGCCCCAGCGGCGCCATGCATAAGCGCGATGATGGCTTTGTGGTGGTGAACGAAGAGGTATGCATCGGCTGTCGCTACTGCCATATGGCCTGCCCGTACGGCGCGCCGCAGTACAACGCGGCGAAAGGCCACATGACCAAATGCGACGGCTGCTACGACCGTGTTGCTGACGATAAAAAGCCGATTTGCGTCGAATCCTGCCCGCTGCGGGCGCTCGACTTTGGCCCCATCGAAGAGCTGCGCGAAAAGCACGGCCAGCTTGCCGCCGTCGCGCCGCTGCCGTCCGCGCACTTCACTAAACCGAGCATTGTGATTAAACCTAACGCCAACAGCCGTCCGACGGGTGATACCACCGGCTATCTGGCCAACCCGAAGGAGGTGTAACGTGGGAAATGGATGGCATGAATGGCCGCTGGTGCTGTTTACGGTGCTGGGGCAAAGCGTTGCAGGGGCGATTATCGTCAGCGGGCTGGGCTGGCTTTCGCTGAATAACAACTCCGAAGCCCGCCAGCGCCTGGTGCGCGGCATGTTTTTTATCTGGCTGGTGATGGGGATTGGCTTTCTGGCGTCAATCATCCACCTCGGCTCGCCGCTGCGGGCGTTTAACTCGCTTAACCGGGTAGGCGCATCGGCGTTAAGTAACGAAATTGCCAGCGGCGCGCTGTTTTTCGCCGTGGGGGGTTTCTGGTGGCTGCTGACGATACTCGGCAAAATGCCGAATATGCTGGCCAAAGCCTGGCTCCTGCTCACCATGCTGCTCGGCTGCCTGTTCGTCCTTGAGATGACCCTGGTCTATCAAATTGATACCGTGCCGACCTGGTATAATGCCTACACCACCGCCGCCTTCTTTCTGACGATGGTGCTGTGCGGGCCGCTTTTCGCCGCCCTGCTGCTGCGGGTAGCCAACGTGCCTTTTAACGGCACCCTCTTCGCGTCGATGAGCGTCCTTGCGCTGCTGGCAAGCCTGGCGGTGGTCATTTTGCAGAACAGCGAACTGGCGGAGATCCGCAGCTCCGTGCAGCAGGCCAGCGCCCTGCTGCCAAACTACGGCTGGCTACAAATCCTGCGTTTAGTATTTTTGACGCTGGGCCTTGGCTGCTGGATCTGCCCGCTGGCAAGAAAGAAAAACCCGCGCATCGCCAGCCTGCTGCTCGGACTGATCCTGGTATTACTCGGCGAGTTTATCGGTCGCGGCCTGTTTTATGGCCTACATATGACCGTCGGTACGGCGATTGCTGGTTAATCAACGGGTGCCGCGGCACCCTCTGCTGTTAAGGAATAGGTATGATGCAAGCGCAAGACCGCGACGCCGTCGCACTCAGCGCCCGTACGCTGGGCGCGCTGTTTTCTTTTGCTCCGGATAGCGAGCAGGTGGCTCCGCTAATCGCGGCCCTGCGCGACGGCAGCTGGCAGAGTCAGTGGCCCTGGCCGGTCGCGGACGGCCTGGCGGCACAGTTCGCTATCGCAAGCGATGAACCGCTGGCGGAAGCCTGGCAGCGGCTGTTTATCGGCCCGTGGGCGCTGCCCGCGCCGCCGTGGGGCTCCGTCTGGCTGGACAAAGAAAGCGTGCTGTTCGGCGACTCGACGCTGGCGCTGCGCGAGTGGATGCGGGCAACCGGCATCAGCCTGTCTGAGCGCCGAGCCGAGCCGGAAGACCACTTCGGGACGCTGCTGCTGCTGGCGGCCTGGCTTTGTGAATCCGCTCAGGATGAGGCATTTAACCAGCTGCTGGCCTGGCATCTTCTCCCGTGGTCGGGGCGCTTTCTGAGCGTGTTTATCGCCGGGGCGGAAAATCCTTTTTATCAGGCTCTGGGCCAGCTGGCGCAAGAGACGCTGGCGCGCTGGCAGGCGCAGCTCCCCTGCGCGGTCGCCGATAAACCGCTCTACCGTTAACCCCTGACGCTATGCCCGCCCGGCGGGCATAGCCTATCGGTGACAACGTCACTTTCTGCCGTTTTCGCACTTATCGCTTTTGCGTCTATGCTTATACCCGGTAAAAATAAGCCATGTCCCCCGCTAATCGTATTCGCTGATGCATCGTCTTCACGCTTATCCTGATATTCAGGTTATGTTTCGCCGCCTGCTGATTGCCATGCTGGTCGGCGTCTTCGCCGCGCTCGCGGTTGCCCTGTTTCGCCACGCGATGGCCGGTCTGGAAAGCCTGTTTCTGAGCAATGACAGCGGAAGCCTGGTCAACGCCGCCGAGTCGATGGCCGGATGGCGTCGGTTATTGACGCCCGCGCTCGGCGGTTTTGCGGCTGGCGCCCTGCTCTGGCTCTGGCAGCGGCGCACCAGTGCACGACCCCATGCGCCAACCGACTATATGGAAGCCCTCGAGACCGGCGACGGCGTGTTTGATACGCCCGCCAGCCTGGTAAAATCGCTGGCTTCCCTGCTGGTGGTGACCACCGGCAGCGCCATAGGCCGCGAGGGAGCGATGATCCTGCTGGCCGCGCTGGCCGCGTCGCTGTTCGCCCGCTGCTTTACGCCCAAAGACGAGTGGAAGCTGTGGGTAGCCTGCGGCGCCGCCGCCGGGATGGCCAGCGCCTACCACGCTCCGCTGGCCGGAAGCCTGTTTATCGCCGAGATCTTATTCGGCACCCTGATGCTGGCGTCGCTAGGCCCGGTCG
Organism: Klebsiella grimontii; assembly: GCF_900200035.1. GTDB lineage: Bacteria > Pseudomonadota > Gammaproteobacteria > Enterobacterales > Enterobacteriaceae > Klebsiella > Klebsiella grimontii. The sequence continues at coordinate 554,049 of NZ_FZTC01000019.1, forward strand.
TGATTGCCGCGGTGGTCGCCCTGCTGCTGACCAATCTGCTGAACGGCGGTTCGGCCCCGCTGTATCACGTTGAATTGCACGAAACCCTGCGCGCGACGCACTATGCGCTGATGCTGGCGACGGCTCTGCTGGCCGGGCTTTGCGGGCCGCTGTTTATCTGGCTGATGGGCTATAGCCATGGCTGCTTTGTCCGGCTGCGCCTGTCGCCCCCCTGGCAGCTGGCGCTCGGCGGTCTCATTGTCGGGCTGCTGTCGCTGATCGCGCCAGCCGTCTGGGGGAATGGCTATAGCGTTGTCCAGAGCTATCTCCTGTCGCCGCCGCTGTTCAGCGCAATACTTACGGTGTTTGTCTGCAAGCTGCTTGCGGTACTCGCCAGCAGCGGCTCCGGGGCGCCGGGCGGCGTATTTACGCCAACGCTATTTATTGGGCTGGGGATCGGTATGCTGTTCGCCAGCCTGACCGGGCTGTGGCTGCCTGATGGCCAGGCGATCGCAATAGTGATTGGCTTAACCGGTATGGCGGCGTTTCTGGCGGCCACCACCCATGCGCCGATTATGTCAACGCTGATGATTTGTGAAATGACCGGACAGTACGTTTTACTGCCCGGTTTACTGATTGCCAGCGTGCTGGCATCGGTGCTATCGCGGACGCTACGCCGAGATTCTATCTACCGCCATCATCTCGCCGAGCATCGATAAGTCGATATACTGGCTTAGTTCGCGCTGTTCCGCGCGCGGCAAGTAAGGCAGTTCACCGATAAGCGGGGCCGGCAGCTTTTTGCTCAGCACGTCGATGATTTCAGCATAATGCGCCAGGCCCGGATTAATGCGGTTGGCCACCCAGCCGATAAGCGGCAGGCCGTCGTTAGCAATCGCCTGCGCGGTCAGCAGGGCGTGGTTGATACAGCCTTCCTGAATCCCCACCACCATGAGCACCGGCAGCTGTTCCTGCACTACCCATTCCGAAAGCGGACGCAGGTCGTTCATCAGGCTGCGCCAGCCGCCGGTACCTTCAACCACTACATGCTCAACCTGGCCGCTGAGGCGCAGGAGGCCATCCGACAGCAGGCCGTAGTTGATCGGGCAACTGTGCGCCACGCTGCTTTCATCTTCGCTTAACGCGATGGGATTGACAGCTTCATACGGTAACACCAGCGATGACACGCTCTGTAAGACCAGCGCATCTTTGTTCCGCAGTCCGTCCGGCGTCTCTTTACTGCCCTTCGCCACAGGCTTGTATCCGGCGACGCTTTTGCCGCAGGCAGCCAGTGCCTGCAACAGCGCACGGGAAACCACCGTCTTGCCGACGGCAGTGTCAGTACCTGTTATGAAGAAACGCTTAAACATCACTAACCCCACAGTTATGTTGATGAAATATACGGGAGAGAAATAATCAACTGTGGAAAAAGTCTACGCGATGCCGCCGGAAGCCAGCTTGAGATAGCGCAATTTTTGGTGTGAATATGAAAAAATGTTAACCCTGTAACAGTCGTATCAGCAACGATCCGTTATAGAGGGCATCCTTAACCAGGGCCGCGCCAGCCATCGTTCCCCGGTTAGAAAACTGGGTGCTTTCCACGGCAATATGTCGGCTATAGGCCGGTAACGATTGTTGTCGAATACAATCAGATATTGCCGGAAACAGAATATCCGCGGCCAGGTTGAAGGGGGAGCCGATAAGAATTTTTTGCGGGTTAAAAAGGTTAACCATAATCGCCAGAATCCGCCCGACGTGGTTCCCGACGCCGCTGATAATGTCCCGCGCCAGCAAATCCCCCTGCAGCGCGGCCTGACATAGCCATTCAACGCTCAGCGGCTGCTGGTGCAGCATCGAGCTCATCGACTTCGCCATGCGGATCTGCGCCAGCTCCAGCACGCTCTCCACGCTGGCGATCGTTTCCAGACAGCCATGGTTGCCGCAATAGCAGCGTTTCCCATACGGGTCGACCTGGGTGTGGCCGATCTCGACCAGGCTACTGCTGCCCGCGTGCAATAGACGGCCGTCGGTGATCACCCCCGCGCCGACGTTATGGTCTATCACCACCTGAATGACATCCCGCGCGCCTCTCGAGGCGCCAAACAGCGATTCGGCCATGGTCCAGGCGCTGATATCGTGCTGAATATAGACCGATACGCCGGTATGGTTGGCTAAGATCTCGCCCAGCGGCATATCCTTAACGTCTTCATAAAAAGGCATCCGGTGGATGATACCGTGCTCGGTGTCGATGATCCCCGGCATGGTGACCGCGATGGCGGTTAATCGCTCCAGCTTCTTTTGGTGACGAATAAAGAACTGGTCAACATGATCGAGTAGCCGGGTCGCAAAGGGCTGAACGTGCTGTAACGCCAGTTCAAGCTGCTCTTCCACCACCAGCGCGCTGCTTAAATCCCGCAGCGCGAGGTGGAGCTCGCCGCGGCTGATGCGGATAGAGAGATAGTGCCAGGCTTCCGTTTCCACCATTAGGCCAACGGCAGGCCTTCCCCGGCTACCCGGCTCCTGGATTTCCGTCTCCTGGACCAGATGCGCTTCCAGCATTTCACGGACGATCTTGGTGATGCTGGCAGGCGCCAGCTGCGCGAAGCGCGAGAGGTCGATGCGCGACACCGGGCCAAGCTGATCAATGAGGCGATAAACCGCGCCCGCGTTGGTCTGCTTAATTTGATCGATATGGCCTGGCTGACTGTCCGCTACCACCGTTGACTCCCTTTATTTTCGCGCTTCGAAATAAACTGACGGCTATGGTGAAGCACTTCAACGGTAATCGTCAAATTTTTGCTTAGCCTTGTGATTTACCGCACATTTTTAGCCGTTATTTGTCCTAAATAACTCACGTGGCGCTGGCAAGCAGCGATTCGCGAAAACGCCGGGCCGCCTGCCCCTGTTCACGATGTTTCGACCACACCAGCCACATTTCCGATACCGCATCCTGCTCTTCGATGGGCAGCCAGCACATTTCCGATAGCTGAACCCGTCTGAACGACGCCGGCAAAATCGACACCCCAAGCCCGGCGGCAACCAGGCCGATAATCGTCATCGCTTCCCCCACTTCCTGGGCGATCGTTGGCGTCAGATCGTAGCGGCGCAGCAGGCCGAGAATATCGTCATACAGCCCGGTACCGACATGGGGATCGAAAAACACGAACGGCTCCCGCGCCAGTTCCCGCAGGCTGACGCGCGGCTGGCTCGCCAGCGGATGATCGCGCGGCACCATCGCCAGCAGCGGTTCGCGCAGCACTCTTTCCCAGACAAGGGTTTCCGGCAGTTGGGTATTACGCATCAGCCCCAGATCCAGCGCCCCCTCGTTCAGCGGCACAATCTGCTCGCGCGTGTTGGTTTCCCGCGTCTGAATATGCACATCGGGATAGCGGCGTCGGAAGGTCGATAGCGTGTCCGATACCGCCTTAATAAAGGGGGCCGAGGAGGTAAAACCAATGCGCAGTTCGCCGGTTTCGCCGTGATGAAGACGGGCTGCCCGCGCGGCGGCATCGTCCACCTGGGAGAGGATCTGCCGGCTATCGGCGAGAAACTGCCTCCCGGCTTCCGTCAGGCTGACGCTGCGGTTCGTCCGGGCAAACAGACGTGCGCCAATTTGCTGCTCAAGGATTTGAATCTGCTGGCTAAGCGGCGGCTGAGAGATATTTAACCGCGCCGCCGCGTGGCCAAAATGGAGCTCTTCCGCCACGGCAATAAAATAGCGCAGATGACGTAGTTCAATATTCATATCTAAAACGTCTTATTTGAGATTATTAATATATTAGACAGAATATTTACATTTTCCTACTCTGAATAAGTGGCCATTGCGGTCGCTCAACTCTCTGTTTATCACCAAGGATTTTTCCGTGAGTCGTACAACTACCGCTGACACCGTCCCGGCAAACGACGTCAGCGACATTATCGCTCCTCAGCCAAACCAGTTTATCAAACGCGGTACCCCGCAATTTATTCGCGTCACCCTCGCCCTCTTTTCCGCCGGACTGGCGACCTTTGCGCTGCTCTATTGTGTTCAGCCGATTCTGCCGGTGCTCTCCAGCGAATTCGGCGTCTCGCCGGCCAGCAGCAGTATCTCGCTGTCGATTTCCACGGCGATGCTGGCGGTCGGCCTGCTGTTTACCGGTCCGCTATCCGACGCCATCGGCCGCAAACAGGTGATGGTGACCGCGCTGGTGCTGGCTTCCTGCTGCTCCCTGCTGTCGACGATGATGTCCAGCTGGCATGGGATCCTGATTATGCGCGCCCTGATCGGCCTGTCGTTGAGCGGCGTGGCGGCGGTCGGCATGACCTATCTGAGCGAAGAGATCCACCCCAGCGTCGTGGCGTTCTCAATGGGGCTGTATATCAGCGGAAACTCGATTGGCGGCATGAGCGGCCGTCTGCTGACCGGGGTATTCACCGATTTCTTCGGCTGGCGTATCGCGCTGGCGGTCATTAGCGGCTTCGCCCTCGCAGCCGCGCTGATGTTCTGGCGCATCCTGCCGGCGTCGCGCCACTTCCGTCCAACGTCGCTGCGGCCAAAATCGCTGCTGATCAACTTCCGCCTGCACTGGCGCGATCGCGGACTGCCGCTGCTGTTTCTTGAAGGTTTCTTATTAATGGGGGCATTCGTAACGCTGTTTAACTATATCGGCTATCGTCTGATGCTCTCGCCGTGGTCGCTCAGCCAGGCGGTGGTTGGTCTGCTGTCGGTGGCCTATTTGACCGGAACCTGGAGTTCGCCGAAAGCCGGGGCGATGACCGTTCGCTACGGTCGCGGCCCGGTACTGCTGTTCTCCACGGCGGTAATGCTCGGCGGCCTGCTGCTGACCCTGTTCTCGTCGCTATGGCTAATTTTTATCGGCATGCTGCTGTTCTCCGCGGGCTTCTTCGCGGCACACTCGGTAGCCAGCAGTTGGATCGGCCCGCGCGCCCGTCGCGCCCGCGGTCAGGCGTCATCGCTCTATTTGTTTAGCTACTATCTGGGTTCCAGCATGGCGGGGACGTTAGGCGGCGTGTTCTGGCATCACTACGGTTGGAACGGCGTCGGCGGGTTTATCGCGCTGATGCTGCTGGCGGCGCTGCTCACCGGCGCGTGTTTGCATAAACGGCTGAAATAACGCGGGTTAACGTGGCCTGTCGCGGGCCACGCTATTCACCACATCCCCAGTACCGACGACATTCCTAACACCTCTCTAACGGCATCGATAGAAAGCAGAGCAATAAACAGCCAGGTAAACGGATTCATAATCCACCTCGCATAGGCGGGCTGTGCCTGCATTAAGTTTAGCCGCGGTTCAGAGAAAGCGTCTGTTACTTTACGCACATCCGGATTATTTCGAGCCAAACATAAAATACGCAATCGATTAATCCCTACATTATGCTAATGGCCGGCGAGCCGATGCGGGCGGCGATGTCCGATTGCCTCAGGAGATTTGTGGCGGAAGGCCCCGCATCCCTCGACCCCATCGGCGTATCACGATAGTGTAGAGGCCAACGAAAACCTCTTTTGTTCACTTGCCACCGTCAGAGTGTAAACATGACCGAAAACAAAAATTATCATCAGCTTACCCGCACCTTTCAGCGACTCTCCCGCTTCTCGCATCTCTCGGCCATCGCCGGCTGGGATATGTTCGCCATGATGCCGCCCGGCGGCAGCGCGGCCCGCGGCGCAGCGCTCGCCGAGCTCGGCGTTTTGCAGCATCAGATCCTCACCGACAAGAAAGTGGGTGAATGGCTACAGAACGCGCTTCAGGAAGAGCTAAATGATGTGGAACAGGCAAACCTGCGCGAAATGACTCGCCAGTACCAACAGGCGGCGCTGCTGCCGGAAAGCCTGGTGGAAGCGAAATCGCTGGCGGGTAGCCGCTGCGAGCACGCCTGGCGCAGCCAGCGTCCGGCGAACGACTGGCAGGGTTTTGCCGAGAACCTGCGTGAAGTCGTCAAACTGAGCCGCGAGGAGGCGCAGATTCGCGCGGCGGCGAAAGGCGGCTCCCGCTATGACGCTCTGCTGGATATTTTTGAACCGGATATGACCAGCGCCCGTCTGGACGTGCTGTTCGCGGACCTGAAATCCTGGCTTCCTTCGCTGCTGGAAAAAGCGGTTGAGAAGCAGGCACAGACGCCGCTCATCGAACCTCAGGGGCCGTTTCCGATTACCGACCAGCGCGAGCTGGGACTGGAAGCGATGCGCGTGCTGGGATTTGATTTTGACGGCGGACGCCTGGATATCAGCGCCCACCCGTTCTGCGGCGGCGTCCCCGAGGATGTGCGTATCACCACGCGCTACAACGAAAACGACCTGCTCAGCGCGCTGTTTGGCGTGATTCACGAAACCGGCCACGCGCGCTATGAACAAAATCTGCCGCGTAACTGGCTCGATCAGCCCATTGCCCTCGCCCGTTCTACGGCGATCCATGAGTCGCAAAGCCTGTTTTTCGAGATGCAGCTTGGCCGCAGCGACGCCTTTCTGCAGCGCCTGCTGCCAACGGTACGCCAGTACTTTGGCGAACAGCCGGCCTTTAGCCGCGAAAACTTCATCGCCTGGAATCAGCGCGTCAAGCCGGGCTTTATCCGCGTCGACGCGGATGAGGTGAGCTATCCGGCACACGTCATTCTGCGCTATGAAATTGAACGCGCGCTGATTGATGGCGACATCGAGGTCGATGATATTCCGGCGCTGTGGGACGAAAAAATGCAGCACTGGCTGGGACTTTCCACCACCGGCAACTACCGCGACGGCTGTATGCAGGATATCCACTGGACCGACGGCGGTTTTGGCTATTTCCCTTCCTATACGCTTGGCGCGATGTACGCCGCTCAGCTGATGGCTTCCGCCAGACGGGCGCTACCGCAGCTGGAAAGCGATATCGCCAACGGTAACTTCAGCGCCCTGTTTGACTGGCTGCGGCAAAATATCTGGCAGCACGGTAGCCGTTTTACCACCTCGCAGCTGATTCAGCATGCTACCGGAGAAGACCTTAACAGCGCCTATTTCCGCCAGCACCTTACCTCGCGTTATCTGTAAATCACCGGCGTCGGGCCCCGCTCCCGACGCCGTGTTCCACCTTGGCCGCAGCACGTTGTACATACGGTTACACGCCGATACCAAACACTCACGGAAACCTCGATAAGACAAGCATATAGTTCTTTCAACGGCCCCGCAGTGGGGTTGAAACAAGAAACCTTTCCGAGGATATCAGAATGAAAAAAGTATTAGCTCTGGTCGTTGCCGCTGCTATGGGTCTGTCTTCTGTTGCTTTCGCTGCCGATGCTGCCACCACCACAACTCCGGCGCCGGCTGCTGCAACTCACAGCACCACCGCTAAAGCGACCCACCATAAAAAACACCATACCGCCGCTGCCAAACCGGCTGCTGAGCAGAAAGCGCAGGCGGCTAAAAAGCACAAAAAAGCCGCAGCTAAACCAGCTGTAACCCAGAAAGCCCAGGCCGCTAAGAAACACAAAAAAGCCGCTGCTAAACCTGTAGCTCAGAAAGCGCAGGCAGCTAAAAAACACCACAAAACCACTAAACATCATACCGCTAAACCAGCTGCACAACCGGCTGCTTAATCTCCCGGGTTAAGTTGTGTGATATGATATCGGCGCTGTCTTCAGCGCCGTTTTTTTCTGGAGAGCACCATGCTGCGGCGCTATCGTTTTGAGCTCATCCTGATCCTGCTGATTATCTGCGCGCTGGTCGCCAGCCGTTTTTTCCTTTACTAAAGATGTAGCTGCCACACGTTATATCCCAACCCATAGATCGCCAGAAGCAGCAGAAAAAGCGCCGAGACCCTCGTCAAGCGTTTGGCGCAACGCGCCGTTAACCAACGACGAACCGCCAGAATGAAAAGCGAAAGCACGCTCAGATCGATCGGCACCCACACCGCCGTCAATATCCCCAGACTGCAGCCGAAACTGTTGGTGAGATGAATAAGCTGCGGAAAAAAAGCGGCAAAAAAGAGAATATCTTTGGGATTGCCTAATCTGCCCGCGATCCGCGCGGGACTGCTGGCCTTGCCCTTCTCTACCACGATAGCCACCGGCGAAGGCTACTATTTTGTCTGGCCGAAAAATACGCTCAGCCCGCAGCCGATCGCCCTATTGCAGCGTTTTTTAAACCAGCATATTCCCGGTCCGCTCTCCGCTGACGTTATCCGCCAGGGCGCGGCCCCGGATTACAGTACGTGAACCGCCGTCACCAGCAGATAGCCCGTGGCGCCCCAAATCATTGCTGACACCAGCGAAACGTAAACTAATGCGCGAATACCTTGCTTAGACATAAATCCTCCCGTATATCGGGTGTTTGATATTGCAGATATCATCGCCGGGATAACATCTCTGTTTGCTCAACAAGGTGGTAGCAATAACAACGTTTACGGTGAGAAAATGTTTCGCTTTGAAAGTAATTGATAAACAGGTAAAGAAGTGCGCTTATCCTGCAAAGAAATCTCTTTTTTCCCGCAATATTGGCGCTGTTTAGTCATTAGGGACTTGAGAAAAAGCTGAAGCGGGAATCATTTTATCGCTACCCGCTGGTTGTACGTTCGGATACACGATTTCTGTTGCTTCCGTTGCCCTTTTCTGCGGAAATAACGCCGCAGGAAAATGGTGTTAACATATTGAATACACACCATTCATCCGTAAGCGACTGGCGATTTTAGCTGATTCCGCCCGCCGTCTGGCTTAATTAAAATTATTCTTAACTTTCATAAACTTAAATCTGCTGCTACTTTCAATAGACATAATTATCTCCCCAGAGAGTGATATGCGTAGAGACGTCCTGTTATTACTGTGTTCCATTTCCCTGTTTCCAGCGCTGGTCCAGGCCGATGATGATGGCATGAGTGCAAAAGATATTAAGACGCTGTTTTTTGGTCATGACGACCGAAAACCGGTCAGCAACCCCACGGACGATCCCTGGGATGCGATTGGGCAACTGGAAACCGCCAGCGGTAATCTCTGTACCGCGACGCTGATCGCCCCCAACCTGGCGCTCACCGCCGGTCACTGCCTGCTGACGCCGCCCAAAGGCAAGCCGGATAAACCCGTCGCGCTGCGCTTTATCTCGCGCAAAGGTGGCTGGGTGTACGAAATTCACGGTATTGAAGGCCGCGTGGACCCTTCGCTGGGCAAACGGCTTAAGGCCGACGGCGATGGCTGGATAGTTCCCAGCGCCGCGGCGCCGTGGGATTTTGGCCTGATCGTGCTGCGCTACGCCCCTTCCGGTATTACGCCGGTGCCGATTTTTAGCGGCAGCAAAGCCGATCTGACCGCGGCGCTCAAGACCGCAGAACGAAAAGTGACTCAGTCAGGCTATCCGGAAGATCATCTGGATAATCTCTACACCCACGAAGATTGCGTGGTCACCGGCTGGGCGCAAACATCGGTGCTCTCCCATCAATGCGATACGCTACCCGGCGATAGCGGCTCGCCGCTGCTGCTGAAAACCGACGACGGCTGGCAGGTGATCGCGGTACAGAGTTCGGCGCCGGGGGCAAAAGATCGCTGGCGGGCGGACAACCGCGCCATCTCGGTGACCGGCTTTCGCGATAAGCTTGAGGCGCTGGCCGCCCAGTAAGCGGTCAGCCTTGCTGCTGGCGCAGCTGCAATAACGATGCGACGGGCATCGGCTCGCTGAAGAAGAAGCCCTGCAATTTGTCGCATCCCGCCCGTCGCAGCAGCGCCAGCTGTTGCTGATTTTCAACGCCTTCCGCCACAACCGTAATCCCCAACGCCCCGGCAATGCGCACGGTACCGCGCACCAGCTCCGCCGCCTGGGTATCCACATCCACCAGCCCGGCCAGTGATTTATCGATTTTGAGACTGTCGAAGCTAAAGCTGCGTAAATAGCCGATGCTGGAGTAGCCGGTGCCAAAATCATCGAGCGCCACCGCGATCCCCAGCGACCTTAAATTTTCAATCGCCGCCCGCGCACGCTCGGGATTCTCCAGAACGTAGCTCTCCGTAACCTCAAGCTGTAACCGACGGGCCGGGAAATGGCAGCGGCCCAGCACCTGCACCACCCGCGACTCAAACTCCGGGTCGCGGAACTGCGCCGGAGAGATATTCACCGACAGCAGCAAATCGTCTAAAGGCTGCAGCTCGCTACAGGCGCGTTGCAGAACAAACTGACCAAGCGCGTAGATCAAACCGCTACTTTCGGCAATACCGATAAACGTGTCCGGCGGCAGCGCCCCCTGCGGACGTCGCGGCCAGCGCAGCAGCGCTTCCACGCCCTCCATAACCAGCGTATCGGCGTTGACTATCGGCTGGTACCAGACATCAAACTCTTCGTTCTCCAGCCCCTGGCGGATGCCGTTTTCGATATTCAGCTGATACTGCCGCGCGTCGCTGAGCGCTTCGTCATACCAGGTGGTGCGCCCTTTACCGGTTTTTTTCGAGTGGTACATGGCAATATCGGCGCGGCGAAAAAGCTCGGTGCTGGAACAGCTCGCCGGGACGCCGCTGGCGATGCCGATGCTGGCGCTGATATAAATTTTTCGTTCGTTGAGGATAACGGGGGCTTTTAACAGTTCCAGCACCGCCCAGGCAAAGGCCAACGCCTGATTTACCGCTTGTTCGCCGCTTACGGTCATCGCAAACTCGTCGCCGCCCATTCGCGCCAGCATCCCTTCGGGAGGCACGCGCTGCCGAAGCTCTTTAGCAATATGAATAATCAACGCATCGCCTACATCGTGGCCGTAGTTGTCGTTAACATCCTTAAAGCCGTCGAGATCGATAAACACCACGCTTTGCGTCTGGTACTGCGCATTTTCGCATACCTGATTAAGACGTTCGATCAGCGCCCGCCGGTTTGGCAAGCGGCTCAGCCAGTCGGTCATGGCAATATTGCGCGCCAGCTTTTCGCCGCGCGCCAGCTTGTAAAGCCCGAGGCAGCTGAAGAGAATAAACAGCAGGATCAGCCCCGCTGCCACGACGGCGATCAGCCGAATATTGTTTGATGCCGCCCGCGCGGCTTCAGCGCCGGGAAGCCCCGGATGCCAGCTCAGATAGCCAACGATTTCCCCGGACTGGGTGCGGAGCGGGATACTGTATTCGCCGCCGCCTGGCGTGACGTGGAGGTTGCGGATCTGAAACGTATCGCCCAGCCGCTCAAGCATTTGCGGGTTAATATGACGGGTGATCACCAGATAGCGACGCGTATCATCATAGACCTGCAGCCGTCCTGTCGTCGGGCGAATCAGGCCAATGGCAATAAAGGCGATACCGGCGCGGGTTCGGGTGATGCCGGCATAAGCGCTTTTGCCGCTGCGCAGGGCGGCGGCATGCTGCGAGATGAGCGAATGAAAACCGTTGCCGAGAAATTGGGTATCCTGTTCGGTAAAGCTCTCACTGCGAAACGATCCCCACAGCACGCGATAGTGCTGGTCGAGCACGAAAGTGCCGTCATAAAGGTTATTGATCTTAAAGCCGGAACCCCAGGAGTTATAGAGCCATTGCGGATCGAGCCGGTCGGTATAGGTCTGATGCACCGCATCGTCCCAGATAGCGTTATCCATCACCAGCGACAGCACGCGATTCACCGAGGTTTGCACCGCGCCATCCACCGATAGCACGGAACGATGCTTATCAATTTCGTTTGCTTTCAGGCCGATCAGGTGCTGGCTGAGGTAGAGGAGCGAAATAATGGACACGATTAAGCCAATCCCGGCGAGGACAATCATGATGGAAAGCGTTCTGGCGGAGGGAATATTGCGCCAGCCTGGCAAATGGATCATGTTCTGCCCTCATGTCGGCCGGTAGCGAAATACGCCGAACTGGCTCTTTTTTAAGAGTAATACAGAGAGCAGAATTTGCCGCCCGCATCCACAGGCGGCATCATATCAGGCGAGTTTAATTAACACCATGCCGACCACCAGCAGGAGCAGGCCGGCCCAGCCTTTATGATTCAGACGCTGGCCAAACAGCACCCAGCCGGCGGCAATGGTCGCCGCAATGCCGAAACCGCCCCACAGCGCATAGGCCACCGACAGGTCAATCCCTTTGACCGCCTGCGAAAGCGCGCTGAAGGCGCCAAGAACCGCCGCCAGCGACATAAGGCCATAGAACTTACGTCGAAAACCGTCGGAAAACTTAAGAAAAACGTTGGCCATAATTTCCAGCGCGATAGCCAGCGCCAGCCAGGCGGCATGGACCCACTCAAACTGTTGCATGAGTTTTCTCCTTGCCCGGTTTCACCGTTTTCTGCGTTCCCGATTTAATCAATACAATCCCGGCGACCAGGGTGACCAGACCGGCAATTTTTATCGTCGACAGCGTTTCATCAAACAGCAGAACGCTGAAAATCGTGATCAGTAAAATGCCGATCCCTTCCCATAGGGCATAGGCCACGCCGAGGGCGATTTTTTTCACGGCGAAAGCCAGGAAAATATAGGAAAGCGCAATCATCACCAGCATTAAAATAAAACCAGTGTGGCCGCCGCTTACGCTTGCCCATTTCATCGACAAAGTGCCGGTAATTTCAGCAACGATTGCTAAAGCTAATAAAATCCAATAAAACATGATCCCTTCTCCTGCTTGAGAATATAATCCATTACGGCTTACAGCGAAGTAAACCGGAAAAATTCTGACGTTATTTTAGCCGTGCGCAGCGCGCCAGCTCAGGCAGAGAGAAGAAGACTAAAGCGCCGAGCGCCAGTGCTGCTCGCCGAGGAAGCGGGAGTTGGAGTGGGAGACTGCAGGGTGAAGCGAAATATACATCCTGAACTGATTGTCCATAAAATTACAATTATCCGCGGTATTGCTTCTCATCATTTGCGGATGAAAATTGTCCTCTGTAGTTATACACACGCAGATTTGTACCATAACACCACATTTAACTCAAAGACTTTGCAGTTCTTTACCTCTGCTATTTGATTTGGATTAGTTTTTTCCGATAGCAAACGCCATTATGATATCGTTCCAGTCATTATTTATTAATGGGTCGGTTTTTTTCATTTTAACTGAGGCGACGCGTTGAGACGCCGACTTTGCCAACGTCTACAATGACTCCTATTAGACCCCATTTTTTCTCGCGCAGGGAGCGGTATGGCCAAACCCATCATCACGCTTAACGGCTTAAAAATAGTCATCATGCTCGGCATGCTGGTTATCATCCTTACAGGCATCCGCTTCGCGGCGGATATTATCGTGCCTTTTGTGCTGGCGATCTTTCTGGCGGTGGTGATTAACCCGCTGGTTCAGCTGATGGTGCGCTGCCGGGTGCCGCGGGTACTGGCGATTTCGCTCCTGGTCGGGGTGATTGTCCTGCTGGCCGTGGTGCTGCTGGCCTCGCTCGGCACCTCGCTTAACGAGCTTGCGCGCACCCTGCCGCAGTATCGCAACTATCTCTATGAACCGATGCAGACCGTCGCGCCGTGGCTGCAGCGCTTCGGCTTTACCGTGTCGGTGGTGGAGCTGAATAAATATATAGACCCCAACGCGGTGATGACCCTGGTAACCGGGCTGCTTACCCAGCTTTCCAACGCGATGTCCTCTATCTTCCTGCTGCTGCTGACGGTGGTGTTTATGCTACTGGAAGTACCGCAGCTTCCCGCGAAGCTGCAGCAGCTGATGTCGCGGCCGGTGGAGGGAATGGGCGCGATTCAGCGCGCGCTGGATAGCGTCTCTCACTATCTGGTGCTCAAAACCGCCATCAGCCTGGTGACCGGGCTGGTGGTCTGGGGAATGCTGGTGCTGCTGGACGTCCGCTTTGCCTTTATGTGGGGACTGCTGGCTTTTGCGCTCAACTACATTCCCAATATCGGTTCGGTTCTCGCGGCCATCCCGCCGATTTTGCAGGTGCTGGTATTTGGCGGTCTGTACGAAGCGCTGGTGGTGCTGGCGGGCTATCTGGCGATAAACCTGGTGTTCGGCAATATCCTTGAACCGCGCATTATGGGCCGCGGGCTGGGGCTATCGACGCTGGTGGTCTTCCTGTCATTGATTTTCTGGGGCTGGCTGCTGGGGCCGGTGGGGATGCTGCTCTCGGTACCGCTGACGATTATTGTCAAAATCGCCCTCGAACAGACGGTGGCCGGGCAAAGCATCGCCTTCCTGCTGAGTGATTTAAGTAAAAACTAACGAGATTGCTCGCAGTTCCCCCGGAGGCGATGCTGGCGCATCTGTCCGGGCTACCGGCCCGCAGACGACCTTTAACCTGTACCCGGGCAGGCGCTTTGCGCCGCCCCCGGGAGCAGAGCGCGGAGCGGCTGAACTTCCCGGAGGCGATGCTGACGCATCTGTCCCGGCTACCGGCCCGCAGACGACCTTTAACCTGTAGCCCGGCTAAACGCAGTGCGAGCCGGGAAGCCGCGTCAATGCCTCAACCCGGTACGTCCCCCACTCGTAGACCAATCATTCGCAATCATTATTGATCGTCATCACATCTCTGCCCCGCCAATCATTACTCTTACGCTAACGATTCGCCATCGGCCTTAATTGATGCCCGCCACCTCGGGACGCACACTTACTCCCACACCAGGGCAATCAAAACGATTTGTCGAATCAGGAGGTTAATAATGAATGCCGAACAAACGACGGGGCGAGTCTGGAACCGTCGCCGTACGGAAAAACAGCGGCGACTGGCCGAGGCGAAAATCTCGGGCAAAGTGATCCCCACTGACCAGCTGGTTGCCGTACTGGAACATCTGCTGGCCCCCGGCGACCGGGTGGTACTGGAAGGCAACAACCAGAAACAGGCAGATTTCCTCTCGCGGATGCTGGCGGAGGTTAACCCGCAAAAAATTCACGACCTGCATATGATTATGCCGAGCGTCGGGCGCAGCGAGCACCTGGACCTTTTCGAAAAAGGCATCGCCCGCAAGCTCGATTTTTCCTTCTCCGGCACCCAAAGTCTGCGCATTTCGCAGCTGCTGGAAGATGGCCTGCTGGAAATCGGCGCGATTCACACCTATATCGAGCTTTACTCTCGTCTGTACGTCGACCTGTCGCCGAACGTCGCGCTGATCGCCGGTTATAAAGCCGACCGCAAGGGCAACCTCTACACCGGGCCGAGCACCGAAGACACTCCGGCGCTGGTGGAAGCCGCCGCGTTCCACGACGGCATCGTCATTGCGCAGGTCAACGAACTGGTTGATGACGAGTGCGATCTGCCGCGCGTGGATATCCCCGGTTCGTGGATTGACTATATCGTTGTCGCCGATAAACCGTTTTTTATCGAGCCGCTGTTTACCCGCGACCCGCGCCTGATTAAGCAGGAACATATCCTGATGGCGATGATGGCGATTAAAGGCATCTACGCCGAGCATCAGGTGCAATCCCTCAACCACGGGATCGGCTTTAACACCGCCGCCATCGAACTGCTGCTACCGACCTACGGCGAACAGCTCGGCCTGAAGGGCAAAATCTGTAAACACTGGACGCTGAACCCGCATCCGACCCTTATTCCGGCCATTGAAAGCGGTTGGGTCGAGAGCGTGCACTGCTTCGGCGGCGAACTGGGGATGGAAGAGTACATTCGCGCGCGCCCGGATATCTTCTTTACCGGCGCCGACGGCTCCATGCGTTCCAACCGCGCGTTCTGCCAGCTGGCGGGGCAGTATGCGGTGGATATGTTTATCGGCTCAACCCTCCAGGTGGATGGCTATGCCAACTCCTCTACCGTCACCCGTGGTCGTCTTTCCGGCTTCGGCGGCGCGCCGAATATGGGCCACGACCCGCACGGTCGCCGCCACGCCACCCCGGCATGGCTCAACATGATTACCGAACCGGACCCGATGCAGCGCGGTAAAAAGCTGGTCGTGCAAATGGTGGAAACCTTCCAGGCGGGCGTGAAACCGACCTTCGTGGAAAAACTCGACGCCGTTGAGGTGGCCAAAACCTCCGGCATGCCGCTGGCGCCGGTAATGATTTACGGCGATGACGTCACCCACGTGCTGACCGAAGAAGGTATCGCTTACCTCTACCGCGCGGAAAGTCTCGAAGAGCGCCGGGCAATGGTCGCAGCAGTAGCGGGGATCACCGACATCGGCCTCGGCGTGGACGCCAAACGCGTGGCCGAACTGCGCCAAAGCGGCAAAGTCGTCTATCCGGAAGATATCGGTATCCGCCGCAGCGACGCCACCCGCTCCCTGCTCGCCGCCGGCAGCGTAGCCGACCTGGTTGAGTGGTCCGACGGGCTTTACAACCCACCGGCAAAATTCCGGAGCTGGTAATGAAAAAACTCTCTCCCCAAATTGCCGAAACCCGCGCCCGCTGGCTGGCCCAGACCGCCAGCGCCTGCCTGGTTGACGAAGCGCGACTCAGCCCCAAACCGGGTCTGGTCGACAGTCGCGGCAACGGCGCGCATCAGGACCTGAACCTGGCGCTGATGGAGCGCTCCGCCCGTAGCCTGCAGCCAACGTTTCATGCGCTGGCACAGCAGAGCTGGCGGCGGCCAGCGGACATCGCCCTGCGCGAAACCGTCGGCCGTCTGGGCCGCGAAGGCGAAGCGCAGATGATGCAGGCGACCTCGGGGGTCAATACCCACCGCGGCGCTATCTGGGCGCTGGGCCTGCTGGTGAGCGCGACGGCGATGCTGGGGGGAGAAAGTCATGCACAGAAGATTACGGAAACCGCCGCCGCCCTCGCCCGTCTGCCGGACGCCGGCGCGCCGAAGACCTTTAGTAAAGGCCTGCGCGCCAGCCGCCGCTGGCAGGTTCCGGGCGCGCGGGAAGAAGCGCAGCGCGCTTTTCCGCATATCACCACCCTGGCGCTGCCGCAGCTTTTGCGCAGCCGGGCCGCGGGGGCCAGCGAGGAGCAGGCCCGTCTTGACGCGCTGATGGCGATTATGACCTCGCTTAGCGATACCTGCGTGCTCTCCCGCGCCGGAATGGCGGGCCTTATCGCAATGCAACAAGGCGCTGGCGAGGTGCTGGTGGCAGGAGGATGCGCGACCGCTCAGGGTCGGGCCGCGCTGGCGCGCCTTGATGCGCAGATGCTGGCGCAGAACGCCTCGCCGGGTGGCGCGGCGGACCTGCTTGCCGCCACCCTGTTTCTCGACCGGGTTTCCGCTTAACGCATTCAGAGGATGTTATGGAACAGATTAAATTGTCATTCCCTGCCAACCGCGCCCTCAGCGGCAAAGCGCTGGCAGGCGTAGTAGGCTCCGGCGATATGGAAGTGCTCTATACCGCCGGGCAGAGCAATACGCTCAATGTGGAGATCACCACCTCCGTGGACAACAGCCAGGCGCGCTGGAGCGCGCTGTTCGAACGGCTGAGCCTGATTAACGGTCTGCCCGGCGGAGATCTGGTGATCCACGACTTTGGCGCCACCCCCGGCGTCGCGCGGATCCGCATTGAACAGGTATTTGAGGAGGTGGCTCATGCGTAACGATCGCAGCTTTATTGAACTCCGCGCCCGCGAACGCGCCCGTTTCCTGCTGGATGACGGCAGCTATCGCGAACTGCTGGACCCGTTCGAAGGCATCATGTCGCCGTGGCTGGGCGCGCAGGGCATCGTCCCGCAGTCTGACGACGGCATGGTGGTTGCGAAAGGCACCATTAACGGCCAGCCGGCGGTGGTTATCGCCATCGAAGGCACCTTCCAGGGCGGCAGCATGGGCGAAGTCTCCGGCGCGAAAATGGCCGCCGCCCTTGAGCTGGCGGCGGAAGATAACCGCAACGGTATTCCTACCCAGGCGGTGCTGTGCCTGGAAACCGGCGGCGTGCGCCTGCAGGAGGCCAACCTGGGGCTTGCCGCCATCGCCGATATTCATGCCGCGATTGTCGACCTGCGCCGTTATACCCCGGTGGTCGGCATTGTCGCCGGTACCGTTGGCTGCTTCGGCGGGATGTCCATCGCCGCGGCGCTGTGCAGTTACCTGATTGTCACCCGCGAAGCGCGATTGGGGCTCAACGGACCGCAGGTTATCGAACAGGAGGCGGGGATTGAAGAGTACGACTCCCGCGACCGTCCGTTTATCTGGAGCATGACCGGCGGCGAAATTCGCTACGCCAGCGGCCTGGTGGATGCCCTGGTCGGCGACGGCGTTAACGCGGTGAAAAGCGCGATGAACGAAGCCATTGCTAAAGGCGTTCCCGCGCAGCATCGCAGCGACAAATATGAGGATTTCCTGACCCGTTTGACCCACTTCGATACCCGCCAGCAGGCGGACACCGCGCAGATCAAACGGCTATTCGCCCGGGAGGAGAAATAATGAGCCAGTTCACTCATCGCGCCGCGCTATGGCTAAACCAGCTGGCGCCGAACGCCCCACTAATGACCGGTCTGTGCCCCTCGGTGCAGGTTGCCGACGCCGATTTTAACGGTGAAACCGCGCGCTTTATCGCCGTGGTGCCGGATGCTAACAACCATTACCCGCGCGCCGCCAACGGCGAAGTCGGCCTGCTTGAAGGCTGGACGCTGGCGAAAGTGGTCAACGAAACCATCGACGCCGATGCGGATAAAACGGTAAAGCGCCCGATTATTGCGGTCATTGATGTACCCAGCCAGGCCTACGGCCGTCGTGAAGAAGCCTTTGGTATTCATCAGGCGCTGGCCGGCGCGGCGGGCGCGTATGCGAAGGCGCGTCTTGCCGGGCATCCGGTGATTGGCCTGATTGTCGGCAAAGCGATGTCCGGGGCGTTTCTGGCCCACGGCTACCAGGCCAATCGCCTGATCGCCTTTAACGACGCCGGCGTACTGGTGCACGCCATGGGCAAAGAATCCGCCGCGCGTATCACGCTACGTAGCGTTGAGGCGCTGGAGAAACTGGCGGCCACCATTCCGCCGATGGCCTATGACGTCAGCAACTACGCGACGCTCGGCCTGCTCTCCGCCCTGCTGGATATCAGCAATCCTGACGCGCCGGACGCCCGCGATCTGACGCTGGTCACCGACACCTTGCGCGACGCCATCGCTGACGCCCGCCGGGATGCCTCGCTGAAGTGCCGCCTTGGCGCGGCGAACCGCCGTAGTTCCCAACAGGTGCGCGATCGCATGCGCGCCAGCTGGTAGTCAGTCCCTAAGTAGAAGAAAACCTGCCGGAAGCGGCCGCCTGAGGCACCGATAGCGTGCCTCAGGAAGAGACCGCTTTTAGAAATTATAACAATCGCGCCAGTACTCTATTTTATTAACAGGTGATTTATGACTTATGTGATTATTCATGCCCTCGCGCCGATTTTTGTCATTATGCTGCTGGGCTTCTGGGCCGGTAAGGCCAAAATGGTCGACAACAAAAACGTCTCGTTACTCAACATTTTCGTAATGGATTTCGCCCTGCCCGCGACGCTGTTTAGCGCCACGGTGCAAACGCCGTGGAGCGGTATTGTCGCGCAATCGCCGCTGGTGCTGGTGCTCACCGGAGCGATGTGGATTACCTATGCGGCCATCTACTTCCTCGCCACCCGCGTCTTCAAGCGCTCGCCGCAGGATGCCGCCGTGCTAACCCTGACCGTCGCGCTGCCGAACTACGCCGCCCTTGGCCTGCCGATTCTGGGCAGCGTGCTCGGCGAAGGCGCGTCAACCTCCCTCTCCGTGGCCGTTTCCATCGCCTGCGGCTCGGTACTGATGACGCCGTTCTGCCTGCTGATTCTGGAGCGTGAAAAAGCGCTCGCCGCCGGAGAGAACAGCGGTTCGACGCTGGCGATGCTGCCGGTACTGATGTGGCGTTCGGTGAAAAAACCGATTGTCTGGGGTCCGCTGCTGGGGGTTGTGCTCTCGGCGATCGGTATCAAAATGCCGGATCTGCTGCTGGCCGCTATCAAGCCGCTGGGCCTGGCGGCGACCGCCGCCGCGCTGTTCCTCACCGGGGTAATCCTGTCAGCGCGCAAGCTGCAGCTCAATACGCTGATTGCCACCTCTACCGTGGTTAAACTGCTGGTGCAGCCGTTTATCGCCTGGGGTCTGGTGATGCTGCTGGGGCTGCACGGTTCAATCGCCATTACCGCGATTCTGATGATTGCCCTCGCGGCCGGTTTCTTCGGCGTGGTCTTCGGCAACCGCTTTGGCGTGCAGTCGCCGGATGCGGAAGCGGTGCTGCTGTTAAGCTCGGTTCTGTGTATCCTGTCGCTGCCGCTGTTTATCACTTTAACGTCAGGGATCTAACGATGTCATTAACGCCGCGTCCTCACGATTTAATCTGGTTGAATAATGCCGCCGCGCTCGAGGCGATTGAGGAGCCCTGGGTCGCACAGCACTGGCGTATTAGCCTGCCGGTGGTGGTACGACGCGACGTTGACGCCGACGCCCGCGTTCCGGTGGGCGTACGGGGTATGAAACGCGAGCAGCGGGCCGCAGGCTGGGTACAGAGGGAAAATATCGTCCGTACCGTCAGCCCGGAAGCCCTCGCCGACCGCCAGCTGCTCCTGCGCTCGCCGTTTGTCTCTCAGCCGCCGGTTCAGGCGGCGATATCACTGACCTTACATCCCTGGCCGTGGCGCTGGGGCATTACCGGCGGTACCGGCTACGCGCTGGCCACCGAAATTCCCGTGCTGCACGCCGCCAGCGATCTCGATCTGCTGATCCGCGCGCCGCTGCCGCTTCCCCGCGAGGCGCTGCTCGCCTGGCAGTCCCGCGTCGCGCAGCTGCCGTGCCGGGCGGATACCCAGGTCGAAACGCCCGTCGGGGCGTTTGCGCTAAACGAGTGGCTGCGCGATGGCCGCGTCCTGCTGAAAACGTCCCGCGGCGCGCGCCTGACCGCGTCGCCGTGGAACAGGGAGGAAGCATGAAAATTCTCTTTACCTTTCCCGGTCAGGGAAACCAGCGGCCGGATATGCTGGCCGACCTTCCCGACCGCCAGAATATTCTCGCCGAAGCGCGGACCGTGCTCGGCGAAGAAGTAGACCATTTAGATAGCGCCGCCGCGTTAAAACACACGCGCGCGGTGCAGCTGTGCCTGCTGATCGCAGGCGTCGCCTGGGCGCGAGAACTGCGGCGTCACGGAGTGAATCCGGACATGGTCAGCGGCCTGTCGATTGGGGCTTTCCCGGCGGCGGTGATTGCCGATGCGCTGGCGTTTAGCGACGCCCTGCGGCTGGTGGCGCTACGCGGCGATTTAATGGAGCAGGCTTATCCCCACGGCTACGGGCTCACCGCCATTATGGGCCTGACGCTCGACCGCGTGGAACAGCTGATTGCCGACAGCGACCTCTATATCGCCAACCTTAACGCCGAAACGCAGATTGTGATTGCCGGACGCGACGACGAGATGGCGCGCGTGGCCCATCTGGCGCTGGCGGCTGGGGCCAGTAAAGCTCAGCGGCTGGCGGTTAGCGTCCCTTCCCACTGCGCGCTGCTGAATGAACCGGCGGCTAAGCTGGCAAAAGCCTTCTCTGACGTCACGCTGCAACGACCGCGCTGCGCGTATCTGAGCGGCTCCACGGCGCGCGTGTTATGGGACCCGTTGCGAATAGCCGACGATCTGGCGCTGAATATGGCGCGAACCGTGCGCTGGCAGGAGGCCACGATCGCCGCCGATGAACGGGACGCGCGGCTGGCGATCGAGATGCCCCCCGGCGGCGTGCTGACCTGCCTCACCCGCCAGGCGGGCTGGCAGGGAGAGTGCATTTCGCTGGAGCGCAGCGGTATCGACGTCGCCCGTCACCTGGCGAACCGGCTTAACGGCTGAGGCTGCGGGCGTACATCCGCCCTTCAGCCGCCAGCGCCAGCAGGTCGGCGTCGCGCTCGCGATGGTGCGAGTAGACAATGGAGATCAGCTGGCGCATCTGATACGGCTCCGCCAGCTTCAGCAGCTGAACATCGTTTTCATAGACCTTTTTCATGCGGCCCGGCAGCAGGGCAAAGCCTACCCCCGCCTGCACCAGGCTAATCATCGAAAAGATATCATTCACTCGGGTGACGATTTCAGGCTCAAATCCGGCCACCTGAAAAGCGTCCTGAAATCCGGCATAGGTGGCGAAACCTTCCGCCAGCGAAACGAACTTACGCCTGGCGTAATCGCGTAGCTCGGCGGGGGCGGTGGTATCGAGCTGCTCCGTCGCCGGAGCGGCGAGGAAGATATCATCCTCAAACAGCGGGACCACATCAAACGCCGAATTATTGAATTCACCTTCATTGGTGGCGATCAGGATCGCATCGAGCGCGTCATCTTCGAGCATATCCAGCAGCATCTGATTGGAGCCCATGGTGAGATCGAGCTCCAGTTCCGGACGACGCAGCTTCATGCCCATAATAATGCGCGGCACGGTTTCAAGGGTCAGCGAGTACAGCGTACCGATCCGCAGCCGCCCCTGCCCGACGCCGGCTACTTTGCGCGTCGCCTCCAGCCCGCGGGTCATCAGGCTCATCACATCCTGGCAGTACTCCAGCAGCGTCCACGCCGCCGGCAGCGGCAGCAGATTGCGCCCTTTATGAATAAACAGCGGACAGCCGACGCCCTCTTCCAGGGTATGCAGCGCCCGGTGAACGCTAACGCCGCTCAGCTGCATAGCTTCAGCGGTTCTGGCGATATTGCCCTTAGCCATAAACATCATAAATACCGACAGCTTGCGGAAGGTGATGTCCTGATTAATGTCGTCTTTCATTGCCCTGCGCTCCGCATTTCGGTCTTCACCTGCATTTTCTTTCGTAATTTCAAGACAGTATAACCGCAATTAACGAATGAAGGATTAGCCGGAAGGGGGATATCAGCGCGAGGAGAGGGATAATGACAATGTATCGTTTTCGCCGGGACGGCGAAGGGAGGCCCGTGGGCCCGGTGAGGCATCAGCCGCCACCGGGCAATGTCAACGGCGCGGGCTTACAGCGCCATATCGTGCTGCGGCGACGTTTCCGCCTTCGGCTCTGCCGGTTTGGCGGTCATCACCGGCGCGGTGGCGTTCATCTCAATTACCGGCGGTTTGGTCAGCTGCAGCGCAGCCGCGGTGTCATCCCAAACCTGCTGGGTCAGCGCGACGTTGCCGTTCAGCTTCTGACCGTAGCTCGGTACGATATCGTGAATACGGCGCTGCCATTCCGCCGAATTAAACTGCTCAGGGAACATCTGCTTAATCACGTTCAGGGTAATCGGCGCGGCGGTAGAAGCCCCCGGCGAAGCGCCCAGCAGCGCGGAGATGGTTTTCTGCTCGTCGACCACCACTTCGGTGCCCAGCTTCAGCACGCCGCCCTTCTCTGCGTCTTTTTTGATGATCTGTACGCGCTGACCGGCCTGAATCAGCTTCCAGTCCTCTTTACGCGCGCTTGGGTAATACTCTTTCAGCGCCGCAAAACGATCGTCGTCGCTCAGCATCACCTGGCTGATGAGGTATTTCACCAGATCGAAGTTGTCCAGACCCACGTGGGTCATCGGCAGCACGTTATCGGTGGTGGTGGTGCTCAGCAGGTCAAGGAACGAACCGTTTTTCAGGAATTTGGTCGAGAAGGTGGCGAATGGCCCAAACAGCACCACGCGCTTGCCGTCGAGGAAACGGGCATCAAGGTGCGGAACCGACATCGGCGGCGCGCCCACCGAGGCCTGACCGTAAACTTTTTGCTGGTGCGCTTTGGTCACCGCCGGGTTTTCGGTCATCAGGAAGGAACCGCCTACCGGGAAGCCGGCGTAATTATCCGCTTCCGGAATACCGGTTTTTTGCAGTAATTTCAGCGCGCCGCCGCCGGCGCCGATAAATACGTATTTCGCATCGATCGCCTGCTCCTCGCCGCTATTCACGTTTTTAATCGTGACGTGCCAGGAATTATCGGCGTTGCGTTTAAAATCGGTGACTTCTGAAGAAGTTTGCAGCGTGAAGTTGTTATTTTTCTTCAGGCTACCGATCAGCTGGCGGGTTATTTCCCCATAGTTAACGTCGGTACCCACCGGGGTCCAGGTCGCCGCAACGCGCTGCTGCGGATCGCGCCCTTCCATCACCAGCGGCGCCCACTCTTTTATTTGCGCGTGGTCGGTAGAGAATTTCATCCCCTGGAATAACGTAGTCTGCTGCAGCGCAGCGTAGCGTTTTTGCAGATAATCGACGTTATCTCCCCAGACGAAACTCATGTGCGGGGTGGAGTTAATAAAGGAGTGCGGATCGTGCAAAATGCCGCGTTTGACCTGCGCCGTCCAGAACTGGCGGGAGATCATAAACTGTTCGTTAATATCCAGCGCTTTGCTGACGTCAATGGTGCCGTCCGGGCGTTCCGGCGTATAGTTCAGCTCCATATTCGCCGAGTGTCCGGTACCGGCGTTGTTCCAGCCGTTAGAGGACTCCAGCGCGACGCCATCCAGCTTCTCAACCATGACCTGCTTCCAGTCCGGCTGGAGTTCATGCAGCCAGGTCCCCAGCGACGCGCTCATAATGCCGCCGCCAATCAGCAGGAAATCGGTTTTTTTCGAGGTATCGTCGTTTGCGAAAGTCGCCGTACTGACGAACATCGCTAATGCGGTCATAGATATAATCGTATTTTTAATTGCAGGCATAATAGAAATATCACATAGCACAAGTGTAATAAGAGCGGACATATTAACGCACTTTTACTTTATTTTAAAATATCATTTACACTTTCGCACACATAGCTAATTACCATTAACCTGGTTTTTTAACTTAAAAAAGTAAAAACAACGCCGACATGGAGAATAGGGAAAGCAATAGCGATTTACCCGCGCAGGAATAAAAAAAATAAAAGGATAAAAGGTGGGGAATAACGCCAGCGCTATAGGCGAATTAAATTATCACCCGGCGCGAATACGCGCCGGGTGCGTTCATTCAGGCGACCGTCTGCGCCGCGCGCAGCGCAATCCGCAGATGGTCGTTATGCTCTGCCAGCCGCTCGCGCGCCTGCCAGGCATCCAGCCCGCTGAGTAACATGAATATCGCCGTCCGGCAGTGCTGATTGCAGCTGGCCAGCGCGGCTTTGGCCTCGCTGCGCGAGCACGCCGTCGCCGCCATCACGATGGCTATCTGCCGCTCGGCCTCGTGCGGGGTACTGGCCTGCAGATCGACCCGCAGATTTTGATATACCCGTCCCGCGCGAATCGCCAGCCCGGTGGTCAGCATGTTAAGGATCTGCCGCTGCGCGATTTGCGCTTTCGGATTACCAAAGCCCGCCACCGCCTCCGGCCCGGTTTGCGGGGCGATGATGATATCCGCCAGCTGCGCGGCTTCGCTCGCGGCCTGCTGCGTCACAACCGCAATCGGCGCGCCCAGCGACCAGGCGTGGCGCATCGCGCCCCAGACCCATGGCGTTTTACCGCTGACCGTCAGCGCCAGCAGCATATCCTGGTTGCTGAACTGCAGCGCCTGAAGTTCAAAAGCCCCAAGGTTGTAGTTATTCGCCGCGGCGTCCCGCTCCTGGCGGGCGGCGGTCGGCCCGCCGGCAATCAGCCCGACCAGCGAATGTTTTCCCTCCGGGGTAAATTCACTCACCGCCTGCACGGCGGCATGGCCCGATGCCCCGGCCCCCACAATCACCAGCCGCCCTCCCCGGCTGAGCGTCGCCGTCGCGTTATCAATCAGGCGCGCGATCGCCGGCAAACAGGCCTCAATGGCATCGGCAATCCGCTTATCATCCTTGTGCAGCAGCGTCAGCATATCGAGGGTGGCAAGACTATCAATATGGGTGGTTTCAGGGTGGCGTCGTTCCATCATTGAAGCGGTTGGCTTACTGCTCATAAAAACCTCCATTTAAACGCGAAAGAACCTTCTGGGACGAAAGCGCAGGCCTGAGGCAAACCCTTTCATTGACCATGGCTATTAATGGCAGTGTAAAGCTTAAGCGACGCGCTTTACCGCCACCGAAGTCACAGTTTTCGCCCCCCTGAAGCCATTCAGCTGCCGATTGGTCGTTATCCAACCACAGGCGCGACGAGGTTAAGCTAAGACGTCAAGGATGAATTAGCGCAGGGTCAGCCCGCCATCAACGGCGTACTGGCCTCCGCTGACGAATGACGCCGCGTCGGAAAGCAGAAACAGCGCCACTTCAGCCGCTTCAGCCGCCGTCCCCTGACGGTGAAGCGCCAGGCGACTGACCACCGAGGCTTCAAACTCGCGGCGCGCCTCATCGCGCATAAAATGACGAAAATCGGTATCAATCGGACCGGGAACCAGGGCGTTGACGCGGATATTTTTTTCCCCTAACGCCGATGCCCAGCAGCGGGTTAATGAAATCAGCGCCCCTTTTGTCGCCGAATAGAGGCTCGCCGCCGCGGCCCCCTCATAAGCGGAAGTGGATGCCGTCACCACCACCGAGGCCCCCGGATTAAGCTTCCCGGCGAGCGCCGCCATCTGAAGAACCGGCCCGCGCACGTTGGTCGCCATCATGTGATCAAAGGCCGCGGCATCAATCTGCGATAGCTCCCCAACGGCGGCATATCCAGCATTGAGCCACAGACCATCAAGCCCGCCGGAGGCGTGAATTTCCTCGGCCAGCGCCGCGCCGGTCAGGGGATCGCTGGCATCGTTGTCGATGACCCTGGCCCGATCCGAGAGCTGTCGGCGTAGCAGCGCCAGCCGCCGGGGATCGCGCCCGGTAGCAATCACCCAACCGCCTTCGCGATCGATACGCTGTGCTCCGGCAAGCCCGATCCCGCTGGTCGCGCCGGTGATAAGAACTCTTTTTGCGCTAAATCTCGCCATCGTCGTTTCCCCTGTCCGTTAAATGATATTCATCAGGATGGTAACCAGCGGGGGACTATTTGATAATATGCCTATTATCAACAAGACTGTTTGGGGAAATCGCCATAATGCGGGGAAGTGATTTTGCGGAATTAAAAGCCTTCGCGATGGTCGTTGAGCAAGGCAGCTTTACCCGGGCGGCGGCGCACCTCGGCGTTACGACCTCCACCTTAAGCGCAACCATCCGCCGACTTGAGGAGCGCATCGGCGTACGTTTATTACACCGAACCACGCGCAGCGTCGCGCCGAGCGAGGCCGGTAAACGCATGATGCAGCGGCTGGCCCCTGCGCTGGCGGCACTGGAAGACGCGGTGACCGATGCCCAGACGGCCAGCGCGCCTGCGGGCCGCCTGCGCCTCAATGTTTCGCGCATCGCCGCGATTCATTATCTGGCGCCGGTACTGGGGGGCTTTATGCAGCGCTACCCCAAAATTGAGCTGGATATCGTCACTGATGACGCTTTGGTCGATATCGTTTCGGCAGGTTTCGATGCCGGAATTCGTCTCGGTGAAAAGCTCCATCAGGATATGGTTGCCGTCAGGCTGAGCGGTGACCTCGAAATGAAAGTCGTCGCCTCGCCGCGCTACCTGGCGCAGGCGCCGCAGCTTCATAAACCGCAGGATTTGCTGCAG
This sequence comes from Klebsiella grimontii, assembly GCF_900200035.1. Classification (GTDB taxonomy): domain Bacteria; phylum Pseudomonadota; class Gammaproteobacteria; order Enterobacterales; family Enterobacteriaceae; genus Klebsiella; species Klebsiella grimontii. The sequence continues at coordinate 581,206 of NZ_FZTC01000019.1, forward strand.
CATCCCTGCCTGACCTATCGAAGGCCAAGCGACGCCAGCGTGTATCGCTGGGAGTTTCAGCGCGACGGCGAAAGCTGCGAGATTGCGGTCAAAGGCCCCATCGTGGTCGATGAGCCGGCCATGCTGACGCCATTGGCGCTCGCAGGCGCAGGCGTTGCGTATCAGTTTGCCCATCAGGTTGATCCCTGGCTGGCGACGGGCCAGCTGGTTCAGCGATTAAAAGAGTGGACCCCGGCTTTCCCCGGTTTTTACGTTTACTACCCCAGCCGTAGGCAAATGGCATCGCCGCTGCGGGCGTTTATCGACTATCTGCTGGCCGTCGGCGGCAGATAGCGACCGCCTGCTTGGCGATCAGGCTGATTTTGCTTTTATTACACGGCTTTATGAAAGGTGCTGGTTCAGCGATAATACCTGTCTAAACGTTTTGTCCTGGGGTGGGTATGAATGAATTCGCGCAGCCGGCATCGCCCGCGCGTAAACGCGCAATGAGTATGAAGCTGAGCACCGCCGTGACCTTAATGATCGGCAGCGTCATCGGTTCAGTACTGATTCTGGTCTATGCCCTGTGGTTTATGCAGATTAGCGGCGCAACCCGCGACGGCGTCAAAGATACGGCGCTGGCGGTGGCGCGGACGCTGGCCGACGCCCCGGAAGTCAAGCGCGGCCTGACGCTGCCGCCGGAGAGCGGTATTATCCAGCCGCTGGCGCTGGCCGTCGCCAGACGCAATGGCCTGCTGTTTGCCGTCGTCACCAATATGGACGGTATTCGCTACTCGCATCCCAATAGCCAGATTATCGGCAAACCCTTTATCGGCGAGGACATCCGGCCCACGCTGGCGGGCAAGGAGAACGTCGCCGTCAACCACGGCGTGCTGGCTCCGGCGCTGCGGGTCTTCACCCCGGTGTTTGACGACAGCCGCCGGCAAATCGGCGTGGTGGCGATTGGCATTTCGCTGAGCAAAGTGGATACACAGATCGCCGCCAGCCGCTGGGACGTGATCCTGACCGTGCTGTTCAGCGCGGTTGTGTGCGCCGTCGGCACCTGGAGCCTGGTCCGCGGCCTGAAGCGTGTTCTGCTGGGCCTCGAGCCGCAGGAGATCTCAACGCAGTTCCAGCAGCGCCAGGCGATGCTGCACTCTTTAAAAGAGGGCGTGGTGGCGGTGGACGCCGACGGCCAGGTGACGCTGATTAACCCCGCCGCGCGCGATATCCTGTTCAGCGGCCCCGATAGCGACATCGCGCAAACGCCGCTGCTGGCGGATTTGCAGGAGGTTCTGCAAACCGGCGAGCCGATTTACGATCGCGAGCTGGGGTGCAACGGTCTGCTGCTGATCAGCAACACGGTTCCCGTTCGCGACGAGGATGACGTGGTCGGCGCGATCAGCACCTTTCGTGACAAAACCGAAGTTAGCCAGCTGCTGCAGCGGCTCGACGGGATGGTGAACTATGTCGATGCCCTGCGCACCACGTCGCATGAATTTATGAATAAGCTGCACGTGATTCTCGGCCTGTTGAATATGAAAAGCTACGACAAGCTGGAGGAGTACGTGCTGCAGACCGCCCACACCTATCAGGCGGATATCGGCGAAATCCAGCACCGGATTAAATCACCGGTGGTGGCCGGCTTTTTGATCGGCAAAATTCAGCGCGCTAAGGAGCGGGGTTTTACCCTCACTCTCGCCGAAGAGAGCCTGGTGCCCGACTGCCCGAATGAAAAACAGATCACCGTGCTGGTCACGGTACTGGGCAATTTAATCGAGAACGCGCTGGATGCCATGAGCGGCCAGGCCGAAGGCGAGGTCAGCCTGCTGCTGCACTATCAGAACGGCTGGCTAAGCGGCGAAGTCAGCGATGATGGTCCCGGTATCCCGGAAGCCTTTATCGATGATATTTTTAATAAGGGCTTCTCGACTAAAGGCGAAAACCGCGGCGTCGGGCTGTTTCTCGCCAGCCAGCAGCTTCGCGAACTCGGCGGGTCGCTGGCCGTAGAATCCGAACCCGGCGTGTTTACCCAATTTTTCGTTCATCTCCCGTGGGACAGTAAAAGGAAAAGTGCGTGATAAATGTATTAATTGTTGACGATGATGCCATGGTTGCCGAACTGAACCGCCTGTACGTGGGGCGAGTCAGCGGCTTCCGCTGCAGCGGCACGGCGTCGACGCTGAGTAAAGCCAGGGAGATGGTTAACGACAAGGATCTGGAGATCGATCTGGTGCTGCTGGATGTCTACATGCAGCAGGATAGCGGTCTCGATCTGCTGCCCGCCATTCGCGCTTCCGGGCGGGCTATCGACGTGATAATGATTACCTCTGCCGCCGACGCCGCGACGGTTCAGGCTTCCATGCGCTACGGCGTGGTGGACTATCTGATCAAACCCTTCCAGTTTCCGCGTTTTGAAGAGGCGCTGACCGCCTGGCGCGAAAAACGCAAGCTGATGACCGGTCAACCCTATTATGAACAAGCGGACGTCGACCGGCTGCTCCACGGCGGCGTGCCGGAAGCCGCCGATTCGCGCAAGTTACCAAAAGGCCTGACGCCGCAGACGCTGCGTACCCTCTGTCAGTGGATTGATGCCCATCCGGATGTGGAGTTCTCCACCGACGAGCTGGCGGCAGCGGTAAATATATCCCGGGTATCATGCCGTAAATACCTGATTTGGCTGGCGCAAATTAACATTCTTTATACCAGCATTCACTATGGCGCCACCGGACGCCCGGTGTATCGCTACCACCTGATAGCCGAGCAGTACGGCCTGCTTAAGCAGTACAGCCAGTAAGCCGGTAGCCGTCATCCAGCAGTTGAAAGCGGAAACGGCGCTGTGAAGAGAGGATAACGTCGCGGTTTTTGGTGACGAAAATCGCTTCGATATCCTCGCGCTGGCGCAGCGCCGCGCATCCCTTCTCTACGCCGAGGCCGTAGATCAGGGTGGTCCAGATATCGCCGTCCAGCGAGTCGGCGGAAATAATCGTTACGCTTTCCAGCTCGTTATCCAGCGGGTAGCCGCTGCGCGGGTCGAGAATATGGTGCCAGCGTTTGCCGTCCTGCTCAAAGTAGCGTTCGTAAATGCCCGAGGTCACCACCGATTGCCCCGCCACCGCAATGCTGCCAATCAGCGCATCCGCCGCCGAGTACGGTTTTTTCAACCCGATAGACCATTCGCCCAGCGTGTGGACGTTGCCGCCGAGATTAATCAGCGCGGCGCTCACGCCCTGTTGCCGCAAATAATCGCGCACCCGGTCGGCGATATAGCCTTTCGCGATGGCCCCCAGGTCAATCTCCATTCCCGCGCGGGCAAGATAGACGCTGCCGGCGGCGTCATCGAGGATCACATCCTGCGGACGCGTTAACGTCAGGCGAGCGGCAATGTCCTGTGCGGCGGGCACGCTCTGCCCCTGGAAGCCGATGCGCCACAGCTTCACCAGCGGACCGATCGCCAGGTTAAAGGCGCTGTCCCGTACCATGCTAGCGGCTTTGGCGCATTTAATCAGCGCATACACCGGGCGGCTCACCGTCACCGGATGCCGCCCGGCGGCATGGTTGATATCCATCACCTGGGACTGCGCGCGGTTAACGGTGAAAAGATCTTCATAGCCTTTAATCAGCTGAAAGACGCGGGAGGCGAGCGGTTCATCGTGAACGTAGAGCTTGAGGAGAATGGGCGACCCCATCAGTACGGCGGAGTAGCTGTAGACGCGGTTGTCGGACATATCGCCCTCCTCAGAGAGATAAGAAGCCGGGCCGTCAATTTGCCAGCCCGGCGGGGGTCGCTGACGCTTAACTTCTGGCGCGTTTCGCCGCCTGATGGCCCGCGAGGGTCCCGAAGATAATGATATCGGCCACCGCGTTGCCGCCGATGCGGTTACCGCCGTGAATGCCGCCCACCACTTCGCCCGCGGCAAAAGCGCCCGCAATCACCTGATGACCGGCGTTTAGCACCGCGGTATCGGTGTTAACGGTCACGCCGCCCATGGTGTGGTGAACCCCCGGCGCGATACGAATCGCATGGTAAGGGCCTTCATTGATCGGCGCGCGCAGCGCGGTGGTACGGCCAAAGTCATCGTCATGCTGTTTTTCAACGAAGCCGTTGTAGCGCTCCAGCGTATTGAGGAAAGCATGGTAATCCATCCCCAGTTTCTCCGCCAGCTGGCGCGGCGAGCTGGCGCTGGTGACGAAACCTTTGGCGATGTACTCGTCGGCGGCTTTGTTTTTCGCCCGCACGTGCTCGTCAAAGACGATATACGCGAAGTGTTCAGGCAGCGCGATAATCGCGGCGGAGACCTTATCGCGGGTCTCCATTTCGTTGAAGAAGCGGTTGCCCTGCGGGTTCACCAGAATCGCCCCGCCGCCGCGAATCGATTCGGAAATCAGATACGAGGTTTGCTGCTCGACGGTCGGGTGGATCTGGATTTCGCCCATATCCACGGTGCCCGCGCCGATGCGTTCAAGCAGCGCGATACCGCCGCCGGTGGCCCCTTTATGGTTGGTGGTCACAAAACCCGCCAGATCCGGGCGGTATTTCACCACCATCGCGCTGTTGGCGCTGAAGCCGCCGGTGGCCACCACAATGCTCTTCGTCTGTACCACAACCGATTCGTTTTCATCGGTGAGCAGGCGCACGCCGCTGACCTCATCGCCGCTCATCAGGATCTCTTCCACCGACGTATCCAGCAGGACATCGATACCGCGTTTGGTGATATTACGCACCAGGCCGCTGATCAGGTAGCCGCCGACCGCCGACCCGTCGCGCGGACGGTGGGTACGGTCGATGCTCATCCCGCCGGTGGTGGTGATATCGTTAAGCATAATGCCGCGACGCGCCAGCCACTCAATGGCTTCCGGCGCATTCTCCACGAAGCGGCGCAGCAGCTGCGGGTCGTTTTTGTTTTTGCCGCCTTTCAGCGTTTCCTGGTAGAACAGCTCTTTGCTGTCCTCGATGCCTTTTACGCGCTGGAAGCGGGTTTCTGCGGCATTCATCCCGGCAGAGGCTTTGATGGTGTTGCCGCCGATGGTCGGCATTTTTTCAACGATCAGAACGCTCGCGCCTTCATCGTGCGCCTGGATCGCCGCCGCCAAACCGGCTCCGCCGCTGCCGACCACCACCACATCGTAGCTTTTCGGCGCCGCATCGCCCGCGCCCTCTTCGGCGGCCAGCGCTTTACTGGACTTCAGCATCGCTTTGGAAACCGCCTTTTTCACCGCTTCGCTCTGGCTGGTCGCGCCGGAAATCGCATCCACATGCGGGGTGTTGGCGCTGAGGATCCGCTCGCGGATCTCTTCAAAGCTGGTGGTGAACTCGATGGTCTGTACCGGGCTCGCCGCCAGGGCGATATCGGCGATGCGGTCGTTTTCCAGGCTGACGTTGATCACCAGTTCGTTGGCGTCGTCCTGAACGGTTTCGACGAACATCCCCGGTTTGAATTTGGCGTCGCCCATGCTCATATCGCGGATCATCGCCTCCACCAGCGAGAAGCGCCACAGCGGTTCCGGAATGTTCAGCGCTTCGCGCTGGGTGCTGTCAATAAATAGTTCCAGCTCTTCGCCAGCGGCAATGCGCGCGGTCCAGTCAGGATACGCGATACAGGCTCGGCCAACCGCCATCAGGTCGTAGCCGTGATCCAGCCCCTGCCCGGCATCGGCCGCGTTAACCACGCCGCCCACGCCCATCACCGGCACCTGCGCCAGGGTTTCAGAGCGCATGGCGCAGTATTTTTCAATCAGCGGCGTGGGATCGCTGGTATCCACGATAGAGGGGCGCAGCGTGGCGCCAACCGAGAAGTGGAGATAGTCCACGCCGCGGGCGGCCAGTTTTTCCAGCAGGTACATGGTGTCAGCAAAACGGATGCCGGGGACTTCCATCTCTTCCGGGGAGAAACGGTAGCCGATAATAAAGGCGTCATCGGCGTACTGGCGGGCCATTTTGTGGGTGATGTCGAGCACCGCCAGCGGGAACCTGGCGCGATTATCGCGGCTGCCGCCCCACTCGTCGTCGCGCTGGTTAGAGTTTGGTGAATAAAACTGCTGGATCAGATAGGTGTTCGCGCCGTGAATTTCGACGCCGTCAAAACCGGCCTGAATGGCGCGGCGTACGCCTTCGCCAAACTTCGCGATCATACCTTCAACTTCTTCCCCGCTCAGAGCACGCGGCGTGGCTGCGCCATCGCGCGGCGCGGCAATTGCGCTCGGGGCGACCGGCTGGCGTCCGCCGATAAGCTGCGGGTCGACCATCCGGCCGCCGTGGTAGATCTGCAGAATCGCTTTTGAGCCTTCGGCCTTGATCGCCGCGGCGATTTTCGCCAGACCGGCCACTTTCTCATCATTATCGATACCGATAGCGCCGGGGAACGCCAGACCGTAATCATCGATAAAGCAGCATTCAACGATAATGGCGCCGATGCTGCCGGCGCGAGCGCGGTAGTACTCCACCAGTTCACTGGTCACGGTACCGTCAAAATAACCGGTGCAGGTGGTCATCGGCGCCATCAACAGGCGGTTTTTTAGCTCGGTGCCGTTCGGTAAAGTAAAAGGGTGTAAAATTCGTTGGTTACTGGTCATCATGACGCTCCAGATTTTAAATATTGAAAATTCAGAATTGGGTGACGGAATTATTTATACTTGTATTTAGTAATCCCTTAAGTCATGCCAATAATATAACGCTATTTTTAGTTACCAAAGTAATTACGTTAGTTAAAAAACTATTTAATACCAGCAATAACATCACTACCTCCTTTGTATTATTAATTAAAAATATTTTATTCACACAACAGAGATAAACGATAACAAACCGGAAACCATTGTTAACACATCCAGTTCAAGCAAAAGGAAATAAAAATATTACAATTCAAATAGATAAAATTAAAACTCATTATGCAAATCAATTAAAATTTAACATTTAGTCATATTTCCCACAAATTAACACCTCACTAAACAGGGTTATCCGCAATAATAAAAAAGTGTCTGACAACCCGCTTTTCTTGATCTCAATCAATTGCAACGGCGCATGAAAGCGCAATATATAAATAACCAAATATTTTAATTTAGCGCTCAGTAAACTGCGTTAAATAACGGTCAGCGCAATAACCACAACCGACAATTAATAATTAAAGAAACTTTCGAAACTAAAGAAATCGGACGGTTAACCGGTGACAAAACCTTATTTTTAACTACTTGCAGATACTCATTATGAAAGAGAAAAAGACAACCATACCGCCTGCCGGTGCAGCAAAAAATGCTGCTTATAAACGTCTGCTGATGATGGCGATGCCCATTATCGTTGCCGTTTTACTCTTATTCGTCCCGGTGCCTGAAGGGCTCCCCCCTTACGCCTGGCACTACTTTGCCATTTTCGTCGGCGTGATCGTCGGTCTGATCTTCGAACCGCTGCCCGGCGCGGTGATTGGTATTACCGGCGTCGTGGTCATCGCCCTGTGCAGCCAATGGCTACTCTTTAGCCCTGAACAGCTGGCCGCGCCGAACTTTAAGCTTGCCGGCGCCTCCTTCAAATGGGCGGTGAGCGGTTTCGGTAACTCCACCGTATGGCTTATCTTCGGTGCTTTCATGTTTGCCGCCGGCTACGATAAAACCCAGTTTGGCCGCCGTCTGGCGCTGATTCTGGTGAAATATCTCGGCCGCCGCAGCCTGACGCTGGGCTACGCCATTACCTTCGCCGACCTGCTGCTGGCGCCGTTCACGCCGTCCAATACCGCGCGCAGCGGCGGGACCATCTACCCGATTATCGCTAACCTGCCGCCGCTGTACGGCTCTAAACCTAACGACCCAAGCGCGCGCCGCATCGGCTCCTACCTGATGTGGGTGGCGATCACCGCCGCCTGTATCACCAGTTCGATGTTTCTCTCTGCGCTCGCGCCGAACCTGCTGGCGCTGGCGCTGGTGAAAAGCATCGTCGGCATTAATATCTCCTGGGGCACCTGGTTTATCGCCTTCCTGCCGCTGGGTATCCTGCTGATTCTGACGATGCCGCTGCTGGCCTACTGGTTCTACCCGCCGGAAGTAAAGGTCAACGATGAAGTGCCGCTGTGGGCCGCCCGCGAGCTGGAAAAACTGGGCCGCCTGTCGCGCAATGAAATCCTGCTGCTGGTCTTCGTCTGCTTCGCGCTGATGATGTGGATCTTCGCCGCCGAATGGATTGAACCAGCGCTGGCCGCCCTGCTGGTTATCGTGCTGATGCTGTGGACCGGCGTGCTCTCGTGGAACGATATCACCAGCAACAAAGCGGCGTGGAATACCTTTGCCTGGTTCGCCACTCTGGTGGCGCTGGCCGACGGCCTCTCCTCCACCGGTTTTATCGCCTGGCTGGGTAAAGAGGGCGGCGCGCTGATGAGCGGCATCTCCCCGGGCGTCGCGACCGTCGTCCTGCTGCTGGCGTTCTATCTGCTGCATTATCTGTTTGCCAGCACCACCGCGCACACCACCGCACTGCTGCCGGCGATGCTGACTATCGCCTCCACCATTCCGGGGATGAATATGCAGGTCTTCGTGCTGCTGATGGTGACTTCGCTCGGCGTGATGGGGATCATCACCCCTTACGGCACCGGCCCCAGCCCAATTTACTACGGCAGCGGCTATCTGCCGACCAAAGACTACTGGCGTCTCGGCACGATTTTCGGCGCCATCTTCCTGGCCGCCCTGCTGCTGATTGGCTATCCGTGGATGTCCATGATGTTCTGATTCATAACCGTCGGGCTGAACCCCGGCGGTTTTACTCTTAGGGAGCAAAGCAATGTCGACTAAACCGTTTGTCTATCAGGAAGCGTTTCCGCTGGCAAAAGATAAGACTGAATACTATCTGCTAAGCAAAGAGCACGTCTCCATCGCCGAATTCGAAGGCCAGGAGATCCTCAAAGTAGACCCTCAGGCCCTTACCCTGCTGGCGCAGCAGGCTTTCCACGATGCGGCGTTTATGCTGCGCGTGTCCCACCAGAAACAGGTCGCGCAGATCCTTCTCGACCCTGAAGCCAGCGATAACGATAAGTATGTGGCGCTGCAGTTCCTGCGCAACTCTGACATCGCCGCCAAAGGCGTGCTGCCCACCTGCCAGGATACCGGCACGGCGATTATTATGGGCAAGAAAGGCCAGCGCGTGTGGACCGGCGGCGGCGATGAAGCGGCCCTCGCCCGCGGCGTCTATAACACCTATACCGAGGACAACCTGCGCTATTCGCAGAATGCGCCGCTGGATATGTATAAAGAGGTCAACACCGGCACTAACCTGCCTGCGCAAATCGACCTCTACGCTACCGACGGCGAGGAGTACAAATTCCTCTGCATCGCCAAGGGCGGCGGCTCGGCGAATAAAACCTATCTGTACCAGGAAACCAAAGCATTAATTACGCCGGCGAAGCTGAAAAACTACCTCGTCGAGAAGATGCGCACCCTGGGAACCGCCGCCTGCCCGCCGTACCATATCGCGTTCGTCATTGGCGGCACTTCGGCGGAGTCCACCCTGAAAACGGTTAAGCTGGCCTCTACCCACTATTACGACGAACTGCCGACCGAAGGTAACGAGCACGGTCAGGCCTTCCGCGATATTCAGCTGGAGCAGGAACTGCTGGCGGAGGCGCAAAACCTCGGTCTTGGGGCGCAGTTCGGCGGCAAATACTTCGCGCACGATATCCGCGTCATCCGCCTGCCGCGCCACGGCGCGTCGTGCCCGGTGGGCATGGGCGTCTCCTGCTCGGCGGATCGCAATATCAAAGCCAAAATCAACCGCCACGGTATCTGGATTGAGAAACTGGAGAGCAACCCGGGACAGTATATCCCTGAACACCTGCGCCAGCAGGGTGAAGGCAGGGTCGTCAGCATCAATCTTAATCAGCCGATGAGCGAGATTCTGGCCCAGCTTTCCGCCCACCCGGTCTCGACGCGTCTGACCCTCAACGGCACCATTATTGTGGCCCGCGATATCGCCCATGCGAAGCTGAAGGAACTTATCGATAACGGTGAGGAACTGCCGCAGTACGTCAAAGATCACCCGATCTACTACGCGGGTCCGGCGAAAACCCCGGAAGGCTATGCGTCCGGCTCCCTTGGCCCCACCACCGCTGGCCGCATGGACTCTTACGTCGATTTGCTGCAATCCCACGGCGCAAGCATGGTGATGCTGGCCAAAGGCAACCGCAGCCAGCAGGTCACCGACGCCTGCCATAAGCACGGCGGTTTTTACCTCGGCAGCATCGGCGGCCCGGCGGCGGTGCTGGCGCAGCAGAGCATCAAGAGCCTGGAGTGCGTGGCCTATCCTGAACTGGGGATGGAAGCCATCTGGAAAATCGAAGTGGAAAACTTCCCGGCGTTTATCCTCGTGGATGACAAAGGCAATGACTTCTTCCAACAGATCCAGAATAAGCAGTGCGCGGGCTGTTCACAGCAAAGAGGGTGATATTAACCGCCCCTGGCGGCGGGTCACTGTCGAAGGCCGTCGCATGACGGCCTGAGATGAGCGACAAACCTGCCGGGTGGCGGCTAAACAGCATCCATCTCATCAAATACCTGCTGCGCCAGGTGCATCGTGGCGTTGGCGGCGGGCAGGCCGCAGTAGAGCGCGGAGTGCATAATCAGCTCTTTTAGCTCATCGCGGGTGACGCCGTTGTTAAACGCCGCGCGCAGGTGCATTTTTAGCTCAGCTTCGCGGTTCAGGGCGATCAGCATGGCGATGGTGATCATGCTGCGAGTATGGTGATCGAGCCCCGGCCGGGTCCAGGTCTCTCCCCAGGCGTAGCGGGTAATGAAATCCTGGAACTCTTCATTCAGCGGCGTCAGCTTTTGCAGCGTCTTATCGACATGGGCATCGCCGAGCACCTTGCGCCGTACCTCCATTCCCCGCTGATAACGCTGCTTATCGTCCATGCTTTTCCCCCTGAACAAAACCCAGCAGCGCCGAGCTAAACGCTTTCGGCGCTTCGATATTCGATAGATGCGATGCCGCCAGTACAACCACTTCAGAGACCGGGATCTGCTGATGCAGAAAATCGGCATCCGCCACCGTTGTGACAGGGTCACTTTCCCCGGCGACAATCAGCACCGGAATCGGGATCTGCGCGACTTCTGCGCGCAGATCGGCGGCGGCCAGCGCTTCACAGCAGGCCGCATAGCCTTCCGCATCGATATGGGTCAACTGGTGACAGAGCGCGGCCACCACTTCCGGCGTCTTCTGACGAAACGCGTGGGTAAACCAGCGATCCGCCGCGCCTGCGGCCACCACTTCCATACCTTCCTGACGCACCGCGCGGGCGCGCGACAGCCAGCTTGCCTGGTCGCCAATACGCGCGGCGGTGTTGGCGACGACCAGCCCGTAAAAACGTTCCGGAGCAAAGCGTCCCAGCCACAGACCGGTCAGACCGCCCATAGAAATTCCGCAAAACCAGGCTTTGGCAATATTAAGATGATCGAGTAGCGCAACCACATCTTCGCCGAGCTGCGCCAGCGTCACTTTACCGTTTTTACGCGTGGCGCCATGACCGTGGGTATCGTAGCGCAGCACGCGAAAATGCTGCGTCAACGCCTCAAGCTGCGGCTGCCACATCGCCCGGGTGGTGCCCAGCGAGTTGGAGAGCACGATGACCGGCGCGTCTTGCGGCCCATCAATCTGATAATCAACATTCATGAAGTTGTTCCTTATAGCGCGCCACAACCTGGCGCACGAAGAGTGCCGAGCTGCCGGTCGCCGTCGTCGGATCCAGCAGTTGGGTTAAGCGGTCGGCGGAGAGATGTTCACTGACCTGCGGATCGTTTTCCAGTACGCTCTGCAGCGAACATGACGTATCCAGCGCCTGACGACACAGCGCCTCAATGCGATGATGAGCATCGGCTTTGCCGATAAACTCCGCCAGCGCCAGGGTCACGGCCTCCGCCATAATCAGGCCATGGGTGATCTCAAGGTCGGCGCGCATTTTAGGCGGGAAGACCTGCATATCGCGCACCAGCGCTTCGCTCTGCGCCAGCGCGCCGCCGACGAGGGTCATCAGCTCCGGCAGCGTTTCCCACTCCGCCTGCCAGCCGCCCAGCGCCCGCTCATGCTGCTGGATCTGCCCGGTATATAGCGTCGCCACCAGCCCCGGCGTACGCTGGGCGGCGGTCAAAATAGCGGCGCAGGCGATGGGATTGCGTTTGTGCGGCATGGTGGACGACCCGCCGCGCCCTTCAGCGACCGGCTCCGCCACTTCCGCCACTTCGCTTTGCATCAGCAGCGAAAAATCATTGGCGAATTTACCCAGCGTGCCGCAGACCCCCGCGTACCACGCTCCCACCTCCAGCAGCCGGTCACGCTGACTGTGCCAGGGTGTGTCCGGCAGCTGCAGGTCGAGGGTTTTCGCCAGCGCGATGGCGACCTGCGGCGCCTGGGTTTTAAGGGAGTCCAGGGTACCCGCCGCGCCGCCAAACTGCAGGGCCAGCACCCGCGAGCGCATCTCCCGCAGGCGCGTCTGCCAGCGCAGCAGCGCATCCAGCGTCCCGGCAAGCTTAAGGCCAAAGGTCACCGGTAGCGCGTGCTGCATCCAGGTCCGGCCCGGCATCACCGTATCCTGATATCGCTGTGCCTGGCTGGCCAACGCGTCGAGCAGACGCTGCAGCAGGGACTCCGTTTCCGCCAGCGCCCCGCGCAGCTGCAGGATAAAGCCGGTATCGATAGCGTCCTGGCTGGTCGCCCCCCAGTGAAGGTAGCGCGCCGCCGCTTCATCCCGTTCCCTGACCCGCGCGGTCAGCTGTTTGACCAGCGGGATCGCCAGATTTCCCGCGCTGGCGGCGGCCTGCCCCAGCGCGGCAAAATCGATGTTTTCGTGCCGGCAAGTCTCAAGAATCGGGGTCAGGGCCGCCTGCGGCACCAGGCCACATTCGACCTGGGCGCGCGCCAGCGCGGCTTCAAAATCCAGCATCCCCTGCACCCGCTGCGCGTCGCTGAACCAGGCGGTCAGCGGACTGGTGCGCATCATCGGGGTCAACAAACTCATTGTGGCTCCTTAAACGCGTTCAATAATCAGCGCGATCCCCTGACCGACGCCGATACACATGGTGCACAGCGCATAGCGCCCGCCGGTACGGCGCAGCTGATACGCTGCGGTCATTGCCAGACGACCGCCGGAAGCCCCCAGCGGATGCCCGAGGGCAATCGCGCCGCCGTTAGGGTTGACGTACGCCGCATCGTCGGGCAGGCCCAGATCGCGCGTCACCGCCAGCGCCTGAGCGGCAAAGGCTTCATTCAGTTCAATGACGTCCATCTGCCCAAGCGTTAGCCCGGTTTGCGCCAGCACCTTACGTACCGCCGGCGCCGGGCCAAATCCCATAATTCGCGGCGCAACGCCTGCCGTCGCGACGCCCACTACGCGCGCCAGCGGCTGTAAATCATTGGCGGCCAGCGCCTGCTCGCTGGCGAGCAGCAGCGCACAGGCGCCGTCGTTAACCCCGGAGGCGTTACCCGCCGTCACCGTACCGTCGGGGCGAACCACGCCGCGAAGCCTGGCCAGCGCATCCGCCGTGGTGCTGCGCGGATGCTCATCGCGGCTAAAGAGCAGCGGTTCGCCCTTGCGCTGCGGCACCGAGACGGCGATCAGCTCGTCGGCAAAACGCCCCGCCTCCTGCGCCGCCGCCGTACGCTGCTGGCTACGCAGCGCAAACGCATCCTGATCCGTCCGCGAAATGGCGAAATCGTCCGCCACGTTTTCCGCCGTTTCCGGCATCGAATCCACGCCGTACAGCGCTTTCATCTGCGGGTTAATGAAGCGCCAGCCGATGGTGGTATCTTCCATCCGCATCGTGCGGCTAAAGGCGCTTTCGGCCTTGCCCATCACAAATGGCGCCCGCGACATGCTCTCCACGCCGCCGGCGATCATCAGTTGAGTTTCGCCGCTTTTAATCGCGCGCGCTGCGATGCCGATCGCATCAAGGCTGGAACCGCACAGGCGGTTAACGGTACTGCCCGGTACGCTTTCCGGCAGTCCGGCCAGCAGCAGCGCCATACGCGCGACGTTGCGGTTATCTTCCCCCGCCTGGTTGGCGCAGCCGTAAATCACATCATCAATACGCGCCGGATCGAGTCCCGGGTTGCGTTCCAGCAGCGCTTTCAGCGGCAGCGCCGCCAGATCGTCGGCGCGCAGGGTGGCCAGGGTACCGCCAAAGCGACCGAACGGCGTGCGCACCGCATCACAGATAAATGCCTGATTCATCATAGGTTCCTTACGCGCTTTCCGCCAGTTGTGCAAAAGTCAGCGCCACCGGAGTGATGCGCTGCAGTTCCTCAAAAGAGAGGCCGTTGAAGATTTCCCGCACCACCGGGCCGCTTTCGCTGATATCGATGACCGCCAGGTCGGTGTAAATCCGGCTGACGCAGCCAACGCCGGTCAGCGGATAGGTGCAGTGCTCTACCAGCTTGCATTCCCCGTCGCGGGTCAGGTGATCCATCATCACGAAGACCTGACGAGCGCCAATGGCCAGATCCATCGCCCCGCCAACCGCCGGAATCGCGTCGGGCGCGCCGGTGCTCCAGTTCGCCAGATCGCCGCTGGCGGAAACCTGATAGGCGCCGAGCACGCAGATATCGAGATGGCCGCCGCGCATCATGGCGAAGGAGTCGCCGTGGTGGAAATAGCAGCCCCCCTCAAGCAAAGTCACATACTCTTTTCCGGCGTTAATCAGCTCCGGGTCCTCTTCGCCAGGCCGTGGCTTTGGCCCCATTCCCAGCAGGCCATTTTCGCTGTGCAGAAAGATTTCTTTATCAGCGGGAAGATAGTTAGCAATGCGGGTAGGCAAGCCGATCCCCAGATTGACATAAGCGCCTTCAGGTATATCGCGAGCCACGCGCTGGGCCATCTCATCGCGAGTCAGTTTTTGCATAATGGGGTCCTCAGGCGCTTTTAGCGGCAATCAGGTTTTCCAGGGAGAAGACGCGCTGAACAAAAATGCCCGGGGTAATGATGCTCTCCGGGTCAAGGCTACCGAGGGGCACCAGCTGCGAGACTTCCACGATAGTGGTTTTCGCGGCGGTCGCCATAATCGGGCCGAAGTTGCGCGCCGCCTTGCGGTATACCAGGTTTCCCCAGCGGTCGCCTTGATGGGCTTTGATCAACGCAAAGTCGGCCTTGATAGGATATTCGAGCACATAGTGACGCCCGTCGATCTCGCGGGTCTCTTTCCCTTCCGCCAGCGGCGTACCGTAGCCGGTTGGAGTGAAAACCGCGCCAAGGCCAGCCCCTGCCGCCTGAATACGCGCGGCGAGGTTGCCCTGCGGAACCAGCTCCAGCTCGACTTTGCCGCGGCGATAGAGATCGTCGAAAATCTGCGAGTCGACCTGACGCGGGAACGAGCAGATCATTTTGCGCACCCGCCCGGCCTTCAGCAGCGCCGCCAGGCCAACTTCGCCGTTGCCCGCATTGTTGTTGATAATGGTTAAATCGCGGGCCCCCTGTTCTATCAGAGCATCTATCAGGTACGTCGGCTGCCCGGCGGGGCCAAAACCGCCAATCATTATGGTCGCTCCGTCGTGGATCCCAGCGATGGCATCACGTAGCGTCGACACGCTTTTATCAATCATCAGGTCGCTCCTGTATGTGCGGTAATCGCACTTTTATTCGTTGTTCGCACAAAATGTGACCCGCTTAACGATGTCGGTCAAGGGCGATAATCGAAATATGGTGCGATAATCGAACATCGTGTATGTTTAGCGAAAGAATGTGATCGGCGGCAAATATGGAGAAGAGCATGGAGAAACATCCAGACGATTTACTGACGGGCGATAGCGATCCGTTTAAGGGCGATCCGAACTTTATGGCTTCGCTGGCGCGCGGGCTGGAGGTGATCCAGGCGTTTACGCCGCAGCGCCCGCTGCTCTCTATTTCGCAAATCAGCCAAAAGACCGGCATTCCGCGCGCGGCGGTGCGCCGCTGCCTGTATACGCTGAGCAAACTGGGCTTTGTGTACGCCGAAGATGGTAAAAATTTCCAGCTGCGGCCGAAAATTCTGGCGCTGGGCCACGCGTGGCTGGCCTCCACGCCGCTGGCGCGCTCGGCGCAGCCGGTGCTGAAGCATTTAAGCGAAATGCTCAATGAGTCTTGCTCAATCGCCACTCTCGACGGCGACGATATTCTTTATATCGCTCGCGCATCCAGCTCGCGCATTATGACCATCGATCTCGATATCGGCAGCCGTCTGCCCGCCTGGGCGACCTCGATGGGGCGCGTACTGCTGAGCTATCAGCCGGAGGAGAAGCTGAACGATATGCTGGGCCGGGTCACCATGATTCGCTATACCCCGCAAACCGTCGATTCCGTCGCGAAGCTGCGCGCCGAGCTTAAACGCGTCCATCAGCAGGGGTACGCGCTTAACGATCAGGAGCTGGAGATGGGGCTGCGCTCGCTGGCGGTGCCGCTGTTTAATCCCCAGGGGCAGATTCAGGCGGCGCTTAACGTCGGCGTGCATGCCGGACAGGTTTCCGCGCAAGAGATGCTGGCGCGGGTGTTACCCGAGCTACAAAAAGCAGCCCGGGAACTGACGCTGCTGATGCGCTAGCGGCTATGTTTAGCGTGGCGCTCCCAGTTTTCCTGCTTAGCCTCCGCCGATTTACGCAGCGCCACGTAGCAGGCGCCGCTGCCGCCGTGGTGCGGTAACGCTGCGCAGAACGCCTGGACTTCCGGGAGTTCCACCAGCCAGCGCGCCAGGTAGCTGCGAATAATATTGGCGTGGGCGTTATCGTCGCGCCCTTTGCCATGAACGATCAGCACATTGCGCAGCCCCTCCTTTCGCGCCTGAACCACAAAAGCAAACAGCATTTGTCGGCACTTTTCGACCGGCTGGCGCAGCAGATTGAGGCTTGCCTGCTGGCCGTACTTGCCGCGCCGGAGTTTCTCCAGCACGCCGCTTTGCAGGCCTTCGCGCTTGAATTCCAGGGCGGTTGCCAGCGGCACGATATCGAGATAGCCGGTGGTCAGGAAGTTATCAAGCTGCAGGGTGTCAACCCGCTGCACGGCGCGGGTCTTGCGCTCGGGATGCCAGTGAACGTCGTTATGACGTTTCAGAGGCTGAACGTCCTCCATGGCGCCAAGAAATAGGGATTTGTCGTCAAGGTTCATGCGCGCTCCTCCAGCTACAACCGGGAAGTTACTATAGCCGCCTCGCGCTTACCCCTCAACGCGTTTAACACCTTCCGCCGGTAAATCGGGCGTCGACGCGATCAGGGAAACAGTTGACGGCTTTGACGACGAAACAGCGTGATTAATGACGCCGTTAAGGGCGTCTGCCGCGTATCGCGGCGCTGAATCAGATAATAGGTGGCTTTGGGTAACGCTTCGCGAATGGGGATCATCACCAGCTTATCCGCCATCATCGGGTCATTGCCAAGTTCGACCGGCAAAATGCTGAGAAAATCACTTTTCACCACCAGGCTAATACACGAAGAGAAGGTCTCGCAAACGATATCCACCTTTGGCGCCAGTCCGGCCTGGTTAAACATCTCCTGCAGCTGTTTGAAGTAGCTGCCGCGCGGCGTCGGCATCGTCCAGTGGCGATCGAGCAATGCCGTCAGTGAAGTGGCTTTTGCCGCCGGGTGACCGGCGCGGGCGAATACCGCGAAGGGTTTCTCAAATAGCTTTTCAAAACTGAATTCATGATCGTACGGGCCGGGATAGTAAGTATTGATGGTGAAATCCAGCTCACCCTGGCGCAGTTCATTAATCATCGCCAGCAGTTGTCCTTCCATAATCCGCACCTTCACCAGCGGATGCTGCTGGTGAAAGCGGCAAATGACCGACGGCATCAGCGAGCGCGCTACGCTGGCGCCAAGACCGATATTAATCTGCCCCGCCTGCTCGCCCTGACGCTGCAGCAATTCATCCTGCGCCGCCCGCAGCTCTTCGAGGATCAGGCTCGCATGTTGATAAAAGCTTTCGCCGTTTTCAGTCAGCGCCACCCCCTGGCTACGGCGCACAAACAGCTGCGCGGAGAGGCCCTCTTCCAGCTCTTTGATCGCTTTGGCCAACGCCGGCTGCGAAATCGCCAACGCCCGGCTGGCGCCACGAATGCTCCCTTCACGCGCAACCTCAACGAAGGCGCGAATGTGATGAAATTTGATCTGAAATGACATATCGCAAGTGATAACCAGTGTTTATCAGACAGAAGAAAATGACATCTACTGTAATCGATCGTGCTGTGGCAGGTTAAGGATGAGAGCGCATGAAATACGGCAGTGATAAGTAAAAGCTATCACTTCGTGAACACCATCACAGTTTTTGATTATGACAGGAAAGGTTATGCCGCAACTTTATGATTTCATCAACCAGCTGGCGCCAAAAATGACCGAATGGCGTCGCGATTTTCACCTGCATGCGGAATCCGGCTGGCTGGAGTTCCGCACCGCCAGCAAGGTGGCGGAGATACTTGACGATCTGGGTTATCAACTGGCGCTGGGTCGCGACGTTATCGATGCCGATAGCCGTATGGGCCTGCCTGATGAAGAGACCCTGGCGCAGGCGTTCCAGCGCGCCCGCGCGCAGGGTGCGCCGGAGCGCTGGCTGCCGGCGTTTGAAGGGGGCTTCGCCGGGGTAGTGGCGACGCTCGACAGCGGGCGGCCGGGGCCGACGCTGGCGTTTCGCGTCGATATGGATGCGCTCGATCTCAACGAGCAGCATGACGATAGTCACCGTCCGCATCGCGATCGTTTTGCCTCCTGCAACGAAGGCATGATGCATGCCTGCGGCCACGACGGTCATACCGCAATCGGCCTGGGGCTGGCGCACGTGCTCAAGGAATATGCCGCGCAGCTCAACGGGACGATCAAGCTGATTTTCCAGCCGGCTGAAGAAGGTACCCGCGGCGCGCGCGCCATGGTGGCTGCGGGCGTACTTGATGACGTGGACTACTTCACCGCCATTCATATCGGTACCGGCGTCCCTGCCGGCACCGTCGTTTGCGGTGGCGATAACTTTATGGCCACCACCAAATTCGATGTGCAGTTCAGCGGCGTCGCCGCCCACGCTGGCGGTAAACCTGAAGATGGACGTAATGCGCTGCTGGCAGCGGCCCAGGCCGCCCTTGCCCTGCATGCCATCGCGCCGCACAGCGCCGGGGCGTCAAGGGTTAACGTCGGGGTCATGCAGGCCGGTACCGGGCGTAACGTGGTTCCCTCTTCCGCGCTATTAAAAGTCGAAACCAGGGGCGAAACCGACGCTATTAACCAGTACGTCTTTGAGCGGGCCAAACAGGCGATCGCCGGCGCGGCGACGATGTATGAAGCCAGCTACCAGCTGCACCTGATGGGCGCAGCCACCTCCAGCGCCCCGTCGCCGGCGTGGGTGGACTATCTGCGCCAGCAGACGGCCCAGGTCCCCGGCGTTAAACAGGCCGTCGATCGTATCGCTGCCCCGGCGGGCTCCGAGGATGCCACCCTGATGATGGCCCGGGTCCAGGAACGCGGCGGTCTCGCTTCATACATGATTTTCGGCACCGAACTGAGCGCCGGCCACCACAACGAAAAATTCGATTTCGACGAAAGCGTGATGACCCAGGCCGTCGCCACGTTAGCGCGCATCGCCATGAACTTTCCCTGGCAGCGAGGTGTGTAATGGAACAGGTTTATCAATTTGTCGATGACGTTATTGAGGGGCGGCGCAACGATTTTTGCGCCATTGCCGATGATATCTGGGATCATCCGGAAACCCGCTTCCAGGAGTTCTGGTCCGCCGCGCGTTTGGCCGATGCGCTGGAAGCGGAAGGTTTTCAATTGACCCGCAATGCCGGCGGGATCCCCAACGCCTTTATCGCCAGCTTCGGCGCAGGCCAGCCGGTGATTGCCCTGCTCGGCGAATTTGACGCCCTGGCGGGGCTCAGCCAGCAGGCTCACTGCGCAGCGCCCGCGTCTCCAACGCCGGGGGAAAACGGCCACGGGTGCGGGCATAATCTGCTCGGTACGGCGGCGTTCGCCGCCGCGGTCGCCGCCAGGAACTGGCTGCAGCAGCACGGCGGCACCGGCACCCTGCGCTTCTACGGTTGTCCCGGTGAGGAAGGCGGCTCCGGCAAGACCTTTATGGTTCGCGAGGGATTATTCGACGACGTCGATGCCGCCCTGACCTGGCACCCGGAAGCCTGGGCCGGGATGTTCAGCACCAGCACCCTTGCCAACATTCAGGCGGCATGGCGGTTTACCGGCACCGCGGCGCACGCGGCGAACTCGCCGCATTTGGGCCGCAGCGCGCTGGATGCCGTGACGCTGATGACCACCGGCAGCAACTTCCTTAACGAACATATTATCGAAAAGGCGCGGGTGCACTACGCCATCACCGATACCGGCGGCGTCTCTCCTAACGTTGTCCAGGCGCAGGCGGAAGTGCTGTATCTCATTCGCGCCCCGGAAATGGCCGACGCCCAGCAAATCTTCGCCCGGATCGAAAAAATCGCCCAGGGCGCCGCGTTGATGACCGAGACCAGCGTTAGCTGCCGCTTCGAAAAGGCCTGTTCCAGCTATCTCCCCAACCGCACGCTGGAAGCGGCGATGTATCAGGCGGTATGCCATTACGGCACGCCGCACTGGAGCGAGGAAGAGCGCGCTTTCGCCGCCGAAATTCGCGCCACCCTGAGCGCGAACGATATCAATAACGGCCTGAAAAACATTGCCGGCACCGGTGACGAAGAAGGGAAAGCGTTCGCCCGCCGCCACCGCGAGACGATCCTGATCGATGAAGTGGCGCCCTGGTCGGCTACCGATAACATCCTTGCGGGCTCTACCGACGTCGGCGACGTAAGCTGGAAAGCTCCCGTAGCCCAATGCTTCAGCCCCTGCTTTGCCGTCGGGACGCCGCTGCATAGCTGGCAACTGGTGAGCCAGGGCAGAACCTCCATCGCTCACAAAGGGATGCTTCTGGCCGGGAAAATACTGGCGGCAACGGCCATTCGTTTGTTCAGCGACAGACCGTTACTGACAGCCAGCCGGCGGGAACTGGCGCAGGTCTTAGCCGAAAGGCCCTACCGGTGCCCCATCCCGCAGGACGTCAAGCCTTCGATTTTAAAATAATAAAAGCCCTTTGGACGGAGTACAGCAACGCGGTCATCGCCAAAAAACAATGGCTGACACGCCCTGGGGTCAAGAGACAACCAACACAACAACGACAACTGAGGAACGCCCATGAGTATGTCATCCATACCCTCGCCTTCCCCCAGCGGTAAGCTCTATGGCTGGGTTGAAAAAATAGGTAACAAGGTCCCGCATCCGTTTTTACTGTTTATCTACCTGATTGTGGCGTTGATGGCCGCCACCGCCATCCTGTCGGCGCTGAACGTTGGCGTACAGAACCCCACCGATGGCTCGCGAGTGGTGGTGAAAAATTTGCTTAGCGTCGAAGGGTTGCACTGGTTTTTGCCGAACGTCATTAAGAACTTCAGCGGTTTCGCGCCGCTGGGGGCCATTCTGGCGCTGGTGCTGGGGGCCGGATTTGCGGAACGCGTGGGCCTGCTGCCTTCGCTGATGGTGAAAATGTCATCGCACGTTAGCGCCCGTTACGCCAGCTATATGGTGCTGTTTATCGCCTTCTTCAGCCACATCTCCTCCGATGCCGCGCTGGTGATTATGCCGCCGCTGGGCGCCCTGATGTTTCTCGCCGTCGGCCGCCACCCGGTTGCCGGGCTGCTGGCGGCCATCGCCGGCGTCGGCTGCGGCTTCACGGCCAATCTGCTCATCGTCACCACCGATGTCCTGCTCTCCGGCATCAGCACCGAAGCAGCCAAAACCCTTGACGCCTCGCTCCACGTCAGCGTGATTGATAACTGGTATTTTATGGCAACCTCGGTGATCGTTCTCACGCTGGTTGGCGGATTGATTACCGATAAACTGGTGGAACCGCGATTAGGTCAGTGGCAAGGCGGCAGCGATGAAACGCTGCAGACGTTGACGGCTGAACAGCGCTTCGGCCTGCGCGTGGCCGGTGTGGCCGCGCTGTTATTCGTGGCGGTTATCGCGCTGATGGTCATACCGGAAAACGGTATCCTGCGCGATCCCATCAAGCATACCGTGATGCCTTCGCCGTTTATAAAAGGGATCGTCCCGCTCATTATCTTTTTCTTCTTTGTCGTTTCACTGGCTTACGGCATTGCCACCGGCAAAATTCGCCGTCAGGCCGATCTGCCGCAGCTGATGATTGAGCCGATGAAGGAGATGGCAGGCTTTATCGTGATGGTCTTCCCGCTGGCCCAGTTCGTCGCCATGTTTAACTGGAGCAACATGGGGAAATTTATGGCCGTCGGCTTGACGGATCTGCTGGAGAGCGCGGGAATGAACGGCGTACCGGCGTTTGTCGGCCTCGCGCTGCTATCCGCCTTTTTGTGCATGTTTATCGCCAGCGGCTCGGCAATCTGGTCGATTCTGGCGCCGATTTTCGTGCCGATGTTTATGCTGCTGGGCTTTCACCCGGCATTTGCGCAGATTCTGTTCCGTATCGCCGATTCATCGGTGCTGCCGCTGGCGCCGGTATCGCCGTTTGTGCCGCTGTTTCTCGGCTTCTTACAGCGCTACCGGCCCGAGGCTAAACTGGGAACCTACTACTCGCTGGTCTTGCCTTATCCGTTAATATTCCTGGCCGTCTGGCTACTGTTGCTGGTGGGCTGGTATCTGGTGGGGCTGCCTATCGGGCCGGGTATTTATCCACGATTACCATAATGTCGCCACCGGCCAGGGAAGGCCATGAAACCGTTAACGCCATGTCGTTCGGTTACTGATCTTTTTATACAACCCTTCAATCGCCAAAGAGACCAGATGAATCACTAAGCCGCTGATAATCACGATTACAACGCCAGTCATCATATATTGCATATCACCACCTTTGTTGGTAAGAACCCGCACAGCAACGCCGGGAAATCATTGACTCAAGTTATCTGCGGCGTCGGATGCTTACCGCTGAATTCGCCGCCGGTTGAAGGTAGCAAAATCGCTTTGCCGCCGCGCCTGCGAGTGAATACAAAAATAAACATCGCTACCCCACTCCATAATTAATAGTCCATGCTGGCCCGGTTTGTTGACCTTTTCGGGGTATAGTTTGCTAACCTCGCGTCGTGGTATGGTGATGCCCTGCCAATATAACCGCGATGAAGGATTACCGATGCTGACGCTGTTGCAGGATAAAATTGACACCCCGCTGGGGCCGCTGTGGGTAATTTGTGATGAGCAGTTCAACCTGCGGGCCGTTGAGTGGGATCAGCACCGCGACCGCATGGAGCAACTGCTGGATATCCATTATCGGAGTGAAGGCTACGAACGCGTTGATTCCAGTAACCCGGGAGGGCTGAGCAGTAAGCTCAGCGATTACTTCGCCGGGGATCTCGCCATTATCGACACCTTACCGACCGCCACTGGCGGCACGCCATTTCAGCGGCAGGTCTGGCAAGCGCTGCGCACCATCCCCTGCGGCCAGGTCATGCACTACGGTCAGCTCGCGGAGACGCTGGGGCGTCCGGGCGCCGCGCGCGCCGTGGGTGCCGCCAACGGTTCAAATCCGGTCAGTATTGTGGTGCCCTGCCATCGCGTGATCGGGCGTAACGGCACCATGACCGGTTATGCCGGCGGCGTGCAGCGTAAAGAGTGGCTGTTGCGCCACGAAGGCTATCTGCTCCTTTGACTGTAAGTGCTTTTTTGGAATCTTCCGGTAATTTTACAATCATTTCTCGCCAGATAAACCTATTATAATCAATTGGATAAATCAAGTAACTGATTTACCCTTTTAATATTACGTGTTTCAGGGGTTCGAGACTTACCTGCTCACCAAAAAGATGTTAAAATTGACCAATATCAATTAAAGCCTGAGCAGACTTATGATCCCGGAAAAGCGAATTATACGACGCATTCAGTCTGGCGGTTGTGCAATCCATTGCCAGGATTGCAGCATTAGCCAGCTTTGCATCCCTTTTACTCTGAACGAGCATGAGCTTGATCAGCTTGATAACATTATCGAGCGGAAAAAGCCTATCCAGAAAGGACAAACCTTGTTCAAAGCCGGTGATGAGCTGAAATCGCTGTATGCAATTCGTTCTGGCACCATTAAAAGCTACACCATCACCGAACAGGGCGATGAGCAAATCACCGGTTTTCATCTGGCGGGCGATCTGGTCGGCTTTGACGCCATCGGCACCGGCCACCACCCAAGCTTTGCCCAGGCGCTGGAAACCTCAATGGTCTGCGAGATTCCTTTTGAAACGCTGGACGATCTCTCCGGTAAGATGCCGAATCTGCGTCAGCAGATGATGCGTCTGATGAGCGGCGAGATTAAAGGCGATCAGGATATGATCCTGCTGCTTTCCAAAAAGAACGCAGAGGAGCGCCTGGCGGCCTTTATCTACAACCTGTCCCGCCGTTTTGCGCAGCGCGGCTTCTCTCCGCGTGAGTTCCGCCTCACCATGACCCGTGGCGATATCGGCAACTATCTGGGCCTGACGGTGGAAACCATCAGCCGCCTGCTGGGGCGTTTCCAGAAAAGCGGTATGCTGGCGGTTAAAGGTAAATATATCACCATTGAAAACAGCGACCTGCTGGCGCAGCTTGCTGGCCAGGCCCGCAACGTCGCCTGATAGTCCCTCTGTATCCGGCCGGATCGCGAATTTTTTTCTAATTTGTTGATCTGGCCAGGCTCCTCCCCTGTTTCATTTCATCCATATAGGTTATCTTTTTAAGGACAAACTGTAGTTACAGTTGTAAGGAGACCCTGTATGGCGAAGTATCAGAACATGCTGGTAGTAATCGACCCCAATCAGGACGACCAGCCTGCATTGCGGCGCGCGGTGTATCTGCACCAACGGATTGGTGGACGCATCAAAGCCTTTTTGCCGATCTATGATTTTTCTTATGAAATGACCACCCTGCTGTCTCCTGACGAACGCACGGCCATGCGCCAGGGCGTCATCGGCCAGCGTACCGCCTGGATCCGCGAGCAGGCAAAATTTTATATTGAATCCGGCGTGCCCATTGATATCAAAGTGGTGTGGCACAATCGTCCCTTCGAAGCCATTATCCAGGAAATCATTAGCGACAAGCATGATTTAGTGCTGAAAATGGCGCACCAGCACGACAAGCTGGAAGCGGTGATTTTCACCCCAACGGACTGGCACCTGCTGCGCAAATGCCCGTGCCCGGTATGGATGGTCAAAGATCAGCCGTGGCCGGAAGGGGGTAAAGCGCTGGTGGCGGTCAATCTCGCCAGCGAAGAGAACTACCACAACGCGCTCAATGAAAAGCTGGTACGCGAAGCGATTGAGCTGGCGGAACAGGTTAACCATACCGAGGTCCATCTGGTGGGCGCCTATCCCGTCACGCCCATCAATATCGCGATTGAGCTCCCTGATTTTGACCCCAGCGTTTATAACGACGCCATTCGCGGTCAGCATTTGCTGGCCATGAAAGCGCTGCGGCAGAAATTCGGCATCGATGAAGGCCGCACCCACGTTGAAAAAGGTCTTCCTGAAGAGGTGATCCCCGATCTGTCTGAACATCTGCAGGCGGGCATCGTGGTGCTGGGCACCGTGGGTCGTACCGGCCTATCGGCGGCCTTCCTCGGCAATACCGCCGAGCAGGTGATTGACCACCTGCGCTGCGACCTGCTGGCGCTGAAGCCGGATCAATACCAGACGCCGGTTGAGCTGGACGACGAAGAAGACGATTAGTCACTCGCCTTCAGTAAGAGTAAAAAACTTCATCCCCCGCCAGCGCGGGGGATTTTTTTGCATTTTATAAACAAAATAAAGGGCCGCCCGGCCCTTATCTTCTATCGCTTTATCGGTAACGAAAACGTTAGTGGATACCTAAACGCCAGGCGTGATCGATCTCTTCTTTCAGCTCCATGGACGAAAGCGCCATTAAGTCAGCAAACTCAAGTTCCAGTAGTTTCAGCTTTTTCAGATACTGCGCGGGGGTTAAAGCAGCGGGGTCACGGCGCAGAAATTCGATGGCCAGTTGCGTGGGGGTTAACTCGGTATCCATAATATCCTCAGTTTGAGTGAAAAACGGGCTTATTATAACACCCTCGCCTGATTATTTTATGAGCAAATAATCACTTGATAACCTATATAAAAAAGCCGTCTCACAGGAGACGGCTTAAGAAGCACAGGTTTTAAAAGACCAGGCTCTACAGTGCTTTCAGAATCGCATCGACGCTGGCTTTGGCATCGCCAAACAGCATGTGGGTGTTCTCTTTAAAGAACAGCGGGTTCTGTACGCCGGCGTAGCCAGTGTTCATCGAACGCTTAAATACAATCACATTCTGCGCTTTCCACACTTCCAGCACCGGCATACCGGCGATCGGGCTGCCCGGATCGTCCTGCGCGGCCGGGTTAACGGTGTCGTTAGCGCCGATCACCAGCACGGTGTCGGTATCGGAGAAATCATCGTTGATCTCATCCATCTCCAGCACGATGTCATACGGGACTTTCGCTTCCGCCAGCAGTACGTTCATAT
Source organism: Klebsiella grimontii (assembly GCF_900200035.1). Lineage (GTDB taxonomy): Bacteria > Pseudomonadota > Gammaproteobacteria > Enterobacterales > Enterobacteriaceae > Klebsiella > Klebsiella grimontii. Next base: position 607,625 of record NZ_FZTC01000019.1, read on the forward strand.
GGCCCGGCAGACGCCCGGCAACCGGGTGAATACCGAAACGCACTTTGATTCCGCGCGCGCGCAGTCGCTCGGTGATTTCCGCGACCGGATACTGGGCCTGCGCCACCGCCATGCCGTAGCCCGGGGTGATGATCACCGACTGCGAACCTTTCAGCATCTCTGCGGTTTCTTCGGCGCTGATTTCACGGTGCTCGCCCACTTCTTCATCCGCCGTGGAGGCCGTGCCGTCAGAACCAAAGCCACCGGCAATCACGCTGAAGAACGAACGGTTCATCGCCTTACACATGATGTACGACAGAATCGCACCGGAAGAACCTACCAGCGCGCCAGTTACGATAAGCAGGTCGTTGCTGAGCATAAAGCCCGCTGCTGCCGCCGCCCAACCGGAGTAGGAGTTCAGCATTGACACCACGACCGGCATATCCGCGCCGCCGATGGAGGCCACCAGGTGCCAGCCAAACGCCAGGGCGATAACGGTCATCACCAGCAGGCACAGTACCTGCATGCCGATGCTGTCGGTACGTACGAAAACGATCAGCAGCAGGAAAGAAACCACCAGCGCCGCCAGGTTCAGCTTATGACGGTTCGGCAGCATCAGCGGTTTTGAAGACATCTTGCCGCACAGTTTGCCAAACGCCACGACGGAGCCGGTGAAGGTCACCGCACCGATGAAGATGCCGAGGAACACTTCGGTCAGATGAATATTGACCAGAATCTGTTCCATCTCTGTTTCATGCTGCAGATAGCTGTTAAAGCCTACCAGCACCGCCGCCAGGCCCACGAAGCTGTGCAGAATCGCCACCAGCTCCGGCATTTCGGTCATTTCAACTTTCTTCGCCAGACGAATACCGATAGCGCCGCCGATAACCATCGCCAGCAGGATCCACGCGACGTTGCTGCTGTCCGGCCCCAGAATGGTCGCCACCAGGGCAATCGCCATCCCGGCAATACCGTAGTAGTTTCCCTGTTGCGAGGTTTCGTGTTTGGAAAGCCCCGCCAGGCTAAAAATAAATAGAATCGCGGCAACAATGTATGCAGCTGTAACTAATCCACCAGACATTTGTTACCCCTTATCCTTTGCGGAACATTTTCAGCATGCGCTGAGTGACGGTGAAACCACCAAAAATATTAATGCTGGCGATCAGCACCGCGATAAAGCTCAGAAAGCTGACCCAGCCGCCGTGGCCTATCTGTAACAATGCCCCGACCACAATAATGCCGGAAATGGCGTTAGTGACCGACATCAGCGGCGTATGCAGCGCGTGGGATACGTTCCAGACGACGTAGTAACCGACCACGCAGGAGAGCGCAAAGACGGTAAAGTGGCCGAGGAACTCTTTTGGCGCCACGCTGGCCAGCCAGCCAAACAGAATAATCGCCAGCGCCATCAGCGCATACTTGCGCAGCGGCGAGCTCGGTTTCGCCTCTGCTTTTGGCGCTTCAACCTTTTTCGCTGCCGCCTGCGGCTGAGCAGATACCTGAATGGGTGGCGCGGGCCAGGTGATTTCACCCTCGCGAACCACGGTAACGCCGCGGATAACGACATCATCAAAATCGATAACGACATTGCCGTCTTTCTCTTTGCACAGCAGCTTGAGCAGGTTGACCAGATTGGTACCGTACAGCTGCGAAGACTGCGTTGGCAGACGGCCAGGGAGATCTGTATAACCGATAATCTTCACGCCGTTGGCGGTGGTGACTACCTGACCCGGCACGGTGTATTCACAGTTGCCGCCGTTTTGCGACGCCAGATCAACCACCACGCTGCCGGGCTTCATGGAGTCGACCATTTCGCGGGTAATCAGCTTCGGCGCCGGTTTACCCGGAATCAGCGCGGTGGTGACGATGATGTCGACATCTTTCGCCTGGGCGGCAAAGAGCGCCATCTCGGCTTTAATAAAGGCTTCAGACATGACTTTGGCATAGCCGTCGCCGCTGCCCGCTTCCTCTTTAAAATCCAGCTCAAGGAACTCGGCGCCCATACTCTGCACCTGTTCTTTCACTTCCGGACGGGTATCAAACGCGCGGACGATTGCCCCGAGGCTATTGGCCGCGCCGATGGCCGCCAGACCAGCAACCCCGGCGCCGATCACCATCACCTTCGCGGGCGGTACCTTACCTGCCGCGGTGATCTGCCCGGTGAAGAAACGGCCAAACTCGTGGGCGGCTTCCACGATCGCGCGGTAGCCGGCGATGTTAGCCATTGAACTTAACGCATCCAGCGACTGCGCGCGCGAAATACGCGGCACCGAATCCATCGCCATCACGTTGATGTTGCGCGCCGCCAGTTTTTCCATCAGCTGCGGGTTTTGCGCCGGCCAGATAAAGCTGATAAGCGTCGTGCCGGGATTAAGCAGCAGGATTTCATCGTCATCGGGCGCGTTCACTTTCAGAATGACGTCAGACTGCCATACGTCATCACCGCTCACGATCTCCGCTCCAGCCTGAACGAAGGCTTCATCGTCGAAACTGGCCAACTTACCGGCACCGCTTTCTACCGCGACGCTGAACCCAAGCTTTAGCAGCTGCTCCACCGTTTTCGGCGTGGCGGCGGCCCGGGTTTCCTGGGCGAGTCTCTCTTTTGGTACACCAATACGCATAGTTTTCCCTTCCATCGGTTTTTGATGATGGTTTACTTTTCTTACAAGCGACCGTCGCAAAGGCGGATGAACGCGCCCCCCAACATATGTCTGAAAAAATAAAACAGTAACAAACTTTTTATAACCTACTGAAAATACCGATTGTGATCTACAGCAATAAAACAGAAATTTTGATTTTATTGGTAAAACGCCCGGCTTACCGTGTCAGGCAGCAATATTTACCTTATTTTTATGCCAGCGCCTGATAATCCGCTTGGCAGAAGGGTTAATTCACCATTTATCGCCGTCTGGATCAGCACGTTAACATTATGTTAACTTATGAAAGTGATATCGATTATCGATTTTGCTGGTCAAGCGGCTGTTTTTTCAACATATCGAAAAATGTTATATTTCTGCAGTATACGTTTAGAGCGGCAAGTGAAAATTGACGCAGACAGTCACTCACGATAAATGCAATAATCAAATGTTTTCAGTCAACAACAATACCCGTACATGGTTTGCGCAAGGCAAAGGATTATTTTTATGAAGCTTAAGAACTCACTCCTGGCGTCTGCTCTTCTGGCTACCACCGCGTTGTCTGCCCATGCAGCGACCGAGCTGACTCCGGAGCAGGCGGCAGCGCTGAAGCCCTACGATCGCGTTGAGGTGACCGGTCGTTTTAACGCCATTGGCGATGCGGTGCAGGCAGTTTCCCGTAAAGCGGACAAAGAAGGCGCAGCTTCCTTTTATGTTGTCGACACCTCCGATTTTGGCAGCGGCGGCAACCTGCGCGTAACGGCCGATTTTTATAAAGAAAATGCCCCGCAGGCCGACGCGCCAAAAAACCGCATTATCAACGGCATAATGGAATTACCGAAGGATCAGGCCGTTGAGCTGGAGCCGTTTGATACCGTCACCGTACAGGGCTTCTACCGCAGCCAGCCGGAAGTCAACGACGCCATTACCAAAGCCGCGAAAGCCAAGGGCGCAGCCTCTTTCTTTATCGTACGCCAGGTTGATGCCAACCAGGGCGGCAACCAGCGCATCACCGCCTATATCTACAAAGCGGATGCCAAAAAACGCGTTCTGCAAAGCCCGGATGCGATCCCGGCAGATTCAGAAGCCGGTCGCGCAGCGCTGGCCGAAGGCGGAGAGGCTGCTAAGAAAGTTGAAATTCCTGGCGTGGCAACGACCGCAGCGGTCGGTTCCGGCACCGGCGTAGGCCGTTTCTTTGAAACGCAATCGTCTAAAGGCGGGCGTTACACCGTCACGCTGCCGGACGGCACCAGGGTCGAGGAAGTGAATAAAATCACCGCCGCGCAGATGGTTCCTTACGACAGCATCAAGTTCACCGGTAACTACGGTAACATGACGGAAATCTCCTACCAGACGGCTAAGCGCGCCGCGAAGAAAGGCGCGAAGTACTACCACATTACCCGTCAGTGGCAGGAACGAGGCGGCAACATCACCATCAGCGCCGACCTGTATAAATAACGGTAGCTGAGCTGAACAAAAAGGCGGCGATTAGTCGCCTTTTTTCTTTTTTTCATTTCTCTCCATTGCATGCATACAAAACACTCCGTAAAATCCCGCGCCTTAGCGCAATCCTCCATTTTTATGCGATTTCGCCAAATAAATATTCTTAGCTTGATGATTATCACCTCGGGAATGCAATGGAAAAGAAACTGGGCCTTAGCGCCCTGACCGCGCTGGTACTTAGCTCGATGCTGGGGGCGGGTGTATTCAGTCTGCCGCAGAACATGGCAGCCGTTGCCAGCCCTTCCGCGCTGCTTATCGGCTGGGGCATCACCGGCGTGGGGATCCTGTTCCTCGCCTTTGCCATGCTGCTGCTCACGCGGATTCGCCCCGACCTCGACGGCGGTATTTTCACCTACGCCCGGGAAGGTTTCGGCGAGCTGATTGGCTTCTGCTCCGCCTGGGGCTACTGGCTGTGCGCGGTTGTCGCCAACGTCTCCTACCTGGTTATCGTCTTCTCGGCGCTCAGCTTCTTTACCGATACGCCCGAACTGCGCCTGTTCGGCGATGGCAATACCTGGCAATCCATCATCGGCGCCTCGGTCCTGCTGTGGATTGTCCATTTCCTGGTTCTGCGCGGCGTTCAAACGGCGGCCGGTATCAACCTGGCCGCGACGCTGGCCAAGCTGCTGCCTCTCGGGGCGTTTATCGCGCTGGCCGCTATGGCGTTTCGTATGGAGACATTTCGCCTCGATTTTAGCGGCCTGGCGCTGGGCGTACCGGTATGGGAGCAGGTGAAAAACACCATGCTGATCACCCTGTGGGTGTTTATCGGCGTCGAAGGCGCGGTCGTGGTTTCCGCCCGCGCGCGTAATAAACAGGATGTCGGGCGCGCGACGCTGCTGGCGGTACTCTCCGCGCTGGCGGTCTATTTGCTGGTGACGCTTCTCTCGTTAGGGGTTGTGCCGCGTAGCGAACTGGCGGAAATCCGCAACCCGTCAATGGCCGGCCTGATGGTCAACATGATGGGCTCCTGGGGCGAAATTGTGATCGCTGCCGGGCTGATTATCTCCGTCTGCGGCGCGTATCTGAGCTGGACGATTATGGCGGCGGAGGTGCCCTATCTGGCAGCGACGCATAAAGCATTCCCGCGCCTGTTTGCCCGAACCAATAAAAACAACGCGCCGTCGTCTTCGCTGTGGCTCACCAATATCAGCGTACAGGCTTCGCTGGTGTTGATTTGGCTTACCGGCTCAGATTACAGCACGCTGCTAACCATCGCCTCAGAGATGATCCTGGTCCCCTACTTTCTCGTCGGCGCCTTTCTGCTGAAGATTGCCCGGCGCCCGCTGCACAAGGCGGTCGGTGTCGGCGCCTGCATTTATGGCTTATGGTTATTATATGCGTCCGGCCCTGTGCATTTATTGTTGTCGGTGATACTTTACGCTCCGGGTCTTCTGGTTTTCCTGTATGCCCGTCGTACACACCAGCACGATCGCCCGCTCAAACGCCGTGACCTGGCATTAATTGGTTTTTTGCTGGTTGCCGCCGTACCGGCAACGTGGATGTTGGTAGGGTAAGCGGTTACCCTGCCGCTGAACTCAAAGGAGATCTCCATGGCTGACATCCAGCCTCGCCCGATCCTGATTACCGGCGGGGGCCGTCGCATCGGCCTCGCCCTGGCCCGCCATTTTGTGGCCCGCCAGCAGCCCGTTATCATCAGCTATCGCACCTGGTATCCGGCCATCGACGCGCTGCGTGAAGCGGGAGCCGTTTGCCTGCACGCGGATTTCAGCACGGATGAAAGCATTCTGGCGTTCGCCGCAGAGGTGGAAGCGCACGCCAGCGGCGGTCTGCGCGCCATCATTCATAACGCCAGCGGCTGGATGGCGGAAAAGCCCGGGATCCCGTTAACCACGGTGCTCGCCAGCATGATGCAAATTCACGTCAACGCCCCCTACCTGCTCAACCATGCCCTGGAGAGCCTGCTGCGCGGCCACGGTCATGCCGCCAGTGATATTATCCATATCACCGACTACGTCGTGGAGCGCGGCAGCGACAAACATATCGCCTACGCCGCCAGCAAAGCGGCGCTGGATAATATGAGCCGCTCGTTCGCCCGCAAGCTGGCGCCGGAAATTAAGGTTAACGCCATCGCCCCCTCGCTGATTTTATTTAATGAAGGGGATGACGCGGAGTACCGCAGGCAGGCGCTCGATAAATCGCTGATGAAAATCGCCCCAGGCGAAAAAGAGATCATTGACCTGACTGAATACCTGTTCAGCAGTAGCTACGTGACCGGGCGCTCATTTGCCGTCGACGGCGGCCGCCATCTGCGCTAGTGGAAACGGCTCCAGCCAATAATGAGTAGCCACGCGCATAAGCTCCAGCACACCACTGCGCCTGCCAGGGCAAACGGCAGGCGCATAACGCCGGTGAAATACCATAGCGAAAGCAAGTAGATAAAGTACGGAATGATAGACCACATCCCAAAGACGATGGTGGTGCGTAGCGCTTCGATACCCCGCTCGCTGGCGACGATGTAGTGCGCAATCAGGGCGAAAGTGGGAAAAAGCGGAATTAACCCGGCGATATAGTAATTTTTCGTTTTGGACAGCACGCCGATCAGGACGACAACCAGTGCCCCGAGCAGCGCTTTTATCAACAGCCCCATTCCTTTTTGCCTTAACATTTAAACAACATGTATTCGCAGCATAACGGAAGCGCGGGAATTTATAAATGCGCAAAAACGGCGAGCAGACTGAACAGGCGAAAGACCTATTTGACTACTCCATAACGGTGGTTATGGCAGGTGATGATATCCCCTGACAAAGACCGTGCTATTTGAAATCAATCAACCCTATTTTGAACATCTTTTGCACAAACGCATTTGTTTTTACTGCGAAAAGCATCTGCATGCTCTAATTACCTGGTTATACGTATAACATTTTTTATATCGTTATTTTTGACGTTATCACCACAGTATATTTTTCCTGCACATCACCTTTAAGGGTTTACACATATTTTAAAGCGCAACATGAACGCCTGAATGATATTTAGCAGATGTTAACTCAATAATCTCATCAGTTTACTCGCACCATTAATCCGCAGTAAGTGATGCAAATCAATACTGATAAAATAGCCTGACAACGGTTAATTGATATAGGCGGTTTTTAGCATAACTGATGACTTTAAATCTATTCTTTCTGCACTCATTCGCAATAAGCGCGCGTAGACACTTTTTAGAAAAACAGCAGAATAAAGTCCGTTATATTGATTTATATCAAAATAAAACCGATTTCATAAAGAAGCATACTTTGCCATTAATGACATGCAGCGTAGTAGATATGATCGTAATTATATGATTTTACGATCTTTCGATCTAATCTTGATATCCAGCGCGGAATTTTATTCTATTCACAACCAACAATGCAGCTTATTAGTTCATCTCCGGTCGGTTTTTCGAATCTTTTACTTGTTGCTATTATCAATATCAGTATTAGACACTCATGTAAGTGCAATTATCCCATATTAAACTAAGTCAGCGTCAGCTAAAGGAACCTCCATGTTTGGACCCGCTTCAGGCACAATAAAAAGCCCCTTAAACCTTATCAAACTATATACATCAACGCGAAAATGCTCATAAATTACTGGAGCGCATTAAGCATGCAGTGGAATATTGAAAATAGCCTTGTATGTCCTGTAACCGGAACAGGATTTTCAGTTGCGGCAAGTGCTAAAAATCTCAAATTAATCATATGGTATAATGGTGATTATTTTTTGAACACTGGTTCGGTTATTAACATCACTCAAAATGAAGTGCTCATTAACGGCGAGCCCGGCGATTTACAGGTTATTCACGCTTTCCCCTATACGGAAATCCTGTGGTCAACGTTTGCCCGGTATATCGATTGTCCGGGCAATGAGGATCCTATGTTGCTCATCTGCCATCGAAGAAGTCTCTGCAAATTCGCCTTGTGCCCCTACGGTGCGAGGCAAAAGAGGCCAGAATAAGGCTCTCTCCTGGCTCAAGCTCAGCCTATTTCTCTACGGGCAGAGGCTGTTCTGACAGACGCTGCCCACCTTTGCCGCACCCCGTGAGCATAATACGCAGAGCTTTCATCATTAACGCAATCATTGTCTGGTCACGTGAAAGCATAGCTCTGAACCACAAGTCCGGGAAGCATAGCGAATTTCGTCACCAATACATAGCTCATATTAATGCCCGAATGGTTTACAATGGCGATAGCGATGAATGGGCTGCTGACCTTATGATGCCTCATGCGCCGTCTCAGCCGCGATTCTGGCAAAGCGATTCAAACGATGATAGATGAGTACAAGCATACACAATATGAATAAAATTGTTTTCGTTGAGGACGATGCCGAGGTCGGCGCACTGATTGCCGCCTACCTTGGCAAACACGATATGGACGTGGTGGTAGAACCGCGCGGCGACCGGGCGGAAGAGGTTATCGCGCGCGAAAAGCCCGATCTGGTGCTGCTGGATATCATGCTGCCGGGTAAAGACGGTATGACGCTGTGCCGCGATTTGCGCGGCCAATGGCAGGGCCCCATCGTCCTGCTCACTTCGCTGGACAGCGATATGAACCATATTCTCTCTCTCGAAATGGGCGCCAGCGATTATATCCTGAAAACCACGCCGCCCGCGGTGCTGTTAGCCCGCCTGCGCCTGCATTTGCGTCAGCACGTCGCCGTGCCGGAAGGTAGCGTCCCCTCCTCCCTCACCCCGCATAAAGCCATCACCTTTGGCTCCCTGAGCATCGATCCGGTCAATCGCCAGGTCATGCTCAGCGGCGAAAGCGTCGCGTTATCCACCGCGGATTTCGATCTGCTGTGGGAGCTGGCGACGCACGCCGGACAAATTATGGATCGCGACGCGTTATTAAAAAACCTGCGCGGCGTCAGCTACGATGGTATGGACCGCAGCGTCGACGTTGCCATTTCGCGGCTGCGCAAAAAGCTTCTCGACAATGCGACCGAGCCCTATCGCATCAAAACGGTACGCAATAAAGGCTATCTGTTCGCCCCCCACGCCTGGGACAATTAATTCACGGGTCAGCTGTGAGTGCAGGTTAAGTCGCCACAGTCACTGCACCCTCCTGTTAATGATTAACTATTCTTAAAACAAGCGTTGCGCTTAATGCAAAACTGGCGAATCCGGAACCGATCGGCGCAAAACATTCTAATGTGGTGGTAACCATGGCGATTGTGCCACTATCGATACCCGCCGCGAGTATAGAGCTTCACACCATGAGTGGGTTGGGATGACCGAAATATCTACTGTACGGGGGTATTTAAATGTTGAGCGATCTCAGCAACGATGAAAGTAAAAGACGCGCGGCGATTGACCTGTTAAAAAATCCCGACGAGGGACGGGACGAAGCATTAAAGAAGTATACGCATCTGGTCTGCCAGTTGCTGAAAATGCCGATGAGTTTTGTCTCGGTGCTGGATGATGAAAAGCAATATATCAAATCCGCTCAGAATATCGCCGCCACGGAAACCCGCCTGGGCGACGCATTTTGCGAACAGACCTTGAAACAGGGTAAAACGTTCATTTGTCGTGATACGCATCAGCACCCGGTTTTTCAGCGCGATCGCGCCGTCAGAGAAGCGCCGTTCATTCGTTTTTATGCGGGATGCCCGCTGACAACCCGGGATGGGGTGGCCGTGGGTACCTTGAGTATCCTTGATACGCAACCCAGGGAACTTTCCGACGAGCAGGTCGCTATCTTTAACACGCTGGCCGAGCTGGTATCGGACTTCTTAGCCTCCTGGCACTCGGTAGGCTATACCGACGTCGTCACGCTATTACCCAATCGTCAGCGCCTGCTGAAGGACATTGAGGTGTCGGCGGTGAGCGCTTTCCGGCTGGTCATCATTGACTGCATTGATATGCCCTTTGCCTACGAGATGGCCCGCTCATTGGGGATGATTGCCGTAGAAAACTTACTTCGCGACATGACCGCTCAGCTGCAGGCACGTCTGCCTCTCGCGGGCCAGCTTTACGCCGTGGCGGTCGGACGATTTGCTTTTTTAACGCCTGAGCCAACGGCTCTGTCGCTGGAAAACATTGCCCAAAACCTTCAGGGAACCCAGGCCAGGATTGGCCCGGAAGTTCCCCTGGATTTGGATATTCACATGGGTGACTCCGGGCTGTGCGACAGCACCCTGACGCCGAATGAAATTCTGCGTCGTGCGGTGAGCGCCTTGCATGAGGCGATAAGCCAGGGGCACCGTTTTACCACCTATAATGACGCCCTGGATACCCGCAAAAAGAGGGATTTCAGCCTGCTGACCGAACTCAGACAAACGCTGCAGGGAAACCAGGGCTTATATCTGGTCTATCAGCCGAAAATCTCGCTGGCGACCGGGCGCGTGACGGGTGCTGAAGCGCTGGTCAGATGGAAGCATCCGACAAACGGCGAAATCCTGCCCGGCGAATTTATCCCGCTGGTCGAAAAGACCAGCCTGATGCGTGAGCTCACGGCCTGGGTTATCGATCGCACTATCGCGCAGCTGAGCGAGTGGCGGGACCAGGGACTGACTCTGCCGGTGTCAATTAATCTGGCCGCCAGTGACTTTTCTCGGCCCGATTTCGCTGAGGAGCTTGAACAGAAACTGCGGAATGCGTCTCTTGAGCCGGCGCTGCTGGGATTGGAGTGTCTGGAAACCGAGAAGATGCTTGAAAGTCCGGCCGCGCTTAACGGGTTGAACATGCTTAAAAAACGTGGATTTAAAATTTCTCTGGATGACTTTGGTTCGGGATACAGCAACATTAATTACCTGCGGCAAATGCCCCTGGACATCATCAAACTCGACCGGTCTATTGTGAGTCATATTGTCGACGAAAAAGCCAGCCGCATTATTGTGCGTAACGTTATCAAGCTTCTCAAGCAGCTCGATTACATCGTCCTGGCCGAAGGCGTCGAGGATCGCAAAACGGTCGAGATCTTGCGAAGCCTCGGCTGCGATGAGGTTCAGGGCTATTTCTATGCCAGGCCAATGGTTTCTGCAGATTTTGCAGCATGGTCCCGCGCCAGAAACGCAGCGCCGGAAATAAACCCCTGAAGGGCATCGCCGTTTTCGTAGCAAATGATCGGACGCATCGGCGGTTACGCAAGGTTCTTGCTGACCAAAATGCCCCACGTTCAGTCGCGCTAACCGTACCAGCCAGCTGGTTTCTAGCCGAAATTGCCATATAACGTCCAGCAGAGATGAGAAAAGGTGTTATATCAAGTTGAACCCTCCTCACCTATAACCACTTTCTTATAATGGTTTTTTGACAAGCTTACGCGACGGCGTCAGCACTCGCTTGCTATGGGCTCCTCGAGTGTGCGCAATCAAGATTGCCGGGTGTGTCGACTGCCCGCCGCATAACTTATGCAGAGCGGATGTTGTCAGCCGGTGCGAACCCTGCTTTCATAGCGAATCCAGCGGCGGATGAAAATGCAGAAAGGGGTTTTCACGAAGTTTCTGCCGGGGAAAATGCCCTCATGATGCCTCTGAGGGTATGAGAAAGGCATTTAACCTTTTTTAAGTGAGATTTAATGAAAAAGCTGTTTGTGCAGTTTTACCTGCTGCTGTTCGTCTGCTTCCTGGTGATGACTATGATGGTTGGCCTGGTGTACAAATTCACCGCCGAACGCGCCGGGCGTCAGTCTCTGGACGATTTAATGAAAAGCTCGCTCTATCTGATGCGCAGCGAGCTGCGGGAGATCCCGCCGCGCGACTGGAGCAAAACGCTTAAAGAGCTGGATCTCAATCTCTCTTTCGATCTGCATATCGAACCCATCAGCAAATTCAAGCTGTCGGAGAACTCGATGCAGCATCTGCGTGCCGGGGATATCGTCGCTCTCGACGATCAGTACACCTTTATCCAGCGCATCCCGCGCAGCCACTACGTGCTTTCCGTCGGCCCGGTGCCCTATCTCTATTTTTTGCACGAGATGCGCCTGCTCGATCTGGCCCTGATGGCTTTTATCGCCATCTCGCTGGCCTTCCCGGTATTTATCTGGATGCGTCCGCACTGGCAGGACATGCTGCGTATTGAGACCGCCGCCCAGCGCTTCGGCGACGGACATCTTAGCGAACGCATTCATTTCGACAGCATGTCCAGCTTCGAACGGCTGGGCGTGGCGTTTAATCAGATGGCCGATAATATCAACGCGCTTATCGCCAGCAAAAAACAGCTGATCGATGGTATCGCCCATGAGCTGCGAACCCCGCTGGTGCGTCTGCGCTATCGTCTCGAGATGAGCGAGAACCTCACCGAAGCCGAATCTCTGGCGTTGAACCGCGACATCGGCCAGCTGGAAGCGCTGATTGAAGAGCTGCTGACCTACGCGCGGCTTGACCGTCCGCAGAACGAACTGAAGCTGACGACCCCCGATTTCCCGGCGTGGATCCGCGATCATGTGGAAGATATTCAAACGGTTAATCCCCAGCGCGAGGTCGCGCCAGGCGACATTTTGGCCGGCAATTACGGCGCGCTGGATATGCGCCTGATGGAACGGGTGCTGGATAATCTGGTGAACAACGCCCTGCGCTACAGCAATCGGCGTATTCAGGTCGGCCTGACGCTGCAGGGTTCGCGGGCGACGCTGCGGGTCGAAGATGATGGTCCCGGTATCGCGCCTGCTGAGCGCGAGAGAGTTTTCGAGCCTTTCGTACGCCTCGACCCCAGCCGCGATCGCGCCACCGGCGGCTGTGGCCTCGGTTTAGCTATCGTTCACAGTATCGCCCAGGCTATGGCCGGGGAAGTCCATTGCGAAGAGAGCGCGCTGGGCGGAGCCTGTTTTTGCTTTAGCTGGCCGGTGTATCATCAGCTGCCGAATTTTACCTCCGCCTGACGAGCCTTTGCGCAGATGCTGAGGTCTGCTATAGTTAAAAAAACGTCAAGCATGTTGTAACTAAGGTGGGAAATATGGCCAGCTATGACCTCGTTGAACGTCTGAACGGCACCTTTCGCCAGCTCGAGCGCGAACTGCAAGAGCTGAAACAGTCCCTGAGCCAATGCCGCCTGCTGGCCGCCCGCGTCTTTGAGCTGCCGCCGGTAAGCAAGGATGCGGAACACCAGCCGCTCGACAGCATCAATGTGGTTCAGCATACCGGCAAAACCGCGCTGGAGATGGCGCTCAGGCACTACAGCCATCTGTTTATCCAGCAGCAGTCGGAAACCCGCAGCAGTAAGGCCGCCGTGCGCTTGCCCGGCGCGATTTGCCTGCAAACTGACGCCAACCAACAGGCTGAGCTGGCAGGCAAAATCGCCCATATCAACGCCCTCAAAGCAACCTTTGAGAAGATTATTACCGTCGATTCCGGCCTGCCTGCCGCCGCGCGGTTTGAGTGGGTCCATCGCCACCTGCCGGGGCTTATCACGCTTAGCGCCTACCGTACCCTGACCCCGCTGCTCGATCCGAGCACCATTCGCTTTGGCTGGGCCAATAAGCACGTGATTAAAAACCTCACCCGTGACCGGGTGCTGATGCAGCTGGAAAAAAGCCTGCAGTCGCCGCGGGCGGTGCCGCCGTGGACGCGCGAGCAGTGGCAAAGCAAGCTGGAGCGAGAGTATCAGGATATTGCCGCCCTGCCGCAGCGGGCAAAGCTGAAGATAAAGCGGCCGGTGAAGGTGCAGCCCATCGCCCGGGTCTGGTACAGCGGCGAACAAAAACAGGTGCAATACGCCTGTCCGGGACCGATGATTGCGCTGATATCCGGCACGAAGGGGGTCAGCGTGCCGGACCTCGGTGAGTTACTGAACTATGACGCCGAGAACGTACAGTATCGCTATAAACCGCAGGCGCAGTCGCTCAGGCTTCTGATCCCGCGGCTGCACCTGTGGCTGGCTAGCGAGTAGGCAGACTGCCCACCATCTCTTGCGGGCGAACCCACCGGTCAAACTCGTCCTCCGTCAGGTAGCCGAGCGCCAGCGCGGATGCCTTCAGGGTCACCCTCTCTTTGTGCGCCTTTTTGGCAATTTCCGCCGCTTTGTCATAGCCAATATGGGTGTTCAGCGCGGTGACCAGCATCAGCGACTCATTGAGCAGCTGGCTGATGCGTTCACGATTCGGTTCAATCCCCACCGCGCAGTGCTCGTTAAAGCTCTCCATCCCATCCGCCAGCAGCCGCACCGATTGCAGGAAGTTGTGGATCACCAGCGGGCGGTAGACGTTGAGCTCAAAGTTGCCCGATGCGCCGCCAATATTTACCGCGACATCGTTACCCATCACCTGGCAGCACAGCATAGTCAGGGCTTCGCACTGGGTCGGGTTGACTTTGCCGGGCATAATCGACGATCCCGGTTCATTTTCCGGGATCGCAATTTCGCCAATCCCGCAGCGCGGGCCGGAAGCCAGCCAGCGTACATCGTTGGCGATTTTCATCAGCGAGGCGGCCAGGCCTTTCAGCGCCCCGTGGGCGTGCACCAGGGCATCCACGGTCGCCAGCGCTTCAAATTTATTCGGCGCGGTGACAAACGGCTGGCCGCTTAAGGCCGCGAGCTCGGCGGCGACGCGTACCGCGTATTGCGGATGAGTGTTGAGCCCGGTTCCCACCGCCGTCCCGCCCAGCGCCAGCTCCGCCAGATGCGGCAGGCTATGGTCGATATGTTTTAAATTATGCTCCAGCATCGCTACCCAGCCGGAGATCTCCTGGCCGAGGGTCAGCGGCGTGGCGTCCTGCAGGTGGGTGCGGCCGATTTTGACGATGTCGCTGAAGGCAACGGCTTTATCGTTCAGGGTCTGCTTTAGCACGTTGAGCTGCGGAATCAGCTTCTCCCGCAGGGCAATTATCGCCGCCACGTGCATCGCCGTCGGGAAAACGTCGTTAGAGCTCTGGCTCTTGTTGACATCATCGTTCGGGTGCACCTTACGCTCCATCCCGCGCGCCCCGCCCAGCAGCTCACTCGCGCGGTTGGCCAGCACCTCATTCATATTCATATTGCTTTGCGTGCCGGAGCCGGTTTGCCAGATAGCCAGCGGAAAGGCGTCCGGATGTTGGCCTGCCAGCACTTCATCCGCGGCCTGAATAATCGCCTGCGCTTTCTCCGCGGCCAGCAGGCCGAGATCGTTATTCACCTTCGCCGCCGCGCGCTTGGTCAGCGCCAGCGCGTGGATAAGCTCGACCGGCATTTTTTCCGTCGAAATGCGGAAATGTTCCAGCGAGCGCTGGGTTTGCGCGCCCCATAGCTTGTCAGCAGGCACGTCGATGGCGCCCATTGAGTCTTTTTCACTGCGATACGTTGTCATGACTGTCTCCTTGGATTCAAAGTGCGAAATCGCGACAAAGCTCACCTGCTTAAAGCGTAAAGTATGGGTCAGATTTATATGTTGTTTTAGTCGTTCGTGCCGCTAAGCGGCATAAAAAAACCGCCCCGAAGGGCGGCTGGGATTATTTCACGCAGCGGGCGCACTGCGAGCTTTGGATTTGCTGGAAGAAATCGTTGCCCTTGTCATCCACAAGGATAAACGCCGGGAAGTCTTCCACTTCGATTTTCCAGATAGCTTCCATCCCCAGCTCCGGATACGCCACGCACTCCAGGCTACGGATACTCTGCTGCGCCAGTACCGCCGCCGGACCGCCGATGCTGCCGAGGTAGAAACCGCCGTGCTTATGGCAGGCGTCGGTGACCTGCTGGCTGCGGTTGCCTTTGGCCAGCATCACCATGCTTGCGCCGTGGGATTGCAGTAAATCGACGTAGGAGTCCATACGGCCAGCGGTGGTGGGACCAAGAGAGCCGGAAGCGTAACCGTCAGGCGTTTTCGCCGGACCCGCGTAGTAGATCGGGTGATCTTTGACGTACTGCGGCAGTTCTTCACCGCTATCGATAAGCTCTTTCAGCTTCGCGTGAGCAATATCGCGGGCCACGATAATCGTACCGCTCAGCGACAGACGCGTCGACACCGGGTACTGCGACAGCAGCGCCAGAATATCGCTCATCGGCTGGTTGAGGTTGACCTTGACCGCCTCGCCCTCACCGGCCTGACGCAGATGTTCGGGAATATACTTGCCCGGGTTGCTCTCCAGTTTCTCCAGCCAGATCCCTTCGCGGTTGATCTTGGCTTTGATATTACGATCCGCCGAGCAGGAGACGCCCATGCCCACCGGGCACGACGCGCCGTGGCGCGGCAGGCGGATAACGCGGATATCGTGGGCGAAGTATTTGCCGCCGAACTGCGCCCCAAGACCGAGGTTTTGCGCCTCCACCAGCAGTTCCTGCTCTAGCTGAATATCGCGAAAGGCCTGGCCGTGCTCGTTGCCTTCGGTCGGCAGGCCGTCGTAATACTTGGTTGAGGCCAGCTTAACGGTTTTCAGGGTGGACTCCGCCGAAGTGCCGCCAATGACGAACGCAATATGGTACGGCGGGCAGGCGGCGGTTCCCAAAGTGCGCATCTTCTCGACGAGGTAGTTTTTCAGCTTCGCCGGCGTAATTAATGCTTTGGTTTCCTGGTACAGATAGGTTTTA
This sequence comes from Klebsiella grimontii, assembly GCF_900200035.1. Lineage (GTDB taxonomy): Bacteria > Pseudomonadota > Gammaproteobacteria > Enterobacterales > Enterobacteriaceae > Klebsiella > Klebsiella grimontii. Next base: position 624,167 of record NZ_FZTC01000019.1, read on the forward strand.
TTCGCCGAGCCGCCGCCCTTGGCGATGCAGAGGAATTTGTACTCCTCGCCGTCGGTAGCGTAGAGGTCGATTTGCGCAGGCAGGTTAGTGCCGGTGTTGACCTCTTTATACATATCCAGCGGCGCATTCTGCGAATAGCGCAGGTTATCCTGGATATAGGTGTTATAAACGCCCTGCGCCAGCGCGGCTTCATCGCCGCCGCCGGTCCACACGCGCTGGCCTTTCTTGCCGGTAATAATCGCCGTGCCGGTATCCTGGCAGGTCGGCAGCACGCCTTTAGCGGCAATATCCGAGTTACGCAGGAACTGTAGCGCCACGTACTTATCGTTTTCGCTGGCTTCCGGGTCGTTGAGAATATCGGCGACCTGCTGCTGATGCGCCGGGCGAAGCATAAAGGAGGCGTCGTGGAAAGCGTGTTGTGCCAGTAAAGTTAGCGCCTGAGGTTCAACTTTCAGCACTTCCTGGCCGGCGAATTCGGCGACGGAGACGTAATCACTGCTGAGGAGGTAATACTCGGTATCGTCCTTTTTCAGTGGAAAAGGATCCTGATATACAAACGGTTTATTCGACATTGTGCTCTCACTTACTGCTTAGCTGATTATATTTCAGGCAGACACTCCATTTGCCCGTGGAAAAGCGAGTCGATCGATTTTACACAATTTTTTAACAAAAACTGAGACAAGGACGACTTTTTCTTCGCGCCGGTTGCTTATCGGTCGATTGCTGGTTTAATAGTGCCATGACTATTAAGTGGAAACAGGGATTGAGAATGCAAAAGCTCATTAACTCAGTGCAAAACTACGCCTGGGGAAGCCATACCGCCTTAACCGAACTTTATGGGATTGCTAATCCGAACAACCTGCCGATGGCGGAGCTGTGGATGGGCGCGCATCCGAAGAGCAGCTCGCAGATTCTGGACAATAGCGGAACTCCGCGTTCTCTGCGCGACGCGATCGACAGCGATAAAGCGACCCTGCTTGGCGAGAAAGTCGCCGGGCGTTTCGGCGAACTGCCGTTCCTGTTCAAAGTCCTGTGCGCCGCGCAGCCGCTCTCTATCCAGGTGCACCCGAACAAGCAGGCCTCGGAAATCGGTTTTGCCAAAGAGAACGCCGCCGGGATCCCGCTTGATGCCGCCGAACGTAACTATAAAGATCCGAACCACAAGCCTGAGCTGGTTTTCGCCTTAACGCCGTTCCTCGCCATGAACGCCTTCCGTGAGTTTTCCGATATCGTCAATCTGCTGCAGCCGGTCGCCGATGCCCATCCGGCGATTGCCCAGTTCCTTGCGCAGCCGAACGGCGAGCATCTGAGCCAGCTGTTTGCCAGCCTGCTGAATATGAAGGGCGAAGAAAAAGCGCACGCCCTGCGCGTGCTGCAGGCGGCGCTGGACAGCGAGCAGGGTGAGCCCTGGCAGACTATCCGCCTGATCGCCGAGTTCTACCCGGACGATAGCGGACTCTTCTCTCCGCTGCTGCTCAACGTGGTCAAACTGAATCCCGGCGAGGCGATGTTCCTGTTTGCGGAAACGCCGCACGCCTACCTGCAGGGCGTGGCGCTGGAGGTGATGGCCAACTCGGACAACGTGCTCCGCGCGGGTCTGACGCCGAAGTACATCGATATTCCGGAACTGGTGGCGAACGTCAAATTTACGCCCAAACCCGCTGGCGAGCTGCTGACCCAGCCGGTCAGCCGCGGCGCGGAGCTGGACTTCCCGATCCCAGTTGATGATTTTGCCTTCTCTCTGCACGACCTGTCGGCGCAGGCGTCAACCATCGCCCAGGATAGCGCGGCGATCCTGTTCTGCGTCGAGGGCGAAGCGGTCATCACCAAAGACAAGCACAGCCTGACGCTGAAGCCGGGTGAATCCGCGTTTATCGGCTGTAATGAATCTCCGGTGCAGGTCAGCGGCTATGGCCGCGTCGCGCGCGTGTTTAATAAGCTCCAGTAAGTTACTGAACTTTTTAGCCACAGTTGCTAGACTTTCACCCATCATGACAACACAACCAGGCGGCCCGATCCGCCTGGTTTCATTTATGGACAAATGCTATGAAAAAATCGCTGGTCGCAGCAGGAGTTATCATCGCGCTGGGCGTCGTCTGGTCTGGCGGCGCGTGGTATACGGGGAAGCAGCTGGAAAGCCGCATTGCCGATATGGTGCAGCAGGCTAATGCGCAGCTGCAAAGCAGCGCGCCGCAGGCTGGCGTGGAGCTGACATATCAGGGCTATCAGCGCGGACTGTTCCGCAGCCATTTACAGCTGGTGCTGAAGCCCATTGCCGGCAAAGAGCCCCGCTGGCTCGCCGCCGGGCAATCGCTGGTGTTTGATGAAGTCGTCGATCACGGTCCTTTCCCGCTGGCTTCGCTGAAATCCTTTAACCTCGCTCCGGCGATGGCGTCCGTCAAAACCACGCTGACCAATAACGACGCCAGCAAGGCGTTGTTCGACATCGCTAAAGGCGAAACGCCGTTCACCATTGATACCCGTATCGCTTATAGCGGCGACAACCAATCCGCTATCGTGCTCAACCCGCTTGATTACGCGAAAGGCGATGAGAAAGTGACGTTTAGCGGCGGGCAGTTCCAGCTGAATGCCGACCGCGAGGGGAAAACCCTCAGCCTGAGCGGCGAAGCCGGTAGCGGGCAGATTAACGCCGTCAACGAGTACAACCAGAAAGTTCAGCTCACCTTTAATAATCTGAAAACCGATGGCTCCACCGAAATGGCCAGCTTCAACGAACGTATCGGTAAACAGGCTATCTCGCTGGACAAACTGGCGATTGGCGTGGAAGGCAAAGAGCTGGCGCTGTTCGAAGGGATGAAAATTGACGGTAACTCCTCGCTGACTGCCGACGGTAAAGGCATTAACAGCCAGCTGGACTACACCGTCAACAGCCTGAAGCTGCAAAATCAGGATATCGGTAGCGGCCGGCTGACCCTGAAACTGGATAACATTGACGGCGCAGCCTTCCATCAGTTCAGTCAAAAATACAACGCCGAAGCGCAGGCGCTGATGGCGGATCCGCAGCTGGCGCAGAATCCTGAGCTCTATCAGCAGGCGCTGACGCAGACCTTCTTTAGCGCGCTGCCGATGATGCTGAAAGGCAGCCCGTCCCTGACCATTTCGCCGCTGAGCTGGCGCAATGCGAAAGGCGAAACCACCCTTAACCTGTCGATTCTGCTGAAAGACCCGTCGCTGACCACTACCCCGTCGCAGACGCTGGCGGATGAAGTGGATCGTAGCGTTAAATCTCTCGACGGCAAGCTGGTGATCCCGGTCGATATGGCGACGGCGTTTATGACCCAGATTGCCGGGCTGGAAGGTTATCAGCCCGCCGACGCCGCTAAGCTTGCGGATCAGCAGGTGAAAGGCCTGGCGGCGATGGGCCAGATGTTCCGCATCACGACCATGGAAGATAACGCGATCACCTCAAGCCTGCAGTACGCTGACGGCCAGGTCACGCTGAACGGGCAGAAAATGCCGCTGGATGAGTTTGCCGGAATGTTCGGTTTAGCGCTTCCCGCCGTCGCTGAACCCGCAGCGCCGCAGGAAACTCAGCCGCAAGATGACGCGCCGCAAGACGTAGTTCCACCCGCAGCGCCACAGCAGTAAACGACAAATAGCCCCTTACCAGGGGCTATTTTCGGGTAATCAGTCGCGGAGAAATGATCTGGTTTCTCGCCGCGCCCTGGCCCTCTTCCATTCGGCGTAAAATGCACTCCGCCAGGCTTTGCCCCAGCTCCCGGGCGGGTGTCGTCACCCAGGTCAGCGGCAGGTCGTCCAGCGCATCCTCGGGCAGTTCCGCAAATGCCGCCAGCGCTATCCGCTGTTCAAAATAGCTTTCGACGCCAGCTTCGCCGCTCTGCCGCCCGGCGCGCATCAGCCCAAACCACGCCCCGGTGGCGATCACGCTGTTGTAGCACAGCACGGCGCTAATTGTCGGGTTTTGCCGCAGCAGCGCCGCCATCGCCTCCGCCGCCTGCTTCTGGCTCGACTCGCATTCGAGCACCCACTCGCTATGAAACGGCAGGCCATACTTCAGTAAGGTGGCGCAGTAGCCGCCCACCCGTTCGGCGCGCGTCAGGGACGAGCTCTGCCCTCCCAGCCAGGCAATGCGCTGATGGCCGCGGCGGATCAGGTGTTCGGTGACAATCTGCGCCGCCTGCATATTATCCGGGCGGATCAGGTCAACATCGTCGAGATAGCTGGCGCGGGAAGCAAACACCAGCGGCATCCCGGCCTGCGCCGCGCGATCGCGCAGCTCCGCTCCCTGGTCGATCGCTCCGGCAATCACTACGCCGTCGACCCCTTGCGCCACCAGGGTATCAAAACGCTGAAGCATTTTTTCACCGCTGTGTCCCCCCTGAGTGAGGAACACCATTCGCCCCTGCGACTCAAGCGCGTCGGTCAATCCGGCGGTCATCTCGGCGTAGAAAGGCTTCGATAGGTCGCTGACGATCAGACCGATCACCCCGCTCTGCCCGCCGCGCAGAGACGCCGCCTGACGGTTACGCACGAAGCCCAGTTGCTCAATAGCGTGATTGACGCGCTCGCCGGTGGCCGAGGAAATACGCCCCTTGCCGCTCAGTACCAGCGATACCGTACTGACCGATACCCCCGCCGCCTGGGCGACATCATTAATGGTGATTTTTTTCGCGATAGCCATAACTGCAGGCTGGCTCCCTTTGGCTGTCGATAAAACGTTTTATCAAGATACTCTCTTTATAAACGTTATTATCGCCGGAATATGTGATTTTTATCGCACTAAAATTAGGTAAAACGTTTTATCTTTCCGTTGCGCTTCATCCTACCGCTAACTTTAAGAACCAGGATTCATGTTATGACGGCGAAAACAGCAAGCAAAATTACCTTATGGGAGTTTTTCCAGCAGTTAGGGAAAACCTTCATGTTACCCGTGGCGTTGCTCTCCTTTTGCGGGATCATGCTGGGGATCGGCAGCTCTCTGAGCAGCCATGATGTCCTGACGCTTCTGCCGTGGCTGGACGTGCCGCTGCTGCAGGCCGTTTTCATCTGGATGGGCAAAGTCGGCTCTTTTGCCTTCAGCTTTCTGCCGGTGATGTTTTGTATCGCCATTCCGCTGGGCCTGGCCCGGGAAAACAAGGGCGTCGCCGCGTTTGCCGGTTTTGTCGGCTACGCCGTGATGAATCTGGCGGTTAACTTCTGGCTGACGGCCAAAGGCATTCTGCCGACCACCGATGCCGCCGTCCTCAAAGCGAATAACATTCAGAATATTATCGGTATTCAGTCTATCGATACCGGGATCCTTGGCGCGGTGATCGCCGGGATCATCGTCTGGATGCTGCATGAGCGTTTTCACAATATCCGCCTGCCCGACGCGCTGGCCTTTTTTGGCGGCACCCGCTTTGTTCCAATTATTACTACCGTGGTTCTCGGCCTGGTCGGTCTGGTGATCCCGTTGATCTGGCCTGTTTTCGCCATGGGAATTAATGCCCTCGGCCAGGTCATCAATAGCGCCGGGGATTTCGGACCGATGATCTTCGGCACCGGAGAACGCCTGCTGCTGCCGTTCGGCCTGCACCATATTTTGGTGGCGCTGATCCGCTTTACCGAGGCGGGCGGCACCATGGACGTTTGCGGTCATAGCGTTAGCGGCGCGCTGACGATTTTCCAGGCCCAGCTCAGCTGTCCGACCACCCACGGCTTCTCCGAAAGCGCGACCCGTTTCCTTTCGCAGGGGAAAATGCCGGCATTTCTCGGCGGCCTGCCGGGCGCGGCGCTGGCGATGTACCACTGCGCGCGTCCGGAAAACCGGCATAAAATTAAGGGACTGCTGATTTCCGGCGTTATCGCCTGCGTGGTGGGCGGTACCACGGAACCGCTGGAGTTCTTGTTCCTGTTCGTCGCACCGGTGCTGTACGTTATCCACGCGCTGCTGACCGGGCTGGGCTTCACCATGATGGCTATCCTCGGCGTGACTATCGGCAACACCGACGGCAACGTTATCGACTTTGTGGTGTTCGGCATTCTGCACGGTCTGTCCACCAAGTGGTATCTGGTGCCGGTGGTCGCGGCTATCTGGTTCGCGGTTTACTACGGCATCTTCCGTTTCGCTATCACCCGTTTTAACCTGAAAACCCCGGGACGCGATATTGAAACTAATAGCGCTTTCGAAAAGGCCGTCACCGGCGTGACCGGAAAATCAGGCTATAACGTTCCGGCGATTCTGGCCGCGCTCGGCGGCGCCGAAAATATCGTTTCGCTCGATAACTGCATCACCCGCCTGCGTCTGTCGGTTAACGACATGAGCAAAGTCGACAGCGCCGCGCTGAAAGCGAATCGCGCCATCGGCGTGGTGCAGCTCAACCAGCACAACCTGCAGGTGGTGATTGGCCCGCAGGTGCAGTCGGTAAAAGATGAAATGGCTGTCCTGATGAATACCGTCGAGGCATAAGCTCCGCCCCCTCCCTACGGGAGGGGGTTCATAATGAAGGAAGTGCAGATGTTTGATTTTTCAACGCCGGTCGACCGTCATGGCACCTGGTGTACCCAGTGGGATTACGTCGCCGACCGCTTTGGCGCAGCCGACCTGCTGCCATTTACTATCTCCGATATGGATTTCGCCACCGCCCCCTGCATTCTTGATGCCGTCAGCAAACGCCTGACACACGGCGTTTTTGGCTATAGCCGTTGGAAAAACGACGAGTTCCTCGGCGCGGTGAGCCACTGGTTCGCCAGCCGTTTTCATAGCTCAATCGATCGCGAAGCGCTGGTGTACGGCCCGTCGGTTATCTATATGGTCGCGGAGATGATTCGCCAGTGGTCGGCAGTGGGAGACGGCATTGTGGTCCACGCTCCGGCCTATGACGCCTTTTATAAAACTATCGAAGGCAATCAGCGGCGCGTCGCCCCCGTCCCGCTCACCCTCGACAGCGGCCAGTGGCGCTGCGATATGGCGCAGCTGGAACAGGCGCTGGCCGAGCCGCGCAATACCGTTTTGCTGCTATGCAGCCCGCATAACCCCACCGGCAAGGTCTGGACCCGTGAAGAGCTGGAAACCATGGCGCGGCTGTGTGAAAAACACGGCGTGAAGGCGATCAGCGACGAGATCCATATGGATATGGCGTGGGATGGGCATCAGCACATCCCGTGGTGCGAGGTGGCGCGCAGCCCCTGGGCGCTCTTTACCTCCGGTTCGAAAAGCTTCAACATTCCGGCGTTTACCGGCGCATACGGGCTGATTGACGACGCCGCCGCACGCGAAAGCTATCTGCACGCTCTGAAGAGCCGCGATGGCCTCTCTTCCCCTTCCGTGCCGGCGCTGGTGGCGCATATCGCCGCCTATCGCGAGGGGGCGGCCTGGCTGGATGCCCTGCGCGGCTATCTGCAGGAGAATATGCGCTACATCGCCGATGAGCTGAACCAGGCGTTTCCCGAGCTTAACTGGCAGCCGCCGCAGGCGACTTACCTGGCATGGATTGATCTGCGGCCGCTGGCGATTGACGATCGCGCCCTGCAAAAAGCGCTCATCGAGGAGCAAAAGATCGCCATTATGCCCGGCGATACCTACGGCGAAGCGGGTAAAGGCTTTGTCCGCCTGAACGCCGGCTGTCCGCGCGAGAAGCTGGAAAAAGGCGTACAGGGGTTAATCGCCGCGTTGCGCCGATCGCCAACGTGCTAGCGGCCTGTCCGCTAGCTCAGAGGTCAATATCGCCGCCGGTTTTTCGCGGCTAAAAAATTAAGCCGGAAATATCATCATCCCGCGCTATTTTTCCGCGCCGCCGGAGTACACGATCTATTTAGCACACGGCGGCGCGGCATCGCGGGATTATTTACCGCCGCTGCCTTCGCTTAATTGCCGACTCCCCGCTCGCTCATCCGTCCTCCGGGCATAATTAGCCGATATTTTGACGAGACTCAAAAAAAACCGTTTCACAAAGGTGTATTTAAATGCCGTTTTTAATTCCCGTCAAAGCATTCATCAGGAGGAAAAAAAATGAACACCTACGATCGTAACCGTAACGCTATCTCTACCGGCAGCATGGTTATGGTGGCCGACAGCGGCGCGACGGGCGTCATCAAAGCCATCCACGCCGAGGGTAAAACGGCGGAGCAGATCCGTCGCGCCGATTGCGTGGAAATAGACGGCCATCAGGGATTATATTGCCCGTTGAATCTTATTCGCCTGGGCTTTAACTAATCGCCAAAACCGTCACCGGGAGCTGACCGCGGTTCGGCGGGCGTGAAAGGCCACTCTGGTGTGGCCTTTTGTATTCTCTTTATCGGTCAATTTGATCCCATCGAGCGTTTTCAGCGAATAAGCCGCGTATTATCGCTGCTCTTTAACCCGCTACGGGTAATATACCTTCTGAGTTCAGAGGCATCTTCATGACATGGCAACAGTTCAAACAGGCGTGGCTGATTAAATTCTGGTCGCCGGTACCCGCCGTTATCGCCGCGGGTATTCTCTCAACCTACTACTTCGGTATTACCGGCACTTTCTGGGCCGTCACCGGCGAATTCACCCGCTGGGGCGGGCAATTACTGCAGCTCGTCGGCGTGCACAGCGAAGAGTGGGGCTACTATAAACTCATTCATCTCGAGGGCACCCCGCTCACCCGTATCGACGGCATGATGATCATCGGCATGTTCGGCGGCTGTTTCGCCGCCGCGCTGTGGGCGAATAACGTGAAGCTGCGCTTCCCTCGCAGCCGGATCCGCATTCTGCAGGCCGTCGCCGGGGGAATTATTGCTGGTTTCGGTGCGCGCCTGGCGATGGGCTGCAATCTGGCCGCGTTCTTTACCGGTATCCCGCAGTTTTCTCTGCACGCCTGGTTCTTCGCCATCGCTACTGCTATCGGCACCTGGTTCGGCGCGCGCTTTACCTTACTGCCCATCTTTCGTATTCCGGTAAAAATGCAGAAAGTGTCGCAGGCGTCGCCGCTGACGCAAAAACCTGACCAGGCGCGGCGCCGGTTCCGTCTCGGGATGGTGGTCTTTTTCGCCATGATCGCCTGGGGCCTGCTCACCGCGGCGAACCAGCCGAAGCTCGGCCTGGCGCTGCTGTTTGGCGTGGGGTTTGGCCTGCTTATCGAACGGGCGCAGATCTGCTTTACCTCCGCCTTTCGCGATATGTGGATAACCGGACGCACCAATATGGCGAAGGCGATTATCTTCGGTATGGCCGCCAGCGCCATTGGCATCTTCAGCTACGTGCAGCTGGGTATGGAGCCGAAAATCATGTGGGCGGGCCCTAACGCGGTTATCGGCGGCCTGCTGTTTGGCTTTGGCATCGTCCTGGCGGGCGGCTGCGAAACCGGCTGGATGTACCGCGCGGTGGAGGGTCAGGTGCACTACTGGTGGGTCGGGCTGGGCAACGTGATCGGTTCAACGATCCTCGCATACTACTGGGACGGGCTCTCCCCGGCGCTGGCCACAAGCTGGGATAAAATCAACCTGCTGGCGACCTTCGGGCCATTCGGCGGCCTGCTGGCGACCTATCTCCTGCTGCTGCTCGCGCTGGTTCTGGTGATAGGCTGGGAAAAACGTTTCTTCCGCCGTCAATCTCTCGCCGCCTCGACCGTTAAGGAAAGCGCATGAAAACTTTCGTTCCCGATTATCGCCTCGATATGGTTGGCGAACCCTGCCCCTATCCGGCCATCGCCACGCTGGAAGCCATGCCTTCGCTGAAGAAAGGCGAGATACTTGAAGTGGTCAGCGACTGTCCGCAGTCGATTAACAATATCCCGCTGGATGCCAAAAACCACGGCTACACCGTGCTCGACATTCAGCAGGATGGGCCAACCATCCGCTATTTGATTCAAAAGTAGCCAGAAAAAAGCCGGTAGTGGGTCGCTACCGGCTGCAATGATCGTGACTGCACGCGATCAGAGTTGGCCGAGCGTCTCTACCAGCCCTTCACCGCATCGCCTTTGTATAGCCGTTCAGCCGCCGCGGCGACCTCATCGCTCTGGTAGGCCTTCACCAGGTTTTTCACCTTCTCGCTGTCTTTGTTTTCGATACGGCTGGCAAAGATATTAACGTAAGGCGAATCTTTGCTTTCCACAAACAGGCCGTTGCGCGACGGCGACAGCCCAACCTGGCTGGAGAAAGTGGTATTGATGATCGCCATGGTTATCTGCTGGTCGTCCAGCGCGCGGGTCAGCTGCGGCGCTTCAATTTCGACGATTTTTAGCTTTTTCGGATTGTTGATAATATCCAGCGAAGTGGGCAGCAGACCCACGCCGTCCTTCAGCGTAATCAGCCCCTGTTTTTGTAACAACAGCAGAGAACGACCGAGGTTAGTTGGATCGTTGGGGACCGCCACCTGCGCGCCATCGGGCAGCTGAGCGACCGATGTGATTTTCTTTGAATAGGCCGCTATCGGATAAACGAAAGTGGTGCCAACCTGAACCAGCTTATAGCCGCGCTCCTGAATCTGTTTGTCCAGATAGGGCCTGTGCTGGAAAGCATTGGCATCCAGATCGCCGTTATTCAGCGCCTCGTTAGGCAGAACGAAATCATTAAACGTCACCACCTCAACGTCGAGGTTGTATTTCTCTTTCGCCACTTTTTGCGCCACCGCCCACACTTCCTGATCGACGCCCGCGCTAATGCCCACCTTGATGTGGTTGGGGTCCTCGCCAGGTTTGCAGGCGGCCAGCAGCAGTGAACTTGCGACAATCAGCGGTACCGCGATTTTTTTTAACGTGAAAACCATATTCCCAGGGTCCTTTTAAAAATTGCCTGCCATTCATTGCAGGAAAATCAGCGCCAGAGACTATAGAAAATCTCACGGGCGAAATTAAATACTGATTGACTATGATTAATAGCGTTTTGCTATGAGCGATTTGGTCATTCCTCTATTTGACAGGGTAATCCTCCCTCCTCTCAACGTTTTCCCCTGGATTGTTCGGTATTTTTCTCCCCTTTAAACCATTTATCGTTCTGATGTACAATGACGCGCACTTTAACTAAAAAAAGAGTGCGACCATGATTGATTTAATTTTGCCATTAACCGACATCCATCGCCACCTCGATGGCAATATCCGGGCCCAAACTATTCTCGATCTTGGCCGTCAGTTTAATCTCGCACTCCCGGCAGACACCCTCGATACTTTACGTCCTCATGTGCAGGTCACCAGCAATGAGCCCAACCTGGTCAGCTTCCTCGCTAAGCTCGACTGGGGGGTAAAAGTGCTGGCCTCGCTGGAGGCCTGCCGCCGCGTCGCCTATGAAAACCTCGAAGATGCCGCGCGCAACGGCCTGCACTACGTCGAACTGCGTTTCTCTCCACGCTATATGGCGATGACTCACCAGTTGCCCGTTGCCGGCGTTGTCGAGGCGGTGATCGCCGGAGTGAAAGAAGGCAGCCGCGACTTTAACGTCGAAGCCCGCCTGATCGGCATCCTGAGCCGCACCTTCGGCGAGGCGGCCTGTGAGGAAGAGCTTGAGGCTCTGCTCGCCCACCGCGACGGCATCACCGCCCTCGACCTCGCCGGGGATGAGCTGGGCTTCCCGGGAAACCTGTTTATGGATCACTTCCGCCGCGCGCGCGATGCCGGCTGGCGCATCACCGTTCATGCGGGCGAAGCCGCTGGCCCGGAAAGCATCTGGCAGGCGATTCGCGAACTGGGTGCCGAGCGTATCGGCCACGGCGTGAAGGCGGTGCAGGATCCGGCGCTGATGGATTATCTCGCCGCGCAGCGAATCGGTATTGAGTCCTGTCTGACATCCAATATTCAGACCAGTACCGTGCCATCCCTGGCCGAGCATCCGTTGAAAACGTTCCTCGAACACGGCGTGCTGGCCTGTATCAACACCGACGACCCCGCCGTTCAGGGCGTCGATATTATCCACGAATACACCTTCGCCGCCCCGGCTGCCGGCTTAAGCCGGGAGCAAATTCGCCAGGCGCAGAAAAATGGTCTGGAGCTCGCCTTTTTAAGCGCCCAGGAGAAAGCGGCGCTGATTCAGCGCGTACAGCAGGCTTAATGTTTACCCCCGCGGCAACGCGGGGTTCTGCTACCGCCTCGTTTCGTCAGGGCGATCTAATTCAGAGACAGCGTCGCCCGATGCCTGGCCGACTCCAGCCCCAGCTCAATCAGTTCCATTATCTGAATCGCCTGGCTTGCCGGGACCGGATTAACGCCGACCCCGTTAAGCGCATCGCGAATGGCGGCATAATAGGCCGGATAGTTGCCCGGTAGCGTCAGCCACGACGCTTCGGTTATTTCCTCGCCTTCGGCCCGCGTCAGCAGCCCGTCGCGCATATCGTATCCCCAGTCCTCCTGCGGCAGGCGCTCGCCGCTTTTCAGCCGTTCTTCCTGCGGATCAAGGCCGTATTTCACGTAGCTTCCGCGCGAGCCGTGGATGATAAAGCGCGCCGTTTCCGCGGCGGCCACCAGGGTTCCGTGTAATACCACCCGGCGCTGCGGCCAGGTTAATACCGCGTGAAAATAGTCAGTGGACTGCGAGCCCGGACGTAATTGCGCCAGATCGACCTGCATGCTAACCGGAAGTCCGAAGAGATTTACCACCTGGTCCAGCAGATGCGGGGCAAGATCGTACCAGATGCCGCTGCCCGGCCCGCCCTGCTCGCGCCAGCGTTGCCGCACCTGCGGTCGATAGCGGTCGAAATGTGACTCAAAATAGACTACCTCTCCCAGCAGCCCTTCATTAATCAACGATTTCACCGTCAGAAAATCGCTGTCCCAGCGGCGGTTGTGAAACACCGAAAGCAAGCGCCCCTCGCTTTTGGCAATCGCTTCAAGCTCGCGCGCCTGCGCTAGCGTCACGGTAAAAGGTTTATCCACCACCACATGCTTGCCCGCTTGCAGCGCGGCTTTGGCCAGCGGGAAATGGGTGTCGTTTGGGGTGGGGATCGCCACCAGGTCGATATTGGGATCGCTAAAGAGCGCTTGCGGCGCGGCCACCACCTGCACCGCAGGCCAGTCGGCCAGCACTTTCTTTTCATCGCTGCTCGACACCGCCGCCAGCGTCATCCCCGGCGTACCGCTGATGAGCGGCGCATGAAAGGTTTTGCTCGCATAGCCGTAACCGATTAATCCTACCCGGATAGCGTCACTCATTTTTCAGCCCTCTTAACGAGAAGATGGTGGCCGCGTTGATGCCGCGGCTTGCTCACTCTTTTAACCCACAACGTTGCTCAGCTTTACGCCATTTGCGTCGCTAAGATCATGTAACACTTGCGTTACTTCAGTCGTTGAGTACCATTTCAGTCTGGTTTCACAATTTGCAGTAGTGTTATGGAAAACGTTTTTAACCGTATTGTAGAACTTATTGGCTGGATTGTTTTGGGCGTTTCGGCCCTGCTTTTAGTTATCGCTCATCATATTGATAACTACCAGTCCCCGCCTTCCGTTGATGTTGTTCAGACGAAGCCGCTGTCGAAATAAACAGTGACCCGCTTCGCAACTATGCAACCGGTTTCTGAAACCGGTTGCATAGTTGCACACGCATTGATTACACTCTCTTTATCAATCGATAAGGAGTTTTTTCATGTCCGGATTTCCGCAACACTTTTTATGGGGCGCCGCTACCGCAGCCTGGCAGGTTGAAGGCGGACACGATGCCGACGGCAAAGGCCCTTCTATCTGGGATACTTATTCCCATCTTCCTGGCACTACCTATCAGGGGACGACCGGTGACGTCGCCGTTGACCACTACCATCGTTTTCGCGAAGACGTGGCGCTGATGGCGGAAATGGGTTTGCAAAGCTATCGCTTCTCTATTTCCTGGCCCCGCCTGTTGCCCACCGGCCGCGGCGAGGTGAATGAAGCAGGGGTGCAATTCTACAGCGACCTGATTGACGAGCTGCTGGCGCATAACATTGAACCGATGATCACCCTGTACCACTGGGATCTCCCCCAGGCGCTACAGGATGAAGGCGGCTGGGAGGCGCGCAGTACGGCGCAAGCCTTCGCTGAGTACGCGCGTCTTTGCTATCAACGCTTTGGCTCTCGCGTCAAACTGTGGGCCACCTTTAACGAGACGATCGTTTTTATTGGCCACGGTTATATTAACGGCATTCATCCCCCTGCGGTGCGGGACCCGGCGCGGGCCATTCAGGCCTGCCACCACGTCTTTATCGCCCATGCGCTGGCGGTTAAAGCGTTTCGTGAAATGGGCGTCGCGGGAGAGATAGGGTTTGTCAACGTGCTGCAGCCGCACACTGCATTAACCGACAGCGAAGCAGATAAGCAAGCGACGGAGATGGCGGACGCTATCCATACCCACTGGCTCTACGATCCGGTATTAAAAGGCGGCTATCCTGCGGAGCTGCTGCAGAAAACTCAGGCGCTGTGGGGCGTTCCGGCCTTTGAACCGGGTGACGATGCGCTGCTGCGTGACAACCGCTGTGATTTTATCGGCCTGAACTACTACCGTCGTGAAACCGTGTCGGCGCAGCCTCCTGAAGTCGCGACCGGCGGCGAGCCGGGAGTTGACGGACTCTTTTACTTCGTGCGCAACCCGCAAAGCACCTATACCGAATGGGGCTGGGAAATTTGGCCTCAGGGCTTAACCGACGGGATCATGATGATTAAAGCGCGCTACGGTGATATTCCGATCTATATCACCGAAAACGGGCTGGGGGCGGTAGACCCGATTATCAATGGCGAAATCGTCGACGACCCGCGAATTGACTACCTCAGCAGCCATATCACGGCGCTGGAAAAAGCGCTGGAGCTGGGTGCCGACGTGCGCGGTTACTACCCCTGGTCCTTTATTGATCTGCTGAGCTGGCTGAACGGTTATAAAAAACAGTACGGGTTCGTTTATGTCGATCACCAGCAAAATCTGGCGCGTAAACGGAAAAAGAGCTTTTTCTGGTATCAAAACGTTATTGCCAGCCGAGGCGAACAGCGTTAATCTTCTCTCCCAGGCGCCTTCCGGCGCCTGATTTAGTTCTGGAATACTCCTAAATTTCTTTTTACCAGGCCGGAAACATCGTCTGTTCTTGTCACAGGTATTTACAACCGAAATAACTCCATACAGTTTATCTTAAAAAGGAACTGCCGGTTGAGAACAGGTTTACTCAATATGGGTATATTCAACTTAATTTATTCCGATTATAAAATGGATACGCAAAATGACCGTTCAGGACTACTTATTAAAATTTCGTAAAATCAGTTCGCTGGAAAGTCTGGAAAAACTTTTTGATCACCTTAACTATTCTCTGACCGATAACGAAGAGATCGTCAACATGTATCGCGCGGCCGACCATCGCCGGGCGGAGCTGGTTTCCGGCGGCAAATTGTTCAACATCGGCGAAGTGCCCAAGTCCGTGTGGCGCTACGTGCAATAAAGACTGTCATCATTCACGCCAGTTGCTTATACTTCCGCCCTGCTTTTATTGATAACTGGCGTTGAATTTGGGAGTAATAATGTCCTCTGACTCTGTGGAACGTATTGGCGGATGGCTTTTGGCGCCGCTGGCATGGCTCCTGGTGGCTCTGCTTAGCGCCTCATTGTCGCTGCTGTTTTTTGCTAAGGCTTTGATGTCTTCCCAGACTTATACATTGCTGGGCAATATGAGTGCCGAACATCTCGCCCTGTGGATTGCTTCCTTAGCTTTTGCTATCGCCATGTGGTACTACACGCTGTGGTTGACCATCGCCTTTTTTAAGCGGCGGAAAGGGGTACCGAAACACTACATCATCTGGCTGCTGATCACGCTGCTGTTGGCGGTGAAAGCCTTTGCCTTTTCCCCGATTTCTGACGCGCTCGCGCTGCGCCAGCTGCTTTTCCCTCTTCTCGCCGCTGCGCTGCTTGCACCCTATTTCAGGCGTTCTGCTCGGGTTAAACGGACCTTTGTGAATCCGTAATAACCACACAGTTAACCTGTTGTCGCCGGTATCGATTTATTCGATAATAGACGGCTTTTTCTATTTCAGGTCGAATGATGGCTGATTATTTACTGCTCTTTGTTGGCACTGTCCTTGTTAACAACTTCGTGCTGGTGAAGTTTCTAGGACTGTGCCCGTTTATGGGGGTTTCCAAAAAGTTGGAAGCCGCTATGGGGATGGGGCTCGCCACCACCTTCGTGATGACGCTGGCCTCTATTTGCGCCTGGCTAATTGATACCTGGATCCTTATCCCACTGGATCTGGTCTATTTGCGCACGCTGGCCTTTATCCTGGTCATCGCCGTGGTGGTGCAGTTTACCGAGATGGTCGTGCGTAAAACCAGCCCGGCGCTGTATCGCCTGCTGGGGATTTTCCTGCCGCTGATCACCACCAACTGCGCGGTGCTCGGCGTGGCGCTGCTAAACATTAACCTTGGGCATAATTTCCTGCAATCGGCGCTGTACGGTTTTGCCGCCGCGGTCGGTTTTTCGCTGGTGATGGTGCTTTTCGCTTCTATTCGCGAGCGCCTGGTGGTCGCGGATGTGCCGGCGCCGTTTCGCGGTAACGCCATTGCGCTGGTCACCGCAGGTTTAATGTCTCTTGCCTTTATGGGCTTTAGTGGTTTGGTGAAGTTGTAATGAACGCTGTCTGGATAGCCGTGGTCGCCATTAGCCTGCTGGGGCTGATTTTCGGCTTAATTCTGGGGTACGCCTCCCGCCGCTTTGCGGTAGAAGATGACCCGGTGGTGGAAAAAATAGATGCCCTGCTTCCGCAGAGCCAGTGCGGCCAGTGCGGCTACCCCGGCTGTCGCCCCTACGCGGAAGCGGTCGGGACCCAGGGTGAGAAAATCAACTGCTGCGCCCCCGGCGGCGAAGCGGTAATGCTTAAAATCGCCGAGCTGTTGAACGTCGATCCGCAGCCGACAGACGGCGACGCGCAAGAAGCCGAACCTGCACGAATGCTGGCGACGATCGACGAAGCGAACTGCATCGGCTGCACAAAATGCATCCAGGCCTGCCCGGTCGACGCCATCATCGGCGCCACCCGCGCCATGCATACGGTGATGAGCGATCTCTGTACCGGCTGTAATCTCTGCGTCGCGCCTTGTCCAACGCAATGTATTGAACTGCGCCCGGTGGCGGCGACGACAGAAACCTGGAAATGGGATCTTCAGACCATCCCGGTACGCATTATTCCCGTGGAACAACATGTTTAAGTTATTTTCCGCTTTTCGCAAAGATAAAGTCTGGGACTTCAACGGCGGCATCCATCCGCCAGAGATGAAAACCCAGTCCAACGGTACCCCGCTGCGTCAGGTGTCGCTGCCGCAGCGTTTCGTCATCCCGCTAAAGCAGCATATCGGCGCGGAAGGTGAGCTGTGCGTGCAGCCGGGCGATCGCGTCCTGCGCGGCCAGCCGTTGACGCGCGGCTGGGGCCGAATGTTGCCGGTGCACGCCCCAACGTCCGGGATCGTGGCGGCCATCGCCCCCCACTCTACCGCCCACCCTTCCGCGCTGGCGGAAATGAGCGTCATTATTGATGCCGATGGCGAAGACCGCTGGATTGAGCGCGATGGCTGGTACGATTATCAGAATAAATCCCGCGAAGCGCTGATTGAGCGTATTCACCAGTTTGGCGTGGCCGGACTGGGCGGCGCGGGTTTCCCGACCGGCGCCAAGCTGCGCGGCGGCGGCGACAAAATCGACACACTCATTATCAACGCCGCCGAGTGCGAGCCCTACATCACCGCCGATGACCGTCTGATGCAGGATTGCGCGGCGCAGATCGTTGAGGGTATTCGTATCCTTGCCCATATTCTGCAGCCGGGTCAGGTCCTGATCGGCATCGAGGATAATAAACCGCAGGCGATTTCGATGCTGCGCGCGGTATTAGCCGACACGCACGGTATTTCCCTGCGAGTGATCCCCACCAAATATCCCTCCGGCGGCGCGAAACAGCTCACGCAGATCCTCACCGGCAAGCAGGTGCCTCACGGCGGACGCTCCTCTGACATCGGCGTGCTGATGCAGAACGTCGGCACCGCCTATGCGGTGAAACGCGCGGTAATCGACGGCGAGCCGCTGACGGAGCGCGTCGTCACCCTGACCGGCGAAGCGGTCTCGCGTCCGGGTAACGTCTGGGCGCGCCTCGGCACCCCGGTCAGCCATTTGCTAAAGGATGCCGGTTTCTGCCCGAGCGCTGACCCGATGGTGATTATGGGCGGCCCGTTGATGGGCTTCACCCTGCCGTGGCTCGACGTGCCGGTCGTGAAAATTACCAACTGCCTGCTGGCGCCGTCGGCGAGCGAAATGGGCGAGCCGGAAGAGGAAAAAGGCTGCATCCGCTGCAGCGCCTGTGCGGACGCCTGCCCGGCCGATCTTCTGCCGCAGCAGCTTTATTGGTTCAGCAAAGGCCAGCAGCACGACAAAGCCACCAGCCATAATCTCGCAGATTGCATTGAGTGCGGCGCCTGCGCCTGGGTTTGCCCAAGCAATATTCCGCTGGTGCAGTACTTCCGCCAGGAGAAAGCCGAGATCTCCGCGATCGCGCAAGAAGAGAAACGCGCCGCGGAGGCCAAAGTTCGCTTTGAGGCGCGTCAGGCTCGCCTGGAGCGCGATAAAGCGGCGCGTCTGGAACGTCATAAGCAGGCCGCGGTCCAGCCTGCGGCGAAAGATCAGGACGCCATTAACGCCGCCCTTGCCCGGGTGCGTGAAAAACAGCGTGACGCGGCGCAGCCGATTATCGTGCTCTCCGGCGCCAAACCGGATAACAGCGAAGCCATTGCCGCCCGCGAAGCCCGCAAGGCCGAGGCGCGGGCGCGCAAAGCCGAACAGCAGACGGCTCCGGCGGTAGATGCCGCCGCCGATCCGCGCAAAGCCGCCGTTGAAGCCGCGATCGCCCGAGCGAAAGCGCGTAAAGCCGAACAGCAGACGGCTCCGGCAGTAGATGCCGCCGCCGAACAACCGGCAGCCGCCGATCCGCGCAAAGCCGCCGTTGAAGCCGCTATCGCCCGAGCGAAAGCGCGTAAAGCCGAACAGCAGGCGGCTCCGGCAGTAAATGCCGCCGCCGAACAACCGATAGCCGCCGATCCGCGCAAAGCCGCCGTTGAGGCCGCTATCGCCCGAGCGAAAGCGCGTAAAGCAGAACAGCAGACGGCTCCGGCAGTAAATGCCGCCGCCGAACAACCGATAGCCGCCGATCCGCGCAGGGCCGCCGTTGAGGCCGCTATCGCCCGAGCGAAAGCGCGCAAAGCAGAACAACAGCAACAAGCAGTTCCCCCGTCGGCAGCCAATGACGACGCCCGCAAAGCGGCAGTCGCTGAAGCAATCGCCCGCGTTCAGGCCCGGAAAGCATCCCGGCAGGCAGTTAACGAGGATTAAATGGTTTTCAGAATCGCAAGTTCCCCTTATACCCACAATCAGCGCCAGACTTCGCGGATTATGCTGCTGGTGCTGCTCGCCGCGGTACCCGGCATCGTGGTGCAGACCTGGTTTTTCGGCTGGGGTACCGTGTTGCAGATTATCCTTGCCGCCCTCACGGCGTGGGGGGCCGAAGCGGCCATCCTTAGACTGCGCAAACAAAATATTCCCGCGATCCTCGCCGATAACTCAGCGCTGCTCACCGGCCTGCTGCTGGCCGTCAGTATCCCGCCTTTCGCCCCGTGGTGGATGGTCGTGTTGGGCACTGCGTTTGCGGTGATTATCGCCAAACAGCTGTACGGTGGACTGGGTCACAATCCTTTTAACCCGGCAATGATTGGCTACGTGGTGCTACTGATCTCTTTCCCGGTGCAGATGACCTCCTGGCTTCCGCCCCATGAAATAGCCGCCCATGTTCCAGGTTTTAGCGACGCGCTGCGGATGATTTTCACCGGCCATACGGCGACCGGTGGGGACATGAATAGCCTGCGAATTGGCATTGACGGTATCAGTCAGGCCACGCCGCTGGATACCTTTAAAACGTCGCTTCACGCCGGCCATCCGGTTAGCGAGATCCTGCAGTATCCAATCTACGGCGGCGAGCTCGCCGGTCTCGGCTGGCAGTGGGTGAACGTGGCCTGGCTCGCGGGCGGTCTGTTCCTGCTGTGGCAGAAGGCTATCCGCTGGCATATTCCGCTGAGCTTCCTGCTGAGCCTCGCCGTTTGCGCCACCCTGGGATGGCTGTTCTCCCCGGAAAGCCTCGCCTCGCCGCAGATGCATCTGCTTTCCGGCGCCACCATGCTCGGCGCCTTCTTTATCCTGACGGACCCGGTGACCGCCTCCACCACCAATCGCGGACGCCTGATCTTCGGCGCGCTGGCGGGATTACTGGTATGGTTGATTCGCAGCTTTGGCGGCTACCCGGATGGCGTGGCCTTTGCCGTCCTGCTGGCCAATATCACCGTTCCGTTGATCGATTACTACACGCGCCCGCGCGCGTACGGCCACCGCTGAGGACCCGAACATGTTACAAAGCATGCGCAAACACGGTATCACGCTGGCACTCTTCGCCGCAGGTTCTACCGGGCTGACGGCGGCGATTAACGAGCTGACCAAAAGTACCATTGAAGACCAGGCCGCCCAGCAGCAAAAAGCCCTATTCGACCAGGTGATGCCAGCCGCTCTCTACAATAACGATTTGCTGAAAAGCTGTTATCAGGTTAGCGCGCCGGAGCTGGGCAAGGGCCAGCACAAGGTATGGATCGCGCAGGACGGCGAGAAGCCGGTTGCTGCTGTGATGGAAGCCACCGCGCCGGACGGCTATTCCGGCGCCATTCAGCTGCTGGTAGCCGCCGATTTTAAAGGCACCGTGCTGGGTACCCGCGTTACCGAACATCATGAGACGCCGGGCCTGGGCGACAAAATCGAGCTCCGAATTTCCGACTGGATCACCCTCTTTGCCGGTAAAACGATCCATGGGCAAGACGACAGCCACTGGGCCGTGAAAAAAGACGGCGGCGATTTCGACCAGTTTACCGGGGCCACCATTACCCCTCGCGCGGTGGTCAACGCCGTCAAACGCGCGGGCCTGTACGCCCAAACGCTGCCCGCGCAGATTTCCGCATTCACTCCCTGTGGAGACTAGACCATGAGCGAAGTTAAAGACGTTATTGTTCAGGGGTTGTGGAAAAACAACTCCGCGCTGGTTCAGCTGCTGGGGATGTGTCCCCTGCTCGCCGTGACTTCTACCGCCACCAACGCTCTCGGTCTTGGGCTGGCGACGACGCTGGTTTTGACCCTGACGAACCTGACCATTTCCAGCCTGCGTCGCTGGACGCCGGCGGAAATCCGTATCCCGATTTACGTGATGATCATCGCGTCGGTAGTGAGCGTCGTGCAGATGCTGATTAACGCCTACGCGTTCGGACTTTATCAGTCTCTGGGGATTTTTATCCCGCTGATCGTCACCAACTGTATCGTGGTTGGCCGCGCGGAAGCCTTTGCGGCGAAAAAAGGCCCGGCGCTCTCGGCGCTGGATGGATTCTCCATCGGGATGGGGGCGACATGCGCAATGTTTGTGCTCGGTTCGATGCGCGAAATCCTCGGCAACGGCACCCTGTTTGACGGTGCCGATAGCCTGCTCGGCGGCTGGGCTAAAGTTCTGCGCATTGAAGTATTCCATACCGATACGCCGTTCCTGCTGGCGATGCTGCCACCGGGCGCATTTATTGGCCTCGGCATGATGTTGGCGGTAAAATACCTCATCGATGAACGTAGTAAACAGCGCAAAGCCAAAGCGGCGCAAGCCGATCTCATTGCGCCGTCTGATGTGACGGGAAAAGCATAGGATGAATAAGAGTAAACGCCTGGAGATCCTCACCAGGCTCAGGGATAACGACCCGCACCCCACCACGGAGCTGCATTTTAACTCGCCGTTTGAACTGCTGATCGCCGTTCTGCTCTCGGCGCAGGCCACCGACGTCAGCGTCAACAAAGCCACGGCAAAACTCTATCCGGTCGCCAATACGCCAGCAGCCATGCTGGCGCTGGGCGTTGAGGGCGTGAAGGCGTATATCAAAACCATCGGTCTGTTTAACAGTAAAGCCGAAAACGTTATCAAGACCTGCCGGATCCTGCTTGAACAGCACAATGGCGAAGTTCCGGAAGATCGGGCGGCCCTTGAGGCGCTTCCCGGCGTGGGACGCAAAACGGCAAACGTGGTGCTGAATACCGCCTTCGGCTGGCCGACAATCGCCGTCGATACGCATATCTTCCGCGTTTGTAATCGAACACAATTTGCGCCCGGTAAAAACGTGGAACAGGTGGAAGAAAAGCTGTTAAAGGTGGTTCCGGCGGAATTTAAAGTCGACTGCCATCACTGGTTAATCCTGCATGGTCGTTATACGTGTATTGCCCGTAAACCGCGCTGCGGCTCCTGCCTGATAGAAGATCTTTGCGAGTATAAAGAGAAGGTCTATTCCTGACGACGCGCAGAGTCATTGTCCTCCCAAAGAGATGACTCTGCCTCCCCCGGCTTTATCGACATTCACGCCATGGTTTTGCCCCGGCTGCGGGTGATTATGCGGTTATATAATCATCATCCAGGGTATTCATTTTTTTTAGAGTCAAAATTTCTATACATTTGTGATCAGGATCACCTGGTCATTTTGTTGTTGGTTAATTGTTAACGTAATTGTACCTAAACCTGCTGATTCAAATACCCTCAACTTAAATACCAACACAATAACCCATCAATTTTTAGGATTATGGGCTATATCACTGGATGCAAGCGCAGTCAGCAGAACATATCGCCATTATACGAAAAATTTTCCATTGCGGCAGATAAAAACGCTCCCATTCACCAAAGCTTGAAATTTAACTCTGAATAACATTTGTGTATGCGGTGTATTATTCCGCACAAAATATGTGTAACAGATTATTGCAAAGCTATTGCCTGAAGGGGCAGGATAGTGAACATTACCTGCCGTTTTCCCTCCAGAATAACTATAAAGGCGGCGGTCTGAGAAGATTGCGCCCCGAGCACCCCCCGTTAATATGGGATGTAAAAAAAGAGGTATTTGTGTCGACTGCAAACAATAAACCAACAGAAAGCGTCAGCTTGAACGCTTTCAAACAACCACGATCGTTCTATCTCATCTTCTCGATTGAGCTATGGGAGCGTTTTGGTTTCTACGGCCTGCAAGGGATCATGGCCGTTTACCTGGTTAAACAGCTGGGTATGTCAGAAGCGGATTCTATCACCCTGTTCTCCTCCTTTAGCGCCCTGGTCTACGGCCTGGTGGCGATTGGCGGCTGGCTGGGCGACAAGGTGCTGGGCACCAAGCGCGTCATTATGCTCGGTGCCATTGTTCTGGCCATCGGCTATGGCCTGGTAGCGTGGTCCGGGCACGATGCGGGCATCGTCTATATAGGTATGGCGACGATTGCCGTCGGTAACGGCCTGTTTAAGGCTAACCCCTCTTCCCTGCTCTCAACCTGCTATGAAAAGAACGACCCGCGTCTGGACGGTGCATTTACCATGTACTATATGTCCATCAACATCGGTTCCTTCTTCTCTATGCTGGCCACGCCGTGGCTGGCGGCGAAGTTCGGCTGGAGCGTCGCTTTCGCCCTGAGCTTTGTCGGCCTGGTGATCACCATTGTCAACTTCACTTTCTGCCAGCGCTGGGTTAAACAGTACGGCTCGAAGCCTGACTTCGCCCCGCTGCAGGTAGGCAAGCTGCTGGCGACAATCGTTGGCGTGGTGGTTCTCATCGCGATTGCAACCTGGCTGCTGCACAACCAGGGTGTTGCACGTATGGCGCTGGGCGTGGTTGCGCTGGGTATTATCGTTATCTTCGCTAAAGAAGCCTTCGCGATGCAGGGCGCCGCGCGGCGCAAAATGATCGTCGCGTTCATCCTGATGCTGCAGGCGATTATCTTCTTTGTTCTGTACAGCCAGATGCCGACCTCCCTTAACTTCTTTGCGATTCGCAACGTTGAACACTCTCTGCTTGGCATCGCTTTCGAGCCTGAGCAGTACCAGGCGCTGAACCCATTCTGGATCATTATCGGTAGCCCGATTCTGGCCGCTATCTACAACAAAATGGGCGATACCCTGCCGATGCCGATGAAGTTTGCTATTGGTATGGTCCTCTGTTCCGGCGCCTTCCTCGTACTGCCGCTGGGCGCTAAGTTTGCCAGCGACGCGGGTATCGTGAACGTCAGTTGGCTGGTTATCAGCTACGGCCTGCAAAGTATCGGTGAACTGATGATCTCCGGCCTGGGTCTGGCGATGGTTGCGCAACTGGTTCCTCAGCGCCTGATGGGCTTCATCATGGGCAGCTGGTTCCTGACTACCGCTGGCGCCAACCTAATCGGCGGCTACGTCGCGAACATGATGGCGGTGCCGGATAACGTGACTGACCCGCTGATGTCGCTGGAAGTTTACGGTCGCGTATTCCTGCATATTGGTGTCGCCACCGGCATTATCGCCATCCTGATGCTGCTGACGGCGCCTAAGCTGAACCGCATGACCCAGGACGATGATAAAACGGCAAAAGCCCGCGATACCGCTACGGCCTAAGCTCCCCGGGAAAACCCATAAATTTAAACCGCTAACGCGCTGTTAGCGGTTTTTTTTTGCCCCTGGGCGGACTAACATACAGAAAACCGCAGCCACGAGGAGTTACCGATGAAACTGTTCTACAAATCCGGCGCTTGTTCTCTTGCTTCGCATATCGCGCTACGCGAGAGCGGCCTGGACTTCACCCTGCAGGGCGTTGACGTGATGAAAAAACGTCTCGAAAACGGGGATGATTATCTGCTGGTAAACCCGAAAGGTCAGGTGCCGGCGCTGCTGCTGGACGATGATGTGCTGCTGACGGAAGGCGTGGCCATTATGCAATATATCGCCGATCGCGTGCCGGATCGCCAGCTGCTGGCACCGGTGGGAAGCATCGCGCGCTATCAGACGCTGGAGTGGCTAAACTACGTGGCGACGGAACTGCATAAAGGTTTTACCCCGCTGTTTCGTCCGGATACGCCGGAGGATTACAAACCTGTCGCTCGCGCGCTGCTGGACAAAAAAATGCAGTACGTTAACGAATGCCTGGAAGATAAAGAGTGGATTAACGGGCACCGTTTCACTATCGCCGATGGCTACCTGTTCACCGTGCTGCGCTGGGCGTACGCCGTGAAGCTGGATATGGCAGGCTATAGCAATATTGCGGTCTGGATGAAGCGCGTTGCCGCGCGGCCTGCCGTAGCCGCCGCCCTCGAGGCTGAAGGGCTGAAGTAACGCCGATCCTTGCCCGACGCAGGTCGGGCAAGTTGTTCTCACGCCTCTTAAAGCTGCGTGGCGCTGAAGTAGTGCTCCGGCTGGGCAATACGATCCTGAGCCGCCACAACCTGTAGCTCATACTCCTGCATATTTTTTGTCGCCAGCATGATTTCATACACCGCGGCGGTGACGTGCTCCAGCGCATCGCGCAAACTCGCGCCCTGCAGCAGCTTAACCAGCAGCAGCCCGCTGGTGACATCGCCGACGCCCACCGGCTGGCGCATGCCAAAATCCACCAGTGGACGGCTGATGTGCCAGGCCTCTTGCCCGGTGACCAGCAGCATTTCAAAACGATCCAGGCTCAGCCCGGCGCGTGAGAGATGCTTCACCAGCACCACTTCCGGCCCCTGAGCAATCAGCTCGCGGGCGGCCAAAACCGCTTCGTTAACGTTTGCCACCGGGTGCCCGCAGAGGATCTCCAGCTCAACCAGGTTTGGCGCAATAATATCGCTCGCCGGCAGCGCATAGCGCACGTGAAACTCCGCGACGCCAGGCGCCACGATGCAGCCCTTTTCAGGATGCCCCATCACCGGGTCACAGAAATATTTCGCGGCCGGATTGGCGCTTTTCACCTGACGCACGATACCAAGAATATGTTCGCCCTGCTCCGCCGACCCCAGGTATCCGCTTAATACCGCGTCGCAGCGCTGCAGCTGGTTAATGTCGGCAATCCCCTGCACAATCTCCGTTAAATGCGCCGGCGGCATGACGCAGCCGGTCCACTTTCCGTATTGGGTATGGTTGGAGAATTGTACGGTATTAAGCGGCCAGACGTTGGCGCCAAGGCGGCGCATCGGAAATTCAGCGGCGCTGTTGCCCGCATGGCCAAACACAACGTGGGACTGGATGGCGAGGATATTCTTCATCTTGATTACCTGAGAGCAAAAAATAAGGGGCGCGGTTTCCCACGCCCCTGCCTTTACGCAATTACTTCCAGCAGACCAGACAGTAATTTTTCTTACCGCGGCGCAGTAAGGTGTAGCGCCCGAAGAGACGGTCGCCATCGACAAACACATATTCCGGGTCGGACTGTTTTTCGCCGTTAATGGTCACCGCGTTGGAGGCGATGGTTTTACGCGCCTGGCCGCGGGACGGCTGCAGCTCAGAATCCACCAGCGCCTGCATCAGATCGGCACCCTTTTCCATTTCGATCATCGGCACGCCATCCTGCGCCAGCTGCTCGAAATCGGCTTCGCTCAGATCGCTCAGGTTACCGTTGAACAGGCTCTCGGTAATGCGTTTTGCCGCCACCAGTCCTTCTTCGCCGTGCACCAGACGGGTCACCTGCTCGGCCAGCACATACTGGGCGCGCGGCGCTTTACCGCTGTTTTTGTCTTCTTCTTCCAGGGCGTTGATTTCAGCCATGTCCATAAAGGTGAAGAACTTCAGGAAGCGATAAACGTCAGCATCCGCGGTGTTGATCCAGAACTGGTAGAACTTGTACGGGCTGGTTTTCTTCGGATCCAGCCACACCGCGCCGCCTTCAGTTTTACCAAATTTGGTGCCGTCGGCTTTGGTGATCAGCGGTACGGTCAGGCCAAAGACCTGGTTCTGGTGCAAACGACGGGTCAGGTCGATACCGGAGGTAATGTTGCCCCACTGGTCAGAACCGCCGATTTGCAGCGCCACGCCGTGCAGCTTGTTCAGGCAGGCAAAGTCGTAACCCTGCAGCAGGTTGTAGGAGAACTCGGTAAAAGAGATGCCCTGGTCGTCGCGGTTGAGACGCTGCTTCACCGCTTCTTTGTTGATCATCTGGTTTACAGAGAAGTGCTTGCCGATATCACGCAGGAAGGTCAGCACGTTCATGCTGCCAAACCAGTCGTAGTTATTCGCGGCAATGGCCGAGTTATCCCCGCAATCAAAGTCGAGGAAAGGCGCGACCTGTTTGCGGATTTTATCCACCCACTCCTGCACGGTATCTTCAGTGTTCAGTTTACGCTCAGCGGCTTTAAAGCTCGGGTCGCCAATCAGCCCCGTCGCGCCGCCCACCAGCGCAACCGGCTTGTGGCCAGCCTGCTGGAAGCGTTTCAGGCATAACAATGGAACAAGATGCCCCAAGTGCAAGCTGTCGGCGGTAGGGTCGAAGCCGCAATAGAGCGCGATCGGGCCTTGCGCCAGTCGCTCTGCTAACGCTTCCTCGTCCGTCACCTGGGCTACCAGCCCCCGCTCCTGCAATTGTTTAATCAAGTTACTGCTTGCCATCAAATTCTCCATCTATAAACGACTGCACCTCTGCCGGTACACGACTTTTCGCCAGACGCGAAAAAAACATCTACGCAAAATTATTCAAGCTGCATCGCGGCGGCAAGCATGTAAAAGCCCAGGGAACTTACTCAGGTAAGCGACAGAGCCAGACAGGCGCGGCTAACAAAGATGCAGCTTGAAAAATGAAGCGTATAGAATAAAGCGCCGGGCCACGATGCACCAGCGCTTAACACAACATTTTTGCGTGCTTTATGGCGCCAGTCGGTCGATTTGCCAGCCGCCGTTTTGCCGCTGGTAGAGAAAACGATCGTGCAGACGATGCTCGCCGCCCTGCCAGAACTCCATCTGCTCGATGCTGACGCGGAATCCGCCCCAGAAGCTCGGCAGCGGAACTTCGCCCTGCTGGAACTTTTGCTTAAGCTCGAGGAACTTACTCTCAAGGATGCCGCGCGCCGAGATACGGCTGGACTGCTGCGACACCCAGGCGCCAATCTGGCTATCGCGCGGACGGCTGTGGAAATATTTAACCACTTCCAGCGTTGAAAGGCGTTCTGCTTTGCCGATAACCATCACCTGGCGCTCCAGCATATGCCATGGGAACAGCAGGCTGATGCGGGGATTTTTTTCAATCTGGTGGGCTTTGCGGCTGCCAAGGTTGGTGTAAAACACCAAGCCTTTTTCATCATAGTGCTTAAGCAAAACGATGCGCTGGTAAGGCTGGGCGTTTTCATCAACGGTGGCGACCACCATCGCCGTTGGATCGGCGAGCTTCGCATCGCAGGCCTGACGCAGCCAGCGTTCAAATAGCGCCAGAGGTTCGGCGGGAAGGTCGTGGCGACGCAGGCCGCCACGGGTGTACTCGCGGCGCAGGTGCGCGATTTGCTGCAATTCGTCGTTATCAGACATGGCAATTGAGAAAATAATCAAAGGGTAGCGTCATTGTGCGCCCCCATGACCGAAATCTCAACGTTTGGCGGTTTGCAGCTGACAGTTTTCCAGCACGATACGGTCGCGTTTATAGACCGTCGCGTTATCACCCTTCGACCAGAAGACGTAAACGCCGTCGGTATAGCGCGCTCCGGATGCGGATAACCCCTGCTGCAAGTTGAGCTGCTGGTTATCGTAGATAAAGCTGACCTGCTGGCGAGTATGATTAAGATGGACGGTCAACGGCTTCTGGTCGCACTGGTACTCCAGAGTGTCCGTATTCATCCGCTCGACAAACTGATTGTAGTAGCTACAGCCCGCGAGCATAAAAGGTACCGCAAGAATAAGTATTTTTTTCATTAATTTGCCTTCGACTTTCCCGGTCCGGGAAGGCATAACGCCCTCCCTCAACGCTGTCCAGTCTACGAAGAAACCGGCGCGGGTGATTTCAGTTAACTCTGATTTTGCGGCGGATTTGCCGGGAAAATCGCGCCAAGCACGGAAGCCTGCGACGCGCCGGTTACCGAAGGGAGATTACCGGGTAATCCGGCAAGCGTCCGCCACGCCAGCCATGCGAAAGCCAGCGCCTCCATATCATCACCGCTGATCCCCGCCTCATCGGTGGTCGACACTTCCGTTCCCGGCAGCAGCGCCGCCAGACGCGCCATCAGCAGCGGATTACGCGCGCCGCCGCCGCAGACCAGCAGACGTTCGCATCCCCCGCTGAGCAGCACCTGTTCACTGATGCTGACGGCGGTCAGCTCCGCCAGGGTGGTCTGCACGTCCTGGGCGCGAAGCCCCGGATAACGCGCCAGATGCTGCGATAGCCAGCCGTAGTTAAAGTATTCGCGACCGGTACTCTTCGGCGCCGGTAGCGCAAACCACGGATCGCTTAGCATATCCTGCAGCAGCGGCAGCACCACTTTACCCTCGCTGGCCCACTGCGCGTCTTTATCGTAGGGTTTACCACACTGTCGCCAGATCCACGCGTCCATCAGCATGTTGCCAGGCCCGGTGTCGTAGCCGCGCACCGGTACCCCCGGCGCCAGCAGGGAGAGGTTGGCGATACCGCCAATATTAAGAACCATTCGACGCTCTACCGGATGCGCCAGCAGCGCGTGGTGGAACGCCGGAACCAGCGGCGCGCCCTGCCCGCCGAGCGCCATATCGCGACGACGAAAGTCGCCGACGACCGTCACGCCGGTACGCGCGGCAATCTGGTTATTGTCGCCAATCTGTAGGGTATGCGGCGCGTCGCCCGTAGGCTCATGCCAGACCGTTTGGCCATGGCAGCCGATGGCGATAATGTCCGCCGCCTGTAACTTTTCCTGCGTCATCAACGCCTGAACCGCATCGGCAAACAGCCGTCCCAGACGCGTATCAAGCCGCCCCAGCTGCGATAGCGTAAGCTGCTGGCCCTGACAGATGGCCAGAATGTCTTCTTTAATAGCAATGGGGATGGGATAGGTCAGGCTGGCCTGCTGGGCGACCATATTTTCATTAATTGCTGCGAGGACAACATCAACACCATCAAGGCTGGTGCCGGACATTACGCCGATAAAGCGGCCTGATTTCATACGCTTTCCTTCATTCCATGACTCTCGTATATCCCCACACTCCACCATAAACGAGGGGGCAATGCTATGCTGCTATAATACTTTTTAACAATACAAGCAGCGCTGTCGTTCGTAGGGTAAAGAACTTGTGTTTAGTTTAGGTTGAGACGACTCTGATTATTATTTTTTGTATAGTCACTGCATCTGCTATGCCAGCAGACGCTTAAATGCCATATAATTGGCTACAAGGAAGTTCAACAGAACGCTTCTTGGTGAACAGGAGATTCATAAATGATTTTACGTGTTTTGGCTGTCTCGATGATTGGTTTTACGCTTGCAGGCTGCGTCAGCAGCAGCGGTCTGTCCGGCGATGTTTACTCCGCATCCGAAGCCAAACAGGTCCAGAGCGTGACCTACGGCACTATTGTCCATACCCGCGCGGTGCAGATTCAGGGCGGAGATGACAGCAATGCTATCGGCGCCATCGGCGGCGCGGTTCTCGGCGGCTTCCTGGGTAACACCATTGGCGGCGGCACGGGCCGCTCACTGGCAACGGCGGCAGGCGCTGTCGCCGGCGGCGTAGCCGGTCAGGGCGTACAGGGTGCGATGAACAAAACCCAGGGCGTTGAGCTGGAAATCCGCAAAGATGACGGTAATACCATCATGGTGGTGCAGAAGCAAGGCAGCACGCCGTTCTCGGTTGGCCAGCGCGTGGCCATTGCCGGCAGCGGCAGCCAGGTTACGGTATCCCCACGCTAAACCTTATCCCTGCGGCCCTGACGGGCCGCTTATTTATATAAAAGATGTATCATTTACCAACATAAATAAACGATATAAATATATTTATATTTTCCTGCCGCACCTCAACTCTTTGCGCCCGCGCAATATCCCCCCTGCTGCCATCAAGTAATCTTCAATGAGTACTATTTAAATCATTTACGACAACCTCGTCGTTTACCCTCGCATTTTTCAGGGATGTTGACTATGCGCGCTAATATAAAAAGCTTACCCCAACGGATATTTCTTTACGCTGCCGTGTGTATCCTTGCGATTACCACGCTTAATTACCTCAGCGACTCGTTAATTGATCGTATACCTACAACATCATCCATGCTTTTTCCTGTACTGACGATTTCGCTGATGACTTTTCATATTATGATTGCCTGTTTTATGGGAATGAAATATCTGTGCGATAAAAAACGGCTGTACCTGGTTCCGATTACCTTCGCCTTTGCCTGCTCGGCCATGCTGATGCTGGGAACGATAGGCAGCTATCCCGACTGGTTGATTTGCGGACAGGGTCGCGCCATTAACCAAAATGACGCGCTGATTTTTTATTTTTTCCGCAACGTGATGATGGCCATTTTATTAATAACATCGATTGTTTTATACCGTTTTCGCAACATCACCCTTAGCTCAGGTAAAATTCACCGAACGGTACTGACAGGTTGCTTTGTTTTTATTGCCGCAGTGCTTATATTATCGTGGATTCATTCCAGCAACTCCCCGCTGTTGAGTATTGAATTCCTTGACAATCTGACCTACACTTTTACGCCGCTGTGGCATAATCGTATTGGCTGGTTATTAATTATCATATGGTCAGTAACGCTGATTTTACTGATTAGCCTGACTCAATTGCGTAATATATTCTGGTACAGCGGGGCCTTTTTTTGTACCGCCTATATATTTACGTTAATGGTTCTACTCTCAACGGCAGGTGATAGCAGTCACGCCTGGAACCAGGCGCGATTCTTTGAAACGCTTAGCACCCTGTTTCTGATTTTAGTCCTGCTGTGCGATGTTTTTATGCTCTATCGCGAATCGAACGAAAGATACGTCCGCTCTTACCAGAACTCGATTCGCGATCCCCTGACCCGGCTGTATAACCGCAGCTATTTTTATGACACCCTGAATCAACGATTGCCGAAGGTTTCCGCTTCACAACCGCTATCGGTGATCGTCTGCGACCTCGATCGCTTCAAGCGCATCAACGACACCTACGGTCACGTGCAGGGCGATAAGGTGATCCAATTTGCTGCCAGCGTGTTGCAGAACAACGTGCGCCAGGACGACGCCGCCGCGCGTATCGGCGGGGAAGAGTTTGCCCTGCTGCTGGTCAATATCGGCGCAAAGGAAGCGCTGGCTGTCGCCGAACGCATCCGCCTCTCCGTCAGCGAGAAGCAGGAAGGATTACCCGAAAGAATGACTATCAGCATGGGGGTTTTCACGACGCAGGATACGCGTGTTTCGGCAGAAGAGTGCGTTAAGCGCGCGGATACCGCGATGTACGAGGCGAAAAACAGCGGTCGTAACCGCGTTGTGGTCTGGCATGAATAGATAAAAAAGAGGCCTTGAGTTTCTTCAAGGCCCCGTTAAGGTCAATCTTTTGCCTGGAGATCGAGGATGTTGTGTTCAAGTTTACGAATTAAATTAAGCAACGTTTCCACTTCTTCTCTGGAAACGCCTGCCAGAATCTCATCACGCGTTTTGCCAATAACCTCTTCCATTTCATTGATCAGAGGCTCGGCCTTTTCCGTAAGCTTGATACGTTTTGCCCGCCGATCGTTTGCACAGGTCTGGCGAGAAATAAGCCCTTTCTCCTCCAGCTGGTCGAGCGTGCGAACCAGCGACGGCTGCTCAATACCAATGGCTTTCGCCAGCTGAATCTGCGACTGTTCAGGCGGCAGCTGGTGAATGTTATGCAGCGTGACCCAGTGCGTCTGCGTTAACTCCAGAGGTTTCAGGCGATGGTCGATTAGCGCGCGCCAGACGCGTACCAAACGTGCCAGATCAGAACCAAGTGGCGATTCCAATTTCATCTCCTTATAATTAGCTTGCTAAGTTATTATACTGATTTTAGAATAGTGTGCAGCATTTAAATTACCAAAACAAATGAATTACCTGATTCACTAGAATCAGAACAATGATTTACAATGTGAATAATCGCATCACCTGAACATTCTTCCTGCAACGGCAAAGGATTTTTGCTTGTGAAACTGAGTCTTAACACTGCCGGATTGTCACTCCAGGACCTGGTGTTCGGCGCTTCTGTCTATTTCCCTCCTGTCTTTAAAGCGGTTCTGCTGGGCTTTTTTATCTGGCTGATTGTCCATCGCCAGCTGCGGGACTGGATGTACGCAGGCGAGATCTGGCATCCCCTGTTAATGGACCTCTCCTTCTTTGCGCTTTCCGTCTGTCTGGCGCTGGTTTTACTGACTATCTGGTAATGTTCATTCCATGAAGAAACTAAAATACTTATCCACGCTGCTGGTCGCCGCGCTGGCCATTATTGCCGCCTGGCTGGTCTGGAATTACTACACGCAATCCCCGTGGACCCGCGACGGCAAGGTGCGCGCCGAACAGGTTGGCGTTACGCCGCAGGTTTCCGGCAGCATCCTGCAGCTAAACGTGCGCGATAACCAGCTGGTGAAGGCCGGAGAGGTGCTGTTCAGAATCGACGACACGCCGTATAAAATTGCCCTGCTCAACGCCCGCGCGCAGCTCGCTAAAGCCAAAGCAGAAGTCGCCCGCGCGCAGGCGGAACAGAAAAAAGCCGCCAGCGATGCTAACCGCCGGCGTCATCTTTCCCAGAATTTCATCTCAGCAGAAGATTTAGAAAACGCCAATACCGCGCTGAATACCGCGACGACCAACCTCGAAGCCGCTAAGGCGGTGGTTGGCGTGGCGCAGGCCACGCTCGATCATGCCCAATGGCAGCTCACGCAGACGGAAATCAAAGCGCCGGTTGACGGCTGGGTCACCAATCTCTCGACCCGCGTTGGCGACTACGCCGCCGTTGGCCACCCGGTTTTCGCCCTCGTCGACAGCCACTCCTTCTACGTGGTGGGTTATTTTGAAGAAACGAAACTGCGTCATATTCGTCCCGGCGATAGCGCGCAGATTATTCTTTATAGCAGCAAGCAAAAGTTACAGGGTCACGTTGGCAGCATCGGACGCGCGATAGTCGACCAGAGCGTGGAGAGCAGCGGCGGGCTAGTGGCGAATATTAAACCGAATATTCCCTGGGTCCGCCTTGCTCAGCGCGTCCCGGTACGCATTGAGTTTGACCATCTGCCGCCGGATACCACCCTGGTCTCCGGTACCACCTGTACCGTTGCCATCGGCGCGCAGTAATGAAGCTGCAGGCCCTGTCGTGGCGCGCGCTCCCGTGGATTAAGGCCAGCCGTCCGCAGTGGCGCTATGCCCTGCGCAACGGGATTGCCATGTGCCTGGCGCTGAGCGTCGCCTACTGGCTGAATCTTGACGAACCCTACTGGGCAATGACCTCCGCCGCGGTGGTCAGCTTTCCCACCGTCGGCGGCGTGATCAGCAAAAGCTTCGGGCGTATTGCCGGCAGCCTGCTCGGCGCCTGCGCGGCGCTGCTGCTGGCCGGGCACACGCTCAACGATCCGTGGCTGTTTCTCTTCAGCATTTCAGCGTGGATAGCCCTCTGTACCTGGGCCTGCGCGATGTTCACCAATAACGTCGCCTACGCTTTCCAGCTCGCGGGCTATACCTGCGCGATCATCGCTTTTCCGGTTATCAATATCACTGACGCCAACGAACTGTGGACTATCGCCCAGTCGCGCGTCTGCGAGGTTATCGTCGGTATTTTGTGCGGCGGGCTGATGATGATGATTTTACCGAGCACGTCCGATGGCGCTACGCTGCTGACGGCGCTGAAAAACATGCACGCGCGCCTGCTGGAACACGCCAGCCTGCTATGGGTGCCGGAAACCACCGATGCGATCCGCACCGCGCACGAGAGCGTGATTGGGCAAATCCTGACCATGAATTTGCTGCGTATCCAGGCCTTCTGGAGCCACTATCGCTTTCGTCGGCAAAACCCGCTGCTGAACTATCTGCTGCATCAGCAGCTGCGAATGACCAGCGTGATTTCGAGCCTGCGGCGGATGCTGCTCAACTGGCCCACCGCGCCCGCCCGCACCCGCGAGATTCTGGAGTCACTGCTTAACGAATTAGCGTATACAAACGCCGATGCCTTGAGCGTCGCCCGCATCATCGCCCCGCTGGCGCCGCCCGCGGACGCTGATTACCGGCATATCGCCTTCTGGAAGCGTCTGCGCTACTTTTGTCGTCTCTACCTGGTGAGCAGCCGCTGGCTCACGCGCATCGAAAACGCCACCGCGGTGACTGAATTTAACGTGCCTTCCGCGCCAGCGCTGGCCCGCCATACCGACCAGGCCGAAGCCTTGTGGAACGGCGTTCGCACTTTCTGCGCGCTGGTAATGGTCGGCGCATGGGGAATTAGCACCCAGTGGCAGGCCTGCGCCGCTGCCCTGACTCTGGCGGCTATCTGCTGCGTCCTCTATTCGGTCTCTCCTTCGCCGTTTAAGTCCTTAACGCTGTTGATGCGCACCCTGATCCTGCTTTCGCTCTTTAGCTTTGTTGTGAAGTTTGGCCTGATGGTGCAGATCACCGATTTATGGCAGTTTCTGCTGTTCCTGTTTCCGCTGCTGGCGACCATGCAGCTGCTGAAGCTACAGATGCCTAAGCTCGCCGGACTATGGGGTCAGCTGATTGTCTTTATGGGGTCGTTTATTTCGGTCACCAACCCGCCGGTCTACGACTACGCGTCGTTTCTTAACGATAATCTGGGGAAAATCATTGGCGTAGGCCTCGCCTGGCTGGCGTTCGCCATTATCAGCCCGGGTTCGGACGCGCGTAAAAGCCGCCGCCATATCCGTGCGTTACGGCGTCACTTTGTTGACCAGCTCAGCCGCCGTCCGCAGCACAGCGAGCACGAATTTGAATCGCTGGTTTACCACCATATTAGCCAGCTCAGCAATAGCCAGGATGCGCTGGCGCGCCGCTGGCTGCTGCGCTGGGGCGTGGTGTTGCTCAACTGTTCCCACGTGGTGTGGCAGCTGCGCGAGTGGGAAACCCGTTCCGACCCGCTATCGCAGGTGCGTGATTTATGTATCAGCCTGCTGCGGGATGTAATGAGCGAGCGCGGGGTACAGCAGCGTCCGCTCGCCTCTACGCTCCAGGAGCTGCAGCGCATCTGCGACGCGCTTAATCACCACCACCAGCCGGCGGCCAAAGAGCTGGCGGCGGTTATCTGGCGGCTGTGGTGCGCGCTGTCGCAGCTGGAGCAGGCGCCGATTGCCGGAACCCTGACGGAAAGAACTACTTAATCACGCCGCAGGCAAACCGCTCGCCGCCGCCGCCAAGGGGCTGCGGGCTATCGGACATATTGTCGCCCCCCACGTGAATCATCAGCGCCTTGCCTTTCACCTCATCCAGCGTTTTTAAACGCGGTGCCACTACCGGCTGGGTGGCTTTACCGTCGTTGTTGACCACCAGGAATGGCAGATCGCCGAGATGCCCGGCGCCGTCAGGACCTTCATGCTTTCCGGTTTTTTGCGGATCGTAGTGCCCGCCGGCTGCGCCAGCGGCGACGGCTTTGCCCTCTTTAATCGCGGGCTGGCAGCTGCCGTTGGCGTGGATATGGAAGCCGTGCTCGCCGGGAGGCAGCGCCTTCAGGTCTGGCGTAAACTCCAGACCTTTCTCGGTTTCGCTGATTTTAACGCTACCGATAGCCTGACCGACGCTCTGGCTGGTAACAAGATTGATATCGACGCTTTCACTGGCCGCCTGCGCGCCTGCGCACGCGGCCAGGGTAAGTATGGCGAGAATACATCGTTGCATAACACCTCCTTAATGGCTCTATCGCTACTAAGTGTAGGCCATTGCTGAGGTGTCGGTGTCTACGGAACGTCGTAGCCTAACGCCGCTTTACGAATGCGGAACCACTGCTGGCGGCTCATGTTTAGCTTTTCAGCAACCACCGCGGAGCGCACGCGCTCGATTTTGCCTGAGCCGATGATCGGCAACGGCTGCGATGGCAGACGCAGGATCCAGGCGTACACCACCTGCTCAATGCTCTCCGCATTTAGCTCCTGAGCAACGCGCGCCAGCTCATCGCGCAGCGGCTGGAAGCTGTCATCGTTAAATAAACGTCCGCCGCCGAGGCAGGACCAGGCCATCGGCCGGATACGCAGCTGCTGAAGCTGATCCAGCGTACCGTCCAGCAGCAGCGGCTGATGGACCGGGGAAATTTCCACCTGGTTGGTCGCGAGCGTAAACGGGAGGCGCGACTGCAGCAGGGTAAACTGGGCGGGAGTAAAGTTAGATACGCCGAAGTGGCGAACTTTGCCGCTATGGTGGAGGGCAAGGAACGCCTCCGCGACTTCATCCGCATCCATCAGCGGGTCCGGACGATGGATTAGCAGCAGATCAAGATGGTCGGTTGCCAGATTACGCAGCGACTGTTCGGCGCTGAGAACGATATGGTCGCGGTCGGTAATATAGTGGCCGATGGTGTTTTCCGCCCGCGCTTTAGTGGCTATCCCGCATTTGGTGACAATTTCCATCCGGCTGCGCAGATGCGGAGCCAGCTTTAGCGCTTCGCCAAACGCCGCCTCACAGCGATAGTCGCCGTAAATATCGGCGTGATCGATAGTGGTGACGCCCAGATCCAGGTGTTGCTCAACAAAGCTCACCAGCGCTTTCGCGGACATATTCCAGTCCATCAAACGCCAGTAGCCCATCACAAAACGAGAAAATTCCGGCCCCTGCGGAGCCATAGCAATACGCTGAACCATAACAGCTTCCTCAACAAAAATGTGCCCTGAGTATACGCAATTTTATGCTTAAAACAGTGAGGGTTGCTGCGGTTCTTCCGCACTATCCTGCTTAGCCGCGCGTAATTTGCGCAGCCGCCGCTGGCGACACAGACGCAGAACCTCCTGCTTTTGCGCATCGCTCATTTTCTGCCAGTTGAAACGCTCGTCGCGGCTGCGCATGCACCCCCGGCAGTAGCCACGTTCATCAGACTGACAAATCCCCCGGCACGGACTTTGCACCGGGAAGAACTCCAGTTGTTCAGCCACTTCGCCTCTCCTGCCGCTCATCTCTTTCTTTATTGAAGACGTTTCATTCGCCGTACGCAAATTTTGTTCATCGCCCTCTGCGCCAGGCGGCATTTTTAATTATGACTTGCATTAGACCAATCGGTCTATTACAGTGAGCGCTATGAACAAGCACAGTGAATGCAACACCCGCGAACATATCCTGGTCACCGGCGAGCAGCTCTGCATGCATCGGGGATTTACCGGCATGGGGCTGAGTGAACTGCTGAAAACAGCGGAAGTGCCGAAAGGCTCTTTCTATCACTACTTTCGCTCAAAAGAAGCCTTTGGCGTTGCGCTGCTCGAGCATCATTACGCCGGATACCTTCAGCGCCTGGTGGAGCATTTTGACCACGGTCAGGGAAACTACCGCGATCGCCTTTTGGCCTATTATCAGCATACGCTGACGCAATTTTGCCAGCAGGGCATTATTAGCGGCTGTCTGACGGTGAAGCTGTCGGCGGAGGTCTGCGATCTGTCGGAAGATATGCGCGCCGCGATGGATAAAGGCGCCAGCCAAATCATTATCCTGCTGGGCGATGCGCTGGAGAAAGGCCGTCAGGAAGGCAGCCTTGAGTTTGACGGCGACGCGTTCACCCTTTCCCAGGTGCTCTACTCCCTGTGGCTGGGGGCGAATCTGCAGGCCAAGATTACGCGTAGCGCAACGCCGCTGGAAAGCGCCCTTGCCCACGCTAAAAATATTATTGCTGCGCCTGGCGTTTAACAGGCGTTTTTATTTCATCAGTTTCAAGACGACCGGTCTACTCAGGAGTCACTATGTCAGAATCAAAGTTGTTTACCCCGTTGAAAGTAGGTGCGGTAACCGCGCCCAACCGCGTATTTATGGCTCCGCTGACGCGTCTGCGCAGCATTGAACCGGGCGATATCCCTACCCCGCTAATGGGTGAATACTACCGTCAGCGCGCCAGCTCCGGCCTGATTATTTCCGAAGCCACCCAGATCTCCGCTCAGGCTAAAGGCTACGCGGGCGCGCCTGGTCTGCACAGCCCGGAACAGATTGCCGCGTGGAAAAAAATCACCGCCGGCGTACACGCCGAAAACGGGCGTATTGCCGTTCAGCTGTGGCACACCGGGCGCATTTCGCACAGCAGCATCCAGCCTGGCGGCGCCGCCCCGGTGGCGCCGTCGGCCATTAGCGCGGGTACCCGTACCTCGCTGCGCGATGAAAACGGCCATGCTATTCGCGTCGACACCTCGATGCCGCGCGCGCTCAACACCGATGAGATCCCGGGGATCGTTG
This sequence comes from Klebsiella grimontii, assembly GCF_900200035.1. GTDB lineage: Bacteria > Pseudomonadota > Gammaproteobacteria > Enterobacterales > Enterobacteriaceae > Klebsiella > Klebsiella grimontii. The sequence continues at coordinate 663,156 of NZ_FZTC01000019.1, forward strand.
ATGATTTCCGTCAGGCGGTAGGCAACGCCCGCGATGCCGGTTTTGATCTTGTCGAACTGCACTCCGCGCACGGCTACCTGCTGCACCAGTTCCTTTCCCCCTCTTCCAACCACCGTACTGACCAGTACGGCGGCAGCGTGGAAAACCGCGCGCGCCTGGTGCTGGAAGTGGTTGATGCGGCAAGTAAAGAGTGGAGCGCCGACCGTATCGGTATTCGCGTTTCGCCTATTGGCAGCTTCCAGAATGTCGATAACGGTGCGAATGAAGAGGCCGACGCGCTCTATCTGATCGAAGAGCTGGCCAAACGCGGCATCGCTTACCTGCACATGTCCGAGCCAGACTGGGCCGGCGGCCAGCCGTACAGCGATGAGTTCCGTCAGAAAGTGCGCGACCGTTTCCCCGGCGCCATTATCGGCGCTGGCGCCTACACGGTCGAAAAGGCAAACGATCTGATCGGTAAAGGTCTGATCGATGCCGTGGCCTTCGGTCGCGACTACATTGCCAACCCGGACCTGGTCGCGCGCCTGCAGAAAAAGGCCGCTCTGAATCCACAGCGTCCGGAAAGCTTCTACGGCGGCGGCGCGGAAGGCTATACCGATTACCCGACCCTGTAATCCCTCCATTGATAGCGGCGGGTTATCGCCGCTATACTCAACGCTCTGCTGTATCAACATAAACTGCATAGGGGACATTATGCGCTTACTTCACACCATGCTGCGCGTTGGCGACCTGCAACGTTCGATTGAGTTTTACACCAACGTGCTGGGCATGAAACTGCTGCGCACCAGCGAAAACACGGAGTATAAATACTCGCTGGCATTCGTGGGTTACGGCGAAGAGAGCGATACCGCCGTGATTGAGCTGACCTACAACTGGGGCGTTGATAAGTACGATCTCGGCAGCGCTTATGGCCATATCGCGCTGAGCGTTGAAAACGCGGCGGAAGCCTGCGAGCGTATTCGCCAGAACGGCGGCAACGTGACGCGTGAAGCCGGTCCGGTGAAAGGCGGTACCACCGTTATCGCCTTCGTCGAAGATCCGGATGGTTATAAAATCGAACTGATCGAAGAGAAAGACGCCGGTAAAGGCCTCGGCAATTAATCTGCTCGGGCACCCGAGGTGCCCGCTGTTTTATCCCCCTGCCTGCTGCAAGGCGCGGCAAAATTTGCCATAATGCGCGCTACTTTTTTCCAGCTAAGAGAATCTGATGTCCGAGAACGTTCAACTTAATGGTCTGTGCGACCGTTTTCGCGGTTTTTATCCTGTGGTAATCGATGTTGAAACCGCCGGATTTAATGCCAAAACCGACGCCCTGCTGGAGATCGCCGCTATTACGTTGAAAATGGATGAAGAAGGCTGGCTGATGCCGGACGAAACGCTGCATTTTCATGTTGAACCTTTTGAGGGCGCCAACCTGCAGCCCGAAGCCCTGGCTTTTAACGGTATTAACCCCCACGACCCCGAACGCGGCGCGGTGAGCGAATACGATGCGCTGCACGCGATTTTCAAAATGGTCCGTAAAGGGATGAAAGAGAGCGACTGCAGCCGCGCGATCATGGTTGCGCATAACGCCACGTTCGATCACAGCTTTACCATGGCGGCGGCAGAGCGCGCAGGGCTGAAACGTAATCCGTTCCACCCGTTCGTCACCTTTGATACCGCGGCCCTGAGCGGCCTGGCGCTGGGGCAAACGGTGCTGTCGAAAGCCTGTATTGCCGCAGGGATGGCGTTTGATGGTACCCAGGCGCACTCCGCGCTATACGATACCGAACAAACCGCCCAGCTGTTCTGCGAAATCGTCAACCGCTGGAAGCGTCTCGGCGGCTGGCCATTACCGGTGGCCGAAGAATAAACGATAAAAAAAAGCGACTTCATCGGAAGTCGCTTTTTTAATAGCAGCAGAATTACTCCGCTTTCGGCTCGTCAGTTTTATACTTAGCGGCCGTTTCTTTGATCAGCTGCTGCAGTTCGCCGCGCTGATACATTTCAATCACGATGTCGCAGCCGCCGACCAGTTCGCCGTCTACCCACAGCTGCGGGAAGGTTGGCCAGTTAGCGTATTTTGGCAGCTCTGCGCGAATGTCCGGGTTTTGCAGGATATCGACGTAGGCAAAACGTTCGCCACAGGCGGAGAGCGCCTGAACGGCCTGCGCGGAGAAACCGCAGCTTGGCAGTTTCGGTGATCCTTTCATGTACAGCAGGATCGGGTTTTCAGCGATTTGATGTTGGATTTTTTCTAAAGTCGTGCTCATTGTCGTGCTTCCTCAAACTTCTCTACGGCAGTAATTTGTCATTGTAGCGCCCTGAACGCAGGACCGATAATAACATTTTTTTCACTTGCCACATTTTATCTTCTGTCGGCCAAAGTTGCCTCAAAAATATCATTTTATTGCTATACGCGGCAACGCGTTGCGCGTTTTTCATGCGTCAGGGTCGCTGACGGAAGCATTTTTTTGCAAATGTTAACCAAACGAGACTTTAGATACAAAAGAGTAGTAACTCTCCACGATTTTATGCTTTAGAATCGATGCGGTTTGTCATTCATCGTCAGGCATCTGTATATGTCTGTAATTTAATCAGGGGAGTGCTCAGTGGCGCGTCTTAACAAAATCGCGATTTCGCTCTGTGCATTACTTTTCACATCTATTTCACTTACGCCGCTGGCGCATGCTTCCGGGCATACGCACGCTTCGGCCGCGCCTAAAACGCATCCGGCCAAGGGCACGACCGCGGAGCGTAAGAAAAAAGCAGTCAATTCCAAAAGTAAAACCGCCGCCAAAACCCCCAGCAAGAAAACGTCGACCGCCAGCCGCAGCAAATCAATCGCGTCACGCCAGACCGCCAGCGTCACCAAAAAATGCGTCCTGCGCAAAGGCTATAAAAAACTGTGCGCCAGCTCGACAAGGTCAATAGCGGAAAGCAAGATGGCAACGGCGAGCGTGCAGAAAAAGTGCGTGGTGCGTAAAGGCTATAAAACCCGCTGCAAACCCATCGCCGATGAGCCGCAGTTGACTATCGCCGATGCGCATAAGGCGCGGGTACAAAAAGCGCAAAGCACCGCGATGTCAAAGCTGATGGATCAGATTGGTAAGCCCTATCGCTGGGGCGGTACTTCCCCGCGCACCGGGTTTGATTGTAGCGGCCTGGTCTATTACGCCTATAAAGATCTGGTTAAAATCCATATTCCACGCACCGCCAATGAGATGTATCACCTGCGCGACGCCCGTCCGGTGGATCGCGGCGAGCTGCAGAGCGGGGATCTCGTCTTTTTCCGCACCCGCGGGCGCGGGACTGCCGATCACGTCGGCGTTTACGTTGGCAACGGCAAATTTATCCAGTCTCCGCGCACCGGCCGCGATATTCAGATCACCTCATTAAGCGACGATTACTGGGTACGCCACTACGTCGGCGCCCGTCGCGTTATGACGCCGAAAACCATTCGCTAAATATGCCTTGCCGCTTGGGCGGCAGGGTAACTCTCTCTTTTGCCACATCTTTTAATTTGCTACTATTGCCCTGCGTAATACATGGTTATTGCGCGTACAAACTATAAAAAGGAGAGTAGCAATGTCGTTCGAATTACCTGCATTACCATATGCAAAAGACGCCCTGGCGCCGCACATTTCCGCAGAAACCCTGGAATACCACTACGGTAAACACCACCAGGCCTACGTCACCAACCTGAATAACCTGATCAAAGGCACCGCGTTTGAAGGGAAAACCCTGGAAGAGATCGTGCGTTCTTCCGATGGCGGCGTCTTCAACAACGCCGCGCAGGTCTGGAATCACAGCTTCTACTGGAACTGCCTCGCGCCAAACGCCGGCGGCGAGCCGCAAGGCGAACTGGCGGCCGCTATCGCTAAATCCTTCGGCAGCTTCGCTGATTTTAAAGCCAAATTCACCGACGCGGCGGCAAAAAACTTCGGCGCAGGCTGGACCTGGCTGGTGAAAAACACCGACGGTAGCCTGGCCATTGTCTCCACCAGCAACGCGGGTACGCCGCTGACCAGCGACGCGACTCCGCTGCTGACCGTGGATGTCTGGGAACACGCTTATTACATCGACTACCGTAACGCCCGTCCGAACTATCTGGAACACTTCTGGGCGCTGGTAAACTGGAAGTTTGTTGCCGCTAACCTGGCAGCATAAAAGCAAACCGCAGATGCCTTTCGGCTTCTGCGGTTATTCTCTCACAGCACGCGATCTTAACGGTTGGCGAACGCCTCTTCCGGCTGCGCCCGCCCGCTGAACAGCACCAACAGCAGCGCAACGCCCGCGATAATCGCCCCCATCACCGGGACAAACGCATAGCCGAGGCCGCCGCTAATGACTGCGCCTCCCGCTGCCGCTCCCAGCGCGTTTCCAAGGTTGAAAGCCCCGATATTGACCGACGACGACAGCCCCGGCGCTTCGTGGGCCACGCGCATCACCCGCATCTGCAAAGGCGGCACCACCGCAAAGGTCGCCGCGCCCCAGACCACCATGCTGATTGCCGCGCTCACCTGCGATTGCGCCAGCAGCGGGATCGCCAGCATGATAACCATCAGCAGCAGCAGAAAGCCCTTCAGCGTCCCGGAAACGGAGCGGTCAGCAAATTTACCGCCAAGATAGTTGCCCAGCGAAAAGCCCACGCCGATCAGCACCAGCATCGCGGTGACAAACAGCGGAGAGGCGTTGGTAATGGTATGCAGAACCGGGGAAATATAGGTATAGAGCGTAAACATCGCCCCTGCCCCCAGCACGGTAGTCAGCAACGCCGACAGCACCTGCGGGCGCATCAGCACCGAAAGCTCCTGCTTCACATTTGGGCGCTCGCCGGCGCTGCCCTTCGGTAAGGAAAACCACAGGCCGATTATCGCCACCACGCCCAGCCCCGCTGTTGCAAGGAACGACATTCGCCAGCCGATGGTTTCACCCAGCCAGGTTGCTGCGGGTACGCCGCCGATGTTGGCGATCGTCAGCCCCATAAACATCGTCGCCACCGCGCTGGCCTGCTTATGTTTTGGCACCACGCTTGCCGCCACCACCGAGCCCAGGCCAAAGAAAGCGCCATGGTTAAGGCTGGTAATGATCCGCGACAGCAGCAGCGTGGTGTAATCCGGCGCAATGGAAGAGAGCACGTTGCCGAGGGTAAAAATCGCCATCAGAAAGATCAGCGCGTTTCTGCGCGCGCGGTGGGAGAGCAGCAGCGTCATCAGCGGCGCGCCAACCATTACGCCGATGGCATAGGCGCTAATCAGCATTCCCGCCGCCGGAATCGAAACGTCAACGCCTTTAGCGATAACCGGTAATAGCCCCATCGGGGAGAACTCGGTCGTGCCGATGCCAAAGGCACCGATCGCCAGCGCGAGCAGGGGAAAGTTGATTTTCATGCAGGGACTCCATCAGGCCGCCTTCCGCGACGGCATCTCATCAGAAGTCAAAAGCATGACATCAATCACAGAAAAACAAAAGTGAACGAAATGGCAAAAGATTTTTGCGAAAATGATAATAATAGGTGGAGTAAAAGGGAGAGCGGCCCCTCCCTTATCGCAGAACTAGTGCAGTACTGCGGTCAAACCTGCGGCAACAATCAAACCCAAAACAATAATCGTTGTTGTCAGCGAAAACTTTAAATTTATATCCATCAATTTTTCCCCCTGATTATCCCCACATGAAAAGTGAGCTTACTCATTTTTACACAGAATAGCGTAAAAATCTTCCGAGATTTAGAGTGATGCACATTTTTGCTCTTCCCCTTTGCCCCAAGATCGGACAAAATCCCACGCTAATTTGAAAGCGTATCGGCCATTGACCCCTTCCTGTCGTTCTGTGTCGTTTTCCCGACGTGATGCCATGCTCAATTTTGGCGTCAGGGTGTGTACAGGCAAACGTTTACGTACCGATAAACAGACGATCAGGTCAAGGTCTGGAGTGAGAAGTAATGGCAACTATTAAAGATGTAGCGAAGCGCGCAAACGTTTCCACTACAACAGTGTCACATGTGATTAACAAAACCCGTTTTGTTGCGGAAGAGACGCGCAATGCGGTATGGGCAGCAATAAAAGAGCTGCATTACTCCCCCAGCGCCGTTGCCCGCAGCCTGAAGGTCAATCACACCAAGTCGATTGGTCTGCTGGCGACCAGCAGCGAAGCGGCCTATTTCGCTGAGATTATCGAAGCCGTTGAGAAAAGCTGTTTCCAGAAGGGCTACACCCTGATCCTCGGCAACGCGTGGAACGACCCGGAGAAACAGCGCGCCTATTTGTCAATGATGGCGCAGAAACGCGTCGACGGCCTGCTGGTGATGTGTTCCGAGTATCCGGAATCGGTGTTAAGCATGCTGGAAGAGTATCGCCATATCCCGATGGTGGTGATGGACTGGGGCGAGGCAAAAGCCGACTTTACCGATTCGGTCGTCGATAACGCCTTCGAGGGCGGCTATATCGCCGGACGCTACCTGGTTGAACGCGGCCATCGCGACATCGGCGTGATCCCCGGCCCGCTGGAGCGTAACACCGGCGCAGGCCGGCTGGCGGGTTTTATGAAAGCGATGGAAGAGGCGCAGATTAACGTCCCGGAGAACTGGATTGTGCAGGGTGATTTCGAGCCGGAATCCGGCTACCGCGCCATGCAGCAAATTCTCGCCCAGCACCCTCGCCCAACGGCCATCTTCTGCGGCGGGGATATTATGGCGATGGGCGCCATCTGTGCGGCGGATGAAATGGGCCTGCGCGTGCCGCAGGATATTTCGCTGATCGGTTATGATAACGTGCGCAACGCCCGCTACTTTAGCCCGGCGCTGACCACCATTCATCAGCCTAAGGACTCTCTTGGCGAAGCGGCCTTTAATATGCTGCTGGACCGTATCGTCAATAAGCGTGAAGTCTCGCAGTCGATTGAAGTCCATCCGCGCCTTGTCGAGCGCCGTTCCGTGGCCGATGGTCCGTTTGTCGATTATCGCCGTTAGCCCTGCTTGCGGCGTCGGTTATTCCGGCGCCCGCAGCCACTCCCGGTTTAGCGTTTCGCTATCGCCAAGATAATCCAGTAACCAGAGCAGCGCCGGCGAAGCGTCGCTTTGCTGCCACGTCAGGCAGCATGCGGCATCCGGGAAGGGGTTCTCCAGCTCCAGCGCCGTCCATTCGCCGCTATCCAGCCACGGACGCGCTAAATGCCCGGGCACCATACCGACGCACAGTCCGGCGGAGAGGCAGGTTTCAGAAGCATCCCAGTCCGGCACGACTACCCTCTTCTGGTTATCGAGCAGCCACGTGGTCCGCTTCGGCAGCGAGCGTGACGTATCCTCTCTGACCAGCGACGGCCAGTTGCGCAACACGTCATCGCTCAAAGGCCCCGCCATTTTTGCCAGCGGATGGTGGCTCGCAACGACGCAGTCCCAGCTCAGCATCCCCATATCGCGGAAGGCGTAGCGTCCCCCTACCGGAATGGAGCGGGTCGCGCCGATGGCTAATTCCACGCGACCGTCGGCGAGCGCATCCCAGACGCCGTTGAACACCTCCTGAAAGACGATCAGCTCGACGTCATCAAAATGGCGATAAAAATCAACGATCATCTGCCGCATACGCGTGGGTTTAACGATGTTATCAACCGCGATGGAGAGCTGCCCGCGCCAGCCGTTGGCGATCTGCTGGCACTGCTGGCGGGTGATCTGCATTTTTTTGATAACAGATCGCCCTTCCTGTAAAAACCAGACGCCGGCCGGCGTTAATTCCACATCCCGATGGCGGCGTTCGAACAGCGGTACTGCCAGCCACTCCTCCAGCTGTCGTACGGTATAGCTGACGGCCGAGGGTACGCGGTGCAGTTCCTGGGCGGCGGCGCTAAAGCTGCCGTTGCGGGCGACAGCATCGACAACTTCAAGCGAGTATTCAGACCACATTTTCTGCCTGCAAAATTTTTGAACTCATCTGACAAATATTAGCGTTTCACAAGCCTTAATGCACTCCCTACACTCTGCGCCATCGTACCTGCACAATAAAAAGAGAATGTTATGCAACAACCTGGGAAAGGATTTTTAGTCTGGCTGGCTGGCCTCAGCGTACTGGGCTTTCTGGCCACCGATATGTATCTTCCGGCTTTCGCCGCCATGCAACAGGATCTGAATACTTCCGCCGCCTCAGTCAGCGCCAGCCTGAGCCTGTTCCTGGCGGGCTTTGCGCTTGGGCAGCTCTTCTGGGGCCCCATTTCCGATCGCTATGGCCGTAAGCCGGTGCTGCTGAGCGGTCTGGCTATCTTTGCTGTCGGCTGCCTGGGGATGCTGTGGGTGCGCGATGCCGGCCTGATGCTGGCGCTGCGCTTTATCCAGGCTCTGGGGGTTTGCGCCGCCGCGGTGACCTGGCAGGCAATGGTAACCGATTATTACCCTGCGCAAAGAACCAACCGTATTTTCGCCGCCATTATGCCGCTGGTTGGTTTGTCGCCGGCGCTGGCGCCGCTGCTTGGCAGTTGGCTGCTGGTCCACTTCGAATGGCAGGCCATTTTTGCCGTTCTGTTCGCCATTACCCTGCTGCTGATGCTGCCGGCCCTGCGCCTGAAGCCAGCGAATAAACCGATCGTCAGCGTCCAGCAGAAGCTCACCTTCCTCGCCCTGCTGCGCTCGCGGGAATATAGCGGTAACGTGCTGATCTACGCCGCCTGTTCCGCCAGCTTTTTCGCCTGGCTCACGGGCTCGCCGTTTATCCTCCATGACATGGGCTACGGTCCGACCGTTATTGGCCTGAGCTATGTTCCGCAGACTATCGCGTTTCTGGTGGGCGGTTATGGTTGCCGCGCGGCGCTACAAAAATGGCAGGGGCAGCAAATTCTTCCCTGGCTGCTGGCGATTTTCGCCGTCAGCGTCGCCGCCACCTGGCTGGTTGGCCTGCAGGAGAACGCGACGCTTGTTGGGTTGATGATTCCGTTCTGCGCCATGGCGGTGGTGAACGGCGGTATTTATCCTATCGTCGTCGCGCAGGCCCTGAAGCCATTCCCGCAGGCGACCGGCCGTGCCGCGGCGCTGCAAAACACTCTGCAGCTTGGCCTCTGTTTCCTGACCAGCCTGCTGGTCTCCACGCTGATTGCCACGCCGCTGCAAACGACCACCAGCGTGATGCTGGTTTCCATCGTGCTGGCCGGCATAGGCTACCGCATGCAGTATAAAGCCGCGCATCCGGCAACAGAATCGTCACATGCGTAAGCTATTCTACTGATAGTTATAGAATCCAGTAATTAGCTTGCTAAGATATTTTTGTTGAAAGCGTGTTTTTAGCGGCCTATACTGGATCCGGCATCACATAAATAGAAAGATTAATTGATTTAACGGGAGCAGGATGCATCCCGTTTCACCATGGAAGGCCTTTCGGCAAGGGTTACCTCCCTTCCTCTGTTCTACGTCGGATAGCAGCCTCACGGATTAACCGTGAGATTTCTCACAAAGCCAAAAAAGCGTCTACGCTGTTTTAAGGTTCTGATCACTTGGGCGTGATGGAGAAGCTATGAGTTCATCGTGTATAGAAGAAGTAGTCAGTGTACCAAATGATGATTGGTACCGAATTGCAGCTGAATTATTAGGCCGTGCGGGCATCGAAATTAATGGTCCTGCGCCCTCCGATGTACGGATTAAAAACCCGCTCTTTTTTAAGCGCGTTTTGCAGGAGGGGTCGCTGGGGCTCGGCGAAAGCTATATGGACGGCTGGTGGGATTGTGAACGGCTGGATATTTTTTTCCATAAAGTTTTACGCGCCGGACTGGAAAATCAGCTTCCCCATCATTTCAAAGATACCTTGCGTATCGCCAGCGCACGCTTATTCAATCTGCAAAGTAAAAAACGGTCCTGGATTGTCGGCAAAGAGCATTATGATTTAGGCAACGATCTGTTCAGCCGCATGCTCGACCCTTATATGCAGTATTCCTGCGCGTACTGGAAAGACGCGGAAACTCTCGATGACGCGCAGCAGGCTAAACTGGATCTGATCTGCCGTAAACTTGAGCTTGAGCCCGGTATGCGGGTGCTGGATATCGGCTGCGGCTGGGGCGGGCTGGCTTACTACATGGCCAAAAACTACCAGGTCAGCGTGGTGGGCGTTACCATCTCTGCAGAGCAGCAGAAAATGGCGCAGGAGCGCTGCGCGGACCTCGACGTCACCATCCTCCTCCAGGACTATCGCGACCTGCACGAAAGCTTTGATCGTATTGTTTCAGTCGGCATGTTCGAACACGTCGGGCCTAAAAATTACGCCACCTATTTTGATGTGGTCGATCGTAATCTGAAGCCCGACGGTCGTTTCCTGCTCCACACCATCGGCTCGAAAAAAACCGACCATAGCGTTGATCCCTGGATCAACAAATATATCTTCCCTAACGGCTGTCTGCCGTCGGTACGCCATATTGCCGAAGCCAGCGAATCGCATTTTGTTATGGAAGACTGGCATAATTTCGGCGCCGACTACGACACGACGCTTATGGCCTGGTATGAACGCTTTCTTAATAGCTGGCCGGATATTGCCGACAACTATTCAGAACGCTTTAAACGCATGTTCAGCTATTACCTGAATGCCTGTGCCGGCGCTTTCCGCGCGCGCGATATCCAACTGTGGCAGGTGGTTTTTTCTCGCGGGGCCGAACACGGCCTGCGCGTGGCCCGCTAAAAATATCCCCCGCTTCGGCGGGGGGATTTTATTATTCGGCCGTCGTTTTCAGCGCCGCTTCTGCTTCTTTCGCCGCCAGCACGCGCTCAACGGTATCGATGACCGCCTGCGTCTGCGGATCGATTTCAATATTCACCCGATCGCCCAGCTTTTTCACCCCAAGCGTGGTGCGCTGCAGCGTTTCCGGAATTAAATGCACGCAGAACCGAGTTGGCGTCACTTCACCGACGGTGAGGCTAATCCCATCTACGCCGATATATCCTTTATAGAGGATATATTTCATCAACGTCGGGTCCTGAACCTTAAACCAAATCTGGCGATTATTTTCCGAGGTCAGAATTTTCACCACCTCCGCGGTGGTCATAATATGACCTGACATCAGGTGGCCGCCAATTTCATCGCTGAATTTGGCCGCGCGCTCAACGTTGACGCTGTCGCCCTCGCGGATCGCGCCCAGATTGGTTATCCGCAAGGTCTCCTTCATCAGATCAAAACTCACTCGCGGGCCATTGATATCCGTGACCGTCAAGCAGCAGCCGTTGTGCGCTACCGAAGCGCCCGTTTCGAGCCCCGCGAGCATATGCTCAGGCAGCTCCACAACGTGGGTGCGAAAGTTGGGTTTTTCATCAATAGCCACCACTTTGGCGGTCCCCTGCACAATACCGGTAAACATATTTTGCTCCTGTATAAATTCGTGACGGTATCAGTACCGTTTTAGGCTATGACGAACAATAACAGCTGGCAAAACAGGTTGCCAGCGCACAACGTGCAGAGGAATTTTTTCACTGGCTAAATGGCTAATCCTCGCTACAATAGTCTGGCAAATCCCTCTGCTTTTTCTTCTTGCTGCCCTCGATGGCGGCTTTTTTAGTCCCCCAATAACAACAATATATAGGTGTTCACGTGCAGAAGTATTTTATTGAAGCGCGTCAGTTATTAGCACTGGCTATACCCGTTATTCTTGCCCAGGTCGCCCAAACCGCCATGGGCTTTGTCGATACCGTGATGGCGGGCGGCTATAGCGCCACCGACATGGCGGCCGTTGCCATCGGCACCTCCATCTGGCTACCGGCGATCCTCTTTGGCCACGGCCTGCTGCTGGCCCTGACGCCCGTTATTGCCCAGCTGAATGGTTCTGGTCGCCGCGAGCGTATCGCCCATCAGGTGCGCCAGGGATTCTGGCTGGCCGGCTTCGTCTCCATCCTGGTAATGGTAGTGCTGTGGAACGCCGGTTACATTATCAGCTCAATGCATAACATCGACCCGGCGATGGCTGACAAAGCGGTCGGCTACCTGCGCGCGCTGCTGTGGGGCGCGCCCGGCTATCTGTTCTTTCAGGTTGCCCGTAACCAGTGTGAAGGGCTGGCGAAAACCAAGCCGGGAATGGTCATGGGATTTATCGGCCTGCTGGTCAACATTCCGGTGAACTACATTTTTATCTACGGTCACTTCGGTATGCCGGAACTCGGCGGGATTGGCTGCGGCGTGGCGACGGCATCGGTTTACTGGGTGATGTTTTTCAGCATGCTGTTCTGGGTGCGCCGCGCGCGTTCAATGCGCGATATTCATCTCCAGGAGCGCTTCAGCAAACCGGATTTCGCCGTCATCCAGCGTCTGGTACAGCTGGGCCTGCCGATTGCGCTGGCGCTGTTTTTCGAAGTCACGCTGTTTGCCGTCGTCGCGCTGCTGGTCTCGCCGTTGGGGATCGTTGACGTGGCCGGGCATCAGATTGCCCTTAACTTCAGCTCGCTGATGTTCGTGTTGCCGCTCTCGCTGGCGGCCGCGGTGACCATTCGCGTCGGCTTCCGTCTCGGGCAGGGGTCAACGCTGGAGGCGCAGACCTCGGCCAGAACCGGCGTCGGCGTTGGGGTGTGCATGGCCGTTTTCACAGCGGTGTTCACCATTCTGATGCGTAAGCAAATCGCCCTGCTGTATAACGACAATCCCGAGGTCGTGGCCCTGGCGTCCCAGCTAATGCTGCTCGCGGCCATCTACCAGATTTCCGACTCCGTTCAGGTGATCGGCAGCGGGATCCTGCGCGGCTATAAAGACACGCGTTCCATCTTCTTTATTACCTTTACCGCCTACTGGGTATTGGGTCTGCCGAGCGGCTACCTGCTGGCCCTGACCGATCTGGTCGTGCCGCGCATGGGCCCCGCCGGTTTCTGGTGCGGGTTTATTATTGGTCTCACCTCCGCCGCCGTGATGATGATGCTGCGTATGCGTTTCCTGCAGCGTCAGCCTTCCAGCATCATTTTACAGCGCGCGGCGCGCTAGCCCGCGGCGAAACCAACGGCGCTGATTCGGCGCCGTTATCGCTTGTTGATGAAGAAATATTCTTTTGCATCAGTAAAATATCAGCAATATGGATAAAACTTCTGCGATCGCGAGAAAACTGGAAGAAAAGTGACGTTTGCCTCTTGCCACAACCCCTCCCTCCCGCTAATATGCGTCCCCGTTGCCGCTGCAACATTGCGTTCATAGCTCAGTTGGTTAGAGCACCACCTTGACATGGTGGGGGTCGTTGGTTCGAGTCCAATTGAACGCACCATAATGCGTTTATAGCTCAGTTGGTTAGAGCACCACCTTGACATGGTGGGGGTCGTTGGTTCGAGTCCAATTAAACGCACCATAATGCGTCCGTAGCTCAGTTGGTTAGAGCACCACCTTGACATGGTGGGGGTCGGTGGTTCGAGTCCACTCGGACGCACCATTTCACAGCCTCGTGATCTGGTGCCTGTTTTATCTCCCGCATTGAAATATCCGAAAATCACCCTTTCTCTGTAAATTCACTATTTTCTGATTTTTCTCAACTCGTCTGCTAATAACGTTCAGTATCCGCTAAGTTATTCTTCGCAGTTATGTAAAGTGACGTAAAGCCCTGCGCCGGGCCTGCCCTGCATTTATTAACGCAGCGGCCACGGATATATTCCCTCGCGGATAAAAATCTTTCGTTAGATCATAACCCGTTATGCTGATATTCATTAAAAACAAGCGAAACGGTAACCGCCGCATAATTCAGAATATTTCAAAAAAATATCACCAGTAACCGGTTTGACTGTTCGGAAATAACAGCTAAATTTAATTCCTGAACGACAACGGATACGTATCTAAATCGTATCTTCCTGACATAAACTCAATAGAGGTATGAAAATATGGCAGAACATCGTGGTGGTTCCGGTAATTTCGCTGAAGACCGTGATAAAGCATCTGAAGCTGGACGTAAAGGCGGTCAGCACAGCGGTGGGAACTTTAAAAACGATCCGCAACGTGCATCTGAAGCCGGTAAAAAAGGCGGACAAAATAGTCATGGTGGCGGACGTAAATCTGATAATTCCTGATTATTAATCGCCTCGTTCTCTTGTAAATAAAAGAGTATCCTGCGGGTCTGCGGACTCGCAGTTATTCTCCTGTGTAAAAGGTATTTCCATATGAATATGAAGAGCATAGAAGACGTATTTATTCATCTTTTATCGGATACTTACAGCGCTGAAAAACAATTAACCCGCGGACTGGCTAAATTGGCCAGAGCAGCGTCAAGCGAACAGCTCAGCGCCGCGTTCAAGGCCCACCTTGAAGAGACCCAGGGGCAGATTGAGCGTATCGATCAAATTGTCGAGCAAGAACCTGCCATCAAAATTAAACGTATGAAATGCGTGGCGATGGAGGGACTTATTGAAGAAGCTAACGAAGTGATTGAGAGCACAGAGAAAAATGAAGTGCGGGATGCTGCGTTAATTGCCGCTGCGCAAAAGGTTGAACATTATGAAATTGCCAGCTACGGCACTCTCGCCACCTTAGCACAACAGCTGGGTTATAAAAAAGCGGTTAAGCTTTTAGCGGAAACGTTAGAAGAAGAAAAATCAACCGATCTTAAATTAACTGACCTGGCGGTCGGTAATATTAATAAAGACGCACAAAATAAATAGCCAGATAATAATCCGATATTAAGGAGTTGATTATGAATCACCTTGAACATTATCACGACTGGCTACGCGATGCGCATGCAATGGAAAAGCAAGCAGAATCCATGCTGGAATCCATGGCGGGCCGCATCGATAACTACCCGGACCTGCGCAGCAGAATTGAACAGCACGTAACTGAAACCAAACGCCAAATTACCGTGCTGGAGGAAATTCTCGACCGTAATAATATATCGCGTTCGGTACTGAAGGATTCAATGAGCAAAATGGCCGCCTTCGGGCAATCCATTGGCGGCATGTTCCCTTCCGATGAAATTGTTAAAGGGTCAATTAGCGGTTATGTCTTTGAGCAGTTTGAAATCGCTTGTTATACCTCCCTACTTGCCGCTGCGAATAAAGCTGGCGACATCGCATCGATCCCGGCCATCGAATCAATTCTGGCAGAGGAGCGGGCAATGGCCGACTGGCTGCTGAAGCATATTCCGCAAACGACGGAGGAGTTCCTTCTGCGATCTGAAGCCGAAGGCGTTGAAGCTAAAAAATAAGCAATAAGGATAAGAGCCTATGTTCCGACACGTTAAGCAACTTCAGTATACCGTAAGGGTCGCGGAGCCAAATCCGGGACTGGCGAACCTCCTTCTGGAACAATTCGGCGGCCCTCAGGGTGAACTGGCCGCCGCATGCCGCTATTTTACTCAGGGTCTGAGCGATGACGATCCGGGTCGTAAAGATATGCTGATGGACATTGCTACCGAGGAGTTGAGCCACCTTGAAATTATCGGCTCGCTGGTTGGCATGCTCAATAAAGGGGCGAAGGGTGCCCTTGCGGAGGGAACCGAAAACGAAGCCGACCTGTACCGTTCGCTCACCGCCAACGGTAACGACAGCCATATTACCTCTTTGTTATATGGTGGAGGTACGCCGCTGACCAACTCCGCCGGAGTACCCTGGACCGCCGCCTACATTGACACCATTGGTGAGCCCACCGCGGATTTACGCTCCAACGTGGCGGCGGAGGCGCGAGCCAAAATCATCTATGAGCGCCTGATCAACGTCACTGATGACCCCGGAGTAAAGGATGCGCTGGCCTTTTTGATGACCCGGGAAGCCGCCCACCAGCTCTCTTTTGAAAAAGCGCTTCAGTCCATCAGAAACAACTATCCGCCCGGTAAATTACCGCCACTCCCCGAATACGCCAGCACCTACTACAATATGTCGGAGGGCGATGACATACGCGGTAGCTGGAATAGCGATCGGCACTTCGACTATGTCGCGGATCCGCAGCCTGCAGTAGACGGCGGAGACGGGAGCGTCAGCGTCAGGTTAACAGCCGAGCAAAAGGCTCTGGTTAAAGCCATGGCGGAACGGACCGAATCCGACCCCGAGGGCGATCCTCTTACCGGCGCTGAGCTCGGCGAAGGTAAGAAAAAGCCTTAATCATCAGCACCTGTTGTTAATCACTCCCCCCTGCTCGGTTCGGGGGGTTGTTATGTGATGGGGTCCGGATCATGTTTGAACTCGACGCGTTTAATCTGGCACGGCTGCAGTTCGCATTTACCGTCTCTTTTCATATTCTTTTCCCGGCAATTACCATTGGGCTTGCCAGCTATCTGGTGGTGCTGGAGGGGATGTGGCTGCGGACAAAAGACGACGTCTGGCGCTCGCTGTATAATTTCTGGCTGAAAATTTTTGCCGTTAATTTCGGCATGGGCGTGGTTTCAGGCCTGGTGATGGCCTATCAGTTCGGTACCAACTGGAGCGGTTTCTCTCAGTTTGCCGGGAGTATTACCGGTCCCCTGCTGCTTTACGAAGTCCTCACCGCGTTTTTCCTCGAAGCGGGCTTCCTGGGCGTCATGCTTTTTGGCTGGAACAAAGTCCCCCCAGGACTGCATTTTTTCACCACCTGCATGGTGGCGCTGGGCACGCTGATGTCAACTTTCTGGATCCTCGCGTCCAATAGCTGGATGCAGACGCCGCAGGGTTTTACCATTGAAAACGGTCACATTATTCCCCAGGACTGGCTGGCGATTATCTTCAACCCCTCTTTCCCGTATCGCCTGTCGCACATGGCGATCGCCGCTTTTCTCAGCAGCGCGATGTTTGTCGGCGCCTCCGCCGCCTGGCATCTTCTTCGCGGCAATGATACGCCGGCGATACGCAAAATGTTCTCAATGGCGATGTGGATGGCTCTGCTGGTCGCGCCGATCCAGGCGATGGTTGGCGATATGCACGGCCTTAATACGCTTCAGCATCAGCCGGCAAAAATCGCCGCCATTGAAGGCCACTGGGAAAATAAACCCGGCGAAGCCACCCCGCTGCTGCTGTTTGGCGTGCCGGACATGGCGGAAGAGCGCACCAAATACGGTCTGGAAATCCCGGCGCTTGGCAGCCTGATCCTCACCCATAGCCTGAATAAACAGGTCCCTGCCCTGAAAGATTTCCCGAAAGAGGATCGGCCAAACTCCCTTATCGTCTTCTGGTCGTTTCGCATCATGGTGGGTATGGGCGTGCTGATGATTGCCCTCGGCGTCTGGAGCCTCTGGCTGCGCTATCGGCAGCGTCTTTTCCACTCTCGCGCCTTCCAGTGGTGCGCCCTGGCGATGGGGCCGGCAGGACTGCTGGCGCTGTTGGCCGGCTGGATCACGACCGAAGCGGGCCGCCAGCCCTGGGTTATCTATGGTTTTTTACGCACCCGGGACGCGGTCTCCCTGCATAGCACAGCGCAAATGGTCGTCAGCCTGCTGGTCTTTATCGCGGTGTACTGTTCGGTCTTCGGCGTCGGTTATTACTATATTATCCGGCTGATTAAAAAAGGGCCGCAGCCCGTCAGCGAATTAACGTCGTCAACCTCCGGCACGCCGGCGCGCCCCCTTTCCGCCGCAGAAGCCGTGCCTGAAGAGGAGAAAAGCTAATGGGCATCGATATTCCCGTGATCTGGTTTGTCATCATTGTGTTTGCCACCCTAATGTATATCGTGATGGACGGCTTCGATCTGGGCATCGGTATGGTCTTCAGCTTTGTCCCCAACGCCAATGAGCGTGACGTGATGATGAACAGCGTCGCCCCGGTGTGGGACGGCAATGAGACCTGGCTGGTGCTGGGCGGCGCGGGGCTATTCGGCGCCTTTCCGCTGGCCTACGCCGTGATCGCCGACGCGCTGACGATTCCCCTTACTGCCATGCTAATTGGTCTGATCTTTCGCGGCGTGGCCTTTGAGTTTCGTTTTAAGGCCACCCCCTCCCACCAAAAGTTCTGGGATTACTCGTTTGTCGGCGGATCGTTGTTGGCCACCTTTAGCCAGGGGATCGTCGTGGGCGCGGTCATCAGCGGCTTTGACGTTGCCGACCGCAGGTTCATCGGCTCCGCGCTGGACTGGTTGACGCCCTTCAGCCTGTTCTGCGGCTTAGGGCTGGTGGTGGCTTATACGCTGCTTGGCACGACCTGGCTGATTATGAAAAGCGAAGGCGCGCTGCAGCAGCGTATGCGCGAGCTGACCCGCCGTACGCTGCTGGCGCTGCTGGCGGTCATCGCCGTGGTCAGCGTCTGGACGCCGCTGGGCTGGCATTCCGTTGCTGAACGCTGGTTTACCCTGCCCAATTTTTACTGGTTTGTGCCGGTCCCCATTCTGGTTCTCGTCTTTAGCCTGTGGATCTGGCGCCTGAGCGCTAACCCCAACAGCCATGCCCGTCCTTTCCTCCTGACGCTTGGGCTCATTTTTCTCGGCTTCAGCGGTCTGGGCATCAGTTTGTGGCCCAATATCATTCCACCGCATATCACGCTGTGGGAGGCTTCCGCGCCGCCAGCCAGCCAGCTCTTTATGCTGGTAGGCACCCTGCTCATCATTCCGGTGATTTTGGTATACACCGCATGGAGCTACTACGTATTCCGCGGCAAAGTTTCCGGAAATGAAGGCTATCACTGAGGTACGCTATGGCTGACTGGCATACACGGGCCATTATCTACCAGATTGATTCCGCCCTCTTTTATGATTTCAACAGCGATGGCTGCGGCGACATCGCCGGGATTACGGCCAAGCTGCGCTATATTCGCCGAATGGGCGCGACGGTAATCTGGATAACCCCCTTCTACCTGACGCCATTTCTGGACGAAGGTTACGATGTCAGCGACCACCTGCAGGTCGATCCGCGATTTGGTCAACTGGCGGATATCATCGCCTTTATCGAGCAGGCCCGCGAATTAGGGATGCAGGTCATTATTGAACTGCTGATTCAGCACACCTCCGACGCTCATCCGTGGTTTCAACGGGCGCGCCGCAGCCGCAGCTCGCCGTTTCGCGACTATTATCTATGGGCGGATAGCGATGATGACGATACGCCGCCGATGTTTCCCGGCGTCGAGGAGAGCATCTGGACGTGGGATGAAGAAGCCGGGCAATATTTTCGCCATATGTTTTATCGTCACGAACCCGATCTCAACCTGGCCTCGCCTGCCGTTATTAAAGAGGTCGAAAATATCATTATCTTTTGGCTGAAGCTGGGGGTTTCCGGCTTTCGTCTGGATGCCGCTGCGCATCTCACAAAGCAGGCCGGACGCGGCGAGGAGAAACGGGGGCTGTGGATCCTGGAACATCTGCGCCGACTTGTCGAGCGGCATAACCCGCAGGCCATTCTGCTGGGCGAAGTTGACGTTGACGTCGAGCAGTACCGCGACTATTTCGGTGATAATAACCGGCTTAACATGGTGCTTAACTTCTGGTTGAACAAATACTTTTACGTCAGTCTCGCCAGCCAGAACGCGCGCCCGCTGATTAACGCAATAAAGAAAACCATCGTCCCTCCCGACGCCTGCTGCTTCGCTAACTGGTTGCGTAATCATGATGAGCTGGATCTGGAGGGTATCGGCAACAAGAACAAGCAGACCGTGCTGGAGGCCTTCGCGCCGGATGAAAAGATGAACGTTTATCAGCGCGGCATTCGCCGTCGGCTCGCGCCAATGCTAAACGGCAATCGGCAGCGGCTGGCGTTCTGTCACGCCGTGCTGTTTTCGCTGCCCGGCGTACCGATTATGCGTTATGGCGATGAAATCGGCATGGGTGACGATCTGGCGCTCGAAGAGCGGTACGCGGTACGTACGCCGATGCAGTGGGCCGGTTCAGCCGGCGGCGGCTTCTCCGCAGCCGACCCCGATACCTTTGTTGCCCCCATGATTGACCGGGGGCCGTTTCGCTATCAGAAAGTCAACGTGGCTGATTCACTGCTGCACCGCCATTCCCTCCTGCATCGCATAATGGATATCGCCAATACGCGTTCCGAGTTCCCGGAAATCGCCGTTGCCCCTTTTCGTATCATTAGCACCGATCGGCAGGCGATTCTGGCGATTTGCTACGATAACCATGAGCGTAGCGTCATCACCTTTCTTAATTTCAGTGAAAAAGCGCTGCGCTTTACCGCGAAAGGGATCGACGAGGCGGTCTGGACGCCCTGCCTGGCCGACAAAACCTACGCTGACGCGCTTATCCCCGGTAAGCGCGTTGAGCTGGAGATTAGCGCGTATGGTTACCGCTGGTTCTGGACCAATAGCAGCGCGCTGCGTTAGCGGTGTTTGCGCGAGGTCAACCATCTTGCCAGGAGCAATCCGGCCACCGCCGCGCCGCCCAGCAGCGTTTTTCCCGGCACACCGGAGGTAATGGCGGTGGCGCGATATTTCGCCTCGGAGGAGAAACGCCCGTGGGTTTTATGTAATCCCCTGACCGGTTGTTCGAGGTAGTCCTGACGGTCATCAGCGTTCAAATGGCGTGTCATTTGCCCTTCCCATGCTTTTTTGACCATCAGCCGGTCAAGCAAGCCGGGGAAAAGAAATTGCCCCACAATGGACTGGATCGTGCTGCTCCCCACCCAAAGTTCACGTACGGGCCTGCGCGCGACGTTGAAAATAGCCTGCGCGGCCACTTCCGGCTGAAATACCGGCGGCACCGGGCGCATCGCCCAGGCGAACTTATTGCGCGCCCACTCAAACTGCGGCGTATTCAGCCCCGGCATCTGCACCATGGCAATGCTCACGCCGCTATTTTCATGCATTAGTTCAGTGCGAACCGCATCGGTAAAGCCGCGAATCGCAGCCTTCGCCCCGCAGTAGGCGGATTGTAGCGGAATTGAGCGATAGGCCAGCGCGGAGCCGACCTGGATAATCACCCCGCGATCGCGGGGCGTCATGAGCTCCAGCGCGGCGCGAGTCCCGTTGACGTAGCCCAGATAGGTGACCTCCGTGACCCGCAAAAATTCGTCGTGCGTCATCGCCCGGAAAGGCGCCAGCACCGCGCACATCGCGTTATTGACCCACACGTCGATCGCCCCGAGCCGATTTTCAATTTCGCCGGCGGCCGCCAGCAGCGCATCGGCATGAGCCACATCGGCCTCGACGGTATGAACCCGAACGCCATAGCGAAGGAGCTCCCGTTTCGTCGCTTCCAGGCCGTGATCATCGCGGGCAATAATGCCGACGTCATAGCCTGCCTGCGCAAAGCGCAAGGCCGTTGCTTTGCCGACTCCCGCAGTACCGCCAGTGATCGCCATGACTGCCATACAAACCTCCGCAATAAGGGTGTGTTATGCGCTCTGCCAGCCGGGCAGCTTTTCCATCAGCATCGCCAGCGAATAGCGCACGGCTTTTTCCACCACGTCCTGGCACTCGCCGGAAAACAGCGTCTTATGCGCGTCGATTTCGCCGCGAAAGTTCCATGCGAACCACACGGTGCCCGCAGGCGTCCCGTCATCGCCGCCGTCAGGTCCCGCGTATCCGCTAATAGCAATGCTGATATCCGCCCCGGAACGCGCCAGCGCTCCCGTCGACATCTCTTCAACGGTCTGACGGCTGACGGCGCTATATTTTTCCAGCGTCGATGCGTTGACGCCGAGAAGTTTTTGCTTCGCCCGATCGCTAAAGGTGATTAAGCCAATATCGTAAAATGCGGCCGTATCCGCTTCCGCGCACAGCGCTGCCGCCAGGCTACCGCCGGTGCAAGACTCCGCGGTGGTTAAGCGTAAACGACGGTCAATCAGCGCGCTGGCGACCTGTTTGGTCAGCTCGCCGGTGGTTTTCGCCTGGTTATAAGGGTTATTTGACATAAAAAGACCTTTTTAACTCTCAGCAGGAATAATAGAAATGTGGCCATTCCGTTCCAGTATGGCATATTTGATTTTACTTAATTCCGTAATCCCCTGATTCTGCCGGGCGGCGACCAAAATATCATCGCAGGAGACGTCCACTTTTTTCAGCTTATCGATTAACGGAACGCCATTTTCGACCAATATAACCGGGCAACCATCGAGCGCTGATTCCGCGCCCGCCGTATATTTTTTCATTAATCCGAAAAGCATATCCACCACGACCAGCGTCATTATCGTCAGCATCGCGCCGGTCACCGAAAAGTCGTTTCCCAGCAGCGCCTGCTGGGTGGCCTCGCTGATAATAAGCAATAGAATCAGGTCAAAGCTGGTCATTTGTAATAGCGCCCGGCGGCCGGCGATTTTAAATACCACCAGCAAAATTAAATAAATCGCTAACGCTCGCAAGACCATCTCCATCGCGTCCTCCTAAGGGTAAATAAATTGCCAGAAGCGGATTTCGGGTTCGCCGTTTAGCTGTAAAGAGTGGTTCGATTTTCCCGGACTGATCGGCGTAACGTAAAGCCATATAGAAAAATTATTCATGCTTTTCAAATCATTATACACCAAAAACAGCCGATCGTTCTGGCTGTACATCCGATCCGGCCGGGGCCAGATGCTGCCTGGTTCAAAGGAAGAGGTAAAATCACCGCCGAGGCTAAAAATATATTTATCGGCGACGCGGGGCCGGGCGGTAATTTTTAGCCTGAACTCGGTTTGTAAACGGCCAAAGCGCTCATAGGTCACCGTTAAATTACCCGGCGCGTTTGTTTTTTCAGCCGTACTGAAATAGCCACCTGAAAAAATCCCCAACAGTGCCGCCAGAATTATCCCTAATAATATCCCGAGGCCATATTTGCGGGCAGCACATTCAAAATTAAGAAAAAATTCACTCTCTTTTATCCCGGGCAACCTCTCTTTTTCACTCGCCATTCTTCACCTCGCCGTTGCGCTTATTATCGGGGCGCCAGTTTAAGGAATAGCAAGCCCGATTAATATGTCAAGTTCGTCACGGTAAACCCGGATTAATAGCAAATGGTACAGCCCGCTTGTTATTCATGGTTCGTCACTTGGCCGCCATGGTTGCAACCGGAGGGGGTATATATCAGGTGAATACAAAACCCGGTGGTGCCATCCGGTTTCACTGGGACGAGCAACCCTCTGAATCCTGGCGGGAAAAATCCCCATTCGCTATGTGTTATCAACATTATCCAGCCCATTAAGTCGATAAGATTGCTGCAGAACGTGACGGACTTCTTTGAGCGCCCGGAAATCCGCTTTTTTTGCCACCTGGATGCGCTGGGACCACGCGCTGGATAACTACTGCGCAACGGACACCTTCGGCAGCGCCGGATACCACAGCGCGGGTACGCTATTCTTCGGCGCCCAGCTCGAAACCTGGTTCTGAAAACCGCGCCTCGTCGGCTAATGACAAGGAAGAGACGCGCCAGCGATTGGCCCTCTTCCTTATTTTGAACCACAATTATCCTGCCAGATTTCCGTTACCCGGAAATGATCTATCGTGGAGCTTTTCAACTGGCGGAAGGCCACCGACAACAAATGTGATAACAACAACGGCGGGTCAGTGATATGAAGAAAATTGCCATTATCGGCGCCGGTCCAACCGGGATTTATACCCTGTTTTCACTCCTTAAACGCGGTGAACCGCTGGACGTGTCCATTTACGAACAGGCTGAGGAAGCGGGCGTGGGCATGCCCTATAGCGATGAAGAAAACTCGCGCATGATGCTGGCCAATATCGCCAGTATTGAAATCCCGCCTCTGCAGAGCACCTATCTCGACTGGCTGAAGGCCCAGAGCCGGACGCACCTTGCGCGCTATGGCGTCGATTATGAGGCGTTGCACGATCGCCAGTTTTTGCCGCGCATCCTGCTGGGCGAATACTTTCGCGACCAGTTCCTTGGCCTGGTCGTCGAGGCCAGGGAACAGGGCTTTCACATCCGGGTCAATGAGTCCTGCCGGGTCAGCGACCTGCAGGCGACCACTGAAGGGGTCAGACTGTGGGTCGAGGATGGGCCGGTCGCCGAAGCCTTCGACCTCGCGGTGATTGCCACCGGCCACGTCTGGCCCGATGAAGAAGAGTCGACCCGCACCTGGTTTCCCAGCCCGTGGTCTGGCCTCATGGAAGCCAGCATTCCCCCCTGCCGGGTGGGGATTATGGGCACCTCGCTCAGCGGGATTGACGCCGCGATGGCCGTCGCCGTCCAGCACGGCCGGTTTATGGGGTCCGACGATGACGCCCTCGCCTTCAGGCTGGACGAGGCAAGCGAAGCGCTAAAAATCGTGCTGATGTCGCGCTCCGGCATTTTGCCGGAAGCGGATTTTTACTGCCCCATTCCCTGGGAGCCGCTGAACATCGTCAGCGAAAGCGCGATGGAACACGCCATCGCCGCGGGCAGCGACGGTCTGCTCGATCGCGTCTTTGAGCTGGTAGCGCAGGAAATCGCGCTTGCCGACCCCCTATGGAGCGAAAATATCGCCCTTCACAGCCTGAATGCCGACAGCTTCAGCGAGGCGTGGTTCGCAAAGCGCCAGCAGCACAACCCGTTCAACTGGGCGCAGGCAAACCTTGAGGAAGTCGAACGCAACAAACGCGCGCGATACACGGTTCCCTGGCGCTACGCGATCCTGCGGCTGCATGAAGCCGTGCAGGCGATGGTCCCTCATCTTAATGACCATGACCGGGAGCGTTTCAAAAATGGCCTTGCGCGGGTCTTTATCGACTGCTATGCCGCCATTCCTTCGGAGTCTATTCGCCGGCTGCTGGCGCTGCGCGAAGCGGGCGTCATCAGTATTCTCGCCTTAGGGCATGACTATGAGATGGCGGTTGAGGAGGAAAAAACGGTGATTACCAGCGAACAAAATCGCTATACGTTTGATGTGTTTATTGATGCCAGAGGGCAAAAAGCGCTGAAAAATAAAGACCTGCCCTTTCCGCACTTAAGGGAGCAACTGCTGGCGACCGGCGAAGATATCCCGGAAGTCGGAGACGATTATACGTTACTGGAGCCCTCCGAGGTGCGTGGACGCATCGCCTTTGCCGCCATCCCCTGGCTGATGCACGACCAGCCTTTTGTGCAGGGGATCACCGCCTGCGCGGAAATCGGCGCGGCGATAGCGAAGGCCATATCCGCGCCGGCGAGCCGCTCCCGCCGCCGCTTGTCGCCAATCGATCTTTAACCCGGGCCGCCCTCGCGGGCGGCCGTTCTAGCGCTTTCCGGGCTGCGGGTGCCAGGGATCTTTTTTATGATCTTCGCTGTCATCTCTTTTTCTTGGCACTTCACCCTGTTCGCGCGGATCCTCTTTCGACGGATGACGGCCCCGCTTATCCGGGTCGGCTGGATTTTTTACGGACATGCATTTCTCCTGGCTACGCGATTATTTCTGGATCCGGTCCACCCGCACCACCGGCGGCGTCATTTTTTTATCGAGGCTGCCGTTGATGCTGATCATCTGATCGGGTTTCACTTCGCGGCCATCAAAAACCGCGGCGGGAATAATCAGCGCAATGGTGTCGGTTTTATCGCGAAAGCTGTAGCGATCGTCGCCGTGCTGCTCGATAAGATTGCCGCGTAATGAGATGGTTGCCCCGTCGTGCATATCCAGCGCCTGGCGCACGGTCATGATCCGGCCATCTTCAGTCCCGCGATAGCCGTCATCAATTTTATGCGGCGGCGGCGGTGCGGCATCTTTTTTAAATCCGCCTTCATCTGCGGCATACACGCCTTGCGCCATCAGCGAACAGAAAATAACAGCCAGTAATTTTTTCATCAGCACTACCTCCAGCGTATTGTTCTTTTGTCTTAATAAGTCTGGTTGCTGCTGTTCATTTTCACAAGCCGGACATGTTATGAATCATCCGAGAAATATTTTTGACGCCTTCTCAAAGCGCGTAAATATAAGCGAGGCGGAGCAATATATCTGCGCTAAATATACCGTCAGGCTTATCATAGAATAATCCTAAAATGGCCAACGCTGCCGTCGCTTCACATTTTAAAAAGTTTCCCGGCAATCAGTAAATTACCGTTCGGAGATGAATAAAAGCGCAACAATTATAAAAGCGAAGCCGTTCAAATATTCCCCGATATTCCACGGCAGGCTGACCAGGCAACTACGCTTACTCTTTTAACACGAGGAGGTCAGTATGAGCGATTACGCTAATAATACCGCGAAGTATCCCCGTCCCCCGTTTGTTGACCAGCCGCAATCGCCGCCGGGTCTTGCCGAAGAGATGAAGCCGCAGCCGGACCACGGCGAACTGAGCTATGTCGGTTCCGGTCGGCTCGCCGGTAAACGCGCCCTGATTACCGGCGGCGATTCAGGGATTGGCCGTGCGGTCGCGATCGCCTTCGCCCGAGAGGGCGCCGATGTGGCGATCAACTATCTGCCGGAAGAGGAATCCGATGCGCAAACCGTGATTGCCCTCATTGAGGCCGAAGGACGTCAGGCCGTCGCGATTCCGGGAGATGTGCGCGACGAGTCCTTCTGCGAAACCCTGGTCGAACAGGCCGCCAGCGAACTCGGCGGGCTGGATATTCTGGTCAATAACGCCGGACGCCAGCAATATTGCGAATCGCTGGAAGAATTAACCACCGCCGACTTTGACGCCACCTTCAAAACCAACGTTTATGCGGCCTTCTGGATCACTAAAGCCGCCCTGCGTCACCTTAAAGAACACAGCGCGATCATTAATACTTCATCAGTCCAGGCCTTTAAGCCAAGCCCCATCCTGCTGGACTATGCGCAAACCAAAGCGTGCCTGGTGGCGTTCACCAAGTCGCTGGCCAAACAGCTGGGGCCGAAGGGCATTCGGGTCAACGCCGTCGCCCCCGGCCCCTACTGGACAGTGCTGCAGTCAAGCGGCGGCCAGCCGGATGAGAAAGTTCGTCAGTTCGGCGCCGATACGCCGCTGGGCCGCCCCGGCCAACCGGTAGAGATTGCGCCGCTGTACGTAACCCTGGCTTCCGACGCCTGCTCCTTCACCTCCGGCCAGGTGTGGTGCTCCGACGGCGGTGACGGCGTGGTATAAGCCGCAGGCGGCGCGCCCTCAGCGGTGCGCCGTCGTATTCAGGCAGGCGAGATATTTCTGCGCTGAATCTAAAACGATCTGCCGGGCATTTTTCGTGACGTTCTGCCCCTCGAAGGCGCCGTACAGCGCCTCAAAGGGCGTATCGCCCAGACGCTCAACGATCTTCTCAACGCTGGCTGCCGCCAGCGGCAGCAAATTGGGATAGCTCCACATAAACGAAACGGCGTGCGCCCCCGGCGTCACCTGGATAATATCGCCCGCCAGCATGATGCCGTCATCTTTTGCCCAGTGCAGAACGGTCCCACCGGCGAAATGCCCGCCCAGCCGCAGCAGCCGCACCGCAGGGAGGATCTCCAGCGCATCCCCTTCCCACAGCGTGATTGCCGGGCTATCGCGCATAATCCATTCGCGATCGCTGGCATGAAGGTAGATTCGCGCATCGAAGGCTTCCGCCCACGTCTGCATCGTGGTGTAGTAATGAGGATGAGAAATGGCGATCGCTTTTATCCCGCCCAGCGCGGCTATCAGCGTTTTTGTCGCCGCGTCCAGATTGGCGATGCAGTCCCACAGAATATTCCCCTGCGGGGTGAGCAGCAGAAACGCGCGCTGGTCGATGGCAAATTTCGGTACCGTCTTGATGCTCAACAGCTCGCCGCAATGCTGCTGCCACTTATTCACATGGGTGCGAACCAGAGTCTCTAATTCAATCCATGCCTGGCCGCTGGCCGGGACGTACTGACGTTCATCCTCACAGATACGGCACCGGCTCAGGGTGTTGTCGCCGTCGTCGTAAGAAGTGCCGCAGGTCGCGCACAGCTTGATCATGACTTCCCCTTAAAAAAAACAGACTACGCAGGAGTAATGAGTATGGCAGATAAGGCGGGAACGAGGGCTTCCGTGCCCTGCGGGAGGTTTATTCGAAATAGACGTCAGGGTTTTCCGACAGCGACACGAAGGTTTTGCTGTTTTTATCCAGCGCGCGAATATCGCCGCTTTCAATATCGTAGAACCAGCCGTGCAGACGCAGCGTGCTATCGCGCAGGCCGACGGCAACCGACGGGTGGGTTTTGATATTGTTCAACTGGGCGATGACGTTTTCCTGCACCATTGCGTTGACTTTATCGGTCTCGTTGGCCCAGGTTTTCTTCTCCACGACCGCTTTCGCCGCGTCGGAGTAGCGCAGCCAGTGGGAGACGGCAGGCATCGGGTCCAGGCACTGGCAGGTGGCGATGGCTTTCATCGCGCCGCAGTTGGAGTGGCCGCAAATGACGATATCGGTCACGCCCAGGGCAACGACGGCGTACTCGATAGTTGCGGAAACCCCGCCCGGCTCAGGACCGAAAGAGGGCACGATATTCCCGGCGTTACGGATCACAAACAGTTGCCCCGGTTCCTGCTGGGTCACCAGCTCCGGCACCAGGCGGCTATCTGAACAAGAGATAAACAGCGCTTTAGGATTTTGGCTGGAGGCCAGGCTGCGGAAGAGCTCTTTACGTTGCGGGAAGATCTCTTTCTGGAAGTTGAGGAAGCCCTCAATGATATGTTGCATAGCAGTGTCTCTTTTCTCTGTTTTAATGACGATATGACAAAGATCACATTTAGTCAGTTTATCACCGACGCGCGAAATGGGAATCGTTATTCGAACGGGCGATTAAACGTCCCCCCGTAAAGTTGGGTGACAGCGGGGTAAAGATTGTTTATTTTTTGAGAGCGAAATCCATCATGAGCCGGAGCCAGATACGACTTTAGCGCTCAACGTCAACCAGGAGCGTTTATGTTCTTATCCAGCCTGATGGCCCTTGCCGCCGTCCTCATTATGGGCGTGATTAGCCCCGGTCCGAGCTTTATTTACGTTGCCCGCAACGCCGTTGCGCGCTCAAGAACGCACGGTCTGGTCACCGCGCTGGGCACCGGCGCGGGCGCCGCCATCTTTTCGATTATGGCCATGTTGGGGTTACAAAAAGTTCTGACGGCGGTGCCGGAAATGTTTATTGGCCTGAAGGTCGCGGGCGGCCTCTATCTGCTATGGCTGGGGTATAAAATCTACCGCGGCGCGGCGCAGTCGATGGATTTTGCGGCAGGCGGCATGGCGGCGGAACATTCGCTGCTGAAGACCTTCCGCGATGGTCTGTATACCCAGCTCAGCAACCCAAAAACGGCGCTGGTGTTCGCCTCTATTTTTACCGCCCTGCTGCCGGAACGCATCCCGCTGGCCTTTTACTATATCGTGCCGCTGATGAGCTTTGTGATCGACGTCAGCTGGTATTCGCTGGTGGCCCTGGTGCTCTCTTCCGCCAGGCCGCGCGGCGTCTACCTGCGCATGAAGCGTAAGATCGATATCGTCACCGCCACGGTGCTGGGCGCCCTCGGCCTGCGCCTGATTGCCACGTCGCTGTCGAAGTAAGCCTCCGCGCTAAACGGTATAAATACGGATATCATGTTCGCTGAACGCGTCGCGATATTCGCGACTGATGTTCTCCTCGACCACCAGCACGTCAATGGCGCTGCTTTCGACCACCACAAAGCGCGCCACCGCCGGGATCTTATCGGAGGTGAGGCCGACGATGATTTCGCTGCACTGCTTTATCACCGCTTTTTTAAATTCGCAATCGGCGTAGTCGAAGCCCGTCAGGCCGGACTCGGGCGCCATAGCGCAGCCGCCGATAAAGCCCTGATCGAACAGCATGCCCTGAATCTGCGCCACGGCAGAGGCGCCCACGCAGCCGCCGCTGGCCCGCTGGATCTGACCGCCAAGCATCACCACATCGTACAGCGGTTTCTTGAGCAGGACGGCAGCGATCTCGGGAGAATTGGTGACCACCGTTAGCGCCAGCTCCGCCGGCAGCGCTTCCGCCATCGCCAGGTTGGTGGTGCCGGTATCGATAAAAATGCAGCCGCCGGGTTTCACCAGCTTTGCGCACTTCTGCGCGATTCTGCTTTTTGTCGCCGTATTTTTCTCTTTGCGCTCGCTATAATCACCCGCCTCCGGCAGGGTCATCACCGCGCCGCCGTAAACCTTTTTACAGTACCCTTCCCGGCTAAGCTCATGTAAATCACGGCGAATAGTATGCTCGGAGACGTTAAGGCGGTCGGCAAGCTCGGCGCAAACCACTCTGCCGTTCTCCTGCAGGATCTGGCAAATAAGCGCTTGTCGTTGTTTGGGGAAAGCAGCATAATCGAGCACAAATAACTCCTGATTAAATCTTCATCGAGCAACAAAGTGCATAATCGTGCATTACGGCCCTGACTGTCAACTCACCCTATCAAGAGGTTTGCTATGAAAATTGCCCACATCGCCCTATGGACCCGCCAGCTTGAGCAACAGGCCCGTTTTTGGGTGTCGTTCTTCGACGGCGAGATCAATGAGAAGTACTGCAGCCAAACCAACCCCGGTTTTGAGTCCTTTTTTGTCAAGATTGGCGACAACATTGCTATCGAGCTGATGACCAAGCCGGGACTGGTCGCACTGACGGCGGATAATAACCATACCGGCTGGGTGCATCTGGCGATAAGCGTTGGCGGCGCGGAAAATGTCGACAGGCTGGCGAAACGCGCCGACGCCCAGGGAATACTGGTTTCCCCGCCGCGAACCACCGGTGACGGCTACTACGAAGCGGTGATCAAAGACCCCGATGGCAACCTGATCGAAATCGTCGCATAGTGAAGGAAAGTCAGCCAACAGGAGAGGCCCGTGGCCAACTATCGCATAATCGACAAACAACGCTGGCCGCGAAAAGATCATTTTGATTTTTATCGCGGTTTTGCCAACCCCAGCTTTAATCTCTGCGTTCCCGTCGAGGCGCAGCGGCTATACGAATGCGCGAAAGATCGCGGCGTCTCTTTTTTCCAGCTGGCGCTCTACGGGCTGGTGCGCGCGGCAAACGACGTGCCGCAGCTTAAACAGCGGCTGCTGGACGACGAGATTATCGAATATGACCAATTGGCGGTGATGACGCCGGTAATGACCGCGCAGGAAGGTTTTCGCCAGGTCTGGTGCGATAACGCCGCCGATTTTGCCGCCTTTAGCGCTGCCGCTACGCCGAAGATTGACGCGGCGAAACGGACCGCGCCGGCGCCGCTTATCGTCAACGGCGAGAACTTCTTCTGCGCCAGCTGCCTGCCGTGGCTGCATTTCAGCGCCATGACTCACGCCGAGTATTACGTTGGCGCGGCGGTGCCCGCCCTCACCTGGGGCAAGCTGAAAAACGGCATTATACCGGTCGCGGGCAGATTCAATCACGCCTTCGTCGACGGCCTGCACGCCAGTCGTTTTTTCGCCCGCGTCGAAGAGGGGTTTGCCGAACCGGATATCCTCTGGCATTCGCGCTAGACAAACCGGTTACGCCAGCACGGCATCACTTCCTCTTTCATCCACATCCTGCCGCGGTCTTCCGGGGCGATATGCGCTCCCTCTGATTTCCACACTGTTGCAAATCCAACACCCTGGTGAATTCAGGTTGCAATTGCAGCAGTGCATAAGCCCAGAAAAAAATCCATCTCATTGATTATTAATCTTTTAAATCTCAAAAACGTTCTGGCATAGCCTTTGCTTTAGCTGTCATATAACCCACAGGAATTATTAAGTATTTACTTAGCTATTTTTAGCATATGCCGTTTGTTTAACCATGAGAAGTGACTATGCCCGACGATAAACCAATCATTCACTACACCCGCGAGCTTCCAAAGGCGCACGTTATTCGCAGCGATGACGAAGCTATCGCTATCGCCCATGAGATTGCCGCGGTGCTGCAGCCCGACGCTGCACAACGCGATCGCAGCGGCATCGTACCGGCGGAAATTATCGACACCTATTCCAACAGCGGCCTGTGGGGTATCACCGTCCCGCGACAATGGGGCGGAGCCGAGGTATCCGCCGCCACGCTGGCCCAGGTGATAGCGATTATTTCCGCCGCTGACCCGTCGCTGGGGCAAATTCCCCAGAACCATTACTGTCTTCTCGAGGATATCCGCCTCCAGGGAAGCGAAGAGCAGCAGGCATTTTTCTTCGATCAGGTGCTGCAAGGCTATCGCTTTGCCAATGCCCTTTCTGAAACCGGCGGCAAGACGGTACTCGATATCCGCACTCGCCTGGAGGCCAGCGAACGCGGTCTGCGCATTACCGGTCGAAAAGGCTACTGCACCGGTTCGCTCTACGCCCACTGGATCGGCATT
This sequence comes from Klebsiella grimontii, assembly GCF_900200035.1. Taxonomy (GTDB): domain Bacteria; phylum Pseudomonadota; class Gammaproteobacteria; order Enterobacterales; family Enterobacteriaceae; genus Klebsiella; species Klebsiella grimontii. The sequence continues at coordinate 695,050 of NZ_FZTC01000019.1, forward strand.
CTGGCGCTCGATGCAGAGAATAACGCGCAGCTGGCGTTTGTGCCGCGCGAATCGTCAGGGCTGACGGTCATCGACGACTGGGCCTGCCTCGGCCAGCGCACCACCGCCAGCGGAACGGTCCTGGCGGAGAATCTTGTCGTCGAGCCTTTCCACCTGTTCCCGACGTGGAAATCCTACGCGACGCCAACCCTTGCCGGGCCGTTTGCCCAGCTCACCACCGCCGCTATCGACCTGGGAATTGCCCGCGCGGCGCTTAACGACACGGTGAACTTTGTCAGCCAGTTCGCCCGCCCGTGGATCGATGCCGGCGTGGAGCGGGCCAGCGAAGACCCGCTGACTATCTACCATATTGGCCAGCTTGACAGCCGGCTGGCCGCCGCCGATGCGCTGCTGGAGCGGGCCGGTAAAGTGCTCGATCGCTATAAATACGAACTGAGCGAGGATAACGTTGCTCAGGCGTCTATCGCCGTGGCGCGCGCCAAGGTCTTTACCACCGAAGCGGCGCTGGAAGCCGCCAGCCGCCTGTTTGAGCTTAGCGGCACCCGCTCAACCAGCATCGCCCTCAATCTCGATCGCCACTGGCGCAACGGCCGCGTCCACACCCTGCACGATCCGGTGCGCTGGAAATATCAGCTGCTGGGCAACTGGGTGCTGAACGGCATTCCTCCACAACGCCATGACTGGAACTGAGATGAACGGCGCGCTGGCTTTTTTCGCTGCTATCGACTGGGGCGACGTGGCGCAGGCCAGCCTCGATACCTTGACCATGCTGGGCTGGTCGCTGGGCTTTACCGTGCTGATTGGCCTACCGCTGGGAATTGTGCTCTATCTCAGCGGCCAGCCTCGCCTGCTCCATGCTCCGCGCCTCTATCGCCTGCTGTCGCTGGGGGTCAACGTTCTGCGCTCGCTGCCCTTCATCATTTTATTGATTGTGATGATCCCGGTGACGACGCTGATTACCGGCACCTCGCTGGGCGTTGAAGGCACCATTCCGCCGCTGGTTGTCGGCTGCGCGCCCTTCTTTGCCCGGCTGGTTGAGACCGCGCTGCGCGAGGTGGAGCACGGTCTGGTGGAGGCCAGCTGGTCGATGGGCGGCAACACCTGGCAGCTAATCTGGCACACCCTGCTGCCGGAGTCGCGCGCCGGGCTTATTGCCGCCGTGACCGTGACGGCGATTTTACTGGTCGATTATACCTCCATGGCGGGGGTCATCGGCGGCGGCGGGCTAGGTGACCTGGCCATCCGCTTTGGCTATCAGCGCTTCCAGACGGACGTGATGGTAATAACCGTTCTGCTGCTGATTGCTCTGGTGCAGATAGTACAGATGAGCGGCGATCGTCTGGTGAAGGCGATGAGCCGCAAATAACAATAGCTTCAGGAATAAGACAATGAAAAAAACAACACTCGCAGCCGGGCTCCTGGCCCTCTTCGCTTTATCCGCCAGCGCCAACGAGACGCTGACCGTGGGCGCGACGCCGGTCCCCCATGCCGAAATTCTGGAGTTCGTTAAGCCCGAGCTGGCGAAACAGGGGGTCGATTTGAAAATTAAAGTCTTCAACGACTTTATCCAGCCCAACCAGCAGCTGGCGGAGAAAAATCTGGACGCCAACTACTACCAGTACCGCCCTTTCCTCGATAACTACAACCAGACCCGCCACACCCATCTGCTGCCGGTGGTCGGCGTGCATATTGAACCGTTTGGCGCTTATTCGAGCAAATATAAAACTATCAAAGAGGTACCGGATGGCGCCACCGTTGCCATCCCGAACGATCCGGTGAATACCGGGCGCGCGCTGGTGATGCTCAGCAATGCCGGGTTGATTACCCTGAAAAATCCGCGCGATCCGCAGTCGGCGACCAAAGATATCACCGCCAATCCGCACCGTTTTAAAATTCGCGAGCTGGAAGGCGCGATGCTGGCGCGGGCGGTGAATCAGGTCGATCTGGCATTTATCTTCGCCAACTATGCGCTGGAGGCTGGAATTGATACCGATAAGGCGCTGCTGGTGGAAAAAGGTAGCGATCTGTACGTCGAGTATCTGGTGGCGCGTCCCGACAACATCAACGATCCCGGCATTCAGAAGCTGGCGAAAGCCCTGAACTCAGACCGCGTGCGCAGCTTCATTCTCACCCGCTATAAAGGCAAAATCCTGCCCGGTTTTTAATCGCCGGATGTTCATCGGCAGCCTGCGGGCTGCCGCTTAATTTCGTTAACAGAGCCGCCATCGTGACGCAAAAACCCAACCCCACAACGCATATTCAGTTGAGCCAGATAAGTAAAGCCTACCCCAACGGCGTGCAGGCGCTGCGGGATATTAATCTGCAGATAGCTCAGGGAGAAATCTTCGGCATTATTGGCCGCAGCGGCGCCGGAAAATCAACCCTGCTGCGCCTGTTCAACCGTCTGGAAAACGCCGACAGCGGTGAGATTACCATTCACGGCGAACATACGCGGCACTACTCCCGCAGCCAGCTGCGCGACCTGCGCCGGCGGGTCGCGATGATCTTTCAGCACTTTAATTTAATGGCGACCAAAACGGTGGCGCAGAACGTTGAGCTGCCGCTGAAAATGGCCGGCGTACCGCGCGCGGAAAGGCAGAAACGGGTTGATGAGATCCTGGCGCTGGTCGGCCTCAGCGCCCTGCGCGACAGCTGGCCGGCCAAGCTTTCCGGCGGCCAGAAGCAACGTACCGGTATCGCCCGCGCGCTGGTCACGCAGCCGGAGATCCTGCTGTGCGACGAAGCCACATCGGCCCTCGACCCGGAAAATACCCATGCGGTGCTGAAACTGCTTAAAGAGATCAACCAGCGCCTTGGTTTGACCATCGTGCTGATCACCCATGAGATGGACGTTATTCGCACCCTCTGCGACCGGGTCGCGGTGCTTGAGCACGGAGAAATTATCGAACAGGGCGAAGTGTGGCGAGTATTTGGTCATCCCGGACATGCTGTCACGCGAAGCCTGCTCGGCACGCTCCATCATGACCGCGCGGAAGAACGACTCTCGCTGAGCGAAAACCAGCAGCTGGTCACGCTGCATTTTGACGGCAGCAGCGGGCAGGAACCGGATTTACAGCGCATCGCCGCGCTGCTGGGCGCCGATGCCCGCCTGTTATACGGCAGCTGCGAGCAGATTCAGGGACGGGTGATTGGGCAGCTGCGGATACGCCTGGCGAAGCCGCTGGCAAATCCTCATTTACAGCAGCATGCCGGCTGGGTGGCGGACCGCTTAACCCTTTCCGGCGATACGGCAGCAGAGAATGCTGGCGCTTAGCACAAAAATGGCAGATTAATGCCAAATTATGGCTAATGCTAAATTGCTATAAGCCATAGCCTTTCGTTGTTAGACAGGCCGCGGTGCGCCTCTTATCTTTCGTCATGATTTGTAAATACTCTACGCAATCAATTGATGAGGGAGCACTTTTGTCCAGACTACTGCACGGGTTACAAACCAAACAAACGCGGTTCGCGCTTGCTCTGAAGATAGCGTTGCTCGGCGGCGCGGTGGCATTTTCTTCTGTCGCCATCGCCGACGACATTTTAAAAGAAGGGATCACCCCGGCCAGCGATGCCAGCCAGATCCCCGCGGCCGCGAAGCTGCGCAAAGATACCGTCGTGGCTGGCATCTCCGAGCCGCAGGGTATTTTTAACCCCTACTTCTTCGTCAACGGCTGGGATGAGAACGTCACCAACGTCATTTTCTCGCGCCTGATCGACTGGGACAGCCACGGCAAGCTGGTGCCGGGCCTCGCCGAAAGCTGGACGGTCAGTCCGGATAACAAGGTCTACACCATCAAGCTGCGTCCCAATCTGACCTTTAGCGACGGTTCGCCGCTGACCGCCGAGGATGTCGCCTTTACCCTCACCGTGCTGCTGGACCCGAAATACGATGGCGATACCGATATTACGCTCGCCAATATCGCCGGCGGCGCGGACTACAAGGCGGGCAAAGCCGATAGCGTCAGCGGCCTGAAAGTGGTTGACCCCTTAACGCTCCAGGTAACCACCACCCAACCGGGCGCGACGACGCTGGCAAAAATTGGCGGCCCGGTCCTCTCCAAAGCCTATTACGGCAAAGGCTACCAGCGCGGCAATCTCGATTATCTGCGCACCCTGCACGGCAAACCGCTGGGCAACGGTCCTTACGTTTACGACAAATACATCCCCGGCCAGGAGATTCGTTTCCACGCCAACAGCCATTTTTATCGCGGAACCCCGCCGACTCCGCGCTTTATCTATCGCGTGACCAACCCGTCGACCAATTTCCAGCTCTTCCAGACGGGCGAAACCGACTACGACGCCTTTACCTCGCGTCCTGACGATATCGAACAGCTAAAAATGCTCGGCTTTGCCAATATCAACCTCTACGGCTCCAGCGACTACAGCCAGGTGGAATTTAACGTCCGCCGCCCGGCCTTACAGGACGTCAAGGTACGCCAGGCGCTCATTTACGGCCTTGACCGCCAGAAGCTGATCGATGTGGTCTACCAGGGCTACGGTAAAGTGGCGATTGAGCCTATCGCGCCGATCTCCTGGGCTTACAACGCCGACGGGGTTAACCCGTATCACTACGACCCGGCGCAGGCGAAAAAGCTGCTTGACGAAGCCGGCTGGAAACCGGGCGCGGACGGTATCCGCGTTAAAGAGGGCAAACGCCTCGAGTTAACCCTGCTGGTCAGCAAAAAAGTGCTCAACGATGCGCTAATCCCCATCGCCAAAGAGAACTGGCAGCAGATTGGCGTGCTGTTAAAACCGCAGGTGGTCGATTTCAACGCCCTGATGGCGCAGCGTAAATCGGGTAATTACGACCTGGCGTCGTTCAGCACCAGCACCCTTAACGACCCGCACGATGGCGTCTGGGATTTTTACAGCGCGGAAGCGAAAGAGTCCGGCTATAACAACCCGCAGGTTGATAAGCTGATAACCGAAGGCAACTCGGTGCTCGATGTGGAAAAACGTAAGCCTATCTACCACCAGCTGTATCAGGTGCTGGCGCAGGACCCGCCGGTGATCCTTCTCGGCTACCGCGAAATTCTCTCGGCGAGCAGCGCCCGGGTTAGCGGCTTCAAACCGGATATCTACAACGGCCTGACCGGCAGCCTGCCGGATGTCAAAATCGTTAAGTAATCCTGAGCCGCCGGGCCTCCCGGCGGCTGACGTGAGAATGTCATGAGAAATTTCATCCTGAGACGGCTGCTGCAAACGCTGCCGATGCTGCTGCTGGCCTCCTTTATCATTTTTATGCTGTTTGCCAAAACGCCGGGCGATTTTATCGATGGCAATATCACCCTCACCGCCGCTCGCGCCGCCGAACTGAAAGCCATTTACGGCCTGGATCAGCCGCTGCTCACCCGCTATCTCCATTGGCTCGGCCAACTGCTGCGCGGCGATCTGGGGTTCTCGCTGCAGTACCAGATCCCGGTCAGTCAGTTGCTCAACCAGTACATATGGAACTCCTTCCTGCTGGCCAGCGTGGCGCTAGTGTTCTACTGGGGAATTGGCCTGACGGTGGGCGTGATCTCGGCGCTGAAGCCCAATTCTGCGTTCGATCATCTGGTGAGCGTCGCGGTTTTCGCCGCCATGTCGTTCCCGACCTTTTTCCTCTGCCTGCTGCTGATCAAATGGTTCGCCGTCGATCTGCACTGGCTGCCGGTGGGCGGCATGACCAATACCGGCAGCGACGACAGCGGCTGGGAGTATGTGCTGCAGGTCGCCGCCCATCTGGCGCTGCCGGTACTGGCGCTGGTGATGCTTCAGGCGGGCAGCCTGACCCGCTATTTTCGCGCCAGCATGCTCGAGGTGGTGAAAATGGATTTTATCCGCACCGCCCGCGCCAAAGGGCTGCGTGAACGCACGGTTATCCTCAAGCACGCCCTGCGTAACGCCCTGCTGCCGATCATCACCCTGCTCGGCTTCGAGCTTCCGGGACTGTTCTCCGGGGCGATCATCACCGAAAAAGTGTTTAACTGGCCGGGAGCCGGGCATATTCACATCGATTCGCTGGCCGCCCGCGACTACCCGGTATTAATGGGCTTCACCCTGTTTCTGGCGGTGCTCACCATTCTTGGCAACCTGATTGCCGATGTGCTCTACGCGTGGGCCGACCCGCGCATTCGCGTGAGGTCATGATGCTTAGCTCTCTGTTCTCTTCCAACCGACGCCTGCGCAAGGCGGAAATCCCGGCGCTGGCCCAGGTGACCCCGTCCCCCTGGCGTCAGGCCTGGCGGGCGCTGCGCCGCAACCGGCTGGCGATGCTGTGCCTGCTGCTGCTGACGATTATGGCCCTCTGGTGCGTCCTGGGACCACTGTGGTCGCCGTGGCAAGACGACGCCACCGACGCCCTGATGATCAACAAGCCGCCCGGCGCGGCGCACTGGCTGGGCACCGACTTTCTCGGTCGCGATATCTATACCCGCCTGCTGCTGGCCGGGCGCATTTCACTGATTATTGGCCTGCTGACCATGCTGCTGTCGGTGGCCCTTGGCTATCTGCTCGGCGCGCTGTCGGGCTACGCCGGCGGCCTGACCGATAAACTCATCATGCGTTTTGCCGACCTGGTGATGACCATCCCCGGCCTGCCGCTGCTGATTGTCGCGGGCGCGATGCTCTCCGAACTCGATTTCTCGCCGGACTCACGCATCTATATGGTGGTGATTATGCTGAGCCTGCTGGAGTGGCCGAAGCTGGCGCGGCTGGTGCGCGGACAGTGCCTCTCCCTGCGCGAGCGCGACTTTATGCTGGCGACCCAGGTACTGGGGCTGTCGGCGCGACGCCGCCTGTTTGGTCATCTGCTGCCGAATACGGTACCGATTCTGGTGGTGATGGCGACCATGGCGGTGGCTAACGCCATCCTCAGCGAGTCGGCGCTTAGCTACCTCGGGCTTGGCGTGGTGCCGCCAACGCCGTCGTGGGGCAATATGATGGACGCCGCCAACAGCCTGATCGACTTTCAGCGCCGTCCCTGGCTGTGGATGCCGCCGGGGATCGCCATTTTTATCACCGTTATTGCCATCAACGTGCTGGGCGACGGCCTGCGCGACGCGATGGATCCCAAAATGAAACAGAGGCTGAAATGAGTCGCCCGTTAATTACGTTTAATCAGCTTTCGGTCTCGTTTGCCGCCGACAAAGGCCGGGTACGCGCGGTGCAGGAGGTGTCGTTCACTATCCGCGCCGGGCAGACCGTTGGCGTCGTTGGCGAATCCGGCTGCGGTAAAAGCGTCACCGCCCTGTCGTTAATGGGCCTGCTGCCGCCGCAGGCGGCGCACATTGACGGCGGGGAGATACTTTTCGCGGGACAGGACCTGCTGCGGCTGAAAAACGCCCATATGGCCGATCTCCGCGGCAATCAGCTGGCGATGATTTTTCAGGAACCGATGAGCGCCCTTAATCCGGTACTCACCGTCGGCGAGCAGCTGTGCGAGCCGCTTATTCGCCACCGCGGCGAGTCGCCGAAGCTCGCATGGCAGCACGCTATCCAGCTTCTGGCTGATGTCGGACTGGCGCGCGCGGATAGCCTGATGGCCAGCTATCCGCATCAGCTCTCCGGCGGCATGCTGCAGCGGGTGATGATCGCCATGGCGCTGAGCTGCCAGCCGAAGCTGCTGATTGCCGATGAGCCGACGACCGCGCTGGACGTCACCGTGCAGGCGCAGATCCTGCGACTGCTGCGCGACCAGGCGCGGGCCAACCGGATGGCGATGATGCTGATTACTCACGATCTCGGGGTTATCGCGCAGATGGCCGAACACGTGGTGGTGATGTACGCCGGGCGTATTGTTGAGCAGGGCGCGACTGCCGACATTCTGCGCAACCCCCAGCATCCCTATACCCAGGGGCTGATTGCCTCGCGCCCTGTGCCGGGGGAGCGGCGGCGACGCCTCTACTCAATCCCCGGTCAGGTACCGGACCTCGCCGCCCTGCCCGTCGGGTGCGCCTTCGCCGAACGCTGCGCCAACGCGACCGTACGCTGCCGCCAGGGCGTTCCGCCGCTGGTGGGTCAAACCCAACAGGCGGCCTGCTTTTACAGTGAACTCGCGGAGTCCGTGGTATGAGTCATGAATACATAATTGAAGTGGATGGGCTGAAAAAGCACTTCCCGCTGCGCGATGGGCTATTCGGTCAACAGACCGGCGAACTGCGGGCGGTGGATGGCGTGAGCTTTAAGATTCGCCGGGGCACGATTTTTGGCCTGGTGGGCGAATCCGGCAGCGGGAAAACCACCGTTGGCCGTACGCTGCTGGGGCTGTATGAGAAGACCGCCGGTAGCGTCAAGTTTCGCGGTCAGGAGCTTTCGGAACTGTCACCGCGGGCGATGCGCGCGCTGCGCCCGAAAATCCAGCTGGTGTTTCAGGATCCCTACAGTTCGTTAAACCCGCGGATCCGCATCGGTGACGCCATCGGTGAAGCGATGCTGGAGCACAAGCTGTGTCGCCGGGAGGAGCTGTATGACAAAACCATTGACGTCATGCGCATCTGCGGTCTTGCGCCGCAGCACTACCACCGCTTTCCGCACGAGTTTTCCGGCGGCCAGCGCCAGCGCATCGGCATTGCCCGGGCGCTGATCTTAAACCCGGATTTTATTATTGCCGATGAGCCCATTTCGGCCCTCGATGTATCGATTCAGGCGCAGATTATTAATCTGTTTTCCGATCTGCGCGACGACCACGGGGTGACGTTTTTGTTTATCTCCCACGACCTCGGCGTGGTAGAGCATCTGTGCGATGACGTGGCGGTGATGTACCTCGGCCAGCTGGTGGAGACCGCCGGTCGCGATGCGCTATTCAGCCGACCTTTGCATCCGTATACGCAGGCGCTGCTGGCGGCGGTCCCGACCCTCGACCCGGACAGCGAGCCGCTGGCGGTGGTGCAAGGTGAAATACCCGATCCGTCGAGGCCGCCCGCCGGCTGCCGCTTTTCCTCCCGCTGTCCGCAGGCCAGCGACCGCTGCCGGCGCGAGATCCCGCTATTAAGGGAGGTCGCCGACGGCCACCGCGTCGCCTGCCATGCGGTTTAGCGTCGGCCAGGCTTCAGACCATAAAAAAGCCGCCCACAAGGGGCGGCTGCTTCGTAAGCACAAATCGGGGTTAATTACTCCTCCAGCGCGAAGGCGATAATATCATCGCCCACGTCCGGCGAGTGGCTGGCGCCCCCGGCGGAGATCACCACGTACTCTTTACCGGTTTTCGGTGATTTATAGATCAGCGGCGCCGCCACGGCGCCTACCGGCAGACGGGCGCGCCACAGCTCTTTACCGGTGGCGGAATCCAGCGCGCGCAGGTAGTTATCCTGGGTTCCGGCGAAGAACACCAGGCCGGATGCGGTTGACGTCGGGCCGCCCAGCGTCGGCATCCCCAGCGGGATATGCATATGCGTTTTCAGCCCCAGCGGCCCGGTATCCTCCACCGATCCCATCGGTACCTGCCACATCAATTGACGGGTATTGAGATCGATGGCGCTCATGGTGCCAAACGGCGGGGTATTACAGGGGACGCCCAGCGCCGACTGCAAAATATCGATCCGCACGCCGCCGTATGGCCCGGCGATTTGCGGACGCACGGTCCCCATAAAGCCCGGCACCTCGTCGGTGGAGACTTTATATTTCGCCATGTCCTCTTTACGCACCAGCGACATTCTCAGCGGCATACGCATATCGTTGACGAACAGCGTTCCTGTACGCTCATCGATAGTGATGCCGCCCCAGTTCATGCCGCCCAGCAGGCTCGGCCATTCGATATACGGCTTCTCTGACGGCGGCGTGTACATCCCCAGATACGTCGATTCTTTGAAATCGATACGGCACATCAGCTGATCGAACGGCGTCACGCCCCACATGGATTTCTCGGTGAGCGGCTCGACGCCCAGCTGCGGCATACCGGTGGAGAACGGCTGGGTGGCGGAGAGGTGTTCGCCTTCCGCGCCGTCGTGGGCGACGGGCCGTTCTTCTACCCGGGTCACCGGCTTACCGGTGCGCCGGTCAAGCACGTAGATTTGCCCGGTTTTGGTGGTCTGGATCAGGACCGGAACCTCTTCGCCCCGCTCATTTTTCATATGGAACAGCACCGGCTGCGACGGCAGGTCGTAATCCCAGATATCATGATGCACGGTCTGGAAGACCCACTTCGTCTCGCCGGTGCTGGCGTCCACCGCCACCACGGAAGAACCGTATTTCTCTTTGGCCGCGTTGCGATCGCCGCCCCAGTAGTCCGGCGGACCGTTACCGGTCGGCAGATAAATCAGGTTCAGCTCTTTATCAAAGCCCGGCACCGTCCAGACGTTCGGCGTTTCAAGGGTGTAGACGCGGCCTTTTACCGGGTCGGTAACGTTTTCTGGCTGGCCGACGTCCCACGCCCACACCACGTTTCCGTTTCGTACGTCAAACGCCCGTACCACGCCGGAAGGTTCGCCGTGCACGATATCGCGCACCCAGCCGCCGAGAACCGCAATATGCCCCATAATCACCGGCGTCGAGGTCGGGTGGTATCGCTTGCTGTTTTCGGTATTGTCCATCCCCTGCTTCAGATCGACGCTACCGTGATCGCCGAAGTCGTCGCACGGTTCGCCGGTTTTGGCGTTCAGGGCGATCAACCGCGCGTCGACGGTCGACACCAGGATACGCTGCGGGCACTGCAGCAGCGCCGGGCTGGCCTTCTCTTCCGCGCTCAGCGAATCATCGCTTTGTACATCGTAATAGCCAACGCCGCGGCAGGTGACGTGTTCGGCGGTACCTGCGTGCGGGTCAAAACGCCAGCGCGCTTTACCGGTATCCGCATCCAGCGCGGTGACAACGTTCAGCGGCGTACAGGAGTAGAGCGTGTCGCCAATTTGTAGCGGGGTATTTTCATCGACGCCAATGCCGGCGCCGGTAAGACGGCGGCCGGTGTGGTACGTCCAGGCGACTTTCAGATTTTTGACGTTTTGCGGGGTAATCTCATCGTACGGCGCAAAACGGGTGCCGGAGGCATCGCGACCGAAAAACGCCCAGTTATCGCTTTTCGACGCGAGGGTCGGCGTTGCGTCGCCGCTCGCGTTGACTACGCCGTTATGAATGGCGCCGTGCGGGTAAAACGCCGATACGAGGGTCGCCAGCAGCATGAGGAAAATCGCCGAGGCGCTCCAGTTGGCGTAGCGCCGCCGCGCAGGCCGCATCGGCAGCGTCGCCGCCAGCCACAGGGCCAGCATCAGCATCAGCGCGGGAACCACCAGCCGCGGGATCAGGCCCCAGTAGCTGAACTGCACTTCATACAGCGCCCAGCAAAGGGTCAACAGGAAAGTCAGAATGGCAAAAGGCAGGACATAGCGGCTGCGGATTAGATAACCGACGGCGATGAGCAGATAAGCGAGACCGGCTAACAGGTACCAGGCGCTGCCGCCGAGAGAGAGGAGTTTGCCCCCCCAGAGAGTGAAAAAGAGTCCAATGCCAAAGCTGAGTAATACAAAAAGTAATCGGTAAACGGTGAAGAAAACCCCTCTCCCGCTACCTTGTCGTTCGTCCATAGTTCATTCCATACGACTTCAGTCGAAAAAACCAAAACATCTAATATAAATAGCGCCTTATCGAACAGATAAGAGCACAGACCACATATCATGTTGGTTGGACGCTCCCGGACAGAGCGAAGAACGTAAGGAATTATATTCATTTGTAAAAATAGTGTAAAACTATCACGCATGAAATGTTTAAAATTTTTTAATTTATAAAAGTAAGTTGCGCGGATACCAGGCTATAACGACTGCCGCAGGGCCGCGTGGCGCCCGACGTTCAGCCTCCCTGGCGCCGGAGATATCAGCCGTGCCTGCGATGGCGAGCGAGTAAAACCCAGCTAACCCAGCCTCCATCGCAAAACGATCTCTCGCTGAATACCGAAACCCTGAACGATGGTGCTGGTGAAAACCCGCCTCCGGAAATGGGGACTGTTGAATCAGCGCAACAGCAACGGCTCGCGGTGCCGTACGGCGCAACGGTTATTTAAAACGCCGAATGGCGATTCGCTGACTGGATGCATCAATATTCAGAGGCAGCATGTCTTTAAATCGCAACAACGACGGACGCGTCAGTAATGCTGAAACGGATCCTTTCATTTTTGGCATGAATAGCCAGATGCGTTTTTATCGTCATATTATCTGCGCCCCCAGGAGATCTCTACAATTGGCCTTATCTCTCTTAACTATGCCCATTGCTTTAAGGTTTCTCAGCTTTCCTGTTATGAAATTATTGTCCATCAGCGCAGGTTTACCCCGATATTGCCGGTGGGCAGCCCCCCGCCCGCCGGCAAATACGCAGCGAGGGTAATTAGCCGTTACGCTTGACGCAAATATCGCGTAGCGCGGCGGCAAGATCCAGCTGTGCGAGCTCTTTCAAGCCTTCTCGCTTGATAAACTGGCTGCGGTGCTTGCTTTTAACCTCTTCCAGGCTTTTCTTTATCTCGCTCGGCGGTAATTTATACCAGCCGCGACGATGCTTCTCGCCGCCAATTTCCAGCCAAAGCTCAGAATAACTGGTTTTTACTCTCTCACTTTTAACATGATAATGGCTGTCAATCGCATAGATCTCCTTGATATTGAAATGCGATAAAAAGCCGTACAGCAGCGTGATAATTAAGTTTTTAGGGCGGATGCCGTAAAGCTCTTTGGTCAGCGCCTTCACTTCTTCATTATCAATGTCTTTCCCCCCCTGGATCCCGCCAATCCACGCCTGACCATCTGCGGTACAGGAAAAACAGATACTGTAGACGCGCCTATCGCCGAGGAACATTAACAGCATCAGCTCCCCCTCCTCCTGAAAAGGCGATGCCAGAAGCTTCACATCAATACAGGTACCGTTTTTCAGCGGAATAGCGATTAATGAACGACCGAACGCCGCCATATCGTACAGCTGCGGCAACGCCTCGGGACGGAAGGTTTTCTCTATAAAATTCAATGCGCCATGAGCAATATTGAGTTTCGCTCTTTTTGACATTTTTTTATTTAAATAGGCTTTGAAGGGTTTATCTTCAAAGTTAACCAGCCCCTCGGTTGCGCCGGTTAATTTCGCGCAAGCGTAGTTTTCACATAATGTCTGATATTCCTTATATTTCCCTCCGATTAGCGATATCTCGCGGCATTTACGCAATGCCTTTTTATAGTTGAGTTTAACGTGACAAATAAATTTATTATTTTTCCGCCATTCTTTGATAGCGGCTACTGCGGTTGTCGAAGCCATTGACCATAATCCATAGATACATCCATAAGCCCGCCAATATTAGCATAGTTTATACAAGTCAATGTTTAACTTACCGGTCGTTGTCGATTCGTTTAATAAATAATTTGCTCAGCGCTAAAATAAGCGCCGCCAGATTCTGAAATAGTCTTTCAACTATTATTATTGGTAGGTTGCCGGCTATTTCCTGCTTTAACAGAACCTACCCGCACTTACCGCTCTGTGCGGCCGGCGCGCGCGCCGGGTGCATCCCCCAGCCGTTTTGCCTATACTTGCTCACGGTCAAAACTGAACTTAAGTGGGTAACGCATGGAAATTGATCTCGATAACCTGGTCTTTAGCGGACTGGAAGAAGCGCAAGAGCGCAACGCTGAACGTCTTGAAGATGCCGATAAAAAAGCGCAGGCCATTGTTGCCGACGATGACTGCGGCGACGCCTGTAAGATCTAACCGCTAAACCGGCAATCCTGCCGGTTTTTTTGCCCGCCTCGCCGCCCCCCGTCGGCCTTAAAAGCGTCTTCAGCGCGTCTTTCAAAGAAAATTTTTCTCCGGATACGCCATTTTACAAATTTAACCTGCAACTTTTTTCTCTGCCGGGTGCGGTAATATTCTGACTATCGTCCCTGTCGGCCATACTGCCCTCCCTCGGCCCACAGGCGTAAATCCACGTCGGGAAAGGACGTCTTCGCTCGACGGACATTTTTCTGTACCGACCCAGAGGCTCAGTCATGTCATACCGGGAAAATCATGCTCAATGGAACGCCTTTATTCACGCCCTGAAACAGGAAGTCAAACCCGCGCTGGGCTGTACCGAACCGGTCTCCGTCGCCCTCGCCTGCGCCGTGGCCGCGCGGCAGCTCTCCGGCGCGGTGGTGCGTATTGAAGCGGCGGTTTCGCCGAATTTAATGAAAAACGGCATGGGCGTGACTATCCCGGGGACGGGAATGACCGGCCTGCCTATCGCCGCGGCCCTCGGCGCCATCGCCGGCGATCCGCAGGCAAAGCTCGAGGTGCTGAAGAGAGCCACCCGGCGGGAAATGGAAGCCGCCAGGGCGCTGCTTGAGGCCGGCGCCGTGCGCGTGGTACTGCAGGAGCCCTGCGATGAGATTCTGTACGTTCGCGCTAAGGTCTACGCGGGGGATGAGCACGCGACGGTGACCATCATCGGCGACCACACCAACGTCGTGGCCATTGAAAAAATGGGCCACTCCCTGTTTATCAAGCACGAAAGCGCGGCCAGCGATCGTGGCGTCGACCCGCTGACGCTGGTTGCCCGCAGCTCACTGCGCGATATCTATGATTTCGTTTGCGAGGTTCCGCCGCACGAGATCGCGTTTATTCTCGAGGCGGGCGCGATGAACGACGCCCTGTCAAAGAAGGGCCTGGTTAAGGAGTGGGGTTTGCATATCGGCCCGACTCTGAAGCGCCAGGTCGACAACGGGCTGGTTTCCGACGATATGTTTACCGAGATCCTCTACCGTACCAGCGCCGCGTCGGATGCCCGGATGGGCGGCGCATCGCTACCGGCGATGACTAACTCCGGTTCCGGCAACCAGGGCATTACGGCGACCATGCCGGTGGTGGTGGCCGCCGAACGTCTTAACGCCAGCCGGCAGCAGCTGGCCCGCGCGCTGGCGCTCTCGCACCTGGTCGCCATCTATATCCATTGTAAACTCCCGCGCCTGTCGGCCCTGTGCGCCACCACCACCGCCGGGATGGGCGCGGCGGCGGGGATTATCTGGTTAATGAACGGCAGCTTTGACACCATCGCCATGGCGATCAACAACATGATCGGCGACGTCAGCGGCATCATTTGCGATGGCGCTTCCGGCAGCTGCGCCATGAAGGTCTCCACCAGCATCTCTTCCGCCTGGAAAGCGATTCTGCTGGCGCTGGATAACTCCGTCGTTTCCGGCAACGACGGCATCGTCGATCGCGATGTGGAAAACTCGATTGCTAATCTTTGCGCCATTGCCGGGCGGGCCATGCAGCACACCGACCGGCAAATCATCGAAATTATGGCGCACAAGCGTTATCAGGCGGTAAGCGCCGGGAACGAAGCATAACGCGGGGTGAAATATTCTACACTGGCGTTATTTACCGCGGCGCATTTTTTGGAGCAATAACTTTAGGCGTAACCCGTTCTTAACCCTATGAATTAAAGAGTAAAACCGACGATTAAATAAACCATGAGCGCCAGGCTCCCCGTCACCAGGGCATAGGGCATTTGGGTACGAATATGCTCAATATGGTCGCAGTTGGTCGCCATCGAGGCGACGATAGCATCGCTGGAGATCGGGGACGTCATATCGCCAAAAATTGAGCCGGAAATCGCGGCGCCAATCATAAAGTGCGGATCGATGCCTAATGAGACCCCCAGCTGAACGCCGATCGGGATCATAATGGCGAAGGTTCCCCATGAGGTGCCCGTCGCCAGCGACATGACCGCAGCAATCAGAAAGATAAAGCCGATCGAGAATCCGGAGGGGATCACGCCGGAGGTAATGGAAGCGATATACTGCCCGGTATTCAGTTCCGCTGAAATATGCCCCATCAGGAAAGCCAGGATCATGATTGAGCTAATTTTCACCATGCTGGCGTAGCCGATATACAGCTCTTTGAAAAAGTTCTCAACGTTCAGAATACCGCGCGCGCGGAACCAGATAAAAGAGACGACGGTACCAAACATGACGCCGGAGTAGACCGACATCGAACCGCTGCCTTTGGAGAACTGTCCATCGCCGGTGATATATAGCACCACCGGAACCATTAAGACGGTGGAAAGAATCGGAATAAAGAAGTTGAGCAGCGAGTGACAGGCCGGGTGATCGATAACCGGGTCCGCTTCGTCTGCCCCCTGCTCTTGCTCGATTTCCATCAGCGCGGTTTCAAACTTTAGCTCCGCCTTTTTCATCGGCCCCCAGCTGCAGCCGGAGAGAATATAAAACAGCACCGAGGCTAATGAAAACCAGGCCATCGTGTTCCAGATCATCGAGCTTGCCAGGACTTCAAAAGGCTCGCCGGTCAGGTAACCCTGCGCAATCTGCACCCCGATAACGCCCATCATCGCCGCCCCCCAGCCGTTGATCATCACCGACGAGCAGACCGATACGCAGGAGGTCTGGATAATATAGGACATCTTTTCCGGCGAGACTTTATAGCGCCGGGCCAGGTTTTTTGTCGAAGCGCCGGCGATCAGCTGGTTTATCGAGCTCTCGATAAAAATCAACGAGGTCACCAGCATCGCCAGCAGCTGTACCGATTTTTTATTGGTGACAAAATCGTTTTTTTCCGAGAGAAACTGCACCAGTTTACGCACCCCGCCGGTCACCACGATCAGCCGCATAATGCCGCCGATCATCACCATAAA
The DNA here is from genome assembly GCF_900200035.1 of Klebsiella grimontii. Classification (GTDB taxonomy): domain Bacteria; phylum Pseudomonadota; class Gammaproteobacteria; order Enterobacterales; family Enterobacteriaceae; genus Klebsiella; species Klebsiella grimontii. Next base: position 711,614 of record NZ_FZTC01000019.1, read on the forward strand.
CACAATCGTTCGCGCGTTACCGGCGGAGGCGAAGGTTTCGATAATCCCGTTCAGGGTGCCGCCAATCCCCTGAATAATACTGTGGTTAATCACCGCGTAGCCGACAAAAATACCGGTCAGCAGCGAGAGGATCACCTGGCGGGTCAGGATCGCCAGAATAATCGTGACCAGCGGGGTAATAATCGTCCAGATACCGTAGTCATGCATGATGATTATCCTGTGTGATGTCCATAGCGGCGAAAGCGCTCTCCAGGTCTTGCAGCAAATCATCGATATGTTCGATGCCGACGGAGAAACGCAGCGTCGTGTCGTAAACCCCGATGGCTTCCCGCTCCTCTTTTGACATCGCCCCGTGGGACATGGAAGCCGAATGGTTGATCATGCTCTCCACTCCGCCCAGCGATTCCGCCAGCACAAAATAGTGCAGACCGCCAATAAAGCGTTTCAGGCTCTGGATATCTCCCTTCAGCGTCGCGGTCACCACCGCGCCGCCCGAACGCATTTGCTGCCTGCAAAGCTGATGCTGCGGATGCGACGGCAGGCCCGGGTAGTAGACGCTGGCTATCGCCGGATGATTTTCCAGATATTGCGCTACCCGTAGCGCATTGCCGCACTGACGCGCCATGCGCAGATCCAGCGTTTTCATGCCGCGCAGGGCAAGATAGGCATCGAATGGCGAAGCAATAGAGCCGAGTGTGGTTTTAATGAAATCAAGACGGGACGCCAGCGCTTCATTATTAGTGATCACCGCGCCGCCAATTAAATCTGAATGCCCGCCGACATATTTACTGGTAGAGAGCATGACCATATCCGCACCCATTTCAAGCGGCTTATGGTTCCAGGCGCTGGCAAAGGTATTATCGACGCAGGTAGTAATAGCGCGTTCTTTGGCAATACGACAAACCTTCGCAATATCGACCAGTTCCAGTAAGGGATTCGTCGGCGTTTCAATCCAGATTAACGCCGTATTTTCCTGAATAGTGTTTATCAGGCATTGCTCATCATTCAGATCGATATAAGAAATCGTGACGCCGGTGGTATGCGTTTTTAATTTTTCAAACAGCCGCCAGGTTCCGCCGTAGACGCCTTTCATCGCGATAATATGGGCGTCTTTGGGTAAGAGCTCCATAACGATATTGGTCGCCGCCATTCCCGAGGCGGTGGCGGTGGCGTAAATGCCGCCTTCCAGTTCGGCGAGAGCCGATTCATAAGCTTTACGCGTTGGATTAGAGACCCGGGAATAACAAAAATCGCCACCTTCATACAGATTAGGTTGAATAAATGAGCTGGCCGTGACGATCGGGGTAAATATAGCATGGGTTACCGGATCGGATTGATTTCCAGCATGAACCGCCAGGGTAGCAATATCTTTAGTTCTGGTTTTCATAGGGTACACTCAAATTATTATCAGATATAAAATGTCATGAGCTCTTATTGTCATGGTCAGCGCAGCTGGCGAATAAAACAACCGCCAAAACTCCGTTTAATAGCCTAAAAAATATGACTAGCGCATCATTAACAGCGTGATTTGCGTTGCCCGACTACCGTTAAAATATATATCAGGCGCGAAAGAAAATTTTGCCTATTTTCCCTCTAATCAGGGAAAAATGGAGAAAAACGTTCTCTGGCAACCAAAACTCGTATCTTTTAATGCATTGATATAAAACGATTTAATTTTAGAGGGTGATGGTAATCACAAAAAATAGGGGAAAATTCCTCTCTTGCGCGCCTGGCCAGGCCTGGGTTTGCGCGCTCTTCCGCTCGTCACCCGCGCCGCTGGCTGCACAGAATGAGTTAGAGCTATTTGCCGCGAAATGCTGTATGGTCATACACTCTTAAATCAGGAAATATCATATGTCAGAACGCAAAGACGCTAAAACTCGCCGTAATTATCTCGTTAAATGCTCCTGCCCTAACTGCTCTCAGGACTCAGAACACAGCTTCAGCCGAGTCCAAAAAGGTGCGCAACTCATTTGCCCCTACTGCCATAAACTCTTTCAGTCCTCATCACGATCCGCTGCATAATTATTCCCTTGCCAGATGCCGATTGCCGCGCGTGATTGCGCAATAATCAGCCAGCGCCGAACTCATTTGGCAAAAAAAGCCCGCCTGCGCGGGTTTTATTTTGATTTGAATAGACTTCCCGCGCGCTTACGGTATAGTCGTGCCGGTTTTCATATTTAAAAGGTATTTATTTGTTCCAAAAAATGACAGGTATTGTCAAAGCGTTTGATAATAAAACAGGCAAAGGCCTGATAATCCCCTCCGATGGTCGTAAAGATGTTCAGGTTCATATTTCCGCATTATCGCCCGGCGAACCAACCACAATCAGCCCCGGAATCCGCGTCGAATTTCGTCGAGTCAACGGACTGCGAGGCCCAACCGCCGCCAACGTCTACCTTTCTTAAACAGTTTTAAAAAGCGTTAAATATTTCCTGTCGTCGTCACCCCGCCGGTTAAAACATGGCCAAAAAACGCTTCACCGTGCGCGAGCGCTCGTAGCGCCGCCAGGCGATAGCGATATCGGTTTTCAGCGGCGTCCCCATCAGCGGATGATAGCTCACGTTGGGCAGCGTGATGCAGGTCATCGACTGCGGCACCAGCGCAAAGCCGAATCCGGCCTCCACCATGCTCAATGACGATGAAATTTGCGATGACTGATAGGCGCTTTGCATATCAATACCGGCGCGCAGATAGCTGTTATACACCAGTTCGTAGAGTCCGGGAGCCACTTCACGCGGGAAAAGAATCGGCGCCACGTCCGTCAACTGCTCCAGCGTCAGCTCGCGGTGGGACGATAGCGGGTGCGAACGCGCCAGGGCAATCACCATCGGTTCTTGATCGATAATCCGCAGATTGAACGCTTTACTGCTCTCACAGGGCAGGCGCACAAAAGCAATATCCAGCTCCGCTTCGCCAAGCGCCCCCATCAGCGTCGCCATATTGCCCTCGACCTGATGTAACGTCACCCCCGGGTAACTTTGCTGAAATTGCTGTAACAGGCTAAAGATTTGCGGATGAAAAGCGTCGGAGCTGGTAATGCCCAGCGAGAGGCGACCGTTCAGCCCGCGGGCAATTCCCTTGGTTTTTTCCAGCGCCGCGTCGCTTAACGCCAGAATCTGGCAGGCATCCTCATAGAACGACTCCCCCGCTTCCGTCAGCTCGACGCCCCGCGTTAAACGGCGGAAAAGCGGTGTGCCAATTTCTCTTTCAAGCCTTTGAATTTGCTGGCTTAGCGGGGGCTGGGAGATGCCAAGTTCTTTTGCCGCTTTAGTGAAGTGCCGCGCCTCGGCGACGGCGACGAAGTAGCGCAGATAACGAAGTTCCATATCGAAAACGTCTCAAACAATCATAGATTCTATATTGGAACTGTGAGCTGAATCGGGTCAACATTTATTTAACCTTTCTGATATTCGTTGAACGAGGAAGTGGGCAATGAACCATTCTGTTGAATGCTCTTGTGAAGAGAGCCTGTGTGAAACTCTACGAGGATTTTCCGCGCAACATCCCGATAGCGTCATCTACCAGACCTCTCTGATGAGCGCGCTGCTTAGCGGCGTTTATGAAGGTAATACGACCATCGCCGATTTGCTCACCCACGGTGATTTCGGCCTCGGGACCTTTAATGAACTGGACGGCGAGCTGATCGCGTTTAGCAGCGAAGTTTACCAGCTGCGCGCCGACGGCAGCGCCCGCAAAGCCCGTATGGAACAGCGTACGCCGTTCGCGGTGATGACCTGGTTTCAGCCGCAGTATCGCAAAACGTTCGATAAACCGGTCAGCCGCGAACAGCTGCACAACATCATCGACCAGCAAATCCCGTCGGACAATCTGTTCTGCGCCCTGCGTATTAACGGCCATTTTCGCCACGCCCATACCCGCACGGTACCGCGCCAGACGCCGCCCTACCGGGCGATGACCGACGTACTCGACGACCAGCCGGTTTTTCGCTTCAACCAGCGCGAGGGGGTCCTGGTTGGGTTCAGAACGCCGCAGCATATGCAGGGCATTAACGTGGCCGGCTACCACGAACACTTCATCACCGATGACCGCCAGGGCGGCGGCCATCTGCTCGATTATCAGCTCGACCACGGCGTGCTGACCTTTGGCGAGATCCACAAATTGATGATTGACCTTCCTGCCGATAGCGCCTTCCTGCAGGCGGATCTGCATCCAGACAATCTTGATGCCGCCATTCGCTCAGTCGAAAACTAAGGAGATTCTCGTGGATAATCAACATCAACCGCGCCAGTGGGCGCACGGCGCCGACCTCATCGTCAGCCAGCTTGAGGCCCAGGGAGTACGCCAGGTGTTCGGCATTCCGGGGGCCAAAATCGATAAAGTCTTCGATTCGCTGCTCGACTCCTCCATTCGCATTATCCCGGTGCGCCACGAAGCCAACGCCGCCTTTATGGCCGCCGCGGTTGGCCGCATCACCGGCAAAGCGGGCGTCGCGCTGGTCACGTCCGGACCGGGCTGCTCTAACCTGATTACCGGGATGGCAACGGCCAATAGCGAGGGCGACCCGGTGGTGGCGCTGGGCGGCGCGGTAAAACGCGCCGATAAGGCCAAACAGGTGCATCAGAGTATGGATACGGTGGCGATGTTTAGCCCGGTGACCAAATACTCGGTGGAAGTCACCGCGCCGGAAGCGCTGGCGGAGGTTGTCTCCAACGCGTTTCGCGCAGCCGAGCAGGGACGCCCCGGCAGCGCCTTCGTCAGCCTGCCGCAGGACGTGGTCGACGGGCCGGTCCACGCCAGGGTTCTGCCCGCCGGCGATGCGCCGCAGACCGGCGCGGCGCCGGACGAAGCCATTGCGCGAGTCGCGAAGATGATTGCCGGCGCGAAAAATCCGATATTTCTGCTCGGCCTGATGGCCAGCCAGACGGAAAACAGCGCGGCGCTGCGCGAATTACTGAAAAAAAGCCATATCCCGGTAACCAGCACCTATCAGGCCGCCGGCGCGGTCAATCAGGACCACTTTACTCGCTTCGCCGGGCGGGTTGGGCTGTTCAACAACCAGGCAGGGGATCGACTCCTGCATCTCGCCGACCTGGTCATCTGCATCGGCTATAGTCCGGTGGAGTACGAGCCGGCCATGTGGAATAACGGTAACGCTACGCTGGTGCATATCGACGTGCTGCCCGCTTACGAAGAGCGTAACTATACCCCGGACGTCGAGCTGGTCGGCAATATCGCCGCCACCCTGAACAAACTGTCTCAGCGCATCGACCACCAGCTGGTGCTGTCGCCGCAGGCCGCCGAGATCCTGGTCGATCGCCAGCATCAGCGGGAGCTCCTCAACCGCCGCGGCGCGCAGCTGAACCAGTTCGCCCTGCATCCGCTGCGCATCGTTCGCGCCATGCAGGACATCGTCAATAGCGATGTCACCCTGACCGTCGATATGGGGAGCTTTCATATCTGGATCGCCCGCTATCTCTACAGCTTCCGCGCCCGTCAGGTGATGATATCCAACGGTCAACAGACCATGGGGGTGGCGCTGCCGTGGGCGATTGGCGCCTGGCTGGTCAATCCGCAGCGCAAAGTGGTTTCCGTTTCCGGCGACGGCGGTTTCCTGCAGTCCAGCATGGAGCTGGAGACCGCCGTACGGCTGAAAGCGAACGTCCTGCATATCATCTGGGTCGATAACGGCTACAACATGGTGGCGATTCAGGAGGAGAAAAAATACCAGCGGCTCTCCGGCGTTGAGTTCGGCCCGGTGGATTTTAAAGTCTATGCCGAAGCCTTCGGCGCCAAAGGGTTTGCGGTAGAGAGCGCCGAAGCCCTTGAGCCGACGCTGCGGGCGGCGATGGACGTTGACGGCCCCGCCGTCGTGGCCATCCCCGTGGATTACCGCGATAACCCGCTGCTGATGGGCCAGCTCCATCTCAGTCAAATACTTTGAGTCACTACAGAAGGAATCTATCAATGAAAAAAGTCGCACTCGTCACCGGCGCGGGCCAGGGTATCGGTAAAGCTATCGCCCTTCGCCTGGTGAAAGATGGTTTTGCCGTGGCTATCGCCGATTATAACGACGCCACCGCACAGGCGGTCGCTGATGAAATTAACCGCAGCGGCGGCCGGGCGCTGGCGGTGAAGGTGGATGTGTCTCAACGCGATCAGGTTTTTGCCGCCGTCGAACAGGCGCGCAAGGGCCTCGGCGGTTTTGACGTGATCGTCAACAACGCCGGGGTTGCGCCCTCCACGCCAATCGAGGAGATTCGCGAGGACGTGATCGATAAAGTCTACAATATCAACGTCAAAGGCGTTATCTGGGGCATCCAGGCCGCGGTCGAGGCGTTTAAACAAGAGGGCCACGGCGGCAAAATCATCAACGCCTGCTCCCAGGCGGGCCATGTAGGTAACCCGGAGCTGGCGGTCTATAGCTCCAGTAAGTTTGCCGTGCGCGGCCTGACGCAAACCGCCGCCCGCGATCTGGCGCATCTGGGAATTACCGTTAACGGCTACTGCCCGGGGATCGTCAAAACCCCAATGTGGGCGGAGATTGACCGCCAGGTTTCCGAAGCGGCGGGTAAACCGCTGGGTTACGGAACCCAGGAGTTCGCCAAACGCATTACCCTTGGACGGCTATCCGAGCCGGAAGACGTCGCGGCCTGCGTCTCTTATCTCGCCGGTCCAGACTCCAACTATATGACCGGCCAATCGCTGCTGATCGATGGCGGCATGGTATTTAACTAATAATAAATAAGCTCTGACATGGTTTGCCCCGGCTTCACCGCCGGGGCTTTTTTTATCTCAACCTTTCGGGAAGATCCACAGGTCGCTGACGGGCAACGCCAGATGGCAACGCTCGGCATCGCGCAGCGCGCTGCCGTAGGCGCGTATGGCGAAATCATCGCCTTCGGTGCGAAACAGATACTCCCAGCGGTCGCCGAGGTACATGCTGGTCAACAGCGGCAACGCCAGCATGTTCTCTTCAGGCGCCGAAGCGATGCGCAGGCGCTCAACGCGGATCACCGCCGTCGCCTCTTCCCCCACGCTGACCCCTTCCCCCGCCATTCCCCAGAGCGCCCAGCTGGCTCCCTCAATGCGCGCCCGACCGTTCTCCAGCGCGCTGACGGTGCCATGCAGGCGATTATTACTGCCCATAAACTCGGCGGCAAACAGCGTTTTCGGGCTGCCGTACATCTCCTGCGGGGTGCCCTGCTGCTCGATCACGCCGTTATTAAGCAGCAGAATGCGATCGGAAATCGCCATCGCCTCATTCTGATCGTGCGTGACCATCAGCGCCGACAGTCCCAGCTTGACGATCAGCTCGCGCAAAAAGACCCGCGCTTCTTCCCGCAGCTTGGCGTCCAGATTCGACAGCGGTTCATCCAGCAGGATCACCGGCGGGTTGTAAACCAGTGCCCTGCCGATGGCCACGCGCTGCTGCTGTCCTCCGGAGAGCTGATGCGGATGGCGATTGCCAAGATGCCCCAGCCCCAGCTGTTCAAGTACGGTCTGGACCCGCTGCTTGATCTCCGCGGCGGCAACCTTACGCAGCTTCAGCGGGTAAGCGACGTTTTCAAACACTGTTTTATGCGGCCACAGCGCGTAGGACTGAAACACCAGCCCCAGGTTGCGCTCCTCGGCCGGAATTTCGCTACGCGGGTTGCCGTCATAGACGCGGGATTTTCCAATGGTGATAATGCCGCCGGTCGGCTTCTCCAGCCCGGCGACCGCCCGCAGCAGCGTGGTTTTTCCGCTGCCCGATGGCCCTAGCAGCGACACCACCTCTCCCCGCTTCAGTTCCATGGACACGCCCTTAAGCACCGGATTATCGCCGTAGGTCAGATGCAGGTTTTCTACCGATAATTCAATCATGTAATTTCACTCCAAAGCGCAGCGCGATACCCAGCCCCACGACCACCAGCAGGATATTGATGAAGGAGAGCGCGGCGACAATATCGATAGCCCCCGCCGCCCACAGCGAGACCAGCATCGAACCGATCGTTTCGGTTCCGGGCGAAAGCAGATAAACCCCGGTTGAGTATTCGCGCTCGAAGATAAGAAACATCAGCAGCCATGAGCCGATTAAGCCGTAGCGCGACAGCGGCACCGTGACGTGACGGGTAATCTGCCCGCGCGATGCGCCGGTACTGCGCGCGGCCTCTTCCAGCTCCGGCGCCACCTGCAGCAGCGTCGAGGAGATCAGCCGCAGGCCGTAGGCCATCCACACCACGGTATAAGCCAGCCAGACGCTAAAAATAGTATTACGCAGCGCGCGCAGCTGAACGATCAGGTGCTCGCGCAGCCAGTCCGCCACCGGCAGCGCCGAGAGCCAGCCGTTTTTCAGCGACTGATCGAGCCACATCGGCAGAAACAGAAACACCCACAGAAACGCCAGCCCGGCCAGCAGCCCCGGCACGGCGCGCGGTACCAGCACGCTGTAGTCAAGAAAGCGCGTGACGTTATCCGGTTTACGGTGCATGGCGATGCCCACGAACAGATAGCAGACCACCGCCAGCGCGCCGCCGAACACGCCAATCGCCATGGAGTTAACGATGGCGCGCAGCAGGTTCGGCTGCTGCCAGATGCTACGGAACGTCGCCAGCGAGAGCTCATCCCATAGCGAAACGCCTACGCCCCAGTTTGAAATAAAGGCCCGCAGCGCCACGCCGAGCAGCGGCACGCCGATAGTGACCGTCAGCCAGGCCACCACCACAATCCCGGCGACCCAGCGCCATTTCCCCAGCGGCAGCGCGCGGGCCTGGGACGCTTTCCCCTTCATGGTGACAAAGCGGTTGGCAGTGCGCATCAGGCGGCGCTGGAGCATTACCAGCGGAATGGTGATGCAGATCAGCACCACCGCTACCGCCGCCATCAGGTGATAGGAAGGGGTGCCGAGCTTGTTGGTCAGCTTATAAAGATAGGTCGCCAGCACCATGTTGCCCTCCGGGTCCCCCAGCACCAACATCAGGCCAAACACTTCCAGACCAAGGAAAAACAGCAGCACGCAGGCGTAGAGTATCGACGGTCGCACCATGGGCAAGCTCACCGCCGTCATCACCTGCAGCGGCGATGCGCCCACCGTGCGCGCGGCCTCCTCCACGTCCGACCCGACGCTGCGCAGGGCGGATGAGATATAGAGATAGGCATGCGGAACGTGCGTCAGTCCGGCAATCACCACGATGCTGAACATTGAGTAAATATTCCACGGTACGAAACCGATCAGCTGTTCCGCCCATTGCGAAAAGAAACCTACCGGTCCGGCCGCCACCACGTAACCAAAGCCCAGCACCATCGGCGAAACGAAAATCGGCACCAGAATCAGCGGCTCAATAAACCGCCGCCCGGGTAAATCGGTGCGCACCATTAAAAAAGCGAGGATCCCGCCGAGGGGGATGGCGATCGCCACCAGACCGAAGGCGAGAATAAAACCGGATTTTAGCGCCAGATAAAAATCCGGGTCGCTAAAGATAAACGCGAAGGCTTCGAGGCTGAACGACTTCGAGCGGGCAAAAAAAGGCGCCGAGAGAAAGCTCTGCACCACGATAAACAACAGCGGGACATAAATCGCCAGCGCCGTCATCACGACGATGATACCGCGCGGCAAACCCTGCCATTTTCGACGTAAGACATTCATAAGCGATCCCTTTAAATCTGGCGGGCATTAAGCGGGCTGCGCATCCGGAAAAGAGGCGCAGCGCCGGGGGGTTATTTCGCCGCGGCGGTACGCCACTGTTTGATAAATTCCAGACGTTGCTTCGGCTCAAGATACGCCAGCAGCGTTTCATCGACCGGAATCGGCTTCAGCGCGCTGCCAAGCATTTTGGTCATGCCGTCAATATCATTTTTACCTTCGATATCATTGCGCAGGGAGGGAATATCGGCCTGGTTCGCGAGGATGCTTTGCCCCTTTTCCGACAGCACGTAGTCAAACCACAGCTTCGCCGCATTAAGATGCTCGGCTTCTGCGGTAATAAAGGAGACCCGGGAGAGCACCAGCACGTAATCTTTCGGATATGAGATGCCAAGCGAAGGGTCGGTTTTCGCCCGCGCTTCCGCGTAGGAACCGAGAATATTGTAGCCAATCAGGTTTTCACCGGAGGAGACGCGCTCCATCATCGTACCGGTGGATGATTGCACCGTCAGGCCGCCTTTCGCAATGCCCGCCAGATCGTTAAAGTAGTTAGCATCGGCTTTGCTGTCCTGCACCGCCAGCATAAAACCCAGCCCTGATTTTTCAATATCGTACGTGGTGACCTTGCCTTTGAATTTATCGGCCTGAGCGGAGATAAGCTTCGCCAGCGCGGTATGCGAGTCCGGAACATCACCCTGCGGGATCAGCCGTTTATTATAGATAAAGACCACCGGCTCGTAGGTCGTGCCGTAAGCTTTTTGTTGCCAGACCGCCCATTTTGGCAGCTTATCCCGCTCCGGCGAGGCGTACTCTTCGGCGTATTCGGTGGCAAGCTTCAGCGCCGTATCCATGGAAGAGCTCCAGACCACATCGCCGCTGCCGCCGCCCGCCGCCTGTTCGCTGATATAACGGTTGTACAATTCGGTACTGTTCATATCGTTATATTCAACTTTAATGCCGGGATATTGCGCCTCAAAGCCTTTAATTAACGGGCCTGCGGCCTTGGTATCGGTCGTTGAATAGATAACCACTTTGCCTTCTTTAATCCCGGCATCCACCACTTTTTGATAATCCGCCGGGTAGCCCTCAGGGACTGTGGCAAGAACCTGACCGGAGAATATTGCCGTCAGTGAAATCATTAACCCACTAATTTTCATATACATAAAATCAACCTTTAGGTATCAATTATTAAACGTAATTTTAACATATAGCGGGACGCCAGAGCCTTGCAACGCCGGATTTTGTTTTTTTACGGCTTTTGTGACGCTGGCGTAATTTAAAGGAAGATTCGCGGGATAAAGCGAAAGCGATTAACGCTCTGCGGCGGGAATATTAAGAAAACATTAAGTTTTTTTGCATATATGGCTCGCCGAATTTTGGCTTTGATTAACTAGAATAATAAAAGTGACGCTCCGTTTTACCTGCAAAGAAAGGTATAACGCGTCTCACTCTGCCGCTAACACAGGGGCTTGACCGCCATGGCGTGGTTTATATATCACCAGCTTCAAGGATTTGTCTCCATCCTCTCCGCAGCAATAACCGCCAGCGAAAAGCCTTTAATACAAAAGTCAAAACCTTGATCTTCGCCGTTGCTCAGCGCAGCATGGAAATGCAAACACGCTAAAACAATAATCCGCAACCCATTCACAGGAGAGAATCAGTGCAAACAGGACATCGCTTCCAGGCCACGGATCTGCATCAATTTGTTAAAACCCTTTTCACCCATATGGGAAGCTCCCCCACCGAAGCGTCGCTTATCGCCGACCACCTTATTGCCGCCAACCTGGCCGGGCACGATTCCCACGGCGTCGGTATGATCCCAAGCTACGTACGCTCCCACGCGCAGGGCTATCTCCAGCTCAACCGCCACGCTAGCGTGATGAAGGACGCGGGCGCGGTGGTCACGCTGGACGGCAACGGCGGATTCGGCCAGGTGGTGGCCCATGAAGCCATGCAGATCGGTATTGAGAAGGCAAAACAGCACGGTTTGGCCGCCGTGGCGCTGCGCAACGCGCACCATATTGGCCGCATCGGCTACTGGGCGGAACAGTGCGCGGCCGCCGGAATGATCTCTATCCATTTCGTTAACGTCGTTGGCAACGTGATGGTCGCCCCGTTCCGTGGGAAAGACAGCCGCTTCGGCACCAACCCGCTGTGCGTGGTGTTCCCGCGCGTCGGCCATCCGCCGCTGCTGCTGGATTACGCCACCAGCGCCATCGCCTTCGGTAAAACCCGCGTTGCCTGGCATAAAGGGGTTCCGGTACCGGCAGGGTCGCTGATCGACGCTCGCGGCGTCCCCACCACCGACCCGGCGGTGATGCAGACCTCGCCGCTGGGGGCGCTGCTGACCTTTGCCGAACATAAAGGCTACGCGCTGGCGACGCTGTGCGAAGCGATCGGCGGCGCGGTATCCGGCGGCAAAACCTCGCATCAGGAGACGCTGCAGGGCAGCGTGGACGCCATCTTCAACTGCATGACCACCATTATTCTCAGCCCAGAAGCGTTCGATGCGCCGGATATGCAGCGCGAGACCGAAGCGTTTATCGACTGGTGTAAACAGTCGCCGCACGAGCCGGACGCGCCCATTCTGGCGCCGGGGGAGTGGGAAGAGGCGAACCGTCGGCAGCGTCTGGCGCAGGGCATTCCGCTGGACGCCGGAAGCTGGCAGGCGATTTGCGCCGCCGCCGAGGAGGTAGGAGTACCCGCCGATACCCTCGCGCAGCTACGCCAGAAGCTAGCCTGATTGTCCCTTGATGACGCCCGAGCGGGCGTCATGTCATCGTCATTAGTGTCGACATCGCCGCCGCCCCGCCTGCACCTCCCGATTATTCTAAATTAATTCAATAAGTTAAAATTTGGCACATCCTATGCATAACGCTCCCGTCATCTGCCGGTACGCTGGCGCATGACGCCCTGACAAGGGCGGGCCGGGCCCGGCCTGTCCATTGTTGTTTATTCTCTGTTAACAGGTCTGTTACTGATGAAAAAAATCACGAGCGTTTGCCCTTATTGCGGGGCCGGTTGCAAACTTAAGCTGGTCGTCGAAAACAATAAGATTATCCGAGCCGAAGCCGCTGATGGCGTTACCAACCAAAATCAGCTGTGCCTGAAAGGCTATTACGGCTGGGATTTTCTCAACGACACCCAGTTGCTGACGCCGCGTCTGCAGCAGCCGATGATTCGCTACCAGAAAGGCGGCAAGTTCACCCCGGTAAGCTGGGATGAAGCCATCCGCTATACGGCGAAAAAACTGCGTGAAATAAAGGAGAAGCATGGCCCGCGCGCCATTATGACGACCGGTTCATCGCGCGGTACCGGCAATGAAACCAACTACGTGATGCAGAAGTTCGCCCGCGGGGTGCTCAACACCAATAACGTCGACTGCTGCGCCCGCGTCTGCCACGGCCCGTCGGTCGCCGGCCTGCAGCTGGCGCTCGGCAACGGCGCGATGAGCAACTCGATTAGCGATATTGAGAACTCAAAATGCCTGCTGGTCTTTGGCTATAACTGCGCCGACTCCCACCCAATCGTCGCCCGCCGGGTGATTAAGGCCCGCGAAAACGGGGCAAAAATCATCGTCTGCGACCCGCGTCGTATCGAAACCGCCCGCATCGCCGATCGCCATCTGCAGCTCAATAACGGCAGCAACATGGCGCTGGTCAACGCCTTCGCTCACGTCCTGCTGGAAGAAGATCTGTATAACCACGACTACGTCGACCGCTTTACCGAGGGGCTGGATGCCTATCGTGAGATGGTGAAAGACTATTCCCCTGAAGCCGTCGAAGGCATCGTCGGCGTCCCGGCCGCTGAAATTCGCCAGGCGATGCGCATGTTTGCCGCCGCGCCTTCCGCCACCATTATGTGGGGCATGGGCGTCACCCAGTTCGGCCAGGCGGTGGACGTTGTCAGAGGGCTGGCGAGCCTCGCGCTGTTAACCGGCAACCTCGGGCGCGCCAACGTCGGCGTGGGGCCGGTACGCGGGCAAAACAACGTCCAGGGCGCCTGTGATATGGGCGTCCTGCCGAATATGTTCCCCGGCTACCAGGACGTCACCGACGCCGGCGTTCGCGCCAAATTCGCCAACGCCTGGGGGATTGATCCGGCGAGCATGGACGACCAGGTCGGTACCCGGATCACCGAAGTGCCGCACAAAGCGCTGACCGGCGAGATCAAAGCCTACTACATCATGGGTGAAGATCCGCTGCAAACCGAAGCCGATTTGGGTCTGGTGCGTAAAGGGATTGAGGCGCTCGATTTTGTGGTGGTGCAGGATATCTTTATGACCAAAACCGCCGAAATCGCCGATGTGCTGCTGCCCGCCACCTCCTGGGGGGAACACGGCGGCGTCTTTACCTGCGCCGACCGCGGCTTCCAGCGCTTTGAGCAGGCGATTATCGCCACCGGTAACGTTAAGCGCGACTGGGAAATCATCAGCCTGCTGGCCAGCGAAATGGGCTATCCGATGCATTACGATAATAACCAGCAGATCTGGGACGAAATGCGCGAACTCTGCCCGCTGTTCTACGGCGTCACTTACGAGAAAATGGGCGATATGAACCACGTCCAGTGGCCGTGCCCGACGCTGGATCATCCCGGTACTCCGTGGCTGTATAAAGATAACCTCTTCGATACGCCGACCGGTAAAGGTCAGCTGTTCGCCGCCCCGTGGCGTGCGCCTGCCGAGACGCCGGATGAAGCGTATCCGCTGGTGCTGTGTACCGTGCGCGAAGTCGGCCACTACTCGTGTCGTTCGATGACCGGCAACTGCGCGGCTCTGCAGTCGCTTGCCGATGAGCCAGGACGGGTGCAAATCAACCGCGCCGACGCGCAGCGCCTCGGGATCGCCGACCAGCAGCTGGTGTGGGTCAGCTCGCGGCGCGGCAAGGTGATTACCCGCGCCGACATCAGCGATCGCATTAATGAAGGCGCGGTGTACATGACCTATCAGTGGTGGGTCGGCGCCTGTAATGAGCTGACGCAGGATAATCTCGACCCAATCTCGAAAACGCCGGAAACCAAATACTGCGCGGTGAAGGTGGAGGCTATCGCGGATCAGCGCTGGGCCGAACAGTATGCCTGGACAAGCTATAGCGAGATGAAAGCCCGCCTGAAAGCGGCGGTTAACGTGTAAAACAACGCAGGGAGATGCGCGCGTCTCCCTGCATAGCCACTTTTGTTCCCGGGGGCGGCGCTCAACGCGCCTTGCCCGGGCTACAGGTTCAGTGCCGTCTGCGGAGCGGTAGCCCGGACAGATGCGCAGCGCCGCCTCCGGGATCGCCCTCTTACGCCAGCAGTTTCTCCACCAGCGCCGTCCACAGCGCCACGCCGTGAGGGAGCAGCTCATCGTTAAAATCATAGCCGGCGTTATGCAACGGCTTTGACGCCGTCTCGCCATCGGCGCCAATCCAAAAATAGGCGCCAGGACAAGCCTCCAGCATGCAGGCAAAATCTTCCGAGGCCATGGAGGGGTTCCCGTTCCAGCTCACCGCCGACTCCCCCAGCAGCGCGGTCGCTACCTCGCGCACCTTTTGCGCTTCGGCCGGATGGTTAGTGGTCACCGGATAACCGGGATACCAGGCGATTGCGCCTTCCACCTCTGACACCTGCGGCTGGGCGGCGACATAGCTCTCAATCAGCCCCCTGACCCGCGCGCGCACCTGGTTGTCCAGGCAGCGGAAGGTCCCGCGCAGCACCACTTTATCCGGCAGCACGTTGATCGCCTCTCCGCCGGCAATCTGGGTAATGCTCACCACCGTCGACTCCTGCGGCGACAGGCGGCGCGAAGGAATGGTTTGCAGCGCCATAATCAGCTGCGCCGCGGCGACAATCGGGTCCGCTCCGCGCTCCGGCATCGCCGCATGGCAGCTTTTGCCGGTCAGGGTAATTTCAAACGCGTCGAGAGAGGCCATCATCGCCCCGCTGCCGATCGCCACCTGGCCCAGCGGCATACCCGGCCAGTTGTGCAGCGCATAAATGGCATCCATCGGGAAGCGCTCAAACAGCCCCTCCTCTACCATTTTCCGCGCGCCGCCCAGGTTCTCCTCGGCGGGCTGGAAAACAAAGTGCACGGTACCGCGAAAGCGGCGGGTCTGCGCCAGATGCGCCGCTGTCGCCAGCAGCATCGCGCTATGACCATCATGGCCGCAGGCGTGCATCACGCCAGGATTGCGCGATTTATAGCCGACATCGCTCTGCTCGGCGATCGGCAGCGCGTCCATATCGGCCCGCAGGCCAATCACCGGACCGGGGCCGTTCTCCAGGGTCGCGACCACGCCGGTACCCGCCAGCCCGCGATGCACCTGGAGGCCAAACGACGCGAGCAGTTCAGCCACCCGACGCGAGGTTTCCTGTTCCTGATACCCCAGCTCAGGGCAAGCATGAAAATCACGTCGCCAGCGAATGGCCTCGGCGATCAGTGAAGAGGATACTGCCATGTCATACTCCTTTCCTGCACAGCATCAGCGCTGAACGAGTGTGTTATTCAATAAATTGGGGCTACAGGTAGTCCGCCAGCCTATTGGTTATATCCTTTCGCCTGCTCGCTGACAACTTCCGCCAAACCCTGCGCCGGCGCGCCTTTACGCGGCCCCCTCGCCAGCGCCGTCCTTTTTTGTAGTGATATCAACGGTGACATAAGGCGTGCGATTAATTATTATGCAGCTATACTGGCGTTTTACCGAATAATTCACTCTTCATACCTCCTTAACCGGAAATAAAATGTTCAACCCAGAGCAGAATCGCCTTGCCCCCACGCTGGCGATGATCATGGCGGCTTCATTAGTGGGATTTATCACCGGATACACGGTGCCCTTAATCAGTCTGGAGCTGGCGCAGCAGCAGATTGATACCGTTTACGTCGGCCTGCTGGCCGCGCTACCGCCAGCGGGGATGATGATCTCCTCCTTCCTCTCACCCGCGCTGTGCCGACGCTTTGAGATGGGGCTTCTGCTCTCCGTCAGTCTGGTGGCGCTGGCTGCGGCAACCATCGCCTCCTGCCTGTCGTTTGATATGGTTCATCTCCTGCTGCCGCGGCTGGTTACCGGCCTGGCGTCGGGGGTGATTATCGTCATTGGCGAAAGCTGGATCACCGGCGGCGCGGCGGGGAAAAACCGGGCAACCCTGACCGGCATTTATGCCTCCGCCTTTACCGGCTGTCAGCTGGCGGGGCCGCTGCTGATCTCCGCCGGAGAAGCGTATCAATCATGGACGCTGCTGCTCGTCGGACTGGTGACCCTCGCCTGCCTGCTGATGCTCCGCCATCTGCCCTCCGGCAGCCGCGAACGGCTGGCGGAACGCGCCAGCTGGCGCAGCCTCGGCGCTTTTTTGCCGGTACTGGCTTCCGGCGTATTCTGTTTTGCCTTTTTTGATGCCAGCATTCTGGCGCTGCTGCCGTTGTACGGTATGGATAAAGGGCTAAGTGAAGTCACGGCGGTGCTGCTGGTGACGGTGGTATTGACCGGCGACGCCGTATTCCAGGCGCCGCTGGGCTGGATTGCCGACCGCTTCGGCATCCGCCGCGTACATCTGACCTGTGCGGTGGTCTTCTGCCTCGCCCTGTTGGCCCTGCCGTTTCTGCTGGCGTCGCATATCCAGCTGATTGTCGGCTGCCTGCTTCTCGGCGCCGCGGCGGGGGCGCTCTATACCCTGTCGCTGGTCCGCGCCGGGAAAACCTTCTCCGGGCAAAAGCTGATTATGATCAACGCCCTGCTGGGATTCTTTTGGTCCGCGGGCAGCGTGGCCGGGCCGGTAGTCAGCGGATTGTTAATCAGCGTCGCGGGCTATGATGGTCTGCTGATGACGCTGTTTGTCAGCGGCGCGCTGTTCCTGCTGATCCAGTGCCTGGGTAAAAGCGAAAAAGCGCTGCTGGCGGACGAACGCGAGCGCGAAGAAGAGATGGATGATATTAGCGAGGCGGCGCAGTAGCGCTTAAGGGCCGTCACGGTTCGACAAAACGAAAGCGCCCTCATCGCCCGCGCAAGATCTTCTCCCCGGCGGCGCAGCCGCGCGCCGGGGTCGTTATCGATTACAGCACTTTACTTAAAAACGCGGCGGTGCGCGGGTTAGTCGGCGCGCTAAAGATCTGCGCCGGTTTTCCCTCTTCCTGAATGATGCCCTGGTCGATAAAGATAACCCGGTCGGCCACTTCGCGGGCAAAGCCCATTTCGTGGGTCACGATAACCATGGTCATCCCTTCGCTGGCGAGGTTTTTCATCACCTCCAGCACGTCGCCCACCAGCTCAGGATCGAGCGCCGAGGTGGGCTCATCGAACAGCATAATCGACGGCTTCATCGCCAGCGCGCGGGCGATGGCCACCCGCTGCTGCTGCCCTCCGGAGAGGCTGGAGGGCCAGGCGTCGCGCTTGTCGCTCAGCCCGACCTTCGCCAGCAGCTCTTCCGCCAGACGCACCGCCTCCGCGCGCGCCATGCCGCGCAGGTTCATCGGGGCCATAATCAGGTTTTCCAGCACCGTTTTGTGCGGGAACAGATTAAAACGCTGAAACACCATGCCGACGCTTTCCCGCATCTTATTCAGATCGGTCGCGCGATCGTGGGCGGCAAAGCCGTTCACCTCCACCTCGCCTTCGCTGACGGTTTCCAGCGCGTTCATGCAGCGCAGGAAGGTGCTTTTCCCGGAGCCGGACGGGCCGATAATACAGACCACTTCCTGCGGTTTGATATCGCAGCTGATGCCGCGCAGAACGTGGCTATCGCCGAAGCGCTTGTGCAGATTGTTAATGTGAATCACTTTTGCCAAACCTCTTTTCCAGACGGTTAACCAGCTGCGCCAGCAGGAAAGTAATGACCCAGTAAACCAGGGAGATGGTCAGGTAGGGTTCCCAGTAGGTGGCGTAGGCGCCGGAAACGGTGCGCGCGGCGTAGGCCAGGTCCGCCAGACCGATGGCCGACGCCAGCGAGGAGTCCTTGACGATGGCGATGGCGTTGTTGCCCAGCGGCGGCAGAATGCGGCGAAACGCCTGCGGCAAAATCACCTGACGCATGGTTTTCCACCACGGCATTCCCAGCGCCCGGGAGGCTTCCATCTGCCCCTTATCGATCGACTGGATCCCGGCGCGGAATATTTCGGAGACGTAGGCCCCGGCGTTCAGCGTAATCGCCACGATACAGGAGAGAAACGCGCCATAGTTCGAGCGCAGCTCGCGGGCGAAATCGGCGCTCATCATGCCGCTGGTCACCAGCAGACCGTCGCGCGGGTTGATAAACAGCGGCACCAGCGCGAAGTGCACCACCATAATTTGCACGAACAGCGGCGTGCCGCGAAACGCGCTGACGTAAAAACGCACCGGAAACTGCACCAGATAACGCAGAACGTATTTCCATACCCCGTGCTCAGCTTTCGCCATCCGCCCCAGCCCGAGAGTCAGCCCCCACAGGGTGCCAAGGATCACGCAGATA
This sequence comes from Klebsiella grimontii, assembly GCF_900200035.1. Classification (GTDB taxonomy): domain Bacteria; phylum Pseudomonadota; class Gammaproteobacteria; order Enterobacterales; family Enterobacteriaceae; genus Klebsiella; species Klebsiella grimontii. The sequence continues at coordinate 730,614 of NZ_FZTC01000019.1, forward strand.
ATGGTACATTTAATGGTCATCAGGGCACCGTCCATAAACAGCGGACCGTACTCCTCAATGATCTCCCAACGGAATCCCGTCATAACCCTTCCCTAAAAAATACGGCTATCGCCAGAGTCGATAGCCGTGATGAAAACAAATATGCGAATTATTGCGCTGGCAGCGTCGGGACGTTGTCGTCGAACCAGGTTTTATAGATTTTGGCGTAGGTGCCGTCAGCGATGATTTTCTGTAAACCGGCGTTGATTTTCGCCTGCAGCTCGCTGTTGCCTTTCGCCACCGCGATACCGAAATACTGGCGCTCAAATTTGGCATCCGGCACCAGCTTGAACTGCTTCTCCGGGTGCTGCTTGATGTAGTATTTCACCACGCCGACGTCGCCAACCGCCGCGCTGACGCCGTCTTCAAACAGCTCCTGCAGCATCAGCGGGGTATTATCAAAACGCTTGATCGAGGTGCTGTTCTTGCCCAGCACGTCGGAGACCACGATATCGCCGGTGCTGGAGTTCACCACCCCGACTTTCTCACTTTTCAGCGCCTCAAGGGAGGTGACTTTTGAATCCGCCGGCACGACGATGGACTGCTCGGCCGGGAAATAAGGGGCGGAGAAATCCACCATCTGCTTACGCTTATCGGTGATGGTGATCCCGGAGATAATAATGTCGCGATCGCCGGTGCTCAGGGTGGCGAAGATCCCTTCCCACGGCGTATTGACCAGTTTGATATCAAAGCCTTCCGCTTTGGCGATCGCTTTAATGATATCGATATCAAAACCTTCCAGCTGTTTCTGGCTGTTCTCAAACTCAAACGGGCGATAGGTGCCGCCGGAGCCCACCACGTATGTTTGCTGAGCCGCGTGGGCGGTGCCGATCATCGCCGCGACCAGGCAGCATGCTTTCATCCAGTTCTTAACCATGACAACTCCGTTTTATGCATTAATTTTGCATAAAAATACACAGAGTCAGCATGGCATGCAACCGGAAACCTTGCCGAGAGTAAATTATCTGCCGTTTAGCTTCGTTTACCGCCGGATTTCCCGATGGCCCGATGCAATTCATTGATCCGCTTCATCGATTTCACCGTCTTCTGCGGCGCGGTGGAGGCCACCGACAGCACGATCATCTCCAGGCATACCAGCACCGTCCCGTGCAGCGGCACCCGCCCGTTATCGCCGCCGCGCGGCACCTCAATCACCACCTGCGCCTGCTGGCTAAAGCGGGAGTCCAGCGCCTGAGTCAGCAAGATCGTCGGGATCCCCAGGCGCCGGGCCTCGCGCAGGGTAGTCATCCCCTCCCGGTGCGGCGACTTTTGCCCCATCATAATCAGCACATCGCCGCGCTGCAGGCCGATCAGCTGCTCGGCGAGGCTAAAGCCGGTGCGGTTCATCACGTACGAAGGCAGGCCGATGCGGCTCAGTAGCCTGGCGGTATATTCCGCCAGTATGCCCGAGGCGCCGATCCCGAAAATGCCCACCTGGCGCGCGCCGGTCAGCAGCGCCACAGCCTGAGCCACCGCCGCGCGGTTGTCAGGTCGCGACAGCACTTCGCAGGCCCGCTGATGCCCCTCAAGGACAAAATCAATGCTCGAATGGACATCGCTGGAGAGCGCGCTCACCGTTGAAATCATCTTTTCCGACGAGGTCGCCGATGGGCCAAACCAGCGTTCCATGGTCTGCTTTAGTTCCCGCAGTCCGGCGAAGCCGAGCGCCTGGATGGCGCGTACCACCGTGGCGTCCGAGGTGTTGGTCGCGCTCGCGATTTCCATGGCCGTGCGCTCCAGCACCGCTTCCCGGTTATCGTTGATATAGCTCGCCACCGCCAGCAGACGCGGCGAAAGCTGATGCGCGCGGGCGCGAAAACGTTCGCCGAACAGGTCAACCCGCCCCTTCTCTCTCTTAACCGCCATTTTCATTTCAGCCCCTCGGGTAGAGGACGCCCGGCGATGTGCGACTGCACCTGGGTGACCATCAGCGACAGCGCGGCGTAGGAGTTAGAGATAACCTCCTCGCGCGGCAGCAGAATATAGCGCCCGGTACGGCAGGCGCGCATAAAGTCGCACCAGCCAGGCATCACGCCCTCCATCGCCCGCAGCTCATCCTGCGGCTTACCGCCGGTATCGGAGCGCCAGGTGGCAAACACAAAATCGGCATCCAGCTCCGGTAGCTGCTCGGCGCTGACGTCAATGCGCTGGCCCTCGGGGATGTTGTCAATCAGCGGCGGGAAGCGGAATCCGGCATCGCGCAGCACGCGGCCCAGCGCATGATAGGAGTGATGCACGGTCACCTTGCCGTTGTTGGCCTGAATCACCGAGACAACGATGTTTTGCGTATCCACCATCGCCTTTAGCTGGGCTATCTGCGCCTGATAGCGGCGTTCGAGGATTAAGAGCCGCGGCTGGGTACCGGTGAGCTGCGCCAGCTTGCGGTAAATGCGCGGCGCGCTGCCCTGCAAATGGTCGATGCTGACCGTTGGCGCAATCTTCTCCAGCTGCTCCACCGAGACGTGGCGGCTCGGTTCGGTAATAATCAGGTCCGGTTTCGCGGCGGCCACCGCTTCGAGGTCGATATCCGCCGTGCCGATAAACTGAATCGCACTGTTATCGAAATCAATCCCGGTCAGCTGTGCGCTGGAGCGTAAAAAGTGGCTGCCGTCCGGACGGGTCCTCCCGTGGCTGGCGACCGGCGGGACGCCAAGCTCAATCAGGGGAATGGTGATATCCAGGTCGTGCATCGACACAATGCGCTGCGGGTGCAGCGGAACGGTCACCGTGCGACCTAAGTCGTCGGTGAAGGTTTGCGTATCGGCGGCCGAGGCGACGCCCGCCAGCAGCACCAGCAGAGAAACGAACCAACGCATAGCGATCCTTTTTGATTTACAGGGCGTCACGGCGACGCCAGAGCAGAACGATAAAAAACGGACAGCCGACCAGAGCAATCACGATCCCCGCAGGGATCTGCAGCGGCGCGAACGCCAGCCGGCCAATGGTATCGGTGGCTAACACCAGCAGCGCGCCGATCAACGCGCTGCCGCAGAGCAGCGCCACCTGGCCGCCGCGCAGCAGAAAACGCGCCATATGCGGCGCCATCAGGCCAACGAAGCCAAGGCTACCGACGCAGGAGACGCTGGCGGAGGTGAGCAGCACCGGCGCGAAAAAGCGCAGCAGGGTGAGCTGCTGCAGACGTACCCCGAGGCCGATGGCCGTGCGGTCGCCGAGCAGCGCCGCATCGGCGGCCCCGGCGGTCAAAAAAAGGATCATCGCCCCGGGTAGCGCCCAGCAGAAAGCGACGGCCAACAGCGGCCAGGTCGCCGCGTGCAGGCTGCCCGCCAGCCAGATCATCGCCGTCTGTACATCGCGCACGTCGGCGGTGGTCATAAAAATGCCGACCGCCGCCGCCAGCGTCCAGGAGACGCCGATGCCGATGAGAATAAAGCGCGGGCGCGAACAGTCGCGGGCCAGCGCCAGAACCAGCAGCGCCACCAGCACGCCGCCGAGCATCCCCGCCAGCGGCCGCCAGATGACGCCCACTGCCGGAAAGAACAGCACCAGCGCCAGAACCACAATACTGGCCCCCTCCTTCACTCCGATAAGCCCGGGGTCCGCCAGACCGTTGCGGGTAATGCTCTGCATCGCCGCGCCGGCGAGGCCGAGCATCGCCCCGCACAGCAGCGCCATCAACAGCCTCGGCAGACGGATATCAAACAGGATAAAACGCGGCTGTTCGGCGACGTTTTCCACGCCCAGCAGCGCGCGAAACAGGGTACCGGAAGGCATCGGGAAACTGCCGCGGGTCAGGCCAAACAGCGCCAGCAGCAGAATAACGAGCAGCATGCCGGCTGCGATTTTTAACGCCGCGGGCCGCAGCAAAAAATGCCGGCCGCCGCAGGCAAGCGGCTGAAAACCGGCGCGACGGGCGGCGCTTTTCATTTAAAAAACCTCGCGGCGATAAAAATAAATACCGGCGCCCCCACCAGCGCGGTCATCGCGCCGGTTGCCAGCTCCTGGGGCGCGACCAGGGTACGCGCGGCGATATCCGCCAGCAGCAGCACCAGGGCGCCAACCGGGGCGGCCAGCGGCAGCGCCAGGCGAATATCTTCGCTAATCAGCCGACGCACCGCGTGGGGGACCACCAGCCCGACAAAGCCGATCGGCCCGGCCACCGCCACCGCGGAGCCGCACAATAGCGCAATGGCGGCCAGCCCCAGCAGGCGGGTCTGAACAATCTTCACCCCCAGCCCCAGCGCGACTTTATCGCCCAGCGCCAGCACGTTCAGACGCGGCGCGATGGCCAGCGCGACCGTCACTCCCGCCAGCGCCGGGAGCAGCGCCGCGCGCAGCGTTTGCCAGTTCAGTCCGGCAAGATCGCCCGCCAGCCAGGTACGCATCGCCAGTAGCGTTTGTTCATCGAGGATCAGAATCGCCGCCGTGACCGCCGAGGCAAACGCCGACAGCGCTACCCCACAGAGGGTAATGCGTAGCGGCGTCACGCCACCGCGCCCGGATGACGACAGCAGCATCACGCCGCCAAACAGCAGCGCCGCGCCGCAGGCGGCGGTGAGCGGTCTGGCTAACGCCAAGCCGCCGAGGCTGATTCCGAGCGCCGACGTCGCCACCACCGCCAGCGAAGCGCCAGCGTTAAGGCCGAGAATATGCGGCTCGCCCAGCGGATTGCGGATCACGGTTTGCAGCAGCAGCCCCGCCACGCCGAGCGCCGCGCCGGTGAGCAGCGCCGCCGCGAGACGTACCAGGCGTAAATCAACGATAATGCGGTGGTCAAAGTTGCGCGGATCGTAGTGAAACAGCGCCTGAAGCACCGTTTGCGGCGCAATCCAGCGCGCGCCGAGCCCGAGATGTACCAGCGAGCCGCCCAGCAGCAGTAAACTCAGCAGTACCAGCGCCAGCCGGGGCCGGGATTGTCGGCGCGGCAGCAGTAGCGCGGAGGCGCTCATAACGCCTTCTCCTCACGGGCGCGGAACGGCATAAAAAAGGGCTTGCCGGTCTGCGGGTTGAGCGACATCTGCACGTCCACGTCAAAAACAGTTTTGATCAGTTCCGGCGTACAGATCTCCTGTTCATTAATCACCCCGGCGATCTGCCCTTTTTTAAGAAACACCAGCAGGTCGGCGTAGTTCACCGCGAAGTTCAGGTCGTGCAGGACGGTGACCACCGTGCGGCCGTGATCGCGGGTTAAGGTTTGCAGCAGTTCGAGAATGTCGACCTGATAGCGCAGATCGAGCCAGGTAGTGGGTTCATCCAGCAGAATTGTCGCCGTTTGCTGAGCGAGGGCCATCGCGATCCAGCAGCGCTGACGCTGGCCGCCGGAGAGGCTATCAACCGCTAGATGGGCAAATTCGGCGGTGCCGGTGAGCATTAGCGCCTCTTCGACCGCCCGTTCATCGGCCTCGGACCATTGACGCATCAGACCCTGCCAGGGGTAGCGCCCGCGGGAAACCAGTTCAAACACCGTCAACCCTTCCGGCGTTAGCGGCGATTGCGGCAGAATCCCCAGCCGCCGGGAGACCTCACGGGTCGGCATCTGATGAATCACCTCGCCGTCCAGACGTACGCAGCCGCCCAGCGGCTTGAGCATCCGGGCGATGGTCGACAGCAGCGTCGATTTCCCCGAGCCGTTGGCGCCGGCCAGTACCGTCATTTTCCCGTGGGGGATGGTCAGATGAATATTATCGACAATTAGCGTCTGGCCATATCCGGCCGACAGGGAATCGAGGACGATCCCCTGCTCTGCAGGCAACACCCGCTGTGGCATAACTCGCTCCCGCGCCGCAACGGCGTGGCGCCAGGCCCGCTCGTTCCGCACTCAAACAAAAATAAATCTCATTCTCTTTTGATCATGCGGCGGATGAATGTAGTAGTCAATACCCCGAGACCGCATCGATAACGGCGGTCTACTACCGACAACCGCACCTCCAGAAAATGAATTAATAACCAATAAAAACAAAAAATTAATTTATATCCACTCTACTTATTCAGCGCTGATTGCGTGATTGTTTACGCCAGCACTTTTTTATCTTACATAACGTTTACTACTACATTCCTTCGTGATTGAATGATTCTCAATTACATATCTGCACGCCTTCTGGCGTTAATAACAGATAGCTTTCTTTTTCAGGGCAATGATTTTATTGGCTTTACCTCTGCGCAAAGGCGAGGTTCGTTCACGAGACACAAAAATGATTCCATTAAATGTCCCTTTTTCGGCATTAAAAGGGCGTGCGCTTTTTTCACTGATTTTTTTTACCTCACCGGGATTAGTGGCCGCGGAAAATAGCGCCACTCAGACAAAAAAAACGACTGACGAAACGATGACGGTCGTCGCCGACGGTTCACGGCAGAGCGCTACCAACGGTTATCAGCCGGTCAATACCTCGACCGCCACGCTGACCACCATGCCGATGCTGGATATTCCGCAGGTGGTCAACACCGTCAGCGAGCAGGTGCTCGAGGATCAGCATGCGACGAACCTCGACGAAGCGCTGTATAACGTCGCCAACGTGGTACAAACCAATACCCTCGGCGGAACCCAGGACGCCTTTAGCCGCCGCGGCTTCGGCGCCAACCGCGACGGCTCGATCATGACCAACGGCCTGCGCACCGTGCTGCCGCGCAGCTTTACCGCTGCCACCGAACGCGTTGAAGTGCTCAAAGGCCCGGCCTCAACGCTGTACGGCATTCTCGACCCCGGCGGATTAATCAACGTCGTCACCAAACGCCCGGAGCGCAGCTTCGGCGGCTCCGTCTCCGCCACCTCCACCAGCTTTGGCGGCGGTAGCGGGCAGTTCGACGTCACCGGCCCCATCGACGGGACGCCGCTGGCGTATCGGGTGATTGGCGAATATCAGCATGAAGATTACTGGCGTAATTTCGGCAAACAGAAGAACAGCTTTATCAACCCTTCCCTGACCTGGTTCGGCGAGCGGGCAACGGTGAACGTCTCCTATTCGCACCGTAACTACAGTACCCCATTCGATCGCGGCACCATCTTCGATCTGAACACCGGTCATGCGGTGAATGTCGATCGCAAAACGCGTTTTGATGAACCGTTTAATATTACCGACGGTTATTCCGACCTCGCGCAGCTGAATGCCGAATACCGGCTCAGCGACGCCTGGACCGCCCGCTTCGACTACAGCTACAGCCAGGATCATTACAACGACGATCAGGCCCGGGTAATGGCCTACGATTCGGCGACCGGCAACCTGACCCGCCGCGTCGACGCCACCCACGGTTCAACCCAGAAAATGCACGCTACGCGGGCGGATTTACAGGGTAACGTGGTCATTGGCGGCTTCTACAATGAGATCCTCACCGGCCTGGCTTACGAGAACTACGATCTGCTGCGTACCGATATGATCCGCTGTAAGAACATCAAGGGATTTAATATCTATAACCCGGTCTACGGTACGCTCGACAAATGCTCCAGCGTTTCGGCATCCGATAGCGATCAGCGTACTCAGCAGGAGAGCTATGCGGGCTACGTCCAGGACGCGCTCTATCTTAGCGATAAGTGGATCGCCATTGCCGGGGTGCGCTATCAGTATTACACCCAGTACGCCGGGAAAGGCCGCCCGTTTAACGTCAATACCGACAGCAGCGACCAGAAATGGACGCCGAAAGCGGGCCTGGTGTATAAGCTGACGCCGTCCGTCTCGCTGTTTGGTAACGTGGCGCAGTCGTTTATGCCGCAGTCCTCCATCGCCAGCTATATCGGCAATCTGCCGCCGGAAGAGTCAACCTCTTACGAGCTGGGCGCGAAGTTCGAGCTCTTCAACGGCGTTACCGCCAATATCGCGCTGTTTGATATTGATAAGCGCAACGTCCTCTATACCGAATCGGTGGGCGATGAAACCGTAGCGAAAACCGCCGGTAAGGTGCGCTCCCGCGGCGTCGAAGTGGACGTGGCCGGATCGTTGACCGATAACCTGAGCGTCATCGCCAGCTACGGCTATACCGATGCGAAAGTCACCGACGATCCGGATTACAAGGGCAAACCGCTGCCGAACGTGCCGAAACACACCGGCTCTCTGTTCCTGAGCTACGACATTCATAACGTCTACGACAGCAATACCCTGACGGTGGGCGGCGGCGGTCGCGCGGTAAGCAAACGTTCCGGTACCAACGGCGCGGATTATTATCTGCAGGGCTATGCGGTGGCGGATGTGTTTGCGGCCTATAAGATGAAGCTGCAATATCCGGTGACGCTACAGGTTAACGTGAAGAATCTGTTTGATAAGACCTATTACACCTCCTCCATCGGCACCAACAACCTCGGTAACCAGATCGGCGACCCGCGGGAAGTGCAGTTTACGCTGAAGATGGATTTTTAAGCCTTATCCCTGTCCCGGATCGCGGCGCGCTGCGCCTTATCCGGGCTACAGCCCCCTCACTCCTTGTCATCCGGGCAAGAATCAGCGCGCTCCCTGTAGCCCGGGCAAGGCGCGGCCCTACCGCGCCGCCCCCGGGAATATCCCGGCGCTCCGTCAAACGCAGGCCGTCCAGCAGCCCCCGGTTAGCGCGATGCTTTACCAATCCTCTTCCTGTCCCAGAATGCGCAAAATATCCTGCCGATGCTGCACCAGCAGCGGATTGTCGCGATGGCGGGGAAACGCCAGCGGAAGCGCAAATTCGGCGATAATCCGCCCCGGACGCGGCGACATGACCAGCACCCGCTCGCAGAGCAGCAGCGCCTCTTCAATATCGTGGGTGACCAGCAGGCTGGTATAGCCCTGCTGCTGCCACAGGGCGATCAGCTCCCGCTGCATGCTGATGCGGGTAAGCGAATCCAGCTTGCCCAGCGGCTCATCGAGCAGCAGCAGGCGCGGTTCGTTCAGCAGCGCGCGCGCCAGCGCCGCACGCTGCGCCATGCCGCCGGAGAGCTGGCGCGGCCACGCCTCGCTAAACCCCTGCAGCCCGATGCGTGAAATCAGCGCGTCGGCCTTGGGCTCAAGCCCCTTTTTCCCCTGCGCCTGCGGCCCCAGCAGCACGTTTTGCCGCACCGTCAGCCACGGATAAAGGGTCGGATCCTGAAACACCAGTATCCGTTCGGGCCCCGGTCCGCCCATCGCCGCCTCATCAATCTGAATTTGTCCGGCCTGCTGCGGCTCCAGTCCCGCCAGCAGCCGCAGCAGTGTGGATTTACCGCATCCCGAGGGGCCGAGCAGCGCGACGCTCTCTCCGGGCCGCAGCTGCAGGCTAATATTCTCCAGCACCGGCACCATCTGTTTGCCAAGGCTAAAAGCATGATGCAGGTGGCTTATCGACACCGCCGCTCCGGCCGAAACCGCCTGAGGTCTTGCGTTCGCGGTTACCATTGCATGCCTCCCCGCTGCCAGCTCAGCAGCCGGTCGCGGACCATAAACAGTCCGCTAATCAGGCCGGAGCAGAGCAGCGCCATCACCAGCAGCGCCGCGTACATATTGGGGTAGGCGGCCCAGCCCTGCGCCCACTGCAGATAAAAGCCAATACCCGATTTCACCCCGACCATTTCGGCGACGATCAGCACCGAAAACGATGCGCCCAGCCCCATAAACAGGCCGACAAAGACGTTCGGCAGCGCGGCGGGGATCGCCACGCGCAGGATCAGGAAGCGCTGGCTGGCGCCCAGGGTCCGCGCGACGTCATACCATGCCTTATCGATGCCGATCACTCCGGACCAGGTCAGCACGGTCACCGGGAACCAGGTGCTGAGCGCGATCAGGAACACGCTGGCGCCGAAGCTGGAAGGGAAAATAAACAGGCACAGCGGCAGCAGCGCGGTGGACGGCACCGGCCCCAGCAGACGCAACACCGGATGCACCCAGTAGCCGATCCGCTGGGACCAGCCGATCGCCAGCCCGCTGATAAAGCCGCAGCTGGTGCCCAGAAGCACCCCGAGCCCGAGCAGCCCCAGCGAATGCAGAAGGCTATCGAGCAGGCGCGGCCAGTCATCGTGCAGTACCTCAATCAGCGCCTGCGGCGGTGCGAAAAACGGCACCGGCAGAAAGGCCGTCTTTGCCGTCAGCCCCTCCCACAGCGCAAAGAGTACCGGCAGCAGCGCCAGCCACTTTCCGGCATGCTGCAGGCGAGCCCCGCGCTGCCGCCAGTAGCGGTAGCTCAGCGCCAGCAGCAAGAGCCCGCCGCCGAGGGTGAACTGCGCCAGCGCCCACCCTTCGCTAAACGGCCAGCGCCGCCCGGCATCGGGCCAGGCCAGCGTAAACAGGCCCCCCAGCAGCCATAGCGCGGCGGCAAGCAGGCCTTCCGTCCACAGCGGCCTGCCGCTTGTCGTACGCGCCAGCGCCCGTTCAGGCGAAAACGTTGACATAAATGCTCTCCGCAAACTGATGGGGATCGGTGCCCGGCTTAATGACCTGCACCCGCTGAAGATCCACGGCGTACTGGGTCAGCTCTTTGACAAACGCCTCGCCCACCGCGTGATGGCCGTGCCCCTGGCCGTGGAGAATGCCGCTGACCTCCGCCTCATTGGTATTCAGCGCATGGGCGAGGAAGGATTGCGCCACGCTTTCCGGGTGCGCGGCGGCATAGCTGTGCGCCTCAAGAATCGCCTGAGTGAGCGCGGCGGCGGCCGGTTTATGATCGCGTGCCAGGCTACCGCTGACGCCCAGTACGCAGCAACTCAGGTTGGCGTAATCGCCGGTCATATTGCTGGCGATAAGCTGATACTTGCCGGTTGCCAGCAGGCGATAGCTAAAGGGCTCGCTGCCGCTGATGGCGGCGATTTCGCGTTTATCCAGCGCCACGCTGAGCAGATCCGCCGGATAGACTTTCCACTGCACATCGCTGATCGGGTCGATGCCGTGGCGCTTGAGCAAGATGGCGAAGAAGTTTTTATCTGGCCCGGCCATATCGGTGACGCCGATGGTTTGCCCTTTCAGGCTCTCCAGTCCGCCGAACGGCGAGTTTTTCGCCGTCAGCAGGTTCAGGCAGCCGCCGTGGGTTCCGGCGGTGAGCTTCACGTCGAAACCCTGCTCCAGCGCCTTCAGCCAGCGCAGCGCCATCCCGACGCCGGCGTCGGCCTTGCCGGTGGCAATCGCCTCCAGCAGCACGTCCGTCGAGTTGCCGAAGTTAACGAACTCCACGTCGAGATTGTATTTACTGAAGATCTTCTGCTGCTCGGCGACGGCAACCGGCGCCAGGCACACCGCGCTTTTGTTGATCGCCAGCTTGATTTTATACGGCTGCGCCAGGCGCAGCGCCGGGTGTTCTTCCCCGCTCGCCATGGCCGCCATATCGTGAGCCCAAAGCGGCAGGGATGCTCCCGCCAGCGCGAGACCGCCGGTCAAGCGTAAGAAACGACGTCGGGAAAAAGCGGCTTTCATCATGGCGCCACCTCCGCATGGGCCTGGGCGGCGGGCACGCTAAAGCCGTTATCAAAGGTCGGCGTCACGTCCAGCTTTGCGCGGATGAGTCCGTTGGCGAGGTAAAAATTCGCCGTCGACTGCTGCTGAGCGACCGTCTGCGCGTCCAGAGGCTGCCACTGCGACTGGCGATTGGCAAACTGCGCGCGGGCGATATCCGCCGGGAAACGAATAATCTCCCCCAGCGTTTTACCGTAGCTATCAAGGTTGGCGTAGGCCCAGCGTTCGGCGCCGGCCAGGCGGGTAAGGTAATCCTGCAGCGCCGCGCGTTTTTGCGGGTCTTTCAGGGCATCATCGGTTGCCGCCAGGAAGGTGTTGCCCGGCAGTAGCCCTTTACCGCTGACCAGAATCTTTCCTTCCGCGGTCTTCACCAGCTGCGTGGTATAGGGCTCCCAGGTCGCCCAGGCGTCCACCGAACCGTTGAGCAGCGCCACTTTGGCGTCCACCGGGCCGAGAAACACCCACTGCACCTCTTTCGGCGAAATTCCCGCCTGCTCCAGCGCTTTCAGCGCCACAAAGTGGCCAATCGATCCTTTACCGGTAGCGATGCGTTTGCCTTTTAAATCCGCGGCGCTCTTCAATGCGCTGTCGGGCGAGACCAGCACCGCGGTGCCGGCCGGGTTGCTTTTATCGACGGCGATGGCTTTGACCGGCGCGCCGTTAGCCAGCGCGAACAGTAGCGGCGCATCGCCGATAATCCCCGCATCCACCGCCCCGGCGTTAAGCGCTTCCGCCAGCGGCGCGGCGGCCGGAAACTCGGCCCATTTAATCTCGTAGGGGAGATCCCGCAGGGCGTTGGCGGCTTCCAGCTGCGAGCGCATGCCGCCCTTTTGATCGGCGATTCGCAGGGTGATTTGCTCCTGGGCCGCCGTATAGCCGCTCAGCGCCAGCAGCATCAGCGCCCCGGCTACACGGGTAAAATGAAGTTTGCGCATATGAATTATCCTTATTTTTGAAAAGCGTATTTGCCTGCCGCCAGCCACGCGCTGTCGTTCTGCGGGGTATGTACCCGCCCGCACAGGACGTTGCGATAGTGGCGTTCCAGAGGATTTTGCCGGCTCAGGCCATGGTTGCCGGTCAGCTCCAGCGCCAGGTTTACCGCCTGAATGGCGTTATCGGTAATGGTGACTTTCGCCAGATTGGCCTCAATGGCGGAAAAGCCCAGCTGCGCGGCCTTTTCCAGCAGGCTGCGGTTGACCAGCAGCCATCCGTCCATCTGGCCAACTTTTTCCTGCACCCGCGGCAGGCTGGAAAGCGGTTGCCCAAGGCTGCCCGGAATACGCGTACCCAGCCACGTCACCAGCCAGTCGCGGGCCGCGCGCGCCACGCTGTCGTAGATCGCCGCCAGCAGCGCCGTATGGCGATTGGCAAACAGACGAAACTGCTCGGCGTCCGGCGCGGGAGGCGCATCGGCCGCCCACACGTCCACCGCGTACTCATCGGCCACCCGCACATTGTTGAGCACCACTTCGTGGCTGCCGGTTGCCCGCATTCCGGCGTGATCCCAGCTTTTCACCACGCAGACGCCCTCGCTGTCGGCTGGAACCAGCCAGGTGCCGACCAGTGGACGAGCGTCGTCGCTGCGTCCCCAGACGGCCAGCCAGCTCAGCCCCTCAATGCCGGTGGTATAGATTTTGTGACCGTTAATTTGCCAGCCCCCGGTGCGGCGGGTCGCCACGGTTTGCGGCAGGCCGCCGCGCGCCGGTGAGCCGAGCTCCGGCTCCACCCGCAGGCTGTTGATCAGCCCGCCCCGCTCGACGGCATCGTGAAAAACCCGCTGACGCAGCGGCTCGGCCCAGCCAACGTTTTCCACCAGTCGCAGATGATGCAGATACTGCATGCAAACAATGAGTGCGGTCGCCGGTTCGCCCCAGGCGATGGCGGCGACCGCCTGCTGAAGTTCGGCTAAACCGGCCCCCGCTCCGCCGTACTGCTGCGGCACGGCGAGGCACAAAAAGCCGCGCTGGCGCAGATGCGCGATATTGTGGCGGGGAAAGTCGCCGCTGGCGTCAAGGCTGGCCGCCTGCTCCGCCATCAGCTGGCGGATCTCCGTCAGCCGCCGCGTCCAGTCATCGGTGGCTTGCCCGGTCACGATGCGCGCTCCGCGACGGCGCGCAGGGCGGCTTTTTCGCGGGTTATCGGCAGCAGGGCCTTACCGTACTCCTGAGCATCGTTGAGCGGATCGAACCCACGGATCAGGAAGTTGCGCACGCCGAGGTCGTAGTAGTCGAGCAGCGCGTCGGCGACCTGTTCCGGGGTGCCCACCAGCGCGGTGGAGTTATGGCCGCCGCCCACCAGCTGCGCGATCCCGGTCCACAGGCGTTTATCCACCACCTTGCCCTGCGCCGCCGTGGCCCGCAGACGCTGCGCCCCGACGCTGTCGGGCTTGGCTTTGAAACCGCCCCCGCTCTGCGCCGCCCGCTCGGTGGCGACGTGCAGGATATGCTCGGCTTTCTCCCAGGCCTCGGCTTCGCTGGCGGCGATAATCGGCCGGAACGAGACGCTAAAGCCGATTTCACGCTGATGTTTCGCCGCCTCGGCCCGCACGCGCTGGATGGTTTCCGCGGTTTGCGCCAGCGACTCCCCCCACAGGGCGAAAACGTTGGCATGTTTACCGGCCACGGCGATGGCCGCTTCCGAGGAACCGCCGAAGTAGAGGGGAATATGCGGCTTTTGCAGCGGGCGAATCGCCGACCACGCCTGTTCAGCCTGATAAAAATCGTTGGCGATATCCACCGGCTGTTCGGCGGTCCACACCTTGCGGACGGTCTCAAGGAAGGCATCGGTTCGCGCGTAGCGCTGGTCGTGATCGAGATAATCGCCGTCGCGGCGCTGCTCGGCGTCATTGCCGCCGCTGATGATATGTACCGCCAGGCGGCCGCCCAGCAGATGTTCAAGGGTGGCGAACTTACGCGCGGCGAGGGTCGGCGAGACAAAACCGGGACGATGAGCCAGCAGGAAGCCGATATGTTGCGTCGACAGCCCCGCCAGCGCGGTCACCAGAAAGCCGTCGGGTTGATCGGACCAGTGGCCCACCAGCAGGCGGTCAAACCCGGCAGCCTCGTGGGTTTGCGCGAAACGCACGATGTAATCACGGTCAAAAATCGGGCCGACCGGGGCGATGGTTTCCGACGACAGGCGGTGGCCGATCATGCCGAGAAACTGAATGCTCATGCAGAACTCCTTGTAGCAGGATAATGAGTGGACCGCCGCGGCGGCGCGTTTTCATTACCCTATACACGGGCTCTTAATGAACAAAATGCATTTTTGTCATATCTTAATATGCGAGATAAGCATTAATAAAAATTGTATTTAGGTTTCAGTCAGATACGTTTAGCTGCTGAACGACTTTGCCGGCGAAAAAAGTCAGCGGCTGGCTCAGATTAGCCAGATTCTGCGCGTGAACCAACCACAGATGCACCGCGGGCTGGAAGTCAGCGAGGGTCAGCACGGCGACGTCATCGCGCCACGGGCTGGCGGCCAGCGCGGCGCGCGGCACCAGGCCAAGCCCCAGCCCCTGCGCCACGAGGCTGATTTGCAGCTGGGCGCCCGCGGTCTCGACATTCAGCGCTAAGCGCAGCCCCTGGGACTGCAGCTCGCGGATCAGCCCCGCCCGCAGGCCGCAGCCGTCGGGATTGAGCACCCAGCCTTTTTCCGCGCAGTCGCGCAGCGCCCCGGCGTGCAGGCGCCAGCTTTTTGCCGCTATCACCACGATATCCAGCGGGCACAGCAGCCGTCCGCCGTAGCCTTCGGCAAAGCGTTGCTGCTCAGGCCCCATCGCCAGCACCCCGTCCAGCTCGACGCTCTCGAGGCGCTTTTGCAGCAGACCGCTCCAGCCGCAGGTTACCTGAGGTTGGAGGGCGGGAAACTGCTGGCGCAGCGCGGTCAGCGCCGGCTGCAGGGCTATTTCCGCCACGCTCTGCGGCACGCCGAGACGCAGAATACCGTGCGGCTCCGCTTCGGGGTCGAGCAGGCCGTACAGCTTTTTGGTCTCCCGCTTGATGCTCAAACACTGCTCGTAAACCCGGTGCCCGGCGGCGGTCAGGGTGAGCGGCCGGGTCTGACGCTCCAGCAGCGTCACGTCGAGGGTGTGTTCCAGACGCTGCAGACGACGGGTAATCGCCGATTGGGTAATACCAAGATATTCCGCGGCCTGGTTAAGCGAGGAAAACTGCACGGTGGCCAGCAGTGCGTCGATGTCGTCAATGCGCATAGCGTCCTTAATGTGATTTTTGCATATTAATATATGCGGAAATTGCATTTTAATTATATTAACGCCTTTGCTAGCGTAAAGACCAGTCCCGACAACAGGAAGCGACCATGACCGCACCGCGAATGGAAAAATTACGCCAGTTTATTCAAGACCTTGATGCCCTGCATCGCGAGTTTGCCGACGAGACGGCCCTGCTCGACGCCGTAGCTCTGCGCCTGGCCGCGCTGGTGAAAAAAGATGACTGGCTGCCGGAAGAGTACACCCTGCCGCATCCCCATCACTATCAGCAGTACCTGCTGCATGTTGACTCCGGACAGCGTTTCTCCATCGTCAGCTTCGTCTGGGGACCGGGGCAATCGACGCCGATTCACGACCATCGGGTGTGGGGCGCCATCGGCATGCTGCGCGGCGCGGAGGAGAATCAGCGCTACCGCCTGGACGAGCGCGGCCTGCCGGTGGTTAGCGGCGTTGCCGAACGCCTCTCCCCCGGCGAAGTGGAAAAAGTCTCTTCCCGCGACGGCGATATTCACCGGGTGAGCAACGCCCTGGCGGACCGGGTCTCGATCAGTATCCACGTTTACGGCGGCAATATCGGCGGCGTCAGGCGCGCGGTTTATACCCCGGAAGGCCTCGTCAAACCTTTTGTCTCCGGTTACTCCAACCGCCACTTACCCAATATCTGGGATCTCTCAAAGGATAATTAATATGCCCACCTGTTCTTATCGTCCGGCCGCGCAGCTGCGCCAGGCGCTGCTTGACGGCGCGGAGCTGGCGCTGATCGATGTTCGCGAAGAGGCCGACTTTGCCCGCAGCCATCCGCTGTTTGCCGCCAATCTGCCGCTCAGCAAGCTGGAGCTGGACATTTTTCGGCGCGTACCGCGCCTGACGACGCCGATTACCGTCTATGACGGCGGCGAAGGCCTGGCGGAGCGGGCCGTTGAACGCCTGCAGAGCTGGGGCTACGAAGATGTCGCCCTGCTGGAAGGCGGCCTGTCGGGCTGGCAGCGCAGCGGCGGGGAACTGTTTCAGGACGTCAATTCGCCGAGCAAAGCGTTCGGCGAGCTGGTGGAGAGCGAGCGGCATACCCCTTCGCTGAGCGCCGGGGAAGTGAAAGCGCTGCTCGATAGCTCACAGGAGGTGGTGGTGGTCGATGCGCGCCGTTTCGATGAGTATCAAACCATGAATATTCCCGGCAGCATCAGCGTGCCCGGCGGGGAGTTGGCGCTGCGCATTGAGGGGCTGGTTCCATCATCGCAGGCGACGGTGATCGTCAACTGCGCCGGGCGCACGCGCAGCATTATCGGTACGCAGTCGCTGCGCAATGCCGGTTTGCCCAATCCGGTCTATGCGCTACGCAATGGCACCATCGGCTGGACCTTAGCCGGGTTTGACCTTGAGCGCGGCCAGCAGCGGCGCTACGACGCCGATTTTCGCGCCCCAGCCGAACGCGCGGCGACGGTGAGACAGGTAGCGGAGCGCGCCGGAGTCGCCTTTATCGGTAGCCCCACCCTCCAGCGCTGGCTGCGGCAGCCCGCACGCACCACCTATCTGTTCGACGTCCGGAGTCCGGAAGAGTACGCCGCGGGCCATCTGCCACAGAGCGTCAGCGCGCCCGGCGGGCAGCTGGTGCAGGAGACCGACCATTTCGCCAGCGTGCGCGGGGCGCGTATTGTGCTGGTTGCCGATGACGAGATTCGCGCGCCGATAACGGCGTCCTGGCTGGCGCAGATGGGCTGGGAGGTGGCGGTCTTGCGCGATGCGCGCGCGGAAGATTTTAGCGAGCGCGGAACCCCAGCGGGCCGCGTACCGCCGGGTTCGCAGGTGGAGGAGATCTCTGCGCCGCAGCTGGCGCAACAGCTGCGAGAACCGGGGACCGTAGTGCTGGATTTCACCACCAGCGCCAACTATGTCGCCCGGCACATTCCCGGCGCTTACTGGCTGATACGTTCGCAGCTGCGCCAGGCGCTGGAGGTTATCCCTTCCGCCGAACGTTACGTTGTCACCTGCGGCAGCAGCCTGCTGGCCCGCTACGCGGCGCCTGAGGTGGCGGCGTTAACCGGTAAACCGGTGCGGCTGCTGAGCGGCGGCACCCTGGCGTGGATTGACGCCGGGCTGGCGCTGGAGCACGGCGAGACGCATCTGGCGACGCCGCGCAGCGATCGCTATCAACGCCCGTATGAAGGCACCGATAACTCCCCCGCGGCAATGCAGGCCTACCTCGACTGGGAGTTCGGCCTGGTTGAACAGCTCAAGCGCGATGGCACGCACGGGTTTACGGTGTTGTAAATTCCCCCGCTCGCGCTGCGCTTAGCGGGGCTACGGGTCCACCGACATCTGCGATCCGGTCGCCTGGGCAGGTACGCAGCATCGCCACCGGGAAATACCCTCACTCCCGGGGGCGGCGCAAAGCGCCTACCCGGGCTACAAGCCCACCGCCATCTACGATCCGCTAGCCCGGGCAAGTTGCGGCGTTATCGCTGACCGCCAGGTTTCCGGGGCGGTATCAATAATGCCCCAGCGCTCTTGACGCTTGTCGCCGTCCATTACCTTTGCCGTTGGCGCAAAAACCGTATTCCGTTAGCGGGAGACCGAACCGCGATGGTCGCCCGCACGTAGTTTGAGACCCGCCGGGAACGCTTGCAGCGGATGCTGTTCCACTTTGCTTGTCTGATAGTAGGTTTCGCCAGTCCAGCCGGCAGCTTCAGCGACGGCGCCCAGTAGGCGGAGCTATCGGCTTTGTTATCGCTGGTGGTTTCCGGGAGGTCTGATAGCCAACGACCGCCGATGTTACACATCATCAAACATCATTTCGTCTCATCAGGCTCGCGCATGATCCATGAATACTGAAATGACTTCGGCGCCGGAAAATGCGTACGCCGGCGAAACGACCCCAGCAGTTGGGGCGTACAGTAGGTACAGCTCCCCAGCCACTCCATATTTTCATCTGGCACGCCCGCCCCGCGCAGCAGGAGACGCGCAAAGGCCCGCAGATCGAACCAAAAATTGTCGTCACCGCTCGCTTTCGCCTGTTGTCCCACGGACGCCGCCTGCTGGGGCAGGAAAAGCTGTTGCCGATGGCGTTTCGCCAGTTCGCCGGCGGGCATCGCCAGCAGCGCCGGGTAGAAGTCGCCGGTGACTTCATAGCAGCAGGCATGAATATGCGGCCCGCTCACCACCACCATATCTTGCGGATCGACGTGATAACGCTGAAACAGCGCAAGGCTATTTTCGATAATCCCGCTGGCCGCGCCGCGCCAGCCTGCGTGGACGCTGCAGATATAGCGCCCGTCGCGCGACGCCATCAGCAGCGGCAGGCAGTCGGCGGTCACCACGCCCACCTTCTGCCCGCTGACGGCGGTAAACATCGCATCGGCGTGGGGTCGCTCCACCTGCGGCGCGCGATACTCATGCACGATATTGCCGTGAACCAGTTTAACCGGCGCCATTTCGCTATAGGGAAAGGCGGCGGTTTCATGCACGTCGAGGAAGGCGTAGCGGATGCCGGGGATATCGCTTAATAAACGGGAGGTAAAAGACATGATGCCCGGAAGAATCAGTGGATGATGATTTAACGTATGCCAAAGTGGAGAGATGCGCAAGGCGGCTCCCCGGCTCGCGCTACGCGTAGCCGGGCTACAAGCAACAAGCTTCTGCGGGCCGGTAGCCCGGGCAAGGCGCGGGTTTACCGCGCCGCCCCCGGGAATAAACGAAAATGCTCAGGCCAGCGCGGCGCGCTTTTGGCGGTTCATCAGCCAGAACACCGCCACGCCTGCCAGCAAAATGCCGGGCGCGGAAGCTGCCATCACGCCAACCGTGCCGGTGCCCAACGCCAGCATTTTGCCCGCCAGCAGCGGGCCGCTCATCGCGCCGAGACGACCGATCGCCACCGCCGTCCCCACGCCGGTGGCGCGAATTTCGGTGCGATAGAACAGCGGAGCCAGCGCGTAAAGCACGCTCTGCCCGCCGGTGGCAAACAGCCCGGCGACGAAGCCGGAAAAGAGCATCGCGGCGAGGGAGGTCGCGGTGCCCAGCGCCAGCAGCGACGCCAGCATACCGCTGTAGATCAGCAGCGACATCCATAGCGGGCTGAGCTTATCCATCAGCGCCCCCAGCAGCAGCGTGCCGCAGGCGGCACCAAACTGCAGGACAAACATCACCCCCGCCGCCTCGCTGGCGCTGAATCCCTGGCCGACCAACAGCATCGGCAGCCAGTTGATCAGCATATAGACCACCAGCAGCGTGAAGAAGTAGCACAGCCACAGCAGCAGCGTGGCGGTAGCGTTGCCCGGCGCGAGAAGCGCGCGTAGCGGCACACCCTGCGCGCTGCGCTGAAAAACCGGCGATTCAGGCAGCCAGCGCAGCAGCAACGGCACCAGCAGCAGCGGAACGATACCGCCGACCCAGAATACCGTTTGCCAGGCGGCGGCGAGGCCGAAAAAGCCCAGCGCCGCCGCCAGCGCCGCGCCAATGGGCACGCCGCAGTACATCAGGCTGACCGCCCTGCCGCGAAAGCGTGGACCAGCGGCCTCGGAGGTGAGCGCAATCAGATTCGGCAGCGCCGCGCCCAGCCCGACGCCGGTCAGCAGTCGCGCCAGCAGCAGCGTCGGATAGTTCCACGCCAGCGCGGTGGCGATCGAGAACAGGCCGAAGAGCAGCACCGAGCCCAGCAGAATACGCTTGCGGCCGTAGCGATCCGCCAGCATGCCGCCCGCCAGCGCGCCGGGCAGCAGGCCGAGGATCCCGGCGCTGAAAATCCAGCCCATCTGCATTTTATCCAGCGCGAACGCCTGCGCCATGCCCACGGCGGCAATCCCCGCCGCCTGCAGATCCAGCCCTTCCATCAGGGCCACCATAAAACAGAGCCCGACGGTTACCATCAGGCGCGAATTGCTTGCAGTCGTTGTTTGGGTCATAGGGTTCCTTTGCGATATCCGGACAAGCGGAGCAGGTGCATGGCGGCTGATACGTTGCCAGCCGCGCGTTGCTTTTATTTTTTACGCTTAAGCAGATCCAGCGCGACGTCGACGATCATATCTTCCTGACCGCCCACCATCCGCCGCTTGCCGAGTTCGACGAGAATATCCACCGCGCTCAGGCCGTAGCGCCCGGCGGCCGCTTCGCTGTGGCGCAGAAAGCTGGAGTAAACCCCGGCGTAGCCCAGCGCCAGGGTTTCGCGGTCAACCCGCACCGGGCGATCCTGCAGCGGGCGCACCAGCTCATCGGCGGCGTTCATCAGCGCATACAGATCGGTACCGTGATTCCAGCCGAGCTTGTCGGCGGCGGCGATAAACACCTCCAGCGGCGCGTTGCCCGCCCCGGCCCCCATTCCCGCCAGGCTGGCGTCGATACGGTCGCAGCCCTCTTCCACCGCGGCGATCGAGTTGGCGACGCCGAGGCTCAGATTATGGTGCGCGTGCATCCCGGTGGCGGTTTCCGGCTTCAGCACCGCCTTGAGGGCGCGAAAGCGATCGCGGATATCGCGCATATTCATCGCCCCCCCGGAATCGACCACGTAGATACAGGTCGCGCCGTAGGACTCCATCTTCAGCGCCTGCTGCGCCAGCTGCTCCGGGGCGGTCATATGGCTCATCATCAGAAAGCCGACGGTGTCCATGCCCAGCTCGCGGGCGAAGGCGATATGCTGCGCCGAGACATCTGCCTCGGTGCAGTGGGTCGCCACCCGCACCACCCGCGCCCCGGCCTGATAGGCGTTTTTCAGATCGTGCAGCGTGCCAATGCCGGGCAACAATAAGGTGGCGATTTTCGCCTGGCTGACCGACTCCGCCGCCGCTTCAATCCACTCCAGGTCGCTGTGCGCGCCGAAGCCGTAGTTAAAGCTGGAGCCCTGCAGCCCGTCGCCGTGGGCCACTTCTATCGAATCAACGCCCGCGCTGTCCAGCGCGCGGGCAATCTGGCGCACATTGTCGAGCGAGTACTGATGGCGAATCGCGTGCATTCCGTCGCGTAGGGTCACGTCCGAGATATAGAGTTTTTTACCGTTCATGCTGCTTCTCCCGCCGCGTCGTTCATCGCCTGGGCCATTTTCTCCGCCGTCGCCAGCGCCGCCGACGTCATAATATCGAGGTTGCCCGCGTAGGCTGGCAGATAGTGCGCCGCCCCTTCGACCTCAAGGTAAACCGCCGTTTTCAGGCCGGAGAAGCGGCCGACGCCCGGCAGGTTTACCGGTTTATCTTCCGGGATCACCTCAAACTGCACCTGCTGCTTCAGGCGATACCCCGGCACATAAGCCTGCACCGCCGCCGCCATCTCGGCGATCGAAGCGGCAATGTCCTGCTGTGATGCCGCTTCGCTCAGAACATAAACGGTATCGCGCATCATCAGCGGCGGTTCCGCCGGGTTCAGCACGATAATCGCTTTGCCTTTCGCCGCCCCGCCGACTTTCTCGATGGCCTGCGAGGTGGTCTCGGTGAACTCATCTATATTGGCGCGCGTCCCCGGCCCGACGGATTTGCTGGCAATCGAGGCGATGATCTCCGCATAGTGCACTTTTGCCACCCGGGAGACCGCCGCCACCATCGGGATCGTCGCCTGGCCGCCGCAGGTGACCATATTGACGTTACCCTCCGCAAGGTTGGCCTCGAGGTTGACCACCGGCACACAGTACGGGCCGATGGCCGCCGGGGTCAGGTCGATCACCCGGATCCCCGGTTTAGCTTCGCGCAGCGCGGCGTCGTTTTTCACATGCGCCCCGGCGCTGGTGGCATCAAAAACAAAATCGATATCGGCGAATTCGGCCATCTGCATCAGGCCGCCCACCCCCTGGTGCGTGGTGGCGACGCCCATGCGCCGGGCGCGGGCCAGGCCGTCGGATTCCGGGTCGATGCCGACCATTACCGCCATCTCCAGATGCTGCCCGTGGCGCAGAATTTTGATCATTAAATCGGTGCCGATATTACCGGAGCCGATAATGGCGACTTTACGTTTACTCATCACTCTCTTCCTCTTTGGCGAAAAAGGTCGCCGCCACTGAACCTAAACCGTCGATATGGGCGGCAAAGCGATCGCCGGCGTTAATCGCCACCATCGGGCCTAATGCCCCGGTGAGCACGATATCGCCCGCCCGCAGCGGCTCGCCGAGGCTGGCCATTTTGCGCGCCAGCCACACCGCCGCGTTCAGCGGATGACCGAGACATTCGCTGCCCCGCCCGCTGGAGACCTCTTCCTCGTTACGGGTCATGCGCATCGCGCAGTTTTTCAGGTCCAGCCCGTCCGGGCGCCGCGCCGGGCTGCCCAGCACGTAAACGCCGCAGGAGGCGTTATCGGCGACCGTATCGACGAAGCCAATCGACCAGTCGCGAATACGGCTGCCGACCACTTCCAGCGCCGGCAGTACCCAGTCGATGGCGGCGTACAGCTCATCAAAGGTGGTATCGGCATGCGGCAGATCCCGCTTCAGCAGCAGGGCGATTTCGGCCTCCACCTTCGGCTGCAGCACCCGGGAGAACGGGACCTCGGCGTTATCGCCGTAGCACATATCGGCAAACAGGGTGCCGAAGTCCGGCTGGTCAACGCCCAGCTGTTGCTGCACTTTCGGGTGGGTCAGTCCCACCTTGCGCCCCACCACCCGGCGGCCGTTTGCCACGTGGTGCTGCACGTTCATCCGCTGGATGGCGTAGGCCGCTTCCGCGTTGTCAACGCCGAGCGTATCGCGCAGCGGTTCAATGGCCTGGCCGCGCGTTTCGGCATCGCGCAGCCGCTGCGCCAGTTGTTCAAGAGATAAAGTTGTCATCAGGATTCCTCAGGGACGCGCCAGAAAATCGAGCACCAGCTGGTTAAAGCTCTCCGCGTGCTCCCACTGGGCCCAGTGGCCGCAGTCGCGATAGATATGCAGCTCGGAACCGTTAATGCCCGCCAGCAGGCGCAGCCCGGCGTCCATCGGTACAAAGCGATCGTTACGCCCCCAGACGATCAGGGTCTGCGCGCGGATTTCGCCGAGACGCGGGCTAAAATCCGGGAACTGCTTCGGGTTGGCTTCCAGGCTTTTGACGAAGTTATCCAGATGCTCCCGGCGCGACAGCATATTGTTGAGGCGCGCTGCAAACAGCGCGTCGGTCAAATCGCGGGTATCGAAGACAAAGATGTTCATCATCTTTTTCAGGTTTTCGATGGTCGGCTCACGGTACAGGCCGTTCAGCAGCTTGATGCCTTCCGTCGGCATCGGCGTAAACAGGCTCATGCCGCCGGTTCCGCCGCCCATCAGCACCAGTTTGCCGACGCGCTCCGGCCAGGTCAGGGTGAAAGCCACCGCGCTGTGGCCGCCCATCGAGTTGCCCAGCAGATGTACTTTGCTGATATCCAGCTGGTCGACGACGCTTTTCAGCACCCGGGCATTCAGGTCGGAACGCGAGCCGCTATTGACGATTGAATCGCTTTTTCCCCAGCCGGGGCAGTCCAGCAAAATGACCCGGTAGCCCGCCTCCACCAGCGGGTCTATATTGCGGCTAAAGTTGGCCCAGCCGGTGGCGCCAGGACCTGAACCGTGCAGCAGGACCACGGTTTCATCCCCCTGCCCGCAGTCGTTAAAATGGATGCGTAATGTCTCTCCGTTCTCCTCAACGTTGAGGAAACGGCTGGTGGCGGCTTCGGTTTGCGGTTGGTAGCTCATCATCTTCTCCCGTTAATTCAGTTCTGCGCGGCGGCGCTCAGCGAGCCAAACCCGGCAATCCACTCGGGGATTGGTCGGTAATAGCGGCCTTCGCAGCGCCAGCGGCCAAATGCGGATAGCGCGGCAAAAGCGGCCACCCAGGTTTTAATTTCGTGCGTTGATTTCCCGGCCATCGCCGACAGCTCTTCGTTACTGATGGCGTCCAGCTCCGTCAGCCGCCCCTGCTCCAGCAGGCTCATAAAGCGGTTATCCCAGACAGGGTTGAGCGGATAGAGCGAGTGCTGGTCCTCGATAAACCGTTTCGCCGCGCTAATCACCCGCTGCTGGCGCAGTTCACGCTCGTCCGGCGGCAGCTGCCTGCCGCTGCCCAGCAGCCGGTCGCGCATAGGGGCATCGGCCTTCGCCAGCTCCGGTACCGGCGGCTGATGCGACAGGCCGCCGGAGCCGAGAATTAATACCCGCTTATTGAGGGTGGTCAGAAAGCGGCCGATGGCTTCGCCCAGCATGCGGGTGCGCTGAAAGCCCGGCAGCGGCGAGGCGACGCCGTTGATAAACACCGGCAGAACCGGCAGCCTGTCGAGCCCGCCGAGCAGGAACTCCAGCGGCTGCGCAAAGCCGTGGTCCACCTGCATGCAGTAGGAAACCGCCAGATCGATACCGTCCTTGATCACCGCGTGGGCGCAGGCCTCCGCCAGCGCCGTCGGCACCGGCAAAACGCCGCTGGCGCTGCTGAAGTCGCCGATAGAGGTCGCCCCGATGCCTAAACAAAACGGCGGCATCACATCGTAGAAAAAGCCGTTGTAGTGATCGGGGGCAAACAGCACCACCAGCTCTGGGTCGAAGGCGGCAATGCGCGCCCGCGCGTCGGCGATGGTGCCGTTCACTTCGTCCAGCACCGCCTGTTCCGGGTCAACGTAGCCCACCAGCGGGGTATGCGAGAGGCAATGAAGATACACGTTCATATCAGGCCACCTGTTCAATCGTCGTTGCCGCCTGCGCGGAGGCCGCCAGCCGCATCTTGCTTGCCAGCGCGTCGAGCTTTTTGCTCAGGGTTTGCGGGATGGCCACGGTGGCGACAAAGCGGTCCGGACGCACCACTGCGATGGCGGTATCGTGCTGCGCGAACCAGCTTTTCAGGCGGTTTTGCGTATCGCCAAGGCGGATGACGCCGGGTACGTTGTCCTGATCGCAATGAATCTGCACCTCCGGCACCACCTGGATAAACCGCACGCCGACGGCGCGCCAGCGGGCTATCTGCTCGTCGTTAAGCCCCCATAGCGGGTTGCAGCCCCAGGCGATGATGGCAAAGTTCGCGCCAATCACCTCATCCAGCAACGTCACCTGACCGTCCTCTAGCGTGACCTTCGGCTGGATAAACATTTTGCCTACCGGGGACGTTTTGCCTTCGCCTTCCACCAGCAGTGCGCCTTCGCGATACTGCGGCATCGGCTTGAAACGCATTTCCAGGAAGTAGCGTTTGACCGGCGGCAGATAGTTGAGCAGCCACGAAATGCCGTCGCGCACCGTGCCGTGCCAGCGTTTCGGCGGCGCCAGCACGTTGCCGGCGGTCACCGACAGGTCGATCATCGCTTTGGCGTGATCGCGCCGCTCCTGCTGGTAGCTGTCGAGCAGCGCTTCGCCAGCTTTGCCGTTCACCACCAGCGCCAGCTTCCACGCCAGGTTAAAGGCGTCGCGCATGCCGCTGTTATAGCCTTGCCCCTGCCAGACCGGCATGATGTGCGCGGCGTCGCCCGCCAGCAGCACGCGATCGACGCGAAAGCGTTCGGCGATACGCGCGTTATGGGTGTAGACGCGCTGGCGGATCGGTTCGACGTTGTCCGGGTCCGGCAGCACCTTGCTCAGCAGCAGGCGCATGTTGTGCGGCTCGCTGAGCTGGGCCTCGGTTTCGCCGGGCATCACCATAAATTCAAAGCGCCGTACCCCGTGCGGCAGCGCGGCTGACACGTACGGGCGCACCGGATCGCAGCACAGATAGACGTGCGGCGTCGCCAGCGGGTCGTTGGCGATATCGATAACAATCCACTGATTCGGCGCGGTTTTCCCTTCGAAGGGGATATTGAGCGTGCGGCGAATCAGGCTCGCTCCACCGTCGCAGGCCACCAGCCAGTCGGCGCGTACGGTTTCATGTTCGCCAGCGCTGCCTTTGAGATTTAACGTGACGTTGTCACCATTCTGGCTAAAAGCCTCCACTTCACGGGAAAACAGGCAACGCACGTTGGGGAAGCGGCTCAGGCCTTCGTACAGCACCCCATCAACCTGCGGCTGAATAAACGCGTTACGCCGCGACCAGCCAAACTCGTCGGTCATCGGCTGGATATCGGCAAAGCAGCGCCCTTTCGGCGTCATGAAGCGCATCGCGTGCCACGGCGTGGTGTGCGGCAACACCTTGTCCACCAGCCCCACCGCCTGCATTGCCCGCAGCGACTCATCGTCAATACCGATGGCGCGGGGATAGTCGATCAGCGACTCGAGCTTCTCAATCAGCAGGACGCTCACGCCCATTTGCCCGAGGTAGTTGGCGATCGCCAGGCCCACCGGACCGGCGCCGACAATCGCAACCTGGGCGGTGTGCTGTACGGCCGGTTGAATATCAGGATTAGATGTTGTCATTTTCAAAACCTCACGCTTCGGACGCATTACCAACATTGCAGAAAAATCAACGCGGTAATTTGTTAACTAAATGTGAATTTATTTTTATAGTGAGGTCAGTATAGGGGCGGTGATTTGCGCTACAATCAAAACATCACCTAACGTGCACCAGGTGCACATCATTGTTTAATTTGATGTTTATTGAGGCAGCATGGACAAAGACGCGTCGGCGGATTACAAAACGGTACGCGGTTTAAGCCGCGGCTTATTGTTATTAAATTTGTTAAATAAATTCGACGGAGGCGCGACGGTTGGCACCCTGGCCGAGTTTAGCGGCCTGCACCGCACCACCGTCAGGCGGCTACTGGAAACGCTACAGGATGAGGGATATGTGCGCCGCAGCCGCTCCGATGACAGCTTCCGGTTGACGATTAAAGTGCGTCAGTTAAGTGAGGGATTTCGTGACGAACATTGGATTTCTGCCCTCGCCACGCCGCTGCTTGGCGAGCTGTTGCGGGAGGTTTTATGGCCTACCGATATCACGACTCTCGACGTCGATGCGATGGTCGTGCGCGAAACCACCCATCGCTTCAGCCGCCTCTCCTTCCACCGGGCGATGGTCGGCCGCCGACTGCCGCTGCTGCTGACCGCCTCCGGATTAACCTGGCTGGCCTTCGCCCCGGAGCATGAACGAAGCCCGATCGTTGAGATGCTGGCCGCCCGGCCGGAAGCGGAGTATCAGCTGGCGCGCGAGCCGGAGAAGCTGGCCGCCATCCTCGAACGCACCCGGCAAAACGGCTACGGTGAAAACTTTCGCGGCTGGCAGCAGGAGGAGAAAATCGCCTCCATTGCCGTCCCCATTCGCCGCCAGCTGCGGGTTATCGGCTGCCTGAACCTGGTGTATATGGCCCAGGCCATGACTATCGACCAGGCGGCGCAAAAGTACCTCGCCTCGTTGCAAAAGGTCGCCGGTCAGATTGAGGAACGGATGTCCGATGAAGAGGTTTTTTACGGATAGGCTGGTTCTGAAAGGAACCCAGGCCTGGCAGATATCTCCGGCAGGCCTGGCGCAGTTCCGGCTTCAGTAGCGAATTTCCGCCAGCTCGCGCAGCTGTTCCGGCGTCGCCACCGGCAGATTGAAGAAACGAAGGTAAGCGGGGATCATCTCAAACAGCATGTCGGTGCCGCGCTGTATGGGGCAGCCCGCCGCCCGCGCCGCCTGCAGTAACGGGGTGAACTCCTGGGCCATGACCACTTCGCCGACAAAGGTGCCCGGCGTCAGGCGCTGCGGATCTAACGGCAGCGGATCGCCCTCTTTCATCCCCAGCGGCGTGGCGTTGACCACCAGATCGTGCCCCTGCGGATCGCGCCGCATCAGCGTAATATCCAGCCGAGGATAGTGCTGAAGCAGACGCCCGGCCAGCGCTTCAGCCGTCTGCGAACGGACGTCGTACAACGTCAGCGCGCTGACGCCCGCCGCCGCCAGCGAAGCGGCAATAGCCGAGCCAACGCCGCCGCTGCCCACCACCAGCGCCCGCGCCCCTCGCGTCTGGAAACCTTTACGTTTAATACCGAGGACAAAGCCTTCGCCGTCAAACATATCGCCGCTCAGCGTACCGTCGGCTTCGGCACGAATCGCGTTGCACGCCCCCGCTATCGCCGCCGTCGGGCTCAGACGCTGCACCAGCCCGCAGGTGGCGATTTTGTGCGGCATGGTGACCAGCGCGCCAATAATATTGGTCATCTTAAACAGCATCGGCACAAAGGCGGCATAATCCTCAGGCTTCACGCCCATCGGCACCACTTTGGCGTCAACCTGCTGATGAACCAGCCACGGGTTGTAAATCATCGGCGCTTTAAACTTCGCGGTCGGGTAGCCAAGATGCGCTATCAGCCGCGTATTTCCACTAATCACCATTTACTGCTCCTTTTGCTACTGCGCTACTGCGAAAGTTCGATACGTTTAACATCGCCGAGAATAAACAGATAGGCCGCTACGCCCAGCAGCGCGGCGCCGCCGATATAAATCAGCGCGTAAAAGAAGTTGCCGGAGGCCGCAACGATAAAACCGATAATCAGCGGCGTCAGGATCCCGGCAAGGTTAGCGCAGAAGTTAAACAGGCCGCCGGTCAGTCCGCCAAGGCCCTTCGGCGCGATATCGGAGATTAACGTCCAGCCCAGTCCAACCATCCCCTGACCAAAGAAGGCGAACGACATCACCAGGATCACCGCCAGATCGCTGGTCAGCCAGTTGGCGGCGATAATGGTGCTCGCCATCAGCAGACCGGCGATAATCGGCAGCTTACGCCCGAGGTTTGCCGAGCCGGTGGCCTTCAGCAGCTTATCCGAGACCCAGCCGCCGAACATGACGCCGCCCGCCGCCGCGAGAAACGGCATGATGGCGAAGAAGCCGACTTTGATCCACGGCATATGGCGCTCGGTGGCCAGATAGGTCGGGAACCAGGTGAGGAAGAAGACCAGCACCGTATTACCGGCGAACTGCCCGATGCTGGCGCCGAGGATCTGCCGTTTAGCCAGCAGCTGGCGAACCAGCGGCCAGCTAAAGGCGGTATGCTGCTCCGCGCCGGTGGACATTCCGCCACCGTTGATAATGTGCTCGCGCTCCAGCTGATTGAGATGTTTATCCTCATGCGGCTCGCGGTAGCAGCGCCACCACACCAGCGCAAACAACACCCCGGCGGCGCCGACGCTAATAAACAGCGCTCGCCAGCCGAAGCTGCCCATTATCCAGAACAGCAGCGGCGCAAAGCAGGCCAGCCCGAGGTATTCGCCGACGGTATAGACCGCCGTCGCCTTGGCGCGCTCCTGCTGCGGAAACCAGGCGCTCACTACCCGGCTGTTTACCGGGAAACAGGGCGCTTCGCTGACGCCGAGGCCAAAGCGGCACAGCAGCAGACTTTTCAGGCCAACCGCCATGCCGTGGAACAGGGTGAATAACGACCACAGGGTCAGCGCCAGAAAATAGGTGACTTTATTACCAAAGCGGTCAAGGAAGATGCCGCCGGGGATCTGCGCCAGCGCGTAGGTCCAGGCGAAGGCGGAGAATACGATGCCCATCATCGCGGCATCAATCCCCAGCTCTGCGGTCAGCTGCGGCGCGGCGATACCCAGCACCGTGCGGTCGAGATAGTTGATCATGGTGCCGACCGCCAGCAGCGCAAGGATACCGATACGCCGCCGGGAAGGCCGCGCGCCGGACGCGGAGGCCGCCGTCGTCTGATTATGGCTATAAGAGTTCATAGTCGTTTCCTGTCATAGGGTACAGCCGGATGTTGTTATTGTGTTTGCGACGTTGGGTTGTGAACCATCTGCTACATTACTAGGTGTACTGCATTGCTGACAAGCGTACAGCTGCATTTACAGCACCATAAAGTGCGTAACCGTTGCGCCGCTCGGTCAATTCAAAGAAAAAGCGTCCGGCAGAAAATGGGCGGGTATAAAGATGCAGGAACTCCCCGCCGTCTCCATCGCGGTCATAAAGAATCTGATGATTCTTCAAAAGGTTAACCTGAGCGTCTTCGCCAAAACGGGCCAGCAGATCGTCATAATAGTTCGCCGGGATGGGCAGCGCCTCGACCGCAATCTGCGGCAGGCTGGCGAGCGTGGCGGGTAAATCGCGGCAGGCAAACGCCGCGTGCTGTAAACCGGCGCCCTGATAACAGGCGACCGAACGGGCAATTTGCGTGGCGCGGCTTTGCGAAATATTGAGCGCGAGGCGAATGTCGCCCTGCGGACTGCGTACCGCCAGGCTGCGCACCAGCCCGTACGGATCGGGTAGCGTTTGTTCATGCTCGAGGATAAAGCCGAAAACGCTGCGGAAAAAAATGATCCAGTTATCGCGGCTGTCCGCTTCCATGCCGAGAGCCAGATGATCGATACCCTGATAATCGTCGCGCGGCGTGAGGTTCGCGCGCAGATGAAAATCGCGAGTATAGATGTCATCCCCCACCTCAATCAGATAAATAAGGCTGCCGTCCGGCGCGCAAACCGCCGGGATCGGGCTTTCATTCGGCCCGGCATCGCCCTGCCAGGTGGCGTAGCCGTATGCGCGGGCGCGTTCCACGATCGCCGCGCTCTGGCTGACGCGCAGCGCCATGGCGCAGAGGGAAACCCCGTGACGCTGGTGAAAATGGTCGGCCCAGCTGTGCGGCTGGGCGTTGACTACCACCCGCGCCCCGCCGTTGCGCCAGAGGGAGACCCGTTTTGAGCGATGGCTCCCCTCCTCGGCAAAGCCGAGCTGCGCCAGCGTTTGTCCGAGCTCGCCCGCCTGCGCCGGCGCGGCGGCAAACTCGATAAACTCCAGCCCGGCGTAGAGGGGCAGTTCAACGGGAGCAAAAAGCGGCGCCCGGCTTTCCGGTAGCCGCTGACGGACCTGCTCTTCCAACCACAGCAGCGAGCGATAGCCATCTTTCGCCGTCGCGCCGTTGGGCGACGCCCGGAAGCTGTCGTTGAAAATTTCCAGCGACCAGGGACCGCGATAGCCGCAGCGGGTAAGATCGCAGGCAAAATCCACCAGCGGCAGCTGCCCCTGAGCGGGAAAGCAGCGGAAGTGCCGGCTCCACTCCAGAATATCCATTTTCATCAGCGGCGCATCGGCCATCTGCACAAAGGTGATTTTCTCCGGCGGTACTTCCCCTAGCCGCTGCAGCGTGTCGCCGCGCGCCAGCACGTGGAAGCTATCGAGCACAATGCCCAGCGCCGGACTGTTGACGCTTTTGACCCGTGACCAGGCCTGATGCCAACGGTTGACGTGGGTGCCCCAGGCCAGCGCCTCGTAGCCGATGCGGATTTGTTCCTGCTCCGCCAGTTCAGCCAGGGCGCGCAAATCCGCGATCTGCAGCTCGACGTCGGCGGAACAGTCCGGCTGAACGTTGCTGCACAGCAGTATAGTGTCGCAGCCCAGCTCATGCATAAGCGCAAATTTGCGCCTGGCGCGTTCCATATTGGCGGCGAACTGGCTGCGGCTGGCGCCTTCAAAATCACGAAACGGTTGAAAAAGCGTGATTTTTAGCCCTAAATCTGCCGCCAGGTGGCGGATATCAGCCGGGGTACCGGTATAATAGAGCAGATCGTTTTCGAAGATTTCGACGCCCTGATAGCCTGCCGCCGCGATGGCATGGAGCTTTTCGGGTAAGGTACCGGAGATCGAGACGGTGGCGATGGAGCGCAACATAGTGTCCTCGGGTCATTGGCTGAGGTAATGACCTGAATATGTATCATTTGGTTCAATCGCGCCATGGTTGGTTGCTAAATTGTGATCAATATGTGTATTTTTTGCATCTCAAGAAAAGGAGCCGTTATGTCCGTCGTTGCTCATGATGAAGCGCAGTCTCTGAAAGAGCGGATCTTCGCCGCCGCCATTACCGTTTTCGCCGAGCATGGACTGTCGGGGGCGCGGATGGAGCAAATCGCCACCGAAGCGCAGACCACCAAACGCATGGTGGTCTATTACTTCAAGACCAAAGAGCAGCTTTATCAGGCCGTGCTGCAGCACGTCTACGCAAGGATCCGCGAAACCGAGCAGCAGCTTGGGCTGGAAAACGTGCCGCCGGTCGAGGCGCTGGTGCAGCTGGTGAAGTGGAGCGTGCGCTATCACGCCACCCACGCCGACTATATGCGGGTCATCTGTATGGAAAACATGCAGCGCGGGAAGTGGCTGAAAAGCTCGGGCCAGCTGAAACCGCTAAACCGCACCGCCCTGTCGATTCTGGAAGATATTCTTCAGCGCGGTCAGCGGCAAGGCGTGTTTCAGGCGGGGCTGGAAGCGCGCGATGTGCATCGATTGATCAGCAGCTTTAGCTTCTATCAGGTGTCGAACTTTTATACCTTTAGCAGCCTGTACCTGGACGATCCGATGCCGGCGATCGATGATGAGGCCATGGTCGCCCACCACTGCGATATAGCGGTAAAAGCGGTGATCCGCTTCGTGATTTCCTGAAGCGCGCGGGTAGTGCCCTGAGGCGGCTAGCTTCCGGAAAGCGCGTGGACCACCTTCTCCATCGCTTCCTGCGTCAGGGCGGAACGTTTGACCTTTGGGTTCGCGAGGGCGGTACGCACCACGCCGGCGATAACGATATGCTTCGGCTCCTGGCCCAGGTCGCGCATCTCCAGCACGACTTTACCGACCACCCGGCACATTTCCTGATACAACGCCTCATCTTTGGCTGTGTTTCCCATCGTATTCCGCTCTCAAATTTTCATTATCAATCAAATCATTATTGATATATTTCCCGCTTAAAGCAAACCAGCGCGCCGTTTTCGCCTCAGAGACCGCTTTTCCCGGCCAAACTTGTGAATAAACCCGCGTTTCCACCCTCTTTATCTTGTCAGGTGATGAAAAAATGTGTTGCGCATAAGCATAGGATTAGTTTGCATTTTGTTAAGTATGTAACTATAGAAATGAAACATGGTTTTCATTTTCTTTTTTGGATTGGGCAACGTATAATGCCCAACAAATTCTTATTGAATGGTTTCAGCGCATTGGATTGCATGACTAAACGCATAACACGTTGCCTCTTTTCATGGGCTGAACCGCCAGCACACATTCTTCTGCACGCTCTTTTGTTGTCACCTATCCTTAGAGCGTGGCATAGCAACTTTCGTAATACAGGTTTAACTCTGCGGCAGTGCGCCCACGGAGTCAGATTCCCCATCCCTATCCTTCACAACTTAAAGATTAAACTGTCATGAAAAAGACCAAAATTGTTTGCACCATCGGTCCGAAAACCGAATCCGAAGAGATGTTGACCAAAATGCTGGACGCGGGCATGAACGTTATGCGTCTGAACTTCTCTCACGGTGACTATGCGGAACACGGTCAGCGCATCCAGAATCTGCGCAATGTGATGAGTAAAACCGGTAAGAAAGCGGCAATCCTGCTGGACACCAAAGGTCCGGAAATCCGTACCATTAAGCTGGAAGGCGGCAACGACGTCTCCCTGAAAGCAGGCCAGACCTTCACCTTCACCACCGATAAATCCGTTGTCGGTAATAACGAAATCGTTGCGGTGACCTATGAAGGCTTCACCAGCGACCTGAGCGTTGGCAACACGGTACTGGTTGACGATGGTCTGATCGGTATGGAAGTGACCGCTATCGAAGGCAACAAAGTTGTTTGTAAAGTGCTGAACAACGGCGACCTCGGCGAGAACAAAGGCGTTAACCTGCCGGGCGTATCTATCGCGCTGCCGGCGCTGGCTGAAAAAGACAAACAGGACCTGATCTTCGGTTGCGAACAGGGCGTTGACTTTGTTGCGGCATCCTTTATCCGTAAGCGTTCTGACGTTGTTGAAATCCGTGAGCACCTGAAAGCCCACGGCGGCGAGAAGATCCAGATCATCTCCAAAATCGAAAACCAGGAAGGCCTGAACAACTTCGACGAAATCCTCGAAGCCTCTGACGGCATCATGGTAGCCCGTGGCGACCTGGGCGTTGAAATCCCGGTTGAAGAAGTTATCTTCGCGCAGAAGATGATGATCGAGAAATGTATCCGCGCGCGTAAAGTCGTTATCACCGCGACCCAGATGCTGGATTCCATGATCAAAAACCCGCGTCCGACCCGTGCGGAAGCAGGCGACGTGGCCAACGCCATCCTCGACGGCACCGACGCAGTTATGCTGTCCGGCGAATCCGCGAAAGGTAAATACCCGCTGGAAGCGGTCACCATCATGGCGACCATCTGCGAACGTACCGACCGCGTCATGACCAGCCGTCTTGAGTACAACAACGACAACCGTAAGCTGCGCATCACCGAAGCGGTGTGCCGCGGTGCGGTAGAAACGGCTGAAAAACTGGAAGCGCCGCTGATCGTTGTGGCAACCCAGGGCGGTAAATCCGCGCGCGCCGTACGTAAATACTTCCCGGATGCCACTATCCTGGCGCTGACCACCAACGAAACCACCGCGCGTCAGCTGGTGCTGAGCAAAGGCGTTGTGGCACAGCTGGTTGAAGATATCTCCTCTACCGATGCGTTCTACATCCAGGGTAAAGAACTGGCGCTGCAGAGCGGTCTGGCGCGTAAAGGCGACGTGGTTGTTATGGTTTCCGGCGCGTTAGTCCCGAGCGGAACCACCAATACCGCTTCCGTGCACGTGCTGTAATAATTTACAGGTTAATTAGTATTTCCTTTAAAAGCGCCTCTCGGGGCGCTTTTTTTTATTCCGGCACTAGCCGCTATTAATAAAAATGCAAATCGGAATTTACTATTTAACGCGAGATTATCTAAGATGAATCCGATGGAAGCGCGCTGTTTTCACTCGCCTTTTTAAAGTTACGTGATGATTTCGATGCTTCTTTGAGCGAACGATCAAAAATAAGCGTATTCAGGTAAAAAAATATTCTCATCACAAAAAAGTTTGTGTAATACTTGTAACGCTACATGGAGATTAACTCAATCTAGAGGGTATTAATAATGAATCGTACTAAACTGGTACTGGGCGCGGTAATCCTGGGTTCTACTCTGCTGGCTGGTTGCTCCAGCAATGCTAAAATCGATCAGCTGTCTTCTGACGTTCAGACTCTGAACGCTAAAGTTGACCAGCTGAGCAACGACGTGAACGCAATGCGTTCCGACGTTCAGGCTGCTAAAGATGACGCAGCTCGCGCTAACCAGCGTCTGGACAACGCAGCTACTAAATACCGTAAGTAATAGTATCTGTGTAATAAAAATGGCGCACATTGTGCGCCATTTTTTTTGTCTTCCGCATCCCCGCCTACTGCACGCTTTTCGCTTCATCCAGCGGCGTATTCTGTACCGACAGGCCCGACGCGGCGCTTTCACCCGCGGAGATCGCCACCGGATAGCCTGCTCGTCTGGTCAGCGCGCGTTTAAGCTGCGCCTCATCAACCGCTTTATCCCCCGCAAACTGATGAAACTCCGCCGGAAGCGTATAGGCCATGGTCTGCGCGTTGCTGCTCTCATCCGGCGTCAGCGGGCGATGAACTTCAACATAGCGCTTACCGTCCGGCTCCACGGCGAATTTGACCGGCTGGTTGATTATCCGCACCGGGGTGCCGCTTTTCACCTGATTGAATAACGCCTGGATGTCCGCCGCGTTCATGCGCATGCAGCCGGAGCTTACGCGCAGACCGACGCTGTCCGGCGCGCTGGTGCCATGAATAAGATATTCACCGTTGCCGTACGCCAGACGCAGCGCATAGCGACCTAGCGGGTTATTCGGCCCTGCGGGCACCACCGGCGGCAGTTTAATCCCCTTCTCCAGCGAGCGGGCGCGGATGCCCGCCGTCGGCGTCCAGGTGGGGTTCGGGATTTTCTGCCCGATACGGGTGGTCATCTCCGGCGTCTCCAGCCCCTGCTGACCAATCCCCAGGGGATAAACCTGCACCTGATTCATTCCCGGCGGGAAGTAGTAGAGGCGCAGTTCCGCCAGGTTGACGACGATGCCCTCACGCGGCACGTCCGGTAGCAGCATCTGCGAGGGTATCAGCACCTGTGTACCCGGTTTAGGCTGCACCGGCGCAATGGTATCGTTCGCTTCGAGGATCAGCATCGCCGCCGTATCAAAACGACGGGCAATCGCCTGCAGGTTGCGGTCGCCCTCCTGTACCGTCCAGAACTGGTTCTCACCAATCAGACGACTATTGGCAGGAGGAAGGGGGTAATCAACGGCCCAGGCTGCGTGTGACGCGCTGAGGGCGCTCAGAAGAGCCAGGGTGATAAGAGAAGCGCGTTTCATACTGAGATTCCTTCTTTCGCTGATAAAACGCCAGGCCTGTTATGCACGACGGGAGGCTAGCCTCCCGTCGTGCATAACAGAATGAAATCTACTGTTTTATTCTAGCTAAGATTTGCAGCTTTCGCGCGAATTGCGCGGATCATGGCTTCCAGTCCTTGCGAGCGCGAGGGGGTAAGATGCTGCGTCAAGGCCATTTTTTCAAACCACGGGCGCACGTCAAAAGCGGTCATATCCTTAGCCGTCATCTGGTCATAAAGGATAAATACCACCGCGATAAGTCCTTTCACGATGGCCGCGTCGCTGTCGCCGCGAAGCGCAATAGCCCCACCCGGCTCCTGCGCCATCACGATCCACACCTGACTCTGGCAGCCCTGAATGATGTTCTGCGCGCTGTGTTCCTCCGGGCTCAGCGGCGCCAGGCGCTGTCCCAGTTCAATAATATAGAGATATTTCTCTTCCCAGTTCGCGCAACGGCTAAAGTTGCGCAGCAGTTTGTCTCTGTCCGGTAACGCCGCCATAGTCACTTCCTTTAGCTTAATAATTTGTGGATCCGCTGCAGGCCCGCTACCAGCCGGTCCACCTCTTCCGTGATATTGTACATCGCCAGCGATGCCCGGCACATGGCAGGGACGCCGTAGAACGCCATGAGCGGCATGGCGCAGTGGTGCCCGGTCCGCACCGCGATGCCGTAGTTATCCAGGAAGCTGCCGACATCGTAGGCATGATGTTTGCCGAGATTAAAGGCAATCACTCCCAGGCGATTTGGCGGGCCGTACAGGGTTAAATCCGCCACGCTCTCCAGCGCCTGCAGCGCCTGCAGCGCGTAGCGCATCAGAGTTTGTTCATATTCCGCGATTTGCGTCAGCCCCAGCGCGCTGACGTAATCCAGCGCCGCGCCCAGTCCAATGATGCCGCCGGTATTCGGCGTTCCCGCCTCGAAGCGCCACGGCGCTTTTGCCCAGGTGGTGCCTTCCGTCAGGCTGACGGTGGCGATCATCGATCCGCCCCCTTCCCACGGCGGCATCGCCTGCAAAATGTCCTGTTTGACGTAGAGTACGCCGATCCCGGTGGGGCCATACAGCTTGTGCGCGGAGAAGGCGTAAAAATCGCAGTCCAGCGCCTGAACATCAACCGGATGGTGCATGACCGCCTGCGCGCCGTCCACCAGCACCTTCGCGCCATGCTGATGGGCTAAAGCGGCCAGGGCGGCGATCGGGTTTTCGGTTCCCAGCACGTTAGACACCTGGGTGATGGCCAGCAGGCGGGTGCGATCGTCAAACAGGCCGGGGATCGCATCCAGCTGCAGGGTACCGTCCTGATTCAGCGGGATCACCCTCAGCTGCGCGCCTACTCTGGCGCACAGCATCTGCCATGGCACAATATTAGCGTGATGTTCCATCGCGCTGACGATGATATTGTCGCCGGCGCCGACGTTGGCGTTCCCCCAGCTGTTGGCCACGAGGTTAATGCCTTCCGTGGTGCCGCGAACAAACACTACCTCTTCCGCCGAGCTGGCGTTGAGGAACGTCGCCGCCTGCTGGCGCACCTGCTCCATTCGCGCCGTGGCTTCCGCGCTGAGCGTATGAATGCCGCGATGCACCGCCGCATAGCCGTGGCGGTAAAATCCCGCCTCGGCGTTAATCACCGCTTCCGGCTTCTGCGCGCTGGCGGCGCTATCGAGATAGGCTAGCGGCTGGCCGTTCACCTCGCGGTGGAGTAGCGGAAAATCCGCGCGCACGCGTTGCACTGAAAATGTCATAGGTTGCCTCCCGGCAGACGCTGGCCGATACGCGCCAGTATCTGCTGCCTGAGCGCCTCATCATCGATCGCTTCGGTGAGCTCGGCGGCAAAGGCGTAAAGAATCATCTGCTGCGCCGCCTGCTGCGTAATGCCGCGCGAGCGCAGATAAAACAGCTGTTCATCATCGATGCGCCCAATGGTCGCGCCGTGGCTGCACTTCACGTCATCAGCGTAAATCTCCAGCTGCGGTTTGGTATCCACTTCCGATAAGCGGCCAAGCAGCAGGTTGTTGTTGGTCATCTGGCCATCGGTTTTGATCGCATGCGGCGCGACGTTTATCAGGCCGTTAAATACCGCCCGCCCTTTGTCGTTGACGATGGTTTTATGCAGCTGGCGGCTGTTGCAGTATCCGACTTTATGATCGAGCCAGGTGCGGCTGTCGCAGACTTCGCCGTTGACCGGCATCGCCAGCGAGTTAATCCGCAGGTTGCTGTTTTCTCCGTTCAGCCGCGTGCTGGTGTGGTGGCGGAGCACCGCGCTCCCGAGGAGAAAACTGCTGCTGAAGGCGGAGCTGTCGCGCCCGAGCGCCAGGTCGTTGTGGGCAAAGTGGTAGCTTTGCGCATTCTCAAACGCCAGCTTGATATGCTGCAGGTGGGCGTTATCCGCCACGGTCATCGTCAGCCTTGCGCCGGTAAAGTGGCGCTGGTCGTTGAGGCTCAGATAGTGTTCGATGATGGTCGCCTGCGCGCCGCTCTCCAGCTCCAGATGATGGCGATAGTGGGCGGTATTCATTTCATCGCTCGCCAGCCCGCGCGTCAGGTGCATAATCAGCAGCGGTTTTTGCGGGCGCTGGTTGCGCCTGACCCGGATGTGGGTGACGGTGGTTGCCAGGCTTTCGGTCAAATGCAGAAAGACTTCGGGCTGAACGGCGTCAGGCAGATGCTGACGCTCGTTATCCACCTGCACTTCATAGCCGCTGGCGGCCAGATCGTCGCTCAGGCTGTCGCTAAACTGACCGTCGACAAACACCAGGCGCCATGCCTCCACCGTTAGCGCCTGCGCGTCTCGCTGGGCCGCCGTCAGCGCCTGCGGCTGAGCGGCGACAAAGGTCTGATTCAGTAACGCGTCCAGCGGCGTATATTTCCAGTTTTCATTTTTACGCGTCGGCAGGCCCAGCCGCAGCAGCTGTTGCAGATGCTGATGCGCCTGCGGGCTGCGCTGCCCGCTTTGCGACTCAAACAGATGGTGCCACTGCTGCAGCGCGTTACTGCTGTTCGGTAAGCCAGCCATAGCCCTGCTCCTCCAGTTGTTTGACCAGAGTAAAGTCGCCGGATTTGACGATCCGCCCCTGGTACAGCACGTGGACGTAATCCGGCTTGATATAGTCGAGAATGCGCTGATAGTGGGTGACGATAATAAACGCGCGCTTGCCGTCGCGCAGGGCGTTAACGCCGTCAGAGACAATCTTCAGCGCGTCGATATCCAGCCCGGAGTCGGACTCGTCGAGGATGCACAGCTCCGGTTCCAGTACCGCCATCTGCAGGATATCGTTGCGCTTTTTCTCGCCGCCGGAGAAGCCGACGTTAACCGAACGGGTCAGCAGATCCTCGGGCATTTTCAGCAGCTTAATTTTCTCTTCCATCAGGTCCTGGAAGTCAAAGCGGTCAAGCTGCTCCTGGCCGCGGTAGCGGCGCACGGCGTTGAGCGCGGTTTGCAGGAAAAACTGATTGCTGACGCCGGGAATTTCCACCGGATACTGGAAGGCCATAAAGATGCCTTCGCCGGCGCGATCCTCCGGGGCGAGCTCCAGCAGATCTTTGCCTTTAAACGCCACGCTACCGCCGGTCACTTCATAGTCTTCGCGTCCGGCCAGGGTGGCGGAGAGCGTACTTTTCCCGGAGCCGTTCGGCCCCATAATGGCGTGCACTTCGCCGGGGCGAACGTCCAGATTCAGTCCGCGCAGGATCTCTTTGTCTTCGACGGCGACCTGCAAATTTTTAATACTTAACATCTTATTTCCTTTGTTATCAGCCGACGCTGTGTTCAAGACTAATCGCCAGTAATTTCTGCGCTTCTACGGCAAACTCCAGCGGCAGCTCTGAGAAAACGTCCTTACAGAAACCGTTGACGATCATCGAAATCGCATCATCCTCGCTGATGCCGCGCTGCAGGCAGTAAAACAGCTGATCTTCGCCGATCCGCGACGTGGTCGCTTCATGCTCCAGCTGCGCGCTGTTGTTCCGGCATTCCACGTAAGGGAAGGTATGCGCCCCGCTGTCCGGACCAATCAGCATCGAATCACACTGGGTGAAGTTGCGCGCGTTGGTTGCGGTGGGCATAATTTTGACCAGCCCGCGATAGCTGTTCTGGCTGTGGCCGGCAGAAATCCCCTTCGAGATAATCGTCGAGCGGGTGTTTTTACCGATATGGATCATCTTGGTCCCCGTATCCGCCTGCTGATGGCCGCTGGTCAGCGCCACCGAGAAGAACTCGCCGATGGAGTTATCCCCGCGCAGAATACAGCTTGGATATTTCCAGGTGATCGCCGAGCCGGTTTCCGACTGGGTCCACGACATTTTGCTGTTCTCGCCCTCGCACAGCGCGCGCTTGGTGACGAAGTTAAGGATCCCGCCGGTGTTGTTGTCGCCGGGGAACCAGTTTTGCACCGTGGAGTACTTCACCTCGGCATCCTTATGAATGATCACTTCAACCACCGCCGCGTGCAGCTGGTAGCTATCGCGTACCGGCGCCGAGCAGCCTTCAATGTAGCTTACATAGCTGCCTTCGTCGGCGACCAGAATGGTGCGCTCGAACTGGCCGGTTTTTTCCGCGTTGATGCGGAAATAGGTCGACAGCTCCATCGGGCAGCGTACGCCTTTAGGAACATAGATAAAGGTCCCGTCGGAGGCCACCGCCGCGTTGAGGGCGGCAAAGAAGTTGTCGTTGCCCGGCACCACGGTGCCGAGGTATTTCTGCACCAGTTCCGGGTGCTCGTGGATCGCCTCGCCGAACGAACAGAAGATAATCCCCTGCTCCGCCAGCTTTTCGCGATAGGTGGTGGCGACGGAAACCGAGTCAAAAATGGCGTCGACCGCCACTTCCCGCCCCTCGCGCACCGGCACGCCGAGGAGATTGAACGCCTCTTCAACTTCATTGGTCAAAAACGCGCTGGAGCCCGTCTGCTGCAAAGCGCCAGGCTCAGAGGCGCAGGCGTCATCGCAGTTGCCGCAGGAGGGCGCCGAGTAATAGCTGTAATCCTGATAGTTCAGCTTGTCGTAGTGCGCCTTCAGCCAGTGCGGCTCTTCCATCGCCTGCCAGGCCTTAAACGCGTTCAGACGAAACTCCAGCATCCATTCCGGCTCATTGCGGCGCGCGGAAATCGCCCGAACCACCTCTTCGTTTATGCCTTTCGCCAGCTCATCGGTCTGCAGCTGCGTGAAAAAGCCTTCTTTATAGTTGAGTGGCCCGCCGCTCCAGGTTTTGACATCGTCGGTTGCTTCAGTATTACGAGACATAGTTACTCCGCCTGAACGCCAAAACTTTCGCCGCAGCCGCATTCGTGCTGGGCTTTTGGATTATGGAATTTGAAGATTTGATTTAAGCCTTCGCGAACGTAATCGAGTTCGGTGCCATCAATAAACGGCATGGCCTGCAGCGGCGCCCATAGCTTCGCGCCGTCGCGCTCAAAGAGCAGGTCGTCTTTCGCCGGTTCAGCGATTAATTCGAGAACGTAGCCAAAACCGGCGCAGCCGCTGGTTTTAACCCCCAGGCGCAGCCCCTGCATATCAGGCTGTTTGCGGACCAGATCGCGAATATGGGCGGCGGCGGCTGGAGTCATGACCAGCCCACGCCAGCTAAAATCTTCGGGATTGAAAGTTCCTGCATGTGAATTCATCGCTCTACCTCATAGGTTGACGCCATCGGGACATACCGCTATGTTAGTGATAATGATTATCACTTCAACCCATCCGAAGAAGGGGTATTCCCCCATCAGGCTCTTTTTATAAGCATAGACCCTGACAGGAGAGATATCGGAGATGGAATAAATTGTTCAATACTTTGATTAATAATGTATTTCATGGGGTGGAAGGCAGAAGTTGCTGGAAAATTAAAATATGCATCGAAAATACCTATTTTTGAGATAGATGATTTGCCTTGCATACAACCCGCCGTGGAAGGCAACAGACTTACCGTCGCCTATTACGGGTAGAAAAGTGGGAGCTTTACCGGCTATGAGGCCGAAAAGGCCTGACTAACGGCGGGAATAGAACGACGCAGCGTCACGACGATTGCATAAAAAAATACGTAACCGGCGTCGCGCTGACACGGTTGCCGGTTTAATTGTACTGTAGCGTCATGACCACAACGGCACTCACGCTGCCGGGCGTCGCGCCCCCTGACATCGATTTAACCGAGGCCTGCATGGCCAGGGTGGCGGTTCTGTCTGCCGCGATGTTGCGCATAATACTGGAACCCGTCCCCTTTAGCGCGCCGCTGCCCGCCTCGCTCATCGCGATCGCCACGTTTGTTGCGGTACCGCTATTCATATAATAGTCAGGGCCGGCAACCGGATCCGGGTTTCCGGTGAAGGAGGCCGTTACGCTGCGCGTTCCCGCCGGGCAGTTGGTAAACAGCAAATTAAAGGCCACCGGGTCGGAGGATGACCCTGGCGTAACCATATTTGTTGCCTGAATATCGCCAAGATTGACATTGAGGTTGCTATTTCCGCCATTAAATATACAGGGCGAGGCAACAATATTTCCCGTTACGCCTACGCTCACGCTGTCGGCAGAAAACGCTTTCCAGCACAGAAAAGCCAGAAGAAGCATTTTTTTGTGGGGTATTTTCATTTTTTCACCTGTTACTGGTACGTCAAATTCAGCGTGGCGGTCGCGTTTGCCGAGCCTGACTCAACGGACGTTAAGGTCTGGTAATAACGGGCCGTCAACGGCAGCGTTTCCTGGCCGCCCGCAGAGCGTTTTAATAACAGCGGGCTATTGATAGCCAACGGAGCGCCGTTATATAAAAGCTGGACTCCCACGCCTTTTGCCGTCCCGGCGCTGCCCTGCCCCGTTAATGCCATGACGCTGGTATCGGCAACGTCCGGATGCTGTACGCCGCTCAGCGATACATTAATATTGGTTCCGGCGCTGCAGCTTAATCCCAGATTCTGCGTATTCTGCGCGCCCGCAGGCGTGGTGCCGACGGCCGAGCCGAACGTTGCCGCTGAAATATCGCCAATCGGGAAGGTCAGTTGAGACGTCGTGATATTGCAGGCCAGCGCGTTAATGGTCCCATCGGTGAGTTTGGTGGTCAGGCCGTCACGGTAGACGCCGTCGCTGCCCTGTAGCGTCACCACGCCGATCGTTCCCGGCGTTAATGCGCCCGACGACACCTGGCCGGTGACCACCAGCTCAATTTTACCGCCCCACCACTCCACGTAGGAGGACTGCGCTTCATAAGAAAAGGTATTACTCGGGTTTTCAAAGTAATTCCCGGAAGAGAAGCGAATACCAATCCCCGCGACATTGGTGGCGTAAACATGATTACCGTAGCTACTCGGCGTCGCGCTAAGGTAGCGCATGCTAAACCCAAGCATTAATGGGTTGGTGCATCCGGTTAAATAAGAGCTGGTTATCGTCGCGTTACGAGAAAAAATAACCGTTCCGACCGGCGCATCACGCTGTACGGTAAGGGTTCCCACAGACAGCGTGGAGAGCTGCGGGATAATTGTCGTGCAGGTTCCGGCACGCGCGCTATTCCATCCGGCCATTAAGCCGAGCAAAATAACAGAATAAATCAATCTCATTTTTAACGTTCCTGATGACAACTGGCGCTAACTTCGGTTATTCCAGCGTAGGTTGATTGTTGCGGCAGGCTGAAATCAGCACGGCACTGTTGGCTGGACTGGCGGCCCCATGTTGCGACTATCGCCCCCTGTTCGGGCATTCCGCTTAAAAAAACCTGGCCGCGATCGCCGACGATAAAGCTGCTTTGATTACCATCAGCAAGCGTCACCACGGCGCCAAACGGCACAAAGTGGTTATTGTCCGTTAAGGTCATGAGTACCCGGCGCCCCACTTTTGCAAGGTAATCGGCCCTCACCACCGCGCCTCGCGTCGGCGTGACCGTATCGGTGTTGATCTCCAGCTCGACATCATCAGGCATACTTTGCGGGTCGAGCGTCAGGTCGTTTTTCCGATAGACGGAAATATTGCTGACCACCGTATATCCCCGGTAGTCGGTGCGCGCGCCGGGTTGATTGCGAATATTCACGCCGT
This sequence comes from Klebsiella grimontii, assembly GCF_900200035.1. Taxonomy (GTDB): domain Bacteria; phylum Pseudomonadota; class Gammaproteobacteria; order Enterobacterales; family Enterobacteriaceae; genus Klebsiella; species Klebsiella grimontii. Next base: position 775,169 of record NZ_FZTC01000019.1, read on the forward strand.
ACGCGCCGGGAGCTTTGATTAAGACGTTGGTTTCACCGAGCGGTTGAGAAAGCGTGATGCCGTCGGCGTGGGCGATAACGCCGCCCTGCAGACCATAATTAAGCCGCTCGCTATTTCTGTCGTAGCTATAGCCCGCCGTCACTTCGCCGTACGTGGCTTTATAGTCACCGTTCATATTGCCGATGTAACCCACGCCATTCGTACCGTAACCCTGCTGTACGTTCCAGTTCAGCGAGTTGTTTTCCAGCGCGACGCCGTTGATGCCGATGTTGTGCGTCGTTCCGTTATTCTTGCTGGCGTTCATGCCATAGCTGGCCCACGTTTGCGGGAGGAATTTCTCCAGCGGTACGCTGACGTTAAACGCCAACTGCTGGTCATGGTCGCTGTTTCGCCCGCGCCCGCCGTCGTATGACGCAGCGCTGCCATTTCTGCTGTATGTCCAGGTCAGGCCGTAGCTAATATTGCGCCAGTAGTTGTTGTATCCGACGCTCCAGGAAGCCATCGACCTGGCGGAATTCCAGTAGTCTTCCCGCGCCGCGCTGAGGGTAAGCGACCCCAGCTCACGACTCAGCGTCTGGCTCATCGTCAGCTCCGCGCGGTTGCGCCTGCGCTCCTGCAGCGCGCTGCTGTCGCCATATGAATCGAGGACTTCCTGCATCCCGTAATAGCCGCTGGTCGAATAGCGGTAGCCCGCAATGGAAAAGTGGGTCCCGGTCCCGGCGAAGTTTTTGCTATAACGCGCTCGCCAGGATTGGCCCTGTGATTTTTCCGTTTTATCCGGCGTTGACCAGCCCTGAGTAACGTCGGCGGAGATAGCGCCTAACGCTCCCATATTTTTGCCCACGCCAAAGGCAAGCGACTGGTATTTGCTTGACTCTTGCAGGCCGCCATAGAGGGTAATGCCGTGCTGCAGACCATAAATTGCGGTGGCTTGCCCGAAAGGAATCTTATCCACGCTGCTGTTATAGGAGCGGTATTGCCCGCCGGTGATGGCGTATTTTAAGCGCCCTTCCCGCTGCAATACCGGCAGCGAGGCGTAGGGCAGCGTGAAGTGCTGTTCGCTGCCATCGGCTTCTTTAATCGTCACGTCGAGGTCGCCCGCGCCGCCGGTGGGATACATATCCCTAATCTCAAACGCCCCCGGCGCAACGTAGCTTTGGTAGATCTGATAGCCGTTCTGGCGCACCACGACCTGCGCATTGGTTCGAGCAATACCGCGCACCACGGGCGCATAGCCCTTAAGAGAATCCGGTAACATATCGTCATCTGACGCCAGCTGGCCGCCGCGAAACGGCATACTGTCAAACACATCGGCAGGCGCGGAGCTGTCCCCGACGGTAAGCTGGCCTTTCAGCGGAATAATGGCGCGCTGTGCGTAGGTATAAACGGTATCCCATTTATCCTGGCCGGAGGATTCCCGTGACCAGGTGGTGTAGTTGCGAAAACGCCACGGCCCGATATTGATACCCGGACGCAGGTTCGCATACTGGCTGTCGCTGCTGGCGCCTTGACCCGTTTTCGCCCAATTGTTTGCTCCGCTCAGGCTGTAATTGAGCATGGCCGCAGTAATCCCCTCATCCCACATTTCCGGCGGCACATAGCCCCTTGCCGGCAGGTCGATCGCCGCCTGGGGAATGCTGATGACCAGCCGCTGGGCGCCAAACTGAAAATCGGCGCTGGCCTGCGGAATCGCCTGGAGATTGGCGCAATCACTTTCTTCTACCGCCAACTGGGGAAAAAGATCGGTTTTCACGCCCCACTGTTTTAAGAGTTCAATGCTCAAACAGGGCTGTAATGCTTCACTACCGTCAGCGGTCTTTGCCATCGCAAATGGAATATCCCGGGTATCCATTAGCTGGTCATCAAGAATAATATCCACGTGGTATGTTCCCGGCGCCTGGGAGCCAGACTCGAAAGCCGATAAATCCGCTTTGCCCACCCCGGGGTTATCCAGTTCTACCAGCGCCGTATTAAACGAATCACTGGCATACAGCTCCTGTGAAATACCGGTAAACGCGAAGGCGATAAGCGTCGCCAGACGCGCAGGTCGCAATTTATTATTTTTTATTGTCATCACTATTAACCTATTTAACGCAGGACGGGCCATGTGTTCAGGGGTTACAAGTTGGCTTGATGTGATGCTCCGGGGCTACCATAGTCATTAATGATTTTAAATGTCAGGGCATTACCGGCGGCCCCCTCCGGCAATGGGAACCGGGCTGTCGAAGCAGGCAAAACATACGACACCTGCGCCAGCGCTTTCCCGCCCACGCTAATTTCATTGAAGTTAATGACGTAAGGCGTTGGGTTATTCACCTGAAGTTCATCGCCGCTTCTTTGCCAGGTGAGCTTATTCGCCTGTTCTTCCGGCGTTGACCCACGAAGAGTGACGGGTCGGTAAATCAGTTTGATCCGTGTTTTCACGGCAATTTGCAAGGAGTTCATCTGCTTTGATGCCGAGGGAATTGCTTTAATATTCACCCAGAACAAGCTTTCTTGCGTTTGAGGCAGTGAACCTGTCGCGACAATTCGTTCATTATTTTTTTGTCCGCTATCCAGACGGTACAGCGGAGGCGTAATAATAAAAGGCGTTTTACCAGCCCCCCCGTCTCGCTCATCTATCCATGATTGAATTAAATAAGGCGTCGGGTCAGGATTATTAACGCTGATGGAGGCTTCTTTTTTCGCACCATCGAAAATGATCCGCGTGCCGCCAATAATAACTCCGGCGATAGCGCTCGCCTGCATCAGCGTTAATATTGTCATCGCCAGGCCAAATGTTCTGATAAAACGCATTTTATACCTCTTAAAACAAAGGGGCCGGGCCGGCCCCCTACTGATTACTGCAAAAAACTTAGTTATAAACTACGGAGAAGTTAGCGACCGAGTTAGCTGGACCGGCGACCACCGCCGCATTAGTCGATTGATACTGAGCATAAAAATTCAGCGTATTATCAGCGGTGCTGCTGAGAGTATAAGAATAACCGTTGCTGCCGTGCAGAGGCAGGTCGGCTTTATCCGCCGTCATTAGGTTAATTGCGACGCCGGTGGCAGCGCCAGGAACCGACGAATCAATTGCCAGCAGGCTGGAATTGCTTAAATCGGGGGTTCCATCGAAGCGCACTTTGGCATTGATAACAGTTGCCGGACAGTTTTTCAAAATAATATCGAATTTCGTCGCGGCGGTTCTGGAACCGGCTGCCGGGAATTCAGTTTTATAATAATCGCCCAACACCACGACCTGATTTTTAGACGCGACATCGATGTCGCAGGCGGCATCCAAAATATTGCCATTAAAATTAACGGTACCCGCTGCTGCGAAAGCATGACTCATAGATAATGCAGAACCTGCTGCAAGCATAGCAATAACAATTGTCTTTTTCATAACGCCATATCCTGTTTTACTTTATTGACATTCAGGCAAAACACTTAATGTCCGCATCTTGCCATTGCTTTAATATATTGCAGGGAACCAGTGGTATATCACTCACCACTGAAACGCTTTATTCAAACCGGATTACCCCTGCCGACGAGACAAAATTTATACAACTATTTTTCAGCACACAATCTATTTCGCGGTCTACCCGTAGACTCAAAGTTAACAAAAATAAAACAATTAAATTAAGGAACTCCTTAATCAAACGTCTCCCAGTCTATTTTTGGACCAAAACACAAAAACAATTAAATCAATTAGTTAAGAGAGAATTCATGATCGGTCTATTAATAGACCTGACGTAAACATTCCCTGAAATGATGTTTTTTAAGATAATTCCCAGCATCGATCAAAAAACGATCGCATAAGTTAGTGAGGTATCTTATGAATACGCGAATTATTCCTGAACTCTGCAATGAGCCTGCTGAGGTTCTGAGTATAAAACCCTTTAAGCACATTGAAAGGTTAATCGATAATATTCTGCCGCATGCCGAGAGGCGAATTGTATCAAAAGGCGATATCGTCCATTATTACGATAATGAAGTTCGGCAGTGTTTTTTACTTATCCACGGCAGCGTTGCTTTGCATCGTCGTGGCGATGGTATTGTTTTAAACTCCGAGTCATCGCCCTTTCTTCTCGGCGTATGTAGCCAGTTTTCCTCCGAACGCCTGTATGTCAGAGTTCTGGAAACATCGGAAATCGCGGCCGTTTCGCTGGACTGTTTTAATCGCGTGGTGGCGCAGCAAAATCTATGGGAGCATTTTTCAAAGCTGCTGATCTATACCGCATCACGGGTCTATGAACATTGCGCCCAGATATCGCAAATGTCGGCCTACGATATCATCCGCTTTCAACTTGTTGAATTAATGCAAGAGCCCGAAGCTATCAGGAAAAATACCACCGCGGCGGCCTATATCAAAAGCCGAACCTATCTTTCCCGCAGCGGCGTGATGCGCATTCTGGCGGAGCTAAGAACGGGTAAATACATAACGATGGAACGCGGCGTACTGATCGACATCCACCACCTACCGCGGAAATACTGATTGTGCCATTAACTGCGGGGGTGGCAAGAGATAAGCGCAAGGTTATAATAAGTCCGATCCTCTTCAGGAATTTCTGACTATGTCATCGGCAAAGCAAGCATTTCGCGGCTCACCTTACGCACAGGAGTTTATTTCTCATTTACAGCCATACTGCACTCCGTACAGTACAGGGCGTGGTGAGCGATTTGACCTTCAGGTGAAGGGTCAAGGGATGTGTTATCTCATTCTTGAAGGGACAATAGCGTTATACCGCAGAAGTGACGATATGATGCTTTCCACTTCGCGCAGCCCCGCGATTTTCGGCCTCGCTAACCTGACGGACATTTACTTCAATGATTATTTTAAAACCGTCACGCCGTGCCTGATTGGCGTTCTTACCACCGATCGCGTCGAGGAAATTATTAAAGAGAAGGCGCTATGGGGATTACTTTCTAAACAGCTGATGTTTGTCTATAACCGCCTCTATCACAACGTCATGCCCCAGGGGGCGCCAACGGCCTACGAGATGATTCGCCAGCAGTTGCTCAGGCTAATGGAGGAAGAAGCGGATTATCGGCACAGCGTGACGGCTGAACGTTATATCCGGGAGAAAACCCAGCTTTCCCGTAGCGGCGTTATGCGCATTCTGGCCGATCTAAAAACCGGCGGCTTCATCGAAATGGAAGAGGGAAAACTGATAAAAATCAACAAGCTTCCTGCTAAGTACTGATTAACAGGATTGAGCGTGCGCTCTTCTCTCAATCCGGTCGCCAGCCCAATGCATTCATGAAACGAATTCTATTCGTTTTCATTATAAGTATTGTCGTTTCACAAAAATAAAGATTTATTCACTGCTGGCTGGCTCATGTAGAATGCGCTGCTAAATTTCCTTCATCTTTTAACGCAATGTCGCAACGGCGACCGTTCGGGAACCTGTGTAGTACTGAATTATGGAAATAGAAACAGATGTCATGTCGATGTGTATGGTCGTATTGTTAATTATTAGCGTTTTGCTCGATTAACCTCTTCCCTCGAAAAATCCGTGAGCCTCGCCGTCGCCGGACAGATCTTTATATTGATAAAGGAACAGGCCCTGGCCGACGTCGTACCGGGCCGGTGAGCGCATATTGGGTCAAGGATTCAGAGAGGCGATATTGCCCGGACAGGCATTGGCAGGATATTAAAAAGGCTGCCGACAATGGCGGCAGCCTCTTCACTTTATGGCATAGCTGATACGGTGCGCGAATTAGCTCCTGATCTTCCTGTAGATAAACAGGACCACCAGCGCGCCAATCACCGCCACGACAAAGCTGCCGAAATTAAAACCATCTACACGGCCAAAGCCGAAGAAAGTACTAATCCAACCCCCGACAACTGCACCGATGACACCGAGAATTACGGTAACGATAAATCCGCCGCCGTCTTTCCCCGGCATAATCCACTTGGCTAAAATACCGGCAATAAGGCCAAAAATGATCCATGAAATGATACCCATAGCTAACTCCATCCTCTCGTTACTTGTAAATCTCTGGTATATAAAAGATTAGCATAATTATTAGTGATGTTTGAGAAATTTATATTTGATATTTATATACTTGCCATCGAAGAGATAATGGTCTACGCCCTGCGAGCGTGGCGGCCAAATAAGCAGCACGCGTAGGCATCGCGCCGCGGGCTATTAAACTTGCGCGGAACGGAGATATACCAGGAATTTTCGTATGAATAGTTGAAGTGGCAACGCAATGAGGCTTAGTAAAAACGTCCGGGCGTTTCGATGATAGTTGTTCCGGGGATACAAAAGCTGTAAGGGGGGGAATCCCCCCTGGTTAACTTAGATCACGGCGGTGGTTAGCCGTGACGAACAGCAAAGGCGCCCCTGTTGATCAGAGATTTCGATTTGCCACACCTGGTGACGGGCGCCAATATGCAGCGCCCGGCACACGCCGCGAACCCTGCCGCTGCGCACCGAACGAATGTGGTTGGCGTTCACCTCCAGCCCCACCACCTTCTGCTCGCCTTCGCTGCACAGATAGCCCGCGACCGAACCTAACGTTTCCGCTAAAACCACCGACGCGCCGCCGTGCAACAAGCCAAACGGCTGATGGGTGCGGCTATCTACCGGCATGGTGGCAATGATGGCGTCGTCGGTTATCGCCTCGAAGCGGATATCCAGCAGACCGACCATGTTCCCCTCGCCCATCGCGTTCAGCTGTTCCAGGGTGCTGTGACGTTTCCAAATCATCCCATAATCTCCAGTAGCGCCTGCAGCGGGTGGCGTACGCCGCTGCCTTCAATACGCTTCACCTGGCTACGACAGGAGTAGCCGGTGACCAGGCAGCGATTGCGCGGCAACCGCTCCATCGCCTGCTGCCACGAGAGCGCGTAGATCGCCAGCGAGTTGGCGTGGTTCTTCACTTCATGACCGTAGGTACCTGCCATGCCGCAGCAGCCCACGCTAACGTTTTCCAGCTTCGCGCCAAAGCGGGCGAAGATATCCGCCCACTGCCGGGTGGACGCGGGAAGCGCCGTCACCTCGGTACAGTGGCCAAACAGATACCACGACTCGCCGCCTTTATCCTGGGCCGCGGTTTCCGACAGCGCCTGAGGCAGCCACTCGTGCACCAGCATGACGCGGAAATCGCCGCGCTTGTCGCCGAGGACCTGGTTATATTCATCGCGGTAGCAGAGCACCAGCGCCGGATCGACCCCCACCATCGGCATGCCGAGCTCGGCCACCCGGTTAAGGAAATCGGCGGTTTTCTGCGCGGTGCGCGCGAATCGCGTCAGGAAGCCCTTAATATGCTGCGCCTTACCGTTTGGCGAAAACGGCAGCAATACCGGCTGGTAGCCCACCTTCTCAACCAGGCGAACAAAATCGGCGACCACCTGCGCATCGTAGTAGCTGGTAAACGGATCCTGAACTACCAGCACCATTTTCGCTTTCTGCTCTGCGCTCAGTTCTTCCAACTGCTCCAGCGTGGTATTCGCCGAACGGTGGCCAACCATCTGCTGCTTCAGCGACGGCACGGAGAGCAGCGGGAGATCGACCATACCGATATGCTTTTCCGACAGCTTGCGCATCCACGGCTGGTTAATAAAGAAGTTAAAGGTCTTCGGCGCATGCGCCATCAGCGGCGCGTAGGATTCAACCGTCGCCACCAGATGGTCGCGGACCGGGCGCAAATAGCGGCTGTGGTAAAGCTGGAGGAAACGCGAACGAAACTCCGGGACGTCAATTTTAATCGGGCATTGGGTCGAGCAGGCTTTACAGGCCAAACAGCCGGACATCGCCTCCTTAACCTCATGAGAGAAATCGTACTCTCCCTTCCGCGCGTGCCAGCTATTGCGGGTACGTTCCACCAGGGTACGCAGGCTGGCGCGCTTTTCCGGCAGGTCTTTTTCCAGCTGATTGGGGTCGATACCGCGGTCCGCCAGCAGCCGCAGCCATTCGCGCACCAGCGTAGCCCGGCCTTTCGGCGAGTGGATACGGTGATTGCTGACCTTCATCGACGGACACATCGGGCTTTTGGCATCAAAGTTGAAGCACAGGCCGTTGCCGTTACACTCCATCGCCCCGCGCCATGAGCTGCGCACAGCGATGGGAATCTGCCGATCGAATGTGCCGCGCTTAACCGCATCCACCTTCATCATCGGCGCGTCAACGCCTTCAGGCGGGCAGATTTTACCCGGGTTAAGGCGGTTATCCGGGTCAAAGGCGGCTTTAATCTTGCGCAACTCGCCAAATAACGCTTCGCCAAAGAACGCCGGACTATATTCGGCGCGGAAGCCTTTCCCGTGTTCCCCCCACAGCAGGCCGCCATACTTAGCGGTTAACGCTACGACGTCATCGGAGATCCGCTTCATCAGCATCTCCTGCTGAGGATCGCACATATCCAGCGCCGGACGCACGTGCAGCACGCCGGCATCCACATGGCCAAACATGCCGTAGCTCAGCCCGTGGCCGTCGAGCAGCGCGCGAAATTCCGCAATATAGTCGGCCAGATGCTCCGGCGGCACGCAGGTATCTTCGGCGAACGGTATCGGCTTGGCGGCCCCTTTGGCATTACCCAGCAGGCCGACCGCTTTTTTACGCATCGCGTAGATGCGCTCCACGCCGTCGAGATCGTGACAAACCTGCCAGCCGATGACGCCCGCTTCGTTGCGCGATATCAACTCATCCAGACGCTGGCACAGCGCCGTCACCTGGCTATCAATCAGCTCGACGTCGTCACCGGCGAATTCGACGATATTCAGCCCCAGCATCTCTTTATCCGCCACGTCGGTAATGAGCTCGTTGACCGAATGCCAGACGATATCTTCGCGCGCCAGATTAAGCACTTTCGAGTCGACGGTTTCGACCGAGAGCGCCCTGGCTTCAACCATAAACGGCGCGTTACGCAGCGCGGAGTTAAAGGAGTCGTACTTCACGTTGACCAGTCGACGCACTTTCGGCAAACGGGTGATATCCAGCCGCGCTTCGGTGATAAACGCCAGCGTCCCTTCGGAACCGGTCAGAATGCGGGTGAGATCGAATTCGCTCATCTCGTCATTAAAGACGTGGCGCAGATCGTAGCCCGTGAGGAAGCGGTTGAGTTTGGGAAATTTATCGATAACCAGCTGGCGCTGCGCTTTGCAGCGCTGATAGACAGTGCGGTAAATACGCCCGATAGCCGACTGCTGAGCGCTTAGCGTTTCCGCCAACGCTACCGGAATCGGCTGGGTATCAAGAATGTCGCCGCCGATCAGCACCGAGCGCACCCCCAGCACGTGGTCGGACGTTTTGCCGTAGACCAGCGAGCCCTGCCCGGAAGCATCGGTGTTGATCATCCCGCCAAGCGTGGCGCGGTTGCTGGTCGACAGCTCCGGCGCGAAAAAGTAACCGTATGGCTTAAGGAATTGATTAAGCTGGTCTTTAATGACCCCGGCTTCCACCCGCACCCACCCTTCTTCCGGGTTGATTTCTATAATGCGGTTCATATAGCGGGACATATCGACGATGATCCCGGCGTTCAGCGCCTGACCGTTGGTGCCGGTACCGCCCCCGCGCGGGGTAAAGATCAGTGATTTAAAACGTTCTTCCGCCGCCAGCCTGGCCAGCAGAGCCACGTCCGCCGTGGAACGAGGGAATATAATCGCATCCGGCAACAGTTGATATACACTGTTATCAGTCGCCATCGTTAGCCTGTCGGCATAGCTGGTGGCGGTATCCCCGGTAAAACCTTGTTGCTCCAGTACCTGCAAAAAATTCAGCACCAGTTGAACGACACCTGGCGCTTGAGAAATCTGTGGGATCATGACGCTCGACCCTGCCTGACTATGTTGTGTTGTAAGTGATTAAACGTTTGCGTAGTGCCCTCAACTTTTTATCACATTTTTTTCATATGCGCCCGCCAGAATTAAGGGCAAAATCAGGCGCGCGAACATATTGATATTATTATCAGTACATGGAATTACGCTGCGTCAGCCTTTTGACGCGACTGCAAAGGTAAAACTTCACTATGATTAACCCCAATCAGCCCCGGGACATACCGCAAGTTCTGCTGTCGGTGCTGTTTTTGTCCCTGATTATTATTTCCTGTCTGTGGGTCGTGCAGCCTTTTATCCTGTCATTCGCCTGGGCCGGTACCGTGGTTATCGCCACCTGGCCGGTACTTTTGCGCCTGCAGCGCCTGCTGTTCGGCAAGCGCGCCCTGGCGGTGCTGGTGATGACGCTACTGCTCTTTTTACTGTTCGTTATCCCCATTGCGCTGCTGGTCAATAGCCTGGTCGATAACAGCACGCCATTAATAAAAGTGATTACCAGCGGCAACTTTACGCCGCCGGACCTGGCGTGGCTAAATAGCGTTCCGCTAATCGGCGATAAGCTGTATACCGGCTGGCATAACTTACTGGAGATGGGGGGAACGGCGATTATGGTCAAAATTCGCCCCTATCTTGGCACCACCACCACGTGGTTTGTCGGCCAGGCGGCGCATATCGGCAAGCTGTTGGTCTATTGCGGACTGATGCTGCTGTTCAGCGCCCTGCTGTACTGGCGCGGCGAACAGGTCGCCTATGGCTTCCGTCATTTTGCCACCCGCCTGGCGTCCAAACGCGGCGACGCGGCGGTGATCCTCGCTGGACAGGCGATTCGCGCCGTAGCGCTGGGGGTGGTCGTTACCGCGCTGGCCCAGGCGGTGCTTGGCGGTATTGGCCTTGCAGTCAGCGGCGTGCCCTACGCCGCGCTGCTCACCGTGGTGATGATCTTCACCTGCCTCGTACAGCTGGGACCCCTGCTGGTCCTGGTACCGTCAATTATCTGGCTGTACTGGAGCGGCGATACCACCTGGGGCACCGTGCTGCTGGTCTGGAGCTGCGTCGTCGGCACCATGGATAACTTTATTCGTCCGCTGCTGATTCGCATGGGCGCCGACCTGCCGATGATTCTGATTCTTTCCGGCGTTATCGGCGGTCTGGTGGCGTTCGGCATGATAGGACTGTTTATCGGTCCGGTACTGCTGGCGGTCTCCTGGCGGCTGTACGATGCGTGGGTTAACGAAGCGCCGCCGCCGCCGAAAGACCCCGATCTGGTGCTTGAAGAACTGAGCGAGCTGAATACGCGAGCCTCGCAGGAGAAGTAAGCGAAAAGGCGGGGAAACCCGCCTTTCCCCATTGCGCCCGTGATAGCCATCGAGCGGGACAATCTAAAATATTAAGAAATACTAATCTATCTCTCACCGCATCCCGCATTCCTCTGCCTGCTAACCCTATTTTCTGCACAGATTCTTTACCTTAATTTAACTATTGAGAGGAATCCGATCGACGCAAAAAGCCTCAGTGCCTAGTATTAGCTCACGGTTATAAATCAACATATTGATTTATAAGCATGGAAATCCCCTGAGTGAAACAACGAATTGCTGTGTGTAGTCTTTGCCCATCTCCCACGATGGGCTTTTTTTTGTCCGTTTTCTGCTCCCCCCCAAAAAAAATCCCCGCCACTGCTGACGGGGATGGTCTTTTTAGCGAGAATCCGGCGCGAACTTACTTATTCAATTCCGCCAGGCCGAGCCAGGTTTGCACGACCGTATCCGGGTTCAGAGACAGGCTATCGATCCCCTCTTCCATCAGCCAGGCGGCAAAATCTTCGTGGTCGGACGGACCCTGCCCGCAGATACCGACATATTTGCCCTGTTTCTTCGCCGCGCGAATGGCCATCGACAGCAGCGCTTTCACCGCATCGTTACGCTCATCGAACAGTTCGGAGACCACGCCGGAGTCACGGTCCAGGCCCAGCGCCAGCTGCGTCATATCGTTAGATCCGATAGAGAAGCCGTCGAAGTATTCGAGGAACTGTTCAGCCAGCAGCGCATTCGATGGGATTTCACACATCATAATCAGCTTCAGGCCGTTTTCGCCGCGCTTGAGGCCCTGGCGTTCCAGCTCTTCAACTACCGCTTTTGCCTGCGCGACGGTGCGGACAAACGGCACCATGATTTCGACGTTGGTCAGCCCCATGTCGTTACGCACCCGTTTAACCGCTTCACATTCCAACGCGAAGCAGTCGCGGAAGCTTTCGGACACATAGCGGCCGGCCCCGCGGAAGCCCAGCATCGGGTTCTCCTCTTCCGGCTCATAACGTTCGCCGCCGACCAGATTGGCGTATTCGTTAGATTTAAAGTCGGAAAGACGCACAATCACTCGTTTCGGGAAGAATGCCGCGCCCAGCGTCGAGATCCCTTCCGTCAGGCGACCGACGTAAAACTCTCTCGGCGAGTCGTAGCCTTTCATCAGCTCGCGGATTTCGTTCTGCAAACCCGGCTCCTGATCGTCAAACTCCAGCAACGCGCGCGGGTGGACGCCGATCATACGGTTGATGATGAACTCCAGTCGCGCCAGGCCTACGCCTTCGTTCGGCAGGCAGGCAAAGTCAAAGGCGCGGTCCGGGTTGCCGACGTTCATCATGATCTTCAGCGGCAGATCCGGCATCGTGCCAACGCTGGAGCTCTTCACGCTGAAGTCGAGGATTTCGGCATACACGTAGCCGGTATCACCTTCCGCGCAGGAGACGGTCACGTTCTGGTTTTCCTGGATGCGATCGGTGGCGTTGCCGCAGCCAACCACCGCCGGGATCCCCAGCTCACGCGCGATAATCGCCGCATGACAGGTACGCCCGCCGCGGTTGGTGACGATCGCCGCCGCTTTTTTCATGATCGGTTCCCAGTCCGGGTCGGTCATGTCGGTCACCAGCACGTCGCCGGGCTCGATGCGGTTCATTTCGCTGATATCGTGAATGACCTTTACCGGACCCGCGCCGATGCGATGGCCGATAGCGCGCCCTTCCGAAATAATCTGTCCTTGCGCATGGAGGGTATAACGCTCCATGACCTGGCCGCGCGAACGGACGGTTTCTGGACGGGCCTGCACGATAAATAGCTTACCGGTATGACCATCCTTCGCCCACTCGATATCCATTGGGCGGTTGTAGTGTTTTTCGATTTGTAGCGCCTGCTGCGCCAGCTCCTGCACTTCCGCATCGGTCAACGAGAAAACGTCGCGCTGCGCCTGCGGCACGTCTTCGATACGCACCTGCTTGCCGTGCTCCTGGGTAGGGGCGTAAACCATGCGGATCTTTTTCGACCCCATGGTGCGGCGGACGATGGCCGGACGGCCCGCTTCCAGCGTCGGTTTATGGACGTAGAACTCATCGGGGTTGACCGCCCCCTGCACCACCATTTCGCCGAGTCCCCAGGCGGAGGTGATAAACACCACCTGGTCAAAACCGGATTCGGTATCGATGGAGAACATCACGCCGGACGAGGCCAGATCGGAACGGACCATCCTCTGCACCCCGGCGGAAAGCGCCACCCCGCGATGATCGTACCCCTGATGCACGCGGTAGGAAATGGCGCGATCGTTAAACAGCGAAGCAAACACGTGCTTCACCGCGACGAGCACGGCGTCAAAGCCCTGCACGTTAAGGAATGTCTCTTGCTGACCGGCGAAGGAAGCGTCCGGCATATCTTCCGCCGTCGCCGAGGAGCGCACGGCAAAAGAGGCCTCAGCGTCATCGGCGGAGAGCTGGGTATAGGCATCACGAATCGCATTTTCCAGTTCGCTCTGGAACGGCGTATCGATGATCCACTGACGGATCTGTGCGCCCGCTTTCGCTAATGCGGAAACGTCGTCAATGTCGGTTTCATCCAGCAGTTCATAAATGCGCTGGTTAACACCGCTTTGGTCCAAAAACTGATTAAAGGCATCAGCGGTGGTGGCAAACCCGTTCGGTACGGAAACGCCCATACCCGACAGATTTGTAATCATTTCACCAAGGGAGGCATTTTTGCCCCCAACCCTGTCTACATCATTCATGCCGAGTTGGTTATACCAAAGCACCAGCGGTGACGAGCCATTGTTGGACATCGAGACAATCCTTTTGTGATTTAATACCAGTGATAAATAATTCACGATCGACTACGAGATTTATCCTGACATATTTATCCAGCTGAAAGAAACGGTGAATCGTTCAAGCAAATTATTTTTTCGTTTTTAGGATTCTTTGCCAGATATAGCTAAGCTAATGATTCTTCAGAAATCTGATGAAATTTGATACAAAAGATACGCGGTTGCGAAAAATGAACTCACCTTTTCATTAAAAATAAAAATAGCGTTTCATTTTTTAAATATGAGACAAAGCCTGGAGCGTTATGCTTAAATTTAATATCAGCTTTCAGACAATTAAACTCATTATACCGGATGGTCAAAATGGAAAGTGCTGTAGATCGCCACGTCTTTTATATTTCCGACGGTACCGCTATTACGGCGGAAGTTCTGGGTCATGCGGTCATGTCGCAATTCCCGGTCGCCACCAGCAGCGTAACCCTGCCGTTTGTCGAAAATATCAGCCGCGCGCGCGCCGTGAAGGAGCAAATTGACGCGATTTTCCAGCAGACCGGCATTCGACCACTGGTGTTCTACTCCATCGTGCTGCCGGAAATCCGCGACATCATCATACAAAGCGAAGGCTTTTGTCAGGATATCGTTCAGGCGCTGGTGGCCCCCCTGCAGCAGGAATTGCGCCTTGACCCGACGCCCATCGCTCACCGAACCCACGGCCTGACGCCGGGCAACCTCAACAAATACGACGCGCGCATCGCCGCTATCGATTATACCCTTGCCCACGATGACGGCATTTCGCTGCGCAACCTCGACCAGGCCCAGGTGATCCTCCTCGGCGTTTCGCGCTGCGGGAAAACCCCTACCAGCCTGTACCTGGCGATGCAGTACGGTATCCGCGCCGCCAACTACCCGTTTATCGCCGATGATATGGACAATCTGATTCTTCCGGCCTCCCTCAAGCCGCTACAGCACAAGCTCTTCGGCTTAACGATCAATCCAGAGCGCCTGGCGGCCATCCGCGAAGAGCGACGCGAAAACAGCCGCTATGCTTCTATGCGTCAGTGCCGGATGGAAGTGACCGAAGTCGAAGCGCTTTACCGCAAAAACAAGATACCTTGCCTGAACAGTACCAACTATTCCGTGGAAGAGATCGCCACCAAAATCATGGATATTATGGGGTTAAGCCGCAGGATGTACTAACACACTAGTACATTATTGAAAATTTGTTTATGCTATCACCCGTGGCCTATACAGGATCATGCCCTGCTCTTGCAATAAGCGGGGATTGGTTTATCGTGATGCGCATCACTTCCCGGCATTTTCGCCGCGGAAGAAACAGATTTTTGAGACCCCAATGAATAAAACAGACGAATTGCGTACCGCGCGCATTGAAAGCCTGGTAACGCCCGCGGAACTGGCGCAACGGCATCCTGTGTCTGCCGAAGTAGCAGCTCACGTCTCCGCTTCGCGCCGCCGCATTGAGAGAATCCTCAACGGTGAGGACCGTCGCCTGCTGGTGGTGATCGGTCCGTGCTCCATCCACGACATTGATGCGGCGATGGAGTATGCGCGCCGCCTGCAGGGCATGCGCGAACGTTACCAGCCGCAGCTGGAAATCGTGATGCGCACCTATTTTGAGAAGCCGCGCACGGTGGTCGGCTGGAAGGGGCTGATCTCCGACCCCGACCTCAACGGCAGCTATCGGGTGAATCACGGCCTCGAGCTGGCGCGTAGCCTGCTGCTGCAGGTCAATGAACTGGGCGTACCGACCGCCACCGAGTTTCTCGATATGGTGACCGGGCAGTTTATTGCCGACTTGATAAGCTGGGGCGCTATCGGCGCGCGTACGACCGAGAGCCAAATCCACCGCGAAATGGCCTCGGCGCTCTCTTGCCCGGTGGGCTTTAAGAACGGTACCGATGGCAATACCCGTATCGCCGTAGACGCTATCCGCGCTTCCCGCGCCAGCCATATGTTCCTGTCGCCGGATAAGCAGGGGCAAATGACGATCTATCAGACCAGCGGTAATCCGTACGGCCATATCATTATGCGCGGCGGCAAAAAACCAAATTACCACGCTGCCGATATCGCCGCAGCCGGTCAAGCGCTGGCTGAGTTCGACCTGCCGGAACAGCTGGTGGTGGATTTTAGCCACGGCAATTGCCAGAAACAGCACCGCCGTCAGCTGGAGGTGTGCGCCGATATCTGCCAGCAGATCCGCGCCGGCTCGACCGCTATCGCCGGGATCATGGCCGAGAGTTTCCTTCAGGAAGGCACGCAGAAGGTGGTCGCAGGCCAGCCGCTGACCTGGGGGCAGTCGATTACCGATCCCTGCCTGAGCTGGGACGATAGCGAACGGCTGCTGGATGAATTAGCCGCCGCAACCGCCACTCGCCTGTAGTTCCCCCTCCCCGCCGTCTCCGCGGCGGGGTTATTTCCCGCCCTCGTCCGCTCGTTCACCGGCTAAATCGGCTATTTCGATAAATAATGCTTGCCGTGAAAAACAACATTATTGATAATGATTATCATTGTTACCTTGATTTTTATTTTTAGTGCTATGACGCGTATGGATAACACTGCCACAGCAGAAAAAACTAAAGACAATGCCCCGTACCCTGTTCCAACGGACAGAGAGATAAGCAGCCGCACATTATTAGGCAGCGAGGGACGGGTAGTGATTGAACACGGCGGTCAGCGCTACCTGCTGCGCCAGACTCATTCAGGTAAGCTGATCCTGACCAAATAATTATCCCCGCCGATTAAGGCAGGGATAATAACGACTAGCTGGAACAGCTCACCTCAAGACGCCTTCCCCAGTCAGGAGGACGATTGACATAATCATCCGTCCTGTCGATAAAAGGCTGGGATAGCGCATTATGCAGACGTTCCAGCTCGCTCATATCTCCCTGCTCCGCCAGTTCAATTGCCCGCTGCGCCAGCCAGTTGCGCAGCACCAGCGCCGGATTCACGCTGCGCATCCGCGCCTGCCTTTGCGCATCGTCAACCTGTTCATCACGCAGGCGCGCGCGATAATCGGCAAACCAGCTATCGAAGGTCTCGCGGTCGATAAACTCATCGCGTAGCGGCGAAGCGGCGCTCTCTTGCTCGCTGGCGCTGAGCATTCGGAAGGTCCGCGTATAGTCGCTGCCTTCGCGCGCCATTAAGGCAAACAGACCGTCCAGCAGCTCGTTATCCCCTTTTTGCTGGGTAAACAGGCCAAGCTTGTCGCGCATGCGGCGGCCATATGCCGTGAGCAGCGCGTGCTGGTAACTATCCAGCGCGCCGTTCAATAACTCCGCGCTGATAAACGGCGACAGCGTCTGCGCCAGCCGTTGCAGATTCCATAGCCCTACCGCCGGCTGATTATCAAAGCTATAGCGCCCCTGATAATCGGAATGGTTACAGATAAATCCCGGCTGGAAATCGTCAAGGAAACCGTATGGACCGTAGTCCATCGTCAGGCCGAGGATCGACATGTTATCGGTATTCATTACCCCGTGCGCAAAGCCGACCGTTTGCCAGCTGGCAATCATTTCAGCCGTTCGGGCGACCACGTCGCTGTACCAGGCAATGTACTTATCCGCTTCATTTTGCAGATGCGGCCAGTGGTGACGGATCACGTAATCCGCCAGCTGCTGCACTTTGAGCGGCTCGCGGCGGTAGTAGAAGTGCTCAAAATGGCCAAACCGTACGTGGCTTTCCGCCAGCCGCATCAGCATCGCCCCGCGTTCAACGGTTTCACGGTATACCGGGGTGTCGCTGGCCACTATCGCCAGCGCGCGAGTGGTGGGAATGCCCAGCGCATGCATTGCTTCCGAGGCCAGCCCCTCGCGGATCGTTGAGCGCAGCACCGCCCGTCCGTCCCCCATCCGTGAATAGGGAGTGAGCCCGGCGCCTTTCAGGTGCCAGTCAAAGCGACGACCGTCCGCGAGCTGCTGTTCGCCGAGCAGAATGCCGCGCCCGTCGCCGAGCTGCCCGGCCCAGGAGCCGAACTGGTGGCCGCTGTAGACCTGCGCCAGCGGCGACATTCCCGGCAGCAGCGTTTCGCCGCCCCATACGCCAGCGCCCTTCTCCGGGCTAAATAACGACTCGGCGACGCCCAGCGATCGCGCCAGCGGCGCGTTGTGCCAGACAAGCCGCGCATTCTCCAGCGGCGTGGGGGCTAAAGCAGTGTAAAAATCCGGCAGTTCATCACGCCAGTGGGTAGTAAAAGACAGGGTCATGGTTCCTCCTGCCTTCAGTGTAGTGCTTTCAACAAATTATTAACACGGGGCGAGTACGGGGTTATTGCCATAATAAGCCGCACGGGGATTGTGCGCGCTTCTGCCATTGCCCGGTGGCGGCTGACGTTAGATCCTTCGCGCCTGCCAGAATTTTTTATGCCAGTAGACATTATCCAGCGATGAGCGCGTCACGCCCTGGCTGGTGGAGGCGTGGATAAACTGGTTGTCCGTGTCGTAAATACCGACGTGCAGACCGCTCTCTCCGGAGCCGGTCTTGAAAAAGACCAGATCGCCGGGCAGCAGTTCGCTCTTATCAATTTTGGTGCCGATCTCCGCCTGCTCGCGTGTCTCACGCGGTAGCTGCAGCGCGAACTTATCGCGAAAGGTCATTAACACAAACCCGGAGCAATCAACGCCGCGCGGCGACATGCCGCCGTAGCGATAAGGCGCTCCCCGCCAGTTCCTTAACTGCTCATTCAGGTTGGCCACAACGGTAATCGAATCAGCCAGCCGTGGATTTGGCGGCGGCGCCCGGTGACTGCTACAACCCGCCAGAAATAACGCAACACACAAAACGAGCCAGAAACGCATCTCAGACGAATCCTCTGTTCCTTATCCTGTTAGCAGAATAATTTAGCTTGTTTATCAATTCGCTGGCAAGCTGACTGAGTGCTACTGTGACGGAACGAGCATAAGATGACCAGCCACCTCGACTCTCTGGAAGTCCATGGCGTAGGCGGCGGTTAAGTTTTCTTCGTTAAGGACTTCAGCGGTACTACCGCAGGCGATGGTTTTCCCCCGGCAGATAAGCCAGGCGCGATGGGCATGCCGGAGGGTATGATTAAGGTCGTGGCTGCTCATCACAATAGCAACCCCGGATGCGCAGAGCTCATTTAATACGCGATCGAGCGCGGACTGCTGCGCCACGTCCAGGCTGTTCATTGGTTCATCCAGCAAGAGCAATTGCCCGACCGGATTAGCCTGCCGATGAATCTGCAGTATTACCGCCGCCAGCCGCACGCGCTGCCACTCCCCACCAGAGATGTGATTCACCTGGCGCCCAAGCTTATCGCCTAAGCCCAGTTTCTCCGCGATAGCCGTCAGCAGGGCGTTTTGCGCGTCGTTATGCAGATGCAGCGACAGATAATGCCAGACCGGCATCGCGAAAGGCGGCATCTGGTGTTGGCTTAAATAGGCCCGATGACGCGCCAGCTCCTGAGCAGGCCAATCCTTCAGAGGGCGTTCATTCAGTTTGACCCGCCCCGGTCCGGTAGAAAGTCCCGCCATACGCGCCAGCAGCGTGCTTTTCCCCGCGCCGTTTGGCCCCACCAGATGAATAATCTCTCCCGGCCGGATATCCGCTGAAAACGGCGCCAGCCGCCCCGCCTCTTCTACGTCCTGTAGCTGCATCAAAAACGGCATTATTTCGCTAAAGCTCCTTTAATGGCGGCCACCAGTTGGGGGTCATCCGGCGTCATATCCGGTGAGAAACGACCGATAACCTGTCCGTCCCGGCCAATGAGGAATTTTTCAAAGTTCCATAGAATATCATCGACATACAGCGGCGCCCTGCCTTTACTGGCCATGCGCTCATAAAAACCGCTGCCTTCCGGCGCGACGGCCTGCGGGGCGGCATCAACCAGCTTCTGATATAGAGGCGCGCGATGCTCGCCGTTGACGTCAATTTTGCTGAACATCGGGAAAGTGACGCCGTAGGTGGTGCTACAGAAGGTTTTAATCTCTTCTTCGCTGCCCGGCTCCTGCCCCAGGAACTGGTTGCACGGGAAGCCCAGCACGCTAAAACCTTCGCTTTCGAACGCTTTTTGCAGCGCTTCCAGCTGCTCATACTGCGGCGTCAGGCCGCATTTTGAAGCAACGTTAACGATCAGCAGCACTTTGCCCGCCCATGGGGCAAGCGTTGTGGTTTCACCATCGATGGTGGTGACTTCAGTATTGAGAATATCGTGTTGCATAGCCTTCCCTCAGTGAATAAACCGGTTTCTGCTTCAGGTGATCCCTATCTACTGTAGCGGATTCAGACCGGGTCATTCTACTTTGAATCCCCCGGGAGTGTCTCTTGATGTAACAGGCCACACAACATGAATTCATCTCAACACCGGGAGCGCGCAATTCAGTGTACAGTGATGAATGGATGTAATAGCATTTCGTTAATTGTTAATTTAAGAGAGTTTTATTGATGAAGAAGATGTTTAGCACGGTGTTAATTGCGGCCTCCGTCGCGCTGCTGGCGGCCTGCTCACCGGATGAAGATAATAAGATCAAAGTCGCCATTAATACCGGGCCGGATGAGGCTATCTGGAAAGTCGTAGAACAGGTGGCCAAAGAGAAATATAACCTCGACGTGGAGGTTATCTCATTTAATGATTACGTACTGCCGAACGAAGCGCTGAACAATAAAGACGTCGATGCTAACGCCTTCCAGACGCTGCCTTACCTTGAGGCGCAATCAAAAGAGCGCGGCTATAAGTTTGCGATTGTCGGTAAAACCTTCGTTTTCCCGATCGCCGCCTACTCGAAGAAAATCAAAAATATCAGCGAACTGCCTGACGGCGCGACGATTTCCATTTCTAACGAAACCACAACCCTGGGTCGCAGCCTGCTGCTGCTGCAGGCGCAAGGTTTAATCAAGCTAAAAGAAGGGACAGGCTATCTGCCTACAACGCTGGATATTATCGACAATCCTAAACAGCTAAAAATCGTCGAAGTCGACACGCCGCAGCTGACCCGTACCCTTGACGACCCGAATGTCGCCCTGTCGATTATTAACACCAACTTCTCTGCCCAGGCCGGCCTGTCGGCCGCCCGCGATGGTTTATTTATGGAAGGTCCGGACTCGCCGTACGTCAACGCCATCGTTTCACGCGAAGAGAATAAAGACAGCAAAAAGGTTCAGGAGCTGAAAGAGGCCTTCCAGACTCAAGCGGTTGCCGACAAGGCAGCGGAAGTCTACAAAGGCGATGCGATTAAGGGCTGGTAATTAGCCACCGCTTACGGCCGCCCGTCACTGCGGGCGGCCTGATTTTAATAATAACCAGATGAACACCGGCGCACCCAGGGTGGCGGTGACCACGCCAATCGGCAATTCCGCCGCCGAGAGCGCCAGACGCGCGACGATATCCGCCCCCAGCAGAGCGCTGGCTCCCGCTAACAGACAGGCCGGAAGCAGCGCGCGGTGATCGCTCAAACCACATAGCCGCAAAATATGCGGAATAACCAGACCGATAAAGCCAATCGCTCCCGCCAGCGCCACGCTGACGCCCACCAGCCAACCGGTAGCGACCACCAGCACTTTACGCCATAGCCATAGCGGCAACCCCAGCTGACGTGCGGAAACCTCCCCCAGCGCTAACAGATTGAGCGGCTGCGATTGCAGACACACCCAGGCCAGCACCGGCAGCAGCGCCAGCATCAGCCACAGCTGCTGCCAGTCCACGCCGCCAAAGCCGCCCATCATCCAGTACATCAGTTGGCGGAGATCGAAAGAGGTGGAGAAATAGACCGCCCAGGTCATCAGGGCGCTACAAATGATGCCGAGCGCGACCCCCGCCAGCAGCAGGCGACTGGTTGAGAGATGCCGCCGGGCAAAACGCAGTAAAATAAAGGTAATAACCAGCGCGCCAGCAATCGCGCATAGCCCGAGCGCCCAGCCTGGAAGCATGCCTTTTCCCAGCAAGACGGCAGCTATCAGGCCAACCCCAGCCCCGTTTGATACCCCTAGCAGCCCAGGCTCCGCCAGCGGATTTTCAAACAGCGCCTGCATAATCGCCCCGGACAGCGCCAGCGCGGCCCCCACCAGCAGGACGGCCAGGGTGCGCGGCAGACGAATCTGCCAGATAAACAGCTCACCTTTGGCGCTAAACCATTCGCCGGGGCCAATCCACTGGTCGCCGGCGCACAGGCTGATGGTCGACGTGACCAGCAGCAGCAACGTTAATACCGCAAGCCAGCGCCGGTTCCGGCGCCGTTGAATTTGAGCAAAGGTCAGCATAGATTTCTGAATCGAGAAAAAGGATGTGATTGATTTTACGGTATTCGGCCAGGAAAAGAAAAAAGGCCGCATAGCGGCCTTTTTAGTTAGTTCAGATTACTTATCTCTGGGTGACGCATTTTCGACACGGCTTTTTAGCTTCTGGCCAGGTCTGAAAGTCACCACTCGCCGGGCTGTAATAGGGATATCCTCTCCCGTTTTCGGGTTACGGCCCGGGCGTTGGTTCTTATCTCGCAAATCGAAATTGCCGAACCCGGAGAGTTTTACCTGCTCTCCGTTTTCCAGAGCGCGACGGACCTCTTCGAAAAATAACTCTACCAGCTCTTTGGCATCCCGCTTGCTAAGCCCAAGCTTATCAAACAGATATTCTGACATTTCAGCTTTTGTAAGCGCCATAGGTTCAATCCCTCAATGATGCCTGGAATCGCTCTTTCAATGCCTCTACACATTTGGCGACGGTAGCGGCAATCTCCTCTTCTTCGAGTGTACGGCTGGTATCCTGGAGGATAAGGCTGATAGCGAGGCTCTTGAAACCCTCTGCTACGCCCTTGCCGCGGTACACGTCAAATAAGTTTACGCCAACTACCTGATTTACGCCAACTTTCTTACACTCGGCTAAAACATCGGCAGCGGGAACGTTTTCTGCCACAACGACGGCGATGTCGCGACGGTTCGCCGGGAAGCGAGAAACTTCACGCGCCTGAGGCACCACGCGGTCTGCAAGCTTGCTCCACTCCAGTTCAAAGACCAACGTGCGACCGTTCAGATCCAGCTTACGTTCCAGCTCAGGATGAACAACCCCAATAAAACCAATACGTTCACCTTTCAGATAAATCGCCGCCGACTGACCCGGATGAAGCGCATTATTGGCTTCGATGCGGAATTCGATGTCGGACAGCTTGCCGGTGAGGTCGAGGACCGACTCCAGATCGCCTTTTAAATCATAGAAATCGACGGTTTCTTTTGCCAGGTTCCAGTGTTCTTCATAACGGTTACCGCAAATCACGCCGGCCAGCATCACATCCTGACGAATGCCCAGCGGAGCCTGAGTATCAGGAACAAAGCGTAAACCGCTCTCAAAGATGCGTACGCGGCTCTGCTGACGATTCTGGTTGTAGACCACCGTCCCTAACAGGCCGGTCCACAATGACAGGCGCATCGCCGACATTTCGCTGGAGATCGGGCTCGGCAGAATCAGCGCTTCTTCGCCGGGGTGGATCCACTGCTGTACTTTCGGATCAACGAAGCTGTAGGTAATCACTTCCTGATAGCCTTTGTCGTTGAGCAGCGTTTTCACGCGCTTAAGCGACAGATCCGCTTCGCGGTGGGTGCCCATGATCAGGCCCGCTTGCACCGGTTCGTCAGGAATATTGTTATAACCATAGACGCGGGCGACTTCTTCGACCAGGTCCTCTTCGATGGCAATATCGAAACGCCAGCTCGGCGCGACGGCTTGCCACTCGTCCTGGCCTTCGGTGACGTCACAGCCCAGACGACGCAGAATATCGCTAACCTGCGCATCCTCAACGTGGTGACCAATCAGACGATCCAACTTGCTGCGGCGAAGCTGGATGGTCGCAGGCTTCGGCAGGGTCGCTTCGTTGGTGACGTCAATGATCGGGCCAGCTTCGCCGCCGCAAATATCCATCAGCAGGCGGGTCGCACGCTCCATCGCCTGATACTGCAACGCGGAGTCCACGCCGCGCTCGTAGCGGTGGGAAGCATCGGTATGCAGGCCATGACGGCGGGCGCGCCCGGTAATGGACAGCGGGCTGAAGAACGCGCATTCCAGCAGAACGTTTTGCGTTTCATCGTTTACGCCGGAGTGCTCGCCGCCGAAAATCCCCCCCATGGCCAGAGCTTTCTGATGGTCAGCAATCACCAGAGTATCGGTGTCCAGCTTAGCCTCGGAGCCGTCCAGCAGGACCAGGCTTTCTCCTTCATGCGCCATACGCACGACAATTCCGCCTTCAATGCGGTCTTTATCGAAGGCGTGCATCGGCTGGCCCAGCTCGAGCAGGACGTAGTTGGTCACGTCAACCACCGCATCGATGGAGCGAATACCGCAGCGGCGCAGCTTCTCTTTCATCCATAATGGGGTCGGCGCTTTGACATTAATGCCTTTTACCACGCGCCCCAGATAGCGCGGACACGCTTCCGGCGCATCGACCTGGATTGGCAGAACGTCATTGACGGTGGCGGCTACCGGGGGCATTTCCGGGACATTCAACGGCGCCTTGTTGAGCACGGCGACATCGCGGGCCACGCCGATAATACCGAGACAGTCGGCACGGTTCGGCGTGACGCTGATTTCGATAGTGTTATCGTCGAGCTTCAGATATTCACGGATATCGGTACCCAACGGCGCATCGGCGGGCAGTTCAATAATGCCGCTGTGATCGTCGGAAATACCCAGTTCGGAGAAGGAGCACAGCATGCCTTCCGACGGCTCACCGCGCAGCTTTGCCGCTTTAATTTTAAAATCGCCCGGCAGGACGGCGCCGATGGTCGCCACGGCAACCTTCAGGCCCTGACGGCAGTTCGGCGCGCCGCAGACGATATCCAGCAGACGTTCGCCGCCGACGTTGATTTTTGTCACGCGCAGTTTGTCGGCATTAGGGTGCTGAGCGCACTCGACCACTTCGCCAACAACAACGCCGTTGAAGCTGCCCGCGACCGGCTCAACGCCGTCAACCTCAAGCCCGGCCATCGTTATCTGGTCCGACAGCGCTTCGCTATCGATAGCTGGGTTAACCCACTCGCGTAACCACAGTTCACTGAATTTCATTGTTCTGTCCTGCCCTTATTTAAACTGTTTGAGGAAACGCAGATCGTTTTCGAAGAACGCGCGTAAGTCGGTCACGCCGTAGCGCAGCATGGTCAGACGCTCCATGCCCATGCCGAAGGCAAAGCCGGAATAGATTTCCGGATCGATACCCACGTTGCGCAGTACGTTTGGATGCACCATACCGCAGCCGAGCACTTCCAGCCATTTGCCGTTTTTGCCCATGACGTCAACTTCCGCAGAGGGCTCGGTGAACGGGAAATAGGACGGACGAAAACGAATCTGCAGATCTTCTTCAAAGAAGTTACGCAGGAAATCGTGCAGCGTTCCCTTCAGATTGGTAAAGCTGATGTTGGTATCAACGATCAGGCCTTCCATCTGATGGAACATTGGGGTGTGGGTCTGATCGTAGTCGTTACGATACACGCGGCCTGGCGCAATAATGCGGATCGGCGGCTGCTGGTTAGCCATGGTACGGATCTGCACACCTGAAGTTTGCGTACGCAGGAGGCGCGTCGCATCGAACCAGAAAGTGTCGTGGTCAGCGCGTGCCGGATGGTGGCCAGGGATATTCAGCGCATCGAAGTTGTGGTAGTCATCTTCGATTTCCGGGCCGGTCGCGACGGTAAAGCCGAGCTCACCGAAGAAACTTTCGATACGGTCGATAGTACGGGTCACCGGATGCAGGCCACCATTCTCGATACGACGTCCCGGCAGAGAGACATCAATGGTTTCCGAGGCCAGGCGCGCGTTAAGCGCTGCGCTTTCGAGCTCGGTCTTACGCGCGTTAAGCGCCTGCTGGACCTGCTCTTTGGCTTCGTTGATAACCGCGCCGGCTGCCGGGCGCTCTTCAGCAGGCAGCTCGCGCAGGGTCGTCATCTGAAGGGTCAGAAGCCCTTTTTTACCCAGGTATTCCACGCGGACGTTGTCCAGCGCAGCAACATCTGATGCCTCGTTAATGGCTGCCTTCGCACTGGCAACCAGCTCTGCGAGATGTGACATGGTTTTCCTCATTATGTCGGTGCAGACACCGGTTATGGTTATTATTTTGCTCTCACTATTTCGAGCCGCAGACCGTAGGTAATCCTTCAGTTGACCGAATGATTCAGGTCAACCCACGCGTCTGGAGCTTGAAATAGAACGAGCCAGTTCAGATACAAAAAAAGCCTCCACAGGGGGAGGCTTTTTGGCGCTGTTTTCCGTTTCTTCTTTCACGCGCTAGCCTCCTGAGTTCAGGTGCTAAAGTAAAAAAAGAAGCGGAAAATAGCAGCATTCATGCTTGCATTACCTTGTCTGGTAAAAAACGTAAGACCGATATTGAAATGCTTACGCGGATAAAAGTCAATGTATTGATAGCCTTGAAACGAAAAGAGGGAGACAAGCTCCCTCTTTCAACTGGCTTATGCCAGAGCTGCTTTCGCTTTTTCGACCAGCGCGGTGAACGCTAATTTGTCGAATACTGCGATGTCAGCCAGGATCTTACGGTCGATTTCAACAGAGGCTTTTTTCAGGCCGTTGATGAATTTGCTGTAAGAAATACCGTTCTGACGTGCTGCTGCGTTGATACGCGCAATCCACAGTTGACGGAACTGACGCTTTTTCTGACGACGGTCACGATAAGCGTACTGACCAGCTTTGATAACAGCCTGGAAGGCAACGCGGTATACGCGAGAACGCGCACCGTAGTAGCCTTTAGCTTGTTTCAAAATTTTCTTGTGACGTGCACGGGCAACTACACCACGTTTTACGCGAGCCATATGTGCTCTCCTGTATCTATTCTAATTAAAAAGTTAAAAGGGTTAACGACTTATGCGTACGGCAGGCACGCGATGACCAGGCCCAGATCGCCTTTGGAAACCATGGCTTTCGGACGCAGGTGACGTTTACGCTTAGTAGCTTTTTTGGTCAGAATGTGACGCAGGTTAGCGTGCTTGTGCTTAAAACCACCTTTACCGGTTTTTTTGAAGCGCTTAGCAGCACCGCGTACGGTCTTAATTTTTGGCATTTTAATAACTTCCACTTCGCATTGTTAATAAACGAAACATAGGCGAACAACAGCTGCGGAACCTAAAGGCTCCACAGACATTGCTACTTGAAGGCCTTACTGTTTCTTCTTAGGAGCGAGCACCATGATCATCTGGCGGCCTTCGATCTTCGTTGGGAAGGATTCGACTACTGCCAGTTCACTCAGATCGTCACGGACGCGGGTAAGCACTTCCATCCCGATCTGCTGGTGAGCCATCTCACGGCCGCGGAAACGCAGCGTGATCTTAGCTTTATCACCCTCTTCCAGAAAGCGAACCAGGCTGCGGAGTTTTACCTGGTAGTCGCCATCATCGGTGCCAGGTCGGAATTTGATTTCCTTGACCTGAATAACTTTTTGCTTTTTCTTCTGTTCCTTAGAAGACTTGCTCTTTTCATAAAGGAACTTGCCGTAGTCCATGATACGACAAACTGGCGGTTCGGCGTTAGGGCTGATTTCAACTAAATCTACTCCAGCTTCTTCAGCTTTTTCGATAGCTTCTCTCAGACTCACAATACCCAAAGCTTCGCCTTCCAGACCTGTTAAGCGAACTTCCAGGGCGCGAATCTCGCCATTGATACGATTCGGACGTGCCGTTTGAACTCGTTTTCCGCCTTTAATACCTTATTCCTCCAGTTGTTTTAGACTGCGGCTGCGAATCTCTTGTTGCAGCTTCTCGATAACTTCATTTACGTCCAGGCTGCCCAAGTCTTTGCCACGACGGGTACGCACGGCAACTTTGCCAGCTTCTACCTCTTTGTCGCCACAGACCAACATGTAAGGGACACGACGTAAAGTGTGCTCGCGGATTTTAAAGCCTATCTTCTCATTTCTCAAGTCTGCTTTTACGCGAATGCCCGCATTTTGTAGTTTACGCGTCAATTCGTTAACGTATTCAGCCTGAGAATCAGTAATATTCATGATCACAACCTGCACTGGCGCAAGCCAGCTTGGGAAGAAGCCGGCAAACTCTTCGGTCAGGATGCCAATAAAGCGCTCCAGCGAACCAAGAATCGCACGGTGAATCATTACCGGTACCTGTCGTTCGTTATTTTCGCCAACATAGGAGGCGCTTAAACGCTGCGGCAGGGAGAAGTCCAGCTGTACAGTACCGCACTGCCATGCACGATCGAGGCAGTCATACAGGGTAAATTCAATTTTCGGACCATAGAAGGCGCCTTCACCCAGTTGATATTCAAACGGGATATTGTTCTCTTCCAGCGCCACCGCCAGATCCGCTTCAGCACGATCCCATGTCTCATCACTACCGATGCGTTTTTCCGGGCGAGTTGACAGCTTGACGACGATTTTCTCGAAGCCGAAGGTGCTGTACATATCGTAGACCATACGAATACAGGCGTTAACTTCATCACGAACCTGATCTTCAGTACAGAAAATATGGGCATCGTCCTGAGTAAACCCGCGTACGCGCATCAGGCCATGCAGCGCGCCTGACGGCTCATTGCGATGGCAGCTACCGAATTCAGCCATACGTAATGGCAGATCGCGGTAGGATTTCAGGCCCTGGTTGAAGATCTGCACGTGACCCGGGCAGTTCATCGGCTTGATGCAGTATTCACGGTTCTCGGAAGAAGTGGTAAACATCGCATCTTTATAGTTGTCCCAGTGGCCGGTTTTTTCCCACAGCACACGGTCCATCATAAACGGGCCTTTAACTTCCTGATACTGGTACTCTTTCAGCTTAGAACGCACAAAAGTTTCCAGTTCGCGGAAGATAGTCCATCCGTCATTATGCCAGAACACCATACCCGGCGCCTCTTCCTGCATATGATACAGGTCGAGCTGCTTACCGATTTTACGGTGATCGCGCTTAGCGGCTTCTTCCAGGCGCTGCAGATAGGCATTCAGCGCTTTCTTATCTGCCCAGGCGGTACCGTAGATGCGCTGCAGCATTTTATTGTTGCTATCGCCGCGCCAGTAGGCGCCAGCGGTCTTCATCAGTTTGAAGTGATGGCAGAAACGCATATTCGGCACATGCGGCCCACGGCACATGTCGACATATTCTTCGTGATGATACAAGCCAGGCTTGTCATCATGAGCAATGTTTTCATCAAGAATAGAGACTTTATAGCTCTCGCCACGCTTCACAAAGGTTTCACGCGCTTCGTGCCAGCTGACTTTCTTCTTAATAACGTCGTAGTTTTTCTCGGCGAGCTCATGCATACGTTTTTCGAGCGCGTCGATATCTTCCTGGGTCAGGGTATGGTCCAGATCGACATCGTAGTAGAAACCATTGTCGACAACCGGGCCGATCGCCATTTTGGTATTTGGCCACAGCTGTTTAATCGCATGCCCCAAAAGGTGCGCACAGGAGTGACGAATAATCTCAAGACCATCTTCATCTTTCGCGGTGATGATAGAGAGCGTTGCGTCGTTTTCAATTAAGTCACAGGCGTCAACCAGCTCGCCGTTGACACGACCAGCGATAGTGGCTTTCGCCAGACCGGGGCCAATATCCAGAGCGACGTCCATCGGGCTCACAGCGTGATCAAAATGGCGTTGGCTGCCATCAGGAAGCGTAATTACAGGCATTTCATGTCCTTATTTGCAGTGGTGCCCCGCACGAAAGAGCACATACAAAACAATATAATCATAATTATCAACACGTTCAGGCCCAGTTCCCGCTTCACTCTGCGAAAATATGTGCACGCTCGTTCACCGACACGTCCCCACCTGCAGCCGCCTGTTGATAACACCGAGGGTTAGTTTACACATCATTAGTCCGTGATAAAAGTCACATAAGACTAAATGGTTATTGTTGATGGAAAAAAAAGGGGGCGGCGTAACAAACGCTGCATAATTGCTTCAGCGATAGATCGGAAGAAACGACGACAGCGCGATATGACGCATATAGAATATTTATGATTTCACATAAATTATGACGATTTAACACCAAACGCGGAAAGCGAAACCGGTACAGCATTACCCGGTTTACTGCTTGACGAAATAATAAAAGAGAAGTTATGAATGGTGTTTAAATATCAGGACCATTCGCCAGCGACAAGTTTATGAACATCAAACGCGTCGTTCATTGACTGTCCGGTTGATTGTGAGCCCGGAGCAATGTTGGAGCCCGCTTCGACATCGGTCGCTTTGGCAATGCCCACTGGCGTACGATCGTGATTACCCGGCTGCGGTGCGGGAGCGGCGGCAAATGCGCCAAAAGACAGCGTGCACAGCATCACGGCCGCGAGTGCGATTTTGCTATTTCTCATGATAGTCATTCTCTTATTTGTTGCAGATAATAGAACGGATTCGTTATCTCCGCCTGTGTTGAACAGTATAGATCCAGATCACATTTTTGTCCGACCCAATATTTATCTTTTCGTGTCAAATTGACTGCATATTTGTCAGCAAAATAGCAATTATGAGGAAATTATGGAGACCATTTCTTTTTATAAAAAACAAAACAAGAGACCAAAAATAATAATGCCACTTATTGCTAAATTTAAAACAATCAGGCCGGAATATCCGGCCTGAAAATATTACATTTTATAACCGAGCGATAGCGTGGTGCGGCGATCGGTATGTTCCGGCGCCGATGACGGCGGTTCAGAGTTCCACGTCAGGTTATAGGCTACTTTGAGGGCAAAGTGCGCGTTAATCGCAACGTTTAACGCACTTTCAGAGTTCAGCGTCGTATCTTCAGCGCCGAATACCGAGACGCCTTGGGTAAATTTGGCGTTATCGGTCATCTGCCAGGCGTAGGTACCGGAAGCATAGCCCAACGGCTGAGTATCATTATCACCATCGGTATACTCGTCATAGCGTACGCCAGGACCAAATTCAAAACGCAGGCTGTGTACCGGGCCGTTCATGATCTGACGACCATAACCCGCGGTGAACACATCACGCTGCTGATAACCATTGTAACGATCCGTCAGCCAGCTCGCCTGACCAAAAAGATAATTCTGGTCGGTCAGGTTATAACGGCTACGTCCGCCCACCGCGTACTTTTCCGAAGAGCGCTGATCGTTTGACGACGTATTGCTGGCATTTCCCCACAGCGACCATGCGGTGGTATCGCCATACCAGGTCAACGTGGAGTCGGCGGTCATTGAGGAACTTTTCGTATTGCCGGACTGCGCCAGATAACCGGCGTTAACAGTACCTTCGAAAGGTTTTTTTGCAGAAGAAGGGTCATCCATGACAGTAAAAACGGAATCATCGGCCATTGCGCACGCAGACGCAAAGAGCCCTCCCGCCAGCATCACCGCTGCGGGTACTGTCTTCAAAAGCTTCATTTAATTTTAAGTCCGTACAACCTATAAGGAGACCAGGAGGGTCCCGGGAGCTTTCGCGAGGATCGCTAATAGCCGGTCCTAAGAAAGGGAGTAAATTATAAAAAAGCACGATTAACTTAGCAATCAATTACTCTTTCGTTTTTTGTATAAGACGCTTCGCAAAACAATTTTTATTTCATAAAGATAAAATGGGGTACCGGGGCATAAGCTAGTCGTCGCTTCCCCTTACCTCCTTTAAGTGCCATGCTTAAAATCAGAGCAGCTAAATTCGTATTATGGAGGAAACCGGATGACCAAAATCTATACGCTCACGTTAGCCCCCTCGCTCGACAGCGCCACGCAAACCCCGCAAATTTACCCGGAAGGCAAGCTACGCTGTAGCGCCCCCGTATTTGAACCCGGAGGCGGCGGTATTAACGTGGCGCGAGCCATCACTTTTCTTGGCGGCAGCGCCACGGCTATCTTTCCCGTCGGCGGCGCAACGGGTGAACACCTGACAGCGCTGCTGACGGATGAACACGTTCCCGTCGATACGGTAGAGACTCACGACTGGACGCGGCAGAATCTTCACGTTCATGTGAACGCCAGCGGCGAGCAATATCGTTTCGTGATGCCTGGCGCCGCATTAACTGCGGATGAGCTCCGCCTCATTGAGGAAAAAGTTCTCACTATCGCCCCCGGCTCGCTGCTGGTAATTAGCGGCAGTCTGCCGCCGGGCATCAGCGTCGGAAACCTGACGCAGCTGGTGAAAAACGCGCAGCGGCATGGATTGCGCTGTATTGTTGATAGTTCCGGCGATGCTCTCGCCGCAGCGCTTGATGTCGGCAATATTGAACTGGTTAAACCGAACCAGAAAGAGCTGAGCGCGCTGGTCCAGCGGGATCTGAGCCAGCCGGATGATGTGCGGCTCGCCGCGCAAGAGTTAATTCGTTCCGGCAAAGTCCAGCGCGTCGTCGTCTCCCTGGGAGCACAGGGAGCGCTTGGTGTTGACGCCGATGGTAGCGTTCAGGTCGTACCGCCGCCGATGAAAAGCCAGAGTACCGTCGGCGCCGGTGACAGCATGGTTGGCGCGATGACCTTAAGGCTGGCGGAAAATGCCTCGCTTGAAGATATGGTTCGCTTTGGCGTCGCGGCGGGTAGCGCGGCCACCATCAATCAGGGCACCCGCCTTTGCTCGCAGGAAAATACGCAAAAAATCTACGATTATCTGCGCGGTTTATAATCTCCTTCTCTCCCTCTGGCAAAACGGAGGGAGTCGCCAAATCAGCATGATGGTCTATGCTAAAAATGCCATGGATAACAACGGGGTGAAAAATGAGTAGCGAAATTACCGCCTGGGTCGTCACGGTTCGTTTCCACGAAGAGACGTTAACGGAAATTAACGAACTCAGTAATCATCTCACTCGCGCCGGGTTTACTCTTGTCTTAAACGATGATGAAGGGAACGTCCACGAGCTCGGCACCAATACCTTCGGCCTGCTTTCCATGCAGAATGCCGATGAAGTTAAAGCGTTAAGCGCGGGTTTGGCCGAAACCGCGCTGGGAAGAGCCGTTGACGTCACCGTGTCAACATTCAGCGAGTGGATAAAAGCTCAATAAGTGCGATTGACGCAACGGAAAACGTTCAGTTGTGCGTCAGTTCGAATTTTACGCCGGGGTTATGCGCTAACCTTATGAAATGTTGGAAGACATGGGGAGAGACGGCATGTGGCAAGCTATCAGCAATTTGTTAAGCGATTTGCATACCGAAGCAGCTGAAATCGAACTGCGAAACGAACTACCCGGTGGAGAGATCCACGCCGCCTGGCATTTACGCTTTGGCGGACGCGATTACTTCGTAAAATGCGACGAACGTGAGCTTTTACCCATCTTCACGGCCGAGGCAGACCAGCTTGAGCTGCTGTCGCGAAGTAAAACCGTGAACGTACCGCAGGTTTTTGCCGTAGGCAGCGATCGTGATTATAGTTTTCTGGTCATGGAATATCTCCCCCCTCGCCCGCTGGATGCGCACAACGCTTTCCTGTTAGGCCAGCAAATCGCCCATTTGCATCAATGGAGCGATCAGCCGCAGTTTGGTCTGGATTTTGACAATGACCTTTCCACGACTCCCCAGCCGAACGCCTGGCAGCGTCGCTGGTCCACGTTCTTTGCCGAACAGCGCATCGGCTGGCAGCTCGAGCTCGCCGCCGAGAAAGGCCTGCATTTTGGCGATATCGATAGCCTTGTTGATATTATTCAGCAGCGGTTGAGCAATCATCAGCCGCAGCCGTCGCTGCTCCACGGTGATTTATGGTCCGGTAACTGCGCGCTTGGGCCAAACGGACCCTATATTTTCGACCCCGCTTGCTACTGGGGCGATCGCGAATGCGATCTGGCGATGCTCCCGCTGCATCCGGAACAGCCGCCGCAAATCTATGATGGCTATCAATCCGTTTCGCCGCTACCGTCCGGGTTTCTTGAGCGGCAACCCATCTACCAGCTCTATACGCTGCTGAATCGCGCAATTCTGTTTGGCGGACAACATCTGGTGACGGCGCAGAAAGCGCTTGATGACGTGTTCATGGATAAGGCCCCGTAAGGGGCCTTGCTTATGCGGATTAGCTGATTTGTACGCCTTTCAGGCGGAACTGAATGGTCATGGTAATGCCGGTTCCTGGTTTACCCGGTTCATAGCGCCATTTACGTAAAGCGTTTTTCACTTCACGCTCAAACATGTTGGCCGGCTGGGCAGAGAGGATCTGCACGTTATCCACGCGCCCTTCCGCCGTGACGTCGAACTTAACCCGAACATTCCCTTCAATGCGCAGCGCCTGCGCACGAGCAGGATAGCTCGGTTCTCCACGGCTTAACGCCCGCGGTCCGGTCGGCGCCGTGACGGTCGGTTTAGCGTTCGCGGTTGAGGTGCTCGGCGCGGTGCGCGCTGGCGCCGTATTTGTATTTTCAAACGGCGAGGCCGGGCGCGTTTCCGCCGGTTTGACATCACGCTTCGGTTGCTCAACCTTTTTTTCCGGCTTCGGTTTAGGCTTTGGCTTCGGTTTAGGTTTCGGTTTATGGATAACGACCGGCACCTCTTTTGGCGGTTCAGGAATCACTTCCGGTTCCGGCTCTGGTTCCGGTTCAACGATGGGTTCAACGACCGGCTGAGCCGCCTGAGGCGGTTCCAGATCTGCCGGGGCCACCATAGTAATCTCAATGGGCTGTGAGGGTGACGGCCGTTCAATAACCTGATGTACCGAAGTATAGAGCAGCGCCGCGACAACACCGCCGTGGATAACCACAGACAGTAGCGTGGGCCACGGAAAGCGGCGAGGTAAATCAAAGGTCATTGCGCTCATAGTCGTTTCTGTTGAAAAATGATGCCCCGATTTTAAATGCAAATAGCAATCATATTCAACTAGGGTTGTTGGCTTGTATCAAAATTTGCCCTGATTTATGACAAAAAGCCGCCGGGACGTGGCATTCTGGGGATCGTGAGCATCTTTGCATTGCAGTCAACGACGGTTTCACTTAACGTGATTCGCCAATTTATTGATAAGGAGCCATGCCGTGCTTTACGTTATCTACGCTGAAGATATCGCCGACTCTCTGGAAAAACGGACGTCGGTACGTCCCGCCCACCTGGCGCGTTTGCAATTATTACATGATGAAGGTCGTTTACTGACCGCCGGCCCAATGCCCGCAGTCGACAGTAATGAACCCGGCGCGGCGGGCTTCACCGGCTCAACGGTAATTGCGGAATTTGAATCACTGGAAGCGGCGCAATCATGGGCCAATGACGATCCGTATATCGCCGCAGGGGTTTATCAGAAAGTATCTGTAAAACCGTATAAAAAAGTATTCTAAAGAACCAAATGTTGGCAAAAAACAGAGGCACCGCGAGCGGTGCCTTTTGTTTCGACTCTCAAAACTCAGAGAAGGTGAACAGCAGAGAGTGTCGTTGCCGCTTAACCAGCTCTTTTCTGATGGCGAGGATGCGCATATTACGACGCGACTGGCCTTCCAGCCAGCGTGCTTTACGGCGGCTCACCTGCCGAAGCATGCGCCAGCGCCCTACTTCCGTTCTACTACGCTTCATTACAACTACTCTACGAGTGAAAACAGCCTGCATTATAGACCGATGAATCTGGCTAACCAACGCTTTCGCTGCGTTTTTATTTGCCAGATGGATGTTGATGCGTAAACTCATGTCATCAAGTCATTCAAAAGGATTTTTCATCTATGACAACCTTTTACACGGTGGTGAACTGGCTGGTTATACTTGGTTACTGGCTACTTATCGCCGGTGTAACATTACGGATATTAATGAAAAGACGCGCGGTCCCGTCAGCGATGGCCTGGCTGCTTGTCATTTATATTCTTCCGCTGGTGGGAATTATCGCCTATCTCTCGTTTGGCGAACTGCATCTGGGTAAACGCCGCGCCGAGCGCGCGCGGGCCATGTGGCCCTCGACGGCCAAGTGGTTAAAAGATCTCAAAGCCTGCAAGCATATCTTTGCCGATGATAATAGCCCGGTCGCCGAATCGTTGTTCAAACTCTGCGAACGCCGTCAGGGAATTGGTGGCGTCAAAGGAAACCAGCTCCAGCTGCTCACCGAGTCCGATGACGTCATGCAAGCGCTCATCCGCGATATCCAGCTCGCCCGGCACAATATTGAGATGGTGTTCTATATCTGGCAGCCTGGCGGCATGGCCGACCAGGTCGCCGAATCATTAATGGCGGCGGCCAGACGCGGTGTACATTGCCGGCTGATGCTCGACTCCGCCGGGAGCGTGGCCTTTTTCCGCAGCCCCTGGGCCGCGATGATGCGTAATGCCGGCATTGAAGTCGTCGAAGCGCTGAAGGTCAACCTGATGCGCGTCTTCCTGCGCCGTATGGACCTGCGTCAGCACCGTAAAATGGTCATGATCGATAACTATATTGCCTATACTGGCAGTATGAATCTGGTTGATCCGCGTTTCTTTAAGCAGGACTCCGGCGTTGGCCAGTGGATCGATCTGATGGCGCGAATGGAAGGGCCTGTAGCGACAGCCATGGGCATTGTCTACTCCTGCGACTGGGAGATTGAAACCGGTAAACGTATTTTACCGCCGCCGCCGGACGCGAACATTATGCCGTTCGAAGAGGCCAGCGGGCACACGATTCACACTATCGCCTCGGGCCCGGGCTTTCCGGAAGATTTGATCCATCAGGCTCTGCTCACTGCCGCCTACGCGGCCAAAGAGCATTTGATCATGACGACTCCCTACTTTGTGCCCAGTGACGATCTTCTGCATGCCATCTGCACCGCCGCCCAGCGCGGCGTCGATGTCAGCATCATCCTGCCGCGCAAGAACGACTCGCTGCTGGTGGGCTGGGCCAGCCGCGCCTTCTTTACCGAACTGCTGGCTGCCGGGGTGAAGATCTACCAGTTTGAAGGCGGCCTGCTGCATACCAAGAGCGTGCTGGTTGACGGCGAGCTCAGCCTGGTGGGCACCGTTAACCTCGACATGCGCAGCCTGTGGTTGAACTTCGAGATTACGCTGGTGATTGACGATGCCGGATTTGGCAGCGATCTGGCCGCGGTGCAGGATGATTATATCTCCCGCTCGCGCCTGCTGGACGCCAGGCTATGGTTAAAACGTCCGCTGTGGCAGCGGATCGCCGAGCGACTGTTTTACTTCTTCAGTCCGTTGCTGTAAAACGTGCCAATCAGATGTTTAATGGGTAGCAATCATGGATATGGATTTAAACAATCGCCTGACCGAAGACGAAACGCTTGAACAGGCTTACGACATTTTCCTCGAGCTGGCCGTCGACAACCTCGACCCGGCGGATGTCATTCTGTTCAATCTGCAGTTTGAAGAACGCGGCGGCGCTGAGCTCTTTGACCCGGCGCCTGACTGGGAAGAGCACGTCGATTTTGACCTCAACCCTGACTTCTTCGCGGAAGTGGTCATTGGCCTGGCCGATGAAGATGGCGGCGAGATTAACGATATTTTTGCGCGCGTGCTGCTGTGCCGTGAAAAAGACCACAAGCTCTGTCATATCCTGTGGCGCGAATAAAATCTTTCTTAAGTAAATAACGATACAGAATAAGCCTGCCGGGTTTAACCAGAGCAGGCTTTTTTATTTATTCGGGTAGTTTACTGCCGCAGGCGTTGCAGTAGCGGGCGTCTTTTTCATGATTTGCATGCTGACAATTCGAACATATGCGCTGAGTACGGCGATTCTGAAAGGTCGTGGTCATATGGGTGGTAATTAAGCCGGTGGGAATCGCAATAATTGAGTAGCCGATTAAGATAAGGATGGAGGCCAGAATTCGCCCGAGCGGCGTATGCGGCGTGATGTCGCCATATCCCACCGTGGTTATCGTCACAATCGCCCAGTAAACCGACGCATTCAGCGTAGTAAACCCATATCGCGGCCCCTCAACCAGATACATCAGGGCGCCAAAAATCACCATCACGATGGCAATAAAAGAGTAGAACAGGATCAACTGGTGGCGAGCGCTGACGATGGCGGTCCAGAAAATATTCAGCGACGGCATAAAACGCAGCAGTTTAAGAATACGCAGCGCGCGAATCGCGCGCATGGCCCGCCAGGCGAACACGTACTCAATACTGATCTCAGGCCATAGCCACATTACGTAGAGCGGTAAGATAGTGGCAAGATCAATAATTCCCCAAAAGCTGAAAATATACTTTAGCGGATTCGGCCAACTGATAATGCGCAGAATATACTCGCAGGTAAAAACCGCGGTGACAATAAGCTCAAGCCAGACAAAGACATGCCATTCATCTACCGTCAGATGATATTGCGTTCCCAATCCGGACTCGATAAATATCACCAGCACGCTAAGCAGCGCAAAGAGGCCGCAGAATCCCTCAAAATGCCGGCCGGAGCGACGGTTTTGATCGAAGAGTAAATGATACAGCCGCAGACGAGCGGCATGAATATGAAAAGCCACGTTAACCTCGCTAAAAAAAGGGCTGACCTGCGTCAGCCCCAGAGATTATAACGGGTCTACCTTCAGGCAGGAAACCGCGTGTCGGAAACTGCCCTCCAGCACCGGTCGCGTCTTAGCGCACTCCGGCCCGGCAATCGGGCACCGCGTGCGAAATACGCATCCCGACGGCGGGTTAATCGGCGATGGCAATTCCCCCTCCAGCAGTTGGATAGTTTTATTCTTCTCTTTATCGGGGTCCGGCACCGGCACCGCCGACATCAGCGCTTTGGTATAAGGATGCAGCGGATTATGGTACACCTCATCGTAGGTGCCCAGTTCCACGGCATGCCCGAGATACATCACCAGTACGCGGTCAGAAATGTGCTTCACCACCGCCAGATCGTGGGCGATAAAAATCAGCGATAGTCCCATTTCACGCTGCAGCTGCTGCAGCAGATTCACTACCTGCGCCTGAATCGACACATCCAGCGCCGAAACCGGCTCATCGCAAATAATGAGCTTCGGCTCAAGAATGAGCGCACGGGCAATACCGATGCGCTGACACTGGCCGCCGGAGAACTCATGCGGGTAGCGGTTAATCAGGTTCGGCAGCAGCCCCACTTTCATCATCATCGCCTTAACGCGATCGCGAACTTCCTGACGCGGCATTTTCGGATGATAGGTACGCAGCGGCTCGGCGATAATTTCCCCGATAGTCATGCGCGGGTTTAGCGACGCCAGCGGATCCTGAAAGATCATCTGAATATCGCTACGCACGTCGCGCCATTCGTCGGCCTTCATTCCCAGCAAATCTTTACCTAGCCAGGCGACTTTACCGTCGGTGGCTTTGACCAGACCAATGATCGCGCGCGCGAAGGTCGATTTTCCGCATCCGGACTCGCCGACCACGCCCAGGGTTTCACCTTCATACAGACGCAGCGTTACGCCATCCACCGCTTTCAGCGTTTTCGACGGCTGCCAGAACCACTGTTTACCGTCTTTAATATCAAAGTGCACTTTCAGATCGGCGATTTCGAGCAGGACTTTTCTTTGTTCCGTTACGGCGTTCATAGCAAATCCCCCACCGGTTGAAAGCAGGCGCGCAGGCGGCCCGGTGCAAACTCCTCCAGAGGCGGAGCGCTATTGCAAATTTCCATCGCATGCGGACAGCGCGGCTGGAACGGACAGCCCTTCGGCAGCCGCAGCAGGTTCGGCGGATTGCCCGGAATCGTTAACAGAGCATCGCCTTCCGCATCCAGCCGCGGCACCGCATTGAGCAGACCGATAGAATAAGGGTGCGATGGTTGATAAAAGACGTCGCGCGCCTGACCATATTCCATCGTACGCCCGGCGTACATTACCAGCACCTTATCGCAGATCCCGGCGACGACGCCGAGATCGTGGGTAATCATAATGATCGCCGTATTGAACTCGCGCTTGAGCTCATTAAGCAGCGTCATGATTTGCGCCTGTACGGTCACGTCCAGCGCCGTTGTCGGCTCATCGGCAATCAGCAGCTTAGGCCGGCACAGCAGCGCCATCGCAATCATTACGCGCTGGCGCATGCCGCCGGAAAATTCGTGCGGATACATTTTCATCCGTTTACGCGCTTCGGGCATTTTGACCGCGTCCAGCATTTTCACCGACTCTTCAAAGGCTTCGGCTTTGCTCAACGCTTTATGCAGCATCAGGACTTCCATCAGCTGCTCCCCTACCCGCATATACGGATTCAGCGAGGTCATCGGGTCCTGAAAAATCATTGAGATCTGCTCGGCGCGCAGCTTATTCAGTTCGCGCTCCGGAAGGTTGAGGATCTGCTTACCGTTAAAGGTCGCAGAACCGCCGATGCGACCGTTCGCCGCCAGCAGGCCCATCAGCGCAAAAGCGGTCTGCGATTTACCGGAACCGGACTCGCCCACGATGCCTAAGGTTTCCCCTGCCCGCAGATTAAAATTGAGATCGTTGACCGCGGTCACATCACCATCGGGAGTACCAAAGGTGACGCGGAGATCTTTCACATCCAGAAGCAGTCCGGATTGTTGTGCTGCCTGCGGCGCTTTCGCCGTTTCCATCGTACTCATGTCGGCGCTCCTTAGCGGTCTTTCGGGTCGAGGGCATCACGCAGGCCATCGCCGATAAAGTTAAAACAAAACAGCGTTACCACCAGGAAACCGGCAGGAAACAGCAGTAGCCACGGCGAAACTTCCATCGAGTTGGCGCCATCGCTGAGCAGCGCGCCCCAGCTGCTTAACGGCTCCTGGGTACCCAGGCCGAGGAAGCTCAGGAAGGATTCGAACAAAATCATGCTCGGCACCAGCAGTGAGGCATACACCACGACCACGCCAAGCACGTTAGGCACGATATGGCGGATAACGATATTGCCCGTTGAAACGCCGCCAACCTGCGCAGCTTCAATAAACTCTTTACGCTTCAGGCTCAGGGTCTGGCCGCGAACGATACGCGCCATATCCAGCCAGGAGACCATCCCGATGGCAACGAAAATCAGCAGGATATTCTGACCAAAAAAGGTCACCAGCAGGATGACGAAGAACATAAACGGGAAGGAGTTGAGGATTTCCAGCAGACGCATCATTACCGAATCCACTTTGCCGCCAAGATAGCCGGAAAGCGACCCGTAAAGCGTTCCCAGAATCACCGCCACCAGCGCAGCAGCCACGCCGACCATTAATGAGATACGCCCGCCAATCGCCACCCGCACCAGCAGGTCGCGGCCGGAAGAGTCGGTACCAAAGTAGTGCCCGGACTCCATATCGGGCGCGCTGGACATCATGCCCCAATCGGTATCGTAATAGGAAAACTGCGATACCATCGGCGCGATGGTGACAAACAGCGCAATAATCACCAGCACAATCAGGCTGGCGACGGCAGCGCGGTTATGCATAAAGCGGCGGCGAGCGTCCTGCCAGAGGCTGCGTCCCTCGACTTCCAGCTTTTCACTGAAGTTTTCCAGCGCCTCGTTGTTTTTCTTACTTAACATCATGGCGAACCCCAGCGTTAGTAACGGATCTTCGGATCGATAACGGCGTACAGCACGTCAACAATCGCGTTAAACAGAATGGTCAATGCGCCCACCAGAATGGTCAGACTAAGGACCAGCGAGTAGTCGCGGTTCAGCGCGCCGTTGACGAACAGTTGACCGATTCCCGGCAGGCCATAGATGGTTTCGATAACCATTGAGCCGGTAATAATGCCGACAAAGGCGGGCCCCATATAGGAGAGCACCGGCAGCAGCGCGGGCTTTAATGCATGGCGCAGAATAATGCGCCGCATCGGTAAGCCTTTTGCCCGGGCGGTGCGAATGAAGTTAGAGTGGAGAACTTCGATCATAGAGCCACGGGTAATACGCGCGATGCTGGCGATATAGGCCAACGACAGGGCGACCATCGGCAAAATCATATATTGCAGCGCCCCGCCGTTCCATCCGCCGCCCGGCAGCCAGTGCAGGGTGATAGCAAATATCATGACCAGTAACGGCGCGACCACGAAACTCGGTATCACCACCCCGGTCATTGCCACCCCCATCACGGCAAAATCCCATTTTGTATTTTGCTTCAAAGCCGCAATCACCCCGGCGCTCACGCCAAGCACAACCGCCAGAAAAAACGCGGCGAAGCCTAATTTGGCTGACACCGGGAAGCTGGAAGCGACCAGATCGTTAACCGAGTAATCTTTATATTTAAAGGAAGGACCGAAATCACCGTGCGCCAGCTGCTTCAGGTAATTGAAGTACTGGGTCATGATGGGGTCGTTTAAATGGTATTTTGCTTCAATATTCGCCATGACTTCCGGCGGCAGCGTACGTTCACCGGTAAAAGGGCTTCCCGGTGCAAGGCGCATCATGAAGAAAGAGATAGTAATAAGAATAAATAGCGTCGGAATCGCTTCCAGACAGCGACGAAAGATGAATTTTAACATTGCCCGTACCTTCTGGCCTGTGCCTTTAATAGTGCGATGAAATAAGACACCGTGAGGCAAGCGTTAACGCCTGCCCCACGTATTGCCATTAGTGCTTCACAATGTACATATTTCTTGTATAGGTATTATCCAGCGGGTCTTTGCCGGTATAGCCACCTACCCACGGTTTAACCAAACGGGCGTTGACATAATAGAAGACCGGTACGATGACGGAGTCTTTATCCAGCTGCTGCTCAGATTGCGCATAGAGGTCCGCGCGTTTCCCTTCGTCGCTGGTTTTCAGCGTTTCAGCGATAATCTTGTCGAAAGCCGGGCTCTTATAATGTGATGTGTTGTTTGAGCTGTCGCTCAGCATCGTATTGAGGAAGGAGGTCGGTTCGTTATAGTCCGCACACCAGCCGGCGCGCGCAATATCAAAGGTGCCCTGATGGCGGTTATCAAGGAAGGTTTTCCATTCCTGGTTTTCCAGCTTCACGTTTACGCCGAGGTTTTTCTTCCAGATGGACGCCACCGCGATAGCCAGTTTTTTGTGCAAATCGGAAGTGTTATACAGCAGATTGAAGGTCAGCGGCTTATCAGCGCTATAGCCCGCTTCGGCCAGCAATTTTTTCGCTTCTTCGTTACGTTTTTCCTGCGACCACTTGAACCACTCGGGCTCAATAAGCTTCATGCCATCGGTATAAGGCGGCGTGTAGCTATAGGCTGGCAGGTCGCCCTGGTTCTTCACTTTATTGACAATAATGTCGCGATCCAGCGCCATCTTCAGAGCCGTACGCACGCGAACGTCGGTAAACGGGGCTTTCTGGTTATTGATTTCGTAATAATAAGTACACAGATACGGATCGACGTGAACTTCCTTCGGGATCTCTTTTTTCAGTTTCTGGAACAGCTCGATCGGCATGTTGTTATAGGTCATATCGATTTCACCGCTGCGGTAGCGGTTAACGTCGGTGACTTCTGAAGAAATCGGCAGGAAGGTGACCTGATTAATCACGGTTTTGGCGTTATCCCAGTAGTTGGTATTACGCTCCAGAACAATGCGTTCGTTCACAACCCAATCTTTTAATTTATACGCGCCATTGCTGACGATATTGGCCGGCTGGGTCCATTTGTCACCGAATTTCTCAATGGCGGATTTAGGTACCGGCGAAACGGATGGGTGAACGAGCAGTTTGTAGAAGTACGGCACCGGTTCGCTAAGGGTCACTTCAAAGGTATGATCGTCAAGCGCTTTTACGCCCAGATCGGTCGCTGGTTTTTTCCCGGCGATAATGTCGTCAATATTGGCTAAATGACCATACTGCAGATAGCTTGCATAAGGAGAAGCGGTTTTCGGATCCGCCAGGCGCTGCCAGCTATAAACGAAATCTTGTGCCGTAACCGGCGTGCCGTCGGACCACTTTGCATCTTTACGTAGATGGAAGGTCCAGACTTTAAAATCTTTGTTGTCCCATTTT
Source organism: Klebsiella grimontii (assembly GCF_900200035.1). GTDB lineage: Bacteria > Pseudomonadota > Gammaproteobacteria > Enterobacterales > Enterobacteriaceae > Klebsiella > Klebsiella grimontii. The sequence goes on from NZ_FZTC01000019.1 coordinate 818,624, forward strand.
TCCGCAACGCCCGCGACCGGATGACCGTCGAGGTCGCTTACCAGCAGCCCTTCAAACAAATCGCGGTTAATATTGGACTCCGGCACGCCTTCAATTTTATGCGGATCGAGGGACTGAACTTCGGAGCCGTTGTTACGTACCAGCGTTTGTTTGTCCGCCAGCTGTACCCCTGCCGGTACATCTGCCGCAACGGCGGCGTTGATGGTCATTAACGCAGAGAGTACTCCTGCGGCTACCAGGCTTTTTTTCGTGATGATGGTCATGTGTTTGTTACTCCAATCATTATAATTACTGGTTATTTAACCAGCCTGTTTTCTCTTTTCTGGATTCTGAACAGTGCAGGAGTTTATGCTGCTGTCAGAGAGTACTGCTTGCTATCACCGACTTATTTATTACGGCCGCTCAAACGGCAGCCTTGACGTCGATTCTTACCCCCCTGTCCGGAGGCAATTTTAGTCCCGAGGGGCTATATAATAAAAATTCTCATTTGCGTAGGTATTCCGCCAAAGATCACGCCGGAAAGTACCAAAACGCTTTATTGTCCGCCAATGCAATTTGCAAATATGTTACCGAATTCTCTTTTGTGGCCCGCAGGCGGCGGAGTTTTATTCCCTTATTCGCACGGCCAAGTTTATTAATCTTATTACTATCAAAGGATTGTGATAAATCCCTCACGCTATGCGTCATCCCGCGCCGAACAGCTGCTTTTTTGTACGAAAATTTAACAATCGCTTATTATTTAGCACATTCATCTGCTTCATAGGGGAAATTACTAATATCATTTCGATTATCAGACGGCAAGCACCAGAGAATGATGTGAATAAAATAACAGTAATTAATGTGGGTAAAAAGCCGCGATGGTGACGAGGGGGATGGGTAAGTTATTGATAATAAAAAGTAATACCAAAGCATTAGAAAAGCGTATTGCAGGGCGGAAAATCACTTTTTTTAATATGTTTTGCCGATAATGAGCAAACGCGGAACAGATTGTCCCGCGAGTCGGACGCTGGTTAATTCACGAGGCCAGGAAAGAGCGCCTTAATCCCGGTAACGATGAACTCGATCCCAAGCGCCATCAGCAGCAGCCCCATGATACGGGTAATCACGTTAATGCCGGTTTGGCCAAGCAGGCGAACCAGCCAGGGGGCCATACGGAAAATCCCCCAGCAGCACAGCGCAAAAAGAGCAATCGCCACTGAAAATCCGACAAAATGGGCGACGCTATGGTAGCGGGTTCCCCAGACAATGGTTGAGCTGATGGCGCCGGGTCCCGCCATCAGAGGCAGCGCCAGCGGAACAACGCCGATACTTTCGCGAATGGCCGTTTCTGATTTTTCTTGCTTGTTCTGTTTGTCCTCCCCAAGCTTGCCGCTGATCATCGACATGGCGATGGTGACGACCAGAATTCCGCCAGCAATACGGAATGAATCGATGGAAATCCCGAAGACCTGCAGAATCGCGTCGCCTAAAAATAGCGATGTGAGCAGGATAATGGCCACCGACAGGTTGGCTGTCAGGTTGGTTTTGTTACGCACCGCCGCCGTCTGGTAGCTAGTCATGCTAATAAAGACCGGGATAATGCCTACCGGGTTGACCAGCGCAAATAATCCAATAAAAAATTTAAAGTAAGCTGAAAAATCAAACATCGACTGAATCACAGGGCGCTCCGCAGCATCATTAAAAATGGCTGTTGATAGTTACCAGCATAAAATATCCGCGAGAAGATACGCTGTTTGATGGCATAATTCATCTCTGCTGACGCATAAGCTCATAATTACGCTCGGATGTTACTTATTTGTTTCCGCAATGCTATTTAATCCTTTAATTAGCATACCTAATCATTACACTTGATCAAACAGGTCAAAAAACGACCTGCTGAAAGGTATCAGCTTGGCTGATTATTGATTTAGATCACATAAATTGTACCCAGAAGTGAGTAACCTTGTTTACATCCAGCGAGGAGGCAAAACAGCGGTACCTGAAAGAATAAAGCAAAGCTTTTTTAGTCAATCGGTGAAGTCAGAAGCACAAAATTCTTTACGTTAACATTTACATGCAAGCCGTTAACACAATGTCTATACTGTCGAATCGAGCTACTGATTGACTAAAAAAGTTTAACATTATCAGGAGAGCATTATGGCTGTTACTAATGTCGCTGAACTTAACGCACTCGTAGAGCGCGTAAAAAAAGCCCAGCGTGAATATGCCAGTTTCACTCAAGAACAAGTCGACAAAATCTTCCGCGCCGCCGCTCTGGCCGCTGCTGATGCTCGAATCCCTCTCGCGAAGATGGCCGTTGCCGAATCCGGCATGGGTATCGTCGAAGATAAAGTGATCAAAAACCACTTTGCTTCTGAATACATCTATAACGCCTATAAAGATGAAAAGACCTGCGGTGTCCTGTCTGAAGATGACACCTTCGGTACTATCACCATCGCTGAACCGATTGGTATTATCTGCGGTATCGTCCCAACCACTAACCCGACTTCAACTGCGATCTTTAAATCTCTGATCAGCCTGAAGACGCGTAACGCCATCATCTTCTCTCCGCATCCGCGTGCTAAAGATGCAACCAATAAAGCTGCTGACATCGTCCTGCAGGCTGCGATCGCTGCCGGTGCGCCGAAAGATCTGATTGGTTGGATTGACCAGCCTTCCGTAGAACTGTCGAACGCGCTGATGCACCACCCGGATATCAACCTGATCCTCGCGACCGGCGGTCCAGGCATGGTTAAAGCGGCGTACAGCTCCGGTAAACCTGCCATCGGCGTTGGTGCGGGTAACACCCCGGTTGTCATCGACGAAACGGCTGATATCAAGCGTGCTGTCGCTTCCGTACTGATGTCAAAAACCTTCGATAACGGCGTTATTTGTGCTTCTGAGCAGTCCGTTGTGGTTGTTGATTCCGTATACGATGCCGTTCGCGAACGTTTCTCCAGCCACGGCGGCTATCTGCTGCAGGGCCAGGAACTGAAGGCTGTGCAGAACATCATCCTGAAAAACGGCGCGCTGAACGCCGCGATCGTTGGTCAACCAGCGTATAAAATCGCTGAGCTGGCTGGCTTCACCGTCCCTGTTTCCACCAAAATTCTGATTGGTGAAGTTACCGACGTTGATGAAAGCGAACCGTTTGCCCACGAAAAACTGTCTCCGACACTGGCGATGTATCGTGCGAAGAATTTCGAAGACGCAGTTGATAAAGCTGAAAAACTGGTAGCAATGGGCGGCATCGGCCACACCTCCTGCCTGTATACCGACCAGGACAACCAGCCAGAACGCGTTGCTTACTTCGGCCAGTTGATGAAAACCGCGCGTATCCTGATCAACACCCCGGCTTCTCAGGGTGGTATCGGTGACCTGTATAACTTCAAACTCGCACCTTCCCTGACTCTGGGTTGTGGTTCATGGGGTGGTAACTCCATCTCGGAAAACGTTGGTCCTAAGCACCTGATCAACAAGAAAACCGTTGCTAAGCGAGCTGAAAACATGTTGTGGCACAAACTTCCGAAATCTATCTACTTCCGTCGTGGCTCACTGCCAATCGCGCTGGATGAAGTGATTACTGATGGTCACAAACGCGCGCTGATCGTGACCGACCGCTTCCTGTTCAACAACGGCTATGCAGACCAGATCACTTCTGTGCTGAAAGCCGCTGGCGTAGAAACGGAAGTTTTCTTTGAAGTTGAAGCTGACCCGACCCTGACCATCGTACGTAAAGGCGCTGAGCTGGCCAACTCCTTCAAACCAGACGTGATTATCGCGCTGGGCGGCGGCTCCCCGATGGATGCTGCGAAAATTATGTGGGTCATGTACGAACATCCGGAAACCCACTTCGAAGAACTGGCGCTGCGCTTTATGGATATCCGTAAACGTATCTACAAGTTCCCGAAAATGGGCGTCAAAGCGAAGATGGTGGCGATCACCACGACTTCCGGCACCGGTTCTGAAGTTACGCCGTTCGCCGTGGTTACCGATGACGCAACCGGTCAGAAATACCCGCTGGCAGACTATGCGCTGACTCCGGACATGGCGATTGTTGACGCCAACCTGGTTATGGAAATGCCGAAGTCACTGTGTGCTTTCGGTGGTCTGGATGCCGTGACGCATGCCCTGGAAGCTTACGTTTCCGTACTGGCTTCCGAGTTCTCTGACGGTCAGGCTCTGCAGGCGCTTAAGCTGCTGAAAGAAAACCTGCCGGCGTCCTACCATGAAGGGTCTAAAAACCCGGTAGCGCGTGAGCGTGTACACAGTGCTGCGACCATCGCCGGTATCGCGTTTGCGAACGCCTTCCTGGGCGTATGTCACTCAATGGCGCACAAACTGGGCTCTCAGTTCCACATTCCTCACGGTCTGGCGAACGCCCTGTTGATCAGCAACGTGATTCGTTATAACGCTAACGACAACCCGACCAAACAGACGGCCTTCAGCCAGTACGACCGTCCACAGGCTCGTCGTCGCTACGCTGAAATCGCTGACCATCTGGGTCTGACTGCTCCGGGTGACCGCACCGCAGCGAAAATCGAAAAACTGCTTGGCTGGTTGGACGAAATTAAAGCTGAACTGGGTATTCCTAAGTCTATCCGCGAAGCTGGCGTGCAGGAAGCTGACTTCCTGGCCCACGTTGATAAGCTGTCTGAAGACGCTTTTGACGACCAGTGCACCGGCGCAAACCCGCGCTACCCGCTGATCGCCGAGCTGAAACAGATTCTGCTGGATACCTTCTACGGACGTAACTACGTTGAAGGCGGTGTGGAAGAGAAAAAAGAAGCCGCACCGGCTAAAGCAGAGAAGAAAGCGAAAAAATCCGCTTAATCCAACAGCTGTAAAGTCAGTGACGCGAAGCCCCATCTTTTGATGGGGCTTTTTTTATCCGCCGTTCAGCAGCCGACAAATCGCCTCAGACAGACGAAACGTATAATCCAGGCGCTAAGCTTAGCGATGGAAAAAAAGGCGCTGTAAAAGCGCCTGAGAGGGTTTGGCGGGGAGGGTTAGCAAATGTGCTGTTTGTTCTGTACAGCGGTCAGAGAACCTTCGCTCAGCGCCTCTTTATAATGCTTACGGCATACCGAGACATAACGTTCATTACCGCCAATCACGACCTGTTCCCCTTCATTGTACGGGCGCCCTTCCTGATCGAGGCGCAAAACCATACTCGCCTTACGACCGCAGAAACAGATAGTTTTTAATTCAACCAGCTTATCGGACCACGCCAGCAAATATTGGCTGCCCGTAAAAAGTTCGCCGCGAAAATCTGTTCGCAACCCATAACACAACACCGGAATATCAAGCTGGTCCACCACCTCAGACAGGTCGCGTACCTGCTCACGGATCAGGAACTGGCTCTCATCAACTAATACGCAGTGAATCGGCTGACGCTTATGTTCTGCCGCAATGTCTGCAAATAACGCCGTCTGAGTATTATACAACCGCGCGGGCGATGAGAGGCCAATCCTTGAACTCACTTTCCCCGAACCAAAGCGGTCATCAATCTCCGCGGTATAAACCAGCGTGCGCATCCCTCGCTCCTGGTAATTGTATGAAGACTGCAACAGAGCGGTAGACTTGCCTGCATTCATTGCTGAATAGTAGAAATAAAGTTGTGCCATCGGCCGCGTAACCCCAATCAATGTGTTTTTTCGCCGTAAAATTGTATCATATATTCACCTACTATCAGCCCTCTCCGTGTGGGTATTGACGGTAATGTTCACGGTGTGGATACCCGAAAGATTAAGCCTCTTAATTGAATGGTAATGCCTGCTATTGGTGCGACCCAAGCGGCCACGCTGACGTCACTATTGCCCTTTTGTGCTTATCGAGCATTTTCTGATAGCTATAACCGCTGTGGACAAGTGTTTTATATTAAACATCATCGCCGCTGCTGCGCTAATACCCACAAAGATATTTATCCATACACAGTATAATTTTCCCCACCGCGCGTCGGAAAAAGCATACTATCTCAGGGTGTTAGCTAATGCCTTCCGCCATCCTATAAGCAAAAAAGATGTGAACCCGCACATAAAATTTAAGTTAAATGAATTAATTCCCGAGACAAATAACAAGTTATTTTGACTTCCTTACATTCTCCCCTATTGCACATCTGAATTTATCGCTCTATTATTAGTCCAACAAACCACCCCACAATATAAGTTTGAGATTACTACAATGAGCGAAGCACTTAAAATTTTGAACAACATCCGTACTCTTCGTGCGCAGGCAAGAGAATGCACCCTTGAAACGCTCGAAGAAATGCTGGAAAAATTAGAAGTTGTCGTTAACGAACGTCGTGAAGAAGAAAGCGCTGCGGCTGCGGAAATTGAAGAACGCACTCGTAAACTGCAGCAATACCGTGAAATGCTGATTGCAGACGGTATTGATCCTAATGAACTGCTGAGCACCATGGCTGCAGTTAAAGCAGGAACGAAAACCAAGCGCGCTGCACGTCCGGCTAAATACAGCTACGTTGACGAGAATGGCGAAACTAAAACCTGGACTGGTCAGGGTCGTACTCCGGCAGTGATCAAGAAAGCGATGGATGAGCAAGGTAAATCCCTGGACGATTTCCTGCTGTAATAAGCTATCGTATCCGTTTAAAAATCCCGCTTCGGCGGGATTTTTTTTATCCGTTATTCGGGACCGGTCCCGGTCGGGCATAAAAAAACCGGGAAACGAATTTCGATCCCGGTTTCGCATTCTGTCACGAACGATTACTTCGCTACGGCTTTTTCCAGCCAGGCTTTAAATTCTTCGCCCAGCGACTTGTGGCGTACGCCATATTCAACAAAAGCCTGCATATAGCCCAGTTTATTACCGCAGTCGTGGCTCTTGCCTTTCATATGATAGGCTTCTACCGTTTCTTTTTCGATCAGCATATCGATGGCATCGGTCAGCTGAATCTCATCCCCGGCTCCCGGAGGCGTTTTTGCCAGAAGCGGCCAAATATCCGCGCTCAGCACGTAGCGGCCGACAACCGCCAGATTAGATGGCGCCACGTCCGCTTTCGGTTTCTCGACGACACCAACCATCGGCACGCTCTCACCTGGCTGCAGGGCCAGGCCTTTGCAATCGACAACGCCGTACGCGGTGACGTCAGCAACCGGTTCAACCATGATCTGGCTTGCGCCGGTCTCATCAAAACGAGCCATCATTTCGGCCAGGTTGTCGCGAGACAGATCGGATTCATATTCATCAAGAATAACGTCCGGTAAAATGACTGCGACCGGCTCATCACCCACAACCGGGTGCGCGCAAAGCACAGCGTGACCCAAACCTTTAGCCAGCCCCTGACGCACTTGCATAATAGTTACGTGCGGCGGACAAATAGATTGTACTTCCTCCAGCAGCTGGCGTTTTACGCGTTTTTCCAGCATCGCTTCCAGTTCAAAACTGGTATCGAAATGGTTTTCGATAGAGTTTTTCGAAGAGTGCGTAACCAGAACAATTTCAGTAATCCCGGCGGCAATACATTCGTTAACAACATATTGAATTAATGGCTTATCTACCAGCGGCAGCATTTCTTTCGGAATAGCCTTAGTAGCGGGCAACATCCTGGTGCCTAATCCCGCAACCGGGATGACAGCTTTTCTTACTTTTGAATTAAGCGCAGCCATTGAAATCTCCTGGACTGTTCGTTTTTTAAACTTCTCGTTAATAATATGGTATCGAGTATATCAGCCTGATCAGACAAACCTGTTCCGAAAAGGATTAGATATCTTCGAATTAGGAATTTTACGCATTAAACCCGGCGATAGTACCACCACAAAAGATCGCGTGGTAATCCCGCGAGCCTAAAAATAAGTACAATTGTTCACTCCGTAGTCAACATCAGGCGTAAACGTCCGCCAGCCCCCCAAATTTGGCACTGCCATGATGCACAGCGTTGACTAATTTGGTTAAGATATGCATTACCTAATGTCCCCAACGGAACGCCATTACTAATCTGAATTTGGTGCTCCCCCGTATTCAGCGTGCCATTCAAACCCGCAGAGACTAAAATTAAATTTTTCAAGCCACTGTGGTAATACCCTACCAATAATGGAAATTGCCCCGGTAAATTAGCCTGCCGCAGCAATTGGTTAACCTGTTTTAACAGGCTGCCCATCTCTGGTAAACGCTGACCCTGATGGGCAAGCTGTTCCTGCAGCAACCCATTGAACAGCGCGCGCAGCAATAAGGCTGCCAGGACCCCATTATCACCTGCTCGTGTGACATCCAGACAATAAAACGCCAGATCGTTTTCTGATAGCGGCGCAATATCCAGCACTAATCCAGGCTTATCGGCGGAGACAAGCTGCCGATAGTGAATCCGGCAACGTGACATTTCCTGTTGCACCGGCGGCTGGAGCTCCTGTAGCAGCCTTGACGCCGCGGTAGGATCGCTAACCAGCGCATCCCAGTCCTCAAACAGGCGCTCTTCTTCTTCAACACGTGAATTAAACATATTGGGATAGAGGCAGGCATAAACGGTTTCTCTCAGGCGATCGAAATCTTTTACCGGTTTGAGCAGAATATCCTGAACGCCCAGGCGCAACGCTTTGGCGATGTCCGCCATGTTTTCCGTCGCTGAAATCATCAGAATCGGCAACTGCTCGCCCTGGTTACGCACATGCTCTACCAGCTGCAGACCGTTCATTCGCGGCATTGAAATATCGCAAATCATCAAATCGGGTTTGGACTCGGCCATTTTTTGCAGCGCATCCACACCATCTTCCGCCTGGACGATGGTCGCGCCAAGTGAAGCCAACCAAGTGTGCATAAGAGAGCGGAAAACGGGTTCGTCTTCAACTATCAGAATCTGTTTTCCCGCCAATGGCTGCGTCATGATCTCTCCCCTGACTGACGATAATTTAATAGTGGCATGATATTCACACTACCGCCTGTCAGAATTTACTTAAGTATGCATCAAATGCGCTACACGGAGGTACGCACTAAAGGTAATAGTTCATCCATTTTCTTTTCCACTGCCAGATGCCCGGCGGCGATAGCTTCGCCAGCCCGATGGAAATCAAGCGTGGAGATTTGCGGGCAAAAGGGCTGAATCAGAATATCAGGCGGGTCGCCCGCCATGCGGTTTCTCTTGAGGCGATTCTCCAGAACCTGAATAGACGTCGACATGATTTCCATCGCCGTTGGCGCTCTCGTCACCCGTCGCGAAGTCATACGCGCCAGGCGAGAACGCAACCGTGAATGCCACGAGAAATCTTCTTCGCTCTCCGGATGCGGCACCTCCATGGATAACAAATCCTGCTGCATCAGATGCGCATCGTGCTGCAAATCAACGGCAATGACAATATCTGCGCCCATTGCCCGAGCCAGCGATACCGGCACCGGATTCACCACCGCGCCATCCACCAGCCAGTAGCCATTATGCATCACCGGCGCCATCAGGCCAGGCATGCTACAGGACGCACGGATCGCCAGATGCAGATCCCCTTCCGTAAACCACAGTTCGCGACCGGTGCTTAAATTCGTGGTGACCGCCGCAAACCGGCGCTCGCAGCGCTCAATCTCGCTGACGGGCATGAGTTTACGGTATTGGCTAAATACGCGCTCGCCCCGCAGCAGGCCGCCCCGCTGCCAGGAAAGATCCATTAATTTCAGGACATCCCAGTTGCTAAAGGAGCAGACCCATTTCTCCAGCGCCGGAAGTCGGTTGCAGGCGTACGCCGCCCCTACCAGTGAGCCAATTGAGCACCCTGCGATAACATCAATGTCGATACCCGTCCGCCGTAACGCATTAATCACGCCGATATGCGACCATCCCCGAGCGGCGCCAGCCCCTAGCGCCAGTCCAATTTTAAGCTTTCTCATTAGTGCCGAAACATATCCTTCCACTCCGGGCATGGCATCATCGCCATACCTCAGTTAACATAATGCGCTTTGGCGGCATAGCGCCGTCTCTCTTTTACCCATGGAGGCCGTTTTGTCGCCATTATGCCCCTGTGGCAGCGCTCTGGAGTATAGCTCATGTTGTCAGCGTTATCTGGCTGGCGCGCAGCTGGCGCCCGATCCGTCACAGCTGATGCGCTCCCGCTATAGCGCGTTTGTAATGAAAGACGCCGACTATCTGATTAAAACCTGGCATCCCTCCTGCCAGGCGCAGCAGTTTCGCGCTGACCTTGAAAACGGTTTTACCCGCACGCAGTGGCATGGTCTCACCGTCTTTGCCGCCGATAAAGGCAAGAGCCCCGATGAGGGCTTCGTCAGCTTTATCGCTCGTTACGCTGACGATAACCGCTCCGGGGCCATTATTGAACGATCCCGATTCTTAAAAGAAAACGGACAGTGGTATTATATTGACGGCACGCGACCGCTAATCGGTCGTAACGATCCCTGCCCTTGCGGTTCAGGTAAAAAATTTAAAAAATGCTGCGGCCAGTAAGCCAGCAGCAGGAATAGCAAACACTACAGGATTTTCCCCGCGATGCATTCACTACAACGTAAAGTACTACGCACCATTTGCCCTGATCAGAAAGGCCTCATCGCGCGTATCACGAATATCTGCTACAAGCACGAACTTAACATCGTGCAGAACAATGAGTTCGTTGACCACCGGACCGGCCGCTTCTTTATGCGTACCGAGCTCGAGGGTATTTTCAATGATTCCATTCTCCTGGCTGACCTCGACAGCGCGCTGCCGGAAGGTTCAATTCGTGAGCTCAACCCGGCAGGACGCCGTCGGGTCGTCATTCTGGTCACCAAAGAAGCGCACTGCCTCGGCGATCTGCTGATGAAAGCCAACTATGGCGGGCTGGACGTAGAAATCGCCGCCGTCATCGGCAATCACGAAACTCTGCGCTCGCTGGTAGAACGCTTTGATATTCCCTTCCAGCTGGTGAGCCATGAGGGGTTAACCCGCGAAGAGCATGATAAAAAGATGGGCGACGCTATCGCCGCGCTTGAACCAGATTACGTCGTGCTGGCGAAATACATGCGGGTATTGACCCCCGAGTTTGTCTCTCGCTTCCCGAATAAAATTATTAATATCCACCACTCATTCTTGCCTGCTTTTATCGGCGCGCGTCCGTATCACCAGGCTTATGACCGCGGGGTGAAGATCATCGGCGCCACCGCACACTACGTGAACGATAATCTGGATGAAGGTCCAATCATTATGCAGGATGTCATTCACGTCGATCATACCTACACTGCGGAAGATATGATGCGCGCTGGACGCGACGTCGAGAAAAACGTTCTGAGCCGCGCGCTGTATCAGGTTCTTGCTCAGCGGGTATTTGTTTACGGTAACCGGACGATTATTCTTTAATCGATAATGAAATTAGCTGGTTAGCTTTGCGTCTTTACGCATAAAAATCAGGCAACCAGTTTATTTTTATCAAAGGAATACTTTACAGTGGCGCGTCATTTGATATGATGCGCCCCGCTTACCGATAAGGAAGCAGGCCAGTATTAAGCATTACCCCGTGGTGGGGTTCCCGAGCGGCC
>NZ_FZTC01000017.1 GCF_900200035.1 Klebsiella grimontii
GGATAGCGACAGCGATTCTGATTCGGATAGTGACTCGGATTCCGACAGTGACTCCGATTCCGACAGCGATTCCGATTCGGATAGTGACTCGGACTCCGACAGCGATTCCGATTCTGACAGCGATTCGGATTCAGACAGCGACTCCGATAGCGATATCGAGGCTGTACCGGATAGCAACAGCCCGGATGTGGTGACTCAGGACGGAAACCTGAATAACGTCAGCGGCACCAGCGGTCAACTGGTTGGCCTGACGCTACTCAGCACCGTCGATGTCTCGCTGCTGTCGGGCAATAATCTGCGCTTTAGCGTGGGTTCCGGAACCGTTGAGGATATGACGGTGTCGGTGAACGGCAACTCGCTGCTCACGGCGAGCGGATTGCTGACCACCATCGTCAACCTGCTGGGGGCTGGAAACACCCTGAGCGCCGATCTGTCGGTGGTGAATACGGTCACCGGCGAAGTCGTGGCGATTGCGGAAAACAGCGTCTCTATCTCGGCGAGCCTGCTTGGCGGGCTCACCTATAGCGGCACGGCGTCCTTTGCCAATCTGCCGGCGGGCGACTACACCATGATTATCTCTGCACCGGAAAGTAACGGCGCCCTGGTATCGCTGATCAACGCGCTGGCGGAGGCTCAGGTAGCAAGCTTCGTCAACGTGGACGTGACGGACTCCGTTGGCTATAGCGTCGGCGCCATTGAAGGAAACGTGCTGGACAACACCGCCAGCGGCGATATGCAGGACAGCGGCCAGGGCATCACGGTCACCAGCGCGGTATCGGACTCCGTTGACGGATCGACCGCAGTGACCGTGACCAGCGCTGGCGTCAACGTCACGGGGGCCTATGGCGTACTGACCATTCACTCTGACGGCAGCTATAGCTACCAGTTGACCAAAGGCGGAGCCGCTGTCGGTCAATCGGATGTCTTTAGCTACACCATTACCGATGCAGCGGGGAATACATCGACCACTTCTCTGACGATCAATATTGGAGGAAATATCGAACCGGCGCAGGCCAATCCGGATGCGCAGGAGACGGACCTGACCGCGACGTTCGATAATCTTAATGGCGAAAGCGGTACCGTCGGACAACTGGTCGGCGTCTCGTTACTCGGTAACGTCAATGTAGGTTTGCTTAACGGCAATAGTTTTGACTTTGACGTCGCCGCCGGCGCGAACGAAAAAGTGCTGCTCACTGTCTCGGGGAGCACTGGCCTGAGCCTGGGCGCGGCCTTGAGCACGTTGCTGAGCCTGCTGGGCGGGGCATCGTCCTTTACGGCGGATCTCTCAATCGTCGATAAGGCGACCGGCGAAGTGGTGCAGGTTCTGACCAACGCCGTCAATATTAATGTTGACGGACTCGGTCTCAGCCTGGGCTACAGCGGCGGCGGCTGGTCCTCAATGTTACCTTCAGGATCGTACACGGCGGTGGTCTCTTCACCGAATACCGGCGGCCTGTTGGGCGCGTTGCTGGACCTGAACCTGGGCACCTTTATCAACGTGTCGGTCACCGACTCTGAGGGCTATCACACCGACAGCCTGACGGGGAACGTCCTGCAAAGCGATGGCGACGGCGACGTGGCGGACTCCGGGGTAAATATTAAGGTGACCAGCGTCACCGCCACCTCGGTTATCGACGCCGATCCGGTGGCGGTCACCAGCAGCGGAACGACGATAGCCGGTGCCTGGGGATCGCTGACCATTCACAGCGACGGTAGCTATACCTATCAGCCTTATGGCGGAGTGAATAGCGTCGGCCAATCGGAGGTCTTTACCTACACCATAACCGACAGTCTGGGCCACACGGCGAGCACGACGCTGACGTTCGATATCGACAGCCCGGCTTCGCTGGCGGTGAATGACGTGGTTGCGCTGAACGTGGCAACGGCGCTGGCAACGGTGAATGTTCCGGCGATTGACACCACGGGGCTGAACACAAGCGGTAAGTCGAGCGGGAGCGGAGTATCAGCGAGTAAGTTGATTAACTTTAGCGTGGGGGCCGATCGCGAAATGGATACCCTCTCGGTGAATGTGAACTACACCGCGAGTGGCTCAGTGGTCAATACCGTCAGGATTGACAGCACGGTCAGCATTTATCACGTACTCAGCGATGGCAGTAAGGTCCTGGTATGGCAAGGGACGCCGACAGAAAGCTTGACCACGATTATCGGCGCCACAGCTAGCGCTACGGATACGCTAACGCTAACGGGTGTGGCATTGAGCGAAGGAAATTACGAGATGGTCCTGGCTTCTAAAGCTACTGCCACTCTGGATAATTTCGTCACCACACCACCGAACTATACGGTAGGCGCAACGATCGCCGGTACGACGATCGATACCGCAACGCATTATACGGTGGCAGGAACCAACGTCAGCGGGAATATCCAGAACGGAAACAACTCGGGCGGTACGGAAGATTTCCATGGCGTGCTGTATGCCTCATACACCGTCGCCGGACATACTTCCTCTGGCAGTGCCGAATCCTGGACCTTCCACAGCAACGGCAGTATCACCACCAGCGACGGTAGTAGCATAAGCACAACCAGCGTCACAATTTACGGTGACTATGGCAACCTGACGATGGCGAATAATGGTTCTTATACCTACAGTCTGAATGCAGGTCTGGATGTGTCGACAATCACCCATAAGGAGGTCTTTGCCTACACGGTGAACGACAGCAATGGCGGCTCTTCCGCGGCGACGCTGACCATCGATCTGCATCCGCAGATTACCGGCAGCGTGAACGGCGACGATATTCACAGCACCGCTTATGACGATACCTTCACCCTGGGTATCGGGGCCGACACGGTGGTTTACAACCTGCTGGCTGATGACAATAGCGGCGGCAACGGCGGCGATACCTGGAAGGATTTCTCGGTTGCGCAAGGGGATCATATCGATGTGTCGGCGCTGCTGGTTGACTGGGATGGTAACAGCAGCAGCCTGGGCAACTATGTGACCCTGAGCTACGTTGGCAATAACACGGTGGTATCCATCGACCGCGACGGCGGGGCCGGAGACCATCAATCAACAACCTTAATTACGCTGGAAGGGGTGCATATCAATTCGCTCAACGAGCTGATTGATACGAATAACTCCAACTAACAGGCGTTATAACGCTGATGGCGCAGGGACGCGCCGTCGAGGTTATTTAATAGGGGAGGAATGAATCGGTCAGTGAACCGGGAGATAGCCGACTATCATTTAATAAAAATAATGATGCGGAAATGATTATATCCGTTTTTTCAGTGCGTGTTTTCTGAAGGGTAAATTTGATGCGTCTATTTAAACAAAAAAGGAATGTCATAACCTGCGGCTATACAGCCCTCTTTATTTCTTTGAATCCGGCGTTTTTTGCTCATGCGGAAAATTCATATTTGATGCCGAATGATATTAGCAGCCAGCGCTTAACCGATAGCCAACAGGTGGCGGGGTATAACGAAGAGATTATTAATAGCCAAAGCCGAATATCCGGCCCGCTGGATATTAAAAAAGCGGTAAAAAATGCGGTGAACTGGCATCCATCTATAACCCAGGAGGTGAGTAAACTCCAGGAGATGGCGCAGAAAGTCGACGTAGCGAAAGCCAAATATTACCCGCAAGTTAGTGCGGGTATGAATAATGGTTATAGTAATACCTATTCTGATGCCGGATATACGCCATCGTTGGTCGTCTCGGTATCGCAAATGCTTTACGACTTCGGCAAAGTGTCCAGCTCGGTCAGAGCCGCCGACTCCGGCGTTGCCCAACAGCAGGCCACCGTCATGCTGAGCATCGATCAGGTCGCTCATGACACCGCGGCGGCGGTAGTCCAGGTTCAGGGCTATCAAAAGCTGGTGGACATCGCCAAAGCGCAGGTCGAGTCGCTCAAACAGATTGGCGATCTTATTCGCCAGCGCAACGATGCGGGGGCGTCGTCTTTATCGGACGTCGTGCAGACCGACACCCGCGTGGAAGGCGCGCAATCCACGCTCCTGCAATATCAGGCGGCCCTTGAGCGCTGGAAAGCCACGCTCGCGACCTACATTGGCATCGGCGGAATCGCCACGGTAACGGATGACGTCCCGCAGGGGATGGATGCCGCCTGCGCGGTAGCCAAAATCGATTACCGCTCAGTGCCTGCGGTATTAGCGGCGCTGGCCCAGGCCGGCCAGGCGCAGGCGCAGCTGGATAACGCCAACGCGCAAATGCTGCCGACGATTTCCCTTGAGCCGGAAGTTACCCACTACCTCAACGATAACTACGCCAACAGCGCGGTGCTCAATAAAACGCAATATTCCGCCTGGGTGAAAGTACAGATGCCTATCTATCAGGGCGGGGCGATGACCGCCTCCCGCGACGCCGCCCAGCAAAGCCTGGCGGCGGCGAATGCGGCGATCAAAACCGCCCAGTTGGACGCCAGCCAGAAGCTCAACGCCTCGCGCGATGAAGCGGTTAATCTGACTCAGTCGCTGGGTATTCAGAAGCGCCAGCAGGAGTTGGGCGAACAAACCCGGGCGCTGTATCAGGATCAGTACCTTCAGCTCGGTTCGCGGCCGCTGCTGGATCTGCTCAACGTCGATCAGGAAATTTACCAGGCCAGATTTAGCCAGGTCCTGACGGAATCGCAACTGCGCTCTCTGGAGCTGGACTGCCTGTTCAGCACCGGCAAGATGCGCACGGTGTTCGCGCTGGAAAAACAAAATATCCAGGGCGTGGAGATCCGCCCATGACCCCACAAGATGAACGCGCCGGGATACCGCATCTGATCGACTGGTCCAATGCGATAGCCTTTATTGCCAACCACTATCGACAAAGTTTTTCGCCCGGAACGCTGCATGCCGCCGCCGAGTGGGCGACGCAGAAAACCCTGCCGGAGGCGCTTCGGCACCTGGCGCGCCACGCCGGGCTAAACTGCCAGTTTTTATCCGCCGCCGATCAGAAAATGTCGGCCTGGCGGCTACCGCTGGTCATCCAGCTGCGCGACGGCCAAATCGCCGTGGTTGAAAGCGTTGACGTCAATAACGCCGTTGGGGTGCGGTTTGTGAAGGAGCTCGCGCTGCTCAGCTACTGCCCGCTGGAAACCCTGCTGCCGGAAATTGAAAAGACCATTGCTTTTCGCCCGGCGGCGCCGGAAAGGGATATTCGCACCGAGAGCTATCTGGCCCGCTTTCAGCCGGACTGGCTACGCAAAATTGTACTGAAAGATATTCGCCCCTATATGCACGTGATGCTGGCGTCTTTCGCCATCAACGTTCTCGCGCTGAGCGGAATTCTGTTTTCGATGCAGGTTTACGATCGGGTGATCCCGGCGCAGTCTTATCCCACGCTTTATGTTCTGTTCAGCGGCGTATTGCTGGCGGCGGTCTTTGCTTTTGTGCTGAAAATTATGCGCGGGCACGTCACGGATCTGCTCGGCAAACGCGGGGATATTCGCGTTTCTGACCGGGTCTTCGGCCACGCGCTGCGCCTGAAAAACAGCGCGGTGCCGCGCTCGACGGGGAGCTTTATTTCGCAAATCCGCGAGCTGGAGCAGGTGCGAGAAATGATGACCTCGACGATGATGACCATCGTGGCGGATTTACCGTTCTTTCTCCTGTTTCAGGTGGTGCTGTTTATTGTCTCGCCGTGGCTAAGCTGGATTGCGCCGGTGGCGACGGTCCTGATGATCCTCCCCGGCCTGCTATTGCAGCGCAAGCTGGCGGCGCTGGCCAATAAAAACCAGCACGAAAATACCTTACGTAACGCCATCCTGGTGGAAAGCATCCAGGGATTGCAGGACATCAAAATGATGCAGGCGGAAAGCCGTTTCTTGCATCAGTGGAATAGCTATATCGCGATTACCGCCGAGTCGGGGGTCAAAACGCGCAGGCTCACCCACGGCCTGGTCAGCTGGGGAATGTCGGTGCAAAACCTGCTGTACGCCACGGTGGTAGTGGTCGGCGCGCCGCTGGTGATTAATGGCGACATCACCACCGGGGCGATGGTGGCGGCATCGATGCTATCGACCCGCATGGTGGCGCCGATGACCGCGCTGTGCGGGGTACTTGCCCGCTGGCAGCAGGTGAAAACGGCGAAGGCCAGCCTCGATACGCTGATGGCGCTGCCGGTCGAAGGGGGGCAGGACGAACCCCGGGTTCACCGCGCCGTGCTGCACGGCAACTACGAGTTCCGCCAGGCGGAATTCCGCTACGGCCTTAACGACGCCGCCATCCCGCTGCGGATTAATCAACTGTCGATAAAAGCCGGGGAGAGAATCGCTGTTCTTGGACGAATCGGCGCCGGTAAATCGACCTTGCTGCAGGCGATGATGGGCAACATCGAGCTGGTCTCCGGCGAGCTGCGGCTGGATGATTTAAGCCTGCCGCAGATCGACCTCGCCGATATTCGCCGCAACGCCACCTTGCTGACCCAGGAGGCGCGGCTGTTCCACGGCACCCTGCGCGAGAACCTGATCCTCGGGCGTCCGGCGGCGACGGATGATGAAATCTTCTCGGTGCTTACCCTGTGCGGCGCGCTGGAGTTCGTGCGCAAACTGCCTCTTGGTCTTGAACACGTCGTTATGGAAGGCGGGTTGGGGCTGTCAGGCGGCCAGCGGCAGTCGCTGCTGCTGGCCAGAACGCTGCTGCGCGATCCGAACATTATCCTGCTCGATGAGCCGACCTCGTTTTTCGACGAGCGAACGGAAAAAGCTTTTGTGGAACAGCTGGCGCAGTGGGCCGGTGAAAGAACGATGATTATCGCCACGCACAAAGCGGCGGTGCTCAATATCGTTGACCGGATCCTGGTTATCCAGGACGGGCAGCTGGCGCTGGATAAACCCAAAGCGACGGTCTTTGAACAAGAGAAAGCCCGCGGTCAGGTGGTGAATATATGAGTAAATTTCCCTTACTGGCCGACAACGACCCGGTGGCGCTGCTTCCGGAGAGCGAACAAGACGAAGCGCAGATCGTAAAATCGCGGCGGCTGATTCTCCTGCTGGCCGTGATGCTGCTGGTGGGCGGCGTCTGGGCATGGTTCGCGGTGCTGGACGAAGTCTCAACGGGCACCGGGAAAGTGATCCCCAGCTCCCGGGAGCAGGTAATACAAACCCTCGACGGCGGTATTTTAACCGAGCTGAACGTTCGGGAAGGTAGCAAGGTACAAGCCGGACAGGTCGTGGCCCGCCTCGACCCCACCCGCAGCGAATCTAACGTCGGCGAAAGCCAGGCGAAATATCGCGCCTCGCTGGCGGCGAGCATTCGTTTAACTGCCGAGGTCAACAATCAGCCGCTGGCGTTTCCCGACTCCCTGAAAGCCTGGCCCGCGCTGCTGGCGGAAGAGACTCGCCTCTACCATAGCCGCAAGGAGCAGTTGAGCAAATCGACGCGCCAGCTGGACGAGTCGCTAAAACTGGTCAATAGCGAACTGGCCATCACCGAAAGGCTGGCGAAAACCGGGGCGGCGAGCAACGTTGAAGTGCTGCGTCTTCGCCAGCAGGTCGCGGATATCAGTTTTAAAAAGATCGATCTTAATACCCGCTATTTTGTTGACGCGCGTGAACAGCTGTCAAAAGCCAATGCCGACGTGGCCAGCCTGGCGGAAGTGATTAAAGGCCGCGCCGATTCGGTCACGCGCTTA
Source organism: Klebsiella grimontii (assembly GCF_900200035.1). GTDB lineage: Bacteria > Pseudomonadota > Gammaproteobacteria > Enterobacterales > Enterobacteriaceae > Klebsiella > Klebsiella grimontii. Next base: position 7,598 of record NZ_FZTC01000017.1, read on the forward strand.
ACCGTTCGCTCGCCGGTGCAGGGGATCGTAAAAAATATCAAGGTCAACACCATTGGTGGGGTTATTGCGCCCAACGGTGAGCTGATGGAAATTGTTCCGGTAGATGGCCGGTTATTAATCGAAGCGCGGATTTCACCGCGCGATATCGCTTTTATTCATCCTGACCAGCAGGCGCTGGTGAAAATTACCGCCTATGATTATGCCATCTATGGCGCGCTTAACGGCGTGGTGGAAACCATATCGCCGGATACAACCCAGGACGAAGCTAAACCCGATATTTACTACTACCGGGTGTTTATTCGAACTGACTACGATTACCTGGAAAATAAAAGCGGCAAGCGCTTTTTAATCGGCCCGGGAATGATTGCCACCGTTGATATTAAGACCGGGGAAAAAACGGTCATGGATTATCTGGTCAAACCGTTTAATCGGGCAAAAGAAGCATTAAGAGAACGTTAATTCGATGGCTGACCTGTGCCGGGCTGATATATCGGCGCAGCGTCTTCCCCGGCTTGCGCTGCGCTGACCGGGCTACGTATTCACAGCCGTCTGCGGGCCGGTAGCCCGGACAAGGCGCGTTAAGCGCCGCCTCCGGGGAGTGTGCCGGGCAAAGACATAAGCGCAATTTCCAAAACGGGTTGAAATAATAATTTTTAAACATGCAACGCATTCTTGATTATACGGAGAGGGAAAGATGGCGCTAAGTGACTTACTGCAACAAGCCTGCTTTCAGGCGAAAAAATTAAAATCCACCGAATTGCCCTCTGACTATCCGGCATGGGTCATCTTCTTCAGCGTCAGCGATGGTAAGTCACGCGCGCATACTCATATCTCCAGCGGAACCAGCTTTGACCTCGCGTGGCTGGCGGGGGCCAGAGCGCTGCAGGAGTGGCGTAAAAAACAGGACAGCGAACCGCAGTGGCTGCGGATTGACATCGTGGACAGCGTGGAAAAGCTCAGCTGGCAATCCCTCAACGAAAAATTCATGGTCACCAAGCGTAACTATTTTCGCTTTGGCCTCGCGTTTGATCCGCAGTTTAGCTGCGCGATGCTTGAGCAAGAAATTACCGGTAACGCGCTGCTCTATGACGGGGATAACGGCGTCGTGGCGCCGAATAGCGTCAATCTGGAAAACTACGCCCAGCGGCGGTTTAAGCAGACGCTGAGCTGGCCGCAAGATCCGCAGCAGCCGCTCTGGCGCTTTAAAACTCAGGGCGTCTTCTGCGATCGTTTTGGGGCAAAAGTGATTGAACACACCGGACGGGGTTCCGGCTATCGCGTCATCGGGGAAGAGTGGCAGGACGAGTGCCTGGCCGAGGTGATTAAAAAAGGCACCGATTATCTGGCCCGCCAGGTAAAACAAGACGGCCTCTACCATTACGGCTGGTTTCCCTGTTTCGATCGCCCGGTCCGCTCCTATAACGCGCTGCGCCATGCCAGCTCGACCTATTCGCTGATCGAGGGCTGGGAGGCGACGCGTCAGCCGTCGGTTCGTCAGGCGATAGACCGGGCGATTGCGTACCTGGTTAACACGCTGATTGAAGTGCGGACGCTGGACGATGGCCGCGAGGCGGCGTTTCTTTGCGATGTGGGCGATGAGATCAAGCTCGGCGGCAACGCCGTCAGCATCCTGGCGCTGGTGAAATACACCGAAACGACCGGAGACCGGCAATATCTGCCGCTGATGGCGCAGCTGGCGACCGGTATCGCCTGTATGCAGGATCCGCTCAGCGGCCAGTTTGTTCATGTATTAAATAGCCGCGATCTGTCGCTGAAAGCCAAATTCCGCATCATTTATTACGATGGCGAAGCGGCTTTTGCCCTGATGCGCCTGTACGGCCTGACCAACGCGCCGCAGTGGCTGGAGATGGTGGAAAAAGCCTTCGCCTATTTCATTAAAAATAAACACTGGCAGCATCACGACCACTGGCTGAGCTACTGCGTGAATGAATTGACCCGCTTCCGTCCGCAAGAGAAGTACTTTCGCTTTGGCCTGAATAACGTGCGCGATCATCTTGATTTCGTGCTGCATCGCGTCACCACCTATCCCACGCTGCTGGAATTAATGATGGCGGCGTCTGAAATGGTGACCCGGCTGGACGCCTCGCCCGAGCATCGTCATCTGCTGGCGGATTTTGACCAGCAGAAGTTCTGGCAGGCGCTGGAGGCCCGCGCCCGCTATCTGCTGAACGGCTTTTTCTGGCCCGAGCTGGCGATGTTCTTTAAAAATCCCGCGCGGATCGTTAACAGCTTCTTTATCCGCCACCACAGCTACCGCGTGCGTATCGATGATGTTGAGCACTATCTTTCCGGCTTTATCGCCTACCAGAAATACCATTTAGCGGCAAAAAAGCCGCCGCTCCAACAGGACGACACGCAGCCGGCGAATAGCGCGACCCCCGTGTTTTTGCTGGAGACGCTGCGTGACGTCGGCAACGGTATTGAGGTGGCGGCCATGCGCCGGGCGAAACTGTTCACCGAACATCTGCGCACCGTACCCTGGCTGATTACCGCGACGTGGAATCCCGAACTCTCCACGGCGGTTAAGGCGCTGAAAGCCCGCGGCGCGCTGCCCGAAGAGGTGCCGGTTTATAACCTTTATGCCTGGCTAAGCGATTGTCTTGAGCTGAATGCGATCTCTGCGCTGGCGCCGCTGGTGGGCAATATTGAGCTCAGACATGCCGTGAATCCCACCGCGGATCTACCGGTGGGTAAACACAACTTCCTGCTGCGTCCGCAGGGGAGAATCATCGAAGACTATATTGATCGCGCCGGCAATATTCTGCTGCGCAAAAGCTTTGACGAAAAAAAGGGCAACGTGCAGCTAAGCCATCTTGAAATCGCTCTGCCGGGAAGGGACGTTAAACGCTTTGCTCAGGAAGAGGCGTTTTATGCGTGGATGCTGGAAACCCGGTTGGCGGAAAAAGGGCGCTGGCACTTTATCGTCGATAAAAATAAAATGTGGAAAAGCTTCGTTTGCTCACGGCCCGCCCAGCGTATGGCCTGCACGCTGAGCGCGATTATCCACTCCCATCATCAGTTGTCTAACGGGGCGCTGAAAAGCTCATACCGGCATATCCTGGAACAGCCGGAACTCGTAGACCAGCTGATTGTCCTGACCGATGAACAGTGGCAGGACCTGCAGCAGGAGGGATTTCCGGCCGCTCGGATGGCGGTGATCCCCAACCATCTCGATAACGGCGCTATACCGGCGAACCCGCAGAAGACGCCTTCGCAAACGGTCATTTACCTGGCGCGCTACTCGGAAGAGAAGCAGCACGCTTTACTGCTGAGCGCGTTTCGTCAGGTGGTGAAGGCGATCCCCGACGCGCAGCTGCACACTTACGGGGTAGGGCCGCTGCGGCGCAGCTTAAGCGCGCAGGTGGCGGAGTGGGGGCTGGAGCAGGCTATCCATATCAACGGCTTCACCTCCGACATCGCGCAGGCGCATAAAACGGCCTGCTGCACGGTGCTTTGTTCGACTCAGGAGGGGCAGTCCATTTCCGCCGTCGAGGCGATGGCATACGGTACGCCGCTGATTAGCTTTGCCATTAAATATGGCCCGCGCGACATCCTGCAGGACCGGCAGGCGGGGATTCTGGTGCCCTGCGGCGATGAGGGCGCGCTGGCGGCGGCGATGATCAAGGTTATCTCCGACAAGACGCTACAGCAAAGTATGCAGCAGGCTGCGCTGCGCAACGCGCAACGCTACTACGCCAGCGCGATCGCCGGACGATGGGCGGCATGGCGGCAGGCAAGCGAACGTCAGCTGGATACCGGGACGGAGCTGGAGAGCAGGCCGGAAAAAAAGCGTCATCAGGCGGCTAACGTTGGATAACCGTCAGCGCCTTTTCCCTTTGCCTGGCCCCCTGGCGCGGCGATGAGGGGAGTCATCGCGCTACTGCTGGCGTCCTGCTGCAGTTCGCCGCTGCTGGCGCGCGATGTCGTGCAGGTTTCGCGCTGCGTTCCCGGCTCCCTGCTTCATGAGCATCGTCTGGAAAAAACGCACGTGGTCGATGACTTTCATATTTACTACAGCCTGCAGGGCAAAGATGCCCTGCGATATCCGCAGGACAGTACCGGCGATGGCGTGCCGGACGTTATAAAAGATATTGGTCGTCAGCTACAGGCGGCGCAATATCTCTACACGTCGCGGCTGGGCCTGCGCTCGCCTCTGCGGCAGAAGATTTATGCCCAGGCCCGACAGATTAACCTCTATCTGCTGGCGCTTCCTAAAGGTCATGGCCTTGCCTTCGATCGCGTGGCGGCGGAAACGATGAGCGACGGAACGGCGCTGCCCTGCGGCTTAAAAATCGTGCTTAACGCCGGGCTGCAGCCCGCGCGCAACGTTACGCCAGCCCATGAATTATTCCATTTATACCAGTACGGTTACGCGGTTTTTAAACAGAGATGGTACCTGGAGGGAATGGCGCGTTGGATGGAAAATGCCTTCAGAGCCCCGGAGAAAAGAGTTTCGCCGCTGGCTGAGCCTTCCGGGTGTGAAAGTAATTTCTCGCGCGGCTATGGGGCGGCGAACTTCTGGGCCGGCTATGCGCAGCAGTATTTTGCGCCAACAAAACTGCCTGAAAAAGCGCTAACGTACCGTTACGCTGACGGGAGTCCGGTGTTTAAAACTCTGGTTTTGCCCGGCGGTGCGATGCTGGCGCCTTTTTTTCAGCAGCTTGCGCTTACCAGCGAGGGGATTTCCCGCGCAATGAAGCGGGCAAACGACCGCTGGAGTGAACAACAGCAGCGTGACGGACAATTCAATAGTCTGATTTGCCAGGCGCTGGCAAATGCCGCGCAGAGATAAAGGGCAATAAAAAACCCGCAACGCGGGTTTTTGAGATCAGTTACGCAATCTGGGTGCCTGCAGCTGCTGGCGAATGGTTCGCGCCAGTTCGTCCAGCGACGGTTGCTCCGGATGCTCATCGCTGGCTTCGCTGCTCAGCTGCGCTTCTGCAAGATAAGTGTGAATCGGCTGACCATCATCGTCCTCCATCACCACGTGGTACCAGGGCGCAAGACGCAGTTCGTCGTTAGCGGCGATTTCGTCCTCCTCCGGCTCCGTGAGCGAGTACTCTGGATCGACATCGACGATCACGCCCAGGTAGCCCAGAAGCGTGTGGCGAACTTGTTGGCCGATACCGAATTTGCTGGCTATCATAAGCACCTCCCGGGAGACATGATTACCTGCTATATGCGGGCCGATTCTCCATTTTTCAAGTTACATGATGCGGCAAGCAAACCCTTTCAGATACAGCCCCTCCGGGTAGGTTGCTATCACCGGATGATCGGCAGCCTGGCGGAACTGTTCTATAAATTGTACATCACGTCCGGCATCCAGGGCGGCATCGGCAACGATTTTCTGAAATAAATCGGTGGTCATCAGGCCGGAACAGGAGAAGGTCAGCAGGATGCCGCCGGGATTCAATAGCTGAATCGCCAGCATGTTGATGTCCTTATAGCCGCGGCAGGCGCCCATCAGCTGGCTTTTATTTTCCACAAACTTCGGCGGATCCATCACGATAACATCGAACTTTTCCCCGGCGTCACGATATTTACGCAGCAGCTTGAAGACGTCGTCGCGGATGAACTCCGCTTTTGACAGGTCCAGCTTGTTCAGCTCAACGTTCTGTCTGGCGACGTCCAGCGCCTCCTGGGAGGTATCAACGCTGACAACCTGGCGGCAGCCGCCCATTAGCGCGGAGATGGCAAAACCGCCGGTATAGGAGAAGCAGTTCAGCACGCGCTTATCGGCGACGTAGCGACGCGTCGCCAGACGGCTGTCGCGCTGGTCAAGGTAATAGCCGGTTTTATGGCCGCCCTGAATGTCTACCAGCAGCTGCATACCGTGCTCGGTAATCGGCAGCAGGGCAGGCGGCAGCTCGCCGACAACCGGACCCTGCGCCAGCTCCAGCCCCTCTTTTTTACGTACCGCGACGTCGCTACGATCGTAGATAGCGCAGTTCGGGAACAGCGTTTGCAGCGCGCTGACAATCGCCGCGCGCTGGTATTCGGCACCGGCGCTCAGCAGCTGCAGAACAAAAAAGTCGCCAAAACGGTCGATGGTCACGCCCGGCAGGCCGTCGGATTCACCGGCTATCAGGCGATAGCTATCAAGCCCGTCGCGGGCTGCCAGCCACTCGCGCCAGGTTTGCGCCTGCTGAAGACGACGCTCGAAAAAGGCGTTATCAATGGCTTCATCGCGATCGAAGCTCCAGACGCGGGCGCGGATCTGCGAAGACGGTGAATAGGCGCCGCGGGCCAGCCATTTTCCCTGCGAATCAACGATATCGATGGTCTCACCTGAACGGGCTTTACCTTCCATTCGGGCGACGGCGCCGGAGAAAATCCACGGATGGCGACGCAGCAGGGATTTCTCGCGTCCTTTGGTTAACACTAAGCGGGGGAAAATGGAGTCTGTCATGGGCTACCTTTAAGCAACGGGAATGTCGGCACCGAAAAAATGGCGCGTAGGTTAGCACAAGTGGCTGCGGCAAGCACCATTCCACCGGTATCGACAGGTGAGCGTTTCGGCACAAAACGCAGGCGCTTTGGCACAATAAAAATCACGCCGCGATCTTACAGTATTTCCTCACCTGACGGAGGAAAATACGATGAAAACAGGATTGAAAGTCGCTGCCGCGATAATGGTCATGATAAGTGGAACGGCGATTGCCGCGCCGTTTAGCGTCAGCAGCGCGGATATGCGCGAAGGAGACGCTCTGGCGCAGAGGCATTGGTTTGGCGGCTTTGGCTGCACCGGCGGCAATATCTCACCGCAGATCGCCTGGCAAAATGCCCCGGCGGGTACCCGCAGTTTCGCGGTGACCGCTTACGATCCTGATGCGCCAACCGGGAGCGGCTGGTGGCACTGGACGGTGGTGAATATTGCCCAACAGGCGACAAGCTTAGCCGCTGGCGCCGGAGACAAAAATAACGCTAAACTGCCCGCCGGGGCGGTACAGGGGCGCAATGACTTTGGCTATGCCGGCTTTGGCGGCGCGTGTCCGCCCGCCGGCGATAAACCGCATCGCTACCGCTTTACGGTATGGGCGCTGGATATCCCGACGCTGCCCATTGACGGCGAGTCCAGCGGGGCGTTAGTCGGATTTATGTTACATAGCCACGCCATCGCCAGCGCGCAGATAACGGCGATGGCCGGAAGATAAAATAAGGGCAGCCTGATGCGGAACATTAATTTTCACCATAACGCGTTAACGGCGGCGGAAATTACCACCCGACGATTATGCAAACTGCACCGCGTCACGCTGTTCGCGCCTGCGATCTGCCGGGTAAACCGCGGCAGCAAAGTGATTGTGCAGGGCGCCAGCGAGATGCTGGCAACGCCGCAGCAGCTGATCATTTTGCCCGCCGAGGTTGAGCTCGAGGTGATTAATCAGCCGGAAAACGGGCTGTTTTGCTCCGATCTGCTCTCATTAACCCCGGAGCTGCTGGCGGATTTTAAGAATCGCTATATGAGCGAACCACAGGCTGGCCGTCTGACGTCGCTTTGCGCGCCGCTGGGGGCGGAACTGTCGTTTATGTGGCAAAGCGTCCTGCAGGCGGTACGGGAGGGGCTCAGCGGCGAACTGCAGCATCATCAGGCGATGGGGCTGCTGCTGGCGCTGTATCAGGCCGGATACGCCGGGCCGCTGCTCAACGAACGGCGCGAGGATCTAACCGGCCAGGTCAGGCAAATTATTATGCTGTCGCCTGGCGATGCGTGGAGCGTAGCGAAAGTGGCTAAAATGCTATTTCTGGGAGAGTCGACGCTGCGCCGCCGTTTGCAGCAGGAGTCCCGCAGTTTCCGCCAGATCGTGGAAGAGGTCCGTATGGCCTACGCGCTGGGGCAATTACAGTCGACGTCGCGGCCCATTGGCGAAATTGCGCAAAACAGCGGCTACCAGTGCGGATCGCGCTTTACCGCCCGTTTTCGTCAGCACTACGGCGTACTGCCAAAGCATGTACGCTGAAAGAATTTGCTATCCTCTGTAGTGAGTCATTGTCCGGAAAGGAGAGAGAATATGGCAACGGTTTGCACGATGGCGTGGGTCTACGGTTCCGTTCAGGGCGTCGGGTTTCGCTATTCGACCCAGCGCGAGGCGCTGCAGCTTGGATTAACCGGATACGCGCGCAACCTCGACGACGGCGGCGTGGAAGTGCTGGCCTGTGGAGAGGCTGAACAGGTGGAGAAGCTCATCGCCTGGCTGAAAGCCGGCGGGCCGCGCAGCGCGCGAGTTGACAGGGTTCTGACCGAGCCCCATCAGCCCACCAGAGAGTGGCAGAAATTCGCCATTTTGTATTAGATGCACTTTACCGGCTTGGGCAGACCGGCGATTTTCGTCGCCTGCTTAGCCGGGCCTTTCGGAAACAGGCGGTAGAGATAGCGGCTGTTGCCTTTCTCTTCGCCGAACTTGTTCGCCATCGCCTTTACCAGCATACGAATCGCCGGTGAGGTGTTGAATTCCAGATAAAAGTCGCGCACAAAGCGCACCACTTCCCAGTGCTCAACGGAAAGGCTGATGCCCTCCTGCTCGGCGATAACGGCCGCCATCGCTTCGTTCCACTGGGTTGTGTCCTTCAGATAGCCTTCGCTATCGGTTTCTATTTCATTACCGTTAAAGATAAACATGATTCTTCACATACCGCTGAAAATGGCGGCAGTGTAGCAAAAAATAAGGCCCCGCATAAGCGGGGCCTCAGAACGACCGGGGGAGAGAATTAGTCTCTGCTGGCGAACCCAAGGATGCTCAGCAGGCTGACGAAGATGTTGTACAGCGAGACGTACAGGCTAACGGTCGCGCGGATGTAGTTGGTTTCACCGCCGCGGATGATATTGCTGGTCTCAAACAGAATCGCGCCTGAAGAGATCAGGATAAACACCGCACTGATAGCCAGATGCAGGGCCGGCAGCTGCAGGAAAATGTTGGCGACCATACCGATTAGCACGACCACCACGCCCGCCATCAGCATGCCGCCGAGGAAGGACATATCTTTACGGGTGGTCAGCACGTAGGCCGAGCAGCAGAAGAACACCAGCGCGGTACCGCCCAGCGCCAGGCCGATTAAGTCTCCCATGCCCGCAGACAGGTAGGCGTTAAGCATTGGCCCCAGGATGTAGCCCAGAAAACCGGTAAAGGCGAACGCGGAAATGATACCCGTTGGCTTATTCGCCGTTTTATAGGTCAGGAACATCAGGCCGTACATACCGACCAGCGTCAGAATCAGACCCGGAGAAGGCAGCATCAACACGGTGCTGGCCGTCGCCGTAATGGCCGAAAATGCCAGCGTCAGGCTAAGCAGGAAATAGGTGTTCCGCAGAACTTTGTGCGTGCTAAGCAGCGATGAACGGTCACGCGACGATGTAATGATACGATCCATGAGTCACTCTCTTATGACAGATGTAATTAATAACGAAGCATAAAAAAATCAAGGCCGAAGCCATAGTGCTTTTACCCATCTTTACTCAAGGCATGCGGGCTGAATGCAGCATTTTATTCCAGAAAAATGAAAATGCGCGGTATGTTTATTTGTTCGCCTTCTGAAGCCAGATCGAAATCTGATAACTCACTGAAAAATATTGCGTTAATGCCATTCTGCGACTAACTCTGGAGAGGGTACAAACGAAGCGTAACAAAGGCAAGGGATATGAAATCACAAAAATATAATCACATCACACGCGTACTACTGGCCGTCGGCCTTTTCTCCATGGCTATTCCGGCGCTGGCCGCTCAGGTGCCGCCGGGAACGGTGCTGGCGGAGAAGCAGGAGCTGGTCAGAAATAACGGCAGCGAGCCGTCGTCGTTGGATCCGCATAAAGTGGAAAGCGACGTTGAAAACAACATTATCAGCGATCTTTTCGAAGGGCTGGTCAGCGTTTCGCCAGCAGGAGAAATTCAGCCCAGGCTGGCGGAGAAGTGGGAGAATAAAGACAACACCGTCTGGACGTTCCATCTGCGCCCCGGAGTGACCTGGTCCGACGGTACGGCGATTACGGCGCAGGATATCGTCTGGAGCTGGCAGCGTCTGGTGTCGCCGCTTACGGCGTCCCCTTACGCGAGCTATCCCGGCAATATGCATATCGTCAACGGCGCGGAGATAGCGCAGGGTCAAAAAGCGCCCGAGACGCTGGGCGTCAAGGCGCTGGATGATACCACCCTTGAGGTGACCTTAACTCAGCCGAATGCGGCGTTTTTGGCGATGCTGGCGCACCCGTCTCTGGTTCCGCTCGATAAAGTGCTGATATCGCGCTACGGCGACAAGTGGACCAAACCGGAGCATATGGTGACCAGCGGGCCCTATAAGCTGTCGCAGTGGGTGGTGAATGAGCGCATTGTGGCCGAGCGCAATCCGCGCTACTGGGATAACGCGCATACGGTCATCAATAAGGTGACCTACCTGCCGATAAGTTCTGAAACCGCCGACGTCAACCGCTATAAGGCGGGGGAGATCGACATCGTCTATACGGTGCCGATTAATCAGTTTGCCCAGCTCAAAAAAACCATGGGCGATCAGCTGGATGTTTCGCCGCAGCTGGCCACCTACTATTACGAATTCAACACCACCCGGCCGCCGTTTAACGACCCCCGCGTGCGACGGGCGCTCAATATGGCCCTCGATAAAGACATTATCGCGGAGAAGGTGATGGGGCAGGGGCAGCGTCCGGCCTGGCTTATCAGCCAGCCTGACATCGGCGGGGTGAAGCTGCACAATCCCGAGTACGCCAGCTGGCCGCGCGATAAGCGTATCGCCGAAGCGAAAAAGCTGCTGAGCGAGGCCGGGTATAACGAGTCCCACCCGTTGGTCTTTAATTTGCTCTATAACACGTCGGAATCGCACCAGCGAATTGCCATCGCCGCCAGCTCGATGTGGAAAAAGAATCTTGGCGTGGAGGCGAAGCTGCAAAACCAGGAGTGGAAAACGATGCTCGACGCCATGCATACGCATAATTTTGACGCCGTGCGCTACGCGTGGATCGCTGACTATGACGATGCGGCGACGTTTCTCAACAACTTCCGCACCGGCGACAGTGAAAATACCAGCCAGTACAGCAACCCGGCCTATGATGAGGCGCTGCACAATGCGGCAAAAGCCGCTGATACGACGGCGCGGGGCAAGTTCTACCAGCAGGCGGAAGATCTGTTAGGGCAGGATGTCCCGGCCATTCCGGTCTATCACTATGTGCGCACCCATCTGGTCAAGCCATGGGTAGGCGGATTTACGCCGGATAAGCTGGGGTATTACTACAGCAAAGATATGTACATCAAAAAACATTAACCCGCAAAGGACAGTTTGCGCTGAAAATCTGCGCAAACTGCCTGAATTTCAGACGAATAATGCGTTTTTGTTTAATTTTAAGGCAGTTGAATAAATTGGTGCTTTACAGCCAGAACAGAGGTGTTTATAGTGCGCCTCATTGGAAGCGTGGCCGAGCGGTTGAAGGCACCGGTCTTGAAAACCGGCGACCCGAAAGGGTTCTAGAGTTCGAATCTCTACGCTTCCGCCAAATTCTAAATAAAATCAATAGCTTGAAGAATGGTTTTGATTTTATAGTGCATAAAGTAGTACAAAAAAGCCCGTTTATACGGGCTTTTTTTACATCTAAAGTCCGTCCTTTCTCACTAAAAATCCTTTCAGATACTCATCGTTCAGGTGAGGGCTAATGCATTTCGAAGTGGGCTCTGTAAAGACGTCAGTGAATAATCCTCCCGGCGTTGAGTCATTTAACACGCTCCGAGCAGATAAACAGGGGAGTATATAAATATACATCACTGCCAATAGAGTGTTACGTTACCCATAATATAGACAAATATTGAGAAAAGGATAGGTTCCATGCAAATAATTTACCCAAGTGATTACTTTAATCTGAATAGAGTTGATGAAAATTATGAGGATGAATTCAACTGTGCAAGTGATAACGGAGTAAAATGTGTTTTGCTATCATCACAGCATTTATTAGATAGCAAAATTAAACTTTCAGGGAACCTTGAGGCGCATGCGCCAGTTATTTGGCGAGGCTGGATGCTTAAACAGAAAGAATATAAAACATTATACAATACTGTTAAAAGCCATAGTGCGGAAATGTTAGTTTCTCCTGATGATTACGCTTCTTGCCACTATATTACGGGCTGGTACGGAACATGTAGTGATTATACACCTGAAACTATTTTACTTACTGAGAATGATGATTTCGAAAAAATTACATCCCGATTAAAATGGCCTTCATATTTTGTTAAAGACTATGTTAAATCACTTACGACATCGCGTGGTTCGATAGCGAAAAATGCCGAGGAAATACAGGGGATTTTAGCCCATATTAAACAATATCGCGGAGAAATTGAGGGTGGTGTCGTGCTTAGAAAGGTTGAGGACCTAAAACCCGAAACAGAACGTAGATATTTTTCATTCTATGGAAATGTCTACTCTGCTGATGATGTTATCCCTGCTATTGTTCATGAAATAGCGAAGCATATAAGCTCCCCTTTTTTCTCAATAGATATGGTTGAGACAGCTTCATCCAATCTTCGTTTGATCGAAATCGGCGATGGGCAAGTTTCAGATATTAAAGAATGGGACGTCCAAAAATTCGTTAAGATGATTGTAAAGGCCAGCGTGTCTGGATGAGTATGTTTTAATATCAGCCTGGTTTTAAGTCTTCAGGATATGAGGCTCAAGGTATGAATAAAGTTAACAATATATATGCTTGTTTTTTTAAATTGCTTGGTAAAAAAATTATCAAGTATGAAACGGCCGAGATTTATTTTGATGACTGGGAACCCTGGAATGATTTACCCATAAGAATCTACTTTGATGGTGGTGAGGTAATCTCTATTGCCTGGTCTAAATTTGATGAACTATGGTTAAGTAATGATCTAACACTTCCGTTTTCGATTGAGTATAATCAAGTTCGCTGGGTGACAAATAGTCCAAAAGAAATCAGTGGATGTCTAAATAATAGGATATCATCGGTAAAACTTGGTGTGGATTATTTGGTTATTGAAAATAATAAAATAGAAGTATTTACACATTTGTTGGTTTATACAACTAACGGAATTTTGGATGTGTTTAATAATCTGGATGAAAATGGTTATTCTTTGACCTCAGGTTTTGATGACAAAACAATGGATATTGTATAGAGTGCTTATGTCATAACTTGAATGTTGTTATTAAAGTTGCTGGATTTAATATGTTCATGCTTAAAAAGGAATGTTTGATTATACTGCGCAGTATTATGGTTTTTAATCCTTTAAAAGTATCAATGTAAGGCGTTATTATAAATAATGTACTATGACAAGGTCATGATCTTATATTTAAAGTAATTAATATCATTTCACTAGCAATGCCCCCGTTTCAAGTAAGAGGCATTGCTGTAAGTCGATACCTATGGTAAAGATACTTCGTTATTAGTGCCCATCAGTATGCTACTTTGTGATGATAAAAATTCCCCTTTATTTTCATCTCTTCCTTGTAATAATATTTTTGCATCATCTTTATTATAGTCACGAACGGCTTTAGCTGATAACTCACCGATAATAGTGTCAGATGCGCGTAGCCGATTGATAATAAGAACACACTTTGTGTCATTAAAGTCGGACATCATGTTTTGATCTCCTTCGCTATCGCCAGCAACTAATATTGGCCCGGTATTTTTGTAATGTTGTTGTATAAATTTTTTTATGGTTTCGGTTTTACCTTTACCTTGCGTCTGGGGATAGTATGGATCGAGGCTGTGAGTCAATCTACCTTCTTTATCATATAAGGGATGCATTGCATAGACATGAGACTCAGGAACAGAAAAACCATATTTTTCTGTAGTAACGATGCTTTTTATCACATCTAAAGCAGAAGCGGAAATGACATAAACATCAACTCCTGCCTGCTGTAGGTTTTTATATAATGTCTGCATTTCTGGGACCAGCCTAAATCCATTTTTCCATGTTACTGATACGATACCAGCTCGGCCAGCCATATCTGCTGGGCTTACCCATGTCACCTTTTCGATAGGCTGGTTATTTTGCCACTCAATAGTATCGTGCACTAAATCAGCTACTTCTTTTTTGGACATGCCAGAAAAAAGATACGTCACCCATGGATAAGATACCTCATGGTCGAATGACCCACCTATTGCATCATATAAATATCTCATTTTCACTATAAAATTCATATAATTAGAATCTTTCTTAATTTCATCAAGCGTTTTATTACCCGCAAATCCGCTGTAATTATTGTATAGCCATGTGTAGCTATCAATAATGTCTTGACCAATGAGGTTTATATTAACCGGTTGATGATTTTTATTATTATAATCCGAGTTAAAGTCTGAAGGCGGTATATCTTTATAAATTATCTCTTTCAATGTCTCAGGTTTCATCGAAAATTTAAGGTTTTCTAGTTGATATATAAGCGTTGCCTCTTCGATATCCAGAAAAGCTGTTGTGTTGTCAAAATCAAAAACAGCATATAAAGAATGCGCTGGCTTCTGCTTTGCTTCTTGAATGAGTCTGTCAATTTTTCTTGAGTTGAACTCGTCCCAATTGCCGATAACTATTTGCTTTTGTTGGGGAATTGCAGTTTCTAAATTTTGTGACACTTGATTTGTGTTACTGGCACTGGCCGTTGTTCCATATACTCCAAAAAATACGGATAGTAGTGCATATATTATTGTCATTTTCATGATTAATTCCTTTTTTAGGGTGCATTACCATCTGTAGCAAAAAGTAAAAGCCAGCTATATCAAAAATTGGCACCCTGATCATGAATGTGATGGTTATCATATTTTATGAATATATGAAAATGGTGAGGGAGTAAGCCAGAATTATCTACAGAGAAATGTTTAGTATGACAAGGTAGCAGGTCAAAAACAGTTCGAACTATCTCCGAATGTTATTTTAATGTCACTTATCTATCTACGGCTAGTCCTGATGGTTCTTTTGCTTTCTTCGGCATCGTGCAATCCTGTCATACAAACCCCGAGCTATTTAATCGCTCGGGGTTTTTTCTTATGTGCCGCTATTCAGTATGCCATTCGGTTGAGTAACCCGCTCTGGCCGTTTGAAGCTGACAGGTGCGGTTCCCTTCGCAAAGTCCCCCCTCATGCGCTGTTGAGGGGGCGCGGACTCAGAAGATATTGATGCTGTAGCCGACGATAAACTTCACGTCGTTACGATCGGTTTTATAGTTGCTGTCTGTCGCCCGGAAGAGCGCCGGGAGCAGGGTAAAGGAGAGGCCTTTCGCCATGCCGTCCGCCACCAGATAGCGAGCGGAAAGATCGAACGACACCATGCTCCCGTCGTACTTTCTCGCCGAACCGGTTTTACTGACATCGCTAACCACGTGCCAGCCGTAGGTTCCGGCACCGCCCAGGGTTAACTCCGGTAGATTCAGATCGGCAAAGTTATAACTCACGCCAAAACGAACCGCGCGGGCGCCGGAAACGTTAAAGTCTTCCAGCTGCGACAGCGTCGGCTGATAATCACGCTTATCGGAGTTCGCCCACGGGGTTAAGCGGAAGTTGTAATCTCCGGTGTTCGGGGCGTAGTTCTGGCTATAACCAAGGGACCACACGGTGTTGTCGTGGCTCAGGTTAAAACCAACCCCCACATAATATTCCGTTGCAGGATCTTTTATTTTCGACAGATCTTCAATGTAGCGCGCGCCCTGGTAGAAGAGCTTACTCTGCAGGGAGACATCCTTTGTCAACGTATCGTGACGCTCTACCTGTGCCTGCCAGTTGCGACGGTAGCCTTTACCTTCGCCATAGCCCACGTCAAGCACGGTACTGCCAAAGTTATAGACTGCGCCCACCGTGTGAATGTAATCGATGATTGCACCGGCTTTAATGGTTTTGCCGTTGTCATCGAGTCCGGCGGCGTTGTTCTGGTGCCAGGCCGTGGTCATCGGTTTAAAATCACGGCTCCAGTCGTTCTTGAAGCGGTCGGCCCAGGCGTAGGTCAGCCTCAGTTTGTCGAGGGTCAGGGCACTGTCAAACCCGCGAAAAGCGTGAGGGTTGAGGCCCCAACTGCTTTTTACGGTACCGGAGTTAATGGGGGTATAGCCCGCGGCCAGCTTGAAATTGGTGCCTGCATCGCCAAGGTTGAGCTTGAGTGCGGCAACCGACACGCTCATGTAGGACCTCTCGCACGGGCTGAACTTGCCCGGCTCGCCGCAATCGTAGTCGTAGTAAAGGATCTCCGACTGACCGACGGTATGCCCGAGTTTAATGTTGGCGTTGCCCCAGAAATCAAAGCCAATAACGTCCTGGTAATAGCCTGAAATATAGCTAATCGCCACGTTACCGGTCTGGTTCTGGATCCCGGCTGGACCCAGTCCGTATTTACCGGTCGTGGAGTCTTTTACAGCACGATGACGAATATATAGTGAGGTATTGAGATTTAATTTGCCTTCATCATAAAACGCTTTCTCAAACTGAGAAGGCGCTTCATAATCCGTTTCTTCTTCCGCAAAGGCATCTGCGGCAATAAAAAGAAACAGCGGTGTACACAGAGAAACTCTGAGTCTATGAGTTGTCATTATTATATACCTTATAAAACCATGTATTATAGGGCGAGGGATGTACTGTTTATTTAAAACTCGTGTTATTTATGAGCTCCGGGATTTGCGCACCGTATTTTTCGAGAAGATATTCATTATGTTTTGCGGAATTCGCAATGTTACCGCTCAAAAATACCGGCAGAGATTTATTTTCACTCCCCAGGTTCGCTATGATTTCCGCGAACAGGGTATGCATAATAAACAGTCCGGTCATTGAGGAAACCGGCGCGAACGGCGTTGCATGCTCTGTAAGGGAAAGCACCGCATCACCGATTGGCACCTGGTTATCAATGGCGACATCCACGCAGTCCCGCAGCTTAAGGCCAGCCTTGTGCTTCGACGGCTGGGTCTCGGCATACAGAAAGCTGGTCAGCGCCAGGGTAAATGCCCCGTGCTGTTTTGCCCAGAGTGCTGCATCGACCGGAGCGGGGTTAATCCCGGAAGTTGAGATAACAATCAGCGCATCTTTACTGGTGATCGAGAATCTCTCCAGATGCTCAGCAATATAGTCATTCTGTTTTTCATAATATGATGAAGCCGCCGCCCCCTGATGTAACATTAAAGGTTCGATAAATATTGGCCGAACCGGGGCGATACCTCCGGCACGATAAAATACATCTTCAGCGAAAATATGTGAGTGGCCGCAGCCGAAAATATAAATTACACCTCCCTGGTTAATGATTTTTGCCAGTTCCACGGCGGTGGAAGTGATTTTATGGCTTTGCTGTTGAGTAATGTCGTTAAGTTTTTTCTGGACGATATCTAAATAGCTCTGAATCATTGTCATAACCAGTATCCTGACCATTGTGGTTGGTAGACTCGGTATAACGCTTCCATATAGAAGTAATCTCCCCAGAGATTACATTCATCGATGCCTTTACCGAGGGCATAGGCGTAAACACCGTGTTTAAGTAAGCCTTCGCAGACATCATCCTCGCGGGCAGACGCGCCGCGCATTAATGCCAGCAGACATTGACGCGCCAGTGTCTGGTAACCGGCATCCGGAAAGTGCTTATGCGCTTCCAGCAGGCCGCAGACCGCAATCGCCAGCGCGGAGCTGTCTTTCGGGGCGTCGGGATCTGCAGCCAGCAGCAGATCCCAGGCGGGAACGCCGTCCTCCGGCAGGTAGCGGAAGAAATACTCGCAGGCCTGCTGCCACCGTTCGTAGTGGTCGGTTTCGCCGGTGGCCGACCAGTGAAGCGGGATGCCGAGAATGGCCCACGCCTGGCCGCGGGCCCAGCAGGAGTTATCGCTGTAGCCCTGAAAGGTTTTCCCGTGCGAAGGCGCACCGCTTGTCTGGTCAAAATAGAAGGTATGGAAAGTGGAGCCGTCTTCGCGAAAAATGTTGTTGATGACCGCCGCATAGTGGCGTTCAGCCACTTCCCGATAACGTGATTCACCGCTGATCTTTGCTGCCACGTGGAGCAGGGGAAGGTTAATCAATGAATCGATAATAAGCCGGTACTCCTGCGGGTCGTTAAGCATACCCCAGGCCTGGATAAAACCGGCGCTGTGGTGAAAACGGTTTACCAGCAGATCGGCCGCCGCCAGAATAAGCGGGGTTAGCGCTTCGCGCTCCGTCAGTTTCCAGTACGCGACTGCCGACAGGCTATAAAGGAAGCCGATATCGTGGTGATCGAGGACGTAGTGCGCCGCCAGGCGGGCTTTAAAACTCGCCACGTTGCGTTCAACGCCGTCCAGGTATGCGCGATCGCCGCTGAACTCCCAGGCCATTGCCTGCATCCCGGTCCAGAATCCGTTGGTCCAGTCGTTATTCTCTTTCAGAACGTAGCGATTATTGAGCGTGCAGGCTGAGGGGAATTTCTCGCCGTACAGACCCATGTTACGTGCGATCCGCCGCGCGCACGCCGTCAGCTCATCCCGACAGGCGTCGGGCGTGAGGGCAGGAAAGGGCAGCGGTGTGAGGCGATTCGACAGACTCTCTTTCATGATTTTTCCCTACAGCGTGAATACGCGCTCTTTGTACTGACTCATCAGCATGTCGTTGTATTCTTTACCGCCGGGCAGATTGATGCTGCGCATCACCGGCGGCGCGATACCTTGTTCCAGCAGCATCTCGATGCAGCGGATCACCACGTTATTGATGATGAAGGCCGCAGACAGCGAGGACACCGGACCGGTCATGATGTTGCCGTTATCCATACTTAGCGTGCAGTCACCGGACGGGCAGCCGTTATCGAGAATGACATCGGCATAGTCGCGGATGCTCTCGCTCGTTGGCGTCGACTCACCGGCGTAGCGGGTGATAACCACCAGCTTCAGCCCCCTCTCTTTGACCTTGCGTGCCAGCTCAACGTGCAGCGGTTTAGTGCCGGAGTTGGAGATAATCACAAAGCAGTCTGACTCGCGCAGATCGAGCAGCCCGGAGAAGATGTCGCCAATCCCTTTCAGCGAATCAAACCAGCCGGTTGGTCCATAGAACTGGTCAATGGCTTTGGTATTGACCAGGCCGCCTGCACGACCGGCCAGCTCAACCGCCGCGGCAAACGAGTGGCCGGAGCCAAAGCCGTGAATAATGCCGTTGGCTTTGACGCACTCGGCAAACAGCGCCGCCGCCTGCTCAACTTCAGCGCTCTGAGTAAGAAACACCTGATTCAGCGTTGCTAAAACATGCTGATAATACTGCTGCTGATGTGGTGACATCCCTTATCCCTTATCGGCTTTTAAAAACGTGGTGATACAGGCGTTCGGCTCTTCCGGCGTCATCTGCGCCGTCACCGCCACGCCTTTTTCCAGCAGCGCGTTGATGGCCGCGATCTCAGCATCGTTGACGCTGACCGAGCGTTTGATCTGGCGGCGATCGTCTTTGTTGGACATATTGCCGATATTGAGCTGGGGGAGGGCAATCCCGGCGTTCATCAGCTTCAGCGCCAGCTCCGGGGTCTTCAGCAGGATCAGTACGCGCTGACCGTCGTAGTTGCCGGCGAGGATATTGGCGCTGGCTTTCTCAAAAGAGAGAATAGAGGTGTTGCAGCCTTCCGGGGCTGCACTGCGCAGCAGCATTTTCTCTACATCGTTTGCAGCTACGGCGTCGTCAATCACCATAATACGGTTGGCGTTGAAGTGGCTTACCCAGCGGGTGGCCACCTGGCCGTGGATCAGCCGGTCATCGACACGAATATGCACAATACCTTTCATGATAAATTCCTTAAATCAATGTGTTACTTAACCGAGAATATTCAGGTTGTAGCCGATAATACCTAAAGCAATCAGGACAAAAATGACGCGAGTCGAGTTCATCTTTTTGAGCCCCAGCAGCCAGTAGGTGAACCCCACAACCAGCAGCGGAATAAGCCCGGGCATAATCTGGTCGGCAATGCTCTGCAGCTTGAGCGACACTTCGCCGTAGCTGAATTCGAAATTAAGATTCGCCTTCACCACCGAGGGGATAAGCGCCCCGATAACCGTCAGCCCGAGAATATTGGCTGCGCGGGTAATTTTGTTGAGGCTATTGGTCAAAGACCCCAGCAGGTTGACCCCTTCCTGATACCCCGTGCTGATGCTAAAGCGCATAAACAGCATGCGAACCAGGGCGAACAGTAGCCAGAGGACAAGCCCCACCGGGTTGCCCTGCAGCGCGAGGTACGAAGCGACAGAACCGATAATGGTGGTCGGAATAACAAAGAACAGCGTATCTCCGATGCCCGCCAGCGGTCCCATCAGACCGGTTTTGATTCCGGCAACCGCATCTTTGCCCGCAAGCCCGGTCTGCTCTTCCAGGGCGATGTTCACCCCGAGGATCCCCGGCGCCATGGTGTTGTTGGTGTTAAAGAACTGGCTGTGTACCTTCGCCGCATCCTTCAGCTCTTCGGGTTTTGCGTACTTTTTCTCAAGGAACGGATAGATGCTGTACAGATAGCCCAGACCCTGCATTTTTTCGTAGTTCCAGCCAGACTGACCGAACAGGAACCAGCGCCAGAACACGCGTTTTAGTACTTTATTCATCGCCCATTGCTCCATTTGCCGGGGATTCGGTAGTTTGCGTTACCTGTTTTTCTGAGTTGAAGACGTAAAGCGCAATTGCCAGGCCCAGCAGCGCGGCGCCCAGCACCGGCACTTTCAGATAGGCCGCCAGGAAAAAGCCCAGAATAAGAAACGAGATGTTCTTCTTAATCGGTAAATAGCGCAGCAGGATGGAGATACCCAGCGCAGGCAGTAGGCCACCGGCGACTTTAAGACCGTTCATGATGGACGCGGGGATCCAGGTCACGACGTCATTAACGAAGGTTGCCCCGAGGATCAGCGCCAACAGCACCGGCAGCATACGCGAGAGCGAAATAGGCACCTGGCCCAGCAGGTTCATCCTGGCCGCCGCCTTCACCTGACCCTCTTCAATCAGCCTGTCGGCCTTATGATGGATAAAGGTGTTGCTGAAGCGGGCGAGGATATCCAGCTGTACCATTAAGAGACCAATCGGCACCGCAATGGTTGCGCCAAACGCCGCGCCCTGGCCGCTGATAATCGCGAAAGTGGTACCCAGCACCGCACCGGTCATGTAATCCGGGATCGACGCGCCGCCGAAGTTGCCCACGCCCAGTACCAGCAGGTTCAGGGTGCCGCCGACGATAAGCCCGGTGGTCATATCGCCCATAATGAGACCGGCAAAGAAGCCCGCCATGCTCGGTTTCACTAACCCAAGCGTCGTGTTGTTGCCGTCGTATATCGCCAGCCCTGAATAAAGCGTCAGTAACGCTATCTGCCAGACCGCAATGTGCTCCATTTTTTACTCGTCTCCGTCATCTGTGTGGGCGGCAAGCGCTGCCTGCTGTAAATGGTAAATACCATCACGCGCCGTAGTTATTATTTCATTCAGCGAGGCTGGCGAGTGACTTTCATCAATTGCCATCGCCATTTCCAGAATTAAGTTTAAATTCATCCCAGAGAGCAGGGTGATATTATTCCATAGGTTGTTAGTGACAATAATCTCCATTGCGGAGTTATATGGCGAACCACTTTTTAAATCAGAGAGGATAATAATTTTGGATTCTGCTGCGCTAAGGATGGTGATTTTATCGAGAAGTTCCTGTTTAAATACTGCTATCCCTTTCTCACCATCCAGTTCAACTACATGAAGGTTTGGCTGCGCTCCGAGTATTAATTCTGTGGCCTGTCTGGCACCGCTGGCGAAACCCCCATGAGAGATTAATAATAATTGGTTCATCCTGCCCCCTTATCTGGCGTTCTTATTTCAATATAAAATGATTCTAACCGTTTCCAGGTCTCAATATATTCAATCACCTGACCTTGCTCGTCGTGGGTGTAGCGTTTCATCATGATAACGGGCTGGTGAGCCGTGAGCTCAAGGTGCTGCAGGACTTCTGGCGCAGCATCGGTCAGGGCACAGATGGTCTGCCGATAGGGCATGGTGTACATATCAAGACCATTGTTAACCTTAAAAGCCTCATAAATAGAGCTGAGTGCCGAATTCTTAATCGTCAATTGACTGGCGAAGTAGCGGGCCGGAATATGCGAAATCTGTAATGCATAAGGTTTGTTATTATCAAACTTTAAGCGCGCAATATGATAATATTTTTCATCATCATTTAACCCGAGTTTTTCTTTAATACACGGATCGTTTTCCAGTTCACAGGCGATAACTTTAACCGACTGCATGCCTTTTAAATCGTTATCTGATTCTGAGAAAACAATGTTCTCATTTCGTTTGGCTTTCGAAACAAAAGTGCCTTTACCCTGATAACGAATCAGGTAGCCTTCATTCACCATTTCGTGAATAGCGCGAATAACCGTGGCGGAACTGACGGAGTAACGCTCTTTTAATTCCGACTCACTGTAGAATTTTTCCCCGGGTTTAAAAGTACCGTTTCTTATTTCATCTAACAGTGCTGCCTTTATCACCTGGTATTTCGTTGACTGTGCCGTTGCTTTCATTGTTTCGCCAGTTTCTGTTTACATTTATTTTATTTCGTAGGCTTACGATACCCGTACCTGATTGTCCGATCAACCTCTCAACTCAACTTAACCGGTTAACCTGTTAAGTTATTTCCTGGACTGTGATGCATTTCGCAATTTCGCCCCGACGGAGGGGGCAGGGGCGAGGAATTTTTGCCGCACCGGCCGGGCGTGAACGCAAACTGATTGCCGCGCTATTGCGCTGGCGAGCTGAGAAAACGGAGCGCCCGCATTCAACAACCCCGGCCAGTACATCGCACGGGGTTTTCTTTTTATAGGGCGCCATCGTGGTGCTTGCGTGCCCTAACGCAGCTGCGCGCAGGCCCCGGCAATCCGCTGGCAGGCCTGCGCCAGCAGCCCATCTTCTACCGCGTAGGCAATACGTAAATATCCCGGCATTCCGAACGCGGAACCGTGTAACACGGCCACCTGAGTGTGTTCTAGCAGCCAGTTCGCCAGCCCGCTGTCGTCGCGGAGGGTTTCGCCGCCAGGGGTCACCCGCCCAATGAGCTGCTGGCAGTTGGCAAAGACATAGAATGCGCCCTGGGGGATGCCCGCGCTCAGGCCCTCGGTGGCGGCAATCATCCCCAGCACCTGCTGGCGACGTTTATCCAGCGTCTGCAGCCAGCCGTCGAAGAAATCCGCCGAATGGTTAAGGGCCGCGACCGCCGCCGCCTGCGAAATGCTGCTGGGATTGGAGGTGCTTTGTGATTGCAGGATCTGCATGGCGGCAATCAGCCACTGCGGCCCACCCGCATAGCCCAGACGCCAGCCGGTCATGGCGTGGCTTTTGGAGACCCCGTTCACCGTCAGGGTGCGCGAAACCAGCTGCGGCGCGGCCTGAGCAAAAGTGATAAACGGGACATTGTCGTAACGCAGCGGCTCGTAAATGTCGTCGGCCATCACCAGCACCTGCGGGTAATCCGCCAGGACCTCTGCCAGCGCGCGCAGTTCCCGTTCGCTGTATATCGCCCCGGTCGGGTTGCCCGGCGAGTTGAGAACCAACCAGCGCGTTGACGAGGTGAGGGCGGCGGCCAGTTGTTCCGGCGTCAGCTTCCAGCCGTGTTGTTCATCACAGGGCACAATCACCGGTTCACCGTCGGCCAGAGAGACCATATCCGGGTAGGAGACCCAGTAGGGGGCGGGAATAATCACCTGCTGCCCGGCGTCCAGGGTTGCCAGAAAGGCATTGAAAATGAGCTGCTTGGCGCCGCTCCCAGCGATGATCTCCTCCGCGCGGTAGTGCAGCTGGTTGTCGCGCGCGAACTTGGCGGCAATCGCCGACTTCAACGCTGCGGTGCCGGAAACGGCGGTATACTTAGTCTGGTGAAGCACGATAGCTTCAATGCCCGCATAGCTAATATGGGCCGGGGTAGCAAAATCCAGTTCCCCTTCGCCCAGGTTGATAACCTGCTTGCCTGCGGCTTCCAGCGCCCGTACCCGGTCAGAAATGGCCGCCGTCGGTGAAGGGCGTACGGAAAGCATACGACGGGCGATTTGACTGTTATTCATAAATCCTCTTTTGTATCTAATGAATCAATTAATACAATTGGGTACCCAACATCAGCAGGAAACTCGCCGTGTCACCGATCTTTATTCTCGATAACAGCTCCGTCCCCGCCCGCTACGGTATCACCGCCAGCCTGTGGGCTAATCGTCTTGGGTTGCCCCTCTGGAGCCTTCGCCCCGACTTCGCCGGGGACGTTCCCGATAGTCATCAGCACGTCATTCGCGCAGGGTACTGCGTGACCAGCGGTCTCTGGCGCAGCGATACGCTGCGTGAAGAGGTGCGCGATATCGCCAGCCTGCCGCCATCAGACGCCGTTATTGTGCTGTCGTCCTCGCAGGCGCCGCTCATCGCCGACCTGCCGGGCCAGCGGCTTTACAGCGATGACAGTAACCACCGCCTGACGCTCAGCGACGGGCAACACACGCTGTTAGCGCTCACCCCCGACCGCTATGGCCGCTGGGATGCCGGGAGACCGTCGTCCGCCAGGGCGTCCTTGCGCATCGCGCTGATTGGCCGCGAGGCGGACCACCGTCTGGTCTATCCCGCCACGCTCGGCTCACTGGGCGATGCCGCGGCGTCGCTGGGGCTGAACCTGGATGTCCATTTCTTCGCGCCAGTCAGTCTGTCCGCCGAGTTACACGAACTTCACCTCTTCCAGGGCGTGGTGCTGCCAGGCGGTTCCTCAATGGCGGCGGTCAATGGACAAATCCGCGTGGCGGAAGATACGCTTAACCGCGGGCAGCCAACGCTGGGGTTGTGCCTGGGAATGCAGAGCATGATGACTGCTGCCGTGCGCCGGAGTCCGGGTTTCGAATCGGCCATTCCCGCGGAAGTCGCTCCGCATGAGGCTCTGCACAGCTTTGTTCCCTTTGCCGATGGTCGTCATCGCTGCGGTGTATTCCCTTTTTCCTCGGGGCTGATCCCCGGCGATGTCCACGAAATGCACTACAACCATCGCTACTGCTTCAACACCGACTTATTGCCGGCGCTGTCCCCCGGCGGGGTCAGCGTGAGCGCGCAACGCGACGGTATCGTGGAGGCCGTTTCCCAGCCTGAGCTGCCGTTCTGGCACGGGGTTCAGGGGCATCCGGAACTGATGTCCCGCCCGGATGCGCCCCATCCGCTGTTCGTCGCGTTTCTAAAGGTGGCGCTTAACGCGCCAGCGTAACCCCGCTGCGCTGGTCGCTGGCGAGCGCCTGCATGACGCGGGTTAGCTCTGCCAGCGCCGCGTCGCCGATCGGTTTTAACGGTGCGCGTACGGTGCCGCCGTTAAAGCCGCGCAGCGCCATCGCCGCTTTCACCAGCTGCGGCTGCCCGTATTTGCGCGCCAGGGCTCGATACGCGTACCACAGCTGATGCAAATCGCGGGCAGTGGCGGCATCGCCCCGTTCCACGGCGCGGAACGTATTGACGATCAGCTCCGGCAGCGCGCCGCTGTTGGTCGTGCTGATGCCGTCAAACCCGGCCATCATCGGTCCGAGGAAAGCCAGATCGGAGGCGCAGAACAGGCGCAGACGCCCGCGCAGGCGGTTGGCAATCTGGTCGATGGCGGTGGGGTTGAGATCGCCCTGTTTGATGCCGACCACATTCGGGATCTCTGCCAGCCGTTCCAGCAGCGTCGGGGAGAGGGTAATGCCGATGCCCGGCGCGTTGTACACCAGAATGCCGGTTTTGGATAACGGTGCCATCTCATTGAAGTAGCTGATGATTTGTTCGTCAGTGATTTCGCTAACAAAGGGCGCGGTGACCATCGGCAGGCCGCCCAACTCGCTTGCCAGAACGGTCAGCTCGCGGGCGTCGCGCGTATCGGAACTGGCGCTGCACAGCATTACCGCCACGCGGTCATCCACGCAGGCCATCACTTCATGAAACAATTCGCGGCGCTCTTCGACGGTCATTACCGGGAACTCGCCGTAGGTGCCGCCAATCAGCAGGCCATCATAGCCCAGACCAATCACGCGTTCGATGTTTTCACGCAACGCCGGGTAGTCGATCGCGCCGCTGGCGTCGAACGGGGTGACGGTGATGTTGAAAATACCGCGCAGGCGTTCACGACACTCATTGATATCTTTCATCTTTCTTTCCTTACAGCAGTGTTAATGGGCGAGCCAGGGAACCCAGCTGGCGATATCCGGTTTCAGTCACCACCACGGTTTCGCTGACGCCGACGGTGAATTGACCGTAGATACGCAGGGCCGGTGGGATGTGGAAAGTCATTCCTGGCTGCAGCTCGGTGGTGACGCCGCTGTAAAGGCTAAGGATACCGCCTTCGCCCCAGTCCGGCGCAAAGGCGATGCCGATGGAGTAACCGGTGCGTTTTTTGAAATTTTCAGTGAAACCGGCGCGGTCGATCACCTTCTGGCAGGCCAGGTGCGGCGCTTCGCAGGTAGCGCCCGGACGAATGGCGTCGAGGGAGGCCTGCAGGGCTTCCTGACAAACTTTTTCCATTTCGATGGCGATAGCGGGCGGGCGGCCTAGCCAGGCGGAGCGCATCATCGCGGCGTGGTAGCGATCGTGGGCGGCAGACATCTCCAGAAAAACCGGGTCGTTATCCTGCATCACCCGACGTCGCCATGTGCCGTGCGGCACGCCGCTTCGCGGACCGGTTGAGACCAGCGGTTCCATACCGACATACTCGGAACCGGCGGCAATGGCGGCCCCCATCATCGCCGAGACCAGCGCGTTTTCGTCTGCGCCGCTGCGAATCGCCGCCATCCCGGCGCGCATACCCGCATCGACATAGCGGGCCGCGGCGGCGATTTTTTCCACCTCCGCGGCCGACTTCACCGCGCGCAGCGGTTCGATGACGCCAGCCGTATCGGCAATCGCGCCGAGCTTAGACTGCAGGGCTTCATACACGGCAATCGGCAGGAACCAGCCGCGTTTATCCAGTCCTATGCGCTTATTGAGCCAGCCGCGCTGTTGCAGCATAGCCACCAGAAAATCCACCGGGTTATCGCCATCCTGGTAAATAGCGGCATCTGAAATAAAGGTGTTGGCGATAAAGTTAAAGTATTCGAGCTGACGAATCACAAAGACCGGATCCCCTTCTACCGGCAGCAGCAGCGCCTGAAAGGTGTAATATCCCGGCGTTTGCTGACCGGTAAGCCAGAAAATGTTTTCTGGTCCGGTAACAATCATGACGTCCACGCCCGCGCTGCTTAAGCGTTCGCGGGTACGTCGAATGCGTTGCGCATATTCGTCAGCGCTAAAGGCGGACTCACTGCCCTGAATCACATTGTTAACATCTTGCATCGTTAAACTCCTGGAGTAAGTTGGCCTGCGCGGCATTGAACTGCACGCCCAGACCGGGAGAGTCGTTGACGGTGACCCGTCCATTGCGGTATTCCAGCCCGCTGACGGGATCATCCGTTAAGCCATCGGCGCCATACAGTTCGGCAAATGCCGGTTGCACCACCCGGCAAAGCTGGAGCGCGGCGGCGGTGGCGGCATGGCCTTCATTCATCTGACCAATCATGAACGGCACGTCGGCGCGCCGCAGACGGCGGGCGGCGGCAAGCGTCGGAGCGAGGCCGCCCAATTTCACCAGCTTGAGATGCCCCCACAGCGCGCCTTTGGCGGCGATCAGCCGGGTGATGGCTGCGTCGCTATTGAGACTTTCATCGAGCATGATCGGGATGCCGTAGCCGTACAGTTCGGCAAGCTGGCTGTCGTATACCGGGCTTAACGGCTGTTCGATATAGCTGAGATTCAGCGCTCGCAGAGAGGGGAACGCTGCGTGAGCCTGTGCCAGCGACCACTGGCCGTTCACGTCAATCGCCAGCGAAATCTGCTGGCCAAACCGCTGACGCAGCCTTTGCAGGCGGGCCAGGTCGGTGGCGAAATCCGCTACGCCCGTGCGTAACTTCAGCTCGGTGAAACCGCGATCGACATAGCGTTGCGCCTGCTCCAGCATCCGCGACTCGCTGCTCCAGAACAGGGTTTGATTGGTGCGCCAGGCGGGCAGGCCAGCTTGCGCCCCCAGCCAGGCGGCAACGCTTACCCCCTCCTGACGCGCCAGCAGATCGTGCAATGCCATATCCAGCACCATGCGTGACGGCGGCAGCAGCGTGGGGTCCTCATCATGCAGCGCGGCAAGTAGCGCCGCGGGCTGCCGGCGCCAGTCCCAACGGCTGAGGATTTGAAGCAGGTTGTTCAGCACCTGCTCTTCGCTATAGCCATGCAGGTAGCGAATATTGAGCCGCACTTCGCCAATCCCCGTCACGCCCTGGTCTTCCAGACGCAGCCAGAGGGTGTCGAGCGCCGTCACCGGGCCGGAGGCGGCGGTATGCAGCATCACACCGGCATAATGCAGTTCTCCGCGAAAGAGCTGCGCTTTCATAAACCGGGCTCCGGCGGCAGCATGGCGAGCGCAATATCGAGATAGATATATGCCGCGGCGATAAATTCATCGACGGGGACGAATTCATCGGGCTTGTGCGCCACGGCCAGCGAGCCGGGGCCAATGACCACGCCCTTTGCGCCCAGCGAACGGAAATGCACCAGGTCGCAG
This sequence comes from Klebsiella grimontii, assembly GCF_900200035.1. Lineage (GTDB taxonomy): Bacteria > Pseudomonadota > Gammaproteobacteria > Enterobacterales > Enterobacteriaceae > Klebsiella > Klebsiella grimontii. Next base: position 36,109 of record NZ_FZTC01000017.1, read on the forward strand.
CCGCCCTGAAAACCAAACGGGCCGGGCTCGCTCTGTCCGTGACGGCGGCAGGCGGCAAGGCTTTGCTCGACAATGGCTTCGCTGCTGTCGGTTTGCGTCGCGCCACCGGTGGTGGGCTGCCAGGCGATAATTTCGGCTTCCACGCCCGCATGAGCGTGCGCGTGGTCGAGCAGCTGTTGCAGTTCGGCCTTGACGACCGCTTCGTCTTCACCCGGGACCATGCGGCGGTCAAGCAGCAGCTCACAGCTGTCGGGCACCACGTTGTCCGCATGGCCGCCGTGGATGCGGGTCACCGTCAGGCTGGCGTTACCGACCAGATCGTGGCAGCGGCAACGCACCTGCTGGTGGTGGGCCTCTTCAATCAGCCCTAAAAGGCGCGCGGACTGGTAAATCGCGTTAACCCCCAGCTCCGGCGTGCCGGAGTGCGCGGTGACGCCTTTTACCCGCACGCGAGGACGCAAGCTGCCTTTGTGAGCGGAGAAGGTCGCATTCGATGTCGGCTCGCCAATCACCGCGAAATCAATCGCCGGTGGGTTATCACGTACGTAGAATTTCGCCCCTTCGCTGGCGACCTCTTCATCGGCGGTGAACACGCCCATCAGCGTGCCGGACCAGCGCTGACGATTGGCGGCCAGCAAACGCAGGGCTTCAACCATCGCCACCAGTGGGCCTTTGGCATCGCAGGCGCCGCGCCCGTACAGGCGCCCGCCGCGCTCGGCGAGCGTGAAGGGATCGCTGGTCCAGCCGCTGCCCGCCGGAACAGTGTCGATATGGGTGTTAAAGGCGAAGCACGGCCCCGGTCCATTGTGCAGGACGGCGATAACGTTGGTCCGCCCCGGCGCGTATTCGCTAAAGGAGAGATCGAATCCGGCGGTCAGCAGCCAGCCTTCCAGACATTCGGCGGCTTCACGCTCATGGCCCGGCGGATTCTCCGTATTGATGGCAACCAGCGTCGCTAAGTCCTTTTTCATACGCGCGCTGTCAACCTGATAACTGAACATAGGAACTCCGTGATTAATGTAATATTTGCGTCAGGAAGCGCTGCGCGCGCTCGCTGACGTTGCCGGCGAAGAAATCGCTGGTGCTGGCGCGATCGATAATTTCGCCGTCTTCCATAAAAAGAATTTTGTTAGCGGCCCGGCGGGCGAAGCCCATTTCGTGGGTCACCACCATGCTGGTCATTCCTTCTGCGCTGAGCTCCGCCATCACTTCCAGCACCTCGCGGATCATCTCCGGGTCGAGGGCTGACGTGGGTTCGTCGTAGAGCATGAGCTCGGGCTTCATCGCCAGGGCTCGGGCAATCGCCACGCGCTGCTGCTGGCCGCCGGAGAGCTCGTCCGGAAAGTGGTCCGCGCGTTCGTTGATGCGCACCTTCGCCAACAGGTTGTCCGCCAGCGTACGGGCATCAGTGCGGTTCATCCCCAGCACCGTCATCGGGGCCAGCATGATGTTTTCCGCCGCCGTCAGGTGCGAGAACAGCTCGTAGTTCTGGAACACCATGCCAATACGCTGCCGCAGTTTGTGCACCGGCACTTCGCCCCGGCTGATGTGCTGGCTGGCGAAGAACACGTCGCCGCTGTCGGCAGGGGAGAGCATGTTGACGCAGCGCAGCAGGGTGGATTTCCCCGAGCCCGATGGCCCAATCAGGACCACGGTTTCCCCGCGCTGCACCTCAAGAGAGCAGTTCTTGAGCACGGTCTGGCGGCCAAAAGTCTTATCAATACCGATCATCTCCAGCAGCGGTTTCTCGCTCATGGTTCCTCCCGGGCGGGTTTTGGTAATTTAAACAGGCGGTTCAGCCGCTTCTGGCTTTTGCTGCGGCGCTGTTTGGGATCCAGCACGCTTTCCAGCCACGACTGGAAGACCATAAACAGGCTGGTGAGCAGCAGGTAATAGATGCCTGCGGCGCATAGCGCTTCGAAGTAGCGGAAGCTGGCGCTGGCGGTCTGGTTGGCGACCAGCAGTAGTTCCTGAACGGCGATAACCGAGACCAGCGCGCTCGATTTCAGCATGCTGATCATCTGGTTACCCATCGGCGGCAGAACGATGCGTGCGGCCTGAGGCAGCACGATTTTTCGCATGATCTGCCCGCTGGTCATACCGAGCGCCATGCCGGCGGTGCGCTGGCCGCTTTTTACGGCCTGCAGGCCAGAGCGCAGAATTTCCGCCATGTAGGCGCCTTCATTAAGCGAAAGCGCCAGCACTGCGCAGGTAAATGCGGAGAAGCGTAAGCCGAAGCCTGGCAGCACGTTGTAGACAAAGATTATCTGGAACAGCACCGGCGTCCCGCGAAACAGCCACAGGTAGAAAAAGGCCAGCCCTTTCCCGGCGCGAAACGGCGCTTCCTGCAACAGCGCCAACACCAGGCCCAGCACCACGCCACACAACAGTGAGCAGAGGGTAATCAGTAGCGTCATCCAGGCACCCTGAACAAACTCGGGTGAGAGGAAGTACTGCCACATAAGTTCGATCGACATAGCGTTCTCCGGTTAATGGCGAGACGGGTTAGAAAAGGGCAACGGAGTCAGGGAAGTTCCATTTCTTTATCAGTTGCTTGTAGGTGCCATTTTTGACGAGGCCCTGGAGACCTTTTTCCAGCAGAGCCTGGGTTTCGCTATCGCCTTTACGCACGGCAAACGCGATGTGGGTATCTGCTTCGAACTCATCGCCAACCGCTTCGAACATGCCCGCTTTTTCGGTTAGCAGGGCGACGGTTCCCGGCGTGGAGAGGAATTCGGCATCGGCGCGACCCTGGGAGACGGCAACGGCGGAGTCGGTAGCGGCGGGGAAGGTCATGACGTTAATGGCCGGTTTTTTGGCCTCCAGGCAGCGCTGGTTGTCTGCCCGGGCCTGGCTCTCTTCGATCCCGCCGAGCGTCACGGCGATATTTTTGCCGCAGAGGCTCAGGTCGCGTCCGGTGATTTTTGCCGGATTACCTTTGCTCACCACCACGCGGCTGCCGATCTTCAGGTAAGGCACGAAGTCGACCTGCGCGGCACGGGTCGGGTTGACGTACATGGCGGAGTTGATGATATCGAGACGTTTCCCCTGCAGCGCTGGGATAAGCCCTTTGAACTCCATCGGCATCGGCGCAGGCGTCAGCCGGATCTCTTTGCTTAGCGCGTTAATCAGGTCGATATCGAAGCCGGTGAGCTTGCCCTCTTTCACGAACTCAAAAGGCATAAACGTCGCCGCCGTGCCGTAGGTCAGCTTGCCCGGGGCGATGGTTTCCACCGCAGCATGGCCCACCAGCGGGAGTGCGGTCAGCGCGAACATCAAGGTACGCACGTGGCGAAACAATAAAGAATTGCTGGACATAGTCGTCTCCTGGTTAAGGTCTAAATTGAATTTAATGTGTCAATAAATACAATTATACGTGTGAAAAAAACGTCTCATTCTGGTGCGTATTGCACGTTAATCGTGCAGTCCTTGCTTTGTTTTGCTGCGTTTTGTTGTGCGTGATATTGTATATATCGACCACAACAATGCATTCCAGGGAAGCGTTCTCCATGCAGCCTGACTCCACTGCGAGCAGTCGCCGGATAGCCCGGCAAATACTCGACCTGATATCTGAAGCAAAATTCGATCCAGGTCATCATTTACGCGAGCAACATCTTGCCGATGCGCTGGGGGTTTCGCGTACGCCGGTGCGCGCCGGGTTAAAAGAGTTGACCCGAATGGGGGCGGTTGAAGCGCGTCCAAATCAGGGTTTTTTCCTGCTTAAACGCAGCAATGAGCTGGAGCTGCTGGAGATTGAGCAGTCCAAGAGCAATGACCAGAAGCTTTACGAACAGCTGGTCCATGACCGTATTGCGGGCGTGCTGCCGGAATCGTTTACCCAGACTGAAATCAGTCAGCGCTATGAGGTCGATCGCGGGGTGCTGACCCGTACGCTGGTGAAGCTATCGGAGGACGGCCTGATTGCGCGCAATGCGGGGCACGGCTGGCGCTTTCTGCAAACCCTCAACTCCGATGTCGCCCTGCGCAACAGCTACGGTTTTCGCCTGATGATTGAACCGACGGCGCTGCTGACACCCAACCTGCATGTGGACAGGCAGATGCTTAAACGCCTGCGCGCCCAGCATCTGCGCCTCATCACCCACCCGGACATTACGCAGGTTCCGGCAAAAGAGATTTTCGAAACCGACGCTTTATTTCATGAGTTGCTGGCGGAAGCCAGCGGCAATCTGTTTGTGGTACAGGCTATCCAGCAACAAAACCGGCTGCGCCGTCTGCTGGAATTTGGCAGCTATCACAATAAGCGCCGCGTAAAAGAGTGGTGCGAAGAGCACGTTGCTATCATCGATGCCCTGCGAGAGAACAAGCAGGAACAGGCGGCGGAATTGATGAGAAAACACCTGCAATACGCGTTTGACCAGGTCAATGTTAAAAACGGTCGCGCATAGCTGGCATCGCTCTTGCACATATTTCTTCTGAAAATACAATCAGGAGCATTTATGGATTTGCAGATACAACAACGAGTGGCGCTGGTGTGCGGTGCCGGAAGCGGCCTTGGGCAGGCTATTGCCCTTTCGCTGGCGCAGGAGGGCGTGAGGGTGGCGGTCACCGGCCGCAATGCTGATAAACTGGCGCAAACGGTGGAGCGTATCACCCGGACGGGCGGTACTGCCCTCGCCTGGCCGTTGGATCTGGCGGCCCCGGAACGGTTTGATTCGGTGATTGCCGATATTCGCCAGCAGTGGGGCGATATCGATATTCTGGTCAACAACTCCGGTGGCCCGCGGCCCGCATCGGCGCAGGGGACAGATGGCGCAGTCTGGCAACAGCAGTTTTCAGTGATGGTCGCCTCGTTGATTCAGCTCACCGATAAACTCCTGCCCGCCATGCGCAGCCGCGGCTGGGGACGCATTATTACCACCACGTCATCCGGCGTAATTACCCCCATTCCTGGCCTCGCCCTCTCGAATGCGCTGCGCATGAGCCTGCTCGGCTGGTCGAAAACCCTCGCCAGTGAAGTGGCCGGCGACGGCGTGACGGTGAATGTGATGGTGCCAGGGCGCATCGCCACCGACCGCGTGGGGCAGCTGGACGCACTCAGGGCGCAACGGGAAAACAGCAGTGCGGAAGCGGTCGCCGAAAAGAGTCGTCTGAGCATTCCGGCCGGGCGCTACGGTGAACCGCAGGAGTACGGCGCCGCCGCGGCGTTTCTGGCAAGCCAGCCTGCCAGCTACATTACCGGTGCGGTGATTCGGGTTGATGGCGGATTGATCGGCGCGATTTAGTCAGTGAGAATGCGTCATGTCGGTCGGCTTCGCAGCGGACCGGCATGACTGCCTAACAGCTGCTCCGAATGGTTTATTTTGCAGGCCACGAAGTCCATTTCTGCAAATTTAATCAGCAGGCTTTGGGATCGGGTCTGAAAGCGATAAATTTTCTGATTAAACTTTTATTCTTCCTGCGTTGTTAAAACGGAATGATTTACCATAAAAAATGCGCAAAGCGCGAGCAGTACGGCCCCAGCGGTAAGTATCCATCCGGCGTGGTGAAAGGCGGTTAAGCTCCCATTAGTCGGAGCGAATCTAATGTAGCTCGCGGTAATCAATGCCGTTCCCGCCATCGCGCCAATACGCTGGAGGATGTTAAGAATAGGCGCGGCATCAGCGACATGACGGCTGCCAGCCATCGCCATGCCCGCTGCCATAGCGGGTACCGTCGCCAGGGCTAAACCGAACCCTCTGACGGCGATTGCTCCACCCACAAGCGAATAGCGACTTTGCGCATCAATCATCCCCAGCGGCAGGGTGGCAAATGCCGCGAGTAAGCCGCCAACGATCAGCACCGCGCGTGGCCCCAGCTTATCAGAAAAGTAGCCTGCCACCGGAAATCCTATCGCCGAACCGATTAACTGAGGCGTAAGCAGCAAGCCCACTTCAGCCAGCGTTTTATGGCAAACGTCGCGAAAATATAAAGGAAGCAGGAACTGCCCGCCAAAATTCACCGCGCCGCCGATAGTCATCAATACGGCAGATAAAGTGAAGCCCCGATGTTTGAAAAGTCCGAGATGAAGTAAGGGGGATTCGATGCGCAAAGAGCGATAAATAAACAAGCAGGTGAACAGGGCGCCCACGCTCAGCATGATGACGTTCCAGCCATATTTGCCGTTATTCAGGCTGAGCGCTTTCATGCCTTCCATCAGCATCGGCAGGCTGCAAAAGACCAGCGCCAGTCCCAGCCAGTCCAGCGAGAGGGGCCTGTCATTTTTTATTGCCGGACGGGGAAGCAACTTCCACCCGGTAAGATATGCACACAGGCAGAAGGGCACGGTGATCCAAAATAACCCTCGCCATCCGCAGCTTTCAACCAGGAGTGCGCCAAGCGATGTCCCCAATAAGGGGGCAATGACGATGGCGACGCCAATCGTGCCAATGACTCGCCCCAGGCGTTCGCGTCCGACGACCAGGCCAAGAATAGTTTGCCCCGCCGGTACGAGTAATCCCCCTGCCAGACCTTGCAACATTCTTGCGGCAAGCAGCACCTCGAAACGTGGGGAAAGGGCGCAAACTGCCGAGAAGATCGCAAATAAAATCAGCCCATAGAGCCAAAGCTGCGTAGCGCCAAAGCGTCTGACGGCCGAGGCGCTCAGCGGAACGCCTGCTGCAAGGGCCATAAGATACGCTGTTGCTATCCATTGTATTGCCGAGTCCAGTACCCCCAGGCCGATGGCCATGGCGGGCAGCGCAGCGCTGAGCATCGTTGATGAAAGCATGGTGGAAAAAGCTCCCAGCGTGATAATAGCTGCCTGCATCCACAACACTGGCGGTATGGCATTTGTCGGTCGCGGATGGGTTGTTTCCTTGACCAGCTTGCCTTGATGGATATTCATAAAAAGCCCCCTAACAGACGATAAGTGAAGAAATCTATCATTGATCAATTTATCTATCATTGATAGAGTAATTTGCATTAAAGTTTCCGTCAGGCGCCGGGGTCAGACAAAATGTCTCTTCACAGGCCGCTGGCCCGGGTAAATGGATTAACAACAGGATCAATATCATGGCGAAAATTCAACGAGATCAGGTGATTGAGGCAGCATTAGCTCTCTTAGATGAAGTCGGTCTGGAAGCGTTGACGACCCGTAAACTGGCTCAAAAACTGGGCGTGGAATCCGCGACGTTGTACTGGCATTTCAAAAACAAGGCCAATTTGCTGGAAGAAATGGCTTCAGCTGTTTTAGCCAAACACCATGCGCTAGCTGTGCCCGAAGAAACTTCGGAATGGACAAGTTGGCTGGCGGATAACGCACGTAGTTTCCGCCGCGCTCTGCTCGCCCATCGGGACGGCGCTCTGTTACATGCAGGGACATCGCCGACCCGGGTGGGAGGAGAAACCTTTTATCCAAAACTGGTTTATCTTGTTCGAGCCGGTTTCACTGAGGCAGAAGCCGCAATGATATTACTCGCGATTAGCGAATACACTTTGGGGTGCGTATTAGAGGAACAGTCGCGAACGTACGGTAATGATAATAAAATGTTATCAAAAATACCGGCAGAAATTGCCCATATCGAATCGTTGGTCAATCCACATCCGGATACCGCTTTTGAGTATGGTCTGTCTTTGATAATTAAAGGATTATCAATGCCATCAGCTTAATATTGTGCTTATTACAACACGAATAGCATCAGAGGCTTTAGCAAAAATTACCACAGAACCACCTTGATAATACCGGGAGAATGCATAAGGAGGAGACCCCATGTTTATTTCTGAATCCGTGATCGCCGTTATCATTGATTGGATCGACGATAACTTACATAAACCACTGCGTATAGAACAGATAGCTCATTATTCAGGTTATTCAAAATGGTATCTGCAGCGTTTGTTCCTGCAATATAAAGGAGAGAGTCTGGGGCGCTACATTCGTCATAAAAAGCTGGATTCAGCTGCCCGCGATTTACGCGAAACCGATGAGAATATTTACAGTATTGGCTTGCGCTACGGCTATGACTCGCAGCAAACCTTCACTCGATTATTTACCCGGCATTTCCATTTACCCCCCGGTGAATATCGCAAGAAAAACAAAACAGCGTATTTGTCCTGAACGCGTCTCATCAATGAGCGTATGCCACCGGGGCGCTTGTGGTCTTCAAAAGCGCCGTAGTTGATTGATGAGAGTCGAGCCGAGATGACGCAGGCAAAAGCAGCCCTATAGCGGAAACGTCTTTCACCTATCCGGATAAGGCTGAATCGACTTCTTCTTTCCGTTAACACTATCAAGATATATTGCTGCCAACGTAGACCGTTAACGTTGCGCTTCCGATCCGAATTCGCCTTTTATATTCGATAACGATACGTCCTGCGCGGGTTGCCCGGTAGCTCGCCGTACCTTACCGCTCAGCGCGAAGGCTGAAATAATGGTAAACAGCAACGCGGTGCAGCCAAGGATCAGATAAGAGGTTTTGAAACCGTAAGTGACGTACATCATCCCTGCCGCGTAGGACATGCCGATGGCTGACAGCTGCTTAAAGAAGCAAAACCCCCACAGATAAATCGATGCGGAGAGATTAACGTTAAACTGGGTGGTGATGTATTTGAAAATGCCTACCAGCAGAAACGGAACTTCAAACATATGCAGGGTCTTCAGGATAATCACCTCCGTCACAGAGTCGGCAAGGGAAGAACCGATGATCCGCGCCGACATGATCATACCGGCAATCAGTAGCGCATTTTTGCCGCCAATGCGGTTAATGATCGGTGGGGCAAAAAACATAATAAAAGCGTTAAGAAATTCACCTAGCGTGGTGACATAGCCAAACGCCTGGGTACCGGTGTGTCGGTCGCGGAAAAAGGAGGTAAAGAAGTTAGCGAATTGCTGATCGAAGACGTCATACACGCACGCCACCCCGACGATATACATCACCAGACACCAGAATTTGCGCATTTTTAACAATCCCAATGCCGCTTTAAGCTTTATGGGTTTTTGATTCAGCGCCAGGCCATCCGCTACCGCCAGAGTCGCGTTTTCTTCCGGTTTAAACAGATACAGCAAACCGGCCAATACCAGCGAGAAACTCGACGCCAGCCAGAACGCGAACTGGTTATTAATAGTAAACATATAGCCGACAATGGAGGCGCAAATTGCCCAGCCAATACAGCCAAACAGGCGGGCGCGGCCATACTCAAACTGGCTGCGGCGGCTGACTTTCTCAATATAGGCCTCAATGGCTGGCGAGCCGCCGCTGCAGACCAGTCCAAGATAAATACCGCACAACAGAGCCCCCAGAAAAAAGTGGCTTTGCAGCAGCGGTGAGAACACGTAGATAAACAGAGGAGCCAGAAACAGCAGCAGGAAGATAATCATCCACAGCAGGTGTTTCTTCAGACCAAACTTGTCTGTAACAAAGCCAAAAACTGGCTGGAATACCAGGGCAAACAGCGCCATGCTGGCAAACACCAGTCCGGTTTGTCGCTGATCGAGCTGGTTGACATCATGCAACCATATCGGAAAAAACGGCAGTACCGCGCCCATGATAAAGAAATAGAAAAAGCAAAAGGCACCGAAAATCCAAAAATTCCTGTTTTTTAAGTAAAACATAGCTCACCTTCCTGTTGGTAACGGCGCGGAGAGCTCCGCGCCTTGTGAGTTATAAGGAGGTATCAGGTCAGTAGGCGATTAATGGTAGGCTGGAAGCCAGTTGCCATGCGCTTCAATCAGTTCATCGCACAGCTTGCGGATGTCATCGATCGACAGTTCGGCGGAAGTGTGCGGGTCGAGCAGCGCAGCATGGTAGATAGCTTCGCGCTTGCGCGTAACCGCCGCCTCGACGGTCAACAGCTGGGTATTGATGTTGGTACGGTTCAGCGCCGCCAGCTGCTCAGGCAAGTTGCCGACGTAGCATGGCGTAACGCCCTGTCCATCCACCAGACAAGGTACTTCGACGCAGGCCTCGGAAGGTAAGTTGGCGATCAAACCGGTGTTGAGCACATTACCGCCAATTTTATAGGGCCGATCGGTTTCCATCGCTTCGATGATATAAGACGCGTATTCATGGGTACGGCTGTGGGTCAGGCTGGTGTCATGGGTCAGCGCCACTTTCTGCTGCTGCCATTGTTCAATCTGCTCAATACACCGGCGCGGATATTCATCCAGCGGAATATTGAATCGCTCGATCAGCTCCGGGTAGTTGCGTTTGATCCAGTAAGGCATGTATTCGGCGTTGTGCTCTGACGATTCGGTAACGTAATAGCCGAAAATTTTCATGATTTCATGGCGCACCATATCATCATGCTTGCCCTGCAGGGCGCTGGCCCGGCGCTTAATTTCCGGGTACAGATCCTCGCCGTGGCGGCGAATGTCCAGCAGCCAGGCCATGTGATTAATACCCGCGATATGAAATTGCACGTCGTCGGTTGGCATATCCACGCTTTTCAACAGCGTTTCAGCGCAGACCTGAACGCTGTGGCAAAGTCCGACCGTTTTCACCTCCGTATGACGCAGCATAGCGCCGGTTATCGTGGCCATAGGATTGGTGTAGTTGAGTAACCAGGCATTCGGGCAGACGGCTTCGATATCCCGTGCGAAATCAAACATTACGGGTATGGTGCGCAGCGCGCGGAAGATACCGCCAATCCCCAGGGTATCGGCAATCGTCTGCCGGAGACCATATTTTCTCGCGATAGTGAAGTCGGTAATGGTGCAAGGGTCGTAGCCGCCGACCTGGATGGCGTTCACCACGTAATGGGCGTTTTTCAATGCCGCACGGCGGTTCTCAACGCCAAGGTAAGCGGCGATCTTCGCTCTGCCCGCATTGGTATTGCTGTTGATATTGTTCAACATGGCGAGAGATTCATTGAGACGCGCGCCGTCGATGTCGTACAGCGCAATCTCCACCTCTTTCAGCGTCGGGGTCGCCATAATGTCCCCGAGTACGTTTCTGGCGAAAATGGTGCTGCCCGCGCCCATAAATGTCACTTTAATCATGGTATTTCTCCGTTCCTGCTGTTTTGGTCAGGCAGAATGTACGCTGCGGCGTGACCCGGAAATATGGCTAAATGTGATATTGCTATGGCGAAAAATGATGTCGCAAAGAAAGTGTGAGCCAGCTCTGAATCTGACTGAACCGGGGGACTTTACTGGCGGTATCTCTGATAATGTGAGGGGAAAAAAGCGCGAGTTACTGATGCACAAGACTTTTACCCTCAATCATACCGACAATATCGAATTGAACTTGTACCAGTACGGCGAGGAGAGTTGTCATAAGGGGCACCGTTATGGCCCCGCTGTTCGCCAGCATTACCTATTTCATTATGTGATAAGTGGAACCGGCACCTTTTACAGTGAATCCGGCGCTTTTCCTGTCGTCGCGGGGGAGGGGTTTTTGATCCACCCCCATGATGTGACCACCTACTGCGCGGATAAAAAAGATCCGTGGCATTATATGTGGCTTGAGGTCGATGGGCTGATCGCCGCCAGAATTTTCGCGGAGTGCCATCTGAGCCGGCAATCACCGATTTACCGGCCCAACCTGAATAAAGACAACGTCAGCGCCCTCGGCTACCTGCGGCAAATTGTCGAACATGGCGATGAACACCGGCTGAAGGTGCAGGGGCTGTGCTATCTCTTCTTTTCGACCTTAATCAGCAATACGCATGATCAAAGGGCTCCTCTCCGTGATGACAAGACCAGGCACCTGCAAAAGGCGATCAAAAAAATTGAAAATCGCTACCACGAACCTCTGAGCGTTGAGAGCCTGGCCGCATACTGTAATATCAACCGCAGCTACCTTTGTCGGTTGTTCAAAAGCGCCTACGGTATAGGTCCCAAGGCGTATTTGCTCAATTTCCGGATGAGCATCGCCGTCAGCCTTCTCAAAAACAGCAATACGGCGATTAAAGTGGTGGGCATTTCCGTAGGCTATGAAAATCAGCTGCATTTTTCTAAGGCTTTTAAGAAAATGCACGGCGTGTCTCCGGCTAAATGGCGGCAAAAATACCTTTCTGAACAGCAGGCGGCGAGGTGATGTTTACCGCTTATTCAAATCTGTGGTGTGGTTGAAATAAAGTTGTATCGGGGGGAGCCGATGCTTTTGTTGGCAGAGGATTTTGTCTGATACAATTTTGCACGACCTTGCATCAAGCGAAATTGTGGCTGAATGATAAAATGGTCACTATTTGTCAATCAAAGACCATCACGTTAAGCTAACAGAATGACTAAGAATATGAACGTACCATCAGCACGTGGCCCACTCGATCACAGCGTCCGGGAGCAAATCGTCAACGCCGCATTTGAGCATTTCGGGCATTACGGCTACGAAAAAACCACCGTAGCGGAATTAGCTAAATCTATCGGTTTTTCAAAGGCCTACATCTATAAGTTTTTCGATTCCAAACAGGCTATCGGCGAAGTTATTTGCGCTAACCGCCTGGAGACGATCATGACGGCGGTACTTGCAGCGGTGGCGGATGCGCCATCAGCCAGCGAAAAATTACGCCGCCTCTTTCGCGCGCTCACCGAAGCGGGAAGCGAACTGTTTTTCCACGATCGTAAGCTCTACGACATTGCCGCCGTCGCCTCGCGGGATAAGTGGCCTTCAACGGAAAGGTATGCGGAACGCCTGTTAAAGCTGATTGAAAGCATCGTTGTCGAAGGCAGGCAGGCCGGCGAGTTTGAGAGGAAAACCCCTCTTGACGAGGCAACCTATGCGATATACATGGTGATGTGCCCCTTCATTAACCCTGTTCAGCTGCAGTTTAACCTCGAAACGGCGCCGACGGCGGCGGTCATTCTCTCCTCGTTGATTCTCAGAAGCCTGGCCCCCTGAATGATGACCGCTCTTTTTTTGGTCACGGGTCTGAGTATTCGGGAGCTGATTAAGGGTTTCCCATGCTCAGGCTTTTTGCCGTTTGTCGTCCGTACCGGGATTTGATGGCCCAGCTGAAGCATTTTTTACAGTCATGGCGATGCATATCTACTCAAGAAAAGCGTAAATCATCAGTAGCCAGAGTAGGGCGCCGACGATAATTATCATTTTCAGAAGGACATTGCTGGCCGGGAAAATATATACCGGCGGTAGGGCGGAACGCCTGGCATTAATGAGTAAATAAGGCGGCAATAATATACTCCATAGCACCAGTGAAATGCCGGCAAAGGCCAGAGCAGATAAAAATCCTTGCGGGGCGAAAATACAGGCCAGGGCGGGAGGGAAATAGGTCAGAAATATTGCCAGCGGACGCGATCCCCGGCGGCTGATTTTATTCAGTATATCCTCAAGATAATCACTCAAGCCGATTGAGGCCGACATCAGTGAGGCTAAAACGGCAATACACCCAAAGGAGACCAGCGTCATACGGGTCGCCGAGGTGGTCTGGTGGATATTAAGGGCGGTAATAAAGGCCCCGATGTTCCCGCCCTGGTCGCTGACATGCTGGATCGCCTGAGGCGTGAGTGCGCCCATGGTCAGCGTCAGCCAGAAGGCGTAGACGATCAGCGAAACCGCAAAGCCGTAATAGAGAGAGCGGGTAACCGCGCGATGATTATCCCGTCTGTACATTCTGCTCAGGGAGGGCACGCTGCCATGAAAGCCAAAAGCGATAATACAGACCGGCACGATCGGCAGGTAATACCCGAGCGGCGTGCTGGCGGAGATGTCGAACAATCTGAGCGGCTTTACGCCACCCGCGGCACCGGCGAACAGCAGAAAAAACAGGGTGAACTTGGCGGCGATAAGGCCTGAAAGGATATAGCCGGGTAATCTGCCGCCTGCCCACAGGATCGCCGAGGTCGTCAGCGACAGCAGAATTATCGGCAGCCAGCTGCGGTCCCTGGCAGCGGGCGGTAAGAGATCGCGTAATATTGACGCGGCGCCTGAGATGTACGCGTAGGTCAGTAGGTAGAGCACAAAGCAGAAGGCTATCCCGATGATAACGCTAGCGGCGGGGCCGAGCAGCGCGTTGGTGAAAGTATGAAAGCTGGCGCCGGGAGGAAATCGCATCGTGATGTCAACGAGGATTAGCCCCGTCATCAGCATCAATATGCCCGTCGCCGACAGGATCAGCAGGCCTTTTAAAAACCATACGTGGACGAACGCGATCGGCAACGCGAACATGCCGCCGCCGATAATGGTCGCCACCATGAGAGACGTTCCGCGCAGAGGGAACCCTGTTCCTTTCATATGAATGAGTGTCCGTAAGCGGCCTGACGAAGCAGGCCGGCAGCAGCTATTTATCTCGTGGCTTCAGCCAGTGACTCTCTGAAGTTTCGATAGAAGTCGTCGATTTGCCCGCTCTCGTGGAGAGCAGACAACGCGCAGCGCAAAATGGCGTGCCCTTCTTCAACGGTCGGATACATCGCCACGGTCGTCGCGAAGCCGCGATCGTGCAGCTTTTTGCACATCGTGATGGCGAGATCTTCGTTACCAATCAGGATCCCCCGAATCGGCATCGTGGTGCCCCGGTTAACGATTTCGGTCTTGCCGAAAACTTCGTCAAAATAGCGAATAACGTTCTGTAGCTTCTCCTGGCGGGCGGCGACGGTGCCGTCCAGGTGGAGGTCGGCGGCGGCTACGCAGGCGGCAATCCCTGGTAATGACGGCGGTCCGCCAAAGGCGTAGGTTGTGCCGTAGGTCTTAATAAAATTGATGGTCTCTGCGGCGTGACAGGCGATAAATCCGCCGTGCGAGCCAAATGCTTTAGACAGCGATCCGGCGATAATAATACGCTCGTCAAGCCGATGGCCTAGGCATGCCATCACATATCCCGAACCGTAGTCGCCGTAGATAGAGGTGCCATGCGCATCGTCTATATATGCGTAGCCGTCATACTGATGCGCCAGGCGGACAATCTGCGCGACCGGGGCGACTCCGCCCATGGAGCCTACGCTGTCTGATACCGAGATCGGCGTCAGTCCCTGGCTGGCGGCATAGCGAAAGGCCTCTTCGATCCGCGCCGTATCCTGGAAATCAATTCTGACGACGTCCCCGAACTGCTGTAAAAGACCACGGTTGATTTGCAGCGTCGCGTGGGCGGTCTTCTCCATAATAAAATAGGGTTTTTTACTGAACGTAAAATGCGGCAGCGTTCCGGACGCCAGCAGCGGTAATACCGCGATATGGCAGGGCGTCACCGCGTTAAACGTCAGGGTATGAGCTCCATGCATGATTTGGTTCAGTCGCGCTTCCAGCTGCGGGAACAGATCGACTTTTACCCGCGTTCTGGCGACGGAAACCTGCACGCCAAAACGCTCAATCGCGTCGATAACCGCTTTTTTCAGCGTCGGATGAGTCTCCAGCCCAAGATAGGAACATGAGACAAATTCCACCATTTTTCTGCCATCGTCGAGGGTAATGACCTTGCCATCCCTTTTGGCTACCACCAGTTCATTAATATGTTCAGAGAACACCCTGGTTTGATATTTTAGCGATCTATCTATTTTCCTTTTTTGCCAGTTTTCCATTGCGTTACCTTCATTGTCGTGACTACCAGAAGAGATAAAATTGCCAGCGTTAACGTGCTCGTGCCGAGGGTTCTGTCAAACCCCAGGCCGGTATCCGTGAGTTTTACAGCGAAATAGCTGATGGCGCCGGCGCAGACTGTTTGAATAAAACCGGTGACTGATGCCGCAATACCGGTTTTAGTACCTTTGATTTGCAGTGCGATAAAGTTGGCGGTCGGGTAATAGGCGCCAAGGCTGAAATTAAAAATCATCGATCCAGCGATGCATAATATGAGTGAGTGGCAACCGATAATAAATGGAGAGACCGCCAGCGCATTCATGATAAACAAAATCCAGGGATTATTTATGCGCTCAAATTTTGAGAACTGATTGCCAATAATAAAAAATAAAACGGAAGCGGAAAACAGCAGTGAGTAGTGCATTGTGCTCAGCCCAAGCTGCTGCATAAAAATGGCTGGCGACAGCGAGATATAGCAAAACAGCGAACTCAGGATCAGTGAAACCAGAAGTGTTCCCTGGATAAATGCCGGCGTGATAAACCCGGAAGAAGAGGGCGCCGCAGCGCTATCGCGATGCCCAAGGCGGCGCGGAGACAGCAGGAGGGTAACGACGCTAAACAGGGCCATAACGAGGAAGATATGGTTCCAGCTCAAATGGCCGAGGATCGCGGCGCCGGCCAGCGGTGCAATAAGCGGAACCACCGCGCTGGCGGAAGAAATATCGGAAAGGGCGCGCTTGAGCGTCAGAGGAGAAAAAGTCTCTTTGGCGATGGCTTTAGACAGAACCGGTCCTGCCCCGGCGCCCACGGCCTGTAATGCCCTACCGGCCAACAGCATTGATAAACTATCGGAAATAAAACAGAGGAGGCTCCCTGCCAGGAAAAGCAAAAAGCTGGCCGTCAGCACGCGTAATTTACCCAGTTTTTCGCCGATAAACCCTGATAATAATTGGCTACAGGCGTATATCACCAGAAAACCGCTAATGGTTAACTGAATAGATGAATAATCGCTGTGGAACGCTTTTTGTAACAGGGGCAGCGCCGGCACGATCATATCTGTTGCCAGCGCGGAAACCGATGCGGCGAGAATAAGGTATAAGTATATCCTGAGCATGTTAAACTCTTCGGTTAATATGGATTACAATGTGGCGTTATTATTAATTAATGCGCCGCTGTTTTTTTAGCGAGTGAACAAATCGCGATCCCGGTCAAAATTAGCAGCGTGCTCAGTAAGTGATAGAGGTGCGGCTGGGTGTGTAAAAACAGAATGCTTAATATGCCGCCAGACAGCGGAATAATATGGGTATAAATTTCCCCGCGAGTGGCGCCAATGGCCGCGATGCCTTTATTCCAGAATAAGTAGGCCAGCCACGAGGGGAAAATAACCAGGTACGCCAGTCCGGTCAGGAAAGAGATATCGTGGTACGAAGCGAATGAGGTAGCGGGGTGCCGCCACAGCCAGAAAATCACCACCGGAAGCAGAATAAGGGCGCCGAGAAGCGAACTGACGGCGACGAAAGCGTTGGCGGGGATACGACGATCTTTGTTACGTAACAGAGAGCAATATACCGCCCAGCTTAGTGCGGACCCCATTGCCCACAGATCTCCCTGGCTGAAGCCTTTTAGCCCCTCTGCGCTGGTCAGGTTGCCGTGCAGAAGCAGCAGCAGGACGCCTGCGGTGCTAAAGAGCACTCCCCACCAGTTACGCGCCGACACCCGGTCACGGAAAATCAGCCGATTAATAATAAGCACCATGCAGGGGGTCGCAGACATGTAAATCGCTGCGTTCAGCGCCGAAGTCGACTGCAGGCCAATATAGAGAGTTAAGGGAAAACTTACCTGCCCGCACAGCGTTAAGATCAGCAGCGTTGGCGCATTTTGGCGAAACAGCAGCCGACTGTCGCGGATTTGCCGCTGATAGAGCAATACCAACAGTATCGCGGTCAACGCCCATCTCGCTTCGGTCATCAGGATCGGGTCCGCGCCCTGAACGAGAATATGCCCTACGACATAATTCCCTCCCCAAAACAGGGCCGCCAGCGTGAGTAACAGGTAAGGCATGCTGATTCCTTGCATCGCTTCGAACTGTACTAAATGGTAACTTTATTTTTTTTAATATATCAATTAAATTTTATTGTTATTTTGGGTTTTTGCTATTTTTTATTTAAAAAACAAATAATTAAAACTTTGTTACGCATGTGCAAAAAATCTGATTGCAGCATATATATCTGTACGATAACGTATCTATACCATGCTTTATACAGGGATAAATCGATGCGTAAGACAGAAAATGGTTTCACCGGGAACGAACCGCATTCCGCAATGGCCAGGCTCTCTCTGGATGACATGATTGATCAGCTTCTCCACAGCAACGCGCTTTCACTAAAACTTACGGCTAATCCGCTACTGGCCGACAGAGTCTGGTACCTGACTGAAAACACCTGCATCAAGGCTTTTACCGCCAACGACCCGCAGGCTAAAAAGCGTGCCCACGGCGCGCTGTTTAAACTGTACCAGGCTTGGCTGGCGGAGCCGCTATCGGCGGCGGCAAAAAACCAGTTCCATCCCTTGCTCTGCGGGATCAGAAGCTACATCGAGACAGAATGGCTTCGGGTGGAAAAAAAACGGTTCGCTTTCCCGGCACCTGCGCTTAACGCCGGCAATATCGTTGAGGAACTTCGTGACCTCTGTCAGAAACACCCGGCCTCGCACCATCCTCTGTTTGATTTTCTCGCTTCTTCCGCTTCCGCTACGCAAATCGACTATTTCTTCAAAAGCGATAGCGCGCTGAATCTGCTGTTTTTCGATCTGGTGGCAATGGGGCTGGTCGGTTCTCTGCCGGAAACGCGCGCAGAGATTGCCCAGAATCTCTGGGATGAAATAGGCCAGGGCAGCCAGGAGATCACGCACGTTAATCTGTATAAGGATTTACTGAAGCGAAGGGATATTGCGTTGCCTGAAAATCATTTCGCCCATCTGTACGACTGGCAGGGACTCGCTGGCTACAATGCGTTTATGTTGGGCGGCGTTAACCGTCAGCATTACTACAAATCGCTTGGCGTCATGGCGATGACGGAACTGTTGGATCCGCCGCAGTACCAGAAGCTGGTGACAGGTTGCCGCCGTATTGGGCTATCGGATCGCGACGTCCATTATTACTCAGAGCATATCGAGGTTGATATCGGCCACGCGGATGGATGGCTGAATAACGTTATCGTGCCGATCGGCAATAAAAATCCGGCTGCGCTGGAAGAGGTCTACTCTGGCGCAGCGCTGCGTCTTCAGACTTGCTGCGATTATTACGATTGTCTGCTGGAGGCGTTACGCACGCTCGCTGACCGCGAATCAGAGAGTACCGCCCTCTGAATAAATAAGCGCTTTTGCCGCGCTCCAGGCCGTTATACCGGGAGGGATCTCCCGGCATTCCGATGACTCGGCCTGTTGGGCGGCAATCGCGCCATCAATCAGCATAAGCATCATCATCGCCACCCGTTCCGCAGGCTCTGGTTTTAATAGTCCGATGAGGATGTCGCGGAAAAACTTGTAGAGGCGCGATTTAAACTGTGAACATATCGTCCGGATAGCGGGAGACGAGGTCCCGTATTCAAACAGGGCGCGGGTGAACATGCAGCCGTGAAAATCCGCACAGGTGAACCAGTTATTGTAGTATTCAAAGACGGCAAACAGCTTTTCACGCCCCGTGGGTTTATCCGCGGTAATGTCCTGCAGCGCCTGCATAAAATCACACTCTTTCTGCTGTAAAATATCAAGAATGAGCGCCTCTTTATCCGGATAGTAGCGGTAGAACGTCATTTTGGAGATGCCCGCATTCTCCGAAATCCGGTCAATACTCGGCGACTGATACCCCTCTTTGTTAAACAGGGACATAGAATGGCGGATAATTTCCGCTTGTTTTGGCTTCATACTGTTTCCCGTTGAATGCAGTAATACAGGGGGGCTCTGGTAGATAGCAGTCATCATTTGATATGGCGGGCGGGTATCGCAACGATGCAGGCGCAATGTTATCCCGATAGCCAATATCCATGCCCCTGCGGTGGGCGGCATGAGTGAACGCGTTGACCCATCAAAAACGTTCGTCGATTCTTACATCCGGCCTCGAAAAAAGCAAAAATCCTCAGACCATCTCAGTTGAGCATGAAGCAGAAATGCGCAGGCGTCGCTATTTCATGCCCCTTATGCCCTTCACGTTGCGCTCGGGACGGATAAAGAGATACCGGGGAGAAGCTAGCATCCCCCCCGAACAGGGGGTGATGTTTTTGTGATGCAAGTCATAAAATAACGCTCGGTTATTGTGATGTTATTTGCAGTCAATGGATTTGCACTTGAATCGACCCGCGCTATCTCTGCGGGTTTTTTTTCGTCCAGCGATTGTCGGCGGGCGGCGACTCCTCCTGCTGTAAATAGTCCTGATACCAGCCGCTGATGCGTTGGGTCACGGGATTTTCGTTGAGGTCGAAGCGCCTGCCGTCGAGCCTGCTTACCGGGGTAATACCTGCCAGCGTTCCGGTGACAAAAGCTTCGTCCGCAGTGAATGCTTCGGCAAGGGTAAAGGATCTTTCCTGTACGCCGAGGCCCTGCTGGCGCGCCAGTGACAAGATCGTGCGGCGGGTAATACCGTTAAAGCAGTACAGGCCGTTTGAGGTCCACAGCTCGCCCTGGCGTATGATAAAAAAGTTGGTGGAATTGCAACTGGCGACAAAACCATGAGGGTCCAGCATCAGCGCTTCATCTGCGCCGGCATCCAGCGCCTGCAATAGCGCCTGAATCAAATTCAGGCGGCTGTGGGAATTAAGACGCAAATCGAAAACATCCGGCGCGCTGGTACGATAGGTCGAGGTGAACAGGGCAAGGCCGCGCCGTTTGGCTTGTTCATCAACAACCTTATATTCCGCCACGCAGACGATAGTGGCGCCGCCGAGGATAAAGCGCGGGTCCTGATTTGGCGTGCGCTTTTTGCCGCGGGTGATCATGAGCCGCAGATGGGCGCCGTCCGTCATACCGTTGATCTTCAGCGTGTTGTACATAATATCGGTTAGCTCCTCAGGACTATGGCCGATATTGAGCTGGATAGCGGCTGCCCCGGCAAACAGGCGATCGAGATGCGCCTGAAGGGCGATCAGCTTGCCGTTTACCAGCCGCAGCCCCTCCCAGACCCCGTCGCCGCAGACGTAGCCGGAATCGAAAACGGAAACCGTGGCGCGATCGCGATGAACGAATTCGCCGTTGACGTACACTTGCACATTGTCGTTGCGCGTATCCTGCAGGTACGCCTGACTGCTTTGACCGGAGAGAGCTAAACTCATCATGTTTCCTTGCGGTTAAAATGCCCGTTCAGCGAAACGGGAAAGGAAGGCCTGGGTGCGCGGTTGGCGCGGATGGCGCAGCACCTCTTCCGCGGTGCCCATTTCATGAATCACGCCGTTTTCGATAAAAATCACCCGATCGGCGAAATGCCAGGCAAAGCCCAGCTCATGAGTGACCAGCAGCAGCGTCCGTCCCTCATCTGCCAGTTCACGGATGGTATGCAGGACTTCCCCCACGAGTTCAGGGTCGAGGGACGAGGTGGGCTCATCGAACAATATTATCTCTGGCGTCATTGCCAGGGCGCGAGCAATCGCGACGCGCTGCTGTTGACCGCCGGACAGGCTGCCGGGCCAGGCCTGATGCTTATGGCCGAGCCCCACTTTTTCCAGCTGCGCGCGGGCAATGCGCATCGCCTCTTCGCGACGCATCTTTTTCACCGATATCAGGGCTTCGCTGACATTTTGCAGTACCGTCAGATGCGGGAAGAGATTAAATTGCTGAAACACCATCCCCACGCGCTGGCGAACATCGCTCAGCTGTTTTTCGCTATAGCGCCGCTGACCGCGGCTGTCGATTTTACCGAGGGTAACGCCGTCCAGTTCTACGGTGCCAGCGCTGGGTATTTCCATAAAGTTCAGACAGCGCAGCAGGGTGCTCTTACCCGAGCCGCTGCCGCCAATGATGGCGATTTTCTCACCGGCATAGATATCTAAATCGATGCCCTGTAACACGCTTTGCGCACCAAAGCGTTTGTACAGGGCGCGTATCCGCATGACGACTTTTTTCTCTGACATGGCCTTTCTCATCAAATTAAGGATGTGGACGGTAGCGGCGCTCCAGTCGTGCCGCCAGGTAACTTCCGGGCCAGATCAGCACAAAATAGAGCAGGGCGACGACGGTGAAAATCTCCACCGGGCGATACCAGGTACTGCTTAGCAGCCTGCCCTGATACATCAGTTCATTAACCGTGAGAATCGAGGCCAGGGAGGTCACCTTCGCCAGTTCAATCATGCGGTTTGTCAGGGCTGGCAGCATACGGCGAAATACCTGCGGCAGGATGATGCGCCGTAGCATCACGCCCGGCGGCATGCCTAAGGCTTTTGCCCCTTCCCACTGTCCGCGTTCGATGGACTGTAGCCCGGCGCGAAAAATTTCGGTGCTGTAGGCGGCGGTGTATAGGGTTAACGCCAGCGCGGCGGCGCCAAAAGTGGAAAACTGAATGCCCACCAGCACCGGAAAGGCATAGTAGAACCAGATGAGCTGGATAAGCACCGGCGTATTGCGGAACACCTCGACAAAGGCGCTGGTAAGGGGATAAAAAAAGCGCGGCCCGCGGGCACGGACGACGCCAACGGCAAGTCCGAGCAGCGTGCCGACAATTCCCGCCAGCAGCCATAGCTCCAGCGTAACGCCCAGTCCCTTCAGCAGTACCGGCAAGTTTTGCCAGACAAGGGAAAAGTCCCACTGATAATGCATGGTTGTTCTCTCGTTAACGTGTGTCGGAGACGGCAAGGCGTCGTTCAAGCAGCCGGCTGCCCTGGCTGATAATCAGCAGCAGGGTGAAGTACATCACCGCGATGAGCGAATACACTTCCAGGGGCCGGTAAGTCTGACTGTTGATTTGCATCGCCTGATACAGCAGCTCGCTGTATGCCAGAGACGAAGCAAGGGCGGTGGATTTGAGCAGTTCGAAAGAACGCTCAAGGAAAGGAGGAATCATGCTGCGCAGCGCCTGAGGGAAAATAACCCGTCGGAGCGCGGTGGCGCGCGACATGCCCAACGCCTTCGCCCCTTCCCATTGTCCGGCGCCGATCGACTGGATGCCGCCGCGGTAAACTTCGGCATAAAACGCGGCCGACTGGGCGGAGAGCGCCAGTACAGCGGCAGCGAACGGCGAGAGCGTCAGCGGGCTGACGATTGGCAGAGCGTAGTAGATCCAGAAGAAGTGGACAATCGCGGGAGTATTACGATAAAAGCCGATCAGTATCAGCGCCGGCATACGGAAGAGCGTTAGCGGCGAGGCCTTCATCAACGCCAGCGCAATGCCGGCCAGCATGCCGAATAAAATACTGGTGACGCCGATCTGAATGGTACCCCACAGCCCCTCCAGCAACAGCATGCGATATGGCCAGATGGCGGCAAAATCCCATTGATACGACATAGTTCTGGAACCCCTGAAAAACGCAAAACGATGGTGATGGTTTTAGAACGACATCATCTTAGCAGTAGCGAAATGTGATAATTAAATAATAAAAACCATTGCTATTATCTCTTTTGGTTATAAATATTTACGCGAGAAAGCAATGCCAAACTTTGATTCTTTAACCGCTACGCTGGCGCGTTTTGCCGGCGAACTCACTCCGGCTGCGATACCGGCGTCGGTGAAAGCCAGGATCGCTCTGCATTTTATCGATAGCCTGGGCTGCGGCATTGCCGGCGGCGAAGACAGCGTGCTGCGTAAAAGCGCGCGGGTTATTCGGAGCCAGTACGCGACGGGCAGAAGCGTGGCGCTTGACGGTGGAACTCCGCTCTCCGCCAGCGGCGCCGCGTTCCTTAACGCCGCTGCGATAAACGCGCTGGATTATGACGATGGTTTTGAAGTCGCCGGGCGGGGGATGGGGCATCCCGGCGCCACGCTGGTGGCCGGGGCGCTGGCCGCGGTGGGCCAGGGTGGGCCGGTCAGCGGCGGGGCGTTGCTGACCTCTCTGGTGGCGGCCTGGGAAATCAACAGCCGCGTGATTATCTCTCAGCAGCCGAGTCCTGAAAGGTTTCAACAAGTGTATGGCGTGTGCCAGCACGAATCGCTGGGGGCGGCGGTGGCGTATGGTTTACTGCGCGGCTGCGATGCCGCGGGGCTGGAAAATAGCCTGGGACTGGCCGCCTCGTTAACCCCTTTGCCCACGTTGCATAAGTACAACTGGCAGGCGCGTCCACTGGTTTCGTTTAAGGATTACAATGCGCCGGCGGCAGAGGCCGGCGTACGCGCGGTGGAGCTACACCTCGCGGGAATAGTGGGGCCGCGCGCGATACTCGATGGCGAACAGGGGTTCTGGCGGATGTCAGGCTCCGACCGCTTTCAGCCAGAACGGCTGACAGAGAATCTGGCGACGCACTGGCAGCTCAGGCACGCCAGTTTCAAAGACTATCCGGTATGCCGTTGGATGCATACGGCGCTGGCGTCGTTTGAGCATCTGCTGGAGCGTATTCCGTCGGCAGAGTCGATTGAGCGGATACGCGTCTATGGGAGTTTCACCCTGGCGCGTTTTTTCGCCGACGCGCGTCCCGTCAGCAATACCGATGCGCAGTTCAGTCTGCTGCTGGCGATAGCCTGCCTGGCTTTTAAAATCGCGCGTCATCAGTGGAGCAGCGATCGGACGCGCGGCGCGGCGCCACTCCTTGCCTTTGCTGACCGGGTTGAAATTATCGCCGATGAGACCTTTGAACAGCTGATGCTGCAGCATCGCCGTCCCGCCGCGCGCGTGGAAATTGTGCTAAAGGGAAGGACGATCGCCGGAGAGCGTATCGACTTCCCGCCGGGGTGCGCAGAAAATCCGCTGCCGGAACAGCGGATCGTTGATAAATGCGTGGCCAACCTGTCATCACGCCTCAGCGCTCCGCGGGCAGCGCGGCTGATTGACGCTCTGCTGGATATGGAACGCTGCGCGGACATTGGCGCGGCAATCGCGCCGCTTCTGCCCGCGCCAGGAGATTAATCGCTCATTTCCACTCTTCTTTAATCACCGAGGGCACTTTGCTGATATCCACACCGCGTAGCTTAAGGGCGTCTTCATAAAACTGTTTGCTCTGTCCCGACTGGTAAATTTTGGCAAACTCTTCATTCAGAAAGTTGCGGAAGCGGGGATCGCTCTCTTTGCGCAGCGCGCCGCCGGTGCTGATGGCAATAATCGGTTTTGGCAGAATCAGGTTGCCTTTGTGCACTTTTGCCTGCTGCAGCGCCAGCGCCGGGTGAACGTACGAGAGGGCGTCGACGCGTCCGGCGTAGAAGGCTGCGACGCCTTCATCCATATTGGTAAAGCGCACCAGCTGCACTTTGGGTAATTTTTTGGTCAGTATCAGGTCCGGGCTGCTGCCGAGCGTGACGCCAATCTTAATATCCGGGCGATTGAGATCTTCCCAGCTCTCGGCCTTCACGCCGTCGCGGATCAGGACCCCCTGCGCATACCAGAGGAAGGGCTGGTCGGAAAAGTCGGCGGCTTTGCGGCGTTCATCGGTGGGGTCCAGCACCAGCATGGTATCAATCTGTCCGGCCTGCAGCGCGGCGACCGCATTTCCCCAGGTGGTTTCCACCGGCACCAGTTTTACGCCTAAATCTTTTGCCAGTACTTTACCCACGTTATAGCCAATGCCGTTCCACTGACCGGTGGCTGGATCTTTAAAATACCACGGTTCCCCCTGCGCGACGCCGACGCGTAATTCGCCCGATTGCTTAATATGATCCCAGGTGGACTCTTCGGCATGGCTGAAAAAAGGCGCGGCGGCGATCGCCAGCGACAATAGCAATCTATGAATTTTTCTTGGCATATTTTTACCCTGATGAGAAAGTCATTTCTGAAAAACAACGTATTACGCGAACACGATAACGGAGTTTGTTATCAGTGCATTATTATTTTTTGGTTTAACTCATGCCTGAATGTTATTTACTGATACCTAAGCTGTTTACTTAAATCATGGCGTGTTGCACATATTATTCATAACTTAATGCGCTATTGTTATAAGGTGTTTTATTTCCGTCGCCGAATTTAAAAATTTCGACCTGGTGGGAGTCATAGTTTGCGGGGGCGTTAAAATGGGGCAAGCTCGTTAAACAAGGTGGGGAAGATGAATTTCGTTGATTCAAATAGTGAAATAAAGACGCATTGTGATTTGGTCAGGAATTTCATCAGCGGCAGCCAATACAATAACCATCGGTTTTAACCCGCGGGATCCGTTGCCTCGCGACACAACGAAAAAACCCCGACATGATGTCAGGGTTTTTGAACTGGCGTGAGTCCATCATCAGCAGCGAAGCTGAAATCTACCGCCAGTGAATAAAGCGCAGCTTAGATGGCGTAGACGTTACCCGCTGAAGGGCCTTTCTGGCCATCTTCAATGGTGAATTCGACTTTCTGGCCTTCGTTCAGGGTCTTAAAACCGCCGCTCTGGATAGCAGAAAAATGTACAAACACATCTTTGCTACCGTTGTCCGGGGTGATGAAACCAAAGCCTTTCGACTCATTAAACCATTTTACTAAACCAGTCATTTTATTAGACATTGATAATACCTCAACATATCTGAGCCTTACGGCGAAAAAAGGTTTCGCACAGAATCTAATTAATAACGATAAGGAGACTCAAAAGGAAGAATTATCAACGGATAACACTTGAGATGAGGACTGCTTTACTAAACCGCTTTATTATGTCTGTGTACTTAACCGACCAATCATTAGTCACATACTTCACCGCGGATAGCAAGACTTATTTCAATTGATATTGCCGGGACGGAGACTAATACGGAAAGAGGGGGGAGTGATTCGCCAGCGCCTTGTTGATGGTTTAATGATAATAAAATCCATTATTTCATTGGGTTAGCCAAGGTTTTGGCTATGGTGACGTGGATAAATCTGGAGGGATGTTCTTTTATTTTTCCGAACAGGCTCACGCGGCGGTGAAGCTATATCATGAGTCGCAGCGCAATAAATTTAAGGCCATTTCTCATTATTTTATCCCCAGCGGGGCATCTGGACGGCTAAAATTTCATTTGCTTATTAATGGTATTTATGCATTAATGAAATTATTAATCCGAAAAAACGCATGAGCTTAAAAATTTTACCGGCCCGTTCTCATTACCAGGCGCTATCGCTGATACCCCCTTTCTTTTGAGTCCATACGTTTAATCCGACACGTTTTCTGTCAATTACCTGATGTGCAACTGGAGTCAGTATGTCCTCAAGAATTAAAGGTCTGGTCAAGTGGTATAATGAGTCAAAGGGATTTGGTTTCATTTCACCTCTCGATGGCAGTAAAGATATCTCGGTCCATTGCTCGGCGCTTCGTGGTGATAATTTTAATACCCTGTTTGAAGGCCAGAAAGTTGAATATGCCATACTCCATAGAGATGACAAGGGCCCTGCTGCCACCCACGTCACCCTGTGCGATAAATAACGATTTATAGCGTTACGGCCGCGATAGCGAAAGCCGTGCTGGCGATATCGCGACGGCCTGCCCCTGGATTATTCCTGCCTTATTCCATGCCCTGTCCCTGAGCATAACGATCGTCGCGTCGCGTACGGTTTTTCTTATCCGGCGATGCGGCAGAAATGCGTTCAACGGATTCTGGAAGCGAGTACAATTCACCTGTTTTTAGTCTGTGTTTAAATCCGATGACAGGGGATGGTGATGGTCAGACGCTTTTTGGTGTGTTTCTTCATGCTGTGCGCATGCTCAGCCTATGCCGCTAACGGCGGTAATGGCGGCGACGGCGGGAATGGGGATAACTCGGATGGGGGCAATGGCTCTGATGGCAGCGCGACCGCGTCTGGGCGCGATGGTTGCCCCGGCGGAACGCAGCCTGACTCGTCCGGAAAATTTTATCTTCCGGATACAAAAGAGCCGTGCAATCCGGGCAGGCAGGATGCCATGAAAAGCGCGGGCCATTAGCCAGCCGCTGTTTAGCGACTGGCTAATGAATGACGACAAGACCGCCGAACGAGTGAGGCAAGTCAGTTTCTTGTAAAATAAGGATATCGGTATGAGTCAGATAGTACGAAAAAATTACCCTGAACTGGGCGAGGTCAAGGCTCCCTACGTTCATTCGGTTAAGCACGGAAACACGCTTTATATTTCTGGGCTCACCGCGTTCGGTACCCGAGCGCAGCACGACGGTATTGCCGCCCAGGCGGAGGAGATTTTTACCCAGATACGAACCGTTGCCCAGGCCGAAGGCATCGATTTTTCGTCTCTTATCAAAGTCACGATCTTTATCACTTCTTTTGATGAGCTCGACGAGCTGCGCAAAGTGCTTTACCGGAACTACGGCGATTGCTTACCCGCCAGCTCGCTCGTTGAAGTCAGCCGCCTGTTTTCTGCGGATCTCAAAATTGAAATTGAGGCGATATTCGGCCTGTGAGCCCGTGTTTATCGCCCGGGCCGCGGTCTGTGGCGTCGCGCAGACTCAATCAATTTATTTGAAGCATTCGGTTAAACAAACGATATTTATTCTCACCTGGTTATGCGTAGAGTAGAGGCATAACGCGGCAGACACGTTTCATTATGCGCCACCTGCCGACGACCTCCCCGCCAACCAGGATACCCACGTCATGAAAAAGATTGGCTTTTTGTCATTTGGTCACTGGACGCCGTCGCCGCAGTCCGGGACGCGCTCGGCCGCTGACGCGCTGCTGCAATCCATCGATCTGGCCGTTGCCGCCGAAGAACTGGGCGCGGATGGCGCCTATTTCAGGGTGCACCATTTCGCCCGCCAGCTCAGTTCGCCATTTCCTCTACTGGCTGCGGTCGGGGCGAAAACCAAACGTATTGAAATAGGCACCGGCGTTATTGATATGCGCTACGAAAATCCCCTTTATATGGCCGAGGATGCGGGCGCGGCAGATTTAATTTCCGGCGGCCGTTTACAGCTGGGTATCAGCCGCGGCTCGCCGGAGCAGGTGATCGACGGCTGGCGCTATTTTGGCTATGTTCCCGGAGAAGGCGAAAACGAGTCCGACATGGCGCGCCGCCATACCGAAGTGTTGCTGGACGCGCTGCGCGGAGAGGGGTTTGCGAAACCTAACCCGCAGCCCATGTTCCCCAATCCGCCGGGCCTGCTGCGGCTTGAGCCTTATTCTGCAGGGCTGCGCGAGCGAATCTGGTGGGGCGCCGGTTCGAATGCGACGGCAAGGTGGGCGGCAAAGCTGGGGATGAATCTGCAAAGTTCGACGCTGAAAGACGATGAAACCGGCGAACCGTTCCATATTCAGCAGGCGAAGCAGATCCGCGCCTATCGCGAGGCCTGGGCAGAAGCGGGCCATACGCGCACGCCTCGCGTTTCGGTCAGCCGCAGCATTTTCGCGCTGATGAACGATCGCGACCGGATGTATTTCGGTTCAGGCCGTGACGAGAGCGATTCGATAGGTTTCCTCGACGAGAAGACTCGCGCCATTTTTGGCCGCAGCTACGCCGCGGAGCCGGACAAGCTGGTCGAACAGCTGAAGCAGGACGAGGCGATTGCCGAAGCGGATACGCTGTTGCTGACGGTGCCGAACCAGCTGGGTGTGGAGTATAACGCCCACGTGATTGAGTCCATACTGAAGCACGTTGCGCCGGCAATGGGCTGGCGCGACGTCTAAACCTGGGCTGAGCGACGCCCCGCAGACGCGGGGCGAAAGGGGATTACGCTGCGACCTTCGGCTGTAGCTGATAGATCCAGGCGGTCACGCGCTGACCGTCTTCGGTGGTAACGTCCACGGCAACGCGATCGTAGCCCTCTTCAAACGCATCCAGCATCGGCCAGTGGGCGCTAAGATTCGCGGACAGGAACAGATAGCCGTCGACCCGAGGCCCGTTGTTGTCGAGCACGATCCCCGGAAAATCCGCCGCCGCTCCCCAGCCGCGTTCATAAAACAGCCCCTTCACATAGCCGGGCTGCCACTCACCGCCAATGTTGTCCATAATATGGGCATTCGAGTGGCCCGGACGCAGCGTGCCGTAGACAAATAAGCGTTCCATTATTCCTCATTCATTCAAGCGTTGAATGCCCGGACGGGCAGCGTAAGAGTAAAAATACGCAGTCAGTCCTGGGTTAGCAAGGCGCCCCGCGGGACGCCCGCTCTGCATCAGGGCTCAGGCCCGAACATCTCCACCAGCTGCTTCTTATCGGGCATGCCGATCACCTGCTGGAGCTCGTTCTGTTCATTCATGTAATAGATAGCCGGCGTCGCGCTGGCGCCCAAATCATCCATCAGCTTTTGGTTATGCTGAAGAAGATTAAAGGTTTCGCGCGGCGTCACGCCGTCAAAGCGCGGGAGTTTTTTGCCGCCGGAGAGTTCATACTCTTGCCAGGCGGCTACCGGATCTTTGGCATTCAGGATTGCCGTGGCGTATTGGCCGCTTTTCGGGTTGAGAAAGGCAACCAGCAGGGTATTCAGCTGGACCTTACCGGCTTTTACCCACGGCTGCGCCGCTGACCAGAACGACTTGCAGTAGGGGCAGAACGGATCGGCGAAGACAATCACTTTTCTGGCAGCGGAATCAGCGCCTTCCTTGAGCGGCCGGGCATCGTTCAGCTTCTTCCACATTTCGCGGCCTAACGGGGTATAGATCGCTTCTTTGAAGTACCCCTCGCTGAGGTTTTGCCCTTTATCATCGTAAAGATACCCGGAAATAACGTGCTTCCCGTCCGGCGTCAAAAACAGGGTAACGCCCATATCCTGATACTGACCGACCCAGCCTTTCACGCCGCCGGGGGAATCTATCTCCTTAATAATTTTGATCCCTTGCTGTTCACCAAAATTTTTAACTATCTGGGGGATAGCCCCCTCGGCAAGCGCCAGGCCCGGCATCATCCAGGCCGCCAGCAGTAAAAAGTATTTCATCATATCGCCTCGCAATGCAGGGGGATCGCTCCCCCTGACGTGGGTTACTGTTTTTTCAGCGCGTCGCCGATTGTGGCATCAAATTGCTCCCAGGGGATCCAGCCTGAGAGCATCTCATCGCCGATAAGCGTGGCTGGCGTTCCCTGAATGCCAAGCTTTTCGGCGACAGCAAAGCTGCGCTTAATCGTCTCCAGGCTTTGCGCATCCGGCTGAGCCACAATGACCCCCGCCTTCTTTTTCGCCTGCTCAATGCTGACACTGTCGTGATACCCCTTTTTCGCCATCAGGATAGGGTTAAATTTAACAAACTGTTCAGGGTGCGTGCGCCACAGGGTGAGCGCATCCCTGGCCGCGGTCATTGAGCTCTCGGAGCGCCAGGGCAGAAACTTAAAGATCACCGCAACGTCCGGGTATTTTTCCACAATTCTCTCCAGATAGGGGTCAAACTTTTTACAATACGGGCAGTTATGATCGGTAAAGACGACCAGCGTCAGCTTCGGATTTTGCGCGCCGATTCGCGGTGAGTTGGGGTCGTGAAAGATAAACTCGCCGTCCTGCGACAGTACCTGCTTTAGCGATTCCCGTCCGGCCTGGGCATTCTGCCGATCGAGTTTTTCGGCCGCGGCGATCAAAATTTCAGGATGGCCGATTAGCGTCTCCTGAACCAGTTCCTGCACGCGGGCCTCCTGCGCCGGCGTAAGCGGCGAAGACGCCGCAGCCGTCAAAGATGCCGGGAGGAGAGCGAGGGTGAGCAGCGTTTTTTTCATCGTTAATTTAACCTTTGGCACGATTGAGGGCCTTGAGGACGGTTTGTTTATCGAGCAGCGGCGGCAGCATTTCTCCCTGCGGCTGGCCCGGACCGTAGACCTGGTTGAAGGGAATGGCGTAGCGATTTCGGCTCTGCAGGAAACGGGCGATCGGCTCAGAAGGCTTGCTCCAGTCGCCGCGCAGCGCCACGACATCGGGCTGAGCCAGCGCGCGGATGATGGCGGGCTGATTTAACACCCGGAGTTCATTCACTTTGCACGTTACGCACCAGTCGGCGGAGATATCGATAAACACCCGTTTGCCTTCAGCCCGCGCGCTGCGGATGGCCTCCTCGCTAAGGGGCTGCCAGCGAATTTGCTGAGCGTTAGCCTGCGGCGACGAGACGGTGGAACCCTGCGCTAGCAGACCGCGAACCTGAAAGCCGCCATACGCCGCCAGGGCGATAACCACCAGCCAGAAGGCGGGAGCCGTTCGCTGATGGGCGACTAACAAGGCGATCAGGGCCGCCACGGTGAGAGTCAACGTCATCACGACGCTGGAGGTCTCGCCGAGGTGAACGCCGAGCAGCGTCGTCAGCCAGAAGCTGGAAGCCAGCATCATGACGCCAAGCGCCATTTTCAGGCTGTTCATCCAGCGGCCAGGGCGGGGGAGCAGGGCGGCGGTTTGCGGGAACAGGGCGACGAACAGCCACGGCGCAGCCATCCCCAGCCCGAGCACCATGACAATCAGCCACAGCTCTTGAAGTGGGGCGGCAAGCGCGAAAGCGACCGCCGTGCCCAGGAAGGGGGCCGAGCAGGGCGTTGCCAGCAGAGTGGCAAAAACGCCCTCGCAGAAACTCCCCGCTATCCCGGCGCCGCCGGCGGTCGCCATCCGGCT
Organism: Klebsiella grimontii; assembly: GCF_900200035.1. Lineage (GTDB taxonomy): Bacteria > Pseudomonadota > Gammaproteobacteria > Enterobacterales > Enterobacteriaceae > Klebsiella > Klebsiella grimontii. The sequence continues at coordinate 68,069 of NZ_FZTC01000017.1, forward strand.
AACGGCTGCCGAGGGAAGCAGCATCTCGACTATCCCGAACAGATTCAGCGCGAAGAGAAAGGTGACGGCAACCATTACGCCGATAAACCAGGGATTCTGGAACTGGATCCCCCAGCCCAGCGAGGCGCCGGTGAGCTTGAGTATCATCACCATCAGCGCCAGCAGGGCAAACGAGGTCAGGATGCCCGCGCTGGTGGCCAGAAAGCGCAGCCGGACCCTGCCCCGATCGGCCCCGGCCTGCAGCACCGCGCTGAGCTTCATGCCCATCACCGGCAACACGCAGGGCATCAGGTTGAGGATGACGCCGCCGAGCAGCGCGAAAAGCACTATTTTCCCGAGACTAACCGTCGCCGTTGGCGCGAGATCGGCGCCAGTCGTAAGGTTTATCTGCTGCGCTTTTTCGCCATTTGTCAGCACCAACGACAGTGCTTTTCCCGCCAGCGTGGCGGGTATTTCTCCCCATTCATCGGTGACCGGCACCGTCACCTTGAGGCGGTCGCCCTCGGCGCGAATCTCCGGATCGCCGGCCACAATCCCCCCGTCCATAGGGTCAAAATAGACCCCGGGATTTTTCCATTCGCCGGTCGTGGTCGCGGTGATGACCAACTGGCTACCGACCAGATGCGCGGCGAGATCGTTCGTCACCCCGTTATCCGCCGGGACAGCGCGCATGGCCCGGGCAAAGGCGTTCCGGAACTCGCCGTCCGCGGGCTGATTGAAATCGAGATGCAGCCGGTAGTCGGTCAGCAGACAGACGTTGCTGCAGGTCGACAGCGTAAGCGTGCCTTCCAGCACGTCTCCGGGGGCGGCGGCGATCGTCATCGGGATCGCCACCCGGTCGTGGTAGCCCTGGGTCGTCAGGCCGGAAATCTTGAATCTTGACGGGGCAGGCCAGTACCACCGCGCCCGTTCGCCGTTGTTCCAGATTATTTGCGGGGCGACGCCGCCTTCACCCGGTGAGCGCCAGTAGGTTTTCCAGCCGGAAGCCAGCTCAATAGAGAGCAGTCCGTCGATCCGATCTTTGCCTTTTTCCGCCTGGAAGCGGATCCGGGCGTGGTCGTGTTGCGGGGATGTCAGCCATCCTGTGTCCGCCCCGTGGGCAACGCCCGCGCAGGTCAGTAACAGGAAGACGAAGCCCCTGAAGATATTCAGCATTTTTTTCTCCGTGAATTAAAAAACTAATCGTCTAAGAACGATTTTTTCACTCACGGAAAACGCAGTTTTTGAGATGTATTCGCAGCGTGGGCGGACGAACGGGATCGTCCCGCAAAACCACCGGACGGCCCGCGGCGAGCAGCTGAAGCAGGGTAAGGAATAAAAGAACGGCCGGCAATGCGCCATCGAAGAAAAGCGGCTGCGTGCAGAGCAAGGATTTGGCGCTCAGCTGGCAGGGCGAAGGCCCTTGCTCAGCCTCCTCTGAAGAGGGCTGCTGGGCCTGTGCGCTGAGAACGCTCTCCTGCGCCTGGGCGCTGGCGTCCGCCAAAAAATGGTGCAGATAGGCCGCCCGCTGAACAAGGCAGAATGCCATGACGAAGCAGGTCAGTATCAAAAACCATTTACCAGGGAGCCGACGGTTGCGCATAGGGTACCAGGACATTTCAGAACCCGAGGATCATAAACAATCCTTATCAATGTACAAGGGGCTGGCGTGTAAGGTTTTGTCTGCATCCTCAACCTTGACCCGTATCGGCCGGCGCTGAGAGGGACGATTCAGATATTTCGTACATTTATATTATTTACTCCGTCCAACCGACTGGCTAGTATTCGCGTCGCTAATTGGTATCGGCACGCCACTGCTGAACTTTACTGATTAGCGCCTGACCGCCATTAGCTCATCTGGAAGAGCGAACGACATACGTTGTAGGGAACGGGGTTCGAGGCCTCGATGGCGGCCCAATATCGACTTAGCGCGTTAACAGAGCGCTTCCCGCTTCCGCACAATTTTATTTCGCCCACCGCCTTCGCCTCCTTCCGGCTATTGCTGCATATACGTGACTATTTTCTGTGAAATAATTTCTATTCTTTAGCCCCTATGCGTCATGGAAAGTTATTACCCGGTTTTAGACTCCCTGTAGCGGCAAAGGAATATCGGCGTTCTGCCTGATTCGCGATTTAGCTAAGCCCAGGCGAAAAATTTTAATGAGAATTTACTTATTAGGATTAAGTCGCGTATTTTTCAGAAATTTCATCACTTTTTATATGGTATTCTCCGCTGTTCAAGGAGTGAACGAAGGAAAAATGAATGCTTTACCGCTATGCCGTTTTCTCCAGAAAACATAATACGTTTCATATTCTTCTGCTGTTTACCATTTTGATAATAAGTTTCATACATTTGAGCGTGCTGCTGGAAACCGATAACACATGGCTGCTGGGGCCGATGGTGATTTATCTGCCTATTTTTTTCCTTTGGCGAAAGGTCTCAGTGTTACGCAGCAGAATCGCTGATTAATGTGCTGGTGGAGTTCCCTACATGAGTGAAAATACAACATCTAAACCAACCTCTGAACCGAAAGTCCTGCAGCCGGTATTGCGCAAAGTCGACCTCAACCTGCTGACTATTTTTGATACCGTCATGCAGGAACAAAGCCTAACCAAAGCGGCGCAAACGCTGGGTATGTCTCAGCCTGCGGTCAGCAGCGCGGTCTCTCGCCTGAAGGTGCTGTTTAAAGATGAACTGTTTGTCCGTAACGGCCGCGGCATTAAACCGACAGAGCGCGCCTTTCAACTCTTTAGCTCGGTTCGACGCGCGCTGTCGCTGGTGCAAAATGAGCTGCCGGACACGCTTTTCGACCCGCTTGACTGCGAACGTCTCTACACCCTTTGCGTCTGTAGCCCGCTGGATAACTACCTGACGCCGCTTATTTTTAACAAAATCAGCGAGATTGCTCCCAGGGTCAGTCTGTCCTTTAAATCTTCGCTAAGTCAGCAGGTGACAAATCAGCTGCGCTATCAGGAGGTGGAATTTGTTCTCGACTACAACAAATTCAATCATCCGGAGTTTACCAGCATCCCGCTGTTCAACGACAAAATGGTACTGGTCGCCAGGTGCAACCATCCGCGTATCGCATCGCCGCTGAGTGAGGAGGATATTTATCGCGAGCAGCACGCTACCGTCGCGCTGGATCGCTACGCCTCCTTCAGCTCCCCCTGGTACAGTTCTGAAGAGCAGCAGGCGTGCGTCGCTTTTCATGGTAACGCGATGGTCAGCGTGTTGAGCGTTGTGTCGCAAACCAATATGGTGGCTATCGCGCCGGAGTGGCTGGCGCAAGAGTTTGAAGAGCAGTTTGGGCTGCAGCTGCTGCCGCTGCCTTTAGAAATGGACAGCCGCACCTGCTATCTCTCGTGGCATGAAACGGCGGGCCAGGAGAGAAGCCACCGCTGGATGGCGGAACTGTTGATAAAAATTTGTCAGCGCTAAATCCACCTCATAAATACCTGGTCAGACGCCAGGTATTTTATTATTAACGATCAACTCCTGTCCTGAAAATTAATTAAATACCCCATTTTATTCTTGTTCATCAGACAATGAAGACCGGAATAAATACGCTGTATTACTAAAATTAGCCCGCCAGAATTTCATTAAAATATCTCTTTGCAGAAAATCGCGCATTTCTCCGGCAGAGCCAATCGGCGGTTTCTATACTCTTATTATCCAGCCGGGCCGACGCCTGAACCAGGGGATGATGTTGATGCGCAGAAAAATGATCAAGCCTGCGGTGGCTGCCGCCGCGCTGTTGATGTCGTCGACGGCCCTACGGGCGGATGAAATCAACCTTTATTCGGTTAATACCGGCTCCTGGATATACCACCTGTCGAATAACCACGGGCAGTACACCGAAGGTTTTGACAACCAGTTTGCCTCCGTTGAACGCAAGTTCTCCGAAGATTCTCCGTACAGCCTGCTGGCCGGAACGATGAAAAACAGCTTTGACGATCGCTGCATCGCGCTCGGGGTACGCCGCGACTGGGCCTCGCTGGGCAACGGCTGGGTATTTAAGGGAATTTATGGCTACGTTGGCGAGTTTTTCTTCTCGGCCTTTGAGCACTGCGGCGACCATGGTTCTTACAAGGATTTTAAAGATGCGACCGGTATAGGCTTTTCTCCCTATATTTACCATGGATTTCAGTACAACTTTACCGATTATTTCGGCGTGGAAAGCGGAATTATTCTTCCCGCCGTCTTTGTGGTGAGCGTGCAGTGGAGTTTTCGCTAACGCAGTGGCCAAAGCCCGCCCGCAGTGGGATTTTGAAGGCAGTGTAAAATAAAATTAAGCTGTCTTAAGGTTATTTTAATGTTCATCGCGGCGGTTATTTTTTTATAGCATTTTCCCCGCCTGGTGCCGCCCGCGCGCAGTATATTTCTCTTTTTTCATTAGATGGTAATTGTTTGCATTATCATTCACATTCCTCTGTGATTTAATCCCTGCCGACCGGCTGCCAGTTACCCTTTGCCCACCTCTATTAAGGATTAGCGTATGCGTTTTCGTCTGGTGTCTTATTGCTCCGCTGCATTGATGGCTTCTTCCGCGTTTATTGCTCCGCAGGCGCTGGCGGCGGCCAGCAGCGACGGGATTGTGGTCTACAACGCGCAGCATGAAAACCTGGTTAAGTCATGGGTTGACGGTTTTACCAAAGAGACCGGCATTAAAGTGACGCTGCGTAACGGCGGCGATAGCGAGCTGGGGAATCAACTGGTGCAGGAGGGGACGGCGTCCCCGGCGGACGTCTTTCTGACGGAAAACTCCCCGGCGATGGTGCTGGTGGATAACGCGAAGCTGTTTGCGCCTCTGGCGGCCGAGACCCTTCAGCAGGTCGCCCCGCAGTACCGCCCTGAGCACGGCCGCTGGATAGGCATTGCCGCCCGCAGCACCGTATTCGTCTACAATCCGGCGAAAATCAGCGAAGCGCAGCTGCCGAAGTCGCTGATGGATCTGGCGCAACCGCAGTGGAAAGGGCGCTGGGCCGCTTCGCCATCCGGCGCGGATTTCCAGGCCATCGTCAGCGCGATGCTGGCGCTGAAAGGCGAGCAGGCCACCCTGGCATGGCTTAAAGCGATGAAAACCAATTTTGTGGCCTACAAGGGCAACAGCACGGTGATGAAAGCGGTGAATGCCGGTCAGATTGATGGCGGCGTTATCTATCATTACTACCGCTTTGTCGATCAGGCGAAAACCGGCGAGAACAGCAAAAATACCCGTCTCCACTACTTTAAAAACCAGGATCCTGGCGCTTTTGTCAGCATTTCCGGCGGCGGCGTTCTGGCCTCCAGCAAACATCAGGAACAGGCTCAGGCCTTTATCAAGTGGATCACCGGCAAGCAGGGGCAGGATGAGCTGCGCACCAATAACGCCTTTGAATACGCCGTTGGCGTCAACGCCGCGTCTAACCCGAAGCTGACGCCGCTGCAGGCGTTAGAGGCGCCGAAGGTTGAGCCGTCTTCGCTGAACAGCAAAAAAGTGGTCGATTTGATGACCCAGGCTGGCCTGCTGTAATCGTCCGTTAAAGTGAATACGCTATGTCTTCTCTGAGTTTCGCGCTCGGAAAAAAAGCCCAACGCCTGCCCGAGCGCAGGCGTCCTGCTTTTCCGATGATCGCGTTAGCCGTTCTGTTTTCTCTGCTGGCGCTCTTGCCGCCGGGTTTTGTTATTGCCGTGGGGGTCGATACCGGCTGGGAGACAATCCGGGCGCTGGTCTTTCGTCCGCGCGTCGCTGAGCTGTTGAGCAACACCCTGTGGCTTATCGCGCTGACGGTACCGCTGTGCATTGCGCTGGGCGTTGGCCTGGCCTGGCTGACGGAGCGCACGCTGCTGGCGGGGCGGCGGCTCTGGTCGGTGCTGGCGGTTGCGCCGCTGGCGATCCCGGCCTTTGTGCAAAGCTACGCCTGGGTCAGCGCGGTGCCGGCAATGCACGGCCTGTCTGCCGGGGTGTTTCTTTCGCTGCTGGCCTATTACCCGTTTATCTATATGCCGGTTGCCGCCGTTCTGCGGCGGCTGGACCCGACGCTGGAAGATGTTGCCGCCTCATTAGGTACGCCGCCGTGGCGGATCTTTTTCCGCGTGGTTTTGCCGCAGCTCAGGCTGGCGATATGCGGCGGCGCGCTGCTGGTGGCGCTGCATCTGCTGGCGGAGTTCGGCCTGTTCGCGATGGTCCGTTTCGATACCTTTACCACCGCCATCTATGACCAGTTCCAGTCAACCTTCAGCGGCCCGGCGGCGAACATGCTGGGCGGGGTGCTGGCGCTTTGCTGCCTGGCCATTTTGCTGCTGGAAGGGGCGTCGCGGGGGAAGGCGCGCTATGCCCGCATCGGTTCGGGCGCCGCGCGCGAACAGCAGCGGCAGCCGCTGGGCCGGCTGTCGGCGATCCCTCTTCAGCTCGCGCTGCTGACGCTGGTGATGCTGGCGTTGGGCGTTCCGCTGATGGTGCTTTGCCGTTGGCTCTGGCTGGGCGGCGTGGAAAACTGGATGAGCGCCGACCTGTGGCTCTCCCTGCGGCAAACGCTGCTGCTCGGCGCGGTGGGCGCGCTCCTCACCACCGCCTGCGCAATTCCCATCGCCTGGCTGGGCGTTCGCTATCCGCAGCGTCTTTTTCGTCTGCTGGAGGGGTGTAACTACATGACCAGCTCGCTGCCCGGCATCGTAACGGCGCTGGCGCTGGTGACGGTCACCATTCACTATGCGCGTCCCATCTATCAGACCGAGGTCACGCTGCTGCTCGCCTGGCTGCTGATGTTTATGCCCCGGGCGCTGGTCAACCTGCGGGCCGGGATCGCGCAGGCCCCCGTCGAGCTGGAAAACGTCGCCCGCAGTTTAGGCCGCAGCCCCGGCCGGGCGCTGTGGAGCGTCACCATGCGGCTGGCGGCGCCGGGCGCGGCGGCGGGGGCGGCGCTGGTGTTTCTCGGCATCACCAATGAATTGACCGCCACGCTGCTGCTCTCGCCACTCGGCACCCGCACGCTGTCGACCGGCTTCTGGGCGCTGACCAGCGAAATTGATTATGTCGCCGCCGCCCCTTACGCGATGCTGATGATTCTGCTTTCGCTGCCGCTGACCGGCATTCTCTATATTCAGTCGAAAAAAATCGCAGGCCTGTAAATGCTCGAACTCTCCTCAATCTCAAAATCTTTTGCCGGTACACGGGTGCTCGAAAACCTCAATCTGACGGTGGCCGCAGGCAGCCGTACGGCGATCGTTGGCCCCTCCGGCTCCGGTAAAACCACGCTGCTGCGGATCCTCGCGGGTTTCGAAACGCCGGATAGCGGGCGGATTGTCATGCAGGGGCGCACGCTGTTTGCGCAGGGGACATTTATTCCCGCCCACCTGCGCGGGGTGGGCTACGTGCCGCAGGAGGGCGCGCTGTTCCCCCATCTGAACGTCGCGGACAATATCGCCTGGGGGCTCGATGGCAGTCGCCAGGAGAAATCCCAGCAGGTAGCGGCGCTGATGGAGAGGGTCTCGCTGGACAGCCAGCTGGCGAACCACTGGCCGCACGAAATTTCCGGCGGTCAGCAGCAGCGCGTGGCCCTGGCGCGCGCGCTAGCGCAGCGGCCCGCGCTGATGCTGCTAGATGAGCCTTTTTCCGCCCTCGATACCGGACTGCGCGCGGCCACGCGTAAAGCCACCGCCGATTTGCTGGCGCAGGCCGGCGTCGCGTCGATTCTGGTCACCCACGATCAGAATGAAGCGCTCTCCTTTGCCAGCCAGGTCGCGGTGATGCGTCAGGGGCGTTTTGCCCAGGTTGGTACGCCGTATGAGGTCTACAGTCACCCGGTTGATGAAGAGACCGCGCTTTTTCTCGGCGATGCGCTGGTGCTGCCCGCCGAGCTGCGCGGCGGCCGCGCGCGCTGCGCGATAGGTGAACTCTTAACTGACAATCCGCAGGCCGTCGGACAGGGAAGGGTGATGCTGCGCCCCGAGCAGCTGGTTATTTCCCCCTGCCGGGCGGATGACCCGCAGCTTACCGTACGCGATGTGGACTTTAGCGGCCATCTCTCGACGTTAACCCTGACGATGCCCGGCCGGAGCGAGCCGCTGATCGTCAAAACCGTCAGCCAGCCGTTATGGCGGCCGGGGGCGGCGGTACGCATTGAGGTGGTGGGCGAGGCGCGGGTTTTCGCCCGCTAGCGGCGCCGGTCTATAAATCAATGCACAGATTCGCCGATCGGCTGCGCGAGCAGCACAGGGCGATCTGCTGCGCGCTGGCGGATTTCTCCGCCTCCGACTGTACGGTGTCGCGATGGTCGACAACCCCCTCGATAACCGGCGTCAGACAGGCGCCGCAAATCCCCATCTCGCAGGAGAGCGGGACGGCGACGCCGTTTTCCTGGAGCACCTGGGCGATAGTTTTATGCGGGGGCACCGGCCACCGCTCTCCCGAGGACGCCAGCGTCACGCTAAAGGTTTCTCCCTCCTCAGCGCCGGCTGGCGCGGCGATGGGCTGAAAGGCTTCGCTATGGATTAGCGTGTCCGCCCAGCCCCGTTCCATAGCGGCCCGACGCGCGGCGGCCATAAATCCCTCCGGCCCGCAGAGATAAATCGGATATCCGGTATGCGTATTGTTCAGCGCGGCGGCTAAATGTTGCCGGGCGCTGTCTCCTTCGCAAGAGCAGTGAATCACCACGCTTTCGGCGCTGAACCGCCGCTGCAGTTCGCGGACAAACGCCCCCTGCGCGCGGTTTTTCAGGTAATAGTGCAGGGTAAACGGCACGCCTTCCGCCTTAAGCCTGAGCGCCATCGCGTACAGCGGCGTAATGCCGATCCCAGCCGCCAGCAGCGTCACCCGCTCCGCTGTGCGTAAAGGAAACAGATTGCGCGGGGGAGAAATCAACAGCGTCTGGCCGGGGCGCAGCTGCTGATGGATATAGCGCGAGCCGCCGCGTGACGCTTTCTCCAGCGCCACGCAGATCAGGTAGCCGTCGTCAGGGCCGTCCGGGCCGGTCAGCGAATATTGGCGGATAATGCCGCACGGCAGATGCACATCAATATGCGCGCCGGGTTGCCAGGCGGGGAGCGGTCGGCCGTCCTGCGCCACCAGCCTGACGGCGAGGTTCTGGCTGCCCTGGCGCCAGATACCGTCAACGATAACCTCTATTACATCGCTCATAATGGCTCTCCGCTTAAACGAGGAAAAAGTCGCCGAAGCCCATTTTTTTCAGCCCGCGGCGATAGGCGATGGAGCTGCGATCGGCGGGGATATGCGCTTCGAGCGTTAAATCCAGCGGCAGTCTCTCCGGGCGCTGGGTCTCTACCATCAGGCGATCTTCCTCAAAGACGCGCAGGTTAAAGGCGTGAACATCCTCTACCGGCACGTGCAGATCGAAATTACGCGCGATGGGCGCGAACATGCGGGTGATCCGTGAGGAAACCGGCGAGGCGGCGTTCATAATCACCAGCCGGGCCTCGCCGGGAAAATGAATCGTCAGGGTGGCGGTAAACGGCAGATGCATCTCGAAATGGCGCAGCCACTGGAAGCCTTCCGGCGCGCGAAACTCGGAGCTGGCGGGATAGTTGCCGACTGAACTCCAGTAATCGGCGATAAAACCAAACGCCGTCTCCTGCGGGTTGTAGTTCGGCACCACCTGGTTATCCGGGTCGGCGAAGGTCTCGGTGTGGATCCAGGCGAAATGGGCGACGTCCAGAAAGCCCTCGACCTGGCGGCCCGCAAAGCCGTTGACCTCAAAGGCCGGGCAGTTGATTTGCTGAAAGCCGTCGTCGTGCCAGTGCGGCATCACCGGCAGCGGCATCGGATTCTCCGGGTCGAAGGCCAGGCAGGTCCAGATCAGGCCATAGCGTTCCTCAACCGCAAAGCTGGTGAGGTTGAGCTTCGCCGGTACCGGCTGGTCGGGGCTGGACGGGATACGGTTACAGCGGCCATCTTCGCCGAAGCGCAGGCCGTGGTACGGGCAGACGATCCCTTCTTCGTCGTGAAAACCGAGCGTCAGCGGCACGCCGCGGTGGGGACAGACGTCGCGAGCGACCACCACCTGGCCCTTGATACGATAGATAACCAGCTGTTCATCAAGCAGGGTGGCTTTTACCGGCGCGGGGCCGATATCGCAGGCGCGGGCGACCGGATGCCAGCATTTCGCCAGGCGCAGCCAGTCCTCGGGCTCAAAGGTGCAATGGGCGGGCGGGGTAGGTTGTGGTTTGTTCATGGCTTCTCTTCCTGCTCACAAAAACATTTGTTTAATTGTTGTGAGTTTATTGTTGCCATATTAGGGTGTTGACATCCATCAGCAAGAATTCACCCAGCCGTTGCAAAAAAGAGAACAGGTCGCCAATGAGCCCATTTTCACGTTTCGCTATCTATTTTGCCGAAGTGGCCCGCAGCGGCAGCCTGCGGCGGGCGGCGGAAAAGCTGCATATTTCCGCTTCGGCCATCAACCGGCAAATTTTGCAGGCGGAAGAGGCCTTTGGTACGCCGCTGTTTGAGCGCCTGCCGGAAGGGCTGCGTATGACTACCGCCGGGGAGCTGCTGTATGACAATCTGCTGCGCTGGCAAAAGGAGTTTCATCTGACGCGGCAAAAGTTTGATGAGCTGCAGGGGCTGAAGCGCGGCAGCGTCAGCCTTGGCATGGTGCAGGCGCTGGCGGAAGGGAGCTTTGCCGCCGCGCTGGCGGACATTATCGCCAGCTGGCAGTGGCTGGAGCTGAATCTGCAGGTGGCGGATAGCCATACCATCAGCCAGAAGGTGCGGCAGGCGGATCTCGATTTCGGCCTGATTCTGGATCCTGAAGGCCAGGCGGGGCTGAGCGTGCTGGCCTTTGCTGAGCTGGAGATGGGCGCGGTAATGCGCCCGGATCATCCTCAGGCGCAGGCCGTGATGCTGTCGCCAGGGGAGCTCAGCGAGGAGCGGCATATTGTTCCCGGCGCGCCGCTGATCGTCCATGATCGGGTCGCGATGCTTTATCGCCATTATGATTTTTCTCCGGCCAACAGTATTAGCTGTAACGATATCCGGCTGATCAAATCGCTGGTGCTGAAAGGCGGCGGCGTGACGATTCTCAGCCGTCTGGACGTGCTGGAAGAGGTGAAGCTCGGGCAGCTGGCGTTTGTCCCGCTACGCAACAAGCTGCTGCGTCCGCTCACCCTGGCCCTGTGCACCGCGCCGTCGCGCCAGCTCTCCCGCCCGGCGCAGATGGCGATCCAGAAGCTGACCGCCGTGATGGAGGAGATGCAGGCCGGGGCAGCGGGTTCACCCGCGTCTGCGATCCGGTAGCCGGAGAGGCGCATCTCGCCGCCTGCGTGAATGTCCCCGGCCTGAAATATTCTGCGGTTTGCTTCCCCGACGGCGCTGCGCTGACCGGGCTACAGGTTCACCCGCGTCTGCGGGTCGGTAGCCCGGCTAAGGCGTTTACGCCGCGAGCCGGGAAGGGCGCTGATGCCAATATTTTTACCCCAGCGGGCCGCCCTGAATGGTTTCGCACAGGCCGTTGATAATCCGCTCTCCGGTCTCGGTTTCCAGCTCCTGATACCAGGCTTGCGTCAGCGCCATATCTTTACCATGGGTCACGTCGCAACGTTTTCGCGCCTTCAGCACCAGGTCGCGGACCCGATCGCAGCGCTGCGCTTCGTACTGGCGCAACACCCCGGCGATATCGCGGCTCTCGCGGAACAGATCCCCCAGCACCACCGCATCCTCCAGCGCCGCGCAGCCGCCCTGGCCGATATCCGGCGTGGTGCTGTGCCCGGCATCGCCCAGCAGCGCCACCTTGCCGCGAACCAGCCGCTCAAACGGTTCAATATCATGGATTTCAATGCGGTTGGTGGTCTGGGGATCGAGGGCGGCGATCAGCTTCTGCACCTGCGGCGCCCAGCCGCTAAAGTAGCGGCTGAGATCCGCCCGTAGCGTGCTGCGATCCTCGGCCAGCCCCGCCGGCAGCGGAACATCAAAGAAAAAGTAAAACCGGCCATCGGAGACCGGCATCAGCGACACCCGTTTCCCCTCGCCGACGAAAGTGGTCCACTGGTTGCCCGGCGCAATCGCCTCATCAATCTCCACCAGACCGTTCCAGTTAACGTAACCCGCGTAGCGGCGCTCAGGGGTATAGCCGAGCACGTACGGGCGCAGCGCGGAATGGCTACCGTCGGCGGCAATCAGAAAATCTCCCTCCGCCATCGACCCGTCGGTAAACCAGACGCGAACGCCGTCGGCGTGTTCTTCGCAGCGGGTGACGCGTTTACCAAACTGCACGGCGTCGCGTCCCCAGAAGTCGAGCATCTCGCGCTGCAGTTCAGCGCGGGAAACCGGACAGGGGCGGCCGCCGGTACGCTCTACCAGCGGAGCGAGGCTGAACTGGGTCAGGTCCTCCCCGCGCAGATAATCCTTATAAGCGAGAAAATGCATCGGGCCGCCGTAGCTCTCGATAATATCGCCCATACCTAAATGCTTCATGCACTTCACGCCGTTAGGCCAGATGGAGATGGCCGCGCCCACCGGTTTGATTTCTTTCACCGCTTCAAAGACTTCGCAATGGATACCTGCATTTTTTAACCCCACCGCCGCGCTCAGGCCGCCGATGCCGCCGCCGATAACTAATGCTTTCATTTGCTTCTCCTTTACATACGTCGTGATTGGCTTGAGCAATTTGCGTACCACTTTGACGCAGGCGCGGATTTCGCCGATTCGGCCTCCCCGCCATCGTGCGGTTGCACAATCGTGGTGCGTGATGGGGGTTTTGTTGCCTTTTTATGAATCAATAATTTCTATATTAGGAATCGAGAATCTAAAGTTTCACCGCGGCGGCCCGCGCAGGCGCACAGGGGTTAACCAGGAAGATGATTTATCTCTTTGTAAAATTGAGGAAAAATTAAATGTTGCGCAAGTGTGAGCGAATTTGGCCTGTTTTGTGCACCCGTTCCCGCACGCTTATTCGCAACGGGATGAAACGACCATGTCAGATGAAAAAAACGGCGGCTTACTGTACGGCCTCGAGCAGCGGATCCCGCCGCTCCCGGCATTTTTTAGCGCTTTACAGCACGTACTCGCCGGGCTGGTGGGCATCATCACGCCGCCGCTGATTATCGGCGCGGCGCTGGGGCTGGGGGAGTGGCTGCCCTATTTAATCAGCATGTCCCTGCTGGCCTCCGGCATCGGTACCTTTTTGCAATCCAACCGCGTTTGGGGGATCGGCGCGGGCATGATCTGTATGCAGGGCACCAGCTTTGCGTTCCTCGGCGTCGCCATTGCCGGCGGTATGTGGGCAAAAGGGCAGGGCGGCACGCCGCAGGATATTATGGCCATGCTGTTTGGCGTCAACTTCGTCGCCGCGCTGGTGCCCTGTCTCGTCAGCCGCTTTATTGAACCGCTGAAGCGTATTTTTACCCCGGTGATTACCGGCAGCGTGATTGCGCTGATCGGCATTAGCCTGATTAAAGTCAGCGTCATTAACTGGTGCGGCGGCGAGCAGGCGAAAGCCTTTGCCAGCATGAGCAATATCGCCCTCGGCGCGGGCACGCTGGGGACCATCGTCCTGCTGAGCTGCGCGAAAAACCGCTGGCTGCGCCTCTCTTCGGTGGTGGTGGGGATTGCCGTCGGCTGCGCGGCGGCGGCGCTGAGCGGATCGTTCCAGCTTAAAGGCGTCGGCGATGTCTGGTTCCGCTTGCCGCAGCTGTTTCCGTTTGGTTTTCAGTTTAACAGCGCGATTTTTATGCCGATTGCGCTGGTGTCGCTGGTCTGCATTCTTGAGGCGGTGGGGGATCTGACGGCTAACTGCCTGATCTCTCGGCAGTCGATAGATGACGAGGCCTTCCGTTCCCGGCTAAAAGGCGGCATTCTTGCCGATGGCATAAGCTGCATGGTGGCGGCGATGCTGTGCGCGTTCCCCAATACCACCTTTGCGCAAAACAACGGCGTGATTCAGATGACCGGCGTCGCCAGCCGCTACGTTGGCCGCTACATTGGGGTGATTTTGATTCTGCTGGGCCTGTTTCCGCCGTTCGGCGAGATACTGCGCCAGATCCCGGCGCCGGTGCTGGGCGGCGCGACGATGGTGATGTTTGGCTGCGTCGTGGCGGCGGGGATCCGCATTATCACCCAGAAACCGCTGACCCGCCGCGATATGCTTATCGTTGGCCTGGCCTTTGGTTTTGGTCTCGGCATTGAAGCGGTCCCGGCGTTTCTGACCCACTTCCCGCCGATCGTGGGTAACCTGTTCGGCTCCGCGGCGACCAGCGGCGGGCTGGTGGCGATTGTCCTGAATCTGATTATCCCGGAAGAGAAACCGGCCGCGGCGGCGGCCACAAGGAGCACCGATGATCGCGCTGAATCACTTTAACCAGCTGAGCGGCGAAGAGGCCGTTTCCCTGCTGGCGCCCTGCGTTGCCGTTCCTGGTTGGGCAGCGGCGCTCGCCGCCGGCCGGCCCTGGCGCAGCCGCGCTGATTTGCTCAACGCCGCGCAGCGGCTGATGGCGGCGTGGGGCGAAGCGGAGCTGGCCGAGGCGCTAAGCGCCCATCCGCGTATTGGCGAAAAGCCCGCCGGGTCTCAGGCGCACGCGGCGCTCTCGCGTCAGGAGCAGGGAAGCGTTGATGAGCGCGATGCTGCGCTGGCGCAGGCGCTGAAAGCGGGCAACGCCCGCTACGAAGCGCGATTTGGCCGGGTTTTTTTGATTCGCGCGAAAGGGCGCAGCGGGGATGAAATCTTAGCGGCGCTGTCGCGTCGCCTGCAAAACAGCGAGCGCGCAGAAGTTCAGGACGCGTTGGCGCAGCTGCGCGAAATCACCTTATTAAGACTGGAAGGAGCAATTGGCGAATGAGTACCTTAAGCACCCATATTCTGGATATCTCTACCGGCCGACCGGCGCAGGGCGTGAAGGTTGTGCTGGAGCGCGAAGGCGCGCTGATTGCCCGCGGGGCCACCGATGAGAACGGCCGTATTGGCGAACTCGGCGCCGGGCCGCTGGCGCCGGGGCATTACCGGTTGAGCGCGGAAATCGGCGAGTGGTTTACCGCCAGCGGGCGCGAGACGCTCTACCTGAGCGCGCAGATTGATTTCGCCATCCGCGAAGCGGCTGGCGGGCACTATCATTTACCGTTTTTAATTGCCCCCGGCGGCTGGTCCACCTATCGCGGCAGCTAAATGTCCTCCGGAGGCGGCGCTGCGCGCCTCCGGGAAAGGGACTACTGCGCAGCCGCATCTCCCCATACGCGCTCGCCGTTTACCCACGTCTCGCTAATATTGCGTTCATCGCCCAGGGTCATCAGCACGAACAGCTGCTCATAGATATCTTTGCAGCGCCCGCTGCGTAAGCGCTGCAGCGGCGTGACCGCCGGGTCGATAACCACAAAATCGGCCTCTTTGCCGGGCTGGAAATTGCCAATCTTCTCATCAAGGCGCAGGGCGCGCGCGCCGCCGAGGGTCGCATGGTAGAAGGCTTCGCTGGCGCGCAGGCGATAGCTTTGCAGCTGGCTGACCTTATACGCCTCGCCGAGGGTGCGCAGCATACTGAACGTAGTGCCCGCGCCAACATCGCTACCGATGCCCATCCGCACCTTGTTCTGCCAGCAGACCGGTAAACGAAACAGCCCGCTGCCGAGGAACAGGTTCGACGTCGGGCAAAAGGCCAGCGCTGAACCGGTCTCGTGCAGGCACTGCCACTCGGCGTCCGCCAGGTGAATGCCGTGGGCAAACACGCTGCGCTCGCCGGTTAACCGATAATGATGGTAGACGTCGAGATAGTGCTCATGCTCCGGCCACAGGCTTTTTACCCACGCCACTTCGTTGAGGTTTTCGCTCAGGTGGGTATGCAGCCAGGTATCGGGAAACTCTTCCCGCAGCTGCCGCACCGCCGCCAGCAGCTCTGGCGTCGAGGTCGGCGCAAAGCGCGGCGTAATGGCGTAGCCGAGACGGCCGCGCTGGTGCCAGCGTTCAATCAGCTCGCGGGTTTGCCGGTAGCTCTGCTCCGCGCTTTCGCTCAGGTAGTCCGGCGCGTGGCGATCCATCATCACTTTCCCGGCGAGCAGGCGCATATTCAGGCGCAGCGCTTCGTTAAACAGGGCATCGACCGATTGCGGATGCAGCGTACAAAAAACCAGCGCGGTGGTGGTGCCGTGGCTTAGCAGCTGGTTGACAAAAAATTGCGCGATCTCGGCGGCGTAGTCGGCATCGGCAAACTGGCTCTCCACCGGAAAGGTATAGGTGGTGAGCCACTCCAGCAGCTGCTCGCCAAATGCGCCAATCATCTCGGTTTGCGGATAGTGGACGTGGGCATCGACAAACCCCGGCAGCAGCAGCTTACCGCGCAGGTCGCGATAGCCCTTCTGCGGGTGCAGGTACCGTTCGCCCTCCTGCCATGGCAGCAGCGTCTGAACGCGTCCGTCGCGAAGAAACAGCACGCCATCCTCCAGATAGCGCGCATGGCGGGCGATATCGTCAGCGCTATCGGCAACGGCGGCGATATCGAAAAATGCGCCGCGAACTGCGGCATGGTAGTCAAACATCATAGCTGCCCTGTGGGTTAGCGAAAGGATAGGTTGATTGAGCAAGATTAATGCCAGTTTGCGCAGGCGGAGAGCCGCCGCGACGTGACGCCGCGGCGGGGATGCGGGGTTACTCTTTCTGGGCGAGGGCGCTGAAACCGGCCGTCGCGCCGACGCGCTCGTCGCGGGCAATCCAGCGGTAGGCCGCGCCGCTCAGGAAGACGCCAATAAACCAGCTAAAGTTGGCCACTTCGTGCAGGGCCGGAATAAAGCTGATGACCAGGCCAATAGCGACGGAGGGTATCAGGGCGGCGATCGCTTTCGGGTTAAAGCCGTTGCGGTACCAGTACTGGCCTTTTGGCGTGTCGTCAAACAGGTCGTTGACGGAAACTTTACCGCGCTTAATGATGTAAAAATCCACAATCAGGATGCCGAACAGCGGGCCGATAAACGCCCCCAGCACATCAAGGGTGTAGTGGATAAGCTCCGGCGAGTTAAACAGGTTCCACGGCGTCAGCAGAATCGACCCCACGGCGGCAATCATCCCGCCGGTGCGGAAGCTGATTTTCTGCGGCGAGCAGTTAGAGAAATCGAACGCCGGGGAGACAAAGTTGGCCACGATATTAATCCCGATGGTGGCGGTGATCATGGTCAACAGGCCAATGGCGACCGCCAGGTCGTTGCCCACGCGGCTCACGGTCTCAATCGGGTCGGTGATCATGCGGCCAAACAGCGACTGCGTTCCGGAGACAATCACCACGGTCACGATGGAGAACAGCAGGAAGTTAAACGGCAGTCCCCAGCGGTTGCCGCGGCGGATTTCGCCCATGCTTTTGCCGTAGCGCGAGAAATCGCCAAAGTTGAGCAGCGGGCCGGAGAAGTAGGAGACCACTAGCGCGGTGGCGGTAATCATCTGCCAGGTTTGCTCCCCGGCGCTCAGAGACTTACTGGCGAGGGTAAAGGAGATCCCGTCAAAACCGGTCTTGTATACAATCCAGCCCGCCAGCGCCAGCATCACCACGTAGACCGCCGGGCCAGCGATATCAATAAAGCGCTTGATGGCGTTCATTCCGTGCCAGAACACCATCGCCTGCAGCAGCCACATGGTGGCGAAGCAGAGCCAGCCCAGATGCGACAGGCCAAGGAAGCTGGAGGCGGTGAGCGTTGATAGCGAGGGCCAGAACTTCAGCAGCACCAGCATCAGCGCGTTGGCGGCGAGATAGGTCTGAATGCCGTACCATGCGAAGGCGATAAGCCCGCGGATCACCGCCGGAATATTGGCCCCAAAGACGCCAAACGCCTGACGACAAATGACCGCGTAGGGCACCCCCGCCATCTGGCTGGGCTTCGCCACCAGGTTGGCGCACAGCTGAACGATGCAAATCCCCACCAGCAGGCACAGCAGCACCTGCCAGCTCGCCAGACCAAGGGTAAAGAAGCTCGCCGCCACCACGTAGCCCCCCATGCTGTGCACGTCCGACATCCAGAAAGAAAAGATGTTGTACCAGCTCCAGTTCTGGTCGCGCGTCGGCGCCAGATCCTCATTGCAAAGCCGCGGGCTGTATCCAGCGTGGGGATCAGCGGCCTTAACCTGATGTGTATTTTGTTGATTTGGCATGAAACCTGCTCCTGTAAATGAACACCCGTTTAAATGGATTGCGAGGCTGTTGCAGGATTTAGGCCAAAGTAGTTATTTTTGTATGCAATAATTAAATTTTATGTATACGATCCGATATCAAAAGGTAAAAACCGGAGTGGTGAATGAGCAACCAACATCGTCTGCAGGCCGCGCCAGAACTGCAGGATAAAGACGAATCCATCTATCAGGCGCTGATGACCGCGATCGTCGAGCATCAGCTGCCGCCGGGGAGCAAACTGCCGGAGGAGGCGCTGGCGGAGGTGTTCGGCGTAAGCCGCACCGGGATCAGAAAGGTGCTGCAACGACTCGCGACTGTGCAAATGGTCGCCCTGACGCCCAAACGTGGTGCACAGGTCGCCAGCCCGACGGTCGAAGAGGCGCAAGAGATCTTCCGCACCCGCGCGCTGCTGGAGGTCGCCAACCTGCCGGATGTGCTGGCCCGCTGTCAGCCGCCGCATCTGGCGGCGCTGGAGGCCATTATCCGTGAGGAGCAGCAGGCCCATGAACGCTATGACGGCCCGGCGGCGATCCGCTACTCCGCCGAGTTTCATATTCAGCTGCAGGCGATCTCCGGCAATCAGGTGCTCACCGAGATGGTGACCCGCCTGAGCCAGCGCTCTTCATTAGTTATCGCGGCGTGGGGATCGCCGTGGCGTCAGGGCTGCCGCTGCGACGATCACGAACGGCTTGTCCAGCTGCTGCGCGACAAGGCGCTGCAGCCGCTGAGCGATGCGTTAAGCCACCATTTTGAACATATTGTCGCCAGCCTTTGCTTTGAGCGTTCTGGCGTGACCCTGCCCGATTTTGCCCGGCTGTTTGCCGGTTATAAGGAGCCGTAATGGCCGCTGTTTGTATACAAGTGATCAACCCCAACACCAGCCTGGCAATGACGGAAACCATCGGCGCCGCCGCGCGGGCGGTCGCCGCGCCGGGAACCGAGATTCTGGCGGTCTGCCCCCGCGAAGGCGTCCCATCGATAGAGGGCCACTTTGATGAAGCCATCGCCGCCGTGGGCGTGCTGGAGCAGATCAAAGCCGGTCGCCAACAGGGGGTAGACGGGCACGTGATCGCCTGTTTTGGCGACCCCGGGCTGCTGGCGGCGCGCGAGCTGGCGCAGGGGCCGGTGGTGGGCATTGCCGAAGCGGCGATGCATATGGCGACGCTGGTGGCCACCCGTTTCTCCATCGTGACCACGCTGCCGCGCACCCTGATCATCGCCCGTCATCTGCTGCACCAGTATGGTTTTCATGACCACTGCGCAGCCCTGCACGCCATTGATTTACCGGTGCTGGCGCTGGAGGACGGCAGCGGTGTGGCGCAGGAGAAGGTGCGTGCGCGCTGTATTCAGGCGCTAAAAGAGGACGGCTGCGGGGCCATCGTACTGGGCTGCGGCGGGATGGCGACGCTGGCCCAGGAGCTGACCCGCGAGCTGCGCGTGCCGGTGATCGACGGCGTCAGCGCGGCGGTCAAAATGGTTGAGTCGCTGGTGGCGTTAGGCCTGTCGACCAGCAAGCACGGCGATTTAGCTTTTCCCGAAAACAAGGCGTTGAGCGGCAAATTTCAGGCATTAACCCCGTTTTGAATGAAAGAGGTGGCAGATGGCATTTTTGGCAGACGATTACCCGCGCGACCTGCGCGGCTACGGCGGACAGCCGCCGCATGCGCGGTGGCCGAACAACGCGCGCATCGCCGTGCAGTTTGTGCTGAACTACGAAGAGGGCTCGGAAAACCACGTGCTGCACGGCGATGCCGGTTCTGAACAGTTTCTGTCCGATATTATCGGCGCCGCCAGCTACCCTGACCGGCATATGTCGATGGACTCCTTGTATGAGTACGGCAGCCGCGCCGGTTTCTGGCGCATCCATAATGAGTTCAGCAAGCGGGGACTGCCGCTGACCGTGTTCGGCGTTGCCATGGCGCTGGCGCGGCATCCCGAGGTGGTCGAGGCGATTAAGACGGCGAACTATGACGTGGTCAGCCACGGCTGGCGCTGGATCCATTACCAGAATATGTCCATTGAGCAGGAGCGGGAGCATCTTCATAAAGCGGTGCAGGTGTTAACCGATCTGTTTGGCAAGCCGCCCACCGGCTGGTACACCGGGCGCGACAGCCCCAATACTCGCCAGCTGGTGGTGGAGCACGGCGGTTTTGATTACGACAGCGACTATTATGGCGACGACCTGCCGTTCTGGAGCGAGGTGGCCTGCGGCGACGGGACGCGTAGGCCGCACCTGATCGTGCCTTATACCCTCGATGCCAACGATATGCGCTTCGCCACCGCCCAGGGGTTTAATACCGCCGAGCAGTTTTACATCTATCTGAAAGACAGCTTTGATGTGCTGTATGAAGAGGGGGCCAGCGCGCCGAAGATGATGTCCATCGGTATGCACTGCCGCCTGCTGGGGCGTCCGGGCCGCTTTCGCGCGCTGCAGCGTTTCCTCGATTATGTGCAGCAGCACGACCGGGTCTGGGTCTGCACCCGTCAGCAGATCGCCGACCACTGGCGCGAGGTTCATCCGTTTGGTGGGTAAAGTCGTTCCCCGGGTCGCGCCGCAAGCGGCTTACCCGGGCTACTGGCCTGCAGGCGCGAGTTAACCCGTAGCCCGGTCAGGGAAGCGCCACCGGGGAAGCAAACCGCAGAGCATTTCAGATCTGGCACATTCCCGGAGGCGATGCTGCGCATCTGTCCGGGCTACCGGCCCGCAGACGGCGATGGACCCGTAGCCCGGGTAAGCGCAGCGCAACCCGGGGGATTCCCTTAACTCATTAAACTCACCTGGGCGGCGACGATGCGCCAGCCGAAGGGGAAGCGCACCCAGGTTTGCTGCTGTCGGCCAATGCGTTCGCTGCCTTCGCGGGTGAATTCGGTGCTGCACACCGCGTAATCCTCGCCGAAGGTGGTGATGGTGGTGTGCCGCAGCTCGCGCGCTAATCCGGCGGTGGGACGGGCGGCGCGAAAGGCGCGGATTTCGTCGATACCGTAGAGATTTTCCCCGGCCCCCAGCCGCACCGTGCGCTTATCGTGCCAGAACAGCTCATCCAGCACCGCGATATTATTGCTGACCAGCGCTTCCTCATAGCGGTAAAACGCCGCCGTCACCTCGGCGAGGATCCGCGGGCGATTAATATGCTCTTGCGTCATCATGCTGCTATCTCCACCGGGCGGGCGTCGGTCACGCCCGTCTCTTCCAGCGCCCGCGCGACCCGCAGACAGGCTTGTTCATTAAAAGGCGCGGCAATCAGCTGCAGGCCGATCGGCTGCCCGCTCGCCGTGCGCAGCGGCACGGTGACCACCGGCAGGCCAAGGAAGGAGATGGGCTGAGTCAGCATCCCCATACTGGCGCGGATCGGCAGCGGCTGGCCGTTGATCTCCATGTTCTGCGCGCCGATGAGCGTCGCGCTGCACGGCGTGGCCGGGGCGATAAGCACATCCGCATGGGCGAACAGGGCTTTAAACGCCTGCTGTGCGTGGCGGCGGAAGCGCTGGGCCTGAAGATACCAGGCCGACGGGATCATCGCGCCCGCCAGCAGGCGCTCGCGTGAGTTCGGCTCAAAACGTTCGGCCTGGCTACGCAGCGCGGGCAGGTACTGGTTGCCGCCCTCGGCGGCGCTGATAATAAACGCCGCCGAGCGGGCCAGCTCCGCCTCCGGGAAGATCAGCTCCTCATGCGCCGCCAGCGCCCCGGCGACGCGAGCGACGGCCGCGCGGGCGTCGTTATCGCACCATGTCGTAAAATAACCGCCGAGCGTGGCGCAGCGCAGGCCTTCGAGACCGCGCGACAGCAGATTCGCCGTGCGCTCGCTGGCCTTGTCGGCCTGAAAACCATCGCCCGGATCGCGGCCCTGCAGGGCATCGTAAACTGCGGAAAGGTCGCTGACGCAGCGGGCAAACGGACCGATATGGTCGAGGCTGGCGACGAAAGGATGGCTCCCGGAACGCGACAAGCGGCCAAAGGTCGGCTTGAGGCCGAAGATCCCGCACAGCGATGCCGGGACGCGAATGGAGCCGTTGGTGTCGCTCCCCAGCGAAAAATGCACCAGCCCGGCGGCCACCGCCGCCGCCGACCCGCCCGAGGAACCCCCGGCGATCCGCGAGAGATCGTGCGGGTTACGCGTCGCCCCGTAATGGCTGTTTTCGGTGGTAAACCCGTAGGCGTAGGCATCCATATTCAGCATCCCGGAGAGCAGCGCGCCCGCGCTGTGCAGCTGGCGCACCGCCCAGCTATCGGCAACGGCGGCGGGGCGATCGCCCAGCAGCTGCGCCCCGGCAAGGGTCGTGTGTCCGGCGACATCGAAAAGATTTTTCACCGCATAGGGAACGCCTGCCAGCGCGGGCAGAGGCTTTTTTTCCCGCCGCAGGGTATCGATATTTTCCGCCTCAGCGAGCATGCGTTTTTCGCTGACGTGGGTCCAGGCGTTGATCTGCGGGTTAACCCGCGCGATGTTCTCCAGGGTGTGGCGGGCGATCTCTTTGGCGCTGAGTTCGCCGCTGGCCAGCGCGCGCTGGATGTCGTGAATCGTCATTTCAGGCAGCTTCATGCTTTATAAACTCCAGCGATTTCGACGCGCTCGTCGAGGGGAAAGGCCAGCAGCGGCCCGGCCATGGCGGCAATGCGGCTAAACTGCACCCGGAGCTCTGCGCGCCGCGCATCGTCCAGCTCCAGCGCCAACAGCTGTTCCATTTGCGTGAGGTAAGCGTCCCATTCGTTGTGCGGTGTGTTCATCATCAGCTCCTAATATCCGGCGGCGGAGCCGTTGCTGCGCGGATCGCTGGCCCCCTCGAACAGACCGTTGGGGTGGCGAACGATCGCCCCGGCGTGGCCCATGGCTTCGCTGAAATCGGCTAGCACTTCAACGTCATGCCCTAGCTGACGCAGGCGGGCAACGCATTCGGCGCTGAAGCGGCCTTCCAGCTTGAGCGAGTCGGAGGTTTGCCCCCAGGTGCGTCCCAGCAGCCAGCGCGGCCGGGTGATGCTCTCCTGCAGCGGCGCGTTTTGCAGCACGTAGCGGGTGAAAATAGCGGCCTGGGTTTGCGGCTGACCGTCGCCGCCCATCGATCCGTACACCATCACCCGGCCATCGTTCAGCCTTGCTGCGGCGGGGTTGAGGGTGTGAAACGGCTGTTTGCCGGGCGCCAGCGCCAGCAGGTGGCTCGGGTCGAGGCTGAAAGAGGCCCCGCGGTTCTGCCAGACAATCCCGCTCTCCGGCAGCACCACGCCGCTGCCGAATTCGTGATAAAGGCTTTGAATAAAGGAGACCGCCAGTCCGCTTTTATCGATAACCCCCATCCATACGGTATCGCCAGGGCCTTTGCCCGCGCCCCACGGGGCAGCCTGCTGGTCGTCGATGTTATCCGCTAGCGGCTGTAGCGCCGCCGCCGCCAGCAGGCTCTGGATATCGACATCAAGGTGGCGCGGATCGGTGATATGCGCGTCGCGCAGGCCGAAAGCCAGCTTGGTCGCCTCAACGATGCGGTGGACGGTCATCGCATCGTCGGCGTCGGCCATCGCCAGCTGGTCGGTGATGCCGAGGATTGCCAGCGAAACCAGCCCCTGGGTCGGCGGCGCGAGGTTCCACAGTTCCCCGTGCTGATGCTCAAGCCTGAGCGGCAGCGGGCGGCGGGCGCGATGCTGCTGCAGATCGCTGAGGGTCACGGGCAGTCCATACTGTTCCATACCGCGGGCCAGATGCTCCGCCAGCGGCCCGCGATAGAAGCTGTCCAATCCTTCCTCGCTTAACCGGCGCAGAGTGTTCGCCAGCGCCGGCTGCAAAAAGCGGCTCCCGGCCTTCGGCGGCTGGCCGTCCACCAGAAAGGTTTCGGCGAAGCCGGGCTGGTCGCGCAGTTCGCTGAATTTCCCGGCGGTGGCGCTGGCCTGCGAGGCGGTAACCGGGATGCCGCTCGCGGCGTAGCCGATGGCATCTTCCAGCAGCCGCGACAGCGGCAGCGATCTTCCACTTAACTCGCGCGAAACCTTCAGCGCTTCGTCCCAGCCGCTGACGGTGCCCGCTACGGTGAGGGCCGCCTGCGGGCCCCGGTGGGGGATCTGCGCCAGGCCGGCGTAGGCCTGCGGCGTCGCCAGCGAGCCCGCCGCGCCGCTGGCGTCAATGGCGATGGGGTCGCCTTCGGGCGGCACGATAAGCCAGAAGCCATCGCCGCCGAGGCCGTTCATATGCGGGTAAACCACGGCGATGGTGGCGGCGGCGGCGGCCATCGCTTCTATCGCGCTTCCGCCTTCGCGCAGAACCGCCAGCGCGCTCTGGCTGGCCAGATGATGGGGCGCGACCGCCATCCCGTGGGCGGCAACATGACTTTGCATGGGGTGTCCTCAATTAACCGAATCGTCGCCAGAGGGTTGCAAAAGCTGTTCCATGTCTGAACGCAAAGTTTCAATCGCTGCTGGCGATGGGCGTTTTTTGCCGAACTGGCATGCATTATGAAAGGCGTTAGCGGTATAGTGCGGTGAAACGAAAGTTACAGAGGTCTTATGCAACAGCTTGATGAACGACTAAAAGAGCAGTACCCGTCTTTATCGCCGCAGGAACAGCGGGTGGCGGATTTTATTTTCGATCATTTTGATGACCTGATTAGCTACAACAGCGCAGAGCTGGCGCAGCTTAGCGGGGTATCGAAAGCCACGGTCAGCCGTCTGTTCAAGCGCCTGGGCTATGAGAAATATAAAGATATGCGCGATGAGCTGCGCACCCTGCGCCAGAGCGGAATGCCGCTGACCGATAATCGCGATGCGGTGCAGGGCAACACGCTGCTGGCGCGCCACTATAAACAGGAGATCGCCAACCTGACCCAGTGGGTTAACGCCCTTGATGTCCAGCAGTTCGCCGAGGCGATTCAGGCGCTGGTAAGCGCCCGGCGTATTGTGATTATCGGCATGCGCAATGCTTATCCGGCGGCGCTGCATCTGCGCCAGCAGCTTCTTCAGGCGCGCGGGCAGGTGCTGGTGCTGCCGCAGCCGGGACAAAGCTTAAGCGAGGAGCTGGTGGATTTAACCGCTGACGATCTGGTGGTGGTGATGGCGTTTCGCCGCCGCCCGCGCATTATTCGCCCGCTGCTGCAGCAGCTACAGAGCAGCGGTATTCCGGCGCTGCTGATGTGCGAGCCGCAGGCCCACGGCCTGTTTCCGCTGGCGCGCTGGCGGCTTTGCGCGCCGCTGGATAGCGTATCGGCCTACGATAGCTACGCGTCGGTCAATAGCCTGATCAATCTACTGTCGAACGCGTTTCTGCACGAAATTCTCGATAAAGGCCGCCCGCGTATTCACGATATTGCCACCCTCTATCAGCAGCTGGACGAGCTGGAACAACGATAATGGGGCGCCAGCGTGGTGCCTTGCATGATTTTGGTGCGACAAAATAATGGGGAAACGCGCGGTCGTTTCCTCTTAATTCCTCACTTTCCCTTGTTTTACCTTCGCTTAGCCAAACGGCGGACTCACCCGATGCGCGGCGATTTATCTGGCACATTAGTTGCAAAAGTGACTTTAAAGAATCTTTTGTTTCATGCTAACGTAACGGGTAAACACCATGAAGAAACTGTTGATCGCACTGGCCGGGGCCGCTTGTCTGTTAACCAACCTCTCGGCGGCGAAGGCTGACCAGCTCCAGGATATTGAAAAGCGCGGCACGATCCGCATTGCGGTGCCGCAGGATTTCCCGCCGTTTGGCTCGGTGGGGACCGACCTTCAGCCGCAGGGCTACGACATCGATATGGCGCGCTACCTCGCCAAACAGATGAAGCTCAAGCTGCAGCTGGTGCCGGTCACCAGCGCCAACCGCGTGCCTTATCTGCAAACCGATAAGGTGGACCTGGTGATTTCCAGCCTCGGTAAAAACGCCGAGCGCGAGAAGGTGATCGATTTCAGCCGCGCCTACGCGCCGTTCTTCCTCGGCGTATTTGGTCCGAAGGGCGCAGAGCTGAAAGACCCGGCGGCGCTGAGCGGTAAAAGCGTTGGCGTGACCCGCGGCGCGGTGGAGGATATGGTGCTGACCAGCGTGGCGCCGAAAGAGGCGCAGATTAAGCGCTACGAAGACAACAACACCACGCTGTCGGCGTATCTTTCCGGCCAGGTGCAGTACGTCGCTACCGGAAACCTGGTGGTGGCGGCCATCTCCCGGC
Source organism: Klebsiella grimontii (assembly GCF_900200035.1). Taxonomy (GTDB): domain Bacteria; phylum Pseudomonadota; class Gammaproteobacteria; order Enterobacterales; family Enterobacteriaceae; genus Klebsiella; species Klebsiella grimontii. The sequence continues at coordinate 94,251 of NZ_FZTC01000017.1, forward strand.
AGAACGCTGACAAAGCCCCGGTGCCGAGCTTTATGCTGAAAGACTCGCCGTGCTTTATCGGCCTGAAGAAAAATGAACCGGCCCTGAAGGCGAAAGTGGATGCGCTGATTGAGCAGGGGGTGAAAGACGGCACCCTCAACGGGCTGTCTGAGAAGTGGTTGAAAGCGCCGCTGCCTGCCAGCCTCGGCGCCTAAGGTTCGGGCATGACGGAGCAACTTCATTTCTCTGAGCTCTGGCCGCACTGGCCGGAGCTGCTGGCGGGGCTGTGGGTGACTATTCAGCTGACCGTGCTGGCGACGATAGGCGGCCTGACGATTGGCATTTTCGGCGCCGCCGTTCGCAGCGGGCGTCCGACGTGGTTCAGCCGGATATGGGGCGGGTATGTCGAACTGATTCGCAACACGCCGTTTGTGGTACAGCTGTTTTTTATCGTCTTCGGCTTACCGAACCTGGGGCTGAAGATGACGGCGGGCGAGGCCGCGCTGCTGGCGATGGTGGTGAACCTCGGGGCCTACAGTACCGAGATCGTACGTGCCGGTATTCAGGTGACGCCGAAAGGGCAGTGGGAGGCGGGGCGCGTGCTCGGGCTGACCCGGACGCAGACCTTCATTCAGGTCATTCTGCCGCCCGCGCTACAGCGCATTTATCCGGCGCTGGTGAGCCAGTGCATCATCGTCATGCTCGGTTCGTCGGTGGTGTCGCAGGTCTCTTATGAAGAGCTGACCTTCGCCGCCAACCTGATTCAGTCGCGCACCTTCCTCAGCTTTGAGGTCTATCTGGTGACGACGGGGATTTATTTAGCGCTGTCGATAACGATGCGCCAGCTGCTGCTGGCGGCGGGACGTGAATGGCTGGGGGTACAGGCATGATGACCACCTTTACCGATTGGGACATTGTCCGCAATCTGCTGCTGGCCGGGCGCTGGACGGTGCTGCTGTCGCTGGTGGCGTTTCTCGGCGGCGCGCTGGTGACGCTGCCGCTCCTGCTGCTGCGCATGACCGGCGGGCGCCAGGTAAAACGCCTGATCCGCGGCTATATCGAACTGTTCCAGGGGACGCCGCTGCTGATGCAGCTGTTTCTCGCCTTTTTCGGCGTGGCGCTGTTCGGCATCGACGTTTCGGCGTGGACCGCGGCCTCGCTGGCGCTGACGCTGTACACCAGCGCCTTTTTGCTCGATATCTGGTTCGGCAGCATTCGCGCCCTGCCAAAAGGGCAGTGGGAAGCGTCGCGCTGTCTGGGGCTGAGCTTTGGCCAGACGCTGTATCGCGTCGTCGCGCCGCAGGCGCTGCGGATCGCCATCGCCCCGACGGTCGGCTTTGCCGTGCAGGTGATCAAGGGCACGGCGCTGGCGTCGATTATCGGCTTCGTCGAGCTGACCAAAGCGGGCACCATGCTGACCAACGTCACCTATCAGCCGTTTAAAGTCTTTGCGCTGGTGGCGCTGGGCTACTTCATTCTGTGTTATCCGCTGTCCCGCTACAGCCGTTATCTGGAGAACAAATTCAATGCCTCTCATCACCATTAATCAGATGCAGAAGTATTACGGCGATAACCACGTGCTCAAGGGCGTCGATCTGGATATCGATATGGGCGAAGTTATCTCGATTATCGGCCGCAGCGGGTCCGGCAAGAGCACGCTGCTGCGCTGTATCAACGGGCTGGAAGGCTATCAGGAAGGCAGCATTAAGCTCGGCGGGATGACCATTACCGACCGCGACTCGCAGGCGCGTGAGATCAGCCGCTCTATCGGCATGGTGTTCCAGAACTTTAACCTGTTCCCGCATATGACGGCGCTGGAAAACGTGATGCTGGCGCCGCGTCGGGTGCTGAAGAAGAGCGCCGCCGAGTGCCGTGAACTGGCCCAGCGGATGCTGGAAAAGGTCGGATTGGGCGACCGGCTCGATTACTACCCGTCGAGTCTCTCCGGCGGCCAGCAGCAGCGCGTGGCGATTGCCCGCGCGCTGGCGATGTCGCCAAAAGTTTTACTCTGTGACGAGATCACCTCGGCGCTGGATCCGGAGCTGGTGGGCGAAGTGCTCAAGGTGCTGGAGCAGCTGGCGGCGGAGGGCATGACGCTGATTCTCGTGACCCATGAAATGAATTTTGCCCGCGAAGTGGGCGACCGCGTCGTGTTTATGCATCAGGGACGCGTCTGGGAGCAGGGCGACAGCAAAACGCTGTTCGCCAACCCGCAGACCAGCGAACTGAAGCAGTTTATTTCATCCGTGCGCGGCCTCAATCAATAAGGACTTAAAGATGGATATCACCCAGTTTCCGCAACTCAACCCGCCGTCGCGCCTGCTGATGGGGCCCGGCCCGATTAACGCCGACCCGCGCGTGCTGCGCGCCATGTCGAGCCAGCTTATCGGCCAGTACGACCCGGCGATGACCCACTATATGAACGAAGTGATGGCGCTGTACCGCGGCGTATTTCGTACCGAAAACCGCTGGACGATGCTGGTGGACGGAACCTCAAGGGCCGGGATTGAGGCGATCCTGGTTTCGGCTATTCGGCCGGGCGACAAGGTGTTGGTACCGGTATTTGGCCGCTTCGGCCATCTGCTGTGCGAAATCGCCCGCCGCTGCCGGGCGGAAGTGCATACCATTGAAGTGCCGTGGGGCGAAGTGTTCACCCCGGACCAGGTGGAGGATGCCGTCAAACGTATTCGTCCGCGCCTGCTGCTGACGGTGCAGGGCGATACCTCGACCACCATGCTGCAGCCGCTGGCGGAGCTGGGGGAGATCTGCCGCCGCTACGACGCGCTGTTTTACACCGACGCCACCGCCTCGCTGGGCGGCAACCCGCTGGAAACCGACGCCTGGGGACTGGATGCGGTCTCGGCCGGGATGCAAAAATGCCTTGGCGGCCCGTCCGGCACCTCGCCGATTACCCTCAGCGCGCGCATGGAAGAGGCGATTCGCCGCCGCAAATGCGTGGAAGAGGGGATCCGCACCGATGCCCACCGCGACGGCGACGAGGAGATGATCTACTCCAACTACTTCGATCTCGGCATGGTGATGGACTACTGGGGGCCGGAGCGCCTTAACCACCATACCGAGGCCACTACCGCGCTGTTCGGCGCCCGCGAATGCGCCCGCCTGATCCTCCAGGAAGGCCTGGATTACGGCATTGCCCGGCATAAGCTGCACGGCGATGCGCTGGTTAAAGGCATCCAGGCGATGGGGCTGGAGACCTTCGGCGACCTGAAACACAAGATGAACAACGTGCTTGGCGTCGTCATCCCGCAGGGCATCAACGGCGACCAGGCGCGCAAGCTGATGCTGGAAGATTTCGGCATTGAAATCGGCACCTCGTTTGGCCCGCTGCACGGCAAGGTATGGCGGATCGGCACCATGGGCTATAACGCGCGGAAAGATTGCGTGATGACTACGCTCAGCGCCCTGGAGTCGGTGCTGAACTATCTCAAATTCCCGACCACCCAGGGCGCCGCGATGCAGGCCGCGTGGGACCACTATCGCAGCGAGCGCGCGCAATGAGTCAAACACAACGCCAGCAGGCGGATATGCAGCAGGCCGCGGCCCGGGTGATGGCCCGCGCCGACGAGCTGGCGGCGATCAGCGAAACGCCGGACGCCCTGACCCGGGTTTATCTCTCTCCTCAGCATCTTGCGGCCAACCAGCGGGCGGCGCTGTGGATGACCCAGGCCGGGATGACCGTCTGGCAGGACAGCGTCGGCAATATATGCGGGCGCTATGAGGGAGAGCAGGAGGGAGCGCCCGCCATCCTGCTGGGTTCGCACCTTGATACGGTGCGCAACGCCGGGCGCTATGACGGTATGCTCGGCGTCCTGACGGCGATCGAGGTGGTGGACAGCCTGCATCGACAGGGGCGTAGGCTGAAAAAGGCGATCGAGATTGTCGGCTTTTGCGATGAAGAAGGGACGCGTTTCGGTATTACGCTGCTCGGCAGCCGCGGGCTGACCGGCACCTGGCCCGAGAGCTGGCTGGCGCAGACCGATGCCGATGGCGTCAGCGTGGCGCAGGCGATGGTGCTGGCCGGGCTGGATCCGGCGCGCGTTCACCTGGCCGCCCGCAGCCAGGAGGAGATCGCCGCGTATCTGGAACTGCATATCGAGCAGGGGCCGTGCCTGGAGCAGGAAGGACTGGCCTTAGGCGTAGTGGAAGCGATTAACGGCGCGCGTCGTCTGAACTGCCGCTTTACCGGCGAGGCGGGACACGCCGGGACCGTGCCGATGAGCCATCGGAAAGATGCGCTGGCCGCCGCCGCCGAGTGGATGGTGCTGATAGAGACGCTGACCCGCGAACAGGGCGGAAACCTGGTCGCCACGGTGGGGACGCTGCGCTGCGCGCCCGGCGCGGTTAACGTCATTCCCGGCGAAGTCGCGCTGACCCTCGACATTCGCGGGCCGAAAGACCAGCCGCTGGATGCGCTGCTGGATACGCTGCTGACGGAGGCGCAGGCCATTGCCGCTCGTCGCCAGCTGCGGTTCAGCGCCGAAGAGTTTTACCGGATTGCCGCTACCGCCTGCGATAGCGGATTGCAGCAGGTATTGAGCGAGGCGGTGCAGGCGGTGCAGGGGCGTTCGCTAACGCTGCCGAGCGGCGCCGGGCATGACGCCATCGCCATTGCCGAACGCTGGCCGTCAGCGATGCTGTTTGTCCGCTGCAAAGGCGGCATCAGCCATCATCCCGCCGAGTCGGTCACCGCCGATGATGTGGCGCTGGCGATAGACGCCTATTCGCGCGCGGTGTCGGCGCTGGATGCCGGAAAGTAAGCGCCGGGCGGTCCGGCGCGGTACGGTCCCACACCGGTGGCGGTGGGGGACAGTTTTATTTTTTGCCGTTCGGTTTGAGCTGTTCGCCGGGTTTAAGGCGGAACAGCTCGTCATCGCGGGTGGAGTAGCGAACCGTCCCGTCAGCTATCCGATAAGCACCCTCCGTGAATCCCGCGCCGTTCAGGAACGGCGCCACCGCGTCCGGCGTATTGCGGAAGGCGGCTTCCAGGGCGAGAAGCGCATAGGGGGCGATACTATCGATACTGGCATATTCGGCCTCAGGGTTATCGACAAAAAAGCCGTTGATGCGCTGCTTGTTGATGATGTTAGCGCCGATACGATCCGCCAGCGTCAAATAGTCCTGCTGCCCGGTGGCCTGCCACAGGTCGATAAGCGCGAAAATCGCATACGGCTGATGATTCTCCGTTTGGTTATTCAGCCTGCGGTTCGCGCCGCCGGGTTCGCCAATATCGCCCAGTCCCTGGCCTTTGGCGATACCTCGCGCGACTTTCCAGATGGCACGATCCGGTTCAAGCGTCCAGGCGCGGGCATAGGAGAGAAGAAATTCATTTCCCGCCGGATAGGCTTTCAGCACCGTGCCTTTTTTCCCATAATAGCCATCGCGTTTTAACGCGTAGCCGGAGAGGTCCGTGCCGTTGGCCAGCAGAGGGCGGAAGGTATTGTTCTGCTCATCGTAAGCGTAGGTCGCGAAGGCCTTGAGGCCATCAAGGGTCCATTTTTTGAGATCGTCGCCGGCGGTGCCCAGCGATTTAGCCAGGGCAAGCTGCATCAGCGCATTTTCTGAGTAGAGGGTGCTGGTCCGGCCCTTCAGCAGCATATTGCCTTCCAGCGCATCGGGCCCCAGTTCGGGACCAAACTGACGCTGCGCGCGGTCGCCGTATTTCGAGTGCGTATCGCTATCATCGGTAGTGTCGGCGCGTTTTAGCGCTTGGGTAAACTGGTAGACGCCGAGCCCGGTCTTCTTATCGCGCGGCAGAACGTACTGTTCGGCCAGACGCTTCGCCCACGTCAGCGCGCCTGCGTCGCCATCGTATTTATAGAGCAGCGATGCGGAGTAGATAAGGTCGTTGCCGGCATTGAGAAAGCTCAGGCCTTTGGTGGCGAAAAACGGCGGCTGTTGGACAAAATCATTTTGCCAGAGCGCGCCCATCGCTTTGCCGTACTCCCCGTGACGGCTGGTTTCCAGCGTTTTCCAGTCGTAAACATGGGCATTCCAGAACGCTTTGATAAAGCGCGCGGTGGCCTTGTCATCGACGGCAAACATCATGTCGTAATAGGGGTACGCGTTCTTAAGTTCATGGACCATCTCCTTTTCGCTCGGGCCTTGAGGCTGCAGCGTTTTCAAATCAACAAAGCGATGGCCTCCCCACAGCAGCAGCCCGCTGGCGTCCTGATAGTGGTCAAAGTAGTAGCGAATATTCTCCGCGACCCGCTGCTTATATTTTGCTTCGCCGGTCAGGTTGCTTAACCCTACCAGCACCCGCATTAAATTTTGCTGGGCGGAGAAGTTCGACAGCACGGTAACTTTACCGTCCGGAAAAACCCATTCCATTTGCTTGCCGGTGCGAGGATCCACGCCGTTTGCCAGCAGAGGAGAGTGATGGCCGTACCGATCTCCCGCTTTATCCAGCACGACCTCGGCGAACTGCTTTACGCTGCTCAGACGCGCGTTCTCCTGGGCGCCAGCACTCAGGGAAAAGAGACTCAGAGCGCCCAATGCCAGGGTGATTTTTGCAATCTTCATTATTTTCCTCTTAATGAAAATAAGGGTTTAATGAAACCCTTATTTATTTTTATCTGGCTGACAGGAAGTTATCAGAAGGAGTATTTCACGCCAACGCGATAACGCGTCTGGCGTTCATCGGTGGCTTTACTGCCGGAAACATTCGCTATTGCCATATAAGGCGACCAGTTTTTATCAAATTTATAGGTCAGCTTAAAATCATGGGTCCAGTCGTAGCTTTCGTTATCCGCTAAAATAACCCCTGCGGAGTTGGCTTTTTTATAGTCCAGTTCATAATCCAGCTGATAATCTTTGAGGAATTTCCAGGAAATAACGCTGGTCAGGTTATAACCGTTCTCCGAGGTGTCTTTAGACGTGCCGATATTGCCTGAATTGCGCTTGTAGTAAGGGCGGTAACGCAGTGAGGCGCTGAGGTCATCTGTCAGGTTGGCTTTGCCGCGCAGATAAGGGCGGTAGCTATTTGAAGACGAGCTGGTATCCAGAGAGAAGCCAGGCTCAATCTGAAAGGTTTTATTTATTTTATGCACATAGCTCGCCACCACTTCGGTGCCGTTACTAACGGTTTCATCATAGGCTTTATTTTTATCCTGCGAACCTTTCCATTTCCCTTCCAGCGACAAGCCAAAACCATTAGCAAAACGGTGAGACATCAACAGTCTGTCTTTATGATTATTGCCGGCTTTGTCATTGGTTTCATGACGGTAATCAAAGGTCACCGCGTGGGCAGCAATACTGATAAAAGGAATCGTGACTAATAATAATGAGCGAAACATAGAGTGCCTCTACTTTTTATATTTTCCAAAGGTACAAGAAATTACCTGCCGTAAAGCAGGCAGAACGATACACATTAAATTATTAGAGGGTGGTGTGGTGCCGGGTGCCTCCCGGTGAATCAGGCGCTGACTTCCTGATTCGTCAATAAAAACGAAACGTAGATGAGGGTATTCCTCGATTCAGCTTGACCCCGCCGCTTAGGGGGATTCACCACACATTATTCTTTATTCCCTGTTGATGGCTAATTCGCACTGCTTGTAATTTTATTGAAAATAACTTTTACACAAAATGAAATGATGTTTTGAGATCGAGATCTGAATATTAAAAAGAGAGGGTAAATATTTTTTATGTTATTTATAAAGATAATCCTAATTCTATATTTTCCATATGTATCATAGTGTTATGTATTTGTTTCTGGTTTTTTGACGCCGTTTTATGCGTGAATTTAAGCTTTTCTTTGAATTGGCAGTAATCGTATTCCTATATTTTAAAGCGCTCAATTTGTTAAAACTTAAAAAATACTCCGTCGGTTTCAATGGTTAAACTGAAGCCCATGCTTCCGATTCCTTTAACCTAAACGAAAGCTAAACGGAAAAGATTGCGCTATTGATCTGCCAGACTGACGACATAACACTCTCAGAAAAGCATCCATATGGAAGGATAATAAAAGACAGTAACCTCGGGACTTCAAGATGACTATTCATGGAAAGGATCGTGTATTTATTTCTGGCGTAGAGACTCTATTGCAGGAGCTGAACGATGGCGCGGATGCAGGGTTAAGCAACTGCGTGTATGTCACCTGCGGGATGGATATCCAGGAGATATACGCTTTGTTCTTTCGCCATCCGCCGGAGCACTACGCCATCTTCATCACCTCTGAGCGCCATTTTGAGGCTATCAACCGGCTGTTTCCGGGCCTGCTAAAGCTCTGTTTGTCAGAGAGGTTGACGGTCGAAGAGCTGCGTCAGGCGTTAAAAGTGATGGGCCTGTTTTCGGCCCAGAACCAAAGCGTTGCTTATCTGCCCGATACGTTTAATTTTACCCACGCCGAGCAACAGATCATGAGGCTCAGTTTACGCGGCCATTCTCTGGATGATATTGCCCGTATCCGCGGGGTCAGTCCGTCCACGGTCAGCGTCCAGCGTACCCGGCTGATGAAGCGTATGGGGACCAACAGCCTGCAGGAGCTATGCTCGCTGTATGCGGCTATGCGTACCCAGCGACCACCGCTGTCCGGCTAAGCTTTATCACTAACAAATACGCGCGTCCGCGGATAAAAACGAAAGGTCGCATCTGCAGCTCGCCGCCGGCATCGGCTTTGAAAAAAAGCTGGTCAACGCTGCCTGAATAGACGCCAGGCGTGGAATCGGGCGAAATTTATTATATCATGCCGATCCTATGTACTAGTTTGGAGGTTCAAATAATGACGTTTTCCACCCTTGCCGATGTCAGAAGCCAGATCGATTCGATTGATAGCGAATTGGTTAGCCTGATTGCTCAGCGCGCTACGTGTGTTCAAGCCGCCGCCGCATTTAAAACAGACCACTCAGCCGTACGCGCGCCAGAACGCGTGCAGCAGGTTATTGATCGGGTTCGCGAAAAAGCGGCTGCGGCAGGGTTGCCCGAAGTGATTATTGAGAAAGTATATCGGTCCATGATAGATGCCTTTATTGAGTATGAGCTTGAGCAGCATAATCAGCTACAGCGGCAAAAAAGGTAACGGATTATCGCGACGCAGGCCGGATATACCCGGAGGTGGCGCACACCTGCCCGGGCTATCCGACCCCGTGCAATACCCAAAGCGTTGCTGTTACGGGATTCAGTACGCGGTAAGTTTTTTCCGGGTTGAATCAGACTGGCCGCAAAAAGAAAGTTGTGGGTGTTTTGCCATTTCCACTGGCTAGTCGTTGATGAGGGACTGGTTTTTGATTATCGGCAATGAGCATTATGTCGTTACCTTCGCATTCCAGCACCAGATAAATATGATCGTAACCGTGGTGCGCTACGGGACCGCAGGTGGAACCGACATCGCCGGGCTGTTGATCACCCACAGAAATGACTTTCCATTGTCGTTTATCACGAAGATAGTTACCCAAAGCTAATGCCTGCGTAATATCGGGAACGGCAATCCCTCCGGCCTGTAACAGGTTAGCCAGGTTCAGGGCGCAACCATCATGCGGCCACTGCTCATGGGCTAATTTGAAAAGCTCAATCGCAGCGATGGCCTGAACTTTTTCATAACGATCCGGCGTTGTGGCAATATTGACTACGTCGAGCATTTTTTCTTTGTCGCTCAGCGGCGTGATGCTATCGGCAAACATCACAGGAGGCGTATGTAGCGTAACAAATGTCTGGAATTCTTCCACGGCATCGCGTCGCACGTGAGAGATAACCATCGCGGGGTTTACGATGGTACCGCACCAGCTGGTGCTGAAACGCAACAGTCGGGCACAATACTCTATCGCCAGCGGGTGGTCTGTTTTCATTTTTGTAATGAATTTTTCAGCTGTATCAATGCCATGCTGTTTAGCAAAACTCAGGAGTTCCGCCTTTCCATTGCCGATGCTGTCAAATGACACCTGAAACGCCCCGGTTTCCTCGCTTTCCATGTGAGCCATTGAATGCGCGTTTTCGGAATCAACGCCGGCATCCCAGCGCCAGTCTGATTCAAACCCCGCCTGAACGCGAAGCACTTCACACATGACGGCTTTACGGTGTAAAAGGCTGGTGTAAGGCCCGAGAGCCCCTTTCATTACGGCATAGATATCATGAAGCTTATTTTCAGCAAAAACCTCATCAGGTAAAGCATTTAAAGTATCGACTAACTGTTCTAAAAACGCTATCGGTGGGCGACCATGCTGCGTGCTGACAGGATAGCGAGTCGCGATGAATATACGCTTGTTGATAGTATCCATAAAACTCTCCTTCATGACGGTGACGAATGTTGAGATAGTGTCTTAGGTCTATTTACTCGAGGTTAAGCCCTGAAAGAGAGAAGAGACTTTATTTACCAGGTAAGGCGCAAATAATGTCATTCCGGCTATCAGGAATTTAATGATTTCACTCAGGGCGTCAGGGTTGGATATTTTTCCATTGCGGCCAAAGTCAAGTAGCAATAACGAGCCGAAGCCAATATACATAAACAAAATAACCAGCATGCCGATTAGCGCAATGAGCCGGCTCGAACTGGCTTTCATTTCTTTGACCAGCCGCGGCCTGCCTGCATCGTCATAAAGAGGCTTCTTTGTCACGGTATCAGTGCCGTCCCTGGTGGCTTTAACCTCTTCGGTAGCGGATAATTCAACATCTTCAGAAAGCGCATCGGCTAAAGACCACGCTTTAGGAAGTGAATTGCGGATGACTAAAATAGAAAGCAAGGTACCAAAGATAACGATGAAAAACACAAGGTAAATTAAATATTTGTTGATATGTTCACCGCAGGACTGCTGAGCCTGACAGGAGGCTTCATTAGCGTGAGTGGCGGCGGAAATAAAAAATAAAACAATTACTGATGCGTGTGTTTTTAGTAAAAACATAAATGCGCTCCTCGCCAGGATAAAATTATTTTATTCCTGGCATGCGAAGATAAACTAATATACGCAGGTATTTCTATTTACAACAAGGGGTCATCTTATACCCACGGGGTTATACTGATACGCGTCCCCGCAGATAAGGTTCAGTATAGTGGTGGTCATGGCATCCACATTCATTCAAATGAATGAGTGGGTAAAATAAATTAGCTATGAATAGCCCTGATAATGAGCAGCAGCTCGGATTGATTACGGGTATGCGTTTTCCGGTACAGCGCACTAAGGTGGGTTCTGACGGTGGTGATGGAGACGCCGAGATGCAGGGCGCATTCATCCGGGGTCATCCCTCTGACCAGCAGTTCTGCTACCGCATTCTCGGCGGGTTTGACATTAAAGAGCTCCATGAATGCGCTGCCGGTGAGGAAAGGCTCGGGGATGATAATGCAAGCCGCACCGGGAATGCTGGGGGACGGGATGACCAGGATCGGCTTTGCTTGCCGCCCGGCGGTGTAGCATAATCCTGCTCGGGGGCGCGCCTCCGTCCGGGTGGCCTGTTCAATGGCATGCCGCAGTTTTTTGCTGTCTGTGTTCAGGCTTAGCGTGTCAGCGCCGACAGACCAGATCGCGCTATGGCTCGCGCGGTGGTAATTTTCGGCCCGGGTGTTGGCGTAAAGGATTTTACCGGCATGACCCACAAGCCAGACCGGGTAAATACCGTTGTCCATGACGGCACCCTGATATTTAATCGTGTCACGAAGGTGTTCAAATCTGGCATGAAGCTGGCTGGCGGTAATTAACGCGGGGATGAGGCGCCGGAACAGGTCAAATTGCGTGGGCTGTGGATAGGCCGCTTCATTAGCCGTCATCAGCGATAAATAAGTGGCATAACCGTTGACGGTACCTAGTTTGACGCTGGTAAGATAATTTAAATCATTAGGGTGATGAAATTCATTATAATAAATACTATTAGCAATAAATTTATCTCCTAAAAACTCCCTGTCTCTGTACATCTGCCCTACAGGCAACCCCGTCAATATTTTTTCGGCAGGATCGATTGCCAGAAAAACATCCCGGTAGGCCGTAAAGACTTTTTCATCAAAAAGTAATGAATCCGTCATAAGATGCGCATTACCTTTGTCATAATAAAGCAATGCCGCGTACTGATGTCCTGTCAGTAACGACAGTTTCTGCAGCGCGGGTTTCCAGAATTGAGAATCCAGCGTAGCCAACAGAATAGTCTCCAGAATTTCTATATATAATAGTTCCGGATCAATGGCCATAACGACACCTTATATTTATCGCTTAACCCGCAGGGCATGACTGATGAGGCTGGTGCTATTAGCATAGTCCTGGGAGATAAATGATGGCAATCCCCGCTCAGCCAGTTGGTAGGGAAATGCGCAAAGGGCGCTGAATTCCTTATTTTGCGGCGGACTTCCTGCGGTTTATGAAATTTCTCCCTGATCCTGGCGTGGTTTTGATGAATATTCTCCCACCGCCTGTTGATTTAAACCTGTACGTTTAGACTACCGCTTTTGCGCGAACCCGCTTCGATAACAATTTCATCTAATACGCAACGCGGGATAAGTGGAAATCCGCTCCCTGTCGCCCGCCCGCGCGCCTTTACAGTTCGCGCAAACGCTTTCCGCTGTTATGCTAACGCCCTGGCAAGCCGCGCTGTAAAGAGACCTGACCATGGCCGAACGCGAAAAAAACATCCATATTCAACCCTCGTCTTCTATTTCCCGAACCCATATCTTTCCGGCGCTGCTGGCGATCGCCGCCGTATCGGGTCTGTGCGCGTTCGTCTCGCCGCCGCTGGGACCGTGGCGCGTGATTTTGTCTAATCCCGGTATGTATATCGATCTTCTGGCGCTGCTTTTTCTGCTGTTTATGCTCTGGAGCTCAACCAAGGTGCGCATGAACCACGTGGCGGTCAACTGGGTACGCTACGGGCTGCTGCTATGGATTGCCGGAGGCACGTTCGATCTGATGGACGAAATCTTCCGCCAGCCGCGCTGGATGGGATACTACTGTGAAGATCTGCTGCGTCTGACCGGCATGCTGCTGAGCGCGGTCGGGGTCTACAAAATCATTGAGCGCATCAATCTCCTGTACGTCGACGCGCGTTCTCAATCGCTTAAGGATGAGCTGACCCAGTTGCCAAACCGCCGCTTCTTTATCGATACCGTCCGCGAAAAGGCGGGGAATACGCAGGCGCTGATGATTGTTGATATCGACTACTTTAAGAAAATTAATGACACCTACGGTCATCTGGTGGGGGACGAAGTGCTGTTTGCCCTCGGCAAACAGCTGGCGAAACTCACCAGCGATAAGGTACTGCCGTCGAGGATTGGCGGCGAAGAGTTTGCCATTATCGTTGATGGCCTGTCGGCGCAGGAAGTGGATGAACTGGCGCAGTCTATTCTGCAAAACGCCCGGGCAATCCTGATCAACCACGACAACCCGCTGTCGATTAGCATTGGCGTTGGCCTGCGGCATAAAGACGAGCCGCAGAATCAGTTTATTAAAAAGGTCGATGACGCGCTCTATAAGGCAAAAAATAACGGCCGCGGGCGAGTGGAATGGGCCGTGTGAACTATCCCTGCTGCGCGCTGCGGCAGTGGCGGCGATATTCGGACGGCGAGCGCTCGGTATAGCGTTTAAACACCCGGCAGAAATAGTTGCTGTCGACAAACCCGCAGTTGTGGGCGATCTCTTTGACCTTAAGGTCGTAGCCGCGGAGTAGTTTTTTCGCCTTTTCCAGGCGGACGCTGGTGAGAAACTCGTTAAAACCGACGGAGCCGGATTTCTGGAATATATGCGAAAGATAGTTGGGCGTAATGTGAAAGCGTTTCGCCACCGACTCGCGGGTCAGCGGCTGGCTGAGATGCTCTTCAAGATAATCCTGTACCGCCAGAAACAGATCGCGGCTGCGGCTGACGCGCATCTCCAGCCCGACCAGCTGCTCAAGGCAGTGGCTTAACAGCGCAGAGACGACCAGCCGGGCGGTCACCGGGTCCGGCTGCAGGCAGATTTCATTGAGCGACAGCAGCAGGTAGGAGCCCACGCGCGGCCCCAGGCGGGCGACGTTCTGCTTTTCCGTGCGCAGCTGCCTGCCGTCCCAGTGCTGAACGCAAAACCCCAGCTTCTGGCGGCCAAACAGAATGCTTAACGTCGATGCCGGCGCGGTCCATTCCGGCAGCGTCCATTTACCCGCCTGAACGTAGAGTACCTGCGAGGCGGAGAGCATCGTCTCCGACAGCGGCAGCCCGCTCTCCTTAAGCTCACCCTCGAGCACAATTTCCAGCCGTGGAAAGGGCACCTTAAACGCCAGCGCGGGCTCGGAGATATCCGGGTCGGGGAACCTGACGTGCAGATTATCTTTCTGATTTACTAAACGATTTAAAATATCCGCCAGATCGTCAATCATTCCGTACGCCTTAGAAGAGAGCAATTATCCTGTTGATTATAATCTATTTTATCTGCACAGGTTTGTTCTGTATCAGGCGACTTCGCGAATGATGGCCCTGCAGGAAGGGGGAAAAGCTGGATTTTGATGGCCATCACACTTTTTTCTGCCGCGTACGCTTGTCCAGTTTTTCGTAGTTTTGGCCTCATGTATTCCCGCCCGCCGCAGATTAGAGTTTGTTTTGTGTTATCGATAAGTTAAGGAATATAAATATGGAACAACAATCTGCGGTTTATCTGGATGCGCTGGGGGCGAACGTTGCGCTGAGCCCGACAATGAAACAGGAGCTGGATACCCTGGGCTACACCGTCGTGCATAACGTGGCGGACGCGGAGTGGCTGGCGGCGATGCGCGCGCTTATCGACGCCATCGTCGAGAGAGAGGGCGATAATCTGGCGATGGAGCACCACCAGGAAGCGACGGCAACCCGCATCGCCAACCTGATTAACAAAGGCGCGATTTGGGAAAAGGTCTGGTCCCACCCGCTGATTCTCTCCGCCTGTCGGCATGTTTTTCAGGGCGATTTTAAAGTCTCCAGCCTGAACGCGCGGGAAGCGTTGTTTAACGGCGGCCATCAGCCGCTGCATGCGGACTGGAAAAAGCCGCGTCCCGATTTTCCGAAAGTGCATCTGGTGAATACCATTTGGGCCATTGATGACCTGAGCGCGGAAAACGGCGCGCCGCGCATTATTCCCGGTACCCATCTTCGCCCGGAGCTGCCGGAAGAGGTGCTGGCCGATCCGGAGCTGGCGCATCCTGATGAGGTGGTGTTCGCCGCGCCGGCGGGCAGCGTGATGATTTATAACGCCCACGCCTGGCACGGCGGGACGCGCAACCGCGTCGGCAGCAGAAGGCGCGTGCTGCACGGTTTATATATCGACAGGGCGGATACCGCACAGCAGGATCAGCAGCGCTGGCTGACGCCGGAAACCGCCAGCCGCCTGACGCCCGCGCAGAAATGGCTGCTGGCCGTGGAGTAAGAATCGCGTGGAATTGTAGCCCCGGTAAGCGCAGCGTGACCGGGGAAAACCTGAAACTGCCGAAGTGTTATTTCCCCGGGCCGCGGCGCAAGCGCCTTGCCCGGGCTACAAAATCACAGGTGCGCTCACGGGATCTCAATATACACCACCGGTTTTTTCATAATGCATTTCACCGCCTCGACAATCTGCTGCGGCTGCAGCAGAAAGGTTTTAATGCTGGTCTTAATGGTGCGGATGCCGTGAAAACGTTGGGCATCGTCAATTTCAATATCCGTCACCAGCAGAACGACATCGACGTGGGCAATATCCTCAGCGGTGATTTTGTTCTCCACCCCCAACGCGCCCTGGGTTTCTATTTTGATATTCCATTTCTCCTGGTGGCCGACTTTTTCCAGCCGCTCGGCCGCCATATAGGTGTGAGCGACGCCGCTGACGCAGGCCGTGACGGCAACGATAGTGAAATCCATAGCATCCTCCAGGCGTTATCCGCCGACGGTCACGCTAAAACCGGCCCGTTCGGCCAGCGTCTTGAATGGTTGAATCTCAGATTCCGCGGGCGCTTTAATCATCGACATCGACCATGTTTTTCCCAGTAAGTGATATTTGGGTTCGCCGTACTGATGGAACGGCAGAAGATGAATTTCGGGCAGCTTAAAGGGGGCCAAAAACGCCAGAATCTGGCGGAAATTCTCTTCGTTAAGCGTGAACCCCGGAATCAGCGGCACCCGGGGGATCACGTGAATATGCGCGTCCACCAGACGGGCGAAGTTATCCAGCACCCGCGGCATATTCATCCGCAGCTGCTCGCGGGCCAGCGCTTCATCCATGATTTTCAGATCGAACAGCACTTCGTCGCACGCCTGCGCCAGCGGAAAAAAACGGCTGAAGGCGCTATCGCCCGCCGTTTCAATCGCCGTTCTCACTCCCCATTCGCGCAGGCGGCGCAGAAAACGCGCGGCAAACTCGGCCTGCATCAGCACCTCGCCGCCCGACAGGGTGACGCCGCCGCCGGAGGCGCGGAAGAAGACCTCATCCTTCAGCACCTCTTTAAGCAGATTATCCAGGGTGACGTCGCGGCCAATCTGCTCCCACGCGCCGGAGGGGCACTCGACCACGTCCTGCTGGCAGCGGGAACAGCGCAGGCACTTGCTCTCACGGCGTACGGTCTGAATTTTCGGCGAGATCGATTCCGGATTGGCGCACCACGGGCAGGTGTGCGGGCAGCCTTTAAAAAACACGACGGTGCGGATCCCCTGACCGTCATTCAAAGAGTAGCGCTGGATGTTAAAAATGCGCGCCTTATCGGCGCGCGTTTCCATCACCTCACAGCTGATGCGCGGTGCGGCGGATAATGTCATCCTGAATCTCCTGCGACAGCTCGACAAAAAAGGCACTATAGCCGGCGACGCGCACCACCAGACCGGCGAAGTCCTGCGGCCGCTGCTGGGCTTCGCGCAGGGTGTCGGCGTTGACCACGTTGAACTGAATATGCTGTAGCTTCAGCTTGGTGAAGGCCTGCAGAAAGTCGGCCAGCTTGTTGAGGCCGCTGTCGCCGGCAAGGGTCGCCGGGGTGAATTTGACGTTCAGCAGCGTACCGTTGGAGAGCAGAAAGTTATCCAGCTTGCTGACCGACTTGAGCACCGCGGTCGGCCCCTGCACG
The DNA here is from genome assembly GCF_900200035.1 of Klebsiella grimontii. GTDB lineage: Bacteria > Pseudomonadota > Gammaproteobacteria > Enterobacterales > Enterobacteriaceae > Klebsiella > Klebsiella grimontii. Next base: position 111,189 of record NZ_FZTC01000017.1, read on the forward strand.
TCCTGGCCGAGCATCGGCGACAGCCCGCCGTCCGCCAGCTGCTCCCCGGCCAGGCGTCCGTCCGGCGTCGCGCCAACCACCGACCCCAGCGGCACGTGGGCGGAGACGGTATAGGAGCCCGGCGTGAAATGACCGCCGCGCGGGTTCTGATACCGCTCAACCTCTTTGCAGTAGAAGCGCAGCAGATCGGCGCTGATGTTGTCCACTTCGTCGATATCGTTGCCGTATTTCTCGAAGCGGTTGATCAGGCGCGCGCGGATCTTTTCCCCTTCCGGCGTCTGGAAGTTGGCTTTCAGCACCGCGATCAGCTCGGCGAAGCTCAGGCGTTTTTGCTCAAACACCATCCCTTTGAGCGCGTGCAGCGAGTCGCTGAGGTTGGCGATGCCGATACCCTGCACCCCAGAGAAGTTATAGCGCGCGCCGCCTTCGGTAATATCCTGGCCGTGCTGCACGCAGTCTTCAATAAAGGAAGAGAGCAGGGGAACCGGCGCCCAGTCGCGGTGGCCGATATCGCAAATATTGCTGCCTTCGACCATCAGCTTAATGTAATAGCGAATCTTGTCGCGGATTTGATTAATCAACCCATCCCAGGTGATATCAGGATTGCTTTCGTTTTCCAGTATCACGATTTCCATCACCTTCAGCAGGTTAAACATGGCGATATCGTGCAGGCCGTAGGTGCGCCCCGGGATCGACAGCTCAACGCAGCCGACCACCGAATAATCCCGCGCGTCTTCCAGCGAGACGCCGCGGTTGAGAAACGCCGGGATCACCACTTCATCATTAAAGATTTGCGGAATGCCGGTGCCGAGGCGAATGGTTTCGGCGGTTTTGCGCAGGAACGGACGGTCGATCAGCTCGTTGACCCGCACGCCGAGGTTCGGCTGCGGCAGGCGCACGTTCTGGTAGGCGTCGAGGGATAAAAACGACAGGATATTGACCGCGCTGCGTCCGGTCTCGGTCAGGCCGCCGAGCAGGGCGGTATAGCCGGTCGGGAAGCCCGCGAAGTAGCGCGCGCTGCTGGTGGAGCGCAGCAGGACGATATCGTTGCACTTCACCCACAGCGACTCCAGCAGCTCCTGAAGAAACTGCGGATCCTGGCCGCGATTCAACGACGCCTGATAGTACGGCAGCATGTACTGGTCAAAGCGCCCCAGCGAAATGGAGCTGGCGTTGGATTCATACTGCAAAATGATGTTCATATACCAGAAGAGCTGGCAGGCCTGCCAGAAGTCTTCCGGGCGGTGCAGCGCGTTATGGCGCGAAATTTCGCCGATGGTTTCCAGCTCTTTGCGCCGCTGCGGGTCAACGCAGCCGGCGGCCATCTCATCGGCCAGCGCCGCATAGCGCAGAATATGGCGCTGGGAGGCTTCCAGCAGGATCAGCACCGCCTGATAAAAACTGTTCTGCGGGTGCTGCTTATTCAACGCCTTAAGCTCCGCCACCAGCGCGGCGAGGCCGTTTTCCAGCAGGCGGGGGTAGTCGATAATGATATGCCCCTGGCCTTTATCGGTCTGGTTAACGCTAAAAATCTGCGTGCTGACGGCGGTCTTCACTTCATCGGTCATCTGGCTGTTGATGAAGTCCTTCATCGAGCGATTTTCCCAGTAGGGGAACAGCTCTTCGCGGTAGATGCGCTTATCTTCTTCGCTAATATTGAAGCGGTCCTGCGGGCGGGTCGGGAACTGGTCCAGCTCCTTAAGCAGCCAGTAGGGGTCCATCTCCGGCGACATAATCCCGGCGCGCGGCTTGATCGTGCGGTTACCGGCAATCAGTTCATCATCACGAATCGAAATCTGCACATGGTCGAGAACCCATGCGGTCGCTTTCGCCCGGCGGATCATCACCGGCTCGCCCTCCGTCTGCTTATGGCTGGCGGTGTAGAGCAGGGCCCGCTCGAGGGAGATTTCGCGCGGGTTGGCGAACAGACGGTCTTTTAAGCGTTGAGTGCGATTAGTCATGACAAACTCCATGTTATTTTGCGGGGCGCAGGTCGCGCCCCGTGCTTTCGGTCAGGCATTCTGTGAAAGGTGGCTGTCGATTTTGTTCATAATGGCTTCGGCGCGCTTCACGGCATCGCTGATATTGACGCGCACGATGGTTTTACCGGCAAAACGCTCTTCGAACTTAATGCCGATATCTTTAGTCAGGATCACCATATCGGCGCTGGCGACGTCTTCCGCCGTCAGTTCATTCTCAATACCGATGGAGCCCTGAGTCTCGACTTTGACCTGCCAGCCTTTGGCTTTAGCGGCGCTCTCCAGCGACTCGGCGGCCATATAGGTGTGGGCGACGCCAGACGGGCAAGCGGTAACGGCGATAATTTTGGTCATACAATATTCCTTCCACTGTTTCAGTTAATTTCGAAATCAAGATCCATCTCGTCATCGGCTTTGGCGTCTGACGTTTTCTTTTTCGCAAGGGCTTTGAGCAGGATGACGCAGGCGGCGCTGACGATGGCGCCCACCGCCAGACCGGCAATAAATCCGCCTTTACCTTCAACCACCGGCAGCACGATCAGCCCGCCCCAGCCGGCGTAGCACTGGGCACCGAGCAGCGCGGCGGTCACGCAACCGGCGGCTGCGCCGATCATGTTGGCCGGGATAACGCGCAGCGGGTCGGCGGCGGCGAAGGGAATCGCCCCTTCGGTGACGCCAACGCACCCCATCACCAGCGCGGCTTTACCGGTTTCTCGCTCTTCAGCGGAGAAGTATTTGCGCCCAATCAGCGTTGCCAGGCCCATGCCCAGCGGCGGCACGGCGATGCCGACGGCGGCGATAGCGACCACGCTGTAAACGCCCTGCGAGACGCAAATCAGCATGAAGGCGTAGGCGACTTTATTCACCGGACCGCCCATGTCGAAGGCCAGCATCAGACCCATAATGATGGCGAGAATCACGATGCTGCCTTCGCGCATGCCCTGCAGCCAGCCGGTCAGACTGGCGGTCAGCGCGCCAATCGGCTCGCCGAGACCCCACATCATGATCCCGGCGGTTATAAAGGTGCCGATAATCGGGATAACGAAGATGGGCATCACCGAGCGCAGCACTTTGTGCACCGGGATCTTCTTCAGGTAGTAGACCACCAGCCCGCCGATGATCCCGGCAATCAGCGCGCCGAAGAAGCCGGCGCCGAAGCTGTTGCCGACCCAGGCGCCGATGGCGCAGGGGGCCAGCGCCGCGCGGTCGGAGATGGAGTAGCCGATATAGGCTGCCAGAAACGGCACCATCAGCGTCAGCCCGGCCACGCCGATATCAAACAGTTTTTTCAGGTTAGGGTCGGTGGCGGCATCGGGCACCGCGCCCTTGCCGTACAACATGACGGAGACTGCCAGCAAGATCCCACCGGACACGACAAACGGGATCATATGTGACACCCCGGTCATGAGGTGCTGGCGTGTATTTTTTAATATTTGCACCAGTTCATTCATTGTTTTTCTCCTGAGCGCTGCGTGGCCCGTGACTGAGTTGATGTCTCAACCTTAGAAAAAGGGCGGCGCATAAAATAGTAGAGAAAAAGTGCATTTACTGGATATTTGTAAGACGAGAAGAAAATTGCGATCCACCTCAAATCTTAGTTCTGGCGGGTTTTTGACGCCGTTAATAGGGCGATTTGTGACCACGAGCATAAAAAAGAGTCTGGCATACAATTATCCAGTAATTACCACTTTTATCACGTAGTGGCGGGCGGCTTCTTTCTTTACCTTTTGGCTAATACGCATTATTCAGGAGGAAGGCGATGGCTCTGGTAATTGAATTCATATGTGATTTGCCCAACGGCGTACATGCGCGCCCGGCAAGCCTGGTCGAAACGCTGTGCAATACTTTTTCGTCTTCGGTCGAATGGTTAAATATCCGCACGGAAGGGCGCGGGAACGCGAAAAGCGCGCTGGCGATTATCGGCACCAATACCTTGAAGGGGGACCGCTGTGAGCTGATCGTCAGCGGAGAGGACGAAGAACAGGCGTTCGCCGCGCTATCGGCGTTTATCCGCGACGAATTTCCGCACTGCGATGCGCCGCTGCCGACGGCGGAGCAGATGGATGTTCAGCCGGTTCCTGAATCCCTCTCGCGCCTCAATCCCACGCTGTTTCACGCCTTACCGGTCTGCGCCGGCAGCGCGGGCGGCAGGCTCACCCATCTTAAGTCCCTCGATCTGCGCGATTTAGGCGCGCTACCGGCGGCGGGCGCCATCGAACAGGAGCAGGCGGCGCTGGATAAAGGGCTGACTCTGCTGGTGAAAAACATTGAGTTTCGCCTGCTGGATAACGACGGCACCGCCAGCGCGATCCTGGAAGCGCATCGCTCCCTGGCCACCGACGCCTCCCTGCGCCAGCACCTGCTGGACGGGCTGCTGAGCGGCCTGAGCTGCGCCGAAGCGGTGGTCGCTAGCGGTGAACATTTTTGCGCCCAGTTCAGCGCATCCGGCAACAGCTATTTGCAGGAGCGCGTGCTGGACGTCCGCGACGTCTGCTTCCAGCTGCTGCAGCATATCTACGGCGAAGCGCGCTTTCCGGCGCCGGGTAAGCTGACGGAAGAGGCCATCTGCCTCGCCGATGAACTCACTCCCAGCCAGTTCCTTGAGCTGGATAAAACCCTGCTTAAAGGCCTGCTGCTGCGCAGCGGCGGCACCACTTCACATACGGTGATCCTCGCGCGTTCGTTCAATATTCCCACTCTGGTAGGCGTCGATATGGAGGCGCTGCTGCCGTGGGTCGATCGGCGAGTGCAGATTGACGGTAACGCCGGGCTGGTGGTGGTCAATCCCGATCAAGCGGTGGCGCGCTACTATCAGCAGGAGGCCTGGGTGCAGGCGCAGATCCGTCGCCAGCAGCAGGCCTGGCTGGATAAAGAGGGGCGTACGGAAGACGGGATTCGTCTGGAAGTGGCGGCCAATATCGCCCATTCGGTAGAGGCGACGGCGGCCTTCAACAACGGCGCGCAGTCGGTAGGCCTGTTCCGCACCGAAATGCTCTATATGGACAGGCCCAGCGCGCCCTCGGAAAACGAGCTCTACAACATATTTTGCCAGGCGCTGGAGCCGGCCAACGGGCGCAGCATTATCATCCGCACTATGGATATCGGCGGCGACAAGCCGGTGGCCTACCTCAACATTCCGGCGGAGAACAACCCGTTTCTCGGCTACCGGGCGGTGCGTATTTACGCAGAGTATCAGGCGCTGTTCCGCACCCAGCTGCGGGCGATTTTGCGCGCCTCGGCGCACGGCGCGCTGAAAATCATGATCCCGATGATTTCCTCGATGGAGGAGATTCTGTGGGTGAAGGAGCAGTTGGCGGATGCCAAACAGTCGCTGCGCAGCGAACATATTCCGTTTGATGAGAAGATCCCGCTGGGCATTATGCTCGAAGTGCCGTCGGTGATGTTTATCATCGATCAGTGCTGCGAAGAGATTGATTTCTTTAGTATCGGCAGTAACGACCTGACCCAGTATCTGCTGGCGGTCGATCGCGATAATGCCAAGGTGACGCGCCACTACAACAGCCTTAACCCGGCCTTTTTGCGCGCGCTGGATTATGCGGTTCAGGCGGTGCATCGTCAGGGTAAATGGATCGGCCTGTGCGGCGAGCTGGGGGCCAAAGGCTCGGTGCTGCCGCTGCTGGTAGGGCTGGGGCTCGATGAGCTAAGCATGAGCGCGCCGTCGATCCCCGCGACCAAGGCGCGTCTGGCGCAGCTCGATAGCCGCGCCTGCCGTCAGTTGCTGAATCAGGCGATGCAGTGCCGTACTTCGCTGGAGGTCGAGCACCTGCTGGCCCAGTTCCGCATGACCCAGCAGGACGCGCCGCTGATTACCCCTCAGTGCATTACGCTGAACAGCGACTGGCGCAGTAAAGAGGAGGTGATTAAGGGCATGACCGACAATCTGCTGCTGGCCGGGCGCTGCCGCTATCCGCGTAAGCTGGAAGCCGATCTGTGGGCCCGCGAAGCGGTGTTCTCCACCGGGCTGGGCTTTAGCTTCGCCATTCCGCACAGTAAATCGGAGCATATCGAGCAGTCGACCATCAGCGTCGCCCGCCTGGCGCAGCCGGTAGCGTGGGGCGACGACGAGGCGCAGTTTGTGATTATGCTGACGCTGAACAAACATTCGGCGGGCGATCAGCATATGCGTATTTTCTCGCGGCTGGCGCGGCGCATTATGCATGCGGAGTTCCGGCAATCGCTGGTGACGGCGCAGAGCAGCGAGGCGATCGCGGCGCTGCTGCAGCGCGAGCTGGAGTTGTAATTCGAGCCGGAAAATCCCCCGGTGGCGCTGCGCTTACCGGGGCTACCGTCCGGCAATCGCCTGACAAATCGCTTCGCCCACCTGCTGGGTGGAGGCGGTGCCTTGCATATCCGGCGTCTTCGGTCCGCTGGCGATGGTTTGCTCAATCGCCGCCAGAATGCCGTCATGGGCGGCCTGATAGCGCGCGTCGCCGTTGCCGAGGAAGTCGAGCATCATCGCGCCGGCCCAGATGGTGGCAATCGGGTTGGCGATATTTTTGCCGTAGATATCCGGCGCGGAACCGTGCACCGCTTCAAACAGCGACGGGAAGGTGCGGTCCGGGTTGAGATTCGCCGACGGAGCAATGCCGATAGTGCCGGTACAGGCAGGACCGAGGTCGGAGAGAATATCGCCGAACAGGTTGGAGCCTACCACCACGTCAAAACGCTCCGGCTGCAGCACGAAGCGGGCGCACAGAATATCAATATGCTGTTTATCCCATTTCACCTCCGGGTATTCCTGCGCCATCGCTTCGACGCGCTGGTCCCAGAAGGGCATGCTGATGGCCAGACCGTTGGATTTGGTCGCCGACGTTAGCGTTCTGCGCGGGCGGCTTTGCGCTAATTCAAAAGCGTAGCGCAGAATGCGGTCAACGCCGCGGCGGGTAAATACCGACTCCTGAATCACCACTTCATGTTCGGTCCCCGGATTCACATGCCCGCCGAGGGCGGAGTATTCCCCTTCGGTATTCTCGCGCACCACGTAAAAATCGATATCGCCGGGCTGCTTACCCGCCAGCGGGCAGGGGACGCCGGGGAACAGGCGCACCGGACGCAGGTTGACGTACTGGTCAAATTCGCGGCGGAACTTCAGCAGCGAGCCCCACAGGGAGATGTGATCCGGCACGATATCCGGCCAGCCGACCGCGCCGAAGTAGATCGCATCGAACGTTTGCAGCTGTGCGCGCCAGTCGTCGGGCATCATGGCGCCGTGTTGCGCGTAATAGTCGCAGCTGGCCCACTCAAAGTGCTCGAAGCTTAACGCCAGCCCCCAGCGTTCGGCGGCGGCCTGCAGCACGCGGACGCCTTCCGGCAGCACTTCTTTACCGATGCCATCGCCGGGGATGGCGGCAATACGTAAGGTTTTATTCATCATTGTTCTCAGTTTCAGGTAAGGGAAATTGACTTCATCTCTATCCTATAATTGACTGATTCATAATTAATCCCGCCAACTGGTGAAACATAAAACACGAATCATGAATAATCTGCCGCTGCTGAACGATTTGCGCGTCTTTATGCTGGTTGCCCGCCGCGCCGGTTTTGCCGCCGCCGCTGAAGAGCTGGGGGTCTCTCCGGCTTTCGTCAGCAAGCGCGTGTCGCTGCTGGAGCAAACGCTCAACGTCCAGCTGCTGCACCGCACCACCCGACGCGTCGCTATCACCGAAGAGGGGGAGCGCATCTACGAATGGGGGCTGCGCATCCTGCAGGACGTCGATCAGATGATGGATGAGCTCTCCGATGCGCGGCAGGTGCCGCAGGGGACGCTGCGGATTATCAGCAGCTTTGGCTTTGGCCGGCGGGTAGTCGCGCCGGCGCTCTCCGAGCTGGCCCGTAGCTACCCGCAGCTGGAGATCCGTTTCGACGTCGCCGACCGGCTGGTGGATTTAGCCAATGAAGGCGTCGATCTGGATATTCGCGTCGGCGACGACATCGCTCCTAACCTGATTGCCCGCCAGCTTGCTACCAACCATCGAATTCTCTGTGCTTCGCCGGAATTTATCGCCCGTCACCCGGCGCCAAAGCAGCTTAGCGACCTTGCCGCCTTACCCTGCCTGGTGATCAAAGAGCGCGACCGGCCCTTTGGCGTCTGGCAGCTGCGCGATAAAGAGGGCGAGCACGCCATCAAGGTGACCGGGCCGCTGTCGTCAAACCACGGCGAAATCGTCCACCAGTGGTGCCTCGAGGGGCAGGGGATCGCGCTGCGCTCGTGGTGGGACGTCAGGGAAAATATCGCCAGCGGCAACCTGGTGCATCTGCTGCCGGAGTATTATCAGCCTGCCAATATCTGGGCGGTATACGTCTCGCGGCTGGCGACCTCGGCCAAAATTCGCACCACCGTGGAGTTTTTACGCCGCTACTTCCGCCAGCGCTTTCCGCAGCAGGACGACGAGGCAACATTGCCGACGGCAGGCGCCGTCGGCCGGGGGGATTAAACGCCGAGCCTGTCGCGCAGGCTGTAGTAGGCCGCGCCCATGGCGGTAAATGGAATGCGCAGGCTGCGCCCGCCGGGGAACGGATAGTGCGGTAGCTTCGCAAAGGCGTCGAAACGTTCGGCGTCGCCGCGCAGCAGCTCCGAAATCAGCCGTCCGGCGAGGTGGGTACAGGTGACGCCGTGGCCGCTGTAGCCTTGCATATAATAGATATTGTTATCGAGGCGGCCAAACTGCGGCATCCTTGAGAGGGTCAGCAGGAAGTTGCCGGTCCAGCGATAGTCGATTTTCACCCCCTGCAGCTGCGGGAAGGTTTTCAGCAGCTTCGGCATAATCAGCCGCTCAACGTCGTCCGGATCGCGCGCGCCGTACACCACGCCGCCGCCGTACAGCAGGCGGTTATCGGCGGTCAGACGGTAGTAATCCAGCAGGTAGTTACAATCCTCCACGCAGTAGTTTTTCGGGATCAGCGAGCGCGCCAGATCCTCAGCCAGTGGCGCGGTGGCGACCACCTGGGTGCCGCACGGCATGCTGCGTTTCGCCAGCTCCGGCTCGAGCTTATCGCCGAGATAGGCGTTACCGGCGACGATCACATAGCGGGCGGTAACCTGCCCGCGTTCGGTAGTCACCACCGCCGGGCTGCTGTGCTGAATGCGGGTGACCGGTGATTGTTCGTAAACCCGACCGCCGTTTAGCCGAATGGCGTCCGCCTCGCCAATCGCCAGGTTCAGCGGATGAATATGGCCGCCGCTGTGGTCCAGCAGGGCGCCGGCGTAGCGGTCGCTGTCCACTTCGCGGCGAATGGCGCTGGCATCCAGCAGCTCCAGCTGGGTATTGCCGTAGCGCTCCCAGTTCGCCTTCTGCTCTTCCAGCGTCTCCAGCTGTTTATGGTTCAGCGCGACAAATAGCCCGCCGGGGCGATAGTCGCACTGGATTTGATAGCGCTGGATGCGCTCGCGAATAATGTCGCCGCCTTCAAACATCATGCTGCCGAGCATTTTTGCCGCGTCCGGACCGTAGGTTTTTTCGATAACGTCGATATCGCGACTATAGGAGTTAACCAGCTGGCCGCCGTTACGCCCGCTGGCGCCGAAGCCGATGCGCGCGCCTTCCAGCAGCACCACATCGTAGCCCATTTCGGCCAGATGCAGCGCCGATGAGAGGCCGGTATAGCCGCCGCCGACGACGCAGACGTCGCAGCTGATTGATTCGTCCAGCGTCGGGAACGGCTCATAGCGGTTGGCGCTGGCGGCGTAATAGCTGGTGGTATGTTCGCTCATGATTAAGACTCCAGGGCAATCCAGATAGTTTTCAGTTCAGTGAATTTTTCCAGCGCGTGCAGTGACTTATCGCGTCCGTTGCCGCTCTGCTTGTAGCCGCCGAAGGGCACGGTCATATCGCCATCGTTGTAGTTGTTCACGAAGACGGAGCCGGCTTTCAGACGGCGGCTGACGCGGTGAGCGCGGGAGAGATCGCGGGTCCAGACCGCCGCGCCGAGGCCGTAGCGGCTATCGTTGGCCAGCGCCAGCGCCTGCTCCTCGTTTTTAAAGCGGGTCACCACCAGCACCGGGCCGAAGATCTCCTCCTGGCTGAGCGGGGAGGCGGGGTCGACGTCGACGAAGATGGTCGGGCCGACCGCCGCGGGCCACGGATTTTTGCGCCCGTCCAGCAGCAGCGTGCTGTGCGCTTCGCCGGCGCGAATAAAGCTGTGGACGCTATCGGCATGGGTGTTGTCGATCAGCATGCCCATAGTGGTATTCGGGTCGAGTGGATTGCCCGGCTGCCAGCCCTTTGCCAGCTCTTTCAGGAGATCGAGAAAGCGGTCGGCGATGCTCTCTTCCAGCAGCAGGCGGGTACCGGCGATACAGACCTGGCCCTGGTTGTAAAAAATACCGCCGGCGGTCGCGTTGACTGCTTTTTGTAGATCCGGGCAGTCGGCAAAGACGATATTGGCGCTTTTGCCGCCCGCCTCCAGCCAGACGCGTTTCATATTACTGTCGCCCGCGTCCTTCAGTAGTTGTTTAGCGGTGCGGGTGGAGCCGGTAAAGGTAATCACTTCGACGTCAGGATGCAGCGCTAGCGCCTGACCGGCTTCATGGCCGAAACCGCTCACCACGTTAAATACGCCGTCCGGCAGTCCGGCCTGTTTTGCTAAGCCCGCCAGACGTAGGGCGGTAAGCGGGGATTTTTCCGACGGCTTGAGCACCACGCTGTTGCCGGACGCCAGCGCCGGGCCAAGCTTCCAGCAGGCCAGCAGCAGCGGGAAATTCCACGGCACCACCGCCGCAATCACGCCAATCGGTTCGCGGACGATCATGGCCAGTTCGTTGCCGCCGGTGGGGGCGACTTCGCCGTAGACTTTATCGATAGCTTCGGCATACCAGCGGATCGCGCGGGCGGCGCCGGGGATATCGTCGCGCAGGCTGTGGCGAATCGGCTTGCCGGTGTCGAGGGTTTCCAGCAGCGCCAGCTCTTCGCGATGGGCGTCCATCAGGTCGGCGAATTTTGTCAGCACCGCTTTGCGCTGGGCAGGAGACGCCTGCGACCAGTCGCCGCGATCGAAAACGCCGCGGGCGGCCTGGACCGCGCGATCGACGTCGGCCTTTTTGCCGCGCGCGACCTCGGCAAGGGTCTGCTGCGCTGCCGGGTCGATGGTGGCAAACACGCTATTATCGGCGGCGGCGCTGTATTCGCCGTTAATAAATAAGCGTGTCTCAATCGTCAGTTCGCGTGCTTTTTGTTGCCAGTAAGCCAGGTTGTGAAAATCCATCATGACTCCTTAATAACGTAATCGGGAAAAGATAAAAATTGGCTATTTCTGACCCTCAGGGCGCAGGGCGTCCCCGGGGTTGATTACCGTGTAAATTGCCCGTTAACGGGCGTGAATTATCCGGGGCCAGCGGAATACCTTTTTCCGCATTGCGCAAGGTAAACTAGCGTTTTCTTCGCGCCGCCGGAATGAATCTCCGGCGGCGCAGGCCTGAAGAAAGCCTGAGAAAACCTCAGGCTAAAAAATCAGAATGTGGTGGGAGTATGGGCGCTAATGATTCGGCAGATACCCGCCGAGGTGTTGCTGAAGCTATGCGGTATGCCGGTGTTAATGGCATAGCTTTGCCCAGCCACCAGGTGATACGCCTGACCGTTAATGGTCAGCACGACTTCACCCTCCAGTATGGTGCCTATCTCCTCACCCTGATGCTTGATCCTCTCCCCGGTTGTGGTTCCAGGCTGGTACGTTTCAAAAATCATCGCCAGCGTGCGGTTCGGATTGCCATTATGAACCAGCTTCATCGACACCCCCTGACTGCCGATTTCAATCAGATCGTCCTGATTGATAACCACCTGGGGTTCAGCCGGTTTTTCTGGTTCAGAAAAGAATTCCGAGAGCGACAGCCCGTAGACTTTCAGCAGCTTTTGCAGCGTACTGATGGCAGGACTGACTTTGTCCTGTTCTATGGTGCTGATGGCACTATGTGTTAACCCAGACAGTTCGGCGGCACGACGCTGTGAAAGACCCAGCTGTTGGCGGATCTCTGACAGACGTTTCCCTGGCGCCAGTCCGTCATCGCTCATATTTGCATTTCCTTAACGGTAGTGGTCAGAGTCGCTGTTTTTCGGCGACATAGTTCTGACAGGCGGTGATAAAACCCTCAAACAACATTCGCGACAGGGCGTATTCGCTACTGTTCCATTCAGGATGCCACTGCACGCCGAGGGCGAAAGGATGGTCGTTAACGCTGACCGCTTCCGCCAGCCCGTCCGGAGAACGCGCCTCCACGCGCAGCCGTGGACCCGTGGTTTTCGCTCCCTGTCCGTGTAACGAGTTTACCCAAAACGTGTTGCAGCCCGGTATTAACTGAGAAAGTAATCCTCCTTCCTGAACCTGAACTTCATGCGAGGGCGCATATTGCTGCTCGACGGGAAGTTCGGGGTCCTCGCGGTGTTCAAGAAGCTCAGGCTGCTCGAACAGACGACGATACAGAGTCCCGCCGGTGGCGACAACCAGTTCCTGTAGTCCACGGCAGATGGCGAAAATGGGGATGCGCCTTTCGAGCGCGGCGTCGATCAGCGCCATGCTCAGAAGATCACGCCCGGGATCGGCGTCAGGCTCATCGCCGTTTTCACCATAGAGGTGCGGCTGTACGTTGCTCGGGCTGCCGGGCAGATAAATGCCATCCAGTTTTGGCAGTAGCGCGGAAAGCAGTTCCGGCTCCGCCAGCGCGTGCGGCAGGGCAATCGGCACGCCGCCGGCGTTAACAATCGCGTTCAGATACTTCTCTTGCAGAGTCTGGGTCTGGTGACCCTTAAGCCTGTTTCGACACATCACCACGCCAATAACTGGCTTGTACATTATATTTTCCATGATCGCCCTCACAAAGTGGACTAAATTATGACCGGATTAGCGGGTAAAACGGCCATTTCGTTCAATATTTTCTCAATCTAGCAGTGGATATAGCCCTTTGCAAACTTAATTTAACATTTGACAAACAATTTGTTTGCATACACATTCGAAGAGTGGACATTATATTTAACAGTGCCATTCAGGGTCCGAAACTAAAACAACGGCGGTGAATCATGGAAACCAATATCGTAGAAGTTGAGAATTTTGTTCAGCAGTCGGAAGAGAGACGGGTCAGCGCGTTCACCTGGGAAGTGAAGCGCTACCTCGAGCGTTACCCCAATACGCAATACGTAGATGTACTGTTAACCGACCTGAACGGCTGCTTCCGCGGTAAGCGGATCCCGGTGTCCGGCCTGAGCAAACTGGAGAAGGGCTGCTATTTCCCGGCTTCGGTGTTCGCGATGGACATTCTCGGCAACGTGGTGGAAGAGGCGGGACTCGGCCAGGAGATGGGCGAACCGGATCGCACCTGCGTACCGGTGCTGGGAACCTTAACGCCGTCAGCGGCGGACCCGGAATACATCGGTCAGGTTCTGCTGACCATGGTTGATGAAGATGGCGCTCCCTTTGACGTTGAGCCGCGGAACGTTCTGAACCGGCTCTGGCAGCAGCTGCGCCAGCGCGGGCTGTTCCCCGTGGTAGCGGTAGAGCTGGAGTTCTATTTACTTGACCGCAAGCGCGACGCGGAAGGCTACCTGCAGCCGCCGTGCGCGCCGGGAACCGGCGATCGCAATACCCAGAGTCAGGTTTACTCCGTCGACAACCTCAACCACTTTGCCGACGTGCTGAACGAAATCGATGAGATCGCCCAGCTCCAGCTGATCCCGGCGGACGGCGCGGTGGCGGAAGCCTCTCCCGGTCAGTTTGAAATCAACCTCCACCATACCGATAACGTGCTCGACGCCTGCGATGACGCGCTGGCGTTAAAACGTCTCGTGCGTTTGATGGCGGAGAAGCATAAGATGCACGCCACTTTTATGGCCAAACCCTATGAAGAGCACGCCGGTAGCGGGATGCATATCCATATCAGCATGCAGAACAACAAAGGCGAGAACGTGTTGGCGGACGCGGACGGCGAAGATTCCGCGATGTTAAAACGCGCGCTCGCCGGGATGATTGACCTGATGCCGGCGTCGATGGCGCTGCTGGCGCCGAACGTCAACTCGTATCGTCGTTTCCAGCCGGGAATGTACGTGCCGACCCAGGCGTCGTGGGGGCACAACAACCGGACGGTGGCGCTGCGCATTCCGTGCGGCGATCGGCACAACCACCGCGTCGAGTATCGCGTGGCCGGGGCGGACGCCAACCCGTACCTGGTGATGGCGGCGATTTTCGCCGGCATCCTCCACGGTCTGGATAATCCGCTGCCGCTACAGGAAGAGGTGGAAGGCAACGGCCTTGAGCAGGAGGGGCTGCCGTTCCCGATTCGCCAGAGCGATGCGCTGTGGGAGTTTATGCAAAACGATCACCTGCGCGAGCGGCTTGGCGAACGTTTCTGCCACGTTTATCACGCCTGTAAAAACGACGAATTACTGCAGTTTGAGCGGCTGATCACGGAAACCGAAATCGAGTGGATGTTGAAAAACGCCTGATTGCCGCCCCGCAGGGGGCAGCTTAGCGTTATCACGAGTAGCATCATACGGCCTGAGCGGAGCCTGGTCGGACGTTTTTGCTGGGAGCCCAGCCATTCCCGGATGCCGCGTTAAGGAGCGCAGGCGGCAACGGGGCTTCAGTTAACGACACAGTGTGTAACGAGGTAGGAAATGATGCAGATGTTTAAATATCCGCAGGGAGAAGGGGGCCGTCATGGCCGCATGGAGTGCGCCGCCACCGCTCGTCGGTTCTTTTTACCTTTTGATTTGCCATTAACCCCGTTGCGAAGCAGGTTGGTTTCCCGGTCTCTACGACCGCAAACCCGGATGTGCAGCGGGGGAAATGGCCATGGCTATTAACACCTCTCTCGATAACGCCTCTGAAGCGGGCAAACCGCGGCTGCGCAAGTCTCTCAAGCTGTGGCAGGTGGTGATGATGGGCCTCGCCTATCTGACCCCGATGACGGTTTTTGATACTTTCGGCATCGTTTCCGGCATCAGCAACGGCCACGTTCCGGCCTCCTATCTGCTGGCGCTGGCCGGCGTGCTGTTTACCGCCATTAGCTACGGTAAGCTGGTACGCCAGTTTCCGCAGGCGGGATCGGCGTATACCTATGCGCAGAAGTCGATCAGCCCGCACGTCGGGTTTATGGTGGGCTGGTCTTCGCTGCTGGATTATCTGTTCCTGCCGATGATCAACGTTCTGCTGGCCAAGATTTATCTTTCCGCGCTGTTTCCGGACGTGCCGCCCTGGGTATGGGTGGTGACGTTTGTGGCCATTCTGACCGCGGCGAACCTGAAAAGCGTCAATCTGGTGGCGAACTTCAATACCCTGTTCGTGCTGGTGCAGATCTCAATCATGGTGGTCTTTATCGTGCTGGTGGTGCAGGGGCTGCATAAAGGGGAGGGCGTCGGTACCGTCTGGTCGCTCCAGCCGTTTATTAGCCAGAACGCGCACCTGATCCCGATTATTACCGGGGCGACGATAGTCTGCTTTTCGTTCCTCGGCTTTGATGCGGTGACGACCCTCTCCGAAGAGACGCCGGACGCCGCGCGGGTGATCCCGAAAGCTATCTTCCTGACCGCGGTCTACGGCGGGGTGATTTTTATTGCCGCCTCGTTCTTTATGCAGCTCTTTTTCCCCGACATTAGCCGTTTTAAAGACCCGGATGCGGCGCTGCCGGAGATCGCCCTCTACGTCGGCGGCAAGCTGTTCCAGTCGATTTTCCTGTGCACCACCTTTGTGAATACCCTGGCGTCAGGCCTGGCCTCACACGCCAGCGTTTCGCGCCTGCTGTACGTCATGGGCCGCGATAACGTTTTCCCGGAGCGCATTTTCGGCTATGTCCATCCAAAATGGCGGACTCCGGCGCTGAACGTGATCATGGTGGGCATCGTCGCGCTGTCGGCGCTGTTCTTCGACCTGGTCACCGCCACGGCGTTGATTAACTTTGGCGCGCTGGTGGCGTTCACCTTCGTTAACCTGTCGGTGTTTAATCACTTCTGGCGGCGGAAGGGCTTTAACAAAACCTGGAAAGATCGCTTTCACTATCTGCTGCTGCCGATGGTCGGCGCGCTGACGGTGGGCGTTCTGTGGATTAACCTGGAGGCGACCTCGCTGACGCTCGGTCTGATATGGGCGGGCCTGGGTTTGCTGTATCTGACTTATCTGACCCGCCGCTTCCGTAAGCCGCCGCCGCAGTTTGACGGGGCTAAAGCGGAACAGGCCTGGGAATCGTAACGATTTTTTAGTTCAGACATAAAGGCAGGCCGGCGAGCCTGCCTTCTTTTTGTCATTCTCGTTTGAAATCAGGCGGTCGGGGAGAAATAGCAGGGGCAGAAGGTAAGAATAGTGAGGATGAATTATTTCTTTTTCTTATGAGTTGGCAGCTGTGCGGAGCGCCGATCCTTGACATAGGAGACCAGGCTGTAGATGGCTACTCCCAGCAAAACCACCGCGACGATAAAGAGCAGGATACCTGACATAGATTAACCTAATGTTATGTTTAACATGAAGAAAAAATACCGTGATATCGGGATAATAGCATCGGGATATTTCTTAAAGATGACCCGATGAATCAGACGAGAATAGACTGCCAGCAATGCACTGAAATTATTATTTACATGAATAAATGTGAAGAGTAAAGCGCGATGATGGTGAAAAAATGAACGAGTAACACTCGTTTAAGCGAATTTACAGACGAGAGCGCGACGGGCTGCTACCCTTGGCCCGCTAAATAAGGGGTGAGAGTCACAAATGTTTAATAAGCAAATCATCGCTGTTGTTGGGCCGCTGCTGGTTCTGACGTCGTTCAATAGCCTGGCCGATCCCGGGAACCCGTCAATTCGCGAACGTATTGTCGATCAGGTTTTAAAACCCTGCGAAGGTAAAAAAGCCGGCGATAAAGTGCTGATCGTCGACCATCGCGGCGGCAAGCATGAAGCTATCTGCACCCTCGCGGCGGTGCCGCTGCCGGAGTAACGCCATCCCTCTGATTTCACTCTTCCTGCGTCACGGCGGAAAGCGTATTTCTTTCCGCACTTTGCGAGCCATTGCCCGGAAAAATGTCATAAATTTGTCACAATTAAGGCGATGATAATCACTGACTGAGGGTTAAGGGATGAGAAAAAGTCTACTCGCCGCCGCCGTGGCCGGCGTTGTCTTACTGTCCGCTGGCGTCCAGGCGCAGGAACAGGCCGCACCGGAAGGGTATCAGCTTCAGCAGGTGCTGATCATGAGCCGCCATAACCTGCGCGCGCCGCTGGCGAACAACGGCAGCGTGCTGGAGCAATCCACGCCGAAGTCCTGGCCGGAGTGGGATGTTCCCGGCGGCCAGCTGACGACCAAGGGCGGGGTGCTGGAAGTCTATATGGGGCACTATATGCGTGAATGGCTGGCGCAGCAGGGGCTGGTGACCAGCGGCGAATGCCCGCCGGAGAACGCGGTCTACGCCTATGCCAATAGCCTGCAGCGCACCGTCGCGACCGCGCAGTTCTTTATTACCGGCGCGTTTCCCGGCTGCGGGGTGACGGTGCACCATCAGGAAAAAATGGGCACCATGGACCCAACGTTTAATCCGGTGATCGTCGACGATTCTGCCGCCTTCAGCGAAAAGGCGGTACAGGCGATGGAGAAAGAGCGGCAGGGGATGCAGCTGGGCGAAAGCTATAAGCTGCTGGAGGCGATAACCGACTACCGCAATTCTCCGTCCTGTAAAGAGAAGCAGCAGTGCTCGCTGAGCGAAGGGAAGGATACCTTTAGCGCCAAATATCAGCAGGAGCCGGGCGTTTCCGGGCCGCTTAAGGTCGGTAACTCGCTGGTTGACGCCTTTACGCTGCAGTATTACGAGGGGTTCCCGAAAGACCAGGTCGCCTGGGGCGAAATCAAAACCGATAAGCAGTGGCAGGTGCTGTCGAAGTTGAAAAACGGCTATCAGGATAGCCTGTTTACTTCCCCTGAAGTGGCGCGCAACGTGGCTAAGCCGCTGGTGAAATATATTGACAACGCGCTGGTGGGCGATGCGGCGAAGGCGGCGAAAGTGACGCTGCTGGTGGGACACGACTCCAACATCGCTTCGCTGCTGACGGCGCTGGATTTTAAACCCTATCAGCTGCATAACCAATATGAGCGCACGCCTATCGGCGGCAAGCTGGTGTTCCAGCGCTGGCATGATAACGGCGGCAATCGTGATTTGATGAAGATTGAGTACGTCTATCAAAGCACCGAGCAGTTGCGCAATGCCGATGCGTTAACCCTGCAGTCGCCGCCGCAGCGGGTGACGCTGGCGCTGAACGGCTGTCCGGTCGATGATAACGGCTTCTGCCCGATGGACACCTTCAAAAAAGTGATGGCCGAGGCGACAAAATAACAGAGCATAAAAAACCCGGAGCAATCCGGGTTTTCGGTTATGGCGGGCGCAGGCGCTCCGCTGATGTAGCCCGAGCAAGTCGCTCTGCGCCGCCCCCGGGAAGCTCATGCAAGAACTCCCGGAGGCGGTATTGCGTACCTGTCCGGGCTACACGTTTTTGCGTTCGATAGTTTGTTCGCCCCAGAACAGGGAGTCTTTATCCGTTTTGGCGAAGGCGAGGGGCAGGACTTCATCGCTGCCTTCCTCCCAGATTTTCTCCGCCAGCTTTTCATCGTAATGGGCTAATTCAAAAATCGCCTCGGCAATTTCAGGAGACGTATTGCGCAGACTTGCCCATTCACCAACGCGGTGGGCCTTTGCTTCTTGATTCGGCATGCTTTCCTCCTGCTGAAGATTAACCGTGTAGTTTTACTGCCAGGCCCGCAACGTGCTCTCCCTGATAGCGGGCAATCGCCAGCTCCTCTTCGCTCGGCTGACGCGAGCCGTCGCCGCCGGCAATGGTGGTGGCGCCGTAAGGCGTACCGCCGCGAACCTGCGAGACATCAAATAGCTCCTGGGCGCCGTAGCCGATCGGCACAATAATCATCCCGTGGTGGGCAAGGGTGGTCCAGGTTGAGGTAATGGTTTGTTCCTGGCCGCCGCCGGTGCCGGTCGAGCTAAACACGCTGGCCAGCTTGCCGTACAGCGCCCCGGATGCCCACAGACCGCCGGTCTGATCGAGGAAGGTGCGCATCTGTCCGGACATATTGCCGAAACGGGTAGGGGTACCAAAGATGATGGCGTCGTACTCCGCCAGCTCCTGCGGCGTGGCGACGGGCGCGTTTTGCGTTTTCCCGCCTGCTTTGGCAAAAACCTCTGCCTGCATGGTTTCCGGCACGCGCTTCACGACCACTTCAACGCCATCCACCTTGTTTGCCCCTTCGGCGACGGCATGCGCCATGGTCTCGATGTGTCCGTACATAGAATAATAAAGCACCAGAATCTTAGCCATTTGCATCACTCCTCGGTTGCGTTATGAGCCAGCCAGTCGACTGGCTATCTTTAAAGATAAGACCTGTGGCGAAGAGTGCAAATGCAACAATCATTTATTTGATTTATAACAAAATTGCAAAAAATGAGGGCTGTTGCAAAAAGATACATCTTTAGTGGCGCCATTTTAGGCTGTCATAAGAGCCGCTTAGCGCGCGTCCGGCGTAATAGCGGCAGTTCTTATACAAAATCTATTTCAGGATGTGACGATATCCATCCGGCACGGCTTTCCTTCGCTAACCTTAAAAGCACGTGATACGCAACCCGTATCGCGGAGGCTAAAGCCTCGTGTTTCACCTAATGCAGCATGATGTCTAACCTAAATGGAGGTCAGTAATGGCAAACCATCGTGGCGGCGCCGGCAACTTTGCCGAAGACCGTGAAAGAGCATCAGAAGCAGGTCGTAAAGGTGGCCAGCACAGCGGGGGGAACTTTAAAAACGATCCTCAACGCGCATCCGAAGCGGGTAAGAAAGGGGGTAAAAACAGTCATGGTAGCCGCGAAAGCTAGCGTCCCCTGATTGTTTGCTGATGGGGGTTAATCTCCCGGGCCCGACCCCATCGCCCTCGCCGCCGACGTTACGTCGGCGGTTTTTTTTGTCTCTTTGCCGCTGCCGCTGAGCGGGAGGAACTCCCGGCTCGCGGCGTAAACGCCTTAACCGGGCTACGGGTTTACCGTTGCCTGCGGACCGGTAGCCCGGACAAGGCGCGTAAAGCGCCGCCTCCGGGAAGCAACGCAGCTTCCGTAGCGGCGCACGCTTTCATACTGGGGTGACGTTAGTTTGCCCGGCTTCACGCGGATGGCGGTTAAGCAGAGCGTGCAGCAGAATTGCGCCGAAGGTGGCCGTACCGATCCCGCCGAGGGTGAAGCCGCCGAGAGAAAGCGCGAAATCGCCCGCCCCCAGCACCAGCGTCACCGCCACCATAATCAGATTCGCGTTCTGGCTCAAATCCACGCGGTTCTGCACCCAAATCCGCGCGCCCGCGACGGCAATCAGGCCGAACACCACAATCGATGCGCCGCCGATCACCGGTCCCGGAATGGTATGGATCAGCGCGCCGAATTTCGGTGAAAATCCAAGCAGCATCGCAATCAGCGCCGCCGCGACGAACACCAGCGTTGAGTACACTTTGGTGACCGCCATCACGCCGATATTCTCCGCGTAGGTGGTCACCCCGCTGCCGCCGACCGAGCCGGAGAGCATCGTGGCCAGCCCGTCGCCGACGAA
Organism: Klebsiella grimontii; assembly: GCF_900200035.1. GTDB lineage: Bacteria > Pseudomonadota > Gammaproteobacteria > Enterobacterales > Enterobacteriaceae > Klebsiella > Klebsiella grimontii. The sequence continues at coordinate 131,737 of NZ_FZTC01000017.1, forward strand.
CGCCCGCCCCATGTACGGGTCCATATTGCGTCCGGTCATCCCGGCCACCGCCTTCAGGTGACCGAGATTTTCCGCCACCAGAATCACCGCCACGGGGGCGATCAGCATCATTGCCTGGCCGTTAAAGGTCGGGGCGGTTATCTGCGGCAAGCCAAACCACGCCGCCTGCGCAAGCAGGCTAAAATCCAGCGGTTTGCCCAGCCCGAGGCCGTTGGCCAGCAGCGCGTACAGCGCGCAGGCGATAATCAGCCCGACGAGGATCAGCAGGCGCTGCAGCATTCCGCGGGTAAACACCGCCACCAGACCGATGCACAGCACCGTCAGCACCGCCATCCAGCCGTCGAACGGCGTCGCTGATACGCTGCGCACCGCGATTGGCGCGAGGTTAAGGCCGATCGCCATGACCACCGCGCCGGTAACTACCGGCGGCATCAGCCGCTCGATCCAGCGGGTGCCGATTTTCATCACCACCAGGCCAATCAGGGTATAAACCAGCCCGCAGAGAATAATCCCGCCCAGCGCGACGCTGAGGTGCGGGTTAAGCCCCTGGCCGTTGAAGCCGGTGACGGCGATCACCACGCCGACGAAGGCGGCGCTGGAGCCCAGGTAGCTCGGCACGCGCCCGCCGGTAACCAAAAAGAACAGCAGGGTGCCGACGCCGGACATCAGGATCGACAGATTGGGATCCAGCCCCATCAGGATTGGCATCAGAACGGTCGCGCCAAACATCGCCACCGCGTGCTGAACGCCCATCACCACGGTTTGCCCGACCGACAGCCGTTCATCGGGGGCCACGACGTCGGAGGCGGCGGAGGGGGAGGTTAACTGCCAGCGAGGAAAATCGAAGAGAGCCATGATGAGATCCTGGGTTTAAGGTTAACAGGCTGGACGCATCAGCGTGTGGTAGCCGCGGTCGAACCACATCAGTCCGCGCGGTTCCGGATGGCGTACAATCGCCGCCACTTCGCAAAACAGAATATCGTGAGTCCCGACGCTGACGATCTGGCTGATACGGCAGTCGAAGCTGACCAGCGCCGCTTCCAGACGCGGGCAGCCGGTCGCGCCGGTTTGCCAGTCGGCGGCGGCGAAGCGCTCCGCCATCGGCGTTTTACCGCCGAAAACGTTCGAGAGTTCTTCCTGGCCGGCCGCCAGGGTGTTGACGCACAGCGCCTGGTGCTGGCTGAAGATCGGCCACACCGAGGCGGAGCGATTCAGGCAGACCAGCAGCGTGGGCGGCGCGTCGGTGACGCTGCAGACGGCGCTGGCGGTAAAGCCGGCGCGGCCTGCCGGACCATCGGTGGTGATAATGTTCACCGCCGCCCCGACGTGGGCCATGGCGTCGCGAAAGCTTTGTTTATCGGCAATAGACATACGGGCTCCTTATGCCAGCTGGCAGGCATCATCAAAAGGCAGACGCGGCAGGCGGCCGTACAGCTTGCCGGGATCGCCGTAGCCGATATTGATCAGCAGGTTGCTTTTCCAGCCGCCGTCGGCAAAAAACGCCGCATCGACCATTTCGCGGTCAAAGCCCGACATCGGGCCGGTGTCCAGGCCCAGCGCGCGGCAGGCGAAAATCAGGTATGCCGCCTGCAGTGAGCTATTGCGAAAAGCGGTCTCCTCCGCCATCTGCGGGCTGGAGGTAAACCAGCTGCGGGCGTCGCCGTGGGGGAACAGCTCCGGCAGCCGATCGTAAAATGCGCGGTCCCAGGCGACGATAGCGGTGGCCGGCGCCTGCATGGTTTTCTCGACATTGCCGCTCGACAGAGCCGGGCGCAGCTTCGTTTTGCCTTCCGCCGTGCGCACGAAGACGATGCGCGCCGGGGAGCAGTTGGCGGAGGTCGGCCCCATTTTCAGCAAGTCGTAGATTTCACGCAGCTGCTCGTCGCTGACCGGCTTATCCAGCCAGCCGTTGTGGGTTCGGGCCTCGGTAAACAGCGCGGCGCAGGCGGCCGGGCTAATGGCTTCGCTCATAGGTTCTCCTGGGGGACGGGCAGCATCGCGGCAAGCCCGTCGCATAAAATAGGGTTAAAGGCGGCGGTATCGGTGACGTTGCAGGCGTGGCCGCCCCAGGCCATTTCCGCCAGCTGGCTGCCGGGGATTGCCGCCTGCAGCACCCGGGAGCAGGAGGCCGGGACCAGCAGATCGTCAGCGGCGCTGATGATCAGCGTCGGACAGGTTATCGCTGCCGCCCGGCGTGAAAAGTCGGCCTGCTTGAGGGCGTTCAGCCTTTTCAATAGATTCTCTTTGCCCTGGAAATGACTGATGGCGAGCGCGTCTTCGGCCTCCAGCCGCGGCAGGCGCGAGGCCATCCACTCCGCCGGGTAGAGGAACAGCGGCTGCGCCTCCACCCATGCCTGCGCGCCGCCCGCGTGCAGCAGGCGTTCGCGCACCAGGAAGCAGCGGCGGGTATGCGGGGAGAGCGTCAGCCAGCCGTTTACCAGCACCAGGGCGCTTACCGCTGCGGGATAATCCAGCGCCAGCTGTAGGCCAATCAGCGCGCCCAGGGCGTGGCCGACCAGCGCAAAACGCTCAATCCCTGCCGCCTGCAGCGCCGCGTAAAGCTCCTGCGCCATGGCGGCCATGCTGTAGCCTGTCGGCAGCGGGCCGCCGTTTTCGCCGGTGCCGTTATGGTCATAGCTCACCAGCTGATAGTGCGGTTCGAGCGCCGCCCGCTGCGGTAGCCAGTAGCCGCCCGCGCCGCCGAGCCCGGCGCTCAGAACCACCGCCGGCGCGCCCGGATAAGGCGCCGGGGAGATGTTCAGCTTCATCATGCCGGTTTCCCGATATGGGCGACGGTGGCGATCTCCACCAGCGCATCGGGCTTCACCAGCCCGCACTGTATGCAGAAACGCGCCGGTTTGTCGCCGGGGAAGAACTCCGCGTAGACCTCATTAATCGCGGCGTAGTTTTTCCAGTCGGTGATAAAAATGCTGTTGAAGGTCACATCCTCCATACTGCCCCCCGCCGTCTCGATAACGCTCTTGATGGTTTCCAGCACGTGGCGGGTTTGCGCCTTTGGGTCGCCGATATACACCACGTTGTTTTGCTTATCGAACGGCAGGGTGCCGGAGACGTAAACCACGCCATCGGCCAGCGTACCGGGGACAAACGGCGCGATAGGCGTGGTGGTGCCTGGCGGAATAATCACCTGTTTAGGCATAACGTTTCTCCTCGGTAAAGGCGTGCGGCGCGGCGGGCTCAAGGGCGGTACAGAAGCTGGCGACATCGCTGACCCAGCCAAAGAAGGTTTCAATATTGAACAGCGCCGCCTGCTGGGCAAACGCCGGACCGGCCTGATGGGTGGCGTCCTCCAGTACGATGCCGAAATATTCGAGGAAGAAGCCGTCGCGCAGGGTTGATTCCACGCAGACGTTGGTGGCGATACCGGTAAACACCAGATGGCGGATGCCGCGGCTGCGCAGGATGCTGTCGAGCGCGGTGTTAAAGAAGCCGCTGTAACGCGGTTTTGGCAACACGATATCGCCGGGCAGCGGTTTCAGCTGATCGACCAGCTGGTAGTCCCAGCCGCCTTTCGCCAGCAGCTTGCCCTGCAGCTCCGGGTTCTTACGCATGGTTTTCAGCGCGTTGGATTTATGAAAATTCGGCGAGCCGGGGCCGCCTGCTTCTACGTACTGGTCGTCCCAGCCGTTCTGGAACCAGATAATCAGCATCCCGGCGGCGCGCGCGGCGGCCACGGCGAGGTTGATATTGTCGATAACCGGTCGGGTGGCGGAAACGTCAAATCCGGCGAGGTCGAGATAGCCGCCCTGGCTGGCGTAGGCGTTCTGCATATCGACGACGATCAGCGCGCTCTGCTGCGGCGCGAAGGTCAGGGATTCCGGGCGAGCGGGTAGGGTAATCATCAGGCAACCTCTTGAGTCATGGTGGCGATATGGTCGCGGCAGCGCATCAGCGGCTGAATACGCTGACCAAAGGCTTCGATTCCGATCAGGAAATCATCAAACGTCAGCAGCACGCCGTCGGTGCCGGGAACCGCCGCCACTTCGTCGAGCATGCGGGCGACGCTGGCGTAAGAGCCGACAAGGGTACCCATATTGATGTTGACAGCCGAGGTGGGGTCGGCCATCTGGCGCACGTTGGTATCGCTGCCGGAGCGGGTGTCTTTCTGGCTCTGTTCGGTAAGCCACGCCAGCGCCTCGTCATCGGCGCCGGCTTTGTAATGTTCCCATTTGGCGCGGGCCGCCTCGTCGGTCTCGTCGGCGATCACCATAAACAGGACGTAGGAGCCGACGTCGCGGCCGGTTTTTTCCGCCGCCTGCATCATGCGCGCGGCGGTGGGGGCGAAGGCGGCAGGGGTATTGACCCCTTTGCCGAAGCAGAAGTTGTAGTCCGCGTGCTGGGCGGAGAACGCCATACCGGCGTCGCTTTGCCCGGCGCAGATCACTTTCATCGGCTGCGACGGCTGCGGGCTGACGCGACAGTCGTTCATGGTGAAGTAGTCGCCTTTAAAGTCGCTGCGTCCGGTTCCCCACAGGTCGCGCAGCACCTGGACATATTCGGTGAGATAGTCGTAGCGGCTGGCGAAGTAGTCGTCGCCCGGCCACATGCCCATCTGCTCGTATTCCGGTTTTTGCCAACCGGTCACCAGATTGACGCCAAAGCGGCCGCCGGAAATGGAGTCGATGGTCGAGGCCATGCGGGCGACGATCGCCGGGGGCAGCGTCAGCGTAGCGGCGGTGGCGTAGATCTGAATGCGCGAAGTGACGGCCGCCAGTCCGGCCATCAGGGTGAAGGACTCCAGATTATGATCCCAGAATTCGGTCTTGCCGCCGAAGCCGCGCAGTTTAATCATCGACAGCGCGAAATCGAAGCCGTAGTGTTCGGCTTTTTGCACGATGGCCTTATTCAGCTCAAACGTTGGCATGTACTGGGGAGCATGGGTGGAAATCAGCCAGCCGTTATTACCAATCGGAACGAAGACACCAATTTTCATACCTACCTCTCTGCATGTCGTTGAACAAGAAGGCGCGCGGCGCTGCATCCTGCATCTCCCTCAATCACCTCGCCTGAAAGATAAAGCAAAGGCGATGCCAGTTTTACAAAGGTTAATGTTATTAGGGTGTTACTGGATGGTTGCCGAAAATAGCAGCAATAAATGTGGACTGAATGGTCAAAATCGGTGCACGAAAAAACCGCAGTCGTGCGCAATCAGGGTGCAGAGAGTCGTGTCGGCGCTGGGCTTTTGCTATGCTGATGGCGTGAAAAGAAGGAGATGATGAATGGCACAGGGCAGCGTGAAAAAGATCGGCAAACGTTCACTGGCGGTGAGCGCGAAAAAAGAGGCGATCCTGGCCGCCGCGCTGGACGCGTTCTCGCAGTTTGGTATCCACGGTACGCGGCTTGAGCAGGTCGCCGAGCTGGCCGGGGTATCAAAAACGAACCTGCTCTACTACTACCCGTCGAAAGAGGCGCTGTATATTGCCGTGCTGCAGCAGATTCTGGCTATCTGGCTGGCGCCGCTGAAGGCCTTTCGCGAAGATATCAGCCCGCTGGTGGCTATCGGCGAATATATTCGCCTCAAGCTGGAGGTGTCCCGCGATCACCCGCAGGCGTCAAGGCTGTTCTGCCTGGAGATGCTGCAGGGCGCACCGCTGCTGATGGGTGAACTGACCGGCGATCTGAAAGCGCTGGTGGATGAAAAGTCGGCGATTATTTCCGGCTGGGTCGAGAGCGGCAGGCTGGCGCCGGTTGACCCGCAGCATCTGATCTTTATGATCTGGGCGACCACACAGCATTACGCCGATTTCGCCACTCAGGTTGAGGCGGTAACCGGCGCGACGCTGCGCGATGAGGCGTTTTTTCAGCAAACCGTCGATAACGTCCAGCGGATGATTATTGAAGGGATCCGCGTGCGTTAATTGGCGGGCGGCAGCGGGCAGCTCTGATCGCCATCCTCGCACTGCAGCAGCGAGGCGAGGAACGACTCGCGCTCGACGGTTTTATCGGACATGCACTGGTTGATCAGCATCGGCTGTACGCTGCCGCCCTCAGCGCCGGAGGCGAGGAACTGACAGTCGGCGTCGCGCAGGGCAATCCACGACAGCTGCGCTTTTTTCAGCAATTCCTGCTGCTTGCCGGAGGCGCGCTTCAGCGCTTCCTGATACGTTTCATTTAATTTTTTGTCGTCAGCCTGGTACTGCTCGGCGGTGCACTGGTTCATTTCCGTTTGATTGCTGGCGTTGCTGCATTCGTCCGCCAGCGCATGGGTGCTTGCCAGCAGCGCGGCAAAAGCGAGTAAAGTGCGTTTCATTGGTCAACTCCCATAAAAAAAAGCTCCCGTCCGGGAGCCTTAATTAACCACAGCCTGCGCCTGGTGTCATTAGCTGACGTTGTGCCGTCCGTTTTCCCGGGGGCGGCGCAGAGCGCCTTGCCCGGGCTACGGGTACGCGCGGCCTGCGTTTGGGTAGCCCGGGTAAGGCGTTAGCCGCGACCCGGGGGGCGGTCTTAGCCAATCGTCATCAGGCTGGCGTTGCCGCCGGCCGCGGCGGTATTGACGCTGAGCGAACGTTCAATATAGAGGCGCTCCAGCAGCAGATTGCTCTCGCCGCGGGCGAAGCCCTGCACCGAAACGATCGCGCCATCGCGCGCCGCCACCTGTTCGCACAGCTCCCGCAGCTGATCGGAATCGCCGTGGTAGATAACCGCATCGAAAGGCTCGGTCGTCAGGGTTTCCGCTTTGGCGAAGTGGATCCGCTCGCTGACCTCGCGCGGCAGCTTTTTCGCCAGCTCGCGCTGCAGAGGGGCGTCCGGCCACAGCACTTCGCAGCCAACGGCGGTCACGCCCGCCAGCTGGGTGAGCGCGTCCTGCTCGTTATCGGCCACGCACAGCACCCGGTCGCGCGGCATAAAGGTCAGGGTGTTGCGCTCGCCGGTTGGCCCGGGCAGCAGACGCTGGGTTCCGGCCTGTGCCTGCTCGCAGAACTGCTGGCACAGGGCCTGCAGTTCCGGGCGATCCGCCGCCCACTGCTGTAAAGCGACCAGCGGTTTTTCCAGTAGCGTCTTCAGCTGCGCGTCCAGCGGGTACTCCGCGTCCTGACGGGCGAGGGTGATCCCGACGGCGTTCTGCGGGCGGCTGGAAAGCAGTCGGTACAGATACAACGGGCCGCCGGCTTTTGGACCGGTACCCGACAGGCCCTCGCCGCCGAACGGCTGCACGCCGACCACGGCGCCGACCATATTGCGGTTGACGTACAGGTTGCCGACGTTGGCGCTGCCGGTGACCTGAGCGATGGTTTCGTCAATACGGGTATGTACGCCGAGGGTCAGGCCGTAGCCGGAGGCGTTGATCTGTTCGACCAGCCCCTCCAGCTCGTTGCGGTTATAGCGCACCACGTGCAGCACCGGGCCGAAGACCTCTTTTTTCAGCTCGTCGAAGCTGTCGAGCTCAATGAGCGTTGGCGGAACGAAAGTACCGCTGGCCCACTCGCGGGAATCTTCGCCGTTTTCGCGCACCGCCTGGAAGACTTTGCGCCCTTTGGCGCGCAGCGTCTGGATGTGGCGCTCGATATTCTCTTTGGCTTCGGCGTCAATCACCGGCCCGATATCGGTGGTCAGACGCCCCGGGTTGCCCATCCGGCACTCGGCCATCGCGCCGCGCAACATGGTCAGCGTATGGTCGGCGATATCATCCTGCAGGCAGAGTACGCGCAGGGCGGAGCAACGCTGTCCGGCGCTGTCGAACGCCGAGGCGAGAACGTCGATCACCACCTGTTCGGTTAATGCTGAAGAGTCAACGATCATCGCGTTCATGCCGCCAGTTTCGGCGATCAGCGGCGTCGGGCGGCCCTGAGCGTCCAGGCGGCTGGCGATATTGCGCTGCAATAGGGTGGCGACTTCGGTTGAGCCGGTGAACATCACGCCGCGTACGCGCTCGTCGGAAGTCAGCGCGGCGCCGACGGTTTCCCCGCGGCCCGGCAGCAGTTGAATAACGCCCGGCGGCACGCCCGCTTCCAGCAGGATCGCCACGCCCTGAGCGGCGATCAGCGGCGTCTGCTCGGCCGGTTTTGCCAGCACGGTATTGCCTGCCGCCAGCGCGGCGGCAATTTGTCCGCTAAAGATCGCCAGCGGGAAGTTCCACGGGCTGATACAGACGACCGGGCCCAGCGGGCGATGGGTTTCGTTGTCAAAATCGTTGCGCACCTGGCCGGCATAATAGTGGAGGAAATCCACCGCTTCGCGCACTTCGGCAATCGCGTTGCTGAAGGTTTTCCCCGCTTCGCGTACCAGGATGCCCATCAGGGTCGGCATCTGGCCTTCCATCAGCACCGCGGCGCGTTCGAGGATCGCTGCGCGCTCCTGCGGCGGGGTGGCGAACCAGATTGGCGCGTTGTTAACCGCGCTGGTCAGCGCCTGCTGAACTTCGTCATCGCTGGCTTCGCGCACGTAGCCGACGATATCTTTTGGCTCCGCCGGGTTGATGACTGGCTGCATTTCGCCTTCGGCCACCGGGTGCTCCAGCATCGGCAGCGCCTGCCATTTGTGCAGCGCGCTGTTTAATAACGAGGAGGAGAGGGAGGCCAGACGATGCTCATTGGCCAGATCCAGGCCAGCTGAGTTACTGCGCCCCTTGCCGTAGAGATCGCGCGGCAGCGGGATTTTCGGGTGTGGCAGGCCCACCTGACCTTCCTGCTGGGCCAGTTTTTCCACCGCGGCGACCGGGTCGGCAACCAGCTCGTCCAGCGGCAGGGTGCTGTCGGCGATCCGGTTAACAAACGAGGTGTTGGCGCCATTCTCCAGCAGACGGCGCACCAGATACGCCAGCAGCGTTTCGTGGGTGCCAACCGGCGCGTAAATACGGCACGGGCGGTTCAGTTTGCCATCGGCGACCTTACCGGTGACCTGCTCGTACAGCGGCTCGCCCATGCCGTGCAGGCACTGGAATTCGTACTGTCCAGGGTAGTAGTTCTGCCCGGCCAGCTGATAAATCGCCGCCAGGGTGTGGGCGTTATGGGTCGCGAACTGCGGGTAGATCAGGTTCGGCACCGCCAGCAGCTTTTTCGCGCAGGCCAGATAGGAGACGTCGGTGTAGACCTTGCGGGTATAGACCGGATAGCCTTCGAGGCCATCCATCTGCGCGCGTTTGATTTCGCTGTCCCAGTAGGCGCCTTTTACCAGACGAATCATCAGGCGACGGCGGCTGCGGGTGGCGAGGTCGATCAGGTAGTCAATCACGAACGGGCAGCGTTTCTGGTAGGCCTGAATGACAAAGCCAATCCCGTTCCAGCCCGCCAGCTCCGGCTCAAAGCAGAGTTTTTCCAGCAGATCGAGAGAGATCTCCAGCCGATCGGCCTCTTCGGCGTCAATGTTGATGCCGATATCGTACTGGCGCGCCAGCAGGGTCAGCGACTTGAGGCGCGGGTAAAGCTCTTCCATCGCGCGGTCGTACTGGGCGCGGCTGTAGCGCGGGTGCAGCGCGGAGAGCTTAATCGAAATGCCCGGTCCTTCATAAATGCCCCGTCCGTTGGAGGCTTTGCCGATGGCGTGGATCGCCTGCTGGTAGGAGACCATATAGGCCTGGGCATCGTCGGCGGTCAGCGCCGCTTCGCCGAGCATATCGTAGGAGTAGCGGAAGCCTTTGTCTTCCAGCTTGCGGGCGTTGGCCAGCGCTTCGGCGATGGTTTCGCCGGTGACGAACTGCTCGCCCATCAGGCGCATCGCCATATCGACGCCTTTACGAATCAGCGGCTCGCCGCTCTTGCCGATAATGCGGTTCAGCGAACGCGACAGGCTGGTTTCGTTATGGGTCGAGACCAGCTTGCCGGTAAACAGCAGCCCCCAGGTGGCGGCGTTGACGAACAGCGACGGGCTGCGGCCGATATGCGACTGCCAGTTGCCGTTGCTGATTTTGTCGCGGATCAGGGCGTCGCGGGTGGCTTTGTCCGGAATGCGCAGCAGCGCTTCCGCCAGGCACATCAGCGCCACGCCCTCCTGTGAGGAGAGCGAGAACTCCTGCAGCAGGCTTTGCACCATTCCGGCGCGGCCGCTGGCGGTTTTCTGATTGCGCAGCTTTTCCGCCAGCTGATACGCGAGCTTGTGCGCCTGTTCGCCGAGAGTCTGCGGCAGGCGAGCCTGCTCCAGCAGCATCGGTACGGCGTCGGTTTCGGCCCAGCGCCAGGCGGCGGTGATCGACGCGCGGGAAACGGACTGCGGCAGGATCTGCTCGGCGAAATCGAGGAAGGGCTGATAAGGTTCGTCAGCCGGGTTACCGGCCTCATCGCTTTCGTTGGCCGCGCCGGACAGCAGCGCCGGCAGCTCCGGCAGCGTCTCGTCGTTTTCCAGCTTTTCCAGATAGTTGAAAATGGCCTGTTTAATCAGCCAGTGCGGCGTGCGGTCAATACGGCTCGCCGCGGATTTAATACGTTCACGCGTCGCGTCGTCAAGTTTTACACCCATGGTGGTGGTGCCCATGTCAGGAACTCCTGTAATAGAACGTCTTCGTGCCAAGATGAGGTTGCGTAGAAATATCTACCATGTTGCAACTTTGTGCAACCTTGTTAATTGAGAATTGTGTGGCAGGTAGTAAAACGCCGGGATTGTTAAAAATAATGACGAAAATAGCAGATATTTATCCCCTGTCTAATAAGGTATTTCTATGCGTCACTTAACACTTTTGCGTGGTGCAACCGCTAAAAACGTGAGAGAGTGCAACCTATAACAAAATGAAGTTTGGTCCCGGAAGCATTTCGTGTAAATGCTGTGTTAAATCGTTTGTGAAAAAACAAAGCTTCCGTCAGGATACGGTCGCCCAATACAACCAATAGGCCATTGCCCCGTTCCGGTAGTGGATAAAACGACAAATTTGGACGCTGTCGACAAAAATTCTGGAGATTTTTACATGGCTATTAGCACACCCATGTTGGTGACTTTTATTGTTTATATTTTTGGCATGGTACTCATCGGTTTTATTGCCTGGCGTTCGACGAAGAACTTTGATGATTATATTCTCGGCGGCCGCAGCCTTGGCCCATTCGTCACGGCGCTCTCCGCCGGGGCCTCCGATATGAGCGGCTGGCTGCTGATGGGGCTGCCAGGGGCGATATTTATTTCCGGTATTTCCGAAAGCTGGATTGCCATTGGCCTGACGTTAGGTGCATGGATTAACTGGAAGCTGGTGGCGGGGCGTTTGCGGGTGCATACCGAAGTCAATAATAACGCCCTGACGCTGCCGGATTATTTTACCGGCCGCTTTGAAGATCAAAGCCGCGTGCTGCGAATTATCTCGGCGCTGGTGATTTTGTTATTTTTCACCATCTATTGCGCTTCCGGGATTGTGGCCGGCGCACGTCTGTTTGAAAGCACCTTTGGCATGAGTTATGAAACCGCGCTGTGGGCCGGCGCGGCGGCAACCATTATTTATACCTTCGTCGGCGGCTTCCTCGCGGTGAGCTGGACCGATACCGTCCAGGCCAGCCTGATGATATTCGCCCTGATCCTGACGCCGGTGATGGTGGTCATTTCCGTCGGCGGTTTTGGCGATTCTCTGGAAGTGATTAAGCAAAAGAGCATTGAGAACGTCGATATGCTCAAGGGCCTGAACTTCGTGGCGATAATTTCGCTGATGGGCTGGGGGCTGGGTTATTTTGGTCAGCCGCATATTCTGGCGCGCTTTATGGCGGCGGACTCGCACCACAGCATCGTTCACGCTCGTCGTATCAGCATGACCTGGATGATCCTCTGCCTGGCGGGCGCCGTTGCCGTCGGTTTCTTTGGTATTGCCTACTTCAATAACAACCCGGGCGTTGCCGGGGCGGTCAACCAGAACGCCGAACGCGTGTTTATCGAGCTGGCGCAGATTCTGTTCAATCCGTGGATTGCCGGGATCCTGCTGTCGGCGATTCTGGCGGCGGTGATGTCGACCCTGAGCTGCCAGCTGCTGGTGTGCTCCAGCGCGATTACCGAAGATCTGTATAAAGCGTTTCTGCGTAAAAATGCCGGTCAGAAAGAGCTGGTATGGGTAGGACGCTTTATGGTGCTGGTTGTGGCGCTGGTGTCTATCGCCCTGGCAGCCAACCCGGAGAACCGCGTGCTGGGTCTGGTGAGCTACGCATGGGCAGGCTTTGGCGCGGCGTTTGGCCCGGTGGTGCTGTTCTCGGTGATGTGGTCACGAATGACCCGTAACGGCGCGCTGGCCGGGATGATCATCGGCGCGGTCACGGTCATCGTCTGGAAGCAGTTCGGCTGGCTGGGCCTGTATGAAATCATCCCTGGCTTTATCTTTGGTAGCCTGGGGATTGTGGTCTTCAGCCTGCTGGGTAAAGCGCCTTCCTCCGAGATGCAGCGACGCTTCGCCGAAGCGGACGCCCATTATCACTCCGCGCCGCCGGTACGCGCGACCGCCGAGTAAGCTCTGCAACCTCATCAAGCCCGCGCTCTGCGGGCTTTGTTATTTATGCCTCTTGCTAATCGTTTGAAAATACGCTGATATCTCAGCACAAATAACAATGAGGGTAGCGAAATGAGTTTCAGACAGGGTGCAGTGGCGCTGGTGCTGGCAGGATTATTGAGCGGCTGCGTAGCGCCTGCCGCGAAGACCACCCCGGCGGTCGATGCTAGCGCTTGCCCGGCGGATAACGCGATGGTACAAACCACGCTCTATTTCGGCTTAAGCCGTCCGGCCGGGAAGGATATCACCGCTCAGGAGTGGCAGCAGTTCGTTGACCGCGACGTGACGCCGCGCTTTCGCGATGGCCTGACGGTCTTTGACGCGCGCGGGCAGTGGCTGGGCAATGACGGTACCGTGGCGCGCGAGCAGAGCAAAGCGCTGATGCTGATTCACGGTAAAGATGCGAAGAGCGAAGAGGGGATTGAGGCGCTGCGCACTACCTATAAATCACGCTTTGCGCAGGAGTCGGTGATGCGCGTTGACCAGCCGGTGTGCGTACATTTTTAACTTGAATCCGATGACATTCCCGGGTTGCGGCTAACGCCTTACCCGGGATAACAGGCCAACGCGCTGTATTTACAGCACCAGCCCCGCGAAGCTGGCGGAGAGCAGGCTGACCAGCGTTGCGCCATACACCAGGCGCAGGCCGAAGCGGGAAACGATATTCCCCTGCTGCTCGTTCAGGCCTTTAATCGCCCCGGCGATAATGCCGATAGAGGCAAAGTTGGCGAAGGAAACCAGAAACACGGATAAAATTCCCAGCCCGCGCGGCGTCATGCTGGCGGCTATTTTTTGCAGCTCAATCATGGCGACAAACTCATTGGCCACCAGTTTCGTCGCCATAATACTCCCGGCGTTCAGCGCATCGCTAAGCGGAATGCCAATTAGCCACGCCAGCGGATAAAAGACGTAGCCGAGGATCTGCTGGAAGCTCAGGCCAAATATCGTGGCGAAGAGGGCATTAATCGCGCTAATTAAGGCGATAAAACCGATCAGCATCGCCAGAATAATCATCGCGACTTTAAAACCGGCCAGAATATATTCACCGAGCATTTCAAAGAAACTCTGGGACTCATGCAGCTTTTCAAGCTTGATCTCCTCCTCGCTGCCCGGACGCGTCGGGTTAATGATCGACAGCACAATAAAGGTGCTGAACATATTCAGGATCAGCGCGGCGACGACGTATTTCGCGTCGAGCATGCTCATATAAGCGCCGACGATGGAGAGCGAAACCGTCGACATCGCGGTGGCCGACATGGTGAACAGGCGGCGTGAAGAGAGGTCGCCGAGCACGCCTTTATAGGCAATAAAGTTCTCTGATTGTCCGAGGATCAGCGAACTGACCGCGTTGAAGGACTCCAGCTTGCCCATACCGTTAACCTTTGACAGCAGGGTGCCAATCAGGCGAATGAAAATCGGCAGAATACGCCAGTGCTGAAGAATACCGATGAGCGCGGAGATAAAGACGATGGGGCACAGCACGCCAAGGAAAATAAACGCCAGCCCTTTTTCACTCATGCCGCCAAATACAAAATTGGTGCCTTCGGCGGCAAAACCGAGCAGGGATTCAAAAAAGGAAGCAATATTTTTCACTAGCCACAGGCCGCTTTCGGCGTGGAGAAAAAAGAAAGCCAGGGCAACTTCAATAACAATTAGCTGGATAATATAGCGAATGCGGATTTTTTTACGGTCATAGCTGGCGAGCCAGGCAAGGGCGAGGATAACCACCAGCGCCAGCAGGAAGTGCAAGAATTGAGTCATGTCGTTTATTTCGCAGGTCAATAAGGCCGCCATTTAGCCACAGCTGCGCAGCCGGGTAAATATCCACCGCAAAAAATCCCCTCCTCCTGCCCCGTGGGGCCAGGGCTGCGAGATAATCGCGCAAGTCATTATTTGTTCGCGATTAATTTACAAATCGTCATCATTCACTCCACATTTCACTTGTGTTTCTGATTATTGTAATGATAATCACTATCAGAAATATTTACCTATCTTTGCATCAGTTGACTGCGGTTCACATTTAAGGGTGTTGGCATGTTTGTCCCATTTCTCATCATGTTACGTGAAGGCCTGGAAGCTGCGCTGATTGTCAGCCTGATTGCCAGCTATCTGAAACGCACCCAGCGCGGCAGCTGGATTGGCGTAATGTGGATTGGGGTGCTGCTTGCGGCGGCGCTGTGCCTGGGGCTGGGCATCTTCATCAACGAAACCACCGGTGAGTTTCCGCAGCGCGAGCAGGAGCTGTTTGAGGGCATCGTGGCAGTGGTGGCAGTGTGCATTCTGACGTGGATGGTGTTCTGGATGCGTAAAGTCTCGCGCAACGTCAAACAGCAGCTTGAGCAGGCGGTCGATAATGCCCTCCAGCGCGGGAACAATCACGGCTGGGCGCTGGTGATGATGGTCTTTTTCGCCGTCGCGCGTGAAGGCCTGGAATCGGTCTTTTTCCTGCTCGCCGCCTTCCAGCAGGATGTCGGGATCTGGCCGCCCATTGGGGCGATGCTCGGTCTGGCGACGGCCATCGTTTTAGGGTTCCTGATCTACTGGGGCGGTATCCGCATGAATCTCGGCGTCTTCTTCAAATGGACCAGCCTGTTTATTTTACTGGTGGCCGCAGGCCTCGCCGCAGGAGCTATCCGCGCCTTCCATGAGGCCGGATTGTGGAACCATTTTCAGGAGGTCGCCTTCGACCTGAGCAACGTCATTTCGACGCACACGCTATTCGGCACGCTGCTGGAGGGGATCTTTGGCTATCAGGAAACGCCGACCGTCAGCGAAGTGGCGGTCTACTTTATCTATTTGATCCCGGCGCTGGCGCTGTACGTCTCGCCGCCGGGAAAAAAAACCACCGCATCCCGGGCAGCGTAGTCGGGCATCGCGGATTGCAATAGTGACAACATACTTATCGAAAGGGATGGTCATGATGAATCATTTTCGTCGTAATGCGCTGCAGCTTACGCTCGCTGCGCTGTTCAGCTCGGCTTTTTACGCCCAGGCGGCCGATATTCCGCAGGTCAAAGTGACCGTCACCGACAAACAGTGCGAGCCGATGAACGTCACCGTGAAGGCGGGTAAAACCCAGTTCATCATTCAGAACCACAGCCAGAAAGCGCTGGAGTGGGAGATTCTGAAAGGGGTGATGGTGGTGGAAGAGCGGGAGAATATCGCTCCCGGCTTTACGCAAAAGCTGACGGCCAACCTGCAGCCGGGCGAATATGATATGACCTGCGGTCTGCTGACCAACCCGAAAGGCAAACTGACGGTGACCGGCGAGGCGACCAAAGATGCCGCCAAAGCCGATGCGCTGCTCAGCCTGGGTGAAGCCATTACCGCCTATAAAGCCTACGTTACCGCCGAGACCGCGGAGCTGGTTAGCGGTACCAAAGCCTTTACCGATGCGGTGAAAGCGGGCGATATCGAGAAGGCGAAAGCGCTGTACGCGCCGACGCGCCAGCACTACGAACGTATTGAACCGATCGCCGAGCTGTTCTCCGACCTCGATGGCAGCATTGACGCCCGCGAGGATGACTACGAGAAAAAAGCCGAAGATCCGAAATTCACCGGTTTCCACCGGCTGGAAAAAGCGCTGTTTGGCGATAACAGCGTCAAGGGAATGGATAACTATGCCGATCAATTGAACGCCGACGTTCTCGAGCTGCAAAAACGCATTAGCGAACTGGCGTTCCCGCCGTCAAAAGTAGTCGGCGGCGCTGCCGGGCTGATTGAAGAAGTGGCCGCCAGCAAAATCAGCGGCGAAGAAGATCGCTACAGCCATACCGACCTGTGGGATTTCCAGGCCAACATTGACGGCGCGCAGAAAATCGTCGACCTGCTGCGTCCGCAGCTGCAGAAAGAGAACAGCGCGCTGCTGGCGAAGGTGGACGCCAACTTCAAAAAAGTGGATACCATTCTCAGCAAATACCGCACCAAAGACGGCTTCGAGACCTATGACAAGCTGACGGATGCCGATCGCAACGCGCTGAAAGGCCCGATCACCACGCTGGCGGAAGATTTGGCCCAGCTGCGCGGGATCCTGGGTCTGGACTAAGTCGATGGCTGAGCAAAAATATGATGTTAATGAACCGTCCCGGCGGCGGTTGTTAAAAGGGATCGGCGCGCTTGGCGGCGCGCTGGCGATAACCGGCGGCTGTCCGGTGGCGCACGCGGCTAAAGACAACAGCTCTCCGGGCACGCTGTCGCCAAACGCGCGTATGGAAGCGCAGCCGTTTTATGGTCCACATCAGGCCGGCGTGCTGACGCCGCAGCAGGCGTCGATGATGCTTGTCGCTTTTGACGTGCTCGCCAGCGATAAAGCGGACCTTGAGCGCCTGTTTCGCCTGCTGACCGGGCGTATCGCCTTTCTGACCAAAGGCGGTCCCGCGGCGGAGACGCCGAACCCGCGCCTGCCACCGATGGACTCAGGCATTCTCGGACCGTGGATCGCGCCGGATAACCTGACGATCACCGTCTCGGTAGGGCATTCGCTGTTTGACGAGCGTTTCGGCCTGGCTAATCAGGCGCCGAAGACGCTGCAGAAGATGACGCGTTTTCCGAACGATTCGCTGGATGCAGCGCTGTGCCACGGCGATCTGCTGCTGCAAATTTGCGCCAACACCCAGGATACGGTGATTCACGCCCTGCGCGACGTGATTAAGCACACCCCGGATTTGCTTAGCGTGCGCTGGAAGCGGGAAGGGTTTATCTCCGACAGCGCCGCGCGCAGCAAGGGTAAAGAGACGCCGGTTAACCTGCTGGGCTTCAAAGACGGCACCGCGAATCCGGTCAGCACCGATAAGGCGCTAATGGATAAGGTGGTGTGGGTAACCGCCGACCAGGGAGAGCCCGCGTGGGCGACGGGTGGCAGCTATCAGGCGGCGCGGATTATTCAGTTCCACGTTGAGTTCTGGGATCGTACGCCGCTGAAAGAGCAGCAGACCATTTTTGGCCGCGATAAGCTGAGCGGCGCGCCGCTTGGAATGCAGCACGAGCACGACGTGCCGGATTACAGCAAAGACCCTGACGGCGATACCATTGCGCTCGATAGCCATATTCGTCTTGCCAACCCGCGTACCCCGGAAACGCAATCCAGCCTGATGATGCGCCGGGGCTACAGCTATTCGCTGGGGGTGACCAATTCCGGGCAACTGGATATGGGGCTGCTGTTTGTCTGCTACCAGCACGATCTGGAAAAAGGCTTTCTGACGGTGCAAAAGCGCCTGAACGGTGAAGCGCTGGAAGAGTACGTGAAGCCCATTGGCGGCGGCTATTTCTTTGTTCTGCCGGGGGTTATCGACGATCGGCATTATCTCGGGCAATCGCTGCTCGAAGCCTGACGTACCTGCCCGCGAGGGCAGGGCGTTTTCTGCTGTTTTTCCATTCATTTTTTGTATTTCCTGCCTTGTTTCATTTTTCTGTAATCTTATAGTCGGAAACTCTCCTCAGCTGTGATGAGAATTATTTGTTGTCTGTATGTGAAAAATAAGTTGCGCTTAGAATTATTTCTGATGTACTTATTACAGGCGCGGTAGTTCTCGGCAGTAGTCTCATTTCATTATGGAGATCGCGAATGCCCGATTGCTGTAACGGAAAACGTCAAACCCCAGACCGTACTCATCAGCACGGGAGCCCAACTTCCGGCCGCGATTTTCACACCGTAAAATCCTCCTCTTCTAGTAAAGAAAACCCGAACCCAGGCAAGGTTACCGGTGCGCGTAGCCGTGACCCTCTGCCAATTCGTCAGGCAAGCAATGGCTTACAAGGAAGCCAAACCTCAATCGTTAGTGCGCATAATCGCGTCGATCGTGACGCGTGTGATGTAAACCAACAACGCAAGGTGCTATCCATGGGAAGACAAAAAGCAGTGACCAGAGCTCGTCGTGAGGCCAAACGTGTGCTGAGACAGGATTCGCGAAGCCATAAGCAGCGCGAAGAAGAATCGGTCACATCGCTTGTGCAAATGAGTGGCGTAGAAGCCATTGGCATGGCGCGGGATAGCCGCGACGCCTCGCCAATCGAAGCGCGCAATGACGCTCAGGCGCATTATTTGAATGCCATCGACAATAAACAGCTGATCTTCGCGACGGGCGAGGCCGGGTGCGGTAAGACCTGGATTAGCGCGGCAAAAGCAGCTGAAGCGCTGATCCATAAGGATGTGGACAGAATTATTGTTACCCGTCCCGTTCTGCAGGCCGATGAAGATCTTGGCTTCTTACCGGGAGATATCGCCGAGAAGTTCGCTCCCTATTTCCGCCCGGTTTATGACGTGCTGGTGAGAAGACTAGGGGCTTCCTTTATGCAGTACTGCCTGCGCCCGGAAATCGGCAAGGTGGAAATCGCGCCGTTCGCCTATATGCGCGGACGTACATTTGAAAATGCGGTGGTGATTCTGGACGAGGCCCAGAACGTGACCGCTGCGCAAATGAAGATGTTTTTGACCCGCCTCGGGGAGAACGTGACGGTTATCGTCAACGGCGACATTACCCAGTGCGACCTGCCTTCTGGGGTCCGCTCGGGCCTGAGCGATGCGCTGGCGCGTTTTGAGGAAGATGAGATGGTCGGTATTGTGCGCTTTACGACCGACGATTGCGTGCGCTCAACGCTTTGCCAGCGCGCGCTGAAAGCCTACTACTGAGTCCTTTTGAGTCTGCAAAGCCCGGGTGACCGGGCTTTGTTTTTAGCGCACTACAGGAGAGCCTGCAGTGAGGGGCTGGCCATCGTTGCTTCAAAAGGAATGATATCGACTTTCGCTACGCCCGATTGCTGGAACGGATCCTGGCTCAGCCGGTTTTGCAGCGCATCCAGATCATCGCCTTTAGCCAGAATCACGCCGCCGGACCTGGGGATTTTACGCCCCGAAGCGAGAAATATTCCGTCAGCGTACCCTTGCTTCAGCCACTCCACGTGCGCAGCAAGCTGGGCGTCTACTTCCTCAAGCGGTTTAACGTAAGTCAGAACAACAACGGCAATGGTACTCATTTTCTTTCCTTAACATTTAAAGGTAACGCTGCAGAAGTTTATCATTAGCGTGGTCGGGGTTTCTGGTTTTTTTCATCACGCTATCCAGGCCGCTATAAACGAAAATAACGGTAGTTTACTGCTATATAAGGGAATCATTGTCGCTGACCTGTAGCTCAAAATGTCCAGGTGATTGCCGCCGTCACGGTACCTTCATTGCGCCGTGAGACGAGCGGGCTCTCAGCAGCGTGTTCCCCGAGCCAGCTATAGCCGGCGCTGAGTATGGAGCCCCAATGCTCGTTATATTGATGGCTCCAGGTCAGCGCGCTGTCGATGCCGTAAAATCCGCCGGCTGCGCGATAGGGTCGATAGCCGGAACGGATGCTCTGCCGGCGATCAACCCCGTAAAACGTATTGACGTACCGGCTGTCGCCAAACAGCGCGGCGGACTGTAAAGCAACGATATCCTGCGGGTTTTGAACCAGCAGGAGGGTGACGGAAGTTTGATAATGCGCGCCCTGGGCGTCGGTGAGCGGAAGCGTAGCCTTGCCTTCAACGGTGAGCCACGGCGTGACCGACCAGCCGACGGCGAAGGCGGTATTCATGGTGGCTTTAATATTACCCATCCCCTTCAGCGTATTAGCCCCATCGCGCCAGCTCGAGTTTTTTTCCGCTCGCCCGAGGTCGTAACCGAGCGTGTGCTCGAAGTAGAGGCCGCTGTCGCCTGACAGGTCGTAGCCTATGCCTTTTTGGCTATCAATAAAGAAAGCGCCTTTCCGCCCCTGTAGTACGGGAACCACCTGCCAAATCTGCTTGTCAGAACCGCTGTAACGAGGCGCATACTTTCCCCCCACCCCGATAGTCAGCCCATCGGAAGGCGCGGCGGCTTCATCGGCGCGCGCGCCGGGCGTTATCGCCATTAAAAACGGCACGACCATATACGGCGAAATTTTTCTGGCTATCATACTGTTCTCCATATGGAAACGGGCGCCGTCCGATCGGGGACGCCGCAGAATGCCGCTGCAGTATGGTTTTGCTAAATCAATAAACGGTCGGGATAGTGTTAAGAAACGGTCAAGGTGAACAGATGTTGTCCAGAAGAGTGCTGATAATTGAAGATGACGCCGACGCGGCCGGCGTGCTTGAGGCCTATTTACGCCGGGAAAACTATGACGTGGCGGTGACCATGGACGGACTCTCCGGGCTGGATATGGCGCAGCGCTGGAAGCCTGACCTGATCCTGCTGGATGTGATGCTGCCCGGGCTAAACGGAACCGAGGTGTTGGCCAGCCTGCGGCGGAAAAGCGATGTGCCGGTGATTATGGTGACCGCAATGGGAGACATGCCCGATCGTATTGGCGCGCTGCGCTACGGCGCCGACGATTATGTGGTCAAACCCTACCACCCTGGCGAAGTGGTGGCGCGCGTTCAGGCCGTGCTCCGGCGTTGTCGCAAAGACGACGCCCGGGAAGACATTCTGCGTTGGCAGGGGCTGGAGGTTGATGTCGCGGCCATTGTCGCGACCGTCAGTCACTCGGGGGAACCTGCGTCTATTCTCGACCTGACCCCGACCGAGTTTTCGCTTCTGGCCACGCTGATGCGCGCCCCCGTACGCCCCTTCTCGCGACAGTATCTGCTGGAGCGCTGCCTTCCCGAGAGCGAAGCGCTGGAGCGCGTGGTGGATACGCATATTTATAACCTGCGTAAAAAACTGGAGGCCGCGGGAGTATCCGGCGCGTTGGTCAACGTTCGCGGCGTGGGCTACCGGTTCAGACAACCATGATCAAGACCCGTCACTCTTCTCTCTGGCGCTGGATTTGCGGGCGCATTCTGGCGCTGGCTATCGGCAGCGTGATTGTTATCGCCACCTGTATGTGGCTGCGCTTCGCCGTGCAGAACTACTGGATCATGCATAAAATGCCGCCCGCCTTGCGCGAGGAATTTATCGCGCTCGGCCGCCATCCCGAGGCCAATCCGGCGCGTTTTCATCAGATTGTCGATAGCTGGTGGGGATTGAGCTATTCCACTCCCTCTATCGCCTCGGCGGACTGGGTGACCGTCGCGGTGCTGGTGCTGGTCATGATCCCCTTCATTGTTGTTATGGGGCTGCGCTACGCCCGTCCGCTCTCGCTGCAGTTCAGCCGTCTTCGTGATGCGGCGAAGGACGTGACCGGAGGGCAATTTGGCCGCCAGGCGGAGCTGATTGAGGACGCGCCGGCGGAAATGATCCGCTTTGCCGCCGACTTTAACAAAATGACCGGCCAGCTGGCCCGCTACGATAAAGAACTCCGCGCCTCGCATGTGGCGATGGCGCATGAGCTTCGCTCTCCGCTGACGGCGGCGATTGGCCGTCTGCAGGGCATGCTGGATGGCGTTTTTGATACCCAGCCGCAGCAACTGGAGATGGTGATGAAACAGCTCCAGCATCTGAATCGGCTGACGGATGAACTGCATCTCCTTTCCCTCGCGGATGCCGGCAATCTGGTCCTGGATGACCAGCCATTCGCTCTGGATGAGCTCCTGCAGGAGCGAGCCGCATGGTTAACGCCGCAGGCGGACGCTCAGCGCGTCACGATCGCCATTCAGCCTTCGCCGGCATGCCCCTTTCGCGGCGACGCCTTCCGCATGGGGCAGGTCTTTACCATCGTGATGGAAAATGCCGTTCGCTATGGGCGCAAGGGGGGCCATCTTTCTATTAAACTGCGCCGCGAAGAGGGGGCTTACCTCATCGATTTTGTTGATGACGGGCCCGGCGTGGCGCGGCATTTTTTACCGGAAATGTTCCAGCGTTTCACCCGCGAGGAGGCGTCCCGCGCCAGACACTCCGGCGGCAGCGGCCTGGGATTATCCATTGCGCGCGCTATCTGCGCGGCGCACGGGGGGCGTATTAGCGCGGCGCTACCGGCGAGCGGCGGTCTGCTGATTCGCGTTCATCTGCCGTACGACCCCGGCGCGGAAGAAAAGAGCGCATCTTGATAATCCCTTGACAGAACGTCGAGCCATTCTCGATTAATGTGTCATGTAATGGCGCCATTTCCCGAACGGAGTGGCGTTATGTTATATGAGTTAGTTCTTTCCCTTCGTCAGTGCGTGTACGCTTTGCTCGGCGCCGAGCGATCGCTACCCTGGTTTGCGCTGCTGCCGCCGATCGTACTGGCCCTGATGATCGTACCGCTGGTGGGCTGCGGCGATAAAAGCGGCGATAAGCCGGCGCCGGCCCGCCCGGTGCGCTACGTGGTCATCGGCTCCCCGGCAACGCTTCCCTCTCTGGAAAGAACCGGCGAGATCCATGCGCACGATGAGACGGCCCTGAGCTTTCGTACGGCGGGCAGGATGATGACGCGCGCGGTGGATATTGGCGATCGGGTCAATTATGGGCAGCTGCTGGCCACGCTTGACGATACCAGCGCACAAAACCAGCTGGATAGCGCGACGGCTGACGAAGAGAGCGCCAGAGCGACCGCCCGGGTGGCCGTGCTGAACGTTAGCCGGATGCAAAAGCTCATCGCGACAGGGGCAATCGCCCGCTCCCAGCTCGACAGCGCGCGGGCGGACTGGCTGGTCGCCAGCGCCCGGGTGAAGAGCAGCGAGGCCGCTTTGCGCAACGCCAGGGAAAGCCTTGGCTGGACTCGCCTGACCTCGCCGGGTGAGGGGATCATTACGGCGGTCAGCGCCTCTCCCGGTCAGGTCGTCAACGCCGGTGAGACGGTGGTGACGCTGGCGGCCGGGCAGGCGCGCGACGTGGTGTTTGATATCCCGGATCCCGCTAAGGTTGAGGCGCAAAGGGCGGAGGAATTTCAGGTTGCTTTGCTCAGCGATGCCGGGGTGAACGCTTTCGCCATTTTGCGTGATATTAGCCCGCAGGCCGATCCCCAGACCCGGACATGGCGCGTCAGGGCGACCCTCAAGAAACCGCCCGCCGCGATGGCGCTGGGTTCCAGCGTCACGGTAAGGCTGCCGTCATCCGGCTCGGCGGGTTACGCGGTACCGGCTTCGGCGCTGAGCCGTTGCGGAGAAAAACCGGCCGTCTTTGTGATTACCCCGCAGATGCAGGCGCAGCTGCGCGTTGTCGTTCCCGCCAGCTACACGGCTTCTTCCGTTATCATCGCCTCCGGACTTATGCCCGGCGACCGGGTTATTACCGCGGGCGTAAGTAAACTTCGGCCGGGGGAAAAAGTCGTCGCCGGAGAGAAGCAGCCGTGAAAAAAGCGCCGTCAAAAAATACCTTTAATCTCTCCGCCTGGGCGCTGGAAAACCCGCAAATGGTCAGCTTTTTTATGCTGCTGATGATGGTTATCGGTTCGCTCAGCTATACGCTGCTGCCGCGTAATGAAGATCCGGCGTTCACCATCAAAACGGCGGTAGTCTCTGCGCAGTGGCCGGGCGCATCGGTAACGGACACGACCCATCTGGTGACGGATGTCCTGGAAAAAAAATTGCAGGAAACGCCCTGGCTCGATTATATCGAAAGTGAAACCCGGGCCGGACAAACGGTTATCTATATTAATCTGCGTGATGACACGCCGGCGCAAAAAGTCCCGGCGATCTGGTATCAGATCCGCAAAAAAATGCAGGATATTGCGCCATCGCTGCCCGAAGGCGCGCAGGGGCCGAGCGTGAACGATGAGTTTGACGACACGTACGGCACGATTTATGCCTTTATTCCTGACGGATATACCCTCCGGGAGGTGCGCCAGCAGGTGGAGACGATCCGCCGTGAACTGATGTCCGTGCCGGATATCGGCAAAACGGTTCTGCTTGGCGAGCAGCAGGAGCAGATTGCGATCGCTTTTTCACCCGCCCGACTGGCCGGTATGGGGCTCAGCATTCAGCAGGTTACGGATGCTCTGCGGGCCCAGAATGCGGTAGTTCCGGCCGGCGTTCTGCGCACCGGGCAGGAGAAGATGACGATAAACGTCAGCGGGGCGCTCAGGAGCGAAGAGAGCTTACGCGCCGTCACCCTGCGCATTAACGATCGCTATCTTCCCCTGACCGACATTGCCACCATCGAGAGAAGAGCGGCTGAACCGCCTTCTGCGGCGTATCGCGTTAACGGGCGTCCTGCCATTGGTCTGGCGATTTCCATGGCGCCAACGGGAAATATGCTGCGCTTTGGCGCGACGTTGAACTACAGAATGAGCGCCATCGGTGCCGGGCTGCCGCACGGTATTGAGATGGTGAAAGTGGCTGACCAGTCGGCGGTGGTCAGCGGCGCGGTAAGCGGGTTTGTCCGGGTGCTGGTGGAAGCCGTGCTGATTGTGCTGGCGGTTTCTTTTGTCTCCCTGGGATTAAGGGCCGGGCTGGTGGTGGCCGCGGCGATCCCGCTGGTGCTGGCGATGACCTTTGCCGGAATGATGCTGGCAGGCATCGGCCTGCAGCGAATCTCTCTCGGGGCCCTGATTATTGCGCTTGGACTGCTGGTGGATGATGCCATGATCGCCGTGGAAACCATGGTATCCCGGCTGGAGGCCGGTGATACGCGACGGCGGGCGGCGACCTATGCTTTCAAAACCACGGCATTTCCGATGCTGACCGGTACGCTGGTTATGATTGCCGGGTTTATTCCCGTCGGTTTTGCCTCATCCAGCGCTGGCGAATACTGCTTTTCGCTGTTTGCCGTGGTGCTGATGGCGCTGCTGAGTTCATGGATCGTGGCGATTCTGTTCTCTCCTTTGACCGGAGCATGGCTGCTGCCGGAAAAGCTTAAACACCATGCCGCAGGCCCGGGCCGAATGGCGCGGGGATATGGACGACTTCTGCGAACGGCGCTGCGCCACCGGCTCGCCACCCTGGGAATTGCGCTGGCCGTGCTGGGGCTATCGGTGTATGGCACAACGTTTATGCAGGGGGAGTTTTTCCCCTCATCCGATCGTCCGGAGCTGCTGGTCAGCCTGACGCTGCTGGCCAATGCTTCGCAGTCTGCTACGGAGAAACAAACGGAAAGGCTGGAACGGGCGCTTGCCGGGAATCGCAATATTGACCATTACTCGACCTATGTGGGTTCGGGCGCTATCCGCTTTTACTTACCGATGGATGTTCTGCTGGATAATGAAAATACGGCGCAGCTGGTCGTGGTGGCGAAGGATCTGGCCGCCCGGGACCGCCTGCGGGAACAGTTAAATACGCTGCTGAGCGCGCAATTCAGCGATCTAACCTCGCGCGTTTCGCCGCTGGAGCTGGGGCCGCCGGTGGGCTGGCCGATCAAATACCGGGTCAGCGGGCCGGATTATCTCAAAGTCAGAGAGTATGCCGGGCGTCTGGCCGAGGCGATAGGGCGCTCGCCGTTAACCCGGGAGGTGAATCAGACCGCGGGCGAGCCGGAGAGAACCCTCGTTCTGCAGGTGAACCAGACCGCCGCGCGGGCGGCGGGGGTGTCGTCGCAGAGTCTGGCGCAGACGCTTAATACCGTCTGGTCCGGCACGACGGTGACGTCGATAAGGGATGACGATCGGCTGGTTGACGTGGTGCTGCGGGCGAATGACAGCGAGCGGTTGAATCTTGCCACCCTGTCATCGCTGACGGTGGAGGGACGCGATGGACAAAAAATTTCCCTTGGCGCGGTAGCCACGCCGGTCTGGGGAGTGGACGATCCGGTACTCTGGCGTCGGCAAAGGTTACCGTTTATCACCGTACAAACCGACCTCGCGCCGGGGATGCGGGCAGAAGGCGTATCGGACGGTTTGCGCCCGACGGTGGATAAACTGCGCGCGGGTCTACCCAGCGGTTACAGCATTGTTGAAGGCGGGGTGGTCGCGGAGTCCGAAAAAGGCAACAGCTCGGTATTTGATATTTTACCCGTCACCCTCGGGGTGATGCTGTTACTGCTGATGCTCCAGCTGCGGCGCTATTCTCGTATGCTGCTGGCTCTGTTCATGGCCCCGTTCGGCTTACCGGGGATCGTCATGGCCATGCTGCCGAGCGATACGCCAATGGGATTTGTGGCTCTGCTCGGCGCGATCGCGCTGGCGGGGATGATTATCCGCAATGCCGTGATACTGATCAGTGAGGTCGACAATAATCTCGCTCAGGGCATGGAAAGCGACGCCGCCATTATTGCCGCCGCGGAGCACCGGGCCAGGCCAATATTTCTGACCGCCTGCGCCGCGATCCTGGGCATGATCCCCATCTCTCACCAGGTCTTCTGGGGGCCAATGGCGTATGCCATCATTGGCGGGCTGATCGTCGCCACGCTCGTCACGTTAACCGTACTGCCGGCGTCTTTTAGCATGTTGCTGGGGATGGGGAGATACTGGAAAAGGCGTCACGCGGCTTGATAAAACAGGAGCGCCGGGGGTAACCCCGGTCGGGGCATCTCATCCCCCCGGGGGAGTGCAACAGGCGAAAAAAAAGCCCGTACTTGCGTACGAGCTCTTCTTCAAATATGGCGGTGAGGGGGGGATTGACTCGCTGCGCTCGCCCTCCGGGCAGATTCCTCGCAGGCTCGTCATCTGTCCAACTGGCTGGCGCCAGTTGTCGAACCCCGGTCGGGGCATCTCATCCCCCCGGGGGAGTGCAACAGGCGAAAAAAAGCCCGTACTTGCGTACGAGCTCTTCTTCAAATATGGCGGTGAGGGGGGGATTCGAACCCCCGATACGTTGCCGTATACACACTTTCCAGGCGTGCTCCTTCAGCCACTCGGACACCTCACCATATTGTTTTGCTGCTCACCTTGGGTGGGCAACGGGGCGCTACTATAGGGAGTTGCGCTAAAACGGTCAAGCAGTATTTATTCTTTTGCTATCGTTCGGTTAAGCAATGAACACTGCCCCGCCGTAGCGCGGCGGGGCAGGCATTTTAACGCTGTGAATCAAGCTGTTCGTTGTTCTTGACCACGTCCTGAGCTTTGGCATAGCTCTCGATCAGCAGCTGGTATGCCGGGAAGACCTTGGTATACACCTCAGCCCACTCCGCGGCATCCGGTCGATTCCAGGTGCGCTGCAGCTCGGAAGCGACCGCCGCGGTATCCATCGGTACGACGCCAGCCTGGACGACGCGGGCGAGGGTGATTTCCTGCGCCATCTTGCTATAGGTACCGGAAGCATCAATGACGGCAAAAACCTTATACCCATCGGCAACGGCGGCAATGGACGGGAACGCCATGCAGACGCTGGTAATCGTACCGGCGATAATCAGCGTTTTACGCCCGGTCGCTTTTACCGCGGCAACAAATTCCGGGTTATCCCACGCGTTAATCTCTCCTCTACGCGCAATATATTGCGCATGGGGCGCGTTCGCATGAATCTCAGGGATCAGCGGGCCGTTCGGTCCCTGCGGCACTGACGCCGTGGTGATTACCGGGATCCCGGCTAATGAAGCCATCTTCGCCAGCGCGGCGGCGCGCGCCCGCAGCTCCGGCATCGGCATATCACCCACGGTCTGGAACAGACCGCTCTGGTGGTCAATCAGCAGCATGGCGGCATCATTGACATCAATAACCGGACGAGAACCATTAAAGTTAGCTGGGGTAGACATATTCTTCACCTCATTCAATATCAGATTTGGCCGAAGCGGCCGCTATTAAAATCACGAACCGCTTCTGCGATTTGTGCTTTGGTATTCATCACAAACGGGCCGTAGCCCACGATCGGCTCCAGCAGCGGTTCACCGGCCATCAGCAGTACTTTTGCGTTGGTACCGGCCGCGAGGTGGAGCGCTTCTCCTTTCTGGCTGAGCACAACCAACTGACCCTCGCGGGCGTTGCCCTCGCCGTTCACCACAATCTCACCTTCCAGGACGACCAGCGCCGTACTCCAGCCAGCGGGCTGGTGCAGGGTGATCTCCTGACTCTGGTTGAGCTGCAGGTCCCAGACGTTCAGCGGAGAAAAGGTGTGCGCGGGGCCAACCGTATCCTCGTAGCGCCCGGCAATCACCCGCATGCGGCCGGCATTGTTCGGCAGGTCAACGTCAGGAATCACATCTGCCGTAATGCTCTGGTATCCCGGATGCGTCATTTTGTCTTTAGCCGGAAGGTTGACCCAGAGCTGGATCATCTTCAGCTCGCCGCCGGTACGGGTGAACTCCGCCGAGTGGAACTCTTCGTGCAGGATCCCGGCGCCCGCGGTCATCCACTGCACATCACCCGGCCCAATAACGCCGCCTCTACCGGTAGAGTCACGGTGTTCAACTTCGCCGGAGTAGACGACGGTAACGGTCTCAAATCCGCGATGCGGATGTTCGCCGACGCCGCGTTTCTCCGTTCCCGCCGGGAAGTGATGCGGGCCTGCATAGTCAAGCAGCAGGAAGGGGCTTAGCTGTTCGCCGTGCGTCTGATAAGAGAACATTGAGCGAACCGGGAAACCATCGCCGACCCAGTGCTGCGAAGGTGCGGTGTAGATACCAGTGATTTGTTTCATGGCAGTCTCCTGAATGTCTGTTTCTGATGTGAATAAGCATATATTCGCCACTAATAGTCCGCTAGATAGCAAAAACGACCTATACTGTTCTAAAAATGGAACGATGGAGGAAGGATGCAGGATCTCAATGATTTAGCCTGGTTTGTACAGGTGGTCGATCACGGTGGATTTGCTGCGGCGGGAAGGGCGCTCGATCAACCCAAATCAAAATTGAGCCGTCGAATCGCCCAGTTAGAAGAACGCCTCGGCGTACGTTTGATTCAACGTACAACCCGCCAGTTTGCGGTAACGGAAGTTGGGCTTACTTTTTATCAACACTGCAAGGCGATGCTGATCGAGGCGGAAGCGGCAGAACAGGCGGTGGAAACCCTGCGCTCCGAGCCGCGCGGCAGCGTGAAGCTGACCTGTCCGGTAACGTTATTGCATGCGCATGTCGGGCCGATGCTGGCACGGTTTATGGTGCGCTATCCGGGCGTCAATCTTCAGCTGGAAGCCACTAATCGTCGAGTGGATGTTGTTGGCGAGGGCGTCGACGTGGCGATTCGCGTGCGCCCAAGACCGATAGAAGACAGCGACCTGGTGATGCGTGTCCTGGCCGACCGCGGGCACCGTCTGGTCGCCAGCCCCGGGTTGGTTGAGCGGCAAGGGCAGCCCCGGGTTCCGTCAGAATTAAGCGATTGGCCGGGGTTGAGCCTGGGAGCAGGTAAACATCAGCATAAGTGGCAGTTGACCGGTCCCGAGGGTGCAAGGGCGGAGATCTACTTCACTCCCCGATTGGTGACCACGGATATGCTGGCGCTCCGTGAAGCGGCTATCGCCGGCGTTGGGGTGGTACAGCTTCCTTTATTAATGGTGCGCGATCAGTTGGCCGCCGGAGAGCTGGTGGTTGTCCTTGATGAGTGGCAACCGCGCCGGGAGGTGATCCATGCGGTGTTTGCCTCGCGCCGCGGGCTGCTGCCCTCGGTCAGGGCGCTGGTTGATTTCCTCAGCGAAGAGTATCAGCGGATGGAGGAGGATTAGCATTTGCCACAATCCCGGCGGCGCTGCGCTATCAAAGAAAGTCTGAAGCCGGGGGGATGGCGACGGTTCCCGGAGACGGCGCGATGCGCCTGTCCGGGCTACCCAAACGCAGGCCGCACGTACCCGTAGCCCGGGCAAGGCGCTCTGCGCCGCCCCCGGCAGCAGAGCGCAGGATGGCATCATTTCCCGGAGGCGGTGCTGCGCACCTGTCCGGGCTACCGGGGGGAGTGCAACAGGCGAAAAAAAAGCCCGTACTTGCGTACGAGCTCTTCTTTAAATATGGCGGTGAGGGGGGGATTCGAACCCCCGATACGTTGCCGTATACACACTTTCCAGGCGTGCTCCTTCAGCCACTCGGACACCTCACCATATTGTTTTTCCCGTTGCTGCCGGGAACGGGCGCTAATTTAGGGAAATACGTATCTCCCGTCAATCAACTTTTTAAAAAAATCGCCCGTTTAGCCAAACTTCAAGCAACTTGCTCTCTAAATGCGCGAGAATCGATTTTTTTGTCGCCATTCCCTTTTTCACACGCTCGCCTGACGAAATTTGCTATGCTGGCAAACCAATAGAAAACAACGAGTAAAACGCGACGCTAGCCTAACCTGCCGATAGCGTCAGCTGTCAGGAGCCCTTATGGATATCATCTTTTACCACCCGACGTTCGACACCCCTTTCTGGATTGCGGAGCTGGAAAAACAGCTCCCCGGCTCGCGAGTCCGCGAATGGAAATCCGGTGATAATCAACCCGCGGACTATGCGCTGGTCTGGCATCCGCCGGTTGAAATGCTGCAAGGCCGCGAACTTAAAGCCGTCTTTGCCCTTGGCGCCGGCGTTGATTCAATTCTAAGTAAACTGCGGGAAAACCCGGAAATGCTGCCGCTGTCTACGCTGCTGTTCCGTCTGGAAGACACCGGCATGGGTCTGCAGATGCAAGAGTATGCGGTGAGCCAGGTGCTGCACTGGTTCCGTCGTTTTGATGACTATCAGGCCTTAAAACAGGAGGCGCGGTGGCAGCCGCTGGAGGAGTATCAGCGCGAGGACTTCACCATCGGCATTATGGGGGCGGGAGTACTGGGCGCGAAAGTGGCAGAAAGCCTGCAAAGCTGGGGTTTTCCGCTACGCGTCTGGAGCCGTAGCCGCAAATCCTGGCCTCAGGTAACGAGCTTTGCGGGGAAAGCCGAGCTGGGGGATTTCCTGAACGGTACGCGAGTGCTGATTAATCTGCTACCCAACACGGCGGAAACCGTTGGCATTATTAATAGCGCGCGCCTGGCGCAGCTGCCGGATAATAGCTATGTACTGAATCTCGCTCGCGGGGTTCATGTGGTGGAAGACGATCTGCTGGTCGCGCTGGATAGCGGCAAGTTAAAAGGGGCGATGCTGGATGTGTTCAGCCGCGAACCGCTGCCGGAAGAGAGCCCGCTTTGGCGGCACCCGCGAGTGGCGATGACGCCGCATATTGCTGCCGTCACCCGGCCTCTGGAAGCCATCGCTTATATCGCTAAAACCATTGCTCAGTTAGAACGGGGCGAAACGGTCAGCGGGCAGGTCAATCGCCAGCTGGGATACTAAGCGATAGCCCCGCCTGAGCGGGGTTTTGCTGATCATGGGCGCAGATTCCTGCTATTCTTGCCACAAACAGAGAAGGAGATTGTGATGTATCCTGTTGACCTGCACATGCATACCGTCGCCAGTACCCACGCTTACAGCACCCTGCACGACTATATTGCGCAAGCAAAGCGCAAGGGGATCAAACTCTTTGCTATTACCGATCACGGGCCCGATATGGCCGATGCGCCGCATTACTGGCATTTTATTAATATGCGTATCTGGCCGCGGCTGGTGGATGGCGTTGGCATTCTGCGCGGTATCGAAGCCAATATCAAAAATACCCAGGGCGAAATCGACTGTACCGGCCCGATGCTCAACTCGCTGGACCTGATTATCGCCGGTTTTCACGAGCCGGTATTCCCTCCGCAGGACAAAGCGACGCATACAGAAGCGATGATCGCCACGATAGCGAGCGGCGCGGTGCATATCATTAGTCATCCGGGTAACCCTAAATTTCCCGTTGACATCCCGGCCATTGCCGCCGCCGCGGCGAAGCACCATGTGGCGTTGGAAATCAATAACTCCTCTTTTGTCTCGTCGCGTATCGGCAGCGAAGATAACTGCCGCGCCGTTGCGGCGGCCGTACGCGATGCCGGTGGCTGGGTGGCGCTGGGCTCGGATTCCCATACGGCATTTACGCTCGGTGAATTTAGCGAATGCCGAAAAATTCTTGATGCCGTCGGTTTTCCGGAAGAGCGAATTCTTAACGTAACGCCCCGGCGTCTGCTTAATTTTCTTGAATCGCGCGGCATGCCTGCGATTCCTGAGCTGGCTGAACTTTAATGTGAATAACTGGAATAAATGAATGAACGAGTTTTCAATCCTCTGCCGCGTGCTGGGCTCTCTCTATTATCGTCAGCCGCAGGACCCGCTGCTGGTTCCGCTCTTTACCCTTATCCGCGAAGGGAAGCTGGCGGCGAGCTGGCCGCTGGAGCAGGATGAACTGTTGGAGCGCCTGCAAAAAAGCTGTGATATGCAGTCGCTGGCCGCCGAATACAACGTGCTGTTTGTCGGTGAAGAGTGCCGCGTCGCGCCTTACCGTAGCGCATGGGTTGACGGCGCTACGGAAGCTGAAGTCCGTGGTTTCCTCACCGCACATGGCGTACCTACGGGGGAGGGGGCGGCGGATCATTTCGGCTCCTTGCTGCTGGCCGCTTCCTGGCTGGAAGATCACGCGGCGGAAGAGGAAAGCGAAGTTCTGGAAACCCTGTTCGCGGAATATATCCTGCCGTGGTGCGGTGAGTTCCTGGGCAAAGTTGAAGCGCATGCCACCACGCCGTTCTGGCGCACGATGGCCCCGCTGACTCGCGAAGCGGTCTCCGCTATGTGGGATGAACTGCAGGAAGAAAATGAACAATAATTTGTGATATAAATCACATTTTAAATGCAACGCAATATTTTTAATTTCATTTAGTGTGCTCTGTGTCGCATTTGACGGGCGCGTTTCTGTTATGATATGCGCCATGAACATACTCTTCGCAATCGCATTAACGACGGGCATTCTCTCCGGTATCTGGGGATGGGTGGCGGTCGCATTGGGTCTGCTGAGCTGGGCGGGGTTCCTCGGCTGTACGGCTTACTTTGCCTGTCCGCAAGGTGGGTTAAAAGGGCTGTTCATTTCAACCTGTACGGTCATGAGCGGCGTTGTGTGGGCGCTGGTGATTATTCACGGCAGCGCGCTGGCGCCGCAGCTGGAAATTGTCAGCTATATCATGACCGGCATCGTGGCGTTTTTGATGTGCATTCAGGCGCGTCAGCTGATGCTCTCTTTTGTGCCGGGAACTTTTATTGGCGCGTGTGCGACGTTTGCCGGCAGCGGCGACTGGCGTTTGGTTGTGCCTTCACTCGCGCTGGGTCTGGTATTTGGCTACGCTATGAAAAATAGCGGTCTGTGGCTGGCGACCCGGGCTGAGAAAAATAAACCTCTTGCTAACCAAAGCAGCTGATCGTTTTTTAATGTATCCCCGTTGACATCACAAAAGGGCCCTGCGGGCTCTTTTGCCGTTTTTGGCGCCAGGTTTACCCCGTCGTTAATCTCCACCTGTATTCTATTTTTCCTTATATATCAAATGTTTTAACTGCACCGAAAGTCAGTGAATCGATTTTGTTATCAGATTCTAACGGATGATGTATTTTGTTTTTAAATTGTTAATATAATTAACTTGAAGTAAAAAAATATAACCCGATGCACTCATGGATGGCTGGTGCTTTTCAGTCGCTATACCGATATGCAGAGGAGTTTTATAATGAAAAAAATCAAATATGCGCCACTTGCCGCTCTGTTTATTTTACCCTGTTTTGTTAGCCCCGTGCTCGCGGAAAAGACCGTGGCCGGCGTCATTCATTTTTACGGGCGGGTGGTGGAAGCGCCCTGTCAGCTTAGTACTATAAATAACCAGATTATTATGGATTGCCCGAGGGCGGAAGCGATTAAAATTTCTGCTCAACAGCTTGAGAAAGGGAATATACACAACGAAAATATCCGTTCTGCGCAATTAAGATATATTAACCCGCAACGGACCCTCGCTATTCTGGATGTTGAGTATCGGTAACCCTCTGCCCCCAGACTTTCGTCCCGGGGGCTATCGTGCCATATTATCCTCATGTATTCATTTGAAGACGTATGCCGACAGGAGGAGAAATGGCTGTTCAACCTGAGGTTGTTCTCGGCGATATTACAACGCTTGCGGTCGAGGTTATCGTCAATGCGGCAAACCCGTCGCTGCTTGGCGGTGGCGGCGTGGACGGCGCGATTCACCGCGCGGCAGGACCAGAACTGCT
Source organism: Klebsiella grimontii (assembly GCF_900200035.1). Taxonomy (GTDB): domain Bacteria; phylum Pseudomonadota; class Gammaproteobacteria; order Enterobacterales; family Enterobacteriaceae; genus Klebsiella; species Klebsiella grimontii. Next base: position 165,860 of record NZ_FZTC01000017.1, read on the forward strand.
GGCTGCCTGTAAAGTGGTGCGGCAACAGCAGGGTGAGTGTCCGCCCGGTCATGCAGTGATTACGGCGGCAGGAAATTTGCCCGCCAGCGCGGTTATTCACGCCGTTGGACCCATCTGGCACGGCGGTGACAGACAAGAGGCTGAGTTGCTGGCTGACGCCTATAAAAATAGCCTGCTGCTGGCTTCGGCAAACAATTATCGTTCTATTGCATTTCCTGCTATCAGCACCGGCGTTTATGGCTACCCTAAAGAGGCCGCCGCGGAGATAGCCATACGGACGGTAAATGCCTTCCTCACGCGCTATAACCCGCTGGAACGCGTGTGTTTCGTTTGCTTTGATGCCGAAACCGCCGGCATCTATACGCGATTACTTGAGGCAAGTCGCGCGCAACTCGGCCATCAGAATAAGATATGATAGTTTCCTGAGAACGCTGGAAATTATCATAACGGGAGAGTTATCGGTGGCTGAAGGGAAGGTTCTACAAAAACAACGGCTTCGGCGGATGGAAATCGTTGCCGCGGCGCAGAAATGTTTTGCGGAAAAGGGCCTGCACGGCGCCTCCGTAGCGGATATTGCGCGTCAGGCTGGTCTTAGCGTAGGCCAGCTATATCGCATCTTCGCCAGCAAAGAAGAGATCGTTGAAGTCATCGTCAGTGAGATCGTGAATGCCAGAGTGGGCGAAATCGTTGCCGGGAATCATGATTTAGCCCGTATGGCGTCCGTATTAGCCGGCGCGATCCCCGTGACCGGCTCTACAAAAAGCGATAATTATCTGCTGATGGAAATTAACGCCGAGGCGTCCCGAAATCCGCGCCTGCGTGAAATTATGAACCAGGCCGATCGCCGCCTGAAAGAGGAGGGCGGGCGACTAACCCGGCACTATCACCCTGAGATGTCCGCAGAGAAAATTAGCCTCGCCTGCGAATTTATCGCTATATTAACCGAAGGATCGGCCTATCGTTGCGACTTTGCGACGACTCCGACGGTAGATAAAGCGGCGATGGAAAACCTGTACCGCGATGTTTTTCAGCTGCTGTTTACACAAAAATAGCGCTGCTATGTGCGTTCCACACAGCAGCTTGCTGTTTTAACTGGCGGATATTTGCGGCTTAGCCGTCTTTTGCTGGAATTTTCCGGAGAAAAGAAAGCGCAACAGCGGTATCCGCAGATGGATTTCATACAGCACCAGAGCAATCCCGACCACAAAAACCAGCCCGGTTATAAACCCAAGGGTATTCGATTTAATGACCGGTGCTATCCACGCTCCGTAGAGCAGGGTCAGCGGGTGGTGCACCAGGTAGATAAATAGCGATGCGTTGACGAAGTAGGTCACCCGCGCTGACTGGAAATTCAACAAACGGTGGCCAAGCGAAAAGACCACGTTGACCATCCATAGCCCCAACACCATGGTAATCACATACTCCGTCTCATACATCCAGCCGTCGCCAGAGCCGTACTGCTGATTCAACCGGTAGGCGATAAATCCGAGTAAAGCCGCCGCAAAGCACCATGGCGATGGGGTCGTAAACATCGTTTTCAGCCGCGCGTTAATAAACGTCTGGGCACCGAGGATAAAGAAAGGCAGATAGAACAGCGTCTGCATCACGATAAAGTTGAACAGGCCATTGCTCAGAATGGGTGGGTAGAGGATAAAAATGGTGCGGCGAATAACCGCATACAGCACGCCCAGCGCGAGAAAAATCATCGACAGCTGGCCTAATGTGACGGTGTCACCAAAGGTTGGCGCAGCGGCAGAACGCGGGCGCGTCAGCCATTTAAACATTACTACGCCCAGCGACGTCAGAACCACCAGCACTAATAAAAACCACAGATGGGAAATCAGCTCCCAGGCGAGGGTGTTGAATTTGTCATAGCCGGAAAGGGTGTGCCAGTTATCCGCCTTACCGTTGACGTACTGCAGCATAATAAACTGCGGTAGGGTCAGGAGGGGGATCGCGGTTAACATGGGAATACCGACACGCTCAACGCGGACTTTCCACCACTTCTTCAGCGGATAGCGCAGAAAAAGCATGTAGGAAAAATAGCCGGAAATCACAAAGAAGACCTGCATGCGAAAGGCATGGATGAAGTCGTTAAACAACGTCAGCCACCAGGAGGGCTCGGCGCTGTTCACATGCCAGCTATGGCTGGAGTAAATGAGCGAAATGTGAAAAGGGATACCCAATAGCATCAGCCAGGCGCGGATGCTATCGAAAAAATATTCACGCTGTACCGGAGTATTATTCATACAATATCACTACATTCTCAGACAATTCGTCTTATCACTCAACGTGATAACGTTTAAATTCTCTGCAACCCTACATGAACTCTGGTTAACTGTCTCCAGGATAAGCACGCAAAGTGCAATCGGGCCAGTGAACTGTGTATTCCCTGTGCCGCAATGCCGAACAATGCAGGGATTATGTTGTCGGAATGCCTGAGTTTCCATTAAAATAGATCGGATCGATTTAAGCACACAAAGGGGGAAGTGCTTACTTATATGAAACATAAACCACAGATGATGAAAATGCGTTGGTTAAGCGCAGCCGTAATGTTGTCCCTGTGTACTTCATCTGCATGGGCATTCAGCATTGATGACGTCGCAAAAGAGGCACAAACGTTAGCCGGCAAAGGCTTTGAAGCGCCTAAAAGTAACCTGCCCTCTGCCTTCCGCGACATGAAGTATGCGGACTATCAGCAAATTCAGTTTAATCACGACAAAGCTTATTGGAATAATCTGAAAAGCCCGTTCAAGCTCGAGTTTTATCACCAGGGGATGTATTTCGATACGCCGGTCACCATTAATGAAGTGACGGCAACCAGCGTACGTAAAATTAAATACAACCCGGACTATTTTAATTTTGGCAACGTGCAGCACGATAAAGACACGGTTAAAGACCTCGGCTTTGCGGGCTTCAAGGTCCTGTATCCGATCAATAGCAAAGATAAGAACGATGAGATTGTCAGCATGCTCGGAGCCAGCTACTTCCGCGTGCTCGGCCAGGGTCAGGTATACGGGCTTTCTGCCCGTGGGCTGGCGATTGATACCGCACTGCCGTCCGGAGAAGAGTTCCCGCGTTTTCGTGAATTCTGGATTGAGCGTCCTAAAGCTACCGATAAACGTCTGACGATTTATGCGCTGCTTGATTCCCCGCGCGCAACCGGCGCCTATCGTTTTGTGATCATGCCCGGCCGCGATACCGTGGTGGACGTGCAGTCTAAGGTCTATCTGCGTGACAAAGTCGGTAAGCTGGGCGTGGCTCCGTTGACCAGTATGTTCCTGTTTGGGCCGCATCAGCCGTCTCCGACCACCAACTATCGTCCAGCGCTGCACGATTCCAACGGGCTTTCGATCCTTGCCGGTAACGGCGAGTGGATCTGGCGTCCGCTGAATAACCCGAAACACCTCGCCGTCAGCAGCTACGCAATGGAAAACCCGCAGGGGTTTGGCCTGCTGCAGCGCGGCCGCCAGTTCTCGCGTTTTGAAGATCTCGACGACCGCTACGATCTGCGCCCAAGCGCGTGGATTACGCCGAAAGGGGATTGGGGTAAAGGGAAAATCGAACTGGTTGAAATCCCGACCAACGATGAAACCAACGATAACATCGTGACCTACTGGACGCCGGATCAGCTGCCGGAACCCGGCAAAGAGATGAACTTCAAATACACCATCACTTTCAGCCGTGACGAAGACAAGCTGCATGCGCCGGATAACGCCTACGTGATGCAGACCCGCCGCTCTACCGGCGATGTCAAACAATCGAACCTGATTCGCCAGCCTGATGGCACCATTGCCTTTATTGTTGATTTCACCGGCGCTGAGATGAAAAAGCTGCCCGCAGATACTCCGGTAACCGCGCAGGCAAGCATCGGTGATAACGCTGAAATCGTCGAAAATACCGTGCGCTACAACCCGGTAACTAAGGGCTGGCGTATGATCCTGCGCGTCAAAGTGAAAGATCCTAAGAAAACCACGGATATGCGCGCTGCGCTGGTCAACACCGACCAGACGCTGAGCGAAACCTGGAGCTATCAGCTGCCTGCCAATGAATAAGATAACGAAGTACATCGACGCATTGCCGCTGTCGGATGCAGAAAAAAGCGCGTTACCTGACGCAAGCCTGCAGGCCGTACATGAAGCACTGGACGCTGAACATCACGTTTTTAAACGCGAAGACGACGCCCCGCTGGGGTCGGTGAAATCGCGGCTGGAGCATAGCTGGCCTGATTCACTGGCCGGTAACCAACTGGTTAAGGATGACGAAGGGCGCACTCAGCTGAACGCCATGCCGAAAGCAAAACGCTCCTCTATGTTTCCTGACCCCTGGCGTACCAACCCTGTCGGTCGTTTCTGGGATCGGCTGCGCGGACGCGATGTGACTCCGCGCTATCTTTCTCGCCTGAGCAAAGAAGAGCAGGAGAGTGAGCAAAAATGGCGTACCGTCGGCTCTATCCGCCGCTATATTCTGCTGCTGCTGACGCTGGCGCAGACCGTTGTGGCGACCTGGTACATGAAAACCATTTTGCCCTACCAGGGCTGGGCGCTGATTAACCCTGCCGATATGGTGGGGCAGAATCTATGGGTATCCTTTATGCAACTGCTGCCGTATGTGCTGCAGTCGGGGATCCTGATTCTGTTCGCCGTACTTTTTTGCTGGGTTTCCGCGGGATTCTGGACCGCGCTGATGGGCTTCCTGCAGCTGCTGATCGGGCGCGACAAGTACAGTATTTCAGCCTCGACCGTCGGTGATGAGCCGTTGAATCCGGAGCATCGCACGGCGCTGATTATGCCGATCTGCAACGAAGACGTTGACCGCGTATTCGCGGGTCTGCGTGCGACCTGGGAATCGGTAAAGGCCAGCGGCAACGCCGAGCACTTTGATGTCTATATCCTGAGCGATAGCTACAACCCGGACATCTGCGTGGCGGAGCAAAAAGCGTGGATGGAGCTGATTGCCGAAGTTCAGGGCGAAGGGCAGATCTTCTATCGCCGGCGCCGCCGCCGCGTGAAGCGCAAAAGCGGCAACATTGATGACTTCTGCCGTCGTTGGGGTAGCCAGTATAGCTATATGGTGGTGCTGGATGCCGACTCCGTGATGAGCGGTGAGTGCCTGAGCGGCCTGGTGCGCCTGATGGAAGCGAACCCGAATGCCGGCATCATCCAGTCATCGCCGCGCGCATCGGGCATGGATACGCTTTATGCGCGCTGTCAGCAGTTTGCCACCCGCGTCTATGGTCCGCTGTTTACCGCCGGTCTGCATTTCTGGCAGCTGGGCGAGTCGCACTACTGGGGACACAACGCCATTATCCGGGTCAAACCGTTTATTGAGCACTGTGCTCTCGCGCCGCTGCCGGGTGAGGGTAACTTCGCAGGTTCCATCCTGTCGCATGACTTCGTGGAAGCGGCATTGATGCGCCGCGCCGGATGGGGGGTGTGGATTGCTTACGATCTCCCTGGTTCTTATGAAGAGCTGCCGCCGAACCTGCTTGACGAGCTGAAGCGCGATCGTCGCTGGTGTCAGGGGAACCTGATGAACTTCCGCCTGTTCCTGGTCAAAGGGATGCACCCAGTTCACCGCGCGGTATTCCTGACCGGCGTGATGTCATACCTGTCGGCGCCGCTGTGGTTCATGTTCCTGGCGCTCTCAACTGCCCTGCAGGTGGTGCATGCGTTGACCGAGCCGCAGTACTTTTTGCAGCCGCGTCAGCTGTTCCCGGTCTGGCCGCAGTGGCGCCCGGAGCTGGCTATCGCCCTGTTCGCTTCAACCATGGTGCTGCTGTTCCTGCCGAAGCTGCTGAGTATTATTCTGGTGTGGTGTAAAGGGCCAAAAGAGTACGGCGGCTTTATCCGTGTGACCCTTTCTCTGCTGCTGGAGGTGCTCTTTTCGGTGCTGCTGGCGCCGGTACGCATGCTGTTCCACACCGTATTTGTGGTCAGCGCGTTCCTCGGCTGGGAAGTGGTGTGGAACTCGCCGCAGCGTGATGACGACTCTACGCCGTGGGGCGAAGCGTTCATGCGTCACGGCTCGCAGATGCTGTTGGGGCTGGTTTGGGCGGTGGGCATGGCGTGGCTGGATCTGCGTTTCCTGTTCTGGCTGGCGCCGATCGTGGTCTCGCTGATTCTGTCTCCGTTCGTGTCGGCCATTTCCAGCCGCGCGACCATTGGCCTGCGCACCAAGCGCTGGAAGCTGTTCCTGATCCCGGAAGAGTATTCGCCGCCGCAGGTGCTTAAAGATACTGATGCTTACCTGACGCTCAACCGTCAGCGTTCTCTGGAAGACGGTTTTATGCATGCGGTATTTAATCCGTCGTTTAACGCGCTGGCAACGGCGATGGCTACCGCGCGTCACCGCCATGGGCATATTCTGGATATCGCACGCGAGCGCCACGTTGAACAGGCGCTGAACGAGACGCCGGATAAGCTCAACCGCGACCGTCGTCTGGTATTGCTGAGCGACCCGGTCACCATGTCACGGTTGCACTATCGCGTGTGGGCCGCGCCGGAGAAATACTCTTCGTGGGTAGGCGCCTATCAGCAGTTGACGCTGAATCCGCTGGCGTTAAAAACGAAGTAAGCCGTAGGTAAAGGAAAATACCGGCAATGGCGCCGGTATTTTTTTATCTGAGAATCGAGGTTGTTGATGAGAGTTTTACTGGTTATCGCAATGACGCTGCTTATCAGCGGCTGCGGTAGTATTATCAGTCGCACGGTGCCTGGGCAGGGGCATGGAAACCAGTACTATCCCGGCGTTCAGTGGGATGTCCGCGATTCCTCATGGCGCTATATCACCATTCTCGATCTACCCTTTTCACTGGTGTTTGATACGCTACTGCTGCCGCTTGACGCCAGTCATGGCCCTTATAACTAATTAGCGTTCATCCCATTCATCGGCTGCGGCCTGGCCCTCTTCGGTATCAAGAGAGGGTTCAAGCTGAAATTCGCCTTCATCCCATTCGTGCAGCGTATTTTCTTCCAGCCACTCCTGGCGAAGCTCAATCTCATCATAATCGCCATCAAAGACGCTTTGCGCTGCCTGACCGCTGAGGACAGGCAGGCATTCGCCCTGTTCATCCTCGTCGGCAAAAAATTCTGCCTGCCAGGCAATATCGCCGTCCTGGAGTACATACTTCTGAATATTTAATTGCTCGATGCTGGCGCTCTCTTCGTCGCTATCGGGATTATTAGCCAGAAACTCCTCGCGGGCGGCATCGATTGCTTCTTCAAGCGTGGCATAGAACATCGAATCCTTTGGCATGGCTAACCTCCTAAGATGAATAGAAATGAACACGATTCAATCTATAGAAGGCGGTTGGCGATGCGTCAAGGATGGGGCATTAATTTACCGAATGCGTGCCGGAACCCGCATTGTCGGTTGCTTGAGGGCGGCGAGAACGGCCAAGGGTCAAGGTCGAGTAGACCGCGTTGAACAGGACCACACCGGCGGTGACTAGAAAGACCGCCCGGAAGCCGTAATTGGCGGAAACCGACGCGCCGATAAGCGGTCCCGTAACGTTGCCGATATCGCGGAACGACTGGTTATAGCTGAAGATTCTGCCCGAGATTTGGCTGGTGGAGTTATACACCAACAGGGTTTGTACGGCGGGCAGCAGCGCGCCGTCGGCGGCGCCTAACAGGAAGCGCAGGATCCCCAGCTGCAGCGGCGTCTGGACGAACGACATCGGTATCAGAAGCAAGACGGAAATCACCAGCGCGACGATGAGGATTTTTTCCGGGCCGATGCGGTCGCCGAGTTTCCCGAGACGAGGCGCGCTAAGCAGAGCGGCAATACCAGGGACTGAAGCGATCATGCCGCTGATGAACGCAATATCACTCACGTTGCCTGCCAGATCGCGCACGTATAGCGTCAGAATTGGAGCAATCGAGCCGGTCGCAACCTGGATAATCAATGAAGTGACAAACAGGCTCAGCACCAGCTTCGGATTTTTAAGCGACGAGAAAACGTCTTTCGCGCTGAGCATCTCTTTTTTACTGACCGCGACAAAATTCTCGCGGATGAGAAAAAGGGTAAATAAGAAACAAATAAACAGGACGCTTGCGGTCATAAAGAAGACGGTACGCAATCCCCAGTGATCGGCCAGGAAGCCGCCGGCCAGCGGCCCCAGCAGCGCGCCGCTGACGGCCCCCGTAGACAGCGTCCCCAGCGCCCAGCCTCTCTTATGGCGGGGGATTTGCGTCGCTATCAGGGCATTGGCGTTGGGAATAAATCCGCCGAGTAGGCCTAACAGCGCGCGCAGGATCAGAAATTGCCAGATATTCTGCGCCAGGCCCATTAGCAGCATGACGATTGCCATACCAAGGGCCGAGCGCAATAGCATAATTTTACGCCCTTTACGATCGGCAAGGCCGCCCCAGAAGGGGGAGGCGACGGCTGAAAATAAAAAAGTGACGCTGAAAACCAGACCTGACCACATATTGAGGGCGCTATGGCCGGTTACGCCGAGTTGTTCGACGTAAAGCGGGAGAAACGGCATCACCAGGCTAAAGGCGGCGCCGGTTAAAAAACAGCCGAGCCAGGTGACGGTAAGATTGCGTTTCCAGTTAATGGGGGTATCAGCAGACGGCATAGGATTCCACTGGCCTGCAGCGCAGGTCAAATAATTGAAAATATGAGCACACTAATTATGCGCCTGAGAAATGATTGCCGCAATGCAGGGGAGCTTTTAAAGCTAAAGGAAGGGAATTGACCCCGCATCCGTATTCGAATGCGGGATCGCCGCGCGACTGAGCGCGGAGAGAGCGCTAGTAACGAGAAGGAATGCCTTCAGGACGCGTTTTAAAGCGGCGATGCATCCACATATACTGTTCCGGCGCCATTAATATGCACTTCTCGACCACTTTATTCATCCAGACGGCGGTCGTCTCCGCATCGTCCAGCGGCGGATCGCACTCCGGCGGCAGGATAATCAGCTCATAGCCTTTTCCGTCGGGTTTACGGCGGGGCACGAACGGCACAACGCAGGCTTTAGACATCTTTGCCAGCATCCAGGTGCCCGAAGTTGTCGCGGCCTGGTCAACGGCGAAAAACGGTACAAATACGCTGGCGGAGGGGCCATAGTCATGGTCCGGCGCGTACCAGATCACTTCGCCCTTTTTCAGCGCGCGGATCATGCCTTTGAGATCCTTACGATCGATCATGTCTTTGTTGGAGCGCAGGCGTCCCCAGGTCTGCAGCCAGTCGATAACCGGGTTATCGTTTGGGCGATAGACGCCAATGCCCGGTTCATTGATACCGAACATGCGCGCGCCCATCTCCAGCGTCAGGAAATGAATGCCAATCAGTAAAATACCGCGCTTTTGCGCCTGTACGTCCCGGATATGCTCGACGCCAATAGAGTCAGTCCAGCGTGCAATACGCTTTGTTGGCCAGAACCAGGCCATACCGGTTTCCAACAACCCCATGCCGACGGATTCAAAGTTTGCCACCACCATCCGGTGACGCTCTTGCTCGCTCTTATCAGGAAAACAGAGTTCCAGATTACGATAAGCTATTTTTGCCCGCCGCTTCATCAGCCGTCTTGCAAGGTGGCCAAGACCGGTTCCGAGCCGGTAAATCACCGGATAAGGAAGCTGTACAACTAACCAGAGCAGACCGATTCCGAACCAAAGCAACCAATAACGCGGGTGCAGCAACGCTGCGGAAAATTTAGGTAAATGGGTCATCTCATACCTGTTCAATTAAGCAACGTGTTCTATTATCGCATTTTTTTATGCTTCAGCCAAAATACCGGCTGTCGATGGCATTTAATGTTAATGCGAGCAAATTTGGGTGAGAAAAATGTAGCGTAAAATGTGGGGATGTAAATTAAGCCTGTTTGCTATATGATGCCCGCCGTTTATTTTACTCATTGACTATGCCGAGCAGGTACACCATGCCAGTGTTACATAACCGCATTTCAAATGAGACGTTAAAGGCGCAAATGTTGGCTGAGACCGAGCCGCGCACGACGATCTCGTTTTACAAATATTTCACTATTATCGACCCAAAAGCCACGCGCGATGCGCTGTGGATTGCGTTGACTAAGCTGAACGTCTTTGGCCGAATTTATCTGGCTCACGAAGGAATTAACGCGCAAATTAGCGTCCCGCAAAGCCGGGTCGATGCGCTACGCGAATTCTTATACGGTTTTGACCCCGCTCTGAATGGGTTGCGCCTGAATATCGCCCTGGATGATGACGGGAAATCCTTCTGGGTTCTGCGTCTCAAGGTGCGCGATCGTATCGTCGCGGATGGGATTGACGATCCGACGTTCGATGCGTCAGACGTGGGGGATTATCTGAAGGCCGCTGAAGTTAACGCGATGCTGGACGACCCGGACGCGGTCTTTATTGATATGCGCAACCATTACGAGTATGAGGTCGGCCATTTCGAGAACGCGCTGGAGATCCCGGCAGATACTTTTCGCGATCAGTTGCCGAAAGCCGTTGAGATGATGCAGGAACATAAAGATAAAAATATCGTCATGTACTGCACCGGCGGTATCCGCTGTGAAAAAGCCAGCGCCTGGATGAAGCATAATGGTTTCACTAAAGTCTCGCATATTGAGGGTGGGATTATCGAGTACGCGCGGCGCGCGCGCGAACAGGGACTGCCGGTTCGCTTTGTCGGAAAGAACTTTGTTTTCGATGAGCGTATGGGAGAGCGTATCTCTGATGATGTTATCGCCCATTGCCATCAGTGCGGCGCACCCTGTGACAGCCATACCAATTGCCTGAACGATGGTTGCCACCTGCTGTTTATTCAGTGCCCTTCCTGCGCGGAGAAATTCGCCGGCTGCTGTAGTGAAGCCTGCATGGAAGAGCATAAGCTGCCGGAAGAGGAGCAGAGAAAACTGCGCGCAGGACGCGAAAATGGCAATAAGATTTTCAATAAATCTCGCGGTCGTCTGAATACGAAGCTGGGGATCCCGGATCCTGAACCTTCAGAAAAACCATAACCAGATAAGATCGATGAACGCCAGCAGAAGCCACAGCGCCAGATAAATCATAAAATGTTCGCGGACGTTGTTGACCAGTAATTCGAACAGGCGACGCATAATCTCTCTCAATCAATAACGGCCTCAAGCGAGGCCGTTTTTTTAGCTCGGCTGTAAACCGTACGGCGGGCTATTATGGTTTAAACCGCGCCAGCGAAAAAGGCGACAGATCAAACTCAAACGGCTTTGCAAGCGCGAATCGTGTGGCCAGTTCGCCTAATACCGGAGCAAACTTAAAGCCGTGCCCACTCAGGCCGGTAATCAACAGCGTATCAGGGTGGCCGGGTAGCGTATCAATGATAAAGTCCTCGTCCGCGGTGTTGTCATAGGTGCAGGAAGCGCCATGCAGACAGCCGCCAATACCGGGCAACACGTTACGCAGGAAGCTGAAAGACTCGGCGCCGTCCGTTGCCACCGCACCGAACGGTTTGCGCTCCTCCGGGGTGGAAATGAGCTGCCCGCCGTTGTGCTTACCGATTTTCAATTCATTATCTTCTGCGGGAAAACCGTAAAACTGATCGCCATTCGGTAACTCGCCGGTAAACGCCGGGAAGTTATTTTTGCTGCTGTAGCGACCATCAGCCTGAAACCAGGCAAAAATCTTCCGTATCGGCTGGACCGGAAGTTCTGGCAACAGGCGTGTGACCCAGGTTCCGGCGCTGATCAGGAGTTTTTTACCGCTGTACTCGCCATCCAGGGTCTCGACGGTGACGCCGTCCGGCTGGTGGTGAATGGCTGACACCGGACAGTTGAACAGCTGGGCGGCGCCCGCTTCGCGCGCCAGACGGATCCAGGTTTCAACGGCCAGCTCGCTGCGCAGTATGCCGGATGCGGGTTCAAATATCGCCCGATAATCATCAGGTACACGAATTTCCGGCCAGCGAGTCATTACCGTCTGCGCGTCCATCTCTTCAATATTCAGCCGGAACTCGCGCGCGCTGCTGGCAACATTGCGCAGAAAGTCGGAATCGGCAGGCCCTAGGTTAATTACCCCGGTACGTTCAAAGACGGCTTCACCGCTGGCGGCGGCAAACTCATCCCACAGCTGTTGCGCGCGCAGTACCAGGGGAACATATCTTTCGCCTTCGCCGTAGGCGTGACGAATCAGGCGAGTGCTGCCGTGATGGCTGCCTTCCTGATGCGGCGGCTGATGAGCATCAATCATCAGCACGTTAAGCCCTGCCTGCCGCGCATAATAGCCTGCGGCAGCGCCGACCGAGCCGCTACCGATAATGATAAGATCGTATTGCATGGTGGGTTCCAGGTTATTGCTTTGTTAGCAGGGTAAATAACAACCTGCTGTTATACAAGCCCGAAAATAATTCAGGCACCCGGAGGTGCCTGTTAGGTGAATATTCAGACATTAGCGCTAAATATTAATGCCTTCGATACTCATTTGCCTGGTATTCGCCAGATTCAATCTTCGCAATACCTGCTTCCAGAATAGAAATAAACTGACGTGCGACGTCCGTCGTTAGCCATAGCGTCTGGCCAATTTCTGCGTCTTTACTGCTTTCTTGAGCGGGGTTTTGGTAGTGCAGGCGCAACATCAGCGCATCGTAACTATCAACGGTGCTGATGTCCCATCCGACGAGGGGATGGGTCTGGATGACTTCATTATTCTTTTCCATCATAACCCCTTATTCATATGTTAAAAGACAACAGTTCTCGAGGTTTAATGCATGTTTTTTGAAGCAAGTTAATTATATCAGTAGTCAAGAATAAACTCGAGAAATTAAATGAAATAGAGATACATACGCGCGCGTTTGCTGGTTTTTTAGGCAGGAGAGAGTGGGTTATTTGTTATTTATGAAGGTGCTAAGTAAAAGCAATAGGGGACAGTCTGAGTGTGAAAAAAATAAAAAAGCCGGGGCGACCCGGCAAAAAAAGCACAATGAGGGAGCAAATTTAATTGACTAGTCGCGGACAAACCAGTCGTCAGCGCTTTCCCAGGTTTCTTGCAGGATTTCGCTAATCCGGTCTTTGTCTTCTTTCAGGCCGCCGATAACCGACAGATTGTTATTAGCCGCGTATCGAACCGTTACCTGGCTTGATGTAGAGGGAAACTGCTGTTCAATACGACGAGAGAGTTCATTGTTCAGCGCATCTAAGGCGCCGTTGGGTAAGGCTGTTGATTTGGCGATAGAGACTTCAATACGCATAATTGCCCCCTGGATAATGTACTGTTTATTTATACAGTCTTTGGCGATCGTTTTCAACAGGGGGCGTGCGATTTATTTTTTCATCGTCCAGCGCACGGTTTCCCCGGCAAGGAACGGCACCAGCGCGTCGCCGGGCAGGGCGATACTCTCGACCACCTGGCTCTCTTCGCGCACCAGCTCAACGTAGCCCTCATTGACCGGCAGGCCATAGAAGCGCGGGCCGTTCAGCGAGCAGAAGGCTTCAAAGTGCTGTAGGGCATTCATCTCCTCAAACACCGTTGCGTAGCTGCCCAGCGCGGTCGGCGCGTTAAAACACCCTGCGCATCCGCAGCTGGCTTCCTTACGATGGCGGGCATGGGGAGCGGAATCCGTGCCGAGGAAAGCGCGCTCAAAACCGCTGGCCACCAGTTCGCGCAGCGCCTGCTGGTGAATATTGCGTTTCAGAATCGGCAGACAGTAAAGGTGGGGGCGCACGCCGCCAACCAGCATATGATTGCGGTTGAACATCAGGTGCTGCGGGGTGATGGTGGCCGCCAGCAGATCGTTACCGTCGCGCACGTATTCAGCGGCATCTTTAGTCGTGATGTGTTCGAAGACCACCTTCAGGCCAGGCAGGCGCTGGCGCAGCGGCTCCATGACCGTTTCGATAAATCGCGCTTCCCGGTCAAAAATATCGATATCAGGATGGGTGACTTCACCGTGAACCAGCAGGGGCATACCCAGCTTTTCCATGCGCGCAAGCACCGGCATGATGGCATCCGTGCTGGTGACGCCGTGGCTCGAGTTGGTTGTGGCATTGGCCGGGTAGAGTTTGGCGGCGGTGAATACGCCTTCGTTAAATCCGCGCTCCAGCTCCGCCGGGTCGAGCGTATCCGTCAGATAGCAGGTCATCAGCGGCGTAAAATCATGGCCCGCAGGGATTGCGTCAACGATACGCTGGCGATAGGCGAGGGCGGCGTCGACGGTGGTGACAGGGGGGACCAGGTTTGGCATCACGATCGCCCGGCCATAAAATTCACTGGTATAAGGCACGACGGTTTTTAACATATCATCATCGCGTAGATGGATATGCCAGTCGTCAGGGCGGCGGATTTTCAATACCTGGGATTGTGCAGTCATGGAAGGCTCCGGCTAATAGGTTCAGTCATCAGGGCTGTTTTTGCCGGGCACTAAGGATAAGCGTAAACGTTTTCCTTTGCATCAACTTCCGTAAAAAAACGGGCGCTTCAGCGCCCGAGATATTAGTTTGTGAACGGGATAATAATCTCTCCGGGCTTCACCTCAATACCTTTAGCATACTTTTTCGCCAGCGCTTCACCGGTGCTGGCATCTTCGCGCAGCACGTAGGCAGGCTGCTGATTGAAGTAGCTACGCAGGGATTGATTCAGATAAGGGATCAGCGTCTGTACCACAGACTGGAGTTTTTCCGGCTGAACTTTGGCATCGACGACCTCCATCTCCTGCAGGAAAATGGCTCCCTTTTCTTTATTAAACGCCGGCAGCGCTTTGAGCTTCAGATCGATGGTCGCTTTCTGGTTCCCGAAGAGTGAATTCAGATCTAAATTAGCCACGCCGCTTAACGTCACTTTGTTTGGTTCTTCACGGCCAATAGCGCTGGTAAGATTTTGCAGCTCAATATGGGCATCCGCTACGCCTGGCAGGCCAATATCCTTAGCGAAGTGATTACGTTTCTGCAGCGCCTGATTAATTTCCTGCTCGCTCACGGAATATTGCGTGAGCTGGTTACAGGCGCTGAGCAGGCCGCTAACAATAAGCACGGCCGCGATAAACATCTTTTTCATTGGATTCCTTAATGTCATGCCATGGGTTCATCCTGACACAAAGCAGCATGGCTCGCCAGCGCAGGAGGTGCTAGCGGAAAAGACTGAAAAAGAGGCGTATGGCAGCGAAGGGCCAACCCTTCCGCTGCCTTCAGGTTAAATAGCCATTGAGGAAAGCAGGTTGATCTGCGTCTGTTTGGCCATGTTGTCACGATAGGCGGCCACCCGGCTCGGCCAGTTCACTCCGGCAACCAGCGTCAGATTCCTCAGCAGAGGGAAGAGATGAATATCATCTTCAGAGAGCTCTCCGTTAACGGCGTTAGGCTGGACGATCGATTTATCCAGCGCCCGCAGATCGTCGCTGATGTTCTTAACCAGACCGGGGGAATGGGCGAGATGGTCGGCAAAGCTGCCGATAGCCGCCTCTTTCTTTTTTACGAAATAGGCGCGCGCCTCTGGCGTTGCGAATTCATCAAACGCGGATTTGGCAAAGCGAGGGATGAGCAAGCGGTTAGCGTAGCCGTTGACCTTCCTGAGCCAGGTTTCAATCGCCGGATTACGCTTGCCGGTAAGCAGCGGTTTGCCGTCCAGCTTATCGACGTAGTGCACGATATCCATGCTTTCCGGCATATAGCGGCTATCGTCTTTTTGCAGGATTGGCGCCATCTTCTGGCCGATCATTCGGGTTGGGGTTACTTCATCATCGTTCAGGAGCGCGATCAGTTCGACGGGGATATTTTTCAGGCCGAAAATCATGCGGGCTTTAAGGCAGAACGGGCAGTGATCGTAGATATATAACTTCACGTTTCTCCTCCATTGTTACTGAACATCCTCAATTCAGTATGGAGGAGAAACGAAGGACCGGCAAATCAGGTACGCGGCTCCAGCATTCCGGAGGCCGAACGTTTTGGACTGAACTGCCACCACAGTGCGATAAACGTCGCGAGGCCGATAACGCCCAGCATCAGCCATGGCAGCTCCGGCTGACCTGCGGCCTTACCGGCGTCGAACAGCCAGCCGCCGCCTGCGTAGCCGAAAGCGCCGCCGAAGGCTAATCCTAAACGGCTAAAGCCCATATAGCTGCCGCGCGCTCTGGCATCCGCCAGCGAAGCGCCCAGCGTCTCGCGTGCGGGTTCAGCGATAATTGAACCTATATAAAACACGCAGATCAGCGTAAACAGCTGCTGCAGATTGCTGCTCAGGCCAATCGGCATCATCGCGAAGGTCATGATCAGCAGGCCGGCCATCAGGCGATGCTCAAGGCGGAAGCGCTTTTCGCTCCAGCGGGCAATCGGGTACAGCAGCGTCAGCGAAATGGTCGCTTCAATGGCGTACATCCATTTTACCGCCGCCGGAGAACCCGCAATATCGTTAACCATGATCGGCAGCATTAGCATCACCTGCACCGCCAGCATGTAATATCCGGTTAGCGTCAATACGTAGGTGACAAAGCGTTTGTCGCGCAGCACGCGTCCCAGCCCTTCACGAACCGGCGTTTTGACCGTCGACAGCTTCCAGGCCGGGAGATACCAGGCGTTGAATGCCGCGCAGGCGATAAACAGGGCCGCCCCGGCGCTGCACACCAGACGAAAATCATATTGCAGCAGCCAGCTACCCAGCAGCGCGCCGATCACCGCCCCTGCGCTGTCCTGCATCATCAGGATAGAAAAGAAACGTCCGCGCTGGTGCGGGCGTACCAGCTTGACCACCAGCGCCGCCCGCGGCGGATCGAACAGCGTGCCGCCAAGACCTGAGAGAATGCAGGAGAGCCACAGCACCCATGGCTCATGGGCGACGGCCATCGCCGCGAAACCGGCCGCACGCATCAGCATACCGGTGACGATCATCGGTTTGGCGCCAAAACGGTCGGCAATGGCGCCGCCAAATATCCCTAAACCTTGCTGCACCAGCTGACGCAGTCCGAGCGCAATCCCGACCATCAGCGCAGCCCAGCCCATCTGGTCGACAAAGCGAATCGAGATAAGCGGGAATACGACGAAAAAGCCAAGTACGACCAACATGTTATCGACTAACAGGAAATATTTACCCAGGCTCCTTGCCTGCGATACGCGGGACATTTCCCCTCCCGGGAAAAATAAGGATAAGCGCTGATATTCTGCGGGGATAATGGCTATTTTCCCAGCTAACTTGCGACAATATTTTTTTATCAAAATGCAAGAACGATAGAGCCTATTCATCGAAAAGCAGAGGTGGTGCAGAAAATGGTATGTTGCTGTTTTCACTCAACCGCGCAGGACAGGTATAGTAAAGTCAGCAAGTATTGCGTCTGGGGAACAGGAGAGGGGAATGTTTGGCTATCGCAGTAACGTACCGAAGGTGCGTTTGACGACGGACCGGCTGGTGGTACGGCTGGTGCACGATCGTGACGCCTGGCGTCTGGCCGATTATTACGCGGAAAATAAAGGGTTCTTAAAACCCTGGGAGCCGGTGCGCGACGACAGCCACTGTTATCCTTCCGGCTGGCAGGCGCGTTTATCGATGATTTCTGAGTTCCATAAGCAGGGCTCGGCGTTCTATTTTGCCCTGCTTGACCCGGAGGAAAAAGAGATCATCGGCGTGGCGAATTTTTCGAACGTGGTGCGCGGTTCGTTTCATGCCTGCTATCTCGGCTACTCCATCGGTGAGAAATGGCAGGGGCAGGGGCTAATGTATGAAGCGCTGACCTCGGCGATTCGCTATATGCAGTGCACGCAGCATATCCATCGCATAATGGCAAACTATATGCCGCATAATCAGCGCAGCGGCGATTTGCTGGCGCGTCTGGGCTTTGAAAAAGAGGGTTACGCCAAAGATTACCTGCTTATTGATGGGCAGTGGCGCGATCACGTACTGACGGCGTTGACGACACCGGACTGGACTCCGGGTCGCTAAGGAGACATCATGAAATATCAGTTAACCGCGCATGAAGCGCGGGTCATTGGCTGCCTGCTGGAAAAGCAGGTCACCACGCCGGAGCAGTACCCTCTATCGGTTAACGCGGTGGTCACCGCCTGTAACCAGAAAACGAACCGTGAACCGGTGATGTCGCTCAGCGAAAGCGATGTCCAGGATCTGCTCGATACCTTAGTGAAGCGCCATTATTTGCGAACGGTCAGCGGTTTCGGCAATCGGGTGACCAAATATGAACAGCGCTTCTGCAACTCTGAATTTGGCGATCTGAAATTATCCCCGGCGGAAGTCGCTATTATTACCACCTTGCTGCTGCGCGGGGCGCAGACGCCCGGTGAACTGCGCGGTCGCGCGCAGCGGATGCATGAATTCAGCGATATGGCGGAGGTTGAAAGCGTCCTCGAAAACCTGGCGACGCGGGAAGATGGCCCCTATGTCGTGCGTCTGCCGCGGGAGCCTGGCAAGCGTGAAAGCCGCTATATGCATCTGTTCTGCGATGATATGGATTCACTGATAACCGTCGTTGAGGCCGTGTCGCCCGCTGGCGACGATCTGCAGATGCGCGTAGAGGCGCTGGAAGCGGAAGTCGCCGAGCTGAAAGCGCGCCTGGATTCACTGCTGGTTCACTTGGGAGATTAAGCATGTCGGCAAAACTACGTATAGGAGTGGTTGGCCTGGGCGGTATTGCGCAAAAGGCGTGGCTACCGGTGCTGGGGGCCGCCGATGGCTGGACGCTACAGGCGGCGTGGTCGCCGGGCAAAGAGAAAGCGCTGCGTATCTGCGAAACCTGGCGGATTCCCTATGCGGATTCTCTGGAGCAACTGGCGGCGCAGTGTGACGCCGTGTTCGTGCATACTTCCACGGCTTCACATTATGAAGTGGTTTGTCGGTTGCTCAATGCCGGCGTTCATGTCTGCGTTGATAAACCGCTGGCGGATAAGCTCAGCGATGCGGAGACGCTGGTTGAGCTGGCCGCCCGCCGTCATCTCACGCTCATGGTCGGGTTTAATCGCCGTTTTGCTCCGCTCTATCGCGAGTTGAAGACGCAGCTCGGAAACGCAGCCTCGCTGCGGATGGACAAACACCGCAGCGACAGCGTCGGCCACGATCTGCGCTTCACGCTGCTGGATGACTATCTGCACGTGGTGGATACGGCCTTATGGCTGGCGGGCGATAAGGCGCGTTTAAGCGGAGGAGCGCTGCACACCACGGCTCAAGGTGAGATGCTGTATGCCGAACATCATTTCACGTCCGGGATGATACAGATCACAACCAGTATGCACCGCCGCGCCGGAAGCCAGCGGGAGTGGGTTCAGGCGGTGACCGACGGCGGCTTATATGAAGTCCGCGATATGCGAGAGTGGCAGGAGGAGCGGGGACGCGGAGTGATACAGCGCCCAATTCCCGGCTGGCAGACCACCCTTGAGCAGCGAGGCTTCACCGGCTGCGCGCGGCATTTTATCGAATGCGTGCAAAATCAGACGGTTCCTGAAACGTCCGGGGAGCAGGCGCTGCTGGCTCAGCGGGTGGTGGATAAACTCTGGCGCGAAGCGATGAGCGAATAATCCGTTGTAACAACTGGCAGTAGTAATTCAGTATGAACCCGGTAGACTATCGCCACTTTCCCGCGCCCGCATTTGCGGGCGTTCTACTTCAGGGTTGTGGAATAACACGTTAATGAATCTATTAAAATCACTGGCGGCCGTCAGTTCGATGACCATGTTTTCGCGCGTGCTGGGCTTTGCGCGCGATGCGATTGTCGCACGTATTTTTGGCGCGGGGATGGCCACCGACGCCTTCTTCGTTGCTTTCAAACTCCCGAACCTTTTACGACGTATTTTTGCTGAGGGCGCATTTTCTCAGGCTTTTGTGCCGATTCTTGCTGAATATAAAAGCAAGCAGGGCGAGGACGCGACCCGCGTTTTCGTCGCTTATGTATCCGGATTGCTGACGCTGGTTCTGGCGCTGGTCACCGTTGCCGGTATGCTGGCGGCGCCGTGGGTGATTACCGTCACCGCGCCGGGGTTTGCCGATACGCCGGAAAAGTTCGCCCTGACCACTCAGCTCTTGCGCATCACTTTTCCCTATATTCTGCTGATCTCCCTGGCGTCGTTAGTTGGCGCTATCCTGAATACCTGGAACCGCTTTTCGGTTCCCGCTTTTGCCCCGACCTTCCTTAACGTCAGCATGATTGGCTTTGCGCTGTTTGCGGCCCCCTATTTTAATCCGCCGATGCTGGCAATGGCGTGGGCGGTAACGGTTGGTGGTATTTTGCAGCTTGCCTGGCAACTGCCGCATCTGAAAAAAATCGGCATGCTGGTGCTGCCGCGGGTCAACCTTAAAGATGCTGGCGCGGTGCGGGTGGTGAAACAGATGGGGCCGGCGATTCTCGGCGTCTCAGTCAGCCAGATATCACTGATCATTAACACTATCTTTGCCTCATTCCTCGTTTCCGGCTCCGTGTCGTGGATGTACTACGCCGATCGTCTGATGGAGTTTCCGTCCGGCGTGCTGGGCGTGGCGCTGGGGACCATTCTGCTGCCGTCGCTATCAAAAAGCTTCGCCAGCGGCAATCACGATGAATACTGCCGTTTGATGGACTGGGGATTGCGCCTGTGCTTCCTGCTTGCGCTACCGAGCGCGGTGGCGTTAGGGATCCTGGCCAAACCGCTGACGGTCGCGCTATTCCAGTACGGGAAATTTACCGCTTTTGATGCCGCGATGACCCAGCGTGCGCTGGTGGCGTATTCTGTCGGGCTGATGGGGCTTATTGTGGTGAAAGTGCTGGCACCCGGATTCTATTCGCGCCAGGACATTAAAACGCCGGTGAAAATTGCTATCGTCACGCTGATCATGACGCAGGTGATGAACCTCGCCTTTATTGGCCCACTGAAGCACGCTGGTCTGTCGTTGTCCATTGGTCTGGCGGCCTGCCTGAACGCCGCGCTGCTCTACTGGCAGCTGCGGAAACAGAAAATTTTTACGCCTCAGCCGGGCTGGTTCCTGTTCCTGCTGCGCCTGGTGATTGCGGTGATTATCATGTCAGCGGCGCTGTTGGGCGTGATGTACCTGATGCCGGAGTGGTCGCAGGGGACGATGCCGTTCCGCCTGCTGCGTTTAATGGTGGTCGTAGTCGCGGGTGTTGTCGCCTATTTCGCCACGCTGCTGCTGCTGGGATTTCGCGTGAAAGAGTTTGCTCGCCGTACGGCCTGAGCTGACTGAACGCAGTAAAAGCCGCTCTGCAGTTGCTGCAGAGCGGCTTTTTTTATCTGACGGTTCGCTGCGCGGATACGACCCTGGCGCTTTCCAGCAGGCGGATCCCGAGGGCAATCGCGCCGGTGATGACGGCCAGCGTCACCACACCGCTCCAGCCGGCCACAACATACAGTTTGCTTCCCAGCACTGAACCCAGCGACATGCCAATAAAGACGCCGGTGAACAGCAGCGCATTGAGACGACCGCGCGCCTGAGGTTCCAGGCCATACACCAGATTCTGGTGAGCCACGAGGCTGGATTGCAGTCCAAGATCAAAACCGACGGCCGAAATGGCAATCAGGATCAGTTGACCATGCGGCGGCAGTGCAGGCAGCAGAAACATCAGGGCAAACGAAACGGTAACCAGCGCGGCCCCCATTTGCGTGACTTTTTCCGCGCCGAACTTGTCGGCCAGGCCACCGGCCAGCGGCGCGGCGAGCGCCCCGGCGGCACCCGCTATACCAAAACCGCCGGCTACCGCGCTGCCCATCTGATAGTGCGCCAGCAACATGACCGCAAGCGTTGACCAGAAAGCGCTGAAGGCGATAGAGAGGAATCCCTGAGCGAATGCGGCGCGACGCAGGGCCGGATAGCGTTTCCACAGATGGGCCATCGATTTCATCAGCTGCGGATAGCTCAGGGTTGAGTGAATCTCAAAGCGCGGCAGGACGCGCCACATCACCAGCCCAATTAGCGCGATGCTGACCGCCGCCGCCTGATACATCACCCTCCAGCCGAATAGGGCGCCCACCAGTCCGCTGACGGTACGCGACAGCAGGATCCCCAGCAGCAGGCCGGTCATCACCGTCCCCACCATTTTCCCTTGCTTGCCCGCAGGAGCCAGAATCGCGGCTGCCGGTACGATATCCTGCGCCATGGTCGCGGCCATACCGATAAGCAGGCTGACAATCAGCAGGGAGGTCAGCTGACCGGTGAGGCTGCAAAGTAGCAGAAGGACGGCCAGCGCGGCGCTTTTCATCAGGATCAGTTTCCTGCGGTCGTGACGGTCGCCAAGCGGGAGAAGAAACAGTATGCCCAGCGCGTAGCCGGCCTGGGTCAGAGTCGGAACCAGACCCATGCCCTCAACGCTCAAATGCAGGTTAGCCCCCATCAGGGGTAACAGCGGTTGCGCGTAATAGATTGAGGCGACGCTGAAGCCCGCGCCCAGCGCAAGGATGAAAATAACCCACCCGGCGGCGCGGGTGGTGAGTGGAACTGGTGTCATGATGGATTCCTCTTAGAAGCGATGGCGCTATTTTTCCCCTAATCGCGCTGGCGCGGTAGATAGCCCGGTGGTAAAACGGTTATACGTTAAACGTATAGGCAAAATAAAAATGAAGAGGCAAGAGCGTATAGATCGTATCGAACTGATGCGTACCTTTATTCGTATTGTCGAGGCCGGTTCTCTCTCCGCCGCAGCGGCGCAGATGAATACAACCCAGGCGACGGTAAGCCGACGGCTTCAGTCACTGGAGGCGTTGCTTGGCGCAAAGCTGATTCTGCGTACCACCCACGCGATGAAGCTGACCGATGATGGTGAGCGCTGCTATCAGCACGCCCGCCAGGTCGTCGATGCCTGGCTGGCGCTCGAGGACGACCTGCGGATCACCGATGATCGGCCCGTGGGAATATTACGAGTGCGGGCGCCGCATGCGTTCGGTCAGCAGCAGCTGCTGGGGCCGCTGGTGGATTTTTTGCAGCGCTATCCCCAGCTGTCGGTGGAATGGATGCTGAACGATAAGACGGTTGATTTCCTGAGCGAGGGTATCGACTGCGCGATTCGCGTGGGAGCGGAGGTGGATCCGGCTACGGTATCGGTATTGCTGGCCGAGGTTCCACGCAGCGTAGTCGCGTCTCCGACGCTGCTGGCGAACTCGCCGCCGTTAAGCGCGCCGCAGGAGATGTCGATGCTGCCGTGGATAGCCATCAGCACGTTTTATCAGCACGAGGTGACGCTGCGGTCTCAGACGGATGAACAGATCGCCACCTTCGGTATCGCGCCGTGCCTGAGTACCGATAGCGTGCATGTCGCGCGTAATACCGCGCTGGCGGGGCTGGGCGCGGCGATCGTATCGAGCTGGGCGGTCGTGGAGGATATCGCCGCCGGGCGTTTGGTGGAGCTGTTCCCGCAGTGGCGAGCCTCGCCGCTGCCGGTCCACCTCGTCTATCCCTGGGCGCGCTACTATCCGACGCGGTTGCGTAAGTTTCTCGATCTGATGCGCGAGGTCATGCCTCAGGTAGCGGGGATGCAGCGGCCGGAAGGGGAATAAAAAAAGACCGGCCGCCAGGGCCGGTCTTGTAGAGGTTACTCTACGGACTGCGGACGGGTAGGTCCGGCAGTGGCTTTATGCGTGGCGCTATGGCCGCCAGCAGAGCCTTTACCGTCAAAATCAAAGTTCGGGCGAACCCAATCGCTTTGACGCGGCGCTTCGGGCACGTAGTCTGGTGCAGGCGCACGCGTCATCGGCGCCGTCGCGTGACGATTGGCGACCTTAACTACCGGCGCGGCTTCGACAGCTGGCTTAGCCTCAACCACCGGCTCCGCTACTGGCGCTGGCGCGGAAACGACAGGCGCTTCTTCAACAACCTCAGGCGCTTCTTCGGCTGCAGCAGGTTCGGCTACAACGGGTTCAGACACAGGGACCGTTGCTTCCGGCTCGACGGCGTCTTTCGCATCAACTTCGACGGCTTCTGCGACAACGTCTTCGACTACGGCTTCATCGGCTTTTGCAATCAGCTGCGGCTGTTCATCTACCGGGGTGGCGATAGCTTCCGGATGGGTAGTTTCAACGACCGGGACTTCCGGTTCGTTAATCACCGCCACAGGTTCGGAGATGGCTGCGCTATCTTCGGCTGCTGCCGGCGCAATGACTTCAGAAACAACCGGCTCGGCGGCAGCCGCTGGCGTAATGATCGGCTCAGCCGCAGCGACGGAGAACTCCTGAACCGGAGCGTCTTCCTGCTGCTGGTCCTGCGGACGAACCACCGGATAGCGGATCCACACTTTACCAGACGCCATTTCCGGCGATGCGCAGGCAACGGTCAGCGGCATCGGGGATTGCGTCGGGTAACGCTCATCACGGTAGCGACGACGGCGCTGGCCGCTTACGCGCAGGTGACGAGGCGAGCGACGCGAACGGCGCGGCATGCCGTTAGATTCGCGGGCTTCACCGTTGTCGTCATGTTCCGCAGCTGTCTCAACGACCGCCGGCAGATCGACTTTTGCCAGTTCAGTACGTGGAGCAACGGTTTCCGGCTGGACGACAGGCGCTTCGGTTACCTGCGCTGCGGCTACCGGCTCGACAACCTGCTCAGCGGCAGCCGATTCGAAACGAACCTTCTGCGGCAGCTGACGCGGTTTACGACGCGGCATAGTCTGGACGCGTTCTTCCTGCTCGCTATCCTGTACGATTGGCTCTTCACGGGTTTGCGTTTTGGCTTCCTGCGGAACCTGACGTTTATCATCGTTACGACGACGATTACGTTCGCGGCGCGGCTGCTGCTCGTCGCGAGCTTTGCCTTTTTCGCTATCTTCTACCGTGGTCTGGCGAATTTCGCGCGGCTCGGCGTTCTGCTGCTTCTCACGACGGTTACGGCGGTTTTCTTCGCGAGACTCCCGGCCTTCGCTATTCTCGGCACGACTATCACGACTATCGCGATTATCCCGGTTGTCACGACGGTCATTGCGATCGCGGCGGTTGTTAGAACGCGGTTTACGACGCTCCTGCTGACGTTCGGATTTCTCTTCCGCTTTTTTCTCAACCTGAACTTCTGCCGGTTTAGTCTCTTCCGCGCCGGAGAACATATTTTTCAGGGCGCTGAAGAAGCGGGCAATCAGACCAGGCTGGGCCGGCGCTGCGGCCTTCGGTGCGGATGCGGCAGGCGTAACGGTAGCTATTGCCCTCGTCGGCTCTTCCTGTGCCGGAGCCGGAGGGGCTTCAGGCATGACAAAAGCGGCCAGCGCCGGTTGTTCCGGAAGCTTACGCTCGGCCGGCTCTTCATCAGAAGGCATGGCCATCTCTTCTTCGTGCAGTTTCGGCAGCAGATAGCTCAGCGTGGAGGTTTCTTCGCCTTTACGCACGCGCAGAACGGAGTAGTGCGGCGTTTCCATCTGGTCGTTTGGCACGATAATGACGCGCACATCGGTCTGACGGGTTTCAATCGCGCTTACCGCAGCACGTTTTTCGTTCAGCAGGTAAGAGGCAATCGGCACCGGCACGATAGCGTGAACTTCTTTGGTGTTCTCTTTCAGCGCTTCTTCTTCAATCAAACGCAGAATGGAAAGCGACAGCGATTCGTTATCGCGCACGGTACCCGTTCCGCTACAGCGCGGGCAGACATGATGGCTGGACTCGCCGAGCGACGGGCTCAGGCGCTGGCGCGACATCTCCAGCAGTCCAAAGCGTGAAATATGGCTGATCTGGATCCGCGCTCGGTCCTGACGGACGGCTTCGCGCAGGCGGTTTTCCACCGCACGCTGATGGCGAACCGGGGTCATATCGATGAAGTCGATAACGATCAGGCCGCCAAGGTCGCGCAGACGCAGCTGACGAGCGATTTCATCTGCCGCTTCCAGGTTGGTGTTAAACGCCGTTTCTTCGATGTCGCCGCCGCGGGTGGCTCGTGCGGAGTTGATATCGATAGCGGTCAGCGCTTCGGTGCTGTCGATAACGATAGAACCGCCGGAAGGCAGACGCACTTCACGCTGGAAAGCGGATTCAATCTGCGATTCGATTTGATAGTGGCTGAACAGCGGGATTTCCCCGGTGTACAGCTTAATTTTGCTGCTAAAATCCGGACGACCCAGCGCCGCGATGTGCTGGCGAGCCAGCTCAAGCACTTTCGGGTTATCAATCAGAATTTCGCCGATATCCTGGCGCAGATAGTCGCGGAACGCGCGCACAATCACGTTGCTTTCCTGATGGATCAGGAACGGAGCAGGGCGATTTTCTGCGGCTTTCTGGATGGCTTCCCAATGCTTCAGGCGGAAGCTTAAGTCCCACTGCAGCGCTTCGGCGGACTTGCCGACGCCGGCGGTGCGAACGATAAGTCCCATGCCGTCCGGCAGCTCAAGGCTGGCCAGCGCTTCTTTAAGTTCGGTGCGATCGTCACCCTCGATGCGGCGTGAAATACCGCCAGCGCGTGGGTTATTCGGCATCAGCACCAGATAGCTGCCCGCCAGGCTAATAAAGGTCGTCAGCGCGGCGCCTTTATTGCCACGCTCTTCTTTATCAATCTGGACAATAACTTCCTGACCTTCACGCAGCACGTCCTTGATGTTCGGACGACCATGAGAATTGTAGTTGGCAGGGAAGTATTCGCGGGCGATTTCTTTAAGAGGGAGGAAACCATGACGCTCGGCACCA
Source organism: Klebsiella grimontii (assembly GCF_900200035.1). Taxonomy (GTDB): domain Bacteria; phylum Pseudomonadota; class Gammaproteobacteria; order Enterobacterales; family Enterobacteriaceae; genus Klebsiella; species Klebsiella grimontii. The sequence continues at coordinate 192,330 of NZ_FZTC01000017.1, forward strand.
TAATCAACAAACGCGGCTTCGAGGCTAGGTTCTATACGAGTGATTTTGCCTTTGTAGATGTTCGCTTTTTTCTGTTCGTGCCCGGGGCTTTCGATATCCAGGTCGTACAGGCGCTGCCCATCAACAAGGGCGACGCGCAACTCTTCCTGCTGAGTTGCGTTGATTAACATTCTTTTCATCGTAACTTACTCATTATTCTTACATTGACGACTAAGCTACGGGCAGAGTAACGCCTTACCGGGGGAAACCGATGGCCTCGTGTCTGTTTCACGTCGCCAACCTCACGGTTGTCGCGCGCTTAAGAGGCGCAGAGTGTCGGTCGCCTGTATTTCAAACGGAAACACAGCGCAATTATCAGGGGAACTGCCTGGGATGTATCACCAGAGAAGATTCCATTTATACCCATCGTTTTTCACGTAGCCGGCGTGGCGGCTTAACCTGCTCATCTTAATCATTTGATCCAGATGAGCGCCGGGATATCCCAGTGTGAACGCCTTCCTGCGCCGTGAAATCCATAGAGCCTGTACCGGTAAGGACTGCAACCCGCAGCCCGCTAACTGTCTGAAAGATCAATACGTCTTACGCCATTGCTGCGTTGATGATCGGTCAGACAAAATTGGTCATTCCGCTAATTTCTTGTTCTAACAAGTTTCAGTACGGAATACTGCATCATTATTCCATTGCTAAGCTTGTTATAGCAAGTTGACTTTCACCTTTTATCACCCGGTTACTCACAGTTTTTTCACCCGCGTATACAGATTGTTCTAATAACAAACAAAACGATGATGAAGCATACGGTGAAATCCGGATGATGATAAATATAAGCATATAAAAATGAGTGGCGCTAATGCGTCGGGCTATTTAAAATCGCGCACCATGAAAACTGAGATCCCAAGCGTAAAAATGGTTGCCATTGCTGATGATGAAGCCGGGCAACGTATCGACAACTTTTTGCGTACGCAGCTGAAGGGCGTACCGAAGAGCATGATTTATCGCATCTTGCGTAAAGGCGAGGTGCGGGTTAACAAAAAGCGCGTGAAGCCGGAATATAAGCTGGAAGCCGGCGACGAAGTGCGCATCCCGCCGGTCCGCGTATCTGAGAAAGAAGAAGAGGCGGTCTCTCCGCACCTGCAAAAAGTGGCCGCGCTGGCCGATGTGATTTTATATGAAGACGATCATATTCTGGTGCTTAACAAGCCTTCAGGCACTGCGGTCCACGGCGGCAGCGGGCTGAGCTTTGGCGTGATCGAAGGTTTGCGCGCGCTGCGCCCGGAAGCGCGTTTCCTGGAACTGGTGCATCGCCTTGACCGCGACACATCTGGCGTTCTGCTGGTCGCCAAAAAGCGCTCAGCGCTGCGTTCCCTGCATGAGCAGCTGCGCGACAAAGGCATGCAGAAGGATTACCTGGCGCTGGTACGCGGGCAGTGGCAATCGCATACTAAAGTGGTGCAGGCCCCGCTGCTGAAAAATATTCTGCAGAGCGGTGAGCGTATTGTGCGGGTTAACCAGGAGGGGAAACCTTCTGAGACGCGTTTTAAAGTCGAAGAGCGTTTTACCCATGCGACGCTGGTGCGCTGCAGCCCGGTAACCGGTCGTACGCATCAAATCCGCGTGCATACGCAATATGCCGGCCATCCCATCGCTTTCGACGACCGTTACGGCGACCGTGAATTTGATAAGCAGCTGGCAGGCACCGGCCTTAACCGACTGTTTCTCCATGCGGCGGCGCTGAAGTTTACCCATCCGGGGAGCGGCGAGATAATGCGCGTTGAAGCGCCTCTGGATAATCAGCTTAAGCGCTGCCTGCAGGTTTTGCGTAGCGCCAAATAACCGCCATCAGGCTCAGGGCTTGAGCCACCTGGCAAGCCAGGGGAAAACCTCATCCTGCTGTTCTTTATAAAAGACGTGGCCCAGTTCCGGCCACGTCTTCGTTTCCAGCTTATCCTGCGCGTTTTGCGACCCCCACACTGTATGCAATTTTGCGAAGGCATCGTTAACGGCTTCTGCCGGGAACAGCTTATCCTTGCCGCCGCTATAAATGAGCATCGGTTTTGGCGCGGCGATGCTGGCGATATCGGGAATGTCGAGACGGCCGGATAAGCCTGGATGAAGCATATAAAAGGCCGATTGCCCGCGCAGGACGTTGTTGCCCGGCTGCATCAGGCCGCGCCAGGTACCAAACCAGGAGATAACGGCAGTCGCGGCCACTTTGTCAGACAGGGCGGCCAGTTGCCAGGCGCGAAAGCCCCCCATTGAGAAACCCAATACCCCGATGCGTGTATTATCCACCGCTGTTAAAGTACTGACGAAATCAACGGTACGCAGATCTTCATAGGCGACTTCACCTGCCAGCGAACGTCCAAGGTTAAAGTAGTTACTGGCCAGGGCCTGCTGCTGCTCGTAGACCATAGGCCCTCGATCTCCCCAGCCTGGGCTATCGATGGCTATCACGACGTAACCACGCTGCGCCAGTTCATCGCCGATGAACCGGCCGCTGAAAAATTTATCCGCCCACGCCTGGGCGCTGGCTAGCCGCGCGGCGTCACTCCAGGGGCGGATCAGCTTCTCCTTACCAATGTCAAACTTTGAGCCATGATCGTGTAACAGGACAATAGCCGGGTGAGGGCCGGGTGATTTTGGCGTCAACATCAGCGCGGCAATCCTGTTATCGTCGGTTACGTTGAAGGCCAGCTTCTCGGCGATATAGGTTCCCCGGTCTTCTCTCATGAGCGTTTGCGGTGCGAAGGGGATTGTCGACGCCGGGGTCAGCAGAGACTGCCGAAGCAGCATACGAGCCTGCTGTCGCCATTGATTAAAATTATGAGAGTGGCCAGAGAGCCACGAGTCCGAGTAGGTCATCTGCGCTTTCAACTGCTGCCACGAGGCGGGTAGATTGCCCTCTACGATGCCCTGGCGTTGCCAGTCATTGGCGTTGGCGCTGGCGGCGGCCAGCAGGGCGAGGGACAAAACCGTAGCGCGGGTAGGCATAATAGCTCCATTTAAAAATAAAACATCGTTTCATTATTTAATTGGATTGTAGTGGCGCTGGAAAAATAAACTGTGACAGGCGATGCATTAATTAAGTTGGAGTAAAACAGGCTCCGCGCCGCCGGTCAGCGGCTAAAACGTTGCTTAAAGGCGGCTGACGGCCTCATAAAGAGACCACATGAAATCGCGTTCAGGTGAGCAGAGGGTTACACTCCTCCCGGCGCAGCATCTGGCAGAGGGCAATGAGCGGCAAACCGACCAGCGCGTTGGGATCGCGTCCCTCGAGGCGGTCGAACAGCGTGATGCCTAACCCTTCGCTTTTAAAGCTTCCGGCGCACTGCAGCGGGTTTTCCTTGCGGATATAGCTCTCAATTTCCTGGTCGCTTAAACGGCGGAAATGAACGTCGAAAGGTTCGCATTCGGTTTGCAGGTGACCGTTGGCGGAATTGTACAGCGCCAGGCCGGTATAGAACGTGACGATGGTGCCGCTGGCCTTTCTCAACTGGCGATGGGCGTTTTCTTCCGTGTGCGATTTGCCGGTAATTTCACCGTCCAGGACGCAAACCTGATCGGAGCCTATAATGAGGTGCTGAGGGTAGCGCGCGGCAAGGGCCTGCGCCTTCGCCTGCGCCAGACGCAGCACCAGCTGGCGGGCGGGTTCGCCGGGCAGCGGGGTCTCATCAACTTCCGGCGCCGCGCATTCAAAAGGCACCGACAGTTTTTCCAGCAGCATTCGCCGCCAGGGCGAGGTTGACGCGAGGATTAGTTCAGACATATTTTTTCATCCACATATAGCGCTTCGCAGAGCATCATTTTAAACTATGCGCCGCAATGTGTGCGAATAAATGGCAAAAGGCAACCTGAGGCTGCCTTTTTCTTTGACTCTATGACGTTACAAAGTTAATATGCGCGCCCTATGCAAAAGGTAAAATTACCCCTGACTCTCGATCCGGTTCGCACGGCTCAAAAACGCTTAGATTACCAAGGTATCTATACCCGTGATCAGGCTGTGCGTGTCGCTGATTCTGTTGTCAGCGTGGACAGCGATGTGGAATGCAGCATGTCGTTCGCTATCGATAACCAACGTCTTGCCGTGTTAAACGGCGATGCGACGGTGTCGGTAACCCTCGAATGTCAGCGTTGCGGGAAACCGTTCCCCCATCATGTCCACACAACGTATTGTTTCAGCCCCGTCAGAAATGACGAACAGGCCGAGGCACTGCCGGAAGCGTATGAGCCGATTGAGGTTAACGAATTCGGTGAAATCGATCTGCTGGCGCTGGTTGAAGATGAAATCATCCTCGCCTTGCCCGTAGTTCCGGTGCATGATTCTGAACACTGTGAAGTGTCCGACGCGGACATGGTCTTTGGTGAACTGCCTGAAGAGGCACAAAAACCAAATCCATTTGCCGTATTAGCCAGCTTAAAGCATAAGTAATTGAGGAGTAAGGTCCATGGCCGTACAACAGAATAAACCAACCCGTTCCAAACGTGGCATGCGTCGTTCCCATGACGCGCTGACCGCAGTCACCAGCCTGTCTGTAGACAAAGCTTCTGGTGAAAAACACCTGCGTCACCACATCACTGCCGACGGTTTCTACCGCGGTCGCAAGGTTATCGCTAAGTAATCACGCGAAAGCGTGATGAAGCTTAGTGAGGATTTCCCCGGGTAACTGGGGAATAACCGAACCGGGCAGCGACGATACCTTGACACGTCTAACCCTGGCGTTAGATGTCATGGGCGGGGATTTTGGCCCTTCCGTGACAGTGCCTGCAGCATTGCAGGCACTGAACTCTAATTCACAACTCACACTTCTTTTAGTCGGCGATCCCGACGCTATCGCGCCATTACTTGCCAAAGCTGATTTTGAACAACGTTCACGTCTGCAGGTTATCCCTGCGCAGTCGGTTATTGCCAGTGATGCTCGACCCGCGCAGGCCATTCGCGCCAGTCGCGGCAGCTCAATGCGCATCGCGCTGGAGTTAGTAAAAGAAGGGCGGGCGCAGGCCTGCGTCAGCGCGGGTAACACCGGCGCGCTGATGGGGTTGGCGAAGCTGCTGCTTAAGCCTATTGAGGGAATTGAGCGCCCCGCGCTGGTCACCATGCTACCGCATCAGTTGAAGGGCAAAACGGTGGTGCTGGATTTAGGCGCTAACGTCGATTGCGATAGCACGATGCTGGTGCAGTTTGCCGTTATGGGGGCGGTTCTTGCCGAAGAAGTTATCGGTATTAAGGATCCCCGGGTTGCGCTTCTGAATATCGGCGAAGAAGAGATGAAAGGTCTCAGCAGCATTCGTGACGCGGCGGCAGTTTTGAAAACCCTGCCAACCCTCAACTATATTGGGTATCTGGAAGCCAACGAATTGTTGACGGGCAAAACGGATGTTTTAGTTTGTGATGGATTCACGGGCAACGTCACATTAAAAACGATGGAAGGTGTTGTCAGAATGTTCCTTTCACTGTTGAAATCACAGGGAGAGGGGAAAAAAAGGTCGTGGTGGCTGCTTTTATTAAAGCGTTGGTTACAAAAAAGCCTGTCGAGGCGATTCAGTCACCTCAACCCCGACCAGTATAATGGTGCCTGTCTGTTAGGATTACGCGGTTCCGTGATTAAAAGTCATGGGGCTGCCAATCAGCGCGCTTTTTGCGTCGCGATAGAGCAGGCAGTGCAGGCTGTGCAGCGGCAGGTTCCTCAGCGAATTGCCGCTCGCCTGGAATCTTTATACCCTGCAGGTTTCGAATTGCCTGAAGGCGGCAGAAGCGGAAGTTCCAGGCCTCAAACCCGGATGACCGGAAACGACTGACGCCTCGCAGTTTGAGTTAACCCGGTATATTACCCAAGAGTGACTGAGCGTACATGTATACGAAGATTATTGGTACCGGCAGCTATCTGCCTGAGCACGTGCGTACGAACGCTGAACTGGAAAATATGGTTGATACGTCTGACGAGTGGATTGTTACTCGTACCGGTATCCGCGAGCGTCGTATTGCCGCACCGAATGAAACAGTTGCTACGATGGGCCTTGAAGCCGCTAAGAATGCGCTGGATATGGCGGGCGTCAAGCCGGAGCAAATTGGTCTGATTATTGTTGCGACTACCTCCGGTACCCATGCGTTTCCTAGCTCGGCTTGCCAGATTCAATCAATGCTGGGTATCAAAGGCTGCCCGGCGTTTGACGTTGCTGCGGCCTGCGCGGGTTTCACCTACGCGCTCAGCGTTGCCGATCAATACGTGAAAAACGGCGCGGTTGATTACGCTTTGGTGATTGGCGCTGACGTGCTGGCGCGCACCTGCGATCCTGCCGATCGCGGAACCATCATTATTTTTGGCGATGGCGCTGGCGCCGTTGTGCTGGGCGCTTCTGAAGAGCCGGGCATTATCTCTACGCATCTGCATGCGGATGGGAGCTACGGCGAACTGCTGACGCTGCCGAACGCCGATCGCGTCGAACCGGAAAACCCGATCTATCTGACGATGGCGGGTAATGAAGTCTTTAAGGTTGCGGTGACCGAACTGGCGCATATCGTGGACGAGACTTTAGCCGCGAATAATCTCGAGCGTTCGGCGCTGGACTGGCTGGTGCCGCATCAGGCCAACCTGCGCATTATCAGCGCCACGGCGAAGAAGCTGGGAATGTCGATGGATAATGTCGTCGTCACGCTCGACCGACACGGCAATACCTCGGCGGCTTCCGTTCCTTGTGCGCTGGATGAAGCCGTTCGCGATGGCCGCATTCAACGTGGTCAGCTTATTCTGCTGGAAGCCTTTGGTGGCGGGTTCACCTGGGGTTCCGCGCTGGTTCGTTTTTAGGATAAGGATTTAAACATGACGCAATTTGCTTTTGTGTTCCCGGGACAGGGCTCTCAGAGTGTCGGGATGCTGTCAGATATGGCGGCCGCTTACCCGGTAATTGAAGAGACGTTCCGTGAAGCCTCTGCGGCGTTGGGTTACGATCTGTGGGCGCTTGCGCAGCAAGGCCCGGCGGAAGAATTGAACAAAACCTGGCAGACTCAGCCGGCGCTGCTGACCGCTTCCGTTGCGCTGTATCGCGTCTGGCAGCAGCAAGGCGGTAAAACGCCTGTTCTGCTGGCGGGCCACAGCCTCGGCGAATATTCTGCGCTGGTATGCGCAGGCGTTATCGATTTTGCCGATGCCGTACGCCTGGTTGAGATGCGCGGCAAGTTTATGCAGGAAGCGGTACCGGAAGGTACCGGCGCGATGTCCGCGATCATCGGGCTTGACGACGCGGCGATTGCGAAAGCCTGCGAAGAGTCTGCCGAAGGGCAGGTCGTCTCTCCGGTGAACTTTAACTCGCCAGGGCAGGTTGTTATTGCCGGTAACAAAGAAGCCGTAGAGCGCGCTGGCGCAGCCTGTAAGGCTGCGGGCGCTAAACGTGCGCTGCCGCTGCCGGTCAGCGTACCGTCCCACTGCGCGCTGATGAAGCCTGCGGCGGAAAAACTGGCCGTTGAGCTGCAGAAAATCACCTTTAACGCGCCGACGATTCCGGTTGTGAATAACGTCGACGTGCAAAGTGAAACGGCGCCTGATGCTATTCGTGATGCCCTGATCCGTCAGCTGTATAGCCCAGTTCAGTGGACCAAAACCGTTGAGTTTATGGCTTCACAGGGCGTAGAGCATCTGTATGAAGTAGGCCCGGGTAAAGTCCTCACCGGCCTGACTAAACGTATTGTTGACACCCTGACTGCTTCCGCGCTTAACGAGCCGGCGGCGATGTCTGCGGCGCTTGAGCAATAAAAGAGGAAAACCATGAGTTTTGAAGGAAAAATCGCGCTGGTTACCGGTGCAAGTCGCGGGATTGGCCGCGCAATCGCTGAAACGCTCGTTGCCCGTGGCGCGAAAGTTATCGGGACTGCGACCAGCGAAAGCGGCGCGCAGGCGATCAGCGATTATTTAGGTGCTAACGGTAAAGGTCTGCTGCTGAATGTGACCGATCCTGCATCTATTGAATCTGTTCTGGGAAATATTCGCGCAGAATTTGGTGAAGTTGATATCCTGGTGAACAATGCCGGGATCACTCGTGATAACCTGTTAATGCGCATGAAAGATGATGAGTGGAACGATATTATCGAAACCAACCTGTCATCTGTTTTCCGTCTGTCAAAAGCGGTAATGCGCGCTATGATGAAAAAGCGTCATGGACGTATTATCACTATCGGTTCTGTGGTTGGTACCATGGGAAATGCGGGTCAGGCCAACTACGCTGCGGCGAAAGCGGGTCTGATTGGCTTCAGTAAATCACTGGCTCGCGAAGTTGCGTCCCGCGGTATTACTGTAAACGTTGTTGCTCCGGGCTTTATTGAAACGGACATGACGCGTGCGCTGACCGATGAGCAGCGTGCGGGTACGCTGGCGGCAGTTCCTGCGGGGCGCCTCGGCTCTCCAAATGAAATCGCCAGTGCGGTGGCATTTTTAGCCTCTGACGAAGCGAGTTACATCACCGGTGAAACTCTGCACGTCAACGGCGGAATGTATATGGTCTGACCGAGATTTGCGCAAAACGCTCAGGAACCGCGCAGTCTGTGCGGTTCACTGTAATGTTTTGTACAAAATGATTTGCGTTATGAGGGCAAACAGCCGCAAAATAGCGTAAAATCGTGGTAAGACCTGCCGGGATTTAGTTGCAAATTTTTCAACATTTTATACACTACGAAAACCATCGCGAAAGCGAGTTTTGATAGGAAATTTAAGAGTATGAGCACTATCGAAGAACGCGTTAAGAAAATTATCGGCGAACAGCTGGGCGTTAAGCAGGAAGAAGTTACCAACAATGCTTCCTTCGTTGAAGACCTGGGCGCTGATTCTCTTGACACCGTTGAGCTGGTAATGGCTCTGGAAGAAGAGTTTGATACTGAGATTCCGGACGAAGAAGCTGAGAAAATCACTACTGTTCAGGCTGCCATTGATTACATCAACGGCCACCAGGCGTAAGTGAACATCTCCAGGCGGTCATTCGACCGCCTGAGTTTTATCTACATTTTGTCCCACAAGAATCTATTTTCCCTCCCTGGAGGACAACCGTGTCTAAGCGTCGTGTAGTTGTGACCGGACTGGGCATGTTGTCTCCTGTCGGCAATACCGTAGAGTCTACCTGGAAAGCTCTCCTTGCCGGTCAGAGTGGCATCAGCCTGATCGACCATTTCGATACTAGCGCCTATGCAACGAAATTTGCTGGCTTAGTAAAGGATTTTAACTGTGATGACTTCATCTCGCGCAAAGAGCAGCGCAAGATGGATGCCTTCATTCAATATGGAATTGTCGCTGGCATTCAGGCCATGCAGGATTCTGGCCTTGAAGTGACGGAAGAGAATGCTACCCGCATCGGCGCCGCTATTGGTTCCGGTATTGGCGGGCTTGGCCTGATCGAAGAAAACCACAGTTCGCTGGTAAAAGGCGGACCGCGTAAGATCAGCCCATTCTTTGTTCCTTCCACAATCGTTAACATGGTGGCCGGGCATCTGACCATCATGTTTGGTCTGCGTGGACCAAGCATTTCCATCGCAACCGCATGTACTTCTGGCGTACACAACATTGGTCACGCCGCGCGCGTTATCGCCTATGGCGATGCTGACGCAATGGTCGCCGGTGGTGCGGAAAAAGCCAGTACCCCGCTGGGCGTAGGCGGCTTTGGTGCAGCGCGCGCGCTGTCCACTCGCAATGACAACCCGCAGGCGGCAAGCCGTCCGTGGGATAAAGAGCGTGATGGTTTCGTGCTGGGCGACGGCGCCGGCATGGTCGTGCTGGAAGAGTACGAGCACGCGAAGAAACGCGGTGCGAAAATCTATGCTGAAATCGTCGGTTTTGGTATGAGCAGCGATGCCTACCATATGACTTCACCGCCGGAAGATGGCGCTGGAGCAGCGCTGGCGATGGTGAACGCCATTCGCGACGCGGGTATTGACGCAAGCCAGATTGGCTACGTCAACGCCCACGGTACCTCTACGCCGGCGGGCGATAAAGCAGAAGCGCAGGCGGTGAAATCTGTCTTCGGCGACGCTGCCAGCCGCGTAATGGTGAGCTCGACTAAGTCAATGACCGGCCACCTGCTCGGTGCAGCGGGCGCAGTAGAGTCTATCTACTCCATCCTCGCGCTGCGCGATAGCGCCGTTCCGCCAACCATCAACCTGGATAACCCGGATGAAGGTTGCGATCTGGACTTCGTCCCGCACGAAGCGCGCCAGGTAAGCGGTCTGGAGTATACCCTGTGTAACTCCTTCGGCTTCGGCGGCACTAACGGCTCGTTAATCTTTAAAAAGGTGTGATGCGCGCCTGACGTAACATCTCGGTTGACGTCAATGCCCATCGAAAATTGGCCCGCTTGTCGGGCCTTTTTTATTCGGTTTTCTCCGCTTGTTCAATGTCTCTCCTCCTGCGAAACTAACCGGCCAGCGATAAGGAGTCTTTTATGTTTTTAATCAATGGCGCTGAAAGTGAAACGCTCGCGGTGAACGATCGCGGCGTGCAGTTCGGCGATGGCTGCTTTACCACTGCGCGCATCCTCAGAGGCCAGGTTCAGCTGCTGTCAGCCCATCTGGCCCGCCTGCAGACGACTTGTGAAAAGCTCTTTATCCCCTATGACGACTGGGCGCTATTAGCGCAGGAGATGGCGCGTCTGGCGCAGCCTCATCAGGATGGCGTGCTGAAGGTCATCATCACTCGCGGAGCGGGCGGCCGCGGCTATAGCGCCGCGGGCTGCGTCAATCCCACGAGAATTCTCAGCGTGTCGCCCAGGCCGGCCCACTATCTGCGCTGGCGCGAGGAGGGGATTTCCCTGTCGCTGAGCCCTGTCAGGCTGGGACGCAACCCTTCACTCGCCGGACTCAAGCACCTTAACCGGCTGGAGCAGGTGCTGATTCGTTCTCATCTTGAGCAGACGGACGCCGATGAGGCGCTGGTCCTTGACAGCGACGGGTGGCTTACGGAATGCTGTGCCGCGAACGTATTCTGGCGTAAAGGATCCGACGTCTTTACCCCGCGCCTCGATCAGGCGGGGGTCAACGGTATTATGCGCCAGTACATTCTCGCTAAGCTGGCACCATCGCCGTTTCGCGTTGTCGAAGCCACCATGCGTCCCGAGGCGTTACGCGAAGCCGATGAGGTCGTGGTCTGTAATGCCTTAATGCCGCTGGTGCCTGTTCGCCGCTGGAACGATAAATGTTGGTCCGCCCGCGAGCTTTACCATTTTTTAGCCCCTTTGTGTGAGCTGTCTGATTAGTCATGAAGAAAATGTTACGTTTCATCCTGCTGTTGGTGGTGGTGCTGGGCATTGCCGCGGGCATCGGTATGTGGAAAGTTCGCCAGCTTGCGGACAGCAAGTTGCTGATTAAAGAAGAGACTATCTTTACTCTTGCCACCGGAACGGGGCGCCTGGCGCTTGGGCAACAGCTGTATAGCGATAAAGTCATTAACCGACCGCGGGTTTTCCAGTGGCTGCTGCGCATCGAGCCTGAGCTCTCCCATTTTAAAGCCGGAACCTATCGCTTCACGCCTGATATGACGGTCCGCCAGATGCTGCAGCTGCTGGCCAGCGGAAAAGAGGCGCAGTTTCCGCTGCGCTTCGTTGAAGGGATGCGGGTGAGCGATTACCTGCGCCAGCTGCGCGATGCGCCTTACGTCAAGCATACGCTGGCGGATGATAGCTATGAAACCGTCGCGAAGGCCCTTGATCTCGAGCATCCTGACTGGGTCGAAGGCTGGTTCTGGCCGGATACCTGGATGTATACCGCCAATACCAGCGATGTGGCGATCCTTAAGCGGGCGCATCAGAAGATGGTTGCCGCGGTCGATAAAGTCTGGGAAGGGCGGATGGAGAATCTGCCGTATCACGATAAGAACCAGCTGCTGACAATGGCCTCGATTATCGAAAAAGAGACGGCGGTATCGGACGAGCGCGACCGCGTCGCATCGGTATTTATCAACCGTTTACGGATCGGTATGCGCCTGCAAACCGATCCGACCGTGATTTACGGGATGGGTGAGAGTTATAATGGCAAGTTGACGCGTAAAGACCTGGAAACCCCAACCGCTTACAATACCTACGTCATAAACGGCATGCCGCCGGGACCGATCGCCGCACCGGGCGAGGCCTCGCTAAACGCCGCCGCGCATCCGGCGAAAACGCCGTACCTTTATTTTGTCGCGGACGGGAAGGGCGGACATACGTTTAACACTAACCTGGCCAGCCATAACCGCTCGGTCCAGGACTATTTGAAAGTACTTAAGGAAAAAAATGCGCAGTAACTATATCGTCATCGAGGGCCTGGAAGGCGCAGGGAAAACCACCGCGCGTGATTGTGTGGTAGAGACGCTAAAACAGCTGGGCGTTAGCGATATGGTGTTTACCCGCGAACCGGGCGGCACCATTCTGGCCGAGAAGCTGCGCAGCCTGGTGCTGGATATTCAGTCCACCGGCGATGAAGTGATTAATGATAAAGCGGAAGTGCTGATGTTTTACGCGGCGCGCGTACAGCTGGTGGAGACGGTTATCAAACCCGCTCTGGCGCGCGGTCAGTGGGTCATCGGCGATCGTCACGATCTCTCAACCCAGGCTTATCAGGGCGGCGGTCGCGGAATTGATCAGACGATGCTGGCGACCCTGCGTGACGCGGTACTGGGAGACTTTCGTCCCCATCTGACGCTTTACCTTGACGTGACTCCGGAAGTCGGCCTGAAGCGCGCCCGCGCCCGCGGTGAACTTGACCGAATCGAGCAGGAGTCGCTGGATTTCTTTAATCGTACCCGCGCGCGCTACCTTGAACTGGCGGCGCAGGATCCCACTATACGCACCGTTGACGCTACCCAGCCGCTGGAGGCCGTGAAGCGCGACATTCGGGCGGTAGTGAATCAGTGGGTCGCGGAGCAAGGCGCATGAAATGGTATCCGTGGTTACGCCCGCCCTTTGAACAGCTGGTTGCCAGCTATCAGGCGGGGCGCGGCCACCATGCGCTAATGGTTCAGGCCCTGCCGGGCATGGGTAGCGATGCGCTGATTTATGCGCTTTGTCGCTTTCTGATGTGCCGCCAGCCGGAAGGGCATAAAAGCTGCGGTCATTGCCATAGCTGCCAGCTGATGCAGGCCGGCACCCATCCAGATTATTATGCGTTGACCCCGGAAAAGGGGAAGAGCTCGCTCGGCATCGATGCCGTGCGCGAAGTGAGCGAAAAGCTCTATGAACACGCCCGGCTGGGCGGCGCGAAGGTGGTGTGGATCGGCGATGCCGCCATGCTGACCGACGCGGCGGCAAACGCGCTGCTAAAAACGCTGGAGGAGCCGCCGGAGAATACCTGGTTCTTCCTGGCCTGTCAGGAACCCGCGCGCCTGCTGGCGACGCTGCGCAGCCGCTGTCGGTTATTTCACCTCGCTCCGCCTTCAGAACGCTACGCGCTGGCGTGGTTAGAGCGAGAAGTGACAATGTCACAAGACGCGCTGCTCGCGGCGCTGCGGCTGAGCGCCAACGCGCCAGCGGCGGCGCTGGATCTGCTTCAGGAAGCTCACTGGGCACCGCGGCAGCAGCTTTGCCAGATTCTCGGAAATATTTTAACCCACGGCGACTGGCTGACGCTGTTGCCGATGTTAAACCATGAACAGGCCGCGATTCGCCTGCACTGGCTGGCATCGCTGCTGGTCGACGCGCAAAAAAGGCAGCAGGGGATTACCCTTATCAGCAATCCTGATGTCTGGCCTCTGGTCAATCAGCTGGCCGCTGCGCTGCCGGCGGCGCGCCTGCAGGCGATCGCGCGCGACGTCAGCGCCTGCCGCGAGCAGCTGCTGAGCGTGGTCGGCATTAATCGCGAACTGCTGCTAACCGAGCGCCTTCTGCGCTGGGAACATTACCTGCAACCCGGGGCGGTCCTTCCCGTATCCCATCTCTGAGAGAGACATCATGTTTTTAGTCGACTCCCATTGCCATCTCGATGGCCTGGATTATCAAGCGCTGCATAAAGATGTGGACGATGTGCTGGCAAAGGCCGCCGCGCGCGATGTGAAATTTTGCCTGGCGGTTGCCACGACGCTGCCGGGATACCGCGGTATGCGCGAACTGGTGGGCCAGCGTCGCGACGTCGTTTTCTCCTGCGGCGTGCATCCGTTAAACCAGGATGAAGAGTATGACGTTGAAGAGCTGCGCCAGCTCGCCGCAGACGACGGCGTGGTCGCGATGGGCGAAACTGGGCTCGATTATTTCTACACGCCGGAAACGAAAGCGCGTCAGCAGGCGTCCTTTCGCGACCATATCCGTATAGGTCGGGAGCTGAATAAACCGGTTATCGTGCATACCCGCGATGCCCGCGCCGATACGCTGGAAATTTTACGCGAAGAAAAAGTGACGGATTGCGGTGGCGTACTACACTGTTTCACTGAGGATAGGGAGACCGCGGGTAAGCTGCTGGATATGGGGTTCTACATCTCGTTTTCCGGCATTGTGACGTTCCGAAATGCGGAGCAGCTTCGCGATGCTGCGCGCTATGTCCCTCTCGATCGCCTGCTGGTAGAGACCGATTCGCCGTATCTGGCGCCGGTACCGCATCGCGGTAAAGAGAACCAGCCGGCCATGGTCAGGGACGTCGCCGAGTATATGGCGGTGCTTAAGGGCGTATCGCTGGAGCAGCTGGCGCAACAGACCACGGAAAATTTCGCTACGCTTTTTCATATCGACCCCTCCCGGCTGCAACCTCTCTGATATTGCTTATTATTTTAAGGCTCGTAATTAATAGCCAAAGCGAGTAAAGTTCACCGCCACAAATGGGGCGGTGAAGGTTTTTTGGCAACATTCAGACACGAGTTATGTAAACCAATGTAAGTTTTTAATGGATGTCTGATTGAAACGTGATAGCCGTCAAACAATCATCCCGGTAATTATTTTACTCTGTGTAATAAATAAAGGGCGCTTAGATGTCCTGTCCACGGCGCGGTTCTCCCCCCGGGCCAATGCGTGAAAACGTAAAAAAGCACCAAATACTCAGGAGCACTCTCAATTATGTTTAAGAATGCATTTGCTAACCTGCAGAAGGTCGGTAAATCGCTGATGCTGCCGGTATCCGTACTGCCTATCGCAGGTATCCTGCTGGGCGTCGGTTCCGCAAACTTCAGCTGGCTGCCAGCCGTAGTTTCCCACGTCATGGCGGAAGCGGGCGGTTCGGTCTTCGCTAACATGCCGCTGATCTTTGCTATCGGTGTCGCACTTGGCTTCACCAACAACGACGGCGTATCCGCTCTGGCATCGGTCGTCGCTTACGGCATCATGGTAAAAACCATGTCCGTGGTTGCACCTCTGGTCCTGCATTTACCTGCTGAAGAGATTGCGGCTAAACACCTGGCGGATACCGGCGTACTCGGCGGTATTATCTCCGGTGCCATCGCAGCGTACATGTTCAACCGCTTCTACCGCATCAAGCTGCCTGAGTATCTGGGCTTCTTTGCGGGCAAGCGTTTTGTGCCAATCATCTCCGGCCTGGCAGCGATCTTCACTGGCGTGATCCTGTCCTTTATCTGGCCGCCGATCGGTACCGCAATCCAGACTTTCTCCCAGTGGGCTGCTTACCAGAACCCGGTTGTGGCGTTCGGTATCTATGGCTTCATTGAACGCTGCCTGGTGCCGTTTGGTCTGCACCACATCTGGAACGTTCCTTTCCAGATGCAGATTGGTGAATACACCAACGCAGCCGGTCAGGTCTTCCACGGCGATATTCCGCGCTACATGGCAGGCGACCCGACCGCGGGCAAACTGTCCGGCGGCTTCCTGTTCAAAATGTACGGTCTGCCGGCCGCTGCTATCGCTATCTGGCACTCTGCTAAACCAGAAAACCGCGCGAAAGTGGGCGGTATCATGATCTCCGCAGCGCTGACCTCGTTCCTGACCGGTATCACCGAGCCGATCGAGTTCTCCTTCATGTTCGTTGCGCCGATCCTGTACATTATCCATGCGATTCTGGCAGGCCTGGCCTTCCCGATCTGTATCCTGCTGGGTATGCGTGACGGTACTTCGTTCTCTCACGGTCTGATCGACTTTATCGTTCTGTCCGGCAACAGCAGCAAACTGTGGCTGTTCCCGATAGTCGGCATCTGCTATGCGATCGTTTACTACGTGGTGTTCCGCGTGCTGATCAAAGCGCTGGATCTGAAAACCCCGGGTCGTGAAGATGCAACCGAAGACAGCAAAGCTGGCGCCACCAGCGAAATGGCTCCGGCACTGATTGCCGCTTTCGGCGGTAAAGAGAACATTACTAACCTTGACGCATGTATCACCCGTCTGCGCGTCAGCGTGGCGGATGTGGCGAAAGTTGATCAGGCTGGCCTGAAAAAACTGGGTGCCGCAGGCGTGGTTGTTGCAGGTTCAGGCGTTCAGGCTATTTTCGGTACCAAATCCGATAACCTGAAAACTGAAATGGATGAATACATCCGCAGCAACTAAGTTGTGATATGGGGAGACTAAGGCAGCCAACTGGCTGCCTTTTTTAATGGGCATCCGGCATCAAAAAGGGAGCCCGGCGGCTCCCGTGACGTTGACTGCTTATCAGAATTGATAGCTGGCCGTTATGCTGAAGTTGCGCGGTTCGCCGTAGACAATTGAACCATCGATGTTGGTGTCGTAGGTTTTGTCGAACAGGTTATTGACGTTACCCTGCACAGCAAAATTTTTAGTGACCTGGTAGCGAGTGAACATATCCACCAGCGCATAGCTGCCCTGTTCCGCACGGAAGGTGCCGTACGGCGTAGCGGTATCTTTATATACCCGGTTCTGCCAGTTTACGCCGCCACCGATGGTCAGCTCAGGCATTACCGGCAGACGGTAGCGGGTAAACAGCTTGACGCTGGTACGCGGCAGGTTAGGGTTCACCGCATTGCCTTCATTGTCTTCAGCGACAAAACGCGTCGCCCCGAAGGTCATCTGCCAGTTATCGGTGAGCGCGCCGTTGATTTCAAACTCCACCCCTTTGCTCACGGTACCGTCGACGGTTTTATAGGCGGCTTCGCCGTTGCTGCCCGGGATTTGCCCGCCGGTCGCCTGGCCAAGATTATCCTGCTCAATGCGGAAGAGGGCGAGAGTCGTCGTTAAACGGCTGTCCATCCAGTCGGACTTCAGGCCCACTTCATAGTTGTTTCCGGTAATCGGGGTCAGGTATTTACCGGAACTATCGCGCTTGTTCTGCGGCTGGAACACGGAGGTATAGCTGGTGTAGGCCGACCAGTTGTCGTTGATGTCGTAAACCAGCCCGGCGTAGGGGGTGGTATGGTTTTTCTCCATGTTGTAGGTCAGCGTCTCGATACTCCAGTTGTTATAGCGGACGCCAACGATCAGATGCAGCGTGTCAAGCAGGGAAAAACGCGTCGCGGCATATACCGATTTCATTCGCGTGGTATCGTCCTGTGCCAGGCTCTGCGGGCCCCAACTGGTCTCCGGGAAACTACTGCTATTAAAGTTATTGAAGCTGCCAATCTCATCGGGGAACACGTTGGCCCAGGCGCTGAAATAGCGGTTATTTTGCTTGCTGTAGCTGGCGCCGATCATCAGGTTGTGCTGGCGACCAAACAGGTCGTAGCCGCCGTCGGCGAACAGGTCAACGGCGTCGACCTTACGCTTGCCGCTGTTCCAGCCGGTACCGCCGACGTAATCATAGCCCGGACCGTAGCTGCTATAAGGACCCACCAGCATTCCGGTCGCTTTATTGACGTACGCGTCCACGTACATCATTTTGCTGTCGAATTTGACCTCGGAATGGGTGGCATTCATCGTCGCCTGCCAGGTCTCGGCAAAGCGCTGTTTCAGCGTGACGAAGACTTTGTTGATCTCTTTATCGTTATAGGCCCAATCCGGGGCGGTGCTGCGGGCGCGGTCATAGCGGTTGCTGCTGCCATCGGTATTCCAGCGCGGCAGACCGCCCCATGTCGGGCTATTCACGTCGATACGCTGATACTCGTAGCCGGCGGATAAAGCGGTCGATGTACCGAGATCGGCATCAAGAATGCCGGAGAAGAACGTTTTTTCGCTGTTGTAGCGATCCAGCCACGAGTCATTGTTTTGATAACCCGCGATAATGCGCGCCCTTACGCTGCCATCGTCAGTCAGCGGGCTTTGCATATCCGCAACGTAGCGCTGCTTATCCCAGCTGCCATACTCCGCCGAGACCTCTCCCTTGAACTCCCGGCTGGTCGCGTGCTTGCGGATCATATTGATCGACGCAGCAGGATTGCCGGTACCGGTCAGCAGGCCGTTAGCGCCGCGCACGACCTCAACCCGTTCGAAGAGAGCCATATCGGAAAGCGCGTCGCCCAGATTCCAGCGGGATTCAAACCAGGTCGGAATGCCATCGACCATATAGTTGTCTATCTCAAAACCGCGGGAGTAGTAACTGGTGCGGTCGGAATCCGCCTGGCTGCCGCTGATCCCCATGGTATGCTCCATCACATCGCCCAGGGTTTGTAGCTGTTGATCCTGCATCCGCTGCCCGGTGATGATGCTGACCGACTGCGGAATATCGCGCTGGGCCATCTCCATTTTGGTCCCGGCTGAGGTGGTTCTGACGCTGTAGTCCTGTTCTTGTGTATCCGACGCGCTATCTGAGGAACCTTCTACAATGATAGTGTCTTCGGCGGCGCCGGCTGCCTGGCTAAGGTTTGGAAACAGCGCCAGCGCTATGCCTACAGCAAGCAGGGACGGCGCGGTTCGCCCATCCCGGGAATTGGTGGAGAGAGACATCATAAACCCTTGATCATTCAATAGTTGTTATTCGCTGCGGCGCTATGGCCCCGGTCGATTGTCAGCGCACTGCTTTTATTGTGAATACAAATGAGAAATATACGCATTAATATTTAATGTGTAAACAAGGGTAAAAATAGCGGTCCGCAGGCCGCTTTCGCGAGCGCGGCACCGCATGCCGCTGAGAAACGCTTAATCCGTCAGCAGCTAAGCGCTTAGTCGCGTAAGAAAAAACGCATTCAGGTTGAAAGAGGGGGAGTAACTCGCTCATACTCTTAGGGGAATCCTGTGCATCCGCGTTTACCTGCAGAGGCAGGCCAGAGCACGGTATAAAAATTATTAAGGAATCAGTCATGGCAGAAGAAACGATTTTCAGCAAAATCATTCGCCGGGAGATCCCGTCGGATGTGGTTTATCAGGATGAGCTCGTTACCGCTTTTCGCGACATCTCTCCGCAGGCGCCAACCCATATTCTAATCGTTCCCAATATCCTGATTCCCACCGTCAACGATGTGACCGCAGAGCATGAGCTTGCCCTGGGACGCATGATGACCGTTGCGGCGAAAATCGCCCGCGACGAGGGGCTTGCCGACGATGGCTATCGCCTGATCGTCAACTGCAATCGCCACGGGGGCCAGGAGGTCTACCATATCCATATGCACCTGCTGGGCGGTCGTCCATTAGGCCCGATGCTGGCTCATAAAGGTTAACATCCATGCGCGCAGCCCATTTCGGCGCACTTCTGGCCGTGACGTTACTGGCCGGGTGCGGTTCGCATCCGGAAATTCCGGTCAGCGATCGGCAAAGTCTGGTGATGGAATCAAACGTACTGGCGGCGGGAATTAGCGCTGAAGTACCGACGGTGACCGCATCCGAGATTCAAGCGACGGCGACCACCAGATTGTTTAATGAACGCCAGGTGCCGGTGACCGTGCATTATCGCTTTTTCTGGTATGACGCCAGGGGGCTGGAAATGCATCCGCTGGATCCGGCGCGCAGTATAACGGTTCCGGCGCACTCTTCCGTTACGCTGTATGGCAGCGCCAATATTCTGGGGGCGCACAAAGCCCGACTTTATCTTTATCTGTAAGAGGTAATCGTAATGATTAAACTATGTCGCTATGCATTAGTTACCGCACTGGCGATATTCCTTGCCGGATGCGTGGGGCAACGTCAGGAACCCGCTCCCGTTGAGGAAGCGCAGCCGAAGCCGCAGCAGCCGGTTCAGCCGCAGCCGACTGTGCCGACTATTCCCGCGATCCCTACGCAGCCGGGGCCGATTGAACACGGCGAGCAGCCAGCTCAGCCCGCGCCGCGCGTACGTCACTTTGACTGGAGTTCCGCGGTGCAGCCGATGATCGGGCAGATGCTGCAGGCCAGCGGCGTGAATGCGGGGAGTATTTTGCTGGTCGACAGCGTCAATAACCGCACCAACGGCACCCTGAATGCCGGTGAGGCCACCACGGCGCTGCGCAACGCGCTGGAAGGCAACGGAAAATTCACCCTGGTCTCTCAGCAGCAGCTGGGCGTAGCCAAACAGCAGCTCGGCCTGTCGCCGCAGGATAGCCTTGGCAGCCGCAGCAAAGCGATGGGCATTGCGCGTACCGTTGGCGCACAATATGTGCTCTATTCCAACGCGACCGGCAACGTCAATTCACCTGAGCTGAAAATGCAGCTGATGCTGGTACAGACCGGCGAAATTATCTGGTCAGGTAAAGGTGCAGTTCAGCAACAATAAGCTTACGCGCGACGAGGTTCTGTCGCGCTTTTTCCCGCGCTATAGGCCTGTCGCCGCGCTGTCCCAAAACGGGCTGAGTGGCGGCAGCTGCATTCTCAGCGATGGTCGGCAAAGGCGGGTGCTGCGCCAGCCGCACGATCCGCATGCGCCAGCCTGCGATTTTCGCCGTCAGTATCATGTCCTGTCACGCCTTCCCGATTCCTTAGCGCCCGCGCCGGTTTTTTATTCTCCCGCCTGGATGGTGGTGGAATACTGCACTGGCGACGTGGTCAACGCGTTACCGGAGTGTCCGGCGCTCGCAGGGTTACTGTATCATCTGCACCGGCAGCCGCGCTTTGGCTGGCGTATCGCGCTGCGGCCGCTGCTTGAGCTGTACTGGCAACAGTGCAGCCCCGCGCGGCGTACGCCAAGGTGGCTGCGCTGGCATAAACGCCTGCTGCGTCGCGGCGAGCCTCGGCCGCTGCGCCTCGCCCCGTTACATATGGATGTCCATGCGGGCAACATCGTTCACGGCGAGGCGGGGCTGCGGCTGATTGACTGGGAATATGCGGGCGATGGCGATATCGCGCTGGAGCTGGCGGCGGTGTGGATCGATCCCGCCGCGCATCGTCGGCTAGCCGCAGAATACGCGAGACAGGCGAGCATCGATGAGCATCAGCTCTGGCGGCAAATTCAGCGCTGGCGTCCGTGGGTGCGGCTGCTGATGGCGGGCTGGTACGAGCGGCGCTGGCAGCAAACCGGCGACCGGCAGTTTATTGCGCTGGCGGATGAGATATGGCGCCAGTTAGACAAAAAGTAAAAGGATAAGAGAGGTGGGTGTGGGTCCGGTAATGTTGGATGTCGAAGGTTTTGAACTGGATGCGGAAGAGCGTGAGATTCTGGCGCATCCTTTGGTTGGCGGGCTGATCTTGTTTACCCGCAACTATCACGATCCGGCGCAGCTGCGCGAGTTGGTTCGCCAGATCCGCGAGGCTTCGCGCAACCATCTGGTGGTGGCGGTAGACCAGGAAGGCGGGCGCGTGCAGCGTTTCCGTGAGGGTTTTACCCGTCTTCCCGCAGCGCAGTCCTTCGCTGCGCTGCTCGGCATGGAGGAGGGCGGTAAGCTGGCCGCAGAGGCCGGCTGGCTGATGGCCAGCGAAATGATCGCCATGGATATTGATATCAGCTTTGCGCCGGTGCTGGACGTTGGGCATATCAGCGCCGCTATTGGCGAGCGTTCTTATCACGACGATCCTGACAAAGCCCTGGCGATAGCTCGTCATTTTATTGACGGCATGCACGCTGCGGGCATGAAAACCACCGGTAAGCACTTTCCGGGACACGGAGCGGTGACGGCCGATTCCCATAAAGAGACGCCGCGCGATCCGCGCGCGGAAGCGGAAATTCGCGCCAGAGATATGTCCATCTTCCGTACGCTGATCGGCGAGCAGCGGCTGGACGCCATTATGCCCGCCCACGTTATCTACAGCGACGTCGACCCGCGCCCGGCCAGCGGCTCCGCGCATTGGCTAAAAACGGTCCTGCGCGGCGAGCTGGGCTTCGATGGGGTCATCTTCTCTGACGATCTCTCGATGGAAGGGGCGGCGATTATGGGCAGCTACGCCGAGCGCGGCCAGGCATCGCTGGATGCGGGTTGCGATATGATCCTCGTCTGCAATAATCGTAAGGGTGCGGTCAGCGTGCTGGATAACCTGTCGCCGATCAAAGCAGAGCGTGTTACGAAATTGTATCATAAAGGTTCCTTTAGCCGTCAGGCGTTAAGGGATTCCGCCCGCTGGAAGACGATCAGCGCGCAGCTTGAGCAGCTTCACGCGCGCTGGCAAGAGGCGAAATCCGCGTAATAAACCTGAAAGGCGTTGTTGTCTGGTGAGGATGCGATGATTATCTATTTACATGGTTTTGACTCAAACAGCCCCGGTAACCATGAGAAGGTGCTTCAGCTTCAGTTTATTGACCCCGATGTTCGGTTGATTAGCTACAGCACGCGGCATCCCAAACATGATATGCAGCACTTATTAAAAGAGGTCGATAAGATGCTGCAGCTGAGCGCCGACGATCGGCCGCTGATTTGCGGCGTGGGTCTCGGCGGTTTCTGGGCGGAGCGAATTGGCTTTCTTTGCGATATCCGCCAGGCCATTTTTAATCCAAACCTGTTTCCCAATGAAAACATGGAAGGGAGGATTGATCGGCCGGAAGAGTATGCGGATATCGCTACCAAGTGCGTTAACAATTTCCGCGAAAAAAACCGCGACCGTTGCCTGGTGGTGCTGTCACGCCAGGACGAAGCGCTGAATAGCCAGCGTTCGGCGGAGCTGCTGCACCATTACTATGAGATAATCTGGGATGAAGAGCAGACCCACAAATTTAAAAACATCTCCCCGCATCTGCAGCGAATAAAGGCCTTTAAAACCCTCGGCTGATCTCCTCCCGGCCCGCGATGTGCCAACATCGCGGGCTTTTTTTATCGATTTTGCGATTTCACGCTCAAAAAATATGCAGTAAAACTTGATGCATATCAATTTTGGTATGACCAATGCACCGTTCATGTTATTCTCGATCCCGCTGAATGGTTTCACTGCCGTAACCTGTTGTTAATTAAAGGTTATATGTATAACTTTTAATTAACAATTGGTTAATAATTTTAGGGGGTCGCGTGACTACACCATTGAAAAAAATAGTGATTGTGGGTGGTGGTGCCGGTGGGCTGGAGCTGGCTACCCAGTTGGGGAAAAAGCTGGGCCGTAATAAAAAGGCCAAAATTACGCTGGTCGATCGTAACCACAGCCACCTGTGGAAACCGCTGCTGCATGAAGTGGCGACCGGTTCACTTGATGAAGGTGTAGACGCGCTGAGCTACCTTGCTCACGCCCGTAACCACGACTTCCAGTTCCAGCTGGGGTCGGTGGTGGATATTAACCGCGAAACCAAAACGATCACCCTTGCCGAGCTGCATAACGAGAAGGGCGAGCTGCTGGTGCCCGAGCGTAAGCTGCCTTACGACACGCTGGTGATGGCGCTGGGAAGTACCTCGAACGACTTCAACACGCCAGGCGTGAAAGAGAACTGCATTTTCCTCGACAATCCGCATCAGGCGCGTCGTTTCCACCAGGAAATGCTGGACCTGTTCCTCAAGTATTCGGCGAATCTCGGGGCGAACGGCAAGGTGAATATCGCTATCGTTGGCGGTGGCGCGACCGGTGTCGAGCTGTCGGCCGAACTGCATAACGCGGTGAAGCAGCTGCACAGCTACGGCTATAAAGGGCTGACCAATGAAGCCCTGAACGTCACGTTGGTTGAAGCCGGTGAGCGCATTCTGCCCGCGCTGCCGCCGCGCATTTCCGGCGCCGCGCACAGCGAGCTGACCAAGCTTGGCGTTCGCGTACTGACCAAAACCATGGTCACCAGCGCCGATGCTAACGGCCTGCATACGAAAGAAGGCGAATTTATCCACGCTGACCTGATGGTCTGGGCGGCGGGGATTAAAGCGCCGGACTTTATGAAAGAGATTGGCGGTCTGGAAACCAACCGTATCAACCAGCTGGTGGTTGAGCCGACCCTGCAAACGACTCGCGACGCGGATATCTACGCTATCGGCGACTGCGCGTCCTGCGCCCGCCCGGAAGGCGGTTTTGTCCCGCCGCGCGCTCAGGCCGCGCACCAGATGGCGACCTGCGCTCTGTACAATATTGTGGCGCAGATGAAAGGTAAACCGCTGAAAGCTTATACCTATAAAGATCACGGCTCGCTGGTGTCGCTCTCTAACTATTCCACCGTTGGCAGCCTGATGGGCAACCTGATGCGCGGTTCAATGATGATCGAAGGGCGTATTGCGCGTTTCGTCTATATCTCTCTGTATCGCATGCACCAGATTGCGCTGCACGGTTACTTTAAAACCGGCCTGATGATGCTGGTTGGACGTATCAACCGCATTATTCGTCCGCGCCTGAAGCTGCATTAATGTCTATGGGCGGTAAAGCCAGAAGGTTTTGACCGCCCGTTTTCCTGTCGAATGATGAGAACAATTGACAGAATATCCTCCTGCCCTTCCCGGAAAACCCTCTCAGATTCCTCCGAATCCCATTGATTTGCCGTACGTTCACGCACTTTTCATCCGCTTTCTTATTTGCAAGCCTGATGGCTGGGTTGCAAAATTACAGGCAATAGCAACGAAGGAGGAAGTCCCGTGAATAAATCAATGTTGGCGGGTATAGGAATTGGCGTGGCTGCCGCGCTGGGCGTCGCAGCCGTTGCCGGTCTTAACGTGTTAGACCGCGGCCCGCAGTATGCCCAGGTAGTGTCCAGTACGCCGATAAAAGAGAGCGTCAAAACCCCGCGTCAGGAGTGTCGTAACGTCACCGTAACCCATCGTCGACCGGTGCAGGATGAAAACCGCATCGCCGGTTCCGTCTTAGGCGCGGTGGCCGGTGGGGTTATTGGTCATCAGTTCGGCGGCGGACGCGGCCGCGACGTTGCCACCGTCGTGGGCGCGCTGGGCGGCGGCTATGCCGGTAACCAGATTCAGGGCTCTATGCAGGAAGGGGATACCTACACCACGACGCAGCAGCGCTGTAAAACGGTGTACGACAAATCAGAGAAAATGCTCGGCTATGACGTCACTTACAAAATCGGCGATCAGCAGGGCAAAATCCGTATGGATCGCGACCCCGGTACGCAAATCCCGCTGGACAGCAATGGCCAGCTGATTCTGACTAACAAAGCCTAAAAAAGATGTTTATCTTTATTAGCCCCTCAGGCTCTCTGGCCGAGGGGCTTTTTTTATCAGAAGCTCAGAGCGTAGTTCAGGCCGAAGGTACGGCCGCGACCTTTGTACTCGTATAGAGAACTGCTGCCGTAGGTCGGGCTGTAAAGCAGCGGCGCGCGCTGGCCCCATACGGTGACGTAATCTTCATTGAGCAGGTTCTCGATGCTGAAGGTCAGCTTGCCGACAGGGAGCGCGTAGCTGCCGATAAAGTCGACGGTATTGTAGCCATCGAGCTTATTGCCGCTGGCATCGCTTATATCAAACACCTGCTGGCTCTGCACCCGCAGCGACCACGGTTCCGGCGCCCAGCCAACCCAGGCGGTGGCCTTTGACGGCGAGGCGAGAGTGACGTCCCACTTCTGCCAGCTGCCATCGCTCTTCACCTGTGATTTCAAAACGTTAAAGTTAGCCCCGGCGCTCCAGTCGCTGTTCGGGAAGTAGTAATCCACCGCGCCCTCTACGCCATAAATACGGCGCTTATCGGACTGCACATCGATGGTCATATCGGTACGGTTAACGACGATGGTTTTATCGGAGGTCGAGTAGTAAGCCGCCAGCTGGGTACGCAAATTATCGCCGGTGTAGCGCCAGCCCAGTTCGTAGGAGTTAACTTTAATCCCCTGCAGCGGCGAATCGCCAACGTTGACGCTTGAGAGAAGCGGAAGATGGCCGTTGACCGCCGCGCCGTATTTACCGATGCCGTAGTATTTGCCCGGATCCGGCAGCTCAACGCCCTGGGAGAAGTTAAACCAGGTCTGCTGACGGTCGGTGAGATGCGCCACAATCCCGGCATTAAACAGGAAGTTATCGTAATCGGTTTTTCCGCCCGGAATGGCATCCGCCGAGCTAACCTTGCCGCTGGCGACATCCTGCTGCTGGGCATAGCCGACAAAATCATCGACCCGGTTTTCCGTCCACTGATAACGCACGCCGCCGCTGATAGTGAAGATATCGTTCAGGTCATAGCTGGACTGCAGGAACGGCGCCAGGTTGGTGATGCTGTAGCCCGGGTAACGGCCGGTGGTGAAGATGGCCTGATTGTTCAGGCCGCCGGAAGACATCGACTGGCCCAAATCGAAGAACATCTGATTGGCGTTGAAGGTTTCATGGTCGGCGTCGATTCCCCAGGTCAGGTCCCAGCCGTCCAGCGGCTGGCTATTCAGGGTGATTTTCGCGCCGTACTGATCGGTATCCTGCTTTGAAGACGAGAAGCTGCTGACCTGGCCTTTGCTGAGCGTCGGGAAAGGATAAAAGGTCAGGGATTCATCGCGATAATAGACCTGACTGACCAGGTTCTGCCCGAGGAAATCGGCATCGGAGTACTGCAGGCTAATCAGGTGGCGTTCGGTGCCGGGGACGCGGTCGGAGTTCAGACCGTCGGTGGTAAAAGCTTTGCCGTCGCCGGTCACCGCCGACATATTTTTCCCCAGGTACAGGCCGTAATCGTCGCCCTGGCTTTTATAGTACTGCGTCACCAGCTGCAGCTGGCGGTTCTCGTCAATCTCAATGGTTCCCGTTCCCATCACATCCAGACGATCGGAATGCTGAAGCCCGGTTTGGGTATTATCCAGGAGCAGCGCATCGTGGTTACCGTCATACCAGCCGCCAAAACGCTGATAAGCGACCGATAAACGACCGGATGCGTGGTCTGTGCCGCCGCTTACCGCGGCCGCCACGCGTTCATCATGGTCGTTGCTGTTGGCAAAACCGGATTTACCCCCCAGCTCCAGATCGACCTGGCGCTCCTGTTGGCCCTTTTTGGTGACGATATTAATCAGGCCGCCGGTACTGCCGCCGCCGTACAGGGATGTTGCGCCGGAGATCACCTCGATGTGTTCAATGTTAAACGGATCGATAGAGTCTAACTGGCGGCTGTCGGTACGGGAGGAGTTAAGGCGAACGCCGTCGATCAGGACGACGATCGCGCGGCCGCGCATATTCATGCCGTAGTTGGTGCGTCCCTGGCTGCTGACGTCGATGCCGGGGATCAGCTGCGCCAGCACGTCTTTGAATTCTTTACCGCCCTGAACCTGCTGTTCAATTTCCTGGCCTTCAATAACCCAGGTGGTCTGGGCCATTTCTGCGACGGTACGGTGCGTTCGGTTAGCGCTGACGATCATGTTGTCATCAGCCGCCCAGGCGGGCAGGGCGGTTGCCAGCAGCAGTGGGTTTAGTACCCAGAGACGCTTGTTCATGCTCATTCCTTTTATGAGTTTATACCCGTCATTCTTCAAGTCGCAGGCGCGTTACTCGGCCCGCGGCCTCGCCCCTACGGGGCCAGCGCTAGCGCAGTTCAAGGCACACGTGCCTTGTCCTGCAACTCGAATTATTAAGGGCTTACGATATCGTTGTTTTAGTTTTCCGATACGGGCGTACCGGTTGTTACACGGTGAAATAAACAGAAATGTTTAAAGCTGAATTTTGCCCGTATTGATTATTGTTATCAATATCATTCTCGTGAAATGCACAAAATAAATCACTGAAAACATGACGTTATGTAGGGATTAAGGGGGAGGGAACCGGTGGGAGTCCACCGGTGAGCGAGGCCTTAGCGCTGAAGAACCTGGGGCCACAGGCGCAGCGTGGTCTCGGCGATTTGCATGATTTTAGTGAAATCGGCGCCTTCGCGCGCGCCGATCGACATGCCTTGTAATATGCAGTTAAGGAACTGGGCCAACTGACGCACATCGCCCTCTGCCGGGAGTTCGCCGCGCAGCTGACGCTGCTGCAGAAACTGCGTAAGGGTCTGTTCCTGCATCGCGTGCCGCGACTTAACGGTATTGGCGATGTCGGTTGACGCCGCCGCCAGCGCCGCGGAGGTATTGATCATAAAACAGCCTGCCGGCGTCTCTTTACTGGTGAAGCAGGTCGCGACGGCGGTGAAATAATCGCGTAACGCCCGATCGACGCTTTTTTCCTCGTCAAAAAGCAGCGCTTCGTGTTTGGCGGCAAAGCGGGAGATATAGCGATCCAGCACCGCGCGAAACAACCCCTCTTTATTCACAAATTCCGCGTAGAGCGTAGGCGCTTTGGCGCCCGTCGCTTCCACTAAATCGGCGAGTGAGGTGGCTTCATAGCCGTGCTGCCAGAAGAGTGTCATGGCCTTATCCAGCGCCGCTTCCCTGTCGAACACTTTAGGTCGGCCACGGCTTTTTTTCGTGCAACTTTGAACGTCAGTTGTCATGGTGCCGCTGTACCTATGTTGGTTTGTTGAAAGGCCATTATAAAAATAAACCTTACGTGCTGCCAGCGATGTCGGTCTAAAAATAAATAATTCATATATATATGAATTTTATGCTGTTTATAAATAGTTAAACGGTCGTTATAAAAATCGGTTGACGTGTGATGTGGATCACACTATCATTTCCCTATCGATCGTTAATTAAATGCGTTCGCCCCTACAATAACATTCATCTGCACAGGTATAACAATCATGAAAAACGTTAAAACGCTTGCCATCGCCGCGGTTCTTAGCTCACTCTCATTCGCCAGCTTTGCCGCTGTCGAAGTCCAGTCAACGCCGGCGGGTCAGCATAAAATCGGTACCGTTTCCGCCTCAGCCGGGACCAACCTCGGTTCGCTGGAAGATCAGCTGGCGCAAAAGGCGGAAGAGATGGGCGCAACCTCTTACCGTATTACGTCAGTCACAGGTCCTAACACCCTTCACGGGACTGCGGTTATTTACAAATAATTGTCACGCTACTCCTGTTATGCCACTGACCACGCGCGGATCTGACCCCCTTCAGCAGTCCGCGTGAAGTAAGAAAGCGTTGTCTCTGACGCGAAGCGGCGCCCACCCCTTATCTGGCGCCGCAACCCGCAAAAAAGCAGTACCCTGTTTGATTATTGCCATAAAAAAACCGCCCCAGTGAACTGTAGGCGGTTTTTTTTCGTCAACGATTCAGGAAACTATAGCGACTGCTCCGTGACGCGATGGTGGCGGGTGACATCAATTGGCATACCCGAACGCAGCGTCATTGCGCGTTCCATTACCTCGGTATCGGTCAGCTGCGCCTGTTTGAACGCTTGCATGATGTCATTGAGGACGATCGGTAGCGTCTGCGGATCGTCATCGATATGCTTCGACAGCGGCTGATGCACCTCCACCAGGCGGGCGCCGTTCGGCTCAACGGAAACCTTGATTGGCGTATTGATAATCGTCACCTTCGTTCCCGGGGTTATTTCGTTGTACAACGCTTTGATGTCGTCATCGCGCAGGCGAATACAGCCGGAGCTGACGCGCATGCCGATGCCGAAATCGGCATTAGTACCGTGCAGCAGGTACACGCCGCCGTACGCCGCCAGGCGAATGGCGTGGTGCCCCATCGGGTTATCCGGGCCGGCGGGCATCACGGCGGGCAGATCGATGCCCATGGCTTTATAGCGGGCGCGAATATTGGCCGTTGGCGTCCAGGTCGGGTTGGCGCGTTTGTCGGAGACGGTGGTGACCATTGTCGGCGTGATGGTATCACCGCCGAGCTGACCGATGCCGATAGGATACACGGTCACTTCACTTCTTCCTGGCGGATAGTAATAGAGGCGAAGTTC
Organism: Klebsiella grimontii; assembly: GCF_900200035.1. Lineage (GTDB taxonomy): Bacteria > Pseudomonadota > Gammaproteobacteria > Enterobacterales > Enterobacteriaceae > Klebsiella > Klebsiella grimontii. The sequence goes on from NZ_FZTC01000017.1 coordinate 222,080, forward strand.
GGCGAGGTTAAGGACTAACCCTTCTCGCGGCGCGTCAGGCAGCAGAGTTTGCAGGGGAATCGTCAGCACGCTACCGGCTCGCGGAACATAAGGGTCCACGCCGGGGTTCGCCTGGAGCAGGGCCAGAAAACCGACGTTATACTTTTTAGCGATCGCTTCGAGCGAGCCGCCGTTATTCTCGACCACGTGGAACTGGTTTTGCCCGACCAGACGGCTGCCTGGCGGCGGCAGGGGCCAGGTATTGGCGCGAGCGGGCAGCGCCAGCGCGGTGGCGATAGCTATCATCCCCAGCCAGAGAGAAATTCGCGAAAAGCTTTTCATCACTCTAATTTCCATAATAAGTAAGTGGTTATTTTTATACGAAAAGTCCCTGAGATTATGGTGAAACGAGTGTCTGGAAGTTCAGAGGGATTGCAAAATGTTTGTAAATTTTGCCGCACAGGCGGGGAGGGGCGGGATACGGCGCGCGGACCGTATCCCGAATGCTATCAGGCGGTAGCGTTCTCTTCCAGCTGGCGCATAAACTGGCGCACCCACTCCATCCGCGTTTTACGCTCGGCGAGATCCTGCATAAACTTCAGACGCGTCGGGCCGTCCAGGCGATAGTGCTGGGGCTGCTTCTGCAACAGACTAATCAGCCACACCGGGTTAACGTTATTCTTCTCGTTAAACTCAATGGTGCCGCCTTTTTCGTTGCTCTCCAGCTTACGGATCCCCAGCTTCTGCGCCTGCTGGCGCAGTCGGGCGATGTCGAGCAGGTTTCTTGCCGGATCCGGCAGCAGGCCAAAGCGATCGATAAGCTCGACTTTGATCTCCTCCAGCTCATTCTCGTTCTTCGCGCTGGCAACGCGTTTGTAGAACGACAGGCGCGTATTGACGTCGGGGATGAAGTCGTCCGGCAGCAGCGACGGCATCCGTAGCTCAACTTCGGTCTGCTGGCTGGTGAGAGCCTCCAGCGAGGGCTCGCGTCCGGCTTTTAGCGCGTCAACGGCATTTTCCAGCAGCTCCATGTAGAGAGAGAAGCCGATGGTTTCCATGGAGCCGCTCTGATCTTCGCCCAGCAGTTCACCCGCGCCGCGAATTTCGAGGTCGTGGGTGGCCAGCGCGAATCCGGCGCCGAGATCTTCCAGCGACGCGATAGCCTCAAGGCGTTTTTGCGCATCGGTGGTCATCGCTTTTGGATGCGGCGTCAACAGCCATGCGTAGGCCTGATGATGCGAACGCCCGACGCGGCCGCGCAGCTGGTGCAGCTGAGCCAGCCCGAAGTGATCGGCGCGCTCGATAATAATGGTGTTCGCCGTCGGAATGTCGATCCCGGTCTCGATAATGGTGGTACATACCAGCACGTTAAAACGCTGGTGGTGGAAATCGTTCATCACCCGTTCGAGTTCGCGTTCGCGCATCTGCCCGTGGCCAATGGCGATACGCGCTTCCGGCACCAGCTCCGCGAGTCTTTCCGCCGCTTTTTGAATATTCTCGACGTCATTATAGAGATAGTAGACCTGGCCGCCGCGCAGCACCTCACGCAGGATCGCCTCGCGTACCACCAGCGCGTCATATTCGCGAACGAAGGTTTTGACCGCCAGACGCCGTGCGGGGGGCGTGGCGATGATCGAGAGGTCGCGCATACCGCTCATTGCCATATTCAGCGTTCGCGGAATCGGCGTCGCGGTCAGGGTCAGGATATCGACGTCGGCGCGCATTGCCTTAATGCGCTCTTTGTGGCGTACGCCAAAGCGGTGCTCTTCATCGACAATCAGCAGGCCGAGATCGCGCAGCTTAACGTCCGGCTGCAGCAGCTTATGGGTGCCGATAAGAATATCGATTTTCCCCTCCGCGACCTGCTCAAGGATCTGCGCCTGCTCTTTAGCGCTCCGAAAGCGCGAGAGCATCTCAATGCGCACCGGCCAGTTGGCGAAGCGATCGCGGAAGTTATCGAAGTGCTGCTGGGCGAGGAGGGTGGTAGGCACCAGCACCGCCACCTGCTTATGGTTTTCCACCGCCAGAAACGCGGCGCGCATCGCCACTTCCGTCTTGCCGAAGCCAACGTCGCCGCACACCAGGCGGTCCATCGCCAGCGGCTGGCACATATCGCTCAGTACGGCGTTGATGGCCTGCGCCTGATCGGGCGTGGTTTCGAACGGGAAGCCGTCGCAGAACAGCTGATACTGCTCTTTATCATGTTTAAATGCGTAGCCCGCTTTCGCCGCGCGCTGGGCGTAGATATCCAGCAGCTCGGCGGCCACGTCGCGCACCTTTTCGGCGGCTTTTTGCCGCGCTCGCGCCCACGCATCGCCGCCCAGCTTGTGCAGCGGCGCATTCTCTTCCGCGCCGCCGGCGTAGCGGCTAATCAGATGCAGCGACGATACCGGCACGTACAGTTTGGCGTCGTTCGCGTAGGTCAGCATCAGGTATTCGCCGTTAATCCCGCCCGCCTCAAGCGTGGTCATGCCGGCGTAGCGCCCAACCCCATGCTCAAGATGCACCACCGGTTGGCCGATATGCAGCTCCGCCAGGTTACGGATTAAGGTGTCCGGATTGATGGTGCGGCGTGAATCCTGACGACGGCGGGCGACGCGCTCCCCCAGCAGATCGCTTTCGCAAATCAGCGCCAGATTCCGCTGGCTATCGATAAAGCCATGCTCTGCCGCGCCAATCATCAGATAGCGGCCGTTAGCCGTCGCCTCTTCAAGACGCAGGATATGCTTTGGCGCGATTTTAATGCGCGCCAGCATTTCGCCGAGCGCCTCGCGACGCCCCTCGCTCTCGACCGAGAAAATCACCGGCCCGCTGAAGGACTCGAGGAAGCGACGCAGATTATCCAGCGGCGCTTTGTTCTGCGCCTGGATCGCCAGCTCGGGTAGTTTCTGGTAGCCGAGGTTGGTATTGGCGGCTTTTTCCGCCAGACGCTCGGTTTTGAGCTGCACGCGCGGCCATTTTTTCAGCTCGCTAAACAGTTCATCACTGCGTAGCCACAGCTGCTCCGGCGGCAAAAGCGGGCGCATCGGATCGACGCCGCGGTTTTCAAAGCGGGCGCGCGTTTCGTTCTGGAAACGTTCGGCGCTGGCTTCCAGATCGCCGGTGTTAACGATCAGCGTTTTCGCCGGGAAATAGCTGAACAGCGGCGGCAGCGGCTCGTTAAAGAACAGCGGCTGCCAGTATTCGATCCCCGCAGGCAGCGTGCCTTTACTGACCTGCTGATAAATATGCTCGGCGTCGCGTTTGACCTCAAAGCGGTCGCGCCACTGGCTGCGGAACAGCTCGATGGCGGCCTGATCCGTCGGGAATTCGTGCGCCGGAAGCAGGTTGATGCTGGCGACTTCCTCCAGCGTACGCTGGCTGTCGACGTCGAACAGACGCAGGCTATCTATCTCATCATCAAAAAAATCGAGACGATAGGGCTGCTCGCTGCCCATAGGGAACAGGTCAAGCAATGCGCCGCGGGTGGCGTACTCGCCGTGCTCCATCACCTGGTCGACGTGACGATAGCCGGCGCTATCCAGCTGGGCGCGCAGCGCATCCCGCGACAGCCGCTGGCCTTTTTTCATCACCAGCGCGTGGCCGTGGAGGAAATTATGCGGACAGACGCGCTGCATCAGGGTGCTGACCGGAATGATTAATACGCCGCGTTCCATCGTCGGGAGCTGGTATAAGGTAGCGAGACGCGAAGAGATAATGTCCTGGTGCGGGGAGAAGCTATCGTAGGGGAGCGTTTCCCAGTCCGCGAGGCCCGCCACCATGCTATCGGTAAACTGCCTGATTTCATCGTTCAGACGCAGGGCGTTTTGCATATCGGGGGCAATCAGTACCACCGGGCCGCCGTGGCGCTCGGCCATTTCCGCCACCAGAGTGGCGCAGGCCGCGCCGGTAAGTTCGCCAAGCTGGCGCTGATCGCCGGCTTTAACCGGCAGAGAGTATCGGTATTGTTCAGGCATAGACGGTATCATGATCTCTTGGGTATTCGCTCTGCCGATATGGAGGGCAACTCGCTGATATTCAATAGTGAGATTATCCGCGATTGACCCGGATTCGCCAACCCGTATCGCAAAGGTCATGTTTTGGCCAGAAATGTAACGAACTCCGATAAGCGTAAAGTTAAATAACGACTTGCTCATCTATCTTGTTGTTTATATTGAATTTTTGTTATTATTGCCAATAAAATCTACAGGTATCAGTCATTTACGCTGCTCATAATCGCTTATATACTCGGGCATCGGCTATCAGCAATCAGATGGATGACATGTATCAACCTGCCGCACTCTTTATCGGCCTTCGCTATATGCGTGGGCGCGCAGCCGACCGCTTCGGTCGTTTCGTCTCCTGGCTCTCGACCATTGGCATTACGCTTGGCGTCATGGCGCTGGTTACCGTTCTGTCGGTGATGAACGGCTTTGAGCGCGAGCTGCAAAATAACATCCTGGGGCTGATGCCGCAGGCCATCCTTAGCGCCAAGCAGGGGTCCATAAACCCGCAACAGCTGCCGGAAAGCGCGGCCAGATTACAGGGCGTCACCCGCGTGGCGCCGCTGACCACCGGCGATGTGGTGCTGCAAAGCGCCCGCAGCGTGGCGGTTGGCGTAATGCTCGGCATCGACCCGGCGCAAAAAGATCCCCTGACGCCTTACCTGGTTAACGTCAAGCAGAGCGATCTGCAGGCCGGAAAGTATAACGTCATCCTGGGCGAGCAGCTGGCAGGGCAGTTGGGCGTCAATCGCGGCGACCAGATCCGCGTGATGGTGCCCTCCGCCAGCCAGTTCACCCCGATGGGGCGGGTTCCCAGCCAGCGTCTGTTTAACGTGATCGGCACCTTTGCCGCCAACAGCGAAGTCGATGGCTATCAGATGTTGACCAACATCGACGACGCTTCGCGCCTGATGCGCTATCCGCAGGGGAATATTACCGGCTGGCGGCTGTGGCTGAATCAGCCTTTACAGGTGGATACCCTCAGCCAGCAGACGCTACCGGAAGGGACCAAATGGCAGGACTGGCGCGAACGTAAAGGCGAGCTGTTCCAGGCCGTGCGGATGGAAAAAAATATGATGGGCCTGCTGTTGAGCCTGATCGTCGCCGTCGCCGCTTTTAACATCATTACCTCGCTAGGCATGATGGTCATGGAAAAGCAGGGCGAGGTGGCGATCCTCCAGACTCTCGGCCTGACGCCGCGGCAGATCATGCTGGTCTTTATGGTCCAGGGCGCGAGCGCCGGGATCGTCGGCGCGCTGCTTGGCGCCGGACTGGGCGCGCTGCTTGCCAGCCAGCTGAATAATTTGATGCCGATTATCGGCGCGTTCCTCGACGGCGCCGCGCTGCCGGTAGCCATTGAGCCGCTACAGGTGATCGTGATTGCCCTGGTGGCAATGGCGCTGGCATTACTCTCTACGTTGTATCCTTCATGGCGCGCTGCCGCCACTCAACCCGCTGAGGCTTTACGTTATGAATAAGATCCTGCTGCAATGCGACAACCTGTGCAAACGCTATCAGGAAGGCAGCGTGCAAACCGACGTGTTGCATGATGTCAGCTTCAGCATTGAAGAGGGCGAGATGATGGCGATTGTCGGCACCTCCGGTTCCGGCAAAAGTACGCTGCTGCATCTGCTTGGCGGGCTGGATACGCCGACCTCCGGCGACGTTATCTTTTCCGGTCAGTCGATGAGCCGACTCTCAGCCGCCGCGCGCGCCGATCTGCGCAACCGCGAGCTGGGCTTTATTTATCAGTTTCACCACCTGCTGCCGGATTTCACCGCGCTGGAAAACGTGGCGATGCCGCTGTTAATCGGTAAACAGAAGGCGGCGGATATTGAGCGTCAGGCGAAAGCGATGCTGCGCGCCGTCGGGCTTGAACACCGCAGCGACCACCGCCCGTCGGAGCTCTCCGGCGGCGAGCGTCAGCGCGTAGCGATTGCCCGCGCGCTGGTCAATAAACCGCGGCTGGTGCTGGCGGATGAACCTACCGGTAACCTTGATGCCCGCAACGCCGACAGCATTTTTCAGCTGCTTGGCGAACTGAACGTGGCGCAGCGCACCGCCTTTCTGGTGGTGACCCACGACCTGCAGCTGGCAAAAAGGATGAGCCGCCAGCTGGAGATGCGCGACGGGCGCCTGACCGCCGAACTCTCCCTGATGGGGGCTGAGTAATGGCTTCTCCGTTATCATTATTGATTGCCCTGCGCTTTAGCCGCGGACGGCGGCGCGGAGGGATGGTTTCGCTGATTTCAGTTATCTCGACCATCGGCATTGCGCTAGGCGTGGCGGTGCTGATCGTTGGCCTGAGCGCCATGAACGGCTTCGAGCGCGAGCTCAACAACCGCATTCTGGCGGTGGTGCCGCACGGTGAAATTGAGCCGGTGAATCAGCCGTGGAACAACTGGAACGAAGCGCTGGCGAAGGTTGAAAAGGTCAAAGGCATCGTTGCCGCGGCGCCTTACATTAACTTCACCGGGCTGGTGGAGAGCGGCAGCAACATGCGCGCTATCCAGGTAAAGGGCGTCGATCCGCAGCAGGAGAGCCGCCTCAGTTCGCTACCCAACTTTGTGCAGAACAACGCGTGGGCCAGCTTTAAAGCCGGAGAGCAGCAGGTGATCCTCGGTAAAGGCGTCGCCGATGCGCTGCACGTTAAGCAGGGCGACTGGGTGTCAATCATGATCCCCAACTCGGATGCCGACCACCAGCTGCTGCAGCCAAAGCGCGTCAGGCTCCACGTTACCGGTATTTTGCAGCTCAGCGGCCAGCTCGATCATAGTTTTGCCATGATCCCCATGCAGGATGCGCAGCAGTACCTTGAAATGGGCAGCAGCGTGACCGGTATCGCCATTAAAGTCACCGATGTGTTCCACGCGAACACCCTGGTGCGCGATGCCGGCGAAGTGACCAACAGCTACGTATACATTAAGAGTTGGATAGGCACCTATGGCTATATGTACCGCGACATCCAGATGATCCGCGCCATTATGTACCTCGCGATGGTGCTGGTGATCGGCGTGGCCTGCTTTAACATCGTCTCGACCCTGGTGATGGCGGTGAAGGATAAAAGCGGCGATATTGCGGTGCTGCGCACGCTTGGCGCAAAAGACGGGCTGATCCGCGCGATTTTCGTATGGTATGGTTTACTTGCCGGTTCGGTAGGGAGCCTGATTGGGGTGGCGATTGGCGTTATCTGCGCCTTCAAGCTGACCGCAATCATTAACGGTATTGAGAACCTGATCGGGCATAAATTCCTCTCCGGCGACATCTATTTTATTGACTTCCTGCCGTCTGAACTGCACTGGCTGGACGTCGTTTACGTGCTGGTGACGGCACTGTTGCTGAGTTTGCTGGCCAGCTGGTATCCCGCCCGCCGCGCCAGCCGCATTGACCCGGCGAGGGTGCTGAGTGGCCAGTAATTTATCGTCATGGTCGGCTTTGCTGACCAGTAAAGAGGAATTGCTGAAATGTACTATGGATTTGATATTGGCGGCAGCAAGATAGCGCTGGGCATATTTGATAAAGCGCGGCGGCTGCAGTGGGAAAAACGCGTCGCCACGCCGAAAGAGAGCTACGAAGCATTTTTGCAGGCGGTAGAGGCGTTGGTGCAGGAAGCTGACCAGCGCTTCGGCTGCCAGGGCTCGGTGGGCATTGGTATTCCGGGAATGCCGGAAACTGAAGACGGCACGCTGTACGCCGCCAACGTTCCCGCCGCCAGCGGCAGACGGCTGCGGGCCGATCTGAGCGAGCGTCTGGGGCGCGACGTGCGCCTTGATAACGACGCCAACTGTTTTGCCCTCTCCGAAGCGTGGGACGATGAATTTACGCAATATCCGCTGGTGATGGGGCTGATCCTCGGCACCGGGGTTGGCGGCGGTCTGGTGCTTAACGGTAAATCGATTACCGGGCATCGCTATATTACCGGCGAATTCGGCCATATCCGCCTGCCGGTGGATGCGCTGGAAGTGGTAGGGCGTGATTTTCCTCTGACCCGCTGCGGCTGCGGTCAGCTGGGCTGTATTGAAAACTATCTTTCCGGGCGCGGTTTCGCCTGGTTATACCAACACTTTTATCAACAATCCTTAACCTCACCCGAGATCGTCGCGCTCTGGCAACAGGGAGACGCGAAGGCGCGCGAGCACGTTGAGCGCTATCTCGATCTGCTGGCGGTGTGTCTGGGCAATATTTTAACCATTGTCGACCCCGATCTGCTGGTGCTTGGCGGAGGATTGTCTAACTTTACTGCAATAACCGAAGGGCTGGCGCAGCGCCTGCCGCGACATCTGCTTCCCGTTGCCAGCGTGCCGCGTATTGAGCGCGCGCGTCATGGCGATGCCGGAGGTATGCGCGGTGCGGCCTTCCTTCATCTGACTCAATAACGACAGAGGTAGCTATGCAGTCGCGCCGCTTACACCGATTAAGCCGATTTCGCCGCAACAAGCGCCGGTTACGAGACCGTTTGCGCCAGCGGATTTTCTTCGGCGAAGATAAGGAGACACCTGAAACGATGGAAAAACCAAGAGTCGTGGTGCTAACCGGCGCGGGCATTTCGGCGGAGTCGGGAATTAAAACCTTCCGCGCCGCAGATGGTCTGTGGGAAGAGCATCGGGTGGAAGACGTGGCGACGCCGGAAGGTTTCGCCCGCGACCCGGCGCTGGTACAGGCGTTTTACAACGACCGCCGCCGCCAGCTGCAAAGCCCTGACATTGCGCCCAATGCGGCGCATCAGGCGCTGGCGCGGCTGGAAGAGGCGCTGGGCGACCATTTCCTGCTGGTGACCCAGAATATCGATAATCTACACGAACGCGCGGGTAACCGGCGGATAATACACATGCACGGCGAACTGCTGAAGGTGCGTTGCTCGTGGAGTGGGCAGGTGCTGGAGTGGACCGGCGATGTGACCACGGAGGATAAATGCCACTGCTGCCAGTTTCCCGCGCCGCTGCGCCCGCACGTGGTGTGGTTCGGCGAGATGCCGCTGGATATGGATGAAATCTACCTGGCGCTGGCCGAGTGCGATATCTTTATCGCCATCGGCACTTCCGGGCACGTTTATCCGGCGGCCGGCTTTGTCCACGAAGCGCGGCTGCAGGGCGCCCATACGGTTGAGCTAAACCTCGAACCAAGCCAGGTGGGCAGCGAATTTGCTGAAAAGCACTATGGCCTGGCAAGCGAAGAAGTACCGAGGTTTGTGGAAAAATTGCTGCATGAGGTCGCCAGGTCGACGCCACGTCTTTGATAAATCGCAATGGAAAACAGGAGCGGCTATGGATAGCCCGTTAGTGATATCTTTCATTATTTTTATTGCCGCAGTTGGGATTGGGCTGTGGAGTCAGTATTGCCTGCCCCGTCTTTCCGATAGCCGAAATATCCTGTTTATTATTTGTTTTTTTCTCGGTATCGGATCCGCCGCTTCATGTTTGTTTCATCTGCTCTATCTGCTGTTGGTCGGCCAGAGCGCACAGGGCGATATCGCCGCGTTCGGTACGCTTATTACGATAGCAGCGCTCTGGAAGCCGCTGAACTATGTCACCGACGCCGCAAATAAACGTAAGGGAAAGCGCAAAGAGTAGGCCTCTGGCGGGTCGTAAAAAAGCCGCCGCCGTAATTCACTCTCACCCAGGCTGGCGAAAGCCTGGTGACAGATTGAAAGACAGAACAACAGGATAACTAACCCTTGTAACACATCTTAGAGCCTATCCCATCAGGACTCTTTCACTGGCCATTTTGGACCTGGGCAGTGCTTGACACAATACGGAAGTACTTTGAACGCCCTTCAGGGCGGCCCGGAGGGCGAGCGTAGCGAGACAATCCTCACGTGCTGCGTGTACGTCCGGTTTCTGTGCGTTGTTCGTGCGCCAATAACGCCTACCGGGATAAGCGCATACTGCCGGGCCGAAGCCCGGCAGTATGGCGAAATTAACGACCCGCTTTCAGTTTCTGATAATACTCTTCATACAGGGTGCTGGCGCTGCCGACATCGTTCTGCCATTCGCCTTTCTGAATCGTTGCGGCGTCCGGGTAGAGCGATTTATCATTGGCGACTTCCGGGCTCAGCATCTTACGCGCGGCCAGGTTTGGCGTCGGGTAGCCGATGGTTTCCGCTACCTGTTTGGCGATTTCCGGGCGCAGCAGGAAGTTGATCAGCTTCAGCGCGCCGTCGACGTTTTTGGCGTTTGCCGGAATCGACAGGCTATCCATCCAGAAGATGCCGCCTTCTTTCGGCCACACCACTTCCAGCGGCGTACCGGCCTGACGCGCGACCCACGCGGAGCCGTTCCATACCATGCCGAGGTTTACTTCGCCTTCCATATACGGGTTCGCCGGGTTATCCGAGTTGAACGCCGCCACGTTCGGCATTAGCTTTTTCAGCTCGTTATAGGCCGCCTCGATCTCTTTGGGATCGGTGGTATTGCCGGAGTAACCCAGCTTACGCAGCGCTACCTGGAACACTTCGCGCGCGTCGTCGGTGAGCAGCAGGCTGCTCTTATACTCTGGCTTCCACAGATCCGCCCAGCTGGTGACGGTTTTGGGATCGATCTCGTCGCTGTTGATGCCAATGGCCGTCGCGCCCCAGATGTACGGAATCGAGTAGTCGTTGTTCGGGTCGAAGGGTTTGTTGAGCATTTCAGGATCGAGGTTGCCGAAGTTGCTCAGCTTGCTCTTATCGATCTTCTGCAGCATGCCCTCTTTGCGCATTTTGTCGACGAAGTAGGTGGACGGCACCACCAGGTCGTAGGCGCCGTCTTTATAGGTTTTGAGCTTGGCGTACATGGTTTCATTCGATTCGTAGGTCGAATAGATAACCTTGATGCCGGTCTCTTTGGTGAACTGCTCCAGCAGTCCCGGCGGGACATACTCGGTCCAGTTGTAGAAATAGAGCGTTTTGCTATCGTCCGCATGCGCGGCGCTCATCCCGACTGCCAGAGCGCCCGCAGCGAGCAGGTGGCGTGACCATTTTTTCATTTTAACGTCCCCTGAGTTTTATCACGTGCAATTAACTGGCTGGCAATAACCATCACCAGCGACAGAACCAACAGAATGGTCGCCAGCGCGTTAACCTCTGGCGATACCCCCACTTTAACCATCGAATAAATCTTCAGCGGCAGGATCTCATAACCCGGCCCGGTGACGAACGAAGAAACCACCACATCATCCATCGACAGGGTAAAGCTCAGCAGCCACCCCGCGGCCACGGCGGGCAGCGCCAGCGGCAAAATGATTTTTCGCAGAATGGTCAGTTCGCTGGCGCCGAGATCTTTTGCGGCTTCCAGCATGCGTACATCGAAGCCTTTCAGGCGCGAAAACACCGTGACCACCACGAAGGGGAGGCAGAAAGTGATATGCGAAAACAGCAGCGACCAGAATCCCAACTGAATGCCGATCAGCATAAACAGCACCAGCAGCGAAATCGCCATCACGATATCCGGCGACATCATCACCACGAACAGCATCCCGCTGACGAATGGCTTGCCGCGAAAGCGATAGCGGTAAAGCGCTACGGCGGTCAACGAGCCGATAAGGGTGGCGAAGGTGGCCGACAGCACCGCCATGGTCAGCGAGTGCTGCGCCGCCTGCAGCAGGCTGTCGTTATTCATCAGCAGGCTATACCAGTTGGTGGTGAAACCCTGCCAGTTGATGCCAAAGCGCGAACTGTTAAACGAATTCACGATCAGAATAATAATGGGGATGTAGAGATACGCGTAAATGGCGGTCATAAAGCCGCCGCGCAGCAGTCGACCAATCATTCCAGCTCCACCTTTTTATTCAGTAAGCGCGCCGCGCGCCAGTAAATCAGCAGCATCAGGCCCATCACCAGCGTCAGCGTGATGCTGGTCGCCGCGCCGAACGGCCAGTCGCGAATGTTGAGGAACTGGCTCTTTATCACGTTGCCGATCAGCAGGTTCTTCGCGCCGCCCATCAGGTCGGAAACGTAGAACAGCCCCATCGCCGGAAGCATCACCAGCAGGCAGCCGGCGATAATGCCCGGCATGGTCAGTGGAATGATGATGCGGATAAAGGTTTGCAGCTTACTGGCGCCAAGATCTCTCGCCGCTTCCAGCAGCGGGCGGTCGAGCTTCTCGATGCTGGAGTAGAGCGGCATCACCATAAACGGCAGCAGAATATAGACCAGGCCGATAATGACCGCCGAGGGGGTGTACATGATGCGCAGCGGCGTATCGATGACCCCCAGCCACAGCAAAAATTCGTTGAGGTAGCCCTTGGTGCTGAGGAAAATCTTCAGCCCGTAGATACGAATCAGCGAGTTGGTCCAGAACGGCACGATCAGCAGAAACAGCATCAGCGGGCGCACCTTTTCCGGCAGCCTTGCCAGGAACCAGGCGAAAGGGTAGCCGAGCGCCAGGCAGGCCAGCGTCGCCAGCAGCGCCATATTCAACGAATGCAACAGCACGTCGTAGTAGAGCGGGTCGAGCAGGCGCGCGTAGTTATCCAGCGTAAAGACCAGCTTAACGAAGTTGGTATCGTCGCGGGTCAGGAAGCTGGTAGCGATGATCATCAGGTTGGGCAAAAAGACGAACAGCACAAGCCAGCCCACGATGGTGGCGATCACCACATTCTGGAATTTACTTGTGTTCTTCATCGGCCAGCACAACCTCCCAGCTTTCTACCCAGTTAATGGCCATTTTCTGGTCGAGAGAGTGGTCAAAATCAGGATCGTCTTCATTAAAGAATTCGCTGACCATGACCATTTTGCCGTTTTCCAGTTCAACCACCGATTCCAGCGTCATGCCTTTATAGTTGCGTTCGCGGATATAGCCTATCAAGCCATCGGCATCGTTACTGTGGTGGATCTCATCCACGCGCAGATCTTCCGGACGCAGCAGAACGTTAAGCCGCTGGCCTTTTTCAACGGCGAAGCTGACGTAAATATTGCATTCGCGGCCTTCGACGCTGGCGCGCACCCGCTGCTCGTCGATCCGCTCGATGACTGTGGCATCGAAGATGTTGATTTCGCCGATAAAGCTGGCGACAAACAGGTTTTTTGGCTCTTCGTAGATCTCGCGCGGCGTGCCGTCCTGCTCAATTTTACCCTCGCGCATGACCACGATGCGGTCGGACATGGTCAGCGCCTCCTCCTGATCGTGGGTCACGAAGACGAAGGTGATGCCGAGCTTACGCTGAAGCGCCTTCAGCTCATTCTGCATCTGCTTGCGCAGTTTATAATCAAGTGCGGAGAGAGATTCATCAAGCAGCAGCAGGCGCGGTTTGTTGACTACCGCGCGGGCGATGGCGACGCGCTGCTGCTGGCCGCCGGAGAGCTGATGCGGTTTACGCTGGGCAAACGCGTCAAGCTGCACCATACGCAGGGCGTCGTGGACGCGGGGGGTAATTTCCGCGGCCGGGGTTTTCTGCATACGCAGGCCAAAGGCGACGTTTTCAAACACCGTCATGTGCGGAAACAGCGCATAGCTTTGAAAGACGGTGTTAACGTGGCGGTTTTCCGCCGGGATATGGGTGATATCGTGATCTTCGAGATGGATTCGGCCGCTATCGACGCTTTCCAGGCCGGCGATAAGACGAAGAACGGTTGTTTTACCGCAGCCGGAGGGGCCAAGCAGGGTGAGAAACTCACCGTTGTTGATGGTCAGATTGAGGTCGGATATTACCGTTTTACCATCAAAGCTTTTGCGAATTCCCGCCAGCTGAACCAGCGGAGAACGCGAACGCGGTTGTGTATTCAATTTTTGACTCTGTCCCATGTAGGCGCAGCGGAAAGCTTACCGATGCGGGGTTTGTGGTTAACCACCTTTGGTTTGACACATAAAATAATAAGGCCGAGCATTCTACGGCAAACGATTGTAATCGCCAATGATTGATGCGCCATGATGAGCTACCTTTACAACATTATCGTGCGAAATGGATTAAATTCTCATTTGCCGGGCTAAAAATGACCTGACGCAATATTTGTCTTTTCCGGCTTATCAATAATGTTGTCACAAAAGAAGAGGGTGGCTACATGGATAAATTGCTTGAGCGTTTTTTGCAGTACGTTTCTTTAGACACGCAGTCGAAGCCTGGCGTGCGTCAGGTACCGAGCACGGAAGGTCAGTGGAAGCTGTTACGTCTGCTTCAGGCGCAGCTGCAAGAAATGGGACTGGTGAACGTGACGCTGAGTGAGAAAGGGACGGTCATGGGCACCCTGCCGGCTAACGTTGAGGGTGATATTCCGGCCGTTGGTTTTATTTCCCATGTCGATACGTCGCCTGACTTCAGCGGTAAGAATGTTAATCCGCAGATCGTCGAAAACTACCGCGGCGGTGATATCGCTCTCGGTATTGGCGACGAGGTTCTCTCCCCGGTGATGTTCCCGGTACTGCACCAGCTGCTCGGGCAGACGCTGATTACCACCGATGGCAAAACGCTGCTCGGCGCGGATGACAAAGCGGGCATCGCGGAGATCATGACCGCGCTGGCGACGCTAAAAGCGAAGAATATTCCCCACGGCGATATCCGCGTCGCCTTTACGCCGGATGAAGAGGTGGGTAAAGGGGCGAAGCATTTTGATGTCGCGGCATTCGATGCGCGCTGGGCTTACACCGTCGACGGCGGCGGCGTGGGTGAACTGGAGTTCGAGAACTTTAACGCCGCCTCGGTGACGATTAAGATCGTGGGTAATAACGTTCATCCCGGCACGGCGAAAGGGGTGATGGTGAACGCCCTATCGCTGGCGGCGCGCATTCATGCCGAGGTGCCAGCGGACGAAGCGCCCGAGACCACCGAAGGCTACGAGGGTTTCTACCATCTGGCCAGCATCAAAGGCACCGTCGATCGGGCAGATATGCACTACATCATCCGCGATTTTGACCGGAAGCAGTTTGAGGCCCGCAAGCGCAAGATGATGGAGATCGCCAAAAAGGTCGGCAAGGGGCTTCATCCGGATTGCTATATCGAGCTGGTCATTGAGGACAGCTATTACAATATGCATGAGAAGGTGATGGCGCACCCGCACGTGGTCGATATCGCCCGCCAGGCGATGGTGGATTGCGATATTGAACCGCAGTTAAAGCCGATTCGCGGCGGTACCGACGGCGCGCAGCTCTCGTTTATGGGCCTGCCGTGCCCGAACCTGTTTACCGGCGGCTATAACTACCACGGGAAGCATGAGTTTGTGACGCTTGAAGGCATGGAGAAGGCGGTGCAGGTGATTGTACGCATTGCCGAGCTGACGGCGAAACGCGGCGCATAAAGGTTCTATAAGCTACGGCCCGGTGAGGTGGTGAAACTGACGGTGCGGTAGGCAAATGTAGAATGCCATCCCATAGGCCCGGTGAGGCGCCAGCCGCCACCGGGCAAACAGATGGCTCAGTCCTCAAAGAACCAGTAGCCGCTGTTGACTAGCGCGGCCAGCAGGGCGAGGAAGGAGGGATCTTCCAGCGCATCGCCGAGATGCTCTGCGTTTAGCGTCAGATGAGTCGCCAGGGCATCCAGCGCCGGGCGGTGCGGTGAGTTGATTTTCTCGCCGTTGACGAATACCTCGCCATCAATCCGCAGCACGCGCAGACCGCCGAGCCGCGACAGCTTATCCCCCTGCTGCAGCGCATCGTAAATTTCATCCGGCTGATACGGCGGCTCCGGCGGCGCGACATCCAGTTCGTGGCGGGACTGGGTGATAAACTCGCCAAACCACTGCTTAAAGTGCTCCGGCTGGTTAATCAGCCCCAGCATCATCTCGCGCAGACGATCCAGTTCAACCGGCAAAATGTCGGCAGGATGGTCGCGAGACGGTACGTCCGGATCGGCGTAGCGCTGGCTGCCCAGTTCGCGCTGCAAAACGTAATCGGCAAAGCCGCTGAACAGCTCACGGGCATTTGGCGCGCGATAGCCGACCGAATAGTTAAGCGAATTTTCCAGCGAGTAGCCTTCATGCGGGAATCCCGGCGGAATATACAGAATATCGCCCGGCTCCATCTCTTCATCAATAATGGCTTCAAACGGATCGACCTGCAGCAGGTCCGGATGCGGACAGTGCTGTTTCATCGGCACTTTTTCGCCCACGCGCCAGCGGCGGCGACCGGTCCCCTGAATGATGAACACATCGTACTGGTCGAGATGCGGACCGACGCCGCCGCCCGGGACGGAAAACGAGATCATCAGATCGTCGATGCGCCAGTCGGGCAGAGCGCGGAACGGATGCATCAGCGCCGCCGTTGGCTGGTGCCAGTTATTAACCGCCTGTACCAGCAGCGACCAGTTATTCTCGCTCAGGTGATCGTAGCTCTCGAAGGGGCCGTGGCTAACCTGCCATTTACCGTCCTGATGACTGACCAGGCGGCTATCGACTTCGCTCTCCATCGCCAGTCCGGCCAGCTCGTCCGGGCTTAACGGATCGACGAAATTAGCAAAGCCCCGTTTTAGCACTACAGGGCGTTTTTGCCAGTAGCGTTCGATAAAGTCGGGCCAGTTAAGCGTTAATTGATAATCCATATTTATATTCCACAGCAGGTGTCTGATAGGGATTATAACGGATGCGGCACCAGCATGATGCAGGCGCCGTTAAAAAACCGACTGTTTTAGCTCTCTTTATCTTCGAGGGTCTGACGGCCAAAAATCACTTCCATGCAGGCGCCGCCGAGAAGGCTGTCCTCGGCCAGGATACGGCCGTCGTACTGGGCAACGATATCGCGGGCAACCGAGAGGCCCACGCCCTGCCCGGGGCGCAGCGTATCGGCGCGCTGGCCGCGATCGAACACCGCGCTGCGCATCGTTGCCGGGATCCCCGGGCCATCATCTTCAACCAGAATATGCAGATGATTGTCGTTGGTCTGACGAACGGAGACTTCCACAAACTCCAGGCAATATTTGCAGGCGTTATCGAGAACGTTGCCCATGACTTCCATAAAATCGTTCTTTTCGCCGACAAAGCTAATTTCCGGCGAGATATCCAGGGTAATGTTCACGCCTTTGCGCTGATAGACTTTGTTCAGCGCCGAGGTCAGGCTGTCGAGCAGCGGAGCGATGGGGTGCAGTTCGCGGCTGAGCAGCGAACCGCCGCTGCGCATGCTGGCGCGATGCAGATAGTAGCCAATCTGCTGCGAGATGCGGCTAATCTGCTCCAGCATCACCGGTTCTGCTTCGTTGACGCTCAGCTTCTCGCCGCGCATGGAACGCAGCGTGCTCTGCATCACCGCGAGAGGGGTTTTCAGGCTGTGGGTGAGGTCGGTCAGCGTCGTGCGGTATTTATCATAGCGTTCGCGTTCGCTTTTCAGCAGGCGGTTGAGATTGCTGACCAGCCGCGTAAGCTCTCGGGTGGTGTTCGGGTTGAGCATCTCGCGGTGATGCTCCTCCAGTTCGCGCACCTCTTTGGCCAGCGATTCGATAGGGCGCAGGCTCCACCACGCCGCGACCCACAATAGCGGGATCACCAGCAGCAGGTTGGCTGCCAGGACGTAAATAAACCAGCTCCACACCATATAGGAGCGCTTCAGCTCCACCGGAATGGTGTCGACAACCACGATACTGAGCTGCGGCATGGTGCTGGTGGCCGGATAGATGTTGATCGCCACCGAGTGGGTCATCTCGGAGCCGTCGTCCTCTTCCCGGATGGCGTCCAGCTGTTGCTGAATCTCATGATTGTTGTGCTGCAGCATACTGCTGCTGTCTACGTCGGCCTCAATCTCATGAAAGCCGTTATTTTTGAGCCAGTCAGGTTGAATACGCTTGACGAGCCACGGAACATCGCGCTGCGCCCACAACAGCTGGCCGTGAGCGTCGTAAATCAGCGTTACCGTGGGGCTCTGCATATTGAGGTTATCGGGAATATCAACTTCGATGGTGTTGTTTTCCCACTTCGCCAGCATATAGAACAGGTTGCTCTCGCCGCGCAGCAGGCGGAAGGTGGTTTTATCGAAGCTAACGCTATATCCCACCAGCGCGACCATGCCATAGGAAAGCGATAGCACCAGCACCACGGCGGCCGTTGCCAGCAGAAAGCGGACGCGCAACGACAGCGGCAGAATATGCCGCAGTAGCCCTTTCATCCGCGCAGTTCGAACAGATAGCCCTGGCCGCGCACGGTGGTAATCACATCCTGCGGATACTCAGCCTGTATTTTTTTGCGCAGTCGTCCCATCAGCACATCGATAGTATGGCTTTCGCGCAGCTCGGCGTCGGGATAGAGCTGCAGCATCAGCGAATCTTTGCTGACCACTTTGCCCCGGTTGCGGATCAGGGTTTCCATAATGGTGTATTCAAATGCCGTCAGCTTGATGGGCTGGTCGTTGACCGACAGCTCGCGACGCGATAAATCCACCTGGAAAGGCGGTATGGAGATGACCTGTGACGCCAGGCCGCTGTTACGCCGCAGCAGCGCCTGCATGCGGGCCGCGACCTCTTCGATATGGAACGGCTTAGTGACGTAATCATCCGCGCCGGCGCTCAGCACCTCGACTTTATCCTGCCAGCCTTCGCGCGCGGTCAGCACCAGCACCGGCACCGACACGTCGTGGCTGCGCCAGCGACGAATCAGCGAAAGGCCGTCTTCATCCGGCAGGCCAAGGTCGACGATGGCGATGTCCGGAACATGTTCACCCAGATAGTAATCCGCTTCCTTTGCGTCTTCCGCCGCATCGACCTGATGTCCCAGCTCCTGCAGCTGAACTTTCAGGTGATGGCGCAGGAGAGCGTTATCCTCAACCACGAGTACGCGCATGCCCGTTCTCCATTTTATTTATGATTTGAATAGTTTAGCGCTTATTATACACCTTTAACATAAACAGCTGTTAAATAAAGAATTTTATTTGATTTTTTGTACCTCAGTCTCGTGAGGCGTCAGGACGAGTCCGTCTTCGGCCGCGGGCGACATCATGGGAACCGGGCGCAGCGTACGTTTATCGATCAGGACGGAATGGGGTTCGTCAGGGGCAAACAGATGCTGCTCTCCCCACTGGCGTAGCGCAACCACCACAGGGAACAAACGCTCCCCCTTTGCCGTCAGTACGTATTCCTGATAAGCCGTGCCGTCCGAGGCGGCTTGCGTCGTGAGGATACCTGAATTTACCAGTTTGTGCAGACGGTCAGAGAGAATATTACGCGCCATACCGAGGCTTCGCTGGAAATCGCTAAAGCGGCGCATACCATCGAAGGCGTCGCGCACAATCAACAAGGACCAGCGATCGCCGATAATATCCACGCTTCGGGCGACGGGGCAGGTTTCGTTTTTCATTTTTTCACGCGCAGGCATGGGCTCTCCAAACGGTCGGGTAAACTAGTTGCATTTTAAAACTCCCTGTTCTAGCCTACAACTGGTTTTATTTTGAAACTAGATTATTAAGGCTGGAATCATGAAAGCGTCAATGTTATCCCCATCGCTAATAGACCCGGAAACGGTTATGCCGCGTAGCCTGGTGTGGCTGTTTGCTCTCGCCAGCGGGTTGAGCGTGGCGAACGTTTATTACGCACAACCGCTGCTCGACGCGCTGGCGCGAGATTTCGCCATCAGCGACGCCGCGATTGGCGGGGTGATTGCGGCGACTCAGATTGGCTGCGCGATGGCGTTGCTCTTGCTGGTACCGCTGGGCGACAGAGTCAATCGCCGCCGCCTGATAGCGACGCAGGTTTTTCTGTTGATCGCTGCGCTGACGGCGGTGAGTCTGGCGTCGACCACCGTGATGCTGTTGGGCGGCATGCTTGCCGTTGGCCTGCTGGGTACCGCAATGACCCAGGGGTTGATCGCCTATGCCGCCAGCGCCGCTTCGCCCCATGAACAGGGACGCGTGGTGGGCGCCGCGCAGAGCGGAGTCTTTATCGGGCTGCTGCTGGCGCGGGTATTTTCAGGGGGCGTAAGCGATCTCTTCGGCTGGCGCGGGGTATACATCTTTGCCGCTTTACTGATGCTGGGCATTGCGCTGCCGCTGTGGCGTCGGCTGCCGGTGTTAGCGGTAGCGTCGACCCCCCTGAGCTACCCGCGCCTGTTGGCATCGATGCTGACTCTGCTGCGTCAGGAAAAAGTGCTTCAGGTGCGCGGCGTGCTGGCGTTACTGATGTTTGCCGCCTTCAATATCTTCTGGAGCGCGCTGGTTTTGCCCTTGAGCGCTCCGCCCTTCGGCTTTTCGCATACGGAGATCGGCGCCCTGGGCCTGGTGGGGGCTATCGGCGCCCTGGCGGCGGGGCGAGCCGGTAAATGGGCCGATCGCGGATACGGGCAGCGCACCAGCGCCGTGGCCCTGGTCATGTTGCTGGTGGCCTGGTGGCCATTATCGCTGATGGCATGGTCGCCAGCGGCGCTGTTGGCTGGCATTGTGCTGCTGGATCTCGGCGGTCAGGCGCTGCATGTCACTAATCAAAGCATGATTTTCCGTACCCGACCCGAAGCGCACAGCAGGCTGGTCGGTCTGTATATGCTGTTTTATGCGCTTGGCAGCGGTTTGGGGGCGGTTAGTACGACCGCGGTATATGCGCGCGCGGGATGGCAGGGCGTTTGCCTGCTGGGGGCATCGGTCAGTCTGCTGGCGCTGCTGTTCTGGTTGATGACTCGGGGCGTGATGACCAACCATAACGGTGGTGAAGGGTAGCGGAGAACGAGCGGCGATGTTAATTTTTTGTGTAATATAGCGGAATAGCGGATGTCGTTTTTAATGGCGCGCGGGAGCGTAAATCACATGCCACAACAGAAACGTGCGGATTGGGTCCGCCTGGCCCAGTCGCCCGCGCATATTGAGCGTATCGAAGCCTTTTTCGGCGGCCACGGTTATGAGCCTCACCGGCATGATACTTACGCCATTGGCCAGACGCTCTCCGGCGTGCAGCGCTTTCACTATCGCGGCGGCCTCCAGCACAGCCTCCCCGGTGGGACGATGGTTTTGCACCCCGATGAGGTCCATGACGGCGAGGCAGGGACCGAGGAGGGGTTTCGCTACCGGATGGTGTACATTGAGCCCGCGCTGATTCAAAAGATCCTTGGCGGTAGGCCGTTGCCCTTTATCCCCGGGGGAATATCCAGCGATCCGCGCTTGCTGCACGCCGCGCTGCCGTTGCTGAAAGACGTCAATGCCCACTTCGCGCCTCTGGAGGAGGAGGACGCGCTGTACGATCTGGCGCAGACCCTGGCCGCCGTCGGCGGCCAGCGCTTTCGACGCCGGGCCTTCGATTACCCCGCCGCGGAAAGGGCCCGGGAGTATATCCACGCCTGTTTTGCGCAGAACATCACCCTCGACACTCTGGCGAACGTCAGCGGCAGAGACCGCTGGAGCCTGAGCCGCGATTTCAGGGCGCTGTTTGGCGCCAGCCCCTGGCGTTATGTGATGATGAGGCGCCTCGAATTTTGCCGCCAGCGGATGCTGGCAGGGGATAATCTGGCGGATATCGCAGCCCACGCGGGCTTTGCCGATCAAAGCCATATGACGCGCCAGTTCATCAGCCGCTTTGGCCTCTCTCCCGGCCGCTGGCTGAAGTTTGTCCGCCCCTGACGCGCCGCGAGTTGCACAATCGTTCAATCTCTGCGGTGGGGAGTTATCTATGCTGACAGCCTTTATCACAAGGAGTCAGCTCATGTATCAATCGATTAATATTGCGCAGAAATTCACTCTCTTTACCGAGCAATGGCAGCCGAAGGTGGTGGCCGAAATGAATGATTATCAGTTCAAGGTGGTCAGGATCTTCGGCGACTTTATCTGGCATAGCCATCCGGAAACGGATGAAACCCTGATTGTGCTGGAGGGCGTGCTGCGTCTGGATTTTCGCGATAAGCATCTGTTGCTCCAGGCCGGCGAAATGATCGTGGTGCCTCGGGGCGTTGAGCATAAAACCTCGGCGGAAACCGAAACCAAACTTATGCTGATCGAACCGCGCGGCGTCCTGAATACCGGGCATGAGGGCGGAGATCGGACCGCGGTGAACGACGTCTGGATTTAACGATCGCGGGGGCAGGGAAACCCTCTTCCCAGAGCGGAAAGAGGGTGGAAAGGTTTACTTCAGTTCGTCAACCATGGTGGTCGCGCGGCCGATATAGTTGGCCGGCGTCATGGCCTTCAGGCGAACTTTTTCCGCTTCCGGCAGCGCCAGGCTGTCGATGAACTGCTGCATGCCTTCGGCGTCCACGCGCTTGCCGCGGGTCAGCTCTTTCAGCTTCTCGTAAGGCTTCTCGATGCCGTAGCGGCGCATAACGGTCTGGATCGGCTCGGCCAGTACTTCCCAGTTGTGGTCTAGTTCATCCAGCAGACGGTCCTGATTCAGCTCCAGCTTGCTCACGCCTTTCAGAGTGGATTGATACGCGATCAGCGCATAGCCGATGCCGACGCCGAGGTTACGCAGGACGGTGGAGTCGGTCAGGTCGCGCTGCCAGCGGGAAACCGGCAGTTTGCTCGCCAGATGCTGCATCACCGCGTTGGCCAGACCGAGGTTGCCTTCGGAGTTCTCGAAGTCGATCGGGTTCACTTTATGCGGCATGGTGGAAGAGCCGATTTCGCCGGCAATCGTCTTCTGCTTGAAATGGTTGAGCGCGATATAGCCCCAGACGTCACGATCGAAATCAATCAGGATAGTGTTAAAGCGCGCGACGCAGTCGAACAGTTCGGCGATATAGTCGTGCGGTTCAATCTGGGTGGTGTACGGGTTCCACTGGATACCCAGCGAGGTGACGAACTCTTCGCTGAACTGGTGCCAGTCGACTTCCGGGTAGGCGGCGATGTGGGCGTTATAGTTACCCACCGCGCCGTTGATTTTGCCAAGGATTTCAATCTGATTCAGCTGACGATACTGGCGCTCCATACGGTAAGCGACGTTCGCCATCTCTTTCCCCATGGTCGACGGCGTGGCCGGCTGGCCGTGAGTGCGGGAAAGCAGCGGGATATCGCGATATTGCACCGCCAGGTCTTTCACCGCGTCGATCAGCTTGCGCCAGTAGGGCAGGATCACTTCGTCGCGAGCGGTTTTCAGCATCAGCGCGTGGGACAGATTGTTGATGTCCTCGGAGGTGCAGGCAAAGTGGATAAACTCGGAGACCGCGTGCAGTTCAGCGACATCGGCGACTTTTTCCTTAAGGAAATACTCAACCGCTTTGACGTCGTGGTTGGTGGTGCGCTCGATGGTTTTGATGCGCTCTGCATCTTCCACGCTGAAATCAGCGACGATTTTATCAAGGTAACCGTTTGCGTCGGCAGCAAAAGCAGGAACTTCCTTGATCGCTGCGTGCGCGGCCAGTTTTTGCAACCAACGCACTTCTACCTGAACGCGGAATTTCAGCAAACCGAATTCGCTGAAGATACCGCGCAGCGCGCTGACTTTGTCGCCGTAGCGGCCGTCGACTGGGGAAACGGCGGTCAGTGAGGATAATTCCATAGATCACAACTCCGGGGTTAAATGAGCAAGAATTTGTTTTGCCTGGTTAACCAGACGATGACGAGAAAACATCAGCTGCAGGCGCCCGCCGCCGACCTGGTGCCAGAGCACCGCGGAGCGAATTCCGGCCAGCAGGGCAGAGCGAACCTTCGCCTGAACCTGAGGGCTTTGCAGCACGGCGGGAGAGCCGGTCACCTGAATCCGCGGGCCCAGCGGGCTAATGACATCAACATAGATGCCGGCCATCGCGCTGAGCAGCGTCTCGGATTGCAGATCGAAATGTTCAAGCTGACGGCGCAGGCCACCGATACGGTTGCCGAGGGTATCCATGGCTCCCTTGCTGGCGGCAAGCTTACGCTCCAGCACCATCAGGCTTAAAGTATAGCGGGTAAGTTCGGCGTTCAGCCCCTGGCGGCTGCTGGTATTCAGCACGCCAATAAGGGTCTCCAGCCCGAGGCGAAGATTGGCTTCGCTACCACCGAACACCGCCAGCGTTGAATCCGGATCGAGGTCGATGATGCTGTTCAGCGACACATGCAGAGCATCGCTATCGCAGTGCCCCTGGTGCGCCAGTTCCTGAACCAGACGCGCGGCCTGGCAAACGCCGGCCAGCGCCAGCGTAATGTCATAATAATTCTTCGCCACACATTCTCCTTATAAACCGCCAAATGCCCGAGCGGCGCATTCAGCGGCTGAAATGTCTGTCAAGCCGGCAGCGGCAAGCGCTGTTCGATAATCCCGCCGCCGAGGCAGACTTCGCCGCGGTAGAAGACCGCAGACTGGCCCGGCGTCACGGCGGCAACCGGCTCATCAAAGATGACTTCAATGCGGTCGTCATCCAGCGCTTTAACGCTGCAGGGGATATCGGTCTGACGGTAGCGGGTTTTCACCGTGCAGCGCAGCGTGCCCGTAACCGGCTCGCGGTCGACCCAGTGCAGCTGTTGGGCAATCAGCCCAACGGACATCAGACGCGGATGGTCGTGGCCCTGGGCGACAACCAGAATATTGTTTTCGACGTCTTTGTCGACCACGTACCACGGGTCTTCGCCGCCGTCTTTGATACCGCCGATGCCAAGGCCTTTACGCTGCCCAAGGGTGTGGTACATCAGGCCCTGATGCTCGCCAACTTCGTCGCCGTCAACGCTGATAATTTTTCCCGGCTGAGCGGGCAGGTAGCGGCCAAGGAACTCACGGAATTTGCGTTCGCCGATAAAACAGATACCGGTCGAGTCTTTTTTCTTCGCGGTAATGAGATCCAACTCTTCGGCGATTTTACGCACCTGCGGCTTTTCCAGCTCCCCCACCGGGAACAGGCTTTGCGCGATCTGTTCGTGGCTTAGGGTATAAAGGAAGTAGCTCTGGTCTTTGTTACCGTCGAGGCCGCGCAGCAGCTGGCTCTTGCCGTTAACGTCGGCGCGGCGCACGTAGTGTCCGGTAGCGATGTAGTCGGCGCCGAGGTCTTCTGCGGCAAATTCGAGGAAAGCTTTAAATTTAATTTCTTTGTTACACAGAATATCCGGGTTCGGCGTGCGTCCGGCTTTGTATTCTTCAAGGAACAGTTCGAATACGTTGTCCCAGTATTCTGCGGCAAAGTTAACGGTATGAAGTTCAATTCCCAGCTTATCGCAAACGGCCTGCGCGTCGGCAAGATCCGCCGCTGCGGTGCAGTATTCCTCGCCGTCGTCTTCTTCCCAGTTCTTCATGAACAGGCCTTCCACCTTATACCCTTGCTGGAGCAGCAGGTAGGCGGAAACTGAGGAATCAACCCCGCCGGACATGCCGACGATCACTTTTTTCTGGCTTTCTGACATTGGAATACTCATTACATTGAACTTCGAGGCGGCGTATTCTAGCACGCGTCCTCGGTTGAGGCACCCCCTGTAAACGGCCAGTTAAATTCACCGATGAGCGACAGCGGGTAGCGCGGATCCTGCTGATAGCTGCGAATGCTCTCAGCAACCAGTTGAGAACGCAGGTTTGTCGCGTTAAGAATTTCCTCAGCGCTAAGCCACAGGCAGCGATCGATATCACTATCATGGGGCTCGGTGGCGCACGTATCGTTAAGCTCGATAGTAAAGAGGAAGCGCAAAAATGGGGTGCGATCCGGGGCTATCCACTGATGCAGGCGAAGAAAGTGCTGCGGCGTGGCGCGAATGCCGGTCTCTTCCCAGAGCTCGCGCTCTGCGGCCTGAACCAGCGTTTCATCGGCTTCGAGGTGGCCCGCAGGCTGGTTCCACAGCGCTTTTCCGTTGATCGTCTCTTCAACAACGAGGAATTTGCCTTTCGCGTGAACCACGCAGGCGACGGTGACGTGCGGTTTAAACATTGATTTTCCTTAGGCTACTGTTAATCAATTTTGCGCCATTCGCCGTTGGCCAGGCCATCCAGCGTATAGCCGCCCATCGCGTAGCGAATCAGACGTAGCGTCGGAAAGCCGACGTGGGCGGTCATCCGCCGCACCTGGCGGTTGCGCCCTTCATAGAGGGTGATTTTAAGCCAGCTGGTAGGGATGGATTTGCGCTCGCGAATGGGCGGATTTCGCGGCCATAGCCACTCTGGCTCCGCCACCCGCTCGACTCCCGCAGGCAGGGTGGGGCCGTCATTCAGCGTGACGCCGTCGCGAAGGGCGGCCAGCGCGTCCGCCGTGGGTTCGCCTTCCACCTGGACATAATAAATCTTTCCGGTGCGCTTGCCCGGCTGGGTGAGGGCCGCCTGCAGCGCGCCGTCGTTAGTCAGCACCAGCAGGCCTTCGCTATCGCGGTCCAGCCGACCGGCAGCGTAGACGCCGGCAACCGGAATAAAATCTTTAAGCGTGCTGCGTCCGGCTTCATCGGTAAATTGCGGCAATACATCATATGGTTTATTGAACAAGATCACAGTTTTTGGCTGGCGTTCTTTGCGTTGTCTGGTGACTTGTTGCGTGCTGAATCGCTCAACGCGATGTTTTCTAAATGAAGTTTTTTGCATGGTATTTTCAGACTCAATCAATTGCCGCATTATAGCCTAATTACGAATGCCTTTCATGGACGCAAACATTCAGGTAGTATTGACATGCTCATTACAACTTATTAACAAAAAGGTTGCTCAAACCGATTCGCATTACAGGAAGGCGACACGGACGCGAAATCTCCGGTTAGCGGGATATTCCGATGACGGGAGTGGGCGAATAAAGCCAACGCCCGGCTAGCGTGAAGAGGGAAGAGCAGAACCAGAAGCGCTCGAAGGAGAGGTTAATGGAAAGCAAAGTAGTAGTTCCGGCGGAAGGTCAAAAAATCACCCTGCAAAACGGCAAGCTGAACGTCCCTAATAACCCGATTATCCCGTTCATCGAAGGCGATGGTATCGGTGTTGACGTCACTCCGGCGATGCTGAAAGTGGTTGATGCTGCCGTTGAGAAAGCCTATAAGGGCGAGCGTAAAATTTCCTGGATGGAAGTTTACACCGGTGAAAAATCGACCCAGGTTTATGGCCAGGATGTCTGGCTGCCTGCCGAAACTCTTGATCTGATTCGTGAATATCGTGTTGCTATCAAAGGCCCTCTGACTACGCCAGTCGGCGGCGGCATTCGTTCTCTGAACGTTGCCCTGCGTCAGGAACTGGACCTCTACGTTTGCCTGCGCCCGGTTCGTTATTATCAGGGTACTCCGAGCCCGGTTAAACATCCTGAACTGACCGATATGGTTATCTTCCGCGAAAACTCCGAAGACATCTACGCCGGTATCGAGTGGAAAGCCGATTCTGCCGAAGCGGATAAAGTGATCAAATTCCTGCGCGATGAAATGGGCGTGAAGAAAATTCGCTTCCCGGAACATTGCGGTATCGGCATCAAGCCGTGCTCTGAAGAAGGTACCAAACGCCTGGTTCGCGCCGCCATTGAATACGCCATCACCAACGATCGCGATTCACTGACTCTGGTGCACAAAGGCAACATCATGAAATTCACCGAAGGCGCGTTCAAAGACTGGGGCTACCAGCTGGCACGCGAAGAGTTCGGCGGTGAGCTGATTGACGGCGGCCCGTGGCTGAAGATCAAAAACCCGAACACCGGGAAAGAGATCGTCGTGAAAGACGTTATCGCCGACGCCTTCCTGCAGCAGATCCTGCTGCGTCCGGCGGAATACGATGTTATCGCCTGTATGAACCTGAACGGCGACTATATCTCTGACGCCCTGGCGGCGCAGGTTGGCGGTATCGGTATTGCCCCGGGTGCGAACATCGGCGACGAGTGCGCGCTGTTCGAAGCGACCCACGGTACTGCGCCGAAATATGCCGGCCAGGATAAAGTGAACCCAGGTTCTATTATTCTGTCCGCTGAGATGATGCTGCGCCACATGCAGTGGTTCGAAGCCGCAGACTTAATCGTTAAAGGCACTGAAGGCGCAATTGCTGCCAAGACCGTGACCTATGACTTTGAGCGTCTGATGGAAGGCGCTAAGCTGCTGAAATGTTCAGAGTTTGGCGACGCGATCATCGCGAACATGTAATCCCGTCTCTGGGTTAGACAAAAACGGGAGCCGATGGGCTCCCGTTTTTTTATTACACCTGAATGATAAGCCTGGCGCCGTTTTGCTCAATGCGTCGGTCAGTGAGAGTCCTGGGGAGTCGGCCCGGCCAGGTAAAACGATACGGCATCACCATCATCACACCTCCTCAGAGAGCAGCAGTCCGTAGCTGAAACTCCACTCATCGGCGGTATTGAACTGCATCATCACCATCACATCATCCGGACTAATATGCAGTTTCGTCTGCAGCCGCTGGCACAGGGTACGGCAGAAGTTCCTCTTCTGCTCCACTGAACGAGGCTTACCTGCCAGAAGATGGAACTGAATAAAACTGTCGCTGCGGCCAGCGCTTTTATAGCGGCGGTCGAACACATGCTGGTTCGCCGGCAGCCGTTCGAAAACCTGAAAGCGATCGTGGGGCGGGACGGCAAATTCTGTTTCAAGGCTCTGTTGCAGAATGTCGGAAATCTGCATGATTTGCGTATCGTTATAACTCTGATGGAGGCTAATGCGGGTAAAGGGCATCGGCGTTACTCCTCTTGCAGGCATTCGAGGGCGGAAACCGCCGCGGGCCAGCCGGCGTAGAATGCCAGATGGGTGAAAACCTCAACGATTTCTTCACGGGTCAGGCCATTTTGCTGGGCGAAGCGGATATGCCAGGGGAGCTGCTGAACGCGGCCCAGCGCCGTCAGCGCGCCGAGCGTCACCAGGCTGCGCTCGCGGGGAGAAAGCGGTTCACGCGTCCAGATATCATTAAAAAGTACATTCTGACTCAGCTCGGCTAGCTTCGGCGCGATGCGAGCCAGGGTTTCACGATCGAGGGGGTTGGCCATCGTTATCTCTCCGTATTGACAATAACGTCATTCTGGCGCGCTGTTTCAATCCTGAAAATTGAATTATATTAGACCGTTCATCCCGTTTATCAGGACAATCATGAATAAGCTCCCACTCACGTTCGATCTCGACGCGCTGCGCAGTTTTGTCACCGGTATTGAATGCGGTAGCTTTGCGCAGGCGGCAGGTCGCCTCTGCCGTTCAACCTCGGCGGTGAGCGCTCAGCTGAAAAAGCTGGAGCAGCAGTGCGGCACCGCTCTGGTGGAGAAGAGAGGCCGCCACCTGGCGCTGACGCAGAATGGCGAGATAATTATGGGCTATGCCCGGCGTCTGCTGGCGCTGAACGATGAAGCGCAGCGAGTCCTGCAGGGCGAACTTTTGCAGGGAGAAATACGCATTGGCATGCAGGAGGATTTTGGCGAGTCGCTTATGCCCGGCATTCTTGGCGAGTTCAAACGTCACCATCCAGGAATGCGAATTATTGCCCGTGTCGATCGCAATCGGGCGCTGCTCAACGCCCTCAATGACAATATGCTTGATATGGCGCTGCTGTGGCAGCCGGAGAGCGCGCAGCGTGAAGGCAAACCGATCGGCCAGAGCCGGCTGGAGTGGATAACCCATCCGCAGCTGGATATTGCCGCGCTGCTGGCGGAGGGCAAGCCGTTGCCGTTGGTGATGCTGGACAGCCCGTGCCTGATGCGTTCCCGCGCCATCGACTGTCTGGACCGGGCCAACATCGCCTGGCAGGTGGTGTTTATCAGCCATAGTCTGAGCGGCATCTGGGCGGCGGTGCAGGCCGGACTGGGCATTACCGTACGTACGCGCATCGGCATGCCCGGCAACCTGCGCGTGGCGGGAAGCCTGCTGCCATCGCCGGGGAATCTCGGTATTACGCTGACGCACGGCCAGGGGAACGACGGGGTTCACGGAGCGCGGGCGCTGTTGGGGCAACTGATGGAAGACGCGCTATTAAGCGTGATGTGAGCGTTATTCACCCGCGCGTCGGCTTTCATTAGCATGGGTGAATAGGGCATCTTCGCCTTCTGGAACGAGGCTCAATCCGCCTTTAACATCCCAAAACTCACAATTCTCGACCGCCCCAGCTCTTTGGCCCGGTAGAGCGCTGCATCGGCCGCGCGCAGCAGGCTGTCGCTTTGCGTATGCTGGGGGTAGCTGGCGATGCCGATGGAGACATCGATCTGGCCAATCTCAGCGAGGCCGTAGCGTAGGGTTAGCAGGTGCACGCTGTTATAGATATCGTTCGCGCAGACCATCGCGGTCTGTTCATCGGTTCCACCCAGCAGCACCAGGAACTCTTCGCCGCCATAGCGGAAGGCCATGCCGATATCGCGCACCGCGCGTTGAATAATCGCGGCGACGCTTTTGATCACCAGGTCGCCCGCCTCGTGACCGTAACTATCATTAATCGCCTTAAAGTGATCGATATCGATCATCAGGCAGCTCAGCGGCGTGCCGTTGCGAACCGCCAGATTCATTTGGGTATGCAGAGCGTCATCCAGGTGGTGGCGGTTACGCAGGCCGGTTAATGAATCAAACAGCGCCTTTTCCAGCAGCGCGTTGCGCAAACGCTGATTCGCCAGCGCCAGACCCAGCGCTTCAGCCATCAGTTCAAGATAGGCGCGGGAAGGGGCGGTCGCGGAAGTAACGTTGCTGAAGGAGAGCAGGCCAATCGCTTCTCCCTGCGCAATCAACGGCACGCATAGCGACTGATTAGCCTGCGATTCCGACAGGTGATAACAGGCGATATCCGGCTCACCGTTGACCGGCGGATGGCTCAGCCCGCGCCGCACGGCCCAGCAGTTATCCGGATGAAAGACGTCCGCTTCAAGCGGCGGAGAAAGCCACTGCGCCACGCAGCGCATCTGCCAGGGATCGGTATCAAGAATATACAGTCGCCCCGGGATCGCCGGGGCGATATTCGGCGCGAAAAGTTCGGCAACCTTGATCACGTCCTCGAAGGATTCGCAGCCCTGTAAACGCTGGGTCATCCGCGCCAGCAGCTCGCGGACCGCCCAATCGGCGTCGCGCTCTTGTTCCAGCCGCTGGCGCGCCAGCCCGTTCTCGCGAAAGATGCGAATGGCCTGGGCCATATCGCCAATTTCATCAATCTGGGTAAACTGCGGCGTTTCAACCGCGTAATCCTGCGAGGCCAGCCGCTGCACGACATCGCTCAGACGGACGACGGGATACAGCACCCGCCGCTTAAGAATAAAGCCCAGCACAAACAGGAACATCAGCGCCGTGAGCCCAACCATGACCTCAGAGAGCGTACGCCAGATCCGCGATTTCTCCGTCGCCTCGGCAATGGTTTTATTCACCCGGCCTTCGAGCATCAGGCGAAAGTGGTCAAGCTGCGTCTGGACCCGCTCGAGCTCCTGCTCATAGGCGGTGCCGTAAAGCAGGTTGACCGCCTCTTTTTCCTCGCCCCTGGCAACCTGCGCCAGCGCCGTCCGCTGCTCGTCCTGGAGTTCATCGGCCATCTGTAACCCCTCGCGCAGCAGCGCCAGCTCTTCAGCGGTTGCGCCATTGTCTTTCAGCTTTACTAGCCGGCGTTCAATGGCGGTGATGGCCTGAGTTTGCTGCCGGTACTCCTGCAGCACATCCTGATTTTTTTTGATGATGTAAAGTCGCGCGAGATCGGAAAGCTCCCAGGCGCCGCTTTCCACTTCTTCGCTTAGCTGGTCGAACACCTGGCGTTGTTCGACGGCGCGGCGTTCGGCATTATCCGCACTTGAAGCCATCAGCATTGCGATGCCTGAGGCGAGGGTCAGGGCGACGGTGATCCCGTAGGCCCAGTTGGTCATGGTGGCGATTCTCACCGAATATTCCTTGCGTGCAGATGAATTATTTTGTTTTTATCGTTGCGCACCGGCTTCACCAGAAAAAACCGGTGATTAAGGGGGCAGCGTGTGAGTAATAATAGCGTGCAGCGCTTCGGCATGCTGATGCAAAATGCGATACACATCTTTATCCAACGCGCCATTTATAACATCACTCTCTATCAGCTGTAACGCTTGCTGACGGCGCATTCCTGGGCGATAGGGGCGGTCTTCGGTCAGCGCGGTGAATATATCCGCGATGGCGATAATCCGATCCGGTAGTTGCAGGTAATCCTCATTGAGATGAAGCGGATAACCGCTGCCATCCAGTTTTTCATGATGGTTTGCGGCCCAGTTAATTATCTCGCCGAGTTCGCTGAAGGTGCTAAGAATTTCGCCGGTCATATAGCTATGCTCGCGAACCTGAAGCAACTCTTCGTCGTTCAGCTCACCCTGTTTCTCGAGGATTGCCAGCGGAATATACACTTTGCCGATATCGTGCAAATAACCGGCAATCTCAATCTTCCTGCACTCCAGATCCGGCAGACTCATATAAGCGGCGAGGGCGCGCGAAATTTGACCAACCTTCAGACTGTGGCTGGCGGTAAAGCTGCTGTAGGTATCGACAATTTTGGCAATAAGTAGACAGATATCTTTCAGACCGTCGATATCGATATACACATCGTTGATGGGGCCGATGATTTCCAGCATTCGCTGAATATGTCCGGGATTAAGATGCAGCCAAAAATGCTCTTTTTCTGCGAGCTGGCACAAGGTCTGACACAGCGGCGGGTCGATCGCCTGGTAAAGCGCGCGGAAGTTATCAATACTCATATCGGTTTGATAGGTGGTTGCGCTCTTATCACCAGGGAGCTGGCGTTCAAAAACGTCGGCAAAATAGACAATATGCTGTTCGAGGCTGCCTCTGTGGTTTGGGCTAAAATGGTGATCGCGGATAATCGGCAGGATGGGGGCCAGGGTGGCTAACCCGGCCAGCATTTCGGCTCCCCGGTGCTGATGTGGATCATTGAGGTTATCGATGGCGTTCAGCGACGAAAACGCCCTTTTATCGCCCAGCACGCCAATGTCGTGCAGCAGCGCGGCGCAAAAGATAGTTTGCTGCTGCCGGCGCGATAGGCCCGATGCCTGCGCAAGCTCCAGCGCAATCAGCGCCGTGCGTTGCATATGCAGGTGTAATTCGGGATTAATTACTTGTATGACGCGGGAGGTAAGCATCAATGCTGATTTTAAGGCGATACGCATCGTTTTCTCCATCGCATTACCCGCATCGTGTTGGTCTATTTCGTTGATAGCGATGCCGACACGACAAAATAGATTGAATAAGTTGATTCTGATTTCGCTTTTATGTCATGCCCGTTTTTAGCGCGTTCCTGCACCAAAGTAGCGCTCAGAACGAAGTAAAAATCCTTTTTTGTCTGATAGTTAATCACTTTTAACAGGTAAAATATATTAAATCCTGGCAAGCCGTTTGCATTCTCTCTGCGCGAATATATTTAATATCTATTTTGGGATGAGTCATGATGAATTTTAGAGCATTACTGGCAATTACGTTACTGACGATAAGCGCTTTTGCATTTAGTGATACGCGTCTGCCGCATATCGTTATCCTGGCGACCGGAGGAACGATTGCCGGTTCGGCAGCCAGCAATACCCAGACTACCGGGTACAAAGCCGGCGCGATTGGCGTCCAGACGCTGATTAATGCCGTGCCTGAGATGAGCAAAGTCGCCCGCGTTGACGGCGAACAGGTTGCCAATATCGGCAGCGAAAATATGACCAGCGACATTATTCTCAAGCTGTCAAAACGCGTCAATGAGCTGCTGGCCCGCGATGATGTCGACGGCGTGGTGATTACCCACGGCACCGATACTCTGGACGAGACGCCTTACTTCCTCAACCTGACGGTAAAAAGCAATAAACCGGTAGTCTTCACGGCGGCGATGCGTCCGGCCACGGCCATCAGCGCCGACGGCCCGATGAACCTGCTGGAAGCGGTGACCGTGGCGGCCGATCCGCAAGCGAAAGGCCGCGGCGTGATGGTGGTCCTCAATGATCGCATTGGCGCCGCGCGTTTCGTTACGAAGACCAATGCCACAACGCTGGATACCTTCAAGGCGCCGGAAGAGGGCTATCTGGGCGTTATCGTGAGCGGCAAACCGCAGTTCGAAACGCGCGTGGATAAAATTCATACCGTGCGCTCGGTTTTTGACGTCCGCCAGCTTAACGCGCTACCGAAGGTAGTCATTATTTATGGCTATCAGGATGACCCTGAATATATGTATGACGCGGCGATCGCGCACCATGTAGACGGCATTATCTATGCGGGCACCGGCGCGGGATCGGTCTCCGTACGCAGCGCGGCGGGGATCGAAAAAGCGGAAAAAGCCGGTATCGTGGTGGTTCGCGCCTCGCGCACCGGTAGCGGCGTCGTGCCGGTTGATGATGGCCAGCCGGGGCTGGTATCCGATTCGCTCAACCCGGCAAAAGCGCGCATCCTGCTGATGACGGCGCTGACGCAAACGAAAAATCCGCAGGTGATCCAGCAGTACTTCCACACCTACTGATTAACTTCGGGTAGGGCGCAGGGCGCCTTACCCGGGTTATTTCACCACGCACATCGGGCGCTGCGACACCGGCTCCGGGTGAATTTCCGCTTCCAGGTGAAAGATCTCCCGCAGCATCTCCGGCGTCAGCACCGTTTCCGCTGAACCTTGAGCCCGCACCTGCCCCCCTTCAAGCACCACCAGATGATCGCAGTAGCGGCTGGCCTGGTTGAGATCGTGCAGCACGGTAACCACGGTTTTTCCCATCCGCTGCAGCTCGCGCATCAGCGTCATCAGTTCCACCTGATGATTAATATCCAGCCAGGTCGTTGGCTCATCGAGCAGCACCAGCGGCGTATCCTGCGCCAGCAGCAGCGCCAGAAAAGCCCGCTGCCGCTGGCCGCCGGAAAGGGCGGTCAGCGGCTGTTCCGCCAGCGCAGCGATGCCGGTGCGCTGTAGCGCGCTGTCGACCAGCTGTCGATCGTGCTCTGTAAGCCGACCCCATAGCGGTAGCCACGGACTGCGGCCATAGCCGACCAGCTCGCGTACGCTGACGCCTTCCGGAACGTGATGCTGCTGCGGCAACAGCGCCAGTCGGCGCGCCAGCTGACGCACGGAGAGGCGCGTTAAGGCGACATCACCGAGCCAGATCTCGCCGGCGAGCGGCGTTAGCAGGCGGGAGAAACACTTCAGCAGCGTTGATTTACCGCAGCCGTTTGGCCCCAGCAGCGCGGTGATTTTGCCGCCGGGCAGCGTCAGGTCGAGATGATTGATAACGTGTTTGCCGCCATAGCCGGCGGTGAGCTTTTGGGTTCGCAGTTCCATTTAACGCATTCTCACAAGCAGCCAGATAAACCAGGGCGCGCCGATAATCGCCGTCAATACGCCTGCCGGCAGCTCAAGCGGCGGATGCAGCGTTCGCGCCAGCAGATCGGCGAGTAGCAGAACCAGCCCGCCCGTCAGCGCGGACAGGGGCAATAAATAGCGGTGGCGACCGCCGAACAGGCGACGCACAAGATGCGGCACCACGAGGCTGATAAAGGCGATGGGGCCGCAAACCGCCACGCCGATCGACGCGAGGGCGACCGCCAGCGTCAACGCGTAGCCGTTAAGCCGGCGCACGTTGACGCCGAGGGTTCCCGCGCGGTCGCGGCCTAACGCCAGTAGGTCAAGATCGCGGCTGAGGGCGAAGCTTAAGGGCAGCAAAATCGCCAGCAGGGGCAGGGCGATAACGACGAATGAACCGTCCCTGGCCCACAGGCTGCCGGTCAGCCACAGCAGCGCATTGTTGATCTCCTGCGGCCGGGAAAGTAAGAGGTAATCGGTCACGCTGGCCCAGCAGGCCGACAGCGCGATGCCGGTGAGTGCCAGGCGCATTGGACGGGAAAACCCGGCAAGCGCGATCGCGATCGTCATCGCTGCCATCCCGCCGATAAAGGCCAGCAGCGGCAACCACGGCAGGGGCAGGGACGGCAAAAACCACAATGCGGCCACCGAGGCCAGGCTCGCCCCGTGGTTAATTCCCAGAATGTCCGGCGAGGCCAGCGGATTATGCACCACACCCTGAACCAGCGCCCCGGAAACGGCCAGCGCGGCGCCAATAATCAGCGCCAGCACGACGCGCGGCAGGCGATATTGCATAAGGACATAGTGATACTCGCTGTCCGCATGCCATCCGCCGAGCAGCACTTGCCACGGCAGCGGGATCGCGCCCATCCGCAGCGAGAAGAGGGTTAACAGCGTCAGCGCGAGCAGTAAAAAAACGATGCGTCGTCTCATCCCCGCCTCCTGACCAGCCAGACAAAACAAGGCGCCCCGACCAGCGCCAGCACCGCGCCCGCCGGCAGTTCACCTGGCCAGGCCAGCGCTCTGGCGAGAATATCGGCCAGCAGCATAAGCAGGGCGCCCAACACCGCGCTCATGGGTAGAAGAAAACGATGATCGTGACCTGCGCAAAAGCGCGCCAGATGCGGAACCAGCAGGCCAATAAAGGCCACCGGCCCGGCGACGCTGACGCTGGCGCCGGTAAGCAGCAACACGGCCGCGTTGATAAGCAGGCGCAGGCGCGGCAAATTCACTCCCAGCGAATGGGCCGCGGTATCGCCGACGTTGAGCAGATTAAGCGCGTTGGCCAGCAGGAATACGCCGGGAGCAATGAGCGCGAAAAAAGGGAAAAGCTGCCAGAACTCGGCCCAGCGCACGTGAGAAACGCCGCCCGCAAGCCAGGTCAGAATGCCCCAGGCGCGATCTTCCGCCAGCAGCAGGGTCATTCTGCTCAGAGCCATGCATAGCGCCGAAAGAGCAATACCGGCGAGGATCAGCCGATGGCGATCCAGCTGCTGGCGCCAGCCGCCGCCGGCGGTCATCACCAGCAACCAGCTTAGTCCGCCGCCGCAGGCGGCTATCAACGCCAGCGAAAAGCCTGCCAGCGGCGCCGGACTGAAGGCGCTGGTCAGCGCTATCGCCAGCGCCGCGCCGCTATTAATGCCCAGCAGCGAAGGCGACGCCAGCGGGTTATGGGTGAGCGTTTGCAATAAGGCCCCGGACATTGCCAGCGAGGCGCCGAGCATTATCGCTACCAGGCTGCGGGGCAGGCGCAGGTTAAGCACCAGCGCCTCCGCAAGCGCAGGCGTATCTGGCGCCAGCAGGGCGTGAAGCGCGTTTAACGGCGAAATCGGGATCGGCGAATAGCAGAACAGGCTCAACCAGAACAGGCCGGTGAGCGCCAGCAGCGGCAATCCCCAGATAAAGCGCGCGCGATGGAAGAGTTTCATGGCGCGATATCGACGGCCTGGTGGTGGACGATTTTCACCATATCGCTGGCGATACGCTCGGCGGCAACGATCCCGCGCATCCGCGCCCAGCTGTCGCTATCGACGGCGGCGACCTGCTGTTTTTGCTCGGCCTGCAGAATTGGCCACAGCGCGTCCTGCTGCCATTTTGTGACGATGCTTTCAGCGCGGTAGTGGGCGACCAGCAGCCATTGCGGATTTAGCGCCAGCAGCTGTTCGAGATTTATCGCCGCCATCGGCGCGCCGCCGTTCGGCAGCGGAACCTTCAGGCCAAGGGCCGCCAGCACGCTGCCGGTATAGGTTTGCGATGAATGAAGATTAAACTGCTGTTCGCGCGAGGTGCCAAACAGCACGCTGGCGCCAGCCGGCAGCTGACGGGAAAACGCCGCCATTTTTTGCCGGTGCTGCGCCAGACGCCGCTGCATCTCCTCGTCCTGACCCACGACTTTGCCGATAATCGCCGCGGACTGCAGGTTCTCTTCCCAGGTTTCATTGCGCGATTTCAATAGCAGTACCGGGGCAATCTGCCGCAGGGCGGCGTAGATCCCGGCATGGCGGCTGCTATCGGCAACGATCAGGTCGGGATGCAGCGCGCTAATTGCTTCCAGCGAAGGCTGAGCGCGGGTGCCCACCGACTGCCAGGGCTTCAGGCGCGCGCGTACGTCCGACAGAATACGCGACGGATCGTTGTCATCGGCCACGCCAATCGGGCTGACGTTGACCGCCGCCAGCGCGTCGACGAAGGAGAGCTCAAGCACGACGATGCGCTGCGGCGTTTTATCAAGCGTAAAGCGACCGTGCTCATCCTGCACGGTGACGGCGAATACCGGGCCTGCCAGAAACAGCAGGCTGAAAATACACAGGCGAACAAGGCTAAACATAATCAACTCCCGTTTTCCGGACAGGGCGCTAATACCGCTGTCCGGCAATCCATTCTCATCAGAACTTCATCGACCCTTGCAGGTACAGCGTGCGCGGCTGGCCGGCGTAAAGCCCTTTGTTGTTATCGTCGTATGAGCGGGTGTAGTACTCATGATCGAAGATGTTTTTCACCCCCAGCGCGAGATTGAGATTGGCCATCTGCGGGCCAAAGTCGTAGGCCACCCGAGCGCCCCACAGCATATAGCCGGGAATACGGCCGGTGCTGCCATCGGCGCTTTCGGCAACGGTATTGGCGTTATCGGCAAACTGGCTGGACTGGAAGTCGCTGTTGAGGTTAAACGTCCAGCTGCCGGGCTTGTAATCGACGCCAAAGCTGCCTTTGTGTTTCGGCGAGAAGGGAACCTGATTGCCGTAGGTATCGCCCTTTTCGCGGATTTCAGCGTTGACGTACGCATAGCTGGCGTAGAGCGAGAGATTATCAAGGGCGGGTGAAAGCTCGCCGAGAGAGTAACGGGTTTGCGCTTCCAGGCCGCTATGACGCGTTTTACCCCGGGCGGTCACCGTGTCATTGGTCTGGTTGGAGT
This sequence comes from Klebsiella grimontii, assembly GCF_900200035.1. Lineage (GTDB taxonomy): Bacteria > Pseudomonadota > Gammaproteobacteria > Enterobacterales > Enterobacteriaceae > Klebsiella > Klebsiella grimontii. The sequence continues at coordinate 260,333 of NZ_FZTC01000017.1, forward strand.
CGTACTGATTATTGAAGTTGATCAGGAACAGCCCCATTTCGGCGGTCAGCGCCCCGTCGTCGTAGCGGGTGCCGACTTCCCAGGTGCGCGCTTTTTCCGGTTCCACATTGCCGCTTTGCACAGCCTTGCCAATCTGGCTGTACTGTACGGTGCCGAATGAACCTTCTGTATTGGCATAAAGATTCCAGCTGTCGGTGAGGTGATAGAGAACGTTCAGCGCCGGGAGCGGGGCGTTATAGCTGACCCGTTCGCGGGTGCCCAGCAGAGCGTTGTCCTGATAAGACGCAATGTGCTCGAAGCGCATCCCTGGCGTAATCGTCCAGTTGCCGATATCCACACGATCGTCGATATACCAGGCGTGCGCTTCGGTGCCGGAGCGGGTATCGCGATCGTACGGGCTGGCGGAGCTGGGCAGCTCGCCGCTGGTGGTAGCGGTGTAGTAACGCATTTCGTGGGTCGATTCGTTGACGTAGCGATAGCCGACGCCGACTTCGTGGGCGGATGGGCCGATCATAAAGCTTTGGCTGTAGCGCGGTTCGATGCCGCGGACCCAGTATTCGCGCGGGGAGAGGGTAATGCGCTTGCCCTGTTCCAGGTAGCCGCTGCGCAGGGTGTGCGTATAGAACCCCTGAATATTAAACTTATGCTGCGCATCCGGCTGAAACTGGTAGCCGAGGCTGGCGAGCTGACGACGCCCCCAGAAGCGGTCGTAAGGTCGGGTCGACTGCCAGCGGTCGGCGTTATAGTCGGCGCGAGAGAGGCCGCCGGGCATATCGGCTTCGCCGTCGTAGTATTGCAGCAGGCTGTTAAAAGTATGCACTTCGTTGGGCGCGTATTTGCTTTTCAGCATCACATCATCAATCCGCGTCGCGCTGCGTTCGCGCCAGTCGCTGCCGCGGGTGCCAGAATAGAGCAGAGCGGAGCCGAAACCGTTTTCCGCCGTGCCGCCGATCGCGAAGTTATGCGTCTCTTTCGGGTTGTTTTGCGACGAGGTGGGGCTGAGCTGTCCTTCAACGCTGCCCTCAATGCCAAAATTCTCGGGGATTGCGCGGGTGACGAAGTTCACCACGCCGCCGACGCTCTGCGGCCCGTAGCGCACCGCGCCGCCGCCGCGCACGACATCGATGGCGTCCATATTGCCGAGCGAGACCGGCGCCAAAGAAAGCTGCGGCTGGCCGTAGGGGGCGAAGGGAACCGGAATACCGTCCATCAGCACCGTGGAACGGCTGGCAAGGCGCGGATTGAGGCCGCGAATACCAAAGTTCATCGCCAGATCGTGACTGCCGGTACCGGTATTTTCCGGCGCGTTAACGCCGGGGATCCGGTTCAGCACTTCGCGCATCGTGGCGGCGCCGGTTTTGCCGAAATCCCCCCGACGGATAACGTCGCGGGCGCCGGCGTGTTCAAAGACATCGTTTTCGCGCGCGTCGCCGAGCCAGTCCCCGACGACGGTGAGGGTGGATTCTGAACTAACGGGCGCGGGCTCCAGGGTCCAGACATTCTTGCCCAGCGGCTTTAGCCGTAATCCGCTGCCGTTCAGCAACGTATGCAGGCCCTCTTCGGTTTCAAAGCTGCCGTGCAGGCCCGGGCTATGCTTGCCGCGCGTCAGGCTGGCGTCGGCAGAGAGCGTGATACCGCTGCGGGCGGCGTACTGGTTTAGTACGGTATCTAAATCTCCGGCGGCAATATCAAACTGCGCGGCGGCAAATGCCGGCGCGGCAGCCAGCGCCGCGAACGGCAGCAGGCTTAAACGGATGGCCATCACCAGAGGCATCGGTTTGCGTAAAACGCGTACGGGCGTCATGTTTTCTCCACGATCGTTTTTGGTTGTATTCACCTAATAAGTCGAACGAGCAGGGGAAAAGGGACAAAGGAGAATGAGAATTTTTTCGTTTTTTTCTCAGGCCGCGGCGAGCGTGACCCAGTAGCGGGTGACAAACCGCAATTTAATCGGCAGCGTTTGCGCGATGACCTGCAGGATGGCGTCCGGATCGCGCAGCGGAAAGGTGCCGCTCAGGCGTAAATCAGCCACGGCGGGATCGCAGCGCAGCACTCCGGTGCGATAGCGGGCGAGGGTGGCGACTACCTCGCTCAGCGCGGTATCGCGAAAGGTCAGCACGCCTCGGGTCCAGCTATCCTCGCCGCCGTTGAGCTTCACCAGAGCGGCGAAACGATCGCGGGTAAACCACAGGCTTTCCCCGGCGTTAACGATTTGGGCGCCGCCGGACGGTAAAACGGCTTCTACGGCATGCTGCTGTACCGCCAGCCGGGTGCCGCCGGCAAACTGACGGACGGTGAATTCGGTGCCGAGCGCGGTGAGGGTGCCTTCGCGGGTTTGCACCCGGAATGGCCGCCGCCGGCTGTCTTGAGCGGTGGTGATGGCGATTTCGCCATAGCGTAAATGCACCATCCGCTGCCGGGCGTCAAAACGGACATCGGCGGCACTTTCGCTATTCAGGGTTAACAGCGTACCGTCGGCAAGCCGCTGCTGGCGCGGCATACCCTTCGCCGTTCGGTAGTCGGCGCGCAGCCCCTCCGCCAGCTCGGACTCCCAGAGCCGCCAGCCGCCGCCGGCGACCAGTAAAAGCAGCAGCCCTTTCAGCACGTGACGACGCGCCAGGCGGCTATCGTGAAGGGCGCGGCTGGCCAGCCCGCCCGGCAACTGCCCCATCTGCTGGCGCAGGTTTTCTACCTGCTGCCACGCCCACTGATTTTCGTTGTTTTGTTCATACCACTGCTGCCAGCGGGCCTCCTGCTGCGGGCTCACGCGCCCGTCGCTGAGGACCGCGTACCAGTGCGAAGCGGAACGCAGCGCCTGACGACGGGAGTCGCTTAGCATTGGTTTCACAGGCCATTCTCCAGACGAAACAGCAGGCAGTGCTCGGTGGCTTTCGCGATATATTTCTTAACCGAACTGACGGAAACCGCCAGGCGGCTGGCGATGTCGGCGTAGGTCAATCCTTCAAGCTGCGAGAGTAAAAAGGCCTCCCGGGCTTTGACGTTAAGCCCGTCCAGCATGGCGTCAATCTGCTGTAACAATTCAAGCTGGCTTTGTCGCTGTTCCGGGGAAGGGGAGAGTTCTTCCGGTAGCTGAGAGAGCATCTCGAGCCATGCGCGCTCCAGCGCATTTCGGCGGAACAGATCGATCATCACCCGATTGGCAATTGTGCAAAGAAAAGATTTTGGGTCGCGAATGGTCGACAGCGACCCGCCGGCCATAATTCGGACAAAGGTATCCTGCGCTACGTCGTCGGCGTCATAAACGGATTGCAGCTTATGGGTAAGCCATTTTTTCAGCCAGCCGTGATGGTCGCTATACAGCGAGGCAAGCGTCAGCGGAGAGGCGATGGCGGAAGAAGGGGACATAGCCAGGTTCAGAAAAGTTGATCAATACGGCATATATTAATATGAGAATGGTTATCATTTCAATTGAAGCGCGATCGTCACGGCGCGATACCGCACAATAGTAACGATAAGTTATTGTTAAATATTGAATAGATTTTTATGCCGATCGCGGAATTGGCTTCAAATCAGCTGAATGCACACAGGCGCTTAAAATTGTCTGCAACGGGCGGGGTGTTGAAGAGCGAGAAACGTCCGGGATTTGTAAGTATGATGCGCTTTTTTCCACGCCAGAAAAGGCACCTTAACTTTATTGCCTGCTGTTCTGTTAAAGTAACGGAGGTAAAAAGTCTGAAATAACCTGCGGCAATATCGATAATTGTCGATAAATATTAATTATTGTCAGGAAACTAAAATAAGCTGATTCTTATTTTAGGCTTTACTCCTGGATTCCTTTTAAATATTTCTCTTTTATGTCAGTGAGGCTTATAGAACATAAAGGAATAGCGTATCGGCAAACGTTGTTAAATGGATAACGGAGAGGAAAGCCTACCCCGATCTCGCCGGGTCCCAGGTGCCGCGCGGTACGGTTTCAGCGGCGCTTAGCGGGGCTGAAGCCGCCGCGTTCTGGTCTGCTGGCACGCCGCTTCATGTTGAATGATTAGCGTGTTAATCATTCTTGTGATGGATATTTGTTGACTATTCTTCATTTTTTATTTTACATTTTGTTACAAGTGTGCTGGTATTGTGTTTTTTGCTACTGGGCTCTTTTTTTACTTGCCGGAGTGAATTTACCAGGATTATTATTGTCTGAACTGCTACACGTACCGCCTAATGACAGATGAAGGGACTCGTTTTTTCCTTAAGCGTTACCTCGTGTTCTAATGTTTACAGGAAAAAACATGTCTTACGCTTTTAATAAAAAACTGCTTCATCCCCGTAATTGGGGGACCTGGTTTGGCCTGGGCGTGCTCTGGCTTATCGTCCAGCTCCCTTATCCCGTATTGCATCTTATCGGTACCAGCGCCGGTCGCGCATCCCGGCGCTTCCTTAAGCGTCGTGAGCATATCGCCAGACGTAATCTCGAACTTTGCTTCCCCACGATGTCGCCCGCGGCGCGCGAAAAGCTTATTGAGCAGAACTTCATGTCACTAGGGATGGGCCTGATCGAAACGGGCATGGCATGGTTCTGGAGCGATGAACGCGTCAAGAAATGGTTTGACGTCGAAGGCATGGTTAATCTCAACAATGCCCTGAGCGAACAAAAAGGCGTGATGGTTGTCGGCGTCCACTTTATGTCTCTTGAGCTGGGCGGCCGTACGATGGGGCTGTGTCGTCCGATGATGGCGACCTACCGTCCGCACAATAGCCCGTTAATGGAGTGGGTGCAGACGCGCGGTCGTTTGCGCTCGAACAAGGCGATGATCGACCGTCGTAATTTATCCGGTCTGGTGCATGCCCTAAAGTCGGGTGAAGCGGTGTGGTTTGCGCCGGATCAGGACTACGGTCCGAAGGGGAGCGTATTTGCCCCGTTCTTCTCGGTACAGCAGGCCGCAACGACCAACGGCACCTACGTGCTCTCTCGTTTATCGGGCGCGAAAATGCTCACCATCAGCATGGTGCGTAAAGCGGATCGCCGGGGTTATAGCCTGCACATCAGCGACGTAATGAGCGACTATCCTGGCGAAGATAAACAGGATGCGGCAAGCTATATTAATAAGGTTATTGAGAAAGAAATCCTGCGCGCGCCGGAGCAGTATCTATGGGTTCACCGCCGCTTTAAAACCCGTCCGCTGGGTGAAACTTCGCTCTATTAAGGCATCCGCACTCGCGGCGCTTTCAAAATGGTCCCGGTTGCGTTAACGTGCGCGGGATCATATTTTGTTGTAAGCGAAGGAGTGCGTTGTGTTCGCTGAGTTTGGTGTACTGAATTACCTGACCTACCTGGTTGGGGCTATCTTTATCATCCTGGTTCCCGGCCCGAATACCTTTTTTGTCCTCAAGACCGGCGTCGCCCACGGCGTCAGGAAAGGGTATCTGGCGGCCGCTGGCGTATTTATCGGTGATGCGGTGCTGATGTTCCTGGCTTTTGCCGGGGTTGCGACGCTTATCAAGACCACGCCGGTACTGTTCAATATCGTTCGATACCTGGGGGCGATTTATCTGCTGTGGATGGGCGGTAAGATGCTCTACGCGGTGTTAACCCAGCGTGACGGTCATTCGTCTGCTGATTCCGAGCCGGGGAGCGCGATTCTTAAACGTTCGCTGACCCTCAGCCTGACGAATCCAAAGGCCATTCTTTTTTATGTCTCATTCTTCGTGCAGTTTATTGACGTCAGCGCCAAAACGCCCGGGCTGGCGTTCTTTATCCTGGCGTTGACCCTGGAGATTATTAGCTTCATCTATATGAGCTTTCTGATCCTCTCCGGCTCGTTCGTTACGCGTTACGTGAAGACGAAAAAGAAACTGGCGAAAATCGGCAACAGTCTGATAGGCCTTGTATTTGTTGGTTTTGCCGCCCGTCTGGCGACGCTGCAGTCGTAATCGTTGCGGCCGGGACGTGCGACCGGCCCGATAGCGATTGGCTCTTTCTTGTAACAAAACTCCTTCAATTTTGATTGCATTGGTGTTACATATACAGCCGATTATCGTTCAGAAAAAAGGGAACCCGGATGATTCTGCAGAAACTCACCAGCAATAAAAATAGCAAGAAGTTCTTTTTGTCGATAGCGGCGATATTCGCCATCGCGCTTATCGTGGTTGGGCGTGCGACCTTCGGCGGCGTGGTGAGCGAATACAATATGCCTTACTCAGAGTGGACGACGTCAATGTTCTTCCTGCAGGGGGCGATGGTGACGGTTTATAGCATTGTGTTTACGCTGCTGTTCTCTATCCCGCTGGGTTTCCTCTTTTTAGGTTCCGACCGTCGGGACTGATCCCATGCAATAAGGCGAACCGAAGTTCGCCTTATGATGTTGTCCGCTTTATCGCCAGTCTCTGTCGTCATGATGATGATGGTGGCGATGGTGGTGATAGCCTGGGTCGACAATACATCCCGATAACAGCGTGCAAAGCGCGAGAATCAACGGCAACACGATCGGTTTTTTCATTTCTCACTTCTCCAGTTAAATCCGTCCGCAGAAACGGCCATGCGGTATCGGCTGATGATGTGAGTGTATTCTTTTAAGTTATTGAGTAGATGAGATAATTCTGCAATCTTTGCCGAAGAGCGGCGCGAATATTCCTGGATTTACCACCAACCCAATTGCGTCCCCGCCAGGGCGACGATGGCGACAATAAGCATAATAATGGTGCTTTTTTTCATTACGCTCCGCCTGGCGCCGCATAGCCGCCGACAAAAAACCAGCCCAGAAAAACAACGGCGACGATGAAAATAGCCACCGGAAATAGAATACCCAGCCTCATTATTGAGCCCCTGTAAGTGCAAGTCGTGGCGAATATCATACGGGATTTCACCGTAGATTAGTCAATATGAAAAAATCTTCCCTGACGACGAGACTGCTTATCCAGATACATCGCGTCGTCGGCGGCGCGTAGCGCCTGTTCTACGTCAATCTGCTGCGGGTCGGCCTCAATAACGCCAAAGCTGGCCCCCGGGTAGTTAATCCGGTGCTCGCCAAGGAAATAGATCCCCGTCAGCGCTTGACGTAACGCGGCGATATACTCCTGCTGGTCGGCTAATTCGGGGCCCGGTCCGACAATTAAAAATTCATCGCCGCCGAGACGGCCGACAATATCACCGCCGCGTACGTGAGCCGCCAGACGTTCGCCAACCTGAATCAGAAAGTTATCGCCGCACGGATGGCCGAATCGATCATTTATTGCTTTAAAATCGTCGAGATCGATAAAAATCAGCAGCATGCTGCGCCGCTGCTCGCGGGCCCGCGGAAACTGCGCGGCAAGATACTTAAACAGCGAGCGGCGATTCGGTAAACCGGTAAGCTCATCAGTGTATGAGTGCATTTCAAGCGCGACGTTGGCCGAGCGAAGCTGCTGCACTAGCGTCTCTTTTTCAACGTAGTGGGCGATGAGGTTCGCGAACAAATTCATGACCTGCTCACCCTCAAGGTTATAGGGTTGTCTTACCCGGCTGGTGGCGCACAGCGTGCCGAATAATGAGCCGTCGGTCAGGCGCACAGGAATGCTAAAAAAGGTGGCGATGCCCAAATCCTGCGCGGCGATACACGAACGCCAGCGTTCGGCGACATCGTTACTGAAAAGGCAACGCTCGTCGAGCGCACGTTTACATAGCGAGTCGTTCCATGGGACGGAGAACCCTTCTGGGATCTGCATTTCGCTGCTGTTATGCGCATACATAATCAGCTGTCGCTGCGCGTCGAAGTCAATACGCGTCAGGTAGGTGGATTCCATTCGGGTAACAAGCTCCAGCATCTCAAGCAGCTGTCGCACCAATGCTTCGAGGGAGTGTTCATTGGCTAGCGTTTGCGTCACGCGCGCGAGAATAAAATCGGACATGAGGAATACGGCTCCCGAACGCTAATCATAACTACCAGCAAGTTATGCTAAACAACAATCAGCGCAGAATTAACATAGATACATAAAATTTAACACATCTGTTAGGAGAATACCTGCATCCGCGGCGGGAAAAAAAGCCCCGTCGGGGGCGACGGGGAAAAACTCATTGATTATGGAATGATCTGTTCTCTGGTCAGTTCGAGAACAGGGGTACTCTACGACGCAAAAGTGCAGCTAAAATGGAGAAACCGTGGAGATTCGGGACCAAAGACCGTTTTCATCAATTAAGGAGCAGAAATGAAGGGGATGATACTGATGCTGCCACTGGCGCTTGCCGGATGCGCGCAGACTCAGCCGACACAGCAAGCACATCCGGTAGGGATGGCTAACCCGGCTTCGGTTTACTGTCAGCAGCTGGGCGGGAAACAGGTTCCCATTCAAAGCCCGCAGGGCGTGCGCACCGAGTGCAAGCTACCCGGTGGTGAAACGTTAGATGAATGGGAGCTCTGGCGCCGCGATCATCCGGCTAAGTCATAGCGCTTTCAGCCAGTCAGCCAGCACCTGGGCATGGTTATGCCGGGTGTTTTTCGCCGCGTAGAGCAGCGTCAGCGTCTGCCGGTGGGCCAGCGCGGCCAGGCGCTCGCCTTCATCACGATGGGCCTCAAGCTCCTGGCGATAGCGCTGGCTAAAGTGGGCAAAATCGAGCGTCTCGCCGTGAAAAGCCTTGCGTAAATCTGTCGATGGCGCCAGGGTTTTGCACCACTCAGCGTAATTGAGCGCCTCTTTTTTTATTCCTCGCGGCCACAGGCGGTCTACCAGTATACGGTAGCCGTCGCTCTCTTCCTGCGGGTCATAAACGCGTTTACATTGAATCATCGTCACTCTCCCTTTGTTTCATCCAGGCAAGCAGCTGCGGCAGTTGCTGTTCGGAAAATACCGTAATCCCGTTCTCGCGAAGCAGGGCGGCGGCAACGCCGGCTCCGGGTTTGCGCCGTCCGTTAAAGGTACCATCATAGATAAACTGACTGCCGCAGGTTGGGCTGCCGTCGGTGAGCAGCGCCGCGGTACAGCCTTCCTCCTGCGCGGCTTTTAGTGCCAGCCAGGCGGCCAGCTGATAGTGCGCGGTGACGTCCTGGCCGTCGCTTTCGACAATTTGAGCACGATTTCGCATAACGTCCGCTCCCTGTGCGTCCAGGATCTCCGCCGGTAGTCTGGGGATGGGCAACCCCGCAGCCAGCTCCGGGCAGTGGGTGACCAGCCGCCCCTCGCTCTGCCAGCGAGACAGCGCGTTAGCCAGTTGGGCTTTGTGACTGCCGTTATAGCGAACCTGAAAGCCCATCAGGCAGGCGCTAACCAGAATTTTGTCCTTCATCGTGCATCCATAGCCGTTTGTTTGCCCAATACCATAACGCCAGTTAGAGTAAATTACCCGCGTTCAAGGGCAGACAAAATAAGGATTGTGTTCTGCCGTGGAGATCGCTAACCTGAGGCTCCTTGTGTTGCCTGATAATCGCTATGACATAAGGATCCTGCTATGAACTCCCCCCTGCGTATTGCTCTGGTCGGTGATTACAACCCCGACGTCGTTGCCCATAAAGCGATTCCGCTGGCGATTGATGATGCCGCTGCCGTACTGGAACTGCCGCTGCGCTATGACTGGCTGTCCACCAGTGAGATAAAATCCGCTGATGACCTCGCCGATTACGATGCTATCTGGGTGGTTCCCGCCAGCCCCTATAAAAATGCCGAAGGCGCCTTTATCGCTATTCGCCACGCCCGGGAAAACGGTATTCCGTTCCTTGGCACCTGCGGCGGCTTCCAGCACGCGATTATTGAATACGCGCGCAACGTTATGGGCTGGCAGGATGCCGCGCATGCCGAAACCGATACCGAAGGGCGGATGGTGATTGCGCCGTTAAGCTGCTCGCTGGTGGAAAAGTCGGACAATATTGAACTGCGCGCCAATACGCTTATCTCCCGCGCCTATGGCCGCGACAGCATTGAAGAGGGGTATCACTGCAGCTACGGGATTGCCGACGATTTTGCCCGCGAACTGGAGCAGGGCGACCTGCGGGTCACGGGCTGGGATGATGACGGCGAGATTCGGGCGGTAGAACTGGTGACCCATCCGTTCTTTGTCGCCACGTTATTCCAGCACGAGCGCAACGCGCTGGAAGGCAGACCTGCGCCGCTGGTTCACGCGTTTTTACGCGCGGCAAGTCAGTGAGCGAACGCCCGGCGGCGGTCGCCGGGCATCGGTAGCGCTAGCCGTTAATCTCCCGATCGCGACCGGCCAGCGCGCCAAATACCGCCATCGCAATTGAGATCAACGCCACGGCGATCAGCGGGATATGCCAGTCGCCGTTGGCATCATGAATTTTCCCCATCACCGGCGGCCCGCAGGCGGCCAGCAGATAGCCCACCGTCTGCGCCATGCCGGACAGCGCGGCGGCCTGGTGCGCTGAGCTGGCCCGCAGACCGATAAAGGTCAAGCCGAGAATCATGGTCGCGCCGGACCCGAAGCCGAAGATAAGCGTCCATAGCACCGCCTGACCGGGTAAAAACCATAATCCGAGCGCGCTGACTGCGCACATCAGGGCGACCAGAACTGCGATACCGCGCTGATCTTTCAGCCGATGAAGTATTAACGGGATCGCCAGCCCCGGCGCGGCGGTTGCCAGCTGGAGCAACCCGTGCAGGGAGCCCGCCTGCGCTTCGCTGTAGCCAATGCTTTGCAGAATGGCGGGCAGCCAGCCGATAATGACGTAGTAGACCAGCGAGTTAATCCCGAGAAACAGCGTCACCTGCCAGGCCAGCGCCGATCGCCAGATCCCGCGGTTGTGGATGGCGCCGGAGCCGGTCAGCGGCGCGGCGGCTTGCCTGCGCGACTGCGGCAGCCAGACAAACAGCGCCAGCAGCGGAAATACCATCAGCATCAACAGCGCGCCGCGCCAGCCCAGCCCGGCGAAGGCCAAGGGAACGACCATTGCCGAACCCAGCGCCGCCGCGCCCCCCATGGTGAGAGAGTAAGCGCCGGTCATTTTGGCGACGTGCTGCGGGAAGTCACGCTTAATGAGTCCTGGTAGCAGAACGTTCCCCAGCGCGATGCCGCAGCCGATAATCGCGGTGCCGATAAACAGCAGCGTGACCACGGGCAGGGAGCGCAGAGCAATACCGAGGCAAATCAGGATCAGCGCCAGCAGCAGGCTTCGTTCAATGCCGAAGCGGCGGGCGACAGCCGCCGCCAGCGGCGAGATCAGGCCAAAGGCCAGCAGCGGCAGAGTGGTTAACAGACCGGTTTGCGCGGTGGTGAGGCCATATTCGCTGCGAATGGCATCAAGCAGCGGCGCGGCGCCGGTAAAAGCCACGCGTAAGGTGGTGGCGATAAGCAGAATACCGGCAATCAATACAAGATGACGGCGATCGGCAGAAGGTGAAGCAGAATTCATGGCTATCTCAAACTAGAATACGAGGCGGTTACAATAGCCTGTTTGTCCTCTGTTTAAATCAAGCTAAAATGACAGATTATCGCTAAAATCGGACATTTTTATGATCGGACTGGGCCTTGACGGCTACGACCCGGACAGCGGTCACGAAGCGGCGGCGGCTTTTCGTATTCAGGTTGTCGCGGACGAGCAGTACATTCCGCGCCATCAGCACCGCAAAGGGCAGCTTATTCTCGCGCTTCACGGGGCGCTGACCTGCGAAGTGGAGAACGCGATGTGGATGGTGCCGCCGCAGTACGCGGTGTGGGTGCCGGGACAGGTGCCGCACAGCAATCGGGCGACGCCGGAGGCGCAGGTCTGCTTTTTGTTTATTGAACCCGACGCGGCGGCGATGCCGGCTTTCTGCTGTACGTTAAAAATTTCACCGCTGGTGCGCGAGCTTATCCTCGTCATGGCCGAGCGCGGCAGGGCAGAACTCGCTAAACCGGCAATGAACCGCCTGGTGCAGGTGCTGTTCGATGAACTCCCGCAGCAGCCGCAGGAGCACCTGCAGCTGCCGGTCTCTGGGCATCCAAAAATTCGTCAGATGGTGGACACGATGGCCGTCGACCCGGCCCGCTGGCAAACGTTGGCGCAGTGGGCGGCGGAATTCGCCATGAGCGAACGCAATCTGGCGCGGCTGGTGGTGCGTGAGACGGGCTTAAGCTTTCGCCGCTGGCGACATCAGCTGCAGCTGATCCTCGCCCTGCAGATGCTGGTCCGCGGGCAGACGGTACAGCAGACGGCGCAGAGCCTGGGCTATGACTCTACCACCGCCTTTATTACCATGTTTAAAAAGGGCCTCGGGCAAACGCCGGGCCGCTATCTTGCCAGCCTGGCTACGACTTCCCAATAAACAGCGAAATGATCCCGGCGGCGATCAGCGGGCCAACCGGAACGCCGCGGAAGAGGGCGACGCCGAGGACGGTGCCGACCAGCAGTCCGGCCACCAGCTGCGGCTGCGAGCCCATCAGCGCCACGCCGCGTCCGCCAAGCCAGGAAACAAATACCCCCACGGCAATCGCCAGCAGCGACTTCCAGTTCACAAAGGAGTGCAGCAGCGTTGAGGGCGGCAGCGTACCGCTGGCAATGGGGGCCATCACGCCGATGGTGAGGATAATAATACCGATGGTCAGCCCCTGCTTTTCAATCCATGGAAAGAAAGCGTTGAGCGGGGTGACGCGGACGATAATTAAAACCAGGATTGAAATAGCAACGGTGGTGTTGTGGCTAATAAAGCCGAGCGCCGCCAGGCCCAGCAGTATTAACAGGGTGGTGTCGAGCATGTGCAGAGGTCCTTGCCAAAAAATAAAAAAAGAAAAACCCATTTACTCTACGCATAATCGCGTAAGTAAACAGGTTTTTTATCGCAGACTCGCGATTTGAGGCATCTGCACGATCGATTGCTACCCGCGGCCTTAGCGTAGCAGGGGGGCAATCAGGCCAGGCGATGAAACGCGGTCAGTTCCGGACGGGCAATGCGCAGATAGTCGGCGGTATCAAGGATGATGGACTTATCAAGCTGCCCGGCGTTGAAGGCGATTTCCGGGAAACGCGCAAACAGCAGCGGATCGGCGACCAGCCGCAGGTCCGGATGGAAAGTGAAGGGGGGAATGGCGCCAAACGCGCAGGCGGTCAGGGCGTCCACTTCCGCCGGGCTGGCCAGCGAGGCTTTACTGCCGCCGATGTATTCGGCCAGCCGGGCTAAATCCGCCTGAAGATCGGCGGCTAGGATAGCCAGAACGTGCTGATTAACGCCATGCCCTTTCACTTTACACACCAGCGCCTTGGCTCCCTGGCCCAGCGCGGTGCCGCGAATCTTCGACACGGCTTCACATTTCCCGACGGCCTCATGTTCAACGACCCGATAGCGGGCGTGGGAGCGGTTAAGCAGCGCTAGCAGCTGCTGATGAATACTGATTCTTACAGGCGCGTTCATGTCGATTTTTTCCTTCACAATAAAACCTCAAGATTCTTCTTCTCGCCCCGGGTAAGGATACTTTTTTTGCTTTTTATTTTCGTACAGCCGGGCATCGGCGATTTTCATTACATCGGCCAGGCTATCCCCCGGCGCCATGCTGCAGGCGCCCCATGAGAAATTAACGCGCCGGTTAATGTCAATTACCCTCAGGTGCTGGCGAATACGCTCGGGGATATTTTGCGCCTCTTGTTCCTCATAATCGATCAGGATCAGGAAGAACTCATCGCCGCCCAGACGGATGCCGTAATCGCTTTTACGGATGGCGGCGGAAATGGATTGCGCGAGCAGCACAATCGCGCGGTCGCCTTCGTCGTGCCCCCAGGTATCATTAAGGTATTTAAGCCGGTCGCAGTCCAGCGCCATAAACACGATATTCACCCCCTGCTCGGTAAGCTTTTGCATGCGGGATTCCAGCAGCGAGGAGAGAATTTTACGGTTGTAAAGACCGGTTAAAGAATCACTAATGTTCTCTTTGAAAACGTCGATATACAGACGAAAGTGCATGCGTACCAGATGCAGTAAAACGCCGGTAGATATCAGGTAAAACAGGAATAGCTTCCAGGAGCTAAGCAGAAAATAGGTCATATCCAGCGACAGCGCAATATGCAGGTTTTCCGCTACCTTTTGGCTATGGTGGGCATAGCTGAAAAAATGCGTGTTGCTGCGGTGTACGCGGATTTCAGATGTTGAGTCGGAGTCCGTTAACGTGATGTCGAGATAGCGCCAGACCAAAGGGCGGTCGGCGGTGTAAAGAAGTTTCTCAATATCATGGCGAGTGACATCCACCATCACGATGCCCTTCAGCCGATCCCGATGATAAACCGGGGTTAAAAATGACAAAATATTCTGCCCGGTTAACGCGTCAGCATAGATGCTGGAAATCAGCGTGCGGCCGCGGAGTAAACCGTTGAGGCTGTTCTGAGTGATACCCAGTTTGCTGTCGTGAAGAAAGTCCCAGTTGGCGACTGGATTGCTTTTTATCTCAATTGGTGAATAGAAATAGGCATACTTATTATCTAAATCAAGATAGTAGCGGAAACGTTTGTCTGATTTGAATGTTGCCGCATTCAGCGCTGAGTTCATATCGCTTTGGGCGATAGCGGCATCAAATGCCTGCAGCGCCGGGAGAGCGTTGATCCATGGCCCGCACGACGCCTGCGTGGTACTGAGCGTACCGTGAAGCCCGGGGAAGGTATGCCCGGCGATATTCAGGCCGAAGACTTTACCCTTGTTCTCGACGCTGGCGCAGGCCTGTTGGGCTTTTTCGGCAGTCGGATGCGTATCCAGCTTTCGCGCGACCTGGGAGATCACGAGCTGATTTTGATATTTATCGTACAGAAAGGCGGATTCGCCCTTTTCGATGATATATCGCATGTATTCTGACATATCCCGATGGCTGGCGACTAATTCATACACCAGAAACGAAGATGTCAGGACAACTACCCCCGCAGAAATGAAATAACGGAGTAATTTATTCTGTAATTTCATGATGATAATTTCGCCAGCACGATTAAGATGATTCTACCATGGGCGGCCCGGTGGCGCCACGACCGATGATAAGCATACTGGTCGTCTGTCCAGCATCATCATGCGTCATCACCGAACGGCAATGAAGATAAATAGCTGATTAAATATAAGGACGCTAAGTTATGTGGCTATCGTAAATATTCGACTAAATTCATTTTTCACTCATTTTGTTCTCAATAAAATATGCTGCAATAACCGCGCTGCGGCTATCCTGCCGCCGCTAAAAATGAAATAATGTTAATTATCAAGCGAACTTTTCTTATTTTCACCAGTCCTTAGCAGGGTAACAGGCGGTACTATTGATAGCGGTAATGAGGTTATGATGATGGAAAACGCAGCGGTGCAGGCATCCCCCCGAAAGTTTAAAAAAATAAGGGAGCTAAACAGGCGTCGTAATTATTTATTTAAGAAAATACGCAATGTCATTCGAGTCTATATCGCTAAAGCGTTCTGGGATAGTCGCGTGCGCCGCGAAGCTGATTTAACCTCTGTTAAAACGGTGTTGCTAATGCGTAATGAAGGGGCGATCGGCGACGTGGTAGTAGATTCAGCGCTGGTTAAATGCCTCCATAAGGCAGGTATGACCGTTGATTTTCTGTTAACGAAATCAAACAGTCAGGTCATGCGTGATAATCCACACATTCGCCATATTTATGAAGCTGAGAATGTCGACTCGGCGGCTTATCTGCGTAAGTTTACCCATAACGTTCCTCGCTCCGTTATTAATGAGCTTGCGAATAATAAGTACGATATTGTAATTGACCCGTCGCTGTTTGATATTCCGGTTCACCGCATGCTGCTTTTACGGCAGATAAAACCCAGGTCGGTACTGGGATTTAATAAATGGCCTTCCATCAATCACTATACCCGGTCTTTTGATTTTGACTGTGAAAACTGGCACGTCAGCAAGACATTTTCGATCATCGCTGATTATCTGCAGCTGGATAAGAAATATCTGCACTCTTATGACCTGCATATCCCGCAGGATGTTAATCATCAGGTTCGTGAATATCTGGCGGCGCTGAACGGGCGTAACGTGGTGATTAATATTTTTGCCGGGCATCAGGACCGTAGTATGTCGCAGACGCAGCTGGCTGCGCTTATCGCCAGGCTGTGTCAGGATTATCCCGACGTCAACATCATCCTGCTCGATCACCGCGATGAAATCCGCATTCCCCTGGCGGAAAAGGTCTGCGTGAATCCGTTTAAAACGCTGCATCACTGCATGGCGCTTATTGCCCAGGCCGATTTAGTTATCTCACCGGATACTTCGGTGGTCCATATGGCGGCGGCGTGGAAAAAACCGCTTATCGCGGTCTACAAAGATGTGCGGATGAATAATCGACTCTGGGCGCCGGGATACGACAAGGCGCGGCAGATCATCGTTAAGTGCGGCAAGGTGCACCAGCTGGAGAGCTTGCCCGACCTGATTATGTCGGAGATTGATCCCGGTACTTTGCAACAGGGGCGGGCCGGGTAAGGCGGGATAAAAAACAGCCAGCGTCTGTGCTGGCTGTCGGGAAAAGTTTAACCGTCCGCTTTTGAGGTCTGCTTGTGAAACAGTTCGCGAAATACCGGATAAATATCTTCCGGGTCGCGAATATGCTGCATAGCAAAGTTTTCGAAGGTCGACTGCAGGTGTTCATACTCCCGCCACAGCGTCTGGTGCGCCCGACGGGTTATCTCAATATAGCTATAGTAGCGCACCACGGGCAGGATCTTCTTCGCCAGCAGTTCATGACACAGCGGTGAGTCGTCCGCCCAGTTATCCCCATCCGAGGCCTGCGCGGCGTAGATATTCCACTGCGCCGGGTCGTAGCGCTCTTTGACCACTTCATCCATCAGCTTCAGGGCGCTGGAGACAATCGTGCCGCCGGTTTCCTGCGAATAAAAGAATTCGTGTTCGTCGACCTCTTTAGCCTGCGTATGGTGGCGGATATAAACGACATCGACGTTTTTATAGGTCCGGCTGAGGAACAGATACAGCAGGATGTAAAAGCGTTTTGCCATGTCCTTGGTCGCCTGGTCCATGGAGCCCGAGACGTCCATCAGGCAGAACATGACTGCCTGGCTTGACGGTTCTGGCCGTTTTTCGTAGTTCTTGTAACGTAGATCGAAAGTATCAATAAACGGGACGCGGTCGATTTTCGCCCGCAGTTCGGCTATCTCTTTGCGCAGCCGCTCCTCTTCCAGCAGCTGTGCCGGTTCGCTTTTGCTAATGGTATCAAGGTCTTCTTCCAGCGCGTGCAGTTCCCGGCGTTTACCGGCGGTCATCGCCGTGCGCCGCGCCAGCGAGTTTTGCAACGAGCGAACGACGCTGATATTGGCGGGAACGCCGTTAGCGGTATAGCCCGCGCGATGGGTTTTATACTCCGTCAGCTGGCGCTGCTGGTTTTTCTTCAAATTTGGCAGGGCGAGATCCTCGAACAATAGATCGAGATATTCGTCTTTCGAAATCTGAAAGACAAACTCGTCCTGGCCTTCGCCGTCGGCGCTGGCTTGCCCCTGACCGCTGCCTCCACCGCCACCGCCGCCCTGAGGGCGTTCGATACGGTCATTTTGTACAAAGTGATCGTTACCGGGGTGTACGCGATTGCGCAGGCCGCCGCGTCCCTGATGAAACATCGGTTCGTTAATATCGTCCGTTGGGATGGAGACGGACTCTCCGCTCTGAATATCGGTCACCGAGCGCTTGTTGATGGCCTCGGAGATCGACTGCTTTATCTGCGCTTTATAGCGGCGCAGAAAGCGCTGCCGGTTGACGGCGCTTTTATTTTTCCCGTTCAGGCGTCGGTCTATGAACCAGGTCATATGCCCTCCTGTACTGCATTTGCCAACTATGCCCCGGCCATTCAGGCGCGGAAAACAGCCCATCGCTGAATGTTATTGGGTCTTCGCAGTTATTATTAACCCGACAGCGGTGAGCTGCCGGGCCGGTCTATCAGGATGATTTACGTACCCGCAGATACCATTCGCACAGCAGACGAACCTGCTTACGGGTATAGCCTTTCTCCATCATGCGGTCGACAAAGTCATCGTGTTTTTTCTGCTCATCGGTTGACGTTTTGGTGTTGAAGGAAATCACCGGCAACAGCTCTTCGGTATTGGAGAACATTTTCTTCTCGATAACCGTGCGCAGTTTCTCGTAGCTGGTCCAGTTTGGATTACGCCCGCTGTTGTGCGCTCTGGCGCGCAGCACGAAGTTGACTATCTCGTTGCGGAAGTCTTTCGGGTTACTGATCCCGGCGGGCTTCTCGATTTTTTCCAGCTCAGCGTTCAGCGACTCGCGGTCAAACAGCTGGCCGGTATCCGGGTCGCGGTATTCCTGATCCTGAATCCAGAAGTCGGCGTAGGTGACATAACGGTCAAAAATGTTCTGCCCGTACTCAGAGTAGGATTCAAGGTAGGCGGTCTGGATCTCTTTGCCGATAAACTCGGCGTATTTCGGGATCAGATAGCCTTTGAGGAACTCAAGATAACGCTCTGACTGCTCCTGCGGGAACTGCTCGCGCTCGATCTGCTGCTCGAGGACGTAGAACAGATGCACCGGGTTGGCGGCGACTTCGGCATGGTCAAAGTTAAATACCCGCGACAGGATTTTGAACGCGAAGCGGGTAGACAGGCCGTTCATCCCTTCATCAACGCCGGCATAATCGCGATACTCCTGATAGGATTTCGCTTTCGGGTCGGTGTCTTTCAGGCTTTCGCCGTCATAGACGCGCATTTTTGAGTAAATGCTCGAGTTTTCCGGCTCTTTCAGCCGCGACAGAATCGAGAAGCGCGACAGCGTTTCCAGCGTGCCCGGCGCGCACGGCGCATGGGTCAGTTCGCTGTTATTAAGCAGTTTTTCATAGATGCGGATCTCTTCCGAGATACGCAGGCAATAAGGCACCTTGACGATATACACGCGGTCGAGGAAGGCCTCATTGTTTTTGTTATTCCGGAAGGTCACCCATTCCGATTCGTTGGAGTGGGCGAGGATGATCCCGTTGAACGGCAGGGCGGAGATCCCTTCGGTACCGTTATAGTTGCCTTCCTGCGTCGCGGTCAGCAGCGGGTGCAGCACCTTGATAGGCGCTTTAAACATCTCGACGAATTCCATCAGCCCCTGGTTGGCGCGGCACAGGGCGCCGGAGTAGCCGTAGGCATCCGGATCATTCTGCGCGTAGTGCTCCAGTTTACGAATATCCACTTTACCGACCAGCGCCGAGATGTCCTGGTTGTTCTCGTCGCCAGGCTCGGTTTTGGCGATGGCGATCTGCGCCAGAATTGATGGCCACACTTTCACCACGCGGAACTTAGTGATGTCGCCGCCGAATTCATGCAGACGCTTGGCCGCCCACGGCGACATAATCGTCCCCAGATAGCGGTTTGGAATGCCGTACTCTTTTTCGAGGATTTGCGCATCCTCCTGCGGGTTGAACAGACACAGCGGATGGTCGTTGACCGGGCTGCGCTCTCCGTTTGCGCTGAGCACATAGATAGGGACGCGCTGCATTAAGGACTTCAGGCGTTCGGCAAGCGATGATTTACCGCCGCCCACGGGCCCCAGCAGATACAGAATCTGTTTCTTCTCTTCCAGCCCTTGAGCGGCGTGCTTCAGGTAAGAAACAATTTGCTCAATGGCATCTTCCATCCCGTAAAACTCTTCAAAGGCCGGATAGCGTGCGACAACCCGGTTTGAAAAGAGACGGGATAGCCTGGGTTCGAGGGCCGTATCGACCATGACCGGCTCACCGATGGCCATCAGCAATCTTTCTGCTGCGTTAGCATAAGCACTGCGATCTTGCCGACAGATGGTAAGAAACTCCTGCAGTGTGAACTCTTCGTCCTTGGCAGCTTCATAGCGCTGGCGATAGTGATCGAATATATTCATGGCATGCCGTCCTTTCGTTTTTAGCACAGGTTGAGAGCCGTTCATATGAATAGTGGGAGCCCCCGGAAGAGGTAAGCTGCATAGCGCTCTCTGATACTCCAGCAACCCTTATGCCAGGTTGGCGAAGTATCGGGATAACGTGCCCCGCATTTACTTCTTCTAAATTTAAGCGTAGATGCATTTGGAAAACTTGCATGGCGTAGAAAATCAATTTCAATGACATATCAATAACTCATCCGGAAAACGGTCTCTTTTTTGCACCTCTTGTCCTGCGGCGTCATGGCGCTGTCATTCAGGTGTCAGCTTGTGGTCATCTGACGATGAGAAAATGATGAGTTCAGTGTAATGACTGGTAAAGAATTTGAGGCATGACGTATACAACGTTAAACTGCCTGCGCTGATTATTTGACAACAGGAATATGGATCGTGACTAAAATCAAACTTCTGGCACTTGGTGTGTTGATTGCGAGTTCAGCATCCGCCGTACACGCTGAAGGGAAGTTCACTTTAGGGGCGGGTGTGGGTGTGGTCGAACATCCCTACAAGCAATATGATGCTGATGTTTACCCGGTGCCCGTTATTAATTATGAGAGCGATAACTTCTGGTTTCGCGGCTTGGGTGGTGGTTACTACCTGTGGAATGATACCAACGATAAGCTCTCTGTGACCGCGTACTGGTCGCCGATGTACTTTAAGCCTGGCGACAGCGATAGCCAGCAGATGCGTCGCCTGGATAAGCGTAAGTCCACGGTGATGGCGGGGCTCTCCTACGAACATTATACGCAGTACGGCTTCCTGCGCACCGCGCTGTCAGGGGACACCCTGGATAACAGCAACGGTATCGTATGGGATCTGGCCTGGCTGTATCGCTATACCAACGGCAACCTGACGCTTACGCCGGGTATTGGCGTGGAGTGGAACAGCGACAACCAGAACGAGTACTACTATGGTGTTTCGAAACATGAGTCGAATCGCAGCGGCATGCGCAGCTACGATCCGGACAGCAGCTGGAACCCGTACCTCGAGCTGTCGGCAAACTATCGTTTCCTCGGCGACTGGAGCGTATACGGCGTGGCGCGCTATACCCGTCTGTCCGATGAAATCACCGATAGCCCGATGGTGGACAAATCCTGGAGCGGCCTGATTTCTACCGGGGTCACTTACTCCTTCTGATAGTGCTTTATTACAGGGCATTTTGTGCATCAAAACAGGGCGTCTCGCCCTGTTTTGCATTATGGTGGTGCAATCATTTGCAGGAGGTAGCGATGGTAGAAAGGACCATTCGTTTTGGCGAGCATCCGGCGGTTCCCGTTATCGGGCAGGGGACCTGGTATATGGGTGAAAACCCGGCGCTGCGCGCGCAGGAGGCGGCTGCACTGCGCGCGGGCATCGATCTTGGCCTGACGGTTATCGATACGGCGGAAATGTATGCTGACGGCGGCGCTGAAGAGGTCGTCGGCGAGGCGATTCGCGGGCAACGCGATCGGGTGGTGCTGGTGTCTAAAGTCTATCCATGGAATGCCGGTGGACGCAAAATAGCCCGCGCCTGCGAGGCCAGCCTGCGCCGCCTCAATACCGACTATCTGGATCTTTATCTGCTGCACTGGCGCGGAGATTATTCTCTACAGGAGACGGTTGCCGGCATGGAAGCGCTGGTTGCGCAGGGTAAAATTCGCCGCTGGGGCGTGTCGAATCTCGATGAGGATGATATGCAACAGCTCTGGCAGGTGGAGGGCGGCGAACGGTGCGCGACCAATCAGGTGCTCTATCATCTGGCTTCCCGCGGCATTGAGTATGACCTGCTGCCGTGGTGCCAGCAGCGGCGGCTGCCGGTAATGGCCTATTGTCCGCTGGCTCAGGCCGGTCGCCTGCGCAATGGACTTTTAAATCATACCGTTGTGAAAAATATTGCGCAGGAGCGGGGCGTGACCGCGGCGCAGATTCTGCTGGCGTGGGTGATTAGCCGCCGGGAGGTACTGGCGATCCCGAAAGCGTCGAGCATTGAGCATGTCGCGCAGAATGCCGCGGCGCTGGATATTGTGCTGAACGATGAGGAGCTTGCGCTTCTCGATAAAGCTTACCCGGCGCCGGCCAGAAAAACGCCGCTGGATATGGTGTAAAGCAAAGCCCAACTCTGCGATCGGCAAAATACGCGTACAATCAGTCGAGTAGGCCGGGCAAGGCGTAAGCCGCCGCCCGGCAGAACGATGTTAACCCGCGCGCCATCCTGCTTTGCGTTAGCGTTTCACCACGCGGAGGGTTTGCGCCAGGCGCGAAGGTTTCTCTTCGCTGGCCTTCTGGGTTTCGGTCACGCAGCAGGTTTCTACGCAGACGAAGGTTTTGTAGCCATCATCCGGCATGTCGCCCATGCTGACGGAAAGCGCCGGACCCGGGTTCCAGGCCACCACGTTGCTGTTGTGATGATGCGTAACGTCGATATTGCGGTTCAGCGCATCGTCGTGAATCACGCTGCAGGTTTCGGCATTCAGATACACGCGGTCGGTACGATCGGGAAAGGTCTCTGTGCCATTGCTCAAAACGCCTTCTTCCGCGTTTTTCACTTTATCAATATAACGCTCCCCCAGACCGCTGACCTTCACAGCCGCAATGTCGCCGACGTTGAAATAGGTGTGCAGGGCGGAAGTGGTTTCAAATTCGCCGTGCGCTTCCAGCTCAATTTCGCAGGTTTTGCCCAGCTTGAAACGCGCCAGCAGGGTGAACTCGTGCGGCCAGTACTGGCGGGTAGCCTCGCTGCTTTTCAGTTCAAAGGTCAGCACCGCGCCTTTGTCATCTTCATCGTGCCCTTTCAGAGCCCAGGGCAGATTGCGGGCGAAGCCGTGGGAGGGCAGACCCGGCTGCGCAGAAGGGCCGAACCACGGCCAGCAAATCGGCACGCCGCCGCGCAGGGCAACGCCGTTTTTAAACGGCGTATTGCCGCTGAGCCACAGGACTTCTTCTTCGCCCGCGGGCTTCCAGGAGAGCAGGTGAGCGCCCTGCAAAGCCACGGAGGCTTTCACCTGCGGATGGTCAACGACGATCAGCTCGAGGTCATCAAGCTGGCGGCGGGAAAGGACAGGGGTAAGTTGTTCGATAACCGGGAGGGCAAAAATTTTATTAATCATTACGCAATCCTTTATCTTCAGACAAAAAAAAGAGCGACCGAAGTCGCTCTTACAGATTACTGTCTCATCTCAACTTATTTGGAGATGTGAGCAATCAGGTCCAGAACCTTGTTGGAGTAACCAGTTTCGTTATCGTACCAGGAAACCAGTTTCACAAAGTTGTCGTTCAGAGCGATACCCGCTTTGGCGTCGAATACGGAAGTGCAGATTTCACCGTTGAAATCGGTGGATACAACGTCGTCTTCGGTGTAGCCCAGAACGCCTTTCATTGCGCCTTCAGAAGCAGCTTTGATTGCTTTCTTAATTTCTTCATAAGAAGCAGCTTTTTCCAGACGAACGGTCAGGTCAACAACGGATACGTTCGGAGTCGGAACGCGGAACGCCATACCGGTCAGTTTGCCATTCAGTTCTGGCAGGACTTTACCTACAGCTTTAGCAGCGCCGGTAGAAGACGGGATGATGTTCTGAGCTGCGCCGCGGCCGCCGCGCCAGTCTTTGTGAGACGGGCCATCAACGGTTTTCTGAGTTGCGGTGGTTGCGTGAACGGTAGTCATCAGACCTTCGATGATGCCGAAGTTGTCGTTGATAACTTTTGCCAGCGGAGCCAGGCAGTTGGTGGTGCAGGATGCGTTGGAAACGATGTCCTGGCCTTCGTATTTGTCAAAGTTAGCGCCTTTAACAAACATCGGGGTGTTGTCTTTGGACGGGCCAGTCAGTACGACTTTTTTCGCGCCAGCGGTGATGTGTTTACGAGCGGTTTCGTCGGTCAGGAAGATACCGGTTGCTTCAGCAACAACGTCAACACCCACTTCGTCCCACTTCAGGTTAGCCGGGTCACGCTCAGCGGTAACACGGATTTTTTTACCGTTAACGATCAGATGACCGTCTTTCACTTCAACGGTACCGTTGAAACGGCCGTGAGTGGAGTCATACTTCAGCATGTAAGCCATGTAGTCAGCGTCTAACAGGTCGTTGATTGCAACGATCTCGATGTCAGAACGTTCCTGAGCAGCACGGAAAACAATGCGACCGATACGGCCAAAACCGTTGATACCTACTTTGATAGTCATATATTCCACCAGCTATTTGTTAGTGAATAAAAGGTTGCCTGTAAAATTACAAAAACCTTACGCAGCGTCAAGCGGAATCGTGTCAATCATTGCGACAAATCAATCCAGAGCATGCCTTTGCGCGGTCGATTTATCCCACTTTCCCTTTGAGCCCAATTCCATATGGGGGCTGCGCCCGGAATTTTAAAGGTCATTGAAGATAAAAATGTGATATTCATCACAATTGTGTGGCTGCCTTTTGGCGTCGCCTAAGTTTAGAACAAAAGTGCACGCTTCATTGTTAATATTTTGTTAGAATTGACGTGAAAAGTTGTCCTTTCACAGCGAGAAGCAAGTCAATGTCGAATAAACCCTCTTCGGACGAGCTCAAAAAAAATTTGAGCGAGATGCAGTTTTACGTGACGCAGAATCACGGTACTGAGCCGCCGTTCACCGGGCGGTTGCTGCACAACAAACGCGATGGCGTCTACCACTGCCTGGTGTGCGATGCCGCGCTGTTTCACTCGCAAACCAAGTATGATTCCGGCTGCGGCTGGCCGAGCTTTTATGAGCCCGTCAGCGATGACGCAATTCGCTACCTTAATGATTACTCCCACGGTATGCAGCGCACGGAAATTCGCTGCGGAAACTGCGATGCTCACCTTGGGCACGTATTCCCGGATGGCCCTCAGCCCACCGGAGAACGTTTTTGCGTTAATTCGGCCTCGTTAAGCTTCACCAATGACGAAAACGGTGAGCAAATTAAGGGTTGAAAAAACGATTCAGCAAATTATTCCAAACGGGGATATCGGAAGATGGAAATCGATCGGATTATTGACGGTATGACGCCGGAAGTTTATCAGCGCCTGGCCACGGCGGTGGAATTGGGTAAATGGCCGGACGGCGTGGCGTTGACTGACGAACAGAAAGAGAACTGCCTGCAGCTGGTGATGCTTTGGCAGGCGCGCTACAACGTTGACGCGCAGCATATGACCATCGATACCAACGGGCAGATGGTGATGAAAAGTAAACAGCAGCTGAAAGTTGACTTCGGCATTACGCCGCAGCCTATCGCGACCTTTAAATCCTGAGCCTGAAAAGGCCTGCGTCAGCCCGGCCAGGTGTGCGCCGGGCTTTGATGCGTCACAGCGTTATTTCTTGTTCATCATCGCCTTAAGATCGGCGAAGGAGTTATATTTCGCTTCGCCGACGCTTTTCTGCGCATCTTCGCCGGCGACCACCGTCGAGCCGTACAGATCGGCTTCGGTGTATTTTGAGTGCTCATGATCGTGACAGTACAGGCACAGCATCTCCCAGTTGCTACCATCTTCCGGGTTATTGGAGTGGTCGTGATCGATATGGTGCACCGTCAGCTCACGCAGGTTTGAATAGACAAACTCACGCGAGCAGCGTCCGCAGACCCAGGGGAAGAGCTTCAGCGCTTTTTCGCGGTAACCGACTTCCAGACGGGCGTAGTTTTTCGGGATATAAGCCATAATACCCATGCCTTCTGTTGCAAATGAAAAGCTGCGCCTGAGCTGGCGCAGCGGAATGCAGTTATCATAACCTATTGTGCATGCGCTGACACCGCGCAGTTCAGCGTTTGATCCCTAATGACTCGGCCAGCTGTTTCGCCAACTGGTTCTGGTCATCCGCGCCGTACTCCCAGAACATCGCGCCTGCCAGACCCTTGCTCTTGATATAGTCAGCCTTGATGGCCACCGAGCGCGGGTTCTCATAGGAAAGCGCAAAGAGGGCTTGACCGTCGGCGGACTGCACCGATAGCCACGGCACCTTCGCTTCATCATCCCAATGCTGAGTAAAGCGCTTCTGCGGATCGTTGATTAACTTCGCCACGATATCGTTATATTTCACATAGGTGTCTTTGGTCAGATCGACGCCCAGCGATTCGAACAGCTCAATCTGTTGAGCCGCAAAGTAGGGACGGGTGGCCGGGTTTTTCTGCGCGTCCGGCTGGCTCCAGTCAATACCCGGTTCGACGGCGCGTTTTGGTATCCGGCCATAGAAACCAATCCCCAGGTTCATCTGGCTCGGCTTTAGACCGGCGGCAAGGTAGTTGTTCACCACAAAGTCCGCGCTGTACTTATCTGCTTCAGCGACCGTCGGCCAGCGGGTCGAATCATACAGGTTGGAATTGAAGTACTGGGTGCCGTAGGCCAGGTCATAGGTCATCAGGTTGATGTAGTCGAGCGATGGCGCTATCGCTTTGACGTCAACCCAGCTTTTTGGGCTCTCCGCGTTTGCGCCTACGGCGATGGTCACCAGTTTTTTGTTCCCTACCGCCGCGCGCAGCTCTTTCAGCAGGGCGGTAAAATTATCGCGATCGGCCGGTTGGCTGGCGACCAGCCCCCACGCGCCGTTGACCGGATACTCCCAGTCGAGGTCGATGCCATCGAGGCCATATTTTTCAATAATCGCCAGCGCCGACTGGATAAACACCGCCCGGGTCTCTTTCGTCGCCGCTGCGCCGGAGAATCCGCGCGCCCCCCAGCCGCCGACGGAAAGCAACACTTTCAGGCTTGGGTTCTGCTGGCGCAAGCTGGGGATTTTCTGCAAATCCGCCTGTACTTTCGGCGACAGCCAAATCTGATGCAGCTTGCTCGGGTCTTTCAGGGCCGCGTTGGTTTCGTCTTTCTCGTCGTTATAGACCAGACCAAACGAGTAGTTGAGATGGGTGATCTGGCGTACGTCCAGTTTATCAATATCGCCGCCGGGACCGGCAGTGACGTCGCCGCCGCCGTTAAAGTAGCCGACGGACATCAGCGTGTTAGCGGAAACAACGCTCGCGCAGAGCAGGGGTAAAGCTGCCAGCAAAGGCAAAATTTTCATAGCAAATCCTCTTTGACTTAAAAGTGACTCGAAAAGCAAACACGCCACGTAAATGGCGTGGCGAAAAAACAGCCCGTGCAGGCTAGCATC
Source organism: Klebsiella grimontii (assembly GCF_900200035.1). GTDB lineage: Bacteria > Pseudomonadota > Gammaproteobacteria > Enterobacterales > Enterobacteriaceae > Klebsiella > Klebsiella grimontii. The sequence continues at coordinate 287,152 of NZ_FZTC01000017.1, forward strand.
TTCCGTCGCGCAAAAATGCGAAGCGGTTCACGGCTGCATTAGCGAAGCGGTCGCGTGACCACGCCATGTCTTCACTTCAATCACCTCCCTCGACGAATGTTGCCGTATTTGTGATCTGAGTTGTGAAATACAGATCAATATCTGTGTTTTAAAGATTTGTTATTGACCTCAAAGATTTTGTGGTTAAGTATTGCCTCCACTGAAGCAAAACCATTAAACAAAGGAAGACGCAATGAAAGCACTGGCAAGATTTGGTAAGGCCTTTGGCGGCTATAAGATGATTGACGTACCGGAACCGGTGTGCGGTCCGGATGACGTGGTGATTGAAATCAAAGCCGCCGCCATCTGCGGCGCGGATATGAAACACTACAATGTCGACAGCGGTTCCGATCAATTTAACTCCATACGCGGCCATGAATTTGCCGGTGCCATTGTTCGGGTGGGTGACAAGGTCAAGGACTGGAAAGTCGGCCAGCGGGTAGTCTCGGATAATAGCGGGCACGTCTGCGGCGTTTGTCCGGCCTGCGAACAGGGCGATTTTCTGTGTTGTGCAGAAAAAGTGAATTTGGGTCTGGACAACAATACCTGGGGCGGCGGATTTTCAAAATACTGCCTGGTGCCGGGAGAGATCCTCAAAATCCATCGTCATGCGCTGTGGGAGATTCCGCCGGGCGTTGATTACGAAGACGCGGCGGTGCTGGATCCTATCTGTAATGCCTATAAGTCGCTCGCTCAACAATCCAAATTTCTTCCCGGTCAGGACGTCGTGGTTTTCGGTACCGGTCCACTTGGGCTCTTTTCCGTACAGATGGCGCGCATTATGGGGGCCGTGAATATCGTCATGGTCGGGCTGGAAGAGGATGTCGCGGTACGTTTCCCTATTGCCAAAGCGCTCGGCGCAACGGCGGTAGTCAACGCTTCTACTGAGGATGTGGTCGCCCGCTGCCAGGCGATTTGCGGCAAAGATAATCTGGGGCTGGTTATCGAATGTTCTGGCGCCAATATCGCCCTCAAACAATCCATCGAAATGCTGCGTCCCAACGGTGAAGTGGTGCGCGTGGGCATGGGATTCCAACCGCTGGACTTCTCCATCAACGATATCACCGCGTGGAACAAAAGCATCATCGGGCATATGGCCTATGACTCCACTTCCTGGCGTAACGCCATTCGCCTGCTTGCCAGCGGCGCGATCAAAGTCAAACCGATGATCACGCACCGCATTGGCCTGTCGCAATGGCGCGAAGGGTTTGACGCCATGGTCGATAAAACCGCGATCAAAGTCATCATGACTTACGACTTTGATGAATAACCCCTTTATGAAAGGAACGTTATCCGATGGAACAGATAGCAAAACCGCACTGCGGCGCCAGGCTGGATCGCCTGCCTGACTGCCGCTGGCACTCGGCAATGTTTGCCATGGTCGCTTTCGGGTTACTGGTCTGCTGGAGCAATGCCGTTGGCGGGTTAATTCTCGCGCAGTTGAAGGTGCTCGGCTGGACCGATAATTCGACCACCGCCACGTTCTCCGCCATTACCACGGCGGGTATGTTTCTTGGCGCGCTCGGCGGCGGCATCATCGGCGATAAAATTGGGCGTAAAAACGCCTTCATTCTGTATGAAGCGATTCATATCGTTGCCATGGTCGTCGGGGCATTTTCCCCGAACATGACCTTCCTTATCGCCAGTCGTTTTGTCATGGGGGTCGGATTAGGCGCGCTGCTGGTCACCTTATTCGCCGGTTTTACCGAATATATGCCCGGCAGAAATCGCGGCACCTGGTCCAGCCGGGTCTCGTTTATCGGCAACTGGTCCTATCCGCTCTGTTCGCTGATCGCGATGGTATTAACACCGTTAATTAGTGCGGAATGGAACTGGCGCGTTCAACTGCTGATCCCCGCCATGCTGTCGCTGATAGCCACCGTGATTGCCTGGCGCAGTTTCCCTGAATCGCCCCGCTGGCTGGAGTCTCGTGGACGCTATGAGGAAGCCGAAGAGGTGATGCGGGCCATTGAAGAGAGGGTCGTGCTGCAAACCGGTAAGCCATTGCCGCCAGTGGTAATAGAAGATGATGGTAAAGCGCCGCGCGCCGTGCCCTATTCAGCGTTATTAACGGGTGTATTACTGAAGCGGGTAATTTTAGGCTCCTTCGTGCTGATAGCCATGAATGTCGTCCAGTACACCTTAATTAACTGGCTGCCGACGATATTTATGACCCAGGGAATTAATCTGAAAGACTCGATTGTTTTAAATACCATGAGTATGTTCGGCGCGCCGTTCGGGATTTTTATCGCCATGCTGGTGATGGATAAAATTCCCAGAAAGACTATGGGCGTAGGCCTGTTAGTGTTAATTGCCGTACTGGGATATATCTATTCGCTGCAAACCAGCATGCTGCTGATTACTTTAATTGGCTTCTTCCTGATTACGTTTGTCTATATGTACGTGTGCTATGCCTCAGCGGTATATGTGCCGGAAATCTGGCCGACCGAAGCGAAGCTTCGCGGTTCAGGCCTGGCGAACGCGGTGGGGCGCATCAGCGGCATCGCCGCGCCTTATGCGGTGGCGGTACTGCTTAACGGTTACGGCGTGACTGGGGTATTTGTGCTGCTGGGGGCCGTCTCCATTATTGTTGCGGTCGCTATTGCCACAATCGGAATTGAAACTAAAGGCGTCTCTGTCGAAAGCCTCGGTATTGATGCCGTTACCAGCAAATAATATTGACGGGAAATAATATGAAGAATGTAAAAGCGATATTAAAAACGCCGGGCACGATGAAAATTATTGCCGCCGATATCCCGGTGCCGAAAGAGCATGAAGTGCTGATAAAAATTGAATACGTCGGTATTTGCGGCTCAGACGTCCACGGTTTTGAATCGGGCCCCTTTATTCCGCCGAAAGATCCCAATCAGGAAATTGGTCTGGGGCACGAATGCGCCGGTACGGTGGTGGCGGTGGGCAACCGCGTGAGCAAATTTAAACCCGGCGACCGGGTGAATATTGAGCCCGGCGTGCCGTGCGGCCACTGCCGCTACTGCCTGGAGGGAAAATACAATATCTGTCCTGACGTTGATTTCATGGCCACGCAGCCAAATTATCGCGGCGCGTTAACCCACTACCTGTGCCATCCGGAGAGCTTCACCTATAAGCTGCCCGACAATATGGACACGATGGAAGGCGCGCTGGTGGAGCCTGCGGCGGTCGGCATGCATGCCGCGATGCTGGCGGACGTCAAGCCGGGCAAGAAAATCGTCATTCTTGGCGCAGGCTGTATTGGTTTAATGACCCTGCAGGCATGCCTTTGCCTGGGGGCAACCAACATTGCTGTGGTGGATGTGCTGGAAAAACGCCTTGCCATGGCCGGGAAGCTTGGCGCCAACGTCGTTATCAACGGCGCGAAAGAGGACACCGTCGCGCGCTGCCAGCAGTTCTCCGGTGATATGGGGGCCGATATCGTATTCGAAACCGCCGGTTCGGCCGTCACCGTTAAGCAGGCTCCGTATCTGGTCATGCGCGGAGGGAAAATCATGATCGTCGGTACGGTTCCCGGGGATTCAGCGATCAATTTCCTCAAGATTAACCGTGAAGTGTCGATTCAGACCGTTTTCCGCTATGCCAACCGCTATCCGGTCACCATTGAAGCTATTTCCTCCGGGCGTTTCGATGTGAAGTCGATGGTGACGCATATTTACGATTTTGAGGATGTTCAGCGCGCGTTTGAAGAATCCGTTAATAACAAACGTGAAATCATTAAAGGCGTTATTAAAGTTAACCATTAATTTATTGCAAAGGGAGAAACAACCATGCTGGCAGATATTAAATATTGGGAAAATGATGCCCGGAATAAACATTATGCGATTGCCCACTTTAACGTGTGGAATGCGGAAATGTTAATGGGGGTGATTGATGCGGCGGAAGAGGCTAAGTCGCCGGTGATTATCTCTTTCGGTACCGGATTTGTGGGCAATACCTCGTTTGAAGATTTTTCGCATATGATGGTTTCGATGGCGAAAAAGGCATCGGTACCGGTGATTGCTCACTGGGATCATGGCCGCAGCATGGAGATTATCCATAACGCCTGGGTCCACGGCATGAATTCGCTGATGCGCGACGCCTCGGCCTTTGACTTCGAAGAGAATATTCGCCTGACCAAAGAGGCGGTGGATTTCTTCCATCCGCTGGGTATTCCGGTTGAGGCGGAGCTGGGGCACGTGGGGAACGAAACGGTCTACGAAGAAGCGCTGGCCGACTATCACTATACCGATCCGGATCAGGCGGCGGAATTCGTCGAACGTACCGGCTGTGATTCGCTGGCGGTGGCGATTGGCAACCAGCATGGTGTCTATACCTCAGAACCGAAACTGAATTTTGACGTGGTTAAGCGCGTGCGCGAGGCGGTGGCCGTTCCGCTGGTGCTGCACGGCGCGTCCGGCATTAGCGATGCGGATATCAAGAAGGCCATTTCATTAGGCATTGCGAAAATCAATATCCACACCGAACTGTGCCAGGCGGCGATGGCGGCGGTCCAGGAGAACCAGAATCAGCCGTTCCTGCACGTTGAGCGTGAAGTCCGCAATGCGGTAAAAGCCCGCGCGCTGGAGAAAATCAAACTGTTTGGCTCTGACGGGAAAGCGGAATGACACTATGGATAATATCGAGGTTATTTGTCTGGGGGCGGCCATCGTGGATATTCCCCTGCAGCCGGTGAGTAAAAATATCTTTGATGTCGACTCTTATCCATTAGAACGCATTGCGATGACCACTGGGGGGGATGCAATTAATGAGGCGACGATTATTTCTCGCCTTGGACATCGGACGGCATTAATCAGTCGGGTAGGGAATGACGCGGCGGGTCATTTTATTCTCGACCACTGTCGTCGAGAGAAGATTGATATTCTGAGCCTGAAGCAGGATGCCAATACAGATACCTCCATCAACGTAGGTTTAGTGACCGCTGATGGCGAACGTACTTTCGTCACTAATCGCAACGGCAGCCTGTGGCAGTTGAATATTAACGATGTCGATTTTAAGCGCTTCTCACAGGCAAGACTGCTGTCGCTGGCGAGTATTTTTAATAGTCCGCTGCTCGACGGCAAAGCGTTAGTGGAGATTTTCTCTCAGGCGCAAGCGTACGGGCTGATGATTTGCGCCGATATGATTAAGCCGCGGCTTAACGAAACCCTGGAGGATATTCGTGAGGCGCTGGGCTATGTCGATTATCTGTTTCCCAATTTTGCCGAGGCAAAACTGCTCACCGGGAAAGAGACGCTGGATGAAATTGCCGATAGTTTCCTGAACTGCGGCGTGAAAACGGTCGTCATTAAGACCGGCAAGAGGGGCTGTTTTATTAAGCGGGCCGATATGAAGATGGCGGTTCCGGCGGTTTCAGGGATTACCGCCATCGATACCATCGGCGCCGGGGATAATTTTGCCGCGGGATTTATCTCCGCGCTGCTTGAAGGCAAGCCGCTGCGCGAATGCGCGCTGTTTGCAAACGCCACGGCGGCGATATCGGTCCTCAGCGTGGGCGCCACGACGGGCGTAAAAAACAGAAAGCTGGTTGAACAACTTCTTGATGAATACGAAGGGTAATAGCGACAGATGAAAATGATTCCTTTAGGCAGTACGGATATTAGGCTTTCCCGCATGGGATTAGGAACATGGGCCATCGGCGGCGGCCCGGCATGGAGCGGTGATCTCGACCTGCGGATTTGCATCGACACCATTATTGAGGCGCATCGCTGCGGAATTAATCTGATTGATACCGCGCCGGGCTACAACTTCGGCAATAGCGAAGTGATTGTTGGTCAGGCGCTAAAGCAGCTGCCGCGCCGCGATATAGTGGTTGAGACCAAATGCGGCATCGTCTGGGAGCGGACGGGAAGCCTGTTTAATAAAGTGGGTGATCGCCAGCTGTATAAAAACCTGACGCCCGAGTCGATTCGCGAAGAGGTGGATGCCAGCCTGCAAAGGCTGGGTATCGACACCATTGATATCTATATGACCCACTGGCAGTCAGTCGAACCCTGCTTTACGCCAATTGCGGAGACCGTAGCGACGCTGAACGCGCTAAAGAAAGAGGGAAAGATCCGCGCTATCGGCGCAGCGAACGTCGATGCCGGACATATCAGGGAATATCTCAAACACGGCGAGCTGGATATCGTGCAGGCCAAATACAGCATCCTTGACCGGGCGCTGGAAGCCGAGCTGCTGCCGTTGTGCCAGCAGAACGGCATCGTGGTGCAGGTCTACTCGCCGCTCGAGCAGGGGCTGCTGTCCGGTACTATCACACGGGATTATGTTCCCGGCGGCGCGCGGGCCAACAAAGTCTGGTTCCAGCGGGAAAATATGCTGCGCGTGATTGATATGCTCGAGCAGTGGCAGCCGCTGTGCGAGAAATATCGCTGCGCTATCCCCGCCCTGGCGCTGGCGTGGATCCTAAAGCAAAGCGATTTAATCACCTTACTTAGCGGCGCTACGGCGCCCGAACAGGTGCGCGAGAATATCGACGCGCTGACCATCGCTCTGACGGATGATGATTCATTACTGATGAGACAAATGGCGCAAGCGCTGGAGACCCAATAAGCGCGGCGTGACTGACCTCTGTTTCTGTGTAAAAGAATATTGGAATCTGTGATTCGGACATGTTATTTTTAAAACAAACATGACCTGGCGGATACCAGGGGTTTATTATGACTTTGCAGGAAACAGAGGTGTTACCGTGGCGGCAAAAGACAGAATTCAGGCCATTAAGCAAATGGTGGCTAATGATAAGAAAGTAGCGGTTTCTAATTTAAGCGCAATTTTTCAGGTCACAGAGGAAACGATTCGCCGCGATCTGGAAAAGCTTGAAGATGAAGGTTTTTTGACTCGCACGTACGGCGGCGCAGTATTAAATACCAGCGCGTTGTCCGATAATGTTCATTTTTATAAACGCGCAAAGTCTCATTTTGAAGAGAAACAGGTCATTGCCCGTAACGCCTTGCCGTTTATTAAAAATAAGACCACTATGGCCGCTGATTCCAGCAGTACCGCGATGGAGTTATTAAAACTGCTGAAGGAAAGAAATGATCTCACGCTGCTGACCAATTCCGCGGAAGCCTTCCATGAACTGGCGCAGTCGGAAATAAACGTTGTTTCCACCGGCGGAGAGCTGAATAAAAATACGCTGTCGCTGCAGGGGCGGATCACCAAGGAAATTATCAGTCGTTATCATGTTGATATTATGGTGATGAGCTGCAAGGGTCTCGATATGCAAAGCGGGGCGCTGGACTCTAACGAAGCGGAAGCGGAAATCAAGAAAACCATGATCCGCCAGGCAACGGAAGTGGCGCTGCTGGTCGACCATTCAAAGTTCGATCGTAAAGCTTTCGTCCAGCTCGTGGATTTTAGTCATATTAATTACCTTATTACCAATAAGGCGCCGGGTGCACAGTGGATTGCATTCTGTAAAGAAAATAATATTCAACTCGTTTATTAACGTCACCGTTGGTCGTGTCGATATTGTTTTAGTTTGCACCTGGGCAATGCCATAAAAAATTAATGATGATGGATCGCGCGGCAAAATTAACTCTGCCGCGAACGCCATACTTAATAATTTTAGCTGAATTTGAGGCATCCAGATGGAACAATGTGACCCTATCGGCGCAAGATTAGATCGCTTACCCTTATCACGATTTCATTTTCGTATTTTCGGCATTATTAGTTTCAGCTTATTAATCACCGGTTTTCTCAGCTATTCCGGCAACATAGTATTGGCAAAATTAGTCAGTAACGGTTGGTCAAATAATTACCTGAATGCGGCATTCACCTCAGCGCTGATGTTTGGCTACTTCATCGGCTCGCTGACCGGCGGTTTTATGGGTGATTATCTTGGCCGTCGCAAAGCCTTTCGCGTGAATTTACTTATCGTTGGAATCTCTGCCTGTGCGGCGACGTTTGTACCCAACATGTACTGGCTTATCTTTTTCCGCTGTCTGATGGGCTGCGGAATGGGTGCACTGATCATGGTGGGCTATGCCTCATTTACCGAATTTATTCCGCCCGCGGTGCGCGGAAAATGGTCCGCCCGGCTGTCGTTTGTCGGCAACTGGTCGCCCATGCTGTCGGCCGCCATCGGCGTCGTGGTGATTGCCTTTTTAAGCTGGCGGATGATGTTTCTGCTCGGCGGCGCGGCAATGCTGCTGGCATGGTATCTGTCGGGGAAATATTTTATTGAGTCCCCCCGCTGGCTCGCAGGCAAGGGGCAACGAAACGCCGCTGAAAAACATCTCCTGCAGGTGGAGTTGCAAATCGAGAAAGAGAAAAGCATCACCTTACCGCCCTGGCAGGGGGCTGGCCCGGCGGAGCCGTGCGCGGAGAGCGGTTCGTTCTGGCTACTTTTTAAAGGCCAGATGCTGCGGCGGACGCTGGTGGCGATCACGGTCCTTATCGCCATGAACATTTCGCTCTATACCATCACGGTGTGGATCCCAACGATTTTCGTCAATTCGGGGATCGACGTGACGAAGTCTATCTTGATGACCGCCATTATTATGATTGGCGCGCCGGTGGGGATATTTATCGCCGCGCTGATTATCGATCGTTTTCCGCGCCGATTATTTGGCTCCTCACTGCTGATGATTATCGCACTGCTCGGCTACGTCTACTCTATTCAGACCGCGGAGTGGGCCATTCTAAGCTATGGTCTGGTGATGATCTTTTTCCTGTATATGTACGTCTGCTTTGCTTCCGCGGTGTATGTACCGGAGCTGTGGCCAACGCACCTCAGGCTACGCGGTTCGGGATTTGTTAACGCGATAGGAAGAATTGTCGCGGTATTTACCCCTTACGGCGTCGCGCTCCTGCTGACGCGCTACGGTTCGATTCGAGTTTTTATCGTCCTGGGCGTCATGCTGGTACTTTGCGCGCTGATTCTGTTTTGCTTTGGCATCGAAACGCGCAAAGTTTCGCTGGAAGAGATTTCAAGCCTTGGGTGATGCTTTTGCGGAGTCCCGGAGGCGATGCTGCGCGTCTGTCCAGGATACGAAACCGCGCGGACCTGTCGCCCGGGCAAGGCGTTTTATGCCGCCCAGGGAGGAAGACCGCACGGCGTCCTGTCGGCGGATTTTACACCTGGGTTTCTTCCCAGTCCGCCAACGTATACAGCGTTGCCCCCGCGGCGGCCATCTCCATAAACGCCAGATTGCTATCCTGCGGCTGAATATTCACCCCGCGGCAGCCGTCGGTAATCACGTTGACGGTATAGCCCAGATTGAGGGCGTCGAGCACGGTAAACTTGACGCAGTAGTCGGTGGCGAGCCCCAGCACCGTTAGCTCGTTAATGCCGCGCTCGCGCAGCCACGCATCGAGCCGCGTTTTCTGCCGGTGACCGTTATCGAAAAAGGCGCTGTAGCTGTCAATGGACGGATTTTCGCCTTTATGGAATACGGCGGCAATATCTTGCTGTTTGAGCAGCGGATGCAGCGCCGCGCCTTCGCTATTTTGCACGCAGTGATCCGGCCAGAACGTTTGCTTCAGGCCGTCAAGCTCGCCCTGGGTATAGGGCTCAACCTGATGCTGGCTGGCAAAGCTGCCGTGATTCGCCGGATGCCAGTCCTGGCTGGCAACCACCGTTTCGCCTCGTTGCAGGCTCCAGTCGATAAGCCGGTTGGCGACGTCCACCGTACTGTCGCCCTGCGGGACGGCAAGTGCGCCGCCGGCGCAAAAATCATTTTGTAAGTCGACCAGTAGCAGCGCGCGCTGGATCATGTGCTCCTCCTTACTCATCGGGTGTCAGTTCGCCGCGCAGATTCTCCTGCATGGCGTGACGGATAGCCGCCACGTCCAGATCCTGGCTCAGCAAATAGTGTAGCTTGGTCAGCGTGGCTTCGACGGTCATGTCAAAACCGCTAATCACGCCAGCCTGCGCCAGCGCGTTACCGGTGGCGTAGCCGCCCATATTGACCTTACCGGACATACACTGGGTCAAATTAACCACCACGATACCGCGCTGGTTGGCCTCGGTCAGGACCTGAATAAACTCGCCGTTCTGCGGCGCGTTGCCGACGCCATAGGATCGCAGGATCAGCGCTTTGACCGGCTGGCGCAGGAAGTTGCGCACCACGTCGGCGGAAATGCCGGGATAAATCGTCACCACGCCAATCGGCTGCGGCGTAATGGGATGAACCATCAGTTCGCCGCTACCGTGCGGAGCGGGAGGCGTGCCGAGCCGGCGAATATGGATACCGGCTTCCAGCAGCGGCGCCAGGTTGGGCGATGCGAAGGCGTTAAAGCCATCGGCATGGGCCTTCGTCGTGCGGTTACCGCGGTAGAGGCGGTTATTGAAGAACAGCGACACTTCGTTAATCGGGTAGTTGGCGGCGACGTACAGCGCGTTGAGCAGATTGATTTGGCCATCAGAGCGCAGTTCGGCGAGCGGAATTTGTGACCCTGTCACAATAACCGGTTTCCCCAGATTTTCCAGCATGAAGGAGAGCGCCGAGGCGGTAAACGCCATGGTATCCGTGCCGTGGAGGATCACGAAACCGTCGTACTGGTCATAATGGTCGCGAATATCGTCGGCGATATGCTGCCAGTCTTCCGGCGTCATATCGGAAGAGTCCATTAACGGGGCGTATTCATGAATGGTGAAGTCCGGCATCTCCGGGCGGTGAAACTCGGGCATCAACGCCAGCTGGCGCTGTAAATGGCCGGAAACGGGGATATAGCCGTGTTCAGAACGCTGCATACCAATGGTGCCGCCGGTATAGGCAACGTAAATAGATTTCTTCTGCATAGCATCGCTTAGGTTAAACGTAGACAGGCGCAGTATAGAGGGGCGGAAGAAAAAATAAAGTAAATGCCGCCCCACGGGATGGGGCGGCAGAGGATTAACGAATATTGGCGCAGGTTAAGCAGAACGCGTAGCGGTTCTGCGGATCGTTGAATGCCGCCAGCTTATCGCTCTCGGTTTTCACCGCATTGGCCGCCGCGGCGACCGGTGCGGGCAGATACGCCTGGACCGCTGCCGGCAGCGCCGCGCGAACGGAACCCGTCAGGCTATCGACGACCATCGAGAAGAAGGTCGGCTCTTCCTGATAGTAGTTGATATGCCACTGTTTCAGCTTCGCCAGCTCGGCGGCTTTTGCCACCGCGTCGTCAAAGTCGCCAAGGCTGTCGACCAGGCCGTTCGCTTTCGCATCTTCACCGGTCCAGACGTGGCCCTGAGCGATTTGGTCGACTTTCTCCGGCGTGCTCTTACGCGCGTTCGCCACCAGGGTGATAAAGCGCTTGTAGCCGTTTTCGATGCTGAGCTGCATCAGCTGCTGCACTTCCGGCGGTAGTGCTTTGGTGGTGGAGACATCGGCCAGCGGCGAGGTGGCCACGCCGTCGGTATGGACGCCAATCGAGCCGAGGGTATTTTCGACGGTATTGATCACCCCAAAGATACCGATAGAGCCGGTAAGGGTGCTGGGGTTCGCGACGATATAATTCGCCGGGGTGGAGATCCAGTAACCGCCGGAGGCCGCCATGCCGCCCATCGATACCACAACCGGTTTTCCGGCCGCTTTCGCTGCCGCCAGCTCTTCGCGAATCATTTCTGAGGCGCTGACGCTGCCGCCCGGGCTGTTTACCCGCAGCACGATCGCTTTCACTTTCGGATCGAGGCGCGCGTCGCGGATCTGCGCGGCGGTGGTGTCGCCGCCGACGTTACCCGGCGTTTCTTCGCCATCCATAATCGCGCCGTTAGCAAAGATAACCGCAATCGCGGAACCCTGGTCGGCAGGCGTTTTGACGCTGTAATCGTAATAGCTGATCGCGCTGTAGTTGTTATCCGCTTTACTCCAGCCAAACTGCTTAGTCAGCGCTTTCTCGACCTCGGTGGAGGTGCCCAGCTCGTCAACCAGCTTGTTATCCAGCGCGTATTTAGCCGTGTCGCCATCGACTTTACGCAGGCCGTCAATCACGCCCTGAGCGCCGGGGAACAGCTGCTGTGCGGTGATCTGGCGGTTGGCGGCAATGGTGTTGAGGTAGTTTTGCCACAGCTCGCCGATCCAGCGGCTATCCGCTTCGCGCGCCGCCGGGGACATATCGTCGCGGATAAACGGTTCTACCGCTGACTTATAGGTGCCGACGCGGAACACATGGGTCGATACCTTGAGCTTGTCGAGCAGCGATTTATAGTACAGGCCGTTGGTCGCGAAGCCATGCAGGTCTACTTCGCCCTGCGGCGAAAGCCAGATCTTATTGGCGAAGCTGGCGAGATAGTACTGACCCTGGCTGTAGCTGCTGCCGATGGCATATACCGGCTTGCCGCTATCGCGGAATTCGCGCAGCGCTTTACCGATATACTGCATCGATGGCTGATCGCCGCCGGCAAAGTTCTTCAGATCCAGCACGATACCGGTGATATTGCGGTCGTCTTTCGCCTGGCGAATGGTCTGCACAATATCGAACAGCGAGTTTTCCTGCAGGCGATCGGAGCTGGCGCCAAACAGCTGGCGGCCAATTACGCCAAGCTTGCTGCTGGCCGAGGGTTTATCGACCACCACGCCGGTGATATCCAGCAGCAGCGCGCCGCGGGTACTGTGCTCTGTCGTTGTGCTGCTGAACTGGGCCCAGATGCCGACGCAGGCCAGCACCAGCACCAGGAAAACCACGTTCAGTGCGAGCTGGCGAATGAAATTGAGCACGCGCCATGTCCATTTAAAAAATCCGGCGAGCAGTCGCCAAAGAGTTCGCATGTATTCTCCCTAACCATATTCAAAAATGGGCGAGCCGCAGGGGCCGCCGCGTCTGGCTATCCTAATGAGAGTGCCGTCGGTTGTCAGCAGGAATCACCCGTTGGGCTGTAACAAAATCCTTGCTCATGTTAATTTTGTGAAAAATCACATCACAGGAGTTATACAGATGGATGCTCTCGAACTACTGGTTAATCGCCGCAGCGCTTCACGTCTGACCGACCCGGCGCCGGCGGGCGAACAGCTGGAAAACATCCTGCGCGCCGGCCTGCGCGCGCCGGACCACGGGACGCTACAGCCGTGGCGCTTCTTCATTATCGCTGATGAAGGGCGCGAGCGCTTCAGCCAGCTGCTGGAAAAAGGCGCGGTGGCGGCAGGCGGAGATGAAAAAGCGATTGAAAAAGCCCGCAGCGCGCCGTTTCGCGCGCCGCTGATCATTGCGGTGGTGGCGCGCTGTGAAGAACATCCGAAAGTACCCAAATGGGAACAGGAGATGTCGGCAGGCTGCGCGGTGATGGCCATGCAGATGGCGGCCGTGGCGCAGGGGTATAACGGCATCTGGCGCAGCGGCGCGTTAACCGAAAGCCCGGTTGTACGCGAAGGGTTTGCCTGCCGCGAGCAGGATAAAATCGTGGGATTTCTCTATCTGGGGACCCCGCAGCTCAAAGCTTCAACAACGATCGCTTTGCCGGATACCGCGCCGTTCGTGACGCGCTTCTGAGTTCGTTCTTTATGCCGGACGGGCCCGGCTCATCGCCGCCTCGGGTTGTAGCCCGGCTAAGCGCAGCGCGAGCCGGCTGGAAGTAGTGCCAGCGTATCAGACTCGACGCCTTTCCCGGAGGCGGTGCTGGCGCGCCTGTCCGGGCTACCAAACCGCGGACGACGTTACTTCTGTCGTTTCGCGAATTCGTCTTTCGCTTTCTGCAGCTGCTGCTGGAAGGCCGGATTGGTATGCAGCGTGGCAACCACTGCCGAACCGACGATACGCGCCGCGTCGACGTCGCTCTGCCAGTGATAGCCGCAGATCACCCGGCTTTCGCCCAGCTCAAAGCCGCGCTTAAGGATTTCGTTTTGCCGCTGGGGATTAATCTCAGCCAGCACCAGCGCGGTGGCCCAGCCGATAGAGGTGTGGCCGGAGGGGTAGGAGCCGTTTTTCGATAGCGTATCCTGTTCCTTGGTGTTACAGGTGGCGACGCCATAAAACGCAAACGGGCGAATGCGCATGTATTTCTCCTTCGCCCCACGCGTCGCCAGGTCGCCGGCATCTTCAATCATGTTGGTGAGCAGCTTGTGCAGCTCCGGCGCATCTTTGGCGGTAATAGGCGAGCCGAAGGCACCGGAGAAGGCGTTGGCGACGCCGCCGCCGCTCAGGTTTGCGTCTTCCGCCGCCAGTTTGCCGCGCTCGGTGCCGCGCAGCAGGCGTCCTTTCTCATACATTGCCTGATCGTTTAAAAACGCGATACTGCCCACCTCCGGCGGCGGCGGTAGCAGCGCGAGGCTGTCGATAGCCTGCGCATTGGTCAGATAGTAGAGATCGGGCTTGGTGGTGACGTCGTTACCGGCGGGAACCAGGGCGAAAGCGTTGATGGAGAAGAAACTGGCCAGGCAAACGGCGAGAACACGCTTTTTCATTAAAATTTCCTTACGTTGTTATATGTCCAGAGAAAACAGAATTTATGCTTGTCATATTTCTGTCATTTTTTAGTAAAGGGTAAAATCACGTTGAAAAAGCGGGCCCGCATCGCAAAATCGGTTTTTTGTCTGCTTAATGAGCAACCATACGCGATTTCGGACTGTCGCACTTACCACTCCGCCGTTTGGGCGCTACCATAGCGGGATTGCAATGACAGGAGATGTCCATGAGCGAGCAAACCATTCGTTTAACGCAATACAGCCACGGAGCCGGTTGCGGGTGTAAAATTTCCCCTAAAGTGCTGGAAACTATCCTGCAAAGCGACCAGGCCAAATTTATCGACCCAAATCTGCTGGTGGGCAACGAAACCAGCGATGATGCCGCCGTCTACGATCTCGGCAACGGTACGTCGATCGTCAGCACCACCGACTTTTTTATGCCGATCGTCGACAATCCGTTCGACTTTGGGCGCATCGCGGCGACCAACGCCATCAGCGATATTTTCGCCATGGGCGGTAAGCCGATTATGGCGATCGCTATTCTCGGCTGGCCCATCAATACCCTGGCGCCGGAAATTGCCCGTCAGGTGGTTGAGGGCGGTCGTTTTGCCTGCCAGCAGGCGGGGATCGCGCTGGCCGGGGGCCACTCGATTGATGCGCCTGAACCCATCTTCGGTCTTGCGGTGACCGGCGTGGTTCCGACCGAGCGGGTGAAGAAAAACAGCACCGCGCAGGCCGGCTGCAAGCTGTATCTCACTAAACCGCTGGGTATTGGCGTGCTGACCACCGCGGAGAAAAAGTCGCTGCTGAAGCCAGAGCACCAGGGGCTGGCGACGGAAACCATGTGCCAGATGAACCTCGTTGGCTCGGCATTTGCCCATATCGACGGCGTGAAGGCGATGACTGATGTGACCGGCTTCGGGCTGCTGGGCCATCTCAGCGAAGTGTGCCGCGGCGCGGGCGTACAGGCGCAGCTTACCTATGCAGATATCCCGAAACTGCCCGGCGTGGAAGCCTACATCGCGGCGGGCGCGGTGCCGGGCGGTACCGGGCGTAATTTCGCCAGCTACGGTCATCTGATGGGCGATATGCCGCCAGAGTGGCGCGATCTGCTGTGCGATCCGCAAACTTCCGGCGGTCTGCTGCTGGCGGTAGCGCCGGAAGCCGAGGCTGAGGTGCAGGCAGCCGCCGCTGAGTTTGGTATCACGCTTAGCGCTATCGGCGAGCTGGTAACCGCCCGCGGCGGACGCCCCATGATTGAGATCCGTTGATTTCATGCGGCTGTTTATTGCAGAAAAACCGAGTCTCGGCCGCGCCATCGCCGAGGTTCTGCCAAAACCGCATCGCAAAGGCGACGGCTATATTGAGTGCGGTAACGGGCAGGTGGTCACCTGGTGCATCGGTCACCTGCTGGAGCAGGCCCAGCCCGATGTCTATGATGCGCGCTATGCGCGCTGGAACCTGCTCGACCTGCCGATCGTGCCGGAAAAGTGGCAGCTCCAGCCTAAGCCATCGGTGACCAAACAGCTTAACGTGATTAAGCGTCTGCTCGGCGATGCGCAGGAAGTCATTCATGCCGGTGACCCGGACAGAGAGGGTCAACTGCTGGTGGATGAGGTACTTGACTATCTGCAGCTGGCGCCGGAAAAGCGTCAGCAGGTGCAGCGCTGTCTGATCAACGATCTTAACCCGCAGGCGGTGGAGCGGGCGATTAACCGCCTACGCGCCAACAGCGAATTTGTACCCCTGTGCGTCTCGGCGCTGGCCCGCGCCCGCGCCGACTGGTTGTACGGGATCAATATGACCCGCGCGTATACCATCCTTGGCCGTAACGCCGGTTATCAAGGGGTGCTATCGGTCGGACGCGTGCAAACGCCGGTGCTGGGGCTGGTGGTACGCCGCGATGAAGAGATTGAAAACTTCGTCGCTAAAGATTTCTTCGACGTAAAGGCGCATATCGTTACCCCCAAGGATGAGCGTTTTGTCGCCACCTGGGTGCCCAGCGAGGCCTGTGAACCGTACCAGGATGAAGAGGGACGGCTGCTGCATCGCTCGCTTGCCGAGCACGTCGTCAAGCGCATTGAGGGCCAGCCGGCGACGGTCACCGCTTATAACGATAAGCGGGACTCTGAGCCAGCGCCGCTGCCGTTCTCCCTCTCGGCGCTGCAGATTGAAGCCGCGAAGCGCTTCGGCTTTAGCGCGCAGAACGTGCTGGATATCTGCCAGAAGCTGTATGAAACCCATAAACTGATTACCTATCCGCGTTCGGATAGCCGCTACCTGCCGGAAGAGCATTTTGCCGGGCGCCATGCGGTGCTGAACGCCATCAGCGTGCACGCTGCGGATCTGCTGCCGCAGCCGGTGGTGGATCCGGAGATCCGCAACCGCTGCTGGGACGATAAAAAGGTCGATGCCCACCACGCGATTATTCCGACCGCCCGCAGCTCGCAGGTGAAGCTCAGCGACAACGAAGAGAAGGTTTACGGCCTGATTGCCCGCCAGTATCTGATGCAGTTCTGCCCGGATGCGGTGTTCCGCAAATGTCAGATCGATCTCGACATCGCCAACGGCAAGTTCGTTGCCAAAGCGCGTTTTCTGGCGGAAGCGGGCTGGCGAACCCTGCTGGGCAATAAAGAGCGCGACGAAGAGAACGACGGCATGCCGCTGCCGGTGGTGGCAAAAGATGACGAGCTGCTGTGCGAAAAAGGCGAAGTGGTGGAGCGGCAGACCCAGCCGCCGCGTCACTTTACCGACGCCACGCTGCTGTCGGCGATGACCGGCATCGCCCGCTTTGTGCAGGATAAAGACCTGAAGAAGATCCTGCGCGCAACGGACGGCCTCGGTACGGAGGCGACCCGCGCCGGCATTATCGAACTGTTGTTCAAGCGCGGCTTCTTAACCAAGAAAGGGCGCTATATCCACTCAACCGACGCCGGGAAGGCGCTGTTCCATTCGCTGCCTGAAATGGCGACGCGCCCGGATATGACCGCCCACTGGGAGTCGATTCTGACGCAAATCAGCGAGAAGCAGTGCCGCTATCAGGACTTTATGCAGCCGCTGGTCGGTACCCTGTTCCAGCTTATCGACCAGGCCAGGAGCACGCCGGTACGCCGCTTCCGCGGAATTGTGGCGCCGGGCGACGGCAAGAAAAGCTTTAGTAAGGGGAAAGGCCGAGCCAAAGCGAAAGATAAAAAATCCGCCTCCGGCCCCGCGGCGGAAAGCCCGCAATAAAAAACCCCGGGAAACCGGGGTTTATCTCGATATCATCCGAACCTGCGCCGGGTTCGAAGAAATATCCGTCTTAAATCACGCCCTGCGCCAGCATCGCGTCGGCGACCTTCACGAAACCGGCGATGTTCGCGCCGCGTACGTAGTTGGTCTGCTTCGCTTCGCCGCCGTACTCAACGCAGGCGTGGTGGATATCCAGCATGATGTGGTGCAGACGAGCGTCCACTTTCTCCGCTTTCCAGCCCATGCGCGCGGCGTTCTGCGCCATTTCCAGGCCCGAGGTGGCTACGCCGCCGGCGTTCGCCGCTTTACCCGGCGCAAAAAGCACGCCCGCTTCGAGGAACAGATCGGTCGCTGCGATAGTGGTTGGCATATTGGCGCCTTCGGCGACGGCCTTCACGCCGTTGGCGATCAGCTGACGGGCAGCGTCGACGTCCAGCTCGTTTTGCGTGGCGCACGGCAGAGCGATATCCACCGGCACGGACCACGGCTGTTTGCCTTCAAGATAGGTCAGGCCGAACTCGCGCGCGTAATCCGCCACGCGGCCGTGGCTGCGCTCTTTAATGTCGATCAGGCGCGCCAGTTTTTCTTTGGTGAAGCCGGCTTCGTCAACCACGGTACCGTTTGAGTCGGAAGCCGTAATCACCCGCGCGCCGAGCTCCATAGCTTTTTCAATCGCGTACTGCGCCACGTTGCCCGATCCGGACACCGCGACGCGAGCCCCTTCAAAGCCTAAACCGTGGCGCTTAAGCATCGCTTCGGTGAAGTAAATCAGACCGTAACCGGTGGCTTCCGGACGAATCAGGCTGCCGCCGAAGGAGAGGCCTTTGCCGGTGAATACGCAGGCGCTGTTGTTGGAGAGCTTACGCATCATCCCGGCCATAAAGCCCACTTCACGCCCGCCTACGCCGATATCACCGGCCGGCACGTCGGTATCCGGGCCGAGGTGGCGATACAGTTCGGTCATCAGCGCCTGGCAGAAACGCATCACTTCGCCATCGCTTTTGCCTTTAGGATCGAAGTCGCTGCCGCCTTTACCGCCGCCCATTGGCAGGGTGGTCAGAGCGTTTTTGAAGGTTTGTTCAAAACCGAGGAATTTCAGAATCGACAGGTTTACGGAGGGGTGGAAACGCATACCGCCCTTATAAGGGCCGATGGCGGAGTTGAACTGCACGCGCCAGGCGCGGTTAACCTGAACCTGATTGCGGTCATCAACCCAAACGACGCGGAACTGGATAGCACGCTCCGGTTCAACCAGACGTTCCAGCAAATTCATCTGACGATAGCGCGGATTTTCCTCAAGAAATGGCCACAGGGTGGTCATCACCTCGCGGACCGCCTGAGCAAATTCAGTTTGATTTGGATCGCGCTGTTGAACGCGGGCGAGAAAACCTTCCAGAGTGCACGTCTGATCCATAGATATAAGTTCCCCTTATGGTTGTGGTTGCGTCTATTTATTATGATTCGGCCCTTGAAAAAGCCGATTTTCCGACTATACCATCGGAAATCGTTAGTTAAGCAAGGAAAAATTGTTCAGAAAGCAAAATTTATAATCAGGCGGTGCTCATAATCAAAAGCGATGACTGCCGCCAGACAAAATTAGCGGGAAGGGAGAGCGGCGCGCCGGGCGATAAAGGCTTCGAGCAGGGGAATATCGGCTGGCGCAAGGTTGAAGGTAAACGCCTCCTGGGGTGAACACCAGCGCAGCTGGCTGTGGTAGCGGGCGATGGGTTCGCCGTGAAAATGTGGAACCCACCAGGCGTGAAGATGAATCAGGCGGGCGGACACTTCGCGCAGGTGGCTGGCGATGTAGCATTCCGGCCGGGCGTCGATCGCCAGCTCCTCCTGCAGCTCACGCGCCAGCGCCTGGGCCTGGGTTTCGCCAGGTTCGACTTTTCCGCCGGCAAACTCCCACATTCCCGGCTGATCCGCGTGGGGCGGCCGCTGCGCCAGCAGAATGTGCCCATCGCGTTCGATAATGGCGGCAACAACATCAAGGGTTTTTGGCATGTGAATCATCGTTCTGTACGGGATAATGGCCTATTATCACCGTCCTTGTCCCCATCAAACAACCCTCAATCCGCTGGAGAGACTTTGTGCTTGACCGTCATTTGCATCCTCGTCTAAAACCTGTCCTCAACGCCGCCGCCGCCCTGCTGGATCGTCCGGCTATTTCCCCCGACGGCCTGACGCTATTTGGCTTTGCGATTGGCGTGCTGGCGCTGCCGTTTTTAGCCCTGGGCTGGTATCAGGCGGCCCTGGCGGCGATTGTGCTCAATCGCCTGCTGGACGGCTTAGACGGCGCGCTGGCCCGGCGACGCGGATTGACCGATGCGGGCGGTTTTCTCGATATTTCGCTCGATTTCCTGTTTTACGCCCTGGTGCCGTTTGGTTTTATTCTAGCCGATCCGGCCCACAACGCGCTGGCGGGCGGTTGGCTGCTGTTCGCTTTTATCGGCACCGGCAGCAGCTTTCTCGCCTTTGCCGCGCTGGCGGCAAAGCATCAGATCGATAACCCGGGCTACGCCCACAAATCGTTTTATTACCTTGGCGGGCTGACGGAAGGGACGGAAACTATCGCGCTGTTTGTGCTGAGCTGTCTGTTCCCGGCGTGGTTTGCGTGGCTGGCGTGGATGTTTGGCGCGCTGTGCTGGCTGACGACCTTTACACGGGTGTGGAGCGGATATCTGACACTGAAGCAGGTCAGAGATTGATGAGCCGGTTTTTCCCGGCTCGCGCTGCGCTTAGCCGGGCTACTGGGTCACAGCCGTCTGCGGAACGGTAGCCCGCGCGCCGCCTCCGGGAAACGCGCCGGGCCTGATGCTTCCACGTAGCGCATGTTGCCAATTAGCGAATTACTTGCTGCTCTCCGGGCCGCGTTCGCCACGAGAGACCGGGTTTTTCGGGTTGCTGCTCCACTCGTACCAGCCGCCGTCGTAGACCGAGACGTTGTTCCAGCCCATCGCCCGGGCGTACATAAAGGTTTCTGAAGCGCGCCAGCCGGTACCGCAGTAGAAAGCGACCTGCTGGCTCGGCAGAATATTCCATGATTTCCACATCGTGGCGATATCATCTGCGCTGCGCATGGTGCCGTCCGGATTATGGAAATCTTCCATATGGGTGGAGTCGCTTCCGGCATGGCCCCAGCGGGCGCCGGCAATTTCCCCCATCGGCTTGATATAGCTGTAGCCGCTGGTGGTGCCGATAAACTCCGGCCAGGAACGAATGCTCACCAGCGAGGCGTCCTGACGGTGCAGCAGGGCGCGAGCCTGCTCGGTATTGAGCATCAGCTGCGGCTGGCCCGGGATCGCCGCGCCGAACTCCGGCTCGGGTTTTTGCTTCGGCGGCGTTCCGCGCTCGACCGGCAGTCCGGCGTCGGACCAGGTTTTCCAGCCGCCGTCGAGCAGGCGCACATCCTTCACTCCGGCGTAAAGCATGATCTGCGCCACGCGGGCGGCGGCATACACGTCGCGACCGTACAAAATCACCGTGGTATCGTGGCGAATACCGTGTTTTGCCAGCATCGCTTTAAGCTGCGCGTCGGAGACTTTATTCCACAGCGGCTCGCTCTCCACCTCGTTGGTATCGATATACCCGGCGCCCGGAATATGGCTCAGCAGATACAGCTTCGGCGCGCCCCAGGCGGCTTCAAACACTTTCCATTTCCCGGCAGGGGCGGCGGCCACCGCTTTACCTTGCTGAAGATCGTGCAACCACTGCGGATACACCAGCTGCTCAAAATGCGGCAGCTTCTGCAGGCGCTCCGCCTGGCTCAGGGCATCGCCAAGCGAGCTGAGATGAGTGAAACCTGCGGCCTTAAGGCGCGCCGCGACTTTCGCGTTGTCGTCGGCGTCGCCGTACAGCGCAATCGGCGTTGAGGCCTGCAGATTGTGCAGCTTAGCCCAGGCGCCCAGCTGTTCGTCGGTCATCGCGCCAAGCCAGCCGGCGGCGAGGTTGAGCGCCTGCGGTTCATGGCCCTGAGGGCCGTTGGCGCCTTGCGGCCAACCGTTATAGAAAGCGCTAAGACGCGTATCAATGGCGACGCCGTTGTGCTGTTGCAGCGTGGAGAGCGTTAGCGTCGGCATGGCGTCAGCGGCGGAGGTGGAAGCGGCAGCAAGCCCCATCAGCAGGGCGAGTGCGGTCAGTTGAGAAACACGTTTCATCGAAATGCCCGGCAGTAGAAAATTGAGCGGCAATTCTCCGCGTTATTAGCGGATAATTCTTTGCGATAGCGCAGGCTTTCATTGCCAGAGCCTCATATGCAAGCAGCGCCCTCCGACGGGCGTATCCTGGTCATCATGCGTAACCAGCACCGCGGGGATCGCCTGCCGCGCCAGTTCGTTGAACACCCAGCGGCGAAAATCGGCGCGCAGCGCCACGTCGAGGCGATTAAACGGCTCATCCAGCAGCAGCGCCCGCGGCCGGGCCAGCAGGGCGCGCAGCAGGCTGACCCGCGCCTGCTGGCCGCCGGAAAGGGTTGCCGGATCGCGAGTATAGAATCCTGCCAGACCGGCACGCTCCAGCGCCTGTTCTACCCGGGGTTTACGCTGGGAACGCTGGACGTCAGCGGGCAGCGCCAGCAGCAGATTTTGCCCGACGCTGAAGTGGTCGAACAGCAGCGCGTCCTGCAACAGAATGCCGATGCGCCGCCGCTCGGTGGGTAAACTGTCGCAGCGCTGGTTATCCAGCCACAGCTCGCCGGCGGCGCAGAAGCTCTCTTCCAGCGCACCGACCATCCAGGAGAAGAGCGTTGATTTGCCGCTACCGGATGGCCCCATCAGGGTCAGGACCTCGCCGGGAGCAACGGAAAAATCGACGTTGCGCAGCAGCGGCTCTCCGTTGAGGCGCAGGGTGAGTTTTTTGACGATCAACATTAGCGTAATCCTTGTCGATAGTGGCCGATCAGCCAGGCCAGCAGCGCGGTGGCGGCAAAAAACAGCGCCGGTAACAGCAGCTGCCACAGCGCCTGCGCGGCGAGGGTGGAGGTATCGCCGCCGCTGCTCAGCGCCACCGCTTCGCTGGTCAGGGTCGCAACCCGTCCGCCTCCCAGCCATAACGTCGGCAGATATTGCGCGATGCTTACCGAAAAGCCCACCGCCAGCGCCGTCAGCAGCGGACGGGTCAGGGCAGGTAAGGTGACCAGCCAGAAGATGCGGCCTCGTTGCCAGCCGAGGGTGCGGGCGACCAGCTCCGCGCGCGGATCGCGAGCGCGCCACGCGGGACGCAGAATAAACAGCATCCACGGTACGACCCACAGCAGATGCCCCCATAAAACGGTGAGCCGCTCGCCGTCCAGCCACGTATACAGCGCCAGCTGATATTGGCCGTCCACCAGCGGCAGCGCCGGTAAAATCAGCGGCAGCCAGATCCATTCGCCGAAGCGGGAGGGGCCCAGCGCCAGCCATAGCAGACAGATGACCGCGCCGATCGCTGCTGAGCATAGCCCAAGCCACAGGCTGTTGCCGACGCTATCTTGGACCGGCTGGCTATTCTGCGCCGCCGCGGCAAGCAGCAGGGCGCAGGCCACCCCGCACAGCGGCAGAAGAAGGGCGAAGCTTTTCCCGGCGAGCGCCCGCGGCTGCGGACGACGGATCCCCTCAACCGGCGGGATCCGTCGTTGCCAGAGACGCCAGACTCCCCATGCCGCCAGCGCCATCATGGCGAGGGCCAGCAGCAGTATCAGACTGGCGAGGGCGCCTTTCGCCTGCTGGCGCTCATCGCCCTGGCTTAACCATTGCCAGGCCAGCACCGCCAGGGTCGGCGGGTTGCCGGGCCCGATCACCAGCGCGACGTCGACCGCCGAAAGGCTCCAGGCGGCAGTCGCCAGCAGCACTACCGACAGCGCCGGAAACAGGGTGGGTAACACCAACCACGTCAGGCACTGCCAGCGTCCGTAGCCGAGGCTTTTTAATACCGTTGCCTGTTCGGCCAGGCGTTTTTCACCCAGCAGACCGTAAACCACCCACAGCAGGAACGCGCTCTCTTTCATCGCCATAGTCAGGCCCAGGCCGATGCCGTAGCGGTCGATCGGCGGGGAAAAGAGTGGGAACAGGCGAGAGAGCCAGCCGCTTTCGGCAAACAGCAGCAGAGCGGCGGTAGCGAAGGCCACGTGGGGCACCGCCAGCAGCAGCGGAAGCCTGGCCGCCAGCCGTCGCCAGCCGCCCGACGGCCAGAGCGCGGCCACGACGGTGAGCGTGATGATCAGCGCGCCGCCCACCGACAGCAGGGTTGAGACGAGAGTCGCCGCCAGCGCCTGGCCAAACTGCGGGTCGGCAAATAGCGATTGCCAGAGGGAGAGGCGAAGAGCCGGAAGCGCCATCAGCGCCGCGGCCGGCAGCAGCGGCAGATAGATCAGCGCGACGGCGGCCCAGGTCAGCAGCCTTAGTGCGTGCCGTAGCGGCGCAGCCATTCCTGCTCCAGCGCGTCAACCCAGGCCGCGTGCGGTTCACCCAGCATCGGCGGTATATCCTGCGGCACAACGGCATTAAAGGCCTGCCGCTCCTTCTCCGTTAATTTCGCCGGATCCAGCACGCTGGGGTCGCCCCATACCGTCGGGTCGGCCTTGCGCAGCTGGGCCTGCGGCGAGAGCAGGAAATTAGCGACCACTTTCGCGCCTGCCGTCGCCCGGGCATTGGCCGGGATCGCCACAAAATGGACGTTGCCGAGCATCCCCTCGCTGAAGCCGAAGCCGTAGCTGTCTTTCGGCAGCTCGCCGCTGGCCGCTTTTTGCTGCGCGTGCAATGGATTAAAGGTGATGGAAAGCCTGAGGGTTCCACTCTTCAGCATGGCATCCATGCGGGCGGGCGAAGCCGGGAAGTCGCGGCCCTGTCGCCACAGCAGAGGGTGAAGCTGGTCAAGATAGCGCCACAGCGGCGCGGTCACGGCGGCGAAGGTGGCCTCCTCAGGCGGCTGGCGCAGGGCGTCGGGCTGCGGGGTCAGCGTCAGCAGCAGCTGTTCAAGAAACGCGGTACCGGTAAAATCCGGCGGACGCGGATAGGTGACGCTGCCGGGATGCGCGGCGGCGAAAGCCAGCAGCGCCTGCGGATTTTGCGGCGCGTCGGGCGTTTGTGAACGACGGGCGATAAAGGTGAGCTGCGCGCCGCCCCACGGAGACTCCGCGCCGTCGGTCGGAAGGGAGAAATCCTCGCGCACCGGCTTTTGCGTATCGACGAAGCGCCAGTTAGGCAGGGTTTCCGCCCAGCGGGTTTGCAGCAGCCTGGCGTTTTTCAGGGTGCGGAAGTTTTCGCCGTTCACCCACAGCAGGTCGATGGAACCACCTTGACTGCGTCCGGCGCGGGCTTCGCTCTGGATGCGCTTGACCGCATCGGCGGCATCGGCAATATGCACGATGCGCAGGTCGATAGCGTAGTCGCGCTTCACCTCGTCGCTGACCCAGTCGAGATAGCGGTTAACCGCCGGGTCGCCGCCCCAGGCGTTGAACCACACCGTCTGGTCGCGGGCTTCTTGTTGCGTGGATTGCCATCCCGCGCTGGCGGCCAGCGGGGAGAGCAGCAGTAAAGCGAAGACCAACATACTGCGCATAACCGCTCCTTATGGTTTTGAATCGGTTGGGATCCGGCACAATCCCTGGGCGGGGATCGCCATGGCTGAATTAAAGCGCGCCGACAGGTTTTGTAAACCGATCAGCGCCGTGAGTTCGGTGAGCGCGCGGGCGTCAAACTGACCTGCCAGCCTGTCGCGCAGCGCGTCGTCGACCACCGGCGGCGTCATGCTGGCCGCTTCGGCATACTCCAGCGCCAGCCGCTCGCGTTCGCTGAATAACGCGCTGTCCCGCCATTCGGCGACCGCCAGTAGCTTATCGCTGCCGCCGCTGCGTTCCGCCAGCTTCATATTGGTGATATCAATGCAAAACTCGCATAAGCACAGCTGCGCGACGCGGGCGCTGACCAGCGAGCGCAGCACCGGATCGAGGGGCGAACGCTTGCGTTCCAGATAGCCGACGAACATCGACACCAGGTAAAACACCAGCGGAATACGCCCCCACCAGCGGATAGGGCTGAGCACCTCGCCGTAGTGGCGGCGATGCAGCCAGGCCTGCGGGCGAAGAATCAGCGGAATGGACTTCAGAGGGGGTAAACTCATCGTGAACGCCTCTTTTGTTGTTCAAGATAGAGCGCTTTCGCGACCGCCACCACAATGGCCAGCGCAAACAGGATCGATAAACCGGTGACCAGCCAGAAGGTGCCGCCGGTCAGCAGGCTGCCGGTCCACGAATAGACTATCGTCGCCGGCAGCTGGCCGAGGCCGGTGGCCAGCATAAAGTGGCGAAAGCGCATTGACATCAGTCCGGCGGCGTAGCTCACCGGATCGAATGGCACGAAGGGCAGCAGGCGGCAGATTAATAGGGTGTGTTTGCCGTAGCGGGTAAAAAAGCCATCCATACTCTGCAATACGCTTTTGCCGGTGAGTTTTTCCACCGCGTCTCGGCCGAGCGCTCTGGCGATAAAAAAGCACAGCGCCGCCCCGGCCATGGCGCTTACCCACGACAGCGCGCCGCCCCAGAAAGCCCCGAACAGGGAGGCGTTGGCAAAGGTGATCAAAAAGGCGGGAAGCGGGGCGATAATCGCCTGCAGAATCATCAGCGCGAAGGAGACCAGCGCCGCCTGCGGGCCCCAGGAATCGATAAAACGCTCAACAGCCTGCTGATCGAGCGTAGCGAAGGCCGCGAGGCTGCGCTGCATAAACCCATGTACGCCGGGTATCAGCCACCATGCCAGCAAAAGCGCAAGCAGCGTAATGCCAATGGCTATCCGCGAGCGCGCGTGGCTATTTTTCATCGTTAGACAGTAACCGTGGCGTCGCGATCCGCCGATAGCGGGCATATCTTTTCGCCGCCTGAATCAGGGCAAATAAGGCCAGCCCCGCGAGCGTCAGCTTGAGCATAAACAGAGAGGTGATCCCGTCGCGAATAAGCTCACTGGCCAGCAGCGTGTAAATAAATATGCCGGGTAAGGTGGTGAGGGCGGAAATAAAGGTAAACGTCCAGAACGGAATCGCCGTCAGGCCATAGGCGTAATTCTGGATATTATAGGGAAACAGCGGGATGAGCCGGGTCAGAATTAAAAAATCGCTGCCGCTACGGGCGATACCGTGTTCAATAGTCTGAAATATCGCCGTCTGCCCGACGTATTTGATCAGCAGCTCGCGGCCCAGCCAGCGGGCGAACAGAAA
This sequence comes from Klebsiella grimontii, assembly GCF_900200035.1. Taxonomy (GTDB): domain Bacteria; phylum Pseudomonadota; class Gammaproteobacteria; order Enterobacterales; family Enterobacteriaceae; genus Klebsiella; species Klebsiella grimontii. Next base: position 313,923 of record NZ_FZTC01000017.1, read on the forward strand.
CGACAGGGAAGAGGCGAACGTCGCCGCCAGCAACGACAGCAAGGTCCCCGCGAGCGGACCAAAAATGACGCCGCCGGCAATCACCAAAATAGAGCCCGGTATTAAAAACAGGGTGGCGACAATAAACAGCAGAATATAGAGCGTATAGCCGAAGGTGCCGCTCTGGCGGATGGCCTCGCGCAGACGATCAAAATGGGTAACCAGCTCGGCAAAACCCGACTGCTGAATAATACAGGCGACAATGCTCAATACGACGACAACAAAAAGCAGCTTATACTCTGCTTTATGACGGCTTCTTTTGCATTGGGTTCTCCTGTATTGCGCGGCGGTCAAAAGTGCGCGCGACAGTATAATAGTTTGCCGCCGTTCACAATCTCTGACGGCGGCTTTTTTGATATGGCTCAGGCTCTGCGGGCCAGAGAGCCTGATGGCGGGGCGGTTTAGGCCTTAAAGCTCGCCCATACCGGCGCGTGGTCGGAGGGTTTTTCCATTCCACGAATTTCGTAGTCGATGCCGGTTTCGACGCAGCGCTGCGCCAGCGGGGTGCTTGCCAGCAGCAGGTCGATGCGCAGCCCGCGGTTATCGTCAAAGCCCTTAGAACGATAATCGAACCACGAGAAATGCTCGTTATCCTGCGGGTTCGCATGGCGGTAAGTATCCACCAGGCCCCAGCCCAGCAGGCGCTCCATCCATTCGCGCTCTTCCGGCAGGAATGAGCATTTGCCGGTACGCAGCCAGCGCTTGCGGTTCTCTTCGCCGATGCCGATATCAAGGTCGGTGGGGCTGATATTCATGTCGCCCATGATCAGCACCGGATTCTCTTTATTCAGTTCGGTCTCGAGGTAGTTTTGCAGGTTCTGGTAAAACGCCGCCTTCGCCGGGAATTTGGTTTCATGATCGCGGCTTTCGCCCTGCGGGAAATAGCCGTTAATCACCGTCAGGTTGCCAAACGGAGAAGGGATTTCCGCCATAATGATGCGGCGCTGGGCCTCTTCCCCATCGTTCGGGAAACCGCGACGCACGGCGATCGGCGTCTCTTTGGTCAGCAGCGCGACGCCGTAGTGGCCTTTCTGCCCGTGATAAAAGACGTTATAGCCCAGCTTCGCCACCTCTTCGAGGGGAAACATGTCGTCGTGGACTTTGGTTTCCTGTAGGCCGATGACGTCGGGCTGGTGTTTATCGATGATGGCGGCCAGCTGATGCGGGCGGGCACGCAGGCCGTTGATATTAAAAGAGACAAATTTCATAGTCGCTGCCACTGTGCAAGGTGAATAGTGCAGGGATGGTAGCAGAAATTCGCCGGGCTGGCTGCGGTAAGGCGGTTTATTCTGCCGATTGCAGCGGTTGGTAGCCTGTTTGCACAAACTGTGCACCATTATGCAACGCGCTGCGCCAAAAAAGGGCGCTTATTACCGATAAATTTCGTCAAGGATCACAATTACAGAATTATATCTTACCTCTGCATAACCTTTCTTTTTATTCGACTGCCAAAGCCGCTTTTAGCGTTTTTATTCACTTTCTATGCATTTTATGTGAATAGTGGGATTTCGTAACTTATTGATATTTCGTTATCGACCTCGATTTATGCATTTTTACCTCTGGCTGGCACGAACCGTGCAATCTACATTTACAGCGTAATAACCATATTCATTAACATTATTTAAACTTTTTATTTACCGGAAGAGGTCGATATGTCTCAGTCAATTACGCGTAGCAACTTTGATGAATGGATGATGCCTGTATACGCGCCAGCGGCTTTTATTCCGGTACGCGGCGAGGGTTCACGCCTGTGGGATCAGCAGGGAAAAGAGTATATCGACTTTGCGGGGGGCATAGCGGTGAACGCCCTCGGCCATGCGCACCCGCGGCTGGTTAAGGCGCTGACCGAACAGGCGGGGAAATTCTGGCATACCGGCAACGGCTACACCAACGAACCGGTACTGCGTCTGGCGAAGCAACTGATTGACGCCACTTTCGCTGACCGGGTCTTTTTCTGTAACTCGGGAGCGGAAGCCAACGAAGCGGCGCTAAAACTGGCGCGCAAATATGCCCACGATCGTTTCGGCAGTGAAAAAAGCGGCATCGTGGCGTTCAAGAATGCCTTCCACGGCCGCACGCTGTTTACCGTTTCCGCGGGCGGCCAACCGGCCTATTCGCAGGATTTTGCGCCGCTGCCGCCGCAGATTCAGCATGCTATCTATAACGATCTCGACTCGGCAAAAGCGCTGATCGACGACAATACCTGCGCGGTGATCGTGGAACCGATGCAGGGTGAAGGCGGCGTGGTGCCTGCGGATGCGGACTTCCTGCGCGGCCTGCGCGAACTGTGCGATGCGCACAACGCGCTGCTGATTTTCGACGAAGTCCAGACCGGCGTCGGCCGTACCGGCGAGCTGTACGCCTATATGCACTACGGCGTGACGCCAGACCTGCTTTCCACCGCCAAAGCGCTGGGCGGCGGTTTCCCGATCGGCGCGCTGCTGGCAAGCGAGCGCTGCGCCAGCGTGATGACCGTCGGCACTCACGGCACTACCTACGGCGGTAACCCGCTGGCCTGCGCAGTCGCAGGGGAAGTATTTTCCGTCGTCAATACCCACGAGGTTCTCAACGGCGTTAAGCAACGCCATCAGTGGTTCAGCGAACGACTCAACGCGATCAACGCCCGGTACGGCCTATTTAAAGAGATCCGCGGCCTGGGGCTGCTCATTGGCTGCGTGCTGAAGGATGAATATGCTGGCAAGGCTAAGGCTATCAGCAATCAGGCGGCGGAAGAGGGACTGATGATTTTGATTGCCGGCGCCAACGTGGTGCGCTTCGCTCCGGCGCTGATTATCAGCGAAGACGAGGTCAACAGCGGGCTGGATCGCTTCGAGCTGGCCTGCAAACGCTTTCTCGCGGGGGTCTCATCATGATGGTGATCCGTCCGGTAGAAAAAGGCGATCTGCCGGGGCTACTGACCCTAGCGGGCGAGACCGGCGGCGGCCTGACGTCGCTGCCGGCCGATGAAGCCACGCTGGCCGCGCGCATTGAACGTTCGCAGATGACCTGGCGCGGCGAGCTGCCGAAAAGCGAGCAGGGGTATGTGTTCGTGCTTGAAGACTGCGCCAGCGGCGCGGTGGCGGGAATTTGCGCCATTGAGGTGGCCGTGGGGCTTAACGACCCCTGGTACAACTATCGCGTCGGTACCCAGGTACACGCGTCGAAAGAGCTTAACGTCTACAACGCCCTGCCGACGCTGTTCCTGAGTAACGATCATACCGGCAGCAGCGAGCTATGCACGCTGTTCCTCGATCCGAAATGGCGTAAAGAGGGCAACGGCTATCTGCTGTCGAAGTCGCGCTTTCTGTTTATGGCCGCCTTTCGCGAACGTTTCAACGAAAAGGTGGTGGCGGAAATGCGCGGCGTCATTGACGAACACGGCTACTCGCCGTTCTGGGAGAGTCTCGGGAAACGCTTTTTCGCGATGGAGTTCTCCCGCGCCGACTATCTGTGCGGTACCGGGCAAAAAGCGTTTATCGCCGCCCTGATGCCGAAGCATCCGCTGTATATCGACTTTTTAAGCGACGAGGCGCGAGCGGTCATTGGCGAGGTCCATCCGCAAACCGCCCCGGCCCGCGCGGTGCTGGAGAAAGAGGGGTTCCGCTATCTCAACTACATCGATATTTTTGACGGCGGCCCGACGCTGGAGTGCGAAATTGACCGGGTGCGGGCTATTCGCAAAAGCCGGCTGGTCACCGTCGCCGAAGGCCAGCCCGTCCAGGGCGAGTGGCCGGCGTGCCTGGTTGCCAATGAGCAGTACCAGCAGTTTCGCGCCATGCTCGTTCACGCCGACCCGGAGAGCGACCGCCTGGTGCTAAGCGCGCGCGAGCTGGATGCCCTGAAATGCCACCCCGGCGACCAAATCCGCCTGGTGCGCCTGTGCCCCGAGGAGAAAAAATCATGAGTTTATGGATTAACGGCGACTGGCAAAGCGGTCGCGGACCGGCCCGTAGTAAACATAACCCGGTAAGCCAGACGCTGCTGTGGCAGGGCAACGATGCCGATGCCGATCAGGTTGCGCTGGCGGTCAGCGCGGCGCGCGCGGCGTTTCCCGCCTGGGCGCGTCAGCCGTTTGCCGCCCGGAAAGCGATCGCGGAAAAGTTTGCTTCTTTACTGGAAGCGAACAAAAGCGAATTAACCGCGGTTATCGCCCGGGAGACCGGCAAACCGCGCTGGGAAGCGGCAACGGAAATTACCGCGATGATCAATAAAATCGCCATTTCGGTGAACGCTTACCATAGCCGTACCGGAGAAGCGCAGACCGCGATGGCGGACGGTGAGGCGACGCTACGCCACCGGCCGCACGGCGTGCTGGCGGTATTTGGTCCCTACAATTTTCCCGGGCACCTGCCTAACGGTCATATCGTTCCGGCGCTGCTGGCGGGGAATACCGTGGTATTCAAACCCAGCGAGCTGACGCCGCAAAGCGGCGAGGCGGTAGTGAAGCTATGGGCCGAAGCCGGCCTGCCGCCGGGCGTGCTTAACCTGCTCCAGGGCGGGCGGGAAACCGGCGAGGCGCTGAGCGGCCAGGCGGATATCGACGGCCTGCTGTTTACCGGCAGCTCTGCCACCGGTTTTCAGCTACATCGTCAGCTTGCCGGGCAGCCGGAAAAAATTCTCGCCCTCGAGATGGGCGGCAACAACCCGCTGATCGTTGATGATCCTCAGGATATTGATGCCGCCGTGCATCTGACAATTCAGTCGGCCTTTATTACCGCCGGACAGCGCTGTACCTGCGCGCGCCGGCTGCTGGTAAAACGGGGCGAGGCGGGCGATGCCTTTCTTCAACGTCTTGTGACGGTGTCACAAACGCTGATTCCCGCGGCGTGGGACGCTGAGCCTCAGCCGTTCATCGGTGGGTTAATTTCAGCGCAGGCCGCGCAAAAGGTGCATCAGGCCTGGCTGGCCCACGTGGCCAGCGGCGGCAAAACGCTGCTGGAGCCGCGCCTGCTGCAGGCCGGAACCTCGCTGCTGACGCCGGGCATTATCGAGATGAGCGCGGTGGCGCAGGTGGCTGACGAAGAGGTCTTCGGCCCGCTGCTCTGCGTCTGGCGCTATGACCATTTCGATGAGGCGATTGCCCTCGCTAACGCGACCCGTTTCGGGCTGTCCTGCGGGCTGATCTCCGCCGAACGCGATAAGTTCGACCAGCTGCTGCTGGAGGCGCGGGCCGGTATCGTTAACTGGAATAAACCGTTGACCGGCGCCGCCAGCACCGCGCCGTTCGGCGGTACCGGCGCTTCCGGCAACCATCGCCCGGGGGCCTGGTACGCCGCGGACTATTGCGCCTGGCCGATGGCCAGCCTGGAATCGCCGGAGCTGTCGCTACCGGCTACCCTCAGCCCGGGGCTGAATTTTCGTCAGGAGACATCCCAATGAAAGCCTGGGAAGTGAACTTTGACGGGCTGCCGGGCCTGACCCACCACTATGCGGGATTATCCTTCGGCAACGAAGCCTCGACAAAACACCGCTATCGGGTGTCGAACCCGCAGCTGGCGGCAAAGCAGGGGCTGAAGAAAATGAAAGCCCTGGCGGATGCGGGCTATCCGCAGGCGCTGATCCCGCCGCAGGAGCGGCCAAACATTCCGCTGTTGCGCCAGATTGGTTTTGACGGCAGCGATGAGCAGGTACTGGAAAAGGCGGCGCGCCAGGCGCCGGAGCTCCTCTCGGCGGCCAGTTCAGCCTCATCAATGTGGGTGGCCAACGCCGCTACAGTCTCGCCATCGGCGGATTCGCTGGACGGCCGGGTGCATCTGACCGTCGCCAACCTGAACGATAAATTCCACCGCGCCAGCGAAGCGCCGACCACTGAAGCGCTGCTGAAGGCGATTTTCCCCGATGCGCAGCGGTTTGCCGTCCACGGCGCGCTGCCCCAGGTATCGCTGTTCGGCGACGAAGGGGCGGCAAACCATAACCGTCTCGGCGGCGACTACGGCGCCCCTGGCGTGCAGCTGTTTATTTACGGTCGCCAGCAGGGAGGCGAGGATAACCCGCAGCGCTACCCGGCGCGGCAGACGCTGGAGGCCAGCCAGGCGGTCGCCCGGCTAAATCAGGTCAATCCCCGGCAGGTGATTTTCGCCCGTCAAAACCCGGCGGTGATTGATAAAGGCGTGTTTCATAACGATGTCATTGCGGTAAGTAATCAGCAGGTGCTGTTTTGTCACGAGCAGGCGTTTGTTGACCAGCCGCAGCTCCTGCAGCAGCTGGCGCAGCAGGTTCCCGGATTTACGCCGCTCGTCGTACCGGCAAGCCAGGTTTCGGTAGAAGACGCGGTGGCGACCTATCTGTTCAACAGTCAGCTGTTGAGCAAACGGGAGGGCGGGATGCGGCTGATTCTGCCGCTGGAGGCGCAGGAGCATCCGGGCGTCTGGCGCTACCTGAACCGGCTGGTGGAAGGCGATAACCCGATCGATGAGCTGCAGGTTTACGATCTGCGCGAAAGCATGGCCAACGGCGGCGGACCGGCCTGCCTGCGTCTGCGGGTGGTGCTGACTGAGGACGAGCGACAGGCGGTGAATCCGGCGGGAATGATGAACGATGCGCTGTTCGCCACCCTGAATGACTGGGTGGGCCGCTACTACCGCGATCGCCTGACCCAGGCCGATCTCGCGGATCCGCAGCTGCTGCGCGAAGGCCGCGAAGCGCTCGACCGTTTAACGCAGATCTTGCGCCTGGGCTCAGTGTATCCGTTCCAGCAATAATAAGGAGGCGTCGTGGACGACTTTCTGGCACTCACTCTGGCGGGGCGTTTGCCCCACCATTTTCATGGCCAAACCGCGCAGTTCCGCTGGCACTGGATTGACTGCGGCATTCTGCAGCTCGTTCCCCATGAGCCCTGCGATCGGTCGCTGGTTTTGTCATCCGGGCTTCACGGCAATGAAACCGCGCCGGTCGAAATCACCGATCTCCTGCTGCGTCAGCTGTTTCGTGGGGAAACGCCGCTCCGCTGGCGGCTGCTGGTTATCTTCGGTAACCCTCAGGCGTTAAGGGCCAACAAGCGTTATCTGCATAGCGATATCAACCGGATGTTTGGCGAGCGCTGGCGGGCCTTTAGCGCCAGCGATGAAACCGTTCGCGCCCGGCAGATGGAGCATGCCCTGGCGCGGTTTTATGCCGCGACGGCTGGCGAGCGCTGGCACCTGGATTTACATACCGCCATACGCGGTTCGCTGCATACCCGCTTTGGTGTTCTTCCGGCGAGAGAAAAACCATGGGATGAAGGTTTTTTGCGTTGGCTGGGGGCGGCAGGGCTGGAAGCGCTGGTGTTTCATCAGCAGCCTGGCGGGACCTTTACCCATTTCAGCAGCGAACGTTTCGGCGCGCTCTCCTGCACGCTGGAGCTCGGCAAGGCGCTACCTTTTGGCGATAACGATCTGCGCCTGTTTGTGGCCACCCAACGCGCGCTGTTGCTGCTGCTGGCGGGGGAGTTGACGCTGGAGGATGAGCACACGCCGCTGCGCTACAGGGTGGTACAGCAAATCACCCGCAGCAGCGACAGGTTCCAGCTGCATATGTCGGCGCAGACGCTGAACTTTACGCCGTTTTCGTCCGGAACGTTGCTTGCCGAGGATGGCGACACCCGCTACGTGGTGGAAGGGGAGCAAGAGTACGTTTTGTTTCCCAATCCCAGCGTCGCTTTCGGCCAGCGCGCCGGGCTGATGCTGCAGCGCTTCCAGTGAATCCGTCGCCCGTCCGGGCGGCGGCGTTTATTTCGGCGTTTATTTTTCCGCTGCCATCTTATTTTTTCGTGCTCTGTTCTTTGATTGCAGATTATTCCTGGTTAAATGCTTTGTTTTTAATCTCTGCTGATTTATAATCTTCATAATTTCCCGCTAAAACAGTTGCTTATTTATTTTTCCTTGCATTTATCTTCTCATTTTCCTTATTTTCTCCATAATTGGCGAGAAATTGTTTTTTACACTTTCAATGTTTTACGCTTGCTCTGATTAATTGACGATAAACGTCGTAAAGTTAATCTCGTCAACACGGCAACGCGCCGTAAGAATAACGCAAAGTAAGGATTGAACGATGAAGAAGATTACAGCACTGTTTGTTGCCTCTACTCTGGCTCTGGGCGCGGCTAACCTGGCCCACGCGGCTGACGCTACGGCTACCCCAACCGATAACGCTCCGATGATGCATCATAAGCGCGGACCTGGCGGCCCACACGAAATGATGTTTAAAGGTCTGAACCTGACCGAGGCGCAGAAAACGCAAATCCGCGACATCATGAAGAGCCAGCGCGACAATATGAAACGTCCATCCCTGGATGAGCGCCGCGCGATGCATGAACTGGTAGCCAGCGATACCTTCGATAAGGCGAAAGCGGAAGCGCAGATTGATAAGATGGAGGCCCAGCATAAAGAGATGGCGCTGGCGCGTCTGGAAACCCAGAACAAGATTTACAACATCCTGACGCCGGAACAGAAAAAACAGTTCAATGCGAATTTTGAGAAGCATCTGACAGATCGTAAAGCGCCGGAAGGTAAAATGCCTGCACCAGCTGAATAACTCAGCGCGCTGACTTAAGACCGCCGGTCTTGCCCAATAACGCCAACAGGCTTTGGGCAGGGCCGGCGGTTTTTTCTTTGTCTGCTAAAAATCCATCGTGAAACCTGATTTACCCGGCAGGGGCGAATGTGCCAGTATGAATGCCTTAACGATCGCCACGGACTCAAGTGTCCTGGTGTAAAGCCTATTCTGCTCATGGATCTTGCATATGGAAATGTATATCGGCCTCGCCGTCCTCGTTGTCGTCCTCATCTGGGTCGTAATGACCTATAACCGCTTTATCTCCCTGCGACGTTTCAAAGACGAAGCCTGGAGCGGCATTGCCGTACAGCTTAAGCGTCGCCACGACCTGGCGCCGAATCTGCTGAGCCTGGTGAAACGCTACGCGCAGCATGAAAAAGAACTGCTGGAAGAGATTTCCCGCCAGCGTGGCGAACTGGTCGGCAGTACCCGACAGATCGCCGACAACGAGCGCCAGTACTCTGGCACGCTAGGGCGCGTTTTCGCGCTTGGCGAAGCGTACCCGGAACTTAAAGCCAGCGAAAACTACCTTGCCTTACAACAATCGCTCAATGAAATAGAAGAGCAGCTGCAGATGGCTCGCCGCTACTTCAACGGCACGGTGCGCGATTTCAATATTCTGGTCGAATCTTTCCCTAGCCTGCTGCTGGCGCGGTTATTTAATTTTAAAGCAGAAGCCTTCTTTGAACTGGACTCACCGGAAGAAGCTAAATCACCACGGATGGCGTGATTAAATGGCGAATTTACTTTTTCAGGGGGGGCGCACCCTCGTCCTGCTGCTGCTTTTGAACATCAGTGCGGCTTTTGCCGCCGACGACATGATCATCATCAAGGATGCCTCCCAGCTTCCCGCTGACGCTATTCCAGCGTATGAACATATCCTCTCTTTCGATGCCCGGGCGCGCTTTAACCCGGACGGTAGTATGGAGATGCGAGAAAATATCAAAGTACTTTCTCTGGGCAGGCAGATTCGGCGGGGGATTTTCCGTACGCTGCCGCTGACCTGGAACCGTCAGGACGGCAAGATCTTTCGCGTGTATTACGCGATCGAGTCGGTGTCGCGCGATGGCGTGCCTGAGCCTTTTAGCCTTGACGAAGCAGAAAAAAAACTGACGGTACGCATTGGCAGCGGCGAACGGGTCCTGAAACCCGGGATCTATAACTACGAAATTCGCTATCAAATCAGCAACCATTTCAGCCGCTTCCCCGAGTGGGATGAGCTTTACTGGAACGTGACGGGCAACGACTGGGCGTGGCCTATCAGCAAGGCCAGCTTTCATCTTGAACTCCCGGACGCCGTTGGAAATCTCAACGCTGACGCTAAGGACGCCAGACTGCGATCGCTTGATGTTTATACCGGTGTCGCAGGGGCGAAAGAACACAATGCGCAAGTTCTTCCTGACGGTAGCGTCCGCACCCTGCGGCCTCTGGCGCGGGGGGAGGGACTGACCGTGGTCTATACCTGGCCTCGGTCGATCCTTGCCGACGCTCCGGCGCCGGAGGCCGCTTTGCCGCTGGTGCATCTCCTTATCCCCACCTTAAAAACCGGAGTGGTCTGGCTACCCTTGCTGCTTATGGCCGCTTATTACCTGATGTGGTGGCGAAAAAACGTCACCAAAGCCGGGCTAAAAATGCCGCCGGTCGTTGCGCTTTATTCGCTGCCCCCCGGCATGTCTCCGGGATACCTGCGTTTTATCACCCGGCGTAAATATGATGATGTGGCTTTTAGTAGCGATTTATTAGCGCTGGTGGCTAAACGCGGAATGGCGGTCAGCGGGGACAGTCATCACACTCATAACCCGTGGCTTGCTGACTCCGGCGTAAAACAGCGGTTAACCCGTTTGCCCGTTGAGGGAAACAGGCGATTAAACAGTGATGACCTGAAGCTGTTAAGCACGCTTTTTAAAGATAAACAAAAGAATATCGATCTCAGCAAGGCCCATCAACGCCCCATGCAAAACGCGCGTGAACAGCTGGAGAAACGTTGTGTGGCGCAGCGGACTAAGGTGTTTCGCAAGTGGGGGCAGCCGCTGCGGCGCTGCATCTATATCGCACTGCTGGTGCCGGTGGTCTGCGGCATTTGGGTTAATACGCAGGCCGCGCTGCTGACGATACCGGCCGCGGTTTTTATGCTGATTGGCGGAGCGATGCTCACCTGTTTGCTGCGCTTTATATGCCGCCCGGGGGAAATGTGGCGTGCCTGGGGGCCGGTACCGCTCTTTTTATTGGCGTTCTTCGGCCCCTTCGCGACGCTGGGTGGCGGGATTTTTCTCTTTGGTATACTGCCCATCACCCAGCTTCCGTCAGGATACATTGGCGCGCTTATGGCTGCGTTCGCGCTGTGCGTTTTCGTTGCCTGGAAAACGCCTCGCTATACGCAGCACGGGCTTGATGAACTGGCTATCGCGAAAGGATTGATGCTCTATCTGGGCACCGCCGAAAAGCATCGTTATCAGATTATCTATCCGCCTGAGCAGATGATTTCCCATTTTGAAGCGCTGCTGCCGGTTGCCCTGGCGCTGGACGTAGGGAAAACATGGGCAAATACCTTTGCCCACTACCTGAGTAGTACAGGCGCCATGTCGCATGCGTTTGCCGCCGCCGACTGGGGAAGCGTCGAACACTTCAGCGAAGCCTGCCGAACCGCCTCTATGTCAACGCCGGATAGCGGTTCAGGGAGCGGTTCATCATCAGGTTCAGGTTATAGCGGATCCGGTTCCTCTGGAGGTGGTTCATCCGGAGGCGGCTCGGGCGGGGGCGGCGGGGGCGGCTGGTAATTGCCCCGATAGCGAATCGGGGCTTACATTCGCTTCACAGGGGATGGAGCTTATAGCGGCCGCTGAGCAGCGGCTTGCACAATATTTTATAACCGTCATGGTCAAATTTGGCCGACAGGCGCGTGAGCGATGATGCCTGTGACAGGGACGCTACCGCGCCGAGCCACAGCCAGTTTTGAATAATGTGGTATTGCGTCATATCATCGCTGCTCTCTTCCAGCGCGATCGCTCCGGCCCACGGCCAGCACACCAGCTGCATCTTTTGCATGTTCTCGCGCAGCCGCTGATGGTGCGTTTCAACGCTCTCTTTCCCGCAGCAGGCCCCCGCGCAGCGGCCCAGAGCGGAGCGAAAGCAGGCGCGCCCGCGGTTGAGCGGTTCAAGGCCCATTAATCCGTAACAAAGGCGATGCTCATCGGCGATTTTTTGCAGCGCCTGCAGCGCCGCGCGGCGATTTGCAAACAGGCCATAGAGATCGCTTTGCTGTGAGAAATCCAGCTCGCTGGCGTAAACCACCTGAGGACGGTCGTCAGCAAGGCGTAATGAGCACAGCTGCCTGTTTTGCCGCAGTCGTTTATTGAATAGCGGCTGCTGTTCTTTAATCAGCTGCGCTTCTAATAACAGCGCGCCGAGTTCGCCAGCCGTCCGCTGCCAGGTAATACGCCGCGCCTGGCGCAGCATGGCCGCTTCGTCGGGCGTGCGCAGATGCGACAGCACCCGGCTGCGGATGTTCACGCTTTTACCAATATACAGCGGCAGGGTGTCGCTTTCGCCGTGGAAGAGATAGACGCCCGGCTGTTTAGGCAGCGCCTCAAGCCACGGACGCAGATGTTCGGGATACGCATAAATTGCCGCCGCTTCAAATTCGAGACGCGGGGCGGATTGCCTTCTTGCCACTTTTGCTCCTGATGCTGTTTATTTATCCAGTATAGCAGCCGGAGGGAGAGGCGAAAAGGATAAAAAATCGCCCCGAGGCGTCGGGGCGAGGGGAGAGGGGGATTACTTTTTCCAGAAGTCGTCGAAGACGGTAATCGGCGGTCTGCGTTTATGTTCGGTTTTCAGATACCAGCCCTCAATCGTTTTCGCGATTTTCTCGTCCAGCGTTTTACCTTCCAGATAGTCATCGATATTTTCGTAGGTCACGCCCAGCGCCACTTCGTCGGGCAGTGAAGGGCGGTCGTCCTCCAGATCGGCGGTCGGCAGCTTTTTATACAGATGCTCCGGACAGCCTAAATGGGCCAGCAGCTGTTTGCCCTGGCGTTTGTTGAGGCGAAAGATGGGGTTAATATCGGTACCGCCGTCGCCGTATTTGGTGAAGAACCCGGTGATCGCTTCCGCCGCATGGTCGGTGCCTACCACTACGCCGTGGGTCATTCCGGCGATGCTGTACTGCGCCTTCATGCGTTCGCGGGCTTTTTCATTACCGCGAACAAAGTCGCTAAGTTCGATCCCGGCCTCGCGCAGCGCCTGCTCGCTGGCCAGCACGGCGCCCTTAATATTGACCGTTAATACGCGATCCGGCTGAATAAATGCGATAGCGTCCTGGCAGTCCTGTTCATCCGCCTGCACGCCGTACGGGAGGCGCACGGCAATAAACTGCAGGCTGCTGTCGCCGGTTTCGGCGCGCAGTTCGTTGATGGCCAACTGACACAATTTACCGGTGAGCGTAGAGTCCTGGCCGCCGCTGATGCCGAGGACCAGCGATTTAATAAAGGGGTATTTTTGCAGGTAGGACTTCAAAAAATCTACGCTGCGGCGTATCTCGGCTTCGACATCGATCTGGGGTTTTGCGCCCAGCGCCTGAATAATCTCTTGTTGTAGCGTCATTGCGCCCTCCGGGAAGTAAATCTGTTTGCCAATCAGCAGAGGTTTAACCTACCTCTTTGCCGGTAAAACGACAAGGATCACAATTTTGAGTGAAGCAAAAGCAGGCAACCGCAACAAGAGGGGATTTATTATTGGAAAGCTCTTAATTTCGTTTCATTTCCACCTTCGGCTTGAAAAATAACGATATTTATTCCAGGCTTATTAACACGCCAAAAAAAAGAGGACGGAACATGAACAAGCATTTTGCAGGATTTCTGGGCGCAGCAGCTGTATTGACCATGCTGGCAGGCTGTACGGCCTATGACCGTACCAAAGATCAGTTCACTCAGCCGGTGGTCAAAGACGTTAAAAAAGGCATGAGCCGCGCCCAGGTTGCGCAGATTGCCGGTAAGCCTTCATCAGAAGTTACCATGATCCACGCGCGCGGTACCTGCCAGACATACATCCTGGGTCAACGCGATGGTAAAATTGAAACCTACTTTGTCGCCCTGGACGATACTGGCCACGTGATAAATTCCGGTTATCAGACCTGCGCCGAGTACGATACCGACCCGCGCAACAGTAAGTAATACCCCAGCCGTAACGCTGATTTCTACGTAAGCCCGACCATTGGTCGGGCTTTTTTGTGAACTCTGATGCTTATTTAATTGCGCGAATTATTTGAGGGAAATGTGAAGGCAGTCAAAACGCGAGGTCAATGAGAGACAATTCTGTTCAAGGAGGAATTATCCTGGCGCTGAACGATGCCGTATACTCAATGCATAAACAATACTAATTCAAAGAAACATCTCTTACCGCCTCTCAGGCATCCATGATACCGGGAGGACCGGGTCACACAAATTGAGGAAGCGTTCATGGAAAAGAAACATATCTACCTGTTCTGTTCTGCTGGGATGTCGACATCACTGCTGGTATCGAAAATGCGCGCCCAGGCCGAGAAGTATGAAGTGCCGGTGATTATTGAAGCATTTCCGGAGACCCTGGCCGGTGAAAAAGGTCCTGATGCCGATGTCGTATTATTAGGCCCACAAATTTCCTATATGTTGCCGGATATTCAGCGTTTACTACCCAATAAACCCGTAGAAGTCATTGATTCTGTTTTGTACGGTAAGATCGATGGATTAGGTGTTCTGAAAGCGGCCGTTGCGGCCATTAAGAAAGCTGCTGCACAATAATTTTTATTTTAAAACTCGACATATTTCGGATAGCAGCGGTTAAAATTTCGTGAGGGTGTGTTTTAGCTGTTTGCTGTCCGAAATACCCAGAGTTTATTTTCCCGTCAAAGAGTAATTTCATCTATCATTGCCGCAATGATTATATTGCGGCCTTAAAGGGTATTTATTATGAGTAAAGTGATTGACTCGCTTGAAAAGGTACTCCTTCCTTTTGCCGTCAAAATAGGAAGGCAGCCCCACGTCAACGCAATTAAAAACGGCTTTATTAAGCTAATGCCATTGACGCTAGCCGGGGCAATGTTTGTTTTAATTAACAACGTATTTTTGAGTTTCGGCGACGGCTCCTTCTTTTATTCAATGGGTATCCGTCTGGATGCCTCCACCATAGAAACGCTTAACGGTTTTAAAGCTATTGGCGGTAACGTTTATAACGGTACGCTCGGCATTATGTCGCTAATGGCGCCTTTCTTCATCGGTTCCGCGTTAGCTGAAGAGCGTAAAGTGGACCCGATGGCCGCCGGTTTATTGGCCGTGGCGGCATTTATGACCGTCACGCCTTATAGCGTCGGTGAAGCCTACGCCGTTGGCGCTAACTGGTTAGGCGGCGCCAATATTATTTCCGGTATTGTGATCGGTCTGGTCGTTGCCGAGATGTTCACCTTTATCGTACATCGCAATTGGGTGATTACGCTGCCGTCCAGCGTGCCGGCTTCGGTTTCCCGTTCATTCTCGGCGGTTATCCCGGCATTCATTATCCTCTCGATAATGGGGATTATCTCCTGGGCGTTGACCCACTGGGGGACTAACTTCCACCAGATCATCATGGACACGATCTCCACGCCGCTGGCCTCAATGGGCGCCGTCGTAGGCTGGGCATACGTTATTTTCACCTCGCTGCTGTGGTTCTTCGGCGTACACGGGTCGCTGGCGCTGTCGGCGCTGGATAGCGGGATCATGACGCCGTGGGCGCTGGAAAACATCGCAACCTACCAGCAGTACGGTTCCGTCGAGGCCGCGCTGGCCGCGGGTAAGAGCTTCCATATGTGGGCCAAGCCGATGCTTGATTCCTACATCTTCCTTGGTGGTACCGGCGCGACTCTGGGCTTAATCATCGCCATCTTTATCGCTTCACGTCGTGAGGATCATCGTCAGGTGGCCAAACTGGCGCTGCCGTCAGGCATCTTCCAGATTAACGAACCCATCCTGTTCGGCCTGCCGATTATTATGAACCCGGTGATGTTTATCCCGTTCATTCTGATTCAGCCTCTGCTGGCGGCTATCACCATGACGGCTTACACCCTGGGCATCATCCCGCCGATTACCAATATCGCGCCG
The DNA here is from genome assembly GCF_900200035.1 of Klebsiella grimontii. Lineage (GTDB taxonomy): Bacteria > Pseudomonadota > Gammaproteobacteria > Enterobacterales > Enterobacteriaceae > Klebsiella > Klebsiella grimontii. The sequence goes on from NZ_FZTC01000017.1 coordinate 329,606, forward strand.
TGGACCATGCCGACCGGTTTAGGCGCCTTCTTTAACACCAACGGTAGCGTCGCGGCCCTGCTGCTGGCCCTGTTCAACCTTGCCGTATCCACCCTGGTCTACCTGCCGTTTGTGGTGATCTCTAACAAAGCGCAGGGCGTTATTGAGCAGGAAGAGAGCGAAGAAGATATCGCTAACGCACTGAAATTCTAATATTAAGCGGTACGGGAGGTTTCCCGTACCGTCCAGGAAATAAGGGAGTCATTATGTTTGATCTGGATAACATCGCAGCAGAAGAGAGCGCGGTAAACGACCTCGAAGAGGTGGTGATGGGGCTGATTATCAACTCCGGACAAGCGCGTAGCCTGGCTTATGCCGCGCTGAAGCAGGCAAAGCAGGGAGATTTCGCGGCGGCCAAAGCGATGATGGAACAGTCACGCATGGCGTTGAGCGAAGCGCACCTTGTGCAGACGCAGCTGATTGAGAGCGATGAGGGCGAGGGCAAAATGAAGGTGAGTTTGGTGCTGGTTCATGCGCAGGATCATCTGATGACCTCAATGCTGGCTCGTGAGCTGGTTGCCGAATTGATTGAGCTGCACGAGAAGGTACAATAGGTCATCGACACGATGAGGCAGCCAAAGATGATGACCACTGAAATCAGTACCGCCCGGGAGCAACAACTCTTTAACGGCAAGAACTTTCATGTGGTCATCTACAACAAAACGGAGAGCGTAAGCGGGCTTCACCAGCATGATTACTACGAATACACCATCGTTTTAACCGGGCGCTATTATCAGGTTATTAATGGCAAGCGGGTGCTGCTGGAGCGCGGGGATTTTGTCTTTATCCCAATGGGGTCGCATCACCAGAGTTTTTATGAATTTGGCGCGACGCGCATTCTTAACGTCGGTATCAGCAAAAGTTTCTTTGAGAAACACTATCTGCCGCTGCTGCCGTTTGGTCTCGTCGCCTCTCAGGTCTATGCCGTTAAAAGTACTTTTCTCAGTTATATTGAGTCGGTTATTGCATCACTGAATTTTCGCGAAACTGAATTTGACGAATTTATCGAACTGGTGTCTTTTTACACCCTGAATCGTTTGCGGCACTATCGTGAAGAGCCTACCGAAGATGTTATTCCGCAGTGGTTGAAAAATACCGTCGAGGGTATGCACGATAAGCTTAAATTTGGCGAGGGGGCGCTGGAAAATATGGTTGAGCTTTCCGGTAAAACGCAGGAGTACTTAACCCGCGCAACCCAGCGATATTATGGCAAAACGCCGATGCAGATGATTAACGATATTCGCATCAACTTCGCGAAGAAACAGTTAGAGATAACCAACTACTCGGTGACCGATATCGCCTATGAGTCGGGGTACAGTAGCCCAAGTCTGTTTATTAAAACATTCAAGAAGCTGACTTCCTTTACCCCCAGCAGCTATCGGAAACACCTCACCAGTATTAATTAACCGGGCGCGGAATAGTCCGCGCGGTCTAAATATTCAAATTAACTGTCCGTATTTACGCGGAGAGCGGGTGCCGCATATGCGCTATCCGCAAGGGAGAAAATAATGAGCCAGAAATTGAAAGTAGTGACAATCGGCGGCGGCAGCAGCTATACCCCGGAATTACTGGAAGGATTCCTGAAGCGTTATCATGAACTGCCAATTAGCGAACTGTGGCTGGTGGATGTCGCTGAAGGGCAGGAAAAGCTCGATATTATCCACGCGCTGTGCCAGCGCATGGTGGAAAAAGCCGGCGTTCCGATGAAAGTCTACAAGACCCTGGATCGCCGCGCGGCGCTGGAAGGCGCCGATTTCGTCACCACCCAGCTGCGCGTTGGCCAGCTTAAGGCGCGCGAGAAGGACGAGCGTATCCCGCTGAGCCACGGCTATTTAGGCCAGGAAACCAACGGCGCGGGCGGATTGTTTAAAGGTCTGCGCACCATTCCGGTCATTTTTGACATTGTGAAAGATGTTCAGGAAGTCTGTCCGAACGCCTGGGTGATTAACTTTACCAACCCGGCGGGCATGGTAACCGAAGCGGTTTATCGGCATACCGGCTTTAAGCGCTTTATCGGCGTGTGCAATATTCCTATCGGCATGAAGATGTTTATCACCGACGTGCTGAAGCTGGCTCCGAGCGATGAGCTCAATATCGATCTGTTTGGTCTCAACCATCTGGTGTTTGTTCGCGATGTGCTGGTCAACGGCGTTTCACGCTTTGACGAGCTGCTTGACGGCGTAGCGTCGGGTCGATTGAGCGCAAACTCGGTGAAAAATATCTTTGATTTGCCGTTTAGCGAAGGGCTGCTCCGGTCGCTGCGCCTGATCCCTTGCTCCTATCTGCTCTACTACTTTAAGCCAAAAGAGATGCTGGCGATTGAAATGGGCGAGTACTACAAAGGCGGCGCGCGCGCGCAGGTAGTGCAGAAAGTTGAGAAACAGCTTTTCGAGCTCTATAAGGATCCGGATCTGAACGTGAAACCGAAAGAGCTGGAGCAGCGCGGCGGGGCCTATTACTCCGACGCCGCCTGTGAAGTGATTAACGCCATTTACAATGATAAGCAGGCCGAGCATTACGTTAACGTGCCGCATCACGGCCACGTCGATAATATCCCGGCCGACTGGGCGGTAGAGATGACCTGTACGCTGGGTCGCGATGGCGCCAAACCGACGCCGCGCATTACGCACTTCGATGAGAAGGTGCTGGGTCTGATTTACACCATTAAAGGTTTTGAAGTCGCGGCAAGCGAAGCGGCTATCAGCGGTAAACTGGACGATGTGCTGCTGGCGCTTAATCTAAGCCCGCTGATCCACTCCGATCGCGATGCTGAAAAGCTGGCGCGGGAGATGATCCTCGCGCACGAGCAGTGGCTGCCAAACTTTGCGGCGACTATCGAAAAACTGAAACAGTAACGGGAGCGGCTCATGGAACGCGTGTTAATCGTCAATGCTGATGATTTTGGCCTCAGCAGGGGGCAAAACTACGGCATTATCGAAGCTTGCAAGAACGGTGTGGTCACCTCCACGACGGCGCTGGTCAACGGCGCGGCGATTAGCCACGCTGCCCAGCTTAGCCGCTGCGTCCCCGAACTGGCGGTGGGGATGCATTTTGTCCTGACGCTGGGCGAACCGCTATCGGCGATGCCGGGGCTAACCCGCGAAGGGCGTCTCGGTAAGTGGATTTGGCAGATGGCGGAAGAGGACAGCCTGCCGCTGGACGAAATCGCCCACGAACTGGAGCAGCAGTATCAGCGCTTTGTCGAGCTGTTTGGCCATGAACCGACGCATATCGACAGCCATCACCATGTGCATATGATCGCGCAGATCTACCCCATCGTCGCGGCGTTCGCCCGCGAGAAGGGCGTGGCGCTGCGGATCGACCGTCAGCTGGCGACGCTGTCAGGCCTGGCGCAGGATGCGGCGCGCAGCAGCGAAGGGTTCGCCAGCGAGTTTTACGGGGAAGGGGTTTCGGAAGCGCTGTTTCTGCAAACCCTGGATGCCTCTATCCGCCGCGGTGAGACGTCGCTGGAGGTAATGTGCCATCCGGCGTTCGTGGATAACACGATTATGGGCAGCGCCTATTGCTATCCGCGTCTGACCGAGCTGGATGTGCTGACGAGCGAGTCGCTAAAATCGGCGATTACCGAGCGCGGTTACCGGCTCGGAACCTATCGCGATGTATAAAGGCAAGTCAAAAGCCCGGCATTTCTGCCGGGCATCTTTTTTATGCCGGGATCGCGGCGATTTTGGCGCTTCTTGACCACACCCGATGCGCCGCCATCAGGGTAATCAGCTCATCCAGCGCCTGGCTATCAATGGCATCCGTCTCAACAACGCCTTCTTCACCCTGGCTGGCAATCTGCAGTGGCGCTTTACACTGCCGGGCATCGCCTGCCAGAAGAATCGGTTTCAGGTGTTTGTAGGCTTCCAGCAGGTAATAGTGGAAATCGCCGTTGTTGCTCAGGCTTTGCAGATCGCCGCCGGGAACGATAACCGCATCGACGGTTAACGAGGGCGACCCGGCAAAGGTTCCGGCCACCGGAAGCTCGCTACCGTCATCGGCCTTCACTTTACCCATTCGGGAATAGAGCAGTTTGGCATGTACTCCGTGCGCCTTCAGCGTCTTCAGCAGCGCCAGCAGCTCTTTCGCGACCGGCCGATCGTTAAGCAGTACCGCTACCACCCGGCCTTTAACGTCCCCGCTGGGAATGGCGTACAGGCTTAAGGTCGGATCTTTCTTCAGGCCGTTAACATCCGGCGGCGGGGTGATGCTGCGCTGCTCGTCGGTGAGCTCAATCCCCAGATTTTTGCCCACCGCCTGAGCCAGCTGCAGGTCGATATGCGCCAGCTGATCGACCACCCGCTCGCGGATCCACTCCCTGACGACCTTGCTCAGTTCGAAACTAAAGCCGTCGATAATATGCTGCTGCTCAATAGGCGTCTGGCTACGCCAGAACAGCAGGGGATGAGAGTAGTACTCGCCAAACGAGGGGCTGCGCTGGCGAATTTTTTCTCCGTCAACCCGCTCGGCATAGGATTCAAAGCCGCCGCGTTTGGCGGCCGGCGGCGTCTCCCGCGGCCAGTTATCGTTAATGGAGTTGGGCTCGTAGTTTGCCGGGTTGGTATCAATATCCATCCGGTGCATGCCGTCGCGCTGGAAGTTATGGTACGGGCAGGTGGGCTTATTGATCGGGATTTCATGGAAATTCGGCCCGCCGAGGCGGCTAATCTGCGTATCGGTATAGGAGAAGAGTCGGCCCTGAAGCAGCGGGTCGTTGCTGAAGTCTATCCCCGGAACGATATGCCCAGGATGGAACGCCGCCTGTTCGTTTTCGGCAAAAAAGTTATCCGGGTTGCGATTGAGGACCATCTTACCGACGCGCTGCACCGGGACCAGCGCTTCCGGAATCAGCTTGGTGGGATCCAGCAGATCGAAATCAAAAGCAAACTCGTCCTCTTCCGGGATCAGCTGTAAGCCCAGTTCGTACTCAGGATAATCGCCGGCTTCAATTGCTTCCCATAAATCACGGCGGTGGAAATCAGGATCGCGACCGGTCAGCTTTTGCGACTCGTCCCAAACCAGAGACGCTTTGCCTGCCACGGGCTTCCAGTGAAAACGTACGAAGGTGGCTTTGCCTTGCGCGTTAATCAGGCGGAAGGTGTGGATGCCGAAGCCCTCCATCGTGCGGTAGCTGCGGGGCAGTCCGCGGTCGGACATCGCCCACATCACGTTATGCAGCGTTTCCGGCTGTAGCGAGACATAATCCCAGAACGTGTCGTGCGCGCTTTGCCCCTGCGGGACGGCCCAGTGTGGCTCAGGTTTCACCGCATGAACAAAATCAGGGAATTTGAGCGCATCCTGGATAAAAAAGATCGGCGTATTGTTGCCGACCAGGTCGAAAATCCCTTCGTCGGTATAAAACTTGGTGGCAAAACCGCGGATGTCGCGGACCGTATCGGCGGAGCCTGCGCCGCCCTGAACGGTTGAAAAGCGGACGAAGACCGGCGTTTTTTTCTCGGGGCTGGAGAGGAAATCGGCTTTGGTGATGTCGCTTAAATCGCTGTACGCCTGGAAATAGCCGTGCGCAGCGGAGCCGCGGGCATGGACGATCCTTTCCGGAATGCGCTCGTGGTCGAAGTGGGTGATTTTTTCACGCAGGATAAAATCTTCCAGCAGCGTGGGGCCGCGTTTACCCGCGCGCAGCGAGTTTTGATCGTCAGCGATGCGAACGCCCTGGTTGGTGGTGAGGGCAAAATCCTCACCGCCTTTGCGATGTTTTTCGAGGGCATCAAGCTTTTCGCTGTGCGTATCCGGGGCTTTCATACTGCCCGGCGCGGTCGGCTCTTCGCCTGGAGCAGTGGGATGCGGCGTGGGCCGCCAGTTCTGGTCTTCGGGGGCCAGGGCATCCAGACCAGGTTTTGCTTCCCGGTCATCGTGAACCGGTGATTGATGGGGTTGTGGGTTAGGGTGTTTATCAGACATTGCGTGCTCCTGCTTTCATTACTGAAAATGGTCATTGCTAAACCAAAACCCTTCTAATTGTAGAACATCATTTCAAGAACATATTTTTATAAGAGTTTTGCTACTAAAGGGCCGCAAGCAGGGGGCGACGAAGGGGGGCGCTTTCGGCTATGATAAGGGTTTCCGTTTCCCGCTGTGTTTAGTGAATCTATTTGTGATGAAACCACTTCGCCAACAAAATCGTCAGGTCATTAGCTACGTGCCTCGAGTGGAGCCTGCGCCGCCGGAACACGCCGTCAAAATGGATGGTTTTCGCGACGTCTGGGCTCTGCGGGGTAAGTACGTTGCCTTTGTGCTGATCGATGAACACTTTCGCCGTTCCCCACCGTTTAACGTGCCGGAAGCGGCGCAGCGCTGGGCGACGCAAATGAGGCAGGAAGGCGAAATTGACGGCTGAGGCTGCAGGGGAAATAAAAAAACCGCTGATATTTCAGCGGTTTTTTGTTTTGATAACCTGAAGATGGCATCAGCTTAGCGGTGCGCCAGCTCGGCATCTTCTTCGCTATCGAGAATAGTTTTATCGGTTTGACGCAGCCACTGGCTGGTCAGGGTACCGGCGGTCATAGACCCGCTCACGTTCAGCGCGGTACGGCCCATATCGATGAGCGGCTCCACCGAGATCAGCAGCGCCACCAGCGTGACAGGCAAGCCCATCGCTGGCAGGACGATCAGGGCGGCAAAGGTCGCGCCGCCGCCTACGCCCGCGACGCCGGCGGAGCTGACGGTCACGATGCCTACCAGCGTTGCAATCCACAGCGGATCGAGCGGGTTGATACCGACGGTTGGCGCGACCATTACCGCCAGCATCGCCGGATAAAGACCCGCGCAGCCGTTCTGGCCGATGGTGGCGCCGAACGAGGCGGAGAAGCTGGCGATAGACTCCGGCACGCCCAGACGACGCGTTTGCGCTTCCACGTTCAGCGGAATCGACGCGGCGCTGGAGCGGCTGGTAAAGGCGAAGGTCAGCACCGGCCAGACTTTACGGAAGTACTTCAGCGGGCTCACGCCGTTCACCGCCAGCAGCAGACCGTGCACCACGAACATGATGCCCAGACCAATATAAGAGGCGATAACGAAGCTGCCGAGCTTGATGATGTCCTGCAGGTTAGAGCCCGCAACCACCTTGGTCATCAGCGCTAGTACGCCGTACGGCGTTAACTGCATCACCAGGCGTACCAGCTTCATCACCCAGCTCTGCAGCGTGTCGATGGCGGTGAGTACGCGCTGGCCTTTCGCTACGTCATCTTTCAGCAGCTTCAGCGCCGCGACGCCGAGGAACGCAGCGAAGATAACGACGCTGATAATCGATGTCGGGTTCGCGCCGGTCAGATCGGCAAACGGGTTTTTCGGCACAAAAGAGAGGATCAGCTGCGGGACGCTCAGGTCCGCGACTTTACCGGCGTAGTTGCTCTGAATGGCGTTGAGGCGGGCGGTTTCCGCGCTGCCCTGAACCAGACCTTCGGCGGTGAGGCCAAACATATTGGTCACCAGTACCCCGACCAGCGCCGCAATCAGCGTAGTGAACAGCAGGGTACCGATGCTGAGGAAGCTGATTTTACCCAGCTGCGAAGCATTGTGCAGACGGGCCACCGCGCTCAAAATCGAGGCGAAAACCAGCGGCATGACGATCATCTGTAGCAGCTGAACATAGCCGTTACCGACGATATTGAACCACTGGATAGAGTCCTTCAGCACCTGGCTGTCGGAACCATAGATAAGCTGTAGCGCCAGGCCGAAAACCACGCCGATAACCAGACCGACCAGCACTTTTTTAGCGAGGCTCCACTGTTTATGCCGGGTTTGGGCCAGCGCCAACAGTAAAACCGCGAACACGACAACGTTCGCTATTAATGGAAAGTTCATCCCCGTTCTCCTGATAACTTTTATAACCGGGTTGGTCAATAACCAACTCTTATGACGGCAAGGGTAGCAGAAGGCGTAATTCGTTACTTATATTCAAATGGAATTGATTATAACTAATTGATTAATTCGCTGGTTTATCGCCCAGACTGGTGGCTAATAAAGCGATTAAAGGTAGTTTGCAGCGAATTAATCATATCCGATGACCAGCGAACGGCGCTGTTTTCGGCAACGTTTTGCGGCATCCACACGGCATAGATGAACAGCGCCATGCACAGCGCGCGCTCCAGCTGGTTGCCCTTGCGCGGCGCGAGGAGGGGCAGACGAAAACGCCAGCGGCAGGGCCAGAGCAGCGGAACGCCCGCTGGGGTGAGCATGTCGGCGAGAATATGGCTGAGATAGCCCAGAACCAGACCCTGAACCGCATCTGCCGGAACTATCCAGCTTTCCGGCACCTTCAATGAGAAAATCGCGACCGCGCCAAAAACCACCAGCAGGCTATGGGTGAAGCCGCGATGGCCGAAGGCGCGCGCTATCGGTTTTGATATCCAGCTTAAGCGCTGGCCGAGAAATGACTTCGGGTGATCGATATCCGGCAGCAGACAGGTCAGGATGGCGGAAGGAACAATATGCCACCAGTCGCCCTGGGCCAGCACGGGCGTTAATTCCGCATTTTTCGCAAATACCGCGCAGGCGATAGAAAAGAGGAGGTGGCCTTCCGCCGTCATGATAAAAACCCTAAACTGTCAATTCATACAGTATAGGGTTTTTATACAGTGTGCGAAAGAGGTGACGGTGTAACTCTTTGTCACAAAATCATCAGCGCGCCAGCCAGCCGCCATCCACCGCCAGGGTATAGCCGCTGATGTAATCCGCCGCCCTGGAGGCGAGGAAGACGACCGGCCCCTGGAGATCATCCGCAACCCCCCAGCGCCCGGCCGGAATACGGTCGAGGATCGCTTTGCTACGCTCGGCGTCATCGCGCAGCTGTTGGGTATTATTGGTCGCCATATACCCCGGCGCAATCGCGTTAACGTTGATGCGATGCCCGGCCCATTCGTTGGCCATCAGGCGGGTAATGCCCAGTACGCCGCTTTTTGACGCGGTGTAGGATGGCACCCGAATACCGCCCTGAAACGAGAGCATTGAGGCAATGTTCACGATTTTCCCGCCGTCACCCTGCTGGATAAACTGCCGGGCGACCGCCTGCGAAAGGAAGAACACCGACTTCAGATTCAGATTCATCACGTCGTCCCAGTCCTTTTCGCTAAAGGAGAGCGCATCGGCGCGACGGATGGTTCCCGCATTGTTGACCAGAATATCGATCCGGCCCATGGCGGCCACGGCCTGAGTCACTATGTCTTCAATCTCATCCTGCCGGCTCAGATCGGCCTGGATAGCGGTAAAGCGGCGGCCCAGCGCCTGGACCTTTTCTGCGGTTTCATGGGGGATCCGGCGATTCACGCCGACGATATCGCACCCGGCCTGCGCAAGGCCTAACGTCATTCCCTGGCCCAGCCCGGTATCACAACCCGTCACGATGGCGACCTTGCCCGCAAGGTCAAAGGCGTTCAGTACCATATGCACCTCTGTATGCTGATTTCATGCGTCAAATAACGCCGTTGAGATAAGCATAGAGGGCGGAAGAGGAAAAAACAATTAAAAATGAAACGGTGTTTTATTTTTGTGATGATGGGATGATGCCGCTCTCCCATCATCACCGGCAGGATTAACCGAGCAGGTCGCCCGGCGTGAGGGACTCAAGCGTAGCAAGCTTCACGTCAGCCAGCACGAAGCGCGGGTCGCGGCTGTTTTCCGCTTCCGGTACCACGATAGACCGCATCCGCGCTGCTTTGCTGGCAATCATGCCGTTGACCGAGTCTTCCAGCGCCACGCAGTTCATTGGGCTGACGCCAAGACTGGCGGCGCAGTTCAGATACACCTGCGGATGCGGTTTGCTGAACGGCAGCATTTCGGCGGAAGCGAGGGCGTCAAACTGGTCGCGCAGTTCAAACATGGTGAGGACTTTTTCCAGCATCCGCAGCGGCGATGCCGACGCGAGGCCGATTTTTAGCCCCTGGGCTTTGCACAATGCCACCGCCTGGCGCGCGCCGGGGAGAAGCGGACGCGCTTCTTCCACCAGCTGGATGGCGCGATTGATGATCCGCGCGGTGACTTCCGCGCGATCCGGGCCTTTCCACGGCTGCTGGGCAAACCACAGGTCGACGACTAAATCGATGCGCAGCCCCAGAATATCCGGCATTTCATGGCGGCGGCTGATATCCACCCCCAGGCTTGCCATCACCTCCAGCTCTGCTTTATCCCACAGCGGCTCGGAATCAATCAGTAAACCATCCATATCAAAAATCGCGGCGTGAATCTGGCGCCTGGCTGACATAAGTCCCTCTCCTTGTAGCGTAAATAGATAACGAATCGGCACTCATGGTATATCATACCGCGCATTATTGGGCGAAATTCGCCGACGAAGGTAGACTTAGAGTGGATAGGCGTCTTAACAAGGGGAACCCATGACGTATCAACAAGCTGGACGCGTTGCAGTACTTAAACGTATTTTGGGGTGGGTGGTATTTATCCCGGCGGTTATCTCGACGCTGATTTCCGTGCTGAAGTTTATGTACGAGCACAGTGAGAAAAAACCGGGCATTGACGCGGTGATGATGGACTTCGCTCATGTGATGATTGAGATGATGCGTTTTAATACGCCGTTCCTCAATTTCTTCTGGTACAACTCGCCGCTGCCGGACTTTAAGCACGGTATGAACATTGGCTTCTGGATCATCTATATTCTGGTGTTTGTCGGCATGGCGCTGCAGGCGTCCGGGGCGCGGATGGGGCGCCAGGCGAAATTTCTGCGCGAAGGCGTGGAGGATCAGCTGATTCTGGAGCAGGCGAAAGGGGCCGAAGGGCTGACGCGTGAGCAAATCTCCGAACGCGTGGTGGTGCCGCGTCATACCATCCTGGTGCAGTATTTTCCGCTTTACGTTTTGCCGGTGGTCATTATTGTACTGGGCTACTTCTTCTTCTCTTTACTCGGTTTTCTGTAAACGATCGGCCCGGTTGTGCCGGGCCGGCTGCATTACAGGGCGGGCAGGGCGCGAGGCTTGCCCTGATTATCCACCGCGACGTAGATAAACAGCGCTTCGGTCGCTTTATAGCGCTGGCCGATAGGCTCAGACGATACTTTCTTGACCCACACTTCCATATTAATGGTTATCGACGTGTTGCCGCGTTTCACGCAGTTGGCGTAGCAGCATACGACATCGCCAACCGCCACCGGGCGTAAAAAGGTCATGCCGTCGACCCGGACGGTCACGACGCGGCCGTGGGCAATCTCTTTGGCCATAATGGCGCCGCCAATATCCATCTGCGACATCAGCCAGCCGCCGAAAATATCGCCGTTAGCGTTGGTGTCCGCCGGCATCGCCAGGGTGCGTAAAACCAATTCGCCCTTCGGCGCAAGATCTGTTGTTGTCATTCTATACTCTGTACTAGTCAAAGATGATCAGGCGCGATGCTACTATGAAAATGGCGTCGAGAGAATAGGGAATACGCCCGCGATAGCGGGCGTGAAGGGTCAGAAGGAGATCGTGACGCCAGCGTAGTAGGCGCGGCCCGGTTCGTTATAGGTCGAAGCGCCTTCGTTTTCACGATAAATTTGCTTATCAAACAGGTTGCTAATCCCGGCGTTCAGGCGCAGGTCTTTCATTAGCTGATAGTTGCCGCCGATACCCACCACGGAATAAGAACCGACTTCATTGGTGGCCAGCACCCCGTTTTCATTACGAATTTCCGCATATTCGCGCGGTTTCTGCCGACCGTACAGGGTCCAGTTGACGTTCGCCGAAAACTTACTGGTCACCTGCCAGTCAAGCAGGGTATTGATGGTGTATTTCGGAATTACGGACAGCGGGTTTCCGGTATCTTTGTTTTCCGATTTGATCATATAAGTGGCGTTGGTGCGCCAGCTGAGCGTATCGGCAATAACCGGAACCAGCAGCGTGCCTTCAAGGCCTTCGACGACCGCTTTCCCGCCATTCTCCCACTGCAGGATATTCGCTCCGCTGGCGGTATTACCCAGCACCTCGGTGCCGGAGACAATCTTGTTTTTGTAATCGTTGCGGAACCAGGTGACGCCAGCGTTGTAACCGTTGAGATTAAACTCAAGACCAATCTCTTTATTGATGCTGATTTCCGGGTCGAGATCCGGGTTACCCAAAAGATAGCAGTTGCCATCGGCAATACTTATCGGGCAGCCGTTTCCGCGCGTGGAAAGCAGGTAGCCTTCGCTCGACTGATACAGATTCGGCGCTTTAAACTCGCGGGCAATACCTGCTTTGACCTTAAACATATCCCCCAGATCCTGCGACAGGTTCAGACTCGGGCTCCAGTTGCTGCCGAAGTCGTTATGGTAGTCGAAGCGCAGACCCGGGATAATATTGGTGCCCGGCGTTGCCTCAATATTGTCTTCGAGATAAATACCGGTCAGCGTGGCGCTGTTCTTGGGGCTGCGTTGTGAAGGATCGCCGGACACCCCGGGGAGCGCATCCGTGGTGGTGGTGGCCTGCATGGACGCCGGATCGTTGAGCTCATCGCGATTCCACTCCATGCCCAGCGTCAGGGTCTGTTCAGCGAGCCAGTTGAAGGGGAGATTCACCTCGGCGGTTGAGCGCCACGACTCCAGGCGGCTGGTGTCATAAACATCGCTATTGATCATCCCTTCCACGCGACCGGTAGTACCCTCCTGCAGACGGGTATTGTTGGTTTTTTCGTAGTAGACGCCCGCCTTCGACTGGCCCCAGTCCCAGATCCCGTTATAGGTCAGCCCCCAGGTCTGTCGATACATCCGGTTTGTTTCCTGACCGTAGAGGGTATCCACCAGGCCATTGGGGCTCATATTACTGTTGCTATACTGGGTATCGCCGGCATAGATATTGCCCTGCCGGCTATAGGCGTAGCTAAAATCGATAATCTGCTGCGGCGTGACTTTCCACGACAGCAGGGCGTTAATATCTTTGTTGCGCACACCTTCGCGGCCCGCGGCATAAGATCCATTTTGCGCGCGGTTAATATCCCAGGCGTCGGGTTCGGTTTTGTTAATGTTGCCGTATAAACGCATGGTCAGGGCATCCCCGGCCAGCGGTCCGTTGAGGTTAAAATTAGCCCGGTTAGTGGAGCCTTCTTTGTTATTTTCCGGCTGATTGGTATAGAGCGAGAGCGAGCCGTGCCAGTCGTTGGTGGGGCGTTTGGTGATGATATTGACCACGCCGCCCGCGGCGCCTGAGCCGTAGCGCGCTGCGGCAGGGCCGCGCAGAACTTCAATGCGTTCCACCATTTCCGGCGGCACCCAGTTGCTGTCGCCGCGGGTATCGCGCTCGCCGCGCCAGCTATAGCGCACAGAATTGCGGGAAGTGACGGGCACGCCATCAATAAGGATCAGCGTGTTTTCCGGCCCCATACCGCGAATATCTATTTGACGATTGTTGCCGCGGCTGCCGCTGGCGCTGTTGCCGGTCAGGTTTACGCCGGGCATTTTACGAATAATTTCTGAGAGGTCGTTAACCGGCGGATCTTTGGCGATATCTTCCGCGGTGATGATCGAGACGCCCGGCTGCTGCTTCAGCGCCTCTTCGGCGGTTCCCCGTACCACCATGGTTTCGGTATCCTGCTCCACTTCTTCGGCAAAGCCAGCCGGACTGAACAAGCCTGCGATGGCCAGAGCGAGGGGAGTGGTTATGTGCTGTTTCTGCGGTCTCATGATAAATATCCCTATAAAAGCGGGTGAAATTGAGATCGAGAATATCAATGATAATAATTATCATTACAATAACACTGCGTTAATCTCCACAAAATCCTCACATTTGCCGCAACTTTCCGTGATCCGGCAGATATCATGAAGAAAACGGTTTTTTAATCCTGTTCAGAGAGCATAACAGTAGATCAAGGGGGAAGACGGCACGCAGAGCTGCGTGCCGGGAGAATGGCAGCTTAATGATTGTCGTCCTGCGGCATATGGCGATAGATATAAACGCCGCTCAGCAGGGTGAAGACCAGCGTCAGCGCGGTCAGGCCGAAGACCTTGAAGTTGACCCAGATATTCTGCGGCAGCCAGAAAGCGATGTAGATATTCGCCAGCCCGCAAAGAATAAAAAATACCGCCCAGGCCAGATTGAGCCGCGACCACACCTGCTGCGGCAGCGTCAGCTCTTTCCCCAGCATGCGCTGGATCAGCGGTTTTTTCATCACCCACTGGCTAAACAGCAGCGCGCTGGCGAACAGCACGTAGATAACCGTTACCTTCCATTTAATAAACTCGTCGTTATGGAAGAAGATAGTCAATCCGCCGAATACGGCGACCAGGACGAAGGTAATGAGCGCCATTTTTTCGACTTTGCGATAGCGTACCCAGCTGTAGATCAGCACGATGGCGGTGGCGATAATCAGCGCGGTTGTCGCGGCGTAAATATCATATAGCTTGTAGAATGCGAAGAAGACTACTAGCGGTAAAAAATCCAGAAACTGCTTCATACATCGATTCCGTCGTTCAGATCGGGGCAGAAATAGCCCGCCCCGGATTAAGTTAGTTGCGAATAAGCATATACAAGCGGAATAAATAGATCAGCAACAATGCAGAGATCAGATTACTGAGGGTATTTATTACCACCGCGCCAACGTTCGGCGTCAGGACCGCGAAGCTCGATGCAAACAGCAGCAGCAGCGTTTTCGCCAGCAGCCAGCCGATAATCGCCGGCGCCACCAGACGCACGTTGGCCCAGGCCAGACGCATACTGCCACGCATGGCGCTGAAAATGCCGATTTTATCCTGCACCAGCATAACCGGTGCGAAAGAGAGCACGATAGCCAGCAGGACGCCAGGCACCACCACCAGCATCATCCCCATCTGCACGATAAACGTCGTCAGCAGGATCAGCAGCAGCAGCTTTGGCAGCACCGGCGCGGAAGCGCCGATCGCGCGAAGGGCGCTGACCCGCTGACCGGCGGAGATCATTTGAATCATGAGCAGAACGCCGCCGGCAAGGATGGCGTTGCCTACAAGACCGGAGAAAGTGGAGGCCGCGGAGGCTCGCAGCAGGATTTGCTGCTGCTCAGGCGTCATGCTCTGAACCAGTTCAAACAGCCCGCCGCTACCCGCCAGGCTATCGCCCTGGCTTAATATCGACAGCTGTTCTTCACTGGGTGAAAAGGCATGGCCAAGTACTACCGTAATGAACGCGCATAGCAGCGCAATCAGTAGGATAGTAACGAACTGATTGCGGAAAAAGTTCCCGGTGTCACGGTAGACGGACTTTGCCGTGATAGACATGCATTCTCCTTGAGTATTGCAGGTGTTAACTAGCCGGCGATTGTACCGCAAATCGCGGCTGGGTAGCAGTCTCTGCTGCTGCGCGCTAAGTATATCTTTGTAAATAGAAGAGGAAATCAGCGAAGCGCTGTCTGGAGGACCATAATGGAAGAAACTTGATACCACACGCTTATCACTGATTGTATTGAGAAAGTGAAAATTAATCTGGATCAATAAATGTTAAATTTGCCGACTTAATGTGATCTATGTTGGATCAAACATACCTCTTTGTATGTATATTCTTGCGCTGAATAACCATAATGAGGAAGTGGGTATGAAAAAGTTAGCAGCGGCGGTTGTTATTCTGAGCAGTCTTTCCGGCAGCAGCGTCTGGGCGCATGAAGCCGGTGAATTTTTTATTCGCGCGGGTTCGGCCACGGTCAGGCCGACCGAAGGCGCGGGCGGTACGTTAGGCAGCCTGGGGGGCTTTAACGTCAGCAACAATACGCAACTGGGTCTGACATTCACCTATATGGCAACCGATAACATAGGCGTTGAACTGCTGGCCGCCACGCCGTTCCGGCATAAAGTCGGGACCGCGGCAACCGGCAATATTGCGACCGTTCACCATTTACCGCCGACGTTAATGGCGCAGTGGTACTTTGGCGATTCGAGCAGCAAACTGCGTCCTTACATTGGCGCGGGTATCAACTACACGACCTTCTTCGATGAGAGCGTGAACGATACGGGTAAAAAAACCGGTATCTCTGACCTGAGCCTGAAAGACTCCTGGGGAGCGGCAGGGCAGGTGGGGATGGACTATCTGATTAACCGCGACTGGCTGATTAACATGTCGGTGTGGTACATGGATATCGACACCACCGCCAACTATAAGCTGGCGGGCGCGCAGCAGCACGACAGTATTCGTCTGGATCCGTGGGTGTTTATGTTCTCCGCGGGATACCGGTTCTAAAGTCCCGGATAAAGCTGGTCGCAATGACCAGCTTTATTACGCTTTCTGACGCGTGGCGGATTTGCTTAAGCCTCCCCCGGAGCGGCTGCAGTAACGGCTACTCATTACCCCATTTATTCAGAAATACCGCGATATCATCAATGCGCTGGCGATCGATGCCCGCTTGTACGGCCATCTCTCCCTGCGCTTGCTCGCTGATTTCTTCGTTATTCATCAGGCGAGTAATCAACAGCTGGAAATAGCGCGCCAGAGGATCGCGTTCCGACTCGCTGACGGGCTCAGCGGACTCGGTCGAATACTCATCCGCAATGTCGTAATATTTCAGTGGTACTTCCTCGTGCATAAATCGCTCCCCGATTGACGTTGTGCCTGCATTTTCTGGCCTGAATAATATCACTCCTGCCTGGCTTTAGCTCAGGAACGACCAGAAAAACGCATGCCGAGCCCACACCATACGCAACGGGCGCGGAAACTCCCCGTCATCGGGGGTAATAGCGTAAAAAGCCAAAATTGACTGCCCTGAACCCGTCAGCACGCCATTAATACGCATAAAACTATTACCACGGTACCCGACATCCTCGATAATCCAGATACTCTAATCCGGGGCGGTTTTGTTTTTCCAGCAGGACGTTCACCAGCGAGGGGATGGTCTCGGCAATGGTGAGTGGGGCATTCTCGCCGCCGAGGGCCGTGCGGATCCAGCCCGGCGCCATGACCACCAGGGGATGCGATACGCAGGCAGGGCGGGCGGCAAAACTGCGCATAAACATATTCAGCGCGGCTTTACTCCCGCGATACAGCTCGCGCTGTCCGCCGGTATTATTGCTCAAACTGCCTTGTCCTGAAGACATAACGCCAATCAGCCCCTGCGGCAACACGACATCTTGCAGACTTTCTATTACCCGCATCGGCGCGAGCGCGTTGGTCAACATGACATGAATAAACTCTTCCGTCGCGATTTCGCCGATGGTTTGTGTCGGATCGCGGTTGGTGGTGCCCGCGTTGACGAACAGCATATCCAGTACGTTATCGCTAAGCGTTTCGCGCAGCGCCGCGATTCCGTCATTATCACAAATATCCAGCGCCTCAATACGAACCCGTCCAGGATACGCCCGGGCCAGATGATGCAGCGGCGTGGTTTGCGAGAGATCGCGCACGGTGCCGATGACCTGCCAGCCATGCAGCAGAAACTGTTCAGCCATGGCGTGCCCAAGCCCGCGTGAAGCGCCCGCGATCAATACTGTTTTAGTGGAAGCGGCCATTGGCATCACTCCGGCGTAAATAAATGATGGGATAAATATAGGCCGGTGCTGTAGCAGGCGGAAGGCGCAGCATTTGCAATAATAAAGTGCATCAGACGCCCTATCCCGGAGTGGAGAAAAGATGACCGATCCCGATTTTAATTTACTGACTGCGCTGGATGTACTGTTGAGCGAGAAGAGCGTTGCCGGGGCGGCAAAGCGGCTTGAGCTTAGCGCGTCGGCGATGAGCCGCACGCTGGCGCGCTTACGGCAGGTAACCGGCGACCCGCTACTGGTCAGGGCCGGGCGAAAAATGGTGCTGACTCCCCATGCGGAAAGTCTGCAGGCGCGGGCAAAAAACGTCGTCACTGAGATGCGCGCGGTGCTCAACGCTTCGCCTGCGCCGCTGAGTTTATCGACCCTTGAGAAGCGATTTACGTTACGTACCAATGAGGGATTTATAGACGTTTTTGGCCCGGCGCTGGTGAACGCTGTCGCACGAGAAGCGCCGGGCGTGACGCTCGAGTTTGTCGCGAAGCCGGAGAAAGATGCTCGATTTTTACGCGAGGGGCGGGTGGACCTGGAAATTGGCGTACTGGAAAATATGGGGCCTGAGATCCGCCTGCAGGCGCTGTTTCGCGATCGCTTTGTCGCCGCACTGGCAAAAAACCACCCGTTAGCCGCCTTTGCCGAACTGTCGCGAGAACAATTTGTTTCCGTAGGGCACGTCATAGCCTCCCGTCGCGGGGCGATCCGCGGGCCGGTTGATGAAGCGCTGGCGGCATATGGAATGAGCCGCAGAATTGCCGCGGTGGTGCCTGCGTTTTCCGCCGCGCTGGCCGTTGCCCGGGATGCTGAACTTATCGCCGTTGTCCCGGCCTCCTGCCTGCAGAGCGCGGCGGGAAAAGAGATGATCGGTTTTCCCCTCCCGGTGAGCACGCCGGAGATAACGGTGTCACAAATGTGGCATCCTCGCCAGGAGCATGAATTAGCGCATCGCTGGCTAAGGCAGCTGGTGCGCAGAGAGTGTCGGCAGCCATAAAAAAAGCCCGCACAAGTGCGGGCAAAAATACTGGAAGCAATGTGAGCAATGTCGTACCGAATACCTGAGTTGTTTACTCAACTACTCGGTAATGAGAAAGATAATATTTCTCATTTAAGATATCAACCCCAACTTTTGTGCGGAAGCGTTTTTTTTAATCGACGATAAAAACGGTGCGCTTCTGGCTGTTATCCTGCGGCCATGCCGCGGCGACCTCGCGAAGCGGCCGGGGAGTGGTGGCGATGGTAAACCCGCCAGTAACGGCAGCCTGCAGCATTTCCCCGGTAGCGGCCAGCAGCTGGGACACTGAAAGGCTGCCAATACCGCTGCCCATCAGCTGCAGCGGCGCGGAGCGCAGTACCGCGCCGCTGAGCGCGATATCGGCGGCGGAAAGGGAACCGACCTGAATAAAACGTACCGGCGTATTTCCCGGGCTGTGCTTTGCCAGCGCTGGCAGCAAAAGTTCGGCGCTACGTCCCCACAGATAATCGACGACGACATCAATCTGCTGCGCCGCCAGTTCGGCAAACTGCGCCCGCAGGCTCGCCTCATCCTGACTTAAGTTCACGATCGCATCGGCTTCGAGCGCGGCCAGTTTCTCCCCGTTTCGCCCGCAGGCTATCACTTTTCTGGCGCCCAGAAAGCGGGCGACTAGCAACGCCAGCTGACCGGCGCTGCCCGTGGCGCCGTTGATCAATACGGTTTCGCCCGCTTTCAACCCGCCGCGCTTGACCAGCGCCGCCCAGGCCGACATACCCGGATTAGCCATTGCGGCGGCAGTGATATCGTCCAGTTCATCCGGCAGCGGCAGACAGTGGTTTAGGGCGACGGGAGCCCACTGCGCCATACTGCCCCAGGGCGCGGCGGGGAAGGCGAAATAGACGCGCCGCCCGTCGGGTAGTACGCCGGCGCCATCAATACCCGGGACAAAAGGCAGACGACCATCGAAACTATAATGTTTGCCGGAGGCCCGGCCTTTCACCACATGACTGATGGCGGCGGCGCGAACCTTGACTAACGCCTCACTCTCACCGGCGCGCGGATCGCTAAAATCGGACCAAACCGGCCCCTGCTGCAGGTCAAAAACCACGGCTGCTTTCATTGTCTTCTCCCCCTCTGGGATAGTTATGTGTAAAATGCACATATCAGCTAACGGCACTATACTCGGTTAACTAATATATGCAAGATGCACCTAATAATTACGACATTAGCGACTTCCACGGCGCGCTGCTCGATATCATCAGCGTGATGAACCAACCGATGCGCGATGAGCAGATACTGCAGGCGGCCGAGGTCCAGCTCGATCGGACTCTCTTTCCGCTACTGGTGGCCGTCGGGCGCAGGGGACCCGTCGGGGTCGTTGAACTGGCGGACAGCCTTGGGCGCGACTACACCACCGTCAGCAGGCAGGTGAAGAAGCTGGAAGCCCAAGAGTTGGCGCGAAAGCAGCCCAATGCGAAAGACCGGCGGATTAGCGAAGTGACGCTCAGCGAAGCGGGCCAGGCGATGATTACACGCATTGCGCAAGCAAGAACGCGGCTGATGAATGAGGTGCTGGCAGGGTGGTCGCAAGATGATGTGCTGGCGCTGTTTCGTCTGACGCGCAAATATGCCGACAGCTTGCAGCAGAAATAGCCGCCCGGCGCGGGACCGGGCGGCGGACGCGCTTAGGCGACTTTGGTGGCGGCCTTCAGACTTTGCGCAAAGGCTTTCAGTTCGGCGAGCATAGCCTGCGGGTCGTTCACGTTACGCTCAATGATTTTGACGATGGCAGAGCCGGAAATCGCGCCGGCCGCGCCTGCGTCAATCGCCGCGGTCACCTGCTCCGGCGCCGAGATGCCAAAACCCTGCAGCGGCGGCGCGGCGTGGTACTCGGCCAGTTTTTCAATCAGATGATGCAGCGGCAGCGCGGCGCGGTTCTCCGCGCCGGTCACGCCCGCCCGCGACAGCAGGTAGGTATAACCGCGACCGTAAGAGGCGATCTGGCGCAGCAGATCGTCATCGGCATTCGGCGGACAGATGAAAATCGGCGCGATGTTATGGCGCAACGCGGCCTGGCGGAACGGCGCGGACTCTTCCACGGGGACATCGGCGACCAGCACTGAATCGACGCCCGCGCGTTCGCACGCGGCGTAGAATTCATCAATGCCCGGGCTGAAGACCAGGTTGGCGTACATCAGCAGGCCGATTGGGATGGTCGGATGCTTTTGACGAATCGCCGTCAGCATTTCAAAGCACTGGGCGGGCGTGACGCCTGCGGCAAAAGCGCGCAGGGTGGCGTCCTGAATCGTCGGGCCGTCAGCCAGCGGGTCGGAGAAGGGGATGCCCAGCTCCAGCGCGTCGGCGCCCGCTTCAATCAGGGTATCGATAATTTTCAGCGACTGTTCCGGATTCGGATCGCCGAGGGTGACGAAGGGAACAAACGCGCCTTCCCGGCGAGCTTTAAGTTGTGCAAACAGCGTCTCATAACGTTCCATCAGATTTCCCCTCGCGCTTTTAAAATATCGTGTACGGTGAAGATGTCTTTATCGCCGCGGCCGGAGAGGTTAACCACCAGCAGCTGCTCTTTTTCCGGGTTTTCACGCATCATTTTCAGCGCGTGCGCCAGGGCATGGGAGGACTCCAGCGCCGGGATAATCCCCTCATGGCGGGAGAGTTCTTTAAAGGCATCCAGCGCTTCGTCATCGGTAATCGACACATAATCGGCGCGGCCAATGCTGTTCAGATACGCATGCTGCGGCCCCACTGACGGGAAGTCCAGCCCGGCGGAGATGGAGTAGGACTCCTCAATCTGCCCCTCTTCCGTTTGCATCATCGGCGATTTCATACCGAAGTAGATACCCACCCGACCGTGCTTCAGCGGCGCGCCGTGCTCGCCGGACTCAATACCGTGACCCGCGGGCTCCACGCCAATCAGGCCAACGGTGGTTTCGTCGATAAAGTCGGCGAACATGCCGATGGCGTTCGATCCGCCGCCGACGCAGGCGATAACCGCATCCGGCAGACGACCTTCTTTCTCCAGAATCTGCGCTTTGGTCTCTTCGCCAATCATGCGCTGGAATTCACGCACGATGGTCGGGAACGGGTGCGGACCGGCAGCGGTGCCGAGCATATAATGGGCTGTTTCGTAGCTGCCGGACCAGTCGCGCAGGGCTTCATTGCAGGCGTCTTTCAGGGTAGAAGAACCGCTATGTACCGGGATCACTTCCGCACCCATCAGGCGCATGCGGAAAACGTTCGGCGACTGGCGTTCGATATCCTTAGCGCCCATATAGATACGGCACTTCAGGCCGAGCAGGGCGCTGGCGAGCGCAGAGGCCACGCCGTGCTGGCCGGCGCC
This sequence comes from Klebsiella grimontii, assembly GCF_900200035.1. Lineage (GTDB taxonomy): Bacteria > Pseudomonadota > Gammaproteobacteria > Enterobacterales > Enterobacteriaceae > Klebsiella > Klebsiella grimontii. The sequence continues at coordinate 351,386 of NZ_FZTC01000017.1, forward strand.
GGTTTCGGCGATAATTTCCGTTTTGCCCATCCGTTTCGCCAGCAGCGCCTGGCCGAGCACCTGGTTGGTTTTATGCGCGCCGCCGTGCAGCAGGTCTTCACGCTTGAGATACAGCGTGGTACGGGTGCCTTCGGTAAGGTTACGGCATTTGGTCAGCGCCGTCGGGCGACCGGCGTAGTTTTTCAGCAGGTCGGTAAATTCAGCCTGGAATGCCGGGTCTTTCTGCGCGCTGACGAACGCTTCTTCCAGCTGGCGCAGGGCGGGCATCAGGATCTGCGGAACGTACATCCCGCCGAATTCGCCAAAGTAGGGGTTCAGTAAAGTACTCATTATTGCTCCTTAATATGCGCGCAGCGTTTGAAATACAGAGGACAGCTTGCTGGCATCTTTAATACCCGGCTGCGACTCTACGCCTGAATTAAAATCGAGTCCGGCACAGCCGCTTTTGGCGGCTTCCACACAGTTATCGGCGCCGAGGCCGCCTGCCAGCAGAACGTTACGCAGGTCCTGACCTTGCAGCAGCGACCAGTCGAAACGCTGGCCGGTGCCGCCTTGACCGTTGTCGAATACATATTTATCGACGTGATGCAGATTGCGCTGCGGTAGGGTTTCGCCGACGCTGAGGGCCTTCCAGATTTGCACCGTCGCCGGAAGTTCGGCGCGCAGGGTATCAATATAGGCCTGGTCTTCGCTGCCGTGCAGCTGCACCGCGGCTAAGCTCAGATTTTCCACGCGGGCGACCACTTCCGCCACCGGCGTATTGCGGAACACGCCGACGTAGCTCAGCGGCGCGCTATCGATGACGGCTTTCGCCTGAGCGTCATTCACCGCTCGCGGCGACGTCGGGACAAAAATCAGGCCGCCGTAGATCGCGCCGGATTCATACGCCACCTGGGCATCCTGGGGGCGGGTCAGGCCGCAGACCTTATTCTCGCCGAGCAGCACGCGCTTCACGGCGGCGTTCAGATCGGCGTGCTCCATCAGCGCCGAGCCAATCAGGAAACCGTTGGCGAAGTGGCTTAGTTCACGCACTTCTGCGTAGGTATGGATACCGGACTCGCTGATCACCGTGACCTCATGACCGAGCTTAGGCGCCAGGGTGCGGGTACGGTTGAGGTCAATCGACATATCGCGCAGATCGCGGTTGTTGATGCCGACCACTTTCGCCTTCAGCGCAATCGCGCGCTCCAGCTCCTCTTCATTGCTCACTTCGGTCAGCACGCCCATGTTCAGGCTATGCGCGACGGCGGAGAGCTGGCGATACTGTTCGTCATCCAGCACCGAAAGCATTAGCAGGCAGGCGTCGGCCTGGTAGTAGCGCGCCAGATAAATCTGGTAAGGATCGATGGTGAAGTCCTTACACAAAATCGGCTGCGGCGCGACCTTGCTGACGATCGGCAGAAAGTCGAAGCTGCCCTGGAAATATTTCTCATCGCACAGTACCGAGATCGCCGAGGCGTAGTGCTTGTAGACGCCGGCGATGGCCGCCGGGTCAAAATCATCGCGGATCAGCCCCTTTGATGGCGAGGCCTTTTTGCACTCGAGAATAAACGCGGTGCGGGTTCCGGCGAGGGCGTCGTAAAAATTGCGCTGCGTCGGTACCACTTCATTTTGAAAACTGGCTAACGGTTGTTGTTGTTTGCGGGCTTCTACCCAAATCGCTTTGTCGGCCACGATTTTTGCTAAAACGGTCTGCATTATTTACCCTCTTGCCGCTAATGCGGTCACTCTGTCATAGGCCGCTCCGCTGTGCAGCACATCGATGACCTGCTGCGCGTTGGCCTTCAGATCTTCGTATCCATGTAAACGCATCAGCATGGCGACGTTGGCGGCAACGGCGGCTTCGTGAGCGGCCTCGCCTTTACCTTGTAGTAAGCGCGTAAGAATGTCACGGTTTTCTTCCGGCGTGCCGCCTGCCAGCTGCTCCTGATGGTAAGGCGTCAGGCCAAAGTCGGCGGCGGTCAGCTGGTAGCTCTTGATTTCGCCATTGTTCAGCTCCGCGACCACCGTCGGCGCGTGCAGCGACACCTCGTCCATTCCGCCGCTATGCACCACCGCGGCGCGCTGGTAGCCCAGCACGCGCAGGGTTTCCGCAATCGGCAGCACCAGCTCCGGGCTATAAACGCCAATCAGCGCCAGAGGCGGGTGGGCCGGGTTGATCAGCGGCCCAAGCACGTTAAACAGGGTGCGAGTTTTCAACTGCTGACGGACCGGCATCGCGTGGCGGAAACCGGTGTGATACTTCGGGGCGAACAGGAAGCAAACGCCCAGTTCATCCAGCGCCTGGCGAGATTTATCGGCATTCATATCCAGATTGATACCGAACGCCGCCAGCAGGTCGGAAGATCCTGATTTACTCGATACGCTGCGGTTGCCGTGTTTCGCGACCTTCAGGCCGCAGGCGGCGGCCACAAACGCGCTGGCGGTCGAAATATTGATACTGTTGCTGCCGTCGCCGCCGGTACCGACGATATCGGCAAACAGATAATCAGGGCGCGGGAACGGCGCGGCGTTTTCCAGCAGCGCGGTGGCGGCGCCGGCGATTTCCTGCGGATGCTCACCGCGCACCTTCATGCTCACCAGCGCGGCGGCCAGCTGCTCGGGTTTCACTTCCCCGCGCACCACCGCTGAGAACAGCTGATGGCTCTCCTGCTGGCTCAGGGTTTCGGCCTGATACAGTTTTTCCAGAATTGGCTGGAGGGTGTTGGTCTGCTCCAGCTTCTGCAACGCCCAGGCCAGGGTTTGCTCTAGCAGGCGCGCGCCCTGGGTGGTCAGAATCGACTCCGGGTGGAACTGGAAGCCGCAGACGCGATCCGCATCGTGACGCACCGCCATGACCATGCCGTTGAAGTGGGCATTGATGGTCAGCCCCGCCGGAATGTTGCTACCCACCAGCGAGTGGTAGCGGGCCACCGGCAGCGGGTTGCTCAGACCGGCAAACATCGCCTGTCCGTCATGTTCAATACTCGAAGCCTTACCGTGGAGGATTTCGCCGGCCTGGCCGACGTAGCCGCCGTAGGCTTCGACAATCGCCTGGTGTCCGAGGCAGATACCGATAATCGGCAGTTTGCCGCGCATGCGGATCAGCAGCTCCGGCATGCAGCCCGCTTCGCTCGGCGTCCCCGGCCCTGGAGAGAGCATCAGTACCGGGTTTTTCATCGTGCCGATGCGCTCAATCAGCGCCTGCGCCGGGACGGAGTTGCGGTAAATCACCACGTTATGGCCGTTCGAACGCAGCTGGTCTGCCAGGTTATAGGTAAAAGAATCGATATTATCGAGCAGCAGAATGTCGGCCATTAGAAAATCTCCTTCGCGTGGTGGGCCTGGGCGATAGCGCGCAGCACCGCGCGAGCTTTATTACGGGTTTCATCCGCTTCTGACTGGGGAACGGAGTCGAGCACGATACCGGCGCCCGCCTGGACGGTGGCGACGCCATCCTGCACGTAGGCGGAACGGATAACGATGCAGGTATCGAGGTCGCCGTGGGCGGTAAAATAGCCCACCGCGCCGCCGTAGCTGCCGCGACGCTTGCCTTCAGCGGCGGCGATAAGCTGCATGGCGCGCACTTTCGGCGCCCCGCTGAGGGTGCCCATATTCATACAGGCGCGGTAGGCATGCAGCACGTCAAGATCGCGGCGCAGCTCGCCAACCACGCGGGAGACGAGGTGCATCACAAAGGAGTAGCGGTCGACTTTGGTCAGGTCGGCGACGTAGCGGCTGCCCGGCGTACAGATGCGCGCGAGGTCGTTACGCGCAAGGTCGACCAGCATCAGATGCTCGGAAAGCTCTTTATGGTCGGTGCGCATCTCCAGCTCAATGCGGCTGTCGAGATCGCGATCCAGCGAACCATCCGCGCGGCGGCCGCGCGGTCGGGTACCGGCGATCGGGTAGATTTCAATCTGGCGATTGGTGGCATCATACTTGAGAGAGCTCTCCGGCGACGCGCCGAACAGGGTGAAATCGTTGTCCTGCATAAAGAACATGTACGGGCTCGGGTTGCTCTTCTTCAGCACATCATAAGCGGCGAGCGGCGATGGGCAGGGCAGCGAGAAGCGGCGCGACGGCACGACCTGGAAAATCTCGCCCGCGCGAATGGCGCGCTGCATTTTACGCACCACGGCGCCATACTCTTCGTCGCTCTGGTCGCAGTCGCAGCGCATCTCGGCTACCGTGGTTACCGGCAGCGGCAGCGGCGGCTCGTTCAGCTGCTGGCGAAGCTGAGCGATGCGCTGCAGCAGACGCTGCTTTTCGCTTTCCAGCGGCGTAAACAGGCTCGCCTGGATACGGGTGTTTTTGGTCTGATGATCGATAACCAGCAGCGTTTCCGCCAGATAGAAGCAGTAATCCGGGCAGGCGGTGTCGCTTTCCAGCGATGGCAGGTCTTCAAAACCGGCGACCAGGTCATAGGCGAACAGGCCGCCGAAGAACATGGCTTCGCGCTCGTCCTGCGGAACGGTAACCAGTTCCTGCAGCAGGCGAAAAGCGTCGAATACCGAGAGTGAACACAGGCGGGCGTCTTCATCTAGCAGCGCGCTGACCGGGGGAAAGGTTAATACCCGGCTATTGGGCTGACGCTGATTATTGATGCCGGAGGGCAGGGCGCTATCCAACAGTTCCAGCAGCGCCGTACCGTTGGCGGACAATGCGTGAATAGTGACGGTGTCACCAAGTGCGGTAATGCGCAGGGCGCTATCCACCAGCAGCAGGCTCTTTAAATCATCCTTGCTGTCAATATCAGCGGATTCCAGCAGCAGGGTGGCTGGACGCGCGCCGCAGATCTGGTGGAACAATGCGGTGGGGTTTTCCCGATAGATGGCGTCGCTGGTGAGAAGCTCGAGTGCCGGTTTTGATGTTTGCATTATTGTTGTCGCCTGTTCGCTATAATAATTTGTCCAATAAAAAGCCCGCTCATTGGCGGGCCGGGTATCTGTATGCTGAGTGCAAAACGCGATCACGCCGCCCGATAACAGGAGGTGCGCCACCAGCCGTGCAGAGTGATAAATTGCGTTTTCATCGTTGATACCCCTTCATGTGAACTTGCGTACTAGTTAACTAGTCCGAGAGATTAATGTCAACCCCTGTTTGCAGATTTTCTCTCTCTGTCGGTATGATGATGCGCTTATTGATATCCTTAATCACTTAAGCTGCAGAATCACAGTCAATCTGCCTGTGACTTAAAGTATGACGGGTACAGGTTCATGTCCAGCAGGAGTCATCTTGAGCAACACCAATTACGCAGTGATTTACGACCTGCACAGCCATACCATTGCCTCTGACGGGCGACTGACTCCAGAAGAACTTGTCCATCGCGCGCACCAGATGCGCGTCGGCACCCTGGCGATTACCGATCACGATACCGTGGCGGCGATTCCCGCGGCTCAGGCTGAAATTGAACGCGCCGGTTTACCGCTGGCGCTGATTACCGGGGTGGAGATTTCCACGCTGTGGGAAAATCATGAAATTCACATTGTCGGACTGAATATCGATATCGGCCATCCGGCAATGATCGCGCTGCTCGATGAACAGAAAGCGCGTCGCCAGATGCGGGGCCAGCAGATTGCTGAACGGCTGGAAAAAGCGCGGATCCCGGGGGCCTGGGAAGGGGCGCTGAAGCTGGCGGACGGCGGTGCGGTGACGCGCGGCCATTTTGCCCGTTTTCTGGTGGAGGCCGGCTATGCCAACAATATGGCTGACGTCTTTAAGAAGTATCTGGCGCGCGGGAAAACCGGTTACGTTCCGCCTCAGTGGTGTACAATAAAACAAGCGATTGATGTCATTCATCATTCTGGCGGTAAGGCGGTCATTGCCCATCCCGGGCGCTATGACCTTTCCGCCAAGTGGTTAAAACGTCTGTTGGCCCACTTTAGCGAACAGGGCGGCGATGCGATGGAGGTGGCGCAGTGTCAACAGGCGCCGCACGAGCGCGCTCAGCTTGCCGCTTACGCCGTGCAGTATGGCCTGGATGCCTCGCAGGGGTCTGATTTTCATCAGCCCTGCCCATGGATCGAACTGGGCCGCAAACTTTGGCTGCCCGCGGGCGTTGAAGGGATCTGGCGCAGTTGGGAAGTGGCCGTAGAACAAAATTGAGAGGGAAGTATGAGCCAGTTTTTTTATATCCATCCGGAAAACCCCCAGGCGCGGTTAATTAACCAGGCGGTGGACATTGTGCGTAAAGGCGGAGTCATCGTCTATCCGACCGACTCCGGTTACGCCTTAGGCTGTAAAATTGAAGATAAAGGCGCGATGGAGCGGATTTGCCGGATCCGTAATTTGCCAAACGGCCACAACTTTACCCTGATGTGCCGCGATCTGTCCGAGCTGTCGACCTATTCATTCGTCGATAACGTGGCCTTTCGTCTGATTAAAAACAATACGCCGGGTAACTATACCTTTATCCTCAAGGGCACCAAAGAAGTCCCGCGCCGCCTGTTGCAGGAGAAGCGTAAGACTATCGGGATGCGCGTGCCGTCGAACCCGATTGCGCAAATGCTGCTGGAAACATTGGGTGAGCCGATGCTTTCCACTTCCTTGATGCTGCCGGGAAGCGACTTTACCGAATCCGATCCGGAAGAGATTAAGGATCGTCTGGAGAAGCAGGTGGACCTGATTATTCACGGCGGCTATCTGGGCCAGCAGCCGACCACGGTTATCGATCTTACCGAAGACGCGCCGATCGTAGTGCGTGAAGGCGTCGGGGACGTGACGCCGTTCCTGTAATTGTTTTTTATTCCAAGGAAGGAATCGTCGTGAAATGGACATTAATCTGTCGCTTTTTTCTTCTGCTGTGGCTGTTCAGCGTGCCGTTCAGCCCTGCGCATTCTGAGGTTTTATCCCCCTGGCAAGAAGCTATCGCTCTGTTTGACGTTCAGGCTACCATGCGCCAGGACGGCGTGCTGGACGTGCGAGAAAACCTTCACTTCCAGGTGCGCAACAGGCAGATCAAACACGGTTTCTTTCGCGATCTTCCGCGTATGTGGGTGCGGCCGGACGGCAACGCGGCCCTGCTGACGTACCATGTGATCGGCGTGACCCGCGATGGCAAACCCGAGCCCTGGCATCTGCTCTGGCACCGGGGGACGATGAGGATCGTAGTCGGCGATGAGCAAACTTTTCTGCCGGAAGGCGATTATCGCTACCAGGTGCACTATCAGGTCAGCAACGCGTTTATCCGCGATGACGAAGATGATGTGCTTATCTGGAATGTCACCGGCGCCAGCTGGTCGTTCGAAATATTCCAGGTTCGCTTCGCGCTGCAACTAGCGGATGCGCAAGGGGACCCGTTCAGGCAGATCGACTTTTTTACCGGCGATGATGGCGAAAGGTTAAAAAATGGCCACCTTCTGCCGGATGGGCGCATTGAGTCCCGCGAACCCTTCTACCAGCAGGATTTTACCGTACTCTATCGCTGGCCTCGTGCGCTGTTGCCTGATGCCGCAGAGCCGCAGGCGACTCATCTACTCCCGCATCTTTTTATCCCCACGTTATCGTCTTTAAGCGTGTGGATCCCCTGTGGATTAATGGCGGGTTATTTCTTGTTTTTATGGCTGCGCAGGCCGCGTTTTACTCCGGTTGACGTGCCGGTGCTGACGTCAATGTCTACGGAATTTTCTCCAGGCTATTTGCGTATGGCGGCGAAGCAAACGTACGACGATAAAGGTTTTTGCGCCGATGTGACCAACCTGATTGTGAAGGGGCGGGTGGCGCTGGAGAATGTGCCGGGCGATGAAATGCTATGCTCGTTGGTTCGGGTACGTTCTGGCGCAATTCACACAGGCGATATTCCGACCCAGGAAGAGCAGCTATTGATGGATCTGCTGTTTCATAAGAGCGATAAAGTGGAGCTCAAGGGGCGCTACAACAGAACGCTGCGCAAAGCGTTTAAGCGAATGGATAAATACTATCGTCAGCAGCATAAGGGCGCGGGCTATCGGCCTTTGAGCTTCCTGTTATGCGGTATTGTGGCGATGTTTGCGACTCAGATTCTCGCTAATGCGCAGAGTCTGGGCTGGACGGCCAGAACCTTAACTGCGGATTGGTTTGCGGGTCTTTTCTTCGTTATTCCGCTTCTCTTTAGCAGCGTGTTTTTACTGAGCGATAGCGATCCCGGCAAACCAATTCGCAAGCGTCTAATGGCGACGGTGTTGTGGCCGCTTATCGGCGGCGGCCTGATTTTTCTGTTTCTATGGGGGAAAATGGGTTTTTCGCTCTTTCAATGGTATATGCCCGCCGGATACTTCAGCGCCTGGTGCCTGTCCGGTTATATCACCGCGCTGGGCTTTTGCCTGCTCCCGCAGCTTACGCAATTGGGCCAGCAGCGCTTTGCCAGAGCTGAAGGGGTCATCCGTTATCTTGGACGGCTGGAGGCAGCAACGCACAGCGGCCCACGGCGCAAAGGCGAATCCCGTTACCTGGATATTTCATTGCTTAGCTGGGCGGTAGCCGCAGGGTTGGGTAAGGCGTGGGCCAATCGCCTGGCTCCATCCCTGGCGGCGGCGATTAAGGCGCCGGAGATAGCCCGATCCGGGGCGTTTTTGACCTTGCAGGCGCATCTGAATAGTGGATCCGCCAGCGCTTTTGGTCTCGGCGGCAGCGGCGGGGGATTTTCCGGCGGCGGAGCAGGAGGCGGCGGCGGAGGCGGATGGTAAGTTGTGCTATCCTCGTAATGCGAAGAAGCATTGATCTTAAAGTTCGTGTACCATGTTCGCCCACGCGAGAAGACGTGTCTCTACTGTGGTCGCTAAAATGGCGCAAAACATGATACGCCTTGATGCAAAATATATATACAGAACATGGTGTTAGAATATTATTTTGCTAACGCCCTGTTTTTCGAAGTATACCAGACGCCTGGGAAGGCGACACCTTAAGGAAGCTCAATGAGCGAGAAATTACAAAAAGTGCTGGCCCGCGCTGGCCACGGCTCCCGCCGTGAAATCGAAGCCAAAATCGAAGCTGGCCGCGTCAGCGTCGATGGCAAAATCGCCACCCTTGGCGATCGCGTTGAAATTGTCCCGGGTTTAAAAATTCGCATCGACGGCCACCTGATCTCTGTGAAAGAGTCTGCGGAACAGATTTGCCGCGTGCTGGCCTACTACAAGCCGGAAGGCGAACTCTGTACCCGCAACGACCCGGAAGGGCGTCCGACGGTGTTCGATCGTCTGCCAAAGCTGCGCGGCGCGCGCTGGATTGCCGTCGGTCGTCTGGACGTGAACACCTGCGGCCTGCTGCTGTTTACCACCGACGGTGAACTGGCGAACCGCCTGATGCACCCGAGCCGCGAAGTGGAACGTGAATACGCGGTGCGCGTGTTTGGCCAGATTGACGATGACAAGCTGCGCCAGCTTTCTCGCGGCGTACAGCTGGAAGACGGCCCGGCGGCGTTCAAAACCATCAAGTTTACCGGTGGTGAAGGGATTAACCAGTGGTACAACGTCACGCTGACCGAAGGGCGTAACCGCGAAGTCCGTCGCCTGTGGGAAGCCGTTGGCGTACAGGTCAGCCGCCTGATCCGCGTGCGCTACGGCGATATTCTGCTGCCGAAAGGCCTGCCGCGCGGCGGCTACACCGAGCTGGACCTGGCGCAAACCAACTACCTGCGTGAGCTGGTCGAGCTTACGCCGGAAACCACCTCTAAGGTCGCCGTCGAAAAAGATCGCCGTCGCATGAAGGCAAATCAGATTCGCCGCGCGGTTAAGCGCCACAGCCAGGTGAGTAATAATAATAACAACCGTCGTTCCAGCAGCCGTAATAACGGTAACGGTTAATTATTCCAGTTCCGGCGGTCGCCGCCGGAATTTTCTCTCTTGTGACTCCTTTCACACTTCTGCATAAAGACAAAAAACGGGAAATCCCCGGACAAATAACGCAAAGCGATGCGCCTGGCTACGCCATATACTGACGCCACTGATTACATTAACAGGTAGCCTAAAATGGAAACAGCAGGAAAACTATCGGCAAGCTATGTGGTTATCGGCGTTAAAGAAAAAATAGGCTATGGATTTGGCGATTTCGCCTCTAATTTATCCTTCGGCTTTGTTTCTCTATTCTTACTTTTTTTCTATACCAATATTTACGGGATTAGCGCCGTACAGGCGAGCCTGATCTTTGTTATTGCCCGCGTGGTTGATGCGGCCTTTAATATTGTGATTGGTTTTGCTATCGATAAAACCCACAGCCGTTACGGTAAACTTCGTCCATGGTTATTGTATGGTTCCATTCCGCTGGGCTTTCTGACGGTGCTCTGCTTTGTGCCTTTCGGCGGTGAGGCCAAATTCTACTTCGCACTGATTTCATATACTATTTATTGCCTGGCCTATACGGCGGTGAATACGCCTTACTCGGCGCTGACCAACCGTTTAACCCAGCATGAAGCCTCCCGTTCATCGCTGTCGGTATACCGGTTTGTACTGGCGATTGTTGGCTATCTGATTGTGTCCACCACCGCGGATAGGCTGATTTCCCCGTTTAGCGATAAACAGCTGGGCTATGTCTTCGCCGTCTCTTGCTTTGCGCTGCTGGCGACGTTTTTGTTCCTTGCCTGTTTCGGGATGACCAAAGAGCGCGTTGGCGAAGAAGAGGAACAGATTCCGGCGCCGACGCTGCGGGAAATGTTGAAGGCGGTGGCAGGTAACGCGCCGCTAATTAACCTCTCCATGTTCACCGTCTTTTTTTATATTGCCTATACCGTGTGGATGGCGATCGCTATTTACTTTATCAAATATATCATTGGTAGCGAAGGTTTTACCTCCACCTTCTTTATGATTCAGTCGGCGACTTATATTGTCGGTACCGTTATTTCGGAAAAAATTATTGCGTTGATAGGTAAAAAGAAAATGACGTTGGTGGCCCTGTTAATCGGCGTGGTGGGCGTACTGATGCAATATTTTATCGCCGGCGACAATATCTGGCTGATCATGACCGGCGTGTGTCTCTACAGTATTACGCTGGGGATGGGTTTCGTTTCAATGTGGTCAATGATTGCCGATACCGTGGAATATGCCGAGTGGCACCATGGGGTGCGTACCGAAGGCGCAATTTACGGCTTTTTTAATTTCATCACTAAAATAGCAATGGCCATCGGCGGCGGCTGCGCGGGATGGATGCTGGACTATTATCACTATGACGCGGGCAATATCACCGCCAGCGCGATTAACGGCATTAACGTACTGATGACGCTATTTCCCGGCGCGATGTTTGCCCTCAGCGCCCTGTTTGTCGCCTGCTATTCGCTGGATGAAAAAACCTATCGCGATATTGTGCAAAAGATCAGCCTGCGTAAACAGAACGCGCTTTAACCTCAGGGAGCCAGAGAGATGAGTAACGATTTTAACACCACCCTTGCCGCGATGAGCGCGGAAGAGAAAGTGGCGCTGTTGACCGGCAGCGGCCTTTGGCGCACCGCCTCGCTGCCGCAGCACGGTATCGAAGATATCATTATGACCGACGGCACTTATGGCGTGCGCTACAGCAGCGCGCAGATTGATGGCCGGGAAAAGTGGAGCATGGATGATTTTATCTCGGTCATCACCCAAACCGCAGACCAGGCCAGCGTGGAAGAGCCCGCCGCGAAAGGGGGCAGTGAAGCGCTGTTCAGCACTTCGCTACCGGCGACCTGCTTTCCAAACGGCTCCAGCCTGGCCTGCAGTTGGGATGTGGAACTGGTGCATCAGATGGGGCAAGCGCTGGGGCGAGAGTGTCAGCAAATGGGCGTCGGGATCCTGCTCGGGCCCGGCATTAATATTCGCCGCACGCCGCTGGCCGGGCGCGGCTATGAATATTACGCCGAAGACCCGGTGGTCAGCGGTGACATTGCCGCAGCGTTGATCAACGGTCTGCAGCAGGAGGGCGTCGGCGCCAGCCTGAAGCATTTTGCGGCCAATAACTCGGAATTTCGCCGCACGGAGATGGATTCGATCATTGAAGAGCGGGCGCTGCGGGAAATTTACCTGGCGGGTTTCCAGCGGGCGATTGCAAAATCCCGGCCGTGGACGGTGATGTCCTCCTACAATCGTCTTAACGGCGTACAAACTTCGCAGGATCCGTTTTTACTCACTCAGGTATTGCGCGATGAGTGGGGATATGACGGCCTGGTGATGTCCGACTGGTACGGCATTAAAGATCGTCCCGCTTCGTTGATGGCGGGCAACGACCTGGCGATGCCGGAAACCCGCCGCGATAAACAAACCCTGCTGGCGGCTATCGAAGCCGAAGAGGTGCCGATGGCGGTGGTGGATCGCGCCTGTCTACGCATGCTGGAACTGCTCGACAAGGTTCAGCGCCATCGCCGCCCGCAAACGCGAGCCGATTTTACGGCGCACCACGCGCTGGCGCAGCGGCTTGCCGGTGAATCTATCGTCCTGCTGAAAAATGAAGAGGCTCTGCTGCCGCTGCGTTCGGAGAAAACACCGCGCATCGCGGTGCTGGGTAAACCGGCGCAGGAGCCGGTGATTCAGGGATCCGGATGCGCGACCACGGTACCGTATCTTCTCGATCGCCCGCTGGATGAAATTTTCGACCTCGCCGGGGACGATTTTAGCGTTACCTGGGCCGTAGGCGCGCCGGACGATCTGCGCGATGATGAACAGGCGCTGGCGCAGGCCTGCAGCGTGGCACAAGAGGCTGACGTGGCGGTACTCTTCGTCAGTACCGCCGTAGGCGAAGATGGCGAAAACGGCGATCGTCAGGATCTGCATATTCTGCCGGTGCACGAGCGGTTGATTCGTGAAGTCGCCGCGGTCCAGCCAAATATCGTGGTGGTGCTGGCGAATAGCGATGCGGTGGTGATGCCGTGGCTTGGCGAATGCAAAGCGCTGCTGGAAACGTTTTTTGCCGGTCAGGGGATGGGGCGCGCGGTGGCGGAAATCCTCTTCGGCAAGCGTAACCCCTGCGGCAAGCTGACGGTAACGGTGCCTAATTCCCTGGAGGAAACCCCGGCCTGGCTACACTATCCGGGCGAAAACCTGCGCCACTACTACGGAGAAGGGCTTTTTGTCGGCTATCGCTATTATGACAAACGTCGCCTGATGCCTCAGTTTCCGTTTGGTTTTGGCTTAAGCTATACCCGGTTTGCCTACGATAATATCGCGCTGTCAGCCTCCCGATTAGGCGCAGACGAGACGCTTACGGTGTCGTTCGACCTGACCAACTGCGGGGAGTATGCGGGTAAAGAGATCGTCCAACTGTACGTCAGCGCGCCGAAGGGGGAGCTGATTCGCGAAGTACAGTCATTAAAAGCGTTCAGCAAAGTGGCGCTGGCCGCCGGAGAATCCCGGCGCGTAAGCCTGCAGCTGCCCATTGCCGAACTAGCCTGCTACCATCCGGGTCTTGGCGACTGGATGGTGACGCCGGGCATCTGGCAGATCCGCGTCGGCGCCTCATCCCGCGATCTGCCGTTAACGGCGGAAATGGAGGTAGATTGCCCGCAGCGGTACGTCCCGCTGCGCGATGATAACTCTCTGCAACAGCTGATCCAGCAGCCGGAGGCCTTTGCCCGCGTCGTGACGCTGATTGCCGATAAGAGTCAGATACCAGCGGAGCAGGTGCGTGAAAAATTGATTCGCCTGGCGCCGGATCTGTTCTGCGGGCTGCTGATTGCGCTGACCGAGTTCCTGGCGCTGGATATTGAGCGCGACGAGCTTAACGCGGTGCTGGCGGGCGCTCATCATTGCTAATGACAGGAGAGTGCGCATGTTCCCTTTTTCAGTGACTCATCCTCGTTCGGTCAGCCAGACCGGCCGACAGACGGTGAACAGCGGCTACGAGCTGATTGCCTTTGATGCGGAGAAGCTGAACGTGTTTGCCGCGGAGGTTCGCTACTGCGAGCCTCACTGGCATCCGGCTCCGGAGCTGATTACCGTGCTGGCGGGGCGATTTACGCTCTCTGTCGGCCAGCAGAGCCTGGAGCTTACGCAGGGGGATATGCTGTACATCAATGCCGAAGAGGTCCATTCGCTTAGCGCGGAGGAGGCGGGCAGCCAGCTGGTCACCGTCCAGTTTTCACCCGGCCTGTTTGATGAGCTTCATCCCTCGCCGCAGCTGGACTGGAATACCTGCGGACGATCTTACTCTACGGCAGACAGTGAGGTGCACCTCCGGCTGGCGAGGCTACTGGAACAGCTAATCGATAACCACGCGCCGTTTCAGCGCATCGCGGCGATTTATCTGCTGCTGGATGCGGTCGTCTGCGCCGGAAAGCCGACGCGGCGCGGCGAAAGCTCGCTGCGCGACGAGGCGATGATCAAAAAAGGCATTGATTTTATCAATCAACACTTTGATCAGCCGCTGACCCTGAGCGAGGTCGCCTGCCATAGCGGGATGAGCTACTCCTGGTTTTCGCGGTTGTTCAAAAAAGTGAGCCGCTATAATTTTAAAGAGTACCTGACGCTGGTGCGGCTAAACAAAGCCCGCACTCTGCTGCGCGATACGCGCACGCCAATCACTGAGATCAGCCACAGCTGCGGCTTTCAGGAGCACAAGTCTCTAATTGCCGCCTTTAATAAATACTGCGGCGTCACGCCAACCGAATACCGTAAGCGCTTCGTCTCGCGGCAAAATATTCCCGAAAGCGAGCTGGCGCTGGGGGAGGATTGCCTGTGCCTGCCGCTCAATCATGGGCTGCTCGAGCGGCTGGCGGCTAGTAGTCGATCCCTATCTGCGCCTTGATCCCGGCATCGAAGGCGTGCTTAACCGGACGCAGTTCGCTAACGGTATCGGCCAGTTCGGTAATTTCACGGTGGCAGCCGCGGCCGGTGATAATGACCGTCTGGTGCGCCGGGCGGTTGCGCAGCGCGGTAAGCACCTCTTCCAGAGGCAGGTAGTCGTAGGCCACCATATAGGTGAGCTCGTCCAGCAAAACGAGGTCGAGGCTTTCATCGGCCAGCATTCGGCGCCCGTGCTCCCAGACTGAAAGGCAGGCGGCGGTGTCGCTTTCGCGATCCTGCGTATTCCAGGTAAAACCGGTCCCCATCACCTGAAATTCGACGCCGTGCGGCTCGAGCAGGTTGCGCTCGCCGTTTGGCCAGGTGCCTTTTATAAACTGCACGACGCCGGCCTTTTTACCGTGCCCGACGGCGCGGGTAACGGTGCCAAAAGCGGCGGTGGTTTTGCCTTTACCGTTACCGGTAAACACGATCACGATGCCGCGTTCTTCCTGCGCGGCGGCGACGCGAGCGTCAACTTTCTCTTTTACCCGCTGCTGGCGTTCGCGGTGGCGTTCATCACTCATTGTGCGATTCCTGGTTTGCGGCCCGGCTGGGCGTCAAAAGTCATTCCCGTCTTACGGCGGCTGTCGTCGCCCATCAGCCACAGGTAAACCGGCATGATATCAGCGGGGGTTTTCAATTTTTGCGGATCTTCCGTTGGGAAGGCATTGGCGCGCATTTTGGTGCGCGTGCCGCCGGGGTTGATGCAGTTAACCCGCAGATGACGGCTCTGATACTCTTCGGCCAGCACCTGCATCATGCCTTCGGTGGCGAATTTAGATGCGGCATAAGCGCCCCAGTTGGCGCGCCCCTGACGGCCGACGCTGGAGGAGGTAAAGACCAGCGAACCCGATTCGGATTTAAGTAATAAAGGAAGCAGCGCCTGGGTGAGCATAAAGGTGCCGTTCACGTTTACCTGCATGACCTGCTGCCATACTTCCGGCTTTTGCCGATCCATTGGGCACACGTCGCCCAACAGACCCGCGTTGTGCAGCACCCCGTCGAGGCGCGGATAGTGGATGGCGATCTTCTGCGCCAGCTGTTGGCACTCCTGCGGCGTGCAGGTTAACAGGTCGAGAGTGAACCAGCGGGCGGGAATGCCGCCCGCTTGCTGAATCTCGTGCGCAACGCTGCGCAGCTTCTCTTCATTACGGCCGACCAGGATAACGCTGGCGCTATAGCGGGAATAGGTCAGGGCGGCTTCACGGCCTATGCCATCGCTGGCGCCGGTAACCAGGATGATGCGATCCTGTAACAGGTGACGTTGCGGTTGATAGTGCACGGCGACTCCTCGGGCGATCGGCAGGCGATCGCGCTTGCTATTCGGTATTTCACTTTTGCGCTTTATGCCTGAAAGCGCCCGCTATTGCAATCGGCGAAACGGAAACTCTTCGCGGAATTAATATCTTGCAACGATTTCATCGTCGCTGAAAAAAACAGGAAGGCGCCTCGCGCGCGACACAAAGCACAAAGACTTCTCGCCGACGGCTGATGTACACTGTGCGCCAACGTCAGCGGTTTACACAAGGTGAAAACGTGGAATTACTTGCTCAATATGGCCTGTTTTTGGCCAAAATCGCGACCATCGTTGTCGCAATTGCGGTTATCGTCGCCATTATTGTTAACCTGACTCAGCGCAAAAAACAGCGCGGCGAGCTGCGGGTAACCAATCTTAGCGAGCAATATAAGGAGATGAAGGAAGAGCTGGCGGCTTCGTTGCTCGATGGGCCGCAGCAGAAGCTGTGGCATAAAGCGCAAAAGAAAAAGCTCAAGCAGGAAGCAAAAGCGGCAAAGGCGCGGGCAAAGCTGGGAACTCCCGAGCAGGACGCTAAACCGCGCGCCTGGGTGCTGGATTTTAAAGGCAGTATGGATGCCCACGAAGTCAGCAGCCTGCGCGAAGAGATCACCGCCGTTCTGGCGGCGGCAAAAGCGCGCGACCAGGTGGTGATTCGCCTTGAAAGCCCCGGCGGCGTGGTCCACGGCTACGGCCTTGCCGCTTCACAGCTGCAGCGTCTGCGCGACAAACAAATCCCGTTAACGGTCGCGGTAGATAAAGTTGCGGCCAGCGGCGGCTATATGATGGCCTGCGTGGCGAACAGAATCGTCAGCGCGCCGTTCGCTATCCTTGGCTCTATTGGCGTTGTGGCGCAGATCCCCAACATCAATCGTTTTCTTAAGAACAAGGACATCGACATTGAGCTGCATACGGCCGGGCAGTACAAACGTACCCTGACGATGCTGGGCGAAAATACCGAAGAAGGGCGCCAGAAATTCCGCGAAGATCTCAACGATACCCATCGACTCTTCAAAGACTTTGTCCACCGGATGCGCCCTGAGCTGGATATCGAGCAGGTAGCGACGGGTGAACACTGGTATGGCGTTCAGGCGCTGGAAAAAGGCCTTGTTGACGCGGTGGAAACCAGCGATGAACTTCTGCTGGGCCTGATGGACAAGCATGAGGTTATCAGCGTGCGCTACCAGCAGCGTAAGAAAATGCTCGACCGGTTTACCGGCAGCGCGGCGGAAAGCGCCGATAAACTGCTGCTGCACTGGTGGCAGCGCGGGCAAAAGCCGCTGATGTAAAAAAACAACGCGAGGCACGGGCCTCGCGTTGTCGTATTGGCCCTGCGCGCGGCGGTTAATCCGCCAGGTGATACTTATCAGACAGCTCGTGCGCGAGATATTTAAACATATTGAATACCGCCGTACTCTTCGCCGTTGGCAGACCCTGCTCATCAAGATAAAACTCGCCGCTGAACACCAGCACGCCGTTACGCTGAACGACGTCGGTGGCCTCGATCCCGGCTAACGTATCTTCATGTTCGCGAATGAGTTTGTTGGCTTTTTCCAGAAGCGTCTGGCGATCGATGGGTTGGGTTGTACCTTGCATAAATGCCTCCTGTGATTCTTCGCGGCTAGTCTACGCCGCACGGCGACGAGGGGCAAATTTTCCATGGATCTTCTGGGGGTAATCGCAGGAGCTTAATAAACATCAGTTTAGTGGCGGGATTTGCTTTTGCATGCTAATAAAGTTGCGTAACGAATTTTATCAGGTACAGTGTGACGCTTTCAGCGATCTGGCAACAGATTTGCTTGACATTCGGCCAAAAATTATTCGTGCTATGTCGCCTGGCAAGAAAAAGCCAGCAAACTCAGCTATCTGGTTTTATGGACCTGAAACCGGTGCAAAGGGTTGATATCCATCGATAACGACGCAACATAGGTTGTGACGTGTCGCCAGTGGATGGTGAATCAATGTGCGATGTATTCCTGGATGAATCAAATTAGGTAAAGGTGAATATGGGTAAAGCTCTCGTTATCGTTGAGTCCCCGGCAAAAGCCAAAACGATCAATAAGTATCTGGGTAATGACTACGTGGTTAAGTCCAGCGTCGGTCATATCCGCGATTTGCCGACCAGTGGCTCAGCTTCCAAAAAGAGCGCCGACTCTACCTCCACCAAAGGGGCTAAAAAGCCTAAGAAGGATGAACGCGGCGCTCTGGTCAACCGTATGGGCGTGGACCCATGGCATGACTGGGATGCGCACTATGAAATACTCCCGGGTAAAGAAAAGGTTGTTTCCGAACTCAAACAGTTGGCGGAAAAAGCTGACCACATCTATCTCGCAACCGACCTTGACCGCGAAGGGGAGGCCATCGCATGGCACCTGCGGGAAGTTATCGGCGGTGATGAACAGCGCTATAGCCGCGTAGTGTTCAATGAGATCACCAAGAATGCTATCCGTCAGGCTTTCGAAAAGCCGGGCGAACTGAATATTGACCGTGTTAACGCTCAGCAGGCGCGCCGTTTTATGGACCGCGTGGTGGGTTACATGGTTTCTCCGCTGCTGTGGAAAAAAATTGCCCGTGGTCTGTCCGCAGGCCGCGTCCAGTCGGTTGCCGTACGTCTGGTGGTTGAACGCGAGCGTGAGATTAAGGCGTTTGTTCCGGAAGAGTACTGGGAAGTTGACGCCAGCACTACGACGCCAGGCGGCGATGCGTTACCGCTGCAGGTGACCCACAGCGGCGATAAGCCGTTCCGTCCGGTGAGCCGTGATGAAACCATGGCAGCGGTTGCGCTGCTTGAGAAAGCCAGCTACAGCGTGCTGGAGCGTGAAGACAAGCCGACCAGCAGCAAGCCGGGCGCGCCGTTTATCACCTCCACGCTCCAGCAGGCCGCCAGCACGCGTCTTGGCTTCGGCGTGAAGAAAACCATGATGATGGCGCAGCGCCTCTACGAAGCGGGGCATATTACCTATATGCGTACCGATTCCACGAACCTGAGCCAGGACGCGCTGAATATGGTGCGCGGCTATATTGGCGATAACTTCGGTAAGAAATATCTGCCGGAAAGCGCTAACCAGTACGCCAGCAAAGAAAACTCCCAGGAAGCGCACGAAGCGATTCGTCCTTCCGATGTCAACGTGCTGGCCGAAACGTTAAAAGATATGGAATCTGATGCGCAGAAACTGTATCAGCTGATCTGGCGCCAGTTTGTCGCCTGTCAGATGACGCCAGCGCAGTACGACTCCACCACCCTGACGGTGAAAGCCGGCGATTTCAAACTGAAAGCGCGCGGTCGTACGCTGCGCTTTGACGGCTGGACCAAAGTGATGCCAGCCCTGCGTAAAGGCGATGAAGATCGTACTTTACCGCTGGTCAACAAGGGCGAAAGCCTGAGCCTGGTCGAGCTGACGCCCGCGCAGCACTTTACCAAGCCGCCGGCGCGTTTTAGCGAAGCCTCGCTGGTTAAAGAGCTGGAAAAACGCGGCATCGGCCGCCCGTCCACCTATGCGTCGATCATTTCGACCATTCAGGATCGCGGCTATGTGCGGGTGGAAAACCGTCGTTTTTATGCGGAAAAAATGGGCGAGATCGTCACCGATCGTCTGGAAGAGAACTTCCGCGATCTGATGAACTACGATTTCACCGCGCAGATGGAAGACCGCCTCGACCAGGTGGCCAACCATCAGGCCGAATGGAAACAGGTTCTCGATAACTTCTTCGGAGACTTCACCTCGCAGCTGCAAACGGCGGAGAAAGATCCGGAAGAGGGCGGCATGCAGCCGAACCCAATGGTTCTGACCACCATCGACTGCCCAACCTGCGGGCGCAAGATGGGGATCCGCACCGCCAGCACCGGCGTCTTCCTCGGCTGTTCGGGCTATGCGCTGTCGCCAAAAGAGCGCTGCAAAACTACCATTAACCTGGTGCCGGAAAACGAAGTTCTCAACGTGCTTGAAGGCGAGGACGCTGAAACCAACGCGCTGCGCGCCAAACGCCGCTGTAAAAAATGCGGCACGGCGATGGACAGCTATCTCATCGATCCTAAGCGCAAGCTGCACGTCTGCGGTAATAACCCGACCTGCGATGGCTACGAGATTGAAGAGGGCGAGTTCCGCATTAAGGGCTATGATGGCCCGATCGTTGAGTGTGAGAAATGTGGCTCTGAAATGCACCTGAAGATGGGGCGTTTTGGTAAGTATATGGCCTGCACCAACGACGAGTGTAAAAACACCCGTAAGATCCTGCGTAACGGGGAAGTGGCGCCGCCGAAAGAAGATCCTGTGCCGCTGCCGGAGCTGCCGTGCGAGAAATCGGACGCCTACTTTGTTCTGCGCGATGGCGCGGCGGGCGTTTTCCTGGCCGCGAACACCTTCCCGAAATCGCGCGAAACCCGCGCGCCGCTCGTGGAAGAGCTGTACCGCTTCCGCGACCGCCTGGCCGAGAAGCTGCGCTATCTGGCCGATGCGCCGCAGCAGGATCCGGAAGGCAACAAAACGATGGTGCGTTTTAGTCGTAAAACTAAGCAGCAGTACGTTGCGTCAGAGAAAGAGGGTAAAGCCACCGGCTGGTCAGCTTTCTATATTGACGGCAAATGGACTGAAGCGAAGAAGTAACTGCTATCACCGGAAATAAGGGCCGCGTCGCGGCCCTTTTTTAACACTGCATGTTGCTGATATCCAAGATTTATTCTGTATCGTCTCTCGCCTTATAACCGACTTATTATTTTTTGTTAGTATCTATACACTGTAGATATAAATGATATAGTGGTTATAGCTAATCTCTTTTTTATTATCTTATCGTCTTATACATCATCGTCTTCAGGATACGTTGTGGCGCCGACACGGCGAGTCGCAGGCTTGGGGGGGCAATCCGCCCGCCGGCAAGTGACCTGAGCGTAAAATGTATTAAGCGGGTTTATTTTACGTGCTATCGGATATCAGCCATGAAACTACAGCAGCTCCGCTATATCGTTGAGGTTGTTAACCATAATCTGAACGTCTCCTCGACTGCCGAAGGTCTGTATACCTCACAGCCGGGCATCAGCAAGCAGGTTCGCATGCTGGAGGATGAGCTGGGCATTCAGATTTTCGCCCGCAGCGGCAAACATCTCACCCAGGTGACTCCCGCAGGCCAGGAGATCATACGCATCGCTCGCGAGGTCTTATCGAAGGTGGATGCGATCAAGTCGGTGGCGGGTGAGCATACCTGGCCAGACAAGGGCTCCCTGTACGTTGCGACTACCCACACTCAGGCCCGCTACGCGTTGCCGGGCGTGATTAAAGGCTTTATCGAACGCTACCCCCGCGTCTCCTTGCACATGCATCAGGGGTCGCCAACGCAAATCGCCGAGGCGGTGTCGAAAGGCAATGCCGACTTCGCTATCGCGACCGAAGCGCTCCATCTCTATGATGATTTGGTCATGCTGCCGTGCTATCACTGGAACCGCTCCGTGGTCGTCACGCCAGAGCACCCGCTGGCCTCGCGCGAGTCGGTATCGATTGAGGAGCTGGCGCAGTATCCGTTGGTGACTTACACCTTCGGCTTCACCGGTCGTTCCGAGCTGGATACCGCCTTTAATCGCGCCGGCTTAACGCCGCGCATCGTTTTCACCGCCACCGACGCCGATGTGATTAAAACCTACGTGCGTCTGGGCCTTGGGGTAGGGGTGATTGCCAGTATGGCGGTGGATCCGGTTTCCGACCCGGACCTGGTCAAGCTCGACGCCAACGGTATTTTCAGCCACAGCACCACGAAAATAGGTTTCCGGCGCAGCACCTTCTTGCGAAGCTATATGTATGATTTTATTCAACGATTTGCGCCGCATCTGACGCGGGATGTAGTCGATACCGCCGTCGCTTTGCGCTCAAATGAAGATATCGAAGCGATGTTCAAAGATATTAAATTACCGGAAAAATAACCGCAGAAAAAATAATGGCATCCTCTCGGGGATGCCAAAACCTATAATGACCTGAAAATGAATATCTAAACCTCGTCTGAATCACAATTTTCGTTAACTCCTCGTACCACATTTGCAAATATACCTGCCGCGATCAAATTAATGAGCAAAGATATCTTCCGGGAAGCGAATTCACTGGATTAATAGCCAATCCATAATTAAGATTTATCTGTGGTTAGAAATTCTTAGCGATTGGTGGTGAAAAAATGATTAGTGATATCGATTATATGAAGTTTGCGATGTCACAGGAACGTGACAAGACTGAGATAGATCCGGTTTTGAGAAGTAAGGCCTGGAGCGCCGTTATCCTTGGGCTTGCGATGTTCTGGAGCGTCATTGCTCTGGTTGTCTGCAACGTTTGGTTTCTAAGCTAGAGCACCTTCCAGTCAAAATGGTTGTGTCATTTTTATGACAAGTGAAATATTGAGTAATATTCCATCGGATAAAATAGCGGCAATAAGGAGGATATAATTTTTCCCTTTTTACACTCGCTCGATAAATTTACGCTATTGAACTAATCGCCAGAATAATGGCGATTAGTTCTTCTTTGTACTTGTGTACTAATACGCCACGGTCGCCGATACACACCTGTCTTCTTCAATCCTTCTCAATATATCCGCCCTCATTATTCAAATTTCCTGTCTTTATGCGTTAAGCCTATTTTAGCAATTTGGGTTGTTATCAAAATGTTACATCAAAGATGTGTTATCTTTAATAATGACCCTGAGGAGGATCAGGGGATGCTATCCCTAAGGTAAAGGAGGAGCTATGTCGTCAACCCTACGAGCAGCCAGCAAGGATACGCTACAGGTTAAAGATAAAACCTGGCATTACTACAGCTTACCGCTGGCCGCCAAACAACTGGGCGATCTCTCGCGCTTGCCCAAATCGCTCAAAGTGCTACTGGAAAACCTGCTGCGCTGGCAAGACGGTGATTCCGTGACCGCCGAAGATATTCATGCCCTGGCCGGATGGCTGAAGCATGCCCATGCTGACAGGGAGATCGCCTACCGTCCGGCGCGCGTTCTGATGCAGGACTTTACCGGGGTTCCCGCCGTGGTGGACCTGGCGGCGATGCGCGAAGCGGTCAAACGCCTGGGCGGCGATACCGCTAAAGTGAACCCGCTTTCGCCCGTCGACCTGGTGATTGACCACTCGGTCACCGTCGACCGCTTTGGCGACGATGATGCTTTTGAAGAGAACGTCCGACTGGAGATGGAGCGCAACCATGAGCGCTACGTCTTTTTGCGCTGGGGGCAGCAGGCATTTAGCCGCTTCAGCGTGGTACCGCCGGGTACCGGTATTTGCCACCAGGTAAACCTCGAATACCTTGGACGGGCGGTGTGGAGCGAACAGCAAAACGGCGAGTGGGTGGCTTTTCCCGACACCCTGGTCGGCACCGATTCCCATACCACGATGATTAACGGTTTAGGCGTCCTGGGCTGGGGCGTCGGCGGTATTGAAGCAGAAGCCGCGATGCTGGGGCAGCCGGTATCCATGCTAATACCGGACGTCGTCGGCTTTAAACTGAGCGGCAAGCTTCGTGAAGGCATTACCGCGACTGACCTGGTCCTGACGGTGACCCAGATGCTGCGCAAACACGGCGTCGTTGGTAAGTTTGTTGAATTCTACGGCGACGGCCTTGATTCGCTGCCGCTGGCGGACCGCGCGACGATCGCCAATATGTCGCCGGAGTATGGCGCGACCTGCGGCTTCTTTCCGATTGATGCGGTTACGCTTGACTATATGCGCCTTACCGGGCGCAGCGAAGAGCAGGTGGCGCTGGTGGAAGCCTATGCGAAAGCGCAGGGTATGTGGCGTCAGCCCGGAGATGAGCCGGTATTCACCAGCACCCTGGCGCTGGATATGGATACCGTCGAAGCGAGCCTGGCCGGACCGAAGCGCCCGCAGGACCGCGTAGCGCTCGGCGATGTTCCCCAGGCCTTTGCCGCCAGCACCGAGCTGGAAGTCAACCACGCGCAGAAAGATAAACGGCCAATCGACTATACGCTCAACGGACAGCAGTATTCGCTGCCTGACGGGGCGGTGGTGATTGCCGCTATCACCTCCTGTACTAACACGTCAAACCCCAGCGTCCTGATGGCCGCCGGCTTGCTGGCCAAAAAAGCCGTTGAGCGGGGTCTGAAACCGCAGCCGTGGGTGAAAGCGTCGCTGGCGCCCGGATCGAAGGTCGTTTCCGACTATCTGGCCCACGCAAAGCTGACGCCCTGGCTGGATGAGCTGGGCTTTAACCTGGTCGGTTATGGCTGTACCACCTGTATCGGTAACTCAGGCCCATTACCTGACCCGATTGAGCGTGCCATCAAGCAGGGCGATCTGACCGTCGGGGCGGTGCTCTCCGGGAACCGCAACTTTGAGGGACGCATTCATCCGCTGGTAAAAACCAACTGGCTGGCTTCGCCGCCGCTGGTGGTCGCCTACGCCCTGGCGGGGAATATGAATCTCGACCTGACCCGTGAGCCGTTAGGCACGGGGAAAGACGGCCAGCCGGTGTATCTGAAAGATATCTGGCCGAGCGGAATCGAAGTGGCGCAAGCGGTTGAGCAGGTATCAACGGAGATGTTCCGCAAAGAGTATGCCGAAGTGTTTGAAGGGACCGCCGAGTGGAAGGCGATAAAAGTGGATCGCTCTGATACCTACGACTGGCAGAATGATTCCACCTACATCCGCCTGTCGCCATTCTTTGATGAAATGGGCGTTGAGCCTAAACCGGTAGAGGATATTCACGGCGCGCGCATTCTCGCCATGTTGGGCGACTCGGTTACCACCGACCATATCTCCCCGGCGGGCAGCATTAAAGCCGATAGCCCTGCGGGCCGTTATCTGCAAAATCACGGCGTCGAACGTATTGATTTTAACTCCTACGGCTCCCGTCGCGGCAACCACGAAGTCATGATGCGCGGGACGTTTGCCAATATTCGTATTCGTAACGAAATGGTCCCCGGCGTGGAAGGGGGGATGACTCGTCATCTTCCGGATACTCAGCCGATCGCTATTTACGATGCCGCCATGCTCTACAAAGAAGAGGGGACGCCGCTGGCGGTGATCGCAGGCAAAGAGTACGGTTCCGGCTCCAGCCGCGACTGGGCGGCTAAAGGACCGCGTCTGCTCGGCGTCAGGGTGGTGATTGCCGAGTCCTTCGAGCGTATCCACCGCTCCAACCTGATTGGCATGGGGATCCTGCCGCTGGAGTTTCCGCAGGGGGTGACGCGCAAAACGCTGGGGCTAAACGGCGAGGAGCGGATAGATATCAGCAACCTGCAGGCTTTGCAGCCAGGTATGACGGTGCCGGTCACGCTGACCCGCGCGGATGGTCGGCAGGAAGTGATTGATTGCCGCTGCCGTATCGATACCGCGACGGAGCTGACCTACTATCAGAACGACGGTATTTTGCACTATGTGATCCGCAATATGCTGTAAAGTCGCGTCTGATATAAAAAGGGCCAGCACAGGCTGGCCCTTCATTTTCAACGGCATTACTGACTCAGCAGGTGCCCCATTTTGGCGGCCTTGGTGTCCAGATAGTGGGCATTTTTCGGGTTGCGCCCCACAATCAGCGGCACGCGCTCCACAATATTGATTCCCGCTTCAGTGAGGATCTCGACCTTCTTCGGGTTGTTGGTCAGCAGGCGTACCTGGTCGACGTTGAGCAGCTTAAACATATCTGCGCACAGCGTGAAATCGCGCTCATCGGCGGCAAAGCCCAGCTGATGGTTGGCTTCAACGGTGTCATAGCCTTGATCCTGTAAAGCGTAGGCGCGGATTTTGTTCAGCAGGCCGATATTGCGCCCTTCCTGACGGTGGTACAGCAGGATGCCGCGTCCCTCTTCGGCAATATGCGACAGCGCCGCTTCCAGTTGAAATCCGCAATCACAGCGCAGGCTAAAAAGGGCGTCGCCCGTTAAACACTCAGAGTGTACGCGAGCCAGAACCGGGGATTGCCCCGAAATATCGCCAAAGACCAGCGCGACGTGATCCTGCCCGGTTGCCAGTTCTTCAAAACCCACCATGAGAAAATCGCCCCATGGGGTTGGCAGTTTGGCTTCTGCCACACGTTTAAGCTGCATGTGATTCTCCAGATTCTATCAGCACCTGACTGTGCTTCTGTTTGCCGCTATTTTGCCACAATGGCGCGACGTTCTCCTAATTGCGTAGGGTTACCTGCGCGCAAAGCGCACAAACGAACTACTTTCCGTTATGATATTGAGGTCAATGAAAAGGAGACGAGATGCTGTTGATTGCCAGACGAACCGCCGTTGGCGCGGCCCTGTTATTAATCATGCCCGCTGTGATTTGGATTACCGGCTGGAAATGGCATCCGGGGCTGTCGGCAGGGGCGATGAAGCTGCTGTACTGGATAACTGAAACGGTGACGCAACCCTGGGGGATTATCACGCACGTTATCTTATGTGCCTGGTTTCTGTGGTGCCTGCGTTTTCGTCTGCGAGCGGCGATAGTGCTGTTTCTCATTTTGGCCGCAGCGATACTGGTTGGGCAGGGTATGAAGTCGTGGCTCAAAGACCGCGTACAGGAGCCTCGTCCCTTTGTTATCTGGCTGGAACAGACGCGGCAGGTGCCGGTCACGCAATTCTACGCGTTGAAACGCAAAGATCGCGCTAAACTGGTGCATGAACAGCTGGCGCAAGAGCAGCAGATTCCTAAATTTTTGCGTAAGCACTGGCAAAAAGAGACCGGCTTCGCTTTCCCTTCTGGCCATACGATGTTCGCCGCCAGCTGGGCGCTGCTCGGCGTGGGCTTACTGTGGCCGCGCCGTCGCTGGGTCACCATTGCGCTGCTGCTGACGTGGGCGACGGCGGTGATGGGAAGCCGCCTGGCGCTGGGCATGCACTGGCCGCAGGACCTGATCGTCGCGACGCTGATCTCCTGGCTGCTGGTGACCCTGGCGACCTGGCTTGCCCAGCGGTTCTGCGGGCCGCTATCGCCGCCGGGAGAAGAGGCGCAGGATATTAAAAAAAGGGCGGCAGCGCCGGAATAATGTTGATATTAGCCGTATCAGGCCGCATATCCTTTACGGGTGTCATGCATTTCCATTTCACCGCTGCGGCGAAAATGATACTTTATAGGGCTGAACGCGGGATTTTTTCGCGCAACCCACAGAACGGGAAGTCATGTGAAATATTTTCTTATTTTCTTACTGGTGTTAGCCATCTTCGTCATTTCGGTGACCCTGGGCGCGCAGAATGACCAGTTGGTCACGTTCAACTATCTCCTCGCGCAGGGTGAGTTCCGTATTTCGACGCTGCTGGCCGTGCTTTTTGCTGCCGGTTTTGCTATCGGCTGGCTGATATGCGGCCTTTTCTGGCTGCGCGTTCGCGTCTCTCTGGCGCGCGCCGAGCGTAAAATTAAACGTCTGGAGCACCAGATCGCGCCAGCCAGCGCAACGCCTGCCGAAGCCGGCGTTCCTGCGGTGAAGGAATAATCATTTATGCTGGAGTTGTTGTTTCTGCTTTTGCCCGTGGCCGCAGCCTATGGCTGGTATATGGGGCGCAGAAGTGCACAACAGTCCAAACAGGACGATGCGAGCCGTCTGTCGCGTGATTACGTAACAGGGGTTAACTTCCTGCTGAGCAATCAGCAGGATAAAGCCGTCGATCTGTTCCTCGATATGCTGAAAGAGGACACCGGCACCGTCGAAGCCCACCTTACGCTGGGCAATCTCTTCCGCTCGCGCGGTGAGGTTGACCGCGCTATTCGCATCCATCAGAGCTTAATGGAAAGCGCCTCGTTAACCTACGACCAGCGCCTGCTGGCCGTCCAGCAGCTGGGGCGAGATTATATGGCCGCCGGGCTCTATGACCGGGCTGAGGGGATGTTTAAACAGCTGGTAGACGAGACGGATTTTCGCCTGAGCGCGCTGCAGCAGCTGCTGCAAATTTATCAGGCGACCAGCGACTGGCAGTCGGCGATAGAAGTGGCCGAACGTCTGGTTAAGCTGGGCAAAGATAAGCATCGCGGTGAAATCGCCAATTTCTGGTGTGAACTGGCGCTGCAGCAAATGGCGGGTAACGATCTCGACAAAGCGATGGCGCTGCTGAGGAAGGGCGCCGCCGCGGACCGCAATAGCGCTCGCGTCTCGATCATGATGGGCCGGGTCTGGATGGAAAAGGGCGACTATGCGAAAGCCGTAGAGAGCCTTGAGCGGGTGATTGAGCAGGATAAAGAGCTGGTGGGTGAAACCCTGGAGATGCTGCAAACCTGCTACCAGCAGTTGGGTAAAATCGACGAGTGGGAAGCCTTTTTACGCCGCTGCGCAGAGGAAAATACCGGCGCGACAGCGGACTTGATGCTGGCGCAGATCCTTGAACAGCGGGAAGGTGCCGAGTCCGCGCAAAACTACGTGACTCGCCAGCTGGAGCGCCATCCGACGATGCGCGTGTTCCATAAGCTCATCGACTACCATATCAATGAAGCTGAAGAGGGGCGCGCGAAGGAGAGCCTGGGCGTTCTGCGCCATATGGTGGGCGAGCAGGTCCGCAGCAAACCGCGCTACCGCTGCCAGAAGTGTGGTTTTACCGCTCATACGCTGTACTGGCACTGTCCGTCCTGCCGGTCGTGGTCAACGATTAAGCCCATTCGCGGACTGGACGGGCAGTAAATTTAAAAAAAAACCGCACTTTAGTTACAACATACTTGGGGGTATTTGCGTCATCTCCTCCAGCTATGGCGCACACGTCGTCCGGCAGGAAGGGAAATGCAGCCTGTTATTTTCGGCTTATCGCAGGTAGAATGCTGCCCGTTTACCTTTTTTGCGCCGAACCGGCGCTCATCAACAATTAAGGTCCGGTCATGACGTCTACTGCTACATCTTCTTCCCGCGTTGTCACATCCTCTCCCATCGTCGTTGCTCTCGATTATGATAACCGTGATAAAGCGCTGGCGTTTGTCGACCGTATCGACCCGCGCGACTGCCGCCTGAAGGTGGGCAAAGAGATGTTTACCCTGCTGGGGCCGCAGTTTGTTCGCGACCTGCACCAGCGCGGTTTTGAGGTTTTCCTCGATCTGAAGTTCCACGATATCCCGAATACCACGGCGCGTGCGGTCGCCGCTGCGGCAGAGCTGGGCGTCTGGATGGTCAACGTTCATGCCTCCGGCGGCGCGCGTATGATGACCGCCGCGCGTGAAGCCCTGCAGCCATTCGGAAAAGAGGCGCCGCTGCTGATTGCGGTCACGGTATTAACCAGCATGGAAGCCAGCGATCTGCTGGATCTGGGCATTACGCTTTCTCCGGCTGACTACGCCGCGAAGCTGGCGGCGCTGACCCAGCGCTGCGGACTGGATGGCGTAGTCTGCTCGGCGCAGGAAGCGGTTCGCTTTAAGCAAGAGCTGGGCCAGGCGTTCAGGCTGGTGACGCCCGGCATTCGTCCACAAGGTAGCGATGCGGGTGACCAGCGGCGCATTATGACGCCGGAACAGGCGCAGGCGGCGGGGGTTGATTACATGGTGATTGGTCGTCCGGTAACGCAGTCTGCCGATCCTGCCGCCACCCTGCGCGGCATTAACGCATCGTTGAACACGGGGGCATGATGAACGATTCCAACAGCCGTCTGGTGTATTCAACGGACAGCGGCCGTATTGATGAACCCAAACCGGCGCAAGCGCGCCCGAAAGGGGACGGTATCGTACGTATTCAGCGGCAGACCAGCGGGCGTAAGGGTAAGGGCGTATGCCTGATTAGCGGTATTGATGAAAGTGACGACGCGCTGGCGAAGCTTGCTGCCGAGCTGAAAAAGAAATGCGGCTGCGGCGGAGCGGTTAAGGATGGCGTGATTGAGATTCAGGGCGATAAGCGTGACTTGCTCAAATCGCTTCTGGAAGCCAAAGGCATGAAAGTTAAGCTGGCAGGCGGTTAATTAATAATAAGGCCACGATAAATATCGTGGCCTTCATTTTTGTGCTGGTGTACTCGTCAGCTAATATAAACTTTCATATTATTGTTCGTGGTTAATATTATTTACCCACCTGGTGGCCGATAATACCGCCGACTGCCGCGCCGCCCAGGGTGCCCAGGGTGCTACCGTCAGTTAATACCGCGCCACCCAGCGCACCGGCGCCTGCGCCGATAGCGGTGTTGCGGTCGCGTTTAGACCAGTTAGAACAAGCGCTCAGAGACATTGCAACAGTGACGGCCAGAACTACCGCGGCCATTTTTTTGTTCATTGAAGTCATCATTTTTTTTCTCCTGAATAATCTATTCATGGATACAACTTCCCTTAAGCATAGCTTGTTACTCTTGCTCAGGGGTTATTCCATGAAGCTTTAGTTGCGCAGGTGTTACTCTAATCACGCAGGTGATAGTTACTCCCTGTTATATCGCTAACATTAATTCTACTTTCTATAAATTTTTCAGGCAGGTAAAAAGTCTGAATTCAGGTGTCAGAAAAGTCTCAGACGATAGCGATGCCGGGCAGCCCCGGCAAAGTGAGGGCAGGATCAGGGGTGGTTAACGATATCGACGGCTAAACCGCATTCGATTAGCTGGCTGCGCACGGCATCATTGAGATTATCGTCGGTGATAATACGGTTAAACCGTTCTATCGGCCCGAGCGGATAGGGATGAACCACGTTAAATTTAGAGCTATCGCTCAGCACAATCGCCTCACAGCCCTTTTCCAGCACCGCGTTAACCACGTCGGCGCGCATCATATCCCGTCCGGTAAATCCGGTTTCAGCCTGCCAGCCGTCAATGCCGATAAAGGCCTTGCTGAAGTGGACCTGCTGAATAAACTGGCGGGTCAGTGGGCCAACCATACTTTCGCTGCGCTTTTGATAAATCCCGCCCAGCAGGATCACTTCTCCGGGCGTCTCTTTCAGCAGATGCGCAATATAGCTGCTGACGGTGATGATGGTGATATCGCCGCGCTCGGCAAGCGTACGGGCGAGCAGGGCGTTGCAGCTCCCGTTCTCGATAAACACCGTTTCTCCGGACGAAACGCGCGTTGCGGCCCGCGCAGCCAGCTCTCGCTTAATGGCGAAGTTGGTCATCATGCGGGTTTCCACATCTTCGCTATCCAGCGGAACGGCGAAGCCGTGAGTACGGCGCAGATAGCTCTGCTTCTCGAGTGAATTCAAATCCTGGCGAATGGTGACTTCAGAGACACCGGTCATCTTCGCGAGATCGGCCACGCTCATACGGCCTTTGTCGATGACCATTTGCAAAATACTTTGTTGTCGGGCGTTCATAGCAACTTCGCAGTTAAGGGCTATTTGGGCGAGCGATCGGCCCTGGGTGGCCGATTGCGGCGATGGAGATTATCAAATTTCCCACGGGGCTTTAGGCTGACCGGGTTTATTTTCCTGTTCGTCGCTGGAAAGCGCCTGCAGCTCAGCTTTGAGGATTTCCAGATTATGGATCGCGGAGTGATAATCCCCGGCAACCAGAATATCCAGCACGGTATCGATTCGTTGGGCGAGCAGGCGGGCATTCAGATCTGACATGGCGTTATCCTGGTTACAAATATGAATAAAATCAATGATGCTAAAAACGGATGAAAAAGAGAAGCGAAAAAAACGCACAAACTAATCCATCTACGATGATTCGTAGGCAACGCGCAGAAAAACAGCTGGAAGGGATAAAAATGCGGCTCCGTTTAAGGGAGCCGCACAGGGCAGTTATCAGGCGGCAGGACGCGCAATCACGCTACGGGTTTCCATACGGACTTCGGCAATCGTCACATCGATCACATCCGTGACTTTGTAGACGACTTCGCCTTTAATCTGCACGGTGCCGTTTTCCTGGCTGCACACCAGCTCATCGCGCACGGCGTGAAGGAACGGCGCCGGGATAAAGGCAACCGCGCCGTTATCAACCAGGCGCACGCGCATGCCGCCGCGGCTGACATCGATAATCTCAGCCGCAAAGCGGGTAGTGGTACCGGCCTGCGGATTCAGATAGCGGGCGTACAGCCAGTCTCCGACATCGCGCTCCGCCATGCGGTTGAGGCGGCGGCGTTCAGCCATTTGTACCGCAACATCATCCTGCGGACGGGAGATCGCTTCCCCTTTAATAATCGCTTTCAGCAGACGATGGTTGATCATATCGCCGTACTTACGGATCGGGGAGGTCCAGGTCGCATAGGCCTCAAGACCGAGGCCGAAGTGCGGGCCCGGCTCGGTGCTAATTTCTGCAAACGACTGGAAGCGGCGAATACGGCTGTCGAGGAAACCGGACGGCTGCGCGTCCAGCTCGCGACGCAGCTTGCAGAAGCCTTCCAGCGTCAGCACTTCCACCGGGTCAACGTGCACGTCGTGCGTCTTCAGTAAGGCCGCGAGCTGTTCGGTGTTGGCCGGATCGAATCCGGTATGCACGTTATAAACGCCGAAACCGAGCTTATCGCGCAGCACGCGGGCGGCGCAGATGTTGGCGGCGATCATTGACTCTTCAACGATACGGTTAGCGATGCGGCGCGGTTCGGCAACGATATCCAGCACTTCGCCTTTTTCGCCCAACACAAAGCGATAATCCGGGCGGTCTTTGAACACCAGCGCGTGGTTTTTACGCCATTCGCTACGACGCAGGCAGACCTCCTGCAGCAGTTTAATTTGCCGGGCGATAGTCTCGCTGTCCGGCTGCCAGCTGCCGTTGTTTTCCAGCCAGTCGGAAACATCATCGTAGGCCAGCTTCGCTTTCGACTCGATGGTCGCCGCGAAGAACTGAATATCGTCTTCGATGGTTCCGTTATCAGCGAGGATCATGCGGCAGGCCAGCACCGGGCGAACCGCGTTGGGGCGCAGAGAGCAGAGGTCGTCCGAGAGCTCGCGCGGCAGCATCGGAATGTTGAAGCCAGGCAGATAGTTGGTAAAGGCGCGAATTTTCGCCGTGTTGTCCAGCTTGCTGCCTTCGGCAATCCAGGCGGTCGGATCGGCGATAGCGACGGTCAGGTGCAGTTTACCGTCAGCGTTCTGCTCGACGTACAGCGCATCGTCCATATCTTCGGTGCTGGCGCTATCGATGGTCACGAAAGCCAGTTCCGTTAAATCGCGGCGGTCCAGACCTTCATCAAGCATCTCGGTCGCCACGCCGTCCGGCGCTTCTTTTTCCAGATTGTGACGCGCCAGGGTGACCCACCATGGTACGAAATGATCGTCGCCGTAGGTAATGTACTGGGTGAGCTCAGCGTAGAAACCACGGTCGCCTTTCAGCGGATGACGGCGCATTTCGGCAACGGCCCAGTCACCCTCTTTAAAATCATGCTCTACGCCGCGCGCGGCGCGGCAGGGAATGGCATCTTTCAGCAGCGGATGGTCAGGAACGATAGAAAGACGATCGTCTTTTTTATGAACTTTGCCGACAAAACGCGTCAGGAACGGCTCAACCAGTTCTTCCGGTTCAGCGCTTTCGCGTTCTTTTTCAGTATTGACCACGGCGATAATACGATCGCCATGCATCACTTTTTTCATTTGCGGCGGCGGAATGAAATAGCTTTTCTGCGAGTCGACTTCGAGGAAGCCAAACCCTTTTTCCGTCCCCTTAACGACCCCTTCAACGCGCGGAGTCTGGGAATGCAGTTGCTGTTTAAGCTGCGCTAGCAGCGGGTTGTCCTGAAACATAATTTCGTATTTTCGTGGCTAAAAGAGCGGCTGACATTTTTACGCGAATATGCCTGCCGCAGCAAGCGCTGTTTCAGCAATTTACGTCTCCTGACCTACATTGCCGAGGGCGATTTTCAGCCGATTCATCCAACCGCACAGCCCGCACCAGGCGAGAAGATCGATAGCCGCGCTTCGGGAAAGCCCGTATTCAGTGAGGGGAGTTAGCTGGGCGGCGCTGAAGCGGTCGGGCGCGCGGGTCAAAAGCTGTACGGATTGTAAAAGCTGGCGCTCAATTGACGGGGTGTCTCCCCATGCCTGGACGCCGGATTCATTACCGCGCAAAGCGTCCGTGAGATCGGCCAAATCTGGACATCGCGAAGCCCAGGCGTTAAAGCAGCTGACGCTGCCATTAATCCGCGCGGCTATCAGCGCCACCTGCGCGGCGAACGGCTGTTGGCCGCTAAGATGGGTCAGAAGCTGTTCCTGTAGCGCCAGCGGAGGTTCCTGGGCCGCCAGCAGCGGAGCCAGTTCGAAAAGGCCCGGATGTTTTTGCCAGTTCGCTAAAAGAGACTGGCGATCATCGTCGGCATAGCGCAAGTCGGAATCGTCAAGCCCTGGCTGCCAATCACTCCCCCTCGTGTCGAAAAGCGCTTCTGGAGCATCTTCCTGCTGCGGCATGCCGGGGATCCAGCGCACCGGGTAGCCCAGCGCGGCATGGAATGCGGCGATAGCGCGAGCCTGGAAGCTGATAAAGCCAATGATCTGATTGATGAGGATAATATCGCGACTGGTCAGCCCAACTTCATCTAGCTGGCTGCGGGAGAGTGCGTTAATCAGCGAAGGAGAGCTCGCGAGCTGGCGTGCGTACTGGGTAATCTGCGCCAGGCGACGGTTGCTCTCGCGCGAGGAGTCCGGACCGGGAAGCGGCGCCAGCCGGGCGGCGTAGTGATTGCACAGGCGCTGTACGCCATAAACCTGGGCGACGGTCAGCGCCGTACTCAGCCGATCGTAGGCGCTAAACGTCTGCAGACGATTAACCGTCACTGACGTGGGGAAGAGGGCATCTGCCAGCCGCCGGGCGGGCGTAAGCCAGCGCGCATGCGCCTCGAGCAGCTCTTCGGGGAGCGTCAGATCGAGTAGAAAACGATCTTCGACGTGGGCGGCTTCTGGGACGAGCGGCAATACATCCACCGGGCAGATTGTTGACTGGGTCTCATGATACCAGTGGTTTTTGCCGTAAACGCGGCGTTGCTCCATGGGCGTTCCTTGTTCGGTATGTGGCAAACCGCCGTTTCGCGGTCATGCTATGCGGAACTATCCTGGCTTAACCCTGGAGCGGGAGAAAATATTGATACGTGCTAACAAATAGCGGATTGGAATAACAGCAGGAAAGCGCGGGGGAAAGAACCCTCCTCACGGATGCGAGGAGGGTGAAGAACTTATTTCAGTTCCAGCTCGTTCATCGCGGCGATGCTGAAGCCGCCGTCAACGTGAACGACTTCGCCGGAGATGCCGGCAGACAGGTCGGAGCACAGGAAGGCTGCGCTGTTGCCGACGTCTTCAGTGGTGACGGTGCGACGGATCGGGGTGACCGCTTCGCAGTGCGCCAGCATCTTACGGAAATCTTTAATACCGGATGCCGCCAGGGTACGGATCGGACCGGCGGAGATAGCGTTGACGCGAACGCCTTCCGGGCCCATGGCGTTCGCCATGTAGCGCACGTTAGCTTCAAGAGAGGCTTTCGCCAGGCCCATCACGTTGTAGTTCGGGATGGCGCGCTCTGCGCCCAGGTAGGAGAGCGTCAGCAGGGCGGAGCCCGGGTTCAGCATACCGCGGCAGGCTTTCGCCATCGCCACAAAGCTGTAGGCGCTGATATCGTGAGCGATTTTGAAACCTTCACGGGTCACCGCGTTAACGTAGTCGCCGTCCAGTTGGTCTGCCGGCGCAAAGCCGATGGAGTGAACGAAACCGTCGAACTTCGGCCATACTTTTGCCAGTTCGGTGAACAGAGACTCGATGCTCTCATCTTCCGCGACATCGCACGGCAGGACGATATTAGAGCCCAGCGCGGCGGCAAATTCTTCCACACGACCTTTCAGTTTGTCGTTCTGATAGGTGAACGCCAGTTCAGCCCCTTCACGGTGCATGGCTTGCGCGATGCCGTAGGCGAT
The DNA here is from genome assembly GCF_900200035.1 of Klebsiella grimontii. Lineage (GTDB taxonomy): Bacteria > Pseudomonadota > Gammaproteobacteria > Enterobacterales > Enterobacteriaceae > Klebsiella > Klebsiella grimontii. The sequence goes on from NZ_FZTC01000017.1 coordinate 387,065, forward strand.
GGACAGTTTGCTGGCAAGGCCAGTCAACAGAATGCGCTTACCGGAAAGAAAACCCATAGCTTTTAATCCTTATCGTTATTGCGTATTTTTACTTTAACAATCATTAAGTTAGCGTTGTCATTTCAAAATAACTCAAATTTAGCCGGGAATTATATCCCACTGACGACCCCTTGTGTCACGATATTTTTCGGCCATTCGCCACGTCATATCGCGCTTTGGCTACCGTGTATACAAGAGTATACCATCTGAAATTGCGGCGACGCGGCGCTAGCGGCGAACGATTTCCGCCAGTAAAAGTCGGGCGTCCGCAGACTGCGGTAACAGCTCGCCTGGCGATTCGTCCTGCCACCAGATCCCGAAGCCGGCCTGATAAACCGCGTCAGCCAGCCGCCAGCTACCCTGGAGAATCCATGCGATGCCCTCCGCGGCGGGCCGCTGTCCTTCCGCGATGACGTTCACGCGCGCCGCGGCGCGCGTGCGCTGGGTCATAATATTGAAGTCCAGACCGCGTCCGCTGATGCCTTCGCTGGCAATAGGCCACTCGCCGGCAAACGCCCACGGTTGCCAGAGCTCAAGGCGCTGGGCGATATCATCGCCCCGTAGCCACAGCGGCTGTCCCTCAAGCAGGGTGATGACCCGGTCAACACCGGGAAAAGGGGAGAACGGACCGTCGTTTTCCAGCGTGGCGATACTGGCGCGCCAGAGAAACGGCGCGTCCGGCGAGGCAATGCTGACGATTTCGCGCGTTTCCCCGCGGCCATTTTTCCACGGCGTCACGGGCAGGGTAGAAAATTGAACCGGAAAAATCATCGAAGTTTACGCCTCAGATTATTTGCCGTCTTTACGCCAGGCATCGGCAGTGAGCGCCTCGCCGAAATGGCCGGCAATCAGGCGTTTCGTCAGGTCGTGCAGCGGAGAGGCCAGCACGTCCGCGGTACTGCCGCGTTCGACCACTTCCCCTTGATGCATCACCAGCACCTGATCGCTGATGTGCTTCATCATGCCCAGATGCTGAGTCACGTAAATATAGGAGATACCCTGTTTTTCCTGCAGCTCCAGCATCAGGTTAATCAGCTGCGAGCGCATTGACATATCCAGCGACGCCAGCGCTTCATCGCAGACGATGACCTTCGGGCGCAGGATCAGCGCGCGCGCCAGGCCTAGACGTTGTTTCTGTCCCGGCGCCAGCATATGCGGGTAGTAGCTGACGTGGTCCGGCAGCAGGCCGACCATGCGCAACGTTTCGATAATCTGCTTCTGCCGCGCTTCGGGTTCGAGGTCGGTATTCAGGCGCAGCGGAAAATCGAGGATTTGCGAAATACGCTGCCGGGGATTGAGCGAGGTCGACGGATCCTGAAAGATCATGCGAATCTTCTGGCTGCGAAAAGAGTAATCGCCAAACGCCAGCGGGCGATCGTCAATCAGCAGTTCGCCGGTGCTGGGTTCGACCATTCCGGCGAGCATTTTCGCCAGCGTTGACTTGCCGGAACCGTTCTCGCCGATAATCGCCAGGGTCTGGCGCTCGCGCAGGGTAAAGCTTAGTGGCTTGACCGCTTCCACCGTTTGCCGATGAAACCAGCCGGTGCGGTAGCGAAAGGTCTTACTCAGATTGCGCACTTCAAGCAATGTTTCGACCATTTCACTCTTTCTCCATGTTCAGCGGGAAATGACAGGCATAGAGGTGGTTACGTGCGCCTACCAGCCGGGGCGTTTCGATACATTCGCGCTGGGCATAAGGGCAACGCGGCCCGAGCCGGCAGCCGATGGGCAGCTGTTCGAGCAGTGGGATCGCCCCCGGCAGGGTATTGAGCCGACTCTTGTGCGGCATGGCGCTACCGAAATCGGGAATCGCCCGAATCAGCGCCTGGGTGTAGGGGTGATGAGGAATCGTCACCAGCTCTTCGCTCGGTGCGGTTTCCACCGTCTGCCCGCAGTACATCACGTTGATTTTGTCCGCCCATTTACTGAGCATCTGCATATCGTGACTGATCAGCAAAATGGTGGTGTTGTTGTTTTGGTTTAACCGCGTTAGCAGGCGGATAATTTGCGCCTGCGTTGTCGGCTCCATGGCGTTGGTCGGCTCGTCGGCGATCAGCAGCCGCGGCTGGTTAGCCAGCGCGATGGCGATCATGACCTTTTGGCACTCTCCGTCCGTCAGCTCATAGGGGAAGCTGCGCATCGCATCTTTATGGTCTTTAATCCCCACGCGGTGCAGAAGCTCGATGGCGCGCCGCTTGCGCCAGCCCAGGCGCTGCCACCAGCGTCCTTTAAAGGTCCAGCCGGGGATATTCTGCGTTAATTGCTGACCGATCCGTTCGGAAGGGTCGAGACAGGATTGCGGCTCCTGAAAAATCATTGAGACGTTGTGGCCCACCAGCTTACGCCGCTCGCGCACCGACAGACGCAGCAGATCGATATCATCGAAGCGCATGCGGTCGGCGGTCACCCGCCAGTTGTCCTTGGTGACGCCGCAAATCGCTTTAGCTATAAGGCTTTTACCCGAGCCGGACTCCCCGACGAGGCCGCGTATTTCCCCCTCGGCGAGAGTCAGGCTGACGCGATCGACGGCTTTTACCCAGCCTTCGCTGGTCTTGAACTCAATGGTTAAATTTCGGATATCGAGTAACGGCATTATTCCACCCCGGCGATGATGGCGCGGCGGATCCCGTCGCCCAGCAGATTAACCAGCAGGACGCTTATCATGATTGCCGCGCCCGGCAGCATCACCGTCCACGGCGCCACGTAAATCAGCTCCAGCGCGTCGCCGAGCATCGCTCCCCATTCGGGAGAAGGAAGCTGCGCGCCGAGGTCGAGGAAGCCCAGCGCGGCGATATCGAGGATCGCCATCGACAGCGCGCGGGTGATCTCAGTGACCAGGCCAGAGGTAATGTTCGGCAGCACCGCGAACCATAAAATATTTAGCGTCGAGGCTCCGTCAAGGCGGGCGGCGATAACGTACTCTTTTTCCAGTTCGTCATGCACCATGCTGTAAACCGAACGCACCATCCGCGGCAGAAGCGCCAGCCAGACGGCGAACATCGCGTGGCTGAGGTGCGGCCCGGCGAAGGCGACCACGATAATGGCCAGCAGCAGGGACGGGATCGACAGCAGCGTGTCAAGAATATGGTTCATCACCGCCGACCGCAGGCCGTGAGTGGACCCGGCAATCACGCCGAGCACCAGCCCCAGCAGGGCGGCGCCGAGCGTTACCACAAATGCGCCGCCGACCGTTGGCGCCGCGCCGCTCAGCAGGCGGCTCAGGACATCGCGACCGAGATCGTCAGTACCGAGAAAGAACGACACTTCGCCGTACCGCGACCATGACGGCGGCAGCAGCTGATAGCCGAGGAACTGCTGGTCGATGCCGTAAGGGGCGAACCAGCCGCCGAAAACGCACAGTAGCGCCAGCGCCGCGCAGCCGTACAGGCCGATCATCGCGGTCGTATCGCCGTAGAATTTTCGCCATACGGTGCGCAGCGCGCCAGGCGGGCGCTTCTCCAGATAGACGCTATCGTAGGGCATACCATTCCTTATGTTTCAGTGGGTTTGCCATCGCACCCAAAATATCGGATATCACGTTCACAATAATCACCAGCGCGCCGATGACCATCACGCCCGCCGAGATCGCGGCGTAGTCCTGTTGACGAATGGCGTTGATGAGCCAGCGGCCGAGCCCCGGCCAGCTAAAGACCATTTCGGTAATCATCGCCAGCGTTAGCATGGTGGAGAACTGCAGCCCCAGGCGTGGGATCACCGGCGGTAGGGCGTTGTGCAGGACGTGGCGGTGTAAAATTGTCCGCCGCGATACGCCGCGGGTGGCGGCGGCTTTGACATAGTTGGTGTCGTACACTTCGCTGGTGCTGATGCGCATCAGACGGATCACTTCCGTCGTCGGCGCCACCGCCAGGGTCAGTACCGGCAGCACCATGTGCCGCGCCGCGCTGACGATCATTTCATGACGCCACGGCGAATCAGAGAGCCATGCGTCGATCAGCGCAAAGCCGGTGACCGATTTCACTTCATAGAGCAGGTCGAAGCGCCCGGAAACCGGAAACCAGCCCAGGGTGAGGGAGAAGAACAGGGTCAGCAGCAGCGCCAGCCAGAAGACGGGAATCGAAAAGCCCAGCAGCGCCAGGGCGCTGATCAGGGTATCTGGCCACTTATTGCGCATGATCCCCGCCAGCATACCGACGGGGATCCCGATCACCAGCGCAAAACCGAAGGCGAGGATACAGAGCTCCATGGTAGCGGGAAAGACCTCTTTAAGCTGTTCGGAAATCAGCTGTCCGTTGATGCTGGAAACGCCGAAATCCCAGTGCAGCACCCCCTCAAACCAGAAGAGCCAGGCGTTCCACAGGGAGGCGCCCTGTAGCGGCGCGTGGGGCGTAAAGTAGCTCAGGCTAAAACCGACAAAGGTCAGCAAGAAGAGGGTAATCAGCAGCAGCAGCAGGCGACGCAGGGTAAAAATAATCATGGTTTTATCACCTCGTCTTCTTTTTCCCGCGAGACGCCTGCAAAAGAGGCGTTGCCAAACGGGCTCAGCACCAGGCCTTTCATATCGTAACGATAGGCCTGTAAACGCAGGGAGGAGGCCAGCGGCAGCACCGGTAGTTCATCGGCAAGAATGCGCTGCGCCTCTTTATAGGCTTCGATGCGCGAGGCCAACTGCTGCGAAGTGAGCGCCTTTTGCAGCACCTCGTCGAATTCGCGATGACACCAGTGAGCATAGTTGGTTTGCGAGGCAATCGCCGCGCAGCTCAAGAGCGGACGGAAAAAACTGTCCGGATCGTTACTGTCCGTTGCCCAGCCGGAAAGCGTCAGGTCGTGGTTCATATCCATTAATCTGGCCTCCTGAAAACGGCCTTCGACCGGCATAATAATCACCTTCACGCCAATTTGCGCCATATCCGCCTGGATAAGCTCGGCGGTTTTTAGCGGGCTGGGGTTCCAGGCCTGCGAGCTGGTGGGCACCCACAGCTTAAGCGTGAGCTTTTCCAGCCCCAGGGCTTTCAGCCGGGCGCGGGCTTCCGTGGGGTTATATTCGGTGATCCTGGCTTCGTTATCGTAGGCCCATGAAGCGCGAGGCAGCATGGACGCCGCGGTTTCCGCCGTGCCGTAGTAGATCGACTGCATAAGGCGCTGGTTGTTGATGGCCAGCGCCAGCGCGTGGCGTACCTCCGGGTTATCGAGCGGCGGCTTAGCGGTGTTAAACGCCAGCCAAGCGATATTCATTCCCGGACGCAGGGTCAGGCGCAGGCGCGGGTCATCGCGCAGAATAGAGAGCTGGCTTGCGGCGGGCCAGGCCAGCACGTCGCACTCGCCGGTCAGCAGTTTCGACAAGCGACCGGTGCCGCCGGAGCCGAGATCGACCACCACCTGCGGCATCAGCGGTTTACCGCGCCAGTAGGCCGGATGGCGCTGCAGGCGGATGTACTGACCGCTGCGGTACTCCGCCAGCTGGAACGGACCGGTGCCGACCGGTTGCCGATCGATCATTTCCTGACGATCGCTCTGCGCCAGCTTCGCGGCATACTCTGCCGACATCACCGAGGCGTAGTGGGTGGCCAGGTGCCAGAGGAACGAGGCGTCCGGGCGTTTGAGGCGAAACTCCACGCTATGACTATCCAGCTTCCGCACGCTTTCCACGCTGTCGGCAAACTGTAAGCTATCGAAATAGGGGAAGTTGCTGCCGTTAACGTTGTGCCACGGGTGGTCGCGATTAAAAATGCGGCCAAAGGTGAAAATCACGTCATCGGCATTAAAATTGCGGGTCGGTTTGAACCAGGCGGTGGTCTGGAAAGGCACGTTGTTGCGCAGATGGAAGCGGTAGGTTGCGCCGTTGTCCAGCACCTCCCAGCTTTCAGCCAGTTCGGGGACCAGACGATAGGTATAAGGATCGACATCAAGCAGGCGGTCGTAGAGCTGGGCGGCCAGGGTATCGACGATCAGGCCGCTGCTGACTTTTTGTGGGTTAAAGGTGTTGACCTGACCGCTGACGCAATACACAAAGCCGCTATCGCGAATGTCGGCGTGCGCAGGCAGCGCGGGCGCGGCAAAAGCTTGCCCGCACAGCATAGATACCGCTGCCAGGAGAGAAGACAATTTCAGGCGCATAGTTTCTTTTTGATTATAGAGCAAGGCTCTATCTTATTAATATTAAATAACATTTACCACCACCTTATTGCTTATGGAGATAATATAAGCGATGGTTGCGTCGGTTATTTGACCAACGGATTCAAGTTCATACCGCTTATTAACTTCGAGTATACCTCGTAAATCACCCGACGTTTGGCATCAGGCAAGCAAGGGGTTGAGCAACGCGTATTTTCGATTCATCTGCTGCACGGCTTGAGAATGCTATGGGTATTGAGCATGGCGCTTATTTGCGCCGCAGCCCCGATTTTCGCCACATGGTATCTTTTTATTTGCGGTTTCTCCAGCGAGCCGTATCCGCACGGCTCGCTGGATGTTGAGGCGCTACAGGGGAAGAAGTCGGTTATAGCGGGCGATATAATCTTTGGGATTTATTTCCAGCTTTCCACCATCGTGATGGATGGCGACATAGGTACGCAGGACCAGGCCGCTGTTCTGCGGCGTAATTGTCCAGCCCTGTTGACGATATGAATCTTCGGTTGAGCGGATAAGCAGGTCCGAAAAGATCATCATGACCGAAAGCGCCGGCGCGCGGTGGCTTTTCATGGTATGGACCAGGCTGACGTGCGCCGCATAGCGGCCAAGCGTAGAAGGATTAACCGGAATCATCTTTATTTTCAGTCCATTGAGTCATGATGCGCAGATGATAGTTCACATGAAGATATCTTGCTAGTTACAATTTTTTAACTACATGGGAACCGGCTCCCGCGTAGTCAAACGCCATTTTCCACGGCACAGGTCGCTTGCGGGAAGAAATCTCAATGTGACGCTGTCACTTTTAGTCCGTGAGCGGCGTGAATTCATAAAGCGCCAGCGCGTTGCTCTCCAGCGTGTCGACAAGCTGCCAGCGGTCGCTATCCGGCGTCTCTTCGCTGACGCGCAGCGCCGGGCGCGCCCGGTGCATCAGCCAGCGATAGTCCTCCTCGTCCGGCCCGCTTTGGCTGCGAAAGGCCTCGAATAGCGGGAAGAGCGCGCCATGGTGCTGATCGAACAGATGCTGTTTGATTCGCCAGCGCCCCTCAAGGCCGAGGAGCCGCACGCTCCAGGGCTGACTGAAGCGCTGGGTAAACGCCTCCTCGCTGGAGAGCCAGGGGTTGAACACCACCGTGTTGCGCAGCAGCAGCTGATAATGGCCGTGATGGCGCAACAGCAGCAAGTTCTTGTCGTTGATCAACACCTCGCCCCGCAGTCTGCGCCATAGCCACAATACCCAGTAGACCGGTCGCGGCAGACCGTGGAGATAGTGCAGCGCCAGACTGGAGGTATCCAGCTTGCCGTTAGCCCGGGCTTCTCCCTGCAATCCGGAATTCAGCCAGAACCCTGCCAGCCAAACCCGATCCGCCAGTCCCAGCAAATTATCCATCAGCAGCGCGCCGCGAAAGAAACGGCCGTTGGTATCGCGGGTATCGCCGGTGAGGGTATTCCACGAGAGCAGCCAAAGCGGCAGCAGGAGATGCCGCTGACGTAGGGCGCTATGGAGCTTGCGTAATTTGTGTACCGGATAGTTTTCGCTGGCGGCCAGCTTCTGGCTGTCAATCTGCGCCAGATCCAGCAGTTCGTTGGCATCGGCCTGGCAGGCAAGAAAATCCGCCTCGGCCAGCAGCGGTGAGCGCAGAAGGGGATCGTCCTCTACCTGTTGGGGAAAACGGTGCCAGATCCCCAGCGCCGACTGCGGCGATAGCCTCTGCAGGATCGCTTTTTGTTGCCGCCAGGCGTGCTGGCGCGCCTCGTCGCTGGCCTGGGGGGACCAGTGCCAGGCAAAGCGCCAGCTGGCCAGGGTTGTCGGTGGAAAATGGTTGGCGGAGAGCCGCAGAAAGCGTTGCAGCAGATCGCCGCGGGTGGTGAGCCCGGTATGCAGTATGACCGCCCAGCCCATTGTCGCCAGCCAGCTAAATATGCGCTGCAGATTATACCAGCAGGCGTAGCCGGCCATTTGCGGATCGTCCCAGCCGGTGCTGAACAGACGGCTGCTGAGAAACGGATCGTGAATATCGATGGCGAATATCGGCAGCGCGCCGTGCAGCTGTTCCAGCTCGCGGCGGACATCCTCGCGCAGCAGATCGTCCAGTTCACGAACGGTCACGACCATGCGGGTGTGACGCAGCGGCGTGGCACGCGCCGGCAGTTCACGCACATCAAGATGGCGGGTTTGCTGGGGATTGAGCCGCAGCGGCGGGCTATCCAGGCCGTTGGTTTGCGGCGCATTGAGCCGGGCGTACAGCCGATCGATTGACACCGGCTGCCATCGCTCGGTCTGCTGTAGGTGCGGGCGGGGAGATTCGACCGGCTTCTGCGGGTGCTGCTGGCGGAACTGGCGCGGCGTCAGGCCGTGCTCGCGTTTAAACAGGTCGCTCATCACCCGGCTGCTGGCGAAGCCATGCTGCTGGGCGATCTGCTGCACCGACCTGCGCGTGGCCGTCAGCTGCTCGGCGGCCTTGCGCAGGCGCAGCCCGGTAATGTACTGCATAAAGCTGACGCCTACCTCTTTGCGGAACAGACGCGACAGCCAGGCCTCGGAAACAAACTCCGCGGCGGCAATCTCCTGCAGCGACAGGCGCCGTTGATAGTTGGCGTCGATTCGCGCCACCACTCGGTTAATTCGCTGACTCCAGCGTTCGGCGCCGCGAGGCGCCTGGGCGGTCAGAGGACGGCTGAAGCGTGACGCCAGCAGAAGGGCGATTTCGCTAAGCCAGCGGTTGGCCTCCAGCCGATAGTGGGCCTGCGGATTGACCAGGCCGAGGACCAGCAGCTGGCGCATCAGATAACGTAGCGTGTCCTCGGCATCGCGCGTTTCGCTGCTGATCTGGTAGTCGGCCGCAAAAAAATCGCCATCAAGGCGCGTTAGCCACCCGGCGCTGAGCGACAGCGTCATCACTACATTCGCCGTCTTGCTGCTCAGGCGCCAGCGGTGGCTGCGGTTGACTATCGCCAGCTCATCCTGCTGAAGGTATCGACCCGTCTCTTCATTGTGGAGCTCGGCGCTGCCCTCCAGCAGCCATATCAACGTCAGCGCATCGGTTTCCTCTTCGCGACACTGACGGATATCACGAACCGCTACCTGAAAGTCGCCTGAATGATGGTCCACCGTCGCCTCCTGGAGACAAAAAACAGCACGTCATTTTTTGTCATAACCGTTTTGTATGAAAAACACTCATTAATAATCCGTCACTATAAAACAAAAAAGCGCATTTTAAAGCCGTCAGGGATGCATAAACTCGAAAGTGTCGTGCAAACACAACACAGGAATAATAAAAATGACACACCCGATTATTGAGGCATTACAGGTTAACGAGGCGCAGTTTGTCGCGCTTCGCCGCCGTTTCCATCAACAGCCGGAAATCGGTTTTGAAGAGCATAAAACCAGCGAAGAGGTTGCCCGCCTGCTCGGCGAATGGGGCTATCAGGTTCACCGTGGTCTGGCGGGCACCGGCGTGGTCGCTACCTTAAGCGCGGGCGACGGCAAAAAACGCCTGGGGCTAAGGGCGGATATGGACGCGCTGCCGATGCAGGAGATGAGCGGCAAGGCGTGGGCCAGCCGGGTCGATGGACGTTTTCACGGCTGCGGCCACGACGGCCATACCACCACGCTATTGTACGCCGCGGAATATCTGGCGCGCACCCGACAGTTTAACGGCACGCTACAGCTTATTTTTCAGCCCGCCGAAGAGCTGCTCTACGGCGGTCGGGTCATGCTCGAAGACGGCCTGTTTGACCAGTTTCCCTGCGATGCCATTTTTGGCCTGCATAATATGCCGGGGCAGCCGTTAGGTAGAGTTGGCCTGCGCGATGGAGCGATGATGGCCTCCTCGGACACTCTCCATATTGAAGTCAAAGGGGTGGGCGGCCACGGCGCGGTGCCGGAGCATACCGTCGACGCCACGCTGGTGGCCTGTCATATCACTCTGGCGCTGCAATCGATTGTTTCCCGCAACATCACGCCGTTTGAACCGGCGGTGGTGACCGTGGGCAGCATTCAGGCCGGGCACGCGCCGAACATTATCAACGACAAGGTGTTAATGAAGCTCACGGTTCGCACCTTGAACGAACAGGTTCGCGAGACCGTCCTGCAGCGCATCCACGATATCGCCGTCGCTCAGGCCGAGAGCTTTAACGCCAGCGCCGCCTTAACCCACGTAAACGGTAGCCCGGTTTTAAGGAACGATCCGGTAGCCAATGAGATGGTACGGACGGTGGCGACCGCGCTGTTTGGCGAGGCGCAGGTCGGCGAGGTGAAACCGTTTATGGGCAGCGAAGACTTTGCTTTTATGCTTGAGCGCAATCCGAACGGCTGCTATTTCACCCTCGGGGCCGGGGACGAAGCGGATCGCTGCATGGTGCATAACCCCGGATACGACTTCAACGATGCGCTGTTGCTGAAAGGCGCCGCGCTGTGGTGCGCCCTGACGGAACACTACTTGCGTTAATGTCCGCAACGAAGAGGACCCTGCTATGAGTTCTGTATCGCTAAGCGAAGCGCAGTTCGTCGGCACCGATCGTCTGCTGGCGGGTATTGTATTGAGCGTTCTGACCTTCTGGCTGTTTGCCCAGTCGGTGATTAACGTGGTTCCGGCGATGAAAAGCAGCCTCGATATTTCGCTGGAAACCCTGACCCTGGCGGTGAGCCTGAGCGCCTTATTCAGCGGCTGCTTCGTGGTCGCCAGCGGCGGTCTGGCGGATAAATTCGGCCGCATGCGTATGACCTCGTTCGGCCTGATCCTCAGCATTGTCGGCAGCGCGATGCTGGTGCTGTCGCAGGGGCCCGCGCTGTTCCTGGCCGGGCGCGTTTTACAGGGGCTGTCGGCCGCCTGCATCATGCCGGCGACGCTGGCGTTAATTAAAACCTGGTACGAGGGCAAAGCGCGCCAGCGGGCGGTCAGCTTCTGGGTCATCGGCTCCTGGGGCGGCAGCGGGCTGTGCTCGTTTGTCGGCGGGGCGATTGCTACCGGACTGGGCTGGCGCTGGATCTTTGTTTTCTCCATCGCGGTAGCGCTGGCGGCGCTGTTGCTGCTGCGTGGTACGCCGGAAAGCCGTAGCGCCAGCGCGCAGCAGCATAAGCTGGACATCAGCGGCCTGATTAGCCTGATCCTTGCGCTGGTGCTGTTAAATCTGTTTATCAGCAAAGGCCACGGCTGGGGCTGGACCAGCGCAACCTCGCTGGCGATGCTGGCCGGCGCGCTGGCCTCGGGGCTGTTTTTTATCCGCAACGGCCAGCGTAAGGGCGACGCGGCGCTGATTGATTTCGCGCTGTTTCGCAACCGGGCCTACAGCGCGGCGGTGCTGTCAAACTTTATGCTCAACGGCGCCATCGGTACCATGATGATTGCCAGTATCTGGCTCCAGCAGGGGCATCATCTGAGCCCGCTGGAGAGCGGCATGATGACGCTTGGCTACCTGGTCACCGTGCTGGCGATGATCCGCGTCGGCGAGAAGCTATTGCAACGCTACGGCGCGCGTCTGCCGATGATGATCGGCCCGGTCTTTACCGCCGTTGGCATTCTGCTTATCTCCTGTACCTTTCTCGATAAATCGACCTATATCGTCACGGTCTTTTTCAGCAACGTGCTGTTTGGCTTTGGGCTGGGCTGCTACGCCACCCCGTCAACGGATACCGCGGTGGTCAACGCTCCTGAGAATAAGGTCGGCGTGGCCTCGGGCATCTATAAGATGGGGAGTTCGCTCGGCGGGGCGATGGGGATAGCGGTGACAGCGTCACTTTTTGCGCTGTTCTTACCGTTGGGGATGGCCAGCGCGGCGCAGTACGCGCTGTGGTTTAACGCCGCGCTCTGTCTTGGGTCAATGGCGCTGAGCGCGCTGCTGCTTCCGCGTACAGGTCAAAGCTGATGCTTTTTCAGCAGCGCCCGCAGCTGGTGGTAGGTGAGGCCCAGTAGTTCGGCCGCCTGCTTTTGATTGTACTTCGCCTGTTCGAGGCTTCTCTCGAGCAGGCTTTTTTCTTGCTCCTGCTGGAAAGCGCGTAAATCGAGCGGCAGCGTGGGGCCAGGCGTCTTCTCCACTTCGACGGGCGTCGCCGTGTGCTGCTGGCGGAAGGGGTTAATAATAATATTATCCAGCTCGCGTTCGCTGCTGCCGTGGCGGTAGACCGAACGTTCAACCACGTTTTTTAATTCACGGATATTTCCCGGCCAGCGGTAGTTTTGCAGCGTCTCGGCGGCGCGTTCGCTAAAGCCGGGAAACAGTGGTAATCCGAGCTCGCGGCACATCTGGATGGCAAACTGGGTGGCGAGCAGCATGATATCGCTCTGGCGCTCGCGCAGCGGCGGCAGCTGCACCACATCAAAGGCCAGACGGTCGAGAAGGTCGGCGCGAAAAAGCCCGTCTTCCACCATTTGCGGCAGGTCGGCGTTGGTCGCGCACACCAGGCGGACGTTAACCTGCAGCGGCTGGCTGCCGCCGACGCGCTCGAGTTCGCCATACTCAATCACGCGCAACAGCTTTTCCTGTACCAGCATCGGTGCGGTGGCCAGCTCATCGAGAAACAGGGTACCGCCGTCGGCGCGCTCGAAGCGCCCCGGGTGACGTTTACTGGCCCCCGTAAAGGCGCCGGCCTCATGCCCGAACAGCTCCGAATCGAGCAGGTTTTCATTGAGCGCCGCGCAGTTGAGCGAGATAAATGGCCCCTGCCAGCGGGAAGAGAGGAAGTGCAGACGGCTGGCGATCAGCTCCTTGCCGGTTCCGCGCTCGCCAATCACCAGCACCGGTTTATCGAGCGGCGCCAGTCTTGAGACCTGCTCAAGCACCTCAAGAAAGCTATTGGCCTCGCCGAGCAGGTTGTCCTTGTAATCCGCCATGATGAATTTCGCCATTTAGTAGTGTGATTCACCAGGTCACTTTAGCAATGCGCTGGCCAGATAACAACCACTTCCATTAAAATCAATAAGATAAAAACTTGGCACGGCAATTGTATTAGTCATGGCACAGGCCGGTGCCTGACACCAGAACTATGAGGATTGAAATTATGGGTATTTTTTCTCGTTTTGCCGACATCGTGAACGCCAACATCAACTCCCTGCTGGAGAAAGCAGAAGATCCGCAGAAGCTGGTTCGACTGATGATTCAGGAGATGGAAGACACGCTGGTTGAAGTGCGTTCGACCTCCGCGCGAGCGTTGGCTGAAAAGAAACAGCTGAGCCGTCGTATTGAACAGGCCGTTGCCCAGCAGGCGGAATGGCAGGAAAAAGCCGAACTGGCGCTGCGCAAAGAGAAAGAGGATCTGGCCCGTGCGGCGCTGATTGAAAAGCAAAAGCTGACCGACCTGATCGCTAGCCTGGAAAACGAAGCGCAGCTAGTTGATGAAACGCTGGCGCGGATGAAAAAAGAGATTGGCGAGCTGGAAAACAAACTCAGCGAAACCCGCGCCCGCCAGCAGGCGCTGATGCTGCGTCATCAGGCCGCAAGCTCCTCCCGCGACGTTCGTCGTCAGCTGGACAGCGGCAAGATTGACGAGGCGATGGCGCGTTTTGAATCATTTGAACGTCGTATCGACCATATGGAAGCAGAAGCGGAAAGCCACCGCTTCGGCAAAGATAAGTCGTTGGATCAGCAGTTCGCCGATCTGAAAGCGGACGATGAAATCAGCGAGCAGCTGGCGGCGTTAAAAGCCAAAATGAATCAAAATAATCAGTAATCGTATTCGGGCGGCACCAAGACGTGCCGCCGCCATCTGCAAGGAGTTCATATGAGCATGCTTTTTCTCGCCATCCCATTGACGTTGTTTGTGCTGTTTGTGTTGCCGGTCTGGCTCTGGCTGCACTACAACAACCGTACCGCCAGCGGCAGCCTATCGCAGAATGAACAGCAGCGCCTGCTGCAGCTGACCGATGACGCGAAGCGCATGCGCGAGCGTATTCAGGCGCTGGAGGCGATTCTTGACGCTGAGCACCCGAACTGGAGAGAGAAATAATGGGCGGACTGGATCTGAGTAAAAAACTGTGGCGCATTCCGCAGCAGGGCATGGTGAAAGGGGTTTGCGCCGGTATCGCGCAGTATCTGGACGTGCCGGTAAAGCTGGTGCGCCTGATTACCGTACTGGCAATGATTTTTGGCCTGTTCCTGTTTGTGGTGGTGGCCTACATCATTCTCTCGTTTGCGCTGGATCCGATGCCGGAAAGCGAGCTGTATGGTGAAAAAACGCCGAGCAGCGGAGAGCTGTTGGCCGCCGCGGATAAAGAACTGGCAGCGGGGGAGCGTCGTCTGCGCGAAATGGAGCGCTACGTCACCTCTGATACCTTTTCGCTGCGCAGTCGTTTCCGCCAGCTATAACTGAAAGTTGAGGTTAATGATGAACATGAAATGGCAGCAGGCCGGACAAAAAGTCAAACCGGGTCTGAAAATCGCAGGCAAACTAGTGCTGCTCACCGCGCTGCGCTACGGCCCGGCGGGCGTCGCTGGCTGGGCGGTAAAATCCGTCGCGCGTCGGCCGCTGAAAATGCTGCTGATGCTTGTTCTGGAACCCATGCTCAGCCGGGCGGCGCAGCGGTTTTCTAAACGTCGCGGATGGCGTATGTTATGAGTGCCTAAACACTCACACTATCAGGATGATAAAATGCGAAAACTCCTTCTGGGTTTAGCGCTGGCGATGGCCTTACCCGCCTTCGCGGCAGAGCACTGGATCGATGTCCGCGTCCCGCAGCAGTATCAAAAAGAGCACGTCGTCGGGGCGGTGAATATCCCACTGGCGGATTTAAAAACGCGGATTGCGGCGGAAGTACCGGATAAAAACGATACCATTCACGTTTATTGCAACGTTGGCCGGCAATCGGGCCAGGCTCAGCAGCTGCTGAGCGAAATGGGCTACACGCAGGTGGTTAACGCCGGCGGCCTCAGTGAGATAGCCAGGCCGAAAAGCGCCAGCAAATAATCGTTGGCCCCGTCGCAGCGGGGCTAATGCAATCTATTGATAATTATCTCTTTAGCCCTCATGTCTATTTCCCTCGTTCTTCAGGCTCAACAGGATGGCGATGAAGCGACTCAAAACAGAATTTAACGCGCTGATCAATCGTGGGGTTGATCGGCATCTTCGTCTGGCTGTCACCGGCCTTAGCCGCAGCGGCAAGACCGCCTTTATCACCGCGCTGGTCAATCAACTGCTGAATATTCACGCCGGCGCGCGGCTACCGCTGCTTAGCGCGGCCAGAGAAGAGCGCCTGCTGGGCGTCAAGCGCGTACCGCAGCGGGATTTTGGTATTCCGCGCTTCACCTATGATGAAGGGCTGGCCCAGCTCTACGGTCAGCCGCCGGTCTGGCCGACGCCCACCCGCGGCGTCAGCGAAATCCGCCTTGCTCTGCGCTATCGCTCTAACGATTCGCTGCTGCGCCATTTTAAAGAGACCTCAACTCTGTATCTGGAGATTGTCGATTATCCCGGCGAGTGGCTGCTGGATCTGCCGATGCTGGCCCAGGACTATCTGACCTGGTCACGGCAGATGACCGGACTACTGCAGGGGCAGAGGGCGGAGTGGTCGGCGCGCTGGCGACAGCTATGCGAAGGTCTGGATCCGCTGGCGCCCGCCGATGAAACCCGTCTGGCGGAGATCGCCGCGGCGTGGACCGATTATCTGCACACCTGTAAGCGCGAAGGGATGCACTTTATTCAGCCAGGGCGCTTTGTGCTGCCCGGTGAAATGGCCGGCGCCCCGGCGCTGCAGTTCTTTCCCTGGCCGGATGTGGATGCCGCCGGTGAGGCTAAGCTGGCGCAGGCGGACAAACAGACCAATGCCGGAATGCTGCGCGAGCGTTTTAAATACTACTGCGAGAAAGTGGTAAAAGGCTTCTATAAAGATCATTTCCTGCGCTTCGATCGGCAAATCGTGCTGGTGGACTGCCTGCAGCCGTTGAACAGCGGGCCGCAGGCGTTTAATGATATGCGCCTGGCGCTGACGCAGCTGATGCAAAGTTTTCACTATGGCCAGCGCACGCTGTTTCGTCGCCTGTTCTCACCGGTTATTGATAAGCTGCTGTTCGCCGCGACTAAAGCCGATCACGTGACCGTCGATCAGCACAGCAATATGGTGTCGCTGCTGCAGCAACTGATACAGGACGCCTGGCAGAACGCGGCGTTTGAAGGCATCAGTATGGATTGCCTGGGGCTGGCGTCGATTCAGGCGACGCAGAGCGGGCTTATTGAGGTGAACGGCGAAAAGATCCCTGCGCTGCGAGGCCACAGGCTGAGCGACGGCCAGCCGCTGACCGTCTACCCCGGCGAGGTGCCCGCCCGTCTGCCGGGCCAGGCCTTCTGGGAACAGCAGGGCTTTCAGTTTGAAAACTTCCGCCCTCAGGTGATGGACGTTGATAAACCGCTGCCGCATATTCGGCTCGACGCGGCGCTGGAATTTTTGATCGGAGATAAATTGCGATGACCGAACCCTTAAAACCGCGTATCGATTTCGACGGCCCGCTGGAGGAGGAAAAGGCGCAAACTCTCAAGTCCGCGCGCGCGTTTGACGGCGCCGACGCGGCGAAATTCGCTCCCGCGCGGCTTGACGTTCTGCAAGAAGAAGAGGGGGCGGCGGAAGCGGTAGTGGAGTCAGCGCTGCGGCCTAAGCGCAGCCTGTGGCGAAAAATGGTTAGCGCCGGGCTGGCTATCTTTGGCGTCAGCGTGGTGGCGCAGGGCGTGCAGTGGACGATGACCGCCTGGCAAACGCAGGACTGGATCGCCCTCGGCGGCTGCGCTGCCGGCGCCTTGATCGTCGGCGCGGGCGTCGGTTCGGTGGCCACCGAGTGGCGCCGGCTGTGGCGGCTACGCCAGCGTGCCCACGAGCGCGATGAGGCGCGGGATCTGATGCACAGCCATGCGGTCGGCAAAGGGCGCGCCTTTTGCGAGAAGCTGGCCCTGCAGGCGGGGCTCGATCAATCCCACCCGGCCCTGCAGCGCTGGTATGCGGCAATCCACGAAACGCAGAACGATCGTGAAGTGGTGAGCCTGTACGCGCAGATCGTACAGCCAGTACTGGATGCGCAGGCGCGGCGTGAAATCAGCCGTTCGGCGGCGGAGTCGACGCTGATGATCGCCGTCAGTCCGCTGGCGCTGGTGGATATGGCGTTTATCGCCTGGCGCAATTTACGGCTGATCAACCGCATCGCCACCCTCTACGGTATTGAGCTGGGCTACTACAGCCGCCTGCGCCTGTTCCGTCTGGTGCTGCTGAATATCGCTTTTGCCGGCGCCAGCGAGCTGGTGCGGGAAGTCGGGATGGACTGGATGTCGCAGGATCTGGCGGCCAGGCTATCGGCGCGCGCGGCGCAGGGGATTGGCGCCGGGCTGCTGACCGCGCGGCTGGGTATTAAGGCGATGGAACTCTGCCGCCCGCTGCCGTGGATCGCCGACGATAAACCGCGGCTGGGGGATTTTCGTCGCGAGCTGATCGGTCAGCTAAAAGATACCCTGCAGAAGAGCAAAAACGCGCCGGAGAAATAGCGTTTTTGGGCATTCCCGGCTCGCGCTACGCTTAGCCGGGCTATGGCCGGTTGCCCTGATAAGTTGGTAGCCCGGCTAAGGCGTTCGCGCCGCAAGCCGGGAATTCTCCCTGTAGCGCATAACTTTACGGCAGAAAGGCCATTTTTCCGCCATACTGTCAATAATTGTTGACAGCTGGCTTCACGCCAGCACATAACTGTCCTATTATTCATCCGTCATTGGCCTCTTTAGGGTGAAAACTCCTATGCGTCTTGAAGTCTTTTGTGAAGACCGTCTTGGTCTGACTCGTGAATTACTTGATTTACTGGTGCTGCGCGGTATCGACCTGCGGGGTATCGACATTGACCCTATTGGCCGAATTTATCTCAATTTCGCCGAGCTGGAGTTCGCTAGCTTCAGCAGCCTGATGGCGGAAATTCGTCGTATCGCCGGCGTCACCGACGTGCGCACCGTGGCGTGGATGCCGTCAGAGCGGGAGCACCTGGCGCTCAGCGCGCTGCTGGTGGCGATGCCGGAACCGGTGCTGTCTCTGGATACCAAAGGAAAAGTCGAACTGGCTAACCCGGCCAGCTGCCAGCTGTTTGGCCAGAGTCAGGATAAGCTGCGCAGCCATCCGGTCGCGCAGCTGATTACCGATTTTAACGTCCAGCGCTGGCTGGAAAACGATCCTCAGGAGTCGCATGCGGAACACGTGGTGGTCAACGGGCAGAACTTTCTGCTGGAGATCACCCCGGTCTACCTGGAAGGCGAGCACGGCGAGAAGGTGCTAACCGGCGCGGTAGCGATGCTGCGTTCGACGGTCCGCATGGGGCGCCAGCTGCAAACCATGACCATTCAGGATACCAGCGCCTTTAGCCAGATCCTCGCCGTTGGTCCGAAAATGCGCCATGTCGTCGAGCAGGCCCGCAAGCTGGCCATGCTCAGCGCGCCGCTGCTAATCGTCGGGGATACCGGCACAGGGAAAGATTTGCTGGCCCACGCCTGCCACCTGGCGAGTCCGCGCGCAGGGAAACCTTATCTGGCGCTGAACTGCGGCTCCATCCCGGAAGACGCGGTGGAAAGCGAGCTGTTCGGCGACGCCATCCAGGGGAAAAAGGGCTTCTTCGAGCAAGCTAACGGCGGCTCGGTTTTGCTGGATGAAATTGGCGAAATGTCGCCGCGCATGCAGACCAAACTGCTGCGCTTCCTCAACGACGGCACCTTCCGCCGCGTCGGTGAAGATCATGAGGTCCACGTTGATGTGCGGGTGATCTGCGCGACCCAGAAAAACCTGGTGGAGCTGGTGCAAAAGGGGCTGTTCCGCGAAGACCTCTATTATCGCCTGAACGTGCTGACGCTGTATCTGCCGCCGCTGCGCGACTGCCCGCAGGACATCATGCCGCTGACCGAACTGTTCGTGGCGCGCTTTGCCGATGAGCAGGGCATTCCGCGGCCGAAACTCTCAGCCGATTTAAATAGCGTGCTGACGCGTTACAGCTGGCCGGGCAACGTGCGTCAGTTGAAAAACGCGATCTATCGCGCGCTGACTCAGCTGGACGGGTTTGAGCTGCGTCCTCAGGATATCCTGCTGCCGGATCATGACGTCTCGTCGCTGGCGGTTGGCGAAGAAGCGATGGAGGGGTCTCTGGATGATATTACCCGCCGTTTCGAACGCTCGGTGCTCACCCAGCTTTATCGCAGCTTCCCCAGCACGCGTAAACTGGCTAAGCGTCTTGGCGTCTCGCACACCGCGATCGCCAATAAGCTGCGCGAATATGGCCTGAGCCAGAAAAAAGGCGACGAGTAATGCTCACCAACCGTCTGCCCGGGCAGGCGGTTGGTATTTCCAGAAAAGGGCGGGGTCCAGGTGTAGAATGATTCTGTATATACTTCGTCTTTACCCTCTTTTTGGCAGGAATACGCATGCGGATCTGGCGTAGTGATTTTTTTCAATGGATGAAACTGCTGGTACTCTCCAGCGCGCTCTCTTTTGTATTGTTCTGGTTTCACCTTCCCGCCGCGCTGCTGCTGGGGCCGATGATTGCCGGAATCATCCTCAGCCTGCGCGGCGCGGAAATTCGCGTACCCCGTCCCTTTTTTATTGCCGCCCAGGCGATTATCGGCTGCATGATCGCCCGCAGCCTGACGCCATCCATTTTCGGCGTTCTGCTGGCGAACTGGGCGCTGGTGCTGTTGATTCTCTTTTCTACACTCGCTATCAGCGCGCTGGCGGGATGGCTGCTGGTGCGCTACAGCGACCTGCCCGGCGCCACCGGGGCGTGGGGGAGCTCGCCGGGCGGCGCCTCGGCGATGGTGATTATGGCCCAGGAGTACGGCGCCGATGTCCGGCTGGTGGCGCTGATGCAGTATCTGCGGGTGCTGTTTGTTGCGGGGGCGGCGGCGCTCGTCGTTCGCGTCGCGCTCGGCGGTGAAGCGCAGGAGATGACTCAGCAGGTCGCCTGGTTTCCTCCGGTGAGCTGGCAGTTACCGCTCACGCTGCTGCTGACGGCGGTAGCGGGGTGGTTGGGGCTACGGCTGCGCTTTCCATCCGGCGCGATGCTCTTTCCAATGCTGATCGGGGCGCTGGCGCAGGGGGAAGGTTGGCTGCAGCTTGAACTTCCCGAGTGGCTGCTGGCGCTGGCTTATGCCGCCGTTGGCTGGAGCGTTGGTCTAAAGTTTAATAAACAGATTTTCCTGCTGGCGCTCAAAACCCTGCCGCAGATCCTCGCATCGATTATTGGCCTGATCCTGCTGTGCGCGCTGATGGCTTTTGGGCTGACGCAGGTTTTGCCGCTGGACTTTATGACCGCCTACCTGGCGACCAGTCCGGGCGGGCTGGACACGGTGGCGATTATCGCCGCCGGTACGCGGGCGGATATGTCGTTTATTATGGCGATGCAGACGCTGCGCCTGTTCACCATCTTACTGACCGGGCCGGCGATTGCGCGCTTTATCTCCCGCTATGCGGCGCGGGAATAAAAAAGCCCCCGGTTAACGAGGGCTTACGTGGCCTGGCGGCGTTATTACGCTTTCAGCGCGGCCAGGGCGGCGTCGTAGTCCGGCTCTTCGGTGATTTCATTCACCAGTTGGCTGTAAACAACCTGGTCGTTTTCATCAATCACGACCACAGCGCGCGCCGCCAGGCCGGCCAGCGGGCCCGCGGAGATAGCGACGCCGTAGTCGGCCAGGAACTGCGCGCCGCGCAGGGTAGACAGAGTGACAACGTTGTTCAGGCCTTCCGCGCCGCAGAAGCGAGACTGCGCGAACGGCAGGTCAGCGGAAATGCACAGCACCACGGTGTTGTTCAGTTCAGACGCCAGCTGGTTAAATTTACGTACCGATGCCGCGCAAACGCCGGTATCGATGCTTGGGAAAATGTTCAGCACTTTACGGGAGCCTGCGAACTGGCTCAGCGCGACGTCAGAGAGATCTTTGGCCACCAGCGTAAACGGCTGCGCTTTAGCGCCTGCCTGCGGAATGGTGCCTTGAACAGAAACGGGGTTGCCCTGGAAATGCACGGTTTGTGACATGGTTATCTTCCTGTTTACATATAGTTAACGTCGCGGCTAGTGTATGACATCCGTCATCGGCACGGCAAATCCTTTTAATACTTACCTGCGAGGTTCAGGGAATGCGAAATGTGCGAGTCTATGAAGAAGCCTGGCCGCTACATACCCCGTTTGTGATCGCCCGCGGCAGCCGCAGCGAGGCAAAAGTCGTGGTGGTGGAAATTGAAGAGAATGGCGTCAAGGGCACAGGTGAGTGCACGCCCTATCCTCGTTACGGGGAGAGTATTGCTTCGGTGATGGCGCAGATTATGGCGATTGGCGAACAGATTGAGCGCGGCGTCTCCCGTGAGGAGATCCAGCGCCTGCTGCCGCCAGGAGCCGCGCGTAATGCCGTGGACTGCGCGCTCTGGGACTGGCAGGCGCGCAGCGAGGGTAAGAGCATCGCGCAGATTTTAGGCGTGGCCCTGCCGGTGCGGATGGTCACGGCGCAGACGGTGGTTATCGGCACGCCGGAGCAGATGGCGGCCAGCGCGGCGGCGCTGTGGGAGAAAGGGGCCACGTTGCTGAAAGTGAAGCTCGACGACCATCTGATCAGCGAGCGGTTGATTGCCATTCGCGAGGCGGTTCCGCAGGCCACGCTCATCGTGGATGCTAACGAAGCCTGGCGCGGCGATGGCCTGGCCGAGCGCTGCCAACTGCTGGCGGATATCGGCGTGGCGATGCTGGAACAGCCGCTCCCGGCTGGGGCCGATGAGGCGCTGGAGAATTTTATCCACCCGCTGCCCATTTGCGCCGATGAGAGTTGCCATACTCGCGACAGCCTGGCGGCGCTGCGCGGCCGCTATGAGATGGTCAATATCAAGCTTGATAAGACTGGCGGCCTGACCGAAGCGCTGCTGTTGGCGCAGGAGGCGGAGCGCCTGGGATTTGCGCGGATGCTGGGCTGCATGCTGTGTACCTCAAGAGCCATCAGCGCGGCGCTGCCGCTGGCGCCGCTTGCCCGCTTCGCCGACCTCGATGGCCCGACCTGGCTGGCGGTGGACGTCGAGCCGGCGCTGCATTTCAGCACCGGGGTGCTTCATCTTTGAGAGCGCCAGTGCAGCAGGTCCGTCATGGCCGCCAGGTATTTATCCGTCGCTTCGTCGGCGGATATCGGCGGGAATTCGGCGGTAATGCAGGGCAGGCCGATATCCGCGCACCAGCTGCCAAAGGAGCCGGGCGTTTCATAGCCGACGCTGCCCACCAGCGGCAGGCTAAACGCATCGGCTAGCCACTGGCCCAGTTCGCTGTGGCCGGGATCTTCAATACAGGCCAGCGGATCGTGAAACGAGACCACCCACGCGGGGTGGATCTGGTGGATCAGCTGGCACAGCGCCTGGGTTTCCGGTTCTGAACCGGGTTTTTCGCCGGTGAGCAGGACCACATCGCGCTGTTCCGCCGCGCTGTTCCAGCGATAAACCGTTTCGCCTTCTTTCCAGTTCGCCGCCGGAAAATTCCGGTTCAAGTCGATGCCGCGCGCATTGGCGCGCAGCCCCAACTGGCAGCCGTCCGGGTTGACCGCCAGCACCACGTGATGGCGGCGCAGCTCGGGTTTGAGCGTACGTAGCGCGCAGGAAAGCGTGACTATGGATGAACCTTCATCGCCGTGGGTTCCGGCAAGAATCAGGCCGCTGCGGCTATCGGCCAGCGGCGCCGGGAACCACAGCAGCGGCGCGCCAAGGTGAGACTGGCCGTAGCGTTGTGTTCCTGGCGGAAAATCACCGCGCTGGGGGCGAGGACGAGAAACGGGCATAGGGCATCCTGTTATCCGATTATTTTTCAGCAGTGTTGTGTAAAACCGTCCCGGAATCAAATAGTTTCCAGCGATGGTGAAATCAGCATAGACGTCAACTTTCTTTCACAAGCCGTTTGCAATTTCAGGTGATGAAACAAATAATTATCGCACTGCCAGCTCTGGTTTTTTATTTTAAAGGGGATCTTATGAAGTATCCTGTCACATTGACATGCGGCGCGCTGTGGTTAGCCAGCGTCTCTTCTCTTGCCTGGGCAGCCGATGTCCCGCCGGGCACCGTTTTAGCCGAAAACCAGGTGCTGGTGCGGCACATTAAAGACGAGCCCGCCTCCTTAGATCCCGCGAAAGCCGTCGGTCTGCCTGAAATTCAGGTTATCCGCGATCTTTTTGAAGGTTTAGTCAATCAGGACGAGAAAGGCAACCTGATCCCGGGCGTGGCGACTCGCTGGCAGAGCAATGATAATCGCGTCTGGACATTTACCCTGCGCGATAACGCCCGCTGGTCCGACGGCACGCCGGTAACGGCAGAGGATTTTGTTTATAGCTGGCGGCGGCTGGTTGATCCTAAAACCACGTCCCCGTTTGCCTGGTTTGCTGCGCTGGCCGGAATCGCCAATGCGCAAAATATTATTGATGGTAAAGCCGCGCCGGACACCCTCGGCGTCACCGCCGTGGACGCGCGTACCTTGCGCGTGCAGCTGGATAAACCGCTGCCGTGGTTCAGTAATCTGACGGCCAGCTTTGCTTTCTATCCGGTGCAGAAGGCTAACGTGGAGAGCGGCGACAACTGGACGCGTCCGGGAAGCCTGGTTGGCAACGGCGCGTATGTCTTAAAAGATCGCGTAGTGAATGAAAAGCTGGTGGTGGTCCCCAATACGCACTACTGGGATAACGGCAAAACGGTGATCCAGCAGGTCACATTTACGCCCATTAACCAGGAGTCAGCGGCCACCAAACGTTATCTGGCCGGCGATATCGATATCACCGAGTCGTTCCCGAAAAATCTGTATCAGAAGCTGCTGAAGGATATTCCGGGGCAGGTTTATACTCCGCCGCAGCTGGGAACTTATTATTACGCCTTTAACACTCAGAAAGGGCCAACCGCCGATGAGCGCGTCCGCCTGGCGCTCAGCATGACTATCGATCGTCGTCTGATGGCGGAGAAAATTCTGGGTACCGGCGAGAAACCGGCCTGGCGCTTTACTCCGGACGTGACCGCAGGCTTTACTCCGCAGCCGACGCAAATCGAAAGCATGAGCCAGGCCGAACTGAATGCCCAGGCGAAAGCGCTGCTGCAGGCGGCGGGCTACGGTCCAAACCGTCCGCTGAAGCTGACGCTGCTGTACAATACCTCGGAGAACCACCAGAAGATCGCGATCGCGGTGGCGTCAATGTGGAAGAAAAATCTGGGCGTCGACGTGAAGCTACAAAACCAGGAGTGGAAAACCTATATCGATAGCCGCAATACCGGCAATTTCGATGTGATCCGCGCCTCGTGGGTGGGGGATTACAACGAGCCGTCGACGTTTCTGTCGCTGCTGACCTCAACCCATAGCGGCAATATCTCCCGTTTCAACGATCCGGCCTACGACAAAATTCTGACCCAGGCGGCGCTGGAAACGTCGGAAAAAGCGCGCAATGACGATTACAACGCGGCGGAAAAAATCATTATGGCGAAAGCGCCCATCGCGCCGATATATCAGTACACCAACGGGCGTCTGATTAAACCGTGGCTGAAAGGGTATCCGATAGCCAATCCGGAGGACGTGGCCTATAGCCGCACAATGTATATCGTGAAGCACTGATGGGTCCTGGTATTTAGCCCGGAGCTGGCGCGATTTTAGCGCCAGCGCCTCCTTCAGACGGTCTTCATGGAGGCTGTTATCCGGTTGTTTTTCTACCGCAGCAATTCGGCAAATTTCGCCAACCATTGCGGATGGGCGGGCCAGGCGGGGGCGGTAACCAGATTGCCGTCAATATGCGCCTGATCGATACCAATGTCGGCAAAATGTCCGCCGCTGAGCCGCACTTCCGGTGCACAGGCCGGATAGGCGCTGCAGGTGCGGCCTTTTAATATGCCTGCCGCGGCCAATAGCTGAGGGCCATGGCAAACGGCGGCAATCGGTTTACGCGCCGCGTCAAACGCTTGCACCAGTTTAAGTACTTCCGCATTCAGGCGCAGATATTCTGGCGCCCGCCCGCCGGGGATCAACAGCGCGTCATAATCCGCCTCTTTCACGCTTGTAAAATCGGCGTTGAGAACAAAGCGATGGCCGGGTTTCTCGCTGTAGGTCTGGGCGCCGTCAAAGTCATGGATGGCGGTCATAATGTAGTCGCCTTTGGTTTTGTCAGGACAGACAGCAGCAACCTGATGTCCAATCATTTGTAGTGCCTGGAACGGCACCATGGTCTCGTAATCTTCGGCGTAATCGCCCACCAGCATCAGAATCTTTTTGCCCATCATATTCACTCCTGTATGAATTAAAGTGTCTAAGATATAGCCTGGCGGGAGAGGGAATGCGAACCGCAACTCGGCTCAGGACAACAAAACAATGAATCCGCAGCTGCAATCCTTTGCGACCTGGCTGGCGGGAAGCGGGCGCTGGCAACCCCTACGACTTGGGCGTTTAGTCGGTAAACTCGCGTTGCCCGGCGCCAGCAATTAGGCGCTGGGAAGAGATTAATGGGCAAAGATCATTATTGTCTATTAACGATCTGAGCCAGCTTTACCAGGCCGAAGCGCACCTGACGGCGCTGGATGATGTGCTGCAGCGCCTGGAACTCAAACATGTCAGCCAGCTCGATGCCTTGTATACCCTGATGCACAACGCGGCGGTGCGGCTGGAAGACAGCGAAAATAAAGAGGAGACCGCGTCGCAAACGAGCGCCGCTACGCCGCGTTGAAACAAAAAACGGCGGAATAACCCTGGGATCGCATCCACCGTGATATTCTTTTCCACAGATAATCGACGAAAAGGTATCCGGGATATCCATTCTGCGGCCAGAACCCCCCCGCAATACCCGGAACCGGCGCGGCCTGTCGCGCCAGTTCCTCATTTCACATCCCTGGTCAGGGCTATCTAATAACCACGTAACTCACTGGCTTCCCAGCTGTAAGCGTCACTGGCGATTAACGTATCGCCCAGCTCCTGGTAATCGAAATGATAAAACTCAGCGCTGGCGTCATAACCGGAGTAGTCGACTGCCGCAAGGCCAACAAACGCCCCGGTAAAGAACCCGCCGTAGCTTTGCAGAACATAATCATCCGAAAGGATCGCGGCATCTAACCTGACGG
The DNA here is from genome assembly GCF_900200035.1 of Klebsiella grimontii. Taxonomy (GTDB): domain Bacteria; phylum Pseudomonadota; class Gammaproteobacteria; order Enterobacterales; family Enterobacteriaceae; genus Klebsiella; species Klebsiella grimontii. The sequence goes on from NZ_FZTC01000017.1 coordinate 413,224, forward strand.
GGATTTCAGTGAATTCAACCCCATCGAAGCTATATTCATAGCTATACGTTTCTTTCCTGACCTTCGTGCGGAACCAGACTTCTTCAACATGGTCCGGGACCTTGATAGCGTCATCTTTTAAATATGATGTATATTTCCCGCGGTTATTCTCACCTAATTCAATGACCTTGCCGTTAATTTCATTCCAGGTAATGAACACAAAGCTCCAGTGACGATCGTTATAGTAGTTTGTTAATCCTGCCATTTGCTGGTAGTTAAATGGATTAAATTTGACTTTAACTTTCGCGTCAAAATAGAAGGCCTGCCAGCGGCGGGCAATCAGCGACAGGTCGTGGGTATTCGCTAAAGAGCCCTGGCCAATTAACGTTAGCTTGCCATCGCCTGTGGTCCCCATTTTTTCTGTGAACGGCACCCGCAGGGTATTCCAGTTGCGATCGAGCGTCGCCGTTGTAAAGTCGTCGTGCTGGCTATGGTTTTCCGGGCTTTCGGTATAAATGGCATCTTTTGGACCCTCAACAAACGTTTTCCCGCCATGGCCTCCTTCAATACGCGGCCAGCCATCTTCATCCCAATACACCTTTTGAATAGCCGTTTCTCTGCCCAGCGTTGACCAACCGCGAGGATCGTAGACCGACTCACCCGGGCGATTCCACGGACGCGCGCAGAGCGAGGCGTAGTACCACTCCCCACCTGGGGTAGAAACTAAGGCACCGTGTCCTTGCTTTTGGATATAGCTGTCTGGCGTATCGACGTTGGTTAAGAAGACCTCACCAGGCTCGGTTTCAAAGCTGTTGGCGTCTAAGGTTTTAGAACGCGCAACCACTTCCTGGTGCGTAAATACGGTGCCGCCCTGGGCGGCAAAAAGATAATAATAGCCGTTCAGTTTATACAGATGCGGGCCCTCAACGAGCGCAACGGCAGTGCCGCGGTAAATAGTACGCGCGGTTTCTGGTCTTAATTTTAGGGTCCTGGTATCCAGTTCGGTTAAGGTGATGCCGTCAAAGGGATGGCGATACTCACGATGATCCCAGGTTTGCTGCACGATATATTTACGCCCATCATCGTCATGGAAAAGTGAAGCATCAAAACCTACGCCGTTGAGCTTGATGGGATCCGTCCATGGGCCGCGAATATCGGTTGCGGTGGTCAGATAGTTGGTCATGTCTTTAAAGGCGCCTTCGGTGACTTTGACGTCGGTATACACCAACCAAAATTGACCATCCGCATAAGAGAGCGCCGGTGCCCAAATCCCGCCTGATGAAGGATTGCCTTTCATATTCAGCAGGGTGGTTGTTGACAATGGCGAAGGGAGAAGATTCCAGTGCTCCAGGTCTTTTGACTCATGTAAACGAACGCCCGGGAACCACTCGAACGTCGAGTTGGCGATATAGTAGGTATCCTTCACGCGGATAATACTGGGGTCGGCATTAAACCCACGTAAAATAGGGTTTTGAATAAGAGACATATCATTACACCTTTTTAAAATGAAAAGTGACTTAATGGCTGGATTTATAATTTTTAGCTACACGCGTATCTCATCAAGCTGACGGTTGATATCGTTAACGTTTTTGTCAGAGATGGGATAAACCTGAATGATGATCATCGATATAATGGCTAACGCGATAGGGATCCACACCGCGGTCATAATGATCCCGTCGATAGCGCTGGTGCTTTGCTGGGCGCCGGTTTCATTGAATCCATAGACGGCCAGCAGCCACAGCGGGATAGCGCCGCCGATAGTAAAACCAATCTTGAAAAACAGCCCCATAATCGCGTTAATGATCGCCGCATTCCGTTTGCCAGATTTTAATTCGCCGTACGCGATGACTTCGGGAACCAGCGCCCACATAAAGCCGGTCGCCGAGGTTAAGCCCCACTGTTTAATGAAGGTCGCGATGTAAGCAAGCCAAAGCGCATCGTGCATACCCTCCCGTGACCAGACGTAAGTCAGTAATTCACCGACAATAAACATGGCCAGAAAAATGTGGAAGAATCCTTTTTTACCAAAAATTTTCTTGAGTTTGGGCCAGAAAATAGGGAAGGCAATGCCCGGAATCGAGGCGACAAGGCCGACGGCCCCCATCCACTCTGAATGACCCACAACGTACTGATTGAAAAAGCCGTTAACCGTGTTCATGAAAAACATGAAGGTAAACGCCAGCATGAAAAACAGCCCGAGAATAACCAGCGGACGATTATGTTTAAGTTCAAGGAACAGATCGGTCGTTTTGACGTTGGCAGTCTGTTCTGCCGTCGCAACAACGCGTTCTTTGGTGAATTTATAGCAGATGAAAAGCGCCGCAGCGCCGATTAGCATATAAACGGAGTAAACGCCGAACCAGGCGTAGTTCGCTGATGGATCGGTATAGTTTCCCAGATTGAGCTCAATGCCAAAAAAACCGGTGTCCTTAAGGCTACGATCTTTTGGCGAGGCCATTTGTACAAACATCGGGAACAGGGTATAGACAAGAAGGTTCGCGCTATTGGCCAGCATCATGCGGGTACTGGTGAGTTTATCAATCGATTCCGGATCCCGGGTCAAGGACGCGTTAAGAGAACCATAAGGAATATTCACCACCGAATAAACTAAATCCAGAGCCAAATAGACGATAAAAGCAAAAGGGACTGAACCTCGGACGCCAGGAATGGGAGCAAAAAGTAACGCGGAAAGGATCACCAGCGGCACGCCGGCTCTTATCAGCCAGGGACGGTATTTACCTGCTTTTGACGTTCTTTTGTCAACATACGTGCCGACCATCGGATCCCAAAAGACATTGATGATTCGGACAAAAAGAAATATAAACCCAGCCGTTGCCGTGCTGATGGTATTTACCGTCAGCATGTGAAGAGCCAGAAAGCCGCCTATTGTGCCAAAAACCAGGTTTTGAGCGAAGTCGCCCATTCCATAACCAATACGTTCCCCGCGCGTTAATTTATGATATTCGTCATGGCGGCTTTGCATTATGTTTTTACTCATTCTGAGCAGACTCCGGTGTGTTGTGTGGATGTGTAACAATTTCTGACATAAATGATCTCGAAGAATCCATTACGTTTTTAAATTAATTTATTATGTTTTTTTACTTCTGTGATCATCGAAGCAAATACCCATCAAGACTATCTTGTCTCTCTTGTTGACTAACGATTTAGCAGCTATATCCCGATAGATTCAGGGCGCGAAAAAATCATTTTTTATTTTATTGTTTCTCTCTTCATCACCCGAAAAAATGTACTTTACATGGTTCTCCAGACGTTGAGTAAATGACGCTAATATTTGCGAGATGGCTCACATTTGAGCATTTTCTTAATCGCTGAGTGAAATAACGTAATTGAGCAACCGGCCGGGAGAATAGAGGATGTGTCACAGTTGTTAAATTTTGGCTTCATAAATTATGGGGTTCATCATGCAATCTTATGCTGAGCGGGGCGCAGCCAGCGGTTTTACTCATCCACTCGACGGTGCCGGGGTGGCGGCCAACGCCGCGCCGTTCCTGTTTTTCACGGCAATAGCGCAGGTCGCTGGCGCCATCAATGCTATCCGCCGCCTGGAGGCAAAAGGTGGTGCCGTGAGTACGGAGGGCGTCGCCAGTTGCTGAAACAACGACGCTAATTATGGCGCATGCCCGACGCAATCAATACCACCGCTGCTGGCCCGTAAATTATCCAAAATGATAATTTATCCGGGGGCGGCTCATTATTAAACAACGCGCGAGGAGGTCGGATAACCCTAATAGCGTAAAGCCTCTGTAGATGTATAAAATTAAAATAATGTTCTTATGATAGCGAGATATTCTGTCTACCCAGAATGGGATTGTTATTATCTGAATAAAATTAACCTATATTGAGATAATTTTGACAATGATAAAAAAACTTCCATTACCCGTGGCGGTTATCGCCGCCTTTTTCCCGTTTACCTCTGCAATAGCCCAAGAGTTCACGCAGGAACAGATCGACGCCATTGTGGCGAAGGCCGTCGATAAAGCCCTCGCCGAGCGCCAGGCGAAAATCGACGCTGCCGCCGATAAAAAAGTGGATGTCATTACCAACCCGCAGACCACCGCCGCC
>NZ_FZTC01000040.1 GCF_900200035.1 Klebsiella grimontii
TATTATTGCCTGAATGGTATAGTGTTACCTGTTTGGAGCATTTCCCCCACTTTTCCAGGAAGAACATTACGATGAATGTCATTCAGCCCCGCATGCTCTCTGTATTTGATTTTGACGGTACGTTAACGCGGCATGACAGCTTTATCCCTTTTCTGCGGTTTGCCTTTGGCAATCGAGCTTTTTCCCGTCGTATCGTCACCATGGCTCTTCCCACGTTACGCTGTATGGGGAAGAAGATGACACGTGATGAACTGAAAGAAATTCTCATCACAACCTTCCTTACTGGGGTTGACGAGAAATGGCTATCCAAAAATGCTGAGAAATTTTGCCAGGTCTACTGGAGTCGGCTTATGCGTCCTGCAGGCCTGATGGCCGTGGCGAATGAAGTGACTTCCGGCGCGGAAGTGACATTATGTTCTGCTTCACCAGAAATGGTACTCAGGCCATTTGCCGACAGGCTGGGCATCAAAGTGATAGGCACGCAGCTTGAGGTCAAAGAAGGGATACTTACCGGGCGTATCAGTGGGCATAACTGCCGGTGTAGCCAGAAAATTATCCGGCTGGAAAAAGAGTATGGTCCTCTGAAAGATTATCATCTGCGGGCATGGGGAGACACACGAGGGGATTACGAACTCCTGTCAGCTGCAACTGATCCACACTGGCGGCACTTCCATTCAACCTGGCGTCGGGGAAAAGTACCTTTCGAACTGACTATCCGGTAAATTATCGCCCCTTTCCGGGGCGAAGGCTCACAGAATACCCGCTATTTTTGCCTGCTCCAGCCAGTCTTTAAACTCTTCCAGCAGTTGCTCGTACAGTACCTCATCCTTCACCGTTGCGAAGTTATCGATGGCAAAGAAGTTGCTGTTATCGATTCGCCGATCGCT
>NZ_FZTC01000003.1 GCF_900200035.1 Klebsiella grimontii
TATCTACGCCAGCTTTGAAGGTCTGCATAAATTTACCCGGCAGGCGCAGATCGAATATCTGCTGGCCTTCCACGACTATGACAACGGCAAGGACAACACCGACAACCGTAAAAACTACGGCGCCATCGTCCGCCCGATGTACTTCTGGAACGACGTTCACTCCACCTGGCTGGAAGCGGGCTACCAGCGCGTCGACTACGACCAGGGCGGCGATAACCACGGCTGGAAGCTGACGCTGTCGCAGAACATCGCCATCGGAATGGGGCCGGAGTTCCGCCCGATGCTGCGTTTCTACGTGACCGGCGGCCAGGTGGATAACAAGCGCACCGCGAAGGTCAACGGCACCAAAGACGAACAGTTGGATTCGCTGAACGTCGGCGGCATGTTTGAAGCGTGGTTCTAAGAGTGAAACCATCCCGGGTCGCGGTGTAAGAGCCAGACCCGGGTGCGCATTCCCGAAGGTGGCGCTGCGCGCCTGTCCGGGCAACCCGACCGCAGACTGCGGTGAACCCGTAGCCCCATTACACCCGCACTTTCGTCGCCACCAGCAGGCCGGTAATCAGCATCAACGTACCGGAGAGGACCAGCGGCGAGAGCAAACCGAGGTGATCCAGCGCCACGCCGCCAACCGCTGCGCCGCAGGTGTTAGCCAGCTGGATCACCGCCACCTGAATCGACCCGGCTTTTTCCGCCTGATCGGACAGGGAGCGGGTAATCCACGTTGACCAGCCAACCGGCACCAGCGCGAAGGCAAAGCCCCAGATCACCGCCACCGTCGACGCCACGATTTTACTCTCCCCCCACAGCACCAGCACCGCGGCGCTGATAGCCAGCACTACCGGGGCAATCGCCAGCGCCGCTTTCACCGAGCGCTTGAGCAGCATTGAGGAGAGCGAGGTGCCGACAAAGCTGGCGATGCCGAAGCTGAGCAGCACCAGCGTCAGACCGTCGACGTCAAAGCCCGCCAGGGTCATATACACCGGGCGGATATAGGTAAAGAAGGCAAACTGGCCGGCGAAGGCCATAAAGATGGCGCACATCCCGGCCATCACGCCGGGCCGCTTCAGCAGGCCGAACATATTTTGCTGCGCCGAGGTCGACTCGCCCGGTAGAGAAGGCAGCGCCTTCAGCACCCAAATCGTACAGACCACGCCCATGACCGCCGCGCCGTTAAAGACGTTACGCCAGCCGATAATACCGCCAAGGAAACTGCCCAGCGGCGCGGCGATCACCAGCGCTATCGATACCGCGCCGAAAATAACCGATAGCGCTTTGGGCACCACGCGCATCGGCACCAGCCGCATGGTGAGCGACGCCGACATCGCCCAAAAGCCGCCCAGCGCCAGACCAAGGCAGGCGCGGCCCAGCAGCAATAACGAAAAGCTGTTGGCAAACGAGACCAACAGGCAGGAAAGGGTCAGCAGGACGGAAAACAGAATCACCACGTAGCGGCGATCGGTATTGCGGATGATCGAGGTGATAAACAGGCTGGCGAACATCGCCACGAACGCCGTGGTGGTAACCGACTGCCCGGCAACGCCTTCGGAGATGCCTAAATCCTGCGCCATCGGCGTGAGCAGGCTGACCGGCAGGAACTCAACGGTAATCAGGCAGGCAACGCAGAAGGCCACCGCAAAAACCGCCGACCAGTTGGGTCGCGCCGCCTGATTAGCCTGCGGCGCAGAGGCATTCGAAGGAGTCATAAGTTACCTGCATGGTTGAATACGGAGGAGCCGCGCAGTGTAACATTTAAAATGTGACGAATTTAACGTTTTGACAACTTTTCAGGCTTTGCAAAGTACCTGCGTAGCTGCTCGCATAACCGGAAAATCACGTTTTTAGGTATTCCGTAACAGTAAGAGGAAGAAATAACATAGCACTTGGTGCTATATTTATGGTTACAGGATGTCAGCCAATGCGTATTTTTAAAACAAAATGGTTTACCAGGGAAGCCCGGGCTCATGCGATTGATGACGACGAACTTTGCAAAGCGATTGAAGCCACTCTCCAGGGAAAAGTAGATAACCTTGGTGGCGGCGTTTACAAAAAACGCCTCAATAAAAATCGCGATCGCGCAATCATCCTGGCAAAGGGTTCTGAGCATTGGTTTTACACATTTTTATACGCCAAACAGGATATCGCCAATATCGATAACCGAGAACTCGCGGCGTTCCGTGAGTTAGCCAGGCATTATTCCCTTCTCAGCGAGGAGAAAATGGCGGCATTGGTTAAGAGAAAAGAATTGGTGGAGATTTGTCATGACTGCAAAAACTAAATTCAAAAGCCCCGCCTTTGAAGCTATCCATAGCGCTGCCGCAGGTTTATACAGTGTTGATGCGATCGCGCAGGAGACGATGCGCAGCTTTGATGAAACATGCATCAGCCGCGTAAGCGATTTCCAACCTGGTGAAATTAAGGCTCTACGTGACCAACTCAACGTCAGTCAGCCGGTTTTTGCCCGCTATCTGAACACCAGCGTGTCCACGGTCCAAAAATGGGAAAGCGGGGCAAAACGCCCCGGTGGGCTGGCATTGAAATTACTCAATATCGTGCAAAAACATGGGTTAGAAGTGCTGGCATGATGCCACTTTGAGGTGATGACTTTTGCACAGTTGGCCTCGTCAGCGTGACGTTTAACGAAGCCAACAGTACACCGGGAAGTGATATCAGTGCAGCCAGTGGACGCCATCCTCCGGCAAAAACAGCGCGTTATAGCGCTCCTGCAAAGCGTGCAGCTCGCTCACTTCCGGCTCCAGCTCGCGAAGGAAACCTTGCGCGAGGCGGATTTGCGCTTCGGTAATCGGCGCCCCGAGGCGGGACTTTTTCATCAACCGGTACCAGTAGTGCAGGTTCTGCTCGCTGCCATCGACGATAGCGACCTGCCAGATCAGCAGCACCTGCGCGGCATTTTGCAAATGCGCCTCATTAGGCCGTTCCAGGTAGCGTAAATACTCGTTACCGGCGGTTTTTCCTAGCTGATCGATCATCGATTCCAGCGGTACCGGCGTAATGCCTAATCGTTCGCTCAGACGGCGAATCGCACGGCGTGAATCAGAGGTAAGCACCCGAAATCCCACAAAAAATACCACTATCAGCGTGGCCAGTCCTAACCAGATCATGCATCCTCTCACTCAATCGCAGCCCCACTATCATAATGGGAAATTGCCCGCTGTCGACTGTCGGAAATACCAGAATGTGACTTATCGCGGCCCCCTGGCGCGTTCATGAAATCACCGATCCCACCCGGGGAGCGGCTACATCAAACCGCCCGGCAAGAAGCATAAAAAAGCCCGGCGCAGAGGCCGGGCAAAGTGACTCACACCCAATGACTCAGGCAGTCTGCAAAGTTTGCGTCTTTTTCTGGCGGCGGATTTTACGTTCTTCAAACACCGCAACGATGGCCATCAGACAGATGCAGCCAATTGCCGCCGCATCCAGCGCCGCAAAGGTGCCCGCCCAGCCGGTGAGGCCGAAAATCGGCGTACCGTCGGCAATCATCCCGAGTCCCAGCTTGGCGAAGCTATCGCCGATCAGATAGGCGAAGGTGCCCTTGATCCCGTCGGCAGCGCCAATCGCCTTTTTCGGCACGAAGCCTACCGCGGCGACGCCGATCAGCAGCTGCGGGCCAAACACCAGGAAACCCAGCGCAAACAGCGATGCGAGATAAACGTATTGATTGCTGGCATGCTGATAAACACCCAGCGTGGCGATAATCAGCGCCAGCGCAACGCAGGCCACCAGCGCGCGGCGACCGTTTGCCAGATCCGACAGCCAGCCCCACAGCAGCGTGCCGACCAGCGCGCCCACTTCAAACAGGGTAAAGCCCTGAATCGCCACCTCTTTGGAGAGCTTCAGCTCCTGGAAAGCGTAAACGGTGGACCACTGGTCGATACCGATGCGCACCACGTACAGGAAGATGTTGGAGAAGCACAGCAGCCAGATGACTTTATTCTTCAGCACATATTCGACGAAGATCTGCCATTTGGTCATGGCATTCTCTTCCGTCTCTTTATCCTCTTCGCTGATCTCTTCGCCAAACAGCTCTTCGGCGTTACCGAGGCCGTAGGATTCCGGGGAGTCGCTACCAAAACGCAGGCCGATAAAACCGACGATTAACGCAATAATCGACGGGAAGATAAACATGCCAATCACGTGGCCGTCGAACAGGTAGTTGGCGCCAAACAGCGCCACGCCCGCCGCGCCGGCGCCGCCGAGGTTGTGGGAGATATTCCAGAAGCCGAGGAAGGTGCCGCGCTTACGGCGAGGCGTCCACTTGGTAATGGTCGAATAGCTGCACGAGCCGCCGGTGCTCTGGAAGAAGCCGCTCAGAGCGTAGAAGGCGATCATCAGGAACAGGCTGGTCGACCCCGCGCCCATGCTGGCGCTGAAGCCGAGCATACAGATGGCCGAGAGAATCAGCATAAACGGCAAGAACTGCTTAGTGTTCTTACCGTCTGCGTAGTAGGAGACCAGCGTTTTACCCACACCGTAGGTGATAGAAAAGCCGAGGCCGATCATCCCCAGCTGCGTCATGCTCAACCCGTAGGTGGAGATCATGTCGTTCTGCGCGATATTAAAGTTTTTGCGGATCAGGTACATGGTCAGATAGCCGATGAAAACCACCAGATACGACTGCATGAACGGTTTGAACCACATTTTGCGCCGCGCTTCGAGCGGCAGGTCCAGGGTTGGCTTGCGCACCTGGTTTAAGAAGGCCAGCATGATTGGGTGACTCCTGAGCTGATTTAATACCTGCGAATGGCAGGCATTGTAAAAATCAGCCGGGAGACTCGCCTGAGACAGCGTCCAGGCGAAACCGGGAAAATTTCTTAGTTTTACGCCATTCGGCGAAGAAAGGTGAAGTCGGTCACGCTTCTCGCGGCGCCTGGGCGTTTAAAAACGGCAGCAGCAGCAGGGCGGAAATACCGGCGGCAATGGCGATGACCACGAAAAATCCGCTCCAGTGCCAGATCTCCATCACCTGCGCCAGCGGCCAGCCGGAGAGCGATGCGCCAAGATAGGCAAACAGGCCAACAAAGCCGGTTGCCGCCCCCGCCGCCTCTTTGTGCGAGCACTCCGCCGCCGCCATGCCGATCAGCATCTGTGGGCCAAAAACGAAAAAGCCGGCGGTAAAGAAGCAGGCCGCCTGCATCACGTAACTGGCGAACGGCATCAGCCACAGCCCGCCAACTGACAACAAAATCCCGGCGGCGAAAATCAGGTTCATCGGCCCGCGGTTGCCGTTGAAGAGTTTATCCGAGCCCCAGCCCGCCACCAGCGCGCCGATAAAACCGCCCACTTCGAACATGGTGACCGCCGAATTCGCCGTCACCAGATCGACGCCGAGCGTTTCCGACATATACAGGTTGCCCCAGTCGTTAATCGCCGCGCGCACCACGTATACCAGTACGTAGCACAGCGAGAGCAGCCAGATATAGGGATTCAGCAGCACGTATTTGGTGAGGATCTCTTTGCGGGTCAGGCCAGCGCCCTCCTGCTGCTGGGCAATCTCCAGCTCATCATGCCGCCAGTCGCCCACTGCGGGCAGCCCGACCGCCTGCGGCCGGTCGCGCAGCCGCCAGCAGAGAAACAGCCCGGCGAGGATCGCCAGCGTCCCGGCAATCATCATCCCCGTTCGCCAGCCGTAGTGCAGCGCCGCCGCGCCAACCACCATTGGGATCAGCGCCCCGCCGACGTTATGCGCCGTGTTCCATAGCGCCCACCAGCCGCCGCGCTCGGTACGCGAATACCAGGCCGTCAGCAGGCGGGCGCATACCGGCGAGCCCCAGCCCTGGAAGAAGGCGTTCAGCGCCCACAGCAGCGCGAAGGCCCACAGGGAAGTGGAAAAACCAAACAGAATATTCACTACGCCGGTAGCGACCAGGCCGATGCCCATAAAATAGCGGGCGTTAGAGCGATCGCTGACGATACCGGAGAAAAATTTCGATAGCCCATAGGTGATGTAGAACAGCGTCGCCAGCAGACCGATATCGCTGCGGGTCAAAACGTTGCTGGCGAGGATTTCCGGCACCGCCGCGTTAAAGCTTTTGCGGGTGAAGTAAAACAGCGCATAGCCCAGCCAGATGGTCAGCAGAATATGCCGACGCCAGTAGCGGTAGCGCTCGTCCAGCGCCTGTTTGTCGGTAATCGGCGGAGCATCGGGCGGGGATTTTAAAAAGGCAAACATTATCGTTCCTCAAGCGTAGCGCAGCGGCAGGCTGACGCAAACGCGAGTGCCGTGGGTGCAGGAGATGGTCAGGGTGCCGCCCAGGGCGGTGACGCGCTCGCGCATGCCGGTGAGGCCAAAGCCCTGCTGACCGGAGCCCGGTGGCAGGCCGCAGCCGTCGTCCTCGATCACCAGCATCAGCCGCTGCTCCTGCTGCCAGCCTTGCAGCGTGACGGCTCTAGCGCTGGCGTGTTTGACGATATTATTCAGCCCCTCCTGGCAGACGCGGAACAGAGTGACGCGCTGGTTTTCGCTCAGCAGCGACTCATCGATACGCCACGCCAGATGGCTGACCATACCGCGATCCTCCAGCTCCATTTCGCGCATCAGCGAGCGCACCGCCTGCTCAAGCGTCAGGTCGTCCAGCTGGCGCGGGCGCAGGCGGCCCAGCAGGCGGCGCACGGAATCGTAGACGCCGAGCGAAAGCTGCTCAATCAGCTGGCCGCTCTGCCTGACGCTGGCGCTATTCGGCGCCAGCCGCTGGACGATCCCCGCCTGGGTGCGGATGGCGGTAATGGTCTGGCCGATATCATCGTGCAGCTCGCGAGCCACTTCGCGGCGCACGCTCTCCTCGGTTTCCAGCAGGCGTTCCGCCAGCCGCTGGTTACGCACCAGCTCCTTTTGCAGCGACTGATTCAGCTCGCGCAGCCGCTGTATTCCGGCGCCCAGCAGCAGGCCGGTCAAGCTTTGCGCCAGCAGCGAAAGCAGTAAATCCACCGGATGATCGTGCCAGGTCTGGCTGGCGATCAGCGCGATAGCGTTCATCAGGGTCGCGATCAGCGCTCCCTGCCAGCCGTAGTGCCAGGCCAGAGCGATAATCGGCAGCGCCAGGCAGAAGGGCGTAAATCGTGAGAGCTCGGCGGGCAGCCCCAGCTGGAGCCAGAGGCTGACGCTGAACAGCAGCAGGTACCAGATAAGATGCCGCCCGCGCCAGTTCACCGGCTGCGAGACCAGCGATGGCCCCAGCGGCCGCCAGACGGTGCTGGTGAGATAGTGCCAGATAACCAGACAGGTGGGCGCCAGCGTCAGGCCGCCGGTCAGGGTCAGCAGCAGCGCGTTCAGTCCCTCTTTGCCCTCCAGCAGCCACGGCAGCGACTGGAGCAGCGCGGCGGCGATCAGCGCGCCCCCCTGACGCAGCAGGGTGAGCCAGTCGCGCTGCTGGCGATAGCGGGAAATCAGCGCCACCGGCAGCAGGGTCAAGAGGCTTCCGGTCATCAATATTATCGGGTGCGCCAGCGCCACTTCCTGCGCCAGCCAGAGGATCAGCAGCCACTCCGCGCCCAGCAGAACCGGCCAGTAGCCGCGCGGGCACTGCAGCATCAGGCCAAGCCGCAGGCCAAAGGGGAAAAGCAGCACCGCAAGATCGGGGCGCTCCACCAGGTGCAGGCTGATGCTCCACAGGCAAAACCACGCGGCGGAAAAGATAAAGCAACAGCCGACAACCGAGAGCAGCCGCGAGAAAAAGGCTTTCATTGCCAGCTATCGAACATGCGGCGCGCCAGCTCGACGTCGTTGCTGACGCCCAGCTTTTCCAGCAGGTTAGCGCGATGAACGTGGACGGTTTTCGGCGACAGGCCCAGCTCGGCGGCAATCTCTTTTACCGCCATCCCCTGTGCCAGCTTTTCCGCCACCTCGCGTTCGCGTTTGGTCAGCGGGTCCCGTCGTCCGGCCGCCAGCTTCATGGCGATATCCGGCGTCAGGTAACAGCCGCCAGCCGCCACGGTGCGCACGGCGGCGATCAGCTCATCCGGGCTGCAGCGCTTGGAGAGAAAACCGCGCGCCCCGGCGTTCAGCGCCTGCTCCACCAGCGCCGGGCTGTCGTGTACCGACAGCATGACGATCGCCATCCCTTTCGGCAGCTGGCTTAATAATTCAAGCCCGGAGATATCCGGCATCGAGATATCGCAGATGCAGACCTGCACGCCGCGACCGGGCAGCCCCGCCAGCGCCTCGCGCCCGGAACCGAATTCGGCAACGACCTGAAAATCGGCTTCCAGCCCCAGCAGTTGGGCAAAGCCGGAGCGGACGATAAGGTGATCGTCAATAAGGGCGATAGTAGTCATGGCGTTTCCTGACGGGTTAAAAAACGCGCTTACCTTAACGATATACACTTCATCCTTCAAGCTGCCTCTGCGCAGACTTGCCGCCTTGATGGCACGACTGATTGAGTTGCCAGCAAGTCATTCACAACGGCGGGTGAGATATTTAATCTCTATGTGTTATGGCTACAATCGCAATATAACGCTGCCAATTATTCACATGTAAAATATATTGATGCCATTATTGCCTAAGATCACTACATCCATTATGTACAGGAAGTAACCTAAATGATATCGTCCCTGTAAAATCAGCAAGGGAATATATATGCACCAACGACCTCATTTAGCTAAGCAAACGATCGATGCACGTTTGCTTAACCAGCTAAATACAAAAACGCAGAGTAAAACGGAGAAGTTATCGCACAGCGAAAAATTAGCTTATATCAACGATGACTACTGTGAGATAACGCGTAATTACACTTCATTTTATGGGATGAACATCCTGGGCATTGTGCTTTTCTTGCCTGTTGTTATTTTGTGTTTTGTGGGTATTTTATTTTCCTTATATGATATAACATTCAATTTTGAACGACATGTTGAAAGCTGGAATTCCAGGTCGGGCGATTATCTTTTACTATGTTTTGGATTTTTTATTTCATTTTTCATGACGTTTATTTTCGCAGCCATCGTAAACTATTTTATCTTCGCGCCCCAGCATTATCCGGTTCGTTTTAATAGAAAAACCGGCAAGGTTTATGTTTACGATTACGTTATGTATAGTATCACTTATAAATTAACCTATACTTTCTGGTGGCATCATCCTTTTTATAAACGAACTAAACCTGAATGCAAAGAGTATGACTGGAGCCAGATTCAAGCCATCAGTATATATTCACGCAATAAGCACTCATCATACTCCACAATTCGCTGCGTCGTTTATGACTCTAGCATCAGTACCACTATGATCGATTCCTTTAACCTGATATCGACGGACGCGGGTACGGATGCGCTGTTTATGCCTAACTACAAGCTGTGGTTATGGATTAGTAATTATATGAAATTTAACGATGAGTTATTAGATATGTCCGTTAACACGAAACCAGGTATTTATGGACGCGAAGTGAAGTGGCCTGATGATATGGATAAGAAATCTAAAGCATCATCTTTGAATGAGTACAGTAAAATCTGCTCTGAATAAACTCAGAGTAGGCTTTACTTCCCGGCAAGAATATTCCCGCCGGGAAGACTAGTTACTCAAAAAAGACCGCGATTTTGCTGAACATAGAGGGATCGGACTGGTTACGCACCACTTTCTCAACATCTTCCAGCTTTTCGATCTGGCTAATCATCTGCCCGAGGCGCTGATCGTCGTTGACCAGCAGCCAGATGCGGCTCTGGTTGCTGTCCTGAATCGGCAGACAAAGAATGCCTTCCACGTTGAAAGCGCGACGGGCAAACAGGCCGCAAACGTGGGTCATCACGCCGGGATGGTTGCGCACGGTGAGCTGTAGAATAACGTTTTCATGAGTCGCTTGTTGCATGGCTTATTCCCCCACCATTTCAGTATTGGCCGCACCCGGCGGTACCATCGGATACACTTTTTCTTCGGCATCGATACGCACGTGGATCAGCGCCGGACCCGGGCGGTCGATAATCGCCTGCAGCGCCGCCTGCGGATCGGCTTCGTTATTTAAATCACAGGTTTGCAGACCAAAACCGGAGGCAATCTGCATAAAGTTAACCATCCCCGGATAGGTCGCGGCGAACACGCCCTGCTTGTAGAACAGGCTCTGCTGCTGATAAACCAGCCCCAGCGCTTCGTTATTCATCAGGATGATTTTCACATCCAGCTGATTTTCCGCCGCGGTAGCCATTTCCTGAATGTTCATCATCAGGCTGCCGTCGCCGGAGAAGCAGATGACCTTGCGCTGCGGGTTGGCCAGCGCCGCGCCGACCGCGGCAGGCAGGCCAAAGCCCATGGTGCCGAGACCGCCGGAGGTCAGCCACTGGCGCGGGCGGTTCAACGGGTACGCCTGCGCGACCCACATCTGGTGCTGGCCCACGTCTGTGGTGACGATAGCCTCGTCGTCAACGCAGGCGGCGACGGCGTTAATCAGGCCATAATGGGAAAGCGGGTCTTGCTCCTGCGGGATGGTGCAGGGGAACTCCCGCTGCAGATCGGCCACCAGCTGCAGCCATGCGCTGCGCGGCTGCGCCTCAACCTGGGGGATCAGCTGTTCCAGCACTTCGCCAACGTCGCCCTGAATCGCCACGTGCGCCTGCTTGATTTTACCCAGCTCTGAACGGTCGATATCAACGTGGATAATTTTCGCGTTCGGGCAGAACTGCTCGGTTTTACCAATCGCCCGGTCATCAAAACGCGCGCCTAAAACAACCAGTAAATCAGCCTCTTGCAGAATAAAATTGGTACTGCGCGCGCCGTGCATCCCCAGCATGCCC
The DNA here is from genome assembly GCF_900200035.1 of Klebsiella grimontii. GTDB lineage: Bacteria > Pseudomonadota > Gammaproteobacteria > Enterobacterales > Enterobacteriaceae > Klebsiella > Klebsiella grimontii. Next base: position 10,726 of record NZ_FZTC01000003.1, read on the forward strand.
AGCGACAGCGGATGCGCTTTCGGCAGCATCCCCAGCGCCATCAGGGTCTGGGTAGTCGGCAGGTTGGCCTTTTCCGCCAGCTGGCGAATATGCTCAGGCGCGTTGATCACCCCGCCGCCCAGGTAGAGCACCGGACGCTGCGCGGCGTTAATCATCGCCGCCGCTTCACGTACGCTGGCGCTATCGAATTCCGGGGCTGCCATGCGGGCGCCGGGTTCCGGCAGGGCGTCGAGCTCAATGGTTGCCGCCTGAACATCCTTAGGAATATCTATCCACACCGGCCCTGGTCGCCCGGACTGCGCGATGCGAAACGCGTCGCTCATCACCTGCGGCAGTTCAGCAATATTGCGCACCAGGTAGTTATGTTTGGTGATGGGGATAGAGATACCGTAGGTGTCGACTTCCTGGAAAGCGTCGGTGCCGATCATCGAGGCCGGAACCTGGCCGGTAATGCACACCAGCGGAATCGAATCCAGGCGGGCGTCGGCGATCGCGGTGATCAGGTTGGTTGCCCCCGGTCCGCTACAGGCCATACAGACGGCGGGTTTGCCTTCGGTGCGCGCCATGCCCTGGGCGATGAATCCCGCCCCCTGCTCGTGACGCGCCAGAATATGGCGGATCTGCGTGCTTTGGCTTAACGCGTCGTAAATGGGAAGAATGGAGCCGCCCGGAATGCCGCTGACCGTGGTGATCCCCTGACGCTCCAGTAAATGAACGACTAACTGTGCGCCAGTGAAGCGCATTTTTTCTGATGTTGTGCCCGAACTTGCCATGCTCCAGTCCTTTTATTCTGGGCCGACTTACCGGGGGGCATGAAACGAAAAACCCCGCTCGGTTTGCGCCGGCGGGGTTTGGAATTCGTGTTGTTCCGGACCCTACGGCGCGTTGCCGACGACGACCACCACAGACACGACGACCACCGCGGCAGGCGCGGTTAGTAGTAGGGTCGAAGTCAGCGTGGTAGCGTTCATGAGGGACCTGTTGTCTCAAAAAGTGAATGAATTTATACAAACACAGCTTGTGTCATTTCACAATCGATTTATTTTCAACCACAAGAAACTGCGTTAAGGATCACATTAATTTGCGGAGGGATGAAAAACAAAAAACCCCGCCGCGGCGAGGTTTTCTGTTCGGTGTTTTTACGGTTGGTAGCCGCAAGCACACTGTATTACGTCAACGAAAAAAGTATACGCGATCGGCGAAGAAGGCGCAATTTTCACGACGGTTTTAGCTGATGTAGAGTATGGATCGTCCACGTAAATTTGTCCAAAAAATACTGTTCATGCATACAGTATTCATTCTATACTGAGGGGGTACGCAGGGTGAATCTGGGGCCGCACTTTTACCGGCGCAAAGAAGTCCTGGCTGAAACGGGTGGTGCCGTCAGCGCCTTAACCCCAGAAGAGCACACTGTGTTACGTCAACAAGTACCCCGAATAGTTTAGCCCGCCGCCGACAAGCCGGCGCCTGAAATATGACGGGTATCCCTGGCTGGCAACAGGCGGCGGAAAGGTACGCCAGCCGGTCGTGCTCCTGAACCAGAGGAGACGCGTATGGGCGGAGTGGATATCATTGTTCTGATCCTGAAACTCATGGTTGCCGTGTTGCAACTACTTGATGCAGTCCTGAAGCAGTTCCGCTGATTCAGGTTCAAGTCGCACCTGGGAGGGGCGGGAAACCGCCCCTCTACAGGCTAACCCGATGGAGAAAACCATGCCACCGCTGTTGATTGCCGCCATCACCCCGGACGAACCCGGTTTTTCGGCACTGCGCGCCGAAAGCCAGGCGCAAAACCTGAATATGCTGCGCCGCCTGGCGGAGAACTGGCAAAATGGGGAAAATCGCTTTAACGCCCCCGGAGAAAAGCTACTGGGGGCCTTTGCCTACGGGCAGCTGGTCGGCGTGTGCGGGCTGAATGCCGACCCGTTTAGCCAGCAGCTACGGGCTGGCCGCATTCGTCATTTATACATCGGCGAACGCCACCGTCGACAGGGGATCGGGCATCAGCTGCTGGTCTCGGTTATCACCCATTCCGGTGCTAGCTTTGATTTTCTCAACACCCATGCGCCGTCAACGGCCTGGTCGTTTTATGAAAATCTGGGGTTTCGCCCGGTGCATGATGAGCCCCGGGTTACGCATCGTCTCTTCTGTTCGCTCTAGCCGCCGCTGGCTGACGACAAGCACGCATGTTACAGTCCGGTGACGATTTTTTCCTCAGCGCCAGGCCGCAATGACCATTACCGTATTCTCTATTTTGCTGTTCGCCGCCCTGCTTCACGCCAGCTGGAACGCTATCGTAAAAGCCAGCGGCGATAAGCTGTACGCGGCGGTCGGCGTTAGTGGCTCAGCGTCGCTCATCGCCCTGATTCTGCTCCCCTTTTCTCCCCAGCCGACGCTGGCCAGCGTGCCGTTTCTTGCGGTTTCCTGCGCGCTGCAGGTGGTGTATACGGTGCTGGTGGCAAAAACCTATCAGGTCTCGGATATGAGCCAGACCTATCCGCTGATGCGCGGGACCGCGCCGCTACTGGTGGCAATAATCAGCGTCATCTTCCTGGGCGACCATCTTTCCCCGCTGGCGTGGCTGGGCATCGGCGTCATCTGTCTGGCGATTCTGGCGATGGCTTTTAACGGCCGCGCCAGTTCAAGCCAGGGTATCGTACTGGCGCTAATCAACGCCTGCTTCATTGCCGGCTACACGCTGGTTGACGGAACCGGGGTACGGCTTTCAGAAACCGCGCTGGGCTATACCCTGTGGACCTTTTTTATGAACGGCTTCTGCCTGCTGGGCTGGGCGATGATTGCCCGACGCCCGCAGGCCAGCCGCTATCTGCGCCAGCACTGGAAGAAAGGCATGGTCGGCGGCGTCGGCACCATGGGCTCCTATGGTCTGGCGCTGTGGGCAATGACCCAGGCGCCGCTGGCGGTGGTTGCCGCCCTGCGCGAAACCTCGATTCTTTTCGGCGCGGTTATCGCATTTATCCTGTTGAAAGAGAAGATGGTTCCAGTGCGTATCGTTGCCGCCTGCGGTATCGCCGCCGGGGCGATTTTGCTGCGACTGTCATAAGCAATACATGGCAACATTAGTTGCCGATTGTTGTTTACAAAACCTGCCTGAAAATCCTCCCACAATCACCGTCACGTGGTTGTCCTGTCATTATTATGTGGTAGATTCCTCCATCGTTTTGCGGGTGTGCCAGTCACATATTCTCTATACTCAACTTTATACAAAGTATTCATCGACATGAAACGGCATAAGAACTTCAATTTGTTGTTGATGCTGGTACTGCTGGTGGCCGTAGGCCAGATGGCGCAGACCATTTATATTCCGGCGATTGCCGATATGGCGGTATCGCTAAACGTTCGCGAAGGCGCGGTGCAGAGCGTGATGGCCGCTTATCTGCTGACCTACGGCGTCTCGCAGCTCTTCTACGGCCCGCTGTCCGATCGCGTTGGCCGCCGCCCGGTGATCCTCGTTGGGATGTCTATTTTTATGCTGGCGACGCTGGTTGCCATCACCACCCATAGCCTGCCGGTGCTGATTGCCGCCAGCGCGATGCAGGGCATGGGCACCGGCGTCGGCGGCGTCATGGCGCGTACCCTGCCGCGCGATCTGTATGAAGGCGCGCAGCTCAGGCACGCCAATAGTCTGCTGAATATGGGGATTCTGGTCAGCCCGCTGCTGGCGCCGCTGATTGGCGGCATTCTCGATACTCTGTGGAACTGGCGGGCCTGTTTCGTGTTCCTGCTGGTGCTTTGCGCCGGCGTCACCTTCAGCATGGCGCGCTGGATGCCGGAAACCCGGCCCACCGGCGCACCGCGTACCCGGCTCATCACCAACTATAAAACGCTGTTCGGTACCGGCGCGTTCAACTGCTATCTGCTGATGCTGATCGGCGGCCTGGCGGGCATTGCCGTATTCGAAGCCTGTTCCGGCGTACTGATGGGCGCGGTGCTGGGTCTGAGCAGCATGTCGGTCAGCATTCTGTTTATTCTACCGATTCCGGCGGCGTTCTTTGGCGCCTGGTTTGCCGGCCGGCCGAACAAACGCTTCCCGACGCTGATGTGGCAGTCGGTGATTTGCTGCCTGCTGGCGGGCGTGCTGATGTGGATCCCTGGCCTGCTGGGCGTGATGACCGTCTGGACCCTACTGGTTCCCGCCGCGCTGTTCTTTTTTGGCGCCGGGATGCTGTTCCCGCTGGCGACCAGCGGCGCGATGGAGCCCTTCCCGTTCCTCGCCGGTACCGCCGGGGCGCTGGTGGGCGGACTGCAGAATATTGGTTCCGGCGTGCTGGCGTGGCTGTCGGCAATGATGCCGCAAACCGGCCAGGGCAGCCTTGGCCTGCTGATGATGCTGATGGGATTGCTGATTCTGCTATGCTGGCTGCCGCTGGCGTCGCGCTTTCATCAACACCAGCAGCCGGTTTAAGGCCTCGTGGACATCCCGGTGGCGGCGCCTGACGCGCCTTGTCCGGGCTACCGGATTGGCAGGCTGCCGGGACTCTGTAGCCCGGCTAAGCGCAGCGCGAGCCGGGAAGCGGTGGCGAAGTATCAGTCCCGGCATATTTCCCGGAGGCGGCGCCTGACGCGCCTGTCCGGGCTACCGACCGGCAGACAGCGGTAAACCCGTAGCCCGGTCAGCGCAGCGCCACCGGGATGAAACTAAGCCGGTCATCATAATTGCGCCTGACCCTGCAGCCAGTTGATAAAGGCATCGATTTTCGGCCATTGACGGCCCGGCAGGGTCGTTACGTAGTAGTGCTGATGGCACTCCAGGGTCATCTCGCCGAACGGCGCAATCAGCTCGCCGCTCTCCAGGCGCTTTTGCACCAGCCGCTTACGCCCCATCGCCACGCCGACATGGTGCATCGCCGCAATGACTGCCAAATCCGAACGATCGAAGCCAATACCCGACGATTGCGGCAAATCGATGCTAAATTTCTGCGCCCAGCTGAACCACTCGTCGGTGCCGGAATCGTTGCTCCAGGCCTGACGATCGTGCAGCAGCGTGCAGTGGCGAAGGTTGGCGGGATTCTGCTGCAGCTGATGCTGGCGCGCGTAATCCGCCGTACACACCGGCACGATAGCCTCATCCATCAAAAAATGATGGCTAAGCTGCGAGGAAGGCGCGTCATCAAAGTAGATCGCCAGTTCGATGCCCGCGCGCTGCATGTTGACGTTATCGTTGCCGGTCAGCACGGTAAGCGAGATCGACGGATAGCGGCGGGTAAAATCGCCGAGCGCGGGCACCAGCCAGCACTGGGCGATGGACGGGCGCGAATAGACCGTTAACGTTCCCGACAGCTCCTGGTTTTTAATATCCAGAATCTCCTGGTTCAGGCTGTCCAGCGAGGACTTCAGCGCCCAGAACACCCGTTTGCCCTCATGCGTCAGCTCCACCTTGCGGTGCGAGCGCACAAACAGCTGAATCCCCAGCTCTTCTTCCAGCTGATTGATACGGTGGCTCACCGCGCTGGGCGTCAGCGACAGCTCCTCCGCCGCCAGGGCGAACGACTCATGGCGGGCGGCGACTTCAAACGTATACAGCTTCGAAAGCTGCCAGCCGTTGAGCAGCCGATTACCCAGATCTTTTAGCGTCTCCATCACCTACTCCTTTAATTTTCCTCGCCGAGTGTAAGAAAATTATCGCCTTGCCGAGCGCTTAAAGATGAAAAAAAGTGATTCATAGCACAATAAATAGGCAACATTAGAGCGAAATCACCTTTTTGATTCAATTTGATTCACCTGAAGAGCCGTTTATATCGTTTGTCAGCACGTGCCGTTTTTCTGTTCAATACCCATAGATTATTCACAGGCGAGGTGGGGTATGGAATCTCAGATCTGGGTTGTGAGCACGCTGCTGATTAGCATCGTGTTGATTGTGTTAACTATCGTTAAACTGAAGTTTCACCCGTTTCTGGCGCTGCTGCTGGCCAGCTTTTTCGTCGGCGCCATGATGGGAATGAGCCCGCTGGATATGGTTAACGCCATCGAGAGCGGGATTGGCGGCACGCTGGGCTTCCTGGCGGCGGTGATTGGGCTGGGGACGATTCTCGGCAAAATGATGGAGGTCTCCGGCGCGGCTGAGCGTATCGGCCTGACGCTCCAGCGCTGCCGCTGGCTGTCCGCTGACGTCATTATGGTGCTGGTGGGCCTGATTTGCGGGATCACGCTGTTCGTTGAAGTGGGCGTGGTGCTGCTGATCCCGCTGGCGTTTTCCATTGCCAAAAAAACCAACACGTCGCTACTCAAGCTGGCCATCCCGCTGTGTACGGCGCTGATGGCGGTGCACTGCGTGGTGCCGCCGCATCCGGCGGCGCTGTTTGTCGCCAATAAGCTGGGCGCGGATATCGGCACGGTGATCGTATACGGTCTGCTGGTGGGCCTGCTGGCTTCGCTGGTCGGCGGCCCGCTGTTCCTGCGGCTGCTCGGCAACCGCCTGCCGTTTAAAGCGGTTCCGGCTGAATTTGCTAACCTCGAAGTGCGCAAAGAAGAGACCCTGCCGTCGCTGGGCGCCACGCTGTTTACGGTGCTGCTGCCGATCGGCCTGATGCTGGTCAAAACCATCGCCGAACTGAATATGACCAAAGGCGGCACGCTGTATATGCTGCTGGAGTTTATCGGCAACCCGATCACCGCCATGTTTATCGCCGTCTTCGTGGCCTACTACGTGCTGGGTATCCGCCAGGATATGGGGATGAGTACCCTGCTGACGCATACGGAAAACTGCTTCGGGTCGATTGCCAACATTCTGCTGATTATCGGCGCAGGCGGGGCCTTCAACGCCATCCTGAAAACCAGCGGCCTGGCCGATACGCTGGCGGTAATTCTATCGAACCTCGATATGCACCCGATTCTGCTGGCCTGGCTGGTGGCGCTGATTCTGCACGCCGCGGTCGGTTCCGCCACCGTCGCAATGATGGGCGCAACCGCCATCGTCGCGCCGATGCTGCCGCTCTATCCCGGCGTGAGCCCGGAAATCATCGCTATCGCCATCGGCTCCGGCGCGATTGGCTGCACTATCGTAACGGATTCCCTGTTCTGGCTGGTTAAACAATACTGCGGGGCAAGCCTTAACGAAACGTTCAAATACTATACCACGGCGACCTTTATCGCTTCGCTGCTTGCACTGGCCGGTACATTCCTGCTTTCTTTCATCATCTGAGCGCAAAGAGACGTAATATGAAAAACGCTGACATGACCACTTTACTCGCACAGTTTCCTCTACTGGAGGAGCTGATTGCCCTGAAAGAAACTACCTGGTTTAACCCGTCAACGACGTCGCTGGCGGAAGGGTTACCCTACGTTGGCCTGACGACAGAAGACGTTCAGGACGCCCACGCCCGGCTCGATCGCTTTGCGCCCTATCTGGCGGAAGCCTTTCCGGAAACCGCGGCCACCGGCGGTATTATCGAGTCTGAGCTGGTGGCTATTCCGGTAATGAAGGCCCGGCTGGAAAAAACTTTTAGCCAGCCGATTAGCGGCGATCTGCTGCTGAAAAAAGACAGCCACCTACCGATTTCCGGCTCTATTAAGGCCCGCGGCGGCATTTATGAGGTGCTGACCCATGCGGAGAAACTGGCGATCGGCGCGGGGTTATTAAAAACTTCCGACGACTATCGCAAGCTGCTGACTCCTGAGTTCAGGGATTTCTTTAGCCAGTACAGCATCGCCGTCGGCTCCACCGGTAATCTGGGGATGTCGATTGGCATTATGAGCGCGCGCATCGGCTTTAAGGTGACGGTCCATATGTCCGCCGACGCCAGGGCGTGGAAAAAGGCCAAACTGCGCAGCCACGGCGTGACGGTCGTGGAGTACGAAGAGGATTACGGCGTGGCGGTTGAGCAGGGGCGCAAAGCCGCCGAGTCTGACCCGAACTGCTTCTTTATCGATGATGAGAACTCGCGCACCCTGTTCCTCGGCTACGCCGTGGCCGGCGAGCGGCTAAAGGCGCAGTTTGCCCGCGAAGGGCGCGTGGTGGACGCCGGTCATCCACTGTTTGTTTATCTGCCGTGCGGCGTGGGCGGCGGCCCCGGCGGGGTGGCGTTCGGCCTGAAGCTGGCATTTGGCGACCACGTCCACTGCCTCTTCGCCGAGCCGACCCACTCCCCTTGCATGCTGCTGGGGGTCTATACCGGCCTGCATGACCAGATTTCAGTTCAGGATTTGGGGATCGATAATCTGACCGCCGCCGACGGTCTGGCGGTCGGCCGCGCTTCCGGTTTCGTGGGCCGGGCAATGGAGCGCCTGCTGGACGGGTTCTACTCTCTCGATGACCAGACTATGTACGATATGCTGGGTTGGTTAGCCGAAGAAGAAGGTATTCGCCTGGAGCCATCCGCGCTGGCCGGCATGGCCGGGCCGCAGCGGGTCTGCGCCAGCGAGGCGTATCAGCGGATGCACGGTTTCACCGCGGAGCAGATGCGCAATGCGACCCATCTGGTGTGGGCGACCGGCGGCGGCATGGTGCCGGAAGAGGAGATGGCGCAGTATCTGGCGAAGGGGCGGTAAGCCTCCCGGCAGGTAAACACCATGGCGACGAAGGCTCTCTCGTCGCCATTTTTTTAGCGCAGCAGATGCATGAGCTCAACCGGCGAGCGGTGCTGGTTGAGTAAATCGCGAAGAACGCGCATATAGGGGGCGCTCCAGCTATAAAACTGCCGGTATCCTTCGCATAGCGCGTTGGAGCCATCCTCCAGTCGCAGCTGCGGGCAGCCGCCACCGCATAATCTTAGCCAGGCGCAGCCCGCGCAGGCCGGTCCCGGCGGATTATTCTCATAACGTACTGTCTCACCGCGCCAGGCGCGCAGCGTGGCCTCAAACAGCGGCACGACGATGCGGTTAGCGTCTTCTTTGATCCAAATAGCAAACACCGCGCAGAGAAAATCCCCCCACAGCCGGGCGTCGGAAGGTTGCAGATGGGGAATAAACTTGATAGCCGCTGCCCCCTGCGCGCTGAGCTGGTGGTAGACGCGTTCTGGGCGCTCACACTCCTGACGATGGATAATCACTTCCCGTACCGGGATATCGCTCGCCAGAGACTGGCAGTTACCGCAGTGCCGATCGTCACCGTAATCGGCCTGACATCCTGTCATATCACATCCTTAATAAACAAAATCACTTGTCGTATATGGGTTACAGCAAACAACAATGACAGGGAAAGTACTGCGAATGCGATCAAAAATTTGTCACGAACCGCCTGCCGCTGGACGAAATCACTGTGCTCAACGTCCATCACATTGCGGCTGCGGGTATAGCGCCAGAGGATGACGGCGACGAACGGCAATATGCACAGCGAAATCCAGAACGGAAGCCCCGCCTGATGCCAGTGGTGCTTAATCGCCAGCGCCAGCAGCGCGCCATAGCCTAAAAGGGTGCGAAACCAGGCCAGCGACGTGCGCTCCGGCTGTAGGCCCGGGTCGTTCTCGCGGCGCGCCCGGCGATTATCCGGCATAGAGCACCAGCGCCATGACCACCACGATAACGATAGTCAGCAGAATACTGATCAGCAGCAGGGTGCGGGTATAGGGAAGGTCCTGTTTAAGCCGCATCGCCTTTTCATTGCTCAGCCAGCGTATATAGCCGTAAATCGCCAGGCCGCCGGCAAACAGGCACAGCAGCAGAGCGAGAATTTCGCGGATCAGCGGCGTCGCGAAATCCGGCGCCAGCTGGTCCAGGCCGACGCCGCCGGCTAAAAAGCCAAGCGAAGTGCGGATCCACGCCAGAAAGGTACGTTCATTCGCCAGCGAGAAGCGGTAATCCGGCGCTTCGCCAAGGCGGGATATTTTCATCATGACTCCGTGATGGGTTGCCGATTGCGTAAAATACCGCCGATTCTACCTGACAGCCAAAGCGGAAGGCATCAATAATCGCCCCGTTGCAGAAAAAGTTCAGGCCTGATAACCGTTTAACATCAGGTTATCAGGCCGATAAATGAATGACCGTCACCGCACGGATGCCGGTCAGCGGGATTAATGCAGTTCCGGCCAGTACGCTTTATTGGCCGCGATCAGATCATCAAGAATCGCTTTGGCAACCGATGCGCTCGGCACGGTTTTCGACAGCGCGATGGCCTGCCACAGCTTATGGTAAGAGCGCTGTTCCCAGGCATCCACCACCAGTTTTTCCACCGCCACCTGCTGGCTCATCATCCCTTTCTGGAAGTGAGGAATGTCGCCGACCGTCAGCGGCTCCGGTCCGTTGTGGCCCACCAGGCACGGAATTTCGACCATCGCATCGGCGTCAAAGTTATGAATCGCGCCGTTGTTCGGCACAATCAGCAGCATCCGTTCCTGGGTATTAAAGGCAATCGCCGCCGCCAGATCGACGATGTAGGAAGCGTGTTCGTCAATTTCCAGATCGCCGGCGGAGGATTTGCCCGCCGCAATAATCGCCCGGCAGGAGCTAAAGACGTTTTTCTCACGATGATCCATCACCTCATTGGCGCGGGTGCGTTCCGGATTGGAGTGCGCCACGACGTAGTCCGGGAACAGGTAGTACTTGAGGTAAGTATTCGGCATCGTATCCGGGTCCAGCGCCTGTACGTCTTTCGCCTTGGCGAAAGTGTCGTTCCAGCTGGCTTCGGTGTGCGGGTCGTTTGACGGCGGAACATAACCGTATTTCGCCACATATTCGCGCAGTTTCGGCATCAAATCGTTACCCTGCAGATCTTCAATCGAGGTCCACCAGCCGAAGTGGTTCAGCCCGTAGTAGCGCACGCGCATCTGCTTACGGTCCTTAAGGCCGACGATTTGCGCCATCCGTCCTTCGATACCGATCGGCATATCGCAGATGTTGAGAATTTTAGCGTTCGGACGCAGGCGACGGGTCGCTTCCGCCACAATGGCCGCCGGATTGGAGTAGTTCAGCATCCAGGCGTTCGGCGAATATTTTTCCATATAGTCCACCAGCTCCAGGACGCCGCCGATGGAGCGCATACCGTAGGCGATCCCGCCAGGGCCACAGGTTTCCTGGCCCAGCACGCCGTGGCGCAGCGGGATTTTTTCATCTTTTTCACGCATCGGGTATTTGCCCACACGGATATGCGCCATCACGAAATCAACGTCGGTAAAGGCCGCCTGCGGGTCGGTGGTGTAGCTGAACGCGATCTCCGGCGCCTGCTCTTTAAGGATCACCTTGCACGCCTCGGCGATGGTCTCCTGACGCGCGCCGTCGTTGTCGTAAAATTTCAGCGCCCGCAGCGGGAAGCGATCCTGGTTCGCTAACAGCATCAGCACGATGCCCGGGGTAAAGGTACTGCCGCCGCCTGCGATAACAACTGAGAATTTTTTCATGATACTGCCTCCGTCATGGTGGTTTGTTCGGTCTGTAGAGAATCTTTCATCAGGGTTTCGAGCTGGTCGCGGACCTGGGGAACGTGCAGGCCGACGATGACCTGAATCCCGTTGCCGCGGCGGACTACGCCGTGGGCGCCCAGCGCTTTAAAAACGTCGTCGCTTTGGGTCTTCGCCATATCGACCAGCGCGATGCGCAGTCGGGTGGCGCAGTTATTGATGCTTTCGATATTGCCCGCTCCGCCCAGCGCCTGCAGGAAGCCGGCGGCCTGGCCCAGTTTGGTGTCCGCTGCCCCGGCGGCGCTAGTTTTACCGCGCGCGGCCTGGTAATCCGCTTTGCTGTAGAGCTTAATTTCGCTCTCTTCACGGCCAGGCGTTTTCAGGTTCAGGCGCAGAATCAACGTGCGGAAGATGACGAAGTAGAGTGCGGTGAAGCACACGCCAACGCCGATCTGGATAAACATCATCGACGCGTGGTTGTGGAACATCGGGATCCAGTTTTGCGGCAGGAACTGGTCCAGCAGGCCGCCGCCGAAGTTGCCTACCACGCCGCAGATATACATCACCGTTGCCATAGTGGCCGCCAGTACCGCATGGACGGCAAACAGCAGCGGCGAAATAAACAGGAAGGTGAACTCTAACGGCTCGGTGATACCTACCAGCATGGCGGTCAGCGTGGCGGGGATCAGCAGCCCGGCAACTTTGACGCGATTTTCCGGCGCGGCGGTAAAGTAGAGCGCCAGCGCAATCCCCACCGAACCAAAGACCTTCGAGTTACCGTGCAGCGCGAATCCGCCTTCCGGGAACAGGGTTTTCAGCGCCTCGGTGCTCTGGCTGAACGCCTGTAAATGCTGCGCCCAGTAAACCTGAATCCCCCCTTCCACCACCGCCGGGCCGAAGATAAACGGGCCATAGACGAAATGGTGTAACCCGGTCGGGATCAGAATGCGCTCAAGGAAAATGTATACCCAGACGCCCAGCGCGCCGGCCGAGCGTAAAAAGGCCTGCAGCGATTCAATACCCATCTGCACCTTTGGCCAGCCCAGCAGGGTCAGCCAGGCGCAGGGGATCATTGCCAGGAAGGCAACAATCACCACAAACGAGGAGCCCTGGAAAATCCCCAGAAACACCGGCAGCGGCTTATCGAAATAGCGGTTATGCAGGGCGGTCACCAGCCCGGAAATGACGATCGCGCCAATAATGCTGGTATCAAGCGTTTTAATCCCGGCCATCATAGTCAGGCCGCTGCCTGCCGTTGGCTCAACGGAAAAGTCGACGCCGAAGAAGTGGCCCCAGGTCATCCCCATCGCGTTAATAAAGTAGTTCCAGGTGAGGAAGCTAACCAGCACCGCCAGGCAGGCACGGCCCTGGGCCTGTTTCGCCAGGCCGATCGGTAGACCGACGGCGAAAATCAGCGGCATATTACGAAAGACGGTCCAGCCGCCCTCTTCAATAATGTGAACGATCTGAGCAAATAAACTGTCGGGTGCTGTGAGCGCTTCGCCGACGAACATCGGGTTGCGCAACATAATGGCGATACCCACCACGATCCCGGCGAAAGGAAAGAGTAAAACCGGGGTAAACATGGCGCCGCCAAAGCGTTGTATTTGACTGAGCATTTGATAATCCTCATGTAACAACTCATAGGGTGAGTGGCCTTATTCATACCCGCCATGCTTCACCTGCCGCGGTGAATTATTCAGGGTAACTATTTGTACTGGCCTGAGATGAGAATAGAAATTTGCCCCTCCAACAACATGCGGCGCCGTTGCGATTCGTGATCGCTTTCATGGTTTTAATTACGCCAATGTTGTCTACTTTTTAATTAAAAATTAGACATGATGAATTGCGCTGTTTAAGGCGCTATAACGAATAGTCTTTATTCACATGTATTTACTGTATTTTTATAGTGAATAATTCATGCTCAATCGTTTTCAACTGAGTGAATAGAGGTCTACTGGTGATCTACAAATCCATCGCCGACAGATTGCGTCTGCGGCTGAATTCCTCCGATTTCGAGGTCGGCAGCCCGCTTCCTGGGGAAAAAAAACTAGCGGAAGAGTTTGGCGTCGCGCGCATGACCATCCGCAAGGCGATAGATCTGCTGGTCGCCTGGGGGCTGGTGGTGCGTCGGCACGGCTCCGGCACCTATGTCGCCCGTAAAGACCTGCATCATGAAACCACCAATCTGACCGGGCTGGCCGAAGTGCTGCGCAAGCAGGGTAAAGAGGTGATCAGCCGGGTATTGGTTTTCGAGGTCATGCCCGCCCCTCCGGCTATCGCCAGCCTGCTGCGGATACAAATTGATGAACGGATCTACTTCTCGCGCCGGGTGCGCTATGTCGATGGCAAGCCGCTCATGCTCGAAGACAGCTATATGCCGGTAAAGCTGTTTCGCAATCTGTCGCTGGCGCATCTGGAGGGATCGAAGTTCGATTACATCGAGAAGGAGTGCGGGTTAACCATCAGCGGTAACTATGAAACGCTGTCGCCGGTGCTGGCGGACAGGCAGCTGGCGCAGTCGATGAACGTGCCGGAACAGACGCCGCTGCTGCGTATTACCTCTCTTTCCTACAGCGACAGCGGCGAGTTTCTTAACTATTCGGTGATGTTCCGTAACGCCAGCGTCTATCAGGTGGACTACCACCTGCGGCGCGTCCGCGCGGAGAATCCGTTAACCTATCCCCCAGAACAGCACCGCCAGTAGCTGCGGCGTGATAATACGTAAGAACATGACCAGGGGATAAACCGTCGCGTATGAAAGGGCCGCCGCGCCGCTGGTGGCATGCAGGTTGTTGGCAAAAGCCAGCGCCGGAGGGTCGGTCATTGAACCGGCCAGCATGCCGCACAGGGTCAGGTAGTTCATCTTCGCCAACATGCGCGCCAGAATACCGACCGCCAGCAGCGGGATCGCGGTGATAAAAATGCCGTAGACAATCCAGCTCATACCATCGCCTTCAATCAGCGTCGCCACAAAGTCGCCGCCGGATTTCAGCCCAACCACCGCCAGGAACAGCACAATACCCAGCTCGCGTAGCGCGAGGTTGGCGCTGGGCGGCATAAACCAGTACAGCTTACCGATGCTGCCGATACGCCCGAGGATCAGCGCCATAATCAGCGGCCCTCCGGCCAGACCCAGCTTCAGCGCCGCCGGGAACCCCGGAATAAACAGCGGAATAGAGCCCAGCAGCACGCCTAAGCCAATGCCGATAAATACCGGCAGCATCTGCACCTGCTGCAGTTTTTGCTGGGCGTTGCCAAGCTCGGCGGCCACCGCGTCAATCGCCTCCGGACGGCCGACCAGGTTGAGAATATCACCGAACTGCAGGCTGGCATGGCTGCTGGCCACCAGTTCAACCCCGGCGCGATTGAGGCGCGAGATCACCACGTCATAGCGCTGTTTAAAGTGCAGATCGCGAATCCTTTTACCTAACACTTTTTCGTTGGTGACCACCACGCGCTCGACTTTCAGATCGGTACCGCGCGTGGAGAGCGAAGTGGAAACTTCCTTGCCAATCACCAGTTGGGCATTGTGCAAATCCTCCGGCCGCCCGACCAGATGCAGCAGGTCCCCAAGCTGAATCAGGGTATTTGGCGCGGGCACCATCAGCATCTCCTCACGCTTGAGGCGCGAGCAGATCAGCTTGTCGCTGTTGAGCATCGGCACATCCTGAATCGCCATATTGTTCAGGTTCGGGTTTTCGACCCGCACGTTGATGGTCTGAAGATGCGCATGGCCGTTGCCGCTGATCTCGTCAAACTGCTGGGCCTCTTTCTCGACGTTAATGCGGAAAAACAGTCGCACCAGCCACATGGTCAGCAAAATGCCGCAGATGCCGAATGGATAGGCCATGGCGTAGCTCATCCCCATCTGATCGACGGTATCAAGCGGTACGCCAAGGTCGCGCAGGATCTGCTGTCCGGCCCCCAGCGCAGGCGTGTTGGTTACCGCGCCGGAGAAGATACCGAGCACCACGGGAAGAGGGATATCGAACAGTTTATGCAGGACCGCGGTGACCAGGCCGCCGAGAATGACGATCAGAATAGCGAAGAGGTTCAGCCGCAGGCCGGAGACGCGCAGCGAGGCGAAGAAGCCCGGCCCGACCTGGATACCTATGGTATACACAAAGAGAATCAGGCCGAATTCCTGAATAAAGTGCAGCATTGGGCTGCTGAGCGTAATGCCCGCCTGGTCCACAAAGTGGCCGACGATGATGCCGCCAAACAGCACGCCCCCGATACCGAAGCCGACGCCGCGCACTTTTACATTGCCGATCCACAATCCAACGACCGCCACCAGCGCCAATACGCTAACGGTCAATGCTATATCACTCATCGTCTCTTCCCTGTGAATAACATTACGAATAAAGAGGATTATGACCGGTAGCGACCAGGCTGTATGCCGCCTGGCGCACAATAATCACGGGATCGGGTTCGCTATTCAGGCACGCCTTTATTTTTCGCCGCAATTTTCAGCTGCTGAATACTTTTCTCCGGGGAAGGGAGCGCTTCAGGCATCGTACCGCCAGATCGTTAATCGTCTGACGCAGTTTTTGGCCAGCTGCTTCGTATCGACCTCATCCCGGCGCAGTTTTTCTTCCGTTTGGGTAGCGCGGAAAAGGTTGGCTGCAAGCTCAGTAGACCCCATATGGTCGAGAATTTTTTGGCTTTTCTTTAGCCCTTTACGCTCATGAATCGCTTGTTGATCCAGACCACCGTAGAGGCCTTTATAGCCATGGTTCTGGAAAATAGCGAAATCCAGCGTTGTCTGTACGCCCGCTAGCTGGGCCGTTTCAACAAGGTGTTTATTATGTTCTTTCAGCTCATTGCGCAAAAATAGCCGCTTCTCATCCTCTCGTAGAGATTTAAAGGTTTGATCGTCCTTCAGTTCCTAACGCCGGGTTTGCAACGCAAAGTAGGTTTGCCCCGCGGCAATGACCGGTTTCGACGGATCGCCATTTTGCACAACCAGATAGCAGGCGTCGCGGGATAGATGAATGTCTTCAAGATTCCTGCTGGAACCGGAACCCAATTCGACCATTTTGTTGGACTCAACAAAATGGTCTGAGGGTAGCTGACCGCTCGCCTCACATGAAATTATCGCTTTTGAGATTACCTTTTGAAAATTTCTCCACTCTTTATAGTCCAGTAATGGCCAAGGTTTCGGGCAGACCAATATTCTCTCCCCGCCTCATCTCTATTTTTGATCGCTTCGAATGGCTGCTGTTCGTTCATTACAGATCCTTTGTTTCAGTGAGCCTATAAAATCTGATTATTTTTTAAACTGAAACATCCGTTGCAGCAAGGGGATTTAATGCGCTCCCGCGCACAAAAAAGCCCCGAAAATCGGGGCCTTATGAGTGGTTCGCTTAATTAGCTATCTAACGCGGGGCGCTCGCTGATGGCGATGCGCTGCGGGGCGATCTGTTCCGGCTCGTTGCGGGTCAGATCGATATGCAGCAGGCCGTTGGTAAAGGTAGCCCCGGAGACTTCCATATTTTCGGCGAGCGTGAAGCTCAGGCTAAACGCCTGGTTAACCAGCCCCTGGTGTAGCCATTTGGTCTCTTTTTCCGGCTGCTGCGGCGCGCCTTTTACCGTCAGGCGCGTGCCTTCAAGCTGGATATCCAAATCTTCCTGACGGAAACCGGCCAGCGCAAGGGTAATGCGATAGTGGTTATCGTCGCTTTTTTCGATGTTATAAGGCGGGAAGGTCTGGCTTTCACCGGCGGTTTGCAGCGCGTTGGCCAGTTTGTCAAAACCGATCCATTGACGCAGCAGCGGGGATAAATCGTAGTTACGCATTGTGTTTCTCCTTCTAAGAAGCGAGTGGTTAGCTGCAAATCCTGCGGATTCGCATTTGCCCCCTGACGGCAGGCAGATTTTTGCATTAATACCGGGCCGCGTTGGCGGCCCAAGGAAATTAGTTGATCTCGATACGGCGCGGTTTATTCGCTTCGGGAATCACTCGCTCGAGGTCGATATACAGCAGGCCGTTTACCAGGTTGGCGCCGCGAATATGGATATTTTCCGCCAGCTGGAATTTACGCTCAAAATTGCGTTCAGCGATGCCCTGATAGAGGTAAGTACGCTCTTTCTGTTCGGCGGCATGGGCGCCTTTCACGATAAGCAGATTATCCTGAGCGGTAATTTCCAGTTCGCTCTCGGCAAAACCGGCCACCGCAATCGCGATGCGGTAGTTGTTCTCGTCTACTAACTCAACGTTGTACGGAGGGTAGCCGCCATTACTCTGGCTTTGATTATTTTCTAACAGATTGAAAAGGCGGTCGAAACCAATAGCAGAACGATACAGCGGGGAGAGATCGAAATTACGCATAATACATAGCTCCTGAAATCAGCGAGAATTATCTGACCTTCCATCATGGACAGGTCGTTATTAAGCGGAATACCCATTCGGCGTATTCTCTGAGTGACACATTCCTAAAATGGGTATATCCATGCCCTTTTCAAGGTGAAGAGGGCAATTTTTTTTGCAGTTTGCGGTCTATTGCTTAGACTGGAGTGACAGCACAAAAGGCAAAGTGCGACGCCTGCCACAGTGCGGCGCAATCGCACTATGCATCCATGGAATGGCCCGATATAACCGATATGTACGCCATTCTTCAGACCGCGTCTTTACCGGCGGCGCTCTGAAATTTTTGTACATTGAAGGTTCTATCAACGCCCGTAACGATGACGGAAAAATGATGAAAAACGGTCTGTTAAAGCTGGTCCTGTTTAGCGGGATGATAAGTTTAGGCGGTTGCTCCAGCGTGATGTCACATACCGGCGGTAAGGAAGGAACCTATCCGGGAACGCGCGCCAGCGCGCAAATGCTGGGAGATAGCGATGCCAACTGGGGAACGAAATCCCTTGTGGCGCTGGATATGCCCCTTACGGCGGTAATGGACACGCTGCTGCTGCCGTGGGATATGTTCCGCACCGACAGCTCGGTCAAATCGCGCGTTGAAAAGAGCGAGAAAGAGACGCTGGCGACCAACTCCGTGATCCCGCCAGCGCGGATGACTAATCAGTAATTTAGCGCCCCGTTGCGGTTACCCATAGCTGGCGGTAACCGTCTACCTCCTCCATCCAGGCAAGCTGTTTGCCGTCTGGCGAAAAGACGATCGCATCGGCCGATGGCGGATTGGCATGTTCGTCGGTCAAAAAGAGGATGTCCCCGCTCAGCGCATCACAAAGCGCGATTCGGTTTTCCAGCACAAAGCCCAGCCATTTCCCCGACGGATGCCAGTTAAACGCCGACTGGATATCAGAGCGGTTGTGGGTCAGCTGCCGCAGCCCATCACCCTGCGACGAGATAAGCCACATTTGCGCCACCCCGGCATCGTCGCGCAGCAGAAAAGCCATCTCCGTTGCCTGCGGGTTGGCCCGCACCCAATGTCGCGGCGTATTCACCAGCCCCGGGTAACGACGTTCATGGGTAAACGTTAAGCGGCGCTGGACCACGCCGGCGGGGGGAGCCGGCATCGTGGCGTCCGTTCCAGCAAGCGGCGCATCGCCAGACTGCTTCCAGCCCTGCTCGCTCTGCGGCAGCTCGACAATAAACAGCTCCGGCACTTTGTCGCCGTTTATCGCTCGCGTATCGCCAATAAACGCCAGCGCCCGGTCACCGACCCAGCCCTCTTCATAGGCGCGATTAATCTCGTCGCTGCCCGGCGCGGGGGACGACGTTGTGCGGCTGACCAGCACGCACCAGTGGCTGCCGCCGTATTGCCGTGGATGATCCCCACGGGGTATTACCGGGCCATAGGGAACCGCCACGCCAACGTTGCGTAAATCCAGCGCCGGATCGCGTTCATGCAGCACGTGGTCGTTATAGGTAAAACTGACGAGCTCGCCGTTCGGGCTGAAAACATGTACATGGCTGCCGCCGCGCAGCGCGCCAGGGGTATAGGGCGGAGTGATATCCATCGCATCAAGGTTGCGCGTTTCCCCCTGATACGTCACCACGCCGCGGCGATGGTGAAAATCGTAATGCCAGCGCTTATCCGGGTTTTCCGGACCGTGGATGAAGACATATTTATCTACCGATGGATGAACGGTCACCACGCCAACGTACGCGCCTTGTCCGGCACGGTAGAGGATCTCAACCTCTCCCGTCTCGACATTCACCCGCTCGATCGTTTCGCCGGTAAAAGAGGCGCCAGAGGGACGAACGTCAAAAACCAGCCACCGGCTGTCCGCCGTCCAGGTGTGGGTGTTGGTAAGCTGATGATGGCGGGGAGCAAAAGTGACTTGTTTCATGGGAGATAAACTCTGAAGCCTAAGTTGCGCTTCAGAGTAGTTGATCCGCCAAAAAATGACTATGGTTCAAGCGCGGGAACAGGCGTAACCAAAGTCTTATTTTTTGCCCATCCCGACACGTTTTCAAGAACTAACCTGGACATAGCCTCCCTGGTACTCCAGGTCGCGCTTGCCATATGTGGCGTGACCACCACGTTCGCGCGGCGCAGGAGCGCCTGCGGCACTTCTGGCTCCTGGCTAAAAACATCCAATCCTGCTCCGGCGATAATTCCTTGTTCGAGGGCTTTTATCAGAGCAAATTCATCAACAACGCTGCCGCGAGAAATGTTGATTAAAATGCCGCTCGCGCCCAGAGCCGAGAGTACCCGTTCATCAATAAGCGCCTGGTTTTCCGCACTTCCTGGCGTACATATCACTAAAAAATCTGTTTGTGACGCCAGTGTTGAAATATCCTCAATCCACGGATAATCCAGCCCCGGTATTGCTTTCCGATCGCTATAAGCAATCTGCATCGCAAACCCTTCGCAGCGTCGGGCTATTGCCTGCCCAATTCTCCCCATCCCAACGATCCCAACACGCGAGCCCGAGACCTTACGCGTCCACTGAAAGCCCCCCTGACGCCAGCCTCCCGCCTCAATAAACTTCTGTGCAGAAACGATTTGTCGCGATGTCGCCAACATCAGCCCCATCGCTAAATCAGCAACATCATCCGTTAATACGCCCGGCGTATGGCTGACAGCCACACGATGATCTGCCGCAGCACGAACATCAACCCCATCATAACCCACGCCAAACACAGCAATAAGCTCCAGAGAGGGTAGGCTGGAAATCAGCTGGCGCGTTACGGTGGCCTCACCATTGGTGATCATAATAGTGAATTGTTCAGCCAGGACTGCCAACTCTTCGCGTGTAAGCGCCTCATATTCATAAACTTCATACAGACTGTTCAGCTCCGCCGTAAGTTGGTCAGGCAATGATGCTTGCTTTAATATTTTCAGTTTCATACTTATCTATTCGCTTATAAGGAAGAGTGGGCAGAGTGCTTTAAGGAGGTATCTTTACCAGTACGCGAAACGGCTATACCGATAATTCCTCCTAATACCAGTGCGATAGCAACAATAAGCAGGCCGTAGTGATAGCTATGGGTCACATCTTTAATCTTGCCTAAAACAGGAGGCAGGCCTAAGCCAACAAAATTCGCGATAGTGTTAATAAAAGCAATTGAGGCTGCTGCTGCAACGCCAGCAAGCTTTTCAGTGGTGACCGCCCAAAAAACGGGGGTCAGAGCAAAGTTGAACCCAACGGTAAGCACCAGCAGGATATAAGAGATCAGTAGGTTATCTGAATAGATAGCCACCCCCAGCGATACGCCGGCAAGAATCAATGGTAACCCCATATGCAACGATCGCTCTTTGGTGAGATCGGAATGCCGGCCGTTAAGATACATAAATAAGCAGGCAAAAATAAACGGCACCGCGGATAGTAAGCTAATAACAAAATTGCTTTGCTCGCTGGCGATGCTTTTTAGAATCAAAGGTAAAAACAAGGTAATACCAATAGAACCGAAAGCTTGTAAAAACCACACCAAACTTAATAAGAGCACAACTTTATTTTTCAAAGCGCTCAGCCACGAATGATTTTTATTGACCATTACATTTCGATTATCTTCCTCTAATTGTGATACTAACCATTCTTTTTCTGAACCCGTTAACCAGTGTGCTTTTTCAGGACTCGATGGCAGCAACCATAAAACCATCACACCAAGGATAATAGCCGGGATTCCTTCTATCGCAAATAACCAACGCCAACCAGCGATATCAGCAATACCGTGCATATTCAAAATAAACCCGGATATTGGTAAACCAATAATTGATGCCAGAACCGACCCCATATAAAAGAATGACATAGCGCGAGCTCGATTACTTTTAGGGAACCAGCAGGAAATATAATAAATAATCCCGGGGGTAAACCCAGCCTCTGCCATTCCCAACAAAAAGCGCATCACATAGAGCTGCGTTGGGGTATGTACCAGCGACATTCCTGCGCTTACAATACCCCAGGTTATCATTATTCTCGCAATCCAAATACGGGCACCTATGCGGGTCATAATAACATTGCTGGGAATTTCAAAAATAATATAGGAGATATAGAACATCCCCACCCCGAGACCATACATGCTGGCTGTCAGACCTAAATCCGCATTCATTTGTAAGGCCGCAATAGAAATATTGGTTTTATCAAGGTTTGCAACAAAATAGCAAATAATCACAAAAGGTATTATTTTGCTATTGAGTTTTTTTAGTGTAGATGTATAGAGTTCAATGCTCATAAATTATTACCTCATCATCCTGCCTTCAGCAGTAAGAATCCCTCTGACAGAAGGCAGAGATTGATATTGAGAAACTAATGAACTAATTAAGATACTACCATTCAGCAACAACACCGTCTTCCAGACGCCACAATGGATTACGCCAGTCCGGCGCGTTCTGACTTAATTCCATAACCCACGCTTCATCTATTTCTACGCCAAGTCCGGGCTTCATTAATGGTTTAAAGAAACCGCCTTCCATATTGAAGTCCTCTTTATTTTTCACAAAGTCGAGTAATTCCGCGCCCTTGTTATAGTGAATACCCATACTTTGCTCCTGGAAGACAGCGTTATAAGAGACAAAATCGACGTGCAGGCAGGCGGCAAGCGCAATGGGTCCCAGCGGACAGTGCGGCGCCAGCGCCACGTCGTAGGCTTCGGCCATTCCGGCGATTTTATAGCACTCGGTAATACCGCCGGCATGCGACAGGTCGGGTTGCAGAATAGCCAGCCCACCGGCTTCCAGCACGCGCTTAAACTCGAAGCGCGAGAACATACGTTCGCCCGCCGCAATAGGAATCGAGGTTTGCGCCGCCAGCCGGGGATAATATTCTGCCTGCTCGGCAAGCACCGGCTCTTCAATAAACAGCGGACGATACTGTTCCAGCTCTTTAATGAGTACTTTCGCCATCGGCGCGCTAACGCGGCCGTGGAAATCGAGGCCGAACTCAATTTCATTGCCGAACGCTTCGCGAATTTGCGCGACGGTATTCACCGCCGCATCCACCGCGCGAGAGTTATCGATAAGCCCCAGCTCTTCGCAGCCGTTGAGTTTAAAGGTGTCAAAACCAATACCGCGCAACTTCTTGATGCCATCAATCACCTCTGCCGGACGGTCGCCGCCAACCCAGCTGTAGGCTTTGATTTTGTCGCGCACCAGGCCGCCCATCAGCTGCCAGACCGGCGCGTTCAGCACTTTGCCTTTAATATCCCACAGCGCCTGATCGATACCGGCGATGGCGCTCATTAAAATCGGACCGCCGCGGTAAAAGCCCGCGCGGTACATCACCTGCCACAGGTCGTTAATCCGCGCCGGATCCTGGCCTATCAAATAATCGCCGAGCTCATGCACCGCCGCCTCTACGGTGCGCGCGCGCCCTTCAATCACGGGCTCGCCCCAGCCAACCACGCCTTCGTCGGTGTCAATTTTTAAAAACATCCAGCGCGGGGGTAAACGATACGTGGTGAGTTTAGTTATTTTCATTGCACTGCCTCTCGATACGCTTTAACAAATGCTGCCGCCTGCCGTTGGGTACGCTCTACGGATTGGCCGGCGCGATAAAGATCGCTGCCCAGCCCGGCGCCGGTACAGCCTGCTTTTATCCACTGCGCCAGATTTTCCGGCGTCACGCCGCCCACCGCAAAAACGGGAACCTCCGGCGGCAAAACGGCTTTTAACGCTTTGATGTAGTCAGGGCCAAAAGCCGAAGAAGGGAAGACTTTCAACGCCTGAGCCCCGGCGTCCAGCGCGGCGAACGCTTCCGTCGCCGTCGCGCATCCCGGACAAACCGTCATGCCGTAGCTCACCGCACGACGAATGACCTCGGGCTGAATATTGGGCGTGACGATAAGCCTGCAGCCCATTTGGGCAAGCTGGTCCACCCGTTCTGTATTAAGCACGGTGCCTGCGCCAATCAGGGCTTTATCGCCATAAGCCTCAACAACGGCGGGAATACTCTTTTCCCACTGCGGTGAGTTGAGCGGAATTTCAACGGCGTCAAATCCGGCGTCAATCACCGCCCCCACATGCGCCAGCGCCTCTTCCGGCGTAATCCCGCGCAGGATAGCGATAAGCGGTAAGTTAGTTTGCCACTGCATGGATGATGCTCCTTACTCCTGTCTGAAATGCGTTATCACCTGACACCACGGTGGTCTGACGGCCAATGGCGCTCAGGGCCTGCTGATAGCGGTTCGCCAGCGCCTCGCCGCCGACAATGGTGACCTGCGGGTCGCGAAAGCGTTCGCTCAGGGTGGCGACTTCCGCGCCAATCAGCAGCCCCGACAGAAACTCGCCGACCTGCTCGCGCGGCAGCGACCCCAGCACGTGCGAAGCGCGCACCTCAAAAAGCCGCGGCAGGATGTCTGGCGAATGCAGGCCGCGCTCAAGCCCGGCGTTAAACGCGCCGGGAGCGGAGACCTGCTCCGGTAACCCGGCGCCGACCAGCGAGTGGCGCAGCAGCAGATAATGCAGTTCGCCGGTCATCACCGTGCGAAAGTCGTTAATTTGTTGGCGGTCGGCCTGCACCCATTTGCAGTGGGTGCCGGGCATCACGTAGACGGAAGAAGGGGCAATCATCCGCGCGCCGAGGAGCTGAGTCTCTTCGCCGCGCATCACATTCTGGTTAGCGTCGCGGGAGACGCTCAGCCCGGGAATAATCCAGACTTTGTCGCCAACGGACGTCAATTGTTGGCCAATGGCGGAGAAATCAACGGGAACGGGCAAATAGGGCGCCACCTTCCAGCCGACGTTGCTACCGACCATTCCTGCCAACACCGCCGGGGTCGCGCCGTCGCGCCAGCCCCGGGTTATTTCGCTAAACACCGCCGCGGGGGATTCTCCGTTCAAACGCGTGACGCCTGCTGCCGATTGCCTGCTCTCCAGGCACTGGTCGTCCTGATAAAGCCAGGCGCGCAGGTTGGTCGATCCCCAGTCAATTGCGATGTAGCGAGATGTCATGTGATTTCCTTTAACCTTCGTGTCGAGCTGGCGATCATGGTGAGCGCCGCCTGCTCCGCCGCTTCGCTGTCCTGATGCCGGATGGCGTCAAACAGCGCCTTATGTTCCTGGAGCGTTTTCGGCATGTTGGCCTCATCGCCCATCCAGGTCCTTTCAAATACCGCCCGCTGTAGCGAACTGATCGCCACGTTGAGCTGTTGCAGAACCGGGTTATGCACCGACTGCAGCACCGCCTCGTGATAGCGAATATCCGCTTCGTTAAACGCCTCCCTGTCCTGGTTGTTGGCGATCATGTCGTTGAGCGCTTCTTCTATTTGCGCCAGGTCGCTCGACGTCGCGCGCTCGGCCGCCCAGCGGGCAATCGCGGGTTCAACCAGGTTACGTACCTCGCTCATCGCGCTAATCAGCCGCGGGTCGTAATCGCTCTCCAGCACCCACTGTAAAACGTCGGTGTCGAGATAATTCCACTGGTTACGCGGCGCAACGAACGCGCCGCGATAGCGCTTCATTTCAATCAGCCGCTTAGCCATCAACGAACGGAACACTTCGCGAATGATATTGCGCGAGGTGGCAAACTCCTCACACAGGTCGGCTTCCGCGGGCAGCGCAGAGCCGGGAACGTATTTGCCGCTGACAATCTGCTTGCCCAGCGTGATGACGATGCGATCGGTTTTATTGAGAGTCATGGAGAGTCCTTGTGCTCTGGATATCTCCCTCTACTTTACCGCGACCGGCGGATTTAACCGCAACTTTGTAGTACTAACGTGATACCACTCGTCATCGCCATGGACACAATGTAGTACAACACAAACATGTTGTACTACAATTTAGATCACAAAAACGACAATCCGGTTTGGGGATTTTGCGGTGGGGTAAACTCAGCGCATAAAAAAACCCGCGATAAACGCGGGTTTTTCAGAAAGAGATCTTTAGTTTAAGACATACTTTTCAATAGCATATGCCACACCGTCTTCCAGGTTGGATTTGGTGATAAAGTTTGCCGCTTCTTTGACGGCCGGAATCGCGTTGTCCATCGCCACGCCGACGCCAGCGTATTCAATCATCGCAATGTCGTTTTCCTGATCGCCAATCGCCATCACCTCTTCCGCTTTGATACCCAACGCATCGGCCAGCGATTTCACGCCGGTGCCTTTGGTGACACGTTTATCAAGAATTTCAAGGAAGTACGGCGCGCTTTTCAGCACGGTGTATTTCTCTTTCACTTCAGCCGGAATGCGGGCGATAGCCTTGTCCAGAATCGCCGGCTCATCGATCATCATCACTTTCAGCAGTTGGATATTCGGATCCATCTTTTCGGCTTCGCAGAAAACCAGCGGGATCGTCGCCACATAGGATTCATGTACCGTGTAATAGCTCACATCGCGGTTCGCGGTGTACAGAGTGTTGCGATCGAGCGCGTGGAAGTGGGAGCCGACATCGCGGGCCAGCTGTTCCAGATAGCGGTAGTCGTCGTAGCCCAGCGCGGTCTGCGCAACGGTACTGCCGTCGCTCGCCTTCTGCACTAAAGCGCCGTTATAGGTGATGCAGTAATCTCCTGGCTGCTCCATATGCAGTTCTTTCAGATAGCTGTGCACGCCAGCGTAAGGGCGGCCGGTGGTCAGTACCACGTTGACGCCGCGTTCACGGGCTGCGGCAATCGCAGTTTTCACCGCAGGAGAGATAGTATGGTCAGGCAGCAGCAGCGTGCCGTCCATATCGATTGCAATCAGTTTAATAGCCATGAAATCCCCGGGTAAGATGAGTCCTTACTCATGCTAACGCGATTAAGCCCACAAAAATAGAGCTACATTGCACAGCAGAATCCCCCCTTTTAGGCAAAACCCGGGGACGAGATATTACTCGCGGGTGAGGACAATTTTACCAAACGCGCCGCGATCGAGGTGTTCTAGCGCCTGTTCAAGCTGGTTAAAGCGGTAACGGTGCTCGATCACAGGTTTCAACCCGGTCACGTCAACGGCGCGAACGAAATCTTCCAGCGCACGACGGTGCCCGACGCCAATCCCCTGAATCACGGGGGATTTCAGCAACAGTTCGCCCGCGGACAGCGAGATTTCACTGCCGGCCAGCACGCCGATGACCGAAATACGCCCATGAACCGCCACGGCGCGCAGGGAATGCCTCAGGTTCTCCCCACCAACGGTTTCAATAATATGGTCAATGCCGCGATCGTTTGTCAGTTCGTATATCCCTTCAGCCCAGTCGCCTTTAAGCCGGTTGATGCCATAATCGGCGCCGAGTTGTTTGGCCCGCGCCAGTTTTTCATCGCTTCCCGACGTGACAAAAACCTCCGCCCCCTGCGCTTTGGCAATTTGCAAAGCGAATATCGCCACACCGCCCGTGCCCTGCACCAGCACCGATTGTCCGGCGCGCAAATGACCGCGCTCCACCAGCGCGAACCATGCGGTAAGCCCGGCGCAGGGTAAGGTGCTGGCCTCTGCGTCATCCAGGGTTTCCGGGGCGGCCACCAGCCCGTTTTCATTCACAATCACGTACTCAGCCAGCATCCCCTGAAAGTAACCGCCGGTCGTTTTATAGGGCAAAGTGCGGGCGTCCGCTGTTGGCCTACCGTCGATCCACTCAGGGAAAAAGGTCGAGATGACGCGAGCGCCGGGTTTAAAACGCGTGACGCCCTCTCCCGTACTTTCCACCACGCCTGCCATATCGGATGCCGGGGTAAACGGGAAGGAAAGCGCGATCGGCATGGAGCCTTCGATAACCATTTTATCGCGGTAGTTGAGCGCAACGGCATTCACCCGTACGCGGACTTCTCCTGGCCCTGGCTGCGGCACGGGCGCCTGGGTGAGTTTGAGATTCTCGCGCCCGAGGGCGTTCATCGACCAGCGCTGCATTGTCTCTGTCATTTTTTTCTCCTGGCATCAAATAAGCTTCAGTATCGACAGTCTACCGTTGACTCAGCGTCACCAGTGGCGATAACTTTTCCCACTATTGACGCCAGAAAAGAAACAATCTATGTCCAATACGCTGAAGGATATTCCGGTTTTTGTAGCCGCCGTTGAGGCGGGCAGTTTTGCGCAGGCCGCAATCCGTTTACATTTGTCGCGCTCGGCGGTGGGAAAGAGCATCGCTCGCCTTGAGGAACGACTGGGGGTACGTCTGTTTCAACGTACGACCCGCAGCCAAAGCCTGACCGACAACGGCGCCCTTTTTTATGAACGTTGCCTGCGGGCGCTGGAGGAAATTCGGGGCGCAGAATCGCTGCTGGAAACGGGCAAACAGCAGGTCAGCGGCCGCCTGCGCGTTGCCATGCCGGTGCTGTTTGGTCGCCAGTGCGTCGCCCCGCTGCTGATCGCGCTGGCGCAGGAACATCCAGGCCTTGAGCTGGAGATGTCATTCAGCGACCGGGTCGTGGATCTCGTCGAGGAAGGGTTTGATATGGCGGTACGTAACGGCACGCTTCAGGACAGCAGCGTTCTGGTCGCCAGAAGGCTGGGAGAACACCGCATGGTACTGTGCGCCGCGCCGGATTATCTGCAGAAGAAGGGTACCCCGCAAAGCGTTGATGATTTGCCCCATCATGCGGCCATTAACTATCTGCAGGCAGGCAGAGTGCTATCCTGGCAGCTGATGGATAACGAAGGTGCCTCGCATACCTTTACACCCCATTCATCGCTCAATATGGATGATTTGCAGGCGATCTGCGACGCTGCGCTGGCCGGACACGGCATTGCATGGCTGCCCTGCTGGATGGTCAGCAAAGACATTCATGAGGGAAAACTCGTCCCGCTGTTAAAGCAGGCGCCGGATGTGCGCTTCGACATTCACGCGGTCTGGCAACAGACGCCGCATCTACCGCTGAGGGTGCGAATTGCCGTCGATACGCTCGCCAGCCGTTTACCGTCCGCGATGTCGCTGGATATGCCTGCGCCCATAAAAAAGCCGCGCTAAACGCGCGGCCTGAGTCTGGCGGTGTAACAACGATTAAATGTCGATGTTCGCCGCTTTAAGGGCGTTCTCTTCGATAAAGGCGCGGCGCGGTTCAACGGCGTCACCCATCAGGGTGGTGAACAGCTGGTCAGCGGCAATCGCATCCTTCACGGTCACGCGCAGCATGCGGCGGCTATCCGGGTCCATAGTGGTTTCCCACAGCTGATCCGGGTTCATCTCGCCCAGACCTTTATAGCGCTGGATAGAGAGGCCGCGACGGGACTCTTTTACCAGCCAGTCCAGCGCCTGCTCGAAGCTGGCAACCGGCTGGCGGCGCTCGCCGCGCTCGATAAAGGCATCGTCTTCAATCAGGCCGCGCAGCGTTTCGCCCAGCGCGCAGATACGGCGGTATTCCGGCCCGGTAATGAACTCGTGATCCAGCGGGTAGTCGGTGTCCACGCCATGGGTACGCACGCGAACAATCGGCTCAAACTGCTGCAGCTCTGCGTTCTCGCGGATATCAAATTTCCACTGGCTGCCGTGCTGCTCTTTCTCATTCAGCTCGCTCACCAGGGTATTGATCCAGCGAGTCACCGCCTGCTCGTTGCTCAGGTCGGCTTCCGCCAGCGTCGGTTGATAGACAAGCTCTTTCAGCAGCGCTTTCGGGAAGCGACGCTCCATACGACCGATCATTTTCTGCGTGGCGTTATACTCGGCAACCAGTTTCTCCAGCGGCTCGCCGGCTAAGGCCGGCGCGTTGGCGTTGGTGTGCAGGGTTGCGCCATCCAGCGCGATGGAGATTTGGTACTGATCCATCGCTTCATCGTCTTTAATATACTGTTCCTGCTTGCCTTTCTTCACTTTATACAGCGGCGGCTGGGCGATGTAGACGTGGCCGCGCTCGACGATTTCCGGCATCTGGCGATAGAAGAAGGTCAACAGTAGCGTACGAATGTGCGAGCCGTCGACGTCCGCATCGGTCATGATAATGATGCTGTGGTAGCGCAGTTTGTCCGGGTTGTACTCATCGCGGCCAATGCCGCAGCCCAGCGCGGTAATCAGCGTCGCTACTTCCTGAGACGCGAGCATTTTGTCAAAGCGCGCTTTCTCAACGTTGAGGATTTTACCCTTCAGCGGCAGAATCGCCTGGTTCTTACGGTTACGCCCCTGCTTCGCAGAACCGCCCGCCGAGTCCCCTTCCACTAAGTACAGTTCAGAGTGCGCGGGGTCGCGTTCCTGACAATCCGCCAGCTTGCCCGGCAGGCCCGCCAGGTCCAGCGCGCCTTTACGGCGGGTCATCTCACGCGCGCGACGTGCGGCTTCGCGCGCGCGCGCCGCGTCGATGATTTTACCGACCACGATTTTGGCGTCAGACGGGTTTTCCAGCAGGTATTCGTTCAGCAGTTCGTTCATCTGCTGTTCGACCGCCGATTTCACCTCAGAGGAGACCAGCTTGTCTTTGGTCTGCGAGGAGAATTTCGGATCCGGCACCTTCACGGAGACCACAGCGATCAGGCCTTCACGGGCATCGTCGCCGGTGGCGCTGACTTTCGCTTTCTTGCTGTAGCCTTCTTTATCCATGTAGGCGTTCAGGGTACGGGTCATCGCCGCACGGAAGCCTGCAAGGTGGGTACCGCCGTCGCGCTGCGGAATGTTGTTGGTAAAGCAGTAGATGTTTTCCTGAAAACCATCGTTCCACTGCAGCGCAACTTCAACGCCGATGCCGTCTTTTTCGGTGGAGAAATAGAAGATATTCGGGTGGATCGGCGTTTTGTTTTTATTCAGATATTCTACGAACGCTTTAATACCGCCTTCGTAGTGGAAATGATCCTCTTTACCGTCGCGCTTGTCGCGCAGGCGAATCGACACCCCGGAGTTCAGGAACGACAGCTCGCGCAGGCGTTTTGCCAGAATCTCGTATTCGAATTCGACCACGTTGGTGAAGGTTTCGTAGCTCGGCCAGAAACGCACCATGGTGCCGGTTTTTTCGGTTTCGCCGGTCACCGCCAGCGGCGCCTGCGGCACGCCGTGCGCATACATCTGACGATGAATTTTGTTATCGCGCTGAATGACCAGCTCCAGCTTCTGCGACAGGGCGTTAACCACGGAAACGCCTACGCCGTGCAGACCACCGGAAACTTTATACGAGTTATCATCGAATTTGCCGCCCGCGTGCAGAACGGTCATGATCACTTCCGC
The DNA here is from genome assembly GCF_900200035.1 of Klebsiella grimontii. Taxonomy (GTDB): domain Bacteria; phylum Pseudomonadota; class Gammaproteobacteria; order Enterobacterales; family Enterobacteriaceae; genus Klebsiella; species Klebsiella grimontii. Next base: position 41,429 of record NZ_FZTC01000003.1, read on the forward strand.
CGCCGACACGCCCTCTTCCGGGTGAATACCGGTCGGAATACCGCGACCATCATCCTGGACGGAGACGGAGTTATCGCTGTGGATAGTAACAACGATGTCTTTACAGTAACCTGCGAGCGCTTCGTCGATAGCGTTATCCACAACCTCGAATACCATGTGGTGCAGACCGGTGCCGTCATCCGTGTCGCCGATATACATACCCGGGCGCTTACGCACCGCATCCAGCCCTTTCAGGACTTTGATACTGGAGGAGTCATAAGAATTCGACATCAACGTTTCTCGCTCATTTTATCTTAGGTTAATCCGCTATTTTACCCTTTTCCACGGTAAACATCTTCGAATTTTCGTCCGACATGTCCATAACGTGTTCAGCGCTAATGGCGCTGACGAAAACCTGCGACTGCGTGGCTTTTAAGCGGCTGGCAAGCAGCCCGCGCCGCGCGTCGTCAAGTTCCGAGGCAAAATCATCTATCAGGTACAGGCACCGCCGCCCGCTTTCGCGGGTCAGAAACTCGCCTTGCGCCAGTCGTAGGGCGCACATCAGCAGCTTAAGCTGCCCGCGTGACAATGTATCCTCTACCGGCGCGCCGTCGGCACGAATGCGGAAATCCGCTTTATGCGGGCCGTGGGCGGTATAGGTTAGCATGCGATCGCGTTCGAAATTTCGCTCCAGCACCTCGGCATAATCCGTTTCTTTCTCCCAGCCGCGCTGGAAAGAAAAGGTGAGAGCGAACTCCGGCAAAAACTGCCGACAGGTATCCGCCATGTCTTCGACGATAGCGGCGCTATATTCGGCCCGCCAGCGGCTAATAAGCTCTGCCAGCGGGATCAGCTCCAGATCCCATGGCCGCAGCTGGGCATAGCGGCTGACCTGACGCAGCGCGGCGTTGCGCTGCTTCACCAGGCGCTTCAGGTTGCTCCAGGCGGTAAAGAATCCGGATTCGTTGTGAAAGCATCCCCAGTCAAGGAACGCTCTTCTGTATTTGGGGCCGCCGTTGAGTAAAGTAAACCCCTCCGGCGTAATCAGCTGCATCGGCATCAGGTGCGCCAGCTCAGCCACTTTATGCCCGTCGGTACCGTCGATACGCACCTTGCTGTCGCCCTGCTTATCTTTCGTCAGGCCGATAGATACTTCACGCTCTTCGCCCTGCAGGCGACCGTGCAGGACAAAGGACTCCTGGTCGTGACGAATCACGCGGCCAATCTGCAAACTACGAAACGCCCGACCATGGCCGAGCGTATAGATAGCTTCAAGTACGCTGGTTTTGCCGCTGCCGTTGGCGCCAACCAGGAAATTAAAGCCGGGAGAGAGGGCGAGATCCGCATTTTCAATATTGCGGAAGTCTTTGATTAGAAGTCGGGATAGCGACATATCAGCTCATAAGCAGGGCGTTATCGGCGCAGTTAGTCTGGTCACGGCCAGCGCGCAGCAACCGGAGCGTACTAAAGTACGTGAGGATTGCGAGCACTGCCCGGAGCCAGAATAACAAGTAAGATAGCCCGATATTTTCTACAGCCTCATAGGCATGACGACGTATGCTGCGGATTGGGAGGCCGCATCCTCAATCTGCACGCTCGAAACGGAATCGGTCAGCAGAATGCGCACGTTCTCACACTTCAGCGCGTTCAAGACGTCCAGCACATAGCTGACGTTAAAGCCGATTTCCATCTCGGTTCCGGCATAGGTGACATCAAGAATTTCTTCCGCTTCTTCCTGTTCCGGGTTATTGGCGGTGATTTTCAGCTGATTTTCACTGACGTACAGGCGCACGCCGCGGAATTTTTCGTTAGAAAGAATCGCCGCGCGGGCAAAGGCCTGCTTGAGAATATCGCAGCCGGCGTCCAGATGCTTATCCGGATTCTTCGGCAGTACGCGGCGATAGTCAGGAAAACGACCATCCACCAGCTTTGAAGTGAAGATAAAGTCGCCAACGTGAGCGCGAATATTATTGCTGCCGATCTGCACGCGCAGCGGCGTATCGCCGCCGTCGAGCATACGCATCAGCTCAATCACGCCTTTACGCGGCACGATCACCGAATGATTGGGCAGGGACTCTTCCAGCGGCATCGAGCAGACCGCCAGGCGGTGGCCGTCTGTCGCCACGGTGCGCAGTTCGCTACCTTCGGTTTCAAACAGCATACCGTTTAAGTAATAGCGAACGTCCTGGTGCGCCATCGAAAACTGCGTCGCTTCGATCAGGCGCTTCATGGTCGCCTGCGGCAGGGTAAATTCAACTTCGCTCTGCCAGTCATCGAGGTTCGGGAAATCCGCCGCAGGCAGCGTCGAGAGCGAAAAGCGGCTGCGTCCGGAACGCACCAGCATGCGCTCGCCTTCCAGCTGGACCGCGATCTCCGCGCCTTCAGGCAGGCCGCGGCAGATATCAAAAAATTTACGCGCCGGAACGGTTGTAGCTCCCGCTTCGTGCGGCTGAATCAGCGCAACGCGCGCGACCATTTCCATTTCCAGATCGGTACCGGTCAGCGACAGCGCGCCATCGGTAACCTGTAGGAGCAGGTTGCCAAGAATCGGTAGCGTCGGACGACCACCTAAAGGACCGCTCACCTGTTGCAGCGGTTTTAATAAATGTTCACGTTCTACGGTAAATTTCATAGCGTCACGAGGATAATGTTCTGATTAAATTGGAAAAATCTTCTTTGATATCGTGGCTTTCTTCACGCAGTTGCTCAATCTTGCGGCAAGCGTGCAGGACGGTGGTATGGTCGCGGCCGCCAAACGCGTCGCCGATTTCCGGCAGACTGTGGTTGGTCAGCTCTTTTGCCAGCGCCATCGCCATCTGGCGGGGGCGCGCCACCGAACGGGAGCGGCGTTTAGACAGCAGGTCCGCTACCTTAATTTTGTAATACTCCGCCACCGTCTTTTGAATATTGTCGATGGTGACCAGTTTTTCCTGTAAAGCCAGCAGATCGCGCAGCGCTTCGCGCACGAAATCGATGGTGATCGCCCGGCCGGTAAAGTTGGCGTTGGCGATAACGCGGTTCAGCGCCCCTTCAAGCTCACGTACGTTAGAGCGCAGGCGCTTAGCAATAAAGAAAGCCACTTCGCCCGGCAGGCGAATGTCGTTTTCATCGGCTTTTTTCATCAGGATCGCCACGCGGGTTTCCAGCTCTGGCGGCTCGATCGCGACCGTCAGCCCCCAGCCGAAGCGTGATTTGAGACGATCCTCAACCCCGTTGATCTCCTTCGGATAGCGATCCGACGTCAGGATGATCTGCTGATTGCCTTCCAGCAGGGCGTTAAAGGTGTGAAAAAACTCTTCCTGCGAGCGCTCTTTATTAGCGAAAAACTGAATGTCATCGATCAGCAGGGCGTCAACGGAGCGGTAATAGCGCTTAAATTCTTCAATAGCGTTGTTTTGCAGGGCTTTTACCATGTCCTGTACAAAGCGCTCGGAGTGCATGTAAACCACTTTCGCATTGGGTTTACGCGCCACAATTCCGTTACCAACCGCATGTAAAAGGTGGGTTTTACCCAGGCCGGTGCCGCCATAAAGGAACAGCGGGTTGTACGCGCCGCCGGGGTTATCCGCAACCTGACGCGCCGCCGCGCGAGCCAGCTGGTTGGATTTACCTTCGACAAAGTTATCAAACGTGTGTTTTACATTGACGTTAGAGCGGTAGGTCGGTTCTGCCGGCGCCGGAACGTTATCCCAGCCCGGACGCACGATCGTCGGCGCAACGCGCGCCGTCTGGATCTGCTGCGCGGGCGCTGCGGCCGCAACGCTTACCGTACCTCTCTGCATCTGAACGGCTGGCTTAGCGCCTACCTCAAACCGCAGCTGTGGGGCATCCGCACCGCAAAAATCATTGAGGAGTCCATTGATATTATTGAGGTATTTATCCCTTACCCAATCGAGCACAAAACGGTTTGGCGCATACAGTGCCAGCGTGTTATCGCTCAACTCCGCCTGCAAAGGGCGTATCCACATGCTGAATTCTGTGGCTGGTAACTCATCCTGCAATCGGGCAAGACACTGCTGCCAAAGCGAAAGTGACACGGCGGACTCCACTCGAACAAAAATCGATATATAAAAAGAGAAACTGAAACAATCGTGATTGTTGGCACACGTCGACAAGACCCTGCATAGCCGAAAAGCCCCTGCACTAAAGGGGTGACGTGCGAACCGCTATCTGCGGTTATTACCCGATGCGGATCTCTGGATCCCGATCGGGACCGGGGATCATAGCCTAAACTGAGAAAGAGATCTTGTGTTTCTCAACAGATTCTTCCCGATTTATCCACAGGAAGGATCGAAGCTGGGTAAGTGTAATCGATCCTGGCGGGAGTGGAGCACGATTTCAGCCGCATATTGGAAAAATTAATGAACTATCCTGGTTTTGGGCTTAATCGATCTAACAAAGATCCTTTGCGATCCTTGCGCTTTATCCACCAGGTCGTATAATCCACCACCCGGCGCGTAATGCCCGTTTTCCGTAACGTGCCATCGCCTGTTTTTTGTGCGGCAAGGTGCGAGAAATAAGGAAAGAGAATTGACTCCGGAGTGTACAATTATTACAATCCGGCCTCTTTAATCACCCACGCTGAGGCGTAGGCCGTTCGAAATTCGTTCGGATTTACGCGAAAGTCAGTGAAATTATTCAAGTTTAGGTAGAAATCGCCATGAAACGCACTTTTCAACCGTCTGTACTGAAGCGCAACCGTTCTCACGGCTTCCGTGCTCGTATGGCTACTAAAAATGGTCGTCAGGTTCTGGCACGTCGTCGTGCTAAAAGCCGCGCTCGTCTGACCGTTTCCAAGTAATAAAGCTAACCCTGAGTGGTTAAGCTCGCATTTCCCAGGGAGTTACGCTTGTTAACTCCCAGTCATTTCACTTTCGTCTTCCAGCAGCCATTACGGGCTGGCACGCCGCAAATCACCATCCTCGGCCGCCAAAATTCGCTGGGGCATCCCCGCATCGGTCTTACCGTCGCCAAGAAGAACGTCAAGCGAGCGCATGAGCGCAATCGGATTAAACGTCTGACGCGTGAAAGCTTCCGTTTACGTCAACATGAACTCCCGCCAATGGATTTCGTGGTGGTGGCGAAGAAAGGGGTTGCCGACCTCGATAACCGTGCTCTCTCGGAAGCGTTGGAAAAATTATGGCGCCGCCACTGTCGCCTGGCTCGCGGGTCCTGATAGGCCTGATTCGGGTCTATCAGCGCCTGATTAGTCCGCTACTCGGGCCGCATTGCCGTTTCACGCCGACCTGTTCTCAATACGGAATTGAGGCATTGCGCAGGTTTGGATTGATAAAAGGCAGTTGGTTGACGGTGAAACGCGTATTAAAATGCCACCCTTTACACCCTGGTGGTGACGATCCCGTCCCGCCTGGACCATTTGATACCAGAGAACACTAACGATGGATTCGCAACGCAATCTTCTTATCATCGCTTTGTTGTTCGTGTCTTTCATGATCTGGCAAGCCTGGGAGCAGGATAACAATCCTCAACCCCAGCAGCAGACCACGCAGACAACGACCACAGCAACGGGTAGCGCCGCCGACCAGGGCGTACCGGCCAGTGGCCAGGGGAAACTGATTACGGTAAAAACCGATGTGCTTGACCTGACCATCAACACCAGCGGTGGTGATGTTGAGCAAGCGCTGCTTCTGGATTATCCGAAAGAGCTGAAGTCGACTGAGCCGTTCCAGTTACTGGAAACCACGCCGCAGTTTACCTATCAGGCGCAGAGCGGCCTGACCGGTCGTGATGGCCCGGACAACCCGGCTAACGGACCGCGTCCGTTGTATAACGTCGATAAAGATGCGTTTGTGCTGGCTGATGGCCAGAACGAAATCGTCATTCCTCTGACGTACACCGATAAAGCAGGCAACGTATTCACCAAAACCTTCACCCTGAAGCGCGGTGAATATGCGGTAAACGTCGGCTATAGCGTGCAGAACGCCAGCGAAAAACCGCTGGAAGTGTCTACGTTTGGCCAGCTGAAGCAAACCGCCAACCTGCCGACGCATCGCGACACGCAGACCGGCGGCCTGACAACGATGCACACATTCCGCGGCGCGGCGTACTCAACGTCTGAAACGAAGTACGAAAAATACAAATTCGATACTATCGTCGATAACGAAAACCTGAACGTCAGCACCAAAAACGGTTGGGTTGCCATGCTGCAGCAGTACTTCACAACCGCATGGGTTCCGCAGAACAACGGTACTAACAACTTCTACACCGCGAATCTCGGCAACGGTATTGTGGCGATCGGCTACAAATCGCAGCCGGTTCTGGTGCAGCCGGGTCAAACCGATAAGCTGGAAAGCACCCTGTGGGTCGGCCCGGCTATTCAGGACAAAATGGCCGCCGTTGCGCCGCATCTTGACCTGACCGTCGACTACGGCTGGCTGTGGTTTATCTCTCAGCCGCTGTTCAAACTGCTGAAATGGATCCATAGCTTCCTGGGCAACTGGGGCTTCTCCATCATCGTTATCACCTTTATCGTTCGTGGCATCATGTACCCGCTGACCAAAGCGCAGTACACCTCCATGGCGAAGATGCGTATGCTGCAGCCGAAGATTCAGGCGATGCGCGAGCGTCTGGGCGACGACAAGCAGCGTCAAAGCCAGGAGATGATGGCCCTGTATAAAGCTGAGAAGGTTAACCCGCTGGGTGGCTGCTTCCCGCTGATTATCCAGATGCCAATCTTCCTTGCGCTGTACTATATGCTGAGCGCCTCGGTTGAACTGCGTCATGCGCCGTTTATCCTGTGGATCCACGACCTGTCTGCGCAAGACCCGTACTACATCCTGCCGATCATCATGGGCGCGACGATGTTCTTCATCCAGAAGATGTCTCCGACCACCGTGACCGACCCGATGCAGCAGAAGATCATGACCTTTATGCCGGTCATCTTCACGGTGTTCTTCCTGTGGTTCCCGTCCGGTCTGGTGGTTTACTATATCGTCAGCAACCTGGTCACCATTATTCAGCAGCAGTTGATTTACCGTGGTCTGGAGAAGCGTGGCCTGCATAGCCGCGAGAAGAAAAAATCCTGATACTCTTGAATTATTTTGAGTATTTACGGTAACGTTAATGCCAGAGAAGGCGGTCAATAGACCGCCTTTTTTACATCTACATAGAGAGTCACCATGAGCCATAACGACACTATCGTCGCCCAGGCAACCCCACCGGGACGCGGTGGTGTGGGCATTCTGCGCATCTCTGGCCTGAAGGCGCGCGACGTTGCGCAGGCGGTGCTGGGCAAGCTGCCGAAGCCGCGCTACGCCGACTACCTGCCGTTTAAAGACAGCGACGGCAGCGCGCTGGATCAGGGGATTGCGCTGTGGTTCCCCGGCCCGAACTCCTTTACCGGCGAAGACGTGCTGGAACTGCAGGGCCACGGCGGCCCCGTTATCCTCGACCTGTTACTGAAACGCATTCTGACGCTGCCGGGCGTGCGCATCGCCAGGCCAGGCGAGTTCTCCGAGCGCGCGTTTTTGAACGACAAGCTCGATTTAGCCCAGGCTGAAGCGATAGCCGACCTGATCGACGCCAGCTCCGAGCAGGCGGCGCGTTCTGCGCTGAATTCGCTGCAGGGCGCATTCTCTACTCGCGTAAACCATCTTGTGGAAGCGCTGACGCACCTGCGCATCTACGTGGAAGCGGCCATTGATTTCCCGGACGAAGAGATCGACTTCCTCTCCGATGGCAAAATCGAAGCCCAGCTCAACAACGTGATCGCCGATCTTGACGCCGTGCGCGCCGAAGCGCGCCAGGGCAGCCTGCTGCGCGAAGGGATGAAGGTCGTCATTGCCGGGCGGCCGAACGCCGGCAAATCAAGCCTGCTGAACGCGCTGGCGGGCCGGGAAGCGGCTATCGTCACCGATATTGCCGGTACCACCCGCGACGTGCTGCGCGAGCATATCCATATCGACGGTATGCCGCTGCACATCATCGATACCGCCGGCCTGCGCGATGCGAACGACGAGGTTGAGCGCATCGGTATCGAGCGCGCCTGGCAGGAGATTGAACAGGCCGACCGCGTGCTGTTTATGGTCGATGGCACCACCACCGACGCGACCGATCCGGCGGATATCTGGCCGGACTTTATTGCCCGTCTACCGAAAAACCTGCCGATTACCGTCGTGCGTAACAAAGCGGATATCACTGGCGAAACGCTGGGGCTGAGCGAAGTAAATGACCACTCACTTGTTCGCCTTTCGGCACGTACCGGCGAGGGCGTAGACGTGCTGCGCAATCATCTCAAGCAGAGCATGGGCTTTGAAACCAATATGGAAGGCGGTTTTCTGGCGCGCCGCCGCCATCTGCAGGCGCTGTCGGACGCCGCAGAGCATCTGCAGCAGGGGAAAGCGCAGCTGCTGGGCGCCTGGGCTGGCGAGCTGCTGGCGGAAGAGCTGCGCCTGGCCCAGCAGAACCTGAGCGAAATCACCGGCGAGTTTACCTCTGATGACCTGCTGGGGCGCATTTTCTCCAGTTTCTGTATCGGTAAGTAAGCTCCGTTTGTGAGCATTGACTAACCCGCCTTAACATCCTGTTAAAGCGGGTTTTTATTTATCATCTTCACGGTAGATTGGTTTATTTATTACCCTTATCGGCATCGCCGCTCTTAACGTACCGGATGCAACCATGACCATCGATTACACCTTTATTGATACCGTTCCTTCTGCAGAAGACTTTTGCCGCCTGCGCGTCATATCAGGTATGTCGCCGCGACCGCTGGAAGGCGCCCGTGCTGGCCTGCCGCGTAGCTGCTACGGCGTGCATATTCTCTATGAGGGCGTGCCCGTTGGTATGGGGCGCATCGTCGGCGACGGCGCGCTGAACTTTGAAATCGTCGACGTCGCCGTGGACCCGGCCCATCAGGGAAAAGGTCTCGGTCGCCAGATCGTGCAGAAAATCGTCGCCTGGCTTGATGGCAACGCGTTTAAAGGGGCATACGTCTCGCTGGTGGCGGATGTTCCCGAGCTGTACGCAAAATTTGGGTTTTCCAGCGTCAGGCCGGAAAGTGAGGGTATGGCGAAGGTCTGGAATTAACTTCGCTGGTAAAGAAGCATCCGGGGCTGCGGCGTCTCCCGGATGCCGGTGATGCTATCAGGATTTAATAAAGTCGGCAGCGCGAAAAGCTTCCAGCGCGACGCGCTTTTGCTCGCTGGTCATCGGGCGCAGCGGGCGGCGCGGATCGCCGACGTCAATGTCGTGCAGCTGCATAGCCAGCTTCCCGGCCGCCACGCCGCCGTACTGAACCAGGATGCGAATAATCGCGATGACTTTATCCATACAGGCGGCAACGTCCTGATGATCCCCCCGGTTGAAGCTCTCGATCAGACGATGATAGAGCGGCGCCGCGTAGTTATAGGTACTGCCCACTGCGCCGACGGCGCCGCAGGCCAGGCCTGCGGGTAAAAACTCATCCACGCCGAACGGAATATCGAACTGGCGATTGTTGACGCGCAGGCAGCGCTGGAACTCATACATATCCGCGGAGTTAAACTTCATACCGGACAGGTTCGGAATTTTATCCGCCGCGGCGATCAGAAACTGCTCCATATCGAGGCTTAGACCCGACATGCCGGAATGGTAGTAATAGAAGCCTTTTGACGGCGCCGCGGCGGCGATAATGCGGCAATATTCCACCAGATCGTCGACGGTAGACGGTTTAAAGAAGCACGGGCCGATGACCGAGGTGGCAAAAATATCCAGGGTTTCAGCATGACGGCTCAGCTCCAGCGCATCGGCGATGCTGAGCGCCCCGGTGTGTAGCGTAATGCTTAGTTGTCCCTGGCTTGCCGCGACCCAGCGCTCGGCGATTTTTTTACGCTCTTCAACAGAACAGTGGATACCTTCTCCGGTTGTCCCACAGACGTAAGCGCCTTTAACGCCCTGGCGAATCAGGTGCTCGGCGATTCGATCGATAACGGGATAGTTGACTTCGCCATTAGCATCAAAAGGCGTGTGGGGAGCGGCAATAAGGCCGGTTAGCTTTGTCATGTAAACCTCTAGTGGTGTTTTTCTTCTTAAATAAATTTATTTTGAAGTATTACTCCACTCTAAAAGGTAACCATGCCGGTTGCAACTGGATACCGGCAGGGAGGAAAACGGGAGTAGCAGATTGTGATGAATCGCACAAAACTCGCTCTATTTGAGCGTGGACAGGGCATCCATCGTGCGCAGTTTATTGGCTCGGGCGGCTTCCGGGTCTTTCTGCACCAGCAGCGTATAAATGAGATCCAGTACGAAAAGCTGTGCCGTTTTGGTGCCAATGGAGTCGCCCTGCAGGCGTCCCTGGCGGTTGCCGTTAATCAGCGTAATATCCGCGACTTTACTCAATGGCGACCCGAGGTTATGCGTTAAGGCGACAGTGACGGCTCCGGCCTGCTTTGCCAGACTAAGGGCGTGGGTGGTTTCCGGCGAATGCCCGGAGTGGCTGATACCGATAGCGACATCGCCAGCCTTGAGCAGCGCGGCCTGCATATACATAAAGTGATTATTCGTTAAGGCATCGACGCGCATCCCGATTCGCATCAGCTTGTGCTTCATCTCTTCGGCGGTCAGCCCGGAGGCGCCGACGCCGAAAATAAAGGTGCTATTGCAGCTATGCAGCGCCTCCACGACCCGTTCAACCTGCTCCATATCCAGAAGGTTGAGCGTTTCCGAGAGAACAGTCGAGATAGCGCCCTGGAGCTTGAGACCAATGGTGTGCGCATCGTCGGCTTTCTGAATTTCAGCCTCCAGAAGCGTGCTGTTGTCATCGGTATCGGTCATGGCCAGCTCAATAGCCAGCTCCATTTTGAAATTCTGAAAGCCTTTATAGCCCAGCTGTCGACAGAAACGGATCACCGACGCTTCGCCCGCGTTCACTTCCTCTGAGAGGTCGGCGATGGAAAGCTGCGTCACCTTGTGGGGGGAAGTCATCACAAACTGCGCAATGCTTTTCCCGACGCGGGTCATACTGCTTTGCATCGCTCCCAGGGTATCAAGTATTTTCCCGGCTTTGACCGGCGAAGTCGGAGTCGTCATCTCTTCCCTACTGTTTACGCGATTATCAGGCGCTAATGATGGAGTACAGCGCATCACCAGGCAATATGGATTTTTAAAAACGCCGTGACGCCGCGGCTATATCCTGAGCGGCGCAAACATTGTACGTCTCATGGCGTGAGTCAGATCGCCTTTTTTCGTTTCTCCTCTTCTGTGTCCATGATCTTGTTCACACATTTCATGAAATGCTCTTGTGGTGTTTAACTTCTAAAAAATATATTAAATGGAGTTTAACTTCATTTGGCTGTGCGCCTCCCTGCTGTTTTAGGCCCGACAGCATAAAAACGCTGCTCATCACAGGAGAGCATATGAGTGAAATAATAAGTACCAAACCATGGTATAAGCACCTCAATAAGTCCCAATGGCGGGCTTTCTCTGCAGCCTGGCTGGGCTATTTACTGGATGGTTTTGATTTCGTTTTAATCGCTCTGGTGCTCACCGAAGTACAAAGCGAATTTCAGCTCACCACGGTCCAGGCGGCGAGTATTATCTCCGCGGCGTTTATCTCCCGTTGGTTCGGCGGCCTGCTGCTGGGGGCGATGGGCGACCGTTATGGCCGCCGCCTGGCGATGGTCAGCAGTATTATTCTTTTCTCCGTCGGTACGCTGGCCTGCGGCTTTGCGCCGGGATACACCTCGATGTTTATTGCCCGAATGGTGATCGGAATGGGGATGGCCGGCGAGTACGGCTCCAGCGCAACCTATGTTATTGAAAGCTGGCCAAAACATTTGCGTAACAAAGCCAGCGGCTTCCTGATATCCGGCTTTTCCGTCGGCGCCGTTGTGGCGGCGCAGGTTTACAGCCTGGTGGTGCCCCTCTGGGGCTGGCGCGCCTTATTCTTCCTTGGCATTCTGCCGATTATTTTCGCGCTGTGGCTGCGTAAAAATATTCCGGAAACGGAAGACTGGAAAGAGCGGCAGACGAAGAAAGCGCCAGTACGGACGATGGTGGATATCCTCTATCGCGGTAAATACCGCGCCATGAATATAGCAACGACGCTGATCGCAACGGCGGCGCTGTGGTTCTGCTTCGCAGGTAATCAGCACAACCCGCTGGTAGTGATTGCGCTGGCGCTCGTTTGCACCGTTATTTTCATCAGCTTTATGGTACAGAGCAGCGGAAAACGCTGGCCGACCGGCGTAATGCTGATGGTTGTCGTTCTGTTCGCCTTCCTCTATTCCTGGCCTATCCAGGCGCTGCTGCCGACCTACCTGAAAACCGAGCTGGCATACGATCCGGCAGCGGTGGCGAAGGTGCTTTTCTTCAGCGGATTCGGCGCGGCCGTCGGCTGCATCGTCGGCGGGTTCCTCGGCGACTGGCTGGGTACGCGTAAAGCCTATGTTTACAGCCTGCTGGCCTCGCAGGTCCTGATTATCCCTGTTTTCGCCATCGGCGGCGCCAGCCTGTGGGGCCTGGGTCTCCTGCTCTTCTTCCAGCAGATGCTGGGCCAGGGGATCGCGGGAATACTACCGAAATTGATCGGTGGTTACTTCGACACCGATCAGCGCGCTGCCGGTCTGGGCTTCACCTACAACGTCGGCGCTCTGGGCGGGGCGGCGGCGCCGGTCCTCGGCGCGCTGGTCGCACAGCATATGCATCTGGGTACGGCGCTGGGGTCGCTCTCCTTCGGACTGACGTTTGTGGTGATCCTGCTGATTGGCCTCGATATGCCGTCCCGCGTGCAGCGCTGGATTCGCCCGGAAGCGCTGCGAACCCATGACGCCATTGATGGCAAACCATTCAGTGGGGCAAAGGTTCGTCACGACAAAGCGGACGCACCGCTTTGCAGTAAACATTAAATTCATGCGCCCGGCGCTGTCGGGCGCAAACGGAAGTAAGGGATAGCGCTATGTCTTTATTTGATACTTTGGATGTGAAGGTTAAAGAATTGGGCGGACTCATTGTCTCGTGCCAGCCGGTGCCGGGCAGCCCGTTAGATAAGCCTGAAATCGTCGCGGCGATGGCGCTGGCGGCGGTCAAGACGGGTGCGGTCGCGGTACGTATTGAAGGCATTAATAACCTGAAGGCCACGCGCGAACTTATTTCAGTACCCATTATCGGCATCATCAAGCGCGACCTGCCGGACTCGCCGGTGCGCATCACGCCGTTCCTTGAGGATGTGGACGCGTTGGCGCAGGCAGGTGCGGATATTATCGCCTTTGACGGCACGGATCGCCCGCGTCCGGCCAGCGTGAAGGCAACTATCGAGCGCATTCATCAGCAGGGCTGCGTCGCGATGGCAGACTGCTCGAACCTTGAAGACGGTACTCGCTGCCACGCTCTGGGCGCAGAAATTATCGGCACTACGCTGTCCGGGTATACCACGGAAGCAGTACCCAATGAGCCGGATTTCCCGCTAGTGCAGGCCCTTAGCGCCAAAGGATACCGGGTCATTGCCGAAGGGCGGTTCAACTCTCCGGCCCTGGCGGCACAGGCCATAAAGCAAGGCGCATGGGCGGTGACCGTCGGTTCCGCGATTACGCGTATTGAACACATTTGCCAGTGGTACCGCGATGCGCTGGCTGAGGTTGCGCTATGACAACGCTGGCGATAGACATCGGCGGCACCAAGCTGGCCGCCGCGCTGATTGACACGCAGCATCACGTGCTGGAGAAACGAGCGCTGCCGACGCCCGCCAGCAAAACGCCGGCGGCGCTGACGGAGGCGTTGAGCGCGCTGGTCGCGCCTTTCGCGGGGCGGGCCCGGCGGGTAGCGGCCGCTTCGACGGGAATCATTCGTCACGGCGTACTGACGGCGTTAAACCCGGATAACCTTGGCGGACTGGCGCAGTTTCCCCTGCGGGAGACGCTGGCGCAGCTGACGGGGCGACCGTGCCTGGTCGTGAACGATGCGCAGGCGGCGGCCTGGGCCGAATATCACGCCCTGTCTGTCGATGCCGACGAGATGGTATTCATCACCATCTCAACGGGCGTGGGCGGCGGTATCATCTGCAACGGTCGGCTCCTGTCCGGGAACGAAGGGCTGGCCGGGCATATCGGCCACACGCTGGCCGATCCGCACGGTCCGCGCTGCGGCTGCGGTCGCACCGGCTGCGTAGAGGCTATTGCCTCCGGCAGAGGGATCGCCGCGCTGGCGACGGACGATCTGCAGGGGATGACGGCCAAATCCATTTTTGCTCTTGCGCAGAGCGGCCATCCGCAGGCAACGTCGTTAGTCCACCGTTCGGCGCAAACCATCGCCCGGCTGATTGCCGACATGAAGGCCAGCGTTAACTGCCAGTGTGCCGTACTGGGCGGCAGCATCGGGCTGGCGCCCGGCTATCTCCCGCTGGTTGAGACCTATCTGGCGCAGGAACCTGCGGTCTATCACACGAAGATTGTAGCCGCACACTATCAGCATGATGCCGGCCTGATTGGCGCGGCGTTGTTAGCGGAGGACAAAGCATTATGATTATCGGCGATATCCATCACCCGGAATGCGCGGGACTGTCACCCGTTCTGCTTGAGGCCGTGAGGCTGGCCGTTAAGGCTCAGCCGCAGCAGCGTGAACCGGGGCGTTATGAGTTGCAGGGCGATGATATTTATATGAACGTCATGCGCTTCGCCACGCAGTCGGCGGAAAGTAAAAAAGCGGAGCTGCACGAAAAATTTATTGATATTCAGATCCTGCTGCAAGGCGAGGAGACAATCCACTGCGGCGTGGCCGATAGCGCCCGTGAGTGCGACACCTGGCATAAAGAAGAGGACTACCAGCTGTGCGCAGCTATCGCCGACCAGCAGCAGGTGACCCTGAAGCCTGGCATGTTCGCCATTTTTTTCCCTGGCGAACCGCATAAGCCGGGCGTGCAGGGCGCAGCGAGCATGGAGATAAAAAAAGCGGTAATTAAAGTTAACCGCGCGCTGCTTGTCTGAGTCACTTACTTCGCCCGCCAGATATGCGTCCTGGCGGGATAGCCTCTCAACGCCAAAGCGACGCTTGCTTCGTCGCTTTTCCTCCCAGGAAATCATTGTTGTCCAAATGGCAACTCGTACTACCGCACGAACCCCTCTATGCTGTACGGCAATCTTATGCGAGGGTTCTATGGCACGCTTTCTTATCTGCAGTTTTGCGCTGGTTCTGCTTTATCCATCCGGTATTGATATGTATCTGGTCGGCCTGCCGCGCATTGCGCAGGATCTGGGGGCCAGTGAAGCGCAGCTGCACATCGCCTTCTCGGTTTATCTGGCCGGGATGGCCGCAGCCATGCTGTTTGCTGGCCGTATCGCCGACAAGTCAGGCCGTAAGCCGGTGGCGATTTTCGGCGCCGTTGTTTTCATACTCGCCTCCCTTATCTGCTCGCAGGCGCAGGTCAGCGCCCACTTCCTGACGGGGCGTTTTATTCAGGGGATTGGCGCGGGCAGCTGCTACGTCGTCGCCTTTGCGGTGCTGCGCGATACCCTCGACGATCGCCGCCGGGCGAAGGTGCTTTCCCTTCTTAACGGCATCACCTGCATTATTCCGGTGCTGGCACCGGTACTCGGCCACCTGATTATGCTGAAATACCCCTGGCAGAGCCTGTTCTATACCATGACCGGCATGGGCATTCTGGTGGGGCTGCTGTCGATATTTATCTTGCGGGAAACGCGTCCAACATCCGTTCCGCAGGCGGCGCAGCAAAATGTCGCCCCCGAATCGCTGCTTAACCGCTTTTTCCTCAGCCGAACGATCGTGACCACCCTCAGCGTGACGGCGATTCTGACCTACGTTAACGTCTCCCCGGTGCTGATGATGGAAGTGATGGGCTTCGATCGCGGGACTTATTCCATGGCGATGGCGCTCATGGCGCTAGTGAGCATGGTGGTGTCGTTCTCGACGCCGTTTGCTCTGACGCTCTTTAAGCCCCGCACCCTGATGCTGACCTCGCAGGTGCTCTTCTTTATCGCGGGCGCGCTGCTGAGCTTTGCCACCAGCCAGACGATAACGATGCTAGGGCTGGGGCTGATTTGCGCCGGGTTCTCAGCCGGCTTTGGCGTGGCGATGAGCCAGGCCCTGGGGCCATTTACCCTGCGCGCTGGCGTGGCGAGTTCAGTTTTGGGGATTGCTCAGGTTTGCGGCTCTTCACTGTGGATTTGGCTGGCGGCTATCATCGGGCTCAGCGCGATGAATATGCTGATCGGGATACTTATTGCCTGTAGCATAGTGAGTATTGTTCTGATTATGGTCGCCTCTCCGGCGCGGGCCGCGCAACGCTATGAAAAAACCCCTGTCGAGTCTCGATCTTAACTTACTGCTGTGCCTGCAGCTCTTAACCCAGGAGCTCAGCGTTACCCGCACGGCGAAGCGGATGAACGTTTCGCCGTCGGCGGTGAGCAAGTCGCTGGCTAAACTGCGCGCCTGGTTTGACGATCCGCTATTTGTCAAAACGCCTCTGGGGCTGTCGCCCACGCCGCTGATGAGCAGTATGGAGCAGGATCTGGCGGACTGGATGCAGATGGGTAATCAGATCCTCGACAAGCCCCATCACACCATGCCAAGCGGGCTAAAGTTTGAGCTGGCGGCGGAGTCGCCCCTGCTGATGATCCTGCTGAACTCGCTTTCACAGCGGATCTACCAACGCTATCCGCAGGCGCTGATCCGCCTGCGCAACTGGGATTACGATTCGCTGGATGCCATTATTCGCGGCGAAGTCGACATCGGTTTTTGCGGCCGGGAAACCCATCCTCGCTCCCGTGAACAGCTCAGCCTGCTGCCCTGGTATATCGATTTTGAAATCCTGTTTACCGATCTACCGCAGGTATGGCTGCGCGCCGATCATCCCGCGCTGAACGATGAGTGGAGTCTGGACGCTTTTTTACGCTATCCGCATATCAATATCTGTTGGGAACAAAGCGATACCTGGGCGCTGGATGATGTTCTGCATGACCTGGGGCATAAACGCACCGTGGCGTTGACCGTTCCGGGCTTTGAACAGTCGCTGTTTATGGCGGCCCAGCCCCATCATACGATGTTGGCCACCGCCCCGCGCTATTGCCAGCGCTACAATCAGCAGCATCATCTGCCGCTGGTCTCACTGCCGCTGCCGCTGGAACCGTCGCAGCTGGAGAAAATACGCGTCCCCTTTACCCTCCTGTGGCATAAGCGCAACAGCTACAACCCGAAGATCGTCTGGCTGCGAGAAACGCTGAGACAGCTCTACACTGAACCGCTATAGCGCTGGGTTAGCCCGCCTTGCGCAATAAATTGTAAAATTCATGCAATTTCTCTTTTCAACGGGTGATTTCCGCATTAAAACCTGACAATTCTGAGCGATAATATAATTCGCAATTTCTATCATTGACCATTAATCACGGAGCGACGAATGGCAACGCATTTTGCAAGAGGGATACTTAACACCCGAGAACCGTTATCAACACGCCTGTCAGCGGCCTGCCATCAATCCGCCAGGCGCCTGCCTGAGTACCGACAAAGCCGCTATCGCGCATCCCGGTCACTCCTCGCAGAACTCCTCTTTATGCTGTACGGCATCAGCGAACTTCCCGAAATTATTGATGAAGAAAATGGAAAACCCGCTTTTCGCGACGAACATCTCCCGCATTTCTCCATCTCCTATGCTGGAAATATCGTCGGCGTCGCGTTAACCACCGAAGGCGATTGCGGCCTGGATATGGAATTACCGCACGCCTCCCGCGGTTTACACTCCCCGCACGACGCCGACCGCTACGTTTTTAACAGTAATGAGCGTGTATGGATTAGCAATCAGCACGATCCTGACGAAGCTCGCGCTCAGCTTGACGCGCTGCGCAAAAGCGTCATGAAACTGACCGGCGAAACCGCCGTTAACCTACAGCTTCTTCCGGGCTCCGGGCGGTTACGCACAAGCGGGACGCAGGCAATCGAAGCCGTGTGCGACGCCGAAACGGTGCTGGTCTGGTCTATCGCCGCCAGCCCGGATATCGGTCAACTGAAAGTCTGGGAATATAATGGTAACGAGGGCTGGCGCAGCCTGCCTGACGCTCAGGCCCGTGCTAAAGAACCGTCCGCCCGGCTGATGCGCTTCACCAGTTTACCGGTAGAAAAAGCCTTCTCCCTCAACTGACCGGTTTTCCCGGCCATCATGATGCAAAGGAGCAATCATGTCTGATACGTTGAAAGTTGTTACGTTACTCGGAAGTCTGCGCAAAGGCTCTTTTAATGCCATGGTCGCGCGTACCCTCCCCGGCATCGCGCCCGCAGGTATGGCGGTTTCCGCGTTACCGTCCATTGGCGATATTCCACTCTATGATGCCGATGTCCAGCAGGAAGAGGGATTCCCACAAAGCGTTCAGGATATCGCGCAGCAAATTCGCGAGGCCGACGGTGTGGTCATCGTGACGCCGGAATATAACTATTCGGTTCCCGGCGGCCTGAAAAACGCCATCGACTGGCTATCTCGTCTGCCGGAACAGCCGCTGGCCGGTAAGCCGGTACTGATTCAAACCAGTTCGATGGGGGCTATTGGCGGCGCGCGCTGTCAGTACCATCTGCGCCAGATTCTGGTATTCCTCGACGCAATGGTGATGAATAAGCCCGAATTTATGGGCGGCGTGATTCAGAACAAAGTGGATCCGCAGGAGGGGAAAGTCGTCGATCAGAGCACGCTCGATCATCTGAGCGGGCAGCTTAGCGCTTTTGCCGAGTATATTCAGCGGGTTAAGGCCTGACAGACGCCGTCACGCTCGCCAGAACGGGCGAGCGTGACGGCGCAGGTATTAATGCGCGTCGATAAACACAATCTTCAGCACGAACAGCAGCGAAACCACAATCACGCACGGACTGAGGTCGCGCAGGCGGCCGGTACCAATCTTCATCACGCAGTAAGAGATAAAGCCTAAGGCAATACCTTCCGTAATGGAGAAGCTGAACGGCATCATCACGGCGGTAATAAACGCAGGCACTGATTCGGTTAAATCATCCCACTTCACGCGCGCCAGGCTGGAGGTCATCAGGACGCCAACGTAAATCAGCGCACCGGCTGCGGCGTAGGCCGGAACCATACCCGCCAGCGGCGACAGGAAAATCACCAGCAGGAACAAGAGCCCAACGACCACGGCGGTTAAGCCGGTACGGCCGCCCACGGAAACGCCCGAGGACGATTCAATATAGGCGGTTACGGAAGAGGTGCCGATAAAGGAGCCGGCAACGGACGATACGCTATCGACAAACAGCGCCTGCTTCATACGCGGGAACTTGCCCTGCGCATCGGCCAGACCGGCTTTATCGGTCACGCCGATCAGCGTGCCGGAGGAGTCGAACAGGTTCACCAGCATAAACGAGAAGATCACGCCCGCCAGGCCGAGATTCAGCGAGCCCGCCAGGTCAACATGACCAATCACCGTAGTCACGCTCGGCGGCATGGAAACGATGCCCGTGTAGTGAACGTCACCCAGCATCCAGCCCAGCAGCGTGGTAACCACGATAGAAACCAGCACCGCGGCGTGAATATTGCGGGAAGCCAGAATCGCGATAATGAAGAAGCCAAGGATACCCAACAGCACGCTGTGGGACGTCAGGTTGCCGATGCTCACCAGGGTTTCCGGATTGGCGACGATCACGCCGGCGTTTTTCAGGCCCATCATACCGATAAACAGGCCGATACCGCTGGTGATGCCGATGCGCAGGCTAACCGGAATATTGGCAATCATCCAGTAGCGTACGCGGAAAATCGTCAGCAGCAGCAGGCCAACCGCGCCCCAGAAAATAGCGCCCATCCCCACCTGCCATGGCAGGCCCATTGCCTGTACCACAACAAACGCAAAAAAGGCGTTCAGGCCCATTGCCGGCGCCAGCGCCACCGGGAGGTTAGCGAATAGCCCCATCATAATGCTGCCGAATGCGGCGATCAGACAGGTTGTGACGAAA
This sequence comes from Klebsiella grimontii, assembly GCF_900200035.1. Classification (GTDB taxonomy): domain Bacteria; phylum Pseudomonadota; class Gammaproteobacteria; order Enterobacterales; family Enterobacteriaceae; genus Klebsiella; species Klebsiella grimontii. The sequence goes on from NZ_FZTC01000003.1 coordinate 61,292, forward strand.
ACGGCGCTGGTATCCATACCCGCCACGCCGAGAATCTGTGGGTTAACAAAAACGATGTACACCATTGTCAGAAAAGTGGTGAAACCTGCAATCGCTTCGGTGCGGGCCGTGGTGCCGTGTTCACGCAATTTGAACACGCGCTCCAGCAGACCCTGGCCAGATGACTGGCTGGTTTGTTGTTGACTCATTATCGGTTTCCGAACAAAGGAGGGAAAATTCGTCGCTATCCTATACCAAAATGCGACAATAGGGGCGGTTGTGAGATACTTTTTTTCATTGATTTTGCTTATACGGCAACGATTGCGTCTCACCAATCAGCATGACGAAAACGTTAACTTATTAAAATGGAAACGACATGACCCAACCAGAAGCAGTATTTTTCGACTGTGACGGCACGCTGGTCGACAGCGAGGTGATCTGCTCCCGCGCCTACGTTCACATGTTCAGGGAATTCGGCATTACGCTGGATTTAGAAGAGATTTTTAAGCGCTTCAAAGGCGTAAAGCTGTACGAGATTATCGATACCATTAACGCGGAGTACGGCGTTAATCTGGATAAGGCGACCCTTGAGCCGGTTTACCGCGATGAAGTCGCGCGCCTGTTTGATACTGAACTGGAAGTCATTTCTGGCGCACAGGCGCTGCTGGACGCGGTCAACGTGCCGATGTGCGTGGTCTCCAACGGCCCGGTCAGCAAAATGCAGCACTCTCTCGGTAAAACAGGTATGCTGCGCCATTTCCCCGAGCGTCTGTATAGCGGCTACGATATCCAGCGCTGGAAGCCCGATCCGGCACTGATGCTGCATGCTGCAAAAGCGATGAATGTTAACGTAGAGAACTGCATTCTGGTCGACGACTCCAGCGCAGGCGCGCAGTCGGGGATCGCGGCAGGCATGGAGGTGTTCTACTTCTGCGCCGATCCGCACAACAAGCCCATCGACCATCCGAAAGTGACGACGTTTACCCGTCTGGAAGCGCTGCCGGAACTGTGGAAAGCGCGCGGCTGGCATATTACCCGATAAAAAGCCGCAGCGTAGCGCAACCCCGGAGCGACCCGCCTGCGCTACGCTGAGAAGGACTGCGCTTTAGTCAATTCCGCAGCCGCTGCTTTATCAGCCACAATCACCAGGGAAGGATGCAGTTTCAGCACCGAAGCCGGAACCCGCTCGCTGACTTCGCCTTCAATCACCTGCTTTAGCGCCTGCGCTTTTGCCGCTCCGCTGACGATCAGCAGCAAATTTTTCGCCGCCATAACGCTTTTCGGCCCCATCGTGACGTAGCTATCCGGCACCGCGGAGAAGTCGCCGTCCATTTCGCCATGCGCGACGAGATCCACCAAATCCCCGACGATAGGGACTTTCACCGTCGCATCGTGGAACCGCGTGGTATTCGGTAAGTTACCGCAAAAATGGCCGTCAGCGCCGAGACCCATCACCACCAGATCCAGGCCCCCCTCCTCCTGTAACCGCTGGTCGTGATGGATAAAGTTTGCATGGCTAAGCTTGTGGATATTCTCTTCCGGGATCTGAGCGGGAGTGAAAAACAGGCTGCGCAGATTGGAAATGGTCACCCCTTCGCGATCCTGTCCGCGGAACGGGATCTCATCAAAATTGTAATAATGGGCCTGAGAATAGAAGGACTTGCCTTTAATCGCTGCCGTCAGATGTTCATACATTTTCTTCGGCGTACTGCCTGCCGTTACCGCCAGATTCATCCTCCGCGGCGCGGTGATGTAGCCTAAAACATGATGGCTGGCGACCAGGCTCATCTCGGCATAATCTTCCGTCACGATTAACTTCATGTTATCTCCCTGAATATAATGAAGACAGGGAGCCAGGGATCTGGCTCCTTGATTTTATTTGAACAGCTTCTGCACGAACTCGGCGTAGGCTGGGCGCCAGACGTCCATTTCGTGGTTCAGGCCCGGAAACTCGTGGTAGTCAAATTTGATGTTCTGCTTCTCCAGCTCCGCTTTCAGTCCGGCGATATCTTTACCGGTGACCGCGTCTTTCTCACCCACGACGACGGTGAAATTACGCAGCTGCTTATTGATCGCCTGCGGGTTTTTTAGCTGCGCCTCGACGCCGGCATCCGGCACCGTGGTTGTCGTTACGCCGCTGAAGGTCGCCAGCCAGCCGAAGCTCTCCAGATGGTTCATTCCCGAGACCAGCGCCTGATAACCGCCCTGCGACAGCCCGGCAAGCGCCCGGCCATCCGCGTCTTTCCGCACATTAAAGCGGGCATCAATCAGCGGAATAATATCGTTCATCAGCTCTTTATCCGCCGCTTTCGCATTCAGTGGATAGAAGGTTTTACGCCGTTCCTGCGGCGGGAAGTTTTCCGCAACCGCTTCAGGAATATCGGTTTCGGTATCCGGCACCACCACCAGCATGGGCTTGATTTTGCCTTCCGCCAACAGGTTATCCATGATTTGCGGGATACGCCCCTGATCGATGGCCGACAGGCCGCTGTCGCCAAAACCGTGATAGAAATAGAGCACCGGCAACGGCTCGCCGGTACCGGTATAGCCCGGCGGCGTCCACACGTAGGCACGGCGTTCAGAATTCAGCGCCTTTGAGTGGTAGGTCAAGGTGCGTAGTTCCCCATGAGCCACCGCGCGATCGTCAAGAATGCTGCCGGGTACCAGAATCAGGCTGGTATTCACCTGACGCTGGGGTTTCTGATAGCGGCTACCGGTATCGACTGAACGGAATCCGTCGACATCAAAATAGTATTCGTAGAGGTTGGGCGCCAGAGCTTCACTTTTCCATGTCCAGATCCCCTGTTCATCTTTGGCCATATCGTGGGAGACGAAGGTGTCCGGCGTTGCCCCCGTCACCACGGATACCCGTTTTGCGTCCGGGGCAAACAGGCGGAAGGTAATACTCTTATCGCCGTTAACCTGTGTAATATACTGGCTGACCGGGATCGCCGCGCTCGGCGTGGCCGGAAACGGCGCAGCATGAGCGGTAAACGCTGCGCCCGCCAGCGCCAGAGCGAAGTAAATAGCATGTCGTTTCATCGTTATTCCTCTTTAGAATTTTGTCCTGGCCATTGCCAGCCTTACCACCAGATTTCAGCCTGGGCGCCAACGGCAAACTGATCGTTCTTACCATCTTCAAAAATGCTGCTGGTGTTGCTGTTAGCGGCCTTATCCAGGTCGATATCCTTCGCTTTAATATAAGTCGCATAGAAACGAATTTCCGGGCGTGAGGTCAGCATACTGGTATTCACTTTAAAGGTATGGAAGAGGGTGGTTTTGTAACCGGATTCGTTATATTTCTTGCCGGTGATATCTTTGTTCTGCTGTTTGAAATAGCCCAGTTCGACGCCGGTCTGGTTATATTTATCCCAGATCCAGGCCGGACGAACGACGGCGCGAATAGATTCGAAATCGGAGTGCGCGCCAGTCTCGTAGCTGTAGATATCATTACCAAAGGAGTAAACGATGGCGTCAGCCATAATGATGTTATCACTCAGATAGGTTTCCCCCTGGGAGGTCAAACGAACGGCGGTGCCGTTGGTATGATCGCCATAGTATCTGCCGTTAAAGGTGGTATACGGACTGGATCCCGCATAGCGCGAGAAGCTACTGGCGATAGAGTTGTTCGCCAGCAGGAATGAAAACTCGTTAAACCCGCCGTTATCGAATTTCTGCGTTAACGACGTTCCCGCCATCCAGGTATCTTTCCATTCATAATACCCATTATTACCTTCATTATATTTTTCTGATGAGCTCTGATTTGCCGCGACATAGCGGCCGGTCACCATTAATGAGGCTTTATCCCAGAGAGGGATTTCTTTATAGCGGATATCAATGGTATTGGTGTTAAGTTGCTGGCTTTTGGTCAACGTACGGTTGTAATCATCAACGTCCTCGCGTACCAGCGCAATATCAAACTTACCCGCGCCCACCTTCCAGTTTTCAAGGCCAACGCCTGCTGCGGCATCGGTTCTCTGCGTTTTCCAGTCCAGCATCTGGATTTCAATTTTCGGCGCGCCGTGCTTGCCGACCCAGAAATCCGCTTCCGGCGCAAACGGCAGGAAACCTTTGGTATTGACGTACATATCAGAGAACTGCATATAGTTCTCGCCGCCAGCGTTATCCCCGAACCAGCCGCTGGAATACTGCTGCCCGACGTTACCGTCTAACATCACGATCGCATCAACACGCTTATTGCCTTCCTGATAGACCCGCTGCTTAAGCTGTAAATCAAACCAGCCAGAGTATTCGTTACCAAAGCGGCCAAGCGAACCAATCGCCCACGATTTTGGCGATCCATGAGAAGCGGTTCCCCAACCGGAACGGTAATAGCCGTTATAGCTGAAGCCAATTTCATCCTTCACGAACTGACTGAAATCCTTCATCGTCATGGAGCTATAGATAGACTCGCCGTTAGCCGCGGGTTGTTCATTTTTCACCAGTACCGCCGCCGGTTTTTGGGCGGCGCTGGTCGGCGCTGGCGAGCTTACGGCCTGCCGAGCCGCGCTCGTTTTATTTCCGCCCGGCTGCGTATTGGCGACCCAGATTTGATTTCTGGCTTTCTCTTCATCTTTATATTTTTTAAGTTCGGACTGCGTATCCTTAAGCGCCTTTTCCAGAAGCTCAAGGCGCTGTTCAACCGTCAACGATGCCGCCATAGCATGGGAGGAATAAGCGATCGGTGCCATAATAATAATGGCAGATGTAATCAGATTTCTTTTAAACATAAGGTCCCTTTATATAAAATGAGTGCAGCTGAATATCGTGAAAAATAACGACCAGCGCGAAGGCATGGTTTATCCTCAGACATTTTTTCATCGCATAAAAAAACCTGAAGAAAACTCCCTGCATAAAACAGAGGCGATTTTCTTCAGGTTTTGCCCGCACGGCGGTAACAACCCCATTCATCTACTGCGGGTGGATTATTTGGCAAAAAAAAACCTGACATCACCAGATTAAAGGTGATGTCAGGTTTTGCCTGCTTACGCAGTAACAATCCGCCGTTTCCATTCGGGCCTTGTAACGACAAGTCACCCGATTGATAAACCGTATTGTTACGCTATAAAAATAAAACCACAATTAGTGAAATTGTTATTTGTGACGACAATCGCACCGTTATTGTTAATGAAAAAATAACTTAAACATATATCATAACTAATTCTGATATATCCTTTTATCAGAATTAGTTTCTGTGATTTATTACTCTTTGGGATCTTTTCCCGCCAGCAGTTTATCCAGCTCGTCACCGCCAACGTGACGGAAATCCTGACCTTTGACGAAGTAGAAAATATATTCGCAGATATTCTGGCAACGATCGCCGATACGCTCAATCGAGCGGGCGCAGAACAGCGCGGTCAACACGCTTGGAATAGTGCGCGAATCTTCCATCATATAGGTCATCAACTGACGTACGATGCCTTCATATTCCTGGTCAACTTTCTTATCTTCGCGATAAATACGCACGGCTTCATCAAGGTCCATACGCGCAAAGGCATCCAGTACATCGTGCAGCATCTGCACGGTATGGCGCCCCAGCGATTCCAGGCTTACCAGCAGCGGCTGATGCTGCTGGGAGAATTTTTCCAGCGCGGTGCGGCAGATTTTATCCGCGACGTCGCCGATACGTTCCAGCTCGGCGATGGTTTTGATAATCGCCATCACCAGGCGCAGGTCGCTGGCGGTTGGCTGACGCTTGGCGATGATGCGTACACAGGCTTCATCGATCGCGACTTCCATCATATTGACCTGCTTATCGCCGTCGATAACGCGCTTCGCCAGCTCGCTGTCCTGGTTATGCATCGCGGTGATCGCATCAGAAAGCTGCTGTTCCACCAGCCCACCCATGGTCATGACCTGGGTGCGGATGTACTCCAGTTCGGCGTTGAACTGGCCGGAAATATGTTTGTTAAGATTTAGGTTATCCATAGTATCTCCTGATTGCCCAATAGGTTAGAGCCTGAAAGCAGAAGGGCAATCAACCGTAGCGGCCAGTAATGTAATCTTCAGTTTGCTTCTTAGCGGGCTTGGTAAACAGATCGTCCGTGTTGCTGAATTCAATCAGCTCGCCAAGATACATAAATGCCGTATGGTCGGAACAACGCGCGGCCTGCTGCATGTTGTGGGTCACGATAACGACGGTGTAATCCTGTTTCAGTTCGGTAATCAGCTCTTCAATACGCCCGGTAGAGATCGGGTCCAGCGCCGAGCAGGGCTCATCCAGCAGTAAGACTTCCGGACGAATAGCGATACCGCGCGCGATGCACAGACGCTGCTGCTGACCACCGGAGAGAGAATATCCGCTCTGATGCAGTTTATCTTTGGTTTCATTCCACAATGCGGCTTTGGTCAAAGCCCACTGCACTCGCTCGTCCATATCCGCGCGGGAGAGTTTCTCAAACAGGCGTACGCCAAAGGCAATGTTGTCATAAATCGACATCGGGAACGGCGTCGGCTTCTGGAACACCATCCCCACTTTGGCGCGCAGCAGGGCGATATCCTGGGTGTTGGTGAGAATATTATCGCCATCCAGCAGAATTTCGCCTTCCGCGCGCTGCTCCGGGTACAGCTCAAACATTTTGTTGAACGTACGCAGCAGCGTGGATTTACCGCAGCCTGACGGACCGATAAACGCCGTAACCTGGTTTTTGGTGATATCCAGGTTGATGTTTTTCAGGGCATGGAATTTTCCGTAGTAGAAGTTCAGATTACGTACTGAAAGTTTACCCGGGGTCGTATTCACCATACTCATCTCGTTCTCTTCCTCATTCGGCGCCGCGTTTCGTCGCGCCGCAAAAATTAACCGTGTTTATTCTTCGCGAAAATAACGCGCGCCAGAATGTTCAGCAGCAATACGCACAGGGTGATAATCAAGACCCCGGCCCATGCCAGTTGCTGCCACTCCGCAAACGGACTCATGGCAAATTTGAAAATCGTTACCGGCAGGTTAGCGATCGGCTGCATCATATCGGTGCTCCAGAACTGATTGGAGAGCGCGGTAAACAGCAGCGGCGCCGTTTCCCCGGCGATACGGGCGATGGCCAGCAGGATACCGGTCATAATGCCCGATACCGATGCCTTCAGGGTGATCGCAGAAATCATGCGCCACTTCGGCGTACCCAGCGCATAAGCCGCCTCGCGCAGGCTGTCCGGAACCAGCTTCAGCATGTTTTCAGTGGTACGAATAACGATAGGCACCTGCAGCAGCGCCAGCGCAATCACGCCCGCCCAGCCGGAAAAGTGCTGCATTTGCGCAACGACGATGGTGTACACAAACAGACCGACGACAATCGACGGCGCGGAAAGCAGGATATCGTTAATAAACCGAATCACTTCCGCCAGCCAGGATTTACGGCCATATTCCGCCAGATAAATCCCCGCCAGAATGCCCAGAGGGGTACCGATAACCGTCGACCACAGAATCAACAATCCGCTACCTGCCAGGGCGTTTGCCAGACCGCCGCCCGCCGTATTTGGCGGCGGGGTCATTTCGGTAAACAGCGCCAGGCTCATGCCGTCGATGCCGCGGGTAACGGTGGACATCAGGATCCAGATAAGCCAGAACAGGCCAAACGCCATGGTCGCCATCGATAGCGTCAGGGCGAGGCGGTTTTTCATGCGGCGTTTTGCCTGCATTTTGCGGCGAGACTCCGCCAGCTCCGCGGTGGTTTGTAGTTCAATCGTCGCCATTAGCGTGCCCCCTCGTTCTTAGCCAGACGCATAATCATAAACTTCGATGCGGCAAGAACAATAAAGGTAATAACGAAGAGAATCAGGCCCAGCTCCATCAATGCGGCAACGTGCAGCCCGGTTTCCGCCTCGGCAAACTCATTGGCCAGCGCGGAGGTGATGCTGTTGCCTGGCATATATAATGAAACGCTATCAAGCTGGTAGGTGTTGCCGATAATAAAGGTCACCGCCATGGTTTCCCCCAGCGCGCGCCCCAGTCCGAGCATCACTCCGCCGATAACGCCGTTTTTGGTAAAGGGCAGAACGATACGCCAGATAACTTCCCACGTTGTACAGCCGATACCGTATGCCGACTCTTTCATCATCACCGGCGTCTGTTCAAAGACGTCACGCATAACGGCCGCGATATAAGGGATGATCATGATGGCCAGAATCACGCCTGCCGCCAGAATACCGATACCAAATGCCGGGCCCGCAAAGAGCGCGCCAACGAACGGAATGGTCGAGAGAACGTTGCCAACTGGCTCCTGGAAGTAGGTCGCAAACAGCGGGGCGAAAATAAACAGACCCCACATGCCGTATACGATACTGGGAATCGCGGCCAGCAGCTCAATGGCGATACCCAGCGGGCGCTTGAGCCAGGCGGGTGACAGTTCGGTCAAAAACAGCGCGATACCGAAGCTCACCGGCACGGCGATCAGCAGCGCGATAAATGAGGTGACCAGCGTTCCGTAAATAGGCACCAGGGCACCGAAAATCTGGTTCGGCGCATCCCACTCTTTGGTCCACAGAAAGGCGAAGCCGAATTTCTCAATGCTTGGCCAGGACGAGATGATAAGGGAGACGATGATGCCGCCAAGCATCAATAGCACAATCAGCGCCGCCAGTTTTACCAGCACGCTGAAAATTATGTCACCCTTTTTCCCCGGAGGGTTAAATGCCGGCTTGGTTGCAGCCATAAGTTACTCTTCAGTTTCGGGCCAGAAAAAAACGTAGTTTACTGATCTTTCTGACAAAGGTAATGCCATACCCTAAATAATTCGAGCTGCAGGCAAGCGCTGCCAACGCGCCTGTAGCTCGAAGTATGACGGGTATTAGTACAGCGCTTTACCGCTGCTATCCTTGACGTTGGTCTTCCATGCCGCGCGAACCTGCTCAACCACGCTTTCCGGCAGGGTTGCATAATCCAGCGCGTTAGCCTCTTTACCGCCGTTTTTATACGCCCAGTCGAAGAACTTCAGCACTTCAGCGGTCTGCTCTGGCTTGTTGGAAGCCTTGTGAACCAGAATGAAGGTGGTCGAGGTAATCGGCCATGCGTTGTCGCCTTTCTGGTTAGTCAGATCCTGTGCAAAGGATTTGCTCCAGTCGATTTCTTTCGCCGCGTTAGCGAAGTTATCTTCAGTCGGGCTCACCGGCTTGCCATCGGCGGACAGCAGTTTGGTGTAAGCGAGGTTATTCTGTTTTGCGTAGGCATATTCGACGTAGCCGATAGAACCCGGCAGACGCTGAACAAACGCGGCGATGCCGTCGTTGCCCTTACCGCCCAGTCCGGTCGGCCAGTTTACGGTTGAACCCGCGCCGATTTTAGATTTCCACTCTTCATTCACCTTCGCCAGATAGCTGGTGAAAACGAAGGAAGTACCGGAACCATCGGCACGACGAACAACGGCGATATTCTGAGAAGGCAGCTTCATGCCCGGGTTGAGCTTAGCAATCGCTGCATCATCCCATTTTTTGATTTTGCCAAGGTAGATATCACCCAGCGTTTTACCATCAAGCACCAGCTCGCCGGATTTCACGCCAGGCAGGTTAATCGCCAGCACCACGCCGCCGATAACGGTCGGGAACTGGAACAGACCTTCCTGAGCCAGTTTATCGTCAGCCAGAGGGGCATCAGAAGCGCCAAAGTCTACGGTGTTGGCCGTAATTTGTTTTACGCCGCCAGAGGAGCCGATACCCTGGTAATTAACTTTATTACCCGTTTCTTTGTTATAGGTATCTGCCCACTTGGCATACACCGGCGCGGGGAAAGTTGCGCCTGCGCCAGTCAGGCTTGCTGCTGCAAAAACAGAGAAAGCGCTCATCGATAAGGTCGCGGCGACAACTGTTGCGACGGTGGTACGCATAACGTTCATAATGTCTCCTGCTGGATTCGTAAACCATTGTTTCGAAGCTATGGTGAGCAAAATAGGACAAACAGGTGACAGTAAAATGTACGAATTATTACAGTTTTATGACAGGCGAAAAGGCGGGATTTCACGCTAAATAAAAACAATACAAATCATATTGTTAATAAAGATAATGAGGAAAAGATTGCCGAAAAATTTTATTTTTATGACGGCAAAAAAGCGTCTCAAAAATGACAGACTGTCATAAAGCGGGTGGGATCTCGCCGTTCGCCGCAAATAAAAAGGGCTGCCGGACGGCAGCCCTGTCACGATGTAAAAACCGTTATTCCACGGTAACCGATTTCGCCAGGTTACGCGGCTGGTCAACGTCAGTCCCTTTGATCAGCGCGACGTGATACGCCAGCAGCTGCAGCGGTACGGTGTAGAAGATTGGCGCGATAACCTCTTCAACGTGCGGCATCTCGATGATGTGCATATTGTCGCTGCTGGTGAAACCCGCATCGCCGTCAGCAAAGACGTACAGCTGGCCGCCGCGGGCGCGAACTTCTTCAATGTTGGATTTCAGTTTTTCCAGCAGTTCGTTGTTCGGCGCCACCACCACTACCGGCATCTCAGCGTCAATCAGCGCCAGCGGACCATGCTTCAGCTCACCGGCAGCATAGGCTTCTGCGTGAATATAGGAGATCTCTTTCAGCTTCAGCGCCCCTTCGAGGGCGATGGGATACTGATCGCCGCGTCCAAGGAACAGCGCGTGGTGTTTGTCAGAGAAATTCTCAGCCAGCGCTTCGATACGCTTATCCTGCGAAAGCACCTGCTCAATGCGGCTCGGCAGCGCCTGCAGGCCATGCACGATCTCGTGTTCGATAGCGGCGTCCTGGCCTTTGAGGCGCGCCAGTTTCGCCACCAGCATCAGCAGAACGGTCAGCTGCGTAGTGAAGGCTTTGGTCGAGGCGACGCCGATTTCCGTTCCGGCGTTGGTCATCATCGCCAGATCGGATTCACGCACCAGAGAGGAACCAGGCACATTACAAATCGCCAGCGAGCCCAGATAGCCCAGCTCTTTCGACAGGCGCAGACCGGCCAGCGTATCTGCCGTTTCGCCTGACTGAGAGAGGGTGATCATCAGGCTGTTGCGACGCACGGCCGATTTGCGGTAGCGGAACTCGGAGGCAATTTCGACATCGCACGGTACCCCTGCCAGCGACTCAAACCAGTAGCGGGAAACCATACCTGAGTTATAGGAGGTGCCGCAGGCGATGATCTGAATATGCTCAACCTGCGACAGCAGCTCGTTAGCCTGCGGGCCCAGCTCGCTTAAATCAACCTCACCATGGCTAATACGCCCGGAAAGGGTATTTTTGATAGCGTTCGGCTGCTCGTAGATCTCTTTTTGCATGTAGTGGCGATAGATACCTTTATCGCCCGCATCGTACTGCAGATTGGATTCGATGTCCGGGCGCTGCACTTCGGCGCCGGATTTATCAAAGATAGTCACCGAACGGCGGGTAACCTCAGCAATATCGCCCTCTTCGAGGAAGATAAAGCGGCGGGTAACCGGCAGCAGCGCCAGCTGATCGGAGGCAATGAAGTTTTCCCCCATCCCCAGGCCAATGACCAGCGGGCTGCCTGAACGAGCGGCCAGCAGCGTACCCGGATCGCGGGTATCCATGATCACGGTGCCGTAAGCGCCACGCAGCTGCGGGATGGTTCGCAGAACGGCTTCACGCAGGGTGCCGCCTTGTTCCAGCTCCCAGTGAACGAGATGCGCAATCACTTCCGTGTCAGTCTCGGAGACAAAAACGTAGCCTCGCGACTGCAACAGCTCGCGCAGCGGCTCATGGTTTTCGATGATCCCGTTATGCACCACCACAATATGGTCAGAAACATGCGGATGCGCGTTACCTTCAGACGGTTCGCCGTGCGTCGCCCAGCGGGTATGGGCAATCCCGGTACCGCCGTGCAACGGATGTTCTTCCAGTGCCTGGGCCAGCATCTGTACTTTCCCAAGGCGACGAACGCGGTTCATATGACCTTCGTTATCGACGACTGCCAGACCGGCAGAGTCGTAACCGCGGTATTCCAGACGACGTAAACCTTCGAGAAGGATTTCAGCAATATCACGCTGCGCGACTGCGCCAACAATTCCACACATAGTTTTTCATTCCGATTTTGGCTGTATGCCATACGTTGTCGGTCAACCTGTTTACCCGAATTTCGGGCGCCCCGAGCCTTGTAGAGAGTGGGGTTATTTTTATGGGTACTGCCGTGGGGGGAGGATTATGTTATCCCCTCACCCCGCTCTTTCTCCCCGAAAGGGCGAAAGAGAAATAGCGTTACTTTTTCTTCACCGGGCGCTGCCAGCCCTGTTTATGGACCTGCGGCACGCGGCTTAACACTAATTCATTATCGGCAACGTCACGCGTTACCGTTGTTCCTGCGGCAATGGTGACGCCATTGCCGACGGTCACCGGCGCGACCAGCTGGCTGTCAGAGCCAACAAACACGTCATCGCCAATCACCGTTTTGTGCTTATTTGCGCCATCATAGTTACAGGTGATGGTGCCCGCGCCGATATTGACGTTATCGCCAATCTCGGCGTCTCCGAGATAGGAGAGATGCCCGGCTTTTGTGCCTTTACCCAAGCGCGCCTTTTTAATTTCGACAAAGTTGCCAACGTGCGCGCCTTCCAGAAGCTCAGCGCCTGGGCGCAGCCGCGCGAACGGTCCAATGGTACAGGCGGCTTCCAGATGCGCATCCTCCACCACGGTATAGGGGCTAATCTCGCAATCATCACCAATGGTGCTGTTCTTGATGACGCAGCCAGCGCCGATCTTGACCCGATCCCCCAGCACCACGTCACCTTCGAGGATAACGTTAGTATCAATTTCGACATCGCGCCCGTGTTTCAGCACGCCGCGCAGATCAAAACGCGCCGGATCGCGCAGCATAACGCCCGCGAGCAGCAGCTTTTCAGCCTGTTCAGACTGCCAGACGCGTTCAAGGCGGGAGAGCTGCAGGCGGTTATTCACGCCTTCCACTTCGCTTAACCGTCGCGGATGTACAGCGGTAATTTCACGACCTTCTTGATAGGCCATGGCGATAATGTCGGTGATGTAGTATTCGCCCTGAACGTTGTTGTTGGTGAGCTTAGCCAGCCAGCGTTTAAGATCCGCCCCGTTGGCGACCAGAATCCCGGTATTAATTTCCTGAATCCGGCGCTGCTCTTCGCTGGCGTCTTTATGCTCAACAATACCCGTCACCGCGCCGTTATCGCGCGTAATGCGGCCATAGCCGGTCGGATCGTCCAGCTTCACCGTCAACAGGCCGATACCGCCCTGCGGTTTCGCGTCCCGCAGGCGCTGTAATGTTTCGACGGAAATAAGCGGCACGTCGCCGTACAGCATCAGGATATCTTCATCGTCGCTGAAGAACGGCGCCGCCTGCTGCATAGCGTGGCCGGTACCAAGCTGTTCGGCCTGTAGAACCCAGTTAAGATTGTCTTCGCGCAGCGTCTGGCGAAGCAGGTCGCCGCCGTGCCCGTACACCAGATGTACGGCGGATGCCCCTAATTCTTTAGCCGCATCAATAACATGCTGCACCATCGGCTTTCCGGCCAGCGAATGCAACACCTTAGGAAGATCGGAATACATGCGGGTACCTTTGCCTGCGGCAAGAATAACCACGCTCATCGGACTGTTTGACATACGCATCCTGACTGCTGTTAGAACGAAAAGTAAAAGCCTTTCACGTTGAAATATCTACATATTTTTCATCATGAAACGAGACGAAGATAAAACGCACAAGCGTAACGCTATACACCATTTTAGGTGGGTATTTTTAGCCAGCGCAAACCCGTTTAGCGCAAAAAAAGCATTTTAACGGGGAGGGATACCGGCTATCCCTCTGCTTTTGCTGTTTTTTTGATGGAAAAATAAAGAAAATCCATAAAGTAAAACGCGGTTTTAATATTCATTAATTGTGACGCAATAAATAGAAACACCATTTCATTTTCCTGATAATGCCGGTTAATAATTACCCAGGAGAAAAAAATGAAAAACAAAATACCTTTGGCATTAACCCTTTGCAGTACGATGATCGCGCTACCGCTGCAGGCCAACGAAGGCCATCAGTGGCGGGCAATCGCCTTTGGGCAATCCACCGACAGTAACTTTTCCTCGAACGTGTTGCCGGAAAAAATTGGCGTCAATGATGTCACCATTGCCGGGAAAAAGCTGACGCAGCAGGATTCCGCCGATCTCAGCCAGCCCATTACCATCGAGAGCCGGGGAGGTAAAATTGCCAACTCCCACGACGGACTGACCTTCTTTTACACCGAGCTGCCAACCAATAAGAATTTTATCCTGCAGGCTACGGTGACCGTCGATCAGTTTGGACCGGAAAATGGCGCGCGTCCGGCGGCGCAGGAAGGCGCGGGACTGCTGGTCCGCGACGTCATTGGCAACCCGCGCCAACAGCCTCTCAAGGTCGGCTACGAAGAGTTCCCGGCGGCATCCAATATGGTGATGAACGCCATTATGACCCAGGATAAAAAAGATGGCTCGCATATCAAGCTGCAGGCTATTAGCCGGGAAGGGATAACCCAACCGTGGGGCAATGCGGGCGCTGCAATCAAGCGTCAAAGTTACAAAGAGAAAATCGATATCCAGCAAACCCCGACGTTTCAGCTTAAGCTGGAACGCACTAACGACGGATTTATTACCTCATGGGCGGCAACGGGCAGTAATGAATGGGTAAGCCAGCGGGTTCCTCACGCCGATCTGATTGCTCAGCAGGATAAAGAACATTACTACGTCGGTTTCTTCGCCTCACGTAACGCCAAAATCACCGTCAGCAATGCTTCCCTGACGACCTCCGCGGCAAATACGGTTCCCTCCGCCCCGTATGTTGCCAAAAGCTGGCCGCCGGTCATGCAAATTGCCTCGGGGACAAAAAGCCAGAGCAAAGAGTATCTCCTGCAGGCGCGCACGAATAGTGACGGGCGCATCACCGTGCGTCAGGATGAAGTGGTGATCGGGCAGGATAAAGCCGTGAAGGCCGGAGAGATGTATACCCAGCCTGCCGTTCTGAAAGATAAAAGCACATTCGAAATTAGCTTCACTCCAGCCACCGGCGCAAACACGCTGACCCAAACGCTGACGGTTGAACAGAGCGCCAATGTGACAGGCAATACGCTGTACGCCGCGCCGGATGGGCTGTCGCAGGCTAAAGGGACGACGGACTCGCCGCTGGATTTAGCCACCGCTGTCGACCTCGTTCCCCCTGGCGGGCAAATTGTATTAGCCGCCGGTGATTATCCGCAAACAACCATCCCGGTTAGCGCCAGCGGCCTGAAAGACAAAGTCAAAACCCTGAAAGCCGACGGAAAAGCCGTGATTCACGGGCTCCTGCTGGATGCCAGCTACTGGCATATCAATGGAGTAGACATTACGGACAAGAGCCTGCGCGTACAGGGTAGCCATAACCTGATCGAGAACGTCACCGCGTATCGGAACGATGATACCGGCATTCAAATTTCCTCTCCGGCGGATGTCGGACGCCCGCTGTGGGCCAGCCATAACCGGGTGGTGAATTCTGAATCCTTTAATAACGAAGATCCGGGTAAAATTAACGCCGATGGCTTTGCGGTGAAAATGCGCGTAGGGGAGGGTAACCGGCTGGAGGGCTGTTACTCACACGATAATATCGACGACGGCTTCGATCTGTTCAATAAAATTGAGGACGGCGCTAACGGCGTTGTGGTAATCGAGAACTCCATTGCCCGCAATAATACCAGCAACGGCTTTAAGCTCGGTGGGGAAGGGCAGCCGGTCGCCCACGAGGTACGCAACAGCATCGCCATCGGCAATCATCTGGACGGTTTTACCGACAACTTCAATCCTGGCAAGCTGGTAGTGGTCAATAACGTCGCGGTGGATAACCAGCGCTTTAACTATCTATTCCGCCCAAGCCCGTATGGCGCACCGGAAACGCAGGGTACCTTCAGCGATAACCTTTCTCTGCGCAGCCAGCCGGGGAAATATGACGATGCCGTTATCGGGAACATTGATGATAGCAACTACTTTATCCACGGTGGCCGAAGCATCAACGCCCAGGGAAAGAGCATTCACAGCGCCGACTATCAGACTCTGACGCTGCCGGATCCGCTGACGCGTGAGGCCGACGGCAGCTTTAACACCGGTAACTTCCTTAGCCGCAATTAACCAGGGACACGCTAAAAACATAAAGGTCGCCCTCGGGCGACCTTTTTACTTCCTTTCCTGCTTCACACCGCATGTGTTGTCGTTTTAGTTAGCGGTACAGCGCATAAGCAGTCTGGAGAGCGGACTTCTTAGTGGTTGAACGTACCGAAGGTTACGTTCATAGCACTGAAGAAAGCGACGATTTTATTAAGCAGTTTCATGATCTCTTCCTGGATAGCGATTACGTTTTTGATGAACTCTTTTTTTGT
This sequence comes from Klebsiella grimontii, assembly GCF_900200035.1. Taxonomy (GTDB): domain Bacteria; phylum Pseudomonadota; class Gammaproteobacteria; order Enterobacterales; family Enterobacteriaceae; genus Klebsiella; species Klebsiella grimontii. The sequence continues at coordinate 77,558 of NZ_FZTC01000003.1, forward strand.
GATTAACATCACAAAAATAAGTCTACGCTTCATCTTTTAAACGATCAACAAAAATGAGATATACATCACAAAATTTTTAAACCCGCTTTTTAATTTTGCTTTTTCTGAAACGAAGCCATAAAAAAGCCAGCCTGGAAACCAGACTGGCTTTTTAACGTTCAAGCCGGTGTTACATCGCTTTTTTGGTCAACTCGATAACGCGCAGTTTAGCGATCGCTTTGGCCAGTTCCGCAGACGCCTGAGCGTAGTCCACGTCACCATGAGAGCTCTTAATGTGCTCTTCAGCCTTACGTTTCGCTTCCAGGGCTCGCGCTTCGTCGAGATCCTGGCCACGAATTGCCGTATCAGCCAGAACGGTCGTGCTACCCGGCTGCACTTCAAGAATGCCGCCTGACAGGTAGATAAATTCTTCGTGACCGTGCTGCTTAACGATGCGAATCATACCAGGCTTAATGGCGGTGAGCAGCGGCGCGTGCCCCGGGTAAATACCCAGTTCACCTTCACTACCCGTTACCTGGATTTTCTCGACCAGACCAGAGAACATTTGTTTCTCTGCGCTGACGACGTCCAGGTGGTAAGTCATTGCCATATCACCCTCCGATTAAGGCGTTAAAGTTTTTTGGCTTTTTCCACGGCTTCGTCGATAGAACCGACCATGTAGAACGCCTGCTCCGGCAGGTGATCGTATTCGCCTTCCATGATGCCTTTAAAGCCACGGATGGTGTCTTTCAGGGAGACATATTTGCCCGGAGAACCGGTAAATACTTCTGCCACGAAGAACGGCTGGGACAGGAAGCGCTGAATCTTACGCGCGCGAGCTACCACCAGTTTATCTTCTTCAGACAGTTCATCCATACCCAGGATGGCGATGATGTCTTTCAGTTCCTGATAACGCTGCAGGATGGACTGAACGCCACGAGCGGTGTCGTAGTGCTCCTGACCAACAACCAGCGGATCCAGCTGACGGCTGGTGGAGTCCAGCGGGTCAACTGCCGGGTAGATACCCAGAGAGGCGATCTGACGGCTCAGTACCACGGTGGCGTCAAGGTGCGCAAAGGTGGTGGCTGGAGACGGGTCAGTCAAGTCATCCGCAGGTACGTATACCGCCTGTACGGAAGTGATTGAACCGGTTTTGGTCGAGGTGATACGTTCCTGCAGAACGCCCATCTCTTCCGCCAGGGTCGGCTGGTAACCTACCGCTGAAGGCATACGGCCCAGCAGTGCGGATACTTCAGTACCGGCCAGGGTGTAACGGTAGATGTTATCCACGAACAGCAGAACGTCACGACCTTCGTCACGGAACTTCTCAGCCATGGTCAGGCCGGTCAGCGCAACGCGCAGACGGTTTCCCGGCGGCTCGTTCATCTGGCCATACACCAGGGATACTTTATCGATAACGTTGGAGTCGGTCATTTCGTGGTAGAAGTCGTTACCCTCACGAGTACGTTCACCTACGCCCGCAAACACGGAGTAACCGGAGTGCTCGATCGCGATGTTACGGATCAGCTCCATCATGTTTACGGTTTTACCTACACCCGCACCACCGAACAGACCAACTTTACCGCCCTTCGCAAACGGACACATCAGGTCGATAACTTTGATGCCGGTTTCCAGCAGTTCCTGAGAGTTTGACAACTCTTCGTAGGAAGGTGCTGCACGGTGGATAGCCCAACGCTCTTCTTCGCCGATGTCGCCTTTCATGTCTACCGGTTGGCCCAGTACGTTCATGATACGACCCAGCGTGGCTTTACCTACCGGGACTTCGATCGGGTGCTCGAGGTCTTTTACTTCCAGACCGCGACGCAGACCGTCGGAAGAACCCATGGCGATGGTACGAACAATACCGCCGCCGAGCTGCTGCTGAACTTCCAGCACCAGCTTCTCACTACCATTTTGCACCTCAAGAGCCTCGTACACGCGCGGTACGGCATCCTGAGGGAATTCGACGTCGACCACGGCGCCGATTACCTGGACAATTTTTCCAGTAGCCATCTTGAATCCTCTACGAATTAACCTGGTTATACCGCGGATGCTCCACCGACGATCTCGGTGAGTTCCTGAGTAATGCTGGCCTGACGAGCTTTGTTGTATACCAACTGCAGCTCTTTAATCAGGCTGCCGCCATTGTCGGTCGCGGCTTTCATCGCCACCATACGTGCGGCCTGCTCGCTGGCCAGGTTTTCTACCACACCCTGATAAACCTGAGATTCCACATAACGACGCAGCAGGGTATCCAGCAGCGCTTTCGGATCGGGTTCATACAGGTAATCCCAGGATTTACGCTTCAACTCACCCTCTTCTGAAGCCGGTAACGGCAGCAGCTGAGTAATGGTTGGAACCTGAGACATGGTGTTAATAAATTTGTTGCTGACAATATACAGCTTGTCCAGACGGCCTTCATCGTAGGCCTGCAACATCACTTTTACCGGACCGATCAGTTCGGACAGGGAGGGGTTATCCCCCATACCCGTCACCTGGGCGACAACATTACCGCTAACGGAATTAAAGAACGACACGCCCTTCGAGCCGATCATTGCGAGTTCGCACTGAACGCCTTTATCGGACCATGCTTTCATTTCCGCCAGCAGCTTTTTGAACAGGTTAATGTTCAAGCCACCGCACAGACCACGGTCGGTAGACACCACCAGGTAGCCCACGCGTTTAACGTCGCGTTCTTCCAGGTAAGGGTGCTTATATTCCAGATTACCGTTCGCAAGGTGACCGATCACTTTGCGCATGGTATCTGCATATGGACGGCTGGCCGCCATGCGCTCCTGCGATTTACGCATTTTGGAAGCGGCGACCATTTCCATCGCTTTAGTGATCTTTTGCGTGTTCTGGACGCTTGCGATCTTACTACGTATCTCTTTTGCGCCGGCCATGAGCTTCTCCTCAATGCCTTGCGGCCTGCCCTAGAGCAAGCCGCCAGACTTTACCAGGATTGGGTTGCTTTGAAGGAATCGAGGATGCCTTTCAGCTTGCCTTCGATTTCGTCGTTATAGCCACCGGACTGGTTGATCTCTTGCATCAACGGAGCGTGATCACGGTCGACGTAAGCCAGCAGAGCGGCTTCAAAGCTACCGATTTTCGACAGCTCGACATCCGCCAGATAACCACGTTCTGCCGCGAACAGAACCAGAGACTGCTGCGCAACGGACATCGGCGCATACTGTTTCTGTTTCAGCAGTTCGGTCACTTTCTGACCGTGGTCCAGCTGCTTACGGGTTGCATCATCAAGGTCAGAGGCAAACTGCGAGAACGCCGCCAGTTCGCGATACTGTGCCAGAGCGGTACGAATACCACCGGACAGTTTCTTCATGATCTTGGTCTGAGCTGCACCACCAACACGGGATACGGAGATACCCGGGTTAACCGCAGGACGAATACCGGAGTTGAACAGGTTGGTTTCCAGGAAGATCTGACCATCGGTAATGGAAATTACGTTGGTCGGAACGAACGCAGAAACGTCACCCGCCTGGGTTTCGATAATCGGCAGCGCGGTCAGAGAACCGGTTTTACCTTTCACTTCACCTTTGGTGAAAGCTTCAACGTATTCGACGTTAACACGTGCGGCACGCTCCAGCAGACGAGAGTGGAGGTAGAATACGTCGCCCGGGAATGCTTCACGTCCTGGCGGACGACGGAGCAGCAGGGAGATCTGACGGTAAGCAACGGCCTGTTTAGACAGGTCATCATAAATGATCAGCGCATCTTCACCGCGGTCGCGGAAGTATTCACCCATTGCACAACCGGCATACGGCGCCAGGTATTGCAGTGCGGCAGATTCAGATGCGGTAGCAACCACAACGATGGTGTTAGCCAGCGCGCCGTGTTCTTCCAGTTTACGTACCACGTTAGAAATGGTGGACGCTTTCTGGCCGATAGCTACGTAGACGCACTTGATGCCGGAATCACGCTGGTTGATGATGGCGTCGATGGCCAGAGCGGTTTTACCCGTCTGACGGTCGCCGATAATCAGTTCACGCTGTCCACGACCGATTGGGATCATGGCATCAACGGATTTATAACCGGTCTGCACCGGCTGATCGACGGACTGACGTTCGATGACGCCCGGTGCGATAGCTTCAACGGCGGAGAAGCCGTCGTGCTCCAGCGGACCTTTACCATCAATCGGTGCACCCAGGGTGTTAACCACACGTCCCAGCAGGCCGCGGCCAACCGGAACTTCAAGGATACGGCCAGTACATTTAACCTTCATACCTTCGGCGAGGTCAGCGTACGGACCCATCACAACGGCACCTACGGAGTCGCGCTCCAGGTTCAGTGCGATAGCGTAACGGTTACCCGGCAGAGCGATCATCTCACCCTGCATACAATCGGCCAGGCCGTGAATGCGGATAACACCGTCACTTACAGAAACGATAGTACCTTCGTTATGAGCCTCGCTCACAACATTGAACTGAGCAATGCGCTGCTTGATCAGTTCGCTGATTTCGGTGGAATTCAGTTGCATGCTCCAGTCCCCTTAAGACTGCAAGACGTCTGCAAGGCGTTCAAGACGGCCGCGTACGCTACCATCAATGACCATATCACCCGAACGGATGATTACGCCTGCCATTACAGACTTATCGATTTTGCAATTCAGCTTAACTTTGCGTGACAGACGTTTTTCCATCGCGGCGGTAATTTTCGCAAGCTGTTCGTCACTCATTTGAGCGGCAGAAATAACTTCTACCTCTGCGGTTGCCTCACTGGCAGCGCGCAGGTGAATGAACTGCTCGAGAACATCAGGGAGCGCATTCAGACGACCATTTTCAGCCATTACCCGAATCAGGTTTTGGCCATTTTCGTCCAGTTGCTCACCACAGACCGCGATAAACACATCAGAGAGCGTTTCTGGCGCCAGTGCGCCGGAGAGTAGCTCTGTCATTTGTTCGTTTTTCGTCACTTCAGCGACAAACGCCAGCATATCCTGCCAGCGTTCAACGCTGTTGTGTTCGACGGCAAAGTCAAAAGCTGCTTTGGCGTAGGGGCGAGCTACCGTTACAAATTCAGACATCAGCCCCTCCCTCCTTACAGTTCAGCGACAAGTTTATCCACGATGTCGCTGTTAGCAGCTTCATCCACGGAACGTTCGATGATCTTCTCGGCGCCAGCAACAGCCAGGATAGCGACCTGCTTACGCAGCTCCTCACGAGCACGTTTACGTTCGGCATCGATTTCAGCCTGCGCCTGTGCGACGATTTTGGTGCGTTCCTGTTCTGCTTCCGCTTTTGCTTCGTCCAGGATCTGAGAGCGACGCTTGTTCGCCTGCTCGATGATTACCTGGGCTTCCGCTTTCGCTTTTTTCAGCTGGTCGGTCGCGTTGGCCTGTGCAAGGTCCAAATCTTTCTTAGCGCGTTCTGCAGAAGCTAAACCGTCAGAAATTTCTTTCTGGCGCTTTTCGATGGCAGCCATTAACGGCGGCCATACATACTTCATGCAGAACCATACGAAGATAACAAACGCGATGGCCTGGCCGAGGATTGTTGCGTTCATGTTCACAGCACAATACCTCTTAAAAAATAACTCTGTGGCTTAGGTTTCTTTCGAACAACTTACTACGCGACGGCGAACATCACGTACAGACCCAGACCTACAGCGATCATCGGGATAGCATCCACCAGACCCATAACGATAAAGAACTGAGTACGCAGCAGAGGAATCAGATCCGGTTGACGCGCTGCGCCTTCCAGGAATTTACCCCCGAGGATGCCGATACCGATCGCAGCACCGATTGCCGCCAGACCCATCATCACAGCGGCAGCCATGTACAGCAGATCCATATTCAGGTTTTCCATGACAGTCTCCAGTTTGTTTCAGTTAAAACGTAGTATGTTGGTAAAAATCAATGCTCTTCAGATGCCATCGACAGATAGACGATCGTCAGAACCATGAAGATGAAGGCTTGCAGCGTAATAATCAGGATGTGGAAAATGGCCCATGGCACATTCAGAATCCACTGTGACCACCACGGCAACAGGCCAGCAATCAGAATGAAAATCAGCTCACCGGCATACATGTTGCCGAACAGTCGCAGACCCAGTGATACAGGTTTTGACAGCAGGCTTACCCCTTCAAGGATTAAGTTGACAGGAATGAACGCCCAGTGATTGAACGGCTGCAGGGTCAGTTCTTTAACGAACCCGCCCACGCCTTTCATTTTGATGCTGTAGAAAAGAATCAGGATAAATACGCCAAGCGCCATCGACAGGGTGATGTTAACGTCAGCTGACGGCACCACGCGCAGAGCAGGCAGACCGAGAACGTGTTCGCCGATCCAAGGGATAAAGTCGATAGGCAGCAGATCCATCAGGTTCATCAGGAATACCCAGACGAACACGGTGAGGGCCAGCGGAGCAATGACCTTGCTCTTGCCATGATACATATCTTTGACGCTGCCATGGACGAAGCCGATGATCATCTCAATAAAGGTCTGGAATTTACCAGGTACGCCGGTTGTCGCCTTTTTAGCCACGCTGCGGAACATAAACAGGAATAACAGACCGAGCACCACTGAGAAAAACATGGAGTCAATGTTGAGCGTCCAGAAGGTGGCCGGGGGGTTGTGCGGATCCACCAGCGAGAATGTACGCAGGTCCAGCTGAAGGTTATTCAGATGGTGGCCTATGTAATCCTGCGGCGTCATATTTTCTGAAGCCATGATGCCTTTTACCCTTTGTTGTTAATTACAGCTGGCGCCAGAACTTGTACCACCAGCACCAAAACCCACGTCACTATCAGCGGCAAAAATACCACTTTCAAAACCGCCAGCGCCATCGCCAGAAAGGCGAAGGTCAGCAACACCTTGAAGGCTTCGCCGATGGCGAAGGACCAGGCCACTCGGCCTCTAGCTGGTGTATGCGCCTGATGACGCCAGGCAAAAATCATAAATATCACGTTTGGCAAAAGAACCGCCAAACCTCCACTCACCGCGGAGATGCCCCAGAAAGGGTCTTTGAGGCTGAACAGCAGTCCACTTGCTATTACTGCCAGTAACTGAATAAACAGAAGCTTACGAGCAACGTTTCGACTCAAGAGCGACACTGACATCACGTTTTTACTCCTGCTCCCTTCGAGGTATGTCGCGTGTCGTATAAAACGTCCTTTAAGACGAAGAGTCAAGCATCAAAAAGCGGACAAATTATACGGTGACGCCCCGTGATTTCAAACAATAAGTAGCAAAATAGTGAATAAATGTTTAATTATTTTCCGACAGACAACTTTTCATGCATTTCACCGTTCTGTGAGCCGTCATGCAAAACTGCAAATACCGCGAAAAATCGGCAATTAAAGCGTGCATCAGATCACATAATAAACATTTTCCGCGAAATCGAATTAATTCTGTACATAAAACTCGATTTTTTATCCTTTTGATATTCAAAATAAAAAGTAGGTATTCTTTCTAAAACAATCCCATATACAATAAAAACCTTTTATTGACATTCATAATAAATATTTAACATCGGTATGAACGACAAGCAGCGAGATTTTTAGCGTACTGATATTTTCAATGTTGACTATTCTGCAAGTAAAGTAACCGCGCAAAGTTAACGGAAAGAAAAACCCTGGTAACTCCATGGTTAAAGACAGTCCGATAATACCCTGCCGTGACTTTTATTTTTGTAACATGCACGGCCCGTCTTTTTTTCACATTTTTTGATAAAAATTAAATCATTTTTGGCTGAATCACCACAAGGTGACGCTCCCCTTCCAGCTGAGGCACATGCAGTTCGACAACATCTTTAATGACGAACCCTTCCGGTAGATTTGCCATTTCATCTTCCTGCGCTAACCCTTTGAGCGCATAGAAGTGACCGTTCTCCGCGGGTAAATGATGGCACCAGCTCACCATGTCATTCAGCGACGCAAATGCGCGGCTAATAACGCCATCAAACGGCGGCTCTGCCGGGAACGCTTCCACGCGGCTTTGTACCGGGGTGACGTTATCCAGTTTTAGCTCATGCTGGACCTGGCGGAGAAAACGTACTCGCTTGCCAAGGCTGTCTAACAGGGTGAAGTGGGATTCAGGACGCACGATAGCCAGCGGGATCCCCGGCAGGCCTGGGCCCGTACCGACATCGATAAAACGCGTTCCGTTAAGGTATGGCGCAACAACAATACTATCGAGGATGTGGCGTACCAGCATCTCGTCAGGATCGCGAACCGAGGTCAGGTTATAGGCCTTATTCCACTTATCCAACATGCCAACATAGCCGACAAGCTGGTTTTTCTGGTGATCGGTAAGTGAAATACCTGCTTCATCAAGCAGACGAGAAAGTTTGTTGAGCACGATCGGTACCTGTTTAAAAACAATGAGCCCGGAGGCGATTCGCTTACCGGGCTGAGAAATTAACCTGGCGGACGTCAGATGCGTATCCGCCAATGTATCGTTCAGTGGAAAATCAGGCGCTACGGCGCAGCATTCCCTGCTTTTTCAACCACACCAGCAAAATCGAGATTGCCGCAGGCGTAATGCCGGAAATACGCGATGCCTGCCCTATCGAAGACGGCTTATGGTCGTTCAACTTGGCAATGACCTCGTTCGACAGCCCATTCACCTGGCGATAATCAAGCGTAGCAGGCAGCAACGTGTTCTCGTTGCGCTGTTGTTTCTCGATTTCATCCTGCTGGCGCGCGATGTAGCCTTCGTATTTTACCTGAATTTCGACCTGTTCCGCCGCTTGCTTGTCCTCAAGACCCGGCGAGAACGGCGTCATCTGCACCAGCTGTTCGTAGGTCATTTCCGGACGACGGAGCAAATCTTCACCGTTAGCTTCACGGGATAAAGGCGCCGTCAGATGAGCATTCACTTCCGCAGCGCTTTCCGCCAGCGGATTAACCCAGCTGGCTTTCAGGCGTTGACGTTCACGTTCAATGCTCTCAAGCTTCTGGTTGAAACGCGCCCAGCGTTCGTCATCCACCAGACCCAGTTCACGGCCTTGTTCGGTCAGGCGCAGATCGGCGTTGTCTTCACGCAGCATCAGGCGGTATTCCGCACGAGAGGTAAACATGCGGTACGGTTCTTTGGTACCGAGAGTACAGAGATCGTCTACCAGGACGCCAAGGTAAGCCTGAGAGCGGCCCGGCGCCCATCCCTCTTTCTCGGCGGAGAAACGAGCTGCGTTGAGGCCGGCAAGCAGGCCCTGAGCGGCAGCTTCTTCATAACCGGTAGTGCCGTTAATCTGGCCGGCAAAGAACAGGCCATGGATAAATTTACTTTCCAGCGTCGGTTTCAGGTCACGCGGGTCAAAGAAATCGTACTCAATAGCGTAGCCAGGACGAACGATTTTTGCATTTTCCATCCCCTGCATTGAGCGGACGATTTGCATCTGGACATCGAACGGCAGGCTGGTGGAGATACCGTTTGGATAAATCTCGTTGGACGTCAGTCCTTCCGGCTCGAGGAAGATCTGGTGCTGGTTGCGATCGGCAAAGCGCATGACCTTGTCTTCGATCGAAGGACAGTAGCGCGGGCCGATCCCTTCAATCACGCCGGCATACATCGGGCTGCGATCGAGGTTGTTACGGATCACGTCATGGGTTTTCTCGTTGGTATGCGTGACATAGCACGGTACCTGACGCGGATGTTGAGAAGCATCCCCCATAAACGAGAAGACCGGCATCGGATTATCGCCGCGCTGCTGTGCCAGAACGCTGAAATCAATCGTCCTTGCGTCGATGCGCGGCGGGGTACCGGTTTTCAGGCGGCTGACGCGCAGCGGCAGTTCACGCAAACGACGGGACAGCGGGATCGACGGAGGATCGCCTGCACGGCCGCCGCTGTAGTTATCGAGACCAATATGGATCTTACCGTCAAGAAAGGTTCCGACGGTCAGTACTACCGCTTTGGCGCGGAATTTAAGCCCCATCTGGGTGACGGCGCCGACAACACGATCGTTCTCAACAATCAGATCTTCCACCGCCTGCTGGAAGATCATTAAGTTAGGCTGGTTTTCCAGCGCGGTCCGTACGGCCTGGCGGTACAGCACTCGGTCTGCCTGAGCGCGAGTCGCCCGTACGGCAGGGCCTTTGCTGGCGTTTAGTATCCTAAACTGGATACCTGCATGGTCAATGGCCTTCGCCATCAGGCCGCCAAGCGCATCCACTTCTTTTACCAGGTGTCCTTTCCCAATGCCGCCAATCGCCGGATTGCAGCTCATCTGCCCCAGCGTGTCGATATTGTGTGTCAAAAGCAGAGTCTGTTGACCCATTCGCGCTGCGGCCATCGCGGCCTCAGTGCCTGCATGACCCCCGCCAATGATGATGACGTCAAAAGGATCCTGATAAAACATGGTGGTATGCCTCGCATAAAGCGGTTTGAAAATAGATTGAAGCCCGGGCCGTGGATTCTACTCAACTTTAGCCTTTCGAGAAAGCGCCGGGATCCTGAGTATTAAAAAGAAGATCTTTTATTTAGAGATCTGTTTTATTGTGATCTCTTATTAGGATCGGCTTGTCTTGTGGATAAGTCAGATCCGCGGTTTAGGATCAACCGTTTAAGAAGGATCGCTTTCTGTGAATGATCGGTGATCCTGGTCCGTATAAGCTGGGATCAAAATGAAGGGTTATACACAGCACAAAATTCAGGCAACGGTTATACTTTGGATAACTACCGGTTGATCCAAGCTTTTAAGCATAGTTATCCACAGAAGAAAGTATGATCTTTACAATTCTCAGAGCAAGTTTTTCCAGGATCCCAGCCAAATCTCGGCCGGATCTTCCGGAATTTCATGTTCGAGGACGTTAATTTTTAGCGTTTCACCGATCTGTTTTGCCCCGCAGGCTTTGAGCGCAGTCTCGAGCTTATCAATCGCTCCGCAGAAGGTATCGTATTCGCGGCTACCAATGCCGATTGCGCCAAAATGGACTGCAGAAAGATCGACCTGCTTCTCCTGAAGCGCTTCATAGAAGGGCAGCAGGTTATCGGGAATATCCCCGGCGCCATGAGTAGAAGAGATAACCAGCCAGATCCCCTGCGGCTGCAGATCTTCGATCAGCGGTCCGTGCAGGATAGTCGTGCTGTGACCAGCCTCTTCCAGCTTTTCCGCCAGATGTTCTGATACATATTCTGCGCTACCCAGCGTACTGCCGCTGATAAGAGTTATCTCTGCCATGATCGCCCGCTCCACTATTCAGAGTGGCGTATTGTACGCTGTGAGCGAGCTGGGATCTACCTGTGGAAAAATGTGGGATTAAAAAGCCCGATCATGGGCGGATGGTGCGCATAATCGGGTTTTGCAGGACGATCAGCGTTTCAGTGGACTGAATTTCATCAATTGTTTGGATCTTGTTGATAAGTACATGCTGGAGCGCGTCAATCGATCGGCACATCACTTTTATAAAGATGCTGTAGTGCCCGGTGGTGTAATACGCTTCGGTAACCTCATCCAGACTGTTTAACCTCGCCAGCGCGGAGGGGTAGTCTTTCGCGCTCTTCAGAATAATGCCGATAAAGCACCCCACATCGTAACCCAGCTGCTTGGGGCTGACGTCGATACGCGCGCCGGTAATAATTCCGGCCTGCTTCATTTTCTCTACGCGAACGTGAATGGTCCCCGGGCTGACGCCAAACTGTTTTGCCAGTTCAGCATAGGCGGTACGCGCATTGGCCATGAGGGCCTCAAGGATGCCGCGGTCCAGATTGTCGATCTGATAATTTTCCATAGGTTTTTCTTATGAAGTTTGACGAATATTTCTATTTTAGCCGCAAATTTTAATGAATCAAAATCGATGCAGGCTTTTTGTTGTTGGATTATTGAATTGCAGCGCTGTTTTGTTGCTTAATCAATGGCAACAGGACGCAGGAGTTATAAAAAATGAAAACCGCATACATCGCAAAACAACGCCAGATTAGTTTCGTTAAGTCACACTTTTCCCGCCAGCTTGAAGAGAAGCTCGGCCTGATCGAAGTCCAGGCGCCGATCTTAAGCCGCGTGGGCGATGGGACGCAGGATAACCTCTCTGGTTGCGAAAAAGCGGTTCAGGTTAAAGTGAAAACACTGCCAGACGCCCAGTTCGAAGTGGTTCATTCACTAGCGAAGTGGAAGCGTCAAACCCTGGGACAACACGACTTCAGCGCGGGCGAAGGGCTGTACACGCACATGAAGGCCCTTCGCCCCGATGAAGACCGGTTAACCGCCATCCATTCCGTCTACGTTGACCAGTGGGACTGGGAGCGCGTAATGGGGGATGAAGAACGCCACTGCGGCACGCTGAAAGCAACCGTTGAAGCGATCTATGCCGGGATCAAAGCCACCGAGGACGCCGTCAGTAAAGAGTTTGGCCTCACGCCGTTCTTGCCGGAGACGATCCACTTTGTTCACAGCCAGGAGCTTTTAAGCCGCTATCCGGATCTCGATGCCAAGGGCCGCGAACGAGCGATCGCGAAAGAGCTGGGCGCGGTATTTCTGATCGGTATCGGCGGTAAGCTTTCTGATGGCCAGCGCCACGATGTTCGCGCGCCGGATTACGATGACTGGAGTACGCCTGCCGCTGAAGGCTATGCGGGCCTGAACGGCGACATTCTGGTATGGAACCCGGTTCTGGAAGATGCCTTCGAACTCTCTTCAATGGGGATCCGCGTGGATGCCGAAGCGCTGAAGCGTCAGCTGGCGATGACCGGCGATGAAGATCGCCTGAAGCTGGAATGGCACCAGGCGCTGCTGCGCGGAGAGATGCCGCAGACGATTGGCGGCGGCATTGGCCAGTCTCGCCTGACGATGCTGCTTCTGCAGCTGGATCACATCGGCCAGGTGCAGTGCGGCGTGTGGCCAACCCAGGTTCGTCAAAGCGTTGCCGCGCTTCTTTAATCAGTGATTAACGCCGCCAGCGTCGCAGCAGGCGGCTACGCAACCCGGTATCAAAGCGCCAGATATGATCGAAAACGCGCATAATGCCGGGCTTGCCGTGTACCGACATCGCCACCGCATGAAAACGATGTTGATGTTTATGCTGTAGCTCCCCCACCTTATTGATCACCTCATCCGGCAGGCGCTGGGCGATAAAATCGGAAATCACCACCGCATCAGCATCGACCCACTGCGGATTCTGCATACGCTCAATCACTGCCCGGAAGCAGCTGGCCAGATCGGTGCCGCCGCGAAAGCGCTGGCTTAAAAAACGAATTGCCTGCTCCAGCCCCTGCGGGCCGGTGAGTTCGTAGTGCACCACTTCGCTGGAAAACAGCATAATGAAGCAGCGGCGGTTATCCGCTAGAGCGACCCGCATCAGCGCCAGACAAAACGCCTTGGCGCACTGTTCATTGAAACCGCCCATTGAGCCGGAAGTATCGACGCAGACGATAAACGGCCCGCGCGGCTGTTCGTCAACGTCCTGGCGCGTGACCGGCCGTTCGGTGATCTTTTCCTTCCACGCATCGCCGTGTAGCCGATAGGTCAGCAGCTGCTTTTCAACCAGCTTGCGGTAGAACTCAAACTCCAGCTCGGTAATGCCGAGAGTGGCCAGTTCTGGCGGCAGCAGACGCAGAATATCGTCGCTCTGCTGAAGCCCGTCGACCTGCTCCGGCACGGTGGCCGGTTCGCGCACCAGGCTGCGGAAGGTCTCCATCGGCGCATCTTTTTTCGGCACCGCTTTCGCTTCACGCGAGCGTCCCAGTTGTTCAGCTAGCTGCATGAGCTCAGGTTGTTGAGTTAAAAAATCCCCGTAGCGAACGATCAGCTGATAATCGCCGCGCTTCAGCTCTCCGGCGCTCATGTCCCACAGATGCCCAGCCGCATTGTCATTTTCCACCAGCACCGGCTCCAGCTGGCCGCTGAGGGTCATGCGCTCCTGAACTTCGCTCAGCAGCTGATCGCGCTCTTCATCCAGCAACTGCTGATTAAGAGAGGTTGCCTGCACCACCAGGCTCAGGCGCCAGCGCTGGAGGAATAACGTGTGCAGCGCCGGTGTAAAGGTGCTGTTGTCATCCACCAGCTGCTGCGCCTGGCTGGCGAACGGGGAGTGCAGCTTATGCAGCTGGCTGAGAATTTGCGGCAGCTGGATGATAAACTGCGAGGTGGAAAGCCGCTGTGACTGCTGATAGCACTGAACTTCCGCATCCAGTTCGGGCGGGATGTTGGTCTCTTTTAGCCGCGATCTCACTGCTTCCCGCCAGCGAGGAATGTCGGCGGCGATAATATTTTTAAGCCGTGGAAATTTTTCAAAGAATACCGCGAGCTGAGGTGCCGCCAGCAGCGCCAGCAGCATCTCATCGATCATGCCCTCTTCGCCGACTGCCAGCATGACATTCAGCATGTCCAGGGTCATGACTGGCGGGCCTGTTTGATCTGCGTTCCTACGTCCTGCAGGCTGGCTTCAATCCGCCCCAGCCACTCGCCGGGGATAAACAGACATTTTTGCTGTTCGCTGAAGCGGTTATGTTGCTGATGCCATTCGTCGTCCAGCGCCTCCAGCTGCTGCCGGATTTCGGCGGGCATATTTTCCCGTGATTCACTACCGGGTAGGGAGAGCCGCGATCCCTGTAAGCTGACGTCGCGCACGACCAGGTGCTGGCTGGTATCGACATCCATATTCAGCTGCTGGGCAAAACCAATACCGTTGAGCTTGCCGCGGATCTCACCACCTTTCTCCAGCCAATGAGCGAGCTCTTCACGAACGAACGTAATATGAATGACTTCCAGATCGTGCAGTTTGAGCGGCTGCTGGAGAAGCAGCGTTAGCGTCGAATCCTGTACTTCAGCAGGCAGTTCATAATGAGGTTTCCGGCTAAACATCCCGCCGAGACGCGTGACTTTTAGCGCGGTTTTATCGCTTTGCTGCTGTTGAAGCTGAATGCGCCGCTGGATTATCGACCCCAGACGAGTGAGCATCGCCTGCTGCTGCCAGGCGTGGCTGGTCATTAAGGTCTCCAACTGCGCGGACATCAGGTTCATTGTCTCAACGTTGTGCCACAGGCAATCCTTCAGCAGGATCAGGTCTATTGGCGCAATGGTGTCGCGGCCGCTGAAAAAGGCGCTGGCCTGCAGCAGACGAATGGCCTTTTTCCAGCGACGATCTGAGACGTAGGGCGCGTTCGGCAGCGTATCCAACTGCTGGCGCAGCTGGAATATGAGTTCAAACACGCTGTCCGGTAGCTTCACGTTGCCGATATCCTGCTGCCATTGCAGGAACTCCTCGTCGCTGACCTGCAAATTCGCCGGGACAGGATTACTGTTCTCGTCCTGCTGGCTTATCAGCATTGAGCGGAAGTTAGTTTTATCCTGTACCTTATCCAGCCATAACCGGATAAGCATACGGTCGTATAAGGCTTCCAGGCTATTGTCCGCCTCCGGGAGTTCGTTCGACGCCGCCACCAGCAGGCGCATGGGGATTTTCTCTTCGGTTGCCCCGTTGCGGAAATGGCGTTCGTTTATCGCTGTCAGTAGCGTATTGAGGATCGCCGGGCCCGCTTTCCAGATCTCATCGAGAAAAACAATTTCGGCTTCCGGGAGATAGCCGGCGGTCAGACGCTCGTAGCGCCCTTCATCTTTCAGCGCCTGGATGGAGAGCGGGCCAAAGACCTCTTCCGGCGTGGAGAAGCGGGTCATCAGGTATTCAAACGCGCGGGCCTGCTGGAAGGCGAACTTGAGGCGACGGGCAATCAGGCTTTTGGCGATCCCCGGCGGCCCCAGCAGAAAAACGCTCTCGCCGCTGAGGGCGGCAAGCAGGCAAAGGCGTATTGCGTGGCTGCGTTCGAAGAGTCCTTTTTCCAGCGCGGCGCTGAGCCGGGAAATTCTTTCTGCCAGTAAATGTGATTGAGCCATAATAGAGTTGCGTGCTTTTTAGAATGTCGTTGTTAGGTCGAGTATAGATGTTTGATTAGGGGTGGTAATAGCCTGAAGAATCGATTTATTTTCTTTGAGTCAGGTTAAGATGATGTCAGTTAGGGGTACGATTCAGCAAATAATCGTGCATACTGTGCGCCTTTTTGTGGGCCAAGGGACTAGGCACACATTTGTTTTATAAACGAAAAGACTAGTCTATGAGCACTGATAATAAACAATCGCTGCCGGCAATAACGCTGGCGGCAATCGGCGTGGTATACGGCGATATCGGCACCAGCCCACTGTATACACTTCGTGAATGTCTGTCAGGCCAGTTTGGCTTTGGCGTTGAGCGTGATGCTGTTTTTGGCTTCCTGTCGCTCATTTTCTGGCTGTTAATTTTCACCGTATCGCTCAAGTACATCACCTTCGTGATGCGGGCAGATAACGCCGGTGAAGGTGGGATCCTGACGTTAATGTCGCTGGCGGGGCGTAATACCTCCGCACGTGCGACATCGGTACTGGTGATCCTTGGGCTTATCGGCGGCAGCTTCTTTTATGGCGAGGTAGTGATTACGCCTGCCATCTCGGTGATGTCGGCGATAGAAGGGCTGGAAATTATCGCTCCCGACCTGGATACCTGGGTTGTGCCCATCTCCATTATTGTTCTGACGCTATTATTCGCCATTCAAAAGCACGGTACCAGCATGGTGGGCAAGCTGTTCGCGCCGATTATGCTGATCTGGTTCCTGCTGCTGGCGGTGCTGGGGGCGCGCAGTATCTTCGCTAACCCGGAGGTGCTGCAGGCGCTGAACCCGTATTGGGCGGTTCATTTCTTCCTTGAATATAAAACCGTTTCGTTTGTGGCGCTGGGGGCGGTGGTGCTGTCAATCACCGGCGTGGAAGCGCTGTATGCCGATATGGGGCATTTCGGTAAATTACCGATTCGCCTGGCCTGGTTTTCGGTGGTATTGCCTTCGCTGGTGCTGAACTACTTTGGCCAGGGGGCGCTGCTGCTCAAACACCCGGAAGCAATTAAAAACCCGTTCTTTCTGCTGGCGCCGGAGTGGGCGCTGATTCCGATGCTGATTATTGCCGCCCTGGCGACGGTTATCGCTTCCCAGGCGGTTATCTCCGGCGTCTTCTCCCTGACTCGTCAGGCGGTGCGTCTGGGATACCTGTCGCCGATGCGTATTATTCATACCTCGGAAATGGAGTCCGGGCAGATTTACATCCCGTTTATCAACTGGCTGCTGTATATCTCGGTGGTCATCGTAATTGTTAGCTTTGAGCACTCCTCTAATCTGGCGGCGGCGTACGGTATTGCGGTGACGGGAACGATGGTGCTGACCACCATTCTGTTCACGACGGTGGCGCGCCAAAACTGGCACTGGAATAAGTTTGTTGTGGCGCTGCTGCTGGTGGCTTTTATGTGCATTGATGTTCCGCTCTTCTCCGCGAACCTCGATAAAATCGTCTCCGGCGGCTGGCTGCCTCTGACCCTCGGTCTGGTGATGTTTACCATTATGACGACCTGGAAGAGCGAGCGTTTCCGCCTGCTGCGTCGGATGCATGAGCATGGTAACTCTCTGGAAGCGATGATCTCTTCGCTAGAAAAATCGCCGCCGGTTCGCGTGCCGGGTACCGCTGTTTATATGTCCCGGGCGCTGAACGTGATTCCTTTTGCTCTGCTACACAACCTGAAGCATAACAAGGTGCTGCACGAGCGGGTGATTTTGCTGACGCTGCGTACCGAAGATGCGCCGTACGTACATAACGTGCGGCGCGTGCAGATTGAGCAGATTTCGCCGTCGTTCTGGCGCGTCGTTGCCAGCTACGGCTGGCGCGAAACGCCGAACGTCGAAGAGGTTTTCCACCGCTGCGGGCTGGAAGGCCTGAGCTGCCGGATGATGGAGACCTCCTTCTTTATGTCGCATGAGTCGTTGATCATCGGCAAGCGGCCGTGGTATCTGCGCCTGCGCGGCAAGCTGTATCTGCTGCTGCAGCGCAACGCCCTGCGAGCGCCGGACCAGTTCGAAATCCCGCCTAACCGGGTTATTGAGCTCGGCACTCAGGTTGAGATCTGATTATCTAAGGCCCTTCTTGATGAAGGGCTTTTTGTTTTTCTCAGCGCTTCTTCCTTTCTTTCACCTGCGTTGCGAAACGTTTCGATGACGATCACAATTCTCACATCTGGTGATGGTTTTCTGTTCTCTTATTGCTAATACTAATACCAGCGAAACGTTTCGCTAATGGAGCAAAAGAGAAAATGAAAAAAGGTACCGTCCTCAATGCTGATATTTCGTCGGTTATCTCCCGTCTGGGTCATACCGATACGCTGGTGGTTTGCGACGCTGGTTTACCGGTTCCCCGCAGCAGCACGCGTATTGATATGGCGTTAACCCACGGGGTGCCCTCCTTTATGCAGGTTCTGGAGGTGGTGACGAGCGAAATGCAGGTTGAAGCGGCTATCCTCGCGGAAGAGATTAAAACCCTTAATCCGCAGCTCCACGCGACGTTGCTCAATCACCTTGAGCAGCTGCAGCAGCACCAGGGAAACACCATTGAAATTCGTTACACCAGTCATGAGCAGTTTAAAAAAGAAACCGCAGACAGTCAGGCGGTGATTCGCAGCGGGGAGTGTTCCCCGTATGCGAACGTTATTCTCTGTGCCGGCGTGACGTTCTGAGGTCGCCGATATGGAAGCCTTATTGCAATTAAAAGGGATCGATAAAGCGTTCCCTGGCGTCAAGGCGCTCTCCGGCGCCTCGCTAAATGTCTATCCGGGCCGCGTGATGGCGCTGGTCGGCGAGAACGGCGCCGGTAAGTCCACCATGATGAAGGTGCTGACCGGTATTTACGCCCGCGATGCCGGTTCGCTGCTGTGGCTGGGGAAAGAAACCACCTTCAACGGTCCTAAATCTTCTCAGGAAGCCGGAATTGGCATCATCCACCAGGAGCTCAACCTGATCCCGCAGCTGACGATTGCCGAGAACATTTTCCTCGGTCGTGAGTTTGTGAATCGCTTTGGCAAAATTGACTGGAAGACGATGTACGCCGAAGCCGACAAGCTGCTGGCAAAGCTGAATCTACGTTTTAACAGCCAGAAGCTGGTGGGCGATTTATCGATCGGCGATCAGCAGATGGTCGAGATCGCTAAAGTGCTGAGCTTTGAGTCGAAGGTCATCATTATGGATGAACCCACCGACGCGCTAACCGATACCGAGACCGAATCCCTGTTCCGCGTGATCCGCGAACTGAAATCGCAGGGGCGCGGTATTGTCTATATCTCTCACCGTATGAAAGAGATCTTCGAAATTTGCGATGACGTCACGGTCTTTCGCGATGGGCAGTTTATCGCCGAGCGCGAAGTGGCCAGCCTGGATGAAGATCTGCTGATTGAGATGATGGTAGGCCGCAAGCTGGAGGATCAGTATCCGCGTCTGGACAAAGCGCCGGGCGCGGTTCGCCTTAAGGTCGACAACCTGTGCGGCTCAGGCGTGGAGAATATCTCCTTTATTCTGCGCCAGGGTGAAATTCTCGGCGTCGCCGGGCTGATGGGCGCCGGGCGTACCGAACTGATGAAGGTGCTGTACGGGGCGCTGCCGCGCAGCAGCGGCTCGGTTACCCTTGATGGGCGCGAAGTTGTCGCTCGTTCTCCGCAGGATGGCCTGGCCAACGGCATTGTTTACATCTCCGAAGACCGCAAGCGCGATGGTTTAGTGCTCGGCATGTCGGTTAAAGAGAATATGTCGCTAACCGCGCTGCGTTACTTCAGCCGCGGCGGCGGTAGCCTCAAGCATAAAGATGAACAGCAGGCGGTAAGTGATTTTATCCGCCTGTTTAATGTGAAAACGCCGTCGATGGAGCAGGCTATTGGGCTGCTTTCGGGCGGTAACCAGCAGAAGGTGGCGATCGCCCGCGGGTTGATGACCCGACCGAAGGTGCTGATCCTTGATGAACCGACCCGCGGCGTCGACGTCGGCGCGAAGAAAGAGATCTACCAGCTGATTAACCAGTTTAAAGCCGAAGGCCTGAGCATCATTCTGGTCTCTTCGGAGATGCCGGAAGTGCTGGGCATGAGCGATCGCATCATGGTGATGCATGAAGGGCATCTCGGCGGTGAATTCACACGCGAGCAGGCCACCCAGGAAGTATTGATGGCTGCCGCTGTGGGCAAGCTTAACCGTGTGAATCAGGAGTAAAAAAGATGAATAACCCGGCTGTTTCTGGTCGTCGCTACTTCACAAAAGCGTGGCTGATGGAGCAAAAATCGCTGATAGCCCTGCTGGTGCTGATTGCGATTGTTTCGACCATGAGCCCCAACTTTTTTACCGTGAATAACCTGTTCAATATCCTGCAGCAAACTTCAGTTAACGCCATTATGGCGGTAGGGATGACGCTGGTTATCCTGACCTCGGGCATCGACCTGTCCGTCGGTTCCCTGCTGGCGCTGACCGGCGCGGTTGCCGCGTCAATTGTCGGAATTGAGGTTAACGCGCTGGTGGCCGTAGCCGCTGCGCTGGCGTTAGGGGCGGCAATTGGCGCCGTGACCGGCGTGATTGTGGCGAAAGGGCGCGTCCAGGCATTTATCGCCACGCTGGTGATGATGCTGCTGCTGCGCGGCGTGACGATGGTTTATACCAACGGTAGCCCGGTGAATACCGGTTTTACCGATAATGCCGATCTGTTTGGCTGGTTCGGGATTGGTCGTCCGCTGGGGATCCCAACGCCGGTGTGGATTATGGCGATCGTCTTCCTGGCCGCCTGGTACATGCTGCACCATACCCGTCTGGGCCGTTATATCTACGCCCTCGGCGGTAACGAGGCGGCAACGCGTCTTTCCGGCATCAGCGTCAATAAAGTTAAGATCATAGTCTATTCTTTGTGCGGCATGCTGGCCTCGCTGGCCGGCATTATTGAGGTCGCGCGTCTCTCCTCCGCGCAGCCGACGGCGGGCACCGGATATGAACTGGATGCGATTGCGGCGGTGGTGCTGGGGGGGACCAGCCTCGCGGGCGGTAAAGGGCGTATTGTCGGCACGTTGATTGGCGCGTTGATCCTTGGCTTTCTGAACAACGGACTGAATTTATTAGGCGTTTCATCCTATTACCAGATGATCGTGAAAGCGGTGGTTATTTTGCTGGCGGTACTGGTAGATAACAAGAAGCAGTAACTGAGAACTCTACAGGACATCTTAACTATGAATATGAAAAAACTGGCGACCCTGGTCTCTGCTGTAGCGTTAAGTGCGACCGTAAGCGCAAACGCGATGGCAAAAGACACTATCGCTCTGGTTATCTCAACCCTTAACAACCCATTCTTTGTCTCTCTGAAAGAGGGTGCGCAAAAAGAAGCGGATAAACTTGGCTATAACCTGGTGGTTCTGGATTCACAGAACAACCCGGCCAAAGAGCTGGCTAACGTTCAGGATTTAACCGTCCGCGGCACCAAACTGCTGCTGATCAACCCAACGGATTCCGATGCGGTGGGTAATGCCGTGAAGCTGGCTAACCAGGCGAAAATTCCGGTTATCACCCTCGACCGTCAGGCATCAAAAGGTGATGTGGTTAGCCATATCGCGTCTGATAACGTGCTGGGCGGCAAAATGGCCGGTGACTATATCGCCAAAAAAGTCGGCGAAAACGCGAAGATCATTGAACTACAGGGCATTGCCGGGACGTCCGCGGCGCGCGAGCGTGGCGAAGGTTTCCAGCAGGCCGTGGCTGCGCATAAGTTTAACGTGCTGGCCAGCCAGCCGGCAGATTTTGACCGTACTAAGGGCCTGAACGTCATGCAGAACCTGCTGACGGCGCATCCGGATGTACAGGCGGTATTTGCCCAGAATGATGAAATGGCGCTGGGCGCGCTGCGTGCGCTGCAAACGGCAGGCAAATCTGATGTGATGGTTGTTGGATTTGACGGCACTCCGGATGGCGAAAAAGCGGTAAATAGTGGCAAACTGGCAGCGACCATCGCCCAGTTACCGGAGCAGATCGGCGTGAAAGGCGTTGAGACAGCCGATAAAGTGCTGAAGGGCGAAAAAGTGGAGACCAGCTATCCGGTTGAGTTGAAACTGGTCATTAAGCAATAATGTGCGATTCGGATCGGCGACGGTCCGAGGGACAACATAATAAAGAAAAGCAGGGCATGCGCCACCGGATTCCGGTGGCGCGATTTCCGGGAATATTGATTATGAAAACCGCAGGCAAACTTGTCGTCCTTGGCAGTATCAACGCCGATCACATCCTTAATCTCGACGCCTTCCCTACGCCCGGTGAAACCGTCACCGGTCATCATTATCAGGTCGCTTTCGGCGGTAAAGGCGCAAACCAGGCGGTTGCCGCCGGACGCAGCGGGGCAAATATATCCTTTATCGCCTGTACCGGCGATGACGATATTGGCGAACGCGTTCGTCGTCAGCTGGAAAGTGATAATATCGACGTCGCGCCGGTCAGGGCCGTTGCCGGAGAATCAACCGGCGTGGCGCTGATTTTTGTTAACGCTGAAGGTGAAAACACCATCGGTATTCACGCCGGCGCTAACGCCGCGCTCTGCGTTGCGCAGGTTGATGCGGAAAAAGAGCGTATTGCCAGCGCGCAGGCGCTGCTGATGCAGCTGGAATCGCCGCTGGAAAGCGTACTGGCGGCGGCGAAAATCGCTCACCAGAATCAAACCTCGGTCATACTCAATCCTGCTCCGGCGCGTGAATTGCCGGATGAACTGTTAACGCTGGTGGATATTATTACCCCTAACGAGACCGAAGCGGAAAAGCTTACCGGCGTGCGCGTGGAAAACGATGAGGATGCGGCAAAAGCCGCTAAAGTGCTCCATGATAAAGGTATTGGTACGGTGATCATTACGCTTGGCAGCCGTGGCGTATGGGCGAGCAGCGAAGGTAACGGTCGTCGGGTTCCGGGGTTTAAAGTGCAGGCGGTTGACACCATTGCCGCTGGCGATACCTTTAATGGCGCGCTGGTCACCGCGCTGCTCGAAGGTCGCGAACTGGCGGAGGCAATTCGTTTTGCCCATGCAGCCGCGGCTATCGCCGTCACCCGAAAAGGGGCTCAGCCCTCCGTGCCCTGGCGAAAAGAAATAGACGAATTTTTACGTCAACAGGGGTAACGCTTGGCCACCATGAAGGATGTAGCCCGCATCGCGGGCGTTTCCACTTCGACGGTTTCTCATGTCATTAACAAAGATCGTTTCGTTAGCGAAGCGATTACCGCTAAAGTCGACGCCGCGATTAAAAGCCTGAACTACGCGCCGTCCGCGCTGGCGCGCAGCCTCAAATTAAATCAAACCCGCACCATAGGTATGCTCATTACCGCCAGTACCAATCCGTTTTATTCGGAGCTGGTGCGCGGCGTGGAGCGCAGCTGCTTCGAGCGGGGTTATAGCCTGGTGCTGTGTAATACCGAAGGCGATGAGCAGCGCATGAACCGTAATCTGGAGACGCTGATGCAAAAGCGCGTCGATGGTTTACTGCTGTTGTGCACTGAAACGCATCAACCTTCGCCGGAGATTATGCAGCGTTACCCTTCTGTTCCGACGGTGATGATGGACTGGGCGCCGTTCGACGGCGATAGCGATCTGATTCAGGATAACTCTCTGCTGGGCGGCGATATGGCGACGAAGTATCTGATCGACCAGGGCTATACGCGAATTGCCTGTATTGCGGGTCCGCTGGATAAAACGCCTGCCCGGCTGCGCCTGGAGGGGTATCAGGCAGCGATGGCTCGGGCCGGACTCACGGTACCTGAAGGATATGTGATTAGCAGCGATTTTGAGTTTGGCGGCGGATTTAGCGCCATGCAGAAGCTGCTGACCCTCTCAGCGTTGCCGCAGGCGGTGTTTATCGGTAACGATGCGATGGCGGTGGGCGCCTACCAGGCCCTTTATCAGGGCGGGCTGCGCATCCCTCAGGATATGGCGCTGGTAGGCTATGACGACATTGAACTGGCGCGCTATATGACGCCGCCGTTAACCACGATTCATCAACCGAAAGATGAACTGGGCGAGCTGGCCATCGATGTGCTGATTCACCGCATGGCCGATCCGGGGCAAAAACAGCAGCGCGTGCAGTTAACCCCCGAGCTGGTGGTCCGCGGTTCAGCCTAACGCTTGTGCCGCTCCTTAATCAGGTTGCGGCCATCTTTTGCTCTTAATAAGGTAAATACCAGCGCCGATACCACGGTGATTGCCCCCATGGTAATAAAGGTGTAGTGGAACTGTTCAATGGTATTTGCGCTATCGAATCCTTCATAAAAACGCAGCACCGCTGCGCTAACAGCGACCCCGAGGCTAATCGACAGCTGCTGGGTAACGGCCAACATGCTGTTGCCGCTGCTGGCGTTGTCATCGGTTAAATCGGCGAGCGTGATGGTATTCATTGAGGTGAACTGGGTGGACATCGCCATGCCCAGAATGAATAGCGGCAGCAGCAGCATCCAGATCGACATATCCGGAGATTGCAGCGAAAACTGAGCGATCATCAGGCCGATAAATATCGTGACCCCGACCAGCGTTTTACGGTAACCAAACCAGCGAAGTATCTGGGTGACGGTTGATTTAGCAATAATCGAACCAATAGCCGTAGGCGCTATCATGCAGCCGGCGATAATCGCCGGATAACCGAAGCCAACCTGTAACATCAGCGGCATCAGGAATGGAACGCAGCCGGTACCCAGGCGCGTGGCCAGGTTCCCCGCGATCCCGACAGAGAAGGTATGTGTCTTAAATAAAGAAAGCGAAATGAGCGGTGTGGGATGACGGCGAGCGTGGCGAATATAGGCCCACAGTAAAATGATGCTCAGAGCGATAACGGCCAGAGCCATCCATGTGGCGACAATTTTCTCACCAAACAGCTCGATTCCGCTAGAGAACAGCACCAGGCTCAGGCCAAACAGGATAAAACCGAGCGTGTCGAAGCGGCGACGCGGCGTGGTGAAATCCGGCATATATTTGCGGGCATACACGATCCCGATAATACCGATGGGAATATTAATCAGGAAAATCCAGTGCCAGCTGGCCCAGGTCACCAGTACGCCGCCGAGCACGGGGCCGAGGATAGGGCCGACCAGTCCAGGCATCGTGACGAAGTTGAGTACCGGCAGCAGTTCGCTGCGCGGATAGGCGCGCAGTAACGCCAGCCTCGCTACTGGCATCATCATTGCCCCGCCGATGCCCTGAATGACGCGGAAGATAACCAGTTCCATTAGCGAGTTTGACAGGGCGCAGGCAAGAGAACCGAGTGTGAACAGGCTGACGGCGATGATAAATACTTTCCGCGTGCCGAAACGGTCGGCCAGCCAACCGCTGACCGGAATAAGCATAGCCACCGTCAGCGTATAGCTGATGATGGCCGATTGCATCGCTAGCGGTGAACGGTTGAGGCTATGGGCGATAGCGGGAAGGGCTGTATTCAGAATGGTGGCGTCGAGCGCCTGCATAAAAAAAGCCATCGCTGCGATCCATGGCAGCCCGGCCATACTGCGGCCTTTCTTTTTGGTCATTCGTTACCCTTGCGATTTGTCGGAATGATTGGGGGCACTCAGCAACGCCTGGCAGGCGCTAAGCGCTCGCGAGCCGTCGCTATCCAGAATGGCATCAACGATTGCCTGATGCAGATCCAGCTTCACCACTTCATTCTGCGTAATTGACGTGAAGTAGGTGTGATAGACCGAATGAAATAAAGAGGCGAAAGAGATCAGGAAAGGGTTACCGCTCATTTCATATATATGTTCATGCCAGGCCATATCGACTTCAATCCAGCGCTCGCGCTGAAAGTTCCTCTTTAGCTCAACCATCTCCTCCATCAAGGCGTTAAGCTGGGCCTTTTGCTCCGGCGAGCCTGACGTTGACGCCAGAAAACAGGCTTGAGGTTCCAGGCTGCCGCGCATAACGAGGAAATGGCTGACAACATCAGAGAAGTTATCTTCTGTTAACCACCAGGCCAGGAGTTCTTTATCGAGGAAGTTCCAGCTGCTGCGCGGCATCACCCGCGTACCGATGCGTGGCCGTGGTAAAAGCATACCTTTTGCCGTTAGCGTCTTCACCGCTTCACGCACGGCCGTGCGGCTCACGCCAAACTGCTCGCCCAGCTCCATCTCGCCGGGAAGGATACTTTCTGGCTGATATTCACCGGTCAAAATTTTTTGAGCTAGCTTCTCCGCTAATACCCAGGAGATATTCTTTTGTGCCGCCAACTGCTGTGCGCTTAAAGACATACATGCCGTTCCTTTCTCTTTTTTACCTTACCAGTATGCCATCTGACGGCTTGCTTCGTTGGTTAAAACGGCAAAACGCCGGTTTTTTGCTACATTACGCGCCGTAATGATGAAAAAAGAGGCGGTTGAAAAGTTTTTTGCATTTAGCCCTTGTCACTTCGGAATAACTCCCTATAATGCGCCTCCACTGACACGGAACAACGGCACGCAAGCCGCCGGGTCAGCGGGATTCAGCGATGAATACCGACAGAGAAAAGCGAAATTAAACGCTTGACTCTGAATGAGGAAAGCGTAATATACGCC
>NZ_FZTC01000013.1 GCF_900200035.1 Klebsiella grimontii
TTACGCCGCTTACAGCGCCTGTCCTGCCAGTCGGCAGAACGGTTAATTCGCAGTGACAGCTGCGCACGCGACACGCCCATGGTGCGGCTGACCAGGGCTATTCCCCGTCCTTTGGCAACAAGGGCGCGTGCGCTATCCATTTTCGCGACTGACCGTACTCCACAGCTTCTTTCAGGATCTCAACTTCCATCGTCTTCTTGCCCAGCAGGCGCTGAAGCAAACACGCCTGCGTGAACCGCGCCATCTTGAGCAACTGATCCGTTCATTGGATCAGATTGACTGGTTCAGTGCGCAGAAAGATGGTCTGGGCGATCTGTATGAAGGTTTGCTGGAGAAAAATGCCGGTGAAACCAAATCCGGTGCCGGGCAATATTTCACTCCACGCGTACTGATTAACAGCATGGTGCGCTGCATTAAACCTCAGCCGGGTGAAGTGATTCAGGATCCGGCGGCGGGTACAGCTGGCTTTCTGATTGCGGCTGACCAGTATATCAAGTCTAAAACCGATGACCTTTATGATTTGCCCGCCAAAGGTCAGCAGTTTCAAAAGAACAAAGCATTTGTTGGCGTTGAACTGGTGCCCTCTACTCGTCGCTTAGCGTTAATGAACTGCCTGTTACATGGCATGGAAGGTGATGCTGAAGGTGTAGTCCATCAGGGGAATGCATTAGGTATGGCCGGGCAGGCGCTGCCGAAAGCCGATATTATACTGGCTAACCCACCGTTTGGCACAGCGAAAGGCGGTGAAGCCAGTATTACCCGTGATGACTTGACCTATCCAACCAGCAATAAGCAACTGGCTTTTTTACAGCATATATATCGCAACCTCAAGCCAGGTGGCCGCGCTGCGGTTGTGCTGCTGGATAACGTGTTGTTTGAGGCTGGGGTGGGTACCGATGTGCGTCGTGACCTGATGAACAAATGTAATCTGCATACCATCCTCCGTTTACCGACCGGTATTTTTTACGCTCAGGGCGTCAAAACCAATGTGCTGTTTTTCACCAAAGGCACTGAAGCCAATAAATACCAAGAAGAAAACTGCACTGAAAATGTCTGGGTCTATGATCTGCGTACCAATATGCCAAGCTTTGGTAAACGTACTCCATTTGGCGATAGTCATCTCAAGCCGTTTGAAGCAGTTTTTGGCGACTCTCCCTATGGTAATGCACCTCGTCAGCAAGGAGAATGGAGTTTTAACGCTGAAGAAATTGACGCGCCTGACACGGCGGAAAACGACAATGTTGATGATCGCCTGATAACCAGCCGCTGGCGGGTCTTTACCCGGGAGTGGATCCGCGATACCAAAGGTGATTCTCTAGATATCTCCTGGCTGCGGGATAACAGCAGTGTGGATGCTGCCAACCTGCCAGAGCCATCTGTGTTGGCCAGTGAAGCGATGAGTGAACTGGTGCAGGCTTTGGGTGAACTGGATGCGTTGATACGTGAGCTGGGAGCTGGGGAAGAGGCGGATAAGCAGAAAGTTCTGCTGAATGAAATGCTGGACGGAGTGAAGGGATGAATGAAAATAAATTGCCTCGGGAATGGGTTAATACAAAATTAGGGAATATAGTTGATTATGGTCGGTCTGCTAAAAAAACTTTAGTTGATGTGACTGAAAATACGTGGGTTTTAGAGCTTGAGGACATTGAAAAAGACTCATCTAAACTCCTTTCTAAGGTTAGAGTAACTGAGCGGCCATTCAAAAGCACAAAAAATTGTTTTAATAAGGGAGATGTTCTCTACGGGAAATTGCGACCATACCTGAATAAAGTCATCATGGCTGATGATGAGGGGGGTTGTACCACGGAAATCATCCCTATTAATGCAGAACCTTTTTGCATTAATAAGTATATATTTTTCTGGCTAAAAAGTCCGTTCTTTTTACGGTACGTCAATGAGGTTAGTTATGGCGTGAATATGCCTAGACTAGGAACAAATGATGGCCGAAATGCTCCTTTTTATTTGGCTCCTTTAGCTGAGCAAAAAATTATATCCAATAAGCTCGGTAGTCTTTGGGCTCGAGTAGAGAGCATTAAATCCCGGCTGGAAAATATCCCTGAGCTTTTGAAAAAATTTCGTCACTCAGTATTACTTTCTGCAGTAAGCGGAAAGCTTACTGCAGAATGGAGAAATGAAAATAAAACATCAGAATCGGCAAAGGAACTGGTTGTTCGCTGGATTAGTCTTAGAAAGGAACGGTTTTCTATATATCAGAATGAATTGTTGGCGCTTGGTGATTTAAAGAGAACTAAAAAATTTATAGAACCACACCTTCCTGATATAGAAACTGGAGGAGAATTGGTTGTTCCTCCATCCTGGGAAATAGTTAGTGTTTCTCAAATTGCAGACTGTCTGGATAGCCAGAGAATACCGGTTAAAAAAGAAAAAAGGATTAAATCTGAGGGCCTCTATCCATATTTTGGTGCTAATGGTGAAGTGGACCGAGTAGATGACTTTATATTTAATGGTGATTACGTACTAGTTACAGAGGATGAAACATTCTATGGAAGAGTGAAGCCAATAGCCTACCGTTATACAGGGAAGTGTTGGGTAAATAATCATGTTCATATTCTATCTGCCCCAACAAAATCAGCAAATGATTATTTATGCTATGCATTGATGTATTATAAAATAACCCCTTGGTTAACTGGCACTACTGGGCGGGCAAAATTGACACAGGCAGCATTAAATGTCTTGCCTATTGGACTTCCTCCTGAAAAGGAGATTGAAGAAATAGTTCTGCGTATTGACCAATTTCTTTCCTATGCTGATTCCATTCAAAGGGCGGCTAATAACGCATTAGCACGAATCAATAATCTCACTCAATCCATCCTTGCTAAAGCATTCTGTGGTGAACTCACTGCCCAATGGCGAGAAGAAAATCTTGACCTAATTAGCGGCATCAACAGCGCTGAAGCTTTATTACAAAAAATCTCTACTGAGAAATTAGCGTCAGGTACCTCAAAAAAGATAGTTAAAAAGGTTGTTCGATAAAAATAGCCCACATCTGTGGGCTGTTAATTAATATAAATTATAAAATGTTTTATTTTATTTAGATATGATCTAGTAGTTGATTTGTTATTAACTTTTCGCGGATATTTTCCAAAATGCTTGATGCTTATCATAAAGCTCAAGCAAGGCTTCAGCAAAAGAATCGTCGACGGTATAAAAATAACATTCAGGTACGTTTAAGACCTTGGCAAAAGCGCAGACTGTCTCAAATGAAGGGCGATGTGTACCGTTTTCATAATGAGACATCCTGGAGTAGGCGGTCGCCTCCTCTATTCCTGCCATAACAGCGAGTTTCTCCTGTGTCAATTTTGCTCTTTTACGAGCTTCTTTCAATCGCTTGGGGATCATGGATCCATCTTGATAGTGTGCCTTGACACCATCTTTAGCATTCCTTAAGATTGATTTTCTTTAGACTTACTAAAGTACTTACCTTTAGGCTGAACATATGGGTTTTTATCTGATTTTTGAGAGATTCTTTAGGTATGTAATCGGTGGGTTATCACGGGGAATTTTTTGAGGAGGAGTATATGTACAGGAAAACTTTAAGTATTATTTTTTGTATACCATTATCTTCATATGCAGATGATCCCGGAGGTTTTGTTAATAGACAGCTAGCAAAAGACCCCGCGTTAGATTATGGAATAGGGGATGTCCATGGACCTGTAAAAGAAATCATTGAGAGGACTACGAGGTCAGAAGAAAAAAGGATGATTCGATATGATCCGGACGAAAACATTTATTATATAAAAACACCCAGTAAGGCGATTCATATCTCATCTGGTTATCCAAATCCTCTTCCTGTAAGAGTGGATATCGATAATGCGTACAAGCATTCCTCACCATCAAGCAACTTGATGAAGTTTGATTATTCTTTATATGACAGAGATAAATATGGGAATATAAAATCCATTAGATCATATCTTTATGATAAAAATAATAAAGAGACAATATATCAAACAAACTTGATATATCGAAAGCTAGCATCAGGAGATATCGAGGTTTCATATGATAAACCTTCTCCTATCTTGGGTGAAATAAAAAGGTATTATAGGAAAGGATTTGTAATAAAGGAAACATTTATAAATGCCAAGGGAGTGAATATTTCAAACTATCGTTCTGAAAATGTCCCTATGGAAACTGTTATATATGAATATGAGTTTGGAAAAGATAAAAAAACTCCATTGTTTATTTTGAAGAAAAGATATGTTGATAATAAAAGGGTGACATATAAAAGTTGGGAGAAGTATTCAGAAAGTGGTAATCTTATAAAGACCTTTTCCTCATCCTTGAACAACCCTGAAGTCGGAGATGGTGTCGAGTATATTAATTATAAATTTGACAAATACTCTAACTGGGTTGAAAGAAATAAATGTGCTGTTGAAGACAAGTGGGGTAAGTACTCATCATGTACTCTAGAGAAAAGGACAATTAAGTATCATTATTGATTCTTTCTTCGGTACCAGTGGTATGTTACATTTAATAGCGATTATTTAATGTAATATTCCACTATAAAACTTCGATTCCTTATTTTATTTGTAACTTTTATCTTGAAGTTGTCCTGTTTTTAGTGTTTATTTATCCTGGTAAGGATTAATCTTCTTAAACTCATTAAGCTTTATGTTGAGGCCGCTATGACCAGAAAAAAACCTGAAGTAATATTTACTTTTTCTGTAAATGATAAAAACTTCAAGGATGTTATGAGTTCTTATCGTGGGTTAGAAGTCATTGTTGAATATTATGACCATAGGATTGATACTTTCAACAGAGAAGTTTCGCATTGGTTTAAACCTACATTTGGTACGAGTAGTTTTTCAACCGCAATAATCAATTTTGTGAAGAAAGAATATCCTGAGATTGATGCAGAAAATATTGAAGTAAATCCTATACCTGATGAACTGCCCTTTGATAATGGGGACTATAACACCTTAGGTTTGCTTCAAATATCAGGACTAACGATCTGTGATTGGAAAAAAATCGCTACAAACGTTCAGATCGACACCCTTTCAGCATGGCATGGAACTGAAGACGAGATTGTTTTACACTTTTCACGTGAGGTTCCCGGTGAGATTATGCAATACGTGAAAAATTTACATGGGTGGACATCTTATACGGGGATCACCGTTAGTGCATTGGATGAGGGCATCGTCGAAAAATATGGACTTTTATCGTATATCGATAATTAATAACCCTCACATTATCTTTAATTATTAATTAGTTAAGTTTAGTCCATGAGTCCGGCCTTCGCACCAAATCCCCCAATCAGACCACTAAAATACTTTTTTGTATCTGCATTTCATCATTTGAAAACCTCCTGTTGAGGCATCTGTTCTTCTGGCCCCGATGCGGCTAGCACAGCATGCTCCCCACTTTCCACCCCCGCTTCATCCTCACACCACCTTTCAAACAGCCTGGCGAATCTGGCGCTTTGCCAGGTTTCTCCAACCTGGCTCAAGATAAAGCCAGTGACCACAATAGCGGAAATAAAGTAAAACAGTGAAAATGCGATAGCTGAATTTACAGCCCCGCTGGCCAGTAACGATTGTATTGTTGTCCACCAGGCGCAGGCAAAAATGACGATTGAAATTAGCCAGAAACCTCCACTAACGATGTGAAATTTTTTTATTTTTTCAGCATCTACAGAAAAA
The DNA here is from genome assembly GCF_900200035.1 of Klebsiella grimontii. GTDB lineage: Bacteria > Pseudomonadota > Gammaproteobacteria > Enterobacterales > Enterobacteriaceae > Klebsiella > Klebsiella grimontii. Next base: position 5,658 of record NZ_FZTC01000013.1, read on the forward strand.
TGATTTTCTTCACAACGATAAAAGGATGGGTTTTTAAGGAAACTCATTAATCGTACATCATATGAGCCGATATTTTTATCAGCGATACACGCGATCAGCTGATGGGCGTGCCAGACAGGAAGCGTTATCCCGATCTGCTCATACAAAAATTTCATTTGTACCGTCTGATGCGTCCTCGAGAGTTTAGTGTCGGGTATTTCAGCGTTCGCTATCTCAGCGATTTTATTCAGCACCTCTATTTTCGTTTCAATAGGTACCTTTTCGAAGCGAATTTTTCGCTTTGCTGGCGGGCTGGACATCACTTTTCCCGCCCAGTCGATGATCTTTTTAGCCACATATAAAATCGCGGGTAGCAAAACCAGCTTTGCAATATCTATCTCGTTAATGGCTCCCATCGTTATTCCTTTATAAAATGAATACGCAATGAATTTACAACACTGAATTTATTTTATGTAGCCCTCATTATTATGAGGGCTTCGATATAGCTAATTCCTGGGCTGGCTCCTGGTCTGACTTAATGCCAACCGCCCAATACGGCCCCTGCCCGGAGGCCGTTATACTTAAAGACTGAAGCCAATCTCCACCGATGCCGTACTGCGTTCCCCCTCGCCATGGTAAACCGCTTCGATATTGTTACCATCGGGATCGCGTACAAAGGCCGCGTAGTACCCCGGGTGATAAGTTCGCTCACCGGGTGCGCCGTTATCACTGCCGCCGTGTGCCAGCGCTGCCTGGTAAAAAGCATCCACCGTCTCACGATCCCTGGCCTGGAAAGCCAGATGATGGCGTCCTGTCGGCTTACCTGCGGAACCGGGGCTATTAATGGATGAAACAACAAGCTCATCAGCCCAAAAATAATCGTCGTAGGTATTCACAACAGGGATCTTAAGGACCGCCAGCACGGCTGTATAAAACGCTTTGCTGGCCTCGAAATCATTTACCACAAGCTGGATATGGTCGATAAGCCTGCCGCGATGTAATCGGTAAGTCTCCATGATGGTTTCCTCATTCAGTCGTATTAACAGGTGTTTATCTGTTATCTAAAAGGAGCGTTGTACGGATTTGATGGATGAGTACAGGTCCGGAGTGGCGATATAGAGAATGGCATTAAAATCCTGTCTGTCACCGCAATCCTGACCCCTCAACTCCGTCCCCCTATCACCCCGATAAACTCTCTGACCTGCTTCTGCTTCCTGGCCGACAGCTTCTCCACCCTGCGCATCGCGGCTTCCAGCTCCGGTTCCGGCTCAACCGCCGTCAGCACAATACAGCCCTCCATCACCCGCACCTCCACCCTAGTGCCGGTCGAAAACCCTGCCGCCGCCAGCCAGTCACCCTTCATGAACAGCGCCGGAACAAGACGACGATCTGGCAAACGCCTCACATAACTCACCGTCAACTGACGCTTATTTTTCGGCGACACTTCTGGACCAAACGAATCTACAATACAATCAGCATTAGTCATGGTTGCTATTCTCGCGAAATAGTAATTGTGATCAGCGGTGCGGGTGTGCGCCAACACATTCGCACCGCGCTAAATAACACCTGTAAACCTAACCAGTAATAAAAATAAAGTCCAGAGTTTAATCGGACATAATTAACGCCTTTAACCATCAATTAAGAATTAACAGAATACATGGTGCTATTAATTCGCGCCTGTGGAAAATGTCTTTCCTGATATTGCTGAAATAACCGCACAGCAGATTAAAAAAAATAAAAGCGAGATAATGCGCGCAACAGAATGCCATGTCCAATTACGGGCACCCCATCTCTTTTGCCAGCGTACCCTTTCGGGACTTCAGGCGGCGGGCGATACCTGCCGGTAGGGCGGACCAGAACGAGAGCGCCGGATGAGTCCGCCGCTCAATCTCCTCCACCGTCACTTGATAATCACAAAAACTGGCGCTTTTGGGCGTCGCCTGATCCAGCAAAAACGCCGCGTATTCGCCCTTATCCGGACTGGAGCCGATAAAAATAATCTTCCAGTAGCCGCTGGGAAGCTCCACCTCGGGCGCGGCGGGCAGGGTGGCGATATGCCGTTCGAACAGCGGCCCGGTAACGGACCACACCGCCGCCACGTCGCTGCGCTCGGCGAGGGCGCGCTCCTTATCCTCCAGCCGCGCCCACGCCCCCTGATTCAGGGCGGATGCCTGCGGAGTGATATTAGAAAGATAGTTTAACGCCTGCCAGTCTGCGCTGGCGCCCAGCCCGGCGAGCGGCGCCTGATGCCCGCGATCGACTGCCAATGCTGCGCTGGCCCCTTTATATGCCGCGGGTGCAAGAGTATCCGCAGCGGGTAAATCCGGATCGCGCTTCCAGCTGCGCGAACGCCCGCTGGCCAGGCTGGCTTTGGTGATTTTATACGCCACCCAATTGGCGAATTTGCGGTGGCTGTTGTTGTTGAGCGTATAGGCTTCGCGAACCAGCGTCTGGTCGCTTCCACCGGTCGGGCAGCCCACTTCACAATTATCTACGTGGGATAACCCGGCAACGCACGCGGCGGCAAAAAATAACGACGGCAATACGCTGAATATTCTGAATAGCTTCATGTTGTTGATGACGTCACAGAGAAGATGAATCGATGCATAAAAGAACCCCCTGAATAATCAGAGCGGAATTCACCTATGAATCGCAAAGATGAAGTGAGAGCGTAAAAAGAGTTAGCCGGTCGCAGCCGCGCGGAATATCACAAGATGATTTAACATCACGGCGGATGTTATTTTGTGATCTCAGAAATGATGTTGAATGAGGTAATCAGACTCGCTGCCCGCTATTTTCAGCCGGGCTGAACGGGCGGGAATATGTCCAGCGAAGCGTAAAGCGGTGCGGCATCCATGTCGTTGTCTGAAAAAATGTCGCGGCAGGGGAAAACGCTTCTCTCGGCGAGGTGGATTACTCAGACTATACGAATGACCGATTAAGGAGAGAAGGTATGAAAAAGGAACGCTGGAGAGGCGTGCTGGCACTGGCCGTACTTAGTCTCCCCGCGCTGGCGGAAACAGGCGTTTCATTCAGCCACAAAGACTGGGAAGTGGTGTGTGATAACACGCTGACCTGCCGGGCGGCGGGATACAGCGCTGAAGAAGGAAGCGGAGGTTCGGTGCTGCTGACCCGCCAGGCCGGAGCGGGCACCGCCGTCTCGGGAGAGCTGATGCTGGCGGAGGTGACCGACAGCGACGTTCTGCCGGGCAAACTGACGCTGTGGATCAATGGCCAGCCGGCAGGCGATGTGAAGCCCGCAAAAGAGAGCTGGCCGCTGTCGGAGAAACAGGCCCGGGCGATCGTTAACGCCATCAAAGGCAGCGGGAAGGTCGAATTTACAGGCGCGGAGGCGCCGTTTGTGCTTTCCGACGAAGGCGCTTACGCGGTACTGCTGAAAATGGACGATGTTCAGGGGCGAATCGGCACGCCGGGCGCGTTGACCAAAAAAGGCGACAGGCCGGAAAGTAGCGTCCGGGCGGCGATTCCCGCCCCGGTCATTCACCGGGTCATGCCTGAGAAGGCGCAGGAGAGAGCGTTAACCGCGCCTGAGCTGGCGGTGCTCAAGCCGAAGCTTCTGGCCACGCTAAATCACGATGATTGGTGCGATCGCCTCCAGCCTGAGGAGGGCGAGAAGCCTGAAACTATTAGCCTGAGGCCGCTGGATCACGCCCATTCTCTGATTTCGGCCTTGTGCTGGCGGGCGGCCTATAACGAGGGATATGGCTATTGGGTTGTGGATAGCAAACTTGAGGGTAATCCAACGCTTATTACGGTTTCCGGTTCTGAGTATGGCGACGGCGAGATTTTTATGAGCCAGAAAGGGCGAGGGCTCGGCGATTGCTGGGGGATGGCTAGCTGGCTCTGGGATGGCACAACGTTCCGCAAAAGCCGTGAAGCGACACCGGGATGTGCCGCTATCTTCGCCTCGGCGGGACATGGGATCTCCCCACCTGGGTGACCGAGGTTAAACCGGTAAAGTGAAATAGCACGGCCAGAATCTCTCCCGGCACACACGCCGACAGAGAGGACAGGGAAGGATCTTAACGATCGTCCGCGTCGCGGGATCGCGATCGGCAGCGCCAGTGGCGTCAGAAAACTGACGCCTTGTTCAAAATAACAGCGCAGCTAATGTATTGCTAACTCGAATTAGTTTATGATTAAGCCGTTCTGTTCGTTATGGAAAATGAGTTTATGGCCAAAACCGTTGAGCAAGTCGCCAGGGCGCTGGAAATCTCGATTACCACCGTGCGCCTGGTGCTGGGTGGCAAAGCTGAGCAGTATCGCATCAGCGCCAAAACGCAGCAGCGTATTAATGATTACATCACCGAGAACGGGCTGGTCGTTAACCATATCGCCCGCAGCCTGAAGCTCAATAAAACCGAGACCTTAGGGCTGGTGATCCCGCGTTTATCCAACCTGTTTTTCTCCACCCTGGCGGAAAAGCTCGAAGCCTGCTGCCGTCAGGCGGGGTATCAGCTAATGATTGCCTGCACCTACAGCGACAGCGAGCATGAAAACAGTCTGGTTGAAGGGCTGCTGGCGCGCAACGTTGACGGGCTCTTCGTGGTGCCCTCTACCCGGGAAACGCAGCTGCATCATCAGAAGGTGGCGCGCAAGCGGCCGCTGGTGCTGCTCGACCGCGATTTTGGCGAGAGCGACGTGTCGCTGGTGGTGAGCGATAACTACAACGGCAGCAAAAAGCTGGTGCAGGCGATGACCCAGGCGGTGGACGTCTCGCCGATTTTTTTTATCGCCGGGGATACCCAGCAGCCGTCGATCCAGCGTCGTCTGCAGGGCTACCTGAGCGAACTGCCCGCGGGCAAGGAGTGGATATTGTCCGCCAGCCATAACCGTCAGGAAGAGGGCAAACAGCTGATGCTCGATTTTCTCCGTCAGCACCGCGAGCCGCCGAAGGCGTTTATCGCCTCCTCTCTGCCCATTCTGGAAGGGACGCTGAGCGCGCTGCGGGAAACTTACGGCTTTATTCCGTCGGATATTCCCATCGGCACCTTCGATGAACATCAGATGCTGGGATTTCTGCCGAACGCGGTGTGGTCGATGCGCCAGGATGAGGACGCCTGGGCGCAGCACGCGTTTCATCTGATGCAGCAGAAGCTGCAGGGCGAAAATGCCGATGTGAAGATCACCGTGCCGATGACCCTGATTCACCGCCCGCTGTCGGTGGAGAAGCAGCGGAGCCAGTAAATGACACGGCTTGTGTGAACACGTCAATCCCCGGCTGCGCTATGCTGGCCGGGGCTACAGATACCGCATCCTGCGCGCGCTGGTAGCCCGGATAAGGCGCGGGCGCCGCAATCCGGGAACCCTTAACGATCCTTCATCAAGTCAATCGCTGAACAAACCGCGCCGCCAGCCCGGCGTCCAGCTCCGGTGGCAGGCCGCTGATCCCGATGCCGCCAATAGCCAGCCCTTCAACTATCACCGGCTCGCCGCCCGGCATCGCCAGCAGCTGCGGGTCGTTAAATACCGCCAGCTGCAGGGTACCGGAGCTGACCTCTTGCGCCAGCGTTGCCGTCGGACGGCGAAAGCGCAGGGCGCTCCAGGCCTTGCGCTGCGCCAGCTGGCGCGGTAGCGGCGGGCAGCAAGCGTGCGCGCCAAAGGCGATGAGCTCGCCCTCAGTCCCGACAACCGCCACTGCCAGCCCCCGGGTTCGCGCATCGCTTTCCGTCTCCTGTAAAAACCGCGAGACCTGCTGGCACACGGCGCTATCGTTCAGGCGGACCTGGGGACAGAGCGCGTCATTGTCCGGCATCGGCGATATACCCCCGTAAGCGCAGATAGAGGTCATCCAGCTCGCCTTTCTGCACCGCCGTCAGCGCCACAAACGGCTCGCGGGTGGGGCCAGTATCGACGGTCTCTTTCGCGGCAAGATACTTCGCCGACTGGAACACGCCGCGCGCGACCAGCTGGTCCACCACCTCGTTGATCTGCTGCTGCAGGCGCTGCGCCCGGGCGATGTCGCCCTGTTGAAAGGCGCTGCGCAGGGCGAGAAACAGCTCCGGCTGCAGGTTAACCGTGGTGCCAACCGTGGCCGTCGCGCCCGCCGCGAGGCTGGAAAGGAAGATCTCATCGAAACCGTTAAAAAAGACTTTCTCCGGGTAGCGGGCGATCATTCGTTCCAGCGAATAGAGGTTATGCGAAGTATGCTTCACCCCCAGAACCTGTTCATCGCCGAGCAGCGCGTCGGCGCTCTGGGCGTCCAGCTCGACGCCGGTAAACTGCGGAATGTTATACAAAATCACCGGAATCGAAATGGCGTCCAGCACCCGACGGTAGTAGGCGATAATCTCCTCGCGGCTATATTTGTAGTAGTAGGGCGGCACCAGCGACACCGCGCTGGCGCCGTCCTGCTCGGCGTGCTTCGCCAGCTCGACGGCATCCCGGGTGCGCGGCGTCCCGACGTGGGCGATCACCGGCACGCGACCGCCCGCCGACTGCACCAGCGTCGCCAGCACCTGCCGGCGCTCATCGAAACGCAGCAACGGCCCCTCCCCGGAGGAGCCGCAGCAGTAAAAGCCCTCAACCCCGCGTGCCAGCTGGGCGCGGGCGAGCGCGTCCAGCGCCGCGTAGTTCACCGACTCATCGGCGTGCATCGGCGTCACCACGGCGGAGATAATGCCGCGAAAAACCTGCCATTTATCGCTTACCATGCGGTCCAGCCTCCATCCACCACCACGTTGGAACCGGTCATATAGACCGAGGCGTCGGAGAGCAAAAACACCACCGCGCCGTTGTACTCGTGGGCTTTCGCCATCCGCCCGATGGGGATACGGCTGGTGTAGTTTTTCTGAAAGCGCGGGTCCTGATCGCTGCGCTCGACGCCGGAGAGGGTCAGAGTATTGACGCGAATGCCGTCGCGCCCCCAGTAGGTGGCGCAGTAGCGGGTAAAGTTATACAGCCCGGACTTTGCCGCCGAATAGGCCACCGGTTTGACGAACGGAATGCCGGTGTCCTCTTTTTTGTAGCTGTAGATATCCTGCACCGGAGAGACCACGCCGTAGATCGAACCGACGTTGATGATCGAGCCGCCTTTGCCGGCCTGTTTCATGCGCTTGCCGACCTGCTGGGTCATCAGGAAGGTGCCGACCAGGTTCACTTCCACCACCTCGCGGAACACCTCTTCCGGGAACTCCTCAAACGGCCCGGAGACTTCCGGCGGCGCGCTGGGCTGGGTGTCGACGCCCGCGTTGTTAACCAGGCCATCCGGCACGCCCCACTTCGCTTCAATGCTATCCAGCACCCGGTTAATGCTGGCTTTATCGGTAATATTCACTTCCGCGCACAGCAGGCGGTCGGAGTCCTTAATCGCCCCCAGCACGCGGTCGACGCGCGCGGCATCGACGCGGGTGGCCAGCGCCGCCACCTTCGCGCCGCGGTCGTGTAACGTCTTCACGTACTGCGCCCCCAGCTGTCCCAGGCCGCCGGTCACGATGATGACCTTGTCTTTAACCGAGAATAACGTGTCTTCCATTGTCCTTTCCCCTCACTGCGTGGTTAGATTTTGTGGGTTGCGAGGTAATCACGATCGAGAATAATGCCATGGCCCGGCCGTTCGCTCGGCACGTAGTAGCCGTCCACCTCTTCGCCCGCTTCGGCGATGATGCGCAGATCTTTCCAGCGCCCGCCGTCGGTCATCTCGGCGTATGAGATATTCGGCACCGTCGCCAGCAGGCTGGCGCTGAGTTCCATGACAAAATGCGGCGTCATCGGCAGGTTGTGCGCGCGGGCGACGGCGGCGATATCCAGATAGCCGGTGATCCCGCCGACGCGGCCGAGATCTGCCTGGATGTAATCCGCGCTGCCGCTCTCGATGTACTGCGTAAACTGATTTAAGTTATAGACGTTTTCTCCCAGCGCGATGGGCGTGGCGCTGCGTTCGCGCAGCCGCAGGTGGCCGGCGATATCGTCGGAGGGCAGTGGCTCCTCAATCCACAGCAGGTTAAGCGGTTCGAACAGCTTGAACGCGCGCAGCGCCTGCGGGAAGTTCCAGCCCTGGTTGGCGTCCACCGCCAGCGGGAAGCCCGGCACTGCTTCCTGAATCTTACGCAGCCGCTCCACGTCCTCTTCCAGCGTCGGTTTGCCCACTTTTACTTTCGCCGCCAGATAGCCGGTGCTTTTCCAGCGCTTGACCTGGTCGATCACTTCCTCAATGGACAGATGCAGGTTGATGCCGCTGCCGTACAGCGGAACGCGATCGCGTACGCGGCCAAGAATGTCGATGATCGGCGCGTTGAGGGTTTTGCCTAACAGATCCCAGTAGGCGATATCCAGTGCCGCCAGGGCATGGGTAGTGACGCCCGCGCCGCCGACGTCGTGTACGTGTTTATACGAGCGATGCCACAGGCCGCGCGGGGAGAGCGGCTGGCCAATAACGTCAGGGATAATCTCGGCAATCAGCGCAGAGATGGTTTTCCCGCACCAGCCGGAAGTGTGGCTAAAGCCGGTGCCGACGTGGCCGTTAGAACCGTAGACGTCAACAATCGCCACTTCGATATCGGTGACGTGGTGAATTTGATCTCCCCACGGGCCTTCCGGCAGCGGAACGCGGGCGGTCATCAGTTCGATATTTTCAATCACGGGCATTTTTGTGCTGTTCATCTGATTCCTTCCTTTATGGGTTCAGCGGGGGCCGCCTCTGCGGCCCGGGCGGTTAATGTTTGGAGGCCGGGGATTCATGCCCCTCCAGGGCGATTGCCGGGCTGGCGTCATGTTCTCGATCGTTTTCGTCGCCCACCGCATGGCCGAAGACTTCCGGTAGCAGGAAAATGGAGGCGAGGAAGGCGCAGAACGGCGCGATAGCGATAATCATTGAGGCGACGGGTACGCCGACCGCTTCAAACAGGGCCGGGAAGACCAGGGTGGTAACGAAGGCGGTGACCTTGACGATGGTGTAGCCGATGCCGGAAGCCACGCCGCGATAGCGCGGTTTTGCCACCAGCGAGATCACCGTCATGCCGCTTTCGGAATCCCAGTAGTGGCCCCACAGCATCAGCGCCGCGCCGAAGATGATAAATGCGAAGCTGCTGCTGTAGACGCCCCACGCCGAAATTGAGATGCCGATGGTGACCAGCAGGAAGCCGTATTTGCTCAGCCCCTTATGCCCGAGCTTCGGCAACAGCAGCGGGCCGACAAACGCCGAGAGCGCGGCGATACAGTTCACCGCCAGCAGGGCGAGGTTATTCTGGATCTGCCCGGAAATCCCGATGGTGACGAGGATCAGCGGCAGGAAGAAGGAGAAGGCGTAGTTTTCAAACGACTGCACGGCGCAGGAGAACCAGCCGAACAGGGTGGTGCGGCGGGTAAAGGGACGACGGAACAGATCGTGCAGCGTCTCTTTGAGCGTCGGGTCGGCGATGGTGACGTTTTCGTTGGGCAGAATGTCGTCCAGCAGACGGCCATCCTGTTCGCCGTAATAGTCGCGGGAGGCTTGTTTCGCTTCGATAAAGCGGCCGCGTTCGACGAACCACGCCGGCGTCTCTGGCAGCTCCCGACGCATAAACAGCAGCAGGCAGGCCGGGATCGCCGGGACCGCCAGCACGATGCGCCAGATCATATCCGGGTGAACATCAAGCGCCACCAGCGTGGTGACCAGCAGAATGGCGGCGATAATCCCCAGCGCGAACATAAACTGCCAGCGGTTGGCCATCACTTCGCGCTTGCCCTTCGGCATCACCTCCATGATGTAGGTAAAGCCGTTAGCCACGTCCGCGCCCACCGGGATCCCGGCGAGGCAGCGAATAATCGCCAGCCAGTACATATTGGGCGCCAGGCCCTGAAGAACGGCGAAGATCGCGAACAGGATCATCGACCAGAGGAAAATTTTACGCCGTCCGAGCTTATCGGTCAGCCAGCCGCCGAGCAGCGCGCCGACCACCGCGCCAAGCTGGGTGCCGGCGGCGGTAAAACCGAGCAGCCAGCTGCTGGGCTCATAAATATCTTTCAGGGCGAATAAAATAAACGCCATGGAATAAATATCCCATGACTCAATTAATAATGCGGTGATCATTAGCCATCCCGCTTTGGTGCAGCCGGGGGCCTCCTGCTGATCGAGCCGTTTCTTTGCCTTCTGGATAATAAATTCAATATGTTGCTGCTGATACATATAATCCTCTCTTATCCGGGCAGGCGGAGGGCCCGCCCGGACAGATGCGCGTTGATCCGCTCTTTATGGACGATAAAGAGACGAATGCAGCGGATGTTTGTCAGGATCGCTAACAACGTAAAAATTACATAAGCGAATCAGTTGTTATTTCATTAATAAATGCGCATCGCCTGCGATAAAGACTTTCATATTTTGCGTCAGCGCCTGGGCAATAAAGGCGTTCAGCACTTCGGATAACACCTCCTCTTCTACATAAGCCAGACTGAGATGGTTGCTCTGGTGGCCCGCCATTAAATCGTCGCGCGAAACCCCGTCGAGAACGGCGTTGAGTAATGGCCACTCGTAGTTGGTTGCCCGGCGGCGGCGTTCGAATTCGTCATGCGGCAGTTCGACGGCGGTGCCGGTGCCGATATGCAGGATCACCTGAGTGCCTTCGTAGTGCGCGCGCGCCCAGATAAAGCGTCCGGCTTTGCCCTGACCGGCAATGGTCGAGCCGCCGTAGGGGAAGAACATCGCCGGCTGGCGATAGCCGGTGGCCCCGGCGATCCCGCCCTTCAGATGGGCGAACGGCACCGCGCCGGAGATCTCCAGATCCCAGTAGAACGTGCCGTTGTATTCGCTACCCCAGCGGATATCGTGAAGGGTGGTTTCACTCGCCATGCCCAGCGCGCCGAGCAGCTTCGCCAGCATCACCTGCGGGATGGCGCTGCCCATATCCACCTCGTTGATGCAGGGGATCGGCGCGTCCGGACAGACGATCTCGCCATTTTCATCCGGGATCGGAAAGCGTTCCGCGTTGCCGATGGCGCCTTCGGCAAAATCCGAGGCGGCGCAGCTGTCTTTGAGCCCCTGCTGATACTGCACGCCCACCGCCGTCAGGCCGAAGCGCTTCACGAAGCGCGCCATGGCGATCATCATTGCGCACTGTTCCAGTACCTGCTCCCGGGTCAGATCCTTCGCCCCGTCGGCGCCGAACCGGAAGCGCATGCCGCGGGTCTCATACCAGTCGAGACAGGCTTCGCGCAGGTCGGTCGGCACCTTGTTCATTTCAACCAGCAGCGCCGATTGCGACAGCGACTCCACCGGCATCCCTACGTCGATCATCGCTTTTTGCGGGAACACGCCGTTGATCATCCCCATACAGAAGGTATCGAACAGCCCGACAATGGCCTTGTGTTTGAGGATCGACTGTCCAACCTTCACGCCAATCTGTCCGGCTTCGCTGGCCAGCAGCGGCGCGCTGGGCGCAACCGGATGCAGATAGCCGAGCTTATGGCTGAGATGGCCGTCGCGCAGCCAGGTGTCCAGGCCGCGAATAAACGCCTCGTCGGCGAAGGTTTCCGACCACAGCCGCGAGTAGTTGCGCTCCAGGCTGGTGAGGCAGCCTGCCATACAGAGCATGCCGACGAGGCCCGGCCAGGTGCCGTCAAAATTGGCGAGCAGCAAAATAGGGCCGCGATGATGTACCAGCGAAGGAGCAAGATGATGGGAGTATTGCCAGGCGGTAAGCAGGACAATAATCGGCGCATCCGGATCGATCCCGGCGAACAGCTCGCTGCCCTCTTTCTGGCTGCTGATAAACCCGTGACCGCGCCGCTCGTTGACCGGATGGGCGCGGCGCAGGCGATAGCCTAATGTTTCCAGCGCCGTTTCCAGGCGCTGTTCAAACTGCTTCTGCGTGGGCCAGCAGGTGACGTTAGCCGGTTCGCGGAGATCCGCATTGGTCACCATCAACACTTCGCCTGGCTGCGGGGTAATAAGTTCGGCTTCCGCGGGTAACGTTAAATTCAGCATGTGAATTTCTCCTGTAGGGGATAGGTCGCTTAGTTATCGTTGAGCGTGCTGCGCCGGGGTAAGCGCGGCATCAATCGCTTTATTGCTGGCTAATTTCTTTGGCTAACTCGAATTAGCAAGTTAGGTCAAAAAAAAGACAGGAACAAACTCTTTACCGGGGATTTGTGATGGCTATCAATGTGAAATTATTAACTTATTAATATTTAACTCTTTATTTTAAACGGGAGGTCAGGTGACCGGGAACGCTTGCTGAGGCGGCATCTAGGCGGGCAGAAAAGCGGGCAGAAAAGCGGGCGGGAAGCGAAGCGGGGACGGTAAATCAGCGTTTAATATTTAATAAATTGAATTTAATGAATTATTTTCGTTATGTCTTGAGCGATATGTCTCGCGGCGCTGGCGCGGGTGTTAAAATTTAACCGATCCTGGTCACACTCTTTTAGCATTTACGTTGTGAATCTCTGTCTCTTGTTATAATTAGCTAATTCGAGTTAGCTTGCCGGCGATTTTCCCACGCCAACGATGTGTTAGCCAGGCGCTGCCCGACTTAACAATAATGATTCAGGACAGAGGATTTAATGATGACTATGCTTACCTCGCCCGCCATGACCCCTGCAAAAAATGAACAAACATCGCAACAAACCCATGAAAGAAGAAAGCTGCTCACCGTGCTGGGCTCCGGTCTCTCCGGCACAACGATTGAGTTCTATGACTTTTTTATCTACGGCACCGCCGCCGCGCTGGTGTTTCCGTCGCTGTTTTTTCCTAACCTCTCGCCGCTGATGGCGCTGCTGGTGTCCTTCCTGACGCTGTCGATTACCTTCGTCAGCCGGCCCATCGGGGCCATCGTATTTGGCCACTATGGCGATAAGATCGGCCGCAAAAAATCGCTGGTTCTGTCGCTGATGATTATGGGGATTTCGACCTTTTTCATAGGATTAATCCCCAGCTACGACACCATAGGTAACGCCGCGCCGTTGATACTTATCTTTTTGCGCCTCTGCCAGGGCTTTGCCATTGGCGGCGAATGGGGCGGGGCGACGACGCTGATCACCGAGTATGCGCCGCGCCATCGCCGGGGCTTTTTCGGCACCTTTGTTCAGTTGGGCAACGTGCTTGGCTTGTTTATCGCCACCGGCGTTTTTGCGCTGGTGGTGATGCTGCCGGAGGAGGACCTGATGTCATGGGGCTGGCGCGTGCCTTTCCTGTTAAGCATCGCGCTGCTGTTCGTCGGGATGTTTATCCGCTCAAGGATCGAAGAGACGCCGGTGTTTCAGGAGAATCAGAAACAGCAGCAGAACGCGCCGAAAGCGGCGGAGCAGAAGTTTCCTATTCTCACCGTGCTCAAACATCACCGTAAAGCGGTATTCCTGGCGATGGGTATGCGCATGGGGGAGATTGTTCTGGGCTGGCTGACGGTGGCATTCTTTATGTCCTACGTGACCCGGGAACTCAACTTTACTCGCGAAACGGCGCTGAACGGGCTGCTGCTGGCCAGTTTTGTCGGCATTTTTACCTTTCCGTTCTTCGGCTGGCTTTCCGATAAAATTGGCCGCCGACCGGTCTATCTGGCCGGCGCCGCTATCACGCTGATCTTTGCCTTCCCGCTGTTCTGGATGATCGACTCCGGCTCGGTGAAGATGTTTATGTTCGCCACCACCTTCTGCTATTCCGTGGGGCTGGGCATGATGTTCAGCGTCCAGCCGGCCTTCTTTTCGGAGCTTTTTGACACCAGCGTGCGCTATACCGGCGTGTCGCTCGGCTTCCAGCTGGCGAATATCGTCGGCGGCTTAACGCCGATGATCGGTACCTTGCTGCTGGTGTGGTCCGGCGGCGCATCGTGGCCCATCTCGCTGTTTCTCGCCTGCATGGCGCTGATTACCATCCTGTGCGTCTGTGTGACGCGGGAAAGCTATAACGATGAGCTTAATGAGGTGAAGAAGTAGCCGGGGAGGGTTGCCCCGCCATGACCGGCGGGGCGGGCGTATCAGAACAGATTAAATTTATATTCGATAATCACTTCCGAAGAGAGCGAATTGGCCCGGCTGTAATGGCCGTCGGTGAGCACCGGCGTTTTGCCATTCATCTTATAGGACCAGCCCGGTCCGAACATCGCCCAGACGGTGAGATTTTTCAGTCTTGGGTGCGTCGGTACCCAGCGGCTGAAGGCGTTAATTTCCCCGGTACGGACGTGGTTGCCGCGGTAGTTAAACTGGGCGATGTTGCCGGCGAGACCGATCGCCAGCTCCGGCGTCAGGTTATAGTCCGACATATTAGAGAGAACCAGTTCACCGTCGCGCATATAGTCGTTGCCGGCATAGGCCATTGAGATAAAGGTTCCGCGCGAGTTTTTACTCATATGGCGCGGGTAGAAGCCTACTTCATTGGCCTTGTTCGCGTCGGTATAGCCCAGACCCCACTTGGTGCTCCAGTTGTCCGCCTGCCACTTCACATCCATGGCGATGTGCCAGGCGTCGTCGTCAAAGTCACGCTTATTCGCCGGCATCGCTTTATACTCGTCCAGCGCGTGAGTGGCGTAGACCTGAGTTCCGATGTTCAGCGCTTTTATCGGCTTAATATTGGTGAACAGAATATGGCGGCGCAGATAGTTGTCGCTTTCACCATAGCCGTACTGCATGTTCAGGTGCTCGCTTTGCCACAGAATATCGCCGCTGGCGATATGGTTAATATACTGCCCGCTGTTGGTCTGGAAGCGTTTCTTATCCGGCGAGTTACGATCCATCGCGCTTTCGATGTACGCGCCGCGCAGCGTGAAGGGGCCGTAGTTCACCGCGCCAGTCCAGCCCAAATAGGTGGTCGGGGAGAGGCGGGTCGAGTTGGAGATGACGCCAAAGTTTTTCATCGTCTGCCAGCCCCAGCGGGCGTTCAGTTGAGTGTCCGCCAGGCGATACTGCAGCTTGATGTTGCGTTGACCGAATTTGGAAAAGCCCTCAGCGTTACTCTTTTTATTCCCGCTGCCGTTGTTATACAGCACGCCGCGGGAGTTAAAGTAATCGCTGGCGCCGAGCTTTACCGCGCCGTAGTAAGTGGCATCAAAGCCAATAATATCGGCAAAATAGCCGGACTGATAATCGACGGCGACGCCCTGACCCCAGGCATTATGGACTTTCTTTGGCTCGGTCTCTTCTTCCTTAAGATATTTCCAGTAGTTTTTAAACGACAAATTCATATGGGACTGGCTGAATAACGGATCGTCGAGCACGGTATCGATATTATCGCGCTCCTTCAGACTGTTAGTGGCCGAAGCTGACCAGGCGCTGGCGGGAATAGCCAGCAGCATAATGGCGACTGTTGTAGTATTCATTTTCATAATAAACCCCAGAGTAGGGACACAGCGATCCAGGCGAGGTGTTTTCGCCTGAAGTCTGCCGTAATAAATAATTAAGCGTGGGTATTATTTTTTATCGAGAGCCTGTTTTCCGGCTTCAACATATTTCATGGTGCCAATTTCTGGAACGGTATATTTGCCGTCTTTATAAACAATTTTCACCACCGCGGCATTGGCAAGCGGTTTGTTTTTCGCGTTATCGTCGGTTAAATCGGAAATCATAATCTGCATTGCGGTACCGGATGAAATCGCCAGCACGTTTTTATCGCCCCGGGCCTGCGCGTTTTCAACGATAGTGTGCAGCGCTGCCTGGGTACGGGTTTTTATCTGCTGATAGTTTTCCGCCATGCCTTTGGGATCGGCTGCTGCCAGCGCATTCTGGTTGGTATCGACGGCCAGGGTGCCCGCTTTCATCTGGCTGAACAGCGCTGCGCCATCTTTAAGCCCCAGCTGTTTAGCGCCGGCATCGGCCATATCTTTGTTATAGCCGCCTTCAAAACCGCCGAAGAAGGCTTCTCGCAGGCCGCTTAGCTCGGTAAGTTTGTAATCACTTACTCCGGCTTGCTTAAGGATCACCTGCATGGTTTCACGCTGACGTCCGGCATCGCTGGAATAGAAGCTATCAAACGGAATACCTTTAAGCCCCTCGCCGAGATAACGAGCGACGCGAATGCCGTCTTCGGTAAGCGGGGAGTCCACCCAACCCTGCACGCGGTCAAACGTATTCAGCAGCGTTTTGCCATGACGAGCGAAATAGATATTCACGCCATCATCGTTTTTAACTTCCGCCGCAGAGCAGGTTGCCGCGCCTGCCGCCATCATTAATGCTATTAGCCACTTCTTCATATAACGCTCCACCTGAATGGTCTTTTTATAAGCAAAAAAAAACCTACGTCAGATATTCGACGCGAAGCATAAATAAGGTTATGTTCGCTCGAACTCGATGACGTAGGTTTCGCCTGTTCTAAACAGTAACAATCCAACAAGGGCGACGTTAGCACTAATTATGCAAAAAGACATCCTCTATTTATTATTAATGTCAATAAATGTGATCGTCTTCATGCAGGTAATTTTGCTGATTGAGTTGTATCTTAAGTTTAATTTTCAGATTAATTGGTATTTTTTGGCTTAAATAATTATTGAGGATTGATCTCCGTCACAAAATAATGATGTCTGCTCTGGACTCTGCCGCGCACTGGCGTTATTTTCGCTGCACTCTGGGATTGTTACTGACCACAGGCAAAACCTAAGACCCCTGTCCGCCAATGAGGCGTGCGGCAGGAGTCTTAGGTTTTTTTTTGCGCCGAAGAAATACCTCTGCTACCCAACAAGGAGTGATGATGAGAACGAAAATCCTGACTGCCGCCATTCTGGCGTTATCTGCCGCTGGCGTACAGGCTGCTGAAAAACCGTTGAAAATACTGCTGGTTAACGACGATGGCTGCCAGTCTGTGGGAACCACATCGCTGCAGGAAAAACTGGCGGCCAAAGGATATGACGTCTGGATGGTGGCGCCGGCAACGAATCAGAGCGGGATCGGGTCGGCAATTACCTTTAAGACGGGTAAAGTTTTTGATGTCAAAAAAGCCGCTGATAAACGCTACTGCTTCCCCGGAACCCCTGCCGATGCGCTGGATTTTGGCCTGTGGGGCGTCCTGAAAGACGCGCCGCCGGATCTGGTGATTTCGGGCGTCAACGATGGTCCCAATACCGGTATGGCGCAGGTTAACTCCGGTACCGTGAGCGCCGCGGCTCGCGCCATTCGCTATGGCTTCCCGGCGATTGCCGCCAGTATTGGCTACCGATTCACGGAAGAAGAGATGAAGAACAAATGGCCGAGCACGCATAAGTACTGGCCTGACTCGGTGGATTACGTCGTTTCGCTGGTCGATAAACTTAACGCCGCGCATAAACCGGGAAGCCCGATTTTGCCGCAAGGGTCCGGTTTGAGCATTAACTATCCGCCGCTGCCGTCGGCTGAAATTAAGGGCGTTCATTATATTGAGAATGAACAGTTCCCCGCACCACAGATTGGTTATGAACTGCTGGCGGACGGCACCGCAAAACAGACGATGAATCCGGAAGCGATAAAACCGGCGGAAGGGGATAATGACTCGGGCTGGCTGAACAAGGGGTATATTACTTACACCCTGTTTGATGGCTCATGGAACGCGCCGCAGTTCCAGGCGCAGTATGAGACGCTGCTCGGAAAATAATGCCGTAGTGATATAAAAGAAGAAGGCGCTATTCGCGCCTTCTTTATATGAACCGATGATGAAGCGCTATTCGTCGAAGAACCAATAGCCCTGGTTAATCAAACGGGTCAGCTCGGCGATAAAGGCCGGATTGCGCAGCGCGCGCTCGCCTAGCTCATCCTTACCCAGCAGGGTATAGCGGCACAGCGCGTCAAGAGCCGCAGGTTCGGTTGGCTCCAACTGTTCACTATTGACAAAAAAGTCATCGCCGATGTGCAGTACCCGCAGGCCGCTCAGGCGAGTCAGCATTTCGCCTCCCTCCAGCGCGTCGACAATCTCTTCTTCTGCATAAGGCGGTTCAGCTGGCGCAATATCCAGCTCGTGGCGCGGCGTGGTAGCAAATCGTCCAAACCACTGACGGAAATCTTCCGGCTGGCTAATCATCTCGATCATCATGCCGCGCAGACGTTCCAGTTCATACTCTTCAACCCGGCCCGGATGTTCGCGGCAGGTTAAATCTGGATCGCTGTAGTGCTCGCCGCCGAGATCGTTTTCCAGCGCGTAATCGGCAAAGCTGCTGATCAAATCGCGGCCGTTTGGCCCGCGGAAGCCGACGGAGTAGTTCAGCGCCGTTTCGTGAGTGATTCCGTCGTGCGGGAATCCCGGCGGAATGTACAGAATATCGCCAGGCTCCAGATCCTCATCAATAATCGGCGGGAACGGGTCGACGTGCAGCAGCGCCGGATGCGGGCAGAACTGACGCATCGGCAGCTTATCGCCCACGCGCCAGCGGCGGCTACCCATGCCCTGAATAATAAAGACATCATACTGGTCGATGTGCGGGCCCACGCCGCCGCCCGGTACGGAAAAGGAGATCATCAGGTCATCTAAACGCCAGTCCGGCAGTACGCGGAAAGGGCGCACCAGCTCAGCGGCGGGCATATGCCAGTGGTTTACCGCCTGAGCCAATAGCGACCAGCCGGTTTCGCCCAGACCATCAAAATGTTCAAACGGGCCGTTGCTGGCCTGCCATTGACCGTTCTTGAGGCTCACCAGTCGACTATCGACCTCCGGTTCCATGGCCAGCCCGGCCAGTTCATCCGGGGTAATCGGATCGACGAAATTCGCGAAAGCCTTCTTTAATACCACCGGCTGCTTTTGCCAGTACTTTTCTAAAAACTCCGGCCAGTTAATGTTGAGTTGATAAGCCATAGGTTCATACCAATAAGAAGAAACGGGCCTGATTATAGAAATAGGCACCCTTATGCCGCTTTGTCATGGGTCAAGGCTGGTGCTTAATTCATCATTTGACGTAACGGCATGCGATAGAGGGGCGATCGACTGGCGAATATCGTTGATTTTCGCAAAAGTTCGTTTTTGACTGAAATGCCCTACAGGCAGCATGGCGTCTGGGTTTTCTCGATTTTGAGTAACGGGCGCGGGGTGCGAAAAGTTTAAATTATGAGCGTTTGATAAGTTTTTTGTATTTTAAGGGTTGCTATATCCCGGGAGCTCCCTATAATGCGCTCCCACTGACACGGCAGATGTGAATCACTTCACAAACAACCCGGTCGGTTGAAGAGAAAAAATCCTGAAATAACGGGTTGACTCTGAAAGAGGAAAGCGTAATATACGCCACCTCGCAACGGTGAGCGAAAGCCGTGTTGCACTGCTCTTTAACAAT
>NZ_FZTC01000027.1 GCF_900200035.1 Klebsiella grimontii
TAATGTTCTTCCTGGAAAAATGGGGGAACTGCTCCCAACAGGTAACACTATACCATTCAGGCAATAATATCGGTATTGGTTCACCAGAAGGCGAAGAAAGTTACTTTTTATGATGTTCGATTCCCTCATCAAAGCAAAAGTTAGTCACTTACCTGAATCGCCACGGATAATCTAGACACTTCCGAGCCGTTGATAATACTGGTTTTCATATTCTGTCGGTGACATCTGATCGCTAGAACCATGCCGACGCTTACTGTTATAAAACATTTCGATGTAATCAAAAATATCACTGCGGGCTTCTTCCCGCGTTCCGTAGATCTTTTTCTTTATCCGTTCACGTTTCAACAACTGGAAAAAACTTTCTGCAACCGCATTATCATGGCAGTTACCGCGACGGCTCATGCTACCCTCCAGGCCGTGTGATTTCAGGAACGACTGCCACTCATGGCTTGTGTACTGACTGCCCTGATCCGAATGAACCAGCACCTGTTTTTCGGGATTACGCCGCCATACAGCCATCAGCAGTGCGTTCAGGATAATGTCCTTTGTCATCCGGGATTGCATGGACCAGCCGATAATTTTGCGTGAGAACAGATCAACAACAACGGCAAGATACAGCCAGCCTTCGTGGGTCCTGATGTAGGTTATGTCCGTTACCCAACGCTCATCAGGAGCATCCGGATTGAACTGTCGCTGGAGCCTGTTGGGTGACACGATACTGGCCTCGCCTTTACGTGCCCGCGGGCTTCGGTATCCGACCTGAGCCTTTATTCCGACACGTTTCATCAGTCTCCAGACTCTGTTTACTCCGCACTGTTGCCCGCTGTCACGCAGATCCAGATGGATTTTGCGATAACCATAGACGCATCCCGATTCCAGCCAGAACTGTTTAATCTGTCCTGTCAGTCTCAGGTCTGCCTGATGGCGTTGTGAATGCGGCTGCTGAAGCCAGGCGTAAAAACCACTGGGATGAACATCCAGCACCCGACAGAGCAGGCGAACAGGCCAGCAACAGGAGTTGTCACGGATAAAGGCGTACCTCAGTCGGACAGCTTTGCGAAGTACGCCGCAGCTTTTTTTAATATGTCCCGTTCGTCGGTAACCCGTTTCAGCTCTTTCTGGAGACGGCGGATCTCGGCCTGAGCATCTGACTGTTCTTTATTAGTGGAAGAATCCGGACCGTACTTCTTTATCCAGGCATAAAGGCTGTGGGTGGTGATATCGAGACGTGTTGCAACGCTGGCAACAGAATAACCGCGATCAACAACCTGTTTAACTGCTTCAGTTTTAAACTCTTCGGGATAACGCTTACCGCTCATGGGCACCTCTCTTTAAGCCATCTTAAATGACTCTGAGGTGTCTGTTAAACCCGTGGCGATTCAGTCAAGCCATTTATTCATCTGCTCAATTTCACCTTTTTGAGCTTTAATAATGTCCTGTGCGAGTTTTCTCATTTCGGGATCTTTTCCATACTTCAGCTCGGTTTCAGCCATTGCTATTGCCCCTTCATGGTGTGCAACCATGCCTTTTGCAAAGGCCTTGTCGGGATCTGGCTCATTAACGGCGGCCATCATTTTGTCATGCATATCTTTCATCCCCGCCATGTATTCCTGTGACGATGCTGATGAGGTCATATCTGACATGTTCATTTCAGAATGTTCAGCAGAAATGGCTGGCAGGGATAACATTAATATTACAAAAAGGGTGTTTTTGATTTTCATATAATAATTCCTTTCAGACAGGTACCGGTTAAGTGTAGCTGAGTCAGACAAAAAAGCCCCCTGACGGGGGGCAAAAATGTAGCAACGTTGTTTCAGGAAAATCTATCAGGGAAAAGGTAACAGCACGGATACTACCGTCGCATTCAGCCTGCATTGATCATGCGGCGGTGCGCTTCGGCCATGGCCTGATGTGGGCCGGATTGCCCGTTATTCATGAATTCATGGGCAACCGCTGCTCTTTCATGCTCATTCATCGCCGCGTAAGACGTTGACGGGACGGTCGTGGATACCGTGTTATTTCCCATCATCTTCTGATGACTTTCCACCATTTTCTGGTGCGCATCCGCCGAGCCGTTCGTCATGGTTTCATGAGCAATAATGGCCTGTTCATGCTGGTCCATACCGGTCATACGAGGAGCAGTCCCCTGGATCCCGACAGGAGCCGCAGCAGACTGCATCTGGTGAGCAGGAGCCTGTGCATTGTTGACGCGATCATGGATATTCACGGTTTCAGTGGCCCAGGCCGATGAAATTAAACCAAAGCCCAGCAAAGATGCTAATACGATATTTTTCATGATAACTCTCCATTTCTGAATTAGTGATGTCCGGGGAAGTACAACCGGTGTTTTCAGTTCCATAACTGAAACAAGTTCGGCAGCATTTATTTCTCCGGAAGAGGGCTGGATATTCATTTCCTGGCGTACTCTGACGCCGGGTATTGATGAAGCAATCCAGCCTTCCTGATAAGTTGCACTAATTATATCGAATGGCTTCTGTTTGCTGCATGACAGGCTAATGACATCTTTGTCATTTACATCTTTATTTTCAGCATTGGGTTTCCGGGATCATTTTCTCCAGTCTGGGCACGGATAAGATAAAACGCGTGGAGCGTACGTCTGATTCCACATTTACTCTTCCGTGATGTGCTTCCACAATGGACTTCACGATAGCAAGACCGATGCCGCTGCCTTCTCCTTTTCGTTGCCTGGACGGATCCACCCGATAAAAACGGTCAAACAGCCTTGATAAATGCTCCTCAGGGATAGGTTTTCCCGGATTTTCAATCACCAGGTCAAAAACATTTTCCTGTTCTTTGATGGCGACGGTGATGGCCTGTCCCTCCGGGGTATAACGCAGGGCATTGGACAGCAGGTTATTGATTGCTCTTCTGAACATTTGTGGATCGCCCTCAACCAGACAGGGCATCCCGTTAAACCTGAGCGTGATATTGCGTTCTTCGGCCCAGGCTTCGAAAAATTCGAAGACTTTCAGGACTTCCGCTCTGAGATCAAATCTGACCCTGTCAGGTATCAGCTGGTTATTGTCCGCTTGGGCCAGAAACAGCATATCGCTGACCATTTTGGTCATCCGGTTATACTCTTCAAGACTGGAGTAGAGGACATCCTCGAGCTCCTTCTGCGTCCGGTCCTGACTCAGTGCGATCTCAGTCTGCGTCACCAGATTGGTGATGGGCGTTCTGATCTCGTGGGCGATATCGGCAGAGAAATTGGCCTGGCGGGTAAAGACATCCTCAATCTTTCCAATCATATGATTGAACGAGATAACCAGCTGCTCCAGCTCAATGGGAACGCGTGTCGATTCCAGCCGCGCATCAAGATTCTCGGAAGTGATGTTTTTAATGGCCGTGCTGACATTACGAAGGGGCAGATGTCCCTGCCGGACGGCGATACGAATGATCAGAACAATCAGCAGGCTTATCACGACGGCAATCGCAATCAGATTCTTTTTCAGCGCATCGAGATAGTGGAGATGGAAATTTATGGAGAGGCCAGTCAGCATGACATAGTTCTGCTGTTTACCCTGAAAAATCGCCTGACCAGAGGAGGCGATAATCCGGTAGGTGTCCATTTTCATTCCGGATTCGGCGTGCATCGGACCCGCAGGCTCTTCCACCGTCCAGAGAAAGACATCCCGTGCGCGGCTGTGCTCGTTAAAATCTGCTGAATTCACGGCCGGGCGTAGTGCTGCCCCCTGCGCTGAACTGAAGAGCACCTCCCCCCTGGGGTTGAGGAGCAAAAAGGCAACGTTGCGGTAGCTGGCAATCGACTCCTTTATTTTGCTTATTTTTTTTTCATCCGGATCCGCCGGGGACTGCATTATACGATTCAGTGTGGTACTGATTTGCTGCAGATCGCTGACATCCTGCTCGGCAAAATGATTTTCAACCGAATGCAGCATAAACCAGGTGAAGGCGATAAAAGCCAGTATCGTGGACAGGCTGATAAAAAAGGTCAGCCGCAGCGCGAGCGAGAACGGGCGTCTGGACGGTTTGCTATGCATCCGGGACCTCCAGCATGTAGCCCACGCCCCGGACTGTCTGGATCAGCTTTGTCCCGTAATCGTTGTCTATTTTCGCGCGAAGTCGCTTTACGGCGACATCAATCGCGTTAGTGTCGCTGTCAAAATTCATGTCCCAGACCTGAGAGGCAATCAGGGAGCGGGGTAGCACTTCACCCTGATGGCGAATGAAAAATTCCAGCAGGCTGAACTCTTTACTGGTGAGCACAATGCGGTTTCCGGCGCGACTGACTTTTCTGGAGACGAGATCAACCGAGAGGTCAGCCACCTTAAACTGACTTTCCGTGATCAGCGTGTTTCCCCGCCTCAGTAGGGTCCTTACCCGGGCGAGCAGTTCGGCAAACGCGAAGGGTTTAACCAGATAATCGTCCGCTCCCAGTTCCAGTCCTTTGACCCGGTGTTCAATCGTGCCAAGGGCCGTCAGCAGCAAGACCGGCATCCCCTTTCCGGCCGAGCGCAGCATACGGATGATGTCCCAGCCGTTCACATCAGGCAGCATGATGTCCAGAATGATTAAATCATACTCGGCAGTCATGGCGAGATGGTATCCGCTAAGACCATTATCGGCGTGATCCACCACGAACCCTGCCTCTGACAGTCCCTTGCTGAGATATTCACCTGTTTTAATTTCGTCTTCGACGATCAATATTTTCATCTTGCTCCCCGGTCGGCTGCTACGGTCATTCTATTGCGCTCACGATCGTTATCAACGGATTACAGCAATAATGACAACATTGTCATTATCCTGTCACCCGGCAAACAGAGAGCGTTCGGTAAAGTATCCCTATCAATACTCTGGACTTCATTTGAACCATTTACCAGGTCTGCCTGGACGAGAAGCGTTATGTTCAAATTAAAATTACTCAGCATCAGCACGATATTCATCCTGGCTGGTTGTGTCTCTCTGGCACCTGAATATCAGCGCCCGGCAGCACCGGTACCCCAGCAGTTTTCACTGTCCCGAAACAGCCTGACGCCAGCAGTGAATGGTTATCAGGATACGGGCTGGCGTAACTTTTTTGTCGATCCCCAGGTTACCCGGCTGATCGGGGAAGCCCTTGCTAATAACCGTAATTTGAGAATGGCTGCCCTGAAGGTTGAAGAGGCCCGGGCCCAGTTCAACGTCACGGATGCAGATCGTTATCCCCAGCTGAATGCCTCATCCGGGATCACCTACAGCGGTGGTCTGAAAGGCGACAAGCCGACCACACAGGAGTACGACGCGGGTCTGGAACTCCGCTATGAGCTCGATTTTTTCGGCAAGCTCAAGAACATGAGTGACGCTGATCGCCAGAACTACTTTGCCAGCGAAGAAGCCCGTCGGGCTGTACATATCCTGCTGGTCTCCAGCGTTTCACAAAGCTATTTCAGCCAGCAACTGGCGTATGAACAACTCCGTATCGCGCGGGAAACGCTGAAAAATTACGAACAGTCCTATGCTTTCGTTGAGCAACAGCTCGTGACCGGGAGTACGAATGTGCTGGCGCTTGAACAGGCCAGGGGACAAATCGAAAGTACCCGCGCTGAGATAGCCAAACGAGAAGGCGATCTGGCTCAGGCAAACAATGCCCTGCAACTGGTGCTGGGAACGTACCGTGCACTGCCGCCAGAAAAAGGGATGAAAGGCGGTGAGATCGCGCCAGTTAAACTGCCATCAAACCTGTCGTCACAAATTTTGCTGCAGCGACCGGATATTATGGAGGCGGAATACCAGCTGAAAGCGGCTGATGCGAATATTGGCGCAGCGCGGGCGGCCTTTTTCCCGTCCATTACCCTGACCAGTGGCCTTTCCGCAAGCAGTACGGAGCTGTCCAGCCTGTTTACGTCAGGAAGTGGAATGTGGAATTTTATCCCTAAAATTGAAATTCCTATATTTAATGCTGGCAGGAATAAAGCCAATCTGAAGCTGGCTGAAATTCGCCAGCAACAGTCGGTGGTTAATTACGAACAAAAAATTCAGTCAGCCTTTAAGGATGTTTCCGACACGCTTGCGCTGCGCGACAGCCTTAGCCAGCAACTTGAGTCACAGCAGCGTTATCTTGATTCACTTCAGATAACTCTCCAGCGAGCCAGAGGATTGTATGCAAGTGGTGCTGTCAGTTACATCGAAGTGCTGGATGCAGAACGTTCCCTCTTCGCTACGCAGCAAACCATTCTCGATCTTACCTATTCCCGACAGGTTAACGAAATTAATCTGTTTACTGCGCTGGGTGGCGGTTGGGTAGAATAAATTTATTTAATTAATCAGGAAATTAAAAATGCGTAATTCACTTAAAGCTATTTTATTTGGTGCCTTCTCTGTCATGTTTTCTGCCGGTCTTCATGCTGAAACACATCAGCATGGCGATATGAATACTGCCAGTGATGCTTCGGTACAGCAGGTTATCAAGGGCACCGGTGTCGTTAAAGAAATTGATATAAATAGTAAAAAGATCACCATTTCGCACGAAGCAATCCCTGCGGTGGGCTGGCCTGCAATGACCATGCGCTTCACTTTTGTTAATGCAGACGACGCTATCAATGCCCTGAAAACCGGCAACCATGTCGATTTCTCGTTTATTCAGCAGGGCAATATCTCCTTACTCAAAAGCATTAACGTTACGCAATCCTGATTGACTGTCCGGAGCGAATACATCCAGTGCGTCTGAACATTCATTAAGGGATTACTGTGAATGAATGATCGGCCGCATATGCCAGGTGTTTTGATTTTTCAGCGAGAAATTGTATGGCTTCTTTAAAGATAAAATATGCTGCAATAATTATCAGCAGCCTCATAGCAGGAGGGCTGATATCGGTTACTGCCTGGCAGTATGTAAACTCATCACAAAAAACAGTACAAACAGAACAAAAGGCACCGGAGAAAAAGGTACTTTTCTGGTATGACCCGATGAAACCGGATACCAAATTTGATAAACCCGGAAAATCTCCCTTTATGGATATGGACCTTGTGCCAAAATATGCTGATGAAAGTGGCGATAAAAGCAATGGCGGGATCCGTATCGATCCAACCCAGGTTCAGAATCTGGGATTAAAAACGCAAAATGTCACGCGAGGAATGCTGAATTATTCTCAGACAATCCCGGCTAATGTCAGTTACAACGAGTATCAGTTTGTCATTGTGCAGGCGCGCTCTGACGGTTTCGTCGAAAAAGTGTATCCCCTGACTACTGGCGATCATGTGAAGAAAGGCACTCCGCTTATCGATATCACCATTCCTGAATGGGTTGAGGCACAAAGTGAGTTCCTGCTGCTATCCGGTACAGGCGGTACGCCAACCCAGATAAAAGGGGTTCTGGAGCGACTTCGTCTGGCTGGTATGCCGGAAGAGGATATTCAAAGACTGCGTTCAACCCGCACAATCCAGACCCGTTTTACCATTAAAGCACCTATTGATGGTGTCATTACTGCATTTGACCTGCGCACCGGCATGAATATTTCGAAAGATAAGGTGGTGGCTCAGATTCAGGGGATGGACCCGGTCTGGATCAGCGCTGCAGTGCCGGAATCTATCGCCTATCTGCTGAAAGATACGTCGCAGTTTGAAATTTCGGTACCGGCTTATCCGGATAAAACATTCCATGTCGAAAAATGGAACATTCTTCCCAGCGTGGATCAGACAACCCGTACGCTTCAGGTCCGTCTCCAGGTTTCTAATAAGGATGAGTTTCTCAAGCCGGGCATGAATGCCTATCTGAAACTCAATACCAAGAGCCAGGAGATGCTGCTGATACCAAGCCAGGCCGTTATCGATACCGGCAAAGAACAGCGCGTGATTACTGTTGATGATGAAGGCAAGTTTGTGCCGAAACAGATCCACGTTCTGCATGAATCACAACAACAGTCCGGCATCGGCTCCGGCCTGAATGAAGGCGATACCGTGGTGGTCAGTGGTCTGTTCCTCATTGACTCCGAAGCCAATATTACGGGCGCGCTGGAACGTATGCGCCATCCTGAAAAAACAGAAAGCAGTATGCCAGCAATGTCTGACCAGCCTGTAAATATGCATTCAGGGCACTGAGGAGACGACGATGATTGAATGGATTATCCGGCGCTCTGTCGCCAACCGTTTCCTGGTCATGATGGGGGCCCTGTTTCTCAGCATCTGGGGTACATGGACGATTATTAACACGCCGGTCGATGCCTTGCCTGACCTGTCAGATGTGCAGGTCATTATTAAAACCAGCTATCCCGGCCAGGCCCCGCAGATTGTAGAAAACCAGGTCACCTATCCACTTACCACCACCATGCTCTCCGTACCTGGCGCAAAAACTGTGCGTGGTTTTTCACAGTTCGGTGATTCGTATGTATATGTCATTTTTGAAGACGGCACCGATCTGTACTGGGCCCGTTCCCGCGTGCTGGAATATCTGAATCAGGTTCAGGGAAAACTGCCCGCCGGGGTGAGTTCTGAAATCGGTCCGGATGCCACGGGTGTGGGCTGGATTTTTGAATATGCCCTTGTCGATCGCAGCGGAAAACACGACCTTTCAGAACTGCGTTCTCTGCAGGACTGGTTCCTGAAATTTGAGCTGAAAACCATCCCGAACGTGGCTGAGGTCGCTTCGGTTGGCGGCGTGGTGAAACAGTACCAGATTCAGGTCAATCCGGTAAAACTGTCTCAGTATGGTATCAGCCTGCCCGAAGTGAAACAGGCCCTTGAATCGTCTAACCAGGAGGCCGGTGGCTCATCCGTTGAAATGGCCGAAGCTGAGTATATGGTCCGTGCCAGCGGTTATCTTCAGAGCATTGATGATTTTAATAACATCGTCCTGAAAACAGGCGAGAACGGCGTGCCGGTTTATCTGCGGGATGTTGCCCGCGTGCAGACCGGGCCTGAAATGCGGCGTGGTATTGCCGAGCTGAACGGCCAGGGCGAAGTCGCTGGCGGCGTGGTGATCCTGCGGTCGGGTAAAAATGCACGCGACGTTATCACGGCAGTGAGGGATAAACTTGAGACGCTGAAGGCCAGCCTGCCGGAAGGCGTTGAAATCGTGACCACCTACGATCGCAGCCAGCTCATCGACCGGGCGATTGATAACCTCAGTTCCAAACTTCTGGAAGAGTTTATCGTGGTGGCCATCGTCTGTGCCCTGTTCCTGTGGCACGTACGTTCTGCCCTGGTGGCGATTATCTCTCTGCCGCTTGGTCTGTGTATCGCCTTTATCGTCATGCACTTCCAGGGACTGAACGCCAATATCATGTCGCTGGGAGGGATAGCGATTGCCGTCGGTGCGATGGTGGATGCCGCCATTGTGATGATTGAGAATGCGCATAAGCGGCTTGAGGAGTGGGATCATCAGCATCCGGGTGAGCAGATTGACAACGCCACCCGCTGGAAGGTGATTACCGATGCCTCCGTTGAAGTGGGACCCGCACTGTTTATCAGCCTGCTGATCATCACCCTGTCCTTTATTCCTATCTTTACCCTGGAAGGTCAGGAAGGACGTCTGTTTGGCCCGCTGGCATTCACGAAAACGTACTCCATGGCGGGCGCGGCCGCGCTGGCCATCATCGTCATTCCGATTCTGATGGGATTCTGGATCCGGGGGAAAATTCCTGCAGAGACCAGTAACCCCCTGAACCGGGTACTGATCAAAGCGTATCATCCATTGCTGTTGCGGGTTCTCCACTGGCCAAAAACAACCCTGCTGGTTGCGGCCTTGTCCATTTTCACCGTTATCTGGCCGCTGAGCCAGGTGGGCGGTGAGTTTCTGCCGAAGATTAACGAGGGCGACCTGTTGTATATGCCGTCGACCCTGCCGGGTGTCTCTCCGGCTGAAGCTGCAGCGCTCCTGCAGACGACGGACAAGTTAATCAAAAGCGTTCCTGAAGTGGCCTCTGTATTTGGCAAGACCGGTAAAGCAGAGACCGCCACGGATTCCGCACCGCTCGAAATGGTTGAAACCACGATCCAGCTCAAACCTGAGGATCAGTGGCGTCCAGGCATGACGATTGACAAGATTATTGAAGAACTCGACAGGACCGTCCGTTTACCGGGGCTGGCAAACCTCTGGGTGCCGCCAATCCGTAACCGTATTGATATGCTCTCAACCGGGATCAAAAGCCCGATAGGTATCAAGGTGTCCGGAACGGTTCTGTCCGATATCGATGCAACGGCGCAGAGTATCGAAGCGGTCGCCAAAACCGTACCCGGCGTAGTGTCTGCTCTCGCAGAGCGACTGGAAGGCGGGCGCTACATTGATGTGGATATCAACCGGGAAAAAGCCTCCCGCTACGGAATGACGGTGGGCGATGTGCAGCTGTTCATCTCATCAGCCATCGGCGGCGCGACGGTAGGGGAAACGGTTGAAGGCGTGGCCCGGTACCCGATTAATATCCGCTATCCGCAGGATTACCGGAACAGCCCGCAGGCCCTGAAACAGATGCCGATCCTGACCCCGATGAAGCAGCAGATCACGCTGGGCGATGTTGCGGATATTAAGGTCGTTTCCGGGCCGACTATGCTGAAAACGGAAAATGCCCGTCCAGCCAGCTGGATTTACATTGACGCGCGCGGCAGGGATATGGTGTCGGTGGTTAATGACATTAAAACGGCGATCAGTCAGAAAGTGAAACTGAGACCGGGTACCAGCGTGTCATTCTCCGGACAGTTTGAACTGCTTGAGCATGCCAACAAGAAACTGAAGCTGATGGTGCCGATGACGGTGATGATCATCTTCATCCTGTTGTATCTGGCATTCCGCCGGGTTGATGAAGCCCTGCTGATCCTGATGAGCCTGCCGTTCGCCCTGGTTGGCGGGATATGGTTCCTGTACTGGCAGGGCTTCCATATGTCAGTCGCAACCGGAACGGGGTTTATCGCTCTGGCCGGGGTGGCAGCAGAGTTTGGCGTGGTCATGCTGATGTATCTGCGTCATGCCATTGAAGCGCACCCGGAATTGTCCCGTAAAGAGACGTTCACACCGGAAGGCCTTGATGAAGCCCTCTATCATGGTGCCGTACTGCGTGTCCGGCCGAAAGCCATGACCGTGGCGGTGATCATTGCGGGTCTGCTGCCAATACTCTGGGGAACCGGTGCAGGTTCAGAAGTCATGAGCCGTATCGCGGCACCCATGATTGGTGGGATGATCACGGCTCCGCTGCTGTCCCTGTTCATTATTCCTGCCGCCTACAAATTAATCTGGCTGCGCAGACATAAAAAAAGCGTGTCCTGAACCTGAAAGGGCACCCCCTGTGGGTGTCCTTCTTTACTGATTCACCCTGACGTCAGGGTTTAAATCGATAATATACAGAGGTGAGTATGAAAAAAGTGGTTCTGATGGCGCTGGCTCTCGGCCTTTCACTGCCCGCGATGGCGAGTGAAAAAGTGATTGATATGTACAAATCTGAAAACTGTGGCTGTTGTTCCCTGTGGGGCAAGGCGATGGAAAAAGACGGGTTTGAAGTACGAACTCACGTCATGAATGATCAGGCGCTGTCAGCCCTGAAAGAAAAGCATGCTATTCCTGCAGGACTGCGAAGTTGTCATACCGCGGTTGCCGGTAATTTGATCATTGAAGGCCATGTGCCTGCGACAACGATACATAAGGCAATGCAGTCTGGTTCAGGTATATACGGTCTCGCCACCCCCGGTATGCCAGCAGGAAGTCCTGGAATGGAGATGGGAGCCCGAAAAGAGGCTTACGATGTTATCGCATTCTCACCGGATGGAAGTAAAAAAGTCTTCCAGCGAATCGAATAGTCAGCGGAACGGCTGATAACGGGACGCCGGCAGCAGGCACTCTTATGCCGGCGGCATTCGTGGTAATCGCATCCATGACATACCCTGAAGACAGAAGATGCTTCGGTATGCATAAGGAGAGTTACTGTGAAAAATGACAATGCAGTGCAACACAACAACCAGACTGCTTCTGAGCAGACATTATCCCCGGACGAGGGCCACGTATTGCATAAGGTGAGAGATCCCGTGTGCGGGATGGACATCCTGCCCGACAGGGCGCACAGCAGCATTCGATACCAGGACCATCAACTTTATTTCTGCTCCGCCAGCTGTGAGAGTAAATTTAAAGCCCATCCCGATCGTTATCTTACCGAAGATGCCAGTGAACATTCCCATCACCATCACCACGATCATCACGAAGTCAGCCCTGATCAGATAAAACAGCCTCACCACCAGGCGGAGAAAGAGAATTCTGAAGGTGTGTGGACATGTCCGATGCACCCGGAGATACGCCGCAGTGGTCCCGGAAGCTGTCCTGTCTGTGGAATGGCACTGGAGCCGCTCGTAGCTACGGCATCCACGGGGCCAAGTGATGAACTTCGCGACATGACAAGACGCTTCTGGCTGGGGTTGTTGCTGGCGTTTCCGGTTCTGGTACTCGAAATGGGATCTCATCTGTTTCCCGCCTTGAGGAATACAGTACCGCCACAGTACAACACATGGCTGCAGCTGCTTCTGGCCTCTCCTGTCGTGTTGTGGTGTGGCTGGCCATTCTTCGCCCGGGCCGGAATGTCGTTACGTAACCGCTCCCTGAATATGTTTACCCTTGTTGCAATGGGCACCGGCGTAGCCTGGGTGTACAGCGTCATTGCAACCGTCTTCCCCTCCTGGTTTCCTGCATCGTTCAGAAACATGGATGGCCTGGTGGCCGTTTATTTTGAAGCCGCAGCAGTTATTACGGTGCTTGTTCTGCTGGGACAGGTTCTTGAGCTGCGGGCACGGGAACAAACCTCAGGTGCCATTACTGCACTACTGAATCTTGCCCCCAAAACCGCCAGGCGGCTGGATCATGACGGTCATGAAACGGATATTAATGCGGAAGATGTTCTGCCTGGCGATAAGCTCCGCATCAGACCAGGAGAGAGTATTCCGGTCGACGGTATTGTGATCGAAGGCAAAACAACCGTTGATGAATCGATGGTGACCGGGGAATCTATGCCGGTTACCAAAACGGAGGGTGACCCTGTCATCGGGGGGACCATTAATCAGACAGGGAGTCTCATCATCCGTGCAGAGAAAGTCGGTGATGAAACAATGCTCTCACGAATTGTTCAGATGGTCGCTGATGCACAGCGTTCGCGTGCCCCCATCCAGAGAATGGCTGACAGCGTTTCAGGCTGGTTTGTTCCTCTGGTGATACTTATCGCGGTTGTTGCTTTCGTGATCTGGTCTGTCTGGGGGCCCGAGCCCAGGATGGCGCACGGTCTCATTGCGGCTGTGTCGGTCCTGATTATTGCCTGTCCCTGCGCGCTGGGGCTGGCCACGCCGATGTCGATAATGGTGGGGGTGGGCAAAGGAGCCCAGGCCGGGGTGTTAATCAGGAATGCCGAAGCCCTTGAGCGTCTTGAAAAAGTGGACACGCTGGTTGTCGACAAAACAGGCACGCTCACGGAAGGTTCGCCTACGGTGACAGGGATTATCAGTCTCAATCCGGGTGGGGAAACATCTCTTTTGCGTGTAACAGCCGCAGTGGAAAAAGGCTCGCAGCATCCGCTGGGTATGGCAGTAGTTAAAGCAGCACAGGAAAAGGGGATCGCAATACCCGCAGTCACTCATTTCGATGCACCGTCGGGTAAAGGTGTCTCAGGCGATGTCGAAGGTCAACGGGTTGTTATTGGTAATGAACTGGCTATGCAGGAAAACAGTATCGTTATTGATAATCAAAAGGCCGTTGCGGATACGTTGCGGATGGAAGGCGCTACCGTTATCTATGTGGCCACAGACGGGGACCTTGCAGGCCTGATAGCTATCTCGGATCCCGTGAAAACAACCACGCCGGATGCGCTTAAAGCTTTGCGTCAGGCGGGGATCCGCATTGTTATGCTCACCGGGGATAACCAGCTTACTGCTGAAGCAGTCGCACGGAAACTGGGAATAGATGAGGTTGAAGCCGGAATTCTGCCGGATGGCAAAAAAGCAGTGATAACCCGACTGAAAGCGTCTGGCCATGTGGTTGCGATGGCCGGAGACGGTGTGAATGATGCCCCGGCGCTGGCAGCGGCTGACGTGGGTATAGCCATGGGAACGGGTACAGATGTGGCAATTGAAAGTGCCGGAGTCACCCTTCTCAAAGGCGACTTGATGATACTGAACAGGGCCCGTCATCTGTCAGAGATCACCATGAAAAATATCCGTCAGAATCTGTTTTTTGCATTTATCTACAACGCACTTGGCGTGCCTGTGGCTGCAGGTCTGCTTTATCCTGTGTATGGAATACTGCTGTCGCCAGTTATTGCGGCGGCGGCCATGGCTCTTTCCTCCGTCAGCGTCATTGTGAATGCGTTGCGTCTGAAAAGTGTCAGGCTCGGGAAATAACACTGAGTGAAGGGGCTGTTACGAACAGAAGGAGTCCAGTATGAAAAGTACCACCTATGCGCTTATTGCTGTCGCCGCGATCGCGGCATTTGCCCTCCTGCGCGAACACTGGTCACATGTGGCAGGTTACTGGCCATATCTGTTATTGCTGGTCTGCCCGCTAATGCATCTTTTCCACGGCCACGGAGGGCATGGAGATCATCAACATCAAGGAAGTGAAAACGATAAAAAAAATTAATCCGGCAGACGGGGCCGCGTCGCGGCCCCGTTATCAGTCCAGGTATCGTTCGTAGTCTCTGGCATGCGCAAAGGCATGCTGTTCAAGTTTGTTATCAGCGGGTGCCGCTGCCCGGAACGCCAGTGAGTTAACAGGATTGTTATTGATGACCAGCTCGTAATGCAGATGAGGACCGGATGAACGTCCGCTGTTACCGGATAACGCAATAGCGCCTCCCCGGGTAACCCTGGCCCCTTTAGTAACGAGTATTTTATTGAGGTGGAGATAGCGAGTTTTAACACCGGCTTTTCCTGTTACTTCAACAAAATATCCCATGGTGCTGTTGTATTCGGCCCGGGTGATTTTTCCGTCGATGACGCTGACTATTTTCGTGTTCATGGGCATGGAATAATCAATGCCATTATGGGGACTCACTTTTCCCGATACCGGGTTAAGTCTTGCAGGATTGAAAGGCGAACTGAGTCTTGCTGTGGCCGGTAACGGATAATCGAGACTGCCTTTCCCGGAAGTATCGGAAAGGTTATAGAACTTTTTATCTGATATACGATACGCCGTGTAATTAAATGAACCGGACGTAAATTTATAGGCCACGACACGTGATTTTCCCGCTTTCTTTTGCAGTACGAGTTTTAATGATTCATTTTTTTTCAAATGCCGCAGATTAAACCGGGAAGGCAAGGAGCGCTGAAGAGTAGCGATCTCGTTCGATTCCAGCCCCGAGCGGGTGGCTGAAAGGTAGGCATTTTCTTTTACGACATCGGTAGAATACATTTACTGGAATTCGCCGTTAGCATGAACACTGCGGCGTATGCTAGGGGTTTTCAGGAGGCGTGTCATCTGTCAGTTAATCGGGAGCACCGTTGATGGTCGTCATTTTTGTAACATATCTTGTTTCCCGTTTGCTCCTGAAGCTCTGGGAACTGTATGACCAGCCCGACGGTGATGATTAACGGGACTGAAACAGGTTACGGCAGAGCAATATGGGGCTCATGTCCTGCTACGTAACCCGTCAGTAAAGCCCTGCTGCGCACCTGACGCTAAGCACTAACCCGCCTGCAGTTACCTGGTCGAATACAGCCCGCGAAGCTTTCTTGCCTGCGTCTGATGTGCTTCCGCACCGGCATTATTGACCTGCTCATGCACGAGAGCGGCTTTTTCTCCGGCATTCAGTTCGTTAAAAGAAGAAGACGAGGTCTTTGAATTTGCATCACTGCCGGACAGCATTTTTTTATGTTCCTCAATCATTTTCTGATGCGCATAGGACGCGCTGTTGTTCATAAATGAATGAGCAACAATGGCCCTTTCATGTTCATTCATTTCAGAGAATGAGGGCGTGTTGTTTTTATTAACCCTGTCCGGTAAGTTTTCATGCGTCGAGTAATTCACATGACTGACGGCTGAGGCATTATTAACAAATCGATGTGTTTCATGGGCAATATCACTGGACTGAGCAAAAGCTGCCCCACAAAATAAAGCTGTAAACGCAGTGGTCGTGATTAATATATTCATGTGTAATTACCTTCTGAGGTACATAAAAGATGTCCTTATGATCATATATAAAAATAATCAACCTGTGGGGAAGATGACGTAAATGTAATACAGCTATGTACATTACACGATTGTAATGAATTTGTTTCTTAAGGTGTGCTAGATTCATTTCATTGTAAGTGGATGAACCAGTAATTTAATTTAAATCGGTTCTCGAATTCTGTCAGTAACCATACTTTAAATAAGGGAATGCGCATGCTGTTGAAAACGTCTCGACGAACTTTCCTGAAGGGGTTAACCCTCTCTGGCGTAGCCGGAAGTCTTGGCGTATGGAGTTTCAATGCGCGTTCCAGTCTGAGCCTGCCAGTTGCCGCATCCCTGCAGGGTACTCAGTTTGACCTGACCATTGGTGAAACGGCCGTCAATATCACGGGCAGTGAGCGTCAGGCCAAAACAATCAATGGAGGCCTGCCGGGGCCCGTTCTTCGCTGGAAAGAAGGTGACACCATTACCCTGAAGGTCAAAAACCGTCTTAATGAACAGACGTCCATTCACTGGCACGGCATTATTCTTCCGGCCAATATGGATGGTGTTCCGGGGCTGAGTTTTATGGGCATAGAGCCTGATGATACCTACGTTTACACCTTTAAGGTTAAGCAGAACGGGACTTACTGGTACCACAGCCATTCCGGTCTGCAGGAACAGGAGGGGGTATACGGTGCCATTATCATCGATGCCAGGGAGCCAGAACCGTTTACTTACGATCGTGAGCATGTGGTCATGTTGTCTGACTGGACCGATGAAAATCCTCACAGCCTGCTGAAAAAATTAAAAAAACAGTCGGATTACTACAATTTCAATAAACCAACCGTTGGCTCTTTTTTCCGCGACGTGAATACCAGGGGGCTGTCAGCCACCATTGCCGATCGGAAAATGTGGGCTGAAATGAAAATGAATCCGACTGACCTCGCGGATGTCAGTGGCTACACCTACACCTATCTCATGAACGGGCAGGCCCCGCTGAAAAACTGGACCGGACTGTTCCGTCCCGGTGAAAAGATACGCTTACGGTTTATCAACGGCTCGGCAATGACCTATTTCGATATCCGTATCCCCGGGCTGAAAATGACGGTCGTGGCTGCAGATGGCCAGTATGTAAACCCGGTTACCGTTGACGAATTCAGGATTGCCGTTGCCGAAACCTATGATGTCATTGTGGAGCCTCAGGGTGAGGCCTATACCATCTTCGCACAATCCATGGACAGGACCGGTTACGCTCGAGGGACACTGGCCACGAGAGAGGGGTTAAGTGCTGCCGTTCCCCCCCTCGATCCCCGTCCTCTGTTGACCATGGAAGATATGGGTATGGGGGGAATGGGACATGATATGGCAGGAATGGACCACAGCCAGATGGGAGGCATGGATAACAGCGGAGAGATGATGTCTATGGACGGTGCTGACCTTCCGGATAGCGGGACATCCTCCGCGCCCATGGATCACAGCAGCATGGCCGGTATGGATCATTCCCGGATGGCCGGAATGCCGGGTATGCAAAGTCATCCTGCGTCAGAAACGGATAACCCACTGGTTGATATGCAGGCGATGAGCGTCTCTCCGAAATTAAATGATCCGGGTATTGGTCTTCGAAATAACGGAAGAAAGGTTCTCACGTACGCGGATTTGAAAAGCCGCTTTGAGGATCCTGACGGACGTGAACCTGGCCGTACCATAGAACTGCATTTAACCGGCCACATGGAAAAGTTTGCCTGGTCATTTAACGGAATCAAGTTTTCAGATGCCGCACCGGTGCTGCTGAAATACGGTGAGCGGCTCAGGATCACGCTGATCAACGATACCATGATGACTCACCCCATTCACCTGCATGGTATGTGGAGCGATCTGGAAGATGAAAACGGTAATTTCATGGTTCGTAAACACACAATAGATGTTCCCCCTGGTACAAAACGCAGTTACAGAGTGACAGCAGATGCGCTTGGCCGCTGGGCGTATCACTGCCATTTGCTCTATCACATGGAAATGGGAATGTTTCGTGAAGTCCGGGTGGAGGAATGATGCGAATGAAGAGAAATTTGAAGGCCATACCTGTTCTGGTCGCCGGTTTGTTTACCTCACAGCTTTCTATTGCGGCGGGCTCCGTCTCTGCAGATCCCCACGCCGGGCACGACATGTCTGCCATGCAGATGCCAGCAGATGAGAATTTCACTGAGATGACGTCAATGGAGCCCATTGTAACTGAGAGCAGAACGCCAATTCCGCCTGTTACCGATGCCGACCGGAAGGCTGCATTCGGCAATTTACAGGGGCATGCGATTCACGACAGTGCGATTAATTATCTGGTTCTGCTGGATCAACTGGAATGGCAACGGTCGGATAACACCAACAATTTCAGCTGGAGTGTTAACAGCTGGATTGGAGGCGACACAGATCGGATTTGGCTAAAGAGTGAAGGTGAACGAAGCAATGGGGAAACGGAGGCGGCTGAAGCGCAGTTACTCTGGGGACATGCGGTTGGCCCATGGTGGGATTTGGTTGCGGGTGTCAGGCAGGATTTCAGACCTGCTTCTGCCCGGACATGGGCTGCTGTCGGTTTTCAGGGGCTGGCACTCTATAATTTTGAGTCTGAAATTACGGGTTTTGTCAGTAATGGCGGAAAAGCAGCCCTTCGTCTGGGAGGAGAATACGACGTTTTACTGACTAACCGGCTCATACTCCAGCCATCCTATGAGGTGAATTTCTACAGTCAGGATGATGAATCGCGGGGTCGCGGCAGGGGACTGACTGACACAGAGCTGGGGCTCCGGCTGCGCTATGAAATACGCCGTGAGTTTGCACCCTATATAGGCGTTTCCTGGAATCAACTTTACGGGAAAACATCCGATATGGCGAAAAGAGAAGGTGAGAAAGACCATCAGGTAGTATTCCTGGCGGGAGCCAGAATCTGGTTTTAACGCACTGATATAAAACACTCAACTAAACAGGTAAATAAAATGTCGATTTTAAATAAAGCCATTCTTACAGGTGGCCTCGTTATGGGCGTTGCTTTCTCTGCTACGGCCCATCCGGAATTAAAAAGCTCTGTGCCACAGGCTGATTCAGCCGTAGCGGCCCCGGAAAAGATTCAGCTTAATTTCTCGGAAAATCTGACCGTGAAATTCTCAGGTGCAAAATTAACGATGACGGGTATGAAAGGCATGTCATCACATTCTCCGATGCCGGTCGCGGCAAAAGTGGCGCCAGGCGCTGACCCTAAATCGATGGTCATTATTCCGCGAGAGCCTTTACCCGCTGGCACTTATCGTGTTGACTGGCGCGCGGTTTCTTCAGATACGCACCCTATTACCGGTAATTACACCTTTACAGTGAAGTAATATTATGAACGACCTGATTATGATTGTTATTCGTTTTCTTCTTTATCTGGATTTGATGGTAATATTTGGATTGCCATTTTTTCAGATATATGGAATAAGCGGTGTCAGACATGAAACCTATAACCTGACTAATTTCAGGTCGTTTATAACCTTTGCTGTTGTTACAGGCATCATTCTTACTGGCATTAATATGCTCCTGGTATCTAATGCCATGAGTGGAGTAACTGACCTCAGAGAATTATCCATCCATGTTATCGAGATGGTGATAGAAGAAACTGATGTGGGTATTAGCTGGATTGTCAGGCTCTGTGCCCTGTTTACCACACTCGGTGCTTTGTTCCTTTACACTAATAAGAGAGTATTGTCCTGCCTGCTGATGACGATGAGTGGGGGCGTGGCGCTGGCTACACTTGCCTGGGGAGGACACGCCGTTATGCATGACGGTCTGCATTACTATCTCCATTTACTGAGCGATCTGACCCATCTCGGCGCTGCAGGTGCCTGGACAGGTGCTCTGGTTGCATTTGCTATCCTGCTGATGCGCAGAAACGAGCATAATGCACAGAGCGTCATTGTGATATCTGACTCCCTGGCAAAATTTGCCACGGCAGGAACGGTGATTGTTGTAGCCCTGATCCTGAGTGCGCTGGTCAACTATCTGTATATTGCTGAGGGTAACTTAACTCCCTTATTCAACAGTTCCTGGGGGAGGATATTGCTTGCCAAGACGGCTCTGTTTGTTCTGATGCTTCTTCTGGCTGCAGCAAACCGGTTTCACCTGGGTCCCCGGCTTGAAGTTATGGTCAGGGAAGGGAATTATGATCGCAGCGTTGCCCTGATGCGAAACAGCATCCTGACAGAATTCGTTGTTGCGATTATCATTCTGGGCGCCGTAGCGTGGCTTGGAATGCTTGCTCCGTCTCAGATCAGCTAGGGGACAGCCAAAGCTCATGCGTGAGATTTTTACTTTCATATCAGCGAGTTGACCATGCAGCGTATTTTAATCGTTGAAGACGAACAAAAAACAGGTCGTTACCTGCAGCAGGGACTGGTTGAGGAAGGCTATCAGGCCGATCTCTTTAATAATGGCCGCGATGGTCTCGGGGCCGCGTCGAAGGGACAGTATGATTTGATAATACTGGACGTGATGCTGCCTTTCCTCGACGGGTGGCAAATCATCAGCGCACTGAGGGAGTCCGGGCACGAAGAACCGGTCCTGTTTTTAACCGCAAAGGACAACGTGCGGGACAAAGTGAAAGGACTGGAGCTTGGCGCAGATGACTACCTGATTAAGCCCTTTGATTTTACGGAGCTGGTTGCACGTGTAAGAACCCTACTGCGCCGGGCACGCTCGCAGGCCGCAACAGTCTGCACCATCGCCGATATGACCGTTGATATGGTGCGCCGGACCGTGATCCGTTCGGGGAAGAAGATCCATCTCACCGGTAAAGAATACGTTCTGCTTGAGTTGCTGCTGCAACGCACCGGAGAAGTGTTACCCAGGAGTCTTATCTCGTCCCTGGTCTGGAACATGAATTTTGACAGTGATACGAATGTGATTGATGTCGCCGTGAGACGTCTGAGAAGTAAAATTGATGATGACTTTGAGCCAAAACTGATCCATACCGTTCGCGGTGCCGGATATGTCCTGGAGATCAGAGAAGAGTGAGGTTCAAAATTTCCCTGACCACACGCCTGAGCCTGATTTTTTCTGCGGTGATGCTTACGGTATGGTGGTTATCAAGTTTTATCCTGATTAGCACCCTGAATGGCTATTTCGATAATCAGGACCGCGATTTTCTGACAGGTAAACTTCAGCTCACCGAAGAGTTTCTTAAAACAGAGACGTTCAGGAACAAAACGGATATTAAGTCATTATCAGAAAAAATAAACGATGCGATGGTGGGGCACAATGGCTTATTCATTTCTATAAAAAACATGGAAAATGAAAAAATTGTTGAACTCTATGCCAAAAATTCTGTTGTTCCAGCGGTCCTGCTTAATAAGTCGGGTGATATTCTCGACTATATGATCCAGACGGAAGAAAATAACACCGTGTACCGCAGTATCTCGCGGCGGGTTGCCGTGACGCCGGAACAGGGTAAAAGCAAACATGTCATCATTACGGTTGCCACGGATACTGGGTATCACACCCTGTTTATGGACAAACTCAGTACCTGGCTGTTCTGGTTCAATATCGGTCTGGTCTTTATTTCTGTTATTCTGGGCTGGCTGACCACACGTATTGGTCTGAAACCGCTACGGGAAATGACCAGTCTGGCTTCCTCCATGACCGTACACAGCCTGGATCAGCGTCTAAATCCCGATCTGGCTCCGCCGGAAATCTCTGAGACCATGCAGGAGTTCAATAATATGTTTGATCGCCTGGAGGGGGCATTCCGGAAACTGTCAGATTTCTCGTCTGACATCGCGCATGAGCTGCGCACACCAGTCAGTAATCTGATGATGCAGACGCAGTTTGCACTGGCTAAGGAAAGGGATGTTTCGCATTACCGCGAAATTTTATTCGCTAACCTGGAAGAACTGAAAAGGTTGTCACGAATGACCAGTGACATGCTTTTTCTGGCACGTTCAGAGCATGGTCTGCTGCGGCTGGATAAACATGATGTGGATCTGGCAGCCGAACTGAATGAATTACGTGAGTTGTTCGAGCCCCTGGCAGACGAAACAGGAAAGACAATCACGGTTGAAGGAGAGGGCGTTGTTGCCGGAGACAGCGATATGCTCCGACGTGCTTTCAGTAACCTGCTTTCCAATGCAATCAAGTATTCTCCCGATAACACCTGTACAGCGATACACCTTGAGCGTGACAGTGACTGTGTGAACGTGATGATTACGAATACGATGTCCGGCCAGGTTCCCGCTAATCTGGAACGTTTGTTTGACCGGTTCTATCGCGCAGACTCATCAAGGTTCTACAACACGGAAGGCGCGGGGCTGGGATTATCAATTACAAGGTCGATCATTCATGCTCACGGCGGCGAGCTGTCAGCAGAACAGCAGGGGCGGGAAATTGTGTTCAGTGTGCGTCTGTTAATGGATTAATACCGTTATTCAGGAGAAACCCGGAAGGTGACAAAAATGTCATCGTTCAGTCACGCGATAAACAGAGGCGGTTTTTTATAATCAGCCATAAATCAGGACAGCGTGATAATTCAATCGCCCGGTTCCTGGCGTGATGATCAACCAGCCCTGAGATCAAATGCTTTCTCTGTTATAAGCATTGATTGTTCGGGTATGAAAACACCGGAGACCCAACCATGAAAAAGATCCTTGTATCCTTTATTGCCATGATGGCTGTCGCTTCATCTGCCTGGGCTGCAGAGACAATGAACATGCATGACCAGGTAAATAATGCCCAGGCGCCTGCCCATCAGATGCAATCATCCGCTGAAAAAAGTGCAGTTCAGGGGGAGAGCATGAAAATGATGGATATGAGCGGTCACGATCAGGCCGCAATGTCCCATGAAATGATGCAAAACGGCAATTCTGCTGCCCATCAGGACATGGCTGAAATGCATAAAAAAATGATGAAAGCCAAACCTGAGAACACCCAAAAAACTGCTAAGCCATTTTCCGAAATGAGCGAGCATGAGAAAGCCGCTGTTGTGCATGAGAAGGCGAATAATGGTCAGTCTTCCGTTATTCATCAGCAACAGGCGGAAAAGCATCGCAGCCAGATCACCCAGAATTAACCCGCAGCTCCACTTGTCAGACCCTCATTTGACGCCGAAGTCACTGGCTTACGCTCCCGTCCGGGAGCGTTTTTTTTATAAGCGAAATGAATAATAATGAAAGAGTCCATACACAATGTCTTTTTTGGTCATGCCGACCTTACAATTAACTTATGTTGTTTGAGAATCCTGTTCCCCAGTCATCTCCAGGGTTCATGCCGCGCCGTATCCTGAGACTGGCTGAGAATACGAATGACCGTAACCATAGAATGTGATGATACAAAATAGATCATGTGCTGTTCCACCGGCAGTGTGCAGATATCGTCTCCCAGCTCTGCACGATGCGTGCCGATATCATGCATGGCCAGCACATCAAACACTGCAGCTATACGGCCGATGTATGCATCCGCCTGAACAACCCCGAACTCTCTGAAGCTGTAGTCCCAGATGGCCTCCAGATCCTCTTCTGCTTTTGGTGTCAGCTCAATCTCTTTCATTTGCCACCCTGGCCCTGACATTCTTCAGGAATGCATCCTTGTTCCATGGTTTCGCCTCGCCGCTGCTGATTCCTTCGGCCAGCAGATCGCGGAGTTCCTGAAGGCGTGATTCAGCCTGCTTCTCGCGCAGTAGACGCAGCGCGTCACGCATGACCTCGCTCTGGGTACGGTAATCACCGGCCTTAACCAGGGAATCGATAAATTCACGCAGCTCATCACCCACGTCCACCGTCATCGTACGGGCCATAACCCCTCCGCTTCTTATGTAAGATTAGTTCTTACATCATTATATCAGCTTACTCCCCCGCTTCCATCTCCCGAATTTTAGCCAAAACAACACTGCAGTAGTATGGAGATCCGACTTAGCATCTTTTCGGATCTGCACGGCGGGAAACCTGCCATTGATATGATAATCGTCCTAAACACATAAAGTCATTCTTAATGTGATATTTATCATAAATCACAATATAATATCTGATATGATGTTTGCTCAATGCGATATAAATCATTCGAGGTATGATTTTTTACCTAACCGGACATTATCAGACGGAGCGTGCAGGATGGATGAGAAAGAAGTGAATTTTTCACTCAGCTATGAGCAGCTGACCCGGATAGCGGAAGAGCGTATCCGTGAGTGCAATCTGGACAGCCAGGGCGCGATTTACATCAGCGAGTCAGCCAAGGCCGGTGCCGTGCTGA
The DNA here is from genome assembly GCF_900200035.1 of Klebsiella grimontii. Taxonomy (GTDB): domain Bacteria; phylum Pseudomonadota; class Gammaproteobacteria; order Enterobacterales; family Enterobacteriaceae; genus Klebsiella; species Klebsiella grimontii. The sequence goes on from NZ_FZTC01000027.1 coordinate 24,323, forward strand.
GCTATTGGTATGAACTGGCCATAAATGGCTATGCCTCAGTGAATGCCATAAAGAGGCAAGAGCTCATAGACGCCGATCACCTGCGCCTCAGAAAACTCATCTGGCCGGAGGCGGACAAGCAATGACTCAGGCGCGCCGACCATCGCCGCTGCAGCGGCGGGTGCTGATTGTGCTGGCCGCCCTCGATGCGAAACGGCCGGGCCCGGTGGCGACGCGGGATATCGAGCGGGTGCTGGAGCAGGGCGGGGACGCCCCGGTGTACGGGCCGAACCTGCGCGCCTCCTGCCGGCGCATGGAAGCCGCGGGCTGGCTGCGCACCCTGCGCGCCCCGAACCTGCAGCTGGCCGTCGAGCTGACGCAGGACGGTCGCTGCATTGCAGAACCGCTCTTCCAGGCAGAACGCGAGGCTGAAACGGCACGAAAACGACTGACAGACGTCCGGCGTCTGCCGTTACGCCAGACGGCTGCCGGTGACGCGGTGGAGCTGCAGCTGGATGACGGCCATTACACCATCAGGGAAGCGGCCTACGTGATCCGTCTGGACGGTACCACCTGCCTGCAGCTGACGGATGCCGGCGGCATACGCCGGATAAAAGAGGGCGATCCCCTGCAGGTGGCCAGCTGGTATCAGGCCTGTTTTGATGCAGGCCTGCCGGTCACCGTCCAGGTGAATGAGAGCCGGGACTGATCGCCACCACACAAGGAACAGGAGCATAAAATGAAAGTCACTGAACCCGGGCTGAATAAGCTGATCGATAACCTGAACACCCTGATTTGCGAGGACAGCCTGCTCACGCGCCAGGAGCGTGAAACGCTGGTACTGGCCGTCGCCGCTATCGGCGCCATGAAAGCGCGCGTCGGCTTGAAAAAAGGCGATGCGCCGACCGTTGCCAGACGGGAAAAAAGGGAGAAAAAAGACCGCCAGTCTGATCCGCGGTTCCCGCGAGCCGGTCATCCCTGGCAGGAAGACGAAAAAACCTTTCTGAGTGATGCGCTCGATTCGGTACCGGACGAAGAGATTGGCAGGCATCTTTTCTGGCTGTCCGAGAAACTGGGCAGAACGCCTTTCAGTGTTGCTTTCCAGATCGCGGCAATCAGGGAGTTGCAGGACGGCTGGGAGGAGCAGTTCAGGGAGATTTCGGATAACATTCGCTTGTCCGGCCTGAGCATCAGTGATTATCTGAAGCAGAACGGCACGGACCTGAACGCCTGAATGCCATTTTCGTTACAGACAAATTATATAACTGAGGGCAGTGATGAAAACAGCGGTATGGGTGGTGGTGTATTTCGCGATGTGTTTTCTGCTTTTCACAGGATGGATGTTCGCCTTTGCGCAGTATGCGCCCTATAACGGGCAGGAACACGCGTTTTCTCTGACGTATCTGCTTAATTTATTTTTTCTTCATGTTGTGATGGTACCTTACTACGAGTTTATTCAGACTGAAACATACAGCAATGCATTAATGAGTATGGCAGATGAATCCGGTCAGATGATACGTTTTCATCACGTAGTGCCTGTTCTCTGGATATATAGTCTGTCCGCACTCTTAACTTTTGTGGTTTACATTACATATGCAAAATGGTTCACTCATAACCGACTGAAAGAAAAGCATCTTCCAGAATGATATTACCGGGACACCTCAGGATATATAAAACTAATGACGAAACAGGAATGGATTTTACGACTACGCCGCTGTACATCACAGGAAACTCTGGAAAGGATAATAGAAAAAAATAAATATTCCCTGACGGATGACGAACTTGAGCACTTTAATGCCGCAGTGGATCACCGGCTGGCGGAAATGGCAATGGGGAAGTTTTATGATAAAATACCTGCAGGCGTCTGGAAATATGTTAAATAATACAGCCAGCATCAGTCTGTTCGCAGTTATCTCACCTGGAGCGCAATCATGAATATGATATTTGAACTGATTGGATTGTTACTGGTAGTCGGATGCGCATTCTTCACCACTTTTTTCTTAGCCGCAGTAGCAGGCACTATGGTAGTTATTCTTGGATGGGGAATTTCTATTGTCACCCCGAAGGTGGTTACCTGTACTAATGATTGCATCACTACTGTTTTTGATGCCAAACCCTTTGGCTGGCTTCTGATTGTGTTTTCATTAACCATGATGTTCTTTATTATCAGGGGTATGATTAAACGTTAGATTGCCTTTAGTGTGTAGTTAAATCATCATCACAACAGCGTTAATCTGAAACTGATATTGCCGGAGGGGATCATCATGACGGGAAGAGGCATTAACACAGTACGTATCGGTGATGAAGTGAAGCACATCACCGAGCTCGATGCACTAACACTCATGCATGAATGGTCAAAGCTTAAAAAAGAAAATGCAGACCTGTATGACTATAACCGTCAGGTTAACCGGGGGTGGCGCGGCTTTATTCTTCGCCTGATGGGTATCCATTTGCCTGAAAAAAAACGTGTTTGTCTTTATGGCATTAATGCCAGAAAAGAATCCATCTATCCCGACTGAAGCCGTGCTGGCAGTGATAGTGAGCAGGCCATTGCAGAAGAACAGCTGTAATTTGACGATAAGTTGTTGATATTTAACATAAAACGCATTATCGACACTTTGAGATGTGTAGCATTTGCTATACGTTCGTGTTGTGTTATTCTTGTATACCAATTGCTATACAGGAGAGGTGTGTATGAAATCAGATGTTCAACTCAACCTAAGAGCTAAAGAGTCTCAGAGAGCACTCATCGATGCCGCTGCAGAGATCCTTCATAAATCGCGAACCGACTTTATCCTAGAGATTGCCTGCAAGGCTGCGGAGAATGTGATCCTTGATCGCCGTGTTTTCAATTTTAACGACGAACAGTATGCAGAGTTCATCGATATGCTCGATGCACCAGTCGAGGATGATTCCGCCATTAATAAACTACTGGCAAGGAAACCTCAGTGGGACGTATAACCGCGCCCGAGCCGTTATCCAGCGCTCATCAGCTGGCTGAGTTCGTCAGTGGAGAGACAGTCCTCGATGAATGGCTAAAACAGAGAGGTTTAAAAAATCAAGCTCTTGGCGCTGCCCGAACGTTCGTTGTTTGCAAGAAGGGTACGAAGAAAGTAGCTGGTTTTTACTCTTTGGCCACCGGTAGCGTTAACCATACGGAAGCTACAGGCAGTCTTCGGCGTAACATGCCAGATCCTATACCGGTGATTATACTCGCTCGCCTGGCGGTAGATGTCTCATTGCACGGAAAAGGGGTTGGTGCCGATTTACTCCACGATGCAGTTCTACGGTGTTATCGCGTAGCTGAGAACATTGGCGTTCGTGCGATAATGGTTCATGCGCTTACTGAAGAAGCCAAAGGTTTCTATGCTCACCATGGATTTAAGGCATCACAAACTCATGAGAGGACTCTGTTTCTAAAGCTTCCATGACTGGTTGCTGGAGTGGGAAAGTAGCAGGCCACTGCCTCAACATATTGATTTTTATTTCGTTTATTATTGAATTTAACATAATCTTTGTTATGCGCACCTGTATTGTAGGGGCTCAATGCTAATGTCTATTAGGGGGCTGCGGATGTTTTCCTG
>NZ_FZTC01000028.1 GCF_900200035.1 Klebsiella grimontii
TTCCATAGCGACATTATTCTGCTTTTTATGAGTCACGTGCAAAAAGGAATGATGCCTGCACAGGCTGCATGGGCGCATTAGAGGCGGAACGATAGCCTGATGAATTGACGTATACGAAAGTAAGTATGGAGTTTTTATCGATGATACATCCGTTTGATATTCTTACCTTAGACAATGGCGCTAAGCTAATTTTTACCCCTTGCCCTGGAACTAAAGGGGTTTCCATTGTTGATTCCTTAAAATCACTAAAAGAAGCAGGTGCTCAGACCGTTATCACTATGATGACGATGGCTGAAATGACTGAAAAGCAAGCCGATACGCTCCCGTCCCTTTGTGCTGAACTTCGTATGGACTGGTATCACCTGCCCGTTGAAGATAGCTGTGCGCCTGAAGCGCCATTTGCACAGGCCTTTGCTCAACAGAAGGATATTTTATTGGGGTTAGTCGAGTCAGGTGCGACGATGGTTATCCATTGTCACGGTGGTTCTGGCCGGACAGGTATGATGGCCGCTATTCTGATGCTCGAACTGGGTTATGCTCCGGCTCAGGTGAAATCGCAGATCCAGCTAATCAGGCCAAAATCGCTGACCTCCCCTGTTCAGGTCAATTATCTTATCAAGCAATACGCTTACTGATAATGCAAGTAAACGATCAAAATAACCATGAAGGGGGCTGATACCCCCTTATTGCTGACTCAGAGCACGAGACCTGAATCCGATGGTATAGTGCTGTTTCCCTCGCCCAGATTGCGTTGCAGCAATACCGTGTCGAGCCAGCGACCATGCTTGAAGCCAATGTCTTTCAATGCACCTATTTCTGTAAATCCGACCTGCTGATGGACTTTTAGCGAGCCCTCATTATTGCTGTCACCGACGATGGCAATCAACTGCCGGTAACCGTGAGTTTCAGCCCATGCGATGACATAGCGCAGTAACGCTTTTCCCACCCCCTGACGCCGGCTGAATTTGCAGCGGGCTGGCGAAACGGGAAATATGAAGAAAAACCAACTGACATTACTAACTGAAGGTTGTATCTAATCCTGGGGGCAGGTCACGTTGCCGAAGCGGCGTTCCACCGCTCCCAGCATTACGTCCTGTACTGTTTCACTGTCGAAGCCGCCCGTAGTGACTGCCCAGTGCAGTGCCTCACGGTCACAGCAGTCCAGCGCGAACGTGACTCGCAGTTTTTCTCCGTTATCACAGCGGAACTCGAACCCGTCAGAGCACCATCGTTGATTGCTTTCTTTCACGGCCACTTTGCCAGTATGTGCCCGTTTCGATGGCGGTACAGCGGTTTTTCGCTCAAGCAACAGCGCATTCTGGCGCATGATCCGGTAAACACGTTTGGCATTGATCGCAGGCATACCATCAAGTTCGGCCTGTCTGCGAAGCAGCGCCCATACCCGACGATAACCATACGTGGGCAGCTCTCCGATAACATGGTGTATACGGAGAAGCACATCCGTATCATCTGAGTGACGGCTGCGGCGACCATCTTTCCAGTCATCGGTTCGTCTGAGAATTACGTGCAACTGCGCACGCGACACCCGGAGACAACGGCTGACTAAGCTTACTCCCCATCCCCGGGCAATAAGGGCGCGTGCGCTATCCACTTTTTTGCACGCCCGTATTCAACGGCTTCTTTAAGGAGTTCATTTTCCATCGTTTTTTTGCCGAGCAGGCGCTGGAGTTCTTTAATCTGCTTCATGGCAGCAGCAAGTTCAGAGGCAGGAACGACCTGCTCTCCTGCGGCCACAGCAGTAAGACTTCCCTCCTGGTATTGCTTGCGCCAGAGAAATAACTGGCTGGCTGCCACACCGTGTTGCCGGGCAACAAGGGAGACCGTCATTCCCGGTTCAAAACTCTGCTGAACAATAGCGATCTTTTCCTGTGTAGTACGCCGTCTGCGTTTCTCCGGTCCTAAGACATCAATCATCTGCTCTCCAATGACTAGTCTAAAAACTAGTATTAAGACTATCACTTATTTAAGTGATATTGGTTGTCTGGAGATTCAGGGGGCCAGTCTAGGTAGCCTTTACGCCTGCCTGAAGTCACATTTTTCTTGCATATCTGACACTTTGGTTCCCACCACTATTTGGTATACACCACTTTGTCGAATACATCAGGTTATGACCAGACGGCTCTCGCTGTACGCTCACGAATAAACTGAGCGTTGTCATGCAGATGGAGCTTATCACCAATGGCTACCACTCTGCGGTCGGGTAGATAGCCAAAATCAGCGGGAGAACGGCTGACAAGCTGTACCAGAAGTGCACAAATTTGCTCAAATGGCCACTGGGGTTCACGGCCCGTACGCAGTGATATCAGGCGTTCAGTGCCACACAGGGTAAACTAGTTGAGCCAGCGTCCCACGGACGAACGGGCACAGCAAAGTATTCTGGCGACGTCGGAAACACGACTTCCTCGGTGCAGCATCAGTATAGTGGTCAGCCTGCGGGCATGATTTTTATCGCGAGTTTTATGGATAGTTTTTTGCATCAGGCGTCGTTCGGTACGGGGTATTGGTGCTATGATCGACATCGCTTAGTCCGGTTGGTGATTATGGTTGGTTTGGCGATTGATCAGATCGCATAATCCGGGCTGAGTTCCCTTAAAATGATCTACTATTTGGCGCAGCTATTTAGTATTTCGTGAGGGTGAAATGGATATACATCTTCACTCTAAATAGACGCAGACGACCAGGTCCGCGTACAGCAAAAATATGTAGTCACATCAGCCTAGGTTGAAAATTTGTAAGAGTATTAGTCAAAAATAATTATGGCCGGAGTACGAATAGTGGACCATCGATTGGAACGCTGGTCCACTAAATTTTAATTAAAACGAGCCATTCGTTGTTTGTGTGTCATTGCTATTGAACTGGTTATTTGCACCAGACTGCCACTCAACATTAGCCGTCGGATTGGTTTCATTACGTTTCACACACTTCCATTCAACATTTAAGTCAGAAGGAAGCTCTAAGCTCGCACTCCATTGTGGATATTGTGTCGGTGATATTTTTACCGCTTTAGTTAAGTCCCAACCACCTAACTGAGGTATATTACCAATAATATAAACACTTTGACCTGAAATCGTATAACCGTTATTACATGTGAAGTTTATGCTTTGTACTGTAGGGTTCTCCGCATCATCTGATTGTGAGCGAATGACAACAGCTTCATTTTGCATAAGTGTTAGTGTTGCCTGTTTATTTGCTACTGAAACACTATTATTCCCAATCAAACTCGGATATACCCCATTAGGAACCGCTATATTTTTAACATTAATTGTGTTAGCCTCACCACGATTAAGTGCAACAATAACAATATCGTTCCCAGAATGCCGCTCAAATACTAATATATCATCATTAACCCATAGTTCAGTATAAGTTCCATTTTGAATTGCCGGGCTACTTTTCCTTAGGTCACCCAGTGTTTTAATAATGGAGAAAGCCTCACTTTCCGTATCAAATCCTGGCATTTTCTCTCGGTTGTAAGGATCACTGCCAACTTGACCAAAACTGTTAGAGGTAAAGTTAGCGGCATAATGTTCAGTACCATAATAAATGGCAGGAATACCACGTACAGTCATTGTCGCAACCAGACCGAGGTCTATACGTTTCTGAGCAAAAGCTTCACTCTGACTTCCACCGGTTTCATTATTTCCAGGACCAAAAGTAGTGGCGTTTGAACGCAGAGCGGTACCAATGCGTGCCATATCATGGTTATCCATAAAAACAACCTGCCAGTCATCACTGGTAAAGACTGTTTGTCTTTTTATCAGATAACTATTTAACGTTTTCATTGTATTTCCGCTACGTCCTACCAAAACTCTTTCTAAAGTATCGCGGAATCCAAAATCCAGCAACGCTGACCCGGAAGTGTTGGCGTAATCGATAGCATTACCATCAACACCTGTTGTAGTATTCGCACTGGCACCAAACCATTCACCGAAGAAAAAAAATCCTTCCCGGCCGATAGACTTACTGTAATCATAAATATCGCTGGTCCATTTCTGTATAAAAGACTTGTCCATATGCTTGATGGCATCAATCCTGATAGCATCCACACCAGCATCGATCCAAAATTTAGAACCATCCAACAAGTACTGGTAGACATCAGTATTGGATTGATTGAGGTCTGATAGATTGAATAGATTATGATTCTTCACTTGGAAGAAATCATTCCAGTTCGTTACCCCACCATTGTGATGATACCAGCCCGTATTGGCGGCAACATCTGTAGGATAATCAGTAATAAACAAACCATCACGATATAGTGCACCAAATTCATTTTCATCATTAGCATTCGAATGATTAGGGGCATAATCAAGAACCAGTTTCATATTATAATCAGGACTATGCATCAAACTAGTCAGTTCTTTGAAATCATCGAGATTGCCAAAATGTTCATCTATACGAAAATAATCTCTTCCCCAATAACCATGATATCCAGTATTGCCAGCAGCATCAGTATTATTCACATTATCGATTGGGGGAGTAATCCAGATTGAAGTAACACCAAGTGATTTTAAATAGGGTAGTTTATTAATCAACCCCCGGAGATCTCCTCCAGTATATTTTTTTAAATTATTAGGATCGTAGGTTGCAGAATTAAACCCTGCATTATTACTTGGATCTCCATCGCTGAAACGATCAAGGAATAGAAAATATATCGTCTCCTTACGAAAATCAAGATAAGTTTCTTCTGGTTCAGCAGCAATCGTCTGCATGCTACAAAAAAAAGTATTTAATGCAATCGAAATGGCAATAGCAGCCGAGGTATTAAAAAAACGGTTTCTTTTCATTATCTAGTCCTAATAAAGTTAGTGAAAATATTAGTTTTACTTTATATTAACTCCACTTAAATTGAAAAATAACTACAACTACAACTACAACTACAACTACAACTACAACTACAACTACAACGCGAGATGAAAATAATCGAAGCGTCAATAAAAGCGACTTCATAAGGATCGTGAATTCAGGAACCACTACACACGTATATTTTGCAGTGCAGTGGTGATATATTGTGATGAGGTGAGCTAAGAAAAAATCACACTCTTACATTTGTCAGATTGTTCTCATTATAGAAATCAAAAACATGACAAAAGGCAGTATTAAGATTAAATCTTAAAGTTTTCCCTATATGAAATGGATTAATATCTTGTGTATCAACTCTGGCAATAAGTTCCTTCCCACCAACGATAAAATATAAAAATTTTTCGCTCCCCATATTTTCAACCACCGTTAAAACTCCCTCAAAGGTATTAAGGTCATCATCATCGCTAGCAAGAGAGATATGCTCTGGTCTAATACCAAAACATACAGGCTTATTAATATAACCTTCAAGCAACACTTGCTTACTATGTGGAATTAATATTTCAACGCCAGGAGCAATTTCAACATACAACCTCTCATTATTCTTACGGATAGCAGTATCTATCAAATTAATTGATGGTGAACCGATAAAACTGGCAACGAACTTATTATTAGGATAATTATAAAGATCAGTAGGTGTATCAACCTGCATGATATTCCCATGGTTAAGAACACAAATGCGATCTCCTAGAGTTAACGCTTCAGTCTGATCGTGAGTAACATAAATCATTGTAGCAGGATGCCCCTCCTCTTTCAGAGAACGATGTAGTTGGGCAATTTTCATCCGCATCGATACCCTGAGCTTGGCATCAAGGTTTGATAAAGGCTCATCGAATAAAAAAACATCAGGTTTACGTACAATCGCCCGGCCAACAGCGACACGCTGGCGCTGTCCGCCCGACATTTCTTTCGGCTTACGATAAAGCAGTTCGGTAATTTCAAGTTTTTCGGCCGCGTCTTCAACCCGGCGTTTAATCTCATCCTTAGGTCGTTTCTGCATTTTGAGACCAAAAGCCATGTTGTCGAAAACGGTTTTATGCGGATAAAGTGCATAGTTTTGGAAAACCATGGCAATACCACGGTCTTTGGGCGGAAGGTCATTAACCTTTCTATTTCCGATATAAATTTCGCCTCCGCTAATATCTTCAAGACCGGCAATCATTCTCAAAGTTGTTGATTTCGCACAACCGGAAGGCCCGACAAAAACCATAAATTCACCGTCATGGATTTCGAGATCGATACCATGGACAGCCTTAAAGCCATTTTCATATCTTTTTTCAATTTTCCGCAAACTAACCGTTGCCATGATTTACCCCATAAGAAGAAAGACATCTGTGGCTAACAAGACTATACTTACCATCGTCCAAATATTAGCCACGACGTATGTTTACTATTCTGCTGGAAGCAGCTTAATTATTTACATTGTGCAACGGCAACCTGAAGTGGCTTTTTATCTTCAGCAATTTTGACCGTCCAGACGTAGCGGCCAGCAACTGGTAACGTTACTGCTGTATTTTTTGCAAAACCTGCTCGTTTCAGATCCTTAACTTGTCCAACTGTTAACTCCAGACCCGCTGCAGTGAATTGCGGATTCCAGCTCATCGTAGCGAACTGAACGCTAAGATTACCGGCTTTTTCATCTATAACTAACTGATATATACCATTGCCTTTATAGAGCATTTTACGGTTTTCTTGCTGAATCCATTGTCCTTCAGGAAAGGTACCAACAACATATAAAGAAGGCCGAATCGGTCCACGCTCGTCAACGGAAGGCAGAGCACAATTATAGAAAGGATTATCAGCGGAACCCTGTGCGTTAACTGAGGTACTAAAAACAGCAGAGGCATAAAGCATAGTGAATACGGCAGCAATAATTAAATTTAAACGTTTCATAACAAATACCATCCTTCAAAAATTTAGTGGACAATGACGAAAAACGTCAGTGACTAAGTACTGGCACGATAAAATTCTATTCTCTTCAAAATTTAGGAGTTTAAAAAATTAAAAAAACGATTCCTCCATGTGTCCGATATAGATCGATTTTTTTTAAATTGATGATTTTTTGTTAAAATGTTAAGAACGGCAATGTTTTTGTAATAAGCACGGGTATCTTTTGCCGGGTAACCAAATAAGTCGCTATTCTCAGGGAAGGAGTGACTTACACCTGATTTTGCCTTGATAATAGAATGGCTACCAATCGCTATATGGCCGGAGGTCCCAACCTGTCCCTGTACGATAACATGGTCACCAAGAGTTGTATGACCGGCAAACCCAGCCTGTGATACTATTAAGCAGTTTTCACCAATATGACAGTCATGTCCAATCTGAATCTGATTATCTATTTTAGTTCCCCGACCAATCGTCGTGTTACCTAATGTTCCACGATCTATTGTATTGTTGCTCCCGATCTCTACATCATCGTAAATAATGACTCGCCCCACACTTTCTACTCGTTGATACTTACCATTTCTTGAAGCCATATACTCAAAACTGTAGTTACCAATCGAATTGTTTGAGTCGATAGTTACATTATTTCCGATGATAGTTCCTTCTTTAATAACAGTGTTGCAGTGGATAGCAACATTATCCCCAATAATAACCCCATTCATGATCTTCACACCAGGCATAAAAATGCAGCCATCACCAATTTGGCAATGTTTTCCAATATAAACATCTGAGAGTGCCGACGTATTCCCTTGATCATTGAGATGAAACCTTTTTACTTTATAAGAACGAAGAAAAAGATTAAGGCGCTCAACATCCAAATGTGAGATAACAATATGTGCCTTCGCTGGGCTATCCAGTATTTCATCAGGTCCTATCAGCACGTCAGCATGTGAGCCAGATAAGAATTGCAAGTCTTGTTTGGCGAAAACAATAGCCAGGCCGCCGACATCAGGACTGCGAATTGGCCGTATAAAGTTAACCCGAATTGCTCCATCACCGGTATAGCTCCCGGATAACAGAGTGGCGATTTCCATAACACTGAACATAAACGCCCCTTACGTTAAGACTAAAAGCGATATAGTGCCTGAGCATAGAAGGTATGTTGTGTTAACTCGCTCTTATTTCTAGCTTCCCATCCTGATAATCGACTTTTTTTCTCAACTTCATTAGCATACTCGTACTCAGCTTTGGCTACCCAACTTTCACCTATTGATTGTTCATAACCAACGGTAGCTTTTCTAATGTCTTTGAAGTAGTTAATGCCAGCATTACCGCCACCACTACGATCAGTATTTTTAGTTTCATTTTTCCCGACACGTACCCGCGTGTACAGCGTGCCGGCATCATCAAAGCTATATTGAACAATAGGCTCTATATATCTTTCATTAAAATCACTTTTCTCATTAATGGTTCCATCTGGTTGCTTCTCATCATTAGTTTTAATTTGGTAATAGAATTCAACACCGACCTCCCAGTTACCAAAACGCTTGTAGGGTTTAAACAATGCACTATATCCCTGCTCTTGCCTTTTCCCCCATGCATTGCGATCTTCTTTACTCAAAAGGTATTCAAGATTAGAATAGAATCCCATATTATAATCATTATTCCAGTAGGTTAAATATGGTCTAATGCTGTGCTCGGCAAGGTTTTTACGTAGACCACTAACATCCGGAGAATAAACTTTACTTCTTGTATATTCTAGCTCATAAATTAAACCAGTAGCCCAACCGTTACCAAGATCATGACCTTTATTCAATGAAAAAAGCTGCTTAATACCATCTTCATTCTCATAATAACCAGGCTCCTTTTGCTCTCTATTTTCTATTTTAAAAGAGTAAAAACCCATAAAATTCCATTGTGGATTGTTATAAAAAAAGTTGAAAACCTCATTGGTAATCGTCTTCTCCTTTTTATCCGTGTTATTGAAACCACGAGTTACCTTATCTTCATATTCAACAGAAGTCCCTACATGGCCACCAAACGAAAAAAAACTTTCATCAAAAGCGACGTCTTCAGGTTTGTACCCACGCTGATCGCTGGCTGCAAATGAATGTACGGGCGCTGTGAGAGCAAGAGCAATAGAGGCAGAGAGTAATTTTTTTTTCATAGTACTTCCTTATTCAGCTATCACAACATCGGAAGAGAATGCTGAGGGATAGCGTTAAATTTTATCATGATTAGTAGTTCCTCATGGACGCCTATTAAATTTCTCTCATTTAATTTTTTTTTCCTCATGGCAATAACGTAAACGAGATTCAAGTCACTAATCTTTCGATAAAATTGTGACCAAAATCACGTTTTATGTTTTTTTTAAATTCAGGATATCATTTTTAGCCTATTTTTTGCTGCCAATAAGGGACTGGATTCATACCTAAAAAATGGAGAACAGAATCACAAAAATTGTTCAAACATCTGATGTTTTTTGAGAAACATCACAAATAAACCTATCTGGGTAGACCGCATGTTGACATAAAAAAGGACGCATGCATCATAGTGGTACACTACGTACTACTAAAATGAGTAACTATGAAAATAAAATTGCTAGACGCTGTTCTGCTCTTCGGTCTGACGGCCCTTGTTCCCGCAGCTTGGGGAGAGAGTATTGCACCTGAAAAACAAGCAAATCTTCTAATATGGACGGATATTTCTACGCTAGATTATATGAAATATGCTGCTGAAAACTTTAATAAAACATATAACAGCCAGGTAAGATTTACGTTTAGGGGATTGGCGCCAATAGATGCCGCCTCGCGAATGATACAGGATGGTGGATCCACGCGCGTTGCTGACGTTGCCGAAATCGAGCACGATCTTTTAGGCCGACTGGTTGTTGCCGGTGGCGTAATGGAAAATCTGATCTCGGCAGAACGTATAAATAAAAAATTTATGTCTAATGCAATAAATGCTTCACGCTATGAAGGAAATAATTATGGTTTTCCAGTAAGTTATGCAACCGTCGCATTATTTTATAACAAGGATATCCTTCGGTTGCCGCCAGATAAATTTGAAGAGTTGATCCAGCTAAGTGCTGAATTTAATAATGTTAAGGAAAATAAATATACCTTGTTATGGGATGTACAAAACTATTATGAGTCAAGAATGTTTCTAACCCTGTATGGTGCTTACGAATTTGGTCAGGAAGGGACAAACGTCAAGGACCTAGGAATCAACTCCGAATTAGCCCAAAAAGGGCTTGCAGCGATGAAACGACTTAAAACTGCAAACCCATCTAATCCGGTAGATATGCGTAATCCACAGGTGCGTCGAGGCTTATTTTCTGAAGGCAAAGTAGCTGCCATCATCGACGGTCCATGGGCAATCCAGGGATATAACAACAGTAAAATTAATTTTGGCGTTGTTCCCATACCTACTCTTGAAGGAAAACAACCACGTTCGTTTTCTACGGTTCGCCTGGCGGTCGTCTCTTCTTATAGTAAATCGCCTAAGGCGGCACAACTTTTCGCTGACTATCTCTCATCTGATGAAATGTTAATGAAACGCTATGAGATGACAGAATCTATACCTCCGGTACCGAATCTGATGAACAAAATCCTACCAACTGCAAATGAAGCGACGAGCGCAATTATTAAACAAGGGCTTCACTCTGATGCCATGCCATCTATTCCGGAAATGGGTTATTTATGGTCCCCACTGGCAAATGCGATTACCGATATGTGGATCAATGACCAAACGCCAAAAGCAGCACTTGACCGTGCTCGTAATATCATTGATGAGCAAATCAAATTTCAGGAGTAACTATGTTATTGTCTGAGGGAAAAAGCATGCGTATATTTCCGGCATCTTTTCTTATTATGGGCGCTACGCAGCTCATTTCTGGTCATTGGATAAAAGGCTCCGTTTTTTTATTATTCCAGATTGTAGTTATTAGCAACATCAATTTATTACTCAACGCAACGCAGGGACTCATCACTTTAGGCACCGTGGCCCAAACACGTAGTGGGTTTGATATTGTAGCTGGTGACAATTCAATTTTTATGTTGGTTGAAGGTGTTGTTGCATTCATTTTTTTATTTTTTTCAATTTTTGTTTATTGGTTAAATATTAAGGATGCGCAGGTATGTGAAAAGTGCCATCAGAGCTTTACGGAACAGTTACGAACGATTTACGATAATCGTTTTGCTACTATCATGTTGGCTCCGGCATTTATTGCCTGCATTGCCTTTATTATTATGCCGATGATCATCACCGTTTTGGTATCACTAACAAACTACTCGGCTCCTCATCATATCCCACCTAAAAATCTTGTTGATTGGGTCGGATTGAAGAATTTCATTACCCTCTTTGAGCTTCGGATCTGGTCTAAAACGTTCGTTGGTATTGGTGTGTGGACTGTGCTATGGGCTTTTTTTGCAACTATATGCACTTGTAGCTTTGGATTTCTGTTAGCCCTCGCGTTAGAAAACAAAAAAATTATAGCGAAGAAAGCCTGGCGAGTCGTATTCATCTTACCCTATGCGATCCCGGCGTTCGTTACCCTGCTTATTTTCCGTCTGCTTCTGAATGGAATTGGTCCAGTAAATAGTACATTAAATAGCTGGGGTATTGATTCAATTGGTTTTCTTTCCGATCCATTAATAGCTAAAATGACTGTAATTGCGGTAAGTGTATGGGTTGGCGCTCCCTACTTTATGCTGCTAATCACCGGAGCAATGACCAATATTCCCCGTGACCTATACGAAGCAAGTGAGGTGGATGGTGCTAGTAAATTCCAACAGTTCCGTGAAATCACGTTACCGATGGTTCTGCACCAGGTCGCCCCTTCATTGGTTATGACCTTTGCACATAATTTCAATAACTTTGGTGCAATATACCTGCTAACAGAAGGTGGGCCGATAAACCCGGAATATCGCTTTGCCGGACATACTGATATTTTGATTACGTGGATCTATAAATTAACCCTTGATTTTCAGCAATATCAAATTGCTTCTGTCATCTCAATCATTATTTTCCTGTTCTTATCGATATTTGCGATCTGGCAATTTAGGCGAATGAAATCATTCAAAGAAGATGTGGGGATGTAAATGAGAAACATTATTAGCAAGATAATGACGATTTTAGTCTATCTTTTCTTATTATTAAATGCACTTGTTGTCCTTGGGCCAGTAATATGGACAGTTATGTCATCGCTAAAGCCTGGGAACAATCTTTTTAGTTCTGGTTTTACTGAAATATCATTTACATTAGAACATTACCATAATCTACTTACGGGAACGCCTTATTTAAAATGGTACAAAAACACCTTTATACTCGCAACCTGTAACATGCTTATTTCTTTGGTAGTAGTAACAATAACGGCATTTATTTTTTCAAGATATCGTTTCAAAGCCAAAAAAAAAATACTCATGAGCATTTTAGTGTTACAGATGTTCCCGGCATTTCTTTCCATGACCGCAATTTATATCTTATTGTCAAAGATGAATCTAATTGATACATACATTGGTTTGCTATTAGTCTACGTTACTGGTTCCCTACCTTTTATGACATGGCTGGTTAAAGGTTATTTTGATGCAATCCCTACGTCATTGGATGAAGCAGCAAAAATTGATGGTGCAGGGCATCTAACTATATTTTTTGAAATTATATTACCGCTTGCTAAACCTATTCTCGTATTTGTGGCATTGGTTTCATTCACCGGCCCATGGATGGACTTTATTTTACCAACTCTAATTTTACGCAGTGAAGATAAAATGACTCTGGCAATTGGTATCTTTAGCTGGATATCCTCCAACTCAGCTGAAAACTTTACGCTATTTGCTGCTGGTGCATTATTAGTTGCTGTACCAATAACGTTACTTTTCATTGTTACACAGAAACATATTACTACCGGACTGGTTAGCGGTGCGGTAAAAGAATAAGATCAGGATAAGATATGATTACAATTAGTTCATTAAGCCACTCCGCAAAGAGTGCCGATAGCTACGCTTATAATAAAGAAACCCTACATATTAGATTTCGCACAGTCAAAGGCGAGGTCGCGAAAGTCTCTCTGTGGATCGGCGATCCCTATCAATGGGAGGAAGGTGGCCTAGATGGTGGAAACCTTGGCGGCAGCGACGCGCATGGATGGAGCGGCGGCAACGAAGTTCACATGGAAAAAGAGGGACAAAGCGAGAGCTATGACCACTGGTTTGCCGCATTTACTCCGTGCAAACGACGTAGCCGCTATGGTTTTATATTATACGGAAATAACGGGGAAAAATTATTATTTGGTGAACGACGCTGTGTTGATATAAGTAAACCACCTGTAGCAGAGACAGAACTGAGTAACTTGTCCAACTTTTTTTGCTTCCCTTATATCAATCCAGGTGATGTACTTTCTACGCCAGAATGGGTTAAAAAAACAATATGGTATCAGATCTTTCCTGAACGATTTTGCAATGGCGATCCATCGATATCGCCAGAAAACGTACAACCGTGGGGAACGCCTCCAGATTCAAAAAACTTTATGGGCGGTGATTTGCAGGGCATTATTAACAAACTTGATTATTTGCAAGATCTTGGCGTTAACGGTTTATACCTTTGTCCCATATTTACGGCTAACGCTAGCCATAAATATGATACCGTAGATTATTTTAACGTTGATCCCCATTTCGGTGGCAACGATCGGTTTAAAGAATTGGTGCAAAAAGCTCACCAACGAGGAATGAAGGTCATGCTGGATGCAGTGTTTAATCATATTGGTAATCAATCACCATTATGGTTAGATGTTGTAAAAAATGGTGATAAATCACCTTACGCAGACTGGTTCTGGATTAAAAAATTCCCGGTATACCCATCTGGTGATAAAAATGAGTGGGATTTCCGTAATTTCAATTACGAAACCTTTGGTAATGTTATTGAAATGCCTAAACTTAATACTGAAAACCCCGCTTGTCGTGATTATCTGCTGCAGGTGGCGAGATATTGGATTGAAGAATTTGATATTGATGGCTGGCGCCTTGATGTTGCCAATGAAGTCGACCACGAATTTTGGCGAGCTTTCCGTAGAACGGTAAAAAGCATAAAACCTGATTGTTATATTCTCGGTGAAATTTGGCATGAAGGCATGCCATGGCTGCGCGGAGACCAGTTTGACTCCTTGATGAACTATCCTCTAATGCAAGCAACTACTGACTATTTCGCTTTACAAGCATATGACAAAAAAACATTTATAGATATTGTTACCCATGCCTATCTTTGCTATCCACGTAACGTTAATGAAGTTATGTTTAATCTTCTTGAAAGCCATGATACTTCACGTTTATTAAGTCTGTGTGGTAATGATAAACGTAAAGCCCGGTTAGCCTATCTCTTTATGTTTAGTCAGGTGGGTTCTCCTTGTATTTATTACGGTAGCGAAGTTGGTATGAATGGCAGCAGAGCAATGGGATCGGAAGATAATCGTAAATGTATGATATGGGATGAACAAAAGCAGGATTTAGAGTTTAAGTCATTTATTAAAGATCTTATTCTATGGAGGAAAAAACATTCCGAATGGAATGATCCTAAAATACACTGGAATAATGTCGACCATCCGGCAGTTGTCGCTTTTAGCAGAGGAGAAGTACATTTCCTCCTTAATAATAGTGATGAATCTTTAGCTATTAATTATCAGGGCAGAACACTATCTCTGACACCTTTTGGGTTTTATATTATCGGTCTGGACCATAAGGACATCATATCATGAAACTCGGTATCTCACTTGCGATTGACTGGATACGTGGCGTGTTAATAGACGATGGTGAAGTTTGTTATCGTACTCAGGTATTAACACCAATAGACTGCCAGCAAAGTGTAGATACCGTATTACATATGATTTTTAGTATCCAGCGGACCTATGGAAATATTGACTTTGTCGGTATCAGCATTATGCAAAGCAACGTGTCCCGCTGGGGGCCGTTAGATAGAATAACCAATTTTTTCGAAATGGCTATAGATAAGAAGACTGGTATTCATTGCCAGTCTTTCGGCCCAGCACTTGTTGTTTTACAAAACCTAGATACGTCCTTATTATCAGGGCTAAAAGGTAATATTATGAGTATTGTCGTTGATTTTGGCTGTGAACTTTGTGTAGTCGATAAATACAACGATGATAGCGTATTTGACCATGCAATAAATGTTTCCTGGGCTCATCTCCCATTGAAAAATTATCAGCCACTCATTGATGGTATATCTCCGGTTTGCGAATGCTGCGGGATAGGATGCGTTCATCAATTCATTTCGACATCCGGGATCGAAAGACAGTATTTTCAGTTCTCTCTTCAGCGGAAGAGTGCCTTAGAAATAATTCAGGGAGTTGATGGCAGTGATGCATGGGCGCAAAAAGTCTACCGAATGTGGATGGATCAACTAGCCAGAGCCTTACTTGATCCAATAATGGTTTTTAAACCTAGATTGTTAGTGCTCAGTGGATTAGCAACAATACACTCAGACTTTCCGTTAAGTCTAAAAAGTGTATTAAGCCGACACTGTCCAAATAATTATCTACCAGAAATAATTCGCTTAAATTATGAAGAATATCGTTTTGCCTATGATGCGGCGATGGCTAATAAGGAAAAGGCGCAATACACCTCTACCCTTGCGTTGTAAGTAATGATAAACTAACAGACGGGCTATGTTGCATGTGAGGTTATGTTAATGAACGAACTGGTAAAAACACTTATGGGTTTTGGCTTTACAAAGACAGATGCCAATGTATACATCAACTTGCTAAAAAACGGTCGTTCTAGCGGCTATAAGATAGCAAAAGAAATATCATTATCACGTTCTAGCGTCTACTCATCAATTGATAGTCTATATAAAAATGGCTTCATTTTTATGGCCGATGGCAATACTAAAGAGTATCAAGCAAAATCTCCCGAGCTTATTTTCAGCAACATAGAAAAGCAAACCATTGAAAACATCAATGTATTAAAAAAAGAACTCTCACGTATGATGCTACAGGAAGAGAAAGAGTTCATATATAACGTCTCTGGTTTTGATAATTCACTACAAAAAGCCAGAGAAATGCTCGAACTGGCTCAAATCGAAGTTTACCTGAACACTGACTTCCATCTTGAACTCATTGCTCAAGAACTCATTAATGCCGTTGAGCGCGGGGTTCGGATTATCGTGTTCTCATTTAACCGACTCGCGCTACCACATGAATCTATCGAATTGTACTCTCGATTTGAAATAGATGAAAAGATTTATCCATCACATCGCTTCATGCTAGTGATTGATATGAAAAATGCTCTAATGCTTTCCCATCGGGAAGAAACACATGGCTTATATACCAATAACAAATTACTAGTTAAAATCATGGCTGAACATATTCATAGTGATATTTATCTAACTGAATACGAAAAAATGGCACCGGAAAGAAAATGCCGGATATTAACCGTTCATGAGCTTGAAAATGATATGGTCAATGATGAACTATCGATATCATCAAAAAAAATGTAAGAATATGATGCAGTATATTTATATCCTGCGAGTATTGATTACAACTGTTTTATTGGCTACGTTCTGGCGACAGGCCTGCCAACTAAGTTGATGAACTCCTGCAGTGGACGTTGGCTTTTCCGATAAATAACTAGCAATATGGCACCCACTAAAGGCTTACGATTGCCTTCAAGTTAAGCAATACTGTATAAGCTAGGGGACTATGTAGCTTACTTATCCGGCGAAGATAGGCACTCATGAGATTGAATTATGAATACCGTTGAAGACTTCAACCAGATTTATACTGATGCAGGGTGTAACCTTGAGCAAACATTAGCTGATATTACAAGGCTTCATGTCGAGAATTAAGATAGCAAAAATCAGCTTAATGCGATGGCTGCGCAACTCCAGATTCTGCAGGTGTAGTGGCGAAGACCTTATCACCCGTGAAAAAAGCAATCTCGAGCGTATCGTCGCCACGCTCGAGATGAAGGAAATGACTCAGGGAACGCTGATCCGTAAATTGTGCACATATACAACGGCGTATCCGACAAGACAGGCGGTATTTGAATATGACCGGCTGGTACGCAACACCTATACGCTAAGATATTTGCGCGATCCGCAGCTGGAACGCAACATCCGGCGTTCCCTGAACTGGATTGAATCTTATCACCAGCTACGTGCCGCCATCGCTAAAGTCGGTGGAAAGAAAGAGTTAACAGGGAAAAATGACATTGAAGCAGACATCAGTAATCGGTGCGGGCGGCTGATTTCCAACGAGATCGTTTATTACATCTCAGCGATCCTGTCACGATTGCAGGATGGTCTGGAAGCCGAAAACAGTGACAAGGGTATTGAGGCACTAACCCGGATATTACCGGTGGCTTGGGAGCACATTTTGTTGAACTGACATTATACCTTCAGAGCAGTCGTGAAATTATTGGCTTGGATGCATTGCTCGCCAGTTCAAAATAGCAGTATTCTAAATCGATTTTGACAGGAGCCAGTCTCAAAATGACTAGAGCACGAAGCAGAAGCAGGGGCGCGAGCGTAGCTAACCTGCCGTGGAGGCGTTCAGCAGGTACCGCTGCGCCTGTTGCCGCTTCTGCGCATAGTTGCTGAGCAGCACTTGCTTTGATTTCCCTTCGTTGTCGTAAAACAGGCCGCCTTTATCGGCGATAAAGCGATAATGGTGTTCAATCTGGTTTATAACCCAGTCAATGCGTTGCAAGGTGAGCAAGGTACAAGACTGGCCATGCAGATCATCTTCGATATCCAGTACGTGGGAGCGGAAGGCCTCCAGGAAAAATAACTGGCTCAGCGCGGCAGAGTCCGCCAGCGCTGATTCCCAGCGTGCCGTTATCTGCTGAAAATGAGCCTGCACCTGCGGGGCAGCCCACCGGGCGCGTAGCCAGGCGAGCTTACGCCGGTAGCTTTCAACCGCTAGTCGCTTCAAATCGCGATAGTGCGCCAGCTGCTGCTCCGCGCCGGGGACCTGGGTCATCAGCCAGTTAAAAAAGAAGCGGGTCTCAAAGCGCTCGACAAAGTGAAAAAGGGGATCGGCCAGACCGTTGCTGTTGAATTCCCTGAGCGGATCGAAGGGATACATATAGCCAAAATCGAATAGCCACAGATGCTCCTCCCGGTCCACCAACAGATTTCCATTACAAAGATCCCACTCCATCAACCCCTGTTCTTCGCAAGCTTCCAGGGTAGTAAATAGCTGGGCGATCAGCGACGGGGTCAGTTGGTGAATCAGCTCGCCATCGATCCACGGAGAGAGAAGAATGCCGAGACGATAATCAGCATACAGCGTTGGGACGATGTGGGCGAAGCTCGGGGCGGTGACAGGGTTATCCTTCAGCCGCTGCAATGCCTGCCGGCTCTGCACTTCATTTAAAAACGACAGCTGGCCGTTAAGGTTGGCAACGCCAGCGACAGCGCGTCGTTTTTTTAAATTATACTCCTCGCAGCCGATGCGCAACCGGTAAACCTCACCGGTCAGGCCAGAACCGTATACCTGCACCACATACGGTGAATCGGGTCCCAGCGCGGCGAGGGTCTCCGGTGGCAGCGGGCAGTGGCTGACGTCGCCTACAATAAGGGCTTCTCCGCTGCGGTCAAACGCCTGCTGTTGCTGTTGTCTGAGGTTCATGGTGTCTCCGGGAATCTTTCGGCATCGAGAACGTACCGCGCTATAACACCTGAAAGCGGTAGTAAAAACATCCTACCTCCGACTGCCTTTTCAGGCTGAGCGGTGGCGCACCAGCGGAGGAAGCCAGGGGCGTAGGGAAGTGGTCGGGACAGATGTTGTCAGCCTCGGTGGGTTTTAGCAGCCTGTTTATTCGCCTCATAGCGCTTCACTGCTCTTGACCCTTTTTTTACTCTAGCTCGTAATGTAAGCACACCTGTTTTAGTTCCACGCACTTTTTGAGAGTTCCGGTTTTTCAGCCATCAGCCGGTACTCTTCCGGCGTCAGATTATTCAGAGATTCATGAGGTCGCTCGCCGTTATATTCCATCAGCCAGCGCTCGGTAATTTCCCGTGCTTCATTCAGTGTTCTGAACAGGCATGATCTATGAACCGTACCGGGTTTCTTG
>NZ_FZTC01000048.1 GCF_900200035.1 Klebsiella grimontii
GAAGCCCTGCGGCAAGCCACCGACGCCAACGCCAGATCGTACACCCACGAAGAAGTGATGCAGGCGATGCAGGAACGCATCGACCGGGCGCGAGACAAGCCATGTTGATTGGCTATGCGCGCGTCTCGACGCAGGATCAGAACCTGGAGCTGCAACGCGAAGCCTTGAGCAAGGCCGGATGTAAAAAGGTCTTCGAGGACAAGGTGAGTGGCACGCGGGCAGACCGGCCTGGCTTGGCCAAGACGCTCGAAATGCTGCGCGAAGGCGATACTTTGGTCGTCTGGAAGCTCGACCGGCTGGGCCGGTCGGTCAAGCAACTGGTCGATCTGGTCGGCGAGCTGCACAAGCACGGTGTCCAGTTCAGGAGCCTCACCGACTCCATCGACACCGGCACACCATCCGGGCGGTTCTTCTTCCACGTCATGGCGAGCCTTGCCGAAATGGAGCGCGAGCTGACCGTCGAGCGCACCCGCGCCGGGCTGGAAGTCGCCAAGCAGCTCGGCCGCAAAGGCGGCCGCAAGCCGAAGATGACCGACAGCAAGATCGAGTCGGCCAAGAAGCTGCTGGCCAGCGGGGTGCCGCCCAAGGACGTGGCCAAGAACCTCGGCGTGTCCATTCCGACGCTGTACCGCTGGGTGCCAGCCTCCACGCACGCTTAGCGTGCTTTATTTTCCGTTTTCTGAGACGACCCCATCAA
>NZ_FZTC01000015.1 GCF_900200035.1 Klebsiella grimontii
CTGCCAGGCATCAAATTAAGTAGTAAGCCGGTGCATTAATCCGGTGGTTACAGAAGTATTCGGTGGAGCGGTAGTTCAGTCGGTTAGAATACCTGCCTGTCACGCAGGGGGTCGCGGGTTCGAGTCCCGTCCGTTCCGCCACTTATTAAAAGCCCTGAGCATTTGCTCAGGGCTTTTTCTTTACCTGTTGTTTAATTATTGCTGTTTTAGCAAAAATCCTCTGCATTTAGCGCTCTTTTTCTCAATCTTCTCGTTGGTCATAATTGTCCTCGTTAACCGATATGAATGAAGAAAGAGGAAAATCATGACAATCCCTGTATTTGGTCTTGGGACCTTCCGTCTGAAAGATGACGTGGTTATTACATCTGTAAAAACGGCGCTTGAACTGGGCTATCGCACCATTGATACCGCGCAAATCTATGATAATGAAGCTGCTGTGGGTCAGGCGATTGCAGAAAGCGGCGTTGCGCGCAATGAACTGTTCATCACCACCAAGATCTGGATTGAAAATCTCAACAAAGAGAAGCTGATCGCCAGCCTGAAAGAGAGCCTGCAGAAGCTGCGTACTGACTATGTCGATCTGACGTTAATCCACTGGCCGTCGCCAAATGATGCCGTTGCGGTTGAAGAGTTTATGGCCGCGCTGCTGGAAGCGAAAAAACAGGGGCTGACCCGTCAGATTGGTATCTCTAACTTCACTATTCCGCTGATGGAGCGCGCAATTGCTGCCGTTGGCGCGGAGAACATCGCGACCAACCAGATTGAACTCTCTCCGTATCTGCAGAACCGTAAAGTGGTTAATTGGGCACGTGAACACGGTATCCATATCACCTCTTACATGACGCTGGCCTACGGTAAGGCGCTGAAAGATGAAGCGATCGCACGTATCGCGGCGAAATACGATGCCACGCCGGCGCAGGTTATCCTGGCCTGGGCAATGGGCGAAGGTTATGCGGTAATCCCGTCTTCGACTAAGCGCGAAAACCTGGCAAGCAATCTCAAAGCTCAGGATCTGCAGCTGGATGAAGACGATCGCCAGGCGATCGCCGCGCTGGACTGCAACGATCGTCTGGTTAGCCCGGACGGTCTGGCGCCTGAATGGGACTAATTTAACCCCCATCTGTACTCTACAACCCTGTTACAGCTCCTTCGGGAGCTGTTTTACATGCTCGCTAAGAAAGTCGATAAAGGCTCTGATCCGCGTGCTTACGGCCCTGTCGCTGTAGTAAACCGCGCTAAACGGCATTTCAATCGGCAGCCGTTTGTCAGCCAGCAGCTCGACAAACGCCCCTTCAGCAATCTCCTTATCCACCATGTAGTCCGACAGACAGGCGATTCCGTTACCGGCCAGGCACAGCTGCTTAAGCGTTTCTCCGCTATTGGAAGATATCTCGCTTTCGATTTCCAGTAGCTGACCATCACAGCAGGAGATTGGCCATGTATTCAATGAAACGGGTTCGCTAAAGCCCAGACACTGATGATGTTTTAGCTCAGCGACGCTTTGCGGCGTTCCATGGCGAGCAAGATAGTCCGGTGAAGCGATAATTTTGCGGTAGCTATTGAACAATGGCCTGGCGCGCAGGCTGGAGTCGGTCAGCGTACCGGCGCGGATCGCGACGTCGACTTTCCGCTCGATCAGATTGATAAAGGTTTCTGACGAAACCAGCGTAAGGTTCATCTCCGGGTAGCGCTCGCGGAAGGGTCTTATCAAAGGCATCAGAAAATGCAGTATCACCGGCGTTGCGGCGTCAACCCGTAACAGACCTCTTGGCGTCGTACGGCTCTCCAGAAGCTCATTCTCGGCAGCGGCCATCTCCTGAAGCACAACCTGCATGCGACGGAAATAACGCTCTCCCTCTTCAGTCAGGCTTAGCTGACGGGTCGTACGATTAAGCAGGCTCACGCCGAGCTTTGATTCCAGCTTTTTCACCGCCCGGCTGACGGCGGAATTAGCCTGACCTAGCTGTTCGGCTGCGCGACTAAAGCTGCCGCTTTCAACCACGGCGACAAAAATGGCGATTTCTTCTGAGGTAGCTCTCATTATTGCACCTGTGGCAAAATTCTATTGATACTTTGGCTATTTTTGTTATTAAAACATCTCTTCATACTACGTGTCATCTTAATCATGTTGATACGGAGTACATTATGCCGCTGGCGCTACTGGCCTTAACTATCGGTGCCTTTGCTATTGGCACGACCGAATTTGTCATCGTGGGCCTGGTGCCCACTATCGCAGAACAACTTGCTATTTCGCTCCCCTCTGCGGGGCTGCTGGTTTCGATCTATGCACTCGGCGTGGCGATTGGCGCCCCGGTACTCACCGCGCTGACCGGGCGGATGCCGCGTAAACAACTGCTGCTCGCGTTAATGGCACTGTTTACCGCCGGCAACCTGCTGGCCTGGCAGGCGCCGGGCTATGAAACTCTGGTTCTGGCACGCCTGCTGACGGGGCTGGCGCACGGGGTTTTCTTTTCGATCGGATCGACAATTGCGACCAGCCTGGTCCCGAAAGAGAAAGCGGCTTCGGCGATTGCGATTATGTTTGGCGGTCTGACTGTTGCGCTGGTGACCGGGGTGCCATTAGGCACCTTTATCGGCCAACATTTTGGCTGGCGTGAGACGTTCCTCGCCGTGTCGATCCTTGGCGTCATTGCGTTAATGAGCAGCCTTATTCTGGTGCCGAATAACATTCCTGGCCGTGTCAGCGCGGGATTGCGCGCCCAGCTGCAGGTTCTGACCCATCCTCGTTTGCTGATTATCTACGCCATTACTGCTTTAGGATATGGCGGCGTATTTACCGCTTTTACCTTCCTGGCGCCGATGATGCAGGATCTTGCCGGATTTAGCCCAGCGGCCGTTAGCTGGATCCTCCTCGGCTACGGTGTATCTGTGGCGGTGGGCAACGTATGGGGCGGAAGGCTGGCGGATAAACACGGCGCCGTGCCCGCGCTGAAGCTGATTTTTGCCGCGTTAGTTGCTTTACTTCTGATCTTTCAATTTACGGCCAGTTTGCAGTATGCGGCGCTGGCGACGGTATTGGTGATGGGCATCTTTGCTTTTGGTAACGTTCCGGGCCTGCAGGTGTACGTGGTGCAGAAAGCGGAGCAGTATACCCCTGGCGCGGTTGACGTTGCCTCTGGCCTGAATATTGCCGCCTTTAATATCGGGATTGCCTTAGGATCGGTGATTGGCGGTCAGACGGTAGAGCATTATGGTCTGGCTCAGACGCCGTGGATTGGCGCGTTAATTGTTCTGGTCGCACTGTTACTGGTGGTTCTCAGCGGTCGGCTCGATAGGCCTCGGCGCCGTACTACGGCTCTTTCCGTAGAAGGATAAAGGTTTCTGGCAAATTGCATTGAAAGTGTATACAAAAATCCCTATAACAGAAGAACCAGCCGCAGTCGGGCTGGTTTCCTGTTATCGAGGTTTGATGCCTAAATTGCGAAAGAATACCTATGCCATGCGCTATGTCGCCGGACAACCCGCGGAGAGAATCTTACCTCCGGGGTCGTTTGCTGGCATGACTCCGGCTTTTCCGGCCGGGGTACCGTTAAGCTCGGATGAGAAAATCCGCGTGCTGGTGTGGAACATCTTCAAGCAACAGCGCGCCGAGTGGAAATCCGTGCTTAATAATTTCGGTAAAGATGCTCACCTGGTGTTATTGCAGGAAGCGCAAACCACGCCTGAGTTAGTGAAATTCGCCACCTCCAACTATCTGGCCGCGGACCAGGTTCCGGCTCTGGTGCTCCCGCAGCATCCTTCCGGGGTCATGACGTTAGCTTCCGCGCACCCCATTTATTGCTGCCCTCTGCGCGAACGCGAGCCTATCCTGCGGCTGGCAAAGTCAGCGTTGGTCACCGTTTACCCGTTACCGGATTCCCGTCTGCTGATGGTGGTGAATATCCACGCGGTCAATTTTAGTCTTGGCGTTGATGTCTACAGCAAACAGCTGCTGCCGATTGGCGACCAGATTGCCCATCACAGCGGGCCGGTGATAATGGCGGGCGACTTTAACGCCTGGAGCCGTCCGCGAATGAACGCTTTGTATCGCTTTGCGCGTGAAATGTCGCTGCGCGAAGTCCGCTTCTCTGACGATCAGCGCCGTCGCACTTTTGGTCGTCCGCTTGATTTTGTGTTTTATCGGGGGTTAAGCGTGCACGACGCTTCCGTGCTGGTGACCCGCGCCTCCGATCACAACCCTCTACTAGTCGAATTCAGTCCCGGCAAGCCTGATTAATTAAGGTATGTCAGGCTTGCCATGGGGCAGGCCTGCATATGCATGGTGCTGCCTTTATTACTCAAACTACCGAAGGACAATGCAATGACAACACGCTCTCATCATGACAACGTCGAAAAACAGTTTGGCTCACAGGCCAGCGCCTACCTGACCAGCGCCGTACACGCTTCCGGGCGGGATTTACAGCGCCTGGCCGAACGGCTGGCGGACTTCCCGCAGGCCCACGTGCTGGATATGGGATGCGGCGCCGGACACGCCAGCTTTGCGGCGGCAGGGCAGGTTGCCCAGGTGACGGCATATGATTTATCCAGCCAGATGCTGGACGTGGTGGCTCAGGCCGCAAGGGATAAAGGTTTCACCAATATCGCCACTCAGCAGGGCTACGCTGAATCATTGCCTTTCGCTGATGCCAGCTTTGATGTGGCGATCAGCCGTTATTCTGCGCATCACTGGCACGACGTCGGCCAGGCATTGCGCGAAGTGAAGCGGGTGCTGAAGCCGGGTGGGGTGATGATTATTATGGATGTGATGTCGCCCGGTCACCCTGTTCGCGACGTCTGGCTGCAAACCGTTGAAGCCCTGCGCGATACTTCCCATGTCCGCAACTACTCCAGCGGCGAGTGGCTGGCAATGGCGAGCGAGGCCGGTTTGGTGATAAATCATCTGCTGACCGATCGCTTGCCTCTGGAGTTCAGCTCATGGGTCGCGCGGATGCGGACGCCTGCGGCGCTGACGGAGGCGATTCGTTTATACCAGGACAGCGCATCAGCGGAGGTTAAGGCCTATTTTGCCTTGCAGCAGGACGGTTCGTTCACCAGCGATACGATTATGTTTGAGGCCCATAAGGCAATCTAACCCAGAGATAAAACAAAAGGCACCGCGAGGGTGCCTTTTTTAATGCCTGCTGAATCATCAGGATTCTGGTCTGTCGCTGTTCTTCACATACAGCGTTAGCTGATCGCCGGGCTTGAGGTTGCCAGTATCGCTATTCCAGCGCATCACATCGCGGATGTTCACGCCATGACGTTTCGCAATGCTCGACAGAGAGTCGCCTTTACGTACGCGATAGGTAATGCTATCGCTATTGTTCGCCAGACGTTCCGCGCTGCTGCCTGCGCCAATCACCAGATTCTGCCCCACTTTCAGGCCAGAGCCGCGAATGCCGTTCCACTGCTGCAGATCTTTCGCTGATACCCCGAGACGCGATGCAATGCCGGAAAGGGTATCACCGGAGCGCACCTGGTAGCTGCGGCTGGTCAACGGTCTGTTGTCTGCAAGCTGAGTCGGCTGTACGGCGGCAATATCGCCAGAGGCCAAAGATTCACGCAGCTGCGCCGCGTGCTTCTGCGGAACCAGGACGTAATTGGGGCCGTTTGCACCCAGAGTCGACCCCTTCACGCCGGCGTTGAACGTTTTCAGCTTGCTGACAGGCATTCCTGCCATATCCGCCAGTTGTGAAATCTCAACCGGACTATCGAGGCGTACACGCGCCAGGGCACGGCTTTCGTCTGCCGTCGGCAGCCTTATGCCATACCGCTTGCTGTTCTTGAGTATATCGCTCAGGGCCAGCATTTTGGGTACGTATATTTTGGTTTCCTGCGGTAATGACAGCGACCAGAAATCGGTGGGTTTACCCCGTGATTTGTTCGCTTTGATAGCCTTCATTACCCGGCCTTCGCCGCTGTTATACGCCGCGACGGTTAACAACCAGTCGCCGTCGAACATTTTGTTCAGACGTTGCATCATGTTTAACGCTGCCGTAGTTGAGGCAACGATGTCACGACGCGCATCGTAACTGCGGGTCTGTTTCAAACCATAATTGCGCCCGGTGCTCGGAATGATCTGCCAGATGCCTGCGGCATTGGCGCCAGACGTTGCGTGCGGGTCAAAAGCGCTCTCCACTATGGGTAGTAATACCAGTTCCATTGGCATGTTACGTTTCTTAACTTGCCCGGCTATCCAGTACATATACGGCTCTGCCCGTAAAGTTACATCGTGGAGATAGCTCTTATTTCTTAAGTACTTCTGTTTTTGTTCGCGAATCCGGACATTTTCCGGAATTCCCATCTTTAGCTCGTCGCCTATCGAAGTCCACAGATCCTGGTCTTGCGCGTAGAAGGTTCCATCATCTAACCAGCGCGCTCGACTTGTGAACTTGCTTGCTTCCCCTTGACTCGCTGCAGAAAGGCTCTGTGCGTGCTGTTGTACGGTGCCATCGTTCTTAGACGCCTGGCACCCCACCAGCAGGACAGAGGCGAGTAAAATCGCTCGTGCCTTCATGTGTGTGTCAATAGTTGCTTAAAAGACGAGCAAGGATAACGGTGAAGTCGGCTGAAGACAAGAATTAAATATCAGAAGTCGTCTTTCTTTGACCTTAACCATGCAAATCGCTGAGCAGAGTGTTGCAAATTTGTTTCTTTGCTAATTTCTTTAATTAAATCATCATCATCTGTGCGAAGAAATAAATTTATACGACGCTCATTTTTCAGAATTACGGGGAGTGTTTTTTGGTTTTTTGCACGTAACTCATTAACTTTGTGATAATAATCATTTATATCCCTATCATGGGGAAGGATGCTCATTGCAAACTTCATATTTGCTAATGTGTACTCATGTGCGCAACATATTAAGGTTTCGTCAGGGAGGGCGTTAATCTTCTTAAATGATTGATACATCTGCTCTGCAGTCCCTTCGAACAGTCTGCCGCAGCCGCCGGAAAACATTGTGTCGCCACAAAATAGATAAGGTGCGCTGAAGAAACAGATGTGTCCTAAAGTGTGACCTGGCGTGGCAAAAATAGAAAATTCGCGGCCCAAAACAGAGATGCTTTCTCCGTCCTTGACGATGTGGGTTATGCCCTTATCCTGGGTTTCTGCCGGTCCGTAAACCGCTATGGCCGGAAATTTTTCCCGCAGTTTTTTTACGCCGCCAACGTGGTCGTGGTGATGATGCGTCAACAGGATAGCTTCCGGCTGCCAGCGATTTTGTTCAATGGCGGCGAGTACCGGAGCGGCTTCTCCCGGGTCGACTATCAGGCAGCGCCCGCTATCTTCACTA
This sequence comes from Klebsiella grimontii, assembly GCF_900200035.1. Lineage (GTDB taxonomy): Bacteria > Pseudomonadota > Gammaproteobacteria > Enterobacterales > Enterobacteriaceae > Klebsiella > Klebsiella grimontii. Next base: position 7,295 of record NZ_FZTC01000015.1, read on the forward strand.
AGAACCCAGATGTAGTTGTCCTGAAATGCGGGAATACTGATAAGATTCATAAATTACCTCTAATGCGTAGCGGAAGGTTGCGATGAAGCCGGCAAGGATACCTCAAACAGTTACAGCGCCAGAGCACTGGTCCAGCATGCCGTGGGGCGAATACTACCGCGAGTCGCTGGAACGGCAGATGAAGCCCTGGCTCGCTAAATTATATGGCTTTCATTTACTTAAGATTGGCAATCTGAGCGCGGAAATCAATACTGAATCCTGTGCGATTTCCCATCAGGTGAATGTCTCTTTACAAGGAAATCCGGTGCAGGTAAAGGCCGATCCGCTGCATTTGCCTTTTGCCGAGAAGTCGGTCGATGCCTGCCTGCTGGCGCATACCTTACCGTGGTGCAGCGATCCGCATCGACTGCTGCGGGAAGCGGATAGAGTGCTGATCGACGATGGCTGGATAATTTTAACCAGTTTTAACCCCATGAGCCTGATGGGTTTACGTAAGCTGGTGCCGGTATTACGCAATAAGCCCCCCTATAACAGCCGCATGTTCACCTTAACGCGTCAGATGGATTGGCTGGGGTTGCTTAATTTTGAAGTTATGCATTATGGGGGCTATCAGGTCCTTCCCTGGTCGCGCCACGGGGGGAAAATGCTCAGTACGCATCTCCCGGCGTTGGGATGTCTGCAGCTGATCATTGCCCGTAAACGCACTATCCCGTTGACGCTAAACCCGATGAAATCGGGCAAAGCAAAAAAACGAATACCGCAGGCGGTAGGCGCCACGCGTCAGTGGCGCAAGGGGCAGAATTAGCTTTCCGCCTGATAACCGATGTCGTCCCGGGTTGGGTTAGATGCCGCCGAGCGCGCCAGTTCGTCGCAGCGTTCGTTTTCCGGATGCCCGGCGTGGCCTTTAACCCATTCCCATTTGATCTTGTGTTGACCCAGCGCGGCGTCCAGGCGCTGCCAGAGATCGACATTTTTTACCGGTTTCTTGTCCGCCGTCTTCCAGCCGCGTTTTTTCCAGTTGTGGATCCACTGCGTAATCCCCTGACGCACGTACTGGCTGTCGGTACTGAGGATCACTTCACAATGTTCTTTCAGCGCTTCCAGGGCGACGATGGCGGCCATCATCTCCATGCGGTTGTTCGTTGTAAGGTTAAAGCCTTCGCTAAAAGTTTTTTCTTTCCCGCGATAGCGTAAAATCGCACCGTAGCCGCCGGGGCCTGGATTTCCCAGGCAAGAACCATCGGTGAAAATTTCTACCTGTTTGAGCATCTCTGGTAGACTTCCTGTAATTGAAATCGATACGTAAAACGGTAAGTCTGACATAAATGACCGCTATGAGCACTGCAATTACGCGACAGATCGTTCTCGATACCGAAACCACCGGTATGAATCAGATTGGTGCGCACTATGAAGGGCACAAGATAATTGAAATCGGTGCGGTGGAGGTGATCAACCGCCGCCTGACCGGAAACAACTTCCACGTCTATTTAAAGCCGGACCGGCTGGTGGATCCTGAAGCGTTTGGCGTTCACGGCATTGCGGACGAATTCCTGATGGATAAGCCCGCGTTTGGCGATGTGGTCGATGAGTTCATCGACTATATCCGCGGCGCGGAGCTGGTCATCCATAACGCATCGTTTGATATCGGCTTTATGGATTATGAATTTGCGAAGCTGAATCGCGGAATTCCGAAGACGGATACCTTCTGTAAGGTGACCGACAGCCTGGCCCTGGCGCGTAAAATGTTCCCGGGCAAGCGTAACAGCCTTGATGCCCTCTGTTCACGTTATGAAATAGACAACAGCAAGCGAACGCTGCACGGCGCGTTGCTCGATGCCCAGATTCTGGCTGACGTCTATCTGATGATGACCGGCGGCCAGACGACGATGGCTTTCTCAATGGAAGGGGAAGGTCAGCAGCAGGCCGGAGAAATGGGCATTCAACGCGTTGTTCGCGCTGCCAGCAAATTACGGGTGGTTTATGCCTCCGATGAAGAGTTGATGAACCATGAATCGCGGCTCGATCTGGTGCAAAAGAAAGGCGGAAGCTGCCTGTGGCGCGCCTGATTTACCCGTAAACGCGCTAAAAATAGCCTGATGGGCGATTTTTGCAGCAAGCGATTCAAAAATGAAGAAAAAGCGTTGACGGGGTAGAGGGGAATCCGTAATATTCGCCTCGTTCCCAAGGGAACAGTAAGTGGAGCGGTAGTTCAGTCGGTTAGAATACCTGCCTGTCACGCAGGGGGTCGCGGGTTCGAGTCCCGTCCGTTCCGCCACTATTCAGAAAGCCTGAATCAGCAATGATTCAGGCTTTCGTCGTTCTGGCCCGTGCCGTTTCCTGAGCCAGGCCTTCACACACGCTTCTATCCTCTCGATAACATGCCGACTCTCGGCGCAGCCCGCATGCCTTGCGCAAATCGCATTGATGGGTAACAGGTAAACTTTTTTGGCTTTGCTGCCGGCCTGACGCGCGCGTTTGCGGCATAAGAAAGGGAGCCATGGCTCCCCGAGTTTGCTTGCTTTAGTTGAGCGTGAAGGGGTCAGCGTCCTGCCAGGCCGGAAACTTCTCGCGATACTCTTTTAGCGACGTCAGCGAAAGCTCAGCGTCCAGGCGGGTTGCCTGATGCGGTTCGGCCGTCGCGATAATCTCGCCCTGCGGGGTAATTATCCGGCTATCGCCCCGGTAATGATGCCCGTTGCCATCGGTGCCGACGCGATTGCATCCGGCTACATAAGCCTGATTTTCGATAGCCCTGGCGACCAGCAGCGACTGCCAGTGCATTGAACGTGGGGCGGGCCAGTTGGCAACGTACAGCGCTAAATCGTAGTCGTTATGGTTGCGTGACCACACCGGGAAACGCAGGTCGTAGCACACCAGCGGCAGAATTCTCCAGCCGCGCCATGCAAAAATAACCCGTTCGTTACCCGCCTCGTAATGATGATGTTCATCCGCCATGCGAAACAGGTGCCGTTTGTCATAGAAATGGATTTGACCGTTGGGCTCAACCAGCAAAAAACGGTTAACCGGACCGCGGTCCGTTTGTAGCGCGGCGCTACCGGCAATCAGCGCGTTGGTTTGTGCGGCTTTAGCTTCCATCCAGGCAACCACTTCCTCTTGCGATAGCGACTGTTTTGCTGCCTCCATCGCGAAGCCAGTGGTAAACATTTCGGGTAAAACAATGAGGTCACGCCCGGTTATCCCTTCCAGTTGACGATCGAAATGGCGCAGGTTGGCGGGACCGTCCATCCACACCAGCGGTTGTTGTAAAAGGGTTATTTTCAGTCCGGGCACGGTGGTGAACTCCAGTATGATGAGAGGAATTATAATGATTTTAACACCATATCAGCCGAGGGACGGCTCAGGGAATATTTTGTAAAAGAATGACAGCCCTGGAAATACCCTTCGATGAATTATCAGAAAAAAGAGAGGCGGGGAAGTCCCCGCCTCGATCGTGATGTGATTATTTGGGCTTTTTAAGCTGCTTCAATCTTGCGGACTTTCTCCGGCAGCTTTACCGGCCGGGTCGCCAGTTCATCCGGGGCGAAATCGTCGACGTTAATGCTGCGCAGTCGGCTGTTTTCAGCCCGGACCAGAATGTCCGCCTCGTCCTGATTGATTAACCCTTTTGCCAGCGCGTTGCGGGCCAGCTCATCAAGACGCGTAAACGACAGATTCTTGCCCAGCTCTTTGCACAGGCGCTGGTGGATGGGGTCTGCCGCCATGACATCAAGCAGCGCCTCTTCCAGCAGGCCGACCGGGTTATGCTCGCTCGGCGTCAGATACTGACCGCGGCCGATACGCGAACGCGTCGCGCTCGGGACCTGCAGAATCTTCGCTACCTTATGATCCAGCTTGTCTGAAGGCGCCAGGTAATGACGTCCGGTCGGGAAGATGGCCACGCGAAGCGCTCCGGCGACCAGACGATTTGGGAAGTTGACCAACAGATCGTCAATCGCCTGCTCGGCCTGATACAGCGCATCCTGTACCCCCCAGTGAACCAGCGGTAAGTCCGCTTCGTTACGCCCCTCATCGTCATAGCGTTTCAGGACCGCCGACGCCAGGTAGAGCTGGCTCAGCACATCTCCCAGACGCGCAGAAATTCTTTCACGACGCTTCAGGCTACCGCCCAGTACCGCCATTGAGACATCGGACAGCAGGGCCAGGTTGGCGCTCAGTCGGTTCATATGTTGATAGTAGCGACGAGTGGCATCGCGGGTCGGCGTGCTGCTGGTGAGACCGCGGGTCAGGCCCAGCCAGAAACTGCGCACTTTATTGCTTCCCACGTGCCCGATGTGTTTAAACAGCAGCTTATCGAAAGCGTCGATGTCGTTATTCTGCGCCGCCGCCATTTCATCCAGCACGTACGGATGACAGCGAATCGCTCCCTGGCCGAAGATCATCATGCTGCGGGTCAGGATATTCGCACCTTCAACGGTGATGGCGATCGGCGCGCCCTGATAGGCTCGCGCCAGGAAGTTACCGCTGCCGAGCATAATGCCCTTACCGCCGGTAATATCCATTGCGTCAATAATTGAACGCTGGCCACGGTGGGTGCAGTGATACTTCACAATTGCCGACAGTACCGCGGGTTTTTCGCCAAGCATAATGCCGTAGGTAATCAGCGAGGCGGCGGCGTCCATTACGTAGGCATTGCCTGCGATACGCGCCAGCGGTTCTTCGATCCCTTCCATTTTACCGATAGAGATTTTGAACTGGCGGCGAATGTGCGCGTAGGCACCGGTAGCCATGGCGACGGATTTAAGGCCACCGGTAGCGTTTGAGGGCAGGGTGATGCCGCGACCAACCGATAAACACTCAACCAGCATCCGCCAGCCCTGACCGGCCATCGACGGGCCGCCAATAATGTAATCGATAGGAACGAAAATATCTTTCCCCTGGGTCGGGCCGTTCTGGAACGGAACGTTCAGCGGGAAATGGCGACGACCGATTTCAACGCCAGGAGTGGTGGTCGGGATAAGCGCACAGGTGATACCCAGCTCTTCTTCCCCGCCCAGCAGGCGGTCAGGGTCGGAGAGTTTGAACGCCAGCCCCAGCACGGTAGCGATAGGCGCAAGCGTGATATAGCGTTTATTCCAGGTCAGACGCATGCCCAGAACCTGCTGGCCCTGCCATTCGCCCATGCAGACGACGCCGGTATCCGGAATGGCGCCGGCATCGGAACCCGCTTCCGGGCTGGTCAGCGCGAAGCACGGAATTTCCTGACCGCGAGCCAGGCGTGGCAAATAGTGGTTTTTCTGCTCTTCCGTACCGTAATGCTGCAGCAGCTCGCCCGGGCCTAATGAGTTCGGCACGCCGACGGTAATCGCCAGGATTCCGGAGACACCCGACAGCTTTTGCAGTACGCGAGCCTGCGCGTAAGCGGAGAATTCCAGCCCGCCGTACTCTTTCTTAATGATCATCGCGAAGAAGCGATGCTCTTTCAGATAGGCCCACAGCTCCGGCGGCAGATCGGCCATCTCGTGGGTAATTTCGAAGTCGTTTGCCATTCGGCAGGCTTCTTCGACCGGGCCGTCAATAAAGGCTTGTTCTTCAGCGGTGAGGCGCGGCTGCGGATAGTTGTGCAGTTTCTGCCAGTCGGGATTGCCGCGGAACAGATCGCCTTCCCACCATGTCGTACCGGCGTCAATCGCTTCTTTCTCGGTGCGCGACATCGGCGGCATGACCTTACGGAAAGCGCGGAACGCCGGGACTGAAATCATGGATTTACGCATCGGGGCAAGGTTGAACGGCAGCAAAACGATCGCCAGCGGAATTAGCAGCCAGATATTCCACAGCCCCGCAGCGCCGAGCGCGGCGGTCCAGACAAGTAAAATCGCGCTGCTGAGCAGCAGATTGATTCGGTGATAAAAGAGCGCACCGAGTAAAACTACGGTTGCAACAATACTCAAAATCATCATAGAGAAATGCTCCCTGTCTTGTAGGAGGTCTGACCACTTGTGATGATATGGTTGTAGTGGATGTAATTTGTTTTAGCAATGTGTTTACAAAATAATTACAACCTTGCTCACATTGTTGTACGGAAATGCGGCACATAAAATCAAAAGCACGGGGGATTACCTTGCGTGCTGCTTCTCGCTGCGTCGGCTATCCGGTAAACTGCCTGGGTTATCCCACAAATACTGAAGGATTATCCTCATGTACCAGGATCTTATTCGTAACGAACTGAATGAAGCCGCTGAAACGCTGGCTAACTTTCTGCAGGACGAAGCCAATATTCATGCGATTCAGCGTGCTGCGGTGCTGCTGGCGGATAGCTTTAAAGCTGGCGGCAAAGTCCTTTCCTGCGGTAACGGCGGTTCACACTGCGATGCGATGCATTTTGCGGAAGAACTGACCGGGCGCTATCGTGAAAACCGCCCAGGCTATCCGGCAATTGCGATTTCAGACGTGAGCCATCTCTCTTGCGTCAGCAATGATTTTGGCTATGAATATGTTTTCTCTCGCTACGTAGAATCAGTGGGCCGTACAGGCGATGTATTGCTGGGGATCTCCACTTCCGGTAACTCCGGTAACGTAATCAAAGCGATCGAAGCCGCCCGCGCTCAGGGGATGAAAGTGATTACTCTGACGGGGAAAGATGGCGGTAAAATGGCGGGATCGGCGGATGTCGAAATTCGCGTACCGCATTTTGGCTACGCCGACCGCATTCAGGAAATTCATATTAAAGTGATTCATATCCTGATTATGCTTATCGAAAAAGAGATGGTTAAAGCCTGATAAATCGCGGGGGTTAACCCCGCATTGCTGTATGAGGTGATCTATGTGCGAATTGCTCGGGATGAGCGCGAATGTGCCCACAGATATTTGCTTCAGTTTCACCGGGCTGGTGCAGCGCGGTGGCGGAACCGGGCCGCATAAAGACGGCTGGGGCATTACTTTTTATGAAGGTAAGGGCTGTCGCACATTTAAAGATCCGCAGCCTAGCTTTCAGTCGCCCATAGCCAAGCTGGTGCAGGAATATCCTATCAAGTCCTGCTCGGTCATCGCCCATATTCGCCAGGCCAACCGGGGTATCGTTGCGCTGGAAAATACTCACCCCTTTACCCGGGAATTGTGGGGGCGCAACTGGACCTATGCGCATAACGGTCAACTGGAAGGGTATGAGAATCTCGGGACGGGCAACCTGCACCCCATCGGGGAAACCGATAGCGAAAAGGCGTTCTGCTGGCTGCTGCACAGCATCACCGAGCGCTATCCGGAAATGCCGGGCGATATGGTGGAGGTATTCAGCTTTATCGCTACGCTTGCCGGAGAGCTGCGTGAAAAGGGCGTGTTTAACATGCTGCTCTCCGATGGGCGCTACGTGATGGCGTTCTGCTCGACGAATTTATACTGGATTACGCGACGGGCGCCGTTTGGCGTAGCGACGCTGCTGGATCAGGATGTAGAAATTGATTTTCAACGCGAGACCACACCGAATGATGTGGTCTCCGTTATCGCCACCCAGCCGCTGACCGGCAATGAAACCTGGAATAAAATCATGCCAGGCGAGTGGGTGTTATTTTGCCTCGGGGACCGAGTAGTTTGACGCGAGCTGCGGCTGCACAACTTCGTGGCTGAGCGGTTTGCTCACCACGTAGCGGCCATCGGCCACGGAAACCACCGGCGGTTTATGCGTCTGCCGGAAGTAGTCGTATCCCGGTTTCAGCTGTTGCCAGAAATCCGCGAAGTAGGAATATTTGTGCCGCGCCATGTTGGCATCGGTCATGCGAAAAGGATAGATGCTCACCTGAACGTTGGGCTGGCCGAAGACTAACGCGCCGGTGACGAACTGGAAGATTTCATCAATACCGGTATCGGTCATGGCGTAACAGCCAACGGATACGCAGGCGCCGTGAATCATCAGATACTTACCTTCGTAGCCGTGCGCGCGGTCGTAAGCGTTCGGGAAGCCAATATTGATCGCTTTATAGAAACGACTATCGGGTTTTAGCTGATTGCGCGAAACGTTATAGAACCCTTCCGGGCTCTTGAAATCGCCCTGGCGCTGCTTTGGACCGAGCCCGCCGGAGTAGTTACAGATCCGGTAGCTGTCGAGAAGCTGGTAAGTTTCGCCCATCTTGACGTAAAGATCGAGCATGCGCTCTTCTTTGAAGATCTCAATGTAGACCGGGGAGCCCATGAGCTGCTGCTTATACTCTTTGCTCATCGGCGTTGTCGAGCTGTTACTGCTAAGTAACCCTGCGAATGAAACGCACGGCAACAGAAGCATCGCAATAAATAATGCGATTTTGCGCATACTACTTGTTCCTTGATAAAACAAATTACCACATTGCCAGGACGGCAAGAGAGACCCGAAATCAGAGTTTTCTGGTTTTAGAGCGCTCACATTAGCACCACGGCATTTTTTCGCAAGCACGATGTGCCACGTTTACGTTTTAGTTTTCCGTTATAGCGAATCTTGAGGCAAAGCGCAGTCAGAACTTTGCGTAATAGCTCGCATTTTAGAACGACTTAATGGCGGTTTGTCTACAGGCGCCGCTCACGAAATGTTACACTTGGCCCGCTAAATGCTCAGGGTAAGAAAGGATGCTTCTCTCCCGTCTTGTGAATCACCAGGACTACAATGTTCCTTTCTTCCTCTTATTTTCCATTAATTATGCTGGCCTCGGCCTGATGCCGGGGTTTAGGTAACGGATACCTGCTAACGATATGATTAAAATCACGAAAGGGCTGAATTTGCCCATAGCTGGCATGCCATCACAGCAGATTTCTTCGAAGCCTGCGGTTAAGCGCGTTGCGCTGTTAGGCGAAGAGTACATCGGTATGCGCCCCTCGATGGCGGTGCGTGAAGGTGACCGGGTACAAAAAGGGCAGCTTCTGTTCGAAGACAAAAAAAATCCTGGCGTGCGTTTTACCGCACCGGCAAGTGGGACCATTAGCGCCATTCATCGCGGCGAGCGTCGGGTTCTGCAATCGGTCGTTATTGATGTGGATGGCGATGATGCCGTTCACTTTCCCCGCTATGAATTAGCCGATCTTGCCGGGTTGACGCGCGAGGCCGTACAGCGCCAACTGCTGGAGTCGGGGATGTGGACGGCATTTCGCACCCGTCCTTTCAGCAAAATACCCGCGCCGGGCAGCGTGCCGGCGGCCATATTTGTCACCGCCATTGATACGAATCCGCTGGCGGCAGACCCTCAGCCAATCATACTGGCCCAGCGTGAGGCCTTTGACGCTGGTTTGACGCTGTTGACGCGGCTGACCGACGGTAAAGTCCACGTCTGTCAGGCCAGCGGCGGCAAGCTTGGCGGGCATCCGGTTGGCCAGGTTACTTTCAACCAGTTTGCCGGGCCGCATCCCGCCGGGCTGGTGGGGACCCACATCCATTTTCTCGAACCGGTTAGCCTGAAAAAGCAGGTCTGGCATCTTAACTATCAGGACGTTATCGCCGTTGGCAAATTATTCCTGGAAGGGGAGCTGTCTGTCGAACGTATTATTGCCCTCGGTGGCCCGCAGGTGAAGGAGCCCCGTCTGATAAAAACGTGTTCAGGCGCCAGCCTTGATGAGCTGCTGGCAGATGAACTGCTGGATGATGAAAACCGGATTATTTCCGGTTCGGTCCTCAGCGGAACGCATGCCCGCGGGCCGCATGCTTTTCTTGGCCGCTTTCATTTACAGGTCAGCGTGGTGAAGGAAGGGCGAGAGAAAGAGCTGTTCGGCTGGGTGATGCCGGGGAAGGACAAATTCTCCATCACTCGCACCACGCTCGGCCACTTTATGAAGCGTAAGCTGTTTAATTTCTCGACGGATACCAACGGCGGCGAGCGGGCTATGGTGCCGATTGGCAATTATGAGCGAGTGATGCCGCTGGATATTCTGCCCACCATGCTGCTGCGGGATTTGCTGGCGGGGGATACCGATAGCGCACAGGCGCTGGGCTGTCTGGAACTGGATGAAGAAGACCTGGCGCTTTGCACCTACGTGTGTCCCGGCAAGTATGAATATGGCCCGGCGTTGCGCAGCGTGTTAACCCAGATTGAGCAGGAAGGATAAGTGATGGGCTTAAAGCAACTGTTTGACAAACTTGAGCCGCACTTTACGCACGGCGGCAAGCTGGAAAAATACTACCCGTTGTTCGAAGCGACGGCGACCTTGTTTTATACACCCGGTCAGGTGACGCGCGGAGCGGCGCACGTCAGAGACGCCATCGACCTTAAGCGGATGATGATACTGGTGTGGTTCGCCGTTTTCCCGGCAATGTTCTGGGGAATGTATAACGTTGGCCTGCAGACTATTCCGGCGCTGCATAAATTATACGGTGCTGAACAGCTGCAGCAGGTTATTGCCGGGAACTGGCACTACAGCATTGCGCAGTGGTTGGGGGTGAACTTCACCCCTGACGCCGGTTGGCTCAGCATGATGACCTTGGGGGCGGTATTTTTCCTGCCTGTCTACATTACCGTATTTCTTGTCGGCGGATTCTGGGAAGTGCTGTTTGCTATCGTGCGTAAACACGAGGTTAACGAGGGCTTTTTCGTTACCTCTATTCTGTTTGCGCTGATCGTACCGCCCACTTTGCCGCTATGGCAGGCCGCGTTTGGGATCACCTTCGGTGTCGTCATGGCCAAGGAGATTTTTGGCGGAACCGGGCGAAACTTTCTCAACCCGGCGCTGGCGGGGCGGGCCTTTCTGTTCTTTGCCTGGCCGGCGCAAATTTCCGGCGACCTGGTGTGGACTGCGGCGGATGGCTTCTCCGGCGCGACGCCGCTATCCCAGTGGGCCAGCGGCGGCGGTGAATCGCTGGTGAACGTCGCTACCGGTCTGCCGGTAAGCTGGATGGATGCCTTCCTCGGCAAGATTCCGGGCTCGATTGGCGAAGTCTCGACGCTGATGATTCTGATCGGCGGGGCAATCATTATCTTTGGTCGCGTGGCCTCATGGCGCATCGTCGCCGGGGTTTTCATCGGTATGGTGGCTACCGCGATGCTGTTTAATTTCATTGGCTCTGATACCAACCCGATGTTTGCCATGCCGTGGTACTGGCATCTGGTGCTCGGCGGTTTCGCCTTCGGCATGATGTTTATGGCGACGGACCCGGTGTCCGCGTCGTTTACGGATAGAGGTAAATGGAGCTATGGCCTGCTGATCGGCGTGATGTGCGTCCTGATTCGCGTGGTCAACCCGGCCTATCCGGAAGGGATGATGCTGGCGATCCTCTTCGCCAACCTCTTCGCGCCGCTGTTCGATTATCTGGTGGTGCGGGCCAATATTAAGCGGAGGAAGTCGCGTGGCTGAGAATAAAAGTAACGATAGCATCGGCAAAACGCTGCTGGTGGTGCTGGTGCTTTGTCTGGTCTGCTCAATCGTGGTCGCCGGTTCTGCGGTGGGGCTAAAATCGCGCCAGCAGGAGCAGCGCGCTCTCGATAAACAGCGCAATATCCTGGCGGTTGCCGGTCTGATGAAGCAGGGGATGAGCGCAGAGGACGTGGCTGATATTTTTAAGGCCCGTATCTCTCCGCGATTAGTCGATTTAGCCAGCGGCGAGCTGCTGGATAAAGATCCCGGCAAGTTTAATCAGGCCCAGGCTCTGAAAGATCCCCAGCAAAGCCTACAGCTGGACGCCAGTCAGGACCCGGCCGGTATCAAACGCCGCAGTAATATTGCCGAAATTTATCTGGTGCGCGATGAAAAGCAGCAGATTCAGGAAATCGTCCTGCCCATTTACGGTAACGGCCTGTGGTCGGTGATGTACGCCTTTATTGCGCTGGAAACCGATGGCCGTACGCTCAAAGGGATCACCTATTACGATCACGGCGAAACGCCGGGGCTGGGCGGGGAAATCGAAAACCCCAACTGGCGCCAGCAGTTTATCGGTAAACAAGTGCTTGATGATAAAGGTATGCCTGCGCTGAGAATCGTTAAAGGCGGAGCGCGTCCGGGCGACCTGCACGCCGTGGATGGCCTGTCGGGCGCGACGCTGACTTCCAACGGTGTGCAGCATAGTTTTGATTTCTGGATGGGCGAACTGGGCTTTGGTCCATTCCTGCATAAGGTACGTGAAGGGGGGCTGAATAATGGCTGATTTAGGCGACATGAAAGAAATGAAGCGCGTGCTGGTGGGGCCGCTTATCGCTAATAACCCTATCACGCTGCAGGTCCTGGGCGTCTGCTCCGCGCTGGCGGTGACCACCAAGCTGGAGACGGCTTTTGTGATGACCATCGCGGTGACGCTGGTTACGGCTTTCTCCAGCATGTTTATCTCCATGATCCGCCACCACATTCCGAATAGCGTGCGCATCATTGTGCAGATGGCGATTATCGCTTCGCTGGTTATTGTCGTTGACCAGCTGCTGCGCGCTTTTGCTTATGAAACCTCCAAACAGCTATCGGTATTCGTCGGCCTTATCATTACCAACTGTATCGTAATGGGGCGGGCGGAAGCCTATGCCATGAAGTCGCCGCCGTTGGCAAGCTTTATGGACGGTATTGGCAACGGTCTAGGATACGGCGCGATCCTGTTGCTTGTCGGCTTTCTGCGCGAGCTCATTGGCAGCGGCAAACTGTTTGGCATCACGGTGCTGGAAACGGTGCAGAACGGCGGCTGGTATCAGCCAAATGGCCTGTTTCTTCTGGCGCCGAGTGCGTTCTTCATTATCGGTTTGTTGATTTGGGCGGTGCGTAGCTGGAAGCCTGAACAGCAGGAAAAGGAGTAACCGATTATGGCTCATTACATTAGCCTGTTTGTCCGCGCCGTGTTTGTTGAAAACATGGCGCTGGCCTTCTTTCTTGGGATGTGTACCTTCCTCGCGGTATCGAAAAAAGTGTCGACCGCTTTCGGGCTCGGCGTTGCGGTAACGGTCGTGCTTGGGCTGGCGGTACCCATTAACAATCTGGTTTACAACCTGGTGCTGCGCGACGGCGCGCTGGTGGAAGGCGTTGATCTGAGCTTTCTGAACTTTATTACCTTCATTGGCGTTATTGCCGCGCTGGTTCAGATCCTCGAGATGATCCTCGATAAGTACTTCCCGACGCTCTATAACGCTCTGGGGATCTTCCTGCCGCTGATTGCCGTCAACTGTGCGATTTTTGGCGGTGTCTCCTTCATGGTGCAGCGTGACTATAACTTCAGCGAGTCGATCGTTTACGGCTTTGGTTCCGGCATCGGCTGGCTGCTGGCAATTGTGGCGATGGCGGGTATCCGTGAAAAAATGAAATACGCAAACGTGCCCGCGGGTCTGCGCGGGTTAGGGATCACCTTTATTACCACAGGTCTGATGGCGCTGGGCTTTATGTCATTCTCCGGTGTGCAGCTATAAGGGCGGAAAGTATGGAAATTATTCTTGGCGTAGTGATGTTCACGCTGATCGTCCTGGTGCTATCGGGGCTGATACTGGCCGCGCGTTCGAAGCTGGTGAATGCGGGCGACGTGGTCATTGAAATCAATAATGAGGCGGATAAACAGATTCGTACTCCGGCGGGCGACAAGCTGCTGAATACGCTCTCCAGCAACGGTATCTTCGTTTCGTCGGCCTGCGGCGGCGGGGGCTCCTGCGGCCAGTGCCGGGTGACGGTGAAAGAGGGGGGCGGTGATATCCTGCCTACCGAACTCTCTCATATCACTAAGCGTGAGGCGAGAGAGGGCTGCCGCCTCGCCTGCCAGGTCGCGGTGAAGCAGAACATGAAAATCGAGCTGCCGGAGGAGATTTTTGGCGTTAAGAAGTGGGAGTGTGAAGTTATCTCGAACGATAACAAGGCCACTTTCATCAAGGAGCTGAAGCTGCGCGTGCCTGACGGTGACGCGGTTCCGTTCCGCGCCGGCGGGTATATTCAGATCGAGTGTCCATCGCACAAAGTCGCCTATGCCGACTTTGACGTTCCGGACGAGTATCGCGGCGACTGGGATAAATTTAATCTTTTCCGCTATGTCTCTGACGTGAAAGAGCCCACGTTACGCGCCTACTCCATGGCTAACTATCCGGAAGAGAAGGGCATCATTATGCTCAACGTGCGTATTGCCACGCCGCCGCCGCAGGTGCCTGATGCGCCGCCGGGGATTATGTCCTCGTATATCTGGTCGCTGAAGCCTGGCGATAAAGTGACGATTTCCGGGCCGTTTGGGGAGTTCTTTGCCAAAGAAACGCAGGCGGAGATGGTGTTTATCGGCGGCGGGGCGGGGATGGCGCCGATGCGCTCGCATATTTTCGACCAGCTTAAGCGGCTACACAGCTCACGTAAAATCAGTTTCTGGTACGGTGCGCGGTCTCTGCGAGAAATGTTCTATGATGACGAGTTTGAACAGCTGGCACGGGAAAACCCGAACTTTACCTTCCACGTGGCGCTCTCCGATCCGCAGCCGGAAGATAACTGGACCGGCCATACTGGCTTCATTCATAACGTCCTGTATGAAAACTATCTGCGCGATCACCCGGCGCCGGAAGATTGTGAGTTTTACATGTGTGGGCCGCCGGTGATGAACGCCGCGGTTATCAAAATGCTTAAAGATCTCGGCGTTGAGGATGAAAACATCATGCTGGACGATTTTGGAGGCTGATGATGCTGACGGTATTTGTCGCGACCTTCGTGATTTTCGCGCTGGTTATTCTGGGAATGTCGCTAGGGTACCTGATCAAGCGCAAAACTCTTCAGGGCAGCTGCGGCGGGATCTCATCGCTGGGTCTGGAAAAGGTCTGCGACTGTCCTGAACCTTGCGATGCGCGTAAAAAACGCATGGCTCGCGAAGCGCAGCGCAAACGGGATCGCATCATTTAAACAGCAGGCCGCTTATCGCGGCCTTTTACGATTTACCAGGTTTTCGCTTTCGCCGGCGAGTCTACCATCACGCCATCGGCTCCCAGCTCGCTTGCCTTACGAAAATCATCGGCGCTATTAATGCCGAAGAAGACAATATGGGCTTTGCCCTGAGAGCGGAAACAGTCCATGGCTTCTTTATCCCAGGTGAGGGTGGCTGGCGACACGCCTTCGCCGAGGGTGAACTTCTCCACGATTTCTACCTTGCGTTTCAGCTCCAGACCGTACCAGTAGTCATCGCCCGGCTGCGTGGTTGGCTGGCACTGGTGGCTAAGGGAAATATTAGCCAGCTTCGTTCGCGTTTCGCCCCGGCTGACGAAATGGGGAATAGATTCCGGTAGCGCCGCGATATAGCGGTCTTCGGTGGAATAAACGCGTACGCGCGAGAGGCTATGGGTTGTTTGCAATACTTCACTAAGACGCGAAGCCATCATTGCCGGGTCGGCATCAGGCGATTTAATATCGATGTAAAAGAAGGTCTGCGGCCATTGCTCCAGCACTGATTGCAGCGTTGGAATGGTGGCATTTTTTCCGCGCCAGGGGTGAGTTTCACCGCCCCATTTCCATCCCGCGTCCATGCGGGCCAGTTCGGCAGCGCTAAAGCTTGAGACCTTCCCGGTATGGTCAGTCAGGGCGGATAAATCGCTCGGGCGATATAAGACCGGAACGCCATCATGGCTTAATTGTACCGTTATCCAAATCGCCTCGGCCTTATTCTCCAGCGCCAGTTTTATCGCCGGAAGGGTGTTTTCCGGCGCATCGCCGGTGCCTCCCCGATGAGCAATGAGCTGCGGCGCAGCGCAGGCGCTGCTGGCAATAAGCAAACCAAGCGCAGTAAGTATTGATTTCATGATTACATTCACCCTGTTCATTAATATAACCATATGAAAAATAAATCATATTTGTTGCACTTTTATGTTGTAGCACGTTTTTTATGGCGAGGGTTTTTAAAAGATTAAATTTCGCCGACTTTTGCTATACTGTACGCATGTACAGTCTAAGGTTTGGCTATGCGTAAGATCATCCACGTTGATATGGACTGCTTCTTCGCGGCGGTGGAGATGCGGGACAACCCGGCACTGCGCGACATCCCTATCGCCATTGGCGGTAGCCGGGTGCAGCGCGGTGTGATCAGTACGGCCAACTATCCGGCGCGTAAATTCGGCGTGCGTAGCGCCATGCCCACCGCCACAGCGCTCAAGCTTTGTCCTCACCTGACGCTGCTTCCCGGCCGCTTTGATGCTTATAAAGAGGCGTCGAACCATATCCAGGAGATTTTTTCCCGCTATACCTCGCTAATCGAGCCTTTATCGCTGGACGAAGCCTATCTGGACGTTAGCGACAGCGTTCATTGTCAGGGGTCAGCGACGCTGATGGCGCAGGAGATCCGCGAGACCATCCATCGTGAGCTAAATTTGACCGCCTCCGCAGGCATTGCGCCAGTAAAGTTTCTCGCAAAAATCGCCTCGGACCTGAATAAACCCAATGGCCAGTTTGTGATTGCGCCGCACCAGGTCGCGGAGTTTGTCAAAACGTTGCCGCTAGCGAAGATCCCGGGCGTCGGCAAAGTTTCCGCCGCGAAGCTCGAAAGCATGGGGCTGAGGACCTGTGCAGATGTGCAGAACAGCGATCTGGCGATGTTGCTCAAGCGCTTTGGTAAATTCGGGCGGATACTATGGGAGCGCAGCCAGGGAATTGATGAACGAGAAATCAGCAGCGAGCGCCAGCGCAAATCGGTGGGCGTTGAGCGAACCCTGGTAGAGGATATCCACGAATGGGCGGAGTGTGAGTCGATTATTGAGAATCTCTATCCGGAACTGGAACGGCGCCTGGCGAAGGTTAAACCGGATTTGCTGATCGCCCGGCAGGGGGTCAAGCTGAAGTTTAATGATTTCCAGCTCACGACTCAGGAGCATGTCTGGCCCCGATTGAATAAAGATGATTTGATCACCACTGCCCATAAAGCCTGGAACGAGCGGCGCGGAGGTCGGGGAGTCAGGCTGGTAGGGCTGCACGTGACGCTGCTCGATCCGCAGCTGGAGCGACAATTAGTTCTGGGGTTATAACAATGCCGAAAATAAGACCGTATGGAGAGCGTGATTTTGCCACGCTATGCGCGATTTTTTTGCGGGCGATTAAAGAGACGGCCAGCGCCGATTATTCTCCCCGGCAAATTGCCGCCTGGGCTCAGGTTGATGAAGCCCGCTGGCGGCAAAAAATAGCGGCTTCACGGGTACTGGTCGCGGTAAAAGAGGCATCGCCGGTCGGGTTTATTACCACCGTGGATGACTATATTGATTTGCTGTTTGTTTCTCCCGACTATAGCCGCCAGGGAATAGCCAGCGCATTGCTCAACGCATTGCTTATACGGCGGCCTGAACGCGTGTTAACGGTAGAAGCCAGCATTACGGCAAAGCCCTTTTTTGAACGCCACGGTTTTAGCGTAATTGAGCAACAGCAGGTTGAAGCGCGCGGTGAGCGGTTTCTTAATTACCGGATGCGGCGGGAAATCGATGCGCTAAATACTCAGAACGCACTTTGCAGGCCTTTCCTGCAATGACTCAAGGCGGCAAATGCGCGTGGCCGGTATACGCGATCGGTAAGGCGGGCTTTTCGAACGGTCATCTTATAAAGAAAAGGCCCGCGCCTCGCGGTGTGGGCCTTAATTGTCTTACTTCGCCGGAATGGATTTCAGCAGCTCGGTCAGCAGCGTCCAGTACTGTCCAACGCTTTCAATGTGAACCTGCTCGTCCGGGGAGTGGGGGCCGGTAATGGTTGGCCCGATAGAAACCATGTCCAGGTCCGGATACGGTTTTTTGAACAGACCGCACTCCAGGCCCGCGTGGATAATCTGGATGTTCGGCGTCTTGTTGAACAGACGCTGATAGGTTTCACGCACCAGATGCATCACCGGCGAGCTGGCGTCCGGCTGCCAGCCAGGATAGGCGCCTTTCGCTTCGGTTTTCGCGCCGGCCAGCTTGCCCAGAGAATCCAGCATGCTGACGACATAATCTTTACCGCTGTCGATCAGCGAGCGAATCAGGCAGTGAATCTGCACGTTATCGCTGGTCATGGTCACCACGCCGACGTTCAGCGAGGTTTCCACCACGCCTTTTGCCACATCAGAGTTGCGGATGACGCCGTTCGGCGTGGCGTTAAGCAGGCGTACAAAGGTGTCACGAGATTGGGCCGTCAGCGCAGGCTGGTCGTTCGCAACCGATTCCAGCAGTACTGTCAGGTTTTTCTCTTTGGCCGCCAGCTCGTTTTTCAGGATCGCCTGGTACTCATTAGCCAGCGCTTTCAGCGTATCCACTTTGTTCGCGGCCACGGCGACAGTAGCGAACGCCTCGCGGGGAATAGCGTTGCGCAGGGTGCCGCCGTTGAAATCGACCAGGCGCAGATCCAGCTCTTCAGCATGGCCCGCAAGGAAGCGTGCCAGCAGCTTGTTGGCATTACCTAAACCAACGTGGATCTCGCCGCCGGAGTGGCCGCCCTTCAGCCCTTTCAGGGTCAGCTTAAAGCTCTGGAAACCGGCCGGAACGGCTTCACGGGTCAGCGCGAGGTCAGAGGTGAAGTCGATCCCGCCGGCGCAGCCCATATAAATCTCACCCTCTTCTTCGGAGTCGGTGTTGATCAGGATGTCCGCCTGCAGCCAGTTAGCCTGCAGGCCAAACGCGCCGTCCATTCCGGCTTCTTCCGTCATGGTCAGCAGCACTTCCAGCGGGCCGTGAACAACGTTGTCGTCGGCCAGCACCGCCAATGCGGAGGCCATGCCGATACCGTTATCGGCGCCCAGGGTGGTGCCGCGCGCTTTAACCCACTCGCCGTCGATATACGGCTGAATAGGATCTTTAGCGAAGTCGTGAACGGTATCGTTGTTTTTCTGCGGCACCATATCGAGGTGCGCCTGCAGCACCACCGGTTTACGGTTTTCCATACCGGCAGTCGCGCTTTTACGAATCAGAATGTTGCCAACCTGGTCGCGTTCCGCGTGTAAGCCTTTTTCTTTTGCCCAGCCCATAATGTGCTCAGCGAGCTGTTCTTCGTGATAGGAGGGGTGAGGAATAGAGCAGATTTTGGCAAAAATATCCCACAGCGGCTGCGGGGATAATTGAGACAGTTCAGACACGATAAGTCTCCTTACAATCACCTGCAAAAGTCGTTTGCAGATCGAGGGGTTAGCAATCAAATACACTACAAGCCCGGGCTTGCGCGATGGGGTTGAGAATACCACTTTCCGTGTACTCTGGTAGTGTAAACCACGTAAAAAGAGTCGCGGGGGCCGCTTAACGCTGGTTTTTAGCGCGTCAGATCTCTATAATCTCGCGCAACCATTTTCCCCCTCGAACATTATTTAAGCCGTATTACACAGGCTGGGACACTTCACATGAGCGAAAAATACGTCGTCACCTGGGACATGTTGCAGATTCACGCCCGCAAACTGGCAACCCGTCTGCTGCCGGTTGAACAGTGGAAAGGCATTATTGCCGTTAGCCGTGGCGGTCTGGTACCGGGAGCATTACTGGCGCGTGAACTGGGTATTCGTCATGTTGATACCGTTTGCATCTCAAGCTATGACCACGATAATCAGCGTGAACTGACCGTGCTGAAACGTGCGGAAGGCGATGGCGAAGGCTTTATCGTGATCGACGATCTCGTTGATACCGGCGGTACCGCCGTTGCCATCCGCGAAATGTATCCTAAAGCACATTTTGTCACCATCTTCGCCAAACCGGCAGGTCGCCCGCTGGTTGATGATTATGTCGTTGATATTCCCCAGGATACCTGGATTGAACAGCCGTGGGATATGGGCGTGGTATTCGTACCGCCTATCGCAGGCCGTTAATTTCCCGCATAAATGCTAATTACCACGCCCGGTTTTGCCGGGCGTGGTTTTTTTTACCCTGACGCAGGTTACAATAGCTTGAGTGGCAACATGATGGAGGCGGCACATGTCCCAGGCTAACCTTAGCGAAACGTTGTTTAAACCCCGATTCAAACATCCGGAAACCTCTACGCTGGTGCGTCGGTTTAACACCGGAGCGCAACAACCGATCCAGTCCGCGCTTAGCGGCAATCACGTTGATCACTGGTACCGATTGATTAACCGCCTGATGTGGATCTGGCGTGGCGTGACGCCACAGGAAATCCTCGACGTGCAGGCGCGTATCGTCATGAGCGATGCGGAGCGGACCGACCCCGAGCTTTACGATACGGTCGTGGGCTATCGCGGCGGCAACTGGATCTTTGAATGGGCCAAACAGGCGATGGACTGGCAGCAAAAGGCCGGTCAGGAAGAGAATCTTCTGGTTAGCGGTCGTCACTGGCTCCATGCGGCAAACCTTTACAGCATTGCCGCCTATCCGCATATCAAGGGCGATGAGCTGGCGGAACAGGCGCAGGTGCTGGCATACCGGGCCTATGAAGAAGCCGCCCAGCGCTTGCCCGGCAAACTGCGAGAGCTGGAGTTCGCCATCCCCGGCGCCGCGCCGATCACCGGTTTCTTACATATGCCGCCGGGCGATGGGCCGTTCCCGACGGTGCTGATGTGCGGCGGGCTTGACGCGCTACAGACCGATTATTACAACCTGTACGAGAACTATTTTGCGCCCCTGGGCATCGCTATGCTGACGGTCGATATGCCTTCCATCGGTTTCTCTTCAAAATGCAAGCTGACCCAGGATACCAGCATGCTGCACCAGTATGTGCTGCAGCATCTGTCTAATGTTCCCTGGGTTGACCATACCCGGGTGGCCGCCTTTGGTTTCCGCTTCGGCGCGAACATCGCCGTCCGGCTGGGCTATCTTGAACCCCAGCGCCTGAAGGCGGTGGCCTGTCTGGGGCCGGTGGTGCACGGACTGCTGGTGGACCCGCTGCATCAGGGACGGGTGCCGGAAATGTATCTCGACGTTCTGGCGTCGCGTCTGGGTATGCATGACGCCTCCGACGAAGCGCTGCGGGTTGAGCTTAACCGCTATTCCCTGAAGGTTCAGGGTCTGCTGGGGCGTCGCTGCCCTACGCCGATGCTCTCCGGTTTCTGGAAAGACGATCCGTTCAGTCCGGAAGAGGAGTCGCGTTTAATCACTTCCTCCTCCTCCGACGGCAAGCTGCTGGAGATCCCGTTCAATCCGGTCTACCGTAATTTCGATCACGCCCTGCGGCAGATCGCCCGCTGGATTAGCCATAGATTTAGTTAATATATTGCTAAATTCTATTGATTTGGTAACGTCATAGCATCACTAAAGGAGATCGCAATGACGTTACCGAGTGGACACCTGAAGAGTAAGCTGATTAAGAAATTCACGGCGCTTGGCCCTTACATCCGTGAGGAGCAATGTGAAGACAACCGCTTCTTTTTCGATTGCCTGGCAGTTTGCGTCAACGTAAAACCAGCGCCTGAAAAACGCGAGTTCTGGGGATGGTGGATGGAGATGGAAGCGCAGGCTTCGCGCTTCACCTATAGCTATCAGTTTGGATTGTTCGATAAAGAAGGCGACTGGCGTCCGGTCGCGATTGACGATCCTGAAGTCACGGAAAAGCTCGAAAAGACGCTACGCGATTTTCACCAACGAGCCGAAGCGTTACTGGCGACCTTCAGCCTTAAGCTGGAGCCCGCCGATGATTTCAGCGAACCGGTTAAGCTGAGGGCCTAAGTTCCGGTCATTTTGCTATCCCGCGTTAAAACCCGCGTTTCTATCAGCGTGGGTTTTGTCCCCAGGCAAACCTACGCTAATCGCCGTTTAATACCCGGTATGGCTGACCGACGGCAATCATGCCGGCGGCCAGATCTTTGGTTACCACCGTGCCCGCGCCGACTTTGACATTGTCGCCTAGCGTGACCGCGCCAATCACCACGGCGTGGGCGCCAAATTCCACGTTATCGCCAATTCGCGGGCTAGCGCTTTCCCGGCCCTGACTATCGGTCACGCTGCCAATAGTGACGCCCTGGCGCAAAGTGCAATTTTGCCCGATGATCGTTCCCCGGTTAATCACAATGCAGTGCGGATGATACAGCTTCAGCCCATAGCCAATGCGCGCTCGCCACGGCAGCTCAATGCAAAATAAACACTCGTTAATCACGATATTGAGAATAACGAAGGGGATCCCGCAGATCTTCCACAGAGGATTACGGCTGCGATAGAGCGTCGCCAGACGATAGAGCAGAACCGCGATTTTCGCTTTTATGCCGCCGCAGGATTTGATCTCCTGGCCGACCTGTCTGATAGCCTCAAACATGATTATTCCTTAAGGTTAAACGAAGCCAGTGAATACCATCCGTCACCGGTTTGACCTTCGTTAGCGAGTTGAATACGCGGTTGCCCCTGATGATTGGCCAGGGCCGCCTGCAGGCGGTATTGACCGTCAGGCAGCCCGGCAGGCAGCGCTAGCGTAGCGCGGCTTTGATGAGCTCCGGGCAGCCACTGGCGAACGTCATCCGCCGTTTTGATTTGCGTAACGGTATCGCCCGCCGCATTGACTATCCGCCATTGTACAAGCCAGGGGAGATAGGCCGGGGCGACGCCGTCGTTACGCCAGGTGACATTCAGCGTAAGCGGCATGCCGCTACGTACGGGCGTATCAAATTCCAGCTGGCTCACCCGGTAGCGATAGCCGATGCGCAATAACGCATTATCAACGATATCGCGATACGCTGCCGGCACCGGTCGCGATTTCAGATTCAGGGTACTGGCGTGCTGCGCTAATGCCCAGTCGAAGCTTGCCTGGACCTCTTCGCGAGTGTAATGCTGCACGCTTTCCCATTCCGCCATATAGCCGCAAATCTCGAGGCTCACGGGAGCGTGCTGCCAGCCGTCATTAAACCCGCCCCACGCCGCCTGCGCGGCGGCCAGGCGTTGAGGATAGTCATCGCGCATATGGCTCCACTCCGGGGAAAAGTTATGCCAGTCTCCCCAGCAGTCCGCGCGCCATCCGGCGCCTTTTTGGCTGGCCCAGGCCAGCGAGTCGCCGCCGCTGATCAACATGATTTTGGGCGTTTTAGGGAAACTGCTGAAGTGCATATCAACGTAGCGATTGAGCTGTTGCGGAGTGTACTTTTCCATCAACGGCGCGACGTCAGGGAAATTGGAGTTATGCCATTCACCCCACGAACCCACCATGCCGATATCGACAAACGCCAGCTCCGGATTACCGTCATAACGCGCGCCGAGGGCGTTAAGCAGCTTTTGCGCATAGGCGATAAAAGTCGGATCGCTGAGATCCGGGACAAAGGTTTTGCCATTTTCGACCCATTGTCCCTGAATGCCTTTTTTGATAAGCCAGGCGGGGATTTTCGAGCCCGATTGCGGTTCATCGAGCGCCATAATACGCAATCCGACGTTCATCGCCGGCTGATGCTGAGCGGCGACGCTGAAGGCATGATCGATCGGCGCAAAATTATAGACGCCTTCTTCAGGCTCCAGATCGCTCCAGTAAAAGCGATCGTATTCAAACCCGGTGTTCGGATACTCTTGCAGAGAGGGCTTCTGGCCATAACCATCGTGGAAACTGGCCACGCCGATCCCTGGGTTCGTTAACAGACCGGTGAAGGCCGGCGGGGTGATAACCGTACGTTCAGCCAGTACCGCCGCAGACGGAATGATTCCGGCCAGCAGGAGCGCCAAACAGAGCGCGGCGCGGCGCGGCGAAAAAGAGCTCATCGTTAATTCACTTTATCGTGGAGGTTCACAAACCATGTCCAGATACCGACGTGAAAGTTCTTAAACACATCGATTCCCAGCGCGGATTTCAGCATATAGAGCGCCAGCAGCACGGCAAGAATGGCGAACAGCACGGCAAACGTAATCGCCAGGGTGGAAAATAGACGCCCGAGCAGCGTACTTTCCCGCGGGATTTTGCGCAGATCGCGACCGCATAAAAAGACTACAAAATATCGACGATGCAGAAACGGAAAGCTATGGCGAAAGTCGATACGATGGCGCGACGCCAGGCTCGATCTCACCAGCGCCTGTTCGATACCGCGTTTCTGCTCCGGCGTTAATGAACTTTCTGTTTCCGCATCAAGCGCGGAATAAAAGCGCTCAATGACCAGGTCGGATGTTGATTTTGTCACGGTTGACTCTTGTTCGTTAATCGCTGGTAGACCTGAGCCGTTTTCGCTGCAATGTCCGGCCAGCGGTATTTGGGCATTAACTGGCTGTAATCCACGGTCTCCTCGCCGCGCCAGGACTGGAGCTTTTGCGCTAGCGCGGCGACATTGCCCGTCGGAAAATAAACCTCCGCAGGCAGGCCGATCTCCAGGTTGGCGGGGATATCGCTGACGATAACCGGTAAGGACCAGGACATGGCCTCCAGCAGGGCAATGGGCAGCCCTTCGTGGTAAGACGGAAGAACAAAAAGCCCGGCCTGTGAGAACAAGGTATGCAGCGGATCGCCGCTAATAAAACCGGTCATGATCGCTCCCGGGGTAGCGGCCGCCTGTTTCTTCAGCCGCTCGCTATACTCATCCGGATGATCGGCATCGCCAATCAGCACCAGCGGCAGCGAACAGTTCGAGGCTTTGTAGGCGGCAAGCAGATCGTGCAGCCCTTTTTCTTCGACAAAACGGGCGACGGCGACAATGTATTGCCCGGCTTTCAGCGAATACTGATTCAGCGTGGCCTGTCGCGTCTCTTCGGCGGGAAGCGGCGGTTGGCGCACGCCGTTATAGATCACGTTAGCGTTGGTACGGCCGTGTTTGGTTTTAATCAGCGTATTAATCACTTCCGAGATAACAATAACTTCATTGGCATATTTCACCGCCCATTTCTCACCAAGACGCAGCATCTCTTTCGCCATTTTGCCCCACTTCTGGCGATCGTAGTCCGGGCCGTGGTGGGTAAAAACGACGCGCTTGCCGAGCAGGCGCAGCAGAGGGACCACCAGGCCAGGGCCGACCGCATGAACGTGAACCACATTTGAGCCGTCAAACAGGGTGCTGAAGGCTGCCAGCGTTGAGTGAATAATGGCTTCGAACTTGCGGCTTTTAGGCGCCCACAGGCTTTTTAACCGCACGCCTTTATATTCGCTGCGGCGGTAGTCAACGTACGGTGAGCGGGCAATGACGCAGATATCGGCGTGATTCTGTTGATAGATTTCCGGATAGAGATTCTGGCAATGGGTCTCAACGCCGCCCTGGACATTCGGAATACCGCGGGTGCCAAGCACCGTCACTTTGAGCTTCATTTCGCTTCCCCCACAAGCTGCTGATAGAGTTCCTGCAGAACCTGCATATGCCGGGCGAGATCGTATTTCTCTTCTAAACGCTGGCGCGCGTTGATGCCCATTTCCCGCGCCTGCTGCGGATTGGCGGCCAGGCCATCCATGATGCGCGCCAGCGCGTCGGCATCCCCGGGTTCCACCAGATAGCCATCAATGCCATCGCGGATTTGCTCCGGAATGCCGCCGATATTGCCGCCGACGACGGGGCGACCGAACGCCATCGCCTCCAGTACCGACATCGAGCAGTTTTCATAATATTCGGAAGGGACGATCACCGCCCGCGCGCCGCGAATCAACGCGTTGAGCGCTTCTCCGTGGCGCATATAGCCGAGAAATTCCGGACCGCTAAAGCGGGCGCGCAGGTCGTTGCCGAGAGGGCCGTCGCCGACGATTTTTAGCGGCATCATTTGGCGCATTTTTTGCTGCGCCAGCGCCAGGGTAGCGACGCCTTTCTCACGGCTCAAGCGGCCGATATAGAGGAAATAATCGCCCGCCGTATCGCCCGGGATCGTGGCGCTGGCATCAATACCGTTGACGATCGTCTCGATCCGTGACCGGGGTAATTTACGCAGCAGCGTCTGACGCATAAATTCGCTGGGAGCGATGATGCAATCGAGCATGGCGTAATTTTGCGCGAACTTTTGCCAGTAGGCCTCAAGCGACAGCAGCAGGCTTTTAAAGGTGTCGCCCTGCTGGCAACGATGGCGGAAGGCGTTGCTCACCGAACCGGTAAGACAGTCGTCGCAAACGTGGCCATCGCGCAGCATGGTGTACGATGGGCAGACGATTTTATAATCGTGCGCGGTCAGCAGGGTTTTGCAGCCAAAGCGTTTGGCGACGCCGATCAGCGCCGGCGTCAGCTGATGGTAAATATTATGAAAGTGCACAATATCCGGGCGCTGCGCCAGCAGCAGCGTATTGAGCTTGCTGCAGGCCTCCGCGTTGTAGATAAAGTCGATACCCGCTTTGAGCTTGCCCGTCAGCCCGTGGTTTTGATGGTAGTCCACGTTGTGTACGAAGAAGCTTTCCCAGGGCGAGGGTTTATTTTCTGCATGCTGCATGCTGAAGTCGACAACCTGATAGCCCGCTTGCAGCATAGCGTCTCGCTCCTGGAAAAATACGGTTTCCGCTCCGCCCTTAATAAAAAAGAATTTGTTAACGAATAATATTTTCATGTTCTGTCTGGATATGTTTTGGGTTGGAGACGGTCACGGCGGGTTGTTTCATCGGATCGCGAACGGAGTTCATGAGGCCTCGCACCATACCTGCGGAAAATAACGATAAGTTGATAACGCTCTGTACGCCGTCCCGCAGCGACTTATTTTTAATCGCCTTCAGGGCGATAAACGCCAGCAGCGGAAGCAGGGCGATAATAATCAAACCGGGATTTAACGACAGCAGGCAAATAATCAATACCAGGATATACAGCGTGAATATCAGTTCGTTGCGAACAATCTTAAGCGCGGCAGGAAAATGGTTTTTCCCCCAGCAGTTGCGTAATAGCTCACCGGGCGCCCATAAAAAACCGTTCTTCCAGCGATAGGTCAACATTTTAAATGTCGGCATGGTATAGGAAGCATGGCTAAAATAGGGCGCGGCGAGGCGGTGGAGTTTATAGCCTGCGGCCTGCAAGCGGATCCCCAATTCGGCTTCTTCATAGCCGTGGAGATTAAGGTTAGTCAGATAGCCAATTTTCTCGATTGCCGAGCGGCGATAGAGTCCGCCGCCGCCAAGATGGTCGGTATCACCCTGCGGATAAATAAGATGCAGGCGCTGCTTGCGCGATTTAAATTCATAGTTAGCGGCATCATCCATCTCGACGCTGCCCGCCACGCCAGCGTATTCAGGATGTTCTTCGAGAAAGGCGACGGCGGTGTCGAGAAAACCCGGCTCCAGCTCCATATCGCCGTCCAGCAGCAGCAGATAGTCCCCTTCGCTGAATAACCAGCCCAGCTGGTGGCCCACGCCGCAGCAGCGATCTTTCGCATTATCAAGGCAGACCACCATCGCGTCTTTGGCGATGGCCAGCTCCCGGGTGTTGTCGGTGGAGAGGCTATCGGCGACGATAATTTGATGGGGGTAAGGCTGCAATTGCTTGCGGACGCTGTCGATCGTTTTTTCAATCCCCTGCGCTTCGTTGAGGGTTTTAATGCTGACGGTAATTGATGGCGTTTTATTCATATTGGGTACCGGAGTTCAGACGGACGGAACGATGAATGACAATGAGCGCCCCGAGGGCCAGCCATAATAAAAACTGTAGCATGGGAATGATCATCAGGATCTGACTGTAGGGAAGGCTGAGTAAACAGCCGATGGCAAAGACGTAAAATGCAGGCGCGGAGCTAAGCAGCTGTAAATCTTCACGCTTTAGATCGTAGCGGGAAAAGGTCTCTTTGGGCCGCATGCCGATAAGAATAGAAGCAATCATGGCGATAAATAAGATCACGCCGATAATACCGACTTCCCACAGCATCATGCTTAGCGCGGTGGAATCGAGTATCAGATGATACCAGGCGCCAATATAGCCTGGGGAGACGGTACTGCCGCTGTTGGTCGCGTTCAGACCGTAGCCAAATAGCATTCCGCCGGGGCCAAAAAGTTCGTTATGCTTAAGCCAGAAGAAAATAGTGGTAAACCTGCCAAGCTCGCCGCTTTCCATAATGTAGTTAGTATCAAAAATATAACCGAGGGAATCGATAAATACCGAGAGCGCGCTTTTGGTCGGATCCCCGCCAAAGGCCGACGAGTAGTTGGAGGCGAGAATGGTGATAGCGGCAAAAATTAACACCACCATTCCGGCGGCGATTATCATCAACGAGCGCAGGGTGACTTTGCTGATGCCGCTGACGTAAGCGGGCATGATCCACAGCAGCGCCAGTAAGAACGGCGACAGCAGAATCACGAATTTTACCTCGCCCACCACGCAGAGGAAAAAGGCCAGCACGATATGCGCCGCCATCGATTTGAATGAACAGATACCGTGCTTAAATTCGGACACCTTCAGCAGCATAATCAGCAGGCAGAACATCCCCATGGCCGCGGTATTGCCGCCGCCCATCGGGTCGCCGCCAAACGTGCCGACTACCGAATCCCACTTTTCATCCTCACCGCGCAGGGCGACGCGTTTTGGCACCACCACCAGCACCTGATAGATAGCCAGCGGGAACTGGACGTAGAACAGCCAGTAAAAAAGCTGAGTCAGGCGATGCAGCTGCGACTCGCGAAACATACCAAGCAGCATGCAAAACATCACCAGCGACAGGGCCAGTTCGTTTTTAAAACCGACGATGGCGGTGACGATGCCGGATTGTAAAACGGTGGCGCAGAGGCTAAGGATAATAAAAGTCAGATACAGCGCCAGCACCACCTTCTCGCGGGCGCTGAGCGCGAGAGGCTGCTGCCGGCTTTGCATCATCAGCAGAACCACCATTACCAGCACCATGAAAAACGGAAGCCATAGTACGGCGACAACGCCGGTGAAATACTGCACCGTGCCGCAGAAGACGATGGTCGTCAGCGCGAATGCTTCCAGATAGCGACCGGTGTTTAGCTGCATATTTTCTGCTCCTGCCGGGAGAGCTGGAGCGCCCGCTTATTCATTTTCAACAGAATGAACAGATAGCGAATGCTGGTAAGAACAGAGAAGGTCAGCAGGGCAATTTCATAGCTCTGGCCCAATTCAGGCAGCGCGATAAAAGCGGCGATAATGATCAGCAGCTGCTCTATCTGAATGCGTAAAAAATAGCGTTTAGAACCAAAGATAAGCTCGATAACGGTCAGCGGACTGACGGCCAGGGCGGCGAACAGATAAGGCAGCATATAGCGTGAGGTCGGGATCGAATTGAGCCACTCCTGGCTGAAGCCCAGGCGCATAACCAGCGGATAGAAAATCCAGATCCCAAGGATACAGATCAGCGCCGCGGCCAACAGCAGCAGGCGAATTTTTTTGTATTCCGCATAGTTAAAGGTGTTGTTGCGAAAATCCATCGACCATTTTGAAAAGATGGAATTGCGCACCGCGTTACCGACAATCATCACCGGCGATAAGCAGAAGCGGCTCACCACCGAGAAATAACCCGCGACCAGCGGTGAAAACAAGACGTTAATCAGCATCGTCGGCAGATTGTTGCTGGCCATCGCCAGCACTTCCGCGCTGCCGACGCGGCTGAGATGCTGCCAGTGCTGGCGCGCGAAAAGGCCGTTGGCGCGCGGAGAAAAATGCGCCGGCGTCAGGGTGCTGAAGTGAAATAAACGCAGCAGGCACAGGCTGAGCAGCAGCAAAATGCCCACCATCCAGGCAATATAGAACAGGGTGGCGTTCGGCATCGTCAGCAGGGCTATCGCCACCACCAGCGACACGGCGATGCGCTGAAAGGTGAGAAACGGATAGTTGCCGCCGCGCAGCGAGAGGTTCTCGGCGATCAAAACCAGCGCATAGCCGAAGGTTAGCAGATAGAGAAACGCGATATTGAGATGGAATATCAGTCCGGTGATGACCGCCCACGGCAGCGCCAGGAGCAGGCTTTGCAGCAGGCAAAACACCACGTTCTGCCCCAGTTCATGCTCCTCCTGGCGCGGGATTAGCAGCTGCGACGCAAAAGTGCAAACCTGCGCGCCAATCAGCACGTTGCTGTAGATCATCGCGTAGTGCCCGACTTCCGCCATGCCGTAGCGATGGGAAATCAGCCACACGGAAAATGCGCCGATCGCCTGCGAGAGGACCGAGGAGCTGGCGATGGATGAAATACTCTTAATTAAATTCATGATCGCTACTTCGGTGAGATCAGTTCACCCATGCCGCGCTCCGGCAGGCGTTTGCCTTCCTGAGTCTCCAGGTTCTCTTCTTTCACCTGGTTAAGCATGATGGCGACAGGCGTTGGCGCAGCGGCGTGCAGACGGCTTTGCGCGTCGCGGACGCGGGACGCTTGCTCGCTGGCTTTCACCACCAGCAGGGAGATATCGACGTGCGGGGCCAGCAGCAGGCCGTCCTGCGCGAGGCCGAGCGATGGCGCATTAAGAATGAGCGAATCGTAGGTCTGCCGCAGCGTGGTCAGCAGGGCCGGGAGCCGTTGCGAGGTTAACAGCAGCAGCGTCGAGTCGTTCAGTTCGCCGCGCGGCATAAAATCAAGATTGTCGGCCAGAGAAACGACCGCCTGCGGCGTGGCGCAGCGGTCTTCCAGACGCGCGCTGAACCCTGTTTTATGCTGCGGATAGCGCGCGGAGAGCCCTGCGTTGGCCAGATAATCCAGGTCGATGAGCAAGGTTTTGCCTGACTTACTGGCCGACCACGCCAACAGTTCAGCTATCAGGCTGCTGCCGGCATGGGTCTGCGCCGAGGTCACCAGTATCGTACCGCGTGACTCAGTCTGGCCGAGCAGCGCCAGGCGCAGGCTGTGGATCATATCGGCGTACAGCAGATTCTGGAACGTCAGCTGCGCGCTGTTCGCCTGAGGCAGCAGCGGAAACTCCCCGCTGGCATCAAGGCCCGTTTTGGCTTTGAGTTCGCTGATGCTGTTCACCGTTTTGTCGAGCGCGGTGCTGACAATCAGGTACATGATATACAGCGCCAGCGCCATCAGGGTCGCCATCACGATAAGCAGACCGCGCTGCGGTTTAGAGGGCTGATTTGGCGGCACGGCGGCATCGTAGATCGCTTCGTCAGGAACCGAAAAAGTTTCGGAAAGCTTCTGCTCATTCGCCCGCTGATACAGCGATTTATACAGCTCCTCGGTTTTGTTCAGCGCGGTCATCATGGTGTTGTATTTGTCGCGCTTGGCCCCCAGCGCCTGGAAATCGGCTTTCTGGTCGTCGAGCATCTTCTGGTAGTGCTGCTCATCGTCCAGCGCAATCTGATACTGCTGGCGTAAGCCGTTAAGCAGTTCGCCCAACACCTGGCCTATCTGCCCGTTGACGACCTGTAGCTGGGCCTGGGCCTGAAGATATTTCGGATGCTTAGGACCGTAGTGTTTCGCCGCTTCCGACAGGTTACGCCGGGTCTGGATTAGCGCGATGCGCAAATCCTGAATCTGCGGATGGCCGGAAATTTCCGGCAGCGAGATGATCGCTTCCGGCGGTTTCCCCTGCTGACGGCGCACTTTATCCCATACCGTTTGCGCTTTCAGACGGCGCTGGGTGGCGTCGGCAAGATGGTTAATCACGATGCCCAGCCGCTCGGTCTCGTAGCCATCCATGCTGCGGAAGGTCAGCAGGCCGTTCTGTTTAAGAAAATCATCGATATCGGCTTTCTGGCGATCGAGCTTAGCGCGCAGATCGTCCATCATTTTTTCGTTCCAGCCCTGCGCCTGAAGCAAGGTTTTTTGCTTCTGCGCCAGGCTGTAATCGATAAACGCCTGCGCCACGCCGTTGGCGATATCGGCGGCTTTTTGCGGCGATTTCGCTTCCATGGAAACCGAAACCAGCTGCGTGGTGCGCACGCCGGAGATGGTCAGGTTTTTTTGCAGTGCGCGAACCGCGTTATTGACGCGCGTGGCCAGATCAAGATTATCCCCGCCGTTAAACTCGGGGTCTTGTTCCAACTTCATCGCCTTCACTGCAGCCTCAAGCACCACGCGAGAGCCCATCAGCGCATATTTGGTTTCATAGTAATCGCTGCGGGTGGAATCGTAGTTTTCCAGCCGCGGCAGGGGAGTGACGTCCTGCGGCTGCGCTTTAAACAGCACCGTCGCGGTTGCGGTATAGCTGGATGACATAAAGCGCGTCAGGATCCATGACGCCGCTGCCGCCACCACGACCACCACCAGGCACCAGATGAGCTTGTGCTTAATTTTGTTGAAATAAGGCGTGAAGTCGATAAAGCCTTCTTTCTTCTTTCCATTTTCAACCAATGAAATTGCCATATCAGAAGAAACTCATGCCAATGATAATGGTATCCCCAGCCTGTACGGCGGAGTCGGCGGCGACGTTTTCCAGCAGTTTACCGCCGCGAAACTGGCGAATGCGGATGTCGTGGCGATCGGCGCGATCGGTAAACCCGCCGGCCAGCGCAATGGCTTTTTCCGCCGTTAAGCCGGGTTCCCATGCGTAGCCGTCCGGTTTTTTGACTTCGCCTAACAGATAAATCTTCCGGTATTCGGCAATGCTCACGGTCACCATTGGCGCCTGTAGATAGCTACCGCGCAGCTTATCGGCAATTTCGTTGCCGACCTGTTCCGGCGTTTTTCCTTTCAGCATCAGCGAGCCTATATAAGGATAATCAACGCTGCCGCTATTATCGATTTTTACGCGCATAGTGAGATCCTGCTCGCCGGAAACCGCGATATTGATCTCATCGCCCTGATCCAGATGATAAACGGCGTCCGGCGGCGTTCGGATCGTCTGCTGGGGAGCCGAACAGCCCGCCAGCCATAGCGCCAGAAGAGGAATAATCGCCCGTTTTCCATAGATAAGGATCATATTTGTACCTGCGTCATAAAAATAATGGCCGAGTCGTTATAGCCCAGCGTGCGCTCGACCTCATGGTCATAGTCCGGGCCAATATAAAAGGCATCTTTTTCTTTATTAGAATGCATCGTGTTCCATTGCAGCTTCAGCTGAAAATTAACGGATGGACGGTAGTCGTAGTTGAAGGTGAGCGACACGAGATTTGATTGATCTTTGCGTCCGTTGGTCTGGTGCTTGTAATCCTCTGTAATATAAGAGTAATCAACCAGAGTGGAGAATCTGTCGACCAGCCAGTGGTGCTCATACCCCACACCGAAATTTGATACCAGAATATAGCCGCCGGAGTCGGTGGGATCTTTAATACGCTGCGAACTGTGTAAGTTGAGCTTTATCTGTTCAAGCGGTTTCCAGTCGGCGTTAATATCCCAGTTCAGGCCGTTGAACCCCTGTGAGTCGGGGTTATGGATGAAATCTTTATACAGCCAGGCGACGTTGCCGTGGATCTCGGTCTTGCCGGAAAGGCGGTTTTTCATGCCGACCAATAGATAGTATTCATTACTATCTTTTAACGGGTTGAGCTCATAGCGACGCTGGTTAGTGATAAAACTATAGCGATAGCGCAGCGTTTTGGCTTTTTGATCAAACAGCTCGGCGACCAGGCTGTTTTCATGCCACTCCTGATCGTGCATGTAGTAATGAAAGTCGGCGCTGGCGTCCTCGATGCTGTCGAGATTGCGAAAGCGCAGCTGCTTGTGCATGAGCGCGACTTCTGCTTTGCCGCGCCCTTCCGGGGCGCCGTAGCTATAGCGCAGTTCGCTGTTAAAGAAGCGCGTGGCGATAGGCTGATTAATGCCAAACTCTGTAAACTGCTCGGGGAGAAACCCCTCGGTGGTATCGCGGCCGCGCTCTTCATGACCGAACGTTTCATCGAGATCCAACGACAGCCCGTGCATGCTGCCGAAGCGCCACTTGCCGTTAAACATAAAAAAATGGTTGTCGCGGTTATCTGCGCTATCGCTGGCGTAGCGGCGGTAATCGCCGGAGTACATCAGTAAATAGCGGTCTTCGTAGCGCTCGCCGATGGCTTTGAAAATCGGCTTCACGCCTTGATAAGCGGAGCCGATTTCATTGCCGCCGTAGCGTTGCCAGGTCACGTTGTCATTGTAACCGACGTCATAACCCACCTGGCTCTCGAAATCGATGCCAGCCACACCGGTATGTGGTTTAGCCTGCAGGTCCGCCCATGCGTAAGGAACCGCCAGTAGGCCCGCGAGGAAAGTGAGTTCAGAACGCATTTTTCCCCACAAATCCGCGGAAAAACGTTAAAAAAACGATTTTGATATCCAGCAGCAGCGACCACGACTGTATATATTCCAGATCGTACTGAATACGTTTTTCCATTTTATCAATCGTGTCGGTTTCGCCGCGAAAGCCGTGAATTTGCGCCAGGCCGGTAATGCCGGGCTTCACTTTATGGCGGATCATGTAATTTTCCACCAACAGACGATATTGCTCATTGTGGGCCACTGCGTGAGGGCGTGGACCCACTATCGACATGGTTCCCTGCAGCACGTTAAAAAACTGCGGCAGTTCATCGAGCGAGGTTTTGCGTAAAAAAGCGCCAAAGCGGGTAATGCGCGGATCGTTACGCGTCGCCTGGGTCACTACCGCGCTGTTCTCCATTACGCGCATGGTTCTGAACTTCCAGACGGGGATCTGTTTACCGTTCAGGCCGTAACGGTTTTGTTTAAACAGAACAGGGCCCGGCGAAGTCAGCTTAATGCCGATCGCTACCGCCAGCATCACCGGCAGGCTGACCAGGGTAAAAAAAGCGCCAAGCACGATATCTTCGATACGCTTGAGCACCGCGCCTTCGCCTTCAAATGGCGACGTAAAAATGCTGATGGTCTGAATATTGCCGAACATCCGCAGCTGAGAAATATGTGAGCTGTAGGAAAAGAGGTCCGGCACCAGGAATACGTCCACGGTGGTGTCGGAAAATTCGTTCAGGAACTGGCGGATACGCTGCTGGGCGACCATCGGCAGGGCAATATAGACTTCATCGATTTCTCCGGCTTTCGCCAGCGCCAGCAGGTCTCTTGAGTTGCCTTTTTTCTCAATGCTGAGCAGGCGACTGTCGCGCTGAACGGCGCGGTCCTCAAAGAAGGTAATGTCTATCCCGTCGTGGGTATACTCCTTAAACAGGGCCTGCTCGATGGCCAGTCCGGCCGGCGTTATGCCTAAAATAGCCACCTTGAGTCTGGATTTGAAAAAATAGCGGCTGGAGATAACGCGAATAAGAAACATGCTAATAAATATGGCCATCGAACACAGCACAATTATTTCAGCCAACCGCACCGCGTTTGTGCTGGCGTGATTGTTCAGCAATAGTTCGGCGCTTACGAATAATAAAAATGACAACAGTCCGCTAATACAGACGCTGAAGAACAGCTTGGTTAATTTTTTTAAATATTGTCCCTTGAACTGACCGGAATATAACTGAAAGTGTTCATTAGCCCGGATAAAAATCAGTGAATATATTATTCCCAGGAACAGAGAGGCCGTTGAGGGTTCGACGAAAAAGTATTTTAAATAAGCGAAAATAAACAGGTTGACGGCAAAAAAATCCATTAGCTTCATCAGCTTGCTATAGCGGGCATTGTAAATCTTAATGGTACTATCCGTCATCTTTTTGCTCGTTTTATAGTCAATAAAATGATGTCCTGTCCTTCTTTAAAGCTGAATTTATCTCTATGAATCTATTGAAAAATTAAGCTTTAGATTGGCGTTGATTATTGTAGCCTACGATTAATCTTATGTCGAACCTGTCCATGACTGATAATCGATAACTTTTTATCATTGCCATTAAGCA
The DNA here is from genome assembly GCF_900200035.1 of Klebsiella grimontii. Lineage (GTDB taxonomy): Bacteria > Pseudomonadota > Gammaproteobacteria > Enterobacterales > Enterobacteriaceae > Klebsiella > Klebsiella grimontii. The sequence goes on from NZ_FZTC01000015.1 coordinate 42,558, forward strand.
TAATGAATGATGATCCGGATTTAAGAGTAACAGAGGCTCGGTGGGCAAACTGGCGGCCGTGCGGGCTTCATGTTCCGGCCGATCCGCGATCGCGGGTGAAATCATCCGCGCCAGCGGGGGCTGGCGCGTTCATCGGCTAAATCCCAATACACATGTATTTGATTTCCAGGTAATCCTCTATCCCATACTTCGACCCTTCCCGACCCAGGCCGGAAGATTTAACCCCGCCGAAGGGGGCGACCTCGGTGGAGATAAGGCCGGTGTTAATCCCGATAATGCCGTACTCCAGCGCCTCGCCGACGCGAAAAACGCGGCCCAGATCGCGGGCGTAGAAATAGGCCGCGAGGCCGAACTCGGTGTCGTTGGCCTGAGCGATAACATCTGCCTCATCTTTAAAGCGGAATAGCGGGGCGAGGGGGCCAAAGGTCTCTTCTTTCGCCACTTTCGCATCGCCGGGGACGTCCACCAGAATCGTTGGCTGAAAGAAATTACCGCCCAGCTCATGGACTTTCCCGCCGGTTACTACCCGCGCGCCTTTGCCCAGCGCATCGGCGATATGCTCCTGCACTTTAGCGATCGCTTTCTCGTCAATCAGCGGCCCGATAGTGACGTTCGGCTGCAGGCCATCGCCAATTTGCAGCTTACTGACCGCCTGCTGAAGCTTTTCGGCGAAGCGATCGTAAACGCTATCCTGGACGTACAGGCGATTGGCGCAGACGCAGGTCTGTCCGGCGTTGCGAAACTTGGAGGCCAACGCGCCTTCGACGGCTTTATCGAGATCGGCGTCGTCAAAAACGATAAACGGCGCATTGCCGCCCAGCTCCAGCGAGACTTTCTTGATATCTTTCGCGCACTGCTCCATCAGCTGGCGGCCAATTTCCGTCGAGCCGGTAAAGGAGAGTTTGCGCACTAACGGGTTGCCGGTGAGCTCACCGCCGACCTCGCTGGCCGAACCGGTAACGACGTTAAATACCCCTTCGGGGATCCCGGCGCGGTTGGCGAGCTCCGCCAGCGCCAGCGCGGAAAACGGCGTCTGGCTGGCGGGCTTGAGCACCATCGTGCAGCCTGCGGCCAGCGCCGGGCCCGCCTTGCGGGTGATCATCGCCGAGGGGAAATTCCACGGGGTGATCGCGGCGGTCACGCCTATCGGTTGCTTAATCACCAGCAGCCGCTTATCGGCCTGATGGCCGGGAATGGTGTCGCCGTAGATGCGTTTGCCCTCTTCGGCAAACCACTCGATAAAGGAGGCGGCGTAGCTAATTTCGCCTTTTGCTTCCGCCAGCGGTTTCCCCTGTTCCAGCGTCATCAGGCGCGCCAAATCGTCCTGATGTTCCATCATCAGCTCAAACCAGCGGCGCAGGATACTGGAGCGTTCTTTGGCGGTAAGGGCGCGCCATGCGGGCAGCGCGCGGGCGGCGGCATCGATAGCTTCACGGGTTTCCCCGGCGCCCATTTTGGGTACGTTGCCCAGCGGCTGGCCGTTGGCGGGGTTGGTCACCGCGAGAGTCTCTTTGCCGCTGGCGTCGCGCCAGCGTCCATTAATCATTGCCTGCTGGCGAAAAAGGGTAGGGTCGTTAAGTTGCATGATTGCGTCCTGTCTTAATCTGTTTTAGCAGTGAATGCGTCCGGCTCGGCGGGGACTGATACTCCCGGCAGACCCAGCGGCGTCAAACATTTGTCCCTGTTTAGTGTAGTCGAACGCGTTGAGGAAGCCGGGCGCCGGGCGTTTTTCGGCCGCAATAACCATCATTAATTTACGGTTATTTGAACTGGCGGTACGTTATTGTGCAAAAAATGCGGTATTTTTTATGCTCAACTGGCAAGAAAGGAGCGCTCTATGTCACAGCAAGAAAGGTTTTGTCAGGCCTGTGGAATGCCGATGTCCGCCGAAGGTGCGAAAAGCGCAAGCGACGATTATTGCGCCTGGTGCTGCGATAGCGAGGGGAAGCTTAAGTCCTGGGAGGATGCCGTCTCCGGCCTGGCCGAGTACCTCGATTCCTGGCAGAAGGTCGGGCCCGTGGAATCACGCAAGCGGGCGATGCGTTATTTAACGGCCATGCCCGCGTGGGCCCATAAAGCGGAAGATTAACCGGCGGCCCGGAGCCAAAACTCCGGGCTTTTTAACGTTATCAGAACTTCCAGGAGACGCTGCCGACGATGCTGCGCTCCGCGCCAAAGTAGCAGTAGGAGAGCGAGTTACAGGCGGCAATGTAGCTCTTGTCGGTCAGGTTATTGACGTTCAGCTGGGCGCTGAGGCCTTTAATTCCCACCTTCGACAGGTCATAGCCAATCGCCATATCCACCAGCGTATAGGACGGCAGAGTGTGCGTATTCAGGCGATCGCTGGTAATGCCGTTGACGTAGCGCACGCCGGAACCGAGCGTCAGGCCATCCAGCGGGCCGCTTTTCACATCGTAGCTCAGCCAGGCGCTGGCCTGATTGCGCGGCGCGTAGACGGCGCGCTTGCCTTGCTCTTCCGGGCTGCTTTTCTTATAGCGAATGTCGGTATAGGTATAGGCGGCCTGCAGGCGGAAGCTGTCCGTTAGCTGGCTGATCGCCTCCAGCTCCACCCCTTTCGACTCAATTTCGCCGATCGAACGATACGGATCGGTCGGTTCTTCTTTGGTGGCGATATTGGTCTGATTGATGCGGAATACCGAGGCGCTGAACTGGCTGTTCATTCCTTCCGGCTCATACTTCAGCCCGGCCTCCCACTGCTTGCCTTTCATCGGATCGAGCACGTTGCCGTTTTCATCGGCGAAGCTGGTGGGCGTAAAGGCGGTAGAGTAGCTGATGTACGGGGCAAACCCGTTGTCGAACAGATACAACAGCGCGGCGCGGGTGCTGAAGTTGTTCTTATCCAGATCGCTGCGCGTTTGATTGAGCTTATCGATATTCGACACGCTGACCTGGTCGTAGCGCCCGCCGAGGGTGAAGCGCCAGCGCTCCCAGGACATCTGATCTTGCAGATAGTAGCCGGTCTGGCGCAGCTTGTGCTTCTCGCGGCTGTACATGGTGATGTAATCCGGCTTCGCGCCGTAGACCGGATTAAAGGCGTCGATAGCCGGGAATGCGCCATAGTAGCCGGTGGTGTCGTTGCTGCGGTCCTGATAGTCGATCCCCATCAGCAGGCGATGGTTGACGGCCCAGGTATCGACGCTGCCGTCGAGCTGGTTATCAAGGGTGATGGCGTTCATCTTTTCGTCCGAGCCGGAATAGCCGCGGTTCAGCTCGCTTTCGTTCAGCCAGCCCGCGGCATACACCTGATTCAGCTCAACTTTGGTATGCAGGTAGCGCAGCTTCTGCCGCACCGACCAGCCGTTATCAAACATATGCTCGAAGTTGTAGCCGACCATATTTTCGCGGCGATCGTACTTGTCGTAATCATCTTCGCCTTCGAAGAAGGTATTCGCGATTTTCTTGCCATTGTGCGGCACCACGGTGCCTTCATAGGGGAGGCCCGAGTGGCTGCCGCCCTCCGGATCGCGATGTAGATAGGCCATTAAATCAAGTCGCGTCTGGTCGGTGATGCGCCAGGTCAGGCTGGGCATGATCGCGTAGCGCTGCTCTTTTAAGGTATCAAACTGCGAGTCCGCATAGCGGGTCATGCCGCTTAAGCGCGCCGCCACGCGATCGTTATCGTCCAGCGCCCCGGTGACGTCGAACGCCGCCCCGCGCTGGTTGTTATTCCCGGCAAACAGCTTGATTTCACCGCCGGGATCGAATGAGGGTTTACGCGAGGTGAGGGCGACGATGCCGCCGGGCGAAGAGCGGCCGTACAGCACCGAGGCCGGGCCGCGCACCACTTCGATATTTTCGAGGAACCACGGATCGACCACCAGCGAGCTGTGCGAGTTGGTATCGCCCATCATTTTCAGGCCGTCGAGATAGACGTTATCCAGGCTGCCGTCGGAGAAGCCGCGCAGGACGATATAGTCAAAGCGGTTGGAGGCGCCAATCTGGTTGCTGTAAACCCCGGGGGTATAGCTCACGGCCTGGCGGACGCTGATCGCGCCCTGTTCTTCAAACTGCTCGCGGGTGATAATGGACACCGACTGCGGCGTCTCAATATCCGGCGTGGCAATTTTGGTCGCGCCGCTCTGCATCTGCGAAGTGACCACGATGGTTTCGTTTTTAGTTGTTTCCTGGGCCAGCAGGGGGAAAGCGACGCCGCCGGTCACCCATCCCACCAGCAGCGCCAGGCGAGTTTTCGCAAACATGAACATCTCCAAAGGCATTTCTAATTGTTAATAAGAATTATTACCTTTTTGATGCTCTCTATAGCTATGCGCAATGCCAGGATACGTATGCGCGCTGCCAAAGCCGCTAACTATTTTTCGCAAAAAAGGGAAAAATGGATTAGCCCACCTTTTGCACATCGCAGGGCGAGATGCCGTAGCGCCGACGAAAAGCCGTAGAGAAGTTGGTGGCGTGCTGATAGCCCGACATCCAGGCCGCTTGCTGTACGCTATATCCTTCAAGCAGATAGCCTCTTGCCCGCGCCAGGCGGCAGTCGCGCAGGTAGTCGAAGACCGAGCAGCCGTATGTCTGGCGAAACTTGCTGCGCAAGCTGCTGGAGCTCATCGCCGCCCGCTGGGCCAGCTCATTGAGGCTATAGTCATTTTCCGGCGACTGCTCCAGCAGGCGGCGAACCCTCTCCAGCCGCTGCCGCTCGCCGCCCGCCGGGGCGACGTGCTTCGCGCTTTCGTCCTGGCATACGCTCAGCCCGTGACCGAACAGCTGAAGAATCAGCCCCTCCAGCATCAGCTGGCGGGAAACGCGGCCAGGCGAACTCTGCTGTGCGTACTGCAGCCCGCTCAGCAGAAACCCCGGTATCTGCCAGATAAGCGTTGGCGTCTGGCATCTTTCCCATTCGCGCATCAATGAATCGAGCAGGCCGTCGCGCCACGCGCCGTCCGGGTAGAGTCCGAGGGAGAGCGTACGTAGCCGGCTGTCGGCATCGTGGCGGGCGCGCATCGTCTGTTGTTCGCTAAGACGCGAAGTGAACGCCATCCCGGAACGGACGAGGTGCTGCTCCCCGTTGAGGGTCAGGGCGACACAGCCTTCCAGCACCACCAGCATATAGAGCGGGCTGCTGTGGCGGGAGGTGGTCTCATAGGGCTGCAACACCTGAACATCAGAATGGGTGACGCACATACCGCAGGGCAGCGTCATCTCTTCCACTTCTCCCCGCAGCACCGGGCTGGCGTGCGAGGGGGCTGGCGTTTGCCGCAGCAGCGGGAAGCGGTAGTCGATACCGTATCGTTCACCAAACGCCATAAACTCGCTGACGGAGAAAGTTTTTCTCGGCGCCTGGCGGGCGGGTTCGTTGTGCGTCGTTGTCTTGTTCATGCGGTTGTCGGCACCGGAAAGGGAGCGTCATCAGATAGGGTAACTTTACCATTGCGCGGGCAGAGCGACAATAAAATGAGAATCATTATCAATGATTGCGGCGCAGCGGCAAGGGGCGCGCGGACGGGCGATGTCCGCGCGTTTGCAGAAGGGGTCAGGCGTCCGCGTTGTCCAGCGGCCAGGAGTCAAACAGGTAGCCGTCGAAGTAAATATCGTCGACGTTGGAGAACTCCAGCAGGCGCCGTTTAACGTTTTCCAGATGCTGCCACATAGCGAGCTTGGCCGCCCGGGCGTCTTTTTTGATTAAGGCGGCGAGGATCCGTTTATGATCCACCAGCCACTCCTGGCGGTAGTGGGTATCGCCGAGATGGCGGTGCAGCTGGATCCACATGGGATTATTCTCCCGCCACTGCCATGACTGGCGGAACAGCTCTACCAGCATACTGTTATGGGTCGCTTCGGCGATGGCGAGGTGAAACTGCATATCGCCGCTTTCGGAGCCGCCCGGCGCGCTGCTGGCCAGCTCGCGCTCTTCAAGCTGTAAGGCCTGGCGCATTTTGATGATATCTTCCCGGGTCGCCTGCAGGGCGGCAAACTCGGCGATATTGCTTTCCAGCAGCTGGCGGGCCTGCAGCAGTTCAAACGGACCGGCGTCATTGCAGTGGTTCATGTCCGCGCTCTCCGCCGCGCCTTCTCCGGCGGCGTTATCGAGCACGTAGATCCCGGCGCCGCGGCGCACTTCGACCAGCCCTTTAATTTCCAGCATGATCAGCGCTTCACGAACCACGGTACGGGTGACGTCCAGCATCTCGGCGATCTCGCGCTCCGGCGGTAAGCGATCGCCGGGGCGATAGGGCGTCTTGACGATCAGGTCGCGGATCAACGCGCCGACTTCCTGATAGGGTCTGTGCTGAGAAATTTGTGATTTCATGATGTTATGTTGTGAGATGCGATAGCCCGGTGGCTGACTATAGCATTTGGCTGGAGGGTTAGCATCTCTCTCGGCTGGGGATACTCAAAACGGGTCAACCAAATTATGCTTCAGTTGACCCGTAACAGGAGGGTGATTACAGGCTGGCCCTGACTGCCGCAACGGACTCGCGGGCGCCGCGTTTGCACAGCTGTTGGTACGCCTGGGTTACCGCATTGACAAATTCGCTATTGTCCGGCAGATCGTGGGCAAAAATTCCGCTTATGGCCAGCAGCGCCGGGACGCGTTCCGCTTCCTGATAACGCTGGTTGATCTGTTGGAATTCCGCCTGTAGCGGGTCGACGACATCAATCGGTTGCCCCTGTTCATCGATCCCCAGGGTGTAGCGCATCCAGCCCGCCACGCCGAGCGCCAGGTGACGCCAGTCGCTGCCATTTTGCAAATGCAGACGGATGGGATCCAGCAGACGCTGCGGCAGCTTCTGGCTACCGTCCATGGCGATCTGCCAGGTGCGATGACGAAGGGACGGGTTGCTGAATCGGGCGATCAGCAGCGTGGCGTAAGCCTGTAGATCGGTACCTTCCGGCATCGACAGCGTCGGCGCCTGCTCCTGCATCATCAGGGCCAAAGCCGCTTTGCGGTAGGCCGGGTTGGTCATGGTATCGGCGATGGTTTCATAGCCGCCGAGATAGCCCAGATACGCGAGGAAAGAGTGGCTGCCGTTGAGCATTCGCAGCTTCATCATTTCAAACGGCACCACGTCTTCAACAAACTGCGCGCCGACTTTGTCCCACGCCGGGCGGCCGTTGACGAAGCTATCTTCAATCACCCACTGGCGGAACGGTTCGCAGGCGATGGCGCACGGATCGTAGACGCCAAGCTGGTCGGCAATCTCCTGCAGGGTTTCGGGCGTCGCCGCGGGCACGATGCGATCAACCATGGTGCACGGGAAGGTAGCATGGGCTTCAATCCACGCCGCCAGCTGCGGGTCGCGCGCCTGGGCCAGGCCAAGCACCGCCACTTTCGCTACGTGGCCATTCTCGCGAACGTTATCGCAGGACATCACCGTAAAGGCGTTTAGCCCCTCTTCGCGGCGCAGGCGCAGCGCTTCGACGATATAGCCTATGGCGGATTTCGGCGTCGCCGGGTTAGCGAGGTCGTGTTGAATCAGCGGATTATTCAGATCGAGCTGACCGCTGGCCGCATCGGTGCAGTAGCCCTTTTCCGTTACCGTCAGAGAGACGATGGCCGTGTGCGGGCGCGTCATGGCGCGCAGTATGCCCTCGCAGCCGTCGATTTCCGGATGCAGCGCCTCTTTCATTGAACCGATGATTTTCAGCTCGGTGCTGTCAGCGCCCTTCTCCGCCACGGTATAAAGCAGCTGCTGATTTTTCAGATTCTCAATCAGGACGCGGTCGTTGCCCGGCATCAGGTTGACTTCGCAGATGCCCCAGTCGCTATCGCTGGTTTCCAGCAGATGATGGGTGTAAAGCGCCTGATGCGCGCGGTGAAACGCGCCGCAGCCCAGGTGAACGATGCGGGATTCCAGGCGAGAACGATCCCACGCAGGGCGTGTAACCGGCAGGTTGCTGTCGGCAAGGGTGGCAGTCATAGCAAACTCCAGGGTGGGCCGCAACGGGCGACCGAAGGGATAAAGGCGGGGCGCTGTCGGCCCCGCCAGTCAGGAATTAGCGGCTAAAAAAAGCGCGCTGAATCGCCAGCTCGACGCCGCGGACCTCAGCCAGCCCTTTCAGGCGGCCAATCGCGGAATAGCCGGGGTTGGTTTTCTTTTTCAGGTCGTCGAGCATCTGGTGGCCGTGGTCAGGACGCATCGGAATAAGATCCTCTTTGCCTTCCGCTTTACGGCGGTGCTCTTCTTCGACAATCGCTTTCACCACTTCGTACATGTCCACGTCGCCGTGCAGATGCGCGGCTTCGTGGAAGGTTTTCGGGTTCTCTTCACGCAGCGTAGATCGCAGGTGGGTGAAGTAAATGCGCGGCCCAAACTGTTTAATCATATCAACCAGATCGTTGTCGGCGCGGACCCCGTAGGAGCCGGTGCACATGGTAAAGCCGTTCGCCATGCTGTTCACCGTGTCGACCATCCACTGCATATCTTCAATGGTCGAGACGATGCGCGGCAGGCCGAGAATCGGGCGCGGCGGATCGTCCGGGTGCACCGCCATACGCACGCCAGCCTCTTCGGCGACGGGAATAATCGCTTTCAGGAAGACAGCGAAATTCTCGCGCAGGGCGGCTTTATCGATATCTTTGTAGGTAGCCAGATGCTGGCGGAACTGGTCGAGGGTATAACCCTCTTCCGCGCCCGGCAGACCGGCGATAATGTTGCGGGTCAGGCGCGCTTTATCTTCATCGCTCATGGCGGCGAAACGCTGATTCGCCTGGGCGACCTCTTCGGCGGTGTAGTCCGCTTCCGCGCCCGGACGCTTGAGGATATGCAGCTCAAAGGCGGCGAATTCAATCTGATCGAAGCGCAGGGCTTTGGAGCCATCCGGCAGGACGTACTCAAGGTCGGTACGGGTCCAGTCGAGGACCGGCATAAAGTTGTAGCACACGGTGCGAATACCGCACTGGGCCAGATTGCGCAGGCTCTGCTGATAGTTAGCGATCCACTGCGCGTAGTTGCCGGTATGGGTTTTGATCTCTTCGTGAATCGGTACGCTTTCGACCACCGACCATACCAGGCCGGCTTCTTCCACGATGGCTTTACGCTTGAGGATCTCGTCAACCGTCCACACTTCGCCGTTCGGGATATGGTGCAGTGCGGTAACCACTCCGGTCGCGCCCGCCTGACGGACGTCAGCTAAAGTGACCGGATCGTTAGGGCCATACCAGCGCCATGTCTGTTCCATGCTTAACCTCTTCACGTTGTTGACCTGCTTCAGGCCGCTGCTTTGATGGGAGCGTCGGTTCCGGTCAACCATCGTAACGGAGGAGAAACCAGACGATATGGCGTATAAATTCCTCCAATTGGTCGAACAAGTCAACCATGAAAGGTAAATTGGTAAACCAAAATGTGATGGAGATTCGCTAATGGCATAAGTGAAAGGCTCGACATCATTTCAGCCCCGTTGAGTAGCGCCTGTAGATTCTGCTGACGCTCAGAAGGGTATAAGGTTCCGTGCGTCACGTCTTGATAAATGGTTAACCAATGGCATCAACATGTCGACCATAAGCGCCAGAAAGCGTGCGGACTCGCCGTAGATCACACTTTTTGACTATAACGATTTCCATATAAAAACTGCGTGTTATCATTTCGCTGATAAATACCTTTTCAACTCTCACCGAGGCTTTGATGCTGGAGAATGTCATCATTAGATAATCAGCTTCCCGACCTTTTCAGGCCGGACTGGTTATCGCTGCGCTTAAACCTTACGCGAACACCTGCGGGTGTTGGCTCGTTTTTACGCATGATGATGAACAGGTTTCTTCAGTATGAATCTATCCCGTCAGGAACAACGTACCTTACACGTTCTCGCTAAAGGTGGCCGGATCGCGCACGTTCGCGATGCATCAGGCCGCGTCACTTCTGTTGAATGCTACAGCCGCGAAGGGCTCCTGCTCAGCGACTGCACGCTCGCCGTTTTCAAAAAACTCAAAACCAAAAAGCTGATTAAGTCCGTCAACGGACAGCCCTATCGCATCAATACCACCGGGCTGAATAATGTCCGCGCACAGCTGGATAATCGCTAAGGAGCCTCTGATGACAAACCACAGCTTCACTTTTCATGTCGCCTCTGAAGGCGATACCAATGACATTCTCCATGTCGAAACCCGGGCTTTCGGCTACAGCAAAGAGGCCAGGCTGGTGGCCGATTTGCTCAACGATGAGAGCGCCTGCCCGACGTTATCGCTGCTGGCCAGGCATAACGGAAAGGCGGTTGGGCATATTTTATTCACCCGGGCGACGTTCAAAGGGGAGCCGGACTCGCCGATGATGCACATCCTTGCTCCCCTTGCGGTGGTGCCGGAATACCAGGGCGCGGGCGTTGGCGGAGGGCTTATCCGTCACGGCATTGAGCAGTTGAAAGCCATGGGAAGCCAGACGGTATTTGTTCTGGGCCACGCCACTTACTACCCCAGGCATGGGTTTGAGCCATGCGCGGGAGATAAAGGCTATCCGGCGCCTTATCCCATTCCCGAGGCGCTCAAAGCCTGCTGGATGCTGCAGCCGCTTTCATCTCAGCCGCTGGGACGAACGGGTCAAATACAGTGCGCCCGGGCGTTAATGAAACCCGAGCACTGGCGCGAGTAATCAATAAGGAAATGATGATGACTATTGGCACGATTATTACAGGTTCCAGGCATATCGTGTTGTCATCCCGGGAGCGCAAAATCCCCTGGGATGACCCGGCGTTTAGCCAGCGTATGCTAGAGAACCATCTGTCGCAGGAGCACGACTGGGCCAGCCGCAGGCGGGCGGTTATCGAACAACAGGTGGCGTGGATTGCCGGACAGCTGCCCGCCGGCGCCCGCATTCTCGACCTCGGCTGCGGGCCGGGTCTTTACACGCGCCTGCTGGCCGAGCGCGGCTTCTGCTGTACGGGCGTGGATTTTTCACCGGCGTCGATCGCCTGGGCCCGCCAGCAGGCTCAGGCGGCCGGGCTTGATATTGCCTATCACCAGCAGGACGTTCGCGACTACGCGCCGGAAACACCGTTTGATTTCATCATGATGACCTTCGGTGAACTGAATGTGTTCAGCGCGGCTGAGGCCCGTTCGCTGGTCAACCGCTGCGCGCAGTGGCTGGTTCCGTGGGGAAAGCTGCTCATCGAGGTTCATACCTATGCCGAAGTTAAACGTCAGGGAATGGCCGAGCCCGGCTGGCAGCGCTGTCCGCAGGGGCTGTTTCTGGATGTTCCGCACCTGCTGCTGACCGAGCACGCCTGGGATCCGGCGGCGCAAACCAGCTCCACGCTGTTTATGGCGATTGAAGAGAGCGGCAAGGTGACGCGCTTCGGCAGCCAGATGACCGCATGGCGCGATGACGGCTATCTCGACCTGCTGCGTACGGCGGGTTTGACCACCATTACCCGCCCGGATGAGGCGGAATGGCCGGTCAGCGAAACCTTTGCCGGCAAGCTGTACGCGCTGCTGGCCGAAAAAAACGTTCCCGATTCTCTTTGTGCAACACCCATAAAAGGAATTCAACCATTGGATATCCCACGTATTTTCACCATTAGTGAAAGCGCTCACCGCATCCATAACCCATTTACGCCGGAAAAATACGCCGCCCTTGGCCGCGTGCTGCGGATGAAGGCCGGAACCCGCCTACTCGACCTCGGCAGCGGTTCCGGGGAGATGCTCTGTACCTGGGCGCGCGATCACGGCATCCGCGGTATCGGCGTTGATATGAGCGCGCTGTTCAGCCAGCAGGCTCAGCGGCGGGCAGAAGAGCTCGGCGTTGCCGACAGCGTAACCTTTATTCATCAGGACGCCGCCGGGTACGTCGCCGAGGAAAAATGCGACATCGCCGCCTGCGTTGGTGCGACCTGGATCGGTGGCGGCGTCGCCGGGACTATCGCGCTGCTGAGCAAAAGCCTCAAACCCGGTGGTATGCTGCTGATTGGCGAACCGTACTGGCGCAAGATTCCGGCAACGGAAGAGATAGCACAGGCCTGTGGCGCCTCTTCGCTCGCCGACTTTCTGACGCTTCCCGACCTGGTCTCCTCTTACGATGCGCTTGGCTATGACCTCGTCGAAATGGTGCTGGCGGACCAGGAAGGTTGGGACCGCTACGAAGCGGCGAAATGGCTCACCCTGCGCCGTTGGTTAGAGGAAAACCCCGATGATGACTTTGCGTCAGAAGTCAGGGCGGAGCTGACGATGGCGCCAAAACGCCATGTCACCTGGACGCGTGAGTATTTTGGCTGGGGTGTGTTTGCGTTAATCAAGCGGTAGTTGAAATACCCGGCATAGCCGCAAGGCTATGCCGGGGCAGGGGGATTCAGAACCGCAGGAAAGGGCACCTTGGGTCAGGCCTGACGGCGGCAGCCCGTGTTATCAGAATTTCACGGTCACCTGATTGCCGATCACCCACGCGTTTTTAATCTCCTCGCTTCCTCCCGGGTGGGCCAGCAGCTGCAGGTTAGGGCGCACGGTCAGCCAGGGCGTAACGCGGAAGCTATAATGCAGCTCTGCGGCGTACTCGGCTTTGCGAACCGGGACATACAGGGGATTATCGTAATCCTCGATCCCCCGCATCTGGTTCAGGAGCTGCGCCCGACGGGCGACTCTGTCGTTGGCGTGCATTTTACTGACGCCGAAGCTGATAAAGTCCTGCGGACGACTGGCGAAAGGACCTTTATAAATGGCGCCTGCCTGCATCTGATAGTCCATTGTCGCTGTATCTTTATCATTCATTGCCAGATGCGCGAAAAGGCTAAGGCCATTTTGTCGATGGCTGCTCGAGTGGGTAATTTGCTGGCTGATATAGAGATAACCTCCGTAGCGGCCGTCGTGTCGCCGGGCGGCCTGGTGCGTGAGGACATAGGGGTCGCCATTGTCATCATCCAGCACATCGTTGGCCTCCGCCGTGTTATACCAGCCCCCGAGTTTCCAGATGCCGGGGAGTTTTGCCGCGCCGAGGGTGGGTGAGTATCCCAGCTCAAAAAGGTACATGTACCCCAGATGCCCGGTTCCATCGAGCTCGAAGCTTCCGTGGCGGGTGGCGTAGTTAGGATTGTACTGAAACGCCCCGGCCTGGACGTAAAGCGCTGGGGTAGGGCTGTATTTGACGCGGCCACCCCACTGGCCTATAGGGGTGTTATACCAGACACCGCTGCCGTGTCCGGCTAAAGAACCGCACAGCGACAGGTTTTGAAAAAAGCAGCCGTTATTATCAAAATCCTCTCCTGGCGGCATCAGTCCCACCTTGATATCCAGCTTCTTCTCCCACCCGCTTTTTTTGAACCAAAACTGCGTCGCGTGCCATGTTTGCCCCCGCCCGTAGTTACTCTGGACACCGGAGCCTATTACCGGCGCGCGCGGATCCTGTAGCCGATCCTGAGTCAGATCTCGCCCGTTACGATTATTCACCGACGCTTTAAATTCACCGTCGCGAATACCTAAAATCTTTTCCAGGTCCATATCTACGCCGAGAATATACTGGTCGCTGTAGCGCAGGGTTTTATCGCGATCGTAACCGCCGGAAATATTCGTGGCCGTCATCGCGCTATATTCCAGCGTAAAATCATAGCCATGCTGACGCAGATCCGTCCGCACGCCTCCCCACTCTCCGGTCATATTTTTTGCTGTTGGAGAAAAAAGCGTATCGTTGGCCAGAGCCAGTAAAGGATAGAGAAATGCCAGCAGCATCATGCCGCTTTTAATGAGTGTGTTCATGTTTTTCACCGCCCGTTGATGAGCCAGGTCTATGAAGTGTTCCCGATAGGGCGCAGCTGAATCAGCCGACTACGCCGACCTCCTGTCAGAGGTGGCTCCGCGAATCCCGGAGCCACAGGCCGTCTATGGCGACAGCTCTTCTAACGATTTCCCTTTGGTTTCAATGGCAAAAATCCACGTAATCAAGCCGCCAATCAGCGCGATGACCGCGAAAGTGACAAACACAAAACGGATCCCGAAGCCGCTGACGATAAACCCGACCATTAATGGGCCAATGGATGACCCCGCGCGTAGCCATGCGCTGGAGTACGCGGTGCCAATGGCGCGTAGCCGGGTGGGATAAAGCTCAGCCGCATAGAGATAAAGCGAGAAGGCGATGGTCTGAAGAATGGCGTAGGTCATGCTTCCCAGAATCAGAATTTCAACGGCGGATTTTGCGCCCAGAACAGAAAGCGCAATCAGCGGAACGACGGCCAGTAAAAAGGCCCATGTGTACCAGCGCTTGCGCCCGACGCGGTCGATCAGCAAGGCGCAGATCACCGAAGCGACGACGCCGCAGGAGGAGGTGATCCAGCCGTAGGCCAGGCTGGTATCGAGGGAGAGGTTAAACCAGGTTTTGTAAAGGGTCGGGAACCAGGTGATCATTCCGTTGTTGACGCTGTAAACCGTCAGCCACAGCCCCCACAGCATAAAGGTGCGGGATTTATAAATACCGCCGAAGAGGGCCTTAACCCCTTCCGGAGCCGCTTTTTGCACCGCGGGGGCTTTTATTTCAGGTTCGGGCAACGTCATCCCACGCCTGATCACCTCAGATTCCAGCGTCGATACGACGTTGTCCGCTTCCTTCAGCCGACCTTTTGCAGCCAACCAGCGCGGTGATTCAGGCATCAGCCAGCGCAGTGGAACGGTCAGCGCTGAGGGAACTAAGCCAATTAAAAACATGACCTTCCATCCATAGATAGGCACAAGAAAATACCCGACCAGGCCCGCAAACATCATGCCGATAGGGAAAATCACCTCATACAACAAAAAGAAACGCCCGCGCTTCTTTGCTCCGACAAATTCGTTGATATAGGCGCTGGCAACGGGAACCTCCGCACCGATACCCACCCCCTGTAAAAAGCGAATAATCAGAATTGACCAGCCGTTCCAGGCAAAAAGGCACGCCGCATCCATCAGAACGAACATGATGATGGTGATACGTAATACGCCGATACGGCCTATTTTTTCCGCCAGCGAACCAAAAAACAGCGCGCCGCACAGCTGGCCCACGTAGCTGGCCGCAATAATAAGACCGACAAACGTCGGCGTAAGGCCCCACTCCTGGGTGAGCTGGGGAAGCGCAAAAGCGATAGCAATAATGGTATAGGCATCGAAAAACGTCGATAAGCCGACGATAACGCGGATCGCCTTCAGCCGCCGGGTGATGGGCAGACGTTCCAGTCTTGCCAGCAGCGCGTCCGGTGTTGACGCCGTTCCGCTGGCAACGGCGTAATCTGAAGCAATGGCCTGAGTTGACATAGTATTACCCTGTTAAACGTTGTCTGGGGCATACACGTAAGGTTCTGAATAACAACAGGGCAACGGACCCTTATCCAAAGACGTGCTGCATATAATGCTCTCTGAATTCGTTTGTGGTAACGTTACTGCAATCGATTTCACTTTCAGTTAATCCTTTGCTGGATTCACCGCTAAGTCAATTGCGCCTGTTGTATAATTGTCGAGCAGTTCACAATCTGAAAAAACTAACCGGTAAAAAAACGAAGCGGTGAACGCAGGGCAAAGTGAATAAAAAGGGTCAATGAACGACCTGCCGGGCGCACCCAGGCAAAGTGAAGCACCATTCCTTTTGTCCGGGCGAGGTTTGACGTAAGATCCTTTAACCCCACGGTTTGCACGATGGTATCCGTTGAACGGGCAACACGGATTTTTACCCGCATTGATGAGTTGGAGCAGCAGATGGATCAAGAAAGTGAACTGAACGATTTGCCGGAAAAAAAGCTGGCGACAATGCGGGATGTTGCTCGCGCCGCGGGCGTTAGCGTCTCGACCGTTTCACGGGTACTCGATGAAAGATTACCCACCTCGCGCAGCGCCTCGGCAGATAAAATTCGCCAGGTTGCCCGAGAGCTGGGCTACCGTCGGGACTATGTTGCTTCCAGCCTGCGGCGCGGCGATACCGGGACGCTTGGCGTCCTGGTTCCCAGGCTAACCGATGCCGTCACCGCCATGCTTTTCGAAGAGATAGCCCGGGCCGCGGCCAGACGAGGGTATTTCGCGATTGTAGCGACCTGCGGGGATAGCAAGGAGCAGGAGAAAAACGCCGTTGAGTCGCTGCTGGATCGCCGCGTGGATGGGCTGATCATGTCCACCTGCCGGCTGGACGATCCGTTGCCGCAAGCCCTGCGTGAACGGGATGTTCCCCACGTACTGGCGCTGCGTACCGACGGTTTTAGCCCCTCATCGGTAGGCGACGATGAGCTTGGCGGCTATCTGGCTACCCGGCACCTGATCGATTTAGGTCACCGCGATATTGGCCTGATTGGCGGCCCTGATTTTGCCTCCAACGCGCGCAACCGGCGTAAGGGCTTTGAGCGGGCAATGCAGGAAGCCGGGCTCAGGATCGAAGCGGACTGGTGCTGCCATTCAGATTTTAACATCGCCTCGGGAGAGCAGCAGGGAATGAAAATTCTCAGCCAGCCTCACCGCCCAAGCGCGCTGTTTGCCGTCAATGACGAACTGGCGATTGGCGTCCTGGCGGCCGCGCACCAGCAGGGCCTGGTGATTGGCGAAGATCTCTCGCTGGTGGGATACAACGATATTCCGCTGGTGAGCAGACTGCCCGTGGCGCTGACTTCGGTCAGAACGCCGCTGGAGCATATCGCCAGCAATGCGGTTGATATGTTATTGAATCCAGAGATAAATAATAATATGCGGATTACCACGCCTTCCCTTATTCCCCGTAAGTCTACCGCGTCTCCACGTAAATAATCCCTCTGCGATCCTCCCCCGACTTTCCAGGAGAAAGCGGGGAGGGTTGAATTTTGTATAACGGATCTCATCCCGGATGCAGATTGCTGTTTAGTTTGTGATCTGCGTTGCATTTTTAACCAACATGGCGTTGACGGTTTTATTTTTGAGGTTCAATGTCAATTGCGTGAAAACGATTGCAGAAACGATTTCACTTTCGTTTCAAATCATCGCTTAATCGCAAACAAATGCTTACTCATCAAGGGGATATTTATGATTAACATCGATCTGAGAGGTTTAACTCCGGCTCCGGTTACGCCATTCACTCGCGATGGACGCGTAGACTATGATGCCATTCAGCGCCTCGGTAACTGGCTCGGCAGCATCGACGGCGTGAAAGGTCTGGTGGTTCTGGGACACGCGGGGGAAGGGACTTTTCTGACCCAGGAAGAGCAGGCGAATGTGATCCGCGCATTTGTGAAGTCGGTGGATGATAAGCTTCCTATCATTGCCGGTATCACCGGGGAAGGGACCGAAGTGGCTGCGCTGGAGGCGAAGCGCGCCGTTGCCGCCGGGGCATCCGCAGGTTTGCTCTATCCTTCTCACGGTTGGCTGCGTTTTGGCTATCAGGATGGCGCCCCCCAGGATCGCTACCGCGTGGTGTATGAAGAAAGCGGCCTGCCGCTGATTCTTTTCCAGTATCCGGATGTCACTAAAGCCACCTACAACCTGAAAACCCTGCTGGATATCTCCGCGCAGCCGGGCGTATTTGCCATGAAAAATGGCGTACGTAATATGCGCCGCTGGGATACTGAAATTCCGGTGATTCGTCGCGAGCGTCCGGATCTGCAAATCTTAAGCTGCCACGATGAGTATCTGCTGCATACCGCGTTTGATGTGGATGGTTTCCTGGTCGGCTACGGTAATATCGCGCCTGAGCCGTTAATTGAAATGATTAAGGCGGGTAAAGCGGGCGATTACGTTAAAGCGCGTCAGCTGCACGATCGACTGCTGCCGGTGACCAAAAGCGTCTACCACCGCGGTTCTCACATGGAAGGTACCGTGGCCCTTAAGCATGCGTTGGTTGCGCGAGGGATCCTTGAACATGCCACCGTTCGCTCTCCGCTGCTGCCGCTCGAGAATGGGGCTGAAAAAGAGATCCACGACGCCATGCGCGCCGCTGAGCTGGGCCGCGTCCGTTAATTCATTATGATTCAGTTGTGAATCCGCAATGCAGAAATCGGCCTTACTGTATTGCGGATAATCGGTTACTTCGCCCCGGTATCATTTCATTCTCTTCATCATCACGTCGGGGCTTTCACCTCTGTCTCTTCCCAAGGTGATTTATGAAACTATTAAGCTTTCGCGTTAATGATAAAAATAAATATGGTCTGGCGACCGCCGATGGCGTCATCGATCTGCAGGCGCTGTTCCCTCAATATGGCAGTCTGCTTGAATTTCTGCCGCACCTTCATCTGCTTGATACTCTACCGCCGTCCGCGAAGAAAACGCATTATTCCTTCAACGAGATCGCTTTCCTGCCGGTCATTACTGAACCGAAAAAAATCATCTGCGCCGGCGTGAATTATCGCGATAAAAACGTTGCGGGTAACGAGAAGCCCGCGAATCCTGTGCTATTCATCCGCTTTGCGGATTCGCAGACCGGGCATCTGGCGCCGCTCCTCAAGCCGGAGTGCAGCAATGAGTTTGACTATGAAGGCGAAATGGCGCTGGTGATCGGCCGGGGAGGGCGCAATATCCCTGCGCAGGAGGCGCTGCAGTATGTTGCCGGCTACAGCTGCTATATGGATGGCTCGGTGCGCGACTGGCAGCATGCCTGCTTTACCGGCGGGAAAAACTGGCCTGCAACGGGCGGCTTCGGCCCCTGGCTGGTGACGGCGGATGATATCCCCGACCCGCAAAATCTGAATATTACCACCCGGCTCAATGGCCAGACGGTGCAGCAGGATAATACGGGCAGCATGTTGTATTCAATTGCCGAACTCATTGCGTATATCAGCAACTTCAGCGCGCTCTCTCCGGGAGACGTTATCCTGACCGGCACCCCCGGCGGTATCGGAAAAAAACGTACGCCGCCGCTCTTTATGCAGCCCGGGGACAAGGTGGAAGTTGAGATTGAGCAGATCGGATGCCTGATTCACACCGTGTGCAGCGATGCCGCTGTATCGCGATAAATTGTCGTTCACCGGCAGGTTACATCCAAAGATATGGTGAGCGCGAGTTTGCCCGGCGGCCATGTCATCTTGCGAAGGGTTAATGCCGGACAGGGAGCCGTGGAGGCAATATATGATATTGGTCCAGTTTCTGGTGGTGCTGCTGTTTCTGTACATCGGCATGCGGGTTGGCGGGATCGGCGTGGGGTTTGCCGGCGGCGCCGGCGTGATTGTCCTCAGCGCGCTCGGCGCGACGCCGGGCGATATGCCGATGCTGGTTATCGTGTTTATCATGGTGGTGATCGTGGCGATTGCCGCCATGCAGGAGGCCGGCGGTATTGAATATCTTGTTGACCTCACCGAGCGCCTGCTGCGCCGCTATCCGCGATTGTTAGTCATCACCGCGCCGCTTTCCACCTGGCTATTAACCATGATGGCCAGCACCGGGCAGGTCTCCTTTGCCTGTATGCCGGTTATTGTCGGCGTGGCGAAAGAGAACAATATAAAACCTACCCGCGCGCTTGCTCTCTCCGTCAGCGCGTCTTTGCTGGGTATTGTGGCGTCGCCCATTTCCGCGGCGGTGATTTTTTTCTCGGGGATACTGGAGAAAGGGCATGACGGCTGGGGCTATATTGAGCTCATTGCGGTATCAATACCGTCCACCTTTCTTGCGCTGCTGGTCACCTCCTTTTTTTACCTGTTCTGGGACAGAATCCGCCAGCAGGATCGGCTCTGTGACAATCCGGTTCAGGTTAAGGCACGGACTGAGCGGGCTATCCCGCCCTATGCCGGTCGTTCGGTGCTGATCTTTATCGTTGGGCTGGTTGCGGTTCTGGCCTATGCGATTGTCACCAGTCCAAAATTAGGGCTGATTGCCCATCCGGTCATGAGCAGCGGGCAGGCGCGGGTAGGGGTGATGATGGGCGTTGCGCTGCTGATTGTGGTGTGCTGCCGGGTTAACGTCCACAAGGTCCCGTCCGGCTCGGTGTTTAAAACCGGGATGACCTCCTGCATCTGTATCCTTGGCGTCGCCTGGCTGGGTTCCACCTTTATGGACAGTAATCAACAGTGGCTGCAAAGCGCGGTCTCGTCACATTTATTGGATTCGCCCATTATGTTGGCGCTCATCATTATGGCGGCATCATGTTTCTTGTATTCGCAGGCGGCTTCAACAAAAATTTTATTCCCTGCCGCGCTGAGCATGGGCGTTGCTCCCGCTATTTTGGTCGCCTGCTTTCCGGCTACGGCTTCTCTTTTTATTTTGCCAAATTACCCGACGTTACTGGCAGCGGTAGAGCTGGACGATACCGGCTCCACCAAACTGGGGCGACATATTATCGATCACCCTTTTCTGCTGCCTGGCCTGGCATCGGTGCTGCTTTCTATTCTCTTCGCCGCGGGGCTGGCTCTTATAATTCGGTGAATCACGCCAATCTGGCCTGCGATAGGTTGGGGAGCAGGCCGGTGATTATCTCTAAAACATGGCGAAAATTGTCACGTTTATTCGAGGGGGGCAGATGAGCCGTTTTCAGGGAGTTATCATTCCCGTGCTGGTCAGAATTGTTGTAAAACCAAATAGAAATCACCGCTCAGACAGGGCCTTCGGTTGTTGAATCAAAATCCGATTCGTCGGCCGCCACTAAGAGCGGCCCTAACGAGGCAAACAGGCGCTGTATTTCTTCATCCGCTGCGGTGAGGATGACTGCGGATTGATTTATTCCATCACTATATGCCAGGCGTAATCTGACGCAGTTTGCAGGCTGGAATATCTCACGTAGGGTTCGGGACTGAATACCTGGTACAAGCGAAATCAGGGTGTGTGAATCGCGTAACCGCACACCGCGCGCGAGTTCATTTAAAGTATCAGGGTTAACGCTAATAATAATGACATCCGCTTCATCAATGACCGCCTGGTGATTGTCCAGGGTCCAGCAGGGAAATTTCCTTGCCAGCCTTTGAGCCCGTTCGCTGTTTGCCGGGGACAGAAACACCTGGGCGCCCGTTTCCGCCTGAAAGAATCCTGCGATCAGTTTTTCGCTTAACGCATCCACGCCCAGAACGCCTATTCTTTTCATTCGTCCCCCGGTTACGTGCATGAGAGGCGGCGAGATGACGCTCCGCCACGATAATATCCGGTCTCCGGCGAAGCAGGTCGGCCGGCATCCCCACAGAGGCGATCTGCGCGGGCCTGGGCCATCCGCGCGGTTGCCTGAGCAAGATCCAGATTCTGCGCGAGTGCGTCAGACACCAATGAACTCAACATCGGGTCGTTAAACCCTTCCCACCACACATCAAAACTGGCGATCCGCGAGGCGCTTCTTTGCTGGACGGCAGGCTGAGAGTGATAGTGCTTCAAAAGCGGTGCATCGGGACGATGATAATCCGGCCCAACGGCACAGCCCGCCAGTAAGCCAGCCGTGACGGCCAGGACAAGAGTACGCAGGAGAAACATGATGTGCCTTGAGTCAACTGTGATTTGTGACTACATTACCAAATGGTCACAAGTTGTCAATCGGGGCCTTCTGGGCTAAGCTGGAAAAATGACAAAATACACAAATGCACACTCCTCACGGGGACCGTCGGACCATTGCGTCCGCGATCGGATTGTGGAAGCCGCTACGGAGCACTTCGGGTATTTCGGCTACGAGAAGACCACCGTGTCAGATCTGGCGAAAACGATTGGTTTTTCAAAAGCCTATATATACAAATTTTTCGATTCAAAACAGGCGATTGGAGAAGTCATTTGTGCTAACAGGCTGGCGAAAATCTCTGAGGTCGTCAATGACGCGATTGCCGATGCGCCTACCGCCTCCGAAAAGCTGAGGCGGTTATTGAACGCGCTGATCGAAGCCGGTAACGATCTGTTCTTCCACGATCGCAAGCTTTATGACATTGCTGCCGTTGCCTCCCGGGAGCGCTGGCCTTCCGCCGCCGTCTATCAGCAGCAGCTGCGACAGCTAATACAGCACATCATTCAGGAAGGTCGGCAGGCGGGGGAGTTTGAACGCAAAACCCCGCTGGACGAGACCGCTGATGCCATCTGTCTGGTCATGCAGCCTTATATTTGCCCTTTACAGCTGCAATTTAACCTCGATACCGCACCCACTGCGGCCGTCCTGCTCTCCTCATTAATACTCAGAAGTTTAGCAATCCAAAAGTGACCATTGACTTAATTGGTCACATGAAAGAGTATGGTTCAACTGTCCTGTCAAAATGTTTAAGGAACTCCATGCTCAGGCTCAAATCAGCCCCTCTTGCCGTTTGCCTGCTGCCGTTTGCCCTCGCGGCCTGCGGTGACGTTTCCGGCACAGACGATCCCCGCACTCAGCCTCCTCTGGTCAGGTCTGCGACCGTAGTGAGTGCGATGGATGCCTCCCGCGCGTTTACCGGCGTTGTTGTCGCCCGCGTTCAAAGCGATCTCGGTTTCAGAGTGCAGGGCAAAATTCTTGAACGTCTCGTCGATACCGGTCAGAACGTCAAGCGCGGCCAGCCGTTGATGCGTCTGGATCCCGTGGACCTCGGCCTGCAGGCGCAGGCTCAGCAACAGGCTGTCGCGGCCGCACGGGCCCGCGCAAAACAAGCTGCGGCGGATGAGGCGCGTTACCGCGGTCTGGTCGCGGCAGGGGCGGTGTCGGCATCGGCCTACGACCAGATTAAGGCGGCCGCCGATACGGCCAAAGCTGAACTCAATGCGGCTCAGGCCCAGGCGAATGTGGCGCAAAACGCCACGGGCTACACAGTGCTGCTGGCCGACGCCGACGGCGTGGTTATGGAGACTCTGGCTGAACCCGGTCAGGTGGTTAGCGCCGGTCAGCCGGTGGTTCGTCTGGCCAGAGCGGGCCAGCGCGAGGCCAGCGTGCAGTTACCCGAAACGTTACGTCCGGCTCCCGCAAGCGAGGCCGAGGCCATGTTGTACGGCACCGGTAAACAGACGGTCCCGGCGAAACTGCGTCTCCTTTCCGATGCGGCCGATCCGGTCACCCGCACCTTCGAGGCGAGATATGTGCTTGAAGGGGCGCTGGCGAATGCGCCGCTGGGATCCACCGTGACGCTGCACATTGCAGACGGTAAATTACCGAACCAGGTTATGCAGGTGCCATTAGCCTCCCTCTACGATCCGGGCAAAGGGCCGGGCGTCTGGCAGATTTCAGGTCAGCCAGCCAAAGTGTCGTGGCGGTCCGTTCAGGTGCTGGGATTGAGTGATGATGCGGCGCAGGTATCCGGTAATCTCCAGCCTGGCGAGAAGGTGGTCGCGCTCGGGGCGCATCTGCTGCATGACGGTGAGGCCGTACGCATGGCTGTACAGAACGATGCCAGCGTCGCCGGGAGTCGGCCATGAGCGACGGCAAATTCAATCTTTCAGCGCTGGCCGTTCGCGAGCGTTCCATCACGCTGTTCCTCATTATCCTGATTACCGTGGCCGGGGTTTTGTCGTTTTTCGAACTGGGGCGCGCGGAAGACCCGCCGTTTACCGTCAAGCAGATGACGATTATTTCTGCCTGGCCGGGCGCTACCGCGCAGGAGATGCAGGATCAGGTTGCTGAACCGCTTGAAAAGCGGATGCAGGAGCTCAAGTGGTATGACCGTAGTGAAACCTACACCCGTCCCGGTCTGGCTTATACCATGCTGTCACTGCAGGACAGCACGCCGCCTTCACAGGTGCAGGAAGAGTTCTATCAGGCGCGCAAGAAGCTCGGCGATGAGGCCAAAAACCTGCCGGCAGGCGTTATCGGACCGATGTTCAATGACGAATTTTCCGACGTCACCTTCGCGCTCTTTGCGCTGAAGGCGAAAGGAGAGCCACAGCGGCTGCTGGTTCGCGATGCGGAATCGCTGCGTCAGCGTCTTCTGCACGTGCCGGGGGTGAAGAAGGTCAATATTATCGGCGAACAGGCCGAACGCATCTTTGTTTCGTTCTCGCATGACCGGCTGGCCACGCTGGGCGTTTCCCCTCAGGATATTTTCTCCGCCCTTAACAGCCAGAACGTCCTGACGCCCGCTGGATCGATTGACACTAAAGGACCGCAGGTCTTTATTCGCCTGGATGGCGCTTTTGACAAACTGGAGAAAATCCGCGAAACCCCCATTGTTGTCCAGGGCCGGACCCTGCAGCTATCGGACGTGGCGACCGTTGAGCGGGGTTACGAAGATCCGGCAACCTTCCAGATCCGCAACCAGGGGGAAACGGCGCTGCTGCTGGGCATCGTGATGCGGGACGGCTGGAACGGGCTGGATCTGGGTAAGGCGCTGGATGCGGAAACGGCCAAAATTAATGCGGGTATGCCGCTCGGCATGACCCTGACCAAGGTCACCGACCAGTCGGTCAACATCAGCTCCGCCGTTGACGAGTTTATGATCAAGTTCTTTGTCGCGCTGCTGGTGGTGATGGTGGTCTGTTTCGTCAGCATGGGGTGGCGCGTGGGCGTAGTGGTCGCCGCTGCCGTACCGTTAACGCTGGCGATTGTCTTCGTGGTGATGGAAGCTTCCGGTAAAAACTTTGACCGTATCACCCTGGGCTCGCTGATCCTGGCGCTCGGGCTGCTGGTCGATGATGCCATCATCGCCATCGAAATGATGGTGGTGAAAATGGAAGAGGGCTACGACCGCATCAAAGCCTCCGCCTATGCCTGGAGCCACACCGCCGCCCCGATGCTCGCCGGTACGCTGGTCACCGCCGTTGGTTTCATGCCTAACGGTTTTGCCCAGTCCACCGCCGGCGAATATACCAGCAACATGTTCTGGATCGTCGGTATCGCCCTTATTGCCTCCTGGATTGTCGCGGTGGTGTTTACGCCTTATCTGGGCGTGAAGATGCTGCCCGATATCAAAAAGGTAGAGGGGGGACACGCAGCGATTTACAACACCCGTCATTACAACCGTTTTCGCCGGTTGCTGGCCTGGGTTATCGCGCGCAAGTGGATCGTAGCGGGTACCGTGATTGCCGTCTTTACGGTCGCGATACTCGGCATGGGGCTGGTGAAAAAACAATTTTTCCCCACCTCCGACCGTCCTGAGGTGCTGGTTGAAGTGCAGATGCCCTATGGCACCGCTATCGAGCAGACCAATGCCACCGCGGCGAAAATCGAAGCCTGGCTGAGAAAGCAGAAAGAGGCAAAAATCGTCACCTCCTACATCGGGCAGGGGGCGCCGCGTTTCTTTCTGGCCATGGCCCCCGAGCTGCCTGACCCGTCATTTGCGAAAATAGTCGTGCTGACGGACAACCCGGAAGCCCGCGAGGCGCTTAAGTTCAGACTGCGTGAAGCGGTGGCCGGTGGGCTGACGCCCGAGGCGCGCGTGCGCGTGACCCAGCTGGTGTTTGGTCCCTATTCACCCTATCCGGTGGCTTACCGCGTCATGGGGCCTGACCCTACCACGCTGCGCGAAATCGCAGATAAGGTCGAAAAAGTGATGCAGGCCAGTCCAATGATGAGAACCGTCAACACCGACTGGGGGCCGCGAGTACCGGCGCTGCACTTCACGCTCAATCAGGATCGCCTGCAGGCGGTGGGGCTGACCTCGAATGCGGCCGCGCAGCAGCTTCAGTTCCTGCTTTCAGGGATTCCGATCACCTCGGTACGGGAAGATATCCGTTCGGTACAGGTCATGGGACGCGCGGCGGGGGATATCCGGCTTGACCCGGCAAAAATTGCCGGCTTTACCCTGGTGGGGGCTGCCGGGCAGCGCATTCCGCTGTCTCAGATTGGCGAGGTTGAGGTGCAAATGGAAGAGCCGGTTATGCGCCGTCGCGATCGTATACCGACCATAACTGTCAGGGGAGATATAGCCGAAAATCTGCAGCCGCCGGATGTTTCTACCGCCATCACGAAGGCGCTGCAGCCGGTCATCTATACGCTGCCGGACGGATACCGCATCGAGCAGGCGGGTTCGATCGAAGAGTCCGGGAAAGCCACCAAAGCGATGGTGCCGCTGTTCCCTATCATGATTGCCATGACGCTGTTGATTATCATCCTGCAGGTGCGGTCGATGGCGGCGATGGTGATGGTCTTCCTCACCGCGCCGCTGGGGCTGATTGGGGTGGTGCCAACGCTGCTGCTCTTCAACCAGCCTTTTGGCATCAATACCCTCGTCGGGCTGATTGCGCTGTCCGGCATTCTGATGCGCAACACCCTGATCCTGATAGGCCAGATCCATCACAACGAGCAGGAGGGGCTGGCACCCTTCCATGCGGTGGTGGAGGCAACGGTGCAGCGGGCTAGACCAGTATTGCTGACGGCGATGGCGGCCATACTGGCGTTTATCCCGCTGACGCACTCGGTGTTCTGGGGGACGCTGGCCTACACGCTGATTGGCGGGACGTTTGGCGGCACCATTATCACGCTGGTGTTCCTGCCCGCCATGTATGCCATCTGGTTCAAAATACGTCCTGATACGCAGAAACCTGCGGAACCGCAGGCTGCAGTTTGACCGTGATGCACTAAAGAAAGGGTCGCCAGACGACGTTCCGGTGGCCCTGAAAATATCGACCCGAATGATGAGGATTTAACGATGGCTCTCGAAAGGCGAAAGCGAATAGTCGTAACCGGATGCGGCATGATCGGCCCTCTGGGATGCGATACAGAGATAGCCTGGCGCAGGCTTCTTAAGGGCCAATCGGGGATAAGGCGTCTTTCGCCAGACGTCAGTGACGGAACCGGTGTCGCTGTCGCAGGCCTGGTACCTTCTGTTGTCGAAGATCCTGAAGCCGGCTATGACCCGGAGCGGTTTATACCGACAAAAGAGCGAAAGAAAATGGACCGTTTCATTGAGTTTGCGCTCATGGCGGCCGAGGAAGCGCTGACGCAGGCAGGCTGGCGCCCGGTGGATGATGACTCGCAGCAACGCACAGCAACCATTATCGCATCCGGTGTGGGAGGGTTTGGCGCGATTGCTGATGCGGTAAGGACTACCGATACGCGCGGCCCACGGCGACTATCGCCGTTCACTGCGCCCTCTTTTCTCGCCAATATGGCTGCAGGCCATATCTCGATCCGACATGGTTTCAGGGGGCCGCTTGGCGCGCCGATCACAGCATGTGCGGCAGGCGTGCAGGCGATTGGCGATGCGGCCCGGCTTATCAGAAGCGGCGAAGCTGATATCGCCATTTGTGGGGGTACGGAGGCCGCAATCGATCGCGTTACCCTGGGGTGCTTTGCCGCGGCGCGTGCGCTCTCCACCGGGTTTTCGGAAAACCCGGCTGAAGCGTCAAGACCCTTCGATCGCGATCGGGACGGGTTTGTTATGGCGGAAGGTGCCGGGTTATTAGTGATTGAATCTCTTGAGCACGCGCTTGCGCGCGGCACGACCCCTCTGGCTGAACTGGTGGGATATGGCACCAGCGCCGATGCATGGCATCTTACCGCCGGGCCGGAAGACGGTAGCGGCGCACGTCGGGCAATTGAACTGGCTTTGGCTCAGGCGCAGGTGAAGGCCGATGAGATCCAGCACATCAACGCCCATGCCACCTCAACGCAGGTAGGAGACAAAGGCGAACTGGCGGCCATCAGGTCTGTGTTCGGTGGGGGATCGGCTGTCGCTATCAGTTCGACAAAATCTGCCACCGGCCATCTGCTGGGGGCCGCAGGGGGTGTTGAGGCCATATTTACCGTGCTTGCCTTACGCGATCAGGTTATACCGCCGACGTTGAATCTGCATCATCCGGATGAGGCGGGGCAGGGCCTGGATCTTGTCGCGTTAAAGGCCCGTCCTGCTGCTATAACCTATGCATTATCAAACGGTTTTGGTTTCGGTGGCGTCAATGCGAGTCTTCTGTTTCGTCGCTGGGAAACGACGTGATGGCGTGCCACGACTTAATCCTGAAGCGTTTATTGATAAGAGCCCGGGGGAGTCGTTTTTATTTTGGCCATTTGGTTCTTATCATCATAATTCAGCTTTATTTTTTTGTTGTCCGTATCGTCTACAGATCAACGCCTGAATAAAGATATTGGCCTCAGTGCCCAACGCTAATTTCTGCATAATATAATAAAAGCTGTACTATTAACCACTGTCGCCACTGGCAGTGGTTTTTTTTATGGAAAAATATCGGTTAACCCTAAAGTCAAATAATGTCTTATTTGCTGTATAACAGGCATTCTTAGGGCGAGTGGCGATCTTAAAGCGTGGTTCACCTTTTCCAACAATGATTTGCAATGGATTGCTAAGCCAGCTTCTGACCATCGATTCTTCTAAAGAATGTGCATTTTGCCGCCGCTCAGGCAGGTACCGCTTTCGTCATCATCGGCAGCCACGTTATACAGGCCAGTTGATGGCTCGATTATTATCAATGATATCTTCGTGTGTTGGCGCCTCACCCAGCTTACCGAAGCTGGCATAAAGCGAAGGCAGACGGGCCCGTCCTTCTCCCTTTTTCGCCAGGGGGAAAGCGCGAAGCATGGTGGCAGCCTCCCAGTCGCAACAATAGGATGGCGTGCACGGCTGCTGACGCCATGATTCAGCGATAGACCCGGAAAATACGGGGTCAAAGCCGGTATCGTTAACCAGGGACATCGTGATCTGTACTGCGGCTGGATGATCTCCTGCTACTGCGACCGCCAGGCGACCGCGGCTCCCCTCAGGCAGCCCCAGTTCTGCCAGAGAGTCGGCGAGTATATTGTTGAAGGCTTTGATAACGGGATGCCCAATCTGCTCCTGAACCCATTCGCTTTCCGTCCGATCTTCATCCAGCGCAGCAATCTGCGGATCGCGCAGACCTGGATAATAGTTGCTCGTATCAATGACAGGGACATGTGGAGGTAAACCCGAGAAAAACCCATCAGGCAGGCTACTCACCGCCGGGAATGGAATTGACAGAATAACGGCATCTACGTCAGTCACTGCACCATATATGTCCGCCGGCACTGCGTTAATTTCACTGGCAAATTCCCTTACCGCGTCTAAACCGCGTGAGTTTGCCACTTTTACCTCATGCCCAGCTTCGCTTAATTTACGTGCAAGCGTACCGCCAATATTGCCTGTACCAATTACGCCGATTCTCATCTTCACTCCTGAAGTTGTTTGCAATAGGGGGTACACTAATCCCTTACTGTGGTAACCACAAGAACACACAAAATAGTGGGTAGCTTACTGGAGGTAAGTATGGAAAGAGACTGGCGTTGTGATATACCTGAACAACGGCTCGTATGGGCGCAGGTTACCAGCGAAGCCCTGAAGATTATTGAAGGTAAATGGAAAACAATCATTTTATGCCAGCTTTTCGCCGCTAAAGTTCCACTGCGCTTTTCTGAGCTTGAACGTAGGATCGAGGGGGTAAATCAAAAGATGCTTATACAGCAGCTTAAGCAGCTGGAAAAAGATGGGATTATATTGCGGACGCTTTATCCTGAAGTCCCGCCTCGTGTTGAATACTCCCTCACGGAACTGGGAACAGCACTGGGCCCATCTATGGCGGCATTGATTGAATGGGCCCTGCTGCGTCGGGAAACGCTTGGCCTTGAGCCTGGTTGAGATAATCAGGCCGATATATCCCGAATTGTTTATATTTTCCGCAATGATCTTCGAGACTTGTTTCGTCATAACCGACGTTCGCTGTCTGCTCTTAGCGGACCTCAAGCTCGGTCAGATGGTCAGCTTAGTGCCAGAAGCAGACGTTGAAAATGAAAAGGGAAACGCCTTTCGCTACTCCCTTATTTATGAAGTTTGGCTGCTGCTTTCAACGTAGCTTGCAGTCTCTTTTCAATAAATGGCGCAACTTGTTGCTGGGCTTTTTTTAGTTGTTCTTCAGATGCGGAGCGGGGCGAGCCACAGTTAAAGGGAGGGGCTGGGTCATATTCCATATGCAACTGAATATTTTGTGCAATATCAGATCCGAATATTTCTGATACGACATTGAGGGCAAAATCGATACCTGAAGTCACTCCTGCGCCCGTGATACGGTTGCGGTCACGTACTACGCGCTCATTTACCGGCTCTGCGCCCAACAACTCCAACTGCCCCAGTGAAGCCCAGTGCGTCGTCGCTTTATATCCATCCAGAAGCCCTGCGGCGCCCAGCACAAGCGCTCCGGTGCAAACAGAGGTTATCAGCTTTGCTTGTTTACTTTGAGCCCGGATAAACGAAAGGACTTCTTCATCCTCCATCAGGTTTATCTGGCCAGGCCCTCCGGGGACACAAATTACATCCAGTGCGGGACACGCATTGAATGTGGTGGTTGGTTGAATCGCCATACCGCGATCTGAAACCACAAGGTCCAGGTTTTTCCAGATGAGATGAACCTTTGTATCTGGAGCCCGTGTAAAGACTTCATATGGACCAGTCAAATCAAGCTGAGTAAGAGCAGGGAACAGGAGCAGACCGATTGATATATCTGTGGAATGACTCATAAAAGTCCTTTCTCTAAAAATGATTGTTTCAATAGGTTTGTCAATGCACTGAAGCATGTCTCGACAGGACGAATGCCTGTCTGTTTTGACGAGGGGATCGTAGTGTAACTCATCAAATGATCTTAGCTACCTGTCGCCAGTTGGTCAGGCGAACTTCTTTATGTTTTCTCAAGGATACATTTCTGAGTATTAGTTGGAAATCAGTGACTGAATATTTTGCTCTGGTGGAAGTCCCCCACCGACCTTTCCAGAGGGGGAGCTGAACTATTATTACCAGCGTTTCAGCAGCAGGCTGGCGTTGACACCGCCAAAACCAAAACCGTTCGAAAGCGCATAACGCATCTTCTGTGGGCGGGCCACCAGCGCCACCAGGTTCAGACCTTCCGCGTTTTCATCGGGGTGATGCAGGTTCAGCGTCGGCGGCACCATCTGGTCGCGCAACGCCTGAATGGTGAAAATAGCCTCAATCCCGCCAGCTGCGCCTAATAGATGGCCGGTTGCTGATTTCGTCGAGGTAATGGCGACGGGATGTGCGCCAAACAGTTTTTTAATCGCCGCAAGTTCACCTTTGTCTCCAACCTGAGTCGAAGTGGCGTGAGCGTTAATATGGTCAATCTCTTCTGCTGAGATCCCCGCCTGACGAATGGCCATTTCCATGGCCCGGCGTGCGCCATCACCATCTTCCGGGCCAGCGGTCAAGTGATAAGCATCAGCGCTGGTGCCGTAGCCGACAAGCTCGGCCAGCGGCGTGGCGCCTCGCGCTAGCGCGTGCTCCAGCGACTCAATCACGATAAGCCCGGCACCTTCTCCCATTACAAAACCATCGCGGTCGCGGTCAAAGGGGCGGGAAGCGGCTTCCGGATGGTCGTTGGAGGAGCTGGAAAGCGCCTTTGCTGCAGCAAACCCAGCAAGACTAACACGATGAATTGCCGCTTCTGCACCACCGCAGAGGGCGATATCTGCCTCGCCGCTGTGGATCATCCGTGCAGCATCGCCAATGGCCTGCGCGCCTGCCGCGCAGGCGGTTACCGGCGCGCCTATGGGGCCACGGAAACCGTGGGCGATAGACACATGCCCGGCGGCCAGGTTGGCAAGAAAAGAGGGGATGGTGAACGGAGACAGGCGACGCGGCCCGCGCTCATCCGTCGTATGTACCGCATTGGCGATCTCGCCGAACCCGCCGATCCCGGTGGCAATGACCGTTGCGGTGCGTTCTTGTTCTGTCGCTGATTCAGGCGACCACCTGGCCTGCGTTAGCGCCTCATGCGCGGCAACCAGCGCAAACTCGATAAAGCGATCCATTTTTTTGCGCTCTTTGGCCGGGATGATCGCTAGTGGATCGAAGCCGTGCAACGCATCGTGTTCGATGGACGGAACCAGTCCAGCCACTTTGCAGGGAATATCCGCGACCAACTGCTCGCTAAGCTTTGTAATACCTGACTTCCCTGCCAGCAGAGATTGCCAGACATGCTGTACGCCGCACCCCAGAGGGCTGACAATCCCCATCCCGGTTATGACAATGCGTTTAACTGAAACGCCCATAATCAACTCTCCTGTAATATTAGTGTTCCGGCGGTATTTCCATCAATAGAACCAGCAGCACGGCCATCAAAAAACGATCATGATGAAGGCTCTTTTTTTACTGGCCGGATTCATCGCTGGCATCTCTATAAGACTCGGGTTGGAATTTTTGCCCACTATAACCTTCGCGTTTGCGCTGCAAATATTCGTGACGGTATTTCATCATCGGCGAGGCTGCGGGTCCCGGCACCATGGTGTATTTATCCGGGATAATCTCTTCACCGGTCGCTTTATCGACCAGGATCGGCTCCACGTGCCGCAGGGTTTCACTTTCCACCAATTGCATCTGACGGCCTTCGGGTGCGAAGTTGCGGTTACCCCATTCCGCCAACGCCAGCAGCACCATGCGAAAATCGCGACCGCTTTGCGTGAGGTGGTATTCGTAACGAGGCGGTGTGCTGCTGTAGCAAATCTTCTCCAGTAGTCCATCGTCTACCAGTGACTTCAGGCGGCGCGAAAGAATATTGGGCGCGACGTTACTGCTTTTCTGGAACTCGTCAAAGCGGGTAAAGCCCGCAAAGGCGTCGCGCAGGATCATTATGCTCCAACTGTCACCGATGCGGCCAAGACTACGGGCGATGGGGCAGGGAGCGTGAAAAAGCGGTTCATTTTTCATGGACAGACCTGAATGAATTGGTGGCTTTCAGAAGCAAATTGACATAGTAACTATCAAAATGCAAGTCACTTAAAAATGTTCTCTTAGCAGGTTCATGGCGCAGTAGTTAAGGTAGACCGCGATATACCAATACAGGGTGGCGATACGGCTTAGCGGAAAGCGGCGGTGTACCGGGCAAGTGCATTGAAAAGTACCGGATGAATATTGATTAAGTCGAGTTACTGCATTCCAAATACAAATGCTGCATCGCGGCAGATAGGTGCAAGCCTGAGTAAACCGGTGGTGAGGGCTGAAACGGCAGCCCTGTGCCAGGAGCATCGATACAATGAATAGCGGGATGCAGCACAGTCACTATCGCTGTTAATAAAAACATGTTTTAAAAAACAGTATTGACCGCAAATCTCAAATAAGTAAATTAGTACTCAGCAGCACAATGAAAGTGGTTAGTAAGTTGCTAAATGAAAAGAAGTTCTGGGTTAAGCCATTTTGCTTTACAGGCCACGAAGTTTGTAGTTTGGGATGTAGTTCGCTTTCAGGCCTCGTAGTGATTGTGCTGATTCGCAAAATGGTAGTGTTAGCGCGACGATGTAAGGCCTTGTTTTTTTAGTTTATGCTGGCGGTTTCGTTTTTTGATGGCAACCGTATCAGTAAAGGGCAACGCATCAAAGAGTATATGTCGCGATGGGTGATGTGCTTGTTTAAGTAGCCACGCTTAGCTCTTGAAAGCGCAGGCAGTGTATAACGAGATATATAGAGGGAGGTTTTTTAGTATTAATGCCCAATATTATCTGTAGTGAACGGGTACATTTGAAAGCAGTATAAATAGCTGTATCATTTTATTAAGTCCATTAATGTTAAATCTGAAGTCTGTAGTACCTTAAAAGCCCTGGCTGCAATGGTCAGGGCTTTTAAGATTACTCATCTCTTTGAATTGTAAGTCTTCCCAACACATTCCTGACGAAATTAATTTTGCTTATCAACTCATATGAGTCAGCGGTTTGGCCTGCCCCCTTAAAGCTATACATCCCACGGATTTGTTTTCATTTTCTTCATTGCATACGCTTGACCATTCACGGTGAAGGTGAGTTTCTCAGTATCGATTACTCCCTCAACCTCTTTGTAGTCGAATGGGTATTTCACTTTATTATCGTTAATTTTGTACAAGCCGCCCTGAATGCTCGTGCCCTGTTCGACTTGCAAATAATCACCTTTGATTGTCCAACGTCCTTCTACGTGGTATCCAATAGCGCTACCGTGCTCATTAAAGTAAATGCTCATGATGATTCCTTACTCTTTGAACTCAGTTTCTTGATCATCAAATTCTCCATTACGAGAGAGTTTGATTGAAAAGCGCTTGAATGTATTGAAAAAGTTTTCCAAAGTTATTTTTACATTTTCTCTTCTTAACTCGCCAGCTTGTTCCACTATAGGTCGTCAGAAGGATCACACCTTATCAGGGTACTGGTGTACCTTTCGGAGCGTGAGCGAAGCGCTGGCAGAGCCGGATCTGTAGCTACCGGGGCATTTACCACTATTCACCTGTTTAGGCGGCACAAGGCCGCACATCGGGCTTAAATGCGTGCGATCAATCTGTTTTGGGATGGTTTAAAGACGTTGGCAGCGTCATCAGCTTCGAGTTGATAGCGGTTCGTGTGGACTGTTCACGCTTTGTGCCTGTTCGAGCTTTACAGCTACAGGCCGCTACGTGCTAACATCCCTGAGTAGCCACTGTTAACCATAGCGGCAACTGTTGGTCATAGAATCCCTTAAAAGAAGATCGTAACTTGAGAGAGAAATACTCTTTAAGTTATTGTTTTTAATGGATTTTGTTGTGTGAGTGCGATAATAGGAACAATACCTGACCACTATCATATTGATAGTATTAACTAATACTCTGTTTCAACTACCTACATGCCCCCATTGATGCCCCCATATGTTTTTCTGCCCTAAATGACAGAGTGTTTTTTGTCCAACTTAATGCTTCATCCTGAACGCTTCGGCCATCATCCCGATCTTATGCATATGGTTATTGTTACGCGCCATTTTATGCGCTTCGGGTTTCAGAATGATAATCAACAGATAGGCATCAGGGTCCATCGCACCTTGGCAGTATACCAAATGCGCCTGATCGCTGGTTCGTTTGAACTGACGTAAAAACTTCGGGAAAGGGGCATCCGCATCGGCAAGATGAATGTGGGCCACTTGCTCTTCTTTTACCAAGGGATAGGTGCGGTCATCATCATAAGGCGCATCACGCCCAAAGGTATCTGGCAACACGCCATCCTTTTTATAGGACAGAAAATCCGCCGCCAAATCATCAAGCTCTTGTTGGCTTAATTGTTGACGGATCAGTGCTGACTTGAAAATCCTGATACTCATTCCGTGAACTCGGTCAGATCCTTGTCAGAGGCGTTTTGCAGCAGTTTCTGTCCACTATCCGCAATATCACTTAAACGTTCAGCCGTTGGCCTGAATCGCGCACCGGTATGAACCCTGCCCTGCTTCTCTTCCAACAGATCGATCAGCTCTTCAAACACCTTAGCACTAACCATGTAGCCAGCGGGACGGTTGTTTGAGAGAACGGCAACCGGTTCATCAATAAAATATTTCGCCGGGTTCTTTCGTAACTCGGTGATGTTGATAGATTTTTCTGCGAGGATACGTTCCATAGATCACCTAAAATCGTGTTTTATTACATACATTATAATGCACACCAAAGCGTACATCTAGTTTAAATGTACTGAGGAGATTAAAGTCTACTTATGAGTGCATGATGAGCTGTGAGGGTGTTGTCGTGCATGTGCAGCCAAGGTCTGCTAGGCTAAGCATCTTGAAAAACGCATTCCGAAAATGAGTGGTCGTTTCATTTTCTGTTCTTTACCCGGGATGAGATGATTCAATTTTGAGTTTACGTGTGAGGGCCTCAAGAGACACCCTAATCTTATATAACCACTTCGACTTCGGTCAGAAATGCACATTGGTCTATTAGTTATAGTTGCATTATTTATCCTAAGTGAGTGTGAATAATTTGTAAACATCAAGGAGATTTTCGTGGTTCATCACTTCGTTAGCCTCAGAAAAAAAAGTTGAAAAAATATTGCTTTAACGTTAGTTTGGAATGAGTAAAATAATGAAATAGAAACAGAGTGATTTACAATTTATAAAATAGACAATTTTCATTAAATTATTATACTTAGTGGAGATAGCACTTGAAAGCCCCAAAAACTGAATTAATTAGCAGAGCTGGCGTATATTTTGCTGGGTACGCTTTGTCAATATCAGGTATTATCTTTCGCGAAACAAGCTCAAGTGATATTGGCATAGATGGGCAAATTGAATTAGTTGATAAAGATGGTTCTGCTACTGGCATGTTAGCTGGAGTACAGATAAAAAGTGGTGACTCATTTGTAGACCACAAGAAAAGGGTATTCACATTTAAAGCTAGTAAAGAACATTATAAATATTGGGCCAATCTTACAATACCAAGCATAGGCATTGTCTTTTCTCCTAAACTTAAAACTGCTGCATGGTTCAATCTAGAAAACCACTCAAAAGAAATCATTAGCAACAACTCCTCTAGCACAATAATTCAGAAGATAGACATCTCCAATGAATTATCTATTGAGAACAGCCCTTGCTGTTATCTTATTAATTATATTAGAAATTATTACAAGCGACCAATAACAGAAGAAAAGTTGAACAACTTTGATTCATTAGACAGTGATAATAAAACATCTAACACTGATAAAATAATTATATGGAAGCGGTTAACTGCCGCATTCTTTTCATCAGAGAGCAATCCGGAAGTCATTTATGATGTTGGATATAGATTGTCATGGCATTTTCCTGTTGTTACAAATGAACAACGGAATTTCTTCAAAGAACGTCTAAATAAAATTACAATACCAGAATTATATAATGTAATCAAAGGTGTAATATTTGCGTATGAAAATGATTGCGACCGTGGTTTCGAACTAATAACAGATCTGTTAAAATACAAAACAGATATTATAAAAATGTTATCAGAACTGATGAAGTCTAATTTACCGACACCGAAAGAAATACTACTACTTAAAGATATTATCGATTGTTTGGTGCAGGATATATAACATATAATCCAAGCTTGCTCTCTACGGACACTGGGCTATACCACATAACATAGATTAAATATTACGCACGACAAGGAGATAGTATGATAACTCTATTTTTAGGAGCTGGTTTTTCGAAATGGGCATTCGACTTACCTTTAGTAAATCAATTATTTGATTTAAATATCTCGGCGACATCAGAGCAAGAGGTAAAAAAACTAGCTTTAATTGAAAAGGATTGGGGAGATTGGCGGAAAAAAAATCCTGATGTAACTCCTGAAAAATTTGTCTATTGGTGCATGAATAAATCATCGCATAGAAAAAGTCGCATAATTTGGTATGTGAGTCGTCGCCTAACAGAACCATTCATGACTAAAATCAGGGGTTCATATACTTCGGCAATGTTTGATGAGAGATCAATTAGAGAAAATGAAAGAATAAAGTATCTTCGAGAGTTCTTTGCGAAATTAAGCGAAAATGGTTTAAGTGGAATTCTTACTTGTAATTACGATACAATTACTGAGTGTGCTTTGGGTATGTCTGGATTTAACTACGGTGTCATCGGTGAACAATTGTTCGGAAGAGGAATAAATCCATTATTCCCATGGCAAAATGCACACTTACAGGTTACTGGTTCAATTTCATTAGCTAAATTACACGGTTCGTTGTCTTGGGATATAAATACAAAATACACAAGTGGAAAACCGGGAAGAAATGGAAAAGCACTAATTATTCCACCAGCACCAGAAAAAAAACCACCAGTAGAACTACAGTATACTTGGACTTTAGGAGCAAAACTATTAGAACAAAGTAACATTTTAATTATATTTGGTTTTGCATTTAACCCATACGATCAGGCATTGCTAGAGTATTTAAAGAAGCATGGTTCTAACCTCCAAAAAGTTATTTTAGTTGATCCATTTCCAAATATAGCAAGTGCCCAAGCACTTTGGCCTGATGTTTCAATACAAGTAATTGACCCAAGAGATAATTTTGATGCTGACACCTTACTTTCAGTGCTTAGTAGAAAGATGAAGAAAACACCTAACAATATTTTACTATCAAACAAGGATCACTCATCTTGAACAACTGCTCTAAATATCGAATATCAGTCAGCTATTAAAATATATTTATATATAATCAGATTGCAAGGATCAAAGAATGAATAGATATGATAAAGTTGATTTAGCATATGAATTTTTGAGCAAAATGGAAAAGAAAGGTGAAGCTTTCACAATAGAACAACTTGTTGAAACCACTGGTTGGGCTATTGACACTTGTCGAACCTATCCGTCTAAACGTTGGCATCAGTACATTGAAAAAGATGGTTCACAATATACAACCTCAGGAATTATTTATCTAAGTAAAGAGGAGTTTAGATCAGTTCACAGTCAAAAGCTTCAACAGACGACCGATCAATCAATAAAAGGAATCTTCATTCATAAAGCTAAAGAATTCGCCCTACTAGCAGTAAGCACTTATAATAATCCATACACAGAATTCAAAACTCATGGATTCATTGTAAATATCATCATCGCTTACACTTCATTATTTCATGCTATTTTTAATAAAAAAGGAATTAATTATTTTCATTTTAATGATAATGCAGAAAAAATTTTCATTGATGGCGAGGAAAAAGCATGGGAACTTGCAGAATGCATAGATGAATACTGGCGTGGTGTTATGACACCTGAAAAAGCAAATATAATTTTTCTTATTGGATTGCGAAATAGAATAGAGCATCGAAGTTTACCTGCTATAGATCTTGCGGTTTGTGGAGAATGCCAATCTGCTTTAATTAATTTTGAAAATATTTTAGTAGAAGAGTTTGGTGATGAACATGCGCTAGCGACAAGTCTTGCCATAGCAATGCAATTGACTCGGGTTTCAGAGCAAGCTCAAATCGACGCATTAAAACAGATGCAAAAAGAAAATTACAAGGTAGTCCGTGAGTATATGGAAACTTATCGCAATGATTTAGGCAACGATTTAGTTGAAAGTCAAAAATATAGGATTCGAGCATTTTTAGTTCCGAAATTAGGAAATCATGCAAGTTCGTCCGATATGGCTATTGAGTTTATTAATGTAAACAAATTAACAGAAGAGGAAAGAGAGAACTATGAGCAGGGAGTTGCATTTATAAAGGGTGTTGAAAATCCGTTTAAACTTAGGCCGTCAAAAGTTGTAGAAGCTTTGGCTAAAAAAATACTAGATTTCAATATGGCCCTCCATACTAAATGCTGGAAATATTATGAGGCAAGGCCAAGAGAAATAGAAAGAAACTTCAAAGGTGAATATTCTGGTTTTGTGGAGGGTTTTGAAGGATATCTTTACACACAACAGTGGGTAAAATTTTTAACTACAGAACTAAAAAATCCAGAAAAACTAAGTCAGATCAGGAGGCAAACTATTTAACAATAATAATCCATAATGAAAAGCATTGGATACACGGTAAATGCGCCA
Source organism: Klebsiella grimontii (assembly GCF_900200035.1). Taxonomy (GTDB): domain Bacteria; phylum Pseudomonadota; class Gammaproteobacteria; order Enterobacterales; family Enterobacteriaceae; genus Klebsiella; species Klebsiella grimontii. The sequence continues at coordinate 81,434 of NZ_FZTC01000015.1, forward strand.
ACAATTAAAGCAGCAATGGTGCCAAGCACAAGGAGCAATTACAAAAAAGAGAACCCTTGCTGGATTTTTTGGTTTGCGTTATTTATTTCCATTGATTACCTCCATATTTGTTATTGATAAATACAGAGATAAGGTATTGAGAAAATTAATCAACACACGAAGGATATTGTGGGGTATTTTCGTGATGGATGGCTTACCTTAAATAGCCATTCAGATACAACGAGATTTAAAATTAAAAATGTCAATTTACACGCCCACACAAGAATAACTCACCTTCACAAGGTTATCGCTTGTAGCCGCAACTGAAAAGGTATAATCACTACCCGATGGCGTCTCTACGGTGTGGAATAGCGTCACACTTGAACCTGATGCCCTGCCATGATCATATTCAAAGGCAGCGGTTTTATCAGATTCAACAAGTAGGCCATTGGCATAAAGATTGGCTGTCATTTGATAAACGGCATAGTAAACCACCCAGTTGAAGTAAGCGTGAACCAGTATTTTGCCAGAAGCACCACTTCGGCAAGTAAACGCGGAATTGTTGTTGATGCTCCCAGACGAAACAATCGTGTTCCCTTCATTACCCTTCCATTCGCCATCAATACACCATACTGGCGATCCATCGGTTGCCTTGCTGATAAGTCCGTAGGTAAGCATGTCTCCCCGGTAGTGGCTATTGATGTGGGTTGAATGTATCTACCAGCAATATTGCCTGATGCACTGATGCCACCGGTGGTTTTACCATCATTAGATGCTGACAAAACAAGATCACCGCGAAGCTTTTGACTTCCCCATACATCAAGCTTAACCGATGAGTTGTTATCGCCATTAAGGGAGAGGTAGCCATCACCCGCCCCGCCTGCGACGTTAATCAACACCGCATTCTGATTACTGGACCCACCGCCGCCAATTTGGAGACGGCTGCTGTTAGTCTTGGCAGCAACATAGCTATTCGAATCAATGCCATTCTTAACGGTCAGATAGCTGTTCATGGATACGTTTTTGCCAAAGGTAGAGAAGCCCGTCACCACCAGATCTTCTGAAACACTGACATTCTTGGCAAAGCGCCCATAGGAACCATTAAACGAAACCGCATTGACATCACCGGACGCGGTAATGTCTTTGGCGTTGTTGATGCTTTGACCTCCCATGTTGAGATCGCCCGTCATTGGCAATGTGCCATCACGATGTAGGTAAACAGAATACATGGAGGAATCGTATCCTACTCGGTAGGCCAGCAATCCAGCCGCATTAATCCCACTATAGTTATTTTGGTTCTCAGTCCATTGACCACTCGTACCTGATGCGACAGATGCAGATTGCGTCATACCGCTATCAATCCCTGCTGTTTGCATAGCACGGCCTAATAAGTCATAGCGAATACGGTCTCCTTCTGACCAAGGCAACGTTGTTATTATCAGTAGTTAGGCGTTGTTCCAGCGCGTTTTAGCAGGATTTTATAAGAAGATTTTTGCATATTGACGCCAGTATGACCCGCAGGCAACAGCCCTTCATTAACCAACGTCTGATAAGTAATTTCACAACCATTAGCCGAACAGGTTCTTGGTCCCGGATCGCTTGTCTGGCTGCTGCTGGATGTCAGGGTTGAAAGCTTGTCAAAATGAATACTGATATAACGATTAACCGCTTCCCCCATCTGTTTCATTTGAGCACCAACGGTATTAGCCATGATGGCTTCTTGATCTTGCTTCATGTCCTGAAACTTTATGAATGTCATTGCAGAGCCAATACCTAAAACTAATGTTATTCCCAATAAGGAAAAACCTTTTTTATTTATTATTTTCATTTTTCATCGTCCTTTTTACTTTCACGTAATTGTTAATTAGCAAAAATAAAAAAGTGGTCAATATTACCTCTGAAATTAAAAAAACATTTTTTAGTTATGAACACCTGATAAACACACACCTTAGGTTGAACTTTAAGTCATCATTGAGTTAGTTAAAATCAATATAATAACTGAATGTTATTGTTACCACCCTATCCATGCACTGTATAACAAACCATATCCCACAAATCTAAATTATTAGATAAAATAGAATACAGCTTTAAATCTTTCTATGCCAAAACTATGCCAAAAAAATCAGTGTAATAATGCCATTAAAAATCAGAGGGTTAATGCATGAATACTGCGTACTGGAGTAGAAGAAAACAGAATGATGATGATAACTACCCTGTAAAAGAATTCAATTCAAATACTGAGGACAGCCAGTACCAAAGAGACAGAGCAAGGGTTATTCATTCGGCAGCATTTAGACGATTACAAACTAAGACGCAAGTATTAGGACTCGGAGAAAATGATTTTTACCGGACACGATTAACACATTCTTTAGAGGTAGCACAGATAGGCTCTGCCATTTGTGAAAGATTACATGAAAAGTATACGACAGATGAACTCATTAGATCGTGGATTCCATCCTTAAGCCTGATTGAGGCTATCGGTTTGAGTCATGATATAGGTCACCCTCCTTTCGGTCATGGTGGTGAAGTAGCACTTAACTATTCAATGATTGATTCGGGTGGATTTGAAGGCAACGGGCAGACCCTAAGAATTGTTAGTCGCCTTGCCGAATACTCACCAAATCATGGCATGGATTTGACTCGAAGAACCCTTTTAGGACTGGTAAAATATCCGGCTCCATATAGCAAAGTAAGAAACTATAATCAAAAGGAAATATCCCAAACTATTCTTCCCTTAAATTTAGATAACTGGCACCCCCCAAAATGTTATCTTGATGATGAAAAAAATTTACTTGATTGGATTTTTAAAGAAATCCCTAAAAATGACATTGAGATATTTTCAACCATTAAATTTGTAGAGAGCAATCATCATGAAACAATTTTCAAATCATTTGACACGACAATTATGGAGCTTGCTGATGATATTTCATATGGAGTTCATGATTTAGAAGACGGTATAGCATTAGGTCTCATAACTAAAAGCATGTGGGAAAGCGATATTATCCCAATAATTTTAGCTCATAATAATAATCAACTGGCAGAAAACATTGATTTCTATAATGAAAATCTCTTCGATGGTTCTAATAAAGAAAGAAAACATGCAATAAGTAAATTAGTAGGGTATTTTATTTCATCTATACATGTTGAAAGGAATGATGTTTTCGACACACCACTTTTAATGCTAAAAGCCACCCAAGATAATGACAGCATGAGCATCTTGAAAGCGTTAAAAAAATTCGTCATGAATCGGGTAATAAAAACTCCAGAAGTTCAGGTTTTAGAATATAAAGGTCAACAAATCATATTAAGGATATTTGAAGTCTTACGTGAAAATCCTAACCGATTGCTTCCAAAAAATACACTCAGTGCTTATAAAAATGCTGAAAATAAAAACAGAGTTTTATGCGATTATATATCTGGAATGACTGACAGTTATGCAACAAAACTGTACCACAAATTATTCACACCAGATATCGGTTCAATTTTTGATAGGTTGTAGATAAAAATATAAAATTACAACAAGGATAAAGCATGAAGATTGACAACATACAGCTACACTCTTTCTTACGCTCACAGGATATAACGTATTTTCATCATGCAAATACTGTAGCAACTGCAATATCTTTTATTAGGAATGGGGGGCTAGTTTCAAGAAGTGATATTGAAAGACTTGGAGCATTTCAAACGAAGCAGGAATCCGACCCGGAAGATAAGCAGTATGACGTCTGGGGAGATGTGTTTTTGGACACAGTGGACCTTCATGGTTTTTTCCCGAGACAAAACCTATATGGTCCTGTTTTGTTCAAGTTTAATATAGATTTTCTACTTCATGAAAATTTAGATATATGGATAACAAAAACAAACCCAATGTTTTGGATCCCAAACATGTCAAGTAATGAAAGATACTTCCAAGGCATGTCTGACATTTTACTGAACTGGAATAATTTTGATCGCCAACGCAAAATGATAACAATACGAAAACCATACCACCCAGTACTATTTAAGTACTTGGAGGAAATAGTTCTTGATGATCCCGGCGTTCAAATTTATGACGAAACCATACTTTATGATGTAGCACATGCATCGTTAAGTATAGAATTGAACAATGTTCAATTGCCTTTAACACTATTAACAAAAAGACATTGTAGCGGGTGTTTTTGCCAAGACAATTACCTAAGACAATTAACTATAGAGAAGTTAATAAGTCTATTCTTAGCACCACAACATAAGCATTGGAGAAACTAGATTTGCGATATTTAAATAACATTTAAATACTTGCCGACTCACCCTCTGGGGCTTGTTCAACAGTTCACCGACCTAAAAGCAAGTTTTAGGCCGGTTCACCGTTTGGACGTGAAAAACATGATTAGGACTTAGTTCTGTTTATAACAGTATCGATATAGGTTTGGCCCTGTACTCGGTAGGCTTTGATATCACTCTCATGAAGATTCTGGATATCAAGCAGAACCCCAAAGACTAATTCCTTATCTACATAACCAATATCACATCCTAAGACTTTGGCAACCTCTGCACCGAAAATAATTTTCTGACGAGTATTCTTTTTTTTTGTTTGTTGTTTCTTTTTGGCTTCCAAGAAGTATAGACGTTCCTGCGCTGAAGCAATTTGTTGTTTAATTGTTTTTGTTGTCATTATTTATCTCCCCAATGTTTTTTCTTGTTGGAATAAGGGATGTCAGCATAGTCATAACCATTACTAATCTGTTTCTTGATTGATCTTATTTTCATCTTGAACTGTTGCTTTATCTGGCGCTTCTTTGCTTGTTCCCTAATATTTATTACTATCTTTTCTGCTTCTAAATAGGCTTGTTCCGTATCGGTATAAACACCTTCATCAAGAAGTTTTTTGGCTTCCCAATCAATGGCTTCATCATTATTTTTATACATTAAACCTCCTTATGTTTGTTATAGGTTATCCTTTACCATATTTTTAATAATTATCAACACAGGAAACTAATTTTATTTTATAAAATGCAAGCTCATAAGGCTTATATTTAAATCCCACGCCACAGCATTAATCATTTCATTTAACTTATATCACTTATGTAGGCAATTATAGTTATTAAGAAAAAGATAGATAGAATCTAACTTAACCGCTTATATATGATCTATTAAATAGGTTAAACGCATATATTTGAGCGATTCAAAGCATCAGAATATTCATACCATCAATACATGGAATCCTGACCAGTTGAAAGGGATGGTAAATTTATGGCAATAAATTAAGCAACACTATACGATAGTAATCACTAACTGTTTTGTCTAATACTCACCACGTTACTTAATTTTTCTCGTTAATGTTTTTCATATTATCTCTTAAATTTTCACTATGATTTCCCATCCTAACCTGTGAAGGTTGCCACAGGGAAAACTACAGACAAAAAGCTACTATTTTATTGTTTTAGGGCTTTCCCGCCTTACGGCGGGATAAATTAACACTCTTCTTGTCCTTCGGACCCCATCTAAAACCCATCGGGTTAATATCGCGTAATACTTCGCCCTTTCATCTAGATTGCGCCGCTTAATTCGGCGTTTTGTTTTACAGACATTAATATATTTCGTATTAATTAAGTAGGGGCTTTTACATTGTTAGAAAAAACAATGCCCACTTATACACTCACTTCGTGAGCGTGTGGGGTCTACCGACGGTTGCCTGCCGCAGGCTAAAAGACAGGTCAACGTCAACATAAAATTTTTTCTTGCGAAAAACTAACAGCAGCATGGTTATATTTGAGGTTATTTATTATATGGCGATTTTTCATCTGGAGTTTAAAATTGTGAAGCGCTCTGATGGTATGTCTTCCTGTAGGAAGGCAGCCTACCACGCGCGTTGCAGAATAACAGATGATCGTACAGGCAATACCTACGATTTTAGCCACAGAACAGATTTATTCCATCATCAGATATTATCCCCTGATTCTGCTCCTTCTTATATTATCGAAAGCTCAACCACCCTGTGGAATGAAGTTGAAAGAGTTGAGCGTCAGAAAGACGGTCAAACAGCCCGTTATTTTGATATAGCTATTCCCTGTGAACTGAGCAATGAAGACAAGATAAAATTAGTAGCTGAATACTGCCAGAAAAATTTCGTTGATAAGGGAATGATTGCTGATATTGCTTTTCATGATCTCAATGGTGAAAATCCCCATGCGCATGTGATGTTGACATTAAAGCCAATCACCGCTGATGGCTTTGGCAAAAAAGAAAGAAGCTGGAACGACAAGAAAAACGTAATCCTTTGGCGTGAATCATGGTCAGTGATTGCCAATCGTTATCTTACTGATGCTGGCAGTAATGAATGTATTGATCATCGCTCTATTGATGCTCAACACAGTGAAGCACTCGAAAACGCTGCTATTACATTAGACGTTGAAGAAAAAGCGCTATGGCTTGCCAAAGCAACGTTAACCAGCCGTCCACCAATGCAACGTGTTCACCGTGCTAAGTGGAACAGCAAACAGGTTCAGGAAAAACGTGCTGCTGAACAGGCTGTTCGTGATGAGATGAAACAAGAAGCTCAGGCCACATACAACATCTTCAAAGATTTAGATCTGCAGATCGTTGTTGACCTTAGAAGTTTCACGATATCCGAACTGTCTGAGCCTGTTGAAATCGTATTGCCAGAAACAAGTACGCAGTCATCGTCATCAGAGGATCAACAGCCTGTTCTGGTCGCCCCTGCACCTCATGCACGCACTAAATTGAAAACCCCATCATCTTCAACTGCCAGAGCGGTCAAACGCGCTCCTCTTAAAAGTAAGAGGAAGCAGGTCAAACCCCGTCAGAGTGATGTGTTCACGCGTTTCACGCTATTGGTAATAGCATATATAAAAGAGAAATTCGTCTGGGCCAAGAAGAAGCCTGTTGCTCCTGATGTTGACCATGACAAGCGTATTGCCGAAAACTATGTGTTTGATGAAGTGCAGGGGATCTATGTGCCACGTGCTGAGCATGAAAGACGTGTCAAATTTAACAGTGATGATTACAAGCCTACCAAAGATGAGATTAGACGTTTTCCAAGTCGTTTAACTAAGCCTGAACTGCCAGATAGCACACTAGACTACATCTCTTCCCATCCAACCGGTTTAGGACAAACAGCGCCAACACTCAGACATCCCAAACTTTATGCTCACCAAAGGACTAAAAAAGAATAATAATAGGTTTAAAAAGTGAAAATGCATTGATATAATCAATGATAAGTTTAGAGTTTTTTATGTAAGAGTTCATCATAATAACAATAAAAGTATTTAATAAATACCTTCCACAACACCACTAATTAAAAGCAGCAACATTAGTTTAGATAAATAGTCTGAAATAAAATTATTTAGATGATATAAACATAATTTAACAAAAGGATATTCACATGGCTAAAGTAATCAGCATGATAAACTGGAAAGGTGGTGTAGGTAAGTCTACCTTAACATTGCACCTCGGCGTAGGACTAATGCGAAGTTCAGATGAACACCCTAAGGTGTTATTAATTGACTTAGACCCACAATCAAACTTATCTTATTTGGCCCTAGGTGTTGATGGTTACGTAAAATATGTTTATACAGATAAAAAACCGACACTAAAAAATATTTTTGACAATTACTTTGATGGAAAAGACTTTGATACAAAACAAGCCATTATAAAGAACGCAGTAAATTCTAGCCCCGGTAGAGTATGGGTGAATGTTGATTTACTCCCTTCCCATCACGAATTAGTTCTTGTTGATATGATGTTAGCTCGTGAGAAGAAAAGTGCAGCCTCACATCAAAAAGAAACAGAACTTGAATTAGAAAAAATGGCCATAATAAAACATGCCATTGACCAAGTAGGTGATGAGTATGATTATATACTTCTTGACTGCCCACCGAATATTAACCTTGTTACTCAGAATGCTTTCTTTGCCAGTGAGTTATACCTAATTCCAGCAATACCAGACTTTTTATCCACTGTAGGTATATCGCTTATTAAAACAGAGATAGATAAATTAAACACAAACTTCAGAGGAATGATACAATATTCCAGTTCAAAAATTGACTTTACTGACACGGAAATGTTAGGGATTATATTCAACATGGTCGATGAATATGATAAAAAACCTAAAGGCACACATGAAGGAACAATAAGTGATGTAAAGTCTCAAAATCCCGGAATGGTTTTTGAGAAGTATATAACAGATGGAGATGGGATTTCTGTCGCAGCAGAAAACAACCTTACTGTTTATAGCTATGATAATTTACCTCGTTCTAAAGCTAATGCAGAAAAACAGAGTAACTATTTTGAAGGGGTCGTGAGTGAATTGTGCGAAAAACTGGAGGATTTATGATAAAAACTCATGAGTTGATAGCTCTTGCTCAATACATAACAAAAATAATGTCATTTTACCCCAATAAAACCGTGGATTATGCATTGGATGATATCTTAAGGTTGCTGGAAGAAAAGCATAAAATAAGTAAGAGCATATCGTCTAGCAAGAAGAGGTTAAAAGAAGAACCTACTACTATCGCTAATAATGAGACTCATGCTCAACTAACAGAGTTTGTTGGTCAAATGAAAAGTCTATCCATTGATGAAATAAATAAAAACCTTTCTGACGAGTTGTTATTCCCGACGGTGCAATCATTAAAGAGATTAGCAGACATGATTGGTATAAAATCAACCTCACGACAAAATCGAGATGTGATAATTATGAATATTATTAAAACCATCGAAAGACGAAGAATGGACATGACTATTTCAGACAAGGATAAGTAATATTTTACACTGATCATATATGCCAACCATCGGACGATGGCTGGCATATTACAAAAAAACAATTTGTTATATTATGGCGAATGGCACCCTCTATTCTTAAATATTATCAAAAATGCGTATCTATATTTTTTATTGTATTCCTATAACGCTGCTGCTCAATAATACTCAGATTGGGATCAGACAGAACACTCCGCCCCTTTACAGCAATATCGTAGTCAATTTGAGATTGTGTTTCATACTCTTTGGTCGGTTTAAAATATTCTGGTTGCGATGCAGATGACGACGCAGAATAACCAGAATATGTTTTACTCCCAGCACAACCAAGATAAGCCAGCAGGCAGGCAAACAGGAAGAACAACGTCCACACCACATTGTATCCATTAAGCGTGTATCCGCTGCCATAAGCATTTGAAAACACGCTGTGAAACCTAATAGCATTGATAATCAGGAATGATGAAAGGATAACACCCCTGCTTTTACCTACAGTTAAATGCTTACGCATGAATTTTACCGCTGGCACCAGCATGACCACAAATAACCCAATGGCGGCAAAAACCAGCCATACAGGGAACAGTCCATATTTTTGTGTTGTATTCTGCGATACCGTTACCAGTGATAGCACCAAGAAGGCGTTAAGCAGAAAAAGTCTAAGGGCCAGCGATCCCTTCACGTTCTTTTGTGTCTTTCGGAGAAACAGCACCGGTGCCAGTGATGGTATGTTCATCAGCAGATCGATGAAAAACGCCGAATAAATAGTGTTCATAGCGTCTTTTCCTGTAATTACCGAGCGGCCCAGCCGTTATTAGTTTTCACCAGAACAATTTTGGCTTCTTCGGGTTCAGCCATTCCCTTGACGCTAGAGAAAGCATTTTTATCAATCCACTCCGGAACAGCGTCGAGTTTCCACGTATAAGTCACTTGTGTGATTTTAGCGCCAGCGCCATCACTCGGTTCAGTCCAACTGGTGATCTCAGCAACAACACGATGACCGACACAGGCACCTTCCTCACGGTCCCAAAAATCAACTTGCTGGCCTTTGTCGGTGACCTCCAGAACATCAACACTGCTAAAGCCATTCGCCTGTTGTGAAAAATTAAGCAGACCCTGTTCAACAAGACCTTTCAGGATTTCATCGCTGGCATTGTATCCAGCAGAACGGTAGCCATGATTAACCTTTACTGGAAAACCTTTGTTGAACGCAAAGTCATTGTTTTGCAGGGAGTAGCACACCTTTGATTTTGAAATTTTCGCGTTGATAGCCTTTTCAAAATCGCCTTTCTCACCACATCCCGCCAGAACAAGAGCTGTACCAGCAACGAGTAAAATCTTCTTCATCTTCCTATCCATCCTGATAATCAGAAATGCTGTTATGTAGAGGTAGTCTGCTGCACATCTTTAGTCGGTAAGGCTTGTTCTTACTGGCATAACGCAACAAAACCACCTGATTAACCAATTGATAGGATTAAATTATTTTTGTGGACCGTCATATCGTTTGTAACGATCAAAATCAAAATAATGATAGTTAAAATATATCATTAAATACATATCGATCGATTAAAACAATTAAAACACCGATCGATAGGGAACGATTGATCGATGTAAACTATCAATTTTAATTTATCGATCTGCAATACCGATCATTTTCTTGCTAGATGAATCGTTACTGGATAAAGTGAACAGAAGGATCACTGGACCGTTTGTGGGTTGGTTCATGGGTATAGAACGTCAAACCCAATGACCAACAGCCAGCACTGTTCTATGGCCTTAGCGTAGGTTTTATTAATGCAACATCAGGGAAAACAACAGTGAAGGATGCCGTTAGCTGATTAGATAGAAAAACTCATAGGCTTCTGATAAGCGGCTTTCTTCACCACTAATTAACATGACCTATTTCAATGGACAGCAGCAACACAACGCTGGTCCCGGCCTCTTTACGCCTATTTTTACGTTTACTGTTTATATGGAGTTAACATGAGAAAACTGTTTATCGCTGCGTTGGTGATCCTACCTCTTACCGCTTGCACTACCTATGGCAACAAATCCCTTAAAGATGAATCCCAACAAACCGTAAAAAACAAAATCGTTAAAGGAAAAACAACCCAGCAAGATGTTATTAATGCTTTCGGGGAACCACAAACACGAGCCACCAATGATGGTCAGGAAATGTGGTCCTACTCCAGCATGTCAGGCGAGAGCCAGATCTCGAACTACATTCCCGGTCTGGCCCTACTGAAGAACAGCAATACAGCTCACATGAACTCCCTTGAGATCTGGTTCAAGGGAAATGTTGTTGAGCGATATAATTTCAGCCAAACGGCGAGTAAGGTTTCGAAGGGATTGTTGGATTAGTTGATAAAAGCAACATCATTGATGGGTCTGTTTTATGCATCAGACCCAATTTATTCAAATACTCCATAAACAAGTAAAGACAGTTAGTTTCCACAAGTTATAATTATCACGATCATAATATTTATTCCCTCAAATTAAATACTCTTGCAAGAAAAATTAATAAGATCAATAATAATTGAAAATTGTCCTTAACTATAAGCATGAGCCATAAAAGGTTTTCATATGTTAAGAAAAATATTACACATAAATAACTTCGCTGTATTCAACAATTTTCATGGAATAACTCAGTCCGAGATGAAGGTAACAATGTTGCTGAGTTAAAAAAAATGAACATTTTTTATGGTAGGAACTATTCTGGGAAAACAACCCTATCAAGAATAATGAGAAGTCTGGAGCTTTATAAGGTTCATGATAAATATCCTAATTCGGAATACTCTTTTGAATTCACTACTGGTGAGTTAATTAGCCATGATACACTGGTAAATAATTCTCGAAATGTAAGGGTATATAATCGAGATTTTGTACAAGATAACTTAAAGTGGTTGTTTAACTCAGATGGAGATATTAAATCCTTTGCAATATTGGGTGAAAGAAATATTGATATAGAAAATAAAATAGTTGAATTAAAAGATATTATCGGTGATAACCAAAAAGGACTTGTTTGTAACTACAATCTAAAAAACTTAGAATATAACAATAAAAAAAGAGAATTCCAATCAACATCTGAAAATTTAGAAAATAAACTACGTGAAAAAGCTAATAGGCAAATTAAAACAAATCATTTATATCAAAAAGTCACATACAATATTAACTCAATAGAAGAAGACATCAAAACAATACTGAACAACCCAATAAGAGATATTCCTCAAGAAGAACAAGCAAAGCTAGTTAATTTGCTATCAGAGAAAAGTAAAGATTTCCTACTGGATAAAGTAACGTTTTCTGATAAAACACTTTTACTACAAACCCAAGCTAATAATTTACTCTCTTATGAAGTGAAACCTGACGAAACCATACAGGATCTAATTAACAACTCACTCCTACAAGAGTGGGTTCGAAGTGGGATAAACTTACATAAAGGGGTAAGAGATACTTGTGCTTTTTGTGGTGGGGTGATTCCTCATAATTTATGGGAGCAGTTGGATTCACATTTCAATAAAGAATCAGAAAAACTAAGAGGATTAATAAATGATCTTATTTCTGATATAGATACTGTAATTAATACATTACCAACATCCCTACCTATTAATCAGGAACAGATTTATTCATTATTACATACTGACTATTTTGACGTATTATCTAGATTTAGCAAAGAGATTGTTTTATATGATAATTTCTTAATGAGCATGAAAAATTCGTTGCAAGAGAGACTCAAAGAAATATTTACACCGATGCCTTCAATAATCATTGAAGAAAGTTATGATTTAGAAGCCATATATAATTCTCTGGAAAGTATTCGACAAGCGCATAATACTAAAATAAGAAATCTGAAGAGTGATCAAGATGCAGCTAGAAATATCCTTCGCCTTACAGAAGTAAGTCAGTTCATTACTGACATTAATTATATTAAAGAAAAGGAAAAAATATCCTCTTTAGTAAATGAGTATAAAACTCTTGAGCAGGAAAAAAATAAAATACAAGAACAAATCAATAGTTTCAATACTGATATTCAAAATCATCTTGATCAACAAAGAGATGAAAGCTATGGTGCAGAAAAAATAAATCTTTTTCTAAAAAATCATTTTGGGCATAATAGCTTAAACCTAAGACCCTTCAATAATACCGAGACTCATGGTGTTAATTTCAAAATTTATAGAGGTGATACCCTCGCAGATAACTTAAGTGAAGGCGAATGTAGTCTTGTATCTTTTTGTTACTTCATGGCTAAGCTAGGTGACGTTGATTCAGCAAATAAAGACCTAATCATATGGATCGACGACCCTATTTCTAGCTTAGATAACAATCATATATTTTTCATATATAGCTTGATCGAAGATGTTCTCACCCGTCCAATTAAAAACCAAGGGCAAAGGAATAGTTATAAATATCATCAGATATTTATATCGACACATAATTTGGACTTTTTAAAATATATAAAAAGACTATCAAAACCCAAAGATGATGCAAATAAAGAAAGTTGTGGATATTTTTTATTGGATCGAGGAGAAACTATCAGCACTTTGAAAGTAATGCCTAAATATCTAAAAAAATACATCACAGAATTTAATTATCTTTTTGGGCAAATTTATAAATGTGCATATGGCAATATCGAAGATAACAACCACGATTCATACTATAACTTTGGGAACAACTTGAGGAAATTTCTTGAAGCATACTTATACTATAAATACCCAAACAATAAGCCAAATGATGAAAAACTTTATTTATTTTTTGACAATAATCAGCTTGCTGTGGATATTGCGAACAGGGTAAATAATGAGCTATCTCATTTAGAGGAAATTTTTGACAGAAGTATGCTTCCCGTTGACGTTCCTGCATTCAAAAAATTAGCAATATTTGTATTGGATACAATTCAAAGAAAAGATCCTGAACAATATCAAGCATTAGTTGACAGCATGTAAGAAGTTTGCACATGGCAATATTGTTAACAATATTGCCATATATTCAAGCATCTCTAATTACTACAATTAAGCATTCTTAAACATATCATCAATAATAGATAATTAGGGCAGCATAAAAATCATAATTCCCTGTCATCTTCATTTAACACAACAGTAATCTTCATCCTATCAACTGCCTGAGGCAACATCTCATAGAGATCAATCTCGACCTCATGCTCAAACTCACCATCGCTGAATATCACCACATCGCCATTATGTCAGCATTAAGCAAGATTCTACCGGAGGCTTCCAGTTCTTATAAGAAGATATCTTCAGCTAAGGCCTCGCGTAGATCCTTTAGATCAAGAGCGTTCATCAATGTGTATTCATCTGACGCGTTAGCTTTCACGCTACCACAGGAATAATAATCATCCAGTTTACTTAAAGATCTATTGGGATGCAGGCTGTTATAATCTATCATCCTAAATAGCTGTTCCTAATACCGCTACACCCAGCACAAGCCTTGTGGCACAAGGAATAGTCAGCTTTCCAGCACGAAAGCCCTTGGTATCAAGGCTCCAAAGTCGTAATGATGAACAATGGAGTAATAACCATTAGTTACTAAGTGATCTACTATTCGGAACACCTATTTAGATAGTATCCCAATCTATCGGCTCTTCTGGTGCTACAAGGCTTACATTATCCACAGAGATACCCTCTTTCACACTTTTAATCATGATCGCCCCTTGAGACTTTTTAGCCTGTAATCTGGCGATTAAAACATCAATATCTTCTTGGTTGTTTACATTTTCAATGACTGACTCGATAGACCTAAGCTGACCTTCATGATTAGTATAGTTTCCCCGACTATCAATCACGCTTTCGTCTCGTTCAATTTCTATCGTCTCTTTCTTTTTCCTAATCTCTGAAACGAAGCGAGCCCTATCACCGTTGAAGACAATAGCAGGGTTTATAAAATACCAGTTTTTTTCATTAGTTTTAGCAATAATGCGTTTCTCGATGAGTTCCTTTATCCCCCGGTAAAAGATAGATTCAGATAAGACAAAATGATCTATCTTTTCCGCAAGAGACATTGCTTTTTTACAACTCAGGTAGAAATGATCTTTGCCTATCGCATCTTGATAAATACGTAAAAAGATAAAAAATACTTTGTATGCTGTTTTCGTGAGATCAAAGTAGGCTTTTATTTGTGATGTATAGAGTTTGATGAACTCTTCTTTATCAACCTCTTGTGTATGCACAATATTAGCAAAGTAGCTTCGACTGGCATCTTTTCTTTCGATAAGTTCCGTTCCCCTTGAAACAGTCAGATTTTTCTTTCTTGTCTCAATCTTTAGTTCTGTTTCAAAGCAAAAAGGGTTTAAGCCTAAATCCAAGTCAACTTCCATTTCTTTAATCATATTATCACCTTTTATTGTTTTATTTATAATAAAGTAAATACCATGCTTGAAACAGATATCAAGTTTTTTGCATATTTTTTTGCGAAAATATTTTATAAATCGCAAGTTTTCCCGTGACGATGATTTAAATCACTGTCATTTTTTAGCTTAAAAATGATATAAGAACTGACTACAGAGTCAGAAAATCTCACCGTGCAGTCAGTAATGCTGACCATAGAGTCAGTAATACTGACCGTATAGTCAGTCGTGGTTTTCTAACACAAGCCTTATTCCCCAAGGGCTACAGGCCGTTTTTGTCTTAACTTAATTTTGCAAGAAGTAAGAGATAATACTTAAGAGGATTAAAAGAAACCGGGCGATTTTTATGATCGCCATCTGGGGTTTCTAATTATTTATTGCTAAGTATTCCTTTCTATTTAACTAAAATCTTTTTTTTGAAAATCCCCACCATCTATGAGCTAACGCTCATGTGCTGACGCACGGCTACGCCCTAATGCTGACATAAATATATTTTTGCTATTGGATCAAAAAACTATTTATCAAAGCAGCACTTGGTGATTGTCTACAACAATCACTTCGCTGGACAGGGCTTATCCCTGTTAATGATGGATTTTTTCATTAATGATCGTGGCGATAGCCGCTAATAACCAAATGTAAAACGTAGAGATTAATAACTATCAAACTTTCGCAAACACCGATTTTACTAATTTTCGATGGAACTTAATGAGTATATTTCTTGTAGACTGGCTACTGCCAGTCACATAGTTCCTGTGGTGAAATACCATCTCGCGCCATCAACTTGAGGAGTCTTTTCATCTTTAGCTTACGCACCTTATATTCACCAATCTCCTGATAATACTCCTCACGCCGCTCCTCTACCACTTTTCGAAATTTATTCAATAGTTGATTCAGTGTTTTCATATCTGTAGTAGCGGCTTCAGCTTGGATTTTTTTATACATAAACATAACGTGGAACTCATCAATCATCAGTTTTCTCCTATTGTCATAAGTGTTTTTATCTGCCCTTTACGGGGCAAATATATCTTCAAAGGAAACTATAAAGATTTATGAACAAATAAATACGAATGCCTTACCAACAGATTAGCGATAACCTTAAGATCAACCTCGTCAATATTCACATTATTTCCTTCTTTCTGTGTTAAACTCTCAAAGTTATCTTTAATATGCATTATCACGCACATGATAGTTGCACTCATAAAATCATGATCACTAATATACTCTCTTATATCCCCATCGTGATCATTTTGTAAACTGATCCAACTTGTCTCAAACGATCTTTTAGCAAGATCAAGGAACAGTTTTGTAGATTTGTTTTTAACTTTATTATTTTTAGACATAATTAACCCTCACTTTTATATGATTATTTAATATTTTGTTTATTTTCAGCCCCAATAAGGGGCCAAATAGATTTACATATAGGCTAACACTAAGGCTTTGGTATGCAGCGTCATTACCTCCATTCTCACCCCTTCAAAATCGATAAGATAGCGCTTATTTTTGGCTACGCCCTTTTTAGCTCGTTCGATTACTTGGTCATAGACTGTTTCCATATGATGATTATCAGTAAGTAAATTAAATGCCTCTTTTGGCCCTTTTTTGACTATATCCCAATAGATACGGTAATACTCTTGCATTGCTGATAGTAGAAACATCTCAGTAGCGATCCTATCAAAACCATTATTTTTCTTATTCATTTATTTTTCCTTTTCTTTGTTTATAGTGTAAAATACCCTGCATTATTAATGCATAAAATATTTTATTTTTTTATTTTTTTATATTGTAAAAAACACAGCGTTTAACGTTTTACATAAAACCTCCTCATCGTATTAATAGTGTATTTTCCATTAATCAGCATGTTTACGTGAAAACTGAATAATGTTTTCAATCCATTCATCGATTTCACTTTCTACAAAAGCTCTAGCTCTTATGCCAATCTTTATCGGTTCTGGGAATACGCCCCTGCTAATAAGTCGATAAATCCATGCTTTGCTATATCCTGTTTTATTCATCACTTCCGGCAGGCGAATAAGTCTTCTTGTTGTCATATATTTCTCCGTTGTTGTTTTGATGAATGTAGTATCTGCAGATCGCTTATGACGTTCAACCCTCGGAAAATCAGAATTGAACTTGAATTGAGTGTTTTTCATACAAAAACAGATGGAATGGCGGGAGAGCTGTCACTGGGCGGGGTGTAGAGCGATTTAGCAATAAGTGCTATTTATTTTGCTGTTTTAAGGTATTTTACAATTTTCATATTAATCAATTAGTTAATCAATATCAGTTTAAATTCTGACCTAATTCTTATCTGCTTTAGCCAAGAAAAAGGGCTATGCCCGTTAAGACATAGCCCCTCTTTCATCAGCCGTTATCCTTACCCACGCCGATTAAACGCACCCTGCACTACATTGCCGCCTTTCTCAAGGCTTGCCATGTAGTCAGCATACCATTGCAGCATCTCACGTCTGCCATCGAGATATTGCGCATGGTTGTAGGTGCCACGGATAGCATTCTTATCAACATGGGCCAGTTGGGTTTCAATCCATGCGGTGTTGTAGCCCTGTTCATGAAGAACGGTGCTCATGGTATGACGGAAGCCGTGACCCGTAACCCGGCCTGTATAACCAATTCGCTTAAACACCTGATTGATGCTGGCTTCGCTCATGGTCTTACTTGGATCATTGCGCCCCGGAAACAGTAAAGGAAATTGCCCCGTCATTGCTCTGATCTGTTCGATAATGGCTAAGGCTTGGCTAGATAGCGGGATGATATGAGGACGGCGCATTTTCATGCGTTCAGCAGAAATTTCCCATAGCGCTTTCTTGGTATCGATTTCCGACCATAATGCACCGCGCAATTCACCTGTTCTCAGACCGGTAATGATCAGCAATCTCGCTGCCAGCACCATCAATTCACTGCCAGAGTAGCCAGCAAGGGCTTTAAAGAAAGCGGGAAGTTCTTCGGTGGTCAGGAATGGGTAATGTGTAGACTCATGCCCTTGCATGGCACTGGTGAGATCTGGCGCGGGATTATACTCGGCTCGGCCTGTCACGATGGCATAGCGAAACACTTCACCGCAGCGTTGACGCACTTTCTTGGCTTTTTCGGTCGCGCCTCGGTCTTCCATCTTTTTCAGCACGTTTAGCAGTTCCAACGGCTTAATGTCTGCAACAGGCCGTTGACCAATGAACGGGAAAACGTCTTTGTTGAACGCTTCAAGGATGTCAGAGGCATACCCCGCAGACCATTTCTTCACTTTCATGTTGTGCCATTCAAGCGCAATTTGCTGAAAGGTGTTTTTGACTTCTTCGATGTGGGCTTGTTTGCTTTCTTGCTTAAACGCACTCGGATCAACGCCATTAACCAGCAGCTTTTTAGCATCATCTCTTTTGCTTCTGGCATCGGCTAAGGTAATGGTCGGGTAGACGCCAAACACCACACGTTTTTCTTTACCTGCGATACGGTATTTCATGCGCCAGCTTTTGGTGCCGTTCGGGAACACCTCCAGATACATGCCCCCACCGTCCGCTAACTTGTAGGGTTTATCTTTGGGCTTGGCAGTCTCTACCTGTCTGGCATTGAGCTTCATTTGGGGGCATCTCCTCTAGACCGAACACGATATGCCCCCACCGATGCCCCCAACTCACCGTAGATTTCTGTGAACGTGAGTAGACGAGCAGAGACAATAAGGGCCTTGAAACCGCGTATTATAAGGGTTTAAAGGGTGTTTGAGTAGACTTGGGGAGACGTTAAAATAGGTAGGATGGTGCCGATAATAGGAGTCGAACCTACGACCTTCGCATTACGAATGCGCTGCTCTACCAACTGAGCTATATCGGCCCTGCAAGACGTGCTGACGAACGTAAGCACGGGATAGAAGGTTAAAACTAAGTGGGTGATGCGTCAATGCCCTTGCGAATCAAACGGCTACTTTTGCATCACCCAATTAGCATTAAGCACGAATGGTATCGTCGCCGAAACCAATCCACTTATAGGTCGTCAGGGCTTCCAGGCCCATCGGGCCGCGCGCGTGCAGCTTCTGGGTGCTGACCGCCACTTCCGCGCCGAGGCCGAACTGGCCGCCGTCGGTAAAGCGGGTAGAGGCGTTGACGTACACCGCCGAGGAGTCCACCTCGTTGATAAAGCGGTTCGCGTTGCCCAGGGTGCGCGTCAGGATGGCGTCGGAATGCTGGGTGCCGTGCTCGCGAATATGCGCTACCGCTTCATCCTGGTCGGCCACCACCTTCACGTTCAGATCCAGCGACAGATACTCATTGTCATACTGCTCCGCTTTCACCGGCTCTACGCTGGCCGGGCCGTTTTGCAGCGCGGGCAGGGAGGCCGCATCGGCGTGCAGGCTGACGCCGCTTTCCGCCATCTGCTTACTCAGCGCGGGCAGGAAGCGTTCGGCGATATCCTGATGCACCAGCAGCGTTTCGACCGAGTTACAGGCGCTCGGGCGCTGCACTTTGGCGTTAACGATAACCTTCAGCGCTTCGGCAACGTCGGCGGAGTGGTCAATATAGATATGGCAAACGCCGATACCGCCGGTGATCACCGGGATCGTCGACTGCTCGCGGCACAGCTTGTGCAAACCTGCGCCGCCCCGCGGGATCAGCATATCGATATACTTATCCATCTTCAGCATCTCGCCGACCAGCGCGCGATCCGGACTCTCAATCGCCTGCACGGTGGCCGCCGGTAAGCCGCACTCCTGCAGCGCCTGCTGAATCACTTTCACCGTGGCGGCGTTGGTGCGCCAGGTCTCTTTGCCGCCGCGCAGAATCGCCGCGTTGCCGGTTTTCAGGCACAAAGAGGCGACGTCGACGGTCACGTTCGGACGGGCTTCGTAAATCACGCCCACTACGCCCAGCGGCACGCGGCGTCGCTCAATGCGCAGGCCGCTGTCGAGCAGGCCGCCGTCGATCACCTGACCGACCGGGTCGGCCAGGCTGCAGACCTGACGAACATCGTTAGCAATCCCGCTCAGGCGCGCCGGGTTGAGCGCCAGGCGATCGAGCAGCGCCTCGCTTAAACCGTTGGCGCGCGCTTCCGCCAGATCTTCAGCGTTCGCGCGCAGGATCGCGTCGGTCTGCGCTTCAAGATAGTCGGCAATCTTTTCCAGCACCTGGTTCTTTTCGCGGCTGGAAAGCTGCGCGAGTTTATACGAGGCCGCTTTGGCAGCAATGCCCATTTGTTCCAGCATTTTCAGCTCCTTAACGGATAATCATGTCGTCACGGTGGACGGCGACCGGGCCGTATTCATAGCCCAGAATGGCATCGATCTGCTGCGAGTGCTGCCCGGCGATGCGGCGCAGCGCATCGCTGTTATAGCGGCTGACGCCGTGGGCGATATCGCGGCCTTCAAGGCTGCGAATGCGGATCACTTCGCCGCGCGAGAAGTTGCCGGTGATGGTTTTAATCCCTTTCGGCAGCAGGGAGCTGCCGCGTTCGAGAATCGCCTGGGTCGCGCCGGCGTCCACGGTAATTTCGCCCGCCGGCGGCGCGCCGAAAATCCAGCGCTTACGGTTTTCCAACGGCGACTCCTGGGCGTGGAAGCGGGTGCCAACGGAAACCCCTTCCATCACGTCGCCAATCACGCCCGGACGGCTACCGGCGGCGATGATCGTGTCGATGCCCGCGCGGCAGGCGACGTCGGCGGCCTGCAGCTTGGTACCCATACCGCCGGTACCTAAACCCGATACGCTGTCGCCCGCGATCGCGCGCAGGGCGTCATCGATACCGTACACGTCTTTAATCAGCTCGGCCTGCGGGTTGTTGCGCGGGTCGGCGGTAAATAGGCCCTGCTGATCGGTCAGCAGCAGCAGTTTATCTGCGCCCGCGAGAATCGCCGCCAGTGCCGAAAGATTATCGTTATCACCGACTTTAATCTCGGCAGTCGCCACGGCGTCATTTTCATTAATCACCGGCACGATGTTGTTATCCAGCAGCGCGCGCAGGGTATCGCGGGCGTTAAGGAAACGCTCGCGGTCTTCCATATCGGCGCGGGTCAGCAGCATCTGGCCGACGTGAATGCCATAAATAGAAAACAGCTGTTCCCACAGCTGGATAAGACGGCTCTGACCAACCGCTGCCAGCAGCTGTTTGGACGCGATGGTCGCGGGCAGTTCCGGGTAGCCGAGGTGCTCACGTCCGGCGGCTATCGCCCCGGAAGTCACTATCACAATTCGGTGGCCCATCGCGTGCAGCTGTGCGCACTGGCGCACTAATTCAACGATATGGGCGCGGTTCAGGCGGCGGGATCCGCCCGTTAAAACACTGGTGCCCAGTTTTACCACCAGCGTCTGGCTATCACTCATGATTCTCTGCCGTTCAAAAAGGAGTTTCGATATCGAGTTGATGTTGTAACAGGAGTCAGCCCGCTTGCCAACACCTGGCGTGGTGGACGAACCACTTCCTTGCGCGGATCGGGCATTCTGGCGGGGAAACGTGACACATTCATGACGGAAATAATTAAATTCCCTTTTTTATAAAAAGTTCCATGTTGTCATAAATTTTTAATATTAGAGCGTTAAAAAACCTGCAGTTTTTGACAGGGCTTCCGCCCGGAATTGATTAGCGCGTATAAATAAATCACCAGGACTAGATAATGAAAAAGAGCTCACTGGCATTAATGATGATGGGTCTTATTGCTTCTTCGGCTACCCAGGCGGCAGAAGTTTATAATAAAAACGGCAATAAACTGGACGTCTACGGCAAAGTCAAAGCGATGCACTATATGAGCGACTATGACAGCAAAGATGGCGACCAGACCTACGTTCGTTTCGGCATCAAAGGCGAAACGCAGATTAACGACGATCTGACCGGCTACGGCCGCTGGGAATCGGAGTTCTCCGGCAACAAAACCGAAAGCGACTCTTCGCAGAAAACGCGCCTGGCGTTCGCCGGGGTGAAAGTCAAAAACTACGGTTCATTTGACTACGGTCGTAACCTCGGCGCGCTGTACGACGTCGAAGCCTGGACCGATATGTTCCCGGAATTCGGCGGCGACTCTTCCGCGCAGACCGATAACTTTATGACCAAACGCGCCAGCGGCCTGGCAACCTACCGCAATACCGACTTCTTCGGCGTGGTGGATGGCCTGGATCTGACTCTGCAGTACCAGGGCAAAAACGAAGGCCGTGAAGCTAAAAAACAGAACGGCGACGGCTTTGGCACCGCGTTAAGCTATGACTTCGGCGGCAGCGATTTCGCCGTCAGCGCGGCCTACACCAGCTCCGACCGTACGAACGATCAGAACCTGCTGGCCCGCGGTACGGGTAAAAAAGCGGAAGCCTGGGCGACCGGCCTGAAATATGACGCCAACAATATCTACCTGGCGACCATGTACTCCGAAACCCGCAAAATGACGCCAATCAGCGGCGGTTTTGCCAATAAAGCGCAGAACTTTGAAGCCGTGGCGCAGTACCAGTTCGACTTCGGCCTGCGTCCGTCCCTGGGCTACGTGCTGTCAAAAGGCAAGGATATCGAGGGCGTGGGAAGCGAAGACCTGGTCAACTACATTGATGTTGGCGTGACCTATTACTTCAACAAAAACATGAACGCCTTTGTTGATTATAAAATCAACCAGCTGAAGAGCGATAATAAGCTCGGGATCAACGATGACGATATCGTCGCTGTCGGTATGACCTACCAGTTCTAAGTCTTCTCGACAATAAAGCCGCCGTGGTAACAGGGCGGCTTTATTATTTGTGATTAACGGTTTTTCGCCAGATGCAGATTATCGTTATTCATCGTTATCTGGGCGTTATATTCCTTCGGCAGACGGCGCGCCTGGTAGAATACCGATTGCCAGTACGGATTATCCAGCGAAGAGCGCATCACGCCCTGGCTGGTGGAGGCGTGAAGGAAATTACGGTCGGTATCATAGAAGCCGACGTGCATGCCGCCTTTAATACGGAAGAAAACTAAATCCCCCGGCCGCAGCTGGCGCGGGCTTACGCGCTCGCCCATGTGCAGCAGTTCGCGAGTGGTGATGCGCTCCATCGGCAAGTTGAAGCGATCTTTGAGCGTACGCCAGACAAACCCGGAGCAGTCGACGCCGCTTTGCTCCGTCCCGCCCCATTCGTAGGGCGTTCCCTCCCAGGTATGCATCTGATCGTGCAGCGCGGCGATCACCGGGATCAGATCGTCAGAACCTCCGTCAATGGTCGAGTGGCTACTCTGGGCGGCGGTTTTATGCGGTTTTGATGAGGATGAACATCCTGCCAAAAGCAAAAAAGGAACAAATAGTAGCGCGTGAGAGAGTCTGGGCTTCATATCATTGTTTTTCGTCACTGAAAACGGGCCGTGATATTTTATAGCCGATTCGCTACGGCCTCAGAATGACCAAACGCAAAATTTACGAAACCTTACGTAAATAATATAGGCCGGTTCGCGCAGTGATAATTAACGCTGATTATTTATGGCAAAAAACGAACCTGTCATGTTAATAATTTTTTTCTTCGTGAAACAATATTTCACAAATATCCGAATGCTGGACGCCTACTCGGCTTCCGTACTGGGTGAAAAATCCTCATCATCCCGGCATTGCGCCGCCTGGCTGCGCTCCAGTACTTTTGTAGCCTAAAAGAGAGAGTGGGGCGGCCAATGCATCTGGATTTTCGCCAACTGCGCAACTTTGTGGCGCTAGTTGAATACGGCAGTTTTAATCGCGCGGCGGAGGCGGTGTGCCTGTCGCAGTCGGCCTTCAGCCGCAGCATTCAGGCGCTGGAGCAGAGCGTCGGCCATCCTTTATTCGACCGCCAGAGTAAGCTACCGACGCTCACCCTGCACGGGCAAAAGCTGCTGCCCTACGCCCGCCGCTTTCAGGAGCTGAACGTGGAGCTCAGCAGCCAGCTGCGCGAAGCGGACGATGCGCAAAACGGCGAGGTCGCCTTTGGCTGCGGCCCGGCCCCTGCCGCGAGGCTGATTCCGGCCGCCGTCGGCGGGTTTCATCGCCTTTTACCGCAGGCGAGGGTGCGCTTTCAGATTGATAACTGGCTGGCGCTGCATCAGGCGCTGAACTCCCAGCTTTACCCTTTTGTGGTCGCCGACAGCTGGCAGGCCGAGCTCGACCCGCAGTTGCGCGTTCAGCCGCTCAGCCCGCAGCGCTGCTTTTTCGTCTGCCATGCCGACCATCCGCTGGCCAAACAGGGGCCGGTCTCTATCCAGGCGATGCTGCGCTACCCCTTTGCGGCACCTTATTTGCCGCCGGGCGTGCGCAAGGTGCTGGCGACACTCAGCCAGCAGCAGGACTTTACCCCGGCGATTCAGTGCGACCATATCTACGCGCTGCTTGCCACCCTCGCGCAGACCAACGCGATTAGCTTTGCCAGCGAGGACGGCTTCGCGCTGTGCCAGCACAGCCATCGGCTGGTTAAGCTGGAGCTCAGCGATCTGCCTGAGGAGTGGCGGCTGATGCAGACCCGGTTTGCCATTATCTCTCCGGTTCACGCGGCGCAGCCGCCGCTGGTGGAGAAGCTGATTGAGATTATCCTTCATACCGATCGTCAGCATCAGCTGCAGCTGCTGGCGCAGGAGGAGGGAGGTTAACTGGCGTCTTTCGCCAGGCCTTTGGCGTCGTACTGTGGCCAGCGGTTTTCCAGGCGCAGGGATTTCAGCGCCTGCTCGACAAACTGGCCGTCCACCCACTGGCTGACGTCAAAAGCGCTGCGGATCAGGCGTCCTGATTTCGCCTGATCGACGCTGCTGCTAAAGCTGTCGGTCAGGAACGGGTCGATACGCGGCGAGGTGGTAAAGTTCAGATCCTGCGGCTGCAGCTCTTCGAGAAACAGCGCCTGCGGGATCTGGCTCTGCTGCGCCATCTCGGCGGACCAGGCGTCGCGATTAGCCGGGTCGTTGATTTCCGCGGCGTTCTTCACCAGCACGTTAATAATCTGCTGGGTCGCCTGCGGCCAGGCGTCAATAAACGTCTGCGTGCCGAGGAATCCCGCCTGAGTCGTGTTCTGACGGCCGGAATCGCCGCTTTTGACGACCACATCAATCTTATCGCCGCGCAGCGCCAGCAGCGAAACGCCGCCCCACACCGCATCGACGCGACCGGCCGCCAGCGCCGCTTTGCCGGCATTCCAGTCAAGATTGATCACCTGCAGGCTGCGCTCATTGAGGCCAGCGCTTTGCAGCGCACGGTCAAAGGCCAGCTGGTCCGCCGTACCGCGATAAACCGCCACTCGTTTACCTTGCAGATCGGTCAGGGTTTTAATCCCCGAGGCTTTGGTCACCGCCAGATAAGATTCCGAACCGCGGCTGCCCAGCAGCAGGCGCGTCGGCAGGCCATTGGCCTTACCGATAATCGCCGCCAGATCGCCGAGATAGACAAAATCCAGCTGGCGGTTGGCTAACGCTTCATTGACCGCCGGACCGGCACCTTTGAAAAACTGCCACTGTACTTCCACGCCCTGCGGTTTAAACACCTCTTCCAGCTGATGGCGGATAAACGCCATGCCGACCGGCCCCTCAATAAAGGGTTTACTGCCCGCGCTCTGGTCCGGCACGCCGATGCGGATAGTGCGCAGCGCTTCGGCCTGGGCGCTTGCCGCCAGGCCAATGACCGCCACCAGCGCCAGCAAGGTGCGGCTAAAAAATGCTTTCATCATAACGTGTTGCTCCCTTGAGTTTTTTCTCACCCTAAAGAGCCCACGGGCCGCGTGTTAAATGCTTTTATTCGCCAAGCTTGGGTGAAAAAAAGCTAAATCAGACGCCGCGCGCCCGGCAGGCTGAAATGCATTCGATGCATCGGGATTATTCGCCTTACGCAATGGCGGCGAAGGGGAAGTCACGTTTTGATAGCGACATAACTTGCCGAAAAGTGGACCGATATGTCGCAGATGATCTTAAGAACCGATGCCCCAGCCAGGCCGGGCTTCAGGCTTAACGGCTGGCCGTGGCTGCTGCCGGCGTTACTGCTGCTGCTGTGGTACGTCGCCGCTCGCGAAGGATGGATGCCGGAGCAAATTTTGCCCGCGCCGTCGGTGGTTGCCGATACCGCGCTATCGCTGCTGAGCGGCGACCTGCTGGCGCAGTGGGGATTCAGCCTTCAGCATCTGGCGCTTGGCCTGCTGCTGGGGGCCACTGCCGGCACGCTGCTCGGCGCGCTGTTCGGCCTGGTCCCGGCCGCCGCGCAGCGCGTGGAGCCGCTGTTCTACGCCCTGGCGCAAATCCCGACGCTCGGCTGGATCCCGCTGTTTATGGTGCTGTTCGGCATTGATAACGGCCTCAAGCTGGCGGTTATCGTCAAAACCACCGTGGTGCCGATGACCATTAATACGCAGCAGGCGGTGGCCGGCGTGCCGCTGACCCTGAGCGAAGCCGCAAGGGTGATGAACTTTTCCCGCTGGCAGCGGCTGCGCTGGCTGGTGATCCCGGCCAGCCTGCCGGGCTGGTTTACCGGCCTGCGTCTGGCGCTGTCCCAGGCCTGGGTATCGCTTATCGTTGTCGAACTGCTGGCTTCTTCGGAAGGCATTGGCTACCTGATGGTCTGGGGCCGTCAGCTGTTTCAGTTGGATATCGTCTTCGTCACCATTGCGGTGGTTGGCCTGAGCGGCATGCTGATGGAGTGGGCGGCGAACCGCGCCTGTGCCCGTCTGGTGTTCTGGCCGCAGCCAGCCGCCGGACGCCTGGCGTGGAAACCGCAGGCCAGCTGGCGGGCGCTGCAGCTGCCGCTGGTGCTGCTGGCGCTGTGGCAGTTGGCAAGCCAGTGGGGCTGGATCGATGGCGCGTTGTTCTCTTCGCCGCTGGCGGTGGCGACGCGCTTTATGCAGGGCGCCCTGAGCGGAGAGCTGACCGCGGCGATGCTGGCAAGCCTCGGGCGGGCCTTTGTCGGCGGCGTGCTGGGGATTGCGGGGGGCCTGCTCTGCGGACTGCTGCTGGCGCTGCGCCCGCGCGCCGGGCAAATCTTCACCCCTACGCTCAACGTGCTGCGCCATATCGCCCTGTTTGCCTGGCTGCCGCTGCTGACCGCATGGGTGGGCAACGATAACGGCGGCAAAATCGTTTTTATCGCGCTGGCGTCGTTCTTTCCGATGTTTTTTAGCACCCGGCAGGCCGTGCTCCAGCGCAACCCGCAGCTCGATGAGGTCGCCAGAGTGCTGCGGTTAGGTGAAGTAGCGCGCCTGCGCAGAGTCATTCTTCCCGGCGCGGCGCCGGGGATCTTCGCCGGTCTGCGGCTGGCGCTGATTTACGCCTGGCTTGGCAATATCGGCGCGGAATATTTCATGTCCTCCGGCGTTGGCATCGGCAGCCTGATGATCAATGCCCAGCAGCTGCTGGATATGCCCACCATTCTTTGCGGCATGGTGCTGGTCGGTATCACCGGCGCGGCGCTGGATAAAGCCGGACGTTTACTGGAAATGCGCGTCACCCGCTGGCGCCAACAGGAGCAGCTATGACCTCTTCGACTCTGGTCTCTTTTCGCCACGTGCGTAAATCCTGGCAACAGGTAACGGCGCTACAGAATTTCAGCCTGGATATCGCCGCCGGTGAACTGGTGGCGCTGGTGGGCAGCAGCGGCTGCGGTAAATCGACGCTGCTGCGGATGCTGGTGGGCCTGGAGTCAGCGACCCAGGGGGAGATTCGCATCAACGGCGAGCCGGTCACCGGCGTGGGCAAAGAGCGCGGCATTGTGTTTCAGGAGCCGCGGCTGTTTCCGTGGCTTAACGTGCTCGACAACGTGATGCTCGGTCTGGCGGATGAAAAGCTCAGCCGGGCGGCGAAGCGCCAGCGGGCGCTGGAAATGCTGGAACGCGTGCAGCTCAGCGAATTCGCCAACGCGCTACCCGCGCAGCTCTCCGGCGGGATGGCCCAGCGGGTGGCCATTGCCCGCGGCCTGGTGGCCCGTCCGCAGATCCTGATGCTCGATGAGCCTTTCGGCGCGCTGGATGCCCTGACGCGTCACACCCTGCAGCAGGAACTTTTACAGATCCACCAGCGCGCGGGAACCACCACGCTGCTGGTGACGCACGATGTGGAAGAGGCCGTCGCTCTGGCCGACCGGGTCGTTGTGCTCTCGCCGCGTCCGGGGCGGATACGGGAAGTGGTGAGCCTGGCGCTGCCCCATCCGCGCCAGCGCGATGATGCTTCGTTTAGCGCCGCCTGCCGCCAGATTCGTAACCTGATTACCACTGCCTGATTCTTTTATTTAAGGAGCAATATATGGGACATCCTTCCGTCTATCCGACCGGCGCCACCCTCTACGATCCGCCGCGCGCCTGGAGCGGCTACACCCTTTTCCAGGCCACCGAACACGGCGCGGTGCTGGTGGATATGAACGGCCGCGTGGTGCGCGAATGGCCTGAACTGCACGGCTTTCCCAATAAAATCCTGCCCGGCGGCGCAATCCTTGGCCATAGCGGCGAGCGCGACCCGCGCTACGGCATGCAGGATATGCTCGATCTGATCCAGGTGGACTGGGAAGGCAACGTCACCTGGAAATTCGATCGCTATGAGCAGGTGAGCGATCCGGGCAATGAAACGCGCTGGATGGCGCGCGCGCATCATGACTATCAGCGTGCGGGCAACCCGGTGGGCTACTACGCGCCGGGGCTAGAGCCGCAGGTGGATGGCGGCAATACCCTGATCCTCGCCCACACCAATCTGGTCAATGAAGCGATCTCCGACAAGCTGCTGCTGGATGACACCATTATTGAAGTTGACTGGCAGGGCAACGTGGTGTGGGAGTGGCGCTGCAGCGACCATTTTCACGAACTAGGCTTTGACGATGCGGCGCGCACCGCGCTGTACAACAACCCGAACATGCGCGCCAGCGGCGGCGGAATGGGCGACTGGATGCATATCAACTCGATGTCGGCGCTGGGGCCGAATAAGTGGTATGACGCCGGCGATGAACGTTTTCATCCCGACAATATTATCTGGGACGCCCGTGAATCCAACGTTATCGCCATTATCGACAAACAGAGCGGCAAGATCGTCTGGCAACTGGGCCCGGACTACAGCAAGCCGGAGCTGAAGCACATCGGCTGGATCATCGGCCAGCACCATGCGCATATGATCCCGCAGGGGCTGCCGGGCGCGGGCAATATCCTGATTTTCGATAACGGCGGCTGGGCGGGATACGGCGCGCCGAATCCGGCGTCGACGGACGGGGTGAAAAACGCCTGGCGCGATTACTCCCGGATCCTGGAGATCAACCCGCTGACCCTCGATATCGAATGGCGCTACTCGCCCTATGAAGCGGATCTACCGCAGCCGACCGATTCGTACCGCTTTTACAGTCCGTACATCAGCAACATGCAGCGCCTGGAAAACGGCAATACCCTGATTAACGAAGGATCGAACGGGCGCATTTTTGAAGTGACCCGCGACCACGAAATTGTCTGGGAATATATTTCGCCGTTCTGGGGTAAGACGCTGAACAACAATATGGTCTATCGCGCCTACCGCATTCCCTACGGCTGGATCCCGCAGCTGGCGCAGCCGCAGGAGACGCCGATTGCGGCGGTCGATGTACGAACCCTGCGCCAGCCCGGCGCGGCGGCAGCGGGACCGGCGCAAAGCGTGGTCCGGGTGGCGGGCGTGCAGCCGTACAGTAAAAGCGCCGATGCGCTGTGCGTGGCAACCGATAACGATACCCTGCGCCGCAGTCCGAAGCTGTTCCGCGTCGCGGAAAGCGCGTTCACGCCGATCGGCGCGGCGAGCGAACTGGAGAGCGAACGGCCGGTGCTGCTGTTCGTTGGCGCTGAACGCTGCGTGCACTGCCGCAAGCTCTGGCAGCTGCTGGCGCAGGGAAAACTCAGCTCGCGAATTGCTCAACTGGATACGCGCTATCTGGATGCCGACCGGCATCAGGCGCTGGCGAGCGACCTCGGCGTGCGCGGCCTGCCGACGCTGCTGCTGATTAAACCGGGGCAGCTAGCATTGCGCGCGCCTGCGCAGCTCTCGGTGGACACGCTGTTTGACTGGCTGAATCGCGCAGCCGGATAATCCGCGACTACGGCGGACTGGCGTGTGCCGGTCCGCCGTTGATCTGACGGATAAACGCCATCGGCGAATAGCCCATCGCTTTGCGGAACATCGCGGTAAAGGCGGCCGGATACTCATAGCCCAGACTTAGCGCGACTTCGGTAACCGAACTCCCTTCACGTAGCGCCGTCATGGCGTACATCAGGCATGCCTGCTGGCGCCAGTCGCAAAACGCCATCCCGGTCTCGCGGCGAAATAGCCGATTAAACGTGCGTACGCTTTTACTCAGCTTTTGCGCCCACTGCTGCGGCGTACTGCGGATGCTCGGCTGGCGCTGAAAATCGGCGCATAGCGCGGCGAGGCGGCTATTCTGCGGAAGCGGCGTAAACATCGGCAGCGGCGCGGCGGCGCGCAGTTCATGGAGCAGCAGCGTAATCAGGGCGGCATCGCGCCCGCTCTCTTCATACAGCAGCGGTAGCCGACAGGCGGCCAGCAGCAGTTGATGGATCAGCGGGGAGACCTGTAAGACCTCGCAGCGCTCGCTTTCCCGCGGGGCGTCCCGCGCGTCAATATACAGACTGTGGGTGCTGACGCCGGGCATCCAGACGCGATGCGGTTTCGTCGCCGGGATCCAGACTCCGCTGAACGGCGGCACCAGCCACTGGCCGTCATCGGTTTCGACCTTCATTAATCCGTGCATGGCGTACAGAAACTGCGCCCGGCGGTGGCTGTGGCGCTCCAGTAGCGTATTGGGCGGATAGTCGCTGCCCAGCGCCAGTACCGGGCGAGGAAGATGGTCGACGTCATCAATCGCAACGTTGCGCATAAGTGTAGCCCTGGCTGAAATTCGTAATAGATTGGCTTTAAAGCGTAAGCCGGCCATCGGCTTATTCTATATCGTTACCTCCTTTTGTGGAGGCGTTCCAATGAGCGACTGGCTTTTTCTGTGCGGCATACTTTCCGGCATCACGACCTGGCTCTTTGGCTTCGGCGGCGGTTTCGTTACCGTCCCGCTGCTCTATTTACTGGCAACCAGCGGGTGGGGAGCGCAAAGCGCCGTCGGGCAACAGGCGATGCAGATTGCCGTCGCCACCTCGGCGCTGGTAATGCTCTGTTCCGCGCTGCTGGCGACCTGGAGGCACGTGCGTACCGGCACCCTGAGCTGGCGTCGTCTGTGGGCTATGCTCACCGGTATTGCCGTTGGCGGTATCGCCGGCGCGCTGCTGGCGCTTCAGGTGAACGGCGAGTGGATCCGCTGGCTGTTCGTTATCTACCTGCTGGCGACCATTATCGATTGCTACCTTCGCGCCGGATTTATGACGCCGCCGTCCAGCCGGGTGGTGCCGACGGCGCCCCATGAGCTGACGGTAGGGGGCGTCATTGGCCTGATCGCCTCTTTTCTCGGCGTCGGAGGAAGCGTGATGACGGTTCCTCTGATGCGCCGTCGCGGCGTGCTGATGTCTGAAGCCGCGGCGATGGCCAACCTCCTGACGCTGCCGCTGGCGGCAACGGCGACGCTCACCTGGCTGGTGATGGCGTGGCTGTCGCCGGTGGCGCTGCCGGCTGGGTTTGTCGGCAATATCTGGCTGTCGGCGGCGGCGCAGCTGGTGGCGGGAAGCTGGCTGGGATTAAAAATCGCCTCCCGCTGGCTGGCGCGTTTACCGGATCGCTGGCATGTGCGAATTTATCCGCTATTGCTGATTGCCGTGCTGCTGGTGATGAGCGTGTGGGGGTGAAAAGGGAAGCTGCTTCCCGGAGGCGGTGCTGCGCACCTGTCCGGGCTACCGTTCGGCAAATGGCGGTAGAGCTGTAGCCCGGATAAGCGCAGCGCGACCCGGGAAAAAGCCTTACTGATGCGTGAATCTCGGGCGTTTTGTCCGGGTCATTCTGCTGTCATTTTTCTTGCGCATGCTCTCGCGAGGCGCCGTGGCCGATAAGGGAAAATAAACGATGGGTAAAACGCTGACCATTTTCGATCTGGATAATACGTTAATTAAGGGAGACAGCAGTACGCTGTGGAGCCGCTTTATGGTGCGTGAGGGCTGGGTAAACGATCCCGATTACCTGGCGCGGGAAGCGCGGCTGATGGAGGACTACGACCGCGGCGAAATGAATATCGCCGATTACGTGGCCCTGATCCAGGCGCCGCTGATTGGCGTGGCAAAGCGGGATGTGGACGCGCTGCTGGCGCGCTGCGTACGCGAAGAGGTTATGCCGCGCGTGTATCCGCAGGCGTGGGATTTGATTCGGACTTTACAGGCGAAAGGCGAGCAGATGCTGGTGATCTCGGCGTCGGTCAGCCTGCTGGTACAGGCGGTTGCGGCGGAGCTGGGCATCGAGCAGGCGCTGGGCATTGACGTCGTGATGGCCGACGGCGGCTATAGCGGCGTGATTGCCGGTACGCCGAGCTATCAGCAGGGGAAAGTCGTGCGCCTTGAGCTGTGGCTGGCGGCCCATCCCGACTATTCGGGTGAGATAACCTTCTACACCGATTAGATTAACGATCTGCCGCTGTGCCTGCGCGCCGATCGCGTACGGCTGGTTAATCCCTGCCCGCAGCTGGCGGCGGCGAACGCGCAGCACCGGTGGCCGGTGCTGGCGTGGCGGCTGTGATTTTCCCCCGGGTGGCGGCGTAAACGCCTTACCCGGGCTACTTTTTCGTGCAGTTTGGGTAGCCCGGACAGGCGCATTGCGCCGCCTCCGGGAATGTCGCGATATCAGGCCCCCCGGGGAAGCGCAGCGCGACCCGGGAAAAAACTAACCAGCTTTAAACAGCGGCACCGCGCTGCCGCCGATATAGCGGCGGCGCAGCCAGGCGGACAGCGTATCCATCGCCATCACCACCGCCACCAGCAGCAGGGTAATAAACATCACCACGTCCCAGTTCCACAGGCGCATATTTTCCGCATAAATCAGGCCGATACCCCCCGCGCCGACAAAACCGAGTACCGCAGCGGAACGGGTATTCGATTCAATCTGATACAGGCTGAGCGCCAGAAACGTCGGAAAGGACTGGGTAAAAATGCTGAAGCGATGTTTCTGCAAACCGTTCGCCCCCACCGCCGTCAGGCCGCGTCCCGGCGAACGGTCAACCGCCTCATGCCCCTCGGCATACAGACGGCCCAGCAGCCCGGTATCCTGCATGATAATCGCCAGCACCCCGGCCAGCGGCCCGAGCCCAACGGCGCGGACAAAAATCAGCCCCCAGATAGCCATATCGATGCCGCGCAGCACGTCGAACAGGCGGCGCATCAGCAGGGCGATGAGCCCCGGAACAACGCCGCGCATAATGTTGCGCGCCGCGAGAAACGAGAGCAGCAGGGCGATGACCGTCGCGGTAAGCGTCCCGGCGAAAACAATCGCCAGGGTAATGGCGATTTGCGTGAAGTAATAGCGAAACGGCCAGTTGAAAAAGTCGTGCCAGACGAACATCCGCAGTAGATAGCGGCTGATTTGCTGCAGCCCGGCGGCGAGCTGCCCGCCGCTGATGCCGAACTGCATAAAGAACCAGACATAATAGAGCACGCTGGCCAGCGCCAGCAGGCCGACATAGCGCAGATAGCGCCCCTGGGCCTGATATAAATGCCGATGCTGGCGGCGGCTGGCGGCGATATCCGGTTGTTTTTGCCACTGATTCATTTTTTTCCCTCCAGAACCCACTGCCGCAGGCGGCCGGACAGCATATCCAGCAGCGATACCACGATAATAATCAGCAGCAGCGTGATGCTGACCTGATCGTAACGATCCAGTTTGATGTTGGTCATCAGCTCCTGGCCGATGCCGCCCGCGCCCACCAGCCCGAGGATCGTTGAGGAGCGGAAGTTAATTTCGAGCCGCATAAAGCCGTAGGAGAGAAAAATAGGTTTCACCTGCGGCCACAGGGCAAAGCGAATACGCTGCAGATGCGACGCGCCGCAGGCGGCCAGGCCGCGCACCGGTTTATCCTGGGCGCTCTCCACCGCTTCATAGAACAGCTTGGTCAGGCTGCCGATGGTGTGCAGCATCAATGCCAGAAAGCCCGGTATCGCCCCGATACCAAAAGCCATCACGAAAATGACCGCCCACGCCAGCTCCGGCATGGTGCGCAGAAAAGCCACCAGCACGCGGACGGCAACCCGCAGCGGGGCAGGGGACCAGGCGTTGCTGGCGGCAACGAACCCCAGCAGGGTGGCTATCGCCACCGCCACCAGCGTGG
Organism: Klebsiella grimontii; assembly: GCF_900200035.1. Lineage (GTDB taxonomy): Bacteria > Pseudomonadota > Gammaproteobacteria > Enterobacterales > Enterobacteriaceae > Klebsiella > Klebsiella grimontii. The sequence goes on from NZ_FZTC01000015.1 coordinate 115,657, forward strand.
ACGCCAGCGCCAGCTGCAGCGTCTCCCAGATCAGCGGCAGCTGTATCGGCAGACGATAGCCCCAGTAAGCCAGCGAACCTTTGGTATGCGAATCGGCAAACAGGTCGGCGACGCGCAGCGTCGGCAGCGTCTCAAACATGTAGTCGAAAAAGTTGGGCAGCGAGTGCCAGATAGTAAAGAGATTAAACTCGGCCATGCTGCCGGCGGCAAAATAGAGCGCCAGCAGCAGCAGGGATCCGCTCAAGGTATCGCGCTTTTGTCGCGAGCGGACCTGCTGGTAATAGCGTTCGAATTCGGTATGGGTGTTATTCATGCGTCGCGGTGTCTTCAACGAGTCGCCGCTGCCCGCGATAGCCCGCGGGCGGCGGCGTCAGGGGCGGGATTAACGCGCGCTAACCAGCTCGCGTTTCATATCGATGATCTGCTGAAAATCAGCCACGCTGCCCGGGCCGATATGCTGAGTACCGCCCATCGCCTTGATAAAGCAGGCGTGATCGTCAGTATCGAGCTTTTTAATCGCGGTAACGACTTTGGCCTTAAAGTCCGCCGGCAGGGCATTGCTGACGAGGATCGGACCGTTCGGGATCAGCGGCGATTGCCAGATAATGCGAATTTGCTTCATCAAATCCGGGTGATCCATGCGAATCAGGCGGTTAAAGGCGCCGACGCTGTAGCCGCTGTTATAGTCGCCGACCATGGAGGTCCAGGTCACCGCGCCGGCAAACTGGCCGTTCAGCACCCCCAGAATGTCCTGCTCGTGGCCGCCGGAGAAGGTCACGCTGGAGAAGAAGTTATTATATTTGTTATCCGAGGTGCCGCCGAACTGCTGTTTAAAGGCGTGGTTCGGAATTAAAAAGCCGGAAGTGGAGTCCGGGTCGGCGAAGCCAAAGGCTTTGCCCTTCAGATCTTCTAACTTTTTATACGGACTATCGGCTTTGACAATCACCACCGAGTGGTAGCCGCGGGACTGGTCTTTATCATCTACGGCAATCCCGACAATATCGACGGCCTTAGGATTGTTAATATAAACCGAAGCGTACGACGACGGCGACATGCTTAATACGACGTCAACTTTTCCGCCCAGCAATCCCTGAATCACGCCGGAGTAGTCGGACGAGTTACGCAACTTCGTATCGACGTTGAGTTCTTTATCGAGAAACTGTTTAACGCACTGGTTATCACCAATTTGCTGCGTTGCGTTCTGACCGCCAAGGATGCCCAGATTTAATTCCTTCGGTTGTTCAGCAGCGCCTGCCTGCCACGCCATCATAATGCCTGCAACCGCTGCGGATAAACGAACTGCGCCAGTGATGTACTTTTTCATTATTTTGCCCGTGTGAGTGAAATTTAATGCAATTGGCTAATTTCATCGCCGTACAGCCGGTGCAGAATTTCCTGATTCAGCTGCGTGGGATGGTCGTCAAAAATAATCTGGCCTTTGGCCACGCCGATAACCCGCGTGCAATATTCACGCACCAGCTCCACCGAATGCAGGTTTACCATTACGCTGATGCCCTGTTCGCTAATTTCGCGCAGGACATTCATAATTCGCTGCGTATTTTTCGGGTCAAGAGACGCGACCGGTTCATCGGCCAGCAAAATACCGGGGTTTTGCATTAATGCCCGGCAAATGGCCACGCGCTGCATCTGGCCGCCGGAGAGGTTTTCCGCCCGCTGTAGCGCCTGCGGCAGCATATTCATCCACTCCAGCAGGGAGATCGCGCGGGCGCGGTCGGCGTCGGGGAAGACTTTGAATAAGGATTTCAGGGTGGAAGTCTGGCTCAGGCGCCCCAGCAGCACGTTGGTCAAAACGTCGAGGCGCGGGACCAGACAGAAATCCTGAAAGATCATGCCGCACCGGCTGCGCCAGGCGTTTAACGCGCGGCCTGACAGCTTTGATACGTCCTGCGGCGTCCCCACTTCCGGGAAGCTCAGGATCTCGCCGCCGCTGGCGCTATGGGTGCCGTTCAGAAGGTGCAGAAGCGTCGATTTACCGGCGCCGGAACGGCCAATCACGCCAACCAGTTCGCCCGCATGAAGATCGAAACTGATGCTATCCAGGACGGTTTGCTGCGCGTTCCAGGATTTGCTCAGGTTACGTACGCTCAGGACCTTGCGTTGCCGGTCGGTATAGGGGGGCGTAAACGGTTGAAACTCGGTTTCTGCAACCGCAGCCAGAGAACTGTTCATAAATGCGTCCAGGTTCGTCAGTCAACTGGGCACTATTAATGGTGTTTTATATGACTGCCGGATGACAGTAAGACGAACAAATAGTGAACGGACGCAAGAGTTGGGGTAGTGGGTGGCGAAAAAGCCCGACAGGGCTCACACTTTTGTATCCACAAGCGGGAATTCGCGCAGGGTCTGCTACCTTTAATACGCTTTGGCAATGAGATTAATAATGATACGTATTTCCTCTGATAAAGATAAGGCGTTGTATGCGACATTAGCGGGGGAAATTTACCGCCTTGGGCGCAGAGGCATCATTCAGGATGTTCGTGCCAGGCTTCATGCTGAGTCGGTTTAACCGAATAGTTAATCTTTTCGTGCTTGATTACGATTGACCTCGATAAATTTTTAGTCGGCGACCAGGCCTTTTGTGCGGCGTGTAATTTCATTATTTACGCCAGTTAATGGAATTAACCACTGACTTTGTGTTGATTATTGGCATTATATTCTTATTTTTTGACTTTGTTTGACTTTTTTGCATTTTCGAATGAAACCCTCGTTAAGAATAGTCTTAACTGATAATGGCTAAGATCCTGGAACATATAATATTCACTTAAGAATCCCCGTACGCAGTCACAATAACCCTATGAAAATAAATGCTTTTTGTTTTTAACTCAATATTCTTATTTTTATTGTTTTGGCTTAAATTGACCTGTTCGGTAATTAGCCCTCAGAGCACTTATTGACACACATAGCGAAAAATCCTAAATTTGATAACACAAGAAACAAGCAAGTCATTTAGCGTTCTTTGTCTCAAGCAATACTATTTTGAGTTTTGGGTTGAATATATTAAAGAGGGAATTTGCTGACTTAGACTTTGCAGGCCTGGGCTATCAGCAGTGTTGTGATACGTTCAAGATTTCCAGGACTATGGGGTTTAACTTTATATGGATTATAAATATTCTTTGGATCAGTGCATCTGGCCAGCGCATGACAGTTATTTTCTTAAAGGACTCGCTGAGCTAATTATTGATATCGATAACTTAATTTACCTGTCACTTGAAAAGGTACGCCGGGAATTTGTATTTATTAATCTTAGCGCCAGTTCGCTGAACTATTTTATCCGCCGCGATAATGAGTGGCTAGCTGAAATGAAAGGCAAACAAATTGTATTAATTGCCGCAAGGCGCTCGGAAGCGCTGGCCAATTACTGGTATTACAATGGCTCTATTCGTGGCGTGGTTTATGTCGACTTAACGAAAGATATTCGTCAGGAGCTGGCATACGTTATTAATGGTCGTTTTCTACGCAAAGATATAAAGAAAGACAAAATTACCAACAGGGAAATGAAGATAATTCGTATGACGGCGCAGGGAATGCATCCAAAATCTATCGCCAAAATTGAAAATTGTAGTGTGAAAACGGTTTATACCCATCGGCGAAATGCCGAGGCGAAACTGTATTCAAAGATATATAAGCTCGCGCTGTAATTAGTAATAGATGTTAATTTTAAAATTGTGCACCAGGTCGTAACCCCAAAATAATTTTCGCCGCAATAAACATTATGCGGCCTGAACTATGGCGGGAAATGCACACAGACGTGGGACATCAGGTCCCTTAATAAACTCAGGATGAAAAAGCTATGAAAAAAAAGGTTCTTGCAATTGCTCTGGTAACCGCGTTTGCCGGTATGGGTGTCGCTCAGGCAGCTGACGTTACTGCTCAGGCAGTCGCTACCTGGTCCGCAACCGCCAAAAAAGACACTACCAGCAAGCTGGTGGTGACTCCGCTGGGCAGCCTGGCTTTCCAGTATGCCGAAGGGATTAAAGGCTTTAACTCACAGAAAGGCCTGTTTGATGTGGCTATCGAAGGTGACGCCACCGCGACCGCATTCAAACTGACCTCTCGTCTGATCACCAACACCCTGACTCAGCTGGATACCTCTGGTTCCACCCTGAGCGTGGGCGTTGACTACAACGGCGCTGCGGTCGAAAAAACGGCTGACACCACCATGATCGACACCGCGGCGGGCATCCTGGGCGGCAACCTCAGCGCGCTGTCTAACGGCTATAACGTTGCGGGTCGTACTACCGCTCAGGACGGCTTCACGTTCTCCATCATCAGCGGCACGACCAATGGCTCTACGGCTGTCACTGACTACAGCGCCCTGCCGGAAGGTATCTGGAGCGGTGACGTCAGCGTACAGTTCGACGCGACCTGGACCAGCTGATCCTCTCGTAGCACCAGGCAGGGGGTATTCCCCCTGCCTTATTTCACGGACTGAATTCATATGAAAAAACACATTCTGGCCATCAGCCTGTTGCTCAGCACAATGACGCCAGCCCTGGCGCTGGATGTGGGCGATATCTCTTCATTTATGAACAGCGAAAGCAGCACGCTGAGTAAAGAGATCAAGAACACGACCGACAGCGGTCGCTTAATTAACATCCATATGGAACGCCTCTCTTCGCCGCTGGATGGCGGCAAGGTCATCCCGATGGATAAGCAGGACGAGATTTTACTGACCCCGGCCAGTCTGCTGCTGCCCGCGAAAGCCAGCGACGTGATCCGCTTTTTCTACAAAGGCCCGGCGGACGATAAAGAGCGCTATTACCGTATCGTCTGGTTCGATCAGGCGCTCAGCGATGCCCAGCGCAATGGCTCGACCCGCAGCGCGGTCGCCACGGCCTCGGCACGCATCGGCACTATCCTGGTGGTGGCGCCAAGAAAAGCAAACTTCCGCTATCAGTACGCCAACGGCACGCTGGTCAATACCGGTAACGCGACGTTGCGCATTCTTGCCTACGGCCCGTGTCTGAAGCCGGCTGACGGTAAAGAGTGCAAGGAAAATTACTTCCTGATGCCGGGTAAAGAGCGTCGCTTCACGCGCGTGAACGTTGCGGACAAAAAAGGACGGGTCGCGCTCTGGCAGGGCGAGCAGTTTGTTCCCGTGAAATAGACATTTCTTATGACGGATCAACATTATGGCTCAACCAGGGATCGCTCCAGGATTAAAAACACTCTTTGCCTCCGGCATGGTCATTTTGCTGGTTCCATTTAGCGTCACTGCCGCCTCCGACAAAGTACAGCAAATCGGCGGCGTGATTATCCCCCAGGCCTTCAGCCAGGCGCTGCAGGACGGAATGAGCATTCCTCTGTTTATTCACCTTAAAGGCAGCACCGGTACCCAGGACGATCAGCGGATCGGCAATGCCTTTATCTGGCTGGATAACGGCGTGTTGCGCGTACGGCAAATTCAGCTGGAAGAAAACGATAATAACGCCACCGTCAGCGAACAGACCCGCAAACAGCTCACCGCGCTGGCCAATGAAGCTTTCAGCAAAGAACTCAATATTAGCCTCACAGATGATGCGCAGCTACAGCTCAGCCTGCGCCAGCTGCTGCTGCAGCTGGTGGTGAAGAAGGAGGCGCTGGGTACGGTGCTGCGTTCGCGCAGCGAAGATATCGGCCAGTCCAGCGTCAACACCCTCAGCAGCACCCTGAACTATAACCTCGGGGTCTATAACAACCAGATGCGCAACGGCGGCAATAATACCTCCAGCTATCTGTCGTTGAACAACGTCACCGCGCTGCGCGAGCACCACCTGGTGCTCGACGGCTCGCTGTACGGTATTGGCTCCGGCAATCAGGACAGCGAAGTCTATAAAGCGATGTATGAGCGCGACTTTGCCGGTCACCGTTTTGCGGGCGGGATGCTGGATACCTGGAATCTACAGTCCCTTGGCCCGATGACCGCCGTTTCGGCGGGGAAGATCTACGGCGCTTCCTGGGGCAACCAGGCCAGTTCGACGGTATTCGATAACAGCCAGTCGGCCACGCCGGTGGTCGCCTTTTTACCCGCCGCCGGGGAGGTCCATCTGACCCGCGACGGGCGCCTGATGAGCGTGCAGAACTTTGCCATGGGTAACCACGAAGTGGACACCCGCGGCCTGCCGTATGGGATTTATGATGTCGATGTTGAAGTGATTGTGAACGGCCGGGTGGTCAGCAAGCGTACCCAGCGGGTCAATAAATTGTTCAGCCGCGGACGCGGCGCCGGCGCGCCGCTGGCCTGGCAGTTCTGGGGCGGCAGCTTCCATATGGACCGCTGGTCCGAAAGCGGTAAAAAGACGCTGCCGGCAAAAGACAGCTGGCTGGCGGGCGCCTCGGCCTCCGGGTCGCTCAGCACCTTAAGCTGGGCGGCGACCGGCTACGGCTATGACAACAATGCCGTTGCCGAGACGCGCCTGACGCTGCCGCTGACCGAATCCATTAGCGTGAATCTGCAGAATATGCTGGCCAGCGACAGCTCCTGGAGCAGCATCGGCAGCATCAGCGCCACGCTCCCCGGCGGCTTCAGCTCGGTATGGGTCAACCAGGAAAAAACGCAGATTGGCGACAGAATACGCCGCAGCAATGCCGATAACCGGGCTATCGGCGGCACGCTGAATCTCAATTCATTATGGTCAAAGCTGGGCACGTTCAGCATCAGCTATAATGACGACCGCCGCTATAACAGCCACTACTACACGGCGGACTACTATCAGACGCTTTATACCGGCTCGTGGGGATCGCTGGGCCTGCGCGCGGGCCTGCAGCGCTTTAATAACGGCGACAGCAGCGCCAGCACCGGGAAATATATTGCGCTCGACTTCTCGCTGCCGCTCGGCAACTGGTTCAGCGCCGGCATGACGCACCAGAACGGCTACACCATGGCCAACCTGTCGGCGCGTAAACAGTTTGATGAAGGCAGCATTCGCACCATCGGCGCCAACGTTTCACGGGCGATTTCCGGCGACACCGGCGATGACAAAACCCTCAGCGGCGGCGCGTATGCCCAGTTTGATACCCGCTACTCCACCGGTACGCTGAATGTGAATAGCGGCGTGGATGGCTATGTGAATACCAACCTGACTGCCAACGGCAGCGTGGGCTGGCAGGGGAAAAATATCGCCGCCAGCGGCCGCACCGACGGTAATGCCGGGGTGATTTTCAAAACCGGTCTTGAAGACGACGGCAAGCTGAGCGCTAAGGTGAACGGCCGTATTGTGCAGCTCTCCGGCAACCGTAATTACCTGCCGCTGTCGCCGTACAACCGCTATGAAGTGGAGCTGCAGAACAGCAAAAATTCGCTCGATAGCTACGACATCGTGACCGGGCGCAAGAGCCAACTGACCCTTTATCCGGGGAACGTGGCGGTGATTGAGCCGGAAGTGAAGCAGATGGTCACGGTCTCCGGGCGGATTCGCGCGGAAGACGGCACGCTGCTGGCCAACGCGCGGATTAATAACCACATCGGTCGTACCCGCACCGATGAGAACGGTGAGTTTGTGATGGACGTGGATAAAAAGTATCCCACCATCGATTTCAGTTACGGTAAAAACCAGAGCTGCGAAGTGGCGCTGGAGCTGAGCCAGGCGCGCGGCGCGGTGTGGGTGGGCGATGTGGTCTGCAGCGGCCTCTCCACTTATGCCCGCGTGCAGCAGACAGGAGAAGGTAATGAAAGCTAAATGGCTGGCATGTTTAATCATGTTAACGGCGGCGCTGTGCGTGACGCGGGTCAACGCTGCGGTAAACAAAACCACCTGGCCCGATGCGGCGGCCATGCAGTTTGTTTTTGTGGAAAACAACTCGGACGATAACTTCTTCGTCACCCCAGGCGGCGCGCTGGACCCGCGGATGACCGGGGCTAATCGCTGGACCGGGCTGAAATATAACGGCTCGGGCACCATTTATCAGCAGAGCCTCGGCTATATCGACAATGGCTATAACACCGGCCTGTACGCTAACTGGTTCTTCGATATGTGGCTGGATAACTCGCCGGCTTCCCATCCTTTGAGCGGCCTGCGCTGCATCAACTGGTATGCGGGCTGCGATATGGCGACCAGCCTGATCCAGCCGCAAACCAGCGATGCCAGCGGCTTCTACGGCGCAACGGTAACACCCGGCGGGCAAAAGTGGATGCACGGCATGATGTCCGACTCTTTTTACCAGTATCTGCAGCAGATGTCGGTGGGCAGCAGCTTCTCAATGACCATCAACTCCTGCATGACGTCGGTGAGCTATGACGCCAGCAGCGGCGCACGCTGCAAAGACCAGGCCTCAGGTTACTGGTACGTACGTAATGTCACCCATACTAAAGCGGCCAATCTGCGGTTAATTAATACCCATGCGCTGGCGGAAGTCTTTATCAACAGCGACGGGGTTCCGACGCTGGGTGAAGGCAACGCCGACTGCCGCACGCAGACGATTGGCACGCGTTCCGGTCTGAGCTGCAAAATGGTGAACTACAATTTGCAGCATAATGGCCTGAGTAATACCTCAATTCATATTTTCCCGGCGATCAGCAACTCGGCGCTGGCTTCCGCGGTGGGAAGCTACGATATGCAGTTCAGCCTCGACGGTAACTCATGGAAGCCAGTAAGCGGCATCGCTCAGTACTATACGTTTAACGAGATGAAATCATCAGATTCAGTGTATGTTTTCTTCTCAAGCAACTTTTTTAAGCAGATGGTGACGCTGGGCATCAGCGACGTGAACACTAAGGACCTGTTTAATTTCCGTTTCTATAACACCACCTCGCCGGAGTCAGGCTGGTATGAGTTTTCGACGTCCAACACGCTGATCATTAAACCGCGTGACTTCAGCATCAGCATTATTTCCGATGAGTATATCTCAACGCCGACGCGTGAGGGCTACGTGGGCAGCGGCGAACCGTCGCTGGACTTCGGCTATATTGTCACCACCAGCGGTAAGACCGCCGCCGATGAAGTGCTTATCAAAGTGAAGGGACCAACGCAGGCGATCGGCGGACGTTCATACTGTATTTTCACTTCACCGGACGGTACGTCGAGAGTGCCGTTCCCGGCGACCCTGGCGTTTACCACCCAGACCGGGGCTATCAAAACGTATGACGCCGGATGTGATGATACCTGGCATGATATGACCGATGCCCTGTGGTTAACCACGCCGTGGACGGATATTTCCGGCGACGTCGGGCAGATGGACAAAACGACGGTGAAGTTTTCCATTCCGATGGATAACCCGATATCGTTGCGCACGGTGGAAGATAACGGCTGGTTTGGTGAAGTGAGTGCTTCAGGAGAAATTCATGTTCAGGCGACGTGGCGTAACATTAACTAATTTGCTGCGGATGCTTATCTGCCTGCTGTCGCTCGGACTGGCGACCGCGGCGCAGGCCATCTCGGTCGGTAATTTAACTTTCTCGATGGCGGCGGAAGATGATTTTGCGTCTAAACGGGTGATTAATAACAATAAAAGCGCCAGATTGTATCGGGTCTCTATTGTCGCTATCGACCGCCCCGGCGGCAAAGAGGTGCGCTCCCGTCCGGCGGACGGCGAGCTGTTGTTTGCCCCGCGCCAGCTCACCCTTCAGGCGGGGGAGAGCGAATATTTTAAGTTTTACTACCACGGCCCGAAAGATAACCGTGAGCGCTATTACCGGGTGTCGTTCCGTGAAATACCCACCCGCAATTACGTGATGCGTAATCAAAGCGGGACGGAAGTGAGTATGGATCCGGTGGTAGTGATGGACACAATTCTCGTTGTTCGCCCGCGCGAGGTGCAGTTCAAGTGGGCCTACGATCGTGCGGCGGGTACCGTCAGCAATACCGGGAATACCTGGTTTAAGCTGCTGATCAAGCCCGGGTGTGATACGACGGAAGAGGAAGGAGACGCATGGTATTTACGGCCCGGGGACGTTGTTCGCCAGGCTTCGCTGCGCCAACCAGGGAACCACTACATAATCTATAACGATAAATTTATTAAGATGACCAAAGACTGCCCGGTGAAGTAACCGGGCAGCTTTTTTCGCACTTCGTCGCTAAGCCGCACGACCGGCATAGCGACGGTTCGCCAGCAGGCTCAGGCCGCAGCACAGTAGATAATAAACCGCGCCGGTAAAGACAAATATCGCCAGAGGGTATATCTGCACTCGGTTATTGACCTGGCCGGCAACGGTGGTCAATTCCGGTACGTTGACGATAAACGCCAGCGACGTGTCTTTGAGCAGGCCGATCAATATTCCTACCAACGAGGGCTGAACGTTACGCAGGGCCTGGGGCAGCAGGATCAGGCGCAGCGTCTGTCCGGGGGTAAAACCCTGGGTCAGCGCCGCTTCGTATTGCCCGCCGGGAAGCGATTGCAGGCCCGCCAGCACCGAATGCATCACCGACGCGGCGGTAAACCACGCCAGCGCCACCGTGACGGTGACCGCGCCCGGCAGATCGCTGCCGGTGAGCATGGGCAGCAGATACCACAGCCAGAAAATCACGAAGATCAGCGGGATGCCGCGAATAACCTCCGCCCACAGGAAGAGCAGCCGCCGCACGATCCCGTCGTAGCGCCAGGCGATCCCCGCCAGCAGGACCCCGCCCGGCAAAGCCAGCGCGGCGGCGCCGATCGCCATCAGCAGCGTCAGCACCACGCCGCCGGGAATACCGTCCGCCAGCCGTCCCCACAGCAGATAATCGAGGTTATCAACGATCACCGCCAGATTAGCGTTCATACCCGGCTCTCCTTTGCTGATTTCTTCCCGGGCCGAGACGCGTCAGCGCCACGCCCATCACCACCCCAAGCGCCAGATACAGCGCGGTGCCGACGGCAAACGCCTCCAGCGCATGCGCGTTGTAGCTCTCGATTTGCCGTACCTGGTAGGTGAGTTCGGCGAAGCCGATGCCGCTCGCCAGCGAAGAGAGCTTCATCAGATTCAGATACTGGCCGATAATCGGCTGCCAGGCGTTTGCCAGCCCCTGCGGCAGCAGAATGTGGCGCAGTTCCTGCCAGGGGGTAAACCCCTGCGACAGCGCCGCTTCCCGCTGACCGTGGCTAACGGCGCGCAGCCCGGAGGCGATCTCTTCGATCAGAAACGCCGAAGTAAAGACCCCAAGCCCCCACATGGAGCAGAGAAACTCCGGCGTCAGCCACCAGACGTTGCCCGGCAGAATCGACCAGCTGTGGTCGTCGTTAATAAAATCGCGCGCCCCCAGCGGCAGCAGATTCCAGGCGGCAAAATACCAGAACAGCAGCTGCACCAGCAGCGGCGTATTGCGGAACAGCGATACCCAGGCCGCCACCAGCCAGCGTCCGGGCCGGCCGCCGCCGAGACGCAGCGCCAGCAGCAGGATAGCCAGCACGGTCGCCAGAATCATCCCGGCGACGCTCACCCAGACGGTGGTGAGAAAGCCGGAGATTATCCACTGCAGCGGCTGCCCGCTCAGCACGCCATGCCAGTCAAGATGCGGGATCACGCCTCACTCTCCTGGTGCAGCGGGTCGAGCACCTTCTGCAGGAAACGGCGGGTGCGGGCGTGCTGCGGTCGGGCGAAAAACTCGGCCGGCGGCGCGACTTCGAGAATATCGCCGCCGTCGATAAACACCACCCGATCGGCAATTTCGCGGGCGAACTGCATTTCGTGGGTCACGACCACCATGGTGATCCCGCTGTGGGCGAGGGTTTTCATCACCTGCAGCACTTCGCCGATCATCTCTGGGTCCAGCGCCGACGTAGGTTCATCAAACAGAATAATCTGCGGCGAGGAGGCGAGGGCGCGGGCGATCGCCACCCGCTGCTGCTGGCCGCCGGAGAGCTGGGCGGGCATCTGCCCGGCTTTATCCGCGAGGCCAACCTGGCTGAGCAGCGCCAGCGAGCGCTCGCGGGCGGCGCTTTTGCCCCAGCCGTGGACGCGTTCCAGCGCGAGGGTGATATTCTCCTGCGCCGTCAGGTGGGCGTAGAGATTAAACTGCTGAAAGACGAAGCCGACCCGGCTGCGCAGCTGGCGCAGGGCGCTGCCGGTAAGCTGGCGCGTCGGTTTACCGTCGATCAAAATCTCGCCGCCGCTGAGGGATTCCAGCTGGTTGATCAGGCGGATCAGGGTGGATTTGCCCGATCCCGAAGGGCCGAGGATCGCCACCACTTCGCCGGGTTCAACCTGTAAATTTACGCCGTTCAGCACCCGATGATCGCCGTAGCTTTTGGCGACATCGCGGAACTCAATGCTGGCGCGCTGCAGATGCGAAAAATCCGCGGACGATGCCGCGGAGCGTGAAAATAGAGCCGATAACATAATCTTTTTCTGCTTATTTAGCTTCGATAGTAAAGGCGCGCGGCTGCGGGGTTTTGGTGCTCGGGCCAAACCAGACGTCGTAAATTTTTGCCGCTTCACCGGATTTTTCCAGCTTGACCAGCTCGTCATTTACCGCTTTCAGCAGGGTCGGTTCGCCTTTCTTCACGCCGACGCCAATCTCTTCTTTACTCAGCAGGTCGGGGATGATTTTGAAGTTGGCCTTGTCGGGCGCTTCCGCCAGCAGTCCGGCGAGGATGGTGCTGTCCTGGGTAATGGCCTGCACGTTGCCGTTGCGCAGGGCGGTCAGCGCCAGCGGAATGTCGTCATAAGAGAGTACGCGCGATTGCGGGAAACGCTGATGCAGCGCCTGTTCGCCGGTAGTGCCTTTTACCGCGCCGATGCGCGCTTTGCTGTAATCATCAAGCTTATCCGGGGATTTCGCCGGGACGAGGAACTGCTGGCCGGTCACGAAGTAAGGCGTTGAGAAATCAATCACCTGGGCGCGCTCCGGGGTGATGGTGATATCGGCGACGATCAGGTCGGCCTTACCGGACTGCAGCAGCGGAATACGGTTGGCCGGGTTGGTGGCGACCAGCTCCAGCTTAACGCCGAGAGATTTCGCCAGCGCTTCGGCGAAGTCCACGTCGTAGCCGACGATTTTATGCGTTTTTGGGTCTACCGAGCCGAACGGCGGGTTGGCGTCGAAGGTGGCGACTTTGACCACCCCGGCGGCTTTGATATCGGCTAATTGATCGGCCTGAGCCTGCGCGGCGAGCACCAGCATGCCCAGCGCCAGCGCGATTTTTGTTTTTGCAATGCGCATAGTTTTCCCCTGAATCCCTGTTTTGTTTTGTGTTTATCACGCTCCCACAAATCGCCCGTCGGCGGCAAAGAAGAAAAAGTTCTTATCTATAACGAAAAAGAACTTAACAAAACTGTGGATATTGTTTACCCGCATGGGGCTACCAAACTGGGGAAAGTAGCCCGGACAGGTGCGCAGCACCGCCTCCGGGAAGATCCTCTCCCCCTTAATATGCATCCCACAGAATTACAAATCCGGAATTGATATTTCCTGCCCGCCGTCAACTGTGGTTGAAATAGACCGAGGCAAAAACGCTTCCCGACGGAGGAGAAAAATGAAAGTGGCGCTGTGGCAACGCATAACGGGCTGGCTGGCTTCTTTATCTGGATCTGGCGGAGAAGCCGGGCAGCAGGATACCCAACGCATTATGGAGGCGATATTACCGGTCGCCAGTCTCTACGGAATTGAGCTTGGCAACGTAGAAACAAGGTGGTTTCGCCATGATAAAACATACTGAGCGGCGCAGGACGCGTGAAGCCTACTGGAACGAGGTGTGCTTTGTGTAGCGCGAGGCTGTTTGCGGTTGCGGCGACGCAGGAAGCGATGCCGCAGCCCTGAACAGCTTTATCCCCCAAGATACATCCGCTTAATCTCCGGATTCGCCAGCACCTCCGCCGCCGGGCCAGAGAGCATAATCTTCCCATTCTCCAGCACATAGGCGCGATCGGCGATGGTCAACGCCGCCGTGGCGTTTTGCTCCACCAGCAGCACGGTAATATTCTCCTCCCGCAGCTGCTTAATCGTTGCGAACAGCTCACCGACAATTTTCGGCGCCAGTCCGAGGCTTGGCTCATCGAGCATCAGCAGTACCGGCTCGCTCATCAACGCTCTGGCGATCGCCAGCATCTGCTGCTCGCCGCCGCTCATGGTCCCCGCCATCTGGGTACGCCGCTCTTTCAGCCGGGGAAACAGACTGTACATGCGATCGCGCAGGCGGGGAAAGCCGGCGAGGTTGTTGTAGGCCCCCATGCGCAGGTTTTCTTCGATGGTCAGGTTGGTGAAGATGCGTCGCCCCTCGGGCACCAGCGCCAGCCCCTTACGCACAATCTGATGCGTCTGGCTGCGGGAAATATCCTCGTTGAGAAAATTGACCCGCCCGGTGGAACGCACCAGGTTGACGATCCCGTTGAGGGTGGAGGTTTTCCCCGCGCCGTTACTGCCGATAAGGGTCACAATCTCCCGGTCGTGAATATCAATGTCCACCCCTTTCAGCCCCTGAATCACGCCGTAAAACACTTTTAACTCGCGCGCGCTAAGCATAACGAACGTCCCCCAGGTAGGCGGAAATCACGTCCGGATCCTGAATGGCTTCGGACATCAGGCCGCTGAACAGCGGTTTGCCGTACTCCAGCACCATCACCCGCTCGCACAGCTTGTTGACGAATGGCATATCGTGCTCGATCAGCAGCACGCTGAGCCGGTAGTCGTTGCGCATGCGGAAGATCAGATCCGCCAGATCTTCCGTTTCTTTCGGGTTCATTCCGGCGGCGGGTTCGTCGAGCAGCAGTAATTTTGGCGACGTCGCCAGCGCGCGGGCGATCTCCACCTTGCGCTGGTTGCCGTAGCTGAGGTTGGTGGCCTGCACGTCGGCGAAATGGGCGATGCCGATATCGTCCAGAATCGCCATCGCTTTGGCCTTTGCCGCCCGCTCGGCGGGGAAGTAGCGGCCAATATGCAGCGCCGCTTCCAGCAGCGAATAGCGGCTGGCGCTGTCGAGGCCGACCATCACGTTTTCTAATACCGTCATCGAGTTAAACAGGCGGATATTCTGAAAGGTGCGGGCGATCCCGGCGTTGACCACCCGGTTCGGCTTCAGCCCTTTTAGCGATTTTCCCGCCAGGGTCACGCTGCCGCTGGTCGGTTTATAGTTGGCGGTAATCACGTTAAACATCGTGGTTTTGCCCGCGCCGTTAGGGCCAATCAGGCCAAAAATTTCCGCCTCGTCGACGTGGAAACTGACGCTGTCGATGGCCCGCAGGCCGCCGAACTGCATGGTCACGTCCTGTACCTCTAAAATGACCTTATTTTGCGCCATAGCCGCGGCCCCTTTTGCCCACTTGCCAAATCTCTTTTTTGCCCAGCAGACCTTCGCGGGCGAACAGCATGATGATCAGCAGCAGCAGCGAGAACACCACCATTCGCAGCCCCGGATACGCGCCCAGATCGTGACCGAAGAACTGGAGCGGCTGGTCGAGAAAGCGCAGCCACTCGCCGCTGCCGACCACCAGCACGGTGCCGAGCAGCGCGCCGGTAGTGCTGCCCAGGCCGCCGAGCACGATAATAATCAGCAGCTGGAAGGTGAGCATAAAGTCGAACAGGCCCGGCGAGATGGTGGTCAGCAGCGAGGCCAGCAGGCCGCCGCCGATCCCTTCGAAGAAGGCGCTGGTGGCGAAGGCGCAGGTTTTAATGCGAAACGTGTTCACCCCCATGGCGATAGCGGCGTCTTCGTCGTCGCGCACCGCCTTCATCATTCGCCCGTACTTCGACCACACCAGCTGCAGAATCATCCCGGTCGCCAGCAGGGCGAACAGTCCGCACCAGAACAGCAGGTGCGGCTGCTGCGGGATGTCGTTGAGGCCAATCGCGCCGTTGGTGATCTGCGGGTTGTTGATAGCGAGGATTTTAATGATAAAGCCGAAGCCGAGGGTCACAATCGCCAGGTAGTCGCCGCGCACGCGGAAGACCGGCAGAGCCAGGCACACCGCCAGCGCCGCCGCGCACAGGCCGCTAATCAGCAAGGCGGGCAGGAAACCGGCGTGCAGCACGAGGATCCACGGGCTGGGCGCGGCCATCTCAAACATATCCAGCTTGCTGTCGCTGGAGAGGATCAGCAGGGCGGTGACGTAAGCGCCGACCGCCACAAAGCCGTTGGGCTCCAGCGACAGCTGCCCGGTCACGCCGTTGATCAGGTTGTAGCTGACCGCGAGGATCATAAAGACAAAAATAGTGCTGATGACGCGAATAATGTAGTCGTTGAAGACGACGTTGATCCCGGCCAGCAGCGCGACGCAGAGAACAATAATGACCAGGTTGCGCAGCTGCGCCCCGGCGGTAGTCGTAGCGTTGAGCATCAGAAACGGCTCCTTTCCAGACGTTCATCGCCCATAATGCCAACCGGGCGGAACAAGAGGACCAGAATCAAGAACATAAAGGCAAAGGCGTCTTTGTAGCCGCCCAGCTCGGGAAAGAGGGCGACCGCCACCACTTCGGTAAAGCCGAGAATAAAGCCGCCGAGTACCGCGCCGGTGACGCTGCCGATCCCGCCGAGTACCGCGGCGGCGAACGCCTTCAGGCCAATCAGTACCCCCATCAGCGGGTCGATGGTGGGGTAGCTGATGGAGTAGAACACCCCGCCCAGCGCCGCGAGGCTGCTGCCGAGGGCGAACACCAGCGAGATAATGCGGTTGGCGTCGATGCCCATCAGGCGCACGGTATTGACGTCGAAGGCCACCGCGCGGATCGCCATCCCGTAGCGGGTACGGTACAGCAGCCAGAGGATCGCCAGCAGCAGCAGGACGGTAATCAGCGGCACGATCCACGCCACGTTGGTGATAATCACGTCGCCAAAGGCGCGGGTGTTATTGAAAAAGTCCGGTGCGGAAAAGAAGCGCGAGCTGCCGCCAAACAGCACGTTGAACAGGTTTTCGAGGAAGAAGCTGACGCCGATGGCGGTGATCAGCATCGAGATTTTGGAGGCCTGGCGCAGCGGGCGATAGGCTACCCGGTCGATCAGCATCCCGAACAGGCCGCACAGCGCGAGGGTCAGGAAAACGGCTACCCCGAAGGGTAGCCCAATGGAAGAAAACAAAAACAGGGTGGTAAACGCCCCGACCATCATCACGTCCGCATGGGCGAAGTTGATCAGGCGCAGCACCCCATAAACCATCGTATAACCGATGGCAATCAGGGCGTACATGCCCCCAAGGCTCATTCCATTGACCACTTGCTGGAGAAAAATGGCACCATCCATCTGATATCCCTTATAAAACCTTAAGGATTAACCACGGTACGAAACGCCAGCTTGCCATCCTTCACTTCGTTGATGACCGCGCTGCGGATAGCGTCGCCGTTTTGTAACGTCAGCGTGCCGGTCACGCCCTGGAAGTCCTTAGTGGCGCGAATTTTTTCGTTAACGCAAACCCGGTCGTGCGGGTCGCTGCACTGGTTCATGGCGTTGATAATGACGTTATAAGCGTCCGCCGCCATTGCGCCCCAGGTATGGGTCGGCTGCTGGTATTTGGCTTCCCAGGCTTTGATAAACACCTCGCCCGCCGGCGTTTGCTCTTTGGCGTTCGGCGAGTAGTAGTCGGTGGTCATATAGCCGTTGACCGCGTCTTTACCAACGTCAAAAAAGACCTGATCCGCCGCCAGTCCGTCGCCGCCGACCACCGGTTTGCTCAGCCCCAGCTGTTTAGCCTGTACGGCGATGAGCGCCCCTTCGGTGTAGTAAATCGGCATATAAATCATGTCGACGTTCTTCGCCTTCACGCTGGCCAACTGGGCCTTAAAGTCTTTGCTGCCGCCAGGGGCCTGAACTTCGATAGGTATGGTGCCGCCGTTTTTCAGGAACTGCGTGCGGAAGGCCTTCGCCAGGCCGACGGAGTAGTCGTTGCTGCTGTCGAAGACGATGGCGGCGGTTTTGGCCTTCAGATCGCGCGAGGCGAGGTTAGCGCCGACCACGCCCTGGAAGCTGTCGGAGAAGCAGACCCGGCTGACGTAAGGATGGTTGCGGGTGACGCGGTCGTTGGTGGCGGTTGAGGAGACCAGCGGCGTTTTGCTGTCGTCGGCGATTTTGGTCATCGCCAGGGTATTGGAGGAGGTGACTTCGCCGATCACCGCGTCGACTTTATCGCTGGAGACCAGGCGCTGCATGGCGTTAGCGGCTTCGACCTTGTCGCTCTTATCGTCAATCACGATAAGCTTCACGGTGTCGCCGTTTTTTAACGTCGGCGTAATGCTCTGGATAATATCTAGCCCTTTTTGCGAAGGCTGACCGTAGCCGCTCAGCGCGCCGCTCAGCGGCAATACCACGCCGATTTTAATTTCAGCCGCCTGCGCGCTGCTGGCACCGACCCACGCGGCAACCAGCGTGGCCATTAAAGACGCTTTCCCGGAAAACTTGTTCATTGCTACCTCACCGTCGGTCGATTATTTATCTTTAACCATCAATGACTGCATAACATTGAAAAATAATTCGCCAGCGTACCCGGCGAATTATTGGCTGTTATGTTGAATAGATAACGAGATATATTTGATGCGCAGAATTACCTTACAACGTCCGTTTCATTTTTACTCATGCAATATTCTTATTACCTGCAGGAAAGGGCATAAAGCTGATGACAACCCTGTTTTGGGTACGCTGAACGCATTTTGCCGGGTGGCGGCTGACGCCTTACCCGGCCTGGAAAACCCGCAATTTCAGCGCGCGCCAGAATATAATATTCAGGTGCGCCCGATAATATTAAAAATCTATTCTGCTGCTCGCGTGACTTATTATTTTAATTGGCTCAAAGGTTTTATTTTTCCATGCAGCGCCGGATTATCGCTTTCATCTTTCAGGCGCACCCCGGTAAGCCGCCGCAAAAAGGCCTGTTCCAGCAGCCAGGCCAGCTTAAAAGCGGCGGCATCAAAGCTCAGCCCTTCCGGACGAATATTAGAAATACAGTTGCGCTCCGACTCCAGCCGCTGGCGATGCGGCTGCCAGGTTAAATACACCCCGAGGCTGTCCGGCGAGGAGAGCCCGGGCCTTTCGCCAATTAATATCGCCACCGCTCTGGCCTTCAGCGTTTCGCCTATATCATCGCCGAGCGCGACCCGCGACTGGTGCGCCAGCACCACCGGGGCGAGGCTCAGCCCGAGGGTTTTCAGGTACGGCAGCAGAGCGCGGATCAGCGGCACCGCCTGGCGCTGCACGGCGTACGACGACAGCCCGTCGCCAATCACCAGCAGCAGGTCGGCGGGGCGTGCGCCGCTGGCGGCGAGGTCGGCGCGGCTCTCCTCGTTCAGCTGTCGCCCGAGATCCGGGCGATTCAGATAAATATGGCGATCGCTGGCGGCGCTGCGCACGGTCAGCGTCGACAGCCCCAGCTCCGCCAGCGGCTGGACTAACTGGTCGCTGGCGAAAGGCTGGTGGATAGCGTCGCGCGCCCGGGCGTGGGCGAGGCCGAAATTCAGCACTTCGCGGGTCGGCAGGCTGGCGCCGCTGCGGCCCAGCGCAATCCGCGCATCGGTAAATTCGCGCAGCGGGTTCCAGGCGTCGGGAGGGTTCATACCGGTTCTCCTTGCGGCAGGACGGAAAGCAGCGGATGGCGGGCATCGGTCAGACGCAGCGCGCCGTGGCGGTCAATAATCTGCATCTTCGTTAGCCAGTCGGCGAACTCAGGCGCATGTTGCAAACCCAGCAGACGGCGGGCGTAAAGGGCATCGTGGAACGAGGTGCTTTGGTAGTTGAGCATAATATCGTCAGCCCCCGGCACGCCGATCAAAAAGGTCAGTCCGGCGGCGCACAGCAGCGTCAGCAGGGTATCCATATCGTCCTGATCCGCTTCGGCGTGATTGGTGTAGCAAACGTCGCAGCCGATAGGCAGCCCCATCAGCTTGCCGCAGAAATGATCTTCCAGCCCGGCGCGGATAATCTGCTTACCATCGTACAGATACTCCGGGCCGATAAAGCCCACCACCGTATTGACCAGCAGCGGCTCGAAATGGCGGGCGACGGCGTAGGCGCGGGCTTCGCAGGTCTGCTGATCAACGCCGTGGTGGGCGTTGGCGGAAAGGCAGCTGCCCTGGCCGGTTTCAAAATACATCACGTTGTTGCCCAGCGTACCGCGGTTCAGGCTAAGCGCCGCTTCTTTGGCCTCCTGCAGCAGCGCCAGATTAATGCCGAAACCGCTGTTGGCGGCTTCGGTACCGGCCACCGACTGGAACACCAGATCCACCGGCGCGCCGCGTTCAATCAGCTGCAGGGTGTTGGTGACGTGGGTCAAAATGCACGACTGGGTGGGGATGGCGAAGCGCTGAATAATCTCGTCGAGCATATGGTTCAGCTGCGCCAGCACCGGCAGGCTGTCGCTGGCCGGGTTAATGCCGATCACCGCGTCTCCGGCGCCGTACAGCAGGCCGTCGAGCATGCTGGCGGCGATGCCTTTCATATCATCGGTCGGGTGATTGGGCTGCAGGCGCACGCTCAGGCGCCCCGGCAGGCCGATAGTGTTGCGAAAACGGGTCACCACCCGGCATTTGCTGGCGGCGAGGATCAGATCCTGATTGCGCATCAGCTTGCTGACCGCGGCGGCCATCTCCGGGGTTATCGCGCGGGCGACCTGGCGCAGCGCCGCTTCGTCGGTGGCGTCGTCGAGCAGCCAGTCGCGAAAATCGCCGACCGTCAGATGACGAATCGCCGCGAAGCCCCGGGCGTCGTGGGTATCGAGGATCAGCCGGGTCACCTCATCCTGCTCGTAGGGGATCAGCGGATTATCGAGAATCTCGGTGAGCGGAACCTCCGCCAGCGCCATTTTTGCCGCCATCCGCTCTTCGGCGGACCCGGCGATAACCCCCGCCAGCGCGTCGCCGGAACGCGCGGGAGAGGCTTTCGCCATCAGCGTTTTCAGACTATCAAAGCGCCATACCTGGCCCGATAGCGTAGTTTTATACATGTGTCGCCTCCTCAGGAGACCGTACGCAGCTGCGGATCCACCGCCGCGCGCTGGCGGGCCGCTGCGGTCTTGCGAAACCACAGATAGCCGCCGAGCATCATGGCGGCGAAAATCAGCGCCAGCAGCGGGTTGTACCAGACCATCGCCACCAGGCAGAGTACCGCCATCGCCAGGGCGAAGGCCGGCGCCCACGGATAGAGCGGCGCGCGGAACGGTCGAATCAGCTTCGGCTCGCTGCGGCGCAGTTTAAACAGCGCCGCCATCGAGGTGATATACATAACAATAGCGCCAAATACCGACATCGTAACGATACAGGCGGTCAGCGGCATCCCGCTAATAGTGATCAGCGAATCGGAGAAAATGGCGGCGATGCCGACCACGCCGCCGGCGAGGATCGCCAGATGCGGCGTGCGGGTGCGGCGGTTCAGCGTTGCCAGGCTGGCGGGGAGATAGCCCGCGCGCGCCAGCGAGTAAATCTGTCGCGAGTAGCCCATGATAATGCCGTGGAACGACGCCACCAGGCCGAACAGCCCCAGCCACACCAGCATATGCAGCCAGCCGCTGCTGTTGCCGACCACCATTTTCATCGCCTGCGGCAGCGGGTCGTTAATATTGGCCAGGGTTCGCCAGTCGCCCACGCCGCCGGCAAAGATCATCACGCCAATCGCCAGTACGGTCAGGGTCAGAATGCCGCCGCCCAGCGCTCGGGGAATGGTGCGCTGCGGATCTTTAGCCTCTTCGGCGGCCATCGATGCGCCTTCAATCGCCAGAAAAAACCAGATAGCAAACGGGATGGCGGCAAACATGCCCGGCAGCGCCAGGCCGCTGAAGCTCTCCGCGCCCGCCCAGCCGTTAGCGGTAAAGTGGCTCCACGAGAAGCCCGGCGCGACCACGCCCATAAATACCAGCAGCTCGAAGATCGCTAATAACGTCACCACCAGCTCAAAGGTGGCGGCAATGCCCACGCCGAGAATATTCAGCGTCATAAAGATAATATAGGCGCCGCAGGCTACCCATTTGGGGTCGAGCGCCGGAAACTGCACGTTAAGGTAGGCGCCGATGGCCATGGCGATGGCGGGCGGGGCGAAGACGAATTCAATCAGGGTCGCGAAGCCGGCGATAAACCCGCCGGTCGGGCCAAAGGCGCGGTAGGCGTAGGCAAATGGCCCACCCGCATGCGGAATGGCGGTGGTCAGCTCGGTAAAGCTAAAAATAAAGGCGCAGTACATCGCGGCGATGGCCAGCGCGACGATCATAAAGCCCAGCGTCCCGGCCTGGGACCAGCCGTAGCTCCAGCCGAAATACTCCCCGGAAATAACCAGCCCAACGGCGATCCCCCATAAGCGGAAACTGCCGAGCGTTCTTTTTAGCGTTGTGGTTTGCTCTGTCATGTTCGTTGCCTCGCCAGATAAAGATATCGGGAGAGTTGCAAAGAGAATGCCAGGGCATACCGCTGATAAACGCGGCGGTTTAAGAACCTATCCCATTAGGGCTATCTTATTTGCCAGTTTGGCCCTGGGCAGTGCTCAGAGTCCTCACGTACTACGTGTACGTTCCGGTTCTTGCGCGCTGTCCGTGTCCAAACTGTCTGCAACGATTACGCCTGTTGGAATAGGCTCTAAGCCAACGACGATCGATAAAAGGGCAGACCGCGCCCGGCGGGAGAGTCGCCGTGGTGCAGCTGCCCGCAAATGTGGCGTTACTGGTGCACGATGGCGCCAGCGTCTTTTTGAATTACCGGGCCTGCTTTCACCTGCAGGTTAAGTCCTTTACTCTCCAGATCGGCGTTGCGAATGCGCAGGCCGCGGTCGGCTTCAATATTGACGTTGCTAAAATGGAAACCGCTGAGCGGCGCTTCCGGGGTACCGATAATATAGGCCGCCGCTTTGCTGTCGCCGGTGGAGGTTAAATTCTCAACGGTGATATTGCTGAAGTGCGGGGTCTTGTATTTGTCGAAGGGCTGTTTCGGGTCGCTGTCCGGCGGATAGATCTGCTCGCCGAGGGTAAAGCCGCCCGCCTGCAGCAGCTTATCGACCTCGGCCTGCACAATCGGCGCGGCTTTGTAATAGGCGGAGAACACCAGCGGCACCTCAACGTTATGCATTCTGGTGTTGCGGTAGACGATATTTTTTACCTCGCCGCCTTTGCCGCGCGGGCTTTTAATCCGAATGCCGTACATCGAACCTTCGAAGGTATTGTTTTCCACCAGCACGTTATTCACGCCGCCTGCGCTCTCGCTGCCGATGGAGATCCCGCGCCCCTGCTTCAGAGTGTTGTTGGCGATATAGATGTTATCCACCACCCCGTCCGGGAAGCGCGGGTCGGCTTTCTCCGCCTTGATGGCAATATGGTCGTCGTTACAGTCGATATAGTTGTTGGTAATACGGATATTCTGGCTATCGATAGGGTCGATGGCGTCGGTGTTTGGCGCATGCCACGGTGAAAGAATACGCGTGCCGTTGATATCGACATCGTGCGCGTAGCGGGTGACGACGTGGAAGCTGGGTGAATGGGTGAGGGTCACGCCGTCGATAAGCACGTTGCTGGCGCGGGTGATATAAATCAGCCGCGGCCGGTCGGTACCGCCTTTCTTGCCGGTGGCGCGGATATTTTCCCGCCAGCGCTCCCACCATACCGCGCCCTGGCCGTCGATAGTGCCTTCACCGACGATGGCCACGTTTTGCGCGTCGGCGATGCTGATAAACGGCAGCCAGCCGTTCTCCGCTTCGGCGTATCGGGTTTTATCATCGCCGCGATAGGCGGCCTCTTCGGTTGAGGCCACCAGGGTGGCGTCTTTCTCCAGCTTAAGCTGAATATTGTTTTTCAGAAACAGCGGGTTGGTCAGGAAATTGCCTTTCGGCACCCGCACCGTTCCCCCTCCGGCGGCGGCGCAGTCATCAATCGCTTTTTGAATGGCATCGGATCGGTGTTGAGCGCGATTTGCAGCCGGTGGCCCTCTGCGCCGTAGTGGGTGATATCACAGACTTTATCGGGAAACTTCACGGAACTCGCGGCCTGAGCGGCGTGCAGCGGTAGAAGGCCGACGGCGGCAGCGGCGGCCCACAGAGGCAAAGCGCGGGGTATCATGGCATTATCCTTTCTGGTTTATTGTTTTGTAAAATTATCACCAGTGTTTTGATTTATTGAGTGCGGCGATCACGGTTTCTCTTTTGTCGTTATTCTGCCCATAAGTGGCGATGATGATTTGGGCGAATGCATAGATGACAGGCCCGGCGGCTTTGCAATTTGGCGACAGGCGGGGTATAAGGAATCTCTTATCTGGATGTTTAGATGTCTATACGCCCATGAGGTCAAATGCAAACAACACAAAAACAAGGTGGGCAGCTTAAGCGCACCATGAAGACCCGCCACCTGATCATGCTGTCGCTGGGTGGCGTTATTGGCACAGGGTTATTCTTTAATACCGGCTATATCATCTCCACCACCGGAGCGGCGGGCACGCTGCTGGCCTATCTGATCGGCGCGCTGGTGGTCTGGCTGGTGATGCAGTGTCTGGGCGAACTCTCGGTGGCGATGCCGGAAACCGGGGCGTTTCACGTCTACGCCGCACGCTATCTCGGCCCGGCGACCGGCTATACCGTGGCCTGGCTCTACTGGCTGACCTGGACCGTGGCGCTTGGCTCCAGCTTCACCGCCGCCGGATTCTGCATGCAGTACTGGTTCCCGCAGGTGCCGGTATGGGTCTGGTGCGTGGTGTTCTGCGCGGTGATTTTCGCCCTCAACGTTATCTCTACCCGCTTCTTTGCCGAAGGTGAATTCTGGTTCTCGCTGGTGAAAGTGATCACCATTATTGCCTTTATCATTCTCGGCGGGGCGGCGATCTTTGGCATTATTCCGATGCAGGATGGCTCGCCGGCGCCGGGGCTGCGCAATATCACCGCCGAAGGCTGGTTCCCGCACGGCGGTCTGCCGATCCTGATGACCATGGTGGCGGTCAACTTCGCTTTCTCCGGCACCGAGCTTATCGGCATTGCGGCCGGGGAAACGGAAAATCCGCATAAAGTCATTCCGGTGGCCATTCGCACCACCATCGCCCGGCTGATTATCTTTTTTATCGGCACCGTCTTCGTGCTGGCGGCGCTGATCCCGATGCAGCAGGCGGGGGTAGAGAAGAGCCCGTTTGTGCTGGTGTTCGAAAAGGTCGGCATTCCTTACGCGGCGGATATTTTTAACTTCGTGATCCTGACGGCGATTCTGTCGGCGGCCAACTCCGGCCTCTACGCCTCCGGGCGGATGCTGTGGTCGCTCTCCAATGAAAACACGCTGCCGGCCTGTTTTACCAAATTGACCAGGAACGGCGTGCCGCTGACGGCGATTTCGGTGAGCATGCTCGGCGGCGTGCTGGCGCTGTTCTCCAGCGTCGTGGCCCCGGATACGGTGTTTGTCGCGCTGTCGGCGATTTCCGGCTTTGCGGTGGTGGCGGTATGGCTGAGCATCTGCGCCTCGCACTTTATGTTCCGCCGCCGTCATCTGCAGCAGGGGAAGGCGCTAAGCGAACTGCACTACCGCGCGCCGTGGTATCCGCTGGTGCCGGCGCTGGGATTTGTCCTTTGCCTGGTGGCCTGCGTGGGTCTGGCGTTTGACCCGAGTCAGAGGATTGCGCTGTGGTGCGGGATCCCGTTCGTGGCCCTGTGTTATGGTGCGTATTATCTGACTCGTTCACGGAAACTCACCCAGGAGCCTCAACATGTCGCAGAATAATCCGTTAACCGCCCTCCTTGACGCAAGGCCCTTTATCCTGCTGGACGGCGCGATGGCGACGGAGCTGGAAGCGCGCGGCTGTAATCTTGCCGACAGCCTGTGGTCGGCGAAAGTGCTGGTCGACAACCCGGAGCTTATCCGCGAAGTTCACCTCGACTATTTCCGCGCCGGCGCGCAGGTGGCGATCACCGCCAGCTATCAGGCGACGCCGGCGGGCTTTGCCGCCCGCGGGCTGGATGAAGCGCAGTCGAAAGCGCTGATCGGCAAAAGCGTCGAGCTGGCCCGCAAGGCGCGGGAGGCGTACCTGGCGGAAAACCCGCAGGCGGGCGCGCTGCTGGTTGCCGGTTCGGTCGGGCCGTACGGCGCCTACCTGGCGGACGGCTCGGAGTATCGCGGCGATTATCTCCGCAGCCATGAAGAATTTCAGGCGTTTCATCGTCCGCGCGTGGAAGCGCTGCTCGACGCCGGGGCCGATCTGCTGGCCTGCGAAACCCTACCCAACTTCGCCGAGATTAAAGCGCTGGCGGAGCTGCTGACCGCGTATCCGCGCGCGCGCGCGTGGTTCTCGTTTACCCTGCGCGATGCGCAGCACCTCAGCGACGGCACGCCGCTGCGGGAAGTAATTGGTGTGCTGGCAAACTATCCGCAGGTGGTGGCGCTGGGAATTAACTGTATCGCGCTGGAGAACACCACCGCCGCGCTGGCGCATCTGCATAGCCT
This sequence comes from Klebsiella grimontii, assembly GCF_900200035.1. Lineage (GTDB taxonomy): Bacteria > Pseudomonadota > Gammaproteobacteria > Enterobacterales > Enterobacteriaceae > Klebsiella > Klebsiella grimontii. Next base: position 141,869 of record NZ_FZTC01000015.1, read on the forward strand.
GACGGCGCTGCCGCTGGTGGTTTATCCTAATTCCGGCGAGCACTATGACCCGGTCTCCAAAACCTGGCATCACCACGGCGAAGCCTGTGCAACGCTGGCGGGATATTTACCCCAGTGGCTGGCGGCGGGAGCGAAGCTGATTGGCGGCTGCTGCCGCACGACGCCGAAGGATATTGCCGAATTGAACGCGCAGCGTTGAGTTTGCGCCGGGTGGCGGCTGATGCCTTACCCGGCCTACAACCTGCACGAACCGTAGGCCGGCTAAGCGTGAGCGCTACCCGGCCTCAATCACCCGGCATCCGCTAACACAAACATCCCGTACGGATGGATTTCGAGATAATAGTGCTCGCCGACGTCCGGCTGCAGACGGGTGGCGTTAACCTGCAATAAGATCTCCTGCCCGTGCCACTCTACCGTCACCTCATACTGCGGCCCCATATAGGCCACGTGGCGGATCGTGCAGCGCTGGCTCTCCTCGCCGCGATCGCTCAGGGTGATCGCCTCCGGGCGGACGCCGACGCTGCCCTCGCCGTGGGCGGCAAAATGCGGCGGCCTCGGCAGCCGATAGCCATAAATATCGACAAAATCCTCGCTGAAGGCGGCCGGGAACAGGTTGGCGTCGCCCATAAAGCTCGCCATAAAGCGCGACGCGGGCTGGCGGTAAAGCTCCTGCGGCGAGCCGATCTGCATGATATGCCCCTTGTTCATCACCAGCACGGTATCGGAAACCGCAAAGGCTTCGCTCTGATCGTGGGTCACGTACAGCGAGGTGATATCAAACTGCTTTTGCAGTTCGCGGATCTTATCGCGCATGCTGCGCCGCAGGTTGGCGTCGAGGTTACTCAACGGCTCGTCAAACAGCAGCACCTTCGGCTTGAGGATCAGGGCGCGCGCCAGCGCCACGCGCTGCTGCTGGCCGCCGGAGATCTGATCGACATAGCGGTCTTCGAATCCTTCCAGATCGACCATCGCCAGCGCCTCTTTCACCCGCGCTTTCACGTCGCCGCGCGGCACGCCAAGCATTTTCAGGCCGTAGCCGACGTTATCCCCCAGCGACATATGCGGGAACAGGGCGTACGACTGAAACACCATACAGATATCGCGCTGCTGAATGGAGCGATGGGTGACGTCTTCACCGTCGATGTAAATCTGCCCTTCGCTCGGTTTTTCCAGCCCGGCCACCAGGCGCAGGATGGTGGTCTTGCCGCAGCCGGAAGGGCCGAGCAGCGTCACCATTTGCCCCTGAGGGATGGTGAGGTTGATATTGTCGATAACCATGTTGCTGCCGAATCGCTTGGTGACGTTGCGCAGCTCAACAAAATTTTTCTGACTCATAGAGCGCTCCATTACGCCTGGTTTTTGGCTTTTGAACGGGAGATGCGCGCTTCCCCGATCAGCCAGTCAAAGAGGAAAATAATCGCCAGCATCACAACGATCAGAATCGATCCGTAGGCGATCGCCACGCCGTATTCGCCGTCTTCCACCCGGTTGAGGATATAGGCGGTAGCGACGCGGGTGTCCGGCGTCACGAGGAACACAATGGCGCTGACGGTGGTAATGGCGCGCACAAAGCTGTAGATCAGCGCCGAGAGGATCGCCGGGCGCAGCAGCGGCAGCAGAATGTGCGTAATGGTGCGCAGGGAACCCGCGCGCAGGCTGAGCGAGGCTTCGTCGAGCGATTTGTCGATCTGGCCTAAACCGGCAATGCCCGCCCGAATGCCCACCGGTACGTTACGCATCACCATCGAGATAATCACAATCGCCGCCGTTCCGGTGAGGTACACCGGCGCGCTGTTAAAGGCGAGAATATAGGAGACGCCCGCCACGGTGCCCGGCACCGCGAAGCACAGCATGGTGGTGAACTCGATGGTCTTTTTGCCTTTAAACTGCTGTCGCACCACGATCCAGGCGATCAGCAGGCCGAAGGCGGCGGTGATCGGCGCGGCGATCCCGGCATACAGCAGGGTATCGAGCAGCGAAGGCCAGGCGCCGTCGCTCATCCCCTGGCCGAACAGCTTGATAAAGTTATCCAGCGTCAGGGTGTAGTCCACGCCCCAGTTAACGGTAAAGCTGCCGTAGAAAATGCTGCCGTAGAGCAGGGCATTGAAGGCGATCCACACCGCCAGAATGGCGATCACGCTCCACACCAGGGTCACCGGCAGCGGCTGCACGTCGCCGCGATAGGACTTGCCGGAAACCGTGACGTACGAACGCTTGCCGATCCACATATATTGAATGCAGAACACCAGCAGCGAGAACAGCAGCAGGAACGCGCCGAGGGTACTGGCGGCCTGATAATCGAGCTGCGAACCGGTGATATAGAAGTAGATTTGCGTCGCCAGCACGTCGAAGTTGCCGCCGAGCACCAGCGGGTTGCTGAAGTCGGCCAGCGACTGAACGATGACGATTAAAAACGCGTTCGCCAGCGCTGGTTTCAGCAGCGGGACGAAGACGCCGTTGAAGGTCTGCCAGCGGCTGGCGCGCAGGGTGTACGACGCCTCCTCCAGCGACGGATGAATGGTCTTAATCGCGCCGTCGAGGATCATAAACGCCATCGGGGTGAACGCCAGCACCTGCGCCAGCCAGATGCCGGTAAATCCGTACAGCCAGTTGGTGTTGGTTAAGCCGAACCAGTCGACCATCAGTTCGGTGACGTAGCCGGAACGGCCCATCATCAGGGTGACGCCGAGGCCGACGACAAACGGCGGGGTGACGATCGGCAGAATCGAGAAAATGCGGCCGATAATCGCGCTGCGCTTCGCGATGCGGGTGGTGTAAATCGCCAGCACCAGGCCAAAGAAGGTGCAGCCGACGCCTACCGCAATTGACAGGCCGATCGAGTTAATAATAACCTGGACAATATGCGCCTGCGACAGCACGGCCATAAACGCCAGCGGAGCAAATTCGCCCGCGTCGTTGGTGAACATCGGGATAAAAATAGCGATGCTCGGCCAGACGATAAAGACGCCGATTAACGCCACGATGGCGACCAGCGAACCGATCACAAAGCGGTCGCCGCCCAGCCATTCCAGGCGGGTGAGCGCCAGGGTCATGATGGCCCCCAGCGCGACAAACAGCACGATGGTGGCGTAGCCTAACCCGCGGCCTTCCACGGTGGCGCTGACGACGATAAACGCCATACATAAAAACGCCCAGCCGGCATCAAGATAGTGGCGGCTGCGCTGCTCCCGCCTCGCCTCCTGCCATGGACGAATCAGCAGCAGGCTCGGCAGCAGATACCACAGCCAGCTGATATTCAGCTGTGACCAGCCGTAGGCCGCGAGAATTTCATCGCTCGTGGACTCCAGCAGACCGTAATCCAGGCTCCAGCTCGGCAGCAGGGCAAACGCCAGCCAGCCGAATAAAACCCAAAGGAATATCGCATCCCGCTTTTTCACGGGATGGAGTGCAAGCGTGTGTGACATAAGTTTTCCGGTGTCGTAGGCCGGGTAGGGCGTTGATGCCGCCACCCGGCAAATGAACGCAATGCGGGCTTATTTACCCATCTTCACTTCGCTAACCCATTTATTGATGAGCGCTTTACGCACGTCCGTTGAGCCGTATTTATCCATGTCATAGTTGATGAGCTTCAGGTCGTCGAGCTTCAGCGAGTTCGGCGAGGTTTCGGCGGTGGTGTTGGTCAGGATCTGATAAGACTTACCTTTCTTCCACGCCAGCTCCTGGGCCTCTTTCGACAGCACCCAGTCGACAAACAGTTTGGCGTTGTCGAGGTTGCGCGCGCCCTTCAGGATACTGACGCCGCCAATTTCATAGCCGGTGCCTTCGCACGGCGAGATCAGCTCCAGCGGCGCGCCCTGTTCTTTTTCCAGCGAATAGTCGTGCAGGAAGCCGATGCCGATGGCCGTTTCACCGCGGGCGGCGTTGCGCGCCGGGGCGATACCGGATTTCGTGTACTGGGAGACGTTAGCGTTGAGCTGTTTAAGATAATCGAAAGCCTGATCGTCCCCCCACAGCTGGGCGAAGGTCGCCAGCGCGGTGTAGGCGGTGCCGGAACTCTGCGGGTCGGCAATCTGGATTTCGCCTTTATATTCCGGTTTGGTCAGATCTTTCCAGCATTTCGGCACCGGCAGATTTTTCTCTTTCAGGCGCTGGGTGTTTACGCCGAAGCCGAGAATGCCAACGTACACCGCCGAGGAGTAGTTGCCTTTCAGCTTCGCCGGATCGCGGAACTGCTCCATGACCTGCGTAAGATTCGGCGATTTATAGGGCTGCAGCAGGCCCATTTCACCGGCCTGGGACTGCGGGTCGAGGGTGCCGCCGTACCAGACATCCGCCTGCGGGTTTTTCTTCTCGGCATCGACCTTCGCCAGCGTGCTGCCGGAACCGTTGCGAATAAATGAGGTTTTCACGTCATATTTTTCGCCGAAGGCTTTGGTTTCCGCCTCACACATTTCGTTGGTGGCGCTGCAATAGACCACCAGACGACCTTTGGCGTGCACCGCGCCGCTTAACGTCGCCAGCGCAATGCCGGAAGCAATCAGGGTAGTGACCAGCGTTTTTTTCATTATTTTATCCTTTGAGCAGCAGAGGTAGTAATGCTCGCCATCAGCAGCGGCATCAGCAATAAACCCATCAGAACTGCGGCGACCGAGAGCAAACTGAACATCCCCGACCAGCCGTAGCGTTCAATGACCAGCGACAGAGGCCAGCCCGCCAGCGCTGCCCCCAAATAGGCGAACAGGCCGAGAAATCCGCTGATGGAACCCGCCGCCGCTTTGTGTCCGCACTCCACCGCCGCGAGGCCAATCAGCATTTGCGGGCCAAAAACGAAGAAGCCCACCGTAAAGAAACAGACCGCCAGCAGCGCGTAGTGGTGCACCGGCGCCAGCCAGAGCGCGGCGACGGAGACCATCAGCCCCAGCGTGAACAATAAAATCATCGGCGCCCGCTGGCCGCTGAACAGCAGATCCGAACCCCATCCGGCGAACAGCGCCCCGAGCAGGCCGCCCGCTTCAAACAGCATCACCGTGGCGTTGGCGCTGAGCAGATTGACGCCGTGGCTCTCCGTCAGCCAGATGTTGCCCCAGTCGTTGAGCGCGATGCGGATCAGGTAGACCAGCACGTAAGAGACGCCCAGCAGCCAGATCATCGGATTCTTCAGCATCGTGGTGCGCAGCATCTGCCATAGCCCCATCGGCGGGCTTTGCCGCTCCTGGCGCAGCTCCAGCGGGTCGTTACGCCAGCTGCCTACTGAAGGCAATCCCTCTTCGCGGGGCGTTCCTTTCAGCTGTAGCGTTAACCAGATGCCTGATGCCATGCTGATCATCCCCGGTGCCAGCATCGCCGCCTGCCAGCCCCACCAGTGGGCGGCAAAGGCGCTAATCAGCGGGATAATCGCCCCGCCGATATTGATCGACATATTCCAGCAGCCCCACCAGAAGCCGCGTTCGTTGCGCGAGTACCAGTGGGTCAGCAGGCGGGCGCAGGGAGGCCAGCCCCAGCCCTGAAAAAATCCGTTCAGCGTCCAGACCGCCAGCAGCAGCGTCAGCGACTCGCCGAAGGCGAACACCACGTTCAGTAGACCGGTGGCGAACAGGCCCGCGCCCATAAACCAGCGCTGCCCGTGGCTGTCGTGCCACAGCCCGGCGGCAAACTTCGACAGGCCGTAGGTCAGATAAAACAGCGACCCCAGCAGGCCAATATCGCCTTTATCCAGCCCCAGATCCGTTTGCAGCGCCGGCAATACGTAGTTGACGCTTTTGCGCGTCAGATAAAACGCCGCATATCCGATGACCATGTACATCAGCAGCTGCGGACGCAGCGTCCGGTAATGGTGATTGATGTCGGTTGCTGAGCGTGCGTGCATAGCCGTCTCCGTTTTGCTGACTATATGAAAGTGAAATCGAAAGGGGATGAGAGAAAGTCCGCAGTGACTAAGACTTTTTCCTGGTTAGCCGGCTGTTTGTTGCAAATTTGTGGGCAAGTTAACAATTACGCGTGTGCCGCGCTGCGACTCCAGCGTCAGCTCTCCGCCGAGGGCGCTGACCCGTTCACGCATGCCCTGAATGCCGAAGCCGGCCATTTGGTCGGCGCGAAGTCCGATGCCGTTGTCTTTTACCTCCAGGCGCAGCAGCGCGCCCTGCTGAAACAGGGCAATGGCGACTTCGCTGGCGTCGGCGTGCTTACAGACGTTATTAAGCAGCTCCTGCAGCAGCCGATAGAGGGTGAAGCGCACCGTTTCGCTCTCCGGCGTGGCGGTGAGCCGGTAGTCAAAGCGGCAGCGGATACCGCGCTCGGCAAAGGCAAACTCATTGAGCAGATGGTGCAGCGCCTCTTTAAACGACAGCTCATCGAGGGCCGGAGGGCGCAGCTGGCGCAGCAGCTGGCGGGTGGAGTGGTGAATGCGTCGGGCGAGATCGTTAATCTGGCTGGCGGCGGCCTGAGTTTGCGCCGGATCGCGCGCCCGCTTTACCAGCTGCGACTGGATCTGAATGGCGGTAATATTCTGGCCGATTTCATCGTGCAGCTCGCGCGCCAGGCTTTTGCGCGTATCCTCTTCGGTATGGATCAGCTTTTCGGCCAGCGCCCGCCGCGCCGCCAGCTCCGCTTCCAGCCGCTGGCGATAGTGGTGCAGGTTTTGCGCGAGGTGCTGCTGGCGGCTGATGGCAATCCCCAGCCCGATGCCGAGCAGCGCCTGGGTGGCCAGAAAAATCTCCAGCTCCACCAGATTGCTGAATCCAACGCCAACCTGGCGGGCGATGGTGATCATCATGCTGCCCAGCAGGCCGGAGAGGACGCCGCCCTGCCAGCCGAACTTCCACGCCATCACCACGTTAGGCAGAAATACCACAATCAGCAGCAGGCGCTCGATTTCCGGCGACAGCACCATTTGGGTGCCGATACCGATGATAAAGAACAGGCTGCACCAGATGATCAGCGAGGTGCGCAGCGGCGGATTGTTGGTATCCAGCCCCAGCAGGTGGTAGCGGTGCTGCTGGCGCAGGAATTCAAAGATCAGATAGACAAACGGCGTCAGCAGCACCCCGCCGGTAAACGAGGCCAGGCCGAGCATCATCGCCGGGCTTTTCACAAACGGCGACAGCAGGGCGGTGTTGAGTAATGCGCTGGCGGTAACCGTGGCCAGCAGCAGCGTCAGCCGCTGCCAGTAAAGGGGGAAGCGGTGCCAGAACTGCTGGGCGATGCCGGCGGGGAGCAGGCCGATCAAGGGCGCGGCCAGCAGAAGATAGCCGTTCAGCAGCTGTTCGCCGTGCAGCCAGAGCAGCATCAGCATGGGAGGCAGCGCCAGCGCGGGCCAGTAGCGGCGCGAAAGCAGGATCAGCAGCGCCAGATAGACGCCGTGCGGCAGGAACAGCGCCGCCTGCTGGCCGTTATGGGTCAGGTAAAACCCGAGCGTCCACAGCATTAGCCAGCCGCTTCCCCAGGCCAGCACGATGAACAGCGAAATCACCCCGTGGCGAAGGCTGCGCGACATTAATGACCCGCCAGCAGCTGGTGGTCGAGGGCGAAATGGACCAGATCAATGGTGCTGTGACACTGCAGTTTGCCCAGCACGTTGGCGCGATGGACGTGCACCGTCTTATGGCTGAGCTCGAGCTTGAAGGCGATCTCCTTGACGCTGTCGCCTTTAACCAGCAAATCAAAGACTTCGCGTTCACGCGGGGTGAGCACCTCCAGCACCTGCGCCGGTTGCTCTCCGCCGCGCAGCGCCCGCAGCGCATCGGCGCACAGGTAGTGTCCGCCCATACCGACGGAACGCACCGCCTGCACGAGCTCCTCCGGGCCGCAGCGTTTGGTCAGATAGCCGCTGGCGCCGGCATCAAGTGCGCTCTGCACGAAGGTGGGGGTGTCGTAAATACTGAGAATGATGGCGCGGAACTGCGGCTTTTGCGCGCGCAGGCGCTTTAGCAGGCTCAGGCCGTTCTCATCCGGCATGGCGATATCCATGACCGCCACGTCGACATCGTCGCGCAGCAGCGCCGGCCAGGCTTGCGCCGAGCTGCTGAACTGGCCAACCACCTCGAGATCTTCTTCGAGGCTGAGTAACTGCGCAAAGCCTGAACGCACCACCACATGGTCATCGACCAGCACCACTCGAATCATGTTTCTTCTCTCTTAGCGCATCATGGTTCTATGATGCCTGCCGCCGCTGCGCTGGCAATCAATCAGGCGCAGTTATGCAATCCAAGTAACAGAATCGCAATAAAAGCCAGGTCGCGGTTTTTGTGAAAATTAACTAACCATTGCCATTTTTTTTCTAAAAACGCTTTGTTCTTAGCAAGAATTTTTAATTACTTCATCAAACGCATCGCGCCGGAAATACTGCACCCATAACAACTATGGGAAGCAGACACTATGGCACTATCATCGCGTATCACACTCATTGCCGCGCTGGCGCTGGCGGCATTTCAGGCCCAGGCGGTCAACGTCACCGTGGCGTACCAGACCTCCGCCGAGCCGGCGAAAGTCGCCCAGGCGGACAACACTTTCGCTAAAGCCAGCGGGGCGACCGTCGACTGGCGCAAGTTTGACAGCGGCGCGAGCATCGTGCGGGCGCTGGCTTCCGGCGACGTGCAGATCGGCAACCTCGGCTCCAGCCCGCTGGCGGTCGCCGCCACCCAGCAGGTGCCGATTGAAGTGTTTCTGCTGGCCTCAAAGCTCGGTAACTCCGAAGCGCTGGTGGTGAAGAAGAGCATCACCAAACCGCAGGACCTGATCGGCAAACGCATCGCCGTTCCTTTTATCTCCACCACCCACTACAGCCTGCTGTCGGCGCTGAAGCACTGGGGGATTAAACCGGGCCAGGTGCAGATCCTTAACCTGCAGCCGCCGGCGATTATCGCCGCCTGGCAGCGCGGCGACATTGACGGCGCCTACGTCTGGGCGCCAGCGGTTAACGCGCTGGAAAAAGAGGGCACGGTTCTCACCGACTCGTCGCAGGTGGGCGAGTGGGGCGCGCCGACGCTGGACGTGTGGGTAGTACGCAAAGACTTTGCCGAAAAGCATCCTGATATTGTCAAAGCCTTCGCCAAAAGCGCCATTGACGCGCAGCAACCCTATATCGCCAACCCGGACGAATGGCTGAAGCAGCCGGAAAACATCAGCAAGCTGGCGCGCTTAAGCGGCGTACCGGAAGCCGACGTGCCGGGGCTGGTGAAAGGCAATACCTACCTGACCGCCGCCCAGCAGGCGCAGGAGCTGAACGGGCCGGTGAATAAAGCCATCATCGACACCGCGAAGTTCCTTAAAGAGCAGGGCAAAGTGCCCGCCGCCGGCAGCGACTACAGCCAGTACGTTACCGACCGTTTTGTGAAGTAAAGGGGGTCATGATGCTGCACATCTCGCATCTTTCCGCCGACTACGGCGGTAAACCAGCGCTGGCGGATATCAACCTGACGCTGGACAGCGGCGAACTGCTGGTGGTGCTGGGGCCCTCCGGCTGCGGTAAAACCACGCTGCTGAACCTGATTGCCGGATTCGTGCCTTATCACCATGGCAGCATCACCCTCGAAGGCCAGCGGGTTGAAGGACCGGGAGCCGATCGCGGCGTGGTCTTTCAGCATGAAGGGCTGCTGCCGTGGCGCAACGTGCAGGATAACGTCGCGCTCGGGCTGCAGCTGGCCGGGGTCGACAAAACGCAGCGCCGGGCAACCGCCGCGCGGATGCTGAAAAAAGTGGGCCTTGAAGGGGCGGAAAAACGCTTTATCTGGCAGCTCTCCGGCGGCCAGCGTCAGCGGGTCGGCATTGCCCGCGCGCTGGCGGCAAATCCGCAGCTGCTGCTGCTCGACGAGCCCTTTGGCGCGCTGGATGCCTTTACCCGCGAGCAGATGCAAACCCTGTTGCTTAGCCTGTGGCATGAGACCGGTAAGAAGGTGCTGCTGATCACCCACGATATCGAAGAGGCGGTGTTTATGGCCACCGAACTGGTACTGCTCTCGCCGGGGCCGGGGCGCGTGCTCGAACGGCTGTCCCTCGATTTTGGCCGCCGCTTCGTCGCCGGTGAATCCTGCCGCAGCATTAAATCGGACCCGCGGTTTATCGAACAGCGCGAATACGTCCTCAGCCGGGTATTTGAACAACGGGAGGCTTTCTCATGAGCGTGGTCATCAATGACAAACCGCGTCAGCGGGGACTGAAGTGGCGCTGGCCGCTCTCGCGTCAGCTCAGCCTGAGCGTGGCGACCCTGGCGGTACTGCTGGCTATCTGGTGGGCCGTTGCCGCCCTGCAGTTGATTAGTCCGCTGTTTCTACCGCCGCCTGGACAGGTATGGCAGAAACTGATCGCTATTGCCGGTCCGCAGGGCTTTATGGACGCCACCCTCTGGCAGCACCTGGCGGCGAGCCTGACGCGTATCGTCATCGCGCTGCTGGCGGCGGTGCTGCTCGGCGTGCCGGTGGGGATCGCCATGGGGCTGAGCCCCACGGTGCGCGGGATCCTCGACCCGCTGATCGAGCTTTATCGCCCGGTGCCGCCGCTGGCCTATTTACCGCTGATGGTGATCTGGTTCGGCATCGGCGAGACCTCCAAGATCCTGCTGATCTACCTGGCGATATTCGCGCCGGTGGCGATGTCGGCGCTGGCGGGGGTTAAGAGCGCCCAGCAGGTGCGCATTCGCGCCGCGCAGGCTTTAGGCGCCAGCCGGGCGCAGGTGCTGTGGCTGGTGATCCTGCCCGGCGCGCTGCCGGAGATCCTCACCGGCCTGCGTATTGGGCTTGGCGTGGGCTGGTCGACGCTGGTGGCCGCGGAGCTGATTGCCGCCACCCGCGGGTTAGGTTTTATGGTGCAGTCCGCCGGTGAGTTCCTCGCCACCGATGTGGTGCTGGCCGGCATCGCGGTGATTGCCATCATCGCTTTTTTACTGGAACTGGGGCTGCGCGCGCTGCAGCGTCGCCTGACGCCCTGGCATGGAGAAGTACAATGAGCGAACGTTTAAGCATTACCCCGCTGGGGCCGTATATTGGCGCGCAGGTATCCGGCGTCGACATCACCCGTCCGCTGAGCGACAACCAGTTTGAGCAGCTGTATCACGCGGTGCTGCGCCATCAGGTGGTGTTCCTGCGCGAGCAGAACATCACTCCCGAGCAGCAGCGCGATCTCGCCCTGCGCTTTGGCGACCTGCATATTCATCCGGTCTATCCGCACGCGCCCGGCGTGGATGAGATTATCGTTCTCGATACCCACGACGATAATCCGCCGGATAACGATAACTGGCACACCGATGTCACCTTTATTGACACGCCGCCCGCCGGGGCGATCCTCGCGGCAAAAGAGCTGCCTTCGACCGGCGGCGATACCCTGTGGACCAGCGGCATTGCGGCGTATGAGGCGCTCTCCGCGCCTTTGCGCCAGCTGTTAAGCGGCCTGCGCGCGGAGCATGATTTCCGCAAATCGTTTCAGGAGTACAAATACCGCAAAAGCGAAGAGGAGCATCAGCGCTGGCTGGAGGCGGTGGCGAAAAATCCGCCGCTGCTGCATCCGGTGGTGCGCACCCATCCGGTGACCGGGAAGCAGGCGCTGTTTGTCAATGAGGGCTTTACTACCCGCATCGTCGACGTGACGGAGAAAGAGAGCGAGGCGCTGCTCGGCTTCCTGTTTGCTCACGTCACTAAACCGGACTTCCAGGTACGCTGGCGCTGGCAGCCGAACGACGTGGCGATTTGGGATAACCGCGTCACCCAGCACTACGCCAACGCCGATTACCTGCCGCAGCGGCGCATTATGCACCGGGCGACGATTCTCGGGGATAAACCCTATTACCGGGCGGGGTAATGGGTGTAGCCCGGCTAAGGCGCAATGCGCCGCAAGCCGGGATACAACCTACGATAAACGCGCCGCCTCCGGGAAAAGGCTTTTATGCCGATTTTTGCGCGTCCAAATGCGCGCCAATATAGCGCTGATAGCGGTTGGCCTTCAGATAGGTCAAATCCACCAGCACCAGCCCATCCACGCAGTTGTTGAAATCCGGATCGCTGCCGAAATCGATAAACTGCACGCCGCCCGGCTCGCAGACTTCTGAATACTGCTTATACAGCGGCGGGATCGCGCAGCCGAGGTTGCCGAGCAGGGACTTCAGCCGCGCCAGATCGTCGTTGTAATCTTCTCCGCCAAACTGCGCCAGCACATCGGGCAGCGAGGCTGGATAAGGGCGGCGCGACTCCGCCAGCGGATGCGTCGCCGGGAACCACAGTCGATAGAACGCGACCAGCAGATCGCGCGCCGACGGCGGCAGCCCGCCGGAAATCGACACCGGGCCGAACAGATAGCGATAGTGCGGATAGCGCGCCAGATACGCGCCGATGCCGGACCACAGGTAGTCCAGCCCGCGGCGGCCCCAGTAGCGCGGCTGGATAAAGCTGCGCCCCAGCTCGATACCGTGTTGCAGAATATCGTCCATCCGCGCGTCGTAATGGAACAGGCTGTAGCTGTAGATGCCGTTCAGGCCGCGCTTTGCCAGCTGCATCGCGGTCGGCATAAAGCGGTAGGCGCCGACGATTTCAAGGTCTGCTTCATCCCACAGAATCAGATGCAGATAGTCGTCGTCATAGCCGTCAACGTCGCGTCGTTTGCCGCTGCCTTCCCCCACCGCGCGAAAGGCGATTTCCCGCAGGCGGCCCAGTTCGCGCAGCACCGGCGCATCTTCCTGGCCGTGGCGCTGCCAGAGATAAATCACTTTGCCGTCCGCCGTGCGCCCCAGGGTTTCCGCCCGGCCCAGTTCGCGCTTGAGCAGTGCGCGGTCTTCGGGACGGGCGATAGCGCTTTCGCTTTTAAATACGCCGGGCTGCCCCTTTGAAAGCAGTTGCAGGTGGTGATAGCAGCGCTCGGTCAGCTCGCGCGTAGAGCGCTGGGGATCGAACCAGCTTGACCAGGCAATCTGTTGGCCGAAATTAACCGGCAGGCTGCCGTTGCGGCGACGAAACATTTGCTGCATCAGCAGCAGCAGCGGCAAGCTATCGGAAATCAACGTGCTGGCGTAAAACAGCGCGCTGTTGCGCGCGCGGATCCACGCTGGCAGCAGCGGGGCGCGATATTTCGCCGCCAGCTTAATAAATCCGGAGTGCCATTTTTTATCGCGAATGCCGCGTCGGGTGAGGCGTGAAACTTCGCCTGCCGGGAAGAAAATCAGCACGCCGCCGTTTTGCAGCTGCTGGTCCATCTGCTGCAGCGCCGCTTTGGCGGTTCGGCCGTTGATATTATCGACCGGAATAAACAGCGAGCTCAGCGGTTCAAGGTGGGTCAGCATCCGGTTGGTGACCACTTTAACGTCGCGGCGCACGCGGGAGACCGCATAGAGCAGGGCCAGGCCATCGAGGGTACCGGTAGGGTGGTTGGCGATAATGACCAGCGGGCCATATTCAGGGATTTGTTCGAGATCGTGCGCCGGGATAGCACAGCGAATATTGAGATGTTCGAGCACCTGTTCGACCGTATCCAGTCCTTTCAGGTGATGATGACGCGCGGCAAACTGCTGAAACTCTTCCTCATGCAGGAGCTTTTTCAGCACCTTTTTCTGCCAGGGGGCTGGCTTTGCCTGAGGCCACAGGTCATCGATAACATTGTCGAGACTAAACATAGCGGCACCTCCTCCGTCCTGCCCAGACAGTAGAAGGCGCAGATGTCGCTCAGATTACAGTTGGGTGAAGATTTGGGATTGGCAGGAACCGCGGAGGCTGGTAGCAGGTAGCCTGGACAGGCGCGCAGCGCCGCCTCCGGGAAGGCCGAAGCCGGAAAGTTGCGAACGCGTTTCCAGATTGCACTCCGGTTAAGCACGGGTGGGTAAGTCAGGTACGGGATTGGTCCTATTCAACCTTTCATCGCGATGTAAGCCGTAGTTTGTATCCGATTGATTGGGGGGGAGAGGTGAAGGAGTTATTGTGCGGCGAGCGTCGTTAAAGTGACTTTCCCGGAGGCGGCGCGTTGCGCCTGTCCGGGCTACCAGCCCACAGATAGCTGTAAGCCCGTAGCCCGGGGAGCTAAACTAACGCAGGATTTTCTTTTCGGCCAGATCGAGAGCGAAGTAGCTGAAGATCAGATCCGCGCCGGCGCGTTTGATCGCGCCGAGGCTTTCCAGCACCACTTTCTCTTCATCTATAGCGCCGGCCTGGGCGGCGAACTTAATCATCGCGTATTCACCGCTCACCTGGTACGCGCCCAGCGGCAGGTTGGTGCGCTCGCGCAGATCGCGCAGGATATCGAGATACGGACCGGCCGGTTTGACCATCAGGCAGTCGGCGCCCTGGGCTTCGTCCAGCAGCGATTCGCGAATCGCTTCGCGGCGGTTCATCGGGCTCATCTGATAGGTTTTACGATCGCCTTTCAGCGCGGTGCCCGCGGCTTCGCGGAACGGACCATAGAACGATGAAGCGAACTTGGTGGAGTAGGACATAATCGCCGTATCGGTAAATCCGGCGGCGTCCAGCGCCTGGCGAATAGCCTGCACCTGGCCGTCCATCGCCGCGGAAGGAGCGATAAAATCGGCGCCTGCGGCAGCGGCGACCACCGCCTGCTTACCGAGGTTGGCAAGGGTTAAATCGTTATCGACGCCGTGGTCGCACAGCACGCCGCAGTGGCCGTGGGAGGTGTATTCGCAGAAGCAGGTGTCGGACATCACGATCATCTCCGGCACCGCCTCTTTACAGATACGGGACATGCGCGCCACCAGGCCGTTTTCGTTCCAGGTATCGCTGCCAACGGCATCGGTATGATGGGAAATCCCGAAGGTCATCACCGAACGGATACCGGCGTTGGCAATGCGCTCGATTTCGCGCGCCAGGTGTCTTTCCGGAATACGCATCACGCCGGGCATGGCTTCGATGGCTTTGTAATCATCGATTTCTTCTTCAACAAAGATCGGCAACACCAGGTCGTTCAAACTCAGTGTTGTCTCTTCAAACATGGCGCGTAGCGAAGCGGACTTGCGCAGGCGGCGTGGGCGAGTGATTAAATCTGTCATGGTTTGCCTGATTTTGTGAAATGAAAAAAGCGAGTTTACCTCAATTGGCGGCGGGATGTTTCGCCAAAACGATCCTTATCCATCGTCGGTAAAACATCCCACAAGGCTACTGGCTGGCGGTTTCCATCACCGGGCGGACGCCGCTTAATTCGCTGACCAGCTCGTTGATCCCGTCGCTCATGTTATTGAAACGCGTCAATGACGAGCGGGTTACCACCACGAAGGCGCCGACGTTAGCCTGCGGGTTCATCGCCATATAGGTGATAAAACCGCCGCCGCCGCCGGTTTTCTGAATGATGCCCGGCTGGCCGTTCTTCGGCTTCATGTAGACCCAGCCGAGGCCCAGCGCATCGGCTTTGCCCGGCACGTCCATCCCGATCACCCTCGTCAGCTGGCTGCGTTGATAGATCAGCGTCTGCATCCGGTCCGCCTGCTGCCCGCGGGTGAAGAAATCGGAAGAGAGGAACTGCTGCATCCAGCGCATCATATCGCCAGGCGTGGAGTAAACGCCGCCGCTGCCGATGGCCGCCAGGGTATTGTTGCACGGGCTGGCCCCTTTCTCCGGGATCATCAGGCGTCGGCACTGATCGGGAGACGGCGTAAAGGTCGTGTCTTTCATCCCCAGCGGGCGGGTGATCTGCTCTTCAAACAGCTGCGGATAAGGCTTGCCCGCGGCGGTAGAGAGCGCATCGGCCAGTAAATCGAACGCCAGATTGGAATAGGCGGCCTGCGAACCCGGCGCGGTTTTTAACGTCGCCGTGGTGAGCCAGTTCCAGCGCTGCTGGCGCGTCGGCCAGACGAACACCGGCCGGTGCGCCGCGCCGCCGGGCTGTTCGCGCGGCAGGGCGCTGGTATGGGTCGCCAGATTCACCAGCGTGATGGGCGCTCCCTGATATGTCGGCACCCGCGCGCCCGGCGGGGCGTATTTGCTCAGCGGATCGTTGAGCTTAACGACGCCCTGATCGAGAAGTTTGACCAGCATTTCGCTGGTCATCAGCTTGCTCAGGGAGGCGATGCGGATCACCGAATCGAGCTGCGGGTGCTCATTATTGCCCGGGCGCGTTTCGCCGAAGCTGCGAAATACGCGCTGGTTACCATCGATAACCACTAGCGCCATACCGGTCGCGCCGCTGCCGTAGTAGATATGGTTAGCGTAACGGTCGACAACATCGGCGGCGAATTCCGGGTCGACGCTCGGCTGCGCGGCCTGCGCCGATGTCAACGACGCCGCGCACAGCGCAGCAAAAATGAGCAGACTACGTTTCAACGGGGACATCCATCATGGTGAAGAAAAATATAGAGCGTATTTATACTACGAAGCGCCGCCGAGCAAAGCGCTAATAACGCCATTCTGTGCGGAAAAACGTAACCTGGCGTAAAAAAACCTTTTTTAAGCTTTCGGATAGCGGCTTTCGCCCGCGGGCGCGTATGATGATCGTTTTGGCTTAAGATGGGTGGCAAGAGACGATGGCGGCGAAACGGGTAGTGATGGTAGTGGATATGCAAAACGGCGTTTTCGCGACGCCGCGTATTGAGCGCGAGCGCTGCGCGGCGCAAATCAACCGCCTGATAGACGCCGCGGATACCGTTGTCTTCATCCAGCACTGCGAAGAGGGCGGTCTGGAGGAGGGGAGCGAAGGTTTTGCATTGCTGCCCGAACTGCACCAACCCGCTGGCGCGCTGTTTGTGACCAAGACCGCCTGCGACGCCTTTTACCGCACCCGCCTGGAAGCGGTGCTGCGCGAGCATCACATCACGGAGTTTGTGATTTGCGGCTGCGCCACCGACTACTGCGTAGATACCACCATCAAAAACGGCGCCAGCCGGGGCTATGCGATTACCGTCGCTGAAGATGCCCATACTACCGCCAACCGCCCGGCGGCGCAGGCCGTCACGCTGATCGCCCACTACAACGAAGTGTGGCGTACGCTGACCGTTCCGGGCAATCCTTTACAGGTGAAATCGACAGAAACAATTCTGAACGGATGGTCGGCGAACTAAGCCGCTGATATCCGGTCTCATCATCCGCCCACTTTGCTTCGCTGCGACGGCTTTGCGGCGGGCGTTTTTGTGGTACACAGCACAGCAAAATGAAAAAGAAGTTAGCAGGAGAGCATGATGTTTAAATCCTTTTTCCCCAAACCGGGGCCGTTTTTTATTTCTGCCTTTATCTGGTCGCTGCTGGCGGTGATCTTTTGGCAGGCGGGCGGCGGCGACTGGCTGCTGCGGGCCACCGGCGCATCCCAGGATGTGGCGATTAGCGCGGCGCGCTTTTGGTCGCTTAACTATCTGGTGTTCTACGCCTTTTATGTGTTCTGCGTGGGCGTTTTCGCCCTCTTTTGGTTTATCTACAGCCCCCACCGCTGGCAGTACTGGTCGATCCTCGGTACCTCGCTGATTATTTTCGTCACCTGGTTTCTGGTGGAGGTCGGGGTGGCGATCAACGCCTGGTACGCCCCGTTCTACGATCTTATTCAGGCCGCGCTGGCGACGCCGCATAAGGTCAGCATTAACCAGTTTTATCATGAGATTGGCATCTTTCTCGGCATCGCGCTTATCGCGGTGATTATCGGGGTGATGAACAACTTCTTCGTCAGCCACTACGTTTTCCGCTGGCGTACCGCCATGAACGAACACTATATGGCGCACTGGCAGCATCTGCGCCATATCGAAGGCGCCGCGCAGCGTGTGCAGGAAGATACCATGCGCTTTGCTTCCACCCTGGAGAGCATGGGCGTCAGCTTCCTTAACGCGGTGATGACGCTTATCGCCTTCCTGCCGGTGCTGGTGACGCTCTCCGCGCACGTCCCGGATTTACCGATTGTCGGCCATCTGCCTTACGGCCTGGTGATTGCCGCGATCGTCTGGTCGTTAATGGGCACCGGCCTGCTGGCGGTGGTGGGAATCAAGCTGCCCGGGCTGGAATTTAAAAACCAGCGCGTCGAGGCCGCCTATCGTAAAGAGCTGGTGTACGGCGAGGATGACGCCAGCCGCGCGACGCCGCCGACGGTGCGTGAGCTCTTTGGCGCCGTGCGCCGCAACTATTTCCGCCTCTATTTCCACTACATGTATTTCAATATCGCCCGTATTCTTTATCTTCAGGTCGATAACGTTTTCGGTTTGTTCCTGCTGTTTCCGTCGATTGTTGCCGGTACGATTACGCTGGGCCTGATGACTCAGATAACCAACGTCTTTGGCCAGGTTCGCGGTTCGTTCCAGTATCTGATTAGCTCCTGGACTACGCTGGTTGAGCTGATGTCCATCTACAAACGTCTGCGCAGCTTTGAACGCGAACTGGATGGCAAAGAGCTGCTGGAAGTGACCCAAACATTAAGTTAACCATTGCAAGGAAGAAATATGGCCGTAGCATCATCTCGTTTTGTTTCGCTCACCCTGACGCTAGTGGCCGGGTTGGTTCTCAGCGCCTGTTCCAGCAAGCCGGAGCCGGTGCTGAAGGAGGGCGAAAAGCCGATTGATGTTGCCGCGGTGGTGCGGCAGAAAATGCCCGCCAGCGTCAAAGATCGCGAGGCCTGGGCGCAGGCCATCGCCAAAACCTTCGCCAGCCAGAAGTTGGCGCCGACGGAAGAGAATGTCTGTTCGGTGCTGGCGGTGGCGCAGCAGGAGTCCAACTATCAGTCGGACCCGGCGGTGCCCGGGCTAAAAAAAATCGCCTGGCAGGAGATAGACCGCCGGGCGGAGAAAATGCATATCCCGGTTTTTCTGGTGCATACCGCGCTGAAAATCAAGTCGCCCAACGGCAAAAGCTATAGCGAACGCCTGGACAGCGTGAAAACCGAAAAGCAGCTGAGCGCGATTTTCGATGATTTTATCGGTATGGTGCCGATGGGGCAGAAGCTGTTCGGCTCCCTGAACCCGGTGCATACCGGCGGCCCGATGCAGGTCAGCATCGCCTTCGCCGAGCAGCATACCGACGGCTATCCGTGGAAAATCGACGGTACCGTGCGCCAGGAGGTGTTCAGCCTGCGCGGCGGTCTGTGGTTTGGCACTTATCATCTGTTGAACTATCCGGCGAACTACAGCGTGCCGCTGTACCGTTTTGCCGATTTCAACGCCGGATGGTACGCCAGCCGCAACGCCGCGTTCCAGAATGCGGTCTCCAGGGCGACCGGCGTGAAGCTGGCGCTGGATGGCGACTTAATTCGTTACGATAGCGACGAGGCCGGAACCACCGAACTGGCGGTGCGCCGGTTATCCTCACAGCTGGCGATGAGCGATGACGATATCCATCGTCAGTTGAAAAAGGGCGATACCCTGGCGTTTGAAGAGAGCGAACTCTATAAAAAAGTGTTTCGTATTGCCGATAAAAAAGCCGGTAAAACGCTACCGCGGGAAGTGCTGCCGGGCATTCAGCTAGAGAGCCCGAAAATTACCCGTAATCTGACGACCGCCTGGTTTGCTAAACGCGTTGATGACCGGCGGGCCAGCTGTATGGCGCGCCGTTAGCGGCGGCTGCGCCAGCGGAAAATCAGCCCTGGTATACCAATTAATACGCAGCCTGCCAGGAAGGGAATCAGCCCGAAGAGAGTACCGACCGTCAGGCTAATCTCGACCCGCGGGCGGCTGCTGTCCTGCATTTGAATCAGATGCTCAAAAACCCCCGGCGCGTGGATCAGCATACTCAGCATTTGCGCACCGGCCCAGAAGCAAAACAGCACAAACAGAGCGTAAGCGATGTTGCTGCTGGTGATAGAGCCCCTCTTTTTGCCGCCGTTGACGGTCTTTGCAAAGGTGAACTCTGCCATATTGACCTCCATACTTCACCTGCCTGCCGTTTTTTCCACGGCTACATAGAGGTTTATTCTGGCAACGAAGGGGGGATTTCAGTATCGGATTGCTGGTAATTTCCGCCCAGGAATATTCCTGATTTCATCGGGTTGTGAGTTTGCTACAAATTTGTGAAATTTAGACCGATATCGCAATGTGCGACAATTCTCAACGTGGCTACAGACCCGCGGTGGCGGCTATGCGAAGATGCTTTTTTTGTTGTCGGAGTGGTTATGAAGCTCACTGAAAAAATCCGCCGCGATTGGCACTACTACGCGGTTGCGCTGGGGTTAATTTTTATTATGAATGGCGTGGTCGGGCTGCTTGGCTATGAAACTGAAGGCTGGCGTTCTTACGCGGTTGGGCTAGTGACGTGGGTGATTAGCTTCTGGATCGCCGGGTTTATTATTCGCCGCCGCCCGGCAGAGGAAGCGTAAAGCGGAGGCGGTGAAGCCTTTTCCCGGCTAAGCGCAGCGCGAGCCGGGAAAAGGCCGGGCTGATACATCAATCCCGGCACACTCCCCGGGTCGCGGCGTAAACGCCTTACCCGGGCTACCGCCGGCAGATGGCGGTGAACCCGTTACCGGGATTAATTCATCGATGTTTTCAGCGCGCGATCGGCGGCGTGTCGCTCCAGCGCCAGCTCAATCAGGCGGCTAATCAGGCTGGTGTAGTCCAGACCGCTGGCCTGCCACAGCTTCGGATACATGCTGATGTTGGTGAAACCCGGTAGGGTGTTGATTTCGTTAATCACCACGTCGTTCTCGGCGGTCAGGAAGACATCGACGCGCGCCATGCCGCTGCAGCCGAGGGTCTGATAGGCGCGAACGGCGATCTGGCGAATTTTATCGTTGACGTCGCTGTCGATGGCCGCCGGAACCACCACCTTCGCCCCCTGATCGTCAATGTACTTGGTGTCGTAGGCGTAGAATTCGCTGTTGAGGACGATTTCGCCGCAGGTGCTGGCCTGCGGATTATCATTGCCCAGCACCGCACACTCGATCTCGCGCCCTTTAATCCCCTGTTCAACCACCACTTTATGGTCAAATTCGAAGGCAAGGGCGACCGCCTGCTGATACTGCTCTTCGCTGTTGACCTTGCTGACGCCCACCGAGGAGCCCTGGTTCGCCGGTTTGACGAACAGCGGCAGGCCCAGCTTCGCCTGCACCTCGGCAAAACTCATCTGATTCCGGTTGGCGCGGGTCAGGGTAATAAAAGGCGCAATCGACAGCCCGGCATCGCGCAGCAGACGTTTGGTGACGTCTTTGTCCATGCAGGCGGCGGAGCCAAGAACGTCGGAACCGACGAAGGGCAGGTTGGCCATCCGCAGCATGCCCTGCAGAGAACCATCCTCCCCAAGGGTGCCGTGAACAATCGGGAAGATCACGTCAATGGCCGCCAGCGGCTGGCCGCTATCGGCGTTAATCAACTGCTGCGCTTCGCGTCCGGGAATTTGCGCCAGCGTAATATCGGATGGGCGCAGGGCAATATGGGCGGGGTCCTGCGGATTGAGCAGATAGTTGCTGGCGTCGTTGATATGCCATTGCCCCTGCTTATCAATCCCCAGCAAAACTACGTCGAAGCGCGTTTTATCGATCGCTTCCACGATATTTTTCGCTGACTGTAGCGACACTTCATGTTCTGCCGACTTACCGCCGAAAACGATCCCAACCCTCATCTTAGCCATTTCAACTTCCATCATGATTACATCAAAGGGCATAACATAGCATGTGAAACAGCCGCCTGGCTGCCATAATATTCACCGGGTAAAGCATTGGGAGGCAGCGCGTGAAAGGAAAAGGGCTTATCGTTCTGTTGGCGCTGCTGGCGGCCGGATATTACGGCTATCGTTATCTTCCCGCGCACTATAATCCGCTGGCGCCGCTGCGCCTGGAGGATCCGCCGGGGTTCATCACTCACTATAAGCTGCGGCGATTGACCCCCGCGCAGTGCGCCGGCCTGCTGAAAAAAGCGAATCAGCGAAATCTCATCACCAGCCAGCCGGTGGCCGATAGCGGGGGAGAGTGCCCTCTGCAAAACGTGGTTCGGGTACGCGATTTTGGCGCGGTAAAGCTCAGCAGCAGCTTCCTCGCCAGCTGCCCGCTGGCGTTGAGCAGCGCGCTGTATCTGCAACAGCAGGCGAAACCGCTGACCCGCCGGATGCTGGGGCAGGAGCTCCGCCAGGTTGACCATTTTGGCAGCTATGCCTGCCGCAATATTTACCATCGCCAGAACGCGCGGCGCAGCGAACATGCTACCGCGGAGGCGCTGGATATCAGCGGCTTTCGTTTGGCCGATGGCCGCCGCATCAGCGTGCTGAAAGGGTGGCCCGATGCGCAGTATCACCCCTGGCTGCAGGCGTTACTGACCGGCGGCTGCGGCTATTACGGTAACGCTTTAGGGCCGGACTACAACGCGGCCCACGCCAACCATTTTCACCTCGGCATGCGCGGCCAGGGATTCTGTTTCTGAGCATATCTCGCTGTCTTGTACGCTTTTCACCACGAAATTGTTCGTCATAACGGAATCACATGTCATAAAACACCAAACTCTCTGCCAGCGCACCTCTGGTAGAACGTCGGATGAGGGAAATTGCTAAGCTAGATAATAATTGTCGAAAAACTAATGAATACGCGTAGTTATGGAATCCTGGAAGGTTAATCTTATCTCCGTCTGGTTTGGCTGTTTTTTTACCGGACTGGCTATCAGCCAAATTCTCCCCTTTTTGCCGCTGTACGTTTCCCAACTGGGCGTGACCTCGCATGAAGCGTTATCCATGTGGTCGGGGCTGACCTTTAGCGTCACTTTTCTGGTGTCGGCGATCGTCTCGCCGATGTGGGGGAGCCTCGCCGACCGCAAAGGGCGCAAGCTGATGCTGCTGCGCGCCTCGCTCGGCATGGCTATCGCCATTTTACTCCAGGCCTTCGCCACCAACGTCTGGCAGCTGTTTATCCTGCGCGCGGTGATGGGGCTGACTTCCGGCTATATTCCTAACGCCATGGCGCTGGTGGCGTCTCAGGTTCCGCGCGAGCGTAGCGGCTGGGCGCTGAGCACGCTGTCGACGGCGCAGATCAGCGGCGTGATTGGCGGGCCGCTGCTCGGCGGTTTCCTGGCTGACCATGTCGGTTTGCGCGCCGTATTTATCATCACCGCGATTTTGCTCACCGTAAGCTTCCTGGTGACGCTGTTTCTGATTAAAGAGGGCGCCCGCCCGCAGGTTAGCAAGGCGGAGCGGCTGAGCGGTAAGGCGGTGTTTGCCTCGCTGCCCTATCCGGGGCTGGTGATCAGCCTGTTTTTCACCACCCTGGTGATTCAGCTCTGCAACGGCTCAATCGGCCCGATTCTGGCCCTGTTTATCAAGTCGATGGCGCCGGATAGTAATAACATCGCCTTTCTCGCGGGGATGATTGCCGCCGTGCCGGGCGTGTCGGCGCTGATTTCGGCGCCCCGTCTGGGGAAATTGGGTGACAGAATCGGCACCTCGCGAATTCTGCTGGCGACGTTGTGCTGCGCGGTGGTGATGTTCTTTGCCATGTCGTTCGTTACGACCCCATTCCAGCTTGGCGTCCTGCGCTTTCTGCTCGGTTTTGCCGATGGGGCGATGCTGCCGGCGGTGCAAACGCTTCTGCTGAAGTACTGCAGCGACAGCGTCACCGGGCGTATTTTCGGTTATAACCAGTCGTTTATGTATCTCGGCAACGTGGCCGGGCCGCTGATCGGCGCGTCGGTCTCGGCCATGGCCGGTTTCCGCTGGGTGTTTATCGCCACGGCGATTATTGTGCTGATCAATATCTGGCAGCTGGCCATCATGCTGCGCCGCAGCCGCCGTACCGCGGCTTAATCCCTTCTTCTTCTGCCTGGCCGGTATTTGCGTCACAGCGTCAATGCCGGCCTTTGTATTCCTTAATCTTCAAATGTATCACCGATCACAAAACGATCATTTTCCCTTCTCACCCTCTTCTATTCGTAACTGTTACGCGTATACAGTTACGCGTAACAGTTATTGAAAAAGAGGTTTTATGCGAAATTTATTCGATTTGTCAGGGAAACGCGCGCTGATCACCGGCTCTGCTCAGGGGATAGGCCATCTGCTGGCCGGCGGCCTCGCCGAGTACGGCGCGGAGATAGTCATTAACGACCGGACGCAGGAAAGAGCAGACCAGGCGGCGCAGGCGCTGGTGGCGCAGGGCTTTCGCGCGGTAGGGTACGCCTTTGACGTCACCCAGGCGGCGCAGGTCGAGCAGACGATAGCCCGCATCGAAGAGGAGGTCGGCGCAATTGATATTTTAATTAATAACGCCGGGATCCAGCGGCGTTTCCCTTTTACCGAGTTTCCGGAGGAGGAGTGGGACAACGTTATTGAGGTCAACCAGAAGGGCGTTTTTCTGGTATCGCAGCAGGTGGCGAAATATATGATGGGCCGCCGCGCGGGAAAAATAATTAATATTTGTTCGATGCAGAGCGAACTGGGACGTAAAACAATTACGCCTTATGCGGCCTCAAAAGGGGCGGTTAAAATGCTTACCCGCGGCATGTGCGTTGAGCTGGCCGAATATAATATTCAGGTTAACGGTATCGCGCCGGGATATTTTGCCACCGAGATGACGACCGCCCTGGTCAACGATGAGGCGTTTTCCGCCTGGCTGTATCAGCGCACGCCGGCGGCGCGTTGGGGAAAACCGGAAGAGCTGATTGGCGCCGCGGTGTATCTGGCCTCGTCGGCGGCAAACTTTGTTAACGGTCATTTGCTGTTTGTGGACGGCGGAATGCTCGCCGCTGTCTGAATCATTTCACGTCCTTCGGGCGGCAGCGTGCCCGCGCTGCCAGAAGGACGGCGTATTTAACTCGTGTGAAGATATTGATATCTGAGGATGGCTTATGCATATGCTCGCGAAATTACCCGCGCGTCGCTGGTGGTATTTAATGCCGATTATATTTATTACCTATAGTCTGGCCTACCTTGACCGCGCGAATTATGGTTTTGCCGCTGCGGCGGGAATTGAAAGCGATTTGGGTATTACCAAAGGAACGGCGTCGCTGATTGGCGCATTATTTTTTCTCGGTTATTTCTTTTTCCAGGTTCCCGGTGCGATATATGCGGTAAAACGCAGCGTGCGGAAAATGATTTTCTGCAGCCTTATTTTATGGGGATTCTGCGCGGCGGCCACCGGATTCGTCAGCAATATTCCGATGCTGATGGCGATTCGCTTTACGCTTGGCGTGGTGGAGGCGGCGGTGATGCCGGCGATGCTGATTTATATCAGCAACTGGTTTACTAAAACCGAGCGTTCACGCGCTAATACTTTTCTGATCCTCGGGAACCCGGTGACGGTGCTGTGGATGTCTATCGTTTCCGGCTATCTGATTCAGGCGTGGGGCTGGCGCGAAATGTTCATCATTGAAGGCATTCCGGCGGTGCTGTGGGCGGTATGCTGGTGGATACTGGTGCGCGATAAACCGTCCGAGGTTTCCTGGCTGAACGAGCAGGAAAAAGAGACCCTGCAGAAGGTGATGGACAGCGAGCAGAGCCATATCAAGCCGGTGCGCAACTACGGTGAAGCGCTGCGCTCGCGCAATGTGATTATGCTCTGCGCCGTACACGCGCTGTGGAGCATCGGCGTCTACGGTTTCATGATGTGGATGCCGTCGATTCTGAAAAACGCCGCGCAGATGGATATCGTGGCGGTGGGCTGGCTGGCGGCGGTGCCGTACCTGGCGGCGATTATCCTGATGCTGACGGTCTCCTGGCTGTCGGATAAGTTCCAGAATCGTAAGCTGTTTATCTGGCCGCTATTGCTGATTGCCGCTATCGCCTTCTTTGGCTCGTGGATGGTGGGCAACCAGGCGTTCTGGTTATCCTATGCGCTGCTGGTTATTGCCGCGGCCTGCATGTATGCGCCCTACGGGCCGTTCTTCGCGCTTATTCCTGAACTGCTGCCGCGCAACGTTTCCGGCGTATCGATGGGGTTAATCAACAGCTTCGGCGCGCTCGGCGCTTTCCTTGGCGCGTGGCTGGTGGGGTATCTGAACGGGATTACCGGCGGGCCGGGGGTATCCTATACCTTTATGGCCGTCGCGCTGTTATCGTCCGTCGTGCTGATGTTCAACGTGCGCGCTAACCCGCAATCTTCTTCCCCGGCGGTGGCAAAAAGGGTTGTCGGCTAACATAAACCGCCGCTGCTGTGGTAAGGTTCTCTGCGAGCACATAAGTCGTTTGTCGTAGAGAACCTGATGAAAAACAACCGGATGACATTGCAGGATATCGCTAATCTGGCGGGGTTGAATAAAATGACGGTCAGCCGTTATTTACGCGACCCCGGCCAGGTTTCTGAGCGCAGCCGCGAGCTGATTTCAAAGGTCATGGAAGAGAACAATTATATCCCCAACCGCGCCCCGGAAATCCTGCTTAACGCCCGCAGCAAAACGATTGGCGTGCTTATTCCCTCCTTCCGCAACCAGATTTTTGCCGATGTGCTGGCCGGCATCGAGTCGGTGACCTCCGCGCACCAGTACCAGACCCTGATTGCCAACTATGAATATGACCCGCAGCGCGAAGAGCGCGAAGTGCTCAACCTGCTCTCTTACAACATCGACGGGCTGATTTTGACCGGCAAGCAGCACAGCGATCGCATGGTGCAGTACGTGCGCGCCAGCGGTATTCCCGTCGCTGAACTGATGGACTTTGGCGGTCAGCAGCTGGATATCCAGGTGGGCTTCGATAACGAGAAGGCGGCGTGGGACATGACCCACGCTTTCCTTGAGAGCGGCAAACGGGCGATCGCCTTTTTTGGCTCCATGGACGATCCCCGCGATTTAAGCCGTTTTCACGGCACTGAACTGGCGCTGGCGGAGCACGGTCTGAAGGCGTATCACATGGCGCCGAAGACGATCTCCTCGGTTGCGCTGGGTCGGCAGATGTTCCTGCAGATGCAGCAGTCGCGCCCGGATATTGACGCCATTTTTTGTACCAACGACGACCTGGCGGTGGGCGTGCTGCTCGAGTGCCAGGCGCAGGGGAAAGCCGTCCCCCAGGAGATGGCCATTGCCGGTTTTCACGGCCTCGAAATTGGCCGGGCGCGGCTACAAAAAATAGCCAGCGTCATTACCCCACGTTATGACATCGGTAAAACCGCGAGCGAAATACTTATTGCGCGCCTGGCCGGTAAAGACGCGCCGGACAGCGTTAATCTGGCCTACCAGATATATTATGGCGATACGTTATAGTTATCGATAGAATAGCGATATTCCGTTTTATTCTTATTTGTTAATTTTGGTTATGACGCTTATTAATCCCTCGTTGAGTAAACTCCTGGAGGGATTGACAATGAGCAAAACGTTTCGCTTGTTATTCATTGACGTGTCGATCCTTTTTAAAAAATAATGGTGGAAACCGACGGCTAATCTATGACATAAATAGCAGACTACGGACCTCGCATAAGGATAAAGCGCTGTGAAGAATCTCATTGCTGAGCTACTGGTTAAACTCGCCCAAAAGGAAGAAGAATCGAAGGAACTGACGGCGCAGGTGGAGGCGCTGGAAGTGGTGGTGACTGCTCTGCTACGCCACATGGAGCAGGGCGCCCAGCAGGCGCTAATCAGCGATATTGAGCAGGCCATCGACGAGGCCAGCCCCGGCCCGCTGGTCGACGACCGCGATACCCAGCTATTGCAGCAATATATAAAGAAGCTGTTACGGCATCCTCGTAGTTAGTTTTGTGACAAGGTATGGATGCTGTCATTTTACTGTCACATCGCTTTTATACAGTCTCCCTCGTTTTGTTTTTTAAAGTATTTTTTACATGGAGACGATAAAAGTGAAATTAAGCGCCTTGTTTATTGCCCTGATACCTCTGTTGGGCTCCCCGATTATTCACGCTGAAACAACAACCGCACCGGTTCTGGAAAATCGTGCCGCGCAGGGCGATATCACCACGCCGGGCGGAGCGCGTCGTTTAAGCGGCGACCAGACCGAGGCGCTGCGCGCTTCGTTAATCAATAAACCGGCTAAAAATATTATTTTGCTGATTGGCGACGGAATGGGCGATTCTGAAATTACCGCCGCGCGAAATTATGCAGAAGGGGCGGGTGGCTTCTTTAAAGGGATTGACGCGCTGCCGCTGACCGGCCAGTACACCCACTATTCGCTGGATAAGAAAACCGGCAAGCCGGATTATGTGACTGACTCCGCCGCTTCCGCTACGGCCTGGACCACCGGCGTGAAAAGCTACAACGGCGCGCTGGGCGTGGACATCCATGAAAAAGATCATCAGACCATCCTTGAGCTGGCGAAAGCGGCGGGTTTAGCTACCGGTAACGTCTCGACGGCGGAACTGCAGGACGCCACGCCGGCTGCGCTGGTGGCGCACGTCACTTCGCGTAAATGCTACGGTCCGAGCGTAACCAGTGAAAAATGCGCCAGCAACGCGCTGGAAAAAGGCGGTAGGGGTTCCATTACCGAACAGTTGCTGAACGCGCGTCCGGACGTGACGCTGGGCGGCGGAGCGAAAACCTTCGCTGAAACCGCGACGGCCGGCGAATGGCAGGGCAAAACGTTGCACGATCAGGCGGTGGCCCGCGGCTACCAGATCGTCACTGACGTCAGCTCGCTGGCCGCCATTAGCCAGGCCAATCAGGACAAACCGCTGCTCGGTCTCTTCGCGGAAGGCAATATGCCGGTACGTTGGGAAGGCCCAAAAGCGTCTTATCACGGCAATATCGATAAGCCGGCGGTAACCTGTACGCCGAACCCGAAACGTGACGCATCGGTGCCGACGCTGGCGCAGATGACCGAAAAAGCCATCGATCTGCTGAGCAGCAGTGAGAAGGGCTTCTTCCTGCAGGTGGAAGGCGCTTCTATCGATAAACAGGATCACGCGGCGAATCCGTGCGGTCAGATTGGCGAAACCGTCGATCTGGATGAAGCGGTACAGAAGGCGCTGGAGTTTGCCAAAAAAGAGGGCAATACCCTGGTTATCGTCACCGCTGACCACGCTCACGCCAGCCAGATTATCCCGGCGGATACCAAAGCCCCAGGCCTGACGCAGGCGCTGAATACCAAAGACGGCGCGGTGATGGTCATGAGCTATGGCAACTCTGAAGAAACCTCGATGGAGCATACCGGCACCCAGCTGCGCATTGCCGCCTACGGCCCGCACGCGGCCAACGTGGTGGGGCTAACCGATCAGACCGACCTGTTCTATACCATGAAGGCCGCACTTAATCTGAAATAACCTGACGCCGGTGACGAATTTTCGTTACCGGCTGGTTTTTTCCCCATCAGCGACCAGACTTACAGAGATCCACTCATAGAGGATGGTGCGATGAAAATAACATTACTTGTGACCCTACTTTTTGGCCTGGTATTTATGACAGCGGTGAGTGCCGCGGAAAAAGAGTTAACCCCCCAGCAGCAAAAGATGAGCGTGTGTAATAAAGAAGCGTCGTCGAAGTCGCTGAAAGGGGATGAGCGTAAAACGTTTATGAGTAGCTGCCTGAAGAAAGATGGCGCCGCGCAGGACGGTATGGGGCTAACGCCTCAGCAGCAGAAGATGCGCGAGTGCAACGCTCAGGCGACCCAGCAGTCTCTGAAAGGAGACGATCGCAGCAAATTTATGAGCGCCTGCCTGAAAAAACAGGTGTAAGAAATAATCGGGTGAGGGAAACCTCACCCGCTATTCGCTATTTCAATCAGGAACGGCTGAGCTTCTCTGATTTTTCCATGCATTTCACCATCGCTTCGATGACGGCCGAGCGGAAGCCTTTCTCTTCCAGCACGCGCACGGCTTCGATCGTGGTGCCGCCCGGCGAGCACACCATATCCTTCAGCGCGCCCGGATGCTCTCCGCTCTCGAGCACCATTTTAGCTGAACCCATCACCGCCTGGGCCGCGAATTTATAGGCCTGAGCGCGCGGCATTCCGCCAAGCACGGCGGCGTCCGCCATCGCTTCGATAAACATAAAAACGTAGGCCGGCGCGGAGCCGCTGACGCCAACCACCGGGTGAATCATTGGCTCGGCAATGATTTCCGCCTGGCCAAAGCAGCGGAAAATGGTCAGGATTTCTGCGGTTTCTTCGGCGCTCACCAGCGCGTTCGGCGTGACCGACGTCATCCCCGCGTTGACCAGCGAAGGCGTGTTGGGCATCGCGCGGACTATTTTGCGATCGTGACCCAGGGCGCGCGCCAGCTGATCGAGCGTCACGCCTGCGGCGATAGAAACCACCAGCGAGTCTTTATTCAGGCTGGAGGCGATGTCGCTGAGGACTTTCACCATCACGCCCGGCTTCACGGCGCCAAAAACGATATCCGCCACCTGGGCCACTTCCTGCGCGCTTTGCGCCGCATTAATGCCGTACTGGTCGTGCAGGGCCGCCACTTTATCCGGCGACGGGGTGTAGACCCAGATTTGACCCGGCTGAACCTGTCCGCTGGCGATCAGGCCGCCCAGAATGGCCTTGCCCATATTGCCGCAGCCGATAAAGCCGATTTTCTTCTCCATCACCAATCCCCTTTGCTTGTTTTATCGTTAGCTACATAGCTTATCATCTTGTTGCTTTCGCGGAAGGCAAAAGCAGGTGACAATACGGCCTCTCTTTTTGGTCGACAGGAGCCGCAATGGCTATTTGGGTTGATGCGGACGCGTGTCCGAACGTCATTAAAGATATTTTGTTCCGCGCCGCCGAGCGCACGCAAATCTCGCTGACGCTGGTCGCTAACCAGCCGCTGCGCGTCCCGCCGTCGCGCTTTATCCGCACGCTGCGCGTGGCGCAGGGGTTTGACGTGGCGGATAACGAAATCGTTCGTTTATGCGAGCCGGGAGATTTGGTGATTACCGCCGATATTCCGCTGGCGGCGGAAGTGCTGGAGAAAGGCGGGGCGGCGCTGAATCCGCGTGGAGAACGCTACAGCGAGGCGACTATTCGCGAGCGGCTGACGATGCGCGATTTTATGGAAACGATGCGGGCCAGCGGCGTGCAGACCGGCGGCCCGGATAGCTTATCCCAGCGCGATCGCCAGCAGTTTGCCGCCGCGCTGGAGAAATGGCTGTTAGAGGTCAAACGCCCGCAGGCTTAAACCCAGCTGTCGTCGTCGCTGCCAAAATCATCGTTGCCGAAACCGGCGTCAAAGTCGGAGTCATAGTCGTTGTTGTCGGCAAGGAACTGCCCGTCATCCTGGCGGAAGGTATCGTCAGCGACGCTGCTGTCCTGCGCCTGGCTGAGATCCGGCTGCGGTTTATCTTCGATAATATTGACGATCTCCTGCGGATGCGAGCCGCTAAACATATTGGTCAACATATTGCCCAACACTACGCCGCCCGCGACGCCTGCCGCCGTTTGCAGCGCGCCGGCCATAAAGCCGCCGCTGCTGCGCGAGACCTGAGGCGCGTAGTTCTGCTGTTGCGCCTGCGGGGCGTACTGAGGCTGGGCGCCGGCCTGTGGTCGGCCATACTGCTCTGCGCCAGGAATCGGGTCGGAGCCGCGAGACTGCCCGCCGCCAAACAGGCCGGAGAGAAATCCGCCGCTGCTCGGCTTCGCGGCCTGAAGCTGAGTGACCTGGCTTTCCAGCGCCTGAATACGGTCGTTAAGCTGTTTGATTGCCGCTTCCTGAATCAAAATCGTCTGCGCCATATAGTAAGGGGCGAACGGCTGCTCTTTGATGTGCCCGGCAATCCGCTCCTCAGCGCTGGCATCGCGCGATGCGCTGCGGCTCTCGGCCTCTTTTAACCGGGAAAACAGTCCATCGATAAGGCGTTGCTCTTCAGATTGCATACTACATACCTCTGTCATACTGATTGATTAGCCTCAGATTCGCTCCGAAGCACTCGTCTTGTAAATATGCGGCAGCGTAAAGCTGTGCAGAAATGTGTTACTGTTTACGCCAGACTGCGAACAAAAAATAACTTTTGTACAAAAGTAAAGCTGGCATAACACCAAATGCAATGATAAGTTTACATGTAAAGTCCTTTCTAATACTAAGGTAAAAGGGTTTGCAGATGGTGTGTAACGTTTATTTTACGGTTAACGTCAGGTAAGTTTGCGGTGCCATTGTTTCTCTTTTCGCTTTCATTTATCCGCGGTACGCGGAACCAAGGGGTCTTCGGTAATGACACAGCTAATATTTCTTGTCGGGCCTCGCGGCTGCGGTAAAACGACCGTCGGTCACGCGCTGGCGAAAGTTCGCAGCTTTAAGTTCGCCGACACGGACCATGAGCTGCAGGAGCATGAGCAGCGCACGGTAGCGGCGATCGTCCAGCAGGAGGGCTGGGAACGCTTTCGTGCTCTGGAAACGCAGGCGTTAGAAAGAGTCGCGCAACCCGCAACCATCATCGCCACCGGCGGCGGCATTATACTCAGCGAATATAACCGTCAGTTTATGCGGGAAAATGGTGTCGTGATCTATCTTGAGGCTTCGGTTTCCGCGCTGATTGACCGTCTTGAAGCCTATCCGAAGGCTGAACAGCGCCCGACGCTGACCGGCAAGCCCATCCGCGAGGAAGTGGGGGAGGTGCTGGCGCAGAGGGAAGCGCTATATCGCGCGGCCGCGCATCATATTATTAACGCCACCGCGTCGCCGGATGAGGTCGTGGAACAGATTATGACGACCGTCTGCGGTGTGAGCTATACCAGTTAAGACTTTGCCTGGGGAAAACGGATCGGCAGCGCCTATACTTTAAAGCTCTTAAGGTAAAAAAAGGAAACGCTATGCCGACCAGACCTCCATATCCAAGGGAAGCGCGTGTTGTCGCCGTTGAAAAAGGCCCGCAGGGCCAAACGGTCACCTGGTATGAACTGCGCGCTGACCATCCGACGCCAAACTCCCTCATCAGTGAACACCCTACTGAACAGGAAGCGTTGGACGCCAAACGGCGCTACGAAGATCCTGACAAGTCTTAATTCCCCCATTCATGTCCGGGATTGGCTCTGAAAAGATCGCTACCGGACATGCATCACATTTTTAATTTATTAACCGTACTAATGATTACCTAAGGTACGGATTTTCTGGTGCGTTTTTGACGCTTCTGGAATCTTTACATTCCACAATAGCCGTAACCTGCTACGCTTCTCGACGGTTGCTTTTGGTCACCAGGGGGCAGAAGTCGTCAATAGAAGCCTGTTTTGAAACAGCGGTTGTGAAAAGGTACATGATATGAGTAGTGCATCGATGGCAATTTTGACCATTGGGGTAGTACCGGTGGCGGAGATGTTACCGCTTTTAACTGAACATATCAGGGAAGAACAGATCGACCACATTAGCCTGTTAGGTAAAATGGCGCGCGAAGAGGTGATGCGGGACTACGGCATTGAGCCCGGCGATGAGATGCTATTGACCTTACTTAACGACAATGAAATCGCGCAGGTCTCGCGGCAGAAGGTTGAACGTGTTTTACGTAGCGTCATTGCGATGCTCGATAAACAAGATTACGACCTGATATTACTCATGAGTACCCATCCCTTTCGTGGATTTACGGCGAATAATGCGATCCTGCTTGAGCCGCAAAGGATTATCCCGCCGCTGGTTGCCTCGATTGTCGACGGTCATCAGGTGGGGGTCATTGTGCCGGTTGAAGAGATTTTGCCGATGCAGCGGGATAAATGGCAGGTGTTAGAAAACACACCGCTGTATGCCATCTCCAACCCGGTTAGCGGTAGTAAAGAGAATTTACTGTCTGCGGGCAGGGAGCTGATTGAGCAAGGCGCGGATGTACTGATGTTGGATTGTCTTTGCTACCACCAGCAGCATCGCGACATATTACAAAAGGCGCTGGATATCCCGGTTCTGTTGTCAAATGTGCTGGTTTCGCGACTGGCGGCAGAACTATTAGTTTAACCTGATGTAACACGTTAATTTTACGTGACAGGGGCAAGGAGCGCCCCCTATATTGTGCCTTCAACACAAGATCATAAGGGCGAGTTTATGCTTCAAAGCAATGAATACTTTGACGGAAAAGTAAAATCTATCGGCTTCACCAGCAGCAGCACCGGCCGTGCGAGCGTGGGCGTGATGGCGGAAGGGGAATATACCTTTGGCACCGCGCAGCCAGAAGAGATGACCGTAGTCAGCGGCGCGCTGAACGTACTTCTGCCGGGGGAAACCGAGTGGAAAGTCTACGCCGCCGGGGAAGTATTCAACGTACCGGGGAATAGCGAGTTTCATTTGCAGGTGGCTGAGCCGACGTCTTATCTTTGCCGCTACCTGTAACGTCAGCTTCCTTCCTGCGCTGGCAGGAAGGAATTCACCACCCGATTAGCGCTGCGCTTCGCCGCCTAACCCTTCCACCAGATTCTGTATCAGCGCGGCCAGTTCGCCGGTCATCAGAATAAAGTCCGCGTCAAAACGCTGAGCGAAATCTTCCCGGTCGATATCTTCATTCTGGTCCCGCAGTTCGTCGCAGAACTTCAGGCGTTTAATCGAACCATCATCGCACATCAGGAACTGAATGCGCTGCTGCCAGTCGAGCGCCAGCTTGGTCACGACCTTACCGGCTTCAATGTGTACGGCGATCTCGTCGCTGACCAGATCCTGTTTTTTCGCGCGGATCACGCCGCCGTCTTCCAGCATCGCTTTTAGCTCAGCTTCGTCCAGCAGCTGGAAGCCCTGAGCAACGGTACCGGAGCGCACCCACTCGGTGAGCGTCAGTTCGATCGGGGTTTCCAGCGCTAGCGGGACTACCGGCAGCGAGCCGAGGGTTTTACGCAGCAGCGCCAGGGTATCTTCCGCTTTTTTGGCGCTCGCGCAGTCCACCATGATCAGTCCGTTGACGGTATCGATCCACATCATGGTCTGGCTGAAGCGGCTGAAGGCGCGCGGCAGCAAAGAGTGCAGGACTTCATCTTTCAGCGAATCTTTTTCGGTCTTTTTCAGCTTGCGGCCCTGCTCGGCTTCCAGCTTGAAGATCTTTGCTTCCAGCGCCTGTTTGATCACCGGAGACGGCAGGATCTTCTCTTCTTTACGCGCGCAGATAACGATCTGGCCGTTTGACGTATGCGTCAACGCGTCGCTGTGCGATCCCATCGGCGGTACCCAACCGGTTTTGGCCATATCCTGGCTGCCGCAAGGGGTAAAGGTCAGCTCGGCCAGCTGTTTTTCCATCTCCTCGGCGCGCAGGGAAATGTCGCGGCTGAGACGATAAACCATTAAATTTTTGAACCACAGCATGATAATTTCCACGGCTTAGTCGTTAAATCCAGCGGGCATGATAGCGAATTGTCGCTATGCTTGCATTGTTAATCGGGGGAGGAATTCACAGTGCGCATTGGCATTGATTTAGGCGGAACCAAAACGGAAGTCATCGCGCTGAGCGACCAGGGAGAGCAGCTATTTCGTCATCGCCTGCCTACGCCGGGGGGCGATTATCGCCAGACGATAGAGACGATTGCCTCGCTGGTAGAGATGGCCGAGCAGGCCACCGGGCAGAGCGGCACGGTCGGCATCGGCATCCCCGGGTCGATTTCGCCCTATACCGGCGTGGTCAAAAACGCTAACTCAACCTGGCTTAACGGTCAGCCGTTTGATAAAGATCTGAGCCAGCGTCTGCAACGGGAAGTGCGTCTGGCCAACGATGCCAACTGCCTCGCGGTGTCGGAAGCGGTAGACGGCGCGGCGGCCGGGGCGCAAACGGTATTTGCGGTGATTATCGGCACCGGCTGCGGTTCAGGGGTGGCGCTCAACGGTCGCGCCCATATTGGCGGCAACGGTACGGCGGGTGAGTGGGGGCATAATCCGCTGCCGTGGATGGATGAAGATGAACTACGCTATCGCGCTGAAGTGCCGTGCTACTGCGGCAAGCAGGGCTGCATTGAAACCTTTATCTCCGGCACCGGCTTTGCGACCGATTACCGTCGGTTGAGCGGGCATCCGCTGAAAGGCAGCGAGATTATGCAGCGCGTCGGCGAGCGGGATCCTGTGGCGGAACTGGCGCTGAGCCGCTATGAGACGCGGCTGGCGAAGTCGTTGGCGCACGTGATTAACATCCTCGACCCGGACGTTATTGTGTTTGGCGGGGGAATGAGCAACGTTGACCGACTGTATCAGACGGTGCCGAATCTGCTGAAACCGTGGGTCTTTGGCGGCGAATGCGAGACGCCGATTCGCAAAGCGGCGCATGGCGATTCCAGCGGCGTACGCGGCGCCGCCTGGTTATGGCCGCTGTAATCATCAACCCGCTGCGCGGCCTCAACGGCGCAGCGGGTTACCGCTCCGGGATCTCCTCAAGAGCAGAGTAAATCGCCAGCCCTCGTTTTTTGCCTTCCTCAATATCCAGGTCCGCTCCCCGGGATTCGCCCGGCATGCGCAAAATAGCGTCGCAGCGGCTAATTAAACGGTGAGCGACGGGGTAGAGATACTCTTCGCTAATCGCATCGCCAATTGTTTTGGAGCCCGCCGCTTTAGCGACGGGTAACGCCAGCCATTCGCCGACCACGGGAATATGCCCTTTCTGGTAAACGCGTAGCGCAACCTGGGCCATATTGTGCAGATTAGCCTCGATAAGTTCCGCGCGATTGTTGGTGCCGCTGCGTACCGGGCCGGCGATCAAAATAAGTAAACTTTGCATATTTATGACCTTCTTGATGCGTGAATGGGAATGCTATTGAAGGCTTCCTTCCCGTTGTCCGTTCCGTCATAGACTATTTTTATGCATGAATTTGCACGAAAGCAAATGAAAACGGCCTTTGCTAAGCTGATAGATAAAATATCATGCATGTTCGTGCATGATCAAGATCAATCGTGAATGGGATGGCAATGAGTACTGCGCCGGGCCGTTGGAAGCGCGTCATTTCTCAGGGTGCGGCGATCTCTCCCCGCGGGGAGAGATCTTCAGGGAAGGAGTGGAGGGGGAGAATTACTCAACGGCGAAAGCTTTATCGAGGCGGCTATAGCCCAGCCCGTTGATTTTTTTAACTTTAATTTGCACAGGGATGCGCTCTTTCATCGCTTCGACGTGGCTGATGACGCCGATAATTTTGCCGCTGGCGTTAAGCGCGTCCAGCGCGTCCAGCGCGGTATCCAGGGTTTCGCTGTCCAGCGTGCCGAAACCCTCGTCGAGAAACAGCGAGTCTATCCGCGTTTTATGGCTGACCAGGTCGGA
Source organism: Klebsiella grimontii (assembly GCF_900200035.1). Classification (GTDB taxonomy): domain Bacteria; phylum Pseudomonadota; class Gammaproteobacteria; order Enterobacterales; family Enterobacteriaceae; genus Klebsiella; species Klebsiella grimontii. Next base: position 178,668 of record NZ_FZTC01000015.1, read on the forward strand.
GAGCGCCAGCGCCAGGGCCAGGCTGACGAGGAAGCTCTCGCCGCCGGAAAGGGTCCGTGTATCGCGCACCGCGTCCGCCTGCCAGGTATCGACCACCTCCAGCTCCAGCGCATCGCTGGCTTTGCGTTGCAGCAGATAGCGGCCGTGCAGGCGGTTAAGCTGGTGGTTGGCCAGCCATACCAGGTTATCCAGCGTCAGGCCTTGCGCAAACTTACGGAATTTGTCGCCCTCTCGGGAGCCGATAAGCGAGTTCAGCCACCCCCAGTCTTCCACTTCCTGGGCCGCGCGTTCCATCTGCAGGCGTAACAACTGCTGGCGCTGCTGGTTTTCGGCATTCTGCTTCAGCTGCTGGCGAATCTCTCCCTGGCGGGCGCTGTTTTCCCGCAGCAGCGAGGTCAGCTGCTGAAGCTTTTCTTGTAGCTGTTCAGGTGGCTGGCCGATGTCCGCGTCCGCCGGCGGCTGCTGGCTATGGTTCACCAGCGCCTCGCGGGCCCGCAGCGCCAGCGCCTGATTCTGCTGGAGCGCGTTTTCCAGCGTCTGCTTCAGGCGTTCAAGGCGCTGGCGCGTCTCTTCATCAAGCAGCGCGGCGAGAAACGCCTGCCGATCGGCGAACGGGCTGGCGGCCAGCGCCGCGCTGAACTGCGCTTCGCTCTCTTTCAGCTGTGCCTGCTGCTGGCTCTCCTGCTGCCCCAGGGTTTGCCACTGGCTCTGGAGCGCGAGGCAGTCGTCATGCACCTGGCGCCAGCTGTCCAGCGGCGCGGGTTCCGCCGCTAAGTCCGTTTCCGGCAAAGCCTCCAGTAGCGGAGCCAGCTGTTGGATCTGTTCCTGCAGGGCGAGCCGTTCATTCTGTTTGGCCTGCCAGCCGCGGGTCTCTTCTTCCCGCTGCGCCAGCCAGCCGGCGGCCTGCCCGACAGCCGGTAAGTCCAGCGCAAATGCGCTCAGCTCCGCCGCCAGCGCAGCGCTGCGCTGCTGTTGTTCCCGCTGTAGCTGCTGGAGCTGCTGCTGGCACTCCTGCTGCTGAGCCTGCCAGGCCAGACGCTGCTGATGCTGATACAGCCGCTGTTCATGCTCCTGCTGCGCGTTTAGCCAGCCCGGAATATCATCCTTTGGCGTCAGGTCAATATTTAATCCGGCGATGGTCTCCTGCCAGCGTGATGTAAGCGCTTGCTCCTGCTGCAGAAGCGATGCTTTCTCGGCGGCCTCTTTTTGCTGCTGCTTGATCAGAGCGTCAAGCTCGCCGCGCGCCAGCGCTCCGGCCTCCGCCAGCTGCTTAACTTCGCGCTCCAGCGCATCGCGCCGCGCCTGGTTTACGCCGGGAACCAGCGCCTGATATTCGGCGACGGCCGGATGCTGCGCGGAACCGCAAAGCGGGCAGGGGGAGCCGGGCTGCAGGCGAGCACGTTCGGTCTCAAGACCGGCAATACGGGCTTCCATTTCGCAGAGGGCTTTCACATCGCTGAACTGCTGATGCTTTTCTTTATAGGCCTGACGGCGCTGAGCCAGCGTGGCTTCCAGCCGCTCCTGCTCCTGCTTACTGGCCTGCCCGGCGGCATCAAGCTGCAATAGCCGCTGAGCCAGCGGCTGCAGCTGACCATGCAGCGCAGCGAGCTGCTGACGCAGAGCGCGGGCCGCAGCGTGCTGCGCGAGCCCGGCGCTAACCTGTTCGGCATCCAGCGTCAGCCCGGCGGGCGGCAGTTCGCCTAGCCTGCGGTGGGTTTCCGCCAGGCGCAGTTGTACCGCGGATTGCTGCTGCGTATCGCGAGCCTGCTGCTGGAAAGCGGCACGCCAGCCGGCCAGCGCGTTGCCCCACAGCTGAAAGCGGTCATGCTCTTTAAGCCATACGGACAGCGTTTGCTGACGGCTGTGAAGTTGCTCATACTGCTGCCGGGCGGCGAGGCGAATACCCGCCCGCAGCCGCAATCGGTCATGTAAGCGAGTATTTACTTCTTCTCTCTGGCGGCGGGTTTGCGCCAGCGCGGCGGTTTGCTCCAGCTGACGCGTCCACTGCGGGCGCAAGCGCTCCGCGGGCTGCGCATTCAGCAGCGCGCTAAGCTGCGGCTGGGCCTGCTCCAGCGCAGATTGCGCTTCGCGTAGCGCGGTTTGAGCCCGCAGATCTTCTGCCGTCAGCTCTTCACGGCGTATCTGCCACTGACGGGCGTTTTGCAACCGGGTTTGTTCGCTAACCTGCTGTTTTTCTTCGCAAGTAAGCGCTTGCAAACTTTGCTGGAGCGCCTGCTGTTGCTCCTCGCTCAGCAGCAGGACGCCGGAGGCCTGCGCCTGGATTTTTTCCAGCTCGACGCGGGCCTGCTTATGTTTTTCAAAGACCTGGGCGGAAATCTGGCCGTAAATTTCGGTCCCGGTGAGCTCTTCCAGCAGCTCGGCGCGCTCCTTCGGTTTGGCGTTGAGGAAGGCGGCGAACTGCCCCTGCGACAGCAGCATTGAGCGGGTGAAGCGGCCATAGTCCAGGCCGGTGAGCGAGGCGGTCAGTTCCAGCTTATCTTTGACCTTATCGGCGAGGATTTTGCCGTCCTCGCAGCGCGCCAGCTCGACGCGCGGAACCTGTAAATTGCCGTCCGGCTGGTTTCGCGCCCGGTTCTGGCTCCAGAAGGCGCGGTAGGCGATGCCTTTGACTTCGAACTCCACTTCCGCCAGACATTCGGCGGTGTCGCGGGTCATCAGATCGTTTTGCGATTGCGACACGCTGCTCAGGCGCGGCGTTTCGTGATAAAGCGCGAGGCAGATAGCGTCCAGCAGGGTGGTCTTGCCGGCGCCGGTTGGCCCGGTAATCGCGAACAATCCGTTGCTGGCAAAGGGCTCAGCGGAGAAATCGATTTTCCATTCGCCTTTGAGTGAGTTGAGGTTTTTCAGGCGTAAGCTGAGAATTTTCACAGGCGATCCTCACCGTTGAGACTATGCAGTGTTTCATTAAAGAGCTGTTCCAGGCGCTGCTGCTGCGCCTCTTCCAGGGTTTCCAGCGCCAGACGGCGGGCGAAAACGTCCTCCACCTGCAGTTCGCTAAGGGTGACTCGCTGAACGCCCGCCAGAATGCGATCGCGCTGGCTGCGGCTGCGGCGCACCAGCAGCACTTCTACCGGCAGCGTTTCGGTCTGGGCCTGGATTTTCCGTTGGATATCATGCATATATTCATCGCTGGTGATTTCGATATCTAGCCATGCCGCGGGCTGCTGGTCGTTATTCTGCCATTGGTTCAACTGGGCGCTAACGCTGGCGAAATCGCCCTTTAAGACCGCCAGAGGTTGGGTGATGGGCACGATCAGCGGCGTGACGTCCGTCAGGCGGCCAGCGCTAAAGGTCACCAGATTGACGCTTTTGCTTTTCCCTGTTTCGTCAAAGCTCAGCGCAATCGGGGAGCCACTGTAGCGAATATGCTCGCAGCCGCCGACCACCTGCGCCCGGTGAATATGGCCGAGCGCGATATAGTCGGCGGGCGGAAAGCGGTTCGCCGGGAAGGCGTCGAGGGTACCGATATAAATTTCGCGAACTGCGTCGCTTTTGCTGGCGCCGACGGTGGTTAAATGGCCGCTGGCGATAATCGGCAGCGCCCGGTCGCCGCGCAGTTCGCAGGCCTGCTGGTACTGCTGCTGGTAGTAGTCGCTGATGGCGTTGAGCAACTGCTGCTGCTTCTCGCCGCTGGAGTGCCCGGCCTGGCTGGTCACCAGTTCACGCGGACGCAGGAACGGTACCGGGCAAAAAACCGCCCCCGGCGTACCGTCGCGCAGCGGCAGAATAAAGGGCGCGTGGCCGGCATTGGCCACCACCGTGGTTTTCAGGAACGCAAGAATGTCGCGCGACTCGTTTAGGGTGGCGACCGAATCGTGGTTTCCCGCCAGCACCACCAGCCGACAGCCGGTCTGCTGCAGCTGAACGACAAAGCGGTTATACAGCTCGCGCGCGTAGCTCGGTGGCGAGCCGGTATCAAAAATATCGCCCGCGACAATAATGGCGTCAACATCATGCTCCTGCGCGCTGGCCAGCAGCCAGTCGAGAAACGCCTGATGTTCGGCGGCGCGACTTTTGCTGTAAAAATTTTGCCCAAGATGCCAGTCAGAGGTGTGAAGGATGCGCATAGTTGTTCCATAGCGAAAAAGCGTAAGCGGCATTATATACCCGTCATACTTCAAGTTGCTTATGTGTTGGCTACGCGCGCTCACCTCAACCATCTGGTTACCTGTGCTTGTGGGGCTGACGCTAAGCCACGTGAATTATTGAGAGGATAACGCCGCTCTTCGGTGAGTTAAGTCCGTGTCACAATGCGAAATCCGCGTTCATCTGGCGGTCTTTTTTTTCATAAATCTGTCATAAATCTGACGCATAATGGCCGCGCACTTCTATACTGATGGCTAAAAAATACAGGGTAAATAATGGCGAGAAGAATTCTGGTCGTTGAAGATGAAGCTCCAATCCGCGAAATGGTTTGCTTTGTTCTGGAGCAAAACGGCTTTCAGCCCGTCGAGGCGGAAGATTTTGACAGCGCGGTCAATCAGCTCAATGAACCCTGGCCTGATTTAATCCTCCTTGACTGGATGCTGCCGGGTGGATCGGGTCTGCAGTTTATTAAACAGCTCAAGCGAGAAGCGATGACCCGTGACATTCCGGTGGTGATGCTGACCGCCCGCGGCGAAGAGGAAGATCGCGTCCGCGGCCTGGAGACCGGTGCGGATGATTACATCACCAAGCCGTTTTCCCCGAAAGAGCTGGTGGCGCGGATTAAAGCCGTGATGCGGCGCATTTCGCCGATGGCGGTGGAAGAGGTGATTGAAATGCAGGGGCTGAGCCTCGACCCTTCTTCGCATCGCGTGATGACCGGCGAAAATCCGCTGGATATGGGGCCGACGGAATTTAAATTATTACACTTCTTCATGACGCACCCTGAGCGGGTCTATAGCCGCGAACAGCTGCTGAATCACGTCTGGGGCACCAACGTATATGTAGAAGACAGAACGGTAGACGTGCATATTCGCCGTCTGCGCAAAGCGCTGGAACATAGCGGCCATGACCGGATGGTACAAACGGTTCGCGGTACGGGATATCGTTTCTCCGCCCGTTTCTGAATGCTGACAGGAGTGTGAACCGTGCTGGAACGGCTGTCATGGAAAAGGCTGGCGCTTGAGCTTTTCTTATGTTGTATCCCGGCCCTGATCCTCGGGGCGTTTTTAGGTCATCTGCCGTGGTTTTTATTGGCGGCAGTGACCGGTCTTCTTATCTGGCATTTCTGGAATCTGATGCGCCTGTCGTGGTGGCTGTGGGTCGACCGCAGCATGACGCCGCCGCCGGGTAGCGGCAGCTGGGAACCACTGCTGTACGGTCTGCACCAGATGCAGATGCGTAATAAAAAGCGCCGCCGTGAGCTGGGAAGCCTGATTAAGCGCTTTCGCAGCGGGGCGGAGTCCCTGCCGGACGCGGTGGTGCTGACCACCGAAGAAGGCGCGATGTTCTGGTGTAACGGCCTGGCCCAGCAGATCCTTAATCTGCGCTGGCCCGACGATAACGGGCAGAATATCCTCAACCTCCTGCGCTATCCTGAATTTGCTAATTACATGAAATACCGCGACTTTTCCAAGCCGCTCAATCTGGTGCTGAATAATGGCCGCCATCTGGAAATTCGCATGATGCCCTATAGCGACAAACAGCTGCTGATGGTGGCGCGCGATGTCACGCAGATGCACCAGTTGGAAGGGGCGCGGCGTAACTTTTTCGCCAACGTCAGCCATGAACTTCGCACGCCGTTAACGGTGCTGCAGGGGTATCTGGAGATGATGCAGGAGCAGGTGCTGGAAGGGGGAACGCGCGAAAAAGCGTTACACACCATGCGCGAACAAACCCAGCGTATGGAAGGCCTGGTGAAGCAACTGCTGACGCTGTCGCGCATTGAAGCCGCGCCGGTACTGGCGATGAACGATAAAATCGACGTGCCGATGATGCTGCGGGTCGTCGAGCGCGAGGCGCAAACGCTAAGCCAGCAGAAGCACGAGCTGCATTTTTCGGTCGATGACTCGCTAAAAGTGCTGGGTAATGAGGAACAGCTGCGCAGCGCGATTTCCAACCTGGTGTATAACGCGGTCAACCATACGCCGGCGGGAACGGTGATTACCGTAACCTGGCAGCGGGCGCCGCACGGCGCGTTGTTCAGCGTCGAGGATAACGGGCCAGGCATCGCGCCGGAGCATATTCCGCGCCTGACCGAACGTTTCTACCGGGTGGATAAAGCGCGTTCGCGGCAAACCGGCGGCAGCGGGCTGGGGCTGGCGATTGTCAAACATGCCGTCAGCCATCACGATAGCCGCCTTGAGATCGAGAGCGCGGTCGGCAAAGGCACCCGCTTTAGCTTCTTATTACCGGAACGTTTAATTGCCAAAAATTAAACCCGGACGGGTGAGTGTCAGCATTCCTTGCCAATGACCAGCTTCGGCTGGTCATTTTCGTTTGCAGCGCCATCACAGCTGCGTAATTAACGAACGTTAGCTGCTTTTTTGTTCGCATGATAAGCCAGATGTTTTCTATCCTTCTGGCTAATGATGCTAATCATTAAAATAGAGTTAGCATAATCATCTGCTTTTGCGATCCCTCCTTGCTTTAAAACGTTATAAGCGTTTAAATTGCCCCCCTACGGTCGCAGACAGACTGTTTTTGCGTGGTAATTCAAAAAACTATTCTTTTCCACGCCGCTTTGGGAGCATATCCCGCTGAGTTTACTGACAATGGCCGCTGTATCATCCCCAGGGGAAAGGCGCGGTATAAATCCGTTTTTACAACACCACATCCACAGGCTGTAATGAATTTATGACCCATCAGTTAAAATCTCGCGACATCATTGCGTTGGGCTTTATGACCTTCGCGCTGTTCGTCGGCGCAGGCAATATTATCTTTCCTCCGATGGTTGGCTTACAGGCCGGCGAACACGTCTGGACCGCGGCTATTGGCTTTCTGATTACCGCCGTGGGTCTGCCGGTGCTAACGGTCGTGGCGCTGGCGAAGGTCGGCGGCGGCGTAGAGAGCCTGAGCACGCCGATTGGTAAAGTCGCCGGTATCCTGCTGGCGGTGGTCTGCTATCTTGCCGTTGGGCCGCTGTTCGCGACGCCGCGCACCGCCACCGTCTCTTTTGAAGTGGGGATTGCGCCGCTGACCGGTGACGGCGCGCTGCCGCTGCTGATTTACAGCGTTATCTATTTTGCGCTGGTGATCCTCGTTTCGCTCTACCCGGGCAAACTGCTGGATACCGTGGGGAATTTCCTCGCGCCGCTGAAAATTATCGCCCTGATTATTCTTTCCGTTGCGGCCATCGTCTGGCCCGCCGGTCCGCTGAGCCACGCGATGGAAGCCTACCGTACCGCGCCTTTCTCGAACGGTTTCGTCAACGGCTATTTGACTATGGATACCCTGGGCGCGATGGTCTTTGGTATCGTGATTGTCAACGCCGCGCGTTCCCGCGGCGTGACCGAAGCCCGCCTGCTGACCCGCTACACCGTGTGGGCTGGCCTGATGGCCGGCGTGGGCCTGACGCTGCTGTACCTGGCGCTGTTCCGTTTAGGTTCAGATAGCGGCACGCTGGTTGAGCAATCCGCTAACGGCGCGGCGATTCTCCATGCTTACGTCCAGCATACCTTCGGCGGCGCGGGAAGCTTTATGCTGGCGGCGCTGATCTTTATCGCCTGTCTGGTGACGGCGGTGGGCCTGACCTGCGCCTGCGCGGAGTTTTTCGCCCAGTACCTGCCGTTCTCCTACCGTACGCTGGTGTTTATCCTCGGCCTGTTTTCGATGGCGGTTTCCAACCTCGGTCTGAGCCACCTGATTCAGATTTCGATTCCGGTGCTGACGGCTATCTATCCGCCGTGTATCGCACTGGTTGTATTAAGCTTTACCCGCGGTTGGTGGCATAATTCGTCCCGCGTTATCGCCCCGGCAATGTTTATCAGCCTGATGTTTGGTATCATTGACGGCATTAAAGCGTCGGCGTTTGCAGATATTATGCCGTCCTGGACCGCGCGTCTGCCGCTGGCGGAGCAAGGTCTGGCCTGGCTGATGCCAACCGCCGTGATGGTGATTCTGGCCGTTATCTGGGATCGCGCAGCAGGACGTCAGGTGACTTCCAGCGCGCACTAACCGACGCTTTACACAGGTGTTTAACCACGGGACTTCAGGTCCCGTGGTTTTTTGTTTTTTTGGTCACCCTCCTTTGTCCTTTGCCCCGCGAAGTCCAGAGGAGAAAAACGGCATGGAACACGATGGAAAGTAGTAACAAGCTTAAGCGCGGGCTAAGTACCCGGCATATTCGCTTTATGGCGCTGGGGTCGGCAATCGGTACCGGCCTTTTCTATGGTTCGGCTGACGCGATTAAAATGGCGGGTCCGAGCGTTCTGTTGGCTTATATTATCGGCGGCGTCGCGGCCTACATTATTATGCGCGCGCTGGGCGAGATGTCGGTGCATAACCCGGCCGCCAGCTCGTTCTCGCGCTACGCGCAGGATTACCTTGGCCCGCTGGCGGGCTATATCACCGGCTGGACCTACTGTTTTGAAATTCTGATTGTCGCCATCGCCGACGTCACGGCCTTCGGCATCTATATGGGCGTCTGGTTTCCGGCGGTACCGCACTGGATTTGGGTGCTCAGCGTGGTCCTGATTATCTGCGCCGTCAACCTGATGAGCGTGAAGGTCTTCGGCGAGCTGGAGTTCTGGTTCTCCTTCTTCAAAGTCGCCACCATTATCATCATGATCCTCGCCGGTTTCGGCATCATTATCTGGGGTATTGGCAACGGCGGGCAGCCGACCGGCATCCACAACCTGTGGAGCAACGGCGGCTTCTTCAGCAACGGCTGGCTGGGGATGGTGATGTCGCTGCAGATGGTGATGTTCGCTTACGGCGGCATTGAGATTATCGGTATCACCGCCGGCGAAGCGAAAGATCCGGAGAAATCCATTCCGCGCGCCATTAACTCGGTGCCGATGCGTATCCTGGTGTTTTACGTGGGTACGCTGTTTGTGATTATGTCTATCTATCCGTGGAACCAGGTCGGGACCAACGGCAGCCCGTTCGTCTTAACCTTCCAGCATCTCGGCATCACTTTTGCCGCCAGCATCCTGAACTTTGTGGTGCTGACCGCTTCGCTGTCGGCGATTAACTCCGACGTCTTTGGCGTGGGGCGTATGCTGCACGGCATGGCGGAGCAGGGCAGCGCGCCGAAAATGTTCGCGAAAACTTCACGTCGCGGGGTGCCGTGGGTGACGGTGATGGTGATGACCATCGCGCTGCTGTTCGCGGTCTATCTTAACTATATTATGCCGGAGAACGTTTTCCTGGTGATCGCCTCGCTGGCCACTTTCGCCACCGTCTGGGTGTGGATTATGATCCTGCTGTCGCAGATCGCCTTCCGCCGCCGTCTGCCGCCGGAAGAGGCGAAGGCGCTTAAATTCAAGGTACCCGGAGGGGTAACGACCACGGTGATTGGCCTGCTGTTCCTGGTCTTTATTATCGGGCTGATTGGCTACCACCCCGATACCCGCATCTCGCTGTACGTCGGCTTTGCGTGGATTATCCTGCTGCTGATTGGCTGGCAGTTTAAAACCCGCCGCGAGCGAAAGCTGGCGAAAGCGTAGTCATTTACTTCTCTTTTTGCCGGATACGCTCAGGCTATCCGGCAAGCGATCCCTCCACCCCCGCCATCCTCCCCCAATAATTCTGCCGATGATGAGTCATACGCCAGTACGCTGTGGCAAGGTGTGCCCATTCTGCAAAGAGAGGAATAACAATGTTGAAGGCATGGCACCTCCCGGTTGCTCCGTTTATCAAGGAACAGCAGGAACGACTGATGATTACGCTATGGTTGAGCGGCGACGATCTGCCGCCGCGGGTGACCCTACGCGCGGAAGAGGATAACGAAGAGCTGTCTCTGCCGATGCACCGCCTGCGGCAGGCGCCGCATCCGGGCGTGGTAGCGTGGCGCGGGGAAATCAACCTCGTCAACGGACAGCCGCGTCGACGCTACAGCTTCAAGCTGCTGTGGGCCGATCGCCAGCTGTGGTTCACGCCGCAGGGATTCAACCGCTTTCCGCCGGCGAGGCTGGAGCAGTTTGCGGTCGATCTGCCGGACAGCGGACCGCAGTGGGTGGCCGATCAGGTGTTTTATCAAATTTTCCCTGACCGTTTTGCGCGCAGCCAGTCCCGCGAAGCGGAACAGGATGCGACTTACTACCATCACGCCGCCGGTCACGACATCGTGCGTAAAGCGTGGGATGAACCGTTAACCGCCGAGGCGGGCGGCTCCACCTTTTATGGCGGCGATCTTGATGGTATCAGCGAGAAGCTGCCGTATCTGAAGCAGCTTGGCGTCACGGCGCTGTACCTGAACCCGGTGTTTGTCGCCCCCAGCGTGCATAAATACGATACCGAAGATTACCGCCGCGTTGATCCGCAGTTTGGCGGCGATGCCGCGCTGCTGCGCCTGCGTCACAACACGCAAAAAGAGGGGATGCGTCTGATCCTCGATGGCGTGTTCAACCATAGCGGCGATTCGCATGCCTGGTTCGACCGCCACCAGCGCGGCAGCGGCGGCGCCTGCCATAACGCCGATTCGCCGTGGCGCGACTGGTATAATTTTTCCCCCGAGGGCGTTGCCCACGACTGGCTGGGATACGCCAGCCTGCCGAAGCTGGACTACCGTTCGTCGACGCTGATTGATGAAATCTACGGTGGGGAAGATAGCGTGGTGCGCCACTGGCTGAAAGCGCCGTGGAGCATGGACGGCTGGCGCCTGGACGTGGTGCACATGCTGGGCGAAGGGGGCGGGGCGCGCAATAACCTGCGTCATATCGCCGGCATTACCCAGGCGGCGAAGCTGGAGCGGCCGGACGCTTTCGTGTTCGGCGAGCATTTCGGCGACGCGCGCCAGTGGCTACAGGCCGACGTTGAAGACTCGGCGATGAACTACCGCGGCTTCACCTTCCCGCTGTGGGGCTTCCTCGCGAACACCGATATCTCCTACGATCCGCAGAAAATTGATGCGCAGACCTGCATGGCGTGGATGGACAACTATCGCGCCGGATTGTCGCACCAGCAGCAGCTGCGGATGTTTAACCAGCTTGATAGCCACGATACCGCCCGCTTTAAGTCTCTGCTGGGTAAAGATGTCGCGCGCCTGCCGCTGGCGGTGGTATGGCTATTTAGCTGGCCGGGCGTACCGTGCATTTACTACGGCGACGAAGTGGGCGTGGACGGCAATAACGATCCGTTCTGCCGCAAACCGTTCCCATGGGATCCGGCGTTGCAGGATGGCGATCTGCTCGACCTGTACAAGCGGATGAGCAAGCTGCGTAAGGCTCATCAGGCGCTGCGCTACGGCGGCTGCCAGGTGATTTATGCCGAAGATAATGTGGTGGTGTTCGTGCGCGTCTATAAGCAGCAGCGCGTGCTGGTGGCGATCAACCGCGGCGAAGCCTGCGAGGTGGTGATAGAGGATTCGCCGCTGCTCGACGTCAACGGCTGGCAGCTGAAAGAGGGCGCCGGCGCGCTGCACGGCGGCGTGCTGACGCTACCGGCAATCTCCGCCAGCGTCTGGTTTAGCCGCTAAGCATAGAGCTGGTTCAGACTTTCGCTCCGCAGAATGGCCTCGCGCCACCAGCGCTGGGCCAGCCCGTCATTGCCGCTGCGCCAGGCCATGTAGGTGATATCTTTCACGCGACAGGAGATGACGGGTTTTTCGACCAGCTCGCCCTTTTCCAGCCACGGCCGGGCAATATGGCGCGGTAAAAAGCCACAGCCCAGCCCGGCGCGCAAGAGTTCGACTTTACTGGCGAAATCATCCACGCGAATTTGCGGCTGCTCGTCGAGCAGGTTGCTGTTGAGCGGATGACAGTAGCGGGCGCTGTCGCTGATGACTACCGCGCGATGCAGGCTGAGCTGCTTGTTAGTCAGCGGTTGGGTGGTTTCCGCCAGCGGGTGCCCCGGCGCGATGACGAAAATATTGTCCATGGCGCCGAGCATTTTCCACGACCATTCGGCGGACGTAGGCGGTTCATTGATCGCCCCGAGAATAATATCCGCGCCGTTGTGGGTCAGTTCTTCCCACGAGCCCGCAAGGGTATGGTGGGTAAAGTTAAGCCGGGTTTGCGGGTGCTGGGCGTAGAACGCGTCGATCAGCGGCAGCAGCGCGCTGAACGGGAAAGAGTCATCCAGGGCGATAGCCAGATCCCGCTCCCAACCCGCGCTGAGCTGTACCGCCTGTTTTTCCAGATCTTTGGCGGCGTTCAGCAGCAACCGGCCCTTCTCCAGCATCATTCTGCCGGTATCGGTAAATTTTGCCCGGTGCCCGGAGCGATCCAGCAGGGTGATATTCAGATCGTTTTCCAGCTTTTGAATCATGTAGCTCAGCGCGGCAGGGGTTTTAAATAGCGATTCTGCGGCGCTGGCAAAAGATCCATGTTTGTCCAGCGCGTCGAGAATCAACAGGACCTCAAGGTTCAGGCGCATGCGTCAACTTCCGATAAAAAAGAGTGCTCCCGTTTTACCGGAGCGCCCTGTTCAATTCCAGTGAATAATTTAGAACGGTTAACCGTAAAAATTTGATAAACATAATTTCTCTGATCTTGTAATGGTTAATCGAATAGCCATAACTTTTCGCTTTGGAAATAAATAATAAAAAAATCTTTAATAACTCGTTAGAAATTACTGACTATACTCACCATACTTTATCAGTCAGGATCCAGACAGCACAACGGCAACAATAGTGTCTTTTTAACTCATTGATTAACAGGATAAGTTATGTCTATTCGTGAACTGATTGATCCCGCTAACTCGGCGCTTATTTTTATTGACCACCAGCCGCAAATGTCTTTTGGCGTGGCGAATATTGATCGTCAGACCCTCAAAAATAATACGGTGGCTTTAGCCAAAGCGGGCAAGATTTTTAATGTTCCGGTGATTTATACCTCCGTAGAAACTAAAAGCTTCAGCGGTTATATCTGGCCGGAACTGCTGGCCGTGCATCCTGATGTGAAACCCATTGAACGTACCTCGATGAACTCCTGGGAAGATGCGGCTTTTGTTGCCGCGGTAAAAGCCACCGGGCGTAAAAAATTGATTATTTCCGCGCTGTGGACGGAAGTCTGTCTGACCTTCCCGGCGCTGATGGCGCTGGACGCGGGCTATGAAGTTTACGTGGTGACTGATACCTCCGGCGGCACCTCGGTTGATGCCCACGAGCGCTCTATTGACCGCATGGTACAGGCCGGCGCGGTGCCGGTGACCTGGCAGCAGGTGCTGCTTGAGTACCAGCGCGACTGGTCGCGTAAAGAGACCTATGACGCGGTAATGGATCTGGTGCGGGAGCACAGCGGCGCCTACGGGATGGGCGTGGATTACGCTTATACCATGGTGCATGGCGCGCCAGAGCGTAAAGCTTAAATACACTTCATCCTTCACGCTGCCTCTTTGTTGGCTTGGTTTGTCCGCCCCGACGCAGCATGAATGATTTTGTGTATGGTCATGTATAGCGAATGGCGGCGGACAACCCGCCATTCCCTGAAGCAAGGAACTGTTAATGGCGCAGCAGAAATCGGTGACCCTGGTGATCAGCCATGTGCTTGACCCCGAGCATGGCCAACGTTATGAGGCGTGGCTGGGCAAAATTATGCCGATTGCGGCAGAGTTTCCCGGCCATCTTGGCGCAAACGTCATCCGTCCAGCCCCCGGACAGAATTTATGGAGCGTGATTATTCGCTTCGACACCATTGAGCATCTTTACGCCTGGACCCAGTCGGAGACCCGCCGCCAGCTGGTGGCGGAAATCGCGCCGCTGCTGAGCGAAGGCGACCGAACCGAAGTCCGTACCGAACCGGCCTTCTGGTTTACGCCGCCGGCGGTGAACGTGCGCCAGCCGCGACGCTGGAAGCAATTTTTAATCACCCTGCTGGTGATTTTCCCCAGCACCAACCTGGTGCCGTCGATAACCGGAATACTGTTGCCCTCGCTGAAGGGAAGCCTGTTGCTGCATCTGATCAATGATGCCTGTGTGGTCGCGCTGGTGGTCTGGTTCTGGATGCCCATCGTGACCCGTCTGTTTGCTGGCTGGTTAAAGAAAAACTGAGCCAGCCTCCTGAAGGAGTGCGTTATGTCGCAAACTGCCACACTGATCCTGACCCACGGTCGGGTTCATACTCTCGATCGTCAAAATCCCCTGGCCGATGCGGTGGCGATCGCTGACGGTAAAATTCTCGCCGCCGGTAGCCACGATCGGATCATGAGCTTTGCCGCGGACGGGACGCAAATTATCGATCTTAAAGGCCATACGGTCATCCCGGGCCTGAACGACTCCCATCTGCACCTGATCCGCGGCGGTCTGAACTACAATCTGGAGCTGCGCTGGGAGGGGGTTCCCTCGCTGGCGGACGCGCTGCGGATGCTAAAAAATCAGGCCGATCGCACGCCGTCGCCGCAGTGGGTACGGGTGGTCGGCGGCTGGAGCGAATTCCAGTTCGCCGAACGGCGGATGCCGACGCTGGAGGAGCTTAACGATGCGGCGCCGGATACGCCGGTATTTGTCCTGCATCTGTACGATCGCGCATTGCTAAACCGCGCGGCGCTGAAGGCGGTGGGCTACACCAAAGAGACGCCGGATCCGGCGGGCGGCGAGATCGTTCGCGACGGCAACGGTAATCCGACCGGGATGCTGATCGCCAAACCCAACGCCATGATCCTCTACTCGACGCTGGCCAAAGGGCCGAAGCTGCCGCTGGAACTTCAGGTCAACTCAACGCGGCAGTTTATGCGCGAGCTGAATCGTCTGGGGCTGACCAGCGCCATTGATGCCGGGGGCGGTTTCCAGAACTACCCGGAAGATTATGAAATTATTGAACAGCTGCACGCCAAAGAGCAGATGACCGTACGTATCGCCTATAACCTGTTCACCCAGCGTCCTAAGCAGGAGCTGGAAGATTTTGAGCGCTGGACCGATATGCTCAAGCCGGGACAGGGCACCGATTTTTACCGCGCCAACGGCGCCGGGGAGATGCTGGTGTTCTCGGCGGCGGATTTCGAAGACTTCCTCCAGCCGCGTCCGGATCTGCCGGAAGGGATGGAAGATGAGCTGGAGCGGGTGGTGCGCCATCTGGTTGAACACCGCTGGCCGTTCCGCCTGCACGCGACCTATGATCAATCCATCAGCCGGATGCTCGACGTCTTCGAGAAGGTGAATCGCGATATTCCGTTCAACGGGCTGCACTGGTTCTTCGATCATGCGGAAACCATCACCGAGCGTAATATCGAACGCGTTAAGGCGCTGGGCGGCGGCATAGCGGTGCAGCATCGTATGGCTTTCCAGGGCGAATATTTTGTCGATCGCTACGGGAAAGATGCGGTCAAACACACGCCGCCGGTCGCCAAAATGCTCGAGCTGGGGGTTCCGGTGGGGCTGGGGACGGATGCCACCCGCGTGGCGAGCTACAACCCGTGGACCGCGCTCTACTGGCTGGTTTCCGGGCGTACCGTCGGCGGGATGGCGATGTACGACGACAGCAACCGCCTGCCGCGCGACGTGGCGCTGGAGCTGTGGACCGCGGGAAGCGCGTGGTTTTCCAGCGAGCAGGGTAAGAAAGGGCGCATTGAACAAGGCCAGCTTGCCGACCTGGTGGTGCTCTCTAAAGACTATTTCAGCGTCGCGGAAGAGGAAATTAAGGGGATCGAGTCGGTGCTGACGGTGGTTGACGGCAAAGTGGTGTACGCCGCCGGACACTTCTCGCCGCTGGCGCCGCCGCCTATTCCGGTGCTGCCCGAGTGGTCGCCGGTGGTGAAGGTTCCGGGTCATTACCGTTCCGCGCCGCCGACGGCCGCGAAAATCGGCGCGATCGTGCAAATGCACCAGTGCTGCGGCAGCTGCGGCGTGCACGGACATCAGCATGATATTGCGCGCAAATCGTCGATTCCGGTTGCCGATGAGCAGGCGTTCTGGGGCGTGCTTGGCTGCTCCTGCTTTGCGTTTTAAAACGCCAGGCGCTTACCCGGTGAGGGCGTGACGCCCTCATTTGTGTTTTTCATCTGTCGCGGATAGCGCTGATAAGACAATTTATGTCATTCTGCTCCCTCTTCAACGAGTGAAGGTGGGAACATGGACGATCTGCTGATCTTTGGCGGTGTTATTTTATTCTGCGGGCTGGTGGTTGCGCCGATCGTCGCGATTGTCGCCCTCAGGCGCAGCGCGGCGGTCCGTTTTGAGCTGGCGGCTTTGCGACGTCGGGTTGAGGAGCTTGAGCGACGCGGCGCCGAACAGGCGCCTGCGGCAGAGGCCACCGCCGTCGCGCCGACGACGCCAGCGGCCGCTATCGCGGCTGACGCGATGATGGCGGAGCCCAGTGAGCCTCGGCCGGAGCCGGAGGCTGAAGCCATCGATCCGTGGCGCGCGCAGCCAACGCCGCAGCCAGAGCCAACGGTAAAATCTGCCCCCGAAAGCGAACCGCCTTCCGCGTTTGGCGGAATAATATCGTCACTGGTAGCCTGGTTTATGCAGGGCAACCCGCTGGCGAAGCTCGGGATCCTGCTGCTGTTTCTTGGCCTCTCCTTTCTGCTGCGCTATACCGTGGAACACGCTCTGTTCCCCCTCGAATTACGTCTGGTCGCGGCGGCGCTGTTCGCGGTCGTCCTGCTGGCTGTCGGATGGCGATTGCGGCATAAGCAACCGGTGTACGCCCTGATCTTGCAGGGTGGGGCAACGGGCGCGCTCTATCTCACGGTTTTTGGCGCCTTTCGCCTGTGGCAGATGCTGCCGATGACCCTGGCGTTTGCGCTGCTGGTGGCGATCTGCGCGGCGAGCGTAGGACTGGCGATTGTGCAAAAGGCGCTCAGCCTGGCCATGCTGGCGAGCCTCGGCGGTTATCTTGCGCCGCTGCTGCTCTCTACCGGCGGCGGCAGCCATGTGGCGCTGTTCTCCTTCTATCTTCTGCTGTCGGTCGGCATTCTTGCCATCAGCATCCGCCAGCACTGGCGCGAGCTTAATCTGCTTGGTCTGCTGTTTACCTTTGGCATCGGCGGCCTGTGGGGGCTGAATGAGTATCGGCCAGCGTTTTACCTGAGCTGCCAGCTGTTTTTAATCGCCAATACGCTTATTTTTGGCGTATTGAGCGTGGCGCTGTCGCTGCGGGCGCAGGAAAAAGGTCGTCAGATTATTGACGGCGTGCTGCTGTTTGCGCCACCGCTGGTCGGCTTTGGTATGCAGTACGCCATTACCCGGCACATGGCATACGGGCCGGCGCTCAGCGCGCTGGGCTACGGCGGTTTCTATCTGGCCCTGGCCTGGCTGGCGCTGCGTCGCTACCCCTCTTTAGGGAAGCCGCTGGTGCTGGCGGCGCTGGCGCTCGGCGGTGCCTTTACCACGCTGGCCATCCCGCTGGCGCTGTCGGCTCGCTGGACCGCGATGGCCTGGTCGCTGGAAGGTCTTGGCATCCTCTGGCTGGGGGTGCAACAGCAGCAGCGACGCATGAGCTACAGCGGTACGGCGTTACTGGTACTGGCGGTTGGCAGCGCGCTATGGGCGCAGGCGAATGGCGCCACGCCGCTCTCTTTGCTGCTGATTTTCGCCGTACTCAGCCTGAGCTGGCTGACGGCCGCATGGCTGTGGCGAACCGTCCAGGTGCAGGGCAGTTGGGGGCTGCTTATCGGCGGCCTGTTGTTCTGGATGGTGGCGCTTGTCGGCGCATCGCAGCTGGCGTTGAGTAAAGACGCGCAGATTGTCTTTGGCGTGCTGGCGGCGCTGGCGGCATCGGTGTGGTGCTGGCGCGCGGCCGCCGCGCGTTTGGCCTGGCAAGAGCTGGATGCGAGCAAATGGCTGCTGTGGCCAATGATGCTGATGGTGCTGTTTTACCAGCTCTCCCAGCAGCAGATTTTCGCTGCTGGCTGGCAAAATCTGGCCTGGTGCGCGGCGCTACCCGCGGCGGCGGCCCTGCTCTGGCGTGATGGGCATTCACTGCCGCCACGCCTGAGTAAGCTGGCCCACCTGTCGCTGTTGTGGATGATTTTTCTGGCGCTGGCAATGGAACTGTTTTGGTTTACCCAGGATTTGCCGTGGGGCATGTTGGCCTGGGCGAGCGGATTAATGATGGCGGCGGGCGGGATGCTGATTTTCCTCGTCTCGGAAGCCGTTCATCGGCAAGTATGGCCATTCCGGGTATGGCCTGCGCTGTATGCTTCTCAGGCGATGATACCGGTGGCGGTGGCGCTGGGATGCCTGTTAATGCTGACGAATGTGCAGGATGGCACGGTCTACGGTCAGACCTATTTGCCGCTGATTAACCCGCTGGAAGAGGGCGCCGCTTTCGCGCTGCTTGGGCTGACGATATTTTATCGCGTTTCGCGGCGTTATTTTCCGCTGCAGCTATCGGTATGCCGTCCCTGGCCCATCGTTGCTCTGCTGGCGCTCGGCTTCTGGTGGCTGAATGGCCTGCTGCTGCGCGCCCTGGCCTGGTACGGCGAGGTGGCCTGGAGTATCACGCCGCTGTGGCATTCGCGTTTAATTCAGACCACTTTCGCTCTGGTCTGGACGCTGGTGGCGCTGACGGTCATGCTGCGCGCGACGCGGCGACTTTCCCGCCGCGAATGGCTATGCGGCGCGGCGTTGTTAGGCATTGTTATTGTGAAACTCATGCTGGTGGATAGCGCAGGCGGCGGCGGGCTGGCGCGGGCTGTTGCGTTTATCGGCGTGGCGATTTTGGTGTTGATCGTCGGGTATTTTTCCCCGTTGCCGCCCAAAGCAGGAGAAAAGAAATGAAATGGATGAAAGCGGTGTTATGCGGCGTGCTGTTGGGCGCGGCGGGGACGGCAGCCAGTAGCGATGAGGCGCGAGAACAGCCTCTGGACTACAGGCAGGGCCTGATGCTGGAAACCAGCGGCGCGTCGCCCTGGTACCGCGTTGAGCTGCCGCCGACGATATATCAGGGGACGGCCTGGCCTGATTTGCGCGATGTGCGGGTATTCAACCATCAGGGAGAGACCCTACCGTTCGCTCTTCAGGCGCAGAAGGTCCAGCCAGCGATGCCTGAGACGATGGCGCTACGTCTATTCCCTCTGCAGATGTCGCTGGTTCCGCCGCGGGAGGAGAGTCGTCGCGGCGTAGAGTCGCTGCTTCTGCGCTCAACCACGGGGATCGAAATTCGCCTGGAAACAGAGGATGTAAAGGCGCTCGGGCAGAGCTATTTACTGACGCTGCCGGTGGATAAGACGGACGCTTTCGCGCTGGCTCAACTGCGGCTGAACTGGGAATCGTTGGCGGCTAACTGGCAGGGGAAAGCGTCGCTGTATTCCAGCCGCGATTTGAAGTACTGGCATCCGGTTCAGGAGGATGCGCCCCTCATGGATCTGGCGCGCGATAACGATCGTTTGAAAATGGACACCATTAGCGCCGGCCTGACCCTCTCGGCGCAAGGTAATCGTTACCTGCTGCTGATCCTCGATGCGCAAAGCAAGGCGCCGGCGTTAAATAGCGTGACGGCCCTGGCGGAACGCAGAGAACCGGAGTCTACGCGCATTGAGCTTAATGCTCAGGCGCACAGGGTTTCAGATGAGGAGGCCGTTTGGCGCTGGGCCCGGCCTCAGCCGCTGACTTCGCTCAGAATATCGTTGGCAGGCGAAGGGGTTCTACCGGTCGAGCTCGCCTGGCGCAGCGGCGAAAATGAGCCCTGGCAGCCGCTGACGAAAACCGTGCTGTATCAGCTGGACGGCAAGCGTTCGGACGATATTCCTCTGTCAGGTCAACCGGTTGAAGCTGTTCGCATCAAGACGATTAATGCCCGCTTATCGGCGTCGCTGCCGGCGATAAGCGGGGCGCGCGATAAATACCAACTGGTCTTTAATACCCAGGGAAAAGGGCCCTATATGCTGGCCTGGGGAAACCGGGCGGCGCAAAAGGCGGATGTCGCCCTGGACATGCTGATCCCGCCGTCGCTGCGTAAGACGCAGGCGGTGAACGATCTCCCTCTGGCGGTCGCGCAAGAAGACGTCACGCTGGGTGGCGAAGCGCGGTTGACGGCGACGACGGCTACCGAGCAGCAGAGCAGCTGGAAAACGCTGCTGGTATGGGGAGCGCTGATATTTGGCGTCGTTGTGCTGGCGCTGATGGCGTGGCGCATCTGGCGTGAAGTGAAAAAAAGCGGCTCCGTATAAAACAAAAAAGGCTCGCGTTTGCGAGCCTTTTGCCGAACGTATGCCGATTACAGGCTGGAAACGTTCTCGGTCAGGTATTTAGCCACGCCTTCCGGAGAAGCGGCCATCCCTTCTTTTCCTTTTTCCCACTGCGCCGGGCAAACTTCGCCGTGCTCTTCGTGGAACTGCAGCGCGTCAACCATACGCAGCATTTCGTCGATGTTACGGCCCAGCGGCAGATCGTTAACCACCTGGTGGCGAACAACGCCGTTGGCGTCGATCAGGAAGGAACCGCGCAGGGCAACGCCTTCGTCCGGGTGCTCGATACCGTACGCTTTCTGAATTTCGCGTTTGATGTCAGCAACCATCGCGTATTTAACCGGGCCGATGCCGCCCTGGTCTACCGGGGTGTTACGCCATGCGTTGTGGACGAACTCAGAGTCAAAAGAAACGCCAACCACTTCTACGCCGCGTTTCTGGAATTCTTCGTAGCGCTTGTCAAAAGCGATCAGTTCAGATGGGCAAACGAAGGTGAAGTCCATCGGCCAGAAGAACAGAACGGTGGCTTTACCGCTGGTGTGCTGTTTGAAGTTGAATTTCTCAACGATTTCGCCGTTACCTAAAACAGCTGCCGCGGTGAAGTCCGGAGCCTGACGAGTAACCAGAACCATATGATTCTCCTGTTAATACTAAGGTTAATTGGAACGCAACGCGGGCAAGTATAGGGAGCGGCGCGGAGGAACTCAACGTGACGCTGACAATCGATGAGATAGGTTTTGTCTATCAATCGTTATTTAAAAGCGCTTTTCAGAATAGCGTTTTCTGAAAAAAGCGCAATCTTTTACAGTTCGCGTTTTTTCGCCTGCGCCATCATCTGCGGGTAGAAGCGCCAGAACTGCTCCTGTAGCCGATCGTAGTGGGTATCCAGATCCTGCCAGGAGTCGCGCAGGGCATCCAGCCGCGGGCGGCGGCTGGCCATTCCGTTCAGCACGCGCTGAATAAACTCCATGTCCCGGTAGCGTTCGAGCCAGCGCTCTGACCACAGGTATTCGTTGAGATTGACAAAACGCGGCGGAGAAGCGGGCAAAATAAATGTGACCTGGGTGTGGGCATAGCGGACAAACTCCGGCAGCGGCAGTTCGGGCGACAGCTGCGCCCAGTGGCGTGACAAGAAATGGTCCCACATCACGTCCAGGGTAATGGGCGCGACCCGGCGCGTTTCGGGGCGAAACCACCCTTTGGCTTCGGCGACTTCGGGCAAGTTATCCGTCAGGACATCGATCCGGCGGTGCATAAAGATGCCCTCCACAACGTCAGCCGGCCAGTCGCCGGCGGGGTCGCCGCGAACGAAATCGGCCAGCAAATTACCGGGCAGCGAACTGTCGGCGAGATGAGCAAGGTGCAGGTGTGCAAGAAAATTCATCGTTTAATCTTTGTCCTGAGGTGGTAACGGTTGCAGGGAGAACCTCCCGGCACTAGACTACCCGCCTCTTTATTAAGTCTGAGTTACCGTCATGCGCGTTGCCGATTTTTCCTTTGAATTACCCGAATCCCTGATTGCCCACTATCCCATGCCCGAGCGCAGCAGCTGCCGCTTGCTGTCATTAGACGGGCCGACGGGCGCGCTGACGCACGGTACTTTCACCGATTTACTCGACAAGCTCAACCCTGGCGATCTGCTGGTTTTTAATAATACCCGCGTGATCCCGGCCCGCCTGTTTGGCCGTAAAGCCAGCGGCGGCAAGATTGAGGTGCTGGTCGAGCGCATGCTGGATGATAAACGTATTCTGGCACATATTCGCGCCTCTAAAGCGCCGAAACCCGGCGCCGAGCTGCTGCTTGGCGACGATGAAAGCATTAAAGCGACCATGGTGGCACGCCACGACGCGCTGTTTGAAGTGGCGTTCGACGACGCGCGCAGCGTACTGGATATTCTCAACGCTATCGGCCATATGCCGCTGCCGCCGTACATTGAGCGTCCGGACGAAGAGGCCGACCGCGAGCTGTACCAGACCGTGTATAGCGAAAAACCGGGCGCTGTGGCTGCGCCCACCGCTGGCCTGCACTTTGACGAGCCGCTGCTGGCGAAGCTGCGCGAAAAAGGCGTTGAGATGGCGTTTGTTACGCTGCACGTCGGAGCGGGGACCTTCCAGCCGGTGCGCGTAGACAGCATTGAAGACCACATTATGCACTCTGAATATGCGGAAGTGCCGCAGGAGGTGGTCGATGCGGTGCTGGCGGCAAAAGCGCGCGGTAGTCGGGTGATTGCGGTCGGTACGACCTCGGTGCGTTCGCTGGAAAGCGCGGCGCAGGCGGCGAAAAATGACCTGATTGAGCCTTTCTTCGGCGATACGCAGATTTTTATCTATCCAGGCTATCAGTACAAAGTCATTGATGCGCTGGTGACCAACTTCCATCTGCCTGAATCCACGCTGATTATGCTGGTTTCCGCGTTTGCCGGCTATCAGCACACCATGAACGCCTATAAGGCTGCGGTAGAACAAAAATATCGCTTTTTTAGCTACGGGGACGCGATGTTTATCACGTACAATCCGCAGGCTATTTTTGAACGTGTCGGGGAATAAGTCCGCGATGCGCGTGTTTAACGTCAGACTGTTTTTCTGACGCAGGAGTGATAATGAAATTTGAGTTAGATACCACCGATGGTCGCGCGCGTCGCGGCCGTCTTGTGTTTGAGCGCGGCGTCGTTGAAACGCCAGCGTTTATGCCGGTCGGCACCTACGGTACCGTAAAAGGAATGACGCCGGAGGAAGTTGAAGCGACCGGCGCGCAAATCATTCTCGGCAACACCTTCCACCTGTGGCTGCGTCCGGGCCAGGAGATCATGAAGCTGCACGGCGACCTGCACGACTTTATGCAGTGGAAAGGGCCGATCCTCACCGACTCCGGCGGCTTCCAGGTCTTCAGCCTCGGCGATATTCGCAAGATCACCGAGCAGGGCGTGCACTTCCGCAACCCGATCAACGGCGATCCGATTTTCCTCGATCCGGAAAAATCGATGGAGATTCAGTACGATCTCGGTTCCGATATCGTGATGATCTTCGACGAATGCACGCCATACCCGGCGGACTGGGATTACGCTAAGCGCTCGATGGAAATGTCCCTGCGCTGGGCGAAGCGCAGCCGCGACCGTTTTGACGGTCTGGGCAATAAAAATGCGCTGTTTGGCATTATTCAGGGCAGCGTTTACGAAGATTTACGTGATATCTCTGTTAAAGGTCTGGTAGAGATTGGCTTTGATGGCTACGCTGTCGGCGGTTTGGCTGTCGGCGAGCCGAAAGAAGATATGCATCGTATTCTGGAGCACGTCTGCCCGCAGATCCCGGCCGACAAGCCGCGATATCTGATGGGCGTCGGTAAGCCGGAAGATCTGGTCGAAGGGGTGCGCCGCGGGATCGATATGTTCGACTGCGTCATGCCGACGCGCAATGCGCGCAACGGCCACCTGTTCGTCACCGACGGCGTGGTGAAAATCCGCAACGCGAAGCACAAGAGCGATACTTCGCCGCTGGATGCAGAATGTGATTGCTACACCTGTCGCAACTATTCACGCGCTTACTTGCATCATCTGGACCGTTGCAACGAAATATTGGGCGCGCGCCTCAATACCATTCATAACCTGCGTTACTATCAGCGCTTAATGGCTGGTTTACGCAAGGCTATCGAAGAGGGTAAATTAGAGAGCTTCGTGACCGATTTTTACCAACGTCAGGGTCGAACCGTTCCACCTTTGAACGTTGACTAATTTTAATAATGAGGGAATTTCAATGAGCTTTTTTATTTCTGATGCGGTAGCAGCAACCGGTGGCGCGGCGCAGGGCAGCCCGATGTCTCTGATCCTGATGCTGGTGGTGTTTGGTCTGATTTTTTACTTCATGATCCTGCGTCCACAGCAGAAACGCACCAAGGAACATAAAAACCTGATGAGCTCCATTGCCAAAGGCGATGAAGTTCTGACCAACGGCGGCCTGGTAGGGCGCGTCACTAAAGTTGCGGAAAGCGGATATATCGCTATCGCGCTGAACGATACCACTGAAGTGGTTATCAAACGTGACTTCGTAGCTGCCGTTCTGCCGAAAGGCACCATGAAGGCGCTGTAATTACCCATTTTCCCTAAGGGAACTGCCGTGTTAAACCGTTATCCTTTGTGGAAGTACGTCATGCTGGTCGTCGTTATTGTCGTCGGCTTAGTGTATGCGCTTCCCAACCTGTATGGTGAGGATCCGGCCGTTCAAATCACTGGCGCGCGCGGCGTCGCCGCCAGTGAGCAAACGCTGATCCAGGTCCAGAAAACACTACAAGAAGAAAAAATTACCGCGAAGTCTGTGGCACTGGAAGAGGGCGCAATTCTTGCGCGCTTCGACACCACCGATATCCAGCTGCGCGCGCGCGAAGCGCTGATGGGCGTGCTGGGTGACAAATACGTCGTGGCGCTTAACCTTGCTCCGGCAACCCCGCGCTGGCTGGCGGCCCTTTACGCCGAGCCGATGAAGCTGGGTCTTGACCTGCGCGGCGGCGTGCACTTCCTGATGGAAGTCGACATGGACACCGCGCTGGGCAAACTGCAGGAACAAAATATCGACAGCCTGCGCAGCGAACTGCGTGATAAAGGCATTCCTTACACCACCGTGCGTAAAGAAGACAACTACGGTCTGAGCATCGCCTTCCGCGATAGCGCCGCGCGCGACCAGGCTATCTCCTACCTTAGCCCTCGCCACCGCGATCTGGTTATCTCCACTCAGGGCAGCACTGGCCTGAAAGCCGTGATGACCGACGACCGTCTGAAAGAAGCCCGCGAATATGCCGTTCAGCAGAACATTACTATCCTGCGTAACCGTGTAAACCAGCTGGGCGTTGCCGAACCTCTGGTTCAGCGCCAGGGCGCCGACCGTATTGTGGTTGAACTGCCGGGTATTCAGGATACCGCACGTGCGAAAGAGATTCTCGGCGCGACCGCGACGCTGGAGTTCCGTCTGGTTAACACCAACGTTGATAGCTCAGCAGCCGCTTCCGGCCGCGTACCGGGCGACTCTGAAGTGAAATTTACCCGCGAAGGCCAGCCGGTTGTGCTGTACAAGCGCGTTATCCTCACCGGCGATCACATCACCGACTCGACGTCGAGCATGGATGAGTACAACCAGGCGCAGGTTAACATCTCCCTTGATAGCGCTGGCGGCAACATCATGTCTAACTTCACCAAGGACAACATCGGCAAACCGATGGCGACCCTGTTCGTGGAGTACAAAGACAGCGGTAAGAAAGATGCCAACGGTCGTGCGATTCTGGCGAAAGAGGAAGAGGTGATTAACATCGCCAATATTCAGTCTCGTCTGGGTAACAGCTTCCGCATTACCGGTATCAGCAACGCAACCGAAGCGCGTCAGCTCTCTCTGCTGCTGCGCGCAGGCGCGCTGATTGCGCCGATTCAGATTGTTGAAGAACGGACTATCGGTCCAACCCTCGGGATGCAGAACATTAAGCAGGGCCTGGAAGCGTGTCTGGCCGGACTGGTGGTCTCAATTCTGTTTATGATCTTCTTCTACAAGAAGTTCGGCCTGATTGCGACCTCGGCGCTGGTGGCGAACCTGGTGCTGATCGTCGGCATTATGTCCCTGATTCCGGGGGCGACGCTGACTATGCCGGGGATTGCGGGGATCGTCTTAACCCTTGCGGTGGCGGTCGATGCGAACGTTCTGATTAACGAACGTATTAAAGAAGAGCTGAGCAACGGGCGTTCCGTGCAGCAGGCGATTGACGAAGGTTATCGCGGCGCGTTCAGCTCCATCTTTGATGCCAACATTACGACGCTTATCAAAGTCATTATCCTGTACGCGGTCGGTACCGGTGCCATTAAAGGGTTTGCGATTACCACCGGTATTGGTATTGCGACCTCAATGTTTACCGCTATCGTCGGCACCCGTGCCATCGTGAACCTGCTGTACGGCGGCAAGCGCGTTAAAAAGCTGTCTATCTGAGGAGTGCGTTGTGGCACAGGAATATACTGTTGAACAATTGAACCACGGCCGTAAAGTCTGGGACTTTATGCGCTGGGACTACTGGGCCTTCGGCATTTCAGGTTTTTTGCTGATTCTGTCCATTATTATAATTGGCGTGCGCGGGTTTAACTGGGGTCTGGATTTCACCGGCGGTACGGTGATTGAGATTACCCTCGAAAAACCTGTCGATATGGACCAGGTGCGCCAGTCGCTGCAGAAGGCGGGCTTTGAAGAGCCGCAGCTGCAAAACTTCGGCAGCAGCCGCGACATCATGGTGCGTATGCCGCCGGTGCATGACGCCAACGGCAGCCAGGAGCTGGGCAGTAAAGTCGTTAGCGTCATTAACGAATCGACCAGCCAGAACGCCACGGTCAAGCGTATTGAGTTTGTCGGGCCGAGCGTCGGCGCCGATCTTGCGCAAACCGGCGCGCTGGCGCTGATCGCCGCGCTGGTATGTATCCTGATCTACGTCGGTTTCCGCTTTGAGTGGCGCCTGGCGGCTGGGGTGGTTATCGCGCTGGCGCACGACGTGGTGATCACCATGGGCGTGCTGTCGTTACTGCATATCGAGATTGACCTGACCATCGTGGCCTCGTTGATGTCGGTTATCGGCTACTCGCTGAACGACAGTATCGTGGTATCTGACCGTATTCGTGAAAACTTCCGTAAGATTCGCCGCGGTACGCCGTACGAAATCTTTAACGTGTCGTTGACGCAGACGCTGCACCGTACCTTGATCACCTCCGGGACAACCTTGATGGTTATCCTGATGCTGTATCTCTTCGGCGGTCCGATTCTGGCTGGCTTCTCGCTGACTATGCTGATTGGCGTCTCCATCGGTACGGCTTCTTCTATCTACGTCGCGTCCGCGCTGGCGCTGAAGCTGGGCATGAAGCGCGAGCACATGCTGCAGCAGAAAGTCGAGAAAGAAGGGGCGGATCAGCCGTCAATTCTGCCGTAAGGCAATGGCGTGTTGATAAACGAATCCCGGTCGCAAGGCCGGGATTTTTTTATTACAGCCGTTCGGATTTTGGTTACTCTCCGGTATTAGCACTCAATGACATGGAGAAATGCCGATGGCTGTCGTAACGCTTTCCACCGTTCCTCACCCCCCACTCTGGCGTGATGTGCCCTCCGTCACCCTTGACGACGAGACGCTGCGGTTGCGCAAGGCCAAAGTGCTGGCGAATATGCTTCAGCGCGGCTTAGACACGCTTATCGTCTATGCCGATAAAGAGCATGGCGGCAATTTTGAGTATCTCACCGGCTTTATTCCCCGCTTCGAAGAGGCGCTGCTGGTGCTGCATCGGGACGGCGAGGCGGCGCTGGTGCTGGGCAACGAGAATCTCAAACTCGCAGGCTATGCCCGGCTGGAAAATCGGGTCATTCACGCTCCGTGGTTTTCACTGCCTAATCAGCCGATGGATACCCGCAAAACCCTGGCTCAGCTGCTCCAGGAGGCCGGCGTTGCGGCGGAAAAAAGTATCGGCCTGGCGGGCTGGAAGCTCTTTACCGGCGCGGCGGATAACCGCTCGCAGATGTTCGATCTGCCGGCATTTATCGTTGACGCTCTTCGCCAGGCCGCCGGGCCGCAGGCGAAATTAAGCAATGCCACCGGTATTTTTATCGACCCGGCAGAGGGGGCGCGAATCACTAATAATGCCAATGAGCTGGCGCACTATGAGTACGGCGCTAATCTGGCTTCCACCGCGATTTTGACCGCGCTTAACGCCATTGCGCCGGGTAAAACGGAAAAGCAAATCGGCGCGCTGCTGGCGGCGGAAGGGCAGCCTAATAGCGTGGTGATGATTGCCGCCACGGGCGATCGCTTTGCCAATGCAGGGCTTTATCCGGGCGATAAGGTCATTCAGCGCGGAGATAAATTCTCGCTGACCACCAGCTTTAAAGGCGGCCTGAGCAGCCGCGCCGCTTACGTGGTGGCCGATGAGCGCGAGCTGGCGCCGGAAGTCGCCGATTATCTTGAGGTGGTGGCGAAGCCCTATTTTAAGGCGGTGGTTAACTGGCTGGAAAATCTGCGCATCGGCATGCGCGGTGGCGATATGTATGCGCTGATAGAACAGGTGTTGCCGAAGGCGGAATATCACTGGCACCTCAATCCCGGGCATCTGGTCGCGGATGAGGAGTGGCTCTGCTCGCCCATCGGCCCCCATTCCGCCGCCTGCCTGCAAAGCGGGATGATACTGCAGATCGACATCATTCCTTCCCGCTCCGGCTACGGCGGCGCAAGCATTGAAGATACCGTGGCGCTTGCCGATGGCCCTCTGCGCCAGGCGCTGGCGCAGCGCTACCCTCAGCTCTGGCAGCGTATCGTCGCCCGACGCTTGTACATCGGCGAGCAGCTTGGCATTGTGCTTCCTGAAGAGGTGCTGCCGTTTTCCAGTACCGTGGGGTATCTGCGCCCGTGGCTGCTGAGTCCCGAGCGCGCGCTGGTGTGCGCACCCTACTGACACAATGCTGTCAGTAGGCCTGTCATACACTCCTCCTGAACCCAAACAATGGACAGGAGGATGTATGAACAATGTCATTAACTGGTTTGAGATCCCGGTTGTGGAGATGGATCGTGCCGTGGCGTTTTACGAGCTGGTGATGCAGGTGACGCTGCGTCGGGAAAAAATGGATTGCATCGAGATGGCCGTTTTCCCGTATGAGGACCCGGCTCCCGGCGGCGCGCTGGCAAAGCTCGACGGGGTTAAGCCTTCCGATCAGGGATGTATTATCTATCTGCATACTGACAATCTGGCGGCCGCGCTCGAACGCGTGAACTCGGCGGGCGGAAGCTGCGTTTTTGGCCCGCTTGAGCTGACGGACGATATCGGCACGATTGCCCTGTTTATCGATAGCGAGGGTAACCGGATTGGTCTGCATCAACCTAAGAACCTGACCCATTAATGCTATTTTGCTTGCCATTTTGAACCCGGGCAGCGCTCGCAATCCTCACGTACTACGTGTACGCTCCGGTTGCTGTGCGCTATCCGGGTCCAGACTGACTCCGCCAATGACGCATACTGGGACAGGCCCTGACAAATGAGATAACCGAAATGAGCCGACGCGCCGACCGCCTTTTTCAAATCGTTCAGATCCTGCGCGGAAGGCGATTAACTACCGCCGGACTGCTGGCCGAGCGGCTCGGCGTATCGGAGCGCACGATTTACCGCGATATTCGCGACCTTTCGCTCTCCGGCGTCCCGGTTGAGGGGGAGGCCGGAAGCGGCTACCGGCTGCTGGCGGGCTATGACCTACCGCCGCTGATGCTGACAACCCAGGAATCGGAAGCGCTGGTGGCCGCTATTCGGCTCCTGCAAACCTGGGGCGGCGCGTCGTTATCCCTGGCGCTGGAATCGGCGCAGGAAAAAGTGCTGGCTATTTTGCCTGCCGAGAGCCGGCGCAAGGCGGAGCAGTCGCGGCTGTTTGCTCCCGACTTTGGCGCTCAGGGCTATAGCAAAGATCAGTTTGATTTAGTGCATCGGGCAGTCTCCGCCCAGCAGGCGCTGGCGCTGCACTATCGCGATGAAGCGGGGAAGGTGTCGCAGCGTGAAGTGCTGCCGCTGGGGCTTTTTTTCTGGGGGGAGCGCTGGCTGCTGGTGACCTGGTGCGAGCTGCGGGAAGATTATCGCTGTTTTCGCCTCGACCGCTGCCTGGAAATATCCGCCACCGGGCGTCATTTTAGCGAACGAGCCGATCGCTCATTGAGTGATTTTTTACGTAAGGTGAGATGCGAGGAGCGTTAGCTTTTTTACTTTCCCCGGCTGTTCGCCGGGGAAAATCGATGCCGATTAGAAGTTGTAACCGACCACGAAGTAACCACCCCAGCCGGTCGCGCGAACGTTAAAGTCGCCGTCGCCGAAGTTCAGCTTCGCATCGTCAGCCCACTGGCCGCCGTTGTGGAAATAACGCGCCACGACGGAGTAGTGCCAGTGATCGTAGTTCAGCGCCAGGATATGGCTGGAAGCAATGGAGTTGCTGGTGCGTGAATGCTTACCGTTCAAATCATAAGAGTTGTCATCGCCCAGATCGGAGCCCCAGTCAAAGTTGGTGAAGCCGATATAGCTCAGTGAACCGCCCCACAGGTCGGTCAGCGGCACAAAGTATTTTACTTTGAAGCGGTAGCCGTCCCACTCGTTCTCGTTAGACGCGCCATAGTTTTGCCACTGGTATTTCGCATAGACGTTCAGCGACAGGCTCATTGGCAGCCCGGTATCGATATCGGTACCCAGACCCATATACCAGGTGCTCTGACGACCGGACTTGTTGCGGCCCATGTCGTAGATGTAGTTGTTGGCGAAATACCACTCTTTGAACGGGCCGAAGCTGAGGTCGGTACCGGTCAGTTTGTCGATAGAGAAGCGCGGCTCAATTTCCATAAACAGCGGCGAACCGTGGTTCCAGATACCTTTCGCGTTGGTGTTACCGCCGAAGAAGACCGGCGCATCCATATAGCCATAGAAATCAAACCAGTCTTTCTTGGCGAACGCTTCATATTCCAGATAAGTATCGTTACGGATCTGCGGCCCAAAACGAGTGTGGTAGCTACCCACCACGTTCACACTCTGGTGCCACCAATCAGACAGATATTGCGGTTTGTCGTTTTCTGCCGCGCTGGCAGAGAAAGATGCGGACAGCGCCAGAGCTGCGCCGGCTGCCAGTAATGTTTTTTTCATAATGATGCCACTGTTTAAATTAAGCCTGAAGGCGTTAAAAGAAGCGCCGAAGCGTTTCTAAATATTTCGTATTTCTGTGGCGTCTATTATAGGAATCATTGCTCACAAAAATATGTGTTGTTTCACATAACGAACATTAACGTAATCGATTGCGTTCACGATTTTATGCATTTCTTGACGGAATGCCACCGAAATTCATAAATCCTGTCAATTTTTAGTGAACTGAATGGAAAATCTGTAAATGGATTGGCGCGAGGGGGGAAGCCGGATGTCCGCGACACCCGGCTGAGGGGAGTTACGGCAGGTTTGCGGGCTGGATATCGTGGATGCGGACAAAGCCAACCTGCTCGGGCGTTACGCCATTCAGGCGCAGCGGAATATCGACGTCGCTCGGCGCCAGAACGCTTGCCGGGGCGCTAATTAGCTGATTTTGGACGTTAACTTCCTGATAGCTCTCGGTGGTGCCGCTGATCTGCCCCGAGGCCACCGTCGCGCTAAAGGCCGGCAGCGGATCGTTTGATTCACCCTGGATGCGCAGCGTCAGGCGGGTACCGTCGCCATCCGCAGTGATATTGAGCAGAGACATGCGCAGGGTACCGATCTGGCTTTTCAGGCGGGCCGGCGTTTTCGCCGCCGGCAGCAGGTAAACCCCGCTGCTCGATTTTGCATTCAGCACGTTTTGCTGGGTGATTTTGACCGTCTGCTGATTGAGCTGGGTCATCTCTTTGCTCAGCGTGCTCACGCTCTGGTTCATCTGGCGGATTTCGCTTTGCTGCGCGCAGGCGCTGAGGGTGAAAATGCTACCCACAATGGCCAGTTTTAAATAACGTCTTGTCATAGTTGGGATTCCGTTAACAGAGGATGCTTAATGGTAGATCGTTCGGATAATCGCACTATAGATCCTTTGTCTCAAAAGCTCTTTCTTTGTTGTCGGGTCACTTCGCGGTAAACTACCTGTTAGTTTAACTACATGTCAGGACGCGCTATGCATTGCCCTTTCTGTTTCGCCGTAGATACCAAAGTTATCGACTCTCGTCTGGTGGGCGAGGGCTCTTCCGTGCGTCGTCGTCGTCAGTGTCTGGTTTGTAATGAACGTTTTACGACGTTTGAAGTGGCGGAACTGGTGATGCCGCGGGTCGTAAAAAGCAACGACGTGCGCGAGCCTTTTAATGAGGACAAACTGCGCAGCGGAATGCTGAAAGCGCTGGAGAAGCGTCCGGTTAGCTCGGACGACGTCGAGATGGCGCTTAACCACATAAAAACCCATCTGCGTGGGACCGGCGAGCGCGAAGTGCCGAGCAAAATGATCGGCAACCTGGTGATGGAGCAGCTGAAAAAGCTCGATAAAGTCGCCTACATCCGCTTTGCTTCCGTTTACCGCAGCTTCGAAGATATCAAAGAGTTTGGCGAAGAGATCGCCCGCTTACAGGACTGAGCCCATGCAGGACGAATTGTACATGGCGCGAGCGCTGAAGCTGGCGGCGCGCGGACGCTTCACCACTCACCCCAATCCGAATGTCGGCTGCGTGATCGTTAAAGATGGCGAGATCGTCGGCGAAGGTTTTCACTATCGCGCCGGTGAACCGCATGCGGAAGTGCACGCGCTGCGCATGGCGGGCGAAAAAGCGCAAGGCGCGACGGCGTACGTCACGCTGGAACCCTGTAGCCATCACGGTCGCACGCCGCCGTGCTGCGAAGCGCTGATTGCCGCGGGGGTGAGCCGCGTGGTCGCGGCGATGCAGGACCCGAACCCGCAGGTCGCGGGGCGCGGTTTGTACCGTTTGCAGCAGGAAGGGGTCGACGTCAGCCATGGGCTGATGATGAACGAAGCCGAAGCGCTGAATAAAGGCTTTCTTAAGCGGATGCGCACCGGCTTTCCCTGGATCCAGTTAAAAATGGGCGCATCGCTGGATGGGCGTACGGCGATGGCCAGCGGGGAGAGCCAGTGGATCACCTCGCCGCAGGCGCGGCGCGATGTGCAGCGCCTGCGCGCGCAAAGCCACGCCATCCTGACCAGCAGCGCGACGGTGCTGGCGGATGACCCGGCGCTAACCGTACGCTGGGACGAGCTCAACGCCGACACCCAGGCGCTGTACCCGCAGGAAAACCTGCGTCAGCCTTTACGCATCGTTATCGATAGTCAGAATCGCGTCACGCCGCAGCATCGTATCGTGGAGCAGGCGGGTGAAACGCTATTTGCCCGTACCCGTGAAGATGAACGCCAGTGGCCGGAGAACGTACGCACGCTGCTGGTGCCGGAGCATAATGGTCGCCTCGATCTGGTGGTACTGATGATGCTGCTGGGCAAACAGCAAATTAATTCGATTTGGGTGGAAGCAGGCTCCACCCTTGCCGGCGCGCTGCTGGAGGCCGGGCTGGTGGACGAGCTTATCGTTTATATTGCGCCTAAACTGTTAGGCAGCGATGCGCGCGGATTATGTGTACTGCCGGGGCTTGAGAAACTTGAGCAAGCCCCCCATTTCAAATTCAATGAGATACGTCATGTAGGCCCGGATATTTGCCTGCATTTAGTGAACGCTTGATTTCCCCGGACAAAAGGGAAAGCAGTGCGCCGATTATTATGATAGAATCCGCCCCCCTTGCGGGGCCAAATGAACTGAACCCGAAGGAAGAGTATGAACATTATTGAAGCTAACGTTGCTACCCCGGACGCTCGCGTCGCCATCACCATTGCGCGTTTCAACAACTTTATCAACGACAGCCTGCTGGATGGCGCGATTGACGCCCTGAAGCGTATTGGCCAGGTCAAAGATGAAAACATTACCGTTGTTTGGGTTCCCGGCGCGTATGAGCTGCCGCTGGCGGCTGACGCACTGGCGAAAACCGGTAAGTATGACGCGGTGATCGCGCTGGGTACCGTTATCCGTGGCGGCACTGCGCACTTTGAATATGTGGCTGGCGGTGCAAGCAATGGCCTGGCGCACGTCGCTCAGGACAGCGGAATCCCGGTAGCTTTCGGTGTTCTGACCACAGAAAGTATTGAACAAGCCATCGAACGCGCTGGCACCAAAGCCGGTAACAAAGGCGCTGAAGCAGCGCTGACCGCGCTGGAAATGATTAACGTATTGAAAGCCATCAAGGCCTGATTTTTGTAAGGGGAATTCCGTGAAACCTGCTGCTCGTCGCCGCGCCCGTGAGTGTGCTGTCCAGGCGCTTTACTCCTGGCAGTTGTCCAAAAACGACATCGCTGATGTCGAATACCAGTTCCTGGCGGAACAGGATGTGAAAGATGTAGACGTTCTGTATTTCCGCGAACTGCTGTCCGGAGTGGCGACTAACAGCGCGTATCTCGACGGCCTGATGAAGCCGTATCTTTCTCGTCTGCTGGACGAGCTGGGTCAGGTGGAAAAAGCGGTGCTGCGTATCGCACTGTTTGAGCTGTCAAAGCGTAGCGATGTCCCGTACAAAGTTGCGATTAACGAAGCCATCGAACTGGCGAAAACCTTTGGCGCTGAAGATAGCCATAAGTTTGTCAACGGCGTGCTGGACAAAGCTGCCCCGGTAATTCGTCCTAACAAAAAGTAAACTCCAGGGCCGGTTTTTGTAGAGTCTCACTCTTGCAAACCGGCCTTATTCTTTTCTTTTTCTGAGGCATAACGTATGGCATGCGGCGAATTTTCCCTGATTGCCCGTTATTTTGATCGCGTAAAAAGCGCTCGTCTTGATGTTGAAACCGGCATTGGCGACGACTGCGCGCTCCTGAACATCCCCGAGAAAAAAACGCTGGCAATCAGCACCGACACCCTGGTGGCGGGAAACCATTTTTTACCCGATATCGACCCTGCAGACCTCGCCTATAAAGCGCTGGCGGTCAACCTGAGCGACCTGGCGGCAATGGGCGCTGAACCGGCGTGGTTAACCCTGGCCCTGACCCTGCCGGAAGCAGACGAAGCCTGGCTTGAAGCCTTTAGCGACAGCCTGTTCGTGCAGCTCAACTATTATGATATGCAACTCATTGGCGGCGATACCACGCGCGGACCGCTGTCGATGACGCTGGGTATCCATGGCTTTGTGCCGACGGGACGCGGTCTGAAGCGTTCCGGGGCGAAGCCGGGAGACTGGATTTACGTCACCGGCACGCCCGGAGACAGCGCCGCGGGTCTGGCGATTTTGCAGGATCGGCTGCACGTTCAAGATAACGCCGACGCGGATTATTTCCTGGCGCGCCATCTGCGTCCGCTGCCGCGGGTTCTACAGGGGCAGGCGCTGCGCGATTTGGCGAACTCCGCCATCGATCTCTCCGACGGTCTGATTTCCGACCTCGGGCATATTCTTAACGCCAGCGGCTGCGGCGCGCGCGTCGATCTCGATGCGATGCCGTTCTCGGATGCGATGCTGCGCCAGGTTGAGACGGAACAGGCGCTGCGCTGGGCGCTCTCCGGCGGTGAGGATTATGAGCTGTGCTTTACCGTGCCTGAACTCAATCGCGGGGCGCTGGACGTGGCCCTTGCCAATCTCGGCGCGCGCTTTACCTGTATTGGACAGATACTTCCGCAATCGGAAGGTCTGCAGTTCATGCGCGAAGGTAAGCCCGTTACGTTCGATTTTAAGGGATACGATCATTTTGGCGCGGAGTAGAGATGTGGCGAAAAGCCGCCTGAAGATGAGCAACCCCTGGCATCTGCTGGCAACGGGATTCGGCAGCGGTCTTAGCCCGGTGGTTCCCGGCACCATGGGATCGCTGGCGTCGATCCCCTTCTGGTATCTGCTCACCTTACTCCCCTGGCAGCTCTATTCGCTGGCGGTGATGATGAGCATCTGCATTGGCGTCTATATTTGCCACCGTACGGCGAAAGATATGGGCACCCACGATCACGGCAGCATCGTCTGGGATGAGTTCGTGGGGATGTGGATTACCCTGATGGCTTTACCGACGATGGACTGGCAGTGGGTCGCCGCCGGCTTTGTGATTTTCCGTCTCTTTGATATGTGGAAGCCGTGGCCTATCCGCTGGTTCGACCGCAATATTCACGGCGGGATGGGGATCATGGTCGACGATATTGTCGCCGGGGTGATTTCCGCTGGGGTGCTGTATGTGATTGGCCACCACTGGCCGATTGGACTTTTCTAAATAAAATCCGGCCCGCCCCTGGGAAATCGAGCAGGCAGGCGTTTCCCGGAGACGGCGCTGCGCACCTGTCCGGGCTACCGGCCCGCAGGCATGGGTGAGTCAGTAGCCCGGGCAGACGCTTTGCGTCGCCCCCGGGAGCAGAGTGGCACCATTCCCGGAGACGGCGCTGGCGCACCTTTCCGGGCTACCGGCCCGCAGGCGTGGGTGAACCCGTCGTCCGCAGAGGTTGGTGTACCTGTAGCCCGGCTAAGCGCAGCGCGAGCCGGGAATCTGGTAGGGAACCGCGCGTTACTTGAACCCGACGATCGGGTGCGGTTTATACGGCGTCTCCAGCTTTTCAATCTGCTCCGGCGTCAGCGTTAAATCGACCGCATGCAGCAGCTCATCCAGCTGCTCCTGCCGTGAGGCGCCGATAATTGGCGCGGCCACGCCGGGTTTGCTCAATAGCCAGGCCAGCGCCACCTGGGCGCGGTTGGCATCAAGCTCTTCCGCGACTTCGGCCAGGTTTGTCGCAATCTGTTCATCATTCTCATCCATGGCGTTGTAGAGCGATTTACCGACTTCATCTGATACCAGACGGGCGGTAGTTTCCCCCCACGGGCGAGTCAGGCGGCCACGCGCCAGCGGGCTCCACGGCATCACCGCGACGCCTTCCCGGCTGCACAGCGGCAGCATCTCATTTTCTTCTTCGCGATAAATCAGATTGTAATGATCCTGCATGGTGACGAAGCGGGCCCAGTTATTCTGCGTCTGCAGCGCTAACGCCTGGGCAAACTGGCGGGCGTGCATCGACGATGCGCCGATATAGCGGGCTTTACCCGCCTTGACGACGTCGTTTAACGCTTCGAGGGTTTCTTCAATGGGCGTGGCGTAATCCCAACGATGGATCTGCAGCAGATCGACATACTCCATGCCGAGGCGACGCAGGCTGTCGTCGATGGAACGCAGGATCTGCGCGCGCGACAGCCCCTGCGGCAGATCGCCCACCTGATGGTAAACCTTGGTGGCGACGATCACGG
Source organism: Klebsiella grimontii (assembly GCF_900200035.1). GTDB lineage: Bacteria > Pseudomonadota > Gammaproteobacteria > Enterobacterales > Enterobacteriaceae > Klebsiella > Klebsiella grimontii. The sequence goes on from NZ_FZTC01000015.1 coordinate 215,611, forward strand.
AATCGCGGCGGGCGTACTCGCGCAGCGCGCGCCCGAGGATCTCTTCGCTGCTGCCGTCAGAGTAGTTATTCGAGGTGTCGAAGAAGTTAATGCCGCCTTCGAGAGCGTATTTTATCAGCGGGCGGCTGCTCTCTTCCGGTAAGGTCCAGGCATGGTTACCGCGGTCCGGTTCGCCAAAGGTCATGCAGCCCAGACAGAGACGGGAAACGCGGAGATCGGTATCGCCAAGAGGGATGTAGTGCATAGTGCGCTCCTGCTACGAATAAAGGGTATCCTTTAAGCATAGCAGGAGCGGTGGCGGCAATTATGCCAGCCAGGCGTGGATTTTGGCTTCGATGCCGGCGGCGTCCAGGCCGAGGTCGGCATGCGCTTCTTCCTGGGTTCCCTGCGGGATGAAGAAATCAGGCAGGCCGAGATTCAGTACCGGAACCGCGCGGCGGCGCGACATCAGCAGCTCGTTTACGCCGCTGCCGGCACCGCCCATGATGGCGTTCTCTTCCAGGGTGACCAGCACCTCGTGTTCTGCGGCCAGCTGTAGTACCAGCGCCTCATCCAGCGGTTTGGCAAAGCGCATATCCACCAGGGTGGCGTTAAGCTTTTCCGCGACTTTTGCGGCCTGCGGCAGCAGCGTACCGAAATTCAGAATCGCGATTTTTTCACCTTCGCGCTTCACCAAGCCTTTACCGATAGGCAGCGAAGCCAGCGGTTCAAACGGCGCGCCGGTACCGGAGCCGCGCGGATAGCGCACCGCGCACGGGCCGTCGTTATAGTGATAACCGGTATACAGCATCTGGCGGCATTCGTTCTCGTCGCTCGGGGTCATGATAACCATATCCGGGATGCAGCGCAGGAAGGAGATATCAAACGCGCCCTGGTGAGTTTGCCCATCGGCGCCGACGATACCCGCGCGGTCGATAGCGAACAGCACCGGCAGCTTCTGGATGGCGACATCGTGAATCACCTGGTCATAGGCGCGCTGCAGGAAGGTGGAGTAAATCGCCACCACCGGCTTATAGCCGCCAATCGCCAGCCCGGCGGCAAAGGTTACCGCGTGCTGCTCGGCAATGGCCACGTCGAAATACTGGTCGGGATATTTTTTTGAGAACTCGACCATCCCCGAGCCTTCGCGCATCGCTGGCGTAACGGCCATCAGCTTGTCATCTTTCGCTGCGGTTTCGCACAGCCAGTCGCCGAAGATTTTCGAGTAAGAGGGCAGGCCACCGCTGCTTTTCGGCAGCACGCCGCTGGTATGATCGAATTTCGGCACCGCGTGGAAGGTGATCGGGTCTTTTTCGGCGGGCTCATAGCCGCGGCCTTTTTTAGTCATAATATGCAGGAACTGCGGCCCTTTGAGGTCGCGCATGTTCTTCAGCGTATTAACCAGACCGATAACGTCGTGGCCGTCCACCGGCCCAATGTAGTTAAAGCCCAGCTCTTCAAACAGCGTCCCCGGAACCACCATCCCTTTGATATGTTCCTCGGTGCGTTTGAGCAGCTCTTTAATCGGCGGCACGCCGGAGAAGACCTTTTTGCCGCCTTCGCGCAGCGTGGAGTAGAGTTTTCCGGAAAGCAGCTGTGCCAGGTGATTGTTTAGCGCGCCGACGTTCTCGGAGATCGACATTTCGTTGTCGTTGAGCACTACCAGCAGATCGGGTTTGATATCGCCAGCGTGGTTCATCGCTTCAAACGCCATTCCCGCGGTTATCGCCCCGTCGCCGATCACGCAGACCGCGCGGCGCTGCTTATCTTCTTTGGCAGCGGCGATGGCTATCCCGATGCCGGCGGAGATGGAGGTAGACGAGTGGCCGACGCTCAGGACGTCATACTCGCTTTCTCCGCGCCACGGGAAGGGGTGCAGACCGCCTTTCTGGCGGATAGTGCCGATCCGATCGCGGCGTCCGGTCAGAATTTTATGTGGGTAAGCCTGGTGGCCGACGTCCCAGATTAGGCGATCGAAAGGCGTGTTATAGACGTAGTGCAGCGCCACGGTCAGTTCTACCGTGCCGAGGCCGGAGGCAAAGTGCCCGCTGGAACGGCTGACGCTGTCCAGCAGGTAACGCCGCAGTTCGTCGCACAGTTTCGGCAGGCTATCTTTCGGCAACAAACGCAACTCCTGGGTGGAATCCACCAGCGCCAGGGTCGGGTATTTGGCAATATCAAAACTCATCAGAGACTCATTTATTGTTTATTTATCACGCTGAATTATGTAATTCGCGAGCGCTTCCAGTGCCGTGGTATCCAGAGATTGCGCGGCCAGCTCAGTTAACGACCGGCGGGCGTCGGTAATCAGGTCATGGGCCTTTTTCCGGGCTTGCTCAAGTCCCAGAAGGGCGGGGTAGGTACTTTTGCCCAGCTGCTGGTCGGCTCCCTGACGTTTGCCAAGGGTGGCAGTATCCCCTACCACGTCGAGAATGTCATCCTGGACCTGGAAGGCGAGACCGATATTCTCAGCGTATCGATCGAGAGCGGGTAGCGCCCTGCGCCCGGCGTCACCTGCGCTCAGCGCGCCCATCCGTACCGCGGCGCGAATCAACGCGCCGGTTTTATGGCGATGAATACGCTCCAGCGACGCCAGGTCAACCTGATGGCCTTCCGCTTCCAGATCCAGCGCCTGACCGCCGCACATGCCGGCGATGCCGCTGGCCTGCGCCAGTTCGGAAATCATCGCCAGGCGATCGCGATCCGGCACTTCAGCCATGGGCGCATCGCTTAGTATAGAAAACGCCAGCGTTTGTAGAGCGTCTCCGGCAAGAATTGCGTTCGCTTCGCCGAATTTTATATGGCAGGTCGGCTGGCCGCGGCGTAAATCGTCATCGTCCATCGCCGGGAGGTCGTCGTGCATCAGCGAATAAGCATGAATGCATTCAACGGCGGCGGCAGGGGCGTCCAGCGTAGCGCGGCTGACGCCAAACATGTCGCCGGTGGCGTAAACCAGGAACGGGCGCAGGCGTTTGCCGCCTAATAATGCGCCATACTGCATGGCTTCAACCAGCGGAGTGTTCTGAAAAGGCTGCGGGGCGATAAAACGGCGCAGCGCTGCGTTAGCCTGCTCAACGCACGCCTGTAGCTGTTGCGGGAAGTCCATTTATTCAGCGTCCGGCGTGAAAGGCGTAAGCGGCGCGTCTTCGCTATCCGCCAGCAGAATTTGTACGCGCTGCTCGGCCTGCTGCAGCTTTGCCTGCCCCTGGCGCGCCAGCTGGATCCCGCGCTCAAATTCGCCGAGCGCTTCTTCTAACGGCAGCGCGCCGCTTTCCAGACGATTAACAATTTGCTCCAGCTCGCCCAGGGCGGTTTCGAAGCTGGCCGGGGCCTCATTTTTCTTTGGCATAGTGAATATAGACTCTTTTAATGTCTCGATGGCTATCAATATGGTAACGAAGTCGCGCGGTTAATCAAATAACGCGCAATGCCAGGTGAAAAGCGCCCAATAGTGGTATACTCCGCGCCCTGGATGCAGACGCCGGTTGCGCCTGTACAACTTTTTATGCTTAAAGCCCCGTCGGGCTTGCCAACGAATAGTGTCGCCATGAAGTTTATCATTAAATTGTTCCCGGAAATCACCATCAAAAGCCAATCTGTGCGATTGCGCTTCATTAAAATTTTAACCGGGAACATTCGTAACGTTCTCAAAAACTATGATGAGACGCTTGCCGTCGTTCGTCACTGGGATCATATCGAGGTCCGGGCGAAGGATGAAAATCAGCGCCCGGCCATTCGTGACGCCCTGACCCGTATCCCGGGTATCCACCATATTCTGGAAGTCGAAGACGTTCCTTATACCTCCCTGCACGATATTTTCGAGCAGACGCTGCCGCTGTGGCGTGAAGCGCTGGAAGGTAAAACTTTCTGCGTGCGCGTTAAGCGTCGCGGTAAGCATGAGTTTACCTCAATCGAAGTGGAGCGCTACGTCGGCGGCGGCTTGAACCAGCATATTGAAACGGCGCGCGTAAAGCTGACCGACCCCGATGTGACGGTTAACCTCGAGATTGAAAACGATCGTCTGCTGCTGGTGAAAGGGCGCTACGAAGGTATCGGTGGTTTCCCGATCGGTACCCAGGAAGACGTGCTGTCGCTGATTTCCGGCGGGTTCGACTCCGGCGTCTCCAGCTATATGCTGATGCGCCGCGGCTGCCGCGTGCATTACTGCTTCTTTAACCTTGGCGGCGCGGCCCATGAAATCGGCGTGCGTCAGGTTGCGCACTATCTGTGGAACCGCTTCGGCAGCTCGCACCGCGTGCGCTTCGTGGCGATCAACTTCGAGCCGGTGGTGGGCGAGATTCTTGAGAAAGTCGACGACGGCCAGATGGGCGTGGTGCTCAAGCGCATGATGGTGCGCGCAGCGTCAAAAGTCGCCGAGCGCTACGGCGTTCAGGCGCTGGTCACCGGCGAAGCGTTAGGCCAGGTGTCCAGCCAGACGCTGACCAACCTGCGCCTGATTGACAACGTCTCTGATACCCTGATTCTGCGTCCGCTGATTTCGCACGATAAAGAGCACATTATTGACCTCGCGCGTGAAATCGGCACCGAAGATTTTGCCCGCACCATGCCGGAATACTGCGGCGTTATCTCGAAGAGCCCGACCGTGAAAGCGGTGAAGGCGAAGATCGAGGCGGAAGAAGAGCACTTCGATTTTAGCATCCTTGAGAAAGTGGTAGCGGAAGCGAGCAATATTGATATCCGCGATATCGCTCAGCAGACCGAGCAGGACGTGGTGGAAGTGGAAACCGTCAGCGGTTTTGGCCCTAACGACGTTATCCTCGATATCCGCTCTATCGACGAGCAGGACGATAAGCCGCTGAAGGTGGAGGGCGTGGACGTGGTTTCGCTACCTTTCTATAAGCTGAGCACCAAATTTGGCGATCTCGACCAGAATAAAACCTGGCTGCTGTGGTGTGAACGCGGGGTGATGAGCCGCCTGCAGGCGCTGTATCTGCGCGAGCAGGGCTTTGAAAACGTGAAGGTTTATCGCCCCTAGTTCCTCAGGAGCAAGGCGCAATCATTAAAAACGGCAACCCTGGGTTGCCGTTTTGCGTTTATTCGTAGTAGTTATAAATTCCTGCCGCCATCACCAGTTGGGAAGCGACTTCGTGCGCTTTTTCGCGTCCAACCAGCAGATCGATCATCTTCAAGGCGAAATCAATAGAGGTTCCCGGCCCCTGACTGGTGAGCAGCTTGACGCGAGCATCCCAGACGACGCGCTTATCCTGCCACTGCTCGGCGGGGATCTGCTCTTTCAGCGCCGGAAATCCGGTCATATTGCCGATGGGGAAAAGGTTGTGCGGTACCAGCACGGTCGCCGCCGCGGCGCAAATCGCCGCAACGATGCGCCCGGAAAGATGAAACTGGCGTACCGTTTCAACCAGCAGCGGGCTGTCGCGAAAGTACTCCGCGCCTTTAATGCCGCCGGGCAGAACAAGGATATCGAAATCGCCGTCGGCCACTTCCACCAGCGGCGCATCGGCCAGCAGCTTAACGCCGCGCGAGCAGACGATGGTCAGGTTGCCATCGCCGGCGACGCTGGCGGTGGTGACCTTTATGCCGCCGCGAACGAGTAAATCAATGGTGGTGACCGCTTCGGTCTCTTCGCTACCAGGGGCGAGGCAAATCAGTGCCGACGCGCTCATATTCATTCTCCTTACGCTTTACCAGTTCAAACAGGCGGGTATTCTCGGGTACGGCGATACCGTGGGCTCGGGCGCGTTTTAACAGAAAACCGGTGATATAGTCGATTTCCGTATGGCGCTGGGCGAGAATGTCCTGCAGCATTGAGGAGGTATTTTCTGCCGTACTTTCAATAACCTGATGCACATAGAATAACAGGTTTTCCGGCGAGGTATGCATCCCCTCGCGCTCCATCACCGCCGCAACTTCATAACAAATAGCGGCAACCTCCTGCGGGTATTCGCGCAAGTCGCCGTTCTGACAGTTTTTCAGCGCCGTCAGCGGGTTAATCACACAGTTGACCGCCAGCTTGCTCCAGATCGCGGGGTAGATATTGTTATGCCAGGCGACGTCGGGCAGCACGCCCTGCAGCACATCGGCAAGATAGCTATAATCCTGAGGGTAATCCTTCGCCGGGCCAATATGACTGGTGCCGTTGGCGACGTGGACGATAACGTTGCCGTCGCGGCGGGCCGCCTGCGTTGTCGAAGCCAGCAGCAGCGGCTGTTTGAGGGTCTTCAGCTCGTCAATGGTACCCATGCCGTTGTGCATGAGCAGAACAGGTACTGACGAGGGCAGGATGTCGCTCAGGTTTTTCACCGCGTTCGAGACTTGCCAGGCTTTTAGGGTGACCAGCAGCAGGTCGCTGCTGGCAAGAAAGTCAGGATCGTTAGCGGTAAATGATTCATTAAACACGCTGCCGTCGGTATCAATGACATTGACGCTACAGAACGGCTGGGGGACGCGTAACCAGCCCTGGACTTCATGTCCCTGTTTGTACAGCGCAGTTAGCCATAACTGTCCCAGCGCACCGCATCCGAGTACGGTTACTTTCATTATTCCTCCTCACCTGTGAGTGCTGCATCAGGTGCTCATGGCTAAAGTATAGCGTTATCAGTTATCCTTTCGGGATAACAAGTTGAGTTATGTCGCGTTGCGGGTATTATGCAACGCAAAAGAAACGGAAGGAGAGGAAAAGATGCCATCTTTCGATATTGTCTCTGAAGTCGATCTTCAGGAAGTTCGAAACGCCGTAGAGAACGCGACCCGTGAAGTTGAATCGCGTTTTGATTTTCGTAACGTCGAAGCGAGCTTTGAGCTGAACGAAAAAAACGAGACCATCAAGGTCCTCAGCGAGTCTGATTTCCAGATTAACCAGTTGCTGGATATTCTGCGCGCGAAGCTGCTGAAACGCGGAATCGAAGGCAGTTCTATCGAGGTGCCGGATGAGTTCGTGCACAGTGGTAAGACCTGGTTCGTCGATGCCAAGCTGAAGCAGGGCATTGAGAGCGCGACGCAGAAAAAAATCGTCAAGCTTATTAAGGACAGCAAGCTGAAGGTACAGGCGCAGATTCAGGGCGAAGAGATTCGCGTTACCGGTAAGTCTCGCGACGACCTGCAGGCGGTTATGGCGCTGGTGCGCGGCGGTGATTTAGGTCAGCCGTTCCAGTTCAAAAACTTCCGCGATTAAAATAGCGCTATCGCTGTTTTTGTCTGCCGGGTAAGGCGTTAACCGCCGCCCGGCAGAAGACAAACTCATCGCTTAAAACGTTTTTTTGGCCTGCGTAAAGCAGGTTATTTCGCGTTTAGATTCCTTTGATCGCCTGCTCAATCTCGAAGCGGTTGGTGATCTTGCTGTCGATTTTGATATACACCGAACGCTCTTCGGCGATCACCAGAGCTTCTTTTACGCCCTCTTTAGCCTGTAAACGTTCCTCTAGCATTTTATCCGCCGCGATATCCTCCGGGATCTCGACCCGCAGGCTGCTGACGTACGGCGGTTCGCTCATGGTGCTGGCCACCAGTAGCCACAGCATCGCCAGCAGGGCGCCGAGCAGGAAGACGGTTTGCGAGTCAAAAAAGCCGTCCACCCAGCCGCCGAGCGCTCCGCCGATGGCCACGCCGAGGAACTGGCTGGTGGAATAAATTCCCATCGCGGTGCCTTTATAGCCGGCCGGTGATTCTTTGCTGATTAACGACGGAAGTAGAGCTTCCAACAGGTTAAACGCGAGGAAAAATAGCTGAACGCCGGCAACCAGTTCCCAGAAATAGCCCCCGGCGCCCCAAAGTACGATCTCAGCGATCAGCAGGATGGCGACGCACAGCAGGAAGACGCGTTTCATTTTGCGCTTCACTTCGGCGTAGATAATAAATGGTACCACCGCAACAAATGAGACCAGCATGGTGACCAGATAGATTTTCCAGTGCTCGGCGGCGGGGAAACCGGCGGCTTCCAGCTGGCCCGGCAGGGCGACAAAAGTCGACATCAGCATGATATGCAGGCACATAATACCGAAATTGAGCTTCAGTAGTTTTGGCTCAGCAAGGACTTTGCTGAAGCAGCCCTTCACCATACCGGACTCGCGGTTCAGCACGTGATTCTGGCTGTTTGGCACTACCCACAGCGTCAGCAGAATCCCGAGCGTCGCCAGGAAGGCGATCATCCAGAACAGGGCGTGCAGGCCTAACTGATGGGTAACGATAGGCCCGAGAACCATTGCAATAGCAAAGGTGACGCCAAAGCTTACGCCGATAAACGCCATGGCTTTAGTGCGGTTCTGCTCGCGGGTTAAATCGGAAAGCAGCGCCATCACCGCAGCGGCAATCGCCCCGGAACCCTGCAGCGCGCGGCCAAGAATAATTCCCCAGATCGAGTCGGAAAGCGCCGCGATAACGCTGCCGACGACGAAGATTAACAGGCCGCCGACGATCAGCGGTTTACGCCCAATGCGGTCGGAAAGCAGTCCGAAAGGAATCTGGAATATCGCCTGGGCCAGCCCGTAAATGCCGATTGCCAGGCCGATAAGGGCCTCGCTTGCGCCCTGTAACGCCATGCCGTAAGTGGTCAGAACCGGCAGGACCATAAACATGCCGAGCATGCGCAAAGAGAATACGGTCCCCAAACCCCAGGTCGCGCGCAGTTCGCCTGGCGTCATTTTATTATCGTTCATTACCACCTCAATATAAAAACTGCGCCTAGTGTAGTGGGGGGAAACAGAAGCGTAAATAAATGTTTGTTTAACAGATATTACGACTGTGTTGCATGATGAGGTGAGTGCGGTAGGCAAAAAAACCAGTGGAGGAGCCTCCACTGGAGTGCAGAGATTAATGGCAGTTAAAGTCAACCCACTGGCCGCCCGCGTCGGCGGATTTAACGCACTGCTCAACCCAGTAAACGCCGTGCAGCCCGGCTTCCACGTCCGGATACCAGAAGGTCTCGAGGAATGCCCGGTCACCGCGATCCATGGCGTCGATGGCGATGGCGTAGCGGCGATAGAGGTTGGCCCACGCTTCGAACAGCCCTTCAGGGTGACCGCCGCCAATGCGGTCATCCGCCAGCGCCTGCTGGCTGAGATAGGGCATCCCGCGCTCCAGTACGCGCGCCGGTTCGCCCTGCACCTCGTAGCTCAGCTGATTTGGGCGTTCATCCCACCATTCGATGCTGGCTTTTTCGCCAATGACGCGGACTTTTTGTGAATGCATCGCGCCGCTGTTGACCGCGCTGGTCCACAGTGAACCGACGGCGCCGTTGTTATATTCCATCAGCACAAAGGCGTTATCTTCCAGCGGCGCGCGGGATTTGACGAAGCTTTGACGTGCGCACATCAGGCGGGTGATGTTCAGATTCGGCACCATCGTCTCGGCAATAAATAGCGGGTGGGTCGCCAGATCCCCCAGCACATAGCTAGGGCCAGCATATTTGGGCGTGACCCGCCAGCGGGTGGATTCCGCTTGCAGCTCAACGGCTTCATTATGAAAACCGTGGGCAAACTGCATATTGATAATGCGGATCTCGCCGAGCATCCCCTCGGCTATCATCTGCCGTGCCTGCTGGATCATCTGGTGCCCGGCATAACCGTAGGTGACGCCGATAATTTTATTCTGCTTTTTACTCAGCGCGAGCAGTTCGCGCGCTTCGTCGGCGGTAAAGCACAGCGGTTTTTCGCAGATAACGTGCAGCCCGGCTTCCAGCGCCGCTTTAGTGATAGCGAAGTGAGTATTATTCGGCGTCGTCACCGATACGGCTTCAATTCCGTCGGGGCGTTTGGCCTCCTCCGCGAACAGCGTTTTATAATCGGCGTAGCAGCGCTCAGAAGCGATGCCGAGCTGCTCGCCGAATTGACGGCCGCGCTCGGCATCGATATCAAGCGCGCCGGCCAGCAAAGTAAAGACGTTATCACGCAGCGCCGCGCAACGGTGGCTGTAGCCAATCTGGCTGGTACCGCCGCCGCCGACCATGCCCCAGCGCAGGGAGCGGGATAAGGGTTTCATGCCGTTTAACATGATGGTGCTCTCCTCAATGATAGAGATACTACGGATTTCAGATGTTGTTCTGTATACCCGCGCTCGCCGAGCGCGGATGTGGCAGCCGGGTTTTACATCTCTCCACGCGCTTCGCGTTCTTTCAGTTCATGCATAATCTGCGGGTATTGCTTATCCAGCCGGTAAAACAGCAGGGTGATAATGACAACGATCCACAGGAAGAAAGAGCCATAGAGATAAACGTGGTTAATCATGTCGATAGCGCTTTGCGGCTGAACGCCGGATCCGCTGCTGGAGCTGACGTAACCCGCCATGCTCAGCAGGCCGGAGATAACCGCGGCGGCAATACCTGCGCCGAGTTTCGTCCCAACGGAACCGGCGGAGAAGATCATCCCTTCCTGCCTGACGCGCGTTTTCCACTGGCCGAATTCGACGGCATCGCCGCAGAAGCCAAACAGCACGGCGTTCAGCGGGGCGAAGCCAATACCGCGAATAATCGCGTTTGCCAGCGCCCAGTGATAATCATCAGAGTTAAACATAAACAGCACCTGGCCGATGGTCGCCAGCACGATGCCGCAGAGGGCAACGTTGCGTTTACCGTATTTTCGAATGGGCACCGAGCTCAGGAAGGTGAAAATAATAATGCAGGCGGTTTCGGCAACGAAAATGGAGCTATAGAAGGTATCGTCGCCGAGCACGTAGCGGCAGTAGTAAGGCAGCGCGATCCCCACCACGGTGTAGTACACGCTTTGCGCGGCCCACAGGATTGCGCTGGCCCAGAAGTACTGGTTACGAAAAAGCGCGGAAAGCTGGGTCTTTACCGGTACGTTTCCCTGTTTCTCTCGCGCTTTGATGACGACCTTCTCTTCGCATTTATAAAAGCAAAACAGCAGCAACAGCAGCGCCAGAAAAGCCCAAATCGACATGGTTTTAATCCACGCCGCCTGATCGTCGCCAAAGTACTTCACCAGCGGCAGCGTGCAGGCAACGGCGAGGATACGACCAAAAGGCGACATCGACATGCGGGTGATGCTGAGCATATCCCTTTCCCAGGAGGCGCGGGTCATCATCGCAGAAAGGCTGCCGTAGGGGAGGTTGATGGCGGTATAGCACACGGTGGTGCAGAAGTTATAGGCCACCAGCAGATAGAGAAACTGCAGCGTGCCGGTGGTCTGCGGGACGGTGAACAGTAAAATCGCCGATACGGCGTAGGGCACGCTCATCCATAGCAGCCAGGGGCGTGATTTCCCCCAGCGAGAGTTCGTGCGTTCCACCATCAGGCCCATGATGACATCGGAAACGCCGTCAAACAGACGGGAGATCAGCATTACCAGGCCAACGGTGGCGATGCTGATGCCGACATAGTCGGTATAAAACAGGGTTAAAACCGTGCCGATCATGCCGAAAACGACGTTACAGGCGGTATCGCCGCCGCCGTAAGCGATTCGGGTGGCCCAGCTTAGCTTATCGCCGCGTGCCGCAGCCGGAGAGAGAAGAATCTGCTGTTCACTCATGGTCAATTCCTTTGTCTGGGAGGACAAGTCAGGACCTCTGCGCCAGTTCCACCGGCACGACCTTATCCTGAATATCAGCCAGAACATAAGGAAATGTTTATTTCGTTTCAATGGTTGTTTGGAATTTAATTTCTGTATATGCGAGGTGGATCGAAAAATCGTAAAAATTGAGCCGTAATTTCCTGGCTACAGCTATCAAGACATTCTGATTGATAAGGTTATTAATTGTTTTTATGAACGATATTTCATTTGTTTTTTTGTATGAATTTGATGATTTTTCGCTGTGACTTTTGAGGTGAATCGATACTTCACGGCATTTTTTATTTTTCATTATTCATTTAAATGAAATTAATTTTTCTTTTTTGGGCGGGCGTTTTTTTGAAGCACGCCCGCCTTAACGTCAACGTTTTAAAATGTACTTCTGACGGGCGCGGTTGAAGCGGTGGGTTTTGGCTCCGGGTCAGCCGCAAAAACACCTTTGGCCGCCAGCCCGGCGACGGTAATCGCCGCCGGAATGCCAAGGATCAGGAATACGCTTTCGAAGCTGATATTCAGCGCCAGCATTTCCGCCCCGGCGAAGGCGCTGAGGATGGCGCCCAGGCGGCCAACGCCGTGCATCCAGCTGGAGCCGGTGGCCCGCGCCTCGGTAGGATAGTAGCGGGCGGAGAGCGCGTTCATGCCGGTATTGGCGCCGTTTAAGCAGGCTCCGCTGATAAACGCCAGCAGGCAGATGAGCGCAAAGCTTGCCGCGGCATAGCCCATCGCCATCGTAAACAGGCCGCCAACCGCGTATATCAGCCCGAGCGCCCGATGGGGGTTGATCCGGTCCATTAGCCAGCCCGCAAACAGCGAGCCGAGGGTTCCTCCCGCCTGGTACATGGCGGTCATCACCGCCGCCTGGCTGACCGTTAAGCCCACCTCTTTTACCAGCGTCGGTAGCCAGCTGCCGAGGAGGTAGACCAAAAAAAGCCCCATAAAGTAGACCAGCCAGAGCATCATTGAGCCGAAGCGATACTGGCGGGAGAGGACGATGCGCATGGCATTTGCCTGGACGGGCTGCGTCGGCAGGCTGAACTCGGCCTCATCGGGGATTTGTCCCGGATAAAGGCGCTGCAAAATTCGCCGAATACGTTCGGCTGGCGCGCGCTTAACCACCAGAAAACGCACTGATTCCGGTAACAGCCAGATCAGGACCGGCGCGAACAGCAGCGGGAGGATCCCGCCAAGCAGCATCAGCGAATGCCAGCCAAACTGCGGGATCAGCCAGGAGGCGGAGAAACCGCCCGCTGCCGCGCCAAAGGTGAAGCCGCAAAAAATAATCGTAATCAGAAACGAGCGCTGGCGCTCCGGCGCGTACTCGGACACCAGGGTGCCGATATTCGGCATCGCGGCGCCTAACCCCAGTCCGGTCAGAAAACGAAAGACCATCATCTGCTCAATGTTTTGTGACAGGGCGGTGGCGATGGTCCAGAAGCCGAAGAAGAAGACGCTATTGATAATAATTTTCTTCCGTCCCAGCCAGTCGGCGAGGGGGCCGGAGAAAATAGCGCCCAGCGCCAGGCCTATCAGCGCGGCGCTAATGACGAAACCGAGCTCGTGGTTGCTTACTCCCCATTCCTGCTTCAGCGTTGGGGCGATAAATCCCATGATGGCGATATCAAAACCGTCGAGCGCGATAACGCAGAAGCCCAATAATACCACCAGCTTCTGAAAGCGGCTGAGCGGATTGGCGTTGATTAACTCCCTGACGTCCAGGCGTTGAGTCTGAGTCATGGGGCTCTCCTTATGCGCAAGGGCGCAGGTAGGACTGCGCGGCGTTAAACAGCAGCTGAGCGCGAGCGAGCGCAGGCAGAGCGCCCCGGGCGCCGCTGAGCGGAACCTCGACAGAGACCGGTAGCGTGGCCGGAAGCGCCGCCATCAGGCCGTGCAGGTCGAGTCCGCCTTCGCCGGGCACCTGGCGCGCGGCGCGGGCCTGGTAAATCAGCTCCTGCTCGTCAGCGGGGGCTTGCGGCGAAGCGTCGCAAAGCTGCATATAGTTGAGGTAATTTTGCGGGAGCGTGGCGAGGGTCGAAAGGGATTCGCCTGCCCGCCAGAAGTGAATGGCATCAATTAAAATACCGATATCGCTGCGGCCGCTGGCGGCGATCAGCGCCTGGGCTTCGGCGATGGTGCGCAGGTGGGTCCATGGCATAGGCTCCAGGTTCATGGTTAAACCATGCTCCTGGCCGGCTTCGGCCAGCCGAGCGAGATTTTCCGCGCTGCGGACCCGGTTATCATCGTTGCCGGCGACTAAAACCTGCTTCGCGCCAAGGCGCGCGGCGGTATCAAGGAACAGCCGCAATTGGGCGTTCAGGGCAAAATCCGGCGTCAGGCGGACAATCTCAACGTCCGAGACGCGAACGCCGGTTGCCATCAGCGCCGCCAGGGTATCGCGAACGGCGGGGGTATCGCCGAGCATAGCGTAATCCGGATCCGACGGGGTTGCGGGAAGCAGGCGCAGGCCTACGTGAGTGAAGCCGGCCTGGGCCGCAATGCGTACCTGTTCCGGTGGTGGGACATCAAGTAGGGTAAGCGCGGCGAGTGACAGGGTTCGCATGTTCATAAAGGACTCCAGTACAGTTGCAGGTTGTTGTTGTTATGCGTATTGCCGTCCCTGGTGAAATGCTTTTACTGCGTTGTTTTATTTATATTTGCTGCCAGGTTTTTTCCGACCAGATAACCAAAGGTCATCGCCGGACCCAGCGTGATACCGCCGCTGGGATAGAATCCCCGCATCACGCTCGACATGTCGTTGCCGATGGCGAAAAGCCCCTGAATCGGCTGCTGCTGCGCGTTGAGAACCCGCGCATTTTCATCGGTGATTAATCCGCTGAAGGAGCCCAGCGAGCCGGGCAAAATTCGTACCGCATAAAAAGGCGCATGGCTGAGTTTCCCAAGCGTTGGGTGCGGAGAGCGGCTGGCATCGCCCTGCGCGCGGTTGTATGCCGACGCGCCGCGCTGAAAATCCTTATCCTCGCCCTGGTCTACAAAGTCGTTAAACCTGGTGATTGTTTCCGTTAGCTGCTGCGGATTAATGGCGCAGGCTTTTGCCAGCGCTTCCGGCGTTTCGCCCGTCTGCAGATATCCGGTCCTGCGCCAGGCCTCTGGGGTAAACGGGAAGGGGCGAGCATGGCCCAATCCGTAGCGCCGCAGCGCCCGGCTGTCGGCAATCAGCCACGCCTGCGGCGTTTCGCCCGGCGGCGTCGAGTCCAGCAGCGCGGCAATAAAATCATGATAAGAGTCGGCCTCATTGGTGAAGCGTTTGCCGTTGGGCAAAACGGCAATAAAGCCAGGCTTCGCGCGTTCAACCAGATGCGGAAAGGGGAGCTGCACTCCGCTGGCGAGGGTAACGCGCGACACCGGCGCCCAGGCCATCGGGTGCCTGAGCGAATGATCAAACTGACCGCCGACCGTTTCGCCGAGCCGAATGCCATCACCCTGGTTCCCCGGAGGCGCGGCGGAAAAGTGGCCGTAGCCGCTGGCGGCGTGCGGAACCTGTTCGGCCAGACGCTGTCTGTCGTGGGGAAAGCCTCCGCAGGCGAGGATCACCGCGCCGGCGCGAACCTCCAGCGCGCCGCTGTCGCTACGTAATATCGCGCCCGTCACGCCGTTGTTGTCGGCGAGCAGACGTTCTACCGGCGCGTTAAGCTGAAAATTCACCCCCGCATCCAGCGCCGAACGCAGGAGGCGGGCGACCAGCGCGTTGCCGTTAACCAGATGCTGTCCGCGACCGGCGCGCAGCCGCTGCCAGCCGTGGCGAAGCAGGCGACAGGTGGCGTACAGCGCCGAGCGCGATGAGCGGGTGGCGTTAAAAAAGTGCGCCATATCCTTGCCGCCGGCAATGCCCATCCCCGCGAGGCTGATGGTCTCCAGCGGAGGCCGCAGGCGATGCAGCCAGTCGCCCAACAGCCGTCCGTCAAAAGGCTGCGCCGTGACCGAGCGGCCGCCCAGCGCAGCGCCCGGTGAAGCGTGAAAATCGGGCATTTTGCTGCCGGAAAGAAACTGCACGGCGGTGCGGCGGCGGAAAAAGTCGATCATCTCCGGTCCGTACTGTAAGTAGGCGAGCAGACGCGCATCGGCAGGCTCGCCGTCCATTTCATGGCGTAAATAAGTGAGCGGTGAGCCGGGTTCTTCTTCAATACCCTCCTCTCGCGCCAGCGGATTACGCGGGATCCATAGCCAGCCGCCGGACCAGGCGCTGGTGCCGCCAATAACCGACTCCTTCTCCGCAACCAGCACGCTGGCGCCGCCGAGCGCGGCGGTGACGGCGACAGAGAGCCCCGCCGCGCCGGAGCCGACCACCAGAACATCCACGTTTATCTGCCCGCCCATGACCGACTCCTTATTGCAGAGGTGAAAAATCAGTGGGGCGCAGAAGAACCGACTCCAGGCGCTCGACGGCAGCCAGCTCGCGGTTTTTGCGCGAGAACGTCAGCCAGCGTTCGTCCTGCGCCATACGCGCCCGACGCGCCAGGCGATCGTCGAGGCTCTCGTAGGCCCAGATGTGCACCACCTGATTGACCACG
The DNA here is from genome assembly GCF_900200035.1 of Klebsiella grimontii. Taxonomy (GTDB): domain Bacteria; phylum Pseudomonadota; class Gammaproteobacteria; order Enterobacterales; family Enterobacteriaceae; genus Klebsiella; species Klebsiella grimontii. The sequence goes on from NZ_FZTC01000015.1 coordinate 231,614, forward strand.
CCAATTTCGGTAAAGAAGAAGCCGATGAGCTTACCGAGATGCTCGGTTTGCACGGCGTAAGCATCGCTTTTGTACAGCGCCAGCCAGTCGGCCATTTTCAGCGGATTGATGGTGTAGGTGCGTTTTTCATAGATCATGATTTTCTCCTGTTTACAGTGCGTGTTGTTGCGCCATATGGCTGGCTGAGAGATAGCCGAAGGTCAGCGCCGGGCCGAGCGTAATGCCGGGGCCGGGATAGGTTCCGGCCATCATCGAATTCATATCGTTACCCACGGCGTAGAGGCCTTTAATCGGTTCACCCTGCTGGTTAATCACCTGAGCATCGGCGGTAGTCACCAGACCGCGCGAGGTACCGAGATCGCCGGTATAGAGGGTGACGGCATAAAACGGCGCGCGGGTCAGCGGGGCGTTACAGGCGTTTGGCCGGTGGCCGGGGTCGCCCATCGCGCGGTTATAGCTGTTGCCGCCTTTAGCGAATTCCGCATCCTGGCCCTGAGCGGCGTCGCGGTTATAGCGCGCCACCGTTTCCCCGAGGGTTTGCGGATCGAGTCCGAGGCGCTGCGCCAGCTCTGACAGCGTATCGGCCTTGTGCAGATAGCCCGCTTTCACCAGCGCGTCATTATTTACCGGGGCAGGGCGCGCCAGGCCGAGGCCGTAGCGCTTCATGGCAAGGGCGTCGCAAATCAGAAAGCAGGGGGCGTTTTCTGCCCGGCTTTGCATGGCGCTGGCGAAGTGGTGATAAGAGTTGGATTCATTCACGAAGCGCACCGCGCGCTGGTTGACGGCAATCACGCCGGGTTTGGCGCGATCGGTGACCAGGTGAGGGAAGCGCTCCTGCGTGCCATCGGCATGGTGTAAAACGGAGACCGGCGCCCAGAAAAAGTTAGACGGCAGGTCAGCGCCTTCGCGGGCATTGAGCGCGGCGGCAAGGCGCAGCGCGGCGCCGTCGTTGGCAGCGGGGGACATGGTATAGTGCTCGCGGGTCTGGGGGCGGTAGCGTTCAGCCAGCTTGCCTGCGGCAAAACCTCCGGCTGCCAGCACCACGCCGCAGCGGGCTTCAAGAGCCTGCTTTTGACCCTCGTGCTCAATTTCTACGCCGGTCACCTCGCCATTGCGTTCGCTCAGTGAAAGCACGTTGACGTTGAGTCTGAGCTGCATGCCTTTGCGGAAAGCGAGCGTCGCCATGCGGGCGATCAGCGCGTTGCCCATCGCCAGGCGAGTGCCCCGATGGTGCCGGAGACGATCGCGACCATAGCGCAGCAGCAGTCTGCCGCAGTGCGCGAACGAGCTAAGGGAGCGGCGCATATCAAGAAAGTGTTGGATATCGATGCGATTGACCATCATCCCGCCAAACAGCAGCATCCCCGGTGGAGGAGAGCGGAGGTCGCGAAAATGCTCACCCAGTTCTCGCCCGTCAAACTCCACCACCTCCAGCGCCCGCCCGACGTCGACGGCACCGGGTTCATCCGGGTAATAATCCGGAGAAAGCGGACGCAGGCTATATTTCACCGCCTCCTCTTTTTCCAGAAACGCCAGCGCCTCGCGTCCCGAAGCGATAAAGGCTTCGATCAGATCCTGACGATAGTTGGGCTCACCGATGATGGTCCGCAGATAGGTTTCGATTTCCTGCGGGCTGCCGCCTGCGGCCATTTTCCGCGCCTGATCGCTATCGTGGATCCACACCGCGCCGCCGGAAATGGCGGAGGTGCCGCCGAACTGCGGGGCTTTTTCCAGCATCAGCACCGACAGCCCCTTACAGCAGGCGGTCACCGCCGCGGCAAAGCCTGCGGCGCCGCTGCCGATAACGATGACGTCCCAGCTTTTCATGCCGCCGCTCCCTGTTCCTGCGCAATGGCGCCAATGAACTGCCCCATTAATTTCATCTGCGCCAGCGCCATTTCCGGCCCGGTCTGAATCGCGCAGCCGCGATCCCGGGCGAAGGCCAGAAGCGGGGTGATAACCGGGGCGGTTACCACGTCCGCGACATGCGCTGATACCGGCAGCGTTTCCAGCAGCGTTTGCGGCAGCGGTAATGGATCGAAACCGGCCATTCCCGCCGGAGAACCGTTCACCAGCACATCCAGACCGTTGAGCGTCGCGGGCAGATCGGTTAGGTGAACGTGCGGAAAATGGGTGGCCAGCCGGTTATGCAGCAGCTGAAGCGTGGCGGGATTCGGGTCATAAAGCGCCAGTTGACGGAGGCCCGCTTCGCAAAGCCCCCACGCGATGGCGCTGCCGACGCCGCCGCAGCCTGAGAGCAGCGCTTTTTTACCTGCGGCGTTAAAGCCGTGCGCCTCTGCGGCAAGCTGGAAGCCGACGCCGTCGAGCATGTCGCCCTGTAAACGGCCATCGGCCAGCTTACGGATGACGTTGACGGCATTGAGATGCTGCGCTCGCGGGGTTAACTCATCGACCAGGGCGGCGGCGCGCTGTTTGTGCGGAACGGTGACCAGCACGCCGCTCATGTTATGCCAGCCGCGTAGCGCCTGCAGATAGTCAGCAACGGCTTGCGGGGCGATATCCACCGGGATCATGACGCTGTCCATCTGCTGGTCGGCAAAGTAGCGGTTGAAATTCTCCGGCGATTTAACCTGGGTAATCGGGTGACCGATGACGGCGACGACCTGAGTGAATCCACTGACCATTTCAAACCTCATTTTGTTAAATGAATGTTGTGAAAGTATTTCAGCCGAAGCTGAGAGCGACAACGCAGAATTCGGCCATACTGGTTGTTAATCGCACCACCACTGCGATAATCGCGCTAAACCGATCTTATTGTTGCGAAAGTGTGAACAAGTATGCAAAACCAGATTCATCCCCGCGATCTGATCGTCGGCCTGCAAAAGGGGCTGGCGCTGATCCAGCTATTTTCAAAAGAGCACCCGCGACTCACCGTGCCGCAGGCGGCGAAAATGAGCGGCCTGACGCAAAGCGCCGCGCGGCGGTTTTTCCTTACTCTGCTGCACGAGCGCTACCTGCAAACCGACGGACGCTACTACTGGCTGACGCCCAAAGCGTTAAGGCTGGGGCAGGCGTATGTTGACTCGGCGCAGTTCCCGCGCATGGTACGGCCGATCGTTGAGTACATCGCCAGCCGGACGGAAGAGCACGCTTCAGTGGGGGTGATAGATGATGATGAGCTGGTGTATATCGCGCGCAGTAAGCACACGCCGTTTAATTCGACCTCAGTGCGCCTGGGTGAGAGGGTGCCGATTTACTGTACCGCCGGCGGGCGGCTCTGGCTGGCGTCATTAGCGGAAGCCGAGTGCGAAACCGTTTTGCAACGGATCAAACGCGAACAGCGCACGCCCTATACGGTAACCGACGTTACGGCCCTGATGGAGAAGATCGCCCAGGTGCGCCGCCAGGGATATGCCGCAATTGAGCAAGAGTTTGAAATTGGCATGCTGGTACTGGCCGTACCGCTGTCAGACCGGGAAGGGATTTACTGGGGAGCGCTGAGCTTAACCAGCCATCAGTCAAGAACCTCGATTGAAGCCCTGTGCCGCGAGCATCTGGATTTGCTCTATAGCGCCCAGGCGATGTTGGTTGGATAGCCGCGGAAGAGGCAGGCAGGTTCTGAACGGAACCTGCCTGATATATCAGGCTTTCGCGCCGTCGATAAAGCTATTCCAGTCCGCCCCAGCGTTGTTCACGAAGGTTGACCAGCTATTGGCGGCAGTGTTCACAAAGCCATTCCAGTTATCCAACCCCGCAGACACAAAGGTGTTCCAGTTAGACTGACCGATAACGAACTTGCCAAATTCTACGGCGCTATCAATCACAAAATTCGCGAAAGAGGCTCCTGAGGTGGCGACAAAAGATCCGAAGCCAAGCCCGGAGTTGACGACAAAGCTGGTAAAGCCAGTAGCCGCATTCAGCAGATTAAAACCACCGGAAATATATTCCATTTCATTAAAAGTTAACTCTTTCATTTTTATTCCTTTATTCAACGGATTGTCATCAGTGAGCACCGTACTCACCGCGAAAGGCTAACACCGCTAAATAGAGGTAAACCAGATGGCAACCTCCCCCGGATGCTGATTTCTTTATCATTTTTATATGAACATCATCATTGAATGATTGATAACGCTGGACTGGAGATGAACCGATGAAGATGATTTTTATCTGAAGAGAACCTGGGGGAGGGGAGGGACAATAGGTTGCGTGATAAAAAAACAGCCCCCGGTCTTGCGAGCGGAGGCTGCTGAGCGTTTGCAGAAGGTGGTCTTATCTGACCATCGTCAGCAGGTTATGTGAATCCGGCACCATAAAGTCGACGGACATCATCACCGACAGCGCGGTAATGGCGACGATGGAAAAGACGAACAGCTTACGCGCCCAAACTTTATCATCCGCCACTTTGTATCCGCGCAGCGCCATCCCCAGCCACCAGACGCTCACTGCCGCAGCGACAACCAGATATTTATATCCGGCGTAGCCGCCCAGAGAGAGCATCAGCGTCGCAACGGTAAAGGCGATGATGTAGACGGTAATATGGTTTTTAGCCACTGAAATACCTTTCACTACCGGCAGTACCGGAATGTTCGCCGCCTGATAATCCTTGAAGCGGAAAATCGCGATAGCGTAAGAGTGAGGCATCTGCCACAGGCTAAAAATAGCCAGCAGAATAGCGGCGCCGCTGTCAAAATCACCGGTCACCGCACAGTAGCCAATCACCGGCGGCGCAGCGCCGGAGAGAGAACCAATCAGCGTGCCGTAGACGGAGTGGCGCTTCATGTACAGGCTGTAAACGCCGACATAAACCACAAACCCCATCACCCCCAGCCAGCAGGCGAGGGGATTAGCGCCAAACCACAGCAGCATGAAGCCAGCAATACCCAGCAGGGTGGCGTATACCAGCGAAGCTTCTGGCGAGATCAGCCCTTTGACCAGCACCCGGTTTTTCGTCCGTTCCATCTTACGATCGATATCACGGTCGATATAGTTGTTGAAAACACAACCCGAGGCGACCACCAGGGATACTCCGAGGAGCGTCCAGATGAAAAGCGGATAGTCTATGTGGCCCTTTGAGGCCAGCAGGAAACCGCCAATCACGGAGATCAGGTTGCCAAAAATAATGCCTGGTTTCGTTACTTGCAGGTATTGCTTAAACATACTCGCCGCTCTTAGTGCATCATCATGTTGTAGTTCAGGTTCCACATAATCCAGATGGAACCGACAACTACGATAGCAATGATGATTACGGTGAAGATAAATGCGGTCAGGTTCCAACCTTCGTCCGATTTACTGTTCATGTGCAGGAAGTACACGAGGTGTACGACAATCTGCACAACTGCAGTGACCAGGATGGTTCCCAGAATAGCCGCATGCGATGCGGAGCCACTCATCACCATTGCAAACGGGATAACCGTCAGAATGATCGACAGGATGAAACCTGTCATGTAGCTCTTCACGCTGCCGTGAGAAGCGCCGCTATGATCGGTAGAATGACTCATTACATCGCCCCCATCAGATAAACAACAGAGAACACGCAGATCCACACGACGTCCAGGAAGTGCCAGAACAGACTCAGGCACATGATACGGGTGCGGTTAGTGTTGGTCAGGCCGCGACGAGAAACCTGTACCATCAGCACCGCCATCCAGATCAGACCAGAGGTCACGTGCAGACCGTGGGTACCGACCAGCGCGAAGAACGCTGACAGGAAGCCGCTGCGATCCGGACCCATACCTTCAACAATCAGGTGATGGAATTCATAGAGTTCCATCGCGATGAACCCTGCCCCGAAGAGGAAGGTCAGCGCAAGCCAGGAAACCACCTGGCTCTTGTTGTTTTTGTACATGGCGATAGCCGCCATGCCGTAGGTGATGGAGCTGAACAGCAGCAGCGCGGTTTCAACCAGAACGAACGGCAGTTCGAAAATATCTTTACCGGTCGGTCCGCCCGCCGTGCCGTTCACCAGAACGGCATAGGTCGCGAACAGAGTGGCGAAGATAATGCAGTCGCTCATCAGGTAGATCCAGAAACCGAATACCTTCATCGGTCCTGTATCATGGTGCCCGTGTTCGTGCGCGTGGGCGTTATGCGCAAGAGTATCAGTTGCCATTTTTCAGCCCTGCTTTGTTAATCTCATCGAAATGCTGATTTTCCAGTTTTTCGACTACTGCAACCGGCACGTAGTAATCCACGTCCTCGTCAAAGCTCTTAATAATCCAGGTCGCCAGGATACCGACGAAGCTTGCAATCGCCAGCCACCAGATGTGCCAGATCATTGCGAAACCAAACACCGTTGCGAAAGCAGCAATAACGATGCCCGCGCCGCTGTTTTTCGGCATATGAATCTCTTCATAGCCAGCCGGTTTCTTGTACGCGTCGCCTTTCTCTTTCATTTCCCAGAACGCGTCACGCTCGTGAACCACAGGAACGATAGCGAAGTTGTAGAACGGCGGAGGAGAAGAGGTTGCCCACTCCAGCGTACGGCCGCCCCACGGGTCGCCGGTCAGGTCACGGTTCTGCTCGCGATCGCGGATAGACACGTAGAACTGAATCAGCTGGCAGAGGATACCGCAGGCGATCAGCGCCGCGCCGCAGGCTGCAACAACCAGCATCGGGTGGAACTGCGGGTCAATCTGCTGGCTCAGGCGACGGGTCATACCCATGAAGCCCAGCACGTACAGCGGCATAAACGCGACGAAGAAGCCGATGATCCAGAACCAGAAAGCGCGTTTGCCCCAGGTTTCGTTCAGGGTGAAGCCAAAGGCTTTCGGCCACCAGTAGGTCAGACCTGCGAAGCAACCGAACACCACGCCGCCGATGATGACGTTATGGAAGTGCGCGATCAGGAACAGGCTGTTGTGCAGCACGAAGTCTGCGCCCGGTACCGCCAGCAGAACGCCGGTCATACCGCCTACGGAGAAGGTCACGATAAAGCCAATCGTCCACAGCATCGCTGAGTTGAAGACGATGCGGCCCTGGTACATGGTAAACAGCCAGTTGAAGATCTTAACCCCGGTCGGGATAGCGATGATCATGGTCGTAATACCGAAGAAGGCGTTTACGTTCGCGCCCGCACCCATAGTAAAGAAGTGGTGCAGCCAAACGATGAACGACAGAACGGTAATACACACTGTTGCCCATACCAGCGAGGTGTAGCCAAACAGACGCTTACGCGAGAAGGTCGCGGCGATTTCGGAGAAGACGCCGAATACCGGCAGAACCAGAATGTACACTTCCGGGTGACCCCAGGCCCAAATCAGGTTGATGTACATCATCATGTTGCCACCCATATCGTTGGTAAAGAAATGGGTGCCCAGGTAGCGGTCCAGGGTCAGCAGCGCGACGGTGACGGTCAGAATTGGGAAGGAGGCGATAATCAGGATGTTGGCGCACAGAGATGCCCAGCTAAACACCGGCATCTTGAACATGGTCATGCCAGGGGCACGCATCTTGATAATCGTTACGAAGAAGTTAATACCGGTAAGCGTTGTACCAATACCGGATAGCTGGAGAGCCCAGATCCAGTAATCGACCCCGACGCCCGGACTGTACTCGATTCCCGACAGCGGCGGATAGGCCAGCCAACCGGTCTGCGCGAATTCACCGACGCCCAGAGAGAGGTTAACCAGAATCACGCCCACAACGGTGAACCAGAAGCTCAGGTTGTTAAGGAAGGGGAAAGCAACGTCGCGTGCGCCGATCTGCAGCGGAACCACCAGGTTCATCAGACCGATAACAAACGGCATCGCTACGAAGAAGATCATGATAACGCCGTGGGCGGTAAAGATCTGATCGTAGTGGTGAGGCGGCAGGAAACCTGCTTCCCCGGCCGAGGCCAGCACCTGCTGGCTACGCATCATAACGGCGTCAGCAAAGCCACGCAGCAACATAACGATTGCTACGATAACGTACATGATACCGAGACGTTTGTGGTCAACCGAAGTCAGCCACTCGTTCCAAAGGTAGGACCACTTACCGAAGTAAGTGATGGCTGCCAGAAGCGCCAGTCCCCCAATGATAATTGCAGCCACCGTAACCACAATAATGGGTTCATGGTAGGGCACTGCATCCAGTGTAAGTTTTCCGAACATCGTTTTCTTCCTCGGCCCCTTAGTGAGCGGTTTCCGCGTGGCTCATGTCCATGCCTTCCATTCCTTCGTGCGCTGCGTGCTCGCCCTCGGGTTGGGTCATATCCATGCTCTTACCGTGAGACATAAATTTGTTAACAACATCTTTAAACAAATCCGGTTTCACGTTAGAGAAGTATTCCACTTTGTTGTATTCGCTAGGCGCAGCCAGTTTGTCGAATGTTTCCATGGAATCCATGGTATTCGCAGACTGTTTGGCTTTCGCTACCCACTGATCGAAGGTTGCACGATCCGGCGTGGCGATAGCTTTGAACTTCATTCCAGAGAAGCCCGGGCCGCTATAGCTGGCGGAGATACCGTCGTAAGTACCAGCTTCATTCGCGATGAGGTGCAGCTGAGTCTGCATCCCGGCCATTGCGTAAATCTGGCTACCTAAACGTGGGATAAAGAACGAGTTCATCACGGAATTGGAGGTCACTTTGAAGTGTACCGGTACGTTCGCCGGGAAGGCGATTTCGTTGACGGTAGCAATACCTTGTTCCGGATAGATGAAGAACCATTTCCAGTCCATCGAAACGACTTCGATAGTGATAGGTTTTTCATCGTGAGCAAGCGGTTTGCTCGGCTCTAATGCGTGAGTTGTTTTCCAGGTCAGAACGGCCAGGAACAGGATGATCAGGATAGGAACCGTCCAGACCACAGCTTCAACTTTGTTGGAGTGTGACCAGTTCGGGCTATACTTCGCATCTTTATTGCTCGCACGATACTTCCAGGCAAATCCTACTGCCATCAAGACGGCTGGAATAACGACGATCATCATCAGGCCGAAGGCCGTCAGAATCAGAGAGCGTTGCTCCAGTCCAATCTGTCCTTTTGGGTCGAGGAGTGCAGAATCACAACCACTGAGTAATACAGTGCCTGCGATTAATGACATCCATCCCAAACTTTTATTGTATTTCCTAAGTCTCATTGAACGACCTCAATTCCACGGAATCTGGTGGCGCTTAAAGTGTACGGGCATTTTACGGGAAGGTTGCATTACTGTAAACATAGTTGGAGCTGTGTCTGTTCTATGTTAGTGGCTTCTGCTTGCCTTGTCACATATGTTACGGAGTGTGACATTATCCCTTGCAAACCTTGATTTACGCGGGATTGATAACGAAAGGGATAAGAACCAAGGGGTTTATAAGAGAATGAGCATAACCACCTGCAAAACAACACAAATAATTAACAATTAATTATCAAATAAAAGACATCATAAAAGCGGAAAATAAAAACAGTAAAGCTGAATCGTTTAAATTATTTAAAGATTCGCATAAAAATTGTCAATAATTTCCAGAAATCTAAAACGCACAAAACAACAAACTCAGCGCCATGAATATAAAATCGTTAATAAGACGTTATAATTACGCTTGGTAATTACAACGTCCACTAACGTTTCTGTAACGATTAAATCAGCTCGGTTTTGCGTAATGCCAGGTAGTCAAGGAAAGCGCCGAGTAAAATACCCGCAACGGCGGTGAGTACGGCGATCTCCAGCAGGCCCGCGAGGAAGGAGAAATTGGTGTAATCCAGCGCGTTGAACACCAGCAGCACCAGCCATACCGCCAGCATCAGGCAGCCAACCGCCAGAATCATTAAAGCCAGCCCGTAGATCTGAGGAAAGAACGTACGCGGCATAAAACTCTCTGACCGCTGGGTGTGTTCCAGGGTACGCCGACAAATTAACAGCAGCAAAATACCCGGCACAGCGGCAACGACGGAAAAAAGATAGAAGGCAGGCCAGCCGTGAGCCTCGACGAACCAGCCGGCGATAGGGCCGACGTAAACGCGCCCGACGGCGGAAAGCGCCGAGAGCAGGGCAAACTGGGTGGCTGAAAAGGATTTGTTGCACAGCGTCATCAGCAGCGCGACGAACGCCGCGGTGCCCATCCCGCCGCACAGGTTTTCGAAAAATACCGCCGTCGCCATGGAGAAAAGGTGTTTATCGGTAATAGATAGCAGCCAATATCCGGCGTTGGATACTCCTTGCAGCACGCCGAAAATCAGTAGCGCGCGGAATAAGGTCAGGCGCTGCATAAGCACGCCGCCGTACAGGGCGCCGACAATCGTGGCGAACAGGCCGAGCGTTTTATTGACCATCCCCACTTCGCCAGCATCGAAACCGACGCCGCGAATCAGGAATGTGGTGGTCAGGCTCATGGCAAACGCATCGCCAAGCTTATAAAGGACGATAAGCAGCAGGATTAGCCAGGCGTTATTGCGACCGAAGAAGTCGCGAAGCGGTGCGGCAACCGCCTGTTCCAGCGTTTTCGGCACAGGAATGACGTCGCTGGGATCCGGGGCCAGCAGCGTGGCGATAATGCAGGGGATCAGCAGCGCGGCCATCAGCCAGTACATTCCCTGCCATCCTAGCCAGCGGTCGGCCAGCCATAGCGCCAGTCCGCCGGAGACCAGCATCCCCAGACGATAGCCCAGCACGCTGATTGCCGCGCCGGTGCCTCGCTCTTCCGCGGCCAGCACGTCAGTTTTCCACGCGTCAAACACGATATCCTGAGACGCGGAGCAAAAGGCGATGACGACCGCCAGCGCCGCCATCCAGCGCAGCTGCGTGGAGGGTTCAAGGAATCCCATCGCCGCAATGGCAATCAGTAACAGAAATTGGGTAGCCAGCAGCCAGCCGCGACGACGGCCAAGAAACGGCGGCGTGTAGCGGTCCATCAGCGGCGACCAGAGGAACTTAAAGACGTAGGCCTGGCCGACGAGAGAGAAAAAACCGATGGTTTTCAGATCGATATTTTCAACGGTCATCCACGCCTGCAGCGTGCCTGAGGTCAGGGCGAGCGGTAATCCAGACGCAAAACCAAGAATCAGCAGGATCGCTGATTTTGGCTGCGTAAAAATGCGTAAGTAATGATTGGACATGTCTTGTCGTGCAGACCCGACGCGGGGCCGGGTCTGCCGCTTAAATTAACGAGCGTTTTGCTTGATGAAATCGTGAATGCTGGTGTCCTGCGCCATATCGCTAATGGTATCGGTCATCACGCTATTAACCGCATCGGCGATATTCTTGTTCGAGGCCTGAAATGCGCCTTCAACAGAGTAGCTGGCACGATAGTTTTTGGTCATCTTGTTGCCGTTGGCGGCGGTGGCGATAATGGCGATATCGGCTTTGGTGGCGATGTTGTAACGCACGTTACCCTGAGAAACGTCGGCGTACAGTTTATTGACGATGATTTGCAGGTCAACGGCGCCGTTCGGACCAATCATATAGCCACGCGAGGTCATCTGTTTTTCAAGGACTTCCTGCAGTAAGAAACGCAGGTCGCGGGAAGCGGTCAGCGTAACCTGTTGGTTATCGCGAGTGACTTTCGCCAGCGCCTGATCCGGGCGCTGATCGGCGCCGTTAATGCTGACGGTCACGCCCATCAGGCTGGGATCCTGCTGCGGCAGGGTGATTTTCGGTGATACATCAATAGTGGTCGGCGGAGTGGCGCATCCGGCCAGCATAAACAGCGCGACCAAAGGCAAAAGAATTTTCTTAAACATGTTCAGGGTCTCAACGCATGGGAGTAGTAATGAGGACAATTCCCGCCATCATAACATCGCCAACGGCAAGGGGAAGTGGCAACGCATGTAAATTCATCGTCTTGTGCGTTTTCTGTCCTTGCGGCATCGCATATCGCAACTCAGGCGGGGCTTTCAGGATACCGAACCAGTAAAGCCGATACTTTTGCGTGAAAATATCAGAGGAATGCCAATTTTTTGTTGTTTTCGCCCAATGGAAGCGGTAAAAGCGGCTAACATTTAAAGGGAATGGCGGCAATACAGCGTTGTCGGAGGAGAAAATTCATGATGATACGTGAACAGATCGAAGCAAAACTTAGGGCAGCGTTCGACCCGGTGTATCTTGAAGTCGTGGATGAAAGCTATCGCCACAACGTTCCTGCGGGCTCTGAAAGTCATTTTAAAGTGGTGTTGGTGAGCGATCGCTTCCTTGGCGAGCGTTTTCTTAATCGTCACCGTATGATTTACGGAACGTTGACTGAGGAACTATCAAGCACCGTGCACGCTCTGGCGTTGCATACCTACACAATCAAAGAGTGGGAAGGGCTACAGGATACCGTCTTTGCTTCTCCTCCTTGTCGCGGGGCTGGAAGTATCGCGTAGAAATCGCATTTGCAACCGCTGGAGCTTTTCCAGTATGTTGCGTGAAGATTTATGAGAAAACGGCCTGCGGGCCGTTTTGTTTTGCCTGGAAAATGTGCAGTTTGCGCCTTTTTACAGGCAAATTTGCTCGGGAAATGTGAAAAAAGCCGCAGCAGTGGGCGACAACCGTTCTCGACTCACAAAAGTGATGCCGCTATAATGCCGCGTCTTTTATTATGAATGTCTTCGGGATGATTCTGACGACAGGGAATGTGTTTCTGATTTGAAGAGGGCATCCCGGTTCTGCGAAGCAACCTGTTCGCGCTTCCAGAGTTGACCGAGCACTGTGATTTTTTTGAGGTAACAAGATGCAAGTTTCAGTTGAAACCACTCAGGGCCTTGGGCGCCGTGTAACGATTACTATCGCCGCTGACAGCATCGAGAATGCTGTCAAAAGCGAGCTGGTCAACGTAGCGAAAAAAGTTCGCATTGACGGCTTCCGTAAAGGCAAAGTGCCGATGAATGTTGTTGCTCAGCGTTATGGCGCATCTGTTCGCCAGGACGTGCTGGGTGACCTGATGAGCCGTAACTTCGTTGACGCGATCATCAAAGAAAAAATTAATCCGGCCGGCGCGCCGAACTATGTTCCGGGCGAATACAAGCTGGGTGAAGATTTCACCTACGCGGTCGAGTTCGAAGTTTATCCGGAAGTTGAACTGCAGGGTCTGGAAGCGATCGAAGTTGAAAAACCGGTTGTTGAAGTGACCGACGCTGACGTTGACACCATGCTGGATACTCTGCGCAAGCAGCAGGCTAACTGGAAAGATAAAGACGGCGCTGTTGATGCCGAAGATCGCGTTACCGTTGATTTCACCGGTTCCGTTGACGGCGAAGAGTTCGAAGGCGGCAAAGCTTCTGACTTCGTACTGGCGATGGGCCAGGGTCGTATGATCCCGGGCTTTGAAGACGGTATCAAAGGTCACAAAGCTGGCGAAGAGTTCACCATCGACGTAACCTTCCCGGAAGAGTACCACGCTGAAAACCTGAAAGGTAAAGCGGCTAAGTTCGTTATCAACCTGAAGAAAGTTGAAGAACGTGAACTGCCGGAGCTGACTGAAGAATTCATCAAGCGTTTCGGCGTTGAAGATGGTTCCGTCGCCGGTCTGCGCGCTGAAGTGCGTAAAAACATGGAGCGCGAGCTGAAAGGCGCCGTGCGTAACCGCGTGAAATCTCAGGCTATCGAAGGTCTGGTTAAAGCGAACGATATCGACGTTCCAGCCGCGCTGATTGACAGCGAAATCGACGTTCTGCGCCGCCAGGCTGCTCAGCGTTTCGGCGGTAACGAACAACAGGCTCTGGAACTGCCGCGTGAGCTGTTCGAAGAGCAGGCTAAACGCCGCGTTGTTGTTGGCCTGCTGCTGGGCGAAGTGATTCGCACCAACGAGCTGAAAGCTGACGAAGATCGCGTGAAAGGCCTGATCGAAGAGATGGCTTCTGCTTACGAAGATCCGAAAGAAGTGGTTGAGTTCTACAGCAAAAACAAAGAGCTGATGGACAACATGCGCAACGTCGCGCTGGAAGAGCAGGCTGTTGAAGCCGTGCTGGCGAAAGCGAAAGTGTCTGAAAAAGCCACTTCCTTCAGCGAACTGATGAACCAGCAGGCGTAATTTCGCCCCAAGGTTTAAGGTTTGAGTAAAAACCCGTTGCCGAAAGGCCGCGGGTTTTTTTATTGCAATGATAGCCTTAGGATACGTGCGAAAAGGCGATTTCAGTGATAGCGTTACGACAAAAGATTGTTATGCTTGAATTAAGGCAACGTCATCCCCATAACCGGGAGACGTAACTGCAGTGGCATAACCATGCGCCGTAATGAAGCGTGCATCTATGCACTTCTGCCCAACGGCAGAAATTCTGGCTGATAATCCGTCCGTAAGGTTACAATCAGTGCAGCGGTTTTTTTCAAATTAATCCAGGAGACGGAAATGTCATACAGTGGCGAACGAGACAACTTTGCACCCCATATGGCCCTGGTGCCGATGGTCATTGAACAGACCTCACGCGGCGAACGTTCATTTGATATTTACTCCCGTCTGCTCAAGGAGCGCGTCATTTTTCTGACCGGCCAGGTAGAAGATCACATGGCTAACCTGATCGTGGCGCAGATGCTGTTTCTGGAAGCGGAAAACCCGGAAAAAGATATCTATCTGTACATTAACTCTCCGGGCGGCGTGATTACCGCCGGGATGTCGATTTACGACACGATGCAGTTCATCAAACCGGACGTCAGCACCATTTGTATGGGGCAGGCGGCTTCGATGGGCGCCTTCCTGCTGACCGCAGGGGCTAAAGGTAAGCGTTTCTGCCTGCCGAACTCCCGCGTGATGATTCACCAGCCGCTGGGCGGCTATCAGGGCCAGGCGACGGATATCGAAATCCACGCCCGCGAAATCCTGAAAGTGAAAGGCCGCATGAATGAACTGATGGCACATCATACGGGTCAATCCCTTGAGCAGATCGAGCGTGATACCGAGCGCGATCGTTTCCTGTCTGCCTCAGAAGCAGTGGAATACGGCCTCGTCGACTCCATTTTGACTCATCGTAATTGATGCCCCGGGCGCAAGGGGGCCGCTATACTTGTTTGTAAGAGGGCGGCACAACGCTTACCAGCGGTTTGCGCCTGAGAATGGCATTTGCGTCGTCGTGTGCGGCACAAAGAACTTAATAAGAGGTTTGGACTCATGACAGATAAACGCAAAGATGGTTCGGGCAAACTGTTGTACTGCTCTTTTTGCGGCAAAAGCCAGCATGAAGTGCGTAAGCTAATCGCCGGGCCGTCCGTGTATATCTGCGACGAATGCGTTGATTTATGTAACGACATCATTCGCGAAGAAATTAAAGAAGTCGCGCCGCATCGCGAGCGCAGTGCATTGCCGACTCCCCACGAAATTCGCCACCATCTGGACGATTACGTTATCGGCCAGGAGCCGGCGAAAAAAGTGCTGGCGGTGGCGGTATACAATCACTACAAACGTCTGCGCAATGGCGACACCAGCAACGGCGTTGAACTGGGTAAAAGCAACATTCTGCTGATCGGGCCGACCGGCTCCGGTAAAACGCTGCTGGCGGAAACCCTGGCGCGTCTGCTGGATGTGCCTTTCACCATGGCGGATGCCACCACCCTGACCGAAGCCGGTTACGTGGGTGAGGACGTGGAGAACATCATCCAGAAACTGCTGCAGAAGTGCGACTACGACGTACAGAAAGCCCAGCGCGGTATCGTCTACATTGATGAGATTGACAAAATTTCCCGTAAATCGGATAACCCGTCGATCACCCGCGATGTTTCCGGCGAAGGCGTGCAGCAGGCGCTGCTGAAGCTTATTGAAGGTACCGTGGCCGCGGTTCCGCCGCAGGGCGGGCGTAAGCATCCGCAGCAGGAGTTCCTGCAGGTTGATACCTCTAAAATCCTGTTTATCTGCGGCGGCGCGTTTGCCGGTCTGGATAAGGTCATTTCCCACCGTGTAGAAACCGGCTCCGGCATTGGTTTCGGCGCGACGGTGAAGGCGAAGTCCGATAAAGCCAGCGAAGGTGAACTGCTGTCTCAGGTTGAACCGGAAGATCTGATCAAGTTTGGTCTGATTCCTGAGTTCATTGGCCGTCTGCCGGTCGTGGCGACCCTGAGCGAGCTGAGCGAAGAAGCACTGATTCAGATCCTCAAAGAGCCGAAAAACGCCCTGACTAAGCAGTATCAGGCGTTGTTCAGCCTTGAAGGCGCTGAGCTGGAGTTCCGCGACGAAGCGCTGGACGCTATCGCGAAGAAAGCGATGGCGCGTAAAACCGGCGCTCGTGGCCTGCGTTCTATCGTTGAAGCCGCGCTGCTCGATACCATGTACGATCTTCCGTCAATGGAAGACGTGGAAAAAGTGGTCATCGACGCTTCGGTTATCGATGGTCAGAGCAAGCCGCTGCTGATTTACGGCAAACCGGAAGCGCAGCAGGCGTCTGGTGAATAATTAACCAGTTTGCTCAAGCAGTTAACAAAAAGGGGGGATTTTATCTCCCCTTTTATTTTTCCTGCATTCCCGCCGTTGAATGTATGGAATACATCCCCATATACTGGTTTACATATTAACGGCGACGCGTCGTTGAGTTGCGTCGTCGGCTACCTGGCGGACTTTAAACTAAGAGAGAGCTCTATGAATCCTGAGCGTTCTGAACGCATTGAAATCCCCGTATTGCCGTTGCGCGATGTGGTGGTTTATCCGCACATGGTCATACCCCTGTTTGTAGGGCGGGAAAAATCTATCCGTTGTCTCGAAGCAGCCATGGACCATGATAAAAAAATCATGCTGGTTGCGCAGAAAGAAGCCTCGACGGATGAGCCGGGTGTAAACGATCTTTTCACCGTCGGGACCGTGGCGTCTATTTTGCAAATGCTGAAGCTACCGGACGGTACTGTTAAAGTGCTGGTCGAAGGTTTGCAGCGCGCGCGCATCTCTGCGCTGTCTGATAACGGCGAGCATTTTTCGGCGAAAGCGGAATATCTTGAATCGCCGGCGATTGACGAACGCGAGCAGGAAGTGCTGGTTCGTACCGCCATCAGCCAGTTTGAAGGCTACATCAAGCTGAACAAGAAAATCCCACCGGAAGTGCTGACGTCGCTCAATAGCATCGACGATCCGGCGCGTCTGGCGGATACCATCGCTGCGCATATGCCGCTGAAGCTGGCGGACAAACAGTCCGTGCTGGAGATGTCCGACGTGAACGAGCGTCTGGAATATCTGATGGCGATGATGGAGTCGGAAATCGATCTGCTGCAGGTGGAGAAGCGTATTCGCAACCGCGTGAAAAAGCAGATGGAGAAATCTCAGCGCGAGTACTATCTGAATGAGCAAATGAAAGCCATTCAAAAAGAGCTCGGCGAGATGGACGACGCCCCGGACGAGAACGAAGCGCTGAAGCGTAAGATCGACGCGGCGAAAATGCCGAAAGAGGCAAAAGAGAAAACCGAAGCGGAACTGCAAAAACTGAAAATGATGTCCCCGATGTCGGCGGAAGCGACCGTCGTTCGCGGCTACATCGACTGGATGGTGCAGGTACCGTGGAACGCTCGCAGCAAGGTTAAAAAAGACCTGCGTCAGGCTCAGGAGATCCTCGATACCGATCACTACGGCCTTGAGCGCGTGAAGGATCGCATTCTTGAGTACCTCGCGGTGCAGAGCCGTGTTAACAAGCTCAAAGGGCCGATCCTGTGCCTGGTTGGGCCTCCGGGGGTAGGTAAAACCTCTCTCGGCCAATCCATCGCCAAAGCAACTGGACGCAAATATGTGCGTATGGCGCTGGGCGGCGTGCGTGATGAAGCGGAAATCCGCGGTCACCGCCGTACCTATATTGGCTCAATGCCGGGCAAACTGATCCAGAAAATGGCTAAAGTGGGCGTTAAAAACCCGCTGTTCTTGCTGGATGAGATCGACAAGATGTCTTCTGACATGCGCGGCGATCCGGCCTCGGCGCTGCTGGAGGTGTTGGATCCGGAACAGAACGTGGCCTTTAACGACCACTATCTGGAAGTGGATTACGATCTCAGCGACGTGATGTTCGTTGCGACCTCTAACTCCATGAACATCCCGGCGCCGCTGCTGGATCGTATGGAAGTGATCCGCCTCTCCGGCTATACCGAAGATGAGAAGCTAAACATCGCCAAACGCCATCTGCTGTCAAAACAGATTGAGCGTAACGCGCTCAAGAAAGGCGAGCTGACGGTGGATGACAGCGCGATTATCGGCATCATTCGCTACTACACCCGTGAAGCGGGCGTGCGTGGTCTGGAGCGTGAAATCTCGAAACTGTGTCGCAAAGCGGTGAAACAGCTTCTGCTGGATAAGTCGCTGAAACACATCGAGATTAACGGCGACAACCTGCACGATTTCCTTGGCGTGCAGCGCTACGACTATGGTCGTGCGGATAGCGAAAACCGCGTAGGTCAGGTGACCGGACTGGCGTGGACGGAAGTGGGCGGCGATCTGCTGACCATTGAAACCGCCTGCGTTCCGGGTAAAGGCAAACTGACCTACACCGGTTCACTGGGTGAAGTCATGCAGGAATCCATCCAGGCGGCGCTGACGGTGGTTCGTTCACGTGCGGATAAGCTGGGTATTAACTCAGACTTTTACGAAAAACGTGATATTCACGTTCACGTGCCGGAAGGCGCTACGCCGAAGGATGGTCCAAGCGCCGGTATCGCGATGTGCACCGCGCTGGTTTCCTGCCTGACGGGTAATCCGGTACGCGCCGACGTGGCGATGACCGGTGAGATTACCCTCCGTGGCCAGGTATTGCCGATTGGTGGTCTGAAGGAAAAACTGTTGGCCGCGCATCGCGGCGGCATTAAGACTGTTCTGATTCCTGATGAAAATAAACGCGACCTTGAAGAAATTCCGGATAACGTTATCGCCGATTTAGATATCCATCCGGTGAAACGAATCGAGGAAGTTCTGGCACTTGCGCTGCAGAACGAACCGTTTGGAATGGAAGTCGTCACGGCAAAATAGTGATTTCGCGCAAATAGCGCTAAGAAAAATAGGGCTGGTAAGTAAATTCGTACTTGCCAGCCTTTTTTTGTGTAGCTAACTTAGATCGCTGGCAGGGGGGTCAATTACAACTCTGTTGTAAGGGCATGACAGTCCTGATATAACTGCTGCGCGGTCGCGCCACGAAGGATTCTGGTGCGATATAAATTATAAAGAGAGGAAGAGAACAGTGAATAAATCTCAACTGATTGACAAAATTGCTGCCGGTGCGGACATTTCTAAAGCCGCAGCTGGACGTGCGTTAGATGCTTTAATCGCTTCTGTTACTGAATCTCTGCAGGCTGGAGATGACGTTGCGCTGGTAGGGTTTGGTACTTTTGCTGTTAAAGAGCGCGCTGCCCGTACTGGTCGCAATCCGCAAACAGGCAAAGAAATCACCATTGCTGCTGCTAAAGTTCCGGGTTTCCGCGCAGGTAAAGCGCTGAAAGACGCGGTAAACTGATCGACTTCCCCACTGGGGTCTGTGACGAAGTACAAGGGCGCATCGCAAGATGTGCCTTTTTTATTTGCCAGAATGCGACTTAATGTGAGTTTATACGCACTTGTGGGCTGACAATCACCCCGTTTTCTTGTCAAAATACGTCCTCACGCGCGGCGGCCATCACATGCTATGCTGCGCGAGCTAAAGTCATCTACAGCGGAGCGTTGTTACACCATGATGGACAACCTACGCACGGCCGCCAACAGCGTCGTGCTCAAGATTATTTTCGGTATCATTATCGTCTCGTTCATTTTGACCGGGGTGAGTGGTTACCTGATTGGCGGTGGCAACAACTATGCCGCAAAAGTTAATGACCAGGAGATTGGTCGCACACAGTTTGAGAATGCCGTTGCCAGCGAGCGTAATCGCATGCAGCAGCAGCTTGGCGACCAGTTCTCAGAGCTGGCGGCTAATGAAAATTACATGAAGACCATGCGTCAGCAGGTGCTGAACCGTCTGATTGACGAAGCGCTGCTCGATCAGTACGCCCGTGAGCTCGGTCTCAATATCAGCGATGACCAGGTCAAGCAGGCGATCTTCCAGACCCAGGCTTTCCAGGCGGATGGCAAATTTGATAACGAGCGCTTCAGCCGTATCGTTAATCAGATGGGGATGACGACGGATCAGTACGCGCAGGCGCTTCGTAATCAGCTGACGACTCAGCAGTTGATCAACGCCGTAGCCGGTACCGACTTTATGCTGCCGGGCGAATCCGACCAGCTGGCGGCGCTGGTTTCTCAACAGCGCGTCGTCCGTGAAGCGACTATCGACGTGAACGCGCTGGCGGCGAAGCAAACCGCTACCGACGATGAAATCAACGCCTTCTACCAGCAGAATCAGGCGCGTTTTATGGCCCCGGAGCAGTTCCGCGTAAGCTATATCAAGATGGACGCTGCGAGCATGCAGGAAAACGCCTCTGACGAAGAAATTCAGTCATGGTACGACCAGCATCAGGATCAGTTCACTCAGCCGCAGCGTAACCGCTACAGCATCATCCAGACCAAAACCGAAGCGGATGCTCAGGCGGTGCTTGATGAGCTGAAAAAAGGCGCTGATTTCGCCGCGCTGGCCAAAGAAAAATCAACCGATATCATCTCTGCCCGCAACGGTGGTGATATGGGCTGGCTGGAAGATGCGGCTACCGTGCCGGAGCTGAAAGAGGCCGGTCTGAAAGAAAAAGGCCAGCTATCAGGCGTAATTAAATCTTCCGTCGGTTTCCTGGTGGCGCGTCTGGATGACGTTCAGCCCGCTCAGGTTAAACCGCTGGCTGAGGTTCGCGATGATATCGCGGCGAAAGTGAAGCAGGAAAAAGCGCTGGATGCGTACTACGCGCTGCAGCAGAAAGTGAGCGACGCGGCGAGCAACGATAATGAGTCGCTGGCGGGCGCCGCCCAGGTTGCCGGTCTGAAAGTGGTTGAAACCGGCTGGTTTGGCCGCGACAGCCTGCCGCAAGAGCTGAACTTCAAGCCGGTCTCTGAAGCCATCTTCAACGGCGGTCTGGTTGGCGACAACGGCACGCCGGGCAGCAACTCCGATATCATCACCGTTGACGGCGATCGCGCGTTTGTTCTGCGCATCAGCGAGCATAAAGCGGAGGCGGTTAAGCCACTGGCGGATGTGAAAGCGCAGGTGAGCGATATCGTTAAGCGCAACAAAGCGGAACAGCAGGCGAAGCTGGACGCCGATAAGCTGCTGACGGCCCTGAAAGAGGGTAAAGGCGATGAAGCGATGAAAGCCGCGGGCCTGAGCTTTGGCGCGCCGCAGACGCTGTCACGCACCGGTCAGGAAGCGCTGAGCCAGTCAGTCTTTGCGCTACCGCTGCCGCAGTCGGGTAAGCCAAGCTACGGCGTGGGCTCCGATCTGCAGGGCAACGTGGTGCTGCTGGCGCTGGAGGAAGTGAAAGCGGGTACGATGCCGGAAGAGCAGAAAAAAGCGATGATTCAGGGGATCACCCAGAATAACGCCCAGATCGCTTTCGAAGCGCTGATGAGCAACCTGCGTAAAGCGGCCAAAATTAAGGTCGGCGACATTATCGACCAGCAACAATAATTTCGCGCTGCTTCGCAAAAGCAAGTAACGTAATGTAATCCTCAAAGGCCGCTTTCGCGGCCTTTTCCATTTCTGCATTTTGCCTTTTGTACTCTTTTTCCCTCGTCGTTATCGTGCTCTTGCTGTCAACAAACAAGGAGATAACAGCATGAAACGAGGAATGAAATCGCTTATTGCCGCGGTACTGGTTTGCGCGGCGGGGAGTCAGATAGCGCAGGCGGCGCCCTCTGCGGGTAAAGCGTCGGCGACGGTAAAGGAGAGCGTGCAGTCGCCGCAGGCAAAAGCGCCGGATGGGTTAAACGCGGCCGATAGTGAAGGCACCAGAGTGAGTATTAATCACGCCAGCGCGGAGGAGTTGGCTAAGGCGTTGAATGGCGTCGGTCTGAAGAAAGCGCAGGCTATCGTGAGCTATCGCGAAGAGTACGGGCCGTTTAAAACCGTTGACGACCTTAAGCAGGTCCCCGGTATGGGCAACTCGCTGGTAGAGAGAAACCTGTCACATCTGAAGCTGTAAATTTTCAGCGGAAGTTTGCACAGTCGTTATTATTTGCCAGAATGAAGAGGTCACACAAGTGGTGTGACCTCTGACCTCAAAACAACAATTAAAGATAAGGCATTCGCGCTATGCAGACTCAAATCAAAGTTCGCGGCTATCATCTGGATGTATATCAGCACGTCAACAATGCGCGTTATCTGGAGTTTCTCGAAGAGGCGCGCTGGGATGGTCTGGAAAGCAGCCCGGCTTTCCAGTGGATGACCGCGCGCAACATCGCCTTTGTGGTGGTGAATATCAATATCAACTATCGCCGACCGGCGGTTCTGGGCGATGTGTTAACCGTCACCAGCAAGCTCGAAAAGCTCAATGGAAAAAGCGGGACGTTAAGCCAGGTGGTCACCCTCAATCCTAACGGCGAAGTGGTCGCCGATGCGCTTATCACGTTTGTCTGTATCGATCTAAAAACGCAGAAAGCGCTGCCGCTGGAGGGCGAACTGCGGGAGAAGCTGGAGCAGCTTGAGCCTCGTTAACCGGCCAGCCGGAGGGGGATGTCCCGGAGGCGGTGCTGCGCACCTGCCCGGGCTACACGTCCCCAGTAGCCTGCGCTCCGGTGGCCCGGGCAGGCGCATCGCGCCGCCCCCGGGGCGAGGGCGCAGAAAGTTGCACAATTTCCCCGAAGGCGCTGCTGCGTATCTGACCGGGCTAAGCGCCTTCTGCCGCCCGCGATGCCGGGAAATAACCGCTTACTGGAGCCCGGTTTTCTGCTTCATCACCGTCATCACGCCAACCTTATCGCCAAGATAGTGGTTCAGGCCGTTGGCGCGTAGATTACAGGCGGCGCACTGCCCGCAGCCGTCGCCTTTAATGCCGTTATAGCAGGTCAGGGTTTCATGGCGCACCAGCGCTAACTGGCCCCAGTAATCGGCTAAGGCCCAGGTCTCGGCTTTGTTAAGCCACATCAGCGGCGTCTCGAAGCGAATATCTTTCGCCATTCCGAGGCTGACGGCATGGTGCAGCGCTTGCACGAACTCGTCGCGGCAGTCCGGGTAGCCCGAAAAATCGGTCTCGCAAACGCCGGTGATAATCGCTTCCGCCTTAACCTGATACGCGTAAATCGCCGTCAGGGTTAAAAACAGAATGTTGCGGCCGGGGACAAAAGTATTGGGGATACCGCTGGCGTCCGGCTCGTAATCCGGAACCGGAATGCTATCGCGGGTCAGGCTGCTGACCGCCAGTTCGTTAAGCAGCGTGACATCAAGGACCTTATGGGCGACGGCCCCCAACTTCAGCGCCAGTTCGCGAGCAACGTCAATCTCCGCGCGGTGGCGTTGGCCATAATCAAAAGTGACGCAATGCACTTCATCATACTGTTGCAGAGCCTGCACCAGGCAGGTCGTCGAATCTTGTCCTCCGCTGAAGACAACTACGGCGCGTTTCATGATAATTCCTGACAATCGAAGTGAAGCGCATATGGTAGCGCCTGATGGGCGCGACCACCAGCTCTGTCACGGCGCTGAGGCCGGTAGCCAGGCGCTGGCGAAGTCAAACCAGCCTCGAGCGTTGAGGCGTAGCCCGTTAACCCCCGGCGGCGCGCTGATGCGATAATTATAATTGAACAGCGGCGTCGTGATGGCATCATCCATCAGTCTGTTAAAGACGTTGCGCAAAGCTTCGCTGCGGCTGCGTTCGTCCGGTAGGGCCTGAACGGCATCCAGCGTCGCCTGAAGATGCGCATATTGCGCCCCGGTCAACAAATTAGGCCACAGTGCGTCGCAGCGTAGCCACTGCTCCAGAGCATAGACCGGCGCTTCGCCGATCAGGCGGTCACCCATCATCAGGTCTGCCTTCGCAAAGTGCCCGCAGCCATCCCAGTTTTTTGCATCATGAAAAATAATCGTCAGCTCGCAGCCCTGCTCTGCCAGCCGTTGCCGAAGCTGCTCCGCCATGGCGTGTAGCTCTACGGGAAGGTGATAGAGCAGGGTAAGCCGTTCAGGCAGAGGGGTATCATAATTTTCAGGCCCCTGCGGAATAGACCAGCCCGGCAATATTTCATTGCTTGGCGCGATCAGATCCTCATCCAGCGGCAGGGTTTCTAACAGGGTGGAGCGATGAATCAGCGAGACCAGCCTTTGCGCCTGCGCTTTGTTAAGACGAGGGCTCTGGCGCAGCGTCAGATAGCAAAAACCGAGGCTAATACTGTTGCTGACCTGACGTAGCCTGGTCAGCTCGTCAGGATCGCCAATGGTTATCTGTACCGGATGACGACAGCTGGTGCCCAGATCCTGCTCGAACAGCTGCGGCGTTATCCAGTATTCCACGGCCTGCAGCAGCGGGTGAGTGAGATGATAGCGCTGATGGTTTTCCAGCCGCACCAGTTCCGGGGTAAATAACTTTAGCCGAAAGGGTCCGCTACCGATCGCCGGATCGTCCGGATGCGCCAGCACGCTGCAGTAGCTGGCAAGGCGGAACGGTAGCCAGTAATCCGCGCGGTGCAGGGTGATGGTCAGACATTGCGAGTGGGTGACGTTAATCTCGCTAATACTGGCGAACAGCGTACGCAGCGCGGGTAGCTGCAGCAGCATCAAAAGCCGCTGCTGCAGCTGTGAGGTCTTAATTGGATCGCCGTTATGCCAGAACAGGGTTGAACGAATATAAAAATGCCAGCGCAGACCGTCCGGCGATACTTCCCAGTGATGGGCTAAATCGCCTATCGGACAGGTACTGTGCGCATCGAATCGGGTCAGGCCGGAAAATATCTCCCCGGCCAGGTGCTGCTCCGCGCGTCCCGGCATAAAACCCGGGCGCAGCGGCTCCAGCGGACGGTAGTAAGGAATGCGCAGGGTAGGCGTATCGTTCTGCCATTGGCCGCCGAGAAAGGGGGAAAGCAGCGCTTTAAGCTCTACAGGCGCCAGCTGCGCCAGTTCGAGGGCGTTTTGCTGCTGTCCTTTACTTAGCGCCTGCTCCATCATTTCATTGCGCAGCGTTTCCGGTGCTTTGTAAAACTGGAGTAGCCCGCGCTTTCCGCGACCAGAGCTGGCCTGCCAGCGTAGCCAGCCGGATTCTTGCGCCTGGCGCAGCAGGGTACGGATATGGCGTTCGCTGCAAAAGCAGCGCTCCGCCAGCTCGCCGACGGTAACCTGCTGCGGCTCGCCCGAGGAGGGTTCCCAGAGCCGCTGGTACTGATGGAGACGGTTTAATAGCCTCATATCTGTTTAATCCTGCGCTATATCCGTAAACCCGGAACAATAAAATTCATCTATTCACTATTACTTCCGTATATCTCAGGCAATACTGCAACACAAGCAAAATCCACCACCACTGGGGAGCAGGAGATGGCAAGACTGGCTGCATTTGATATGGACGGTACGCTACTGATGCCGGACCATCGTCTGGGAGAAAAAACGCTGTCGACGCTAAAACGTCTGCGCGATCGCGATATCACCCTGACTTTCGCCACCGGTCGCCATGCTCTGGAGATGCGCCACGTTATTGGCGAGTTTTCTCTGGACGCGTTTTTAATTACCGGTAACGGGACGCGCATTCACTCTCTGGAAGGCGAAGAGCTGTATCGCCGCGATCTGGCCCCCGATGTGGCGGAAGAGGTGCTGCACAGCGCCTGGGAAACCTCAGCCAGTATGCATTTTTTCAACGACGGCGGCTGGTACACAGGGCAGGAGATTCCCGAAATATTGAAAGCGCACGTTTTTAGCGGTTTTCGCTACCAGTTGTACGATCCTAAGCGGATGCCGGCGCATCAGGTTACGAAAATCTGCTTCTGCGGCGATCATGACGATCTGCGGCGGCTGCGGATCCAGCTGAATGAAGCGCTCGGCGGCCGGGCGGATCTCTGTTTTTCAGCGATGGATTGTCTCGAAGTTTTGCCCGGTGGCTGTAACAAAGGCGCGGCGCTGGCGGTACTAAGCCAGCATCTTGGCCTGACGTTACAGGATTGTATGGCGTTCGGTGACGCCATGAACGACCGGGAAATGCTCGGCAGCGTTGGCCGTGGGGTGATTATGGGCAATGCGATGCCTCAGCTGAAAATTGAACTTCCGCATCTACCGGTTATTGGCGACTGCCGTCATCAGGCCGTTTCCCACTTTTTGACTCATTGGCTGGATAATCCTGATCTTCCTTATTCCCCCGAATAAAGAGACTCTGCCAGCAAGCCAGATATCACGGGATATCTGGCTTTTTTTATTTTGTGCGCAGTATTTCGGCGATCTGCGCCTGCCACGGGGAAATATCGCCGATATTGGCCGCAACCCACTGCGGGTTGTAGTAGGTCTCCAGATAACGTTCACCGCTGTCGCACAGCAGCGTGACAATAGAGCCGGAGCGCCCCTCTTCGCGCATCCGCACGGCCAGCTGCAGTACGCCCCACATATTGGTGCCGGTTGATGCGCCGACCTTACGCCCGAGCAGCGTTTCCAGCCATAGGGCGGTGGCGACGCTGGCGGCATCCGGTACCCGCAGCATCTCATCGACCACATCGGGAATAAATGAAGGTTCGACGCGCGGGCGGCCAATGCCCTCAATTTTGCTACCGACCGGGCTGCGCAGGCTGGCGTCGCGGCTTTGCCAGTAGTCCAAAAATACTGAGTTTTGTGGGTCAACCACCAGCAGCTGCGTATCGTAACCCTGACTGCGAATATAGCGGCCGATGGTTGCTGAGGTACCGCCGGTGCCCGCGCTCATCACGATATGCGACGGCTGCGGGTGCGGCTCATGGCTCATCTGGCGGAAGATACTGTCGGCGATATTATTGTTTCCCCGCCAGTCGGTCGCCCGTTCGGCAAAGGTAAACTGATCCATATAATGCCCGTTCAGCTCGCGCGCCAGGGTTTCGGAGGCGGCATAGATTTCGCAGGCGCTATCGACAAAATGACAGCGGCCGCCGTAGAACTCAATTTGTTCAATTTTACGTTTTGCCGTACAGGAAGGCATCACGGCGATAAACGGCAGGCCTAACAGACGGGCGAAGTAGGCTTCAGAGACGGCGGTTGAACCCGAAGAGGATTCAATAATCGTCGTCCCTTCTTTAATCCAGCCGTTGCACAGACCATAGAGGAACAGCGAGCGGGCCAGGCGATGCTTCAGGCTACCGGTTGGATGGGTGCTTTCATCTTTCAGATAGAGCTGGATCCCAGGGAACTCCGGCAGCGCCAGACGAATCAGGTGCGTATCGGCGGAACGCTGATAATCGGCATTAATTTCACTAATCGCGTGTTTTATCCAGGCGCTGTTCATCTCTGTTTCCTGTTTGTCATTTTGTGCCCAGCTTAGCGGAATTCGAAGGAAAAATTGTTGCCATTTAGCCTTTCAATTACAATGAATGGAGTAAATTTTTCTCCTGAGGTGAGTAATGTTAGATAAAATTGACCGTAAGCTGCTTTCTTTACTGCAAACCGACTGTACCCTCTCTTTGCAGGCGCTGGCTGATGCCGTTAATCTGACCACCACGCCCTGCTGGAAGCGCCTGAAGCGTCTGGAAGACGAAGGTATCCTGCGCGGGCGAGTCGCTCTGCTGGATGCGGAAAAGGTCGGACTTGGGCTGACGGCGTTTGTGCTGATTAAGACTCAGCACCACAGTAGCGACTGGTATTGCCGCTTCGTCAGCGAGGTCACCCAGATGGCGGAGGTTCTCGGTTTCTGGCGAATGGCGGGGGAGTATGACTACCTGCTGCGGGTCCAGGTTGCGGATATGAAAAACTACGATGATTTTTATAAACGCCTGGTAAACAGCGTACCGGGGCTCTCGGATGTCACTTCGAGTTTTGCCATGGAACAGATAAAATACACGACAGCCTTGCCGATTGATTAACGGCATCAGCCGCTACGAATTACACACTCAGGATTTAACTGCTTGCGATTATTTGCTCAACTTAGCTGGTATTTCCGCCGGGAGTGGCGCCGTTACCTCGGCGCTATTGCTCTGCTGATTGTCATTGCCATCCTGCAACTGGTGCCGCCAAAGGTGGTGGGCATCGTGGTTGATGGCGTCACAAAACAACATTACACCGCGGAAAAGGTGTGGATGTGGATTGGCCTGCTGGTCGTTATTGCGGTGATGGTCTATCTGCTGCGCTATGTCTGGCGCGTGCTGCTTTTCGGCGCCTCTTATCAGCTAGCCGTCGAACTGCGTGAGGATTTCTATCGCCAGCTCAGCCGCCAGCATCCGGCCTTTTACCTGCGCCACCGTACCGGCGATCTGATCGCGCGGGCGACCAACGACGTGGATCGGGTGGTGTTCGCCGCTGGCGAAGGGGTGTTAACGCTGGTGGACTCCCTGGTGATGGGCTGCGCGGTGCTGATTGTTATGTCGACGCAAATCAGCTGGCAGTTAACCCTGCTGGCGCTGCTGCCGATGCCGCTGATGGCGCTGGCGATCAAGCGTAACGGCGATGCATTACATGAGCGTTTTCGCGTCGCTCAGGCGGCGTTCTCCAGCCTCAACGACCGCACCCAGGAGAGCCTCACCAGCATCCGCATGATCAAAGCCTTTGGTCTCGAAGATCGACAGTCGGCGCTTTTTGCCGCCGATGCCGCGGATACCGGCGCAAAAAATATGCGCGTGGCGCGCATCGACGCGCGCTTCGACCCGACGATTTATATCGCCATCGGTACTGCTAACCTGCTGGCCATCGGCGGCGGCAGCTGGATGGTGATCCAGGGCAGCCTGACCCTGGGGCAGCTCACCAGCTTTGTGATGTACCTCGGCCTGATGATTTGGCCGATGCTGGCGCTGGCGTGGATGTTTAACATCGTTGAGCGCGGTAGCGCGGCCTATGCGCGCATTCGCACCATGCTGGAAGAGGCGCCGGTGGTGAACGACGGCAGCGAGCCGACGCCGGAAGGCCGCGGTACGCTCAGCGTCGCCGTGCGCGAGTTTATCTATCCGCAGGCGAATAAGGCTTCGCTGGAAAAGGTCAATTTTACGCTACAGCCCGGGCAGATGCTGGGGATTTGCGGGCCGACCGGCTCCGGCAAGAGCACCATTCTGGCGCTGATTCAGCGCCACTTTGACGTGACTGAAGGCGATATCCGCTTCCATGACGTTCCCCTGACCCGGCTACAGCTCGATAGCTGGCGCGCCCGTCTGGCGGTGGTTAATCAGACACCGTTCCTGTTCTCCGATACCGTCGCCAGCAACATCGCCCTTGGTAAACCGGATGCTACGCAGGAGCAAATCGAACACGTTGCGCGGCTTGCCAGCGTTCATGAGGATATCCTGCGCCTGCCGCAGGGATATAACACCGAAGTCGGCGAGCGCGGCGTGATGCTTTCCGGCGGGCAAAAGCAGCGAATTTCCATCGCCCGCGCGCTGCTGCTGGAGGCGGAGATTCTGATCCTTGATGATGCCCTGTCGGCGGTAGATGGCAGAACGGAGCACCAGATTTTGCATAACCTGCGGCAGTGGGGAGAAGGGCGGACGGTGATCATTAGCGCCCATCGCCTGTCGGCGTTGACCGAGGCCAGCGAAATTCTGGTGATGCAGCACGGGCACATTGCCCAGCGCGGTCGCCATGAGGCTCTGGCGGCGCAGCCGGGATGGTATCGGGACATGTACCGTTATCAGCAGCTGGAAGCGGCGCTGGATGATGCCCCGCAGGAAGATGAGGAGGTCGCCGGTGCGTAGTTTCACTGAACTCTGGCCGACGTTAAAGCGCCTGCTGGCCTACGGCTCCCCGTGGCGTAAACCGCTGATGATTGCCGTTGCCATCATGTGGGTTGCGGCGGTGGCTGAAGTCAGCGGCCCGCTGCTGATCAGCTATTTCATCGACAATATGGTGGCGAAGAACTCGCTGCCGTTGAAACTGGTCTGCGGCCTCGCCGTGGCCTATATCGGCCTGCAACTCCTTGCCGCTGGCCTGCATTACTGCCAGGCGCTGCTGTTTAATCGCGCGGCGGTCGGCGTGGTGCAGCAGCTGCGCAGCGATGTAATGGATGCCGCGCTGCGCCAGCCGCTCAGCGAGTTTGATACGCAGCCGGTCGGGCAGCTCATCTCTCGGGTGACCAACGATACCGAAGTCATTCGTGACCTGTACGTGACCGTGGTGGCCACCGTACTGCGTAGCGCCGCTTTGATTGGCGCGATGCTGGTGGCGATGTTCAGCCTTGACTGGCGGATGGCGCTGGTGGCTATCGCTATTTTCCCGGCGGTGCTGATCGTGATGATGATTTATCAGCGCTACAGCACGCCCATCGTCAGGCGGGTCCGCGCCTGGCTGGCGGATATCAACGATGGTTTTAATGAAGTGATTAACGGCATGGGCGTTATCCAGCAGTTCCGCCAGCAGGCGCGGTTCGGCGAGCGGATGCGCGAGGCCAGCTACGCCCACTATCTGGCGCGTATGCAAACTCTGCGTCTTGATGGCTTCCTGCTGCGTCCGCTGCTGAGCCTGTTCTCTTCATTAATTCTCTGCGGCCTGCTGATGCTGTTTGGTTTCAGCAGCAGCGGAACGATCGAAGTCGGGGTGCTCTACGCCTTTATTAGCTACCTTGGGCGACTGAACGAGCCGCTGATCGAGCTGACCACCCAGCAGTCAATGCTGCAGCAGGCGGTCGTCGCGGGCGAGCGCGTCTTCGAGCTGATGGATAAACCGCGTCAGGCGTGGGGTGAAGATAGCGAGCCGCTGCGCAGCGGAGCAATTAGCATCGATCATCTCTCTTTTGCCTACCGCGACGATAGCCTGGTGTTGCAGGATATTAATCTCGATATCCCGTCCCGCAGCTTTGTGGCGCTGGTTGGCCATACCGGGAGCGGTAAAAGCACCCTGGCCAGCCTGATGATGGGCTACTACCCGTTAACTCAGGGAGAGATTCGCATCGATGGTCGTCCGCTTTCTTCCTTAAGCCACAGCGCGCTGCGTCAGGGGATTGCGATGGTGCAGCAGGATCCGGTGGTGCTGGCTGATACCTTCTATGCCAACGTTACTCTCGGTCGCGACATCAGCGAAGAGCAGGTCTGGGAGGCGCTGGAAGCGGTCCAGCTGGCAGATCTGGCCCGTGAAATGGAAAACGGGATTTATACGCAGTTGGGCGAGCAGGGGAATAACCTCTCCGTTGGCCAGAAACAGCTGCTGGCGCTGGCGCGGGTACTGGTCGATACGCCGCAGGTGCTGATTCTTGATGAGGCGACGGCCAATATTGATTCCGGTACCGAGCAGGCGATTCAGCAGGCTCTGGCCCGGGTGCGCGAGCACACGACGCTGGTGGTGATTGCGCATCGCCTATCGACCATCGTCGAGGCCGATACGATCCTGGTGCTGCACCGCGGTCAGGCCGTAGAGCGCGGAAACCATCAGCAGCTGCTGGCGGCCAAAGGCCGCTACTGGCAGATGTATCAGCTGCAGCTGGTTGGCGAAGAGCTGGCGGCCAGCACGCAGGAAGAGTCGCTGATCGCCTGATGCACCATAATCAGGCAGTCGCGATCCCGCGGCCTGAGGTGGTGCAAAAAAGTCACATATCGCGCACTGAAATGGTGCGGTTTTAGCCGAAAGAGCCAGTTTGCCGCTTCGTTTCCGGCGAATTCTTCACCTTCTCCCTCAAAAAGGGCCGCCTGGCGGTCCTTTTTCATTTCTGGCATAGCCCTTGCTTTAGTAGATACGTGTTAGCTGCGGCCATTACCGAATTCTGACTGGAGGGGACTTATGAAGCTGGTTACCGTGGTAATCAAACCATTCAAACTGGAAGATGTGCGTGAAGCATTATCTTCAATGGGTATTCAGGGCCTGACGGTCACTGAAGTTAAAGGGTTCGGCCGTCAGAAAGGCCACGCGGAGCTCTATCGCGGCGCCGAATACAGCGTCAATTTTCTACCGAAAGTGAAGATTGATGTCGCGATTGCCGACGATCAGCTGGACGAAGTCGTCGATGTCATCAGTAAAGCGGCGTACACCGGAAAGATTGGCGACGGCAAAATCTTTGTCGCCGAGCTGCAGCGCGTGATTCGCATCCGTACCGGCGAATCTGACGAAGCGGCACTGTAACTTTCAGACCACACAGTGATGGGGAACGAAACAATGAAGATAGCAACAATGAAAACAGGTCTGGGGGCGTTGGCTCTTCTTCCGGGACTGGCGATGGCCGCACCGGCGGTAGCGGATAAAGCCGACAACGCTTTTATGATGATTTGCACCGCGCTGGTGCTGTTTATGTCGATTCCTGGCATCGCGCTGTTCTACGGCGGGCTGATCCGCGGTAAAAACGTTCTCTCCATGCTGACTCAGGTGATCGTGACTTTTGCGCTGGTCTGCGTGCTGTGGGTGGTTTATGGCTACACGCTGGCCTTCGGCGCTGGCGGCAGCTTC
Organism: Klebsiella grimontii; assembly: GCF_900200035.1. Classification (GTDB taxonomy): domain Bacteria; phylum Pseudomonadota; class Gammaproteobacteria; order Enterobacterales; family Enterobacteriaceae; genus Klebsiella; species Klebsiella grimontii. The sequence goes on from NZ_FZTC01000015.1 coordinate 263,740, forward strand.
TTCGGCAACTTCGACTGGGTACTGCTGAAAAACATTGAACTGAAAGCCCTGATGGGAAGCTTCTATCAGTACATCCACGTTGCCTTCCAGGGCTCCTTCGCCTGTATTACCGTTGGTCTGATCGTCGGTGCGCTGGCGGAACGCATTCGCTTCTCGGCGGTACTGATTTTCGTCGTGGTATGGATGACGCTCTCTTATGTGCCGATTGCGCACATGGTATGGGGCGGCGGTCTGTTGGCCACGCACGGCGCGCTTGATTTCGCCGGCGGTACGGTGGTTCACATCAACGCCGCGGTAGCGGGGCTGGTGGGTGCCTATATGATGGGCAAACGCGTTGGCTTTGGTAAAGAAGCGTTCAAACCGCATAACCTGCCGATGGTATTCACCGGCACCGCGATCCTCTACGTTGGCTGGTTCGGCTTTAACGCCGGTTCAGCCAGCGCGGCGAACGAAATTGCCGGTCTGGCGTTCGTTAATACCGTGGTGGCAACGGCGGCAGCTATTCTGGCGTGGACCTTCGGCGAGTGGGCAACCCGCGGTAAACCATCTCTGCTGGGCGCCTGTTCAGGTGCGATTGCCGGGCTGGTCGGCATCACTCCGGCGTGCGGCTACATCGGCGTCGGCGGCTCTCTGATTGTCGGTATCGCTGCGGGCCTGGCGGGACTGTGGGGCGTCACCGTACTGAAACGCTGGCTGCGCGTTGATGACCCATGCGATGTGTTTGGCGTCCACGGCGTCTGCGGTATCGTAGGCTGCATCCTGACCGGTATCTTCGCCGCGACGTCTCTGGGCGGCGTCGGTTACGCGGAAGGCGTCACCATGGGCCATCAGGTTCTGGTACAGCTGGAAAGCATCGGTATCACCATCGTCTGGTCCGGCGTCGTCGCCTTCATTGGTTACAAAGTTGCCGATATGACCGTTGGCCTGCGCGTACCGGAAGATCAAGAGCGTGAAGGGCTGGACGTAAACAGCCACGGCGAAAACGCCTACAACGCCTGATTAATCGTTATCTTTAATCGACAAAAAGCGGAGCCTGGCTCCGCTTTTCTATGGTTAGCTAATCGACTGGATCCACGGCAATAGCGTTGAGACCCACAGCCATGAGAGAGGCATGACGATGATCAGTCCCGGAAGTAGATTCGCTACCGGGAAGGATTTAATACCGCAGATCCGCAATCCCGTCACAAACATAATAAAACCGCCAAGCCCGGAGAAATCAGCAACCATTTCTGGCGTTAGCATTGGCATGATTGATTGCCCGATGAACAGCAGAATCATCTGGACGATAAATTGCGGGATCGCGATAGTCGCGACCGAAAGGCCAAGCAGGGTGGCAAAAATACCGGCGGTCAGGATATCGAGGAATGATTTGGTTAACAGGATGGATATGTCTCCGGTTATCCCTTCCTGCATGGCGCCAAATATGCCCGTTCCCGAGGCCACGAACAGCACCAGAATCCCCACGAATTTATCGAGATACTCCTCTTGTGATAATGTGCTGCCGCTTTTTTGCGGGGCAATTTTATCGATAATAAAACGTAATTTAGATGCGCCGCGGCCAATATTTTTCTCGATAGAAAATATTTCACCGATAATAGCGCCGAAGAGTAATGACGCGACGACTACGGGCAGCGCGTGTAATTTAATGATGACCGTTATTCCCATTCCCATGGAGGCCGCACCAAAAGTCAGAGGTAGCGCAGTACGGAATTTTTCACTTAAGCGATCGCCAATTAAGCCGCCGACGATCCCGCCGATAAGCGTTGAAGTGGAGTTAATGATTGGCCCAATCATTGTTTTACCTTATTGATATTTTCAAAGTATCTATTTTTGTTATGAGTCCACGAACGGACCCGCTATTCGGCGGGCTCTGCGGATAATGAGCCACACCGATAGTGAACGGCTATTTTTTGAAGCCCGGAATGAAACGATCAACATCCACCTCAAGGAATTTGCTGCGCTGAAAATTCGCTTTCAGGTTCCATGGAACGGTGCAGTCAAAAATCGTTTTACAGGCAATCCCGTGGCCGAGTATTGATGGGCTGAATGCGGGATCGGATGACGGATCGAGCGGATGGCAGCGTACACCCGGTATAAAGATAGTACTGACATCCCCCTGGTAGCGCGTTGTCATCGCCCACATCACATCGTTAATATCAAAAACATCAACATCCTCATCAATCAACATGACATGTTTCAATTCTGAGAAAGCCGAAAACGCGAGAAGCGCGGCCTGGCGCTGCCTGCCCTCATCCGCTGGCGTGCGTTTTTTAACCTGTAGCACGGCCAGATATTTGCCTGTGCCCGGCGATGGGCAATGCACGTTCTGAACGAAACCAGGCAATGCCTTTTCAACCATTTGCAAGATACTGGCTTCTGTTGGGATCCCGGCCAGATTGGTGTGCTCATCGCTTGCTCCAATACAGGTTTGCAGGATTGGATGGCGGCGGTGAGTAATAGCTTTAACTTTGATTACCGGAACCTGAGCCTGAGCGCTACCGGTGTAGCCTGGAAACTCCGGCATAGCCTTACCGGTATCGGTGTTCTGATCTTCACGCACTCTCACGTTCGGTAAGAGCTCGCCTTCGATAACGACTTCAGCGTTAGCGATAGCAAGCGCATTAACGCTCACGCACTCGGTAAGCTCTACAGGCTGGTTGCGCAAACTACCGGCAATTGACAGTTCGTCAAAACCTAAAGGCGTTGTCGGGGGCTCGAAGCAGGCGCCGATCTCAATTGCCGGATCGACGCCAATACTGATAGAGATAGGCAGCGCTTTTCCGGCGGCTTCGGCTTTCTGGCGGAAAGTATCAAGGTGGCGGCCTGGAACAAAATACATTGATATTTCATCTTTACTCTGGACGCATAAACGATGAATGGTGACGTCACGTTCACCGGTTTGCGGGTCGGCGGCGTAGCACATACCGAGAGTAAAGTAGGGGCCGGCATCTTCCGGAGTATTGGTGGGCGCAGGCAATATTTTCAGGATATCGAAATCAGGATCGGTCGCCAGGTGAACGACTTCCTGACACGCGGCCTTGTCGCGTGGGATGACTATCGGCGCAATAGGGTTGTCAACGGAGTCTTTTAGCATAAACGCCAGGTTTTCAGGCGTGGTGCCAAACAGGTGGGCGACGCGCTTGCGTGAGCAAAGTAGACCGATGAGCACCTTTACGTCGTCGTACCCTTTGATTTTGTTAAAAATCATGGCCGGGCCCACGCGAGTAGGGCGCTGGACGGTGCCGTGCGCCCCGACGTAGCGGTATACGCCAGATAATTCGGCAATAGGATCAACAGGTTCATCGGTATAGATCAATTCATCATCGTAATGGCTTAATACAGCCAATGCGGAGCGCAGATCCGTCACTTTTGGTTGTTCCATGGGCATTGAACTCTCCTTTTTATTTCATTAAACGATGACCCGATGGGCATATAGCGCCGACCCTGATTTTTAATCATCGCGATGGGGTTAATTTTCGATAAATACAAATAAGAGTCCAATAACATTGCCCCGGATTTTAATAAGGATTTATTATTAGCGTCTTCCTGGAGGTCGTTATGGATTATCGGCAATTACATGCTTTTGTGGTACTGGCGCAAGAGCTGCATTTCGGACGGGCGGCGCAGAGGCTTAACGTTACCCAGCCTGCGCTCACGCAGCAGATTAAAAACCTTGAGAATACGTTGGGCCTGATGCTGTTTGTTCGCGATCGGCGCAATGTTTCATTGACCACAGAGGGGCTATTTTTGATTGACGAGGCGCGAGTTATTCTTGGTCACTGCGATAAGTTCCTCGAAAATGTAAACAGCCTGCGTCTGGGGTATAAAGGACAGTTAAAAGTCGGCTATGTTGGGTCATCTATTCTCGATCCGGCATTGACATTGTTAATAAAAAACTATCGGCATAAAAAATCAGAGACCGATTTGATAATAGAAGAACATAACGCTCATAATTTATTAACATTGTTACTGGATAAACGGATCGATCTGGCTTTTGTTCGTTCGCCAATACCGCAATATGAACAGCTGGAATATATGAATATTGCCACGCGTTCGCTTATTGCCGTCCTGCCGCGTAACCATGAACTGGGTAACCGGCGGAAAATCTCCCTGGCGTTACTGGCGAAAGAACAATTTTTTATGCAAAAGGACCCTTACGGCGTGGGCCTCGGCTGGTCGGCAATTAACGCCTGCCAGCAGGCCGGGTTTACCCCGCAGAAAATTCAGTATACCCGTGATGTATCGGTGGCTATTGGCCTGGTTTCAATGGGAATGGGTGTTGCTCTGGTGCCAGAAACGCAGAGTTCGATGCTGATGTCCGATGTAAGCTACTGCCTGCTGGAGGAAACATTTGCCACTACCACGCTCACTCTGTGCTGGCGGCGGCATACTAAAAATAATATCCTGCGCGATTTTATAAACTACACCCGGGAGCTCACCGACCGTCAGCACCACAGGGCGACTCAAAGCGTGGCAGCCCAACGGTCTGACGATCTTTGAACGAACGGAAGCGTCTATTTGCCCGGGAAGAGGTTCCGGTTGCGCATGACGCCTTCCTGCACCGTGGAAGCTACCAGCGTGCCGTCCTGAGTATAGAACTCGCCGCGCACAAAACCGCGCGCGCTGGAGGCGGAGGTGCTCTCAACGCTGTACAGCAGCCAGTCGTTGATGTTGAACGGACGGTGGAACCACATTGAGTGATCGATGGTGGCGACCTGCATTCCGGGCTCCAGAAAACCGACGCCGTGCGGCTGCAGGGCGACGGGCAGGAAGTTAAAATCCGAAGCGTAGCCTAACAGATACTGATGGATGCGGAGATCTTCCGGAACGGCGCCGTTGGCGCGGATCCACACCTGACGCGTCGGTTCTGCAACGTGGCCTTTCAGGGGGTTATGAAATTCGACCGGGCGAATCTCCAGCGGTTTATCGCAGAGAAATTTTTCTTTAACCTGCGGCGGCAGCAGATGGGCCAGCTTGCGGGCGATATCCGTTTCGGAGGGGAGGGCGTCCGGGGCGGGCGCCGCGGGCATGGTTTTTTGATGTTCATAGCCGGGTTCTGGCGCCTGGAAAGAGGCGGTCATATAGAAAATCGGCTTCCCGTTTTGAACCGCCGCCACCCTGCGGGCGCTGAAGCTATTGCCGTCGCGCAGGACTTCAACGTCATAGATGATGGGTTTCTGGCTGTCGCCGGGACGCAGGAAGTAGCTGTGAAACGAGTGAATCAGGCGTTCTGCGGGGACCGTCTCTTTTGCTGCGTATAGCGCCTGGCCAACCACTTGACCACCAAAAACCTGACGCAAGCCCAGATCCTCGCTCTGACCGCGGAACAATCCCTCTTCAATTTTTTCCAGATTTAACAATGCCAGCAGATTGGTTAATGCCTGACTCATAGTAACCCTCAATCAATGATGACTGCTTTGCGCAGCGCGTTATTGAGGCAAAGTATAACCTAGAAACGCAAGTGGTCCGATGGGTGCAATAATCTGAATATGGGCTCTTTTCCAGGAAGAGAACTGAGATCTGTGCCACACTTATTTACGATACTAATGTCCTGTCCCCGATTGTGGATGGATGTACTCCTGTTAAAGAAGGGATGAAAAGGAGAAAAGAATGAAATTTGCCTATATGTTAAGTGCCTTAGCCGTCGCGGCTACGTTGTCTGCCTGTGCGAACAACCACAGCAGCAGTGCAGCGAACCAGGCTGCGCCCGATCCTTACGGCATTGCCTCACTAAGCTCCTCGCAGCAGCAGCCTAACGTTTCCGGGACCATCAATATTCGACAGCGCGTGGCGTTACCGCCGGATGCGGTATTAACCGTAACTCTGTCGGATGCGTCCCTGGCCGATGCGCCAGCGCACGTGCTGTCGCAAAAAGCGGTAAGGACCGAAGGGAAGCAGGCGCCGTTTAACTTTGTTCTGCCCTACAACCAGGCGGACATTAAGCCTAATGCACGCATCCTGTTAAGTTCGGCGATTACCGTTAACGGTCAGCTGATGTTTATTACCGATACCGTGCAGACGGTGATTAATCAGGGCGGCAATCGCGCCGATCTGCTGCTGGTACCGGTCCAGCAAACGGCGGTGCCGGTGGCAAATACGAACGTTCCCGCCGCGCAATAACCCCGACAATGCCCCTTTCAGGGGCATTTTTTTGCCTTTAATAAATCCAGCGGTAATGCTGCAGGTCAATATGACCGCTGCCTGAGACCTGAACTCCCTCCGCCAGGAGCGCCTGGCGTTGGCGCTGTAGATCTGGCCCGGTAAGCGAGATATCGCCGTGGCGGTTGACGACCCGATGCCAGGGAAGCAGGGACCCTTCAGGCAGACGCTTTAAAACCCCGCCGACCTGACGCGCCGCACGCGGTGAACCGGCCAACTGAGCAACGTCGCCGTAGGTAGCAACGTACCCCTCTGGGATCGAGGCGACTATCTGCCAGACTCGCTGCGGAAAAGTATCGTGAGAATCCATGGTACGTCCTGCTGCCGGGAAAGGCTCAGGATAATCGTTGTACGACGGGCTGTACAGATAGCGGCTTAAGCCGTTTTAACAACGGTAAATTCCAGCGCCAGGCCAAGCACCTGCATGCCATGGACATTCTCATTCGGTATATTGGTCAGCAGGGTTTCAAGAAACTTCAGGCGTTTTGACTGAGCGTTAATCACCAGTTTTGCGCGCATGGCCGGAAGCTTAAGCGTTGATATTGGATAGACCACCCGACCGCTGACTTCGATAGGGAGTTTACGTAATTCAATGTGCTGAAGGACGCCGACGCTAGAGTAGAGCAGCGCGACCGGGGTGACGGCGAGTAGCGGATTTTGGCTAATGGTCACAAAATCAAGAAGCAGCTCCGGGCGCAGAAAGTTTAAACCGCGGAAGGGAACGGTGACTTCATCGATTGGCGGCATCGCCAGGGTAGTGATTAAACGCGGTGATTCACTCATTCAGATACCATGATAAAAAACATACAATTCATAGTGAACATTATGGATGTTGAGGGGCGTTTGTGCTGAGAGTGCGCTCGCAATCTCCTGCCAGGGACGGAAATTTTACGCTACAAAGCCGCGATATCGCTCTGATTACGCGACTTTGCGCAATAAACCAGCACCCAATCGGCGGCGGCTTGCAATTCAGGGGTTCAGCAGGGATAATGCGCCAGCGCGTTAGGTAACTAGCGCTCTCAATGGGGGCTCTGTTGGTTCTCCCGCAACGCTACTCTGTTTACCAGGTCAGGTCCGGAAGGAAGCAGCCAGAGCAGACGACGTGTGTGCCGGGATGTAGCTGGCAGGGCCCCCACCCATTTCAGCGTGCCCCAGCGCTCTGTGCATCTAATAAGCGGCTTCGCTCATCCCCTCATTTTTAATATCCACAAATAAAGTGTGTATTTTTTCTCGTTTCTAAAACATATCTTTTTTATGCCAAAAATTCTCTACGTCATAAAATTGAAATTTAACTGAAATATTAATGTCATCTTTATGTCATATATAACGTGCAGATTATTCATGGGAAAATGTTGTTAGATATAAGCTAAAAATATATCTCTGGATCAGCATGTTAACTTCGTGTATTAATTATATGATGATTTTATTTCACGGGAAGCGTGACTATGACCACGGTAGTTCTGAACGTAAAAATTGATGGCGAGTTAAAAGAAAAGCTGCGTCAGTATGCGGAAGAAAATAACGAAAATTTAGGAACAGCTACGGAGAAACTGCTACTCCTGGCCTTTCAGGTAGTGGAATCAGCAGACGAGGCGGGGGTTTCGGAAGAAGATATCGATAGCCAGCATACCGAAGAGGAAGCGTCTCCATTAACCCCTAAAGAAATCAAAGCATTACGTAAAATTCTGAAGAAGAGAAAATGAAACAACAACTCTCTACAGCCAGCAACTATAGCGAAGCCTGCGACATGCTGCGTTCCGGCTACGTCAAGCACGTACGCCTGAACTGGAATATCGGTAGCGATGAGTTTTTTCGCATTGCCTCCGATTGGTGTGACACCGGTGCAAAAATTAAAAAAGATGAAGACGGCTTTATTATTTCTCTGAAAGGGTTTCCGATCCCGCGTCAGCATTAATGAAACTATTTTAATTTTGTCATCGGGCTGACACGTCAGAAAGACAAAATTGAACGGCAATTTTATAAAAACATCTCATATGCATCACGGATGATGGTTTTTGACGGGCTGGCTCCAGCCCGTCGATATTTTATTAGATGATTTTCCTCAGACGAAAGCTCTCCTTCTGCTCCGTAAGACTATGCCATAGCGGCTGCAATGTAGTAAACGCGCTGCGTAGTTCCTCATCCGAAAGGGTAAAGGGCAAACGCAAATAGCGATCAAACGCGCCGGCCAGACCAAAGCGTGTGCCCGTCCCGATGTGAATTCCGCGGCTTTCAGCGCGAACGGAAAAGAGCGTCGCCAGCATGCCGGGTAATTCAACCCAAAAAGAGAGCCCCCCTTCCGGCGGAGTGAAGCGCCAGTGGGGAAAATATTCCGCCATCAGCGCCCCGCACATATCCCGGCGGGTCGCCAGCATGGCGCGGCGTGACGGCAGCAGCCTTTTCTCATTCTCAAGCAACCAGCAGCAGGCCAGCTGTTCCAGCAGCGGGGAACCGAGATCGAGAGAGTCGCGCGCCTGAACTAGCGAGGCAATGGTTCGTGAAGAGGCGCGGATCCAGCCTATGCGCAGGCCTCCCCAAAAGCTTTTTCCTGCCGATCCGATGGTTATTACCGGGGCATCGGGATTAAACGCCGCTAAAGGCGGCGGCGGCGGGGCGTCGTACCATAAATCCACCATCGTTTCGTCTACCACCAGCGTGGTGCGGGTTTGCGCGGCGATATCTGCTACCCGCTGGCGCGTGGCGCTATCCATACAGCGGCCGGTAGGATTATGAAAATCCGGCATCAGCCACGCCAGGCGCGGCGCCGTTTGGGCGATCGTTGCCGCCAAACCGTCGCAATCCCATCCCTGCTGCGGTAACGCAACGCTAACCGGACGGCATGATGCGCCCTGAATCGCGCTAAGCGCCATGGGGTAAGTTGGCGCATCCACCACCACCCGATCGCCGGGCCCGGTGAATAAACGCAGAACCAGCGCAAAGCCGCTAAGCGCCCCGTTGACGATCATCACCTGATCGCTGCGGGTTGGCAGCCCGCGTTCGCTATAGCGGCGGGCGATAGCTTCGCGCAGCAGCGCTAGCCCTTGTTGATCGTAACCGGTATTGGATAAATGCTCAGGCATGATCTTCAGAGCCTGGCTGTAGGCTTGATGGATCTCAGGTCCGGCGCTCAGGGCGGCAACGGCCAAATTCACCGAGAGCGGGTCCGGTTTTTGGGCTGACGCTTCCACCGGACGCTCCGGCAGGGCGATCCGCGAACCGCTTCCCTGGCGGCTATAGAGATAGCCCTCCTCCCGCAGCTGCCCGAGCGCGCTGGCAACCGTGGTGCGGCTGATATTCAGGGCTGCCGCCAGTTCACGCTCGCCCGGCAGGCGGGTTTCCAGCGCGAGGCGGCCATCGAGGATAAGCAGGCGCAGCGCTTCCGCCAGCTGACGCCAGATAGGCGTACGAGAGGTGGACTCCTGCCAGTTGCCGAGCAGCCGTACCAGCGATTGTGAACCAAAGCGACGAGATGACATAGCAATCCACTTTTTAAAAACTGGCCATTAATTATCAATCCATTTTTGCTGATGATGAGGGAAATCGCAATTGTCCTGAGGTGAAAAATGGTACGTCGCTTGCTGCAACTTTACATTGGTCTGGTCCTGTACGGCGTGTCGACCGCGTTATTTGTTCACGCCAATCTGGGGGCAGACCCGTGGGATGTTTTTCATTTAGGGATCGGCAAACAGTTTAATCTGGATTTCGGTACGGTCATGATCCTGACGGGAGCGGCAGTACTGCTGCTGTGGATCCCGCTACGGCAAATGCCGGGGCTGGGGACGGTAAGTAACGTCATTGTGCTGGGGCTGGCGGCAAATGCGACTCTGGCCGTGCTGCCGCCGTTAGATTCGCTGGTGGCGCGTAGCCTGCTGTTGGGTGGAGCTATCGTACTGAATGCGCTGGCGACGGGGATGTATATTGGCGCGGGTTTCGGTCCCGGGCCGCGCGATGGGTTGATGACCGGCCTGCATGCCCGTACGGGATGGTCGCTGCGCGGTATTCGCACCGCGATTGAAGTTTCGGTTCTGCTGATTGGCTGGATGATGGGCGGCAAGTTTGGCGTGGGAACCGTACTCTACGCGTTAACTATCGGCCCGCTGATCCAGCTGTGCCTGCCGTGGTTCCATCAGCCGGCCGCGCGTAAGGCTCTGGCGAAACCCGGTGAGGCTATTTCCTGATTTTACGCTGCCATCAGGCCTGGCGACTAAACTTATCAATTCAGATACGGCCGGATTCTCCGGTCGTACTGTTCACTTCGGAGAGCAGACTCATGAAGTATGTTGATGGTTTTGTCGTTGCCGTACCGGCGGAAAATAAGGAGGCATACCGCGAGATGGCAGCAAAGGCCGCGCCATTATTTAAAGAGTTTGGCGCATTACGCGTGGTCGAGTGCTGGGCGGATGATGTCCCGGATGGCAAGCTGACCGATTTTCGCATGGCGGTGAAAGCTGAGGAGGGTGAAGAGGTGGTATTCAGCTGGATTGAGTATCCCTCTAAAGAGGCTCGCGATGCCGCCAATGCCAAAATGATGGCCGACCCGCGAATGAAAGAGTTTGGCGATAATATGCCCTTTGATGGAAAACGAATGATATACGGCGGCTTTGCTCCGCTCCTGGATGAGTAATTCATCTTTGCCATCCCCATCGTTTGTGGGGATGGCGATAGACGCGTTACAGATGACTCCAGCCATGCAGCAGCATATAGAAGCCCACCACCATAATCAGGGTGCCGGAAATCCACGGCGCTTTGCGCGAGAGATCGTTCAGCCCAGGCCAGCGGTTGGCTACGTGCTTCAGGCTCAGCGCGGCAATTGCGCCGGAAGCCACCAGAGTGAGCGCCAGCCCAACGCTAAACCCCAGCACCAGGGTTGCGCCCAGCGAGAACTTTTTCAACTGCAGGCAAATAAGCAGCACGGTTATTGACGCCGGACAGGGAATGAGCCCCCCCGTCAGTCCAAACAAGACGATCTGCCCGGTCGTGACCCGTTGCCCGTTAAAGCGGCGATTGATCTCTTGCGCATGCGCGCGCTGATGGGCGTCCTGCCAGTCATCGGCGACAACCAGCGGAGGTTGATGAACGTGGGGATGATGTTCATGCGGGTGGTGGTGATGTTCATGATTATGCTCATGCTCATGCTCATGCTCATGGTGATGTGAACGAGATTCGTGCCAGGTACGCCACAGCATCCAGCAGGCAATCAGTACGATAAGGATCCCTGAGAACAGTTGAAACCAGGGTTCCGACGTTTGCGCATTCCAGCCGCGGCCAAACCACAGGCCTACCATGGCCACCAGCCAGACCACCGCCGTATGCGACACCGTCGCCGCCAGCCCCAGCAGCACCGCCTGCTTCAGGGTTCCGCGGACTGCTACGATAAACGCCGCCATCATGGTTTTTGAATGCCCGGGCTCAAGGCCGTGCAGGGCGCCCAGCAAAATAGCGCTGGGAATAAATAGCCAGGCATTGCCCTGCTGCAGGAGTGAAGCGAAATCGGTCATAACGTGATCTCTAACCTAAAGTGTTAGTATGCTACTCCCCCCCAGTACATAAATACTACCCCCCAGTAGAAAAATACTCCGGGGGAGTAGAGCATGTTATGCTGTTCTCATTGTGTATCGTGGTCGTTAGTCAAAACGATCGATTAATCAAATAGTGGATCGCGTAATGTCACATACCGTTCGTCACAAGAAGATGTTATTGACCCGATTGAAGAAAATTCAGGGACAAAGCGCCGCGCTGGAAAAAATGCTAAACCGCGAACATGAATGCGCCGAGGTTTTACAGCAGCTGGCTGCGATTCGCGGTGCGGTAAACGGCATGATGATGCAGGTTATCCAGGGGCATTTAACGGATCACGTCGTTAAAGAGCCGGAGGAGGGCCAGCGCGAAGCTGACCTTGATGTAGTAATGCAGGTAATAAAATCCTATCTTAAATAGGCTCAAAGGTGAGCGACCACGGAGGGCGCCGAATCCGCCTTCAGGTTATTCTCAGCCCACAGGATAAATTTCTCTTTTGGCAGCGCCTTACTATAAAGCCAGCCCTGGGCATACTGCACGCCATGCATACGTAGCCAGTCGCGCTGGCTTTCGGTTTCGACGCCTTCTGCGACGGTCGTCAGATTGAGCGCTTTCGCCATTTCAATAATGTGCGGCGTCAGCAGTTCATACTCCAGCGTATCGACAAACGATTTATCGATTTTCAGGGTGTCTACGTCCAGTTTTTGTAAATAGCTCAGGCTGGAGTAGCCGGTGCCGAAGTCATCGATGGAAATACGGTGTCCGGCCTGACGATAGCCGGCGAGCACCGGCAAAGTGGTTTGCGGGTCGACAAAACCGCGCTCGGTGATTTCCAGAATGATCTGCTGAGCGCTGATGCCCCAAAACTGAAGCTGCTCTTGCAACAGGAGCGGCAGCTTTGGCGAGCGCAAATCATCGACCGACAGGTTTATCGAGATGTGTATCTCCGGACGCCGGCGCAGCCAGGTACCGAGATCGGCAAAAATTTTCCGTACAATATCTTCGGTTAAGCGGGTAATCAGCCCGGTTTGTTCGGCAAGCGGAATAAAAATATCCGGCGATAAGAAACTCCCATCGGGCTGCCTCCAGCGAGCAAGCGCCTCCGCGCCGACGATCTTTCCACTCTGCAACGAAATAATAGGCTGGTAATAGACCTGGATGGCATGGGAATTCAGCGCATCCAGCATCCCATTACGCGGCGAGCGCAGCCTGCGCAGCAGGCGAAGCAGCAGAAATGAGGCCAGAAGGCTGGTGAACAAACCAATCGGCAGCCACAGCATCAGCTGCTGATGTAGCTTATTCTGCAGCGGCACCGTCGAGGACCAGGTGGCGATAGCCAACCCCAGTTCCGGGATACGATGGAGACGATAAACGGTGCTATCGAGGGTTAAGGTTTCGGCATCCAGATGCTTAATTTTCTCCCAGACGGCAGCGCTGAGCGGTTTACTGCTGATAATGATTTGATCGCGCTTCGTGCCAAACAAAAGCGTGTGAATTTCTTCATGACCTAACGGAATGACATCGATAAACGACACCGGATCGATCATCACCACGTGATGTTCGCTGCCCATGGCCGTCATTTTATGTTTCAGTCCCAGGTCGCTAACCGACGTGAGCCAGGTACGGTAGCCATCGGCAGTGAGATGGTCGGGAGCGGGAAAGGTGACCGACACCTGGTGCTCTTCAAGAGAGGAGCACTGCGGAATACCCTCGCGTAGCCACAGCACTTCCTGAATGTAGCGGTGGGTATAGGCGATCCGTCGCATAGTGAGCAGATGCTCCGGGCTGCAGGTCGTGGCCGTATGCGCATCTGCTTCTTTCAGCGCCTCTCTTGCCTGATCGGCGACCTGCTGAACGCGCGCCAGCACGCGGACGGAAAAGTTGTCCAGCTCACTATAAAACTGCTCTTTGGCCTGCTGCGTCGCCAGCCAGATGCTCAGTATGACCGGCAAGATAATGGCGAGTATCAATACCCCTGTAACCAGACTCACCTGATGCCGGGTCGTCATGAGTATTTCCTTATTTTATGGAGGGGTTCGATGAGTATACGCGAAAGATAAAAGAGGATTCACCACGGGGTAGAAAAAGGCCCGAACCGCAAGATAGCAACGAATTCGGGCTAACAGTGGATGAACCGCGACGCTCAAGGCATGAAGCGTCGCGGAGAAAAACGAGGGCAGGTATGCTGGCAATAAGCGTTGTCAGCACAGATTCATATTCTAAAGCGCAATCATGACAATCAGATGTTGCGTTTAATGAGCGTCCGGCGCGGCGATGTCGGCGCTAATCCGCAGGTCATTTTCGTCGAAGACCATGCAGTAGCGATCGTCGAACGCGACGCTGATTTTCTGCCAGGGACGGAAATGAACGTCGCCGGGCAGCAGAATTTTGACGTTATCGTGGCCGTAGCACTGGCCGAACAGATAGGTGTTGTTACCCAGTCTCTCGACGACTTCACATTGAAACTCAACCACGGTACCGATATTCACATCGGTTGAGAGATGTTCAGGACGAATACCGAGGGTAACGGCAGCGCCGGGCTGCAGCGGCGATGTGGTGATATTGAGCGTCAGATTGTGATCTTGCGCCATCTTGACGCTAAGCTGGCCCGGCTGCCATGCGGTGACCGTCGCGGGCAGGAAGTTCATTTTCGGCGAACCGATAAATCCCGCAACGAACTTATTGACCGGGTTGTAATACAGCGACATCGGCGAACCCATCTGCTCAACTTTGCCGTAGTTCATCACCACGATTTTATCGGCCAGCGTCATCGCTTCAACCTGATCGTGGGTAACATAAACCATGGTGGTTTTGAGTTCATGATGCAGTTTAGCAATATGCAGGCGCATCTCAACGCGCAGCTCGGCATCAAGGTTGGAGAGGGGTTCATCAAACATAAACACCCGTGGATTACGCACGATGGCGCGACCGATCGCCACGCGCTGGCGCTGGCCGCCGGAGAGCTGCTTAGGTTTGCGATCCAGCAGATGAGAGAGCTGCAGCGTTTTTGCCACCATTTCAACCTGGCGGCGAATTTCATCTTTTGGCACTTTATTCACCTTCAGGCCATAGCCCATATTTTCCGCTACCGTCATATGCGGATAGAGCGCATAGGACTGGAATACCATGGCGACGCCGCGATGGGCGGGAACGACGTCGTTCATGACCTCATCGCCTATCAGTACTTCACCTTCGCTCACCTCTTCGAGACCGGCAATCATTCGCAGCAGCGTTGATTTGCCGCAGCCTGACGGACCGACGAAAACCGCAAATTCGCCATCTTCAATATCAAGGTTTACCTGATGCAGCGTCACTGTACTGCCGAACCGTTTGGTGACATTCCTCAGTCGTATATTGGACATCAACATTCCCCGGGTTAGTAGCCGTTTTTGCCGTTGGGATTTGGGCTATGACGCGCTATTTGTATAACGTGTAACAATTCAGCCGAGCGATGCTCAACGACACTAAAATCATGTAGTGACTATAACTTCCAGAGTTTTAGCACCCTATATCGATGTTTCATTTCTGCAATCATGATCACACAACTGGCAGCTTTCAGTAGTTTTGTCAGCATTCAAAGCGTACCGTATAACAAATCAGGAATAACGGCATATTTGTTTATGAATCACCGTTTATCAGTTAACTGAAAGATTTTCGGAAGTCACATCGCCCAATAAAAACCATTAAATTGTTATACCTTCACATGAGGTTGATAATGAAAAAGAACACTCTTGCTGCACTGATCCTTACTACTCTGGCTGCCGGGCAGTTGGTGAGCCTGCAGGCGCACGCGGCCGGACAGCTCAACGTCTGGGAAGACATCAAAAAATCCGACGGCATTAAGGCCGCGGTAAATGATTTTGAAAAGCAGTTCAACGTTAAGGTGAACGTGCAGGAAATGCCGTATGCCCAGCAGTTGGAAAAGCTGCGCCTTGATGGCCCGGCGGGCATTGGCCCGGACGTGCTGGTGATCCCTAATGACCAGCTAGGCGGTGCGGTCGTCCAGGGGCTGCTGTCTCCCCTGACGCTGGACCAGGCGAAGCAGGAGGCCTTTACGCCGGCATCAATCAACGCTTTCCATATGGATAACGTGCTTTACGGCGTACCGAAAGCGGTGGAAACCCTGGTGCTGATTTACAACAAAGACCTGATCGACAAGCCGCTGGATAGCCTGCAGGCGTGGTTCGACTATTCGAAGAAGCAGCGCGAAGAGGGTAAGTACGGCCTGCTGGCGAAGTTTGACCAAATTTATTACAGCTGGGGCGCCATCGGTCCGATGGGCGGCTATATCTTTGGCAAAAATGATAAGGGCGGCTTCAACCCGCAGGATGTTGGCCTGAATAAGCCAGGCGCGGTCGAAGCGGTGACTTTCCTGAAAAAATTCTACACCGACAAGGTCTTCCCGGCGGGGATCCTCGGCGATAACGGGCTGAACGCCATCGACTCGCTGTTCACCGAGAAGAAAGCGGCAGCGGTGATTAACGGCCCGTGGGCTTTCCAGCCGTATGAAGCGGCAGGCATTCATTATGGCGTCGCGCCTCTGCCGACGCTGCCGGACGGCAAACCGATGAGCTCCTTCCTCGGTGTGAAAGGCTATGTGGTCTCGACGTGGAGTAAAGATAAAGCGCTGGCGCAGCAGTTTATCGAGTTCATCAACCAGCCGCAGTACGTAAAAGCGCGCTATGTCGCCACCGGGGAAATCCCGCCGCTGAAGGCCATGATTGACGATCCGCTGATTAAGAATGACGAAAAGGCCAGCGCGGTGGCGGTGCAGTCAGCGCGGGCGACGGCGATGCCGGGGATCCCGGAGATGGGCGAAGTATGGGGCCCGGCGAACGCCGCGCTGGAGCTTAGCCTGACCGGTAAACAGGAACCGAAGGCGGCGCTCGATAACGCAGAGAAGCAGATCAAGATGCAGATCGAAGCCATGCAGGCCAGCAATCAATAATCCGGTGATGTAACAGAACGGGAGGGGCATCCTCCCGTTTTCAGAAGGAGTCGTGTGTGATTATCAATCCCAGCGAAAATATTGCCGAAGCGCGCGGCGCAGGACGCCATGCGTGGTGCGGCCTGTTGCTGGCTATCGTGCCGGGTTTTGGGCAGTTTTATCACCGCCAGTGGCTGAAGGGGATCGTCTTCCTGGTGCTGCTGAGCAGTTTTATGAGTATTTTCTATGACTTTCTCAGCGAAGGCCTGTGGGGGTTATATACCTTAGGCGAGGAAGTCCCGCGGGATAACTCTATTTTCCTGCTGGCGGAAGGGATAATCAGCGTACTGATTATCGCATTCGGTGTGTTGGTCTATTTCCTCTCGCTGCGCGACGCCTGGGTTAACGGCAAAAAGCGCGATGAAGGCGTGGCGCTGAATAGCGTACGCAAGCAGTATCAGATGCTGCTCAGCGAGGGTTTCCCGTATCTGATGATCACGCCCGGCTTCATACTGCTGGTGTTTGTGGTCATCTTCCCGATCCTGTTTGGTTTTGCTATCGCCTTTACTAACTACAATCTTTACCACACGCCGCCGGCGAAGCTGGTGGATTGGGTGGGATTCAAAAACTTCATCAACATCTTCACATTATCCATCTGGCGTTCGACCTTCTTTGATGTGCTGCAGTGGACGGTGGTGTGGACGCTGCTGGCGACGACCCTGCAATGTACCGTCGGCGTGCTGCTGGCGATTCTGGTCAACCAGAAAGATCTGCGCTTTAAGCCGATGATCCGTACGATTTTCATTCTGCCGTGGGCGGTACCGGGATTCGTGACGATTCTGGTTTTTGCCGGCATGTTCAATGATTCATTCGGGGTGATTAACAACGCCATTTTGTCCTTCTTTGGCATCAGTCCGAAGGCGTGGCTGACCGACCCGTTCTGGACCAAGACGGCGCTGATCATGATGCAGACCTGGCTGGGTTTCCCGTTTGTTTTCGCCATGACCACCGGCGTCCTGCAGGCGATCCCGGACGATCTGTATGAAGCGGCCACCATGGATGGCGCCAGCGCGTTTACCCGCCTGCGGACCATTACTCTGCCGCTGGTGCTCTACTCTATTGCGCCGATCATCATCACTCAGTACACCTTCAACTTTAACAACTTCAACATCATCTACCTGTTCAACAACGGCGGGCCGGCGGTAGCGGGGTCGAATGCCGGCGGTACGGATATTCTGGTGTCGTGGATCTACAAATTGACCATGTCGTCTTCGCAATACGCTATCGCGGCGACCATCACGATCCTGCTGTCGATTTTTGTCGTCGGCCTGGCGTTGTGGCAGTTCCGCGCCACGAAATCCTTCAAAAACGACGACATGGCGTAAGGGAAGCAACATGGCTAAATCACCGAGTATTAAACGCGAAAAGTGGATTCGCTTGTCACTCACCTGGTTAGTGGTCATCTTTGTGTCGACGATGATTATTTACCCGCTGGTCTGGACGGTAGGGGCGTCGCTGAACGCCGGGAACAGTCTGCTGAGTACGTCGATTATTCCTGAAAACCTGTCGTTCCAGCATTACGCGGATCTGTTTAACGGCAATGTGAATTATCTCACCTGGTACTGGAACTCGATGAAAATCAGCTTCATGACCATGGTGTTGACCTTAATCAGCGTGAGCTTCACCGCCTACGCGTTTTCGCGCTTTCGTTTCAAAGGGCGGCAGAACGGGCTGATGTTATTTCTGCTGTTGCAGATGATCCCGCAGTTCTCGGCGCTGATTGCGATCTTTGTTCTCTCTCAGCTGCTGGGGCTGATCAACAGCCATCTGGCGCTGGTGCTGATCTACGTGGGCGGCATGATCCCGATGAATACCTGGCTCATGAAGGGCTACCTGGACGCGATCCCTAAAGATCTGGATGAGTCCGCGCGGATGGATGGCGCCAGCAGCTTCCGCATCTTCTTCGAAATCATTATGCCGCTGTCGAAGCCGATTCTGGCGGTGGTGGCGCTGTTCTCGTTTACCGGCCCGCTGGGGGATTTCATCCTTTCCAGCACCATTCTGCGTACCCCGGATAAGTACACGCTGCCGATCGGCCTGTATAACCTGGTGGCGCAGAAAATGGGCGCCAGCTACACCACCTACGCGGCGGGCGCGGTGCTGATTGCCGTGCCGGTAGCGATTCTCTATCTGGCGCTACAAAAATACTTTGTTTCCGGCCTCACCTCTGGCAGTACAAAAGGATAACCCCATGAAAAGATTAACACCCGCGTGGCTTGCTGTTTCTCTGGCATGCTGTTTCTCCGCCAGTACGCTGGCAGCGGACGCGCTACAAACCAAAGCGTTTAGCAACATGCCCGCTGATTTCATTAAAGGCGCGGATATCTCCACGCTGCTGGACGCGGAAAAGCATGGCGCAAAGTTTTTTAACCACAATAATCAGCAGCAGGATCCGATCGCGATTCTGAAGGCCGACGGCGTGAACTATGTTCGCCTGCGCCTGTGGGTCGATCCAAAAGACGCCCAGGGTCAGCGCTACGGCGGCGGCGATAACGATCTGGCGGCGACGCTGGCGCTGGCGAAGCGGGCAAAAGCACAGGGGATGAAGCTGCTGCTTGATTTTCACTACAGCGATTTCTGGACCGATCCCGGCAAGCAGTTCAAGCCGAAGGCCTGGGAGAAAATGGATTATCCGCAGCTGAAAACCACCATTCATGACTACACCCGCGATACGATTGCCCGCTTTAAGCAGGAGGGCGTACTGCCGGATATGGTGCAGATCGGCAACGAGATCAACGGCGGTATGCTGTGGCCGGAAGGCAAAAGCTGGGGGCAGGGCGGCGGCGAGTTCGATCGCCTGGCGGGGCTGCTTAATGCCGCCATCGATGGCCTGAAGGAAAACCTCACCGCCGGTGAGCAGGTTAAAATTATGCTTCACCTGGCCGAAGGCACGAAAAACGACACCTTTCGCTGGTGGTTTGATGAAGTCAGCAAGCGCAACGTGCCTTACGACATTATTGGTCTGTCGATGTACACCTACTGGAATGGCCCGATTAGCGAGCTGAAGGCTAATATGGATGATATCAGCAAGCGCTATAACAAAGACGTGATTGTGGTAGAGGCCGCTTATGCCTATACCCTGGAAAACTGCGACAACGCCGAAAATAGTTTCCAGGCAAAAGAGGAAAAGGATGGCGGTTATCCTGCCACCATACAGGGGCAATATAATTATATTCACGACTTAATGCAGGCCGTTGCGGACGTACCGGGCCACCGCGGTAAAGGTATTTTTTATTGGGAGCCGACGTGGATTGCCGTGCCGGGAAATACCTGGGCGACGCCTGCCGGAATGAAATATATCCACGATGAGTGGAAAGAGGGGAATGCCCGGGAAAATCAGGCGCTGTTTGATTGCCAGGGGAAAGCGTTGCCGTCGATGAAGGTATTTAATTAATTATTCAGCTTTAAACTTCAGGATGTTTATTATGAAAAAATTTGCGCCTTTGAGTCCGAAGGTCAATGCGCTATTGCATGGCGCCGACTATAACCCGGAGCAGTGGGAGAACTATCCCGATATTATCGATAAAGATATTGCCATGATGCAGCAGGCAAAATGTAATGTCATGTCGGTAGGAATATTTAGCTGGGCGAAACTTGAACCTCAGGAAGGCGTATTTGAGTTTGGCTGGTTGGACAGTATCCTGGATAAACTGTATGCCGCCGGAATTCATGTCTTTCTCGCGACCCCAAGCGGCGCGCGCCCGGCGTGGATGTCGCAAAAGTACCCTCAGGTCCTGCGCGTCGGTCGCGATCGCGTGCCTGCGCTGCACGGTGGGCGTCACAACCACTGTATGTCGTCGCCGGTCTATCGTGAGAAAACCCTGAAAATTAACACCCTGCTGGCGGAGCGCTACGCGCAGCATCCGGCGGTGCTGGGCTGGCATATCTCCAATGAGTATGGCGGCGAGTGCCACTGTAGCCTGTGCCAGGAGCGTTTCCGCGACTGGCTGAAAGCGCGCTATGAAACGCTGGATAATCTTAATCACGCCTGGTGGAGCACCTTCTGGAGCCACACCTATAGCGACTGGTCGCAGATCGAATCCCCGGCTCCGCAGGGGGAAGTCTCCATTCATGGTCTGAACCTTGACTGGCATCGCTTCAATACCGCTCAGGTGACGGATTTCTGCCGCCACGAAATTGCGCCGCTGAAAGCGGCGAATGCTGAGCTGCCAGTGACAACCAACTTTATGGAGTATTTCTACGATTACGACTACTGGCAGCTGGCGCCGGCGCTGGACTTCATCTCGTGGGACAGCTACCCCATGTGGCATCGCGATAAAGATGAAACCACGCTGGCCTGCTACACCGCCATGTATCACGATATGATGCGCAGCCTGAAGGGCGGAAAACCGTTTGTCCTGATGGAGTCCACGCCGAGCGCGACTAACTGGCAGCCGACCAGCAAGCTGAAAAAACCGGGAATGCATATTCTCTCTTCTCTGCAGGCGGTAGCGCACGGGGCTGACTCGGTACAGTATTTCCAGTGGCGTAAGAGTCGCGGTTCGGTAGAGAAATTCCATGGCGCAATTATCGATCACGTCGGTCACCTGGATACGCGCGTGGGCCGTGAAGTGACTAAGCTTGGCGAGATGTTAAGCCAGCTGCCGGGCGTGGTGGGCTGCCGGACGGATGCGCAAGTGGCGATTATCTTTGACCAGCAAAACCGCTGGGCGCTGGATGATGCTCAGGGGCCGCGTAATCTCGGGATGGAGTATGAAAATACCGTCAACGAGCACTATCGTCCGTTCTGGGAACAGGGGATTGCGGTAGATATTATTGATGCCGACGTTGACCTGAGCGCTTATCGGCTGGTCATTGCCCCGATGCTATATATGGTTCGCGACGGCTTTGCCGAACGCGCGGAAGCGTTTGTGGCCAACGGCGGCCACTTAGTTACAACATACTGGACGGGAATTGTTAACGAATCGGACCTGTGCTATCTCGGCGGCTTCCCGGGTCCGCTGCGCAAGCTGCTGGGCATCTGGGCGGAAGAGATTGACTGCCTGAACGATGGCGAACGTAATCTGGTACAGGGGCTGGCGGGCAATGAAGGGGGGCTGCAGGGGCCGTATCAGGTACGCCATCTGTGTGAACTGATCCACGCCGAAACGGCGCAGCCGCTGGCGACCTACCGCGATGATTTTTACGCGGGAAGACCGGCGGTCACCGTCAATCACGTAGGTAAAGGCAAGGCCTGGCACGTCGCTTCGCGCAACGATCTGGCTTTCCAGCGGGACTTCTTCAGCGCCATAAGTAAAGAGCTGGCGCTGCCGCGCGCGGTGGAGGCCGATTTCCCGCCGGGCGTGGTGGCGACCGCGCGCACGGACGGTGAGACTACTTACGTGTTCCTGCAAAACTACAGCGCGCAGCAGCAGCAGGTGACCTTACCGCATGGCTATCAGGATACCCTCACCGGCACGGCCCTGAACGCGCCGTTGATCTTAAAAGCATGGGATTGCCGCATCCTCAGTCGTCACGCGTAATTTCTCTCTATCCGCGCCTGCTCCTGCGAGCAGGCATTTTTTTATCTGCTTATCAGGAGTCTATTATGGTGAGTTTAAAATCCTTTCTGAATTACTTCTCCCCGTCTCGTCCGGCGGTAACGTTAAGCCCTGCGGAACAACAACAGATTGAACGGTTAATTCAGGCTTTCGGCGGTGAGGAAAATATCATCAACGTTGACGCCTGTATTACCCGCTTGCGCGTCACGGTGAACAATCTGTCGATTGTTGACTCTCAGGGACTACAGCAGCAGGGCGCGCTTGGCGTGATTATTCTTGGGCAGCAGGTGCATGCTATTTTCGGTAAGCAGTCGGATGCTTTGCGACAATTACTTGACGAACACTTTGCCAGCCGTAAATAAAATAAAACGGGATAACGCAATAATGGGTTATCCCGAAAATAAAACAAAGCATTCAATGGCAATAATCATTACCGGAGGGTAATTAACGACCTTACAGTTGGAGATAAAACAGTTTAGCTACTCTTACCACCAGGCTTCGACCTGGACACCAAAGTTCCACGTATTATTGGCAGTTTGATCTTCGAACGGTTTACCATTTTCTGAGTCATTCAGATAAGAAGCGAAAATACGCAGTTCCGGGCGAGACATAAAGTCAGGGCCATCGGCCAGGCCCAGCGCGATGGTGTATTTCTCACCGGCCTGCTTATAGTCCGTATTGTTCTTGTAGCTATCTTTTTGGTAAAAACCGCCTACTTCGCCAATCAGGCGTACATATTCGGTGAACTGATACTGTCCGCGAGCTACCAGCGACAGCATGCGCGTTTTATCCGTGTAATCGGTGATGTTGTCCGCGGAGCCCCAGGTCAGAAC
Source organism: Klebsiella grimontii (assembly GCF_900200035.1). Classification (GTDB taxonomy): domain Bacteria; phylum Pseudomonadota; class Gammaproteobacteria; order Enterobacterales; family Enterobacteriaceae; genus Klebsiella; species Klebsiella grimontii. The sequence goes on from NZ_FZTC01000015.1 coordinate 286,737, forward strand.
GTGGTTAATAGAGAATTTTTCGGTGATCGGAATTAAACCGGTATTGATCACCCGATAGCCGGTGGCGTCATTGACGTAGTTCCACATGTCATACCAGCCGCCGCCCTGGGAAACCATGTTCTGCGCCAGCCCTTTGTTTGCGTACTGCAGCACCGTTTTGTTGTAACCGCCCAGCATATCCTGGCTGATTTCACCGGTTAGCATGACGCCGTTTTCTGCATCATACAGGCCGCCGTAGGAGTCCTGCTTTTTGGTGGTGTTAGGCATCGCGTAGTCGATACCAAATTCGGTCCACGACCCGGCCCATGGCTTCCAGCCTGCGTAGCGCAGGTCAAGGTAGTTAATATTCACGTTGCTGTCGCCGTCGACGCGGTAGTCAACGTCATTCGCGTCGCCGCGGATCCAGGCAAATGAGACGGCGCCAGGGCCGAGGGTATAGTTTTCGATCCCGGCGCCGGATCCGGAAATGTTCCAGTATTTGGTATCAATGATGTGCAGATCGTGGCGCTGGTAGTAGCGTTTACCGCCCCAAATGACCGCGTTCGGATCGCCGGGGACCAGCCCTTTAATTTGCAGGTTGAGCTGGCGCAGGCCGAACTGCGCATCATCATCGAGCGTGGTTTCGTTATCGTTCGAACCGTCTGAAACCATGCTGACCATGCTATCGAGATAGAAGCTCACGTCATTTTTCTTGTAGACCTCCGAGCCCAACTCCAGCTCGCCGTAGGTATCGGACTCGTTACCCAGACGGCCAATTTTGTTTTTTTGCCATTCGGCCTGACTACCGTCGCTGGAGACCCCAACCCCGGCGCGCATATAGCCATGAAAATCGATACCCGGAAGCGTGGCGGAAGCAGCAAACACGGATGGTGAAATCAGCGCAGCGGCCAACGCAGCGGAGAGTGTGCGCAGCGTAGTGTTCATGTCTATCCTCTTATTGTTTTGTATTACGTTCACATAACCGATGTTATAAAATGCCTAAACCAAAATTCAGGCAATTGAATGATCGCTATAGTGTGATTAACTGCAAATAAATTAGCGGGTTTTGTTACGAGTGGTGAGTCCATTCACAATTTGTTGTATTGTGAGCGTAATACTTTTAATGCTGATTGTTGTTCGGGGGAGGCGGCAATGAGCGTTTTTTTACATTGCCCCTGTTACAATTCAGGGATAACAACATAAGGAACCGGACCATGAAGTCTAAAAGCGCGACCTTAGAAGACGTTGCTCGCCATGCGGGCGTCTCCTATCAGACCGTGTCCAGGGTACTCAACAAATCTGCTAATGTATCCAAAGCCACGCGCAGCAAGGTGGAGAAATCCATTGAGGAGCTACGCTATGTCCCAAACCGCCTGGCGCAACAGCTGGTAGGCAAGCAAAGCCGTACCGTGGGCCTGGTTACGATCTCCCTCGCATTGCATGCGCCTTCCCAGGTGGCCGCGGCGGTAAAACGCTATGCGAATGTGGAAGGTTATCAGGTGCTCATTTCAATGATTGATGAGAGCGTCAACCAAAGCATTCAAGATTCCATTAATGAACTTAAGTCTCAACTGGTGGATAAGGTCATCATCAACGTGCCGCTGGAGACTGATCAGGCTCAGAAAATTGCCGCTGATAACGATGATATCGTTTGTCTGTTTTTAGATGTCGATCCCTATAGCTCTGTGTTTAACGTTTCGTTTAACCCGGCGGACGGCACCCGAGCCAGCGTCAAATATCTCTATGAAATGGGGCATCGGGAGATAGCGCTGTTGGCCGGTCCGGAAAGCTCGGTATCGGCCAAACTGCGTTTGAAAAGCTGGCTAGAAACCCTCGAAGGTTATGGCCTACAGCCGGTCACGGTGATTCGCGGTAACTGGGATGCGCAGAGCGGCTATGCCGGCGCGCTGCAAATGTTGCGGGAGACGCCAAACTTTACCGCCGTTTTGGTGGGGAACGATCAGATGGCGCTGGGCGTGCTTAGCGCGTTTCACCAGCATCAGGTACCGATCCCGGGGGAAAAGTCGGTTATTGGTTATGATGATACCTATGAAAGTTCGTTCTTTTACCCGGCGCTAACCACCGTTTCGCTGGATCTTGACTTACAGGGAAAAGAGGCCGTTCGGCGCCTTCTCGATAGCGGCGATAACGAAACCTCCCATACTTCTTCTATTCTTCCGGCCCGTCTGGTCGTGCGCCACTCTACCGGGCCGAAAACGGAGCCCGGCAAAGACCTGCAGTCTATTGCCGAACAGCTCAGGGCCCTGGCGCATCGGCTGAGCCCTTAATCCGTAACGGGCGGCCTGTGCCGCCCATAATCCTTCTCATTCTCAGGGTTGATCTTTAGACTCGCACGGCGTACGATATTGTTATGTTATAACATAATGATTGAGGTCGCTATGAAACCCAATATTCATCCGCATTATCGTACGGTGGTTTTTCACGACACCAGCGCTAACGAATTCTTTAAAGTCGGTTCAACGATCCGCACCGAGCGTGAGATTGAGCTGGATGGCGAGACGTATCCCTACGTGACGCTCGACGTCTCCTCCAAATCGCATCCGTATTACACCGGTAAACAGAAGGCCTTCAACAACGAAGGCAGCACCGCACGTTTCCGCCAGCGCTTCGGCGGCTTTATTGATGCGAAGAGGAGCAAATAATGCAGGTACTCAACTCACTACGTAGCGCGAAACAGCGCCACCCGGATTGCCAGATCGTTAAACGAAAAGGGCGGCTGTACGTTATCTGCAAAAGCAATCCCCGCTTTAAGGCCGTACAGGGCCGCAAGAAAAGACGTTAACGGAAGCTCTCCAGCGTTCGTAACTGCTGGCCGTCGGCGCTAAAGTTGTCGGCGGCCAGCCATTGCCGCATTGCTCTGTCAATCTGTGGCCACTCGGAATCGATAATCGAAAACCAGTCGGTATCGCGGTTGTGGCCCTTTATCACCAGCGCCTGACGAAAGCGTCCCTCATACTGAAACCCCAGCCGCAGTGCCGCCCGGCGTGAAGGCTCGTTCAGGCTGTTGCATTTCCACTCGTAGCGACGATAGCCGAGCGTAGCAAATACGTAGTGCATCAGCAGCCAGTGGGCCTCGGTTGCCATCGCCGTCCGGCTCAACAGAGGCGAGAAGTGAACGTGGCCGACTTCAACAACGCCATTTTTGGCATCGATTCTCATCAGCGCCAGTGAGCCGATGGGCTGGTCTGTCTGCTGATCTATCACCGCAAAGTGAATGGGGTCGGCCTGCATGGCCACGCTCTCTATCCACGCGCGATATTCCTCGACGCTGTTATCCGGCTCACGCAGCAGCCATGTCCAGCTTCGCGTATCCGGGGCCAGTCGATGGGCGTCAAACAGCGCACCGGCGTGCGTGGAGCGCAATGGCTCAAGCCGGCAAAGGCGACCCTGCAGGTTCAACCTCTCGGGATGCTGACGGGGCTGCCAGTCGGGCAGGGCAGCGCCAACGGGCTGATCGAATTGATTAAGATGGCTCATGGGGGTTTCCTTTGTGGGCGAATGCCATGAGATTAAGCACTTGTTGGTTCCATAAAAAGTGCCATAAGAGTATGTTTTTATGGTGCCACGAGGAGCGGTGATGAATATTCCGGATGATGCTTTTTTTACTTTACTCGAGCAGGCCCTGCGCGGTAAAGGAAGTGAAACCCTACAGCGTACCCTCTATCAGCAACTGCGCGAGGCTATTTTGCAGGGCACGCTGGCGGGCGATAGTCGTCTACCCGGTTCGCGCGCCATGGCGCAGCATCTGGGGCTGTCGCGCAATACCATCAACAGCGCGCTGGAGCAGTTGGCGATAGAAGGATATCTATTGCGTAGTCGCCAGGGGACGTACGTCGCGCCCTTGAGGTCTCAGGGAGAAGGGGACATTGAGGCGCGCGTTATTGTGCTCCCTGAATATTTACAGGGACTGCCGGCAGCAATTCACCGTGATTCGCCCACGCTGCTCTTTACGCCGGGAATGCCTGCGGTTAATTACTTTCCACTTTCCATCTGGCGTCGACTGCTCGATCGGGTACTGCGCGAAGAGGCCAGCGCATTACTGGGCTACGGCGATGCGCAGGGAGAGCTCGTACTGCGAAAAGCCATTGCCCGGCACCTCGCGCTCTCCCGGGGGATCCGCTGCGAAGCCAGCCAGATTGTGATTACTGAAGGGGCGCTGGAAGGCGTCGATTTATGCACGCACCTGCTGAGCGTAGCCGGCGATAGGGCATGGGTGGAAGAGCCCGGTTATCCGGGAGCAAAAAGCATCTTTCTCAAATCAGGGCTTCATATAAAGGGCGTACCGGTTGATCGTGAAGGAATGCGTTTTGATACCTCTGATGATAGCGAAGCGCCGCGATTGATCTTTACTTCACCTTCACATCAGTACCCCTGCGGAGCCGTAATGAGCGCCGGGCGACGACTGGCGTTACTGGAATATGCCCGCCGGTATGATTCGTGGATTATTGAGGATGATTACGACAGCGAATTTCGCTATAGCGGCGAGCCCATTCCGGCCATGCTGGGGATGGCGAAGCACGGGCCGGTGGTTTATCTGGGGACGTTCAGCAAAACGCTGTTTCCAGCGCTGCGCATCGGTTTTATGGTGATGCCTCCCGCGCTGGCGGACGCTGCACAAGGCGCCATTGGGGCGCTATTACGCGGCGGGCACCGGGCTGAACAGAAGGCGCTGGCGTTGTTCATTGAAGAGGGGCACTACGCACGTCATTTGGCCGCCATGCGCCGTTTGTACCGCAAACGCCAGCAGCAGCTGCGGGACGTCCTTGCTCAAGAACTTAACCATCCTTATGAACTCTTGGGCGGCGAGGGGGGCTTGCACCTGACCGTCGCTATCGACAACGTGGATGACCAGGCGATTGCGCAGCAGGCCCGGCGGTTTCAGCTGGCGCCCGGGGCATTAAGCCGTTTTTATCTTGATGCAAAAACGGCGCGAAGCGGGTTGGTTCTGGGCTACGGAAATACGTCCGCCTCACATTTTATTGCTGCGGTACGGACGCTCAATCGTCTTATTGCGCAGAACCGACGCGAGTAAGGGAAAACACATCGTAAAATGAGAGTTCGCCTTTGGTGGCGATCATTTTTTGTAGCTGCGCCTTCTGATCGCGACCGACGCGTGGCGATTGCAGAATGCGTTCGAGCAGTTGTTCAGGGACAAACCGGGTGTTATACCATTCGCCGTTGTAGCAAACGCGAAAATCAAGAACGTCGATATCTTCATAACGATAGCGCGGATAGACGTCAAAGAAGAAGAAACCGTTTAGCAGAACAAATAACACGATTAACAGCCAGACAGAATCCACCAGCGTTTCGGAACGAAGCATCACAATAAGCGTGGCCAGGAAAGCCGCGTACATGGCGACAAAAAGCCATGGGTGATTGCGAATAAAGCTAATGCTAAAGCGCGGACGATTGTCGCGCTTCTCTTTCACATTAAGTTCATCAATGGTGCTTTTTAGCAGCAGCTGTATTTCTGTCATCTTATTCCCCAAATTCTGCCATGAGCCCGTATGCAGGCGTGACAAACCGGGCTCAGCCTGGGGGGTATTTTATGTTGCGTAAATCCAGGGGGAAAGTAACAGATTGGTTGCAGAAAAGCATAACAGTTACCGTTTTTCGCTCTCCAGCATTTTGATAATCCGTGCCGGGTTTCCGCCGACGACGGCGTTGGCTGGCACATTTTTCACTACCACGGAACCTGAAGCCACCACGGCATTATCGCCGATAGTCACGCCAGGATTAATGACTGCCCGGCCGCCAATCCACACATTATGCCCGATGGTGACGGGTTTTCCGTACTCCTGACCACTATTGCGATCGACGGGGTCAAGGGGATGCGTGGCGGTATAAATATGTACGCCCGGCGCCAGCATGCAGTTATCCCCAATTTGAATCGGACAGACGTCCAGCATGACGCAATCAAAGTTCGCGTAGAAATTTTTGCCGAGGGAGATATTGTAGCCGTAGTCGCAGCGAAAAGTGGGTTCGATATACGCATCGCTCGCGTGCCCAAGCAGTTCAGACAATAATGCTTTTCTTAATTCATGTTCTTCAGGCGCCGAATGATTGTAGCGGTGCAACAGTTGCCTGGCCCGCAGGCGATCGGCTTTCAACGTGGCGTCACCTGCCAGATACAGTTCGCCGGCAATCATTTTTTGTTTCTCTTCACTCATGGACGCTTCCCCTATTTCCTTATCGTCAGGCCGCCATAGTATAAAAAGAAACCGGTTTCATCTGTGCATTAAGCCAACATCTGTGAGCACTATCACACTTATTATCATCACCAAAGCGGGGCGTTTTCGACACGAGATGTATGACTTTCATTTGAAATAAACTAGCGGATAAATTTCCAGACTGAAGGCGGGATCTTGTCATACAGTTTATTCATCGTCAGTTCGGCAAGACGATGGTCGGCCGCTGAGTAAAATACCGCCAGTTCATTATCGGAAAGTTCATATTTATTTTTTTCAATTACGCGCTCCAGCGTATCAATTGTCTGACAGCGTCGTAAGCGCATCAAATAGTCTATTTTGGTTAATGTTTTATCAGACATAAATTCACCTTTTGATTGTAATAATACTAACAAGAAAGACTGGCCGGGTTTTCCCGACTGGCGTTGACAAAGCAGCGGAATAACCGATTGCCAGATTTGCGCCATTTCTGCAGATCCGCACTGTTAATGCCGTAGTTGCTGAACAAGACGAAAGTGTCATCCAGATATTCGTCAATCTGAGTAATCAGCTTATTATCCTCAGCATACTTAATTTTATAATTAAGCGCGAACGCGGCAATGTGCTCGATCAATTCATTAAGTTGAAGATTGACAGCCGAGGTCGGGTCATTAACCCAGCCGTGGTTGCTCTCTTCCAGGTTTGCAAGACAGTCATGATACAGGGTTTCGCAGAGAAATTTAAGCTGCGCAATATCATGTCTTTTTGGCGAGTATTCGTCCATAACGCATCCCCTTTTGAGTGGTTTAAACGACCGTTGTGGGATGAACACGACTAACAGACCTGACACATACATTGTAATCTTGCTGTTTAACTATAATCCACTCTTAAAAAGATTTCATCGTGCTATTACGAAAAATTACAATTATCAGCGTCCATTTATCTTCGATGCCTCGGTCTTTATTATATCGTGCCGTTACCCCGATCGGTAAAAACGAACACTGACCTTATATTTCATCAAGTTAGCCGCTGCGTTTTGCCGTTATACGAAGACAACCATACATAAAGTCAGTGATTGAGAATATTCTGAGTTAGGGTAAACGGGAAGGAAAGTCGCAGAGAAAAAACGGAGATAAGCACCACGACTCATCATTAAATATTATATCTCAGGTTATAAAATAAACAATAACAATCCGTGCGCTTTAAATCAGAGAAAAGAAAAGGGCCGCGTATGCGGCCCTGTGAAGAGAGATTAATGATGCTCAACCGGATGGCTGTGCTCAATATCCTCATTTTTCTTACTAAAGCGGCGACGCACGACCACGAAGAACACCGGCACGAAGAAAATCGCCAGAACCGTCGCGGTCACCATCCCGCCCATTACGCCAGTACCGACGGCGTTCTGCGCGCCGGAGCCTGCGCCGGAGCTGATAACCAGCGGCATTACCCCAAGGATGAACGCCAGCGAGGTCATCAGAATCGGACGCAGACGCATACGAACGGCTTCCAGCGTTGCTTCAATCAGGCCTTTGCCTTCTTTATCCATCAGATCCTTGGCGAATTCAACGATAAGTATCGCGTTCTTCGCCGACAGGCCGATGGTGGTCAGCAGGCCAACCTGGAAGTAAACGTCGTTGGTCAATCCGCGGAAGGTGGCAGCCAGCAGTGCACCCACAACCCCCAGCGGAACGACCAGCATTACCGAGAATGGGATCGACCAGCTTTCATACAGCGCAGCCAGACACAGGAAGACGACAATCAGCGAGATGGCGTACAGCGCAGGTGCCTGGTTGCCTGACAACCGTTCCTGGTAAGACATGCCGGTCCAGTCATAGCCAATGCCCGCAGGCAGTTTACCCGCCAGCTCTTCCATCAGGTTCATCGCTTCACCGGTACTCTTACCCGGTGTCGCCTGGCCGAGGATTTCCATCGATGGCAGACCGTTGTAACGCTCCAGACGCGGTGAGCCGTATTCCCAGCGCGAAGTTGAGAAGGCGGAGAAGGGCACCATCTGTCCATCGCTACCGCGTACGTACCAGTTACCGATATCTTCCGGCAACATACGGTATTTCGCTTCAGACATGATATACACTTTCTTCACACGACCGCGGTCAATGAAGTCGTTGACGTAGCTCCCACCCCATGCTGCGCCAAGCGTCGTGTTAATGTCGCTGATAGACACGCCGAGAGCCTGCGCTTTTTCCTGATCGATATCCACTTTGAACTGCGGAGTATCTTCCAGGCCGTTTGGACGAACGCCGCTTAAGACGTCAGGATGCTGCGCGACCATACCAAAGAGCTGGTTACGGGCCTGAGTCAGTTTTTCGTGGCCCAATCCTGCCTGGTCGATCAGCTGGAAGTCGAAGCCCGTTGCGGTACCCAGTTCAACAATTGCCGGCAGGTTAAAGGCGAAGACCATTGCGTCTTTAATCTGCGAGAAATAGCCCATTGCGCGCCCGGTAATCGCTTCAACTTTGTTCTCTTCGCCTGGACGCTGGCTCCAGTCCTTCAGAGAGACGAACGCGATGCCGGTGTTCTGCCCACGACCCGCGAAACCAAAGCCGTTAACGGCGAATACCGATTCAACGTTGTTTTTCTCTTTGGTGAGATAGTAATCAGTCATCTCATCCAGAACTTTCTGGGTACGCTCCTGAGTTGCGCCCGCTGGCAGCTGCGCCATGCTCAGGAATACGCCCTGGTCTTCGTCCGGCAGGAACGAACTCGGCAGACGAACGAACAGCCAGGCCATGCCGACAACGATGATCAGATACAGCACCAGATAACGACCGGTACTGCGCAGGATGTTGCCTACGCTATCGGTGTAGTGATGCGTGCTCTTATCAAACATGCGGTTAAACCAACCGAAGAAGCCGGTGGTTGCGCCATGGCTGCCTTTTTGGATGGGCTTCAGCATCGTGGCGCAGAGCGCCGGGGTCAGAATGAGTGCCACCAGTACCGACAGCGCCATCGCGGAAACGATAGTGATCGAGAACTGACGGTAAATCGCACCGGTAGAACCGCCGAAGAAGGCCATCGGGATAAACACCGCGGAAAGCACCATCGCGATACCCACCAGCGCGCCCTGAATCTGGCCCATTGATTTCCGCGTGGCTTCCTTCGGCGGTAGCCCTTCTTCGGCCATCACACGCTCGACGTTTTCCACCACCACGATGGCGTCATCCACCAGCAGGCCTATGGCGAGCACCATACCAAACATGGTGAGCGTGTTTATCGAGAAGCCGAACAGCGCGAGGATAGCGAACGTCCCCAGCAATACGACCGGCACGGCGATAGTCGGAATCAGCGTTGCGCGGAAGTTCTGCAGGAACAGATACATGACCAGGAACACCAGAATGATTGCTTCAACCAGCGTTTTCACCACTTCGTGAATGGAGATCTGCACGAATGGCGTGGTGTCATACGGATAAACAATCTTCAGGCCTGAAGGGAAGAAAGGCTCCATTTTCTTCAGTTCGGCACGAATGGCGTTGGCGGTATCCAGCGCGTTCGCGCCGGTCGCTAATTTAATACCCAGACCAGAGGCGGGCTGACCGTTAAACTTCGCGATAACGTCATAGTTTTCACCACCCAGCTCAATCTTCGCGACATCGCGCAGACGCACCTGGGAACCGTCCTGGTTAACCTTCAGCAGAATGTTGCCGAACTCTTCAGTATTGGTCAAACGAGTCTGCGCCACGATGGAGGCGTTCAGCTGCTGGCCTTTCACCGGCGGCGTACCGCCTAACTGTCCTGCTGCAACCTGGGCGTTCTGCGCTTTCAGGGCGCTGATAACGTCAACCGGCGTCAGCTGGAAGTTATTCAGCTTGTTCGGATCCATCCAGATGCGCATGGCGTACTGGGAACCAAACAGCTGCACGTCACCGACGCCGCTGGTACGGCTAATCGCATCCTTCATGTTGGCGGCGACATAGTCAGAAATGTCATCCTGATTCATGGTGCCGTTGGTATTGATAACGCCGACAACCATCAGGAAGCTGCTGGATGCCTTTTCAACGCTGATACCCTGCTGCTGAACTTCTTGCGGCAGCAGCGGTGTCGCCAGCGCCAGCTTGTTCTGCACCTGTACCTGGGCAATATCCGGATCGGTACCGGATTCAAAGGTTAGCGTAATGGTTGCTGTACCGGTGGAGTCGCCATTAGAAGACATGTACATCAGGTGATCGATACCGTTCATGTTCTGTTCGATAACCTGGGTCACGGTGTTCTGCACGGTTTCAGCATCGGCACCGGGGTACATGGCTGTAATGGAAATTGCCGGCGGCGCAATCGTCGGATATTGCGCTATCGGCAACTTGAGGATCGACAACCCCCCAGCCAGCATGATGATAATGGCGATCACCCACGCAAATATGGGGCGATCGATAAAGAAATTAGGCATGTCTTAACGGCTCCTGTTTAAGTTAAGACTTGGGTTGTTCTGACTGAGCGTTGCCTGCGGCTTGCTGTTTATCGTCAGAAACGACTTCCTGCGCTTTAACCTGCACACCAGGTCTGACTTTTTGCAGACCGGTTATGATGACGCGATCGCCCGTTTTCAGCCCTTCGGTGACCAGCCATTTATCACCGATAGCCTGAGTGGCGGTAATCTGGCGAACTTCGACTTTATCACCTTCGCCGACAACCATAGCGCTGGCATCGCCACGCGGAGTGCGGGTTACGCCCTGCTGAGGAACCAGCAACGCATCAGGGTTTACCCCTTCTTCCAGACGTGCGCGGACGAACATGCCGGGCAGCAGAGTGTGATCCGGGTTCGGGAAAATAGCGCGCAGCGTGATAGAACCGGTGGTCTGGTCAACGGTGACGTCAGAGAACTCCAGCGTACCGTTCTGCGGGTATTTCAGACCGTCGTTAGTGACCAGTTCAACCTTCGCTTTACCGTTTTCCTGCTGCAGCTTGCCGTTGGCCAGCTCTTGTTTCAGACGCAGGAAATCGTTACTCGATTGCGTCACGTCAACGTAGATAGGATCCAGTTGTTGCACGGTCGCCAGCGCGGTGGTTTGCCCGTTTTGCACCAGAGCGCCTTCCGTGACGGCGGATTTACCAATGCGGCCGGAGATTGGCGAGGTGACTTTGGTGTAGGCCAGATTAATGCGCGCGGTTTCAACCGCAGCTTTGGCGGCGACTACGGCAGCGTTGCTCTGCTGAGCCGTCGCCACGGCAGTATCGTAATCCTGTTGGCTAATGTACTTAGTGCCCAACAGTTTCTGATAACGTTTAACCGTTAACTGATCCATATTTGCCGCTGCCTGCGCTTTGGCTAAATCGCCTTTCGCGCTTTCATACGTGGCCTGATAGGTCGCCGGATCGATTTGATAAAGAGACACGCCCGCCTGGATATCGCTCCCTTCGGTGAAGTTACGTTTAAGAATAATGCCACTGACCTGAGGACGAACTTCCGCAACGCGATAGGCGCTGGTACGGCCTGGCAGTTCGGTAGTAATTTGTAGAGGAGCGGATTTGAGCGTCACAATACCGACTTCCGGCATTTGCTGGGCCCCTTGCTGAGCCGGTTTGTCGTCACATCCTGTTAGCGCTAAGCTGCCTGAGAGCATCAGAACGACCGCCAGAGGCGTTAACCCTCTGTTTTTGTTCATATGTAAACCTCGAGTGTCCAATTTCAAATTGTTCAGTGGCTCAATCGACCACAAACCCACTGCTGTGTTTCTATTATGGTCATGCTATGGTACATACATTCATAAATGTATGTAAACGTAACCTCTGTAAACTCATCGACCTATGGCACGAAAAACCAAACAACAGGCGCTTGAGACCCGGCAACATATTTTGGATGTTGCTCTGCGTTTGTTTTCGCAGCAAGGGGTATCATCCACCTCGCTGGCCGCAATTGCAAAAGAGGCCGGTGTGACGAGGGGCGCTATCTATTGGCATTTCAAAAATAAATCAGATTTATTTAATGAAATATGGGTACTTTCTGAAGCCAACATCAACGATCTCGAAGTTGAGTATCGGGCAAAATTCCCCAACGATCCACTGTCAGTTATCAGAGAGATCTTAGTGTATATCCTTGAAGCAACGGTGACAGAGGAACGCCGACGCCTGATGATGGAAATCATCTTCCATAAATGTGAATTCGTCGGTGAGATGGTCACGCTGCAGGAAGCGCAGCGAAGTTTATGCCTTGATAGCTACGATCGTATTGAACAAACATTAAAAGAGTGCATTGCGGCGAAGATGCTGCCCGCGAATTTATTGACCCGCCGGGCGGCGATTTTAATGCGCAGCTACCTTTCTGGCCTAATGGAAAATTGGCTGCTGGCACCGAACGCCTTCGATCTGCGCAAAGAGGCGCGGGCTTATGTCGAAACGCTGCTTGAAATGTATCAATTTTGCCCCTCCTTACGCGGTTCCGAAGAACGGGAAGCTTAAGTCTCCTTGCGGACATCAGGGACATTTTTCCTGCTGTCCGCCGCTATTCGCGCGATAACAGAAGTGCTATTCTTCGCGCTGCGACGATCCCCGGTATTCTCCGGCTTTTGCAATCACTCATGTTAACACTATGCTGCATACTATCCGTTGGCGAAACGCCATATCCGCTGTTGTTCTTACCCTGATGTTTTTTATTGGCTGTATTAGCGTTAACCCGGCGCTGGCGGCTGATTTACCTGAACGTTCTGAGGTCCAAAGCCAGCTCGCGACGCTGAATAAGCAAAAGGATCTGACCCCGCAGGACAAGCTGGTTCAGCAGGACCTGACCCAGACCCTGGAAACCCTCGATAAAATTGAACGCATTAAGTCGGAAACGACGCAGCTGCGTCAGCAGGTGACTCAGGCGCCAGCGAAAATGAATCAGGCTATCGATAGCCTGAACGCGCTAAGCGATGTTCCCGATGATGAGGCGACGCGTAAAACGCTGAGCACGTTATCGCTACGTCAACTGGAATCGCGTGTCTCCCAGACCCTGGACGATTTGCAAAACGCGCAGAACGACCTGGCAACCTACAACAGCCAGCTCGTTTCTCTACAGACGCAGCCGGAACGCGTGCAGAATGCGATGTATTCCGCTTCGCAGCAGCTGCAGCAGATCCGTAATCGTCTGAACGGCACCTCGACGGGCGAGGAGACGCTGCGTCCTACCCAGCAGAATTTGCTGCTGGCGCAGCAGGCTCTGCTGAATGCGCAGATAGACCAACAGCGCAAAAGCCTGGAAGGCAACACGGTGCTGCAGGATACCCTGCAAAAGCAGCGTGATTACGTCACCGCCTACAGCAATCGCCTGGAACACCAGCTGCAGTTATTGCAGGAAGCGGTGAATAGCAAGCGCCTGACGCTGACGGAAAAGACGGCTCAGGAAGCCGTGTCCCCGGACGAAACGGCGCGTATTCAGGCCAATCCGCTGGTGAAGCAGGAGCTGGATATTAACCACCAGCTTAGCGAAAGGCTTATTTCAGCGACGGAAAATGGTAATCAGCTGGTTCAGCGCAATATCAAAGTGAAGACCTGGCTCGATCGCGCTTTGCAATCCGAGCGTGATATAAAAGAGCAGATCTCCGTGCTGAAAGGTAGCCTTCTGCTGTCGCGTATCCTTTATCAGCAGCAGCAAACGCTGCCCTCTGCGGAGGAGCTGAGCGACATGACAAACCGCATCGCTGACCTGCGCCTCGAGCAGTTTGAGGTTAACCAGCAGCGCGATGCGTTGTTCCAGAGCGATGCGTACGTCGCGAAGCTGGAGGAGGGGCATAGCAGCGAGGTGAATCCCGAGGTGCATGACGCGCTTCTCGAAATCGTTGATATGCGCCGTGAGCTGCTCGATCAGTTTAACAAACAGCTGGGTAACCAGCTGATGATGGCCATTAACCTGCAGATCAATCAGCAGCAGTTAATGAGCGTGTCGACCAACCTGAAAGCCATTCTGACGCAGCAGATTTTTTGGGTAAACAGCAACCGTCCTATGGACTGGGAGTGGGTTAAATCCTTCCCGGAAGCGCTGAAAGGGCAGTTTAAGGCGATGAAAATCACCGTAAACTGGGAAAAAGCCTGGCCTGCGGTATTTATCGCTTTCCTTGCCGGCCTGCCGTTGCTGCTGATTGCCGGTCTGATTCGCTGGCGCCTTAACTGGCTGAAAGCGTATCAGGCGAAGCTGGCTTCACAGGTGGGGCAGCTGCGCAATGATACTCAGCTCCACACGCCGAAAGCGATTCTGATCGATCTGATCCGCGCGCTGCCTGTGGTACTGGTGATTCTGGCCATTGGTCTGATTCTGCTGACGATGCAGCTGAATATCAGCGATTTGCTGTGGGCCTATAGCAAGAAGCTGGCGCTGTTCTGGCTGGTGTTTGGCCTGTGCTGGAAGGTGCTGGAAAAAGACGGTGTGGCGGTGAGCCACTTTAATATGCCGTCGCAGTTGACCAGCCACTGGCGGCGGCAGATTGTCCGCGTAAGCCTTGCCCTGTTGCCGCTGAACTTCTGGTCCGTGATGTCGGAACTGTCGCCGCTGCATCTGATGGATGACGTGCTCGGGCAGTTCGTGATTTTCCTCAACCTGCTGCTGATCGCGGTGCTTGTCCTGCCGATGTGCCGCGAAAGCTGGCGCGATAAAGAATCCCACAGCCTGCGCCTTATCACCGTCACCGTGCTATCGATAGTGCCCATCGCCCTGATGGTGCTGACGGCAACCGGCTACTTCTACACCACGCTGCGTCTGGCAGGCCGCTGGATTGAAACCGTTTATCTGGTGATGCTGTGGAACCTGCTTTACCAGACCGTTCTGCGCGGCCTGAGCGTGGCCGCCCGGCGTATTGCCTGGCGCCGGGCGCTGGCGCGTCGTCAGCATCTGGTTAAAGAGGGGGCAGAAGGAGCCGAACCCCAGGAAGAACCGACCATTGCCCTGGAGCAGGTTAACCAACAAACGCTACGTATTACGATGCTGGTGATGATCGCGCTATTTGCCGTGCTGTTCTGGGCGATTTGGTCCGATCTGATCACCGTCTTCGCCTATCTCGACAGTATTACGCTGTGGCATTACAACGGTACGGAAGCCGGCGTCAGCGCCGTGAAAAGCGTCACCATGGGCAGCCTGCTGTTCGCGATTGTCGCGTCGATGGTCGCCTGGGCGTTGATTCGCAACCTGCCGGGCCTGCTGGAAGTGCTGGTGCTATCGAGGCTCAATATGCGCCAGGGGGCGTCGTATGCGATTACGACCATTCTTAATTACGCCATTATTGTTATTGGCGCGATGACGGTATTTGGCTCGTTGGGCGTTTCGTGGGACAAACTTCAGTGGCTGGCGGCCGCCCTGTCGGTTGGTTTAGGGTTTGGCTTACAGGAGATCTTCGGTAACTTTGTTTCCGGTCTGATTATTCTCTTTGAGCGCCCGGTGCGCATTGGCGATACGGTGACCATTGGTACCTTCTCCGGTACCGTCAGCAAAATCCGCATTCGCGCCACGACCATTACGGATTTTGACCGTAAAGAGGTCATTATTCCGAATAAGGCCTTCGTGACGGAACGCTTAATTAACTGGTCGCTTTCCGACACCGTCACCCGCGTGGTCATCCGCCTTGGCGTGGCCTATGGTTCTGACCTGGATAAGGTCAAAGAAGTGCTGCTCCAGGCCGCGCATGAGCATCCGAAAGTCATGCAAGAGCCCGCGCCAGCGGTCTTCTTTACCACCTTCGGCGCCAGTACGCTCGATCATGAACTGCGCCTGTACGTGCGTGAACTTCGCGATCGCAGCTACGCGGTGGATGAGCTTAACCGCGCTATCGATCGCTTGTGTCGCGAGAACAATATTGATATCGCCTTTAACCAGCTTGAGGTTCATCTGCGCAATGAGAAAGGCGATGAAGTCACAGAGGTGAAGCGGGATAAAGGCGGCGATGCCTCGCCGACGATGGGCTAAGCATAATGGGGCGGTGGGTATGCCGCCCCGCAGGTTTTAAGGGCTGAGCGAGGAGAGTTCTTCCTGGCTCAGGCCGGTCAGCTCCATCACCATCTTTGGATCCAGCCCGCTGGCGAGCATTTTCAGGGCAATGCTGCGCGAGTTTTCTTTACGCCCCTCCAGCCATTCGGCAATCGTCATCATTAGCTCCTTGTGCCTGGGCGACTGCTTCGCCAGTTCGCGAATGAGTGGCCCGGGTTTTTCCGTGGATCCCGCCTGCAGCATATAGCGCATCAGGCGAAAAGCCATTAGCTTATCCGGCGAGCTTTGATGTTCAATCAGCGCGTAGATATACCCAGCGCCGTGCCGCGTTTGCAGGGAGTAGAGAATGTCGGAGTCGCTGGATCGCAGGTCCTCTTCGATAAAGCTGCCGGACGCCAGCTGCAGCGTATTGAGATCGCAGATACTTAAAAACGGCGCGGGAAGGTAAAGCTGTAAAAAATCGCGAGCGACCTCTTTCTGGGTCAGCATTTGACGAAAAATGGCATCGTGCGGCGTACGTGAGAATCTTTCCATGAGCATCTATCCGTGGTGGTAAGGGGCAGGCGATGACTCTGCCACCCCCACCGATTCGGCAACAGACTACTCTGGCGCGTTTTGCGAGGCCCCTTCCGCACTTTTTACTTTGTTTTCATAGTCACGACGGATAATTTCCAGCGCGGCTAGCACGGTTTGCGCAGGGACTTTATTTTCCTCAAGCAGCATAATTAAATCGACCGCCAGCTTGATCTCGTCAGGCGCATTTTCCAGCGACATACTTCTCCCTCCAGTTAGCGTGTTAAGCGGGCCAGCCTGTTTTCAATTTTTTCCAGCGCATCGCGACAGCGGGCGAGGCGTCCGGCATACGCCTCAACTTCCTTTGCCAGCCGCTGCTGGTCATCAAGGCTGATGGCTTGCGCCAGCTGTCTCTGGCGATCGTTGCGCATGGCCAGCAGGCGCCGTTCATACTCCTGATGCTGTATCCGACGCCGCTGCCAGCGGGTAAGCGTCGGCGACGCGCTATCCCAGGCGCGTAATGACCAGGTCGCCGTTTCCCGGCTAATCGCGGCGATTTGAGCCACAAGTCGTTCCGCCAGCCAGGCAACCTGCGCCAGCTGCTGGCGCTCGACCGCCTGTTTTAATTCCGTAAAGCGATCTCTGGCTTCATCAAGATAAGCCTGCATCTGCGTGCTGCGGGTTCGGAACAGCTGGCGATCGAAACGCGGGCTGAGGGTCGCGTGATTCGCCATCGGCGCTACCTGAGCGGCCAGTTCCGCAAGCTGATTTTCCAGCGAATGTAAAAGCCGGGTGGTTTTCAAATAACTCCTCCATCCCCTGATAAGCAACTGTGCTACATTAGCGTTATCTTCTTGATAACGATTCGCATTATGCCACGTATTATTTTGATCATCATTGGCTGGCTGTCGGTGGCGCTGGGAACGCTGGGCGTTTTTTTACCGCTACTGCCGACGACGCCGTTTATCCTGCTTGCCGCCTGGTGTTTCGCCCGCTCGTCGCCGCGCTTTCACCACTGGCTATTGTACCGCTCATGGTTTGGCGGCTACCTGCGCCACTGGCAGCAATACCGTGCTATGCCACCGGGCGCTAAGCCGCGGGCGGTGGTGATGATTTTACTGACCTTTGCTATTTCCCTGTGGCTGGTTAATCTTACCTGGGTGCGCATCTTGCTGCTGATCGTTCTGGCCTGTCTGCTGATATTTATGTGGCGCATTCCGGTGGTTGATGCAAAGCAACAAAAGCACTGATGCGCAATAATGATGGTTGCAATTGTCGCTGACAGCCAGTAAATTCTGGCGTTTTCGAGCGCGGGTAAGCCTGGTCAAAGGTTAAACAAAAGTTTCCTTGGCCCATTTTGCATGTCCGCGAGTAACACCGTTTTAATCAGGCATAAACTTATGACCGCAACAGCACAGCAGCTTGAATATCTGAAGAACAGCATCCAAAGCATCCAGGACTATCCGAAACCTGGCATCCTTTTCCGTGATGTCACCAGCTTGCTGGAAGACCCGAAGGCCTATGCGCTCAGCATTGAGCTGCTGGCCGAGCGTTATAAAGACGCGGGTATTACCAAAGTGGTGGGCACCGAGGCGCGCGGCTTTTTGTTTGGCGCACCGGTTGCGCTGGCGCTGGGTGTAGGCTTTGTTCCGGTACGTAAGCCGCGTAAGTTGCCGCGTGAAACCATCGCGGAAAGCTACGAGCTGGAGTACGGCACCGATCAGCTGGAAATCCATGTTGATGCCATTAAAGCAGGCGATAAGGTGCTGGTGGTTGACGATCTGCTGGCGACCGGCGGCACCATCGACGCCACCGTGAAGCTCATCCGTCGTCTGGGCGGTGAAGTGCATGACGCGGCCTTTATTATCAATCTGTTCGATCTGGGCGGCGAGCAGCGCCTGGAAAAACGGGGAATCAACTGCTACAGCCTGGTCCCTTTCCCGGGCCACTAAGCAAATCCCGCCACATAGCCTCGCTGATTGAGCGGGGCTGTGATAGCATGACCCCTCGTGATTTCACCTTCCAGCGTTTCAGAGCCAGCCCATGAGTTATCAGGTCTTAGCCCGTAAATGGCGCCCACAAACCTTTGCTGACGTCGTCGGCCAGGAACATGTGCTGACCGCACTGGCGAACGGCTTGTCGTTAGGGCGCATTCATCACGCATATCTTTTTTCCGGCACCCGCGGCGTGGGTAAAACCTCTATCGCGCGCCTGTTGGCAAAAGGATTAAACTGCGAAACCGGCATCACCGCCACGCCTTGCGGCGTCTGCGATAACTGCCGTGAAATAGAACAGGGGCGCTTTGTCGATCTGATAGAGATCGATGCCGCCTCGCGTACCAAAGTCGAAGATACCCGCGATCTGCTGGATAACGTCCAGTACGCGCCGGCCCGCGGCCGCTTCAAGGTCTATTTGATCGATGAAGTTCATATGCTCTCGCGCCACAGCTTCAACGCGTTGTTAAAAACGCTGGAGGAGCCGCCGGCGCACGTTAAATTTCTGCTGGCGACGACCGATCCGCAGAAGCTGCCGGTAACGATTCTTTCCCGCTGCCTGCAGTTCCATCTCAAGGCGCTGGACGTCGAACAGATTCGCCATCAGCTGGAGCATATTCTCGGCGCCGAGCAGATTGCTTTTGAACCGCGCGCGCTGCAGCTGCTGTCGCGCGCGGCGGACGGTAGCCTGCGCGATGCGTTAAGTCTGACCGATCAGGCCATTGCCAGCGGCGACGGTCGTCTGACGGCAGAGTCCGTTAGCGCCATGCTCGGCACCCTTGACGACGATCAGGCGCTATCGCTGATTGAAGCGCTGGTGGCTGCCGATGGCGAGCGGGTCATGGCTGGTGTGAATGAGGCTGCCGCCCGCGGCGTGGAGTGGGAGGCCTTGTTGGTGGAGATGCAGAGCCTGCTGCACCGTATTGCGATGGTTCAGCTCTCGCCGTCGGCGCTGGGCGCGGATATGGCCGCGATTGAGCTGCGTATGCGCGAGCTGGCGCGGACGGTGCCGCCAACCGATGTTCAGCTGTACTATCAAACGCTACTGATTGGCCGTAAAGAGCTCCCGTACGCCCCGGACAGACGAATGGGGGTCGAAATGACGCTTCTGCGTGCGCTGGCTTTCCATCCGCGTATGCCATTACCGGAACCGGAGGCGCCGCCGATGCCGGCCATTCAGGCCGCACCTGTCCAGCAGGCCGTTCCGGAATCCGCACCGCCGCCGCCGAATTTGCCGCAGACCACCAGCCAGGTGCTGGCGGCGCGCAGCCAGCTGCAGCGTAGCCAGGGAGCGCCCACCCCAAAAAAGAGTGAACCGGCAGCCGCTTCCCGCGCGCGGCCGGTGAATAACGCTGCGCTGGAACGACTGAGTTCGATTACCGAGCGCGTACAGGCGCGTCCGGCTGCGGCTGCGCTGGAAAAAGCCCCGGCGAAAAAAGAAGCCTATCGCTGGAAATCGACGACGGTTGTTGAAACCGTAAAAGAAGAAGTGGCGACGCCGAAGGCGCTGAAAAAAGCGCTGGAGCATGAAAAAACGCCGGAACTGGCGGCGAAACTGGCAGTCGAAGCGGTCGAGCGCGATAGTTGGGCGGCGGAAGTCAGCCAGCTCGCGGTGCCAAAACTGGTGGAGCAGGTGGCCCTTAACGCCTGGAAAGAGCAGGAGGGCAATCGCGTCTGTCTGCATCTGCGTCCGAGCCAGCGTCACCTGAATTCGGCGGGCGCGCAGCAAAAGCTGGCGGAAGCGCTCGGCATTTTGTACGGTACGCCGGTTGAATTGACCATCGTGGAAGATGATAATCCCGCGATGCGCACGCCGCTTGAGTGGCGGCAGGCAATTTATGAAGAAAAGCTCGCGCAGGCGCGTGAAGCGATTATTGCGGATAATAACATTCAGACCCTGCGTCGATTCTTCGATGCGGACCTGGATGAAGAGAGTATTCGCCCCATTTGATTGCAAGTCTGACTTGCGGTCAGCATCCTTAACGATGACTTACTGAGAGAGAAGCCTATGTTTGGTGGAAAAGGCGGTCTGGGTAACCTGATGAAGCAGGCCCAGCAGATGCAAGAAAAAATGCAGCAGATGCAGGAAGAAGTGGCCCGTCTGGAAGTGACCGGTGAGTCCGGCGCTGGGCTGGTAAAAGTCACCATCAACGGCGCGCACAACTGCCGTCGCGTTGAGATCGACCCGAGCCTGCTGGAAGACGACAAAGACATGCTAGAAGATCTGGTGGCCGCCGCGTTTAACGACGCCGCCCGCCGCATCGAAGAAACGCAGAAAGAAAAAATGGCGTCCGTGTCCGCCGGTATGCAGCTGCCGCCAGGCTTTAAGATGCCGTTCTGATGCAGACCAGTCCGCTGTTAACGCAGCTTATGGAAGCACTGCGCTGCCTGCCGGGCGTTGGCCCGAAGTCGGCGCAGCGCATGGCGTTTACCCTGCTGCAGCGTGACCGCAGCGGCGGGATGCGCCTGGCGCAGGCGCTCACGCGCGCGATGTCGGAAATCGGCCACTGCGCCGATTGCCGCACCTTCACCGAGCAGGAGGTATGCAATATTTGCAGCAACCCTCGGCGCAAGGAAAACGGCCAGATTTGCGTGGTAGAGAGCCCAGCGGATATCTACGCTATCGAGCAGACCGGGCAGTTTTCCGGTCGCTATTTTGTGCTGATGGGCCACCTGTCGCCGCTTGACGGGATTGGGCCGGATGACATCGGGCTCGATCGTCTGGAGCAGCGTCTGCGTGACGAATCAATGCAGGAAGTGATCCTTGCGACCAACCCAACGGTGGAAGGAGAGGCGACGGCGAATTATATCGCCGAGCTCTGCGCGCAGTATGGCGTAGACGCGAGCCGTATCGCCCATGGCGTTCCGGTTGGCGGCGAGCTGGAAATGGTTGACGGCACAACGCTGTCCCACTCTCTCGCCGGGCGGCATAAGATTCGTTTTTAATCAAACGGAGGCGCTTTTCGGGGCCTCCGCTTGAAAACCTCTCCCTCTGTCCCCATCTCACCCTCAACGGTTTTTTTACCATTAACAATGGCATTGTTGAGGTTGATTTAGATGAAAGGACAAGAAACTCGTGGTTTTCAGTCAGAGGTCAAACAGCTTCTGCACCTGATGATCCATTCTCTTTACTCCAATAAAGAAATTTTCCTGCGTGAGCTGATTTCCAACGCCTCCGATGCGGCCGACAAGCTGCGCTTCCGCGCGCTGTCCCAGCCGGATCTGTACGAAGGCGACGGCGAACTGCGCGTGCGTGTTTCATTTGATAAAGACAACCGCACCCTGACCATCGCCGATAACGGCATCGGTATGAACCGCGATGAAGTCATCGACCATCTTGGCACCATCGCCAAGTCCGGCACCAAGGCGTTCCTTGAGTCCATGGGCTCTGACCAGGCGAAAGACAGCCAGCTGATTGGCCAGTTCGGCGTAGGTTTCTACTCGGCGTTTATTGTTGCCGATAAAGTCACCGTCCGTACCCGCGCGGCGGGCGACAGCGCCGAAAACGGCGTATTCTGGGAATCCGCTGGCGAAGGCGAATATACCGTTGCCGACATTAACAAAGCCGATCGCGGTACCGAGATCACGCTGCACCTGCGCGAAGGCGAGGATGATTTCCTCAACGACTGGCGCGTGCGTTCGATCATCAGCAAATACTCCGATCACATCGCGCTGCCGGTGGAAATTGAAAAACGCGAAGAAGTGGACGGCGAAACCGTGATCTCCTGGGAGAAAATCAACAAAGCCCAGGCGCTGTGGACGCGCAATAAGTCGGAAATCAAAGACGACGAGTACAACGAGTTCTACAAGCATATTGCCCACGATTACAGCGATCCGCTGACCTGGAGCCACAACCGCGTTGAAGGTAAGCAGGAGTACACCAGCCTGCTGTATATCCCGTCGCAGGCGCCGTGGGATATGTGGAATCGCGATCATAAACACGGCCTGAAGCTGTACGTGCAGCGCGTCTTCATCATGGATGACGCCGAGCAGTTTATGCCCAACTATCTGCGCTTCGTCCGCGGACTGGTCGACTCCAACGATCTGCCGCTGAACGTGTCGCGTGAAATTCTCCAGGACAGCAGCGTCACCCGCAATCTGCGCACCGCGCTGAGCAAGCGCGCCCTGCAGATGCTGGAAAAACTGGCGAAAGACGACGCGGAAAAATATCAGACCTTCTGGCAGCAGTTTGGCCTCGTGCTGAAGGAAGGCCCGGCGGAAGATCAGGCCAACCAGAAGGTCATCGCCAAACTGCTGCGCTTCGCCAGTACCCATACCGACTCCGCCGCGCAGACCGTGTCGCTGGAAGAGTACGTCTCCCGCATGAAAGAAGGGCAGGAGAAGATTTACTATATTACCGCCGACAGCTACGCCGCCGCGAAGAGCAGCCCGCATCTGGAACTGCTGCGTAAGAAAGGCATCGAAGTGCTGCTGCTTTCCGATCGCATCGACGAGTGGATGATGAGCTATCTGACCGAGTTCGACGGCAAGCCGTTCCAGTCGGTGGCGAAAGCCGATGAGTCGCTGGATAAGCTGACGGACGAAGTGGATGAAACCACCAAAGAAGCCGAGAAGGCGCTGGAGCCGTTCGTTGAGCGTGCCAAAACCCTGCTCGGCGACCGGGTGAAAGAGGTTCGTCTGACCCATCGTCTGACCGATACGCCGGCCATCGTCACCACCGACGCGGACGAGATGAGCACTCAGATGGCGAAACTGTTTGCCGCTGCGGGCCAGGCCGCGCCGGAAGTGAAATACATCTTTGAGCTGAACCCGCTGCATCCGCTGGTAAAACGCGCGGCGGATACCCAGGATGATGCGCAGTTCGGCGAGTGGGTTGAGCTGCTGCTCGATCAGGCGCTGCTGGCCGAGCGCGGTACGCTGGAAGATCCAAACCAGTTTATCCGCCGTATGAACCAGCTGCTGGCGTCGTAATCTTTACCCTCACCCTAACCCTCTCCCGCTGGGAGAGGGTATCAAACCGCACGATACGTAAAATATCTCACCATTAACCGTTTCAGCCGCCCCGCCTTCCTTGAGCCATCCGCGTTCTGGTGGTATGGTTTAGCGTTTTTTGAAAAATTGAATCAACTTTTGAGGGGATTTTCGTAATGCGTATTATTCTGCTTGGCGCTCCGGGCGCGGGTAAAGGAACTCAGGCTCAGTTCATCATGGAGAAATACGGTATTCCGCAAATCTCCACCGGCGACATGCTGCGTGCCGCGGTGAAGTCAGGCTCCGAGCTGGGCAAACAGGCGAAAGATATTATGGACGCCGGTAAGCTGGTCACCGACGAACTGGTTATCGCCCTGGTTAAAGAGCGTATTACTCAGGAAGATTGCCGCAACGGTTTCCTGCTGGACGGCTTCCCGCGCACCATTCCGCAGGCTGACGCCATGAAAGAAGCGGGCATCGCCGTGGATTACGTGCTGGAATTCGACGTTCCTGACGAACTGATCGTTGACCGCATTATCGGCCGTCGCGTTCACGCAGCTTCCGGACGCGTTTACCACATTAAATTTAATCCGCCGAAAGTTGAAGGCAAAGACGACGTGACCGGCGAAGAGCTGACCACCCGTAAAGACGATCAGGAAGAGACCGTGCGTAAGCGTCTGGTTGAATACCATCAGATGACGGCTCCGCTGATCGGCTACTATCAGAAAGAAGCGGAAGCGGGCAACACCCAATACGCGAAAGTCGATGGCACCAAAGCGGTGGCCGACGTTCGCGCTGAACTGGAAAAAATCCTCGGTTAATTCCGTTAGTTCTCATCCCGCAGCGGCGGGGTGAGAACTCCTCTCATTTTACCTTTTTCTATGATTGGTTCCGTTTAGCGCCATTTCAGCTACAATTGTCAGCGATTCAAATGGTTAAGAGGCGGTAATGCATCAGACGAAAACAGGTATCTTATTAGCCAATTTAGGCACTCCCGATGCGCCCACGCCCGACGCGGTAAAGCGCTATCTGCGACAGTTTCTCAGCGACAAGCGCGTGGTGGATACCTCCCGTCTACTGTGGTGGCCGCTGCTGCGCGGCGTGATACTGCCCCTGCGCGCCCCCAGGGTCGCTAAGCTCTATCAGTCCATCTGGATGGAAGAAGGCTCGCCGCTGATGGTCTACAGCCAGCAGCAGCGGCAGGCGCTGGCCGCGCGGCTTGCGGATACGCCGGTGGCGCTGGGGATGAGCTATGGTTCGCCGTCGCTGGAGAGCGCGGTCGATGAACTGCTGGCGCAGGGCGTGGATCACATCGTGGTGCTACCGCTCTATCCGCAATACTCCTGCTCCACCGTGGCGGCGGTGTGGGATGAGCTGGGGCGTATTCTTGCCAAAAAGCGCGCGATCCCCGGAATCTCTTTTATTCGCGATTACGCCGATGACGTGGACTATATTCACGCGCTGGCCGCCAGCGTGCGCGCGTCCTTTGCGGTGCACGGCGAGCCGGATTTACTGCTGCTCTCCTATCATGGGATCCCGCAGCGTTACGCGCAGCAGGGGGATACCTATCCTCAGCGCTGTCGCGATACCACCCGTGAGCTGGTTTCCGCCCTGGGTCTGCCGCATGACCGGGTGATGATGACGTTCCAGTCGCGCTTTGGTCGTGAGCCTTGGCTGACGCCCTATACCGACGAAACGCTGAAAATGCTCGGTGAGAAAGGGGTGAAGCATATCCAGGTTATCTGTCCCGGCTTTGCCGCCGATTGCCTGGAGACGCTGGAGGAGATTGCCGTGCAAAATCGGGAAATCTTCCTCGAGGCTGGCGGCCAGCAATATGAGTACATTCCGGCGCTTAATGCGGACACCGCGCATATTGAAATGATGGTCAACCTGACGGCGAAATATCGCTGATCGCGCGTGCGGCGGGGAGTATGCTACTATTCCCCGCTTGTTCACTGCTAATAAATCGCCACTATGAAATTTCCCGGTAAACGCAAATCCAAACACTACTTTCCCGTCAATGCTCGCGATCCGCTGCTGCAGCAAATTCAGCCGGATAATGAATCTAACGTCGCCTGGGTCGTCGGCATCGATCAAACCCTCGTTGATATCGAAGCGAAAGTGGATGAGGCGTTTATCGTACGCTACGGCCTGAGCGCCGGGCATTCGCTGGTGATTGAAGATGACGTCGCCGAGGCGCTGTACCAGGAACTGGTCCGCAACGACCTGATTACCCATCAGTTTGCCGGCGGTACCATCGGAAACACCATGCACAACTACTCGGTGCTGGCGGATGACCGCTCGGTTCTGCTTGGCGTGATGTGCAGCAATATTGAAATCGGCGGCTACGCCTATCGCTACCTGTGCAACACCTCCAGCCGTACCGATCTGAACTATCTGCAAGGGGTGGATGGCGCGATTGGTCGCTGCTTTACACTTATTAGCGACTCCGGCGAGCGCACCTTTGCGATCAGCCCCGGCCATATGAATAAGCTCCGCCCGGAAAGCATTCCGGAAAGCGTAATCGCCGGTGCTTCCGCGCTGGTGCTGACCTCCTATCTCGTCCGCTGCAAGCCGGGCGAGCCGATGCCGGACGCGACGATGCAGGCCATCGCATATGCGAAAAAGCACGATGTACCGGTGGTCCTGACCCTGGGGACTAAATACGTCATCGCCGATAATCCGGCGTGGTGGCAGGCGTTCCTCAAAGAGCACGTTTCCATTCTGGCGATGAATGAAGAGGAGGCGGAAGCGCTGACCGGGCTGTCCGATCCGCTGCTGGCTTCCGACAAGGCGCTGGAATGGGTTGACCTGGTGCTGTGCACCGCCGGGCCTGCCGGGCTGTATATGGCCAGCTTTACCGAGGATGAGGCTAAGCGCAAAACGCAGCATCCGCTGCTGCCGGGCGCGATTGCCGAGTTTAACCAGTATGAATTCAGCCGCGCGATGCGTCATCAGGATTGCGAAAATCCGCTGCGTATTTATTCCCATATCGCACCCTATATGGGCGGGCCGGAGAAGATCATGAATACCAACGGCGCGGGCGACGGCGCGCTGGCGGCGCTGCTGCACGACATCACCGCTAATAATTATCATCGCAATAACGTGCCGAACTCCAGCAAGCACAAATGCAAATGGCTAACCTATTCCTCGCTGGCGCAGGTGTGTAAATACGCTAACCGCGTGAGCTATCAGGTGCTGAACCAGCATTCACCGCGTCTGACCCGCGGCCTGCCGGAGCGTGAAGACAGCCTGGAAGAGGCCTACTGGGATCGTTAAGCGGCCGGATAAAGCTGGCCCCGGTCATCCGGGGCCGAAGCATTAACCGGTAATAAGCTCGCCGGCTGGCGGCGTTTCAAGCAGCTTAAGCATGGCGCGGGCGATTTCTCGTTCGCCCATCACCACCTGGTTGGCGCCGCGTTCGACGATATACTCCACCTCATCGTCGTAATGCGCGCGCGCGATGATCTCGATATTTGGGCATTTTTCTCGTGCGGAAGCGACGATTTCCCCGGCCTCGTAGCCGTTAGGAATAGTCAGCAGCAGCCAGCGTGCGCAGTCCAGATGCGCCAGATTCATAATCTCTTCATTGGCGGCGTTGCCTAATACCGCGCGAATACCCCGCGCGCGCAGTTCGTCAACGCGGGTGCGCGACGTTTCGATAACCACCAGCGGTATCCCCTGAGCCATCAGTTTTTCACCAAGCAGGCTCCCTACGCGACCAAAACCGACCAGCAGCGCATGGTTACAGATATCAACGGGGATCTGTTTCTCATCTTCCAGCACTTCTTCCAGCGTCTGTTCGTCCAGCGTCTCCGTTTTATCGAGGTATTTTTCCAGCAGGGTAAACAGGACCGGGTTGAGCATGATGGAGATAATGGCGCCGGCAAGCACCAGGTTCTGCCCGGCCTGCGGCAGCAGATCCAGCGCCATTCCCAGACCGGCAAGAATAAAGGCGAATTCACCGATTTGCGCCAGACTGGCGGCAATGGTCAGGGCAGTGCGCGGCGAGTGGCCAAACATCCGCACCAGGAAGAAAGCGGCGGCCGATTTACCGAAAATAATGATGGCCAGCGTCGCGAGCACCGCCAGCGGCTGCTCAAGCAGGATCATCGGATCAAACAGCATTCCCACGGAGACAAAGAACAGCACGGCGAACGCGTCGCGCAGCGGCAGCGTATCGTGGGCGGCGCGATGGCTGAGTTCGGATTCATTGAGCACCATTCCGGCGAAGAAGGCGCCGAGGGCGAAGGAGACGTCAAACAGCTCAACGGCGCCGAAGGCGATGCCGAGCGCTAACGCCAGTACCGACAGGGTAAACAGCTCGCGCGAACCGGTTGCCGCGCTGCGTGACATAATCCACGGCACCAGGCGGCGGCCCACCAGCATCATAATCGCGATAAAGGCGACGACTTTACCAATGGTAATGCCCATATCGAGGGCCAGGGAAGCCAGACCCACGTCGCCTTTCTCCGTCATGCCTGCGACCGCTGGCAGCAGCACCAGCGTCAGCACCATCACCAGATCTTCAACAATCAGCCAGCCGATGGCGATTTGCCCCCGCTGGCTATCAATAAGCTGTCGTTCTTCCAGCGCGCGCAGCAGCACCACGGTACTGGCGGTAGAAAGACACAAACCAAAGACGATGCCGGTCATTAACGACCAGCCCAGCATGGCAGAGAGCGCCATGCCCAACAGCGTCGCCACGGCTATCTGGGCGATAGCGCCCGGGATGGCGATGGCCTTGACCGCCATCAAATCTTTTAAGGAGAAATGCAGACCCACGCCGAACATCAGCAGGATCACGCCAAGCTCGGCCAGCTCCGGCGCCAGCTTGGTATCAGCAACAAAACCCGGGGTAAAAGGTCCGGCCAGCACGCCCGCTAATAAATATCCCACCAGAGGAGAAATACGTAGCTTATTGGCAATCATGCCGAGAATAAAGGCGAGCACAAGGCCGCCGACAATGGTGGTGATTAGCGGTGTTGCGTGGTGCATTCCGTCTCCTTGCAGTGGTGAGCTGATCCATTTTCGGCACAAAAACCAAAAAACCGAATAATAGTTTATGACAATTTCAGTGGTTTTGTTTATGAATAATTATTGAATTTTGCAGAAAAATGGAATTGACGCCTAAAAAGGCACGAACAGCCAAATGGCAGCAGGTTATGCGGGGTAATGCCGATGGAGTAAGGGATTGCGGCAGCCAAAGTTGCACTTTGGCTGCCGGATAATCACGACTTTTGGCGGTTATCAGGAAGAAATATCGTCAGAATGCCGAGAAGCGGCAGGAAAGCACAGATTTTATAGACCAGTTCGATACTGGTATGGTCAGCTAAAAGCCCCAGCACCGCGGCTCCAAGGCCGCCCATGCCAAAGGCGAAACCGAAAAACAAACCAGAAACCATGCCGATCCGCCCCGGGAGCAGCTCCTGGGCATAGACCAGAATAGCGGAAAAGGCCGAAGCGAGAATAAAACCAATAATCACCGTCAAAATACCGGTCCACTCCAGCGATGCATAGGGTAAAACGAGGGTAAACGGCGCTACGCCAAGGATAGAGCCCCAAATTACATATTTACGCCCAATCTTGTCACCAACAGGCCCGCCAATCACCGTTCCTGCCGCGACGGCAAAAAGAAAGGCAAATAGGTGGAACTGGGCATTTTGTACCGACAATCCGAACTTTTGCATCAGATAAAAGGTGTAATAGCTACTGATGCTCGCCATATAGAAATATTTCGAGAAAATGAGCATTAACAGGATGCTAACCGCCAGAATGACTTTATTTTTCGGCAGCGGATTAACCACCACCGCTTTCGGTTTACCTTTGTTCAGACGGTGCTGAGCGGCATACCAGCGGCTGATCTGCGCCAGCACGACGATCGCCAGCAGCGCCGCCAGGACAAACCAGCCGACGTTCCCTTTGCCGTAAGGCGCGATAATCAGGGCCGCAAGCAGCGGACCTAACGAGCTGCCGAAGTTGCCGCCGACCTGGAATATCGACTGCGCCAGGCCATGACGTCCGCCGGAGGCCATGCGCGCCACGCGAGAAGACTCCGGATGAAAGACCGACGATCCGGTCCCGACCAGCGCGGCAGCGAGCAGAACCATCCCGAAGCTGCCGGATATCGCCAGCAGCACCAGACCGCTCAGGGTAAAGCACATGCCAATTGGCAGCGACCACGGCATCGGGTGTTTGTCGGTCAGGTAGCCGACAACCGGCTGCAGTAGCGATGAGGCCAGCTGGAAGGTGAGGGTGATCATCCCAATCTGCACAAAGGTCAGCGAGAACTCGGCCTGGAGCAGCGGGTAGATAGCCAGAATAAGCGATTGGATCATATCGTTCAGCAAATGCGAGAGGCTGATGGCCCCGAGAATGCGAAACGAAGTGCGTGCTTTTTGCGGCGCAGCAGCAGGGCCGGATAAGGGTTGTGCGGTCTGATTCATTGCCATAGGTTCGCTTAAGTGTTTTTTATAGAGGATGCAGGTGGAATTATTATCTGCCTAACATACCTGCCGCTAAGGTTTGAAGGAAGTCGCAATTCTGAAAACATATTTGTCTAATTCGCTATCTCGCTATACTTTCGGCACTTGTTACTTTGTCAGGGAGAGAAATATGCACCTTATTAAACGAGGCGTCGCGCTGGCGCTATTTACCGCGTTATCGCTGGGGAGCCTGTCAGCGCAGGCTTATGAGCAGGATAAAACCTATAAAATTACCATCCTGCATACGAACGATCATCATGGTCACTTCTGGCGCAGCGACTACGGCGAATACGGGCTGTCGGCACAAAAAACGCTGGTGGACGGTATCCGCAAAGAGGTGGCGGACGAGGGCGGCAGCGTGCTGTTGTTATCCGGCGGCGATATCAATACCGGCGTGCCGGAATCCGACTTACAGGATGCGGAACCCGATTTTCGCGGGATGAACCTGATTGGCTACGATGCGATGGCGGTAGGCAATCACGAGTTTGATAATCCCCTTAGCGTACTGCGTCAGCAGGAAAAATGGGCGAAGTTCCCCTTCCTCTCCGCCAATATTTACCAGAAAAGCACCGGCGAGCGTCTGTTTAAGCCGTGGGCGCTGTTCAAGCGCGGCGGACTGAATATTGCGGTTATCGGCCTGACGACCGACGATACGGCTAAAATCGGCAATCCCGAGTTCTTTACCGATATCGAGTTCCGAAAGCCGGCGGAAGAGGCCAAACTGGTTATCCAGGAACTGCAGCAGAACGAAAAACCGGATGTGATTCTGGCCACCACCCATATGGGTCATTATGACAACGGCGCCCACGGCTCTAATGCGCCTGGCGACGTTGAGATGGCGCGCAGCCTGCCTGCGGGATCGCTGGCGATGATCGTCGGCGGCCACTCGCAGGACCCGGTATGCATGGCATCGGAGAATAAAAAGCAGGTGGATTATGTCCCGGGCAGCCCGTGCGCGCCGGACAAGCAGAACGGTATCTGGATCGTGCAGGCCCACGAGTGGGGCAAATACGTGGGCCGCGCCGACTTCGAATTCCGCAACGGCGAAATGAAGCTGGTGCACTATCAGCTGATCCCGGTCAACCTGAAGAAAAAGGTCACTTACGACAACGGCGAGAGCGAGCGCGTGCTCTATACGCCGCAAATCCCTGAAAGCCCGCAGATGCTCTCTCTGCTGACGCCGTACCAGAATAAAGGCAAAGCGCAGCTGCAGGTGAAAATTGGTAGCGTGAACGCGCATCTGGAGGGCGATCGCAGCAAAGTGCGTTTTGTGCAAACCAATATGGGACGTCTGCTGCTGGCGGCGCAGATGGCGCGTAGCAATGCCGATTTCGCGGTGATGAGCGGCGGCGGAGTACGTGACTCGATTGAAGCGGGCGATATCACCTATAAAGACGTGATGAAGGTACAACCCTTCGGCAACGTGCTGGTGTATGTCGATATGAGCGGTAAGGAAGTGACGGAGTATCTGACCGCGGTGGCGCAGATGAAACCCGACTCCGGCGCCTATCCGCAGTTTGCCAACGTCGGTTTTGTGGCCAAAGACGGCAAGCTTAACAATTTGACCATCAAAGGTGAACCGGTCGATCCGGCGAAGACCTACCGTATGGCGACCCTGAGCTTTAACGCCACCGGCGGCGACGGCTACCCGCATATCGATACTAAGCCCGGCTATGTGAATACCGGCTTTATAGACGCCGAAGTGTTGAAAGAGTATATCCAGAAAAACTCACCGCTCGACGCGGCAGCCTATGAGCCGAAAGGCGAGGTGAGCTGGCAGTAACGTCAGAGTAGCCCCCGGTGGCGGGGGCTACAGGTCTGAGCGGTTGTGGATTTTATAGCCGGACAAGGCGCGTCAGCGCCGCCTCCGGGATTGTCCTCTGACGAAAATCCGTAAATTAATCGCGCCGCGCGATATCGGCGAATTTCGCCGCAAGGATCTTCGCCAGATCGCTGGCCGCCAGCTCAATATCCAGGCCGCGTTTGCCGCCGGAAATATAGATGGTGGCGAACTCCTGGGCCGGCGCGTCTATCACCGTCGGCAGACGTTTTTTCTGCCCGAGCGGGCTGATACCGCCCACCAGATAACCGGTGACCCGCTGCGCGACCATCGGGTCTGCCATATCCACTTTCTTCGCGCCTAAGGCTTTCGCCACCTTTTTCAAATCCAGCTGACCCGCTACCGGCGTCACCGCGACGGCCAGATGCTTCATGTCGCCGTTAACGGCGACCAGCAGCGTTTTATAGACCTGGTCGGCGTTGAGCCCCAGCTTGCGCACCACCTCATCGCCAAAATTGGTTTCGTGCGGATCGTGATCGTAGCTGTGGATTTGAAAACTAATTTTGTTTTTTTCGAGTAATTTTACGGCGGGAGTCATCGTTATCCTTCTTACCAACCGATTAAATGTGACATAAGCATACGCCCGACGGCTGTCTAAAAAATAGTATCATCTTGCGCAATAGTGTTGGCAGTGATGGTCACTTTGAGCGACAATCAGACGATCCGGGGCGCGAACCCCGGAATAATAATAATGATGAAATTCCTCTTTGACGGGCCAATAGAAATATTGGCCATTTTTTTACGTCAGCATATCCGGCAGATTCCCTTCCCCGTATAAATGTAGCGCCCCGACGGCAACCACGTAGCGCCCCGGCGGCAGCGCCAGCAGCGTTTCGCGCCAGGCGAGGTTGCGCTGGTGCATCAGCACGTCATACAGCGACTGGCTAAAGGTGGTCGGTAGCGAGGTTGTTCCTTGTGACGGCGGCTGTTCCAGCCACCAGCCGATCATCACCTGCAGCAGACGCGCATTCGTGCGCCAGTGGGTGAGGGTATCTTCCAGCAGCGCCAGCCCGCCGTCGGGCAGATCCCGCAGCAGCGCAATCTGACTATCGGCGCCCTCCAGCTCCATCACGCGGATATGGCTCTCGCGCGCTGCCATCAGCAGCTGATAATCAATGCCGTAGTCTGCTCTTAGCCCTAATTTTTGCGCCTGAGTCGCCTGCAATACCATCGCCACCTGCCACAGCGGCTGGTTGTCGAACAACGCGATAGACAGACCCATTTCTCCCGCACGATCTTGCAGTTCTGCAAGCTGGGATGGGCTCAGGCGTTCCGCCAGCGGCGGACAGGAGGGGAGGTTGCTGAACGGCGTTTCGCTGCCGCTAATATCCGCTTCCACAATCAGCGCATCGGCCTGGCGGATCTTTTTTAATAACCTGGCGGGCGGCGGCGACATGTCGCGGGTGCCCATATGAATACTGCCGACCAGATGTAGATAGCGCTCGCCGGGCAGGGTGATGTCCAGCGCGGGCCAGGAATAAGACGAGCCGACGGCGGCTTGCCACAGCATTTTTATTCGGTTTAACAGGCCCATACGTGCTCCGTAGTGTGAGGAATCCATGCTAGCGCGCGGGGGGCTGGGGCGCAAGGGGACTCAACGTGCGCGACGGAAGAGGCGTTTTGCAATGTCACGAAAATAACAAAAAAATTTGATGTTCTCTTTTTTGTCATTTCTGTAATGGCGTTTTGAAATTAATTATCACTTAAAAAACAATGTTATGACTATTTATAACGTGAATTGATATGGTGTTTTTTTCTCAAATATTCCTCGATTGTGATAATAAAATAAAAAATCTGTAACAAAAAATAAACAAAACGCTTCTATATTGGCCCCTTCAATTTTGGGGGGGAGTGACATGCGTAACTGGAGTGAGCCTAAAAAGAATAAAGCCCATATCGAGCTGATCCCGATGATCGATGTGATGATGTTTCTACTGGTTTTCTTTGTCCTGATTAGCCTGAATGTGATCCCGGCTCTGGGCTTGAAAACGCAGCTGCCGTCGGCTGGCAGCGCCCAACAGCTTAAACCGCAAAAAAAAGCCATTATCACCCTCGGCGCCGGCGACCAGCTGCAGCTTGATGGCCAGCCGCTGCCCCTGAATGCGCTGGTCAATACCCTGAAGCAGCAGCAGCAGGAAAACCAAACCACCACCATTATCGTGAACAGCGATAAAGAGGTTGCGGTGGAACGCCTGATCGCCGTGATGGATACCCTGCGTCAGGGTGGTTTCTTCTCCATTTCCATTGCCACACGGAAGCAGTGATATGTACCTGCTTTATCGCTCACGTCACGTTGTTAGCTGGCTACCCGCCCTTGTCGTCGCCGGATGTTTACTGTTTGTCAGCCAGCAGGCAGTGCTGCAGGTCAAACCGCATTACGACGATACGGTCATGGAACTGTCGCTGGCTGAACCCGAACCGCCGCAGCCGGAGCCTGTCCCGGAACCGCAGCCGGAAATACCGCCGCAAATTCAACCTGAGCCGGAACCGGAGGCGGTCGCTGAACCCGTCGTTCCTGCGCCAGAACCCATTATCCAGGCCAAACCGGTTGTTAAACCGAAAGCCAAACCCAGGCCCAAACCGGTTGTGAAGGAAAAAGCGCCGAAACCGCAGGCGATCGCGGCTCCACAGCCCGCCGCCGTTCGTCGCCCGGCGAGTAAACCGGCCCCGCCGCCTTCTCCCCCGGCGCCGAAGGCGAACGCGCAGGCGGTGGAAAACGGCTATCTGCAGGCGCTGCGCCGGGAGCTGGAGCAGCGCAAGCGCTACCCGAGCGGCCGTCAGGCTTCGCTGGAGCGCCCGCAGGGCAACGTGGAGGTCTGGCTGGAGGTTGACCGCAGCGGCAGAGTGCTGGCTTCCGGTATTGCCAGCAGGGCGCCGAACATGCTGCTCAATCGCGCTGCGCTTAGTTCCCTGCAAAGCATCAGCCAGCTGAAGCCCTTCCCTGAAGAGGCTTTTGCCGGACAAAGCAGCAAAAAATTTACCGCGACGTTTAATTATCAGGCGCCATAAGCCTAATTAATCATTTGTTTTTACAGGAAAAGAAATGAAAAACTTTAATTATTCTGGGATTGCGTTAGCCGTGGTGTCGGCCCTGTTATCGGGGGCCTCGCTGGCGGCGGAAAGCAGCGACGTGGGGGAGATTAACGTTAAGGGGCAATCGCTCAGCGGCGGTCTGATGGTGCAGGAAGACAGCGGCAAAGCGCGTTCCACCCTGACCAAAGAGGCGATGGAAAAAGCCCCCGGCGCCAGCAACGCTATCGACATGCTGAAATATACGCCGGGAATGAACGTCAACAGCAATGACGCCAGCGGCCTGAGCGGTATCGACTACACCATGCGCGGGATGAACTCGGATCAGATCGGCCTGTCGATGGACGGCATCCCGATTAACGACTCGGGCAACTATGCTGTCTACCCCAACCTGCTGGGCGACGCGGAAAACCTTGAGCAGATCTTTGTCACCCAGGGCTCTTCCGAGGCTGACGGCCCGCATATTGGTTCCAGCGGCGGTAATATTGGCCTTGTGACAAAGCGTCCCTCAAAGGAGTTTGGCGGCTTCGTCAAACAAACGCTCGGCAGCCATAACCTCAGCAAAACTTTCGCTCGTCTGGAGACCGGGGAGTACAACGGTTTTAGCAACTGGCTCTCGTACTCGCATACTGAAGCCAAAAAATGGCGCGGGGAGGGGCGTAATTATTCCGATAAGTTCGAAATGAACTCGCTGTACGAGGATGGCAACGGCAACAGCAGCAACCTGATCATGAAGTATAACCGTCAGGATAACAGCAACTATAATACCCTGAGTAAAGCGCAGTTCGAAGAAGACCCGCGTCAGGACTACTCGACCACCCCGGTCTACAACAGCAAAGGTCAACTGAGCAAATATTACAAGCTGAACCGTAATCCGTTTGAAACCTTCACCCTCTCTTTTACCCAGCGCTTACAGCTGCGCGATAACCTCGCGTTGACCGTTCAGCCCTATTACTACTGGGGTAACGGCGGCAGCTTTACCGGACAAACGGCCTCGGTGCTGTCCAATACGTCTGATACCGCCGGACAGTACGATCTCAGCAACCTGACTTCCAATACCTACTACCGGCCTTCGTGGACCCAGACCTGGCGGCCGGGCGTTACCACGAAATTGAAGTGGGATATTAACGACGAACACAGCCTGGATATTGGCTACTGGTACGAGCGCGCGCGTCAGTCGCAGACCCAGCCGTTTATTAGCATTCAGGACGATGGCAACCCGGCGAACGTTTCCGGCAAACCGGGCGGTTCCGATCAGGTTAAAGATGCGAACGGCAATACGGTACAGGGGCGTAACCAGTACACGGTGACTCCTGCGCACAAAGTATGGCTTCAGGACAGCTGGTTCGTGACGCCGGACTGGACGCTGGTGGGCGGGCTGGCTTATCAGTATGTAGAACGTAAAGGCGATAATAAAGGCAGCCTGTATAGCGCTGCGGAAAAACGCCAGGCGACCTACCATGAATTCCTGCCGAACTTTAGCATCAGCTATAAGCCGGATAGCGAAAATCAGCTGTTCTATAACCTGACGCGCAACATGCGTACGCCACCCAACTACGTGCTCTACAACGTCGGCGATTCGATCAGCACCAAACCTGAGCTGAGCTGGAACCACGAGCTGGGCTGGCGTTTTCAGCGCGAAGATATGCTGCTGAGCGCGACGCTCTTCTATATGCGCTATACCGACCGGCAGATTTCGACCACCAATGCGGATGGTGACTACGAAATGATGAACATCGGCAGCGTGGAGAGTAAAGGTCTGGAGCTGGAGTGGAGCGGTAAGCTGCCGTACAACTTCAACTACTACACCTCTTATACCTACACCCATTCCGAACAAAAAGACGACATTGTGAGCAACGGCGGACATCCGCTGCCAACAGCGGGTAAAACGGTGCCAAACGTACCGAAAAACATGCTTAACGCGTCGCTGGGCTATGACGATGGTCTCTACTACGGCAGCTTCGGCGGCAAATACGTCAGTTCGTTCTACGGCGATTTGACCAACGACGAAAAAATCGGGGGGCGCACGGTCTTTGATGTCGCCGCGGGCGTGCATCTGCCGGTGGATAAAAAGATTGTCAAAAGCGCCACTCTGCGCTTTGGCATCGATAACCTGTTCGATAAACAGTACCTGACCTCCGTCCGCTCGACGACTTTTAACGCGGCGGCTTACGACGGCGTGAAGGCCAGTACCCCGTACTACAACGTTGGCGAAGAGCGCACCTTTAGCGTCTCGCTGGAAGCAACCTTTTAATTAACCGGAGGGCACTCTGATGGATGCCAATCTGATTCACGATATTATTTTCTACGTTATGTACGCCGCGCTGGCGATCGCCGTGGTGATACTGGTTGAACGCGGCCTCTATTTTTCGTGGGCCCAGCGTCAGGCTTTGCGCTTTGAAAAGGCGCTGACGCCGGACGTTCGTCGCGCGTCGGAGCTGCCGGAATCGCTGACCGGCCGCAGTAGCCTCCCGCTGACCCTCATTCTGCCGGTGCTGGAGAAAAAGCAGACGGCGGAAGACCGTGAGGCGATGAGCGATCTGATCGACGCTCAGTATCTGCTCAGCAAACCGCAGATGTCGCGTGGGCTGTGGATGCTTGAAACCGTTGTCACCGCCGCGCCGCTGCTGGGCCTGCTGGGGACGATCCTCGGTATTATGGATACCTTTAAGGCCCTTTCCGCCTCCGGCGTCTCCGATGCCAGCATGGTTTCTGCGGGTATGGGGACCGCCCTGTATGCCACCGGCCTGGGCATTGCGATTGCGCTGCTGTGCCTGGTGGGCAATAACTATTTGCAAAGCCGCATGGAGCGAATCAACGAACTGCTGAAGGTGCTGCTGATCCGCGCCGGCAGCCCGGTCAGCCGTCCGGAGCAGGGCGGCAAACGCTGGGAAGGCCACGAGGCGCAGCGCTATGCCTGAACATGGTCAATGCGGGTGGCCGGCAGGCTGCCTGATGAGCGCGCTGGCGGGGAGCTGGATGCTGTTAAGCCAGCCGGTATGGGCGGCGTTCTCTATACCCGGCTACGAGCTGGTGTATAACGCGCCGCAGGAAACCACCTTACAGGATAACGATTTACGTCATGCCGCCGAAGTCTGGCAGCAGATGTTCGATGCGGCGCGCAGCCATATCGATCTGGCGCAGTTTTATGTGGCGAATGAAAAAGGCTCTCTGCTGGATGGGGTTCTGGCACGTCTGCGGGCCGCCGGCGAGCGTGGAGTAAAAATTCGTTTTCTGATGGAGGAGAAGGGCGTGGGCCTTTCAACGCCGGAAACGCTGACGGCCCTGAAAGCGATCCCGAACCTGGAATTGCGGGTGATTCCGTTCCATCGGCTGACCGGCGGTATTGTTCACGCCAAGTATCTGCTGGTGGATGGCAAAGAGGCTTTTGTCGGTAGCCAGAATTTTGACTGGCGCGCGCTGGAACAGATCCAGGAGACCGGTCTGCGCATCAGCGATCCGCAAACGGTGCAGCAGATTCAGGCTATTTTCGATCAGGACTGGCAGGCGCAAGCTTTGCTGGCGGAGAGTAAGCCGGTACCGAAGCCGGCGCGGCAGGCGGTAGCGTCGGCCCCGCAGGGCAATTATCTGGTTGCCAGCCCGCGCGATTATAACCCGAGCGGGGTGATTGATTCGCAGGTGGCGCTGCCGCAGCTGCTGGCGAGCGCCAAATCGCGGATCCGGGTGCAGGTGATGGACTATGCGCCGCTGGCGTGGGGAGAAAAGGGGAGCCGGCCCTTTTATGCGCCCATTGATAACGCCCTGCGCAGCGCGGCGGCCCGCGGCGTACAGGTGGAGCTGATGGTGGCGAACTGGAACCTGAAAAAGCCGGAGGTATTCTGGCTGAAGAGTCTCTCTCTGGTGCCAAACGTTCAGCTAAAAGTGGTGACCATACCTCCCGCCAGCCGAGGGTTTATCCCCTTTGCCAGGGTGGTACACAGTAAGCTGATGACCATCGACGGTACGACGGCGTGGGTCGGAACCAGCAACTGGAGCGGAGGCTATTTCGATAACTCACGTAACCTTGAGCTGGTGCTGAATAATGCGTCGATGGCCGCGCGCGTGGACGCGCTTTACAGCCAGCTGTGGAATAGCCGCTATGCGGCACCGATCAAGGTCGATTTTGATTATCCGGTTCCGCATCCTGGCCGTGAGTTCGAATAGATAAATCGGCTGAGGTTTCCCCTCTCCCGAAGGGGGAGAGGGGAAACCTGTTTCGCCCTCGTCAGAGGCTGCCTTATGCTTTGGGCTTAAAGCGCAGCAGACGGTTGGCGTTGCTCACGACGGTAATCGAAGAGAGCGCCATGGCCGCGCCCGCTACCACCGGGTTGAGCAGCGTTCCGGTCAGCGGCCACAGGATCCCGGCGGCAATCGGAATGCCCAGCGAGTTATAAACAAACGCCCCCAGCAGGTTCTGCTTCATATTACGCAGCGTGGCCTTAGCGATTTCCAGCGCATCGGCGACGCCGTTCAGGCTATGGCGCATCAGGGTGATAGCCGCCGTTTCAATGGCGACATCGCTGCCGCCGCCCATGGCGATGCCCACATCGGCCTGCGCCAGCGCGGGCGCATCGTTGATACCGTCGCCGATCATCGCCACCTGGTGCCCCTGGCTTTGCAGGCGTTTAATCGCATCGGCTTTACCGTCCGGCAGCACTCCGGCAATCACCTCATCAATGCCCGCCTCTTTGGCGATAGCGTTGGCGGTGGTGGGGTTATCTCCGGTCAGCATCACCAGCCGATAGCCCTGGCGGTGCAGCCTGGCTAATGCCGCCACGCTATCTTCGCGCAGCGGATCGCGGATGGCGAACAGCGCCGCCGCCTGACCATCCACCGCCAGCAGTACCGGCGTCGCGCCCTGTGACGCCTGGGCGATCATTTCGTCTTCTATTTCAGCCGTTGCAATCTTGTGCTCATTCAGCAGCGCCTGGTTACCGAGCAGCAGACGGTGGCCTTCGGCTTCGCCGCTGACGCCCAGCCCGCGCAGCGTGCGGAAATTATCTACCGCAGGCAGGCGTTGGTCTGCGGCTTTGTCGAGGATGGCGCGCGCCAGCGGGTGACTGGAGCCTTGTTCGAGAGACGCCGCCAGGCGCAGAGCGGCGGATTCATCCATAGCGGTAAAGGTTTTTATCGCCACCACCTGCGGTTTACCCTCGGTGAGGGTACCGGTTTTATCAAAGACCAGCGTATCGAGGGTGCTGGCGCGCTGCAGCGCATCGGCGTCGCGCACCAGTACCCCGAACTCCGCTGCGCGGCCCACGCCTGAGATAATCGACATCGGCGTCGCCAGCCCCAGGGCGCACGGACAGGCGATAATCAGCACCGTGGTGGCGATCACCAGGGTGTAGACAATTTGCGGCGCCGGGCCAAAAAAGTACCAGATTGCGGCGCTGAACAGGGCTATCGCCACGACCGCCGGGACGAACACGGCGGAGATTTTGTCCGCCAGTTGGCCGATTTCAGGTTTACTGCTCTGCGCCTGGCGCACCATACGGATAATGCGCGCCAGCGTGGTTTGGCTGCCGACGGCGCTGGCGGTAAACAGCACGCTGCCGTCCTGCACCACGGTCCCGGCATGAACGGCGTCGCCGTCGCCTTTTTGCTGCGGTACCGGCTCGCCGGTGAGCATCGCTTCATCGAACCAGGCTTCGCCCTGGCTAATGACCCCGTCGACAGGTACGCGATCGCCGGTGGTCAGACGCAGGGTCATTCCCGCCTGAACCTCCGCCAGCGGCAGATCTTTTTCGCCTTCGTCGGTGACCACCCGCGCTGACGGCGGGGTTAAATCGAGTAGTTTTTCCAGCGCTTTCGAAGAGCGCTGGCGCGCGCGGGCTTCCAGCATATGGCCGAGGTTAATCAGACCGATAATCATCGCGCTGGCTTCATAATAGAGGTGGCGTGCTTCCATCGGAAACCACTGCGGCCACAGGTTGACGCTCATCGAGTAGAGCCAGGCGACGCCGGTACCCAGCGCCACCAGCGTATCCATCGTCGCGGTGCCGTTCTTCAGGCTTTTCCACGCGCTGCGGTAGAAATGGCCACCGGCAAACACCATCACCGCCAGCGTGACAACCCCGATAGCCAGCCACAGGGAGCGGTTATCATCGCTGACCATCATGTTGTCGCCGATCATCCCCCAGCCCATGACCGGGATACCGACCAGCAGGGCGACGATCGCCTGCCAGCGGAAGCGCTTCATGGTGGCGACAGCGGTTTCCTGCTGACGCTCGCGGCGTTCGAGGTCGTCTTCGATGGCTTCCGCGCCGTAGCCCGCTTTCTCTACGGCCTGGACTAATTCTGCGGCGGACGCGCTGCCCATCACCAGCGCAGTGCGTTCCGCCAGGTTAACCCGCGCCTGTGAGACCCCCGGTACCGCCGCAAGCGCGTTTTGTACCCGAGAAACACAGCTGGCGCAGCTCATGCCGTTGATCAACAGCTGCTGGCTGTCATCTTCGTCACGGGCTGCCGGAAGCTCAGTGGTGGCCGCTGTCAGCGCTTCCGGCGGGATTGATGATTCTGCCAGCGGTTTAGCCTTTGGGTGGCTGAGCTCCGCGCCGTATCCGGCCTGTTTAATGGTCTCAATCAGCGCTTCCGCGCTGGCGCTGCCCGTCACGTGAGCTTCGGTAACGGTCACTTCCGCCTGCTCAACGTCGGGACGCTGTTCCAGGCTCTCTTTTACCCGTTTAACGCAGTGGCCGCAGGAGAGGCCATCAAGCGCAAGGTCGATAGTGTTAGACATAAATAACTCCTGAATAATTTCCGGTTAATGATTGACCGAACACACTCTTTCATCGAGTATTAGCAAGGTTAAACCTTCCAGCAAGGGGAAGGTCAAGGGGGAAAGATGAATATTAGCGATGTGGCGAAAAAAACCGGCTTAACCAGTAAAGCGATCCGTTTTTACGAAGAGAAGGGACTGGTGACGCCGCCGCTGCGTAGCGAAAACGGCTACCGCAGCTACAGCCAGCAGCATCTGGATGAACTGACCCTGCTGCGCCAGGCGCGCCAGGTGGGGTTTAATCTGGAAGAGTGCCGTGAGCTGATATTTCTGTTTAACGATCCGTCGCGGCACAGTGCTGACGTGAAACGCCGGACGCTGGAGAAAGTGGCGGACATTGAGCGCCATATCAGCGAGCTGCAGGGGATGCGCGCGCATCTGCTGGCGCTGGCGGACTCCTGCCCCGGCGATGACAGCGCGGATTGCCCGATCATCGATAATCTTTCGGGCTGCTGTCACCGCAAAGCGCAGGCTTAACGCCCGGCGGGGAGCTCCCTGACCCGCAGGGTAATCCCCTCAACGGCGACCACTTCAATCTTGCTGCCCGCCGCGAGGTCTTCATCGGCAATGACCGGCCATGAACTATCGCCCACGCGGACGTGTCCGCGACCGTTAACCAGCGCCGTTTCCAGCGTAAAGCGGCGGCCAAGCAGCTGCTGCCCGCGCTGATTAAGCTGAGCGTCCGCCGGCTTCTGGCGCTTAACGCGGTTACGCAGCCAGCGCGACCATAGCCAGGCCGCCAGCAGGGTCAGCACGGCGAACAGCGTGCCCTGCCACTCCCAGCTCAGCGGCAGCATCCAGACCAGCAGCCCGGTTACGACGCCGGCAATGCCGCTCCACAGCAGATAACCGTTGCCGCCGAGCATTTCCGCCGCCAGCAGCAGCCCGCCGAGGCTGAGCCAGAAAATATGCGGGTGGGCGAGAATCAGCGCGATCATGATTTTTTCTGCGCGCCGGCGCCTTCTTTAAGCAGCTCGCCGATCCCGGCGATGGAGCCCATCAGGCTGCTGGCGTCGAGCGGCATCAGCACCACTTTACTGTTGCTGGCCGCGCCAATTTGCTGCAGCGCATCGGTATATTTCTGCGCGACAAAGTAGTTGATGGCCTGAATGTCGCCGGAGGCGATAGCGGATGAGACCATCTGCGTGGCGCGCGCTTCCGCTTCCGCGGAACGTTCGCGCGCCTCTGCCTGTAAAAACGCCGACTGACGCTCGCCTTCGGCTTTGAGGATCTGCGACTGCTTCTCGCCCTCGGCTTTTAAAATTTCCGCCTGACGTATCCCTTCGGCCTCAAGAATATAGGCGCGCTTGGTTCGCTCGGCTTTCATCTGGGCGTTCATTGAGGCGATAAGCTCCGCTGGCGGACGCACATCGCGGATCTCAACGCGGGTAATTTTGATCCCCCACGGGTTGGTCGCTTCATCGACAATATGCAGGAGGCGGGTGTTGATGCTGTCGCGCTGGGAGAGCATTTCGTCCAGCTCCATGGAGCCCAGCACGGTACGAATATTAGTCATGGTCAGGTTGATGATCGCCAGCTCGAGGTTGCTGACTTCATAGGCGGCCTTCGGCGCGTCGATGACCTGAATAAAGCACACCGCATCAATGGTGACGTTGGCGTTATCGCGCGAAATCACCTCCTGCGAAGGGATATCGAGCACCTGCTCCATCATATTAATTTTGCGCCCGATACGATCCATAAAGGGCACCACCAGGCTCATACCCGGCTGCAGCGTTTGCGTATAGCGGCCAAAGCGCTCTACCGTCCACTGGTAGCCCTGAGGAACAATTTTTACCGCCGCTCCGACGATAACCAGCGCGACGAAAATAAGAATGGGGATAA
Organism: Klebsiella grimontii; assembly: GCF_900200035.1. GTDB lineage: Bacteria > Pseudomonadota > Gammaproteobacteria > Enterobacterales > Enterobacteriaceae > Klebsiella > Klebsiella grimontii. Next base: position 330,219 of record NZ_FZTC01000015.1, read on the forward strand.
AAATCAGCATCAAAAACCTCCTGTCTTGTTGCCTGTTGATGCGCCGGAAGAGCGGCGCGCGTTTAACCAGAGTATATCTTTCCGCGCATCCGGGTGAAAGAAAAGTGGAGTAAACTAGAGGCGTTGTCGAAAAACTGGGAATAATAATGACCGAAAGTAACGCTATTTTGCGCCTGGAGAACGTGGGTTTTCAGGCCGATGGGGTGACCATCCTTAATGAGATTAATTTTCAGCTCAGAGCAGGGGAATTTAAGCTGATTACCGGCCCTTCCGGCTGCGGAAAAAGCACGTTATTAAAAATAATCGCTTCGCTGCAAAGCCCCACCTCGGGGAGCATTTTCTTCGCCGGTAAAGATATTAATGACTTAACGCCGGAAACCTATCGCCAGCAGGTTTCCTACTGCGCGCAAACCCCGGCGCTGTTCGGCGATTCGGTGTATGACAACCTGATCTTCCCGTGGCAGATCCGTCAAAAACAGCCGGATCCTAAGGCGCTGGTGGCCGATCTTGCCCGCTTCGGTCTGGCGAAAAATACGCTGGAAAAATCCATTAACGAGCTGTCCGGCGGGGAAAAGCAGCGCGTTTCATTGATTCGCAATCTGCAGTTTTTACCGCAGGTGCTGCTGCTCGATGAAATAACCAGCGCGCTGGACGAGAGCAATAAAAAAAATGTGAATGAGATTATTCACCGCTATGCGAGCGAAAAAAATATCGCCGTTCTGTGGGTCACTCACGATAGCAATGAAATTGCCCATGCGGATGAAGTGATTACGCTCCAGCCTGCCGGCGGCAAAGCGCAGGAGGAGCAAAAAAATGAACGGGCATAATATTACCAACGAGTCGCTGGCGTTATCCATGGTTCTGGTGCTGGTGGCGATTGTGGTCAGCTACCGGGAAAAGCTGGCGCTGGAAAAAGATATTATCTGGAGTATCTGCCGGGCGATTGTGCAGCTGATTATCGTCGGCTACGTGCTGAAATATATCTTTAACGTTAATCACGCCGTGCTGACGCTGCTGATGGTGCTGTTTATCTGCTTTAACGCGGCGTGGAATGCGAAAAAACGCAGCAAATATATCGATAAAGCCTTTGTTTCTTCATTTATCGCGATAACCACCGGCGCCGGGTTAACCCTGGCGGTGCTGGTTTTTTCCGGGTCGATTGCTTTTGTGCCGATGCAGGTCATTCCAATCGCCGGGATGGTGGCCGGCAACGCGATGGTGGCGGTCGGGCTGTGCTACAACAATATGGGGCAGCGGTTTAGCAGCGAGCAGCAGCAGATTCAGGAGAAGCTGAGCCTGGGCGCAACGCCGAAGATGGCTTCCGCGAGGCTGATCCGCGATAGCATTCGCGCCGCGCTGATCCCGACGGTGGATTCGGCGAAAACGGTAGGGTTGGTGAGCCTGCCGGGGATGATGTCGGGGCTGATTTTCGCCGGGATTGATCCGGTAAAAGCGATTAAGTATCAGATTATGGTGACGTTCATGCTGCTCTCTACCGCCAGTCTGTCAACGATTATCGCCGGGTATCTGACCTACCTGAAGTTCTTTAACGCTCGCCATCAGCTGGTGGTGACGCAGCTGAAAAAACGGGCGTAAGCGTTTCCCGGGTTGCGGCGTAAACGCCTTACCCGGGCTACAAGATCATCCAGTCTGTAGTCCGGCTACGCGCAGCGCGAGCCGGGTTTTTTGCGATTAATAAAGCAGAGAGTAGAGCTGGCGGCGGTACTTCGCGGCCAGCGCGTCGCCGGTGCCCAACGCGGAGAGGATCTCCTGGAGCATCTTGCGCACTTCGCCGTTTCCGGCGCCTAAATCTTTTTGTAGATGGCTGAACAGCAGCGCCAGCGCCTCTTCGTTACGCCCTACCTGATGCAGCTGTAATGCCAGCTGGGAGGCCAGCGCCGCGTCTTGCGGGTTCTGCTCTACCTGCTGCTGCAGCTGCTGAATTTCCGGCGTGTCGGCGGCTTTTTTCAGCAGCTCGATCTGCGCCACCAGCCCCTGATAGCGCGTATCCTGATCCTGCAGCGGCACGGCTTTCAGCACGGTTTCCGCTTCATCGGAACGGTGCAGGGCAATCAGCGTTTCCGCCAGCAGCAGGCCAATCTGGCTCTCCTGGTTCGACAGCTGCCAGGCGTCTTTCAGCAGCGGCAGGGCTTCGGCATAGTTCTCTTCCTCCATCAGCGCCAGCGCCTGCTGCGCCTTGAGTTCTTCTTCGCGCGGCAGGAACTTATCCAGCAGCGCGCGCACCGCTTCTTCCGGCTGCGGGCCTTCGAAGCCGTCGACCGGCTGACCGTTCTGGAACAGGTAAACCGTAGGGATAGCGCGCAAGCCAAACTGCGAAGCCAGCATTTGTTCGGCATCGCAGTCAACCTTAGCAAGGGTAAACAGACCGTTGTACTGGGCGGCCAGGCTCTCCAGCACCGGCGTCAGCTGCTCGCAATGTTGGCTGCGCGCGGACCAGAAATAGAACAGCACCGGCGTCGCTGCGGACTGCTGCAGCGTCTGGTGTAGGTTAGCTTCGGTAATATTGACAATATTCTGTGCGGACATGAGCGAGTCTCTTTAGTCGATACTTGTATAGATATATGGGGGCGACGGCAGGCGCTTCAACTTAGCCCTGGATAATTTTGTCCATCGCGCGGGTCGGCAGCAGGCGTTTCAGCAGGGCGACCGCGTGCGTCACCAGGGTTACCGGGTAGCGCAGCTTCGGTTTATCGCTGACAAAAGCATGGCGCACTTTTTCCACCACCGCTTCCGGTCCGAGAGTAAAGCGGGCGGCAATGCCGGGGTTTTCCACCGGCTTATCGGCCTGGGTCTGGTTAACGTTGTTGGTGAAACAGGTGCGGATGGGGCCCGGCTCAATCAGGCTGACCTTAATGCCGCTGTGGCGCAGCTCCATGCGCAGCGCGTCGGACCAGGCCTCCAGCGCGTATTTACTCGCGGCATAGGCGCCACGGCCGGGGCTGGAGATGATCCCCATCACCGATGAGGTCATCACGATACGCCCCTCGCCGTGCGGCTCCATGGCCGGAAGCAGCAGCATCGTTAGCTGATGGGCGCCGAAAAAGTTGGCGGAAAACTGCTGCTCCATCTGCTGGCGGCTGATGGTCGGCAGCGGGCCGTAGACGCCGTAGCCCGCGTTGTTAAACAGGCCATACAGGCGGTTATCGGTCAGGGCAATCACCTCGGCGGCGGCGCGTTCAACGCTCTGCGGATCGTCAAGATCCAACAGAACACCGCTCAGCCCCAGTTCGTGCATCCGCGCGACATCTTCTGCTTTGCGGCAGGCTGCCAGCACGTTAAAGCCCTGGCGCTTTAAATCAAGGGCGCTTTCAAGACCAATTCCGCTGGAACATCCTGTAACTAAAACCGATTTTTGCATAACTTTACCTGCGAATGACTCGCTGTTATCAGGAGTCATGATTAACTAAGGGAGCCAAACGCGTCGCCATCCAGTCGGCGATAAACGGCTGGGCGTCTCGATTGGGGTGAATTCCATCGTCCTGCATCCACTGCGGTTTCAGATAAACCTCTTCCATAAAAAAGGGCAGCAGAGGAATATCAAACTCTTTGGCCAGTGCCGGATAGATTGCGCTAAAGGCTTCATTATAACGGCGGCCATAGTTGGCGGGCAGGCGAATTTGCATCAGCAGCGGCTGGGCATTCGCCGCTTTGATATGCTCAAGAATGGTACGCAGCGTCTGCTCCGTCTGCTGCGGGGGGAAACCGCGCAGTCCATCGTTACCGCCGAGCTCCACCAGCACCCAGCGCGGCTGGTGCTGCTTAAGCAGCGCCGGAAGCCTTGCCAGCCCCTGCTGCGAGGTATCGCCGCTGATGCTGGCGTTCACCACCGGCGTTTTGGTCTGCCACTTATCGTTAAGCAGCGCAGGCCAGGCGGTATTGCCCGCCATACGATAACCGGCGCTCAGACTGTCGCCGAGAACCAACAGCGTGTCGGCCGCCATCGCGCGGCAGGTAAACAGGACCAGAAACAGGAAAGGCAAATGCCAGCGGAAAACATACTTGAAGTTCATCATCTTAAGAAATCCGTCGGTCAGGGTGAGCATCAGCTGTCCATCCTTACCGGAGTTGAGCTGGTTGTCAAACAAGGGCAAACCATCGCCCTGATTGGCGAGTCGGGGTCCGGTAAATCGACGCTGCTGGCGATCCTGGCCGGGCTGGACGACGGCAGCAGCGGAGAAGTCTCGCTGCTTGGCAAGCCGCTGCATCAGATGGACGAAGAGGCGCGGGCGAAGCTGCGCGCAAAGCACGTCGGCTTTGTGTTTCAATCCTTTATGCTGATACCCACCCTCAATGCGTTGGAAAACGTCGAGCTTCCGGCGCTGCTGCGCGGCGAAAGCGACAGCCAGAGCCGCGGCAGCGCCCGGGCCCTGCTGGAGCAGCTGGGGCTGGGTAAACGCCTGCATCACCTGCCGGTGCAGCTTTCCGGCGGCGAGCAGCAGCGGGTCGCGCTGGCGCGCGCGTTTAACGGCCGCCCGGAGCTGCTGTTTGCCGATGAACCCACCGGCAACCTCGACCGTCATACCGGAGATAAAATTGCCGATCTGCTGTTTTCGCTTAACCGCGAGCACGGCACCACGCTGATCCTCGTCACCCACGATCCGCTGCTGGCGGCGCGCTGCGACCGGCGGCTGCGGCTGGTAGATGGCCAGCTGCGGGAGGAAGCATGATTGCCCGCTGGTTCTGGCGCGAATGGCGCTCGCCGTCGCTGCTGATTGTCTGGCTGGCGCTAAGCCTGGCGGTGGCCTGCGTGCTGGCGCTGGGCTCGATAAGCGACCGCATGGAGAAAGGACTCAGCCAGCAGAGCCGGGAATTTATGGCTGGCGACCGCACGCTGCGCAGCTCACGCGAAGTCCCTGGCGCATGGATTGACGAAGCGCGTCGCCTTGGCTTAACCGTCGGCGAACAGCTGGGCTTCGCCACCATGACCTTTTCCGGCGATACGCCGCAGCTGGCGGACGTCAAAGCGGTTGACGAGCGTTATCCGCTGTATGGTCAGCTGCAGACCCAGCCGCCGGGGCTGAAGCCGCACGCCGGGACCGTGCTGCTGGCGCCGCGATTAATGGCGCTGCTGAATCTGAAAACCGGCGACACTATTGATGTCGGCGACGCTACGCTGCGCATTGCCGGCGAGGTGATTCAGGAGCCGGATGCCGGCTTTAACCCCTTCCAGATGGCGCCGCGGCTGATGATGAACACCGCCGACGTGGCGAAAACCGGCGCGGTACAGCCAGGCAGCCGCGTTTCCTGGCGCTATAAGTTCGCCGGAACCCCGCAGCAGCTGGCGGATTATGAAAAATGGCTGCTGCCGAAGCTGGGGCCGGAACATCGCTGGATCGGCCTGGAGCAGGACGACAGCGCGCTGGGCAAATCGCTGGAACGCTCGCAGCAGTTTTTACTGCTGTCGGCGTTGTTAACGCTGCTGCTGGCGGTCGCCGCGGTGGCGGTGGCGATGAGCCATTACTGCCGCAGCCGTTACGATCTGGTGGCGATCCTCAAAACCCTCGGCGCCGGGCGGGCTCAGCTGCGCAAGCTGATTGTCGGCCAGTGGCTGATGCTGCTGGCGATGGCGGTGGTTGCCGGCGGGGCGATGGGCGTCGGGCTGGAAAATATTCTGCTGGTGATGCTTAAACCGGTGCTCCCGGCGGTGTTGCCGGCGGCGAGCGGCTGGCCGTGGCTGTGGGCAATCGGCGCGATGGTGGTGATTTCCCTGCTGGTCGGGCTGCGACCCTATCGACTGCTGCTGGCGACCCTGCCGCTGCGAGTGCTGCGCCAGGATGTTGTCGCTAATGTCTGGCCGCTTAAGTTCTATATTCCCGTGGTGTGCTTGGTCGTGGTGGCGCTGCTGGCGCTGCTGATGGGCGGTAGCCCTCTGCTATGGGCGGTGCTGGCGGGCGCCGTGGTGCTGGCGCTGGTATGCGGCCTGGCGGGATGGGGCGTTCTGTGGCTGCTGAAACGTTTGACGTTAAAAGCGCTGCCGCTGCGTCTGGCGGTGAATCGTCTGCTGCGCCAGCCGTGGTCGACCCTGAGCCAGCTGGCGGCCTTTTCGCTGTCGTTTATGCTGCTGGCCCTGCTGCTGGTGCTGCGCGGCGATCTGCTCGATCGCTGGCAGCAGCAGCTGCCGCCGGAAAGTCCTAACTACTTTCTGATCAACATCGCCCCGGAGCAGGTGGTGCCGGTGAAAACCTTCCTTGCCGAACATCAGACCCGCGCCACCGAGTTCTATCCCATCGTGCGCGCCCGCCTGACGCAAATCAACGGCCAGGCGACGGAAGGCAATAAAGATGAAGCCCTGAACCGCGAGCTTAACCTCACCTGGAGCCGCGAGCGGCCTGATCATAATCCGCTGGTGGCCGGAACCTGGCCGCCGAAAGCGGGCGAGGTCTCGATTGAAGAGGGGCTGGCGCAGCGGCTGGGCGTCAAGCTCGGCGATAGCGTGACGTTTACCGGGGATACCCAGGACTTTAGCGCGAAAGTGTCCAGCGTGCGCAAAGTTGACTGGGAGAGCCTGCGGCCAAACTTCTTCTTTATCTTCCCGCAGGGGGCGCTCGACGGGCAGCCGCAAAGCTGGCTCACCAGCTTCCGCTGGGATAACGGCAACGGGATGCTAACGCAGCTCAACCGCGAATTCCCCACCGTCAGCCTGCTGGATATCGGCGCGATTTTGCAGCAGATTGGCCAGGTGCTGACACAGGTAAGCCGCGCCCTTGAGGTGATGGTGATTCTGGTCACCGCCTGCGGCGTGTTGCTGCTGTTGGCGCAGGTGCAGGTCGGGATGCGCCAGCGTTATCAGGAACTGGTGGTCTGGCGCACGCTGGGGGCCGGTAAGTCTCTGCTGCGCACCACGCTGTGGGCGGAGTTCGCCCTGCTGGGCGTGGTGTCAGGCGTGGTGGCGGCGATTGGCGCAGAGGTAGCGCTGGCGCTGCTGCAAAGCAAAATCTTTGACTTCCCGTGGTCTCCGGACTGGCGGCTATGGGTGATGCTGCCGCTGTGCGGGGCGATACTGCTGTCGCTGTGCGGCGGCTGGCTGGGGCTGCGTTTGCTGAAAGGGAAGGCGCTGTTCCGCCAGTTTAGTCAGGGATAGCGTGAGTGATGTAGCCCGGGTAAGGCGTCAGCCGCGACCCGGGGTTTTCACCCGGCTCGCGCTGCGCTTAGCCGGGCTACCGTTTCACAGCTGTCTACGGGAAAATAGCCCGGGTAAGGCGTTAGCCGCAACCCGGGGGGGGGGGGCCGGTACGGATGAGAGTGGCTATTACAGATGACCGTGGTTCAAGACGGTGAGCGGCTCGTTGACGTCGAAGATTTTGCAGATAACGTCATCCACGCCGAGAGATTTCAGGCGTGCGGTATGCTTGTTGAGATAAGCGAGCGCGGTTTCTTCATTCTCAAAAAGATAGATCCCGCCCGCTTCCTGATCCTTTTCGCTTTCCGTCCAGACCTTCCAGATAAACCCCGGTTCCTGATTGATAGACTCGGCCAGTTCCACGAGCTGACGGGACATCTCGCTGCCGAAGGGGCCATTAAAGGCAAAGTGCAGCTGCAGTAGTTTTTTCGACATAGTTCCTCCATGGATGAAGTTTGCGCGGTAATAGACCATTTTAATGACATGGCGATGAAAAGATAACCACTGTTTTTTTAACGGCACAAAATGGTAAGTCACTGATTTTTAACCGCACGAAACATTAAAAACTCAACAACACGTCATACTCAATCGCAGTTAATATTCAACTGGCAAATATAAGGTTGCTTATTAATCAAGGAAAAAGTATGGCACATAAAATAAAAGCGCTGGCGATAACGATCGGCGCAGCCCTGGCGTTAACCTCTTTTGCATCCCAGGCGGAAATTACGCTTTTAAAACAAGATCCGCAGGCGGGCGATCCGTTAAGCCGGCTTAACTTCACCGTCGGCGGGAGCATCCGTCCCCAGTTCAATATGATGTCCGGCGACGGAGACAAAGGCTCTTATAAACGTAACGGTTTCGATGGCGGCACCCGTTTCCGCTTCGCCGCCGACTACTATCTGTTCGATGATATTAGCTGGATCAGCTACTACGAGCTGGGCGTCAATATTCCGGCGCTTTTCGACTGGGATAACCACTATGCCGAAGGCGCGAATAACACCAGCCGCCGTATGCTCTATACCGGCCTGAAAAGCGATACCTGGGGGACGTTAACCTACGGTCAGCAGAACAGCGTTTATTACGACGTGGTCGGGGTAAAAACCGATATCTGGGATTACGACATGATAGGCCAGGCGCCGGGTAACGGCATCAACGGTGACTACGATGGTTCCTATCGCTCACGCAATATGCTGAAATACAGGAAAACCGTTGGCGATGTCGATCTCTACGCTTCTTACTTATTCGAAGACAGCGAATATCTGCCGGGCAACGGCCTGCGCTACAAGCGTAAAGGCGGTGGCTCCATCGGCGCCGATTACCACATTATGAAGGATTTGACCTGGGGTGCCGCGTGGAACTATACCCGCGCCGATATGCGTAACCCCTCGAGTTCAGACAGCAAATCATACGACCAGAATATCGTCGGTACCGCCCTAAGCTGGACGCCGGATAACTGGACCTTCTCCTTCGGCGGCGGCTGGTATCAGAACTTCCTGACCACCAAAAAAATCGATGTTCATAACTACTTCGCGGGCGATGCCTGGGGTATTGAGTACTTTGCCGGTTATAAATTCCCGATTGGTCAGTATGCGGTGAAATCTATTCAGCCGTACTTTATGGGCGACCGCCTGCAGTACGTGAACGGCCGCAACTATCAGCGGATTGATAACGGCGTCGGCGTGAGCTTCCAGCTGGATTACGGTTTCCGCGTTGACTACGAACACGTCTTCACGTCAAGCACCGACAACCTGGGCGATATGAACCTGGTGCGTCTGCGCTACGACTTCTAAGCTGAAACACTTCCCCGGCGGCGCTGCGCTTCCGGGGCTCGCCGTTTGCGGACCCGTAGCCCGGCTAAGGCGTTTACGCCGCTAGCCGGGACAAGGGAGGATGTGACTACTGCGCCTGCGCCAGCCAGGCGGCGACGTCCTGCCAGCTGCCGCGAAAAATAATCTTCTCCGCTTTTTTGCCGAGCTGGTAGCGGTACATTGGGTCGTAATACTCGTTCAGCAGGGGAACCAGCCAGCTGAAGTGGGCTTCGGTGCTGGCGCTGCGCTGCTGCTCCAGCAGGGCTTCATCAAGCCTGGCAGTGAGCTGGGCAAAACGCTGTAACCCGAGGCGGCGGCGGATAGCGAACAGGCCGTGGTGCAGATATTCGCTATATGCCCGCCAGCCTTGCTCTTCGCCGTAGGCCGCCAGGAAATCGCGATGCATCCGGGTAAAATACTCCTCGCGCAGCCGTTCAAGACGGAGCTCAAACGGATCTTCCACTACCGCCAGCGGCGACTGCGCCATGCGCAGACGCATACATTCCGGCAGGTGATTGGCGCCGATCATATGCCCCTCATCTTCCAGCACCCAGCGCGTCTGCCGCTCTGACTTTTTAAGCATCGCCACGGCAAGATGATTTTCAAAGGTTGCCTGCTGATACTGCTCCTGCAGGGTACGGCCAAATGAAGAGCCGCGATGGTGGGCGAGGCCCTCGAGATCGATGCCGTCGGGCTGGGCGCAGACCAGCAGGGTTTTACCGTTACCGGTACAGCCGCCAATCAGCACGATAGGGCGCTGCACCAGCTCTTCGGTCAGCTGGATAGCCGCCTGGCGCAGCGCTTTATAGCCGCCGGTAATCAGCGGGTAATCCACGCCTGCGTCCTTCAGCCACTGCTGCACGATATGCGAACGCTGGCCGCCGCGGGCGCAGCACAGGTAGCCCTCGGGATAACGCGCGCAGGCTTCTTTCCAGGCGGCGAGGCGGCTGGCGCGAATCTCGCCGCTGACCAACTGATGACCCAGCGTGAGAGCGGCTTCCGGCCCCTGACGTTTATAGCAGGTGCCGACGGCGGCGCGTTCGTCGTCGTTCATCAGCGGCAGGTTGACCGCCGCGGGCATGGCGCTTTGCCTGAATTCAATCGGGGCGCGTACGTCAATCAGCGGCGTATCGCTGGCGAGGATCTGCCGAATATTCTGTGGGACTAATTGCATCATTTAAACCGTTAAGCCATCCAGACGCGTCGCTCGACGCGATAATCCTCCTATTGTACGCGGTGAGCGGTAGGCTGAATTGATTTTTCACGGTGTATCGCTGAATAGTGTCAGGAATCCCTGGATTTCCGGGGCCGAATGGACGAACAGCGAGGCGATATCCTGCACCGCTTTACCATGATGATCTTTGCGCCAGGCGAGGCTCAGAGGAGAGGGGAGACGCATCGCCGGGATCTGTCGGGCGATCAGCTCACCGCGAGCGATAAGCGGCTGGCACAGCGGCTCGGGTAAAAAGCCGATACCGACGCCGGCGATATGCGCCGCGATTTTAGTTTCGATATCGGGAACCACAATCTCTTTTTGCCCCGGCAGACGCCAGGCGACGCGCTTGGTCAATCTCCGGGCGCTGTCCTCAATATTGACCGCAGGATAGCGACGTAGCTGGGCCTCCGATAGCGGATCGCTTTGCTGGCCGAGCGGGTGATGCGGCGACATCACGAACAGCCAGGACACTTCGCCCAGCGGGGTGACCGCAATATTTTCGCCTAACGGTTCGGTGCCGGTAACGCCAATCGCCAGCGAAAAGTCATCGTGCAGAAGCGTATCCCAGACGCCCATATAAATTTGTCGCGAAAAATGAAACTGCGTAAAGGGGTAACGTTGGCTGAGCCAGGCCAGCAGCCGGGCGATGGCCTGCGGGTCATACATCAGGTTATTTACTACAATATTGACCTGGCGCTCCACGCCGTCGTTTATCTGCTGTAGCTCTCCGGGCATACTGTCAATCCAGCCAAGCCATTCTCTGGCCTGCGCCAGCAGGTGCATCCCGGCCGGGGTCAGCAGTACGCTGCGCGTGGTGCGGGAAAAGAGCGCGACGCCGGTGTTATCTTCCAGTAATTTGATGCGATAGCTAATAGTGGCGGTTGTTTTGTAGAGTTTTTCCGCCGCTCTGGAGAAGCTGCCGCTCTCCGCTACGCTGACAAAGGTACGTAGTGTTTCGGGGTCTAGCATCGCCTCATTCCTCGTAATTTAATAATTCCCCCATGATTTTTAAGTATTTTTTCATAATAACCATTTCAATTATGTGGCTTAAATCAGGTTTTGGAAAATTATTCCAACTTATAGTTAATACCACTTTGAGATGGCCATGAATTGACCGGTACATCTCTTACCCTCAAGGTATGAGGAGGGGAACGGTTTTTAATGACTAAGGAATATGCAATGAAGCTAGAAGTATTGCCGCTGACGCGCGAAGCCTTCCGCCCCTATGGGGACGTTATCGAAACGGAAGGACAGGATTTTTTCCACATCAACGATGGCAAAGTCCAGCGTTTTCACGATCTGGCGATGGTGGAAACCCTGCAGCAGGAGCGCACGCTGATCAGCATTAACCGCGCCCAGCCGGCGGCGCTACCGATTGTGGTCACCGAGCTGGAACGTCATCCGCTGGGCACCCAGGCGTTTGTGCCGATGAACGGTGAAGCCTTTGTCGTGGTGGTCGCGGCAGGAGGCGATCAACCGGACATGACCACGCTGCGCGCGTTTATCTCCAATGGCCGTCAGGGGGTCAATTACCATCGTAACGTCTGGCATCACCCGCTGTTTGCCTGGCAGAGTGAAACCGATTTTTTAACCGTCGATCGCGGCGGAAAAGATAACTGCGATGTGGTAGAGATCCCGACCGTGGAGTTGAGCTTTGCGTGAGGTTGCACGTGACGCTATCGATTATCTTGCATAACATGTGGGCGCTTACACACTATTTATGCTCAGGTTTTGAGCCGGAGATAATCGAGGTATGACAGAAGTGAGAAGGCGGGGAAGGCCGGGCCAGCAGGAGCCTTCCGCGCAAAAAGGCGCCCAGGCGCTGGAGAGAGGGATCGCGATACTGCAATACCTTGAAAAGAGCGGCGGCAGCTCGTCGGTCAGCGATATTTCCCTGAATCTGGACTTACCGTTGTCGACCACCTTTCGTCTGCTCAAGGTGCTGGAAGGCGCGGATTTTGTGTATCAGGACGCGCAGTTAGGCTGGTGGCACATCGGACTTGGCGCATTCAATATCGGTTCGGCGTACATCCACAACCGGGATGTTTTATCCGTCGGCGGACCCTTTATGCGCCGGCTGATGCTGATGTCGGGCGAGACCGTCAACGTGGCGATTCGCAACGGCAACGAAGCGGTGCTGATTGGCCAGCAGGAGTGCAAGTCGATGGTGAGGATGTGCGCGCCGCTCGGCAGCCGACTACCACTGCATGCTTCAGGCGCCGGGAAAGCGCTGCTGTATCCGCTGTCGGCGGAAGAGCTGGTGGATGTCATTGTGAAGACCGGACTACAGCGGTTTACGCCGGCGACGATCGTCGATTTGCCGGTCCTGCAGCGGAATCTGGATGAAGCGCGAGCCTGCGGCTACAGCATTGACCAGGAGGAGCACGTGACAGGATTAAACTGTATTGCTTCAGCGGTTTACGATGATGTGGGGTCCGTGGTCGCGGCGATTTCGATTTCCGGGCCGGCGTCCCGCTTAACCCCGGATCGTTTTATCAGCCAGGGAGAGCTGGTAAGGGAGACGGCAAGGAATATCAGCACCGCGCTGGGACTCAAACCCCAGGCTGATTGATAGCCGAACCGACCCGCTCTGCGGAGCGGGACTTTTTTGGCTTTTTTCAAATTTGGAAAATTTTTCCAATATAGCGAGGTAGTAAAAAATGGCAAAAATGAGAGCCGTCGACGCGGCAATGTATGTACTGGAAAAAGAAGGGATTACCACCGCATTTGGCGTGCCCGGCGCGGCGATTAACCCGTTCTATTCGGCGATGCGCAAGCACGGCGGGATCCGTCATATTCTGGCGCGTCACGTGGAAGGCGCGTCGCATATGGCGGAAGGTTATACGCGGGCCACGGCCGGCAATATCGGCGTATGCCTGGGAACATCGGGCCCGGCGGGAACGGATATGATCACCGCGCTGTACTCCGCCTCCGCTGACTCCGTTCCTATTTTGTGCATCACCGGCCAGGCGCCGCGCGCGCGTCTGCATAAAGAAGATTTCCAGGCGGTCGATATAGAGTCCATTGCTAAGCCCGTCACTAAGATGGCGGTGACCGTGCGCGAAGCGGCGCTGGTGCCGGGCGTGCTGCAACAGGCTTTCCATCTGATGCGCTCCGGCAGACCGGGACCGGTTCTAATCGACCTGCCTTATGATGTCCAGGTCGCGGAAATCGAATTTGATCCTGAGCTGTATGCGCCGCTCCCGGCGTATAAACCTGTTGCCACGCGCCCGCAGATTGAACGCGCGCTGGCGATGTTGCTGATGGCCGAACGCCCGGTGATAGTCGCCGGCGGCGGGGTAATTAACGCCGATGCCGCGGCGCTGTTGCAGCAATTTGCCGAAATCACCCATGTACCGGTGATCCCAACGCTGATGGGCTGGGGCTGTATCCCGGACGACCATGAGCTGATGGCCGGGATGGTCGGCTTACAAACCGCGCACCGCTACGGTAACGCCACGCTGCTGGCCTCCGACCTGGTGTTCGGTATTGGCAACCGCTTTGCCAACCGTCATACCGGTTCGGTCGAGAAGTACACCGCAGGCCGCAAAATCATCCATATCGATATCGAACCAACGCAGATTGGCCGCGTGCTGTGCCCGGATTTAGGGATTGTCTCCGATGCGAAAGCGGCGTTGACCCAACTGGTGGATATCGCGCAGCAGATGCAAAAAGAGGGCCGCCTGCCTCGCCGCGAGCGCTGGGTTGCCGAATGTCAGGAGCGCAAGCGCACGCTGCTGCGTAAAACCCACTTCGATAACGTGCCGGTCAAACCGCAGCGCGTTTATGAAGAGATGAACAAAGCCTTTGGTCGCGACGTGTGCTACGTCACCACCATCGGTCTGTCGCAAATCGCCGCCGCGCAGATGCTGCACGTATTTAAAGACCGCCACTGGATCAACTGCGGCCAGGCGGGGCCGCTGGGCTGGACGCTGCCCGCCGCGCTGGGCGTTTGCGCCGCCGACCCAGAGCGTAACGTGGTGGCGATCTCCGGCGACTTCGACTTCCAGTTCCTGATTGAAGAGTTGGCGGTAGGCGCGCAGTTCAATATTCCTTACGTCCACGTACTGGTGAACAACGCCTATCTGGGTTTAATTCGTCAGTCGCAGCGCGCGTTCGATATGGATTACTGCGTCCAGCTGGCGTTTGAAAATATCAACTCCAGCGAAGTGAACGGCTACGGCGTCGATCACGTGAAGGTCGCCGAAGGTCTCGGCTGTAAAGCGATTCGCGTCTTTAAACCTGAAGATATCGCGCCCGCATTTGAACAGGCGAAAGCGTGGATGAAAGAGTATCGCGTGCCGGTGGTGGTGGAAGTGATCCTTGAGCGCGTGACCAATATCTCGATGGGCAGCGAGCTGGATAACGTCATGGAGTTCGAAGACGTTGCCGACAGCGCCATCGATGCGCCAACCGAAACCTGCTTTATGAAATATGAATAAATGAGGTGAACCTATGTTGCGCTTTTCTGCCAATCTTTCGATGTTATTTCAGGAATATGATTTTCTCGAGCGCTTTGATAAAGCGGCGGCCTGCGGTTTTCGCGCCGTTGAATTTATGTTCCCGTATGACTATGCGCCCGAGGTATTAAAGCAAAAGCTGAGCGACAACCGGCTGGAGCATACCTTACATAATTTACCCGCTGGCGACTGGGCGGCAGGGGAGCGCGGCATCGCCTGTATTCCCGGTCGCGAAGCGGAGTTCCGCGAGGGCGTTGACGCCGCAGTCCGCTACGCCAAAGCGCTGGGCAATCGTAAAATCAACTGCCTGGTCGGTAAAACCCCGGTGGGCTATCGCGAAGATCATATTCGCGCCACGCTGGTGGCGAATTTACGTTTTGCCGCCGCCGCGCTGGCCCAGGAGGGGATTCTGCTGCTGATTGAGCCGATTAATTATTTCGATATGCCGGGGTTCTATCTGAATACCACGCATCAGGCGCTAGCGCTCATTGATGAGGTCGGCAGCGATAATCTGAAAATCCAGTACGATATTTATCATATGCAGCGCATGGAGGGTGAATTAACCCATACGATGCAAACTTATGCCAACCGAATTGGTCATTTACAGATTGCCGACAACCCGGAGCGCGGAGAGCCGGGAACCGGAGAAATTAATTACGATTATCTTTTTAAATTTATCGACAAGTCAAATTATGACGGCTGGGTCGGCTGCGAATATAAACCGCTGACTACCACCGAAGCGGGCCTGACATGGTTTAATCGCTACCGCTAATTTTTAATTTATCGTTGGGCACTATTTATTATTCTATTTCGGGGAAGGGATAACTATTGCCCAAATAAATCGAAACAGAAATTTTGAGAGGAAACGTATGAAACTGGGATTTATTGGTTTAGGTATTATGGGCACCCCGATGGCGCTCCGACTTGCCAAAGCGGGCCACGCGCTGCACGTGACCACCATCGGTCCGGTTGCTGAAGAACTGCTCAAGCAGGGCGCGCAGCATCTGGCTACCGCCGAGCAGGTCGCGGAGCAGTCCGAGATTATTTTTATCATGGTCCCGGATACCCCGCAGGTCGCCGACGTGTTGTTTGGCGAACACGGCTGCGCCAAAGCGGCCCTGAAGGGGAAAACCATCGTTGATATGAGTTCTATATCGCCGATTGAAACCAAGCGTTTTGCACAGCAGGTGCGGGATTTGGGCGCGGATTATCTCGATGCACCGGTATCCGGCGGCGAAATTGGCGCGCGTGAAGGCACGCTCTCGATTATGGTCGGCGGCGACGAAAAGGTGTTTGCTCGCGTGAAGCCGCTGTTTGATATCCTGGGTAAAAACATCACCCTCGTCGGCGGTAACGGCGACGGGCAGACCTGTAAAGTCGCCAATCAGATTATCGTCGCGCTGAATATTGAAGCGGTCTCCGAAGCGCTGGTTTTCGCGTCTAAAGCCGGAGCCGATCCCGCTCGCGTTCGTCAGGCGCTGATGGGCGGCTTCGCCTCCTCGCGTATTCTGGAAGTACATGGCGAAAGAATGTTGAACCGGACTTTTAATCCCGGCTTTAAAATTTCCCTGCACCAGAAGGATCTTAATCTGGCATTGCAGAGCGCGAAAGCGCTGGCGCTTAATTTACCGAATACGGCAACCTGTCAGGAGCTATTTAATACCTGCGTCGCCAACGGCGGTAGCGAATTAGATCACTCGTCTTTAGTTCAGGCGCTGGAATTAATGGCGAATCATAAAATATCGTAATGAGAAAATGCTGCCGATTCCGGCAGCGTTTTTTAAACCTCACGGGTGAATTTATGGATACTATCAATAAAACGGGTATCGACTATTGGAAGAAAATAGTCGTGGTAATGAGTCTGGGCTGGGTGGCAATATGGATTTATCGTACCGTATTAACGCCGATTTACCCGGAAATTCAGGCGTCCTTAGGCAACGTCAGTAACGCTGAAATTGGCGCGATAGCCAGCTTCTATTTTCTTGCCTACTGCGGAATGCAGATCCCCTGCGGTATTCTGGTTGATAAACTGGGGCAGAAAATTATGCTGATGTGTGGTTTCTCGCTGTTTATTATCGGCACGCTAAGCATCGCTAATGCGGGAAACCTGACGCTGATTTATATCGGCTCGCTGCTGGCTGGCGCCGGCTGCGCGTCCTTCTTCAGCTCCGCCTATTCGCTCTCCTCGGCCAACGTGCCGCAGGAGCGTCGGGCGCTGGCGAACGCCATTATTAACAGCGGCTCGGCTATCGGGATGGGGATTGGCCTGATTGGCTCAAGCATTCTGGTCAAAAGCATGCATATGGCCTGGCAAAACGTGTTGTTTATTGTCGCCGCGATCCTGGTGGTGATGCTCTGTGTGTTTACCCTGGTGATTCGTCGCAAGCTTAAAGAGCCAGCCGCAGCGGTCAATAAAAATAGCGCCACGGCGTCAGCACCGGTCGAAGAGAAGTCAGCGCCGCTGTTTTCGCCGCTGCTGTGCAGCGTTTACTTCCTCTATTTCTGCACCTGCTACGGCTACTACCTGATCGTCACCTGGCTGCCTTCCTATCTCCAGACCGAACGCGGCTTTGACGGCGGGGCCATTGGTTTTGCTTCGGCGCTGGTGGCGGTTGTCGGGGTGCCGGGGGCGCTGTTCTTTAGCCATCTGTCGGATAAATTCCGCGACAGTAAAGTCAAAGTTATTCTCGGGCTGGAGATTGTCGCCGCGGCCATGCTGATGTTTACCGTCCTGTCGCCGAATACCACCATGCTGATGATTAGCCTCGTGCTGTACGGACTGCTGGGCAAAATGGCCGTTGACCCGATTCTTATTTCGTTTGTCTCCGAGCAGGCATCAGCGAAAACATTAGGCCGCGCTTTCAGCTTATTTAATTTCTTTGGTATGAGTTCAGCGGTCGTTGCCCCGACGCTCACCGGTTTTATTTCCGATCTGACTGGGTCAAAAGAAATTAGTTTTGTGATGTCTGCCGGGCTAGTTATTACCGGAACGATACTGTTTGCATTGATTACCTTGCGTAAGAACAAAATACAGTCAAAGACAATTCCCGTATAATAAAAATAAATAATTATAATAATTTGTTGTTCCACATAGCTAAACCTGTAAGCGTAATCCGATGCGTATTAAGAGGGAATTATGGAACAAGCTCAAGACCTGTACAAATCCAGAGGTTATAGCGACGATCTATTACCAAAAATAGAATCGCAGCGTAACTGGAAGACATTTAACTATTTTACCTTATGGATGGGATCCGTACACAACGTACCTAATTATGTCATGGTTGGTGGTTTTTTTATTCTTGGACTATCAACGTTCAGTATAATGATGGCAATAATATTGAGTGCTTTTATTATTGCCGCGGTTATGGTGTTTAATGGCGCTGCCGGAAGTAAATACGGCGTACCCTTCGCTATGATTTTAAGAGCCTCGTATGGGGTGCGCGGGGCATTATTACCTGGCCTGCTCAGAGGCGGTATTGCGGCGATTATGTGGTTTGGTTTGCAATGCTATGCCGGTTCGCTGGCATTCCTGATCTTATTAGGCAAACTGTGGCCAGCGTTTTTGACCCTTGGCGGCGATTTTAAGCTGCTGGGACTGTCGTTGCCGGGGCTGATCGCCTTTCTGGTTTTCTGGCTGATTAATGTGGGGATTGGTTTCGGCGGCGGAAAAGTTCTCAATAAATTCACCGCGATCCTCAACCCCTGTATCTATGTTGTGTTCGGCGGCATGGCCATCTGGGCTATCTCGCTGGTGGGGATCGGCCCGATCCTCGACTACCTACCGACCGGAGTGGAGAAAGCGGAACATAGCGGTTTCCTGTTCCTGGTGGTGATTAACGCGGTGGTCGCCGTGTGGGCGGCGCCGGCTGTCAGCGCCTCGGACTTTACCCAGAACGCGCGCTCGTTTCGCGATCAGGCGCTTGGGCAAACCCTTGGTTTAGTCGTGGCTTATATTCTTTTCGCGGTGGCCGGGGTGTGCATTATCGCCGGGGCCAGTATCCATTACGAAATGGATACCTGGAACGTGCTGGATATCGTGCAGAAATGGGATAGCCTGTTTGCTTCTTTCTTTGCGGTGCTGGTGATATTAATGACCACGATCTCCACCAACGCCACCGGTAATATTATTCCGGCAGGCTATCAAATCGCGGCAATTGCACCGACTAAATTGACCTATAAAAACGGCGTACTGATCGCCAGTATTATTAGCCTGCTGATCTGCCCATGGAAATTAATGGAGAATCAGGACAGTATTTATCTTTTTCTCGATATCATCGGCGGCATGCTGGGCCCGGTTATTGGGGTAATGATGGCGCACTACTTTGTCGTCATGCGCGGGCAAATTAATCTTGATGAGCTGTATACCGCGCCGGGTGATTATAAGTATTTTGATAATGGTTTTAACGTTACCGCATTCCTGGTCACCATCGTGGCGGTGATTTTATCGCTCGGCGGAAAATTTATTCCGCTGCTCGAACCATTCTCCCGGGTGTCGTGGTTTGTCGGCGTCATCGTCGCTTTTGCCGCATACGCTTTACTAAAAAAACGGGCGCTGCCGAATAATATTTCGCACCCGGATGTTGTTAGCTGATTTTCTTATCAAGAGGAAGATTTATTTCAGGGATGAAGCATCAATACCCAAAGCCACAAGCAGAAGTATGGCGGGTTAATCGTCTGTACACATACAAGGAGTTTTATATGTCTTTTGATTTAATTATTAAAAACGGCACCGTTATTCTGGAAAACGAATCGCGGGTGGTGGATATCGCGGTTGCTAACGGCAAAATCGCCGCGATCGGTGAAAACCTGGGCGAAGCGAAGCAGGTGATGGATGCTTCGGGCCTGATCGTGTCGCCGGGGATGGTCGATGCGCATACCCATATCTCTGAGCCGGGGCGTACCCACTGGGAAGGATATGAAACCGGCACTCGCGCAGCGGCAAAGGGCGGCATCACCACGATGATCGAAATGCCGCTGAACCAGCTCCCGGCGACCACCGACCGCGAAACCATCGAGCTGAAATTCGATGCCGCGAAGGGCAAGCTAACCATCGACGCCGCGCAGCTTGGCGGCCTGGTTTCCTATAATCTGGACCGCCTGCATGAGCTGGATGAAGTGGGCGTGGTGGGCTTCAAATGCTTTGTCGCCACCTGCGGCGATCGCGGGATCGACAACGACTTCCGCGACGTTAACGACTGGCAGTTTTTCAAAGGCGCGCAAAAGCTGGCCGAAATGAAGCAGACCGTGTTGGTGCACTGTGAAAATGCGCTGATCTGCGATGAGCTCGGCGAAGAAGCAAAAAGAGAGGGCCGCGTGACGGCGCATGATTATGTCGCGTCGCGTCCGGTCTTCACCGAAGTCGAGGCGATCCGCCGCGTTCTCTATCTGGCGAAAGTCGCCGGTTGCCGCCTGCACGTATGCCACGTCAGCAGCCCGGAAGGGGTCGCCGAAGTGACCCGCGCGCGTCAGGAGGGTCAGGACGTCACCTGCGAATCCTGTCCGCACTACTTTGTGCTGGATACCGAGCAGTTCGAAGCGATTGGCACCCTGGCGAAGTGCTCTCCGCCGATCCGCGACGCGGAGAACCAGAAGGGAATGTGGGAGAAGCTGTTCAACGGCGAAATAGACTGCCTGGTCTCCGACCACTCTCCGTGTCCGCCGGAAATGAAGGCGGGCAATATCATGCAGGCCTGGGGCGGGATTGCCGGTCTGCAAAGCTGCATGGACGTGATGTTCGACGAAGCGGTGCAGAAGCGCGGTATGCCTCTGCCGCAGTTCGCCCGCCTGATGGCGACCAACGCCGCCGATATTTTCGGCCTCAAGCACAAGGGGCGCATCGCGCCGGGCAAAGACGCCGACCTGGTGTTTATTCAGCCGAACAGCAGCTACGTTTTGCAGGCGGAAGACCTCGAATACCGGCATAAAGTCAGCCCGTACGTTGGCCGGAAGATTGGCGCGCGTATCACTAAAACCATCCTGCGCGGCGAGGTGATTTATGACATCGAGCAGGGTTTCCCGCAGGCGCCGAAGGGGAAATTTATCCTTAAGCATCAGCAGTAACGGGTAACCGTTGCATTCCCGGATTGCGGCGTAAACCCCTTATCCGGGTTACGAACCTGACGTCGTGCGCGGGTTTTGTAGCCCGGGTAAGGCGCAAGCCGCGATCCGGGGCATAACCCACACCGTTCAATGTTTAGCGCCAGTTCAACGTCAGGCGCTTTGTCAGGATTTTATCATGGTGGTATTGCCGCTAAATCAACGAAACACCCTGGCGGGATTTCAATGGTTCTTTTTTATCTTCTGCAACACCGTGGTGGTGCCGCCGACATTACAATCTGCTTTTCAGCTTCCCGCCAGCGCGCTGATTACGCTTACCCAATACGGTTTTATTACCACCGGGCTGGCGTGTCTGGCGCAGGCGCTGCTGGGCCACCGTCGCGCGATTATGGAGGGGCCGACGGGGCTATGGTGGAGCACCATTCTGACCGTCACCGTCGGCGAAGCCGCGCGCGGCACCGCGTTCGACAGCATTGCGGCCAGCCTGGCGGTGGGTATCTTTCTCTCAGCCGTTCTGACCATCATTATTGGCGTCAGCGGCATCGGCCATCGCCTGGCGAAGCTCTTTAGCCCGACGGTGATGGTCTTTTTTATGCTGCTGCTCGGCGCGCAGCTGACGACCATATTTTTTAAAGGCATGCTCGGGCTGCCCTTTAGTTCGACCCAGGCCAACGCCGCCATTCAACTGGCGCCCTTTGGCCTCGCGCTGGCGGTGATGATCCTGGTGCTGGGGATGATTATTTTTCTCCCGGACGGCATCGCCCGCTACGCTCTGCTGACAGGAACCCTGGCGGGATGGGCGAGCTGGTACCTGCTGTTTCGCACGCCGCCCGCCACGGCGGCATCCGGGCCGATTCACTGGCAATGGTTTCCGCTCGGCTACGGCGAAGAACTACGCCCAGGCATTATCCTGACGGCGCTGCTGGCCGGGCTGGTGAATATCACCAATACCTACGGCGCCATTC
Source organism: Klebsiella grimontii (assembly GCF_900200035.1). GTDB lineage: Bacteria > Pseudomonadota > Gammaproteobacteria > Enterobacterales > Enterobacteriaceae > Klebsiella > Klebsiella grimontii. The sequence continues at coordinate 351,866 of NZ_FZTC01000015.1, forward strand.
GCGGCACCGACGTTTTTTATCCCCAACAGGGCGCCAGTAATAGCCGCTACCGACGCAGCTTTATTATCTCCGGCCTGATGACCTTAATAACAGTTCCTCTTAGCGTGGTGCCGTTTTCACCGTTTGTTTCGTCGATAGGCTTATTAACCCAAACCGGAGAAACCTCGCGCCAGCCGTTTATTATCGGCTGCCTGTGTTGTCTTTTAGTTGGCCTGTTTACGCCGCTGACCCACTTTTTTACCACGCTGCCGCTGCCGATTAGCAGCGCGGTCATGCTGGTCTCTTATCTGCCGTTGTTATATTCCAGCTTATCGTTCAGTAAACAAATTACCTTCACCGCGCGAAATATCTACCGGCTGGCGCTGCCGCTCTTTATCGGTATTTTTTTAATGGGTCTGCCGCCAGTTTATCTCCAGACGCTACCCCTGATAATTCGACCGCTATTAGGCAACGGCTTATTAATCGGCGTGCTGCTGGCGGTAGTGATGGAAAATCTCATTCCCTGGGATCGTATTAAGTCATGACAGCAAAAAGGATCAACAATGAAAATTATTATTGCACCGGACTCTTTCAAAGAGAGCGTTAGCGCCAGCCGCTGCGCCCAGGCGATAAAAGCGGGCTTTGTCTCAATTTTCCCGCAGGCGGAGTGCGTCTGTCTGCCGATCGCCGATGGCGGCGAAGGAACGGTTGAGGCGATGGTCGAGGCCACTGACGGCAAAATGGTGATGCTGCCGGTCATGGGGCCGATGGGCGATTTTGTCGGCGCCTTCTACGGCCTGAGCGGCGACGGGCAAACCGCATTTATTGAGATGGCGGCGGCCAGCGGGCTGATGCTGGTTCCCGCCGGGGAGCGTAACCCCCTGCGGGCTACCAGCTACGGCACCGGCGAGCTGATTCGCCATGCGCTGGACGCCGGGGTTCGCCATATTATTCTCGGTATTGGCGGTAGCGCCACGGTAGACGGCGGGATGGGTATGGCCCAGGCGCTGGGGGCGCGCTTTCTGGATGAGCGCGGCGAGAGCGTCGGCCTTGGCGGCGGGGCGTTACAGCGGTTGGTAAAAATAGACCTAAGCGACCTCGATCCGCGCCTTCACGATTGCCGGATTGAGGTGGCCTGCGACGTCGATAACCCGCTGCTCGGCGAACGCGGCGCGGCGGCGGTTTTTGGTCCGCAAAAAGGGGCTTGCATAGAAATGGTTGCCGTTCTGGAGCGCGGGTTACAAAACTACGCTCGGGTTATGCTGGCGGCTACCGGTCAGGATGTCGCGCCGATGGTCGGCGGCGGCGCGGCCGGCGGAATGGGCGCGGCGGCCCGGGTTTTCCTTAACGCTACGCTGAAATCAGGTATCGATATTGTGCTGGAAGCGGTTCATCTGGAGGAGGCGCTGCGCGATGCGGACCTGGTGATCACCGGCGAAGGACGGATTGATTCGCAAACCGTCGGCGGCAAAGCGCCTGTCGGCGTGGCGCGGATCGCCAAAAAGTACGACATCCCGGTTATCGGTATCGCGGGTGTGCTGGGCGACGGCGTTGAAGCGGTGCATCAGCACGGTATTGATGCGGTATTCAGTATTTTACCCTCGCTGGCGCCGCTGGCCGAAGTGCTGGATCGCGGCGAGCAGAATCTCTATGCCTGCGCGCGTAATATTGCCTGCGCAATAAAATTAGGTCAGCAAATCCCCGTCTGAATAAAAAATGCCACGGTTTTCACCGTGGCAAAATCCAACATAGCTAAACAAAAAAGGTGAACTTCATCGGCGACAATCAGATCTCAACGTCGCGATGGCAATCTTTCGAGTAAATGTAGCTAAACGCCTCGCGCCCGACGCCGTATCCGGCCTGTAGTGAATAAGCGCCCATAAAGATATAGTCGCCTTTTTTCACTGGCACCCAGTTGTTGTCGAGGTTATAAACGCCCTGGCCGGAGAGAATATAGGCACCGTGTTCCTGGACGTGGGTTTCGATATAACCGTGGCTGGCTCCCGGCTCGAAGGAGAGAATATGCATGTTCATATCGAAGCCCAGCTCTTTCGGCAGGAAATCGATCAGGATAACGTCTTCCATTCCTTCATAATGAATTCGCTCCAGCTGGCTGACGTTGCCGGTAACCAGATAAGGGGCGTGATTCTCAACCGTAATATAGCGGCGTTTGTAGAGGAATAACTGGCTGTCGCCTGAGCGGTTATTGATGAAGGTAAGTTTCTCGCCCGGCGGGCAGTAAATATAGCCGCCTTTGGTTAGCGGGAAGCTTTTGCCTTGCGCCCCGGCGGTGATTTCCCCCTCAATCACATACAGGAAGGTCTCAATCCCTTCGCCGCCGAAACCGCCCTGATTACTGCCGTTTTCATGCAGCGTCACCAGATAATCCACAAAGGTCGCGCCTAATTTCGGCGTTGACAGAATGGTCACATCGCAATTAGCAAAACCCGGAATAATATTTTTGACCAGACCGTCCGGCGTCAGCAGCGCATAATTGCCGTGGCGCACGATGGAACGGCTGGCCAGTAAATCATCGCGATAGCCAACCACATTATTTAAATAACCCATTATCTTTTCCTTATTCAGTCCAGGCCAGTTGATGCAACATTAAGGCCAGCGTTTTTACGCCTTCCGCCAGATCGTCGATATGCGTGCTTTCCGCCGGGTTATGGCTGATGCCCTTAATGCTCGGCATAAAGATCATGCAGGTCGGGAAGCAGGGGGCGAAAATTTGCGCATCGTGCCCCGCGCCGCTGTGCATCACGCGGAAATTCATCTTCTCTTTTTCACAAAGGGCGGTGAGCCGGGCCACCAGCGTTTTATCCATCGGAACCGGGGCTTCATCCATCCACAGATCGATCTCGATGCCAATCTCCATTTCCCGGCAGATCCGCCGCATATCGGCTTCAATCACTTCTGTAAATGCCGTTAATTCGCGGGCATCGGTATGGCGGCAGTCCATGGTGAAGACCGTTTTACCCGGCACCACGTTAACGGTATTCGGCTGCGGATCGACCTTGCCGAAAGTGAGCACCAGCGGGTCGCCGTGGGCCTTCGCTTTGGCGATAGACTCGCAGCAGATGCGGCTAAACGCATGAACGGTATCGCGGCGGTAGCCCATTGGTGTGGTTCCCGCATGGTTGGACTCACCGTTGAGGGTGATGGTGTAGCGGCGCTGTCCGACGATGGCGTTGACCACTCCGATGGATTGCTTATTGGTTTCCAGCACCCGGCCCTGTTCGATATGCAGTTCGACGAAGGCTTTAATATCCCGGCGCGGCGCCAGCGGGGCGGCGGGCAGCGTGAAGCCGCACTGCTTCATGGCGTCAACAAACGCCACGCCTTTGGCGTCCTTAATCTCGCGCACGTCCGCCGGGTTGGCGATGCCGACGATATTTTTGCTGCCCCAGAAGACATAAGGGAAGCGGCTGCCTTCTTCCTCGGCCAGCGCCAGCACTTCGACGGTACGCAGCGGTGCGCCGTAGGTCTCTTTTAGCCAGCGTACCGCCAGCCAGGCCGCCAGCGCGCCGAACTGACCGTCAAGATTACCGCCGTTGACCACGCTATCAATATGCGAACCGCTAAGGATAACTTCGTCGGGAAAGCGCGTACCGGGCAGGCGGCCATAAAGGTTGCCGACTTCATCAAAGCGCGTTTCCAGCCCGCTTTCGCTCATCCGTTGTTTAAACGCCTGCTGCGCCTGTAACCATTCCGGCGAATAGAGCAGGCGGGTAATTCCCCCGGTCGGGTCGGCGCCGAAAGAGGAAAGCCAGGGCAAGGTCTCTTCTATTGCCTGTCGAAAATAATGAGCCATACGCAACTCCTGTATTTTAATTTATTGAGCAAAAGGGGAATGGGTTTCATAAGAGCGGTTATATAAAGCGTCAGAAACCAGATAGTCATAAATCTCATCAACGATTTCGATACCGTCCACCGCGCTGTTTTTCTCATTGATATCCAGGTTCTGCCCCGGGTAATAAACCTGGTTAAATCCGGGCGCTGGCGTAATGGCGTTTAATTCGCGCATGGTGTCGCTGATATGCTGGCGAAATAGCGTGCTGGAGGAGAAAAATTGCGGGTTGATAACGATATGTAGCTGGCCCAGCTCGCGTCCCTGGCTGAGGTTGTCGTACATCGAGCTGACCTGGCGACCAAAGGGCAGGTTGAGCAAAATGCCGGAGAGCACGTCGATCATCATCATCAGGCCGTAGCCTTTCGGACCGGCTGCCGGAAGCAGGGCGTGGACGGCAAAGGGGTCGCTGGTCGGCGCGCCGTTTTTATCCACCGCCCAGCTGTCGGGGATGGTTTCATGGCGCGAGCGGGCGTCGAGAATTTTCCCCCAGGCCTGCACGGTAGTCGCCATATCGAAGGTAATGATATCGTCGCCCTCGCCGGGGGCGGCGAAGGCCAGCGGGTTAGTGCCGTAATAGATTTCCGCGCCGCCGAAAGGCACGACCATCGGATCTGACTGACACAGCGAAAGCCCGATAAATCCGGCGCGGGCCGCCTGCCGGGCGAAGTAAGAGATCGCGCCGCTGTGTCCCATGCGCCGAATGCCAACCACGGCGACGCCGTTTTCCCGGGCAATCTCTATCGCGTGCTCCATGCCCATTTTGGCAGCGACCTGACCAGCGGCATTATCGGCATGCAAAATGCCGCTGCAGGGACCTGTTTTTTCAAAGGTAAAGTTGGGTTGACGGTTAGTTCCGCCTTTTGCAATACGTTCCGCATAATATTCAACGCGGACCGCGCCGTGCGAATGAATGCCTCTTGCATCGGCATAAACCAGCACATCGGCAATAATATCCGCGTGATTATGAGTAAGCCCTGCTTTGTTCAGCTTATTGGCAATAAGCTGATGAAGTGTTTCCCGACTGACTTTCATCTGTCTTCCTTTTAACGACGGTGTAGAGCCTGACTGACGATTAAAATACGGGGAAAATAAACTTAAATTGTGATCTGCATTGGTAAAAATAGTTAGTTAGATTTTATTTAATAATCACCGCGGGTTTATCAGAAGGGACCCGGTTAATCTATTCATTGAAAATTCCGGGCTAATGCCTTCGGCTTTATTTGAAAGCGTCTTGTAATAATTTCCATGTGATATGGCTCACGCCGCCGATAATTTTATCTCGTTAGCCTGATTGCAGATTATTCATGCTCATTCAATTGCAATGGGTGCAATTATTGGGGAGTTATTATGATCCATGCCTTTATAAAAAAGGGCTGTTTTCAGGATTCAGTCAGCTTAATGATTATTTCGCGTAAGCTGAGTGAGTCAGAAAATGTCGACGATGTTTCGGTGATGATGGGCACACCGGCAAATAAATCGCTGCTGGAAACCACCGGTTTCTGGCACGACGATTTTACCACCGCGACGCCGAATGATATTTGCGTGGCGATCCGTACCGATTGCGCCGATGCGTCGGTGGCGGAAATGATTATCGCCCGTCTTGATGAGGCCCTCGCCGCCCTGGCGCAGGGGAGCGGGCAGAGTCAGAGCCTTAGCGTGGTTCGCCGCTGGCAGAGCGCGACGCAAAAGCTGCCGCAGGCCAATATGGCCTTAATTTCGGTTGCCGGAGAGTACGCTGCGGAGCTGGCCCATCAGGCGCTTAGCAGCGAGAAAAACGTGATGATCTTCTCCGATAACGTCACGCTGGAAGATGAAATCGCCCTGAAAACCCGCGCCCGCGACAAAGGGCTGCTGGTGATGGGGCCGGACTGCGGCACCGCTATGATTGCCGGAACCCCGCTGGCTTTCGCCAACGTCACGCCGGACGGCAACATTGGCGTGATTGGCGCATCCGGCACCGGTATTCAGGAACTGGTCTCGCAAATCGTCCTTGGCGGGGAAGGGATCAGCCATGCTATTGGCCTCGGCGGGCGCGACCTGAGCGCCGAGGTGGGCGGCATCAGCGCGCAAACGGCGCTGGAAATGCTGACCCAGGACGGGCAGAGCCAGGTGCTGGCCTTTGTCTCGAAGCCGCCCGCCGAGGCGGTGCGCCAGAAGGTGATTAGCGCCATGAAGCGCAGCGCTAAGCCGGTGGTGGCGCTGTTTCTCGGCTATGCGCCGCCCGCCGCCCGCGATGAAAACGTCTGGTTCGCCCGCACCCTGGATGAGGCCGGGCGCCTGGCCTGCCTGCTGGCGCGCGTCGCGCGTTACCAGCAAACCCTGAGCGCAGTCGCGGGCAAGCAAATTCGCGGTTTATACACCGGCGGCACGCTGGCCGCGGAATCCGCCGGGCTGCTCGCCGAGCGGCTGGGCATCACCCCTGACGCTCATCATCCGCAGGGCATGATGCTCAATGCGCAGGGTCATCAGGTCGTCGATCTTGGCGATGATTTTTACACCGTGGGCCGCCCGCATCCGATGATCGACCCCTCCCTGCGCAACCAGCTGATTGCCGAACTGGGCAAGGAAAATCAGGTCGGCGTGTTGCTGCTGGACGTGGTGATTGGCTACGGCGCGACCGCCGATCCCGCCGAATCGCTGGTGGAAGCCTGCCTGCGGGCGTGGGCGGTGAGAGACGAGCGCCATCCGCTGCATATCATCGCCACGGTGACCGGCACCGAAAGCGACCCGCAGTGCCGTTCCCGGCAGATTGCTTCCCTCGAAGATGCGGGGATCGTGGTGGTCGATAGCCTCCCCGAAGCCACGCTGCTCGCCAGCGCGCTGATTAGCCCGCAGCGGATGGCGGAACTGGCCCCGCGCGCCAGCCTGCTGGACGGCGTGGCGGTGATTAACGCTGGTCTGCGCAGCTTCGCGCTCGATTTACAGTCCGCCGGAACGCCGGTTGTCCACTATCAGTGGGCGCCGATCGCCGGGGGGAATAAGAAACTGGCTCGTTTATTAGAACGTTTGCAATAAGAGGTCTCTATGTTTACATCAGTGGCGCAGGCCAATGACGCAGTAATAGAACGAATTCGTAATGCACGTCCGCACTGGCTGGATGTGCAGCCAGCGGGTTCTTTAATCGGGGCGCTGAATCAGAACAAAACCCTGCTCCACGCCGGGCCGCCGATGCGCTGGCAGGAGATGACCGGACCGATGAAAGGGGCCTGTATCGGCGCATGCTTATTCGAAGGCTGGGCACAGGATGAAAAAACCGCCCACGCGATGCTGGAAGGCGGCGAGATTACCTTTATTCCCTGCCACCACGTTAACGCCGTGGGCCCGATGGGCGGGATAACCTCGCCGAATATGCCGATGCTGGTGGTGGAGAACATCGCCGAAGGCAACCGCGCCTATTGCAACCTGAATGAAGGGATTGGCAAGGTGATGCGTTTCGGCGCCTACGGTGAAGACGTGCAGCAGCGCCTGCGCTGGATGCGCGATGTGCTGATGCCGGTCCTCAGCGCGGCGCTGAAACAGATGGAACGCGGCATCGACCTGACCGCGATGATGGCCCAGGGCATCACCATGGGCGATGAGTTCCACCAGCGCAATATCGCCACCTCCGCGCTGCTAATGCGCACGCTGGCCCCTTATCTGGCGCGACTTAATCACAATAAGCAGCAGATTGCCGAGGTGATGGATTTCCTCGCCATTACCGATCAGTTCTTCCTCAACCTGGCGATGGCCTACTGTAAAGCGGCGATGGATTCCGGGGCGCAAATTCGCGCGGGCAGCATCGTCACCGCGATGACCCGCAACGGCAATATGTTCGGTATCCGCGTCAGCGGGCTGGGCGAGCGCTGGTTTACCGCGCCGGTCAACACCCCGCAGGGACTGTTCTTTACCGGCTTCTCTCAGGAGCAGGCCAACCCGGATATGGGCGACAGCGCCATTACCGAAACCTTCGGCATCGGCGGCGCAGCGATGATCGCCGCTCCCGGCGTCACGCGCTTTGTCGGCGCGGGCGGGATGGAGGCGGCGAAATCCGTTTCCGAGGAGATGGCGGAAATCTTCCTTGAACGCAATATGCAGCTGCAAATTCCGGGCTGGGATTTCCAGGGCGCCTGTCTGGGGCTGGATATTCGCCGGGTGGTGGAAACCGGGATTACGCCGCTGATCAACACCGGCATCGCTCACAAAGAGGCGGGGATCGGCCAGATTGGCGCCGGGACCGTCAGAGCGCCGCTGGCCTGCTTTGAGCTGGCGCTGGAAGCGCTGGCGGACGAGCTGGGCGTAAGCTAAGGAGCGCGCGATGCAGATTATCCGTCCGCTGACAGGCAGCGTTGATGCGCCGGACCATCGCCAGCCGTGGCGAACCGGCGGCCTCTGGCAGCGCACTATCAACCTCTATGTTGAAGGCGGCGCATTGCTGACGCTGCATCGTCATGGGCAGGGCATCAGTCCCGGCGGATGGGTATTACGTCATCGCGATTTTATCCGCCTGCATGGGGCGCTGCGGGCGGGCGCTCTGCCTGCGGCGGGCGAAAATGGCATTCAGGTTGATGACCTTTTGCTGTCGCCGCCGCGCAGACGCTGCTCCCTGCGGCCTTGCTATCAGCCCGCTGGCGCTCGCTTACCGAAAGCGCTGGTGGATCGCCCGGAAGAGACTGGGCTGTTCGGGCCGCTGTCGCAGGCGGTTCATCTACCACTGCATCCTGAATTGCGGCAATTACGCCACTGTTTTGCCTCAGCGCTGCGCGGGAACGCCGTTGACTGGCGGCTGTGGCTGGGAAAGGGGCCGGGCCTGACGCCGAGCCTGGACGATATGCTGATCGGCATGATGCTGGCGGCCTGGCGCGCGGGACGGATGTCGCGCCACGGCGGGCAGGCGTTCTTTCGCGCATCCGGGGATCTGCACGCGGCGACGACCCAGGCGAGCGTCAACTATTTACGCTATGCCAGCGCGGGGCGCTTCGCCTCGCCGCTGCTGCATTTTTCTCACGCGCTTCAGCGCGGACGACGTATTGAACCCGCCATCGAAGCCCTGCTGGCGATGGGCCACACCTCCGGCGCCGACACCCTGCTGGGATTCTGGCTGGCGCAACACATTATCTAAGGAAAAATCATGAAAACGCTGGTGGTTGCCCTCGGCGGCAACGCTTTATTGCAGCGCGGGGAAGCGCTGACCGTGGAAAATCAGTACCGCAATATTGATAGCGCGGTTCCGGCGCTGGCGCGCCTGGCGCAGAAGTACCGGCTGGCGATTGTCCACGGCAACGGGCCGCAGGTGGGCCTGCTGTCGCTGCAAAACCTCGCTTATGGCGATGTCGAACCTTACCCGCTGGACGTGCTGGTGGCGGAGAGCCAGGGGATGATTGGCTATATGCTGGCCCAGCGCCTGGCGCAGGAAGCATTGATGCCGCCGGTCTCGACGGTGATGACGCGCATCGCGGTAGCCTCGAACGATCCGGCATTTTCAGCCCCGGAGAAGTTTATTGGTCCGGTTTACGAACCTGAGCTACAGGCGCAGCTTGAAGCCGAATACGGCTGGACGATGAAGCGTGACGGCAAATATCTGCGCCGGGTGGTTCCCTCGCCGACTCCGGTGAGGATTGAGGAGAGCGAGTCGATTGAGCGCCTGCTGGGCGAAGGTCATGCGGTGATCTGCTGCGGCGGCGGGGGGATCCCGGTGCTGGAGTGCGGGCGCGGCGCGGAAGCGGTGATCGATAAAGACCTCGCGGCTGCGCTATTGGCGGAGCAGATTAACGCCGATGGCCTGGTGATCCTCACCGACGCCGATGCGGTGTATGAGCACTGGGGCACCCCGATGCAGCGGCCTATTCGCGAAGCGACGCCGGAAGCGCTGGCGCCTTTTGCCCGCAACGATGGCGCGATGGGGCCGAAAATCGCGGCGGTCAGCGGTTACGTTCGCCGCCGGGGCAAGCGGGCGTGGATTGGCGCGCTGTCGCGCATTGATGACACTCTGGCTGGATTGGCGGGAACGTGTATCAAGCCCTGATGCGTTGGCGAAACTTACCAGCGGCGCAGACTGTAAAATAGCGTGCGCTTTTCCCCCGGGGGCGGCGCCTTGTGCGGGCTACGGGGGAGTGCCTCTCTGGTAGCCCGGCTAAGGCGCAGCGCGCCGCAAGCCGGGGCTGAATTACGCCAGCTGCGCCTGCGCCCAGACGATGCCGCTGGCGTATTCCGGCGGCAGCAGCGGCTTCAACGCTTCCAGCGTCGCGCTCAGGCGGTCGGTATCGCTGTCGGTCAGGTTCAGGTGTCCGACTTTACGACCCGGACGCACCTCTTTGTCATACCAGTGCAGATGCACCAGCGGCAGCTTCAGCCAGTCATAGTTCAGATCGGTACCGATCAGGTTGATCATTACCGACGGGCTGTTTACCACCGGCGGCGGCAGGGGGAGATCGGTGATCGCCCGCAGATGCAGTTCGAACTGGCTAATCGACGCGCCGTTCTGCGTCCAGTGGCCGCTATTATGGACTCGCGGCGCCAGTTCGTTAATCAGCAGGCCATCGGCGGTGACGAAACACTCCATCGCCATTACGCCAACGTAGCCCAGCTCATTCATGATCGCCGTCAGCATCTGTTCCGCCTGCGCCTGCTGCTTCGCATTTGCCTGCGGGAAAGCGACGCTGGCGCGTAAAATACCGTCCTGATGCAGGTTGCGGGTCAGCGGATAGAAGACCGTGCTGCCGTCCCGGGAGCGAGCGCCGACCAGCGACACTTCGCCAGAGAAGTTAATCCCCTGCTCGACGATACACTCGCCGTAGTTATCATCCGGCAGCTGCGCGATTTCGTTTTCCCGCAAACGCCACTGGCCGCGACCGTCGTAGCCGCCGACGCGGCGCTTAACGATAGCCAGCTCGCCGAGACGGGCGAACACCGCGGGCCACTCGCTTTTATCCGCCAGAAGCTGCCACGGCGCGGTAGCGAGCGCCAGCTTATCGAACAGCTGCTTTTGCGTCAGACGGTCGGCGATAATCGGGAAGACGTCGCGGTTAACGAACGCGGAATGACGCGCCAGCTCGCGGGTCAGCGCGGTTTCCGGCCAGCGTTCAATCTCTGCGGTGATCACGCTTTGCTGTACCGGCACCGCTTCCGGGTCGGCTTCCAGACCAACCGGCCAGACCGCAATACCCAGCGGCTCACCGGCCTGACGCAGCATTCGGCCTAGCTGGCCGTTGCCGAGAACGCAAACCTGCTTCATGCCGCACCCCGCGGGTCCGGGTTATCCAGCACTTCATCGGTCTGCGCCTGACGCCAGGCGCTGAGGCGCTGGTGCAGTTCAGCATCGTGCTGGGCGATGATCTGCGCCGCCAGCAGGGCGGCGTTAGCGGCGCCGGCTTTACCGATCGCCAGCGTGCCAACCGGGATGCCGCGCGGCATCTGGACGATGGAGTAGAGGCTGTCAACGCCGCTCAGCGCTGCGCTCTGCACCGGTACACCTAACACCGGCACCAGCGTTTTCGCCGCAATCATACCCGGCAGATGCGCCGCGCCGCCCGCACCGGCGATAATCACCTGAAAACCGTTCTCTTGCGCGCTTTCGGCGAAGCTGAACAGTTTATCGGGCGTGCGGTGGGCGGAGACCACTTCGACATGGTACGGAACGTTCAGGGCATCAAGGATTTCTGCGGTAAACTGCATGGTAGCCCAGTCGCTTTTGGACCCCATCACGATGGCGATACGCGCCGAATTATTGCGGGAAGACATGCGTCTTAAAACTCCTGTGGGTGTGTTTCACACTGCTTTAGAGGCCACAGAGAATAGCATGAACTGACGGCAAGGAAAACGGTTGCGTACGCATGGCTAGCCGACTTTTGTCTCGTCGGTATTCGATGAAACGCGGCGGTTATGGGCGGCGGTCGCGCTGGCGAAAAAGGTAAAAATCAGCACCAGCCCCCAGGGCAGCATAAGAATACTCATAATCAGCATGTATACCTGCACAAAGCGCTCATCGTGCGGCCGTGTGCAGAGCAGATAAATCGCGTAAAAATAGAGAATCCATAATAAAATGGCGAACCAGACTACGCTCAGCGTTCCAAGATAGGTAAACGCCAGACCAAAAAAGCTGGCCATAATCGGGCCGATGACGGCGATGACCATTCCCCAAATCAGGGGCTGACTCCATTTTTGCATGCTCGTTCCTTGAGAGAGGTTTGCTGGAAAATTAACCTGGCGGGAGCAAGGAAAGACAGCAATTCAGTTGCCTGAGGGGATTTTTCGGAATAGTGCCTGCAGGCTATCAGAAAGGGAAATGAATCAGCTCGACGTCTTCTGGCGTGACTTTGACCATGGAACCTTCGCTGTGCCAGGCGCCGAGCACTACGCGATACGCGGTTTTGCCGTTGGCTTCCAGGGAATGGACGGCAGGGCGGTGCGTATGCCCGTGAATCAGCCACTGGACGTGATGTTCCTCCATGACGTCAACCACCGCCTGCGGATTGACATCCATAATCTCCATCGACTTGCTGCTGTTGGCCGCTTTGCTGTCGGCGCGCATTCTGGCGGCGATACGGCGGCGAATAAACAGCGGCAGGGCCAGAAACAGGCGCTGGATCCAGGGATTGTGGACTTTCGCGCGAAACGCCAGATAGCCCGCGTCGTCGGTGCAGAGGGTATCGCCGTGCATAATCAGCACTTTGCGCCCGTAGAGGTCGAGAAGCTTTTCTTCCGGCAGCAGGATCATGGCGCTTTCGCGGGCAAAGCGCTGACCGACGAGAAAATCGCGGTTGCCGTGGAGGAAGTAGCAGGGGACGCCAGACTCGGCTAACGCGTTGAGCGCAGCGGCAATTTGCCGATGCAGCGGGTTCGGATCGTCATCGCCGATCCAGGCTTCAAACAGGTCGCCGAGGATATACAGGGCGTCCGCCTGGCGGGCTTCCCCGTGTAAAAAACGCAGAAAACCGGCGGTAATCGCCGGTTCTTCCGTTTGCAGATGCAAATCCGCAATAAAAAGCGTCGCCACGAATTATTCGCTGACGGTAACGCTTTTGATCACAACATCTTCTTTCGGCACATCCTGGTGCATGCCGCTGCGGCCGGTGGATACCGCTTTGATTTTGTCGACTACGTCCATACCTTCAACCACTTCTGCGAATACGCAGTAGCCCCAACCCTGCAGGCTTTCGCCGGAGAAGTTCAGGAAGTCGTTATCGGCGACGTTGATGAAGAACTGCGCGGTCGCGGAGTGAGGCGCCTGAGTACGGGCCATCGCCAGCGTACCGCGGGTGTTTTTCAGACCGTTGTTCGCTTCGTTCTGAATGGGGGATTTGGTGGTTTTCTGATTCATGCCCGGCTCAAAACCGCCGCCCTGAATCATGAAGCCGTTGATAACGCGGTGGAAAATAGTGTTGTCGTAAAAACCTTCACGACAGTAGTCCAGGAAGTTTTTAACTGTTTCCGGCGCTTTGTCGTCAAACGTCTTGATTACGATATCGCCATGATTGGTGTGGAAAGTAACCATTTTTGCATCCTGTTCCGATGATTGTGGTGCCTGCACCCGGAGTCGGGTGAGATATAGGGGGCTGTTATAGCATAACCGCAGGATGCGATCACCTTGCATTGTGTGCTGATTCGGGTTTGAATTACGGGTAGAATACCCGGTTTTCAACCACACACGTGTTTACATGGAATCTTCGATGTTAAAAATCTTTAATACAATGACGCGCCAGAAAGAGGAATTTAAACCTATCCATGCCGGGGAAGTCGGCATGTACGTGTGTGGTATTACGGTTTACGATCTCTGTCACATTGGCCATGCTCGTACCTTTGTTGCCTTCGATGTGGTTTCGCGCTACCTGCGTTTCCTGGGGTACAAACTGAAATACGTGAGTAATATTACCGACATCGACGATAAAATCATCAAGCGCGCTAATGAGAACGGCGAGAGCTTTGTGGCGCTGGTCGATCGTATGATCGTCGAGATGCACAAAGATTTCGACGCCTTAAATATTCAGCGCCCGGATATGGAGCCGCGCGCTACCCACCATATTGCGGAAATCATTGAGATTACCGAGCAGCTGATCGCCAAAGGCCACGCATATGTCGCCGATAACGGCGATGTGATGTTCGACGTACCGACCGATCCGAACTACGGTCAGCTGTCGCGTCAGGATCTCGACCAGCTGCAGGCCGGCGCGCGCGTTGATGTTGTCGACGTCAAGCATAACCCGATGGACTTTGTGCTGTGGAAAATGTCGAAAGAGGGCGAGCCGAGCTGGCCGTCGCCGTGGGGCGCGGGCCGTCCGGGCTGGCACATTGAGTGCTCCGCGATGAACTGCAAGCAGCTGGGCAACCATTTTGATATTCACGGCGGCGGGTCGGATCTGATGTTCCCGCACCATGAAAACGAAATCGCTCAGTCCACCTGCGCCCACGACGGCGAGTACGTGAATTACTGGATGCACTCCGGGATGGTAATGGTTGACCGCGAGAAAATGTCAAAATCGCTGGGCAACTTCTTCACCGTGCGCGACGTGCTGAAGTTCTATGACGCGGAGACTATCCGCTACTTCCTGATGTCCGGCCACTATCGCAGCCAGCTGAACTACAGCGAAGAGAACTTAAAGCAGGCGCGCTCCGCGCTGGAGCGTCTGTATACGGCGCTGCGCGGAACCGATAAAACCGCAGAGCCGTCCGGCGGCGAGGCGTTTGAAGCGCGCTTTATCGAAGCGATGGATGACGATTTCAACACCCCGGAAGCTTATTCGGTGCTGTTCGATATGGCCCGTGAGGTTAACCGCCTGAAAACCGAAGATGCCGCCGCGGCCAACGCGATGGCGGCGCATATGCGTAAGCTCTCTTCGGTGCTGGGTCTGCTGGAGCAGGAGCCGGACGCCTTCCTGCAGAGCGGCGCGCAGGCGGACGACGGCGAAGTGGCGGAAATCGAGTCTTTGATCCAGCAGCGTCTGGACGCGCGTAAAGCGAAAGACTGGGCGGCGGCGGATGCCGCGCGTGACCGTCTCAACGAGATGGGCATTGTGCTGGAAGATGGCCCGCAGGGTACCACCTGGCGCCGGAAGTAGTCTCATTCTCTCTTTTTGCCGGGGCTATCCCCGGCATTTTTTTGCCCATACTCAGGCCTGTGCATCAGGCGCTGACCATAGGGTCTAATTCCCGGATGGGGATAAATTTAAGGCGCCGGTTGCGGCGCCTTAACTTTTTACTCGGTAACGGTAACGCTCTGCCCTTCAAAGCTGACCGTTTGACCGGCGACGATTTTGCAACGCTTGCGGGTTTCGACCGCGCCGTCGACTTTGACCAGACCGTCGGCAATGGCGATTTTCGCCTGCGCGCCGCTTTCGCTCCAGCCTTCCAGCTTCAGCAGGTCGCAAAGCTCAACGTGCGGGTGTTTGCCTAAAGAAAAATTCGCCATCTCAGGCCTCCTGAATATCGTGATACTCTTCGCACGCCTGCAGCGTGTTCTGAATAAGGGTGGCTACGGTCATCGGGCCGACGCCGCCGGGAACCGGGGTGATGTACGACGCGCGCGCGGCGGCATCTTCATAGACCACATCGCCAACCACTTTGCCGTTTTCCAGGCGGTTAATCCCAACATCGATCACGATCGCGCCTTCTTTAATCCATTCGCCCGGAATAAAGCCCGGTTTACCGACAGCCACGATCAGCAGGTCGGCGTTTTCGACGTGATGACGCAGGTTTTTGGTAAAACGGTGAGTGACGGTGGTGGTGCAGCCAGCCAGCAGCAGCTCCATGCTCATCGGACGCCCAACGATGTTAGAAGCGCCAATGACTACCGCGTTCAGGCCGTAGGTATCGATATTGTAACGCTCAAGCAGCGTGACAATCCCGCGCGGGGTGCACGGACGCAGGCGCGGTGCGCGCTGGCACAGACGACCCACGTTATACGGGTGGAAGCCGTCAACGTCTTTGTCCGGCGAAATGCGCTCGAGGACTTTGACATTATCAATGCCGGCGGGCAGCGGCAGCTGAACCAGGATGCCATCAATAGCCTCATCGGCATTCAGCGTGTCGATAAGTTCCAGCAGCTCCGCTTCGCTGGTGGTTTCCGGGAGATCGTACGAGCGGGAGACGAAGCCTACCTCTTCACACGCTTTGCGCTTGCTGCCGACATAAATCTGCGATGCCGGGTTGCTGCCGACCAGCACGACGGCTAACCCTGGAGCACGAAATCCGGCCGCAACGCGGGCCTTCACTTTTTCCGCAACCTCAGAGCGTACCTGCTGCGCAATCGTTTTACCGTCAATAATTTTTGCTGCCATCAGAGAGAGGATTCCATCTGTATCTTTACGAAAGGGGGATGGCGATATTTTGTCAGAAGCCAGCCCCGCTGTCAGTCTTCGTTTAAGATTTTATCTTGCTTTGACGCTGCGGTGGCCTAAAAATGGGCCTGACCGCGCCGCGAATAGCGCAAAAAGGAGCTCGAGAGCCGAAGAAAAGTTAATGTGCAGAAACATAAGGTTGGATAAACTTTATACTGCTTTTGCGGCATAAGCCGCCAGCCTGCACGGGCAAGCGCAGTTTCGCGGCAAAATACATTGACTCATCAGGCGTGGACCGTATAATTCCGGCGATTGCACATCATGAAGCTCGCTTCTCAATGCGCCCTTAGCTCAGCTGGATAGAGCAACGGCCTTCTAAGCCGTAGGTCACAGGTTCGAACCCTGTAGGGCGTACCATTAAGAAACAGTAACTTACGCAAGTTTTAGTCCAGCCTGATTTCCTCCTTGTGTCGTATTTGTGTCGCTAGCGCCAAAAATGGCGTCGATTTTCCTCGCGTGTTCGGTCAAATGGTTCGGTGCCAGGTGAGCATATCGGCGCACCATCTCGATGCTCTCCCATCCGCCCATTTCCTGCAAAACAGAAAGCGGGACACCAGACTGGATTAACCAGCTCGCCCAGGTATGCCGTAGGTCGTGAAAACGGAAATCCTCTATCCCCGCTTTTTTCAGTCCGGCGCGCCAGGCGTTATTGTCATCCACCCGCATTTTTCTCACTGCGGGCGTCAGCGTTCCATCCGGGCGATGTTTTGCCGTGGTGTGAACGAACACCCACCGGGAGTGCTTCCCTATCTGATCCCTTAATACCCTGCATGCGGTATCATTCAGAGCTACGCCAATCGCCTTGCCCGCTTTTGCGTTCTCCGGATTTACCCATGCAACCTTTCTCTGCATATCGACCTGCTGCCACTCAAGCCCGATGATGTTTGAGCGGCGCAGGCCGGTTGCCAGTGCAAATATCACCACTGGCTTAATGCTCTCCGGCATGCACTCGATCAACCGCTCAGCTTCCTCTCTGGTCAGCCACCGTATCCGCTTACTGATTGGCTTGCGGGTTTTGATAACTGGGGCCGTTTTTATCCAGCCCCAGTCATTCGCCGCGGCCCTGAGAAGGGATCGAATGAAAGAAAGGTGTTGCGCCTTCGTAGCCTGTGAAACCTGCCGTGGTTTGTACTCCGGAACCGGCCTTCCCTTCCTCAACGCGGCATCACGTTTACTCTCCCACACCTGCAGGTGCTTACGGTTAATCATCCCGTTAACGGCTTCGTGAATTTCCTCCACCGTTATTTTCGAAACGTCGCGGCCGGAAAAATGCTGCAGCCAAAACTCTATTTTGGTTTTATCATCATCCAGCGACCGCTTGTGATCTTTCTCCCGCAGCCACCGGATACAGCACTCTTCGAAGGTTCTGACAGGCAGGTCGCCGATCTGGTCAACCCGCCATGCTTCAGCCTTTAGCTTATCGTGGAGCTCCTGCGCCTGCTTTTTGTCCCCCGTACCAAGAGATCGCCTAACTCTTTTCCCTGACGGCGTAAAGAAATGACAGTGCCACATGCCGCCTCTGAGGGTGATGGACATAAAATATCTCCTTTATGCTCACCCGCGTTCGCTCGTTTAGTTTCCTGCGGGGATGACAAATACGCAATACATGCCGCTTCGGTCGTTCTGTACTTGTTGCCGACCTTGCGGCCGGCGAGTTCTCCTGACTCAATCAGGCGGTAGATTACCCGCGCCGACACGATGAGTAAGTCGGCGGCCTGCTGAGCTGTTATCGGTTTGTCTGACGCCATATCACCTCCGGTGCTTACCGCGCAATTCATCTTCTTCCTGACAGTCAGCGCAGCGCTGGCAGCCCGCCACCGCCTCCCGGCGCTGTTCTTGTATCTCTTCCCCGCAATCACAGCAGTGAGTAGCCGAAACAGCGTTATGGTTGATGCGCATGTTCTGGATGGTCATTTCAAGCCGGCGCTGCGCCAGCTCATTGGCCTGATCGATGATTTCTGCGCTCATGCTGCCTCCGATCTTTTGGTTGCGCACATTTCCGGTAAGTTCGCCATCACCAGAGCCTCAGCAAAAGGAGGTGGGACAGCATTGCCGCAGCGTGCCACCTGCTTATCTTTTGCGTATTTTATGCCGCGGTAGTCCCGGTCAATGATGTACCACTCAGGGAAGCCCTGCGCGCGATAGAGCTCATGCGGTTGCAGCATGCGCATCCCAATATCAACAATGCGATACGTTACGCCGTCGATTTCCACCAGCCCGGTGCAGTCCTCCCCGCAGTATTCCCGCAGGAACGCCAGCACCTGCTGCGCGCGCTCTTCGTCGTAGTCCTCGACCGCTAGTGTCGTTTTAATCTCCCCCACGTGCTGGCCGCCGGCTGTGATGGTCGGCATCGGTTCGTTAGTGGGTTGGCCGTCTCGGCAGGTACCGCGCAGCTTAACCAGATGAGAAGCGACTAATGCGTGGTGATCGACAGTCGTTACTGAATGCGCAGGCTCATCCAGCCCCACGCCGGCGCCCTGATAATTCCCGCCGTAATGCTTAGCCAGAAACGCGCTAACCGTGGCGAACTTATTTCCACCCGCTGTAACGGTTCCCAGCGGATTGCCCAGTTGCAGCACTCTTGGCTCCTGCCCGGGGCGCTCACCGTACCCCATTTGAATAAGTGTCGGCACAACCAGCTGCGATTTACCACCGCCGCCCGCGGTGATTGTTGCGCTAGGCTCATCTGCTCGATGTCCTGTGCTGGCTCCGAACTGCCGGGCGATAACCGGAGCGACGACACAGGCGCGCGATTCTTTCAGGATGGTGTGAGCGGGTTTATCGAGCGGGCGTGGTTTAGCCTGGTACTCGCTGCCGCCAGTGCCAGCCAGGAACGGCGCCAACTCTGCTTCAACAATCCCCAACGCATGACCATTCCCGCCCGGACGCCTGGACGTGCCGGCGGTCACTGTCGGTACCGGTTCGGTAACTGGCTGCCCGGTGGCCCCTGTTCTGAATTTTGTCAGATGAGGTACCGCAATTGCGTAGCCGTGGGTTTTCGTGATCGTCTGCAGCGGCTCAGCCAGCGATTGCCCACGAAAACAATCGTACTGACCTTTCGTCGTGGTGTGATTGCACTTCACAATGAACGGTGTTGGATTGTCCAGGACAAAGCGCTGAATGCCTCTGGCGATGCGCTTCAGGGTGTTCACAGCCAACTGCTTTTTGCGACCAAAGATTGACGGAGCGCCAATTGACCAGTCGATACACTCCGCGGCTGTGCGCCACGGCGCCAGGCTGCCAGCCTGAACCGCTGGCGACTTCGGATCTCCATGGGTTATATCAGGCCAGACGATCAGCTGACCGTCACGGCGCATAACCATGAAAAAGCGTTTCCTGATAGTGGGCGCGCCATAGTCGCACGCGCGCAGCTCGCGATAGCCCACGTCATAACCGAGACCGGCTACCAGACGCTTGACCTGTGCGCTGTCAGGTGATAGTTGCAGGAAGTCGCAGCACTCTATTAATGCAGGATGATCCGCCGGTACGCCAGTGCTCAGCATGTCAACGAACGCCTGGAACGTCTCACCGGCGCGTGCCGGGTCAGGGCGCATTTCCCCGGCCAGCAGCGGACCCCAGGTTTTGAACTCCTCCACGTTCTCCAGCATCATCACCCGCGGATGAACGGACAGAGCCCAACGAATGACGATCCATGCCAACCCGCGAATCTCTTTCTCAACCGGTTTTGAGCCTTTCGCTTTTGAGAAGTGTCGGCAGTCAGGGCTGAACCAGGCAAGGCCAACCGGTTTACCTGCGGTCGCTGTTGCCGGGTCAACATCAAACACACTTTCGCAGTAGTGCAGAGTGTCCGGGTGATTAGTAGTGTGCATAGCAACGGCATTCGGGTCGTGGTTAATCGCAATGTCCACGCTGCGGCCAATCGCCAATTCAATACCCGTACTTGCCCCGCCTCCACCGGCAAAATTGTCAACGATGATTTCTTTCACGAGCTTCTCTCCATTGTTGCGATTAACGACCGCGCGGACACGACTATTTGAGGAATGGGTGTTTTCTCTAACCACATGCGGTTGATGTGAAATTTGAGCTTCCGCTTGTTTTTTTCAGTAATGGCGCCGTCATGTTCAACGGCACTGAAAACCATCTCGACCTCTGCCGGCCAAATTGCGCAATCTGTTGCATAACCCTCCGGTGTCGATTCTGATGGTCCAACCATTCCTGGGGTGAGGGTTATACTGGAGGAACATTCGTTTCCCCAGTGATGCCAGCCTGGCGCCGCGCTACGGCTGAAAAGCTCAATCCGCGGCACGTCGCCATAGAGCAACTCCAGACGGTGCCGAACTTCCCACGGTTTCTCGCTGTGCGCGCCGAGTGGGCTGTAAACCACCTGTTTAATGCCAGCGTGCTTGCGTTCCAGCCCGGCGCCGCGGGTGGCGATCAGCACGTCTTCGGTATTGGCGCGGGTATGGTTGCCGCCGTTCATGCGCGTCTCGGCATTCAGCAGGTCGAGGAAGTCGTAAAAGTCGGTCACATCTCCCTCTGCCAGGGCCTTGGTAATGCGCAGTTCGGCTAATTGGTTCAGCTTCACCCAGGTGAAGCCCTTCATAGTGCGCACCGTAAAGCCCCAGGCCTCGGCCAGCTCGATCGCCTCCTGGTTGTGGGTGCCGGTGTACCACATCGTCAGCACCGCATTTTCGGCAGCCAGTTCCCACACTGGTAGGCGCTTCAGGTCGATGAGTTGCATTGTCGAATAGTGGTCCACTGCGGCTCCGTTGCTGATTGTGTTCCCATAAGCCCAGGGCGGATCGGCATAAATCAGTGAGTATTTTCCGCTCATGCCACCACCTTCTTACTGTTCATCAGCTCAGCCAGCCGCTGAGCCTTTAATGGGTTTTTGATAACGTCGCCGCTTGGTGCGATCCATCCCCGGCGATTAATGGAATAGGGCAGAGTGGCACTGCCAACGGTGATTCCGTCGTGGTGAGTTTTCATTTCCACTGCTCCCCGAAGATGAAGCCGATCTCCGCCAGCGATTCGTCCATCTTCTCAATGAACTCCGGCACCATTTCGTTGAAGTCGGACATGTATTTGTCGTCGCGCTCAACAACCACGTGATGAATGCCTTCTCGCTTCATGCGAGGGTCATAATTCGCGAAATACCAGGCATCCCTCCCGGTTACCCACATGCTGAATTGCACCTGGGCCATGTAGGCGGATTTGATAGCCTCGAAGCCGCCAAGCCGAAATTTCATGAAGTCGCGAGAGGTGAAAGGGCATTTCAGCTCAAGGCCGCGACCATCACTGCACAGGCCGTCAGGTGAGCAGGCGGTGCGCATTCCTTCGTCGCGGAAGAGGATCGGCGACTCGGTTACCTGCACGTCGGTGGTGAACTCAAATAGGGTGCGTGCGTCGGCCTCATACTGTTTCCCCCAGGCCAAAGCTTTGGCGTTAACTTCCGGCGCCGCGCCGGTGCAAACCTCTGCGAGTAGCGTGTGGAAATAGGACATTTTCATGTCAGTCCACTTTGTGCCAGATCTCGGTTTTGAAATGACGTTGTGAACTTCTGAGGCGGTTATGACGCCGAGGCGCAAGCGGTGCCAGGCTTCATCGCCCTGTTCAACGCGGGTAACGTCAATGCCGGTGCGTGCAAGGATGATTTCAGGTGTCATGCGGCCGCCTTATTTTTCAGAAATCCGAGAGCCTTAACGGCCTCTTCTTGAGTCAGTTCTGATGATTCACGAATGTCACGGCGGAATATTTTTGAACACAGAGGCAGCAGGTCGTCATCCCATGTCTTATTCATCGTGATAAGAACGTCGTTAATCTCTTTGATGATTGCTGTTTCTGCCGGGGTAACATCGCGTTCAGGCTGGCGTTGTGCGGAAAAGTTAATACCTTCTTCGCTTTCGGTGTTCACGTGGTCTATAGCCGCGTCCAGGCGCTCACGGCGTGGCCAATATTTCGCAGCCTGTTTAACAACCGTCTTGAGGATCATCTGCTCTTCGTCTGTGAGCCACGGGCATGATGTGCCTTTGTTCTTGTAGGCTTTCCATGCTTCTGAGCGGTCTCGAATCGCGTAGATATCAGCAATGCGCATCGTGTGAGTCAGGTAGTCGCCGTCGTCGCTTTTGATAACGACGTAGGCACCTACAATGTCGCCGCGCTGTTCTGCAGTGTCGAAATCGTTGTAAATATGAACCGGTGGCTTATCCAGACCTTCACGGTGAAACTGATCGTTCTTACGGACAATTGCCGACTGGCACCACTTGATAGCCCCGGATTGCTGCGCAATGTGCATCAGGCCCATGTAGCTGATGTCGAGACAGATAGCCCCTTTGCGCGGCACCAGATAAGCCAGCTTCTGAGCCGGATTAAGGGACACGCCGATCCCGGCAACATTCATTACTGCACTTCTGGTGCTAACCGGATTGCCGATGGCGACTTTAGCCAGGTAGTCGTTATTGGCGAAAATCTGCATTGCGAACTCAGATTCACGCCTGAAATTGATGGAAGGTTCAGAGCAAACCTGCTCGAATTCAGCCTTTAGTGGATTTACCAGGCTAAATACCTGTTCGATGAGTTGAGTGGACATTATTGCTCCTCTTCAATGTTGAGCTGATGCCGGGCGATAACTTCAGCCATGTAGCGGACGTTAGCTGCCATCCGATCTTGAAAATCCACGTCATCGTCGAATGCGCGGCTAATCGCCTGTTTGCTGGCGCCGCGGCGTTGAAGTTCGTCGATGCACAGCGATTCCAGCAGACGGAGAGGTAGGCCTTTCTCCATGTCATCAGCGAGCTCTGATTCTCTCTCTTCGCGCGCCAGCTGCTGGTAATGCTGGTTCCAGGATTGCTCTTCAATCCGGTCCTGAACGTGATAAGCCGCCATAGCTCTCTCCTGAAATTTGGTTGTAAGAATCCCCGGCGCGATAAAAGCCGCCTGATAGCTCAGTTAAATTCTTGCGCTGATATGCGCGGGTTAATGCGTCCCGGCTGGCACCAGGTTTGGCTCAATGCTGCGTGATGCGTACGGCCTGCGAATGTGGCGCAGATTGCCCTGAGGTTCATGCCAGTAGCTGCCATCGCGATAGTCGAAGCTAACAAGCCAGGCGGCGCCGGTGCGGCGATTGCGCATCATCACGGCTCGTCCGTTGTTAGGAATTGCTTTAGCCATTGAACACCCCCGTGAAATGCATAATGTTGATAACCACCGCTGACCAGAGAACCATCATCACAATCAGCACGATAACCAGTGAGCGCATGCCGTTTCTGCTCATGCTGTACCACCAGGTATCAGACAGAGCGCGCTTGCTACCAGTACGCATACGACGATGGCGAATGCGTGTGCCAGAAACTTAAACCACTCGGTTTTATCTTCTTCGCGGATCATCCTTCACCTCTGCCTTAAAGCCGGCCAGCTGAGCGTTTGACTTACGTCCGGCGTTGCCGGTGTTGTTTGGATGAAATAATTTAAAACCAAAGTTGTTTTATAGTCAACAACAATAGTTGTTTGTTTGTTTCTTGTGGTTTTATATGGTTGTTTTTACTGGTTATTTATTTTTGTAAAACGTGCCTTCATGCTCAAGAAAACATCAATGATGGCGACGGTCATGTCGAATAAGGGGGAGTTTTTCGCGGAGATGCACGCGCAGAACGCAGATAGCGCAGGTTATTGGGATAGCGGTTATGCAGCTGCTGGTTGAGAAGCAAAGTATCTCAAAAAGCACGATTATTGAGATGATTCAGGTGATGTGGCAGGGAGACTAGGCAGATCTGGCAGTGGAGTTGGCGCTGGACGTGCTGATGTTGAAGGAAGAGTAGGGCATTAAAAACCCGGCGCGGTGGCCGGGCAGTGCGTGTATAGCGACGCTCACAACTCTCTACAGAGCGTGGTTGTTAGCGTTCAGACTCCATTGCATCAACAATTGGCTGCAGCACAGAATCAAGGTCGGCTGCGCTCATGCAGTTTTTTGCCCATGATGAGCACATGGCATGCCAAAGTATATCTGATCCAATATTTAATGAATTTGCTGCAGCTCTCGGCCAGCCGTGATGGTCTGCATTGCTCATAGATGCATTAAGAGCATCGATTGTTTCAGCAGGTTCCCTTCCAATTTTTTCTGAAATATTCGGCCACCCCCTCTCTTGCAGTGCGTTAAAAACCACGACTTCCGGGGCGTCGTCTCCTGGCAATATAGCACACCCTGGTGCTGGAGATTGATCCCCGTCGAGATACACTACAGTAGTTCTGGGGAAGCGATTATTGTGAGCCATTTGCCCTAACGCCATGCCAACACTTGCGGTTCCGAAAGGAATAATCATAACCCTAGATAATAACTCACGCTCCCTGGAACTGGCGATAACCTCTGAAACTAATGTTTTTGCTACATTATCTTCCACAAATACATCACACTCAGGATGATTTTCCTCATCCATTTTTGTCATGGCAAATTCCGGACTTACACCGCTTACTGCTGTTTTCCCTTCAACGCCATTCATGAGATAAATACGCGCCTCTGGAGGAAGCTCAGAGAGAATATATGGAGAGTGAGTTGTGATGAGAATTTGAAGCTCTCTTTCTCTTGCAAGGTTGGCCAGATCACGCATTAAGCGGCGCTGGGCTCGAGGATGTAGGGATGTTTCTATTTCATCAATTAAAATAAGTCCATATTTTGGATAATCGACCGCAATTAGTTCGGTCGCCGTTATCTCCCCAGCGCCTTGGTGAAAACCTGAATATCTGGTTCCCTCATTTGAAATTACAGTGACTGGCCTTTTAGCATCAATTGTTGTTATCGATAACCCTGCCGCAGTATAACTTTTACCTATAATATTTTTTAACCTGTCAAGCCTTTCCTGATCGAATGCTTCATGAGACTGCTCTGTGGAACCACCTTTAAGCAATTTCAGGTAACCCAGACGAGCATTGACTGGCTGTAATCTGCTTAAATCTACATATTCAACTCTTCTCTCAGGTCTATCAGGATTACCAATCCATCGATTGGTTGGCTTTCTAATCGATTTAACTAATGAGTTGTGTCCTTCCCTATAAGAATAACGAATATAGGCACTTTGAATTTTTTCAAACGGGGTGTCAGGGAAAAAGAAAGATGCGAACCGTTTTTTCTTGTCTTTATAAACAGATGCTGCACATTGCAGAACTGTGCTTTTACCAGACCCGTTTTCTCCGACAAGGGCTACAATAGGAAATTGTATATCAACCCTTTGCCCAGACCATCCCCTTATGCCTTTAATTTCAAGCCATTCGAGGCGCTTTGGCCAAGATGTTCCTGTTTTCCATTTATTTATAAGCTTTCTCATTTCTTTTGAAATTGCCATGGCTTCCCTCAAAAATTGTATTATCAGCCTCGATAGATTGTCTCAATTGCTATATAAACACGCATCATCCCAAGTCCAGAACCCACTGCCACGCAATCAGCGAGGCTAGAACGGCAGCTATGATGACGACCAGATACTCACATCCATAGCATCACCCAAACACCTCATCAGTCCACTGGCTGACTACCCATGCTTCCTGTATGTCTGCGGCATGCTGCCGATAATCTTCCCAAAAACGAAGACGCGGTTCATTTCGTCTTTTTCTATGGGGTCCCAGGCTGCATAACTCTTGTTGTCTGAGATTACCAGTAGCTTGTCTTTCATCTTTTGAAGGCGCTTAACATGAGCAGTGTCGTCGTAGAGGAAGGCGTATATGCCGTCACCGTCAAAGTTCTTAACGCTAATATCGACAAATAGCAGATCTCCCGGCTCAATCGTCCCAGACATGCTATCACCTCGCACGTTGATGATTCTGATGTTCTCTGCCTTACGTCCATCGAACATATGGCGCGCATCATCGTTAGAATATTCGACAGAACGCAGTACTTCTATGAACTCTTTGTTCACTACACCTGGCCCCGCACTGACATCCAGATCTAAAACATCAATCTTGAAGCTATCGCTTTCCTGAGTTGTTGCCGGCTTCGATTCTTGGCCATCCTGTCGCATGGGACCAGACTCAGAGGAAAGCCATTCAGGCCTGATGCCCAAAGCAATTGCGATCTCCAATAGCTTTGTTGTTTGGCTCGCTTTTCCAGTTTCAATTTTCTGAATAGCAGCCTGACTTACTCCAACAGCTTCACCCAGAGCTTTCTGGGTCATGTTTGCTGCCTTACGGGCTTCTCTCAATCTTTCTGCAAGTGTCTTTTTCATCATTTCAATTTACAACCAAGGTTTTCTTCCATCAAACGAAAATGGTTGTTGACTAAATACAACTATGGTTTTAATCTCTATTTTTAATTACTACGGAGGTTGTTATGAACCCAACCATTAAAACCGCAATCAACATTGTTGGCTCTCAGAAAAAGCTCGGTGAGGCCTGTGATGTTTCTCAGCAGGCGGTTTACAAGTGGCTCCACAACAAGGCAAAAGTTTCGCCTGAACATGTAAACAGCATCGTCAATGCAACGAAGGGAAAGATTCAGGCGCATCAGATAAGACCCGACCTGCCAAAGCTATTCCCTTCTCCAAAAACTGTTCCATCCGCCTGACTGGCGGCCATTCCAAACAACACCAGAGGAAGTATCACAAATGGAGAGTTCAACAACACGCAACAAAGTGGAGGCCCGGAGAATTGAAAGCTGGTTGCACAGCCAGATAGCAGAACTGGGAACCACGAATATCGCCAAAGTGGCCGGAGTGAATAAGTCAACGGTAAGTCGCTGGCGGGAAAGCCTGCTGCCGAACATGTCGCTGCTGCTGGCCATCCTGATTTCTAACCGAACGGGAGAGAAGGGGGATTTTGAGGCATGAGGGGTATCAGAAAGGGCGAAAGCCGCAGTGCGCGAACACTAACGGCTTTCTACGCGAATTAACTGGATCAATTCACAGGAGTAATTATGGCAAATACTGCCGAAGTAATCAATTTCCCTGTGCCTGTCGTGGCACTACAGGAGCTGCGCGTGGCAGATCTCGACGATGGGTTTACGCGCATCGCTAATGAGCTCCTTGAGGCTGTCATGCGTGCAGGTTTGTCGCAGCATCAGCTTTTAGTGCTCATGGCAATCATGCGCAAAACATACGGCTTCAATAAGAAATCTGACTGGGTCAGTAACGAGCAGCTATCTGACATGACTGGTCTTGCTGCCACTCGTTGTTCTACAGCGAAAAACGAACTGATTCGCATGTCTGTGTTGACTCAGTCCGGACGTCATGTAGGCATAAACAAGATGATTTCAGAGTGGGAGACAAGTAAGCCAGAGCGCAGGCGTGAATACGGAGCTACAAAAAATAAGGCTGGGTATATTTATGTCTTTGCTGAAAGTGAATCAGGGCCTGTAAAGATAGGTTTCACCACAAGAAAGGCTGAAGAGAGATTAAAAGAGGTTCGTCACTATTTTGATGGCAAGAATCCTAAAGTTTTTTACGTGTCTCCATTCAGCCTTCATGCTGGAGCAATAGAGCCAGTAATTCATGCAAATCTCAAGGCGAAGATGATACGCGGAGAGATGTTTGATACAGACGTTTTGCATGCGGTTGAAAACATTTCAACCGTAATGGAAACATTCCAACCGTCAGGGAAGAATAGTTTCACACCGTATGGGAATAACGTTTCCCGCCAGGGTGGAAACACAAAAGACAAACATACAAAAGACAATAAAGACAACAGTAATAAACCCCCTAAATCCCCCAAGGCGGGTTCGTTCGATGCGTCCAGTGTTCAGTTGCCTGACTGGCTGTCTGCAATCACCTGGTCTTCATGGGTTGAATACCGCCGTGACCTGAAAAAGCCGATCAAGTCTCAGCATACCGTGACGCAGGCTATCAACCTGCTCGATCGCTGCAGGCTGAACGGCTATGCGCCTGAAGAAATTATCAACCGAAGCATCGCCAATGGCTGGCAGGGGCTGTTCGAGCCTGACGGGCAGGCTAAGCGCAGTCGCGATTCCAGCCAGGAAGACCCCCACTGGAACAGCCCGGAAGCGTGGAGGGATTTCCTGTGAAACCTGAACTCTACCGCGCAATAAACAATCGGGATGGCGAAGCGATGGCGAGCATGGCCGGAGGCAACCCAGAGCATGGCCGGGTTGTGAATTCAGACGCAGAGCGCCTTGTCGACGCGCTGTTCATGCAGCTGAAGCAGATTTTCCCGGCAGCGACGCAAACCAACCTCCGGTCAGATGCTGACGAGCGAGTGGCTAAGCAGCAGTGGATAGCGGCATTTTCGGAAAACGGCATCCGCACCCGCGAGCAGTTATCCGCCGGCGTGCGCCATGCGAGAGCCAGTGAATCGCCGTTCTGGCCATCACCGGGCCAGTTCATCAAGTGGTGCAAGGACAGCGGCACAGTCCTCGGTATCAAGCTGGCTGACGTGATGGGTGAATTTCAAAGATACAACCGAGAGAAGGGGCTCCACACCGGCGGCGCCGAGCGCTTCCCCTGGTCTCACCCGGTCATGTACTGGATTGTCACCGATACCCGGCGGGCAATGTACCAGCGCCAGCTCAGCGAGGCAGAAACAGAGAAATATGCCGCCAAAAAGCTGGAAGACTGGGCGCTGAAAGTCGCCGCCGGAGAGCAAATACCCTCACCGGTACTGGCGCTGGAGAACAACCAGGAAGCAATCCCGACAAACCATGTCAGTCGTCAGCAGGGTTTTCACCCGGAAGGAAAAAGCTTTGGCTGCATGCCCGGCGCCGCATCACTTGGCGCGCTAACCCCGGCTCAGTGGCTGCGGGACGAATACCTGATTGGCAAAGAAAAAGGGCTGATTCAATGAAACGTATATCCGGTACTCAAATCGTCATCAATTTTATCGGCAGCAATCCTGGTTGCACTTTTTCAGAGATTCGCACCGGAACGGGCCTGCACTCTTCTGTCGTTAACTCAGCTATCTGGGCCACGTTTAACGATGGCCGGGTTTTGAGAGCAGGGGAGCGCAAAGGCTATCGCTACACCCTGGCAGAGCAGACAGCCGTAATCGAAAGCACGTCAGCGGATTTTCAGTTTAGCAATCATCATTGTGGCGCCAACAAGCTGACCAACCTTTTTAATCAGTGCCTGGCGGGAGTAAGAAAATGAAATTTATCAAATTAACCCAAGATTCAACGGTAGAGCGCCAAGGAAAATATGGACGTGAAACTGAAACGGTTTATGACCCGGTATTCATTGCTGTCGACCACATTGAGAGCATGATTTTCGCCGGCCTTACTTATCTCAGGATGGCCTCTGGCGATCGTATTACGGTGCGGGAAACCCCGGAAGAAATCATCGCCATGCTTACCGCAGGAGCCGCCAAATGACAATCACACAACAGGCAGTAAACGAGCTCATTAAGTCGCTTGAGAGTGCGGGCGAGCTGTCAATCAAAGAGACAAAGGTTATGGCGCTGGCGAAAGCGTATCTGGATGTGGCTGCGGAGAATGTGGCCATGAAGAGAGTCCCGGAAACAGACAGCGTAGCAATGTTGCTGGCTCTGAATTCGTTCCGCAGCGAGTTATTACCGGATGTAGGTTTGCAAAAGGCGTTTGAAAGCTTGATGTATCACCGGATGACCCCCGCCACCGACGCCTACCTGGCCGGGATTAAGGCTGATGCGATTACCGCTTCTTTGGATGCCTGCTCTGACTATCTTGAAACTGACTGTGTTATGGACAGGCTTGATATCAGCTACGAAGAAGCTGAAAAACGTACGTCAGGAGCGATGGAGTTTCATGATTCGATCGTCGCTTTTGCCCAGCAGCTGCGCGAGGGGGCCGACAAATGAGTATTAGAACAGAGCATGGGTACGGGCCATTAACGGTTACTGTCGGCTGGCTTGATAACTGCCCGAACTGCAACAACGACAAAGTGAGTGTGACTGGCTGGTCTGTGTCTCCGGATACTCTTTGGGCTGGCGACGAAGCCGTATGCACGAAATGCGGACACAAAGGCGAAATTGATGCAGACGGTGAAAACGCCTGGGTTGAATGGGATGGCGTGAAGGAGTCCAGCCATGACTGATATCACCGAACTGGCGCAGAGAGTAAAAACAGAAGCTTCGGCGATTGATGATACCCAATGGTATCTGGCTAAGCCTTCAGAAATCAGGTCGCTGTTAGAGGCGCTGGAGAAAGCGCAGGCTCAATCATCAAAATGGCTTGAGGCCTATCACAAGGCCGTATCGGTTGGTGCTCGATATGAAGAGCGCATCGCCGAGCTGGAGTCCCGCACCGTCACCGTGAAGCAATATGATGAATTTCAGATTTGCCATTACGGTACCACTGAGGACTACGCGAAGGGATATATCGACTGTCAGAACAATTTCTTCAAATGGCTGACCGCAGCTGGCATCAAGTGGGAGGCTGAGTAGATGGATAAGCCACTTAACAAGCGCGAACGCGAATATATCAAACCGGCTGTAATTTATGACTGGGAAATTCATCTTTGGCCAGGCCGCAAAGATGGTGTCTGGGATGGCGATAAAATACTGCCAGTAAAGGTTGGAGCTATGGCTGAATCACTGATTAAAAGGGGGTATCTGGAGAGGCTTGGGAGTGTAATTCGTGCCACCGAAAAGACGAAGGCGCTGAAGTGCCGCGCAGGTAACTGTTTATATGGTCGCCTTTATGACGATAACGATGTTGATTCGGGGAAGTGCCCTGATTGCGATGGCGGCATGATGTTTGAAGGAGCCAACCAATGACCAATAATCAGTTAACCGAGACAGAATTATTTCTACGCGATATTCAGTTGGGTTACATGTTAGGCCGTTCTGATATTGCGCTAATTAAGGCAATGGCGGCAGAGCTACAGGAACGCCGCAAGGCCGCAATGGACGGCGAGCCGGTGGCGTGGACATGGCACTATCGTGAGCAATGGCATGTCACAAACGATAAATGCCGGGCAGAATTTGTCGCAACAGATGGTGATGTGGCTGTACTGCCGCTCTATCGCCACGCGCAGCCAGCTCCGGAAATGAAGCCGGTAGGTTATCTATTCGTATCAGAACAGGGATCTATCGCTTACTCTCCGAATAATTGGGGAATGCCAGGCTTTAGGTTGGTCGGTCAAATTTATGGCGATATTGACGTAGAATCGCAGCCGGCGCCGGCAGTGCCTCAGGATGTGCTGGACGCATTGCAGAAGGTTGCACGAATACGCCTCGACCTGAATGACTTCGACGGTGATCGCCGTGGCATCGCTGATTGCCTGTGTGATGCCGAAGAGGCTCTCATCGAGGTGGTAAACCGCCGCGCCGCCATGCTCGCAGCCGCCCCGCAGGAGGTGAAGTGATGTCCAAGTGCAACGTTCTACTTTACTCAATGGTGGTTGGCTTCGGCCTGGCTGCTGGTATCCGGGTTTATATTGCCTGGGAGTCATTAATCAATCTGGCGTGGGGTGCTATCAGTGGCTAAATCCCACGCAGAACGCAAAGCCGCGAACCTCTGGTAAGTGGAAGCAAATTACATCACTTACTGTCTTTTGTAAGGAGCCAAGTAATGGCAAGGACGCCGATTATTTGTGCCACCAAGTACAATGGCTCAACAGCCGAAGGGAAAACACTTGTTTCATCAAAGCCAACATTCCAGATAAAATGATAGGCAAAACCAAACTTAGAATCACCATGAACTAAGGATGTTGGCACCACTACAAACATGCATGCAATAACACAGCAGGCAATAATTCTTATTGTCTTCTTGTTCATGGGGCAACTCACAAAAGGAAGGGTTTGGATATGTCTAGTTGGAATATAGCATCAAAGTCAAAAGACGAGCAGGACAAGGTCAACGTCGACCTCGCAGCGTCCGGCGTCGCCTACAAAGAGCGGCTTAACATGCCGGTTGTCGCCGAAGTGGTAGCCAGAGAGCAGCCTGAGCACTTGCGCGACTACTTTATGGAGCGCGTGCGCTATTACCGCGAACAGAGTATTCAACTCCCCCGCGCATCCGATCCGCGATATGTAGAAATGGAAGAGGCCAATAAAAAATAGACTAGGCTTTATTTTGGAGGTTTGCTTTATATGCAACCATGAGAGAGGGATCGCCATTTTTTAAAGCCCGGTACGCACGTTGGTATTCCCGTTCTCGATCTGCGTCTTTACCGTTTGCGCGTTTACTGCCTGGCGGAAAGGTTCGTTCTTCATGCCTAGCGTTGCGCTTCATGCGCTCGGCTTGCTCCGCGAGATCAAAGTCACGGCGATCACCACGGGCTGAAGTCTTAGACTTCTCCACAGCATCAGCAAGATGCCAGTGCGTCACGACGCCATTAGCAATCAATCTGCGCATTTTATCGCGGTGCTTATCACGATAAAGTTTGCCTGCCAGCGGGGTTCCAGTAGGTATATTGAATTTAACCCGGTACTCCTCTACCGTCATTCTGTGAGCCTTTTTAAGGTGGTTAGCCAGCAGAGAGAATGTTTTTCCGCACTCAAAACATTTAATCTTGTCAGTGGATATATATTCCATAGCTTCAGCTTTACTGTTTATGCGGCGCATATCTAGTAACCAGCACGCTCAACTGTAGCGAGTAATTGTGGGTAAGATGCTGCTCTGAGCTTTTCATATAAAGAGCGAGCAGCAGTTACACCGTTAAGATAATCATCAGAGTCAATTACCTCTTGAGCTAAATGCTCGATGAATGATGGCTCGATGAATGAGCCATTTAATACATTCATCAGTACATGTTTTTCTTCTGGCTCCAGCGGAATGGAGCAACTACGCATCAGATGATCGTATCTGTCAAAAAGATTGTTTAGGCGCTCTGTTACCCCATCACGGTGCCCGTTTAAATGAGCGCGTAATTTTGGTGAGGGAGTAAAAGATGGATTACGGGAAATTTCACGGGACATAGTGACTCCATGAGGAAGGGCCCGGAATCACCGGGCCTGTTTAATTATTCGATATCAATACCGATGCGACGTGCATCTTCCTGTGTCAGCGTAATGCCTTCGGCGTGGTCATAATTAACGCTCAGACTGGAATTTACAGGGTAGACGTTGCCGGCATCAAGGCGCGTTACCGGGTAACCGTCTTCAACATACAGGATATCAACGTTCCCTTCTTCGTTGATACGCCCGAACACTTCAGAAATTAATGCAG
The DNA here is from genome assembly GCF_900200035.1 of Klebsiella grimontii. Lineage (GTDB taxonomy): Bacteria > Pseudomonadota > Gammaproteobacteria > Enterobacterales > Enterobacteriaceae > Klebsiella > Klebsiella grimontii. The sequence goes on from NZ_FZTC01000015.1 coordinate 385,041, forward strand.
CCATTTTGATTCTCCTTCAGCTCACCCGCTTTCGCGCTTCGCCTCACTAAGTTTATTGTTTTCAGATGACTCATTTGCCGTCTGTGATATTATAGTATGACAGATGTCATACATGGTCAATAAGAGTAATGAACAAAAAATGCTATCAATGCGTGTAAAATAGGAGGTGGTTATTGCAAATCGACCGGGTTAAACACCAATCGGCGTCTTCTCTCCAGCAAACGAAAAAGACATCGAACGACTCTAGCGATTCAAAATCGTAGAAACCTACGTAGCCGAAATCAAACTTACCAGAAACCCCGAACATCCGATCCGCGCTATATCGAAATGGCCAGCCAGAACGAGAAAAAATAGCCTATGCTCGTTTTGCAATTTGGAATTTAGCCCGTCATAATTCCCTTGTCAGCCTGAGCAACTGACGACTTACTTCCGGCGCCAAGTGGGGACACATGGCGCAGACACTGCAATTTGAGAAGAGTTATCAAAACGTACTGATTCCCGCAGAGCCGGGAACCAGCGAATACCTGCAACTTATCCCCGTAGGGCAACTGCTTTGCGGTGAGTTCCGCAAGCCCAGAAATTACGCATTCCACAAGAAGTTCTTCAAGCTTCTGACCCTCGGCTATCACTACTGGACGCCTTCCGGTGGACTCATTGAGCCCACTGAGCGCTCCCTCATATCCGGGTTTATCGACTTCCTTTCATCCGACTTCGATCAGCGCGCTGCGCTCCAGAATGCCGCGGAGATGTATCTCTCCTCTGTCGGTATTTCTCGTTCCCGCGATATGGCGCTGCTGAAACACTTCGAATCCTTCCGCGAGTGGGCAACCATTCAGGCTGGCTTTTACGACGAATACCAGATGCCTGACGGTAGCCGTCGTCGTGTCGCAAAGTCGATCTCCTTCGCCAGCATGGACGACAGCCAGTTTAACGGCGTCTACAAATCAGTGCTGAATGTGCTGTGGAACTACATTCTGCGTCGCAAATTCCACTCGCCGGCTGAGGTTGAAAACGCCGCCAGTCAGCTGCTGAGCTTTGCGGGGTGATGGCTATGCAATGTCTTCTCGCCAAAGTAATGGATCGCGGCATCTTCCGCGTTCCCGCTCGCCGCAAGCGCAAAGTCGAAGTTAAGCCGTCTGATATCCCAACACTGAAAGGCTATACCGCCCGTCTGGTCGACAAGAAGTGGCTTTGCCTGAGAGCAAGGAGGCCACATGCGTAAACCAGCACGCCGTAAATGCGCTCACTGCCGCGAATGGTTCCATCCCACCCGGGAGGGACAGGTAGTTTGCTGCTTTGAATGCGCCAGCGCGATCGCAAAAAAACAGACAGCAAAAGCCCGTGAAGCGGCGAAGGCCAGGGCGGTGAAGCTCCAGCGCGAATCCGAGAAGGAGGGGCGCCAGCGTCTCCGCGCCAAGCGCGAGTCATTCAAGACAAAGGCCCAATGGGATAAAGAGGCTCAGTCAGCCTTTAACCGGTACATTCGCATTCGTGATGAAGGTAAGCCCTGCGCCAGTTGCGGCGCTCCGCTGATTGGAAAGAGCAACTACCTGACCGGTAGTGCCATTGATGCCAGCCATTACCGTTCCCGCGGCGCGGCGTCACACCTGAAGTTCAACGTATTCAATGTCCACTCCGCCTGTACCCGATGCAACCGGCAGTTGAGCGGCAACGCTGTTGAATACCGCATTCACCTGATTGAACGTATTGGCCTGGACCGCGTAGAGCGCCTTGAGGCTGATAACGAGCCGCGCCGGTTCGATATTCCTTACCTGCAGCGCATCAAATCCATATTCACCCGCAGAGCCCGCGCGCTGGAGAAGCGCCGCGCACGCCACCAGGAGGCCGCATGAAGATCACCTATAGCGACGAAGGGGCTTACGCCCGCATCTGGCTGACCGGTCCATTTTGGCAACTAGCTAAGGCCAGGCGTATTGCGGATGCTGGTCTGGACGAGTCTCCGGTCAATACCTGGGAGTCTCGCGGACTCACCTTCCAGATCACCCTGTATGGGAAAAACGCATATGTACTCAGGGCGTATAAAGCGATGGCTAAGGCCATGGCGAGGACGACCAAATGAGCCGTGACGTTATCGAACGCATCCGCGACCGCTGGATAAAGCTTCGCCTCTTGCGCAGCAGCGGCACCGTACTGGTTGACTACCGCATCCTCAAGAATTTCGTTCGCATCTATCAGACCCTGGGAGAGACAGTATGAAAAAAGATAACGAAAAATCCTGGTCTGAATTAGCCAGAGTTCCACGTCGATCATATCTCGGGAAGCATCGCCGGCTTACTCCATCTCAGAATCGCTGGATTCGATCCCTTCTTAATCATTGGGGTTCGGTTTTTGGTGGAAGCGGAACCGAGCACCTTTCAGGTGGTGGTGGGATGTGGTCAATGATAATTACTGGGTGGAGCGGGGAGCAGCAGGAAAAAATCACTGATGTTCTCGCCAGGCTTCGCAAGATAGGTTACGAAGGTGCAAACCTAATGGTCATGGCAAAAGCACTGTTATGGCCTAAAAAATCCCTATCTGACATCATCGGCAATGCTATTGATCAGGATGAAGCTGACTTTATGGAAGCGATAATCCTTAAGGCGTTTCCAAAAGATACGATGATTTACACTATTGGTAAAAACTACTACAAAGGCCGGCAGCCAATGGTTGATATGGCTAGGTGGATGCAATATCACCACGCGCCATTTCTTACCGAAAAACAGTGCGTAGACAGGGTGAGATGGTGCGTTGAATTGTTTAACTCTGCTGTCTATTTCACACTTTGTGCAGAACTTAGCATCGAAAATGATGTTAACGTGAAAAAAGACTTGAAAATAAGTTTTGAAACTGCATAATTCATGTATGCTCGGACGTCAAAGGCGAAAGAGCGTGGTGAAAACAAATTGGTCGCCAAGCCATCAGTAAAAAGCAGTTAGACAGCGGCAGTCTTTAAAAGCAACGTGACAGCTCGAAAGTGAGCATAAATTCAAGCCCGAGGTTAACGCCTTGGGCTTTTTGCTTTCCGGCGACACGACAGGGGTATTCGCGAGATGCATTGCATCAGTACCCCTGTCACATCGTCGTAGAGCATTGAAACGAGTTTCATCAGATGTTAAATTTTTGGTGTGGTGAATCCCCCTATGCGGAGGGGCATTGCCAGTCTGATATGTTTTTTTGCGCATTGCGAGTCGTCTGTGGACTGGCGGCGACTTACCGGGAGGCACCCGGCACCACACCTAATAAAAAATGATGATAGCTGTAAGGCCCACTTCGGTGGGCTTTTTCTTTGGGCAAAAAAAAGCCCGCATGGTTTCATGCAGGCAAGGCAGTTACATTTAGATTTTGTCCCGGTATATGTTTTTTTGTCCGGAAGTCGAAAGATACTGTCTCGAATACATTTTGTAAATAACGGATTCAAATCACAAGGCCATGCATTTGCATGGCTTTTTTATTATCAGGTCCCGCGGGAATCATCATCGACACGCTTCGTTGTTAAATCCAGCCCGACGGGCCTGACCCTTTCAAACACACACAGCGCCATCCGTCATCAACGGAGGTGAGGCTATGACCAAAATGAGCACCATTTACAGCAGACTCTCATACGGCACCGGGACCGCATTAACGGGCTGCGGTGTTTCGGCAAAGGCATATGCCGACGTATCGAAAACAGAGGTATGGATTTTGGCCGACAAAGTGGCTGGTATGAGCCTGAGTGACTGGGCGATCGTTGTCGGTATTGCATGCACTGTTATTACCTGCGGCGTGAACTGGTATTACCGGCGTAAGGAACGGGAGGATCGGCTGAATGGCTATGTCACCAAAGTTGAGGAATAGCGTTCTTGCTGCCGTTGGTGGTGGTGCTATTGCGATTGCGTCGGCGCTTATTACCGGGCCAACCGGCAATGATGGGCTGGAGGGGGTGAGATACAACCCTTACCAGGATGTGGTGGGTATCTGGACGGTCTGTTATGGACACACTGGCAAAGATATCATGCTCGGCAAGAAGTACACCGAGGCTGAATGCCGTGCGCTTCTCAGTAAAGACCTGAACGCCGTCGCCCGCCAGATTAACCCTTACATCCAGAAGCCGATCCCCGAAACAATGCGTGGGGCGCTTTACTCATTCGCGTATAACGTCGGCGCTGGCAACTTCCAGACCTCCACACTGCTGCGCAAAATCAACCAGGGCGATCAGAAAGGTGCATGTGATCAGCTGCGCCGCTGGACCTATGCCGGTGGTAAGCAGTGGAAGGGCCTAGTAACGCGCCGCGAGATTGAGCGCGAAGTCTGCGAGTGGAGCCAGAAATGAGTCGCTTAACCGCCATTATCAGCGCAGTGGTTATCCTGCTGCTTTCCTGCATTTTCTCATGGCGTTCTGGATGGAGCTCTCACGCTGACCACATCAACGCCCTGGCAGCGAAGAAGAAAGAGAAAGCCGAAAAAGCCATTCAGCCAGTAGAGAAAAAGGCCGCTGCCGCTACAGAAGAGGGCAAGGTCATCTACCGAACCATAACCCGCGACGTGGTGAAATATGTCAAGTCTCCGAATCGTACTGTGTGCCGGTTTGACGATGATGCTGTGCAGCTGCGCCAGCGAGCTATCGACGCTGCCAACGCCATCCCCGGATTTGATGAGCCCTCCGTGCAAAGCAAGTGACGCAGGGAAGGATACCGACGAAGACCTGCAATCGGACGTCGAAACCGCTCAATGCCTGCGCCAACTGCGGTTGGATAAGTACCGCTGGCAGGCCTACTACCGGGCAATCAGCCAGTAGCAGGAATACATCACCACGCAGTGCCTGAGGTAACGATGCTGATACTCTTCATTCTCCTGTCGATCTGGCTCTGTCGACTGTCGGAGAAGCCTGGCTGGTTTAAGGTCAGCCATATTATCTCAATGCTGGCGCTCGAAGATGAGCATCCGGCACGCAGCAAGGGGCTGCGTTGAGATAAGAGCCTGCATTACTGAAGCCACTCTCTGGAGTGGCTTAGATAATTTTAATTTGCGAAAATGTTTAGATGTCTAGATTGTTGGTCGTGTCTATACCTAATTGTTTGTATATAGATTTGGCATAAGCAGTGTAACCTAGCGACTTAACAAGGCTTTCTACAGACTTATTCTCGATAATCTCATGTTTTAAAAGTACATCATCGTTAGACGTTAGTGTCATGAGCCAATGACCTTTCTCAGTATCATAAACACGCAAAGCTGTGTCTTCTTCCAGGATATGTTCGTAAGCCACTTCTTCACCATTAAATGCAATATCAGGGCCATTTTTAACTTTTAAAGTAACCTTTTCCATTATAAAACCTCATTGAGAAATATATGGCACTCACCGACAAGCAAGAGATGTTCTGTCGCGAGTACCTCATCGATTTAAACGCCACGCAAGCGGCTATTCGGGCGGGGTACAGCGAAAAGACTGCTAACCGCACCGCATCCGAAAACCTGTCAAAACCTGACATCCAGTCAAGAATTGCTGAACTCAAAGCGCAGCGCAATGATCTGGTTGGTGTAAATGCGACATACGTCCTGAATCGTCTTGTTGAGATAGACCAGATGGACGTGCTGGACATCCTGACCGCGACCGGTGAGCTCAAGCCGGTGTCTCAGTGGCCTAAGGTCTGGAGGACGACGCTATCCGGGTTGGATGTTGTCGAGATGTCAGCTGAGGGAAACACAGCCGCGCTGCTCAAGAAGATTAAGTGGCCTGATAAGGTAAAGAACCTCGAACTGATTGGTAAGCACATTGATGTCCAGGCATTCCGTGAGCAGGTGAAAACTGAACACGTTGTCGATTCAATTTCAGACCTTATGGATTCCTTGTCTCAGGGGGCGTAATGAAGCCTGAGCATCTCAAGCTGCTAGCTGATAAAGACTGGCGGCTGAACAATCTTTACTGGATCACCGACAAAGAAGGTAAGCCGACCCGCTTCAGAATGACGCCTGAGCAGCGGGAATACTTCGAGGGTATTCACACCCGCAACATCATCCTGAAAGCTCGCCAGCTCGGATTTACCACAGAGGTGTGTATCATCCAGCTCGACGCTGCTCTGTTCGAGTCGGCAAAGTGCGCGCTGATCGCCCACACGCTGAATGACGCAAAGCGCCTGTTCCGAGAAAAGGTAAAATATGCCTACGATAAGCTGCCGGCCGAGATAAAGGCGGCCAATCCGGCGAGCAACGACTCAGCCGGCGAGCTGGTCTTTAAGAAGGGCGGATCACTCTACGTCAGTACCTCATTTCGTGGCGGCACGCTGCGTTACCTGCACGTTTCCGAGTTCGGGAAGATATGCGCCAAGTACCCGGATAAAGCCCGTGAAATCGTCACTGGTGCGTTTGAAGCGGTATCAACCGGATGCTTTGCTACCATAGAGAGCACCGCAGAGGGTCGTGCTGGTTACTTCTTCGATTACTGCCAGACGGCAGAGAAAGCCTTGTTGCAGGGCAAGCCACTATCTGCGCTGGACTGGAAGTTTTTCTTCTTCTCCTGGTGGAAGAATCCGCAGTACGCAATTGACCTGGTAGAACCGCTGCCAGTACGCCTGATTGAATACTTCGCTGAAATGGAGGCGAAGCACGGCGTAGTAGTCAACGAACGCCAAAAAGCCTGGTACTACGCCAAAGAGAAGACGCTCGGCGATGACATGAAGCGTGAGTATCCGACCATTCCGGCCGAGGCGTTCCAGCAGTCGGTCGAGGGCGCGTACTACGCCAAACAGTTCCGCTGGCTGTACACCAACAAGCGGATCGGCCAAATCCCGGATAACTCACACCTACCGGTGCACACGTTCTGGGATATCGGTGTGGGTGACTCCACGGCGATATGGTTCGTTCGTGAGGTCGGCGAAGAGTTCCACATCATCGACTACTACGAAAACTCCGGCGAGGGGCTGAGGCACTACATGAAGGTGCTGAAAGACCGCGGCTATGAGTACGGCGAGCACTGGGGTCCGCACGACATCGAAAACCGCGAGTTTGCTGCTGATGCGAAGTCACGCAAAGAGCTGGCGCGCGAGGGTTACGAGATTGACGGCCTGATGTATTCGATAAACTTCCGCGTTGTGCCGAAGGCCGGCATTGATACCGGCATTGAGTCGGCACGTGAAATCCTCCCGAAATGTGTATTCGATGAGAAGAAATGCACAGAAGGTATCTCTCACCTTGAGGGCTACCGGAAGGAGTGGGACGACAAGCGCGGCTGCTGGAAAGACAAACCTCTCCATGACGCCACTTCGCACGGTGCCGATAGCTTCCGTTACTTCGCAGTGACGAAGAACAATCGCAAGCAGGTCGGCACAGTATTCTTCTAAGGAGCATCGCCAGTGAGCGAACAAGATAACGGCCTGCAGATGGCTGTGAACAACCTCGCCACTGAAATGAGGCGAGCAAATTACCTGAATGCCATCGGCATCGGTGGCGGGAACACGAAGCGCCCGACGCTTTACCAGGAATTTGGCTACCCGCGCACGATCACCTTCAACGACTTCTACAACATGTACCGCCGCAACGCCGCTGGCTTCGCTGTGGTGCATCGCCTGCTGGATGGTTGCTGGCAGGACTATCCGGTCATAGTTGACGGTGATGAAGCACAGGAGGCGGAGAAAACAAACGCCTGGGAAAAGAAAGTCACCAAGTTCATGAAGAAGCTGTGGCCGAAGGTGAAGGATGCCGATCGCCGCAATATGGTTGGACGCTACTCAGCACTGCTGCTGCAGGTGAAAGATAATAAGTCGTGGAGCGAGCCAGTAGATATCAAGCTGGTGAAATCCTTGGGCGAGTCAGCGCTGGTAAAACTTATCCCGGCATGGGAGCCGCAACTAACAGTCGCCGAATGGGATAACGACCGTCAGTCAGAAACGTTCGGCCAGCCGAAGATGTTCAACTTCAACGAGCAGCCGGTCGGTGATGAGCCTTTTGTCGGTCCGATGCGCGGAGAGCCGGTACACCCGAGCCGCGTTATCTTGTTCTGCGAAGGTTCTGAAGACGACAACGTTCTGTCCGGCATCCCGCTGCTGGAGGCTGGTTTCAACAAAGGCCTCGACCTTGAGAAAGTGTCCGGTGGTGGCGCTGAGGGCTTCCTGAAGAACGCCAGCCGGCAGATCGCGGTCGAGTTCAGCAAAGAGACAGACATGGCCACGCTGGCTGACCAGGCTAAGAAAGCTGGTTATGCCGACCTCGGCGAAGCGATGGGCGACAAGGTCAACAAACTTAACCGCGGCACCGATGCGGCGGCGGTTATGCAGGCCGGGCAGATGCACGTTCTGAGTGTGACGCCCGGCGACCCGGGGCCGACATGGGAGGTCACCGCGAACGAACTGGCGGCGTCAGTGCAAATCCCGTTCACTATCCTGTTTGGACAGCAGACCGGACGACTGGCGAGCGATGAGGATAAAACCGACTGGGCGATTCGCCGCAATACCCGCCGCAACGGCTTCCTGACTGACCGAATCACAGCCTTGCTGGAACGCTTCTGGACCTTGGGCATTATCGATCCGCCGACAAATGGAGAGGTCACCATTTCATGGACAGACCTGCTTGCACCTGGCGAGAAAGAGAAAATCGAGAACGCTTCGAAACTGGCTGATATCGTCCAGAAAACGTCGGGCTTCTATGGTGGCGAGCCGCCATTCACAGCCAACGAACTACGCGAGATTGTAGGGCTCGACCCTCTGCCTGAACCAAAGCATCCACCTAACCCGAATGACAAGGTGACAACCGATGATCCACTGGCCGATGACACCGGAGCAGACGGCAAAGGTGGGGCTGCCGATCGTTCCGCGCAGCAAGGTTGACCCCACGCGATCGGCGAAGCAGGTCAGCGCGATGTTCCGGGATATCGAGGATCGGTATCTCGGCATCAAGCGCGCTCTGAAATCGCTCTTCGACCAGCGCCTGACCGGGAGAGAGCGAGAGGTTAACAGCCATAACTGGCATTTCCTGTGCCACGACCATGGCGAAGATGTGCGGCTCTACCAGGTCAATGCCGGCAAGTTTATCTACGACATGTCAGCGCAGGAGCTGGCCGACCTGCTGGGCATCGTACAGACCATCCTAGACGATTACCTGCTGGAAGGCGGCGAACAAAACCTCTGGGCGATGGATTACGTCGTCGCAGAGGCGCAGCGCGGCATGCTGGAGGCCTTCAACAACCTCTCGCAGCAGTCGCAGGTGTACGCCAGCCAGACGACGCTACAGCAGCTTTTAAACAGCCCCGGTTATCTTAATCAGGTGGCGGCCGCCAGACTGACAACATTTAGCGACTGGAAGGTAATCAGCGACACCGCCCGCGGCGATCTGACCAACATCATCACTGACGCGGTAGTGCGCGGCGTCAATCCTCGCGAGACGGAAAGCGTCATCAGCAAGCGCCTGGACGTAAGTATGTCCAAAGCCAAGACCATCGCTCAGACTGAGCAGGTCGGCGCGCTGCGGCGGGCGCAATGGAACGAAACGGACTGGGCAGCGGATAGGCTTGGGCTGAATACTGGCCTGCTGTGGCTGTCAGCGCTCAAGCCAACGACGCGCACCTGGCACGCCAGCCGTCACGGCAAGGTTTATACCACCGAGCAGGTGCGAGACTTCTACGCCGAGAACGGCAACCGGTACAACTGCTACTGCAGCCAGATTCCGGTACTGCTCAACGACGACGGCAGCATATTCAACGAAGGGCTGGCTGATAAGTTGAAGAAAGAGCGTCAGCAGTGGAAACTGGACGAAGCGGCATGATACAAAATGGTTTTGCGGAGGAATTATGGCAAAGCCAGAAGAGCCGTATCGTAAGTTGATTGTAGAGAGCTTTTACCCAGCCAGCATGTCAGGCAAGAAGGGTAAAGTTCATATCAGGCCGATTCCAGGACAATGGGCGAGCACCTCACTTGCTGTTGAGTGTTCTAAAAAGTTGTCAGATGTGAAGGTTTACCCAATTGGCAGCCAATTTGAAATTACCGCCAAGCTTACCGATAGGGAGGATGGCGGAGAGTACATATACAGCTCATTCCGGTGGGAATTTAAACACATCAAATAGGTCGCTACGGCGGCCTTTTTTATTGCCTGAAATCCACCAATGAGGACCCAGCATGAAACGCAACCGCGTTAACGTGCTGACCGTCGTCAACTCCGCTTCAAACATCACCACTGAAACCATCGACGGCAAGCCACATATTGTGGTTCGCGGCATCACGCCTGTCGTGGACGATATTGTGATGAACCGGAAGTTGTACCCGGCAGCAGAAATAGAAAAGGCCTATAACACGCTTGAGCGTAACCCGATGCCGCTGGGCCACCCAAAGGTTGACGGCAAGCATGTGTCTGCTCGCGATGTCCGGGCGGTGAATGAATATCACGTCGGCGCATGGCTGCAGAACGTCAGCCACAAAGACGGGAAGGTGACGGGCGACATGTACGTCAACCGCCAGTACGCCGAATCCAGCGATAAGGGCAAGCGCCTGATTAACCGCCTGGACGAGATGCTGTCCGGTACCAACTCCGACCCGATCCACATCTCCACCGGCCTGCTCTATTCCGGCATCGCCGCAAATGGCGAATCGAAGGGCAAGAAGTACAACGAGATCGCCACCAACATGATGTTTGACCATGTTGCGGTGCTGCTTGATGAGCCGGGTGCCGGGACTCCAGAGGAGGGCGTGGGCATCTTCGTTAACTCTGAAGGCGATGAACAGCAGATCGAAGTTGCCCGTCTTGCTGACGGTATCGACTGCACCCGCGACGGCCTGCTCAACAAGACCAAATTCTTCTTCACCAATGCCTCCAACTTTTCTTTCGACGACATCTCCCGCGCTATCAGCGACAAGCTGCGCGAGGCTGACACCGAAGATAAGTGGCTTTGGCCTGAAACGGTGTGGCCGGACAGCTTCATCTACCGCAATGACACCAAATACCTGAAACAGAAGTACCTCATCGATGATGACGGCAAGGCCGTGTTCGTCGGCGAACCTGTAGAAGTCGTGCGCAAACCCACTGAGTACGAGATTAAAACCAACGGAGAGAACGATCCGATGAAAGAACTGATTATCAATGCGCTGCAAGCCGCTGGTAAGCCGACTGAAGGAAAGTCCGACGCCGAGCTGATGGACGCATACAACCAGATGAAGGCCGAAGAAGCCACCGCCAAGAAAAAAGGCGATGAAGAAATAGACCAGGAAACCGGCAAGCCCAAGAAAAAAGAGCAGGCCGCCAATAACGAAGAGATGCCAGCGTGGGCGAAAGTTCTTACTGAGCAGGTCACCGCACTTAACAGCCAGATCAATGCCAACTTTGACAAAGAGAAGGGCGAAAAGCGCGCGGCTGTGAAGCTGGCGATGAACATGAGCGACGACGAAGTCGCTGATCTGGACGGTAAGGCGCTCGACGCTATGTACGCCAAGTGCCAGACCTCTTTCGGCCTGAACGGTGCATTCCGCCAGGCAACCAACACCCAATCAGTCAGCGAAATGCCGGAGTAAAAAATGGCTAAAGACGGAAAACACGTAATTCATGCGGGCGGTATCTTCGCGAACCCACAACTTCACCGTGAAGGTGCTGCAGCCGCTGATACGCCCCCCGGAACGATTGGTTTCTTCGACAACACCACGAAGAAATTCACCGCATCTGTGGATGGCAATGAAGCTGCGATCCTCTACGTAGCCAACTATGACTACCTGCGTTGCAAAACGGTAGACGACGTCATCAAGGCTGGTGACTGGGTTGTTGCCTTCCACCCAACTCCAGGCGTTTTCTTCAACGTGCCAGCAGCAGCAGGTACCTACACAAAAGGGCAGCCGCTCTCTGTGGCCAACGGTCGCGTTAAAGCTGCTGGCACTGATGAATCGGTCCGCTGCTACGTAGAAGAAGACCGCTCATACACCATTGCAACGGCAGGTGACCTCCTGCGCGTGGTCATTAAATAAGGAGCACCTGAATGTTTGTATTCTCCACTAAGCAGGCGACCGAAACCGGGAACCTCGAAGCCAACATGGCTCAGTTCAATGAGCTGACGTTCGCTCGTAATTCCAGTGCTCAGGCCGTGGCAGACTTTATTGCTCGTACCCGTGTTCGCGGTGAAGCGGCAAATGCCCCGGTGCTGGACGCAGTAAACGCAGTCGACGATATCCGCCGTCTGTACAAGGCCTATGACCAGACCGTGCTGAAGCAATTCGAGCCGAACACCGAATTCACGCTGCTGAACGACCTGATGCCGCTGTCTCGCTCCGTTCGTCTCGAAGAGTCTGTGTATGAGTACGCTCGCACCGGTGGCCGTGGCTGGGCGCACACATCAATGTCCGGTCAGATTGGTGCTGCGCTGGATGCGAAGTCTTACACTTTCGACGGCACCATGGTGCCAATTCACGACAGCGGCTTTAAGTTCAACTGGCGTGATCCGGTATTCAACAAAGGATCTGCGCTTTCCTCTCTGGCCGATGCGCAGTCTGGATCCGTTGATGATGTCCGTCGCCAGTATGTCGACTACATCTGGGAGGGTTTCCGCGATGCGGCGGGCAACTTCATTAAGTTCGACGATAAAACGTGGAAGGGACTTCGACATGATGAGCGCGTTGCACAGGTAACTCTGACTCTGAACTTTGCAACCAGCACAGATCCAGACGCGATGCGTAAAGCTGCTATTGCTCTTCGAGACGTTCTTAAGCTGCAAAACTTCCAGTACGGTCAGCAGACCTGGTATGTATCGTCCGACATCATTTCCAACTGGGAACAGTATTTCGATACCCAAAACAAAACACGCACTGTGCTTGATGAAATTCTCAAGTTATCGGGCATTGCTGCCGTCAAAGAAGATGCTGAGCTGACCGGAAACGAAATCGTAATCGTGCCGCTGCAGGCTGGCGTGATTGCTCCTATCGTCGGCCAGGCGTTTGGTACCGTCGCCGATCCGCGTCAGTTCTACAACTCAGATTACGTTTGGCGTACCTGGGGAGCTGCTGGTCTGATGGTCAAGCAGGACATCAACGGCCACTACTCTGTTATTCACGCTTCGAGCTAAGGAAAAAACATGGCACTCGTAAAGGTATTGGTAGCAAACCTCTTTGCCGGTGCCAGCCTTCAAAAACTGGAGGCTGGACAGGTTTATGACGTCGATGACTCGATCGCTGAGAAGTGGGTCGCGCAGGGTAAGGCGGAAAAATCAACTGACAAGAAGGGGGAGAAGCTCGTCTTTGAAGTGGCGACACCGTCTGCGCCTGTGGCATCCGGTGCATCCGATTTGCAGTCAAAACTCAATGATGCCCTTGAGCAGCTGAAGCAGGCCCAGTCACACGCTGATGCAAAAGACAAAGAGCATGCTGATGCCCTTGAGCAGCTGAAGCAGGCCCATGCGGCTGAGCTGGAATCGGCGAACAAACGCGCTGAAGAGTCAGAAGCCGCACTGGCAGAAGCAACCAAGAAGGCGAAATAACCATGGCTGACCCAATCACGGCGGCAGACGTGCAGGCGTTCATCGGTGAATTGGGTTATGCCATACCCGGCGCGCTGCTGGACCCGATTCTATGCATGGTGAACAAGATTATCCCGTGCCTCGACGGTGCGGGATATGACGACTGCAGCGCAAAACTCATCCTGATGTATGCCGCTGCGCTCATGGCGACGTCTTCCGGTGCCCGGCGAATCAAATCGCAGGGGGCGCCATCGGGGGCATCGCGCTCGTTCGACTACGGAGATGACGGCATCACCTGGCTGCGCGACTCGCTGGCGAAGCTCGATACCAGCGGCTGCACCAGTGAACTACCAATCAGCGCCGGCAACAGCGTCGGCCTGTTTCTCGTTGTTGGCGGGTGATGATGGTGTGGGTTTCAGTTCAGCAGCGGCTGCCGCGAACGTTCACCCGGGTGTGGGTCATGACCGATACCGGCCAGCAGACCACGGCTTACGTTAACGGCGCGGGGCAGTGGATGATTAACTGCCCTCGCATACAGGCTACGGGCGCAAAAGTGTTGAGGTGGAAAGATGACTGAGCGAGTGAAGAAGGCGAGCGATAACCGGTTATCGTTCATGTGTCCTGGGTGCTGTAGCCGCCATGTAGTGCAGGTTGGCAATGGAGAAGGCCCTCGATGGGGATGGAATGGAAGCGTGGATAAACCGACGCTTACCCCCAGCGTTTTAGTTACTGGCTTCACGCCCAGTGATGACCCAGAACAATTTGATGATGCCACTAAAGACAAGCCGTTCACTTGCCATTCATTTGTGACAGACGGGCAGATTCAATATCTGAATGACTGCACACACAGCATGGCAGGCATGACGGTGCCGCTACCAGAGCTTTGAGGGGTTAGCGATGTCTAGCGTTGCCAACTGGTCATACACCGCGACGGCGACAATCTGGCGGCGCATACGCGATGCTGACGGTAGCGATACCGACGGCGGAGGTCAGCCGTACGGGTGGGAAGCGCCTATCGCTATCCTCTGCGACTACCAGGGCGGTCTCTCTGCGAAAATCGGCGACCTTGGCCGGGAAATTGTGGTTAAAAACACGATATGGACCGAGTACGCAACGGCGCGGGAAGGGGATTATATCCTGATTGGCGCATCAACCGATGCGGCGCCGCCAGATGAAGCTGATGAGATTCGGCAGATCGTCCAGTTTGCAGATACGTTCGAGCGACTGGCGGACGATTTCGCACTGATTACGGGAGTCTGATTATGGGCGCTAAAGTACGCGGCATCCGCCAGGCTAAGGCCAATCTCGACCGCATCATTAAGGACGTGCAGGGGCGAAAGGTTGTGCGAGCGCTGCAGTCGGCAATGCTTATCGGTAGCGCACAGGCAGCACTTTACACTCCGATCGACACGTCAACACTCATCAATAGCCAGTTCCGGGAAATCACTGCTAATGGCGTGAGAGTGACCGGGCGCGTTGGCTATACGGCTAACTATGCGGTGTTTGTTCACGACCCTGAAGTGAAGCAGAACTTCCGGCGCGCGACTGCGCGGAAAGAGTTCTTAACGAAGGGCTTCGAGGATACCCGCAGCCAGATTGACGCGGCTGTTAAGAAGGAGTTGTCATTATGAATCGCGGCACCCTCATTATGAATCGCAACATCCATTTTGCTGGAGATGGTCTTGGTCCTCGAAAAGTATTCGTGAATGGCAACCAAATCGGCGGGGTGTTTTTTGCTGATATCCAGCGCGGAATTGTTCGATATCATCCAAGGCCATTCAGAGCCCATAAACGCCGTAAAGGTGAGCTATACGAGCGTACTCTAAAGGGGCGCGTCGAAGTCGTTCCATGTGGAGAAGGCCAATGACTCCTCCAATGTACATGCGCCTGAAAGACCTGTTTGTGGCTGAAGGGCTCACCGCGGGATTTCGGGTGCAATGGCGGCAATGGAAGGACTCCGGAAAGGATGCCGACCAGTTCATCGTGTTCCGGCCTTCCGGTGGTACCAATATCGAGTACGACCGCGGCGGCGACTGGTATGTGATGGTCGATGTTGTTTCCTCCAAAGCGAATCCCGATGCTGCGGACGCCGCGGTAAACGCCATTGTCGAGTATATCAGCGCGCAATCCGGCGCCGATGATTGCGTAGGCGCGCTACGGATTGTCGGCAATGTACCGGCGCCGATCCCCACCGAAGAGGGCCGGTTAGTAACCCGGCTGCTCGTCTCATGCACATACGGCGAATAATCGTCAGAATCACTAACAGGCTGCCATCTGGCGGCCTTTTTTATTTGAGAGGTACACATGCAAGGCTGTGCTAATGATACCGGCAAGCTGATTGGTAAGGTGGCCGTGCTACGCATGGCTATGGGCTGTGCTGATACCGTTCCGGCCCTTTCCGAATGGAAACGCCTGGGCGCGCTGACAACGAAAGGGTTCGACTACTCCATGAATACCGTCACCTCTGAGGTTGACGATACGAAAGGGTTGGTTGAGAACCTGGTGAACAACATGGATTTCACCATCTCCGGTGAAGGGGAATTCCGTAAGCAGGATAAAACGACTGAAATCGGCGCCATCACTATCTCGAAATATATTTTCGATGAAGTGCAGGCCGGTCGCCAGCCGACGCTGTGGGTACGCTTTGACTTCACTGGTGAAGACGCCGGCACCTACATCATGGGGTATTTCAACACAACCTCATGGTCTGGTGATTTCGGTACCTCTGACATTTCCACCTTCTCCGGGGAATGGAAAGTCTACGACGCTGACACTGTCGTGTTCGAAGTAGCTGGACCGGCGCTGGCATTCACCACGAACCTGACGGCAACCAAGACAGTAGCCGCTGGCTCAGCCCTTAACATGTCGGTAGCGGTAGATGGCGGCATCTCGCCTTACACCTATGTGTGGAAGAAAGACGGCTCTGTCGTCAGCGGGCAAACAACGGCGACCTTCAACAAGGCCAGCGCTGTTTCCGGTGATGCGGGTGTTTACACCTGCGAAGTCACCGATTCTGCATCAACGCCTGTGAAAATCACGTCCTTTGCGTGCGCGGTGACCATCAGCTAACTCCCTGGCTTTTCGTGAATAGTACAAAGGGCGTTCTGCGCCCTTGATACTGTTTATGGAGCGACTATGACCCCGATTAAAGAATTAGGCGAATGCGTTATCGGATTCGGTGACCGGGAATTCTTTTTCCGTCCGTCGTTTCTCAACATGGCGCGCATCGGAGAGCCCGATGAGATTGTTCAGGCGTTCTATGACCTGTGCAATGACGAGGCTACTCCACTAATACAGCGCGCTGCTGAGGCGTATATCCGCGATGAGTACAGCCGCCTTCCTGATTGTGTGCTGCGATATATCCAGAGTGGGCTACTGACACGCAAAGCCATCATGGCTGCGCATACAGTGCTTACAGCTTGCTGTGACGATGATATCGGCGATCTGGTTGGATGGATGAAACCTGCGAAATCACGAAAGCGCGGTTTCGTCTGGCGCCCCGGAAGTATGACGCCGGAAATTATGGTCATCGTCGCGCAAAACCTGATGATGCACGGCATCATCGGCAAAGCGAAGGTGCGCAAGCTGCAGCGTTACGAAACGAACGAGACAACCGCAGAATTCCGCGCAGCCGACTACATCATGGCGGCCCGTAACCATTTCGGCATAAGCCGGGAAGAGGCCGAGAACCTAACGATGACAGAGTTCGCCATGATGATTAACGCCAAATACCCCAATCAGAACGGCTTCACGCGCGAAGAGTACGACACGGTCATGGACGAAGACGATCGCCGCTGGCAGGCGATGATGGAGCAGGAGATATAGAGTACTCAAGAGTGTTTTTATTGTCAGAATGATACTGTGCGTGATCGATAGCACATACCGCACAAAATGCGCGATCGATTTAACCACCTCTAAAACGAAGCCAGGAGCTCTACAAGAGGCGATGATTTGAGGCGTATCCTGGTACACGGCTATTTTGTGCTTTTTTGAGTGACTTTTAAGACCATTTTGAACACGCTAGATTCAACCAAAGGTTGAAGGATTGACCTTGAGGTAATACACTTTGCTAACTTTTAGCATTAGGCTAATTACGATTTTGTGGCATTTAAGTCGTTAAGAGCGGCAGAGGGAATTAGTATGGCTATCAGTCAAGCGATTGCATTGGCTGCGATAACTCAACAAATGAACAAGGTTCAGGATGCTGTTAATAGTGCATTCAAGCCCTTGATTTCTAATGCCTGTGAAATGCCTGCGAGATTGAATGCAGAAGAGTCTTTGCGCAGGTGTACAGCAGTTGTCGCAAGCATCAAGCTGATAGAAGACATGGCAAAAGAAGGTATGCATCACTTGGCTAATGTGCGCTCGGGGGAGATTGATTTAGGGAGCGCGCCTGAAGGGCTCATAGAGACGATGAATGCTTTGGCTGTGGCATGTAAGAATGCTCGCGGTCATGTTGTAGAAATGTTTGCATTTGCTGAAAGTTCTCCTATGTGGAGCGGGCATATCAGCATGCTCAGACCCTTAAAGAAAAAATATGTTAAGGCACTTTCTGCAGCAGAAAACATCGCAAACCAAATGATTACTGAAGTCAAAGAGGCAAAATCAGCGTCCGCCGATGTTGAATCTTTAGATATACGTCGTGACGACGCGATTTCATTAATTAAAACTTCACACATCATGCTGGGGGCTGATTCTCCAAAGTGGATGTGACATGGTAAGAGTCAGTATTACTAGTGGGTTATACCAGCAAGCTGCAGCGCATAGATACGCTAAAATGCTGGCTCAAACCATATCCAATGAAACCCAATACTGGTGTTTTGGTTCACATGGTAGCTTTGAAAGAAGCTACGAAGCTATGGCCGCAAACATCAAGAAGATACATCTTAAACTTCCTGGCGATAAGCCGTGGCCTCCAGAGTACTCGCTGAGCCAGAGAACCTGCGATAATTATTTGGTTTACGCTAAGCATCTTTATAATGACGAACACTACCAGATAGTAGCCATAATCAGCCCTAATGCACATGATCAGATTGATTCATTACTGCCATCGATTATTAAGCTTGTAGAAGATACATTCTCTGAACTTCCTCAAGATGAACTTGATAAGCTAGAGACATACAATGCCTAATCCGCCGGTCGGCGGTTTTTTGTTTCAACGCCTTAATTCACTAGCTCGGAAGAGCACCGCCGAACATCCTGATAAACGATCAGGTGGTTTTGTCGTATCGCTTCCCCTCTGCTACGATTGCCGCATCGTTTATTGAGGGGATAGGGATATGAGCGAACAAGAACAGTTACAGCGCCTGAGTGAAGAAATCGCCAAGGCATATTTACGGCACCTAAAAGAAACAACCGGCGGTGACACGGTGACTTATGACGGAGTTACCAAGACCGTTGTTTTTGAACAGTTGGTCTTCGGGTTGGTTGGGGTGGCTCATACCAATGCGAGAAAGCATCCTGACGATCCTGTTTTGAAGGACCCCCATAAGCATTTATCACGGATGATTAACCTCTTCTCGCGCCCATACACGCTAACCGATTTCGGTCTGCGCGTTATAGAAATGATGAATGAGAAGTCTATTCATAAAGAGCGCGGGGTGGCGATGTGAGGCAGGTAATTATTACCGGACTACTTTTCTTGTCGTCATTTTGTTATGCAAAATCTGACGCTCAGATTGTTAATGATGCGAAAGAGGCTGTAAGGAAAGATCTATCTCAGAAGTATAAGCCAGGAGACTGTGAGAGATGGAGGTTGCTTGAAGGTAGCGGGAAGGCCAAGAGTGGTTCTGCTGTCATTAATTGTGACAGTAACTTCAATCCATTGTTGGGGCTAGATTTCTCTGAGATAAAGGTATTCCGACATGAAAACTCAAATGCTGTCTGCGGGATTGTTTCGGGACACACAGATATAAGCAGAATTGGAGGTCGGTTCGTTTATACAGATGGTGATAGCGGTCATGTTTTCATTAAGAGATCTAAAGAGCCTGCCTTCTTGGCTGATAAGAGCGAAATCGGTCGCAATGCACTGAAGATACTGGATCAACAATTAAAAATTAACTCCAGAAATTGTCAGTAACGTAGATTAGGCAACCCACCATCAGGTGGGTTTTTTGTTCTATTTCGGAAAGTAAGTTTTACCTACTATTTTGAATTATTGGGAAACTATTAAATTTGCAGATAAATTTATCTCTGCATAAACCGCAGTAGCCATAAGGAATCCATCCCCCTTGGCTAAAACAAGGTCACCATAATTTGCATTCAATGCCTTGAGGGTGATTTGAAAGAGATCGCTGAAATACTGCTTAAATGTCATTTCGTCTTCATAGCCATACAGAACAAAGCTACCTTGCCGGGGTTCAACCTTCGGGTCGAAGATAACGACACAGCCAGTAGGAAAGCTAAATCCTCCCGAGCCACTCATTGATTCACCAACAATTTTGAGGGCGAAAGCTTCGTCGCTAACCTTAATGCCGCAAGGGTGGAATGTTGTGGCGGATTTTAAAGCTTCTTCAAGCTTGTCAGCAAATGGTCCCATAGTCAGAAGTGGTACCTGACGAACGGATGTGTAGGGAATGAAATTTTTGAGGTTGGGCTCCTGCCCATCACCAGACGCCAGCCAGCCAGGAGTAGTCCCAAGCGCTGAAGCCAAGCGCAGCAGAACAGCATCTCTTGGTTTGGACTCACCACCTTCGTATGCCGCAATTTGGCGCTGAACAACTCCAATTTGTTTTGCAAGCTCTGTCTGGGTCAGGCCCAAAGATTTTCTTAGCGTTGAGACTCGCTCGTTGAACAGGGAATCGAAGTTCACAATTTCACCCTTAAAGACATGTTGACATATGAAAAATTCATATTAATATCTCTACAAGTTCATATGAGTTTTTATGTAGAGAAAAAAGAGGAGTTCATGATGTCTGAAAAGATTTCCACTATCAAGCCGCGCCAGGTTCGTTTTGTAGAAAAGATCGACAATCACATCCGAGATTCAGCTAAGCGCTGCCATCGTTCTATTCAAGCTGAGATCGCATATCGTATGGAATTGCTTATGAAGCTTGAGGAGAAGGGTGATGTGGTTATTCAGTAAAAACGACGAAGCCCCAATGGCTGCAACCATTGAGGCTTCTAATTTGTCAGTATCTACCAAGGAACTAACGAATATGAGTATAGCAACTGCTGTTTCCACTATCAACGTGCCTTTCTACGGTTCTGATCTGTATGTTGTCAGTGTTGATAATGAGGCATACACCCCGATGCGTCCTATCATCGATGGCATGGGGTTAACATACCAGGGGCAGGCCGATAAGCTGAAATCACGTTTTGCCAAAGGGGTCAGGGAAATCATGATCCCTACAAAAGGTGGTGAGCAAACAATGCTTTGCCTTGCTCTTCGCAAATTGAACGGCTGGCTGCAAACCATCAGCCCCAACAAAGTCCGCCCTGAAATTCGCGATAGCGTGATTCGTTATCAGGAAGAGTGCGACGATGTTCTTTACGAGTACTGGACGAAAGGCGAGGTTAAGAACCCACGTAAGGCTAAAAAGTCACTCCCCGGTAAAATCACTTCAGAGCAACAGGAAGCAATTAAGCAACTGGTAATGACTCGCGGAAAGGCGCTGCCGAAAGAGAATCAGGCCAAGGCGATGATTACCATGTGGTCTTCACTGAAATCTCACTTTGGTTGCAGTTACAAAGAAATCAACGACGACCAGTTTACCGAGGCGCTTTCTATCGCTGCGCGTGTGCCTCTTGAGGGTGAATTCCTTGGCAAGCAGGAAACGCTACCAGCACCTAAGTTTGACGTAAACATTCCGCTTCAATGGTGGATCGATAACAACCCGTTGGTTCGCAGTGGCAACCTCACATTTGGCAGGGGCTGCACTGCTCCTGCACTGGATGTGACGATGGATATGCTTTGCGGCGATAACTCGACCTCTGCGGCCATTCGCCTGATTAACGTTCTGGAGGAGGCTGGCTTTGATGTATCAGCGCCGAAGGCCGAAATTGTAGCGATGCGCAAACATCTGGGTAATGTCGAGTACGGCATGAAGGCTATCGCAGACGCTTGCCGCCGGGCGGGAAATAAAACCATCTCGTTCCGTGGCGGAAAGGCTGAATACGTAATTGGTTAGGGACCTACACAAAAAGTGTAGGTCAAACGGGTTACAAAAATCTTGTAACCCATGACGCAAACCTCGCTCCGGCGGGGTTTTTTATTGCCCGGAGGAAGCATGGCGGAAGGTGAAAATGTTGGCGGAATCTACATTGAGATCGAGGCCGATGTTGCAAAATTGCTTACTGGTCAGCAGCAAGCGAATAAAGCCCTTGATAACATTGGAGATAATGCACAAAAAACATCAGGGCAATTCAAAAAGCTTGATACGCAACTTAACGCTACCTCTAAAGTTATGTCTTCAGGGTTAAGGGGGAGCGTTCAGCAAGCAGGTTATCAGATCCAGGACTTCATCGTTCAGGTGCAAGGTGGTCAATCTGCATTGGTAGCATTTAGTCAGCAAGGATCGCAGCTAGCTGGGGCATTCGGGCCAGGCGGTGCTATCGTCGGGGCGCTAATCGCGCTTGGAACTGTTGTTGCAGGGACTTTAATTTCTTCTCTCAATGGTGGCAAAAGTGCAATGGATGCGCTTAAAGATGCCGCCGAGAGGATGAATGATGTTATCTCTGTTTCTACTCAGGGTATCGCTGCGCTTTCTGACAAATACGCAAACCTTGCCAGAGTGAATGCTACCGCTGCAACATTACTCCGAAATCAGGCTGCGATTGAATATAATCAGGCAATTTCAAAGATACCTAAAGCTATCGGTGATGCAGCAGACTCATTTCTCTCATTTGGCGATAAAGCTATTTCAGCGTTTGGTGGTGGTTATGCATCTATTGAAGGATTCAACGATCGGCTTAAGTCGCTAAATATCACGACAGATGATTACAAATCTGCGATGAATCAGGCTTATGGGGCGGGACAGGCGTTCTCGGCAACAGCCAATAGCATCGGTAATACAGTCGGTGCCGTAGCCTCTAAGTTGGGTATTTCTGAAGAGGCGGCGTTTGGGCTTACTAAACAGCTCGCCGATCTAAGCGATAATCCATCGCCTCAGGCTCTTCAGACTTTAGCGTTAAGAATTGGCGATATGATTTCGTCATCAAAAAACGCCAAACCTGAGTTAGTAGAGCTTTACAACAAGATAGTAGACCTTTCCACCGGAGCATCTCAGGCGGCCTTTAACTTTGAATTGTTGAAGAAGTCCACAGACAACCTAACCGCCGGGCAAAAAAGCTTAATTCAGCAGTCCGAGAGGAATCTGGCGCTATCTAAACTACAAGGTACCGCAAGGGCAAAATTAGCGGCTCAATATGCAGCTGAGGACGCGGGATTCTCAAAAGACGATCCGCACACCAAGCGAATGATGGATGATGCTGCCGCGACTTACACCAATCTCGATTCGCATAAGAAGCTGACAGCGGAGCAGAGGAAAGGTGAGAGTCAGGCAGAGAGAAATGCAAAAGTTGTCGAAGAGTACAGCCAGAAAGCAAAATTGGCTGCCGATTCTACAAGCGAACACTCGCGCGAACAGGCGATACTGGCAGCAAAACAGAAGTTAACGAATGCTACACCGCAACAGGTTGCTCAAGTTGAACGTGATGCAGCGGCTGCATGGGATACGGCAAACGCTCTCAAAGCCCAAGCCGCTGCCCAAAAGCTCCTCCCGGAAACAAGAGAGAACGCCTCTTATCAGCAGGATATGAAGGATCTAAAAACCGCTCTTGATGGGAAGAGGATTACCCAGCAACAGTACGATCAAACCAGTGAGCAACTGGAGGCTCAGCACCAGGCTAATCTGGCTAAGATACGCGCTCAGCAAACTGTAAGCCCCATGCAGGAAGCTCGGGGGCAGATTGACCCTGTCCAACAGCTGGCTAACCAGCACGCGCAGGAGCTGGCTTTGATTCAGCAGTTCGAGCAGCAAGGAGTTCTCGCCCATGAGAATGCATTAGCGCTGAAAAATGCCGCTGACCGGCAGTATGAGCAGCAGAGGACCGCAGCTCAATGGGAAATCCTGAGCCAGCAAAGCCTCGGCTATAACATGCTGACGAGTGCGGTGGACGCCTTTAGCGGGAATGCCTCAAACGCAATTACTGGTCTTCTCACCGGCACAATGTCAGCTCAGGAGGCGATGCGGTCACTCGGGAATACCATCCTGAACAGTGTGATCAACAGCATTGTTCAGGTTGGCGTGGAGGCGCTGAAAAACTACATCCTCGGCCAGACGCTCGGGGCGGCTTCTGTTGCGTCATCTGTAGGAATGGCAGCCACTACAGCTACGGCATGGGCGCCAGCTGCTGCACTGGCATCGCTAGCAACACTGGGAACAAACGCCGCGCCGGCATCTGCAGGCATCACTTCGACTGTAGGGCTTGCGAGCGGTCTTGCTCTGGCTGGCGCGCGCTATAATGGCGGGCCGGTATCGGCTAACAGCATGTATCAGGTCGGCGAGAAAGGTAAGCCGGAGATTTACCAGGCCAGCACCGGCAAGCAGTACATGATCCCTGGCGATAACGGGAAGGTCATCAGCAATAAGGATATGAATGGCGGCCAGGTCCAGGTAAACATCCAGTTTTATGACCAAACCAGTGGCGGACAGCATTCATTCCAGGCGCAGGCGATGCAGGAGGGTAATGTGGTAACTGTGGATGCGTTTTTAACCGATCTGGACCGTGGTGGACCGATGACATCTGGTATGATGGACAGATTCGGATTATCAATCAAGGCGAGAGGGTCATATTAGTGACTTCTGATGAGGTTCTTGTAGGCAAAGAAATGTCAGATGCTTTTTTGCATAACTACAAGTTGCTACAAGCCGAAAGCGATCGAGGCGCGGTACTTGTTGCATCAAGTGTTATTGAAAAGGCTCTGGCTGGGTTGATAGCAGCATTTTTATTGGAAAATGATGCTAAAAACGATGAGTTATTCGTCGGTTCAAACCCTCCACTGGGAACACTGGAATCGAAGATTTTAATAGCGTATCGACTTGGGTTAATTCGTAAAGTTATAAGAGATTCACTCAGCATTTTTCGTCGCATACGAAATGATTTCGCTCATAATATTGAAACATATAGTTTTGATAATCAAAGTGTAAAAAATAGATTGAATGAAATCTATTCATTAAGAGACGATCAATCAAGTGCGCTTGATGAGATAATAAGCAAATCTAAAGATGCAACTTCAACAAGAGAAAAATTTCTTTTATTTTTTGCGATGGATATGGCCGCTCTTCAACGAATAAGACTTTCGATTGAAAGGCTTGCGCCGCTTGATTAACCAAACCAACCCGCTACGGCGGGTTTTTTAATGCCCGGAGGAAACGTGGCAACAGCTCAATACCCTCCGTTCCTGCCGCTGCCCCAGCGCGCCGATCAGAACATGACGCAGGATACAGCCTGGCAGACGACGCAAACTGCCGTCGGCCCCGCGATATTTACCCCGATCACCACGGACCTGAAAGCAACCTGGACGCTGCAATGGATATTCACTCTTGCGCAGGCCGAGCGATTTAAGTCATGGCTGCGCTCGCCGACATACTGCGACCGCGGGCGCAACTGGTTCCAGATGCCAATCGACCTTGGGGATACACAAGGCGTGCAGCAACAGACGCTTCACTTCGTCAGTATGCCGGTGCAGACCAGCAAAAACGGCAGCATCGTCACCTGGACGGCGACGGTTATCAGCAACGGTATCGAGGATATGACCGAGGATTACGACGACTGGATTGTCGAAGCGCAGCCGGGTTATGGCTACTGGCTGGATTATCTGGTGACAGAAGTGATGCCGAGGTCCGACTGATGCCGACATTGAGAGAGTGGAAAGAGCGGCGGCCGGCGAGCGACATCAAACAGACTGTGGAGTTTTATCACCCTGCTTTCGGCTATTACCGTGTTGTGAACAACCTGTTCCGCCCAGCGACGTTTGGCGGAAACTCGTTCGAGCCTGCGCGGTTCAGCGTGACCGAGCCAGCGCAGGACGGAACGGCAGTGATATCCATGACGATCACCTTTGTCGCCGCGACGGAACACGTCCGGCAGACGCTAAAAAGCTGGCGCGGGGCGGCGCGAATGACGCCGATAAAATGCCTGTATCAGCAGTGGGATGCGATCGGTGACACGGCATCACTGAAAGACTGGACGCTTTACGTGAACGACATTTCCGCCGATGCCAGCAACGTCACTGTGACCGCCGGGAAAACTAACCCGCTGACGCTGGCCAACTCCATCATTTACACAACGAAAGACTATCCCGGGCTAATCACCGTATGACACAGAGCGAATTTATCGGGCTTGTTAACGGCAAGCCCTGGGCTAACCGTACCTGTAGTTTTGAGCAAATGGATTGCTGGGGCCTGGTGGTTCTCTATTACCGGCATGTGCTGGGGCTGGAGCTGCACCACATCGCCGGCTACGAATCGGGCGAGGAGTTCATCACCTGCTACGAACATGAGCACGTCCACTGGCGGCGCGTGCCGGTGGCGACCACCGGTTGCATCGCCGTTTTTTACCGCGGAGAAGTGCCGGCGCACATCGGGGTAATGATCAGCCCGGTTAAGTGCCTGCATGCCCGCGGCGAATTCGGTTTCGTACGCTGCGACAGCCCGCTGGCCTTACTGAAGGTTTACAGCAAAGTGGAGTACATGGTGCATGGTTCGATATGAATTGCAGCGACTGCCCGGCGCGCCGAAGCAGTCAGGAACGGTAGAGACCGGAACCGCACTGGTGAGCCTTCTGGATTCTCTGCAGTTACACCGCGATGTGGTCGTTAAACTGAATGGCCGCGCGCTGCCGGACGACTACGATATCAGTCGGCCACTGAGTGCCGGTGACGTCGTGGCTGTGTTCGACCAGCCGGAGGGCGGAGTCGGAAAACTGGTCACCACAATATTGCGTCCGGTCTCGAAAATCCTTTCCGGTGCGCTGAAGGTATTCGGCCTGTCAAACAAGCCGAGTGCCTCTGTATCGGTTGCGACGGGAGAATCGCCGAATAATGACTTAACTGGCCAGACGAACCGCGCGCGACTCTATAAGGGGCGTCCGAACATTTACGGCCAGTGCCGCGTATTTCCTGACCTGATTCAGGAGGCGCTTTTCGAGTTCGTCGACAATAACAAGCAGCTTACAGAATGGTTTGAGGTCGGTTATGGCCGGTACACCATTTCCTCGATCCGCTACTCGGAATCGAATCTTGGTAGCCTGGCTGGAGCGAGTTCTGCGATTTATAACCCGGGTGACGTGATTGGCACGATAGAAGTCGGCTATCAGTTCGATGACGTCGATAACGAGACTGTGCCGGGTCTGAATGAGTCTCAAGATTTCCCGGCTCAGACCGCCACAACAACTACGCCGACATCAGTCGCGATAGAGAGCAATCAGCTCAAAGCTGTTGTTCTGTCGAACGATGATAACTTTGCCTACTTCGCTGCGCTGTCGGTGCCGCACCCGGTTACGTTCGTCATCAACGCCACATGGAACGACGGTGGCACAAGCGTTACTCGAAACGTCACCGGCGCCGGGAACATCATCTCCTCAGAGAGCTTTATTGGCGAAGATACGCTTTCGTACACGACGTTTTATATCGGCGAACTCTCTGGAGAGATCACGTCGCTGCCGGGCAATGCAGTTATCAACTCGACTCTGTTCACGCTGAATGACCAGACTCCGCTTGTTATTGGACCGTCAGTCTCGCCAATCGTCTCGACGCAGGTGTGGGTGCATGTGCTAGTCCAGCTCGGCGCGACGGCCGGCACAACGCAATACCGGATTAAATTCTGGCAGGTTGATGACGACAATAATCAGGTGCCGGGTACGTCAGAACAGTACGATTACTTCTTCGACAACGATTTCCAGGTGACGACCCGGTATTTCCGCACAACGCATAAATTCGTTCCGGCGGCTGGGGCGGGACGCTATGCGGTGACCATCGAGCGACTCGACAACAGCAACGATGCTAACGTCGTAACGCTGATGGCGATCCACGCGGTGAACGTACGGGAAAACGTCGTTTATCCGGAAGACACGATCGCCCGTATCACGATTAAGGGGCCGAACGACAGCAACTCAAACCGCGAGCAGAAGTACAACATGCTGGCACAGCGGCATACCATCAACTACGACCGGACAACAGGCGCGGTTGATTATACGCTGCGGCCAAGTCGGTCTTTTGCCGACGCTATCCTTCACGAATGGGTGGTTGTCGGTAAACAGGACGTTGCAAGTATTGACGTCGTCGCTCTGTATGCCATTGCTGACTCACTGACGGATGCTCAGCTTGGGTATTTCGATTACACCTTCTCCGATGAGAAACAGCCGCTGGGTGAGCGCATAGCAACGATCGCTAATGTCGCTCGCGTCGACGGCAACAACATCGGCGATGTGCTGACGTTCTGGCGTGATGAGAAAGTGACAAACCCGGATGCGGTTTTTGCGCGTTCAAACATGTTCTGGGACGAGTACAAAGTCGCTTGGCAAATGTCTCTCCCCGGTGGTTATGACGGCGTAGCGCTGGACTACGTTGACCCTCTTACGAACAAGAAGGCTTACGTCTACCTGCAGATCGACAGCAGCGGAATCACTGAGGTTGAAGATGCTACCGTTAACGCGATGCAAATCAGTCTGGACGGCTGCCGCAACTCCACTCAGGCTAATGACCGGGCGTGGCTCGAAGCGAGAAAGCTCCTTTACTCGCGCCTGACCATGACGGTGAAAGTGCTGGAAGAAACCCAGGTGGTGCGCGGTACGGTTGTTCAGTGTCCGGACATGTACGACAACGCGCAGCAGACCGGATACATCACTGGTCGCTCCGGGGATGTGTTCTCGACGTCAGAGCGTATCGACTTCTCACTCGGCGATATGTGGGTGGTGATGACCGACAGCCTCGGCAATTACCGCGGGCGCTGGCGAGCCTATCCGGTAAGCGGCAAGCCCAAAGCATTTCAGGCAGCGGCCGATACTTTCGACCTCAACATTTATGATCGCAGCACGGTCCAAAATCCCAGCCGGTATTTCATCGCTACCGACTCGGAACTGAACTCCACAATCTGGCGCGTGGACAGTGCTAAGCCCAACGGTGACGACACACAAACCCTCTCACTCACTGAGTATTCAGACTCGATTTATCCGTAACACACAGCATTAACTACCAACTATCGCGCACAACACCAGATTAATTTCTGAGTGTTTCGCGCGTCTATATAGGGCGACATGCACATGGCAGAAGTTCCATTACCAACACCGACACAGGTTCCTGTTCCAAGTACTGACATTCGTAACGCTGTATTTGCAGGTGCGAAGCTTGACGAAGAAGTAACCGGCTCTGGCGAATACTACACTGATCGCCTTGGTGTAAAGCGCCTGACTAATACCGGTAGAAATAATCAATTCAATACAGCTCAGCAGGAAAGAGAAAGCCGGTTCAATACATTTATCCAAAACTCGGGTTATGAAGTAATCGGTGATTATACTGCAGGTCCGTTGACGCTCACCGAGTATAACCAGCTCGTTCGCTATGACAACGAGTTGTATAAACTTACCGCAGCAACAGATATCCCGTTTACCACGACTGGTAATACTGACGAAACATGGATCAGTACTGACGCTGCGCATTTTGTATCTGTCGGTGATGCCGCTCTTCGTCAAGAGTTGGGTTCAAGCGCGCCGGGGAATGGAGGGTCTATTATTGCTCTTGAGCAGGGGGGAACAGTCCAGGACGCCATATTCCATATTACCCCAGGCATGTTTGGCTACACCCCAGACTTCAATATTACATCTCAAACCGGAACAGATAATGGCCCAGCATTAAGACAGGCGATTGCAAAAGCTATAGCTCTTGGATACCAAATTGTTGAGATCCCCGCAGGCTTTGCATTGATTGATGTTTCATTGGAGGATGTAAATTTAGGTGGGCAAGGGTTTAAAGGATACCAGGGAGTTAAGCTTGTTGGGGCGGGGCAAAGAAATACGAGGCTTTTCTTTCGCGGTCCTGCTGGGAGTGTGGGCATATCCAATATTGGTGGAAGTGGCTCAATATCTCAAAAATCACTACACGGAATAGGCCTATCTACAACCAATGATTCAGTAAGGAATGTTAATCTGTACCTTCTGGATGGATGCTGCTTTTCCCACAACTCGGATTTATGGCTACTTAATGGTGCAAGCGGCATTAAATTTAGCAATAGTGGAACCTCTGGCAGTTTTACTGAGTTTAATACTTTTACAAATAGTAGGGTGCAAAACTGTGCCGATAATATTATTTTTGAAGTCAACGGAGGCGATAATAGTTTTCATGGCAATTCATTTACCAATGTACAGAACCAAGTTTTAGCCGGGTCAACATTTGGGAATGGGATCAGGGTTAATGGAATCACATCTCCAGCTTACCTTTATAACCAAACGTGGGATATGAAGTTTTTTGGGGGCACCAACTGCAGAGCATACAAACTAACTAATTGTAATACAGATAATCTTAGTGGAAACCTATCATTTGAAGGTAACTTAATTTGTGAAACGACCGACGCCTCTGTTTTTGAATTTAAAGGTAACTTTTCAGGAATAAGCACCCTTACATTTAATGTGGTAACTCCTACTACTGTAAGGGCTGCAAATTTCATATTTAACAATGTGCTAGATGATTTTAGTTCATTTAGCAATACAGTACTGTCATCTTATAGCCCTAGACTGTTCAACCCGCAATTAGCAGACACGACTGATAATGGAGTCACCGCTTCTGTTTGGAGAGTGAGAAATGCAGTGGGCGATGGGTTGCTTTTTAATGTTTTCAACGGTAGTCCAGGTTGGTTTTTCTCGACAACTCAGGCTAATCAAAGAACCCAGGCTGCGGCACCAAAATATTCATTAGGTCCCGATGGCAATAGCTTCACTGGTTATTCATCAACTCTTTATCTTAACCCGGTAAATTCGACATACGGATTGCAGTTATCATCAGCCGATTCTCGATTTGCCCCCAGAACAGATAATACATTATCTTGTGGCGCAGGGGCGTTTAGGTGGACTCAGGTTTTTGCAGTTAATAGCACAATAGGAACGTCAGATAAAAGGAAAAAAACCAACCTTCGCCAGATTGACACTAAAGAAATTTCTGCGTTTTACGAAATCGGACAACTTGACTCGGTGTGGCAGTGGTTAGAAAAATATCAAACAGAGGGGGATGAAGCAAGGTTGCATTCTGGTCCGACAGTACAAGATGCCATTGAAATCATGACGCGCTACGGTCTTGTATGGAGCGATTATTCCTGCTTTGTACATATAGAGCAAGTCGCCAGTCCAGAAGAGGTAGAGGCATGGGGCGATATCTATGAGATTATCCCTGATCAGCCAGCTATCTATGAGGATGATGGTGTCACGCTTCGTCAAGCAGAAGAAAAAGGGGGCCGGAAGCTAAAGACGCCTGCAGGTAGTCGGGTCATCAAAGATGCACAGCCAGCTATGAGTGAGTATGCATTTAGAAAAGAAGAGTTATTATTCTGGATTACAAGGGCGATTATTGCCAACCAAGATATATTATCAAAGAGACTTGATGCACTTGAGGAGATATCGCAATTGAATAAATAATGATATTCAATCAAAAATTATCAACACTCGCAACGCATTATGTATAATTGCTTTTCCATTGTAATTGTGTGATACATAATCATTAGAGATGGATACCCAAAGTGGTGTTCATCTCAAATAATGCATTTCTGCAAAAGCAAAAATGCTTTGTAGCTTTATTTAAATGAAGGAAAATATCGATGATGGATTTAGGTGAAGTTGAATATGTTGTAGAGGATTCGATGTGGTTCATTAAATATAGACATGTCATCACAGGAGGGCGCTATGATTCACAAGAAACAGCGCAGTATGCCGCTGAGACGCTTACTGTTGATGATATGGATATTTTATGGATGGATAAGGTTATAAAAAACCCCAGCAAGAAAGGTGCTGAAGTCCTCATTTCCCGGCAAGATATAGATGAGTTTTTGTCAACCCGCCCCGTATATTCCAAAAGTGAATAAATGACAACTTGACGTGTTTAGCCACTCAATAATACTGTACATATAACCAGTATTATTGAGAGTAGGGATCATGCTCAGACAATCAGACATCAACAACGCCTTTCGGGAGTCGATACTTCGGAACTCGAAAGGCTACCAGTATCTACACACACGAGACTTCATCTCTTGTTTGATGCTGCGGGGCATTCATTTCTCAGAGTCAGAAGCCAATCGCTGGATAGAACGCTATCAGTCGTGCTTCGCTGACAAAACGCCGAATCACACAGAAAACAGGCTGTGGATTCTCCGCAACATGGGGAGGGTGATGTAATGGGTCCATTTCCGTCGCCAGCGGCTGATTATATTGAGACGGTGCTGACAGTTACAGCCGCATGTGACATCAATGCGAATTCTCAGGTTATTCAGACTGACAGAGGCTATGTTGTTTTAGACTTGTCGTTAAAAGTGACGCAGGGAAGCGTTGTACTTATCCGTTGTGCAGGTGAGTTGCAGTTTGCAAAGTTAATGGGTCAGTCGTTCATCACAGTGGAAGGCGAGAGCATTGAAGGTGAAGCTCTGGATGATGTTGAGGTCCTCGGAGTTGCCACGCACTCGATTAATGATTTGAGGCAGGATACGAGTCCTGTTTGATAAAAAAATCCCCTGAGCAGGCACACTCAGGGGAAAAAACTTCATGACATTATTGCTGTATGCGTCTTTGCGCGGAGTGTATCTTCTGAGAAAATTCCAGATGTTTCCAGATATTTCTGGTCTGAACAGTTAAGTTGAAGAGATGGTTGCATGGGCATGTATTTACTTAAGGGGCCTGGAGAAGTTGAAGAGCCCTGAGTTGCACCCCCATGCGAGCAACGATTTGAGGCAAGATAATAGCCCTGTGTGATGTGTCGCATTTGTGGCGTAACTGAAAAGCGCGATAAGGACAATGAAGTCACACAACGACACGTAACGACACAAAACCGGATGCGAACGCGGAAAACATATGTGTTTACAGTGTGTTATTTAACGCTCTACTTTCTTCTAAGCCGTAGGTCACAGGTTCGAACCCTGTAGGGCGTACCATTTTCTCGTTAAGAATCCTCTTTCCTTACCTTTTTACTTCCTGGAATTAGTGTTTTTCTTTTACTATCCCTATCGAAGTTGACGTAGGTCTAACCGAATCAGAGCTGCACATAAGCCTTTAAAGGGCTCATTTCGTTCCTGGGAGGATGAGGGACTCATAGCCCTCAATCTACCAAAGAAAGAAACGGCAGAGCCAAAAGAGAGATAATACATACTCATTAATGGCGGCAGATTGTATCAATTAGCTACAGCAGTAGGCCTTACGATGATTGAGAGATACCTGGTAAAATAAGCAGATATACTTTAAAATATTTGCGTTAATATATTCATTATTGAATCACACAATATGTCGGGTCGGATCATATAATTGAAGGTGAGCTGAGTGATATAATCGATTTGCTGAATAATTTAATTTGTGATGAAAATTTTTTAACACGCACAGAACGCCTTGATTTGGTCCGGGCTATTGCCGCCATCGGGGCGATAAAAGACGTGTTGCTATACTTTCTCCACAAAAATCCTCGTCGGTTAAAAAGAGTGAAGAAAAGAAAGAAAAGGTTATCGAGCCACGTTTTCCAAACGCTGGCATAGCCTGGAATGACAATGATGAGTCCATCCTACGGGAAGTATTAGACCCTATTCCAACGGAGAAAATAGGCGATCATCTCTTCTGGCTGGCCGAAAAGCTTGGGCGTATTCCTTATAGTATGGCTTGTAAGATAGCTCAGGTGAAAAATTACCTGCTGAATGGAAAGATAGCTTCCGTAAAATTTCAGCTCGGATTCGCGATTCGAAAAATGACGTTCAGCGAATATATTTAAGCTAAAAGTAATGAATAAGCACGGAATAAGATTCGAGCCTTTATGGCCTTATGGCATTTTTGTGTAAAGGATCTGCGAGCAACCTGCAGGCAGGCATAACGATTTCTTGTGACACTACAAAAAAATACTTTCAGAGATATTCGGCACTATTGAGAAAGATCAATATGTTTTTTCCTTCTGCCGGGTAATTTGAGTTGTCCTTTCTCACGAGAGCAATCTTTATGGCCGTTAAACGACTCGGTACCGCCGTGTTAGTATTACTGTGTGCTTTTATAGCCAGCGCTGCTGCCGCTAAAGCACCGCAATTAAATGATGATCAAGTTAAGCAGCAAATTATTGAGGCTTCTATTGCTTCTTATCCTGGCGTTTGCGCTTGTCCGTTTAATCGGGCGAGAAACGGCAGTTCCTGTGGCAGGCGCAGCGCCTGGAGTAAAGCAGGAGGTTATGCGCCAGTTTGTTATAAGAAAGAAGTCACTCAAGAGATGATTAAACGCTGGCGTCAATCCCAACAAATATAGATATTTATCCCCGCTGGGAACGCAACGTTACTTTGCTCTTGGACCTGGTTTCGGAGAGTCTGGCAACACGCAGACTCTCTGAGAAAAGGGCAGAGGCTCGCTCGTTTTCCCGGCCTCAGGCGCCGGTTTCATTTTTTATTCGCCTGTTAATGTATTCCACGGCCTGAGAGACATCCATAATCCCATTAATCGCGTTAGTCACACCCTGGCCGATAATAATTTCTGCCTGGCGCAGGTTGAAGGGCTTACCCTGCGTTCCCTGCGACTCTCTTATCCCGACCATGCCCTTTTCATTCAATAAATTAAACCATGGATAGAGGTTCAGGACGTTCTGATCGTGACAAATTCCTGACCAGGCGCAGTTTCCTCCGAGCAGAACCAGATGACGCGCAATTTCATCGGAATAAAGCCAGCTGAAGAACTGCTCAACCTGTTTTTTCTTTTTGCTGTAGCGGGACATCCCAATGGATCCCCCTCCCAACTGTGGAAGCTGTCCCGGGACTGAAGCATAGCCGATAGTGGGGGCGATAGGGCTATGCGCGACGTCGTTGAACAAATTGAGATACATGATCAACATGGCGAGGTTGCCGCGCTCAAACTGCTTAACGGCGTCACTCCACCATTCTCCTGAGAGATTCACGGCGACGGAGAGCTGTTGCAGGTATTGTTCAAGCGCCGTAGCGGCAAGCGAAGTCTCCAGTTGAACCGGTTCGCCTTCGCAAACCAGACGTCCGCCGAGAGCGTAATAACGCAGTAGATATTCCGTGGCGATAAGCCCTGAGCTGCCTAAGGTCACCGCCGTGCCCATCGGGCGCAGCCTGTTATCCGGCTGATGCAGGCGACTGAAGAAAGCCGCTAACTCATCAAATTGCGCAAAGTTTTTGGGTAGCGTCAACTCTTTGCCCGTCGTTTCGTAGAACATCCGTTTTAACGTCGCATCTTCAAAGAGATCGCGTCGGTAAAACAGAAGCTGCATACTGGCATCAAAGGGGATGGCCCATGCGGTGCCATTCACTATGCTGAAGTGCTGTCGAATCTGGTCAGAAAAATGAGTCAGCAGCTGCGGCAGCGCAGGGGAAATCGACTCCAGCGGCAATAAGGCTTTTTCTGCAAACCAGGGAAAACAGGCCATATCGATGCGCAGGAGATCGTAATAAGGATGCAGATGAAGATGGGAAAGAATTTCAAACACTTCATCATAAGGATAAACCGCAAGATTTACCTTGATACCGGTCTGACGATAAAAGTGAGGTAACAGCTTTTTCAGCGCATCGGTTGAGGGGCTGGGCAAAATTAACATATTCAGCGTCGCCTCGGTCTCAGGCGGCTGGACGGATTGGCCATCTAATGAAAATCCGCTATTTGTCAGAATTCGATGCGTTACCTGTTTTTTAGGCTGGCGAATATGGGAAGCGATGGCGGTACCCAGGCGACCATAGTCCATCTGGTAGTTTGTGACGCCGTCGAAGGCTGCCGGAAGATTATCACTCAACTGCAGTATCGGCGGACAGGGCTGCGCGCTACCAAACCAGGCTGCCTGCGTCACGGCTCGCGTTTTATCACTATCCTGAGTGATGAAAATATCGGGGGGAACCCCGCGGAAAAAATCAAACGCTACGGTGTTAGACTCGCCCGCCTGGGAGGATAACACGGTGAGCTTAGCCTGCGGACTGACTGTCCGGCAGGTCTCCTGTATCGCCTGAATAAAACATGCGCTATGAGCATATTCAAGGGGTTCGCAGAAGATACCGATATGGCCCGGCCGCTGCGCGAGCGCTCTTCTCGCAAGGTGTTCACCCGCAGTGACGTAATCGAGGCTGAAATAGTTGTCAGCTCCGGTAGGTTGCCGGTATGCAAAAAGGATCTGTTCCGCGGGCAGCTTGAGCATTTCATAATAAGGTTGGCTATTGCTCAGGCAGCTGACGGTAACAATGGTCTGGTAAGATTTTGCCGCCAGCGTTTGCAGAATCTCCAGTTCCAGGTTGGGCAGATCGTTGGTCAGGTAAAGATCCAGCGGTTCGCTTAATGATGGCTGACAGACCTGATGTAAGCCCCGGTAAAGCTGGTAATACTGCTCCGCATTAATGTCTGGCAGCAGTAGCGCCACCCCTTGGCTTTTACTGGCTCTTAACGATTGCGCCTGCGCATTTAACTGATAGCCCACTTCCTTAGCCGCTCGTTGAACCGCTTCAATCTTCTCAACGCTGACATTTCCTCTGCCATTAAGTACGTTCGAGACAGTGCCGTGTGATACACCGGCTAGCTTTGCTATGTCTTTGATTGTCGGCATATTTTAATCCTTACCCTCATACGTTGATGCTAGCACGGCATACATCTGAAAACTATCGTTGCCGGTATTATTTGAACGTTACAAAATAAATTTGTGTCATTTATAGACATTAGGAATATTAATCTTTTCCGGCTTGAGATGATTAACCATATTGTAAAAATGATAATTTATTGAAATTTAAGATAAATTAAGTAAGTTTTTGAAGGGGATTACTTCTGGGGTAAAAGATTGTTGTTCCGGTTAAACGGCAGAACCATAATTGACACGTTCCAATTACGTTTGATTACATTTTTGATGATAAAAACAGCAACCTGTTAGTGATAAGAGGAAATCATGAAGATCCATTTTCTGGGAACGGCAGCGTCTGAAGGGATACCTAACCCGTTTTGCCGCTGCGAGCACTGTCAGCAAGCCCGTATACGTAAGGGAAAAGACATTCGTACACACTCTTCCGCGATTATTGATGATCAACTGTTGATTGACGTCGCGCCGGAATTTAGCCAGCAGCTGCTGCGCGACGGCATGGACGCAACTGAAATCAGGTCGCTTCTGTTTACCCATACTCATCCCGATCATTTCAACGTCGGCGATCTTTTCAGCCGAATGGAGGGTTACGGATTTGAGATTAACCATCCGCTGAATATCTTTGGTAACGATCGTGCGATTAACGGTGCGGCAGAGGTTTTGCCGGGCTATAGCGCAGAGCGCTTTGCCTTTCATTGCCTGGTGCCCTTCGTCACCGTAGAAACCCGTGGTTATCGGATAACTCCGCTGCTGGCTAACCATGCTAAATGGGAGCTTTGTTATACCTGGTTTATCGAAAAAGAGGGCCAGTCAATTTTTTACGGTCATGACTCTGGCTGGTTTCCTGAGC
Organism: Klebsiella grimontii; assembly: GCF_900200035.1. GTDB lineage: Bacteria > Pseudomonadota > Gammaproteobacteria > Enterobacterales > Enterobacteriaceae > Klebsiella > Klebsiella grimontii. The sequence continues at coordinate 422,061 of NZ_FZTC01000015.1, forward strand.
TCACCTGGCAGTGGCTGGAAGGTAAAAAAATCGATCTGGCCGTTCTGGAGTGTACCTACGGCTTTAATGGAGAAAACCGTACCAATAACCATATGAGTCTGGAAACGGTGTTCGCTGCCAGAGACAGACTGGCGGAACTGGGCTGCCTGAAGAAAACAAGTCAACTTGTCGTCTCGCATATTTCACACAGCGGCGGTCTCCTGCACGATGAGCTAGTAGCAGCATGTGATAAAGAGAACATTCTTGTCGCCTGGGACGGGCTTAACCTGAGCATTAACCAATAAAGGATATGCAATATGGACCTTAATAAAACACCACGCCTGTTAATTATGATGTTCATACAGTACTTTATGCAGGGCGCCTGGAATATGACCATGGGGCTGGTATTAAGTACCTATGGAATGGCGACCATAATCGGCTCATCCTATGCCTTGCTCGGATTAGCGACAATTATTTCACCGTTATTTATTGGTATGGTGGCCGATCGCTTCTTTGCATCACAAAAGGTCATGGCGATCCTGCACTTAGTCAATGCTGGCGTTCTGCTGTTTGTTCCGCAATTTATTGAAGCACAAAATACCGGCATGACGCTGACCATGATTTTCCTGGTCGGTCTGCTGTTTTATCCGACAACGGCGCTGGCTAACAGTATCAGTTTCAGCCATATCAATGGGGTTAAATATTTCCCATTCATCCGCGTTTTTGGCACCTTCGGCTTTATGGCAATCGGCTTTATCATTGGTGAAATGGGATATTCCGGCAACACAGTTACCTGGTATATTGCGGCAGCTTCCGGCGCCGTCCTGGGCTTATATTGCTTCACATTGCCGAATACGCCGCCAAAAGCAAAAGGAAACGCTTTTGCGCTGCGCGATCTGTTATGTCTCGATGCTCTGGCACTCTTCAAAGATCGTAGCTTCAGCGTGCTGATGCTGAGTATCTTTGTCTTAATGATCCCCAAAACTGCATATTCCGCCTATATTCCGGTCTTTTTGAAAGCGCTGGGGTTCGATAATGCCGCATCAATGATGCAGATCGGGATTGCCTGCGAAGTGATTTTTATGTTCCTGCTGTCGTTCTTCTTACTAAAAGCCGGCTTTAAAATCACGCTGATGCTGGGGGCCGTTTGCTGGATCATCCGCACGCTGTTGTTTGCTCATGCCTCGCTGGATGCCAACATGATGTTTGTGCTGATCGGCCTGATGTTACAGGGATTCTGCTGGGACTTTTTCTTTACCGTCGGCGATATTTATGTTGACCGCAAAGCCGCGCCAGAGATCAAAGCGCAGGCGCAAAGCTTGAGATTTATCGTCTCCAACGGCGTCGGGCTGCTGTTTGCTTCTACCGTTTGCGGGCAGATTTTTAACACTACCGTGACTGAGCAAGGGCCGGAAGCGTTACCGCAATGGGAAACATTCTGGTTAGTTTCAGCCGGTGTGGCCGCGGTAGTGAGCGTCTTCTTCCTGATTTTCTTCCGCGACGATCTGTCAAAACGCAAAACGGATCTCGAATTGAAGAAAGCGAATTCCTGATTGATAACGGATCTTTCATTAAGGTAAAGATATGAATAATCTGGCCGCCACGATCGTCGATCACGGATGGTTTCCGTTATTGACCATCGTCAAAATCAGCATTGCGTTTATTCTGGGAGGCATCATTGGCCTGGAAAGAGAATCGAAAGGGAAACCTGTCGGATTCAAAACCTGTGTCATTTTATCTGTCGCCAGCTGTGTGTTAACCATCGTTTCAATACAGTCGGCGGAATACTATGCTGAAATTTCGATGAACATCCGTAGCGATCCGATGCGCCTGGCGGCCCAGATTATCAGCGGCGTCGGTTTTCTGGGGGCGGGAGTGATTCTACATCGCCACGACGATGCTATTTCAGGCCTGACGACGGCGGCCATTGTCTGGGCATCAGCCGGGATTGGAATTACCTGCGGCGCCGGTTTTTATTTTCATGCTTTTTTCGCCACGGGTTTGTTCTTATTGGCGATAAAATTAAGCCCATTCATTATATTCCTGCAAACTAAAAATCAGTTCCCTGGAAAAGTGAAAGTACGGGTGGTTCTTGATGAACGAGGGGCCCTTGAAAAGCTGATAAGCCGTATTCATCAGCAAAAAAATATTATCGAGAATATTACGATTAGAGACATTAAAAAGGGAAAGATTGAGGTTAATTTAAAAATGGTTGTTCGCCAGAAAATGACCTTACCTGACTTATACCACGATCTGTCTCATGTTGAGCATGTCTACGCGCTCGCTCTTGAACATTGATTAGTATAAAAATGTGGATTATGTGGCCGCTTGTTCTCTTTTATGTTGGCGGTACCAATACACCCGGTATCGGGTGTATTGGTAAGCGTAATGATAGTGAAAATGAAGAATTAAAATGATTAATGATATAATTTAGCGTCAGCCCAGGACTTTACAATTCTCTGATGATGATTTCCTCAAGTTGTTCGATGCTTATCTTCCTAATTTGTTCACATGAGAGAGATGGTCTGATAAGCCGGAGATGCATACTGTCGTTAACAATTATTATCAATGGTTTCTCATTGCTACTGCGAATAATATCCAGAATCGAACATATTTTCCACATTGTCATTATACCTGTAGTTGCTAAAACTAGTTTTTAATTTATATCATACAGCCTTGAGTAAAATGATAGCCTATATCATCTCCGGGATGAGGAGAGGGATGCGTCCTGATATAATATCTACCAGCAACTTGGTTGAGTATTATTCGATCCTTTTTTTGCCACTTATTATTATTTTGATTTAAAGTAAATAAAGTTGAGCCATTAACCAAATGGCTTAATACCCATTGTCTGTTTCTGCAAACTCCTGGTTTAATGATGCCATCTGACTCGCGGTGGATATATAATTCCACGAGTAGAACTTGGCTATCATTGTACCTTGCGCCTGCAATAAGGAATTTGGCCCAGCGATAACTATACATAATCCTCTCTTGATTCTTAATGTTTATTTGGCTGTAAATCTACGAAGTATTTTCTTTGAGTGACTGAATACTGCTGTTCTCAAATATATAGGCAAGAAAAAAATAATTCAATCGCAGGTTAATTTCTTAGTGATTATAAATGCAAAGATTTTAATGTATTAATTTTTAGTTTTTTATAATTCGCTTTAAACTCTAAGAGATTTTTTATGCGAAAATTTAAAGGTTTTTTATTGCCATTTAAGCACTGTGAAATATTATTTTTTAATGCTATGTGTGTTTTTGTATTATGAGTTGTTTCTGAATTTGTTGAATGTTTTTTTATTGTTTCATCGGCGATGATTAATATGATGTTGTACACATAATTAACATAAAATGATTGTTCTTATAACATTCCTCATTGTGTTTATTGATACTATTGGTTTATTAATACGATACCTCTTTACTCATTCCTGTATCGTCAACAGAGGGACAGGAGGCTAATTATATCAGGGATCTGAATGCATACGCCTGACTGTTGGGTAGCATACCTCTCGAGACCTGGTATGATGTGTTTACAAGACTTCAATTTCCCCGGGATGCTACAGGGCTCAACACGTTCAGAGCTTGTCTTACCGCAGCATACTCAGGTATTCACAGGATGCAGAATAATTATGAAGTACTTAATTGAAAACAAACTGATTTATAATGCTGAGTCTGGTGAGCTTATTCGTATTGATATTGGCGTAACGGATAAGCACCAATTAACGAAAACGGCCAATCATATTCTGGCCATACTGATTGAATCCCACGGTGAGATTGTTCCTCGGCAAAGCCTGTTAGAGAGGGGGTGGGAGTCTCGTGGGCTCGAAGCTTCAAATTCATCTTTAAACCAATATATTAGTATTCTCAGAAAGAAACTATCATCCCTGACGGGAACAGAGAATATTATTTTGACAAATCCAGGCGTTGGCTTTTATCTGTCTGCAGATATCAAAATTAAACTATGCAATGAAGTCAGCAACGGGCTATCTCCTCCACGGCGAACCCGTTACCACTGGTTTAGTTATCTGATACGTGGAGGTATTTTAGCACTAATCCCCAGCCTTTTTTTTATTTTGCTTGCTAAATATGAAGTTGTTGTTCCATCTATTCGTTTGAAAGAGTCCGACAATCTGACTCGTATCGGCAACTGTCAATTAAAATCGTCTGTTCCCATCCCCGAGAGAATGCAGGAAAAAGTTCTTAATCTAATGGAGATGCATCATCCTGGGCTGCTTGAACACTGTCAAAGTAGTCCGGCCAGACTAATCGTTTATGTCCAAAGAAGTGTCCTTCATGGTAAATCTGGCGCCGTTTTTACATCATTTTGCCCTGTGAATAGCATAAGCCATAAGACGCTCTATTGTCATAATTTTTACGCTAATCAGTGGAGGCAGCATGACTAAGAATAAATTCTACCTGTGCTTTGTTTTTTTGTTCTGCGCGGTCTTCGCTCTGATTATTTATCTACTGATTTTACTGAATAAGAAAAATAAAATTAAAACATGTGAGGCAAATGTTTACTTTACTATTGCATCATTGAACGATTCATACACTTTTGACGGCCATGTTTTATTTGATATGAGCAATAATAGTGGCTATGTTTCTTTGTCTGGAAAGATAGTCGATGGTGATGAATCGTACTATCTTTCGCAGGATATAGCCTTTGATTATATGGCCGATGGTGAGGGACGATACAAAATATTACCGGGTGATAAAATCGATAATAGATATGGAAGTATTCCTGATGATCTCATTATACCTATTTATGATATCATGGGATTGTCCGGAAAATCACCCATCTTTATTTTTACCCGGAACAGGGACTACATTGTCTGGGGAACGCTCAATTCACCGGTGATGACCTGCGTATTTACTATGGATAGATAAACGCCATATATTTGTTCTGATGTGACTTACGGGTTAATTCCCGGCGACCGGAGCCGCCGGAAACGGCATTACTTCGTTGCGCCCTCAAGGATAACCTTGTCGTTCTCCCCACGGGTGATGCTCTGCTGATGAAGGCTGTCGGCGAGCATTACGTCATTGACGGCGAAAAATTCCCAGGCCTGCGGCGTGTTGGCGAAGGTTACCTCATCGAACTGACTGTCGTGCAGGAAAGAGATATTGGTTGCTTTGGTGTTACGGAAGCTGACGTTGGAAAAACGCAGATTCTGATGATAGGCATCGCGAGAATAGTGAATACCAAACGACTCCGCCATTTCGGCTACCGTCATGCCGTCAATCAGGATGCTGTGCTTAGCCGAAGTACCATCGACGGTCACATCCTGCACCTGAACGTCGCGGAACTGAGCGGGCTCGTCGGCAGGGGTCGTATCATTTACGTCGGCGCTGTATTTGATAGTAAAAACAAACGGCTCTTTGGCGATATCTTTCATCGCGTTATGACGGAACAGCACCTCCCGCACGCCACCGCCATAGTAGGGGCGGCTCTTCATGCGCAGGCCAACGTCGGTCATATACATGACGTTATCCTCGGCGCGAACGTTTTCGATCCACGCGCCGGTATGGCTACCCGTCACCACGGCGCCGTGGCCTTTACGGAAATAGTTATTAAAAATCCACGCCGCGCTTTGCGGCTGCTGATGAAACGTTTTCGCGCCTTTACCAAACCCGGCGGCAAAATTAACGCAATCATCTCCGGTATCAAAGAAGTTATTGAAGACCAACGCGTTTTTGCTATTGCCGAACTCGACGCCGTCGGCGTTATTGCCGTCAAAGGTCTGATGCACAAGCCCATTCAGGGTAATATTTTCTGACTCCAGCACCATCACCCCGTGGAAAGCGGGATTACGAATAGTCAGTCCGGCAAGGTAGAGATTTTGCACGCCGCGCAAGGTCATCAGGCTGGAGCGGCGGTTTTTATAGGCGCTATTGTTTTCAATCCCTTCCGCGATAGCCGCTTCGGTCTGATGCTTTGCCAGAATACCGTCCGCGCCGACTTTTTTGGCATTGCTGGCCCGGTACTGCGGCAGCGCGTTGCCCAATTCGTCGCTAATTGTCGCATCGCCGCCGCTTTTGACGCCGCGGGTCCAGCCGTTGCCGTCAATCGTGCCTTTCCCAACGATGCGAATATTACGAAACGTTCCGGCCGGAGACTCGCCCTTATCGTCCGCGCCCAGCACGTTAATTAATGATGGCGGGCGGCGAGGCTGCGGATGATCGCTATAGGGATAGAGGTAATAGCCTTTATCAAGCGGATACTGGGCCGGATCGTCCGAACCCAGCAGGGTGGCGCCAGCCGCAATCTCCAGGGTCATATCGCTGTGCAGGAACAACGCGCCAGTTTTGAATTCGCCGCCGGAAATCAGCACCTTGCAGCCCTGAGGATAGTGCGTGACGGTACAGCTATCAATGGCCCGCTGCAGCGCCAGGGTATTCAGCGTGGTGCCGTCACCCTTCGCGCCGAATGTGCTGGCTTCGATGACGTGCGGCGTTTTGCGGGTTTGCGCTTTAACCACCGCGCTGTCCGGAGATTCCTGGCCATTGGCGTAGACCGCGCGCACCGTAAAGGCATACTCCGTATCCGGCTGCAGGTTGGTGGCCGTGAAGCTGCGCAGATCGATTTTCTGCTGCCAGCCGTCGCTGGTGATCCGCTGATAGAAGTTATCAATATAGGGCTTTGCCGGGGAAAAATGGTTTTGATTTTCACGCGCCAGGCCCAGCCGCTTGCCTTGACGATAGACGGCGTAGTCCACCACCTGCTCGGTCTCAGACTCCGGTTTTTCCCAGACCAGCACCAGGCTGTTTTCATCGGCAGACAGTATCGGAACCATGACATTTTGTGGCGCGGAGGCGGGCGCATCGTGCTGGTTATCGACGGTTCCGCCGCTGTCATTACAGCCGCCTGCGAGCCCGGCTAGTGCGATTGCCAACGCCAGCATGCCGCGTGCAGGTCTGAAGGTATTGCGCATAGATTTTCCTTAATGTCATATTTTATTAGAAAATAAAATTTAAATTCATTTAAAATAAAACTGAATTTTATATTTATATGGGAAAATAAACGCGAGTCAGTTCAATCTTTCATCAGGCGAAAAAAAAACTTAATCGGATAAGCAAAGGCGGACCTCACCGCCCAGCTTCCCTTCTACTGCGTAGAATCATCGATACGATAGCCGCACGAAGTCGGTACGATATGGGCAAACCCCGACCCGCCAAGATGCATACCGGCAATCAGCAGGTTTTCGCTGGCGGCCTGGGCGAGAATCGCTTCCCGCGTCGCTCTGGCCTGTACGGGATCGCAATCAAAAGCGATAGCGGCGGCGGGTCGCGCGGCCTGAATATGCGGAAAGTGGACGATATCGCCCCAAATCAGCAGGCTTTGCCCGGCGGCGTCAATGCGAAACCCGCTATGGCCCGGCGTATGTCCGGGTAACCAGACCGGATGGATACCCGCGACGACTTCGCGATCCTCCAGAAACCCGAGGCGCCGGGACCACGCGTCCAGGGTGCGGCGGGCGAGAGCGAAGTTTCGCTGCCCGCGCTCATTAGCCCGTCTTAACATGACGTCATCCTGCCAGTACTCCGCTTCCAGAGGATGCAGATGAAGACGAGCGTTGGGATAGCGCGGCGCGCTGTTGGCATCCAGCAGGCCGCCGATATGATCCGGGTGAGCGTGGGTCAGCAGGACGGTATCAACGTCGTCTGGCGCACTTCCCGCCGCCCGCAGACTGGTTTCCAGCACGCCGCCTCCCGTCCCCGCGTCGATCAGAATCGTTCTTCCCCGGCCGCGGATAAGATAGCCATTAATGTCAATAGTGCCGGGGTCGATGACGCCCGCATCGCGCTGGATTTGTGCGGCATCGCCGCTATCGATGCCGGACAGCAGCGCCAGGCCGGCGGCCATGCTGCCGTCGCTAAGGGCAGTCACCTGAAAATCGCCAATCTGGCGGGTGACAAAAGATGAATTGCGCATAAAAACCTCTTAGCGTGATGCTGGCTGTTTTTCAGCCGGGCTTTGCAGCTGACCGGCCATGGGTTCATAGATCCAGGCTTTTTCCCGTCCCGCAAGTAGCATCGCCTCCCGGCGCGGCAGAACGTATACCACGCGCAGCGACGGGTTATTATCCAGCCCGGCGGCCGGAAGTCTTGTCGGCTGATACCCCAGCTCCGAGTCCACAAAGTCCAGCGGCTCCGGGCTCAGCAGCAAAACATCCTCCTCAGAGACGGCAGGGAACACCCCGCTGTACCGATACAGGTTTCGCCGCCAGTCGCGAATATGCGCCTGCCAGCGCGCAAAGTCGCCGCCGCCTTTATGGCGATACGCTTCACTGGCGATGGTGTCAGCATCATGGATAGTATGGATGGCAAGATAGACCGGGCAGCCGGAGGAGAGCGCCCGGAAGCGCTGCGAAGCGCGGAACCCGCTGACGGATACCAGCGCCGGCAGCTTGTGCTGGCTGTAAAATCGATTCCAGCCGGCTTCGCTTTCCGGGTCGGCGTAGCTGCACTCAACGATATATAACATGGGCTGACCTCTGCATGATGGCGTGATGATATTGACGTTTGATCATGCTACGTTGTGTATTGAGCGCTCTGAAACGATATTATTTCATCCCTCAATGACATTTTGTCATTAATGCAAAATCCAGCAGAGGTGGTCATCGTGCGAAAAAAACTCCCCAGCAGCGCCTCTTTGCAGGCTTTTGAGGCTGCCGCCAGGCACGGTAACTTTGCTCGCGCGGCGGAAGAACTGTCGCTTACCGAAGGGGCGATCAGTCGGCAAATCGCCCGTCTGGAATCGCTGTTGAACTGCAGGCTGTTTGAGCGGACGGGGAGCCGGGTACGGCTGAATCCTAACGGCGCGCGCTATGCGCACCATGTGCGCGAAACGCTGGAGCGCCTTGAACGGGACACTCAATATCTGATGGGGGCCGCGGACGGCAGCCGAAGCCTGGAAATCGCCGCGCCGCCGACCTTCGCCAGCCGCTGGCTCATTCCCCGGCTGGGGGATTTTCAGCACCGGCATCCGGATATCACGCTGAATATCGCGGTCAGAACCGACCCGTTTATCCTCACCGGCAGCGGTTTTGACGCGGCGCTTCACTTTGAACACCCCGCCTGGGCCGGAATGCGTATGCAGTTTCTGTTTGAAGAGAGGCTGGTACCGGTATGCCACGCCGGGCTACTCACGGAAGAAGATCTCGTCAGCCAACTGAACGCGCTGCCGCGAATTCATCGACGGCAGAATTCCGACGCCTGGCAGCGCTATGCTGAAGAGTGCGGGATCGTGCTGGATAATCCGGCGCAGGGGGGGCGCTACGATCTGCATGAGATGGCGATAGCCGCCGCGCTGGCCGGGCAGGGCGTTGCGCTGGTGCCCCATGTGTACGTCGAAAACGCGATCGAAAACGGGCTACTGGCTGCGCCCTGGCCGCAGGCCCGCAGCCTGAGCAAGCGCTTTTGCCTGGTGAAGCCGCTGGAAAACGGCGTCAATGAGTCGGCGCTACGGGCGTTCGAGCAGTGGCTGTTGACGCAATAAGGCCCGGGCAGGGCCTTATTGGCATTAAGCGCAGCCTCAGGCGTGGGATAAAAGCGGGAACATCAGCTTATTCTCTTTGAAAATATTTTCTTTTTGCTCGTAGATAAACAGAATATCTTCGCCTTCGATTTTCTCATACTCGCCGGTCCGATTCTCTTTGGGGGTAAAGCCGAGGATAGCCTGGTACGTATTGTCATCGGCGAGCTGGTTGACAATGGACGACAGGGAGCGGCCGCTGTCGCAGAAAATATCAAAACAGATCAGCGCCGGACCGTTTTGCATCGCAATCGCGATCGCCTGGTTTTTCTCGGAATAATAGACGAAGTGCTGCATAAAGGCGGAGCAGTAGAACATCAATAAACCGAAGTTATTCTGCACCCGCAGCTGCGAAAACGGATTCGATTTTTGATAATACCCCTGCAATAGCGCAACGTCTTCCGGCCGATCCATATCGAGCTTGCGGAAATCGCCCGCAGCCGGCACTACCGGCATAATATACTGATGCTCGTCGGTGCGCTCGAAGCCGAATTTCGGGTAAAAATCAACGGTTGTCGGGTTAGCGAACAGGAAGAAGGCGTCGGCTTTATCCTGCCAGTCCGCCAAAATCTCATTCACAAGCTGCCCGGCGAGGCCCCGATTGCGATGATCGATATCGGTCATTACGGTGCCGATTTGGATATAGCGGCGGGGTTCGCCCTGCCAGATCAGGTCGATAATATTGGCGGAGGCGTTAGCAATCACTTTATTGTTGCTGACCAGGGCGTAGGGAATATAGGCGTCGGTCCAGTAGCCTTTGCGGTACCACTCTTTAAAGGAGAGATCGAAGGTTTTAATCGCCAGGTCAATGAAGCTCTTTCTTAACGCGTCATCGTGCACAATTTGCTTAACTAATTTCCAGGTCATCGTCGACATTCCTTACGCTGCGGGTGAGGCACTGTTTTCGGCCATCTGTTCGGCGGTCCGATCTCTGTCGGGCGACCTAAAAATAGCATATCCCCGCTGATGGGCGACGATTGTCGCGCCTAAGCCTTGCTCAGGTCACACAATCCGGGAAAATCGCGCGAAAAAGGGTAAGCTTTCGCACGCTTAAGAAACGTCGCTGTGAGGCAAAAAAACGCCTTTAGCAAATGAAAATTTGCCAGTCGTCAAAAACGAAGATGAATATATTGCGTTCATGGTCATGACCCCTATCATTAATAGGTAGGGTAAATGTGATATCATCGCGCCTTTCCCGTTTCGTCCTGGGGCTCTTTTTTATGCAACAACCTGTTGTTCGCGTTGGAGAATGGCTGGTTACTCCCTCTGTTAACCAAATTAGCCGCAAGGGGCGTCAGCTAACTCTCGAACCGCGCTTAATCGATCTTCTGGTTTTCTTTGCCCGTCATCCTGGGGAAGTACTCAGCCGGGATGAGCTCATCGATAATGTCTGGACCCGCAACGTTGTCACCAGCCATGTCGTCACGCAAAGCGTCTCTGAGCTACGTAAGTCGCTGAAAGATGGCGACGACGGCAGCCTTGAATATATCGCGACCGTACCCAAGCGAGGCTATAAGCTAACGGTGCCGGTGATCTGGTGTACGGAAGAGGGGGAAGAACTGACGCCGGTTATCCCGGCAGAAACGCCGACGGTCGCCGTGGACGCGCCATCGGTTTCCCCGCAGCCTGAGGCGGCTGCGCCAGAGATGGCGCCGGTGGTAAAGCCGGAAAAACGCAAGCGGCTGAGTACGTTTATCGTCTGGGGCTTGTTTCTGCTGGCCCTCGCGAGCTGCGTGGCGCTGGTGGCGTTATCGACCCTCGAGTCGCGCCCGCCGGTCACGAAAACGCGGCTGCTGCTCAACCCGCGCGATGTTGATATTCACCTGCTCAGCGGCAGCGCCTGCAACAACTGGTCATCGCAGCACTCCTATGCCATTGGTCTCGGGAGCCTGATTACCACCTCGCTGAACACCTTCTCCACCTTTATGGTGCACGATAAAACCAACTACAACATCAATGAGCCGAGCAGCTCCGGTAAAACCCTGACCATTGAGTTCGTCAACCAGCGGCACTACCGCGCGCAGCAGTGCTTTATGTCGGTGAAGGTGGTGGATAACGCCGACGGTTCGACCATGATGGATAAGCGTTACTTTGTCACCAGCGACAACCAGCTGTCGATTCAGAACGACCTGCTGAGCAGCCTGTCTGAGGCGCTGAAGCAGCCGTGGCCGGCGCGGATGCAGGAGATGTTAAAGCAATATCAGCCGTCGCAAAGTATCGCGCTTACCCATTTCTATCAGGCGCATCAGCTATTAATGAATGGAGACGTCGATTCACTCGGAAAAGCCAGTAGCCTGCTTGCCGACGTGAATAAACAGTCGCCGGACTTTACCTATGCCTGGGCGGAAAAAGCGCTGGTGGACGTATTACGCCATTCTCAGCAGCCGCTGGATGATAAACAGCTTGCCGATCTTTACAGCGAAATAACCCGGGTGGGTAATATGCCGGGGATTAAAGACATGGCAATATTTTATCAGATTAAAACGGTAGATATGCTGGGCAAAGGCAAAGTCGATGAAGCCTACAGCGCGATTAATACCGGCATTGATCTGGAAATGTCGTGGATGAATTATGTGCTGCTGGGTAAGGTCTACGAAATGAAAGGGCAGAACCGGGAAGCTGCCGATGCTTACCTGACGGCGTTTAATTTACGTCCGGGTGAGAATACATTTTACTGGATTGAAAACGCGGTATTTCAGACCTCGGTGACCCGCGTGGTTCCGTATCTCGATAACTTCCTCGCTTCAGAATAAGTAAACCCTCATCATGGTCATGGTTTTGGCCGTGGTGAGGTTAAACTTATGTTTCTCATGAGCGCCTCTGTTGTTATATTTTATATCCTTTTCTTGCTTGTTTTTAACACATCTTCAACACGAAATTGTGTTCGTAAATGCATGTAATTTATTAATATTTATCTTTTCCTGACCTCAACATGTCATCCTGATATGTTGCGCGAAAAAGGTCAAAATATCATTTGTCTGATGTTTGCAGTTATTTCACTTTATCTTTAGGACTTATCTCGTACTAATCCGTAATCTGATTGGCAGTTGGTCGGGTCAATAAAAGGTTCATCATCATGATCTGTACCTCCCAAATAAACTTAGGAGAAAAGCAAACATGAGTTCTGCCAAGAAGATCGGGCTATTTGCCTGTACCGGCGTGGTAGCCGGTAATATGATGGGGAGCGGTATTGCATTATTACCTGCGAACCTGGCGAGTATCGGTTCTATCGCCATTTGGGGTTGGGTAATATCTATTATTGGCGCGATGTCGCTGGCTTATGTATATGCCCGTCTGGCGACCAAAAACCCGCAGCAGGGTGGCCCCATCGCCTACGCCGGCGAAATATCTCCGGCGTTCGGTTTCCAGACCGGTGTGCTTTATTATCACGCTAACTGGATCGGCAATCTGGCAATCGGCATTACCGCCGTCTCTTATTTATCAACATTCTTCCCTATTTTAAATAACCCGGTACCGGCAGGTATTGCCTGTATTGCCATCGTGTGGATATTCACCTTCGTGAATATGCTCGGCGGTACCTGGGTAAGCCGCCTGACGACTATTGGTCTGGTGCTGGTGCTTATTCCGGTCGTGATGACCGCGGTGGTCGGCTGGCACTGGTTTGACGTTGCCACCTATCAGGCAAACTGGAACACCTCAGCCACGACGGATAGCCATGCGGTGGTGAAAAGTATCCTTCTCTGTCTGTGGGCCTTTGTCGGGGTAGAATCTGCCGCCGTCAGTACCGGGATGGTGAAAAACCCGAAACGTACCGTACCGCTGGCCACCATGCTGGGGACCGCGCTGGCGGGTATCGTGTATATCGCCGCGACCCAGGTCATCGCCGGTATGTACCCTGCGTCTGAGATGGCCGCGTCCGGCGCGCCGTTTGCTATCAGCGCATCGACTATCCTTGGCGGCTGGGCTGCGCCGATGGTGTCGGCCTTTACCGCCTTTGCCTGCCTGACTTCTCTCGGTTCGTGGATGATGCTGGTCGGCCAGGCCGGCGTGCGCGCCGCTAACGACGGCAACTTCCCGAAAATCTACGGTGAACTGGATAAAAACGGCAACCCGAAAAAAGGCCTGCTGCTGGCCGCGGTGAAAATGACCGTCCTGATGGTGCTGATCACCCTGATGAACTCCACCGGCGGGAAAGCCTCCGACCTGTTCGGCGAGCTGACCGGTATCGCGGTTCTGCTGACCATGCTGCCTTACTTCTACTCCTGCGTTGACCTGATTCGCTTCGAAGGCATTAACGTCCGCAACTTCGTCAGCCTGATTTGCTCCGTCCTCGGCTGCGGGTTCTGTTTCATCGCCCTGATGGGGGCAAGCTCCTTCGAACTGGCCGGCACCTTTATCGTCAGCCTGATCATCCTGATGTTCTACGGCCGCAAAATGCACCAGCGTCAGAGTAACGACGGCTCCGCTGATAGCAGCACCGCCAGCGCGCATTAATCCGTAACCCTATTCCTGAGGCTCCTTCCATCACCTGTCACGACGTGGCGGGAGGGGCTTTCTTTATCTGGAGATTTGACTATGAACGTTATCGCAATCATGAATCACATGGGTGTTTACTTCAAAGAAGAGCCCATCCGTGAGCTGCATCGCGCCCTCGAACGCCTGGACTTCCGTATTGTCTACCCGAACGACCGTGACGACTTATTAAAACTGATCGAAAACAATGCGCGTCTGTGCGGCGTGATCTTCGACTGGGATAAATACAATCTCGAACTGTGCGAAGACATCAGCAAAATGAACGAATATATGCCGCTGTACGCCTTTGCGAATACTTACTCAACGCTGGACGTGAGCCTCAACGATCTGCGCATGCAGGTTCGCTTCTTCGAATATGCGCTGGGCGCGGCGGAAGATATTGCGAACAAAATCAAACAGAATACCGACGAGTATATCGACACCATTCTGCCGCCGCTGACCAAAGCGCTGTTTAAATACGTGCGTGAAGGCAAATATACCTTCTGTACCCCAGGCCACATGGGCGGTACCGCGTTCCAGAAAAGCCCGGTCGGCAGCATCTTCTACGATTTCTTTGGTTCCAATACCATGAAATCCGATATCTCGATTTCAGTTTCTGAACTCGGTTCCCTGCTGGATCACAGCGGCCCGCATAAAGAAGCGGAAGAGTACATCGCCCGCGTCTTCAACGCAGAACGCAGCTACATGGTGACCAACGGCACCTCTACCGCCAACAAAATCGTCGGTATGTATTCCGCCCCGGCCGGTAGCACCGTGCTGATTGACCGTAACTGCCATAAATCGCTGACCCATCTGATGATGATGAGCGACATTACGCCAATCTACTTCCGCCCGACCCGTAACGCTTACGGCATCCTCGGCGGTATCCCGCAGAGCGAATTCCAGCACGCGACCATCGCGAAGCGCGTGAAAGAAACCCCGAACGCGACCTGGCCGGTGCACGCGGTGATCACCAACTCCACCTATGATGGCCTGCTGTACAACACGGACTACATCAAGAAAACCCTGGATGTGAAATCCATCCACTTTGACTCCGCGTGGGTGCCTTACACCAACTTCTCGCCGATTTATGAAGGCAAATGCGGGATGAGCGGCGGCCGCGTCGAAGGGAAAGTTATTTACGAAACCCAGTCCACGCACAAACTGCTGGCGGCGTTTTCTCAGGCATCAATGATTCATGTTAAAGGCGACGTAAACGAAGAAACCTTTAACGAAGCCTACATGATGCACACCACCACTTCTCCGCACTACGGCGTGGTGGCCTCGACGGAAACCGCGGCGGCGATGATGAAAGGCAACGCCGGTAAGCGCCTGATTGACGGCTCTATCGAACGTTCAATTAAGTTCCGTAAAGAGATTAAACGCCTGAAAGGCGAATCCGACGGCTGGTTCTTCGACGTCTGGCAGCCGGAACATATTGATGGCGCGGAATGCTGGCCGCTGCGCTCCGACAGCGCGTGGCACGGTTTCAAAAACATCGATAACGAACATATGTATCTCGACCCGATTAAAGTCACGCTGCTGACCCCGGGGATGAAGAAAGACGGCACCATGGATGATTTCGGTATTCCGGCAAGCATCGTGGCGAAGTATCTCGATGAGCACGGCATCGTGGTCGAAAAAACCGGTCCGTACAACCTGCTGTTCCTGTTCAGCATCGGTATCGACAAAACCAAAGCGCTGAGCCTGCTGCGCGCGCTGACCGATTTCAAACGCGCGTTCGACCTGAACCTGCGGGTGAAAAACATGCTGCCGTCGCTGTACCGTGAAGATCCTGAATTCTACGAAAACATGCGCGTTCAGGAACTGGCGCAGAACATTCACAAACTGATTGAGCACCACAACCTGCCGGACCTGATGTTCCGCGCGTTCGAAGTGCTGCCAACCATGATGATCACGCCGTACGCCGCGTTCCAGAAAGAGCTGCACGGTCAGACCGAAGAGGTGTATCTCGAAGAGATGGTGGGCCGCGTCAACGCCAACATGATCCTGCCGTATCCTCCGGGAGTGCCGCTGGTGATGCCGGGTGAAATGATCACCGAAGAGAGCCGTCCGGTGCTGGAATTCCTGCAGATGCTGTGCGAAATCGGCGCCCACTATCCGGGCTTCGAAACCGATATCCACGGCGCCTATCGTCAGGCGGATGGTCGTTACACCGTTAAAGTGCTGAGAGAAGAAAACAACAAATAATCGATGCACAACAGGGAAGTGGCTTGCCGCTTCCCTTTTTCACGCTGCAAGGAGAACACATGAAAACACCCTCACAGCCGCGCGCGATCTATTACATCGTTGCGATCCAAATCTGGGAATATTTCAGCTTTTACGGCATGCGTGCCTTACTCATCCTCTATCTCACCCATCAGCTCGGCTTTGATGACAGCCACGCCATCAGTCTGTTCAGCGCCTACGCCTCCCTGGTGTACGTCACTCCTATTCTCGGCGGCTGGCTTGCCGACCGCCTGCTCGGCAACCGCACGGCGGTCATTGCCGGCGCGCTATTAATGACGCTTGGCCACGTAGTGCTGGGCGTCGAATCCGATTCCACCTGGAGCCTGTACCTCGCGCTGGCGATCATTATCTGCGGCTACGGTCTGTTCAAATCCAACATCAGCTGTCTGCTGGGCGAGCTCTACGCCGTTGACGACCCTCGCCGCGACGGCGGTTTCTCGCTGCTGTACGCCGCCGGGAACGTCGGCTCCATCGCCGCGCCTATCGCCTGCGGGCTGGCGGCGCAGTGGTACGGCTGGCATATCGGCTTTGCGCTGGCGGGTATCGGCATGTTTGTCGGCCTGATGATTTTCTTAAGCGGCAGCCGCTACTTCCGCCACGCGCGCGGCGTCGATAAACAGGCGCTGCGGGCGGTGAAATTTGTGCTGCCGACCTGGGGCTGGCTGGTGGTGATGCTCTGCGTTGCGCCGGTGTTTTTCACGCTGCTGCTGGAGAATAACTGGTCCGGCTACCTGCTGGCGATCGTCTGCGTATTCGCCGCCCAGATGGTGGCGCGCATTATGGTCAAATCCCCGGAGCATCGCCGCGCGCTGTGGCAAATCGTTCTGCTGATGCTGACCGGGACCCTGTTCTGGGTACTGGCGCAGCAGGGCGGCAGTTCGATCAGCCTGTTCATCGACCACTTTGTTAACCGCCGCCTGCTGAATATTGAGGTGCCGACCGCGCTGTTCCAGTCGGTTAACGCCGTGGCGGTGATGGCGGCGGGCGTCGTGCTGGCGTGGCTGATGCGGCCGGAGGGCGCGACCCGCTCGGCGCTGCGCGTATGGCTGAAGTTCGCCTTTGGCCTGGTGCTGATGGGCTGCGGCTTTATGCTGCTGGCGCTTAACGCGCGCCACGGCGCGGCACAGGGACAGGCATCGATGGGCATGATGGTGGCCGGCCTGGCGCTGATGGGTTTCGCCGAGCTGTTTATCGACCCGGTGGCGATGGCGCAGATCACCCGCCTCAATATGCCCGGCGTCACCGGGGTACTGACCGGGATTTATATGCTGGCGACCGGCGCGGTAGCCAACTGGCTGGCGGGCGTGGTGGCGCAGCAGACTACCGAGTCGCAAATCAGCGATACGGCGATTGCCGCGTATCAGCACTTCTTTGCCCAGATGGGCGAATGGACGCTGGGCTGCGTAGCGGTCATTGTCGTTGTCGCCTTCGCCGCCGCGTTCAGCGTCGGCAAACGCCGCGCGGCCGCCGGTGAACTTCCTGGCGTCAATGCCCAGGATCTGTAGCCCGGACAGGTGCGCAGCACCGCCTCCGGGATTATCGCATCCCTAAACGGAGCAAAAAGCCGCTCCTTGCACCCCTTACTGAACAGGAGGAGGATATTCTGGCGGGCGCGAAAGCCGAAGATAAAAAGAGGTTACAAAAGACAGGGCTGAGTGAAATCAGCCGCAATTGAAGCCAGGCTCCTTAAGATTGTTCTCCGGCGCCGACGCCGGAACAGGCCTGGTTCAATTATCGAAGCAAGTTTGCAAGCAGGGTTATGAGGAACCAACATGTCTGAACAACAAGCACAAGGTGCCGATGAGGCAATTGACCTTAATAATGAACTGAAAACCCGTCGTGAAAAACTGGCCGCGCTGCGCGAGCAGGGCGTGGCGTTCCCGAACGACTTTCGCCGTGACCATACTTCCGACCAGCTCCATGCTGAATACGATAGTAGGGAAAACGACGAGCTCACCTCTCTGAACGTCGAGGTCTCCGTGGCTGGCCGCATGATGACCCGCCGTATTATGGGCAAAGCCTCCTTCGTCACCTTACAGGACGTGGGCGGACGCATTCAGCTGTACGTCGCCCGCGACGATCTGGCGGAAGGCGTCTACAACGAGCAGTTTAAGAAATGGGATCTCGGCGACATCATCGCCGCCCGCGGTAAGCTGTTCAAAACCCAGACCGGCGAACTCTCCATTCACTGCACCGAGCTGCGTCTGCTGACCAAAGCGTTGCGCCCGCTGCCGGACAAGTTTCACGGCCTGCAGGATCAGGAAGCGCGCTATCGCCAGCGCTATCTGGATCTGATCTCCAACGAAGAGTCGCGCCACACCTTCAAGGTGCGTTCGCAGATCCTGGCGACCATGCGTCAGTTCATGGTCGCGCGCGGCTTTATGGAAGTCGAAACGCCGATGATGCAGGTGATCCCCGGCGGCGCCTCCGCGCGTCCGTTTATCACCCATCACAACGCGCTCGATCTGGATATGTATCTGCGCATCGCGCCGGAGCTGTACCTGAAACGGCTGGTGGTCGGCGGCTTCGAACGAGTGTTCGAAATCAACCGTAACTTCCGTAACGAAGGTATCTCCGTGCGCCATAACCCAGAGTTCACCATGATGGAACTCTATATGGCGTATGCGGATTACAAAGATCTGATCGAACTGACCGAATCCCTGTTCCGCACGCTGGCGCAGACCGTACTGGGTAAAACCGAAGTGCCGTATGGCGACCAGGTGTTCGATTTCGGTAAGCCGTTTGAAAAACTGACCATGCGCGAAGCGATCAAGAAATACCGTCCTGAAACCGAGATGGCGGAGCTGGATAACTTCGATGCGGCGAAAGCGCTGGCGGAATCCATCGGCATTCACGTTGAGAAGAGCTGGGGTCTGGGGCGTATCGTCACCGAAATTTTCGACGAAGTGGCGGAAGCGCATCTGATCCAGCCGACCTTTATCACCGAGTATCCGGCGGAAGTATCGCCGCTGGCGCGCCGTAACGACGTGAACCCGGAAATTACCGACCGCTTCGAATTCTTCATCGGCGGACGTGAAATCGGTAATGGCTTTAGCGAGCTGAACGACGCGGAAGACCAGGCCCAGCGTTTTCAGGATCAGGTCAACGCCAAAGCGGCGGGGGATGATGAAGCGATGTTCTACGACGAAGACTACGTCACCGCGCTGGAGTACGGCTTGCCGCCGACCGCCGGTCTGGGTATCGGTATCGACCGTATGGTGATGCTGTTCACTAACAGCCACACCATCCGCGATGTTATCCTGTTCCCGGCAATGCGTCCGCAGAAATAAATCATGCTGAAACCAGGCCCCTCGTTTATTTGAGCGGGGGGCCTTAATTTCGACGCGTTTATCCCGGCGAGTGATATGGCGAATAAGCTTACTCCGGGCACCTTATGTGCTATAACAGCGCGCATAAAAAACATAAGGTGTTAATTAAATGAAAAAAATAAAATTAATTGTTGGCGGCGTGATCTGTGCAAGTTATTTATTAACGTCAGTATTATCAATGGCAAGTGATAATATAAACAGCAATACCATTCATTTTGATAAAGGCAGCAACGGCACGATAATAAAAAGTACCGTGACCGGCGACGATGTTAATGACTATACGCTGGAGGCGAAAGCCGGCCAGATGATGCATATCGGTATGAACAGCCAGTGGCCGCATCCCTTTTTTAATGTGATTACTCCGGATAATCACGCGATTTTTAACGGTTCTATGAGCGGCGATATTTTTGAACAGCGTCTGGGTGTCAGCGGGAAATATACGGTGCGGGTATATCAGATGGGCGGCGCGCGTGATGAAGGGAAAACCAGCGCCTACGCGCTGACGTTTAAAATTACCGACTAAAATGTGGCGGCTGTCTATTCAGGCTGTCCCGGAGGCGGCGCGTTGCGCCGGTCCGCAGACGGCGGTGAACCCGTAGCCCGGGCAAGGCGCGTTGAGCGCCGCCCCCGGGAGCAGAGCGCAGAGGGTTGCAGTTCGGGCCTGTTCCCGGACTACAGCCCTTCGGTCACGATTTTCGCCGCCGCGGCTAACACCTCTTTGCGGCTTTTCGCATCCTGCTGCGGCTGGGTAAAATAGGTCACTAACACCAGCGGGGCATGATTTTCCGGCCAGATCACCGCGATATCGTTGGTGGTGCCGTAATCTCCGGCGCCGGTTTTATCCCCGACCGCCCAGCTTGCGGGCAGGCCTGCGCGAATGCTTTGCCCGCCGGTGGTATTGCCTTTTAGCCACGTCACTAACTGGGCGCGCTGCTGTTCGCCCAGCGCATTGCCCAGCGTCAGCTTGCGCAGGCTTTCGGCCATCGCCAACGGGGTGGTGGTATCGCGCTTATCGCCGGGTATCGCGCTGTTCAGCGCCGGCTCCGTACGATCGAGACGAAAAGTAACGTCCCCGATGCTCTGGGCGAATGCGGTCACCTTTTCCGGTCCGCCAAGGTAGCTAATCATCTTATTCATCGCGGTATTGTCGCTGTACTGCAGCGCCGCCGCGCTGAGTTCCGCCAGGGTCATTCCGCTTTGCAGATGTTTTTCGGTAATCGGGCTCCAGACCACTAAATCCGATTTTTTAATCTCCAGCCTTTTATTCACCACATCGGGATGGCTTTCGCTCTGCTTTAACACCGCGGCGGCGGCCATCACTTTACCGGTGCTGCACATGGCAAAACGTTCGTCGCCGCGATAAAGGGTTTGCGAATCATCCGCCGTGTTAATCAGCGCCACGCCCAGCCGGCCACCGGACCGTTTTTCTAAATCAGCCAGCTTTTGCTGGATAGCATCGGCACTGGCCCATAATGAACCGCTCGCCAGCAGCAGCGGAACGGCGGCGGCGGCCATCAGGGCGCTTTTACGCCACGAACTTTTCAACATCTCTGACTCCTTGATAGTGATGAGCTGCCCGGACTATCCGCGACTCCCGCGCTTTTGACAAGCACTATGTCGATGATGGAATTCCATCATAAATTCGTTATTCGTCCTCCTCCGCGCCTGCTTATAGTGTCCCTCCCCGGCAAAATAAAATCAGGAGCCGCCATGTTCCCGTCACAGTTACCAAAACCGCGCCACCACGCCGCCTCGGCGATCCCCACGCTGCGCTGGGGGATTATTGGCCCCGGCTGGATTGCCGAGCGCTTTGTGAAATCGTTAAAAGAGCTCAGCCGCCAGCAGGTGGTTGCCGTCTCCTCGCGCACGCAGCAAAAAGCCGACGCCTTTGCCGCCCGCTGGGGGATCCCGCAGGCTTACGCTCAGGTGGATGAGATGCTGGCGCGACCGGATATTGACGCGGTATATATTGCCACGCCGCATAACCACCACTTTACCGACGGGCTGCGTGCGCTGCGGGCGGGCAAACATGTGCTGATTGAAAAGCCGTTTGCGCTGAACCGGCGGGAAGGCGCGGCGCTGAAAGCGGAAGCCGTGAAGCAGGGGACGCTGGCGATGGAGGCGATGTGGTGCGACTACGCGCCGAAGTATGACGTGATTCGCCAGCTGCTGGAGGACGGCGTTCTGGGCGACCTGCACACGCTGCTCGCCGATCACGGCGAATTCTTTACCCCGGATCATCGCATTTTTAATGCCGATCTCGCCGGCGGGCCGATGATGGATCTCGGCAGCTATCTGACCTCATTCAGCGTGATGGTCGGCGGCGTACCGCAGGATATTATCGCCCGCGGACGCCCCGCCCAAAGAGGCGTCAACGGGCAGATTTCGATGCTGTTTAACTGGGAAAAGGGCCTCCAGGGATTATTGAACACCACCCTGTTCAGCAACACGCCGGGCGGCGCGGTGGTGGCCGGACGCGATGCGACTCTTACCCTTGACGGGCAGTTCTACGCGCCGGGGAATTTTACCCTCGCCGCCAGTCAGGGCGGGCAGGTGCTGCATTGGGAGGAGCCGCGCAACCGCTACGACCAGCTGTTTTATCAGGCCGAGCATTTTGCCTGGTGCGTCGGTCAGGGGCTGACGGACTCGCCGATCCGCCCGCTGGCCAGGGTGCTGGAAAACCTGAGCGTGATGGATGAAGTGCGGCGGCAGATTGGCGTGGTATTTAAAGAAGAGCGCTAAGCGAAGCGGCCCCGTATGCCGACCGCATACGGGGCTTTTTTACGCCAGCGGTTCGACGCTGACAAATTGCCCCTGCTGCAGCGAGAGCACGGCGGCTTCGGCGATGGCCTGCGCCCGCAGGCCGTCCAGCAGCCCCGGCAGGTCCGCCACCTCTTCTCCGCCTAGCGAGCGGACAAACGCGTCCAGATGCGCGTAGTACGATCCCTCGACGCGGCTGAACCAGTCCGGGTAGAGGCCGGGCTGAATGCGGCGCTCTCCCTGCCACAGCGTGACGCCGCGCGTTGTCTGGCTGCCGGACTCCAGCACGCCATCCGAGCCAAGCAGACTAATGCGCTCATCGTAGCCGTGGCCGGTACGCCGGGTGTTGTCCAGCTGCGCCATTGCGCCGCCGCGCATCCGCAGCATCAGAATGGAAGTATCGACATCGTCGAATTCAGCAATTTCCGCCAGCGCCAGCGCATCCCCCATGGCGGCGACGGTTGTCACTTCATCACCGGTAAGAAAGCGCAGCAGGTCAAAGAAGTGAATCGCCTGGTCGCGCATCTGGCCGCCGGAGCTGCGCAGATATTCCAGCGGCGGCATAATCGATGCCCGACACACCATCTGCACCAGTTCTATTTTGCCAATCACCCCGGCCTCGATCTCCCGGCGCAGCTGCTGGTGGCTGGCGTCGAAGCGGCGGTTAAAGCCAACGGTCACCGGTACCCCGAGCGGCAGCACTTTCTCGACGACCTGGCGGGCGCGGGCCAGCGAAAGATCGATCGGTTTTTCGCAGTAGACCGCTTTCCCGGCGCGGGCGGCAGCCTCCAGCAGCGCCGCGTGTGAAGGCGTCGAGCTGGCGATCAGTACCGCGTCAATGGCGTCGCTATTGATGGCCTCGGCGACGGTTACCGCCCGCGCGCCGTAGCGGGACGCCAGCGCTTTCGCCCGTTCGGGGTCGGCGTCAGCCACCATGGACAGAACGGTTCGCTCATGGCGAGCGAGGCTGACGGCGTGAACCTGGCCGATAAAACCGCTGCCCAACAAGGCAAAACGAATGCAGGTCATTTTTTTCTCCAGAAAGAGGGATTCAGCGTTGCCAAAGTAATCCGTTTGCTACACTGACCGACACAGGCGTTTTGATGGATTTCCATCATGGGGGAAACGATGAAAAGCATGTCGCTGGAGGCGCTGGCTAAACGGATTGGCGTGGGCGTAGCAACCGTTGATCGGGTGCTTAACGAACGCGGCGGCGTGTCGCCGGAAACCACGCGTAAGGTGCTGCAGGCCGCGCGGGAAGCCGGGCTGAAGCGCATTCTGCCGGAAGAGCGCCGTCTCCCGTGGCAAATAGAAGTGTTTCTCAGCGGTAACGATTCGCGCTTTTTCACCCGCCTGACGCAGGATTTCGCCGACGTGGCGGATAGCCTTGGCTATCGCCGACTGACGCTGCACCGTACGCTGGTGGCGGAGTCCGCGCCGGAAAAGCTGGCGAAAAGCATTATCCGCAGCAGCAAAAAGCGCCATGCGCTGATTGTCTTTGGCAACGAACATCCGCTGGTCTACGAGGCTTTGCGCCAGTGCCGCGAGGCGAACGTGCCGGTGATTACGCTGGTTACCGATCTGCCCGGCGCGCAGAGGCTCTGCCACGTCGGCATCGATCAGCAGCAGGCTGGCCGCACCGCGGGCAGGATGATGGGATTAATGGCGCATCGGCCTGGAGAAGTGCTGATGCTCAGCGGACGCCAGGACTTCAGCGCCCATCGTTTGCGTATTCAGGGATTCCGTGAGGTGATAACCCAGCGCTTTCCGCATCTGCAGCTCGGCGAGGTGCTGGCGGGGGAGGACAACCGGCAGCGGATCGACCGCCTGCTGGAAGAGGCCCTGCGCCGCAACTGCGACGTGGTGGGCATCTACAATACCGGGCTGGGCAACACGCAGGTGGCGCAGGCGCTGGCTCGCCACCGCCGCTACGGCGAGTGCTGTTGGATCACCCATGAACGTTACCGAACCACCCGTGAACAGCTGGCGCAGGGCGGAATGGCGTTGACGATCGATCAGCATGCCCATCAGCATGCCCGCCTGGCGGTGGAGCTGGCTCTGCGTCACCTGGAAACCGGCTATCAGCCGCATCTCTTTAGCGACGGCAAGGTCGAATTTATCCTTTACAGCGCTGAAAACGTCGACTGAACGCTCGCGGTCCGCGGGACAATATCCCCTTTTAACCCCGTATCTGATACCCCGTTTCATACCGCTGCCGCTATCGGCGCGCCGCGCGGCAAACCGTCGGCTGCCTCTCATTTTTTGCGCGTTTATGCGTCAATGTTAGATGTGTGTCAAAGTTCTGTTAACGTGTAGTTTTAAAATTTTCATTTCAGTTATTTACTTATAAAAGTTTCATATGTGTTGTTAATGAAATAAATGGTCTGTAATTTTTCTTTCGCGACAAATGGACTGATGTTTCAAAAAACCATTTTAAAACAACTGAATTTTGTGATTTCGATCACCCGTGAAAAAGGCGCCAGCGCGCAGGCCGTTTTTTCGAAAAGCTGAAAAAGCAGGCGCTTAGCGCACGATTAATGAAACTATTTTTTCATTTTACCTTACCTAACCGATGCACCTGAAAATAAAGGATCAACTATGAACATCAAGAAAACGGTTGTTGCCTCTTTGATAGCCTGCATGCTGCCAGCGGTCGTGATGGCGAAAGATATTTCGGTCGGTGTTTCGATGGCGCTTTTCGATGACAACTTCCTGACGATTCTGCGCACCGCCATGCAAAAAGAGATGCAAAAAGACGGCGTTAAGGCGCAGGTGGAAGATGCCAAAGGCGACGTCTCCCAGCAGCTACAGCAGGTACAGAACTTTATTGGCCAGGGCGTCGACGCGATTATCGTCAACCCGGTGGATACCAACGCGGTCAAACCGATTATGGACCAGGCGACCAAAGCGGGCATTCCGCTGATCTTTGTTAACCGCCGCCCGCAGGCGCAGCTGACCGACAAAATGGCCTACGTCGGCTCCGACTCGGTGCTGGCGGGGCGCTTACAGATGGAAGCGTTAGCCAAAGCGATGAACGGCAAAGGTAACGTCGCCATTCTGCTCGGCGACCTGGCGAATGAATCGACCCGTGACCGCACCAAAGGCGTCGAAGAGGTGGTGGCCAAGTACCCGGATATCAAAATCGTGCAGAAGCAGACCGCTAAATTTACCCGTAACGACGCCGTTGACGTGGTCAGCAACTGGATGACCAGCGGCGAAGACATTCAGGCCATCGCCTCCAACAACGATGAAATGGCGATCGGCGCGCTGCAGGCGCTGGGTAAAAACCCGAACCATATCCTGATTGCCGGCGTGGACGGGACGCCCGATGCCCTGCAAATGCTCAAAAACGGCAAAATGATCGCCACGATTTTCCAGGATGCCAAAGGGCAGGGCGAAGGCGCGGTGGATGCCGCCATTAAGCTGGCCAACGGCGAGAAAGTGGAAAAGATCATTGACGTCCCTTACCAGTTGATCACCAAAGACAACATGGCTGAGTTCGTCAATCGCAACCAGAAATAGTCGCTCAGGGTACGGAGGTGAAGTATGAACGCTTTTGCACTTGAAGCCGAAGGGATCAGCAAATTCTTCCCCGGCGTGAAGGCGCTCGACAACGTCTCATTACGCGTGCGCCCGGGGACGGTGCACGCGCTGATGGGCGAAAACGGCGCCGGAAAATCCACGCTGATGAAATGCCTTATCGGGATCTACCGTCCCGATAAGGGCGCGATCCGCGTTAAAGGGGAGCCGGTCCAGTTTCAGGATACGATGGACGCGCTGCGCTCCGGGATCTCGATGATCCACCAGGAGCTGAACCTGGTGCCGCACATGACGGTGGCGGAAAATATCTGGCTCGGCCGCGAGCCGATGAAATATGGTTTTGTCGATCATCGCCAGCTTGCCCGTCAGACGCAGGATCTGCTGGATAAATTGAATATCCGATTATCCGCCGACCGGCTGGTGGGGGAGTTAAGTATCGCCTCCCAGCAGATGGTGGAAATTGCCAAAGCGGTTTCGTGGAACGCGGATATTGTAATTATGGATGAGCCGACCTCGGCGTTAACCGAGAGCGAAGTGGCGCATCTGTTTACCATTATTCGCGATTTACGCCAGCAGGGAAAAGCCATTATCTATATCAGCCATAAAATGGATGAGATTTTCGCGATTACCGATGAGATCAGCGTATTTCGCGACGGCACCTGGGTCGGCAGTAAACAGACCACCGAGTTTACCCGCCAGTCGCTGATTACCCAGATGGTCGGCCGGGAGCTCACCCAGCTCTTTCCCAAGTTCAATAACGCTATTGGCGAAGAGGTGCTGACCGTCCGCAATCTATCGCGCAAGGGGGCGTTTCACGATATCAACTTTAGCGTCCGCCGCGGCGAAATCCTCGGCGTGGCGGGGCTGGTGGGAGCCGGGCGCAGCGAAGTGATGGAGAGCCTGTTCGGCATGGAGAAAGCCGATGGCGGCGAAGTGCTGATTGATGGGATGCCGGTCAATATTGATTCGCCTTCGACGGCGATTGAGAAAGGGATGGCGTTGCTGACGGAAGACCGGAAAAAGTCCGGGCTGTTTCTCGTGCTGTCGGTGCTGGAGAATATGAGCATCGTCAAAATGCCGGAATATATCGGTAAAACCGGCTTTGTTCAGCACCTCAAAATGGCCGAAGACTGCATGGAGCAGATCCGCCGCCTGAATATTAAAACCCCCACCATGGATCAGATTATTAATAACCTCAGCGGCGGTAATCAGCAGAAGGTACTGATTGCCCGCTGGCTGCTGGCGCAGCCGAAAATACTGATCCTCGATGAGCCGACGCGCGGAATCGACGTCGGGGCAAAAGCGGAAATTTACCATCTGATCAGCGAGCTGGCCAACCGCGGCGTGGCGGTGATTATGGTCTCTTCAGAATTACCTGAGATTCTCGGGATGAGCGATCGGGTGATGGTTATGCATGAAGGGCGTATTACCGGCATCCTCGATAAAGAGGACGCCGACCAGGAAACCATTTTGTCGTTGGCATCCCACTGAGGCACAGAGAATGAGCAATATGAAAATAACGGCAACCCCGGTCACTGAGAAACCCTCTTTCTTTGGGCAATTACGCCACCGGCTGCCGAAAGATACCGGGATATTTATCGTCATGCTGGTGATTGCCCTGACTTTTGAAATTGCCGGCTGGTACGTCCGCGACCAGTCCTTTTTATTAAACACCAATCGCCTGATATTAATTGTTTTACAGGTAGCGATTATCGGTATTATCGCGGTCGGGGTCACCCAGGTCATTATTACCACCGGCATTGATCTCTCCTCCGGGTCGGTGATCGCTCTCGCCGCCGTGGTGGCGGCAAGCCTTGCGCAAACCTCCGATAGCCTGTCGCCGATGTTCCCGTCGCTGGTCAATATGCCGGCGATTATCCCGATTGGCGCCGGTATCGGCGTCGGCCTGCTGTGCGGCTTAACCAACGGCTTTCTGGTGACCCGCACCGGCATCCCGCCGTTTATCGCGACGCTTGGGATGATGGTGTCGGCGCGCGGTCTGGCGCAGTATTACACTCAGGGCAACCCCATCAGCTTCTTATCCGACAGCTTTACCGCCATCGGCCAGGGGGCGATGCCGGTGATTATTTTCTTCGTCGTCGCCGCGGTGTTCCATATTGCCCTGAAGCATACTCGCTACGGTAAATACGTTTACGCTATCGGCGGTAACATGACGTCGGCCAAGGTCTCCGGTATCAACGTGAATAAATACCTGGTGATCGTCTATGCCATCGCCGGGGCGCTCTCCGGCCTCGCGGGCGTGGTGCTGGCGGCGCGCGTCAGCAGCGGGCAGTCGAGCATGGGCATGTCCTACGAGCTGGATGCTATCGCCGCGGCGGTTATCGGCGGCAGCAGCCTGATGGGCGGGGTGGGGCGCATCACCGGGACCTTAATCGGCGCGATGATCCTCGGCCTGATTAAAAGCGGTTTTACCTTTGTCGGCGTCGACGCCTACGTGCAGGATATTATCAAAGGCATCATTATCGTCGCGGCGGTGACTATCGATATGCGCCGCAACCGCAAAAAGCATTAATCGGCAATAGCCCACGGCCTGTACTGCCGTGGGCCATGTCGCGTTTATGCCGCGCCGCAAGCGGACTCATCCGCGGCAAGACGTAAACTGTTGAGCAGCACGTTCGCCCCTTTCTCCGCCCATTCCGGCAGAATGTTCTCCGCTTCGTTATGGCTAATGCCCTTCTCGCAGGGAATGAAAATCATGCTGGCGGGCGCGACCTTGCTGATATAGCAGGTATCATGCCCGGCGCCGGAAACTATGGTTCGCGCGCTGTAGCCCAACGTTTCCGCCGCCCGCTGGCTGCGCGCCAGGCATCCGGCATCAAAGGTAATGGGCGCGTAATCAAAAATACGCTCGACGTTTGCCGTCACGCCGCGCGCCGCCAGCGCTTCAGCAGCGCGATGCAGTTCCCGTTCCATGGCTTCCAGCGCCGGGGATTGCGGATGACGAAACTCGACGCTGCACGCCACGCGTCCCGGCACCACGTTGCGCGAGCCCGGTATCACCTGCGCCATCCCAATAGTCGCGCGCCCGTCGGGATTATGGGCGATACCGATATGCTCCACCGCCAGCGCCAACTCGGCGAAAGCGGTCAGCGCGTCGCGGCGGCTGCCCATCGGCGTGGTGCCTGCGTGGGCGGAAAAGCCCTCCAGGGTGACGTTGAACCAGCGCTGGCCCATTGCCGCGTGAACGAGGCCGATATCAACGCCTTCTTCTTCCAGAATCGGCCCCTGTTCGATATGCACTTCGTAGCAGGCGTGGAGCGGGAAGGCGGCGGCCGGACATTCCCCGCGATAGCCGATAGCCTCCAGCGCCGCGCTAACGCTGATGCCGTCGCGGTCTATACGGGCGAGGGCGAAATCTTCGCTAAACTGCCCGGCCCACACGCCGGATGCCAGCATCGCCGGGGCAAAGCGCGCACCCTCTTCGTTGGTCCAGTTCACCAGCACGATATCGCGTTCGGTCTCAATGCCGCGATCGTTCAGCGTGCGCAGCGCCTCCAGCCCGGCGAGGACGCCGTAAATGCCGTCATAGCGGCCGCCGAGCGGCTGGGAGTCGACGTGGGAACCGGTCAGCACCGGGGCTAACTGCGAATTTTTACCGGCGCGGCGAATAAACATATTGCCCATGCTGTCGACTTCGCAGGGAAAGCCGGCTTCCCGCGCCCACTGGCGCAGCAGGTCGCGCGCCTGACGATCCTCTTCGCTGAGCGCCAGCCGGGTCACGCCGCCTGCCGGCGTGGCGCCGAGCAGCGCCATCTCGTTGAGCGTCGACCACAGACGTGCGCCGTTGACGGTTATCATGACTTGTCCTTTTGCACGCGATAGCGGAAGTCACAGCACTTACCGCCCTCCATGATGGTGGTGGTGCGGGTCAGCTCCACGTCCGGGGCGTAGCCGACGATAAATTTATCGTCGCGGGCGCAAGAGAGCAGGTGGCCAATCTCGCCGAGGCCCATTTCGTGATACATCTCGGCGTAGCGGCAGCGGTTTACGTTGTAGTTATACTGCTGGTCGTCGGCGTCCAGCACCGTGACCTCCAGGGCATTATCTTTCTCCCACAGATACTGCAGCGCGACAAAGCTGCGAATATCCGCGCCGTCAGGCTCCTGGCGGGCAAACGCTTTTCCCGCCTCAATGGCGGCGTTTTCAATCGCTTCGCCGATGACCGCCTGGGCGCGAGCCTTACCTATCTCGCGTACCAGGATGTCGTAAATCGGCTTGATTATTTCTGCTTCAATTTTGCGGCGGGCGAGAATGCCCAGCTCATTATGATCACTCATCACATTGCCTCACTGCGTTACTGCGTTGTTGCGCCGCCGAGTACGGTTTGCGGCTGCCATTTGCCCTCGACGACTTTATAAACGGTAAAGGTTGGCGATTTCAGGTTGCCCTCTTTATCAAAGGCGATTTGTCCGGTCACGCCGGCGTAGTTAATGGCGCGCAGGGCGGGCAGATAGTCGGCGGGATCGACGGAGTCGGCTTTTTCCATCGCCGCGACCAGCACGCGGGTAGCGTCATAGGCGAACGGCGCGTGCAGTTCGATATGGGTGTGATAGCGCGACTGGTAGGCCTGCTCGAAGGCTTTACCGCCCGGCATCCGCTCGACCGGCAGTCCCGGCTCCAGCGCCACCACGCCGTCGCCCTCTTTCTGCGCCAGCTGGAGGAAGGTCTGGCTAACGAAGCCACCTGCGCCCATCAGGGTAGCGTTAATGCCCAGCTGTTTGATGCGGCGCGCCAGCGGGGCGGCCTGACTATCGACGCCGCCAAAGAAAATCAGGTCGGCGTTTTTGCTGCGGATCGCGGTCAGCACGGCGCTGAAGTCGACGGTTTTGTCATCGACGTACTGGCGATCGACGATATTGATTCCCTGTGCTTCCAGCGACTTAATAAACTCATCCGCCAGCCCCTGGCCGAAGGCGGTACGGTCATCGATGACCGCGATGCGTTTGGCCTTCAGGGTTTGTACCGCGTACTGTCCGGCAAACTGGCCGCCGTCATCGTCGTGGCCCATCACGCGGAAACTGGTGTCGAAGCCCTGTTTGGTGTAGGCGTGCCCGGTGGCGACCGGCGCGACCTGGGCGATGCCCGCATCGTGGTAAACCCGCGCAGCGGGAATGCTGGTGCCGGTATTCCAGTGGCCGACGACGCCCGCGACGCCGCTGTCCACCAGACGCTGGGCGACGGCAACGGCGGTGCGTGGGTCGGACTGATCGTCTTCCGACTGCAGCTTGAAGGTTACCGCCTTGCCGCCGATGGTCGGGTGCTGCTTGTTGATATCGTCAATCGCCAGCTGCGCGCCGTTTTCCAGATCCTTGCCGATACGCGCGGAAGGGCCGGTGAGCGGGCCAGCCAGGCCGATAATCACGGTTTCGCTGGCTGCGGACCACGCGGCGGATGAGGCAAAACCACTGAGCAGGATAGCGGCGCTGAGCGCGCTGATTTTTACGGTTTTCATTGTTTTTCCCTGATGCTGGTTGGTGTGTTAAACGGGCATTTCGCCCAAATAGATCTGTGCAATACGATCGTCGGCCAGCAGCGTCTGCGATGGACCGCGCTCGACGATGCTGCCGCTGTCCATCACCCAGGCGCTGTCGGTGGCCTCCAGCGCCAGGCGCGCGTTCTGCTCGATCAGCAGCAGCGCGACGCCGCGCTGGCGCAGGGTGGCGATAACGCGAAAAATGTTCTCGACCATCAGCGGCGCCAGGCCCATCGACGGTTCGTCGAG
The DNA here is from genome assembly GCF_900200035.1 of Klebsiella grimontii. GTDB lineage: Bacteria > Pseudomonadota > Gammaproteobacteria > Enterobacterales > Enterobacteriaceae > Klebsiella > Klebsiella grimontii. Next base: position 453,673 of record NZ_FZTC01000015.1, read on the forward strand.
GATCAGCAGGCGCGGCTGGCTGAGCAGGGCGCGGTTGAGCGCCAGCAGCTGCTGTTCACCGCCGGAGAGCAGCCCCGCCAACTGATGCTGGCGTTCGGCGAGGCGCGGGAAATTAGCGAAGATGGCGCCCATCTCCTGCTTTACCGCCGCCGCGTCGCGTCGTAGCCAGGCGCCCATTTGCAGGTTTTCCAGCACCGTCATGCGGGCAAAGATGCCGCGTCCTTCCGGCACCATCACCAGTCCTTCGCGCAGCAGGGATTCGGCCCGACGTTTGCGGATCGGCTTGCCGTTAAACAAAATTTCACCGCTAAAGGGTTCCAGCCCGGTAATGGCGCGCACGGTGGAGCTTTTGCCCGCGCCGTTGGCGCCGATAAGCGTGGTCTGCTCGCCCTCTTTAACGCTGAATGAGACGTCGCGCACCGCCTGGATGCCGCCGTAGTGGACGCTAAGCTGGTTGACGGTTAATAAATCAGACATGGATATTGCCTCCCAGCCAGGCGGCGATTACCGCCGGATCGCGGCGTACGGTATCCGGCGTGCCGCTGGTTAACGTTTTGCCGTAATCCAGCACCATCAGGCGATCGCAGATCCCCATTACCAGCTTGACGTCATGCTCAATCATCAGCAGCGTTTTGCCGTCGTCACGAATGCGCAGCAGCAGTTCGCCAAGGGCCATCTTCTCGGCGGCGTTCATTCCGGCCGCCGGTTCATCCAGCGCCAGCAGGCGCGGTTCGGTGGCCAGCGCGCGGGCAATCTCCAGCCGCCGCTGGTGACCGTAGGCGAGGTCGCAGGCGCGATAGTGGGCGAACTGCGAGATGCCGGTATAGTCCAGCAGGTGCCAGGCCAGCTCGCGGGTTTGCGTCTCCTCGGCGCGGGCGCGTTTATGACGGGAGATCGCGGCCCACAGGCCGTTGCGGGTGCGGACGTGGCGGCCCACCATAACGTTCTCCAGTACCGACATGTTGTTAAACAGCCGCACGTTCTGGAAGGTGCGGGCGATGCCCGCGGCGGTCACTTTCTCAATATTGCTCGGAAAATAGGCTTCGCCACCGATAGCGAACTCGCCGCTGTCCGCCGGGTAGAGGCCGGTAATCAGGTTAAAGCAGGTGGTTTTCCCCGCGCCGTTGGGGCCGATCAGGCCGTAGATTTCACCCTGATTAATACTCAGCGATACGTTGTCGACCGCCGTCAGACCGCCGAAACGCTTCGTCATATGGCATACGCTTAACAGGCTCATGCTTTCGCTCCTTGATGTCGCGCGGGCCAGATGCCCTGCGGGCGCAGAAGCATGACCAGCACCAGCGCCAGGCCGTAGAACAGCTGGCGCAGCACTTCCGGGTCAATCAGCACTTCGCCAAACAGCGCCTGCTGTACCGGCGCCGCCTGGCTGCGCAGCAGCTCCGGCAGCGCGGTCAGCAGCACCGCGCCGAGGATCACGCCGGGGATATGCCCCATCCCGCCCAGCACCACCATCGCCAGCACCGCAATCGACTCCTGCAGGGTAAAGGATTCCGGCGAAACGAAGCCCTGAAATGCGCCGAACAGCGCGCCCGCCACGCCGCCGAATGAGGCGCCGATAGCGAAAGCCAGCAGTTTGTAGTTACGCAGGTTGATGCCCATCGCCCGGGCGACGTCTTCATCCTCGCGGATGGCGTGCCAGGCGCGGCCAATGCGCGAATGCTGCAGCCGCAGGCAGACGAAAATAATCGCCACAATCACCAGCATCAGAAGGTAGTACCACAGCCACAGCGCCGGGACTTTAAAGCCGAACCAGTGATAAACGCCGCTAAACTTGAGGCCGAACAGATTCAGCGAATCGACCCCGGAGATGCCTTTTGCGCCGTTGGTGATGTTGACCGGACGGTCGAGGTTGCGCATCAGGATGCGGATAATTTCGCCGAACCCGAGGGTGACAATCGCCAGATAGTCGCCGCGCAGCTTCAGCGTCGGCGCGCCCAGCACGATACCGCAGCCTGCCGCCACCAGCGCGGCGAGCGGAATAATCACCAGCCAGGAGGTGTGCAGGCCGTCCGGAAACCAACTATTTAAAATCGGGAAGACGTCCAGCAGATGCGGAGAAGCCAGCAGCGCCGCCAAATACGCGCCGACGGCGTAAAAGGCGATAAAGCCCATATCCAGCAGGCCGGTATAGCCGACCACAATATTCAGCCCCAGCGCCAGCATAACGTAGAGCAGGGCGAAGTCGATGACCCGCACCCAGTAGTTGCCGCCGAGCTGGCTGGCGACCATCGGCGCCACCAGCAGCGCGCAGACCAACAGGGTCATCCCGGACCAGAAGCGGCGGGAGACGGCAGGCGTATCGAGTTGTAGCGTTGTCATGATTTTTCTCCTAAGCCCGGTGCGCGACGCGTTCGCCGAGCAAACCGGCCGGGCGGAAGACCAGCACCAGGATCAGCACCATAAAGGCGAAAATATCCTGGTAGTTGCTGCCGAAGACGCCGTGGGTCAGGTCGCCGAGATAGCCCGCTCCGAGGGATTCGATAAGCCCCAGCAGCAGGCCGCCGATCATCGCGCCGCGAATATTGCCGATGCCGCCGAGCACCGCGGCGGTAAAGGCTTTAATGCCGGGCAGAAAGCCCATGGAGAAACCAGCGCTGCCGTAGTTGCTGGCCATCATCACGCCAGCCAGCGCGGCGAATACGCCGCCGATGGCGAAAGTGAGGGCGATAATCGCGTTTGGGTTAACGCCCATTAGCGTAGCGATGCGCGGATTTTCCGCTACCGCGCGCATACCGCGGCCTAAGCGGGTGTATTCCACCAGCAGCCACAGGCCAAGCATCACCGTGAGGGCCAGCGCGACGGTGACGATACCGGTGACGGTAACGAGAGCCGGCGGATGCGCTGCGCTGCCGTGGGTCACGGCGATCGGATCCATTGGCAGGATCTGCGGGAACATCAGCGGATTGCGCGACCAGACGATCATCGCCACGGTTTGCAGCAGCACCGAGACGCCGATCCCGGAGATCAGCGGCGCCAGGCGCGGGGCGTTGCGCAGGCGGCGGTAGGCAAAGCGTTCGACCGCCATCGCCAGCAGGGCGCAGACCGTCATGGCCAGCAGCAGCGCCAGCCCGAGCTGCGCCAGCGGCGGCAGAGTGGGGAAATGCGCGTTCAGGGCGTGCATCCCGGAAAGGGTGGTCAACGCGCCGACCATCAGAATGTCGCCGTGGGCAAAGTTAATAATGCGCAGGATGCCGTACACCATGGTATAGCCGAGCGCGATCAGGGCGTAGATGCTGCCGAGCATGACCCCGTTGATGATTTGTTGTATGAGTGTGTCCAACTGATTGTTCCGACAAGATGCTCAAATAATAGCTACCATCCAACAAATGAATTAAATTGTAAAATACGCATATATTCTTTCTTATTATAAATGTGTGGTTAACTATCATTATGATTTTAAATATAATTTAATAAATCGCTGGATAGCGTAATGCGCTAAGAAAATCAATATATGAAAAAAACAGAACAATCGGAGGCGCCGGGTAGCTGGTCGCAGAGTACTTTGGTAAACGATCCGCCGCTGCGGGCGGTGCGCGCCTTCGAGGCGATCGCGCGCCTCGGCAGCGTAACCCTGGCGGCGCAGGAGCTGGCGATATCGCCCTCGGCGGTTAGCCATCAGCTCAAAGTGCTGGAAGGCTATTTGCAGATCCCGCTCACCGAACGTCAGGGGCGACGGCTGACCCTCAGCCAGCAGGGGCGGGAGTATTATCGCTCGATCCGCGCGGCGTTTAACGTGCTGCGCCAGGCCACCGAGCATCTGGTCGAGCAGGTGCAAACCCAGCAGGTGACGATCAGCCTGATCCCGCTGTTTGGCATGGGTTGGTTTATTCCCCGCCTGCCGTCATTCGTGCACGCCAATCCGCATACCGAAATCAACGTGGTCTACGCCAACCATCGCAACTATCTTAGCGACGCTTCCGATATGTCGATCCGCTTTGGCAACGGTCACTGGGTGGGCTATCAAAGCGAAAAGCTGATTTCCGGCAAAATGGTGCCGGTATGCAGCCAGGCCTTTTTACGCCTGCACGGGCATATTGATACCCCGGAACAGCTGTTGCAGATGCCGCTGCTGCACGACGAGGAGCGCACGACCTGGAATCAGTGGTTTGTGCAGCAGGGAGTGAAGCGCCCGCCGCGCTCGACCGGGCCATTATTTGAGGATGGCCTGTTGACCCTCGCGGGCGTGCAGGCCGGGCTGGGCTGCGCGCTCATGCGCGAGCCGCTGATCGCTCCCTATCTGAAGAGCGGCGAGTTGGTGAAAATCTTCGATGCGGCAATTGATGATGGCCGGGATTATTATCTTTGCGTACGTCAGGATAGTGATATGACCCCCAACGGTAAGCTATTGCAGAGCTGGCTACGCCAGCAGGCCCTCGGTTGATATTTAGTTAAGAATTTACTTAATCCAGCTCACATTTTTGTTCGGTTGCCATTGTCATTACGCAGGGGCGCTTAGATAATCCGCCGAAATAACCCATTTTTATGATGGCGTGCTACTGCGAAAGCAGGCAAGACCAAAATAGAAATGCTCTCCCGCCAAGGGGAGCGTCTCTGTTTTGGTCTTTTTTTTTGCCCCAACACCAGGGAACACTATGAACTATAACGAAACAGCAGACAAAATCCTCCACGCGGTGGGCGGTGCGGAGAATATCCGTATGCTCACCCATTGCGCCACCCGGCTGCGCATGGAGTTCAACGACCGCGCAAAGGTAAACGATGCGCAGATTGGCACCCTCCCCGGCGTGATCAGCGTGGTGGAGAAGGGCGGCCAGTTCCAGATTGTGATCGGTAACGAGGTGCAGCAGGTTTACCGGCGGCTCAATAAGGCGCTGCCGGAGAAAAAAGGCCCGGCAGGCGGCGATAAAAATGCGAAGCCGGCCGGCATCGTCGCACGGATTATCAGCGTTATTTCGACCACCTTTACCCCGGTGATCCCGGCGATTACCGGCGCGGGGATGATTAAAGCGCTGTTGGCTATTCTCAAGCTCACCGGGGTGATTAGCGAGACCAGCTCGACGTATCAGCTGCTGAATATTATTGCCGACGCCGCCTTCTTCTTCCTACCGGTGCTGCTGGCCTACGGCGCATCGCTGAAGTTTGAATGCAACCCGATTCTGGCGATGACCCTCGCGGGCGTGCTGCTGCATCCGGGCATCGGCCAGATGCTGGCGGCCGGTAAAGCGGTCGATTTTGTCGGCATCAACGTCCTGCTTTCCGATTACGCCGGTTCGGTGCTGCCGATCATTCTGACGGTGTGGCTGATGTCGTGGGTGGAACGCTTTGCCGAAAAAGTCTCGCCGTCGATTATTAAATTCTTTGTTAAGCCGATGCTGATCCTGCTGATTACCGCGCCGCTGGCGCTGGTGGTGGTCGGCCCGGCGGGCATTTTGCTTAACGACCTGGTGGCCGCGGGGGCGGGCGCTATCGACCGCCACGCTAGCTGGTTGATCCCGATGCTGATGGGCACCCTGCAGCCCTTCCTGATCATTACCGGCACCGCCTGGGCGATGACGCCGATCGCCACCGGACAGCTGAGTAAAAGCGGTTACGAGATGATTAACGGACCGGGGATGCTGGCGTCCAACGTGGCGATGGGGGCGGCGACGCTGTGCGTGGCGCTGAAAACCAAAAATAGCAACCTGCGCCAGCTGGCCTCTTCGTCGGGCTTTACCGCGCTGCTGGGGATCACCGAACCGGCGCTGTACGGGGTGCTGCTCAAGTTTCGCCGCGTGCTGATTGCCGCGATGATCGGCGGCGGCTGCGCCGGGGTCTACGCCGGGGTGAGCGGGCTGGTGCGCTACGCGTTTGTCTCGCCAGGCCTCGCGGCGCTGCCGGCGTTTATCGGCGAAAACCCGATGAACATCGTCCATGCGCTGGTAACCTGCGCGATCTCCATCGTGGTGACCTTTACCCTGACCTGGTTTATCGCTTTTAAAGACGTTCCTGAGGAACAAGAGGAAGTGGGCGAGGCGCCGCAGCCTGCGGTGAGCCCGAAAAACGAGGGGGAGACGGAAGTATTCAGCCCGCTGCGCGGCCAGGTGGTGGCGCTCAGCGAAGTGAACGATGACGTCTTTTCCGGCGGCCTGCTGGGCGAGGGCCTGGCGATTCGTCCCGAGGAAGGGGTACTGCGCGCGCCGTTTAGCGGCACGGTGATGATGTTTTTGCCGTCGTGCCACGCCGTTGGCCTGCAGAGCGACAGCGGTCTTGAGCTGCTGATCCATATCGGTATCGACACCGTTAATCTTAACGGCCAGCACTTTAGCTCTACGCTGAAGGTGGGCGATAGGGTGGAAGCGGGACAGGAGCTCATCCGCTTTGATATACCCGCCATCGAGCAGGCCGGGTATGACCTGATTACCCCGGTGATTGTGGTCAACGGCGATGAGCAGCACTCACTGCGCCTGACTGCCGCCGCGCAGGTCGATTACGGGGAGCAACTGATGGTGCAATCCGCTAAGGAGGCGCAGGCATGATTTATCAAAAGAAAGCGCAGTTCCCGGACGGTTTTCTGTGGGGCGCGTCCACCTCGGCCTATCAGGTCGAGGGCGCGTGGAATGAAGATGGTAAAGGCCCTTCGGTGGTCGATATGCTCAGCCATCCGCCGGGAACGGCGGACTTCCGCATCGCCAGCGACCACTATCATCGCGTGGAGGAGGACGTCGCGCTGATGGCGCAGATGGGGCTGAAGGCCTACCGTTTTTCGGTGGCCTGGTCGTGGGTGATACCTGACGGCGATGGCCCGGTGAATCCGACCGGGCTGGCGTTTTATCACCGCCTGATCGACGCCCTGACCCGCCATAGCATCACCCCCATCGTCACGCTGTACCACTTCGACCTGCCGTGGGCGCTGGAGCTTAAAGGCGGCTGGCTGAACCGCAAAACCGGGGAGGCATTCGTGCGCTATGCCAGGCTCCTGTTCAGCGAATTTGCCGCCAAAGTTCCGCTCTGGCTGACCATCAATGAACAGAACACCATGATCCTCCATCCCGGCGCGATTGGCGTGCCCGCCGATCGCGAACTGCCGGACAAGAAAGCGTTGTACCAGCAGAATCACCATATGATGCTGGCCCAGGCGCAGATCTTCGCCCTGTGCCACCGTGAGTTCCCCGGGGTGCGCATCGGCCCGGCGATAAACACCACGTCGATGTACGCCGAAAGCTGTAAACCGGAGGACGCCATCGCCGCGCATAACTGGGAGACGCTGCGCTGCTGGAGCTTTTTGGATGTGGCGGTACATGGCCGCTACAACGCCTTAGCGTGGGCGTATTTACTGGACCGCGGTCTTGCGCCGGAAATGCAGCCAGAAGATGCGCTGATTTTGCAGCAGGGGAGGCCGGACTTTATCGCCATTAACTACTACTCGACCGCTACCATTGCCGCCAGCCGGGGCGACGGCGGCGACGTTGCGCCCCGCGCCGGGGACCAGCAAATTATGCTGGGCGAAGAGGGGGTTTATCGTCCGGCGGAAAACCCGTGGGTTGGCAAAACCCCCTACGGCTGGGTGGTCGATCCGGTGGGGCTGCGCCTGACGCTGCGTAAAGTGTGCGAACGCTACGGCCTGCCGATTCTGATTAGCGAAAACGGCATGGGCGCGCCGGATAAGCTGGCGCCTGATGGGACGGTAAATGACGACTATCGCATCGCCTTCTTACAGGCGCATATTGAGCAAATGCGCCTGGCGATAGCCGACGGCGTCGAGCTGATGGGCTACTGTCCGTGGGCGGCGATTGACGTGGTCAGCACCCATCAGGGATACGCCAAGCGCTACGGTTTTATTTATGTCGATCGCGGCGAGGATGACCTGAAAAGCCTGCAAAGGATCCGCAAACGCAGCTTCTGGTGGTATAAGGATGTCATCGCGCAAAACGGCAACCACGACGAGTCGCAGAGATGATTGTTCAGAAGGTGCTCAATAATAGCCTGGTGCTCTCTATGGATGACGATAGCAGGGAGGTTATCGTCATGGGGAAAGGCATTGGCTTCAACAGCAGACCCGGGGATGAGATCGCCCCGGAGAAGATTGAGAAGCTGTTCGTGACCCAGGCGCTCGGCGCGCGCAGCGGCTATCTTGAGGCGCTCTCCGCTATTCCGGATGAGGTCATTGAAATGGCGGCGATGATTATTTCCCGCGCCAATATGCAGCTCGCCAGCAAGGTTCGCGAGCAGATTTTCTTTACCCTCGCCGACCACCTGACCTTTGCCATCGAGCGCAGCCGCAAAGGGATCGCCATTCAAAATCGCCTGCTGCCGGAAGTCAGGCGTTTTTATCCGCAGCAGTTCCGCGTCGCCAGCGAGGCGGTAACGATTATTCGCCAGCAGTACGGGATTGAACTGCCGGAGGAGGAAGCCGGGAATATCGCCTTTCATCTGGTAAACGGCCAGAGCGAGGGCGACGACGTGGCGCAAACCATGCAGTCGGTGAAGATGCTGAAGGATATTTTTAATCTCGTGCAGTATCACTTTAAACAGCCGATAGACACCGACTCGATTAACTACTCGCGTTTTCTGGTCCATATGCAGTTTTTCCTCCAGCGTTTACAAGAGGGAGAGCTGGACGGCGCGCGGGACAGTTTTCTGCTGGTGCAGGTGATTAAGGAGTATCCGGAGGCGTACCGCTGCGCGCTGCTGATCCGCGATTACGTCAAAGCCCAGCTCGATATCACCCTCGGCGGCAACGAGCTGTTATGGCTCACCGTACATCTGGTGCGGATCGCGGGCCTGGATGCGTGAACGTGTTCTATTAATGGGGCGTAATAGCCATTTCTGTTTTTTTTATGGGACATGAGCTCTTTGGAATGACTGAGTTGGCTCATTTGTAGTGTTCTATAAACAGGTTATAATCGCTAACTAAGTTCTATTAATAAGACAAGAGAAGCATTATGGCAAAGCCGTCAACCCGAACCTACTCTCGTTACAGTCGCGATGCAGCACGGTTGCTGGGAATGATGATCCGCACCGCGCGCATAGAATCCAGACTCACTATCGAGGAGCTGGCAGAACGTGCTGGCGTGTCGCGTGGGCTGGTTTATCGTGCTGAGGAAGGCGATATGGGATGTGCGATTGGCGCGGTATTTGAACTGGCGACAATAGTGGGCGTGCCGCTGTTTACGCCAGATAGTTCTGCTCTGGCGTTACATATTGCTAATGCAGAGAAAACGCTGTCATTAATGCCGCGTGCGGTTCATCACTCAAGGAAGGTGATAAATGATGACTTCTGAGAATAGCCTTGAGCAAGTGTATGTCTGGATCTGGCTGCCTGGAGCAACAGAACCCGTTGTCGCCGGAGTGTTAAGCAGAGACAACGGTCGGTTTATTTTCAACTACGGCCGCAGTTATCTGGAGCGGAAAGAGGCGATAGCGGTTTATGTGCCGGAGCTTCCTTTAGTCAGAGGCGCAATGGTACCTGCCCCTGGTTTGCAAATGGCTGGCGCGTTACGCGATGGAGCTCCTGATGCCTGGGGGCGGCGAGTTATTCTGAACCGACTGATGGGCGCACAAGGCAGAGATACCGATCCCAACACCCTGGATGAAATGACCTACTTACTTGAGTCCGGTTCCGATCGGATTGGTGGTCTTGATTTTCAGCGCTCTGCGACGGAGTACGTTCCACGCGCGGCCCGAGGAGCATCGCTTGAAGAGCTTATGCAGGCAGCGTCGATGGTGGAAAACGGTATACCGTTAACCGTCGATCTTGAACAGGCGTTATTTCACGGCACTTCACTCGGTGGAGCACGACCAAAAGCGATGATCGAATTTGGGAATCGTAAATTTATCGCTAAATTTTCTTCTTCAACAGATACCTATAATGTTGTTAAAGGCGAATATATCGCCATGCGCCTGGCAGGCTGCGTTGGGTTGAATGTTGCGCCTGTTCTCTTTCGCCATACTACTGGTAAAGATGTTTTGCTTATCGAGCGTTTTGATCGCGTCCAAAGCAAGACCGGTTGGCAACGCCGCCTGATGGTGTCAGCGCTGACTATCTTTGGTCTTGATGAAATGATGGCAAGATATGCGAGCTATGAAGATTTGGCGGACATTATACGTCAGCGTTTTAGTGCCCCTAAAGAGACGCTGCGGGAGCTGTTTGGGCGACTTGTTTTTAACATTATTTGTGGTAATACCGACGATCATGCCAGAAACCATGCGGCATTTTGGGATGGTAAAAGGCTTAGCCTGACGCCTGCATATGACATTTGTCCTCAAGGGAGAGCCGGCAATGAAGCCACACAGGCTATGCTGATCGTAGGCGAAAATCGGATGAGTAACCTTGCGGTTTGCCTGTCGGCTGCCGACCGTTTTTTACTGAGCAGACGTGAAGCCATTGAGCTTATTGCCCATTATCTCGATACGGTCCATATGAACTGGAAAGCCCTCGGCGATGAGGTGGGGTTAAGTGAAGTGGACAGAAAACTCTTCTGGGGAAGGATGTTTTTTAATCCTTTCATATTTGAAGGCGCGCCAGAAGAGATTTTGAGACTACGTAAGTCGTGGCTTTAACGCGTCCGGTGCCACTGCATTTTCAACGCGGCAAGACAAATAGTCCGTTAACACGTTTCGATAACCTTTTAAACCTCCGTAGTATCACCGATGCCGAAACTGCAGCGTCGCCGGCAGGTAGCGCTGTAGCGGCTCGGGCGTGTTGCCGTCAATCAGCTGGCTTATCAAATCGTAGCAGTGCCAGGCCAGCTGGCGGTTGTCCTGCTGGACGGTATCGATACGCAGCGACAGCGAATCGTAGAGATAGTGATCGTCAAAGCTCGCCAGGTGGATGTCTGAATCGAGCAAATGGTGCTGGCTCATATAGCGCAGCACCCCTTCCAGCAGCCCGCAGGCGGCGGTAAACAGCGCCTTTGGCGGCCGACCCAGACGCGCGCAGAGGGCGGCGAACATCTCATAGCCGGAGCTGGGATGGTAGTTGCCGTTGATCACCCACTCCGGGCGCAATTCAATACCCGCCTGGGCCAGACCTTGCGTAAACCCGGCCAGACGATCGCGGGAGGGCGACAGGCGCGGCTGGCCGCCTAAAAACCAGAACTCATCGCGATGCTGAGGCGCGATGCGGGCAATCAGCTCCGCCGTCGGGGTAATTGAATCGGTCATCACCAGCGGCAGGGCGCTTTCATTCGGGTAGCGGTCAAACAGCACCACCGGCAGCTGTTCGCTGAGCTTGAGATAGTCGGCATCGGCGTGCATACAGGAGGCGACGATCAACCCGTCGACCTGACGGGCAATCATGTTATTGACCACCATGCTCTCCTGACCGGGGTTTTCGTCGGTACAGGAGATCAGCAGTTGGACGCCCGCCTCGCGGCACAGCATCTCCAGCTCATGGGAAAAGACCGCAAAGCCGTAGTTGGTGATCTCCGGCACCACCAGGCCGATGGTGTGGCTGCGGTTATCGCGCAGGGAGCGGGCGTGAATGCTCGGCTGATAGTGCTGCTCGCGGGCAATCGCCAGCACGCGCTCGCGCGTTTCCTGCGCCACGCGCAGCTCTTTGCCACGCCCGTTGAGCACCAGGCTGGCGGTCGCTTTGGAAACGCCCGCCAGTTCGGCGATATCTTTAATGGTTACGCGTTTGGTTTTCATTACGACGCCATGAGCCTGAAAGCAAAACGCTTATTCTACCATGCATGTGCGCAGCGGCCAGTAGCAGAATGCATCCGGCGCGCTACCGGAGAAAATCAGCTGCGCCGGATAAGCCGGGAAGCAGCGGCTGCTCATTACGCCTTCGCCGTCGTTAATGAAAATCTCCACGCTCGACCGATCGATGAAAATCCGCAGCGTGCGGACCTCGCCGCGCCAGTAGCGATAGTGCATCTCGTCGCTGACGAGACTGCGTCGCGCCAGTCGGATCCCGCTGGCGTCGCGCTCGAGGGTTAACGCGCCGCCGAAATCAAGGCTTAGTGCGTCGTCGGCGGCAGTTTGCAGCGCGATTTCCATCGGCGCCAGCGGCAGAGCGTTCCCCTGCCAGCCGTGCGCTTCCCCGCGCAGGGCGGTCAGCTCGCGCAGCGGACGCTGGTAGAGCTGACCGTCGATAAATTCCAGCTCGCGCAGGCAGGTCATCTGATGGATCCAGCCATGAGCGAGCGTCGGCTGGCGCATCTCTTCGCCGTCCGGGACGCCCATCCAGCCGACCAGCAGGCGGCGGCCATCGCGGGTGTGCGTGGTCTGCGGGGCGTAGAACTCGAATCCGGCGTCCAGCTCGCGCAGTTCGCCGTGGCTGAACGCGGCGCGGTCATAGTCGAAACCACCGGCCATCCACACCGCCGGATAGGTATTGAGGAAGCGCTCTTCTTCACGGGCAATCCCCTGCGGGCAGCAGATCAGAATATGCTGGTCGCCGAGCGCAAACAGATCCGGGCACTCCCACATATAGCCTGCGTCGCTCAGGCCGTTAATGCCGTCACCGGCGATTTCGCCCTCGCTGCGCCACTGATGAAGGTCCGGGGAGCTGAACAGCAGCACCTTACCGCGCTTTTGCCGATCCTGCGCCCCCAGCACCATGTACCAGCGGTCTTGATGCCGCCAGACTTTCGGGTCGCGGACGTGGCCGGTATAGCCCTCCGGCAGCGGCAGGACCGGGCCGAGCTTAGTGAAGGTGCCGTCGGCGTTTTCCGTCGCCAGGCACTGCCACGCGGTTCGGCCGCCATCGTCGAACTTCACGTTGCCGGTATAGCACAGGGTGAGCGTACCGTTGTTATCCACCGCGCTGCCGGAGTAGCAGCCGTTGCGGTCGTACTCTTCATCCGGCATCAGCGCAATAGGCTCATGCCGCCAGCGCAGCAGATCGTCTGAACTCCAGTGCGCCCAGCACTTGAACTTATGATCGCAGGCGAGCGGGTTCCACTGGTAGAACAGGTGATAGCGCCCGGCAAACTCGACAAAGCCGTTGGGGTCGTTCATCAGCCCGGTGACCGGCGCATGGTGCCAGCGGGGATAATGGCTATCGGCCAGCGCGCGCGGCTGGCCCTGCATAACGGCCTGCAAAATCGCAGGCAAACGTGATGGAAGTGACATTATTCAGCGTCCGTTTTGTATTTCAGCAGCAGAGAGACGACGAAAGCGACGCCAAAGGCGATGACCATACCGATAATGTAGTTCAGCAGCGAGCTGGCCTGCACGATAGCCATGCCGGGAATCGCCGTCAGGCCGACTGCGCTCATATAGACGTGCACTGACACGACCCACGCGCCGCCCGCCGCGCCGCCGATCAGCGCCGCGATAAACGGCTTCATGAAACGTAAGTTGATACCAAAAATCGCCGCCTCGGTGATGCCCAGCATAGCGGAAAACGCCGAGGGCAGCGCAATGGCTTTGATTTTGACGTCTTTGGTTTTAAACCATACCGCCAGGCAGGCGCCACCCTGAGCGACGTTGGCCATGGACCAAATCGGCAGCAGGAAGTTAACCCCAATGGACGGGTTACCCAGCAGCCCGGCTTCGATGGCGTGGAAGCTGTGGTGAATACCGGTAATGACGATAACCGAATAGAGACCGCCAAACAGCAGTCCAGCCAGCCAGCCGGCGTGGCTAATCAGGGTACTCAGGACAAACGAGATGCCGTCGCCGAGCGCGCGACCGGCCGGGCCGATAATCAGCAGGGCGATAAAACCGGAAATAATCACCGTCAGGAACGGCGTCAGGATCAGGTCCAGCGCATCGGGGATCGCGCGACGCAGCTGCTTCTCAACGAGGCTCATAAACCATACCGCCAGCAGCACCGGGAACACTGTCCCCTGATAGCCGATCATGGCGATCTCGAGGCCGAAGAAGTTCATGGTATGGAAACCGGCGGCCACGCCCCAGGCGTTAGTCAGCGCCGGGTGGGTCAGAATGCCGCCGAGCGTCGCGCCGAGGTAGGGGTTACCGCCGAATTCGCGGGCCGCGGTAAAGCCAATCAGGATCGGCAGAATGATAAACGCCGCCGAGCTGCACATATCCAGCATGATGTAGAGGGCGTTGCTCGGGTCAACCCAGCCGTAGGTTTTGACCATCCCCAGCAGGCCCATCAGCAGGCCGGAGGCGACGATTGCCGGGATAATCGGCACGAAGATGTTCGACAGCAGGCGCGCGATACGCTGGAAAGGATTAAGCTTTTTCGCCGCAATGTCGGCGGCTTCCGACTTGCTCGATTCGCTAATGCCCGCCGCCTGGATAAAGGCGGCGTAGACCTTGTTCACCACCCCGGTGCCGAAAATAATCTGCATCTGCCCGGCGTTGCGGAAACAGCCCTTAACCCCTTCAATTTTGCCGATGGCCTGCTGGTCGGCCAGCGAATCATCGACCAGCACCAGCCGCAGACGCGTGGCGCAGTGCGCGGCGCTGGCGATATTTTCCTTGCCTCCCAAAAGCGGAAGCAGCGAGCGGGAAATCTGTTCAAAATCCATAGTACCCTCTGAATGCGTAAAATTTTCGTGTTGTCGTCCCGTGTTCACGGGGGCGCAGTTTCTGCGTCGTTATCGTGTCCGGGGCGACAACGCGCGCGTAATCGCCCCGGATGTTCCTGCCGTCAGACGTTACCCGTCAGAACCAGGTTTCCATCTGCATACCGAACGACCATTCGCCGCCCGATTTAAAACCACTGCTGCCCAGCGCGTCGTCGCTGGCGTAATTATTCAGTTTTTTGCTCCAGTCCATCCATGAGGTGTAAAGGCGGATTTCAGGACGGCTGAAGAAATCACCGATGCTGCCGACCTTAAAGGTCGGAGCGAAGGTGAGCTTGTAGAAGCTACCGTTCACCGCATGGCGATCGTTATAACCTTCAGGTTTAAGATCCATATACTGGTAGCTGCCTTCGTAAGCGAGGGCGAAGTTCTGGTTGATCTCCTGGATCAGACGCATGTTGAGCGTTGCCCACTGATAGCTGTCGCCCTCGGCATAACGGTCTTTACTGCTTTGCGCCAGGATAGCCGGGGCGATAAACCAGTTTTTGCTGAGCGGCGTGGTGCCGTAGCTGGCGAAGCGCCAGGTGTTGGCGCCCGAGCGTAGCGCGCCGTCAGAGCCGATGCCTTTAACTTCAGCGCCCAGGCCGTGACCGTAGAGCAGGGCGGTTTTGCTGGTGCCTTCACGCAGGCCGTAAAAAGTGTCGTTATGCAACCCGAGCAGCGCATGCGTCCCGGTATTTGCCGCATCGCCTTTGACCGGATTGCCGTTGGTATCCTGACGTTCATCGTTGTCTTTTGCCCGCATCCCGCTGACCATCACCTGCACCGGACCGATGAAGTTGTTCATGCTGACGATATAGTTCTGCACGCTATTGCTCGAGTCAGCAATATCGCCGAAGTTGCGTCCGTAAAGAGAGAAGTTACTGCGAATGCTATCGTTCCACCTGACGTCGTAAATACCGCCGCCGGTACCGGCGAGGAACACAACGTCAGAGTCAATCCAGTGAATATCAAAGTTGTCGCGGTCGAAACGTTTCCCTGCCCACAGGGTGGAGCCTTTAAACGGCCCTTCAAAGGCAGGCAGGTTGCCCAGTTCGACGAAAGCCTGGCGAACGTTCAAATCACTGGTGCTCGCCGTCCAGTCGTTATAATTGGTTTGGCCGTCGGCGACCATCACTTTGAAGCGGGTCGTCGCGCCATTATCCAGGGTCTGCTTATGTTCAAGGTTCATTTCAACATAGGTATCGGCCTGGTTTCCCAGACGGCCGATAGCCCCGCCGGTTTCCCCCGCTGGCGTCATATAGGCGCCGGATTTGGTGCTGGCGGCGGAATCATTCATTATCACGCCGGAGCGGGCGTAGCCGTGAAACTCAAAGCCGCTTTTCTCATCGGCTTTTTTCTCAAGCTTGGCGGTACGTTGAACCACTTCCTGCGTCGTGTCCTGATTTTTTTGCTGCTGGGTGGTCAGCTGCTGGACTTTTTTCTCCGCTGACTCGGCGCGGTTTTCCGCGGTTTGCGCTCTGTTTTCCGCCTCCTGCAGGCGTTTTTCCAGCGCGACCAGGCGGGCTTCGATGGTGCTGAGGTCCGTTTGCGCGTGGGCTGAGGCGGCACCGGTTAGCAAAGCGATAAGGACCGCGAGTGTGTTTTTTTTATACATGCTGGTTGCATCCCGAAAGTAAAATTTGGAAATGTTGTTTTTTGCTAAACCGGTTTAGGAGCTATGTTAAGCATGACCCTTAACATTTGGAAATGGATTTTGCTAAACCGGTTTAATAAATGTGATGGATGCAACAAAGTGGGCCGCGCACGACGGCCTGAAGAATCAAAACTGGCGATTAAGATCGCGCTGGTATGGCAGAGCGGTCATCGCGCCTTTCGCCGTTGTCGCCAGAGCGCCGCAGGTTTGCGCTAGCGTCAGGGTGGGTTCCAGCCCTTCGATATCCGTCGGCATCCCTTTGGCGGCAAGGCTTGCGAGCAGTCCGGCGACAAAAGCGTCACCCGCGCCGGTGGTGTCCACGCTGACCACAGGCTTGGCGCTGAAATGGGTAAACTGCTGCTGGAAGGCGGCAAGCACGCCCGCTTTGCCCTGGGTGACCAGCAGCAATTCAGGCTGGTAGCGCGCGGTGATGCTGGCGATGCCTTGCGCTAAATCATCAATTCCGCTGATGAATACCAGTTCCTCTTCCGACAGCTTCACCACGTTGGCCATGCGCAGGGCGCGATCGAGGCAGGCGTGCAGCAGCTCCTGATCCTGCCAGAGGTCCGGGCGGATATTGGGGTCAAAGCTGACCCGGCCGCCGGCCAGCTTGATTTTCTCCATAGCCGCGAAGGTGGTGCTGCGGCTGGGTTCGGCGCTGAGCGCGATAGAGCAGACGTGCAGCCACTGGTTGGCGGCAAACTGCGGCAGGTCTTCTTTCGCCAGGAACAGATCCGCGCTTGGGCGCACCATAAAGGTAAAGGTGCGTTCGCCCTGATCGTCAAGGTCGACCACGACGGTGGAGGTTCGGTGCTCGCCGTCGAGGCGCATATGGCTGACGTCGACCAGCTCCTGCTGCAGGGTGTGGCGCATAAAGCGGCCAAACGGATCGTCGCCGACGCGCCCGATAAACCCGCTGATGCCGCCAAGACGGGCGATACCTACCGCCACGTTGGCCGGCGCGCCGCCGGGGCAGCGCAACAGACGGCCTTCGCTCTCCGGCAGCAGGTCAACTACCGCATCTCCCAGAACCCAAACTTTTGCAATCATGCTGAAAAATCTCCATAGCTAAACTTAGTTAAACCGGTTTAGCTTATTAAAGCATAGCGACAGGATCAGGGGAACGTCAGCGGCGGAAAAGTGCGAACCAGGGTATAAAAACGTGAGCCGGTTGGCAAAAGAGCGGCCGTTCGGCTGAGCGGGAGAGACTTCTAATGGCTGCGGACTCTATAGCGGTAAAAAGCGGCAGCCCGGACAGGTGCAAAGGGGGGGGCGGCAGACCAAAAGTCGATAGAAAAGTCTGAAATCAGTTTTAAGAACAATCCCTAAAGCCAGACGGCAAAATCTTGTGCCATGCTAAATGCGACTCATAACATTAAGTTCGTTAGCGAGAGAGGATATTATGAAAAAAGCAATGATTGCGTTATCTGCGATTCTGGTAGCAGCTCCTGTTTTTGCTGCAACAACGACACACGCAACCGACGATACCGTCGCGGCGGCCCATGAAGGGGCGAACACCGCGAAGGAAAAACTGCACGAGGCCCAGCACCAGGGTGAAGAGCAGCAGCTCAAAGCTAAACACGCGGCGGAAGGCAAAAGCGACAGCGTAGGCAGCGAAGTCAGCGAAGGCGCGCAGAAAACCTGGAATAAGACCAAAGAAGGGACTGAGAAGGGCTGGAACGCAACTAAAGAAGGCACCGAAAAAGGCTGGAATAAGACCAAAGAGGTCAGCAAAGAAGGCTGGGATAAAACCAAGCAGGGTGCCGAAGAGCTAAAAACTAAAGTCACTGAGTAATTACTGACTCTTTGCTAAAAAAGGTCGCGAAAGCGGCCTTTTTTGTTATTTAGCGTCCATGGTTCAGCCTCGGGATAATTATCCGCAATGGATATCGAGCCGGCTTGCGGTATACCCGGGGGCATAGTAAACCCTGTGGCTGGGTTAAATGAGCGCAGGCAATAAAAATGCGCCCTGGAAGACTAAGCGGATATGCCAGGAATTGTCCTGGTTATATTGTTACTCACTATTCCTCCACATTCTCCTGGTACAAAGGAAATATATCAGGAGGTGTATTATGAAAAAGATTCTTTCACTGGCGATTATTTTATCTTGTGCGTTGACTTCCGTCTCCTGGGCGGATGGTCCTGGCGGCAACAACCACGGTCAGCAGCAGGTCTGGCAGCAAGACGCCGGGCGCGGCGGCCCGAACGGTAACCGTCAGCAGGGGCCGCAGGCTAACAACCATCAGGGCAACGGCGATAACCGTGGCCCGGCGCATGGTGACAAGGGGCCGCAGGGTAACCCTCATCAGGCGCGTCATGAGCAGGACCACTTTGCGTGGAACGGGCATGATTTCCGCAAAGGTCATCCGGCGCCGGAACGTTTTCGCGGCAATGATTACCGGATAAACGACTGGAACGATCGCGGATTACCGGCACCGCCGCGCGGGCAGCACTGGTCCTATATTGATGGCAACTATGTGCTGATTGCCGCCGCGACCGGGATTATTACGTCGATCCTGATTAACGGCGCGCTGAGTCACTAACCTTTTTCTGCCTTAACCTCGCTACCGCTTTCCCCGGAGGCGGTGCTGCGCGCCTGTCCGGGCTACCGATTTCCCCGCGTCTGAGGGACGGTAGTCCGGTCAGCGTAGCGCTATCGGGCAATGCCCACCCGCCCTTGTTCTCACTTAAAAAGCGCAAAGTTGAAAATATCATTCTTGCGCCTCTTCTTTGATGTTTTATCTGCTTATTTAGACTTTATAAATGAGTATTATGCTTCATGGTTAATAAAAAGCAGAGAATGTAAGAAGCGCCCTGGTTCAGGCGAGAGTAAAAGACGTCCGCTTCTCCGTTAAATCACTATGAATAAATCAGATGAAAACTGCCTGCGGAATAAGAAATCCTGCTTGCAATAAACCCTTAGCACGTTAAGTTATTAAAGCTTTGCATCTGATTCTATTCCCGGAGACCGGCATGACCGACTGTGTAATTCCTGAAATTAAAGCCACCGAAAATGAAATGATTGCGATCCGTCATTATTTGCACGCCCATCCGGAATTAAGCCTGGAAGAGTTTAATACCAGCGAGCTGGTGGCCGGAAAACTGACCGAGTGGGGCTATACGGTGACCCGCGGGCTGGCGAAAACCGGGGTGGTCGGAACCTTAAGCAAAGGCGATTCTCCGCGCACGATCGGCCTGCGCGCCGACATGGACGCGCTGCCGATTTTCGAAACGACCGATCTCCCGTGGGCCAGCACCGTTGCCGGGAAAATGCACGCCTGCGGCCACGATGGCCATACCACCATTCTGCTGGCGGCGGCGAAATATATCGCCTCGCCGGCCTGCCAGTTCAACGGCACGGTACACCTGATATTCCAGCCCGCGGAAGAAGCTATCGGCGGCGCGGATTTAATGATTAAAGACGGCCTGTTTGAACGTTTCCCCTGCGAGCGCATCTTCGGCCTGCACAATATGCCGGGCCTGCCGGTGGGGAAACTCGGCTTTTACGCCGGTAATTTTATGGCCTCGGCGGATACGGTCAAAATCACCATTACCGGTTACGGCGGCCACGGCGCGCACCCCGAGCGCACCGTCGACCCCATTGTGACCGGCGCGGCGCTGGTGATGAATCTGCAAAGTATCGTTGCCCGTAACGTACCGCCGGGCGAAACCGCGGTGGTCAGCGTCGGTACTTTCCAGGCGGGTATCGCCTCCAACGTCATCCCCGAGAACGTGGTGATGGAGCTGAGCGTGCGGGCGATGAAGCCGGAAATTCGCGACCTGCTGATTAAGCGGATCAAGGCGCTCGCTGATTTTACCGCCAAAAGCTACGGCGCCAGCAGCGAGGTTGAGGTTTTTGACTCCTATCCGGTGCTGACCAACAGCGACGAGGAGACCGAGTTCGCCAAAGCGCTGGCGCTGGAGGTATTTGGCGAGGAGGGCGTGCTGGAATCTATTTCGCCGATGAACGCCAGCGAAGATTTCGCTTTTATGCTCCAGAAACGCCCCGGCTGCTACTTCCTGCTGGGTAATGGGGAGAAAGGCGGGAAGGGCGGCTGTATGGTGCACAACCCCGGCTATGACTTTAATGATGACATTATTTCTACCGGCGCGACGCTGTTCGTCCGGTTAGTTGAAACACACTGCCGTTGATCTCTGGAGTCCGTAAATAATGAAAAAATCTCTTCTGCTGTGGGTCGCGCTGATGGCCTCAACTTCAGCCCTGGCCGCAGAAAATAAGGAAATTCGCTTTGGCGTCGATCCCACCTTTGCGCCGTTTGAATGGAAAGATCCGCAGGGTAAGCTGGCGGGTTTTGATATTGACCTCGGCAACGCGATTTGCGCCCAGCTGCAGGCCAAGTGCGTGTGGGTGGAAAGCAACTTCGACGGCATTATCCCGGCGCTGAAGGCGCGTAAGTTCGACGCGATCCTCTCCGGCATGTATATGACCGAGAAGCGCAAAGAGCAGATCGGCTTTAGCGACAAGCTCTACAACGGTCCGGTGTTCCTCGTGGCGCGTAAAAATACCCTGGCCGGGAATACCGTCGAACAGCTGAAGGGCAAAACCATCGGCGTGGAACAGGGCTCGGCGCAGGAGACTTACGTCAACCAGCACTGGCGCACGGCGGGGATCAATATCGTCGCCTATCAGGGGGCGGATCGCGTGGTTCAGGATCTGGAGTCCGGGCGTATTGATGGCGCGGTGCTGTCCGGGATGATGGCCGACTACAGCTTCCTGCAGCAGCCGCAGGGTAAAGATTTTGCCTTCGTTGGCGGCCATCTGAAGGACGACAAGCTGTTCGGCGCCGGCGCGGCGATTGGCCTGCGCAAAGAGGACGATGCCCTGCGCCAGGAGATTAACGGCGCGATTGCCCGCATTCTCGCCGACGGCACTTATAAAAAGTTAGCCGGGAAATATTTTAGCTTTGACGTCTATTCCGGGACATAATGTTGTTATGCATTCAGCGGGCACGGCTAGCCCGCTTCAAGCTTCCTTTTCTTACTATCCCGTAATTGTCCTTTCCTGGCCCTCACGGCGTTCCGAAGGATACTGAATATAAGCGATAAGGAGTGAACGGCATGATCACACGTCCCTTGGGCAAAACCGGATTTTCCATCGCCCCGCTGGTGTTTGGCGGCAACGTTTTTGGCTGGACCATCGATGAAAAAACCAGTTTTGCCATTCTTGATGCGTTTATAGACCACGGCTTTGATGCTATCGACACGGCGGATGTTTACTCCCGCTGGGCGGAGGGTAATCAGGGCGGCGAGTCTGAAACCATTATCGGTCGCTGGCTACAGGCGCGGCCCGGCATGCGCGATAAGGTGAAGATCTTCACCAAAGTGGGGGCCGATTTAGGCCTTCCCGGGCATAAAGGGTTGAAAAAAGCGTGGATCCAGCAGGCGGTTGAGGATTCACTCCGGCGCCTGAACTCCGATTATATCGACCTCTATTTTGCCCACTGGCCGGACCCGGAAACGCCGGTTGCGGAAACCCTCGAGGCGTTTCACGCCCTGCAGCAGGCGGGGAAAATCCGCGCTATGGGCGCCTCCAACCTTGACGCCGGCCAGCTTTCGAGCGCGCTGGAAGTGTCGCGCAAAAGCGGTCTGCCGGCCTGGCAGGTGCTGCAGCCGGAATACAATCTTTATCATCGCTCGGCTTTTGAGGGCGCGCTCGGCGACCTGTGCATCAGCCGCGATATCGGCGTGGTGACCTACTACAGCCTGGCGTCCGGCTTCCTGACCGGCAAATACCGCCAGCAGTCCGATCTGGCGCAAAGCCAGCGCGGGGGCGGCATTGGCAAATATCTCAATCCGCGCGGGCTGCGCATCGTCGATACGCTGGTTGAGGTGGCGGAGCAAAACGACGCCAAACCCGCCGAAGTCGCGCTGGCCTGGCTGATGAGCCGCGAAGGCGTAACGGCGCCTATCGCCAGCGCCACCAGCATCGCTCAGGTGGAGAGCTTCGCCCGCGCCGCCGCGCTGACCCTGAGCGCCGACCAACTGGCGCGTCTGGACAGCGCCAGCGCGTAATACTGTATGCCGGAGCCTGTCAGGTTCCGGCGCTTTTCCATCAGCGTTTTGTATTCCTTTTCTTTTCTCTTTTAGTCACTTCCCCGGCTCTGAATACTTTTCAGCGAAAAATGAAACGTTTTTTCATGCGCTAAAAGCCCTTCTTGATTACGTTAAGATAATGCGTATAGTTCTCATTCTTATTTTGTTTTTATGTTTTCGGTGATTGCCTGCCTCAGCGGATGCTCACGGGGAAACTGCGAAAGCGGGATAGGGCTCGCTCACGCAAGATCGAAAAGAGAACATCGGCGGCGAAGTAAATGTTAATTTATTGATTTTATTAATAATTAATCTTTTTTTATTTTTTCTTACCTATGGGACTCATTATGCGTACCTATCACTCTTCTGTTTTCCCGCTACGCAAAACGCTGCTGGCGTTAACCATCGGCGCAATCACCCATTCAGCCGCGGCGGCGGAAAGCAAGAAAAGCGAAGAAACCATGGTCGTCCAGGCAACGCCCGCCAGCGATTTTAAAGCCGGCGGCGATCTGGTGGTGCCTGCCTATCTCGACGGACAGGTGGCGAACGGCGGGCGTCTCGGGATGCTCGGCGAGCAAAACGCCATGGACGTTCCGTTTAGCATCATCGGTTATACCTCGAAGCTGATTCAGGACCAGCAGGCGAAAACCATCACCGACGTGGTGAGCAACGATGCCGGGGTTCAGCCGGTGCAGGGTTACGGTAACTATGCCGAGACCTACCGCATTCGCGGCCTCAAGTTTGACGGCGACGATATGACCCTGAGCGGGCTGGCCGGGGTGGTGCCGCGTCAGGTGGTGGATACCGCCATGCTTGAGCGGGTCGAAATTTTTAAAGGCGCCAACGCCCTGCTCAACGGCGCCGCCAGCTCCGGCGTCGGCGGGATGATTAACCTCGAACCTAAGCGCGCGGAAGATATCCCCACCGCCAACGTTGGCGTCGACTATACCTCGGATTCGCAGGTCGGCGGCTCGCTGGATTTAGGCCGTCGCTTTGGCGACGATAACCAGTTCGGCGCGCGGGTGAACCTGGTGCATCGCGAAGGCGAGGCGGCGGTCGACAATGACAAGCGCAGAACCACTCTGGCTTCGATTGGCCTCGATTATCGCGGTGAGCGCTTACGCAGCTCTTTTGACTTTGGCTATCAGAAGAAAACCTTCCACGGCGGCCCGATGGGGATCAATATTTCGGCCGTGGATTTTATCCCGCGTCTGCCGGATAACACCCATAACTACACGCAAAAATGGGCTTACAGCGATATCGAAAATGAGTTCGGTATGCTGAGAATGGAATACGACATTATTGATAAATGGACCGCCTACGCCTCGTTAGGGGCGCAGCATGCCCATGAGATTGGCCTGTATAGCGCCTCGAAGCTGATTGACCGGGCGGGCAACGCCACGGCGGGGCGCCTCGATACCAACCGCTATATTGATACCGCCAGCGGCATGGCGGGCCTTCGCGGCGAGTTCGCCACCGGTTTTGTATCGCACAGGGTCAACGTCGGCTATTCGGCGAAAACTCAAAACGACAAAACCGCATGGCGGATGTCGAAGGCGGCGGATAATCCGCTGGTGAACATCTACGATACCCGGCAGGTCGCGCCTCCGGCCAACGCTTCATTCGGCGGCGACTATGACGATCCGCTGACCAGCGGCCGCACCCGTTCCCAGGGCTGGCTGCTAAGCGACACCCTTGGCGTGCTCGACGATACGCTGCTGTTTACCGCTGGCGCGCGCCATCAAAAGGTAGTGGTGCGCAATTACAACAAAACCACCGGCCTGCAAACCGATGACGCATTTGATGACAGCCGCTGGATGCCCACTTACGGCGTGGTTTATAAGCCGTGGAAAGTGATTTCTTTATACGCCAACCATACCGAAGCGCTACAGCCGGGCAGCAATGCGCCAACCTCCGCTAAAAACTATGGTGAAAGCGTTGGGATCATTCACTCAAAACAGAACGAAGTCGGGGTGAAGGCCGATTTCGGCACAATTGGCGGCTCGCTGTCGCTGTTTGAAATTAAAATGCCGTCAGCGGTCCTCGACAGCAACGGCTATTACGGGCTTAACGGCGAGCAGCGTAACCGCGGCGTCGAATTTAATATCTTCGGCGAACCGCTGTATGGCCTGCGCCTTAACGCCAGCGCTACCTGGCTGGATGCCGAACTGTCGAAAACCGCGAAGGGTGTGAACGATGGTAAGAAAGCGATCGGCGTGCCGGGGTTCTACACGGTGCTTGGCGCAGAGTATGACATCAAGCCCATCGACGGTCTGACCGCCACCGCGCGCCTCAACCACTCGGGTTCGCAGTATGCCGATCAGGCGAACAGCAAGAAGATTGATAGCTATACCACCCTCGATCTCGGCGTGCGCTATCGACTGGCGCTTAACGAGAATCAAAACCAGATGACGGTACGCGCGGGTGTCGATAACGTAACGGATGAGAACTACTGGTCCGGCGCGGATGACAGCGGAACCTATCTGTTCCGCGGCGAACCGCGGACGTTCAAGGTATCGGTAGGTTACGCGTTCTGAGCCAAAATGCAGAGGCGGGCAGGGCCGATCGTCCCTTGTGATAAATCAATGAACGTATGAAGCCTGCGCATCTGCCGCTTGAAGTATGGCGAGTATAAGTGTTAAAAGGTGCCCCTTCATATAAATACACAGGGGATCGACGTGAAAGACGCGTCAACGTCGTCGGAGACCGTAGAGGAAAGCGGCCCGACGCTGCACCGCGGTTTACAGAACCGACATATCCAACTTATCGCCCTTGGCGGCGCCATCGGTACCGGCCTGTTTCTCGGCATCGGGCCAGCGATTCAAATGGCGGGACCGGCGGTCCTGCTCGGCTATGCCGTCGCCGGCATCGTCGCCTTTTTGATCATGCGCCAGCTTGGCGAAATGGTCGTTGAAGAGCCGGTTTCTGGCTCCTTTGCCCACTTTGCCTATAAATACTGGGGCCCGTTCGCCGGTTTTCTTTCCGGCTGGAACTACTGGGTAATGTTCGTGCTGGTGGGGATGGCGGAGCTGACCGCCGCCGGCATCTATATGCAGTACTGGCTGCCGGACGTGCCGACGTGGATCTGGGCCGCCGCTTTCTTCCTCATTATCAACGCCGTGAACCTCGTAAACGTTCGCCTTTACGGCGAAGCGGAGTTCTGGTTCGCGCTGATTAAGGTGCTGGCGATTATCGGCATGATTGGCTTTGGCCTGTGGATGCTGTTCGGCGGCCACGGCGGAAGTAAAGCGGGAATCGATAACCTGTGGAAACACGGCGGTTTCTTCGCCACCGGCTGGCACGGCCTGATTATGTCGCTGGCGGTCATTATGTTCTCCTTCGGCGGACTGGAGCTTATTGGCATTACTGCCGCAGAAGCGCAGAACCCGGAAAAGAGCATCCCGAAAGCGGTTAACCAAGTGGTATACCGTATTCTGTTGTTTTATATCGGTTCGCTGGTGGTTCTGCTGGCGCTCTATCCGTGGGTGGAAATCCAATCCGACAGCAGCCCGTTCGTAATGATCTTCCATAATCTTGACAGCAACGTGGTGGCTTCTGCGCTGAACTTTGTGATTCTGGTGGCTTCATTGTCGGTTTATAACAGCGGCGTGTACTCCAACAGCCGGATGCTGTTTGGACTGTCGGTGCAGGGCAACGCGCCGAAGTTTCTCGCCCGCGTCAGCAAGCGCGGCGTGCCGGTCAACTCCCTGCTGCTTTCCGGGATTATTACCTCCCTGGTGGTGGTGCTTAACTATCTGCTGCCGCAGAAAGCCCTCGGCCTGCTGATGGCGCTGGTGGTGGCGACGCTGCTGTTGAACTGGATCATGATCTGCCTGGCGCACCTGAAATTCCGCGCCGCCCAACGGCGCAAGGGGCGCGAGCCGAAGTTTAAAGCTCTGCTGTCGCCCGCCAGTAACTATATCTGTATCGCCTTTCTGGCGCTGATCCTGGTGCTGATGTGCACCATCGACGGGATGCGTCTGTCGGCGATTCTGCTGCCGGTGTGGATCCTGTTCCTGTTTGCGGCCTTTAAAACCCTGCGCCGGACGGCGTAGCGCGCGATCGCCCCGCCGTCCGGCGGGGTATCTTCCACTTTTATTGTGATCTTCTTCGCGCTTAGCGTATTTTGCTCGCGATCTTCTTTTTGTAATCGATTACTTTTTATTTGAGCGTATTTGTAATCGATTACTTTTTTGAGGGCGGTCGAAATGGTCACAACAACCGAAGGTCGTGAAAGTCCCCGCGTAGCCCACCGTTTTCTGGTGCCGCGGCTGTCGTTAATGATGTTTATGCAGTTCTTTATCTGGGGTAGCTGGTCGGTGACGCTGGGGCTGGTGATGACCCGCTATGAGATGTCGCTGCTGATCGGCGATGCTTTCTCCGCCGGGCCGATTGCGTCTATTCTCTCGCCGTTTGTGCTGGGCATGCTGGTCGATCGTTTTTTCGCTTCGCAGAAGGTGATGGCGGTGATGCATCTGGCCGGCGCGGTGATTCTATGGTTTGTCCCGCAGGCGCTGGTGGCGCAAAACGGCGCGCTGCTGATTGGCCTGCTGTTCGGCTATACCCTGTGCTATATGCCGACGCTGGCGCTGACCAATAACATCGCTTTCCATAGCCTGGCGAACGTCGATAAAACCTTCCCGGTGGTGCGCGTCTTCGGCACCATCGGCTGGATCATCGCCGGTATCTTTATCGGCGTGACGGGGATTTCCGATACCACTGGAATTTTCTCTGTTGCGGCGCTCTGTTCGGTGGCGCTGGCCGTTTATAGCCTGACGCTGCCGCACACGCCGGCCCCGGCGAAAGGGACCCCGGTCCAGTTTCGCGACCTGCTGTGCGCCGACGCCTTCGCGCTGCTGAAAACGCGTCACTTCCTGATTTTCTCCCTCTGCGCGACGCTGATTTCGATTCCGCTGGGGACCTACTACGCCTACACCGCGTCTTATCTTGCGGATGCCGGTATCGCGGACGTCAGCACCGCAATGTCTTTCGGTCAGATGTCAGAAATCTTCTTTATGCTGGTGATCCCGCTGCTGTTCCGCCGTCTCGGGGTGAAATACATGCTGCTGATCGGCATGGCGGCGTGGTTTGTACGCTATGCCTTCTTTGCGCTGGGCGTCAGCGAAGAGGGACGGTTCCTGCTTTATCTCGGCATCCTGCTGCACGGCGTCTGCTACGACTTTTTCTTTGTTGTCGGCTTTATCTATACCGATCGCGTGGCCGGTGAAAAGGTGAAGGGCCAGGCGCAGAGCATGATTGTGATGTTCACCTACGGTATCGGCATGCTGTTGGGATCGCAGATTTCCGGCGCGCTGTATAACCACCTGGTGGCAGGCCAGAGCGTACCGCAGGCGTGGGTCGCCTTCTGGTGGATCCCGGCGGTGGCCGCAGCGGTCATCGCCCTGATTTTCCTTTTCTCTTTCCAGTACAACGAGAAAGAGTCGCGTTAATTTTTCAGGAGGTGGTATGAAAACAATCAAGGGGCCGGGCATTTTTCTGGCGCAGTTTATCGGTTCGCAGGCGCCGTTTAATACCCTGGAGGGCCTGGCGCAGTGGGCTGCCGGTTTGGGCTATCAGGCATTGCAGATCCCCTGCAACCATCCGGCGATTTTCGATGTTGAACGCGCCGCCGCCAGCCAGACCTACTGCGATGAGGTGAGCGGCAAGCTGGCGGAGCATGGCCTGGCGATCGGCGAGCTGTCCACCCATCTTGAGGGTCAACTGGTGGCCGTTCACCCGGCTTATGATACGGCCTTTGACGCCTTTGCGCCCGCCGCGCTGCGCGGTAACCCGCAGGCGCGCCAGCAGTGGGCGGTAGAGAAAGTGCGCCAGGCGGCGGTGGCCTCTGCGCGTCTGGGGCTGAAAGCGCATGCCACCTTTTCCGGGGCGCTGGCGTGGCCTTATTTTTATCCGTGGCCGCCGCATAATCAGCCGCTTCTCGATGAGGCCTTTGATGAGCTGGCCCGGCGATGGCGGCCGCTGCTGGACGTTTTCGACGAACAGGGCGTGGATCTCTGCTACGAAATCCATCCCGGCGAAGATCTGCATGATGGCGTCACCTTTGAGCGTTTTCTGCAGCGCCTCGATAACCACCCGCGCTGCAACATACTCTATGATCCCAGCCACCTTCATCTTCAGCAGATGGATTACCTGGCCTTTATCGATATCTACCACGCGCGAATCAAAGCGTTTCACGTCAAAGACGCCGAATTCCGCCGCGACGGGCGCAGCGGGGTCTACGGCGGCTATCAGAACTGGCCGCAGCGGGCGGGGCGCTTTCGTTCGCTGGGCGACGGGCAGATCGATTTCAAAACGATTTTCAGCAAGCTCACCGAGTATGATTTTGACGGCTGGGCGGTGCTGGAGTGGGAGTGCTGCCTGAAGGACGCGGAGGTTGGCGCGCGCGAAGGCAGCGAGTTTATCCGCCGCCATATCATCCCGGTCTCCGGGCGGGCGTTTGATGATTTCGCCGCGGGCAAGGAGGGGAGAGAATGATCCAGGTCGGCATTATTGGTTCCGGGTTTATCGGGCCGGCGCACCTGGAGGCGCTGCGCCGGGTGGGGGATATCGAGGTGGTGGCGCTGTGCGACGGTAGCCTCGAGATGGCGCAGCAGAAGGCGCGTCAGCTCAACGTGGCGCACGCCTACGGCAGCGTCGAGGCGCTGCTGGCCCACCCCGGATTGCAGGTGGTGCATAACTGTACGCCGAACCACCTGCACGCGCGGATTAACCGCCAGATCCTCTCCGCCGGTCTGCACGTTTTTTCAGAAAAACCGCTCTGCATGACCGCGGAAGAAGCGCGTGAGCTGGTGGCGCTGGCGGAGGATGCCGGCGTGGTCCACGGGGTTAGCTTTGTCTATCGCCAGTTCGCCATGGTGCAGCAGGCGGCGGCGATGGTGCGCAACGGCGACGTCGGGAGGCTGTTTGCGGCGCATGGCAGCTATTTGCAGGACTGGATGCTGCTGGAAACCGACTATAACTGGCGGGTTGATTCAGCGCAGGGCGGCGCCTCGCGGGCGGTGGCCGACATTGGCTCCCACTGGTGCGATACGGTGCAGTTTATGACCGGTCGCCGCATTGTCGAGGTGATGGCG
The DNA here is from genome assembly GCF_900200035.1 of Klebsiella grimontii. Lineage (GTDB taxonomy): Bacteria > Pseudomonadota > Gammaproteobacteria > Enterobacterales > Enterobacteriaceae > Klebsiella > Klebsiella grimontii. The sequence goes on from NZ_FZTC01000015.1 coordinate 482,919, forward strand.
GATCTCTCTATCGTCTGGCCGACGCGTAAGGCGCCCGTCGCCGGGGATGCGACCTTTAGCCAGCATCGCGATAATGGCGCGTATGAGGCGCGGCCCGTCGACACCGAAGATTTGGGGTCGGTACTGTTCCGTTTTGATGACGGCAGTAAGGGCTGTTTTACCGTTTCGCAGGTCAGCGCCGGGAGAAAAAATGGCCTGACGGTAGAGATCAACGGCAGTAACTGTTCGCTGGCATGGGAGCAGGAGGTGCCGCAGCGGCTGTGGGTAGGTCATCGCCAGCAGCCAAACCAGCTGCTGAGCGACGATCCGAGCCTGATGCTCGGCGAGGCCGCCGCCAGCGCCCATTTCCCCGGCGGGCATAACGAAGGCTGGCCCGATGCGTTTAAAAATATGATGCTGAGCTTTTATCAGGCGGTGCGCGCCGGTGAGATGCCGCCGGCGTCGTCGCGGCGTTTCGCCTCGTTCTATGAGGGGGCGGACGTGATGTACATCGTTGATGCGATAGTGAAAAGCCATCAGCAGCAGCGCTGGGTGCAGGTGGAAAGATAAGCAGAAGGCGCGGTGCGCATTTCGCGCACCCGCTGTGTTATTTCACGCCAAAATAGCCGTCGAGATAGGTCCCGGCCAGTTCATTACCAAATAGCACGGCGTCTTTATTTTCCATCTCGTTGTCCCATTTATCGCTGGCGTTACCGTTGAACGCGTGCTGGGTTTTTGTGCCCTGCGCCACCTGCTGCCTGATGGCGTCGGCAGTACGGCGGGCGTCGCTTTCGCTCATCCCCGATTTTCTGTCCTGCTGGCCGCGGGCATAGATTTCAGTAAAGTTCGGCAGATTTAAGCGGTAGTTTTCCTGACGGTTAGTGGCGAAGTTACCGCCGACGAAATCGCTGCGGTGTGAAATAAAGTAGTAAGCGTGGCGTTCCGGTGAAGATTTTGAGGAGGTACAGCCGGAAAGGGCGGCGAGCGAACAGCCGAGCGCGATAAGCGCTATTTTGAGTTTCATTGATATCATCATCCATAATTATTAGAACAGGTATACCGATCATTCGGCGACAGAACAAAACGGTTAATTATAGATGTACGGTAGCACCTGAAGACCCATGAATCCAAGGGTCTTCAGGCAGCATTTTTTAGATCTGCGCCAGCCCGCCATCAACGTAGATTTCGGCGGCGTTAATAAAGCTCGCGTCGTCTGACGCCAGAAAAGCGACGGTTTTAGCGACCTCCTCGGGCTCGCCAATGCGGCCCAGCGGGACGTCGGCGGCCAGCATATCGAAGAGCCCCTGACGCTGCTCTTCTGCGACAAGTCCTCCCAGGCCGGGCGTACGGACGGGTCCCGGGCTGACCACATTCACGCGGATACCGCGATCCTTGAGATCCAGCGCCCATGAGCGTGCCAGATTACGCACGGCGGCCTTACTGGCGCTGTACACGCTGAAGTTCGCGGTGCCTTTCACCGCCGCGGTCGAGCCGGTAAGGATGATGGAAGCCCCCAGGGTCAACAGCGGCAAGGACTTCTGGACGGTGAACAGCACGCCGCGCACGTTGGTAGCGAAAATGCGATCGAAGTGCTCTTCCGTTATGGCGCCCAGCGGCATCATATCGCCGCCGCCCGCATTGGCAAAAAGCACATCCAGTCGCCCTGATTCGCTGGCAATGGTCGAAAACACCCTATCGAGGTCGCTTAATATCGAGGCATCGGCGCGGATCCCGCTGGCGGCGGGACCGATTAACGCGACCGCCGCATCAAGCTCTTCCTGACGGCGACCGGTGATATAGACCGTCGCTCCCTGCAAGGCCAGCTCCCGGGCTGATGCCAGGCCGATGCCCGAGGTGCCGCCGGTGACTAACGCGATTTTTGCCGAAAGTTTTTTACTCATGATGCACTTCCTTAACTAAAGTATGAATATGCCAATTGAGTCATCCACTTACCGTGACCACCTGGCGACTGAGTACGGGAGTCACTCTACCGTCAGCCACGGATGCAAAAAACGGAGTAATGTGAAAAACACTCTTCACGCCGGTGAATAATCAGCGACTGCTATCAGGAACAGCGAATAATGGATCGGTTTTCAGCCCTTAAAGTTTTTACGCGCGTTGTTGAAGCCAACAGCTTTACTCGGGCCGCAGACTCCCTGAATATGCCCAATGCCAGCCTTAGTAAAGCGATTCAACAGCTTGAATCGCATCTGGGCGTGTGCTTGCTACAGCGCACGACCCGGCGCATTACCGTCACGCCGGAAGGGCGCGAGTACTATGAAAAAGCGGTGCGGATTCTGAAAGAGCTGGATGAGGTGGATGCCTCATTTCGCGCTTCCCGCAATAAGCCAAAGGGCCATCTGCGCGTCGCGGTAGGCGGATCCACCGCTCGCGATGTGCTGATCCCGCTGTTGGCTGATTTTATAGCGACTTATCCGGATATCCGCATCGATCTGGCGGTCGCTGACAGCCCATCTGACCTTATCAGCGGCAATATTGACTGCGCGATCAGAGGCGGGCCGCTGGACGACTCGACGCTGATCGCGCGCAAAATCGGCGAAGCGACGATCGTGACCTGCGCCACGCCGGGCTATTTCAGGCTTTATGGTGTTCCCGCGTATCCCGATGAGCTGAAGAATGGACATCGGCTGGTCAGCTATTTATCTCCCGCCAGCGGAAGAGCCTTCCCGTTCCGCTTTCTGGCTAACGGCATCGCGCAAGAGATTAAAACGGAACATCACCTTGGCATAAATGAGAGCAACGCGCATATTGCGGCTGCGGAGGCTGGGCTGGGTATTGTGCAGACCTTCTCATATTCGCTGAGAAATGCGCTGGCGAACGGATTACTGGTGGAAATATTGAACAAATGGCGTCCGGCTCCTTATCCCTTTCACGTGGTTTATGCGCAGAATCGCCATGTCACTTCCCGGCTGCGCGTATTTATCGACTGGCTGGCGGAGACATTCCCGGCGGCGGTGAATGGGTCATTGCCCACAAGAAGCAAAGAATGATGATAGCCTGCGAATTTTATGTATTGCGTGATGATAAATTTAGTCACAAAAAAATATTATGCTCGCTTCGACTAAGGAAATCAGGTCAGATATGTTTTGATATATAGAATATGATATAGTTAAATTATAGGAGATTCTATTAAAATATTTAATAAGATCTGTTAACGTTATTTCCCCTAAGGTATGGAAGTATAAATTAGTCTTTTGTTTTCTATGCTTATAGTAAATATAATAGCAGCAGGAATTTTTGTTTATAGTATGTTTGATATTCCGTCTGTATCTTTTCGAAAATATTTTTAGCCACTCAAGAGGTAAGCGTAATGCCGGCAGGTGACCATGAGATTAAATGTATGGCGTGTGGTTTAAACTGCCCTATTGAAGCGGAAGATAAAATTGAACGTTCGCATTGTGGAGAGAGGAAATTTTCTGTATGGCCAGATAAAAACTATTTTTTCAAACGTGCGGTAAATGATCTGGTATTTCGTGAAATTACCTGTTTCCTGCCTGAAGGAATGGTGGTAGTGGATTTCTCTCTCGACAATATTTTGTATTTTCTGCATGAGGGATGGGCTGAAAAATTGCAGGAGACCGGGCTGAAAGTTATTTTGCTCGCGGATAAGAGCATGCTACCCATGGCTAATTTTTGGATGCTGCGCTCTGGATTATTATGGTCGGTGGTAGAGGTCAACGATGGTTTAACCAGCTTAATCAAGAAAATAAAACGCATCATGCTGGGGCGAAATCTTCGCTGCCGGCGCACACCGTCGTTGACAGAGCATGAAATGAAGACGCTGCGCCTGCTGGCAGATGGGCACTCCAGTCAGGATATCGCCCGCATCATGGCGTGCGATACCCGCAGCGTCTACCGCTTTCAATACTCTTTATGCAAAAAGTTTGGCGGGCTCAACCGCCTGCGCGAGCTGCGCTTCAGGCATAATATCCCCGCTCTGGATTAGCGGCGGTTAGCCCGGCGAATTCATAAAACAGCCCTTTCCTAACTGATGATAGCGGCCTAATGCGACAATGTATTTCCTGTTGCTAGTCTTCGCCTCGGGGCCTGTCCAGCTCTCCCCTGGCAGCATATAAAATTGCGTTGAACTTTCATCGTCACCATCGCAGCCTTTCTGCAGAATGACTCTAAAATAGGTATTGCCAGTATTTTTAATGGTGCCTGTGGCTTCATTAATTTCATATTGGAATCGCGTCTTACGCGGGCGCACGATGAGAATTGTGCTCATCGATACCGAAGGGACAACATTCAGTTTTTTCTGATCCTGACGCCAGGGGAAAACCGTTACGGGCGTCTCCTTAAAGATCACCCGATAATAGCGCTCAACGTCATCTTTAGGCCCACGGTAATAGAGCTTAAAATATTCCTGACCTTTGGCCTGCACGGTGAACTGCAGCGGCGACCAGACCAGATCTTTATCCTGACCGGGCACCGGTCGCTCATTACCGTTGCCCGGCCGGGAGATTTTGTAAGCCGAAATGGTATATAAGTTAGTGCTTTTTGTATCGTTGACCAGCGGCCGGGAGATAAAATCTTTGCTGGCATCCATATCATAAATGATGGAATCAAAGTACACCGCGGAAGCGGGCTGAATACACAGCCCGCATAATCCGATGACAAGGATTTTTTGCATCACACCCCCCGGTCCACGCCGACCCACGTGGCGGTCACTTTTACATCGCCGGTGGCGCTGACGGTCCCCATCCAGTCATGACCATTGGTGGTGAATTGTGAATGTGGGTCATCCATCGGAAACAGCAGTTTCAGCGTGGTGGTAAAAAAGAAACCATCGTTGACGTTGGCGTTCCAGGCCGTTTGTACCCAAACGGCGTTGGTCATATCGACAGGCGCTTCGCCGCAGCTGTTGCGGACTTTTACCGCTTTACCGGTAGCGGATGTCCATTCGAGGTAGGCCGGGACCGGTACTTTTAGCGTCTCGTCCGCTGAGGTAAACAGGCAGAACGGCAAGCCATACATGTTGACGGAGTCGCCAATCACCTGGGCGGTAATACTGTCGGCCTGACGCGACGCGGAGGTGGTGACTTTATACTCAAAGGTGATGGGCTCTTCGCTACCGATTTTGCCGGATGCTTTGGGATGAGAAGTCCCGTCGCTGGCGACAATGCTAATCCCGTATTCCCGTGGGATGATGTTAATTAATGTTGATGGCGTGAACTGATAATAACCCGATTGTGGCGTGACGGAGTTATCAAAATAGAAGGTAAACAGAGCATCCTTGTTGGTTAAATCCGTTCCTGCCTTGAGGACTTTTTGGAAAAAGGCGTTGGACAGGAATACGTAAACGTACTCGCCTGACGGTTTGAAAACCTTGTTATAGGTGCTGACCGTACCAAAATTGGTCCAGCTTGCCCCATCACCGCTGTACTTTACGTCAGATGACGAGGGAGAAAATCCCAGCATCGCCGTGTCGATCACCATCCGGAAATCCAGTAAGGTGGTGAGAGTTTTAGTCTCCTGAAAACTGTAAGACACCATTTTACAGATGATCCCCGAAGCACTCCCGACCACACCCATTTGACACAAATCAGAGCCGAGGTTAACGCTTGGCGTGCCATCGCTGGCAATCCACACTTCTGCCAGAGCACCGGTACTGTTTAACTTCAGATGCGAGACCTTTTCGAGGTTGAACGTGTAGTAGCGCCATGTTCCCCCGCTGGGGAGGTCTTTACAGCGAACGCCGGAGGCAAAGTCATAATCGGTATTGGAATTCATGTAGCAAAGATTAAGCTGCAAAGAATCGATGGTCCCCACCGGCCGATCGCGAAAATACTCATAGGCCGACTGGCTCAGCGCTCCGGCGCCGTAATAACCGTTTGCTACGGTGTTGCCGGACATCGCATGATAGTAGCCGTCTTTATCGATGACATCGGGAGAAATATAGCCAGACGCCGGGCAGCTTGAGCCCGTAGACATGCAGCGGATCCCGAGAAATGGCTGGTTAATGGGCGAATTCTCGATCCACAGGTCGAAGTAGCGGTTGGCGTAAGCCCAGCCGATGTAGGTTATATATCCCAGGCTACGCTGGTTAGTCGGATATTTTGTCCAGACGTTGGCTCCGGTGAAGCGCGGGTCGAGGGAGCTGGTGGTGATGAAATATTCGTCATCAACATCATTGTCGATAAACATATAGGAGTTGCTGCCGCTTCCGCTGTTACTGGGGGTGAGCGCCATAGCCGGCGCAGCCAGCAGCCAGCCGGCCAGCAGCATGATGCTCTGGGGTTTAATAGACATTCTTAACATCTCCAGTCACTGATGCCGTTTGTTGTTGGATCTCACAAGGAATCTCCCCGACCCATACGGCGCCTTTCGCTTCACTCAGATCCAGATCCACTTCGCAAATGCCGCCGAATTTATCCACCAGGGTAATCACTGGATAACGCTTATCGACGTCCATGGCGAACTCACCGAGTTCGTCGGTTCGGGTTTTACCAATGTGGTTATGAATATCGGCGTTGGCGTAGTAACCGCCGCGACGGTCTTTCACCCGGCCAAATACGGTGACCAGCTGTTTGACTTCCGGATTAATCACGCTGACGTTGCCCGGATAGAGCACGACTTTGCTGCGGCGGTCGGTCACGATGTCGACGCTGTCTTCTGAGTTTTTGTCGTTCATCAGCTCCACCTTATATTCCGCGTAAGGCGGAAGGCTGATGAAGTTGCTTTTGCCGGTGAGGGGATAGCTTTGACCGTTGATCTGCGCCATCATCTGGCCCTTGCCGCTGAAGTTGGTGTTGACCACCAGGCCTGCGGTTTGGGTACCTTTTCCGGCATAGATATTTTTTTCCGTCCAGGCCACGCTGCCCTGCGAGCTCAGGCTGTAGTTTGAACTGTGCCGCGATGAGCGGCTAACGGAGACGGTGCCAGCGTTATATTTGGTGTCATAGCTAACGTAACCATTGGCGGCGTAATCGTCGGAACGATAGCGGCTATCGTCATTTTTATTCTGTTTAATCTGCTTCGAAACCGATGCCCCAACCTGAGTAATGGCGCTGTTGTCAAAGCTTTTGCGCAGCGTGGCGTTCGCCAGCATGTTTCCGTTCTGGCTGGACACCCCGGTGCTGAGCCAGGTAGAGAAGGGGATAGAGACGTCAATATTGACGTACTTATCGCGCAGATTTTCATGGTTGTTGTACTGATAGTTCTGAATACCGGCGCGTAGCGTGACGGTTGCGTAGCGATTAGCTAACAGCGATTGATCGTAATCGACGTTGGTATAGGTGCTCCCGGTATATTTGTTATTGGTGCGGCTGACGCTCAGCGTACCGAGGAACGGCGCGATTTTGCGCAGGTTAGCGTTGGCGCCGACGGTCACGTAGTCGTTTTGCTGCATCGGTAGCGCGTTACCGATGGAACTGTACTGGCGCGACCCCCACAGGTTGCCATACCCGTCCGGTAAACTCATGTTGAAGGTGGAGGTACTCTGCCAGCTGCCGTCGGTAGCGAGCAGCCCCTGCTGGTTAAAGCTGAACGCGTTGTTGAAAATCACGTTCGCTTCCGTTTCATTGACGCCGTAATTGTCAAAACCGTAGAGCGTGGTTTTCAGATTCACGCCGGAAAGCCAGGGTTGGCTGGTTGCAGCGGCGACCCCGGCAATCCACGTATTCCGTGTGCCATAATTGATGTTGTATTTATGGCGATAGTCCATCTTGTTGTATTCGAGGCTGCCCGCGAAAGTTTGCCACGAGAGATCGCCGGTCACGCTCGATTTCCGGGCGAACGTTTTATTGATGTTCGCCGTCCGGCTGCTGACCACGCGCCCGTTAACGACCACCTGTATATCAACGTTGTAGATGCCAAACGGCAGGCGTGACGTATCGAGCTCGTAGCTACCCATCGAGAAGTTTTGAATGCTGAGCAGTTTGCCGTCACGATAAACGTGAACTTCGCCGGCGGCCGGCAGGAACACCGTTACGGGCACCAGAGCAAGCGTATTGTCCTGCGTTTGGGAACTGCTTTTATTGCCATAGCTGATGCCGTAAATGCGGCTGGAGTTCAGGGCGCTCATGCTGGCGATCGATTGCAGATTCCAGGTATCCACCATCCCCATTGCGAAGCGGCGTCCCTGATAGTCACGTTCGTACATCGAGCGATACAGTTTACCCTGTTGGTTGCCGGTACCAATCCCGTAGAGGGAACCGTTAAAATTCAGATGGTGCTCCCGCAGCGACCAGGTATTGTCCAGCGTCAGATAGCTGCTGGCGCTATCGGTATTCTCATATTTGTTGTAATAGCTCCCCATCGAGTAATTCAGCACGCTCGAGAGATTCTGAGCAGTGGATTCCCCAAGCATATTGGTACGCGGCAAAATAGCGGCCTGCATGGCTGCCCGGTTAACCGTCAGCTCAAGATAAAAGGAACGCGTATCGAGTGAGAGAGAGGCGTCTTTGTTGATATAAACGCGCTGACCGTCGCCGATGCTTTTGTCCTGCATGTCGTTGAGCAATGATTTTATCTGAGGTGATAATTCGGTTCGTTCCGGCAGATCGCTGAGCGCGATCTGGTTCAGGCGAAACTCATTATCCTTGATGGTAAGGATGGCATCAGCGATTTTTTGCTGGCTGCGTTGGGTACTATTATCGCCTTCATAACGAATAAAAACAGGGACCGACATGCCCTGATATAACGCGTTAGCAAATACCGAAGGAATAACATAGTTACTGACTTTAACTGGCGCTGTGGCATTAGCTGCCCAACCCTGGTTTACCGTAATCAATAACCCAGCGAACAACGTCCCTTTGACATAACCAAGATTATCCATAATATTACTCAGTTTACATTTATATATTGCTCACCGTGCCATATTCCAATTCGTGTTTTTTTGTTGGTGAGATCGGTATGCTTTATTTTTACGCTGATACCAGGCATGACATAATAGCGTTCACGACAGCCTTTCCCCTCATCCTTCGCTTTATCACGACAGGGTCCGTAGGAGATAACGCGGAATGAAGCGTTACCGGTATTGGTTACCGTGTCATTATCGCGACGATAGTCAAATCTTTCTTCACGCGGCGCGACCACCAGAATCGTACCAATAATGGCCGAGGTCGTTGCCTCGCCCTGTTTTTTCTTTTTATTGGCTTCAAACTCGGTCACCGGCTCATCGGTCCAGGATATGCGATAATAACGTTCCTGGTTATCCTGAGGTCCTTTGTAAAAAAAACGAAAGTTCTCTTTAGCATTTCCAGGTAATATCAGACTGGCTGGTGTTGATAATAATTCCGATCTGCTCGCCATCGGGATAACCTTGCCGCCGGCCATAGGCGATGAGATACGCTCCACGCTGACGCTAACGTAACGTGCCGTATCGGTGGTATTAATGATTTCTTTTGCCAGCGTCGAGGCGTCCGGCCCCATTATTGAGGTGACGTCTCCGACATTAATGGCATGGGAGGAGGGCGTCACGGTGAATAAAAAGAGAGAGAGTAATAATGGATTCAGTTTCATGGCGCATCCTTATAAGGAGGCCGAAGCCTCCTTGTCATACCGGACAGGTGTTGGCTACACCTGATTAGATAGTCCATTCCGCATTGAACTGAACGCGAACGTCGCCGCTCCAGTAACCGTCGGTTAAATCTTTGAACTCAGCGGCGGTGCTGCCGTCAGAAGTCGCGGAGTCGATAGTGAAATCGAAGTTACCCTGAGTGCTGACGCGATCGGCGCCTGCGAAGGCGGTCGCGACTGCCAGCGCATCCAGACCCGCGGAGATGTTGTTGGCGGTATCAATCATCGTTACCGGGGTGGTTTTGTTCAGCGCGTTGCCGTTCCAGCTCACACCAACGGCCAGAGTAGAGGCGTCAGTGGTACGGCTCAGGGTGTTGCTGACGATTTGAGAGGTCAGCGTGAAGTCAGTCGCGCCAGACTGGCCCTGGATGGTGATGTCAAAAGCGCCTTTCTGGGCGTTAAACGCTTTAATCCCTTCAGCGTACTGGAAGTTGAGGGATTTCAGCGGAGTGACAACCAGCGCGCTGGTGACGTCTTTAGTTGCGCTAGCATCCCAGCTGGCAGTGGCGGAAGTGGTCACGTTAGCCATTGCACTGGTAGAGATAAGAGCCGCAGCCACAACACCCGCTAATACGATTTTTTTCATTTTAAATTTCCTGAGAATAATTAAGTTAGTTCCATTTATGGAGTTATTGCTACAAATACTGATAATGACTTTATCCAGATAGAATAATGTTTAACTTCCCTCTGCCTCCCATCTTATTCTGCAAGCTGAGCTTGATTGCGTAAATTCTCTTTTCTGCCATCTGCAATTCTTTTGCTATCTCTTTAACCGACTTCTCTGCGAGTAAATGATCGAGTACCAATACCTCTTGATCGCTAAGTTTTTGACGGTAACCTCGAGCATCTCTTTGACCGAGAAACGAAAGCTGTATTTTCTTTTCAATCTCATCTCGAGTATCGCCGGTATTGATAATCGAAATTATCTGCTGACAGCGGTGTTTCCAGTACAGCGCCAGCGGCTGCGCTAATCTGTCGGCAATCAAAATTACCCGCAAGCCTGTTTTGAGCAGATATTCAATCCATTTATTATTGGTGAATAATCTGATGTTGTAGCGAGAAAAATCAACAAAAATATATCCAGAATTAGAGAAGTTGTAGTGCTTGTTAATTAAAAAACAATGCACACCATTTTTTAAATAGATATTTTTATCAGGCCATACGCAATAGTGAGTTTCAGTGCAGTTAATCGATTTTATCGTAGGTCGTGGATAGATTTCGCACTGATACTGACAGCTTATGCAGTATACCTTCTCATATTTCTGCGGAAGCATATGTCGATTTATTTCCCTATATTGCCTTACCCTATCGTTCAATGATGTGGCTATATTATGGCTAGTTAATAAATGTGACAACTTTAATTTCTGGAGAGTTATATAGATGAAAAATGTGTAAATTCTTAAGTCCAAAAATTGTCTGGATTTATACTAACCTACTATTATGAATAAGAAAAATCTTAAGATACAGAATTTTATGTCGATCTCTCTTTAAGAATAATCCATAGTTACCAGGAATTTTCTCGCTGAATCGGGGAGAATTGGTTAAAAAAAAACAGCACAATAAGTCAAAAAAAACGCTATCTCATCGCTGTCTGTTAATTTTGTGTTTTTATTTTGTTTTATTTCGTGGGGGTTATTCTGTAATGCCCTTATTTTTGTAAGGGAAAGTTGCGATATTTTGGATTGTGGGGGAAAGGATTGTCTGGCGAAATATGATCTGGCGTACAAAATGGGGCGTTTTTAAGAGCTAAAACACGTCGCAGTTTGAAGGGAGGTGAATCAGCAGGATGTGCTAAATCTTAACCGGAAGATGCGGACAAATGTTTCTTGTGGAAGTGGGGCGCTTCAGCCTGAACTGGCTCTGCCTGCAGGCCGCCGCAACGCCACCGGAACGACGGCACCATGGATTTTGGCTTGCAGACAAATGAACCAAGACTTTCGATGCGCCCCGGGCGCTTACGCCTTTTTCAGCAGAGGAAGCAGGTGATTCTCGGTAAGAGGAGCAAGCTTAATATGCCGATCCTGGCCCGGCGTATACCAGATAACTTCTTCTATTTCTGCCGTCGGTGTAAAGCTCGCTCTGTTGGTTGCTATTTGAAAGATATCCGCAGAGAGCGTATGGCCCGGCTCGTTTGCCGCCGTATCGGTGAAGCGGCCTACCGGAACCAGTTCTTCAGGTGAGACGAGGAAGTTGAGCTCCTCTTCGAGCTCGCGGATCAGCGCCGCCTCCGAGGCTTCCCCGATTTCAGGCTTTCCCCCAGGCTGCATAAAGTATTCCGTCCCTCGTTTGCGTACTAAGAGACAGCGTCCTTGACCGTCGGTGATCATTGCCGCCGCGATGTGAATATTTTTTATGGTGTTCAAGAGATACCCCAGTTATATGCCGATGACGTTCAACGGCCAGCGTACGTTTCGCCTCTCGCGAAACAACGCCGACGCTATCATGATAGCGACCTTAGCGTGCTAATCAATCCCGTCGATTCTTGCAAAACCTGCTGACGGCGCGGACGGCGCTCATTTATGATAGCCTGCGAAATATAACGTCTATGCGGGAAGTGCAGCCTCTATGTCAATTCAGAAAATCGCTCGTCTGGCGGGCGTCTCGGTGGCGACGGTATCGCGGGTATTGAATAACAGCGATACCGTGAAAGCGAAGAATCGCGAACGTGTGCTGCAGGCGATCAAAGAGAGTAACTACCAGCCGAATTTGCTGGCCCGCCAGCTGCGAACGGCCCGCAGCAATATGATTCTGGTGATGGTCTCGAATATCGCCAACCCCTTTTGCGCCGAAGTGGTCAAGGGTATTGAAGAAGAGGCGGAAAAGAACGGCTACCGGATTCTGCTGTGTAATTCCGGTTCGGATTTAGCCCGTTCCACCTCGGGCCTGCAGCTGCTTTCCGGCAAAATGGTCGACGGCATCATCACCATGAACGCGCTCTCCAGCCTGCCGGAACTGACCACCATGATCGGCGACGCGCCCTGGGTTCAGTGCGCGGAATACGCCGATAACGGCAGTATCTCCTGCGTCGGCATCAACGACGTCGACGCGGCGCAGGGCGCCGTTTCCCGGCTGGTCGACGGCGGGCGCAGACGCATTGCTTTAATCAACCACGATCTCAGCTACCGCTATTCCCGTCTGCGCGAGCGCGGCTATAAAAGCGTGCTGCACGTTCGCGAGCTGGACTATCAGCAGGTGATCTACGCCAGCGACTTAAGCGCCGCAGCCGGTACAAAGGCGATGGAGACGCTGCTGGCTCAGGAAGAGAAGCCGGATGCGGTGTTTACGGTTTCCGATTCGCTGGCGGCGGGCGCGCTGCGGGCCATTGCGCAGGCCGGGCTGCGGGTACCGGAAGATATCGCGGTGGTCGGCTTTGATGGCACCGAACTCGCTGAAGTGGTATCGCCGCAGTTGACCACCGTGGAACAGCCTTCACGCGAAATTGGCCGTACCGCCGTGACGTTATTAATGAAAAGGATCGATAATCCCGACGCTGCGGTTGAGCGGGTGATGATGGACTGGCGCGTCATTTCCCGCGCCAGTGCCTGAGGATATTACTGAGTAAACGCGCCCGCCAGCGAACGAATATCGTTGCCGGTGGGGGACTGATGGATCCGCAAGCCGAATTCGTCAACCACCGCAAATACGTGGTCGAAAATATCCGCCTGGATGCTCTCATACTCTGCCCACACTACCGTGTTGGTGAAGCAATAGATCTCAATCGGCAAACCATTGGCGTCCGGTGCCAGCTGGCGAACCATTAGCGTCATATCTTTGCGGATGCGCGGATGATTACGCAAATATTCCTGCAAATACGCGCGGAAGGTGCCGATATTGGTCATCTTGCGCTGATTCAATATCGATTGATCGGCGGCGTTCTGCTGGTTCCACAGGCTGATTTCCTGATGACGCGAATCCATATACGGCTTCAGCAGCCGGGCCTGAATTAAGCGCTGCTGCTCCTGTTCATCGAGAAAATGAATGCTGGTGGTATCGATATTCAGGCTGCGCTTAATGCGGCGGCCGCCGGAGGCCGACATACCGCTCCAGTTTTTAAACGAGTCGGAAACCAACGACCAGGTGGGAATAGTGGTGATGGTGTTATCCCAGTTGCGCACCTTCACCGTGGTCAGCCCGATGTCGATCACCGCGCCGTCGGCGCCATATTTCGGCATCTCCAGCCAGTCGCCGAGTTTGAGCATATCGTTGGCGGAGAGCTGGATCCCAGCGACCAGGCCGAGAATCGGGTCTTTGAACACCAGCATCAGTACCGCGGCCATCGCGCCGAGGCCGCTAATCAGAATCGCCGGCGACTGGCCAATCAGTAAGGAGATGACCAGAATGCCGACAATAATCGCGCAGACCAGCTTAATTCCCTGAAATATGCCTTTAAGCGGCAGCTGAGAGGCGGTGGCGAATTTCTGCGATAAATTGAACACCACGTCCAGCAGCGAGAAGAAGGACAGCATCGCGTAGATCATTACCCACAGCTGGGCGCAGGTGGTGAGGATTTCCGCCGCCTCGCTGCCTTTTTGCAGCCACAACACCGCCTGCACGTTGACGATAATCCCCTGCAGGGTGAAGGCCAGACGATGAAACAATTTGTTCTGGGTAATAATTTGCAACCACAGGTGGCTGCTGGCCTGCGCCCGCTTTTCGAAGGTACGCAGCACCACTTTGTGCAGAATAAGGTGAACGACAATCGCCGTCAGAAAAATAATGCCGAAGATAATAATGAGTGAGGTCGTGGGGGTAATTTTGATGCCTAATGCGGCGATTTGCGATATTAATTCCTGCATAACGTCTCCTTTACATCCAGCGGTTATGATGACCGCTGGATGTCTATTATGCAAATTGCAGGTTACGCGGATGTGATTATGAGGTCGCGACCGCCGGGCGGACGTTAAGGTGGTGGCGTAGCCATAGCGCGATGGCGCCCAGTACCAGCATCATCACCACTTCCACCGCGAGGAAATCGATCAGCGCCCGCGGATAGTCGCCGCCGCTGCGCTGGGCAAGGGCTAAGAATAGCGAGCCGAGAATCGCCGGACCCAGACCCAGCGTCGCCTGTTGCAGAGTGCTGAGAATCGCGCTCCCGGCTCCGGCGTCGCAGGCGCTGATATCGCGCATCCCGATACGGTAAAAACTATTGACGATCAGGGCCTGCCCGTAGCCGATAAGCGCCGTGGACGGGACCAGCGCCAGGGTGGTGGTGTGGATACCGAGGCGATAAAAGGTCGCGCTCAGCAGCAGCAGGCCGACAATCTGCACCGCCAGACCAGTCAGCAAAATGCGTCCCATGCTGTAGCGGGCTATCAGTTTCGGCGCGTACAGCGCGGAGATGAAGTAGGCCACGCCGAGGGCGATAAAGCTGTTGCCGGACTGCCACGGCGCCATCCCCAGACCGGCCTGCATGGTCAGCGCCATGCAGAACATGAACGCGGACCAGGCGCTGAAAAAGAGCAGGGCGATGGCCATGCCAAAGCGAATGCTGGTGAGCTTCAACAGGCGAGGCGGCAAAAGCGGCTGCTCGCCGCGCTGCTGTTTGCCCAGCGCGCTGGCCCGCATCCAGACCAGCAGCGGCAGCACCGCAGCCAGCATCAGCTGCAGCGTCCACGGCCAGTGCAGTTCCGGCCCCAGCGCCATCGGAAACAGCAGGCAGCAGAGGATCAGCGCAAGGCTAAAGGTGCCCTGCCAGTCGATGCGCGAATGCGCTTCGCGCCGCGTCTCCGGGACGTATCGCGGACTGAAGGCCAGCACCAGCAGGCAGATCGGCACGTTAATAAAGAAGGCGTTGCGCCAGCCTAAACCGGCGATATCCGCCGACACCAGCCAGCCGCCGCCCATCTGGCCGACGATAAAGGCGATACCGCCAATGCCGCCGTACAGGCTGATGGCCCGGGCGTGGGCGGTGCCTTTCAGGGTGACATGCAAGGTGGCGAGGATTTGCGGCACGATCAGCGCCGCACCGGCCCCTTGCACCACGCGCGCCGCCAGCAGCGTATTGATGGAGTTCGCCATCCCGCACAGCAGGGAGGCGACGCCAAACATCGCCACGCCCCACATAAACAGGCGACGGCGGCCATAGTTGTCGCCAAGCTTGCTGCCCATCGCCAGGCAGACGGCAAAGGCGACGCCGTACAGCGCGACGATCAGCTCCAGCTGAGTGGCGCTGGCGTTAAGCGATTGGGTAATGGAGTCCAGCGCGACGTTGGCGATCGAGGTATCGATCAGCGGCAGCATCTGGCCGGTCAACAGAAGGAATAAACCGGCGCGGCCGGGTGAAACGGCAGACGAATTCATCGGATCTCTCCATTGCGTCATTCAGCGGATAGCCGTAGCATCACCGATAAATTAAACGGGTACCAGTTCCTGCTTATACTGGTATTGGTACTACCATGCTGGAGGTTTTATGACGACCATGCCGCAACGTGAAATGACCCTCGCCGCGCCCGATGACGGCCGCAAACAGCTGGGGGCGTTTCTGCGCGCCCGCCGCGAGAGCCTCGACCCGCAGCGCCTGGGATTGCCCCGCGTTGGCCGGCGGCGCACGCCGGGCCTGCGGCGGGAAGAGGTGGCGATGCTGGCGGACGTCGGCGTCACCTGGTACACCTGGCTGGAGCAGGGGCGGGAGGTCAATCCGTCGGCGGCGGTGCTGGTAGGGGTGGCGAATGCGCTGCAGTGCAGCCCGCTTGAGACCCGGCATCTGTTTGTGCTGGCCGGGCTGACTCCGCCTGAGGCCACTCAGGTGACGGTATGCGAAGGCATCAGCCCCGGCACCCGGCGGATGCTCGATAGCCTGATGCCGCAGCCCGCCAGTATTCAGAATCCCGGCTTTGATATTGTGGCCTGGAACGACAGCTTCTGCCGCCTGATGGGTATCGATTTCGTCACCATCCCGGAGGAAGATCGCAACTGCATTTATCTGTACCTGACCAATGAAACCTGGCGCAGCCGCATCGAGAATCGCGACGTGCTGGCGACGTTTGTCTCCTATTTCCGCGCGGCGATGGCGGAGCACCGCGGCGATCCGCTGTGGGAAAATAAGCTGGCGCGCTTTTTCGCCGCGTCGGCGGAGTTCGAGTCCCTCTGGCATCAGCGCTATGAGGTGCGCGGGGTGGAAAATCAGGTGAAACACTTTAACCATCCGCAGCTCGGCCGCTTCAGCCTGCAGCAGATGTACTGGTACTCGGCCCCGCGCAACGGTTCGCGCCTGCTGGTCTATTTGCCGATGGATGAAACGGGCGAGCAGGCGCTGGCGTGGCTGGATAAACATTAACGACAGGGAATGCCTATGAACGTGGTCCGAAAAGAGCAGCGCATTATTCAGCGTACGCTCAACGCCTGGCGGCCATTGGTCGCTATGCGGAGCGCATCTGGCACGTGGGGGTATCCTCGCTGCAAAATACTGCGGGCTATTCCCGGGGGCGGCGCTTGATGCGCCTTGCCCGGGCTACGGGTTCCCACAGTGTGTAATTTTGTAGCCCGGATAAGGCGACAGCGGCAATCCGGGGATTATCCTGACGTAAAAGAAAAGCAGAGAATTAAATCTCGGTAATCGTCGTCGCCTGCGGCAGGCGTGACTTCGGCAGGGCGGCGTTGAAGTCTTCGACGCTATGATGGCCGACCGGCACCACCACCAGGCTGGTGTAGCCCTGGGCTTTCAGGTCGAATTCGGCATCGAGAATCGCGAAATCGACGCCTTCAATCGGCACGGCGTCCAGACCCATGGCCGCGACGCCAAGCAGGAAGTTGCCGACGTTGAGATAAACCTGCTTCGCCATCCACTGGTCGTCGTCGTGCAGCTCTTTGCGGTGCATATCGGCAAAGAAGGTACGGCCTTTGTGGTTCGCGGCTTTGGCTTCGGCGTTCGCAAAGCGGCCGTCGGCCTCTTCCTGATCGACCACGCGCTCAAGCCAGGCGTCATCCATTGCGGTTTTGGCGCAGAAAACCACTACGTGGGAGGCATCGAGAATTTTACGTTCGTTAAACACGTAGGTGCCGCTTGCCGCTTTGGCGACGCGCGCTTTACCTGCATCGCTGCTGGCAACGATAAAGTGCCACGGCTGGGAGTTGGTGCTTGACGGGCTGTACTGCAGCAGCGTTTTCAGGTTTTCCGCCTGCTCGGCAGTCAGCTTTTTAGTGGCGTCAAATGCCTTTGTGGAGTAGCGCTTTAAGGCAACCGATACGATATCCATACTCTTCCTCACTGTTTACAACCCCTTGCGGGTGCGTTTCGTGAAGGAAGAGTACAGCGATGACGGAAAAAAGATAAGGGGCAAAAATGCGATAACACTTATCGCGCAGCGCTGAAAATCACCGCGGGCGCAGCCGCTGCTGCTCTTTTTTACTGAGTTTATCGACGATCAGGTTCCACGAATCATCGATCAGCTCCGCCAGCAGATCTACGCTGATATCTTCGCCGGGAACCACGGTGATCCAGTGCTTTTTGTTCATGTGATAGCCGGGCTCGATGCTGCGGTAAATCGCCTGATGAAGCAGTGATTTCTGCGGATCGCACTTCAGGTTAACCAGCGCGCGGCCGCGAACCGTCGCGGTCAGCATAAAAATCCGCCCGCCGACTTTAAACACATCGTACTCCGGGCCAAACGGCCAGCAGTGCTCGGTAAAGGGGAGCTCCAGCGCGATACGATGCGCGTGGTCATGCAGCGAGCGGTGGTCCATCAGCGATTGTCCTCGGCAAGCGCCTGCCACATCGCTTCAAAGCCCAGCTCGACAAAACGTACAGCGCGCTCCGGCTCGTGGCAGGCGTATTCAATGGTAGTTTCGGCCAGCGAAAGAAACAGCGCATCGCCAAAGGTGCGGTATTCTTCGGATTGAAAAACGGGCTTGATTGAACGCTGGCAGAGTTCATTGAGCTCGGGAAACATCTCTTTGACGCGGTTGCGGGTTTCGTCGGTGATCCTTTCACTCAGCGCCATCCGGCGAATCGCTTTATGCTCCATGGGATTACGCACGCCCCAGCCGATATAGCTGTTCCAGATATTGCGCGTGTTCTCTTTCGACTCGGTCTCGTTCGGGTTGAGACCGGCGATCATTGTCTTAACCAGATCCGCTTTTATGGTCAGATAAAGCTCGTTGAGCAGATCGTCCTTGGTGGCAAAGTAGCGAAACAGCGTACCCTCGGCAACCCCGGCGCTGCGGGCGATGGCGGAGGTTGAGGCGGCGATTCCCGATTGGGCAAAGGCGGCGGTTGCGGCCTCCAGTAACGCTTGCTTTTTATCTTCACTCTTAGGACGAGCCACTACACTTTACCTCACACATGATAAAACCACGATCTAAGCATGCCTGACATGGGCACTGCAACGCTGTCTGTCAAAATTTGAAAATCGTCTTGACGACTTTCAGCTTCTTCCTAATAATGAGTGCTTACTCACTCATAATCAAGCCTTATAACTAAAACCTCCAGGAAGGAGGATTTCGCCAGGTCAGGATATGAACCGTGTCACTTTCAGCGTGGTCGCCATCATGTTATTAGCGTCAGCAACAACTTTGCCGTTTGTGTTAAATGCCGGATTTGGTCAGGCGCCACAGGGCGCGCAGCTCAGCCTGGTGGAGCAGTCTCCGCACTATCGCGACGGCCAGTTTCACAATCAGCTTCCGACGCCTGGGTTTACCGGGCAAAAAAATATGCTGGCCGCGTGGTGGGAGTTTCTGGTCGCCAAACGGGAAAACGCCAGACCTGCCCAGCCGCTGCCGCTGGTGAACACCGATCTGGCCAGCCTGCCGTTAGGGCAGGACGCGATGGTCTGGCTGGGGCACTCCTCGTGGTATCTGCAGCTGGCGGGCCAGCGCATCCTGATTGACCCGGTGTTTAGTCGCTATGCGGCGCCGTTCTCGTTTATTAATAAGGCCTTTGCCGGCGATTACCCGTGGCACGCTGAGGGCATGCCGGAGATCGACCTGCTGATTATCTCGCACGATCATTACGACCACCTCGATTACGCCACCATTAAAGCGCTGATGCCGAAGGTCAAGCGGGTGGTGACGCCGCTGGGCGTCGGGTCGCATCTGCGCTACTGGGGAATGGAGAGCGCGATAATCAGCGAGGCGGACTGGAATCAAGCGGTGCCGGTGAGCGATGAACTGACGGTACACGTCCTGCCGGCGCGCCACTTTTCCGGCCGCGGCCTCAAGCGCAACCAGACCCTGTGGGCCAGCTTCATGTTCGTCACCCCGCAGCAGAAAATTTACTACAGCGGCGACAGCGGCTACGGCCCGCACTTTAAAGCCATCGGCGAACAGTTTGGCGCGGTGGATTTGGCGATCATGGAAAACGGTCAGTATGACCAGGACTGGAAGTACATCCACATGATGCCGGAAGAGACGGCGCAAGCCGCTGACGATGTTCGTGCACGCGCGGTGTTGCCGGGCCATGCCGGGCGCTTCGTGCTGGCAAAACACACATGGGACGATCCGTACATAAGGCTGGCGGAGGCCAGCACAGGGCGACCGTGGCGACTGCTGACGCCAATGTTGGGTGAGTCGGTTTGGGTCGCTGATAAAACGCAATCATTTAACGCCTGGTGGCGCTAACGATGAGAGTGGTTCAGGAGGAGAGAGGACATATGACTATTTCCGCTCAGGTCATTGATACTATCGTCGAGTGGATTGATGATAATTTGCATCAACCGCTACGTATCGACGATATTGCGCGCCACGCCGGTTACTCGAAGTGGCATTTGCAACGGCTGTTTTTACAGTACAAAGGGGAGAGTCTGGGGCGCTATATCCGCGAGCGTAAGCTGCTGCTGGCGGCGCGCGATCTGCGCGATACCGATCAGCGGGTCTACGATATTTGCCTGAAATACGGTTTTGACTCGCAGCAAACCTTTACCCGTATCTTCACCCGCACGTTTAACCTGCCGCCGGGCGCCTACCGTAAAGAAAACCACAGCCGCGCGCACTGAAAGCGTCCGCCGGGGGAAGACCGGCGGACGTTTTTCTTACCAGGCGTAGTTCACCGTCGCCGTCACCGTCCGACCAATGCCGTAGAAGCAGGCGCTATCGCTGGCGCAGGAGGCCACGTATTTGGTATTGGCGAGGTTGTTGACGTTGAACTGCACTTTCGCCCCTTTCAGGCTCGAATTCAGCTCGCCTAACTCATAGCTAACCATGGCGTCGTACAGATCCACTGCCGGTACCTTAAACGTGTTTTTCGCATCGCCGTAGCTGGTGCCGATATAGCGTACGCCAACGCCCGCGGTCAGGCTTTTTAACGCGCCGTCCGGCAGGGTATAGCTGGTGAACGCCGAAGCCATATGGGTCGGAATGCGTGCCGGCGTTTTCCCTTCGGTACCGACGACGGTGGTATTGACGGTTTCCGCGTCGGTGTAGGTGTAAGACGCGATCAGATTGAGGTTATCGAAAACCGTCGCGTGCGCTTCGGCTTCAACGCCTTTCGAGCGCACTTTACCGCTGTTTTCAAACCACCCGGCCGCGCTGTTGTAGGTCGCGACGTTGCTCTGCGTCAGATCGTACAGCGCGAGGGTCATCAACGCGTTTGGGTCAGGCTGGTATTTCAGACCCACCTCAACCTGTTTGCCTTCGCTGGGATCGAACGGTCCGACGCCCGGCGCGCGGTTGGTTTGCAGGTTAGGTTCGAAGGAGGTGCTGTAGCTGATATAGGGGGAAAGACCGGAATCAAAGGCGTACAGCAGGCCGGTGCGCCAGGTGAACTTATTATCATTCTGCTGGGTGCCGCTGGCGTCGGTAAAATCGGTGGTGCGCACTTCCGCCCAGTCGTAGCGCCCGGAAACTAACAGTTCCCAGTTCCGCCAGCTCAGCTGATCCTGAACATACACCCCGGTCTGGTCGAGATTTTGCTGTTCATTAGTGGCGGGACTGAAGGCGCTTTCATCGACGTTAACCCCATAGCTCGGGCTGCGCCAGTCGATATCGTACTGCGAGCCGCCGGCCCGACCAAGATACTGCTTATCCTTACTGGTTTTGTAATCCACACCACCAATCACCGTATGCGCCACCTGACCGCTGGCGAACTGCGCTTCAAGCTGGTTATCGATGCCAAACTCATCGGTCTGGCGCTGTTCATGCTGGGCGCGGCGGGAGAGTACCGAGCTGTTGGCGGCGCTGGTGGAGTAAACCAGGTAGCGATACTTCTGTTTGATGGTGGCGTAGCGGGCATTCTGGCGCAGAGTCAAGGTATCGTTGAGCTGGTGCTCAAATTCATAGCCAATCATCGTTTGTTCACGCCACGACTGGTTGTAGCTGGGATCGCTGACGTTAAAATCGCGCGGAATATAGCTGCCGTCGACGCTTTCCACGGTACCGTAACGCGGCAGGAAGTTACGGTAGCCGGCGTCCGGGTCTTTCTGATAGCTGGTTAACAGGGTAAAGCGCGTGGCGTCATTAGGATACCAGGTGAGGGCGGGAGCGATAGCCATCCGCGTCTCTTTATAGTCATCGATCTGGTTATTCTGGGTGCGGGCGATCCCGTTCAGGCGATAGAGCAGGTGGCCGTCATCGCTCAGCGTACCGCCAACGTCGAAAGCGCCTTCGGCGAGGTGGTTATTACCGGTACGGAACTGCACCTCATGAATCGGCTGGCTGGTCGGGCGTTTGCTGGTCATGCTAATCAGCCCGCCGGGGTTGACCTGACCAAACAGCACCGAGGCCGGGCCGCGCACCAGCTCGACGCGCTCCAGCAGCCACGGGTCGAACGTGCCGGTTTGCGACGAGGCGGTGGCGCCGTAGCTCAGGCCATCAAGGAATTTGGGCACGTAGCTGAAACCGCGTACGAATACCTCGTCGTTGCGGTTAGATGAACCGCGGTATTCGGTAAAAACGCCCGCGCTATAGCGCAGCGCCTGGGAAACCGAGGTGACGTCCAGCGCCCGCATTTGATCGCGGGTGACCACCGATACCGACTGCGGCGTTTTGACGATCTCCGCGGCGGTCTTTGTTGCCGACAGCGTTTTTGTCGCCACGATTCCCTTCAGCGGCGCGGTGGGATCCTCGCCGCTGCCGGCGGTGACGACGATCGTTTCCTCCGCCGCCAGCGCCAGCCCGCCAAACAGAGATGCCGCCACGCCCGCGGCCCAGAAAGCTGTTATCTTATTATATTTAAACATGTTTATTTTTTATCCTTGGTTGAATCGCCATCAAAAAACGCCCACGTCGAGGGGAATCGACCGACGCCTATCATTAACGGCGTTAATGTTATTGCAAATAGTTATTATTTGCATTAGCGTTATTAACAAATTCTTACAAGGAAATTTCGGCTAATGAAGACGGCGTGGAGCGGCCTGCTGATTGGCATGAGTACCCTACCGGCGGCGGCAATGAACTGCGAATCTCCCTCGTTACAGGGTGAACTACAGGGGAAATTCGACGCCAGCGGCGAGGTCTGTTTTGACCTGCCGACATTGGGCGAGAACTACGTCGCGGCGACCCTCTCCGGCGTCACCGATGCCCGACTGCTGGATGACAATAACCGCCGTCTGCGCACGCTGCTGGCGGGCGGTCCGGCGGACGGCGAGCAAACCCTGCTGTTTTCTCTGCCGGTACACCGCGCCTCATCGCTGGTGCTGCACGGCGAAGAAGGTGCGCGCTGGCGCTTTCAGTGGCAGATGCGGGAAACCACCGCGCTGGCCAAAATTCAGCCGCTGGATCCGGTCAGCCCGCGCCTGCAGCGGCTGAAGCGTGAACTGGCGGCGGGAGGTTCAACGGCGCATTTCTGGCAGGAGCGCGAGCGGGAAGGGACGCCAATGGTGGAACCGGTGGACGCCGGCCATAAGCGGGTAACTTTCCTGTGGCGCGGGGCGAGCCGCAACGTGTTTATTCTGGGTTCGCCGGCGGGGGATCACGATCCGCTGTTTCGCCTCGGCGATTCTGACGTCTGGTTTCGCAGCTACGTGGTGCCCGCCGATACCCTCATGCAGTATAAGCTGGCCCCGGACGTGCCGCAGGTAACCGGCAGCGCGCGGGAGCAGCGGCGGGCGATTTTGGTCAGCGCCCAGGCTGACCCGCTCAACCCGAACAGCGTCAATGCCGCCCACGACCGCTGGAATCGCTACTCTCTGCTGGCCCTCAATGCCGCGCGTTTTTGCACCGCCCAGCGGATGGCGCAGCCGCTCCGCTACGGAACCTTAACCCGCCATCAGCTGCGCAGCGACTTTCTGCAAAATACGCGGGAAGTGCTGATTTATCGCCCGCGGTTGCCGCAGCCCGCGCGCTGGACCCTACTGCTCTTTGACGGCAAAACTTACCAGCACGAGTACCGCCTCGCCAACGTGCTGGATGCCCTGATCGCCAGCCATCGGCTGCCGCCGATCAACGTGGTGTTTATCGATAGTCTCGATCATCCGCGACGGGCGAAGGAGCTGCCGCCAAATCCGCACTTCGCCGATTTTATGGCCCATGAGCTGCTGCCGTGGCTGCGCCGCCAGGGACTCAGCCTGAGTCGGCAAAAAACCGTGGTCGCCGGCTCCAGCTACGGCGGGCTGGCCGCGTCCTGGGTAGCGCTGCGCTATCCGCGACAGTTTGGCAACGTATTGAGCCTGTCCGGGTCATACTGGTGGGCGCCGCAAGGGGAGGAGGCCAGCTGGCTGACCCGCCAGTACCAGCAGTCGCCGCGCTATCCGGTGCGCTTCTGGCTGCAGGCGGGGAAATTCGAAACCAACGGGCCGGACGGCGGCATTTATGCCAATACGCTTGAATTTGAGCAGGTGCTCAAAGAGAAGGGCTATACGGTGAGCTTCCATCCCTCCTCCAGCGGCCACGATTACGCCGCCTGGTGCGAAGCGCTGATCAGCGGCATGCGTGACCTGACCGGCCTAGCGCTCAACGGAAAACCAGCGACGCCAGACCCAGCGCAGCAGCAGATATTCAACCGCGCCCAGCGCTAAAAACCACAGGCAAAAGATCAGGGTATAAAGCTGGTTGAGATCCATCAGATGGAATGTCGCCACCAGCTTTTGCGCCAGCGTCAGGCCCAGCGAGGGCGCCGGCAGCAGCAGGCAGGAGAGCAAAGCCAGCAGCAAAATGCCGGCGGCGCTGAGGAGCGTTTCTAGCGGATGTTTCATTATTTGTTAATCATCAGTTAAAAACATATTGTCCGGTAAAAAGAGAATCAATGCAATATCGTTTCGTACGCAATCATATTACGCCTTAAGTATTATATTTAAACGTCCTCGCTTATTCCCATGTTAATTATTTTGGCACTATTTGTGATTAAGTTAATTACACCGTAATGTAAATTAACGTCATTATTAAGCCAGCGCTTTTACAAAAGTATAGGTGCTATATCCCACCAGAGTCGCGATAATAATGGCCAGCAGGATGTACAGTACCAGACGGCGTCCGCGGTAGATTCCAAACATAGTAGACCTCGTTTAGTTTTGGTTTATTAATATTCTGCAATAGTTGTTTTATAGAATTAACTTACCATAAATTTTGTATTTGCGAGAGATTAAATATTGCGCAAGCTTAAATTATCTCCGCTGTTTAAAATTTTTCTCATTGGCCCGGAATGATTCCAGGCTTTCCGCCTCACGGAATTTTAAGGGAGATATATTTTGACCAAAACGATCAAAACTAATAATACCACCCCCTCAGGGGATGTCGCGCCACGCCGCGCATATCAGCAGACGGTTGATGCGGTGCTGGCGCAGACTAAAAGCCATGCCAGCGGCCTCAGCGCCGCCGAGGCCGCAGAGCGTTTGAAAACCTTCGGCCCCAACGCCTTGCCGGAGAAAAAAGGCAAGCCGGCCTGGCTGCGCTTCCTTGCCCACTTTAATGACGTACTGATTTTTGTCCTGCTGGCCGCCGCCGCGCTCACCGCGGTCATGGGCCACTGGGTCGATACGCTCGTCATCCTTGGCGTCACGGTGATCAACGCCCTGATCGGCCATATCCAGGAGAGCAACGCCGAAAAATCGCTGCAGGGCATCCGCAATATGCTCTCCAGCGACGCGCGCGTGCAGCGCGGCGGCAAGCATGAAACCATTCCCACCCGCGACCTGGTGCCGGGCGATATCGTGATTCTGCGCGCGGGCGACCGCGTCCCTGCCGATATGCGCCTGATTGAGAGCCATAATCTGCGGGTTGAAGAAGCGATTCTCACCGGCGAGTCGACGGTGGTGGATAAAACCACCGACGCGCTGGAAGGCGAACTGCCGCTGGGCGACCGTACCAATATGCTCTTCTCCGGCACCACCATCAGCGCCGGCGGCGGCGTTGGCGTGGTGACCGCAACCGGTCAGGAGACCGAGCTCGGCCACATCAACCAGATGATGGCGGGGATTGAGAAGCACCGTACGCCGCTGCTGGTGCAGATGGATAAGCTCGGCAAAGCGATTTTCGTCATTATCCTCGCGATGATGGCCGCACTGTTCGTCTTCAGCCTCGCGCTGCGCGACATTCCTCTCGGCGAGCTGCTGCTCTCCCTGATTAGCCTGGCGGTGGCCGCCGTGCCGGAAGGTTTACCGGCGATTATCTCGATTATTCTCTCCCTGGGCGTACAGGCGATGGCGCGTCAGCGGGCGATTATCCGCAAGCTGCCGACGGTGGAAACCCTGGGCGCCATGACCGTGGTGTGCTCGGATAAAACCGGCACCCTGACGATGAACGAAATGACCGTCAAAGCGATCATCACCGCCGACTGCTGCTACCGCGTCGAGGGCGACAGCTACGAGCCTCAGGGTAACATCTGCCTGGAAGGCAGCAACGAGCCGGTGCAGATTAAAGCGGGCAGCGTACTGGAAACCTATTTGCGCACCATCGACCTGTGTAACGACAGCCAGATGATTCAGGACGAGCGCGGCCTGTGGGGCATTACCGGCGGGCCAACGGAAGGGGCGCTGAAGGTGCTGGCGGCGAAAGCGCGGCTTGCGCCCGTCGACGCGCGGCTGGTCGCGAAGATACCGTTCGACTCGCAGTATAAATACATGGCGACCCACCAGAAAATGGGCGACGTCGAGCAGGTGCTGATTACCGGCGCGCCGGACGTGATTTTTGCCTTGTGCCGCCAGCAGTTGAGCAAGCAGGGGGCGGTGCCGTTTGAGCCTCAGTACTGGGAAGAGGAGATGGCGCGCTTTGCCCGCCAGGGCCTGCGTATGGTCGCCGCCGCCTACAAACCGGCCAACGTCGGCAGCACCACGCTGACCCACGACGATCTGCGCGAAGGTCTGGTATTCCTCGGCATTGCCGGAATGATGGACCCGCCGCGTCCGGAAGCGATTGACGCTATCCACGCCTGCCAGAACGCGGGGATCCGCGTGAAGATGATTACCGGCGACCACCCGCAGACGGCGATGAGCATTGGCCAGATGCTGGGGATCACCAACAGCAGCCAGGCGATGACCGGCTACCAGCTGGAGCACATGGACGATGCCGAGCTGGCGAAAGCCGCCGTTGAGTACGATATCTTTGCCCGTACCAGCCCGGAGCACAAGCTGCGCCTGGTGAAAGCGCTGCAGGGTAACGGTGAAGTGGTTGGCATGACCGGCGACGGCGTCAACGACGCCCCGGCGCTGCGCCAGGCCGACGTCGGGATCGCCATGGGGATCAAAGGCACCGAGGTGACCAAAGAGGCCGCCGACATGGTCCTGACCGACGACAACTTTGCCACCATCGCCAGTTCGGTCAAAGAGGGGCGTCGGGTCTACGACAACCTGAAGAAGACCATTCTGTTCATCATGCCGACCAACCTGGCGCAGGGGCTGCTGATTATCATCGCCCTGCTGGCGGGGAACATCATTCCGCTGACGCCGGTGCTGATTTTGTGGATGAACATGGCCACCTCCGCGACGCTCTCCTTCGGCCTCGCGTTTGAAGCCGCCGAGCGCAACGCCATGAACCGTCCGCCGCGTAAAACCGGCCAGCACGTTATGGACGCCTTCGCCGTCTGGCGCGTCGCCTTCGTCGGCACGATGATTGCCGTGGCTGCCTTTATTCTGGAAGCCTGGCTGGCGCCGCGCGGCCACAGCCCGGAGTTTATCCGCACCGTCCTGCTGCAGATGCTGGTTACCGCACAGTGGGTGTACATGATTAACTGCCGCAGCAGCGACAGCTTCTCGCTCAACATGGGGCTGCTGCGTAACAAAGGCATCTGGCTGGTGAGCGGCGTACTGCTGCTGATGCAGCTGGTCATCATCTACGTACCGGTGATGCAGACGATGTTTGGCACCGAAGGGCTGCCGCCGCGCTACTGGTTCATCACGCTGGTCATCGGTATCGCGATGTTCCTGGTGGTCGAAGTTGAGAAACGCCTGACCCGTCGTTTCCGTAAAACCGCGTAGCGTGTCTGACCCGCCCGGCGTCCCTTCTCCTGCGGGGGAGGGACGCCGCATCGTCGTAAGGAATTCCCCATGAACAAGATCATCCGCTCCGCCCTGCTGGCCTGCGGCCTGGCAGGCTACGCGCTCGCCGCCGCCGCCGCGCCGGCCGTTCCGGTCCGCGTCGTCACCGTGGAACAAGCGCCGCACGCCGGCGAACGGCAAATCTCCGGCCGCGTCGAGGCCATTCACTCCGTCGATATTCGCGCCCGCACCGAAGGGAAGATTGTGCAGCGCCACTT
Organism: Klebsiella grimontii; assembly: GCF_900200035.1. GTDB lineage: Bacteria > Pseudomonadota > Gammaproteobacteria > Enterobacterales > Enterobacteriaceae > Klebsiella > Klebsiella grimontii. Next base: position 510,997 of record NZ_FZTC01000015.1, read on the forward strand.
CCAGGATGGGCAGTACATCAACCAGGGCGATCTGCTGTTTACGCTGGATGACGCCCAGCCGAAAGCCGCGCTGGCGCTGGCCCAGGCCGAACTGAAGAGCGCGCAGGCGTCGCTACGCCAGGCCCAGCAGCTGCTGAGCCGCTACCAGCAGCTGATCAATAACCACGCGATCGGCCGCAACGACCTTGATACCGCGCAGATGCAGCGCGATGTCGCCGCTGCCGCCGTGGAGCAGGCCCGGGCGCGCATTGCCGCCCAGCAGATTACGCTCGGCTACACCCGCATTACCTCGCCGGTCAGCGGACGCGTCGGCCATAGCCCGTTTCACGTCGGCAGCCTGGTGAACCCCGCCAGCGGCGTGCTGGTCGATGTGGTTCAGCTCGATCCGATTCGGGTGGCGTTCTCGTTGGATGAAACCGTCTTTTTCGCCAAAGCGGGGCAGCACACGGATATTGCCGCGCTGAAGGAAGCGTGGCTGGCGCAAGTGGATGTCGATGGACGGCGTGAAGACGGCGTTCTGACCTCCGTCGATAACCGTATTGATAGCCGCACCGCCAGCGTGGCGCTGCGCGCTGAATTCGCTAATCCGCAGCACCGTCTGCTGCCCGGCGGCAACGTCACCATTTTCTTCCGCCCGCGGCAGCTTCAGGAGAGCCCGATGATCCCGGCGGCGGCGATGCAGCAGGACGCACAGGGCTTTTACAGCTGGGTGCTGACGGCGGACAACACCGTGACGATGCGCCGCTTGACCCCCGCGGGGCAGCAGGGGCAGCAGTTCGCGGTGGCGGAAGGCCTCCTCCCGGGCGAGCGCGTGGTGACGGAGGGCGCCCAGCGCCTGCGTGACGGCGCAGCCGTTCAGCTGCTCAACTAAAGAGGGAGAGAAGATGCTCACGTTTTTTATCCGTCGTCCGCGCTTTGCGATGGTGATTGCGCTGCTGATGACCTTCGTCGGCGCGGTCTCGCTGAAGCTGATCCCGGTTGAGCAGTATCCGCAAATTACGCCGCCGGTCATCAACGTCAGCGCCAGCTGGCCGGGCGCCAGCGCGGCGGACGTGGCGGAAGCCATTGCCGCGCCGCTGGAGACCCAGCTCAACGGCGTCGATCATATGCTGTACATGGAGTCTACCAGCTCCGATGAGGGAACCTACAGCCTGAGCCTGACCTTTGCCGCCGGTACCGATGCCGATTTAGCCGCGATCGACGTGCAGAACCGCGTGTCGCAGGCGGTGGCGCAACTGCCTGCCGACGTGCAGCAAAACGGCGTTCAGGTGCGCAAGCGGGCGACGAACCTGCTGATGGGCGTCAGTCTTTACTCGCCGCTCGGCACGCTGTCGCCGCTGTTTGTCAGCAACTACGCCAGCACACAGGTGCGCGAGGCGTTGGCGCGTCTGCCGGGCGTCGGGGAAGTGCAGATATTCGGCGCGCGCGACTACAGCATGCGTATCTGGCTGCGGCCCGACCGCATGAACGCGCTGAATATCACTACCGATGATGTTTCCCAGGCGCTGCGCGAGCAGAACGTGCAGGGCGCGGCGGGGCAGGTGGGGACGCCGCCGGTGTTTAACGGCCAGCAGCAGACGCTGACCATCAACGGTATTGGTCGACTGAGCGACGCCGCCGGTTTCGGACAAATTGTGGTTCGCAGCGGCGACCGCGGCCAGCTGGTGCGCCTGTCCGACGTAGCGACTATCGAGCTGGGCGCGCGCAGCTACAGCTCCGGCGCGCAGCTCAACGGCAAAGACTCCGCTTATCTCGGCATCTATCCGACGCCCACCGCTAACGCCCTACAGGTCGCCAGCGCGGTGCGCGCCGAGCTGACCCGGCTGCATGCGCGTTTCCCGGCGGATCTCACCTGGGAAGTGAAGTTTGATACCACCCGCTTTGTCGCGGCGACGATCAAAGAGATCGGCGTGTCGCTGGCGCTGACCCTGCTGGCGGTGGTGGTGGTGGTCTCGCTGTTTCTGCAGAGCTGGCGGGCGACGCTGATAGTCGCGCTGGCGATCCCGGTTTCGCTTATCGGTACCTTCGCCGTGCTCTATGCGCTGGGCTACAGCGCCAATACCCTGAGCCTGTTCGCAATCATTCTCGCCCTGACGATGGTGGTGGATGACGCCATCGTGGTGGTGGAGAGCGTGGAAAGCAAAATGGCGGAGGGGCTGGCGCGCGGCGCGGCAACCGCCGAGGCGCTGCGGCAAATCGCCGGGCCGGTGATCGCCACCACCCTGGTGCTGCTGGCGGTGTTTGTGCCGGTGGCGATGCTGCCGGGGATCGTCGGCGAGCTCTATCGCCAGTTCGCGGTGACCCTATCGACGGCGGTGACTTTGTCGAGCGTGGTGGCGCTGACCCTGACGCCTGCGCTGTGCGCGCTGCTGCTGCGTCCGCGGCCGCAGCAGCCAGCCGCCATCTGGCGCGGTTTTAACCGCGGTCTGGATACGGTGCGCGATGGCTACGGGCGTCTGGTCGGGAGGATGAATCGTCGCCCCTGGCTGGCGCTGGCGGCGACGACGGCGGCGGCCGGGGTGGTGGTGTTTAGCTTCACCACCATGCCGAAGGGATTTCTGCCGCAGGAAGATCAGGGTTATTTCTTTGCCAGCGTACAGCTGCCCGAAGCCGCCTCGCTGGAGCGTACCGAAGCGGTGATGGCCCAGGCGCGCGAGCTGCTGAAACTGAATCCGGCGGTTGAGGATGTGATTCAGGTCTCCGGTTTTAATATTCTCAACGGTACCAGCGCTTCAAACGGCGGGTTTATCTCGGTGATGCTGAAGGACTGGCACCAGCGGCCGCCGCTGGAGGCGGTGATGGAAAAAGTGCAGGGCCAGCTGATGGGGCTACCGGAGGCGACGATCATGACTTTTGCGCCGCCGACGCTGCCGGGGCTGGGCAACGCCTCCGGGTTTAATTTACGCATCTTGGCCCAGGCCGGACAATCGCCGGCGGAGCTGGAGCAGGTGACGCAGCAGGTGCTGCGGACGGCCAACCAGTATCCGCAGCTGAGCCGGGTATTTACCACCTGGAGCAGTAACGTGCCGCAGCTGACGCTCACCGTTGACCGCGACCAGGCGGCCCGGCTGAACGTACCGGTGGCGAGGATTTTCAGCAGCCTGCAAACCGCGTTTGGCGGCACTCGCGCCGGCGATTTCAGCATTAACAATCGTGTCTACCACGTGGTAATGCAAAACGAGATGCAGTGGCGCGAGCGGGCAGAGCAGATAAGCGAGCTGTACGTGCGCAGCGACAGCGGCGAGCGGGTTCGCCTGAGTAATCTGGTGACGATTACGCCGACGGTGGGCGCGCCGTTTATTCAGCAGTATAACCAGTTTCCGTCGGTATCGGTGAGCGGGTCGGCGGCCGAAGGCGTCAGCAGCCGGACGGCAATGGCGGTGATGGAGCAGATTTTACAAGCGAACCTGCCCCACGGTTATGATTACGCCTGGAGCGGCATCTCCTGGCAGGAGCAGCAGACCGGTAACCAGGCGGTGTGGATTGTGCTGGCGGCGGTAGCGATGGCGTGGCTGTTCCTCGTCGCCCAGTATGAGAGCTGGACGCTGCCGGCGAGCGTAATGCTGTCGGTGCTTTTCGCCATCGGCGGGTCGCTGCTGTGGCTCTGGTGGGCTGGGTACGCCAACGATGTGTACGTGCAGATAGGGCTGGTGCTATTGATCGCGCTGGCGGCGAAAAACGCGATTTTGATCGTCGAGTTTGCCAGGGCGAAGCGCGAAGAGGGAATGTCGATCGTCGACGCCGCCCGCGAAGGGGCCACCCGCCGCTTCCGCGCGGTGATGATGACGGCGGTTTCTTTTATCATCGGGATTGTGCCGATGATGCTCGCCACCGGCGCCGGGGCGCAGAGTCGGCGGATTATCGGCACCACGGTGTTCAGCGGCATGCTGGTGGCGACGGTAATCGGCATTTTGTTTATTCCGTCGCTGTACGTGCTGTTCCAGCGCCTGCGCGAGTGGGGGCATCGCCGGATGTAGATGCCTCGGGCACGGTGCCCGGAAATCCCGGGTCGCGGCGTAAACGCCTTACCCGGGCTACTCCTCCGCAGACGGCTGGAAACCCGTAGCCCCGGTAAGCGCAGCGCCACCGGGGAAATCGGTGCAGAATATTGCCGGGTTGCGAAACACCCCCGCAGACGATGTTTTGCCGACTATCTACTCTCCACCGCGATCATGGTGACGAACGGATGATACTGCCACGGCACGCTATCGCCTTTCTGGTACATCTTCGAAATGGTGCCGTCGAGATAGAGCATCTGGCGCACGTTGAGCTTCGCCTGCGCGTAGCAGGCGAAATCGTAGAAATTGGTTTCACGCGCGCTGAGCATAAACACCACCTTGCCATCGCCGGTGATGCCCACGCCGTTACGCAGCTTGCGCGAGCTGGCGGATGGCTTCAGTCGCCAGTTGATCTTGCCGTTTTCAATCAGCATTGGGCCCGACTGCACGGCGTAGCGGATGGCCGGCGACGGCCTGAATTTATTGATGCTGACAATCCCCGCGTTTTGCCCGCGCAGATAAAACACCCCGCCGGGACGAATAAAAAAGTTGCCGCCGCCGGAGGCGCGGTTAAGCGGGGTCAACTGCCGACCTTTCTCGATATACAGCCCCAGCGGCGCGTAGGCTTTATCATAAATTCCGCCGTTCATCGCCATCTGCACCTGCCCGTCGCGGTTGATATCCCCCAGCAGCGAGCGCAGCGATCCCCAGGCTTTACCGTCCTCATTCTGCCAGTACATCACGATGCGTTCGCGCTGCGGATCGACGGTATAGCTTTGCAGCGTCAGGGACGGGTCGGTCAGCGAGCATGTCCCGCTGGCGAAGGCGGGCAGAGATAACAGCAACAGCGGCAGAAGCGATGGCAAGCGCACGGCAGGGTTCCAGACAACCAACGAGAGCGTGCAGTATAGCCTTTTATCGCCGCTACGCCGTCCAGATCTCGCAATGCTTTTGCACCAGCCCGATCAATGAACCGCCGTTGGCGACAAACTCGCGCATCTGCTGCGGCTCGCTGCGATGCTGCTTCGCCTGGCGCACCATCGCCTCCAGCGCGCTGTCGGCATTGAGCTTATGGGCGCTGGGCGCCAGCTTATCCGCCAGCTGTAAAATCTCTTCGCGCAATGTTCGCTGTTCGCCGCTGTTCACATCGGTATTGATCCCGTCGAGCCCATAGCGGCAGGCCTGATAGCGGTTGAAGGGGTAGAGCAGATAATCCTCGGGCTGATGCTTAAACGGCCGCTCCGTCAGCAGCCAGCAGGCGATGATCTGGATAAAACCGGCGATATTCACCGCCTGGCTAATCGTCAGCGGGGTATCCATGACCCGGACTTCGACGGTGCCAAAGCGCGGGCTGGGGCGAATATCCCAGTGCAGATCCTTCATGCTGTCGATCATGCTGGTATAGCTAAGGCGCCGAAACAGGCCGATGAAAGCCTGCCAGTTATTGACCCACGGCATCGGACCGTTATCGGGATAGGCGGCGAAAAGGTTAAGCCGCGAGCAGGCAAAGCCGCTATCGGTCCCGTCGAGCCAGGGCGATGCCGCGTTCAGCGCGATAAAATGCGGCACGAAGCGCGACAGGCCGTGCAGAAGATAAATGGCATCATCGCCGTTTTGACACCCCACGTGCACGTGCTGGCCGAAGATCGTCGCCTGCTTCGCCAGATAACCAAAGTGCTCGACGGTTTTCCGGTAGCGCGGGCTATCGCTGATCTGCTGGCGCTGCCAGCTTTGAAACGGATGCGTTCCGCCGCCGCAGATTTGTACGTGATGGCGGGCGGCGGCACGAAGCACCGCCTGCTGAACCGCGCTCAGCTGCGCCGTCGCCTGGTGGATGTCGCGGCAGACGCCGGTGGCGATCTCCAGCATGCTTTCGGTAATGTCATGCTTGGCCTCGCCCGCTTTCAGCGTACCCTGGATCTCGTCAATCAGCGCGGAAGAGTCCTGGCTTAAATCAAAGCCCGGCGGGTTGACGACCTGGAGCTCCAGCTCGATGCCGAGGGTAAACGGCTCGGAGCGGTGAAAATCAGGTAACGGCATGGCGACTCCCTCTTTCTCTTTATCAAGAAGTATAGAAGACAACGCCTCAAACTGATGATTTGCCGAAGATTATGAATTTATTTTATAAAAAGTGACGTCACGTGATGATTCCTTTGCGTAAAAAGTTAGGCTGGTGCAATCCTGCAACAGAATTCCCGCTGGCGGTGCAAAAAGATAAGGTGATTTTATTTTTCAAGTAAAATCATAGGGATGTTATAAGTCATTCTTATTTTATAAGCCATTTCACACTTATTTTCCGCGCGTTCAGAACTGGTATGTATCTTGCCTGTTAAATAGCGACTTTTATTTAACAGGGACAATGTGATGCTGAAGACAAAATTACTTTCGCGTAAACGCCATCTCGCCGTTGCTGTTAGCGGGGCATTGGCGCTGTTTGCCTCTGTGCCGACTCAGGCCTCAACCCTGCGGATCGCCATGACCGCCGCCGATATCCCGTTGACCCTCGGACAGCCCGATCAGGGTTTTGAGGGCAACCGCTTTACCGGCATTCCGCTTTACGACGCCCTGGTTGAATGGGATCTGTCGCAGGGAGAGAAACCCAGCGGCCTGGTGCCGGGGCTGGCGACCGAGTGGCACGTTGACCCGCAAAATCAAAGCCGCTGGATTTTCACCCTGCGCCCGGGAGTTAAATTTCACGATGGTTCTGCGGTCAACGCCGACGCCATCGTCTGGAACGTGGATAAGGTGCTGAATAAAGCCGCGCCGCAGTATGCGCCCGGCCAGATCGGCAACACGCTGTCGCGCATGCCGACTCTCACCGGCGCGGAAAAGATTGACGACCACACCGTGGCGCTGACCACCTCCGAACCGGACGCGCTGCTGCCATATAACCTCACTAACCTGTTTATCGTGTCGCCGACCGCGTGGCAGAAGCTGTACGACGCGGTGCCGTCGGGCACTGGCGATACCGCCGCGCGCAGTAAGCAGGCGTGGACCGAATTCGCCGCCCACGCGGTGGGCAGCGGTCCGTTCAAAATGGAAAAACTGGTTCCCCGCCAGCAGCTGATCCTCGATAAAAACCCCGACTACTGGAACAAAGATCGCATTCCGCGGGTGGATAAAGTGGTGCTGATCCCGCTGCCGGAAGCCAACGCCCGCACCGCGGCGCTGCTCTCGAAGCAGGTGGACTGGATCGAAGCCCCGGCCCCGGATGCGGTCGATCAGATTAAAGCCCAGGGCTTTAAAATCTACGCCAACACCCAGCCGCACCTGTGGCCGTGGCAATTCTCCTTCGAAGAGGGCTCGCCGTGGAAAGATATTCGCGTGCGCAAAGCCGCCAACCTGTGCCTGAACCGCGCGGAGCTTAAAAGCTATCTCGGCGGCTATATGACCGAAGCGACCGGCGTCTACGAGGCCGGCAGTCCGTGGCGCGGTAAACCTACCTTCCAGATCAAATATGACCCGGATACCGCCCGCAAGCTGATGACCGAAGCCGGGTATAGCGCCGAGAAACCGCTGCACGTCACGGTCGCCACCTCGGCCTCCGGCTCCGGGCAGATGCAGCCGCTGCCGATGAACGAGTACATCCAGCAGAGCCTGAAAAGCTGCTTCTTTAACGTCGATATTAAAGTCAACGAATGGAACACCCTGTTCACTAACTGGCGCCTCGGGGCGAAAGATCCCTCCGCGAAAGGGATCGACGCGATCAACGTTAGCGCCGCGGTTAACGATCCCTATTTCGGCATGATTCGCTTCTCCACCGCGAAGGCCTTCCCGCCGGTGGCGACCAACTGGGGCTACTTCTCGACCCCGGAAACCGAAAAGCTGGCGGCGGCGGTGAAGCACGCGTTTACCCCGGCCGAAATGGATAAAGCCGCCGGCGAACTGCACGCCGCGCTGGTCGATCAGGTGCCGTTCCTGTTCGTTGCCCACGATGTCGGACCACGGGCGATATCGCCAGCCGTCACCGGAGTGGTGCAGCCGCAAAGCTGGTTTATCGATCTCAGTCTGGTGAGCAAAAAAGAGTAATCGACACGGGAGCAAGAGATGATCAATACCCTGCTATATCGCATCCTGCTGGCCGTCCCCACCATGCTCGGGGTGGCGGTAATCTGTTTTATGCTGGTGCAGATAGCGCCGGGCGATCCGCTGGTATCGGTGATGCCGCCGGACGCCTCGGAATCGCTGCGTCAGACCTTAATGCAGGCCTACGGCTTTGATAAACCGCTGCCGCTGCAGTTTGTGCACTGGCTATGGCGGGCGCTGCACGGCGATCTGGGGATGTCGGTCGCCACCGGGCGTCCGGTCATCGATGAGGTGATGACGGCGGTCACTTACTCTCTGCGTCTGGCGCTGCTGGCGACGGCGATCGGCTTTGTGCTGGGCAGCCTGTTTGGTTTTGTCGCCGGTTACTTTCGTAACAGCATTATTGACCGTCTGGCCTCGGTGCTGTCGGTGTTCGGCGTCAGCGTGCCGCACTACTGGCTGGGGATGCTGCTGGTGATCGTTTTTAGCGTCAAATTCGCGCTGCTGCCGGCGACCGGCGGCGGGCCAATCGGCGAAGTGGGCTGGCAGTGGGACTGGGAACACCTGCAGTTTATGCTGCTGCCGGCCTTCACCCTGTCGGTGATCCCGACCGGCATCATCGCCCGCACCGTTCGCTCTCAGGTGGCGGATATTCTCAGCCAGGAGTTTATCGTCGGCCTGCGCGCCCGGGGGCTCAACGAATCGCGGATCTTTCTGCACGTGGTGAAAAACGCCGCGCCGACCGCGCTGGCGGTGATGGGGCTGCAGGTCGGCTATCTGATGGGCGGCTCGATTCTGGTGGAAACCGTTTTTTCCTGGCCCGGCACCGGCCTGCTGCTGAACACCGCCATTTTCCAGCGCGACCTGCCGCTATTGCAGGGCACCATCTGGGTACTGGCGCTGTTCTTTGTGCTGCTCAATCTGCTGGTGGATATTCTGCAAACCAGTCTCGACCCGCGAATTAAGAGGAGCTAACGATGGTGGATACCGTGACGACCAAAGGCATTGCCGTCTCCGCCACGACGGTCGCCAGACAAGGCTACTGGCGCGGCGTGTTTCGCCGCCTGCTGCGCGACCCCGGCGGCGTATTCGTTGGCGCGATCATCCTCGTGCTGTTGACGCTGGCGCTGTTCGGCCCCTGGCTTATCGTCAAAGACCCGTACCAAACGTCGATGTTTTTACGCCTCAAGCCGATCGGTACCGACGGCTTCCCGCTGGGCTCCGATGAGCTCGGGCGCGACATGCTATCAAGGCTGATTCTCGGCACCCGGCTGTCGCTATTTATGGGGATTGTCCCGGTAGTGTTCGCTTTTTTTATCGGCGGGGCGATCGGCATTATCGCCGGCTATGCGGGCGGTAAAACCAATACCCTGATTATGCGCACCGTGGACGTGTTTTACGCCTTTCCCTCGGTGCTGCTGGCGATCGCGCTCTCCGGCGCGCTGGGGGCGGGCATCGGTAACGCGCTGCTCTCGCTGACCCTGGTGTTCGTGCCGCAGGTGGCGCGTATCGCCGAAAGCGTCACCGCGCAGGTACGGCATATGGACTACATCGACGCCGCCCGGGCCACCGGGGCCAGCGCGTTCACCATTATTCGCGTGCAGGTGCTGGGCAACGTGCTGGGGCCGATTTTCGTCTTCTCCACCGGACTCATTTCGGTGTGCATGATCCTCGCCTCCGGGCTCTCTTTTCTCGGCCTCGGGGTTCGCCCGCCGGAGCCGGAATGGGGACTGATGCTGAACACCCTGCGTACGGCGATTTATACCCAGCCGTGGGTAGCGGCGCTGCCCGGCCTGATGATTTTTATCACCTCCATTTCGTTCAATATCCTCGCGGACCGCCTGCGTGCGGCAATGGCGATTAAGGAGTAAGCGATGCAACCCTTTATCAATATCGATCTCGGCGGACCGGCGCAGCCGCTGCTGAAGGTCAACAACCTGCTGAAGCATTTTCCCGCCGGCGGCGGCAAAGCGCGTGAAGTGGTGCAGGCGGTGGACGACGTCAGCTTCGCGGTGATTAAAGGCGAAACCCTCGGCGTGGTGGGGGAGTCGGGCTGCGGTAAATCCACCACCGCGCGGCTGCTGATGCAGCTGCTCAAACAGGATAGCGGGGAGCTGATCTTCGATGGCCTGGAGGTGGGCTCATCGCGCCTGCCGATGAAAGCGTATCGCCGCCAGGTGCAGATGGTCTTCCAGGATAGCTACGCGTCGCTCAACCCGCGTATGACCATGGAAGAGAGCATCGCGTTCGGCCAGCGGGTACACGGCGTCAGCGCCAAAGAGGCCAGCGAATACGCCCGCTATCTGCTGGCGCACGTCGGCCTTGAACCGGAACGTTTTGCCCACCGTTATCCGCACGCGCTCTCCGGCGGCCAGCGCCAGCGCGTGAATATCGCCCGCGCGCTGGCGATGAAGCCCCGGCTGGTGATCCTCGACGAGGCCGTCTCGGCGCTGGATAAATCGGTGGAAGCCCAGGTACTGCAGCTGCTGCAGGAGTTGAAGCGGACGCTGGCGCTGACCTATGTGTTTATCAGCCACGATCTGCACGTGGTGCGCTGGCTGTCGGACCGCATTCTGGTGATGTATCTCGGCGAGGTGGTGGAGATTGGCCCGGCGGAGCAGCTGTTTACCGCCTCGGCCCACCCCTATACCCGGGCGCTGTTAAGCTCGATGCCGTCGATGGACCCGCATAATCGCACCTTAACCTCTGCGCTGAACGGCGATCCGCCCAGCCCGATTTCGCCGCCTTCCGGCTGCCGCTTTCATACCCGCTGTCCGCACGCCAGAGCGGTGTGCGCCGAGGTGAAACCGACGTTGCAAAGCGTCGGCGAGGGGCACCAGAGCGCTTGTCTGATGGCGCAGCCCGCGTCGCCCTGGCATCAAAATATCGCCATTCAGGAGGTCAGCCATGTCGCATGAAGCCTACGTCCATATCCGCGATCTGCGGGTTGAGTTCCGCCGCGACGGTCAGACGGTCAACGCGGTCAACGGCGTCTCCTTTGATGTGCAAAAGGGCGAGGTCATGGCGCTGATCGGCGAATCTGGCTCCGGGAAAAGCGTGACCCTGCGCGCCCTGATGCGGCTGCATCCGCCGAAAAGCAGCGTGCTTTCCGGCACCCTGAAGGTCGGTGAGGAAGAGGTGCTGACCATGAACGCCGGGCAGCTGCGGCGCTACCGCGGCGCGCGCTGCGCGATGATTTTCCAGGAGCCGCTGCTGGCCTTCGACCCGGTCTATACCGTGGGCCAGCAGATTGTCGAAGGGCTGCGTCGTCATGAAGGCCTGTCGCGGCAGGCGGCGCGGGAGCGGGCGCTGGAGGCGCTGCGCCAGGTGCGTATTCCGAGCCCCGAGCGGCGGCTGGATGCTTACCCGCACGAGATGTCCGGCGGAATGCGCCAGCGGGCGATGATCGCCCTCGCGCTCTCCTGCAACCCGCAGCTGCTGTTGGCGGATGAGCCGACCACCGCCCTCGACGCCACGGTGCAAATCCAGATCCTGATCCTGCTGCGTGAGCAGCAAAAGCAGCGCGATCTGTCGATTATATTTGTGACCCACGATATTGGCGCGGCGGTGGAGATCGCCGACCGGGTGGCGGTGATGTACGCCGGGCGCATCGTCGAAGAGGCGTCGATTGAGGAGATTCTGTATCGCCCACGCCATCCTTACACCCAGGTGCTGCTGGGCAGCCGTCCGAAAGAGGGGCTGAAAAAGGGCGATGCGCTGCGCTGCATTCCCGGCTCGCCGCCGGATCTCTCGCGCCTGCCGCCGGGCTGCGCGTTTGCCGAACGCTGTCCGCACGCGCGTCCCGCCTGTACGCAAAGCCAGCCTGCCACCGACCAGGCCGGGCCGCGTCACGTGGTGAGCTGCCATCGCTGGCGCGAGCTGAGCCCGTCCGTTGAAAACCAGGCGCTTTACGCCTGAAGCCAGGAGAAAACACGATGCAGGATGACCTTCGCGCCTTTATGCCCTATCCGCCGCATCCGGTGGCGCATGCGCTCAGCGGGCCGCTGAGCGGGTTAACCTTTGCGGTCAAAGATCTGTTCGACGTGGCGGGCTATCCGACCGGCGGCGGCAATCCGCATCTGCTGGCGCTGTCCGGGATTAAAAACCGCACCGCGCCGGTGGTGCAAACGTTGTTAAATAACGGCGCGCGCTTTATCGGTAAAACCCATACCAGCGAGCTGGCGTATTCGATGAGCGGGCACAACGTCCATTACGGCACCCCGCGCAACGGCGCCGCGCCGAACCATATTCCCGGCGGCTCTTCGTCCGGTTCGGCGTCAGCGGTATCGAACGAAGTGTGCGATTTTGCCCTCGGTACCGATACCGGCGGCTCGGTTCGGACGCCGGCGAGCTACTGCGGACTGTTCGGCCTGCGTCCGACCCACGGCCGTCTCTCCCTCGACGGCTGCCAGCCGCTGTGCGCCACCATGGATACCTGCGGTTTCTTTGCCCGCTCGCCGGAGGTCTTTTCCGCCGTCGCCGCCTGCCTGTTTGCCGATGAACGCGCGGATCTGAGCGGCGTTCGGCTGGCCTGTCATGATGGGCTGTTTTCCCGCCTGCCGCTGCGCAGCCAGCAGGCGCTGCAGCCGGTTCGCCAACGGCTGGCGCGCTTTTTCGGCGCGGTAACCCCGCTTGCCGCGCCGCTGCCGGACGTGGACGATATCTATCTCGCCTTTCGCCAGATTCAGGGCTACGAAGCGTGGCAGGCGCAGGGCGAAACCATTGAGCGCTACGGCCTGCAGCTAGGGCCGGACGTCCGGGAGCGCTTTTTCTGGGGCAAAGCGGTTACCCGCGCGCAGTTTGACGCCGCCTGCCAGCAGCGCGTGCGTTTTGCCGCCTGGTGGGACGCGCAGCTGGGCGATGCGGTACTGGTGATGCCGACCGTTCCCGACGGCGCGCCGCTGCTGACGGCGCAGGCCGAGGAGATAGAGGTGGTCCGCCGCCTGTCCCATGACCTGCTGTTAATTTCCGTGATGACCCAACGTCCGCAGGTGACGCTGCCGGTCGCCCAGACGGGCGGTCTGCCGCTGGGGATCTCATTTTTAGGGCCGCGCGGCAGCGATCGTCTGCTGGTTGAGCTGGCCGCCGCGTTTATGCAAGGAGACCGAAATGAGCAGTGATGTCCTTTTTACCCCGATGACCGACACCACCGACTGCCGGATTAACGGCGAACGCCTGTGGAATTCGCTGATGACGCTGGCGGAAATCGGCGCCACGCCGAAGGGCGGTTGCTGTCGTCTGACGCTCACCGATCTTGACCGTCAGGGGCGAGATTTGGTGATCCGCTGGGCGCAGGCGGCCGGGATGCGCGTCACCGTCGACAAAATCGGCAACGTCTTTATGCGCCGCGAAGGGCGTAATCCGGCGCTGCCGCCGATTGTCGCCGGCAGCCATATTGATACCCAGCCGACCGGCGGTAAATTTGATGGCAACTACGGCGTGCTGGCGGCGCTGGAGGTGGTGCGCACCCTGAACGATCGGGATATCGAAACCGAAGCGCCGATTGAAGTGGTGTTCTGGACTAACGAAGAGGGATCGCGCTTTGTGCCGGTGATGATGGGCTCCGGGGTGTTTGCCGGGGTTTTCCCGCTGGAAACCATTTATGCCGCTCAGGATGCGGACGGTAAAACCGTGGGCGAGGAGCTGGCGCGCATCGGCTATATCGGCAGCCAGACGCCGGGCGATCATCCGATTGGCGCCTACTTCGAAGCGCATATTGAACAAGGGCCGATTCTGGAGGATGAAGAGAAAATGATCGGCATTGTGCAGGGCGTGCTGGGGATCCGCTGGTATGACTGCGTGGTGACCGGCCAGGAGTCCCACGCCGGACCGACGCCGATGCGCCTGCGCCAGGATGCCTTACAGGTCGCCACCCGTATTATGCAGGAGGTGGTGGCGATTGCCGGGCGCAGCGACGAGGGGCGCGGTACGGTAGGAATGGTGCAGGTCTATCCGAACAGCCGCAACGTGGTGCCGGGCGAGGTAACCTTTTCGATTGATATGCGCAATCTCAGCGATGCGCTGGTGGATGAGATGGACCGTCAGCTGCGGGCGTTTATCGCCGACGTTGAACGGGAGAGCGGCCTGAAAATAGCGCTGAAAGAGGTGAGCCACTATCCGGCCGCGCCGTTCCACCCGGATTGCCAGGCGGCGATTGCCGACGCCGCGCAGCGTCTGGGCTATCCCGCGCGGGAGATTGTCTCCGGCGCCGGACACGACGCGGTGTATATGAGCTACCTGGCGCCAACCGGGATGATTTTTATCCCCTGCAAGGATGGGATCAGCCACAACGAAATCGAGTATGCGTCGCCGGAGCACGTTGAGGCCGGCGCGAACGTGCTGCTGCAGGTGATGCTGCAGTACGCGCGGGTAGTGTAAACGACCGTTTTCCCCGGTGGCGTTGCGCTTACCGGGGCTACGGGTTTCCAGCCGTCTGCGAAGGCGTCGCCCGGGTAAGGCGTTTACGCCGCGACCCGGGATTTCCGGCTCGGCGCCTGAGGGAGGCAGATCGGGTAGCCCGGACAGGCGCGACGCGCCGCCTCCGGGAGATTTTCATGCAGCAGCGGATATGTCTCTGAAACAACGTGATATGCAGCGATGCCCTGGCCCCCGCTGAAATCGGCGAACCGGGAGATGAGCGCAGTGCGTAGCTCCGATTTCTTTGCGGGACCGCGGGGATTGTAAAGGGGGAGACGGTTTTCTCCCCCTTCACCCGTTCACGTTCCACGGTGAGACATTTTCTGCGGGATAATAGTGAACGGAACCCCTCAACACCGTCCCGGAGGCGGCGCTGCGCGCCTGTCCGGGCTACCAGGGCAATATTAGCAACCCGCCTTCGGGAACGGCTTCAGCGACCAAATTTACGCGAACCGACAACGCACAGAATCACGCCCAGCGTCACGGCCAGCATCACGGGGCTGACGGTTTCGTGCAACAGCGCCGCCGCCAGGCCAAGCCCGAAGAATGGCTGTAATAGCTGGAGCTGGCCGACGGCGGCGATACCGCCAGCGGCCAGCCCTTTGTACCAAAAGATAAAACCGATAAGCATACTGAAAACCGACACGTAGCCGAGCGCAGCCCAGGTCGATACCGTCAGGGCGCCCCATGACGCTGGCCGGGTCATCCACGAGGCCACCAGCATAAAAGGCAGCGCCATAATCAGCGCCCAGCTAATCACCTGCCAACCGCCGAGCTCCCGGGTCAGCTTCGCGCCCTCCGCATAGCCCAGGCCGCAGACGATCACCGCCGCCAGCATCAGCAGATCGCCGCTGAGCGACGCCGCCGCGTTTTGCGTCAGGGCGAATCCCACCACCAGCAGGCTGCCAATAACCGAAAAGATCCAGAAAGCGCGACGCGGACGTTCGCCGCCGCGCAGCACGCCAAAAATGGCCGTCGTCAGCGGCAAAAGCCCAAGAAAAACTATCGAATGCGCTGAAGTGACGTGTCGCAGCGCCAGCGCCGTGAGCAGCGGAAAACCGATCACCACCCCTGACGAGACAATCGCCAGCGGCATAAGCTGCGACAGGCGCGGGCGTTGTTGGCGAAAGCCGACCACCAGCACGATGGCCAGGAGCCCGGCGATGGAGGCGCGCAGAAAGGTCAATAGAAAAGGGTCCATCTCCAGCACCGCCAGACGCGTCGCGGGCAGCGAACCGCTAAAAATGATGACGCCCAGCAAACCATTAAGCCATCCGGACCACGGCCCCGGAGCTGTGTTATGAACCGCTGAATCTACCACGCTAACCTCGCAATATTGGCTGTGCAGTGCCCGCTTGAGCAATGTCTGAAGCGATGGTAGTGTTCTTAATCTAATACAATCAAATTATTGTCATAGATACATTCACCGATGAAAGCCCGATACAAAACCATTGTCGACAGATACGCGCAGGCGATTCATCGCGGACAGATGCCGGCCGGAACCCGTCTGCCGACCCATCGTACCCTTGCCGCCGATGAACGCATCTCGCTGGCCACGGCCACCCGCGTTTATCGTGAACTGGAAGCAATGGGGCTGGTCAGCGGCGAAACCGGGCGCGGCACCTTTGTGCGGGATATCTCGCTGCCGCCGGGGCACGGCGTCGATCAGCAGTCGGTGGCGGGCGATGTTATCGATCTCAACTTCAACTATCCTTCGCTGCCGGCGCAGGGGGATGCGCTGCGCGAGGCGCTCAGGCGGCTGGCGATGGCGGGGGATATTGAATCTCATCTGCGCTACCAGCCTCATGCCGGGCGGCTCTCCGAGCGCGAAACTATCGCCCGCCATTTGACCGGTAGCCGCTTTGCGCCCGACGCGGAAAACGTGCTGATCGTCAGCGGCGCCCAGCACGGGCTGGCGGTGACCGTGATGGGCCTTCTGCGCCCCGGCGATGTGGTGGCGGTTGATGCGCTGACCTACTCGGGCTTTAAGGCCCTGGCCGCGCTTTATCATCTGGAACTGGTGGCGATCCCCTGTCGCGCGGAGGGGCCGGATCTGCAAGCGCTTCACCAGCTGTGCCGGCAGCGGCGGGTACGGGCGGTTTATACCATGCCGACGCTGCACAATCCGCTCGGCTGGGTGCTCACTTCTCGCCAGCGGCAGGCGCTGACGGACCTCGCGCGCCTGCATGACCTGCTGATTATTGAAGATACCGCATACGCCTGGCTGGTCCGCAATCCGCCGCCGCCGCTGGCCAGCTATGCGCCGGAAAGAACGGTTTATATCACCGGTTTTTCGAAAAACGTCGCCACCGGGCTGCGCGTGGGGGCGGTTATCTGCCCGTCCCGCTATCGGTCTGAGATTGTACGCGCCATACGGGCCACGACGTGGAATACCCCTTCGCTGATGAGCTCGCTGATCTGCGCCTGGATTGATGATGGGACGGTTGCGCGTTTTGCGGCGCAGAAGCGACGGGATGCGCGGCTGCGGCAGTCGCTCGCGCGTGAGACGCTCGGCGCGCTTCCCTTTGTGAGCCATCCGAGTTCGTACTTCCTCTGGCTGCCTCTGGGCGAGGAGAGCCGGGCCGATCGGCTGGTGAAAATGCTGATGGATCGCCATATTTCCGTGTCGACCGCCGAACCGTTTTGCGCTGCCGCGAACGTGCCGCAGGCGCTCCGCATCGCCCTTGGTTCAGTCCCCTTGGATAGCCTGCGTGCGGCGCTGCTCCAGGTTCGCGAAGCCGTGGAGTTTGAACAATACCGCTAGTCCATCGGCGATCGTCGCCGGGATAATAACGATGGCGTTTTAGCTGCGTTATACAGGTTTACTTATCCGTAATCTTTTAAGGGATAAATAGCAGGATAATGATATTAAAATAAACTATTATTATTTATTTTAATGAATTATATGGATAATTTTAAATTTAATGACAATTTAAAATTGTTACTGTAGTGTACAAAAATCATGTACGGTTGTGCTTTTGACGCTGAGCGCACGCACGTCCTGAAGATACTACGTCGTTAATCATTTCAGGGGCGGAGTGGCGCCCTGTTCTGTACAGGATCTTTTTTCAATGCAGCAGCTCTACATTTATATTCTGATCGCCAGTTTGACCATTGCCAGTCCCGGACCCGGAGTATTACTGACGCTGACCAACACGCTGAATTACAATCTGCGTAATGCGATGGCGGGGATCATCGGCGTGGCGGTTGGAATGGGGGTCATCTCGATTATTGCCGCCAGCAGCGTTGGCGTGCTGATTACCACTTCTCAGCTGACGCTGTTGATCGTCAAGGGGGTCGGGGCGGCCTATCTGATCTATCTGGGCATAAAACTCTATCGCTCGGTGCCCCGCGTACTGAATCAACCTCTCTCGTCTTCAGAGGATGTGATACCTTCCGCCAGCTACCGGTTTCGTCAGGGGTTGCTGGTGTCGCTATTTAATCCCAAACCCATTGTGTTTTTTATGGCGCTGTTCCCCCAGTTTATTCATCCCCAGCAGCCCTTTATTCCGCAGTTCAGCGTGCTGTCGATAACCTTCTGTATTCTGGTTGTTGTCATTCATTCACTCTACGGCCTTTTCGCACACAGCGTAAAAACGAAAATGTCGTCCGGGAATGCCTTTGTTAAGTTGAATAAAACCGGTGGCATCGTCTTTATGTGTTTTGCCGTCGGTCTGATTGTTTCCGCCGTTCACCCTTATTTGTCATCATGACCGTGAGGACGCGGGGCCCGGCGCTCAGCCCATCTGCGCCAGCTGGCCGCGCAGCACCTCCACGCCTTGTTCGATAGCGTCAGGATTAATGGCGTGAAACCCCATCCGGAAGAAGTTAGCCGGCGGCGCGTCGCTGAGGAAATGCCGCGCGCCGGGCTCAATCAGCACCCCGGCGTGGGCGGCGCGCCAGGTCAGCTGCTGGGTGTTGATTTGCTCCGGCGTGGCCAGCCAGAACGCGTTGGCGTGTTCGCTGCCGGGGATGATTTGGCACTCCGGCAGATGCTGCTGCAGCGCGTTGTTGAGACGGTCCCAGCGCTGGGCCGAGTCGTAATGGTAGCGCCGCAGGTGGGTTTCATAGTGGCCCTGGGCGAGGAAATGGGCCATCTGATACTGAATATTGGTCGGCGGATGGCGGTACACCAGACGGCGCAGCGCCCGGGCTTCATCAATCAGATCCGGGTCAGCGACCATAAAGCCCAGCCGCAGGCCCGGCGATAGCGCTTTTGACAGGCTGCTCACGTAGATCACTCTACCGCAGCGATCGCTGGCCTTCAGCGCCGGCAGCGGGTTGAGCATAAAGTTACTTTCAGAGTCGTAATCGTCCTCAATTATCACCGCGTCATGGCGAGCGGCATGCTCCAGCAGCTGGCTGCGCCGCGCTTTGCTCATGGCTACCCCGGTCGGCACCTGGTGGCCGGGCGTCACATAGTAGTAATCGCAGGGGGCGTCATTGAGGACGATCCCCTGCTCATCCACCGGATGCGGCACGATATCGGTATCGGCGAGCAGAAAGGTGTTAATGGCCTCGCGAAAACAGGGATTCTCCACGCCAACGCGCGTGCTGGATGACATCAGCAGGCGCGTCAGCAGGTAAAGCGCGTTTTGCGAACCGAGGGTAATCAGAATCTCGTCCGGCGAGGCGACAATGCCGCGCTTGGGCAGCACCCGGGTGCGGATCTGCTCAATCAGCATCGGTACGTCCTGATCGATATGATCCACCACCCACGCCGGGTCGCGCACGCCGCCGTGCAGCCAGTTTGCCGCCGAGCGCCAGGTCGCCAGCGGAAACTGGCGGGTATCCGGCTGACCGTAGATAAACGGATAGCGGTAGTTCATCCAGCCGGCCGGTTTCAGAATCGACTCCTGCTGGCTGGGCGTGATTTGCAGCCGCGTGCCCCAGCGTGGTGCAGAACGCTCATCCTGGGGTGCAGCTTCCGGCGCGGCGGCGCGGCTGGCATGCTGATAATCCGGGTGCAGGTAGTAACCGCTGCGCGGACGGCTCAGCAGATAGCCTTCGTTAACCAGCCCCTCAAAAACCAGCGCCGTGGTGTTACGCGATACCCGCAGCTGGCTGGCCAGCTGGCGGCAGGAGGGAAGCGGCGTGTCGGCGGAAAAAATACCGCCCAGAATGGCGTTAATCAGCGTCTCGCGCACCTGCTCCTGCAAACCGCGGCGCGGGTCGAAATCAACGTGTAACAGGTGTCGGATCATGCCAGGCTCCTTACTCAAACGCTCAGTACAGAAACTCGAGCAAATTCCATACCACCCTGAGAATGACTGACACATCCGCGCGGTGAATCTGGCTCTATCCGGAAATTAAAAACGCTCCCTACAGTAAAAACGCATTCATCAGTCGCGGTTCGGAACTTCCGTCGGCACATATTTTGCAAAACCTTTTCATGTTCTGGAATGAACACGTCTGGCGAATTAATTAGGGGTGAATTAATGAACAAATCATTAGGTTCAATTTGTCTGGGCGCCATCATGGCGATGGCCTTTTCTTATCACGCAGCAGCCGCAGATCTTCCGGAAATAGAAAAATCCGGCACCCTGAAAGTCGCGACCGAAGATGATTACGCGCCTTTTAACTTTATGAATAACGGCCAGGCGGATGGCTTTAACAAAGATATGCTCGATGAATTACGTAAATACGCGAAATTCAACGTTGACCAGAGCATTCTGCCGTGGACCGGATTATTGGCGGCGGTTTCCACCGGGCAATACGATATGGCGTTAACCGGCGCGGTGATTACCGACGACCGTCTCAAGGTTTTTGATTTCACGCCGCCGTGGGCGTCAGCGCAGCACTATTTTGTTAAACGCGCGGGCGATAACTCCCTGAACACCATTGCCGAACTGAGCGGGAAAAAAGTGGGCGTCCAGGCGGGCAGCGCGCTGCTGGCGCGGCTGCCGGAACTGAAAGCGATGCTGGAGAAAACCGGCGGCAAGCTGGGGCCGGTGGTGGAGTATCCCTCCTATCCTGAAGCCTACGCCGACCTTGCCAACAAACGGCTGGATTACGTGATTAACGTGGTTATCTCAGTCAACGATCTGGCGAAGGCCAAACCGAAGGTGTTCGCCAAGGGGCTGGCGGTATCCGGCCCGGGCTATATGGCGTGGCCGATCCCGAAAAACTCGCCGCAGCTGCTGGCCTATATGACCAAATTTATGAACCACATGAAGGAGACCGGCAAGCTCGCGGAACTACAGAAAAAGTGGTTTGGCGAAACCTATGACGATCTTCCGAACGTGCCAATCACCAGCCCGGAACAGTTCCATAAATTAGCCGGTCTGTAATGGGTTCTGCGGCGGGAAACCGCCGCCTGTTTAGGTGAAGGAGGGCTTCATGGATGCAATTTCCTGGCAGTTACTGATTGAAGGCGCATGGACGACCCTCTGGATTTCGGCCATCGCCATTGCTTTTGGCGTGGCGATCGGTCTGCTGATTGCCCTGGTGCGCATGTTGCGTATCCCGGTTATCGATCAGCTGCTGGTGGTCTATATCAGCCTTGCCCGCGCGACGCCGCTGGTCACGCTGGTGCTGTTCCTGTTTCTTTCTCTGCCGACCGTCGGGATCAACCTCGATAAAAACGTCGCGGCGATTGTGGCGCTGACGCTCAATACCTCGGCCTTTAACGCCGAAATCTGGCGCAACGCCTTTCGCACCTTCCCCCGCGAACAGCGGGAAGCGGCGGAGTCGGTAGGAATGC
This sequence comes from Klebsiella grimontii, assembly GCF_900200035.1. Classification (GTDB taxonomy): domain Bacteria; phylum Pseudomonadota; class Gammaproteobacteria; order Enterobacterales; family Enterobacteriaceae; genus Klebsiella; species Klebsiella grimontii. Next base: position 532,141 of record NZ_FZTC01000015.1, read on the forward strand.
GTCGCTGGGCCTACTTCCGCTATATCATGCTGCCGCAGATGTGGATTGAAAGCCTGCCCGCGCTGGTTAACGAGATGTCGTTCCTGATCAAGGGTAGCCCGGCCATTGCGGTGATTGGCGTGGTGGATTTGACGCGCGTCACTAACCGAATTTCCTCGGTCACCTATGAACCTCTTTCGCCAATTCTGGCGGCGGGTCTACTGTACGTGGTGATTATTGGCCTGCTGCTGAAACTGCAGGGGATGGCCGAGCGTAAAGCGAAACGTCTGGCGCGATAAATACAGGAGGTGCTATGAATCAGTGGGCCGTTATCTGGTCGGTGCGCGACAGCTTTATTGCCGGTTTACTCGCCACCCTTGAGCTTTTTATTACCGCGGCCATCGCCGGATTAATTATCGGTGTGGTCCTGTGCTATTTAACCGAATATCAAAAGAAAACCCTTAACCGGCTTATTATTGCCTTTGTTAGCTTAATGCGGGCGATTCCTTTTTTGATTCTTGCCTATTTGCTCTATTACGGGCTACCGCAAGTTGGTATTAGTATGGAACCCTGGACCGCAGGCCTAATCGCCTTAGTTATCTACCACGGCGCCTATTTTTTTGAGATTTTACGCAGCCAGCGTCGGGTATTTTCCGGTGGCTATATCGAGGCCGCGGTGGCGCAGGGATTTTCGCGCTACAAAATATTCCGCCGCATTATTCTGCCCAATATTCTCTCTTCAGCGCTACCGCTGATGGGCAACCAGCTGATTATCTGCCTGAAAGATACCGCGTTTCTCAGCATTATCACCGTCCAGGAGATAACCGCTGCGGCTAACAGCGTGCAGGCCACTTATTTTATCCCGTTTAACGCCTTTATCGTCGCGATTGGGCTCTACTGGGCGATCAGCATCCTGCTGGAGCTGCTGATTAAGCGTCTGAGCGCCTGGGGAGTCAGAAGAGGAATGAGTCATGTCTGATACCACTGCAGTAAGCGTCAAAAACGTCTCTAAACAGTTTGATAACGTTGAAGTTCTTCGTGATATCAATCTGACGGTAGAGAAGGGGACCGTGGTGAGCATTCTCGGCTCGTCGGGGTCGGGTAAATCGACGCTGCTGCGCTGCATGAACTGGCTGGAACAGCCGGATCGCGGCGAGATCCGCATCAGCGGCCAGCGGCTGGGTATTGATGAGCATAATGGCCGGGCGATGTCCCACCGCCAGCTGTCGAAAATCCGCGAGCGGGTTGGCATGGTGTTCCAGAGCTTTAACCTGTGGCCGCACCTGACGGTGCAGCAGAACGTCAGCGAAGCGCTGCTGCACGTGAAGGGGATGAAGCGTGATGAAGCGAAAGCCATCGCCATGCAGCAGCTGGAGAAAGTGGGGATGGCGCATAAAGCCGACGTTTATCCGATTACGCTCTCTGGCGGACAGAAGCAGCGGGTGGCGATTGCCCGTTCGCTGGCGATGTCGCCGGAGGTCATTCTGTTTGATGAGCCGACCTCGGCGCTGGACCCCGAGCTGGTCAACGAGGTGCTGGGCGTGATGAAGGCGCTGGCCGCCGAGGGCTACACGATGGTGGTGGTGACTCATGAGATGGATTTTGCGCGCCAGGTCTCGGATGAGGTGGTGTTTCTCGAAAAAGGGTTGTTGATTGAGAAAGCGCCGCCGGAGAAGTTTTTCAGCAACCCGGATTCCGAGCGCGTCAGGCAGTTTTTGCAGAGCAGCCGGTAAGCATCAGCGGCCAATCTCCCCGGTGGCGCTGCGCTTACCGGGGCTACGGGTTTCCAGCCGTCTGCGGTCATGTAGCCCGGGTAAGGCATTTACGCCGCGACCCGGGATTTTCGGGCTCGGTGTTGGAGGGTGGCAGATTGGGTAGCCCGGACAGGTGCGTAGCACCGCCTCCGGGAGATTTTCATGCAGCAGCGGATATGTCTCTGAAACAACGTGATATGCAGCGATGCCCTGGCCCCCGCTGAAATCGGCGAACCGGAGGTCCGAAGACAAGGGCTGGCCGCCAGGGATGGCGGACAGAGGCGAATCGAGACAGGGATGTCGAGTTGGGCCGACCGCAGGCTGAGGTCCGGGAGGTGAGCGCAGTGCGCAGCACCGATTTCTTTGCGGGACCGCGGGGATTGTAAAGGGGGAGACGGTTTTCTCCCCCTTTACCCGTTCACGTACCACGGTGAGACATTTTCTGCGGGATAATAGTGAACGGAACCCCTCAACACCGTCCCGGAGGCGGCGCTTATCGCGCCTGTCCGGGCTACCAGGCCCGAGCGCGATGTCTGATGCGCGTCTCCGGTCTACCAAACCTTAATCCCGATCGATGGCGAACGGCTGCCAGGCCTGGCGCACCGGCATCACCTCGACCCGGTTGATATTCATATGATCCGGCAGCGTGGCGATGTAAAACATCTGTTCGGCAATATCCCGCGCGCTCAGCGGCGTGGTGCCGCGATACAGGTTGTCCGACGCCGCCTGGTCGCCTTTGGTGCGCACCAGGGTAAATTCCGTCTCGGCAATCCCCGGCGCGAGATCGGTCACGCGCACCCCGGTCCCGAGCAGATCGCAGCGCAGGTTATAGCTAAACTGCTTCACGAAAGCCTTGCTGGCGCCGTAGACGTGGCTGCCGGGATAGGGCCACTGCCCGGCGATAGAGCCGATATTGATGATGCTCGCCCCCGCGCCGTGGTTAATCAGCGTCGGCAGCAGCGCGTGGGTCACGTTGACCAGCCCGGTGACGTTGGTGTCGATCATCGTTTTCCAGTCGTCCAGATCCACTTTCTGCGCGGGCTGCGGCGACAGCGCCAGTCCGGCGTTGTTAATCAATGTCGTGATGTCGGCGAAATCAGCGGGCAGGGCCGCCACGGCCGCGGCGACCGAATCGCTATCGCGCACGTCGAGTTCGATAATATGCACCGGTACCTGCGAGGCGAGCTTATCCTGTAACGTCTTCAGCCGCTCAAAACGGCGTCCGCTCAGCACCAGCGACCAGCCCGCATCGGCGAAGACCTGCGCCGCCGCTTCCCCAAAACCCGAGGTCGCCCCGGTAATAAACACCACTTTGCTCGTTGCCATTTCATTCTCCTGTGCAGGTTGTCGTTCCCACTATAGAAATCCCGCGCGCGCGGGCACAGGGCCAGTCGGCGCGCGGCGATGTGACACGGTGTCACATCATTTTCGCCTGACTGGCTCTATCCGTTTCTTCCCTGAACGGCCAATGATGAGGCCAACAACAACGACATGAGAGAGGGCAGGGTATGAAGCTGGCACTACAGAACGAGGTAGCGATAAGCAATGATGAAGTTCGGCAGCTGGATCGCGCTTATGTGTTTCATTCATGGTCGATGCAGGGCAATTTACATCCGCTGGTGATCGCCGGGGCAAAAGGCTGCGAGCTGTGGGATTACGAAGGCAATACTTACCTCGATTTCAGCAGCCAACTGGTCAACGTCAACATTGGCTATCAGCACCCTCGCGTACTGGCGGCGATGAAGGCCCAGCTGGAAGCGCTGGTGACTATCGCTCCCGCCACCGCCAACCTCGCCCGCGGCGAAGCGGCGAAGCGGATTGTCGAGCTGGCGCCGGAAGGCTTTAGCAAAGTGTTCTTCACCAACGCCGGCGCCGACGCCAATGAGAACGCCATCCGTATGGCGCGGCTCTATACCGGGCGCGATAAAGTGCTCTCCGCCTATCGTTCCTATCACGGCAATACCGGCAGCGCGATTGCCGCTACCGGCGACTGGCGGCGCGTACCGAACGAGTATTCGCGCGGTCACGTTCACTTCTTTAACCCCTATCTCTACCGCAGCGAATTTAACGCCACGACGGAAGAAGAGGAGTGCCAGCGCGCGCTGGCCCATCTGCGGCGGATGATTGAATGCGAAGGCCCGAACGCGATTGCCGCGATTCTGCTGGAGTCGATCCCGGGGACCGCCGGGATTCTGGTGCCGCCGGAGGGCTATATGCAGGGCGTGCGGGCGCTGGCTGACGAGTTCGGTATTATATTGATCCTCGATGAAGTGATGGCCGGTTTTGGCCGCACAGGGAGCTGGTTTGCCTTCGAGCAGGACGGCGTGGTGCCGGATCTGGTGACGTTCGCCAAAGGGGTTAACGCCGGCTACGTCCCGGCCGGCGGCGTGCTGATCAGCGAGCCGATCGCCCGCTACTTTGATGACCATTTCTTTGCCGGCGGCCTGACCTATTCCGGCCATCCGCTGGCGATGGCGGCGATTGTCGCCACCATTGACGCGATGAAAGAAGAGAAGGTGGTAGAGAACGCGGCGACCATCGGCAACGAGGTGCTGCGTCCGGGGCTGGAAGCGCTGGCGGAGAAGCACGCGATTATCGGCAACGTGCGCGGCCGCGGTCTGTTCCAGGCGCTGGAGCTGGTTAGCAGCCGCGAACGTAAAACGCCGCTGGGCGCTGCCGATATGGCGGCCATTAAAGGCGCGTTGACCGAAGCCGGCCTGCTGGCGTTCGTCGTGGAAAATCGCATTCACGTGGTGCCGCCGTGCACCATCAGCGCCGAACAGGTGGCAAAAGGGCTGGCGATTTTTGATGCGGTATTCGCCCGCTTCGCGAGCCTGGCGAAGTAAGGGGATGATTTCCCGGGTCGCGGCGTAATCGCCTGACCCGGGCCACCCACTCGTAGCCCCGCTAAGCCTCGCGCGAACGGGGCTGATTTTCATCCCATCTTAACTCAATAGCTTATTCTGCCAGCATCTTCCTGCAATCCGGGTTTCTTGATATAACAACCTGATAACACTACGGGAGAGACAAGCGTGCCGGAAATCAATGAGTTTGGTCAGCAGGTCAACGATCGCGTGCCCGGGTGGCAGGGCGCTGGGCTTCTGCGCCGCACGGCGTTAAATGGCCGCTTTTGCCGGCTGGAGCCGCTGGATACCGAGCGGCACGCGGCGGATCTGTTTGCCGCCTACACCCTCGGCGACGACAGCGACTGGACGTGGCTTGCCAGCAACTGTCCGCAGAGCGTGGAGTCAACGGCGCACTGGATTACCGGCAAGGTCATGGACGATGGGCTGGTGCCGTATGCGGTTATCGATCTGCACGCCGAGCGGGCCGTCGGGCTGGTCAGCTATATGGCGATTGAGCGGGCGATGGGCACGGTGGAGATAGGGCACGTCACCTGGTCGCGGGCGATGAAAAATACGCCGCTCGGGACCGAGGCAGTCTGGCTGCTGCTGCAAAATGGTTTTGCTCACGGCTATCGTCGGCTGGAGTGGAAATGCGACTCAATGAATCTCGCCTCCCGCCGCGCCGCCGCCCGGCTGGGGTTTACCTGGGAAGGGCGTCTTCGCCAGAGGATGGTGCGTAAAGGACGCACCCGCGATAGCGATATGCTGTCGATTATCGATAGCGAATGGCCCGCGCGCGACGCGGCGCTGCGAGCGTGGCTGGCGCCGGAGAATTTTGATGCTGATGGACGGCAGATAAAGCGGCTGGAAGATTTTCGCTAGTTTTCCCTTACCCTAACCCTCTCCGCAGGGAGAGGGGCGGGGCTTACTCTTACCGCCGAACCGGCGCGCCGTTCGCCACATAGTACGCCGCGGTGCTCTTCGGCAGCGGCTGGCGGCCGCGAATGGCATCAGCCATTTTTTCGCCAATCATAATCGTGGTCGCGTTAAGGTTGCCGGTAATAATCTGCGGCATAATCGAGGCGTCGACCACGCGGAGGCCTTCCAGTCCGTGAACCCGACCTTCGCCATCCACCACCGCCATCTCGTCGTAGCCCATCTTGCAGGTACCGCAGGGGTGGAAGGCGGTTTCCGCATGGTTGCGTACGAACTCATCCAGTTCGGCATCGCTCTGGCACTCAATGCCCGGGCTGATCTCCCGGCCGCGATAGTTATCCAGCGCCGGCTGGCTCATGATCTCACGGGTGATGCGAATGGCGTCGCGGAACTCCTGCCAGTCCTGTTCATGCGACATATAGTTGAACAGGATCGCCGGATGCTGGTGCGGGTCACGCGATTTCAGACGCACGTGGCCGCGGCTCGGGGAGCGCATGGAACCGACGTGGCACTGGAATCCGTGCTCTTTCACCGCGTTTGAACCGTTGTAGTTAATCGCCACCGGCAGGAAGTGGTACTGAATATTCGGCCACGCAAACGCCTCGCGGCTGCGGATAAATCCGCCCGCTTCAAACTGGTTGCTGGCGCCGATGCCGGTCCCGCCGAACAGCCACTCGGCGCCGATTTTCGGCTGATTCCACCACTGCAGCGCCGGGTAGAGCGACACCGGCTCTTTACATTCGTACTGCAGGTACATCTCCAGATGATCCTGCAGGTTCTCGCCGACGCCGGGCAGGGCGTGAACCAGCGGAATATCGAACTGGCGCAACAGTTCCGGGCTGCCGACGCCGGAGCGCTGCAGGATCTGCGGCGAGGCGATAGCGCCCGCGCAGAGCAGCACTTCTTTATTAGCGGTGGCTTTTGACGGCGCGGTGCTGTCGCCCTCCAGCCATTCGACGCCGACGGCGCGCTTGCCGGCAAAAATAATATGATCGGTCAGCGCGTGGGTGCGAATAGTCAAATTAGGACGCGCGCGGGCCTGGTCGAGATAGCCGCGCGCGGTGCTGGCGCGGCGTCCCTGCGGCGTCACGGTACGATCCATCGGGCCAAACCCTTCCTGCTGGTAGCCGTTGAGATCGTCGGTGCGCGGGTAGCCGGCCTGTACGCCGGCTTCAATCATCGCGTGGAACAGCGGATTATTGCCCTGCTTTGGCGTGGTGACGCTGACCGGGCCGTCGCCGCCGTGGTAGTCGTTGGCGCCGATATCGCGGGTTTCCGCTTTGCGGTAGTAGGGCAGGCAGTCGAGGTAGCTCCAGTGCTCAAGCCCCGGCGCCGAGGCCCAGTTATCAAGATCCATAGCGTTGCCGCGGATATAGCACATGCCGTTGATTAACGAGGATCCGCCGAGGCCCTTCCCGCGTCCGCACTCCATGCGGCGATGGTTCATATGCGGTTCAGGCTCGGTCTCGTAGGCCCAGTTATAGCGCCGACCCTGTAGGGGAAAGGCCAGCGCGGCGGGCATCTGGGTGCGGAAGTCGAAACGGTAATCCGGGCCGCCCGCTTCCAGCAGCAGGACGGTGGTATCGGGATCTTCCGTCAGTCGTGTAGCCAGTACGTTGCCGGCGGAACCGGCACCAATAATAATGTAGTCAAACTGCAAAAATGACCTCCTGGTTAAAATATGGATTGAAACTGACCCATCTCAACCTGGATGGATTTTATCTGGGTGTAGCTGTGCAGCGTCTGCACGCCGTTTTCGCGGCCAATGCCGGAGTGCTTGTAGCCGCCGACCGGCATCTCCGCCGGGGACTCGCCCCACGTGTTGATCCAGCAGATCCCGGCCTCCAGCCGATGAATCAGGCGATGGGCGCGGTTTAAATCCGGCGTAACGACGCCGGCGGCGAGGCCATATTCGGTGGCGTTGGCGCGGCGGAGCGCTTCTTCCTCATCGTCGTAGCTCAGAATGGACATCACCGGGCCGAAGATCTCTTCGCGAACGATGGTCATCTGGTCATCGCAGTCGGTAAACACCGTCGGGGCGACCCACGCGCCGCGGTCGAAGCCTTCGCCTTTCAGCGCTTCGCCGCCGCACAGCAGGCGCGCGCCTTCTTGCTTACCGGTCTCGATGTAGCGCAGCACGTTATCGCGGTGCGGAAAACTCACCAGCGGCCCGAAGTTGGTGCTTTCAGCGAACAGATCGCCGGGGCGGATACGCGCCACGCGGGCGAGGATTTTCTCTTCAAACGCCGCTTTCAGGCGCGTCGGAACGAATACCCGGGTGCCGTTGGTGCAGACCTGGCCTGAACTGTAGAAGTTAGCCATCATCGCGATGTCGGCGGCGAGGTCGAGGCTGGCGTCTTCGCAGACGATCAGCGGTGATTTACCGCCCAGCTCCATGGTCACTTCCTTCAGTGAAGAAGCGGCGGCGTTAGCCATCACTTTTTTGCCGCTGGCGACGCCGCCGGTAAAGGAGATTTTGGCGATATCCGGATGCTCGGTGAGATACTGACCGGTTTCGGCACCGGTGCCCGGTAGCACATTAAATACGCCCGCCGGCAGGCCCGCTTCGCGATAAATTTCCGCCAGCTTCAGGGCGGTGAGCGGGGTGACTTCACTCGGCTTAAAGATCATCGCGTTCCCGGCCGCCAGCGCCGGGGCTGATTTCCATAAGGCGATCTGGATCGGGTAGTTCCAGGCGCCGATCCCGGCGACCACGCCCAGCGGTTCCCGGCGGGTATAAACGAATGAACTGTCGCGCAGCGGGATTTGGCTGCCTTCCAGCGCCGGGATCAGGCCCGCGTAGTACTCCAGCACATCTGCGCCGGTGACGATATCGACGGCGGCGGTTTCGCTCAGCGGTTTGCCGGTATCGAGAGTTTCCAGACGCGCCAGTTCGTCGTTGCGAGCGCGCAGAATATCGACCGCTTTACGCAGAATGCGCGAACGTTCCATGGCGCTCATCGCCGCCCAGATTTTTTGCCCTTTTTGAGCGCTCTTTACCGCCCGGTCGACGTCTTCGCGGCCGGCGGCCTGGACGGTCGCCAGCACTTCCCCGTTAGCGGGGTTAATCGTCTCGAAGGTTTTACCGCTGGTGGCGGAAACATAACCACCGTCGATGTAAAGCTGCTGTTCGGCCATTCGGGACATGGGTCCTCCATTATTGAGAAGTCGGTGGCAGATATTGGCTGATGAAGTGCTCGGCGAGCGTTTCTGCGCGGGCTTTATCCAGCGGTTTACCGCTCAGCGCCGCGCGTAGCCACAGCCCGTCGATCAGCGCGGCGAGACCGTATCCGGCCTCCTGCGCCTCTTCGCGCGGCAGGGCGCGCTGGAATTCATAGACGATATTCGACAGCAGTCGTCGGCTGCTGACCTGCTGCAGGCGATAGAGCATCGGCTGATGCATGCTGCTGGCCCAAAAGGCGAGCCAGGCCTTCATCGCCGCGCTGCTTATCTGGCTGTCGTCGAAGTTGCCGGCCACGATGGCGCGCAGGCGTTCCCGCGGGCCGGCATCGGGCAGGGCGTGCAGGCGGCTCAACACCGCCTGGCGCAGCTGGCCGGTGATATCGCGCATCGTCGCTTCCAGCAGCCCGTTCTTATCCTTGAAATAGTGGCTGATGATGCCGGTCGATACGCCAGCCCGTCGGGCGATCTGCGCGACGGTGGCATCGTGCATTCCCACTTCATTGATGGCGGCCAGGGTCGCGTCAATCAGCTGCCGCTGCCGTATCGGTTGCATCCCCAGTTTGGGCATTTCTCAGACTCCATTCATCAGCTTTGTTTATCTATTAAAGCGGTTTTTGATTGGACGTTCAATATAAAATGTGTCTTAATTGTTGCCGATTTTGGTTCTAATAGTTGCAAAAACAGTAAGGAGAATGGATGACAGACCTTTCGCCGAGCAGAGAAAAGGACAAAATCAATCCGGTGGTTTTTTACACTTCCGCCGGACTGATTTTGTTGTTTTCCCTGATGACTCTCTTCTTCAGCGATTTTTCCGCGGCCTGGATTGGCCGCACCCTGAACTGGGTTTCCCGCACCTTCGGCTGGTACTATTTGCTGGCCGCGACGCTCTATATCGTGTTTGTGGTGTGCATCGCCTGCTCGCGTTTCGGTTCGGTGAAGCTCGGGCCGGAGCACTCGAAGCCGGAATTTAGCGTGCTCAGCTGGGCGGCAATGCTGTTCGCCGCCGGTATCGGCATCGACCTGATGTTCTTCTCCGTCGCCGAGCCGGTGACCCAGTATATGCAGCCGCCGGAAGGGGCGGGGCAGACCATGGAGGCGGCGCGCCAGGCGATGGTGTGGACGCTGTTTCACTACGGGCTGACCGGATGGTCGATGTATGCCCTGATGGGGATGGCGCTGGGATACTTTAGCTATCGTTATAATTTACCCCTGACCATCCGCTCCGCGCTCTATCCGATCTTCGGCAAGAAGATTAATGGGCCGATTGGCCACAGCGTGGATATCGCCGCCGTGATCGGCACCATCTTCGGTATCGCCACTACCCTCGGAATTGGCGTGGTACAGCTTAACTACGGCCTCAGCGTGCTGTTCAATATTCCGGATTCGCTGGGGGCGAAAGCGGCGCTGATCGTACTGTCGGTGATAATCGCCACCATCTCGGTGACCTCCGGGGTGGATAAAGGCATCCGTATTCTTTCCGAGCTTAACGTGGTGCTGGCCCTTGGGCTAATCCTGTTCATCCTGTTTATGGGCGATACCGAGTTCCTGCTCAACGCGCTGGTGCTTAACGTTGGCGACTACGTGAATCGTTTTATGGGCATGACCCTCAACAGCTTCGCTTTCGATCGCCCGGTAGAGTGGATGAACAACTGGACCCTGTTCTTCTGGGCGTGGTGGGTGGCGTGGTCGCCGTTTGTCGGTCTGTTCCTGGCGCGTATTTCACGTGGACGCACCATTCGTCAGTTTGTGGTGGGAACGCTGATTATCCCGTTCACCTTTACCCTGCTGTGGCTGTCGATGTTCGGCAATAGCGCGCTGTATGAAATCATCCACGGCAATGCGGCCTTCGCCGCCGAGGCGGTCGCCCACCCGGAGCGCGGCTTCTATAACCTGCTGGCGCAGTATCCGGCGTTTACCTTTAGCGCTTCGGTCGCCACCATTACCGGCCTGCTGTTCTACGTGACCTCCGCGGATTCCGGGGCGCTGGTGCTGGGTAACTTCACTTCGAAGCTGAAGGATATCAACAGCGATGCGCCAAACTGGCTGCGCATCTTCTGGTCGGTGGTCATCGGCCTGCTGACCCTGGGGATGCTGATGACTAACGGCATTTCCGCTCTGCAGAACGCGACGGTGATTATGGGGCTGCCGTTTAGCTTTGTGATCTTCTTCGTGATGGCGGGGTTGTATAAGTCGTTGAAGGTGGAAGATTATCGCCGCGAGAGCGCCAACCGCGACACCGCCCCGCGACCGATGGGCGTGCAGGATCGCCTGAGCTGGAAGAAGCGTCTGTCGCGGCTGATGAACTATCCCGGCACGCGCTATACCCGCCAGATGATGGAGACGGTGTGCTTCCCGGCGATGGAAGAGGTGGCGCAGGAGCTGAAGCTGCGCGGCGCTTACGTCGAGCTGAAAAGCCTGCCGCCGGAAGAGGGGGACAGCCTGGGCCATCTCGACCTGCTGGTGCATATGGGCGACGAGCAGAACTTTGTTTATCAGATCTGGCCGCAGCAGTACTCCATTCCCGGTTTTACCTACCGGGCGCGCAGCGGGAAGTCGACCTACTATCGTCTGGAGACCTTCCTGCTGGAGGGGAGTCAGGGCAACGACCTGATGGACTACAGCAAAGAGCAGGTGATCACCGATATTCTTGACCAGTACGAGCGCCATCTGAACTTTATTCATCTGCATCGCGAAGCGCCGGGCAACAGCGTGACCTTCCCCGGAATGTAGGCCGTCTAAACGTTTTCTGAAAAAGGGATTGAGCTGGTTAAGTATACAGTGAAAAGCGTAGGGAAGCGTATGATGGCGGCGGGTGCCTGAGGCTTTCTGCGTTCAGGCTTAGGTGAGGATTCAGAAAGACGAAGCCCCAGGAGATGTTCCCATCAACCTGAGGCTCACGATCCAACCCTAGCACGTTGGATAGTAGCCTCTTCTTCGCATGGAGGCAACGAGATGCTGACAAAATACGCCCTGGTGGCAATCATCGTGCTGTGTCTGACAGCGCTGGGAGTGACGTTAATGGTGCGCGACTCGCTGTGCGAGCTGAGCATCAAAGAACGTAGTATGGAGTTTAAGGCCGTTCTCGCTTACGAAACGAAGAAGTAGCCGGTATGCGGGGAGCTATCCCCGCTTATCCGCAGGCTGGGTAAGGAACCTTAAGGCACCTTTTTTCTGCTTATGGGGGCAGGATGGACGGCGAGAGAACATCGACCGGTTAAAACAATCGCGCCGCCACCCTGCATACTGCTTCGCCGGTCGCTGACAGTATATTGACATCCATACTGGCATTCGGTCCGTTCTACCAGCAGACAAAACCACCATCGACCACCAGGTCAACGCCGGTACAGAACGACGCGGCATCGCTGGCGAGGAACAGCGCCGGGCCGGCCATCTCCTCAACCTTCGCCATACGCTGGATCGGCGTCTGGCTTTCGAATTCGCGGGTCTGATGAACCATCTCAGGGCGGGTGTTCATCGGCGTGGCGGTATAGCCGGGGCTGATGGAGTTGACCCGAATCCCTTTGCCGATCCACTCCATCGCCAGGCTTTTCGACAGGTGGATAACGCCCGCCTTGGAGCAGTTGTAATGGGCCTGATCGAGGCCGCGGTTAACGATAATGCCGGACATCGAGGCGATATTAATAATCGAACCGCCGCCCGTTTCCTGCATCAGTTCGGCTTCCGCTTTACAGGAGTTCCACACGCCGGTGAGGTTAATATCGATTACCCGCTGCCACTGCTCGGTTTCCATCTCCAGCGCCGGATTGGCGTTGGCGATACCGGCGGCGTTGACGGCGATATCAAGGCGGCCGAAGCGGCTTTTTGCCAACGCCACCCCAGCGCGTAGGTCGCTGAGCTGGCGTACATCGCCGGTGTAAAAACAGGCCTCGCCGCCGATGGCTTCGATATTTTTGACGGTTTCGGCAAGGCCGCCGTCTTCGCGGAGATCGAAGCAGACGACCCGGGCGCCCGCGCTGGCGAGGCCGTAAGCAATCATTTGACCGATGCCGCTGCCCGCGCCGGTTACAAAGGCCACGCGGTCCTGCAGATTAAACAGCTGTTGGGCGAAATCTTTTGCGATCATAGTTATCACTCTCTAAAAAATATTCTTTAGCATGCCCGGAGTTGGCGTTCCCGGAGGCGGCGCGTTGCGCCTGTCCGGGCTACCAGACGGTGCTGATCTGTTATTTACCCGGATTGCGGCGTAAACGCCTTATCCGGGCTACAAAATTGTGCCGACCGGAAGCCCGGGTAAGGCATCAGCCGCAACCCGGGGGACCGCATTACGACATAATCAGGCCGCCGTCGATATTGATGGTCTGTCCGGTGAGGTAGCGCGCATCGTCGGAGGCGAGAAACGCCACCAGCCCGGCAACGTCTTCCGGTTTACCAGCGCGCTTCATCGGAATGCCTTCGACCCACTCCGCCATCAGCTCGCCCTTACCGTAGCGTTTCTGCTCGGTGCTGAGGATTTCGCCCCAGACGCGGTCGTTGTAATCCCACATTTCGCTTTCGATAATGCCCGGACAGAAGGCGTTGACGGTGATATTCCACGGCGCCAGCTCGTGGGCCAGGCTCTGGGTGATGCCGATCACGCCCATTTTGCTGGCGGCATAGTGCGGGGTGTAGATAAACCCCTGGCGGCCCTGGCCGGAAGAGGTGTTGATCAGGCTGCCGTGGTTCTGTTTGACCATATATTTGGCGGCCTCGCGGCAGCACAGCCAGACGCCGGTAGTGTTAACCGCCAGCACTTTTTCAAAGTCGGCTTTCGGCATGCGATCGTAATAGTCGATGGTGATCACGCCCGCGTTCTGGATAGAGACGTCGATGGCGCCGAAACGCGCCGCCGCCTGCTCGTACAGCGACTGCACCTGCGCTTCATCGGTGACATCAACCTGTAACGACAGGATGTCGGCCTGGTAGCGCTGGCGCAGGGTTTCCGCGGTTTCATGAACGCGCTCGGCGTTAGAGACCATCACCAGATTCGCGCCGTCGCGAGCAAAGCGCTCGGCAATACCGGCGCCAATTCCGCGGCAGGCTCCGGTGATAACCACCGTTTTATGTGTGAAATTTCTTTGCATATTTTTCATCCCTTATAGAGGCCGGACGGCAGAGCGTCCGGCGGGGTAATAAAGACGTGATTAACTGGTGGCGCCTGCCGCAGCCAGCTTCTCCTCATGACGACGCATCAGGATGACTTTGTTCTGCAGTTTTTGCTGGAACTGGTCGACGACGACGGCGGTGACGATAACCACGCCCTTAATGACCATCTGCCAGAAATCGCTGACCCCCATCATCACCATGCCGTCGGCGAGGAAGACGATGACGAACGCGCCGATGATTGAGCCGGTCACCCGGCCGCGACCGCCCGCCAGCGCGGTTCCGCCGAGCACGGTGGCGCCGATGGCGTCCATTTCGAACATATTGCCGGTCATCGGGTGTGCGGTTTGCAGCTGGGAGGCGACGATAAGGCCAACGAACGCCGAGCACAGGCCGGAGAAGGCGTAGACGAAGATTTTTGCCTTAACGATAGGCACGCCGGCCAGACGAGCGGCGGATTCGTTACCGCCGATGGCGTAGATATAGCGGCCCAGCGGGGTTTTGGTGGTCAGCCAGTAGCCCAGCAGCAGGAAGCCGATCATCAGCCAGATTGGCAGATAAATGCCCATCAGCGTCCCGGATCCCAAGGTGGAGAAACCGGTATTACCCAGCGCTTCCATGCCGTTAAGGTTCGGGTAGGTGCTGCCGTCGTTGAACAGCAGCGCTGAACCCCTGGCGACATACATCATGCCCAGGGTGCAGATAAAGGGCGCGACGCCGAAGCGGGTGATCACCGCGCCGTTCACAAAGCCGACCAGCACGCCGAAAAGCGCGACGCACAGAATCACTTCCGGCACGTTAAAAAAGATGACGCTGCCGTTCCACAAGGGCAGGCCGTTAGTTAATAGCGCCCCGGCCACCATGCCGCAGATGCCGGCCACGGCGCCAACGGAAAGATCGATACCGCCCGTCAGGATAACCAGCGTCATGCCGATGGCCAGCAGGCCGGTGATGGCCACGTGCTGGGTCATAATCAGCAGGTTAGATGTGGTCAGGAAATTCGGTACCATCACGCTGAAGAACGCGATAACCAGCAGCAGAGCGATGAACGTTCTGGCCTTCAGCAGGTACATATAAATCATATATTTCTGGTTCATGATGGGTTCCAGCCTGATTAATCTTGAGGTGTTGAAGCCGCGATTAACTGTTCGCGGGTTACCGCATGACGCGGTAAATCGGCGGTAATCCGGCCATCGGCCATCACCAGGATGCGATCCGCCAGCGCCATCACTTCATCCAGCTCCGATGAAGAGAACATCACCGCCAGACCCTGTTGGGCCATTTTGCCGATCAGGTGATAAACGTCAGTTTTCGCGCCGACATCGATACCGCGAGTGGGCTCGTCGAGAAACACCACCTCCGGCTTCGTCATCAACGCTTTGCCAAGCACCACTTTCTGTTGGTTGCCGCCGCTGAGCGAGGTGATGGGCAGCTCGGGGTCGCTGACCTTGATCGCCAGTTCGCGAATCATCTCTTTGACGCAGGCGATTTCTTTCTGCGGATTCAGCCACTTCCACGCCCGGCGAAAGCCCTGCAGGCTGAAATCAGAGAGGGTCATATTCGATTGAATCGACATCATCTGCACCACGCCTTCGCCCTGACGGTCTTCGGGCACCAGCGCCAGCCCTTTTTTCAGCCGCGCCTGGAACGGCGCCTTGTCGATATTTTCGCCGTTGAGATGGACGTTCCCGCCCTGGCAGGGCATCAGACCGACCAGGCCTTTAAACAGCTCCGTGCGCCCGGCGCCGAGCAGGCCATAGATGCCGATCACCTCTCCCTTACTTAAGGTAAAGGTCACATCGTTGAGCTTATAGCCGCCGCTGGAATGAAGCGCCGTCAGACCTTCAACCGCAAGTACCGCTTCGCCTTTCGGCGCCGGCCGGTAGTCGAAATGTTTTTTCTTATCGCCGACCATCTGTTCGATAATCCACGGAATACTGGCGTCGCTGACCTCGCGCTCGCTGATAAAGCGTCCGTCGCGGAAAATGGTGATGTGGTCGCCAATTTCCATCAGCTCTTCCAGACGGTGGGAAATATAGATAATGGTGACGCCGCGGCGTTTAAGTTGTTCAATGACGTTAAACAGGATTTTGACTTCCGACTGGCTGAGCGCGGAAGTGGGTTCATCCATAATTAATACCCGGGTGTCTTTTGAAAGCGCGCGCGCAATTTCCACCAGCTGCTGATGGCCGATGCCTAATTCGCCGAGCTGGGTGTAGGGATCGACATCAAGTTCCAGCCTTTCCAGTAATGATTTGGCTAACTCATATTGATATTTTTCGTTAATCTTCCCTTTTTGAAAGAATTCGTTAGCCATAAAAATATTATCCATGACGTTCATATTTGGGAATAAATTTAATTCCTGAAATATGATGCTGATTCCCTGCTTTTCAGCCTGGTGCGTCGAGCTAAGGGTCACCGGCGCGCCATCAAGAATAATTTGACCGGAGGAGGGTGTTTCAACGCCAGCAAGCATTTTCATCATGGTGGATTTACCCGCACCATTTTCACCGATCAGAACGTTTACTTTATTTCGATAGACCCGGTAATTCACGTTATCTAAGGCGACAACCCCCGGATAAACGCGAGATAATTCGCGGGTTTCGATAATAACTTCAGAGTCGACTGGTTGGGAATTGACGAGTTCTTGCCGCTGCATGTTATTGTCCTCCCAAACGAACAATTTTTGCTGGCGTAATATCAGGAATGTTCTGTGGAATATCCCAGGCCGAGAATACGCCGTACACCTGGACTGCTTCACCGGTTTTCACCTGCGCCGTCTGGATCATTTTTACCGCGTGTTCGTTAATCTTCCGGCTATATTCGCCAAACAGCACCTGATCGTTAAAGTCCTGATAGCTGGCGCCCTGATAGCCGTCGCGTAATAATGTGCCGCGCAGCGTCGGGCCAATTTGCACCACCACGTTGCCGCCGCGGGTATCCTCAATCGTCATTTTTCCGCTGCGCGAGGCGGAATCAATTTTGCTGATATTGCCTTCGACTTTGACGTAAAACACGCACGGGTTTTCGTCCTGAGCGCGATAGCCTAACGCTTTGCAGGCGCTATCAATATCTTTCGCCGCGCGCAGGGCGGTCATCAGCTCGGCGACGGGGCGAGCTTTAGCCACAACCTGGGGAACCAGCTGGTCTTGCCATGTCCGATCGATATCCGCCATATGCGGATTGGGCGGAGATTTAAGATCGGCCAGTTCCTGCTGAGAGACGATACGACAGCCTCCGAGCGCGAGAACGACCAGCATCAGCGAGATTTTTTTATACATAATACGCTCCTGTGCGCCCCGCAAGGGGCGCAACAACCCGAAATCAGGATTTGATATTGAAGTCCTGCACTTTGTCTGCATTGTCCTGAGTAATCAGAATTCCGCGGAACATCACGCGCTGCTTGGCCGGTTTTTCGCCTTTTTGCAGGTAGTTATCGAGGTCGGTCACCCCTTGAGCGGCGATGGCCTGCGCCTGAAGCATCACGGTGGCCTGCAGGGTGCCGGCTTTGACCGCGTCGCGTTCATCGTTGCTGCCATCGATACCGACCACCACCACGTCGTTGCGATTCGCCGCTTTCAGTGCGGCAATGGCGCCGAGGGCGACGGGACCGTTGCCGCAAATCACGCCTTTAACGTCGGGATGCGCCTGCAGAATACTGTCCATAATGCGTTTGCCGTCGATTAAGGTGCCTTTCGCGTCCTGTTTAGCGACGCTGACCATATCCGGGTACTGGTCAATCACCTGGTGGAATGATTTAGAGCGGGTCACGCAGTTATTATCCGCAAGGTTACAGGTCAGCTCGGCGTATTTTCCTTTCTCGGCCATTTTCTCGACAAATACGTTGGCGACTTCAGAACCGGCCTGGAAGTTATTATGGGTAATTTGCTCCAGCGCAATATCATCGACAGGAATTTCGCGGTTGATTAAAACCACCGGAATACCCGCTTTCTTCGCTTTTTCAATGGCGGCGACGCTGGCGGTGGAGTCGGCGTTATCCAGAATAATGCCCTGAACTTTTTTACCGATGGCGGTATCGATCAGCTCATTCTGTTTTTTGACATCTTCGCCATGCGACAAAATGGTGGTTTGATATCCCAGCTCTTTGGCTTTCTCGCTGGCGCCCTTGGCTTCAGAGGCGTAATAGGGGTTATCCAGCGAGTTTACCATGATCATGATGGTGCCTTTTTCTGCCGCCTGGGCAGCGAAAGAAAAGGCGGTCAGGGTAGCAGCGGTTAAAAGCGTTAAACGTAATTTCATGACAATTTTCTCTCTTGGTTGTTATTGTCGGGTACGGTGAAACAACGTAAGGCCTGTAAATCAAATTTATGGGCCGGGGGTCTCCTTTTGTTGATGAGTAAGGTGCGTCACGCGTTCGATTCCCTGGTGGGCGTCAGGCGGACGTTGCCGGTTTCCATAATGTTCTGTTCACCGCATGGCGCCACTCCTGCCATCTTTTCTGCAGGCGCTGGTGGCGGGCCATATCGGGGATAAATTCGCTGTGTTCAGTTAAAAACGCTTTCAGGTCGGTCACCGATCCGGGATTCAGGGCTTTGCGCGCGAGCAGGGCCGCGCCAATCGCCGACAGCTCGGCAACGTCACTGCGCATCACCGGACAGCCGAGCAGGTCAGCCTGATACTGCATTAACCAGTCATTTTTGGTTGGGCCGCCGTCGACCATCAGCGCCGTCAAGTGGAAGTCGTCCTGCTGGCGCATCGCCACCACGACATCGGCGATTTGATAGGTAATGGATTCCAGCGCGGCGCGAATCAGATGGGCGCGCTTGACGCCGCGGCTCAGGCCGCAAATCACGCCGCGGGCGCTGTCATCCCACCACGGGGCGCCCAGGCCGGTTAACGCCGGCACAAAATAGACGCCCAGCGTGGAGTCCACGGAGGCGGGCAGGGTGTTGAGTTCATGCGCCAGTTCGGCATCGGAAAGTTCGCTCAAGCCGGTGCTGTCCGCCATCCACGCTACGGCATCGCCGGTATGCGGAATATTACCTTCGAGTCCGTAAGTGATGCTGTCGCCGTCGTGCCAGGCGATGGTGGTGGCCAGCGCGTCGATATCGCACTGTGCGGATTTTACCGGCGCCATCACCGATGACCCCGTACCGTAGGTGGCCTTAACGCAGCCGAGTTCGCCCAGCGCGTGACCAAACAGCGCGGCGTGGGAATCTCCGACCATCGCCATCACCGGAATACCGTCAGGGATAGCGTTCAACCCCCGGGTATAGCCAAACAATCCGCTGGAGGGTTTAATCTCCGGCAGCGCGGCGCGCGGGATCTGGAACAGCGCCAGCATGTCGTCGTCCCACTGGCCGGTTTGCAGGTTCAGCAGCTGGGTACGCGCGGCATTGGAGTAATCGCAGGAGAACGCATCGCCCTGGGTTAAGTTCCACAGCAGCCAGCTGTCGATAGTGCCGAGGCAGATTTCTCCGCGCTCAGCCAGCGCGCGCCCCTCAGGAAGGGATTCCAGCAGCCAGCGCATTTTCGAGGCCGAAAACAGAGGCGCGATCGGCAGGCCGGTCACGGCCTTGATTTGCTGCTCTTTATCGCTGTGGCGCAGTTCATCGCAAAACGCGGCGCTGCGGCTGCACTGCCAGGTGATCGCGGCGTTGATTGGCTTACCGCTCTGGCGATACCAGCCGATCGCGGTCTCGCGCTGGTTGCTAATGGCTAATGCCGCGACGTTTTCTGCGCCAACGTGCGCTACCGCTTTCGCGATAACCTCCAGCGAAGCGTCAACCAGGACTTCTCCCGACTGCTCGACCCAGCCTTCACGCGGCGTTTGGATCGCCAGCGGCTGAGAGAATTTCACCACGACCTGGCCGCGGCTATCGAGTACGACGGCTTTGGCATTGGTGGTGCCTTCATCCAGCGCAATGATGAACTCTTTACGTGTTGCCTGCATTAGGTAGTCTCCTGAGTCACACTTCGTCCTGGCGCGGAGGGGGAAGGTAGGCACTCCTCTTGATCGCATTGCTTCTTAGCAGGCCATGATGTGACAATTCGTTTTCACTTTTTTAATCACTGAATATATATTCGATAGTGATTATTTATTTGATACCTTAGCCAGAAACTTCCCGTCGGGCTACTGGAAAAGTTATCAATTGTGCTGGCAATCACACTTATCCGATCGGCGAAGCGTTCAGGTACGGATGGGGAATGAGGTGATTTTAAGGTTTTATGTTATTGAAATATAATGTTTTATTTGCGTTACCTTTACGCTTCGGAGAAAGCGTAAAGGTTGTGGGAAAGCGTTTGAGTGAGGAAATTAACCGGCAATCAGCAGTCTGGCCGTTGGGTAATCGGTGATCAGAACATCGATATAACCGCCCGAAAGCGCGCCTTTGATAGCCGCGACCTTCTCGCTGCCACCGGCAAGGGCCACCACATTAGGACACTTTTTCACCTTCTCCAGCGCCATGCCGATCACAGGATCTTCATCATCGCGTAACACCGCTCTGCCGTTTTTATCGTAGTAGTGCAGGCAGATGTCGCCCACGGCGCCGCGTTCCGCCAGCACCTGGAGCATATCTTCGTGATAGTAGTTACCGGAAGTTTTGAGCAGCTGCGAAGGCTCAAGGATGCCAATGCCGACGATGGCGATATCGACTTCATCGAAGCGGGCAATGACGTCGGCGACATCTTTGCTGGCCACGAGGCGATTTTTCTCCTCAGTGGAGCCTTCAATGCTCTGGGAAGGCAGTAGCCAGGCTTCGCAGTTCAGATGCTGCGCCAGAGTCTGGGTGAGGATAGTCGCCTGCACGTTACCATTTGGGCCCACGCCGCCGAGCAGTTGAATCACGCCGTTGGCCTTCAGGTTTTGCGCGTGGACCTCATCAACCATTGCGCGGATAGTCGAACTCCACGAAGAGACGCCAATCAGATCTTTTGGTCTTAATCGCGTTTCGAGATAGTGGGCGGCGGCGGAACCGATGGCGCGCTTGATGGTGTGATCGCTGGCGTCTTCTTCGGTATCCACGACGATGGCTTGCTTAATTCCGTAGCGATCCTCGAGGCCCTTTTCAAGATTGAGGAAAATATTCGATGGCTGAACAACGCTGATTTTGACCACGCCCTCTTTTTGGCAGCGGGCGATCGCTCGGGAGATAAATGACTGAGAAAGGGAGAGAATTTGAGCAATATCGGACTGCTTTCGTCCTTCGAGATAGTAGAGCGTGGCAATCTTAACTAATAGCCGTTGTTCATCCTGCTTAGCCATATATTTCCCCGAAAATCATTTACGTGCAGCCATTATCTTAGAGCTCATTATCATACGCGAAAAGAAAAGACAGTTAAGTGTGATGGATATCTAACTTTCGCCAATCCTCAAAATCAGCTATGGACAAAAACAGAACAGTAGCCGCATAATTGAATAAAGAGTCGATATTGAATATATATTCATAGCGATTTCAGGTCAACTGAAAAGTGCCCGGGTGACGTCACGCCCGGTGGTAAGGAGGCAGAATGTTCCTGAGTATGATGCAGCGGCGTAAGCCTTACGATGCGTTGCCTGGGGATGTCTGGTTTTTTTAGTCCCTGACGGAATAAATATTCCAAGTTGAAAATAAATTCAGAGGTATTAAATGAATCCCTATAGCTATGATGTCCAGGCACTCGAGCGCAAAGCCCGCGCCGTACGTCGCCATATCGTCAGATTGAACGCCAACAGCCCTGCGGGTGGGCACACCGGCGCCGACCTGTCGCAGGTTGAACTGCTCACCGCGCTCTATTTCCGCATTCTGAACGTCGCGCCGGAGCGCCTTGCTGATGACCAGCGCGATATCTACATCCAGTCGAAAGGCCATGCGGTGGGCTGCTACTACTGCGTGCTGGCCGAGGCGGGCTTCTTCCCGGTTGACTGGCTGGACACCTATCAGCATGCCAATTCCCATCTTCCCGGTCACCCGGTTCGTCAGAAAACGCCGGGCATTGAGCTCAACACCGGCGCGCTGGGCCACGGTTTGCCTGTTGCGGTGGGGCTGGCGCTGGCGGCAAAAAAAAGCAACAGCACCCGCCGCATCTTTTTAATTACCGGCGATGGCGAACTGGCGGAGGGCAGTAACTGGGAAGCGGCGCTGGCCGCGGCGCACTACGGCCTTGATAACCTGATCATTATTAATGACAAGAACAATCTCCAGCTGGCGGGCCCGACGCGCGAAATTATGAATACCGATCCGCTGGCCGACAAATGGAAGGCCTTCGGGATGACGGTCACCGAATGTCAGGGCAACGACATGGCCTCGGTTGTCGCGACCCTGGAAGGGCTGCAGCAGGAAGGTAAACCGAACGTCGTTATCGCCAACACCACCAAAGGCGCCGGTATTTCCTTTATTCAGGGGCGCCCGGAGTGGCACCACCGGGTACCGAAAGGCGAAGAGATTGCACTGGCACTGGAGGAACTGAAAGATGAGTAATGCAGAACACCTGGCGAGCGTGATGGTTCAGGCCTTTATTGATGCGGTTGACCGCGGCGTCGATCTGGTGCCGGTCGTCGCTGACTCCACCTCAACGGCCAAAATCGCGCCGTTTATTAAACAGTTCCCCGGGCGTCTGGTGAACGTGGGCATCGCCGAGCAGAGCATGGTCGGGACGGCGGCGGGCCTGGCGCTGGGGGGGAAAGTGGCGGTTACCTGTAACGCCGCGCCGTTCCTGATTTCCCGCGCTAATGAGCAGATTAAAGTCGACGTTTGCTACAACAACACCAACGTTAAGCTATTTGGCCTCAACGCCGGCGCCAGCTACGGCCCGCTGGCCAGCACCCATCACGCGATTGATGACCTGGCGGTGATGCGCGGTTTCGGCAATATCCAGATTTTCGCCCCGTCTTCGCCGCGCGAATGTCGACAGATTATCGATTACGCCATCGGCTATCAGGGGCCGGTCTATATTCGTCTTGACGGTAAGGCGCTGCCGGAGCTGCACGATGAAAGCTATCGCTTTGTGCCGGGAGCGGTCGTCACGCTGCGGGAAGGCGAAGATATCGCGCTGGTCGCCACCGGATCGACGGTGCACGAAATCGTCGATGCCGCGCAGAGGCTGGCCGACGCGGGAATTCAGGCCAAAGTGGTGAGCGTGCCGTCCATTCGTCCTTGCGATACCGCCGCGCTGCTGGCGGCCCTGAAACCGTGCAAGGCGGTGATAACGGTGGAGGAGCATAACGTCAACGGCGGCCTTGGGAGCCTGGTGGCGGAAGTGCTGGCTGAAGCCGGCACGGGAATCCCGCTCAAACGTCTGGGGATCCCGGATGGCGAGTATGCGGCGGCGGCAGATCGCGGCTGGCTGCGTAAACACCACGGTTTCGATGCCGCTTCCGTCGCCGAACTGGCGCAGAAAATGCGCTGATTTTACGGCGCCTTAAACCGATAACCCGTGCGGCTACCGCGCGGGTTATGTTTTTACGGCGCGCAGATCGTGATGACGTATTCACCGGCCTTAATCCATTGCAGCCGATACTCCCCGGCGGAGAGCCGAAGCCGCAGATTTTCTTCCTTTATATACGTCACTTCAAAATCGCTGAAACCCATCCTGGCCTGGATAGCCGAATGGCTGGCCTTAAACGCGCTCTCTTTCGCCGAAAAGGCCAGCGTCAGCGCCAGTTCAGGCGGCAGGCCGCTGGCGTCCAGCCGTTTTTTTTCCGCGCTATTGATGATGCTGCTTTCCAGCTCCGCCGCCAGCGAAGGTGCCATGACTCGTTCGATATCAACGCCGACCGGCCGGGCGGAGACCACCGCCAGCGCGCTGCGTTCGCTGTGGCTAATGCTGCCGTACCACGGGGCCGGCCACAGGGGCTGGCGTTGGTCGCCAATGGCAGGGACGCCTTTTTCGCCCACTTCCCGCAGCGCGTAAACCGCGGCGATACGCCCGGCGAGATGCTCGGACTGCCGCTTGTGGACGCAGCCGCTTAACCGGGCATGATGCGGGAGCCAGAGGAGGTCTTCAGGCTGGAAGGTCAACGGGTCGAAATCCACCCGCTGCAGCGAGTGACCGGCAAGTTGAATGATCGAGTGTTGGATGTGCATCAGGCGATGTTAACAGATTCTCCCGTCCGCCCTCCAGGAGAAGAGGGCGGAGGGAACGGCCAGACAATCAGAAGTGGGTATTGACGCCCAGATACCAGGTGCGGCCTGATTCGTTATAGGTATTGGCGCCAGCGCCAGCCATATACGAAACATCGGTCAGGCTACCGGTGGTTTGCGCATTCCCCGCGCGCCAGTGGCGCTTGTCGAAGACGTTATCCACGCCGCCGGTCAGGCTGACGTTTTTGGTCACATCCCAGGTGGCGCTCAGGCCAACGATGCTGTACGGGCTGACTTCGTCCGTTTCAGAACCCACCGCCGGTTGGCCTTTGTAGTTATATTTCTTCGGCTGCTGCTTGCCGTACCAGGTGAAGGTCGACTGTACGGAAATATCCTCCTGAATCTGCCAGCTCAGGGTGGAGTTCAGGGTGTATTCCGGAATAATCGACAGACGATCGCCGGTCTCTTTGTTTTTACTTTGCAGCATATAAGTGATGTTATTGGTCCAGTTCACCGTTTCGCTGACCGGCACGTTCAGGGTGCCTTCCAGACCTTCAACCACCGCTTTCGGCACGTTTTCCCACTGATAGATATCGGTTTTGACGTTACCTTTCGACGTTTTTGCAATCGGCGCGTAGCCCGCTTCGATTTTATCGCGGTAGTCGTTGCGGAACCAGGTCACCCCCGCCAGCCAGCCATCGCGCTTAAACTCAAGGCCAATCTCTTTGTTGATGCTGGTTTCGGCTTTCAGGTCATCGTTACCCATCATGTAGCAACCGGTGCCGTTACCGCTGGCGTAGCAGCCCTGGCCTTTACTATAGAGAATATAGTTCGGGTTGGTTTGGTACAGGCTCGGCGCTTTGTAGGCGCGGGCGATGCCCATTTTTAACGTGAAGTCATCCCACAGACCCTGAGACAGGTTGAGCGACGGGCTCCAGTTGTTGCCGACGATCGTGTGATGATCGAAACGCAGCGCCGGCGTCAGCATGGTGGTGTCGGTCAGCTCCACGTTGTCTTCGGCAAACAGGGAGAAGATCTCGGCCTTCGAGTACGGGCTACGGCCGGTGCTGTCATAGCCATCGATATCGCCGCCCATAAAAGTCTGGGTATTTGACGCCAGATCCTTCATCCGCTGCTGATTCCACTCGGTACCCAGCGTCAGGTTCTGGTTGAACACCAGATCCAGAGGAATGCTGACTTCGCTGTGCAGCATCACGTCGGCGAGGTCGATATCGCTGAACTGGTTGCTGTTGAAGATACCTTCCGTGCCGCCCGCCAGACCTTCGCCTTTACGCGAGTTACGGGTACGTTCGTACTGCGCCCAGTTGCTGGTGGTCACGCCGTTATCCCAGCCGCCGTTCCAGGTGACGGAGTAAGTCTGGCGATAGAGGCGGTTCGTCTCTTTACCATAGTTCTCTTTCACCAGATCGTTAGTATTGGTGTTCTGCGTATCGCCCGCGTAGAGGTTGCCCTGACGGCTGTAGCCGGATTCAAACTCCAGCGACTGCATCGGCGCGAAATCCCAGCGCACGACGCCGTTAATGTTCTTATTTTTCACCCCTTCGCGCCCGGCAGGCATGGTATTGGCATAGGCGCCGGTACGCTCGGACTGATGTCCGTCGTTGATATCCCAGGCATCGGCCTGGGTTTTGTCGAGGTTGCCCAGCAGGCGGAAGCTGAAATCGCCGCCCAGCGGGCCGCTGAGGCTAAAGTTGGTGCGTTTAGTCGAGCCTTCGTCTTTATGCTCCGGGGCGTTCATGTAGGTATTCCATGAACCGTGCCATTCGCCGTCGCTCTTCTTGGTGATGATATTGACCACGCCGCCCGCCGCGCCGTTGCCGTAGCGCGCGGCCGCCGGGCCGCGAATGACTTCAATACGTTCGATCAGCTCCGGCGGTACCCATGAGGTATCGCCGCGGGTATCGCGCTCGCCGCGCCACCCCAGACGTACGGAGTTGCGGCTGGTCACGGGCTTGCCGTCAATCAGGATCAGGGTGTTTTCTGGGCCCATGCCGCGAATATCAATCTGGCGATTGTTGCCGCGCTGGCCGCTGGTGGAGTTGCCGGTCAGGTTAACGCCGGGCATGGTACGAATAATTTCCGACACGTCGCGCGCGGGCGGGCGTTTACGAATTTCATCCGCGGTAATGGTTGAAACGCCGGGGGCCTGCAGGTTCTGCTCGGCGGCGGTGACGACCATGGTTTCATCAGCGGATGCGGCTTTGCTATCGGAGACCGTTTCCGCCGCGCTCAGCGGAAAGGTAGCCCCGTAGATTCCCAGATTGACCAGCAAGGCCAGGGATTTGATCCTGTTATTCATTGTAATTCCTGCTTTTCGTCGCCGCCTTCCCCAAAGGCCCTTCCCGTCGGGAGGGGAGGCGGAATCAATAGTGCCGGTAGAGGGCAAAGGCATTCCATCGCTGGCTAAATGAGCCCTCTCTGACATGTTTATTTTTGAAAGACGCGCTTCCCACAGCGCGCTAATACGCTATTGCAAATGAAAATAGTTATCAATAATATTATCAATAAATATTGCGTTTATTAATGCGTTTGTTGATAAATGTCACGATAAACATAGGGTTGAAAAGGAATGCATAAGACAGGATGCGACGACTGGTGGCGCACTATCTCCGGTCCGCAAATAGAGGCCGTGGACGACGCGTATCGGGTGACCTTCTGGTGGCGCGATCCGGCGGGCGACGAAGCGTCTTCGGCAACCCGCCGGGTGTGGATTTATATTACCGGCGTGACTGACCATCATAAAAACGCCGTGCCGCAAACGCTGCAGCGCATTCCCGGCACCGATGCCTGGCGCTGGCAAACCACGCTTTCTCCCACCTGGCGCGGCAGCTACTGCTTTATCCCTTCCGCGCGCGACGACGACTTTTCTCCTCAGCTTTTTAACGGCGACGGCCCGGACCGCGCGCTGCTGCGCGAAGGCTGGCGCAGGCTGCTGCCGCGGGCGATTGCCGACCCGCTCAATCCGCAAAGCTGGAAGGGCGGGCGCGGTCACGCGGTCTCCGCGCTGGAGCTGCCGGAAGCCCCGGAGCAGCCGGGCTGGGCGCTGCGTGAAGAACCTTATCAGCCTCCGATCTGCATTGAGTGGCGCAGCCAGCGGCTCGGCAACCGCAGACGAATATGGGTTTACGCCACCGGCGACGCGCAGCCGCAGCAGCGCCCGCTGGCGATCCTGCTCGACGGCCAGTTCTGGGCCGAAAGTATGCCGGTATGGTCGCCGCTGGCGGGCTTAACCCGCGAAAAACGGCTGCCGCCGGCGGTTTATCTGCTGATTGACGCGATTGATAACCCGCACCGGGCCGCAGAGTTGCCCTGCAATGACGCGTTCTGGCTGGCGGTACAGGAAGAGCTGCTGCCAATGGTTCACCGACTAGCGCCTTTCAGCGATCGCGCCGATCGCACGGTGGTGGCGGGTCAGAGCTTTGGCGGCCTGGCCGCGATGTTCGCCGCCCTCTACTGGCCCCAGCGCTTTGGCTGCGTGCTCAGCCAGTCCGGCTCCTACTGGTGGCCGCATCGCGGCGGCGCGCAGACGGGCCTGCTGATTGACCGCCTGAGCCGCGGCGAAATACAGCCGCAAGGGCTACGTATCTGGCTGGAAGCCGGTCTTCGCGAGCCGATCATTTTTCGCGCCAACCAGGCGCTGCTGGCGCATCTGGAACAGCAGACGATTTTCTGGCGTCAGGTTGATGGCGGGCATGATGCGCTGTGCTGGCGCGGCGGGCTGACGGCGGGGCTCATCCAGCTGTGGCAGCCTTTATGCCGTGACGAGTAGCAACGCGCGCTTTACGAGGAATTTGACATGCAATTCAGTAATCCCTTCGACAATCCACAAGGGCAGTTTTACATCCTGCGCAATGAGCAGCAGCAGTACAGCCTGTGGCCGCACCACTGCGCGCTGCCGCAAGGCTGGTCGGTAGAGTGCCCGCCGCAGTCGTTAGAGGCGTGCAACGCCTGGCTGGCGGCGAACTGGTCTACCTTGACCCCCGCCCACCATGCGTCCTGAGGAGCCGATAATGACCACACGTTTACCGCTGGTTGCGGCGCAGCCGGGGATCTGGATGGCGGAGCGCCTCTCGACGCTGCCCGGCGCATGGAGCGTCGCCCACTATGTTGAGCTGCGCGGCGATATTGACCCAGTCCTGCTCGGGCGGGCGATTATCACCGGGCTCTCTCAGGCCGACACCCTCAGCATGCGCTTTTGTGAAGATAGCGGCGAAGCCTGGCAGTGGGTTGATGAACGCCGCGTTTTTGCCGAACCGGACTATCAGGATCTGCGCGCGGCGAGCGACCCGCACGCCGCCGCGCTGGCGAGGATGCAGGCCGACCTCGGGCAGAATCTGCGGGTGGACGGCGGTAATCCGCTGGTCTGCCATCAGCTGCTGCGGGTAGGCGATAACCGCTGGTACTGGTATCAGCGTTACCACCATTTGCTGGTCGATGGCTTCAGCTTCCCGGCCATTACCCGCCAGACCGCCGCGATTTATCGCGCCTGGCAGCGCGGCGAAGAGACGCCCGCCTCGCCGTTTACGCCCTTTGCCGAGGTGGTGGAAGAGTACCAGCGCTATTACGGCAGCGATGCCTGGCAGCGCGACAAAGCGTTCTGGCAGGCGCAGCGTCAGGCGCTGCCGTCTCCGGCCTCGCTGTCGGATGCGCCGCTGGCGGGAAGGGCGACCAGCAGCGATATCTGGCGCATGAAGCTGGAGGTGGATGCCGGCGTCTTTAGCCGGCTGGCGGCAAGCGCGCCGCAGTGCCAGCGCGCGGACCTGGCTCTGGCGCTGACCGCCCTGTGGCTGGGACGGCTGTGCAGCCGAACGGAGTATGCCGCAGGCTTTATTTTTATGCGTCGTATGGGCTCCGCGGCGCTCACCGCCACCGGTCCGGTGCTCAACGTTCTGCCGCTGGCGGTCACCATTGACGCCGGGGAAACGCTGGCGGAGCTGGCCGCGCGTCTTGCCGGACAGCTGAAGAAAATGCGCCGCCATCAGCGCTATGACGCCGAACAGATTGTCCGCGACAGCGGCAAGGCGGCGGGCGACGAACCGCTGTTTGGCCCGGTGCTTAATATTAAAGTTTTTGATTATCAGCTGGATATCGATGGCGTACAGGCGATTACCCATACCCTGGCGACCGGTCCGGTCAACGACCTTGAGCTGGCGCTGTTCCCGGATGAAGCCGGCGGCCTGTCGCTGGAGGTGCTGGCCAATAAGCAGCGTTACGATAAACAGACGCTGGGCAACCATATCGCCCGACTTTCCGCGCTGCTGGCGCAATTTGCCGATAATCCGGCCCTGCGCTGCGGCGACGTGAATATGCTATCGGCGGCGGAAGCGGAGCAGCTACAGCGGGTGAACGCCACCGCCGTCGATCTGCCGCTCACCACCCTGAGCGCGCGGGTGGCGGAACAGGCGGCGAAAACCCCGGATGCCCCGGCGCTGGCGGACGGCCGCTGGCAGTTTAGCTACCGCGAGATGCGCCAGCAGGTGGTGGCGCTGGCTGAACAGCTTCGCGCGCGGGGCGTCAAGCCGGGCGATAGCGTGGCGGTGGCGCTGCCGCGTTCGGTATTCCTGACCCTGGCGCTGCACGGCATCGTTGAAGCCGGCGCCGCGTGGCTGCCGCTGGATACCGGCTATCCCGACGATCGTCTGCGGATGATGCTGGAAGACGCACGGCCGTCGCTGCTGATTACCTCTGAAGATCAGCGGGCGCGCTTTAGCGATATCCCCGGCCTCGAAAGCCTGTGCTATCAACACCCGCTGGCGGCGGCGGATGCCGCGCCGCTGGCGCTCTCGCAGCCGGAGCATACCGCGTATATCATCTTCACCTCCGGCTCGACGGGGAGACCGAAAGGGGTCATGGTCGGGCAAACCGCCATCGTCAACCGCCTGCTGTGGATGCAGGACCACTATCCGCTCACCGCCGATGATGTGGTGGCGCAGAAAACGCCGTGCAGCTTTGATGTATCGGTCTGGGAGTTCTGGTGGCCGTTTATCGCCGGCGCGCAGCTGGTGATGGCCGAGCCGGAGGCCCATCGCGATCCGCTGGCGATGCAGCAGTTCTTCGCCCGCTACGGCGTGACCACCACCCACTTTGTCCCCTCGATGCTGGCGGCGTTTGTCGCCTCGCTGAATACGGAAAACGTCGCCTCGTGCCATACCCTGCGCCGGGTCTTCTGCAGCGGCGAAGCGCTGCCGACGGCGCTGTGCCGGGAGTGGGAGGAGCTGACCGGCGCGCCGCTGCATAACCTGTACGGCCCGACGGAAGCTGCGGTGGACGTCAGCTGGTATCCGGCCTGCGGGCCTGAACTGGCGGCGGTAACCGGCGCCAGCGTGCCGATTGGCTGGCCGGTGTGGAATACCGGCTTACGCATCCTCGATGCATCGATGCGCCCGGTACCGCCGGGCGTGGCGGGGGATCTCTACCTGACCGGCATTCAGCTGGCGCAGGGCTATCTCGGGCGCCCCGATTTAACCGCCAGCCGCTTTATCGCCGACCCTTACGCGCCGGGCGAGCGCATGTACCGCACCGGCGACGTTGCCCGCTGGCTGGATAACGGCGCGGTCGAGTATCTCGGGCGCAGCGACGACCAGCTAAAAATCCGCGGCCAGCGGATCGAACTCGGGGAAATTGATCGCGCAATGTCGGCGCTGCCGGACGTTGCGCAGGCGGTGGCTCACGCCTGCGTCTTCAACCAGGCGGCGGCGACCGGGGGCGATGCCCGCCAGCTGGTGGGCTATCTGGTTTCTGAATCCGGCCTGCCGCTGGATACCGAGGCGCTTAAAGCGCGGCTTGGCGAACAGCTGCCGCCGCATATGGTGCCGGTGGTGCTGATTCAACTGCCGGCGCTGCCGCTGAGCGCCAACGGCAAGCTGGATCGCAAAGCGCTGCCGCTGCCGACGCTGAGCCGCGTAAGCCGCGGTCGTCCGCCGGAGCCGGGCGTGGAAACCACCGTCGCCTCGGCGTTCAGCCAGCTGCTGGGCTGCGAGGTGAACGATATCGACGCCGATTTCTTCGCCCTTGGCGGCCATTCGCTGCTGGCGATGCGTCTGGCGGCGACGCTCGGCCGCGAACTGCAACGCCAGGTGACGCCGGGGCAGGTGATGGTCGCTTCTACCGTCGGCAAGCTGAGCGCGCTGCTGGCATCGGATCTGAGCGATGAGCAGGCGCAACGGCTGGGCTTCGACGCGATCCTGCCGCTGCGCGAGAGTGACGGCCCGACGCTGTTTTGCTTCCATCCAGCTTCCGGTTTTGCCTGGCAGTTCAGCGTGCTGGCGCGTTATTTAAGCCCGCGTTGGTCGATCGTCGGCATTCAGTCGCCGCGACCGCACGGGCCGATGGCGACGGCGGCGGATCTGGATGCGGTCTGCGAGCATCATCTGCAAACCCTGCTTTCGCAGCAGCCCCACGGCCCCTATTATCTGCTGGGCTATTCGCTCGGCGGCACCCTGGCGCAGGGAATAGCCGCCCGCTTACGCCAGCGCGGCGAAGCGGTGGCGTTTCTCGGCCTGCTGGATACCTGGCCGCCGGAAACGCAGAACTGGGCGGAGAAAGAGGCCAACGGTCTGGACCCTGAGGTGCTGGCGGAGATCGCCCGCGAGCGCGAGGCGTTTCTGGCCGCCCAGCAGGGGCAGGCTTCCGGTGAGCTGTTCAGCGTTATCGAGGGTAACTACGCCGACGCGGTGCGCCTGCTGACCACCGCGCACAGCGCGAAGTTTGACGGTAAGGCGACGCTGTTCGTGGCGGAGAAAACCCGTCAGCCCGGGATGGAGCCGCAGAGGGTCTGGGGGCCGTGGGTCGGCGAGCTGGAGGTGTTTAGCCAGGATTGCGCCCACGTGGATATTATCTCCCCGCAGGCCTTTGAGGCGATTGGCCCGGTGGTCAGGGAGATCCTCGGGGAAGGATAGAAAAACTCCCGGGTTGCGGCGTAAACGCCTTACCCGGGCTACCGTTTCTGCCAGCCCGGCTAAGCGCAGCGCGAGCCGGGAATATCTATCGGCGACCCAGCGGCACCACCAGCGGCGTATGCGCCACCGGATCCTCTATGATCGTACAGCGCAGACCGTAAATCTTTTCAATGAGCTCCGCGCTGACGATCTCCTTCGGCGCGCCTTCGGCGACGATTTTACCCTCGCGCAGGGCAATCAAATGGGTCGCGTAGCGGCAGGCCTGGTTCAGATCGTGCAGCACCGCCGCCAGCGTATAGCCCTTCTGCTGATTCAGCTCGCTTAGCAGCTCAAGCAGATCGATCTGATGGCTGATATCCAGCCAGGTGGTAGGCTCATCGAGCAGCATAATCGCCGTCTCCTGGGCCAGCACCATGGCGATCCACGCCCGCTGGCGCTGGCCGCCGGAGAGGGTATCGACGCTTTGCCGCGCGAGGTCGGTAATGCCGGTGGCCTTCATCGCCCTGCTGACCGCCTCTTCATCCTCTTTGCGCCAGCGGGTAAACAGCGGCTGGTGCGGATAGCGCCCGCGGGCCACCAGCTCCTGAACCGTTATATCCCCCGGCGTGGTGGCGTTCTGCGCCAGCAGGCCGATGCGCTTTGCCACCTCTTTACTGGCGTAACGCTGGATCTGCTCGCCGTCGAGATAAACATGACCGCTGGCGGGCGTCATCAGGCGGCTCAGGGTGCGCAGCAGCGTCGATTTACCGCAGCCGTTGGGGCCAATAATGGCGGTAAAGTGGCCGTCGGGAATGGTGACGTTCAGCGATTCGGCGATGGTTTTTTTGCCGTACGCCAGGGTCAACTGGTCGCCGCGCAAACGGGAGGTGACAGCGGTCATTTTTTGCGGGACTCCTGAATTAATAACCCGATAAGGTAGAGGCCGCCAATGCTGACGGTCACCACGCCCACCGGTAACTGATAGGGCATAAACAGACGCTGCGCGCAGTAGTCAGACAGCGCCAGCAGCAGGGCGCCGCACAGCGCCGCCTGGGCCAGCCCCCAGCGGGCGGTACCGCTAAGGCGCCGCGCGATATGCGGGGCCACGAGGGCGATAAAGGAAATCGGCCCGGCGAGGGCGGTAGCGGCGGCGGTCAGCACCACCCCGACCAGCATCAGCAGCAGCCGCGAGCGTTCAACCCGCACGCCCAGCGCGCAGGCGGTATCGTCGCCCATCTCCAGCAGCCGCATACGCCGCGCCAGCAGCGCCCCGCACGCCAGCATCAAGAGAATCAGCGGCGCGGAGGGCCAGGTTTTTCCCCAGGTCAGACCGTTAAGCGAACCGGCATACCACAGCCCGGCGGAGAGGGCGGTTTCCAGCGAAGCGCGCAGCAGCAGCCAGGTATTGAACGCCACCAGCATGGCCCGCACGCCGATGCCGATAATAATCAGGCGAAAGGTCTCAATGCCGTTGCGCCACGCCAGCAGCCAGACCACCAGCGCGGTGAGAATACCGCCAACCATTGCCGCCATGGCGTTGGCCGCCAGGTTCTGGCCGAACATCACCATCGCCACCAGCACGCCGCTCCACGCCCCGGTGTTGAACCCCATCACGTCCGGACTGCCCAGCGGGTTGCGGGTCAACGACTGGAAAATCGCGCCGCTGACGCCAAGGGCGGCGCCGATCAGCAGCGCCATCAGCACGCGCGGCAGACGCCACTCGGTCACCACCAGGGTGACGTTACGCGGCGCATCGCCAAGCAGCGCGGAGATAACCTGCTCAACGCTTAACGGCACCAGGCCGCTACCCAGCCCCCACAGGGAGACCAGCACGCTGGCGACCAGCAGTAGCAAACAGCTCAATATCAGGCGACGAGAAGGCGCAATCACATGCCACCTCCGCGCGGCTGGCGGCGCACCAGCCAGATCAGCACCGGCGCGCCAATAAAGGCGCTGACCACTGAAACCCGCAGTTCGCCGGGCACCAGCAGGCGCCCCAGCACGTCGGCAAACAGCAGCAGGGCGGGGGTCGCCAGTAGGGTCACCGGCAGCGACCAGCGATGATCCGCGCCCACCAGCCAGCGGGCCATATGCGGCATCATCAGGCCGATAAAGGCGATCGGCCCCACCACCGCCGTGGCGCTACCGCACAGAACGGTAATCGCCAGCAGACCAATAAGCTGAGTCCGCGCGACCCGGCTGCCGAGCGCGGTGGCCGTATCGTTGCCGAGGCTCAGGCTGTTTAAGGCCCGGCTCAGCAGCAGGGTCACCAGACCGGCAATCAGCACCGGGATCAGCACAATTTTCAGGGTTTGCAGGGTGCGCACGTCGAGCGAACCCGCCTGCCAGAAGCGCAGCTGGTCATAGACGTCGGGATTAAGCAGCGCGATACCGCTGGAAAGCCCTTCCAGCACCGCCGCCAGGGCGACCCCCGCGAGGGTCAGGCGCACGGGGCTGAGCTGGCCGCCGCCCTGGCTGCCGGTAAAGGCGACCAGCAGCGAGGCGCCGAACGCGCCGCAAAAGGCCATCAGCAGCTGCTCCTGCGGCGAAGAAAGGCCAAACAGCGCCGCGCCCAGCACGATAGCGAAGCTGGCGCCGGAGTTGACGCCGAGGATCCCGGGGTCCGCCAGCGGGTTGCGGGTCAGCGTTTGCATCAGCGCGCCGGCCAGACCCAGCGCGCCGCCGGCCAGCAGCCCGGCGAGGGTTCGCGGCAGCCGGGCATCAAGGACGATGGTGCAATCGGCGCTCTGGCAGGTGCCGGTGAAGGCATCGAGGACGACGCTAAACGGTAGGGGTTTGGCGCCGATCAGCAGGCTGAGCGCAACGGCGATGATTAAAACGATTAAAAGACCCGGCACGGCAAAGGCGCGCGCCGCGGTCGTGGAACACGACATGGCTTACATCCCTGGCATGATAATGATAGTAATTATCGTTATCGATTCTATTCAGTTATGTTAGCATGTGCACCCATAAAAATGGTATGGAAAATAATAACAAGGCGCTGTCATGAACCGACAATCCTGGCTGCTGAATCTCAGCTTGTTGAAAACTCACCCGGCCTTTCGCGCCGTCTTTATCGCCCGCTTTATTTCAATCCTGTCGCTTGGCCTGCTGGGCGTGGCGATCCCGGTGCAAATCCAGATGATGACCCATTCAACCTGGCAAGTGGGGCTGTCGGTGACCCTGACCGGCGCTTCGATGTTTGTCGGTTTGATGATCGGCGGCGTGCTTGCCGACCGCTATGAGCGTAAGCGTTTGATCCTGCTGGCGCGCGGCACCTGCGGGATTGGTTTCGTCGGCCTGTGCCTGAACGCCATGCTGCCGGAGCCGTCGTTAATCGCCATCTATCTGCTCGGTATCTGGGACGGTCTGTTCGCCTCTATTGGCGTGACCGCACTGCTGGCGGCGACGCCGGCGCTGGTTGGCCGGGAAAACCTGATGCAGGCCGGGGCGATCACCATGTTGACGGTGCGGCTGGGCTCGGTGATTTCGCCGATGATCGGCGGTCTGCTACTGGCAACCGGCGGCGTGGCCTGGAACTACGGTCTGGCGGCGGCGGGAACCTTTATCACCACGCTGACTCTGCTGCGTTTACCGCTGCTGGCGCCGCCGCCGCAGCCGCGCGAGCACCCGCTGAAATCGCTGAACGCGGGGCTGAAGTTTCTGTTTAACAGCCCGCTTATCGGCGGCATCGCGCTGCTTGGCGGTCTGCTGACGATGGCCAGCGCGGTGCGCGTGCTCTATCCGGCGCTGGCCGGAAGCTGGCAGATGTCGGCGTCGCAGATTGGCCTGCTCTATGCTGCGATCCCACTGGGCGCGGCATTCGGGGCACTAACCAGCGGGCAACTGGCGCAGACGGCGAAGCCGGGCGTGCTGATGCTGGCGACCACCGTCGGCTCGTTTGTGGCGATTGCGCTGTTCAGCCTGATGCCGGTGTGGGAGCTGGGCGCGCTGTGTCTGGCGCTGTTTGGCTGGCTAAGCGCGATAAGCTCGCTGCTGCAATATACGCTGATTCAGACCCAGACCCCGGAAAATATGCTCGGGCGCATCAACGGTCTGTGGACCGCGCAGAACGTGACCGGCGATGCGATAGGCGCGGCGCTGCTCGGCGGCCTGGGCGCGATCCTGACACCGGTGGCCTCGGCGAGCGCCAGCGGTTGGGCGCTGGTGATTGTGGGCGCGGTGCTGGTGGGGCTGTTACGCGAACTGCGCCGCTTTCAGCGCCCGGAAGCGGTCAGCGAAAGTTAACTCCGCTGGGCTTTCCCGGCGGTCCGGTAGCCCGGGCAAGGCGCCTGGCGCCGCCCCCGGGAGATCGGCTTAGGCAAAGAGCGCTGCTAAACGCTGCAGCACCAGCACGGCGCTGTAGTAATCCAGGCGGAAGGTTTCCGTCCCCAGCGGATAAACGCGTTTCCCTTCAACGGCGGGCAGATGCGATAGCAGCGGGTTGGCGTTAATCGCGTCGGCGTCTTTTTGGTCGCCGGCGAACAGGAACAGGCTCTGACCGTTAAGCCCGGCGGCTAAGTTTTCCCCGCCCAGCTGCACGATATCATGCCGTTTTCCCTGGCTCTGGCTGGCATGCAGCCCGCCTGGCAGGTCGGCGAGGGTAAAGCCCAGCTGTTCGAGCAGCTGTCCCTGAGCGGATTCTTTGGTCCAGATATTGGCGCTATGGGCCGCGGCGGTGTAGACCAGCGCGGTGACCGGCTGCGGCGGCAGCTTCATCTGCTCTTTCAGCGCCGCCAGCTTTTTATCAAACTCAGCGATTCTCTCCGCCGCCTGTTTTTCGTGGCCGGTAATCTCCCCCAGTTGGGTCAGCAGGGCCTGCCAGCTTTTATCATCGTAGTTAATGATAAGCGTCGGGGCGATGGTGGAAAGCTGGTCGTAGAGCGTCATCGCCGAATCGCCGCCGGTGGCGCTAATCAGAATCAAATCCGGCATTTGCGCGGCGACGGCCTCAGCGCTCGGTTCGCCGATATAGAGGCGCGCCAGCTTGCGCGCTTTCGCCACCTCGCTCCACTGCCGCAAAAAACCCTGGCCATCGGCGACGCGGTTGTTGGGCGTGGTGGCTCCGCTGGCCACTACCGGCGCGTCAATCGCCAGTAGCGAACCGGTCAGCGTCACGCTGGTGGAGACAATGCGCAGCGGCTGGCTTTCCAGCGTATGGGTTCCGCGGCTGTCGGTTATCTGGCGCGGCCAGTCTGCCGCCAGCGCTGAGCTCATTCCTAAAATCGCCAGGCCGCTGGCGAGGAGGGTACGGCGGCAAAAGGTGGAGAAATTCACGTATTCGCATCCTGAGTGAGTGGTGATAAATGCTTCTCATTTTCAGCTTTGCGCCGCGTGGATGCAAGTCTATACCCTAATAATTCGAGTTGCAGGAAGGCGGCAAGTGAACGAATCCCGATGAGCTTACTGTAGTAAGTGATTCGGGTGAGCGAACACAGCCAACACACCTGCAACTTGAAGTATGACGGGTATAAGTCGCACAACATGCTACCTGTACGGTTGACATAAAGCGCAATACCTTTTAGGTTAGCCAACCAAAATATAAATGATAATTATTCGTAATATCTTTATCGTTTTTGGAGGATGATATGGAAACGTCTTTGGCTGAGGAAGTTCGGGAGAAAAAAATGACCCTGCCGCCGGAAAGCTTCTTCTTTATGTCGCCGTACCGCAGTTTCACCACCGCTGGCTGCTTTAGCCGATTCTCTCATCCCGCCGCCGACGGCGATGATCCGGACGGAGAGTTTCAGCAAAAAATGGCCGCCGCCTTTAAAGCGGCGCGCACTGCCGGGATCGCCAGACCGGTGATGGTCGGCGCCATTCCGTTCGATACCAGCGAGCCCTCCGAGCTGTTTATCCCCGCGAGCTGGACCGCGTTCTCCCGCACTGAAAAGCAGCACTCCGCGCGCTATGCGTCGGGGCAAAATCCGATGGATGTCGTGCAGCGCCGGGAGATCCCCGAGCAGGACACCTTTATGGCGATGGTGGCGCGCGCGGCGGCCCTCACCGCGACGCCGGAAGTGGACAAGGTGGTCCTGTCGCGCCTGATTGATATCACCACCCGCGAACGGGTCGATAGCGGGGCGCTGCTCGAGCGCCTGATCGCCCAGAATCCGGCCAGCTTTAACTTCCACGTGCCGCTCTCAGACGGCGGCGTGCTGCTGGGCGCAAGCCCAGAGCTGCTGCTGCGTAAAGAAGGCGCGCATTTCAGCTCTCTGCCGCTGGCCGGTTCCGCCCGCCGCCAGCCGGACGATGTGCTGGATCGTGAAGCGGGGCACAGGCTGCTGGCGTCTGAAAAAGATCGCCATGAACATGAGCTGGTGACTCAGGCGATGAAGGCCGTATTAGCGCCGCGCAGCAGCGAACTCTCCCTGCCGGACTCTCCGCAGCTGATCACCACGCCGACCCTGTGGCATCTGGCGACGCAGATTCAGGGCACCGCGCTGGCAAACGAGAATGCCATGTCGCTGGCCTGCCTGCTGCATCCGACTCCGGCGCTGAGCGGTTTCCCACATCAGGCGGCGAAACGCCTGATCGGCGAACTGGAGCCGTTCGACCGCCAGCTATTCGGCGGCATTGTTGGCTGGTGTGATGACGAAGGCAACGGCGAGTGGGTAGTGACCATCCGCTGCGCGCGCCTGCAGCAGCGCACCCTGCGGCTATTTGCCGGCGCAGGTATCGTTCCGGCCTCTTCGCCGTTGGGCGAGTGGCGCGAAACCGGCGTCAAACTGACCACCATGCTGAACGTATTCGGCTTGCAATAAGGGACGATGATGATCGAATTTACCCGCTGGCCGGAAGCGTTCGCGGCCCGCTATCGGCAAAAAGGCTACTGGCAGGATCTGCCGTTAACTCAACTGATTACCCGTCATGCGGAAAACGACGCCCCGGCGATTATCGACGGCGACAAAAGCTACAGCTACCGTGAATTCAACCGCCTGGTGGATAACCTCGCCTCCTCGCTGCAGCATCAGGGCCTGAAGCGCGGCGAAACGGCGCTGGTGCAGCTGGGCAACGTTGCGGAATTTTATATCACCTTCTTCGCGCTGCTGCGTATCGGCGTTGCGCCGGTCAACGCGCTGTTCAGCCACCAGCGTAGCGAGCTGAACGCCTACGCCGCGCAGATTGAACCCGCTTTGCTGATTGCCGACCGCGAACACGCGCTGTTTGGCGATGATGATTTTCTTAACGCTTTTGTCGCCCAGCATGCGTCGGTACGCGTGGCGCTGCTGCTGAACGACGACGGCGAGCAGAGCCTGACGGCGGCCATCGGGCGGCCTGACGATAATTTCGTCGCGCATCCGACGCCCGCTGACGAAGTGGCCTTTTTCCAGCTCTCTGGCGGCAGCACCGGTACGCCGAAGCTCATCCCACGTACGCATAACGACTACGACTACAGCATTCGCCGCAGCAACGAGCTGTGCGGCGTAAGCGCCGAAACGCGCTACCTGAACGCGCTTCCCGCCGCCCACAACTACGCGATGAGCTCGCCGGGTTCATTAGGCGTGTTCCTCGCCGGCGGCGTGGTGGTGTTAGCGCACGACCCGAGCGCGACCCTCTGCTTCCCGCTGATAGAAAAGCACCAGATCAACCTGACCTCGCTGGTTCCCCCCGCGGTCAGCCTGTGGCTACAGGAGATCCATGACGCCGGCAGCAATGCTCAACTGCAATCGCTGCGGCTGCTGCAGGTGGGCGGAGCGCGCCTCTCAGCGACCCTCGCCGCGCGCATTCCGGCGGAAATTGGCTGCCAGCTGCAGCAGGTCTTCGGCATGGCGGAGGGGCTGGTGAACTATACCCGCCTCAACGACAGCCCCGAGCGCATCATCAACACCCAGGGCTGCCCGATGTGCCCGGATGACGAAGTGTGGGTGGCCGATGCCGATGGTAATCCGCTGCCGCGCGGCGAAGTCGGGCGCCTGATGACCCGCGGGCCGTACACCTTCCGCGGGTACTACAAGAGCCCGCAGCATAATGCCGAAGCCTTTGATGCCGACGGCTTCTACTGTTCGGGCGATCTGATTTCGATCGATGAAGAGGGCTACATCACCGTGCAGGGGCGGGAAAAAGATCAGATCAACCGCGGCGGCGAGAAGATCGCGGCGGAAGAGATCGAAAACCTGCTGCTGCGTCATCCTGCGGCGATCCACGCGGCGCTGGTCAGCATGGAAGACAGCCTGCTGGGTGAGAAGAGCTGTGCGTATCTGGTGGTGAAGGAGCCTCTGCGCGCGGTAGCGGTGCGCCGCTTCCTGCGTGAACAAGGGGTCGCAGAATTTAAACTTCCGGACCGCGTGGAGTGCGTTGATGCGCTGCCGCTGACGCCGGTGGGCAAAGTCGATAAAAAACAATTACGTCAGTGGCTGGCTGAACGCAAGCTGGGCTGAAGGAGAAGACAGAATGGCAATCCCAAAATTACAGGCTTACGCGCTGCCGGAAGCCAGCGATATCCCGGCGAACAAAGTGAACTGGGCATTTGAGCCGTCCCGCGCCGCGCTGTTGATTCACGATATGCAGGAGTATTTCCTCAACTTCTGGGGCGAAAACAGCCCGATGATGGAGAGAGTGGTGGCCAACATCGCCGCCCTGCGCGAGTTCTGCAAACAGAACCATATTCCGGTCTTTTACACCGCTCAGCCGAAAGAGCAGAGCGATGAAGACCGCGCGCTGCTGAACGATATGTGGGGACCGGGCCTGACCCGTTCGCCGGAACAGCAGCAGGTGATTGCCGCGCTCGCGCCGGACGACAGCGACACCGTACTGGTGAAGTGGCGCTACAGCGCGTTTCATCGCTCGCCGCTGGAGGAGATGCTGAAAGAGGCGGGGCGCGATCAGCTGATCATCACCGGCGTTTACGCCCATATCGGCTGTATGACCACTGCGACTGACGCGTTTATGCGCGATATTAAGCCGTTCTTTGTCGCCGATGCGCTGGCCGATTTCAGCCGTGAAGAGCATCTGATGGCGCTCAACTACGTGGCGGGCCGTTCCGGTCGCGTGGTGATGACCGAAGAGCTGCTGCCGCTGCCGGCGTCAAAAGCGGCGCTGCGCGCGCTGGTGTTGCCGCTGCTGGATGAAAGCGACGAGCCGATGGACGATGAAAACCTGATCGATTACGGCCTCGACTCGGTGCGTATGATGGCGCTCGCCGCGCGCTGGCGTAAAGTGTACGGCGATATCGACTTCGTGGTACTGGCGAAAAACCCGACTATCGACGCCTGGTGGGCGCTGCTGTCCCGCGAGGTGAAATAATGAACGGACTCGATTTTCACGGCCAGACCGTGTGGATCACCGGGGCGGGCAAGGGGATCGGCTACGCCACCGCCCTGGCGTTCGTTGAGGCCGGCGCGCAGGTAACCGGCTTTGATCTGGCGTTCGACG
Source organism: Klebsiella grimontii (assembly GCF_900200035.1). Lineage (GTDB taxonomy): Bacteria > Pseudomonadota > Gammaproteobacteria > Enterobacterales > Enterobacteriaceae > Klebsiella > Klebsiella grimontii. Next base: position 573,237 of record NZ_FZTC01000015.1, read on the forward strand.
GTGAAAGCTATCCGTTCGCTACCGAGACGCTGGACGTCGCCGACGCGCGGCAGGTGGCGCAGGTATGTGGCCGCCTGCTGGCTGGCATTGAACGGCTGGATGTGCTGGTCAATGCCGCCGGCATTTTACGGATGGGGGCGACCGATGCGCTGAGCCAGGAAGACTGGCAGCAGACCTTCGCCGTCAACGTCGGCGGGGCGTTTAACCTGTTCCAGCAGACGATGGCGCAGTTTCGCCGCCAGAAAGGCGGGGCAATTGTGACGGTGGCCTCCGATGCTGCGCATACTCCGCGCATCGGCATGAGCGCCTACGGCGCGTCAAAGGCGGCGCTGAAGAGCCTGGCGCTGACCGTTGGCCTTGAGCTGGCGGGCAGCGGGGTACGCTGTAATCTGGTTTCTCCTGGCTCGACTGACACCGATATGCAGCGCACGCTGTGGGTCAGCGATGACGCTGAACAGCAGCGCATTCGCGGTTTCGGCGAGCAGTTTAAGCTGGGCATTCCGCTGGGCAAAATCGCCCGTCCGCAGGAGATTGCCAATACCATTCTGTTCCTCGCCTCCGACCACGCCAGCCATATCACGCTGCAGGATATCGTGGTGGACGGCGGCTCGACGCTGGGGGCATAAATGGCCTGGAAACGTCAGATGACGCTGGATGCGCTTAACGCGACCAGCGCGAATACGATGGTGGCGCATCTGGGGATAGTGTATACCCGGCTGGAAGAGGGCGTGCTGGAGGCGGAAATGCCGGTCGATGCGCGAACCCATCAGCCGTTCGGGCTGCTACACGGCGGCGCCTCCGCGGCGCTGGCGGAAACCCTCGGTTCAATGGCCGGATGGTTGATGACCGAAGAGGGCCAGTGCGTGGTGGGGATCGAACTTAACGCCACCCATCACCGGGCGGTCTCCAGCGGCAAAGTGCGCGGCGAGTGCCGACCGCTGCACCTGGGGCGTCAGGGCCAGAGCTGGGAAATTGCGGTGTTCGACGAACGGGGGCGCCGCTGCTGCACCTGCCGGCTGAGTACGGCGATCCTCGGCTGAAGCATGGCCTGTTCCCGGCTGGCGGCGTGAACGCCTTAGCCGGGCTACGGGTAACATGCCGTCTGTGGCGCCGGCGATCGGGTGACCAACTCAACGCCATCTGCGGGCCGGTAGCCCGGACAAGGCGCGTCAAGCGCCGCCTCCGGGAAACAGACTGCGATGCAGTTACAGATTACCCTCCCCGTTTTCATCTCTTTTCCTGCCAGAAGTGATCTCGCTTGCAATGTGAGATAAATCCTTGCCGTCAGGCGACATCTGCAACGTTTCAAAGTTGTTAAAATTCACATTATGTTCTAGAAACAACTTGTAACATCCTGATTACCCTACCAGTGGAACACAATGATGAATAATTCAGGGAAATACCTCATCTGGACACTGCTCTCCGTTATCGGAGCCTTTGCCCTGGGCTATATCGCGCTAAACCGGGGTGAACAGATCAACGCGCTGTGGATTGTCGTCGCGGCAGTCTGCGTCTATCTGATCGCCTATCGCTTCTACGGCCTCTATATCGCCAAAAATGTACTGGCGGTCGACCCGACGCGCATGACCCCGGCGGTGCGTCACAACGACGGCCTCGACTATGTTCCAACCGACAAGAAGGTGCTGTTCGGCCACCATTTTGCCGCTATTGCCGGCGCGGGGCCGCTGGTTGGCCCGGTGCTGGCGGCGCAGATGGGCTACCTGCCGGGAATGATCTGGATCCTTGCGGGCGTGGTGCTAGCCGGGGCGGTACAGGACTTCATGGTGCTGTTCGTCTCCACTCGTCGCGACGGACGTTCGCTCGGCGAGCTGGTGAAAGAGGAGATGGGCCCGACCGCCGGCGTGCTGGCGCTGGTGGCCTGCTTTATGATCATGGTGATTATCCTCGCGGTACTGGCGATGATTGTGGTGAAAGCGCTGACCCACAGCCCGTGGGGGACTTACACCGTCGCCTTCACCATCCCGCTGGCGATTTTCATGGGGATCTATATTCGCTATCTGCGCCCCGGGCGCATTGGCGAAGTGTCGGTGATTGGCCTGGTGATGCTGGTGTTTGCCATTATTTCCGGCGGCTGGGTGGCGGAAAGCCCGACCTGGGCGCCGTGGTTTGATTATACCGGCGTGCAGCTCACCTGGATTCTGGTGGGCTACGGCTTTATCGCCGCCGTGCTGCCGGTCTGGCTGCTGCTGGCGCCGCGCGACTACCTCTCCACCTTCCTGAAAATCGGCACCATCGTCGGCCTGGCGATCGGTATCCTGATCATGCGTCCAACGCTGACGATGCCGGCGCTGACCAAATTTATCGATGGCACCGGCCCGGTGTGGAGCGGCAGCCTGTTCCCGTTCCTGTTTATCACCATCGCCTGCGGCGCGGTTTCCGGCTTCCATGCCCTGATCGCCTCCGGCACGACGCCGAAGATGCTGGCCAATGAAGGCCAGGCCTGCTTTATCGGCTACGGCGGCATGCTGATGGAGTCCTTCGTGGCGATTATGGCGCTGGTGGCGGCCTGTATTATCGACCCGGGCGTCTATTTCGCGATGAACAGCCCGATGGCGGTGCTGGCTCCGGCGGGCGTGACCGATGTGGTGGCGTCGGCGGCGCAGGTGGTGAGCAGCTGGGGCTTTACCGTGACGCCGGATACCCTTAACCAGATCGCTCACGAAGTGGGAGAGCAGTCGATTATCTCCCGCGCGGGCGGCGCGCCGACGCTGGCGGTAGGCATGGCCTACATTCTGCACGGTTCGCTGGGCGGCCTGATGGATGTCTCCTTCTGGTATCACTTCGCCATTCTGTTCGAGGCGCTATTTATCCTGACCGCGGTGGATGCCGGTACGCGCGCGGCGCGCTTTATGCTGCAGGATTTGCTGGGGGTGATAAGCCCCGGGCTGAAGCAAACCAGCTCGCTGCCGGCGAACCTTCTCGCCACGGCGCTGTGCGTGCTGGCGTGGGGCTACTTCCTGCATCAGGGCGTAGTTGACCCGCTCGGCGGCATCAACACGCTGTGGCCGCTGTTTGGTATTGCCAACCAGATGCTGGCGGGGATGGCGCTGATGCTGTGCGCGGTGGTACTGTTTAAGATGAAGCGCCAGCGCTATGCATGGGTCGCGCTGCTGCCGACCTCATGGCTGCTGATTTGTACCCTGACCGCGGGCTGGCAGAAGTCGTTCAGCACCGACACCAAAGTCGGCTTCCTGGCGATTGCCAACAAGTTCCAGGCGATGATCGACAGCGGTAATATTCCGCCGCAGTACACCGAGTCGCAGCTGGCGCAGCTGGTGTTTAACAACCGTCTGGATGCCGGGCTGACCATCTTCTTTATGGTGGTGGTCGTGGTGCTGGCGCTGTTCTCGATTAAGACCGCGCTGGCGGCGCTGAAAGAGGACAAACCGACGGCGAAAGAGACCCCGTACCAGGCGATGCCTGCTGATGCCGATAGCCTGGTGACCCAGGCGAAACGCGCTCACTAAGCCATCACGTTATCGCCCCTCTTTGAGAGAAGGGGGGCGATTATGAGAGTTGAAAATGTTTGATACCCTTTCGAAAGCAGGAAAATATTTAGGCCAGGCGGCGAAAATGATGATCGGCGTCCCGGATTACGACAACTACGTGGAGCACATCCGCGCGACCCATCCCGAACAAACGCCGATGACTTACGAAGAGTTTTTTCGCGAGCGTCAGGACGCACGCTACGGCGGCAAAGGCGGCGCGAAGTGCTGCTAACCCTCTTTCGGCAAATACAGGCTGATCTGCTCCTGCCTACAGCCGTATATCGCCGCCAGCTTTTCGCGGGTGCGCTTTTGCGGGCGGGAGTCGATAGCTTCTAGCTGGGAAACCGCAGACTGGCTAATTCCGAGCTTATCGGCCACCTCCTGCTGCGACAGGCCGCGTAAAATGCGCCAGGCCGCCTGCAGGCTGACTTTCTCTTTATCCATGATGTCGCAGACGCTGTCAGGTAAGGGAATATCGTCGTATTCATCCGATTCGTAGGGGACGTCTTCCCACTCTTCCTCTTTTTCATCATCGTATTCCGCCATTTTCAGACGCATCTGGAAGTATTCGTTATAGGGGATCACCACATACTGCGGGTTGCCCTCGTCGTCCTTAATTAGTTGCACTGCCATAAGGCGTTGCCTCCTCGTGAAGATAGGTTGTTGAGGTTCTTCGTTTTATCGCTACGACATAGCAGCTTTCAGATAGCCCCTCAAACTGTGTGAAGATGATGCGATAATCACCGACACGCAATCGATAATGATCTTCGGATCCCGACTGCTTGAGTTTTTTAATGTCCGGAGCCGGCGCATTTTTATCATCCATGGTGCGTAGCTTTTCTTTGATTCTCTCCTGATAGCGGGAATCTATTGCGGCGAGCTGTTTTTCTGCGCTTTTCGACCAAAAAACGATCATCCTGACCTCCACTTTAAGTCAAAGCTCATTATAAGTAAATAATAAGATTATAAGTAAATTTAAATTATCTTATAGGAGACGATAATGCAGATTTTATGCGGAATAAAGACAGAAACATCCGCTTTGCGAGGCGGCTCGAAAGCGCCTCCGCCGGGCGGCAGAGGCGAATAAAACGGGGGATTAACCGGCGAAACGTTCGACTTTTTCAAACGCGGCGCGCAGGGTTTCGGCGTTCAGTTCAACCGGCAGAAAATGGATGGACTCTACCGGGCGCAGGGTATGGGTAATCACCTGATCCAGCTGTTCGCGGTTGTTGATATCCACCTCCAGCGCCGCCAGCGTGGTCGGCAGGTTAAAGCGCTGATACGCCTGCACTAGCTGCGCCAGCACCTCGTCCTGGCCGAGCAGGGCGCTCTGGACCAGAATGCCGTAGGCGACTTTGGTCCCGTGCAGATACTTCTCGGTCTGCGGCAGTACCGTCAGCCCGTTATGCACCGCGTGCGCGGCGGCGACGCGGGTATAGCGCTCGCCTAATCCCCCGACCATACCGCCGCCGGCGATAATCGCATCCACCACGTCGCGGAAGGCCTGGGTCAGCTCGCCGCGCTGTTGGTCAGCCAGCGCCGTTTCGCTGCTGTCCAGCAGCACATCGCGGATCGCCAGCGCGCCGTTGATGCCAAGGCGCACGGTGAGCGGCAGCGTCTCCGGCTGCGGAGCCAGCACCACCGCTTCATACCATTTCGCCAGCGTATCGCCGATGCCCGCCAGCAGATATTCCGCCGGCGCGTTAAGAATAATGCGCGGCTCCACCAGCACCAGGAAGTTGGCGTCGTCGAAAATCTCAAACTGCAGCGCCTGACCGGCATCGTTATACCACACCGACAGCGGCGTCCACGCCGCGCAGGTGGCGGCGATGGTCGGGATGGCCACCACCGGCAGGCCGAGGCGGCGGGCCAGCGCCTTGGCGGTATCGAGCAGCGCGCCGCCGCCCACGCCAATCACCACCGACCGATCGTCGCCGGACGTGCGGGCCAGCTCGCTGACGTCGCTTTCGCTGCAGTGGCCTTTAAATACGATTTTTTTGGCGCCAGCAACGTTAAACGCTGCCGGCAGAAAAGCCTGCGCGCCTGCGATAGCCCGCTCGCCGTACACCCACACCGCGCGTGAAAGCTGTTCTTCGCTATAAAAATCCTGCAGCCGGGCAAGGCTGCCGGGATGGGAATAGTAGTTGGCGGGGCCGGGGACCACGCGGATATCGCTGTGACTCATCAATGCTGTCCTTGTGCTGTTTCGCTAACCCGATGTTATGTCTGGACATCCGGATGGCTAATATTATTTCGCTTTAACTTATGCCTTTTATGCATTTGTCAGTCAAGGGCGGCTATGAAAAATTCGTTAAATCAGAACATTAATCGACAGGGTGCAGGGGATGACCGGCAATCGCCTTGAGATGCAAAATATTAGCCTGGCCTTTTCCGGCTTTCGGGCGCTGAGCAACGTGTCTTTTACCCTGAAGGGGGGCTCGGTGCACGCGCTCACCGGCGCCAACGGCGCGGGTAAGTCAACGCTCATGGCGGTGCTGTGCGGCACGCACGCCCATTACGAAGGCGAAGTGGTGATTAACAATCAGCCGGTCAGCATTCGCTCGCCGCGCGACGCCAAACAGCTGGGGATTCACCTGGTGCAGCAGGAGGTTGACGTCGCGCTGGTCCCGGGCCTGAGCATCGCGGAAAACATCATGCTCGACAGGCTGGCTGAACCGGGGCTGGCTTTTCGCTGGGGACGGCTGCGCCAGCTGGCGCGCGAGGCCCTGGCCCAGCTTGACGTCAGCCTCGACGTACGTCGCTCCATCGACGGCTGCACGTTGGCGGAAAAACAGCAAATTCTGCTGGCCCGCGCGCTGTCGCATCACTGCCGCTTTCTTATCCTTGATGAACCGACCGCGCCGCTGGATCAACACGAAAGCGAGCGCCTGTTTGCGGTGGTGCGCCGCCTGCAGCTTCAGGGCATAGGCATCGTGTTTATCTCGCACCGCATTCATGAATTAAACGCGGTTTGCGACACCCTGACGGTGCTGCGCGACGGTCGTCTGATTGAGAGCGGGCCGATGGCCGATCTGAGCGGCGAGCAGATTGTCGAAAAGATGCTCGGCCATGAGCTGAGCGATATCTTCCCGCCGAAGCGGCCGCCGCATAGCGATGAGGTGCTGTTACAGGTTGAAGGGCTGCACGACGAGGGGCTGCTGCAGGATATCTCGCTGCGCCTGCGCAAGGGGGAGATTCTGGGGATCGCCGGGCTGGCGGGCGCCGGCAAAACCGAGCTGTGCAAGGCGCTGTTTGGCGCCAGCAAAAGCCGGTTGACGCGCGGCGAGCTGAACAGCCAGCCGTGGCGACCGCGCGACCCGGCGGATTCGGTGGCGCGCGGTCTGGCGCTGGTGCCGGAAGAGCGACGCAAGGAGGGTATTTTTATCGAAGAGCCGGTGGCGATGAACCTGGCGGTTAGCGCCGACAACAGCTTCTCTCGCTGGAGCCTGTTTGGCCATCGTCAGGCCTGGCGGTGGGCGGAAGAAGTGATCGCCCGGGTGGGGATACGGACATCGGGTCCGGCGCAAACCTTGCGCCGTCTCTCCGGCGGCAATCAGCAAAAGGTGGCGATTGGCAAATGGCTGCGCGGCAACGCCAATGTCCTGATTTTCGATGAGCCGACCAAAGGGGTCGATGTCAAAGCCAAAACGGATCTTTTCAACGTGATTGACGGCCTGGCGCGGGAAGGTAAAGGGGTGATTTACGCCTCGGGCGAATTCTCCGAGCTGGTCGGGCTGTGCGATCGCATCTGCGTGCTGTGGGACGGGCGCATCGTGGCGGAAATTCCGGGCGCAGAGGCCCGGGAAGAGAACATTCTTTATTACTCCACCGGAGGAGCAGCAGCGTGAGTAAAGCCCTGGCAGTGAACGCGACGGTATCGGGCCGTCAGCGATTTTTCGATTTTCTCTACAAATGGGGCATGTTGCTGACCGTCGTCCTGCTGATCGCCGTTTTTGGCCTCGCGTCGGACAACTTCCTCGACCCGTTTAACATCATCAACATCCTGCGCTCCATCGCCATCGTGACGGTGATCGCCATCGGCGTGTCGATATCGCTGACCATCGGCGGCTTCGATTTGTCCGTAGGCTCCACCGCCTCGCTGGCCAATGCGCTGGTGATTTCGCTGTTTGTCTGGCACGGCTTCGGCACCACCGAGGCGATTGTTGTCACCCTGGCGCTCTGTACCTTAGTGGGGCTATTTAACGCGTTTCTTATCGTGATCCTGCGTATTCCCGACATGCTGGCGACGCTTGCCAGCCTGTTCGTGATTCAGGGCGTGGCGATGACCTACAGCTACGGCGGGTCAATTACCGAAAATATGGTGCTGCCGAGCGGCGATATGGCGGAAGGCGCGATCCCGGCGGCGTTCGGTTCGCTGGGGCAGGTGCCGACGATAGTGATCATTATGCTGGTGGTGACCGTTATCGCTCAGCTGGCGCTCTCTTTTACCACCCACGGGCGGCGGATGTACGCCATCGGCGGCAACCCGGAAGCGGCGCGCCTCTCCGGCCTGCGGATCACCCGTTATAAGGTGGCGGCATACGTGATCGCCTCCCTGCTGGCGGGGCTCGGCGGCATTTTGCTGGCTTCGCGTATCGGCTCGTCGCAGGTGAACGCCGGCGGCGGCTACCTGATGGATGCGGTGGCGGCGGCGTGGATTGGCTTCTCGCTGGCCGGTTCAGGTAAACCGAACGCGCTCGGTACGCTAGTGGGGGCGGTGATCCTGGGCGTGCTCTCCAACGGCCTGGTGATGCTCTCGGTGCCGTACTACGCAATGGACATTATTAAAGGGCTGGTGCTGGCTGGCGCGCTCGCACTGACCTATTTTCAGCGCCGCACCTAATATTTTACAGGGTAAACACTATGAAAAAGATAACGTTTTCACTCATCGCACTGGGGTTGTTCAACGCTGCGGCGGCCTTTGCTGAAACCCCGACGCCGCTTCCGGCGGCGATTGCCGAACATAGCGGGCCGATTCGCATCGCGGTGATCCGCAATCTGGGCTCCGACGATAACACCACCCAGTTTGTCTCCGGGGCGATCCAGGAGGGGAAAAAGCTTGGGTTTAAAATCAGCACCTTCCTCAGCAACGGTGATGACGCCAAATTCCAGGACTTCGTTAACCAGGCGATTAGCCAGAAATACGACGGCATTATTCTTTCTCAGGGACGCGACCCCTACGCCACCGCGCTGGTGAAAAAAGCGGTGGACGCCGGGATCAAAGTATCGGTCTTCGATACCGCGGTAAACGGCGAGATCCCGGGCGTTACCGTTACCCAGCAGGATGACGCTTCGCTGACCGAACTCTCCTTTGGCCAACTGGTAAAAGATTTCAACGGCAAAGCCAATATCGTCAAACTGTGGGTCGCGGGTTTCCCGCCGATGGAGCGCCGCCAGGCGGCCTACCAGACGCTGCTTAAACAAAATCCCGGCATCAAAGAGCTGGAATCCATCGGCGCGGTCTCTTCCGACGTGCAGGGCGATACCGCCAACAAGGTCGGCGCGATCCTGGCGAAATATCCGAAAGGCAAAATTGATGCTATCTGGGGAACCTGGGACGCCTTCAGCCAGGGCGCGTATAAAGCGTTGAAAGAGAACGGCCGCACCGAGATCAAACTCTACAGCATCGATATTTCCAACCAGGATCTGCAGCTGATGCGCGAATCCGGCAGCCCGTGGAAGGTGAGCGTGGCGGTGGATCCAAAGCTTATCGGCGCCACCAACGTGCGCCTGATCGCCAATAAGATTGCCGGGGAACCGACGCCTGCGACCTACGACTTTAAAGCGGCGGCGATCCCGCAGGCGCTGCTGGCGGCGCAGCCGGGGGCGGTGAACGTCGCCTCGCTGGGTAAAATTATCCCGGGCTGGGGCCAGACCGAAGACTTTATCGCCCCGTGGTTCGCTACCCTGGAAGCGAAAAACAAATGAGTGTTTTGCCCACACCAGAATACAGCCGCAATATGCGGCTGATTGGGCATAGCGATCAGGGGGGACGCCCGGACGGCGTCCAGCTGATGGTCCATCGTGGTTTTGCCTATATCGGCCATATGGTCTCACAGGGCTTTTCCGTGGTGGACGTGCGCGACCCGAAAAATCCGCGAACGGTCAATTACATCGCCGCGCCGCCCGGTACCTGGAACGTTCATTTACAGGCGCACGACGATCTGCTGCTGGTGATCAACGCCCGGGATCTGTTCGCCGATGCCCGCTTTGCCGACGAAAAGGTTTACTACACCCGTTCGGTGGGCGAGACGGTCAGCGACGTGCAGGATAAGGGCTGGAGCGCCGGGCTGCGGATTTTTGATATTTCGGTTGCGGATAAACCGCGTGAAATCAGCTTCCTGTCGCTTAACGGCATCGGCATTCACCGCATCTGGTACGTCGGCGGACGCTGGGCCTACGTTTCCGCGCTGATCGACGGCTTTAGCGACTATATTTTCCTGACTATCGACCTGGCCGACCCGCGTAAGCCGGAAGTCGCCGGGCGCTGGTGGCTGCCGGGAATGAACCAGGCGACGGGGGAAACGCCGCAGTGGCCGGAAGGTAAGCGCTATGCGCTGCATCATGCGATTATCGCCGGCGACACCGCCTACGGTAGCTGGCGCGACGGCGGCCTGACGCTGCTCGATGTGCAGGACCGCGCGCAGCCGAAGCTGATTAGCCACCGTAACTGGAGTCCGCCGTTTGGCGGCGGTACCCACACCGCGCTGCCGCTTCCGGACCGGGAGCTGCTGGTGGTGCTCGATGAGGCGGTATTGGATAACCAGCAGGACGGCGACAAGCTGATCTGGCTGTTTGACATTCGCGAACCGACGAATCCGGTGAGTATCGCCACTTTCCCGCAGCCGGATGAAGCTGACTACGTGGCGAAAGGGGCGCACTTTGGCCCGCATAACCTGCATGAGAATCGCCCCGGCAGCTTTGTCAGCTCAACGCTGATTTTCGCCACTTATCAGAACGCGGGCGTTCGCGCTTACGATATCTCCAACCCTTATCGACCGGTGGAAACCGGGGCGCTGGTGCCCGCCGCGCCGGCGAAGATGATGGATACCCGGCCCGGTCGTCCGCGGGTGATCCAGTCCTGCGACGTGTTCGTTGACGCGCAGGGCATAATCTACAGCACCGACTATAACGGCGGGCTGTCGGTGATTGAGTATCTGGGGTAGGGGATGGTGGGTTGTTGCTTCCCGGCTCGCGGCGTAAACGCCTTAGCCGGGCTACCGGATCACAGACGGTGGTGAACCCGTAGCCCGGCTAAGCGCAGCGCGAGCCGGGAACGACAGGATAGAGAATTCAACCGTACTGACGAATTCGCGCAATCAGTTCTTCGACATTATCGAGACGGTCGGCAATAAGAATAAGCGCTTTACCCAGCGTGATGGCGTGGCGCAGGCATTCATGGCGCATGGCTTCGTCCTGGATAGTATCGATATCCGCCACGTGCGACAGTCCGACGCTGCGGCGAATCAGCTCGGTGCCGCAGAAGCCCACCGCGTCGGCCCAGACTTTCTTCAGGAACGCGGAGGCATAGCCGGGCCAGGCCAGCGCGGCATCGCGGGATTTCTCCGCCGCCAGCGCCTGAAAACGCTCGGCGAAGGTGGTCCAGAACTGCTGGATATCGCTGAGGCGCTGTTCGCGAGCGGCGGCGGCATCGCGAATCCCCAGATGGCCTGGCAGACCGCAGTAGTTGAGCAGCAGGTTGCCGATGGCGGTACCGATATCGAAGCCTATCGGGCCGAAAAAGCCGAACTCGGCGTCGATGGCCTTAAAGCTGCCCTCGGCGACGAAAATCGAGCCGCTGTGGATATCGCCATGCAGCAGCGCTTCGGCATGGGAGAAGAAGCGGTGCTTGAGCGCGGCCACCGCCAGCTTCAGCTGCGTATCGTCGCGCAGGGCGGCGACGTCGGCCTCCAGCGCGGCTGGATAGCTGTTGCGCTCGTGAACCTGATACGGGTCGTTAAAGAACAGGTCCTCGGTGATTTCGCACATCTCGGGGTTAATAAACTGCGCCACCTGGGCCTTTTTCTCGTGAGGATGCAGATAAAAGTCGCTGGTGTGGAACAGCGCCTGGGCCAGGTATTCCCCCAGTTGGCCGGCGGCGCGCGGGTAATAAACGTTGTTAATCAGCTCGCCGCGCCAGATGCGGTGATCGGAGAGGTCTTCCATCACCATTACCGCCAGCTCGGGGTCGAAATGCACAATCTGCACCGTATGCTGCGGGCAGTGCTGATAGTGAGCCACCAGGGTTTGCGCCTCAAGGCGCGCGCGGTCAAGGGTCAGCGGCCAGGATTCACCCACGCAGCGCACGTAGGGCAGCGCCTGCTTGACGATGATCCGGCTCACGCCCTCGGTATCGAAAATTTTAAATACCAGGTTGAGGTTACCATCGCCCACTTCCTGCGCGGACACCAGTTCTGACGGGTTTTCGATACCGCCAAATTGTTGGGCGTAAGCCACCGCATCGCTGGCCGTGAAAGTATGGTATTGCGACATTGCCTCGATCCTCAAAATTCTGATTAAGCCGTTCAGACGTCTATACTTCTGGATTCCATCCTGACACAATGTGATACAACAACGCAACAGGGATTTAACTAAATGCAGACACTACAGACCACCAGCCTGCGGGTAAGCGAAAATCAGCTCTTTATTCTTGACCAGCAGGCCTTACCGCAGGAAAAACGCTGGCTGGCGGCGGATAACGTGGCGCTGCTGGTGGAGCATATTCACGCCCTGCGGGTGCGCGGCGCGCCGCTGATTGGCCTGTCGGCGAGCCTGCTGCTGGCGCTGCTGGCGCAGCGTGGTCTGACCCGCGATGAGCTGTCTCAGGCGCTGGAAACGCTGCGCGCCGCGCGGCCGACGGCGGTAAACCTGATGAATAATCTGGACCGCATGAAGCTAGCGCTGGCGGAGGAGCGCTATCCGCAGGCGCTGGAAGCGGAGGCGCTGCGCCTGATCGCAGAAGATAAACAGCTTTGCGCCAGCATCGCCGAGGCGGGCAGCGCGCTGGTGACGCCGGGCAGCCGCCTGTTGACCCACTGCAATACCGGCGGTCTGGCGACGGCGGGCGTCGGCACCGCGCTGGGGGTGATTGCGCTGGCGCATCAGCAGGGAAACGTGGCCAACGTCTGGGTGGATGAAACGCGCCCGCTGTTACAGGGCGGACGTTTGACCGCCTGGGAGCTGGGTGAGCTGGGCGTGCCGTACCGGCTGATTACCGATTCGATGGCCGCCAGCCTGATGGCGCAGGGCCAGGTCGACGCGGTTTGGGTGGGCGCTGACCGTATTGCCGCCAACGGCGACGTAGCGAATAAAATCGGCACCTATTCGCTGGCGGTGCTGGCGAAGTATCATCAGATCCCGTTTTACGTGGCCGCGCCGCAGACCACCCTGGACCGCCATTGCCCGAACGGCGCGGCGATTCCGATTGAGCAGCGGGCGGCCGCCGAAGTGACCGGCGTCGCCGGCAGCTTTGGCGCGGTACAGTGGGCGCCGAAAGAGGCCGCGGTTTACAATCCCGCGTTCGACGTCACGCCCGCATCGTTAATCAGCGGCTGGGTGCTGGATAGCGGCGTGGTGACCCCGGAGCAGGTCGCCGCCGGGGCGTTCAAACCAGAAAAGGCCTGAACCTGAGCGAAAAAGGCGAAGCGATATCCCTCGCTTCGCCTTCAACTTATGGCAGCACCATCTCTACCGCCGGAGCGGACTGCCGGTCGATATGCTTGCCGAGCGCCGTCAGCGCAGCCTGGTAAGGGCACAGCGTTCCGACGTTGGTGGTCTGGCAGCCCGCCTGACGCCACTCCTGGCGCAGCATCGGATGCTGATTATCCGGCGTTTGCAGGCGGCGTAAATCGTCCAGACTTTGCGCCTGGAAGTAGACGCGCAGGTAGCGTTTCCCGCTGTGGGTATCGCGCCAGCGCTCGAGGACCAGGCTGCTGCCCGGCGGGATGTTGCCGCGGCTGTACCCCGGCAGCTGCCAGCTAAAATCCATCAGCGTACGCACCATGGCGATATTGGTATCGTGCGCCACCAGCAGCAGCCAGCGCACGTTCGGCGCGGCGCCTTCTTGTACCCCTTCCAGCATCGCGTTGAGCAGAATCGAGCCGCGTTTTTGCGCGGTATAAAACACGTCGTTGCTCAGATCGTAGTTTTCCGTCAGCAGCGGCAGTAGGGCGGTGATCTGGCTGGCGCGGGTAATATGGCCCCACGCCAGCTGGCTGAGGGGCAGGTTTTCGCTCCATCCCAGGCGCAGCGTCTCGACCATATTGGCCATTACGCTCAGACCGCTAATCGACGTTTTGCCGCTTTTGCTCTGCTCCACCTGCCATGGTAGATCAAACACCGGGCAGGGCTTGTCGGCTACGCAGACCGCGTTTTTCAGCAGCTGAATGGCCGGGGCCAGCGCCTGCCGACGCTGGGCCAGATCGCCGGCCTTCTTCTTCACTTCCGCCAGCTGGCGGGCGGGATCGGGTTGCGTGGCGGCAAATTTATCGGTCTGAAACAGCGGGTCGGCGTCGCCGCTGACGTGATGAATCAACACGCCGCAGCCGGGAAATGCGCCGTCCACCAGCGCCTGGGCGGTGGCCCGCGTGCGCTGCAGGGGGCTGGCACGAACGTAAATCTCCCCGTTCGCCGGACAGCCCGCTGTCAGCAGACCGAGCTGGCGATAGCGCGCGCCTTCATCGCGCCCTTTATTGACGACGGCGGCATAGCCGTGGCCGGTGAGCTCACCGTCGCGGGTGGTCCACTGCGTCCACGGGCGCTGGGTCGCGGCTTCGATGGCCTCCCGGTTGCCCTCCGTCGGCGGACGAATGCCGTGGCGGCTGAGTTCAACCACCTTTTCCAGCGCAAACTGCGCGGCGGCGTGCCCCGGCGCGGCCAGCAGCGGCAGGGCGCAGGCGAGCAGCAGACGTAGCAAAACCTGATGTCGTACAGGCATCATAAAATATTCCTTATCGGTTAAAGAGTTATGATGAGAATGAGGTCTGACGTTCTATCGCGTGTCGCCTGGCGACAATCGCAGCGGTGGTAAAACAGAATAGCGCGGACACGAGGCCGGTGCCTACCCAAAACAGCGACAGCGTACTGAAGTCATACAGCGTTTTGCCGTTTTCGATCATCGAGGTTTTATCGATGATGATGCCGGTGAGAAACTCGCCGAGTCCCGCCCCCGCGTAGCTGGCGATACCGATAGTGCCGAGCGCGGCGCCCGCCGCTTTACGCGATGAAATATCGACGGCGATCAATCCGCCGAGGAAGCAGGTCAACGCCCCGATGGTGGCGCCGAAGATAATCATCGCCAGAATATCGGTGTAGTAGCCGTGCGGCGACCAGAGCATCAGCGCGAAGCCGGCGGTGTTGAGCAGGCTGATAAAGCCGGCCATCACGCTGCGGTTGCGCGGGAAGAAGCGGTCGGAGAGCATCCCGGCGATAATGGTTCCGGCGATACCGGCGATGGCGTTGACCCCGATAATCCCGGAAGCCTCGAGGGTAGAATAGGCTTTATCCTGTTCGAGGAAGAAAATTCCCCATGAGTTCACCGCGTAGCGGTCGATATACATAAACGCCGAGGCCAGCGCCAGCGTCCACAGGGCCGGGTTGCGCAGCGCCAGCAGCTGGTTCTTAAACACCGAGCCGCGGGCTTCCGTCTCTTCCAGCGGTTCGTCGCGAATCACGTTGATTGACGGGAAGCCGCAGCTTTGCGGCGAGTCGCGCATAAACAACAGCATCAGCACCACCCCGGCGGCGCCGAGCGCGGCGGTCGACAGGTAGCCCATTTGCCAGCCGAACCCGGCAATCACCGCCGCGATCACCATATAGGTCATCGCTTCGCCGATGTTATGCGCCGTCGACCAGATGGCGTAAAAGGTGCCTCGTTCTTTACAGCCGTACCAGCGCGCCAGCGATACCACGCAGGGGCCGACGCCCATCGACTGCGCCCAGCCGTTGATCCCCCAGAAGATAGCCAGCAGCATGGCGTTGCTGGTCATCCCCATCATCAGGTTCATCCCGGCGCTCAGCAGCAGCCCGAGACTCATATAGCGCACCACGTTGGCATGATCGGCGATAAAGCCGTTGACCAGCTTGCCGATGGCGTAGCTGAAAAACAGTGTTGAGCCGATCATGCCCAGCTCCGTCGGGGTAATGCCGAGCTCCACCAGCGCGCTTTTGGCGACGGTGAACGACAGCCGGCAAACGTAGAAGGTGACGTACGCCAGGGTCATGGTAATAAAGGTTTGCCAGCGCACGCTGCGAAAGCGCTGTTCATCGAACTCTCCGCCCGCTTTGGGCGGCGAAGCGCGAAAAAATGCGATAATTCTTCCAGACATAATGGTATCTCCGAAGGTCGGAGGCCTGACTGATTAGTGTGGTTCGTCCGTGAGGTTTATCGTCGTTGTGTAGAGTACATAATCAGATAAAGCCTGACCCGATACGGTTAAGGTAATGGGTGACAAAGCATGTTTTTTAATTGTGGGTAGAGCGTCTTGCTGGCCAGCAGCAGCGGGTTGCCGTGACGAATCCCGTCGTTTGTCAGATAGTCATTGCTGAGGCCGCCCGCTTCGCGCATCAGCACCAGCCCCGGCAGCCCGTCCCACGGGTTCATATGCGGTTCGTAGTAGCCGATAAGCCTGCCCGCCGCCGCCCAGGCGCTCATCAGCGCCCCGGAGCCGTTGCGGATAAACATCCCGCCGTCGCTCAGCAGCGCATCAAGGAAGGGCAGAAAGAGCGCAGGCGTCACGCGGTGCGAGGTGCCGACGCCCATCACCCCCTCTTTGACCGTCGCCGCCGGATGCGGCGCGATGGGCGCATCGTTAAGCCATGCGCCCTGGCCTTTCAGGGCGTGGAACAGCTCGCGATGGTTGGGGTCGTACACCACGCCGATAACCGGTTCGCCGTCGGCAAGGATGGCCAGCGACAGGCACCAGGTGTGCAGGCCGTTGAGAAAACAGCTGGTGCCGTCGATGGGATCGACAACCCACAGCACGCGCGCGTCCGGCATCTGCGTCCCGCTCTCCTCGCCGAGAAAACCGTCCTGCGGGAAGGCGTCCATAATGCGCTGCTTAACAAACGCTTCGACCCGCTTATCGGCGACGCTGACCACGTCCTGCAGGTCGTCGCCTTTATGATCCACCGCCAGCCGGTCGCGCTGTTGATAGTATTCGAACGCCAGCTCAGCGCCGGCTTTCGCCAGCTCGCAGGCTAAACGGTAGCGGGCCTGCAGTTCATTTGATTCCAGTGATTTCATCATAACTCCCTATTTTGCACACGTGTGCAAATTACCTGAAAAAAACAGCCCCGAAGGGCAAAATGAGTGTGGATGGATTAAAAAAATTATTCTGTGATCGCTCCGGCATAAAATGAATTTTTCATTTCGCGCTTTGACGAACGATCAGTTTCACCGGTACTTCACGGTGGCGTGACGGCAGGCTGAATTTGGCGATCCTCGTCACCAGCAGATCCACCGCATGGTGGGCGAGCAGGGCGGTATTCTGCTGCACGGTGGTCAGCTGATAGGGCTGCCAGTCCGCCTGCGGGATATCGTCGAAGCCGATAATCGCGGGCAGCGAAGCCGTGGGATTGTCCGCCCGCAGGCCGTCCAGCGCGCCGAGCGCCAGCATATCGGTGGCGCAGAACAGCGCCTGCAGCCGCGGATGCGCGGCGAGCAGCTGCCTGGCGGCGGCAAACCCCGCCTGATAGCCGGCGCTGTCGCAGAAGTGCGCGGCAACTTCCGTGCCCTGGGTGTGGGCGACAAACGCTTCGTAGCGCTGGCGGGTGCTGAAGTTATCCAGGCTTTCGCCGATAAACCCGGCCTGTCGCCACTGGCGCTGGGCAAACAGCTCGGCCACCAGTTTCGCCCCCTGCGCGTTGTCGCTGCACACGCGGTCGCAGCCGGCCAGCTCGGCGTGGCGGTTGATAAGGGTCACCGGGATTTTTCGCTCCAGATACTCCTCCGCCAGCGACAGCGGCGGCGCCCCGGAGGTGATAATGACCCCCGCGACGTGATAGCTCAGCAGCTGCCTGAGCGACGGGGCGAGCTGCTGCGGATCGTCGGCGTTCATCAGCAGCGGCATAAAACCGTTGAGCGCCAGCTGGTGGACCAGCGGCGACAGCAGCTTGCTGCGGAACGGGTTATCAAACCCGGCGGTGACGATGCCGATAAAGTTGCTGCTGCCGGTGTTCATCGTGCGGGCGATGATATTCACCTGATAGCCCAGGGTTTCCGCCGCGGCGAGGACCTTCTGGCGGGTTTTTTCCGCCACCGATGCGCCGGGCGTAAAGGTACGGGAAACCGCGGAACGGGAGACGCCAGCGAGCCGGGCAACGTCCTCTGCCTTAATCCATTTTTTTTCGCTCATAGTATCAGGGTACGGGTTGTTCTCAGTGAGCCCGCGCCGACGCTGGAGCCCAAGGCCGGCACGGAAAAAGTAGTAAGAAGGTACCACATAAATCCGTGCGCGAGCAGCGGGTTGACGCGGGATGCGCGCCGCGTCAACGTCAGGCTTATGCCGGGTAGCGAATCTGCTCAGCCTGGCGCTGCAAAATAACTTTGCCATGTCGAATGGAGGTCAGCACTTTGGCCTGGCGGCGCAGCGCGTCATAGTCGTCTTGCGCATCGAGGATCAGCAGGTTCGCCGGGCGTCCTTCGGCAATGCCGTAGTTGTCGCCGAGGCACAGGGTGCGGGCGCTGTTCTCGGTAATCAGATCGAGGCAGCGCTGCAAATCTTCGTATCCCAGCATATGGCAGATATGCAGCCCGGCGTCGAGGATACGCATGATGTTGCCGTTGCCCAGCGGATACCACGGGTCCTGAATGGAGTCCTGAGCGAAGCAGACGTTGATCCCGGCGCGGTCCAGCTCCGCCACCCGCGTCACGCCGCGGCGTTTCGGCCAGCTGTCGAAGCGCCCCTGCAGATGAATGCTTTCGGTCGGGCAGGAGATAAAGTTAATGCCCGAGGCTTTGAGCAGGCGGAACAGCTTCGAGCAGTAGGCGTTATCGTAGGAGCCCATGGCGCAGGTATGGCTGGCGGTGACCTGCGCGCCCATGCCGCGCACCCGGGCCTCTTCCGCCAGTACCTCCAGAAAGCGCGACTGCGGGTCGTCGGTTTCATCGCAGTGTACGTCCACCAGGCAGCCGTGGCGCTCGGCCAGATCCATCAGAAAAACCAGCGAGCTGACGCCCTTATCGCGGGTGTTTTCGTAGTGCGGAATGCCGCCCACCACGTCGGCGCCCATTTCGATGGCGCGGGTCATCAGTTCGCGTCCGCCGGGAAAGGACTCAATGCCCTCCTGCGGAAAGGCGACGATCTGCAGATCGATAAGATGGGCCGCCTCTTTTTTCACCCTCAGCATCGCCTCAAGCGCGGTCAGGGAAGGGTCGGTGACATCAATGTGGGTACGCACGTGCTGCACGCCGTTGTCGCGCAGCATGCCGATGGTTTTCAGCGCCCGCTGGCGCGTATCTTCGACGGTGACGCTCGCTTTGCGCTGGCTCCAGCGGGCGATACCCTCAAACAGGGTGCCGCTCATGTTCCACTCCGGCTCGCCCGCCGTCAGGGTGGCGTCAAGATGGATATGCGGCTCGACGAATGGCGGGATAACCAGCTTTTGTTGGGCATCGATATCGCTGGCGCCAGCCGTCTGCGCCGCGGCCTGCGCGCTGATGCTTTTAATCAAGCCGTCCTGTAAGTCGAGGGTATAGAGCGCTTCTTGATGGCGCAGGCGCGCGTTGATAATTTTCATGGTTGTTCCCGTAAATGGTTTTGCGACATACGCCAGATCGCTAAGGCGACCGAGGCGTTGAGATGAAATTGCGGATGGCTGACCGGATAGCCGGTCAGCTTTTCAATACGTTGAATACGCTGATGCAGCGTGTTGCGGTGAATGCCCAGCCGCTCGGCGGCCCTGACCACGTTGCCGCTCTCCTGAAGCAGCGTTTCCAGCGTCTCCAGCAGCAGCCAGGGGCTTTTGCGATCCGGCTCAATCAGGCAGCCGAGGGTGTCGTGCATAAAATCGCTCAGCAGGGCGGGGTCGCTAACGGCGGAGAGCAGCTTGATAAACCCCAGCTGCTGGTAGTCGCTGATGCGCTGGGCCGGACGCAGGTTATCGCTGAGGTCCAGCGCCTGGCGCGCCTGCGACAGCGCGCGCTGATATCCCTGCAGCTGCTGTACCGGCGCCGAAAGGCCGCACAGCAGCGAAAGCCCGTCTTCGCTCTCCGCCAGCGCAATCAGCCACGCCTGGAGCCAGGTTTTCTGCTGATAAAACTCGCCGTCTTCATCCGGGAGGAGGAAGAGAAACATATTGCTGCGTTCGACCAGAGGGTAGGGATTGCCCTGCTGATTGAGCTGTTGCTGCAGACGCTGGCGCACGGTGCGGCGGGCCTGCTGCAGCCAGGCTTCGGCCTGCTCCGGCGGAAACTGGCGAAACAGACGCGGTATCCCCTCAAGGCGCAGCGCCGCCACCCGCAGCGGGCGGGTAAAATCCAACTGCTGGTGGAGCGCGCGCTGATGCAGAATTTGCAGGTCGGGATAGTCGCCGGTTAACAGCTGTAGCAGTATATCGCGCTGCGATTGCAGGGCGTTTTCGCTGCGCACCAGCGCGGTACCAATGCGTTCGGTTACGATCACCATCTTCAGCAGATAGGGCTGTTCGATTAGCGGAATGCCCAGCGCGTCGGCCAGCGCGATCAGGCGCGGCGGGATCGCCTGAATAAAGACGTCGCCGGTGAGGATCACCATGCCGGCGATCCCGCGCTGCTTGCCCTCCATCAGCAAATGGATCAGGTTGTCTTCATCGCGGGGATGGTTGATCCCGGTGATAAACACCAGCTCCCCGCCCATGATCCATTCGGCGATATTTTCATTTTCCGCCACGTAGTACCAGCGAACCGCCAGCTGCAGCCCCTGTTTACCGGCGCGCAGGCGCATGGCGGAGAGCCCCTCCAGGGCGAGGATTTCGCCGACCGTCAGGCTCATGGCTACTGCTCCGCGACCGAATCAGCGGCGGGCTGGCGTTTACTCAGGCGAGTCAGCGCGATATAGGCCAGCGCGGACACGCTAATGCCAACCAGCGGGGCGATCCACGGCGACAGGTAAGCCACCACCGCGCCCACGGCGTAGGCGCCCAGCCCCAGCCAGTTAAAACGCGGCAAACGGGCGGTGTGCAGCAGCGGATAGCGGCCGCCGCGATAAAACCAGTAGTCGGCGAGGATAACGCCGCCGATGGGCGGAATGATGCTGCCCAGCAGCACCAGGAAAGGGATCAGCATTTCATACATACCGCCAATGGCCAGCAAAATCCCGACGCCGGCGGCGACCACGGTCAGGGTGCGGCGACGCTCGCTGCGCAGCAGATGACAGGCGGCGGCCGAGACGTTATAGATCGTCGGCCCCTGAATCGTCAGCAGGTTGAGGCACAGCATCACCACCGCGGCGACCGACAGCCCCTGCAGAATCAGCACCTCGACGATATCGGCCTGCTGGTAGACGATGGCGCACCAGGCGCCGGCGATAATCATCAGCCCGTTGCCGATCAGGAAGCTGCTCATGCTGGCGACGATGGCGGTACGGCTGGAGTTGGCCAGCCGCGTCCAGTTGGTCGCCTGGGTCGCGCCGCTGGCAAAGGTGCCGAATACCATGGTGATGGCCGCCGACCAGGTCATGGTTTCGCCCGGTTCGATTTGGGTCATCGCCTGCCAGCCGCCGGCATGATGGGCGGCGAGATACATCGACACCACCAGCAGAATAAACATCAGCGGTACCGACACGCGCGACAGCGCATCCAGCCCCTTATAGCCCACCAGCGCGGTGACGCAGAACAGGATGCCGAACAGGATCATCAGCGGAATGGTCGTCGCCTCAGGCAGGGCGAGGATTTTGACCAGCGAGATGGCGACCGTCGCGGTGCCCCAGGCGTACCAGCCCAGCTCGGCGAAGCCGAGAATAAAATCGGCAAGCTTGCTGCCGATTTCACCGAAGCAAAAACGGCCCATCAGCACGGTATTCAGCCCGCTGCGCGCGGCGATCCAGCCGAGCGACGCGGCGTACAGGGCCAGCAAAAAGTTACCGATTACCGCAATCCACAGCAGGTTAACGATGGAGAAAGAGACGCCAAGCTTGCCGCCCGCGAACATGGTGCCGGTAAAAAAGGTAAAGCTGAACAGAACCATCGAGATGGAAAATACGCCTTTACGCCCGGAGGCGGGCGCTTCGACGAGCGGAAAATCATTGCTGTTTGACATGGTGGAACCTCTGAGTGGCTATCCGAAAAGCGATCACTGAGGGGTAGCAAGAGGTGTGCCAGAAAAAGCGGGGCAGGGGTAACACAATGGGGTGGGCAGTGTGCACATAAAATGGCGTTATTTAGCCGATGTTTGCCATAAATGTGTGCACAGTGACATGTTTTGCACCGCCGTGGAGCAGGGGGATTGCGCTATTGCGCGCGCATTCCTGTCGGGTGGCGCGAACTGCGGGGAGGGCTAAATCGACAAATGCTGCCAATTTTGCGCCGTTTTCCGGTGGCACGATCCCCCATCTTTTTGACCGCCCGCAGCCGGTAATTTTGGTGCCATGAAAATGCTCAGTTGTATTGTTGTTAAAAACCGTAATTTCATATTCTTTTCTGATATAACCATTATCAAAGTAAGTCTTTCCTGAAATATTGTTCGCTTGCGCTGGCGATGTTAGTATCGGGTGAATAGCCATTTAGACGGCTAAATATAACATCGCTAAACTAAGGAACTGCTATGTGGCAAGAAAGACTCGCGCAACTGGTCACCACCTGTCACTGGATCGGCGCGAAAGGCTGGGCGCCGGCTACCGGCGGCAATATGTCGGTGCGTCAGGATGAGACCTGGTGCTGGCTCAGCGAGTCGGGGCGCGATAAAGGCAGCCTGACGACGGAGGATTTCCTGCAGGTGGAGATCGCCAGCAACACAGCGCCTTCCGGGCGTAAACCCTCCGCTGAAACCGGCCTGCATACCCTGGTGTATCGCCTGTTCCCGGAGGCGAACGTGGTTCTGCACGTGCATACCGTCAACGCCACCGTGCTGTCGCGGATTGAAAAAGGCGCCACCCTGGCGCTGCAGGGCTATGAAATGCAGAAAACCCTGACCGGCCAGCACAGCCATCTCGACACCGTACCGGTCGCCATTTTTGATAACGACCAGGATATCGACGCTCTGGCGGCGCGTATTGAAGATTATGCCCAGACCCACCCGCTGCGCTACGGCTTCCTGCTGCGTGGCCACGGCCTGACCTGCTGGGGCAAAGACATTAACGAGGCCCGTCGCCAGCTGGAAGGACTGGAGTTTCTCTTCGAATGCGAGCTGATGCGCCGCCGCTACGAACGCGACTAAATTTCTCTTCACCAACGGGTCAGGCATGGATTTTTATCTCGGAATCGATATCGGCACTTCGCGCGTGAAAGCGGTGCTGTTTGATCAACGCTTTCAGGCGTGCGCCAGCGCGGCGCAGAACACCGGCCCGCGGCTGTCGGCCAACGGTGACGCCGAGCAGGACATGGCCCAGCTATGGCAATCGGTGGTGGCGATTCTGCGCGATATCGCCCGGCATCCGGCGCTGCAAAACGGGCGTTTACGCGCCATCGGCCTCGCCGGGCAGGGCGAAGGGGTGTGGCTCAGCGACGCCGAAGGCGAACCGGTCGGGCCGGGTATTCTGTGGAGCGACACCCGCAGCCGCGAGCTGATGAGCGAACTGCTCAGCCGCCCCGGCTTTGACCGCCGTTTCTTTGACGATACCGGCACCCACCTGCAGCCCTGCAACACCAGCATGCAGCTGTGCTGGCTCAAGCATCACCAGCCGGAGCGGCTGGCGGCGGCCCGCTATCTGTTTTTCGCCAAGGACTGGATCCGCTTTCGCCTCACCGGCGTCGCGGCGCTGGATCTCACCGATGCCAGCACCTCTTTGCTGAATCAGCAGAGCGGGAAGCTCTCCACGGTGGTGCTCAATGAGATGGGCCTGGCAGATTTACAACATCTGTTCCCGCCGCTGCTGGCGCCGGACGCGCAGGCGGGCGTGCTGCGTGAAGAAGTCGCGGCGCTCACCGGGCTGCCTGCGGACACGCCGGTGGCGGCCGGCGCGCTGGATGTCTGCAGCGCGGCGCTGGGCTGCGGCGCGGTCAACGACGGCGATATCTACACCATTCTCGGCACCACCTGCTGCACCGGTATCGTCTGCCACGGTCGCCAGTCGGTCAACGAGGGGACGCGCTACGTCACCCACACCGAAGCGGGCAGCTTTATTAACCTTTTTCCGATGCAGGCCGGGACGCCGAACATCGACTGGCTCCAGCAGCAAATCTCGCTGGAGCCGGATTTACGGCAGCTGGAACAGAATATCGCCAGCGTCGAACCGGGCAGCGGCGGCGTCTTCTGGCAGCCCTACCTCAACGGCGAACGCGCGCCGTTCTTTAGCCCCGAGGCGCGGGCCGGTTATTTCGGCATTAGCCAGCACACCACCCGCGCGGAGCTGCAGCGGGCGGTGTTCGAAGGGCTGGCCTACGCCATCGTCGACTCGCTTCAGGGCTACCCGCAGGGCGGCGAACTGTACCTGACCGGCGGCGGCGCGGCTTCGGCGACCTGGCTGCAAATGATTGCCGACTGTACCGGCAGAACGGTGGTTTCCAGTCCTTTCAACGAGCTTAGCGCGCGCGGCGCGGCGATTCTGGCGGCGCGCAGCGTCGATGCCCTCAGCCGCTATCCGGCGCTGGAGCAGACCCGCTATCGG
Source organism: Klebsiella grimontii (assembly GCF_900200035.1). Taxonomy (GTDB): domain Bacteria; phylum Pseudomonadota; class Gammaproteobacteria; order Enterobacterales; family Enterobacteriaceae; genus Klebsiella; species Klebsiella grimontii. The sequence goes on from NZ_FZTC01000015.1 coordinate 597,487, forward strand.
CCCAATCCGCAGGCGCATAGCCGCTACGCTGCGCTCTATCCGGTTTACCGCCTGCTGCGCGAGCAGATGCTCCCGGTGTGGCAGGCCCGCCGCGAGGCGCTTCAACGTATTTCTCAGGAATAACGCATATGAAAATTGTTTTTACCGCCGAGCACGCCGGCGACCTCAGCGCTTTTCAGCAACTGGGCGAACTGCGGGTGGAAGGCTGGGCGCTGGGCAAGCCGAAGCTGAGCGCAGGCCAGCTGATCGAACTGGCCCATGACGCCGAGGTGCTGGTGACCAGCTATGATGAGGTGACGGAAGCGGTGATCGCCGCCTGCCCGCGTTTACAGGTGATCGCCTGCACGCGCGCCAATCCGGTGAACATCGATACCAAAGACGCCCAGGCGCGCGGTATCCGCGTGCTCTATACGCCGGGGCGCAACGCCGACGCCGCCGCAGAGCTGACGCTGGGGCTGATGCTGAGCCTGGCGCGGCATATTCCGCAATCGCACGCGGCGCTAAAGCGCGGCGAATTTACCCACGCCGAGAACGCCGCGCAGGCCACCCAGAGCGGGCTGCGCCGCGATGTGGTGTGGGACGTCAGTCCGCAAAGCCCCTATGAAGTGTTTAAAGGCAGCGAGCTGCGCAACAAAACCCTGGGGCTGATCGGTTACGGTAATATTGGCCGCCGGGTGGCGCGTATCGCCCGCGCCTTTGGCATGGCGGTACTGGTGGTGGACCCGTTTGTCGCCGCCGAAGATATCAACGAACCGGGTTTGCAGAAAACGACGCTTGAAGGGCTATTCCGCGAGGCGGATATCGTGAGCCTGCATCTGAGCAGCGGCCCGCACAGCGATGGGTTGGTGAACGCGCAGCTGTTGAATAGCATGAAGCCGGGCGCGCTATTGATTAATACCTCGCGCGCGGCGGTGGTGGACGAAGAAGCGCTGATTCACGCGCTGCGCCACGGCCCGCTGGGCGGCGCGGCGCTGGATGTCTACCATCGCGAGCCGCTGTGGCGCGACCATCCGTTTGTCACCGAGTTTGATAACGTGATTATTACTCCGCATATCGCCGGGGCGACCCGGGAGAGCATTGCTAAGCATACGGCGATGATTGCCGCCGACCTCCAGCGCTATGTCGCCGGAGAGCCGCTGCTCTATCAGTGGCGTTAAGCCGCGCTTGCCGCCGCGCAATGCGGCGGCGAAGCTTGTTATCCGCGACGGTGGGTCGCCATAAACGCCTGCGTATGCTGCCAGTCCACCACGCCGGCATCCGATCCCATCCCGGTCGCCACCAGCGCGGCGACGGCGGAAGCCACCTCGCACGCCGCTTTGACGCTTAACCCCCGGGCCAGCGCGGCAATAAAGCCGCCGCAGTAGCTGTCGCCGCAGCCGGTGGTATCTACGGCATCGACCCGGTACGGCGCGATATGCTCGACGGCGCCGTCGCGGGTCAGCAGCCAGGAGCCGTTCTCGCCGTCCTTCAGAATGCAGGTTCCGACGCCAAGCGCAAAGAAGAAGCGGGCGATCGCTTCCGGCTGGGTCTCTCCGGAGAGATACGCCGCTTCTTCAAGGGAGGGCATAAAGTAGTCCACCGACGGCAGCAGCGGGCGCAGCAGTTCCAGGGTATGTTCATTGGGGGCAATCAAATCGAAGCTGGTGGTGACGCCGCGAGCCTTCGCCGCTTGCAGCAGAAGGGCGCTCTGCCCGCGATCCATCGCCGCCAGCAGGCCGGTGCCGCCGTGGTGCAGGAAGCGGCAGTCGAGGACGGCATCAAACTCCTCTTCGCGGATAAAAAGCGTATCGGAAGCGCCCCGGCAGTGTAGCGCCGGGCGCTCGCCGTTGGGGCGGATGGGCAGGATCGTCGCCGATGTTTCCTGCTGCGCGGTGCGCCGGATCAGCGAGCAGTCGATCCCCAGGCGCGCGTAGCTGGCGAGGATAAAATCGGCTTTTTCATCTTTGCCGAGGCAGGCCACCGCGGCGGTGCGAATGCCCAGCTTCGCGGCGTTAATATTGGCCCCGGCGGCGGTTCCTGCGGGGTTAAGGCGGATTTGTTCGATAAAGGCTACCCCGCCGCGCGGCGGGATGTCGATAACCGGACGACCGGCGATATCAAGAATAGTCAGGCCGACAAAGACGGCGTCAAAGGTTGCCATGAGAGCTCCGCTTAACGATGGGTCTGGCGCAGACGCGCCTGCCAGAAGGAGAGGGCCAGCGCCACCACCAGAATCACGCCAACCAGCGCGTCTTTCACCAGGTAGTTCAGCCCCATCAGGTTCAGGCCGTTATCGATGATCGCCAGAAATAGCACCCCGCCGAGGGTGCCGGCGATGCTGACCCGACCCAGCCGGTTGAAGGCGGTGCCGATAAAGACCGCGGCGATGGCGTCCATCAGGTAGGCCTGGCCGGCCAGCGGCGTAAACTGGCGCAAGTTGGCGGAGAGAATGACGCCGCCGACGGCGCACAGCGCGGAGGCCGCCACCAGCACCCATAGCATGGTCCGGCGATCGCGGATCCCGGCGATCCGCGCCGCTTCGCCGTTCTGGCCGATAGCGCGTACGTATTTGCCGAACAGCGTGCGTTCGGTCATCAGCCAGGCCGCCAGCCACAGCGCCAGCACAATCACCACCGGCGTTGGAATACCGGCGATATTGCCGACCGCCAGATCGTGATACTCCGGCGCCATCCGGCGGTAGGAGATAGAGCCGCCGCCGTCGGTATAGATGCGTTCGGCGCTGCTGGCGATAAACCAGGTGCCGAGGGTGGCGAGGAACGGGCGAATCTGGCAGACCAGGATCAGGAAGGCGTTCAGCAGGCCGATAATCACCCCGCCGAGCAGCGCGCAGCCCACCGCCGCCTGCCACGGCAGGTGCCAGGTTTTGAGCGCCACCAGCGCAAAGGCGGCGCCGAAATCAAGCGCGACGCCGACGGAGAGGTCAATCGCCCCGGCGCTAACGATAAGGGTCATCGCCATCGCCACGATCAGCAAAATCGCGCTGCCCTGCAGCAGATTGGCCCAGTTATCGAAGGTCAAAAATACCGGGTTCGCCCAGCCGAACAGGGCAATCGCCAGCAGGGTAATCCCGCCGAATCCCGCCCGGGAAAGCCACGCCAGCGGGCTGCTGCCGGTTTGACTCGTTGATGGGGTCTTGAGCGTCATCTGGCTCATCAGTTGCCTCCTTTATGTCTGACCGCCGACGCCGCCAGCACCACGAGGATCAGGCCGCCTTTGATCGCGCCCATCCAGAAAATATTCACCCCCAGCAGGCCGAGCCCGTTCGAGAGCGCATTGACCAGTACCGCGCCGAGCAGCGCCCCCCAGATGGTGACCACCCGACGCCGCGAAAACGCCGCGCCGATAAAAGTGGCGAGGACGGTTTCCAGCAGCAGCGGCGTCGCCGTGCCGCTGGAGCTGCCGGAGCCTTGGCTGAGCAGCGGCAAAATCGCCAGGCCGGCGGCGATGCCCGCCAGCAGCCAGACGATAATGGTCAAACGGCGAACGTTGAGCCCGCTCATCTGCGCCATATCGCGGTTACCGCCCACCGCCTGTAAATGCTGGCCGAAGCGGGAGTGGTGGAGCAAAAACTGAAACAACGCGAAGACTGCCAGCAGATAGAGCAGCGGCAAGGGAATGCCGAAAAGATCGTTATCGCGAAAGGCCACCATCAGCGGGTCGTTTACCGCGATGCGCCGCTGTCCGGTCAGCAGGTCGGTCAGTCCGGTGAAGGCCACCGAGGTTGACAGGGTCGCCAGCAGCGGCGGCAGACCCGCCGCCAGCACCAGCGTAGCGTTGACCGCGCCGCAGGCCAGGCTCACGGCAATCAGCAGTAAAAACAGCGCCAGGTACGGGGTGTTCCACTCGGCCATGCCGAGGCTGAGCAGCGCGACGCCGAGCACCGCGATGGCGGGCAGCGACAGGTCGATGCCGCCGGAGACCACATCATCGCCGCCGACGGCAATCACGCAGACCAGGCCAAAGCAGAGGATCGCCAGCGGCACGCTCTGCACCAGCATCATGCTGATATTTTGCCAGCTTAAAAAGAAAGGCGACTGCAGGCTGAGCCAGACCAGCAGCGCAAAAAAGAGAATCAGGGGAAATTTTTCGATAAGCGTCGTGATGCCCGGAAGGGGGCGGCGCTGGATACCTGCACTCATACCTGTTGTTCCTGTCCACCGTTAATCGTCACCAGCAGCGCGTCCAGCGTCAGCCCGCGGGACGGGAGGTTGGCCACCAGCTCGCCGCGCCACATCACCAGGATACGGTCGCAAAGGCCCAGCAGCTCCGGCGCGTCGCTGGATGAGACCAGCACGCCGCGACCGCGATCCGCCAGCTCGCGGGTACGCTGATAGATATCGCTGCGCGCGCCGATATCCACCCCGAGGGTGGGTTCATCGAGAATGAAAAGCCGCGCATCGGTGCCCAGCCAGCGGGCGAGAATCGCCTTTTGCTGGTTGCCGCCGCTCATAAAACGTACCGGCAGTTCCGGACGGCCGGGGCGGATGGCGAGCTGTTCGATCCAGCCGCGCGCTTTATCCAGCGCTTTGCCGCGATGCTCCCAGCCGAAAGTGGCGGTTTCCGGTAGCGAAGCCAGATTGATATTGTCGGCGGTGGAGAAGGGGAGAATCAGCCCCTGATGGCGACGGTCGCGCGGCACCAGCGCCAGTCCGGCGCGGGTCGCCTGATACGGCGTCCGCAGCCGCTTCGCCTGGCCGTCGATGCTTATCGTGCCGCTGCGGGGGCGGCGCAGCCCGTAAAGCAGATCGACCAGCACGTCACGCCCGGCGCCCAGCAGCCCGGCGACGCCGACGATCTCTCCCGGCTGAATATCAAAGCTAATATCGTGCAGCTGCTGACCGTCGCTGAGATGGCGAACCGATAGCACCGGCGCGGCGGCATCGACCTGATGCGCGCTGCTCTGGCGAGGGGTATAGAGCTGTTCAATGTCGCGACCGACCATCATTTTAATCAGCGCGTCGGTATTCTGCACGAGGTCCCGGTCGGGATAGCCGACGACCTCGCCGTTACGCAGCACCGTACCGCGATCGCAAAGGGCGGCGATTTCGTTGAGATAGTGGGAAATATAGAGGATCGCGATCCCCTGCTCGCGAAGGCGCAGAATCGCTGAGGAGACCAGGCTGGCTTCCTGCGCCTCCAGCGGCGCGGTGGGCTCATCGAAGACCACCAGCTTTGCCGCGCCGTCGATCAGCGCCCTGGCGATTTGCACCAGCTTGCGCTCGGCGAGACTGAGGTCGCGGATCAGGCGGCGGGGATTGATGTCCAACTGCCAGCTGTCGCGAAAAAACGCCTGGGTGGCGGCGTTCATTCGCCCTCGGTCCAGCACCCCCCAGCGGGTGCGATACTCCTGGCCGAGGAACACCGATTCCGCCACGGTAAAGTGCGGGATCAGGTTGAGCTCCTGGTGAATAACGCGGATGCCCAGCGCTTCAATCGCCGCGGGATTGCCGAGCGGCAGCGGCGCGCCGTCCAGCGTGGCGTTGCCGCTATCGGCCCGGTAGACGCCAGCGAGGATTTTTATCAGCGTCGATTTTCCCGCGCCGTTCTCGCCGATCAGGCCGTGAATTTCACCGGGGTTCAGAAGCAGCGTGACCGCATTTAATGCAGTCACGTTGGCAAAGCTTTTGCTGATCTGGTTCATCGCCAGGCCAGCGGCGGGGTTCGTCCCGCCGGAGGATTGAGTGATCACTGCAGTTCGCCATATCCCAGCTGTTTGTAGACCGCTTTCGCCTCCTGCGGGCCTTTCACCGGGACTACCGGAATAAAGGTTTGCAGCGGCAGCTTCTGTTTGTCGAAGTAGCGCGCGACGTTATCGGCGGAGGTCTGGCCAATCAGGTGCGGCTGCTGGGCGACGTTGGCGACGAACGGGCTGCCCGGTTCGGCCATGATCTCCAGGGTTTCCGGGCCGGCGTCGATGGCGGTGACTTTCACGTCTTTATCGCGTCCGGTCTCTTCCAGCGCCTGAACAATACCGATTGCCGGCTGATCCCAGCAGGCCACGTGAATTGCGTCGAGCTTACCTTTCGGGTACTGGCTCAGCAGTTCGAGGGTTTTCTTCCGCGCGTCTTCCGGGGAGTTGGCAAACTGTTCGGCCAGCTCCGGCTGAATAATATGAATATCCGGGTAATCTTTAAGGACATATTTCCACTGGTCGTAACGAATGCCGCAAATACGCAGGGAGCTGGAGAATGCGTTAAATACCGCGACGTTGCCTTTGCCGCCCAGTTCATCGGCCATATAACGACCAATGGTTGACCCTAAAGTGTAGTTATCTGAGGTGGTGTTATTGACCGAATATTTCGAAACGTGGTCTACGGTAAATACCGGAATGCCGGCATCGCGTAGCGCTTTGAATTTAGGCTCAACGGCGCTGTCGCCCAGAATGCTAATTACCGCATCAACCTTACGCGACAGTAAAATATCGTGGTTATTCGCATGAACCTGGTTATCGCGGCCGCCGTCGACGCCGATCGCTTTACCACCCAGTTTCTCTACCTCTTCAGTCGCACCCTTATAGGCTTCACGATCCCAGAAGTGCTGCGTGCCGACCACGGCGACGCCGATGGTTTTTCCCTGAAGCGATAACGCCTCTGCCGCCAGAGCGTTAACGGAGGCAAGCGAGAGCAGGCCCAGCGCGATGGGCAATAATTTCATTTTCTGCGACATTGTTATTATGGTCCTGTGATGGAGGTGGCTGCGGAGCAGTAGCATGACAATAACCGCCACGCAACCTCAAATACAAAATATGTCTAAGTTATATCAACAATGTTATATCGCAGATTTGCCTGAGGAAAACTTAAATTTGTCATCGGCAACCTGAAAATATTTCATGATGCGGCTTTATCCATTTTTATTTTGTGGGTTTAATTTGCTTGCCAGTATTATTTATTCAAAACACTATTGCTGCTTAATTATTATTAATGTGGCTCTTTAATATATCGCTTTATGCAATAACCTTGAGTCATTCTTAATGGATAATGCCTTTGATGCAGTGGATTGTATGGCTGCCGATGTTTTATTTTTATTGTTCCGGCGATTTATTATAGCGACCATTATCGGGTGACAAACAACAGGCACTATGAAAAAACAACATAATCTGACCGTGATGCACTGGGGGACCTGGCAGGTCCAGGCCCGTGACGGCAACATTGAGGCGGTGACGCCGGTGCCGTGGGATAAAAATCCCTCACCTATTGGGCAGTCGCTCCCGGATGCGGTCACCAGCAAGACGCGCATTCGCCGTCCGGCGGTGCGCGCCGGCTATCTGCAAAATGGCCCGGCTTCCCGCGAGGGGCGCGGTAAAGAGCCGTTTGTGGAGGTGAGCTGGGAGGTGGCGCTCGATCTGCTGGCGCGTGAACTGAATTCGGTCAAAGCGCGCTGCGGCAATGAAGCGATTTTCGGCGGTTCCTACGGCTGGGCCAGCGCCGGGCGTTTCCATCACGCGCAAAGCCAATTGCATCGCTTCCTTAAGTGCTTTGGCGGCTATACCGCCAGCACCAATACCTACAGCAGCGCGGCGGGCGAGCGCATCCTGCCGCATATTCTCGGTCCGCTGAGCCCGCTGCACCGCCAGCATACCCACTTTTCCGAGCTGGCGCGCGAGTGTCAGCTGTTCGTCGCGTTCGGCGGCCTGCCGCTGCGTAATGCGCAGGTCAACGGCGGCGGCGCCAACGATCATATGCTGAAATACTGGCTGGAAAAGATGCAGGAGCAGGGGACGCGCTTTATCAATATCAGCCCGGTGCGCAATGACCTGAGCGCCGTGGAGAGCGCAGAGTGGCTTGCGGTTCGTCCGGGGACCGACACCGCGCTGCTGCTGGCGCTCTGCTACGTGCTGATTACTGAATCCCTCTACGACAGCGCTTTTGTCGCCAGCCATACCGTGGGCTTCGCGCCTTATCGCGCCTACCTGATGGGGGAGCGCGATGGCGTCGCAAAAACGCCGGAATGGGCGGCGGCGATAACCGGTATTGAGGCGCAGCGAATTGCCGCGCTGGCGCGCGAGATGGCGAGCCTGCGCACGATGGTCAATATCTCGTGGTCGATTCAGCGGGCGCGCCAGGGCGAGCAGGCCTACTGGGCGACGGTGGCGCTCACCGCGCTGTTGGGGCAAATCGGTACGCCGGGCGGCGGGTTAGGATTTGGCTACGCCTGTACTAATCTGGCTGGGGCGGCGCGGAAGGCCTTTTCCGGGCCGCGTCTTCCGGCCGGGGATAACGCCGTGAACAGCGTGATTCCGGTGGCGCGTCTTTCCGATATGCTGCTGCATCCGGGCGAAGCGTACGAGTTTGACGGCCAGCATCTGCGCTACCCCGATATTCGTCTCGTCTACTGGGCGGGCGGCAATGCGTTTCATCATCATCAGGATCTTAACCGCCTGTGCGAAGCCTGGCGGCGGCCGGAAACGGTAGTGGTACATGAGCAGTTCTGGACCGCGCAGGCCAAATTTTCCGATATCGTTTTGCCGGCCACCACTTCGCTGGAGCGGGAAGATATCGGCAGCGGCGGTCACGATGGCTTTATGATCGCCATGAGCGCGCAGATCCCACCGGTGGGCGAAGCGCGCGATGATTACGCCATCTTCTGCGATCTCGCCGAACGGCTGGGGTTCGCTGAGCGTTTTAGCGAGGGGCGCGACGCCGGGCAGTGGCTGCGGCAAATCTACGAAGCGTCGCGGCCGCGCGCGCAGGAAGAAGGGATCGTGTTGCCGTCGTTTGAGGCGTTCTGGCAGCAGGGAGTGCTGGAGTATAGCGCGCCGGAGAAACCGCAGGTCTTTCTGGCGGATTTTCGCGCCGACCCGCAGCGCTATCCGCTCGCCACGCCGTCCGGCAAGATTGAGCTTTTTTCAGCAACCATCGCCGGATTTGGCTATCGCGAGTGCCCAGGCCACCCGTGGTGGGATGAGCAGGAGGCGCAGCGGCAGCGGCAGGAAGCGGCGCGCTGGCCGCTGCACCTGCTCTCCAGCCAGCCGCGCACCCGTCTGCATAGCCAGTACGATCACGGCAGCGTGAGCCGGGCGACGAAAATTGAGGGACGCGAACCGCTGTGGATGCACCCGCAGGATGCGCAGGCGCGGGATATCCGCGAAGGCAGCGTGGTCAAGGTTTATAACGCCCGCGGCGCGATTCTCGCCGGCGTGCACCTGAGCGAGCAGATTTTGCCGGGGGTGGTGCAGATGTCGACCGGCGCCTGGTACGATCCGTTGGATCCGAATGAAAAGGGATCGCTGGATAAGCACGGTAATCCCAACGTGCTCACCGAGGATCGCGGCAGTTCGCGCCTGGGGCAGGGCTGTAGCGCCCAGAGCTGCTGGGTGGAAATTGAGCCATGGCGCGAGGCGCTGCCGCCGGTGACCGCTTTCGATCCGCCGAGGTTTATTGGCGCTTAGGCGCAGGGAATCGCCGGGCGATAGCTGGCCGCCTTGCCCGGCCTACAGGATCATCGCCGTCTGCGGGTCGGCTAGCCCGGACAGGCGCGCCACGCGCGGCCTCCGGGAAAACGCCATGAGAGTGGTGATAAGCCTGTTCACCCGTTGAGTCGCGGCATTACGCCAGCCGCGGGTAGGCGCTGGCGATATCGTCCCCGGTAAACTGGGCAATCCAGCCTTCCGGGTTGTCGAAGATGCGGATGGCGGTGAAGTTGGGCTCAGAACCCATATCAAACCAGTGCGGCGTATGCGCGGGAACCGAAATCAGGTCGTTCTTCTCACACAGGACCTGGAACACCTCATCGCCAATATGCAGGCAAAACAGACCGGCTCCCTCGACGAAGAAGCGCACTTCGTCTTCCCCGTGGGTATGCTCGTTGAGAAACTTTTCCCGCAGCGCCTCTTTTTGCGGATTATCCGCGCGCAGGCTGATCACGTCCCAGCTCTGATAGCCTTTCTCTGCCACCAGCTTATCAATCGCATGCTGATAGGCGGCAATAACCGTTTCTGCGGTTGGCGCCGCGCCTAAATCACGGTCGGCCTGCCAGCGCTCAAAACGGACGCCTTTGGCGTTGAGCTGCTGCTGGATCTCTTCGGCGTCAGTGCTGTGCCAGAGCGAGTTTTGCGGGTCTTTCACGGAAAAAATGGTTAATGCGCTCATGCTGGGATCTGCTCCGGATGAATATCGTCAAAACGCTGAACCTGCGGATGGTGGCTGGCCGGGTCGCGGTCGCCGCGCACCAGCTGTAGGGTGCGGAAACCGGCCTCTTCCGCGGCATCCAGCTCCTGATGAATATCGGACAGGAACAGGATGGCGGCAGGAGGCTGTCCCAGCTGCTCAGCAATGTTGCGGTAGGACTGCGCTTCACGCTTGGCGCCTACCAGGGTATCGAAATAGCCGTTGAACAGATGAGTAATATCACCTTCATCGCTGTAGCCAAATAACAATTTCTGCGCAGCAACGGAGCCTGAGGAATATACATATAAATCAATACCCTGTGACTTCCATTTTTCCAGCGCCGGCAGAACATCCGGATACAGGTGGCCGGTAAAGTCGCCATGAACGTAGCCATCGCGCCAGATAATGCCCTGCAGCGCCTTGAGGGCGGTCGATTTGCGGTCTTCATCCATAAAGGCGAAGAGGGTAGCAATAAGTTCTTCGGCGCCAGCCGCCGGCTGGGCGATCTCTTCGCGCAGGTTATCGAGAATGGTCTTCACCGGCTCGACAAACTGCTGAGCGGTAACGAAACCGGCCAGGCGTTCGCGGGCGTACGGGAACAGAACGTTGTGGACGAAGCGAATGTCGCTGGTGGTGCCTTCAATATCGGTCACGATAGCGCGGATCATGAGTTCTCCAGAGTGAACGGTAGGTCGTGCTGACGGTGGCGTTGTGTTGATAGCGGTTTTTCAATCATAAGCGAAATAACGTTATCATTTAGACGTCTAAGCGTCTTGATTGCCAAATATTAACATCGTGTTATAGTGGCTTCAACAACAGCATCACAAACGGTACAAAAAGAATGAGCAATAAGCCACTGATTCCTGAGAGTAAACTCCCCTCACTGGGCACGACCATTTTTAGCCAAATGAGCGCCCTGGCCCAGCAGCATCAGGCGATTAACCTGTCGCAGGGGTTTCCGGATTTCGACGGCCCACGCTATCTGCAGGAGCGACTGGCATATCATGTGGCGCAGGGGGCCAATCAGTATGCGCCGATGACCGGCGTGGCCGCGCTGCGCGAAGCCATCGTCGATAAAACCGAAGAGCTGTACGGCTACCGTCCCGATGCCAACAGCGACGTGACCGTGACCGCCGGAGCGACGGAAGCGCTGTATGCGGCGATTACCGCCCTGGTGCGCGCCGGCGACGAGGTTATCTGCTTTGACCCAAGCTACGATAGCTATGCCCCGGCGATTGAGCTGTCGGGCGGCGTGCTGAAGCGTATTGCCCTCCAGCCGCCACATTTTCGCGTTGACTGGCAGCAGTTCGCCGCGAGCCTCAGCGACAAAACCCGACTGGTTATCCTCAATACGCCGCACAACCCGTCAGCAACGGTGTGGCTGCGTGAAGATTTTTCCGCGCTATGGCAGGCGATTGCCGATCGTGAAATCTACGTGCTTAGCGATGAAGTTTATGAACATATCTGCTTTGCCGCCGAAGGCCATTCCAGCGTGCTGGCGCATCCGCAGCTGCGCGAACGGGCGGTAGCGGTTTCTTCATTTGGCAAAACCTTTCATATGACCGGCTGGAAGGTCGGCTACTGCGTGGCGCCTGCCGCCATTAGCGCCGAGCTGCGGAAAGTGCATCAGTATCTGACTTTTGCCGTCAATACGCCCGCGCAGCTGGCGATTGCCGATATGCTGCGTCGCGAACCGGAGCATTACCGGCAGCTTCCGGCGTTTTACCGCGAGCGGCGGGATCTGTTTATTGATGCGCTGCGTTCCAGCCGCCTGGAAATTTTGCCCTGCGAAGGGACCTACTTCCTGCTGGCGGACTATAGCGCCGTCTCGGATCTGGATGATGTCAGCTTCTGCCGCTGGTTAACCACTGAAATCGGCGTCGCGGCGATCCCGCTGTCGGTGTTTTGCGCCGATCCGTTCCCGCATAAGCTGATACGCCTGTGCTTTGCCAAACAGCCAGCAACGCTGCTGGCTGCGGCGGAACGTTTGTGTCGTCTGTAGTTATTTAACGGTCCACGCCTGAGAAAATTGACGGTCGCCGAACATCTCCACCAGACCGTTGATTTGCTTCAGGCGCAATACTTCGTCTGAATCCATACCTAACTCTTTGCCGATTTTAGCGTCGGACCAGCCGAGATGCGTCAGTTCCTGGACAATTTCCGACATCGCATGAATCTGATGCCGCCCCCGCGCCCGGTTGTGGCGAATGGTCGCGGCCATCAGAGAATCACGCTTAGCGCCGTTATTGTCCAGGCAGGCGATGGGCAGATAGCCTTTCAGCCGTTTTTTCAGCGCCGCTTTGCCGCTGGCCAGCTCATGGCGATGAAAACCATCGATAATGGCGTAGCGCTCATGCTCCTGTTTCAACACCACCACGGGTTGCGTGAAGCCGTCCGTTTCCAGCGAGGTGAACAACAGGCGCTTTTCTGGCGGCGCAAGGTTATTTGGGTTGTAATCATTAGGCAAAACGTTTTCCTGTTTGACCCACAGTACGCAATCAACCGGTTGTGATTTGAAGGGGCTATATTTATGCAGAGTCTGGCGGAAGGCGTTAAGCGCAGTAATCTTTTCCTCTTCATCTTCCAGCGATTGCAGATAGCGTTCAATAGCCTGGATTAATTGTCGTTGCATAGTATTCCCCATTGCTGGCGCTTCTTATTCATACGCTCGCGATAGCGTTTATATTGATGAGATTTGGTCGGACTAAAAGAGAGCTGGCGGCACCAGTAATCATTGTTCAGGAGAACTTTGCAGATGCGCCGCCATGAGGGGATATCTTTGGAGCCAATATCCGCCGGTTGGGTATCCGGAATATCCGCCATTCCCCGCTTCTGGTACCAGTGCAGATAAACAGCGATTTTATTGCGATAGTGTTCCGCCGTTTTCTCCGGCATGCTATCGAGCAAGAACAGGGCATAGCTTTTCCACGTGTGGTGCTCCGGCTTATCCAGCTTCCGATGACCGTAGAACTGATTATCGTGACCGGCATAGACCCCGCCGCAGTGGACGCCGCTGACGCGCTGGCACATGGCAGCCCAGCGTTCAGGCTCCAGCACATGGTAGAGCCACAGCCCCTGGCGCTGTTCCGGGCCAAAGGGTTCGCAAATACGCATATAGCGCAGCGGAACGCCCGCCTGATACATCAAGTTATAGAGCGGGTTATAGGACAGGCCGCTTTTACCAAACCAGGTCCAGATATCGGCGGTTTTCCAGTCGTAGATAGGATAGATGTACCACGCGTGACCGCCCGGCGCTGAGGTGGTCCAGGGTTTATCGTCGGCAAAGCGAAGCTTACGCTGCGAGGAGATGGCGATAAACCGATTAAGCGATTCATCGGCGCGGATGCCGACCATAACCGCCGCGGGACGGTTTTGCGAAAACCAATCGGCAAATTCGCGGACGAACGTTTCAAAGCTCATACCCGATTGATAAAACGGGAAATAGCCGGGATCGGTAATCGCATCTTTCGGCGGTTGGCGCACCCAGTTCGCACCGGGTTCCCAGCACTGCCATTCGGGGTTATATTGGGTCAGCGAGTTTTGCGTGGTGAGGGGCAACGCCACCCAGAAAAATTGCTCAATAACGTCGCGATACTCTTCGCGCATCCTTTCGCAATGCGCAATGGTGCAGGAAAACTGCGCTTCCCAATCAACAAACAGGACGCAAATCTTTTTGCCTGTATGGCGGGCATGCTGCGCCGTGAGATGCAGCATGGTTGTTGAATCTTTACCGCCAGAAAAAGAGACGCAAATACGGGAGAAGTTTTCCATTACCCACTCTATTCTTTGCTGGCTAGCCTGCAGAACGGACTCTGGTAATGGAAGTTTTATAAAAGACACAGCCATTATTCCTTTAATGCGAAAGATACTTTTTACTTATATCATACTCTTTTTGTAATCAAGAGGTTGGTTATTATTCATCAATTTAATGAAATTATTTTAATTATTCGATGGCGTTATTTCTTTCGAAGTCATCGATAAATTTTGCAAACTTTGGATCGTCTATATTTACCCGGTTGTAAATCATGTAAATGTTGATGGCGGGGATCTTAAACGGCGCCTCTATAATTTTAAACTTATTTTGAAAGCTAATGTATTCTAAAATACAGGTCGGCACAAAACCGATTAAATCAGTTTGTTGAATAACATTAAGTATGGCAGTGTATGAATCGCTACTGAAAGCGATTTTTCTATCAGCAAGAATGCCGGCAGCCTGGTTCTGAAAGGATTTAGTTCCCTGATCGTTAGACAGGTAATAAGTAAATCGTTCCTGCAGTATGGCCTTCGTCGTGGTCAGTGATGCCAGCCTGGGATGGTTTTCATTACACACCAGCGAAATGTCCATTTCCTGGATGCGTTTACAGACGGTGGCTCGCGATGACAGCGGCAGAGTGCTGAATACCAGGTCGGCTTTACGGTAGGATAACAAGCTTTCTACCGACTCTCCTGATGCCAGCAGATCGTGATGCTCAACGTACAGGTTTGAATCATTTAATAACATATGAAGCAAATTGGTTGTTTTAGGGGTAATAAAAAGCTGCGGGGCATAAACCACAAGACGTTTCTTTAATTCAGAACGATTGGTCAGATAAATAGTTTGTTCTAATTGATTTAGATTTTTTTCAAGATGATGATGCAGATTAACGCCTACCGTAGTCGGCGTTATCCCTTTACCTGAACGAACGAATAGCGGGTCATTGAGCTGGTTACGTAGACGCTGGAGAGATTGACTGACGGCAGAGGGGGTAATAAATAGCGTTTCCGCCGCTTTACTGATGCTTAAGTGCTGGTAAATACATTCAAAAATAACGAGTAGGTTCAGATCGAATTTCTTGAGATCGTAAAGATTAGCCATTTTCAACGTCCTGTTAAGCTGGCGGTAAGAAAAATAGATTATTATATGGTCGCATCATATTTGCTGGGTGAATATTTGTTTCTTATTATTTATTACTCGCGTCGTCATTAAGTTTATCTAAATATATACCACCGTCGTACATTCCGCCAGATCCTTTTGTTTACCGCAACGCCTAAGGCTGAAGGGCGTTTATGAAGTCTGACTTTACCTCCTTCATAATCTGTAGTTTTTCTTTATCTGCGGCCTAATCGCGTGTTGAAGCCTATTTTCGTTATCATAGGGTCAATTACCGTTATGACGTTGACGCCGGTATCGTTTATCAACCGATGAGGGTCATTAAGGCGCTTCCTATGTGCCGGCCGGGAGGAAGCTCATCGCGGAAGCCGGGGATTCAGATCCGTATGAACAGGGGGCAATTTAGTGAAGACCTGTAAAATCAATGATAAAAGCCAGGGCTGCGGTAAAACCTATTACAGCCATAGGTAAGACCTGAAGACGCATGGATTGCCCTTTCGTTCAGCGGGTGATGTAATCGCTGAGCTGTTACATTAAGGTGTAGAGCGCAACACATTGCCAGCTACTGGCGCTGAACCTACCTGCGGGTGTTTCAGGTAACGGGGCCGCCTGCGAGGGCGGCCTTTTTACTTTTCAGCGCATATCATGCGAAACGCGGCAGAAGTTTGCCATCGCGTTGACAGGTTCACAAAGTTGTCTTGTTCCGGTTGTTAGATAACGCTTATTGATTCGATAATGCAAACGCATTGGTCGAGTCAGGAAAAATTCGTTAACTTAGACCTCAACGAAAACACGGAGGAAGTATAGATGTCCTTAATTAATACCAAAATCAAACCTTTCAAAAACCAGGCGTTCAAAAACGGTGAATTCATCGAAGTAACCGAGAAAGATACCGAAGGCCGCTGGAGCGTCTTCTTCTTCTACCCGGCTGACTTCACTTTCGTTTGCCCGACCGAACTGGGCGACGTCGCAGACCATTACGAAGAACTGCAGAAGCTGGGCGTAGACGTGTACTCCGTCTCTACCGACACCCACTTCACCCACAAAGCGTGGCACAGCAGCTCTGAAACCATCGCCAAAATCAAATACGCGATGATCGGCGACCCGACTGGCGCCCTGACCCGTAACTTCGACAACATGCGTGAAGATGAAGGTCTGGCAGATCGCGCCACCTTCGTTGTTGACCCGCAGGGTGTTATCCAGGCTATCGAAGTTACCGCTGAAGGTATCGGCCGCGACGCGTCTGACCTGCTGCGCAAAATCAAAGCAGCTCAGTACGTAGCTTCTCACCCAGGCGAAGTTTGCCCGGCTAAGTGGAAAGAAGGCGAAGCGACTCTGGCTCCATCCCTGGACCTGGTCGGCAAAATCTAAATTTCCATCGTCTTTCACGCCATAGCTGCGTTGGCGTCGCCTGCTCACCCCGGGAGCTTACTTCAGTAAGCTCCCGGGGATTCTCAGGCTCGCCGCCTTGCTCTGACGCGAAATACTTTGGAAATTATTTCAGTCATGGGCGCACCGGCGCCCGTTTTATTCCAACATCATGATGCAAGCGTATTCAGGCTGCCTGGACAAGGCCGCTTGCATGATGATGTTTTAAGCCCAGGAGATAAAAATGCTCGACACCAACATGAAAACCCAGCTCAAGGCTTATCTTGAGAAGCTGACTAAACCTGTTGAGCTGATTGCCACGCTGGATGACGGCGCTAAATCGGCAGAAATCAGGGAACTGCTGGCTGAAATTGCTGAACTCTCAGATAAAGTCACCTTCAAAGAAGATAACGGCCTGGCGGTGCGTAAGCCGTCATTCCTGATTACCAACCCCGGCTCCAGCCAGGGGCCGCGCTTTGCTGGCTCTCCGCTGGGACATGAATTCACCTCTTTGGTTCTGGCTCTGCTGTGGACCGGCGGTCATCCGTCAAAAGAAGCCCAGACCCTGCTGGAGCAGATCCGCAATATCGACGGCGATTTTGAATTCGAAACCTACTATTCGCTTTCATGCCATAACTGCCCGGATGTGGTTCAGGCGCTGAACCTGATGGCGGTACTGAACCCGCGCATCAAGCACACGGCGATTGACGGCGGAACGTATCAAAATGAAATCACCGAACGCAACGTGATGGGCGTACCGGCGGTATTTATGAACGGTAAGGAATTTGGTCAGGGCCGCATGACGCTGACTGAAATCGTGGCTAAAGTGGATACCGGTGCGGAAAAACGTGCGGCGGAAGAGCTGAATAAACGTGAAGCCTACGATGTCTTAATCGTCGGTTCCGGCCCGTCCGGCGCAGCTGCAGCCGTTTACTCCGCGCGCAAAGGCATTCGTACCGGCCTGATGGGCGAGCGTTTTGGCGGCCAGGTGCTGGATACCGTGGATATCGAAAACTATATCTCAGTACCTAAAACGGAAGGCCAGAAACTGGCTGGCGCATTAAAAGCGCACGTTAGCGAATACGATGTTGATGTTATCGATTCCCAGAGCGCTTCAAAACTGATCCCTGCGGCGGTTGAAGGCGGTCTGCATCAGATTGAAACCGCCTCCGGCGCGGTGCTGAAAGCGCGCAGCGTGATCATTGCCACCGGCGCGAAATGGCGTAACATGAACGTGCCGGGTGAGGATCAGTATCGTACCAAGGGCGTAACCTACTGCCCGCACTGCGACGGCCCGTTGTTTAAAGGCAAGCGCGTGGCGGTGATCGGCGGCGGTAACTCCGGTGTGGAAGCGGCAATCGATCTGGCAGGCGTTGTTGAGCATGTTACTCTGCTGGAGTTCGCGCCGGAAATGAAGGCCGACCAGGTTCTGCAGGATAAAGTGCGTAGCCTGAAAAACGTCGATATCATCCTTAACGCGCAGACCACAGAAGTGGTGGGCGACGGCAGCAAAGTCACCGGCCTGCAGTACCGCGACCGGGTGAGCGGCGATGAACACCACGTGGCGCTGGCGGGGATCTTCGTTCAGATAGGTCTGCTGCCGAATACCACCTGGCTGGAAGGTGCGATTGAGCGCAACCGCATGGGTGAAATCATCATTGATGCGAAATGTGAAACCAACGTGAAGGGCGTTTTCGCCGCCGGCGACTGCACGACCGTTCCGTATAAACAGATCATTATCGCCACCGGCGAAGGTGCGAAGGCGTCGCTGAGCTCGTTCGATTACCTGATTCGCACTAAAACTGCATAATTCATAATAAAGTAAGACTCAACCTGCACAGTAAAGAGGCTACCCTTGGGTAGCCTCTTTTTTTTAGCTCGCTGGAGTTATCTGACCACCATCACCGGAATATGGGCATGACGAATCACGCTTGAGGCGTTGGAGCCCAGCAGGTGCGTGCTGATGGAAGGATTGCGGGAGCCAATCACGACCACATCGGCTTTTATTTCATTGGCCAGTTCATTGACCATATCGCGCACGTTGCCAAAGCGGACGTGCATTTTGATTCGCGACGGGTCAATGCTGAAATGTCCGGCCATCGTTTTCAGGCGCGTTTCTGCTTCGTGCTGCAAGTGCTCTTCAAAGCGGCGCAGGTCGGCGGTAAAACGACTCATCGTGAAGCTTGATGAGCCGGGTAGTACGTGGAGAAGATGGATAACCCCGTCCTGCTGGGCTAAAAACTCGGCATGGCGAACGGCTTTATCGCTTAACTCCATTTCAAAGACATCAACGGGCATAATGATTGTTTTATACATATGCATTCCTCCTTGTTCGTCTGCTTTTATATCAACACATTATAGGAAAGTATTGTGCCATTCAGGTCGCAAAATTGTCAGATCGGCTGGAGTGCGGCGTAAAAGTTTGTCAAATGAGAAGTGAAGAGTGAAAAGCTCAGAAAGAGGATGTAGATACATCCTCTGGATAAAGCGTGAAACGCCTCAGGCAGGAAGGGGGTTAACGGTGGAAATCGCCAGCGGCTTCCGGCTGATAGAGCAGTTCCAGCACTTCAAGGTGCGTTGAGGTGCCGCCCGGTAATTCCCAGTGGATCGCGCTGCCGACTTTTAATCCCAGCAGGGCGGCGCCAACCGGGGCCATAACCGATAGCTGAGTGGCGCTATCCGTTACCTGGGCCGGGAAAACCAGGGTGCGGATGCGCTCTTCGCCGGTTGTTAAATCGCGAAACCTGACCTGGCTATTCATGCTGACAACATCATGCGGCATGGCTTCAGGGGCCAGCATTTGCGCGCGGTCAAGCTCGTCATTTAGCGCGTCCGCGACCGGCGAGTTGGCGAAAGCCGGCTGTTCCAGCAGCCTGTCAATGCGCTCTGCGTCAAGTTCATTAATGATGATTGCGGGTCTGGTCATCTCATACTCCATGTTATCCAGGAACCTGTCCGTAAAAGAAAACCCTCACCGAAAATGGCAAGGGTTAATGTCCTCTCATCATACTGAGACTTGCTGGTGGTTTGAAGTGATTAAACGCACATTCATTAACGAACGATAGCTAAGTCGTATAAAACCTAGCCGGCTTTATCCAGCAGAAATTGCTTACCGCAGTTTCCCGGATGGGGCTGGGGTAAGAGTGAGTTAGCGGATAACGGGGCATTGATGGCCGCGGCTTTGATGGAGATTTGCATCTCTGTCAGATAGGCGGGGTTGCCGTTGCAGGTCAACTTGAACGCCTTAACGTTCTGTTTTCCATAGGCCTGAGCGACCGCGGCGTTGAAGTCATCCCGGCTAACGGTTTGCCCGTAATGTTTGGCCAGGAAAGCGCCAAGAGGCCCTTGCTTAATTTCGCCGTTCAGGCGCACCATGGCGCCGAAATAGTTGTCAGGATCAAACCCAAAGCAAACGCCATGCTTGGCGTATTCATAACGTTCAAGGCATGAGTTGCCGCCCGAACCCGGCATGACGCCGTTAAGTTTATTTGCCATTTCCAGCGATAGACCGGTTTCCGCCGCCCGACATTTTTGCCCGGCTTTCGCTTCAGGCATGTTGGGAACAGGGCGGGTCGCGCAGCCAAAACGCATCCAGCGGCGCTCGTCCACTCCGCGCGCGGCAATGGATTTTGGCAGGCTCGGCCACAGGCCGTGAACGGTGAGGAAATCGGCTTTATTGCTGAGTTCCTGCTGCAGGCGACACTCTTCCGGCTCGCCGCGGTTTCGGTCTTGCATACTTTGGCAGAACCCCGTTTGCCAGGAGAGAGCCAGCACGTAGCGGTCAAAATCACCGTATTGCGTGGCGATCAGCGGATCCGCGCTGACCTGGGCGGCGCTAAGCAAAAGGGCAATGGCGACGAAATCCTTCCTGAACATTTTTATTCCTGATGACGAATGGTCATTGATAACATTGCGTTATTAAAGCATAAAAAAGGCGCCAACAGGCGCCTTTTCACAGGGTTTCACCGTTAGCGGATTGCGCTGCCGGGAACCAGCACTTCGGTGGCGATAATCACCACTAACAAACCCACCAGAACAGGGACAGAGGTCCGTTTTACCACCTCAAACGGCGAAATTTTTGCCATCCCGGCGACGGCGACCACCACGCCGGATACCGGCGAAATGGTTCGGCCAAGGTTAGACGCCTGCAGCATCGGAATCGAAAGATAAGCCGGATTGATACCGGAAGAGTGCGCCAGCTTCGGGATCATCTCAACGAAAGCATAGAAGGGGGCATTACCAGAGCCTGTGGTCATCGCCGCCAGCATGGTCAGAATGACCAGTACCAGCATCAGAATAATACTGGCGGAGCCGAAAGAAGTCGCAATGGAGATCAGGCCGTTAATAAAGCCAATGGTACTCAGCCCCTGAGCAAAGACGCCGGCGGCAACCAGCAGCATCACCACTCCGGCAAACGCGTCAGCCATGCCGCGATACGCCGCCTCCAGGCCGTTAAACACATTTTTGGTGTTAAAGCCGCGGCAGAATTCCAGAACCGCCGCCAGCAGCATGCAGAGAACAAGGATAGTGATGATATGCAGCTCTGGGCCCCATTTGCCGTCGAAAATCAGTACTCCGATTATCGGGGTAAACGGCAAAATGGCGTAGAAGGCGGGAGCGGTGGTGGTTATCTCGTTTACATCGAGCATTTCATGGGCGACGTTTTCTTTTTTATCCAGGTAGCGCTGCCAGAAAAAGTGAGCGATCGCCATGCAGATAATGGCGACAATCGAGATAGGCAGCGTGGTTTTAAAGGCAAAGTCAATCAGCGGCATTTCGGCGGCCTTAGCGGCCAGCACGACATCGCCGGAGGTCGGGGACAGAATAATCGCCGCCGGAGAGGCGCAAATAGCGGCGGCGGCACCGCGGCTGATGCCAACGTTGACCATGACCGGGAACAGCGTCGCCATCAGCAGCACCCCCAGACCGGTTGCCGAGGAGACGGCCAGCGACATCAGGCAGGCAACGAAATAGGCGGCGATCATCAGTAGATAGGGTGAGTTAATGAAGCGCAGCGGTTTCGACGCCAGCTTCACCACCATGTCATTGGCGCCGATGTGCGTCATATAGGTCGCGAACCCGCAGAGCATCATGATCATCATGCCGAGGTCGCCGCCGCGGCTCATAAGCAGTATCTTGATATATTCAACAATATCGGTGGCGGAGTAACCGGTGCTCTTTGCGTCGCCAGGTAAAATCTTATGCCCCATTAGCGCACTGGCGATGAGTAATACTAAGCCACCGACGAACAGCACGCCGGTGGCGGAATAGCCTTTAATGATGTAGCGGGCGACGCCCACAATGACCACAATCCCAATCAGGATCTCTACTAGCGTAAGCATTCTTTTACCCCTAAACCATTAACCCAAAGAATCTGCTGATAAATAAAGCGAAGGAAAAATTAAGTGAGCGAATGTGCCTAAAAAACGGGCGAAACTCGCTGATGCAAATCAATAAATCGATGAGAATCTCTCTCTGACGGTACAAGGCCCGCATAGTTAAACGTCAGGCGAGGGGGATTTCAGATTTTTTGTACCGGGCAAATCAAGAGTTTGCCTAATTCCGTTAAGGTAGTATTAAGTTTATCTTTGCTATCTTACTCCGCTTTAAAAATGATACTGGTAAGAGAACGTGTTAATGCGACGTCGATTTATAGGATTTTTTCTTGGATGCCTGGGCCTGCTGCTATCATCCACCTCCGCTAACGCATCGTTTAGCTCGACGCTTCGCGACGGCTACAATACGCTAAGCGATAACGTCTCGCAGACGTGGAATGAGCCTGAGCACTACGATCTTTATATCCCCGCGGTGACCTGGCATGCCCGTTTCGCCTACGATAAAGAGAAAACGGACCGCTATAACGAACGCCCGTGGGGCGCCGGCTTCGGGGTTTCGCGCTGGGACGATAAAGGGAACTGGCATGGCATCTATCTGATGGCGTTTAAAGACTCTTATAACAAATGGGAGCCTATCGGCGGCTATGGCTGGGAGAAGACCTGGCGTCCGCTGGCGGACGATAATTTCCACCTTGGTCTGGGCTACACGCTTGGCGTGACGGCGCGTGATAACTGGAAATATATCCCGATTCCGGTCGTGCTGCCCCTGGCTTCCATCGGTTACGGCCCGGCAACGTTCCAGATGACCTATATACCCGGTACCTACAACAACGGTAACGTTTACTTTGCCTGGGCGCGCATTCAGTTTTGATGCGAATTTTGATAGCCATAAAAGAGATAAGCGGACTGTCTTGTGGAAAAACAAAGACTAAAGGGAACGAGGTACAAAAAGATAGAGACTTTTATCACTTTTTAGCAAAGTTGCGCTGGACAAAAGGTACCACAATTGGTGTACTGATACCCGACACAGTATTAGTGTCGATTTTTTCATATAAAGGTAATTTTGATGTCTAAGATTAAAGGTAACGTTAAGTGGTTTAATGAGTCCAAAGGATTCGGTTTCATTACTCCGGAAGATGGCAGCAAAGATGTATTCGTACATTTCTCTGCAATCCAGTCCAACGGTTTCAAAACTCTGGCTGAAGGTCAGCGCGTAGAGTTCGAAATCACTAACGGTGCCAAAGGCCCTTCTGCTGCAAACGTAATGCCTATCTAAGCAACGCGTCAGTAGAATATAAAAACCCGCTCATGGCGGGTTTTTTTTTGCCTGCGGTTAGCGGCTGGCGGCATGAGAGAATAGCCAGAACGCAGCGGCGGTCATGGCAAATGAGCCTAATAAGTTGACGAGTACGTTGAGTAACGCCCAGCTAAAGCGCCCCTGCTGCAGGAGAAACACCACCTCGGCGGAGAAAGTGGAGAAGGTGGTCAGCCCGCCGCAAAAGCCAGTGGTGATAAGCAGCTTCCACATCGGATCGATATCCGTCAGGCGATTAAACCATGCCAGCCCTGCGCCGATAATAAAAGCGCCCAGCAGGTTAGCGGTGAGCGTACCAATGGGGATAGCATGATGCATGGGGTTAAACTTCATACCCAGCCACCAGCGCAAAACGCTGCCGGTGCCGCCGCCAAGAAACACAGCCAAAAGGAGTTGCAACACGGTCATTCCCTGTTTATTGATCGAGACTAAACTTCGAGTGTAGCGCGCGAAAGACCTCACTGGCTACGACTAACCTGATGGAAGAGAAAAGATGTTTGTTGCTGCCGGACAATTTGCCGTAACGCCGGACTGGACGGGAAACGCGCAGACCTGCGTCAGCATGATGCGCCAGGCCGCGGAGCGGGGGGCGTCGCTTCTGGTTCTGCCTGAGGCGTTGCTGGCGCGAGACGATAACGATGCGGATTTATCGGTTAAATCCGCCCAGCAGCTGGATGGCGGCTTCTTACAGCTCTTGCTGGCGGAGAGCGAAAACAGCGCGTTAACGACGGTGCTGACCCTGCATATCCCTTCCGGCGAAGGTCGAGCGACGAATACGCTGGTGGCCCTGCGTCAGGGGAAGATTGTGGCGCAATACCAGAAACTGCATCTCTATGATGCGTTCAATATCCAGGAATCCAGGCTGGTCGATGCCGGGCGGCAAATTCCGCCGCTGATCGAAGTCGATGGGATGCGCGTCGGGCTGATGACCTGCTACGATATACGTTTCCCTGAGCTGGCCCTGTCGTTAGCGCTCAGCGGCGCGCAGCTCATAGTGTTGCCTGCCGCGTGGGTAAAAGGGCCGCTGAAGGAACATCACTGGGCGACGCTGCTGGCGGCGCGGGCGCTGGATACAACCTGCTATATTGTCGCCGCAGGAGAGTGCGGGACGCGTAATATCGGTCAAAGCCGTATTATCGACCCCTTAGGGACAACGCTTGCCGGGGCGGGAGAGCGGCCGCAGTTGATTTTTGCCGAACTTTCAGCTGATTATATTCAGCAGGTACGCGAGCGCCTGCCGGTGTTGCGCAATCGCCGCTTTGCGCCACCGCAATTATTATGACGTTTTTTTAAACAAGGCTTGATTCACCTTGTTACAGATTGCTATTGTGTCCGCGCGTCAAATAGCCGTTAATTGTATGCGTGTATGATGGCGTATTCGCAGCTTGTATTAGAGAAGAAGGTTAGCTATGGGTGAGATTAGTATTACCAAACTGCTGGTAGTCGCAGCGCTGATTATCCTGGTGTTTGGTACCAAAAAGTTACGCACGCTGGGTGGAGACCTGGGCTCGGCTATCAAAGGCTTTAAAAAAGCCATGAGCGATGACGATGACAGTGCGAAGAAGACCAGTGCTGAAGAAGCGCCGGCACAGAAGCTCTCTCATAAAGAGTAATTCGCGACGAGTTTCCTGATGAAGGAGGCTCGCTTCCGACGGGGAGACTGCGTCGGCAAAGAGGCCGCAGCGTTAACGCTGCGGCCTCTTTATGTTATATGCACGAAGTTTCGCCGAAAAAGATGCAACCAACTGTTACCGCGTCGGGTTTTTTACTGAGTAATGGAATGCATCGGCAGGATGGGCCGCAGCGCGAAAAATATTACGCCGCGGCCGGAGGGGTTACTTCACTTCCATGCCTTTGGCCTGCAGGTCGGCATGATACGACGAACGAACGAACGGGCCGCAGGCAGCATGGGTAAAGCCCATGGCCATCGCTTCGGCTTTCATCTCTTCGAACTCATCCGGGCTCACGTAGCGCTGTACCGGCAGGTGATGGCGGCTCGGCTGCAAATACTGGCCTAACGTCAGCATGGTGACGCCGTGGCGACGCAGATCGCGCATCACTTCAACGATTTCAGCGTTGGTTTCGCCTAAACCAACCATCAGGCCTGATTTCGTCGGGATCTCTGGATGCGCTTCTTTAAAGCGTTCCAGCAGCTTCAGCGACCAGTTGTAGTCGGCGCCCGGGCGTACCTGGCGATACAGGCGCGGCACGTTTTCCAGGTTATGGTTAAACACGTCCGGCGGCGTCGCCTGGAGGATTTCCAGCGCACGATCCATACGGCCGCGGAAGTCCGGTACCAGGGTTTCAATTTTAATCGTCGGGCTTTTTTCACGAATCGCTTTGATGCAGTCGGCAAAGTGCTGAGCGCCGCCATCGCGCAGATCGTCACGATCCACGGAAGTCACCACCACATAGCGCAGCGCCATATCGGCGATGGTTTGCGCCAGCTTCTGCGGCTCGTTGGCGTCCGGCGTCACCGGGCGACCGTGGGCAACATCGCAGAACGGGCAACGGCGGGTACAGATGGCGCCCAGAATCATAAAGGTTGCCGTTCCGTGGTTAAAACATTCCGCGAGGTTGGGGCAAGAGGCTTCTTCGCACACGGAGTGCAGGCCGTTCTTACGCATCGCTGCCTTGATCCCCTGGATACGGGACGAGTCAGCCGGAAGTTTGATTTTCATCCATTCCGGTTTTCTGAGCAGAGCTTCACGCTCAGTTGCCACGTTTTTCACCGGGATAAGGGCCATTTTATCGGCATCGCGGTATTTAACACCGCGTTCCATCACAATGGGTTTACTCATAGCGTGCGTGTTCCAGTTGCGAGTGACGAAGGAAAGCGAATCAATTCAAGTAAATGTTGCATTTATCAACTATTTTTGAATTAAACGCAGGCAGTATATCATTGATACGGGGGATAAAGCAGCCTGCTGGCCGGCAAATTGTAAAATAGTTGTTGTTTTATGCTTTTCCCTCACGTGCTTTATCGACTAAAAAGCCTGGCGAATCGTCTCGACGATCTCTTTCAACAAGGGCTCCTGCGCGCTGAGCTTGTTATAGTGCAGCGCAATATCAATTCTTTCTTCCCGTAGAGGCGGAAAATCGATCATTTTTAAGGGCCAAATCTTCTCGACCAGCGAGAACATTCCGGACGTGATTAGCCCCAGCATATCGCTGTCGTTGACCAGGGCTGCCTGAGTTAACAGATTGTAGCTGCTGAACCCATAGCGACGTTCGCCGAGATGCTCCTGCAGGTGGCGCAGGATGGTCGTATAGCGCTGGCCTTCAGGCTGCAGAAGCGCGAATTCATATTGACTCAGGTTTGCTGAGGTTGCCGGCAGCGCCAGGGCCGGATGCCCTGCCCGGCAGAAGATATGTACGCTATCCTGAAACAGCACATGGTGCGTAATCGCCTGCCCGCTATGGGGGAAGCTGTCAATCAGCAGGTCAACCTGACGCTGGTTTAACTGGCTGGCCGCGTCGGTGATGGCGACATTGTGCAGCAAAATCTGGGGAAAGACGCTCCGCAGCTGTCTGGTGATAACCGGCATGATCAACGCGCCAATGGCCGGCGAGGTAGCCACGGTTATCACCCGCTCGCTACGGGTATTTCCGGTTAAATCCAGGGCGTTGAGAAATGCTTCCATACCCTGGCTAATATGCTTATGAAGATGCGAGGCATAAGCCGTTGGCGTCACGCCCTGGCCCTTACGGATAAAAAGCGGGTCAGGGAAGAGGGCGCGCAGTTTGTTGATGGACTGACTAATCGCAGAGGGCGTGATATTCAGTATTTTGGCCGCGTTGACGATACCTTTATGGACGTAAACCGCTTCAAAAATAGTGAGTAAATTGAGATCAATATTACGCAGAATGCGAAACATCTGTCGATCGTGGCGATCGTCAAGGCGTTCGGTTGGTTCTGGCTGAGAGTTATTTTCGTCCACTCTATATTTCCGCTAGTGATGATTAGCACCATTATAGCGGGCACAATGATTTTATTAGTGATAATTGATTGCAAAAATAAAGACTTAATCCAGCCTGATGGAAAAATGTGACGTCCCGCGCTCACGGGACGTGATGGCTAGCGGGATTGAATAAATTCCGCCGGCGGATCGTTCAGTAAAGCCAGCAAATTGGCGGCGAGGCGTGGCGCGACGGTATCCGTACGAGCATCAGGCCGCCACTGGCGCATCTGCGTCATCTCCATTCCGGCATAACCGCATGGGTTAATCCTGAGGAATGGTGACAGATCCATGTTGATATTCAGCGCCAGACCGTGGAATGAGCAACCTTTGCGGATGCGCAAACCCAGAGAGCAGATCTTCTGTTCGCCCACGTAGACGCCGGGCGCGTCTGCCCGCGGGTGCGATTCAATACCATACTCCGCCAGGGTGTTAACGACAGTTTGCTCTAAAAGAGTCACCAGCTCACGCACGCCTAGCTTGCGGCGTTTAAGATTCAGCAGAACGTACATCACCTGCTGTCCGGGGCCATGATAGGTGACCTGTCCGCCGCGATCGCTCTGAATAACCGGTATCTCGCCGGGGACCAGAACATGTTCAGCCTTTCCGGCCTGACCCTGCGTGAACACCGGATGATGCTCCACCAGCCAGATTTCATCCAGGGTGGCATCGTCGCGACTATCGGTAAACTCATGCATTGCCTGCGAGACAGGTTCGTAAGGTTGCAGGCCGAGCTGGCGGATGAGGATTTTATTGTGCTGCAAAACAACGTCTCCGCAGAGAGAGAATGATTTGAGTGGGGGAGTATATCACAGCGAGAAAGACCCGGCGCAGGGCCGGGTCGGGGGAATCGATTTACAGCACCATCCGTACGATTTCAATATTGCCCAGTTCTTCATACAGGGTTTCTACCTGCTCAATGTGGGTTGCATTGATGGTAATAGAGACTGAGTGGTAGTTGCCTTTGCTGCTGGGTTTTACCGTCGGAGAGTAATCACCTGGTGCATGGCGCTGTACCACTTCAACCACCTGGTCAACCAGCTCCGGCAACGCCTGTCCCATTACTTTGTAAGTAAATGGAGTAGGGAATTCAAGCAGTTCGTTAAGTTTGGTTTTCATGTCAGCTCCGGTGTTACAACAAAAAATAATAACTCCCACGACGTGTGGGAGTTATCAGGATATCTAGTATATGGGGATGTAAATCACACTTTCAAGTGGTCGATTTTTAACCAAACCAGTGATGGAACATTAACTTAATGTAATCAATGATTTTGCCGAAGAAATTGCCTTCCGGGATTTCCTGCAGTACGACCAGAGGGCGCTGATCGATCGTTTTGCCATCCAGCTGGAAGTTAATCGTGCCGACCACCTGATTTTTCTGCAGCGGCGCATGCAGCTCGGCGTTATTTAGCACGTAGCTGGCCTTCAGATCTTTCATGCGGCCGCGCGGGATAGTCAGATAAACGTCTTTATCCACGCCGAGAGAGGCGCGATCGCTATCGCCGAACCAGGCGGGTTCAGAGGCGAACTCTTTACCGGCTTTAATCGGGTTAACGGTTTCGAAGAAGCGGAAGCCCCAGGTCAGCAGCTTTTTGCTTTCGGACTCGCGGCCTTTGTAAGTACGGCCGCCCATTACGGCGGAGATCAGGCGCATCTGGCCTTCGGTTGCGGAAGCCACGAGGTTATAGCCCGCTTTGTCGGTATGGCCGGTTTTAATCCCGTCGACGTTCAGGCTGTTGTCCCACAGTAGTCCGTTGCGGTTGAGCTGGCGAATACCGTTGAAGGTAAACTCTTTTTCTTTATAGATGGTGTATTCGTTCGGGACATCGCGCACCAGCGCCTGGCCAATAAGCGCCATGTCGCGCGCGGAGCTGAACTGACCATCGGCATCCAGGCCGTGAACGGTCTGGAAGTGGGTGTTTTTCAGGCCAAGGGCGTTAACGTAGTTGTTCATCAGGCTGACGAAGGCATCCTGGCTACCGGCGACGTAGTCGGCCATCGCCACGCAGGCGTCGTTGCCGGACTGCAGGTTGATACCGCGGATCAGCTGGGAAACCGGCACTTGCATACCCGGTTTAAGGAACATCAACGAGGAGCCTTTAAAGACCGGGTTGCCGGTCGCCCATGCGTCGTTACCCACGGTGACCAGATCGGACTCTTTAAACTTGCCCGCCTTCATGGCCTGACCAATCACATAGCTGGTCATCATCTTGGTCAGACTTGCCGGGTCACGGCGGGAGTCGGCGTTGTTTTCTGCCAGTACTTTGCCTGAGTTGTAATCGATAAGAATCCAGGATTCGGCGTCAATCTGCGGGGCGCCTGGGATCATAGTTTTGATATTCAGGTCATCGGCGCGGGCAGCGGAGGACAGCGCTGCCACGGAGAGCGCCGTAACGAGTAAACGAGCGGTAAAAGAGGTCTTCATGGTCTGAACAACGGCATCCGTGATGGAGTTAAAAAAGTGCCTTACTATAACAAACGCACTACGAACCAGCATCCGACATTGCGCACGACTTTGTTAATGACTTTGTCATGCGCAACGAGCAGGGGACGCGGGTGCGATGCCTTTAGTTGGCGCGAGTAATAAATGACTGCAGCTGAGCTTCGCTTTGCAGACGCTGCTGGATCGTGCTGGCCTGCGCTTTGCTGCTGAATGGGCCGAGCTGAATCCGCCATACCGCGCCGTTTTGCGTGACGCGGCCCGGGACGGAAAATTGCTGGCTCAGACGCTGCTGGTACTGCTGGGCGCGCGATTGATCGCTGACGGCGCCGACCTGCACGACGAAATCTCCGCCGGCGCTGGCCGCTGCGGCAGGCGTCACGGCGGCAGTGGCGGCTACGGCAGGCGCCACGCTGCCTTGTACTGAGCCTGGTGCGGTAACCGGCGCGGTTTGCACGACAGGCTCGCTGCCTTCCAGCACGCCGTTATTCAGCGGCGTCGGCGCGCCGAGGAAACCGCCGCTGCTAACCGGAGCGCCGGTAGTGTCTTCCGGCTTCAGGGTTGAGTTACTGATGGCGTGCACGTCAGTTTGTGCGGGTTGACTCATCCCCGCGCTGTTATCGCCGTCAAGATTCGGGCGGGCAGGCAGGGCATAGGTCTGTTTGGCCACTGTCGTACATGCCATCCCCGGACCGGAAAGCGAGCCGTCCGGCGCGACGACGATCGGATCGATGCGCACTTTGGTGTTATTCGAGGTATTGAGGCGATCGGCTGAGGCGCGCGACAGTGAAATCACGCGATCGTTACCGTAGGGGCCGCGATCGTTGATACGCACTACGATCATGCGGCCGTTCGCCAGGTTGGTGATCCGCGCGTAGCTTGGGATCGGCAGCGTGGGGTGGGCTGCGGTAAGCTGCGTGGGATCAAACGCTTCACCCGATGCGGTCAGATTGCTGTTAGGCTCGGCGTCGTAGATAGCTGCGAAGCCCGCCTGGGTGAAGTTAGAGGGATCCTGAACGATTTTATAGCTTTTGCCATCGCGTTCGTAATCCTGATTCGCCGTTGCGTTAGGCGTTTCATACTGCGGATCGGCGCCGCTAATTTCCACCGTCGGGCCATTGCAAACGGCCGGCTGTGGAGTGCTGACCGTTTTTTGTTGAACGTCTTCACCCGAACATGCCGCCAGCAGCCCTGCTGCTATGCAGATCCCCAGCCATTGCTTACGCATCGCGAACCCCTTACACGCTTTTCGACAACATTTTTCTGTGAGTATGGATCGACATAACGATACCAAACCCGGCCATCAATACGATTAGGGCAGAGCCCCCGTAGCTGACCAGCGGCAAAGGTACCCCCACCACCGGTAAAATACCACTTACCATACCAATATTTACGAAGACATAAACGAATAAAATCAACATTAAACCGCCGGCCATGACCCGGCCAAAGGTGGTTTGCGCCTGGGCGGCAATCCACAACCCGCGCATGATAAGCAGAATATAGAGCGCCAGCAGGATCAGCACGCCAATCAGCCCCAGCTCTTCCGCCAGTACGGCAAAGATAAAGTCGGTATGGCGTTCAGGCAGAAACTCCAGCTGCGACTGGGTTCCATGCAGCCAGCCTTTCCCGCGCAGCCCGCCGGAGCCGATGGCAATTTTTGACTGAATAATGTGGTACCCCGCGCCGAGCGGATCGGTTTCCGGGTCGAGCAGCATCATTACGCGCTGGCGCTGATAATCATGCATCAGGAAGAACCAGAGGATCGGAATAAAGGCGGCGACCAGCACCACGGCGATACCGATCAGACGCCAGCTCAGACCAGACAGAAAGAGCACGAATAGACCGGACAGGGCGACCAGAATCGAGGTCCCGAGGTCCGGCTGCGCGGCGACCAGCAGCGTGGGCAGGAAAATCAGCACCAGCGCGATAGCGGTATTTTTCAGCGATGGCGGGCAAACGTCGCGGTTGATAAAGCGCGCCACCATCAGCGGTACGGCTATTTTGGCGATTTCCGACGGCTGGAAGCGGACGATGCCGAGATCCAGCCAGCGCTGCGCCCCTTTAGAGATGGCGCCGAAGGCATCAACCGCCACCAGCAGGATAATACAGAATATATAGAGATAGGGCGCCCAGCCCTCATAGACCCGCGGCGGAATTTGCGCCATGACGATCATAATAACAATCCCCATGGCGATCTGGCCGATTTTACGCTCCATCATGCCCATGTCCTGACCGCTGGCGCTCCAGATAACCAGCGCGCTATAGGTCAGCAGCGCCAGCAGGATAAGCAGCATGGTGGGGTCGAGGTGGATTTTATCCCATAGCGATTTTTTATTCGGATTATCAGTCATTATTGATCCTCCCCAGCCGTTACCGCCGGGTTTTCACTCGGCAGGTTGGTGTTGTTATCGCCCAGCATTATATGATCGAGAATCTGACGCATAATGGTACCGACTGCCGGACCTGCGCCGCCGTTCTCAAGAATAATGGCCACGGCAACCTGGGGGTTGTTGTAAGGGGCAAACGCCGTCATCAGTTTATGGTCACGCAGGCGTTCAGCGATTCTGTGCGCGTTATAGGTCTCGTTGGCTTTCAGGCCGAAGACCTGAGCGGTACCCGATTTGGCCGCAATTTTATACGGCGCGCTGGCGAAGTATTTATGCGCGGTACCGTTGCCGCGGTTGGCGACGCCAAACATCCCGTCTTTGGCGATTTCCCAAAAACCAGAGTGAATATCGCCGACCGGCGGTTCATGGGGCTGAACCCACGGCACCGGTTTGCCGTCCTCCACCGTGCTCTGCAGCAGGTGCGGCACTTTAACCACACCGTCGTTAATCAGGATCATCAGCGCCTTGTTCATCTGGATAGGCGTTGCGGTCCAGTAGCCCTGTCCGATCCCGACCGGAATGGTATCGCCCTGGTACCAGGGTTTCTTGAAGCGCTTGAGCTTCCATTCGCGGGTCGGCATGTTGCCGGAGCGCTCTTCCGCCAGGTCAACGCCGGTATAGTGGCCATAGCCGAATTTGCCCATCCACTCCGACAGGCGATCGATACCCATATCGTAGGCAACCTGATAGAAGTAAGTATCGGCCGACTCTTCCAGCGCTTTAGTGACGTTCAGATGGCCGTGGCCCCACTTTTTCCAGTCGCGGTAGCGTTTATCCGAGCCGGGAAGCTGCCACCAGCCGGGGTCAAACAGGCTGGTGTTGCGGGTAATAACCCCGGCGCTGAGCGCCGAGACGGCCACGTAAGGCTTAACCGTTGATGCTGGTGGATAAACGCCCTGGGTCGCGCGGTTGACCAACGGCGTATTAGGATCGTTAAGCAGCCCGGAGTAGTCTTTGCTGGAAATACCATCAACGAACAGGTTGGGGTCGTAGCTTGGCGTCGAGACCAGCGCGAGGATGGCGCCGGTACGCGGGTCTGTGACCACGACCGCCGCGCGGCTGCCGGCCAGCAGCGTTTCAATATACTGCTGTAGCTTCAGGTCGAGCGTTAAATAGATATCGCGTCCGGCCTGCGGCGGAACCTCTTTCAGCTGGCGAATTACCCGGCCGCGGTTGTTTACTTCAACTTCTTCATAGCCGGTCTGCCCGTGCAGGACATCTTCGTAATAGCGTTCGATCCCCAGCTTGCCGATATCGTGCGTGGAGGCGTAGTTAGCCAGCTTTCCCTCTTTATCCAGGCGATCGACGTCTTTATCGTTAATTTTGGAGACGTAGCCGATAACGTGGGTCAGGGCTGAATTATAGGGATAGTAGCGGCGCTTATAGCCTTTGACTTCTACGCCGGGAAAACGGTACTGGTTAACCGCGAAACGGGCGACCTGTACTTCGCTGAGATTGACTTTCACCGGAATGGAGGTAAAGCGGTGGGAGCGGGCGCGCTCTTTTTTAAAGTTCGCTACATCGTCATCGGTGAGATCGATAACGTCGCGCAGCGCATCCAGCGTTTGCTGAACGTTGTCGACCTTCTCCGGCATCATTTCCAGCTGGTAAATCGTGCGGTTGAGCGCCAGCGGCGTGCCGTTGCGATCGTAGATAATGCCGCGGCTTGGCGGAATAGGGACCAGCTTGATGCGGTTTTCGTTTGAACGCGTTTGATAGTCGGTGTAACGCACAATCTGCACGTTATAAAGATTGGCGATCAATACGCCGGTAAGCAGCAAAATCCCCAAAAAAGCGACCAGCGCCCGGCGCACGAACAGCGAGGATTCAGCCGTATAGTCGCGGAAAGAATTCTGTAATTTCATTCGCTGCTTAGTCTACCCTGGTCATCATTACTCACGGTGGTAAGGGTGGTTGGTGGTAATGCTCCACGCCCGATACAGACTCTCGGCCACCAGTACGCGAACCAGCGGGTGAGGTAAGGTGAGCGTTGAGAGCGACCAACTTTGTTCCGCTGCCGCTTTGCAGGCGGGTGAAAGGCCTTCCGGGCCGCCGATGAGCAGACTGACGTCCCGGCCATCCTGTTTCCAGCGTTCCAGTTCGCGCGCCAGCTGCGGCGTATCCCATGGTTTCCCCGGAATATCCAGGGTGACGATGCGGTTTTTGCCTGCGGCCGCCAGCATCATTTCACCTTCTTTTTCCAGAATTCGCTTGATGTCGGCATTTTTGCCGCGTTTTCCGGCGGGGATTTCCACCAGTTCGAACGGCATATCTTTTGGAAAACGGCGCAGATATTCGCTAAAGCCGGTCTGAACCCAGTCCGGCATTTTGGTGCCAACGGCTACCAGGTGCAGCTTCACGCGTTAACTCCAGAGTTTTTCCAGCTCGTACAGACGACGGCTCTCTTCCTGCATGACGTGAACCATAACGTCGCCGAGATCGACGACAATCCAGTCCGCGGCGGCTTCGCCTTCAACGCCCAGCGGCAGCATACCGGCGGCGCGAGACTCTTGCACTACGTGGTCGGCGATGGACATAACATGGCGCGTAGAAGTGCCTGTGCAGATAACCATGCAATCGGTGATGCTGGATTTGCCATGAACGTCAATGGCAACGATGTCCTGACCTTTCAGGTCATCAATTTTGTCGATAACAAAATCCTGGAGTGCTTTACCCTGCAAGAGTTCCCCCTGGGTGTGTGAAGAGTGATAATAATAAACAGCCTGACAGTATACCTGAACTGGTAGCAAAATCGGGATAAATGTCGATAAATAGGCGGTTAAGGCCGCTATCATCCCATCCATCGCCGATGATTGCATCGCCATTTTTGTAAAACAATTTCTGCAAAGTTCAAATGGTAAATGCAGCCTGGCTGCGGAGAATAACAGCCTGCTTTGCCCTGTCAATGGTCTGCGCGCAATTCTTCTTCCGCCAGCCAAACTGCCTGGCTATTCAGCACGCGCAGGGTAGTGAAATCGGGCTGGAGATCGACAAGGCTCCACGCGCCGTGCTCGATGGGGAAGTGCCACATCGCCGAATCCGGCATATTCAGAAGTTGAGCGATTAACAGGCTAAGCACGCCCTGGTGGCCGACGATCAGCAGATGACTAAGTTCCCGGTGTTGAGGGAGGGCGGCGGTGAAGCCGGAGACGCGTTCGGCGAACGCCTGAAAGCCTTCACCGTTTGTGGGCGCCGCATGCTGCCAGTCGGCGCACCACGCGGCGTAGTTTTCCGCATCTTCATGCTGTAAATCGCGATGGTGGCGCATTTCCCAGTCGCCGAAGAACATTTCATTGAGCTCGGCGAAGGACTGGCGAGGGACCTCACGGTCGCCAAGCAGCAGGCTGGCCGTACGCTGGGTGCGCTCAAGTTCACTGCAAAACACGCGCTGAAAAGGAACGGCCTGCAGCCGCTTTCCCAGCGTTTGCGCTTGTCTGATTCCGCGTTCGGTTAAGGCTGTGGGAGCATGTCCGCTATAGAGGCCCGCGACGTTGGCCTCGGTCTCGCCATGACGAACTAACCATAACTTCATGATGACCCTCTCGAAAGGAGTCTATAAGACTCTCCTTGTGGCAAGGCTAGCAGTAGAGCTTCTGCTCATGGATATAGTCGAGCACGGTTTCCGGCAGCATGTCCGCGCAGGGCTCGCCAGCTTCAAGACGCTGGCGAATCAGGGTGGCAGAAATATCAAACCACGGCGTTTCGGCCAGGTAGATAACGCCCGCCGGGCTGCTATGCAGCCGCTCGACGTCATGAGTGAGATGTTTGTCCAGCCACTGCTGATCCTGCTCGCACGCCATGGTCAGCGGATAACCCGGGCGTCGGCAAACGATCAGATGTACGTTATCAAGAATGCTTTCATACTCGTGCCAGGTGGTAAAGGTGAGCAGCGAATCCTGGCCAATGATAAACGCCAGGGGGCGCTGTGGCCCTTGCTCCTGGCGCCACTCGCGTAGGGTTTGCGCTGAATATGACGGCGTGTCGCGCTTAAGCTCACGATCGTCGAGGATAAACAGCGGTTTATCCGCGATGGCCAGCGCCAGCATATGCCTGCGTTGGTCGCTGGTGGCTTCGGGCTGCGGGCGGTGCGGCGGCACATTGTTGGGCACGATGGTGACTTTATTGAGGCCGATAAGGTTGGCCAGAATTTCCACCGGTTTAAGGTGACCGTAATGCACCGGATCGAAGGTGCCGCCGTACATCGCCTGTAACTGAGTCATATCAACCATCAATAAAAACGTCTGCCAGCGCTTTATGGCAGAGCAATAAAGAGAGACTTTCCAGCTCGGGCCATACGGAGTGCCCGTAATCCTGCTTGAAGGTAAGCTCCGCGCGGGTCAACAACGTGACGGCCTGACGCAGCTGGTCGGCGCTCAGGCGTGCCAGCGCGTCGCTGACCAGCTGGCGGCGGTTTTGCCATACGCGATGCTTGTCAAACAGCGAACGCAGCGGCGTATGGGCCGATTGCCGCTTCAGGTTGACCAGCAGCAGCAGCTCGCGCTGTAGGGTGCGCAGCAGGATAGCCGGCTCGCTGCCTTCCAGACG
This sequence comes from Klebsiella grimontii, assembly GCF_900200035.1. GTDB lineage: Bacteria > Pseudomonadota > Gammaproteobacteria > Enterobacterales > Enterobacteriaceae > Klebsiella > Klebsiella grimontii. The sequence goes on from NZ_FZTC01000015.1 coordinate 633,813, forward strand.
CAGCTGTTGCAGAACGTGGAGAACGCGCTTGCTTTTACCGGCCAGCAGCGCATCCACCCAGTGATAAGGTGTGAAATGCGCAGCATCATTCACGGCCTGCTCAACCCGCGGCAGCGTCAGTTTACCATCCGGCCACAGCAGCGAAAGGCGCTCAAGAGCCTGGGCCAACGCCAGCAGATTACCCTCATAGCAGTAGCACAGCAGCTGGCTGGCCGCGTCATCAAGCTGCAGATTATTCTGCTTTGCGCGCGCGGCGAGCCAGCGCGGCAGCTGGGCATATTCCGGCGTCTGGCAGCTAACCTGCACCGCCCGGCTGGTCAGCGCCGTCATCCACGCGGCGTTCTCCTGCGCTTTCGTTAGCTTATTACCGCGAACGATCAGCAGTAAATCGTCATGCAGCATGCCGACGAGCGTCGCAAGCTGTTCGTTAATTGCCGCATTAGGGCCATTATCGGGCAGGATCAGCAGCAGCGTCTGGCGGCTGGAAAACAGGCTCATGGCCTGACTTAACGAGAAGAGGGCGGGCCAGTCGGTACTGGCATCAACGGTGGCGGTGTGGTGTTCGATAAAGCCCTGGGTCGCGGCCGCTTCGCGGATGGCGTCCTGGCTCTCCTGCAGCAGCAGCGGATCGTTGCCAAGCAGCAGATAGGCCGCGCGCAGCCCTTCAGTGAGCTGCGCGCGGAGCTGTTCCGGGTACAACCGAATCATCAGTTACCCAGCGTGGTGGAGACGCGATTGCCGGAGGTGGAAGCGGCTGGGGTCGTGGCGACCGGCTTCTCATCCTCTTTGGTGGCTTCGACATCCGCAACGTGTACGCTCGGCAGCTTACGGATCAGCTGCTCTGCCGCTTTGTCGTACATTTCCTGAACGATCATGTCCTGCTCGGCATCTTTCGCTAACGCCGCCTGCGGGTTATCGAAGAACGAGCGGTAGACTTTGGTCGTGATGGGATAGATATCATGACCTGGGATCAGGACGCTGGCGTTTACCGTCATCACCATCTGATATTCCGCAGTACGGCCGTCCTGAAAAATAGACGCCGTATCTTTCTGAATGGACGATGTCTCCAGACGCAGGGAAGGAATATCCTTGCGCAGCGTACTGCTGTCGACCAGTTCAACCCCGTTCAGACGCAGCTGATTACGGACGGCACGACTTAATGGACCATTAGGATCGCCCGACTGGAAGATCATGGTTTTCATTGCGGTCGGAACCTGCGTAGTGCTACGCAGGTGCCAGCCACAGCCGGCGGTGATTAACACCGCCAGAGATAACAACAATGTTGCCAGATATCGCACGCTTCCTCCTGCGCTTAGCCAACGACCAGATTGAGCAGTTTACCCGGAACGTAGATCACTTTACGTACGGTCACACCGTCGAGATATTTCGCAACCAGATGCTCCTGACCCGCACGCTCACGAACCTGCTCTTCGGTTGCATCCACCGCAACGGTAATTTTACCACGAACTTTACCATTTACCTGGACCACGACCAGAGTGGTGTCTTCAACCATCGCGCTTTCGTCAGCGACCGGCCACGGCGTGTTGTCAATATCGCCTTCGCCGCCCAGCTCCTGCCACAAGGTAAAGCTGGCATGCGGAGTGAACGGGTTGAGCATACGAACCACGGCCAGCAGGGCCTCACGCATCAGCGCGCGATCCTGTTCACCTTCCTGCGGCGCTTTCGCCAGCTTGTTCATCAGCTCCATAATCGCCGCAATCGCGGTGTTGAAGGTCTGACGACGGCCGATATCATCGGTCACTTTCGCGATCGTTTTGTGCACGTCGCGACGCAGCGCTTTTTGATCTTCGCTGAGGCTGGCAACGTCCAGCGCAGCGGCTTCGCCCTGGGAGGTATGTTCGTAGACCAGTTTCCAGACGCGTTTCAGGAAGCGGTTCGCACCTTCCACCCCGGATTCCTGCCACTCAAGCGTCATGTCGGCCGGAGAAGCGAACATCATAAACAGACGCACGGTGTCCGCGCCGTAGCGTTCAACCATTTCCTGCGGGTCGATTCCGTTGTTTTTCGACTTGGACATCTTGCTCATGCCGGTATAGACCAGCTCGCGGCCCTGTGGGTCGAAGGCTTTAACGATACGGCCCTTCTCGTCGCGCTCGGTAGTCGCTTCTTTCGGCGACACCCAGTTACGCTCGCCGTTTTCGCCAACGTAGTAGAAGGCATCCGCCAGCACCATCCCCTGGCAAAGCAGCTGTTTAGCCGGTTCGTCAGAGTTCACCATGCCCGCGTCGCGCATCAACTTGTGGAAGAAGCGGAAATAGAGCAGGTGCATAATGGCGTGTTCGATCCCGCCGATATAGATATCGACAGGCAGCCAGTAGTTCGCCGCTTCCGGGTCCAGCATACCCTGGTCGTACTGCGGGCAGGTGTAGCGCGCGTAGTACCAGGAGGACTCCATAAAGGTGTCAAAGGTATCGGTTTCGCGCAGCGCCGGCTGGCCGTTAACGGTGGTTTTCGCCCACTCCGGATCGGCTTTAATTGGGCTGGTGATCCCGTCCATCACGACATCTTCCGGCAGAATAACCGGCAGCTGATCTTCCGGCGTCGGCATCACGGTGCCGTCTTCAAGGGTGACCATTGGGATCGGCGCGCCCCAGTAGCGCTGACGGGAAACGCCCCAGTCGCGCAGGCGGTAGTTCACTTTACGTTCGCCGACGCCAAGAGACGCGAGCTTATCGGCGATAGCATTAAAGCCCGCCTCGTGATCCAGACCGTCGAACTCGCCAGAGTTAAACAATACGCCTTTTTCGGTCAGCGCCTGTTCAGAGAGGTCGGGCTCTGAGCCATCGGCGGCCAGGATAACCGGCTTGATGTTCAGACCGTATTTGCTGGCAAATTCGTAGTCGCGCTGATCGTGACCCGGGACGGCCATCACCGCGCCGGTGCCGTACTCCATCAGCACAAAGTTTGCCGCCCATACCGGGATCGCTTCGCCGGTCAGCGGGTGAATGGCTTTGTAGCCGGTATCGACGCCTTTTTTCTCCATGGTCGCCATATCGGCTTCGGCAACTTTGGTATTGCGGCATTCGTCGATAAAGGTCGCCAGCGCGGGGTTATTGGCGGCAGCCTGCTGCGCCAGCGGGTGGCCCGCAGCGACGGCAAGGTAGGTGCAGCCCATAAAGGTGTCCGGGCGGGTGGTGTAGACGGTCAGCTTGTCGGCGTAGTCGTTCACATCGAAGGAGATTTCGACGCCTTCGGAGCGGCCGATCCAGTTGCGCTGCATGGTTTTAACGGTGTCAGGCCAGTGATCCAGGTTATCCAGATCGTTCAGCAGCTCGTCAGCGTAGGCGGTGATTTTAATAAACCACTGCGGGATCTCTTTACGCTCGACTTTGGTGTCGCAGCGCCAGCAGCAGCCATCGATAACCTGCTCGTTCGCCAGTACGGTCTGGTCGTTCGGGCACCAGTTCACCGCGGAGGTTTTTTTGTAGACCAGGCCTTTTTTATACAGCTCGGTAAAGAACTTCTGCTCCCAGCGGTAGTATTCCGGGGTGCAGGTCGCCACTTCACGGCTCCAGTCATAGCCGAAGCCCAGCTTCTTCAGCTGGTTTTTCATGTAGGCGATGTTGTCATAGGTCCACGGGGCCGGCGCGGTGTTGTTTTTCACCGCTGCGCCTTCCGCAGGTAGGCCAAACGCATCCCAGCCGATAGGCTGCAGGACATTTTTGCCCAACATACGCTGGTAACGGGAAATCACGTCACCGATGGTATAGTTGCGCACGTGGCCCATGTGTAGTCGACCAGAAGGATAGGGAAGCATCGACAGGCAGTAATACTTCTCTTTGCTCTCGTCTTCGGTAACTTCAAAGGTACGCTTCTCGTCCCAGTGTTGCTGGACTTTTGATTCTATCTCTTCCGGGCGGTATTGCTCTTGCATGGCAGCCAGTGGTCCTGTTTTCAATACAGCTACAAAATGTAGCCAATGGATGTGTTATTTCAGATCGGCATAGCATAGCCCAAACGCCAACGTCAAAACAGCCTTTCACACACTTACCGAGATGAAAGCGGTAGAGAAAATTTCGCGACTCTGTGGCTTGGCTTGCAGAGCAATCCGCAGATAACGTCTACCATTATAAGAAGTTAACCACACCGGAGGCGAAAAGATGAACAAGGTTGCTCAATTCTACCGAGAGCTGGTGTCGACGCTCAGCGAGCGGTTACGCAACGGAGAACGCGATATTGACGCGCTGGTGGAGCAGGCCAGGGTCAAGATTAGCCAGTCCGGCGAGTTAACGCAGAGTGAAATCGACAACGTTATTCGCGCCGTCAGACGCGATCTGGAAGAGTTCGCCCTCAGCTATGAAGAGAGCCAGGATGAGCTAACGGACAGCGTCTTTATGCGGGTGATCAAAGAGAGCCTGTGGCAGGAACTGGCGGATATTACCGACAAAACCCAGCTTGAGTGGCGCGAAGTGTTCCAGGACCTCAGCCACCACGGCGTTTATCATAGCGGCGAAGTGGTCGGGCTCGGCAATCTGGTGTGTGAGAAGTGCCATTACCATCTGCCGGTGTATACGCCGGATGTGCTGCCGCGTTGCCCCAAATGCGGGCACGATCAGTTCCAGCGTCGGCCATTTGAGCCATAAATGATAAGGCCCGGAGTTGAATATACCGGGCCTCGGATAAACTCAGCGGCTTATGTCAATTTTATAAAATGCCGGCGCTGGTAGCGCCGGCATTTCAGAGTGTAGTTCAATAAGATGGCTGGTTTGCGGTTAATAATTTATTTGGTGGTGTTAACTTCCGTTAACTTGAAATACTGTTCGCCACCCACTTCAGAAGCATATCGCTGAGAAGTATTCAGGACCAGTTTATTGCCGCTCAGTAAGCCGGCATCGCAGGTGAACAGTTTCAGGAACCCGCATTTATAGCCGCCGTTAACCACTTGTTTTGCATTTAAGGTCATCGTTCCGCCAGCTACGATTTTGTCGCGGTTGATAATGTTGCCTTTATTGTGGGTATCAATGGTGAAATCGCCAAAGGATTCCATAAGCCATTTATTTACCAGATCTGAATGGGTGGAAATGTTGATGGTCCCGCCAATAATTTCTCCGCTGTTTTGCATCGCGTTGTTATTAAAGTTTAAGACCGCAGAATCGCCGCGAACGGTTCCCCCGTCGTTATTCAGCCAGTTGCTGTTGGTTGTCAGCATATTGCTGGCGAGTATTTTGCTATCACGGTTTAACGCCAGCGTACCGTTCGTCTGGATGGTGACGTTACCCCCTTTTAAGGTTCCTGAGTTGCTGATTTCACCGGATGAGAGCGCTCTATCTTTAACCGATTGAATCACAAGATTGTCCGTTCCGTGAATGTTACCGGTTACCTTGAGCGAGCTACCGCTAAAAGCAATGCTGGTATTTTTCGCCCGGGTTGAACCGCCGTTATCGATATTGCCAAGAGCCGATACTAGCAGTTGATTATCAGAAAGAAGATTAGAGCCGTAAGCCGTTTTCAGGTTGCCGTTAGTCGCTACGCTTAATGCCGTGCTGCTTTTGATGGTGCCGTTGTTTTCGATATTTCCAGAGGCGCTGACCATCAACTGTTTGCTGCTGGATATGGTTCCGTTGTTGGTAAGTGTTTGTAATCCATTGATAATGGTAATGTTTGTCGTCGAGATGTTACCCGTGTTTTTGATATTCCCGGCGGCGGCGATCTGCGTAAGCATACCGTTGCTGGTGATCGATCCTTCGTTGGTCAGTGAACCGTTACTGGACATTGTCAGTGTGCTATTGGCGACAATCGCGCCTTTATTGCGTACGCCGAGACCTAAGTCGTTGCCAATCATGCTGATGCTGTTAGCTTTAATTCCGCCAAGATTGCTAATATCAATGCTGTATTCCGGAATCAGCATCTGTAGTACCGTAGGCGTTTTACCCGCAGAGGTCATTTGCCCTGTATTGTTGTCAAGCGTGAAATTTCCTGCGGCTACCGTCGCGTTGGGAGTGCTGACGGTACCGTTAATGGCAATAGCATTTGCCAGCAGGGTGGCATAGCTATTTGTTGCATTCATCCCGTTTTGCCCAATAGTGATCTGACCTTTGGAGATGGTATAGCTGTCAATCGCGCCACTGTTGTTGAGCTTTACCTGGCCGGTGGTTAAAACCGCGCGATCGGTGTTAATAAAGCTACAGCCTGAGCAGGAGATTCCGTTTGGGTTAGCGATGATAACATCGGCTTTTTGGCCGGCGACTTCGATAAATCCATTGAGCGAGCTGGATTTATTTGAGGTCACTTCATTGAGGATCACCGAAGCGCCGCCATTAGCCAGATTATTGTTTTTAGCGATATTGCCTAAGGTGTCGTGAGTAAGATCGCTGGAACTATTGTTGAGAATCATGCCCTTGTTACTGACATTAAAGTCACGGTACATATTGTGAGAAACGCCCGCTGCGTTAGGCGTTTCAATATCAACGACGGTAGCTCCGGATGAGTGGGTCCAGACCGTCGGATCGGCATAGACGTAAGACGAACTGAGTGCTGCCGCCAGGGCGACATAAGTAAATTTAAATTTGAACATTGCGTTTATTCCTTTAAATAAATTGCCTAAAAGTTGTGAATGTTTATTAGTTTACTTAACGACGTTAATACCTCCAGTTGAGCGAGAAACCAAGGTTGAGCGGATCGCTATGAAAACGATCGGGTTTAATGAACGGCGTACCGATAAAAAAATCATACTGCGTGGAAAATAGCTGGCCGCGCAGCCCGCTTACGGCGCCGGAAATAACTTTACCCTGTCTATATTGTTCACTGCCGGTGATGCGGCCAATATCCAGACCAAAATATAATTGCCGATCCGGGGTTGGCATATCCCAGATAAAATCATTACGCCAGTACCAGCCTTGGTTGCCGGACAGCGAATTTTCTCCATCAAAACCCCGTACCGTCCAGCGGCTGCCGATATTAAATTTATTATCCGTGGATAAAATATCGGGACTAAACTGAGCATTAATATGCGGCGCGTAGCTGAAACGATCGCCGGTAATATTAAATTTCATAAATGCCTGAATATCAGCATGTATCACCCGCGAAAGTGGGCTGTAGAGACCCGCTTTTTCCTCAAGGGTTGGCATGGAGCTAAGCCAGGGCAAGCTGCGCTGAATGCCCAGGCTGGCATCGATGATTTTTTTATTGAAGTAGCGCTGCTGGCGAAGGGTCAATTCCCAAACCGGGTTCTGCTTGCGCATAACCTTGAGTTCGCTGCCGCCAAAATAGTAACGAGACGTGCTTTTTGCAACCCGGGCGTCCAGGGTGGTTTTTTGCTGCCGCGTATGGGAAAGCAGCCTCGAGAGCGTCGCGCTGGCGTAACGGTTTTCGCTTTTGTATTCGGTGGTTGAATAGTTGGCTTTAAATTGCTGACGATATTCGCTCTGCGAGCCGTAAAGGCTTAGCGACCAGTACCCGAAAGGAACCGAATAATAGAGGCTGCTATTGTGGTTGCCGTCATTATGCTGATTAAATTCGACGTCGCCTCCGGCGGAGACATAGAAAATATCGTTAAGCGTAGCCATATCATAGAGATAGAGTGCGCCCCCGGACTGATAGCGACCGCTTTCCCGGCTGCCGGCATCATCCATCCACGCGCTTACCTGCCATTTTTTAGCCAGATTACGCGTTATCTGAATATCGCTTTCCGCGTTGTTTTTCCCGGGCTGGATTTTCATTTGCGCCGACGAACCGGGTAGCCGTTGCAGATTGGCCATCCCTTGCTCAAGGTCGGTTAGTTTGAGGATCTCACCCGTGGCGGTAGGTATGGCATTCCACAGGCTGGACGTGGCGCCGCTGTCGGCAGACCATATCATATTGCCTATCTTACCGTAGGTGAGGGTAATGTCTAAAACGCCATCTTCCAGTGACTGTGAAGGTATATCAATAAGTGAAGTAATATACCCCTGGACTATGATTTCATTTTGTAATGCCGTAGCGAGTTGGCGAATGCCTTTAATACCCAGACATTTCTTTTCTGCCTGGACGGCGATATTGCGCAGGAGACGTTGCGTGAGTTTTTCATTTGAGGAAATGATATTGACGTGGCTGATATATCGGCAGGTCTCCTCCACCGGAAAAATAAGTTTATATTTATGCGAGCCAGTGCGCGATGATTGATAATCTTGCTGCTCGGGCTTTAATGCGCTCTGGCGAGCTTTATCCTGTTCAGTTTGATGAGTGTTGTTGGCAACATCCGCAAACGTGGAGGCAGTAAAAATAAAGTAAAGAAAAAGCGCGTTTAACAGTTTGTTATTGTTGTATTTCATGAAGCAATATCCATTTGTTTCATTCGATAATAATGCCCTTGTAAAGGAAATTGAGTTTTGTTCTGACTGGTGTTATGAGCTCGCCAGCAGCTCGTGGTTTTCAATTTTAAGAATTTTATTTTTTATAAAATACCAAAGCGAATTTTTTAAGTGCTCAGTGTCCTCGTAAATAGTCGTGCTATGTTAGCGATGCAGGATTATCGAGGCTACGATGTTAATCCTGAATTTTATTTGAATTGGTCATTTCAACTTGTGAATTATCAGCGATGGGGTGTGAATATATGCGTGGCAGTTATTTAAGCGTGGGCGAGTGATTATAATTCAATATGATAAGGGGAATAAAAGGACGACGCGCACTTTGCGTGCGCGCCGGAGGCTTAGTGCAGTATTTTGGCGAGGAAGTCTTTCGCCCGTTCTGATTGCGGGTTAGCGAAAAACGCTTCTTTATCCGCGTCTTCGACAATTTTCCCCTCATCCATAAAGATAACCCGATTCGCTACTTTGCGGGCAAAGCCCATTTCGTGGGTGACCACCATCATCGTCATCCCTTCATTCGCCAGTTCAACCATCACGTCCAGTACTTCATTAATCATCTCTGGATCAAGCGCGGAAGTGGGTTCATCAAACAGCATGGCGATGGGGTCCATACACAATGCGCGAGCGATGGCCACGCGCTGCTGCTGGCCGCCAGAGAGCTGAGCGGGAAACTTTTCTGCATGAGCGGAAAGTCCCACGCGTTCCAGCAGCTTGAGCCCTTTTGCGCGTGAAGCGGCTTTATCGCGATTGAGCACCTTAACCTGCGCCAGCGTCAGGTTATCGATAATCGACAAATGCGGGAACAGTTCGAAGTGCTGGAATACCATTCCGACGCGCGAGCGCAGCTTAGCCAGATTGGTCTTTTTATCGTTAACCGTGGTGCCGTCGACGATGATTTGACCCTGCTGGATTGGCTCCAGACCGTTGACGGTTTTAATTAGCGTGGATTTACCCGAGCCTGATGGCCCGCAGACCACCACCACTTCGCCTTTTTTCACTTCCGTGGAGCAATCGGTCAGCACCTGAAAGTGACCATACCATTTTGAAACATTTTTCAGGGTAATCATTACACAGTCCTTTTCTTCAACCAGCTGACCAACAGCGATGCGCTGAGACTAAATACAAAATATACGGCGCCTGCGAACAGGATCATTTCTACCTGGGTTCCATCACGTTCGCCGATAGTGGAGGCGGTACGGAAGAAATCGGCCAGGCTCAGGACGTAGACCAGCGAGGTATCCTGGAACAGCACGATGCCCTGGGTGAGCAGCAGCGGTACCATGGCGCGGAAGGCCTGCGGCAGAATCACCAGCTTCATGGATTGCCAGTGGGTCATGCCCAGCGCCAGCGCAGCGCTGGACTGGCCGCGAGAGATACTCTGAATACCGGCGCGAATAATTTCCGAGTAATACGCCGCTTCAAACATGGAGAAGGCGATCATCGCTGAGATCAGGCGGATATCGGTTTTCGGCGACAGGCCAAGCACGTTCTGCAGGAACCCCGGAACAATCAGATAAAACCACAGCAGTACCATCACCAGCGGAATGGAGCGGAAGACGTTAACGTAGGTTTTGGCAAACCACGCCAGCGGCAGGAAGCTCGACAGGCGCATGACGGCCAGAATCGTCCCCCAGACAATCCCGATAACAATCGCGGTCACGGTAATTTTTAAGGTAATAACCAGTCCAGCCAGCAGATACGGCATGGAAGGAATAATGGAACTCCAGTCAAAATCGTACATTATTTACCCCCCATATTGCCCGGCAGGCGGATCTTACGTTCGACCACGTACATGATCAGCATAATAACGGCGTTGATAAACACGTAGGCGAGGGTGATAGCGGTAAACGACTCCCAGGCATGGGCCGAGTAATCCAGCAGCTTGCCCGCCTGCGCGGCCATATCGGCCAGTCCGATGGTGGAGGCGATGGCCGAGTTTTTCACCAGGTTCATCATTTCAGAGGTCATCGGCGGCACGATAACGCGATAGGCGTTGGGCAGCAGAACGTAGCGGTAGGTTTGCGGTAGCGTTAGTCCCATCGCCAGCCCGGCGTTTTTCTGCCCGCGCGGCAGGGACTGGATGCCGGAGCGAACCTGTTCGCAGACGCGCGCGGCGGTAAATAATCCCAGACACAGCATCGAGGAAACGAAGAACTGAATATTGGGATCCAGCTCGGACTTAAACCACATACCGATGTTTTCCGGCAGCAGTTCAGGTACCACCAGATACCAGGTAAAAAATTGAACGATAAGCGGAACGTTACGAAAAAGCTCAACGTAACAGGTGCCGATAGTTGATAGCAGACGGTTCGGGACCGTACGGAGAATACCGAAGAGCGACCCCACAAAGAACGCGATAATCCAGGCCGTTACCGACAGGGTGACGGTGACCTGAAAACCACTCCACAGCCAGCCTAAATAGGTGGTGTTGCCGAACGGGGCCTGTTGCAGGAATATCCCCCAGTTCCAGTCTATTGACATAAATGACTCCTGGAAAAAAAAGGGTAGCAGCGCTACCCTCGAAGATTGTTGCTCAGCCTGTTTCGGTATTCGCGGCCGCTGGGGAACGACCAGCCGCCGTATAGTCTGTCCGCGCCGTGGCAACAATCGGGAGGGCAGGATTCCCCGCCCTTTGTTTTTTTAATTAGTTAAGAGCTTTGTCGTTAGGTGATTTGAACAGCGCTTTCATTTCGTCAGAGAGTTCAAAGTTCATATTCAGATTCTTTGGCGGAATAGGATTTTTAAACCACTTATCGAACCATTTTTCGGCTTCACCGGAAGTCTGAACATGGGCAACCGTGTCGTCCACCAGCGTTTTGAACTGCGGATCGTCTTTGCGCAGCATGCAGCCATAGGCTTCCTGAGACTGAGCGGTACCGACAATCTCCCAGTTATCCGGTTTCTTCGCTTTCGCACGTTCACCCGCCAGCAGAGCGTCATCCATCATAAAGGCCACCGCGCGACCGCTTTCCAGAGTACGGAAGGAGTCACCGTGATCTTTTGCGCTGATAATGCGCATATTCATTTTTTTCTCGTCGTTCAGCTTGTGCAGCAGAATTTCCGAGGTGGTGCCGGAGGTGACGACGACGGCTTTATCCTTCAGATCCGGGAAATCTTTAATCGCACCGCCTTTTTTCACCAGCAGACGGGTACCGACAACGAAAATGGTGTCGGAGAACGCTGCCTGTTTTTGACGTTCAAGGTTGTTGGTGGTGGAACCGCATTCGAAATCATAAGTGCCGTTTTGCAGCAGCGGAATACGGTTTTGTGAGGTGACCGGGATCAGTTTGACCTGCAGATCCGGTTTGTTCAGCTTCTTCTTAATGGCATCAACGATCGCGTTCGAGTAGTCCTGAGAGTAGCCGACGACCTGCTGTTTGTTGTCATAGTAAGAGAACGGAACGGATGATTCACGGTGACCGACGACGATAACGCCGTTTTTGGCAATTTTATCCAGAGTGCTCTGGCCAGCGGTGGATGCCGCATCTTCTGCATGCGCCGCACCGGCGGTCAGTCCCATGACCAGCATTGCTGCGGCCAGTTTACGTAATTGCATATCCGACTCCTTATCCTCAGCGCCATCAGACGCTATTGATACCCATTGTGAATGTGTGTGCTTTTTATTGCTGCCGTCTTTGCGTGCAGCATTTGTATGTGTTTGTTAGCATTTAGTTTGGCTTAATGTAAAGATTTTGCTCTTATATTGTTGATTTTTGCGAAGCGCACCGCACCATTTAAAGGCAAAAATCCCCCATTGCACCAAAATAGCGCAGCATGGCGATCGGTGGTGGTGCAACCAGGTTGTACCCTCAAGGATCGCGCTGCTACATCAATTTATTAAGCAATGGTCGTGCCAAAATGGACAAGAAGGAGAGGTGACCGCGGCGACGAATGCCGCCGCGGGAGAAGCAATTAGCGACGGCGCTGGCGCAGACTCATCAGCAGCGCTGCAAAGCCAAACAGCGCGGTTAACGCCCACAGCGGCCAGTTCCCCGTACGCGCGTACGGCGTCAGCCCTGAAGTCGGGGTCACTTTGGTGGTCAATACGGCGCGGGTGAACTGCGGGATCATCTCCTGTATTTCACCGCGCGGGCCGATGACCGCGGTAATGCCGTTATTGGTACTGCGCAGCAGCGGACGGGCCAGCTCCAGCGCGCGCATCCGCGCCATCTGGAAGTGCTGCCACGGACCGATAGATTTGCCGAACCACGCGTCATTAGAGATGGTTAACAGGAAATCCGTATCCGGGCGGAAGTTATCCCGCACCTGCTCGCCAAGAATGATCTCATAGCAGATAGCCGCCGTCAGACGCATATTATGCGCAACCAGCTGCGGCTGCACGTAAGGCCCGCGGCTGAAAGAGGACATCGGCAGATCGAAGAACGGCGCCAGCGGACGCAGAATTGATTCCAGCGGCACAAACTCACCGAACGGCACCAGATGGTTCTTGTTGTAGCGATTCTTTGAGTCGTAGCTGTATGGGTTATCTTTGCCCAGCGTAATAATGGTGTTGTACGTATCGTAGCGATTCTGCGCGTTCAGGCGCGCGTCGACGATACCGGTAATCAGCGCGCTGTTTTTCGACCGCATCAGATCGTCCATCATGCTCAGGAAACGCTGCTGATTGATTTCCAGATCGGGAATTGCGGACTCCGGCCAGACGATCAGCTGCGATTTACCCATGTGCGGTTGGGTGAGATCCAGATAGGTTTTCAGGGTGTTGAGCAGCTGATTCTGGTCCCATTTCATCGCCTGGGGGATATCGCCCTGTACCAGCGAAACCGTGGTTGCGCGTTCCGGCAGCGGTTGATACCACTGAATATAGCGAAGCGGGAAGGGCAGGGCGAACAACACGACGGCGGCGATCAGCGGCTTCCAGCTACGCTGCGCGATAGCGAGTACCAGCAGGCCGCTGACGAGCATCAGCAGGAAGTTAATCGCCTCAACGCCCATCACGGGCGCCAGGCCTTTAAGCGGGCCGTCGATTTGACTGTAGCCGAACTGTAGCCACGGGAAGCCGGTGAGCACCCAGCCGCGCAGAAATTCGCTGATTTGCCAGACCACCGGCGCGGCGATGGCCACGCGTATCCAGCTGGTTTTCGGCCACAGGCGCGAAAGAATACCGGCGAATAACCCGGTATAGAGGGAGAGATACGCGGCCAGCAGAATCACCAGGAAAACGTTAACCGGACCGGGCATGCCGCCGAACTGCGCGATACTCACGTAAACCCAGTTAATACCCGAGCCGAATAGCCCGAGTCCCCAGAAATAGCCAATCGCGGCGCTTTGTAAAGGACGGCGGTTGAGCGTTAAACCCTGCAGGCCAATTAGCGAAATAATCGCCGCCGGCCAGAAGTCATAAGGTGAAAAAGCCAGCGTTCCGCTGGCTCCGAATAACAGCGCCAGCAGCAGGCGTACGCGCTGGCGTTCAATAAGAGAGGCAAATACCATTTAGGTTAATCGTCCCGTTGGATTAGTCTTCCAGCTTCGGCTGCGGGGCATCATCAGGAAGCTTTACATGTACCTGAATAATACGTCGGCTGTCAGCCATTGCGACCTTGAATTGGTAACCATCAATGTCGATAGACTCGCCGCGGGCAGGCAGATGACCAAACGCCTGCATCACCAGGCCGCCGATGGTGTCGACCTCTTCATCGCTGAAGTGGGTGCCGTACGCTTCGTTGAAGTCTTCGATTGAGGCCAGCGCGCGCACCGTCCACGTATGGCGGCTTAGCTGACGGAAATCGATGTCTTCTTCTTCGTCGTATTCGTCTTCGATTTCACCGACGATCAGCTCAAGGATGTCTTCAATGGTCACCAGACCCGAGACGCCGCCAAACTCATCGATAACGATAGCCATATGATAACGCTGGGAGCGGAACTCCTTCAGCATGCGGTCAACCCGCTTGCTTTCAGGCACGACAACCGCCGGGCGCAACACTTTTTCCATGCTGAAGGCTTCGGCATCGCTGCGCATAAACGGCAGCAGATCTTTGGCCATCAGAATCCCTTCAATGTGATCTTTATCTTCGCTGATCACCGGGAAACGCGAGTGGGCGGATTCGATGATCACATCGAGGCACTCGTCCAGCGTCTGGTTGCGTTTCAGGGTAATCATCTGCGAGCGGGGGATCATGATGTCGCGGACGCGCTGGTCGGCGATATCCATTACCCCTTCGAGCATATCGCGCGTATCTTCGTCGATAAGGTCGTTTTGCCCGGAATCACGGATCAGCGCCAGCAGTTCGTCACGATTTTTGGGTTCACCGTGAAAGAGCTGGCTGAGTAACAGGGAGAAGAATCCCTTTTTGCTGTTTACTGTGTCGCTACTGTGTGAATTGTCGTCGCTCATGGCGTCGTATGGGTTCTCATGTTGATTAAATAGTCGCTCGTCACGCGTATACTCAGCGCCCGGCATAGCGGCCAGTCGCCGGCAAAGCCGGCAACGGGTTATTCCTTCTCGGCAATGTACGGATCCTCATAGCCCAGAGCAAGCATTATCTCTGTTTCGAGGGATTCCATCTCTTCCGCTTCTTCGTCGATGATGTGGTCATAGCCCAAAAGATGCAGGCTACCGTGGACCACCATATGCGCCCAGTGCGCTTCCAGCGGTTTGCCTTGCTCTTTCGCTTCCTGTTCAACCACCTGACGGCAGATAACCAGGTCGCCAAGGAGCGGCATTTCGATGCCCGGCGGGGCTTCGAACGGGAAAGAGAGCACGTTAGTCGGTTTATCCTTCCCGCGATAGGTCAGGTTCAGCTCGTGGCTTTCCGCTTCATCAACCAGACGAATCGTCAGCTCCGACTCCTCCTGAAACTGCGGGATAACGCTATCGACCCAGCGCTGAAACAGGGCTTCATCCGGCATTCCGCCGTTATCTTCGCAAGCCAGCTGTAAATCGAGAATGACCTGACTCATTTATGCTCCTGTTCCTGGGCTTCGCGTTTGCGCTCGGCGGCCAGCTCTGCTTTACGTTTCTGGTCTGCTTCTTCCCAGGCTTCATAGGCGTTAACGATACGGGCAACCACCGGATGGCGCACGACATCTTCGCTGTGGAAGAAGTTGAAGCTAATCTCATCGACTTCTGCCAGCACTTCAATTGCGTGGCGCAGGCCCGATTTGGTGCTGCGCGGCAGGTCAATCTGCGTGACGTCGCCAGTGATAACCGCTTTAGAGTTAAAGCCGATACGGGTCAGGAACATTTTCATCTGTTCAATGGTGGTGTTCTGGCTTTCGTCGAGAATGATAAACGCGTCGTTCAGCGTACGGCCGCGCATATAGGCCAGCGGCGCGACTTCAATCACGTTGCGTTCAATCAACTTTTCGACTTTTTCGAAGCCGAGCATTTCAAACAGCGCGTCGTACAGCGGTCGCAGGTACGGGTCCACTTTCTGGCTCAAATCGCCGGGCAGGAAGCCCAGTTTTTCGCCGGCCTCAACCGCCGGACGGGTCAGAAGAATACGGCGGATCTCCTGACGCTCCAGCGCGTCCACCGCGGCGGCGACCGCCAGGTAGGTTTTCCCGGTACCGGCGGGGCCGACGCCGAAGGTAATGTCGTGGTCGAGAATATTGGCGATGTACTGCGCCTGATTCGGCGTACGCGGCTTAATCACGCCACGTTTGGTTTTGATATTGATGGCCTTACCGTAGTCCGGCACGCTTTCGGCGCTTTGCTCAAGCACGCGGGCTTCTTTAATCGCCAGATGAATTTGTTCCGGTTCAATATCCTGAATCTCGCCGCGCATTGGCGCGGTGTCGACGTACAGACTGCGCAGGATATCCGCCGCAGCGGTGACGCAAATCGGTCGACCGGTCAGTTTAAAGTGGTTGTCACGACGGTTAATCTCGATGCCGAGACGGCGTTCCAGCTGTTTAATGTTGTCATCAAACGGGCCGCATAGGCTCAGCAGACGGGCGTTGTCTGCGGGCTCAAGGGTGATTTCGCGAGTGTCTGTGTTCAAACTGTTCCTCTTATGCATAGGTAGCCAGAAGATGGCCTGTCAGGAAATTATTCACGTCATCGGAATATGGCGCAAGCATCCCTGTAGATATTGGGTTGAGGAGAGGAAATACAAGGCCTGCCGGAGCGGCAGGCCTGAACGGATTATGGCTGGTAGATACCGACGCCCAAATCGTTTTCTTTACGGGTGCGGGCAATCACCGACTCCGGGGTTTCCGCGATGCGCAGACCCATTTCGTCCTCGGTGCGCACCACTTTACCGCGCAGGGAGTTTGTCCAGACGTCGGTGATTTCGACGTCGACAAACTTGCCGATCATCTCAGGCGAGCCTTCGAAGTTCACCACGCGGTTATTCTCGGTGCGGCCAGACAACTCCATGATGCTCTTGCGTGAAGTGCCTTCCACCAGAATGCGCTGCACGGTGCCGAGCATACGGCGACTCCAGGCCGTCGCCTGCTGATTGATACGCTCCTGCAGAATATACAGACGCTGCTTCTTATCCTCTTCCGGTACGTCGTCGACCATATCGGCCGCCGGCGTTCCCGGACGCGCAGAGAAGATGAAGCTGTAGCTCATATCGAAATTCACATCGGCGATCAGTTTCATGGTCTGCTCGAAATCCTGCGTGGTTTCGCCAGGGAAGCCGACGATAAAGTCGGAGCTGATCTGAATATCCGGGCGCGCCGCGCGCAGTTTGCGGATAATCGCTTTATATTCCAGCGCCGTGTGGGTTCGGCCCATCAGGTTCAGCACGCGGTCAGAACCGCTCTGCACCGGCAGGTGCAGGAAGCTGACCAGCTCTGGCGTATCGCGGTAAACCTCGATGATATCGTCGGTGAACTCGATCGGATGGCTGGTGGTAAAGCGGATCCGATCGATACCGTCGATCGCCGCAACCAGACGCAGCAGATCGGCAAAGCTGCCGGTGGTGCCGTCGTAGTTTTCCCCGCGCCAGGCGTTCACGTTCTGCCCGAGCAGGTTGACTTCACGCACGCCCTGTGCCGCCAGCTGGGCGATTTCAAACAAGATATCGTCGCTTGGGCGGCTCACTTCCTCGCCGCGGGTGTAAGGCACCACGCAGTAGGTGCAGTACTTGTTGCAACCTTCCATGATGGAAACAAAGGCGCTTGGGCCTTCGGCGCGCGGTTCCGGCAGGCGGTCGAATTTTTCGATTTCCGGGAAGCTGATATCGACGACCGGGCTGCGGTTGCCTCGTACCGAGTTAATCATTTCCGGCAGACGGTGCAGGGTCTGCGGCCCAAAAATAATATCGACATAATGGGCGCGTTGGCGAATATGGTCGCCTTCCTGAGAAGCCACGCAGCCGCCAACGCCGATGATCAGATTGGGATTCTTCTCTTTCAGCAGCTTCCAGCGTCCTAGCTGATGGAATACTTTTTCCTGAGCCTTCTCACGGATTGAGCAGGTATTGAGCAGCAGCACATCCGCTTCTTCCGCCACTTCAGTGAGTTGATACCCGTGGGTGGCATCCAGCAGATCGGCCATCTTTGATGAATCGTATTCGTTCATCTGACAGCCCCAGGTTTTAATATGGAGTTTTTTTGTCATCGACTTGCTCATGCTTAATTAGGTATACCCAAAGTCAGCGTCTTCACCGGATGTTGCTCTGCAATGTGAAGGGTGACGGATATAAAGCCAGGATTGCAGGGCGCGTATTGTAATGCTTTGACCGCGCCCTGACCAGTACGACCGTAATCACCACAAGCCGAATAAAAATCCGGTAAACTGAGGGGATTCGGGTTTAAGGATAATAGCCATGACAATTCATGCAACAGATGTCGTTATCGTCGGCGGCGGAATGGTTGGCGGCGCCCTGGCGCTTGGCCTGGCGCAGCAGGGCTTTACGGTGACGGTTATTGAAAAAAACGCGCCACCGGCTTTTGATGCATCTTCACCGCCTGACGTGCGTATTTCGGCAATCAGCGCCTCATCGGTAGGGCTGCTGAGAGGACTCGGCGTCTGGGATAGCGTGCGGAAAATGCGCGCTCATGCCTATCGCCAGCTCGAGACCTGGGAGTGGGAAAGCGCCCACGTTGTCTTCAACGCTGCGGAGCTGAAGCTACCTGAACTGGGCTATATGGTGGAAAACAACGTCCTGCAGCTTGCCCTGTGGCAGGCGCTGGAAGCCCATGAGCGCATATCGCTGCGGGTGGGGACATCGCTCCAGGCGATGCGGCGCGAAGAAATGTACACGTCGTTAACGCTGACTGACGGCAGCCAGATCGATGCGCGTCTGGTGGTGGGCGCGGACGGCGCCAGTTCGCAGGTGCGGCAGCTGGCCGGAATCGGCATCCACGCGTGGCAGTATCAGCAATCCTGTATGTTGATAAGCGTACAGTGCGCGGGCGATCCCGGCGACAGTACCTGGCAGCAGTTCACCCCAGCGGGGCCGCGCGCGTTTTTACCGCTGTTTGACCATTGGGCTTCGCTGGTGTGGTACGACGCGCCGGCGCGGATCCGCCAGCTGCAGGGCATGAGCATGGCTCAGCTACAGCAGGAAATTACTCGTCACTTCCCGTCGCGGCTGGGAGAGGTTACGCCGCTGAGCGCGGGCGCCTTCCCGCTCACCCGCCGCCACGCATTGCAGTATGTGAAGCCGGGGCTGGCGCTGGTGGGCGATGCTGCGCACACCATTCATCCGCTGGCGGGGCAGGGGGTGAACCTCGGCTATCGCGATGTCGATGCGCTGCTTGATATTCTTGGCAGAGCAAAAGCGCACGGCGAGGAGTGGGCCAGCCTGCCGGTACTTAAGCGCTACCAGACGCGGCGTCAGGCGGACAACTTTATTATGCAGTCGGGAATGGATCTGTTTTACGCCGGATTCAGCAACGACCTGCCGCCGGTGCGTATGCTGCGAAATTTAGGGCTGATGGCGGCCGAGCGCGCCGGCGGATTAAAGCGTCAGGCGTTGAAATATGCGTTAGGTTTGTAACGAGAAAGACCCCGGCTTGCAAAGGTGAGGTCGGGGTGCGGAACGGTGATGCGCATAGCGTAAACGCCAAAAAGCAAAAAGCTCGCCGAAGCGAGCTTTTTGCTTTTGTTGGCTGGGGTACGAGGATTCGAACCTCGGAATGCCGGAATCAGAATCCGGTGCCTTACCGCTTGGCGATACCCCAATTTTACGTTGACCATTTCGTACCAGGGTCAAACCGGTGGCTTAGCGCCTGGAAATACTCCAACGAGTGCGCGCACAGCGTGAGCGACTTTTAAAATTGGCTGGGGTACGAGGATTCGAACCTCGGAATGCTGGTATCAGAAACCAGAGCCTTACCGCTTGGCGATACCCCAACAATTCTTTTGGATTTATCGAACTGAATCAATAATTCCTTTGTATGGTGGCTACGACGGGATTCGAACCTGTGACCCCATCATTATGAGTGATGTGCTCTAACCAGCTGAGCTACGTAGCCAAAATCTTACTCTATTTTCGATGGCTGGGGTACCTGGATTCGAACCAGGGAATGCCGGTATCAAAAACCGGTGCCTTACCGCTTGGCGATACCCCAATACCGTCGCGGTGAACCGCAAACATCGAAAATATGGCTGGGGTACCTGGATTCGAACCAGGGAATGCCGGTATCAAAAACCGGTGCCTTACCGCTTGGCGATACCCCAACAAAAATTTTTTACTGCCAACGCGAAAGAGTAAATGGTGCGGGAGGCGAGACTTGAACTCGCACACCTTGCGGCGCCAGAACCTAAATCTGGTGCGTCTACCAATTTCGCCACTCCCGCAAAAAAGATGGTGGCTACGACGGGATTTGAACCTGTGACCCCATCATTATGAGTGATGTGCTCTAACCAGCTGAGCTACGTAGCCATCTTTTTGCGCGTTACCTTATCGGCGTTGCGGGGCGCATTATGCGTATTGAGCCTTGAAGCGTCAACCCCTTTTTCATCGAAAATGGGCTGAACGTAACTGTTTGGTTAGGTTGCGAACAGCGTGGCGCAATAATCGGCAATTATTGGTTATTTATCGTTTTTAACGGCTTAAATAAGGCACAAAACAAAAACGGACTCCGAAGAGTCCGTTTGGAAAACCGCGCCGGTTAGTAGGCCGACTGATGTACGCCAACCGCGCGTCCTGACGGATCGTTCATTTTTTTGAAAGATTCGTCCCACTCAATCGCTTTTGCTGAAGAGCATGCGACGGAAGGGCCGCCAGGAACGCATTCGGCCGCGCTTGGAACCGGGAACAGCTCTTCGAAGATCTCACGGTACAGATACGCTTCTTTCGATGATGGCGTGTTGTACGGGAAGCGGAAGCTGGCGGTTTCCAGCTGCTGATCGGAAATTTGTTCAGCGGCCACTTCTTTTAAAGTATCGATCCAGCTGTAACCGACGCCATCAGAGAACTGCTCTTTCTGGCGCCAGGCGACGCTTGCCGGCAGGTAAGATTCAAAACATTCACGCAGGACATGTTTTTCCATTTTACCGTTGCCGCACATTTTGTCCTGCGGGTTGATACGCATTGCCACATCGAGGAATTTCTTATCCAGGAACGGCACGCGCGCTTCAACGCCCCATGCGGACATCGCTTTGTTGGCGCGAGCGCAGTCAAACATATGTAGCGCCTGCAGCTTGCGTACGGTCTCTTCGTGCAGCTCTTTGGCGTTTGGCGCTTTATGGAAATAAAGGTAGCCGCCAAATACTTCGTCAGAACCTTCGCCAGACAGCACCATTTTGATGCCCATGGCTTTGATTTTACGCGACATCAGGTACATCGGCGTTGACGCGCGAATCGTCGTCACGTCATAGGTTTCAATGTGATAGATAACATCGCGAATCGCGTCCAGGCCTTCCTGCACCGTAAAGTGGATTTCGTGGTGCACGGTGCCCAGATGGTTAGCCACTTCCTGCGCGGCTTTCAGATCGGGCGCGCCTTCCAGACCGACGGCGAAGGAGTGCAGCTGCGGCCACCAGGCTTCTGATTTTTCCTGATCTTCGACGCGGCGCGCGGCATATTTTTTGGTGATGGCGGAAATCACCGATGAATCCAGGCCGCCGGAGAGCAGGACGCCGTAAGGGACATCGGACATCAGGTGGCTTTTCACCGACTCTTCCAGCGCCTGACGCAGTTCGTTTTTGTCCGTGACGTTGTCTTTGACCGCGTCATAGTCGAACCAGTCGCGCTGATAGTACTCGCGGATTTCGCCATCTTTGCTCCACAGGTAGCTGCCTGCCGGGAACTCTTTAATCGTGCGGCATACCGGAACCAGCGCTTTCATTTCTGAGGCAACGTAGAAGTTGCCGTGTTCGTCGTGACCCATATACAGCGGGATGATGCCGATGTGGTCGCGACCAATCAGATACGCGTCTTTTTCGCTGTCGTAGAGAGCGAAAGCAAACATCCCCTGCAGATCGTCGAGGAAGTCCGGACCTTTTTCCTGATACAGCGCGAGGATAACTTCGCAGTCGGAACCGGTCTGGAACGCATAGCGGTCGCCGTATTCCGCGCGCAGCGCCTGGTGGTTGTAGATTTCACCGTTAACGGCGAGGGCGTGAGTTTTTGCAGCGTTGTACAGCGGCTGCGCGCCGGCGTTCACGTCGACGATTGACAGGCGTTCATGCGCCAGGATGGCTTTATCACAGGCATAGACGCCTGACCAGTCCGGACCGCGGTGGCGCATCAGGCGGGAAAGCTCCAGTGCCTTTTTACGCAGCTCACCCGCGTCAGTTTTAATATCCAGTACGCCAAAAATCGAACACATAGCCTTCTCCGTTACCCTGTCTTGTTTGATGTTGTGCAGGCTTCGTCTAATCGCGAAGCCTCAGTGCATGCTTTAGAAAATGCCGCAAAGGGGCGAAGGGCGCAAGGGGTTTACGCCAGCAAAAGAAAATAACGCAATTGTGATTGTCGAATAGTGAAAAAAGAGTATGTTTTGAGCGCTTTTGTTGATGAATATTCAGTAATAACGCTTTTCTTTTAGATGAAAGCGTTCAGAAGAGGCTTGAAAATAAGAAACCACGTCGCAGGACGTGGTTTTATTTAGAAAATATCGATTTCCGCAACCGATGGATAAATCCAGGATGGGCGGAACGGCATGCTGTCGATATCATCAAGCGTGGCTACCCCGGAAAGCACCAGAATGGTTTCCAGACCGGCCTGGAAACCCGCCAGAATATCCGTGCGCAGGTTATCGCCGACGATGACCGTCTGTTCTGAATGCGCCTGCATTTTGTTGAGCGCGGAGCGGATAATCCACGGGCTCGGTTTACCCACGTAGAACGGCTTGCGGCCGGAGATTTTTTCAATACCGGCGCACAGCGCGCCGCAGGCCGGGTAATAGCCGCGACCGTGGGTATCGGGGTTAGTGGCGATAAAGCGCGCGCCGTTAGCGACAAAAAAAGCGGCCTTATGCATCATCTCCCAGTTAAAGGAGCGCGTCTCACCGACGATAACAAAATCCGGATTGACGTCGGTGATGGTAAAGCCGGCTTTGTACAGTTCGTGAATCAGCGCGCCTTCACCGACCACATAGGCTTTTTTGCCTTCCTGACGGCGCAGAAAATCGGCAGTGGCCATCGCCGAGGTATAAAAGGCGGTATCAGGGACATCGATTCCCGCCGTCGCAAAGCGGTTTGCCAGGTCCTGCCCGGTTTGCGAAGGGTAGTTGGTCAGCATCACCAGCGGCATCTCTTTTTCGAGAATGCGCTTGATGAATTCAGCGGCGCCCGGCACGGCCACATTGTCGTGCATCAGCACGCCGTCAATATCACAAATTATGTTTTGAATGGTCATGAACTGTCCGACATCGTTGGAGAAAGGCGAAACTATAAAGCGGCTTTAGCTTTCCAGCAAACGCTGGAGCAGAGTCCCGTTGAGCATCGCGCGCTTGACCAGGGCAAAAGCGCCGATGGCTGAACGATGATCGAGCGTGGATCGCACTACCGGCAGATTTTTGCGAAATGCCTTCAGGGCCTGGGTATTGATACAGGCTTCAATCGCCGGCAGGAGAACTTTCTCCGCTTCCACGATCTCCCCGGCAATCACCACTTTTTGCGGATTAAACAGGTTAATGGCGATAGCGATGGTTTTACCCAGATGACGGCCAACGTGCTCGATCACCTCGCAGGCCAGCGCATCGCCTTTATTTGCGGCTTTGCAGATCGTTTTTATCGTGCAGTCATCGAGGGAGATTTTGCTCTGATAACCCTGCTCCAGCAGATGACGAACGCGATGTTCAATGGCGGCGTTGGCGGCGACGGTTTCCAGACAGCCGAAGTTGCCGCAGTGGCAGCGCTCGCCCAGCGGGTCGACCTGGATATGGCCGATTTCCCCGACGTTACCGTTACGGCCAATAAAAATCCGCCCGTTGGAGATGATCCCTGCGCCGGTCCCACGGTGTACGCGCACCAGAATGGAGTCTTCACAGTCGTGGCTCGCACCAAAGTAGTGCTCCGCCAGCGCCAGGCTACGAATATCGTGCCCGACATAGCAAGTGACTTTAAAGCGTTTTTCCAGCGCTTCAACCAGCCCCCAGTTCTCCACCTGAATATGCGGCATATAGCGAATGACGCCGCTTTCCGGATCGACCAGCCCCGGCAGGATCACCGAAATGGCGATTAGCTCGCGGATTTTGCGCTGACAGCTCTCCATAAAGGAGGCGATGATGTTGAGCAGGGCGTGTTCCAGCGTTTCCTGGGTTCTTTCCGGCAGCGGGTAGTGCTCTTCTTCGAGGGTCTTACTGCTTAAATCATAGAGCGTCAGGGTGGCGTCATAGCGGCCAAGACGTACGCCGATGGCGTGAAAGCTGCGGGTTTCGGCAATAATTGAGATAGCGCGGCGGCCCCCGGTGGAGGCCTGCTGATCGACTTCTTTGATCAGTCCGCGTTCAATAAGCTGACGCGTAATTTTGGTTACGCTGGCAGGGGCAAGCTGGCTTTGTTCCGCAATCTGGATACGCGAGATGGGGCCGTGCTGATCGATGAGCCGATAGACGGCCGCGCTGTTCAGCTGTTTTACGAGATCGACGTTACCAATTTGAGCCTGTCCGCCTGCTGTCATACTTTTACTTACTCAGTGACGACCTCGTTACCATTAACGATGGTCTTGGTGATTTTATAATCGCGGGTGAATGCGGTCAGGTTAGCGACCATCCCCGGGGCAATGCTGCCTAACTGTTTGTCTACGCCAATGGCGCGGGAAGGGTAGAGCGTCGCCATACGCAACACTTCATCCAGCGCAATGCCGCAATGCTCAACGAGGTTACGCACCCCTTCAATCATGGTCAATGAAGAGCCGCTGAGGGTACCGTTCTCATCTACGCACAGGCCGTTCCGGTAGTATATTGTTTTACCAGCAAAAATGAACTGCTCAATATTGGCACCCGCCGGCGCCGTTGCGTCGGTGACGAGGCACAGCTTGTCGCCTTTCAAGCGTTTAGCGAGGCGGACGTTAGCGTAATCGACGTGCATGCCATCGACGATGATACCGCAGTAGACATCCGGTTCGTCGAAAATCGCCCCGGCCAGACCCGGTTCGCGGCCGGTAATATACGGCATAGCGTTAAACAGGTGGGTGGCAAACGTAATCCCGGCGCGAAAACCGATTTTCGCTTCTTTTAGCGTCGCGTTGGAATGACCGGCGGAGACGATGATACCTGCGGCCACCAGTTTGCGGATAACATCTGGTTCAACGCGTTCCGGCGCGAGGGTGATTTTGGTTATTACATCCGCGTTTTCGCACAGGAAATCGACCAGCGCGGCGTCCGGTTTACGGACGTAATCCGGGTTATGGGTGCCTTTTTTGACAATATTCAGCCACGGGCCTTCAAGATGCAGGCCCAGCGCCTGGTTGGGATGCTTTTGCAAATACTCGCGCATCACGCGGACACCCTGTTTCATCAGGTCATCGCTGGCGGTAATGAGCGTGGGCAGATAGCTGGTGCAGCCGGAGCGTTCATTCGCCTTCTGCATAATTTCCAGCGTTTCAACGGTGACCGCATCCGCCGTGTCGTTGAACTGCACGCCGCCGCAGCCGTTAAGCTGGACGTCGATAAAACCGGGGGCAAGGATCGCACCATTAACCGAGCGCTGTTCGATCCCGGTGGGCAGCTCAGTCTGCGGACAGATACGTTCGATAAGGCCATTGGCGATAACAATCGCATGGTCATCCAGAATTTCATGACCGGTATAAATCCGGCCTTGGGTTAATGCATACATTACGACCCCCGGTTGTCAAAAATGGTTGTCCCGCAGGGTCTGCTGCGGGACGAAACTACATTACAGACCTTTGATATTTTCGGCTTCTAATTCGTTGAAATATTTCAGTGTCTTAACTTTCAGTTCCATAGTGGACGGCTCATCGCAGACGACAACCGCTTTCGGGTGCAGCTGCAGACAGGTGATGGTCCACATATGGTTTACGTTGCCTTCCACCGCCGCCTGCAGCGCCAGCGCTTTCTGATGACCCAGCACCAGAATCATCACTTCTTCCGCGTCGAGCAGCGTGCCCACGCCAACGGTCAGCGCATATTTAGGCACCTGGTCAACGTCACCGTCGAAGAAACGGGAATTCGCTACGCGAGTATCGTGGGTCAGGGTTTTGATGCGTGTGCGTGAAGCCAAAGAAGAGGCTGGTTCGTTAAAAGCGATGTGGCCATCGTTACCCACGCCGCCCATAAACAGGTGGATTTTACCGTAAGAACGAATTTTTTCTTCATAGCGACGGCATTCTGCATCAATATCCGGCGCGTTACCATTCAGCAGGTTAATATTTTCCGCCGGGATATCAACGTGATCAAAGAAGTTGCGATGCATAAAGCTATGATAGCTTTCCGGGTGCTCTTTCGGCAGGCCTACGTACTCATCCATGTTGAAGGTGACGACATGCTTAAAGCTAACCTGGCCTGCTTTGTGCATCTCAACCAAGGCTTTATAAGCGGTCAGAGGCGTGCCGCCGGTAGGCAGACCGAGGACAAACGGGCGGTCCGCTGTCGGTTTGAACGCATTGATGCGGTTAACGATATGCCGAGCAGCCCATTTACCGACTTGTTCAGCTGTTACCAGGGGGATCAGTCTCATTGTTCACCTCTATAGTTAAATTAGAACCTGGCGGATTGGCCCCAGCATACTATTAAGAGTATCGCAGTAACTGCGCCGACCGGGGTCAATCCGTGTTGATTTTTTGAATGATAAAATAAGTTTTCGTTGTTAGCCAGTCAAAGGCGGGGGTGAATACGATATTTGGTGACTATTGTCACAAAAAATACCCATTTAATTTGCGAGACGAATTAATTTTTCAGACACTTTGCAGGTAAGTTAAAAAATTAACCAGGTTACACAATAATAAAGTGGCTTTAGTGAGCCTCATCGGGGTCTCATAGGGGGAATAAGATGAATATTTTAGGTTTTTTTCAGCGTCTCGGTAGGGCGTTACAGCTCCCTATCGCAGTGCTGCCGGTCGCGGCGCTGCTGCTGCGATTCGGTCAACCGGATCTGCTTAACATTTCGTTTATCGCCCAGGCGGGCGGGGCAATCTTTGACAACCTGGCGCTGATTTTCGCTATCGGCGTCGCATCCAGCTGGTCGAAAGACAGCGCTGGCGCCGCGGCGCTGGCGGGGGCGGTAGGTTACTTCGTTTTGACCAAAGCGATGGTCACCATCAACCCGGCCATCAACATGGGCGTGCTGGCGGGTATCATTACCGGTCTGGTCGGCGGCGCCGTGTATAACCGCTGGTCAGGTATCAAACTGCCTGACTTCCTGAGCTTCTTCGGCGGCAAACGTTTTGTGCCCATCGCCACCGGCTTCTTCTGTCTGGTGCTCGCAGCCATCTTCGGCTACGTCTGGCCGCCGGTGCAGAACGCCATTCATGCCGGCGGTGAATGGATTGTCGGCGCGGGCGCGCTCGGCTCCGGTATCTTTGGTTTCATCAACCGCCTGCTGATCCCGACGGGTCTGCATCAGGTGCTGAACACCATCGCCTGGTTCCAGATTGGTGAATTCACCAACGCTGCTGGTGCGGTGTTCCACGGCGACATCAACCGCTTCTATGCGGGTGACGGCACCGCGGGGATGTTCATGTCCGGCTTCTTCCCGATCATGATGTTCGGTCTGCCGGGTGCGGCGCTGGCGATGTATTTCGCAGCCCCGAAAGAGCGTCGTCCGATGGTCGGCGGTATGCTGCTATCGGTGGCCATCACCGCGTTCCTGACCGGTGTGACCGAACCGCTGGAATTCCTGTTCATGTTCCTGGCGCCGCTGCTGTACCTCCTGCACGCCATCCTGACCGGTATCAGCCTGTTCGTTGCGACGGCGCTGGGTATCCACGCGGGCTTCTCCTTCTCCGCAGGCGCCATCGACTATGTTCTGATGTACAGCCTGCCGGCAGCCAGTAAAAACGTCTGGATGCTGATCGTGATGGGCGTCGTGTTCTTCGTTATCTACTTCCTGCTGTTCAGCGCGGTTATCCGCATGTTCAATCTGAAAACGCCGGGTCGTGAAGATAAAGTGGATGACGTGGTCACTGAAGAGGCCAATAGCAATACCGAAGAAGGTTTAACCCAGCTGGCGACCAACTACATCGCGGCGGTCGGCGGTACGGATAACCTGAAAGCGATTGATGCTTGTATTACCCGTCTGCGTCTGACCGTGGCGGACTCTGCGCTGGTTAACGACGCGGCCTGTAAGCGCCTTGGCGCTTCCGGTGTGGTTAAACTGAACAAGCAGACCATCCAGGTTATCGTGGGCGCGAAAGCGGAATCCGTGGGCGATGAAATGAAGAAAGTGGTTGCCCGTGGCCCGGTTGCCGCAGCGGCTGCAACGTCTCATAGCGCACCCGTAGCCGCTCAGGCAGTTAAACCACAGGCTGTTGCTAACGCGAAGACTGTCGAAGCGCTGGTTTCGCCGATTACCGGCGACATTGTGGCGCTGGAGCAGGTTCCGGATGAAGCCTTCGCCAGCAAAGCCGTCGGCGACGGCGTGGCGGTAAAACCGACCGATAAGATTGTTGTTGCGCCGGCGGCGGGCACCGTGGTGAAGATTTTCAACACCAACCATGCTTTCTGTCTGGAAACTGAAAACGGTGCGGAAATCGTCGTCCATATGGGCATCGATACCGTTGCGCTTAACGGCCAGGGCTTTAAACGCCTGGTGGAAGAGGGCGCGGAAGTGAAAGCGGGTGAGCCGATTCTGGAACTGGATCTTGAGTTCCTCAACGCTAACGCGCGTTCGATGATTAGCCCGGTCGTCTGCAGCAACAGCGACGACTACAGCGCGCTGGTTATCCAGGCAACCGGTAAGGTTGTTGCGGGCCAGACGCCGCTGTACGAAATTAAAGGCAAGTAAGACTCCTGAGTGGCGTTTATGCCTCAGCGGCGCAGCGAAAGCTGCGCCGCTTTTTTTTACCGCAAACACCCCCATAATCTCCTTCTAATCGCTATTTTGCGTAACTAATAGTTGTCTCTACGCCCTGCTTGTAAGATCATGTGCCGTTATACGTTGTTTACGCTTTGAGGAACCCACGATGAGTGAGGCAGAAGCCCGCCCGACTAACTTTATTCGTCAGATCATTGATGAAGATCTGGCTACTGGTAAGCACACCACCGTTCATACCCGTTTCCCACCGGAACCGAACGGCTATCTGCACATTGGCCACGCGAAGTCTATTTGCCTGAACTTTGGCATCGCCCAGGATTACCAGGGCCAATGCAACCTGCGTTTCGATGACACCAACCCGGTGAAGGAAGATATCGAATACGTTGAGTCGATTAAAAACGACGTGCAGTGGTTAGGTTTCCACTGGTCCGGGGATGTTTGCTACTCGTCTGATTATTTCGATCAGCTGCACCAGTATGCGGTTGAGCTGATCAATAAAGGTCTGGCCTACGTTGACGAACTGTCAGCGGAGGAGATCCGTGAGTACCGCGGCACGCTGAAAGAGCCGGGTAAAAATAGCCCGTACCGCGATCGCAGCGTGGAAGAGAATCTGGCGCTGTTTGAAAAAATGCGTAGCGGCGGATTTGCTGAAGGTAAAGCCTGCCTGCGCGCAAAAATCGATATGGCCTCTCCGTTTATCGTCATGCGCGATCCGGTGCTGTACCGCATTAAGTTTGCCGATCACCACCAGACCGGAAGCAAGTGGTGCATCTACCCGATGTACGACTTCACCCACTGCATCAGCGATGCGCTGGAAGGGATTACCCACTCTCTATGTACCCTTGAGTTCCAGGATAACCGCCGCCTGTACGATTGGGTGCTGGATAACATCAGCATTCCCGTGCATCCGCGCCAGTACGAATTCTCGCGCCTGAATCTCGAATATACCGTGATGTCCAAGCGTAAGCTGAATCAACTGGTGACCGAGAAGCACGTTGAAGGCTGGGATGACCCGCGTATGCCGACCATCTCCGGTCTGCGCCGCCGCGGCTATACCGCTGAATCTATCCGCGAGTTCTGCAAACGTATCGGCGTGACCAAGCAGGACAACACTATCGAGATGGCGTCGCTGGAATCCTGCATTCGTGAAGATCTGAACGAAAACGCCCCGCGCGCGATGGCGGTTATCGACCCGGTTAAGCTGGTTATCGAAAACTATCCGCAGGGCGAAAGTGAAATGGTGGCCATGCCGAACCATCCGAACAAGCCGGAGATGGGCAGCCGCGAGGTGCCGTTCAGCGGCGAAATCTGGATCGATCGCGCCGACTTCCGTGAGGAAGCGAACAAGCAGTACAAGCGTCTGGTGCTGGGTAAAGAAGTTCGTCTGCGTAACGCTTACGTGATTAAAGCGGAACGCGTGGAGAAAGATGCGGAAGGCAATATCACGACTATCTTCTGCACCTACGATGCCGACACCCTGAGCAAAGACCCGGCCGACGGTCGCAAGGTGAAGGGCGTGATTCACTGGGTGAGCGCGGCGCACGCGCTGCCGGTAGAAATCCGCCTCTACGATCGCCTGTTCAGCGTACCGAACCCGGGCGCGGCGGAAGATTTCCTCGCGGTGATGAACCCGGAATCGCTGGTTATTAAACAGGGATTCGCTGAGCCGAGCCTGGCGCAGGCGCAGGCGGAAAAAGCCTACCAGTTCGAGCGTGAAGGTTATTTCTGCCTGGATAGCCGCTATGCCACCGCAAGCCATCTGGTGTTTAACCGCACCGTCGGCCTGCGCGATACCTGGACGAAAGTCGGCGCGTAGCTATTCGCCATCATTAAGAACGCCGCTAACTGCGGCGTTTTTTTTATTCAGAATCAGCGAATTAAATTACCATATTTTCGCGATGCGAATTAATCTTGTTTACAGATTGTAATAAGCGTTATTTTTAATCCTTCCGGCATATCCCCTGAAATCAGGTGATCACTTTCATTTCTATTGATTTTCTCTGTTTTTGCAAGCACTTCCACGCTAAATGTGTGATGTCTAAGACTGAAACATAAAGACATAAATTATGTGCGCTTTGTCATAATCTTCATCTTTGGTCGGCGAAAGAGATTGATAATTCGCGTCACGAAAAATAGTCTATACCCAGTGGTTATGCGAATTTTTAGCGCACCACTTTTTTAGCAGTTTTATTTTATTTTTTGCGTGTTGCCCTTTGGTGACCGCACTTTAAAACGTCAAAGAGGATATGCATATGCGTACGTTTAGTGGCAAACGTAGTACGCTGGCGCTGGCTATTGCCGGTGTCACAGCCCTGTCAGGATTTGCAATGGTGCCGGATGCAAAAGCAGAAGGGTTCATTGATGATTCAACGTTAACCGGCGGCATCTATTACTGGCAGCGTGAACGCGACCGTAAAGATGTGACCGACGGCGATAAATATAAAACTAACCTGTCGCACTCCACCTGGAACGCCAACCTCGACTTCCAGTCCGGCTATGCCGCCGACATGTTCGGTATTGACGTCGCTGCCTTTACCGCCATCGAAATGGGTGAAAGCAGCGAGAGCGGTCACCCGAACGAAATCGCTTTCTCCTCGCGTAATAAAGGCTACGATGAAGACTATTCCGGCGATAAGAGCGGGATCAGCCTGTATAAAGCAGCCGCGAAATTTAAATTTGGTCCGGCATGGGCGCGCGCGGGCTATATTCAGCCAACCGGCCAAACGCTGCTGGCGCCGCACTGGAGCTTTATGCCCGGTACTTACCAGGGCGCGGAAGCTGGCGCGAACTTTGACTACGGTGATGCGGGCGCGCTGAGTTTCTCCTATATGTGGACAAACGAATATAAAGCGCCGTGGCACATTGAGATGGATGAGTTCTATCAGAACGACAAGAAAACCAAGGTGGATTATCTCCACTCTCTCGGCGCCAAATATGATTTTAAAAACGACCTTGTACTGGAAGCGGCGTTTGGCCAGGCACAGGGTTACATCGACCAGTATTTTGCCAAGGCCAGCTATAAGTTTGATGTCGCCGGCACGCCGTTAACCACCAGCTATCAGTTCTACGGCACCCGCGATAAAGTCAGCAACGGCGGGGCTAACGATATCTATGACGGCACCGCGTGGCTGCAGGCCTTGACCTTTGGCTATAAGGTTGCCGACGTTCTGGATCTGCGTCTGGAAGGCACCTGGGTTAAAGCTGATGGCCAGCAGGGCTACTTCCTGCAGCGTATGACGCCTACCTATGCATCGTCTAACGGGCGACTGGATATCTGGTGGGATAACCGTTCGGACTTCAACGCCAACGGTGAAAAAGCGGTGTTCTTCGGCGCGATGTATGACATGAAGAACTGGAACATGCCGGGCTGGGCCTTCGGCGCATCCTACGTTTATGCCTGGGATGCGAAGCCGGGGAGAATGTCCTCACCTGATGCGTACTACAACCCGGATAAACGTCTGGAAGAGTCCGCTTATAGCCTGGATGCCATGTACACCGTTCAGGAAGGACGCGCGAAGGGCACGCTGTTCAAACTCCACTTTACGCAATACGACAACCACTCCGATATCCCAAGCTGGAGCGGCGGTTACGGCAACATCTTCCAGGATGAGCGCGACGTGAAGTTCATGGTTATCGCTCCGTTCACCATTTTCTGATGCCACTGCGGCGGGGAAAACCCGCCGCAATTTCCCGAGGTTCATGATGAAAAAGTTAATGCTTGTCGCCATTATGGCAGCAGGTCTGGTTGCCTGTACCCAGTCGCCAGCGCCTAAGGAAGACTCAAAGTTAAAAGATGCCTACAGCGCCTGCATCAATAGCGCTGAGGGCAATCCGGATAAAGTGGAAGCCTGTCAGAGCGTACTGAACGTGCTGAAACAGGAGAAACAGCATCAGCAGTTCGCGACCCAGGAAAGCGTGCGGGTTCTGGATTATCAGCAGTGCATCCAGGCGCGCAAAACCGGGAACGATCAGGCTGTAGAGGCGCGCTGCGACCAGATCTGGAAAGAGATCCGCAGCAATAATACACCGCGTTAAGCCAGACGGCGGCAAGCAAACGGGCGGAGCGAAAACTCCGCCCGTTGCTATTTTAGCGGGGTATTTCTGCCGGCCGGTAGCCGCGGCTCAGGCGTACGAAGAGCATTGCGGTAGCGGCCAGGCCGCATAGCGCGGCGCACATCAGCCACCAGCCCGGCGAGCTTTTATCGCCCGTTATCTCTACCAGCGCGGTGGAAATTGCTGGCGTCAGGCCGCCGAAGATCGCGGTGGCGAGGCTAAAGGCCAGTGAAAAGCCGACGGTGCGGACGTAGACCGGCATCACTTCCGTCAGCGCGGCCACCATCGCGCCGTTATACATACCAAAGAAGAACGAGAACCAGAGCAGGACCAGCGTCATGCGGGTGAAATCCGGCGCGGCGGTGAGCCAGTGCATTACCGGCCAGGTAGTGAGCAGCGCCAGCAGGGTAATGCCCATCAGCACCGGTCGACGGCCTATTTTGTCAGAAATTGCCCCGCCGATCGGTAACCAGATAAAGTTGGAGATGCCGACCAGCATGGTCACCAGCAGACTGTCGCGGGCGCTCAGGTGCAGCACGGCTCTGCCGTAGGTCGGGGTATAGACGGTAATGAAGTAAAAAGTTGTCGTGGTCATTGCCACCAGCAAGGTGCCCGCCGAGATGATGCGCCAGTTTTTGACAATTGTGCTCAGGATCTCCCGGGTATCAGGACGATGTTTACGCTGCAGGAAGGCTTCGGTTTCCTGTAACGAACGCCGCAGCACAAAAATCAGCGGAATAATCATACAGCCAATAAAGAAGGGAATGCGCCAGCCCCATTCGGCGATCTGATCGTGGCCGAGCGTTTCATTCAGCGCGTAGCCAATCAGCGCCGCCACAACGATAGCCACCTGCTGGCTGGCGGATTGCCAGCTGGTATAGAATCCCTTGTTCCCCGGCGTGGCGATTTCCGATAAATAGACCGACACGCCGCCGAGCTCGACGCCCGCCGAGAAACCCTGCAACAGCCGCCCGACAACCACCAGGATGGGGGCGAGAATGCCGATAGTCTGATAGCCGGGCACCAGCGCTATCAGAAGCGTCCCGCAGCCCATAATCGCCAGCGTCACCATCAGCCCTTTACGGCGGCCGATTCTGTCGATATAGGCCCCCAACACTATCGCGCCGATAGGGCGCATCAGGAAGCCCGAACCAAAGACGGCGAAGGTGAGCATTAACGCCGCAAACTCGCTTTCCGCCGGAAAGAACGTTCTGGCGATGTAGGTGGCGTAAAAACCAAACAGAAAAAAGTCGAACTGTTCGAGAAAATTACCGCTGGTCACGCGGAGGATGGCGCCAATGGTACCGGCGCGCGATGAGGGTTGCGTCATAGGGTTTGCTCTCCATTGTCTTTATCTTGTTTTTATAGAGGTAAGAGGGGGGCTAGTCGCCTGCGACTGCCGCCTGTTTTCCGCGCCGTTTCTCAATCGCCCACTTGAGTAACGCCGCACAGCGATAAAATCCGTGGGCGAATTTTCCGTAAGGAAGGGTTAAAAACAGCGCCATCACCACGCCGAGATGAATGGCAAGCAGAATGCCCATCCACGAGGTGTCCCGTCCCGCCAGCAGGGCGAGGCCGGTGAAGCTGGTCAGCAGCAGCAGCAGGATAAAGGCGCGATCCATCGGTTTTTGCCGCGGGTCTCCGTGCAGCGGCGAACGACGAAGGTTCAGCCATAGCAGGCCTGCCGGGCCCACCAGCAGGCCGATTCCGCCAAGCGTGCCCAGCAGAACCGGTGCGCTGAAGAACGGGTAGGGAGCTTCCCATCCGGCAAAATAGTGATAGCCCGTGGCCACCAGGGTGGCAGCGAAACAGAGCAGAAAACCATAAAAGGTAAGATGATGGAAACGACGGCGCATCAGGGTAAACGCGTCATCAGCCTCGTTGCAGCCCTTACCGTGGCCGCCGTCGAGATATTTTAAGGTCAGCGCGTTATGCGAGGCTTCGGCGATATCAACGGCGTGGGGATGCCCCGGGGAGATCTCGCGCCAGAAACGGATCACGCCGGCCATCAGTAAGCCCATGGCCAGTACGAAGACCGAACCAAACATCCACGCCAGCAGGTTATGGGGAAAAATCTGGTAGAAATCGCCGGCCAGCGGCGGATGTAGCAGGGAGCCTTTGAGCCCCATCGCCAGCAGCAGAAAGAGGATCAACCCACCGACCAGCGCCAGCGCCGTGGTCACGCCGGCCCGACGATACAGGCTGCCGAAAGCCGCGGGCTGGGCATAATGTTGATAGGTTTCCAGCCGCACTTCCGCCATCGCCTTCGGGACATTAATGGCAAACTCATGCGGCGGCGCGTACTGGCAGGCATGCAGGCAGGCACCGCAGTTATGGCACAGGTTGGCCAGGTAGTTTATATCCGCTTTACCAAAAGCCAGGCGTTGGGTCATGGCCGGAAACACGGCGCAAAACCCTTCGCAATAGCGGCAGGCGTTACAGACCTGCATCACCCGTTCGACCTCCGCTTCCGGCTGGGTGATGATTTGCGCGTCAATGATTAGCTTTTCAAGCGACTTCATGGTGTCTCTCCTGCAGTGCCGCCCTGGCGGCTTGTTGGCCGGCAATGCGGCCGAATGTCGTCCCGATCGACATGCCCACGCCGGCGGTATAGCCTTTGCCCAGCACGTTGCCGGCCATCATTTCACCGGCAACGAACAGGCTTCGGCTGGGCTTGCCCGCAAAATGGACGGCGGCGTGTTCATTGACGTACAGCCCGAGGTAGGTGAAGGTGATCCCCGGTCGTAGGGCATAGCCGTAGTAGGGCGGCGTATCGATGGGCCGCGCCCAGTGGGTTTTCGGCGGCGTCAGGCCGGATGTCGCGCAGTTATCAAGGCGGGTATGATCGAACTGGCCGGGCGCGCAGGCGGCGTTGTAGCGGGCGATGGTTTGCGCCAGGCGTTCCGCGTCCAGCCCCAGCTGGCGAGCTAATTCTTCGATGGTATTGGCCTGGGCGCCGGGGAAAACGGGCGGCATAAAGTGGCCGATCGCTTTGCTGTCGATAATTGAGTAGCCGATTTGCCCCGGCTGGTGGGCGACCAGTCTGCCCCAGATGGCATAACGTTTGGGCCAGAAATCTTCCCCTTCGTCATAAAAGCGCCTGGCGTCACGGTTGACGACCACCCCCAGCGACACGCAGTCCACGCGCGTACAGATCCCGCCATCGTAGAGCGGCGCCCTGGCGTCAATGGCGACGCAGTGGGATTGTGAAGGATCGCCGATGATGTCAGCCCCGGCGTCAATCATAAACTTGAGCAGCACGCCCTGGTTGAAGCGGGTGCCGCGGATGAGAAAGTTATCGGCTGGCCATTCACCACGATCGTTCTGTCCCCATGCTTCACGCAGCCACTCGCGGTTAGATTCAAACCCGCCGGCGGCGAGGACGCAGGTTTTGGCGACGATCCTTTCTTCGCCCGCCAGCGCGGCGACGAATTCGCCGTTATCTAATTCGAGCGCCTGTACCGGCGTGTTGTAGCGGATCTTAACGCCCATCTGCTCCGCGCTGCGGTAATAGGCGTTGACCAGGGCTTTACCGCCGCCCATAAAAAAGGCGTTGGTGCGGGCAACGTGCAGGGCGCCGGAGAGCGGCGGCTGAAAGTTAACCCCGTGCTGGCGCATCCAGTCCCGGCATTGCGCTGAAGTGCGGATCACCAGCCGCGCCAGCGCTTCGTTGGTGTTGCCCTCGGTGACGCGCAGCAGGTCCTGCCAGTACTCTTCTTCCGGATAGCTGTCGATTAAAACATCCTGCGGAGCATCGTGCATACAGCGAAGATTCCGCGTGTGCTGAGAGTTTCCGCCTCGCCATTCCCGCGGCGCAGCCTCCAGCAGCAGCACGGACGCGCCGGCTTCCCGGGCGGTTAATGCGGCGCATAGCGCGGCATTGCCGCCGCCAATCACCAGTACATCCACCATTTTTGGCTCCATTACGCTTTGCTTGATTGTTAAATTTGTAATGGAAATGTATTCGTTTTGGCCGTAAGGACGCTATGGCGTATTGCTAAAGGGGGGTTTAGTGCGCGTAAAGGCTGGCGCCGGGCCAGCGGCCTGACTCCACGAGCTGACGCATGACTTTCGCCAGTATCACCCGCGCGGCAAGGCCCGCTGGGGTCAGTTCATCATCGGAAAGGCTGACGAGAAAGTTTGGCCGACTGAGTATCGGATTCTCGACGCCGATCACTCTCAGGGACTCGCCGTCGAGATGGGAAATCGCCGCCCCCGGCTGCAGCGTGGCGCCCAGTCCGTCGCGGACGGCGCGCATCAGCAGGGCCAGACCGTCGATTTCAGCCACCACATCGACGCTCAGGGCGTGCTCCTGGCAGATCGCCTCCAGCCTGCCGCGCAGGCCATGCCCCAGGCTTGGCATTATCAGCGGGATAGCGGCCAGTTGGCCAGGCGAGATGCTCGCTTCGGGAAGGGGGGCCAGCACGTCATGGGTGCCAATCAGAAACAGACGCTCTTCGAGAATCGGCCTGGCGCTCCAGCGCGCAAGCTTCTCCTTCTGGAACACGATAGCTAAATCAAGCTGGCGGGTGTTGATCATGCGTTCCAGATTACCGGAGAGGCTCTCGACCAAATGCAGGCGGACGTCGGCATAGCTTTCGCGCATCGCGTGAATAAAAGGTACCCCCAGTACAGAGGCGGTGCTGGGGGCCATACCGACGCTGACGTGGCCGGAAAGGCGCGCCTCGCGCGCGGCGAGAACCGCATCGTCGGCGTGGCGCAGCGCCAGCTGCGCCTGGGAGTAGAAGGCGAGACCAGCGCTGGTCGGCATTACGCCGCGCGATGTCCGCTGCAGCAGACGGATGGCGAGTTCGTTCTCCAGGCGCGCCATCTGTTGGCTCAGCGCGGAGACGCCGATATTCAGGTCAAGCGCGGCGCGGCCCATACTGCCGGTTTCAATAATGCGCACATAATAGCGTAGCTGGCGAAGCTCCATGTCGACTCTCCGTACACCTCAGGATGCACTGACAGTAAACGTATTGCAGCGCGAGAGAAAGAGGCGGCAAATTCCGGGCAAAAAAAAGCCAACCTTCAGGTTGGCTTTTGGCGGTATACGATGCAGTGATTATTTCTCTGCCGCGTCGTGGGCATGTTCATCTTCGCGGCAGTCGCCTTCCGCACAGTGTCCGTACAGGTACAGGCTGTGGTTGGTCAGACGAATACCGTGCCTTGCGGCAATTTCACGCTGGCGCGCTTCGATGGAATCATCGCTAAATTCGATCACTTTGCCGCAGTCGAGGCAAATCAGGTGATCGTGATGATGCTGCTGCGTCAGTTCAAAAACGGATTTACCGCCTTCAAAATTATGACGGGTGACGATACCGGCGTCGTCGAACTGGTTCAGTACGCGGTAGACGGTGGCCAGGCCAATCTCTTCACCCATATCAATCAGGCGTTTGTATAAGTCTTCCGCACTGACATGATGGTTATCCGGTCCTTGCAGCACTTCCAGGATTTTTAATCTCGGAAGCGTCACTTTCAGGCCAGCTTTCTTTAATGCGGTATTGTTGTCAGTCATGCGGAATCTGTCCTGTTGCTAAACGATCTACTTCCATCAGCGGAAGTAATACAGAGAATCACCCGATGTAATGCGTCTCATTATAGAACTGCCATGGTGAAATGAAAACTGCAAGCATCGGGCCTTGTATGCTGTCAAAAACGAGGCACTCGCTACAAAGTGCTTCACGCGACCCCGTTAAATCAGAGGACATTGTACAGATATGTGATTAAAAGTTAAAAACTTGTAGCTATAACTTTGATTGCTTTTATCTATCAATTCGGCGAAATCTGATGATTTCGCCGTTTAGACTCAGGCATTCTTGATTTCTTCAAGGTGCAGCTCTTCAGAAATCTGTTTTACCCATTTTTCCACGCGTTCGTTAGTCAATTCTGGCTGACGGTCTTCGTCAATGGCCAGGCCAACAAAGTGATCGTCATCGGCCAGGCCTTTAGACGCTTCAAAATGGTAGCCCGCGGTCGGCCAGTGGCCAACGATAGTTGCGCCGCGCGGTTCGATGATGTCGCGGATGGTACCCAGCGCATCGCAGAAGTATTCAGCATAGTCTTCCTGATCGCCACAGCCAAACAGCGCGACCAGTTTGCCGTTGAAATCGATCTCTTCCAGCGTCGGGAAGAAATCGTCCCAGTCGCACTGGGCTTCGCCGTAGTACCAGGTCGGAATGCCGAGCAGCAGGATATCGTGACCTTCCAGATCCTCTTTGCTGCTTTTGGCAATGTCGTGAACATCAGCAACATCTTTACCAAGCTGCTTTTGGATCATTTTTGCAATATTTTCGGTGTTGCCGGTGTCGCTGCCAAAAAAGATGCCGATGATTGCCATGAGTAAAATAACCTCTTGAAACTTAATGATGTGGTAGTGGCGTAATGCCCGCAGATAGGGGCAATGATAGCAGAACAGAGAAGGGCGCGGAAACAGCAATCACGCCCAACTGCACACTCTGCTACATGAAAGCTTATTTTTTGCGGGTTTTAGGCTTTATCCTGGCCGCGCAGGGCCGCCAGCTGGCTCATCAGCATCTCTTCGATAAGATCGCTGCGGTTCATATTACGGGCTTCCGCCAGCTCATTAAGCGCATCGACCGCATCGGCATTCAGCTTTAGCTCCACGCGCTTAAGACCGCGACTCTTATCGCGTTTAAGCTGATTGCGTTTGTTGATGCGCAGCTGTTCATCGCGCGAAAGCGGATTGGTTTTCGGTCTACCCGGCCGACGCTCGGTTGCGAACAAATCTAATGTCGTACGGTCCGTTTGTTCTTTTGCCATGATTCAGAGTGACTTCGGGGGAAACAAGCTATCGGGCATAGCCGATGCAGACAGCGCGCCATAATACATCAGGCGACGGGCTGCGCCAACGACCGCGGGCATTAAGCCGCGCGGTCGGGCAGATTTTAGCCAGTCAGGCGGCGATCGAGGTTAAATAACGGCGAATTGCGCGGATCACGGCCTCCGGTTTTTCGGCATGCACCCAGTGACCGGCGCCGGCGATAACGTGCGCGCGCGCCTGGGGAAACTGAGCCAATAGTGCATCACGGTATGCGTCGGTGACGTAGGGGGAGTTACCGCCGGGGATAAACAGCGCCGGATGCGGCCAGGCCGGGACGGCTTGCCAGCCGACGATATTATCGTACTGCTCCCACAGCACCGGTACGTTAAACCGCCACTGGCCGTCCACGAAAGACTTCAGCAGAAACTGAATCACGCCCTCTTCGTTAAGGTGCTGGCGCATGACTGCCGCCGCCTGTTGACGCGTTGCGGCGCCCGCGTCGGTGACGGCGTTGATGGCGGCGAAGATTTCATCATGACG
Source organism: Klebsiella grimontii (assembly GCF_900200035.1). GTDB lineage: Bacteria > Pseudomonadota > Gammaproteobacteria > Enterobacterales > Enterobacteriaceae > Klebsiella > Klebsiella grimontii. The sequence goes on from NZ_FZTC01000015.1 coordinate 673,798, forward strand.
GCGAACGTGATAATCCACCGGGGCGATATCAATGGCGACCAGGCCCGCGATGCGCTCCGGCGCCAGCGCGCTCAGCGCCATCACCGCCTTTCCGCCCATTGAGTGACCAATAAAGGTAGCTTTTTCAATCTGTGATTCATTGAGAGTATCAAGCAGATCCTGGGCCATCGCGGAATAGGTCATTTCCGGCGAGCGCGGCGAAAGACCGTGGTTTCGCATGTCGACCTGTAAAATATCGCGATCGTGAACCAGATCGCGGGCGAGGATCCCAAGGTTATCCAGGCTGCCAAAAAGGCCGTGGACCAGGACGATAGGGGGATTATTGTGCGGATTCTGTGCAGATTGCGCTCGGCTATTTAATTTCATGGCAAAGTTCTTTTTTTCGCTCCGTCGGGTTAGGGTATTATGTTGGACATTCTGCCATCCGGCTGCAAGACCCGGAAGATTTCCGAGTTTTACCGCCATCCTGGTTTGACGCTATCCGCGGTTGGGATTTGACCCTATAATCCCGACAACTTGTATTCAGAAAAAGATATCGCACTGGATTAAGATGAAAACAATTGAAGTTGATGATGAACTCTATAGCTATATTGCCAGCCACACCAAGCATATTGGCGAGAGCGCATCCGACATTTTACGGCGTATGTTGAAGTTTTCCGCCGTTTCCCAGCCTGTCGCACCGGTAGCGAAAGCCGCTCCGGCCCCTGCGCCAACGCCTGTCGCTGAAGTGAAGCCCGCTAATCCTCTGAAGGATAAAGTCCGCGCGATGCGTGAGCTGCTGTTATCTGATGAGTACGCTGATCAAAAGCGCGCGGTAAACCGTTTCATGCTGGTTCTGACTACCCTCTACTCCTTAGACAGCAAAGCGTTCGCGGAGGCGACCGAGTCCCTCCACGGCCGCACTCGCGTTTATTTCGCTGAGGATGAGCGCACGCTGCAGAAAAACGGTAATCAGACGAAACCTAAGCAGGTTCCGGGCACGCCGTGGTGGGTCATTACAAATACCAATACCGGTCGCAAATGCAGCATGATCGAACATATCATGCAGTCTATGCAGTTCCCTGCGGAATTGATCGAAAAGGTTTGCGGTACGATCTAGTTAATTAACTTTTGCACCAGAAGGATCAGGCAATGGCAATCGATAAGCGCGCGGGTCAACCTGCGCAACAGAGTGATTTGATTAACGTCGCCCAGCTGACTGCCCAGTACTATGTGCTGAAGCCGGAAGTCGGCAACGCGGAACATGCGGTGAAGTTTGGCACCTCCGGTCACCGCGGCAGCGCGGCGCGCCACAACTTCAACGAGCAGCATATTCTGGCGATTGCTCAGGCAATTGCGGAAGACCGCGCGAAGAACGGGATCACCGGCCCATGCTACGTCGGGAAGGACACTCATGCACTCTCCGAACCGGCCTTCATTTCCGTACTGGAAGTGCTGGCGGCGAACGGCGTTGACGTCATCGTTCAGGAAAACAACGGTTTCACCCCGACGCCGGCGATTTCTAATGCGATTCTGGTGCATAACAAAAAGGGCGGTCCGCTGGCTGACGGTATTGTGATCACGCCGTCCCACAACCCGCCGGAAGACGGTGGTATCAAGTACAATCCGCCAAACGGCGGCCCGGCTGATACCAACGTGACCAAGGTTGTCGAAAATCGCGCCAATGAACTGCTGGCTGCCGGTCTGCAGGGCGTCAAGCGTATTTCTCTTGACGCGGCGCTGGCCTCCGGCCACGTTAAAGAACAGGATCTGGTGCAGCCGTTTATTGAAGGGCTGGCGGATATCGTCGATATGGCGGCGATCCAGAAAGCCGGATTGACCCTCGGCGTCGACCCGCTGGGCGGCTCCGGTATCGAATACTGGAAGCGTATCGCTGAGCATTACAACCTCAATCTGACCATCGTCAACGACCACGTCGATCAGACCTTCCGCTTTATGCATCTCGATAAAGACGGCGCAATCCGTATGGACTGTTCCTCCGAGTGCGCGATGGCGGGCCTGCTGGCGCTGCGCGACAAATTTGACCTGGCCTTCGCGAATGACCCGGATTACGACCGTCACGGTATCGTCACGCCGGCCGGGTTGATGAACCCGAACCACTATCTGGCGGTGGCGATTAACTACCTGTTCCAGCATCGCCCGCAGTGGGGCAAAGATGTCGCTGTGGGTAAAACCCTGGTCTCCTCGGCGATGATTGACCGTGTGGTTAACGACCTCGGCCGTAAGCTGGTGGAAGTGCCGGTCGGCTTTAAGTGGTTTGTTGATGGTCTGTTTGACGGCAGCTTCGGCTTCGGCGGTGAAGAGAGCGCGGGGGCTTCGTTCCTGCGCTTTGACGGCACCCCGTGGTCTACCGACAAAGACGGCATCATCATGTGCCTGCTGGCGGCGGAAATCACCGCGGTCACCGGGAAAAACCCGCAGCAGCACTACGACGAGCTGGCAGAGCGCTTTGGCGCGCCGAGCTACAACCGTCTGCAGGCCTCCGCGACTTCTGCCCAGAAAGCGGCGCTGTCTAAGCTCTCTCCGGAAATGGTCAGCGCCAGCACCCTGGCGGGCGACCCGATTACCGCGCGTCTGACCGCGGCGCCGGGTAACGGGGCGGCGATTGGCGGCCTGAAGGTGATGACCGACAACGGCTGGTTCGCCGCGCGTCCGTCAGGAACCGAAGACGCCTATAAAATCTACTGCGAAAGCTTCCTCGGCGCTGAACATCGTCAGCAGATTGAGAAAGAAGCGGTGGAGATTGTCAGCGAAGTGCTGAAAAATGCGTAATTGACATCATGATAATCAGGCCCTTTTCAGGGCCTGATTTTTTCGCAGGGATAGCGATGAAACTGGAACGAAAAAACGTTTTTTGGTTCTGGGGTGGGATGGATCTGTTCTATCTCCTCCAGTTTATTGTCTGGAATGTCTACCATCAGCGAGTGCCTTTCTACAGCGATATCCTCGCTTATCTACAGCTTGTGCAAAGCTACGGTTCCGCGGCAGCCTGGCTATATCCGCTTAATGCCATATTGATTGTCACTATTCCCGTCTCGATGATTCTCTTCTGGCGACACAGTCGCTATGCGCTGTGGCTGGCGTATGCGCAGACGCCGTTGCGTCTGATCTTCATGCTACCTTCGCTTTCGCTGGTGTTCTGGATGCTGCGCGAGATGGAGTTTAAGGGGAGCGCGTTTTATATTGGGTTCCTGCTGGTTTCAGAGGCGGCAAAAGTCGTCACCCTTTGGCGATGTCGCAAAGTTTGACGTTACGTGTTATCAAGACGGCACAGCCTTGCCGGGCATTACGCTGACTGAATCGGGCATAAACGGGTATTATTGCTTTGACCGGGTTTGCCCGTTTTAGTGAATATGCTGCTAAAGCAAACGAACAATGACGGCTAATTCTGCGATTTTAATCACAAATTTATCTCATTCAAAATGAAAGTTACTTGATATATATGATCAGCTTCAAACTAAAAAAAGCTAAAAACTTGTTTTGATTTTGTATGATTTATATCACTTACTGATATGGACAATTTTGTTATATTTATGTCATTAAATCCTGAATGCTTTCTTGAGAACGTCTATGTTACAAGTGAAACGTCATTCATTAATCTTGGAATATGTCGTAGAAAAAGGATGTGCCAGAGTTAATGAGCTCTCACAGATATTTGGCGTATCTCCAGAAACCATTCGCCGAGATTTAACCTCGCTGGCGAAAAATAAAAAAATAGTTCGCAGCTTTGGCGGTGCGATGATTTCAGAAAATAATGCATCATTTTTAGATGTGGATAATCCCACAAATAATGGGAATTTTGTCGATAAAGCTGAAGCATTTATTAAGCGAACAAAAGAGCAACCAGAGCGAAAAATGCGCATTGCCAAAAGCGCATTACAGTACATTCATGAGCATGAATGCATTATTATGGATAATAGTAGTTCATGCTGGTTTTTAGCACGGCAGTTGCCCGATATCGAACTGACGGTAATTACCAATTCATTAAATATTATTCAGACATTGGCCTGCCGAAAGAAAATAAGAATTGTCAGCGTGGGTGGCGAGTATTCTGAAAGACACGGCGATTTTCATGGGCCAGTAGCTGAATTTATTATTAATAACTTTAAGGTCAATAAACTGTTCTTTTCTTGCCAGGGCCTTGATTCAGGCCTGGAAATCAAAGATAGCAATGAAGTCAACGTGCGTCTGAAACAAGAAATGCTGAAAGTGGCCGACCAAAAAATCCTGATGGTCGATAGCAGTAAGTTTGAGCGCTATTCATTATATAAAATATGCGACCTGGCAGATATTGATGTTCTTATTACTAATAAGCTACCAAAAGATATCTATCGTCAGGAATGCCTTGAAATCGTAGAGACCAGTTAAACTCTCTACGTAATAATATATTTGCATCATCATCTCACGACTCTTGTGCCAGGTGGAGGATAATTGCGTCAGCAATACTATCCATCTTCATTACTTATCCGAAAATGAGGTTTACGATGGAACAATTACCTGAAGATATGAAAGCTGTTGTGTGCCATGGTCCCCAGGATTATCGCTTTGAAAAGATTACGCGCCCGGTAGCACAAGAAAAAGAAGTGGTTATAAAAGTTGATGGCTGTGGAATATGTGCTGGTGATTGCAAAGCCCAGGACGGCGCACCGATGTTTTGGGGCGATAATCCGTGGGTGAAAACGCCAGTGGTGCCAGGACATGAATTCTATGGCCGGGTTGCTGAATTAGGCCCCGGCTCGGCAGAAAAATATAAATTAAAAATTGGCGACCGTATTCTGGCGGAGCAGATTGTACCTTGTCATGAATGTCGTTTCTGTAAAACCGGCAAATACTGGATGTGCGAAACCCATGATATTTACGGCTTCCAGAAAGATGTCGCCGATGGTGGTATGGCTGAATATATGCGTTTCTCCGAACGCGCGATTATTCATAAAATTCCTGAATCATTGAGTGAAGAAGATGCTGCGCTGATCGAACCTATGGCCTGCGCAATCCACACGGTACGCCGCGGAGATATCGAACTGGATGATGTGGTTGTTATCGCCGGCGCCGGGCCGCTGGGGCTGTGTATGGTGCAGGTCGCTCATCTGAAAACGCCGAAAAAGCTGGTGGTGATCGACACCATGGAAGACCGTCTGGCGCTGGCGAAAGAGTTTGGGGCGGATGTGGTTATCAATGCGGCCAAAGAAGACGCCATTGCCATTGTTAAAGCCATGACTGAAGGCTACGGTTGCGACGTCTACATTGAAGCTACCGGCGCGCCGATTGGCGTTACTCAGGGACTGGAGATGATTCGTAAGCTAGGTCGTTTTGTCGAGTTCAGCGTGTTTGGTAAAGAAACCACCGCCGACTGGTCGATCATTGGCGACCGCAAAGAGCTGGATATTCGCGGTGCGCATCTTGGCCCGTACAGCTATGAAATCGCCATCGATCTCTTTGAGCGCGGCCTGCTGACTGCAAAAGGCGTCGTCACTCATTTCTATTCTATCGATGAGTGGAAAGCGGCGTTTGAAATGGCAAAATCGCTCGATTCTATCAAGGTCGTTATTAAGCCATAAAAACGTAATTCTTAAATAGCGCCATTTATTTTAATTATCATCCGCTTTGAAATGAATGGCGGCTAAATAAATACTGGATTTGTATCATGGTGATAACTGGGGTAAATATCGGTGGTCTGGTGAAGTCTACCGGTCATTAATTTATTGCTCAGGCTATCAGGCAACATTCGTACCATGAAAACGCTAAAGGATAATCTTTATCCTTTAGCGCATAACTCAAAAAGGAGATATTGAATGCCTGTAAAATTGAATACGAAAGCATTACTCTCAGGACTTCTGGCGATGAGTATGGTCGCCTGCGTTAATGCTAAGCCGCTAACTATCGGCATGTCGTTCCAGGAATTGAATAACGAATATTTCGTCACCATGAAAGAGTCGCTTGAGCAGTCGGCAAAAGATATTAACGCCACCGTCTATACAGCGGATGCGGCGCATGATGTCTCCAAGCAGATTAGCGATGTTGAGGATATGCTGCAAAAGAAAATAGATATTTTGCTGATTAACCCGGCTGATAGCGTCGGTGCGGAAACCGCCGTGCTGGCCGCTAAAAAAGCTGGCGTGGTGGTGGTGGCGATAGATGCTCAGGCTAATGGCCCGATAGATTCTTTTGTCGGCTCAAAAAACTATGATGCAGGCTTTATTGCCGGTGAACACTTAGCCAAAGCGCTGGGTGATAAAGGCAACGTAGCGATTCTCGACGGGATTCCGGTAGTGCCTATTCTGGAGCGCGTGCGCGGCTTTGAAGATGCGATGAAAAAGCATCCCAATATTAAAGTGATTACCAAACTGAATGGTAAACAAGAGCGCGATACCTCCATGAGCGTGACGGAAAATATGCTGCAATCCAACCCGACGCTCAACGGTATTTTTAGCGTGAATGATGTTGGCTCACTCGGCGCTCTGGCGGCGATTCAGGCATCAGGACGCGATGTGAAGCTGGTGAGCGTTGATGGTTCCCCGGAAGCAGTCGCTGAAATTGCTAAAGGTAATACGCCGTTTATTGCTACCGCCGCTCAGTTCCCACGCGATCAGCTGCGTATTGGCTTAGGCATTGCCCTGGCGAAACATTGGGGTGCGAATATTCCTAAGGAGATCCCTGTTGATGTGAAGCTTATCGATAAAACCAACGCCAAAGATTTCCACTGGTAATCGCGTTATTACGCCATAGCGGCTCTCGCTAATTCAGGTGAGCCGTGCCGGATTCTTATTAAAGTATGGCTCGCTATTTTATCGAGCCATTATGGAGCGATGTTTATGCCCAGCTTACTGGAAGTTAAAAACGTCAGTAAAAGCTTCCCCGGGGTCAAGGCGCTGGATAATGTTAATATCACCCTTGGCCGAGGGGAGGTGCATGCTTTATTAGGTGAAAACGGCGCGGGTAAATCGACGTTAATGAAAATCCTTTGCGGGATATATCAACCTGACGCCGGTAATATTTTTATTGACGGTAAGCAACAGCATTTTCATAACTATCGTGACGCGATTGCCTGCGGCGTAGGGATTATCTTTCAGGAATTTTCTCTTATTCCCTATCTGAACGCTTATGAGAATATTTTCCTTAATCGCGAAAAGGTAAATAGTTTTGGTCTGTTAGATCGTAAAGCGATGCGCCGCGAGGCGTTGCGGATTTTTAAAGATCTTGGCGTGACCCTCGATCCCGATGAGCAAATTTGCCATCTCAGCGTCGCCGAGCAGCAGTTCGTGGAAATTGCCAAAGCGCTGTCGCTAGATGCGCGAATTCTCATTCTGGATGAACCCACCGCGACCTTAACCCCGAGTGAGGCGGAGCATCTTTTCCGCGTGATGCGCGATTTAAAGGCCAAAGGCGTCGGGATGTTCTTTATCTCTCACCATCTTGAGGAGATATATGAGATCTGTGACAGCCTGAGCATTCTCCGCGACGGCAAATATATCGGGTCGGCAAAGGTCGACAATATCGATATCGCCGAGATGATCCAGATGATGGTTGGCCGTGAAGTGGAGAATATCTATCCCGCACGGCGGACGCTGGCGCATGACGACATAGTACTGGAGGCGGAAATTCAGCTTACCGAAACTAGCCAGGTCAATCGACTGACGCTGCGCAAAGGGGAGATCTTAGGCCTCGCCGGGCTGGTGGGATCGGGGCGTTCCGAAGCGATCCTGGCCCTGACCGGCGCGGATAAATGCTTCAAAAAGCGCGTCCGCCTGGCCGGAAAAGAGGTGACGATAAAATCCACCGACCGGGCTCTGCGTCTGGGCATTGGTCTGTTGCCGGAAAGCCGAAAAACGCAGGGGCTGGTGCTTCCTTTTTCGGTCAAAGATAATATCTGGCTTAACAAACACGCCTGCCAGTTCTCGCTTATCCGCGATAACGAAGAGCGCCTGACCGCCGAGCGTTTAATTAATCACGTTGGCGTGAAAACGCCGGATGCTGGAACCGCGGTAGGGACGTTGAGCGGCGGTAACCAGCAGAAAGTCGTTATTTCTCGTTGGTTAAATCATGATGTCAATATTCTTATTTTTGACGAACCGACTCGCGGTATTGATGTCGGAGCGAAATCAGAAATCTATCAAATCATGCGTGACCTCACCGCCCAGGGTATTTCAATAATTATGATTTCATCTGAGCTACCAGAGGTGATTGGCGTTAGCGACAGGGTGATGGTTTTTCGCGACGGTAATATCGTTGCCGAACTCGAGAGCGACCAAATAAATTCCACTGTGATTATGCTGCACGCTGCCGGTAATATTATTTAGGGAGTATTAAATGAGTAATGAAAACGTGTCATTAGCGCCCGCCGCATCTCCTGATAAAAATAAAAAGATGCTCCATGGTTTATTAAAAATGCCCGCGTTCCTGCCGTTTGTTGGTCTGGTACTCCTGTTCTCCTGTATGGCTATTTTTAATGACTACTTTTTAACGGTCGATAACTTATCGACCGTCGCCCGCCAGGTCTCGATTAATGCCATCATTGCTATCGGGATGACCTTTGCCATCCTGACCGGCGGGATCGACCTCTCCGTCGGCGCGGTCATGGCCCTGGCCGGTACCCTGATGGCGGGATTAATGAAGTACTATGGTTTAGATCCGTGGTTAGCCATTCTTATCGGCCTGTTTTCCGGCGTCGCCTTTGGCGCGCTGAACGGCTTTTTAACCGCCTACGGTAAAATGCCGCCGATTATCGTGACCCTCGGGGCAATGATTATTGCGAAGGGACTGGCGCTGATCTATACCGGCGGCTACCCCATCTCCGGTTTACCGGATTCATTCGCTTTTTGGGGCCGCGAATATCTGTTCGGTATTCAGGTGCCTATTATTCTGATGGTGGTTTTATATCTCATCTTTTATATCGTCCTGAATCATATGCCGTTTGGTCGCTATGTTTATTCCCTCGGCGGTAATGAAGAAGCGGCGCGCCTGAGCGGGCTGCGGGTGAAATATTATAAATTGCTGGTTTACGTGATCAGCGGCTTTACCGCCAGTTTTGCCGGTCTTATTTTCACCTCGCGCGTGATGAGCGGCCAGCCGAATGCCGGCGTCGGATTTGAACTGGATGCAATTGCCGCCGTGGTGCTCGGCGGGGCATCAATTGCCGGCGGCCGCGGAATGATTATCGGCACGCTGATTGGCGCCATGATGCTCGGCGTACTGAATAATGGTTTAAACCTCCTTGGGATCTCACCTTACGTTCAGTATGTGGTGAAAGGGCTTATTATTTGGGGCGCCACCTTTATTAGCTCAGCCAGACGTTAATTTATTTTAAATATGAGGCGAAGGGAAATGAATTTTATCGGGGTTGATATCGGTGGTACGGTCACCAAAGCCGGTATATATAATGAGTTAGGGCAAGAGATTCATGTGGCGTCGCAATATGCGCAGGTATTATCCGAACAGCCGGGCTTTACCGAGCGGAACATGCATGAGCTATGGGATACCGTTTGCAGCGTGATAAAAAAAGCGCTGTATGAAAGCCAGGTGCCGCCGCTAAGCATCGGCGGGATCGGTTTCTCCTCGCACGGCAAAGGGCTCTACGCGATTGACAAAAAAGGCGAGCCGGTGCGCAATGGGATTATTTCATCTGATACCCGGGCGCTTGAGTTTGTCAAAAAATGGTACCGTGAAGGTATCGACAAACTGGCCTATCCAAAAGGATTGCAGCAGTTGTGGACCGGACATCCGGTGTCGCTGCTGGCGTGGCTTAAAGAGTATGAGCCGGCCAATTACGACAGAATCGATGCCGTTTTGATGGTCCACGACTACATCCGTTTCCGCCTGACCGGCGAAGCGACGGCAGAAATCACCAATATCTCCGGCAGTAATTTTTATAACCAGTTCACCTCTCGCTACGACAGCGACATGATGGCGCTATTTGGCATTGAGGAAGTGGTGGATAAAACCGCGCCGGTGGTGAACTCAACGGATTGCGTGGGCCACATTACCTTGCAGGCCTCGCTGGACTGCGGTTTATGCCCGGGGACGCCGGTTTTCGGCGGCTTTTTCGACGTGGTCGCCTCCGCCGTCTCCTCGGGCATTGATCGGGCGGATACCCTGAGCGCGGTGGCCGGAACCTGGAGTATCGCCACCTCGGTGACGGATAGCATTATTGCCAGCGACTTTCCCTACATCTGGGGGAAATACTGCATTCCGGGCAAATACTTCGTTCACGAGGGCAGCCCCACTTCGGCGAGCAATCTCTCCTGGTTTGTGAAGCAGTTTTTCCCTGACGATGACCGCTGCTACGACCATTTCGAAAGCTGGATCGCGCAAGATACCGACAGCAACCTCATTTTTTTACCCTATTTGTTCGGTTCCAATCTGGCGATGGATCTGCCCGGCGCGCTGGTGGGCCTCGCGGGGCATCATACGAAAAAGGATATTATTGCGGCCATCTATCGCGGGATCGTTTTTTCTCACCTGGTGCATCAGGACCGCATTATTGAACTCAATCGGGATATTCAAAAAATTCGCTTTACCGGCGGGCCGAGCCAGTCGAGAGGCTGGACGCAGATGTACGCCGATGCGGCCAATCTTCCGCTGGAAGTAGTGGATATCGAACAGGCCGGCTGTCGAGCCGCCGCGCTGTGCGCCGCGGCCGGCAGTGGCGCCTATGCTAACTTCAGCGAGGCGATTGCGGCCACGCAGCCCGAGGTGGTCTGCTATCAACCCGATAGCAATCGGCATCAGCAGCTGCGCGAAGGCTACGCCCGTTACTTAGCTGTCGCGCAAAGCCTCTCCAGGGCGACGGGAGCGGCGCAATGAAACCCAGACTTGGCATCTACGAAAAAGCGCTCCCCGCAGCGCTGGACTGGCCGAAACGCTTCGAAATGGCGGCCGGCCTGGCGTTTGATTTTATCGAAATCTCCGTTGATGAAAGCCCCGAACGCCAGGCCAGGCTGCGCTGGAATCGGGGGCAGCGGCTGGCGTTCGTGGCGGACAAAATCAACAGCGGCATTGATGTGCCGAGCATGTGCCTCTCCGCGCACCGCAGCCATCCCTTTGGTAGCGTCAATCGCGATACCCGGCTCAAGGCGCGGGAACTGATGCTTGATGCGCTGGATTTTGCCAGCCACGTCGGGATCCGCAACATCCAGCTGGCAGGCTATGACGTCTATTACGAATCCTCTTCGGCACAGACCCGGGAATACTTTATTGAGGGCATCAACTGGGCGGTGGCCGAAGCGGCGAAAGCACAGGTGATGCTGTCGATGGAGATTATGGATACCGCCTTTATGAGCAATATCTCGCGCTGGTTGGATCTCGAACGGAAGGTTTGCAGTCCGTGGTTTTGCGTCTATCCGGACGTTGGCAACTTAAGCGCGTGGCAAAACGATGTTCCTGAAGAGTTGAGTAAGGGCATTCATAAAATCAGCGCCATCCATTTGAAAGACACCCAGCCCGTTTCACACGCCTCGCTGGGGCAGTTCCGCGATGTGCCGTTCGGCACCGGCTGCGTGGATTTCAGCGAGATCTTCCGTTCGCTTGCCGCGCTGAACTATCGCGGCGCATGGTTGATTGAGATGTGGGCCAAAAATGACGGGCTGGATAGCGAGAGAATTGCCGAGGCCAAAGCGTGGTTAACGGATAAATACCAGCAGGGTTTTCTTGCCCCGCAGCATGAAGTTAATGTGAATTCAGGAGTGAAGTATGCTGGATAAACTCAAGCAGACGGTTCTTGACGCCAATCTGGCGCTGCCGAAATTTCATCTTGTGACCTTTACCTGGGGCAACGTCAGCGGTATCGATCGCGAGGCCGGGCTGGTGGTGATCAAACCCTCCGGCGTGGAATACGCCGTGATGACGGCCGAGGATATGGTGGTGGTGGAGCTGGCGACCGGCAGGGTGGTAGAGGGGCGCTATAAGCCCTCGTCGGATACGCCGACCCATCTGGAGCTGTATAAGGCGTTTAGCGGCGTGGGCGGAATTGTGCACACCCATTCGCGCCACGCGACGATTTGGGCGCAGTCGGGCAGGCCGCTGCTGGCGATGGGCACTACCCACGCCGACTATTTTTATGGGCCGATCCCCTGTACCCGCCCGCTCAGCGATGATGAAATCCGCGGTGATTATGAAACCAATACCGGTCACGTGATTATCGAAACGCTGGGGGCGCAGCATACCGATCCGCTCAGCGTGCCCGCCGCGCTGGTCCACGGGCACGGCCCATTTGCATGGGGAAAAGATCCGGCGAACGCGGTGCATAATGCGGTGGTGCTGGAGGAGATTGCCTATATGAATATGTGGACCCGTCAGCTGAGCATTGATGAACAGCCGGTCTCTGCGACGCTGCTGGATAAACACTATTTGCGTAAACACGGGGCAGGGGCCTACTACGGGCAATAATCGCCTGCATTCCCCGGATTGCGGCGTAAACGCCTTATCCGGGCTACCGGCCCGCAGTTGGCGGTGAACCCTTAGCCCGGTCAGCGCAGCGCCACCGGGATGAAACAGCGTTGATTTATGAGGCCCGGCACATTTCCTGGAGGCGGCGCTTGACGCGCTTGTCCGGGCTACCGCCTGGCAGACGACGGCGGGCCTGTAGCCCGGCTAAGCAAAGCGCGAGCCGGGGATCAGCTAGGGCATAAACCGATAGCCGATCCCGGTTTCGGTCAGCAGATGCTGCGGGCGCGCCGGGTCGGCCTCCAGCTTCTGTCGCAGATGTCCCATATAGATCCGCAGATAGTGGCTGTGTTCCACCGCGTTCGGCCCCCAGACCTGGTTGAGCAACTGCCGCTGGGTCAGCACTTTGCCGGGATTATTCAGCAGTACCACCAGCAGGCGAAATTCAATGGGCGTCAGGTGGATCTCTTCGTCGCCGCGCACGATGCGGCGGGCGGGGATATCGACTTCGACATCGGCAAAACGCACCAGCGGCTCATCGGCCTGGGCGCCGGCATGGCGGCGCATTGCCACCCTCAGCCGCGCCTGCAGTTCACCGATACCAAAGGGTTTGCTGAGATAATCATCGGCGCCGGCGTCAAGCGCGGCGATTTTGTCCTGCTCCTCGGTGCGCGCAGAGAGGACGATAATCGGCATCTGGCTCCACTGGCGAACCTCACGGATAAACGCGTTGCCGTCACCATCGGGCAGGCCAAGATCGAGAATGGTTAAATCCGGCTTGCGGGTCGCGGCTTCGATCAGCCCGCGCTGCAGCGTTTCCGCTTCAAATACGCGCATGCCGTCGGCTTCCAGCGCGGTGCGCAGAAAGCGGCGGATAGCATGCTCATCTTCGATGATCAAAACGTTAATCACATTTCCTCGGCTAAATCTTCCAGTTCAGGGGGCGCTTCTCTCGGCAGTGTAACACGGAAACAGGCGCCGCCTTGCGGGCGCGTCGCGGCGCTAATCGTTCCGCCGTGCACCTCAACGATCGCCTGGCAAATCGCCAGGCCCAGACCGACGCCGGGGATCGCCGACTCTTTATTCCCGCGGGCGAATTTATCAAAGATAGCCTGTTCCTGGCCGGCAGGAATACCCGGTCCGTTATCCCAAACCTCAAGCAGTAAATTGTGCGGGTCGACGTGCGCGGTAATGCCGATGTGCGCCTCTGTTCCCGCGTACTTCACCGCATTTTCCAGCAGATTAATCAGTACCCGTTCAAATAGCGGCCCGTCGACGTGAACCAGCAGCAGCGGGTCCGGCAGCGCGAGCTGAATATGCCGGCCGCCGAGCCCCGGCTCCAGCATACGCAGCGCGCTACCGACCACCTCTTCCAGAGTTAGCCACTCTTTATGCAAATTAAAGCCGCCGGACTGGATCCGCGCCATATCGAGGAGATTATTTACCAGCCGGGTGGTGTTCAACACGTGCTGACGAATCTCATTGGCCTGCGGCGCGTGTTTCGACCCTTCGCTGGCGAGATCGAGCGTCAGGATTTCAGCCTGGCCGAACAGCACCGTTAACGGCGTCCGCAGATCGTGGGACAGCGCTGCCAGCAGCGAGTTACGCAGGCTTTCCCGTTCGCTGTTCAGCCGCGCCTGCTCTTCGCTGGCGGTAAGCGTCAGTCTCTCCAGCGCGCTGGCGACCAGCAGGGTGAAGGTTTCCAGCAGGCGCTGCTGTTCGGGGATCATCAGCTGGCGGAGGTTGGCGGGTTCCACGACCAGCAGCCCCCAGGTGCGGGCGGCGCTTTTCAGCGGCAGGATTTGGTACGGCACGCCGGGTAGCGTATCGGTACCCGCCCCGGCGGGCTGCCCTTTATCGAAGCTCCAGCGGGCAATGGCGTCATCCCAGGTGATGGCCGCCGTTTGCGGAGTCAGCGGAGAGAGCCGGTTCGTTTCATCGGGCAGCAGCAGCTGGCTGCGCGCCTGAAACGTCGAGGCGATAAAGCGCTCGCTGGTGGCGGCGACGTCCTCACGGCTGCGGCCCACCGCCAGCGCTTTTGACATTTCGTACAGATGCCGGGTGCGCTGTTCGCGATAGCGCGCCACCCGCGCCTGATAGCGTACGCCGGCGGTGAGGTTGCCGATAAGCAGCCCGACGGTGAGCATCACGCTAAAGGTCAGCAGATACTGCACATCGGAAACCGCCAGCGTACCGCGCGGCGCGACAAAAAACAGGTCAAAGCTGACCACGTTAATCACCGTCGCCAGCACCGACGGCCAGCGTCCATACAACAGGGCGATAATTACCACGCCCAGCAGATACAGCATCACCAGGTTGGCGGCTTCAAAAGCCATCAGCCACTGCATGGCGACGACGGTTATCACCGCGCACAGGGCGATGGCGACGACGCATCCCTGGAGCTGCAAACGCCATTTTTCCATTGCGGTCCGGCCATCGCTGGCGCGAGCGGGCAGGGGGGCGGCTTTTTCATCCAGCGCGATCACGACCAGATCGAGGTCCGGCGCGTGGCGGGCCAGCCGATCGGCGAAGCCGCTGCGGTCCCACCAGCGCCTTTTTTGCTGGCGGCCAATCACTATCTTGCCGAGGTTATGCTCGCGGGCGTAGTGCAGAACGGCCCGCTCTTCAGAAGGATCGGCGAGGGTCGCGGTTTCCGCCCCCAGTTCCTGAGCCAGCCTGAGCGCGGCGAGGATCGCCCGCCGTTTCGCTTCCGGCAGGCGATGCAGAGAGGGGGTTTCCACATACACCGCATGCCAGACGCTCCCCAGCCTGGCCGCGAGGCGGGCGGCGGCGCGAACCAGCTTTTCGCTGCCGGTGTTGTGGCCGATGCAGAGCAAAATGGCGTCGCGGGTGTGCCAGACTTTTTCCTGTCCCTGACGATCGCGCCAGGCGCGCATTTGCTCATCGACCCGATCGGCGGTACGGCGCAGCGCCAGCTCGCGCAGGGCGATCAGGTTGCCCTTGCGAAAGAAGTTCTCAATAGCCCGCTCGGCCTGGCCGCCGATATAGACTTTCCCTTCATTGAGCCGCTGGCGGAGATCGTCGGGAGGCAGGTCGACCAGTACCACATCGTCGGCGGCGTCGAAGAACGGATCGGGGACGGTTTCACGGACCTGCACGCCGGTGATGCCGCTGACGACGTCGTTCAGGCTCTCGAGGTGCTGGACGTTAACGGTGGTAAACACGTCGATACCGGCTTCCAACAGCTCTTCGACGTCCTGCCAGCGTTTAGGATGACGGGAGCCGGGCGCGTTGCTGTGCGCCAGCTCATCGACGAGGATCAGCGCCGGGCGGCGGGCCAGGGCGCCGTCAAGGTCAAACTCTTTAACGTAGCGCCCGCGGTGGGAGAGGCGGCGCTGGGGCAGGGTGCAGAGCCCCTCAAGCATCGCCGCCGTCTCTTTACGCCCGTGGGTTTCCGCCACGCCAATCAGAATATCCAGCCCCTGGGCGCGCAGCCGCTGCGCTTCCGCCAGCATCGCCCAGGTTTTCCCCACCCCCGCGCAGGCGCCGAAAAAAACCTTTAACTTACCGCGATGCGGGGCGGCGGTGTGTTGCAGCAGGCGATCGGGGTCCGGACGCAGCGGCTCGTCACTCATTTCACTTATCCTTCAGGGCATCCAGCGACATATTCAGCTGCAGTATATTTACCACAGGTTGGCCGAGAAAGCTGAGCAACGGTTTTTGCGTTGCCTCGTTGACCAGTTGCGTGACCTGCTCCACGCTCAGCTGCCGGGCTTTGGCGACGCGCGGCGCCTGCCACAGGGCGGCGGCCGGGGTCAGGCTGTAATCCAGTCCGCTCGCCGAAGCGGTGACCAGCTCCACCGGAACCCTGGACGTGGCGTCCGGGTTGGCGACGCGCAGGGTCTGCACTCGTTCGCTGATGGCTTTATCCAGCGCCGGATTGCTGGCCGCGAGGTTGCTGCCGCCGGATGCCAGCGGATTATCCGGCATCTCCGCCGTGGCGGATGGGCGACCCTGGAAATAGCCCGGCGCGGTAAAGTTCTGCCCGATAAGGCTGGAACCGCGCACTTCGCCGTCAATCCTCAGCAGCGAGCCGTTGGCCTGCTGCGGGAACCACCACTGTCCTAGCGCGGTGGTTAATAGCGGATAGACGCCGCCGGTGAGCAGCGTTAACAGAATAAACAGCACAACAGCAGGACGAATCAATGACATGGTTTTTTCCTCACATCAGCCCGGTCAGGGTCAGTAACAGGTCGATCGCTTTGATACCGATAAACGGCACCAGCAGTCCGCCCAGGCCATAGACCCACAGGTTGCGGCGCAGCATCGCCGAGGCCGTCAGCGGCTTATAGCTCACCCCCTTCAGCGCCAGCGGGATCAGGAAGATGATAATCAGCGCATTAAAAATCACCGCGCTCAGGATCGCCGAAGAGGGCGAGTGCAGATGCATCACGTTAAGCATCGCCAGCGGCGGATAGACCGCGGCAAAGGCGGCCGGAATGATGGCAAAGTACTTCGCCACGTCATTGGCGATACTGAAGGTGGTTAATGAACCGCGGGTCATCAGCATCTGTTTACCGATGTGCACGACCTCGATCAGTTTGGTGGGGTTGGAGTCGAGGTCCACCATGTTACCCGCCTCTTTCGCCGCCTGGGTACCGGAGTTCATCGCCACCGCGACGTCGGCCTGCGCCAGCGCCGGGGCGTCGTTGGTACCGTCGCCGGTCATCGCCACCAGCCGTCCTTCCGACTGATACTGGCGGATTAACGCCAGCTTGGCTTCCGGCGTCGCTTCGGCGAGAAAGTCGTCCACGCCCGCTTCCGCGGCGATAGCGGCGGCGGTCAGGCGGTTATCGCCGGTGATCATCACCGTTTTAATCCCCATTTTACGCAGCTGGGCAAAACGCTCTTTGATGCCGCCTTTGACGATATCTTTCAGCGAAATAATCCCCAGCACCCGCTCGCCTTCGGCGACCACCAGCGGCGTGGCGCCAAGACGCGCCACGTCTTCAACCTGTTTATCGACATCGGCCGGGAAGTGGCCGCCGTTAGCCTCAACGTGGCGGCGAATGGCATCCACGGAACCTTTACGGATCATCCGCTGGTCGATGTTAATCCCGCTCATCCGGGTCTGGGCGGTAAAGGGCACGAAGGTGGCGTGCAGCGATTGCAGATCGCGCTCGCGCAGATTAAAGCGCTGCTTTGCCAGCACCACGATGCTGCGGCCTTCCGGCGTTTCGTCGGCCAGCGAAGAGAGCTGGGCGGCATCGGCAAGGGTTTTCTCTTCCACGCCCTGCGCGGGCAGGAACGCTGAAGCCTGGCGGTTGCCGAGGGTAATGGTGCCGGTTTTATCCAGCAGTAGAACGTCGACATCGCCCGCCGCTTCAACCGCGCGTCCGCTGGTGGCAATCACGTTCGCGCCGAGCATG
Source organism: Klebsiella grimontii (assembly GCF_900200035.1). Lineage (GTDB taxonomy): Bacteria > Pseudomonadota > Gammaproteobacteria > Enterobacterales > Enterobacteriaceae > Klebsiella > Klebsiella grimontii. The sequence goes on from NZ_FZTC01000015.1 coordinate 691,566, forward strand.
CGGCTCATCCCGGCGACGCCGATAGCCGACAGCAGGCCGCCGATAGTGGTCGGGATCAGGCACACCAGCAGCGCCACCAGCACCGTCACGCTGACCGCGTTACCGCTCCAGGCGGAGAAGGGCCAGATGGTGGCGGTGGCCAGCAGGAACACCAGGGTCAGGGCGATAAGCAGGATCGTCAGGGCGATTTCGTTCGGCGTCTTGCGGCGCTGGGCGCCTTCAACCATGGCGATCATCCGGTCAAGGAAGGTTTCGCCCGGGTTGACGCTGCAGCGGATCACCAGCCAGTCGGAGAGAATACGCGTCCCGCCGGTCACCGAGGCGAAGTCGCCCCCGGATTCGCGGATAACCGGCGCGGATTCGCCGGTAATGGCGCTTTCATCCACGGATGCGCCGCCTTCGATAACCTCGCCGTCGCAGGGAATAATATCCCCCGCTTCGACCAGCACCACGTCGCCTTTACGCAGATCTTCAGCGGGTACGTGGTCAATTTGCGCATCGTGCTGCGGCGCGCGCAGCTTACGGGCAAAGGCGGTCTTTTTGACCCCCTTCAAGCTGTTGGCCTGCGCTTTACTGCGGCCTTCGGCCATCGCTTCGGCGAAATTGGCGAACAGGACGGTGAACCACAGCCAGAGACTAATGGCGGCGGTAAAACCGGCGCTGCCGGCGATATGCCCGCTGGCCATGGCGATAGCGAGCAGGGTGGTCAGCAGGCTGCCGATCCAGACGATAAACATCACTGGGTTACGCCACTGTACGGCAGGGCTCAGTTTTTTCACGGCGTCCAGCAGCGCCTGGCGCACCAGCGTCGGCTCCAGCAGGGCTAATGATTTGCGACTCATAACAGGTTGCTCCGCAATCGCTTAAAGTAAGGAAAAGTGTTCCGCCAGCGGGCCGAGCGCCAGCGCGGGAATAAAGGTCAGGGCGCCCACCAGCAGTACGGTGCCGATCAGCAGGCCGATAAACAGCGCGTCGTGGGTGGCGAGCGTGCCGCTGCCGGCGGGCTGAATTTTCTTGGTCACCAGCGAACCGGCAATGGCCAGCACCGGGATAATCACCGCGAAGCGGCCAACCAGCATGCAGAACGCCAGCAGCAGGTTCCAGAACGGCGTCGCCGCGCTCAGGCCGCCAAAGGCGCTGCCGTTGTTGTTGGCCGCGGAGGTGACGGCGTACAGCACTTCGCTGAAGCCGTGCGGTCCGGGGTTGAACATGCCCGCGCGCCCGGCCTCGGTCATCATTGCCAGCGCCGTACCGAGCAGCACCAGCGTTGGGGTCACGAGGATCGCCAGCGCGATCATTTTCATTTCGCGCACGTCGATCTTTTTGCCGAGGTATTCCGGTGTGCGGCCAATCATCAGCCCGGCAATGAAGACCGCCAGCATGACGAACAGCAGCATGCCGTACAGGCCAGAGCCCACGCCGCCGAAGACCACTTCGCCTATCTGCATCAGCCACATCGGCACCATCCCGCCCAGCGCGGTAAAGGAGTCATGCATGGCGTTGACCGCGCCGCATGACGCGGCGGTGGTGACCACGGCGAACAGGCTGCTGGCGAGAATGCCGAACCGGCTCTCTTTGCCTTCCATATTCAGGCTACTATCGGCGCCAAGGCTCAGCAGATGCGGGTTGCCGCGGGTCTCCGCCCACATCACTACCGCCACGCAGACGATGAAGATCAGCGTCATCGCCCACAGAATCGCGCGTCCCTGACGGCGGTCGCCCACCACCTCGCCGAAGGCGAAGCACAGCGCCGCCGGGATGAGAAAGATAGCCAGCATCTGCACCAGGTTGGTCAGCGCGGTGGGGTTTTCAAACGGATGCGCCGAGTTGGCGTTAAAGAAGCCGCCGCCGTTGGTCCCCAGCATTTTTATCGCTTCCTGCGAGGCCACCGGCCCCATCGGCAGCATCTGGCGTACCCCTTCAAGCGAGGTAAATCCCTGATTGGGGGAAAAGCTCTGCGGTACGCCCTGCTGAATAAAGAACAGCGCGATGAGCAGAGAAATCGGCAGCAGCAGCCAGAGGGTGATGCGGGTCAGGTCGACCCAGGCGTTGCCCAGGGTGCTGACTTTCTGTCGGGCATAGGCGCGGGTGAGGGCAAAGATCACCGCGATGCCGGTGGCGGCGGAGAGGAAGTTTTGCACCGCCAGCCCGGCCATCTGGCTAAGACTACTCATGGTGGTTTCACCGGCATAGGCCTGCCAGTTGGTGTTGCTGACAAAGCTCACCGCCGTATTCAGCGCCAGGTCCCACGACAGGCCGGGCTGATGCTGCGGGTTAAGCGGCAGCGAGCCCTGGAACGTCAGCAGCGCGAACAGCGCCACCAGACCCAGCGCGTTAAACAGCAGGATAGCGAATAAATATTGATACCAGTTCATCTCCTGCGAACGAATGCCCGCCGCCCGCCATAAACCGCGTTCGATACCGGCCAGGCCCGGTAGCGGGGCATCATTGATCATGGTCGCCAGCGCCGCGCCCAGCGGACGCGCCAGGATCATCAGTAGCAGAATAAAGCTCGCAATGAGCAAAAATCCTTGAGCGGCCATCAGAATGCCTCCGCGTGTATCAGGGCATAAACCAGATAAACCAGCAACAGGAACACCAGCGCTACGCCAGCGATTACGCCTGCAGTCACAATCCACCTCCGGGTGTCTTTTCGATTTACGAGGAGAATAGGCAGTCGGGCGCAAAGATTTCGCAAAAATCAGCGACGGGGGTGTAAAAAAAATATAAAAATCACCAAGCCCACAATTTAACTAATGATTAGTATTAATTTAACTTTTTTGTAACTAAGTTACCGGATGAATGTAAATAAAAGCTAAATAGGCGCTTTTTAGTGGTCGGATGAGTAGTAAAATTACAGCCAAAGCGGTACTATTTTAAGCAGAGAAACATTGTAACTTTTCCGGCCTTGCTTGCCGGCCTGACAAAGGGGAGAGAAATTATGGCGTTGTACAAAACTTATCCTGCTCATATCATCTTTGCGCGTCGCGCTTTCGCCGTGACGGCTGGCGTGCTGGCGCTGCCGGTAATGCTGTTCTGGAAAGACCGCGCGCGTTTTTACAGCTGGCTGCACCGCGTGTGGGCAAAAACCAGCGAACAGCCGGTATGGATGGCGCAGGCGGAAAAGGCCTCCGCAGATTTTTATTAACCTTTGCAGATGGCCGAACGGCTAAGCCTGCTGAAGCGCAGGCGCTGCGCCTAAGAATTTTGTTATCAATCACGCCGCCGGTTTATCCGGCGGTTTTTTTTTGCCTGGAGTGGCTTACACTTATTAACTTCCCGCAGGCTAAGCCCGGGGGATAGCTGTTTTAGACGTCGTATGTATCCATTTTAATGATGAAAGGAATGTTATGGCCACCCATCTGGTCTGGTTTCGCGCGGATTTGCGCATGCACGATAATCTGGCGCTCGCTGCCGCCTGCCGCGACCCCCATGCCAGGGTGCTGGGGGTGTTTATCGCCACGCCAGGGCAATGGCGCCAGCACGGGATGGCGGCGCGCCAGGCGGCATTTATCGTTAGCCATCTTCACAGCCTGCAAGCGGCGCTGGCGGAAAAGGGGATCCCGCTGCACGTTGAACAGGCGGAAGATTTTGCCGCCAGCGTAAAACGGCTCGCCAGCTTCTGCGGGCAGCAGCAGGTCACACATCTGTTTTACAACTATCAGTACGAAATTAACGAACGCCAGCGCGATGCCGCGGTGGAAAATACCCTGGCCGGAGTGACTTGTCAGGGTTTTGATGACAGCGTCCTGCTGCCGCCGGGCAGCGTGCTGACCGGCAATCGCGAAATGTATAAGGTGTTTACGCCGTTTAAAAATGCCTTTCTTCGCCGTTTACAGGAAGCGCTGCCCGAGTGCGTCGCCGCGCCGAAAGTCCGCGCGAGTGGCCCCATCGCTGCCGCCTCTAATGTGGAAATAGACTATCCGCAGACGCCCTTTGATAGCGAGCTGTTCGCCGCGGATGAAAAAAGCGCTATCGCCCGGCTCCGCGGTTTCTGCCAGCAAAAAGCCGCCGATTATGAACAGCAGCGCGATCTTCCCGCCGTCGAAGGAACCAGCCGGCTGTCGCCGTGCCTGGCGGTGGGCGCGCTCTCGCCGCGCCAGTGCCTGCACCGTTTGCTGGTTGAGCAGCCGCGGGCGCTGGATGGCGAAGCCGGGGCAGTATGGCTCAACGAGCTTATCTGGCGCGAGTTTTACCGTCATCTGATGGTTTACTACCCAAACTTGTGTAAAGGTCGCCCTTTTATCGGCTGGACCGATAACGTGGCGTGGCTGGATGATAAATCCGCGCTGCAGGCCTGGCAGCGCGGGCAAACCGGTTTCCCGATTGTCGATGCCGCCATGCGTCAGCTCAATGCGACCGGCTGGATGCATAACCGCCTGCGGATGATTGTCGCCAGCTTTCTGGTTAAAGATCTGCGCATCGACTGGCGGCTGGGCGAACGCTACTTTATCGAACAGCTTATTGATGGCGATCTGGCGGCGAATAATGGCGGCTGGCAGTGGGCGGCCTCCACGGGTACCGATGCCGCGCCCTATTTTCGTATTTTTAACCCGACGACCCAGGGAGAACGCTTCGATAAAGCGGGGCGGTTTATTCGTCACTGGCTGCCGGAGCTGGCCGGAGTGCCAGAGAAAGCGGTGCATCAACCGTGGCTGTGGGCGGAAAAGCAGGGCGTAAAGCTGGATTATCCGCGCCCGATTGTTGACCACAAGCAGGCGCGGCTGGAGACGCTGGCGGCCTGGGAAGCCGCCAGAGAACTTAAGACTCCATCGCCAGGCGACGAGCCCTGATCTTAACGGAGTGATACAGCCAGATCGCCAGCACCAGGCCGACGCAGGCCAGCGCGCCCCAGGTTATCTGGCTGAACACCTCAATGTAGGCGTTAATCGAGTAGTTGATGGCCCCGGCGGCGTCGAACGACCCCTGCGAGGTCTGGTCGGCAATCACCCCCGCCAGATAGTTGGCGATTGCGCCGGAGAGCAGCATATAAATGCCGGTCAGCACGCCGGTCACGCCGGGGATCTGAATACGGGTGATTTGCGACATCGCAACCGGGTCGATAAACAGCTCGGCAAAGCCCATCACCGCCAGACCCAATACCATTAGCGGCATCGAGGAGTGGCCATAGGCGGCTGACCAGCGGGCGCTGAGGGTCAGGATGCAGAACCCGGCGCTCATCAGGCCGAGGCCCAACGCAAACTTGCCCCAGATGCGCACGGTACGGTTGCCGTTGATATTCTCTTTCACCAGCCACGCCAGCACCACTCCGCAGAGCATCACCGCAAAGGCGTTGACCGACTGGAACATCGCGGTCGGTATTTCATAGCCCATAAAATGGCGGTTAACGAAACGGTCGATATACAGGCTGATGGAACTGCCGCCCTGCTGCGCAAAGGCCCAGAACAGCAGGCTGAAGCAGGTGAGCACCATAATCAGCCGCAGATCTTTACGCTGCCCGGCGGTCTCCGCGCGCAGGTAGATCCGCGTCAGTACCGCCAGGCCGATAACCGTCGCCACAATCAGCGCATAGACCGACCACTCCTGCCAAAACAGCACGGTGATTAGCAGCGGAGCGGCGATCAGCAGCACCAGCAGCCAGCCCCAGTTTGGTAAAACAAAGCTCCGCGCCCGCAGCGCTTCGCGATTGACGCCCCGGGTATGGCGGAAATGGCGGTTGCCGCTGAGGAAAATGACCAGCCCGGCGATCATGCCTACCGCCGCCAGCGCAAAGCCCATCGCCCAGCTGTACTCCTCCTGCACGTAGCCGCAGGCGATTGGCGCAATGATAGACCCGACGTTGCCCGCCGCGTACATCAGCGAAAAACCGCCGTCGCGGCGCGGGTCGGTGGGTTCATACAGTTCGCCGAGCAGGCAGCTGACGTTGGATTTAAACAGCCCGTAGCCGCAGACAATAATCGCCAGCGACAGATAGAGGAAGGTGGGGGCGATTTCGCTGGCGCCGAGCACCAGATGGCCGATGGCCATCAACAGCGCGCCGAGCATCACCGCCATGCGGTTGCCCAGCAGCTTATCGGCCAGGAAGCCGCCGAGAATCGGCGTGACGTAAACTAAAGAACAGTAGGCGCTGAACAGCGCATAAGCGTGATTATCGTCATACTTGAGCTGATTGGTGAGATAAAGAATCAGCAGCGCGCGCATGCCGTAAAAGCTGAAGTATTCCCAGATTTGCAGCGCGACGACGTAATAAATCGCCCGCGGCTGTGAGGATTGTGTGTTCATGTAATGCTTCGTCCTGCCATAAAAAAGAAAGTCGATCTTTCTGCATGAATAGCTATTAACTAGCGATATTCATGGCGTTATAGGCTTTCTGGTTATTTAATATGCTGTAATAGTGCATAAATATACACGAATGCGCGCAGGAGGGAGTAGACAAATTGCGGGATTTCGCGAAAAGTCAAAATGGACGGCGAAGCGGCAGAACTATCGACTGACCGGGCGGATACCGTTATGTTATCCCTCTGCATAGAATGATGACCTGGTGGAGCGGCAATGAAAAATAGTGAACTGGAACAACTGATTAATGAAAAGCTGAATAGCGCGGCCATCAGTGATTACGCCCCCAATGGGCTTCAGGTGGAAGGGCGCGAGACGATACAAAAAATCGTCACCGGCGTAACCGCCAGCCAGGCGCTGCTGGATGAAGCCGTGCGCCTGGAGGCCGATGCGGTGATCGTCCATCACGGCTACTTCTGGAAAGGTGAATCGCCGGTGATTCGCGGCATGAAGCGCAACCGCCTCAAAACGCTGTTGGCTAACGACATTAACCTCTACGGCTGGCACCTGCCGCTTGATGCCCACCCGGAACTGGGCAATAACGCCCAGCTGGCGTCGCTGCTCGGCATCAACGTGATGGGCGAAATCGAGCCGCTGGTGCCGTGGGGCGAACTGTCGATGGCGGTATCGGGTCTGGAACTGGCTTCGTGGATTGAAGCGCGGCTGGGACGCAAACCGCTGTGGTGCGGCGACACCGGGCCGGACAAAGTCGCTCGCGTGGCGTGGTGCACCGGCGGCGGCCAGAGCTTTATCGACAGCGCCGCCCGCTTTGGCGTCGACGCGTTTATTACCGGTGAGGTTTCAGAGCAAACCATCCACTCGGCGCGCGAGCAGGGGCTGCATTTTTACGCCGCCGGGCACCATGCCACCGAGCGCGGCGGAATTCGCGCGTTAAGCGAATGGCTAACGGAAAATACCGAACTGGACGTCACGTTTATTGATATCCCCAACCCGGCTTGATGAACGGAGGCAAAAGTGCAGCGAGCGCGTTGTTATTTGTTAGGTGAAACGGCAGTGGTACTGGAGCTTGAGCCGCCGGTAACGCTCGAAAGCCAGAAGCGGATCTGGCGGTTAGCCCAGCGGCTGGTTGGCCATACCGAGGTGGTGGAAGCCATCCCGGGTATGAACAACATTACCGTGATATTGCGTAATCCGCAGCAGACGGCGTGGGATGCGATTGAGCGCCTGCAGCTCTGGTGGGAGGAGTGCGATACGCTCGAACCGGAATCGCGGCAGGTGTCGGTTCCGGTGGTTTACGGCGGCGAATACGGACCGGATCTGGGGGAAATTGCCCGCCACAGCGGCCTGAGCGAGAAGCAGGTGGTTGAGCTGCATTCGTCGGTGGAGTACGTGGTGTGGTTCCTCGGCTTTCAGCCGGGTTTCCCGTATTTCGGCGGCCTGCCAGAAAAGCTGGCGATGCCGCGACGGGCGGAGCCGCGCCTGCTGGTGCCCGCCGGGTCCGTCGGTATTGGCGGCGCGCAAACCGGGATCTATCCGCTGGCGACGCCGGGGGGGTGGCAGCTGCTGGGGCGTACGCCGCTGGCGCTATTTGATCCGAAGCGCAAGGAACCGGTGCTGCTGCGTTCCGGCGACAGAGTGCGTTTCGTGCCGCAAAAGGAGGGCGTATGTTAAAAATTATCCGCGCCGGAATGTATACCTCGGTGCAGGACGGCGGGCGTGAAGGGCTGCGTCAGCTGGGCATCAGCCGCTGCGGCGCGATGGATAAGCCGGCGCTGGTCACCGCCAATCTGCTGGTGGGTAACGGCGCCAACGCCGCGGCGCTGGAGATAACCCTGGGCCAGGTGGATATTCAGTTTGAGCGTAGCGGCTGGTTTGCGCTGACCGGCGCCGCCTGCGAGGCGAAGCTCGATGGCGAGCCGGTATGGGTGGGCTGGCGAACGGCGGTCAAGGCCGGGCAGCATCTGGTGCTCAAGAATCCCCAGCACGGCGTGCGCAGCTATCTGGCGGTGGCGGGGGGAATTGCGGTGCCGAAGGTGCTGGGTTCGCGCAGCACTGACCTGAAAGTGGGAATTGGCGGCCTTGAAGGGCGACGCTTGCAGGACGGCGACCGGCTGAAGCTGGGGAAATCGGATAAGCAGTTCCGCGGACCGCGCGGCGTGAAGCAGCTGCCCATCGGCAACCGCATCCGCGCGCTGCCCGGGCCGGAGTACCAGGAGTTCGATAGCGTGTCGCAGGACGCCTTCTGGCGTTCGCCGTGGCGGCTTAGCCCGCAGAGCAATCGCATGGGCTACCGCCTGCAGGGGCAACCGCTGAAGCGAATGACCGATCGCGAGATGCTGTCCCACGGCCTGCTGCCTGGGGTGGTGCAGGTTCCGCATAACGGCCAGCCCATCGTACTGATGAACGACGCGCAGACCACCGGCGGCTATCCGCGGATTGCGACCATTATCGAAGCCGACATGTACCAGCTGGCGCAGATCCCGCTGGGACAACCGATCCACTTTGTTCCCTGCTCCCTGGAGGAAGCGCTGAAAGCGCGCGCCGACAGGCAACGTTACTTTGAACAACTGGCATGGAGACTTAACGATGAAGATTGATTTAAACGCCGATCTCGGCGAAGGCTGCGCCAACGATAGCGCGCTGCTGCAGCTGGTCTCTTCCGCCAATATCGCCTGCGGTTTCCATGCGGGCGATGCGCTAATGATGCTGCAGTGCGTCCGCGAAGCGCTGAAATATGACGTCGCTGTGGGCGCGCATCCCAGCTTTCCCGACCGGGAAAGTTTTGGCCGTACGGCGATGCAGCTGCCGCCGGAAACGGTTTATGCGCAAACGCTGTATCAGGTTGGCGCGCTGGCGGCGCTGGTGCGCGCTCAGGGCGGCGAGCTGCGGCACGTCAAGCCGCACGGTATGCTCTATAACCAGGCGGCAAAAGATCCGCAGCTAGCTGACGCTATCGCCAAAGCGGTATATGACGTTGACGCGGGTCTGGTGCTGGTGGGCCTGGCGGGCAGCGAGCTGATTCGCGCCGGGCAGCGTTATCAGCTGACCACTCGCCAGGAGGTCTTCGCCGACCGCGGCTATCTGGCGGACGGCAGCCTGGTGCCGCGTACCCAGCCCGGCGCGCTGATCGAAAGCGAAGAACAGTCGCTGGCGCAAACCCTGGAAATGGTGCAGCACAGCCGGGTGCGCAGTATCACCGGCGAATGGGCGCACGTGGTGGCGGAAACCGTCTGCCTGCACGGTGACGGCGAGCACGCGCTGGATTTTGCGCGCCGCTTGCGCGCGGCATTTGCCGGGCGCAATATACAGGTCAGTGCGGAAGTGCAAGAATAAAAACAATAAAATCAATTTCTTAAAATTAGACAACAACTCACAACAACATACAGGATGTTACTATGGGAGAGTCATTATCTCTCTGGCCACTGATCGGCATTGCGGCGATCGTGGTCGGATTTGTTCTGCGTTTTAACCCGGTGCTGGTGGTTATTGTCTCCGGGATCATCACCGGTCTGACGGCGCATATGCCGATCGCGACCATTCTGGAAAAGCTGGGTGAAGGGTTTCTCAATACTCGCAACCTGCCGTTTATTCTGCTGCTGCCGCTGGCGGTGATTGGCCTGCTGGAGCGGCACGGGCTGAAAGAGCGCGCGCAGATGTGGATCGCGAAGATCCGCAGCGCCACCGCCGGTCGTCTGCTTATCGTCTATCTGTTCGTGCGTGAAGTGACCGCGGCGATGGGCCTCACCAGCCTGGGCGGACATCCGCAGATGGTGCGCCCGCTGCTGGCGCCGATGGCGGAAGGGGCGGCGGAGAAAAACTTTGGCGCCTTGCCTGGCGAGGTCCGCTATCGCCTGCGCGCGATGTCGGCGGCGACCGATAACGTCGGCCTGTTCTTCGGGGAAGATATTTTCGTCGCCTTCGGCGCGATTATCTTTATGCATAACTTTATGCTGGAGTCGGGCGGCATTCAGACCGAGCCGCTGCACATCGCCCTGTGGGGGATCCCCACGGCGGTCTGCGCTTTCCTGATCCACTCTGCCCGCCTGTGGCGCCTCGACCGCCATCTCCAGCGCGAGCTGGACAAGGTTAACGCCGGCCAGGCGAAAGGCGGTGCCGCATGAATTTTCAGCAAACCTGGCTTTACTGGCTGGCGGGCGTCGTTCTGCTGGTGGTAGCGGTGATGTCATGGCGCGATAAGGCCAACCCGCGCAGGCTGACAACCGGCCTGTTCTGGGGGCTGTACGGCCTGGTGTTTCTGTTTGGCGACTGGACCTATGAGCTGGTCGGCGACAAGCGCACCGTCAATATCGGCGTTGGCGTGGTGGTGGTGGTACTGGCGCTGATCGCCGGTTTTGGCGGCGTGCGCCTCGGTCGCTATCATCAGCGCTCGCAGGAAGAACGTACCGCCAGCGCCGCGCGTCTTGGCAACCGGCTGTTTTTCCCGGCGCTGGCGATACCGGTGGTGACGGTGATCGGCGTGCTGCTGTTTAATAATCTCCCCTCGCTGCAGATCGCTATCTTTGGTCCGGGCAATCACGCCACGCTGATCACGCTGTTTTCAATGACCGCAGGTACGCTGCTCGGCCTGGTGATGGCTATCCGCATGACCCATGAAACGGCGGCGCAGCCGTTGCAGGAAGCTCGTCGCCTGCTGGATTCCGTGGGCTGGGCGTTTATTTTGCCGCAGATCCTCGCGGTGCTCGGGCTGCTGTTTACCGCCGCGGGCGTCGGCAATAGCATCTCCTGGCTGACGCAGCACTATCTGGCGGTAGACAGCCGGTTTATCGCCGTGGCCGTCTATACCTTGGGTATGGCGCTGCTGACGATGGTGATGGGCAACGCTTTCGCCGCGTTTCCCATCGTGACGGCGGGCGTCGGGATCCCGATTCTGGTGCTGCAGCACGGCGGTAACCCGGCGGTGATGGCGGCAATTGGCATGTTCTCCGGCTACTGCGGGACCCTGATGACCCCAATGGCGGCGAACTTCAATATCGTCCCGGCCGCGCTGCTGGAGTTGCCGGATAAAAACGCGGTGATCAAAGCCCAGGTGCCGACCGGCGTTATGCTGCTTATCGTGAACGTATTTTTGCTCTATTTCCTGATGTTCCTGTAAGGAGGGATCATGGCTGGCGTACTGATTACCGGTTTTGAACCGTTTGGCGGCGAAGCGGTTAACCCTTCGTGGGAAGTGGTAAAGCGGCTGGACGGCGCTATCATCGCCGGGCAGCCGGTGGTGGCGCGGCAGCTGCCGTGCGTCTTTGGCGACGCCCTGACGGCGCTGAACGCCGCGCTGGATGAGCTGAAACCTGTCTTAACGCTGGCGATTGGCCAGGCGGGCGGTCGCGTCGACATCACCGTTGAACGGGTGGCGATCAACGTCGATGATGCGCGGATCCCGGACAATAAAGGCCTGCAGCCGATCGACGTGCCGATCGTAGCCGGAGGCCCGGCGGCGTACTTCAGCACGCTGCCGATCAAAGCGATCGTGACCGCCCTGCGGAGCAAAGGCATTCCGGCGTCGGTGTCGCAGACGGCGGGGACGTTTGTCTGTAATCACGTGATGTATGGCCTGCTGCATAGCCTGCGTCATCGCAGCGGCGCGAAGGGCGGGTTTATCCATATACCGTATTTGCCGGAGCAGGCCGCGGCTCACCCCGGCGAAGCGAGTATGGCGGTAGACACGGTGCGTGCGGCGCTGGAAACGGCTATCGCCGTTGCCCTGCAGCAGGACGGGGACGTGAAAGTCGGCGGCGGCGCAACGCATTAACACAAGGATAAGATTATGCCGGAAGGTCCGGAAATTCGCCGCGCGGCGGATAGCCTGGAAGCGGCGATTAAAGGCGAACCCCTGACCGGGGCGTGGTTCGCCTTCCCGCAGTTACAACAATACCAATCTCAGCTGGTCGGCCAGCGAGTGACGCACATTGAAACTCGCGGCAAGGCGCTGCTGACCCACTTCTCCGGCGGGCTAACGCTGTATAGCCACAATCAGCTGTACGGCGTCTGGCGAGTGGTGGACGCGGGAGAGCAGCCTGAAACGACGCGCGTTCTGCGCGTCCGGCTGCAGACCGCGCGCAGGGCGATTTTGCTCTACAGCGCCTCCGATATTGAAATGCTGACGCCCGAGCAGCTCGCCCGCCATCCGTTTTTGCTGCGGGTCGGGCCGGATGTGCTCGATATGCGCCTTAGCGTTGAACAGGTTAAAGCGCGGCTGCTGTCGGCGAAATTTCGCAACCGCCAGTTCTCCGGTCTGCTGCTGGATCAGGCGTTTCTTGCCGGATTAGGCAACTATCTGCGCGTGGAGATCCTCTGGCAGGTGGGGCTGACCGGGCGGCATAAAGCCTCAGAACTGGATGAAAAACAGCTCGATGCGCTGGCGCATGCGCTGCTGGAGATCCCGCGATTGTCCTACAACACCCGCGGTCTGGCCGATGAGAATAAGCACCACGGCGCGCTGTTTCGCTTTAAGGTTTTTCATCGCGAAGGGGAGGCCTGCGAGCGCTGCGGCGGGATTATCGAGAGGACCATGCTGTCGTCGCGGCCGTTTTACTGGTGCCCGGGATGCCAGCAATAAAAAAACGCGCCAGAAGGCGCGTTTTTTGTCGTAGCGATAGCCGACTTAGCGGGCGATATCGTTTTTGAAATCGCGCTTTTCATAGCCGGTATACAGCTGACGTGGACGGGCGATTTTCATGCCGTCGCTGTGCATTTCGTTCCAGTGCGCAATCCAGCCCACGGTACGCGCCATCGCAAAGATAACGGTAAACATGGAGGATGGGATGCCCATCGCTTTGAGGATGATACCGGAGTAGAAATCGACGTTCGGGTAAAGTTTCTTCTCGATGAAGTACGGGTCGTTGAGCGCGATGTGCTCAAGCTCCATGGCCACTTCCAGCAGATCGTCTTTGGTGCCCAGCTCTTTCAGCACTTCATGGCAGGTTTCACGCATAACGGTGGCGCGCGGGTCGTAGTTTTTGTACACCCGGTGGCCAAAGCCCATCAGGCGGAAAGAGTCGTTTTTGTCTTTCGCGCGACGGACGAATTCCGGAATGTGCTCAACGGAGCTGATCTCTTCGAGCATCTTCAGCGCCGCTTCGTTGGCGCCGCCGTGCGCCGGTCCCCACAGGGAGGCAATACCCGCAGCGATGCAGGCAAACGGGTTGGCGCCGGAAGAGCCGGCGGTACGCACGGTGGAAGTCGAAGCGTTTTGTTCATGGTCGGCGTGCAGGATCAGGATACGGTCCATGGCGCGTTCCAGAATCGGGTTCACTTCATATTTTTCACACGGCGTGGAGAACATCATATTCAGGAAGTTACCCGCGTAGGAGAGGTCGTTGCGCGGATAAACGAAAGGCTGGCCGATAGAATATTTGTAACACATTGCCGCCATAGTCGGCATCTTGGAGAGCAGGCGGAATGCGGCGATATCGCGGTGGCGTGGGTTATTCACATCCAGCGAATCGTGATAGAAGGCGGCCAGCGCACCGGTGATACCGCACATAACGGCCATCGGATGTGAATCGCGGCGGAACGCGTGGAACAGACGGGTAATCTGTTCGTGAATCATAGTGTGGCGAGTAACGATAGTTTTGAATTCGTCGTACTGGGCCTGGGTCGGCTTCTCACCGTTCAGCAGGATGTAGCATACTTCCAGATAGTTGGAGTCGGTTGCTAACTGATCGATCGGAAAACCGCGGTGCAGCAGGATACCTTCATCACCGTCTATAAAGGTGATTTTAGATTCGCAGGATGCGGTTGAGGTGAAACCAGGGTCAAAAGTAAATACGCCTTTTGAACCAAGACTACGAATATCAATAACATCCTGACCGAGAGTGCCCTTTAGCACATCCAGTTCGATAGCAGTATCACCACCCAGGGTGATTTTTGCTTTAGCATCAGACATTTATGGTCTCCTTAGCGCCTTTATTGCTTAAGACTGCCGGGTGGTGGATTTGCATTCGGCCCGTAGCAGATGACGTTACCAGTTTGTTATGTTGCACATCGCTCTGCGTCGCGAAAGGGGCAGGGTACAGAGCAAGGGCGCTTGATGGTACGACTTCAGCCTACGATGAAACAACAGCAAATCAGCGTTTTAGCAGCCCGAATATTTTAAAACTATATACCACTAATAACTGTCCTGATTACATCGGTCAATACTCTCTCACTGTTGCATAACTTATTCTCAGGTAAAAGAGTGACCCCATAACTTTTGCGTATTATTGCATTTATCTGGTAATGGTTGTAACAATAATGTTTAATATTTGTCAAATCAGATGATTAAAAATTAAAAATATGTTGTTATCGTGACATTGATCACTGTTCGGGAGAAAACCCGACAAACTATATGTAGGTTAATTGTAATGATTTTGTGAACGGCCTATACTGCCGCCAGGTCTCCGGAACACCCTGCAATCCCGAGCCACCCAGCGTTATTTTGTCACGCTTTAACTCCTGAAAAGGCGTTTTAACATGACTTTTAGTTATAGATAAGGACGCTGTCTGACCCGCAAGCAGACCGGAGGAAGGAAACAATAAGAACAGCATGTGGGCGTTATTCATGGTAAGAAATGTGAAAAAACAAAGACCTGTCAATCTGGATCTGCAAACGATCCGGTTCCCAATCACGGCGATAGCGTCCATTCTCCATCGCGTATCCGGAGTGATCACCTTCGTGGCGGTCGGGATTCTGCTTTGGCTGCTGGGCACCAGCCTTTCCTCTCCCGAAGGTTTTCTCACTGCGGCATCCATTATGGATAGCTTCTTTGTGAAGTTCATCATGTGGGGCATCCTGACCGCGCTGGCGTATCACGCGGTGGTCGGTATTCGCCACCTGCTGATGGATTTTGGCTACCTTGAAGAAACCCTCGAAGTAGGGACACGCTCCGCCAAAATTTCTTTTGTTATTACTGTCGTGCTTTCACTTCTCGCAGGAGTCCTCGTATGGTAAGCAACGCCTCAGCACTAGGACGCAACGGCGTACATGACTTTATTCTGGTCCGTGCTACCGCTATCGTTCTGACCCTCTACATCATCTATATGGTGGGCTTTTTTGCCACCACCGGTGAAATTTCATGGGAAGTCTGGACGGGCTTTTTCTCCTCCGCGTTCACTAAAGTCTTCACCCTGCTGGCTCTCGTTTCCATTCTGATCCACGCCTGGATTGGGATGTGGCAGGTGTTAACGGACTACGTTAAACCACTGGCCGTGCGCTTAATTCTGCAACTGCTGATCGTTGTTGCGCTGGTGGCTTACGTTCTTTATGGATTTGTTGTGGTGTGGGGTGTGTAATGAAATTGCCAGTCAGAGAATTTGATGCAGTTGTGATCGGTGCCGGCGGCGCAGGTATGCGCGCGGCGCTGCAGATTTCCCAAAGCGGCCAGACCTGTGCGCTGCTCTCCAAAGTCTTCCCGACCCGTTCCCATACCGTTTCCGCGCAGGGCGGCATCACCGTCGCGCTCGGTAATACCCATGAAGATAACTGGGAATGGCATATGTACGACACCGTCAAGGGGTCGGACTACATTGGCGATCAGGACGCCATCGAATATATGTGTAAAACCGGCCCGGAAGCGATTCTGGAGCTGGACCATATGGGTCTGCCGTTCTCGCGTCTCGAAAATGGCACTATTTATCAGCGTCCGTTCGGCGGCCAGTCGAAAAACTTCGGCGGCGAGCAGGCGGCACGTACCGCTGCGGCGGCTGACCGTACCGGTCACGCCCTGCTGCACACCCTCTATCAGCAGAACCTGAAAAACCACACCACTATTTTCTCCGAGTGGTACGCGCTGGATCTGGTGAAAAACGCCGATGGCGCGGTGGTCGGCTGTACCGCCCTGTGCATCGAAACGGGTGAAGTGGTTTACTTTAAAGCTCGCGCCACCGTGCTGGCGACCGGCGGCGCAGGCCGTATTTACCAGTCCACCACCAACGCTCATATCAATACCGGCGACGGCGTGGGTATGGCGATCCGCGCCGGCGTTCCGGTGCAGGATATGGAAATGTGGCAGTTCCACCCGACCGGTATCGCCGGTGCGGGCGTTCTGGTGACCGAAGGCTGCCGCGGTGAAGGCGGCTATCTGCTGAATAAACACGGCGAGCGCTTTATGGAGCGTTATGCGCCGAACGCGAAAGACCTGGCGGGTCGTGACGTGGTGGCGCGTTCCATCATGATCGAAATCCGTGAAGGTCGCGGCTGTGACGGTCCTTGGGGCCCGCACGCCAAGCTGAAGCTTGACCATCTCGGTAAAGAGGTTCTCGAATCCCGTCTGCCGGGTATTCTGGAACTCTCTCGTACCTTTGCTCACGTCGACCCGGTGAAAGAGCCGATTCCGGTTATCCCAACCTGCCACTATATGATGGGCGGTATTCCGACCAAAGTGAGCGGCCAGGCGCTGACCGTTAACGAGCAGGGCGAAGACGTGGTGATTCCGGGGCTGTTCGCGGTAGGCGAAATCGCCTGCGTATCGGTACACGGCGCGAACCGTCTGGGCGGCAACTCGCTGCTTGACCTGGTGGTCTTTGGCCGCGCGGTGGGCCTGCATCTGCAGGAGTCTATCGCCGAACAGGGCGTACTGCGCGATGCGACGGATGACGAGATCGATGCTTCGCTGGAACGTCTGAACCGCTGGAACGGCAACCGCAATGGTGAAGACCCGGTCGAAATCCGCAAAGCGCTGCAAGAGTGTATGCAGCATAACTTCTCGGTATTCCGCGAAGGGGACGCAATGGCGAAGGGCCTTGAGCAGCTGAAAGCGATCCGCGAGCGTCTGAAAAACGCCCGCCTGGATGATACTTCCAGCGAGTTCAACACTCAGCGCGTTGAGTGTCTGGAGCTGGATAACCTGATGGAAACCGCTTACGCCACCGCAATGTCTGCGAACTACCGTACCGAAAGCCGCGGTGCACATAGCCGCTTCGACTTCCCGGATCGTGATGATGAAAACTGGCTGTGCCATTCCCTGTATCTGCCAGAGTCGGAATCCATGACGCGTCGTAGCGTCAATATGGAACCGAAGCTGCGTCCGGCATTCCCGCCGAAGATTCGTACTTATTAATGCGGAGACAGGAATATGAAACTCGAGTTTTCAGTTTATCGTTATAACCCGGACGTAGACGATGCTCCGCGCATGCAGGACTACACCCTCGAAGCGGAAGAAGGTCGTGACATGATGCTGCTGGATGCGTTAATCCAGCTGAAAGAGAAAGATCCGTCGCTGTCGTTCCGCCGCTCCTGCCGTGAAGGGGTATGTGGCTCCGACGGTCTGAACATGAACGGGAAAAATGGTCTGGCGTGCATCACGCCGATCTCGGCGCTGAATCAGCCGGGCAAGAAAATTGTTATCCGTCCGCTGCCAGGATTACCGGTTATCCGTGATTTGGTGGTAGACATGGGGCAATTCTATGCACAATATGAGAAGATTAAGCCTTACTTGTTGAATAATGGGCAAAATCCTCCTGCTCGCGAGCATCTGCAGTCGCCAGAGCAGCGTGAGAAACTCGATGGTCTGTACGAGTGTATTCTCTGCGCATGTTGTTCAACCTCTTGCCCGTCGTTCTGGTGGAACCCGGACAAGTTTATCGGCCCGGCTGGCCTGCTGGCCGCGTATCGCTTCCTGATCGACAGCCGCGATACCGAAACCAGCGAGCGCCTCGAAGGGCTGAGCGATGCTTTCAGCGTATTCCGCTGTCATAGCATTATGAACTGCGTCAGTGTGTGTCCTAAGGGGCTGAACCCGACGCGCGCCATCGGCCATATTAAGTCGATGCTGCTGCAGCGCAGTGCGTAAGCAACCCGGTCTGTCCCGGATGGCGCTATCGCTTATCCGGGCTACCCGAAGCAGTTGCCCCGGCAAGCGTTCGCGCCGCCGGGGGATATAGCAGGAAACCTCTAAAAACTGCCACATTAATAGTAATAATCGAGATGTTCAGCGCGAGACAAGGCGCGAGCAGAACGAATCTCCGGGAGCATAGTGAACGATGTGACCGGAGTGAGTGAGGGTCGCAACACAGTCGCAGCCTGAACAAAGAAGATTATTAGACAGTTTTTAAAGGTTCCTTAGCGGACGAAACCACAACTCCTCCGCAAAAAGTGAACCCCGGCACGTACAACTTCTGTGCGTGGTAGTTTCTACGGCGAAATAAGCATATAAATGCTTAAGGGATCACGATGCAGAACGGCGCAATGAAAGCCTGGCTGGACTCTTCTTACCTCTCTGGTTCGAACCAGAGCTGGATAGAACAGCTCTATGAAGACTTCTTAACCGATCCTGACTCTGTTGACGCCAACTGGCGTTCTATGTTCCAGCAGTTACCTGGCACCGGAGTCAAACCGGATCAATTTCATTCCAAAACGCGTGATTATTTCCGCCGCCTGGCGAAGGATGCCTCGCGTTACACTTCTTCGATTTCCGACCCTGACACCAATGTGAAGCAGGTTAAAGTCCTGCAGCTCATCAACGCATACCGCTTCCGTGGTCACCAGCATGCGAATCTCGATCCGCTGGGCCTGTGGCAGCAAGAGAGAGTGGCGGATCTCGATCCGGCTTACCACGATCTGACCGAGGCCGATTTCCAGGAGATCTATAACGTAGGCTCTTTTGCCATCGGTAAAGACACGATGAAGCTGGGCGATCTGATCTCCGCCCTGAAGCAGACCTATTGCGGCTCCATCGGCGCGGAATATATGCACATTACCTCTACCGAAGAAAAACGCTGGATCCAGCAGCGTATTGAGTCGGTAGCGGGCAAAGCGAGCTTTAGCGCCGAAGAGAAAAAGCGCTTCCTCAGCGAGCTGACCGCGGCGGAAGGCCTGGAGCGCTACCTCGGCGCAAAATTCCCGGGCGCTAAACGCTTCTCGCTGGAAGGCGGCGATGCGCTGATCCCGATGCTCAAAGAGATTATCCGCCACGCGGGTAAGAGCGGCACCCGCGAAGTGGTGCTGGGCATGGCGCACCGCGGTCGTCTGAACGTACTGGTCAACGTGCTGGGTAAAAAACCGCAGGACCTGTTCGACGAATTCGCCGGTAAACATAAAGAGCACCTTGGTACCGGTGACGTGAAGTACCACATGGGCTTCTCGTCCGATATGGAAACCGAAGGCGGTCTGGTGCACCTGGCGCTGGCGTTTAACCCGTCGCACCTGGAAATCGTCAGCCCGGTGGTTATCGGCTCCGTACGCGCGCGTCTCGATCGTCTCGACGAACCGAGCAGCAACAAAGTTCTGCCGATCACTATTCACGGCGACGCCGCGGTTACCGGCCAGGGCGTGGTTCAGGAAACCCTGAACATGTCCAAAGCGCGCGGTTACGAAGTGGGCGGTACCGTACGCATCGTTATCAACAACCAGGTTGGCTTCACCACCTCCAACCCGCTGGATGCGCGTTCTACCCCGTACTGCACCGACATCGGTAAGATGGTGCAGTCGCCGATTTTCCACGTTAATGCCGATGACCCGGAAGCCGTGGCTTTCGTGACCCGCCTGGCGCTGGATTTCCGTAATACCTTCAAACGCGATGTCTTCATCGACCTGGTGTGCTACCGCCGTCATGGCCACAACGAAGCCGACGAGCCGAGCGCGACCCAGCCGCTGATGTACCAGAAAATCAAAAAGCATCCGACCCCGCGCAAAATCTACGCTGACAAGCTGGAAGCCGATAAGGTCGCGACGCTGGAAGACGCTACCGAGCAGGTGAACCTCTACCGCGACGCGCTGGATGCCGGCGAATGCGTGGTGCAGGAGTGGCGTCCGATGAACATGCACTCCTTTACCTGGTCCCCGTACCTCAACCACGAGTGGGATGAGAGCTACCCGGATAAAGTTGAACCTAAGCGTCTGCAGGAGCTGGCGAAACGCATCAGTACGGTGCCGGAAGCCGTTGAGATGCAGTCGCGCGTCGCAAAAATCTACGGCGACCGTCAGGCAATGGCCGCCGGTGAGAAGCTGTTCGACTGGGGCGGCGCGGAAAACCTCGCCTACGCTACGCTGGTCGATGAAGGCATTTCGGTGCGTCTGTCCGGCGAAGACTCCGGGCGCGGGACCTTCTTCCACCGCCACGCGGTGATCCACAACCAGAAAAATGGTTCAACCTATACGCCGCTGCAGCACGTCCACAACGGCCAGGGCCATTTCAAAGTCTGGGACTCCGTACTGTCGGAAGAAGCGGTACTGGCGTTTGAATATGGCTACGCTACCGCGGAGCCGCGCACCCTGACCATCTGGGAAGCGCAGTTCGGCGACTTCGCTAACGGCGCGCAGGTGGTTATCGACCAGTTCATCAGCTCCGGCGAGCAGAAGTGGGGCCGTATGTGCGGTCTGGTGATGCTGCTGCCGCACGGCTACGAAGGCCAGGGACCGGAGCACTCCTCCGCGCGTCTGGAACGCTATCTGCAGCTCTGCGCCGAGCAGAACATGCAGGTTTGCGTACCGTCCACGCCGGCGCAGGTTTACCATATGCTGCGTCGTCAGGCGCTGCGCGGTATGCGTCGCCCGCTGATCGTGATGTCGCCGAAATCGCTGCTGCGTCACCCGCTGGCGGTGTCGAGCATGGACGAACTGGCGAACGGCACCTTCCAGCCGGCAATCGGTGAAATTGACGATCTCGACCCGAAAGCCGTGAAGCGTGTTGTGCTGTGCTCTGGTAAGGTTTACTACGACCTGCTGGAACAGCGCCGCAAGAAAGAGCAAAAAGATGTCGCTATCGTTCGCATAGAGCAGCTCTACCCGTTCCCGCACCAGGCGGTACAGGAAGCGCTGAAACCCTATGCGCACGTGCATGATTTTGTCTGGTGCCAGGAAGAACCGCTCAACCAGGGCGCGTGGTACTGCAGCCAGCATCACTTCCGTGAAGTGATTCCGTTTGGGGCCTCTCTGCGTTATGCAGGCCGCCCGGCCTCCGCCTCTCCGGCGGTAGGATACCTGTCCGTTCACCAGAAACAGCAACAAGATCTGGTCAATGACGCGCTGAACGTCGATTAATTAAAGGATACATAATGAGTAGCGTAGATATTCTGGTTCCCGACCTGCCTGAGTCCGTAGCTGACGCAACGGTTGCCACCTGGCATAAAAAACCGGGCGATGCGGTTGTTCGTGACGAAGTGCTGGTAGAAATCGAAACTGACAAAGTGGTACTGGAAGTACCGGCTTCAGCGGATGGCATTCTGGACGCGGTCATTGAAGACGAGGGCGCTACCGTGCTCTCTCGTCAGATCCTCGGCCGCCTGCGTGAAGGCAACAGCGCGGGCAAAGAGTCCGGCGCGAAAGCCGATGCCAAAGAGTCGACGCCGGCCCAGCGCCAGCAGGCTTCTCTGGAAGAACAAAACAACGATGCGCTGAGCCCGGCGATTCGCCGTCTGCTCGCGGAACATAGCCTCGACGCGGCGGCCATTAAAGGCACCGGCGTTGGCGGCCGCCTGACCCGCGAAGACGTAGAGAAACATCTGGCGAACGCTCCGGCTAAAGCTCCAGCCCCGGCGGCTGCGCCCGCTGCAGCTGCTCCGGCTCCGCAGCTGGGCCACCGCTCTGAAAAACGCGTGCCGATGACTCGTCTGCGCAAACGCGTTGCCGAGCGTCTGCTGGAAGCGAAAAACTCTACCGCCATGCTGACCACCTTCAACGAAGTCAACATGAAGCCGATTATGGATCTGCGTAAGCAGTATGGTGACGCGTTTGAAAAACGTCACGGTATCCGTCTGGGCTTCATGTCCTTCTACGTGAAGGCGGTGGTTGAAGCGCTGAAACGCTATCCGGAAGTTAACGCCTCTATCGATGGCGATGACGTGGTATACCACAACTATTTCGACGTCAGCATGGCGGTCTCCACGCCGCGCGGCCTGGTTACCCCGGTTCTGCGCGATGTCGACCTGCTGGGCATGGCGGATATCGAGAAGAAAATTAAAGAGCTGGCAGTAAAAGGCCGCGACGGCAAGCTCACCGTAGACGACCTGACCGGCGGTAACTTCACCATTACCAACGGCGGCGTATTCGGTTCTCTGATGTCCACGCCGATCATCAACCCGCCGCAGAGCGCGATTCTGGGTATGCATGCCATTAAAGATCGTCCGATGGCAGTGAATGGTAAGGTCGAAATTCTGCCGATGATGTACCTGGCGCTCTCCTACGACCATCGTCTGATAGACGGACGTGAATCGGTAGGCTACCTGGTTGCGATTAAAGAGCTGCTGGAAGACCCGACTCGTCTGCTGCTGGACGTGTAGTCAGCAAGAGTATTACCTACCGTAGGCCGGCTAACATGCGCTAGCGCCGTTATCAGGCCTACAGGTTTATAATTATTCCCTGAAGGATGGACTGAACACATGAACTTACATGAATATCAGGCAAAACAACTCTTTGCCCGCTATGGCTTACCGGCGCCGGTGGGTTATGCCTGTACTACTCCGCGTGAAGCAGAAGAAGCCGCTTCAAAAATCGGCGCGGGTCCGTGGGTAGTGAAATGTCAGGTTCACGCTGGTGGCCGCGGCAAAGCGGGCGGTGTGAAAGTAGTTAAGAGCAAAGAAGACATTCGCGCATTTGCTGAACACTGGCTGGGCAAACGCCTGGTGACCTACCAGACAGATGCAAACGGCCAGCCGGTTAACCAGATCCTGGTGGAAGCGGCGACCGATATCGATAAAGAGCTGTACCTCGGCGCGGTCGTTGACCGTAGCTCCCGTCGTGTGGTCTTCATGGCCTCTACCGAAGGCGGCGTGGAAATCGAAAAAGTGGCGGAAGAGACCCCGCACCTGATCCACAAAATCGCCATCGATCCGCTGGCGGGTCCGATGCCTTACCAGGGCCGTGAGCTGGCGTTCAAACTGGGTCTGGAAGGAAAACAGGTTCAGCAGTTCACCAAAATCTTTATGGGTCTGGCGACCATTTTCCTTGAGCGCGACCTGGCGCTGATCGAAATCAACCCGCTGGTGATCACCAGGCAGGGCGACCTGATCTGCCTCGACGGTAAACTGGGCGCTGACGGCAACGCGCTGTTCCGCCAGCCGGATCTGCGCGAAATGCGCGACCAGTCTCAGGAAGATCCGCGTGAAGCTCAGGCGGCGCAGTGGGAACTGAACTACGTCGCGCTGGACGGCAACATCGGTTGCATGGTGAACGGCGCGGGCCTGGCGATGGGTACCATGGACATCGTTAAGCTGCACGGCGGCGAACCGGCTAACTTCCTTGACGTTGGCGGCGGCGCAACCAAAGAGCGCGTCACCGAAGCGTTCAAAATTATCCTCTCTGATGACAACGTTAAAGCGGTTCTGGTTAACATCTTCGGCGGTATCGTACGCTGCGACCTGATTGCCGACGGCATCATCGGCGCGGTAGCCGAAGTGGGCGTTAACGTCCCGGTAGTGGTTCGTCTGGAAGGTAACAACGCCGAACTGGGCGCGAAGAAACTGGCTGACAGCGGCCTGAATATTATTGCAGCGAAAAGTCTGACGGATGCAGCTCAGCAGGTTGTTGCCGCAGTGGAGGGGAAATAATGTCCGTTTTAATTAATAAAGATACCAAGGTTATCTGCCAGGGCTTCACCGGTAGCCAGGGTACATTCCACTCTGAACAAGCCATTGCTTACGGTACGCAAATGGTTGGCGGCGTAACGCCGGGCAAAGGCGGCACCACCCATCTGGGCCTGCCGGTGTTCAACACCGTGCGCGAAGCGGTAGAAGCGACCGGTGCAACCGCATCCGTTATCTACGTTCCGGCGCCGTTCTGCAAAGACTCCATCCTGGAAGCTATCGATGCGGGCATTAAACTGATTATCACCATCACCGAAGGTATCCCGACGCTGGATATGCTGACCGTGAAGGTGAAGCTGGACGAAGCGGGCGTGCGTATGATCGGGCCGAACTGCCCGGGCGTGATCACCCCAGGCGAATGCAAAATCGGCATCATGCCGGGCCACATTCACCAGCCGGGCAAAGTGGGCATCGTTTCCCGCTCCGGTACCCTGACCTATGAAGCGGTTAAGCAGACCACCGACTACGGCTTCGGCCAGTCCACCTGCGTGGGCATCGGCGGCGACCCGATCCCGGGATCTAACTTCATCGATATCCTGAAGCTGTTCCAGGAAGACCCGCAGACCGAAGCGATCGTCATGATCGGCGAGATCGGCGGTAGCGCGGAAGAAGAAGCGGCTGCTTACATCAAAGATCACGTGACCAAACCGGTTGTCGGCTACATTGCCGGCGTGACCGCGCCGAAAGGCAAACGTATGGGTCACGCGGGCGCCATCATCGCGGGCGGCAAAGGCACTGCGGACGAGAAATTCGCGGCGCTGGAAGCAGCAGGCGTGAAAACCGTTCGCAGCCTGGCCGATATCGGCGAAGCGCTGAAAACCGTGATTAAGTAATAAGTAAAAAAACAGCCCTGACTTTCTGCATGGTTAAGGGCTGGTCCAATTTCGACATGGTTGGCCATCTGATGATGGCCTTTTTTTTTGCCTGGCGATGAGCTATCCGGTATCACTCGGCTTCCGGCCGCACGTTCATGCAATTTAATCATTTTCACCTGCGCAAATGAGATTATTTTTTGCGTCCGGCATCATCCTTTTTATCCGCACTATTTTGCATATTAAGCGTTTGCAAAAGTTGTGGAGAATAACGTGGCGCAAAAGAGCAAAGATGCAGTATTGGATTATTTCAGGGCGCTGGCAGAGGTTTTTTCTCGGGCAACAGGGCTGGTGGCAACGGTGATTGATGTGAAAGACAATCGATTGCCTGATTGCTATGGTAGCGGCAATTTCCTGGTCTTACCGCTGATTCAGGGCGATAAGTTATTCGGCTATATTATATGCGACCATCATAAATCGACCGATAATCATCATCGGGCGGCGGCAATAAGATTACTTAATTTTATCATTAATAATATTTCTGCGGCTGCAGAGGAAAAAGAAGAGGGCTCGAAAACATCGCTGGAGAAAAGGGGGTTTTATTATTCGCAAAAATCTCCGCATGAAATAAAATTAATATCGGCGCTACGCTATATTGATGAGAATTTATATGGCGAGTTGTCTCTGGAGTCTGTTGCCGCCCACGTCTGTCTGAGTGCGAATTATTTTAGCCGGTTTTTTAAAAAACGCCAGGGAGTGAATTTTAAAGTTTGGGTTAATCAGCGAAAAATGCAGCGGGCCGGGGAACTGCTCGCCGATCCGAGGTATTCGATAGATAGCGTAGCGCGTAAGCTTCAGTTCGCGCAAACCAGCTATTTTTGCCGGGTGTTTCGCGCGGCTCACCGCACCAGCCCGCAACTGTTCCGCGATCGGCGTCTCTCGGCGGCTTCTCCGCAGGCCGATTAGCCGCCGTTTAACCTTAATACAGATTTTTCCTGGAGCGTCCATTATGTGTGACCGATCGCGGAAAATTTTCCATTTATGTTCATCAGCGTATAATTAAATTTCACCGCCCATCGACTGACTTCGCAAATAAACAAGTTAATATGAAAAAATATTGACAACTTCTTGCCGTTATTTGCATGGCAATCACATTGTTTAAATTGTGTTTATTGTAGCGCCTGGGTATCATTGGTTATTATTTGATCGATTATAGTATGCGTTAATCATGGAATAGATCAATGACATCTGAGGGTAAAATAAAATATAACACACGGGGCTAACCGGATGTCCTTGCGCGCTTTTTTTATCTATTAAACAATTTTTGCACGGCGTAAATGGAAGACGTTATGAGAGGAAAAATACCCAAAACTGAATTACTGGTGACCTTTGAGGTTGTGGCTCGCCACGAAAGTTATACGCGAGCTGCGGAAGAGTTGGCTTTAACACAAAGCGCCGTGTTCCGACAAGTCACGGCGCTGGAGGATTTCCTCCATACGTCATTATTTAACCATGCTAAAAAAAGGATTTTTTTAAATGAGGCTGGCAAGCATTATTTGACTATCGTTAAGGAAACGCTTAACAAACTGGAGCGTGATACCAATTCGATTATGACATGGCAACCGACGGTGCAGGTTCTTGAGCTGGCCGTCAACCCTACCTTTAGCACCCACTGGCTGATCCCCAATCTGCGCGAGTTTAATAAATTACATGCGGGCATTATCGTTAATATTCATTCGCTGGCGAATATTGGCGATTTTCTTAGCCGCGAGTACGATGCCGCCATTATGCGCGAGGATTTTTGCTCGCCGTGGGCGGAGGTTGAGTATCTGTTCGAAGAGGAAATTCTGCCGGTGTGCGGCTGCGGGCTGCTGCCCGAACCCGGGCAGAAGCTGGCGGTGGAGGAGCTGCTGAGCGAGTTTCCGCTGCTGCATCAAAGCACGCGAATTCACGGCTGGCAGGAGTGGTTTGCGCTGTCGAATATCACCAGCCCGCAGATCAACATTGGTCCGCGTTTTGACCTGCTCTCGATGCTGATTGCGGCGGTGCGTTCGAACCTGGGCGTTGCGTTGCTGCCGCGTTTTGCTATTCAACATGACCTGGATAGCGGCGAGATGGTGATCCCCTGCGATGTGCCGATTCGTACCGGAAACCGCTTTATTATGACGTGGCAGGAGGATAAAGCGGAATCCCGGCATCTACAGGTATTCCGCGAGTGGCTGCTGCAAAAATCGGTGGTGTCGGCTGCCTGATGGCGTTTCGCAGAACGCAGTGAACCCGTAGCCCGGTCAGCGCAGCGCCACCGGGAAGAAACCGCGCCGAGGTATCAGGCCGGGCACTTTCCCCGGAGGCGGCGCTGGCGCGCCTGTCCGGGCTACTGTCCCGCAGAACGCTGTGAACCCGTAGCCCGGCTAAGCGCAGCGCGAGCCGGATAAAGCTACCAGTCAATTCCTACCTGCGCCTGAATGCCCTTGTCAAAGGCATGCTTCACCGGGCGCAGCTCACTGACCGTATCGGCAAGCTCAAGCAATCGGGCGTGGCAGCCGCGGCCGGTGACAATCACGTTCTGCCCGGGCGGACGATTGACAATAGCGGCAATCACTTCCTGAGTATCCAGATAGCGATACGCCAGCATATAGGTGAGTTCATCCAGCACCACCAGATCGTAGCCCGGGTCGGCCAGCATCCGCTTGCTCTCATGCCATACGGCCGACGCCGCCTCAATATCCGCCTCCCGGTTTTGCGTTTCCCAGGTAAAACCGGTACCCATGATGTGAAACTCAACGCCGAGCGGTTGCAGAGTATTGTATTCACCGTTATCCCACTGGCCTTTGATGTACTGCGCGACGCCGACGGTTTTACCATGCCCGACGGCGCGCGTTGCGGTGCCAAAGGCGGCAGTGGATTTGCCTTTACCGTTGCCGGTAAAGACGATCAGAATACCTCTTTGCTCTGTAGCCGCCGCCACGCGGGTATCAACCTGCGTTTTCAGCTTTTGCTGGCGCTGACGGTGGCGGTCGGGATTTCCACGCGCGTGCATAAACCCTCCTTAATGCCCCGCCGGGCAGGTTGCGCAGCGATGCTGATGCTCGAACTGGCTGAAGAAGTTATTGCCTTTATCGTCGACCAGCACAAACGCCGGCAGGTTATCGACTTCCATCATCCACACCGCTTCCATCCCCAGCTCCGGATACTCAAGGCAGCGTAAACTTTTCACATACTGCTGCGCCAGCAGGGCCGCCGCGCCGCCAATACTGCCGAGATTAAAGCCGCCGTGTTTATGGCAGGCGTCGGTTACCTGCTGGCTGCGGTTGCCTTTGGAAAGCATGATGAGACTACCGCCTGCCGCCTGGAAAGCATCGACGTACCCATCCATGCGTCCGCCAGTGGTAGGGCCGAGTGAGCCGCAGGCCAGATTATTCGGCGTTTTCGCCGGGCCTGCGTAGTAAACGATATGATTGCGCATGTACTCCGGCATCGGTTCGCCGTTATCGAGGCGCTCTTTGAGTTTGGCATGGGCGATGTCGCGGGCGACGACGATCGGACCGCTCAGCGACAGTCGGGTGCCCACGGGCAGCGTTGACATCTCGCGGAGAATTTCGCGCAGCGGCCGGTTCAGATCGAGCTGAACGCTTTGAGCCCCGTTTTCGATACGCTGAGAATCAGGGATAAACTTGCCCGGATTATGCTCCAGCTTCTCCAGCCAGATGCCGTGTTTGTTGATTTTGGCTTTGATGTTCCGGTCGGCGGAGCAGGAAAGGGCCATTGCGATCGGGCAGGAGCCACCGTGCCGCGGCAGGCGAATCACGCGAATATCATGGGCGAAGTATTTGCCGCCAAACTGCGCGCCAATGCCGAACTCGCGGCTGGCTTTGAGCAGCGCCGCTTCCAGCGACGTATCGCGAAACGCCTGCCCCAGTTCGTTTCCGCTGGTCGGCAGGTTGTCGTAATATTTTGTCGAAGCCAGTTTGGCAACCTTCAACGCCTGATCGGCCGAGAGACCGCCCACAACGAAGGCGATGTGGTACGGCGGACAGGCGGCGGTGCCCAGCGCTTTCATCTTTTCAGTCAGAAAGGCGGTGAGTTTTTCCGGCTGCAGGATAGATTTTGTTTCCTGAAATAGCGCGGCTTTGTTCGCCGAACCGCCGCCTTTATTGACGAAAAGGAAGCGGTATTCGCTCCCCGGCGCGGCGCTGATGTCGATCTGCGCGGGCAGGTTAGTCTGCGTGTTGACCTCAGTGTACATATCAAGGGGGGCATTTTGCGAATAGCGTAAATTGTTTTCCTGAAAGGTGGTGTAGATGCCCTGGCTCAGGGCCTCAGCGTCGTTGCCGCCGGTCCAGACGTTCTGGCCTTTGCTCGCGACGATGGTGGCGGTCCCGGTATCCTGGCAGTTTGGCAGCACGCCTTTTGCTGAGACTTCGGCGTTGCGCAGCAGCTGTAGCGCAACGTATTTATCGTTGCTGCTGGCCTGCGGGTCGTGCAGGATGCTGGCGATCTGCTTTAAATGCCCGGCGCGCAGGAAAAATGAAGCCTCATAAAATGCCTGCTGAGCCAGCAATGTTAACGCTTCCGGCGCAACCTTGATAACCTCTTCCCCATCTAACTCTGTCACTTTAACATGTTGATTTGTTAGTAATTCATATTCGGTATTATCGTTACTCTGAACAAAAAGTTCCTGCCAGACAAAGGGTTTCGACATTTTACTTCTCACTATTTCGCTATAAAGAGATTGGCCTGCGTCGCATGCGCGACATACTCGATGGTCTGCTGGGCGCGGACGCTGTTACCAGCTGCATCCAGCGGAGGAGAGTAGACGGCGATAGCGTATTGCCCGGGAACGACGGCGACCATTCCGCCGGCGACCCCCGATTTCGCCGGGATACCGACGGTGTAGAGCCATTTGCCGCTGCCGTCGTACAGTCCGGCAATCGCCATTTCCGCCAGCACCTGCGGGACGTAGCGTTCATTAAGCAACTGCTTGCCGTTGAACGGCGATTTGCCCTTATTGGCGAGTACGGCCCCCATTTTGGCGAGCTGCTCGACGGTGACATCCACCGAACACTGGCGGGTATAGATTTCGACGGCTTCCTGAGGGTCGCCATAAAAGCTGTGGTATGACTTCATCAGCATCGCCAGCGCCTGGTTATGCTGGTTGGTCTCCATTTCGGATTGAAATACCGGCTCATTAACGCGCAGCGAGCTATCGGCCCAGGCGTTAAGGTTGTTGAGAATGTTGTTCCAGCGTTCGGTTTTGTCTTTCGCCGCAATCAGGCTCACGGTACTCATGGCGCCGGCGTTAACCAACGGGTTCTCCGGCGCGCCTTGCGTGAGCTCCACGGCTAAGCCGGAGTTAAAGGGCAGGCCGGTGGCATTGGCGCCAAGTTTATCCAGCACCTCCTGCGGCCCGCGCTGTTCCATCGCCAGCGCCAGGGTGAAGACTTTGCTCAGGGATTCCATCGGAAAGGCTTTTTTCACGTCGCCGGTCTGGTAAATTTTGCCTTCGACCGTGGCGAGCGTAATGGCGAAATTATTCGGGCTATAGCTCGCCAGAGCAGGGATATAGTCGGCGACTTTACCATCGTGGTTGCTCTTATATTTCTGATGCGCCTGCTCGATAATGCCGGCGTAGTCCGGCTCGCTTTGCGCCTGCGCGGCGGCGCCAAACAGTAAGCTGGCGGTTAAGATGCAGGCGCCGAGAAATTTTACGTTCATGGTGTGTCCTGTTGGGATGATTGGAGGGAACCGGGCCGGACGTATCCGGCCTGGGGCTCATAGCCATGTTGCTGTCAGGACATCGCCACTTCGGACGTTTCGCTGGCAGGGCGATCCTGCTCCGGTTTTTTGACCGGGGCGGTGCCGCGGCAGCCTTCACCGTAATGCTCGCCTTCCCAGCGGCCAACGATGGCGGCGCCCATGGCGTTACTCATCACGTTGGTGGCGGAGCGTCCCATATCGAGGAACGGATCGACGCCCATCAGCAAAATCAGGCCCGCTTCCGGAATGTTGAACTGGTTCAGCGTCGCGGCGATAACCACCATTGACGCGCGCGGCACGCCCGCCATTCCTTTCGAGGTCAGCATCAGGATCAGCAGCATGGTGATCTGCTCGCCCATGCTAAGATGGACGTTGCAGGCCTGGGCGATAAACACCGTGGCGAACGAGCAGTAGGCCATGGAGCCCACCAGGTTAAAGGAGTAACCGATGGGGAGGACGAAGCTGGCGATTTTGGAAGAGACGCCAAATTTTTCCAGCTTATCGAGGGTGCCTGGGAAGGCGGCTTCTGAGCTGGATGTGGTGAAAGCCAGCAGCGCGGGCTCGAAGATCGCTTTGGTCAGACGGCTGATGCACGGGCCGACAATCACCGTCGACAGGCCAATCAGGATCGCCCACAGCATGCCCAGCGTCAGGTAGAACTCGCCCATAAAGATCCCGGCGCTGACCATCACACCCAGACCGCGTTCGGCAATCAGCCCGGAGATGGCGGCGAAAACGGTCAACGGCGCGAACAGCATGACGTATCCCGTTAGCTTCAGCATCACGTGCACCAGTGAATCAAGCACCTTCACGATGGGCTCGGCTTTTTCGCCGATCGCCGCCAGGCTGCAGCCGAGGAAAATGGAGAACACCACGATTTGCAGAATTTCGTTGCGCGCCATCGCATCAACGATGCTGGTTGGCACCGCGTGCGAGATAAACACTTTCAGGGTGAAGGGTTCGGACTGAACGGCGGCCACGGCTCCGGCATCGTGGGGGACGAAGTTGATGCCCGCGCCTGGCTGGAACAGATTGACGATCACCAGACCCAGCGCAATCGACAGCAGCGAGGCGCAAATAAACAGGAAAAAGGTTTTAGAGAATATGCGCCCGAGCGTTTTCGCATCGCCCATTTTGGCGATACCGACCACCAGCGTTGATATTACCAGCGGGGCGATAATCATTTTTACCATGCGTAAAAATATAGTGGTAAAGATGGAGATATCCTGCGCATAGGATTTTGCTGTATCTGCTGATGCCATATTATTAATGATCACCCCGGCAATCATGCCGAGTATCAGGCCTAATATGATCATTTTGGTTAAACTTATTTTTTTCATATTTACTCCATCGGAACAGGGTTAGTCGGTGAAGTGGTGTAGGGCGGCGTACGCCCGCGCCAGGTAGCAGCGCAGACGTACGCCTGTGGTGACCAACCGCATAAATTGTCTGGAATACAGTGATACAGCGAAATCCTGTACCCCAATGGATGTTGTTGTATTTTAGAAATTACAGGTCGAACTCAATACTTAATAACGGCGCATGCTGCTGAGCGCCATAAACATCATTGTCTCCGACGTTGCCGGAAATAATAGTCCGTGGCATGACGATTTTTACCGCGTTGGCCGGATCGAACCAGACAATACGATGAATAAAATCAGGCTTCACGTTATATAAACCGGCAATGAGCTGCGGAGTTAATAGTTCAGAACGTTTTACCCGCTGATAATCCTCCCGGGTTTTAAATAAAATATCTAAAACCAGTTCGTACGGTCCGGCGTTTTTGGAACGGATCACCTGCGCCAGTGAGCATAGGGATTGTTTCATGCCTGAACTCCTTCTGGCGTCACCTGTTCGATATGGAAGTCAAAGCGCAGCGCGTCGCTGGCTTCAATCAGGTGATAAATTGAGAACTCGTATACCGGGCCGCTCTGAATATCGGAAGGCGAGAACGGGAAGGCGAGGTTACCCGCGGTCGCAATGCGGTTTTCATAGCCGTAGTGCAGCAGGGTAGAGCGCACCAACGAGCAGACGCTATTGGCGATATCCTGGGTCGGCGCAACGACATCGAGCAAAATGCCCAGTTCATGCCCGGCGGTTTTCATCGGCTCGTGATTGCCCATCACGCCGTTTTTTCCATACAGATGGAAGGTCATGCGGATGCTGTCGTCAGCGAGCGAGAGGTTGCGCTTAACGCTGGCCTGTACCTCTTCGAGAATCGTGTCGATCCCGGCAATCATGATCGGATCGCGCGTTCCGGCAATGGTCAGGCAGCGGAAGCCGACCTGGCGTGCGCCTTCCAGCTTCAGCGCGTACGGCGTCGTTTCATGACGAGAACCGCTGACGTACACTTCGCCCTCGTTGACGGCTGTGAAGGTGCATCCTTTCAGGTTCAGCACGCCGCCCGGACCGGGCAGGAAATACGGATCGGACTTCTCGTACAGCGTATGCGCCGCCGCAGACGTTTCGGTAAACTTACGCTTTGGATTGAACGCTTTCAGCGTAAAGCCGTTGTCGTCGATAATCCCCATAGCGCAATCGGATCCGGAGCCCGGCGTGGCGGCTATGGCCGCGCACTCGAGAATTTTGCCGCAGTGCAGGGCCAGACCTTCATCAAAGCCCTGCATGATCGGCAGCGCCGCGAAGCAGGCCGGATCGTACGCCCGCCCGCCCAGCACTACCTGGGCGCCGGCCTTCAGCGCCCGCTGGAAGGGTTCGATCCCCATCTGGGCGACGATATAGGTGCTCTCTTCAATGGCCTCATGAGTCAGCTCCGGCACAAAATCCAGGGCAGTGATTTTGCCGTTATCCAGCGCCTGATGAACGATCGCTTTATCGACATCAGACGGAATCAACGCCAGGGAGAATGACAGATGTTCTTCCTGCGCAATCTCATGGATTATCTGCCGACACCACTCCAGATGCGGCGCGGCGCCGGATCCTCCGGCGGTGCCGATCACCACCGGGATATTGTTTTTCACGCCGGCCACGATCATATAGCGCAGATCGCGTTTCACCCCGGCCCGGTCGGTAAAGGGTTTGCCCGCCCCCAGGTAGTGGGGGCCAGGATCGGATGAACCGGCGTCAACGGCAATCAGATCCGGCGACTCTTCCATGGCTTTACGAAAGCTCTCTTCCGGGAAGCCATAGCCGAGGATAGCCGTGGGCGATAAGATCTTAAAGGTACGAGCCATCTCTTAATCCTTAGCCTGCAACAGCGCGATGGTGCGGTTCATTTCGTTAAACACGATGTTGAGACCTTCGTCGAAGCCCATACCTGGCTTGATCAGCATGCGCATCGGACGCGCGGCCAGCGCGACGTGAACGCAGGTGCGGGCGCTGATCTCGGTTTCGTTACAGGTACCGCCCTGATAGGCTTCCATCGCGTGTTTGTTGCAGTACAGCACCGCGTCCACGATGTTATGAATGCCGCCGAGATCCGGGGTTTTGATCTGCACCATGTGGCAGCTGCCGGCATCGGTAAAGTCAACGATGTCCTGGTAGGTGTTGCACCACTCGTCGGCGACAATTTTTACGCCGGAACCGAGGCGGGTCAGCTCTTTGGTAATGGCGGTCAGCATGCGGATCTGGTCCGGTTTGTTACCCGCATCCACCGGGCCTTCTATATACAGCGGTAGACCCTGCGCCTCTTTCTCCAGGCTGGCGATATAGTCGGCGCAGCGAACCGGGTCCATATCGAAAATCAGGCCGATGGTGCCGTATACGTCGATATGCAGCGTCGGGCGATAGCGGGGGCTGGCGCGCAGGCTCAGGATGCGATCGGACAGCCAGCGCACGTACTCACGCAGCTTTTCGCCTTTCAGGCCCAGCTTCTCTTCGACGTTGTTGATCAGCGCATGCGGCAGGACGTCAACGCCCTTGAGGATCATTTTGTCCACGGCGATGTAGCGATCGTCGCCGCTCTGACCAAATAACGGAATCGCTTCCGGGATGCAGGGCAGCTGCCATTCGTCGCAAACCACCTCCGCCTTCAGGCGACCGCTGGCCAGCGCGGTCGCATCGAGCAGCGCCTGGGAAAGACCATAGCGGACGGCAGTATGCAGCAGATGGCCGTCGATGCGCAGCTTGTCGAAGAAGCGGGCGTTCGGCAGGAAGGTATCGACATCGCGGCCTTCCAGCAGCGGTTTAATATGATCGTTGAGGAACGGGATAAAATTTTCCGCGAGGAACAGCGGGTCGCGGCCGCCCGCGCCCGAGTACTGTACGGCGGCACAGTCGCCGACCGCCACCGCGCCGTTTTCCAGAATCAGCTGGACGGACACGCATTCACCCGCCTGGCGTACCGAGGTGAAGCCTGGCGTTACCGGAGCACCGGTATAAATGAATCCATCATGACCCGCGCCGTTTTTAATCGCCTGCTGATCGTCAAAATAGAATGAAGAGTAGCCAGCGGTGAAAAGGGCCTGTTTAATTTTCATTATGGTCTTCCTATTAATTTACTGTGGGATACCGCGTTAATGTCATCAACAACCATCTGGAATGAGGGTTTGCGTCCTTCAAATTGCGCGCGTTCGGCGACGTAATCGTGGTGCAGGGCGAGGATGTCTTTCGGCAGCGGTACCGCGCCGGCTTCAAGCACGCGGATAGCGCCGGAATTGTCGCGAACCGGCAGAATTTTGCCGGCGTTGCAGGAAGCCGGAGCGAAAGGCACGTCCAGAACGCCCGCCTCGAAGGCCAGCACCGTACCGCGGGCGATATCGCCGTTGCCCAGCTCGAACACTTTCTTCAGTACTGCGCGGACTTCGCTTTTAATCAGTTCCACTTCTTGATCAACGGCGGCGCACGGCGGGAACTTCTGATCGCTGACCATATTGAGCATCTGGCGGGAGGCCTTCAGCCCCTGCGCGTTGGCTGCCGCGGTGGGAATACCGAACGCTTCGTGCGGGCTCTTGGTGATTACTTTAGTGGCGCCGGACATCCCGGCTACCGCCGCGCCCCAGGAGATAATGGCGAACGCTTTCGATTCATCTTCCGGAAAGCCGCCCATCCACTGGTGGAAGACGGTACTCAGCTCATAATCGTCGAAACCGTAATTGCCGAAGTACTCGTGGGAGAGCTCGCGAAGAGATCGAATGGCTGCGATGTCCTGGGTCAGGCTGCCGACCTGGCCGTAGCCGACGGTGATCGACTTGACGCCCTGTTCCAGCGCCAGCAGGCCTTCGATAATCGCCACCGCGTGGGACATAAACGGCGGGATCAGGGTTCCGGTCAGCGGGCCGAACGGTTCGCGGTTAATACGGATACCGTGCTCTTCATACAGGCCCATCAGGCGGTCGCAGTACTGCCAGTCGCGAATCGACTTCTCCAGAGTGACGCGCTTGGCGTAGGGAATGTTGTAGGAGATACCGCCGCCTTCGTAGCTGGTAAAGCCGCTGGCCATGGAGATTTCCGCCAGCAGGCGCGCGTCCGGCGTACCGTGGCGTACCTGGACCGGTTTTTCCAGCGCTTCGGTCATCCGCCGGCATTCGGCGACGCCGTGGTTAACCACCGGCAGGCCGTTCAGTTTGGAGGTCCCCGCCTCGATGGATTTCTGGATCCCGACCGCCGCTTCTTCGTAGCGGTTGAGGCGGGTATAGGCATCGATGGTGCTCGGCAGCAGATCGCACTCTTCCTGCAGGGTTTTGAGCAGCGCGATGTGTTCATCCATCAGCGCCACGCCCGCGCGCGGCTGGCTCAGGGTTTTACCTTCCTGGTCGGCCTTCAGCAGAGCGTGAGAAAAGCGTTTTTTCTCAGGAATGGTTTGCTGGTACTTCACGCCATCTTCGAAGTGCTCAACGTCCTTGCCGGTATGCCAGGTCTGCAATACCTGATGCCGCTCGGTCATGAATTCGTCATGGGTTAATTTTTTATTTCGAAGTTCCATTCGTAGCTGCCTTCATTTATAGGGTTAAACAGTGAATGCTGGTGCGAGCGGCGAGCTCGGGGTAGAGCCTGGCAACGTTTGCCAGCAGCGGAAGCAGGCCTTTTGCATCGCGGTAATAGTCAAACCGGGTCGGTAAGAGAATGCGTCGGCCGTCGTCATCCAGTTCGCGGTATTTCAGCCAGCTCTGGATGTCGAAGCGGCTGGCGCGGGAGAGCCATCCGCCGGAACCCACGACTTTGCGCACCGTGGTCAGATCGCGGCCCATCTGTAAATCGACGTTGCCCACGCAGGTGCACACCTGTTTTTTGGTGCCCGCGTGGCGTTCGCTGGCGTAGCCAACGCACAGCCCGGCCAGCACGGTGTCGAAATATTTTTCTTCCTCGTTAACCGGCAGATAATCCGGCTGCGCGACCAGATGGCGCAGGTAGCGGTAAAAGGCCTCCTGACGCTGCGGCTGGTGGGCAAACACCGCATTCACCAGCTCCCGGGTACTTTCACCGACCACGACCGCCGAAACGCGCATGCCGAGATCGCCTTCCACCGTCCGTTTCACAAACGGTTCCGGCACCCCGTGCAGAACGGTATCCGGGGAGAGCGTGTTGGCGCAGGCGGAGTAGACGTCGGTGGTGGCCCCGCCCATGTCAATCAGCATGAACTCTTTCCATGCGCTGTCGTAATGGCTGATGGTTTTCACCAGCTCGTAGACGGTCCACGGCGTCGGCATCGGTTCTTCGCCGGTTTCAGCGACGATAACGTCCAGCCCTTTGCCTTTGACGATACGGGATAAGAAGACATCGCAAATCGCCTTGCGGGCAGCGTACGGGTTCGGGTGATCGAGGTCGGGCAGAATATTGTCTACCGTGGTCAACTCTTTGTGGCCGAGGATGGCCTGAACCTCGTCCTGAATATCGCGGTTTCCGGCATAGATAATGGCGCAGTCAAGCTTTGACTCCGCCAGCGCGTGGGCGTTGGCCAGGCCGTAGCTCTCCTCGCCGCCGTCGGTGCCGCCGGTAAACAGCAGGATATCCGGCGGCGTGGCTTCCAGTTCCTGGATATCGTGACGGTTGAGCTTGTAGGCGTAGTATTGGGCGATTTTGGCCCCCGCCGAGTGGGCAGTGACTTTCGCTGATTCCAGGGTAATAGACGGCACCAGCCCCATCGCCGCGACGGCAAGGCCGCCTTTTGCCGATGAAGAGTATTTCAGCGTCACGTCACCGCGGTTCAGCAGCGGGCGCGCATCGGCAACGTTGAGCACCTGGTTCAGGCTGGCAAAAAAGCCTTCCGCCAGGTGATGGGTAGTGGTCGGGGTCAGAACGTGGTTTACCAGCGTCAGCTCATCCCCCTCCTGTGCGAAGAGGGCCGCTTTGGTCCACGTCGAGCCGATATCGACAGAGACGGTTTGCATCAGATAGCCTCTTCCAGACACTGCTGTTCAACGCCGTGGCGCTGGTTGATATCGTTCGCCATCAGCTGGCAGACGTCTTCCAGATCGTGGCTTGGGGCAAAGACGCGATTGAAACCCATCTCTTTGAATTTGGCCTCGACGTCGGCAAAATCATGTTTACCAACCACCAGGTTGCCGCCAACGTAAAGGAGGATGTCGCCAATACCGCGCTCGATGCAGCGTTCGCGCAGCCCCAGGCAGTCGATGTCGCCGTGGCCGTAAATAGACGACACGACGATGGCATCCGCGCCGGTTTCGATGGCGGCATCAATATATTCATCCTGACTGACCATCACGCCCAGATTGATTACGCGAAAATCATGGGCAGTAAAAACGCGGTCCAGGACTTTGTTGCCTACTGCATGGCAGTCAGCACCAATGACGCCAATAACAAGTGTTGATTTCTTCATGGGTAATCCTCTGTAAGGCTAATGGTAAAAAATAAAAACGACTTTCTAATATTTGCAGCGTTGATGATGGCCGCCTGTTAATAGGGCTGGAGTGTCTGTGGTTCGCAGAGGGGAAGCAATTGATCTATTTTCAGAATATCTTTCAAAAAACTCTCGTTTTTGATTTTGCGTGAAAAACTTCTTTTATATCATGATGTTATATTTTTATTTATTGTCTGGATTTATTTCTGCTTGAATCCTGGTAATAAATATAATGCGATGTTTGTGAGCAAGGTCTTATTTTATATTTCGTCTTGATTTTGCCTTCGCTAATAAGCGATGAATACACTTCTTTAAATTTTTCTGTGAGCGTAGTAACGGAATTTATGTGCTGATTTTTATATGTGGCGCGGGCAATTTGTTAGATTAAAGATATAAAATGGTGATTTGTGCAATTTATATTTCATTTTTGTTGATGAAAGGGGGAGGGCCGGCAAGCGTCACGTGGCGAGGATAAAAGCGCGATGTAGATGATACCGCGAAAGAGAAGGACGCTTTGCATCACCAAAAGAAAAAAAAGGCGCTGCGTTTACTTGATAATGAGATAGTTACGCAATTGTGTTAATTTTAAGTAAATGCAATGATAAATCTAATAAGAAAAAAATTTATGGCGTTAACTTGATAAAAAAAATCTGTGAGCTACGCGGCATTATCGACTGATAACCACATTTACGCGATCAGCGTTCAGCTCATTAAATTCCCCTCAGCGACGAAATAAATGGACTATCATTTTCAGTAACTGATGATACTCTTGAAAAACATATTGTTAACTTGGTGTTTACCTGTGAGGTACACGATATACATAATTAACATTTAAAATGAAAATTGATTTAAATCAATGTTTAAAACTTGGAAAAGACCGCGAAATGGAGTTAAATTGTCGCGGATCAAATTGACCGAAATCTGGTATTTTCGCTAAAAATTGATCGCTGTCGAAAACTGCAAATTTATCACAATAAAAACCTATTTATTGTAAGGGTTTTGCAGCGTAATATAATCACGGGATCAATTTGGGTGTTTTGTTAACATGTTTGTAACTTTTCAGTACCTCCGCATTCTTGAAAGAGAAAACGGGCGTAGTGAGAAGAAGCAAATAAATTTGTATTGGGGCATGCGTGTGACCCTTTCTAACGGGGTTCACTCTCGGAGTCTTCATGCGATGAGCAAGGAGTCATGATGTTAGATATAGTCGAACTGTCGCGCTTACAGTTTGCCTTGACCGCGATGTACCACTTCCTGTTTGTGCCACTGACGCTAGGTATGGCGTTCCTGCTGGCCATCATGGAAACGGTCTACGTCCTTTCCGGCAAACAGATTTATAAAGATATGACCAAGTTCTGGGGCAAGTTGTTTGGTATCAACTTTGCGCTGGGTGTGGCAACCGGTCTGACCATGGAGTTCCAGTTCGGGACTAACTGGTCTTACTACTCTCACTACGTGGGCGATATCTTCGGTGCGCCGCTGGCCATTGAAGGTTTGATGGCCTTCTTCCTCGAATCTACCTTTGTAGGTCTGTTCTTCTTCGGTTGGGATCGTCTGGGCAAAGTTCAGCACATGGCCGTTACCTGGCTGGTGGCGCTGGGCTCCAACCTGTCGGCTCTATGGATCCTTGTCGCTAACGGCTGGATGCAGAACCCGATTGCGTCGGACTTCAACTTTGAAACCATGCGTATGGAGATGGTCAGCTTCTCCGAGCTGGTTCTGAACCCGGTCGCTCAGGTTAAGTTCGTTCACACCGTGGCGTCAGGCTACGTGACCGGCGCGATGTTCATTCTTGCCATCAGCTCCTGGTATATGCTCAAAGGCCGCGACTTTGCTTTCGCCAAGCGCTCCTTCGCTATCGCAGCCAGCTTCGGTATGGCGGCGATTCTCTCCGTTATTGTTCTCGGTGATGAATCCGGCTACGAAATGGGCGACGTGCAGAAAACCAAATTGGCGGCTATCGAAGCGGAATGGGAAACTCAGCCTGCTCCGGCGGCCTTTACCCTGTTTGGTATTCCTGACCAGAAGGCGCAGGAGAACCGCTTCGCGATTCAAATCCCTTTCGCGTTGGGCATTATTGCGACTCGCTCCGTGGATAAACAGGTTACCGGCCTGAAAGACCTGATGGTTCAGCACGAAGAGCGTATTCGTAACGGGATGAAAGCGTACGCGCTGCTGGAGCAATTGCGTGCCGGTTCAACCGACCAGGCCGTTCGCGATCGGTTTAACGACGTGAAGAAGGATCTTGGCTACGGTCTGCTGCTAAAACGCTATACCGACAACGTTTCTGACGCGACGGAAGAGCAGATTGCGCTGGCGACCAAGGACTCTATTCCTGCCGTTGCGCCGCTGTACTTCGCCTTCCGTATCATGGTGGCGTGCGGCGTGCTGATGCTGTTGATTATCGGCGCTTCCTTCTGGAGCGTGATTCGCAACCGCATTGGTGAGAAAAAATGGCTGCTGCGCGCTGCGTTTTATGGTCTGCCGCTGCCGTGGATTGCCGTTGAATCCGGCTGGTTTGTCGCCGAATATGGTCGCCAGCCGTGGGCTATCGGTGAGGTGCTGCCAACGGCTGTCGCGAACTCGTCGCTGACCGCAGGCGACCTGATCTTCTCAATGGTGCTGATCTGTGGCCTGTACACGCTGTTCCTGGTGGCTGAACTGTTCCTCATGTTCAAGTTTGCCCGTAAAGGACCAAGCAGCCTGAAAACCGGTCGCTATCACTTTGAACAGTCCTCTGCGGCTATTCAGTCGGCACGCTAAGACAGGAGTCGTCAAATGATCGATTATGAAGTATTGCGTTTTATCTGGTGGCTGCTGATTGGCATTCTGCTCATTGGTTTTGCTGTCGCCGATGGCTTCGACATGGGGGTGGGGATGCTCACCCGTTTCCTCGGTCGTAACGACACCGAGCGTCGAATTATGATCAACGCCATCGCCCCGCACTGGGATGGAAACCAGGTGTGGCTGATCACCGCCGGCGGCGCGCTGTTTGCCGCCTGGCCGATGGTCTATGCCGCCGCGTTTTCCGGCTTCTATGTGGCAATGATCCTGGTGCTGGCGTCGTTATTCTTCCGCCCGGTAGGTTTCGACTACCGCTCGAAGATTGAGGACAACCGCTGGCGCAACATGTGGGACTGGGGCATCTTCGTCGGCAGCTTCGTGCCGCCGCTGGTGATTGGCGTGGCGTTCGGTAACCTGCTGCAGGGCGTTCCGTTCCACGTTGATGAATATCTGCGCCTGTACTACACCGGCAACTTCTTCCAGCTGCTGAATCCGTTTGGCCTGCTGACCGGTATTGTCAGTGTGGCGATGATCCTGACGCAGGGCGCGACCTACCTGCAGATGCGTACCGTGGGTGAACTGCACCTGCGCACCCGCTCCGTTTCTACGGTGGCGGCGCTGGTGACGCTGATCGGCTTCGCACTGGCGGGCGTTTGGGTCTACTACGGCATCGACGGTTATGTGGTGAAATCGGTGATGGATCATACCGGTCCGTCTAACCCGCTGACCAAAGAAGTGGCTCGTGAGGCCGGTGCGTGGATGGTGAACTTTAATAACATGCCGGCGCTGTGGGCGATTCCTGCCCTGGGCGTGGCGCTGCCGCTGCTGACCGTCATCTCGACCAAAGCGGACAAAGGCGCGTGGGCGTTTCTGTTCTCCTCGTTGACGCTGGCGTGCATCATTCTGACTGCCGGTATCGCCATGTTCCCATTCATTATGCCGTCAAGCACGGCGATGAACGCGAGCCTGACCATGTGGGACGCGACCTCCAGCCAGCTGACGCTGAACGTGATGACTTACGTAGCGATTGTCTTCGTACCGATTATTCTGGCCTACACCACCTGGTGTTACTGGAAAATGTTCGGTCGCATTACGCGCGAAGACATCGAAAAGAACACCCATTCGCTGTACTAAGGTAAGGAGCTATATATGTGGTATTTCGCATGGATTTTGGGAACGCTTCTTGCTTGTGCCTTTGGGGTGATTACCGCGCTGGCGCTCGAGCACGTGGAAGCGACCAAAGCAGGTAAAGAAGAACACTGATGAGTATTATCGCTACTCTGTATGCGATAATGGACAAGCGCCCGTTAAGGGCGCTTTCCTTATTGATGGCGCTGGCTTTGGCGGGCTGCATCTTCTGGGATCCGTCGCGCTTTGCGGCCAAAACCAGCGAGCTGGAAATCTGGCACGGTTTCCTGCTGATGTGGGCGGTTTGTACCGGCGTTATCCACGGCGTGGGCTTCCGTCCGCGCGCCATTCACTGGCAGGGAATTTTTTGTCCGCTTATCGCTGATATTGTGCTCGTTTTAGGCCTGTTCTTTTTCTTCTTTTGAATAAGAAATCTCTGTTAACCATATGGGCTTGCATAAGCCCATAAAAATTTACTCCTCGTTTACTTTCCCCCATTCCAAACCACGATTCCCGCGCGTATAGTAGCGAAGTTTGAAAGCACTAACCTTTTGTTGCATTACCGGGATGTAAAGTGAATACAACGCTGTTTCGATGGCCGGTTCGGGTCTATTACGAAGACACCGACGCCGGTGGTGTGGTTTACCACGCCAGCTACGTCGCTTTCTATGAAAGAGCACGCACAGAGATGCTGCGCCATCATCACTTCAGCCAACAGGTTTTGCTGGCTGAACGAGTTGCCTTTGTGGTTCGCAAAATGACTCTCGAGTATTTTGCGCCCGCCAGACTCGACGACATGCTCGAAATCCAGACGGAGATAACCGCAATGCGCGGTGCTACTCTGGTTTTCACGCAGCGAATCGTCAACGCCGAGAACGTCGTTTTGAATGAAGCTGAGGTTCTTATCGTGTGCGTTGATCCACTCTTAATGAAGCCTCGTGCGCTTCCCAAGTCTATTGTCGCGGAGTTTAAGCAGTGACTGAGATGAATATCCTTGATTTGTTCCTGAAGGCGAGCCTTCTGGTTAAACTTATCATGTTGATTTTAGTTTGTTTTTCTATCGCCTCCTGGGCCATCATTATTCAGAGAACGCGTATCCTCAACTCGGCGTCACGTGAAGCCGAAGCGTTTGAAGATAAATTCTGGTCCGGTATCGAGCTTTCTCGCCTGTATCAGGAAAGCCAGGGCCGTCGCGATAATCTGACCGGTTCGGAACAAATTTTCTACAGCGGTTTCAAAGAGTTTGCCCGTCTGCATCGTGCGAACAGCCACGCGCCGGAAGCGATTGTCGAAGGGGCATCGCGCGCGATGCGTATTTCGATGAACCGCGAGCTGGAATCCCTGGAGACCCACATCCCGTTCCTCGGTACGGTCGGCTCTATCAGTCCGTATATCGGTCTGTTCGGCACCGTTTGGGGGATCATGCACGCCTTTATCGCGCTGGGCGCGGTAAAACAAGCGACGCTGCAAATGG
This sequence comes from Klebsiella grimontii, assembly GCF_900200035.1. Classification (GTDB taxonomy): domain Bacteria; phylum Pseudomonadota; class Gammaproteobacteria; order Enterobacterales; family Enterobacteriaceae; genus Klebsiella; species Klebsiella grimontii. Next base: position 735,052 of record NZ_FZTC01000015.1, read on the forward strand.
TGGCGCCGGGTATCGCAGAAGCGCTCATCGCGACGGCTATCGGCCTATTTGCCGCTATCCCAGCGGTTATGGCCTATAACCGTCTGAACCAGCGCGTGAACAAACTTGAGCTGAACTACGACAACTTTATGGAAGAGTTCACCGCTATTCTGCACCGTCAGGCGTTTACCAGCAGCGAAAGCAATAAGGGGTAAGCCATGGCCAGAGCACGTGGACGCGGGCGTCGCGAACTGAAGTCCGAGATCAACATCGTTCCGCTGCTGGATGTCCTGTTGGTGCTGCTGCTGATCTTTATGGCGACAGCGCCGATCATTACGCAGAGCGTAGAGGTCGACCTACCGGACGCAACGGAATCGCAGGCGGTGAAAAGCAATGATGAGCCGCCGGTGATCGTTGAAGTTTCCGGCGTCGGGCAGTACAGCGTGAAAGTTGGCCCGGAAACGCTATCGCAGCTGCCGCCGGAACAGGTTATTGCGGAAGCCAGGCGTCGACTTGAGGCGAATGAGAAAACGGTGTTCCTGATCGGCGGCGCTAAAGAGGTGCCATACGATGAGATTATTAAAGCGCTTAACCTGTTGCATAGCGCAGGGGTTAAATCGGTTGGCTTGATGACCAAGCCGATCTAATCGCTCGCAATATGCACGCCCGTCAGCATGTCGGCTTTGGGACAACAGCGTCCCGCGGCGGACGTCGTATAACGGGAACAGGCGAACAGTTTTTGGGAACCGATAGTGTCAAAGGCAACCGAACAAAACGACAAGCTTAAACGAGCGATCATAGTATCAGTCGCGCTGCACATCGTATTGATAGCGCTGCTGATCTGGAGTTCGTTTGACGAGCATCTGGATGCTTCTGCCGGCGGCGGCGGGGGGTCCTCTATCGATGCGGTAATGGTCGATCCGGGGGCGGTTGTGAAGAATTATGACCGCCAACAGCAGCAGCAGGCCAGCGCCCGTCGCGCTGCCGAGCAGCGTGAAAAGCAGGCTCAGCAGCAGGCGGAAGAGCTACGTGAAAAACAGGCCGCCGAGCAGGAACGGCTGAAACAGCTGGAACAGGATCGTCTGCAGGCGCAGGAAGCGGCTAAAGAGGCGAAAGAGCAGCAGAAACAGGCGGAAGAAGCCGCGGCGAAAGCCGCCGCAGCGGCCAAAGCCAAAGCGGACGCACAGGCGAAAGAGGCGCAGGAAGCTGCCGCCAAAGCCGCCGCTGACGCGAAAGCGAAGGCCGATGCTCAGGCGAAAGCCGCCGAAGCGGCCGCGGCGAAAGCGGCGGCGGATGCGAAGAAACAGGCAGAAGCGGAAGCCGCGAAAGCGGCTGCGGACGCGCAGAAGAAAGCCGAAGCCGATGCGGCGAAGAAAGCTCAGCAGGAAGCTGAGAAGAAAGCGCAGCAGCAGGCAGAGAAAAAAGCGCAGCAGGAAGCGGCGAAACAGGCCGCTGCAGAAAAAGCGGCCGCCGAAAAAGCGGCAGAAAAAGCCGCCGCGCAGAAAGCCGCTGCCGAGAAAGCGGCAGCCGACAAAGCCGCCGCTGCGGAAAAAGCCGCCGCCGAGAAAGCCGCGGCAGCTAAAGCCGCAGCAGCAGAGAAGGCCGCCGCGGACAAAGCGGCGAAAGCCGCCGCCGCTAAGGCCGCCGCCGCGAAGAAAGCCGCTGCGGCCAAAGAGGCCAACGGCGTTGACGATCTTCTCGGCGACCTGAGCTCCGGTAAGAATGCGCCGAAAGGTAATACCAGCGGTAGCGCTGGGGGCTCATCTCCTGCTAAAGGAAGTAAGCAGGGGCAGGGTGGGGCATCCCAGGCTGAGATTAACAGCTATATTTCACAGGTTCAGGCTGCGATTAAAGGTCATCTCTATGACTGGGATACCTATAAGGGTAAAACCTGTACTTTACGTGTGAATCTGGCTCAGGATGGAACGCTGTTAAGTGTGAAATCGGAAGGCGGCGATCCGGCGTTCTGTCAGCAAATGCTGGCGGCAACGAGCCGGATGACGAAGTTCCCTAAACCGCCGTCGCAGGCTGTTTATGAAACATTCAAAAATGCGCCACTGGACTTCAAACCTCAGTAATCGTTTTCCCCGTTTATGCGGGGAAAACAAACTTCGGTAGTCCCAGGGTTTTGGTAGTTTTGTGTATTTGAGTTTGTTAACATTCTGCTAAATTATCGTGGGCTTTCCGCCTGGATAAGGGAGATATGATGAAGCAGGCATTACGAGTAGCATTTGGTTTTTTAATGCTGTGGGCGGCAGTGCTGCACGCAGAAGTACGCATCGAGATTACCCAAGGGGTCGACTCGGCACGCCCAATCGGCGTTGTGCCGTTCCAGTGGGCGGGGCAGGGTGCTGCGCCGGAAGATGTGGGCGGTATCGTGGCGGCTGACCTGCGCAACAGCGGCAAGTTTAATCCGCTCGATCGCTCGCGTCTGCCTCAGCAGCCGGGCAGCGCTCAGGAAGTGCAGCCAGCGGCATGGTCTGCGCTGGGCGTTGACGCCGTCGTAGTGGGTCAGGTTACGCAAAACCCTGACGGCTCCTACAACGTGGCCTACCAGTTGGTTGATACCGGCGGCGCGCCGGGTACCGTGCTGGCGCAGAACTCATTTAAAGTCACAAAACAGTATCTGCGCTATGCCGCGCATGCTGCCAGCGACGCTGTATTTGAGAAGCTGACCGGCATCAAGGGCGCCTTCCGTACCCGTATCGCCTATGTGGTGCAGACCAACGGCGGCCAGTTCCCGTACGAACTGCGCGTATCCGACTACGATGGCTACAACCAGTTCCTCGTTCACCGCTCCACCCAGCCGCTGATGTCTCCGGCCTGGTCTCCGGACGGCGCGAAGCTGGCCTATGTAACCTTCGAAAGCGGTCGTTCTGCGCTGGTTGTGCAGACGCTGGCTAACGGCTCCGTTCGTCAGATTGCTTCGTTCCCGCAGCACAACGGCGCGCCGGCATTCTCGCCGGACGGCAGCAAACTGGCCTTCGCCCTGTCGAAAACCGGTAGCCTGAACCTGTACGTGATGGATCTGGGCTCTGGTCAGATTCGTCAGGTGACCAACGGTCGTAGCAACAACACCGAACCAAGCTGGTTCCCGGATAGCCAGAACCTGGCCTTTACCTCCGACCAGGCGGGTCGTCCGCAGGTGTATAAAGTCAATATTAACGGCGGTACGCCGCAGCGTATTACCTGGGAAGGTTCACAAAACCAGGACGCTGACGTGAGCGCTGATGGTAAAACTATGGTAATGGTAAGCTCGGCCGGCGGTCAGCAGCACATTGCCAAACAAGATCTGGAAGCGGGTGGTGTACAGGTTCTGTCATCAACGTTTTTAGATGAAACGCCAAGTCTGGCACCTAACGGCACTATGGTAATCTACAGCTCTTCTCAGGGGATGGGATCCGTGCTGAATCTGGTTTCTACAGATGGGCGTTTCAAAGCGCGTCTTCCGGCAACTGATGGACAGGTAAAATCACCTGCCTGGTCGCCGTATCTGTGATAATAAATAATTGATTATTAAAGGAATCAAAGAAATGCAACTGAACAAAGTGCTGAAAGGGCTGTTGATCGCTCTGCCGGTTATGGCAATCGCGGCATGTTCTTCTAACAAGAACGCCAGCAACGACCAGAGCGGTGAAGGCATGCTGGGTGCCGGCACTGGTATGGACGGTAACGCTAACGGCGGCAACATGTCTTCCGAAGAGCAGGCTCGTCTGCAGATGCAACAGCTGCAGCAGAACAATATCGTTTACTTCGATCTGGACAAATACGATATCCGTTCTGACTTCGCTGCAATGCTGGACGCGCACGCAAACTTCCTGCGTAGCAACCCGTCTTACAAAGTGACCGTAGAAGGTCATGCGGATGAGCGTGGTACGCCGGAATACAACATCGCTCTGGGTGAGCGTCGTGCTAACGCCGTTAAGATGTATCTGCAGGGCAAAGGTGTTTCTGCTGACCAGATCTCCATCGTTTCTTACGGTAAAGAAAAACCTGCAGTACTGGGCCACGACGAAGCGGCTTACGCCAAAAACCGTCGCGCCGTACTGGTTTACTAAGAGAATTGCATGAGCAGTAACTTCAGACATCATCTGTTGAGTCTGTCGTTACTGGTTGGCATAGCGGCCCCCTGGGCCGCTTTTGCTCAGGCGCCAATCAGTAGTGTCGGCTCAGGCTCGGTCGAAGACCGCGTCACTCAACTCGAGCGTATTTCCAATGCGCACAGCCAGCTTTTAACCCAACTCCAGCAGCAACTCTCCGATAATCAGTCCGATATTGATTCCCTGCGCGGTCAAATTCAGGAAAGCCAGTATCAGCTGAATCAGGTTGTTGAGCGCCAGAAGCAGATCCTGCTGCAGATCGATGGTCTGAGCAGCGGCGGCGGCGCAACGGGTGCGCAAACCCAGACCTCAGCGGGCGATCAGGGGGCTGCGGCTAGCGCGCCGGCGGCTTCGTCAGGCGCTCCGGCGTCAACCGGCGATGCCAACACCGATTACAACGCGGCTATTGCGCTGGTGAAGGATCCTTCCCGCCAGGACGACGCCATGGCGGCTTTCCAGAACTTCGTCAAAAAGTATCCTGATTCAACCTACCAGCCGAACGCCAACTACTGGCTCGGTCAGCTGAATTACAACAAGGGTAAAAAAGACGATGCGGCGTACTATTTCGCTTCCGTGGTGAAAAACTACCCTAAATCCCCGAAGGCGCCCGATGCGATGTTTAAAGTCGGCGTTATCATGCAGGACAAAGGCGATACCGCAAAAGCGAAGGCGGTTTACCAGCAGGTGGTCAGTAAATTTCCTGGCACCGATGGGGCCAAACAAGCGCAAAAACGCCTTAACGCACTCGGATGATTATGGCATGACCAGAAATCGCATCATTTCTGGTCTTGTCGCATGAATCCTAAGCAGTTAAGCAATCTTTATCTAAATTGTTGTTGCGCTGAATTCTTAAATCAGTAATATATGCCGCCGTTGCCAAGGGATATCGAATAAGCCCAAAGCGGCAAAAATAGTGGGTCGTTAGCTCAGTTGGTAGAGCAGTTGACTTTTAATCAATTGGTCGCAGGTTCGAATCCTGCACGACCCACCACTAAAAGATGTATCCAGCGCTGTATCGGGTGATTAGCTCAGCTGGGAGAGCACCTCCCTTACAAGGAGGGGGTCGGCGGTTCGATCCCGTCATCACCCACCACTCGGGTCGTTAGCTCAGTTGGTAGAGCAGTTGACTTTTAATCAATTGGTCGCAGGTTCGAATCCTGCACGACCCACCAATTTAACATCGAACTCAGATGTTAAGCGTGAAGGATAACGTTGCGCCAGCAACGGCCCGTAGGGCGAGCGAAAGCGAGTCATCCTGCACGACCCACCAATTATAAATTGGTGACGAGTGAAGAATATTCAGGAAGTACCCGAGCGGGTCGTTAGCTCAGTTGGTAGAGCAGTTGACTTTTAATCAATTGGTCGCAGGTTCGAATCCTGCACGACCCACCATCCTGAATCGTTCCAGTTAGCAGTAAACCCGCAAGGGGTCGTTAGCTCAGTTGGTAGAGCAGTTGACTTTTAATCAATTGGTCGCAGGTTCGAATCCTGCACGACCCACCAATGTAAAAAAGCGCCCTAAAGGCGCTTTTTTGCTATCTGCGATATCCAAGATTCGAACCTGCCGCAGGTTTGAGTCGAACGAAGAGAGACAACGGAGCCGCCTGCGGCGACGGCCCGAAGGGCGAGCGAAGCGAGTCATCCTGCACGACCCACCAATGTAAAAATGGCGCTGGCGGCGCTTTTTTGCTATCCAGCCTTCGCTTAAATATTACAACTATCCCATACTGCGCTATTCCATCTTATCGTTGTGCGCACCCGTGCACGGGCCGGTAGCCCGGACAGATGCGCAGCATCGCCTCCGGGAAATGCTCCTGCTCCCTGAGGGGCAAAATTCCTCACGACATTTTCCGCACAATCGGCTATCTTGTTTAGCATATAAAACACTATGGCCGACTAATACCTCTCTGCAGGCATTATCACGGTCTGAAAGTTAAGCCAGCGAAACGAGACTGCAAGATGAGCGTAATGTTTGACCCGGAAGCGGCGATTTACCCTTTTCCTCCGAAGCCAATGCCGTTAAACCGCGATGAGAAGCACTTTTATCGTGAAAAAATTAAACGCCTGCTGCGCGAGCGCGATGCGGTGATGGTGGCTCATTACTACACCGACCCCGAAATCCAGCAACTGGCCGAAGAGACCGGCGGCTGTATCTCAGATTCCCTGGAGATGGCGCGCTTCGGCGCCCGACATTCCGCCTCAACGCTGCTGGTTGCCGGCGTGCGCTTTATGGGAGAAACGGCAAAAATCCTCAGTCCGGAAAAAACCATCCTGATGCCCACGCTGCATGCGGAGTGTTCGCTCGATCTGGGCTGTCCGATCGAGGCGTTTAGCACTTTCTGCGACGCTCATCCGGATCGTACGGTCGTGGTCTACGCCAATACTTCAGCGGCGGTCAAGGCGCGCGCCGATTGGGTTGTGACGTCGAGCATCGCCGTGGAACTCATTGAGCATCTTGATAGCTTGGGTGAAAAAATCATCTGGGCGCCGGACCGCCATTTAGGCAGCTATGTGCAAAAACAGACCGGCGCCGACGTGCTGTGCTGGCAGGGCGCCTGTATAGTTCATGATGAATTCAAAACTCAAGCGCTGGCAAGAATGAAGGCGCTTTATCCCCAGGCCGCGGTGCTGGTTCACCCGGAATCACCGCAGGCGATTGTTGATATGGCTGACGCGGTGGGGTCAACCAGCCAGTTGATCAATGCCGCTAAAACGCTGCCGCACACGCAGCTCATCGTCGCCACCGATCGCGGTATTTTCTACAAAATGCAGCAGGCGGTACCGGAAAAAGAGCTGCTGGAAGCGCCCACGGCAGGCGAAGGGGCAACCTGCCGGAGCTGCGCGCACTGTCCATGGATGGCGATGAACGGCCTGCAGGCGATTGCTGAAGCGCTGGAGAAGGGGGGCGCTGAACATGAAATTCATGTTGATGAGCAGCTGCGGACCGGGGCGCTGGTTCCGCTAAACAGAATGCTCGATTTTGCGGCTACACTTCGGGGATAGATCATTACTGCGTTACAGAACGCTCTGGGGATAAGATGGATTTTTTTAGTACGCAGAACATATTAGTGCATATACCAATTGGCGCCGGGGGATATGACCTGTCGTGGATTGAAGCGGTCGGCACCGTCGCTGGCCTGCTGTGCATCTGGCTGGCGAGCCTGGAGAAGATCGCTAACTATGCCTTCGGGCTGATCAACGTCACGCTGTTTGCCATTATCTTCTTTCAGATCCAGCTCTACGCCAGCCTTCTGCTGCAGATCTTTTTCTTCGCGGCCAACGTCTACGGCTGGTACGCCTGGTCGCGGCAAACCAGTGATAATCAGGCGGAACTGCAAATCCGCTGGCTACCGCTGCCGAAAGCGTTAGGCTGGCTGGCGGCCTGCGTGGTGGCGATTGGCCTGATGACGATATTTATTAACCCGGTGTTCGCGTTTTTGACGCGGATTGCCGTGGCGCTGATGCAAACCCTGGGCCTGCAGGTCGCCATGCCGGAGCTGCAGCCGGACGCCTTCCCGTTCTGGGACTCCTGCATGATGGTGCTCTCCGTCGTAGCGATGATTCTGATGACGCGCAAATATGTCGAAAACTGGCTGCTGTGGGTGATTATAAACGTCATTAGCGTGGTGATTTTCGCCCTGCAGGGCGTCTATGCGATGTCGCTCGAATACCTGCTGCTGACATTTATCGCGCTCAACGGCAGCCGTATGTGGATTAACAGCGCGCGTGAGCGCGGCTCTCACGCGTTTTCCCGTTAATGGTGGTGATGATGTCCATGCCCGGCGTGCGTCATGTTCAGACGGCACTCCGGGCCGCTACAGGGCTGATACTCCATCTGCACCGTAATATGTTCAATCTCATACTTATGCTCCAGGAAGTCGAGGATCCGGTCCAGAAGACCGTCGTGATCGTGCGGCGGTACCACCTGCACGTGCAGCGTCATCACCGTTTTTTCTCCTACCAGCCAGGCATGAACGTGGTGTACGTCGCGAACTTCCGGTATCGAGCGGCGCAAATCGCGTTTTAATGCGTCGACGTTAAGCGAACGCGGCGCGCCCTCCAGCAGTTCATTGACGCTCTCCTGCAGCAGACGCCAGGCGCTGCGCAGAACCAGGCACGACACCAGCACGGACAGAATAGGATCGATAGGCGTCCAGCCGGTGGTGAGGATCACTATCGCGGCAATAATGGCGCCAACCGAACCGAGCAAATCCCCCAGCACGTGCAGCGCGGCGGCGCGCACGTTGAGGTTGCGCTCCTCGCTGCCGCGATGCAGGATCCAGAAGGCCAGAATATTGGCCAGCAGCCCGGCAACGGCGATGATCACCATGGTTTTACCGGCAACCGGCTGCGGATGGTGAAAGCGCTGAATGGCCTCCCAGACGATCAAAATAGTAATGACCACTAAGGCGATGGCGTTGAGGAAGGCCGCAAGGGTAGTCAGGCGCAGCCAGCCAAAGGTGTGTTGGGCGTTGGGCGGGCGACTGGCGAAACGCACGGCCAGAAAGGCGAACAGCAGCGCCGCGGCGTCCGTCAGCATATGTCCGGCATCGGCCAGCAGCGCCAGCGAACCTGAAATGAGCCCGCCTGCGACCTCAATCAACATGAATCCGGCCGTGACGCAGAACGCCAGCAGCAGCCGACGGGCATTCTTATCTTCGGCGGATGGTGGAGAACGATGCGAGTGCGATTGCCCCATGGTGACATCCCTACATTATTATTTTGATGATTACTTTATGACATGATTCGCGTTTTGGGGTGAATAAAATGAAAAAAGGAGAGCCTTAGCTCTCCTTAACGCTGGCATCCCACCTTGATTACTGCGTGGTACCATCGGTTTTTGTCGCGTCTTCCTGGCCGACTTTTTTATCGGTATCCGGGCAGCGGCCATCCTTACACATTGAGTTCTTGTGCACTTCATCGCTCGACATCCCGTCATGGTTCATGGTCGAGCCGTTAGGGTGGAGCATTGTGCCGCCGGTATCAGTGGAACCGGAGTTGATCTTGCCGTTATCGACGTTGTTGGGCGCCACGTTTTCACGCGCGTCGGGGGCGACCTGACCCGCGTCTGCCGCTGAATTGGCCTGCCCGTTATTCGACTGCGCGCCGGTATCGGCAGCCAGCGCCGCGCCGCTGGCCAGACCCAGGGTTGCTGCGAGGAGAAGACTGGTTAGCTTGTTCATTTTCATTGGATGCTCCTGTTATGTCGATTTATCGCATTACCTCTTCCAACAGTGCATTTGCCGGAGGTTCTACTCGTTGTGGTTTAAGCTTCGGTATTAGCGAACGGCATTAATATATAATGCTGAATGCTAAAGAAAATTAAGTTCTAACAGTTAAAAATTATAGCTTGTGGCCATTATTCCGCGACTTTATGGCGTTTTTTAGCCCATTTCCAGGAATATTCTGCCGCTACTGTAAAATCATGTTTACACTTTTTGACCGAAGAGATAGATTGGAGGGATTGCAATTAACTAGATAAGTATGGCAACGCTGGAAATAAGATGAATTATCAGAACGACGATTTACGCATTAAAGAGATCAACGAATTATTACCTCCCGTTGCGCTCCTGGAAAAATTCCCTGCTACCGAAAATGCCGCCAATACCGTTGCGCATGCGCGCAAAGCGATCCACCAGATCCTGAAAGGTAACGACGATCGGCTGCTGGTGGTGATTGGCCCGTGCTCCATCCACGATCCGGCGGCGGCGAAAGAGTATGCCGAACGCCTGCTTAAGCTTCGCGAGGAGCTTAAAGGGGAGCTGGAAATCGTGATGCGCGTTTATTTTGAAAAACCGCGCACCACCGTGGGCTGGAAAGGGCTGATCAACGATCCGCATATGGATAATAGTTTCCGCATCAACGATGGCCTGCGGATCGCGCGTAAGCTGCTGCTGGACATTAACGACAGCGGTCTGCCTGCGGCCGGGGAGTTCCTCGATATGATCACCCCGCAGTATCTTGCCGACCTGATGAGCTGGGGCGCGATTGGCGCGCGTACCACTGAGTCACAGGTGCATCGCGAGCTCTCTTCCGGCCTCTCCTGTCCGGTAGGTTTTAAAAATGGCACTGATGGAACCATCAAAGTCGCGATTGACGCTATCAACGCCGCCGGCGCGCCGCACTGTTTCCTGTCGGTGACCAAATGGGGGCATTCGGCGATTGTGAATACCAGCGGTAATAGCGATTGCCATATTATCCTGCGCGGCGGTAAAGAGCCGAACTACAGCGCGCAGCACGTGGCCGAAGTGAAGGTCGGTCTGGCGAAAGCAGGCCTGCCCGCTCAGATCATGATCGATTTCAGCCACGCCAACTCCAGCAAGCAGTTTAAAAAGCAGATGGAGGTCGGCGCAGACGTATGCCAGCAGGTTGCCGGCGGCGAGCGGTCGATTATGGGCGTGATGATCGAAAGCCATCTGGTGGAAGGCAATCAGAGTCTCGACAGCGGCGAGCCGCTGGCCTACGGCAAAAGCATTACCGATGCCTGTATTGGCTGGGAAGATACCGATACGCTTCTTCGTCAGCTGGCGAATGCGGTAAAAGCGCGTCGCGGCTAAGCTTTACGCCGAGTCTCAAAATAAAAAAAAGCGTGGATAGCTCCACGCTTTTTTTACATCCCGCGAAAATTACTTCGCTTTACCCTGGTTGGCTACGGCCGCGGCTTTCGCGGCGATCTCGTCGGCGTTGCCCAGATAGTAATGTTTGATAGGCTTGAAGTTCTCGTCGAACTCATACACCAGCGGTACGCCGGTCGGGATGTTCAGTTCGAGGATCTCTGCTTCGCCCATATTGTCGAGGTATTTCACCAGCGCGCGCAGGGAGTTGCCGTGAGCGGCGATAATCACGCGCTCACCGCTTTTCAGACGCGGCAGAATCGTTTCGTTCCAGTACGGTACGACGCGGTCGATGGTCAGCGCCAGGCTCTCGGTCGTCGGCAGTTCTGCGTCGGTCAGTTTTGCGTAGCGCGGATCGTGGCCCGGATAGCGCTCGTCGTCTTTAGTCAACTCCGGCGGCGTTACCGCGAAGCCGCGACGCCACTGCTTAACCTGCTCATCACCATATTTTTCAGCGGTTTCCGCTTTGTTCAGACCCTGCAGCGCACCGTAGTGACGCTCGTTCAGTTTCCAGGATTTCTCAACCGGTAGCCAGGCCTGATCCAGTTCGTCCAGCACGTTCCACAAGGTGTGGATGGCGCGTTTCAGCACAGAGGTATAAGCAAAGTCGAAGCTGAAGCCTTCTTCTTTCAGCAGCTTACCGGCCGCTTTTGCTTCACCCACGCCTTTTTCAGACAGGTCAACGTCATACCAACCGGTGAAACGGTTTTCGTTGTTCCATTGGCTTTCGCCGTGACGAACGAGTACCAGCTTAGTTACAGCCATACACTTACTCCTCAATACACGTCATCCTTCGCGCCGCTTCCTCGTTGGCTACTTTTACTCACCCTGGCGACATAGTTGACTATGCTGCCAGGATTCGCTCATGTGCCGCCTTGATGCGACCCGAATGCGGTAGTGTATATATTTATTGATTGATAACTATTCTCATTATATTGCCGTGATTTACCTCACGGCAATGCTTATCCCTAACCATAGCGAAAATAGTCGCTCAGTGTAAGGTGCTTGTAAAACAGAGGTTATGTTTTTGTCTGTAAGTGGCGTAATTTTCAGCGAAAGGATAAAAAAAGCCCTCCATCGGGAGGGCGGGGGATTATTGCGCAATAAACTGATATTCCGTCAGGCTGACGTACTCTTCGCCGGGGCGCAGCACGCAATCCGGCTGCGGCCATTCCGGATGGTTTGGCGAATCCGGCAGAAACTCGCTCTCCAGGGCCAGGCCTTGCCAGTCGTCGTACGGCTGCGCCGTGCGCGACGGCGTACCGGCGAGATAGTTGCCGGAGTAGAACTGCAGGGCCGGCGCGGAGGTATAGACCGTCATCTGCAGCTTTTCATCCTGCGACCAGACGTGGGCCGCCGGGCTTTTGGCATCGCCCAGCGCCTGGAGCAGAAAGGCGTGGTCGTAACCTTTCACTTTCTGCTGGTCTTCATCGCGCAGGAAGTCGTCCGCCAGCACCTTCGGCGTGCGGAAATCGAAGCTGGTCAGGGTGACGTTTTGCAAATCGCCTCCCGGAATACCATCGCTCTCAACGGGCAGATACGCATCAGCAAAGATTTGCAGCTTATGGCTACGCACGTCGCTCTGCACGCCATCGAGGTTAAAATAGACGTGGTTGGTCAGGTTCACCGGGCACGGCTGGTCAACGGTGGCGCGATATTCGATGGCTATCCGGTTATCGTCGGTCAGGCGGTAGCGCGCCGTTGCCGTCAGATTACCGGGGAACCCCTGATCGCCATCGCGGGATGAGAGTGAAAACAGCGCGTGACGATCGTCGGCGCTGACAATCTGCCAGCGGCGCTTGTCAAAACCTTCCGGACCGCCGTGCAGCTGATGCCCCGCCTCGTTGGAAGGCGTCAGATTGACGGTGCGGCCATCAAGGGTAAAGCGGCTGTTGGCAATACGGTTAGCGTAACGGCCGACGGAGGCGCCGAGATAGGCGGCCTGTCGGGTATAGTCGCCAGGGTTCGCGCAGCCGAGCAGCGCTTCGCGTACGCTGCCGTCAGCCAGCGTCACGCGCGCGGAGAGCAGCGTCGCGCCCCAGTCCATCACCGTGACCGTCATGCCTGCGTCGTTACGCAGGGTGAGAAGATTCCACGGCTGGCCGTCCGGCGCCAGCTCCGTTGTTGGGTTTAGCATTGTCCAGCTCCCTGAGACGGTTTGCAGACGTAGAAGGTCTCTTTGATACCGGTTTTCGCTTCATACTCTTTGGCAACGGCCTGCTGTACGGTATCGACCAAATCTTCCGGCACCAGCGCAACGATACAGCCGCCGAAACCGCCGCCGGTCATGCGTACGCCGCCTTTATCGCCGATGGTCGCCTTGACGATGTCCACCAGGGTATCAATCTGTGGGACGGTGATTTCAAAATCATCGCGCATGGAAGCGTGAGATTCCGCCATCAGTTCGCCCATCCGCTGCAGGTCGCCTTTTTCCAGCGCGGCGGCGGCTTCTACGGTGCGCGCGTTCTCGGTCAGCACGTGGCGAACGCGTTTGGCGACCACCGGGTCAAGCTCGTGGGCGACGGCATTGAATTCTTGTAGAGTCACATCGCGCAGGGCGGGCTGCTGGAAGAAACGCGCGCCGGTCTCACACTGCTCGCGGCGGGTGTTGTACTCGCTGCCGACCAGGGTGCGCTTAAAGTTACTGTTGATAATCACTACCGCCACGCCTTTCGGCATCGACACCGCTTTCGTTCCTAAGGTGCGGCAGTCGATTAGCAGGGCATGATCTTTTTTACCGAGCGCGGAGATCAGCTGGTCCATAATGCCGCAGTTGCAGCCGACGAACTGGTTTTCCGCTTCCTGGCCGTTCAGCGCGATCTGCGCGCCGTCGAGCGGCAGATGGTACAGCTGCTGGAACACGGTGCCGACGGCGACTTCCAGCGAAGCCGAGGAGCTTAATCCGGCGCCCTGCGGCACGTTGCCGCTGATCACCAGATCTGCGCCGCCGAAAGCGTTATTCCGCTGCTGCAGGTGCTTAACCACGCCGCGAACATAGTTCGACCACTGCTGGGTATCGTGGCTGGTAATCGGCGAGTCGAGAGAGAATTCATCGGTCTGATTGGCGTAATCGGCGGCAATCACCCGCACGGTACGATCGTCGCGCGGCGCGCAGGCGATGACCGTCTGGTAATCAATGGCGCAGGGCAGTACGAACCCGTCGTTATAGTCGGTATGCTCGCCGATCAGGTTAACGCGGCCTGGGGCCTGGATAACATGGCTGGCCGGATAGCCAAATTTCTCAGCAAACAGGGCTTGGGTGTTCTCTTTCAGACTCATGGTTATACTCCGGATTCGCGAAAATGGACGTCGCTCACAGCGCGCAGACGTTCGGCGGCCTGCTCGGCCGTCAGATCACGCTGGGTTTCGGCCAGCATTTCATAGCCGACCATAAATTTGCGCACCGTCGCGGAGCGCAGCAGCGGCGGATAAAAATGCGCGTGCAGCTGCCAGTGATTATTCTCTTCATCGTTAAACGGCGCACCGTGCCAGCCCATCGAGTAGGGGAATGAGCACTGGAACAGGTTGTCGTAACGGCTGGTCAGTTTTTTCAGCGCCAGCGCGAGGTCGCTGCGCTGGTCGTCGGTTAAATCAGTCAGGCGCTGTACGTGCGCTTTCGGCAGCAGCAGCGTCTCAAAGGGCCACGCCGCCCAGTAAGGGACCACCGCGAGCCAGTGTTCGGTCTCGACGACGGTGCGGCTACCGTCGGCTAATTCGCGCTGCGCGTAATCCACCAGCATCGGCGCGCCGTGCTCGGTGAAGTACGCTTTTTGCAGACGATCTTCGCGTTCCGCCTCGTTAGGCAGAAAGCTGTTTGCCCACACCTGGCCATGCGGGTGCGGGTTGGAGCAGCCCATTGCCGCGCCTTTATTTTCAAAAACCTGCACCCACGGGTAGGTTTTTCCAAGGTCGGCGGTCTGCTCCTGCCACGTTTTAACCACGCCTTCCAGCGCCTCTACGCTCAGTTCCGGCAGCGTTTTGCTGTGGTCTGGCGAGAAGCAGATGACCCGGCTGGTGCCGCGGGCGCTCTGACAGCGCATTAGCGGGTCGTCGCTTTCCGGGGCGTCTGGGGTATCGGTCATCAAAGCCGCAAAGTCATTGGTAAAAACAAACGTACCGGTGTAGTTCGGGTTTTTGTCGCCGGTGACGCGGGTATTACCCGGGCACAGGAAACAGTCCGGATCGTGCGCGGGCAAGCTCTGTTTTGCCGGCGTTTCCTGCGCCCCCTGCCAGGGGCGCTTGGCGCGATGCGGAGAAACCAGAATCCACTGCCCGGTTAACGGGTTATAACGACGATGTGGATGGTCGACGGGGTTAAATACGCTCATGAAGGTTCCTTAGTCTGGATAACCCTGCGGATGACGGGACTGCCAGTGCCAGGTGTCCTGCGCCATTTCGTCAAGGTTGCGCGTCACGCGCCAGTTCAGCTCGCGATCGGCCTTTTCAGCGTCCGCCCAGTAGGCCGGGAGGTCGCCTTCGCGGCGCGGCGCGAAGTGGTAGTTAATCGGTTTGCCGCAGGCTTTGCTAAAAGCGTTGACCACGTCGAGCACGCTGCTGCCGACGCCTGCGCCAAGGTTATAGATATGCACGCCGGCTTTATCAGCCAGTTTTTCCATCGCCGCGACGTGGCCGTCGGCCAGGTCCATCACGTGAATGTAGTCGCGCACGCCGGTGCCATCTTCGGTTGGGTAGTCGTTGCCGAATACCGCCAGCGATTCACGACGGCCGACCGCGACCTGCGCGATATACGGCATCAGGTTGTTCGGGATGCCCTGCGGATCTTCACCCATATCGCCCGACGGATGCGCGCCGACCGGGTTGAAGTAGCGCAGCAGTGCGATGCTCCACTCCGGCTGCGCTTTTTGCAGGTCAGTGAGGATCTGCTCGACCATCAGCTTGCTTTTACCGTACGGGCTCTGCGGAGTCCCGGTCGGGAAGCTTTCGACATAAGGGATTTTTGGCTGGTCGCCGTACACGGTGGCGGAGGAGCTGAAAATAAAGTTTTTCACGCCCGCGGCGCGCATGGCGGAAACGAGTTTCAGTGTGCCGGTCACGTTGTTGTCGTAGTATTCCAGCGGCTTGGCGACGGATTCGCCGACGGCTTTCAGGCCGGCGAAATGGATCACCGCTTCAATAGCGTGATCGTGAAGGATTTCCGTCATCAGCGCTTCGTTACGAATGTCGCCTTCGACAAAGGTGGCGCTTTTCCCGCCGAGACGTTCAATGATTGGCAGTACGCTGCGTTTACTGTTGCAGAGATTGTCGAGAATAATCACTTCGTGTCCCTGCAGTAGCAGTTGAACGCAGGTGTGACTTCCAATGTAACCGCTACCACCTGTAACCAGTACTTTCATGATTCGCTCCAATAGGCTTATCGTGTGAGAAGAAGATAGCATACCAAAGAAGCCAAAAGTGTGACACAGGCCAAATTGGTGGAATCGTTTACACTAAAATTTCCAATCGGGCCATTTTGGTTTTTTCATTGTAAAAACAGAGTGATGGGGTGTGTGATAGCTATTATTCTGAAAAAATCAGGGATCCGCAGACCCCTGTACAGGCTTAATTTTGCAGCGGACCCTGCTGGTAAGTGTAACCGTCTCCACTCCTCACAAAGGCCAGACGGTGGGTAATGCAGTCCGGGGCGTCTTCGGCGTGATGGGAGACAAACAGCAGCTGCGTCGCCCCTTCGCTAATCAGCACATCAACGAAGCGACGCACCAGCTGACGGTTGAGCGGGTCCAGCCCCTGTAGCGGTTCATCAAGAATCAGCAGGGTCGGGTGTTTGACCAGGGCGCGGACGATCAGCGCCAGCCGCTGCTGCCCCCAGGAGAGGCTGTGGAACGGCGCGTCGGCGGTGCGTTGGTCGATACCCAGAATATCCAGCCAGTTTTGCACCAGCTTGTGCTGCTTATCGGAAACGGCCTGGTAGATGCCGATCGAGTCGAAGTAGCCCGAGAGAATCACGTTACGCACGTTGGTGCTGACGCGGTATTCAAGGTGCAGGCTGCTGCTGACGTAACCAATATGTTTTTTGATATCCCAGATGGTTTCACCGCTGCCGCGGCGGCGGCCAAACAGGGTCAGATCGTTACTGTATCCCTGGGGATGGTCGCCGGTGACCAGACTGAGTAGCGTCGATTTACCGGCGCCGTTAGGGCCGACGATCTGCCAGTGCTCGCCGGGATTGACCGTCCAACTGAGGCGATTAATGATCGGGCGGTCGTTGTAAGAAACCAGACCGTCGTTTAGCACGATGAGCGGCGCTTTGCTGTCTAGCGCAAGGCGCGCGGCGGGGGCGTCGGGTTCTGGCAGCGTCATGCCGTCAAGCTTTTCGCTATGCGCGAGCTGGGCAATCAGCGCCTGCTGCAGCAGAGCCTGCTTTTCGCCGGTTTCGCTCAGCACGCAGTCCGCCAGCACCCCGGCATACTGCACGAACGCCGGGATCTCGTCGAAACGATTGAGAACCAGAACAAGGGCGATACCTTCGTCGTTCAGCCTGGCCAACATCTCGGCGAGCTGCTGGCGCGAGGCGACATCGAGGCCGTCGAACGGCTCATCAAGGATAAGCAGGTCGGGATCGCCCATCAGCGCCTGGCACAGCAGGGTCTTGCGCGTTTCACCGGTAGAGAGGTATTTAAAGCGGCGCTCGAGCAGGTGGCTAATGGCAAATTGTTCAGCAAGGCGAGCGCAGCGGGTGGCGTCTTTAAACTCATCCTGGATAATTTCCGCCGTCGTGCGCCCGGTATCTTCTTCTCCCGGGCTGAGCAAATCGGTGTTGTTACGCTGCCACTCATCGCTGACCAGCTTTTGCAGCTGCTCAAAAGAGAGACGGGTGATGCGCGAGAAGGTGCACTCGCGCTGCCCGCTTAGCAGGGTCAGCTCGCCGGATAACGCCCGCGCAAGCGCCGACTTCCCGCTACCGTTGCCGCCGACGAAAGCCCAGCTTTCGCCAGCCCGCACGCTGAGGTGTTCAATATTTAACGTTTTGGTATCGCTAAGACGAAACGTGCCTTGCGAAATTTGCAACAATGACATTGTGTATCCCACTTTTTGCAGCGATGTACTTCAGGGATACGTCTTCGCGAGCGCAATGTCAATGCCGTTAGCACAACGTGGCAAGAATGATGCGATCGGCGTTAAAATATGCTATCGCCTCCGCCCCTTCCGCCAGATCGCGCGTCTGTTCCAGCGGCAGGGTGGCGCAGAGGCTCTGCCCATCCGGGAGCGCCATGAGCACTTCGCACTGCTCCGGCCCGCGTTCGATGTGGGTGATGCGTCCGGCCAGCTGGTTGTCGGCCTGTTGCGCCAGGGCCGCATCCTGGGTCATGCCGACCCACGGCGCTTTGAGCAGCACTAATACTTCCTGGCCTTCAGCAAGGCCCAGACGATCGGCGCTTTGGGCGGTAATGGCGACTTTAAAGCGGGTTTGCCCATCGGCCAGCAGGACTTCAACGTGCTGCTGGACCTGCTGATGGTCGCGGCCGGTAATGGTGCCGAACCACTGGTTGCGCGCGCTGGTCTGCAGAGAGAATCGCGAAATGGCGGCCAGCAGGCTGTCGAGGGGAAGGGCATCATCATCGCTCAGGACATCGAACGCTTTCTGCTGAATCTGCGCCAGCAGGTCGTAAAGCTGAATCAGCCGCTGCCCGTAGCGGGTGAGGACCGCGCCGCCGCCGCCTTTGCCGCCGGTCGCACGGTCGACCAGTGGCTGCTCGCTGAGCTGATTCATGTCATTAATCGCATCCCATGCGCTTTTATAGCTGATGCCGGCGTTTTTTGCCCCCTGGCTAATCGAGCCGGTCTGGTCAATCTGTTTCAGCAGGGCAATACGGCGGGGATCGGCGAACAGGCGCTGCTGTAATTTGAGGGTAAGAAGGATTTCAGCCTGCATAATCATATCCTGATGAAAAAGAGTATTGTGACCGATAGCGGTCATCTTGCAAGATGCATCTCTCACGGTGGCCAGTGAGGCACCGCACAAATGGGGCGTGTTTTTCCGGCTGAATTAGTTACAATAAACTATCCGTACTTTCTGGAGCCAACCATGTTAGAGCTATTGAAAAGTCTGGTTTTTGCCGTAGTCATGGTCCCTGTGGTGATGGCTATCATCCTGGGCTTGATTTACGGGCTGGGCGAAGTGTTTAACCTCTTCTCCGGAGCCGGTCATAAAGACAGCAGACCGCAAAACCACTGATTTCCCCGCGCCCGGTTCTCCCGGGCGTTTTTATTTGTCCCCCCTCCATTGAGCCGTTACTGATTACCCCTAATTTTCGCTGGGAAAATCTTAGCGCTATCGTTATATTGTCTACTACATAACGAACCGACGGGAGTTTCAGATGACAGGTCAATGGTTACGCTTTATCGCTGGGGCAACGTTAACGTTTTCCGTTGCGGGTCACGCGCTGGCGGAAGAGGGCAAGGTGACGGTTTTTGCCGCGGCATCGCTCACCAACGCCATGCAGGATATCGCTAAAGAGTATAAGAAAGAGAAGAACGTTGATGTTGTCTCTTCTTTTGCGTCTTCATCGACCCTGGCGCGACAGATTGAAGCGGGCGCGCCGGCGGATCTGTTTATCTCCGCCGACCAGAAATGGATGGATTACGCGGTCGAGAAAAAAAGCATTGATACCGCATCACGCGCGACGCTGCTCGGCAATAGCCTGGTGGTCGTGGCGCCGAAGGCCAGCGCTCAGGGCGATATCAGTATTAATGATAAAACCGACTGGACCAGCCTGCTGAAAGGCGGTCGTCTGGCCGTTGGCGACCCGGAGCACGTGCCGGCCGGCATCTATGCGAAAGAAGCGCTGCAAAAGCTGGGTGCCTGGGAGACGCTGTCGCCGAAGCTGGCTCCGGCGGAAGACGTGCGCGGCGCGCTGGCTCTGGTTGAGCGCAGCGAAGCGCCGTTGGGGATCGTGTACGGCTCTGATGCGGTCGCCAGCAAGGGCGTAAAAGTTGTCGGTACCTTCCCGGAAGATTCCCATAAGAAAGTGGAATATCCGCTGGCCATCGTCGACGGGCATAAAAATGCCACGGTCAGCGCGTTTTATGACTATCTTAAAGGGCCGGAAGCTTCCGCCATCTTTAAACGTTACGGATTTTCTACCCACTAATGTTCTTAAGCGATCCTGAATGGCAGGCGGTACTGCTGAGCCTGAAAGTCTCATCCCTGGCGGTGTTACTGAGCTTGCCTTTTGGCATCTTTTTTTCCTGGCTGCTGGTTCGCCGGGATTTTCCCGGTAAAGCGCTGCTCGATAGCCTTCTCCACCTGCCGCTGGTATTACCGCCGGTGGTGGTGGGGTATCTGTTGCTGATCGCGATGGGAAGACGGGGTTTTATCGGCAGCTGGCTGTACGACTGGTTTGGTCTGAGCTTTGCGTTTAGCTGGCGCGGCGCGGTACTGGCGGCGGCGGTGATGTCCTTTCCGCTGATGGTGCGGGCCATTCGCCTCGCGCTGGAAGGGGTCGACATCAAGCTTGAGCAGGCGGCGCGTACCCTCGGCGCCGGCCGCTGGCGGGTGTTTTTCACGATTACGCTACCGTTGACGCTACCCGGCATTATCGTCGGCACCGTGCTGGCTTTCGCCCGCTCGCTGGGCGAGTTTGGCGCCACCATCACGTTTGTTGCCAATATTCCTGGGGAAACGCGCACCATCCCTTCGGCAATGTATACCCTGATTCAGACTCCCGGCGGCGAAGGCGCGGCCGCGCGTTTATGCCTGATTTCGATTGCGCTGGCGCTGGTATCGCTGCTGATTTCCGAATGGCTGGCCCGCCTTAGCCGTCAGCGGATGGGGAAATAATCATGCTCGAACTCGACTTTAGCCAGACGCTGGGCACCCACTGCCTGCAAATTCGCGAGACGCTTCCCGCCAGCGGCATCACCGCGGTTTTCGGCGTCTCAGGCGCGGGTAAAACCTCGCTGATTAACGCCATTAGCGGCCTGACGCGCCCGCAGCAGGGGCGCATCGTGCTTAACGGCAGAGTGCTTAATGATGTTGAAAAACGTATCTGCCTGGCGCCGGAAAGACGCCGTATTGGCTACGTTTTTCAGGACGCTCGCCTGTTCCCGCACTATAAGGTGCGCGGCAATCTGCAATATGGCATGGCGAAGAATATGGCGGCGCAGTTTGACAAGCTGGTGGCGCTGCTTGGCATTGCGCCGCTGCTTGACCGCCTGCCGGGCGGTCTCTCCGGCGGAGAAAAACAGCGGGTGGCGATTGGCCGGGCGCTGCTTACCGCCCCGGAACTGCTGCTGCTGGATGAGCCGCTGGCGTCGCTGGATATCCCGCGCAAGCGCGAACTATTGCCCTATTTGCAGCGTCTGGCGCGCGAAATCAATATCCCGATGCTGTACGTCAGCCACTCTCTGGATGAGATTCAGCATCTGGCGGATAACGTCCTGGTGCTGGAAGCGGGGAAAGTCAAAGCCTTTGGTTGCCTGGAAGAGGTGTGGAGCAGTAGCGTAATGCACCCCTGGCTTCCCCAGGATCAGCAAAGCACTATCCTGAACGTAACCGTCGCCGCTCAGCATCCGCGGTATGCCATGACCGCGCTGGCGCTGGGCGATCGGCAGATATGGGTCAACCGGCTCGACAGGCCGCAGGGCGAAAGCGCGCGGATCCGCATTCAGGCCTCGGACGTTTCTCTGGTGCTGCAGCCCGCTCAGCAAACCAGTATCCGCAACATTTTGCCCGCGCAGGTCATGCAGTGTATTGAAAGCCATGGCCAGGTTGAGGTCAGGCTGGAGATTAGCGGCCGTACGCTATGGGCGCGCATCAGCCCCTGGGCTCGCGATGAGTTGGGGGTTGTCCCAGGCCAGCGGCTGTATGCGCAGATAAAAAGCGTGTCGATAGCCGCCTGATTACAACAGGTGGCGATAGATGTAGTCGGCGATGCTGGTGGTCTCGTTTTCGCCGATCACGACGTTGGCGCGCGCTTTGACGTCCTCCACCGCGTTGCCCATCGCCACGCCGGTACCGGCGGCTTCCAGCATGCTGAGGTCGTTATAATTGTCGCCGAAAGCGATAACATCCTGCATCGACAGCCCCTGCGACGCGACCCACTGGGCCAGGCGTTTGCCTTTGCTGTTGCCTTCCCTGGCAATATCCACCTGATCGTGCCACGACCATTCGCATTCCAGACCCAGCGTCTGGCCAACATGTTGGGCAAAGCGCTGCAGTTTTGCGGTGTCTTCATCGGTCAGGGCGAATTTCCACACGGCCTTGACTTCACGGGCCGCCTGCGCCAGAGAATCGACCTGAGTGAACACCGGACGCTGCTCGACGGGCAGCGACTGCGCCCAGTTGGCGGTGCGGATAACGTGCCCGGTCGGCTGCTCATACAGCATGGCGTCATCGACGTACATTAGACCGTGAATAGCGTGCTCGTTAAGCATTTCGGTCAGGCTCAGGGCTTTGTCTACCGGCATAGGATCGGACTCCAGAACCTTTTTTGCATGATAATCATACAAATAAGTGCCGTTACAGCAAATTGCAGGTGTATCCAGAGCCAGCGCCTGATAAAAAGGATGGATAGCGACGTGATGTCGACCGGTGACGACGATGATCTGATATCCCGCGTCTTTGGCGCGTGCCAGCGCGTCGAGCGAGGCGGGGAGAATGGTTTTTTTGCCGGTGAGTAGGGTGCCGTCTAAGTCCAGGGCAATCACGCGTGAGGTCATGTGTTGTTTCCGGTTAATGATGAAAAGTTAGCAGGCTATGATGGTACACCGCTGCGCCATTCGGGCAAACTTTTCAGCATCTACCGCTAAAGAGCCGATACACTTGATCTTTCAGGCTGCGAGGAGGCAACCTGAATAGCATGGTGTATGCATATTGTGTTTTTCAGGGTGCCGTTAGTCTGAAAAATGAAATTTCCACGTGCAGTGAGGAAGGAGTATTCATGAAACAAACCGTTTATACCGCCAGCCCGGAAAGCCAGCAGATCCACGTCTGGGATCTGGATCTTGCGGGGAAACTGACCCTGGTGCAGGTTGTCGATCCCCCCGGGCAGGTCCAGCCGATGGTGGTGAGCCCGAACAAAGAGTATCTCTACGTCGGCGTGCGTCCGGAGTTTCGCGTACTGGCCTACCGCATTGCGCCCGATAACGGCGCCCTGACCTTCGCTGGCGAAGCCCCGCTGCCGGGTAGCCCAACGCATATTTCTACCGATCATCAGGGGCGCTTTGTGTTTAGCGCGTCCTATAATGCAGGCTGCGTGAGCGTCACGCCGCTGGTGGACGGCCTGCCGCGAGAAGCGGTGACGGTTGTCGAAGGGCTGGAAGGCTGCCATTCGGCAAATATTTCCCCGGACAATCGCACCCTGTGGGTGCCGGCGCTGAAGCAGGATCGTATCTGCCTGTTTACCCTGAGCGACGACGGTTTCCTCGCCGCCCAGGAGCCGGCTGAAGTGACCACCGTTGAAGGCGCAGGCCCGCGTCATATGGTGTTCCACCCGAACCAGCAGTACGGCTACTGCGTCAACGAACTGAACAGCTCCGTTGACGTCTGGGAGCTGAAAGATCCGCACGGCAAAATCGAGTGCGTACAGACCCTGGACATGATGCCGCCTGATTTCGCCGGCGTGCGCTGGGCGGCGGATATCCATCTGACCCCGGATGGCCGTCACCTCTACGCCTGCGATCGTACCGCCAGCATTATCACCATCTTCAGCGTCTCGGAAGACGGCAGCGTGCTGTCGATTGAAGGTTATCAGAATACCGAGACCCAGCCGCGCGGCTTTAACCTCGATCATAGCGGCAAATATCTGATCGCCGCCGGTCAGAAGTCGCATCATATCGCGGTGTATGAAATCGAAGGCGAGCAGGGGTTGCTAGAGGAAAAAGGGCGCTATGCCGTAGGCCAGGGCCCAATGTGGGTGGTGGTAAACGCTTACTAAACCCGCCGTGCGTGACAGAAACCTCGCCGCGGCGAGGTTTTTTTACGCCTGACGAAAGGGCTACTTCACCCGCATACGATACTCAATCATGCCGCTTTTTTCCGCGACCCAGTTATACAGACGCTGGCCCCGAAGGTTGGTCTCATGCGTATGCCAGTACAGGCTGGCCGAATGGCGTTTCCGCGCCTGCCGTTGAACGTACTCAATCAGTTGTTTACCGATATGCTGACCCCGGACGTCCGGATCAACGAATAAATCTTCCAGATAGCAATAGTCGCTTTCGGCCCAGGTGGAGCGGTGGAAGAGATAATGAACGAATCCTACTATCTTTCCCTCACGTTTTGCCACGGCGCAAAACATCGGTTCGACCGGATTTAAAAACCGACTCCAGGTCAGGCGCGTCACCTCCTCCGGAATGTCGACGCGATAAAACGTCTGGTAGCTTTTCCACAGCGGCAGCCATTGGGCAAAGTCGCTATCAGCTGCGGGGAGGAGGGTGATTTGCCCGTGATTAACGTCGCTATTTTGGCTATTCATGGCGGTTCCTTACTTTTATAAACCGGGATGGTCTTTACCTGCCGCTATGGTAGGCGCTCTTCTGGTTCCTAAAAAGTGACACTTTATGTATATTTATAGGGTCCACTTTTAGCTTAACGATCGCCATTGCCTCTATGCCAAAACCTATTGCACCGCTGTTTCAGGAACTGTTGCTCCCGCGCGGCGTTATCAAAGATCAGGTGTATCACGCCCTGCGTAACGCGATTCTGGATGGGCGCTTAACGGCGGGTTCAAAAATTCCCTCCAGCCGGGCGTTGGCAGAGATGATGGCGATCTCCAGGAATTCGGTTATCTCTGGTTTTGACCGCCTGATGGATGAGGGGTATCTGGTGACGCGTAAGGGCGCGGGCACCTTTGTCTGCGAACATATTCCGGATAGCGTCATTAGCGAGTATGAATCGTCGCCACAGCCGGAAACGGCAATAGCCGCCGCAGGGCCGCTTAATCCTGACGTTGCCGCATTGCTGCCATCATGGTCCGAGAGGGAAGAGAGCGGTGAAATGCGTCAGGTTTTTGCCGTCGGTATCGGCTGTACCGATCTCTTCCCGCATGCGTTATGGGGGCGGCTGCTGGGGCGCGTCTGGCGGCAATCGCGCCGCGAACTGGGGGCGCACGCCACGGCTTATGGATATCTACCTTTACGACAGGCGATTAGCCACTATATTCAGGCGACGCGCGGCGTAAATTGCCATGAAGATCGGGTTATTATTGTCAATGGTATTCAACAGGCGCTGGCCATTACCGCTCAGGTTTTACTGGAAAAGGGCGATGAAGTCTGGCTCGACGATCCCGGCTATAATGGCGCGCGCGGCGCATTCGCCGCCCGGGGAGCGGTGGTCCGGCCCGTTCGCGTTGACGGTGAAGGCATGGATATTCAGGATGGAATACGTCATTACCCGCAAGCTAAGCTGGTCTATACCGCGCCGTCGCATCAGTTCCCGCTCAGTGGAACGCTTAGCCTGCCAAGAAGGCTTGCTTTGCTGGAATGGGCGCAAGCCAATCGGGCCTGGATATTTGAAGATGATTACAACAGCGAATTCCGCTATGCCGCCCGCTCTTTACAGGCGTTGCAAGGGTTGGATAAACATCAGCGGGTCATCTATTCCGGTACCTTTTCTAAGATGATGTACCCCGAGTTTCGTCTGGGTTTTTTAGTGGTCCCTGAGCATTTGCGCGAACAGTTCGCCATGACGAAATATTACACCGATCTCTGTAGCGGATATCTGGAACAGGCTGTTCTGGCGCGTTTTATCCGCGAGGGACACTATGCCAGCCATGTTCGTCGTATCCGTAAAGCCTGTTTTGAGCGAAAAAGCGCGCTGGAGGCGTCGATTGAGCGCTATTTTGCCGGGCGCATGCGGGTGCATCCAACGGATTCGGGAGTGCATATCGTCTGCTGGTTAGCGGATGGTCTAAAGGCAAAAGAGGTCGTCGCTAAGGCGCGCCAGATCGGTTTAGGCGTGCAGAGTTTTGAGCGATATTGCCAGCGGCCGATGTCGCGCGAGGGGGTTTTATTCGGTTTTGCCAACCATCCGCCAGAGGTGCTGCTCGACGGCGTTCGCCGCCTGGCCGGAGTGCTGTAGCGCAGTGATATCGGCGGTCTTTTCCTCGGGATGAATAACGTTGAGTGCCGGGTTAGCATACTTATCTTGATTTAAAACTCGCCCCGTTCAGATAATTGATCTGATGTCGGGGGCGAGTTTTAAAAAAATGACACCGCGCGGGGATTTAACATATACCCACCGCTTTGGTAATAAAATAATCCCTCGGTTCGCGATATGCGACTTCCCTGTTTAATGCGGAGCGGTTAATAAATTAGATATCATCCATGGTATAGCTGACGACGATTTCCAGAGTTTTGCGGATGACGTCCGCGGTTACCACGTCGCGGGTGGTCTCGAGAGCGGTAATTAACCACAGAATAATCGCCTTGTTGCTGAGATGTCCTTCAGACTCAAGAATACTGCTGATAGCCAGCGACATGACCGCGGATTCATCGATCAGCCTGTCGCCTGCGTTGCGGAAATATTCAGAGAGTGCGTTATCGTTCAGGCCTGCGTAAATATCCGGTTGCTGATGCATAGTCTGTCTCATCATATTCTCTACTGTGTTAGTTAAAAGATTGACCGCGAAGGGTCAGTGGATTTTATTTGTACCAGGCCGCGGGGGAGAACCTAATAAAGCATTTAGTTCAGCCCAATTATTTTTAGCGCCTGAAGTACCCAGAGTTATTTTCTTACTACGGCGAGCTACCCTGTTACTGATTTCATCGATAATACGCCCCAGGGCGTTCCGCCGCTTTGAATCCATTTCTCCCGCCTGCATAGCCTGGAGTTTACCGATCAGCGCCTGTTGACTTATAGGCCCCTTACTTTTAAGTAGGGATAAGACCGCTTCTCCAATCAGTAAATCTGTTAATGGATCAAAATCATCGCTATTCATAACTGTATCTCTGATCATCGTCATCTCCATGACTGGGAATTTAGTCGCAAGCCGGTAATCCGTGTCAGATTCTGGCCCATCCCTTATATTTCCTCATTCAGTAACGACTTAAATCACCAGATAGCCGGCGGAACTTTTATTGCTGGTTCTCAAACAGGAGGCCGATCAGCGTTTGATAATGCATTTCTTCTTCAGACCCAGAAGCGACTTCAAGGCGACCCAGCAGTTTTGTACACAGAGATTTGCGATTGAGGTTCCGTCCTTCATTAAGGATATCCATAACAATCTGCCCTAATGTTTCCTGCTGCGAAGGCAGTGACGCTTTATTGAAGTAGTGGGCAATAGCGTTAGCCGTGTCAGGAATGTAACCGTTCTGCTGCATATGTGCTCCTGTCAGTTCAATCATCAGTAAACTTGCGATTAAAGTTATACAATGATCGTCAACTTGTACATAAAAAATGAAAAAAATATGTTAAGTTTTTTAATATTTTTTATAACTTATTGATTTTAAATGCATTTTAATCTTTGTTGTCGTAAGGGTATCGTCAGCATAAGATGTACGGCTTGTACAGGTGTACAGGTGTACAGGCAGGCAAGAATCGCAGTGAAATGAGTTGGTTAATGTAAATTATTTGTTAATAAGACCGGCTGTTTTACAGGACTTATTGCGGTGGAACTGCTACTGTAATATCTCATTAGTTTTTATCTCTTCTGTCGGAAATTTCATGCTCACTACCATCATTTATCGCAGCCATATCTGCGACAACGTGTCAATTAAATCGCTTGACAGCATGGTTGCTGAAGCAAATGTAAAAAATGGCCAGGAAGAGGTGTCGGGTATTTTGCTTTTTAACGGCACCCATTTTTTTCAATTATTAGAAGGGCCTGAAGAGAAGGTCGAGGGAATTTATCGCCGTATCTGCACAGACCCGCGGCACCATAATCTTGTTGAACTACTCAGGGATCATGGTCCGACGCGGCGCTTTGGCAAAATAGGTATGGAACTCTTTGATTTACGAGAGTATGACCGCGATGAAGTGCTGCAGGTTGTGCTGGATAAAGGGACCACGAAATATCAACTCACCTATGACGACAGAGCGCTCCATTTTTTCCGTACCTTCGTGGAAGCAACGGAAAAGGAGAACTATTACGAGATTCCAGCGGCCGAAAGCTGGGATTTTGTGACGGAAGGGGAAGCCTCGTATCCTGATACGCCGCTGGCGCGGGCCGAATGCAGTTTCGCGTTCCAGCCGGTTATCGACCCGTTTGCGAAAGAGATCGTCTCCGTGGAAGCGCTGCTGCGTACCCCTTCCGGCGAATCGCCGGCGGTCTATTTTGATGGGCTGTCGCGAGAGGAAATGTACTCGACGGACCTCCTCAGCAAGCGTATTGCCTTTGCTATGGCGGGACGTCTGCGCCTGCGTGGACGCACT
This sequence comes from Klebsiella grimontii, assembly GCF_900200035.1. Classification (GTDB taxonomy): domain Bacteria; phylum Pseudomonadota; class Gammaproteobacteria; order Enterobacterales; family Enterobacteriaceae; genus Klebsiella; species Klebsiella grimontii. The sequence continues at coordinate 763,074 of NZ_FZTC01000015.1, forward strand.
CTGTCGATTAACCTGCTACCGATGACGTTGGTTAATATTCCCGGGGCTGTCGAATTTCTGCTGGCGGAAATTGAATCCAATGGTTTGATTCCAGAACAAATTATCGTGGAATTCACCGAGAGTGAAGCCATTTCCCGCGTTGATGAATTCACCGATTCCGTACGAAAGCTCAAGTCCGCGGGAATTCGCGTGGCGATCGATCACTTTGGCGCCGGATTTGCCGGGCTTTTGCTGCTGGCCCAGTTTCAGCCGGACCGCATTAAGATTAATCGCCAATTGGTCAAAGATATCCATAAGCACGGCCCAAAACAGGCCATCGTGCAGGCCATTATTAAATGCTGTAATTCGCTGGAAATCGCCATTTCAGCGGTGGGCGTTGAGCAGCCGGAGGAGTGGATGTGGCTGGAGTCTGCGGGCATTATCCATTTCCAGGGTAATTTATTTGCCAGACCGTGTCTGGGGGGAATTCCCGCGGTAGCATGGCCTGAGAAAAAAACAGCGTGGGAGCTTCTTTAAATTTTTTCTGCGGTGGAGTGCATGTTTACGTAAAAAAACGTAGTGAACGGTAAAATAATTATTCTTTTTTGACCTGTACATTGGCGTCCGACCTGTTTATTTTAACTGTACAAGAAAAGTTAATTGTACAACCTGGCTAAATTAGTTAATTTAGTCGGGAAAGTATTTTCAGGTTAGAGGGCGCTAATGGCATATTACAGCATCGGTGAAGTTGCCGAACGTTGCGGAATCAACCCCGTGACTTTGCGTGCATGGCAGCGGAGATATGGTTTGCTCAAGCCGCAGAGAAGCGAGGGAGGGCACCGCCAGTTTGACGAGGAGGACGTTCAGCGCATTGAGGAAATCAAACGCTGGATCGATCGGGGGGTTTCGGTTGGCAAGGTAAAGGCGCTACTGGAAGGCCAGCAGCCTGAATCGCACGACGCAGCCGTTCTGCTCCAGGAAGAGATGATGTCTCTTCTGCGACTTGTACAGCCCGCGAAATTACGTACCCGCATCATGTCTCTCAGCCATGAATATCCCGTAGATAAACTTATTGACCGGCTTTTTGTCCCGGTGCGCAGCAAGCTCAATCTCGATCAGAACACCTCCCTGGCCATCATCAGTATGCTGGACGGTATCCTGATTGATTGCGTGGCGCTTATTCTTGCGGAGTCGCGCAAAAAGGTGGGTAAAGAGACCCTGCTGGTTGGCTGGGGAAACGAAGATCGTACCCGGTTGTGGCTGGAAGCGTGGCGTTTATCGCAGCGCGCCTGGCACGTCAACGTGCTGGCAGAGCCGCTTGACTCTCCCCGCCCGGAATTATTCCCCGGACAGCATATTTTTGTCTGGACTGGCCGCGCGCTGACCCCTTTGCAGGCAGAATTACTGAGCCACTGGCAAAGCCAGGGCTACACTATCGAGTTTCACGGAGAGTAAGCGAGAGAGGGGGTTAGCAGCGGAACATTTTTAGAGATGTTATTCCGCCGCTTGTCTTCCCGATGCGTGACCAGGTTGGCCGTTCGGTAAACTGTCAGAAATTGCGCTGGGTCCAGGCTTTAAATGTTTCGCTGCGGCTAATATTAAAAAAATCTGTCCGGCCCGAGCAGCCAAGTTTTTTAATTAAGGTCAGGCGAATTTGATAAATTGTTTTAATATGTAAATTCAGCGACTTCCCTATATTTACCATCGCTTCGCCATCGTTCATCAGACGAATCACTTCTTTTTCACGACTAGTAAAAATAATATTTTCTGATTCCCTGTCAGGCTTCTTACCGAACAAGGTAGGGCGGAGAATAAAAGATTTTATCTCAGCCGGCGTGGCGCGCGCAGGAATTCTGTACATCGGCAGCTCGCTCAGAAAGTTTAAATCATTGCCATCGGTGAGCAGGACAAAACGAACTCTTTTGCGATCATAATGATGATTGAGCACCGCATAATAGTTATCGCTGGTGAAAAAGACATATTTTCCATGAAAACAGCCTGGTGATAACGAATCCAGTACCAGCTGTAATCCTTGACGAAGAAGGTTATTGTTAATCCAAAGATCGTAATGATTAAAAAAGTGACCTTGCTTGTCGTTGTTCATTTGTCCTCCGAGGCAGAAATGTTAATGCTGGCTTAATTTAACAAATCACATATCACGCTTAGTGATGACTTTTGGCGCGTAGCATATGCAGCGTTTGGATATATAAGTCGGCGAGAATTTCATTTTTCTCGATATTCAGGCGACGCTGCACCTCAACGATTAAACGATCGTGGCTGACGGCTTCACTCTGCGTCTGGGCCTGCACCATATGTTCGATATTTTTCAGCAAAGCCGAGTTTGCAATAAACTCTGCGGGAATGGTGTTTTTAGTCTGCATGGTATATCTCGAGTCATATTAGGCAATAAATCACCAAACAAAGATGTGGATAGCCATCATCTTTGCGATACGGTTCTTCACCATCTCAAAGGAAATGGTGCGCATTTTTTTAAATCATAAGAATGCTGTAATGCAGGATTTAAAACTTACGTAATAACTATAGTCACGATTTTCAGGATGTACAATTTTTACGAATTAATTTTGTACATTTAGTTTGTTTTTTTAACACCTCATAATAAAGCATTGTTTTTATTAGTTATTATTTGTAAAGATAATGTGAAAAACTTGTACATAGCGGCGTTCTGCGGCGAACGGGCGGTCGTGTCGATGATGGCGCGCGGGTGAGGGCGATGGAGAAGGGAGAGGGTAAAGCAGAAAGACAAAGGGGGAAGGGCTCCCCCTTTCGGTTTGAGCGTTACTGCTTCGGCTCTGCGACGACAACGCTTCCCACGCCGCGGTTGTTGTATTCCCACATGCGGTTGAAGTTCGCGTCGTTCAGGTTACGCTGCGGGTTGCCTTTGGCATCCGCGGTACCGGTGTTGCCGCTAAACGGACGGTTAGAAGCGACGGCATCAGCCCACGGTTTGGCAACATTAAAGCCTTCATTAATGACGCTATCGCGAATCACGACCTGGCCGTTGGTGTTGCCGTCAACGTCCAGAGAACGGCCCAGCTGCGCGACGTTATCGCCGGAAGCGGTAAAGCGGCTGTTCACCGCGAGGAAGCCGTAGGTCACGCTCTTAAGGGTCGCCGGAGCAAAAACGTAACCCTCTTTCTGGGTGCGTGAGTTGACCACGCGGAAGTCGGTATTATCGAACACCACCGCCCCACGGCCGGAAACGATGTCGACGTCGCCTTCTATATAGCTGTTACTGACCAGCGTACGGGTCTGACGGTTATCCTGCAGGCGGTTTTGTACGCCGCTGTTGGTCACGAAAAAGGTGTTCTGGCGGCCAAGGATGTTCACGTTGTTAATCTGCACCCGATCGCCATCGCTACGCAGCGCCACGGCCTGATGGGTGCCCGCGTCTACGCTGTCGCCGAGGTTGTTGGCGATAGTCAGGTTCTGCAGCTGGAGATCGTTGTTCTGCGACCAGAAAACCGCTGAGCACATCACACCAATGGTGGCGGTACGTTTGTTCTGGCAGCTGTCGTACATATACCAGGCCGGTTTACCCGGCATATATTTACCGCCCGGATTAACCTGATGACGCCAGGAGACCGGATCCATTTCTGAATCAATTGCGGCGCTAATTTTTACGTCAATCGGCTTCTCGCCGGTGCCGTACAGGGTCAGCGCGCCGGGTGCCGCCGGCACGTAGACGGTGCCGGCATATTCGCCCGGCATAATGGCGATAAACTGGCGACGATTAGAATGGCGGGTAATCGCTGCATCCACCGCGGCCTGAATGGTGGTGTGGGTTACCCCCTGGGTACCCGCAGGCCCAACGACAAAATCCGGCTGCGCCGGGAGGCTGATGGCGGACGGCGTCCACGCAGCGGCGTTCGGATCGAGAGACTGGAAATAGCTCGCCGGTAAAAAGTTCTTCGCCTCATCGGCGGTTAAAACAGGACGAGAGGCCGTGCCCGGCGCAGTCTGCGTTGAGGGCTGTTGATCGGCAGGCGTCGAACTACAGGCGGACAACGTCACGCCAAAGGCCAGCGCCAGCGCCAGGCGGGAAACGGAATATGTGTTCATATTGCTCCGGGCAAGAATAAATTAAGAGGATAAGTCCTTTAAAGCCTGCTGTTTTATACCAACTTAAACGAAACGGGAAGATGTAGCGCAAAAAAGTTGTTTCCTTTACATAGCGAGCGGCTGGAATGGATCGCTTTTGATCACAAATAAATAACATTCGCCGCTGTCGGGTTGACATTTCGCGCGGGATCAAAATAAATGTCTATACAACCCATGACAAGTTGACGGCTATGACACACACCCTTTCCGAACGCGTAATCTGGCGAAACGCCCGCCTTGCCACACTCGATCCCCGTTCCTCTCAGCCTTACGGGCTGCTGGATCATCATGCGCTGCTGGTACGCAACGGACGTATCGAAGCGATTGTGCCAGAAGGCGAGGCGCCCGCAGGGCAGAGTATTGACCTCGGCGGCAGACTGCTTACGCCGGGGCTGATTGATTGCCATACGCACCTGGTCTTCGGCGGCAGCCGGGCGCAGGAGTGGGAGCAGCGCCTCAACGGCGTCTCCTACCAGACCATTAGCGCCAACGGCGGCGGCATTAACGCGACCGTGCGCGCCACCCGCGATAGCAGCGAAGCCGAACTGCTGGCGCTGGCCCGGCAGCGGCTGGCTCGTCTGCTGCGCGAAGGCGTCACTACGCTCGAGATTAAATCCGGCTACGGGCTGGATCTCGCAAACGAGCGCAAAATGCTGCGGGTCGTACAGCAGCTTGCCGCGACGCATGCCGTCGAGGTTTCGCCAACGCTGCTCTCCGCCCACGCCACGCCGCCGGAATATAAAGGCGACCCGGACGGCTATATCAATCTGGTGTGTGAAACCATTCTACCCACGCTGTGGGAAGAGGGGCTATTTGAAAGCGTCGATGCCTTCTGCGAAAACGTTGGCTTTAGCCCGACGCAAACGGAACGGATTTACAGCACGGCCCAGGCATTGGGTATTCCGGTAAAAGGACACGTCGAGCAGCTCTCTTCGCTGGGCGGCGCCGAATTAGTGAGCCGCTATCACGGTCTTTCCGCCGACCATATCGAATACCTGACGCCGGAAGGCGTGGCGGCGATGAGCCGCAGCGGTACCGTGGCGGTGCTCCTGCCCGGCGCGTTCTATTTCCTTAACGAAACCCGCAGGCCGCCGGTTGAACTGCTGCGTGAATATCAGGTCCCGATGGCGGTGGCGACGGACTACAATCCCGGCACCAGCCCCTTTGCCAGTCTGCATCTGGCGATGAATATGGCCTGCGTGAAATTTGGCTTAACGCCGGAGGAGGCGTGGGCAGGCGTGACGCGTCATGCGGCGCAGGCGCTGGGCCGCCAGGCGAGCCACGGCCAGCTGGCGCCGGGCTTTGTTGCCGATTTCGCTATCTGGGATGCGGAGCATCCGGTGGAGATGGTTTATGAGCCCGGGCGCAGTCCGCTCTGGCAGCGCGTCGTTCGTGGAGAAATCGTATGAAGCTATGGCAACCTACCCCCGCCGCGCTTTGGCAGGGACGCGACGACAGCGCGGAGGCGGCCAACGCGCTGCGCCTGTTTCAGACTATCGTCCGGGCCGAGCGTTTTGAGCCGGAGATGCTGGCTGGCGACATTGCCCTGCTGGGATTCGCCTGTGATGAAGGGGTTCGGCGCAATAAAGGGCGCACCGGCGCTGAAAGGGGGCCGGAAACCCTGCGCCGGGCGCTGGCCAATATGGCCAGCCATGACGGACATGACCGCTGCGTGGATATGGGGACTATCTATGTGGCGGACGACGCGCTGGAGGCAGCGCAGCAGGCGCTGCGCGAAGCGGTAACCGCCTGCCAACGCGCGGGCAAGCGTACGCTGGTCCTCGGCGGCGGTCATGAGACGGCCTTCGGCCACGGCGCCGGGGTTCTGGACGCGTTTCCCGGGGAGGAGGTCGGCATTATTAATCTTGACGCGCATCTGGATTTACGTATCGCCGACCGGGCCAGCTCCGGTACGCCATTCCGTCAGCTGGCGCTGGCCTGCGAAGCGCAGCGGCGCGCTTTTCATTACGCCTGCATCGGCGTGAGCCGCGCCGCCAATACCCAGGCGCTGCTGGACGAGGCCGCCCGCCGCGGGGTGACGATTATCGAAGATCTCGATGTGCTTAACGCTTTCGAAGCGCGAGCGATCCCGGAACTCGCGCGTAATATCGCCCGCTACGATCGCCTGTATCTGACTATCGATCTCGACGTGCTGCCCGCGCGCGAAATGCCCGCCGTCTCCGCGCCTGCCGCGCTCGGCATCCCGTTGGCCACGCTGCTGCGCATCGTCGAGCCGCTGTGCCGCAGCGGTAAGCTCCAGGCGGTGGATCTGGTGGAGTTTAACCCGCAGTACGATATTGATAGCCAGGGAGCCCGCGCGGCAGCGCGTCTGGCGTGGCAAATCGCCCATTGGTGGCAGTAGCGATTCAGTATATTCTGGACGTTTCGCGCCCATTCGCACAAGGAAGCCCGGCCATGTTCTCATCGCAACCTCGTTCCGCGCCTGCGCCTTTCTATGAAAAGGTGAAACAGGCTATCAGCGAAAAGATCCACAGCGGCGTCTGGCGTCCGCACGATCGCATTCCTTCGGAGGCGGAACTGGTGGCGCAGTTTGGCTTTAGCCGGATGACCATCAATCGGGCGCTGCGCGAACTGACTGATGAAGGCCTGCTGGTGCGATTACAGGGGGTAGGGACGTTTGTCGCAGAGCCGAAAGGGCAGTCGGCGCTGTTTGAAGTGCGCAGCATCGCCGAAGAAATTGCCTCTCGTCATCATCAGCACCGCTGTGAAGTATTGCTGCTGGAGGAAACGCAGGCCGACCTGATTCAGGCCGCGGCGCTGAACGTGGCCGCCGGTACGCGGATTTTCCATTCGCTAATGGTGCATTTTGAAAACGACGTCCCGGTACAGATTGAGGACCGCTGCGTCAACGCCGCCGTGGTGCCGGACTATCTGCGTCAGGACTATACCGCCACCACGCCCCACGACTACCTGTCGCTCATCGCCCCGCTGACCGAAGGGGAGCATATTGTCGAGGCGGTGCAGGCAACGGCTGAGGAGTGCGCGCTGTTGCACATTCACGCGCACGACCCCTGTTTGCTGATCCGCCGCCGCACCTGGTCCACTACCCATATCGTCTCCCACGCGCGTCTGCTTTTCCCCGGCAGCCGCTACCGTCTGCAGGGCCATTTTGCTTCCTGATCTTCCTGCGCGTCGGCAAAACGTGATTGCTGACGCAATATAACAAAAATGTATCATTTGTGTTAAATCCTGGCTTGCGCATGCTTGTATAGACAAGTATATGTATCTACGTACACAACGTTAATTGTCAGGAGAAAACCCCGATGTCGCAAAGCAAATACCGCCAGCAGGACGTCCGTGCACCGCGTGGCACGACGCTAAATGCGAAGAGCTGGCTGACCGAAGCTCCGCTGCGTATGCTCATGAATAACCTCGATTCGGATGTCGCCGAAAACCCGCATGAGCTGGTGGTGTACGGCGGTATCGGGCGCGCGGCGCGCAACTGGGAATGCTACGACGCCATCGTGAAGGCGCTGAAAAACCTGGAGAGCGACGAAACCCTGCTGGTGCAGTCCGGTAAGCCGGTGGGCGTATTCAAAACCCATGAAAATTCGCCGCGGGTGCTGATCGCCAACTCCAACCTGGTGCCGCACTGGGCAACCTGGGAACACTTTAACGAACTGGATGCTAAAGGGCTGGCGATGTACGGTCAGATGACCGCCGGCAGCTGGATCTATATCGGCAGCCAGGGCATCGTGCAGGGCACCTATGAAACCTTCGTTGAAGCCGGGCGCCAGCACTACCAGGGCAGCCTGAAGGGGCGCTGGGTATTAACAGCAGGTCTGGGCGGCATGGGCGGCGCGCAGCCGCTGGCCGCGACCTTAGCGGGCGCCTGCTCGCTGAATATTGAATGCCAGCAGAGCCGTATCGATTTCCGCCTGCGTACCCGCTACGTTGACGAACAGGCGACGTCGCTGGATGACGCTCTGGCGCGCATCAAAAAATACACCGCCGAAGGCCGGGCGATCTCAATCGCCCTGTGCGGCAACGCGGCCGACATCGTGCCGGAAATGGTCAAGCGCGGCGTGCGCCCGGATATGGTGACCGATCAGACCAGCGCCCACGACCCGCTGCACGGCTATTTGCCGAAAGGCTGGAGCTGGGAAGAGTACCAGGCTAAAGCCGAGTCGGACCCGCAGGGCACTATCCTGGCGGCGAAGCGCTCAATGGCTGACCACGTTCAGGCGATGCTGGCTTTCCACGACATGGGCGTGCCGACGTTTGACTACGGGAATAACATTCGCCAGATGGCCCAGGAGATGGGCGTTGACAACGCGTTTGCTTTCCCCGGTTTTGTACCCGCCTATATCCGCCCGCTGTTCTGCCGCGGCATCGGCCCGTTCCGCTGGGTGGCCCTGTCCGGCGACCCGCAGGACATCTATAAAACCGACGCTAAAGTGAAAGAGATTGTTAAAGACGATAAGCACCTGCACCACTGGCTGGATATGGCGCGCGAGCGTATCAGCTTCCAGGGACTACCGGCGCGTATCTGCTGGGTAGGCCTCGAGTGGCGGCAGAAGCTGGGGCTGGCGTTTAACGAAATGGTGCGCAGCGGCGAACTCTCCGCGCCTATTGTCATTGGCCGCGACCACCTTGACTCCGGCTCCGTCGCCAGCCCGAACCGCGAAACGGAAGCGATGCGCGATGGTTCCGACGCCGTTTCCGACTGGCCGCTGCTCAACGCTTTGCTTAACACCGCCAGCGGCGCGACCTGGGTGTCGCTGCACCACGGCGGCGGGGTAGGGATGGGCTTTTCGCAGCACTCCGGCATGGTTATCGTCTGCGACGGTACCGATGAAGCGGCGGCGCGTATCGCCCGGGTGCTGCACAACGATCCGGCGACCGGCGTGATGCGCCATGCCGATGCGGGTTACGATATCGCGATTGAGTGCGCGACAGAACAAGGTTTGAATCTTCCGATGGTGGCAGCAACGCAGGGGCACGCTAAATGAACGCTTTAACACTGATTCCGGGTCAACTCAGCCTGTCGCAGCTGCGCGACGTCTACAGTCAGCCACTAAAGCTCGCCCTCGACGAAAGCGCGTTCGCGGCGATTGATGACAGCGTCGCCTGCGTTAACGCCATTCTGGCGGAAGGCCGCACCGCCTACGGCATCAACACCGGTTTTGGCCTGCTGGCGCAAACCCGCATCTCTACCGAAGACCTGGAAAACCTGCAGCGCTCGCTGGTGCTGTCGCACGCGGCGGGAGTAGGCGATCCGCTGGATGACGACCTCGCGCGTCTGATTATGGTGCTGAAAATTAACAGCCTGTCGCGCGGTTTTTCCGGGATTCGCCTGAGCGTGATCCAGGCGCTGATTGGCCTGGTCAACGCGGGCGTGACGCCGTGGATCCCAGCGAAGGGATCGGTCGGCGCGTCCGGCGATCTCGCGCCGCTGGCGCATATGTCCTTAACCCTGCTTGGCGAAGGGAAAGCGCGGGTGCGCGGCGGGGAGTGGCTGCCGGCGACGGAAGCGCTGCGTCAGGCGGGGCTTGAGCCGATTACTCTGGCGGCGAAAGAGGGGTTGGCGCTGCTCAACGGCACCCAGGCCTCGACGGCGTTTGCCCTGCGCGGCCTGTTCGAAGCCGAAGATCTATTCTCTTCCGCGGTGGTCTGCGGGGCGTTAACCACCGAGGCGGCGCTCGGGTCGCGCCGGCCGTTTGACCCGCGCATTCATGAAGCGCGCGGCCAGCGCGGGCAGATTGACGCCGCGGCGCTCTATCGCCATCTGCTGACCGACGACAGCGCTATTTCCCAGTCGCACCATAACTGCACCAAGGTGCAGGACCCGTATTCTCTGCGCTGTCAGCCGCAGGTGATGGGGGCCTGCCTGACCCAGCTTCGCCAGGCGGCGGAGGTGCTGCTGGTGGAAGCCAACGCGGTATCCGACAACCCGCTGGTATTTGCCAGCGAGAATGACGTGATTTCCGGCGGTAACTTCCACGCCGAACCGGTGGCGATGGCGGCGGATAATATCGCGCTGGCGATTGCCGAGATCGGCTCGCTCTCCGAGCGCCGCATCGCCCTGATGATGGACAGCCATATGTCGCAGCTGCCGCCGTTCCTCGTGAAAAACGGCGGCGTCAACTCCGGCTTTATGATTGCCCAGGTGACGGCGGCGGCGCTGGCCAGCGAGAACAAAGCGCTGTCGCATCCGCACAGCGTGGACAGTCTGCCGACCTCCGCCAACCAGGAGGACCACGTTTCCATGGCGCCAGCCGCCGGGCGTCGCCTGTGGGCGATGGCGGAAAATACCCGCGGCGTGCTGGCCGTTGAGTGGCTGGCTTCCGTACAGGGGCTGGATATGCGCGAAGGCCTGACCAGTAGCCCTCTGCTGGAAGAGGCGCGGCACCTGCTGCGCGAACGGGTGACCCATTACACCGAGGATCGTTTCTTCGCCCCGGATATCGAAAACGCCATTGCGCTTCTGGCGGCGCGTCATCTGACGCGGCTGCTGCCCGCCGTGCTCTAAACCATCGCTGTTCTCTGTACCCGCGCCGGGAGGATCGCTTCTTCCCGGCCGCCCTACACGCATATTTGTCGTCGTATAAAAACTATCAGGACACTTGCATATGCAACAACAAAACAAGCCACACCTGCTGCGCGGGCTGAACGCCCGGCACATTCGTTTTATCGCGCTCGGCTCCGCCATCGGTACCGGGCTGTTTTACGGCTCGGCATCGGCGATCAAAGCCGCGGGTCCGGCGGTACTGCTGGCCTATCTGATCGGCGGCGCGGCGGTGTTTATCGTGATGCGCGCGCTGGGGGAAATGGCGGTGCGTAACCCCGTTTCCGGCTCCTTCAGCAGCTACGCGCGCCAGTATCTTGGCCCGCTGGCGGGGTTTATCACCGGCTGGACCTACACTTTTGAAATGGTGATCGTCGCCCTCGCGGACGTTACCGCTTTCGGCATCTATATGGGGCTGTGGTATCCCGATGTTCCGCGCTGGATCTGGGTGCTGAGCATTATCTTTTTTATCGGCGCCATGAACCTGTGCAGCGTGCGCGTTTTTGGCGAGATGGAGTTCTGGCTGTCGTTGATTAAAGTGGTGGCGATTATCGCCATGATTGTGGCGGGCGGCAGCATTATTTTCTTCGGGTTCGGTAACGCTTTCCCGGCAACCGGGCTGGAGAACCTATGGAGCCACGGCGGCTTTGCCCCTAACGGCTGGGAGGGGATTATTGCCTCGCTCGGTATCGTGATGTTCGCCTTTGGCGGCGTCGAGATTATCGGCGTGACCGCGGCGGAAGCGAAGAATCCGCAGAAGGTGATCCCGCAGGCGATCAACACTATCCCGCTGCGTATCGTGCTGTTCTATGTCTGCACCCTGGCCATTCTGATGGCGATATTCCCGTGGAACAGCTTCGGCGAGCGGGGCAGTCCGTTCGTGCTGATTTTTGATGGTCTGGGTATTCCAGCGGCGGCCACCATCCTGAATATCATCGTCATCAGCGCCAGTATTTCGGCGATCAACAGCGATATTTTCGGCGCGGGGCGCATGATGTACGGTATGGCGAAAGAGGGGCTGGCGCCGAAGAGCTTCCAGCGTATCGCCAGCAACGGCGTGCCGTGGATGACGGTGGTGGTGATGGGCGTGGCGCTGCTGGCGGCGGTGGTGCTGAACTACCTGATGCCGGAGCAGGTGTTTGTGCTGATTGCCTCACTGGCGGCCTTCGCGACGGTATGGGTCTGGGTGATGATCCTGCTGGCTCACTTTGCGATGCGTCGCGGCCTGTCCGCTGAAGAGCGCGGCAATATCGCGTTCCCGGTGCCGTTGTGGCCGGTTGCCCCGCTGCTGACGCTGCTGTTTATGGGGCTGGTCATCGCGGTGCTGGGAATGGTGGAGGAGACGCGGATTGCGCTGATCGCCGGTCTGGTATGGCTTGGACTGCTGACGGCGGTGTGGTTTGCGCGGGTGCGCAAAAACGCCGTGCTGGCGGTAACAGAGTAGTTATTGTTTTGGTTTTCCCGGGTTGCGGCTGACGCCTTACCCGGGCTACCAAATCGCACTCACCTGTAGCCTGGATAAGGCGTTTACGCCGCAATCCGGGATCGTTAGCTAAACAGGGCGGTAATCGATGCGCTGCCGAGGCTGTGGAAATGGACGTTAAAGCCGACCATCGCGCCGCTTGCGCCCTCATCGACGGCAATCTTTTCGACGTCCAGCGCGTGGACGGTAAAGATATAGCGATGGGTCTCGCCCTTTGGCGGCGCCGCGCCGCCGTATCCGGCCTGGCCAAAATCGGTGCGGGTCTGAATCGCTTCTTCGGGCAGTTCCGCCTGTCCGGAGCCCGCCCCCTGCGGTAGCACGCGGGTATCGGCCGGCAGGTTGGCCACCACCCAGTGCCACCAGCCGGAGCCGGTCGGCGCATCGGGATCGAAACAGGTCACCACAAAGCTTTTGGTTCCGGCCGGGACATCGTCCCACGCCAGATGCGGCGAAATATTATCGCCATCGTAGCCCATGCCGTTGAAGACATGACGATTGGGCAGCTTCTCGCCATCCTGCAAATCATGACTGATTAATTTCATCGTCTTTCCTCGCATTAATTCACTGATTAGCAAAGAAGTGTAGCGCGTGAGCCGCGCCTTTACCGTCTCTTATTCGCTAAAAAATGTTTCATCCTGAACAGCGATGTTAACCGCCCGCGTCAGGCGGCTCAGCTGCTCCGGCGTAATGATGTACGGCGGCATCAGGTAGATCAGGCGACCGAACGGGCGGATCCACACGCCTTGCTCGACGAAAAAGCGCTGCAGGGCGGCCATGTTGACCGATCGATGCGTCTCGACCACGCCAATCGCTCCCAGTACCCGCACGTCGGCAACCTGCTCTGATTCGCGCGCCGGCGCCAGCTCGGCGTTGAGCTGCGCTTCAATGGCCGCCACCTGCTGCAGCCATTCGCCGCTTTCCAGCAGGCGCAGGCTCTCGGTCGCCACCGCGCAGGCCAGCGGGTTGCCCATAAAGGTCGGGCCGTGCATAAAGCAGCCGGCTTGACCGTCGCTGATGGTTGCCGCCACCTGACGGGTGGTGAGGGTGGCGGAGAGCGTCATGGTGCCGCCGGTCAGCGCTTTGCCGAGGCACAGAATATCCGCCGCGATACCCGCGTGCTCGCAGGCGAACAGCTTACCCGTCCGGCCAAAGCCGGTGGCAATCTCATCGGCAATCAGCAGAATGCCTTCGCGATCGCACATCTTGCGGATCCGCCTGAGCCATTCGGGATGGTACATCCGCATGCCGCCCGCGCCCTGGACAATCGGCTCGAGGATCACCGCGGCGATTTCATGACGATGGGCGGCCATCAGTCGGGCGAACGGCACGATATCCCGCTCATCCCACTCGCCGTCAAAGCGGCTTTGCGGCGCCGGGGCGAAGAGATTATCGGGTAAATAACCCTGCCACAGGCTGTGCATTGAGTTCGCCGGATCGCAGACCGACATCGCGCCGAAGGTATCGCCATGATAGCCGTTGCGGAAGGTGAGAAAGCGCCGGCGCGGGTCGCCCTTCGCCTGCCAGTACTGAAGCGCCATTTTCATCGCCACTTCAACGGCGACGGAACCGGAATCGGCGAGGAATACGCACTCAAGGCTTTCCGGCGTCATCGCCACCAGCTGGCGGCACAGGGCGATCGCGGGAGGGTGAACGATCCCGCCGAACATCACGTGCGACATCTGCTCAATCTGCGCTTTCATCGCCGCGTTCAGCCGCGGGTGGTTGTAGCCGTGAATGGCCGCCCACCAGGACGACATGCCGTCAACCAGCTGCCCGCCGTCGGCGAGGGTCAGCTCACAGCCGTGGGCGGCCACCACCGGATAGACCGGCAGCGGCGAAGTCATTGAAGTGTAAGGGTGCCAGATGTGGCGCCGATCGAAAGCGAGATCGTCCATTGTCATAATCGACTTGTAAACCATTTTGAAAACATTTAGGTTTACGAGTATAAACCGAACCGACAATTAACAAAACCCTTTGGAGAGGCTAATGGCTCACCACCCACGCTGGACAATGTCGCAAGTCACTGAGTTATTTAATAAACCATTTTTGGACCTGCTGTTTGAAGCGCAGCAGATCCATCGTCAGCACTTTGACCCGCGCCAGGTTCAGGTCAGCACGCTGCTGTCGATTAAAACCGGTGCCTGCCCGGAAGACTGCAAATACTGCCCGCAAAGCGCACGCTATAAAACCGGCCTTGAATCCGAACGCCTGATGGAAGTTGAACAGGTGCTGGAGTCGGCGCGACAGGCGAAACAAGCCGGTTCAACCCGCTTCTGCATGGGGGCGGCGTGGAAGAACCCTAACGACCGCGATATGCCGTATCTTGAGCAGATGGTGAAAGGGGTGAAAGCGCTGGGGCTGGAAGCCTGCATGACCCTCGGTACGCTCGACGATAGCCAGGCGCAGCGCCTGGCCGGCGCCGGTCTGGATTATTACAACCACAACCTTGATACCTCGCCGGAATTCTACGGCAATATCATCACCACCCGTACCTACCAGGAGCGCCTGGACACCCTCGACAAGGTGCGTGATGCCGGGATTAAAGTGTGCTCCGGCGGGATTGTCGGGCTTGGCGAAACGGTTAAAGACCGCGCCGGGCTGCTGCTGCAGCTGGCCAATCTGCCGACGCCGCCGGAAAGTGTGCCGATCAACATGCTGGTGAAGGTTAAAGGCACGCCGCTGGCGGACAACGACGACGTGGACGCTTTTGATTTTATCCGCACTATCGCCATTGCGCGCATCATGATGCCGACCTCGCACGTGCGCCTCTCCGCCGGGCGCGAACAGATGAACGAACAGACCCAGGCGCTGTGCTTTATGGCCGGAGCGAACTCGATTTTCTACGGCTGCAAGCTGCTGACCACGCCAAACCCGGAAGAGGACAAAGACCTGCAGTTGTTCCGCAAGCTGGGGATTAACCCGCAGCAGACCGCGGTGCTGGAAGGCGATAACGCCCAGCAGCAGCGCCTGGAGCAGGCGCTGATGAATCCGGATACCGAGGAATATTACAACGCGGCGGCGCTATGAGCTGGCAGCACCGCATCGAGCTGGCGCTGGAGGAGCGGCGGGCGGCGGATGCCTTGCGCAGTCGCCTGCCGGTGACGCTGGGCGCAGGACGCTGGCTCAGCCGCGAAGGACGGCGCTGGCTCAATTTTTCCAGCAACGATTATCTTGGCCTCAGCCAGCATCCGGCTATTGTCAAAGCCTGGCAGCAGGGCGCGGAGCGCTACGGCGTCGGCAGCGGCGGCTCCGGCCACGTCAGCGGCTATAGCGAGGCGCACCGCGCGCTGGAGGAGCAGCTGGCCGACTGGCTGGGCTATCCGCGCGCGCTGCTGTTTATTTCCGGCTTTGCCGCGAACCAGGCGGTGATTGCCGCGCTGGCGGGCAAAGAGGATCGGATTGTCGCCGACCGTCTCAGCCACGCGTCGCTGCTGGAAGCCGCCAGCCTGAGTCCGGCGCAGCTGCGGCGCTTTCAGCACAATGACTGCCGCCATCTTGACGAGTTGCTGGCGAAACCGCTTACCGGCCAGCAGCTGGTGGTGACCGAAGGCATTTTTAGCATGGACGGCGATAGCGCGCCGCTGGCGGAGGTGTGCCAGGCGGCGCGGGCCGCGGGCGCGCTTCTGCTGGTTGACGACGCGCACGGTATCGGCGCGCTCGGCGAAGAGGGGCGCGGCAGCTGCCATACGCAGCAGGTACGCCCGGATCTGCTTATCGTCACCTTCGGGAAAGCGTTCGGCGTCAGCGGCGCGGCGGTGCTGTGCAGCGAGGTGCTGGCGGATTATCTGCTGCAGTTTGCCCGCCATCTGATTTACAGCACCGCCATGCCCCCGGCGCAGGCGGTGGCGCTGAGCGCCGCGCTGGAGGTTATTCGCGGCGACGAGGGTCAGGAGCGGCGGGAAACGCTGGCCGGCCATATCGCCGACTTTCGCCGGGGAATGACCCGCTATCCCGGCGAACTCACCGATTCTGGCAGCGCGATTCAGCCGCTGATTGTCGGCGACAACGCCCGCGCGCTGCGGCTGGCCGCCCGCCTGCGCGAGGAAGGCTGCTGGGCGACGGCAATCCGCCCGCCGACGGTCCCCGTCGGCAGCGCGCGGCTGCGCCTGACGCTGACCGCCGCGCATAAATCCGCCGATATCGCCCGCCTGCTGGAGGTGCTGCATGACGGCGGTGAATAAGCGCGCCATCGCGGCGGCGTTTGGCCGCGCGGCGGGGCATTACACCCAGCACGACGAATTACAGCGTCTAAGCGCCTCTCTGCTGCTGGAACAGCTCGATATCAAGACCTTTCCTGAAGTGCTGGACGCGGGCTGCGGCCCCGGTAGCGTAAGCCGTTTCTGGCGCGATGCAGGGAGCCGGGTGACGGCGCTGGATCTTTCCGTCGACATGCTGGCGGAAGCCCGCCGCGGAAACTGCGCGCACCGCTACGTCGAGGGCGACATCGAAGCGCTCCCGCTGGCGGACGGCAGCGTTGACCTGGCGTGGAGCAACCTTGCGGTTCAGTGGTGCGACAATCTCGCTACCGCCATTGATGAGCTGTCCCGGGTGGTACGCCCCGGCGGGCGCGTCGCGTTTAGTACGCTGCTGTCTGGTTCATTGCCGGAGCTCAATCAGGCCTGGCGAGCCATCGATGCGCGGCCGCACGCCAACCGTTTTCTCAGCGAGCAGGCGGTGCGTCAGGCGCTGGCCGGTCGCCGCGCCAGCGGCCACGTCCACGCCATCACGCTGCCGTTTGCCGACGCGCTCAGCGCGATGCGCTCGCTTAAAGGCATTGGCGCGACCCATCTACACCACGGGCGCGGCGCAGCTACGCTCAGCCGCGGCAAGCTGCGGCAGCTTCAGCTCGCCTGGCCGCAGCAGCAGGGCCAGTGTCCGCTGACGTATCATCTTTTCACAGGAGTTATCGAACGTGATTAAACGTTTTTTCGTTACCGGTACCGACACCGAAGTGGGTAAAACCGTCGCCAGCTGCGCTCTGCTGCAGGCGGCCAACCGCGAAGGATTTAAGAGCGCGGGCTACAAACCGGTGGCTTCCGGCAGCGAATATACGCCGCAGGGGCTGCGCAACGAGGATGCGCTGGCTTTACAGCGCAATAGCCGGGTGGCGCTACGCTACGAGCAGGTCAACCCGTTTACCTTTGCTGAGCCGACGTCACCGCATATTATCAGCGCTGAAGAAGGGAGGCCGATCGACGCCGCCGCGATCTCTACAGGCCTGCGCGGTCTGGAAGCGCTGTCTGACTGGCTGCTGGTGGAAGGGGCGGGGGGCTGGTTTACGCCGCTTTCGCAGACGCTGACCTTTGCCGATTGGGTACGGGAAGAGCGGCTGCCGGTGATTTTAGTGGTTGGCGTTAAGTTGGGGTGCATCAACCATGCGATGCTTACCGCTCAGGCGGTGCTTCAGGCCGGGCTGCCGCTGGCGGGTTGGATAGCCAATGATATCCAGCCGCCGGGCAGGCGCCACTCTGAGTATCTGGCGACGCTGAAGCGCGTACTGCCCGCGCCGTTGCTCGGCGAGATCCCGTGGCTGGCGAATGCGGTTCAGCGTGAGGATCTGGGGCAGTATCTCGACCTCAGCGCGCTGGATCGGGCGTCATCCACTTCGCCAGCAGCGGAGTATCCAGCTGGTTAACGTCGCCCTGAGCGACGCTGCGTCCGCAGTGCAGTAGACAGAAACGATCCGCCACCCGGCGAATAAACGGCAGATGCTGTTCGGCGATCAGCACCGTCAGGCCAATATCGCGGTTCAGGCGCATCAGTAAATCCCCGAGCTTGTGCAGGAAACGCTGGCCGCCGCCGCGCGAAGGCTCGTCGAGGATCAGCAGGCGCGGGCGGGTTATCAGCGCTCTCGCCAGCGCCAGCTGGTACTGGTCGTCGGCGGTCAGGGTAATCCCTTTACTTTGCCGCAGAGCGTACAGCTCGGGAAACAGATCGTAAATCTCTCCGGCGACCGCTGACGCCGGTTCGCCGCCCGCCGCGAGGGCGATATGCAGATTTTCCTCGACGCTCAGCTGCGAAAAGATCCGTTTATCCTGCGGGACGTAGCCAATGCCGATGGCGCTGCGCGACTGCGCGGAGAGCGGCATCAGGTCATAGGGCGCCGATCCGCCGTCCTGCCAGGTCATACTGCCGCTGGCCACCGGCAGATGGCCGGTAATGCAGTTGACGAGCGTGGTTTTACCCATCCCCTGAAGCCCCATTACGCAGGTGCATTTACCGGGCCTGAGCTCGAGGTCGACATTCCACAGCGTGTGCTGGCTTCCGTAATAGTGATTCACGGCACGTAGACTCAACATAGACGTTTTCTCCTTTCCTGGGATAGCAGGCGACAAGAAGATTCTGCAAATCTCTTGCCAGGAAAAAGAACTCTCGGTATTTGCTGGTCTATACAGGTGCTGCCGGGCGAAAGCGGTTCGACCTTGCACTTTCCCGGTGCCCGCGCGCTGAAATGTGGTGCAAAAAATCTCGCTGCTCTTCGTCGATAAACAGCAAAAAAAATTCAATTAATTTTTTTCGCGACGGTTTTTGCCGAGGCGATCGGTTTTGTGCGGGTAGCACGGGTCATGGGCTGCAGACAGTTATCCACTATTCCTGTGGATAACCTTGTGCATTAGAGTTAGAAAACTTGCGGTAAGCTAGAGAGTACGCGGCCTGCGGGCGAATTGGCGCGAAACCCGTCTTTTATTAAATTATATTTAATATCAATTGATTAGATAAAAGCAATGCCTGTAAGAAAAGTGTCACCGGCTGCCATAAAACATTCATCCTCTCGCTTGACAAATGTTAAATGACAATACTTTTTGGGGATAACCCTACAGAGTGGCGGATTATCCCGTAAAGCGCTTTTTATTTGCCCATGTTGGCGGTAAAAAGCGCGAATTAGCCCGGATACGATAATAGGGTACTGGCTTTATATCCAGTATTTTTTATTGGCAAAAGCTGAGCTGACGAGTAGAATTAAACACCTGCCATTCAACCCTTCTTCAGGTTCTGATTGATGAGTAAACCGTTCAAGCTGCATTCTGCTTTCCGTCCCTCCGGCGACCAGCCGGAAGCCATTCGTCGCCTGGAAGAGGGGCTGGAAGATGGCCTGGCGCATCAAACGCTGCTCGGGGTAACCGGCTCAGGTAAAACGTTTACTATCGCCAACGTTATTGCTGACCTGCAGCGCCCGACGATGGTGCTGGCGCCGAACAAAACCCTGGCGGCGCAGCTTTACGGCGAGATGAAAGAGTTCTTCCAGGAGAACGCGGTGGAGTATTTCGTCTCCTACTACGACTACTACCAGCCGGAAGCCTACGTACCAAGCTCGGACACCTTCATCGAGAAAGATGCGTCGGTGAACGAACACATTGAACAGATGCGTCTGTCGGCGACCAAAGCCCTGCTGGAGCGTCGCGACGTGGTGGTGGTGGCGTCGGTCTCCGCTATTTACGGCCTGGGCGACCCGGACCTCTATCTGAAGATGATGCTGCACCTGACGGTGGGCATGATCATTGACCAGCGCGCTATCTTGCGCCGCCTGGCCGAGCTGCAGTATACCCGCAACGATCAGGCCTTCCAGCGCGGTACCTTCCGCGTGCGCGGCGAAGTGATTGATATCTTCCCGGCGGAATCTGACGACGTCGCGCTGCGCGTTGAGCTGTTCGATGAGGAAGTTGAGCGCCTGTCGCTATTCGATCCGCTGACCGGTCATATCGAGTCGACGATCCCGCGCTTCACCGTCTACCCGAAGACCCACTACGTCACCCCGCGCGAGCGCATCGTCCAGGCGATGGAAGAGATTAAAGTGGAACTGGCGGAGCGGCGTAAGGTGCTGCTGGAGAACAACAAGCTGCTGGAAGAGCAGCGTCTAAGCCAGCGTACGCAGTTCGACCTCGAAATGATGAACGAGCTGGGCTACTGTTCGGGGATTGAAAACTACTCGCGCTACCTGTCGGGCCGCGGCCCGGGCGAGCCGCCGCCGACGCTGTTTGACTACCTGCCGGCCGATGGTCTGCTGGTGATCGATGAATCCCACGTAACGATCCCGCAAATCGGCGGCATGTACCGCGGGGACCGGGCGCGTAAAGAGACGCTGGTGGAGTATGGTTTCCGTCTGCCGTCGGCGCTCGATAACCGGCCAATGAAGTTTGAAGAGTTTGAGGCCCTGGCGCCGCAAACGATCTACGTTTCGGCGACGCCGGGGGCCTATGAACTGGATAAATCCGGCGACGAGGTGGTGGACCAGGTTGTTCGCCCGACGGGGCTGCTGGATCCGATCATCGAGGTGCGTCCGGTAGGCACCCAGGTCGACGACCTGCTCTCGGAAATTCGCCTCCGCACCGCGATCAACGAGCGCGTGCTGGTCACGACGCTGACCAAACGGATGGCGGAAGATTTAACCGAATATCTGGAAGAGCACGGCGAGCGGGTTCGCTACCTGCACTCGGACATCGACACCGTGGAGCGCATGGAGATTATCCGCGACCTGCGCCTCGGCGAGTTTGACGTGCTGGTGGGCATCAACCTGCTGCGTGAAGGTTTGGATATGCCGGAAGTCTCGCTGGTGGCGATCCTGGACGCCGATAAAGAAGGCTTCCTGCGCTCTGAACGCTCGCTGATTCAGACCATTGGCCGCGCGGCGCGCAACATCAACGGTAAAGCGATTCTCTACGGCGATAAAATCACCCCGTCGATGGCGAAAGCGATCGGTGAAACCGAGCGCCGCCGTGAGAAGCAGCAGGCGTATAACGAAGAGCACGGCATTGTTCCGCAGGGGCTCAACAAGAAAGTGGTCGATATTCTGGCGCTCGGTCAGAATATCGCGAAAACCAAAACCAAGGGGCGCGGCAAGTCCCGCTCTCCGGTTGAGGCGGATACGGTCGCCCTCACGCCGAAGGCGCTTCAGCAGAAGATTCACGAACTGGAAGGGCAGATGATGCAGCACGCGCAGAACCTGGAGTTCGAAGAGGCGGCGCAAATTCGCGACCAGCTTCACCAGCTGCGCGAGCTGTTTATCGCCGCGTCGTAGCGGAGTTATCGCCGGGCCTTACGGTCTTCGGGGTGATGGACAGGATGTGTTTTTCGTAGGTCGGAAAAGGCGTTAGCCGCCACCCGACAGAAAAGCGAGCACATGCGTCAAAACGAGGTGGCCAGAACGCTTTGGTTATTTATTGCCCCTCTGCCGTGATTTTCCGTGATGCTTAATGTTGGCTTAATCTTGTTTGGCGAAACTATCCTCACTTTACTGAGGATAGCGCCATGCAAAAATTAACCTTCCGCGAATACCTGGCAGTCACCTGCGCGTTTGTTATCGTCGTTGCCTTTTTCCATCAGTGGGTGCTGACGTTCTGACGCGAAGCTTTAGGGAAGAGTACCCAGGCGCGAACGCCGGGGCCGGGCTGACGGTTATGTAAAAAGAACTGCGCGTCGTGCAGCTGGGCGATGCGGGTGACGATGCTTAACCCAAGACCAATACCGCCGTAGCGGCTGTCCATGCGAACGAACGCTTTGCTTAATTCACCGCTTTTCGCCTCATCGATTCCCGGGCCTTCGTCTTCGACCGCCAGAATTGGCGTTGGGCCGGGCGCTATCGACACTTTAATCGTCGACCCCGTCGGGCTATAGCGATGGGCGTTTTCCACCAGATTGCGCAGGATCACCTGCACCAGCGTGGCGTCGCCCGAAACCACCGCTTCACCCTCTTTATCACTGAACACCAGCTTCTGCTGGCGCTGTTGCAGCATCGTCTCGAGCTCGTCCTGCAGCGGCTCGAAAACATCCTCTTTTAGCGCAACCTGCTGATAGCTACCGGCGGAGAATGACTGGCCGACGCGCGCCAGCTGAAGCAGTTGAGTAATGCTGTTGGTCATTTGATCGAGACGCTGTATCAGCGGAGCCACGTTAACGCCGTGCACTTTCGCCAGCAGCTCCAGGTGCAGCCGCAGCCCGGCCAGCGGCGTGCGCAGCTCATGGGCGACGTCGGCGGTAAACAGGCGCTCGCGATCGAGGGTTAAATTCAGGCGGGATACCAGCTGATTGATCGCGGTGGTCACTGCGGTCACTTCAGGAACCGATTCTTTCAGCGCGATAGGCTGCAGATTATCCGGGGTACGGCTTTCCAGCTCGAGCTGCAGTCGGGAAAGCGGCCTGGTGATTTTTTTAACCGCCAGCAGGGAAATATACAGCGCCAGGCCAATAATCAGCAGGCTCGGGATCAGCAGGCTGGCTACCGCTTCGCGAACCTCATGCTCAATATGCTTCTGATTGTTATGCCCTTCGATGGCGCTGGCGACCAGCAGCTGTATCTGTTCCTGGCTTTCATGCCACAGCCAGAACACGCTGATCAACTGGCACACCGCCAGGATTGCGCCAATTGTCAGCAGCAGCCGATGACGCATGGTCCAGTTTTCACTGACAAAAAAAGCCATAGCGTTATTCCGTCTCCGCGTTATCAACCAGCATATAGCCAAAGCCCCGGACGGTGCGGATGCGTGATTTGCCGACCTTATCGCGCAGATTATGGATATGCACCTCCAGCGTATTGGTGGCCGGTTCGTTGTCCCAGCTGTAAATGTCGTTATAGAGAATTTCGCGATGCACCGGGCTGCCCGCCTTCATCATCAGACGAGAAAGCAGGGCGTACTCTTTGGGGGTTAAATCCAGAGACTGCTCGCCGAGCCAGACCAGCCGCCGGGTGACGTTCAGGCGTAAATTGCCGACGGTCAGTTCGTTATCGCCCTGATTATTGTGACGACGCAGCAGGGCGCGAATACGGGCGTTAAGCTCTTCCAGCGCAAACGGCTTAACCAGGTAGTCATCCGCGCCGGTATCCAGACCGCTGATGCGGTCATCAACGGTATCACGGGCGGTGAGGATCAGCACCGGCTGGCTGAATTTTTCCCGCCGCATACGCGCCAGGAAGTGCAGGCCGTCCTCATCCGGCAGGCCGAGGTCGAGGACCACCAGGCTATAGTGATTGCTGGCCAGAGAGAGCGCGGCTTCGTGGGCGGTTGACACGCCGTCGCAGACGTAGCCCTCGCTTTGCATCGCCAGGATTAATCCCTGTAACAGGAGCGCATCGTCTTCAATGACTAAAATTTTCATCGGCCTGCCTCTCTACATGGCGTTAAAATATCGTCTGTTGCCTGGTATTCGCGGGTGCTGACCCCGAGCAGACCGAGCAGGGTGGAGAAGAGATTATCCTGCGAATACGCTTGCGTTTTCGCTTTCTGCTGCAAGCACTGGCTGGAGACGCCATAGCGCTGTTGATAATCCGCGGACAGCCACAGCAGCATCGGGACGTGTTTTTGCGTCTCCGGCGCGATGGACCACGGCAGCCCGTGCAAATATACCCCATCCTCGCCAAGCGACTCGCCGTGATCCGACAGATACACCAGGCTGGTGGTGAATTTATCCTGCTTTGACTGCAGTAATTTTATCGCTTTGTCGACCACATAATCGACATACAAAATCGTATTGTCGTAGGTATTGGTGAGCTGCTGCTGGGTACAGCTCTGAATTTCGTTGGTATCGCAGGTCGGCGTAAACTGTTTAAACTGCGCCGGATAGCGATTGTAGTAGGTCGGACCGTGGCTGCCGATGGTGTGCAGAACGATAATTCCGTCCTGCTGAAGATTGTCGATATAGCTATCCAGGTTATGGAATAGCACCTCATCGTAGCACTCGCCGTCGATGCACTGGCCGCTCAGCTTGAGATCGGTGACGTTCTGATGCGGCACCCGGTCACAGGCCCCTTTGCAGCCGCCGTCGTTATCATTCCACTGCACCTGAATTCCCGCCCGCTGCAGGATATCCAGCACGCCTTCCTGGTGGTGCGCCAGCTCTTCATCATAGTGGGCGCGTGGCATATTAGAGAACATGCACGGTACGGAAACCGCAGTCGCGGTGCCGCAAGAGGTCGTATCGGGGAAATAGATAACATTATCCTGTTTCAGGCGCGGGTTGGTCTCGCGGGCGTAGCCGTTCAGGGAAAAGTTGGCCGCCCTTGAGGTTTCGCCTAATACCACGATGGTCAGGTTTTTCCGCGGTCCGCTGCGCATCACCGGTTTCTGAACCGCGTCTTCGCCAATTTTGACCAGCGGAAGATTGTCCATTCTGTTATGCGCATACCATGAATTCACCGCCACAATGCTGTTTGACGGGCTCAGGGACTTCACCAGCTCTTTGTTATTGCGAAACAGCGAGGCGTAATCCTTATAAAAAAATGCCGCGACCAGAATAATCAGCAGCGCTGAAACCACGATGCTCGCCAGCCGTATCGCCACGCTGCGCCACAGGGTTGCCGGTTTGCGGATTTTAACCCACCAGGCCGCGACCACCGCCAGAACGCCGGTGAGACCCAGTATCAGGACCATTCTGCCGGAGAGAAGCGCAAAGCTTTCGGCGGGCGTGGTATCGAGGATATTGGTGATCATCGCCCGATCGATAATCACCCCGAAGGTCCAGATAAAATACTGGGCCGAGGCGCTAAGCAAAATAAACAGGCTGATGACGAGGCGGTCAAGCTTCAGGAACGACGCTATCGTGGTGATGATATTCATCACGCTGATGGCCACAATCGGCATACTGAGGAACACCAGCCAGTTGTGCAGACCGTTGACCGGCAGCAGGGTAAACGCCTGGCGATAGAAAGCGATATTCAGCACCAGACCGATATAGCTGGCGAAAAGAATCAAATAGACCGTACGGTTAAGCATTGGCCGGCGTAAAGAAAATAACGACATAGCGAACGTCCACATAAAGAGATGTTCGCTATGCTGCCCGTTTTTTTTTAAGACAACCTTAAGATTTTAAGCCAGCCTGATTGTGTCCCGACAATAAGCCTGCTTTGAGGATTAGCCTAAGGCCTGAATCGCTTTATCCAGCGCGCGGCGTAATAGCTGCCGATCGTGACGATAGGGCACATCGCTGGCGTCAAGGGGCGTCTGAATGACGACCCGATTTTCAATCCCTGCGATATCGGCCTTCGGGCCGACCACCAGCGCGTCAATCACCCGTTTACCGATCTGCTGTTCCATAATGGCGACTCTGTCCGCCAGCGTCAGGCTGGCTGCCGGGCTGTGCTCTTTGCCCAGATTATCGATAAACACCATCGGCGCGGGCGTGCGGCGTAGCGCCTGCGCCATCTCATCGAGCAGCAGAATCGGCATCAGGCTGGTATAGAAACTGCCGGGGCCAATCAGAATTAAGTCGGCTTCGGCGATGGCTTCTATCGCTTCGCGGGTGGTGGGGACCGGCGGCGATAGCATAAGCTCGCGCGGCACGCTGGCAAGCTGATCGATATTCACTTCGCCGTAGACTTCGTGCCCTTCGTGGTCAATGGCCATCAGATCGACCGGTTGTTCCGACATCGGGATCAGAAACGCGTCAACCTTAAGGAGATTTCTGATCAAATTGATCGCTTCAAGCGGCCGGACGCTCAGGTGATCCAGCGCCTTAAGCATTAGATTTCCGAGGTTATGCCCGGAAAGTTCGCCGTTGCCGCTAAAACGGTACTCAAACATCGCCGACGCCACGCTGGGTTCAGCGATAAGTTGATTAATACAGTTGCGCATATCGCCCCAGGCGATGCCGCCTTCCGCGCGACGAATGCGTCCCGTAGAGCCGCCGTTATCGGTGGTGGTGACGATGCCGGTAAGGCGTGAACCGAGCGAAGAGAGGGATGACATCACCCGGCCCAGCCCGTGCCCGCCGCCGAGAGCCACAACGCGATCAAGATCGGCGAAAGTACGATTGCGCATAAAAATCCCTTATAACAATTAATCGGGCTCACAGTAACCGATCTACCCCTAAAAGACGATGGGCGGGACCTGACAACCTGACCGACATCAATGCAAAAGCGTGGTTTTTAGCTATTCTGTAGCGAAAATGCGCGATCGTAGCGATATGTAATTGAATATATAACGAAATCGGAAATGGCGAAACCGTTATGAAAGCGCTACTATCGGCATAACCCGTTAACACTCTAGCCTCTGTGCCTGTGTCAAAAGATATGGTGCTTTGGCCGTGACAACTTCGGTTGTCACCAGGGCGTGGAAAGAAATGACCGCGTCTCCCGTATTTGGAAAGGTGTCTATGGCTTCACAGCTTACCGATGCATATGCGCGGAAGTTTTACTATCTGCGCTTATCAATTACCGACGTCTGCAACTTTCGTTGCACCTACTGCCTGCCCGATGGCTATAAGCCCGGCGCCGTCACTAATAAAGGCTTCCTCAGCGTCGATGAGGTCCGTCACGTCACCCGCGCGTTCTCCGCCCTGGGGACGGAAAAGGTGCGCCTGACCGGCGGTGAGCCTTCGCTGCGTCGCGATTTTACCGACATCATCGCCGCCGTGCGGGAAAATCCCTCCATTCGCCAGATTGCGGTCACCACCAACGGCTACCGGCTGGCGCGGGATGTTGAAAGCTGGCGCGATGCCGGGCTGACGGCAATTAACGTCAGCGTGGACAGCCTCGATGCGCGTCAGTTTCACGCCATCACCGGCCAGGACAAGTTTCGTCAGGTGATGGACGGCATCGATGCCGCCTTTGCCGCTGGCTTCGAAAAAGTGAAGGTCAATACCGTGCTGATGCGCGACGTTAACCATCACCAGCTCGACACCTTTCTGGCGTGGATCCAGCCGCGCCGCATTCAGCTGCGTTTTATTGAATTGATGGAAACCGGCGAAGGCAGCGATCTGTTTCGCCGCCATCACATTTCGGGCATGGTGCTGCGCGATGAGCTGCTGCGCCGCGGCTGGATCCATCAGATCCGCCAGCGTAGCGACGGCCCGGCGCAGGTGTTTTGCCATCCGGACTATGCCGGGGAAATCGGCCTGATCATGCCTTATGAAAAAGATTTCTGCGCTACCTGCAACCGCCTGCGCGTCTCTTCCGTGGGTAAATTGCACCTGTGCCTGTTCGGTGAAGGCGGCGTCGACCTGCGCGATCTGCTCGCCGATGAGCGGCAGCAGTCGGCGCTGGAGGCGAGAATTTCCGAGGCGTTAACGCACAAAAAGCAAACTCATTTCCTGCATCAGGGCAACACCGGTATTACGCAGAACCTGTCGTATATCGGCGGATAATTCATTTTAAGGAGCGATCAGATGAGCCAGGCCAGCGCTGAGTTTATCCCGACCCGTATTGCTATTCTTACCGTCTCCAGCCGACGCGGCGAAGAGGACGACACCTCCGGCCACTGGCTGCGCGATGCGGCAGAGGAGGCGGGCCACGTCATCGTCGATAAGGCGATTGTTAAAGAGAACCGCTACGCCATTCGCGCCCAGGTGTCGGCGTGGATTGCCGGCGATGAGGCGCAGGTGGTGCTGATTACCGGCGGCACCGGCTTTACCGACGGCGACCAGGCGCCGGAAGCGCTGCTGCCGCTGTTTGACCGTGAGGTCGAAGGCTTCGGCGAGGTGTTCCGCATGCTCTCCTTCGAAGAGATCGGCACCTCGACCCTGCAGTCCCGCGCCGTGGCCGGGGTCGCCAACCGTACGCTGATTTTTGCGATGCCTGGCTCAACCAAAGCCTGTCGTACCGCATGGGACAATATTATTGCGCCGCAGCTCGATGCGCGTACGCGCCCGTGCAACTTTATCTCTCACCTTAAGAAGTAATTTATGTCACAGCTGACCCATATTAACGCCGCCGGCGAAGCGCACATGGTCGATGTCTCGGCGAAAGCGGAGACGGTTCGCGAAGCGCGCGCCGAGGCCTATGTTGAGATGCAGGCCACGACGCTGGCGATGATTATCGACGGCAGCCATCATAAAGGCGACGTCTTCGCTACCGCGCGCATCGCCGGGATCCAGGCGGCAAAACGCACCTGGGAGCTTATTCCGCTGTGCCATCCGCTGATGCTGAGCAAAGTCGAAGTCCATCTGCAGGCGCAGCCCGAGCATAACCGGGTGCGCATCGAATCCCTGTGCCGCCTGACCGGGAAAACCGGCGTCGAAATGGAAGCATTGACCGCCGCCTCCGTCGCCGCGCTGACGATTTACGATATGTGCAAAGCGGTACAGAAAGATATGGTGATTGGTCCGGTGCGCCTGCTGGCGAAAAGCGGCGGCAAGTCCGGCGATTTTAAAGTGGAAGATAGCCATGATTAAGGTCCTTTTTTTTGCTCAGGTGCGCGAACTGCTCGGCACCGATTCCCTGACGCTCGATTCGCACGGGCTTTCCACGGTTGAAGCCGTTCGCCAGCAGCTGATCGCCCGCGGCGACCGCTGGGCGCTGGCGCTGGAGGAGGGCAAGCTACTGGCGGCGGTAAACCAGACGCTGACGACGTTTGATCATCCGCTGGCGGCCGGCGATGAAGTGGCGTTTTTCCCGCCGGTCACCGGAGGATAAGATGACGCAGACGCGTATTATCGTTAGCCACGACCGCTTTAAGGTCGGCGACGAATATCCCTGGCTGGCCGAGCGCGATGAAGACGGCGCGGTGGTGACCTTTACCGGCAAGGTTCGCAACCACAACCTTGGCGACAGCGTCAAAGCGCTGACTCTTGAGCACTATCCGGGGATGACCGAAAAATCGCTGGCGGAAATCGTTGAGCTGGCGCGCGAGCGCTGGCCGCTGGGGCGGGTCACGGTGATTCACCGTATCGGCGAAATGTGGCCCGGAGAAGAGATTGTCTTTGTCGGCGTCACCAGCGTCCATCGCGGCAGCGCGTTTGCGGCGGGGGAGTTTATTATGGATTACCTGAAAACCCGCGCGCCGTTCTGGAAGCGCGAAGCGACGCCGGAAGGCGAGCGCTGGGTCGATGCGCGAGATAGCGACCGCAGGGCGGCAGAACGCTGGTAGTGTGGTACGCTTAGAAGATAAATTTCGTTAATCAGGAGACAGTCATGGACAGATATCCTCGTTCCGGGGCGATCGTACAGGGTCGCAGCGGACTTCAAACTTATATGGCGCAGGTGTACGGCTGGATGACGGTCGGGCTGCTGCTCACGGCGTTTATCGCGTGGTTTGCGGCCAATACCCCTGCGGTGATGATGTTCGTCTTTTCCAGCAAAATAACCTTTTTCGGCCTGATCATCGCCCAACTGGGGCTGGTATTCGTGCTCTCCGGCATGGTGCAGCGGCTGAGCGCAGGAATGGCGACCACCCTGTTTATGCTCTATTCGGCGCTCACCGGGCTCACGCTTTCCAGCATTTTCATCGTTTATACCTACTCGTCGATTGCCAGTACCTTCGTGGTGGCAGGCGGGATGTTTGGCGCGATGAGCCTTTACGGCTACACCACCAAACGCGATCTGAGCGGCTTCGGCAATATGCTGTTTATGGCGCTTATCGGTATCCTGCTGGCGTCGCTGGTTAACTTCTGGCTGAAGAGCGAAGCGCTGATGTGGGCGGTGACCTACATCGGGGTGATCGTATTCGTCGGCCTGACCGCCTATGACACCCAGAAGCTGAAAAACATCGGCGAGCAGATTGACGTTCGAGATGCGTCAACGCTGCGCAAATACTCGATTCTTGGGGCGCTGACGCTGTATCTGGACTTTATCAACCTGTTCCTGATGCTGCTGCGCATTTTCGGCAACCGTCGTTAACTTGTTCCCGGAGGCGATGCTGCGCATCTGTCCGGGCTACCGGATCTCAGATGGCGGTGAACCTGTAGCTCAGTCAGCGAAGCGCCAACGGGAAAGTTCATCAACGGAGAAGTGGATAAAATAGCGGCAGATATCCACGATATCGACCAAACCGCAGCCCCGGTCAGCATTCGCGACCGGGGCTTTTTTTACTCTTCTCCCGCCAGCTTGCGCTGGTTTTTCTCCCGCAGATGCTTCGCCCGGCTCTCCAGAATTAAGTAGCCGATGGTCGCCAGCAGCAGCGGCAGGAAGTAGTACAGCGCGCGGTAGGCGAGCAGGGCGGCGATAATCGCGCCGCGCGAAATCTCTTCTCCGGAAAGCATGGCGATAAACACCGCCTCAAGCACGCCAATGCCTGCCGGAATATGCACGATAACCCCCGCAATGCTGCTCACCAGCAGTACCCCGAGCACGAGAAAATAGTCCACCTGAGGCCCCAACAGTAGCCAGATAATCGCCCCCATCGCCATCCAGTTCAGGCTGGAAACCGCCATCTGCAATATCGCGAAGCGCCAGGAAGGCAGAACCAGCCGCTGGCCTTTTATCGTCAGATGGCGCTTTTTAGCAAAGGCGCAGGCCCACAGGTAAAACGCGGAAATCAGCAGCAAAACGACGCCCAGAATTTGCAGCGACGGCTGGCTGATATACCAGCGCTCGGGAACCTTCACCATGCCGGAGCTAAAAATAATGCCGCCGAGCAGGATATACCCCAGCCAGTTGGTGGTAATGCTCAGGGAGAAGATACGGGTAATGGTCGCCCCGCTCAGCCCCAGACGCGAGTAGAGCCGATAGCGCATACCAATGCCGCCTACCCAGGTGCTGAGCGTCAGGTTAAAGGCGTAGCAGATAAACGACACCAGCATCACCTGGCGTTTAGCCAGC
Source organism: Klebsiella grimontii (assembly GCF_900200035.1). Lineage (GTDB taxonomy): Bacteria > Pseudomonadota > Gammaproteobacteria > Enterobacterales > Enterobacteriaceae > Klebsiella > Klebsiella grimontii. Next base: position 793,647 of record NZ_FZTC01000015.1, read on the forward strand.
TTGTGGCCGCAGTAGGCGCGCCCCAGCAGATCGTAGCAGCCATAGATCAGGTAGCTGGCGATAACCAACCCGATGGCGCTGAGCAGCGCCGTACGGTTGTAATCGCGAATCACTTTCCACACGTCCTGCCAGTCAATTTTCTGGGCGTAGACCACCAGCAGAACGACGACGGCGATAAAAAAGAGCACCGTCAGGATTTTTTTCGCCATCCGCCAGCGAGGGTGAGATTTCGCCATCAGGATTTCACCTCCTGATTTTCCGGGTCTACGCGATCCTGAGTTTCAATTTCTGGCTGTACCGGGGGCTGAACCCGCGACAGCAGCGGCGTATGGGCCGGTAGCCATCCGACCCAGGCAGGGAAGTGGCGCAGGAAGTGGAACGCCAGCACGCTAATGCCGAGCCGCCACCAGGTGCGTTTCGACAAAATGCGCTTATCGACCTCGCGGCAGTCGTTAAGGATTAAGCCATTGAGATTATCGCGCAGCGTCTGGTTAAATTCGCGGTCGTGAATCACCAGGTTGGCTTCCAGGTTCAGCGACAGGCTGAGCGGGTCGAGGTTGCTGGAACCGACGGTGGCCCAGTGGTCGTCCGCCAGCGCCACTTTGCCGTGCAGCGGACGGCGGCGGTATTCGAAAATCTGCACGCCGCCTTTCACCAGATAGTGATAAAGCAGGCGCGCGCCAAATTTGACAATCGGAATATCCGGTTCGCCCTGCACGATAAGCTTGACGCGCACGCCGCGGCGGGCCGCGTTGCGCATGGCGTGCAGCAGGCGATAGCCGGGGAAAAAGTAGGCGTTGGCGATAATCACTTCCCGGCGGGCGGTGGTCAGCATTTTCAGATAGTGACGCTCAATATCGTCGCGATGATCCTGATTATCCCGCCAGATAAACAGCGCCTGGGCCTCGCCGGGGCTGCGGTTGATTTCAGGCTTATGCCGACGCCGCTGCCACCAGCGGCGGGTCGCCTCATTGGTAGGCAGGTTTTCCAGTTCAAATTGCAGGATATCGAGCACCACCGGCCCTTCAACCTGCACGGCATAATCCTGTTTGGCTTCCGGGCCGTAATCGGTCATATGCTCGGCGGAGTAGTTAATTCCGCCGACGAAGGCGGTAACGTCGTCGATCACCACGATTTTACGATGCATGCGGCGAAACAAATTGGTGCGCATACCGAGCAGTCGCGGGCGCGGGTCGTAGTAGCGAAAAATTACGCCAGCCGACGTCAGCTCCCCCACAAAGCTTTCGCTTAAATCCGGCGAGCCGTAGCCGTCCAGTAATACCTCGACGCGCACGCCGCGCTGGGCCGCTTTTAACAGAACGGCATGGAGCTGTTTGCCGACGTCATCTTCAAACCAGATAAAGGATTCGAGGATCACCCGCTGCTGCGCGCGACCAATGGCGGCAAACAGCGCCGGATAATAGTTATCGCCATTTTCTAATAGCCGAATGCGGTTTCCTTCCTGCCAGCTGCATTTCACAGATGTATCTCCACGCTAAGCGGTGCATGATCGGACAAATGACGCCACTGTTTTAACGCCAGCGTTTTAGGCTGGCTGGCATGGGCGTTTTTTACGTAGATGCGGTCGAGGCGCAGCAGGGGGAAGCTGACCGGGAAAGTCCGCGCCGGACGCCCTCTGGCGCGGGTAAAAATCTCCTCCAGCCCGGCCTGGGCTTTAAGCTGCCGGTTAGCCTGCTGCCGCCAGTCGTTAAAATCACCGGCCACCACCACCGGTTCGCCCGCGGGTAAACCGTTCACCCACTCCGCCAGCATCGTCAGCTGGGCCTGGCGTTGATGAGCGCGCAGCCCCAGGTGCACGCAGAATAAATGGATAGCGATTCCGCTTTCCGGCGGCACGATGCGGCAGTAGAGCAGGCCGCGCTTTTCGCTGTTGCCCACCGAAACATCGAGATTTTGATAATGTTCAATGGGAAAACGAGAAAGCACCGCGTTGCCGTGATGTCCTTCCGGGTAAACGGCGTTGCGGCCGTAGGCGTAATCGCTCCACATGGTATCGGCGAGAAACTCATAGTGGGTGGTATCCGGCCAGTTTTCGATATGCAGCGGATGAATTTCGTGCGCCCCCATCACCTCCTGCAGGCAAACAATGTCGGCGCTGACGCTGCGCACCGCTTCGCGTAATTCGGGCAAAATAAAGCGGCGATTGAACGCAGTAAAGCCTTTATGGGTGTTAATTGTCAGCACGTTTAACGAAAATCGCGGCATTTGTTCGTCCTTATTTCTCTGGGCAATGTCACTTTCCTGTAGGAAATAGTGTAGTAGAGGTCACAAAAAGATGCGGTGATACGGAATTTTCCGTAAAGTGCGGTACTCTGAGTAGCAGAGAAAAATCCTTCAGGAGAGAAGCCATGAAGTGGCAACAACGTGTACGCGTCGCAACGGGTCTTAGTTGCTGGCAGATTATGTTGCATCTACTGGTCGTGGCAGTACTGGTGATGGGTTGGATGAGCGGCGCGCTGGTGCGCGTCGGATTAGGTTTGTGCGTGCTGTACGGCGTCACGTTAGTGTCGATGCTGTTTTTGCAGCGCCATCACGATGAGCGCTGGCGCGACGTCGGTGATTTCCTTGAGGAACTCACCACCACCTGGTACTTCGGCACCGCGGTGATCGTGCTGTGGCTGCTGTCGCGCGTACTGCACAATAACCTGCTGCTGGCCCTCGCCGGGCTGGCGATACTGGCCGGTCCGGCGGTGGTATCACTGCTGGCGAAAGATAAAAAACTACGCGATCTTTCTTCGGAACATCGCATACGCCGCTGAGCCGGTGGTGGCCGCTATGACCAGTAGCGGCCACAAACTCCCCCACACGATTGCCAGACTCGCATCCTTCAGATAGATCTGCTTGGTGATATCGGTGAAATGACGAATCGGGTTTACCCACGTCAGGTTCTGTAGCCATACCGGCATATTCTCCACCGGCGAAACGTAGCCGGAGAGCAAAATCGCCGGCATCATAAAGACGAATACGCCGATAAACGCCTGCTGCTGCGTGGAGCACAGCGACGAAATCAACAGGCCGAATCCTACCAGCGACAGGCCGTAAACGATCATCGTGAAGTAAAACAGCAGCAATGAGCCGGCAAACGGAATTTGATAGGCCCAGATGCCAATCCCCAGCACGATGGTTGCCTGCAGGGTGGCGACGATCAGCGCCGGGACCGCTTTACCGATAAAGATTTGCCAGGTTGCCAGCGGCGACACCAGCAGCTGGTCGAGCGTGCCCTGTTCGCGCTCGCGGGCAACGGAGAGCGAGGTGACGATCATGACGCCGATGGTGGTGATCATGGCGATCAGCGACGGCACCACGAACCATTTGTAATCGAGATTCGGGTTATACCAGTTGCGCACCACCAGCTCGCTATTGTTCGGTTTGGCTTTACCTTCCAGCAGGTCCTGCTGATAGCTTTTGACGATCTGCTGGAGATAGTTCGCGGCAATTTGCGCGCTGTTAGAGTTGCGCCCGTCCAGCAAAAGCTGGAGCGGGGCGGTCTGGTTGGTGTCGAGGTTGCGCGAAAAATCCGCCGGGAAACGCACGACCAACAGGGCTTTTTGTTCATCGATGGTGGGTCGTATTTCCTGCGGGCTTTTCAGTAGCAGAACGTGGGTGAAGGCTTTGGCGCGGGCGAAGCGCTGGGTCAGCTCCACGGCGTGCTTGCCGTTGTCTTCGTTATAGATGGCGATGGTGGCGTTCGTTACCTCCAGCGTGGCGGCAAAGGGGAACAGCAGTACCTGGATCAGTACCGGCATAATCAAAATCGCCCGCGTCTGCGGTTCGCGCAACAGCGACTGCAGCTCTTTGCGGATTAACGTCCATAAGCGATGAAACATCGTATATTCTCTCTTTGTGATCCCCGGATTGCGCTGCGCTTATCCGGGCTACCTAATCTGGCAGAAACGGTAGCCCGGGTAAGGCGTTCACGCCGCGACCCGGGAAGCGGGCGCAGACAAATTAATCCAGACGCCGTTTGGTTTTCAGCCACGTCAGGCCGATAAACATTACCGCCGAGGCGATTAAAAACATTACGTTCACCAGCAGCACCACCGGGATATTGCCCGCCAGAAACAGGCTTTGCAGGGTACTAACAAAATAGCGCGCCGGGATCACGTAGGTCACCGCGCGGATTATCGCCGGCATGCTGTCGATCTGAAAAATAAACCCGGACAGCATAATTGACGGCAGAAACGCGGCGTTCAGCGCCACCTGCGCGGCGTTAAACTGGTTGCGGGTAATGGTGGAAATCAGCAGCCCCATTCCCAGGGTGCTCAACAAAAACAGGCTGGTGATAAAAAACAGAATCACCAGCGAACCGCGAAACGGCACGCCGAGAATAAACACCGCCACCAGCATACACAGCAGCATCGCCAGCATGCCGAGGAAATAGTAGGGGATCAGCTTGCACAGCAGCAGTTCGGCGCGGGTAATCTCGGTCGACAGCAGCGCCTCCATGGTGCCGCGCTCCCACTCGCGGGCCACCACCAGCGAGGTCAGGATCGCGCCGACCACCGTCATAATGATGGTAATCGCGCCGGGGATAATAAAATGCTGGCTGATGGCGGCCGGGTTAAACCAGTAGCGCGTCTGCACGTCGATAAGCGGCTCGAAGGTTTCGCCGCGATCTTCCGCCCGCTGCTGCTGCCAGATTTGCCAGATGCCTTCGACGTAGCCCTGGGCGAAGTTAGCGGTATTCGGTTCGCTGCCGTCGGTGATGAGCTGGATCGGCGCATCGTCGCCGGGGCGGGCCATCTTGCGGTCGAAATCTACCGGAATGGTTACCAGCGCGCGAATGCGTCCCGCCTGCATCATCTGCACCAGTTGCTGGCGGTTATCGCTGACGGTGGCGTCGATATAGGGGGAGCCGGTCATGGTATGGACAAAATCCAGCGCCTCTTCGCTTTGCTGCTCCAGCAGCACGCCCACCCGCAGCTTGCTGGAGTCGAGGTTAATCCCGTAGCCAAAGATAAATAGCAGCAGCAGGGGGATGACCACCGCAATCAGCCAGCTGCTGGGGTCGCGGACAATCTGCCGCGTCTCTTTCACGCACAGGGCGCGTACGCGCCGCCACGATAGCCATTTAGCGCTCACCGGCGTTCTCCTTGTCCCAATCGTGGATGAGGGTGATAAATGCCTGCTCCATCGTCGGGTCAGGCTGTTTATCATCCGCTGCCAGCGCCTTCAAATCGTCCGGCGTGCCGCTGGCGATCAGCTTGCCGTGATAGACCAGGCCGATACGATCGCAATACTCCGCTTCATCCATAAAGTGGGTGGTGACCATCACCGTCACGCCTTTATCCACCATGCTGTTGATATGCAGCCAGAATTCACGGCGGGTGAGGGGATCGACCCCGGAAGTGGGTTCATCAAGAAACAGGATATCCGGCTCGTGCATTAGCGAGCAGGCCAGCGCCAGGCGCTGCTTATAGCCGAGCGGCAGATCGTCGGCGGCCTGCCGGGCGATGCTTTTCAGGCCAAACGCCTCGCTCATGCTGGCGATTTTGTCGTTCTGCTCCCGCCCGCGCAGGCCGTACACGCCGGAGAAGAAGCGCAGGTTCTGCTCGACGGAAAGGTTGCCGTAGAGCGAGAACTTCTGCGCCATATAGCCCAGATGCTGACGCGCCTTGCCGGAGCTGACTTTCAGGTCCATGCCCAGCACCAGCGCTTTACCGGAGGTGGGGACCAGCAGGCCGCACATCATCTTAAAGGTAGTGGACTTGCCCGCGCCGTTAGGCCCGAGGAGGCCGAATATCTCCCCGCGCTTGACCTGGAAATCAACGTGGTCGGTGGCGGCAAAATCGCCGAATTTCTTGGTCAGGGTCTGCGCTTCAATCACCGTGTCCTCATGGGAGCCTTCCACGGTGTGGATAATGTTGCCCAGCGGCGATTCGGCGGTCCCGGCGCCGCCCAGCAGGTCGATAAAGGCGTCCTCGAAGCGCGGCGCGGTTTCGGCGACCTCGAGCGGCGGCATATCGGTAGCGTTCTGGACTTCACTGATGCTGGCCTCTTTTTTAAGGATCAGGCGTACCGATTTCCCCTGAATCACGCCATCGCTCACCTGCGGCAGCTTCAGCGTCCGCTGGAGGAGGCGGCGATTATTCTCCTCGCCGCTGGAAATCAAAAAGCTGCGTCCGGCCATGGTCTGCGTCAGCTCTTTTGGCGCCCCCTGATAGAGCAGCTGGCCCTCGTTCATCAACAGCACGTCCCGGCACTGCTCGGCCTCATCAAGATAAGAGGTGCTCCAGAGGATCAGCATTCCGTCGCCCGCCAGTTCATGCACCATTTGCCACAGTTCGCGGCGCGAGATGGGGTCGACGCCGACGCCGGGTTCATCAAGCAGCAGGACTTTCGGTTCGCCGACCAGGGTGCAGGCCAGACCAAGTTTCTGCTTCATGCCGCCGGAAAGCTTGCCCGCCAGCCGGCTGGTAAAGGGGCCGAGGGAGGTAAATTCCAGCAGCCTGGCGAAGGTTTTTTCCCGCGCCTCGCCGGTCACGCTGCGCAGATCGGCGTAGAGCGTCAGGTTTTCCATCACCGTCAGATCTTCATACAGGCCGAATTTCTGCGGCATATAGCCGAGCACCGCGTGCAGGGCGCTATCGTCGGCAATCGGGTCGTAGCCGATGACCGTTGCGCTGCCTGCGTCGGGCTTCAGCAGCCCGGCGAGCATGCGCATCAGGGTGGTTTTTCCCGCGCCGTCAGGGCCCACCAGACCGGTTACATAGCCGGAGTGAATGGTGCAGTCCAGCGGCGCGACGGCCGGGCGGTCCATGCCGGCAAAGCGCCGGGTCAGGCCGCTCAGCGTAATGACGTCCTCGCTCATTGGCCGTTTCCGTGACTGAAGGTGACGGTGACAGGCATCCCCTGGCGCAGCGCGTCGTCGGCATCGGTGACCACAATACGCAGGCGATAAACCAGATCGGTGCGCAGATCCGGCGTCTCCACGGTTTTCGGCGTGAATTCAGCGGTAGGGGAAACGAAGCCGATTTTGCCGCGGTAGGGTTTATCCGGGCGACTATCGGTGTAAAGCAGCACTTCGCGACCCGGCTGGGCCTGGCCGAGGTTTTTTTCATCGATATAGGCGCGTACCCACACCGGATGGGTTAACGAGAGCGTCATCACCGTGCCGCCGGCGCTGAGCATGCTGCCCGGCTCGACGGCGCGAGTCATCAGCGTTCCGTCGGACGGCGAGGTCAACGTGGTATCGTGCAGATCGAGCTTCGCCTGCGCCAGCGCGGCCTGCGCCTGCTCAAGGCTGGCTTTGGCCTGGGCGATTTCCTGCGGACGATTTCCCGCGCGATACTGGCGCAGCTTATCCTGCGCGGACTTCAGCGTCGCCTGGGCCTGATCGCGCGAGGAGCGGGCGTTTTCCAGGTCGTTAGCGGAGATGGCGCTGCTTTTGCGCAGCCCCAGCTGGCGTTGGTAAAAGTTCTGCGCGTAGTCGTAAGCCGCCTGCGCCTGGTTGACCGCGGCGGCGGCCTGGGCAATCTCTTCCGAACGATACCCCGCCATCATCAGGTCGTACTGCGCCCGGGCGGTGGACACGTTGGCCTGCGCCTGTTGGAGGGCGTTTTCGTACGGCGCGCGATCCAGCTCGCCCAGGGTCTGCCCGGCTTTAATCGCATCGCCCTCGTCGACGCTGAGCGACGCCAGCCGCCCGCCCACGCGGAAGCTGAGGTTGACGGTACGAATATCCACGTTGCCATATAGCGTGAGCGTTTTCTGCTGGCTGCTCTGGTACCACCACCAGCCTCCGCCAAGGACAGCGACCAGCAGGAGAAGCAGCACAACGATGATGAGCGGTTTTTTCATGACTCCAGACTCCTTTGCGATAATCCTTCCAGAACGAAATCAATATGGCAGGTGATAACCTCAATAATTTGTGCGGTTTTGTCCCGATCGAACTCGGCCCAGCCCGCGCGGCGCAGCACCGTTTCCCGCCCAAGGCGAAAAGCGAGCACTTCGCCCAGCAGCGCGTGGGTGTGAAGCACCATTTGCGTGCTGTCGGCGTTAAGGCCGGTATAGGCGGCGATTAAACGGGTCAGGTAGCAGTGTAGTGGAGCAATCACCTGATCGTGGATGAGCCGGTAGGCCGGCGTCGGCGACAACTGCTCGCGGGAGATGAATTTGCTCAAATTGACGGTGTCGTCCTGGGTCAGCAGCAGGATCATGTTCTGGCAGGCGCCAAGTATCAGGCTGCGCATCGCAGTTTTATCCGGCACAGGCTCAGTGAACAGCGCTTCCGCCGCCTGTGCGTGGGGGCGGAAATTGTGTTCGATAAAATCAGCGATCCACTGGGCGCAGGCGAGGTAGAGATCGTCTTTGGAACCAAAATAGTAGGTAATGGCGGCGATATTTTGCCCGGCCTGAGCGGCGATATCGCGGGTCGTGGCGTGCAGGCCGTATTCGCCAAACTGGGCGATTGCGGCGGCGATAAGCTGGCTTTTCGCCTGCTCGCCCTTGCTGGTAATGGGAGTTGTCGTCATCGCGCTGGAAAAGTTAATCAATCGATTGATTAACTCTAGGCGCAGGTTTGCAGTTTGTCCACCGTTTGCTGCTAGATATGAAATCCTTCGTGGCTTAGCTCTTCGGCAACCCAGTTAAAGAAGATCTTCACTTTCTCTTTTTGCTCATTCGGGTGCGGTAAAACGAAGTGATGGGCATTCACCGGCATACTGACGTCGCGGCTAAAGACGGGTTCCAGGTGACGTTGACGAACGCTCTGCCCGGCCAGCAAATTACTCTCAAGAATAATCCCCATCCCCATGCGCGCGGCCTCGATACTCATATAGGAGCGGTCAAAATTAAAAATAAAGTTTTTATTCCAGCCGCGAACCTTATGCCAGGACAGCCAGTTGCTCCAGCCGATCAGCGTGCTATCGGAATGAATAAGATCGCAGGCCAACAAATCTTCAATGGACTGAACGTCGCGTCCGGCTAAATAAGTCGATGAGGTGAAGGGGAGCATGCGTTCGTTTTTTATGGTCTTGACCACCAGGGTCGGCCACTGTGAGAGCCCGTGGCGAATATCAATATCGATATTATCGCGGGAGAACTGAATGCTTTCATAAGAACAGGTCAGGCTAATTTTAAGCTCCGGCCAGGCCTGGCGAAACTTATGAAGTCGGGGCATCAACCACAATAAGCCAAAGCTCGGCGCTGAATGAATCCGTAAATAATCCTGGTGGATATCATTAATCACCTGGTTAGTGGCCTGGCCAATAATATTTAAGGCTCCGGAAACTTCTTTAAGATATTTTTCACCAATGGTGGTTAAGACCATTCCTTTACTGCTGCGGGAAAATATCTTCTTTCCCAGATACTGTTCCAGGCTGGCTATCTGATGACTGACTGCGGAAGCTGTAATATTGAGATTCTCCGCTGCCAGGTTCAGGCTGCCGGTATCGGCCACTTCAATAAATGCCTGAATATTGCGTAAGGATGGCATCGGCAAGCTTTTATTTGGCAGCGGCTGGTTCATGATTTCCTCCGGTGAGTGGAATAATGCAGGGTGATTTGTTTACTCAAAAAACAGTACATCCAGCGGTTATCCCAGAAAATGAGGGTCAGGATAGCATAGCCGGGAAATAAGATATGGCGTAATCCGTGATGAACTTAACAGTTTTAAATATGAAGCCCTCGGAAAAATAATTGACAGGAATTTGAATGCAGTCACGAAGCAAATTTTTCTCACGCGTAATTGAGCTTTTTTGAATACCCTTTCTTTTTGGGATTGTTATATTGCAACCACAGGCCTGATAACAGGGCGCGATGCGGTAAGGTTCGCGACAAAAAGCATAAAAAATACAGAGGATACCCTATGTCACGTATAGATACTGTGGTCTGTACTGACGCCAGGAAAACAAAATATCGTTTTGTGGTTTTGACGATGATTTTCCTGGTGTATGCCATAAATTACGCCGACAGAACGAATATCGGCGCGGTATTGCCGTTCATTATTGATGAGTTTCATATCAACAACTTTGAAGCCGGGGCCATCGCCAGCATGTTTTTCCTGGGCTATGCGGTCAGCCAGATCCCGGCCGGCTTTTTCATTGCCAAACGCGGCACGCGAGGGCTGGTCGCGCTGTCGATTTTCGGTTTTTCCGCTTTTACCTGGCTAATGGGCACCGTGAGCTCGGTGTTTGGCCTGAAGATGGTGCGGCTGGGGCTGGGGCTTAGCGAAGGGCCATGTCCGGTAGGCCTGGCTTCGACCATTAATAACTGGTTCCCGCCGAAAGAGAAAGCCACGGCAACGGGCGTCTACATCGCCGCCACCATGTTTGCGCCGATCATCGTACCGCCGCTGGCGGTATGGATCGCGGTAACCTGGGGCTGGCGATGGGTCTTTTTCTCCTTTGCGATACCGGGAATTGTGGCGGCGGTGGCGTGGTACCTGTTGGTTAAGTCAACACCCGCAGAGAGCGGATTTGTTTCGCAAAGCGAACTGGAAAAGATTAACGCCGGGCGTGAAAGCGATAAAAACGCCGTACGGCAAAATATATTAATTGCCGATCGCTTTATCTGGCTGGATAAATTTATTCGGGTGAAAAAGCTTACCCCTATTGATACGGCGAAAGGATTATTTACCTCGAAAAATATTCTTGGCGACTGTCTGGCTTATTTTATGATGGTTAGCGTGCTGTACGGATTATTAACGTGGATCCCGCTGTATTTGGTTAAAGAGCGCGGTTTTGATGTAATGAGCATGGGCTTCGTGGCAAGTATGCCGTGTATTGGCGGTTTTATAGGTGCGATTGGCGGTGGATGGATTTCGGATAAGGTATTAGGCCGGCGACGTAAACCGACAATGATGTTTACCGCGATTTCCACCGTGGTCATGATGCTCATTATGCTAAATATTCCCGCGAGCACCTGGGCGGTCTGTGTCGGATTATTCTTCGTCGGTTTATGCTTGAATATTGGCTGGCCGGCCTTTACCGCCTACGGTATGGCCGTTTCGGATAATAAAACCTATCCGATCGCCTCTTCTATTATCAATAGCGGCGGTAACCTCGGCGGATTTGTTGCCCCGATGGCTGCGGGCTTTTTACTCGATCAAACCGGCAGCTTTAATTCGGTATTCACCTATTTTGGTATCTGCGCCGCAATAGGTCTGGTGGTGATTCTCTTTCTCGATGAGCCACAATAACGGAAATACATCCTGTTAATTAATATGACGTCATGTCATGGAGTGAAAATATGTTATTAAAAGATAAAGTCGCCATTATTACCGGCGCGGCCTCGGCACGCGGTTTGGGTTTTGCCACCGCCAAATTATTTGCTAAAAACGGCGCCAGCGTGGTCATTATCGACCTCAATGGCGAAGCCAGCAAAGCGGCGGCCGCGGCCTTAGGCGAAGGCCATCTTGGCCTGGCGGCGAACGTTGCCGATGAAGTTCAGGTTCAGGCGGCGATGGAACAGATTCTGGCGAAATATGGCCGGGTCGATGTGCTGGTGAATAATGCCGGGATTACTCAGCCGCTGAAGCTGATGGATATTAAGCGCGCCAACTACGACGCGGTGCTGGACGTCAGCCTGCGCGGCACGTTGCTGATGTCGCAGGCGGTTATTCCGACGATGCGGGCGCAAAAATCGGGCAGCATCGTCTGTATCTCTTCGGTTTCCGCCCAGCGCGGCGGCGGTATCTTCGGCGGCCCGCACTACAGCGCGGCGAAAGCCGGGGTGCTCGGCCTGGCGCGGGCGATGGCGCGCGAGCTTGGTCCGGATAACGTCCGCGTTAACTGCATTACCCCGGGGCTGATTCAGACCGATATCACCGCCGGTAAGCTGACCGACGACATGACGGCCAATATCCTTGCCGGGATCCCGATGAACCGCCTTGGCGATGCGGTGGATATCGCGCGCGCCGCCCTGTTCCTCGGCAGCGATCTCTCTTCCTACTCGACCGGTATCACCCTGGACGTGAACGGCGGCATGTTAATCCACTAAGCGAGGCAAGCAGATGAAAATCACAGAATTACAAAAAGTTGCCGCGGCGGCGTGGCGTATCCGCCGCTATGCCCTGCAAATGGGCGAGGTTCAGGGACAGGGCTACATCGGCCAGGCGTTAGGCTATGCGGATGTGCTGGCCACCGCGTTCAGCCACGCGATGCGCTACCGCCCGGAAGAACCGGAGTGGGAAGGACGCGACCGCTTCCTGCTCTCGCACGGCCATTACGCCATCGCCTATTATGCGGCGCTGCTGGAAGCGGAAATTATCCCGCAAGAGGAGCTGGAGACCTACGGCTCCGACGACAGCCGTCTGCCGATGTCGGGTATGGCAACCTATACGCCGGGGATGGAGATGTCAGGCGGCTCGCTGGGGCAGGGGCTCTCCATTGCCGTCGGGATGGCGCTCGGCCTGCGGCAGAAGCGCAGCGCATCCTGGGTTTATAACTCCATGTCGGATGGGGAGCTGGACGAAGGGTCGACCTGGGAAGCGGCGATGTCGGCGGCCCATTACGGCCTGACGAACCTGATAAATATCGTTGATGTGAACAAACAGCAGGCGGACGGCGATTCGCGCAAAATTCTCGGCTTTGAGCCGCTGCATGAAAAATGGTCCGCCTTCGGCTGGTACGTGCAGCGCGTGGACGGCAACGATCTGGCGGCGGTGATTACCGCCTTCGACAACGCGAAAAATCATGCGGGCAACCAGCCGCGGGTCATTTTATGCGACACGCTGATGGGCAAAGGGGTGCCGTTCCTGGAAACCCGCGATAAGAACCATTTTATCCGCGTCGATGCCGACGAATGGCAAAAGGCGATTGCGGTGCTGGACGCCAACAAACCGGAAGGAGTGCTGTAATGAGCCAGAGTAAACCACGTTTAAAGACGTCGGCGATGATCGCCTCTATTGCTGATGAAGGCCAGGCGACCGTTTCCGCCCCGTTTGGCGTCGCCCTATCGAAGCTGGCGGCGCAGCGCCCGGAAATCGTCGGGATGACCGCGGATCTGTCAAAGTATACCGATCTGCATATCTTCGCCCAGGCCTTCCCGGATCGCTTCTTCCAGATGGGGATGGCGGAGCAGCTGCTGATGGGGGCCGCCGGGGGAATGGCGAAGGAGGGATTTATTCCCTTCGCCACCACCTATGCCGCTTTTGCTACCCGCCGCGCCTATGATTTTATCCATCAGGTTATTGCCGAAGAGCATCTGAACGTAAAGATCTGCGCGGCGCTGCCGGGTCTGACTACCGGCTACGGGCCGAGCCATCAGGCAACGGAAGATCTGGCGATTATGCGCGGCATTCCCGGGATGGTCATCGTCGATCCCTGTGATGCGCTGGAGATAGAACAGGCGGTACCGGCGATTGCCGACCACAGCGGTCCGGTGTATATGCGTCTGCTGCGCGGTAAGGTGCCGCTGGTGCTCGATAAATATGATTATCAGTTTGAGCTGGGCAAGGCGAAGCTGCTGGAGGACGGTAATGATGTGCTGATCATCTCTTCCGGGCTGATGACCATGCGCGCCCTGGAAGCGGTTGCAAAACTGCGGGCCGATAATATCAGCGCGGCGGTACTGCACGTACCCACCATCAAACCGCTCGATGAAAAAGCGATCGTTGCGCAGGCGTCGAGGCCCGGTCGTCTGGTGGTGACCGCGGAAAACCACACGTCGGTTGGCGGGTTAGGGGAGGCGGTTGCCGCGCTGCTGATGCGCAAAGGCGTGCGCTGCGAACTGGATACCGTTGGTTTGCCCGACGAATTCCTGCTGGCCGGGGCGCTTCCGACGCTGCACGACCGCTACGGCATTTCCACCGCGAAGATGGTCGAAAAAATTAAGTATCGCCTGCGTTAGTTGTTTTCGCCGCCGCGTTCTGCGGCGGCGCTTGTTTATCGCCAGGACCGGGAGCAGTGGTTTGTTAGCCAGAGGATTCTTTTCGGCAGATTTTATGCGGTTCATCACAAAATCTGCTAGACTGCGCAGCTTCATGGCATTGTGGTTTTTGCCATCTCTTTCGCAATAATCTCCCTGAAAACTACGCCTGTGACGGGCCGGGGCGGTTCGGAGTTGTTATGTCTTTTGATTCCCTTGGCCTGAATCCTGAAATCCTGCGCGCCGTCGCTGAGCAGGGCTACGTTGAGCCAACCCCTATTCAGCAGCAGGCCATCCCGGCGGTATTACAGGGTCGCGATCTGATGGCCAGCGCCCAGACCGGTACTGGTAAAACGGCGGGATTTACGCTGCCGCTGCTTCAGCATCTGGTCCAGAAAGAACCGCACGCTAAAGGCCGTCGTCCGGTGCGCGCGCTGATCCTGACCCCCACGCGCGAGCTGGCGGCGCAGATTGGCGAGAACGTGCGGGATTACAGCAAATACCTTAACGTTCGTTCGCTGGTGGTGTTCGGCGGCGTGAGCATTAACCCGCAGATGATGAAGCTGCGCAGCGGCGTCGATATCCTGGTGGCAACGCCCGGCCGCCTGCTGGATCTTGAACATCAGAACGCCGTGAGCCTGGACAAAGTTGAAGTGCTGGTGCTGGATGAAGCCGACCGTATGCTGGATATGGGCTTTATTCACGATATTCGCCGGGTACTGGCGAAGCTGCCGGCAAAGCGCCAGAACCTGCTGTTCTCCGCAACCTTCTCCGACGAGATTAAATCGCTGGCGGAAAAGCTGCTGCATAATCCGCTGGAAATTGAAGTCGCTCGCCGCAACACCGCTTCAGAACAGGTGAGCCAGCTGGTGCATTTTGTCGACAAAAAGCGCAAGCGCGAGCTGCTGTCGCAGATGATCGGCGAAGGCAACTGGCAGCAGGTGCTGGTCTTTACCCGCACCAAGCACGGCGCTAACCATCTGGCGGAGCAGCTTAATAAAGACGGCATCCGCAGCGCCGCCATTCACGGCAACAAGAGCCAGGGCGCGCGTACCCGCGCGTTGGCTGACTTTAAATCCGGCGGTATTCGCGTGCTGGTGGCGACCGATATCGCCGCGCGCGGTCTGGACATTGAAGAGCTGCCGCACGTAGTGAACTACGAGCTGCCAAACGTACCGGAAGACTATGTGCACCGTATTGGTCGTACCGGGCGCGCCGCGGCAACGGGTGAAGCGCTGTCGCTGGTCTGCGTGGATGAACATAAGCTGCTGCATGATATCGAACGCTTGCTGAAAAAAGAGATCCCGCGTATCGCCCTTGCGGGCTATGAGCCGGATCCGTCGATCAAAGCCGAGCCGATTCAGAACGGTCGTCAGCAGCAGCGCGGCGGCGGCGGCCGTGGTGGCCAAAGTCAGGGCCGCGGCGGCCAGGGACAAGGTCGCGGTCAGCAGTCCGCGCCGCGTCGTACCGATGGCGAAGCGCCGAAAGCGCGAACTCAGGACGGTAAACCTCCTCGCCGTCGTCGCCCGCGCAAACCCGCGGCGGCTGAGTAACCCTATCCCGTCACTCCTGCGGGCATAGCCGCGAACGCGCGGCCATGCCCCGGATGGGTTATCCGGGTAAGGCTCCTTGCCCGGCATGCTCTTCGCTCACGTTGAACCTCGAGCGAGATTCCAGTTTGCTCAGAAAGACATTCCTCCCGATGGCGAAAAAATGGCACAATAGTGGCTGTTTATACAGTATTCAGGTTTTCTCATGGCTTTGACCGCAGCGCTGAAAGCGCAAATCGCCGCCTGGTATAAGGCGCTTCAGGAACAAATTCCTGACTTTATTCCCCGTCCTCCGCAGCGGCAGATGATCGCCGATGTGGCGAAGACGCTTGCCGGGGAAGAGGGGCGGCATCTGGCGATAGAAGCCCCGACCGGCGTCGGTAAAACCTTGTCATATCTGATTCCCGGCATCGCCATTGCCCGTGAAGAACAAAAAACGCTGGTGGTCAGTACCGCCAACGTTGCTCTGCAGGACCAAATCTACAGCAAAGACCTGCCGCTGCTGCGCAAAATCATTCCCGACCTGCGATTTACCGCCGCCTTTGGCCGCGGGCGCTACGTCTGCCCGCGTAACCTGGCCGCCCTTGCCAGCACCGAACCGACGCAGCAGGATTTACTGGCCTTTCTTGATGACGAACTCACGCCCAATAACCAGGCGGAGCAGAAGCTGTGCGCGACGCTGAAAGCGGATCTCGATAGCTATAAATGGGACGGCCTGCGCGATCATACCGATAAAAACGTTGATGATTCATTATGGAGCCGCCTGAGCACCGACAAAGCCAGCTGTCTGAACCGCAACTGCCACTACTACCGCGAATGCCCCTTCTTCGTCGCCCGCCGGGAAATCCAGGAGGCGGAAGTGGTGGTGGCGAACCATGCGCTGGTGATGGCGGCCATGGAGAGCGAAGCGGTGCTGCCGGAGCCTAAGCATTTGCTGCTGGTGCTGGATGAAGGCCACCATCTTCCGGAGGTGGCCCGCGATGCGCTGGAAATGAGCGCGGAAATTACCGCCCCGTGGTACCGCCTGCAGCTGGATCTTTTTACGAAGCTGGTCGCGACCTGCATGGAGCAGTTTCGCCCTAAGACCACGCCGCCGCTGGCCAATCCCGAACGGCTGAATGGGCATTGCGAGGAGCTCTACGAACTCATCTCCTCCCTGAATAACATCCTCAACCTGTACATGCCGGCCGGGCAGGAGGCTGAGCACCGCTTCCCGATGGGAGAGCTACCGGCGGAAGTGATGGAAATCTGCCAGCGGCTGGCGAAGCTCACCGAGACGCTGCGCGGTCTGGCGGAGCTGTTCCTTAACGATCTGGGCGAAAAAACCGGCAGCCACGACGTGGTGCGTTTGCATCGGGTTCTGCTGCAGATGAACCGCGCGCTGGGGATGTTTGAGAGCCAAAGTAAACTCTGGCGGCTGGCATCGCTGGCGCAATCCTCCGGCGCGCCGGTGACCAAATGGGTTACCCGCGACCTGCGGGACGGCCAGATGCATATCTGGTTCCACTGCGTGGGGATCCGCGTCAGCGAACAGCTGGAGAGGCTGCTGTGGCGCAGCGTCCCGCATATCGTCGTCACCTCTGCGACGCTACGCTCGCTGAATAGCTTTTCGCGTTTGCAGGAGATGAGCGGGCTGAAAGAGAAGGCGGGAGACCGCTTTGTGGCGCTGGACTCGCCATTCAACCACGTCGAACAGGGTAAAATCGTCATTCCGCAGATGCATTACGAACCGCTTATCGATAACGAAGAGCAGCATATCGCCGAGATGGCCGCCTATTTCCGGGAGCAGGTCGAGAGCAAAAAGCATCTCGGCATGCTGGTGCTGTTCGCCAGCGGAAGAGCGATGCAGCGCTTTCTCGAACACGTTACCGATCTGCGCCTGCTGCTGCTGGTTCAGGGCGATAAGCCTCGCTACCGGCTGGTCGAGCTGCATCGCAAACGCGTAGAAGGCGGCGAGCGCAGCGTACTGGTTGGGCTGCAGTCCTTCGCGGAAGGGCTGGATTTAAAAGGCGAGCTGTTAAGCCAGGTGCATATTCATAAGATCGCGTTCCCGCCGATAGACAGCCCGGTGGTGATTACCGAAGGCGAGTGGCTCAAAAGCCTCAACCGCTATCCGTTCGAAGTTCAGAGCCTGCCCAGCGCGTCATTCAACCTGATTCAGCAGGTTGGCCGCCTGATTCGAAGCCATAGCTGCTGGGGAGAGGCGGTGATTTATGACAAACGCCTGTTAACCAAAAACTACGGTAAGCGTTTATTGAATGCATTACCCGTATTTCCGATAGAGCAGCCAGCCGTCCCTGAGGTTATAGTAAAAACTAAAACAAAACAGACGCGTCGCAAACGGCGTTAGCGGTGCAGTGTCGATGATGTGAGAAGCTCAGAGGAGCCTGCAATGGACTACAGCAAAATCATTAAAGAAGTCGGGCGCGGCAAAAATCACGCCCGCGACCTGGACGTGGAGACGGCGCGCGCGCTCTACTCGCGGATGCTTAACGGCGAGGTGCCTGAGCTCGAACTCGGCGGCATTCTCATTGCCCTGCGCATCAAGGGCGAAGGTGAAGCGGAGATGAAGGGCTTCTATGAAGCGATGCAGAATCATACGATGAAGCTGACGCCGCCGGTCGCTAAACCGATGCCGATAGTGATCCCCAGCTACAACGGCGCGCGCAAGCAGGCTAACCTGACGCCTCTGCTCGCCGTGCTTCTGCATAAGCTTGGCTTCCCGGTGATTGTTCACGGCGTGAGCCACGATCCCACCCGCGTGCTGACGGAAACGATTTTTGAACTGATGGGGATCCCGGCGACGCTTCAGGCGGGCCAGGCCCAGGCGCGGTTAGACAGCCATCAGCCGGTTTACGTGCCGGTCGGCGCATTGTGTCCGCCGCTGGAAAAACAGCTGGCGATGCGCTGGCGCATGGGGGTGCGTAACAGCGCCCACACGCTGGCCAAGCTGGCGACGCCGTTTGCTGAAGATGCGGCGCTGCGCCTGTCGAGCGTTTCGCATCCTGAATACGTTGGCCGGGTGGCGAAATTCTTTGCCGAGATCGGCGGCCGGGCGCTGCTGATGCACGGTACCGAAGGCGAAGTTTACGCCAATCCGCAGCGCTGTCCGCAGATCAGCCTGATTGACGCGGCCGGTACGCGGGTGGTTAACGAGCGTCAGGATGGCGCAGCGGAGCAGGCGCTCGTCCTGCCGGCGTCAAAAGATCCCGAAGTGACCGCGCGCTGGATTGAGCGCTGTTCTGTAGGGAGCGAGCCGTTGCCGCAATCGCTGAAAATTCAGCTGGCCTGCTGTCTGGTGGCGACCGGCGTCGCCTCCTCTCTGGAGCAGGGGCTGGCGAAGGTGGCTGAGAGCTGGTAACTGTATCGGCAGGCAAAAAAAAGCCCGTCCAGTGGCATGGACGGGCAAGGCAAGGGTATTAAAGGATCTTACAGGGTTAAAACAGTGGCATTACAGAGTGTTGCTACAGGAAATGCTGGCGATTATTTGTAGATAACCGCGGTACCGCTCAGTTTGTTGTTGCTGTTAGCGGAGGTAATGCTATAGCCGGTCGCGCCAGCGGCCTCTGCTTTTTCAGCCAGTTTGGCTTCCAGTCCATCCAGCGTCGTCGCGCCTTCAGCAGAAACCACACCGATTTTGTTCATGCTCTCTGCCTGAGCCGATGTGACCGGCTGAGCGGCGAACGCGCCGAAAGACAGAGCGGACAGGGCGATAGCGGCAGCAGCGTATTTGATGTTTTTCATAATTAATCTCTCGCAGGTTGTTCTGTATAGGGGACGATGTTCCGTCGATGTGATAAGTATCACGGTTTTTGGCGGGAGATAAAATCGAAGGAAATTAACAATCTCAATCTAATTTTTTGAATGATTATTAATTTATTGAATATTAATAAATTATTTTAGCCGGTGGCGGCGAAACCGGTTGGGACGGCATTCAGCGGGCTGGAAGGGCACATTTTGCCACTCCGTTTGCCAAAAATCGTGCGCGAAAAGTTAATGCGATATGCGGTAATGAACGGTAAATATCGGTCAGCGAAGCTGGCTATCTTTGGAACCTCTGCGATTATATCCCGAAAATGTATTGTTATGTAAATCTTTCTCCTGTTGGCATTTAACGCAGTATTTGACTCCCGCAACCGCCCGTCGGCGCGCCTCAGGAATCGGCTCTCCGCATTCTTCACAAAATTTGTTGCTTTCGCCCGATGACAGCTCATTTCGCGCCCGGGCTATCGCGTCGTTGATGGTGCTGTCGATCTGTTCCTGCACCGCGTCATCATTTGCCCAACCTGATGCCATAGTTCACCTCGCTATCTCTTCTCTCTTTAGTATAGAGAATATGGGGGTAAAAAATGACCAGACAAGGCTCAGATCTCTGACCATTCGCGCAGCAGGTTATGGTACAGATTAAGCAGAGACAGCACTTCGTCGCTTTCGCCGTGGCGGCTTTTTAATTTCTGAATATTGCCATCCAGTTCAAACAGCATACTGCGGCGTTTATCGTCACGGATCATTGACTGAATCCATAAGAACGAGGCGACGCGGACGCCTGAGGTCACCGGGGTGACGCAGTGCAGGCTGCTCGAAGGGTAGAGCACCAGGTCCCCGGCCGGGAGCTTAACCGCGTGCTGCCCGTAGGTGTCGTTGACGACCAGCTCACCGCCTGCGTAACTTTCCGGAGCGCTTAAAAACAGGGTGGCGGAAAGATCGGTGCGCATCCAGCCGCCCTGCGCCTGGCTGCGCACCGCGCCGTCGACGTGAAAACCGTAAGTTTCGCTCTGCTGGTAGCGGTTGAACAGCGGGCTGGAAATCGCCTTCGGCAGCGCGGCGGCAAAAAAAAGCGAACTGCGGTTCAGCGCCGCCAGCACGTTGCCCTGAAGCTCGGCGTAGAGGTTGCTGCGGGTGTCCACCTGCTGGTTATGTTTGACCTGAGCGCCCTGGTCGCCGGTCGTCACGCGCCCGTCAACCCATTCCGCCTGCTGAAGCTGAGCGGTAAAATCGTCCACTTCCTGAGGGGTGAGAACGGCGGGAATATGGTACATCATCGTTTTATCTCCTGAGAAAACGGGGCGTTGCCGCCCCGCCGTGGATCAGAAATGGATATTGGCGGTAAGCAGGAAGGTCCGCGGCTCGCCCGGGTGATAACGGTAGCCGCTCTTGTTAATCGAGGCGACGTAGTCGGTATCAAACAGGTTGTAGACGTTCAGCTGCAGGTCGAGATTGCGGTTAATGCGGTAACCGACTTTAGCATCGGCCACCCAGTAGCCTTCGGTATAAGAAGGCGTGCCGACCGCGCCGTCGCTGCCGCGATGCATGCTGCCGACGTATCGCGCGCCGGCGCCGACGGCGATCGCATCGGTGGCCTGGTACTGGCTCCAGAGGGTAAACGCGTGCTCTGGCGTATACGGCAGCGCGCTGGTGCCATCCTGGGCGGTGTTCGCGCCTTCACGAACGCTGGCATGCTGTTGGGTATAGCCGCCGATAACCTGCCAGTCAGGAGTGATGTTACCGGCCAGCGAAATCTCATAGCCTTCAACGCGTTTCTTACCATACTGCGAATAGCTGCCGTCGTCGTTCTGCTCGACTTCGTTTTCAATATCGGTGCGGAAGAGGGCGGCGGTCAGCAGCAGGCGTTTATCCATCAGCTCCCACTTGGTGCCGAGCTCGCTGGTTTTGGCCTTCTGCGGTTTAAAGTCGGTTCGGTTGGCGCTGCTGCCGGTGCCGCTTTGCGCGAGGGTAAAGTTGCTGCCTCCCGGCGGCTGCTGGGAAACGGCGTAGTTGACGTAGAGATTGCCGTTATCGGTCAGGTGGTACAGCGCGCCGGCCTTCCAGTTCACCAGGTTACCGCTGGTTGAGGTATCGACGGTGGTGAGCGGGGTATTTTTCGCGACCCCCGTCGGGCAGGCAATGGCGCCGCGTCCGGTACCGCCGCACAGGCTGGCGCTATCATATTTGGTCTGGTAATTGTCCAGACGGATCCCGCCGTTAAGTTCGAAGTCCTGGGAAATTTGCAGGGTATCGAAAGCATAGACGCCGAAGGTATCCGTCTGCCCGTTAGCGTTGGCGCCGCTGCGGTTCAGGCCGCCGATGGAGATGTCGCTGTTCGGATGGTAAATATTCACCGCCGGAGGCGTGAGCGGATAGACCCCGTAGTTGGTCTGGGTTTCACGGGTGAATTCCACGCCGGTGCTGACGTCATGACCGATAGCGCCGGTGTAGAACGTCGACGTCAGGTTAGTCTGGTTGGTCAGGATCTTGTTGCTGATGTCTTTGGTATTCGCCAGGCGCGACCAGGTCCAGGTGCCCACATCGTCAGGGTTTGGCTGGGAAATGTTTGACGCTCCGCCCATCACCGCGGTCATCAGATAATCCTGCTTCACGCGAGACCAGCGGGTGGTGTTGCGGATCGTCGTCGTGTCGCTCAGGTCGTGCTCGAAACGCATCGTCACGGTATCGGTTGTGGAATCATCGTAGTCGGAATCGGTGCCGTAGAAGTTGCTGGTGGCGACCTTGCCGGAGTGATTCAGCGCCGAGGTGCCGGCGTTGGGAGCGGAATAGCCCGGCAGCCCGATGGTAGGAATGCCGCCGTCGGGGGTGTTGTGCTGGGTCACGTGCAGATAGTTAAGGTACAGGCGGTTCTCGGTGCCGAGACCAAATGCCGCCGATGGCGCGACGCCGTAACGCTCGTTTTTCACCTTGTCCCGGCCCGCGTCGTGGGTTTTCTCGCCCATCAGATTCAGACGCACCGCGCTGGTTTCGCCAATGGCCTGGTTAATATCCAGCGTGCCGCGTCGGAACCAGGCGCTGCCAGCGCTGGCGGAGGCGTCGATACCCGAATCGAGGCGCGGCTGTTTGCTGATCATATTGATCGAGCCGGTCGGCGCGCTGCGCCCATAGTCGGAGCCTGACGGTCCCTTGATGACTTCGACCTGTTCGGTATTAAACGTATCGCGGCTGACGCTGCCAATATCGCGGATACCGTCGACGTAAATGCTGTTGGAGGTGTCCGCACCGCGCATGTAAATGGCGTCGCCGGTGGTCGAGTTGCCGTTTTCGCCAGCAAAGAAAGCGCCGACGCCGGGGACGTTTTTCAGCGCGTCGGTAAGGTTAGTGACCCCCTGATCCTTCATCACCTGCTCAGAAACCACGGTAACCGTTCGCGTGGTGTCGGCGATCGGCCGTGAAAATTTTGGATCGGCGGAGCGGGTCGGCGCGTAAAGCGATGGCGTCTGCGCTTCGACCACCAGCGTTTCGCCGCTAGTATTTTCAGTGCTATCCGCTGCAAGTAGCTGGCCGGACGGAGAAAGACTTAGGCATAAGCCAGTGAAGAGCGTGAGCGAGTTAAAACTGCTGAACGGCAAATTGTTATTTTTTTCCATTTCAATAAGTGACTTATCGTTTTAATTAGGCCATAACGACCGCAGACGAAGCGTTGCTTCGCCCCGACCACTGCAGGTGATTTCTATACAAAGTAATGAGTTTGATAGTGATTGTGATAATCATTATCAAAAACGAACGAATTTTTATCACTCATTTATAAAAAAATAAATACATTTATTTACATTGACCGCAATTTTTCTACATAAAGCGCACGGGGAGGGGGAGCTTAAGGCGGGGATACGGAAATCAGCAGCCCGGCCTGGGCAACGGAGATATTGCCGGCCGGGAAGTACGCTTAGCGGGCGTCCGGACGAATAAGATCAAAACGCAGGCTTTCATCAATGCCGTAATAGGCGCTTGGCCCTCCGGCGCGCAGGATTGGTTGGGCCTTGGCGGTCTGGTAAATTCCGTCATCCAGCAGCGATTCATCGATATGCACCGCGACCACTTCGCCCAGCACCAGCCAGGTGTCAACCGCTTGCCCTTCGGCGGTGGTTAACTGGATGCATTGTGAGAGGCGACACTCGAAGTTTACCGGGCTTTCGGCGACCCGCGGCGCGCTGACGATGCGGCTGGGAGCGGCAGTCAGCCCGGCGCGGATGAATTCATCTTCGTTATGGGGAAGGGTGGCCGAGGTTTCGTTCATCGCGACCGCCAGAGGGCGGGTGGCCAGGTTCCAGACGAACTCTTTCGTCTCAGCGATATTCTGCACGCTATCTTTCCAACCGCTGCTGGCAAAACCAATAATGGGTGGCCGATAGTTAAAGCAGTTGAAAAAACTGTAGGGGGCGAGGTTACGCTGG
This sequence comes from Klebsiella grimontii, assembly GCF_900200035.1. Taxonomy (GTDB): domain Bacteria; phylum Pseudomonadota; class Gammaproteobacteria; order Enterobacterales; family Enterobacteriaceae; genus Klebsiella; species Klebsiella grimontii. Next base: position 817,207 of record NZ_FZTC01000015.1, read on the forward strand.
CCGCTGTTATCAACGGAAGCTATCCAGCCGATGGGCCGCGGCCCGATAATAGCGTTCAGCGGGTCGTGAGGCAGCCCGTGTCCGTGCGAAGGTTGGTAGAAGTACATACGATACCCGTGACAAAAAAAGAGATATCCAGACTCACTTATTTACCGCGCCGCCGTCAACGGGTATCTTACGCGGCTGTTCAAAGGAGATTGCCATGAAAGCCCAGAAACCGGGGTTACACCCGCGTAACCGTCACCAACAACGCTACGACCTGCCCGCGCTGTGCCAGGCCCACCCTGAGCTACAGGGCTTTATCACCCTTAACCCGGTGGGTGAGCAGACCATCGACTTCGCTAACCCGCTGGCGGTGAAGGCGCTGAATAAAGCGCTGCTGGCGCACTTCTACGCGGTGAAACACTGGGATATACCCGACGGCTTTCTCTGCCCGCCGGTGCCGGGCAGGGCGGACTACCTCCATCATCTCGCCGATCTGCTGGCGCTGGATAGCGGGACCATCCCGGCCAACGCCAGCATTCTCGATATTGGCGTTGGCGCAAACTGCATCTATCCGCTGATCGGCGTGCATGAGTACGGCTGGCGCTTCACCGGCAGCGAAGTGAACGCCGACGCCTTCGCCAGCGCCCAGGCTATCGTCAACGGCAATCCCGGCCTTACTCGCCAGATCCGCCTGCGTCGTCAAAAAGACGCCAAAGCGATTCTGACCGGCATTATTCATAAAAATGAGACCTACGACGCAACCCTGTGCAACCCGCCGTTCCATGATTCCGCCGCCAGCGCGCAGGCGGGCGGTGAGCGTAAGCGTCGCAACCTGGGGCTGGGCGAAGAGAGCGTGCTGAACTTTGGCGGCCAGCAGCAGGAGCTGTGGTGCGAAGGGGGCGAGGTCGCGTTTATTACGCAGATGATTCAGGAGAGCCAGCAGTTTGGCCGTCAGGTGAAGTGGTTTACCTCGCTGGTGTCTCGCGGCGACAACCTGCCGCCGCTCTACCGCGCGCTGACCGACGTCGGCGCGGTGAAAGTGGTGAAAAAAGAGATGGCCCAGGGGAATAAGCAAAGCCGCTTTATCGCCTGGACCTTTATGGACGAAGCCAAACGTCGCCGCGCTTTATAACGTCGGCTCGGCGGGAGCCGGCGGTCCCGCCGGCGCTGGCATCGGCAGAACCTGGTAAGTTTGTACCGGCGCCCGCACGCCCGCGAGGTCAAAGTGTCGTTTTACCTGAGTATCAAGAGCGAAGCGGACCGTCCACTGCTTCAGCGGCAGAGTAGTAAAGGTGACGCGCAGGGTGAAGGCGGTGTTGCTTAAGCCCACCAGCCCGGCGAAGGAGGGCTCGCCAATGATCAGCCCGCGAATCTCTTCCTGCGCCATCACTTCCGCGACCGCGTCTTTCAGCGCCTGGTTGGCCTTATCCAGATCTTCTTGCCGGTCAACATCATAGTTGGCCACCACCGAGCCGATCCCGCGCACGAAGTTGGCGAAGGTGGTTATCGAAGACCACGGAATAATATGATAGGCGCCGGTATCCTGGCGTACGCCGACGGAACGAATCGACATACGTTCTACCGTCCCGGTTAACGGCCCGATGGTCACCAGATCGCCGGTATTCATGCCGTTCTCAAATTGGATGAAAATCCCGGTAATAATATCTTTAACCAGGGTTTGCGCGCCGAACGAAATCGCGAGGCCCAGCGCGCCGGCGCCGGCCAGCAGCGGGGCGATATTCACACCCACTTCCGAAAGCAGGATCATGATAGTAATGGTGCTAATGACGACCGCCAGCGCGTTGCGAAACAGCGTCAGCAGCGTTCGGGCGCGGGCGCTGGGCAGCGGGCGGCCGTGAATATCCGATGCCAGACGGTTTTCAATCAGGCTGGCGAGCAGCGTCCAGCCAATCGCCGAGAAGAACAGGATCAGCGCGATGCGGATCAGCACATCCACCGCTTTTTGCCCGCTACCGTTATGCATCCACTGCCAAAAATCGAACAGGCCCCACGCGCTGAGCAGCAGCATAATCGCCACGCAAACCGTTAATATCCGCGCCGCTTTCAGCGAGGCGGAGATCCAGCCGTTAAGCCGTTTTTGCAGTTCAGGATAGTTGCGCTGGGTTTCCGGCGACAGGGTGATGGTTTTCGCAATCCAGCGCGACAGAATACCGGAGACCAGCGCGGCGGCACCGATGATGGCCAGGCTGCGCAGCGTCGCGCCCATCATAAATTTCAGGCTGTTGCCGGGGTCGAACAGCGAGAAGAAAAACAGCACGATAAAGTAAGCGCAGGCCAGCCAGTGCCAGATCAGCGCAAAGGCGCGGATAAACAGGCTAAAGAAGGCCAGCGAGCGGTCGGCGAGATGGATGAGTCCTTGGGTAATCAATTTCTTATTGTGAAATATCAGATACAGCGCCCAGAGCGTAATGCACAGCATAATCACCACGTTGGCCAACGCGCCAAACTGGACGTTGACCTGGTTGGAGATAATCGGCACCGCGACGATGAGCCCGTAGCCAATCAGGCTGCTCAGCGCGCTCAGGCGCAGGTTCCAGTATTTCGCCGCGTCATCGCTGAGGTTGAACGGGCGTAGCTCCGGGATGCGGGGGCAGAAAATGAGCCGCAGAATGGCCTTGAAAAATTCAATCAGCGCGAAGGCGTTGAGAAACAGGCTTTGCTGGAAGGCGATGGTGGGATTATTACCGTTCAGGCGGTCGCTTAAAAGCTGGCCCACGAAGAGGGTGAGCGCCAGCAGAAGCAGGTCGAAAATAAACGCGCCGGCGATCGTTGCAGGTAGCTGAAGCCAGTTGCTGCGGTCGCGGTTTTTATGCCGTCCCCAGTGACCCATCTTGCGATACAGCGGCAGGGCCGCCAGGCGTACCAGCCACCAGAACGCAAACACCAGACCTGCCAGCAGCAGGAAATGCCAGGCGGCGCTGGTGAAGGTTTGTGAATTAAACGCTTTGTGCGGAGAACCGGTGATGTTGCGCCACAGCTGGGAGAAGCGCGAAGAGAGCTGTTCGCCGTATTCGCGGCTGATGTGGGTGACGTTCTCCAGCACCGTGGTCTCATCTTTTATTTCCGGCGGCGTCAGCGTCGGCGTACTGTCCGGCGGCGGCGTGGCGGCGGCTTTCCGCAACTGATCGATAAGCTCCTGACGAGCGTCGGCGTTTTCAAGCACGTCGGCCAGCGCGCCGTAGGCCGCTTTCTTCTGCGCCACATCGGGTTCGCTACTGCTGGACTGCTCCGTTGTGGCTGCCGGAACGCCGGGCAGCGTCGCGGCCCATAGCGGAGCGGTGAAGAATAGGGCAAGCAGTAACAAAATCCGCGGCACAGGCACCTCCATTGCATCTCAAACCAATAAGTATAGAAGACGCGATTCGGAGAGTGGGGTTGGGATGATTCTGGAAAGCGGCTCTCCCGCGAAGGGAGAGCCGGAGGCATCAGGCTACGTGCTGCAAAAACTCGCGCAGGCGCGGGCTGGGCGGGTTATTCACCAGTACCTGCGGATCGCCATCTTCCGCAATGCGCCCTTTATCGATAAAGATCAGGCGCGAAGCCACTTTCTCGGCGAAGCCGATTTCATGGGTAACGATAACCATGGTCATGCCTTCTTCGGCCAGATCCTGCATCACCTTCAGCACTTCATGACGCAGTTCGGGGTCAAGCGCGGAAGTGGGCTCATCAAACAGCATCATTTTCGGTTTCACCGCCAGCGCCCGGGCAATGGCCACGCGCTGCTGCTGCCCGCCTGAAAGCTCAGAAGGATAGTGGTGCGCGCGTTCCGCGAGGCCGACTTTCTCCAGCAGGTCTTTCGCCAGTTTTTCCGCCGCCGCTTTATTGGCGCCGCGCACGCGCAGCGGGCCAAACATCACGTTTTCCAGCGCCGTCAGGTGCGGGAACAGATAAAACTGCTGGAACACCATACCGGCTTCCTGGCGAATCAGGCGCTCGTCAACCTTCGGGTCGTTGACCTTCAGACCGTCGACGATCAGATCGCCGCTGGTAATCTCTTCAAGTTTGTTAATACAGCGCAGCAGGGTCGATTTACCGGAGCCGGACGGCCCGATAATCACCACGACTTCGCCCTGGTTGATCTTCAGATCGATATCATGCAGCACTTTGGTTGGGCCAAAGTGCTTGGAAACGTTTTTAAATTCAATCACAGGATTTTCATCCTTCTTTCAAGACGACGCAGAACAAAGCTCAGCACCAGGGTGATGATCAGATAGATAACCGCAACGGCGCTCCAGATTTCCAGCGCGCGGAAGTTACCGGCAATAATTTCCTGGCCCTGGCGGGTCAGTTCGGCCACGCCGATGACGATAAACAGCGAAGTATCTTTGATGCTGATAATCCACTGGTTGCCCAGCGGTGGCAGCATACGGCGCAGCGCCAGCGGCAGGATCACGTAGCGAATGGTTTCCCGACGAGAGAGGCCCAGCGCGAGGCCGGCTTCGCGAAAGCCTTTATGGATCGACAGCACCGCGCCGCGGGTGATTTCCGCAATATAGGCGCCGGAGTTGATCATAATGGTGACCACCGCCGCGGAGAACGGGTCGATACGTAAATCGCTAAACGCCATGGGTAGAGCGAAGTAGATGAACATCACCTGCACCACAATCGGGGTGCCGCGGATGATTTCGATAAAGACCAGCGCGATGTGGTTGGCAATCCAGCCGCCGAAACAGCGGGCGAAACCGGCCACCAGACCGATTATCAGACCGCCGACCAGGCCGAGGACCGAAATCCACAGCGTCATTTTGGCGCCTTCCAGCAAAATAGGAATGGCGGGCCAGATGGCACTCCAGTCAAACTGCATAATGTGTTCCTGTTACCGTCTCGAAAACAGAGGAAAACCCTCTGAGAAAACTATTCAGGCCTGCTGAGGGGGTAGCCCGGAGCGCTCCAGGTCTACCAGACCACCGCAGGCCTGGAAGAGAGCATCGCTAATTATTATTTGGGTTCAGTACCGAACCATTTTTTATAAATTTCGTTGTAGGTGCCGTTCTCACGCAGCGTTTTCAGCGCGCCGTTCACTTTTTCGCGCAGCTCGTCGCTGCCTTTCGGGAAGGCGATACCGTAGTTTTGCGCTTCCAGCGAGTCGCCTACCGCTTTGAACTTGCCGTTGCCCGCCGTTTTGATGAAGTAAAGGATGTTTGGCGTATCGTGCAGAACCGCATCGGCACGACCGGTGCCCAGTTCCATATAGGCGTTATCGATGTTCGGGAACTGGCGCAGATCTTTGGTTTTGATATTCGCTTTTGCGTAATCAACGGAACCGGTGCCGCCTTTCACGGCAACCACTTTACCGTTCAGATCTTTGACATCCTTAATATCGTTGTTATTGGCGTTGACCATGACCAGCAGGCCGCTTTTGTAGTAGCCGTCTGAGAAGTCGATGGCTTTTTTACGCTCGTCGGTGATGGTGATCCCCGCCAGCGCAAGGTCGATGTTTTTGGTTTGCAGCGCCGGAATAATGCCGCTGAAGTCCATTGGCTTCAGGGTGTAATCGAGCTTCAGCTCTTTTGCAATCGCTGCCCACAGGTCAACGTCGAAACCAACATACTTATCGCCCTGCTTAAATTCGAACGGAACAAACGCCGTATCGGTCGCGACAACCAGTTTTTTATCAGCGGCGTGAGAAGAAACCGCAAAAGCCAGGGTCAGTGCAGCCAGTGAAACTTTAAATACAGACTTCATAGCATTTCCTTTTTTATCCACGGGACGATCCCCTGCGAGAACAAGTTGCCTTATGAAAATATCATGCCAGTTTTACAACCTGTTGTTTTATAACAATCAGAATGAATCCTGTTGCACAATGTTGATAACGGACAACGTTAAATGCACCATTATGGGGCGTTATTTTGGTGCATCATAAGAGCATCGCATAACACGAGCATTTTTAGCGCAAACCCTGATGTTAAAACAATCTCGGCGTAACGATTGTGTGAGGTGATTATTACAATTGATTTACTTTTGCACGTATTTTGAACATTCTCATGCACTGAGGTGGTGCGTGGCGGGGGGGAAGGAAGTAAATAAAAAAAGCCGCCAGCGTGGCTGACGGCAGTTAGCGTTACTCGATATTGGCTTCGATGAACCACAGGAATTTATCCAGGTCGCGGGAAGCGGCGGTGAAGATATCAGCGGTGTCTTCATCTTTGGCTTCATCGATGGCTTTACGCACATCGTTGGCGACGATGGCATAGCGGTCGGCCAGCTCTTTCAGATGGTCCTGGACGCTATGGATATCCAGCGGGTAGCTTTTCAGCGGGCTTTTGCTGTTGATGACCTGAGTGGTACCCAGCGCTACGCCACCAAGCTGTACGGCACGTTCTGCCATCGTATCAAGGTGGTCGACGAGCGCAGTGCGGAAGCCGTCCAGCATCTCATGAACGGCAATAAAGTTTGCACCGCGCATATTCCAGTGAGCCTGTTTGGTAATCAAAGACAGGTCAATGAACTGGATCACCTGGCGATTCAGCAGCTCAACGGTCGCCTTCTTAGCGCTATCAGCGACGTCGTTACGGGTATAGAGCAGATTCGTTGCTTTAGTTTTAACCAGTTTTGCGGTACTCATAGTGTCATATCCTCTTGATATATGTACTCGTCATACTTCAAATTCGAATTATTCGGAGCGTCTCATCCCAATAACTTGCGGAATTAAGTATAGCAACGGATCTGAGCTTTGCAGCGGCGGTAGTCTCTATCGGTCTGATAGTGCAGGGCTGTTAGTCGGGTGAAATGCTTTATAAATCAAAGGGGGTTGATTGGTTTTTCCGCCAATCAGCCCTTTTTTAGTTAGCTGATGTCGACCTTCTGGATTTTGGTTTCCCGACGCATTGTCAGCGTAGAGCCCATTGACGCCAGGATAATCGCCCCCAGCGCCAGCGTTTGGGTCGCGGTTAGCGTTTCGCCAAGAAACACCATCCCGGAAAGCGCGGCGAGAGCCGGCTCCATGCTCATCAGGGTGCCGAACGTCTTGCTCGGCATACGGGTCAGGGCCACCATCTCCAGAGAGTAGGGCAGCGCGGTAGATAAAATGGCGATCCCGAGCCCCGGCAGCAGCAGCCCCCACTGAAATAGCGTATCGCTGGCCTGAATCATCCCCATCGGCACGAAGACCACCGCGGCGATCAGCGACCCCATGGCAACCGTTGCCGGGCCGTGCTCTTCCCCGGCGCGCTGGCCGGTCAGAATGTAAACCGCCCAGCATGCGCCCGCGCCGAGCGCCAGCAGCGCGCCAACGGGATCGATCTGCGCCACGCTTTGCCCCAGCGGCAGCAGGAACCATAGCCCGAGCACCGCCAGCGCCACCCAGACGAAGTCGAGGGGGCGGCGGGATCCAAATAGCGCTACCGCCAGCGGCCCGGTAAACTCCAGCGCGACGGCGACGCCGAGCGGAATGCGTTGAATCGATAAATAGAACAGGTAGTTCATCGCGCCAAGCGAGAGGCCATACAGCAGCAGCGGCAGACGCTGCTCCGGGGCAAAGCGCAGGCGCCAGGGTTTGAAGATGACCACCAGGATTAAGGTACCGAGCGCCAGGCGCAGGGCGGTAACGCCTGGGGCGCCGACCAGCGGGAAGAGTGATTTGGCCAGCGAGGCGCCGCTCTGAATGGAAATCATGGCGATTAAAATAACCAGTATCGGCAACCATGCCGGTACCTTACGAGACGAGCCGGGCATCCTTTCTCCTGTCAATTTTGTCAAATGCGGTAAAGGTTCCAGTGTAATTGAATTACCCCGCGCCGGTTGAGCTAATGTTGAAAAAAAGGGTCTTAAAAGCAGTACAATAGGGCGGGTCTGAAGATAATTTCACCACCAGATTAGGAATAATCTGGATACACGTCTGGCGCTTTATGAGCCTTAATAGGAGTATATTTGTAAAAAAGGTTTGTTTTCCAGTTTGTTATAGAAACGTAGAAACCTTTAGTTACATGAAAAAGTACGTTAGACAATGTAAAGTGAAAAGAGTTTCCCAAAAGTTTTTGTTATATTTAAGGCTTAGGACTTATTAGAAACACATTTGAGGTGGTTATGAATAAAATTGCACGTTTTTCAGCACTGGCCGTTGTTCTGGCTGCATCCGTAGGTACCACTGCTTTCGCTGCGACTTCTACCGTTACCGGTGGCTACGCGCAGAGCGACATGCAGGGTGAAGCGAACAAAGCTGGCGGTTTCAACCTGAAGTACCGCTACGAGCAAGACAACAACCCGCTGGGTGTTATCGGTTCTTTCACCTACACCGAAAAAGATCGTTCTGAATCTGGCGTTTACAAAAAAGGCCAGTACTACGGCATCACCGCAGGTCCGGCTTACCGTCTGAACGACTGGGCTAGCATCTACGGCGTAGTGGGTGTTGGTTACGGTAAATTCCAGGACAACAGCTACCCGAACAAATCTGATATGAGCGACTACGGTTTCTCTTACGGCGCTGGTCTGCAGTTCAACCCGATCGAAAACGTTGCCCTGGACTTCTCCTACGAGCAGTCTCGCATTCGTAACGTTGACGTTGGCACCTGGATTGCTGGCGTAGGTTACCGCTTCTAATCACTTCGGTGATATAAAAAATCCGCCTCGAGGGGCGGATTTTTTTTGCCTGCTGTTTACGCGTCTGAGTTAATTGATAGTGAACGCGTCGGTACCCAGATGGGTATAGTCCACTTTCTTCAGCTGGAAGTTGGTGATGTAGGTTGGGCCAGCCTTTTGTTCAGAGATGAAACGATAGCGCGGGGCAATCTCCTGAGCGCTGATCCCGGTCCACTGGGAAAAGAAGCTCAGGAAGTCGTTGGCGGAGCGCCGCGCTTTAATGACCTTATGCGCTTTATCATCGCTGGAGATCACCATAAACGGTACCTGGAAATTCTGCTGATACTTATCGTCGTGCGCCAGATACTGCACCTCTTTCCCGCGCTCTTTAAATGCCAGACCGTGATCGGAAAAATAGGTCATCGAGAAGGTTTCGCCAGAGTTTTGTAGCTGAGTATAAAGATTGCTCAGCAGCGTGTCGGTTTGCGTCATGGTGTAGAGATAGCAGGAGGTCTCTTTCGACTGAACAAAAACCGTGTATTTCCCTTTGGTGCGATCGCAGGCCTGCGGATGTGAGCCCATTAAATGCAGGACGATCAGCTGCGGCTGGGTACGGCGGGTGGCCAGCACCTGCGCGGTCAGCGTTAAGAGCTGCTCATCCTGGGTATTTTTATTGGCCTCGAAATCACCATTCTTGAGGAACTGAACCTCATCCGCGCGTTTGGCGATGCTGGCAATCGCCGTATCGTATTCGCCAATTTGCCCCTGATTCGAGAACCACCAGGTCTGAAAACCGGCGCGGTTGGCGAGGGTCACAAAGTTATCCTGAAACTGCGGCTTATCGTCGACCACCCGGTTGAGGGTTAAACCGAGCGACTTCTGCGTTGAGCCGCTGGCGGCAACGTAGTCATTGAACAGATAGCCTTTTACCGAACTGGCGAACGGGGTGTTGTCCCAGTGGCCGCCAAAGGCGCCGAGCGCATCGCGACGGGCGCTCTCGCCAATCACCACCACATACAGATGATACTTCGGCTTTACCGCCAGTACGTGCCAGCTGTCTTTCATATTGGCGAGCTGCGCCATTCGCGCCTGCTCATCCAGCACTTCATTATTATTCACCACCACATCTTTAACGAAGCGGACGGCGGGATAGCCGGTATCGATAACCTTAAAGACGCCGCCCCAGGCGAGGTTTTGCACCGGCTGGAGAAAGAAACTCGCGGTGCAGAACAGCAGCCCCAGCGTATCCATTTTCCCCCAGCGCGCCGACGTTTCCGGCTTGCGGCGTACGGCAATGACGCCGAGCGCAAAGATAAACACGGCCAGCAGATAGTTGTACCACGGGAAAATGGTCAGGATCTCGGTGGACTCTTCGAGGTTGGTGGCATGCAGCGCCAGCAGCGTATTGAAGTTAGGCGCGCCGTAGGCCTGGCCAAAAGGGTAGTACATGGCCGCCAGCAGCGAATAAACGCCGACCACCACTTTTTGCGCGCGCGGAAAGCTGCGCCACAGAAGATGCAGCACGCAGGTAAAAGCAACGGTATAGAGCAGGCTAAAGTCGTAGCCCAGCGCCAGGTTAATAAACAGCGATTGTAAAAAATAGAATCCTGTCCATGGGTTCAGTACCAGTCCGCGGGCGACCAGCGTTTCTTTCAGCGTGACATTCATAGTAAACAATCAAAAAAGAGCCATGTGCGTCCCCTGGCATCAAGGGGTAAAACCTGCTGGACAGTGCGTGAAGAGGGTCTCTGCGAGCCGCAGTAGTGGCAGGGCTGACAAAAGATAGGGCTTGCAAATGTTAAGGTCAACTATCCATAACGGATTGTTTTGGGAGAAAGCTTACAAAACTTGAAAAAAGTTGCTGAAGCGCTGAGTAATCAGCCAGTGTGGCAGGGAAATATGACAGAAAAATGAAGCGGCGTACCGCGACGCCGCGCTAGTTGTTGGGTTTATCCTGTGGGGGTTTGCCGTTGATCAGATCGCACAGCATACCGACAAGCATTAACCGAACTTTAAAAGGAGAATGGGTAAACACGTTTAAGCACCTCTTGAATTCATTCATAACGACCTCCTGTAACTTCGTCCTTCGCTCCCTGAAGGATGTGTGTATTACGTACAGATATAGCACAGGCTATATTTTATAGCTATGGCTAAAACGTTAATTTTTTGTTCTCCGTGCGCGATCCATTACAATGGGGATCCTTTTATATGATGCTTGATGCGTCACAGGAATGAGGAAGCACAATGAACCGTCGCGCAGGTAAGCCAATAACAAAAAAAGTGACGCAGCTAGTGAATGTCGAGGAGCACGTTGAGGGGTTTCGTCAGGTGCGCGAGGCGCATCGTCGGGAGCTGATTGATGACTACGTGGAGCTGATCTCCGATCTAATTATGGAAGTGGGAGAAGCCCGTCAGGTGGACATGGCCGCGCGTCTTGGGGTGTCGCAGCCAACGGTTGCGAAAATGTTAAAAAGACTGGCGAGCGTCGGGCTGATCGAACAGATCCCCTGGCGGGGGATCTTTTTGACTCCGGAAGGCGAGAAGCTGGCGCATGAAAGCCGGGAACGCCACCAGATCGTCGAAAACTTTTTACTGGTGATCGGCGTTAGCCCGGAGATTGCGCGTCGCGACGCCGAAGGGATGGAGCACCACGTCAGCGAAGAGACGCTGGCGATGTTTAAACAGTTTACCCTCAAGCAGGGGTCGCTGGGAGAATGAACCTCGTCTTTGTTCAGTCGCTGATCCGCGACCGCTTTTTACATCTGCTGCTGATTATCGGCGTTGTTTTAAGCTTCTTTGTTCCGTTTGCCCCCGCCGCCTGGCTTCACGCCATTGACTGGCATACGATTATCACCCTTAGCGGGCTGATGCTACTGACCAAAGGTATCGAACTGAGCGGCTATTTTGACGTCATTGGCCGCAAAATGGCGCGCCGCTTTGTGACCGAACGCCAGCTGGCCATTTTTATGGTGCTGGCGGCCGCGCTGCTTTCCACCTTCTTAACCAACGATGTGGCGCTGTTTATTGTCGTACCGCTCACGCTGACCCTGAAAAAATGGTGCGCCATCCCGACAAGCCGGTTAATCATTTTTGAAGCGCTGGCGGTGAACGCCGGGTCGTTGTTAACGCCTATCGGAAACCCGCAAAACATTCTTCTCTGGGGGCGCTCAGGTCTCTCCTTTCCGGCCTTTATCGGCCAGATGCTGCCGCTGGCGGCGGCGATGATGATCACCCTGCTGGCGCTGTGCTGGTTCTGCTTTCCCGCGAAGCATCTCAACTATCAGAGCAGCGATAAGGCGCCATCGTGGCGGCCAAAGCTGGTCTGGAGCTGCCTGGCGTTCTATCTGGTCTTTTTGACCGCCTTAGAGCTGAAGCAGGAGCTGTGGGGACTGGCGCTGATCGCGCTGGGTTTTCTGCTGCTGGCGCGGGCGGTGATTATCAACGTCGACTGGACGCTGCTGCTGGTGTTTATGGCGATGTTTATTGACGTTCACCTGCTGATCCAACTGCCTGTTCTACAGCATGCGCTCAACGGCGTTGGCCAGCTCTCGGCGGGAGGATTGTGGCTGACCTCGATTGGCCTGTCGCAGTTTATCAGCAACGTCCCGGCGACCATTTTGCTGCTTAATTACGTTCCGCCCTCAACGCTGCTGGCCTGGGCGGTTAACGTCGGCGGGTTCGGCCTGCTGCCGGGCTCGCTGGCCAATCTGATTGCGCTGCGCATGGCCGGCGATCGTCGTATCTGGTGGCGTTTCCACGTCTATTCCCTGCCCATGCTGCTGTGGGCGGCGCTGGTGGGGTATGGATTGCTGCAGCTCTGATTTTCAGAGAATTGGGCAAGAAACGGACAGAAACGCCACATTCGCGCTCTCCTTTTCCGGGGTATAACTCTCTTCACGATGGTGAATCACCCTGATTAAGGAGAGTCCTATGCGTTATCAAAAACTGGGCCATACCGGCCTTTTTGTCTCTGAGCTGTGCCTGGGCACCATGACCTTCGGCGGCGAAGGCGGCCTGTGGGGGAAAGTGGGGCAGCTGCGCCAGGCGGAGGCAGAGCAGCTAGTGGGCAGCGCGCTCGATGCGGGCATCAACTTTATCGACACCGCTAACGTCTATTCGGAAGGGCGCTCGGAAGAGATTACCGGCCAGGCGTTGAAGAATATGAAGGTGCCGCGTGAAAACGTCGTGGTGGCGACTAAAGTGTTTGGCGAAACCGGCACCGCAGGCGTGAACTCGCGCGGCAGTTCGCGCTATCACATCATCGGCAGCGTGAAGGAGAGCCTGCGTCGCCTGCAGCTCGATCATATCGATCTCTATCAACTCCATGGCTTCGATCCGGCGACCCCCATCGAGGAGACGCTGTATGCGCTGGATAATCTGGTGCAGCACGGCCACGTCCGCTACATCGGCGTGTCGAACTGGGCGGCATGGCAGATAGTCAAAGCGCTGGGCATTTCCGAACGACTGGGGCTGGCGCGCTTTGCCTCGTTGCAGGCTTACTACACCATTGCCGGGCGCGATCTGGAGCGCGAGCTGGCGCCAATGATGCAGAGCGAAGGCCTGGGCCTGATGGTCTGGAGTCCGCTGGCGGGAGGGCTGCTCAGCGGTAAGTACGATCGCGACGGACAGTCGGCGAGCGGCGGCCGTCGTCAGGAGTTCGATTTCCCACCGGTGAACAAAGCGCGGGCTTTTGACTGCATTGATGTAATGCGCGAGATTGCCGATGCGAAGGGCGTTTCGGTGGCGCAAATCGCGCTGGCCTGGCTGCTGCATCAGCCGGCGGTAAGCAGTGTGATCATTGGCGCGAAGCGCGCGGAGCAGCTCGCCGAGAACCTCGCGGCAACCAGCATTGTCCTCAGCGGCGACGAGCTGGCGCGGCTTGATGCGGTCAGCGCGCTGCCGCGAGAGTATCCGGGCTGGATGCTGGAGCGCCAGGGCGAATACCGTCGCGACCAGCTAGCACAGCAGTAACTTCCTCTCTTGCACGCCGGATCGTCTGTTTCGCGATCCGGCTTTTTTATCCGCTGCGCTCACAAAAAACGATCCCTGGGTTTGCCCGAAAATAAGATTTCGTTTATATGACTAGTCATGAAATTTATATGACTAGTCATGGGTGCGAGCGATGAACAGAACACTAGCGGCAGATTTTTTATGGGGTAACTCGGTTTCCAGCATGCAAACCGAGGGGGCGTGGAATGAGGGCGGTAAAGGGATGTCGGTTTACGATATCCGCCAGTCCGCGGAATTGACTTCCGACTGGAAGGTGGCGACCGATTCGTACCACCGCTACCGGGAAGACTTCGACCTGATGCAGGATTTGGGCATGAACTGCTACCGCTTCCAGATTGCGTGGAGCCGCGTTTGCCCGGAAGGCGACGGTGAGTTCAATGAAGAAGGTATCGCCTTTTATCACCAGTTTATCGATGACCTGATTGCCCGCGGCATTGAGCCGATGATCTGCCTGTATCACTTCGATATGCCGCTGTCGCTGGCTGAACGCTACAACGGGTTTACCGACCGCCGGGTGATGGAAGCCTTTATTCGTTACGGGCAGAAGATGATCGACTGCTTTGGCGACAAGGTGAAGTGGTGGCTGACCTTTAATGAACAGAATCTCTACCATATGCCGGACGCGTTTCTGATTTCAGGCTACATGCGCGGCGAGAAGACCCTGCGCGAGCTGTATCAGATCCAGCACCACGTGATGATGGCCCACGTGCACCTGACGCAGTATCTGCACCAGGCGAAGCCGCAGTGCCTGATGGGCGGGATGCTGGCCCACGCGCTGGTCTATCCGGCGACCTGTAAACCGCGCGATATCCTTTGCGCCCAGCAGCTCGACGAATTTTTAAACCAGAATCTGCTGCGCGCCTTCGCCGGGGAGGGCTACAGCCCGGAAGTCATGCACGTTGTCGCTCGCGAAGGCTTTGCGGATATCTACCGCGCAGAGGATCTGGCGCTGATGGCGCAGGTCAAAATCGACTATCTGGCCTTTAGCTACTACGCCAGCAAGGCGCTGGATAGCGATCCGATCCCGCCGGGCACGCCGGTGAACCACTACATGCAGTTCGGCGATAAAAAGAATGACTATCTGAACGCTACCGAGTGGGGCTGGCAGATTGATCCGCTGGGCTTTCGCACCATCATTACCCGCTACTACAACGACTGGCGTCTGCCGGTCTTCCCGATTGAAAACGGCATCGGGGTGATTGAGTCCTGGGACGGCGAGAACCCGATCGCTGACGATTACCGTATCGCCTATCATCGCGATCATATCAACGCTATGAAAGAGGCGATATTTGAGGACGGCGCGCAGGTGATTGGCTATCTGGGCTGGGGGCTGATCGATATTCTCAGTTCGCAGGGCGATATGCGCAAACGCTACGGCGTTGTCTATGTGAACCGTGAAAACCACGACCTGAAGGACCTTAAGCGCGTTCCGAAGAAAAGCTATGCCTGGCTCAAGCGGGCCATTCGCAGCAATGGCGAAGAGATGTAACGGCGCCTCGCGCGGGCAGATGGTATATTCTGCCCGCCAGTCGCTATCAGCAACGTAAAAGGATCGGGGAATGACGGCCAAATATCTGAGTATCGCGCGGGAAATCAAAAAACGTATCATCAGCCGACAGTATCCCGCCAGCGCGCCGTTACCCGACCAGTTCGCGTTAGCGGCGGAATTCAGCACCAGCAGGATGACCATCCAGCAGGCGATGCGTCAGCTGATTGTCGAAGGCCTTATCTACACCCGCAAGGGGCAGGGCACCTTCGTGCGCAAAAATTTCCTCCAGCTTTCGCAGTGGGAACTGCCCGGCAGCGACTATTTTGGCGCCACCAAAACCTGGGAGCACTTAGGGGAAGTGGCCAGCCGGGTGATTCGCTTCGAGCTGCGCTTTCCGACGGAAAAAGAGCAAACTTCGTTGCTGATTGACGCCGATGCCCCGGTCTATGATTTCGTTCGCCTGCGGCTGCTCAACGAGGAACCGGTGTCGCTGGATCTCACCGTGATGCCGGTCGCGCTGGTGCCCGGCCTGAATAAAACGCATCTCGAAGGCTCGGTGTTTCGCTACCTGCAGGAGACGCTGGGGCTCAAGATGATGGGATCGTATCGGGTGGTGCGGGCGATGAAACCGCAGGCGCTGGACAGGGAATATCTCAACTGCGAAGCGAGCGATCCGGTGCTGGAGGTGGAGCAGGTGATCTATCTTGAGGACGGTACGCCGCTGGAGTATGCCCATTGCCACTATCGCTACGATCACGGCGGAATTATTCTGGTGAATAACGGATAAAAAAAGGGCGGGCACCGGGCCCGCCGCGCTGCGCGATGCGCTGTTAGTTCAGACGCACCGGCATACCGGAACGGTTCTGGATCGCCTGATCGACCACGCTCTGGTCTACGTCAGTCTGGCTGGTAATCGCCTGTACGGATTTGGTCAGGTTAATCGGTACGATTTCGCCGCCCTGGAACTGCTCTTCAGTGGTGGACAGCGGGTTGTGAACTTCAATGAAGCGGCTGCCGTCAGGCTCGGTAGTGGCTTTTACCGGCTCATCGATAAACTCTACGCGGGTGCCGACCGGCACGTTTTCAAACAGGAATTTAATATCGTCGTTACGCAGACGCACGCAGCCGTGGCTGACGCGCAGGCCGATGCCGAAGTTGGCGTTGGTGCC
Organism: Klebsiella grimontii; assembly: GCF_900200035.1. GTDB lineage: Bacteria > Pseudomonadota > Gammaproteobacteria > Enterobacterales > Enterobacteriaceae > Klebsiella > Klebsiella grimontii. The sequence goes on from NZ_FZTC01000015.1 coordinate 833,398, forward strand.
GTGAATGGCGTACAGGCGGCCGATATACAGCGCGTACAGGCCCATCGGGTTATCAGGACCGGCCGGAACAACGGCCGGCAGCGGTTCGCCGGCAGCGGCATATTCAGCGTGCATTTTGGCGGTAGGCGTCCAGGTCGGACCGGCTTTTTTACGCTCAACTTTGGTTACCCAGTTGATCGGGGTGTCTTTGCCGAGCTGGCCGATACCGATCGGCAGCACGATGACGGTGTTGGTGCCCTTCGGATAGTAGTAAAGGCGCATTTCCGCGCTGTTGATGACGATACCCTCATGCACGGTGTCCGGCAGGATCAGCTGCTGCGGGATATTCAGCACGGTGCCGCCTTTCGGCAGGAAGGTGTCCACGCCCGGGTTGGCTTCCAGCATGTTGGATAAACCCATCTGGTATTCGGCGGCGAAATATTCCAGCGGCTGCTTGTTGCCTTCCGGAATGGTGATCACCTGGTTCTGGCCAATCAGACGGCTGCCGTCGGTAGGCAGAGGGTAGGTTACAGCAGAAGCTGTGTTGCAAAAGCCCACGATGGCGAAGGCTGCCGCGAAGAGTGTTGATAATTTCATAATCTTTATGTCGTGGGCGATATTAATGCCGCACAGGCCTTTGTCAGTTTAAACAGGAAGTCGATGGGAGCGCATTATATGTGCTTTCCGGCAAACAGGTAAATGAGATGTGTACGAAATCACATTTTTTTCCTGTGACCGTGAGTGTAGCCCGTCAACGCTGGCCCTGCAGGCTAAAAACGGGAGGGGATTACCCCTCCAGAAGCCGCGCCTGGAGCGCTTCTCGCGCCTGCGGCGTCAGCTGATACTCTTTTTCCAGCCAGGCATCGACGCTGGCGTAACGTTCATCGATGCCGGAAAGCGCGGCGGCAAGGTAAGATTCATGCACCGTCATCATTTCCGCCAGGTTTTGCCGACCGCGGACGGACAGCTCATTGCCGAGGGATGCGAGCAAAAAATCCTCGACCTGCGTCAGCATGCCCTGGGTGAGCAGGTACTCCTCCATCACCGTGTGGCGATCGCAGCCGAGGGCGAACAGCGTCAGCGCGCAGCCCACGCCGGTACGGTCTTTCCCTACCGCGCAGTGCTGCAATAGCGCGCCGTCGAAAGGCTCCATCAGCCAGCCGGCCAGCTGGCGATAAGCGGCGTTATTAAACGGCAGCTGGCGATAGAGCTCCAGCATAAACTGCTCGCCGTTAAGGGCGTTTAGCGTGGCGGCGTTGAGCTCGGTGACTTTGGCGTTGACGTCGCGAACGTGCGGATTCGCCGGAGCGTTGAGGTAGCGAGCCGCTTCGTTCAGCTTATCGGGGCTACGATTCACTTCTCCCGGGTCGCGATAATCAATGACCCGGCTCAGAGGGATGGCGTCCAGGTGGGTGAGGTCATCGGCCGTCATCATATGCAGCGAGCCGGAGCGGAATAGTTTTCCGGTCCGCACGCGGCGCCCGTCGGCGGTACGCTGGCCGCCCAGGTCACGAAAGTTGATACCGCCCTGCAGCGATAAGAAAGCCGGATGGCGGGAGAGTGTGGTCATAGGTTCCTTCCAGATTAAGGTAAAAAATTACGCATTAAGCAGTGTAACCGCGCAATATGACACGACCCTAACACAAGCGTCATTGATGATTTTATAACGCCCCGTGAAAAGTGAAGCATTTGCTGGCATAATGTCTGGTTCATCACACTTCTCATTCTCTATTTTCAGGATAACCCCGTGCTAGTATCCAGCAACGTCACCATGCAGTTCGGCAGTAAGCCGCTGTTCGAAAATATTTCCGTCAAATTTGGCGGCGGCAATCGTTACGGCCTGATTGGCGCCAACGGTAGCGGCAAGTCCACCTTTATGAAGATCCTCGGCGGCGATCTTGAGCCGACGCTGGGCAACGTCTCCCTCGACCCGAATGAGCGTATCGGTAAGCTGCGCCAGGATCAGTTTGCGTTTGAAGAGTTCAGCGTGCTGGATACGGTCATTATGGGCCACGGCGAGCTGTGGGAAGTGAAGCAGGAGCGCGATCGCATCTACTCCCTGGCGGAGATGAGCGAAGAAGACGGTTACAAGGTGGCTGACCTTGAAGTGCTGTACGGCGAGATGGACGGCTACTCCGCCGAAGCGCGCGCCGGCGAACTGCTGCTCGGCGTCGGTATCCCGGTTGAACAGCATTACGGCCCGATGAGCGAAGTGGCTCCCGGCTGGAAGCTGCGCGTGCTGCTGGCGCAGGCGCTGTTCTCCAACCCGGATATCCTGCTGCTTGATGAACCGACGAACAACCTGGACATCGATACCATCCGCTGGCTGGAGCAGACCCTCAACGATCGCGACAGCACCATGATCATCATTTCGCACGACCGTCACTTCCTGAACATGGTTTGTACCCACATGGCGGATCTGGATTACGGCGAGCTGCGCGTTTACCCGGGCAACTACGATGAATATATGACCGCGGCGACCCAGGCGCGCGAACGTCTGCTGGCGGATAACGCCAAGAAAAAAGCGCAGATTGCCGACCTGCAATCTTTCGTGAGCCGCTTTAGCGCCAACGCCTCTAAATCTCGCCAGGCGACCTCACGCGCCCGTCAGATTGACAAAATTAAGCTGGACGAAGTGAAAGCGTCCAGCCGTCAGAACCCGTTCATTCGCTTTGAGCAGGATAAGAAGCTGTTCCGTAACGCTCTGGAAGTGGAAGCGCTGGCAAAAGGCTTTGACAACGGCCCGCTGTTTAAAAACTTCAACCTGCTGCTGGAAGTGGGGGAGAAGATCGCTATTCTGGGCGCCAACGGCGTGGGTAAATCCACAATGCTGAAAACCCTGGTCGGCGACCTGATGCCGGATAACGGTACCGTTAAATGGTCCGAGAACGCGCAGATTGGCTACTATGCCCAGGATCACGAATATGAATTCGAAAACGATCTGACGGTATTTGAGTGGATGAGCCAGTGGAAACAGGAAAGCGATGACGAACAGGCGGTGCGCAGCATCCTGGGCCGACTGCTGTTCAGCCAGGACGACATCAAAAAGCCGGCGAAAGTGCTCTCCGGCGGCGAAAAAGGCCGTATGCTGTTCGGTAAGCTGATGATGCAGAAACCGAACATTCTGGTGATGGACGAACCGACCAACCACCTGGATATGGAATCGATCGAATCGCTGAACATGGCGCTGGAGATGTATCAGGGGACCCTGATTTTTGTTTCCCACGACCGTGAGTTTGTGAGCTCGCTGGCGACCCGGGTGATTGAAATTACGCCGGAGCGCGTGGTCGACTTCACCGGTAACTACGAAGATTATCTGCGCACTAAAGGTATCGAATAATTTTTCTGTTGCTTGTCCCGGATTGCGGCGCCGCTGCGCCTTATCCGGGCTAGCGGCCCGCAGACGGCGGTGAGCCCGTAGCCCGGGCAAGGCGCGTTGAGCGCCGCCCCCGGGAGCAGTTTGCAGAGTGGCAGAATTCCCCGGAGGCGCCGCTGCGCCTTATCCGGGCTACACCCGCCACTCGCTCCTTTCTTCACCGTTCACCCGCAGCCTGCGTTTTTCCCCCGCCGGCAACGATACCTTCAGCGCTTTCCACGCCGGACGATAATCGCCGCGCGCCTTGACCTTCAGGTTAATGCTGGCGCTATCGCAGACCATTTCCCATTCCACCCACAGCGCATTGCCGTTCCGGTAGCCCCAGCTTTCGCCGTCGTCTTCAAACAGCAGGCCGCGACAGGTCCCCATTCCTTTCAGCGGGAACAGTTTCAGCTCGCGGGTATCGTCTTTTTCAGCGCAAACGTGGCGAATGCGTTCGCTAAGCGGCAGGCCTGTCCCGGCGCGAACCAGCAGCGGCAGTTTTTCCAGCGGCGCATCAAGGACGATCCACTGGCCGCCTGCGTACCACTGGTGGCTGTAAAAGTCGTACCAGCCGTCCTGGTTTGCCGGCAACCACACGCGGCGCTGACGCGCGCCGGGTTCGACGACGCTGGCGACCAGCAGATCGCGACCCAGCAGGAAGTCGTCGCATTCGGCAAACGTCTGCGCATCGTGTTCGTGATCGAGGAAGGTCGGGCGCAGCATCGGTTCATCGTCGGCGTGAGCCTGCCACAGCAGGGTATAGAGGTACGGCAGCAGACGATAGCGCAGCTCAATGGCTGAACGGATCGCCGGGGTGACCTCCGGGTACATCCAGGCTTCGTTGACCGTCTGGTCGTCATTCCACGAGTGAATGGTAAACCGCGGATGCATAACGCCGTTTTGTACCCAGCGCACGAACAGCTCCGGGTCCGGTTTGTCGCCAGAGAAGCCGCCCACATCGTGTCCGACGTTGAACAGCCCGGACAAGCTCATACCCAGCCCCATGCGGGTGTTATAGCGCAGCGTCTCCCAGTTGGTGCGGTTATCGCCGCTCCAGGTCTGGACGTAGCGCTGCATCCCGGCGCAGCCGGAGCGAGAGATCAGATACGGGCGTTTCTGCGGCGCAAAGCGATGCTGGGCCTCCAGCGACGCGCGCATCATCAGCAGCGGCATCACCGGGCGAATATGTTTGATAGCAATTTCGTGGCCGAATCCGTGACAGCGGGCTTCGCCGTCCCAGACTTCATACTCGTTATTATCGTTCCACGTGGAGTCGATGCCCAGCTCCAGCAATTGGGTCGTCACGCCTTCCTGCCACCAGGCGACGGTTTGCGGGTTGGTAAAGTCGAGATGCGACCCTTCGTCATCCCAGAAGCTGGAGCGCTCGGGAGCATCGGCCTGTGAATCGCGGATAAAGAGCCCGCGCTCCGCGACCTCGAGATAGCGCGGATGGTCCTGCAGCAGGCAGGGCTTAATATTGGCGGCGAGCTTCAGCCCGGCATCGTGGAAGGCCTGGCTCATCACCTTCGGCTGCGGCACCTTGTCGTTGTTCCAGTTAAAGACGTAGCGCTTGCCGTTAATCGAGGTATAGCCGGAAGAGAGCTGGAACGAATCGCACGGAATGGCGTGTTCATCGCACAGGCGGATAAAGTTCATCAGCTGGTTTTGCGCATCCGGCGCGTCGGTGTAGTGCATCGTCGAACCGCTGTAGCCGAGACTCCATTTCGGTCCGAACAGCGTTTTGCCGGTCAGGCGGACGAACGCTTTGGTGATATCCAGTACCCGCTTGCCGGAAAACAAATAGTAATCAATGTCTCCCGCTTCCGCCTGCCAACGGCGATAGGCGGTATGGTAATTATCGATTTCGTTGCCGAGATCCAGCCAGCAGCTGCTCAGGTTGTCGTAAAACAGACCGTAGCTGACATCGCTGCGCTGCGTGATGGTAAACGGAATATGTTTGTACAGCGGGTCGGTGCTCGCCGCGTTATAGCCCATGGCGTCGAGGTTACGCATCTCATAGCGTTTACCGTTACGCTGCAGATTGCCGGCTTTTTCGCCCAGACCGTAGAAGCGTTCGTCTTTGCGTCGGCTCAGGTAGTGGGCAACGCCGTCGCCGTGCGCATTCGCCAGATAGGCGCTGGTGGGGCGGTCGTTCGCCAGCGGCTGCCACTCGCCGGCCTCATCGCGATAGCGCCATTCCAGCCACAGCGGCTGGTGGACGGTGACGCGCAGCTGGTCGGTGGCAATGGTCAGGGCGTCGCTATGCTCCGTGAGCTGCCAGGCGGGTAGGCTAAAGCCGCTCAGCTCTTCGCGCGGGCGTCCTTCCCACGGCACGTCCTGTTGGGGAGCGATACTCCAGGTGCGATCCAGCGCCAGCTGGCCGTGCCGCTTCAGCAGTACGCGGAACATATTTTCTTCCAGCACGTACAGACACAGGGTGTGCTGGCCGTCGACGAGCAGCTCAACGTGATGCTCCAGCCGTTGGTGTAAGGTCCAGTTTTTCAAAGTCTTCATTTTTTACATCCACTCTCAGGCGCGTTTTGCGCGACGTTCAGCAATAAATGCCACCAGGAATACCGCGCCAATCAGGTCAAAGAACCCCATGGCGATAAATAGCGGGTTGAAGCCGATTTTGTCGGCGGTGACGCCAATTAACAGCGAGAACAAAAAGCTGGCGATCCAGGCGGCGGAGCCGCGCATCCCGTTTACGGTCGCCATCTGCCCTTTATCGAACGACTCCACCACCAGCGCGCTGAGCATGCAGGAGATAATCTGGTGGCCGAAGCCGCCAATTGAAATCAGCACGATGGTGATATAGGGATCGCGGGTAATCGCCACGGTGGCGAGGGAAATCATCAGGAAGGCGCCGGTGACGGAGCTGGCGACCACCGAGTTCACCCGCGAGCAGCCGAACCAGCGGGTATACAGTTTGGTCAGATAGCCGCTGGCGACGCTGCCGAGGTCGGCCGCCAGAAACGGCAGCCAGGCAAACATGGCGATTTGCTTGAGATCCATGCCGTGCTCTTTCGCCAGGTAGAGCGGTACCCAGAAGCTCAGCACCGCCCAGGCGGGTTCCGCCATAAAGGCCGGAATGGCGATACCGTAGAAGCGCTTGTTTTTCGATACGGTTTTCAGCGCGGTAAAGAAGGGCAGCTTAACCGGCGGCGCTTCATTGTCCTGCTGGATAAGCGCCAGCTCGGCTTTGCCGAGGTTAGGGTGTTTTTCCGGGTTATGATAGAACGCCCACCACAGTACGACCCATACGAGCGCCAGCGCGCCGGTGAACATAAATGCGCCCTGCCAGCCGAACGAGGCGTGCGCGAAGTAGATAATCGGCGGCGCCAGCATGGCGCCGATGGAAAAACCCACCCCGGCCCAGCCTGCCGCGATTGGGCGCTCGGATTTAGGGAACCACTCGCCGAGCGTTTTGGCGTTGGCTGGCGTCGCCGCCGCCTCAGCGCCGCCCATGAAAAAGCGCAGAATCGCCAGGTGCAGCCAGCTCCCCGCGCCGGCATGGGCGATGCAGGCGATGGCCCACAGCGTGGCGCAGATCATAAAGCCGAGCTTGAGGCCAATGACGTCGATAAGCCAGCCGCAGAGCGGCTGAAAAATGGTATACGCCAGCTGAAAAGCGCCGACGATCCACGAGTACTGTTCAGTGGTAATACCGAGAGAGGTTTTTAATTCCGGGGCGATAATCCCCAGCGAATTGCGCGTGATGTAGTTAACGGTGACGCCGAGCAAAAACAGCACCAGCATCCACCAGCGCAGGTTCTTCACTATGCGGCGCGATTTACTCACCGCCATATCGTTATTGAGGCCTTGGCTCATAGAACTCTCCACGAGACATGTAGTAGGGAAAATTGACCAACCCGCTTGCTGAGTTGTCGCTAAAATTTTCTATTTCGTTGTTTGTTAAGGTTGATGTCTCGACACTATTGGTTGACTAATCTCAAAGGTGTTGGACCAATTCAGGCTAAGGGAGAATGCGAGCGGGCAATAGCGACAATTCTGCAAATTTTTTCATGGGGCGATCGGGATCGCAGTATGACATCGCCAAATCGCTTAAAAATATTCACATTCTCGATATGAAAATTTTTTCATCAGCAAAGTAGAGCGCGATCACAAAATGGACAAAAAGCTTAAAGTGAGCGAAATCGCGGCGCGTACCGGGCTGTCGGTCAGCACGGTATCGCGGGTGCTGGCGGGGAAAGCGAACACCAGCGCCAGGGCCCGCCAGAGGGTACTGGAGTGCGCCCGCCAGCTGGGCGTGATGGAGGGTATCGCCGCCGGGCGAATGCTGCTCAACAACCTCGTGGTATTCGCGCCCCAGCGCGCTTTCGATGAGCGTACGGATATTTACTACTATCGGGTGATTCAAAGCATCAATAGCGCCCTTATGCCGCACGAGGTGCACCTGCGCTACTGCGCGCTGGAAGAGAATGACAGCGATGCCAATTTGTTTTTGCAGCGCATGCATGAAGCCTCGACCCAGGCCGCTATTTTACTGGGTATCGACGATCCGCATATTCACGATCTGGCGGCCGATCTGGCGAAGCCCTGCGTGATGATCAACTGCCACGACGCGGGAATGCGCTTACCCTCCGTCGCGCCGGATCATCGGCTGATCGGCCAGTTCGCCGCCCGCTACCTGTTTGAGATGGGGCATCAGGCAATCATGAACGTGATGTGCCTGCGCCGCTATACCATGGAGCTGCGTCTGCTGGGGATCAAGCAGGCGTGGCGCGCGCGGAATTTGAGCTTTGCCGAAAGCAGGGATCTCATTGATGTGGCCAATTTCAGCGCCCGGGATACCGAGGAAAAAGTAGGAGAGTGGCTGGATCAGCGCGGCGACGGCCCGCTGCCGACGGCATTTCTGGTGGGCGGTGATTTTATGGCGGCAGGCACGATCGCCGCCTTACAAAAACGCGGTTTGCGCGTCCCGCAGGACATTTCCGTCATGAGTATCGACGGTTTTAACCTGGCGGCGATTCAGGATGTACCGCTAACCGCCGTCCACGTCCCGCGCGATGAATTAGGGGTTGAAGCGGTGCATTTGCTACAGCAAAGACTGATCCGTCCCGATGCGCCGCACGGCGCGTTACTCTTGCATGGCACGCTGGCGGTACGCGATTCGGTGCGGCGGATACGCGCCGGTAACCGCCGTACCGCCGTTGAAGCGAAGGGGCTATATGACGATTAATCAACCATTCCCAGCGCGCGCTTACCGTGGATATTTAAATCATCCAGCGTGAAACGTCCTTCCCAGCTGGCTTCATAATCTTCGCGCGGGAAGTCGCCCGGCGAAGCGCCGCGCGCCAGCGCGACTTTGACCTTCTGCGCGTAGGCGAGGTTTTTCTCACACATTGGCGCGGCGGGAATATACATCACGTTGCCCCAGCCCTGCTGATTTTCCACCGGCGCGACCGAGTGGATCACGTCGCAGTGCCACCATACCGAATCGCCCGCGTTAAGCGCCGGAATAGAGCTTAAAGCTTTGATCAGCAGCGGATGCCATTTTTCCGAAATCGGCAGCACCTTACCCGGCGCGACGCCGCACAGTTCATCATCCGGGACATCATCGAGCAGCGGACGCAGCAGCACGTACGCCATCGCTTCCGGGATCGGCACCACGTGCAGCAGACCCTGATCGGGGATCATATCGGAGAGCGCGGTCCAGCCCTGGAAGGTGCGGAACACCGAGCATTTGGTGGTATTGTCGACCGTATACTCTTCGACTTCGGTACGGTGCGCCGCGTCCCACGGGTCGTAAGCATCAATATTGCCATTAAACACGTCGGCAAACACTTTCTGATAGGCCGGCAGCAGCCAGCGCTCCAGGGCGCCGGAGTCGGTATGCGCGCCCAGACCTTTCGAGGTGGTTCCCGGCGGGCGGCGGCGAATGCGGTCCGGGTAGATGACGCTCACGTCCGGGTTAAACCACTGTTTCCCGTCGCGGTTAAACGTCCACAGGCGGTTGAGGAACGACTGCACGGCGGCCATTTCGTCGCTCTGGCGCGCCTGCATCTGCGCCTGGGACCAGTAAATCGGATAGATTTCCGGCCGCGACGCCTCCAGCGAGCCAAAAAAGGTATCGCCCGGGCCTCTGTAGACATCATCAAAATGGTTGCGGTCGAGATAGTCGAGCATCGAGTTATCCCACGCCAGCGCCCGTTCGCGAGAAAAATGGCCTTTGATGACCGCGCAGCCGCGACGCTTGATGAGCTCGCGCTGGGCCTCCGTGACCTGGCCACGCGCAATCGCCTCGAACGGGATTGTCGGCCAAACGTCCTGAGCGCTGGCCTTGAGGGCGTCAATCTCTTCCAGACGCGCGGCGATACGCGCCGTCAGCCGATCGAACACCGCCTGTACGTCGCCAATTTGCGCCCGCAGCTCCCGCTTGATCTGGCGGATAGCCGCTTTAGGGTCGGCAGGTAAAGTTTCACTGGTATGGGTAACAGCCATGATGACCTCTCATCTTTCATTCGAAAGTAATAAATATTACATATGATAATTTAAGTTAAAATTAAGTTAATGCAAGTTTAAAATTATGCAGAGGCGCACAAAACGGGAAGCCGGGGCGGTCAACCCCGGCGCGGCGTTACTGGTTGAAGGGGGCGGCGTGGTCGAGGACGGCCTGAATAACGTTCAGCGCGCCGTCGTGGTTATTATCATCGGTGGCAAAACGCGACACCGCCTTGATGCTGTCGGCGGCGTTGGCCATCGCGAAAGAGTATTTCACCAGCTTGAGCATTTCCGTATCGTTAGCGCTGTCGCCAATGGCCACGCACGCCTGCGGCGAGATGCTCCAGCGCTTCAGCAGGCGGCTGATGCCGTTGGCTTTATGCAGGCCGGGGATAATTAAATCGACGAAGCCGAAGCCGCTGGTGACCGGCTTCATGATGCCGTCCAGCGAGACGTGCAGTTTATCGATAAGCTGCGGGATTTCGCTATCCGGCAGGTTAAGCGAAAACTTGAACAGCTTATCGTCAATATCATGATAGCTGCTAATGCGCTGCAGGCGATGGTAGTGCTTTGACATCAGGGTGACGAACGCCTCGGGCGCGCGGTCGCTGACATAGGCGCTTTCGAGGCCGCAGGCGACGAAGTTGAGCTGCGGGTCTTTCAGCAGTTCGCCAATGACGACCTGGGATTCATGACGGGTCAGTTCGCCGTGGAACAGCTGTTGACCGTGTTCGTAAACCAGCGCGCCGTTCTCGGCGACAAAGGAGATGCGGTCGCGGATTTCCGGGAAAAAAGAGATCAGTTGGTAGTACTGGTTGCCGCTGGCGACAACGAATTCAATACCCTGCTGTTGCAGTTGCGCGAACTGCGCAAGAAAACGCGAGCGGTCATACTGCTTGGCGTCATTGAGAAAAGTTCCGTCCATATCGGTGACGATAACTTTAACGGTCATAACACATGCTCCTGGCTTAACTTCGACCAGTAACATTCTAATTACAATGTGATGGGGAGCACAAATTTATTTCGAATGAAAGTTGGCGTTCACCGATGTGCAGGAGAAAACCCCGGGTTGCGACGTAAACGCCTTACCCGGGGCAGTGGCCCGCAAACGGCTTCGAACCTGTAGCCCGGCTAAGCGCAGCGCAAGCCGGGGGACGTTATTTACAGCGTATGCTCGGTACGGGCGATAATATCGTCCTGAGCATCCGGCGACAGGGCGGTAAAGAACGCCGAGTAACCGGCCACGCGGACCACTAAATCGCGATACTGGTCAGGATGTTTCTTCGCTTCAAGCAGCGTCTCGCGCGACACGATGTTGTACTGAATATGCCAGCCTTTATGCACCTCGAAGAAGGTGCGCAGCAGCACCATCAGTTTCTGCTTATCGGATTCATTCTCCAGCGTGGCCGGGTTCAGCTTCTGGTTAAGCAACACGCCGCCAAGAATCGAACCGGTCGGCAGTTTGCCCACCGAGCTGATGACCGCGGTCGGCCCGAGATGGTCGGTACCGGAGGCCGGGCTGGCCCCTTCCGCCAGCGGCGAGTGCGCCTTACGGCCATCTGGGGTCGCCATGGTCTGCGCGCCAAACGGCACATTGGCGGAAATGGACGAGGTGCCGGCGTAGTAGTTACCGCCGATCGGGCCGCGGCCGTAGCGTGGGTTATGATACAGCTTCAGCTCATCGATATAGGTCTGGTAGGCGCGAGCCAGCAGCATATCCACGCTGTCCTCATCGTTGCCGTATTTCGGCGCGCCGTTGATTAAGCGCTGGCGCAGCTGCTCGTGGGTCAGGCCTTCGAAGTCTTCAGCCAGCGCCTTTGCCAGCGCCTGCTGACCAATAACGCCCTGATCGAACACCAGCTTCTTCACCGCCGCCAGGCTGTTGCCGAGGTTAGCGATGCCGACCTGCAGACCGGAAACCCAGTCATATTTCGCGCCGCCCTGCTTAATGCTCTTCGCGCGCTCGATGCAGTCATCCACCAGCGCCGAGCAGAGAATATCGTGTACGTTCTCTTCCAGCATGGTGTCGACGACGTACTCAATCTCGATAGATTTGCGCGTGTAGTAGCGGATCTGCGTATCCCAGTCGGCCAGCACCTGCTCGAAGTTGTCGAAGTTGCCTTTCGACAGGGCGTGCTCCTGCGGCAGGAAGACCTGACCGCTGGTGGCGTCGCGGCCGCCTTCCAGGGTCGCCAGCATGACGCGGGCGAAGTTGATAAAGCTCATCCCGGTGCAGCGATAGCCCCATTTGCCGCCGACGGCGGTTTCGATGCAGCCGATAGCGGCATAGTCGTACGCGTCCTGCGGCTCAATACCGAGTTTGATAAATTCAGGAATAACGATTTCGTCGTTATTGAACGCCGGCATGCCGAAGCCGCAGCGGATCACCTGCACGCAGGCGTCGAGGAAGTCGTTGCTCATGCCCGCGTGATAGCGCACGCTGAGGTTAGGCTGTGTCGAGCGCAGGCGACCGCAGGATTCAAGGATGGCGTAGGAGAGCGGGTTCACCGCGTCCTGCGCGTTGCCGTCCACCAGATTCTGGCCGCCGATGGTGACGTTCTGGTACAGCGGGCTACCGGCGGAGGCCTTCGAGTGCGAGCCGGAGCGAATTTTATTCACCTCCAGCAGCTTCAGCCAGCAGCAGTGCAGCAGCTCGATGGCGTGTTCGCGATCCAATGATTGTGCCAGCTCAACGTCGCGGCGGTAGTAAGGGTAGAGATACTGATCCATGCGGCCGAAAGAGACCGAGTGGCCGTTGGATTCGATCTGCAGAATCAGCTGGATGAAATAGCACAGCTGCAGCGCCTGCCAGAAGGTCTTCGGCGGCTCGTGGGCGATGATATCGCAGTTTTCGGCTATCACCAGCAGCTCGTCGCGGCGGGCTTCGCGGCTCTCCGTCGCGGCCATGCTGCGCGCCAGCCCGGCGTAGCGCTTACAGTGTTCGCTGACCGCTTCCAGCACGATATCAATGGCTTTGAGGAACTGCTCGCCGTGCAGATCTTCCAGCACGGTCAGGTTAATGCGTGAACGGCGTTCGGCGACTTTCGCCCGCATGCCGTCGAGGCCTTTTTCCAGCAGCAGCGGATAGTTGACCGCAAGGTGAGCATCGCCGGAGGTCATATTGCCTTCCGCTTTGATAATGCCGGTCGCCAGCAGCGCTTTTTGCTCGTCGGTAAACATGCCGTAGCAGCGATCCTGCACGGTTTGACCGCGCCACCACGGGCACACTTCGTGGAGCACGCGTTTATTCTCTTCGCTAACGGCAAACCCGGCACCGGGGCGATCGGCGAGGTCGTCGATCTCTTTTTCGATCCAGCTAACGGTGTATTCCGGGAAGATAGGCGCCGCGCGAACTTCGCTGGCCTGGTTGCCGACGATCAGTTCATCGTGCTTAATCCAGATCGTGCGTTCCGCCAGGTGATGGGCCAGCGCCAGCGCGCGGCGTACCGGGATCGGTTTATCCAGGTGCTGTTGATAGGCTTCGGTATAGTGCTGGGCGCGCTCGGTACAGACCGGCGGCTTGACGATATGCACCAGCGCCATTTTATGCGCCTGAATGCGCGGGCTCAGAGTATCCAGTTTCAACGTTGTCATAAGGTTATCCTCGTAGAGTCGCCGTTAAACCTTTGCTCTGAGCATAGCGCTGCGCGAAGGCGAGCAGCTCGGGTGCAGCAAGCGGTTTATCGGGTGCGGTATAGGGCTGACTGAGTAATTGGTATTTATTCATTCCTAACGTGTGGTACGGCAGGAAGTGGATCTCGCCAACCTTTAAGCGGTCAGCGGCAAAATCGGTAATGGCGGCAATATCGCTTTCGTTGGCGTTAAAGCCCTGGATCAGCGGCACGCGAATGATAATTTTCTTTCCGGCCTGCGCGACGCGCTGCAGGTTATCCAGCACCCGGCGGGCGCTGCCGTCCGTCCACTGCTGGAAAATCGCTTCGTTGACGTGCTTGAGGTCAGCGAGAAACAGGTCGATAAACGGCAAAGAGGGCTCGACGTATTTCCACGGCACGTGCAGGCAGGTTTCGACCGCGGTGTGGATCCCCGCGTTGTGGCTGGCCTCAAACAGCTGGCGGGCCAGCTCGGGATTCATAAACGGCTCGCCGCCGGAGAGCGTGACGCCGCCGCCGCTGCGCTCGTAAAACGGTTGGTCGCGCAGCACCGTGGCCATAATCTCTTCGACGCTCTTCTCTTCGCCGCACACCGTTAATGCGGTGGTCGGGCAGCAGTCGCGCAGTTTGCCAATATACGCATCGGTGAGTTTTTCGCGGTGGATAATCAGGCCGTCCAGCTTGCGGGTAATCACCTCCGGCGCGGCCTGCTGGCAGAGGTCGCAGCCGTCCAGGCACAGGCGCGCGTCATACAGCAAATCCGCCGTGCGGGCGCGGCTTTCCGGGTTCTGGCACCAGCGGCAGCCCAGCGAACACCCTTTGAGGAAGACGACAGTGCGGATCCCCGGGCCGTCATGGGTTGAATAACGCTGAATGTTGAAGATCATAATTCACCCTTTAATTTGCATATGAAGATTAAATTACTTTCGAATGAAAGTTGTATTGATATAAATCAACAAGCATAGCGAGGGGGGAAAACGGAGGCGAAAAAGTCGCGGCGGGTCACAAAACATCCGGCGGCGGTACCGCCGGAAAGGGGTTAGGGCGTACCGCACACCTCGCAGTGAGGGTTACGCGGCAGCGTCATTTCGCGGAACTGACAGCGCATGGCGTCGTACATGACGATTTTGCCGGTCGCCGGGCTGCCGTAGCGGGCGAGCAGCTTAATCGCCTCCATCGCCTGTAGTGAACCAATGATGCCAACCAGCGGCGCCATGACGCCGGCCTCGACGCAGGTGAGGGCGTTGTCGCCAAACAGGCGGCTCAGGCAGCGGTAGCAGGGTTCATCTTCCTGATACGTAAAGACGCTGATTTGTCCCTCCATGCGAATCGCGGCGCCGGAGACCAGCGGCGTTTTATGGCGGAAACATCCGGCGTTGAGCTGGTTACGGATCGCGACGTTGTCGGTACAGTCGAGCACCAGATCGTGGGCGGCGATTTGCGCCGCCAGCGCCGCGTCTTCCAGCCGTGCGTTGAGCGTCGTGAGCTGAACGTGGGGATTCATCCGCGCCAGCGCGCCGCGGGCGGAGTCGACCTTCGGCTGGCCGATGGTGGCGTCGCTGTGCAGGGTCTGGCGCTGAAGGTTGGAGAGCGACACGGTATCGAAATCGAGCAGGGTAAGCTGGCCGACGCCTGCCGCCGCCAGATACTGCGCGGCGGCGCAGCCCAGCCCGCCGAGGCCGACGACCAGCACGCGCGAGGCTTTCAGCTGCTCCTGACCGTCAAAATCGAAATCGCGAAGAATAATCTGCCGGTTATAGCGCAGCATCTCCGCATCGCTCAGCTCCACGCCCATTACAGCCCTCCGAACAGATGATTAAACGGCTCGACTTCCACCCATTCGCCGGCTTCCACGTTGCCGCGCTCGCGCTCCAGCACGATAAAGCAGTTGCCGAGGCTGAATGAGCTAAAGATATGCGAGCCCTGGTGACCGGTGCTGTTTACCACCAGCTCGCCGTCCGGGCCGCGCTGCAGCACACCGCGTTGAAAATCGAGACGGCCCGGCGATTTTTTCAGATGGGTTGCGGCGCGCACGCGCAGGCGCATCGGCTGAGCCTGCCCGACGTTGCCGGACAGCTTCGCCAGCAGCGGCTGAACCAGTTGGTAGAAGGTCAGCGTGGCGGAAACCGGGTTACCCGGCAGGCCGCAGAACCAGCTATGGCCGAGCTTGCCGAAGGCGAAAGGTTTACCCGGCTTAATCGCCAGCTTCCAGAAGCCGATTTCCCCCAGCTCTTCGAGGATCGCTTTGGTGTAGTCCGCCTCGCCGACGGAAACGCCCCCGGAGCTTATCACCACGTCGGCCTGCTGGTCTGCCTGGATAAAGGCTTCGCGCAGTTTAGCCGGGTCGTCGGGAATAATGCCGAGGTTAATCACTTCGCAGCCCAGCTCCTGCAGCATCAGGTGTACCGCCAGGCGGTTGGTATCGTAAATTTGCCCGTCGGCCAGCGGCTGGCCCGGCAGCTGGAGCTCATCGCCGGTGGAGAACACCGCCACCCGCACTTTACGCACCACGTCAACCTCGGCAATGCCCAGCGAGGCGATGACCGGCAGCTCGGCGGCGGTCAGGCGGGTTCCCGCGGGGAAGACGACCGCGCCATGAGCGATATCTTCGCCGAGACGACGGATATTCTGCCCGTTTTTCACCGGGGCGATAAAGCGGATCCCATCATCGGTTTGTTCGGTCTGCTCCTGCATGACCACCGCGTCGCAGCCTTCCGGTACCGGCGCGCCGGTCATAATGCGGATACAGGCGCCCGCGGGCCAGACGCCGTTATAGGGTTGACCGGCGAAGGCCTTGCCCGCCACCGGCAGCGCTGCGCCGTCGGCGAGATCCGCCAGGCGTACGGCGTAGCCGTCCATCGCCGAGTTATCAAAACCGGGAACGTTGAGCGGTGAAACGAGATCATGGGCGGTCACGCGCGAAAAGGCCTGCAACAGCGGTACGGTTTCCGTCGCATTCAGCGGCGTAATACGAGTGAGCATCTGGGTCAGGGCTGTGTCGAGCGGCATCAGTCCGGCGGTAAAATCCATGGGTTTCTCCTGCGGGCAAACATCGAAAACGCCTATTATGGCAGAAAAGAGGGGCGGGCTATATGCCACCTGGGTACAAGCTTTACATCACCGTCCGCTCTTTCTATATTCAAAAATTGTATAGGACAGTCAGCACGATAATGATATTTATACACTTTATCGGTAAGGAACGGCGTAATGGGTAAGGCGGTTATAGCAATTCACGGCGGGGCCGGGGCGATTAGCCGCGCGCAGATGACGCCGGCGCGCGAGCGGGAGTACGTAACGGCGCTGTCGGCGATTGTCGATAGCGGACAAAAAATGCTGGCGGCCGGGGCCAGCGCGCTGGATGCGGTAACCGAAGCGGTCCGGCTGCTGGAGGAGTGCCCGTTATTTAACGCCGGTATTGGCTCGGTATTTACCCGCGATAGCCGCCATGAACTCGATGCCTGCGTGATGGATGGCTGCCGCTTGCAGGCCGGCGCCGTGGCGGGAGTTCAGCATTTACGTAATCCGGTGCTGGCGGCGCGCCTGGTGCTGGAACAGAGCCCGCATGTGCTGTTGATTGGCGAGGGGGCGGAAGCGTTTGCCGCTGCCCACGGTATGGAACGGGTCGATAACAGCCTGTTTTCGACCCCCGAGCGCTTGCTGCAGCTGCGTCAGGCGCAGGAGGGCGGCGATATCGTGCTCGACCACCACGCCGCGCCGCTGGATGAGCGGCACAAAATGGGCACCGTCGGCGCGGTTGCGCTGGATCTGGCGGGTAACCTCGCGGCGGCGACATCAACCGGCGGAATGACCAATAAGCTGCCGGGACGCGTCGGCGATAGCCCGCTGCCGGGGGCGGGCTGCTATGCCAATAACGCCAGCGTCGCCGTTTCCTGTACCGGCACCGGCGAAGTGTTTATGCGTACGCTGGCGGCTTACGATATTTCGGCGCTGGTGGAGTACAGCCATCTCAGCCTGCAGGAGGCCTGCGAAAGGGTGGTGATGGAGAAACTTCCCGCGCTGGGCGGCAGCGGCGGCCTGATCGCCGTCGACCGTGAAGGCAACGTGGCGCTGCCGTTTAATAGTGAAGGCATGTACCGGGCCTGGTGTTATGCGGGTGATACGCCCACGATTGGTATTTATCGCGAATAAGAGGAAAGGGCGTTGCCGCATAGTCAAGAAATCGATGCTAATGATGTTCTGCAGGTGCGCGGTCTGAACGTTACGTTTAGCCAGCAGCAGCAGGCTTTTTCCGCCGTTCGCGACCTGTCGTTTACCCTGCGGCGCGGCGAGACGCTGGCGATAGTCGGCGAGTCCGGCTCGGGCAAATCGGTAACGTCGCTGGCGCTGATGCGCCTGCTCGATCGGGCGGTCAGCGAAGTGCGCAGCGATGCGCTGCTGCTGCGTCGTCGCAACCGGCAGGTGATTGAGCTGAGCGAACAGTCTGACGCCGATATGCGCGGCGTGCGCGGCGCGGATATGGCGATGATCTTTCAGGAGCCGATGACCTCGCTGAATCCGGTCTTCACTATCGGTGAACAGATTGCCGAGTCGATTCGATTACATCAGGGCCTGAAGCATGATGAGGCCCTGCGCGAAGCGAAAAAAATGCTCGATCAGGTACGCATTCCGGAAGCGGAAGCCATGCTGTCGCGCTTTCCGCATCAGCTTTCCGGCGGGATGCGTCAGCGGGTGATGATCGCCATGGCGCTCTCCTGCCGCCCGGCGGTGCTGATTGCCGATGAACCGACGACCGCGCTGGATGTGACTATCCAGGCGCAAATTTTACAGCTGATCGCCGTTCTGCAAAAAGAGATGGCGATGGGCGTTATCTTTATTACCCACGATATGGGCGTGGTGGCCGATATCGCCGACCGCGTGCTGGTGATGTATCGCGGCGAAGCGGTGGAGACCGGCAGCGTGGAGGAGATTTTCCGCGCGCCGCAGCATCCCTATACCCAGGCGCTGCTGGCCGCGGTGCCCAGGTTGGGCGCGATGCGCGGCACCTCTCTGCCGCGCCGTTTCCCGCTGCTAAACCAAAGCCCGTCGCCGGAGGAGCAGAACACCGTTGTGGCCGGGGAACCGATCCTCAAAGTTCGCGATCTGGTGGCGCGCTTTCCGCTGCGTAGCGGTATTCTCAACCGCATTACCCGTGAAGTGCATGCGGTCGAAAAAGTCAGTTTTGATTTATGGCCCGGCGAAACCCTAAGCCTGGTGGGGGAGTCGGGCTGCGGTAAATCCACCACCGGACGGGCGCTGCTGCGTCTGGTGGAAACCCAGGGCGGCAGCATCACCTTCAACGGTCAGCGGATTGATACGCTGACGGGCGGTAAGCTTCAGGCGCTGCGCCGCGATATCCAGTTTATTTTCCAGGACCCTTACGCTTCCCTCGACCCGCGGCAAACGGTGGGCTATTCGATTATGGAGCCGCTGCGCGTGCACCGCCTGCTCGAGGGGGACGCCGCCCGCGAACGTGTCGCCTGGCTACTGGAACGCGTCGGACTGGAGCCGGAACATGCCTGGCGCTATCCGCACGAGTTTTCCGGCGGCCAGCGCCAGCGCATCTGTATTGCCCGCGCGCTGGCGCTCAATCCAAAAGTGGTGATTGCCGATGAATCGGTATCGGCGCTGGACGTGTCGATACGCGCGCAAATTATCAATCTGATGCTCGATTTGCAGCGCGAGATGGGCATCGCATTTCTGTTTATTTCCCATGACATGGCGGTGGTTGAGCGCATCAGCCACCGCGTGGCGGTGATGTATCGCGGGCGCATTGTCGAAATTGGCCCGCGCCGCGCGGTGTTTGAAAACCCGCAGCATCCCTATACCCGTAAACTGATGGCCGCCGTTCCGGTAGCCGACCCTACGCATCGTCGTCCGCAGCGCGTGCTGCTCTCCGACGAGCTGCCGGGTAATATCTTCAGGCGGGGCGAAGAGGGGGTGAGTACGCCGTTACAGCAGGTGGGGCCGGGGCACTTTGTCGCCAGAGAGTCCGCCGCCGACGTGCTGGCACGATAACAACGACATCCATAATGCAGCATTTCAGGAGAACAACATGACTCAACGCGTTTCAGGCAAATGGCTGTTGGCGCTGGGCGTCGCTTCGGCGCTGGCAGCGACGCCGGCTTTTGCCGCAAAAGATGTGGTGGTGGCGGTCGGTTCTAACTTTACGACCCTCGACCCCTATGATGCTAACGACACGCTGTCGCAGGCGGTGGCGAAGTCTTTCTATCAGGGGCTGTTCGGCCTGGATAAAGAGATGAAACTGCATAACGTGCTGGCGGAAAGCTATACCGTTTCTCCGGACGGGCTGGTTTATACCATTAAGCTGCACCCGGGGGTGAAGTTCCAGGACGGTACCGAGTTTAATGCCGAAGCGGTCAAGGCCAACCTCGATCGCGCCAGCAATCCGGAAAATCATCTCAAGCGCTATAACCTGTATAAAAATATCGCCAGCACCGAGGCGGTTGACCCGACGACGGTGAAAATTACCCTCAAACAGCCTTTCTCGGCGTTTATTAATATCCTGGCCCACCCGGCAACGGCGATGATTTCTCCGGCGGCGCTGAAGAAATATGGTAAAGAGATTGGTTTCCATCCGGTCGGCACCGGTCCGTACCAGCTCGACACCTGGAATCAGACCGACTTCGTTAAAGTGAAGAAGTTCGCCGGTTACTGGCAGCCGGGGCTGCCGAAGCTGGACTCCATTACCTGGCGTCCGGTGGTGGATAACAATACCCGCGCGGCGATGCTGCAGACCGGCGAAGCGCAGTTTGCGTTCCCGATCCCCTACGAGCAGGCGCCGCTGCTGGAGAAAAACAGCAAGCTGGAGCTGGTGGCCAGCCCGTCGATCATGCAGCGCTATATCAGCATGAACGTGACGCAGAAGCCGTTCGATAACCCTAAAGTGCGCGAGGCGATTAACTACGCCATCAACCGTCAGGCGCTGGTGAAGGTGGCCTTTGCGGGCTATGCCACCCCGGCGACCGGCGTGGTGCCACCGTCTATTGCCTACGCTGAAAGCTACAGCGCCTGGCCGTACGATCCGGCCAAGGCCCGCGAGCTGCTGAAAGAGGCAGGCTATCCGAATGGATTTAGCACCACGCTGTGGTCGTCGCATAACCACAGTACGGCGCAGAAAGTGCTGCAGTTTACCCAGCAGCAGCTGGCGCAGGTGGGCATTAAGGCGCAGCTGACGGCGATGGATGCGGGCCAGCGCGCGGCGGAGGTGGAAGGTAAGGGGCAGAAAGAGAGCGGCGTACGCATGTTCTACACCGGCTGGTCGGCGTCGACCGGGGAAGCTGACTGGGCGCTGTCGCCGCTGTTCGCGTCGCAAAACTGGCCGCCGACCCTATTTAATACCGCTTTCTACAGCAATCCTCAGGTCGATAAAGATCTCAACGACGCGCTGAAAACCACCGATGCGCAGGAAAAAACGCGGCTGTATAAGGACGCGCAGGATACTATCTGGAAAGAGTCGCCGTGGGTGCCGCTGGTGGTCGAAAAACTGGTCTCAGCGCACAGTAAAAATCTGACCGGATTCTATATCCAGCCGGATACCGGATTTAGCTTTGAACAGGCGGATCTTAAGTAGATAGCTGTGGGTCCCCGGGCGCAGGCTGCGGGGATTTCACGCAAGGAGAAGCATGCTCAATTATGTGATTAAACGCCTGCTGGGGCTGATCCCCACGCTGCTGATTGTGGCGGTGCTGGTGTTTCTGTTCGTGCATATGCTGCCCGGGGACCCGGCGCGGCTGATTGCCGGGCCGGAAGCGGATGCTCAGGTGGTGGGAATGGTGCGCCAGCAGTTGGGGCTCGATCGGCCGCTGCACGTGCAGTTCTGGCACTATATCAGCAATATTGTGCAGGGGGATTTCGGTACCTCGATGGCCTCGCGTCGCCCGGTAAGCAGCGAAATCGCCAGCCGTTTCATGCCCACGTTCTGGCTGACGCTCGCCAGCATGAGCTGGGCGGTAGTGTTCGGGATGGCGGCGGGGATCGTGGCGGCGGTGTGGCGCAACCGCTGGCCGGATCGCCTGGGGATGGCGCTGGCGGTGACCGGGATCTCGTTCCCGGCGTTCGCGCTCGGCATGCTGTTGATGCAGGTCTTTTCCGTTGAGCTGGGCTGGCTGCCGACGGTGGGCGCCGACAGCTGGCGCCACTATATTCTGCCTTCGCTGACCCTGGGTGCGGCGGTGGCGGCGGTGATGGCGCGCTTTACCCGCGCCTCGTTCGTCGATGTCCTGCATGAAGATTACATGCGTACCGCGCGGGCGAAAGGCGTCAGCGAAACGCTGGTGGTGCTCAAGCACGGCCTGCGCAACGCGATGATCCCGGTGGTGACCATGATGGGGCTGCAGTTCGGCTTTTTGCTCGGCGGTTCAATCGTGGTGGAGAAGGTCTTTAACTGGCCAGGCCTCGGGCGTCTGCTGGTGGACTCGGTGGAGATGCGCGATTACCCGGTGATTCAGGCGGAAGTCCTCCTGTTTTCGCTGGAGTTTATTCTTATTAATTTAGTGGTGGACGTGCTGTATGCCGCCATTAATCCAGCTATCAGGTACAAGTAAGGTGCGATTGCTCAACTGGAGAAGACAAGCGGTTATCAACGCGATGCCGGGGATTAAACCCGGGCAGATACGTACCCCATGGCACGAGTTCTGGCGGCGGTTTCGCCGTCAGCCGGTGGCGATGGGGGCGGGGATATTTGTCCTGCTGCTGATCGCGGTGGCGATCGTAGCGCCGTGGATTGCGCCGTTCGATGCGGAAAACTATTTTGATTACGACCGGCTCAACGACGGCCCGTCAATGATGCACTGGTTCGGCGTTGATTCCCTGGGGCGGGATATCTTCAGTCGGGTGCTGGTGGGGGCGCAGATCTCGCTGGCCGCCGGGGTACTCGCGGTATTCATCGGCGCGGCCATCGGCACGGTGCTTGGGCTACTGGCCGGATACTACGAAGGCTGGTGGGACCGCATTATTATGCGTATCTGTGACGTGCTGTTCGCTTTCCCGGGGATTTTGCTGGCAATTGCGGTGGTGGCGGTAATGGGAAGCGGAATGTCGAACGTGATTATCGCGGTGGCGATCTTTTCGATCCCGGCATTTGCACGTCTGGTGCGCGGCAATACTCTGGTGCTTAAGCAGCAGACCTTTATTGAGTCGGCGCGCAGCATTGGCGCCAGCGATGCTAACATCCTGTTTAATCACATCTTGCCCGGCACGGTATCGTCGATTGTGGTCTACTTTACGATGCGCATCGGCGTGTCGATTATCTCCGCCGCCAGCCTGTCATTTCTGGGGCTTGGCGCGCAGCCGCCGACGCCGGAGTGGGGGGCGATGCTCAACGAAGCGCGGGCGGATATGGTGATGGCGCCGCACGTGGCGCTGTTCCCGGCAATCGCGATTTTCCTGACGGTGCTGGCGTTTAACCTGCTGGGTGACGGCCTGCGCGATGCGCTGGATCCGAGGATAAAAGGGTAGGGGCGTGATTCCCCGGCTGCGCTGACCGGGGCTACGGATTCACCACCGTATGCGGTTTAGTAGCCCGGACAGGTGCGCAGCACCGCCTCCGGGAAAGCACTCCGCACGTTAATCCTGTGCGGTTTTGTCGCCCGGATAAGGCGCGCGAGCGCCGTCATCCGGGATACGGTCAGCGGGCGAAATTAAACCCGGCAGCCCCATAGATCGTATTCGTCGGCGTGTTCGACTTTCACCCGCACAACGTCGCCCGGTTTGACTTTACTCTCACCGTTAAGGTAGACCGCGCCGTCGATTTCCGGCGCATCGGCCATGCTGCGGCCAATTGCCCCTTCTTCATCCACTTCGTCGATCAGCACCAAAATTTCGCGACCGACTTTCTCCTGCAAGCGCTCGGCGGAGATCTGCTGCTGCAGCTGCATAAAGCGGTTCCAGCGCTCTTCTTTCACCTCTTCCGGCACCTGATCCGCCAGTTCGTTAGCGGTTGCGCCTTCTACCGGGCTGTATTTGAAACAGCCGACGCGGTCGAGGCGGGCTTCTTTCAGGAAGTCGAGCAGCATCTGGAAATCGTCTTCCGTTTCGCCCGGGAAGCCGACGATAAAGGTCGAACGCAGGGTGAGTTCGGGACAAACTTCACGCCACTGCTTGATGCGCGCCAGCTGGCGGTCAGCGGAGCCCGGGCGTTTCATCATTTTGAGAATACGCGGGCTGGCGTGCTGCAGCGGAATATCGAGATAAGGCAGAATTTTGCCTTCCGCCATCAGCGGGATTACATCATCAACGTGCGGGTACGGATAGACGTAGTGCAGGCGCACCCAGATACCGAGCTTCGCCAGCTCTTCGCACAGGCTAACCATGCTGGTTTTGACCGGCATGCCGTTGTGGAAGCCGCTGCGATGTTTGACATCAACGCCGTAGGCGGAGGTGTCCTGAGAGATCACCAGCAGCTCTTTGACCCCGGCATCGGCCAGGCGTTTGGCTTCCGCCAGCACTTCGCCAATCGGACGGCTGACCAGATCGCCGCGCATGGACGGGATGATGCAGAAGGTGCAGCGATGGTTGCAGCCTTCGGAAATTTTTAAGTAAGCGTAATGACGCGGCGTCAGCTTCACGCCCTGTTCCGGCACCAGGCTGAGGAACGGGTTGTGTTTAGGCTTCGGCGCGTAGTGGTGGACGTGTTCCAGCACCTGTTCATAGCTGTGCGGGCCGGTAATTTCCAGCACCTTCGGATGCACTTCGCGGATCTGATCTTCTTTTGCGCCCAGGCAGCCGGTGACGATCACTTTGCCGTTTTCTTTCAACGCTTCGCCAATCGCTTCCAGCGACTCCTGCACGGCGCTATCGATAAAGCCGCAGGTGTTAACGATAACCATATCAGCGTTATCGTAGGAGGGAACCACGTCATATCCTTCGGTGCGCAGTTCAGTCAGGATACGTTCTGAGTCCACGAGATTTTTCGGGCAGCCCAGAGAGACAAAGCCGATTTTCGGCTGAGGGGTGACATTGCTCATAGCTTAAAAAGTGTTCAATTATTGGGATGGTCAGGGCAGGGATTCTACAGAGATCGGCGGAAAGTTTATACTCCTTTTCATGTTAGCCCGGCGATATCTGTGTTTCTTTTTATCGGCATGATTATCCAGATTGTTAATCAAAATAAGGGGGTTATTCAGCCATTATCTCGGCAATCGGGGGACGTCGGTTTAGATCTGGTTTAACCTGAAGCGGTAAAATAGCCGCTGCTTTTAGTCTTTATTTTTTATCAGGTTTCCCATGTTTAAAAAGTTGGGTGGTTTCGTCTGCGCGCTGGCCATGATCGGCGCGACGCCCGTTTATGCCAACGAGATGGCGTTATATTCGGTCAATACCGGTTCATTTGTTTATCACATGACCGGTAATCACGGTCAATATAACGAAAAATTCAATAACCAGTTTTTTTCCGTTGAGCGCAAGCTGTCTGCGGATTCAAAGTACAGCGCGTTGGTCGGGACCATGAAGAATAGTTTTGCCGACCGCTGCCTCTCTCTGGGAGCGCGAAGGGACTGGTACGCGGGGGCAAATGGCTGGACGTTCAAGGGCGTCTATGCCTATACCGGCGAGTTCTTCTTTAAAGCCTTTCGCGATTGCGGCGATTCAGGCACCTATCGAACGGCGAAGAAACTCACCGGCGTCGGTTTCTCTCCCTATATTTATCATGGCCTGCAGTACAATTTTACCGATTATTTCGGCGTCGAAACGGGCATTATCGTCCCGGCCATATTTGTGATGAGCGTGCAGTGGAGCTTCCGCTAATTCGCCCGAAAGAGGCTTCCGGGCGAATTTTGATTAATGGCTTTGCGCAACGCCAGCCCCCGGCGCGGTCTGTTCTCTATTATCGCGAAGCGTAAATACCGAGATTAGCGTAAACAGCCCGGCGATGCCGCCCAGAATATAATAGGTATGCGCAAAGCCGATGGTGTCGTACAAATACCCGGCCAGCGGCGAGTAAATGGCGGTGGCGATAGAGGCGACGAACAGCACCAGCAGGTAGACCGTCGAGGAGAGCTTGTTGTCGAAGTTGGCGGCGATAAATTTAAACACCGACACTAAAATCAGCGGTTTTTCCAGCGCATGCATCATTTTTACCGCGCCTATCCACACCGGACCCAGCGGAATTGCGGAGCCGACGATACGCACCGACATGATCAGCCCGGCGATGATCAGCGCCCATTTCGCGCCGGTGCGGTTTACGAACCACGGCATCAGGCATAAAAACAGGGTCTCGCCGCATACCTGAATGGAGGCCAGAATGCCGTACCAGCGATTGCCTTCTTCCGGCGTCGAAAACTGCAGAGAAAAGTACTGGGCGAACTGCTGATCGTAGGTGTCATAGATTTGCGTGACGAAAAGGGTGAAGACCAGCAGCATCCAGAACTGGCCGTTCTTGGCCAGCTCCAGGGCGTGCGAAACTTTCAGCGCGCTGCTTTTTTGCATTTCCGCTTCGGTCAGTTCGATTTTGGTCAGCATAAAGCAGATCGCCGCGATAACGATGGCGACGCTGGCCAGCCAGAAGGCGAGGTTTGGATTGCTGTCGATATATTTGCCGACGATCCACGCGGCGGCGGCCCAGCCTAACGATCCCCACATCCTGACCCGGCCGTATTCGAACTGGTAGCGCCGCGAAATTTTATCAATATACGAATCGATAACTCCGCAGCCGGAGTTGAAAATAATCCCCAGGTATACCCCGCCAAGCAGCGCGCCCAGCCAGAAGCTGTGCACCAGCAGCGGCGCATACAAATAAATAAAGAACGGGCCTACCGGCAGCAGCATGGCGACCAGGATCCAGATCAGCCGTTTTTTCAGGCCGAACTTATCGGAAATAAAGCCGAAGAAGGGCTGCATCAGCAGGGCGATAAAGGCGTTGACCGAGTAGAGCAGACCGGTTTTGGTTGCGCTAATCCCGAGATGCTGAGTGGTCCAGATAACGAAGAACGCCATGGTCGAGGACCAGGCGAAGAGGTAGAGGAAATCGAAAAGACTCAACAAGATATAGTTTCTTTTGCCGGGCGTAATCATTTCAGTTCCTTCAAGCGGTAGCGGTAAAGGTTACAAACAGGATCGATCTGCTTGCTGCTCTTATTGAATGTTATACGTAATACATTTTATGAAATGATATGACACCTGGCGGCATTTTATGGCAATGTGAATTGCGCTAATATGTGATCATTACTGCAATAAATAATTTTATCATCGTGAGTTGAAATGTTTTAATTTTGAGAACGTATAACATTTTTTGCTTTTTGTCGTTGAGATCGCCGAAAAGGATTTTAATCGCCGTTGTAACATTGTAAAGGATGTTAATGACCTGAGAATTATTGATCTGCCTCATCGTTTTGTACAAAAAAATGACCATATTATGGTTGTGGTAAAGGACGACAGAGGAGGAACCGCGATGAGCGTTGACAGACTGTATCGTAACCTGATGAATAAGCTGATTAATGCCAACATTGATCTCGACGCTTATTTGCAGCTGCGTAAAGCAAAAGGCTATATGTCAGTCAGCGAAAACGACCATCTACGTGATAACTTGTTTGAACTGTGCCATGAAATGCATCAACACGCGCCGCGCCTGCAGCACGCCGTCGCGCCGGAGGAGAAGGAAGCCCTGCGGCTGGCCGGCGAGGCCGTCGCTTCCGCGGCGGTCTGCCTGTTGAGCGGACATCATGACTGCCCGTCCTACATCGCTGTCGACGTAGATAAGCTGGAAAGCTGTCTGGCGGTATTGCGGCTAAATATTCATAAATTGAATGATTCTCAGCCCATTACGCACGCCTGAAATCGGGGGGAGCCTGCTCCCCCCGATTAATGTTATGTAAAAATCCCTTCCCGCTTTCCCACGCTGGCTACCCTTATCAGCATTGCTGACAAAAGGAGTATGCCATGCGCCAGACCATTAACCTGATCGCCCTTACCGCGCTGCTGTTGCCAACGGCAAGTCTTGCCGCCCAGGAGCGCGTAGAGATGTTGCAGAACCAGCTTGAACACCCGTGGGCGCTGGCCTTTCTTCCCGACGACCGGGGGATTCTGATGACCCTGCGCGGCGGCGAGCTCCGTCTGTGGCAGCGGGATAAAGGCCTCGCGCCTGCGATTTCGGGCGTGCCGCAGGTCTGGGCCAACGGGCAGGGCGGTCTGCTGGACGTGGCGCTGGCTCCGGATTTCGCCCAGTCGCGCCGGGTCTGGCTGAGCTACGCCGAAGGCGGGAGTGACGGCAAGGCCGGGACCGCCGTGGGCTACGGCCGACTGAGCGATGACCTCCAGCGCCTGGAAAATTTCCAGGTGGTTTTCCGCCAGCAGCCGAAGCTCTCAACCGGCAATCATTTTGGCGGACGGCTGGTGTTCGACGGCCGCGGTTATCTGTTTATTGGACTCGGGGAGAATAACCAGCGTTCGACCGCTCAGGATCTCGATAAGCTGCAGGGAAAAGTGGTGCGGCTAACGGCTGATGGCAAGGTCCCGGACGATAATCCTTTTGTCGGCCAGGCCGGCGTCAGACCGGAAATCTGGTCTTACGGTATTCGCAACCCCCAGGGGATGGCGATGAACCCGTGGAGCGATACGCTGTGGTTAAATGAGCACGGGCCGCGAGGCGGGGATGAGATCAATATTCCGCAAAAAGGCAAAAACTACGGCTGGCCGCTGGCGACGCACGGCATTAACTACAGCGGCCTGCCGATCCCGGAGGCCAAAGGCAAAACGGCGGAAGGAACCGAAGCGCCGCTGTTTGTCTGGGTAAAATCGCCGGCGGTGAGCGGTATGGCGTTTTACGACGCGCAGACTTTTCCGCAGTGGCGGCACCGGCTGTTTATCGGCGCGCTGAAGGATAAATCGCTGATTGTTCTCAAGGTTGACGGCGATAACGTCACGGAACAGGAGCGGATTCTGGGCGATCGCGGAAAACGTATCCGCGATGTGCGCGTTGGACCCGATGGTTATCTGTATGTGCTAACCGACGAATCCAACGGCGAGCTGCTGAAGGTGAGACCGGCGGGCTAATATCAGGTGACCGGAATCATCACCACGTTGCGCCAGGCCTGGCGCTGGTTAATCTGCTGATACCAGCGCTGCAGGTGCGGGCGCGGTTGCCAGGTTTTAACGATCTCCAGCAGGTTATAAATGAACGGCGCGACGGCGATGTCGCCGAGGCCGAAGGCGTTGCCTGAGAGCCACTGATGACGCGACAGTTCATCATCCAGAATGGCGAACAGCGTCTCGCAGGCGGCAATACCGGCTTCAATCGCGGCGGGGTCGCGTTTTTCCGGCGGGGTTCTCACCAGCCCCATTAACACCGGCCGATGGGCAGGCGAGAGCGAACCGTTGGCCCAGTCCATCCATTTTTCCCCCTGAGCGCGCTCGGCGGGCGACTCCACCCACAGGCGATTTTGACCGTACTGCGCGGCCAGATAG
This sequence comes from Klebsiella grimontii, assembly GCF_900200035.1. GTDB lineage: Bacteria > Pseudomonadota > Gammaproteobacteria > Enterobacterales > Enterobacteriaceae > Klebsiella > Klebsiella grimontii. Next base: position 862,228 of record NZ_FZTC01000015.1, read on the forward strand.
CGGATAATGGTGTTTGATTCCCAGAGCACGAGATCGGTCGTCTCATCTTTCAATAACGGTACCAGGCCATTGGGATTCATGGCCAGATAGTCCGCATCGTGATTCAGACCGAACTCCAGACCGGCCAGAATTTGCTGATACGGGAGGTCGAGTTCTTCCAGCACCCAGCGCACTTTCTTCACATTGGTCGAGTTATTTCTGCCCCACAGCGTAATCATATCCGCTCCTGCTTTTTATTAAGCCGCCGTTGCGGCGTAGTGAGCATTCATGTTGGAATAAAGTTAATATTTAGGCAACCGCGATCAAAAAAATTGCTCTGTTTGCAGCACCGGGCGAGGTTATTGCGTAAACTTTAAAAACTTTACCAACTCGCTGTTTCTTTAAGGTCATTTGTACGCTTTACTCACCGGCTGCTGCGGCGCCGAACGAGTGTGGCGGCATATTTTTGTTTGGAAAGGATACTTGGGTGGCTCTTATGACGCATGATGCTTTTTCCCTTCGCGGCCTCGCGGCAGGCTGCGCGCTTTTATTTCTCGTTGCGCCTGCGGTGCAGGCTGCAGAACAACTCCCCGATGCGCCATCCATTGACGCGCGAGCCTGGATCCTGATGGACTATGCCAGCGGCAAAGTGCTCAGCGAAGGCAATGCCGATGAAAAACTCGATCCGGCGAGCCTGACCAAAATCATGACCAGCTATGTTGTCGGCCAGGCGTTAAAGGCGGGTAAGATTAAGTCGACCGATATGGTGACTATCGGGCGCGACGCGTGGGCAACCGGTAACCCGGCGCTGCGCGGCTCATCGGTGATGTTCCTTAAGCCAGGAATGCAGGTGTCGGTCGAAGATCTTAACAAGGGCGTTATCATTCAATCCGGCAACGACGCCAGCATCGCGATCGCCGACTACGTGGCGGGCAGCCAGGACGCGTTTGTCAGCCTGATGAACGGCTATGCGCAGAAAATGGGCCTGACCAACACCACCTTTATGACCGTGCACGGTCTGGATGCGCCGGGTCAGTTTAGTACCGCCCGCGATATGGCGCTGCTCACCAAAGCGATGATCCATGACGTGCCGGAAGAGTATGCGATCCATAAAGAAAAAGAGTTCACCTTCAACAAAATCCGTCAGCCGAACCGCAACCGTCTGCTGTGGAGCACGAATCTCAACGCTGACGGCGTGAAAACCGGGACCACCGCCGGGGCGGGCTACAATCTGGTTTCTTCCGCGACGCAAAACGATATGCGCCTGATTGCCGTCGTGCTCGGCACCAAAACTGACCGTATCCGTTTTAACGAATCAGAAAAACTGCTGACCTGGGGCTTCCGTTTCTATGAAACCGTGACGCCGATTAAACCCGATGCCACCTTTATTACCCAGCGCGTCTGGTTTGGCGATAGCAGCGAAGCGAAGCTGGGGGCGGGCGAGGCCGGCTCCATCACGCTGCCGAAAGGCCAGCTGAAAAACCTCAAGGCCAGCTACACCCTGAATGATACGCAGCTGACCGCGCCGCTCACCAAAGGGCAGGTGGTCGGCACCATCGACTTCAAGCTTAATGATAAAACCATTGAGCAGCGGCCTCTGATTGTGATGGAAGCGGTAAACGAAGGCGGTTTCTTTAGCCGGATGATCGATTTTGTGCTGATGAAATTGCACGGCTGGTTCGGCGGTTGGTTCTCTTAAAATGCAGGCCGCGCCCTGCGGGGCGCGGTTAGTAAAGCAGTGAAATCTGTTTTTCCTTCGCCAGCGCGAGCAGATCGTCATCCGGACACACGTCGCTGGCAATCACGTCAAACTGCGCTAAATCCCCCATCCTCGCCGGGCGAACTTTACCAAATTTACTGTGATCGACGACCAGCACGTGGTAGCGCGCGCTTTTCATCGCCCAGTGTTTGACCGGCAGCTCTTCCAGGTTAAAACAGGTCGCGCCCTGCTCGCAATCGACGCCCGCGGCGGAATAAAACGCGATGTCCGGGCAAAGGTGGCTCAGCGTATCCTGCAGGCTTAGCGGTTTAAAAATGGCGTTGCTGGCGTGGAACTCGCCGCCGCACAAAATCGCGCGGCACTGGGGTTTTTCCTGCAGGGAAAGAAAGGTATTGAGCGAATAGCAGACCCCGGTAAAGGGCAGGGCGCTATCGATGGCGTCGATGATCCACGGCGTGGTGGTCCCGCAGTCAAAAAAGGCCATCTGGTGGGGCTCAAGCAGCTTAGCCGCATGGCGGGCTGCGCGGCGTTTTTCATCCACAAGGCGTGTTTTCTGATCGCTCAGCAGATAGTGCGTTGCGCTGCGCGGCTCCAGAACGATATAGCCGCCCAGCAACACGACCGGGCCGCTGTGGCCGTTGAGATCGCGACGAATGGTCATCTCTGACACGCCAAGCAGGGTGGCCGCTTCTTTTAGATGGAGTTTATCACTGCGCTTGAGTGCCTGAATAAGCTGACTGATGCGTTCGTCACGACGAGTTTCCATATTCCCTCTAAGCTGAAAGCGCCCTGCATTGACAGGGCGTCAGCGGCGATTTTACCTGCCGGAAGAGGCTTAGTCACGCGCAGGAATTGGGCGCTACCGCAACTTTACCAGCTGGTCAGGAACATCTATTCGCGCACCCAACCTTTGCGAATCGGCAGCGAAAAAAACAGACGGTACAGCCGCTGCAGATGCTGATAGAGGGTTTTTCCGCCGCTTTGCCACAGCAGTTGGGCGCTAAGGCAGGCGATCATCGCGGTGAGCAGCCCGCCCAGCATATCCATCGGCCAGTGCACGCCGAGATAGACCCGGGACCAGGCAATCGCGCAGGCAAGGGAGAACAGCAGCGCGCCCGACCACAGGCGGTGCCAGAACATAAAGGCCAGCGCAAAGGTAAAGCAGATCGTGCCGTGATTGCTCGGGAAGGAGTTATTGGGCGAATGATGCAGGAAGTTATAGCCAATACCGGCGGCAAACGGACGGTCATGCGGAAAAAATACGCCGAATATCCACGAAAGCGTCAGGCTAATGGCTAATGCCATCATGACCTTAAATACTAACTGCCGCTGGTTTGGGCCCCAAAGCCATAAGGCCAACACCAATAATGGCACCATAATTATCAGGTCTTTGGCGATAAACGTCGCGATTTCAATCGCCCACCACGGCGATGCGGGGGTAGCGTTGAGTAATGCAAACAGCGAGTAGTTAATATTTTCCAGCATACATCCAGGCTCTTGGGTCCGTTAGCAACAAGCCGCCCACCTTAAAAAACGGTGGCGATAAGATAAAGCAGTATTGTCTTAATTATCAGTTTGTTATGAATTAAAACGCGGGCGTGGCTTCGTTAACAGACTGATTGAAGGAGTATATAGCCTGTAATCTAATTGAAACATAAACGAAATATATACAGCTGGATTTTGATTGGTTGCTGGCGATGCGCTATCCGTGTGGCGATATTTTGCTTCATCGCTCACAATTCGCTATCTCCCCGAGACGACTTTCATTAAACTTTGCGCGGTTTTATTTAAATAAGAGATTTCATGCAGAATTATTCGCTTTCTGGCAAACGCCTCGGACGTCAGGCGCTGCTCTTTCCGTTGTGCCTGGTGTTATACGAGTTCTCCACCTATATCGGCAATGACATGATCCAGCCGGGCATGCTCTCGGTGGTGGCAGAATTTGGCGTGGGCAACGAGTGGGTGCCGACCTCAATGACCGCCTATCTGGCCGGCGGTATGTTTTTGCAGTGGCTGCTGGGGCCGCTTTCGGACCGCATCGGCCGTCGTCCGGTGATGCTGACCGGGGTAGTGTGGTTTATCGTAACCTGCCTGGCGACGCTGCTGGCGCAAACTATTGAGCAGTTCACGCTGCTGCGCTTTTTGCAGGGTATCAGCCTGTGCTTTATCGGCGCGGTCGGCTATGCGGCGATACAGGAGTCTTTTGAAGAGGCGGTGTGCATCAAGATCACCGCCCTGATGGCCAACGTCGCGCTGATTGCGCCGCTGCTCGGGCCGCTGGTGGGCGCGGCCTGGGTTCATCTCCTGCCGTGGGAGATGATGTTTGTCCTGTTTGCCGTGCTGGCCGCCATCGCCTTTTTCGGGCTACAGAAGGCGATGCCGGAAACCGCCACCCGCATGGGCGAGAAGCTATCGGTAAAAGAGCTGGGGCGTGATTATCGTGAAGTGCTGAAAAACCTGCGCTTTGTCGCCGGCGCGCTGGCCACCGGTTTTGTCAGCCTGCCGCTGCTGGCGTGGATTGCCCAATCGCCGGTGATCATCATCAGCGGCGAGCAGGCGACCAGCTACGAATATGGCCTGCTGCAGGTGCCGATTTTTGGCGCGCTGATTGCCGGGAACCTGGTGCTGGCGCGCCAGACTTCACGCAAAACGGTGCGCTCGCTGATTATTCTCGGCGGCTGGCCGATTATGATCGGCCTGCTGATCTCCGCTGTGGCGACGGTGGCGTCGACGCACGCGTATCTGTGGATGACCGCCGGGCTGAGCGTTTACGCCTTCGGGATTGGTCTCGCCAACGCCGGACTGGTGCGTCTGACGCTGTTTGCCAGCGAGATGAGTAAGGGGACGGTGTCGGCGGCGATGGGGATGCTGCAAATGCTGATCTTTACCGTGGGTATCGAAGTCAGTAAGCACGCCTATGAGTCTGGCGGTAGCGGGCTCTTCAGCTTGCTCAACCTGCTGAGCGGGGTGCTCTGGCTGGCGATGACGGTCTACTTCCTGAAGGATAAACGCGTGGGCAACGCCCACGAACCGCAGTAACCTTCAAATGCCCTGCTGCGACGTGACGCGCCGCAGCAGGCGCTACCTCAGGCGAACGGCGCTTCGCGATTCAGTACCTTATCAATAATATGCAGCACGCCTTCTTCGTTATTGTGCGGGGCACGGTAGCCGGCGACGGCCTTCACCGGCGCGGCGGCGTTGGCCATCGCGAAACCGAATCCGGCGTGTTGCAGCATTTCGATATCGTTGCCGCTATCGCCAAACGCCACCACTTCATGGTTCTTTATGCCCCAGCGTTCCTGCAGGATGCGCAGTCCGTTGGCTTTATGCACCCCGGGAATAATCAGGTCAATGCTACCGTAGCCGGTGGCGACCGCGGTCACCATATCGCCAAGCGCGGCGTGCAGCTTCGGCTGGATCTGCGGAATCAGCTGATCCGGCACGTTGAGACCGAACTTCAGAATTTCATCATCAGCAATATGATTAAAATCGTCGACCAGTTCGAGGCGATGATAGTACTTCGCCGCGACCGCTTTCAGCGCATCGTTATAGCGGTTGAGGGTATAAGCGCTGCGCTTACCGCAGGCGATAATTTCAATGTTGGTCAGCGTCAGAAGATGGTCGATGACGGTATTGAAATGTTCCTTCTGCATCCGGCAGTTAAACACATCCTCGCCGGCGCTGACCACCCAGCCGCCGTTTTCGGCGACAAAAGCGATTTCGTGCGCCACCTCAGGGAAAAAGGAGATGAGCTGGTAATACTGGTTGCCGCTGGCGACGACGAAGCGGATGCCCTGCTCGCGCATTCGCGCATACTGGGCGAGGAAACGCTGACGGTTATAGGTTTTGGCATCGCTCAGAAAGGTGCCGTCCATGTCTACCGCAATCAATTTGATGCTCATTAACTGTTCTCCATCACGGGTTCAGATTGTGGCTTCGCTACCGCGCGGGCGACGATGGCCGCGACCAGCACGAGTGCCAGCACTACCATCATGGCGCTGCGCAGGCCGAAGTGTTCGCCGAGAAAGCCCAGCAGCGGCGGCCCGACGAGGAAGGCGAGGTAGCCGGTAATCGCCACCACGCTGACGCGCTTCGGCGCATCGGGGCCGGTATCGCTGGCGGCGGAAATGGTCAGCGGGAAGCCCAGCGACGCGCCGAGGCCCCATAATAATACGGAGAGACCGGCGACCCACGGGTTGTCGACGAAAATAATCAGGCCAATGCCCAGCGCGCCCATTACCGCGCTGGCGCGTACCACCGTCACGCGGCTGTAGCGGTCAATAAACCAGCCGCCGGTAAAGCGGCCAAGGGTCATGCCGAGGGTGAAGCCTGCATAAATCAGCGAGCCGGAGGTTGGGCTGAAGCCATGGCCGTCCACCATCAGCAGCGGCAGCCAGTCGTTAGCGGAGCCTTCGGCAAAGGCCATGGCCAGGACGATCACCCCAATCAGCAGCAGCTGGGCATCGCGCCAGATCGGCAGGCCTTTGCCTTCATGGCGCGCCGCTTCCGCCGCATTTTTGCCGGTGCCTTCAGGAATCGCGCGAATGGCGATAGCGATGGGGGCGATAGCCACCAGCGCCGCCAGCAGAATGTGCGGCGCGGCGGGCAGGCCGAAGCCGGTTACCGCCATGCCAATCCCGGCGCCGACGAGCGTGCCGAAGCTGTAGAAACCATGCATCATTGGCAGGACGGTTTTATTCATTTCGCGTTCAACGGCGGCGCCTTCGACGTTAATCGCCACTTCCGCGGAGCCAAAGCTGGCGCCGAAGATGGCTAAGCCAATGGCAAACAGCACCGCCGACGTGAACCATAGCGCGGCGCTGAGCACCAGCATGCCGACCACCGCGCAGGACATGGTGGCGCGAATCACTTTACGGGTGCCGAATCGATTGACCAGCCACGCTGAGCAGAGGATGCCGCTCATTGAACCTATTGAGAGTCCAAATAATACAATCCCCATTTCCGCCGTCGATAGCGCGAGCAGATCGCGAATCGCCGGCGTGCGGGTGGCCCATGACGCCATGAGTAATCCGGGGATAAAAAAGAACATGAAGAGCGCCCACAGCCTTAGCTGAAGGGCCCTGCGTGAAGTTTGCGCTGTCATCCGTAAATGCCCGAGAGTGAAGAGATGCAGACAACAGTAGCAAGGTTGTGTACATTTGTACATCCAGGTTGCTTGCTGAGGAATGCTTTTTTATTGACCTCTATGATTCGATTCAGCCTGAGGCATATTAAATGAAAGAGGAAAAGAGTATGGCCCGTCGACCAAACGACCCGCAGCGTCGGGAGCGGATTTTGCAGGCGACGCTGGACACGATCGCGATACACGGCATTCATGCGGTTACGCACCGGAAAATCGCCACCTGCGCGGGCGTGCCGTTGGGTTCGCTGACCTACTATTTTAGCGGTATTGAGGCGCTGGTCGAAGAGGCGTTCAGCCTGTTTACCGGCCAGATGTCGGCGCAGTATCAGCAGTTTTTTGCCGATGTGCATAATCGCCGGGAGGCCTGTGACGCCATTGCCGAGCTGATTTTTAGCGCCCAGGTCACTACCGCGCGCAATATGGAGCTGATGTATCAGCTTTATGCTTTTTGCAGCAGCCAGCCGAATTTAAAAGCGGTCATGCAGAACTGGATGCTGCGCAGCCAGCAGACCCTTGAGCAGTGGTTTGAACCGGCAACGGCCCGCGGGCTGGACGCCTTTATCGAGGGGATGACGCTGCACTTCGTGACCGACAGAGCGCCGCTATCAAGAGAAGCGATTCGACTGATGGTAGACCGGCTGGCGGGAGAGTGAGCGGGGCGCAGAAAACAAAAAACCCATCAACCTTGAACCTAAGTGGCGGGGTTGATGGGCTCCACAAAATGGGGACATCAAAGAAAAGCAGTGGCACTACTTATGACTGACGCCAGCTAAAAAAGTTCTGCGTATACGCGTTTTTTTTCTGAAAAGTTTACTGTAGCCCCGGCCAGATGATAACAATCAGCGTACCTGCCAGGGTTAACAACACGTTAGCGATGGCGTAGGTCCCCGCGTATCCCAGCGCCGGAATATTGCTGCGCGCGGTATCGCTGATGATCTCCATCGCCGGCGCGCAGGTGCGGGCGCCCATCATGGCGCCGAAGAGCATCGCGCGGTTCATGCGCAGGACGTACGCGCCGAACAGGAAGCAGATAACCACCGGCACCAGGCTGACGATGAGGCCCGCCGCCAGCATCTGACCGCCGACGGCGCCGAGGCCGTTATTAATGCCGGCGCCGGCGCTGAGCCCCACGCCGGCCATAAATACCATCAGGCCGAACTCTTTCACCATATTCAGCGCCCCCTGCGGGATATAGCCGAACGTCGGATGGTTGGCGCGCAGGAAGCCGAGCATGATGCCGGCAAACAGCAGACCGGCGGCGTTACCGATGCCGAAGCTGAACGAGCTGAACTGGAAGGTGATCATGCCGATCATCAGGCCAACAATAAAGAAGGCGCAGAAGGCGAGCAGGTCGGTCACCTGGCTGTGGATGGAGATAAAGCCAATACGATCCGCGACGGTTTTGACGCGACGCGCATCGCCGCTAACCTGCAGCACATCGCCCTTGTTGAGCACAACGTTGTCGTCGATCGGCATTTCGATCTGGCTGCGGATAACGCGGTTTAAGAAGCAGCCGTGATCGGTAAGCTTCAGCTGCGCCAGGCGGCGGCCGACGGCGTTGTGGTTTTTGACCACGATCTCTTCGGTGACGATACGCATATCGAGCAGATCGCGGTCGAAGACCTCTTTGCCGTTACGGAAGCTTGGGTCGAGGCGGGCATGGGCATCCGGGTAACCCACCAGGGCGATATCATCGCCCATCTGCAGCACCGCATCGCCGTCCGGGTTCGCGAGAATGCCGTTGCGGCGGATGCGCTCAATGTAGCAGCCGGTCTGGCGGTAAATGCCCAGCTCGCGCAGGTTTTTACCATCAGCCCACGCCACCAGCTCCGGGCCGACGCGGTAGGCGCGGATCACCGGCAGGTACACCTTACGCCGGGAATCGGTGTCGAGGCCGCGCTCGCGGGCGATCTGCTGGGCGCTGGTCTGTAAATCCTGATGCTGCAGCTTCGGCATATAGCGGGCGCCGACGATCAGGCTGACCAGGCCAACCAGATAGGTCAGGGCATAGCCGAGGCTCAGATGATCGAGCGAAAGGGCTAACTGGTCGCTGGGCAGGCCGAAGTGGCGTAGCGTATCTCCGGCGCCCACCAGCACGGGGGTGGAGGTCATAGCGCCGGCGAGCATCCCGGCCGTCAGGCCGATATCCCAGCCGAATAGCTTACCCAGCCCCATGGCGATCAGCATCGCGCTGCCGACCATCACCAGAGCGAGCATCAGGTAATTTTTCCCATCGCGAAAAAAAATAGAAAAAAAGTTGGGTCCCGCCTCCACGCCGACGCAGAAAATAAACAGCATAAAGCCGAGATTGAGGGCGTCAGTGTTAATACTGAAATGCTGCTGCCCTAATAATAGGGAAACGACTAAAACGCCAATGGAATTACCAAGTTGTACCGACCCGAGACGCAGTTTCCCGAGGCAGAGTCCTAATGCTAGTACAACGAACAATAACAGGATGTAATTCCCGTTTAACAAATCTGCGACGTTTATATTCACGAAAGCCAACTTCTCATTTACTAGTAAGTTGTTGAAGGAAATGGTTATTTGGTCTAAGGTTGGTCCAGTGTTCGCGTTGTCCCGAACGCTATTCTGGCATCCCGTTATAACCAGCAAAATATAGTCGACAGTTTAATCCTTCCTGGAGGCTGCGGCTAGTAACAATCGTTTTTACATTGACGGGATCTTTTATTGGCATGGATTGCCAGAATCTTTATCTGACTGGGCGAAGTGGAAGTTGGTTAGAGGCAAAATCAGGAGGATGTCGTGAAATCTGAGCGTACCTGGGCCGGTATTATCTGTGGGTTCTTTCTATTTATTGTGGTTTGTTTGTCACTACTGTTACATATGAAAGGCGCCTTTCGGGCTACCGGTAACCCTGAGCTCGGGCTGCTATTCTTTTTGCTACCCGGTGCGGCGGCAAGCTGCCTCTCTCCCGGACAGCGGGTTATTCGCCCGCTTATCGGCGCGATGCTGGCTGCGCCAGTGTGTCTGGTGGTCATGCGGCTTTTCTTTGTGACCCAGCGTTCTTTCTGGCAGGAACTGGCGTGGTTGTTTAGCGCGGTGTTCTGGTGCGCGCTGGGCGCGCTGTGCTTTTTGTTTATTTGCGCCTGGCTTGATACCAGACGCAAGCCCTCGTCAGAGGAGTGAGCCGTCTCAGGCGAACAGGCCGAGATTCTCTTTCGCCCAGGCTTCAAAGTCAGTGCAGCCGCCAATGTGCTTCTGATCGACAAAAATCTGCGGCACGGTTTCTACCGGTTTACCCACGGTTTTTTCCAGATCGGCTTTGCTGATGCCTTCTGCGTGAATATCAATGTAGCGATAGTTAAAATCATCGCGCTCATTGCTCAGCTTTTCCGCCAGCTCTTTGGCGCGAACGCAATAGGGGCAGCCTGGACGACCAAAAATTACCGTAAACATAGTCTCTCTCCTTAAACCTCAGCCGGATGGCGAATGGCGGGTATCATGCCGCGTTATGTCGGCGAGGGAAAGAAGGTTCTGCCTTTTGCTTTGATGGCTTAAGGCTATGTTTGTTAAATATTCTGCTGATGAAACCGCTATACTGGCCTGATATGCGACCGGTTTTTGCCCGGGAGCGTGCATGATTTGGACCGGAGGAGCGTTATGCGATCGCCCGCTGCATTACCCACAAGTATTCTGGTAGTCGAGATTATCGGCATGGTGCTGTTGACCCTGGCCTGGCTCTCGCTCAACCAGTACGTCAGCCTGCCCGCGCCGTTTTCCAGCCCGACGGCGGCGCTGCTGATGATCTTCGCGGGGATCCTGCTGATGCTCCCGGCCGCCGTGGCGTTAATGTGGCGCGTGGCGCAAGTCATTGCCCCGCAGTTGACGCACACGAAAACCCCACCTTCCTCACTGCCTGACAGAGAAAAACGAGATGACGCCGACCATTGAGCTGCTGCGTAGCCACCGTTCTATTCGCCATTTTACCGACGCGCCGATAAGCGACGAACAGCGCGCCGCGATTATTGCCAGCGCGCAGGGCGCTTCCAGCTCCAGTTTTTTACAATGTTCCTCAATTATTCGCGTTACCGACCCGGAAATACGTCAACAGCTGGTCCCGCTGAGCGGCGGTCAGCAGCACGTGGCGCAGGCCGCGGAGTTTTGGGTATTCTGCGCTGATTTTAACCGCAATCTGCAAATCTGCCCGGACGCTCAGCTGGGCCTCGCCGAACAGCTGCTGCTGGGCTGCGTCGATACCGCTCTTCTGGCGCAGAATGCGCTGGTGGCGGCGGAATCCCTTGGCCTGGGCGGCGTCTATATCGGCGGCCTGCGCAACAATATCGATGCGGTGACCGAGCTGCTGAAGCTCCCGCAGCACGTGCTGCCGCTGTTTGGCCTGTGCCTTGGCTGGCCTGACGATAACCCGGAAGTGAAACCGCGCATGCCGTCGGCGATGCTGGTGCATGAAAATCACTATCAGCCGCTGGATGAGACGGTCCTTGCGGAATATGACGAGCAGTTGGCGCAGTATTATCTCTCACGCGGCAGCAACACGCGTCGCGATACCTGGAGCGACCATATCCGCCGGACTATCGTCAAAGAGAGCCGTCCATTTATTCTGGAATATCTGCATAAGCAGGGATGGGCTACGCGCTGATTGCGTGTAAACTGCCCCTGGTCTGACGTAAGGAAATTTCGCAGGTCAGCGCTCATTGACTACCAAAGGCCCGCCGGAGCGGGTCTTTTCGCAGAGGTGCAGGGTGAAAATTGCCATATTATCCCGGGATGGAACGCTTTATTCATGTCGACGCCTGCGCGAAGCCGCGCAAAAACGCGGTCATCAGGTGGAAATCCTCGATCCGCTTTCCTGCTATATGAACGTCAGTCCGGTGGCCTCATCGATTCACTACAAAGGCCGCCAGCTCCCGCATTTTGACGCCGTCATTCCGCGCATCGGCACGGCGATTACCTACTACGGCACCGCGGCGCTGCGTCAGTTTGAGCTGCTGGGCAGCTATCCGCTCAATGAGTCCGTCGCCATCACCCGCGCCCGCGACAAGCTGCGTTCGCTCCAGCTGCTGGCGCGTCAGGGAATCGACCTGCCGCTCACCGGCATTGCCCATTCGCCAGACGATACCAGCGACCTGATCGCGATGGTTGGCGGCGCGCCGCTGGTGGTAAAGCTGGTGGAGGGCACTCAGGGCATCGGCGTCGTGCTGGCCGAAACGCGGCAGGCGGCAGAGAGCGTCATTGACGCTTTTCGCGGTCTGAATGCGCATATTCTGGTGCAGGAGTATATCGCCGAGGCGAAAGGCCGGGACGTGCGCTGCCTGGTCGTGGGCAATGAGGTCGTGGCGGCGATTGAGCGGCGGGCGAAGGAGGGGGATTTTCGCTCTAACCTGCATCGCGGCGGCGTAGCGTCGGTGGCGTTTATCAGCGAGCAGGAGCGTGAAATGGCCATTAAGGCCGCGCAGACGCTCGGGCTGGACGTCGCTGGCGTTGATATTCTGCGCGCCACGCGCGGTCCTCTGGTGATGGAGGTTAATGCTTCTCCGGGGCTTGAAGGGATTGAAACCACCACCGGCGTCGATATCGCCGGCAAAATGATCGCCTGGATCGAACGACAAGCCACGCCCGGATTTTGTCTGAAAATGGGCGGATAGTTCCCTTTCACGACACCGTCATGGAATACGCCGCTTTTTTTGCGTAAGCTATGGCGTCGCATTTTTCACAGTAAGAGGTCACAGGTCATATGGATTCACTGGTCGTTCCGGGTCTTGATACATTACGTCAATGGCTCGACGAATTGGGCATCAGCTTTTTTGAGTGTGATTCCTGCCAGGCACTGCACCTGCCGCATATGCAAAATTTCGAAGGCATTTTTGATGCCAAACTTGACCTGGTGGATAACGTGGTGCTTTTCTCCGCGCTGGCTGAGGTCAAACCCTCCGCGCTGTTGCCGCTTTCCGCCGATCTTTCTGCGATTAACGCCAGTTCGTTGACGGTCAAAGCTTTCCTCGATATTCAGGACGATAATCTGCCGAAACTGGTGGTGTGTCAGGCATTGACCGTCGGCGTCGGCGTGACCCTCGACCAGTTCGCGTGGTTTTTCCGCCAGAGCGAAGAACAGATTTCTATGGTTATCCTTGAGGCCAGCGCCAATCAGGTGCTGTATAAGTCCGAGGAAGAAGAGCCGGCGGCTGAGAATATTCAGTACCATTTTCTTCACTAAGCCTGTCGAAAAATAGCGCAGCCACTGCCATGGCGGCTGCGTATTACGTGCTTTTATTCTGCTATTAACCTTCCTGTAAAGAATTTTTCACCGCCATTCTGCCGCTTTCGGCTTATCACATAGACCCTTATTGCATAAAAAATTGATAAAAGCCGTTTTTTTACCTGGGCTATAGCCTCTTATTCTGGCTACAGTTATTCTGACGCTGCTTCCAGTTGCGGGCAACCATTCCGGGAGAGGTCCTCTCTCCTTTTCTTAGGCAATGAAAAAATATGCATGATTATTGCATGCGAACAAGTGCGTATATTCAGCCCGCTTGTTAACGGGCATTGAGAAGGAATAAGAGATATGACCGCCTTTGGTAAAAAATGGTTAACAGGTCTGGTTACGGGTGCGCTGATGGCCGTCTCTGCCGGTTCGCTCGCAGCCGAACAAAAAACCCTGCATGTTTATAACTGGTCTGATTATATTGCGCCGGATACGGTGGCGAATTTTGAAAAAGAGACCGGCATTAAAGTGGTGTATGACGTCTTTGACTCCAACGAAGTGCTGGAGGGTAAGCTCATGGCGGGCAGCACCGGTTTTGACCTGGTGGTGCCGTCGGCGAGTTTCCTTGAGCGCCAGCTGGCGGCCGGGGTTTTCCAGCCGCTGGATAAGAGCAAACTTCCCAACTGGAAAAATCTCGATCCGGAAGTGCTGAAGCTGGTGGCGAAGCACGACCCGGACAATAAATACGCGATCCCGTACCTGTGGGCGACCACCGGTATTGGCTATAACATCGATAAAGTGAAAGCCGTACTGGGTAAAGACGCGCCGCTGGACAGCTGGGATCTGGTGATGAAGCCGGAGAACCTGGAGAAACTGAAAAGCTGCGGCGTCTCCTTCCTTGATGCCCCGGAAGAGATTTTCGCCACCGTGCTGAACTACCTCGGCAAAGATCCTAACAGCAGTAAAGCCGACGATTACACCGGCCCGGCGACCGACCTGCTGCTGAAGCTGCGGCCGAATATTCGTTATTTCCACTCCTCGCAGTACATCAATGACCTGGCGAATGGCGATATCTGCGTCGCTATCGGCTGGGCGGGCGACGTATGGCAGGCGGCGAACCGGGCGAAAGAAGCGAAGAACGGCGTTAATGTCTCCTACTTTATTCCGAAAGAGGGGGCGCTGGCGTTCTTTGACGTCTTCGCGATGCCTGCAGATGCGAAAAACAAAGATGAGGCTTATCAGTTCCTCAACTACCTGATGCGCCCGGATGTTATCGCCCACATCAGCGATCATGTCTATTACGCTAACGGCAATAAAGCCTCTCTCCCGCTGGTCAGCGAAGAGATCCGCAATAACCCGGCCATTTATCCGCCGGCTGACGTCTTCGCCAAGCTGTTCACGCTAAAAGTACAGGATCCGAAAATCGACCGCGTGCGTACTCGCGCCTGGACGAAGGTGAAAAGCGGTAAGTAATTCTCCGTGAGTTGTAGGCCGGCGATGCCTCGCGCTGCCGGCAACAGGCGCACCGCGATGGTGCGCCTGCACCATGATTTGATTTCTGCCGGAGAACACCCCGTGAACGATGTGATTCCTCGCCCGCAGGCGAAAAACCCCAAAGCGCTGACCCCGCTGCTGGAAATCCGTAATTTAACCAAGTCGTTCGACGGTCAGCACGCCGTCGACGACGTCAACCTCACTATTTATAAAGGCGAAATTTTCGCTCTGCTGGGCGCTTCCGGCTGCGGCAAGTCAACCCTGCTGCGTATGCTGGCGGGTTTTGAACAGCCCACCGCCGGACAGATTGTCCTGGATGGCGTCGATCTGGCGCGGGTGCCGCCGTATCAGCGGCCGATTAATATGATGTTCCAGTCCTACGCGCTGTTTCCCCATATGACGGTGGAGCAGAATATCGCCTTTGGCCTCAAGCAGGACAAATTGCCCAAGGCCGAAATCACCAGCCGGGTGCAGGAGATGCTGGCGCTGGTGCATATGCAGGAGTTTGCAAAGCGTAAACCGCATCAGCTCTCCGGCGGCCAGCGTCAGCGCGTGGCCCTGGCCCGCAGTCTGGCGAAAAGACCGAAACTGCTGCTGCTTGATGAGCCGATGGGGGCGCTGGATAAAAAGCTGCGCGATCGGATGCAGCTCGAAGTCGTCGATATTCTTGAGCGCGTCGGCGTCACCTGCGTGATGGTGACCCACGATCAGGAAGAGGCGATGACCATGGCGGGGCGCATCGCCATTATGAACCGCGGCAAGTTCGTGCAAATCGGCGAGCCGGAGGAAATTTACGAACACCCGACCACCCGCTACAGCGCAGAGTTTATCGGCTCGGTCAACGTCTTTGAAGGGCTGGTGAAAGAGCGTCAGGAAGATGGCCTGGTGCTGGACTCTCCGGGCCTGACCCATCCGCTGAAGGTCGATCCCGATGCCTCCGTCGTCGATAACGTCCCGGTGTGGGTGGCCCTGCGCCCGGAAAAAATCATGCTCTGCGAGGACCCGCCCGCGGATGGCTATAACTTCGCGGTGGGCGAGGTTATCTATATAGCCTATCTCGGCGACCTGTCTATCTACCATGTGCGCCTGAAAAGCGGGCAGATGCTGAGCGCTCAGCTGCAGAACGAACATCGTTACCGTAAGGGGGCGCCAACCTGGGGTGATGAGGTGCGTTTGTGCTGGGATGCCGATAGCTGCGTCGTGTTGACGGTGTAAGGAGAGGGCGATGAGTACATTAGAACCCCCGTCAGGCGTAAAAAAACCGGGCGGTTTTGCGCTATGGCTGGCGCGACTGCAGATGGCCCACGGGCGCAAGTTGGTTATTGCGCTGCCCTACGTGTGGCTGATCCTGCTGTTCCTGCTGCCGTTCCTGATTGTTTTTAAAATCAGCCTGGCGGAGATGGCGCGGGCGATCCCGCCGTACACCGACCTGCTGGAGTGGGCCGACGGTCAGCTCACGTTAACGCTGAATCTCGGGAATTTCCTGCAGCTCACCGACGATCCGCTCTATTTTGAAGCCTATCTGCAGTCGCTTCAGGTGGCGGCGATCTCGACGTTCTGCTGCCTGCTGTTGGGGTATCCGCTGGCGTGGGCGGTAGCGCACAGTAAGCCATCGACGCGAAATATCCTGCTGCTGCTGGTGATCCTGCCGTCATGGACCTCGTTTCTGATCCGCGTCTACGCCTGGATGGGGCTGCTGAAAAGCAACGGCGTGCTCAATAACTTCCTGCTGTGGCTGGGGGTCATCGACCAGCCGCTGGAGATCCTGCACACCAACCTGGCGGTCTATATCGGTATTGTTTACGCCTATCTGCCGTTTATGGTGCTGCCGATCTATACCGCCCTCACGCGTATTGATTACTCGCTGGTGGAGGCGTCGCTGGATCTGGGCGCCCGACCGCTGAAGACTTTCTTCCAGGTGATCGTTCCGCTCACCAAAGGCGGGATTATTGCCGGGTCGATGCTGGTGTTTATTCCGGCGGTCGGGGAGTTCGTTATCCCGGAACTGCTGGGCGGCCCGGACAGCATTATGATTGGCCGCGTGCTGTGGCAGGAGTTCTTCAATAACCGCGACTGGCCGGTCGCGTCGGCGGTGGCGATCGTGATGCTGTTGCTGCTGATCGTGCCGATCATGTGGTTCCACAAGCATCAGCAAAAACAGGTGGGGGAACACGGATGAATAATTTGCCGGTAGTCCGTTCGCCGTGGCGAATTTTAATTCTGCTGCTCGGCTTTACCTTCTTGTATGCGCCGATGCTGATGCTGGTGATTTACTCGTTCAACAGCTCAAAGCTGGTGACGGTATGGGCCGGGTGGTCGACGCGCTGGTATCGCGAACTGTTTCATGACGATGCGATGATGAGCGCGGTAGGCTTAAGTCTGACCATTGCCGCCTGCGCCGCGACGGCGGCGGTGATCCTCGGTACCATTGCCGCGGTGGTAATGGTGCGTTTTGGCCGCTTCCGCGGTTCAAACGGCTTTGCTTTTATGATCACCGCGCCGCTGGTGATGCCCGATGTGATTACCGGCCTGTCGCTGCTGCTGCTGTTTGTGGCGCTGGGGCATTCCATTGGCTGGCCGTCGGATCGCGGCATGCTGACCATCTGGCTGGCGCACGTCACCTTCTGTACCGCGTACGTCGCGGTGGTTATTTCATCGCGCCTGCGTGAGCTTGACCACTCCATTGAAGAGGCGGCGATGGATCTGGGGGCCGCGCCGCTGAAGGTCTTTTTCGTCATTACGCTGCCGATGATTATGCCGGCGGTGGTCTCCGGTTGGCTGCTGGCCTTTACGCTGTCGCTCGACGACCTTGTCATAGCCAGCTTTGTTTCCGGACCGGGGGCGACAACGCTACCGATGCTGGTCTTCTCCAGCGTGCGCATGGGGGTCAACCCGGAGATTAACGCCCTGGCGACGTTAATCCTCGGCGTGGTTGGAATTGTTGGTTTTATCGCCTGGTATTTGATGGCCCGCGCGGAAAAGCAGCGGGTACGCGATATCCAGCGTGCAAGAACCGGCTGAACCACCTAAAATCTGCAATAGAGTTAACATCGGCGCCGCACTTGAGGCGCCGTTTTCATGGAAGACTTTACGTTGGGATTGTTTACTAATACGCGTTCTTCTCATGCACGTCTTAACGTTCCTGCGCTGGTGCAGGTGGCGGCCTTCGCCATTATTTTAATCCGCGGTCTGGATTTGCTGATGATCCTCAACCAGCTTGGCGTTCAGGGAATGGTGGATTTTGTCCATCGCAGCGTGCAGACGTGGGCGCTCACCCTGGTGTTCCTCTCAAGCCTGGTGCTGGTGTTTATTGAAATCTGGTGCGCTTTTTCGCTGGTAAAAGGGCGCAACTGGGCGCGTTGGCTATTCTTGTTGACGCAGATTATCGTGATTGGCTACCTGTGGGCCGCGTCATTGGGCTACGGTTACCCCGAGCTGTTTAGCATTGCCGGGGAATCGAAGCGCGAAATCTTTCGCTCCCTGGTGCTGCAAAAACTACCGGATCTGCTGGTGCTGGCGATGCTGTTTGTGCCGGCCCCGTGCCGACGCTTTTTCCGTTTACAGTAACGGTGATACAATCCCCGCCCCTGTTTTTATGAAGGTCTTGTTATGCATTGCGCACTTTATGACGCGGGTCGCTGCCGCTCCTGCCAGTGGCTGGAACTGCCGATATCCCAACAGCTCGCCGATAAAATGGCCGATCTGCGCGCGCTTTTGGCCGATGCGCCCGTCGCTGAGTGGTGCGCACCGGCTTGCGGCCCGGAGAGTGGGTTTCGCAACAAAGCCAAAATGGTGGTCAGCGGTAGCGTTGAGCGCCCGCTGCTCGGGATGCTGCACCGTGATGGCGCTCCGGAAGACCTGACCGATTGCCCGCTTTATCCGCAAAGCTTCGCGCCGGTTTTCGCTGCGCTTAAGCCGTTTATCGCCCGCGCCGGGCTCACGCCCTATCATGTCGCCCGCAGGCGCGGAGAGCTGAAGTACATTCTGCTGACCGAAAGCCGGCTCGACGGCGGTATGATGCTGCGCTTTGTCCTGCGCTCGGAGACCAAGCTTACCCAGCTGCGCGCCGCGCTGCCGGCGCTGCAGGCGTTGCTGCCGCAGTTGAAAGTCATTACCGCCAATATTCAGCCGGTGCATATGGCTATCATGGAGGGGCCGCAGGAAATTTTCCTTACCGACCAGCAGGCGCTGGCGGAAAATTTCAACGGCGTACCGCTGTGGATCCGCCCGCAGAGCTTCTTTCAGACTAACCCGACGGTCGCCAGCCGGCTGTATGCCACCGCTCGCGACTGGGTGCGCCAGTTGCCGGTCAACCATATGTGGGATCTGTTCTGCGGCGTCGGCGGCTTTGGTCTGCACTGCGCTTCGCCTGAGATGCGCCTGACCGGGATCGAAATCGCCCCGGAAGCCATCGCCTGCGCGAAGCAGTCGGCGGCAGAGCTCGGCCTGCATAACCTGCATTTCCAGGCGCTTGATTCCACGCAGTTTGCCACCGGCGAAGGCGAGATCCCGGATCTGGTGCTGGTGAATCCGCCGCGTCGCGGCATCGGCGACGAGCTATGCGCGTATTTAAGCCGTATGGCGCCGGAGTTTATTATCTATTCCAGCTGCAACGCCCGAACGATGGCGAAAGATATCGCTCGCCTGAGCGGTTATCGTATTGAGCGCGTCCAGCTGTTCGATATGTTCCCCCACACCGCCCATTATGAGGTGCTGACCCTGCTGGTTCGCGAAGTATAAACAAAATGTGAACTCTTCAGGCGGTGAAGATCGGGTAAGCTTGGCTAATCAGAACGTAAGAATAGCGGAGTGCTGCCGGTGGCAAAAAAAATCCTGTTGGTTGAAGATGATGAAGATATCGCCGCGCTGCTGCGCCTGAATCTGCTGGATGAGGGTTATCAGATTGTCCACGTGGCGGACGGGGCGCAGGCCCTGAGTCTGCTGGAAAAAGAGCTTTGGGATGCGGTGATCCTCGACCTGATGCTGCCGGGCGTCGACGGTCTGGAAATTTGTCGCCGCATTCGTCAGCAAACCCGCTATCTGCCGGTGATTATTATCAGCGCCCGCGCCAGCGAAACCCAACGGGTGCAGGGGCTGGAGATGGGAGCGGATGATTACCTGGCCAAACCGTTTTCGATTCTCGAACTGACCGCCCGGGTTAAGGCGGTGTTCCGTCGTCAGGAGGCGATGGGGCAAAATCTGCTGATGGATGCCGGGCGTATTGCCAGCCATGGTTTAAGCATTGACCCCTTATCGCGCGACGTTAAGCTGCGCGGCGAGACGGTGGATCTGACGCCGCGCGAGTTCGACCTGCTCTACTACTTTGCCCGCCATCCGGGGGAGGTCTTTTCCCGCCTTGAGCTGCTCGATCGGGTGTGGGGCTATCAGCACGACGGCTATGAGCATACGGTCAATACTCATATCAACCGCCTGCGCACCAAAATTGAGCGCGACCCGGCGGAGCCGGACATCATTCTGACCGTCTGGGGAAAAGGCTATAAGTTTGCCGTGGAGCGCAAAGAGGCGCAGCCATGATCCGCCGTATCAGCCTCAGCCAGCGCCTGGCGCTGGTGTTTACCTCACTGCTGCTGCTCTGCGCCATAGCCGTTTGCCTGATCCAGCTGTACAGCAGCGCGCAGTACGGTAATGTGATGGTCCAGCGTCTCTCCGCCGGGCTGGCGCAGCAGATCGCCGCCCGCGAGCCGCTGCTGGACGCTCAGGGGCAGGTTGACCGCCAGATGCTGAAACCGCTTTTTGACCGGCTGATGACCTTTAATCCCAGCGTGGAGCTGTATCTGCTTTCGCCCGACGGCGAGCTGCTGGCCGACGCCGCGCCGCCGGGGCATATTAAACGCCAGCGCATCGATCTGGCACCGGTGCAAACGTTCCTGTCCGGCGGCGCCTGGCCGGTGTACGGCGACGATCCGCGCAGCCTTGATAAGCAAAAGGTGTTTAGCGTGGCGCCGCTGCGCCAGGACGGCCAGCTGCGCGGCTATCTCTACATTATCCTGCAAGGCGAAACCTTTAATGAGCTGGCGGCGAGCGCCTGGCAGAAAACCTTGTGGAGCCTGCTGCTGTGGACTCTGCTGCTGGTGGCCGGTCTCGGCGGGCTGGCGGGCTGGCTGGCCTGGTTCTGGGTAACGCGCCCGGTGCGTCAGCTCACCGCGCTGGTGGCAACCGACAGCCAGGACAGTATTCATGCGATCAAGGCGCTGGCGGCGCAAACCCCGGAGGCAAACCCCGGAAATGAAGTGGCCGTGCTGCACAATCGCTTTATTGAGCTGGCTCGCCAGATTGCCAGCCAGTGGGACCGTCTGGCCGATAGCGATCGTCAGCGGCGGGAATTTGTCGCCAACATCTCCCACGATTTACGCACGCCGCTTACCTCTTTGCTGGGATATCTGGAAACGTTAAGCCTGAAGGCCGATCGCCTGACGATGGAGGAGAACAAGCAGTATCTGAATATCGCCCTGCGCCAGGGCAACAAAGTCCGCCATCTGTCTCAGCAGCTGTTTGAGCTGGCTCGCCTGGAGCACGGCGGGATTAAGCCGCAGCCGGAAACATTTGTGTTGGCCGAGCTGGTACAGGATGTGGCGCAAAAATTCGACCTGCCAATCGCGACGCGCAATATCGGTCTACGGCTGGAGCTGGCCACTGGGTTACCGCCGATAACCGCGGATCTCTCGATGATTGAGCGGGTGCTGACTAATCTGCTCGATAACGCCATTCGTCATACCCCGGAAGGCGGGCTTATCCGTCTGGCGGCGCGTCGCTCGGGACCGGAGTTTATCGTCGAGGTGGCCGACAGCGGGCCGGGCATTGGCAGCGAGCTGCGGGCAACGCTGTTCGAGCGGCCTTCGGTGCTGGCGCCTGGCGCGCAAAGCGCATCACGAGGGGGACTGGGGTTGATGATTGTGCGACGGATGCTGCAGCTGCACGGCGGCGATATTCGCCTGCTTGACGCGCCGGCAGGGGCCTGTTTCCAGTTTACCCTGCCGGTGTAAGGTTGCGGATTAGCCGATCGGGCTACCGGTTTACCGCCGTCTGCTAATCGGTCGCCCGGGTAAGGCGTTTACGCCGCAACCCGGGGAATGCGCGGGATTGAGGCTTTGTTGCGGCTGTTTCCCGGGCCGCGCTGCGCTTGACCGGGCTACGGGGCCACGGCTGTCTGCGGGCCGGTAGCCCGGACAGGCGCGTCAAGCGCCGCCTCCGGGAAATGCTTACTCCGGGAACCACTGCTGGCTGATTTTTTCGTAGGTGCCGTCGGCTTTAATCGCCTTCAGCGCGGCGTTCAGTTTTTCCAGCAGCGCTTTGTTATCCGGGCGTACCGCAATGCCGAGGCCGGTGCCGAAGTACTGCGCGTCGGTCACTTTCGGCGTCGCCGCGCCCAGCTGCGGGTTGGTTTTCAGCCACTCGTTGACCACGGCGGTATCGCCAAACACCCCGTCAATACGGCCATTTTTCAGGTCGATAAACGCATTCTGGTAGCTATCGTAAGCCACGGTTTTCACCTCAGGATGTTTATCCTGCAGGTATTTCTGGTGCGTGGTGCCGTTTTCCATCCCGATGCGTTTGCCTTTCAGATCGTCAAAAGAGTGGAAGGCATCTTTCTTCGAGATAACCAGCGCGGAGTTAGCGTAGTACGGGTCGGTGAACGCCACCTGCTTGCTGCGCTCGGGGGTAATATCCATGCCGGAAATGACCGCATCATATTTCTTGAATTTGAGCGCCGGGATCAGGCTGTCGAAAGCATGGTTGGTAAAAGTACACTCGGCCTGCATCTGTTTGCACAGCGCGTTCGCCAGGTCGATGTCGAAACCGGCGATTTGGTTATTGGCGTCCATGGATTCAAACGGTGGGTAAGTTGCAGAAACGCCAAAGCTTATTTTTTCTGCGGCAGCGGCACCAAAGGCGAAAGAGCTAAGCAGTGCGGCCAGAACTAACTTTTTCATTGTGGAACTCCCGTCGGTCAATCTTATGATGTTGTGCCGTGTTTGCGGCTGGGTCTAACAATGCCACCAAATGAATTTATATTCAATAAAGATGGATAGTTATTTTTATTTGGTTAAAAAAAGACGGATAATTCAGTGAAGTTATCCGTCTTGGTCTGGCTAGTTATGCGATTTTAATTCCGTCGCTCAAACGCCAGCGCTTTATGTTCAATCAGGCGCATCAGCAGCGTCAGCAGGCCGTTGACCACCAGGTAGACAATACCGGCGGCGCCGAACACCATCACGTCATAGGTGCGGCCATAGAGCAGCTGGCTGTGACCCATCACTTCCATCAGGGTAATGGTGTAGGCCAGAGACGTACTCTTGAACACCAGCACCACTTCGTTGGAGTAGGAGGAGAGGGCGCGTTTAAAGGCGTACGGCAGCAGGATCGCCAGGGTATCTTTCTTGCTCATCCCCAGCGCGCCGCAGGATTGCCACTGGCCGTCCGGGATGGCGCGAATGGCGCCATGAAACAGCTGCGTGGTATAGGCGGCGCTATTAAGAGAAAGGGCGATCAGCGCGCAGAGCCAGGGCTCGGAAATCAGATGCCAGAGTACCGGATACTCCTGCAGCGACGGGAACTGTCCCGGGCCGTAGTAAATCAGGAAGATCTGCACCAGCAGCGGCGTGCCGGTAAACAGCGTGATATAGCCGCGCACGATCCACACCAGCACCGGCGTTTTTAGCGTCAGGATAATGGTAAAGATCAGCGACAGAATCAGCGCCACGACGATAGAGGCCGCCGTCAGCGTCAGGCTGGTATGCAGCCCTTTTAGCAGTTCAGGTAAGTAATCAAGCATCAGCCCGGTCTCCGTTCGAAGCGCGTCGCACGCTGGTCAATACGTTTCAGGATGTACTGACTCAACAGGGTGATGACCAGATAGATTGCCGCCGCGATGATGTACCAGTTAAACGGCTCCTGGGTACGAGTGGCGATGCTTTTGGTTTGCAGCATCAGGTCGTTGACGCTGATCAGGCTCACCAGCGCGGTATCCTTCAGCAGCACCAGCCACTGGTTACCGAGACCCGGCAGCGCGTGACGCCACATTTGCGGCATCACTAAGCGAAAGAAAATAGCGGCTTTCGATAGTCCCAGCGCCTGGCCGGATTCCCATT
Organism: Klebsiella grimontii; assembly: GCF_900200035.1. GTDB lineage: Bacteria > Pseudomonadota > Gammaproteobacteria > Enterobacterales > Enterobacteriaceae > Klebsiella > Klebsiella grimontii. The sequence continues at coordinate 885,855 of NZ_FZTC01000015.1, forward strand.
GCCCTTGCGGAACGGCCTTTAGCGCTCCGCGCAGGGTCTGCGATGCGTAAGCGGCATACAGCAGAGAAAGCGCGATAGCTCCGCAGAGGAACGGGCTGACGTCGAAGTTTTCAATCTGCATCTGTACCGGGATCTGCACAAAGCCGAGATTGATCGTAAAGCCGTCAGAGAGGGTCAGCAGCAGCTGTGAGGAACCAAAATAGATAAACAGAACCACCAGAATTTCCGGTAGTCCGCGTAAAAGGGTGACAATGCCGGTTGCGAGCCAGGCGATCGGACGCAGCTTCACCGACTCGAGGACGGCAAACAGCATCGCCAGCACCAGGCCGATGATCAGGGCGCAAACGGCAAGGCCGACGGTCATCCCGGCGGCGCTTGCTAATGGAAAAAATTCGTTCATTCAGCGTTACTTCTGGAACCATTTGTTATAGATAGACTGGTAAGTCCCATCGCTTTTTACTTTTTCCAGCGCAGCGTTAAATTTCTGCTGCAGTTCGGTATTGCCCTGACGTAGCGCAATGCCGAGACCGGTGCCGAAATAGTCTTTATCGGTAACCTTGTCGCCCACCGCGGCCAGCTTCGGATTGCTCTTCAGCCATTCGGTCACTACGGCGGTATCGCCGAATACCGCATCAATACGGCCGTTCTGCAGGTCCAGCTTCGCATTCTGGTAGCTGTCGTAAGGAACGGTAGTGATTTCCGGGTGTTTGTCGGTGATGAATTTCTGGTGAGTGGTGCCGTTCTGCACGCCGACTTTTTTGCCTTTCAGGGCATCAATGCTGGTGAATTTACCCTGCTGGCCGACGAACAGCGCGGAATTCTCATAGTACGGGGTGGTGAACAGCACCTGCTTTTCACGCTCAGGAGTGATGTCCATCCCGGCCATGACCGCGTCGAAACGACGGAACTTCAGGCTGGGGATCAGGCTATCGAAGGCCTGGTTGGTAAAGGTGCAGGTCGCATCAATCTCTTTACACAGGGCGTTCGCCAGATCGACGTCAAAGCCGACAATTTTGTTATTGGCATCGATCGATTCAAATGGAGGGTAGGAGGCCTCGGTGGCGAAACGAATGGTCTGGGCTGCGGTAGCGGAGAGGCTCATGCCCGCAAGAAGAGCGGCAATCAGTACTTTTTTCATCGTCATTTCCCCGAAAACATCAATGTGAAAGATAGTTTTTAAACGCGTCGGTCTGCGGATGCGCGAAGCAGCCGGCATCACCTTGTTCAACGATATGGCCATTTTCCATATAGACCACGCGGCTGGCTGTTTTGCGCGCCACTTCCACTTCGTGGGTGACGATAACCTGCGTAATGCCGGTTTCAGCCAGTTCGCGGATAATACTGACGATCTGGGCAGTGATTTCTGGATCGAGCGCCGCCGTGGGTTCATCAAAGAGCAGAACCTGCGGTTCCATCATCAGGGCGCGGGCAATGGCCACGCGCTGCTGCTGGCCGCCGGAAAGATGCAGCGGGTAGCGATCGCTATAGGGTTTCAGGCGCAGACGTTCGAGCAGCTTTTCCGCGCGGTCTAACGCCCGATCTTTGCTTAAACCGAGTACGCGGCAGGGGGCTTCAATCAGATTTTGCTGCACGGTCAGATGCGGCCACAGATTATACTGTTGGAAAACCATACCCACGTTCTGGCGCAGCTCGCGAATGGCTTTGTCAGAAGGCGCTTTGGTAAAGTCGAAATGGTTTCCGGCGATATGCAACGTACCGGAACGCGGCATCTCCAGCAGATTGAGGACGCGCAGCAGCGAGCTTTTACCGGCACCGCTTGGGCCGAGCAGCACCAGCGTTTCCCCCTGCGGGCAATCCAGCGTGATGTCGAACAGCGCCTGGTGCGCGCCGTAGAAGCAATTAATGCCGTTTAATTTAATGCTCATCTGGGCAGTCTGATACAAATAGCAATTGAGGCCGCAAATAGTACCTTTGGCAGAATAGTTATGCAATATTTATGCGTTAAAAGTTAAATGTAAACCATGTTTACATTTAAAGTTAGCACAAAATATGGCTTCGTGAAGGCGGGAGAAGTCAATGTCGGCATTACCAGCGGAAATGCCGACATTTTACCGGGGTTATTTCATTCGGCCTGAGCGGCCTGGCGCCCGGATTAGCGTTTTTCGAGACTCTGACGCAGGGTGCCCGCCGGCGCATGGGCGTTGTTGCCGAGATAACGCACGTCATCCACGGCCCAGCACTGGCCTTCCTGAATCATCAATACTTCGTCCTTCCAGCTTTGGGTGCCCTGTTTCAGCTCCACGCGCAGCGGAATATTGCGCGCGTCGCGATTAGGAATGGTCGAGGCGCTGGCGACATCGGCGCTGTCGGCTGGCGTTGTGCTGCTGGAGAACAGGTTTGACTGCAGCAGGGCGTTGTTAGACGGGTCCTGACGCGCGTCGTTCAGCAGTTTTGCCAGACCGTCGCTCAGGTACGGACGCAGCGCCGTTAAATCGCTGTTGCGGTGCTGCACCTGATAGTCATAAAACTTCTGCGCCACGTCATCCGGGCCGCCTTCGATGCAGGGGCCGCTGCGGGTGCCGTTATCTTTGTAGGCAGGCGTGACGGTTGTACAGGCGCTGAGCGCCAGCGCGCAGGGGAGGACTAATGCAAGAACTTTGTAGCGCATGATGATTTCCTTATGAGCTCACTACGTTAGAATATCTGTTCAAGCATAGTGTATCAGATAGGGATTGTGCTTGACCCTTAGAGCTAACGCATTGAACGCTAAAGAAGGAGTTTGAACATGCAATTTTCAACTACGCCAACCCTCGAAGGTCAGCCCATCATCGAATACTGCGGCGTCGTCACCGGGGAAGCGATTCTCGGCGCTAACGTATTCCGCGATTTTTTCGCCAGCATCCGCGATATCGTCGGCGGTCGTTCCGGCGCCTATGAAAAAGAGCTGCGTAAAGCCCGGGAAATCGCCTTTGAAGAGCTAAGCGAACAGGCCAAAGCGCTGGGCGCCAACGCGGTTGTCGGCATTGATATTGATTATGAAACCGTCGGTAAAGATAGCAGCATGCTGATGGTCAGCGTCAGCGGCACCGCGGTGAAGACCCGGCGATGAGAATGTGCCGGGCAGGCGTCCTGCTGACGCTGCTGCTGGCGGGCTGCGCTACGGAAAAGGGCATTATCGATCGCGACGGCTATCAGCTGGATACGCGCCACCCGGCGCAGGCGGCTTATCCGCGCATCAAAGTGCTGGTGATCCACTACACCGCCGATGATTTCGACGTTTCGCTGGCGACGCTGACGGATAACCAGGTGAGCTCTCACTACCTGATTCCGGAGATACCGCCGCTGCACGGAGGCAAACCGCGGATCTGGCAGCTGGTGCCGGAAGAGGATCTGGCCTGGCATGCGGGCGTCAGCTTCTGGCGCGGCAGCACGCGTATTAACGATACCTCGATTGGTATTGAGCTGGAGAATCGCGGCTGGCAAAAAACGGCCGGGGGCAAAAGCTTCACGCCGTTTAATCCGGCGCAAATTGACGCTCTGATCCCGTTGGCGAAAGACATTATCGCCCGCTACCATATCGCGCCGCAGAACGTGGTCGCGCATGCGGACATCGCCCCGCAGCGTAAAGACGATCCGGGGCCGCTGTTCCCGTGGCGCAGGCTGGCCGAACAGGGAATTGGCGCATGGCCGGATGCCCAGCGCGTGGCGTTTTATCTGCAGGGGCGCCCGTCATACGAGCCGGTCGACGCCGCAGAGCTGCTGGACGTGCTGTCTCGCTACGGCTATCAGGTAACGCCGGACATGACCCCTGCACAGCAGAAGCGGGTCATTATGGCTTTCCAGATGCACTTCCGCCCCGAGCGCTGGGACGGGGTTGCCGATGCCCAAACCCTGGCGATAGCCGAAGCGCTGCTGGAAAAGTATGGGCGGGGTTAATAGTGCAGCTTACCGTGGTCCTTCAACCACGCGGCGGTACGGATAATGCCTTCATCCATCGTGACAACCGGCCGGTAGTCTAGCTCCTGCTGGGCGCGGGAGATATCAAGGGTGAAATCAAAGTTCAGCTTAGAGACGCCGTAGTGGGTAAAGGCGGGCTCTTTAGCTGACTTATTGCCAAAGCGCTCCATGCTGCGGGCAATAATATCCAGCATCGGGTAAGGGACCGAACGGATGCGGCACTTTATTCCCAGCTCATCGATGAGTTTCTGTACGATGCTGTGCAGGGTTTGCGGTTCGCCGTTAGTGATGTTGTACGCCCGGGCCGAGGGCAAGAGGTCGCACTGGGGCTGGCTGGCGAGCCACATCGCGTGTACCGCGTTTTCATAGTAGGTCATATCCACCAGCGCGCTGCCGCCGCGCGGCAACAGAACGCTACCGTAGTGCTGCATCATTTGCGCCAGCCGCGGGATAAACACTTTATCATGCGGGCCAAACAGGCTCTGCGGGCGCAGGATCGTAAAGCGGGTATTCGGGTTGGCCTGCGCCAGAAGATGGATCACATCTTCGCTTGCCGCTTTGCTGCGGGCGAATTCGTTGGCGAAACGCTGCGGGCGAAAATCTTCCTTAACATCGCGATGATGGTGATAATCAAAATAGAGCGACGGCGAAGAGATGTGCACGAAGTTGCGCACGCCCCAGGCTACCGACCACTCGCCGAGACGGCGAGTCGCGCGGACGTTAGCTAAATCGAAGGCCTGCTGGGTGCCCCACGGCGAGGTAAAGCTGGAACAGTGCCACAGGGTATCGATACCGGCGAGCATCACTTTGGCCTGCGAAGAGACCAGCTCGGTTAAGTCCGCAGGGACGAACTCTGCGCCCATTTTGCTCAGAAGCTTGCCCATCGCTTCGTTGCGCCCGGTCGCTCTGACGCTAATGCCCCTGTTACGCAGATATTCCACCGCGTTGCGGCCCAATCCGCTGGTCGCACCGGTAACCAGTACCTTCATATCGATCCACTGTTAAACAAAAGAATTTCGTGCGCATTTTTCCGTGATTCTGACTACGATGCAATGAGAATCATGAAAGAATTCTATACGTATACTCTATTTGATGGTGATTTGCTCCGCCAGGTGGGCGATGCGTCGCGCCATACCGCGAAAAATAAACAGATGCGCCGGGATCATCAGTAGCCAGTAGAAGAGCCCCGGCATACCGTGCGGGTGCCACCAGGCGCGCACGTCCAGCTCGCGATGATCGCCTTTATCGCGCAGGGTAAAGCTCAGGCGGCCAAGGCCGGGCGCTTTCATGCCGAATAACAGCGTCAGCTGCTTTTCCGGCTCGACGATAATGACCTTCCAGCTGTCCACCGCGTCGCCGGTTTGCAGATACGCTCTTTCCGGACGCCCCTTTGCCAGCCGATGGCCGACCAGCAGGTCCATCGCCCCGCGAGTTTTCCACAGCACGTTACCGAAGAAATAGCCCTCTTTGCCGCCGATTTGGTTGATCACCTCCCACAGCGCGCCGGAGCTGGCGGAAGTATTAACGGTACAGCCCGCCTGTTTCGGATAGTAGCCGTATTCGGGCCGCCAGCGGGCGAAGGCCTGCGCATCGTAGCCCCAGTCGCTGGAGTTCACCAGCTGCTCCTCTTCTTTAAGCGTGCGGCGCACCGCCTCATCAAACGCGATAAGCGGTTGAGGAATTAAGGCCCGCAGGGCGCGATCGTCGGCGATCAGATCGTGCTTTAGCCCCTGAATCAGGGCTTTGGCCGTGGTTGGCGGCACCGAGGTAATCACATTGAGAAACCACACTGAAATCCAGCGGGTAGGGAAAGGAACAGGAATCAGCGGGCGTCGTTTGCCGCTGACCGCCATAAAGCGGATAAACTGCTGCTGATAGCTTAGCGTTTCCGGCCCGGCGGCTTCAAACACCCGATGCTCGCGGGACGGATGGTCAAGCAACCGCAGCAGATAGTAGAGCAAATTTTCCAGCGCAATCGGCGTAGTGCGCGAGCGTACCCAGCGCGGCGGCGTCAGCACCGGCAGGTTGTAAACCATATCGCGCATCACTTCGAAGGCGGCGGAACCGGCGCCGACGATAATGCCGGCGCGAACTTCCGCTACCGGGACGCCCGATTCGCGCAGCAGATCGCCGGTGATCTGGCGGGCGCGTAGATGATCGGATTGCTCCTGCTCCTCCACCTGTAAGGAACTGAGAAAGATGACTTCGTTCACCGGCGTCTCGCGCAGCGCGTCGCGAACGTTGAGCGCGACCTGCCGCTCGTGGCGGATAAAGTCGCCGCCTTCGCCCATCCCGTGCACCAGATAGTAAACGGTATCAGCCTGCGCCAGCAGGTCGGGTAGCGCTTCCGGCTGGTTTAAATCGAGCGAATAGCACTCGACGCCGGGGAGATGCTGTTTTTTAAGCCTGTCGATGTGGCGTGCCGCCGCCAGCACGGTGAAGCCCTGCTCGCTGAGTCTTTTCACCAGATGCTGGCCGATATAACCGCTGGCGCCAAGCACCAGAATTCGCTGCGACACACCGGACTCCTTAACGGTTTAAAAATGCCTGCCAGTGGCTCACTACCTCGGCGAGCTGCTGGCGGTTAACGTCAATATGCGTCACCAGGCGCACGATGGGCGAGGCGTTGATCAGCACCCCGCGTTCGCGCAGATACTCGCCCAGCGCGGTGGCGCGCGCTTCACCAACGCGAACAAACAGCATATTGGTATCGTGGCGCATCACGTCAGCGCCGACGGCGCGCAGCTGTTCCGCCATCCACGCGGCGTTGTCATGATCCTCTTTTAAGCGCGCGACGTTGTTCTGCAAAGCATACAGGCCAGCCGCCGCCAGAATCCCCGCCTGACGCATTCCGCCGCCGACCATTTTCCGCCAGCGGATCGCGCGGCGAATATACTCTTCGCTCCCTACCAGCAGCGAGCCTACCGGCGCGCCAAGGCCTTTGGACAGGCAGATGGTGAAAGAATCGCAGTAGCGGGTGATATCGCGCAGCTCGCAGCCGTAGTCCACGACGGCGTTAAAAATACGCGCGCCGTCCACGTGCAGTCCGAGGCCGCGCTGGCGCGTGAATTCCCAGGCTTCTTTCAGATATTCACGCGGCAGCACTTTGCCGTTATGGGTATTTTCCAGCGACAGCAGGCGGGTGGGCGCGAAATGAATATCGTCCGGTTTGATTTTGGCCGCGACTTTGTCCAGCGGCAGGGTGCCGTCCGCTGCGGCGTCGATGGGCTGCGGTTGGATGCTGCCGAGTACCGCCGCGCCGCCGGCTTCATAGAGATAGTTATGCGCGCCCTGGCCGACGATATACTCTTCGCCGCGCTGGCAGTGGCTGAGCAGGGCGACCAGGTTGGCCTGGGTGCCGGTGGGCAAGAAGATCGCGGCTTCTTTGCCCGCCAGCTCGGCAGCAAAGCGCTGGAGTTCGTTAACGGTCGGGTCGTCGCCATAGACGTCATCCCCGACCGGGGCGGCCATCATAGCTTCCAGCATGGCGCGGCCCGGGCGGGTGACGGTATCACTGCGTAAATCTATCATGTCATATCCTTATACACTTCATTCTTCGCGCTGCTTCTGCGTTGGCTACACCCTCAAAGCCCGGTCACATAGTTATCTATGCTCCCGGGGATGTTCGGGCTTGCCGCCTTGAGGCAACACGAAGGATTTTGTGTATGAATTGAAAAGGATATTTTTACCTTAGCCAGTTAGTTTTCGCCAGTTCAATAACCTCGTCGCCGCGGCCGCTGATAATCGCGCGCAGCATATAAAGGCTGAAACCTTTGGCCTGCTCCAGTTTGATTTGCGGCGGCATCGCCAGCTCTTCACTGGCGACGACCACATCCACCAGTACCGGGCCATCGGTAGCGAAAGCGGTTTGCAGCGCTTCATCAACCTCTGACGCACGCTCAACGCGTATGCCCTTGATACCACACGCTTCGGCGATGCGGGCAAAGTTGGTGGCGTGCAGCTCGGTGCCGTCTGTCAGATAGCCCCCGGCCTTCATCTCCATCGCCACGAAACCCAGTACGCTGTTATTGAAGATAACGATTTTCACCGGCAGCTTCATTTGCGCCAGCGAGAGGAAATCCCCCATTAGCATGCTAAAGCCGCCGTCGCCGCACATTGCCACGACCTGGCGGTCGGGAGCCGTGGCTTTTGCGCCGATGGCCTGCGGCATGGCGTTAGCCATTGACCCATGGTTGAAGGAGCCGAGCAGGCGGCGCTTGGCGTTCATCTGCAGATAGCGCGCGGCCCAGACGGTCGGCGTACCCACGTCACAGGTAAAAATGGCGTCCTCGTCGGCAAAGTGGCTGATGCGCTGCGCCAGATACTGCGGATGAAGCGTTTTGTCGCTGGGCTTGGCCAGATCGTCGAGCCCCTTACGCGCGTCGCGATAGTGTTCCAGCGCTTTATCGAGGAATTTGCGGTCGGTTTTCTCTTCGAGAAGCGGCAGCAGCGCGTTGAGGGTGGATTTGATATCGCCGACCAGCGCCATGTCCACTTTACTGTGGGCGCCGATACTGCCGGGGTTGATATCGATCTGAATAATTTTCGCGTCCGTCGGGTAGAAGGCGCGATAGGGGAACTGGGTGCCGAGCAGTACCAGGGTGTCGGCGTTCATCATGGTGTGGAAGCCGGAGGAGAAGCCAATCAGCCCAGTCATCCCCACATCATAAGGGTTGTCGTATTCAACGTGCTCTTTGCCGCGCAGCGCATGAACGATAGGCGCTTTGAGCTTCGCGGCGAACGCCACCAGCTCTTTATGCGCTCCGGCGCAGCCGCTGCCGCACATCAGGGCGATGTTGCTGGAATAGCGCAGCAGCTGGGCCAGCTTCTTCAGCTCTTCTTCCGCCGGCGTCACCTGCGGCAGCGGCGCGTGGTACCAGTGGCTGCTGGCGCTTTCCGGCGCGGGTTTTAGCGCAACGTCGCCGGGGAGCACCACTACCGAGACGCCGCGGTTAATTACTGCTTTGCGCATGGCGATGGCCAGCACCTGCGGAATTTGTTCCGGGGATGAGACCAGTTCGCAGTAGTGGCTGCATTCGCGGAACAGCTCCTGAGGGTGCGTCTCCTGAAAATAGCCGCTGCCGATTTCACTGGAAGGAATATGGGCGGCGATAGCCAGCACCGGAACATGGTTGCGGTGACAGTCGAAAAGGCCGTTAATCAGGTGCAGGTTGCCCGGCCCGCAGGAACCGGCGCATACCGCCAGTTCGCCGGTAAGCTGGGCCTCCGCTCCGGCGGCGAAGGCGGCCACTTCTTCGTGGCGCGTGGGCATCCAATCGATGGTCCCCATGCGGTTCAGGCTGTCGCTTAAGCCGTTAAGAGAATCCCCGGTTACGCCCCAAATACGTTTAACGCCAGCCTGTTCAAGAGTTTTGGCAATGTATGCCGCCACGGTCTGTTTCATGGTTCTCCATCTCCTTTTTGTGATAACGCTTACAAGCTTAGATGATACTGCCAGTTACGCTCGCTTTAACCCCTCATTTTCGCTGGTTTTTTTCAGCAAAAACTCCGCATAATCTGTGCTCACATAAAGTGGTAAACAGGAATCATTTCAAATGGTTAAATCGCTGTTAAATGCTGTTAATAAACTGCTGTCTCATGACGATTTCGGCAAACTCTTGTTACGACTTGCCGTTGGCGGACTGATGCTGTTTCACGGATTGCACAAGCTATTTGATGGCGTAGGGGGAATCAGCAATATGCTGGTAGCAAAAGGATTGCCGGGTTTTATCGCTTATGGGGTATTAGTGGGTGAGGTGGTTGCGCCTTGCCTGCTGATCCTGGGAATTCTTACCCGTCCGGCGGCGCTGGTGCTGGCGTTTACGATGGTCGTCGCCTGGCTGATGGTCGGGACGGGCAAAACCTTCGCGCTGGATGCGGTCGGCGCGTGGGCGATTGAGAGCCTGGTCTATTTTTTCGTGGGTGCGCTGGCGGTCGCTTTTTTGGGGGCAGGGCGCTATGCCATCGCCGGCAATTCGGCCTGGCGGTAAAGATAGCCGGATGGCGCTGCGCCATCCGGCAGTTGCTGGTTAAGCCAGTACCAGATCGCCCCGCGGATGGCAGGAGCAGGCCAGCACGTAGCCTTCTGCGATTTCCGCATCGGTTAACGTCATGGTACTGCTGACGGTATACTCGCCGGAAACCACTTTCGTTTTGCAGCAGCCGCAGACGCCTGCGCGACAGGCGACGGTAACCGGCACTTTGTTACTTTCCAGCGCTTCGAGCAGCGTGGCGCCGACCGGCGCATAGAACGCTTTCGCCAGTTGCAGTTTGGTGAACTTCAGGCCGCTGGTAGCGGCGTCGGCTACCGGCGTAAAGAACTGCTCTTTGAAGAAGCGCGTCGCGCCCAGCGCTTTCACTTCCTGCTCAACCCACTCCATATACGGCGCCGGGCCGCAGGTCATGACGGTACGCGATGCCAGATCCGGCACGCTTTGCAGCAGTTCGGTCGTTAAACGTCCTGCCACGAAACCGTGGGCGGCGTGATTTTCCGCCACCAGCGTCACCGGATACTGACGCCATTCCTCAGCGAAAATGACATCCTGGGGAGAACGCACGTTAAAAATCACCTGAACATCAGCCTGCGGGCGATATTTCGCCAGCCAGCGGCGCATTGACATGATTGGCGTGACGCCGCATCCTGCGGCCAGCATCAGGAATTTATCGTCCGCTTTATCGTCACAGGTGAAATCACCCATCGCGTCGGACAGCCAGATATAGTCGCCGCGCTTCACGTCGCGGGTGAGCCACTGCGAACCCGCGCCCTCGTCAATACGGCGTACGGTCAGCGTAAGATATTCGCTAACGCCCGGCGTCGAGGAGAGGCTGTAGGCACGCAGCGTCTCCTGCGAATTGCGTACGCTGACCAGCGCGTACTGCCCGGCACGATACGGATAATAGTCGTGGCAGAGCAACGAAATTGTCCACACATCCGGCGTTTCCTGATGGATGTGGTGAACCTGCATCCGCCACGGGCACTGATGGGTTGGCAAAGTCATACTTTTACTCCTTACGCGCTCAGCAGTTGCTTCATGTCTTCTTCTACGGTGGTCACCGAACGCAGACCGAATTTCTCATTAAGCACGGCCAGCAGATCCGGCGTGAAGAAGCCCGGCGCCGTCGGGCCGGTGACGATGTTTTTCACGCCCAGCGACAGCAGGGTCAGCAGAATAACAATCGCTTTCTGTTCAAACCATGAGAGCACCAGAGACAGCGGCAGGTCGTTCACGCCACAACCCAGTTTTTCCGCCAGGGTGACCGCCAGGATGATGGCAGAGTAAGCGTCGTTACACTGACCGGCATCGACCAGACGCGGTAGACCTTCGATATCGCCGAATTCGAGTTTGTTGAAACGGTACTTACCGCAGGCCAGGGTCAGAATCAGGCAGTCGTCCGGTACGCTGGTGGCGAAATCGGTGAAGTAGTTACGTTCGCCGCGCGCCCCGTCGCAGCCGCCCACCAGGAAGATATGGCGCAGCTTTTCACGGCTCACCAGGTCGATCAGCGTATCCGCCGCGCCCAGCAGGGTCTGACGACCGAAACCAACGGTGATCAGGTGCGGGATCTCGCTGTACGGGAAGCCCGCCATCTGCTGCGCCTGAGCGATAACCGGGGCGAAATCTTCGCCTTCCAGATGATTCACGCCCGGCCAGCCGACGATGCTGCGGGTCCAGATACGATCGTCATAGGCGCCGACGGTTGGGTCGATGATGCAGTTTGAGGTCATGACAATCGGGCCAGGGAAGCGGGCAAACTCGACCTGCTGGTTTTGCCAGCCGCTGCCGTAGTTACCGATCAAATGTTTGAATTTACGCAGCTCCGGGTAACCGTGCGCCGGCAGCATTTCACCGTGGGTGTAGACGTTAACGCCGGTGCCTTCGGTCTGCTCCAGCAGGTTGTACAGATCTTTCAGGTCATGGCCAGAAATCAGGATACATTTGCCTTCGGTCGCTTTGACGTTGACCTGCGTCGGGGTGGGATGGCCATATTTGCTGGTCTCGCCGGCGTCCAGAATGCTCATGACTTTAAAGTTCATCTGGCCGATTTCCATCGAACATTCCAGCAGCGCGTTCATATCGGCAGGCCAGGTACCGAGCCACGCCATGATTTTGTGGTACTGGGCGTAGATGGCGTTGTCGTACTGACCGAGAACGTGGGCGTGTTCCATGTAGGCCGCCGCGCCTTTCAGACCGTACAGGCACAGCAGGCGCAGGCCGAGAATATTCTCGCCGATGGCCGCTTTGTCTTTGTTCGGGGTGAATTCCGCCGCCTGACGCTGCAGGTCGCCGAGATCGTCACTCACTAACTGCAGATCGGCCATCGGGTTATCAACCGTCGCATGAGCGTCGATATTCAGGCTCCGGGCTTTCAGCGCTTCGCGCAGGGTGATGGCCTCGCGGGCGTAGCCAACGATACGCGGGGAGTCGAAGTTAACGTTGGTCAGCGTGGAAAAAAAAGCGCGCGGCGCGAAGCTATCGATGTCATGGTCGATGATGCCGTATTCGCGGGCTTTAAGCGCCCATGCGGAGAGGCCCTGCAGAGAAGCAATCAACAGATCCTGCAGATCGGACGTTTCGGCCGTTTTCCCGCACATACCCTGCGCGTAAGAGCAGCCGTTCCCTGCCGGGGTACGGATGGTTTGTTCACATTGCACACAAAACATGGTCACACCTTTTTTAAAGTTATATTTAATATACATGTTTAAGGTTATGCCCGAGCGCGTGAAGATAAAAGGTATTTCTCGTACAACTTACAGGGAGATTGATTTAGCGCAAAATTGGCGGCAGGGAACTACCGCCAGAGAGGTATTAAGCGGAGAAAAAAGCCATCAAGATGGGCACCAGCAGGCTCAGAATGAAGCCATGCACGATGGCCGCCGGGACGATCTCCACCCCGCCTGAGCGTTGTAGTACCGGCAGCGTAAAGTCCATTGATGTCGCGCCGCAAAGGCCTAACGCCGTTGAACGGCTGCGGCGCACCAGCCCGGGGATAAGCATAATCGCCAGCAGTTCACGGGCAAGATCGTTAAAGAATGCCGCGCTGCCAATCACCGGGCCATAGGATTCGGTCAGCAGGATCCCGGAGAGCGAATACCAGCCAAAACCGGAGGCCATGGCCAGCCCGGTTTTTAGCGGCAGGTCGAGAATAAAGGCATTGATGACGCCGCCCAGCAATGAACTGACCATCACCACCACCGCGACAATCATGCCGCGACGATTAAGAACGATTTGCCGCAGCGTCATGCCATTATTACGCAGCTGAATACCGATGAGGAACAAAAGGAAAATCAGCGTATATTCGCTGGCCTCGGTGGCGTGTTGTAAAAAAGAGAGACCGCTCAGACCAATCAGGAAGCCAATAAGCACCACGCCGCATAGCTGAAGGGATTCCAGCGCCATTGCCAGACGCGAGGGTAATTTTTCCTGACGATGATGATTTTGCCAGGGCATTTTCTGTTCAAGCCACATCAGGGCGGCAATATTGCACAGCATAATAATAACGACGCTGACCGCCGCATAATGAAGGATAGCCAGAAGATTGCTGGCCAGATTATCCAGGAAGGCCAGGCTAATACCCATAAAGAAGAGAATAACGTAGACGATCCAGCTCAGAAATCGCGTAATGAGTTTAAGGGCTGATGGCCGATGAAGAGGAATAAGATAGCCTATGACCAACGGCAGCAGAATGATTAATAGTCCCGAAAACATGAACGACACGATCCTTGCAGAGTGAAAATAGCGTCACTGACACTACCCAAATCGCCGGACTGAGTAAAGTAGTCGGAAAAAAGAAAGGCCCGGCAGTACCGGGCCTCAAGAGAATCGTGGGAGCTTAGCTGCGTTTTTCCAGCAGGGTGCGGTAGAGCACGCCGCCGAGAATGCCGCCGATAATCGGCATTACCCAGAATAGCCACAGCTGCTGCAGCGCCCAGCCGCCCTGGAAAATCGCTACCGCGGTGCTACGCGCCGGGTTTACCGACGTGTTGGTGACCGGAATGCTGATTAGGTGAATAAGCGTCAGCGCCAGACCAATGGCGATAGGGGCGAAGCCGGCAGGGGCGTTTTTATCCGTGGCGCCGTGAATAACCAGCAGGAAGCCGCAGGTCAGGACAATCTCAATCACAATGGCGGAAAGCATTGAGAAGCCGCCCGGAGAGTGTTCGCCATAACCGTTCGAAGCGAACCCGCTAGCGGCGGCCTCGAAGCCCGCTTTACCGCTGGCGACAACATACAGAATAGCGGCGGCGATAATACCGCCGACAACCTGGGCGATAATATAACCAATTACCTCTTTGGCCGGGAAACGACCGCCGGCCCATAAACCTAAAGTCACCGCCGGGTTAAAATGCCCGCCGGAAATATGACCAACGGCATAGGCCATGGTTAATACGGTTAAACCGAAAGCCAGCGCGACGCCGGCAAAACCAATTCCCAGTTCCGGGAACGCTGCAGCCAGAACGGCGCTGCCGCAACCACCGAATACCAGCCAGAATGTACCAAAGCATTCTGCTGCTAATTTTCTAAACATAACCACCTCAATAAAAACGTAAACGCGCACGAGTTTTCGTGCCGGCCTTTATTTTCGACACAAAGAATGACGACTAGAATAAAGCGACGCTATTCTATGGACGATCGCTACTCCGGGACCAGTTAAATAAATTGATGTAATTTGATTTAGAACAATGTGCTGGGATTCCTTTTTTCATGGGAATTTTTAAAAGTGTAGAACAAAAATGATTAAAAAAACGACTTTTGATGATGAATGCGTTTCTCAATTAAGTGAAATACCGCGCATCACATTCCGCCTCTTCACCCTATAGCGATTCATAATACGCCCGGAGTGTCATGTTGATGCTCACCTCGCTATACTGCTGATAACTGAAGGAGATAGTCGCCACCGAGCGGAGGGCATATGCATCTTGAGCGCGTCGAAATAGTCGGTTTTCGCGGCATTAACCGTTTATCGTTGATGCTTGAGCAAAATAACGTGCTGATTGGCGAAAATGCCTGGGGTAAATCCAGCCTGCTGGATGCCCTGACGCTACTCCTGTCCCCGGAGTTTGACCTTTATCATTTTGTTCGGGAAGATTTTTGGTTTCCGCCCGGCGATATTCAGGGACGCGAGCATCATCTGCATATCATTTTGACCTTCCGTGAGAATGAACCCGGCCGCCATCGAGTGCGACGCTATCGCCCTCTCAGTAACTGCTGGGTGCCCTGCGACGACGGCTATCAGCGCGTTTTCTATCGCCTCGAGGGGGAGCTTGCCGATGACGACAGCGTAATGACCCTGCGTAGTTTTATTAACGGTGAAGGGGAAGCGCTGGAGCTTGACGATATTGATGAACTCGCCCGTCACCTGGTGCGGCTGATGCCGGTTCTGCGGCTGCGCGACGCCCGCTTTATGCGACGGATCCACAACGGCACCGTTCCGCATTCGCCGCAGATCGAGATTACCGCACGCCAGCTTGATTTCCTCTCTCGTGAACTGGTGCATCATCCGCAAAATTTAACCGATGGGCAGATCCGCCAGGGACTGTCGGCCATGGTGCAATTGCTGGAGCACTATTTTGCCGAGCAGAGCAGCGCGCAGTCGCGTCATCGCCTGATGCGCCGTCATTCACATGATGAACAGCGCAGTTGGCGCTACCTGGACATCATTAACAGGATGATCGACAAGCCCGGCGGGCGCAGCCATCGGGTGATTTTATTGGGACTGTTTTCTACGCTGCTGCAGGCGAAAGGCACGGTGAGACTCGATCGCGATGCGCGGCCGCTCTTGTTGATTGAGGATCCGGAAACCCGGCTGCATCCGATTATGCTGTCCGTAGCCTGGCATTTACTTAATTTACTGCCGCTACAGCGGGTGACGACGACGAACTCCGGCGAACTGCTGTCATTAACGCCCGTCGAGCACGTCTGCCGGCTGGTGCGTGAATCATCACGGGTATCCGCCTGGCGGCTGGGGCCCGGCGGGATGAATGCCGAAGACAGCCGGCGCATCGCTTTTCATATTCGCTTTAACCGCGCTTCATCGCTGTTTGCCCGCTGCTGGCTACTGGTCGAAGGGGAGACCGAAACCTGGGTTATCAACGAGCTGGCGCGCCAGTGCGGCCACCACTTTGATGCGGAAGGGGTGAAGGTGATTGAGTTTGCCCAGTCGGGATTAAAACCGCTTATCAAATTCGCCCGGCGAATGGGGATTGAATGGCACGTGCTGGTGGACGGCGATGAGGCCGGGAAGAAATATGCCGCCACCGTTCGCGGGCTATTGAATGACGACAAAATGCTTGAGCGCGACCATCTCACCGCGCTACCGGCGATGGATATGGAGCATTTTATGTATCGCCAGGGCTTCGACGATGTTTATCATCGGGTGGCCCAGCTGCCGATAAATATTCCCATGAATATGCGGCGGGTGATCACCAAAGCGATCCACCGTTCGTCAAAACCGGACCTGGCGATTGAAGTGGCGATGGAGGCCGGGCGTCGCGGGGTTGACGCCATTCCTGCGCTGTTGAAAAAAATGTTCTCCCGCGTGCTATGGCTGGCGCGCGGGCGGGCGGATTAGCGCCGACCGCCGTTTATCTCTCTGCCGGGAACTCTCCCGGCACGCCTTTATCCGCACGACCTTCAACTTCGGTTAAACAAAAATTAAGCGCAGCTAAAAATGCGCGTTATTCTATTACCGCATTTAGATAGAATTGTCGCGGGTTCTGCGGGTTAAAACATCAGGAATTTTTATGAAATTAAATGGAAAGCGCAGGAAAGTATGGTGGCTGCTGGCGATTGTCGTACTGGCCCTCGCCGTCTGGGGATGGCGAATTCTGAATGCGCCGCTGCCGCAGTATCAGACGCTGGTGGTACGCAAAGGAGACCTGCAGCAGAGCGTGCTGGCGACCGGTAAGCTGGATGCGTTAAAAAAAGTTGACGTCGGGGCGCAGGTGAGCGGACAGCTAAAAACGCTGCGCGTTGAGATTGGCGACAAAGTGAAAAAAGATCAGCTGCTGGGGGTTATCGATCCCGAGCAGGCGGAAAACCAGATTAAAGAAGTTGAAGCGACGCTGATGGAGCTGCGGGCGCAGCTCAACCAGGCGCGTGCGGAACGTAAACTGTCCGCGACGACGTTGGCCCGCCAGCAGCAGCTGGCGCAGCGCCAGTTGGTCTCTCGCCAGGACCTCGATACCGCCGCGACCGACTTAGCGGTCAAAGAAGCGCAAATCGGTACGATTGAAGCGCAGGTCAAACGTAATCAGGCTACCCTGGATACGGCCAAAACCAACCTCGACTACACCAAAATTCTGGCGCCGATGTCCGGGGAAGTGACGCAAATCACTACCCTGCAGGGGCAGACGGTGATCGCCGCCCAGCAGGCGCCGAATATTTTAACCCTGGCCGATCTCAGCACCATGCTGGTGAAGGCGCAGGTCTCGGAAGCGGACGTGATTCATCTGAAGCCGGGGCAAAAAGCCTGGTTTACCGTGCTGGGCGATCCGCTGACGCGCTATGAAGGAACATTGAAGGATATCCTGCCGACACCCGAAAAGGTCAATGACGCGATTTTCTACTACGCCCGTTTTGAAGTGCCGAACCCGCAGGGGATCCTGCGTCTGGAGATGACCGCTCAGGTGCATATCCAGCTTTCTGAAGTAAAAAACGTCATCACCCTCCCGCTGAGCGCGCTGGGTGACGCCATCGGCGATAACCGCTATCACGTGCGTCTGCTGCGTACCGGTGAAGTTAAAGAGCGCGAAATCGTTATCGGCGCGCGTAACGACACCGATGTGGCGGTGGTGAAAGGGCTGGAAGAGGGGGATGAAGTGATTATCGGCGAAGGTGCGGCCGGAGCGGCGAAATGACGGCGTTACTGGAACTGCGTGATATTCGCCGCAGCTATCCTTCTGGCGAGGGCAACGTTGAGGTGCTGAAAGGCATTACGTTGAGCATCGCCGCCGGAGAAATGGTGGCTATCGTCGGGGCGTCCGGCTCCGGTAAATCCACGCTGATGAATATTCTGGGCTGTCTGGACAAACCCACCAGCGGCACCTATCGGGTCGCGGGTACGGACGTGGCCCGTCTTAACGGCGATGAACTGGCACGCCTGCGGCGGGAACATTTCGGTTTTATTTTCCAGCGCTATCATCTGCTATCGCATCTGACCGCGGCGCAGAACGTCGAAGTTCCGGCGGTTTATGCCGGCGCGGAGCGTAAAGCGCGCCTGGCTCGGGCCCATGAGCTGCTGATTCGGCTGGGGCTGGGCGACAGGGCTGAATATCAGCCTTCGCAGCTCTCCGGGGGCCAGCAGCAGCGGGTGAGTATCGCCCGCGCCCTGATGAACGGCGGGGAAGTGATTCTGGCGGATGAGCCAACCGGCGCGCTGGACAGCCGCTCCGGCGAAGAGGTCATGGGGATCCTTCACCAGCTAAAAGCGCAGGGGCATACGGTGATTATTGTCACCCACGACCCGCAGGTGGCGGCCCAGGCGGAACGGGTCATTGAAATACACGATGGTGAAATCGTGCGTAATCCGCCCGCGCTGGGTTCCGCCCACGGCGGCGTGCTGCACCAGCGCGGGGCGGCTGAGCCATCGGCGTGGCGTCAGTTCAGCAGCGGCTTTCGCGAAGCGCTGGTCATGGCCTGGCGCGCGATGGCGGCGAATAAAATGCGCACGCTGCTGACGATGCTCGGGATTATTATCGGCATTGCCTCGGTGGTGTCGATTGTAGTGGTGGGCGATGCCGCGAAGCAGATGGTGCTCGCCGATATTCGCGCTATCGGTACCAATACCATTGATGTTTATCCCGGCAAGGATTTCGGCGATGACGATCCCCGCTATCAGCAGTCTCTCAAGTACGATGATCTGTTGGCTATTCAGAAACAGCCCTGGGTCAGCTCGGCGACCCCGGCGGTATCAAAAAGCCTGCGTCTGCGGGCGGATAATATTGACGTTGCCGCCAGCGCCGAGGGCGTGGGGGCGCAGTATTTTAACGTCTACGGCATGACTTTTAGCGAAGGAAATACCTTTAACGAGCTCCAGCTAAATAGCCGCGCGCAGGTGGTGGTGCTCGACAGCAACGCGCGTCGACAGCTGTTTCCGCACAAAGCGAAAGTGGTGGGTGAGATCATTCTGGTCGGCAATATGCCAGCAACGGTGATCGGCGTCGCGGATGAAAAACAGTCGATGTTCGGCAGCAGCAAAATTCTGCGCGTCTGGTTACCCTATACCACGATGGCCGGGCGGGTGATGGGACAGTCGTGGCTGAACTCCATTACCGTGCGGGTGAACGAAGGTTATGACAGCTCGATTGCTGAGCAGCAGCTGCTGCGCCTGCTGGAACTGCGTCACGGCAAGAAAGATGTTTTTACCTGGAATATGGACAGCGTCTTGAAAACGGCGGAGCGGACCACACATACATTACAGCTGTTTCTGACGCTGGTGGCGGTGATTGCGCTGGTGGTCGGCGGAATTGGCGTAATGAACATTATGCTGGTCTCAGTCACCGAGCGCACGCGGGAGATCGGTATCCGTATGGCGGTCGGGGCGCGGGCCAGCGATGTGTTACAGCAGTTTTTGATCGAGGCGGTGCTGGTTTGCCTGGTCGGCGGGGCGCTGGGCGTCACGCTTTCGCTGCTGATCGCCTTTGTTCTACAGCTGTTTTTACCCGGCTGGGAGATCGGTTTTTCACCGCTGGCGCTATTGACCGCGTTTTTATGCTCCACGCTGACCGGGGTGCTGTTTGGCTGGCTACCGGCGCGCAACGCGGCGCGTCTGGACCCGGTAGACGCCCTGGCGCGCGAGTAGCGATAAAAAAATGCCAGTCAGAAGGACTGGCATTTTGCTGGCGGGATGTACACAATGAAGCAAAAGAGTTATGCGGCTGTTTCTGTTTCTTCAGCTTCAACAGGGACAATCACGCTGGCGTGGTTACCTTTTGGCCCCTGGTGAACATCAAACCGAACCGCTTGTCCGGCTTTTAGCGTTCTGTAACCATCCATCTGGATGGTCGAGTAATGGGCGAAAATGTCTTCGCCGCCGCCCTCAGGGCAGATAAAACCGAACCCTTTGGCATTGTTGAACCACTTAACAGTACCCATTTCCATACTTCGACATCCTTCGTAAATCTTATAAGTAAGATGGAATGAACCGGTAGTGGAGTGACGAGTTGTTCATTTGCTCGCCAACTCTCGCCACTACAATTTAGAGAAATCAGGAAATGCGTCAAGCGATTGACGCTGGGGGACGGTGAAAAATGCGTCAAAATTTGAAGCAGTTAACGCTATTGCCGGGGAATGTGACAGACATCGCGGATGGAAGTAATAGATGATAATTATCTATGATCTATTGTAGATTTGTGATGTGCATAGCCTCTGGTCATCGACAGGCCACCGCCTGTTGGCAACAGCAACCGATGATGAACACTGACGATGAGTAAGAGAGACTGGTTGGACTTCGATCAGCTAGTAGAGGACGAAGTTAAGGATGCGCTTAAACCGCCATCTATGTATAAAGTGATATTAGTCAATGATGACTACACTCCAATGGAGTTTGTTATTGACGTGTTACAAAAATTCTTTTCTTATGATGTTGAACGTGCAACGCAACTGATGCTGACGGTTCACTATCAAGGTAAAGCGATTTGCGGGGTCTTTACCGCCGAAGTCGCGGAAACCAAAGTATCGATGGTGAACCAGTACGCGAGGGAGAACGAACATCCGTTGTTGTGTACGCTAGAAAAAGCCTGAATGCAGGCAATAAACTTGGGGGAGGTGCCTATGCTCAATCAAGAACTGGAACTCAGTTTAAACATGGCTTTCGCCAGAGCGCGCGAGCACCGTCATGAGTTCATGACCGTCGAGCACTTGTTGCTGGCGCTGCTTAGCAACCCTTCGGCCCGCGAAGCGCTTGAAGCGTGTTCAGTGGACCTGGTCGCGCTGCGTCAGGAGCTTGAAGCCTTCATCGAACAGACCACACCCGTACTGCCTGCAACGGAAGAAGAGCGCGATACTCAGCCGACGCTGAGCTTCCAGCGCGTACTGCAGCGTGCCGTTTTCCACGTCCAGTCTTCCGGCCGCAGCGAAGTGACCGGCGCCAACGTTCTGGTCGCGATTTTTAGCGAGCAGGAGTCTCAGGCGGCCTATCTGCTGCGTAAACATGAAGTCAGCCGACTTGATGTGGTGAATTTCATCTCTCATGGTACGCGTAAAGACGAGCCGAGCCAGTCTTCCGATAACAGCGGAAGCCAGCCAGGCAGCAGCGAAGAGCAAGCAGGCGGGGAGGATCGTATGGAAAACTTCACCACCAACCTCAACCAGCTTGCCCGCGTAGGCGGTATCGATCCGCTGATCGGCCGCGAGAAAGAGCTGGAACGCGCTATTCAGGTTCTGTGCCGCCGTCGCAAGAACAACCCGCTGCTGGTGGGGGAATCCGGCGTCGGTAAAACCGCTATTGCTGAAGGTCTTGCCTGGCGTATCGTGCAGGGCGATGTGCCGGAAGTGATGGCAGATTGCACTATCTATTCGCTGGATATCGGCTCGCTGCTGGCAGGCACCAAATACCGCGGCGATTTTGAAAAACGCTTCAAAGCGCTGCTCAAGCAGCTGGAGCAGGACACCAACAGTATTCTGTTCATTGATGAAATCCACACCATCATCGGTGCGGGCGCGGCTTCCGGCGGGCAGGTCGATGCCGCTAACCTGATTAAACCGCTGCTTTCCAGCGGTAAGATCCGGGTAATTGGTTCGACAACCTACCAGGAATTCAGCAACATCTTTGAAAAAGATCGTGCCCTGGCGCGTCGTTTCCAGAAAATTGATATCACCGAACCTTCCGTGGAAGAGACGGTGCAGATTATTAACGGCCTGAAGCCGAAGTATGAAGCGCACCACGATGTCCGTTACACCGCGAAGGCGGTACGTGCGGCGGTGGAACTGGCGGTGAAATACATTAACGATCGTCATCTGCCGGATAAGGCGATTGACGTGATTGACGAAGCCGGAGCGCGTGCGCGCTTGATGCCGGTGAGCAAACGTAAGAAAACGGTTAACGTGGCGGATATTGAGTCCGTGGTGGCGCGGATTGCGCGCATTCCTGAGAAGAGCGTTTCCCGCAGCGATCGCGATACGCTGAAAAACCTCGGCGATCGCCTGAAAATGCTGGTCTTTGGCCAGGATAAGGCGATTGAGGCCTTAACCGAAGCGATCAAGATGGCGCGCGCCGGGCTTGGCCATGAGCACAAACCTGTGGGTTCTTTCCTGTTCGCCGGACCTACCGGGGTGGGTAAAACCGAGGTCACCGTGCAGCTGGCGAAGTCGCTGGGTATTGAGCTGCTGCGTTTTGATATGTCCGAATATATGGAACGTCATACCGTCAGCCGCTTAATCGGCGCGCCTCCGGGCTACGTAGGTTTCGATCAGGGCGGGCTGCTGACCGATGCGGTTATCAAGCATCCGCACGCGGTGCTGCTGCTGGATGAAATTGAAAAAGCGCATCCGGACGTCTTTAACCTGCTGTTGCAGGTGATGGATAACGGGACGCTGACCGATAACAATGGCCGCAAAGCGGATTTCCGCAACGTGGTGCTGGTGATGACCACCAACGCCGGGGTGCGTGAAACCGAGCGTAAATCCATTGGCCTTATCCATCAGGACAACAGTCCGGATGCGATGGATGAGATCAAAAAGATCTTTACGCCGGAATTCCGTAACCGTCTCGACAACATTATCTGGTTCGATCACCTGTCTACGACGGTTATCCATCAGGTGGTGGATAAATTTATCGTCGAGCTGCAGGTTCAGCTGGATCAGAAAGGCGTCTCTTTGGAAGTGAGCCAGGAAGCCCGCGATTGGCTGGCCGAGAAAGGCTACGACCGGGCCATGGGCGCACGTCCGATGGCACGGGTAATTCAGGACAACCTGAAAAAACCGCTGGCCAACGAGCTGCTGTTTGGCTTACTGGTTGACGGCGGCCAGGTGACTGTGGAACTGGATAAAGAGAAAAACGCGCTGACCTACGACTTCCAGAGTGCGCAGAAGCACAAACCGGAAGCGGCGCATTAAGTTTCTGGTACTCAATGACAAAACCGGCCTTAGGGCCGGTTTTTTTATCTGCGCGCTTTAAGTTGTCTATGATGTAGAAATGAAAAGACCGGGAATTATCCCGGCCTTCAGCATCTGGCGCGTTAAGCGCGAAAACGATCAGCGACTACGGAAGACAATGCGGCCTTTGCTCAGGTCGTACGGGGTCAGCTCAACAGTCACTTTGTCGCCCGTCAGAATGCGGATGTAGTTTTTACGCATTTTACCGGAAATATGCGCAGTTACCACGTGACCGTTTTCCAGTTCTACGCGGAACATAGTGTTAGGCAGCGTATCAAGTACGGTGCCCTGCATTTCAATATTGTCTTCTTTGGCCATCTAGTCCTCTGGGGTATCACTACCGTAGTTTTGAACCGGCAAGATAATGCCGAAGTTCAGCAAGTATGTAAAGTTTTACGTCAAATCGCCGAAGTAGTTTTGGCGCATTACCCGTAATTCACGCGGATAAACCGGGTGACAGGCGCAAACGTAAAGGGGGAGTGACAGAACAATGGGTGTTATCTGACTCTTATTATTCCCAAACGGCGGCGGGGCAACGGGCAGAAGCTACTCTACCGCGCAATTATAACATCCCAACAAAAAATGTGCTGAAAACATTTACGCTTCTCCTGCAAATAGCACCCTCGGTACCCAGAATCGTTCCGGTAGACGATAAGTCCGCAGCACGGAGAGATAGTCGAGATAATCCCGGCGAGCAATTTCCACTGCGCCCAGCGACGCCGTATGCTTATTCAGCACCTGACAATCGATTAATTTTCCGCCATCCTGTGAAAATACCTGGCTAAAGATCAGCAGCGCGGTTTTAGAGGCGTTTTCGGCACGGCTGAACATCGACTCTCCGCAAAACAGCGCGCCCTGCGCGACGCCGTACATTCCACCGACTAAAGCATCTCCCTGCCACACTTCAATAGAATGCGCATGTCCCAGCTCGTGCAGCTGATGGTAGGCCTGAACGATTCCTGCCGTTATCCATGTGCCCTCATCGCGATGGTCGGCACAGCCCTCGATAACCTGACCGAAGGCGTGATTCAGCGTCACACGATAGGGCGAGCGCTGATGGAAGCGCTTCATGCTGCGGCTGAGATGGAATTTCTCCGGCCACAGTACCGCTCGCGGATCGGGAGACCACCATAAAATAGGATCGCCGGGTGAAAACCACGGAAAAATACCGCGCTGATAGGCCATCAGTAGCCGCGCCGGGCTAAGATCGCCGCCCAGCGCCAACAGGCCATTAGGTTCACGTAAAGCGCCTTCCGGGGAGGGGAAGGCGATGGAATGATGAGAGAGCTGAACCAGCCGCATTTTTACCTCAACGCATCAGGCAATGATTCAATAGTAGCCTACAGGCGCTGCTTAAACTGGTAGTAACGCCCCTGTTCAGCCAGCAGTTCTGCGTGACTACCTTGCTCAATAATCTTCCCGTTGTCCATGACTATTATCTGATTAAAACGCGCCAGTCCGCGCAGACGATGGGTCACCATTAATACGGTTTTTTCACGCATCACTTCTGCGAGTAAATCAAGGATTTGGCTTTCAGTCGTCGCATCGAGGCCTTCAGTAGGCTCATCAAGCAGCATGAGCGGCGCGTCGTGGAGCAGGGCGCGGGCGATAGCCAGTCTGCGCAGTTCGCCGCCGGAGAGCTGACGGCCGCCTTCGCCCAGCCAGCTATTCAGGCCGCTATCGTCCAGTAATTTTGCTAAACCGACGCGCTCAAGCGTTTCGGCAAGCCGGGCGTCGCTGGCGTTCGGGGAAGCCAGCAGCAGGTTATCGCGCAGCGTGGCGCTGAACAGGTGCACGCGCTGCGGCACGACGCTCATCGCCTGACGCAGCGTTGCCTCGTTAAGCTGCGCCAGTGGCTCACCGTTGAGTAATATTTCACCTTCCGCCGGATCCCATGCCCGGGTCAGCAGCTGCAACAGGGTTGATTTACCGCAGCCTGTGCGCCCCAGAATGGCGATATGCTCCCCGGCCTTGACCTGCAATGAAATTTTCTCCAGCGCAGGGGAGGGCTGCTGAGGATAGCTGAAGCTAACCTGATTTAAGTTCAACGCGACGCGCTCCAGCTTCCGCTCTTCGCCCTGAGTGAAGGAGACTTCCGGCTCTTGCTCGGTTATTTGCGTGATGCGTTTTGCAGAAGCGATCACCTGCCCGAGATGCTGAAATGCGCCGGTAACCGGCGCCAGCGCTTCGAACGCCGCCAGCGCGCAAAAGACAAACAGCGCAATCAGCGCCCCTGGCTGAGTATCGCCGCCAACCCCCGCGGAGGCGAGCCACAGCATAGCAATAACTGCAATACCGCCAATCAGTAGCATCAGCGCCTGAGAGAGGGCGGTCAGTTCCGCCTGGCGACGCTGCGCATCCAGCCAATGCGCTTCCGTTTTTTCCATTTGCCGCCGGTAGCGATCGCTGGCGTTGAACAGCATCAGCTCCGCCTGTCCCTGCAGCCAGGAGGTCAACTGCTGGCGATACTGCCCGCGAAGCCGGGTCATGCTTTCACCAGCGGGTTTGCCGGCGCGATAGAACAGCGGCGGCATCACCAGCAGGGTGAGCAGCATAATACCGCCGAGGGTCAGGGCCAGCGTGACGTCCAGCACGCTCAGCCCCACGGTGACGACCAGGATCACCACCAGCGCCCCTACCAGCGGCGATATAACGCGCAGATAGAGATGATCCAGGGTATCGACATCGGCAACCACCCGGTTGAGCAGCTCGCCCTGACGAAAACGCGCCAGCCCGGCTGGGGAGAGCGGCAGCAGCTTGCTGAAGGTAAAGACCCGCAGGTGCTGCAGGACGCGGAAGGTGGCATCATGGCTAACCAGACGCTCAAAGTAGCGGCCTGCGGTGCGAATAATCGCCGCGCCGCGTACGCCGGCGGCAGGCAGCATATAGTTAAAGCTGTAGATGCCCGCTACGCCAACCACGGCGGATGCCGACAGGAACCAGCCCGACAGCGTTAATAGGCCAATACTGGCCAGCAGCGTCACGATCGCCAGCACGATTCCGAGCAGCAACAGCCATTTGTGTCGTTTGTAGAGCGCCAGGTAAGGCCACAACGCGCGCATTTAAATCTCCTCCTGACGATGGGCGAGTAGGGTCGCGAACGGGCCGCCTGCGGCCGCCAGCTGCGAATAACTGCCTTGCTCAACAATTTGACCATCCTGCATAACCCAGACGGCATCCCAGTTTGCCAGGCCTTCCAACTGGTGGGTAACCATTAGCGTGGTTTGCTGCGTTGACGCATTGGTCAGCGCCTGCATCACCCGCTGTTCGCTATGCGCGTCAAGGCTGGCCGCTGGCTCGTCCAATAGCAGCAGACGACAGGGCACCAGCAGCGCCCGGGCGACGGCGACGCGCTGGGCCTGCCCGACCGACAGATGACCGGCCTGATCGCCAACAGGGGTATTGATACCCTGCGGCAGAAGGGAGAGGAACTCGCTGACCCAGGCTTTATCCAGCGCAAGCTGCAGCTGGGCTTCAGTAGCATCAGGGCAGGAGAGCAGGACGTTTTCGCGCAGCGTCGCCGCGGGCAGCTGCGGATTTTGCCCAACCCAGCTCAGGAGACGGCGCCAGCGGTCGGCGTCCAGGCTCTTTAACTCAACGCCATTGACCCTGAGAGAGCCATCATAAGGAAGAAAACCGGTTAACGTATTCAGCAGCGAGCTCTTGCCCGAGCCGCTTTGCCCAACCAGCACCACACGTTCCCCGGCGCGTAAGGAAAAACTCAGCGGCCCGGCCAGCACTTTTCCTTCGGGAGACTTAATTAGCAGGTCGCGAGCTTCAATACTTATCATTTCATTATCGCTTAATGCCTTTTCTCCACGCTCTGCCTGCGCCAGCGGCGTTTCCATAAAGGTCTTCAGGCTATCAGCGGCGCCAATAGCCTGCGCTTTAGCATGATAAAAGGTACCTAAATCGCGCAGCGGTTGGAAAAACTCGGGGGCCAGAATTAGAGCGAGGAAACCGGACATCAACGTCACCCCGGCGCCGTAATGGCCAAAGTTGAGTTCTCCCAAATAGGAGAAGCCAAAGTAAACGGCGACCAGCGCAATAGAGAGCGAGGTGAAAAATTCCAGGACCCCGGAGGAGAGAAACGCCAGGCGCAGCACTTCCATGGTCCGCTGGCGGAAATCCTGCGAGGCTTCGCGTATGTTGTCGGTCTCTGCTTCACCGCGATGAAAAATTCGCAGCGTTTCCATACCGCGCAGACGATCGAGAAAATGGCCGCTTAACCGCGCCAGAGCGAGAAAGTTGCGTCGGTTGGCATCGGCCGCGCCCATCCCAACCAGCGCCATAAACAGCGGAATAAGCGGGGCGGTGCCCAGCAAAATAAGCGCGGCAGCCCAGTTGACCGGGAAAATAGTGATGACAATCAGCAAAGGGATAGAGGCCGCCAGCGTCATCTGCGGCAAATAGCGAGCATAGTAATCATGCATATCGTCGATCTGCTCAAGGATCAGCGTGGCCCAGCTACCGGCGGGTTTCCCCTGTATCCAGGCCGGCCCCGCCTGCTGTAAGCGATCCAGAACCTGACGGCGGATCTCCAGGCGGATATGTTGACCTGCCTGAAAACCCACTCTTTCACGCAGCCAGATCACCCAGGCGCGAAGCACGAAGACCAGCACCAGTAACGTAAAGGGCAGCAGCAGCGCCGTCGCGGGGATATTTTCCATAATCATGCGGTGAAGGATCCTCGCCAGGAACCAGGCCTGAGCAACGATCAACAGGCCGCTAACGACGCCCAATACACGGGAAATCATCAACCAGCGACGGGAGATAATGCTTTGATCTTTTAACCAACGGGTTAACTCTTGTTGACGGGTTTTATTCATTGCGCGCTTAGCAGGTGTAGTTATGAGTTTTTTGGGCACGGCAATGTTACAACGGGGCAAAAATAAAGGCGACTTTTCGTCGCCTTCTTTACCTTTGTTACTGACTTGTAAAGATTATTTGCAAGCGTCGGCTAAACCATCCAGATAACGCTCTGCGTCCAGCGCCGCCATGCAGCCTGTACCGGCAGAAGTAATCGCCTGACGATAGATATGATCCATCACGTCGCCGGCGGCGAAAACGCCCGGAACGCTGGTCTGGGTGGCGTTGCCGTGGATGCCGGACTGAACTTTAATGTAGCCGTTTTCCAGCTCCAGCTGACCGGCGAAAATTGCCGTGTTCGGGCTGTGGCCGATTGCCACGAATAGCCCCGCAACTTCGAGGGATTCCACGTTGTCAGCATTTTGCGTATCGCGCAGACGCAACCCGCTCACACCCATCTGGTCGCCGGTCACTTCTTCCAGCGTACGGTGGGTGTGCAGCACGATGTTACCGCTCTCCACTTTGTCCATCAGGCGTTTGATAAGGATCTTTTCCGCGCGGAAGCTATCACGACGGTGGATCAAATGGACTTCGGAAGCGATGTTAGACAGGTACAGCGCCTCTTCTACAGCCGTATTGCCGCCGCCGATCACCGCGACCTTCTGGTTACGATAGAAGAAACCGTCGCAGGTCGCGCAGGCAGAAACGCCGCGGCCTTTAAACGCGTCTTCCGATGGCAGACCCAGATAGCGCGCTGATGCGCCGGTAGCGATAATCAGGGCATCGCAAGTGTACTCACCGCTGTCGCCAACCAGGCGGAACGGACGGTTTTGCAGATCGACGCTGTTGATATGATCGAAAATAATTTCGGTTTCAAACTTGGTGGCATGTTCGTGCATGCGCTCCATCAGCAGCGGTCCGGTCAGATCGTTAGGATCGCCTGGCCAGTTTTCCACTTCAGTGGTGGTGGTCAGCTGACCGCCTTTTTCCATTCCGGTAATCAGTACCGGCTGCAGATTTGCGCGCGCTGCGTAGACCGCAGCGGTGTATCCCGCAGGTCCAGAACCAAGAATAAGCAGTTTACTGTGTTTGGCCGTGCCCATGAGATCCTCATAATTTATTGGCATACATGAGCTGGATTGTAGGGAATTTGTTGACGTAAAAAAAGAGCGCGGCGGTTTTGTTAACGATATGTGCAATAGAAGATGCCGATTAATTGGCGATTTAACGAACGAAGAATATAACTAATTCTACTGTTAGCGGGACAATTATAAGAGGAAAACATGAGAATCAACCGGGGAGGATAATGAATATCTGGCATCTTGTACTAAAAATCGATGTTTTGCTTTGACAATCCCCTGTGCTTTTGCGAAAACATTCATGGAAGAAGAAAAGCAGTGTTTGGCGTGTGGCGAATTTTCATGCACGCAAATGCCATTTTTATCCGGGTTAGCGAAATCTACGCATGGTGTGGACAGACGCCATGCGTGATGTCGGTGGCTGCCGTCAGGCAACGGGCTTCTCACGTACCCCTGGGTTACCCAACGTCGTACGGGTGATAACAGGATGGACTCTGGCAGTGAAGGCTCAGAGTCGGAACAGGAGTAGGGAAGGAATACAGAGAGACAATAATAATGGTAGATAGCAAGAAGCGCCCTGGCAAAGATCTCGACCGCATTGATCGTAATATTTTGAATGAATTGCAAAAAGACGGGCGTATTTCCAACGTCGAGCTTTCTAAACGGGTGGGACTTTCTCCGACGCCTTGCCTTGAGCGCGTGCGTCGACTGGAAAGACAGGGTTTTATTCAGGGCTATACAGCGCTGCTCAACCCGCATTATCTGGATGCATCACTTCTGGTATTTGTTGAGATTACTCTGAATCGTGGCGCGCCGGATGTGTTTGAGCAATTTAACTCCGCTGTGCAAAAACTTGAAGAAATTCAAGAGTGTCATCTGGTTTCCGGGGATTTCGACTATCTGTTGAAAACTCGCGTGCCGGATATGTCAGCGTATCGTAAATTACTGGGCGAGACCTTGCTGCGCCTGCCGGGCGTAAATGACACCCGTACCTATGTGGTAATGGAAGAAGTCAAGCAAAGTAATCGTCTGGTAATCAAGACGCGCTAACACGGAACAGGTGCAAAATCGATGTAGTTTGATTACACTCCTGTTAATCCATACAGCAACAGTGCCGGGGAGACCCGGCACTGTTGTCCGTTTTAGCCGAAGGCAGGAAACAGCCTGATACCTGGAGAGCCTTTCTTGAGCCAGGAATACACCGAAGACAAAGAAGTCAAATTCACAAAGCTAAGTAGCGGGCGCCGACTCCTTGAGGCGTTACTCATTCTTTGCTCCCTTTTTGCCATCTGGTTGATGGCGGCCTTACTCAGCTTTAATCCCTCGGATCCTAGCTGGTCACAAACGGCGTGGCATGAGCCTATTCACAACTTAGGCGGGACGCCGGGAGCCTGGCTCGCCGATACGCTATTTTTTATTTTTGGCGTAATGGCCTATACCATTCCGGTCATCATTATCGGCGGCTGCTGGTTTGCCTGGCGTCATCAGGAAAACGACGAGTACATCGACTATTTCGCCGTCTCGCTGCGTTTGATTGGCGCGCTGGCGCTGATCCTCACGTCCTGCGGTCTGGCGGCGATTAACGCGGATGATATCTGGTACTTCGCTTCGGGCGGGGTGATCGGCAGCCTACTGAGCACGACCCTGCAACCGCTGCTGCACAGCAGCGGCGGTACAATCGCGCTGCTCTGCATCTGGGCGGCAGGACTGACGCTGTTTACCGGCTGGTCCTGGGTTAGCATTGCTGAAAAACTCGGCGGCGCGATCCTTTCAGTTCTCACTTTCGCCAGCAACCGTACCCGTCGTGACGACACCTGGGTCGATGAAGGGGAATATGAAGAAGATGAAGAAGAATATGAAGACGATGAATCCACTAAACCGCAAGGTTCTCGTCGGGCGCGGATTCTACGCAGCGCCTTAGCACGCCGCCAGCGCCTGGCTGAGAAGTTTGCCAATCCGCTGGGGCGTAAGACCGATGCCGCGTTGTTCTCCGGTAAACGGATGGACGACGCCGAGGGCGAGGTTCAGTACAGCGCCAGCGGCGCGCCTGTTGCCGCAGACGATGTGCTTTTTTCTGGTTCTAGCGCAGCGCGTCAGGCGAACGCCGATGATGTTCTGTTCTCCGGAGCCAGCGCGGCGCGCCCCGGCGATTTTGACCCCTACGATCCTCTGTTGAACGGGCATAGTATTGCCGATCCGGTGGCTTTGGCCGCGCAGGATACCGCGGCGCCGCAGGCATGGTCTGAACCGCTGCCTGGGTATGACGCTCAGCCAGTTTATCAGCCTGAACCGGCTTACCCGCCGCAGTACGCGTCTCAGCCGGAGCAGGCTCCTGTTCAGCAGCCTGCTTATCAGCCTGAACCAGCTTACCCGCCGCAGCAGGCCTATCAACCGGCGCAGGCCCCTGTTCAGCCGCCTGCTTATCAGCCTGAAGCGGCTTACCCGCCGCAGCATGCCTATCAGCCGGAGCAGGCTCCTGTTCAGCCGCCTGCTTATCAGCCTGAACCGGCCTACCCGCCGCAGCACGTCTATCAGCCGGCGCAGGCCCCTGTTCAGCCGCCTGCTTATCAGCCTGAACCGGCCTACCCGCCGCAGCAGGCCTATCAGCCGGCGCAGGCCCCTGTTCAGCCGCCTGCTTATCAGCCTGAACCGGCTTACCCGCCGCAGCAGGCCTATCAGCCTGCGCAGGCTCCAGTTCAGCAGCCCGCTTATCAGCCTGAACCAGCTTACCCGCCGCAGCAGGCCCCTATCCAGCAGCCTGAACCTTACGTTCCTGCTTCTGCCGTAGAGCCTGAGCCAGCAGAGGAGGTGAAACCACAGCGTCCGCCGATGTACTACTTCGAAGAAGTGGAAGAGAAACGCGCGCGTGAACGCGAGCAGCTTGCCGCGTGGTATCAGCCAATCCCAGAACCGGTCAGTCCAGTTGCGACAAAACCGATCTCACCTCCGCCTGCTCCGGCGGCTGATGTTGCCGCGGTGAGCGCGCTGGCGGCCGGCGTCCATCAGGCCACCGGGGCAAGCGCCGCGGCGGCCTCCGTCGCATCCAGCGCCGCGCCGCTGTTTAGCCCGGCGTCTGGCGGCCCGCGTGCGCAGGTAAAAGAGGGCATAGGCCCGAAATTGCCTCGTCCAAATCGCGTTCGTGTTCCAACGCGACGTGAGCTGGCATCCTATGGCATTAAGCTGCCTTCGCAGCGGTTGGCTGAAGAACGCGCGCGTCAGGCAGAACATCAGCACTATGATGATGATGCGCTGACGGACGAGGAAGTTGCAGAGTTTGAGCAGGGCGAGCTGGCGCGTCAGTTCGCGGCTGCGCAAAATCAGCGCTATGGCGATAGCTACGCTGCGGAAGAGGATAATGTAGACGAGGATTCCGCCGCTGAAGCCGAACTTGCCCGTCAGTTTGCCGCTTCCCAGCAGCAGCGTTACGCCAGCGAGCAGCCGCCGGGATCGCATCCGTTCTCTGCGGCTGATTATGAATTCTCGCCAATGAAAACGTTAGTTGATGATACGCCGAGCGAGCCTGTCTTCACGCCGATGCCGGAAGTGCAGCAGCCCGCCCCGCAGCCGACCCAGCATTCGCAGCCCGTACAGCAGCCGATGCCGCACCAGCAGATGCATCAGCAGCCGCAAAGTGCGCAGCCTCAGGCTTATCAGCCAGTACAGCAGCAGCCGGTTCAACATCCGCAGATGCCACAGCAGGCTCCTGGCGGTTATCCGCAGCAGCAGGCTTCGCAGCAGCAGCAACCGATCCCGCAGCCGCAGGAAAGCCTGATTCACCCGCTGTTGATGCGCAATGGCGACAGTCGCCCGTTGCAGAAACCCACGACGCTGCTGCCTTCGCTTGATCTGCTCACGCCGCCGCCGGCTGAGGTTGAGCCGATCGATACCTTTGCCCTCGAGCAGATGGCGCGTTTGGTTGAAGCTCGTCTGGCCGATTTCCGCATTAAAGCCGACGTGGTGAACTACTCACCAGGCCCGGTCATCACCCGCTTTGAGCTAAACCTGGCTCCAGGGGTGAAAGCGGCGCGGATTTCCAACCTGTCGCGAGATCTGGCGCGTTCACTGTCCACGGCGGCGGTTCGTGTGGTGGAAGTTATTCCGGGTAAACCTTACGTTGGCCTGGAGTTGCCTAACAAAAAGCGCCA
Source organism: Klebsiella grimontii (assembly GCF_900200035.1). Taxonomy (GTDB): domain Bacteria; phylum Pseudomonadota; class Gammaproteobacteria; order Enterobacterales; family Enterobacteriaceae; genus Klebsiella; species Klebsiella grimontii. The sequence goes on from NZ_FZTC01000015.1 coordinate 918,900, forward strand.
GACCGTTTACCTGCGCGAAGTGCTGGATAATGCGAAATTCCGCGACAATCCTTCACCGCTCACGGTGGTCCTCGGTAAAGACATCGCGGGCGAACCTGTGACCGCCGATCTGGCGAAGATGCCGCACCTGCTGGTGGCGGGTACCACCGGCTCCGGTAAGTCCGTTGGGGTCAACGCCATGATCCTCAGCATGCTCTACAAAGCGCAGCCGGAAGATGTGAAATTCATCATGATTGACCCGAAAATGCTCGAACTGTCGGTCTATGAGGGAATACCGCATCTGTTGACGGAAGTCGTGACGGATATGAAAGACGCGGCCAACGCTTTGCGCTGGAGCGTTAACGAGATGGAGCGCCGGTATAAACTCATGTCCGCGCTGGGCGTACGTAATCTCGCAGGCTATAACGAGAAGATTGCCGAAGCCGCGCGTATGGGACGACCCATTCCGGATCCTTACTGGAAGCCTGGCGACAGTATGGATGCGACGCATCCGGTACTGAAAAAAGAGCCTTATATCGTGGTGCTGGTCGACGAATTTGCCGATCTGATGATGACCGTCGGCAAGAAAGTGGAAGAGCTGATCGCGCGTCTGGCGCAGAAAGCGCGCGCCGCGGGGATCCACCTGGTGCTGGCGACCCAGCGACCGTCGGTTGACGTTATCACCGGCCTGATTAAAGCCAACATCCCGACGCGTATCGCCTTTACCGTATCGAGTAAAATTGACTCGCGGACCATCCTTGACCAGGGCGGTGCGGAGTCTCTGTTGGGAATGGGCGATATGCTCTACTCCGCGCCTAACTCCACGATCCCGGTGCGCGTGCACGGCGCTTTTGTACGCGACGAGGAAGTTCACGCCGTCGTTCAGGACTGGAAGGCGCGCGGGCGTCCGCAGTATGTCGATGGCATCACCTCCGATAGCGAAAGCGAAGGCGGCGGCGGTGGCTACGAGGGCGGTGAAGAGCTCGATCCGCTGTTCGATCAGGCCGTCAACTTTGTGACGGAGAAACGCAAGGCTTCCATATCCGGGGTGCAGCGTCAGTTCCGTATTGGCTATAACCGCGCCGCGCGTATCATTGAGCAAATGGAAGCTCAGGGTATCGTGAGCGAGCAGGGTCATAACGGTAACCGTGAGGTGCTGGCTCCGCCGCCTTTTGAGTAACCGCAAAGTTGGGTAAATAAGTGAAAATCAGCCTGTTCTGCTGTTTAACCGCCGTTGGCCGTTCTACATTAGCAGCAGATCAGGCTCCCGCGTCGGGAGTGACGCACATTAAGGAATAACAATGAAAAAACTCGCAATCACCTGTGCATTACTGTCCAGTTTTGTCGTCAGTCAGGTATGGGCGGACGCCGCCAGCGATTTAAAAAGCCGCCTTGATAAAGTGAGCAGCTTCCACTCCAGCTTTACGCAGAAAGTGACGGACGGCAGCGGCAACGCCGTGCAGGACGGGCAGGGCGACCTGTGGGTCAAACGACCAAATCTGTTCAACTGGCATATGACCCAGCCGGATGAAAGCGTGCTGGTTTCCGACGGCAAAACGCTGTGGTTCTATAACCCGTTTGTTGAGCAGGCTACCGCCACCTGGCTGAAAGATGCGACCAGCAACACGCCGTTTATGCTGATTGCCCGCAACCAGGCCAGCGACTGGCAGAACTACAACATTAAGCAGAACGGCGATGATTTTGTTCTGACCCCGAAAAACGGTAGCGGTAATCTGAAGCAGTTCACCATTAACGTGGGTCGTGACGGCACGATTCATCAGTTCAGCGCCGTGGAACAGGACGATCAACGCAGCAGCTATCAGCTGAAGTCGCAACAAAATGGCGCCGTCGACGCATCTAAGTTCACCTTTACGCCGCCGCAAGGGGTTACGGTGGACGATCAACGTAAGTAGAGGCGAACGTGAGCAATCTGTCGCTCGATTTTTCCGACAACGCGTTTCAACCCCTGGCCGCACGCATGCGGCCAGAAAATTTAGCGCAGTACATTGGCCAGCAGCATCTGCTGGCGCCGGGTAAACCCTTACCACGGGCGATTGAAGCCGGTCATCTGCACTCCATGATCCTTTGGGGGCCGCCGGGGACGGGGAAAACCACGTTGGCCGAGGTGATTGCGCGCTATGCCAGCGCCGACGTTGAACGTATTTCAGCGGTGACCTCCGGGGTGAAAGAGATCCGCGAGGCCATTGAACGCGCGCGACAAAACCGCAACGCGGGTCGCCGCACAATTCTGTTTGTCGATGAAGTTCACCGTTTCAATAAAAGCCAGCAGGATGCCTTTCTGCCGCATATCGAAGACGGAACCATCACCTTTATCGGCGCGACGACGGAAAACCCCTCCTTTGAACTCAATTCCGCACTGTTATCCCGCGCGCGCGTCTATCTGCTGAAATCGCTGACCAGCGACGACATCGAACAGGTGCTCAGCCAGGCGATGAGCGATAAAACGCGCGGCTACGGCGGGCAAAATATCGTTCTGCCGGACGAGACGCGCAAGGCCATCGCCGACCTGGTCAACGGTGACGCGCGGCGGGCGCTGAATACCCTGGAAATGATGGCCGATATGGCCGAGTCCGACGCCTCCGGCAATCGCGTGCTGAAAGTTGAGCTGCTGACCGAAATCGCCGGCGAGCGCAGCGCGCGTTTCGACAACAAAGGCGATCGTTTTTACGATTTAATCTCCGCGCTGCATAAATCGGTTCGCGGTAGCGCACCGGATGCCGCCCTCTACTGGTACGCGCGGATTATTACCGCCGGCGGCGATCCGCTCTACGTCGCGCGCCGTTGTCTGGCAATCGCGTCGGAAGATGTCGGTAATGCCGATCCGCGCGCGATGCAGGTTGCGATCTCCGCCTGGGATTGCTTTACTCGTGTCGGACCGGCGGAAGGCGAGCGGGCGATTGCCCAGGCCATTGTTTATCTTGCCTGCGCGCCGAAAAGCAACGCGGTCTATACCGCGTTTAAAGCGGCGATGGCCGATGCCCGCGAACGCCCCGATTACGACGTACCAGTACATTTACGCAATGCCCCAACGAAGCTAATGAAGGAGATGGGCTACGGGCAGGAGTATCGCTATGCTCATGATGAACCAAATGCCTATGCCGCTGGAGAGCAGTACTTCCCGCAGGAAATGGCGCAAACGCGCTATTATAAGCCGACAAACCGGGGGCTGGAGGGCAAAATAGGCGAAAAGCTCGCCTGGTTAACCGAACAGGATCAAAATAGCCCGATAAAACGCTACCGATAATTGAGGCGTTGCGGTAAGGTTGTCACACTATTTCCGTGGTCGCGCTCTGCGGCCATTTTTCTTTATTAATTCGATAAGCACAGGATAAGCATGCTCGATCCCAATCTGCTGCGTACCGAGCCAGACGCAGTCGCAGAAAAACTGGCACGCCGGGGCTTTAAGCTGGATGTAGATAAACTTCGCGCTCTGGAAGAGCGTCGTAAAGTTCTGCAGGTTCAAACTGAAAACCTGCAGGCGGAGCGCAACTCCCGATCGAAATCCATTGGCCAGGCGAAAGCGCGCGGGGAAGATATTGAGCCATTACGCCTGGAAGTGAACAAACTCGGCGAGCAGCTTGATGCCGCTAAGACCGAACTGGACGCGCTGCTGGCGGAAATCCGCGATATCGCGCTGACCATCCCTAATATTCCGCACGATGACGTTCCGGCCGGCCGCGACGAAAATGACAACGTTGAAGTCAGCCGCTGGGGTACGCCGCGCGAGTTTGATTTTGACGTTCGCGATCACGTGACGCTGGGCGAAATGCACGGGGGGCTGGATTTTGCCGCCGCCGTGAAGCTGACCGGTTCTCGCTTTGTGGTCATGAAGGGCCAACTGGCGCGTCTGCACCGCGCGCTGGCGCAGTTTATGCTGGATCTGCATACTGAACAGCACGGCTACAGCGAAAACTACGTCCCGTATCTGGTTAACCAGGACACGCTGTACGGTACCGGTCAGTTGCCAAAATTCGCCGGCGACCTGTTCCATACCCGTCCGCTGGAAGAAGAAGCTGACAGCAGCAACTACGCGCTGATCCCGACGGCGGAAGTCCCGCTGACCAACCTGGTGCGCGATGAGATCATCGACGAAGACGATCTGCCGATCAAAATGACCGCGCATACGCCGTGCTTCCGTTCTGAAGCCGGATCCTATGGCCGCGATACCCGCGGCTTGATCCGTATGCACCAGTTCGACAAAGTCGAAATGGTGCAGATTGTACGTCCGGAAGATTCCATGGCGGCGCTGGAAGAGATGACCGGCCACGCCGAGAAAGTGCTGCAGCTGCTGGGTCTGCCGTATCGTAAAGTGGCTCTGTGCACGGGCGATATGGGCTTTAGCGCATGCAAAACCTACGATCTGGAAGTGTGGGTACCGGCGCAGAATACCTATCGTGAGATCTCTTCCTGCTCTAACGTCTGGGATTTCCAGGCGCGTCGTATGCAGGCGCGCTGCCGCAGCAAGTCTGACAAGAAAACTCGCCTCGTACACACGCTGAACGGTTCTGGCCTGGCGGTTGGACGTACGCTCGTCGCGGTGATGGAAAACTATCAGCAGGCGGATGGTCGCATTGCGATCCCAGAAGTCCTGCGCCCGTATATGCGCGGCCTTGAGTTTATCGGCTGATTTTTCAACACTCTTCTCAAAAGCGCCTGCGGGCGCTTTTTTTTTACCCCCTTCTTGATACCGGGCAATAATCGACTTCGCGATTACGAAGATACTCCCTTTGGATTATCCAGCATAAAAAACTAATAAAGACTAATTTCGTTGTATCAATAACTATACAACGGCTTTAAGTTCATTGTGAGCAACCGAAGCGAGTATCTATGAAAATCAAAACCCCCGATGCTTTACTGGCTGCCGAGGTGAGCCGGCGTGGTTTAATGAAAACCACGGCGATTGGCGGGCTGGCGATGGCCAGCAGCGCTTTTACCTTACCCTTCACGCGCATTGCCCATGCCGCAGACAACCTCAACCCTGTCAGCGAAACGCTCACCTGGAGCGCCTGTACGGTGAACTGCGGAAGCCGCTGCCCGCTGCGGATGCATGTGGTTGATGGTGAGATTAAATATGTTGAAACAGACAATACCGGTGACGATAACTACGATGGCCTGCACCAGGTTCGCGCCTGTCTGCGCGGTCGCTCGATGCGTCGGCGCGTCTACAACCCGGATCGCCTGAAATATCCGATGAAGCGGGTGGGCAAACGCGGAGAGGGCAAATTCGAACGCATCAGCTGGGAAGAAGCGTTCGATACTATCGCCAGCAATATGCAGCGCCTGATAAAAGAGTACGGTAATGAGTCCATCTATCTGAACTACGGAACGGGAACCCTCGGCGGAACCCTGACTCGCTCATGGCCGCCGGGGAAAACCCTGATTGCCCGTCTGATGAACTGCTGCGGCGGTTACCTCAACCATTACGGTGACTACTCCACCGCTCAAATCGCCGCGGGACTGAACTACACCTACGGCGGCTGGGCCGATGGCAATAGCCCGTCGGATATCGAAAACAGCAAGCTGGTGGTGCTGTTTGGCAATAACCCGGGGGAAACCCGGATGAGCGGCGGCGGGGTGACCTACTACCTGGAACAAGCGCGGGAGAAATCCAACGCCAGACTGATTATTATCGATCCACGCTATACCGACACCGGTGCCGGACGCGAAGATGAGTGGATCCCTATCCGCCCCGGAACCGATGCCGCGCTGGTCTCGGCGCTGGCGTGGGTGATGATTAACGAGAATCTCGTAGACCAGCCTTTCCTCGACAAGTATTGCGTAGGCTATGACGAGAAAACGCTGCCGGAAGGCGCGCCGGCCAATGGTCACTATAAGGCCTATATTCTCGGTCAGGGCAAAGACGGTATCGCGAAGACCCCAGAGTGGGCGTCGACGATTACCGGCATTCCTCAGTCGCGTATCGTGCAGCTGGCGCGTGAAATCGCCGGCGCAAAACCTGCCTATATTTCTCAGGGATGGGGCCCGCAGCGCCATGCTAACGGCGAGCTGGTTTCCCGCGCGATTTCCATGCTGGCGATCTTAACCGGCAACGTTGGAATCAACGGCGGGAATACCGGCGCGCGTGAAGGCTCTTACTCGCTGCCGTTTGAGCGCATGCCGACGCTGGATAACCCGGTTGAAACAAGTATTTCCATGTTTATGTGGACCGATGCGATTGAGCGCGGAGCGGAAATGACCGCACTACGCGACGGCGTGCGTGGTAAAGATAAGCTCGACGTCCCCATCAAAATGGTCTGGAACTATGCCGGTAACTGCTTGATCAACCAGCATTCAGAAATCAACCGTACCCATGACATCCTCCAGGATGACAAAAAGTGCGAGATGATTGTGGTCATTGATTGCCATATGACCTCGTCTGCGAAATATGCCGATATTCTGCTGCCGGATTGTACCGCCTCGGAGCAGATGGATTTTGCCCTCGATGCTTCCTGCGGCAACATGTCTTACGTGATTTTTGCCGACCAGGCCATCAAACCGCGTTTTGAGTGCAAAACCATCTATGAGATGACTACCGAGCTGGCGAAGCGCATGGGCGTTGAGCAACGCTTCACCGAAGGCCGCACTCAGGAAGAGTGGCTGCGCCACCTCTATGAGCAATCCCGTAAAGCGATCCCGGCGCTGCCGCCGTTTGATGAATTCCGCAAGCAGGGGATCTTCAAACAGCGCGATCCGCAAGGCCACCACGTTGCCTATAAGGCTTTCCGTGAAGATCCTGCCGCCAATCCGTTAACGACCCCGTCAGGGAAAATTGAAATTTACTCTGCGCAACTGGCGGAAATCGCGGCGACATGGGAGCTGAAAGAAGAGGATGTTATCGACCCGCTGCCGATCTACAGCCCTGGGTTTGAAAATTATGACGATCCGCTGGCTAAAAAATATCCGCTGCAGCTGACCGGCTTTCACTACAAAGCCCGCACTCACTCCACCTACGGCAACGTTGACGTACTGAAAGCCGCGTGCCGTCAGGAGATGTGGATCAACCCACTTGATGCGCAGAAGCGCGGTATCGCCAATGGCGATCGGATCCGCATTTTTAACGATCGCGGTGAAGTGCATATCGAAGCCAAAGTGACCCCGCGAATGATACCGGGCGTGGTCGCGCTGGGTGAGGGGGCCTGGTATAACCCGGACGCCGGTCGCGTGGATCAGGCTGGCAGCATTAACGTGCTGACCACCCAACGCCCATCGCCGCTGGCGAAAGGCAATCCATCGCATACCAACCTCGTCCAGGTTGAAAAGCTGTAAGGAGTGACCGATGACAACTCAATATGGATTTTTTATTGATTCCGCCCGTTGCACCGGTTGCAAAACCTGCGAACTGGCATGCAAAGACTACAAAAACCTCACGCCGGAGGTGAGTTTCCGTCGTATCTACGAATACGCGGGCGGCGACTGGCAGGAAGATAACGGTGTCTGGCAGCAGAACGTGTTTGCCTATTACCTCTCTATCGCCTGCAACCATTGTGAAGATCCGGCCTGCACCAAAGTTTGCCCGAGCGGGGCGATGCATAAACGTGAAGATGGCTTTGTCGTTGTCGATGAGGATGTCTGTATCGGCTGTCGCTATTGCCATATGGCCTGCCCGTACGGCGCGCCGCAGTACAATGCGGCAAAAGGGCATATGACCAAATGCGACGGCTGCCACGAACGCGTCGCCGAGGGCAAAAAGCCGATTTGCGTGGAGTTCTGTCCGCTCCGCGCGCTTGATTTTGGCCCGATTGAAGAGCTGCGTAAAAAACACGGCCAGCTGGCTGCCGTTGCGCCGCTGCCTTCGGCCCACTTCACTAAACCAAGTATTGTGATTAAACCTAACGCCAACAGCCGACCGTGTGGAGATACCACCGGCTATCTGGCTAACCCGAAGGAGGTGTGAGATGGGGAGTGGATGGCATGAATGGCCGCTGATTATTTTCACGGTCTTTGGTCAGTGCGTGGTGGGCGGCTTTATTGTACTGGCTCTGGCGCTCATGAAAGGCGACTTATCGCGTGAACAGCAGCAGCGCGTGGTGTGGAGCATGTTTGGCCTGTGGGTGCTGATGGGCGTGGGCTTTATTGCCTCAACCCTGCATCTTGGGTCGCCCATGCGCGCGTTTAACTCGCTCAATCGCGTAGGGGCCTCGTCGCTCAGCAATGAAATCGCCAGCGGGGCGCTTTTCTTTGCTGTCGGCGGTATTGGCTGGCTGCTGGCGGTGGTCAATAAGCTACCGGCGGGACTGCGTCATCTCTGGCTGATTATTACCATGGTGCTGGGGGTTATCTTTGTCTGGATGATGGTCCGCGTCTATAACACTATTGATACGGTACCCACCTGGTATACGGTCTGGACGCCGCTGAGTTTCTTCCTGACGATGTTTATCGGCGGTCCGCTGCTAGGATATCTGCTGCTGCGCGTTGCGGACGTTACCGGCTGGGCGATGCGCCTGCTGCCGGCGGTGACCCTGCTGGCGCTGGTGATTAGCGCGATCGTGGGGCTAATGCAGGGAAGCGAGCTGGCGACAATCCATAGCTCCATCCAGCAAGCTTCCGCGCTGGTGCCGGACTACGGCTCGCTAATGGCCTGGCGTCTGGTTGCGCTGGCGTTGGCCCTGGTCTGCTGGATCGCTCCGCAGCTCAAAGGCTATCAGCCCGCATTGCCGATGCTGGGGCTGGCTTTTGTGCTAATGCTGGTCGGCGAGATGATCGGCCGCGGCGTCTTCTACGGCCTGCATATGACCGTAGGGATGGCAATCGCCAGCTAACCGCCCTTTATCGCGCCAGGATATTACTTTCTGGCGCGATAAAAAGTGCGGTCGATTCATGAAATATTTCTACCGATACTCCCACCTCATTTTCCTAATAAATTAATAAAAACAATGGAATAATATAAACAACTATTCTGTTGCCGATCCGCTGGATAAAAAACTTCTATCGTACGCCCGCAAACCGCGTCACGCCTGATTTCAGGTGGATTGACAATGTTTGCAGCAGTGGCATGATGCGCACGAAATCTGAACTCCATCACGGTTTATATCCATGACCATCTACACCCGGCCAGTGCAAATGTTGCTCTGTGGCCTGCTTCTGTTGACCCTGGCGATAGCGGTTTTAAATACGCTTGTCCCGCTTTGGCTCGCCCATGAAAATATGCCGACCTGGCAGGTCGGCATGGTAGGGTCGTCCTACTTTACCGGTAATCTGGTGGGGACATTGCTCGCCGGATGGGTGATTAAGCGTCTGGGTTTTAATCGTAGCTATTATCTGGCATCCATTATTTTTGCCGTGGGCTGCGTTGGGCTCGGCATTACGCTTGGCTTCTGGAGCTGGTTCAGCTGGCGCTTTATCGCGGGCGTCGGCTGCGCGATGATTTGGGTGGTGGTGGAGAGCGCGCTGGTCTGTAGCGGCACTTCGCGGAGCCGCGGTCGCCTGCTGGCGGCGTATATGATGATTTATTACGTTGGCACGGTGCTGGGCCAGTTAATGGTCAGCAAACTGCCGACGGATTTGATGAGCGTCCTGCCGTGGGTGACGGCGCTGGCTCTGGCGGCCATTCTGCCGCTGCTGTTTGCTCGCGTGGCGACTCGGGGCGATGAGCCGCACGAACCGGCGCGTATCTGGCCAATGTTAAGGCTGCGTCAGGCCCGTCACGGGGTCAATGGCTGCATTATTTCCGGTATCGTGCTCGGCTCGCTGTATGGCCTGATGCCGCTGTGGCTTAACCACCAGGGCGTCAGCGATTCCGGCATCGGCTTCTGGATGGCGGTGATGGTGAGCGCAGGCATCGTTGGGCAGTGGCCGATTGGTCGGCTCGCCGATCGCTACGGTCGCCTGCTGGTTCTACGCGTCCAGGTGTTTGTGGTGATTCTCGGCTGTCTGGCGATGTTAAGCCAGGCCGCAATGGCGCCTGCGCTGTTCGTGCTGGGCGCTTCCGGCTTCACGCTCTATCCGGTCGCTATGGCCTGGGCCTGTGAAAAAGTGGAGCGTCATCAGCTGGTGGCGATGAACCAGGCGCTGTTACTGAGCTATACCGTGGGCAGCCTGCTTGGGCCAACGCTGACCGCGATGCTGATGCAGAATTTCTCTGACAATCTGCTGTTTATCATGATAGCCAGCGTGTCCTTCATCTACCTGCTGACGCTGCTGCGCAAAGCGGGGCATCACCCTACGCCGGTTGCTCACGCCTGATTGTGGTCGAAAATAGCCAGGAGAGACGCCCCTGGCTATCGATTAATGCGAAGCGAGAAGCGCTTCAAGCTGGGCCTGATTGTGAACCTCGGTGAATCGCCGTAGTCTGTCCTCCTCATCCAGCCAACTGACTAACCGCTGGATTGTCTGAATATGCTGTTCGCTATCGGCCGCCGCCAGTACGACTATCAGCCGAATACCGGGATGCTGCGGAAAATCAACGGCCTTGCGACAGCAAAGCAGCGAAAGCGCGCTGTTTCTGCTCAGCACTCCGGCTTCCGGTCGCGCGTGCGGTAGCGCAAACGCCGGGCTCAGTATATACCAGGGACCATCCTGCTCCGTGGCGCTGATAATAGCCCTGGCATAGCTTCCGGTGATTTTTCCCTGCTGCTCAAGCGGGCGGCAGGCGAGCTGAACGGCGCTGCGCCAGTTCAGGCTGTCGCTGGTGAACTGACAGGCGGAAAATAGCGTCTCTTCCATATATGTTCCCTTTACGCGCGAGCTGACCGGCTCGCCTGGTGGTTAGCGTAGAGCGTTAAATAGCGCTTCTCCCGAGATGCCGTATTTCGCTTTTAGCTGCCTGCTATTACCCGATTCGGTAAATGTGTCCGGCGTTCCCAGCCGAGTGAGGCGGGCCGGATGCGCCTTTTGCGCCAGGGTTTCCGCGATCAGTCCGCCGAGGCCGCCGTTTACCGTGTGATTTTCAAGCGTAGCGATAAGCGGGCAGCCTTCAACCAGCCGATAAAATGCCTGCTCGTTAAAGGGCTTGAGGGTTGCAACGTGAATAAGCTTGCCTTTTTTGCCGCTGGCGATCAGCTTTTCATAGCCATCGGTAGCCTGCTCCAGCACCGTCCCTTCAAACAGAATCGCGAAATCGGCGCCGCTATCGGCGATGGCGGCGATATCGCTGACCCGCGGAACGACGCTTTTATCGCGAACCGGAATCGGCTCGCGCGCCACGCGAATATAGACGGGGCCCTTTATTTTGGCCGCTTGCTCAAAGGCCTCGGCGATCTCCTCCGCATCTGCCGGGGTCAGAATGGTTAATCCCGGGAGGACGCGGGTCAGCGCTAAATCCTCCAGCGCATGATGCGAAGCGCCGTCCGGACCATCATCCATACCGGGGTGGCTACCGACGAGTTTAATATTGGCTTTGGCATAGCACGCCTGCCGCAGCTGGGTCCAGGCGGTGCCGGTGACGAACATGGCAAAGTTGACGTAGAAGGGCATAAAGCCCTCCAGCGCCTGGCCGACCGCGAAGCTCATGGCGGAACCTTCCGCAATGCCCATTTCGAAAAAAGCCTCTGGATAGACGGCCTGAAACTGGTCAGTACGGGTGGAGCTGGCTAAATCGCTGTCGATAACAACGACGGGATAGCCCTTTTCTTTAAGGTCAATCAGGGCATTACCGATCTCATCACGGGGCGCTTTCATCACTGTAACTCCTCCATTGCCTGCTGAAATTGTTCTTTACTCGGGGTTTTTGAGTGCCAGTCGCCGTTGTTTTCCATATAGCTGACGCCGGAGCCTTTGGTGGTGTGCGCCACGATAGCGACAGGTTTACCTTTCAGGTGGCGGGATAGCATCAGGGTATCGGCAACCTGATGCATATCATTGCCGTTATGCAGTTCCAGTACATGCCAGCCAAAGCTGCGGATTTTGTCCGCCAGCGGCTCGAGGTTAACGACTTCATTGACCGGATCGTGGGAAGAGAAGCCGTTGTAATCGATGATGGCGACCAGGTTATCCATTTTCATATGCCCGGCCTGCTGTAGCGTCTCCCAGATTTGGCCTTCATGCATTTCACCATCGCCAACGATGGCAAACACCCGGTGCGGATCGTTGCGCCGCTTTTTGGCGGCCGCCATACCCAAAGCAATCGACAGCCCCTGGCCCAGCAGGCCGGTCGTTGCATCAACCTCGGGTAGCGACTTTATGCTCGGGTGACCCTGCAGACGCGAGTTGATCTGTCGGAACGTAGAGAATTCGCTGCGATCGATCTTCCCTTTTTGGTACAGCATGGCGTACTGCGCGGCGACGGCGTGGCCTTTACTCATCACCACGCGCGAGCGGGGAGAGGCGGCCAGATCGACCTCTTGATAATAGAGCCAGGTAAGAATGTCGATTATCGATAATGCTCCGCCCGGATGGCCAATTCCGGACTCGTAAATCAGGGTGACGATCTCGCGGCGGGCGGCAAGCGCGTGGGATTTCAGTTCATCAATGTTCATGTTCTTTCCTTCTTAGGGCAGCATTTTGCCGATGTAGTACACGACCAGACCCAGCGCGACGAAGTCGGTTTCCGGGAAGCTGGTGCCTGAAAGACCGACGGACTCCATAATCGGGTAAATCAGCGCGGGGCCGATGCCGATCAGGATCCCGGTGATGAAGCTCCCGGCAATCGCGCCTTTCCAGCCGCCGGAGGCATTACCAAATACCGCTGCGGTCGCGCCGATGAAGAAGTAGGGGATGGCTACCGGGATAATCACGGTCTGGCCAAGGATCGCCAGAAAGCCCATCACCACCAGCCCGCCGACAAACGAAGAGATAAACCCCAGCACCGTGGCGGTCGGGGCGTAGGGAAAGACCACCGGACAATCAAGCGCGGGTTTGGCGTTAGGGATAAACTTTTCCGAGATGCCAAGGAAGGCCGGAACAATTTCTGACAGCAGCAGGCGTACGCCGGTAATAATGATGTACAGCGAGGCGGTAAAGGTCAGCGACTGAAAGAGCGGGTAAACCAGCCAGTGCATCCCGCCGGCCGCAGCGGTGAGCGCGGCTTTCCCGGCAGCGAGCGCGGCGATGTAATAGAAAATGCTCACCGAGATCGACACCGAGACGATGTAGTCTTTAAAGATCCCCAGCCAGCCGGGGAGATTCAGCTTTTCGGTAGATTGTTTAGGATCGCCGACCTTTGAGCCGATCCAGCCGGATGCGGCGTAGGCCAGGGTGACGTAGTGCCCCATCGCGATCTCATCGTTACCGGTAATTTTTCGCATCCACGGCTGCGCAATAGCCGGATAGAGGCAGGCGGCGAGACCCAGCAGGACGGAGCCGACAATGATGGTCGTCATGTCGCTGTAGCCCAGCGCCTTCAGCGTCACGGTAAGCAGCGCGGAGAGATAAAGGTTATGTTGCCCGGTCAGAAAGATGTATTTAAACGGCGTCACGCGGGCAAAGAACAGGTTCCAGCCAAAGCCAATCACCATGATTAGCGATACGCACATGGCGAATTTGGTTTGCGCCAGTCCGGTTAGCGCTTCCGCCAGCGGCATTACGCCCTTAAGGCCAAATCCATCGCTGAATAAGGTCTGAAAATTACCCAGGGAAGTGACCGCCAGACCGGCGCCGCCGGCGAAAACCAGAAAACCGACGATGGTCTTGAAGGTGCCGGAAAGCACTTTTTCAATCGGCTTACGTTGGATTAACAGGCCGATTAATGCAATAAAGCCAACTAAAAGTGGGGTTACGCCCAGAATGTCGAATACAATAAATCTGAGGAAATCCATATTGCCTCCAGGAGAGGTTAGTTGCTTTGAACGATGTCAGTGAGCGCAGACTCCATCTCTTCACTGTTCATCAGGTCGGTAATGCCGACAGCTCTGAATCCGGCGGCTTCGACTTCATCGGTGAGATCGCGCATAGTGATGACAAAATCAATGTCTCGCCAGGTGCGTAAGCCTGAGAGGACGTCGTGTTCCAGTTCGATATCCCAGCCGTGTTTGTCGATGATTTTTTGGGCTTTGATTTTGAGCATTAAGGAGCTGCCCATACCGGTACGACAGACTATGAGACCTTTCATTCGATGTTCTCCTGTGTGTAAAAATAATTATTTTTATTTGTTTATATGAGATAATAATTATTATCTTTACCGCAGGCCGAAAGATGTGACTGTGTTTGCATTTTGAGCAAATAGGGCGAAAAATGAGCTATATAGACAACAACTTGTTGATTAGCATAAGAAATGGAGCTTCAGGGCTAAGCCCAATACTGGAGAAAGTGGGCCGTTTTATTACGGAGAATCCTGACTTTGTGATGCGTCACACGATTTCAGAACTGGCCGACTCCATTGATACCAGTGAGGGCAGCATCACCCGTTTTTGTCGGGCCTTTGGTTTTAAAGGTTTCTCGGATTTCAGAACCGCGCTGGCGATGGAGCAGGGCGCCGCGCGTTTGGAAGATAGCGGTAGCAACGAGAGCGAAGAGATTGCGCCGGTGCTGGCGAGCATTCGCGACAGTAATGCCATTGTCGATAGCCAGGAGCTGAAAGCCGCGGCTGACTGGCTTAACGCCCTGAACAGCATCGCTATCTATGCCGTGGGCACGGCGGTGCCGGTGGCGTTATTCCTGCAGATGAACCTCATCAATATGGGTAAGGCGGCAAGCTTTGTCGATCGCTCCTACCCGGCGGCGATGCCGTTGCTTTCTGATAACCAGAAAACCGGCATTATTGTGGTGCATAGCGAACAGGCATCGGCGGATATGATGCAGGCCCTGTCGCTGGCAAAGCAGCAGGGTGTTAAAATATTGTCGCTGACCCGCGGGACGTTTGCGCCGCTGGCCCGTTTGTCTGACTGGAATCTTCAGGCGGCGGTGGCCCTACAAGGGGAAGGCGAATCGGGGTTTGCGGAAATTGCCGGGGCAATGATGGTGGCTGACCGGATACTGAGCGCGCTTGAAGAGCAGGATGAACGCTATGCGGAATATCGTAAAGCGCATCAGAAGCGGATTTTCTCAATTGAGAGCGTGGCGAATAAGCTGTCGGAATATTTTATGTCCTGATGCTTATCGCTGGAGGAGAAACCCGGTAGCGCAAGGTCTACCGGGAGATAACCTTAGTACATCACCTTATGACCGTACTGCTCGAGAATACCCTTCACGCGTTCCATGGTCTCTTTCTTCGGCGGATGGACGCCATCCAGCTTGTACTCTTCGCCCATGGCTACCCATTTGTGTTTGCCCAGCTCGTGGTACGGCAGCAGTTCAATCTTCTCGACGTTGCCCATGTCACGGGTAAACTCGCCCAGGCGATGCGCGGAATCGTCGTCGTCGGACCAGCCCGGGACCACAACGTAGCGGATCCAGACGTTGATGTTTTTGTTTGACAGGTAACGGGCAAACTCCAGCGTCCGATGGTTAGAGACGCCAACCAGATTCTGGTGAATTTCATCATTCATTTGCTTGAGATCGAGCATCACCAGATCGGTGACTTCCAGCAGTTCATCAATAACCGGGTCGTAGCGGCGCACAAAGCCGTTGGTATCGAGACAGGTATGAATACCTTCTTTCTTGCAGGCGCGGAACCAGTCGCGAACAAATTCGGCCTGCAGGATAGCCTCGCCGCCGGATGCCGTCACGCCGCCGCCGGAAGCGTTCATAAAGTGGCGATAGGTCACCACCTCTTTCATCAGCTCTTCAACGGTAATCTCTTTGCCGCCGTGGGTATCCCAGGTGTCGCGGTTGTGGCAATAGAGGCAGCGCATCAGGCAGCCCTGGAAGAAGGTGATAAAGCGGATCCCCGGGCCATCGACGGTGCCACAGGATTCAAAGGAGTGAATGCGACCAATTGTTGACATTGCGGTGATATCTCCGAATTTGGCCCATCCGGGGCCTATGTAGATGCACAGCTCAAAGGCTATGTCGAGTCTGTTTTGGCTGTTATCCATAAAGTATAGACAGCAGACAAAAGAGACTGGGGCAGGATGATATTGCTAAAAAGGCCCCACTTGCGTGGAGCCTTTATTGTACGCTTATTACTGTACGATTTCAGTCAATACCATTACATGGTCTGAGTGAAGGTACGAGTAATCACGTCCTGCTGCTGTTCTTTAGTCAGGGAGTTAAAACGTACTGCGTAGCCGGATACGCGGATGGTCAGCTGCGGATATTTTTCCGGGTTTTCCATCGCGTCGAGCAGCATCTCGCGGTTCATGACGTTGACGTTCAGATGCTGACCGCCTTCGATGGACGCTTCGTGGTGGAAGTAACCATCCATCAGGCCGGCAAGGTTAGTTTTACGCACTTCGTCGTCTTTGCCCAGCGCGTTTGGCACGATAGAGAAGGTGTAAGAAATACCATCTTTCGCGTAAGCAAACGGCAGTTTCGCAACGGAGGTCAGAGAGGCAACAGCACCTTTCTGGTCACGACCGTGCATCGGGTTAGCACCTGGTCCGAACGGAGCGCCAGCGCGACGACCGTCAGGGGTGTTACCGGTTTTCTTACCATACACAACGTTAGAGGTGATGGTCAGCACGGACTGAGTCGGGATAGCGTTGCGGTAGGTGTGCAGTTTCTGAATTTTCTTCATGAAACGTTCAACCAGATCAACGGCCATATCATCGACGCGAGAGTCGTTGTTACCAAACTGCGGGTATTCGCCTTCGATTTCGAAGTCGACAGCCAGACCGTTTTCGTCACGAATCGGTTTAACTTTCGCATATTTGATTGCAGACAGGGAGTCAGCCGCAACGGACAGACCTGCGATACCGCATGCCATGGTGCGGATAACATCACGGTCGTGCAGCGCCATCAGTGAAGCTTCGTAGCTGTACTTGTCGTGCATGTAGTGGATGATGTTCAGCGCAGTGACGTACTGTTTAGCCAGCCAGTCCATGAAGTGATCCATGCGCTCCATCACTTCGTCGAAGTTCAGGACGTCGCCTTTGATCGGTTCAGATTTAGGACCAACCTGCATTTTCAGTTTTTCATCAACGCCGCCGTTGATTGCGTACAGCATGGTTTTCGCCAGGTTAGCGCGAGCACCGAAGAACTGCATTTGCTTACCAACAACCATCGGGCTTACGCAGCAAGCGATAGCGTAGTCATCGTTGTTGAAGTCAGGACGCATCAGATCATCGTTCTCGTACTGCAGAGAAGAGGTATCGATGGACACTTTCGCAGCGTATTTTTTGAAGCTCAGCGGCAGTTTTTCAGACCACAGAATGGTGATGTTCGGCTCCGGAGACGGCCCCATGGTGTACAGGGTGTTCAGGAAACGGAAGCTGTTTTTGGTGACCAGAGTACGGCCGTCAACGCCCATACCGCCGATAGATTCGGTTGCCCAAATCGGGTCGCCAGAGAACAGTTCATCATATTCAGGAGTACGCAGGAAACGAACCATACGCAGTTTCATGACCAGGTGGTCAATCATTTCCTGTGCGTCTTGCTCGGTGATTTTACCGGCTTTCAGGTCACGTTCGATGAAGATGTCCAGGAAGCTGGAGGTACGACCGAAGGACATTGCTGCGCCGTTCTGAGATTTAACGGCAGCCAGGTAACCGAAGTAGGTCCACTGGATAGCTTCCTGAGCGGTGGTTGCAGGACCAGAGATATCGCAGCCGTATTTAGCCGCCATTTCTTTGATCTGACCCAGCGCGCGGTGCTGTTCAGAGATTTCTTCACGCAGACGGATGGTTGCTTCCAGATCTTCGCCGTTTTCCAGTTTCTCTTGCAGAGAAACGAACTGAGCGTATTTGTCTTTCATCAGGAAGTCGATACCGTACAGCGCAACGCGACGGTAGTCACCGATGATACGACCACGGCCATAGGCATCCGGCAGACCAGTCAGAACGCCAGATTTACGGCAGTTCAGGATGTCTTTGGTGTATACGTCAAACACGCCCTGGTTATGAGTTTTGCGGTATTCGGTGAAGATTTTCTTCAGCATCGGGTCCAGCTCGCGATCGTACGCTTTGCAGGAACCTTCTACCATTTTGATACCACCGAACGGGATAATCGCACGTTTCAGCGGCGCTTCAGTCTGCAGGCCAACGATTTTCTCGAGACCTTTCTCGATGTAGCCAGCGTCATGAGAAGTGATGGTGGACGCAAGGGAAGTATCAAAATCAACAGGCGCGTGAGTGCGGTTTTCCTGTTTAACGCCTTCCATTACGGTGTCCCACAGCTTGGTGGTCGCGTCAGTTGCGCCAGCCAGGAAGGACTCGTCACCTTCGTACGGGGTATAGTTTTTCTGGATGAAGTCGCGTACGTTGACTTCGTTCTGCCAGTCACCTTTCGCAAAACCTTCCCAGGCTGTGGCTAACTTTTCATTAAGCTCGGACATGTAACACCTACCTTCTTAAGTGGATTTTTTATTTACTGCCTGAAACAACCCTTAGTGATGGTCGTCGCCACGCAGGTAAATGACCCAGTATGTCAACCCAACCAGCAGACCACCGCCGATGATGTTCCCGATAGTTACCGGAATCAGGTTATCAGTGATGAAGTTCATGACGGTCAGGTGAGAGAAACTTTCCGGAGTTGAACCAACTGCGGTCCAGAATTCCGGGCTTGCAAAGTCGCGGATAACGATACCCAGCGGGATCATAAACATGTTCGCGATACTATGCTCAAACCCGCTGGCAACAAACATTGCCACCGGTAAAACCATAATCATGGCTTTATCCATCAGGCTACGGCCGGAGTAACTCATCCATACCGCAAGGCAGACCATCAGGTTTGCCAGGATACCCAGGCACACGGCTTCAACAAAAGTATGGTGCATTTTGTGGTCGGCGGTTTGCAGAACGTTAAGTCCCCATTGACCGTTGGCAGTCATATATTCGCCTGAAAGCCACATCAGCAATACAAACAGTAAGCAACCAATCAGGTTACCAACATAGACGTTGAGCCAGTTTTTCGCCAGTTGACCCCATGTGATTCTTCCGCTGGCTTTCGCGACAACGATAAGAACGGTTGAGGTAAACAGGTCGGCACCGCAAATAACGCAGAGAATCAAACCCAGTGAGAAGCAGATGCCCCCAATCAGTTTGGCAACCCCGAATGGCATCCCGGCCGTGCCGGTTGTCGCGGTAATATAGAAAACAAAAGCGATAGAGATGAAGACACCTGCGGTGATAGCCAGATAAAACGTCTTTATCGGATGTTTTGTCGCTTTATAGACGCCCGCTTCTTCGGCGACTTTCGCCATGGCAGCAGGGAGTAAAAGATCAAAAGGGTTGTCAGCTTTCACACTAACTCTCTCTTTATGTAAGTTGGCGGTGAGATACTAACAAAGCATTATAGAAGGGAATTTGATGTAGATCATATCCTACCGGAACTATAGGCCTCTTTAGTGTGTGGATTTGCTTATTTATTGAGTTAACTTTTTGTTTTTTAATAAAAAAATAAATTTTAAAATTTACAAATAATGTTGATTATTTTCATTTTGCCCCCGTTTTTCGGTTAATTAAAATGGGGTATTTTTATTAAAATTAACAATATTTGCGGCAGTATTTTATTATTTCTCACCACTAATTAACTTTATAGCTACAACATCGGCGGAAATAGTGCAAAACAGGAAAAAGGGGTCGCAGTCGACCCCCTGTTATCGTCATTTTAACGGAAGAAACGCTTTATTTCGCCCAAAATGCGGCTTTCGCGCGCTGTAGCTTTTCATAGGCCTTCAATAACGACTGATGAGCCGGGAAAGCCATCAAATCGCTGTCAACGGCCTGCAGCCCATAAAACGGTGCTTCTCCGCTGAGCGCGGCGCTGGCAGCTTCTACGGCATCGGCGCCGTACATGCGCACAAAAGCGTTCAGATACTGCAGCGGCTGACGCTCTTCTTCCTGGCTCAGTAGCAGCAGGGTTTGCAGGCAGCGGTAGTAATTGGCGCGCTCGGCGCTAAAGATGGAGGCGTTGAACTCCATCGTCCACTCGGTCCAGATCAACGCCTGCTCGAGATCGCCGCCCGCCAGCGCCAGCATTGCTTTCAGCTCGCCAATGCGCAGGGTATACCAGCCGTTGTCTTTGCCGGTCGCCAGACCCAGCAGTTCGCGCACGCGGGTGAAATCATCGAGGCCTTCATCGTCCATTTGTTCGATAAGCGCCAGATAATCTTCTTTTTCCCACTCGCTTTCCGGCAGGGAAAGAATCGTTTCCCGCAGAGGCGCGCCCATGCTGTTATTCGCCAGCCAAAGGTCTTCCGCCGGATAGATATCAGACATGCCCGGGACAATGATTCGGCAGGCGTAGACGCTCAGGTGTTCGTAATCGGCGATGTAAACTTCTTTATCTTCTTGTTTAAAGATAGCCATCAGAGTGGCGAACTCTTCATCCGTGGTCCCGGAGAAGCTCCAGTCCACGAACGGATAGTCGGCATCCTGCTTAAACATATCCCAGGAGATCAGGCCGCTGGAGTCGATAAAGTGCGTTTCAAGGTTCGCATGTTCGGCGACTTCTTCATCATCGAAGGTTGGCGGCGTGAAAACGTCGAGATCTTTCAGGCTGCGGCCCTGTAGCAGTTCGGTAACGGTACGTTCCAGCGCCACGCCGAAATCGGGATGTGCGCCGAAAGAGGCGAAACAGGTGCCGTTAGCCGGGTTAAACAGTACGACGCAGATAACCGGATATTTGCCGCCGAGCGAACCATCATATGCGAAAATCGGGAAGCCTTCGGCCTCCAGCTTATTGATCGATTCTACTACGCCCGGATACCGCGCCATCACCTCCGCAGGGATCTCCGGCAGGCTGATGCTCTCGGCGATAATGCGGTTCTTAATATGGCGTTCAAACACTTCCGAAAGCCCCTGAACGCGGGCTTCGTTGCGGGTATTGCCCGCGGACATCCCGTTAGAAACGTACAGGTTGCCGACGATATTCATCGGAATATAGATCGTTTCACCATCAGACTGACGGGTGAACGGCAGGCCGCAGACGCCGCGCTCGTCATTACCAGACTGCAGATCCACCAGCATGCTGGCGGTTAACTGCTCGTCAGGATCGTAGAACGCGCGCAGGCGGGCATCCAGCAGGCCTTCCGGCACGTCGTCATCGTCGGTTAACGGGAACCATTTTTCATTAGGGTAATGGACGAAAGGGCCATTCGCGATGGTCTCGCCCAGCCAGAAATCGGCAAAGAAATAGTTAGTCGAGAGGCGCTCAAAGTACTCTCCGAGCGCGGAGGCCAGCGCGGCTTTCTTGGTGGCGCCTTTGCCGTTGGTGAAGCACAGGGCGCACTCTTTATCGCGGATATGCACTGACCAGACGTGCGGTACCGGGTTGAGCCATGAGGCCTCTTCAATATCAAATCCGAGGTCGAGCAACTTCTGCTGGAAGCGAGCGATGGAATCTTCCAGGGCGGCATCTTTGCCGGGTATAAATGTTTGAGTCATGGCGGTCACTTTTATCGTACGTAAAGCGCGCAATGATACGGGTTTTAGATGACGGGTGCTATCTCCATCGTCTGGCTATGCTTATGTCACTCAATAACTGTTCAGGCGTAAAACATGAAGACATTTGACTGGCATCGTATGGCACTGGATAAAGTGCCCGTGGAATTTCTGGCCGAGGTGGCATTACGGAGCCTCTACACCTTCGTACTGGTATTTATTTTTCTCAAGATAACCGGGCGGCGGGGCGTTCGTCAGATGTCTCTGTTCGAAGTGCTCATCATTTTGACTCTCGGTTCGGCCGCGGGCGACGTCGCATTTTACGATGACGTCCCTATGCTGCCGGTACTGGCGGTTTTTATTACGCTGGCGCTGCTGTATCGATTGATTATGTGGCTGATGGGGCATAGCGAAAAACTTGAGGATCTGCTGGAAGGCAAGCCGATTATTGTTGTGGAAAACGGCGAGCTGGCATGGGAGAAACTGCAGGCGGAAAACATGACCGAATTTGAATTTTTTATGGAGCTGAGAATCAGCGGGGTTGAACAACTGGGACAGGTGCGGCTGGCTATTCTGGAAACTAACGGCCAGATCAGCCTCTATTTCTACGAGGATGAAGATGTTAAAGCCGGACTCTCCATTCTTCCTTCCCGCTTTACCGATCGTTTTACCACTATTCCCCGGGACGACCATTATGCCTGCGTTCGCTGTAGCGCAATCCTTACGCTACGCGCCGGGGATAAGCAATTATGCCCTCGCTGCGCAAATGCAGAATGGTCGAAGGTCAGCCGGGCAAAAAGAGTCACTTGACAGCAATTATGTCGGTTTTATGACGTCAAGCTGGCAGATTCTTTTGTGTGAGCGAGGCCGCATTTCCCCGACGCTCAGTTTTAGCCATTGCGGTGCGTGTCACTGAATGATAAAACCGATAGCCACAGGAATAACTTATGCCCGCGACGGTTCGCGGGTAAATAACATAGCAAGTGGTGAGGGGAAATGGCTCAGGTCTATAACTTCAGTTCAGGCCCGGCAATGCTGCCGGCGGAAGTACTCAAACTGGCGCAAAAGGAACTGTGCGACTGGAACGGTTTGGGAACGTCGGTGATGGAAATCAGCCACCGTGGCAAAGAGTTCATTAAGGTGGCTGAAGAGGCGGAACAGGATTTTCGCTCCCTGCTCAATATTCCTTCCAATTATAAAGTTTTATTCTGCCACGGCGGCGGTCGCGGACAGTTTGCCGGTATCCCGCTGAACCTGCTTGGCGATAAAACCGTTGCCGACTACGTCGATGCCGGCTACTGGGCGGCCAGCGCGGTAAAAGAAGCGCATAAATACTGCACGCCGAACGTGATCGACGCCAAAATTACCGTTGACGGCCTGCGCGCGGTTAAGCCGATGAGCGAATGGCAGCTGACTCCGGGCGCTGCCTACCTGCACTACTGTCCGAACGAAACCATTGACGGTATTGCCATTGAAGAAGCGCCAAACTTTGGCGACGATGTGGTCGTCACGGCGGATTTGTCATCGACGATTTTATCCCGTGAAATTGACGTTAGCCGCTATGGCGTGATCTACGCCGGCGCGCAGAAAAACATCGGCCCTGCTGGTCTGACGCTGATTATTGTGCGCGAAGATCTGCTGGGTAAAGCCAGCGTAGCCTGCCCATCGATTCTGGATTACTCCATTCTGTCCGCCAATGACTCCATGTTTAACACGCCGCCGACATTTGCCTGGTACCTGTCAGGTCTGGTGTTTAAATGGCTGAAAGAGCAGGGCGGGGTTGCCGCTATGGATAAAATCAACCAGCAGAAAGCCGACCTGCTCTATAGCACCATCGATAACAGCGCTTTCTATCGCAACGATGTCGCTGCGGCGAACCGCTCGCGCATGAACGTGCCGTTCCAGCTGGCGGACAGCGCGCTTGATAAACTGTTCCTCGAAGAGTCCTTTGCCGCCGGTCTGCATGCGCTGAAGGGCCACCGTGTCGTGGGCGGCATGCGTGCTTCCATCTATAACGCCATGCCGCTGGCGGGCGTGAAGGCGCTGACCGACTTTATGCAGGACTTCGAACGCCGTCACGGTTAATCGCTGTCGTGTTTTTCATCCCCGCAGCCGCTCTGCGGGGTTTTTATTCTGTTTGTTTGAGAGTTGAGTTTAATGGAATCCCTGACGTTACAACCCATCGCACGCGTAGATGGCACGATTAACCTGCCCGGGTCCAAGAGTGTTTCTAACCGTGCCTTGCTGCTGGCGGCTTTGGCCCGGGGCACTACGGTGCTGACCAACCTGCTGGATAGCGACGATGTACGCCACATGCTGAATGCCCTGAGCGCGCTGGGAGTTCATTATACCCTGTCTTCCGATCGTACTCGCTGTGAAGTCACCGGCAACGGCGGCCCTCTGCAGGCGGCTGAAGCACTAGAACTGTACCTCGGTAATGCTGGAACGGCGATGCGTCCGCTGGCGGCTGCGTTATGTTTAGGCCGTAACGATATTGTGCTGACCGGCGAACCGCGAATGAAAGAGCGGCCGATTGGCCACCTGGTTGACGCGCTGCGTCAGGGCGGAGCGCAGATTGATTACCTGGAGCAGGAAAACTACCCGCCGCTGCGCCTGCGCGGCGGTTTCAGCGGCGGCCAGGTTGAAGTGGACGGCAGCGTTTCCAGCCAGTTTCTGACCGCGCTGCTGATGGCGGCTCCGCTGGCGCCGCAGGATACCGCGATCGTGATTAAAGGCGATCTGGTTTCCAAACCTTATATCGATATCACGCTGCACCTGATGAAAACCTTTGGCGTTGAGGTTGAAAACCAGTCTTATCAGCGCTTTATCGTGCGCGGCAATCAACACTACCTCGCGCCGGGCGACTATCTGGTGGAAGGCGATGCCTCCTCGGCATCCTACTTCCTCGCCGCTGGCGCGATCAAAGGCGGTACGGTGAAGGTCACCGGTATTGGCCGCAACAGCGTACAGGGTGATATCCGTTTTGCCGATGTGCTGGAAAAAATGGGCGCAACCGTTACCTGGGGCGATGACTTTATTGCCTGCACCCATGGTGAACTGAACGCCATCGATATGGATATGAATCATATTCCGGACGCGGCGATGACGATCGCCACGGCAGCCCTGTTTGCGAAAGGCACCACGACTCTGCGCAACATCTATAACTGGCGGGTCAAAGAGACCGACCGTCTGTTTGCTATGGCCACGGAGCTACGTAAAGTGGGAGCAGAGGTTGAAGAGGGGGAGGATTACATCCGCATTACTCCACCTGCGAAGCTTCAGTTTGCTGAGATCGGCACCTGGAACGACCACCGTATGGCAATGTGCTTCTCGCTGGTGGCACTTTCCGATACGCCGGTCACCATCCTTGACCCGAAATGTACGGCGAAAACGTTCCCGGACTACTTCGAGCAGCTGGCACGAATCAGTACGCCGGCCTGAATGACGTGAGTTTAAGGTAAAAACGCCGACCATCGTGTCGGCGTTTTTTTATGTCTGCTTGTCGGGCGGGAAACTAAATGCTAGCCTTGGCTGCTTGTAAATGCAGGATTTATAAGCATTTAATATGAAAATCAATGGATGATTGATATGAGAAATACAAAAGTAATGCTGGCTTTAGCGGTTTCCGCCACGTTGTTGGCAGGTTGTAAAAATATGCAGGGGATGGACACCAACGCCCTCGTAAGTTCAGGGATGACGGCCTACAAAGCGGCAACGCTTTCTGACGCTGAAGTCAAAGCGCTTTCCGACGATGCTTGTAAGCAAATGGATAGCGAAAATAAACAGGCCGGCGCTTCAAGTAAGTACACCAAACGTCTGAATAAAATTGCCAAAGCGCTTGGAAATAACATCAATGGTACCCCGGTGAACTATAAGGTTTATATGACGTCAGATGTCAATGCCTGGGCAATGGCCAACGGCTGCGTGCGCGTCTATAGCGGCCTGATGGACATGATGACCGATAATGAAGTTGAAGCTGTACTGGGCCATGAACTGGGTCACGTCGCGCTGGGCCACTCGCGTAAAGCGATGCAAACCGCGTATGCAACCGTCGCCGCGCGTGATGCCATTTCGGCAACCGGCGGAGCGGCTGCAAGTCTGTCAAAATCCCAGTTGGGCGACATTGGCGAGGGGATGATCAACTCAGCCTTCTCTCGTTCGCAGGAGTCGGACGCCGATGATTTCTCTTACGATTTGCTGAAGAAGCGCAAAATCAGCACCCAAGGCTTGGTGGGAAGCTTCGAAAAACTGGCCAGTCTTGACGCCGGGCGTAGCAAATCTCTGTTCGATTCACACCCACCTTCAACAGAACGCGCGCAGCATATTCGCGACCGTATCGCCGCAGATAAACAGTAAAACGACATCATCTTCCGGGCTGTTGCTCTGACAGCCCGCTATAATTGCACAATTCTTCCGCAGGAGATTTCCTGTTATCCGTAATTTACAAGCAATGCTCACTTTCTGTCGTAGAGATGCGTATAATGCGCGGCGTTTATATATTGATGCGCCCTGCTGAAGGAGAAAAAGATGACGGCAACAGTTCCGGTAATCACCATTGATGGGCCTGGCGGTGCGGGCAAAGGCACCTTATGCAAGGCAATGGCAGAAACGCTGGGCTGGCATCTGCTCGATTCTGGGGCGATTTATCGCGTGCTTGCTCTCGCGGCCCTACATCATCATGTGGATGTGGAATCCGAAGAGGCGCTGGTGCCGCTGGCTGCGCACCTGGATGTGCGTTTTGTCTCTACTGACGGTAGCCTGGAAGTGGTTCTGGAGGGGGAGGATGTTAGCGCTGAAATTCGCACTCAGGATGTTGCCAACACGGCATCTAAAGTGGCTGCTTTTCCTCGCGTGCGTGAAGCATTGCTCCGCCGCCAGCGAGCCTTTCGCGAATTGCCGGGCCTGATCGCCGACGGACGCGATATGGGCACCGTCGTATTCCCTGATGCGCCGGTGAAAATTTTCCTTGACGCTTCCGCGGAAGAACGTGCTCATCGCCGCATGCTCCAGTTGCAGGAAAAGGGCTTTAGTGTTAACTTTGATCGCCTTTTATCCGAGATAAAAGAGCGCGACGATCGCGATCGCAATCGTACAGTCGCGCCGCTGATCCCGGCTGCCGATGCTTTAGTTCTTGATTCAACAGAACTAAACATTGAGCAAGTGATTGAAAAAGCGCTACAATATGCGCGCGAAAAACTGGCTTCCGCTTAATTGTCTTATCGAAAAAGCACAAGAGCCTCCGAATTTTAGCAGTACCCCCGCAGCAATGGAGTGTTAGCGGGTATGTTAAACAACCCCATCCGGCATGGAGCCAGGTGGACGTTAAATATGAAACCTGAAGATTAAACATGACTGAATCTTTTGCTCAACTATTTGAAGAATCCTTAAAAACAATCGAAACCCGTCCGGGTTCCATCGTTCGTGGTGTTGTTGTTGCTATCGACAAAGACGTAGTACTGGTTGACGCCGGTCTGAAATCTGAGTCTGCCATTCCGGCAGAGCAGTTCAAAAACGCCCAGGGCGAGCTGGAAATCCAGGTTGGTGACGAAGTTGACGTTGCTCTGGATGCAGTAGAAGACGGCTTCGGTGAAACCCTGCTGTCCCGTGAGAAAGCTAAACGTCACGAAGCTTGGATCACGCTGGAAAAAGCTTACGAAGACGCTGAAACTGTAGTCGGTATTATCAACGGCAAAGTTAAAGGTGGCTTCACTGTTGAGCTGAATGGTATTCGTGCGTTCCTGCCGGGCTCCCTGGTAGACGTTCGTCCGGTGCGCGACACGCTGCACCTGGAAGGCAAAGAGCTTGAATTCAAAGTCATCAAGCTGGACCAGAAACGTAACAACGTTGTTGTTTCTCGTCGTGCCGTTATCGAATCCGAAAACAGCGCAGAGCGCGATCAGCTGCTGGAAAACCTGCAGGAAGGCATGGAAGTTAAAGGTATCGTTAAGAACCTCACTGACTACGGTGCATTCGTTGATCTGGGCGGCGTTGACGGCCTGCTGCACATTACCGATATGGCATGGAAACGCGTTAAGCATCCGAGCGAAATCGTAAACGTTGGCGACGAAATCACTGTTAAAGTGCTGAAGTTCGACCGCGAACGTACTCGTGTATCTCTGGGCCTGAAACAGCTGGGCGAAGATCCGTGGGTAGCTATCGCTAAACGTTATCCGGAAGGTACCAAACTGACCGGTCGCGTGACCAACCTGACCGACTACGGCTGCTTCGTTGAAATCGAAGAAGGCGTTGAAGGCCTGGTTCACGTTTCCGAAATGGACTGGACCAACAAAAACATCCACCCGTCCAAAGTTGTTAACGTTGGCGATGTAGTGGAAGTTATGGTTCTGGATATCGACGAAGAACGTCGTCGTATCTCCCTGGGCCTGAAGCAGTGCAAAAACAACCCATGGCAGCAGTTCGCGGAAACCCACAACAAGGGTGACCGTGTTGAAGGTAAAATCAAGTCTATCACTGACTTCGGTATCTTCATCGGCCTGGACGGCGGCATCGACGGCCTGGTTCACCTGTCTGACATCTCTTGGAACGTTGCAGGCGAAGAAGCAGTTCGTGAATACAAAAAAGGCGACGAAATCGCAGCAGTTGTTCTGCAGGTTGACGCAGAGCGTGAGCGTATCTCTCTGGGCGTTAAACAGCTCGCAGAAGATCCGTTCAACAACTGGGTTGCACTGAACAAGAAAGGCGCAATCGTAAACGGTAAAGTGACTGCAGTTGACGCTAAAGGCGCAACCGTAGAGCTGGCTGACGGCGTTGAAGGTTACCTGCGCGCTTCTGAAGCTTCCCGTGACCGCGTTGAAGATGCAACTCTGGTTCTGAGCGTTGGCGACGACGTTGAAGCTAAATTCACCGGCGTTGATCGTAAAAACCGTGCAATCAGCCTGTCTGTTCGTGCGAAAGACGAAGCTGACGAGAAAGATGCAATCGCAACTGTTAACAAACAGGAAGATGCAAACTTCTCTAACAACGCAATGGCTGAAGCTTTCAAAGCAGCTAAAGGCGAGTAATCTTAGTCTTTCGGGTTACAACAACCTGAATTACGACGAGTTTACTTGACAGATTGCGGGATTCGTCCTGTAATCAAGCACAAAGGGCGGCTACGGCCGCCCTTGTTTAAGCTGTTAGCTAATTTTGCCTTGAAGGAAACCGGAGGAATAATGACCAAGTCAGAATTGATAGAAAGACTTGCCAGCCAGCAATCTCACATTCCTGCGAAAGCAGTGGAAGATGCTGTTAAAGAAATGCTGGAGCATATGGCCTCAACGCTTGCTCAAGGCGAGCGCATTGAAATCCGCGGTTTCGGCAGCTTCTCTCTGCATTATCGAGCACCCCGCACCGGGCGTAACCCAAAAACTGGCGATAAAGTTGAACTGGAAGGTAAATACGTTCCGCACTTTAAGCCGGGCAAAGAATTACGCGACCGCGCCAATATTTACGAAGAGTAAGTTTCGCCGATCGGCGACAACATACTTAAACGTTAAAAAAGCACCCTCGGGTGCTTTTTTTATGACTTTTAATCTCTCTTTGAAGCTACCTCGCAAAACGCAGGTTCTGTTGCACCAGAAAAGTAAATTCTCTGGATAGCGCGATGCAGTTTCTCTCCGTCCTCAGAGACAGCCTGCCTGTTTAGCGTAACACTCCCTCTGACAGGGAGGTGCTCATGCGTTTACCACAACTTGCGGGCTGCGTGATTATCGGTATCCTGCCGCTACTCTGGTTGCCCGTTCTGCCCGGGCGGTGGGTTACCTGGGGGTTAATGGTCCTGGCGCTACTCATTGCGCAATGTCGGCGCAGACCTGCGCAATACGCGGCATTGATAACGCTGTTTTTTGTCTGGGGAGTGCTCAGCGCTCGCCAGACGCTATGGCCGACAGAGAGGTTAACGGACAAGAATCAGCGGGTTGAAGTTGAGCTGACCGCAACGGACGGGCAGACAACGCATCAGGGCAAAATTATTCGTCTGGATGGGCGTCGGCTGTTTCCTGCTCCGGGGATTAGCCTCTACGGCAACTATCTGCCAGAAACGCCCTGCGCAGGCCAGGTTTGGGCCATGACGCTGCGGGCGCGTCCAGTCCACGGTCAGCTCAACGATGGCGGTTTCGATAGCCAACGCTATGCATTAGCGCAGCATCGTCCGTTAACCGGGCGCTTTATCACGGCTGAAATCCGGGAGCGAAACTGCAGTTTGCGAGCGCGTTATCTGGCTTCGCTGAATCACACGCTGGCCGCGTTGCCGTGGCAATCGGTGATGCTAGGGTTAGGCATGGGGGAGCGTCTGGCGATACCTCGCGAGATAAAATCCCTGATGCAGGAAACCGGCATATCGCACCTGATGGCGATTTCTGGCTTACATATCGCGCTGGGGGCTTCTCTGGGCTGGTTGCTGCTCAGGGGCGCGCAATTCTTTCTCCCGTGCCGCTGGCTTGGCTGGCGGGCGCCGCTGCTTATGGGCCTGGCGAGCGCGATATTTTACGCTGGGCTAACCGGCATGCAGCCGCCGGCGCTGCGCACCTGCGTCGCGCTGGCTGCGGGGGGCGCGCTGAGGCTATCCGGAAAACGCTGGTCGCCATGGCAGCTATGGGTCTGCTGCATTGGCGCAATACTGTTTGCCGATCCGCTGGCAATGTTATCCGAAAGCCTGTGGCTATCAGCGTTCGCCGTAGCGGCGCTTATTTTCTGGTATCAACTGGCGCCGATGCCGGCCGGCAAAAAGAACTGGCTACTGCGTCAAAGCCTTGCGTTATGCCACCTGCAGATCGGATTGATGTTCCTGCTCGCTCCTCTACAGATCGCTCTGTTTCACGGTATAAGCTTAACGTCCGTGGTCGCCAACTTTATCGCCGTGCCTCTGGTGACCTTTGTCGTCGTCCCGTTGATCCTGGCAGCCATGTTTTTACACCTCTGCGCGCCGTCTATCATTGAGATGGCGGTCTGGCAATCAGCGGACAGGATCCTGGCTATCTTATTCTGGTTATTACGCCAGCTGCCGTCCGGCTGGCTGGGGCTTGACGCTCGCTGGCTTGGGATAAGCATAGTGCCGTGGCTGGCGCTGATCGTCTGGCGCTTTCACGCCTGGCGGACGGCGCCCGCATTTTGCTTGACCTGCCTCGTGCTGCTGAGCAGGCCGTTCTGGCGAAGCGCCTCAGTTGACGAATGGCGAGCCACTATGCTGGACGTAGGGCAGGGGCTGGCGGTGGTCATTGAACGTCAGGGCGCGGCGTTTCTCTATGACACCGGGCTTGCCTGGCCTGATGGCGACAGCGGCCAGCAGATTATTATCCCGTGGCTACGCTGGCACCATTTGCAGCTGGAGGGGATCGTTCTCAGCCACGAGCATCTCGATCACCGCGGTGGGCTCAACTCAGTGTTAAAAGCATGGCCGCAGACAGCGGTGCGCAGCCCGCTGGGCTGGGCTGGTCATTTAGCGTGCCGGCGCGGAGAAACCTGGCAGTGGCGAGGCTTAACCTTTCGCGCGCTTTGGCCGCTGCCTGGAGCGACAAAAGCGGGAAATAATCGCTCTTGCGTGGTGCGAATTGACGATGGGCAGTACAGTATTCTGCTGACCGGGGATATTGAAACGCCGGCGGAGCTGGCGATGATTAGCCACTACTGGCAGCATCTTGCGTCTACACTTATCCAGGTTCCGCACCACGGCAGTAATACCTCGTCAGGGATAGCCCTACTGCGGAGCGTTGGCGGCAAGGCGGCGCTTGCTTCCGCTTCTCGCTATAACGCCTGGCGTATGCCATCAGCGAAAGTGATTCAGCGCTACCGGAATCAGCGTTATCAATGGTTCGATACGCCGCATCAGGGGCAAATTACGGTCGTTTTTTCCCCGGACGGCTGGCAAATCCATGGCTTACGGGATCAAGTTTTACCTCGTTGGTATCATCAGTGGTTTGGCGGGAAGGCGTAGAACGGGTAGAATATGCGGCTATTTCAACACAAGCTGGTTTATTGAATGCAGAACGATAAAGATCTCTCCACGTGGCAGACCTTCCGCCGACTCTGGCCGATTATAGCGCCGTTTAAACCCGGGCTAATCGTTGCAGCGGTAGCGTTAGTGCTTAACGCGGCTAGTGATACCTTCATGCTATCGCTTCTTAAACCGTTATTGGATGATGGTTTTGGTAAAACGGATCGCTCCGTGCTGATATGGATGCCGCTGGTGGTGATCGGGTTAATGATTCTGCGCGGCATTACCAGCTACGTTTCAAGCTACTGTATCTCCTGGGTGTCCGGCAAAGTCGTGATGACGATGCGCCGTCGTTTATTCAGCCATATGATGGGGATGCCGGTTGCCTTCTTTGACAAACAGTCCACCGGGACGCTGTTATCGCGTATTACCTATGATTCTGAGCAGGTCGCGTCCTCTTCCTCCAGCGCGCTGATTACCGTTGTGCGTGAAGGCGCATCGATTATTGGCCTGTTCGTTATGATGTTCTACTACAGCTGGCAACTGTCAGTGATTCTGATCGTGCTGGCGCCGATCGTGTCTATTGCTATTCGCGTGGTCTCGAAGCGTTTCCGTAATATCAGCAAGAATATGCAGAACACCATGGGACAGGTGACGACCAGCGCAGAGCAGATGCTGAAAGGGCACAAAGAAGTGCTGATGTTTGGCGGCCAGGCCGTCGAAACCAAACGTTTTGATAAAGTCAGCAATAAGATGCGTCTGCAGGGGATGAAAATGGTCTCCGCGTCGTCAATTTCTGATCCGATTATCCAGCTGATCGCCTCTCTGGCTCTGGCTTTCGTGCTCTATGCTGCCAGCTTCCCGAGCGTGATGGAGACGCTGACGGCCGGGACCATCACCGTTGTTTTCTCCTCGATGATCGCGCTGATGCGCCCGCTGAAATCGCTGACTAACGTCAACGCGCAGTTCCAGCGCGGGATGGCCGCCTGTCAGACCCTTTTCGCCATTCTTGATTCCGAGCAGGAGAAGGATGAAGGCACGCGGGTTATCGAACGCGCGAAGGGCAACCTCGAATTTAAAAACGTCACCTTCAGATACCCAGGACGCGAAGTCGCCGCCCTGCGCAATATCGACCTGAATATTCCGGAAGGGAAAACCGTGGCGCTGGTCGGGCGCTCGGGCTCGGGTAAGTCGACCATCGCCAGCCTTATTACGCGTTTCTACGATGTTGATGATGGACAGATCTTGCTGGACGGCCACGACCTGCGTGAATACACCCTGAGCTCCCTGCGCGATCAGGTTGCGCTGGTGTCGCAAAACGTCCATCTCTTTAACGATACCGTAGCGAATAACATCGCCTATGCGCGTACCGAAGAGTACAGCCGCGAGCAGATTGAGGAAGCGGCGCGTATGGCTTATGCCATGGATTTTATCAACAAAATGGACAATGGCCTGGATACGATTATCGGTGAAAACGGCGTGATGCTTTCCGGCGGCCAGCGTCAGCGTATCGCAATCGCTCGCGCCCTGCTGCGTAACAGCCCGATCCTGATCCTCGACGAAGCCACATCGGCGCTGGATACCGAATCCGAACGCGCGATTCAGGCCGCGCTGGACGAACTGCAGAAAAACCGCACCTCGCTGGTTATTGCCCACCGTCTGTCGACGATTGAGCAGGCTGATGAGATCGTGGTGGTGGAAGATGGTCAGATCGTTGAGCGCGGCAGCCATACCGATCTGCTTGAGCACAAGGGCGTCTACGCTCAGCTGCATAAGATGCAGTTCGGCGCATGATTGCTCGTATCTGGTCCGGTGAGTCGCCCTTATGGCGGCTGCTGCTTCCGCTCTCCTGGCTCTATGGCCTGGTGAGCGGGTTGATACGGCTTAGCTATAAACTGGGCTGGCGAAAAGCCTGGCGAGCGCCGGTGCCGGTCGTGGTGGTGGGTAACCTGACCGCAGGCGGCAATGGTAAAACGCCGGTTGTCGTCTGGCTGGTGGAACAGCTCCAGCAGCGCGGTATTCGCGTTGGTGTCGTTTCACGCGGCTACGGCGGTAAAGCAGCGAGCTATCCGCTGCTGCTTAATCCGGATACCCGCACCGGGGAAGCGGGGGATGAGCCGGTACTGATTTACCAGCGTACCGGCGCGCCGGTTGCCGTCTCGCCGGTACGCAGCGATGCGGTACAGGCCCTGCTTGCCGCCAAGGATCTTCAGCTTATCGTCACTGATGATGGCCTGCAGCACTATAAGCTGGCGCGCGACAAAGAAATTGTGGTGATTGACGGCGTGCGCCGTTTTGGCAACGGCTGGTGGCTGCCCGCCGGGCCTATGCGTGAGCGCGCTTCGCGTTTACGCAGCGTGGATGCGGTTATTGTTAACGGGGGCCTCGCCCGCCCGGGAGAAATTCCGATGCAGCTTCGCCCCGGACTGGCGGTGAATCTGCGGACCGGTGAACGCCGGGATGTCGCGGCGTTTGACAACGTGGTGGCGATGGCCGGAATCGGCCACCCTCCGCGTTTCTTCGCCACTCTTGAAAGCTGCGGCGTACAGCCGGTCAAAACCGTTGCCCTGGCCGATCATCAGGCATTGACGCAGAGCGCTGTCGCTGCCCTGGCGACAGCGCGGCAAACTCTGCTGATGACCGAAAAAGACGCGGTGAAGTGCCGCGAGTTTGCGCAGGCAAACTGGTGGTATCTCCCGGTCGACGCGATAATGACTGATGAACGCGCGCAGCGGTTGCTCACTGACTTAATTACGCTGGCGCAACGCTGATTTTGTCCATCACCGCTTGCGCCTGAACCCTTAACGGAGTAGCTGCATGCCGGTATTGTCCCTCTCGCTTAAAGATGCCCGCCATCTCCACCTCGCCGCGCAGGGGCTGCTGAAAAAGCCCCGTCGTCGCGCCAGGCCCGAGGACATTCTACAGACCATCAGGCAGATGTCCCTGCTGCAAATCGATACCATCAACGTGGTTGCCCGCAGTCCTTACCTGGTGCTTTTTAGCCGCCTTGGCCGCTATCCTCAGGGCTGGCTGAACGAGGCGCTCCGCGCCGGCGAGCTGATGGAGTACTGGGCGCACGAAGCCTGTTTTTTACCGCGCAGCGACTTTTCGCTGGTGCGTCACCGCATGTTGGCGCCGGATAACATGGGCTGGAAATATCACAAAGCGTGGATGACCGAGCACGCCGCAGGCATTCAGGAGCTGCTGGCCCATATTGCTGAAAATGGCCCGGTGCGCTCGGCCGACTTCGAGCATCCGCGCAAAGGCGCCAGCGGCTGGTGGGAGTGGAAACCGCATAAGCGCCATCTTGAAGGTTTATTTACCGCCGGTGAAGTGATGGTTATCGAGCGGCGTAATTTTCAGCGCGTTTACGACCTGACCCATCGGGTGATGCCGAACTGGGACGATGCGCGAGATGGGCTCTCTCAGGAGCAGGCTGAAGCCATTATGTTACGCAATAGCGCTCGTAGCCTGGGGATTTTTCGCGCGCAGTGGCTGGCGGATTATTATCGTCTGCGTCAGCCCCCGCTGCCGCTGCTGCTGGCGAGTTGGCAGGATGAGGGGCTGGTGGTGCCGGTTAACGTTGAGACGCTGGGCGAAATGTGGCTTCACCGTGATGCCCTGACGCTGCTGGAGTCCTCTCCCGGCGGCAGGCTCGCCGCCAGCCACAGCGCCGTGCTCTCGCCTTTCGATCCGGTCGTATGGGATCGCAAACGAGCGGAACAGCTGTTTAGCTTTACCTACCGCCTGGAGTGCTACACCCCCGCGCCGAAACGGCAGTACGGCTATTTTGTGTTACCGCTGCTGCACCAGGGGAGACTGGTTGGCAGAATGGACAGCAAAATGCACCGTAAAACCGGCGTGCTGGAAATTATCGCCCTGTGGCTGGAAGAGGGGGTAAAGGTGACGTCCGGGCTGGAGAGTGGGCTAAAACGCGCCATTGATGATTTTGCCCTCTGGCAGGGCGCCGCGCGAGTGACCTGCGGACGGCTACCTCCGGCGCTTTTTGCCGGCCTGCAGCAGGGTTGGGAAATTGACGCCGCCTGAGCCCACGTGTGATATGCTGCTGAA
Organism: Klebsiella grimontii; assembly: GCF_900200035.1. Lineage (GTDB taxonomy): Bacteria > Pseudomonadota > Gammaproteobacteria > Enterobacterales > Enterobacteriaceae > Klebsiella > Klebsiella grimontii. The sequence continues at coordinate 954,195 of NZ_FZTC01000015.1, forward strand.
GAATCTATTCGGTCCATCTGGAGGAATCATGGATCACCGTTTACTTGAAATTATCGCCTGTCCGGTTTGTAACGGTAAGCTGTATTACAGCCAGGATAAGCAAGAACTGATCTGCAAACTTGATCGCCTGGCTTTTCCGCTGCGTGAAGGCATTCCCGTACTGCTGGAAACCGAAGCGCGCCCGCTTCCTGTAGAAGAGAGCCAGTCATGAGTTTCGTGGTTATCATCCCCGCGCGCTTTGCTTCTACCCGCCTGCCAGGGAAACCGCTCCAGGATATCAACGGCAAGCCGATGATTGTCCACGTTCTGGAACGCGCGCGCGAATCCGGTGCCGAGCGTATCATCGTTGCTACCGACCATCCGGACGTGGCCCATGCGGTGGAAGCCGCCGGTGGCGAAGTCTGCATGACGCGTGAAGATCATCAATCTGGTACCGAACGCCTTGCCGAAGTGGTCGAAAAATGCGCCTTCAGCGATGACACCATCATCGTTAACATTCAGGGCGACGAGCCGATGATCCCGCCAGCCATCGTGCGGCAGGTGGCCGAAAATCTGGCGGCAAGCACGAGCGGTATGGCGACCTTAGCGGTGCCAATCCACGATGCGGAAGAAGCGTTTAATCCGAATGCGGTGAAGGTCGTGATGGATGCTGAGGGCTATGCGCTCTACTTCTCACGCGCCACCATTCCGTGGGATCGCGATCGTTTCGCCAAATCCCGCGAGGCTGTTGGCGATTCGCTGCTGCGCCATATTGGGATTTATGGCTATCGCGCCGGATTTATCCGCCGCTATGTTAGCTGGGCACCGAGCCCGCTGGAGCAAATAGAGATGCTCGAGCAGCTGCGCGTGCTGTGGTACGGCGAGAAAATCCATGTCGCGGTGGCGGAAGTGGTTCCCGGTACGGGTGTCGATACACCGGAAGATCTGGAGCGCGTTCGCGCGGAGCTGCGTTAATCCCTCCGTCCCCTCCGCCAGGAGGGGATATCCCCAGGCCGTTATTCCATACTTTTTTACGTCAATTTTGATCTCACCCGATGACAACCCCGGCGCAGGCGCTCATTATGAATCCGGTAGTATTCATAGGGGTAATCAGAAATGGAACAGTTGCGTACCGAGCTGAGCCACCTGCTGGGTGAAAAACTAAGCCGCGTGGAGTGCGTCAGCGAGAAACCCTCGTCGGCGCTGTGGTCGCTATATGATGCACAGGGAAACCCAATGCCGCTGCTGGCGCGCAGCTTTACGACGCCGGGGGTGGCGCGCCAGCTGGCGTGGAAAATATCGACCCTCGCGCGAAGCGGCACCGTGCGTATGCCGGTTGTCTACGGCGTAATGACGCATGAAGAGCATCCCGGCCCCGATGTTCTGCTGATCGAACGGCTGCGCGGCGTCTCGGTTGAAGCCCCCGCCCGCACGCCGGAGCGCTGGGAGCAGCTGCAGGAGCAGATCGTTGAAGCGCTGCTGGCCTGGCACCGCCAGGACAGCGGCGGCTGCGTCGGGATGGTCGATAGTACTCAGGAAAACCTCTGGCCGTACTGGTATCGCCAGCGCGTGGAGGTGCTATGGAGCACGCTGAATCTTTATCATGATACCGGCCTGACGATGCAGGATAAACGCATTCTGTTCCGCACCCGCGAATGCCTTATGGATTTGTTTAAAGATTTCAATGATAACTGCGTGCTGGTACACGGTAGCTTCACGCTGCGCAGCATGCTTAAAGATCCGCGCAGCGATCAGCTGCTGGCGATGGTCGGGCCGGGTATGATGCTCTGGGCGCCGCGGGAATATGAGCTATTCCGTCTGGCCGATAGCGGTCAGGAGGAGGAGCTGCTGTGGCACTATCTCCGGCGGGCGCCGGTGGCGGAAGCGTTTCTCTGGCGGCGCTGGCTGTATCTGCTGTGGGACGAAGTGGATAATCTGGTGAATACCGGGCGCTTTGACCGCACCCGGTTTGATCTGGCGGCTAAATCAATCCTGCCCTGGATCGCCTGAGGATCCTTTCAGCCATTGCCAGATGCGGCCTAGCGTTTCGTAACCCACCCGATCGCTATGCATGAGCCAAACGGGCGAAGGAATTGCTCGCTCCCATGGGTTGAGCGGTGACTCAATCGCCAACTGGTTGGCCGGCGCGGGCAGGGGGGTTAGCCCGGCGCGGCGAAAGAAAATCATCGCCCGCGGCAGATGCGAGGCGGAGGTAACCAGCAGGAACGGCGCATCGCCTATCGCCTCCTTCACCGCAGCGGCTTCTTCTTCGGTGTCTTTGGGTTTATCCAGAACGATGATTTCGCTGCGCGGTATCCCCAGACTCTCGGCAACTCTGGCCCCGGCTTCCGCCGTGCTGACTGGATTCGTTTTTGCCGCGGCGCCGGTAAAAATGAGTTTCGAGCCCGGGTTTTCATACCACAGGCGGATCCCCTCCGTCAGCCGCGGCAGGCTGTTGTTGATGAGATTTGAGCTGGGGGCCCAGTTCGGATTCCAGGTGTAGCCGCCGCCAAGCACGACGACATACTGCACGCGCTTTTCATCTCTCCACGTCGGGTATTTATCTTCAATCGGCTTTAGCAGGCTATCGGCTACGGGTTGCAGGCTCAACAGCAGTAACAGTAGCCAGCCGAGGCTGACGCAGAGCTTGCCGGTGCGCTGGAAACGGCTAAACCACAGCAGTGCGATCCCGAGCGCAATCAGCAACAGCAGCAGGGGAAGCGGCAGCATCATGCCGCCTAAAACCTTTTTCAGCGTAAAAAGCATGCCGTACGGTTCCTTTTTTAACCATCTAACTAAAGATATACCCGGATCTTACAACAGATCGCTTCATTCTCCGCGCGGGTATGACAAAATAGCGGCTTTGTGTTGGCGTGTGGAGTCACCCGTGCAGGATCGTAATTTCGATGATATTGCTGAAAAGTTTTCGCGCAATATATATGGCACCACCAAAGGCCAGCTGCGGCAGGCGATCCTCTGGCAGGATCTGCAACCGCTGCTGAACCAGCTGGGGCCTGGGCCATTGCGAGTTCTTGACGCGGGCGGCGGCGAGGGACAGACGGCGATCAAAGTGGCGGAAATGGGCCATCACGTCACGTTATGCGATCTTTCCGGTGAAATGGTGGCTCGCGCCAGGCAGGCGGCTGCCGATAAAGGTGTGATCGACAACATGCATTTTGTACAATGCGCGGCTCAGGATATTGAGCAGCATTTGGAAAGTCCGGTCGATCTGATACTGTTTCATGCGGTGCTGGAATGGGTAGCCGAACCTCAGGCGATGTTGCGTACGCTGTGGGCGATGCTGCGTCCCGGCGGCGCGTTGTCGCTGATGTTCTACAATGCTAACGGTCTGTTGATGCACAATATGGTCGCCGGAAATCTCGACTATGTGCAAATCGGCATGCCGAAAAAGAAAAAACGCACGCTGTCGCCGGACTATCCGCGCGATCCGCAGCAGGTTTACGGCTGGCTGAAAGAGATTGGCTGGCAGATTACCGGTAAGACAGGCGTACGGGTGTTTCATGATTATCTGCGTGAAAAACACCAACAGCACGACAAATTTGCGGCGCTGCTGGAGCTGGAAACGCGCTACTGTCGCCAGGAGCCGTATATTAGCTTAGGCCGTTATATTCACGTCACCGCGCTTAAGCCGCAGATGCAAGGATAAACTATGAGTGAATTTTCCCAGACAGTCCCCGAACTGGTTGCCTGGGCCAGGAAAAATGATTTTTCTATTTCGCTGCCAGTCGACAGACTCTCTTTTCTGCTGGCGATCGCCACGCTGAACGGCGAGCGGATGGAAGGGGAAATGACCGAGGGAGAACTGGTGGACGCGTTCCGCCACGTGAGTGATGCGTTTGAGCAGACCAGCGAAACCATCAGCCAGCGCGCCAATAATGCCATTAACGATATGGTGCGCCAGCGTCTGCTGAACCGCTTTACCAGCGAAATCACCGAGGGTAATGCTATTTATCGCCTGACGCCGCTGGGCATCGGGATCACCGACTACTATATTCGCCAGCGTGAGTTCTCCACCTTGCGCCTGTCGATGCAGCTCTCCATCGTTGCCGGCGAACTCAAGCGCGCCGCCGACTCGGCAGAAGAGGGCGGCGATGAGTTCCACTGGCATCGTAACGTTTTCGCCCCGCTGAAGTACTCGGTAGCGGAAATTTTTGACAGCATCGACCTGACTCAGCGGATCATGGATGAACAGCAGCAGTTGGTGAAAGATGATATTGCCCAGCTGCTGAACAAGGACTGGCGAGCGGCGATCTCCAGCTGTGAGCTGCTGCTGTCGGAAACCTCCGGCACCCTGCGCGAACTGCAGGATACGCTGGACGCGGCGGGCGATAAGCTGCAGGCAAACCTACTGCGTATCCAGGACTCGACCATGGCGCGCGACGATTTGAATTTTATCGATCGTCTGGTGTTCGATCTGCAAAGCAAGCTGGACCGCATCGTCAGCTGGGGCCAGCAGGCGATTGACCTGTGGATCGGCTACGATCGCCACGTGCATAAATTTATCCGTACCGCCATCGATATGGATAAAAACCGCGTCTTCGCGCAGCGTCTGCGTCAGTCGGTGCAAACCTACTTCGACGCTCCGTGGGCGCTCACCCACGCGAATGCCGATCGACTGCTTGATATGCGCGATGAAGAGATGGCGCTGCATGATGAAGAGGTCACCGGGGAACTTCCGGCGGATCTGGAGTACGAAGAGTTTAACGAAATTCGCGAACAGCTGGCGGCGCTGATTGAAGGACAGCTGGTGGTCTATAAAGAGAAGGGACTGCCGCTGGATCTTGGCCTGGTGGTTCGCGAATATCTGTCGCAGTATCCGCGCGCACGCCACTTTGATGTCGCGCGCATTGTGGTCGACCAGGCGGTACGTTTGGGCGTAGCGCAAGCAGATTTCACCGGACTGCCGGCAAAATGGCAGCCGATTAATGATTACGGAGCCAAGGTACAGGCGCATGTCATCGACAAATATTGAACAAGTGATGCCGGTTAAACTGGCGCAAGCGTTGGCTAATCCGTTATTTCCGGCGCTGGATAGCGCCCTGCGCGCGGGCCGCCATATCGGCCTCGACGAGCTGGATAATCACGCATTTTTAATGGATTTTCAGGATTACCTGGAAGAATTTTATGCTCGCTACAACGTCGAGCTGATTCGCGCCCCGGAAGGATTTTTCTATCTGCGTCCGCGGTCGACCACGCTGATCCCGCGCTCGGTGCTCTCCGAGCTGGATATGATGGTGGGCAAAATTCTCTGCTATCTCTACCTCAGCCCGGAGCGCCTGGCGAATGAAGGCATCTTCACCCAGCAGGAGCTTTACGACGAGCTGCTGACTCTGGCGGATGAAGCCAAGCTGCTGAAGCTGGTCAATAACCGTTCTACCGGCTCCGACCTTGATCGCCAGAAACTGCAGGAAAAAATGCGCGCTTCGCTCAACCGCCTGCGCCGTCTCGGCATGGTGTGGTTTATGGGCCACGACAGCAGCAAATTCCGCATCACCGAATCGGTATTTCGCTTCGGCGCCGATGTGCGCGCCGGTGACGATCCGCGCGAAGCCCAGCTGCGTATGATCCGCGACGGTGAAGCGATGGCGCTGGAAAATCGCCTGCAGCTTAATGATGAGAATGAAGAGAATCAGCCGGATAGCGGGGAGGAAGAGTAATGATTGAACGCGGTAAATTTCGCTCGCTAACGCTGGTTAACTGGAACGGCTTTTTTGCCCGGACTTTTGATCTTGATGAATTAGTGACCACGCTTTCCGGTGGTAACGGGGCCGGTAAATCCACGACCATGGCCGCCTTCGTCACCGCGCTGATCCCGGACCTGACGCTGCTGCACTTCCGTAACACCACGGAAGCGGGGGCCACCAGCGGCTCGCGCGATAAAGGCCTGCACGGTAAGCTGCGCGCTGGCGTCTGCTACTCGGTGCTGGACGTGATCAACTCCCGCCACCAGCGCGTGGTGGTCGGCGTTCGCCTACAGCAGGTGGCCGGTCGCGATCGTAAAGTCGATATCAAGCCGTTTGCGATCCAGGGCCTGCCAACCTCCATCCAGCCAACCCAGCTGCTGACCGAAACCCTTAACGAGCGCCAGGCGCGCGTGGTGACGCTCAACGAGCTGAAAGATAAGCTCGAAGCGATGGAAGGGGTGCAGTTTAAGCAGTTTAACTCTATTACCGAATATCACTCGCTGATGTTTGACCTGGGCGTGGTGGCCCGTCGCCTGCGTTCGGCTTCGGACCGTAGCAAATACTATCGCCTGATCGAAGCCTCGCTGTACGGCGGTATTTCGAGCACCATTACCCGCTCGCTGCGCGACTACCTGTTGCCGGAAAACAGCGGCGTGCGTAAGGCGTTCCAGGATATGGAAGCGGCGCTGCGTGAAAACCGCATGACGCTGGAAGCTATCCGCGTGACGCAGTCGGACCGCGATCTCTTCAAGCATCTGATCAGCGAAGCCACCAACTACGTTGCCGCCGACTATATGCGTCACGCCAATGAACGGCGCATTCATCTCGATAAAGCGCTGGAATATCGCCGGGATCTGTTCACCTCCCGCGCTCAGCTCGCGGCGGAACAGTATAAGCACGTCGATATGGCCCGCGAACTGCAGGAACATAACGGCGCGGAAGGCGATCTGGAAGCCGATTACCAGGCCGCCAGCGACCATCTGAACCTGGTACAGACCGCGCTGCGCCAGCAGGAAAAAATCGAGCGCTATGAAGCGGATCTTGATGAACTGCAGATTCGCCTCGAAGAGCAAAATGAAGTCGTCGCGGAAGCGGTTGATCTACAGGAAGAGAACGAAGCCCGCGCCGAAGCCGCCGAGCTGGAAGTGGATGAGCTGAAAAACCAGCTTGCCGACTACCAGCAGGCGCTGGACGTGCAGCAGACCCGCGCGATTCAGTACACCCAGGCGCTGCAGGCGCTGGAGCGGGCAAAAACCCTCTGCCATCTGCCGGACTTAACCCCGGAAAGCGCCGACGAGTGGCTGGAAACGTTCCAGGCGAAAGAGCAGGAAGCGACGGAAAAAATGCTGTCCCTGGAACAGAAAATGAGCGTGGCGCAAACCGCGCACAGCCAGTTTGAACAGGCATACCAGCTGGTGGCGGAGATCAACGGCCCGCTGGCGCGTAATGAAGCCTGGAACGTAGCGCGCGAGCTGCTGCGCGAAGGCGTTAATCAACGCCATCAGGCTGAACAGGCGCACGGGCTGCGCAGCCGCCTGACCGAGCTCGAACAGCGCCTGCGTGAACAGCAGGACGCCGAACGCCAGCTCAATGAATTCTGTAAGCGGCAGGGCAAACGCTACGATATCGATGAGCTGGAAGCTCTGCATCAGGAGCTGGAAGCCCGCATCGCGTCGCTTTCCGACAGCGTCTCCTCCGCCAGCGAACGGCGGATGACCCTACGCCAGGAGCTGGAACAGCTGCAGTCGCGGACGCAAACGCTGATGCGCCGCGCGCCCATCTGGCTGGCGGCGCAGAACAGCCTTAACCAGCTGTGCGAGCAGAGCGGCGAGCAGTTTGAGTCCAGCCAGGAAGTCACCGAATATCTCCAGCAGCTGCTGGAGCGTGAACGCGAAGCTATCGTGGAGCGCGATGAAGTCGGCGCCCGCAAGCGCGCTATCGATGATGAAATTGAGCGTCTTAGCCAGCCGGGCGGTTCGGAAGATCAGCGCCTGAACGCGCTGGCGGAACGTTTTGGCGGCGTACTGCTGTCGGAAATCTACGATGACGTGAGTCTCGATGATGCGCCTTATTACTCCGCGCTCTACGGTCCTTCCCGCCACGCCATCGTGGTACCGGATCTGTCGCTGATTGCCGATCAGCTGGAAGGTCTTGAAGATTGTCCCGAAGATCTCTACCTGATCGAAGGCGATCCGCAGTCGTTTGATGACAGCGTATTCAGCGTCGATGAGCTGGAAAAAGCGGTGGTCGTGAAGATTGCCGATCGCCAGTGGCGCTATTCACGCTTCCCGACGCTGCCGCTGTTTGGCCGCGCGGCCCGCGAAAGCCGTGTTGAAACCCTGCACGCCGAGCGCGAAAGCCTGTCCGAGCGTTTTGCGACGCTGTCGTTTGATGTGCAGAAAACCCAGCGCCTGCATCAGGCGTTCAGCCGCTTTATCGGCAACCATCTGGCGGTGGCCTTTGAGGACGACCCGGAAGAGGAAATCCGCAAACTGAATACGCGTCGCGGCGAACTGGAGCGGGCGCTGACTGCCCATGAGAGCGATAACCAGCAGAACCGGGCGCAGTATGAGCAGGCCAAAGAGGGGGTATCCGCCCTCAACCGCCTGCTGCCGCGTCTGAATCTACTGGCCGACGACTCGCTGGCCGATCGCGTGGATGAAATCCAGGAACGCCTTGACGAAGCGCAGGAAGCCGCGCGCTTCGTACAGCAGCACGGCAATCAGCTGGCAAAGCTGGAGCCGATCGTTTCCGTTCTTCAGAGCGACCCGGAGCAGTTTGAACAGCTGAAAGAAGACTATGCGTATTCGCAGCAGACCCAGCGCGACGCGCGTCAGCAGGCGTTTGCGCTGACCGAAGTGGTGCAGCGTCGCGCCCACTTTAGCTACTCTGATTCCGCAGAGATGCTCAGCGGTAATAGCGATCTGAACGAGAAGCTGCGCCATCGCCTGGAGCAGGCGGAAGCGGAACGTGCCCGCACCCGCGACGCGCTGCGTACCCACGCCGCGCAGCTCAATCAGTACCATCAGGTGCTGGCATCGCTGAAAAGTTCGTATGACACCAAAAAAGAGCTGCTCAACGACCTGCATAAAGAGCTTAAGGATATTGGCGTACGCGCCGACGCCGGCGCCGAAGAGCGCGCCCGTCTGCGCCGCGATGAGCTCCACGCTCAGCTCAGCAACAACCGCGCGCGCCGCAATCAACTTGAGAAAGCGTTGACCTTCTGCGAAGCGGAAATGGATAACCTGACCCGCAGACTGCGCAAGCTGGAGCGCGATTACTGCGAAATGCGCGAACAGGTGGTCAGCGCCAAAGCGGGCTGGTGCGCGGTCATGCGCCTGGTGAAAGACAACGGCGTGGAGCGTCGCCTGCATCGTCGCGAGCTGGCTTACCTGTCTGCAGATGAGCTGCGCTCCATGTCGGATAAGGCGCTCGGCGCGCTGCGTCTGGCGGTCTCGGATAACGAACATCTGCGCGATGTGCTGCGTATTTCTGAAGATCCGAAACGCCCGGAACGCAAAATCCAGTTCTTTGTCGCCGTGTATCAGCATCTGCGCGAGCGTATCCGCCAGGATATCATCCGCACCGACGATCCGGTGGAAGCGATTGAACAGATGGAGATCGAACTCAGCCGTCTGACGGAAGAGCTTACCAACCGCGAGCAGAAGCTGGCCATCAGCTCCCGCAGCGTGGCCAATATTATCCGCAAGACTATCCAGCGCGAGCAAAACCGTATTCGCATGCTCAACCAGGGGCTGCAGAGCGTCTCCTTCGGCCAGGTTAACAGCGTGCGTCTGAACGTCAACGTGCGGGAAACCCACTCGATGCTGCTGGACGTGCTATCTGAACAGCATGAACAGCATCAGGATCTGTTCAACAGCAATCGTCTGACCTTCTCGGAAGCGCTGGCGAAGCTGTATCAGCGCCTGAATCCGCAGATTGATATGGGGCAGCGTACGCCGCAGACCATCGGCGAAGAGCTGCTGGACTACCGCAACTATCTGGAGATGGAAGTGGAAGTTAACCGTGGTTCCGACGGCTGGCTGCGCGCGGAATCCGGTGCGCTATCGACCGGTGAGGCTATCGGTACCGGGATGTCGATCCTGGTGATGGTGGTACAGAGCTGGGAAGATGAATCTTCGCGCCTGCGCGGTAAGGACATTTCGCCGTGTCGTCTGCTGTTCCTTGATGAAGCGGCGCGTCTGGATGCCCGCTCTATCGCGACGCTGTTCGAGCTCTGCGATCGTCTGGAGATGCAGCTGATTATCGCGGCGCCGGAAAATATCAGTCCGGAAAAAGGCACCACCTATAAGCTTGTGCGTAAGGTCGTGAATAATCACGAGCACGTGCACGTCGTCGGTCTGCGTGGCTTCGCGCCGCAGCTGCCCGAAACGCTGCCGGGAACGGCAAATGCTTCATAGGGTGGTATAATAACCAGCCAAAGGGCGACGCGATGTCGCCCTTTTTGTTATCCGTTCCTGTATTTTAGGATTGTATAATCTTTTAACTTCTTTACATTTGGGAAGGCAAAAGCGTTTTCGTCTTCATATACTGAAAGTAAGCCCCAATTTAGCGGGCAGCAATGTGTTAACAGGGGGCAAGGGATGTTGCTAAAGAAACGGTATGGTCGTCAATTGTCCGCGCTCAGTCTGAGCCTGGCTTTTGCATTTGCTCCACTGTTCAATGTCCAGGCCGAAGAGCCTGAAGTGGTACCATCGGATAGCGCTACCGCCATCAGCGAGCTTTCTTCTGCGCTGAGCCAAAGCGCAAACCAATCTGCGGCGGTCGCCAAAATGGCCGGCGAGCAGGCGCTTCCAGCCGAGGCGGCGGCAAAAAGCCGTGCCGATATTCAGGCGGTGCTGCCGACCGGTTATCAACCCGTATTTATGAATCCGCTGGTATCGCTGTATGCGGTCAGGGATATGAAACCGATGTGGGATAACCGCGAGGCGGTGCAGGCGTTTCAACAGCAGCTGGCTGAAGTGGCTATCGCCGGTTTCCAGCCGCAGTTCACCACCTGGGTTGAGCTGTTGACCGACCCGGCAGTGAACGGTCTGGCGCGGGATGTTGTTCTTTCTGACGCCATGATGGGCTATCTGCATTTTATTAGCGGTATTCCGACTCAGGGCAACCGCTGGCTGTACGGCACCAAACCGTATGCGATGTCGACGCCGCCTCTGTCGGTCATTAACCAGTGGCAGGTGGCGCTGGATAACGGTTCGCTGCCGCAGTTTATTGCCGGGCTCGCCCCGCAGCATCCGCAGTATGCCGCAATGCATCAGGCGCTATTAGCGCAGGTTGCCGATTCCCGTCCATGGCCGCAGCTTACCAGCAAGACGTCGCTGCGCCCGGGCGAATGGAGCAATGATGCCGGCGCGCTGCGCGAAATTTTACAGCGCACCGGTATGCTGGATGAATCGGCAAAGATTGCTTTGCCGGGCGATGAGGTGGTGAGCCCATCTGCCGGGAAAAAGGCCAAAAGCAGCGGCCGCGGCGTTTACGATCGCCAGTTAGTCGAGGGCGTTAAGCGCTTCCAGGCCTGGCAGGGGCTGGGCGCTGACGGTGTGATTGGTCAGGCGACCCGCGACTGGCTCAACGTTTCTCCCGCGCAGCGCGCCGGCGTGCTGGCATTGAATATTCAGCGTTTGCGCCTGCTGCCGGGTAATCTGGCGACCGGCATCATGGTGAATATTCCCGCCTTTTCGCTGGTCTATTACCAGGACGGTAGCCAGGTGCTGGCATCGCGGGTTATTGTTGGTCGCCCGGACCGTAAAACGCCGATGATGAGCAGCGCCCTGAACAATGTCGTGGTCAACCCGCCGTGGAACGTGCCGCCGACGCTGGCGCGCAACGATATTCTGCCGAAGGTGCGCAATAACCCAGGCTACCTTGAGCAGCACGGCTATACGATGATGCGCGGCTGGAATAGCAAAGAGACAATCGACCCTTATCAGGTCGATTGGGAAACGATAACCGCATCGAATCTGCCGTTCCGCTTCCAGCAGGCTCCCGGCGCGCGCAATTCGCTGGGGCGCTATAAATTCAATATGCCAAGCTCGGACGCTATCTATTTGCACGATACGCCAAATCACAATCTGTTCCAGCGGGATGGGCGTGCGTTGAGCTCCGGATGCGTACGCGTCAATAAAGCCTCTGAGCTGGCGAATATGCTACTGCAGGATGCTGGCTGGAATGACGCGCGTATTTCAGATGCGCTTAAACAGGGAAACACCCGCTACGTTAATATTCGCCAGAATATCCCGGTTAATCTCTATTATTTGACCGCGTTTGTCGGCGCTGATGGACGTACACAATATCGAACAGATATTTACAATTACGATCTCACCGCGCGATCCAGCGCACAAATATTGCCTAAAGCTGAACAATTAATCAGATAAATGAAGTAGTTCAACGGATTTGGTTGTCCTATCTGTGTGTGAAAACGGGCCTGGCATGCTGCAAGGCCCGAGTTTACTGGGGTTAGGCTACCTTGACGTTGGCAATAATGCCCGGTAAGGTGCCTTTCGTGCGCCAGAAGTGCATATACATATAATCCTGCAAAGGCGTTGTGGCGGTAAGCAGCCCATTCTCCATCGCTGATATTGATTAGCCTTAGGGGAGCGAGCGCGCGCTGGCGGCTAACGGGCGGATTGCGGGAAAAGTATATTACGATTCATTTACCTGTAGACCTGATTATCATGGACAAATTTGACGCTAATCGCCGCAAACTGCTGGCGTTAGGTGGAGCCGCGCTCGGTGCTGCTGCCATTCTGCCTGCGCCGGCATTTGCCACCCTCTCGACCCCCCGACCGCGTATTTTGACGCTGAACAACCTGCATACTGGTGAATCACTCAAGGCGGAGTTTTTCGATGGCAGAGGCTATATTCAGGATGAATTAGCAAGACTTAATCATTTTTTCCGCGACTATCGCGCGAATAAGATTAAATCCATCGATCCCGGTTTGTTCGATCAACTCTATCGTTTGCAGGGATTACTTGGCACCAACAAGCCTGTCCAGCTTATTTCCGGTTATCGTTCTGTTGATACCAATAATGAGCTTCGCGCCCGCAGCCGAGGGGTGGCGAAACACAGCTACCACACTAAAGGCCAGGCGATGGATTTCCATATTGAAGGCATTTCGTTAAGCAATGTTCGCAAAGCGGCGTTATCTATGCGCACAGGTGGTGTAGGATACTACCCACGTAGCAACTTTGTGCATATTGATACCGGGCCGGTACGGCACTGGTAACGAAAGGAGCCTCATGAACTATCGTATTATTCCGGTTACCGCGTTCGCGCAGAACTGTTCTTTAATCTGGTGTGAACAAACCAAACTGGCGGCGCTGGTCGATCCCGGCGGTGACGCTGAGCGAATCAAACAGGAAGTCGCGGCGGCAGGCGTTAGCCTGATGCAGATTCTGCTCACGCACGGTCATCTCGATCATGTTGGCGCGGCGGCGGAGCTGGCGCAGCATTATGGCGTGCCGATTATTGGTCCGGAAAAAGAAGATGAGTTCTGGCTGGAAGGATTGCCGGCGCAGAGCCGGATGTTTGGTCTTGAAGACTGTCAGCCGCTGCAGCCCGATCGCTGGCTGAACGAAGGCGATGCGGTTAGCGTGGGGAATATTTCCCTGCAGGTGCTGCACTGTCCTGGCCATACGCCGGGGCACGTAGTCTTCTTTGATCCGGCTTGCCGACTGCTGATTTCCGGCGATGTGATTTTTAAAGGCGGAGTAGGGCGTAGCGACTTCCCTCGCGGCGACCATAATCAACTGATCGATGCGATTAAACGCAAACTATTGCCGCTGGGCGATGACGTGTCGTTTATTCCTGGCCATGGCCCTATGTCGACGCTTGGCTATGAGCGTCTGCATAACCCTTTCCTGCAGGATGAAATGCCGGTCTGGTGACCGGAGCCAGAATGTAAAAAAGGCCGCAAATGCGGCCTTTTGTTTGTCCTGAGCTTGAGGTTACAGCACGGCGACAATCGCTTCGCACAGCGGCGCCATGTTGTCAGGCGTCATACCGGCGACGTTTATACGTCCGGACGCCACCGCGTAAATCCCGAACTCTTCACGCAGACGCAATACCTGCTCTTTGGTCAGACCGCTGAACGAGAACATCCCGTTTTGCTGAATGATGAAAGAGAAATCGCGGCTGGCGCCTTTTTCCTGCAGGGTATTCACGAACAGCAGGCGCATACGCTGGATGCGTTGACGCATGTCGGTCAACTCTTGTTCCCAGATAGCGCGCAGCGCGTCATTGCTGAGAATTGTCGCCACTACCGAGGCGCCGTGAGCCGGCGGGTTAGAGTAGTTAGCGCGAATGACGGACTTCATCTGGCTGAACGCGCGGTCTACCGTTTCCTGGTCCGCGGCAACCAGCGTACAGGCGCCTACGCGCTCGTTGTACAGGCCAAAGTTCTTCGAGTAGGAGCTGGAAACCAGCAGCTCTTTATGCAGCGCAGCGAAAGCGCGCAGGCCTTCCGCGTCTTCTTCCAGACCGCGGGCAAAGCCCTGATAGGCGAAGTCAAACAGCGGCAGCCAGCCTTTTTCTACCGACAGCTGCGCCAGCTGTTGCCACTGCTCAAGCGTCGGATCGATACCGGTAGGGTTGTGGCAGCAGCCGTGGAACAGCACCACGTCGCCGGCCTGGGCTTCGTTCAGGCTGGCCAGCAGACCGTCGAAGTCGAGTTTGTGGTTAGCGGCGTCGTAATAGGTATATTCGCGAACTTCCAGGCCGGCTGAATTAAATACGCTTTTATGGTTCGGCCAGGATGGGTTGCTCACCCAAATACGTTTTGCATCGGTGTTCTTCGCCAGGAAATCGGCGGCGACGCGCAGGCCGCCTGTACCGCCCGGCGTTTGGGCGGTGCGGGCGCGTTTATCATTGATAATTGCGCTTCCTTTCCCAAACAGAAGCTCCTGGGTGCAGCGACCAAATTCGGGGATACCATCAATGCTCAGGTAGTTCTTGGTGGTTTCATTTTCCAGCAGATACTGCTCTGCTTTTTTCACGCTAGTCAGGACCGGTGTTTTACCCGTTTCATCTTTATAAACACCAATTCCAAGATTAATTTTTGTTGGGCGGTCATCGGCACGAAACAGATCGGCCAGGCCCAGAATTGGGTCGGCAGGGGCGGCGGTAATGTTCTCAAACATGACGAGGTTCCATTGTGATTACTGAAGGGAAATCCGCTATCAGGTTAACGGGAGTTATGTTAATTGCCAACCGTTTGCGACAAAAAGCGAGAAGGTTTTTGAAAGTTACGATCTTCCTCTCAGGAAAGCAGAAAAGCAGGACCGAAGTCCTGCTTTTTAGGCATATCACGAAGGGGTGTACTGCAGATTAGAACTGGTAAACGATACCCACTGCGGCCTGGTCGTCGGTCGCAACGCCAGCGGCTTTGGTGTAATCGTTGTCGTCCAGCTGGTTGAATTTATACGCAGCGTAGACGTTCATGTTTTTGTTGAAGTAGTACCAGGTACCCACTTCGACATATTTAACCAGGTCAGCATCGCCGCCGGAGAAGCCAGCGCGAGAGCGCAGGTCTTTACCTTTAGTCTGTACGTAGCCGATGGACGGACGCAGGCCGAAGTCGAACTGATACTGAACGACGGCTTCGAAGTTCTGAGTTTTGTTAGCGAAGTAGTTGCCTTCGTTTTCCGGCGTCATGTTGTAGGTCTGGGAGTACATGACCGCAGCGTAGACGTTGTTCGCGTCATATTTAGCGGAGGTTGCCCATGCTTCAGCTTTTTCGCCGTTTTTATCAGCTTTCTGATCGCCAGTACGGCTGGAGTTCGCATAGCCTGCGGACAGCGCTACGCCGTTGTCAAACGCGTAGGTAGCCGCGGTGCTGAAGCCGTCGCCGTTTTGTTTCTTCACGTCGCGGTCTTTGTTTTTACCCTGGTACTGCAGCGCGAAGCTCAGACCGTCAACCAGACCGAAGAAGTCAGAGTTACGGTAGGTTGCAACGCCGTTGGTACGCGCGGTCATGAAGTTGTCGGTATAGCTCCAGCCGTCGCCGCCCCATTCAACCAGCATGTCGGTTGCCGCTTCGACGTCGTAGATGGCGCCATAGTTACGACCGTAGTCGAATGAACCATATTCACCGGCTTTTAAGCCTGCGAAAGCCAGACGAGTTTTGGTGGTCTGTTTACCTTCAACATTGGACGCATCCATGTTGTATTCCCACTGACCGTAGCCGATCAGCTGATCGTTGATCTGGGTTTCGCCTTTCAGGCCGATACGGGCGTAAGTGGTATCATCGCTGCTGGTGTCGCCGTTGGTGGTCCAAACGTGCTCGCCAACCATTTTCCCGTAGAAGTCCAGTTTGTTGCCGTTTTTGTTATAGATTTCTGCAGCGTTAGCTGCACCGGCTACCAGCAGGGCAGGAATTACCGCTGCCAGAATTTTGCGCTTCATCATTATTTATTACCCTCATTTATATTTTTTTATGAACACTTGCCACTGCCGCCAATAAGTTTCGTCAATAAAAATTTACGGAACTATTGATGATAGTTTGGTGTCTGGAGGCATCTTTCCATTCAGAACAACGTTTCGCTAGCCTGAAAATGCTACCAATATCTCATATGAGTAACAAAAGGAAATTCTATGTAACTAAATGTGTATTTTTGGGAACTTTGTGAACTCAATCAACATTCCGGTCGTATTTGCTGAAAAAATCACCTTCCTTTATATATCTATATGAATTAATTATGATTAATTTAGATAAGAGAGGGTTTGCGCATTTTGCATCTGCATTTTGCTTTATTTTTATTCAAATCTTGTCGTTGCAAGTTGTGCTGCGTGTGGTTAAAAAACGAGCAATATAATCAGCATGTTTGCCAGTTTATGAACAAAAGGTGCGGTTTTAATTAGCGGTCGCTAATGAAATAGTGCGTAACATAATTGTGAACCATGACGGTTGATGTTTAAGTTTCCTGATATTCGTTAACGTAAATTGACATAAAAAAAGGCCAGCTTGCGCTGGCCTTTGACAAAAATTGCAGAAAAAAATCAGAATGTCGCGTTACGCGGGGTCCGCGGGAACGGAATGACGTCACGAACGTTCTGCACGCCGGTCACGTAAGCGATCAGACGTTCAAAGCCCAGACCGAAACCGGAGTGCGGCACGGTGCCGTAACGGCGCAGGTCGCGATACCACCAGTAGTCTTCTTTATTAAGGCCCATTTCCGCCATACGCGCGTCAAGCACGTCCAGGCGTTCTTCACGCTGGGAGCCGCCGATGATTTCACCGATGCCCGGCGCCAGGACGTCCATAGCGGCGACGGTTTTACCGTCTTCGTTAAGGCGCATATAGAACGCCTTAATATCTTTCGGATAGTTTTTCACGACAACCGGCGCTTTAAAGTGCTCTTCCGCCAGATAGCGTTCGTGCTCGGAGGAGAGATCCACGCCCCAGTACACCGGGTTTTCGAACTGCTTACCGCAATTTTCCAGAATGGTGACCGCGTCAGTGTAATCAACCTGGGCAAAATCAGCGGAAACGAAACGCTGCAGGCGGTCGATGGCGTCTTTATCAACCCGTTCGGCAAAGAACTGCATGTCATCAGCGCGCTCTTCGAGAACGGCTTTGAAAACGTACTTCAGCATCGCTTCCGCCAGACCTGCCACATCGTTCAGGTTAGCAAAGGCGACTTCCGGCTCCAGCATCCAGAACTCCGCCAGGTGGCGGCTGGTGTTGGAGTTTTCCGCGCGGAAGGTCGGGCCAAAGGTGTAGATTTTAGACAGCGCGCAGGCATAGGTTTCGCCGTTCAGCTGGCCGGAAACGGTCAGGAACGACTCTTTGCCGAAGAAGTCTTTATCGAAATCGACTTTGCCCTGGTCGTTGCGCGGCAGGTTTTCCAGATCCAGCGTTGAAACGCGGAACATCTCGCCGGCGCCTTCAGTGTCGGAAGCGGTAATCAGCGGAGTAGAAACCCAGAAGAAACCCTGCTCGTCGAAGAAACGGTGTAGCGCCTGCGCCAGCGTATGGCGAACGCGCGCCACCGCGCCAATCAGGTTGGTGCGCGGACGCAGGTGGGCAACTTCACGCAGATACTCAATGCTATGGCGTTTAGCCGCCATCGGATAAGTATCCGGATCTTCCACCCAGCCGCTGACTTCAACATGGCTGGCCTGGATTTCAAAGCTCTGGCCCTGTCCCTGAGACGCCACGACTTTGCCGGTTACCACGACCGAGCAGCCGGTAGTCAGGCGCAGGACTTCCTGATTGTAATTGGGAAGAGAATTACTAATAACGGCCTGTACAGGATCAAAGCAGGAACCGTCATAGACGGCGAGGAAAGAAAAGCCAGCTTTAGAATCTCGGCGGGTACGCACCCATCCGCGCACGGTGACTTCGCTGTCAACGGCAACGCGGCCCTGGAGTACGTCGGCTACAGGCACAACGCTCATAATAGTCTCTCTTGTTAGTCCAATAGAAAAATCTGTATTCCCCTTCAGCAGGGGGATATCTATGTTACCTGTCATCTTCCATCAGACAAGTAGATTTCGCACAAGAAAGGGGGCTTTTAGGAAATAAATAAGGAGATCGCCTTCTTTGCTGAGGGAGAGCCTGATATTAAGAGGGATTCGTTCATAGTGATTATCCCATGCAGGGCGAACGGGATTCTTAACGCTTGATAAAGTCTCGGGATGATAAGTGGAGGCTAATAAAAATGCGTCCGTTTTGGCGGACGCATTTTGTCTTTATATGACATGACCTAGCTGGCTTTTTTAACCGGCGGCAGATCGAAGGCTTTGCGCAGAGCGCGGACGAACGCTTTGTCGTGGCAAATTGTTTTACCCGGGCTGTCAGAAAGTTTGGCGACAGGCTTACCGTTGCACTCCACCAGCTTGATAACAATATTCAGCGGCTTCACCTGGGGAATATCGCAGGTTAAACGCGTACCGATACCGAAGCTCAGATTCACCCGCGAGGAGAAGTGGCGATAGAGATCAAGCGCTTTTGTCAGGTCGAGATTATCGGAAAATACCAGCACTTTGCTCAGCGGGTCGATGCCCAGCTTTTTGTAGTGGGCGATAGCCTTCTCGCCCCATTCGACCGGGTCTCCGGAGTCGTGGCGCAGCCCCTGATAACGGGTTGCGAATTCCGGTCCGAAATCGCGCAGGAAAGCATCCATCGTAATGCAGTCGGTCAGGGCAATCCCCAACCGATCGGGATACTCTTCCAGCCAGGCCGCGAGGGCCGCGCGCTGGCTGCTTGCCAGGTTCGGGCTGATCTGTTGATGCGCCTGGAACCATTCGTGCGCCTGGGTTCCCATCGGCGTCAGATTCAGACGACGCGCCAGATCGTAATTGCTGGTGCCGGTGAACCAGGGTTCCTGCTGAAGACGCTGAACAATGGCCTGCTGCACCTCGCGCGAGAAGCGGCGGCGGGTACCGAAATCCATCAGGCGGAAGCCCGACATATCGATATCAGCCGTGAGGCGGTTAAAGTCAGTTAGCTTATGCTCGAGCGTGTCCAGCGCGAGATTGACGCTGATTTCCGGCGAGCGATAGTGATGCACCAACTCGCTTATCACCGCCAGCAGCGGGACTTCCCACATAATGACTTCAAGCCAGGGCCCGGAAAGGCGGATATTCAGCTTGCCGTTGTCATTAATGACGGTAACCTGGCGCGGGTCGTAGCGGAAGCCGCGTAGCCACTCAAGATAGTCTGGCGCAAAGAAGGGCAGGCTCGACAACCAGTGATATTCATCGTCCTGTAGCCTCAGGTCGCGCATCGTCTCAACCTGCTCGCGAATCGCATCGGCGTAGATGCCGAGCAAATCATCCCCACGGCAGCGGAACTCCGCCGCAACCTGTACATCATTGTAGCGGTGGAAGACAGCCTGCTGCATGTGCAGCTTATAGGCATCCGTATCAAGCAACGAGTGCAGTACAGGAGAAGTGAATTGGGTCATGGTGCGCAGTAGCATCCTCTCACTGGAGCGTTTCCATCAAAACCAAAGCGGTAAAAAGGAGGCGGAGTATACCTGTAATACCCGACTCTGTCCCGCGGCGACGGCTGATGGCGACGCTGACGGTCATTTGCGAGGCCTAGTTTAATATATTGAACACGCATCACACCACAAGCTTTGCGCCTGGTCGAGCGCATTTCGTGCCTCTTGTGTTATCAAAATGTAGCAATTTTCATGTTTAGCATTGAAAAGATGAAGATTCTGCATAGCGAGATTTGCGCAACAGGAATAGACTGAGTCGACACTTTACAGGACACGCTAAAGGTTTTTTATGACACAACAGCCCCAAGCCAAATACCGCCACGACTATCGTGCGCCGGAGTATCTGATTAGCGATATCGATTTGACCTTTGACCTGGATGCCGCGAAAACCGTAGTGACGGCTGAGAGCAAGGTCTCCCGCCAGGCGGCTACGTCTGATGTGCCATTGCGTCTGGATGGCGAAGACCTGACGCTGGTCTCTCTGCAGGTTAACGGCCAACCGTGGAGCGACTACAAGGAAGAAAATAACCAACTGGTCATTAGCGGTTTACCGGAACATTTCACCCTGACCATCGTCAACGAAATCAGCCCCGCGGCGAATACCGCGCTGGAAGGACTGTATCAGTCCGGCGAAGCGCTGTGTACCCAGTGCGAAGCGGAAGGCTTCCGCCATATTACCTGGTA
This sequence comes from Klebsiella grimontii, assembly GCF_900200035.1. Taxonomy (GTDB): domain Bacteria; phylum Pseudomonadota; class Gammaproteobacteria; order Enterobacterales; family Enterobacteriaceae; genus Klebsiella; species Klebsiella grimontii. The sequence goes on from NZ_FZTC01000015.1 coordinate 974,534, forward strand.
TCTGGACCGCCCGGACGTTCTGGCGCGCTTCACCACCAAAATCATCGCCGATAAAGCAAAATACCCGTTCCTGCTCTCCAACGGTAACCGCGTGGCCCAGGGCGAGCTGGAAAACGGCCGCCACTGGATCCAGTGGCAGGATCCGTTCCCGAAACCGTGCTACCTGTTTGCGCTGGTGGCCGGCGATTTCGACGTCCTGCGCGATACCTTCAAAACGCGTTCGGGGCGTGAAGTCGCGCTGGAGCTGTACGTTGACCGCGGCAATCTTGACCGCGCGCCATGGGCGATGACCTCGCTGCAAAATTCAATGAAGTGGGACGAAACCCGCTTTGGTCTCGAGTACGACCTCGACATTTATATGATTGTCGCCGTCGACTTCTTCAATATGGGCGCCATGGAGAACAAAGGGCTTAACGTCTTTAACTCCAAATACGTGCTGGCGCGTACCGATACCGCGACCGATAAAGACTATCTGGATATCGAACGCGTCATTGGTCACGAATATTTCCATAACTGGACCGGCAACCGCGTCACCTGCCGCGACTGGTTCCAGCTTAGCCTGAAAGAGGGCCTGACCGTTTTCCGCGATCAGGAGTTCAGCTCCGATCTCGGCTCTCGCGCGGTCAACCGCATCAATAACGTACGTACCATGCGCGGCCTGCAGTTCGCCGAAGACGCCAGCCCGATGGCGCATCCGATTCGCCCGGACAGCGTGATTGAAATGAACAACTTCTACACCCTGACGGTGTATGAGAAGGGCGCGGAAGTGATCCGCATGCTGCATACCCTGCTGGGCGAAGAGAATTTCCAGAAAGGAATGCAGCTCTATTTTGAACGCCACGACGGTAGCGCCGCGACCTGCGATGATTTTGTCCAGGCGATGGAAGACGCTTCCAACGTCGATTTGTCCCATTTCCGCCGCTGGTATAGCCAGTCCGGTACGCCGATTGTCACCGTCCATGACGACTACAATCCGGAAACGGAGCAGTACACCCTGACCATCAGCCAGCGCACGCCGCCGACGTCAGAACAGGCGGAGAAGCTGCCGCTGCATATCCCATTCGATATCGAGCTGTACGATAACGAAGGCAAAGTGATCCCTCTGCAGAAGGGCGGCCATCCGGTGCATCACGTACTGAACGTGACCCAGGCGGAGCAGACTTTTGTTTTCGACAACGTCTACTTCCAGCCGGTCCCGGCGCTGCTTTGCGAGTTTTCCGCGCCGGTGAAGCTGGAGTACAAATGGAGCGATCAGCAGCTGACCTTCCTGATGCGCCACGCGCGGAATGATTTCTCCCGCTGGGACGCGGCGCAGAGCCTGCTGGCGACCTATATCAAACTCAACGTCAACCGTCACCAGCAGGGGCAGCCGCTGTCGCTGCCGATCCACGTAGCCGATGCGTTCCGTGCGATTCTGCTGGATGAGAAGATCGATCCGGCGCTGGCGGCGGAGATCCTGACCCTGCCTTCGGCAAATGAAATGGCGGAGCTGTTTGCGATTATCGATCCGATCGCCATCGCCGCGGTGCGCGAAGCGCTGACCCGCACGCTGGCGAAAGAGCTGGCGGACGAGTTCCTGGCGGTTTACAACGCCAATAAGCTCGACAGCTACCGCGTTGAGCATGCCGATATCGGCAAGCGTTCTCTGCGTAACACCTGCCTGCGCTACCTGGCGTTTGGCGATGCCGGACTGGCGGATAAACTGGTTAGCGCGCAGTATCATCAAGCGGACAATATGACCGACTCGCTGGCGGCGCTGACGGCGGCCGTAGCGGCCCAGCTGCCGTGCCGTGATGCGCTGATGCAGGAGTATGACGACAAATGGCACCAGGACGGTCTGGTCATGGATAAATGGTTTATCCTGCAGTCCACCAGCCCGGCGGATAACGCCCTGGAGACGGTTCGCGGCCTGTTGAATCATCGCTCGTTCAGCATGGGTAACCCGAACCGCGTCCGTTCCCTGATCGGCGCCTTTGCCGGCAGCAACCCGGCGGCGTTCCACGCCGAAGACGGTAGCGGTTATCAGTTCCTGGTCGAGATGCTGACTGAACTGAACAGCCGCAACCCGCAGGTTGCTTCGCGTCTCATTGAACCGCTGATTCGCCTGAAGCGCTACGACGAGAAGCGTCAGGCGCTGATGCGCGGGGCGCTGGAGCAGCTGAAAGGTCTGGAGAATCTTTCCGGGGATCTGTTCGAGAAAATCAGCAAAGCGCTGGCGTAACAGTGATGTGATTTCCGGCCACGGCGCAGCTGCGCTGTGGCCGGATGTTATAAAAACGACGGCGGTTCAGCCGTGTCTGGCTAAGCGCGGCGCAGACTCGTTCTGGCCGCGCTGCATTACCCGATTCAAAACTTCCGCTTCCAGTTCGCCCAGCTTCGCCGAACCCGTGCGCCGCGGACGTGGAATGTCCACCAGCAGATCCAGCCCTATCTTCCCCTCTTCAATCAGCAAAACGCGATCGGCCATTGCCACCGCCTCGCTGACGTCGTGGGTGACCAGCAGGACGGTAAATCCATGTTCCTGCCACAGCGAGACAATCAGATCCTGCATCTCGAGGCGAGTGAGCGCGTCCAGCGCGCCCAGCGGTTCATCAAGCAGTAATAATCCGGGGCGATGAATTAACGCGCGAGCCAGCGCCACGCGCTGCTTTTGCCCGCCGGAAAGCGCTGCGGGCCATTCACCGGCGCGGTCTTCAAGGCCGACGCTCGCCAGCGCCCTGAGCGCGGCCTCGCGCCACTGGCCTTTCAGCCCGAGGCCGACATTATCGATCACCGTTTTCCACGGCAGCAGGCGGGAATCCTGAAACATCATCCGGGTATCGTCCTGGATTTGCGCCAGCGGGGTCGAACCCGCCAGCAGCTGTCCGGCATTGGGTTTTTCCAGCCCGGCCAGCAGACGCAGCAGGGTGCTTTTACCGCCGCCGCTGCGCCCGACCACCGCGACGAATTGCCCGGTGGGAATATGAAGATCGAGTTCATTCAGAATCGTCTTGCTGCCGTAACGTTTGCTTACGCCGTTAAGCAGCAGCGGGATCCCCGGATTAAGACGCGCGGTGGTCATGCGTTGGCCTCCTGAAGGTGATAGGCCGGATTCCAGCGCAGCCAGACGCGTTCAAGCAGCTGGGCGCTGAAGTCGGCCAGTTTGCCGAGAATAGCGTAAAGAATAATGGCGACGACCACGACATCGGTCTGCAGAAATTCGCGGGCGTTCATCGCCAGATAGCCGATACCGGCGTTAGCCGAGATGGTTTCGGCCACGATGAGCGTTAACCACATCAGGCCGAGCGCAAAACGGATGCCGACCATAATGGAGGGCAGGGCGCCGGGCAGGATCACGTGGCGGAAGAGAGCAAAACCCGATAAGCCGTAGCTGCGGGCCATCTCGACCAGTCCCCGGTCAATATTTCGAATACCGTGCCAGGTGTTGATATAAATCGGGAACATGGTTCCCAGCGCCACGAGGAAGATTTTGGCGCTCTCATCGATGCCGAACCATAAAATCACCAGCGGAATCAGCGCGAGGTGCGGCACGTTGCGCAGCATCTGAATGGAGGTATCCAGCAGGCGTTCGCCCCAGCGCGACAGGCCGCTAATCAGCCCGAGAACCAGGCCAATAGAACCGCCGATGCTAAAACCAATAAGCGCCCGCCATGAGCTGATAGCCAGATGCTGCCAGAGCTCGCCGCTGGCGGAGAGCGTCCAGAAGGCTTTTAGCACTCCTTCCGGCGACGGTAAAATACGGGTCGATAGCCAACCGACGGAGGAGGCGAATTGCCAGACGATCACGCTGCCGACCGGCAAAAGCCAGGGGGCTACGCGGATCAGGAATTTTTGCGAAAGCGTCGCCATAAAGTGTTCCTTTATTCTTGACCGTTTTGCCTGGATAGGGGCATCAACGCGGGTTTTTAAACATGCGCAACCCGCTGTAAATTTTTCAGCGCCGGCGCGCGGCTGCTGGGACGATGCAGAGCTTGCCAGAAGGTTTCCAGCGCCTGGTCGAGGCGACCCTGCAGATTCGGGGTAAATTGCGGTTTATGCTGATAATCCGTGACCTGACTATCATCAGCAAAAACGCCGTGCAGGATCTCCTGGGCTTTCAGCGCGTTGAGTACCGGTTTTAAGGCGTAATCCACCGCCAGCATATGGGCGATGGTTCCGCCGGTAGCCAGCGGCAGAACGATTTTTCCCTCCAGCGCGCGTTCCGGCAGCAGGTCCAGAAGCGTCTTTAACGCACCGGAAAAAGAGGCTTTATAGACGGGGGTCGCGATGATCAGCCCATCGGCGCCGGCAAGCTGTTCATTCAGCGCATGGAGGGCGGGGTTATCAAAGCGAGCGTAAAGCAGGTCTTCCGGGGCAAAATTCTGCAGGTGCCAGTGACAGACTTCAATATCCGCCGCGGAGAGCGTCTCTCTGGCGTATTCCAGAAGCGCGCTGGAGCGGGAAGGGTAACGCGGGCTGCCCGCAAGTGTGATGACTCGCATACTCACTCCTTATAACTAAATATTCGCATTTATCTATAATTGATAACATTTAGCTGCAGTGTGACAGAGCGCTTTTATTTCCCTAAATGATTTATCCGGCGTTGGATTGTCAGAAAGTGCATAACGGAAGGGGCGAAAGTAAACGTTTGCGTCGGAGGTAAGATTTTTTGTCGTAGGTCAATTCCCTTTCCGGGGTGGATCGCACATAATACGCCCCCGGTTTGCACACCGGGAATCCAGGAGAGTTCATGTACTACCCCTTCGTTCGTAAAGCCCTTTTTCAGCTCGATCCTGAGCGCGCTCATGAAGTCACTTTTCAACAATTACGCCGTGTTTCGGGTACCCCACTGGAAATGTTGGTTCGCCAGAAGGTGCCGACAAAACCGGTGACCTGTATGGGACTCACATTTAAGAACCCGCTGGGCCTGGCCGCCGGGCTGGATAAAAACGGCGAGTGCATTGATGCGCTCGGCGCGATGGGTTTTGGTTCCATTGAAATTGGCACCGTGACCCCACGCCCGCAGCCGGGCAACGATAAGCCAAGGATCTTCCGCCTGGTCGATGCTGAAGGGTTGATCAACCGCATGGGCTTTAATAACCACGGTGTTGATAACCTCGTTGAGAACGTAAAAAAGGCGCATTTTGACGGCATTCTGGGGATTAATATTGGCAAGAATAAAGATACCCCGGTAGAACAAGGCAAAGATGATTATTTGATTTGTATGGAAAAAATCTATGCTTATGCCGGCTATATCGCCATTAATATCTCTTCGCCGAATACCCCAGGCTTGCGTACTTTACAATACGGAGACGCGCTGGATGATTTGCTCTCTGGTATTAAAAATAAGCAACGTGAGCTACAAGAGAAGCATCAGAAATATGTTCCTGTGGCCGTGAAGATCGCCCCGGATCTTTCCGTCGAAGAATTGATCCAGGTGGCGGACAGTTTAGTCCGGCATAATATAGATGGCGTGATTGCCACCAATACAACTTTGGATCGATCGCTGGTACAGGGGATGAAACATTGTGATGAAACCGGTGGGCTTAGCGGACGTCCGTTGCAGCTAAAGAGTACGGAAATTATCCGTATGCTGTCTGCGGAATTAAATGGCCGTCTGCCCATTATCGGAGTCGGCGGTATTGACTCGGTGATTGCCGCCCGGGAAAAGATAGCCGCCGGAGCGACGCTGGTGCAGATTTATTCCGGATTTATTTTTAAAGGTCCGCCGCTGATTAAAGAAATTGTTACCCATATCTAATCTTTTCCCCTTCTGATACTTCACCAGGGCTTTATTTATAGCCCTGGTTGTTTTATATTCCTTCATTGTTGCTTATTTAAACATTTTAGTCTTTTCTTAATTTTGGAAATATTCTGTAGCAGTTTACCTGTTTATTACAGATGGAAGTGGAAGAGGACGGGGGTAGAAATGCGGATCAAACCTGACGATAACTGGCGCTGGTATTACGATGAAGAGCATGACCGTATGATGCTCGATCTGGCCAATGGCATGTTATTCAGGTCGCGTTTTGCCCGACGGATGTTGACGCCCGACGCCTTCGCGCCTTCCGGATTTTGCGTTGATGACGCTGCGCTCTATTTCTCATTTGAAGAAAAATGCCGCGACCTCGAATTAACAAAAGAACAGCGCGCAGAATTAGTACTTAATGCGCTGGTCGCCATTCGTTTTCTCAAACCGCAAATGCCGAAAAGCTGGCACTTCAATACTCATGAAGAAAGCTGGCAGCCCGGCGTTGGCGATGCCGCCAGCGCATGGCTCAGCGATACCGGCCAGCAGGTCAATCTGCTGGTGGTTGAACCCGGCGAAAACGCCGCGCTATGCCTGTTAGCGCAGCCCGGATTGACGCTTGCCGGCCGCGTGATGCAGCTGGGCGACGTGATTAAAATTATGAATGACAGACTGCAGCCAGCGCCAGGCGTCGCCAGCTACAGCCTGGGCCAGGCGGTTTAAGGCGCCAGCCTCACCGCGGTTTTCGGTACGCAGCTACAGCACAGAATAGTGCCATCGGCGGCTACCGCGTTTTTCTTCAGCGCGCTGACTTCCCCTTCTTCCAGCCGGATGCGGCAGCTGCCGCAGATTCCTGCCCGACAGGAGTAAGGAATGCGAATTCCCTGTTGTTCCAGCTGCTCCAGCAGGATTTGCTGATTATTACCGGTAAAACTCACTCCCTGCCACGCTATTTCCACCGTCGCGTTCTGCTGTGCTTCAGGTGCCGGCGTATCATCACTATCGCCTGCGCCGTAGGCCTTCGCCGGGCCGCGGGCCAGTACTTCTAACTCATCGCCAACGCGGATTACGCCGCTGTTTCGCGCGATCAGGTTCTGGCCGAAATCGACATCGCCGTTGTCCAGCGCCGTGCGGAAACGCTGCAGCGTGCTTAAGGGCTCGCCGGCAGGATGCTTTTGCCCGCGCTCCGGGCTGACGGTGGTCAATACGCAGCGGCTGCACGGTTTAGCGACATCAAAAACGACCTCGCCAATGCGTACCACTTTCCACGTATCCTCCTCCCAGGCGGCTGCGCCAGTTACCAGAAGATTCGGGCGAAACTGTTCTATGCTTACGCTGGCCGGACAACGTTTTTGCAAATCGCGTAGTGAAGCCTCATTGGCCAGCAGATAGGGAAAACCGTCGGCGAAGGAGAGGGGAACGGCATCGTGGCGTTGCACCCTGCGGCTAAGCTGCGGCCCCAGCCAGCGGAGCTGAACGTTGCGGTTAAAGAACCCGCTTAGCCACTGGTTGACCGCGGACGGGGCAATCAGGGCGGTAAAGTGGTTGCCCCAGACTTCGGTAGGCTCCTGCTGCGTCGAGAAATCGCTGAAGCGGACCACCGCGCTGCTGCCGTCCGGCGCGGTCAGATGCAGACCATCATGGAGCGGCGCCGGAATAAACTTGACCATTTGCGGAAACTGACGGGCGGTGATGAAGGTGCCATCGGTTTCCGTCACCATAAATATACGATCGAAGGCCAGCCCGCTGATGTCTGCATAAGCGTGGCTCAGGCCAATTCCCCGCATTGATTTGACGGGATGAATAAAAAGACGCGAAAGGGTGACCATACGCTGCCCCTGGCTTTAAAAATAAGCCTTTAACTTTATGACATGGGGCGCATATTGGCTATAATGCGCACCAATTTTCTTTTAGTAAAAGTGACGATATGAATTCTCTGTTTGCCAGTACGGCTCGTGGGCTGGAAGAGCTGTTAAAAACTGAACTGGAAGGACTGGGCGCGATGGACTGCCAGTTGGTCCAGGGCGGGGTCCATTTTCAGGGAGATACGCGGTTGCTGTATCAAAGCCTGATGTGGAGCCGGCTGGCTTCGCGGATTATGCTGCCGCTGGGGCAGTGCAGCGTCTACAGCGACCTGGATCTGTATCTTGGCGTACAGGCTATTCCATGGACCGAGATTTTCAGCCAGGATGCCACTTTTGCCGTGCACTTTAGCGGGCTGAACGAAGAGATTCGTAACAGCCAGTACGGGGCGTTGAAGGTTAAAGACGCCATCGTCGACAGCTTTACGCGTAAGAACCTGCCGCGTCCCAACGTCGATCGCGAAAACCCCGATCTGCGTATTAACGTCTGGCTAAATAAAGAGACCGCGCATATTTCCCTGGATCTCAGCGGCGAGGGCCTGCACCTGCGCGGCTACCGCGACGGGACCGGCATGGCGCCAATCAAAGAAAACCTGGCCGCGGCGATAGTGATGCGTTCCGGCTGGGCCACGGGTACGCCGCTGCTCGATCCGATGTGCGGATCCGGTACGCTGCTGATTGAAGCGGCGATGCTGGCCACCGATCGTGCGCCGGGTTTACACCGCGGTCATTGGGGTTTTGGCGGCTGGGCGCAGCATGACGATGCTATCTGGAAAGAAGTGAAAGCCGAAGCGCAAACCCGCGCCCGTCAGGGACTGGCGGCGTATGAGTCGCGCTTTTACGGTTCCGACGTTGACGCCCGCGTTATCGAACGCGCGCAGCGTAACGCCCGCCGCGCCGGTATTGGCGAACTGATTACCTTCGAAGTGAAAGATGTTGCCCAGTTGAGCAATCCGCTGCCGAAGGGCCCTTACGGCACGGTTATAAGCAACCCGCCGTACGGCGAGCGTCTGGAGAGTGAACCGGCGCTGATTGCCCTGCATAGCCTGCTGGGGCGGATTATGAAGAACCAGTTTGGCGGCTGGAACCTGTCGCTGTTTAGCGCCTCGCCGGATCTGCTGAGCTGCCTGCAGCTTCGTGCTGATAAACAGTTTAAAGCGAAAAACGGCCCGCTCGACTGCGTCCAGAAGAACTACCATCTTGCAGAAAACGAAGGCGGCAAAACCGCGATGCTGGCGGAAGATTTCGCCAACCGCCTGCGCAAGAACCTGAAAAAATACGAGAAGTGGGCGCGTCAGGAAGGTATTGAATGCTATCGCCTGTATGATGCCGACCTCCCGGAGTATAACGTCGCCATCGACCGCTACGCCGATTGGGTGGTGGTGCAGGAGTACGCGCCGCCGAAAACCGTTGACGCGCATAAAGCCCGCCAGCGCTTATTTGATATTATTGCCGCCACCATTGCGGTACTGGGGATTGCGCCGAACAAGCTGGTGCTGAAAACCCGCGAGCGGCAGAAAGGTAAAAACCAGTATCAGAAAATGGGCGAGAAAGGCGAATTCATTGAGGTGCAGGAGTATAATGCGCGTCTGTGGGTCAACCTGACCGATTACCTGGATACCGGCCTGTTCCTCGACCACCGTATCGCTCGCCGCATGCTGGGGCAGATGAGCAAAGGCAAAGACTTCCTCAACCTGTTCTCCTACACCGGCAGCGCCAGCGTTCACGCCGGCCTTGGCGGCGCGCGCTCCACGACGACGGTCGATATGTCCCGTACCTATCTTGAATGGGCTGAACGTAACCTGCGCCTCAATGGCTTAACCGGCCGCGCGCATCGCCTGATGCAGGCCGATGTGCTGGGCTGGCTGCGTGAGACGACCGAACAGTTCGACCTGATCTTTATCGATCCGCCAACCTTCTCCAACTCCAAGCGTATGGATGATGCGTTTGACGTTCAGCGCGACCATTTGCGTCTGATGACCGATTTAAAACGTCTGCTGCGTAAAGGCGGCACGATTATGTTCTCGAACAACAAACGCGGTTTCCGTATGGATCATGACGGGCTGGCGCAGCTGGGCCTGAAGGCGCAGGAGATCACGCAAAAAACGCTGTCTCAGGATTTTGCCCGTAACCGTCAGATTCACAACTGCTGGCTGATTACCGCAGCCTGAAAGGAATAAAGAATGTCTTTAATTAGTATGCACGGCGCCTGGCTCTCTTTCAGCGATGCGCCGCTGCTGGATAATGCTGAACTGCATATCGAAGATAACGAACGCGTCTGCCTGGTTGGACGCAACGGTGCGGGTAAATCGACCCTGATGAAGATCCTCAATCGTGAACAGGGTCTTGATGACGGGCGCATTATCTATGAACTGGATCTGGTTGTGGCACGTTTACAGCAGGATCCGCCGCGTAATGTTACCGGCACCGTTTACGACTTTGTGGCCGAAGGGATTGCGGAACAAGCGGCTTACCTCAAGGGTTATCACGATGTTTCGCAGCTGGTGATGACCGATCCGAGTGATAAGAATCTGAACGAACTGGCGCGTCTGCAGGAGCAGCTGGATAATTTAGGCCTGTGGCAGCTCGATAGTCGCATTAATGAAGTGCTGGAACAGCTCAATCTCGATCCTAACGCCGAGCTCTCCTCGCTTTCCGGCGGCTGGCTGCGTAAAGCGGCCCTTGGCCGCGCGCTGGTCAGCGGGCCGCGCGTGCTGCTGCTCGATGAACCGACCAACCACCTCGATATTGAAACTATCGACTGGCTGGAAGGTTTCCTGAAGATGTTCAAAGGCACCATTATTTTTATTTCGCACGACCGTTCCTTTATCCGCAATATGGCGACGCGAATCGTCGATCTCGATCGCGGCAAGCTGGTGACCTATCCAGGTAACTACGATCAGTATCTGTTGGATAAAGAAGAAGCGCTGCGCGTGGAAGAATTGCAGAACGCGGAGTTCGATCGCAAGCTGGCGCAGGAAGAAGTGTGGATCCGCCAGGGGATCAAAGCGCGTCGTACCCGTAACGAAGGGCGCGTACGGGCGTTAAAAGCCATGCGTCGCGAGCGCGGTGAGCGCCGTGAAGTGATGGGCAGCGCGAAGATGCAGGTCGAAGAGGCCGCGCGTTCGGGCAAGATCGTGTTCGAAATGGAGAACGTCAACTACCAGGTTGATGGCAAGGTGCTGGTGAAAGATTTCACTGCCCAAATCCAGCGCGGCGACAAAATTGCGTTGATTGGCCCCAACGGCTGCGGGAAAACCACGCTGCTGAAGCTGATGCTTGGTCAGCTGCAGGCGGATAGCGGACGCATTCACGTGGGTACCAAGCTGGAGGTCGCTTACTTCGACCAGCACCGCGCGGAACTTGATCCGGATAAAACGGTGATGGATAACCTCGCGGAAGGTAAACAGGAAGTTATGGTGAACGGCAAGCCGCGCCACGTCCTGGGCTATCTGCAGGACTTTATGTTCCATCCAAAACGCGCGATGACGCCGGTGCGCGCGCTGTCGGGCGGTGAGCGTAACCGTCTGCTGCTGGCGCGTCTGTTCCTTAAGCCCAGCAACCTGTTGATTCTCGATGAACCGACAAACGATCTGGATGTCGAAACCCTGGAACTGCTGGAAGAGCTGGTTGACGGCTATCAGGGAACCGTGATGCTGGTGAGCCACGACCGTCAGTTTGTTGATAACACGGTTACGGAGTGTTGGATCTTCGAAGGCGCGGGACAAATTGGTCAATACGTCGGCGGCTATCATGACGCCCGCGGTCAGCAGGCCCAGTATCTGGCGAAAAAGCAGTCGGTTTCTAAAAAGTCTGTTGAAGTTGCTCAACCGAAAGCAGAAAGTGTCAAACGCGCTGCCAGCAAACTAAGCTATAACCTGCAGCGCGAGCTGGAGCAGCTGCCGCAGAAACTGGAAGAGCTGGAAGCCCAGCTGCAGAAGTTGCAGGAGCAGGTTGCCGACCCTTCTTTCTTTGGGCAATCGCATGACCATACGCAGCAGGTGCTTGCGCAGCTGAGTGAAGCGGAGCAGGCGCTGGAAACCGCCTTCGAACGCTGGGAATATCTCGAAGGATTAAAAAACGGCGCATAAGCTGAGGAGTTTTCATGTGCGATCATCATCATGCTGCGCGGCATATCCTGTGTCGACAATGTGATCTGCTGGTGGCTTTGCCGCAGCTGGAGCATCGCCAGAAAGCTACGTGTCCGCGTTGCGGAACGACATTAACAACGTCATGGGACGCGCCCCGGCAGCGTCCCACAGCCTATGCGCTGGTCGCGTTGTTCATGCTGCTGCTGGCCAATCTTTTCCCCTTCATCTATATGAAGGTTGGGGGGATCAGCAGCGAAATTGAGCTACTGGAAATTCCAAATGTGCTGTTTACCGAGGATTACGCCAGCCTCGGGACTTTCTTTTTACTGTTCGTACAGCTGGTGCCGGCTTTCTGCCTGGTCACGATACTGCTGCTGGTCAACCGGGTGGGCATGCCTTCCGGGCTGAAAGCCTTCCTGGCGCGGATCCTGTTTCACCTTAAAACCTGGGGGATGGCGGAGATCTTCCTCGCCGGGGTACTGGTCAGCTTCGTTAAGCTGATGGCCTACGGCGATATTGGCATTGGCCTGAGTTTTATTCCCTGGTGTATGTTCTGCCTGTTACAGCTGCGGACGTTCCAGTGCGTGGATCGCCGCTGGTTATGGGATGACATTGCGCCAATGCCGCCGATTAAACAGCCGCTAAAAGTCGGCGTTTCCGGTCTACGTCAGGGGCTACGCTCGTGTTCATGCTGCACGGCGGTATTGCCTATGGATGAGGCCGTTTGTCCGCGCTGCCGTACCAGGGGAACCGCCCGGCGTAAAAACAGCCTGCAGTGGACGCTGGCGCTGCTGGTGACTTCGTTGATCCTCTACATGCCCGCCAATATTTTGCCGATCATGATTACCGACCTGCTGGGCGATAAAATGCCCTCAACTATTATGGCGGGGGTGATCCTGCTGTGGAGTGAAGGATCGTATCCGGTCGCTATGGTGATATTTATCGCCAGTATTATGGTGCCGACGTTAAAGATGATTGCCATTGGCTGGCTATGCTGGAACGCCAGCGGCAAGGGAGAGCGCGACTCGGAGCGCATGCATCTGATCTATGAAGTCGTCGAGTTTGTTGGCCGCTGGTCAATGATTGATGTGTTTGTTATCGCAGTCCTCTCCGCTCTGGTACGCATTGGTGGATTAATGAATATCTATCCGGCGATAGGAGCAGTGATGTTTGCGCTGGTCGTAGTAATGACAATGTTTTCGGCCATGACGTTTGACCCTCGTTTATTGTGGGATCGTGAGCCAGATTCAAGCCGTGAGGAAAGACTGCAGCATGGAAAATAAGAGCGGAGAAGCGAAGGTGCAAAAGGTGAAAAACTGGTCACCGGTGTGGATCTTCCCGATAGTAACGGCGCTCATTGGCGCCTGGATTCTTTTTTATCACTATAGTCACCAGGGGCCGGAAGTGACCCTGATTACGACTAACGCAGAGGGAATTGAAGGGGGGAAAACCCGGATCAAAAGCCGCAGCGTTGATGTCGGCGTGATTGAAAGCGCAACGCTGACGGATGACCTGACCCACGTGGAAGTTAAAGCCCGGTTGAATTCAGGCATGGAAAAACTGCTGCACCAGGATTCGGTATTTTGGGTGGTTAAACCGCAGGTAGGTCGTGAAGGGATTAGCGGTCTGGGGACGTTGCTATCCGGCGCCTATATCGAACTGCAGCCGGGTACCAAAGGTTCTGTCCCGGCGCAGTACCCGCTGTTGGATTCACCGCCGTTGGCATCCCCTGATGCAAAAGGTATTCGTATCCTGCTGGAAAGCAGTAAAGCGGGTCAGCTTTCTCCCGGCGATCCGGTGCTTTTCCGCGGCTATCGCGTAGGTTCAGTTGAAACCAGCACCTTCGATGCGCAAAAACGGAACATTACTTATCAACTGTTTATCAGCGCGCCTAACGATCGGCTGGTAACCAATAACGTACGCTTCTGGAAGGATAGCGGTATTGCGGTAGATCTAACCGCTGCGGGTATGCGCGTTGAAATGGGATCGCTGTCGACCCTGTTTGGCGGCGGCGTCAGCTTTGATATTCCCGAAGGGCTGCCGCTAGGTGAGCCGGTGGCGAATAAAACCGAATATCATCTGTTTGACGATCAGCGCAGCATTCAGGATTCGGTGTTTACTCAGCATATTGACTACGTAATGTTCTTTAAAGATTCGATTCGCGGTCTGCAGCCCGGCGCGCCGGTTGAGTTCCGCGGTATCCGCCTTGGGACCGTGGGTAAAGTACCGTTCTTTATCCCTGGCCTGAAGCAGAACTTAAACGACGACTATCGTATTCCGGTCGAAGTGCGGATTGAGCCTGAACGCCTGATCAATCAATTAGGCGCCGATCCTGACATTCGTAAGCATATCGATGATCTGATGAACCGTGGACTGCGTGGTTCACTTAAAACCGGTAACCTGGTCACCGGGGCGCTGTATATCGATCTCGACTTCTACCCGAAAGCGCCAGCGCGCGGCAAGTTCCAGGAGTTTGGCGGTTATCCGATTATTCCAACCGTGAGCGGTGGCCTGGCGCAGATTCAGCAGCGCCTGATGGACGCGCTGGATAAGATTAATAATCTGCCCATTAACCCGCTGCTGGAGCAGGCAACCAGTACGCTGGCGCAAAGTGAAAAAACGATGCAGCACGTACAGGCGACGCTGGATAGTCTGAACAAGATAACGTCAAGTCAGTCGATGCAGCAGCTACCGGGCGATATGCAGAATACGTTGCGTGAACTTAATCGTAGTATGCAGGGCTTCCAGCCGGGATCGGCGGCATACAATAAGATGGTTGCGGATATGCAGCGTCTCGATCAGGTTCTTCGTGAACTGCAGCCGGTACTGAAAACGCTCAATGATAAGAGCAATGCGCTGGTATTTGAGGCGAAGGATAAAAAAGATCCGCAGCCAAAGGGAGCGAAATAATGAAGAAATGGCTAATAGCGGCTGCGGTTTGCGCGCTGACGGCATGCAGCAGCGGCGGCGACAGTAAAACTTACTATCAGCTTCCGGTGGCGCAGGGAGGCGCGCAAAGCGCCGCCCACCAAAGCAAAAATTTGCTGTGGGTCGAGCAGGTGAGCATTCCAGATTATCTGGCCGGTAACGGGGTGGTTTATCAGACCACCGATGTCCAGTATGTGATTGCCAACAACAATCTGTGGGCTAGCCCGCTCGATCAACAGCTGAGAACGACGCTGGTGGCGAACCTTAGCAACCAGCTACCGGGATGGGTTGTCGCTTCTCAACCGCTGGGTAGCGAGCAGGATACGCTGAACGTCTCCGTTAGTGGTTTTCACGGTCGTTACGATGGCCGGGTAATCGTCAGCGGCGAGTGGCTGTTGAAGCATCAGGGGCAGCTGATCAAGCGGCCGTTCCATATTGAGCTTAAGCAGCAAGAGGATGGCTACGACGCGATGGTGAAAACCTTAGCTCAGGCCTGGACTCAGGAAGCAACCGCAATTGCCAGCGAGCTAAACCGCCTGCCATAAGTAAAATTCATAAGAGTAAAAAGCCGCTGCGAGAACGAAAATCGCAGCGGCTTTTTTGTTTGTCTCATCAGATTGTTACTTGTGCTGGTTCACAGTTTTTGTACAAACGAACTTTCTTGTAGCTCACAAATATGACAATGGCGTGAATTTTGCGCATTGACGCTATCCCTGATTCGCGGTATTCGTTAACCGTGGTTGCGTATTAAGTGACCATTGTTTTCTTTTCCACCAGATCAAAGAATGAGGGAAACGAGGCATGAAGAGACAAAAACGAGATCGCCTGGAACGGGCACATCAGCGTGGGTACCAGGCCGGTATTACCGGAAGGTCGAAGGAAATGTGTCCTTACCAGACCTTAAACCAAAGGTCTTATTGGCTAGGAGGCTGGCGAGAAGCCATGGAGGACAGGGTACAAACTGCCTGACTGTCTCTTTAAAAAGAAGCCTCCGCTGCGCGGGGGCTTCGCCTTTTCTAACGCGTCACTGCTTATCAGAATGCGGAAGTGTCCTGGAACAGGCCCACTTTCAGGTCGGTCGCGGTGTAAATCAGACGCCCGTCAACCAGCACTTCGCCATCCGCCAGGCCCATAATTAAACGACGGTTTATCACGCGTTTGAAATGAATACGGTAGGTCACTTTCTTCGCCGTTGGCAGTATCTGGCCGGTGAGTTTAACTTCACCGACGCCTAATGCACGCCCTTTACCTTCGCCGCCTAACCAGCCCAGGTAGAAGCCAACCAGCTGCCACATGGCATCCAGACCCAGGCAGCCCGGCATTACCGGGTCACCAATAAAATGGCAACCGAAGAACCACAGGTCCGGGTTAATATCGAGTTCTGCCTCAACATAACCCTTGTCATAGTTACCACCGGTTTCGCTCATTTTGATGACGCGGTCCATCATCAGCATACTTGGCGCCGGCAGCTGTGGGCCTTTCGCACCAAATAGTTCACCACGACCAGAGGCAAGAAGGTCTTCTTTTGTATAGGATTCGCGTTTATCTACCATGTTTTCAGTAAGCCTTATTTTGAGTTCGGGACGCAGGATAGCTAACACGTGTACGCTGAACAAGTCCGATCAGTTCGAACCTGAACCGCCTAACCAGCGTAGCGGCCACGGAAAGCGATGACGACTCTCTTGCTGTGTCGCCTGCGCAATTCGTTCCTGAATGGTTTGCCGTAAAGTTTGTCCTTCGCCGTCCCAGAGCAGCTGGGTCAGAATGGGCAGCGCTTCCGACACGTCATCGACTGCCCAAATAAAGAACTGTTCATCCGAAACGGCCTGCTGCAGTTCCTGCGCCAGGCTCAGATGACGAACGTTGGCGGAGGGGATGATGACGCCCTGTTTACCGGTCAGCCCACGCTGCTGGCAAATAGCGAAGAAGCCCTCAATTTTTTCGTTGAGCCCGCCAACCGGCTGTACGCGACCAAACTGATCGACAGAGCCGGTAACGGCGATGCTCTGATTAATCGGTACATTGGCCAGCGAACTGATCAGCGCGCACAGTTCGGCCATGGAGGCGCTATCGCCATCCACTTCGCTGTAGGACTGCTCGAAGGTCAGGGAGGCGGTGAAGGGAAGCTGTTGTTCGAGCTCCAGCTCGGACATCAGAAACGCCTGCATGATCATCATACCTTTTGCATGAATGTTACCGCCCAGCTCGGCCTTACGTTCAACGTCGATGAATTCGCCGTCGCCAATATGCACGACGCAGCTGATACGCGAAGGCTCGCCAAACGCGCGAGGGTGACCCGGAAACTCAATGACAGAAAGTGCGTTGATTTGTCCTACGCATTCGCCTTCGGTTTCGATCAGGATTTGCTCCTGCAGGATTTCATCCTGGATGCGCTCAGCAAGATAGCCCTCGCGCCACAGACGACGCACCAGCATGGTTTGTATCTCTTCGGCGCTAATCTCTTCACCATCACAGAACGCGGCAGCTTCTCGAAGCTGGCGGGCAATCCAGAGAACGCACAGCGGCAAAGTTTCCTGATCGCCGGTATAACGCGAGCCTTCCTGAATCAGCAGCGGCCAGGCGTTAGCGGACAGTCCCGGAAGTTCAAGCTGTTGAGCATTTTGCCAGACCCACTGGCACCATTGCTTCAGCGTCTCTGCATCAGCAATTTGCAGGTTATCTTCATATTCGCTGTAGATAGCCTGCGCAGAAAGCTCGGGTTCCATCTCCTGGAAATCAGCCAGGGATTCCCGCTCGCCGACGAGGATCACTTTCAGGCTCAGGGGCATAGAAGGGATGCTCACCGGAAGAGGGCGAGATTCATCGAATGACAGCCAGTCAAAACGCTGGCGGGCCACCATATTTTTTAGCCGCATCCACAGTAGGGGCTGAGCCAGTAAGGCGCGCAGGGAGAGAATCAATACGCCGCCGTTGGCGCGATGGACCAGACCGGCTTGTAAGGTGATCTCACCATTAAACTGGCGCACGCAGCCAAACAGCTGCTCTGCTTCGATCCAGTCAGCGGCTTCGACCGGAGCAACGCTGGCGAAATTATCTTCAGCAGTCTGCGCTGGCGTAAGAGAGATTTTTCCGCCATCAACCTGATAGTGAACGCCACAGAGCGTTGCTGCCGGTTGATGTAAAGTTCGGGTTTCATTAGCTAGCCATTGCAGGTACTCCGGTTCTTCCGGAATTTTAACCAGCATAAATGGCGAAATGGCTGGAGTGACCAGTAGCTGCTCCAGGGCATAAAAGAGACGGGGTTGCAGTTCGCCTGAGAGGGATTCCTCTGCGTGAGCCAGGTCGGCTTGTGCAAACAGCGCCTGATAACTTTCCGTATCAGGAGCAAGGTCGTTTCGGGTAAGTTTCGTAATGGTCAAAGTCGCTGTTTTTTAGTCAGATGTAAAACGCGCGATTATACATTATGCAGCGTCTGAGCACACGGGGGATTGCGATTGTCGTGGTGATAACGAATCTACCAACATCACGAAAGATGATTTATTCTCAGCACATCAGGAAAAAACTGATATCCTGAAATGAGTTACACGGTCACATTGAGATCGCAATGAAATATCAACAACTGGAAAACCTTGAAAGCGGCTGGAAATGGACTTATCTGGTAAAAAAGCATCGGGAAGGTGAGCTTATTACCCGCTACATTGAAGCCAGCGCTGCGCAAGCCGCGGTCGATTTATTACTGACGCTCGAAAATGAACCCGTGCTGGTGAATACCTGGATTGAGCAGCATATGAATCCAGAGCTAGTGAACCGCATGAAGCAGACTATCCGCGCCCGACGTAAGCGTCACTTCAACGCGGAGCATCAGCATACGCGTAAAAAGTCTATCGACCTTGAATTCGTGGTCTGGCAGCGCCTTGCAGGTCTGGCGCAAAGACGGGGTAAAACGCTGTCGGAAACTATCGTGCAGTTGATTGAGGATGCTGAGCATAAAGAGAAGTATGCCAGCAAGATGTCCAGCCTGAAGCATGATTTGCAGGTGCTGTTAGGTAAAGAGTAGCGATGCAGGCACCGGGATTCCGCTGCTGTTTTTTGAACGCGGAATTTAAGCCAAAAAAAACCCCGCATTGCGGGGTTTTTTATTGACGATATAACTTAAGCCTGCGGCTGAGTTACAACGTCTTTGTAGCCTTTAACTTCGATCTCTACGCGACGATCCGGACCCAGGCAGTCAATCAGAGCTGCACGAGCTTTCACGTTGTCACAGGTGTTGCCAGTAACCGGGTTGGATTCACCCATACCGCGAGCGGAGATTTTGCTAGCCGGGATACCTTTGGATACCAGGTAATCAACAACGGACTGAGCACGTTTCTCAGACAGCTGCTGGTTGTAGGCATCAGAACCGATACGGTCGGTGTAGCCCAGAACAACTGCGGAACCGTCTTTCGGATCCATGTTGCTCAGCTGGGTGTACAGCTGATCCAGAGCCTGCTGGCCTTCTGGTTTCAGAGTAGATTTGTTGAAGTTGAACAGAACGTCAGACTTCAGGGTGAAGTGCTTGGTAGTCACTTCTGGAGCCGGAGCCGGAGCCGGAGCTACAACCGGAGCAACATCGTCCTGACCGAAACGGTAGGAAACGCCCAGGCTCAGCATGCCGTTATCAGGACGGGTACCAACGGTGCCAGCGTCGCCGATGTTATTAACCCACTGGTATTCCAGACGGGTTGCGATGTCACGAGTAACAGCCCACTCTAAGCCGCCCGCGAATACCGGGGATACGCCAGTGTCGTGTTCGCTACGGGAAACGCCGGTAGAAGCGTAGTTACCTTTGGAGTCTGCGCGCCAAACCATACCACCCAGACGGGTATAGATATCCAGATCGTCAGTGATCGGGTAACCCAGTTTAGCAGTCAGCTGAACGCCCTGAGCTTTGAAAGCGCCGTTGTCAACGCTGCCTTTATAAGCCATACGGCCCAGCCAGTCGTAGCCCATTTCAAAACCGAGGTACGGGTTAACCTGGTAACCACCGAACGCACCAGCACCCAGCTGATCGTTACGAACCGGACCATTGTTACCTTTGAAACCGTTACCGTAGAAACCGGTATCGTGATACTGGGACCAGCCCAGTTTAGCACCTGCGTACCAGGTGTTATCTTTCGGAGCGGCCTGCGCTACGGTAGCGAAGCCAGCCAGTGCCACTGCAATCGCGATAGCTGTCTTTTTCATTTTTTGCGCCTCATTATCATCCAAAATTCGCCATGAAGGTTCAGAAGACCTCACGGTTAAATCCTTCACCCGGGGCGTGACTTGTTGTTAACTATGCTGATACATGCAGCGTAAGCCGATCACCCCTGGCGATGTAAAGTCTACAACTTAGTTCGAAACTTACAAGTGTGAACTCCGTCAGGCATATGAAAAAAAAGGGTTGTGTACGCTATGTTTAACAAATACGGTTGAACTTGTTTGGGGCAAAAAAAGTCGCGAAGCCGCATCAGACAAGCATTTTAACAAAAATGCCCATCAAGAAAGCCCATCTCACGTCAGGGCAAAAAAAATTCCAGGATTAATCCTAAACTCGGTTAATGATACAGATTTGAGTGAATTTTTAGCCCGGAAAGTTGTCTGCCTGGCTGATCGGTATTTCTTACCGGGCGCATGATAAAGCCCATCGCGTGACCCTCTTCTGCAGCGGCAACCAGTCGTTCATGTTCTTCAATGCTCAGTTCTTCTGATAGCCAGCCAATAACGACGCTATAATTTCCGGTGCGCAGTGAGCGAACCATTGATTCCAGGGTATTAGCGGGGGAGAGCTGGCTGATCTGCATAACCTTGGACAGCGGTAAACCGGATGACTGCACCCATTCACGGCTTAGCTTCTGCTGTGGAGTCAGCCAGAGCTGCCAGCGGGACTGCTGACCAAGCTGTTGTAATAAAGGAAGCAATAGTAGCTGCGTCATCATAGGCTGATCTTCGCGATAGACTATTTCACTGATCAGCCCGTTAGCTGGCTGTTCGGCAGCGTCATGAGAGCGACGACGTACTGAAGTAGAAGTCAGTGGTGAACGATTTGCGTGAGCTGATGTAAACATAGTCTATCCCGCCTGTGGGTTACTGTATGCATATACAGTATATGCGACAGGGTGAAAGATCAACTCTATTTTCTCTGTTTCTGGATGAAATTTGTACATCTCAGGGGGTAAGTAAGCGCCGATAGCGTCGGATGTCAGCGCGTACATCATGTGAATTCATCGTTGTCGCGCTTTTTACCTGGATAAATTTTTCTCACAAATGATGACGTTAACCGTCTACGAGTGACCAGAGATACCTGACACTTTGTGCTCTAATGTGATTAATATTAATTAAGCATTTTACTTTTCCTGCTTTTGACTTCATCAACAGGCTATTTTCTGAAAGCCGCTCGCAAAAAAACAAGCTGATTAAAATAAAGAGATAATTCATGTTGCCGCATGAAGAGAAGTCACTTATTTTCTTTATTAACGGATCCGTTAGCAAATTTATGTCTTATTTACATGATTAACAAAGGAATAATCATGAAGAAACTTGTATGTTTTAGGTTCCATCAGTTTCGGGCATGTTTGACTCCATTAGGAAAAATAAGCTGTCGGCCCTTATTTGGTGGCTATAGCCTGGCGATAGACAACACCGTATTTGCCATGATGGCCGAGGGGGAAATCTATCTTCGGGTTTGTGAGCAGAGCGCGGAGTACCGCGTGGCGCATAAAAACCCGCTTTTGAAAATGCAGAAGAATGGTCGTCTGGTCGCGCTGAAGTATTATCATATTGATGAAGGGCTTTGGCAGGATAGCAATATGCTTTTTCATTTATCAGCGCTGTCATTACAGAGCGCTCGCTATGAAAAACATCGGCAGCGGCATTCCGGGAGATTGAAAAATTTGCCAAATATCAGTTTTCACATGGAGCTACAGTTGATTAATTCAGGCATCACCGATGAATTAACGCTGCGTAAGATTGGGGCAAAAGAAGCCTGGCTGAGGTTACGGAAAATGAATAAAGCGCTAACGGTTAATATTCTTTATTGCCTACAGGGAGCCATTGCCGGCGTACATGCGGCCACGCTCCCAACGCAACAGCGTCAGGAGCTTGAGGAGTGGGCGGCGGAACAGATGCAGGAGAGGGAGGCCTATTCAGGTTGAATCTCAACCTGTCGCTGTAGCCGACAAATCTCTGGCAGCAGCGCCAGAAGCAGTCCGATTTGTTGAAGCACCAGCGGCTCCTTGCTCTCGGCACGGGGGTCGAGATGCTGTATCCGGGTCTGCAGGTTTGCTAGAGCTTGCTGTACCCGCTGCTCATCGGCCGGCGAGTGGTGCAGCGCGTCATCAACATAACAAACGGCATCGTCCAGCAGCGCCAGGATATCTGGCGTTGTCAGCTTTTCCCTATGGGCGCCCAGGGCTGAAATATAGCTGGTAAAAGTGTGGTTCAGGCACAACAAACGAAACGCGGTTTCTCGAATTTGCGAGCCCGCTCTTGGTTCAGTTGATAAGTTTGAGACTACTGATGCCAATTCACCGTCCCTGTTGTGCGCGGCTCTTCGCGCAATGCGATAGGCAAGGCGGTTGTCGCGTCCCTGATGATATTGCTCAAGTATGGCGTCTAAATACCGGCAGTTAGCGTTGATTGCTTGTTCGAGTACTCGCGGCAGATTGCGGAATTTCCAGTCAGGCCAAATAAAGCTGACAGCGGCCCAGGCGATAGCGCAGCCGATCAGCGTATCAAATATGCGCGGTAGGGCGACTTCAAAACCTTCACCCAGGAGGTTGAAGCAAAGTAAAACCAGGAGGGTAATGAACATTGTCGCATGGGCGTACTGCACATTACGGAAAGCGAAGAACAGCACGCCGGTTAAAACAATTAAAAACAGCTGGCCTTCAACGGACGGAACGAGAAGCAGCACCGGGAGACCTATCGCCACGCCGATGAGAGTACCGATTATCCTTAACGCCAGCCGGTGTCGAGTCGCGTTATAGTTTGGCTGGCAAACAAACAGGCTGGTCAGCAATATCCAGTAACCATGATTCAGCCCGGTCAGCTGGATAAAAGCGTAGCCAGCGCACAGGACCAACGACATACGAACCGCATGGCGAAACAGGGCGGACTCGGGGGACATATTACTGCGTAAGCGCAGCCAGACATCGCCAAAACCGCCAGGCTGGTCGTCAGCCAGCAGGTTTTCCGTGTTGTTACTGAACTGCGCGGTGGTCTGGACAGATTCAATTGTCGCCAGCTGGGCGTCAATTGCGCGTAGGTTATTAAGCAAAAACCCTAACGCCTTAATCTGTTCTGCCGGCGCGCCGCTGGCTTTTACGCGATCGAGCGCGGCGTCAAGGTGCATAAAAGCGCGCTCAAAGTGAGTATCGTGAAGATAGGGTTCGCGCAGCAGGATGGCACGAGACAGTTTCTGGCAGGCCTGCGCCTGCATGGACAGCATTCTCTGGAAGCGGAACATCACGTCGCTGTAACGAAAGCGATCGCGCAGCGTTTGGTATTGAATATGCGAAGAGCTAGCGCGTTCGTGGATATCCTGCGCCACGAAGTAATACTGCAGGGTGCGACGCGTTCCGCGCTGCCCGCGATCCCCGCGCAGGCGCGTCAGCAGGGAAACTTTGGTCTGATTCAGGGTTGCCACTAGCTGGCCGTTGGCTATGGCCAGGTCATACAGAGGAGCCTGGCTTTCATCTTCAATATCCGGATCGAACAGGCGCGATTTAAGTTCAAGATAGTGCGCCAACTGCTCGTAGCTGCGTGCAAGGTTATCCTGAAGGGGACGGATGGGGAAAATAAGATGCCCTGCGAGGGTGAGTAAGTTGTACCACACCGCCCCGGCCAGCAAAAACAGCGGCTGGAGATACCAGTGGCTATAAAGCGTTACCCCCAGCATGGTATAGATGGCGATTAACAAGGCACCAAAGGCGATTGTGGCATAGCGCTGGCCCAGCCCGCCGAGCAAAATAAAGCCGATGGTAGAAACGGTTAATCCTGCTGCGAATAACCACGGCCAGGGAAAGAGCAGTTCCACCGAGGCCGAGGCAATAAAAAAGCACACGAGGGTAATGGCCAGATTACGCAGACGTCCTGTCAGGCGGTCATCAAGGTCGGTCAGCGCCGCTGCCACGACCCCAAGCGTTAAAGGAATCGTGAGTTTTACTTCGCCAAGCCACCAGGGAAACGCGGTCGTGCCGCAGAGGGCGATAAAAATCCTGATGTTATATAACCAGGCGCTGTTCCGGGTATAGCGGCGTAGCAGGGGGGTGAGCATTTCTGTGTTCCATTCAGTTACTGAAAGCGGCGGCGCGCATTGGCTTCACGCGCAGCACGAGCGGTCTCGACGGAGACGACTCGACGGCCTACTGGCCATAAAGCAATAGCGGCGATTTTGAAATTGGCGATGCCAACCGGAATGCCGATGATGGTCAGGCATTGTGCGATACCACAAAAGATGTGCATCAGGCACAGCCACCAGCCAAAGAAAATAAACCATAAAATATTCAATAGTGTCCCGCCCGCGTTTAGCAGGCTATTCTTTCCCTGAGGATCGAGTTCATCAACATGAACGGCTTCATTACCATAGGGTAGAAGAGAGAGTTTTGTTATCTCCCAGCAGGAGCGGGTGAGAGGTAGCGTAAAGATCAGCACGATGCTGACCAACGTCGCCAGAAGCCAGCCGAGCGTGGTGGCGAATCCGCCAAGGATAAAGTTTAAAATATTCAGAACGGTACGCATAAACCCTCTGTTTAATTCCGTGGATAATAAGGCCTGGCCATTGTAGCGTTTTTTACGCTGGAGCACCCGGTCGCTGGCGGTTAAACTTAAAAACATCCAACCTGATTGAAATTCGACATTATATGGAACTTAGAGCGACAACATTGGGCAAGCGCATGGCTCAGCATCCTTATGATAGGGTGCAACTTCTTAATGCCGGAGTAAAGGTTTCCGGCGACAGTCATGAATATCTTATACCTTTCAATCAGTTATTATCAATTCATTGCAAGCGTGGTCTGGTATGGGGGGAACTGGAATTTATCCTGCCGGGCGAGAAAGTTGTGCGTTTGCATGGCACCGAATGGAATGAAACCCAGCGTTTTTACCATCATTTGAACACGCTCTGGCAGCAGTGGAGCGAGGAAATGAGCGATATCGCCGCTGATGTCCTTCGCCAGCAACTGGCTGACGTGGCGCGTTCCAGCGCAGAGGGGAAGTGGTTGACGCGTCAGCAGGTGACCGATATCCAGCGTAAAATACGCCATGCGCTTGGCGGATTACCTGTGCCAACAGCCCGTCTTGACGCTTTCGATAACTGCCGCGAGTTATGGCGGCAATGTCAGAGTTGGTTGAGTAATACCGAAAAAGCCAGGCTCGAGCATAATCAAACGTTTACTGAATCAATGCTGGAACAATACCGCGGCTTTTTTGCCGCGGTAGAATCATCGCCACTGAATCCGGCTCAGGCGCGCGCAGTGGTGAACGGCGAGCGTTCGTTGTTAGTGCTGGCAGGTGCCGGAAGCGGTAAAACTTCCGTATTAGTGGCGCGCGCTGGCTGGCTATTGACTCGTGGCGAAGCGGCGGCCGAGCAAATTCTGCTCCTGGCATTTGGTCGACAAGCCGCGCAGGAGATGGATGAGCGCATCCGCGAGCGCCTGGGTACTGAAGAGATCTCTACGCGCACTTTTCATTCCCTGGCTCTGTATATTATTCAGCAGGGCAGTAAAAAAGCTCCGACGATCAGCAAGCTGGAGAACGACAGCGCCGCGCGGCAAAAACTCTTAGTTCAGAACTGGCAGCAGCAGTGCCAGGAGAAAAAAGCGCAGGCGAAAGGCTGGCGACTGTGGCTGGAAGAAGAAATGGACTGGCAGATCCCAGAAGGGGATTTTTGGCAGGATAAAACGCTGCAGCGTCGTATCGCCAGTCGCCTTGATCGCTGGGTTAGCCTGATGCGTATGCATGGCGGCTCGCAGGCGGAAATGATTGCCGGAGCGCCTGAAGAGGTACGTGATCTTTTTGGCAAGCGCGTCAAGCTGATGGCCCCTTTGCTAAAAGCGTGGAAAACGGCGTTAAAAGATGAAAATGCCGTCGATTTTTCCGGCCTGATTCATCAGGCGATTAATGTTCTGGATAAGGGGCGCTTTGTCAGCCCGTGGAAGCATATTCTGGTGGATGAGTTTCAGGATATCTCACCGCAGCGGGCATCCCTACTCGCCGCGTTACGTCGGCAAAACACACAGACTACGCTGTTTGCCGTTGGCGATGACTGGCAGGCTATCTACCGTTTTAGCGGTGCTCAGCTCTCTTTAACAACGGCCTTTAATCACTATTTTGGCGAAGGAGATTGCTGCGCGCTGGATACGACGTACCGATTTAATAGTCGGATAGGAGAGGTCGCCAACGGGTTTATCCAACAAAATCCGCATCAGTTAACGAAACCGCTAAACAGCCTGGTCGCAGGGGACAAAAAAGCGGTGACGTTACTAGCGCAGGACAAACTCGACGATCTGCTTGATAAAATGAGCGGTTATGTCAAACGAGAACAGCGGATTTTGTTGTTAGCTCGCTACCATCATTTGAAGCCGGCGGCGCTGGAGAAAGCCGCCACGCGCTGGCCGCATCTGCATCTCGATTTTATGACTATTCATGCCAGCAAAGGGCAACAGGCAGATTACGTCATTATTCTTGGCCTTCAGGAGGGGGATGACGCGTTTCCCGCACCGGCGCGCGAGTCGATTATGGAGCAGGCGCTATTACCACAGCCGGAGGATTTTCCCGATGCCGAAGAGAGGCGTTTACTGTATGTCGCCATCACCCGCGCACGTCTACGCGTATGGTTATTGTTTAATAAAGAACAACCTTCGCCGTTTGTTGAAATGTTAGAGGCGCTGGGTGTCCCGGTAGCAAGAAAACCATAATGACTGGCGGCATGGCCGCCAGCAGGTTTTATTTCAGACGCTCTGCAAGGTAGCGTTGATAATCAGGGATCAGGATATCAACAGGGTCGTTGAAGTGCGGGGACTGGATAATAAAGTCGGCGGTCGAAACGTTGGTGGCGACGGGAATATTCCATACCGTTGCCAAACGTAATAACGCTTTCACATCCGGATCGTGCGGCACGGCATTCAGCGGATCCCAGAAAAAAATCAATACATCGATTTTACCTTCTGAAATCAGCGCTCCTACCTGCTGGTCGCCGCCCATGGGACCACTCAGCATCGCCTGCACCTCCAGCCCGGTTGCGCGTGACACCAGATTTCCGGTCGTTCCTGTTGCCGATAACGTGTGCTGCGCCAGCAGTTGCTGGTGGCGCTCGACCCATTTCATCAGCATATCTTTACAGTGATCGTGAGCGACCAGTGCAATATGCTTGCGCGCTGGCAATGTACGTGTTGTTAGTTCCATCATTTCATTCCACATTTTGGCCTGTAGACAGATTACTGGAAGTGATTGTTGCTGCAAGCGTCAGGATGAAAAAATTTGACGCATCTGTAGGTCAGGACTCATGCTGATTCATCCGGATTAGCATACACTTGGGCTAAATAGCAGGAGGATGATGATGAAAGAGAATGATATCGCAGGTATTCTGACCTCGACGCGGACTATCGCCCTGGTGGGAGCAAGCGACAAACCTGACCGCCCCAGCTACCGGGTGATGAAGTACCTTCTGGATCAGGGATATCACGTTATTCCCGTTTCCCCTAAGGTGGCAGGTACTACTCTTCTGGGGCAAAAGGGATATGCCACGCTTGCTGACGTGCCGGAAAAAGTAGATATGGTCGATGTTTTCCGTAACTCGGAAGCGGCCTGGGGCGTTGCCCAGGAGGCGGTGGCTATCGGTGCGAAAACGCTGTGGCTACAGCTGGGGGTAATCAACGAACAGGCGGCTGTCCTCGCCCGGGATGCTGGACTTAACGTGGTGATGGATCGCTGTCCGGCGATTGAGATCCCTCGATTGGGACTAGCCCGATAAACCTAAAACCCCGCCTGACGGGGTTTTAGGTTTATCAATATTAATTAAGTTATTTAGGGGCAGAATTTTAATTAAAACTACATCGAAACGTTTCTTTATTTAAAAATAAATCACATTATCTCTGTGGGTTTAACGGACACCTTCCTGACTTTATCTCCCTTATTACGAAAAATCTTCTCCGACAGATAATTTATTTTTTATAAATAAACCATAGAAAATACATGGGGAATCCTTGTAAAATATTTTAAAGTTTAAAAAAATAATTGTTTTTTCTCATGTCATTTATATGACTAATATCACAGATATTTTTCGGGTAGCGCTTGAAAGCAGGTTTGGTGATATAGGAAATGTATTATCCATAATTTTATCTTCATTGTAATAACCGTGAGTAACGATTTTAATTATAGCCTTAATTAACATTTTAAAATGTAAGCTTATTATTTTAACTGGTTGTAATTTAATGTTTTTTATTTATTTCAGAATGTAAATCATCTGTTTGCCTTTAACCTTGCGGGACGCCGGGAACTGGTATATCTAATAAGGTGCATAATTAAGAATTGTCTCATACCTCTGACTGCGTCTTCATCTCAAGGGTGCAACCTGATGAAAAATATAAATGTGACAGTGAAAGAAACAGGTGTTGAATACACCGTTGATGGTAATCAAATTAATCTCAATACGCAGTCAGTGGTTCTCCTGCACGTTAAACGTGAGGATATAAGTTCGTATACCCGCCAAGGTAATGATCTTGTTCTAAAACTCCATAACGGTGACACCGTTACAATTAAAAACTTTTTCGTTGTGGATGAGCATGGGCAGCACAGTGATTTGGTTCTTATGGATGATGAGACCGGCGCATTATGGTGGTTGGAAGGCGCGGGTACCGATGGAGCACACTACTCGCTGATTAGCGATCTTTCAGAAGTCATCGCGACCGGTGGCGCAGGACAAAGTATTGCTGGTTGGGTCATGGCGGGCGCGGCTTTGCTGGGCATTGCGGCGATGTTCGCCGGCACCTCAAACAAAGACCACCACTCTTCGGTCTCTGAAAGCGACTCAGATGCTGATAGTGACTCGGACTCCGATAGTGATACGGATTCGGACAGCGATTCGGACTCCGACAGCGACTC
>NZ_FZTC01000021.1 GCF_900200035.1 Klebsiella grimontii
TGCCCGCGGCACCGCTCAGGTGTCGGTGAAGCAGAACGGCTATGAGATTTACCAGAGCACGGTGCCGCCCGGTCCGTTCACCATCAACGATCTCTACTCCGCCGGCAGCGGCGGCGACCTGCAGGTGACCATCAAAGAGGCCGACGGCAGCAGCCAGGTCTTCACCGTCCCTTACTCGTCCGTTCCGGTGCTCCAGCGTGAGGGCCATACCCGCTATGCCGTCACCGCCGGAGAGTATCGCAGCGGCAGCAATCAGCAGGAAAAACCGACGTTCTTCCAGGGGACTCTGCTGCGTGGTCTCCCGGCGGGCTGGACGCTGTACGGCGGCACCCAGCTGGCGGACCGCTACCGCGCCTTTAACCTCGGCGTCGGCAAAAATATGGGGGAGCTGGGGGCGCTGTCGCTGGATATCACCCAGGCCAACGCCACCCTGCCCGATGACAGCGAGCGTCAGGGGCAGTCGGTACGTTTCCTCTATAACAAGTCGCTGACGGATACCGGCACCAATATTCAACTGGTGGGCTACCGCTACTCGACGCGCGGCTATTTCAGCTTCGCCGACACCACCTACAGCCGGATGAGCGGCTACAACGTCGAGACCCAGGACGGGGTGATTGAGGTAAAGCCGAAGTTCACCGATTACTACAACCTCGCGTACAACAAGCGCGGCAAAGTGCAGCTCAGCGTTACCCAGCAGTTGGGGCGTACCGCCACGCTTTACCTGAGCGGCAGCCACCAGACCTATTGGGAGACCAGCAAGTCCGACCGGCAGCTCCAGGCCGGGCTTAACGCCGCCGTCGACGATATCAACTGGACCCTGAGCTACAGCCTGACCAAAAACGCCTGGCAGCAGGGTCGTGACCAGATGCTGGCCGTCAACGTCAATATTCCGTTCAGCCACTGGATGCGATCCGACAGCAAGTCGGCCTGGCGACACGCCAGCGCCAGCTACAGCATGTCCAACGATCTGAACGGCAGGACCACCAGCCTGGCGGGGCTATACGGCACGCTGCTGGAGGACAACAACCTGAGCTACAGCATGCAGACCGGCTACGCCGGCGGCGGTGAGGGCAACAGCGGCGGCACCGGCTACGCGGCGCTGAACTACCGCGGCGGCTACGGCAATGCCAACGTCGGCTACAGCCGCAGCGACGGCATCAAACAGCTGTACTACGGCCTGAGCGGCGGCGTGCTGGCCCACGCCGACGGCGTCACCCTGAGCCAGCCGATGAACGACACGGTGGTGCTGATCAAAGCCCCCGGCGCAGACAATGTAAAAATAGAAAACCAGACCGGGGTCCAGACCGACTGGCGCGGCTACGCCGTTCTGCCCTACGCCACCGAATACCGGGAAAACCGGGTGGCGCTGAACACCAACAGCCTGGCCGATAACGTCGACCTGGACGACGCGGTGGCCAGCGTAGTGCCAACCCACGGCGCGATAGTTCGCGCGGAGTTTAAGGCCCACGTCGGACTCAAGCTGCTGATGTCGCTCATCTATAACGGTAAGCCGGTTCCCTTCGGCGCGCTGGTCACCTCTGTCGGCAGCCAGGGCAGCAGCATCGTCGCCGATAACGGCCAGGTTTATCTGAGCGGGATGCCGCTGGTCGGCAAAGTACAGGCGAAATGGGGTGAAGGCCCGAATGCCAGCTGCGAGGCGAACTACAGCCTGCCGCCGGAAAAACAGAGCCAGATGCTGATCTCGCTGTCCGCCGAGTGCCGCTAAGGAAACCATGATGAGAAAAAACTTCTACCTGCTGAGCGCCCTCGTATCACTGGCGGTCAACAACGCCAGCGCGGCGGACAGCACCATCACCATCAGCGGCTACGTCCGCGATAACGCCTGCGCCGTGGCGGGTGAATCGAAAGATTTTACCGTCGATCTGATGAATAACGCCGCCAGGCAGCTTCATGCGGTTGGGGCGACCACGCCGCTGGTGCCGTTTCGCATCGTGCTGTCGCCCTGCGGCAGCTCGGTCACCGCCGTCAAGGTCGGCTTTGTTGGCGTTGCCGATAGCAGCAATACCGAACTGTTAAAGCTCGACGGCGGGGCTTCAGCGGCGGCAGGCATGGGCGTGCAGATCCTTGACGCGCGGCAAACGGCGCTGCCGCTCAACGCCGCTTCGTCAGCGATCGCCTGGACCACGCTGACCCCCAGCCAGGCCAACACGCTGAACTTTTACGCCCGGCTGATGGCCACCCAGGTGCCGGTGACCGCCGGACACGTTAATGCAACCGCAACCTTCACGCTTGAATTTCAGTAACCGGAGGCGCTGATGAACCCGACCTATTCCGGATGGCTGCTGGCCGCGATGCTGGCGGCGTCCTCCCCGACGCTACAGGCCGCCGACGTCACCATTACCGTTAACGGCAAAGTGGTGGCCAAACCCTGTACGGTTTCCACCGTTAACGCCACCGTCGATCTCGGCGATCTCTATACCTTTAGCCTGGTGTCCGCCGGCTCTTCGTCGCCCTGGCATAGCGTGGCGCTCAACCTGAGCAACTGCCCGGTCGGCACATCGCGGGTCACCGCCAGCTTCAGCGGCACGGCGGATGCCACCGGCTATTACAAAAACCAGGGTACCGCCGGCAATATCCAGCTTGAGCTCCAGGATGCGGGCGGCACCACGCTGAATACCGGCGCGAGAAAAGAGGTACAGGTGGATGACGCCACCCAGACCGCCAGCTTCCCGCTCCAGGTCAGAGCGCTAACGGTCAACGGCGGCGCTACCCAGGGAACGATCCAGGCGGTGATTAACGTCACCTATACCTACGCCTGAGCCAGGAGAAAAGAGGAATGAAAAAAATAGTCACCCTGTTGTTAACGCTGCTGCTGGCGGGCTGGTCGCTCAACGCCTGGTCGTTCGCCTGTAAAACCGCCGCCGGGGTGACAATCCCCATCGGCGGCGGCTCGGCGAACGTTTACGTGAACCTCGCGCCGGCGGTCAGCGTCGGGCAGAACCTGGTGGTGGATCTCTCGACGCAAATTTTTTGCCATAACGATTTCCCGGAAACCATGATCGACTACGTGACGCTGCAGCGCGGTTCAGCCTACGGCGGCTTACTGTCGAGCTTTTCCGGCACCGTCAGGTATAACGGCGTCAGCTATCCGTTCCCGACCACCAGCGAAACGGCGCGCATGACCTACAATTCCATTGTTGATAGCCCCTGGCCCACCGTCCTCTATCTGACGCCCATCAGCAGCGCGGGCGGCGTCGCGATTTCCGCCGGTTCATTAATCGCGGTCCTGATCCTGCGCCAGACCAACAACAAGGATAATGACGACTTCCAGTTCGTATGGAACATTTACGCTAACAACAGCGTCGTGGTGCCAACCGGCGGCTGCGACGTTTCCGCTCGCGATGTGACGGTGACGCTGCCGGAATATCCCGCGTCAGCCGCCATTCCGCTGACGGTTTACTGCGCGCAAAACCAGAATCTGGGCTACTACCTCTCCGGTACCACGGAGAACGCGGCCAATTCGATATTTACCAATACCGCCTCGGCCTCCCCTGCCCGGGGGGTGGGCGTTCAGCTAACCCGTAACGGCAGCGTCGTTCCCGCCAACACCACGGTGTCGTTAGGCAACGTCGGAACCTCGGCGGTCAGCCTCGGATTAACCGCCAACTACGCGCGCACCAGCGGCCAGGTGACCGCGGGTAACGTGCAGTCAATTATCGGAGTGACCTTTGTTTACGAATAACCCCCCGCCCCCTGCCGGCAGGCGGCAGGTCGACTGCATCCTGTCGCCCTGTTCGCTGGCCGCCGAGGGGCTGGTGCGGATAATAGAGGAAGGGGGAACCCGGCCCGTCGTGCTGCCGTCAGAGTCGCCTGCCCTACCGGCTGGCGTTCGCCGCGTGGTGGTCTTTCTCCCTGAAGCTCCCGCCCGGCTTCTCGCCACCCTGAAGCGGGCTGCCGCGCTGCTGGCTCGGTCCGCCACGCCGCTTCCCATGCTGTTTCTCAGCCGCAGCCCGGCGAGCTGGCTGTGGTCCACCCTGCTGCATCAGGTCGCCGACCGTCGCCTGCTTTCAGCCGTGCGGGCCGCCGCATCCGATCTGCCGGTCCCCAGCCTGGCGGCGCTGCTGCGCGACGCCATACTCGACGGCTATCCTTCCCTTGAACAGCTGGCAGAGGAAGAGATGCGAGCTTTCGGCAAGCGCCCCGCCGGGCTCACCAGGCCGGAGCTGGACGCCATCCTCGGTTTACTCTGCGGCTACAGCGCCAGCGCTCAGGCGAAACGCCGCGGCATCAGCCACAAAACGCTCTACAATCAAAGAACCGCAGGATTAAAAAAAATGGTGGAACACCATCCTGAAATGGCCCCCGGTTTTCCCGGCAGCCAGATACGAGAACAGAAAAGCGAGCCCATCGCCGCCCTTTCCGCTTTCGAGCGCGAACTCGTCCATGCGATCCACACCCGACATATCTTCCCGGTTTTCCAGGCCATTGCCGATGAACGCCGGCAATTAAAGGGGATGGAGATCCTCTCCCGCTGGAACCGAAACGGCAGCGTGCTGCTTGCCGATGAGTTTTTACCGCAAATAGGCTCGGAATATGCCTGGCTGGTGCTCACCGCTTTTGTGCTTCAGGAGGCGGTACAGAATATCAACCGGCATTCTGGCGAATGCTATTTCGCCGTGAATATTCCCGCCGCCGTCGCCAGTAATGATAACCTGCTTCGCATGATGGAAACCGCGCGCCAGCAGCTGCGTCAGCCACAGCGGTCG
Organism: Klebsiella grimontii; assembly: GCF_900200035.1. GTDB lineage: Bacteria > Pseudomonadota > Gammaproteobacteria > Enterobacterales > Enterobacteriaceae > Klebsiella > Klebsiella grimontii. The sequence continues at coordinate 4,728 of NZ_FZTC01000021.1, forward strand.
CAGAGGCTGGTGCTCGAGTTCGCTGAAAACAGCGACCTCAACCGCCACGGCAAAACAGCCGACAATATCGCCCGCCTGCAAAAGCGCGGCTTTCGTATCATGCTCGATGGCTGCTTCTCGCAAAGCAGCGTGATGTTTCCGGTACGTACGGTGAGATTCAACGCCTACAAGCTGGATATGAGCATCGTCAATGATATGCAGCGCGATCCGCACGCGCTCGCCCTGATTAAAAGCCTCATCCACTACTGCCAGTTGACCGACAGCCGCTGTCTGGCGGAAGGCGTGGACAGCCGGGATAAATTTAACAAACTCAAAGCGCTGGGCGTCGACTCTTTTCAGGGGGACGCCATCGCTGCGCCGGTAGGCAGGGAAAACGTGGCGGAGATGATGGCGGAGCTCTCAGGCGAAGCGGAGCCGCAGTCCGGCGTCGCAGTGTAGTCAGCGCCCGACGGGAGACATCGGGCGTTGACAGCGCATTAGCGCAGTTCCGGCCAGTAGCCGCGGTTGGCCACAATCAGTTCATCAAGGATCGCTTTTGCCACCGAAGCGCTCGGTACGGTTTTGGACAGGGTCATCGCCTGCCACAGCTTCTGATAGCTTCCTTCAACCCAGGCATCCACCACCAGTTTTTCAACCGCCACCTGCTGCTCCATCATCCCCTTTTGAAACAGCGGGATCTTACCCATCGCCAGCGGCTCGGGGCCATTAACGCCCACCAGGCAAGGCACTTCGACCATCGCGGTATCGTCAAAATTCGCAATAGCGCCGTTGTTTTCCACAATCAGCAGCATTCTCTCCTGAGTGTTAAAGGCGATGGCGCAGGCGAGGTCAACGATAAAGGTCGCATGCGCCCCGGCATGGAAATGCGCCGCTTTGCCGCTCTGCCGGGCGACGATTTCTCTGGCCATATCAAACACCTCCTTCTCTCTCCCCGCCATCACCTCGTTGGCGCGAGTAAAGTCGGGGTCCGAATGGGCCACCTCATAATCGGCATAAAAATAGTATTTCAGATAGGTATTGGGCAAGGTGTCGGTATCCAGCGCAAAGACGTCCTTCACCTTTTTGAAGGTCTCAATCCAGCTCGGCGCTTTATGCTGAAAATCCTCTTTCGGACTGCAATAGCCCAGTTCGGCAACGTGGTTTTTTAAGGCCGGCATGAGATCGTTACCGGCCTTGTCGGTAATGCTGGTCCACCAGCCAAAATGGTTCAGGCCGAAATAACGCACGTTCATCTCTTTACGCGATTTAAGTCCGAGAATATCGGCAAATAACCCTTCGATGGCCACCGGCATATCGCAAATATTAATAATTTTGGCCGTTGGGCGTAGCCGACGCGTGGCCTCGGCCACGATAGCCGCCGGATTGGAATAATTAAGCATCCACGCGCCGGGTGAATACGTTTCCATATAATCAACCAGTTCAAGGACGCCGGCGATAGAGCGCATACCATAAGCGATACCGCCCGGTCCGCAGGTTTCCTGGCCAATCACGCCATGCTTAAGCGGGATTTTCTCGTCTTTTTCGCGCATCTCATAAAGGCCTACGCGAATATGGGCCATCACAAAATCGACGCCGGTAAAGGCTTCCTGCGGATCGGTGGTGAAGCTAAATGCGACTTGCGGATAGCGTTCAGCCACCAGAATCGCACAGGCTTCACCGATAACGCTTTGCCGATCGCGATGATTATCATAGAGACGAATTTCGCTCAGCGGAAACCTGTCCATATTTTCCAGCAGCATCATCACAATTCCCGGCGTGTAGGTACTGCCGCCGCCTGCAATAGTCACAACAAATTTATTTTTCATCTTCCACCTCATTATTCATGCACATCTAAATAGCGATTCACAGCGTTACGGATTTTATTAACCCCTAAACCATAAATAACCTGAACGTGATGACCTTTAATAATGACGCTGGTACCGCCGCTGGTCTTCAGAATATGTTCCTGAATCAATGCAGGGTCCCGCACGTCAACCCGAAGTCGCGTAAAACAATTATCGACAGAACAGACATTTTCTTTGCCGCCAAGGCCGAGGATGACCTGCTCCCCTGACGCCGCGTCAGGCGAACCTGCGCTTGGCGGTTGATTAACCACGGCGACCTCTTGTTCCTGGCCGGGCGTTCGCATTTTGAAATGGATAATCATAAACTTACCGACATAATACATTGCCGCTGTTTCCATTAGCCCCAGCGCGACAAACACGGGCCAGCGCGTGAGATGCGCTCCCGCCGGAATGTTGTAAACAATAAAGTCGATAATGCCGTTGGTGGCGCAGACCCGTACATCAAGCAGCCACGCCAGCATCTGGAAAAACCCGTCTAACAGCGAATAAACCAGCCACAGCAGCGGTGCGGTAAAGATAAATAAAAACTCAAAAGGTTCGGTTATGCCCACCAGGAACGAGGTCACAATCAAAGGAATCAGCGTGATTTTTAACTTTTGCTTATTTTCGGGCCGGGCGGTTTTATAAAAGGCCAGCGCCATTCCGGCGGTACCGAATATTTTCACCATCCCGTAGGTGAGAAATCGCGCCGAATCGCTTAACGCGGCCCCGGTGTTATTGGCGATTTCCGCGAGGAAAATGGGTTTTGCCCCCACTACCGTCTGTCCATCAATCAACAGCTGTCCGCCAATGGAGGTAAACACAAACGGCGACCAAATCAGGTGGTGTAATCCGGTCGGAATAAGAAAACGATTGAGAAAACCATACAGAAAAACGCCCGCGGCCCCGAAGGTTTTCATCACCCCGGTCAGCGCCGAGATGCCGTGTTCCACGATCGGCCAGACATACACCGTGGCGATGGCAAATACGCCGACCAGCGGGATCATGATAATCAGGACCAGCTTGCTATTGCCATAAATAGAGAATGCGCCGCGAAACTCAATTTCGACAAACCGGTTATGAATAAAAGCGACCGCGCAGCCAAGAATGATGCCAAGAAATACGCCCATATCAATGACCTGGAAACCAAAAATATAGGTTTGTCCGCTGCCGTAAAGCTGCGCGTTACTGGCGCCGGCGGCGAGGCGCTGGGTCAAGGTTAGCCAACTATTATTCGCCGCCAGGTACATAAACCAGGTCATTGCGGCAACAAAAGCCGCTTCCGCTTTGCGGGTTTTAGCCAGCCCCCCCGCCAGCCCGAGGCAAAAGAAGAAGCCAAGGTTGTTCATCACTGCCCACAGCATGCTGGAAACGTATTTCCCCAGCAGATAAAGCGAGCTGTCTTCCGCTAGCCAAATTTTATTGGTTGTCATACTGAGCAACGCAATCAACAGACCAATCACCGGCAAATACAACACAGGCCCAATCATGGCCTTCGAAAAATCCTGTAATTTTTTTACCCCGATCATTCTCACCCCCGTACTGCTTATCGACCGTCAGCGCTCGAAACATGCGATTCAGCCTATGCGTCGACCGAAATAAATCAGAGGAGTTAAATCGTCATCTGTGATGAAAGTCATATATATCTTGAAGTAATAGATATATAAATAAAATCAAATAAATAGATGACAGCTAAGACACGAAAATCTATAAAAATAAATATAATTCTAAAATCAATAAGATAGAAACAAAATTCAATAAACAGCGCCGCCAGGAGACATCTATAAGTGATATACAAATTAATCGCCGGCAGGCTAAAAAATCGCATCAATAGCGATGAGTTTGAGGTCGGAGATGCGCTCCCGAGTGAAAAAGCGCTGGCCGGGGAGCTGGAGGTCTCAGTGATGACCATCCGTAAGGCGCTCACGCTGCTGGAGAGTGAGAAACTGATCGTCAAGCGTCACGGCAGCGGTTCATACGTGGCGCGCAAGAGCAATTATCACGGTGGGGAGCTTGACGGGTTCAACTACCAGATGCACATCGGCGGCGTCACCAACTATCATAACAAGGTTATTGAGTTCACGATGATCGATGCGCCTCTGGCGATCGCACAACAGTTGAAAATTGAGCCGGGTGAAAAGGTCTATTACGTCAGACGCATCCGGATGATTGACGACTCGCCTATTCTGATTGAAAACAGCTATATACCGGTGTCGATTTTTCCCTGGTTAAGCGTCGGAAATCTGGAAAGATCGAAATTTAACTATTTCAAGAAAGAGTGCAATATCACCATTCTGGAGAGCCACCGCAGCTATACCCCGGTTCTCGCCACCCGCGAACAGGCAGAGCTCTTGCAGGTTCCACAAAACAGCCTTTTGCTACGGGTGCAGTCAATCAGCTATGCGCATAACAATACCATTGTCGATTTATCCGATATTTACCAAAATACCAACAAATACAATGTCAAACACATCACTCGCCGCTAAAAACCGCTGGCTACCGCTGACGCGAATGGCGCTGGTCAACGCGGGGTGACCAGCGTCAGCTGACGATTTGCCTTCGGCACACGACTACCAGCCGCAGACGTTAGTCTCTTCGTCGGACTCGTAGCCGCGGACAATATTAATCAGGTCTTTTACCGCGTCGGCCGCCGTCTGCGGATCCTGCAGCCCGGCCAGGGTCGCAAATTCGCTATCGACCGACACGCCGTTATTATTATTGGTCACCGTTAATATAAATCCTTTTCCTCCGGCGTTATCCGCCGACAGCGTAGAAATAAGTTCAGACACGGCCTGGGCGGCGATATCAGGTACATAAAGAGCCATCGGCTTAAGATAGACTTTTTCTTTTTTCTCTTTATTGTTGCCGTTGATAACCGCTAACGCATAGCCTTTATTTTCACTGTTCATCATAATGCCTATCCTTCGATCAGAATTTTAGGGTCAACGTAAAAATCAACATTAAAAATGGTATCCTCCGTTAACGCCTCGATGCGGTGCCATTTCTCAGGGGGAAAAACGCCAAATTCGCCTTCGGCAATGGTCAGGGTTTCCAGCGGATCCACACTGGTCTCATCAGCATATCCAAAATAGCGGATCGCACCGCGCATGACCGACAGACGCGGATAGACGCCCTGGCGGGTACCGGCATCCAGGTGCCGCTTCCAGATTGAGGCCGGCGCCGTCTGTTTGGTCCACAGCGGCGTGCTCCGGGTATGCACATAGTGGGTAGGAATAATGATTCGCTGCATGATTTTGCCTCTCTTAACGCGCCGCATATACGGTCGGAACCAGGAAAATATGTTGCATATGATATACCCCTTTCAATCGCTAAGGGTATTATTTTTTAACGACACGAATCTCTACCCCTATTTATACCTATTAGGGATTACAGCGATTTAAAATAAATAAGGGCAATGTTCAGCTAAATTAACATTGCCCTTATTAAGAGATGAACTACCTGTTTTCGGGTGAATTAAGCGGCCCCGGCTTACCGATTAAATAGCCCTGTACCAGGTCACAGCCTAATTTGCGTAACGACTGCAGCTGCTCTTCTGTTTCGACCCCTTCAGCCACGATACGCATATGCAGGCTTTTGCCCATGCTGATAATCAGCCTGACGATATCGAGGTCATCTTTCTGGTCAGGAATATTAATGACAAAAGAGCGGTCGATTTTTATCTTATCAAAGGGGAAGTAGCTTAAACGCGATAACGAAGAGTAGCCGGTACCAAAATCATCAATCGAGATCTGCACCCCGAGCTCGCGCAGCTGGCTGAGGATCTCTAAAGAGCGGGTATTTTCGTTAAAGACGTCAGATTCGGTGATCTCCAGATCCAGACGATGCGGGTCAAGCCCGGTGCTTCTCAATATGGCCACCACGGTATCGGTCAGCGAGCTATTAATCAGCTGAATGGGCGACACGTTAACCGACACTTTTAGCGGCGACGACCAGCTGGCGGCCGCTTCGCAGGCGGTTCTCAACACCCACTCGCCCAGCTGATTAATCAGGCCAATCTTCTCCGCGACCGGGATAAATTCGGTCGGCGGAACGCTGCCGCGCAGCGGATGGAACCAGCGCACCAGCGCTTCGTAGCCGTAGATTTCACCGTTCAGGGTGTCAGCTATCGGCTGATAGTAAACCCTGAACTCACCTTTGTTCAGCGCCTGCATGAGATCATCTTCGAAGGATTTGTTTTCCTGCTGGCGCTGAAGCAACCCAGGGCGGTATACCTGGACTTTACCGGACCCCGCTTTTTTCGCTTCATACAGCGCCAGATCGGCGCATTTATATAAATAGTCGGTGCGGCTTTCGCCGTCAGAGATAACAATCCCGATACAGGCGCCAATCTGGATCAGCGTATCGTAAATCTGATACGGCTGACTGATCTTTTCCCGGATCGCCTCCGCCCGCTCCAGCGCCATTTCCTCGTTGAGATCGTGCGAAACCAGAGCAAACTCGTCCCCTCCCAGCCGGTACAGCGTTTCTGACGTTTTGCGAAAAAAGGAGAGACGGCTGGCCAAATCCTGCAGCAGCTTATCCCCGGCATCGTGCCCCTGGGTATCGTTGACGTCCTTGAAATTATCCAGGTCAAACAGCATGACGACCGCCGAGCCGTTATAAGGCCGCACCTGATTAACGACCTCCTGCAGACGTTGCCAGAAAGAGAGCCGGTTGGGCATACCCGTCAGCGAATCATGATAGGCATCGTACTGCAGCCGACGGTTCTGCACCTGAAGCTTCTCTTTTGAAGCCTGCAGATCGGTTGCCAGTAATTTCATCCGCACGTGGGCGCGACGCAGGGTGTTATTCTGCTTCAGCATCAACAGCCCAAGAGTGATACACAGAATAATCAGCAGAATAGAAATAGCCGAATAGATGTAATACAGGTTCTGTATTTTATCGTGGGTCAGATTAACAAGATTAAAATCCTGGGCGAGTGAAGTAGACGCAAGCGAGGTCAACGGCCCGTCGAGAGTGCTCATCTCCTGCAGCATCAGCTTCAGCTGCGCTGTCGACATGGTATCCAGCTGCTTATCCAGCCGGCCCAGAAGACCAATCAGGCTGTCAACTATCGCCTTACGGTGAGGATCTTTGCCGATAAACTTTCCCAAATCACCCTGCTGCAGCAGCGCGATCTGGCTCATCATAATTTCCAGGCGCAGGCGTACCTCATCGTGGTCGCTTCCCTTCACCTCCAGCCCCATCGCGCTTAGCCGCGCCTCGAGGCGCATGTACTCGGAGACTATCTGGGAAACGGACCACGAATCGGTATAACGCGTTAATTTTTGCAGCTCACTTTGCCGCTCATGCACCAGATAAGTAATGTAACCGGTCACAAGGAAGAGCAACAAAATAATGGCAGTGAGTATTCGATTCAAGATCAAACCCTTACTCAATTATAATCTTCGAAACCTGCCATGCCGAACGGGAATAATAAATCTGATTCTGCAATTCCGGGCTACTGTCGTAGGGATAAACAATAAATAAAGGCCCTTTATCGCGAATGCGCATATATTCGCCGTTCATTTTTAAAGCCAAAATTACCGGAAATTTATGAAAATCATCGATGGGTACGATGGTGGTGTAATCGTTTAGCGCCAGCACCCGCGCCGACTTACCTTTGGCACCGACTAAATCCATGAGTTTACTGAGGGAAATGCCGTCAAAGCGCACCTTTCCCGAGTACCACGGCGTGGTTGTGATCACCGTTTGCATCCCCAGCTTTTCTAATGCCGCGACATCAAAAACGGCGGTATCACCCTCATTCGTATTACTAATCAGGCCGGAAATAGTTAAAACGGGTTGGCCCACCGGCGCTGGCAGTTTTTCTGCAAAAGCGGAAGGGGAAACCATAACACAAAATAAAGCTGCAAAAATTAAACGCATTTAACTCACCCTTCCGAAATTGGAGACTTGTTAATTGTAAACCATTTAAGTCATTTCTTAAAAGGTGTCCCCATTGAGTTCAAAAATTAAAATTAAAAACAATAAGCGGACTCCGAAGCTCACATTCTGAACGCGTCGCAAAGACGTCCCGCGCCCGGTTAAGCAAACCCTTTATGCCTTTAAACGCCCAGAGCAGGTAAAAATCTTTTCTCTTAACCATCCGCGCGGTAGTCTCAAGGCTGGCGCGGATCCGAAAAGCGTCTCATTCCAATAATTAAAAACTCAGCAACAGACAGGACAGGTATGGACTCAACGTTAATTTCTCAACGCCCCGGCAAGGAGGCATGCTCACTCAACCGCGCCCGCAGAGCGGCCTGGGGCAGCTTCGCCGGGGCCGTGGTCGACTGGTACGACTTTCTTCTTTATGGCATCACCGCCGCGCTGGTATTTAACCGGGAGTTTTTCCCGCAAATCAGCCCGGCAATGGGCACCCTCGCCGCGTTTGCCACCTTCGGCGTCGGCTTCCTCTTCCGCCCTCTCGGCGGCATTATCTTTGGCCATTTCGGCGATCGCCTCGGCCGTAAACGCATGCTGATGCTGACGGTGTGGATGATGGGGATCGCCACCGCCTGTATCGGTCTGCTTCCCTCCTTCAGCCAGATTGGCTGGTGGGCGCCGGTTCTGCTGGTCCTCCTGCGCGCCGTCCAGGGTTTTGCGGTGGGCGGTGAATGGGGCGGCGCGGCGCTGCTGGCGGTAGAGAGCGCGCCGAAAAATAAGAAAGCGTTTTATAGCAGCGGCGTACAGGTGGGCTACGGCGTCGGGCTGCTGCTCTCTACCGGGCTGGTATCGCTGATAAGCGCCAGCACCACCGATGAACAGTTCCTCAGCTGGGGCTGGCGCCTGCCGTTCCTGTTTAGCGTCGTGCTGGTGCTGGCGGCGCTCTGGATCCGCAACGGCATGGCGGAATCCGCCGAATTTGAACAGCAGCAGCGCGAACAGCAGGGGCAGCCAAAGAAAAAGCGTCTGCCGGTCGTGGAAGCGCTATTCCGCCATCCGGGCGCGTTCTTAATGATTATCGGTCTGCGTCTGTGCGAACTGCTGACCATGTATATCGTCACCGCTTTTGCGCTCAACTATTCGACGCAAAACCTCGGTCTGCCGCGCGAGCTGTTCCTGAATATTGGCCTGCTCGTCGGCGCCATCAGTTGCCTGACCATCCCCTGCTTCGCCTGGCTGGCGGACCGCTTCGGTCGACGCCGCGTCTATATCATCGGCGCGCTGATCGGTACCCTCAGCGGCTTCCCGTTCTTTATGGCGCTCGAAAGCCAGTCTTACTTCTGGATCCTGTTTTTCGCGCTCATGCTGGCGAATATTGCGCACGACATGGTGGTTTGCGTACAGCAGCCGATGTTTACCGAAATGTTCGGCGCCAGCTATCGCTACAGCGGGGCCGGGGTGGGATATCAGGTCGCCAGCGTCGTCGGCGGCGGTTTTACGCCGTTTATCGCCGCCGCCCTGGTCACCTTATCCGGCGGCGCCTGGCATAGCGTCGCTATCTACTTGACCGCGGGCTGCCTGCTCTCCGCCCTCACGGCGATGCTGATGAAACCCAGCCGCCATGACGAAGAACCTCAGTAAGGAGAAATGATGACTCAGGATCCCTGCTGGCCGCTGCGCGTTAACCACCAGCAGCTGCCGGTTCGCTACTGCGCCGACCCAACGCTGGCCGAGCAACCGCTGTTTGACCGGGCTCGCGACGGGGAAGCGGTGGTTCAGCTCTGGCAGGCCCCGCAGGGGTTTGTGGTGCCGGGAAGCTATCGGAAATTTGCTGAACTCCCGGCGACGAGCGAGCAGTTCGCCAGCCGGGGATGGCCGGTCTGGCTGCGCCGCTCCGGCGGCGGGCTGGTGCCGCAGGGGCCGGGAATTGTCAATCTCAGCCTGGCCTGGCCGGTTTATCACTCGCTGGGCGAAGCCGCAGAGCCGATTTATCTTTCCCTCTGCGCGCTGCTGCAGCGCACGCTGGCGACTTTCGGCGTGGCCAGCCACTTCCAGGCGGTCAATGGTTCTTTTTGCGATGGTCGCTATAATCTGGCCTGCGGCGAGGGCGAGAATGCGCGAAAAATAGCCGGCACGGCCCAGTACTGGCGACCGATGGCGGAAGGTCAAGGCCATGTGGTTCTCGCGCACGCGGTGGTGTTGCTGGATGCCGACCTGGCAGCGGCTCACCGGGCAGCCAATGATTTTGAAGCCCGGCTCGGCAGTGGGCGGGTTTACCGCGCCGATAAAACCGTGACCCTGGCGGAGCTGATTTCAGACGGGGCCGATTTGCTGCCGCGCTTTCGCGAGGCGCTGGCGCAGCAGCTCGATAATATCAGCTGAAGGTCGCCTTCAGATAGCGGCTAAAGGCCTCTACCGCCCGCGATACGCGTGGCGTGTAGGGGCGAATGACGTAGAGACTTTCCGCAAACACATCCACCGGCCGCCATCCCGGCAGCAGCTCCTGTACCAGCCCGCGGCCAATCGCCTCCCTGGCGCTAAAATCCGGCAGTAAGGCAACACCCAGCCCCGCCAGCACCGCGTCGCGCAGGGATTCGCTGTTATTGGTGGCAAACGGCCCCTGCACCTTAACGCTCACCCGCTCGTCGTTGCGCTCAAAGGTCCAGTGCGGGCTTTGCGGCCCGCGCGGGTAGGTCAGGCATTGATGCTGACGCAACGCGTCAGGCGAATCGGGACGGCCAAAGCGGCGAATATAGTCCGCCGAGGCGACCACCAGGGTAGCCGTACGGCACAGCGGCCAGGCCACGTGGGTCTCCGGCAGCAGCTCGCGACGACAGTGGCGAATGGCGAGATCGAACCCCTCGCTGGCGAGCGACACCAGCCGGTCGGTCACCTCCAGTTGGAGATGAAGCTGCGGATGCTGATGCAGAAAAGGGGTAATGGCCGGGACTAGCTGCTGGCGTGAGAACGCCACCGGCGCGGTCAGGCGCAGCGTACCGCGCAGCGGGCCGCCCTCCTCATCGCAGGTGCCGGTAAAGATCTCGCGGATCTGCCCAAACGGCTCGTTCAGTTCCGCCACCAGCCGCAGGCCATCTTCGCTTAGGGTCACGCTACGGGTGGTGCGGTGCACCAGGGTTTTCCCGGTGACCCGCTCCAGTTCGCTAATTTTCTGGCTAATGGCGGATTTGCTGACCGCCAGCTTTTCCGCAGCGCGGGTATAGCTTTTTTGCTCCTCCAGCACCGTAAGCCAGTACAAATGGGTCCAGTAAATTTCCGGGCGTATCTCGCGCATATCGATTGTTCACAGAGAAAAACAATGCGTTCAAATATAGCGGTTTTTGTCGTCGTCAGCATTGGTTAGCATCACATTCACAGACCGTTAACCCGACAATAAGGATCATCTGCTATGCCATTACTGACGTTTGATATCATTGAAGGACGCAGCGAAAGCGAGATCAAAACCCTGCTGGATGCGGCACATCGCGCCGTCGTGCAGGCGTTCAAGGTGCCAGAGCGCGACCGCTACCAGATTGTTCATGAAAACAAAGCCTACCATATGATCGTTGAAGACACCGGGCTAGGGCTGACGCGCAGCCGGGAGGTGGTGGTGGTGAGGGTATATACCAGCCCGCGCAGCGAAGAGCAGAAGCAGCTTTTTTATGCCATCCTGCAAGCTGAACTCCAGGAGCACTGCGGGCTGAGCGGCGACGACCTGATGATCTCGGTAATCAGCAACCACAAAGGGGACTGGAGCTTTGGCCGCGGCGTGGCGCAGTACGTTACCGGCGAACTGTAGCCCTGGCGGCGATGCGGAGCGCCGCATCGCCCTGCGGGGGGCGGGAAAATCAGGATCGGCGGGCGCCGGCGATACGCTGTCTGGCCTTTTGTTCTATATTTTCCAGCAGCTCCTGCACATCGTCTTCATCAATGTCGAGAAACTGGCCATCCAGCAGGGCCGCGTGAATATCATCGCGGGTCACCGACAGGCCCAGCGGCACCGCTTTAGCCTTCACCTCTTCCGCGGCCAGCGGGTGCGGGTAGCGTCGTCCGACCAGGTTGTTGAAGACGATGGCCAGCAGCGCCAGCATCAGGGAATTGAGTAATACCGGGGTCAGAACAAAGTGGTAGCCCTCGCTCTGTATCCCCACCCCGCCGAGGATCGCCGTTAACGCCACCGCTCCGCCCGGCGGATGCAGGCAGCGCAGGAAGTACATGCCGGCGATCGCCAGCCCTGCCGCCACGCCGCAGGCCAGCGCCAGGTTCGGGATCGCTATGCCCACGGTCACGCCGATCAGCGCCGAGAGCACGTTGCCGCCGACAATCGACCAAGGCTGGGCCAGCGGGCTGCTCGGGACGCCAAACAGCAGTACCGCCGAGGCGCCCATAGGGGCGATAAACCAGATATTAACCTCGCCTAACAGCCAGTGGCTGAACAAGCTGGTCACCGCCAGGCCCGTCCCGGCGCCGATCGAGGCCAGAACAATATGTTTTCTGGCGACCGGTAAGGCGTGTGGCTTCAGGCGACCGAGAAAAATGCGGATCCGCGAAAAGAGCGATCCGGGTAATACGCTTAACATCCTGCTGCTCGCTTACGTCATCGTAAAAACTTATGCTTTATTTTCTTTTTTTAACCTTATTTTAACAACCATGTCTTTATCGTGGCTTTTTGCCATTCATTTTGTGAATGTAAAAACGGCGCGCGCTACGTTAAAATCCCCTCACCTCTGGGTATCAGCATTCTATGGATTGAAGGTCAAACACGTTGAATAACAAAATAAAATTAGAGAAAGAAATCGCATGGGCCAGTCAGAATATGCCGCGCACTCTGCGTCAGGTCGCCGCCCTGCCCGATCTCAGCGAGGTGCGTCTGGCCTGCTGTATGCATCTCGATATGAAAATGATCCCGCTGGTGCAGGGAATTCTGGAAAAAGGCGCGAAGGTTTTTCTCACCACCTGTAACCCAACCACGGTACAGGATGAGGTGGTCGCCTGGCTGGTGGAGCGCGGCGCGGAGGCCTGCGCCTGGCGCGATATGAGCGATGCCGACTGGCAGCAATCGTGGGAAAAAGCGATTGCCTGGCAGCCGACGCATCTGTGCGAAATGGGCGCGGATATCACGACCCTACTGCATCAGCGCGGGGAGTTCGGCAACGTTGTCGCCGGGCTTGAAGCGACAGGTTCGGGCGTGAGCCGTCTGGGCGATATTCGTCCTGGCTATCCGATTTTTAACTGGGATGATTTGCCGGTTAAGGAAGGACTGCACAACCGTCATATGGTCGGCCTGACCGCGTGGCATACCTTTTTCCAGACAACCCACCTGACCCTGCATGAGAAAAAAGTGCTGGTCATCGGCTATGGTCTGGTCGGCCAGGGCGTCGCGGCGGCAGCGAAGGCCTTCGGCGGCCAGGTGATGGTGGCGGAAATCGACCCGGCACGGAGATTACAGGCGGCCTATGATGGCTGGCACGTCGTTGAATTACAGGAGGCTATCGCCTCGGCGGACGTGGTGGCCACAGCGACCGGCGGCAAAAAAGTCGTTAACCGCCAGGCGCTGGATAAGTCCAAAGATGGGGTGTTTATCCTCAACGTGGGTCACGTGGCGGAAGAGATTGACTGCGAGTACCTGCGTCAGTTTGCGCAGGAAGAGGTCATGCCCTATATCAACGCTTACCGGATGGGCGATAAAACCGTTTATCTGCTGGCGAACGGTTCGATGCTCAACCTGACCGCGGGCTTTGGCGATAGCCTGAACGCCTTTGACGTCACCCTGGCGGTGATGGCCAGCGGCATTCAGCATATTGTGACCGACGGCATGACGGCACCGGCGGACGTTTATCTCCTGCCGCAGAGCGTATGGCAAAAAGCGCTATAGCCATAGGTGCCGGATAATATCCCGGCACATTTCCCGGAGGCGGCGCGAGGCGCCTGTCCGGGCTACCGCCCCGCAGAGCGCTGCTAACCCGTAGCCCGGCTAAGCGCAGCGCGAGCCGGGGAGAAGCCACGCCGATTCGTCAACCCCGGCATATTTCCCGAAGGCCGCGCGATGCGCCTGTCCGGGCGACCGCCCCGCAGAGCGCTGCTAACCCGTAGCCCGGCTAAGCGCAGCGCGAGCCGGTGAGAAGCCACGCCGATTCGTCAACCCGGCACATATCCCGAAGGCCGCGCGATGCGCCTGTCCGGGCTACCGCCCCGCAGAGCGCTGTTAACCCGTAGCCCGGTCAGCGCAGCGCCACCGGGAAGAAAGCCAATCCTACAGCAGGGCCAGCAGAAATATGACTTCGCCCAGCTCAATCGCCGCGCCTAACGTGTCGCCGGTTTGCCCGCCCAGAGTACGCTTCAGCGCCTGACCCAGCGCCCAGACCAGCACCAGCGTGATAAGCGCCGCGCGCAGACCGTTAACTCCGAGCAGCACTGTCGCCAGCGCCAAAGCGATCCCCATGGTAATCAGCGTCTGACGCAGCGTGATTTTGCCGATAAACAGGTTGCCCAGCCCCTCTTCGCGGGCGTAGCGCTGGCGATACATCAGCAGCACCGCCATACCGCGGCCGACGGCGCAGGCGGCTGCCAGCGCGGCAAGCGTCGACGTGCCGCGCAGCGCCACCTCGCTGACCACCAGCACTTTCGCCATTAGCACGAAAATCAGCGCCAGCCCGCCGTGAGTGCCCAGCCGACTGTCGCGCATAATTTCCAGCATCCGTTCGCGCCGGCGGGCGGAGAAAATGCCATCGCAGGTATCCGCCAGTCCATCAAGATGGAAGCCGCCGGTCAACAGCGCCAGCGCCAGCACGCCGAGCAGCGCGGCAAGCGGGCTGCCGCACCACGGCTGGAGCAGCATCACGACGGCGCCGGCAATCGCCCCGAGCAGCAATCCGACCAGGGGGAATGTGACTATACTGCGTTGATATTGTTCAATTTCCAGCCCCTGGGATAAACGCGCCGGGACCGGCAGGCGGCTAATAAACGATAATGCGGCAAAAAAAGACTTAATCATTGAGAGAGGACTCCTGTCGATAAACCCCGCGGCCAGCGGTTATTCATCTCCGCCGCCGGCCGTAACCTGACTTGTGCGCGCGGCTTGAGCGCGGCCGCGTTCTTCCAGCCGCCAGTGGGCAAGCCGGGTATCACGGTGGTGTTGAATGCGCGCGGCGATTTGATTGTCGGATATCCGGGAGGTAGCGATGTAGATCGCCGAAACGAAAGAGTTGAGTAAAGATTCGGCGTCGCGGCGTTGGCCGCTATGGGCGTCGCCGGTAATCAGTATCATCGCGGCGGCACCTGTTGCAGGGACAGCATGAGATAAACCCTTCCGATATCAATATGTTTACCGCGGAAGTATACCAAATTCCTCGGGAAAGATTCAGCGTTGCATGGGGTGTTTTGCGAAGGATTTGCGAGATGGCGCAAGAGAAAGAAGAGGAACTCCGGCAGCGAGCGCCGCCGGAGCGCTTAAACGGGAATTACTCGGCAGATTTATCTTCTACTTTCGCTTCGCCCATTGCTTTCAGCTTTTTAGAGATGTCGCGACGTTCTTTGGAGATCTCGGCGTTTTTGATGATGTAGTCGTCAACGCGATCTTCGTAATCGCTCTTCATGCTGGCAATGATGCCCTGAATAGCTTCAACGCTCATGCCCGGCTTGATGTAGTCGCTCAGGTTGTCCAGCAGCAGGACGCGCTTCTGGTTATCACGGATCTTTTTCTCAACGTCCTGAATTTCACGCTGCAGTTTGTTCTTACGACGATACAGGCGAACAAACTCCAGTACGTCCTGGAAAGAAGGCTTAGTTGTTTCCATTTTTATACCCCTAATATTTGAGATTCGGATTCGCTAAAGCGACTGCTACATAGGGCTAACATAACTGTTAGCAGCCGCTGATGACAATGTTTTTTCCTTTGCCGTTATCATAACCCTAAACGCTGCTGAATCGAAGCAAGCGATGGAAAAACCACGCGAGTCTGGTCTTTATTTACGCAATGCCCGGCAGATCAAATGCGACAGCAGTTCGAGCTGACGCGCCAGCTCGATAGTTAACCAGACATAACCATGAATGGGCGTTTCGGAGAAATTGTCGTCCTGCTGCTCTTTGATGAGCTGGCGCAGTTCGGCAACGATTTCGTTGAGCTTTTCATTGTTGGCCAGGATCGGCTGCGGGTTGCCCTCATACAGGGCGTGGGCGATAGTCAACAGCGTTTGCTGAGTCATCTGCTGGGTTTCGCGCAGCGTATGGGCATTAAGCATCACGAAGTGGCCGGGACGCGACGCCCAGTAAGCGTTGATTTGCAGCTCCAGCATGCACACCAGGTTACGGCTGACGGTCTGGATCGCCTCAAAGATGGCTTTCTGGATATGCGTCTCTTTGCTGGCGGGCGTAATCAATCCGCGCATTTTCACCACGTCGTTGAGGACCTTTTGCAGGTGCTTTTCCAGACGCGGACGCTCTACCAGGTTCGGCGAGAAGCCGGCCTGATAAAGCCGGTTGAAGGCGGTGACGTAGCTGGCCATCTGGATGCGCCAGTGCAGAAAGGCCCGCTGCGGCCAGATACCGGTGAACAGCATCGCCAGCAGGGAACCGAAGATAACGTCGCCGCTTCGCCAGAGCGCGGTCGTCATATCGCCCGGCGGCGCGCCGACAACCACCGCCAGGGTGATGCCGATCAGCAGCGCCTGGTAAGGCTTTTTGCCCAGTGCCAGCCAGCCGCAGAGGAACATCGCCACCGCGCACCACAGCAGCATGATAGGCAGCGAGATGAGCTCCAGCTTAAGCGCCACCAGCCCGAGCGCCGAGCCGAGGATCGTGCCGCCGATGCGCTCAAACGCGCGCGGTACGACGTTTCCCCAGAAGGAGATTGGCCCCATCACCACCACCAGGGTGATGAGAGGCCAGGTGCCTTCAGGAACGTTAAGCAGGCGCACCAGCACAAAGGTGAGCACAAAGGCCAATGCTATTCGCACGCCATGGACGATGCGGTAATGGCGATACAGCCGAATTTCAAATGGCTTAAGTGATTTATCCGCGCGCACAACCTACTCCGACTCCGACACAACGAAAAGGCCAATTGTAACTGCTTTTTCGCCGCAAGCATCACGCGAATGTAATAAACCTTGTCCAGCGAAGGGACAATGTTCGATTTACTTCACCACAGGCTCGACCGCGATATACATATCAATATCCCAGTAGCCGTCCTGGTTACCATCGTTAAGATAGACTTCAAAGCAGGGTTTCATCGCCATCTGGTGCGTTTTGCTTTGCATCAGACTCTCGAAGAACTGATACCACGGCGTTGCAAAGTCATAATTCTCGACTCTGGCACGGGCAACCGCGTACTCTCCGCCGGCGATATCGGTCATCATCACGCCTTCGCTGTTGGCGGGGATTGAGTAGTCCTCCGCCACCGTGACGGCGGTCGCGCAGCGCAGCTTTTCCGCCGGGACCTCATCAGGATTGTCGTAGTAAACGGCCACCCACTCCTGCGCCGGAACCTGGCTGTTATCAACCCACATCATTAGCTGTTCAAACCCCTGTTTAACCGTCTGCTCCCAGGGACCGACCAGATGAAACCCGGCAATTTTCTTCTTGCCCACGGACTTAACGTTATATTCCATGCTGCCTCCACCGTTGATAAAATACTGTATATATATACACATAAATTAGCAGTACTATCAGCCATAGTATGTGCGGCAATTCACAAATCCGCGCGGCAAGAAGAGTAAAAAACCACCGCCATCCGGTTATAAACTGAACGGCAGCTCAACGCCGATGCTGGCCCCGACATCGTCGCTGGCACTGTGGTTAGCGTCGGTGTACCACACGGAGGTATTCAGGCGTACCGTCGGCATGATATCGCCGCTCCAGCCCAGCTGTACGCCCTTCAGCGTATCGGCGCGCGGGAAGGCTTTATTGATTCGCTGGTTCTTCGGATTGACCTCAGCGTAGACCAGACGCGCACTCCAGCGCTGATTCTCTTCGGTTACCAGCTCCACCTTACCGGCATACAGACGCCCATCGCCGCCCATCGCGTCGCCCAGCGGATAGCCCTGCTGGTAGTAGCCGTCTTTATAGATGAAGTGGTTATAGATGTAGTTGGTGCGCCCCATGTTCGAACGGGTATCGTGGGCTTCCAGATACCAGTTAACCGCATTGCTGTTCCACTGGTGATGCCCTTCCACGCCGCCAAGATAGAGATGCGCCGAGGGTAAATATCCGGCTTCGTCCTCGCCGATCATCTGGCCGTAAATGCTAACCGGCCAGCCGAGTGTGGGCGCCAGCTTCAGCTTAAAATCAAAACCGGCCAGCTGGTTGCCGGGATCGTCGGCCGATTCGCCGGTGTTGTCATTGCCGGTCAGGCCGTCCCAGAAGCTGCTGAATGAGGAAGGTCGCCCTTCGCCGCCCCACTGCATGATGCGCGAGGCACCCAGCTCCAGCGAGGTGAGCGGTGAAAACGTCAGGCGGCCGCCGAAGATTTTGGTATGCGGTACGGCGGCATACTGGCTCATCTGACTGGCGGAAAGCTGATACTGCCAGGGGCCAATCCAGCTCAGCCACGAGGTTTCCGGCGCGCGCTGTTCGGCGCGCTGCAGCAGAAAACCGGTCATCGGCCGCGCGGCATCGGAGCGAATCAGGCTGCCCTCGTAGCCCGGCCCCCACCACTGCGGAATTTGCCCGAACGCCAGCCACTGATTCCACAGCTTTACCGCGCCGTATGCGCCGTTGGCGTTCACGCTCGAACCGTTGCTGATGCGCTTGTCGCCTTCAACATTGCCCTGTAGATGCAGATCCCACCCTTCGCCGCTGTTGTTCAGGGCGAGAGAAAGCGACTGGTCGGCGGGATAGGACTGGGCAAACCCCTGCGGGGTTCCCGGCTTATCAGTGGAACTGTAACCGGTAACGCGCACGTCGGCTTTCAGCGCCCTTAAACGCTGATTTACACGACTCAGAACCCCCCGCTCTGCGGAGGTTGTCGGATGCGCGTTGGCCAACGCGCGGTTAATCTCCTCCTCGCTCAGAGGCCAGGTCGACAGGCTTAACGCGAGGGTTCCGCGGTCGGATAACCAGGCTAAATCATTGCGAAATTCGTTATCGGCCAGAACGAGGCCAGAGGCAAAACTGGCGGTGCTAAAAACGGCGAAAAGTCCCAGAGAAAGCGCACTACGCGCAAAGTATTTCATCTTCCCAGCTCCATTTATGGCGCACAAACGCCAGGCTTTTTCCTGAAGGGTGACCGGGTAAGGTAATGGAGTGAAAGTAAACGAAGCGCCAACCGAAGCGGCATAATAATCAAACAGCTACGAGATGCCGCTCCGGGCGGAGCGGCGCGACAGTTACAGTTTTTGATGCAGATAATCGCTAAAGCGCGACAGCATGCCGCCCTTGCCAACGCTTTCCAGCGTCACCAGCGGCCAGTGGGCCACCACTTTATCACCATCGTAAAGGGAGATTTCTCCCACCCGCTGATGGGCGGCAATCGGCGCTTCCAGCACTTTGTTATCCAGCACGTATTTGGCCTTAATGCGCGCGACTTCCGACTTCGGCAGCGCTAGCCAGAAATCCTGATCGGTCCCCAGCTTAATCTGCTCTTTATCGCCATACCAGATTCGCTCAACGCCGACCTGCTTGCCATCCTGCAGGACCTGGACAGTATCGAAGTTTTGCTGGCCCCAGTGCAGCAGCTTCGCCGCCTGCTGTTCGCGCCCTTTCGGGCTGTCGGCTCCCATCACCACCGCAATCAGCCGACGCTGGCCGTCCACCGCGGAGGCAATCAGGTTGAAGCCGGCGCCGGAAGTGTGGCCGGTCTTCAGACCATCGACGTTCATGGTCTTATCCCACAGCAGGCCGTTGCGGTTCTGCTGGGTAATGCCGTTCCACGTCAGGCTCTTCTGACTGTACATATGGTAGACGTCCGGCTCGCCGTGAATAATCGCCCGCGAGAGCACAGCGAGATCGTAAGCCGAACTGTGCTGCCCCGGCGCGTCCAGGCCGTGGACGGTTTCAAAATGGGTATCCTGCAAATGCAGTTTTTCCACGTAGCTGTTCATCAGCGCGACGAACTGCGGCTGGCCGCCGGCGACGTAGTCCGCCAGCGCCACGCAGGCATCGTTGCCGGAGTCAACGATCAGCCCGCGGCTTAAGTCGCGTACGCTGACCCGATCGCCGGGCTTAAGGAACATCAGCGAAGAGCCATTAAAGACCGGGTTACCCTGCGCCCAGGCGTCTTTACCGACGGTGACGATATCGTCAAAGGTGATGCGGTGGCTGTCGATGGCGCGATCGACCACGTAGCCGGTCATCAGTTTGGTCAGGCTGGCGGGATTGCGCTGCTGATGCTCGTTACCGGCGGTCAGGATCTGGCCGGTGGTGTAATCCATCAGCACCCAGGAACCGGCCTGAATAGAAGGAGGCGTCACGTTGACGGGAAAATCATTGGCGGCAAATGCGCAGGAAACGCTCGCAGCGAGCAAAGATACAGCAATAAACAAACGGCCTTTCAACGGCATATCCTCTAAATTGACAGATTCGCCGTCCTTTTTACGGAACTTCTCGTTTCAAATCAGGGTTTAATTGCAAGAAAATATGACACCGCCGGCAAGGGGCAAAGGCGATACCCTTCTGATGGCCCGGCAAATCGTTTACCATGATGGCTGCTCGCCACCAGGGATAATGAACAGATTATGCAAGATAGCGCCAACCAGCCCGGATTTTTGTTTCACGATTACGAGACCTTCGGCACCAGTCCTTCGCTCGACCGACCGTCGCAGTTTGCCGCCATCCGCACCGATGAAGACCTCAATATCGTCGGCGAACCCGAAGTCTTCTACTGCAGGATCGCCGATGACTATCTGCCGCAGCCGCAGGCGGTTATGGTTACCGGGATCACGCCGCAGGAGGCGAACGCCAAGGGCGACAGCGAAGCCGCCTTTGCCCGCCGCGTTCACGATCTGTTCACGGTGCCAAAAACCTGCATCGTCGGCTACAACAACGTGCGCTTCGATGACGAAGTGACGCGCAATATCTTTTATCGCAATTTTTACGATCCTTACGCCTGGAGCTGGCAGCACGACAACTCCCGTTGGGATCTGCTGGATGTGATGCGCGCCTGCTACGCGCTGCGCCCGGAAGGGATCAACTGGCCGGAAAACGAAGAGGGCTTACCGAGCTTCCGCCTCGAGCATCTGACCGTCGCCAACGGCATTGAGCACAGCAACGCCCACGACGCGATGGCCGACGTTTACGCCACCATCGCGATGGCAAAGCTGGTGAAAACCCAGCAGCCGCGCCTGTTTGACTATCTCTACGCCCACCGCAATAAGCGCAAGCTGGCGACGCTGATCGACGTGCCGCAAATCAAGCCGCTGGTGCATGTTTCCGGCATGTTCGGCGCGGCGCGCGGTAACACCAGCCTAGTGGCCCCGCTGGCGTGGCACCCGGACAACCGTAACGCGGTGATTATGGTCGACCTGGCCGGAGATATCGCTCCCCTGCTGGAGCTGGATGCCGACACCCTGCGCGAGCGGCTGTATACGCCGAAAAGCGAGCTGGGCGACCTGCCCGCGGTGCCAATTAAGCTGGTCCACCTCAATAAATGCCCGGTGCTGGCGCAGCAAAACACCCTGCGTCCGCAGGATGCCGACCGGCTGGGCATCAATATCCAGCGCTGTCTGGATAACGCTCAGCTGCTGCGGGCCAATCCGCAGGTGCGTGAGAAAGTGGTGGCGATTTTTGCCGAAGCGGAGCCGTTTGTGCCTTCCGATAACGTCGATGCGCAGCTGTATAACGGCTTTTTCAGCGATGCCGACCGCGCGGCGATGAAAATCGTGCTCGAAACCGAGCCGCGCAACCTGCCGGCGCTGGATATTACCTTCGCCGATAAGCGTATTGAGCGCCTGCTGTTCAACTATCGCGCGCGCAACTACCCCGGCACGCTCGATGAAGCCGAGCAGCAGCGCTGGTTAGAGCACCGTCGCCAGGTATTTACGCCTGAGTTTTTGCAGGCCTACGCCGATGAGCTGCAGATGCTGTATCAGCAGTATGCGGATGATAAAGAGAAGCTGGCGCAGCTGAAGGCGCTGTGGCAGTACGCGCAGGATATTGTTTGATTGGCAGAAATTCCCGGAGGCGGCGCGTTGCGCCTGTCCGGGCTACAAGCCCGCAGGTTTTGTAGCCCGGACAGATGCGCAGCATCGCCTCCGGGAAACGTTGCTTAGCCTTTAGCGCGGCTGGCGATAATCGCCTCTGCTACGTTGCGCGGGGCTTCCGCGTAATGGTGGAACTCCATACTGTAGGTCGCCCGGCCCTGGGACATTGAACGCAGCGTGGTGGAATAGCCAAACATCTCGGCCAGCGGCACGTCGGCGCGGATAATCTGGCTGCCGAACCGCTCCTCCATCCCCTGCACCATTCCGCGACGGGAAGAGAGATCGCCCATGATATTCCCGGCGTACTCTTCCGGGGTCTCCACTTCCACGTGCATCACCGGTTCAAGAATAACCGGGTCGGCCCTGCGCGCCCCTTCCTTGAAGCCAAATATCGCCGCCATGCGGAAAGCCATCTCCGACGAGTCGACGTCATGATACGAACCAAACGTCAGTGTCGCCTTGATATCCACCACCGGATAGCCCGCCAGCACGCCAGTGCCCATCGCTTCGCGCAGCCCTTTTTCCACCGAAGGGATGTACTCGCGCGGCACCACGCCGCCTTTGGTCGCGTCTTCAAACACGAAACCGCTCCCCGGCTCCAGCGGTTCAAGGGTCAGCACCACGTGGCCGTACTGCCCTTTACCGCCGGACTGGCGGACAAACTTGCCTTCCACCTCTTTGACCGTTTTGCGGATCGTCTCGCGATAGGTCACCTGCGGACGCCCGATATTCGCCTCAACGCCAAACTCGCGCTTCATGCGGTCGACGATAATCTCCAGATGCAGCTCGCCCATCCCGGAAATGATCGTCTGGCCGGACTCCTCGTCAGTATGCAGACGAAACGACGGATCTTCCGCCGCCAGCCGCTGCAGGGCGATACCCATTTTCTCCTGGTCGGCTTTGGTTTTCGGTTCAATCGCCAGCGAAATCACCGGCTCCGGAAACTCCATCCGTTCGAGGGTAATCACCGCATCCGGGTCGCACAGCGTGTCGCCGGTAGTGACATCCTTCAGGCCGACGCAGGCGGCAATATCCCCGGCGTGCAGTTCGTCCACCTCATGGCGATCGTTGGCCTGCATCAGCACGATGCGTCCGATGCGTTCTTTCTTGCCTTTCACCGGATTCCACACCGCATCGCCTTTTTTCAACGTCCCGGAATAGACGCGGATAAAGGTCAGCTGTCCGACATAGGGGTCGGTCATCAGCTTGAAGGCCAGCGCCGAGAACGGTTCGTCGTCGTTCGGGTGACGTTCAGCAGGTTGCCCTTTCTCATCCACGCCCTGAATCGCCGGGATATCCAGCGGCGACGGCATCAGCTCAACCACCGCATCGAGCATCCGCTGCACGCCTTTGTTTTTAAACGCGCTGCCGCACAGCACCGCCTGGATTTCGCCCTTCACCGTACGCTGGCGCAGTCCGGCAACGATTTCCGCCTCGCTCAACTCGCCGGTTTCGAGATACTTATCCATCAGTTCGTCGTTGGCTTCCGCCGCCGCCGAGACCATTTTCTCCCGCCACAGTCGGGCGGTTTCCACGAGATCGTCAGGCACCGGCGCATAGCTGAAGGTCATCCCCTGGGTGGCGTCGTCCCACAAAATGGCGCGCATTTTGATGAGATCCACCACCCCGGTAAAGTGCTCTTCGGCGCCAACCGGGATCACAATCGGTACCGGATTGGCCTTCAGGCGATCGGTCATCATCTGCACCACGCGGAAAAAATCCGCGCCGGGACGGTCCATCTTGTTGACGAAGGCCAGCCGCGGGACGTGGTATTTATTCGCCTGCCGCCAGACCGTTTCCGACTGCGGCTGCACGCCGCCGACGGAGTCGTAAACCATCACCGCGCCGTCCAGGACGCGCATGGAGCGTTCCACTTCGATGGTAAAATCCACGTGCCCTGGGGTATCGATGATGTTAATCCTGTGCGGCTCGAAGCTGCGGTCCATACCGGGCCAGAAGCAGCTCACCGCCGCGGAGGTAATGGTGATCCCGCGCTCCTGCTCCTGCGCCATCCAGTCGGTGGTTGCCGCGCCATCGTGTACTTCCCCCAGCTTGTGACTCATCCCGGTATAAAACAGGATGCGCTCGGTGGTGGTGGTTTTGCCGGCATCGATATGCGCGGAGATACCGATGTTGCGATAACGTTCGAGGGGGATGGGTCGGGGCATGATGCGTCCTTAGTCATTTTGACTGTCAGCAGGCGGCCGGAATTGGCCGCCGTTCATATAACGGCATCTATCATAGTACAACTGTACGAGTATATTCGAACTATTTTTGCTATCGTTACTATTGGTGAAGCTGCGACGACGCGCGTGGCTTTAGAAAAGCAGTTTGGGTATATTACCGGCCAGCCGCCGATACGGGCCGCTGCTCGTAAGGCAGCGCAACCGCCGACACAGGAATAGTATGATCGCCAATCACCCCGAACGTGAACAAATTCGCCTCGAAAATGTCCTTTTCGCCCTCGGTAACCCGCTACGGCTTGAGATTATCCGCATCCTTGCCGACGGAAGCGAGCAGAGCTGTAACGCCCTGCGTCACGAAGATGTGGCGAAGTCGACCATGACCCACCACTGGCGCGTCCTGCGCGACAGCGGTGTGATCTGGCAGCGCCCACAGGGGCGGGAGAACTTGATTTCGCTGCGCCGGGAAGATTTAGACGCGCGCTTTCCCGGCCTGCTGGATACGCTGCTTAAGGTCATGCAGCAGGAGAACTAAAGGCCCGCTACTCCTCGCCGGCCAGCCGCCGATACTGGGCAAAGCGGGCCCGCGCGTCCTCCTCGGTTCGGCTAAAGAGCGCATCCGCCAGATGCGGCGTCGTTTTGTGCAGCGAGGCGTAGCGCACTTCGCCAAGCAAAAAGTCGCGGAAGCTCTCCTCCGGCTCTTCGGAATCGAGCATAAACGGCGTCTTACCTTCCGCTTCCCGCTGCGGATGATAGCGCCACAGGTGCCAGTATCCCGCCTCAACCGCCCGTTTCGCCTCGCGCTGGCTGCAGCGCATGCCGGCTTTCAGCCCGTGGTTAATGCAGGCGGCGTAGGCAATCACCAGCGACGGTCCCGGCCAGGCTTCGGCCTCGGCGATCGCCCGTAGGGTCTGATCTTTATCAGCGCCCATCGCGACCTGGGCCACGTACACATTGCCGTAGCTCATCGCCATCATGCCGAGATCTTTTTTCCGCGTGCGTTTGCCCTGCGCGGCAAACTTCGCGATGGCCGCCACCGGGGTCGATTTAGACGACTGGCCGCCGGTATTGGAGTAAACCTCGGTGTCAAATACCAGAATATTGACGTCTTCCCCGCTCGCCAGCACGTGATCGAGACCGCCGAAGCCGATATCGTAGGCCCAGCCGTCGCCGCCGAAAATCCACTGCGAACGACGAACAAAATAGTCGCGGTTCTGCCACAGCTGCTCCAGCAGCGGCACGCCCTCTTTTTCCGCCGCCAGCCGTTCGCTGAGCCGGTCCGCGCGCTCGCGGGTGCCCTCGCCTTCATCCTGCTTCGCCAGCCACTGGCGCATTGCGTCGCTAAGTTCGTCGCTGACAGCTAGCGCCAGCGCGGCGGTCATATCATCGGCGATTTGTTGACGCACCGCCTGGCCGCCGAGCATCATGCCGAGGCCAAACTCCGCATTATCCTCAAACAGCGAGTTCGCCCATGCCGGGCCGTGGCCGCGGTGGTTGGTGGTATAGGGAATCGACGGCGCGCTGGCTCCCCAGATAGAAGAGCAGCCGGTGGCGTTAGCGATCAACATCCGGTCGCCAAACAGCTGGGTTATCAGGCGGGCATAAGGCGTTTCACCGCATCCCGCGCAGGCGCCGGAAAACTCCAGCAGCGGGGTTTCAAACTGGCTGCCTTTGACCGTCGTCTTACGAAACGGATTGCTCTTCGGCGTCAGCGCCAGCGCATAGTCCCAGACCGGCGCCATCTGACGCTGGCTATCGAGAGACTGCATTTTTAACGCCTTGCCGCGCGCGGGACAGATATCCACGCAGTTGCCGCAGCCGGAACAATCCAGCGGCGAGATAGCCAGATGGTAGTGATACTCCTTCGCTCCCTGCGCGGGTTTGCTCAGCAGCCCAACCGGCGCGGCGTCATGCTCTTCGCCGTTGAGCAGCGCCGGGCGGATCGCCGCATGCGGGCAGATAAAGGCGCACTGGTTACACTGCGTGCAGCCCTCCGGCTGCCAGACCGGCACTTCCAGCGCGATCCCGCGTTTCTCCCACGCGGCGGTGCCCGAAGGAAACGTCCCGTCCTCCATACCGACAAACGCGCTCACCGGCAGCTGGTCGCCGCACTGGCGGTTCATCGGCTGCAGAATATCGCGGATGAAATCCGGCATCATGGCTGATGCTTGCGCCGCGGGTTCATCCAGCGTCGCCCAGTGCGCCGGAATCGTCACCTGATGCAGCGAGGCCATGCCCAGCTCGATCGCCCGCTGGTTCATCTCAATCACCGCCGCCCCTTTGCTGCCGTAGCTTTTTTCAACCGCCTGCTTGAGGTAATCCGCCGCGGTCTGCGGGTCGATAATCGCCGCCAGCTTAAAGAACGCCGCCTGCATCAGCATATTAAAGCGCCCGCCCAGCCCGAGCTCGCGGGCGATATCCACGGCGTTCAGGGTATAAAAATGGATATTTTCCCGCGCCAGATAGCGTTTGAAGCTGACCGGCAGATGCTGCTCCAGCTCCGCATCGGACCAGCTGCAGTTGAGTAAAAAGGTCCCGCCCGGCTTTAATCCGTCCAGCAGATCGTAGCGCTCAACGTAGGACTGCTGCGAACAGGAGATAAAATCGGCCCGATGGATCAGGTAGGGCGAATTGATCGGCCGGTCGCCGAAGCGCAAATGTGAAACGGTAATGCCGCCGGATTTTTTCGAGTCATAGGAAAAGTAGGCCTGCGCGTAGAGCGGCGTTTTATCGCCGATAATTTTGATCGCGCTTTTATTGGCCCCGACGGTGCCGTCCGAGCCCATGCCCCAAAATTTACAGGCGGTGATGCCGTCATGCGAGACCGCCAGCGTCTGCTGGCGCGGGGGCAACGAAGTAAAGGTTACATCATCGACAATCCCGAGGGTAAACCCGTCCATCGGCAGCGGTTTATTGAGGTTATCAAAGACGGCCGCGATATCGTTGGGCAGAACATCCTTCCCGCCAAGCGCATAGCGGCCGCCGACGATTAGCGGCGCATCGTCGTGGTGGTAGAAGGCGTTTTTCACATCCAGGCACAGCGGTTCAGCCTGAGCGCCGGGCTCTTTGGTACGGTCAAGGACGGCAATCCGCTGCACGGTTTTCGGCAGCTGGGCGAAGAAGTGGGCCAGCGAAAAAGGACGAAACAGATGCACGCTGAGCAGCCCGACCTTCTCTCCCGCCGCGTTCAGCGTATCCACCACTTCCTGAACGGTATCGCAGACCGATCCCATTGCGATAATCACCCGTTCGGCATCCGCCGCGCCGGTATAGTTAAACAGATGGTACTCCCGGCCGGTGAGCGCGCTGATTTGCGCCATATAGCTTTCGACAATGTCGGGCAGCGCCTGATAAAAACGGTTGCCCGCCTCCCGCTCCTGGAAGTAGATATCCGGGTTCTGCGCCGTTCCGCGGATGACCGGATGATCCGGATGCAGCGCGTTACGGCGGAAGCTGTCGAGCGCGGGCCGGTCCAGCAGCGTCGCCAGCTGCTCATATTCCAACACCTCGATTTTTTGAATTTCGTGCGAGGTGCGAAAACCGTCGAAGAAGTTAACAAACGGGATGCGTCCCTTAATCGCCGCCAGATGCGCCACCGCCGACAAATCCATCACCTGCTGCACGTTGTTCTCCGCCAGCATCGCGCAGCCGGTCTGGCGGACCGCCATCACATCCTGGTGATCGCCAAAAATATTCAGCGAATTGGTCGCCAGCGCCCGGGCGCTGACGTGAAAGACGCCCGGCAGCAGTTCACCGGCGATTTTGTACATGTTGGGGATCATCAGCAGCAGCCCCTGGGAGGCCGTATAGGTGGTGGTGAGCGCCCCGGCCTGCAGCGCGCCGTGGACCGCGCCTGCCGCGCCGGCCTCCGACTGCATCTCCATTAAGCGCACCGGCTGGCCAAAAAGGTTCTTTTTCCCCTGCGCCGCCCACTCGTCGACGTTTTCCGCCATCGGCGTGGAGGGGGTTATGGGGTAAATCGCCGCGACCTCGGTAAAGGCATAAGAGATCCAGGCCGCCGCGGCGTTGCCATCCATTGTTTTCATTTTTCCGGACATTGTTCAATCCTCGAAGGTGAGAGGCATCTTCGCCGCCTCAAATAAGCGGCAAACCCAGTTGTTGCCTCAAGCACAGCCTGTGCCAGCTCGCGGATGACAGAAGAGTTATCGCGAATTCAACGCGTTATGAAGAGAGTCGCCGCGCAGCGCGCAACGAGATTGCGTGGAATAAGACACAGGGGGCGACAAGCTGTTGAACAGGCGACAAAGCGCCACCATGGCCCCGGCAGGCGCAATTGTTCTGTTTCCCACATTTGGTCGCCTTATTGTGCCGTTTTGTTTTACGTCCTGCGCGGCGAAAAATAACTAACTTCATAAAAATCATAAGAATACATAAACAGGCACGGCTGGTATGTTCCCTGCACTTCTCTGCTGGCAAACACTCAACAACAGGAGAAGTCACCATGACCATGCGTCAATGCGCTATTTACGGTAAAGGCGGTATCGGTAAATCCACCACCACGCAGAACCTCGTCGCCGCGCTGGCGGAGATGGGTAAGAAAGTGATGATCGTCGGCTGCGATCCGAAGGCGGACTCCACCCGTCTGATCCTGCACGCCAAAGCACAGAACACCATTATGGAGATGGCCGCGGAAGTCGGCTCGGTCGAGGACCTCGAACTCGAAGACGTGCTGCAAATTGGCTACGGCGACGTGCGCTGCGCGGAATCCGGCGGCCCGGAGCCAGGCGTCGGCTGCGCGGGACGCGGCGTGATCACGGCGATCAACTTTCTTGAAGAAGAAGGCGCCTACGAGGACGATCTCGATTTCGTGTTCTATGACGTGCTCGGCGACGTGGTCTGCGGCGGCTTCGCCATGCCGATCCGCGAAAACAAAGCCCAGGAGATCTACATCGTCTGCTCCGGCGAAATGATGGCGATGTACGCGGCCAACAATATCTCCAAAGGGATCGTTAAATACGCCAAATCCGGCAAGGTGCGCCTCGGCGGCCTGATCTGTAACTCACGTCAGACCGACCGTGAAGACGAACTGATTATTGCCCTGGCGGAAAAGCTCGGTACCCAGATGATCCACTTTGTGCCCCGCGACAACATCGTGCAGCGCGCGGAGATCCGCCGCATGACGGTTATCGAGTACGACCCCGCCTGTAAACAGGCCAACGAATACCGCACCCTGGCGCAGAAGATCGTCAACAACACCATGAAAGTGGTGCCGACGCCCTGCACCATGGATGAGCTGGAATCGCTGCTGATGGAGTTCGGCATCATGGAAGAGGAAGACACCAGCATCATTGGCAAAACCGCCGCCGAAGAAAACGCGGCCTGAGCACAGGACAATTATGATGACCAACGCAACGGGCGAACGTAATCTGGCGCTGATCCAGGAAGTCCTGGAGGTGTTCCCGGAAACCGCGCGAAAAGAGCGCAGAAAGCACATGATGGTCAGCGATCCGGAAATGGAGAGCGTCGGCAAGTGCATTATCTCTAACCGCAAATCACAACCCGGCGTAATGACCGTACGCGGCTGCGCCTACGCCGGTTCCAAAGGGGTGGTATTTGGGCCGATCAAGGATATGGCCCACATTTCGCACGGACCGGTCGGCTGCGGCCAGTATTCCCGCGCCGGACGACGCAACTATTACACCGGAGTCAGCGGCGTCGATAGCTTCGGCACGCTGAACTTCACCTCTGATTTTCAGGAGCGCGACATCGTCTTCGGCGGCGATAAAAAGCTCAGCAAGCTGATTGAAGAGATGGAGCTGCTGTTCCCGCTCACCAAAGGGATCACCATTCAGTCGGAATGCCCGGTGGGGCTGATCGGTGATGATATCAGCGCGGTGGCCAACGCCAGCAGCAAGGCGCTGGATAAACCGGTGATCCCGGTACGCTGCGAAGGCTTTCGCGGCGTGTCGCAGTCTCTGGGGCACCATATCGCCAACGACGTGGTGCGCGACTGGATCCTGAACAATCGCGAAGGACAGCCGTTTGAAACCACCCCTTACGATGTGGCGATCATCGGCGACTACAACATCGGCGGCGACGCCTGGGCCTCGCGCATTCTGCTGGAAGAGATGGGGCTACGGGTAGTCGCGCAGTGGTCCGGCGACGGCACGCTGGTGGAGATGGAGAATACCCCATTCGTCAAGCTGAACCTGGTTCACTGCTACCGTTCGATGAACTATATCGCCCGCCATATGGAGGAGAAACATCAGATTCCGTGGATGGAGTACAACTTCTTCGGGCCGACCAAAATCGCCGAATCGCTGCGCAAAATCGCCGACCAGTTCGACGATACGATTCGCGCGAACGCCGAAGCGGTGATCGCCCGGTATGAGGGGCAGATGGCGGCGATTATCGCCAAATATCGCCCGCGCCTGGAGGGGCGTAAGGTGCTGCTCTATATGGGCGGCCTGCGGCCGCGCCACGTTATTGGCGCCTATGAGGATCTCGGGATGGAGATCATCGCCGCCGGCTACGAGTTTGCCCATAACGATGATTACGACCGCACCCTGCCGGATCTGAAAGAGGGCACGCTGCTGTTCGATGACGCCAGCAGCTACGAGCTGGAAGCGTTCGTCAAGGCGCTGAAGCCCGACCTTATCGGCTCCGGCATCAAGGAAAAATATATCTTCCAGAAAATGGGCGTGCCGTTCCGCCAGATGCACTCGTGGGACTATTCCGGCCCGTACCACGGCTACGATGGTTTCGCCATTTTCGCCCGCGATATGGATATGACCCTGAACAACCCGGCGTGGAACGAACTGACCGCTCCGTGGCTGAAGTCTGCGTGATTGCCCACTCACTGTCCCGTCTGTTCACCGATTTGTGGCGCGGGAGGAGAACACCATGAGCCAAACGATTGATAAAATTAATAGCTGTTATCCGCTATTCGAACAGGATGAATACCAGGAGCTGTTCCGCAATAAGCGGCAGCTGGAAGAGGCGCACGATGCGCAGCGCGTGCAGGAGGTCTTTGCCTGGACCACCACCGCCGAGTATGAAGCGCTGAATTTCCAGCGCGAGGCGCTGACCGTTGACCCGGCGAAAGCCTGCCAGCCGCTTGGCGCGGTGCTTTGCTCGCTGGGATTTGCCAACACCCTGCCGTATGTGCACGGCTCTCAGGGGTGCGTGGCCTACTTTCGCACCTATTTTAACCGCCATTTCAAAGAGCCGATCGCCTGCGTCTCCGACTCGATGACCGAAGACGCGGCGGTCTTCGGCGGCAACAACAATATGAACCTGGGCCTGCAGAACGCCAGCGCGCTGTACAAACCGGAGATCATTGCGGTGTCCACCACCTGCATGGCGGAAGTTATCGGCGATGACCTGCAGGCGTTTATCGCCAACGCCAAAAAAGATGGCTTCGTCGACAGCAGCATCGCCGTGCCCCACGCCCATACGCCAAGCTTTATCGGCAGCCACGTCACCGGCTGGGATAACATGTTTGAAGGCTTCGCCAAAACCTTCACTGCGGACTACCAGGGGCAGCCGGGCAAACTGCCGAAGCTCAATCTGGTGACCGGCTTTGAAACCTATCTCGGCAACTTCCGCGTATTAAAGCGGATGATGGAACAGATGGCGGTGCCGTGCAGCCTGCTCTCCGATCCGTCGGAAGTTCTCGACACGCCCGCCGACGGCCACTATCGGATGTATTCCGGCGGCACCACGCAGCAGGAGATGAAAGAGGCCCCTGACGCCATCGATACGCTGCTCCTGCAGCCGTGGCAGCTGCTGAAGAGCAAAAAAGTGGTGCAGGAGATGTGGAACCAGCCCGCCACCGAGGTCGCCATTCCGCTGGGGCTGGCCGCCACCGATGAACTGCTGATGACCGTCAGCCAGCTTAGCGGCAAGCCGATTGCCGACGCCCTCACCCTTGAGCGCGGCCGGCTGGTTGACATGATGCTCGACTCCCACACCTGGCTGCACGGCAAGAAGTTTGGCCTGTACGGCGATCCGGACTTCGTGATGGGCCTCACCCGCTTCCTGCTGGAGCTGGGCTGCGAGCCAACGGTGATCCTGAGCCATAACGCCAACAAACGCTGGCAAAAAGCGATGAACAAAATGCTCGATGCCTCGCCGTACGGGCGCGATAGCGAAGTGTTTATCAACTGCGATTTGTGGCACTTCCGTTCGCTGATGTTCACCCGTCAGCCGGACTTTATGATCGGCAACTCCTACGGCAAGTTTATCCAGCGCGATACCCTGGCGAAGGGTAAAGCCTTTGAAGTGCCGCTTATCCGCCTCGGCTTTCCGCTGTTCGACCGCCACCATCTGCACCGCCAGACAACCTGGGGTTATGAAGGGGCGATGAACATTGTGACGACGCTGGTGAACGCCGTGCTGGAGAAACTGGATAGCGATACCAGCCAGCTGGGCAAAACCGATTACAGCTTCGATCTCGTCCGTTAACCATCAGGTGCCCCGCGTCATGCGGGGCCAGGAGGGAGTATGCCCATCGTGATTTTCCGTGAGCGCGGCGCGGACCTGTACGCCTATATCGCGAAACAGGATCTGGAAGCGCGAGTGATCCAGATTGAGCATAACGACGCTGAACGCCGGGGCGGCGCGATTTCGCTGGAGGGGGGACGCCGCTACTACGTGCATCCGCAGCCGGGGCGTCCCGTCTTTCCGATAAGCCTGCGCGCGACGCGCAATACCTTGATATAAGGAGCTGGAGATGTCCGACAACGATACCCTATTCTGGCGTATGCTGGCGCTGTTTCAGTCTCTGCCGGACCTACAGCCGGCGCAAATCGTCGACTGGCTGGCGCAGGAGAGCGGCGAGACGCTGACGCCAGAGCGTCTGGCGACCCTGACCCAGCCGCAGCTGGCCGCCAGCTTTCCCTCCGCGACGGCGGTGATGTCCCCCGCTCGCTGGTCGCGGGTGATGGCGAGCCTGCAGGGCGCGCTGCCCGCCCATTTACGCATCGTTCGCCCTGCCCAGCGCACGCCGCAGCTGCTGGCGGCATTTTGCTCCCAGGATGGGCTGGTGATTAACGGCCATTTCGGCCAGGGACGACTGTTTTTTATCTACGCGTTCGATGAACAAGGCGGCTGGCTGTACGATCTGCGCCGCTATCCCTCCGCCCCCCACCAGCAGGAGGCCAACGAAGTGCGCGCCCGGCTTATTGAGGACTGTCAGCTGCTGTTTTGCCAGGAGATAGGCGGGCCCGCCGCCGCGCGACTGATCCGCCATCGCATCCACCCGATGAAAGCGCAGCCCGGGACGACGATTCAGGCACAGTGCGAGGCGATCAATACGCTGCTGGCCGGCCGTTTGCCGCCGTGGCTGGCGAAGCGGCTTAACAGGGATAACCCTCTGGAAGAACGCGTTTTTTAATCCCTGTTTTGTGCTTGTTGCCCGCTGACCCCGCGGGCTTTTTTTCGCGTATGGACGCTCTTCCCCACGTTACGGTCAGGGGAATATTCCGTTCACGGTTGTTCCGGGCTTCTTGATGCGCCTAACCCCCTCGCTGCCAGCCTTTCATCAACAAATAGCCATGCCAGCGCGATAGGTCATAAAGCATCACATGCCGCCATCCCTTGTCCGATTGTTGGCTTTGTCGCAAAGCCAACAACCTCTTTTCTTTAAAAATCAAGGCTCCGCTTCTGGAGCGCGAATTGCATCTTCCCCCTCATCCCCCACCGTCAACGAGGTCACTATGAAGGGAAATGAAATTCTGGCGCTGCTGGATGAACCGGCCTGTGAACACAACCATAAACAAAAATCCGGCTGCAGCGCGCCCAAACCCGGCGCCACCGCCGGCGGCTGCGCGTTCGACGGCGCGCAGATAACCCTGCTGCCCATCGCCGACGTGGCGCATCTGGTCCACGGCCCCATCGGCTGCGCCGGAAGCTCATGGGATAACCGCGGCAGCGCCAGCTCCGGCCCCACCCTTAATCGGCTCGGGTTCACCACCGATCTCAACGAACAGGACGTGATTATGGGCCGCGGCGAACGCCGCCTGTTTCACGCCGTGCGCCATATCGTCACCCGCTATCATCCGGCGGCGGTCTTTATCTACAACACCTGCGTACCGGCCATGGAGGGCGATGACCTGGAAGCGGTATGCCAGGCCGCGCAGACCGCCACCGGCGTACCGGTTATCGCTATTGACGCCGCCGGTTTCTACGGCAGTAAAAATCTCGGTAACCGGCTGGCGGGCGACGTCATGGTCAAACGGGTCATCGGCCAGCGCGAGCCCGCCCCCTGGCCGGAGAGCACGCTCTTTGCCCCGGAGCAGCGTCACGATATTGGCCTGATTGGCGAATTCAATATTGCCGGCGAGTTCTGGCATATTCAGCCGCTGCTCGACGAACTGGGGATCCGCGTGCTCGGCAGCCTCTCCGGCGATGGCCGCTTCGCCGAGATCCAGACCATGCACCGGGCGCAGGCCAATATGCTGGTCTGCTCGCGGGCGTTAATTAACGTCGCCAGAGCCCTGGAGCAGCGCTACGGCACGCCGTGGTTCGAAGGCAGCTTTTACGGGATCCGCGCCACCTCTGACGCCCTGCGCCAGCTGGCGGCGCTGCTGGGCGACGACGACCTTCGCCAGCGTACCGAAGCGCTGATTGCGCGGGAGGAACAGGCGGCGGAACTGGCGCTACAGCCGTGGCGCGAACAGCTGCGCGGCCGCAAAGCGCTGCTCTATACCGGCGGGGTGAAATCCTGGTCGGTGGTATCGGCGCTGCAGGATTTGGGCATGACCGTGGTGGCAACCGGCACGCGTAAATCCACCGAAGAGGATAAACAGCGGATCCGCGAGCTGATGGGCGAAGAGGCGGTAATGCTGGAAGAGGGCAACGCCCGCACGCTGCTGGATGTGGTCTATCGCTATCAGGCCGACCTGATGATTGCCGGCGGACGCAATATGTACACCGCCTATAAAGCCAGGCTGTCGTTTCTCGATATCAATCAGGAGCGCGAACACGCCTTCGCTGGCTATCAGGGGATCGTCACCCTCGCCCGCCAGCTGTGTCAGACCATCAACAGCCCCATCTGGCCGCAAACCCATTCTCGCGCCCCGTGGCGCTAAGGAGCTCACCATGGCAGACATTTTCCGCACCGATAAGCCGCTGGCGGTCAGCCCCATCAAAACCGGCCAGCCGCTCGGCGCAATCCTCGCCAGCCTCGGGATCGAACACAGCATCCCTCTGGTCCACGGCGCGCAGGGGTGCAGCGCCTTCGCCAAAGTCTTTTTTATTCAACATTTCCACGACCCGGTTCCCCTGCAGTCGACGGCGATGGACCCCACGTCGACGATTATGGGCGCGGACGGCAATATTTTTACCGCCCTGGATACCCTCTGCCAGCGCAACAATCCGCAGGCTATCGTACTGCTCAGCACCGGGCTGTCGGAGGCCCAGGGCAGCGATATTTCCCGCGTGGTTCGCCAGTTTCGCGAAGAGTATCCCCGTCACAAGGGGGTGGCGATATTGACGGTTAACACGCCGGATTTTTATGGCTCCATGGAGAACGGCTTCAGCGCGGTGCTAGAGAGCGTCATTGAGCAGTGGGTGCCGCCGGCGCCGCGCCCGGCTCAGCGCAATCGCCGGGTCAATCTGCTGATCAGCCACCTCTGTTCGCCGGGTGATATCGAGTGGCTGCGCCGATGCGTCGAAGC
Organism: Klebsiella grimontii; assembly: GCF_900200035.1. Lineage (GTDB taxonomy): Bacteria > Pseudomonadota > Gammaproteobacteria > Enterobacterales > Enterobacteriaceae > Klebsiella > Klebsiella grimontii. Next base: position 40,391 of record NZ_FZTC01000021.1, read on the forward strand.
CTTTGGCCTGCAGCCGGTAATCCTGCCGGACCTGGCGCAATCGATGGACGGCCACCTGGCGCAGGGCGATTTCTCGCCGCTGACCCAGGGCGGGACGCCGCTGCGCCAGATAGAGCAAATGGGGCAAAGCCTATGCAGCTTCGCCATTGGCGTCTCCCTTCATCGCGCCTCATCGCTGCTGGCCCCGCGCTGCCGGGGCGAGGTTATCGCCCTGCCGCACCTGATGACCCTCGAACGCTGCGACGCCTTTATTCATCAACTGGCGAAAATTTCCGGACGCGCCGTTCCCGAGTGGCTGGAACGCCAGCGCGGCCAGCTACAGGATGCGATGATCGACTGCCATATGTGGCTCCAGGGCCAGCGCATGGCGATAGCGGCGGAAGGCGATTTGCTGGCGGCGTGGTGTGATTTCGCCAACAGCCAGGGGATGCAGCCCGGCCCGCTGGTGGCCCCTACCGGTCATCCCAGCCTGCGCCAGCTGCCGGTGGAACGGGTGGTGCCAGGGGATCTGGAGGATCTGCAAACCCTGCTGTGCGCGCATCCCGCCGACCTGCTGGTGGCGAACTCGCACGCCCGCGACCTGGCGGAGCAGTTTGCGCTGCCGCTGGTGCGCGCGGGTTTTCCGCTCTTTGATAAGCTCGGCGAATTCCGCCGGGTGCGACAGGGGTATAGCGGGATGCGCGATACGCTGTTTGAGCTGGCAAACCTGATGCGCGAGCGTCACCACCACCTCGCCCACTACCGATCGCCGCTGCGCCAGAACCCCGAATCGTCACTCTCCACAGGAGGCGCTTATGCCGCCGATTAACCGTCAGTTTGATATGGTCCACTCCGATGAGTGGTCTATGAAGGTCGCCTTCGCCAGCTCCGACTATCGTCACGTCGATCAGCACTTCGGCGCTACCCCGCGGCTGGTGGTGTACGGCGTCAAGGCGGATCGGGTCACTCTCATCCGGGTGGTTGATTTCTCGGTCGAGAACGGCCACCAGACGGAGAAGATCGCCAGGCGGATCCACGCCCTGGAGGATTGCGTCACGCTGTTCTGCGTGGCGATTGGCGACGCGGTTTTTCGCCAGCTGTTGCAGGTGGGCGTGCGCGCCGAACGCGTTCCCGCCGACACCACCATCGTCGGCTTACTGCAGGAAATCCAGCTCTACTGGTACGACAAAGGGCAACGCAAAAATACGCGCCAGCGCGACCCGGAGCGCTTTACCCGTCTGCTGCAGGAGCAGGAGTGGCATGGGGATCCGGACCCGCGTCGCTAGCCGTGTCGTTTCTGTGACAAAGCCCACAAAACATCGCGACACTGTAGGACGAACCTTGTCAGGAAAAATACACAACCATTTGAAAAATATTAATTTTATTCTCTGGTATCGCAATTGCTAGTTCGTTATCGCCACCGCGCTTCCGCGGTGAACCGCGCCCCGGCGTTTTCCGTCATCATCCCTGGAGCTGACAGCATGTGGAATTACTCCGAGAAAGTGAAAGACCATTTTTTTAACCCCCGCAACGCGCGCGTGGTGGACAACGCCAACGCGGTAGGCGACGTCGGTTCGTTAAGCTGCGGCGACGCCCTGCGCCTGATGCTGCGCGTCGACCCGCAAAGCGAAATCATTGAGGAGGCGGGCTTCCAGACCTTCGGCTGCGGCAGCGCCATCGCCTCCTCCTCCGCGCTGACGGAGCTGATTATCGGCCATACCCTCGCCGAAGCCGGGCAGATAACCAATCAGCAGATTGCCGATTATCTCGACGGACTGCCGCCGGAGAAAATGCACTGCTCGGTGATGGGCCAGGAGGCCCTGCGCGCGGCCATCGCCAACTTTCGCGGCGAAAGCCTTGAAGAGGAGCATGACGAGGGCAAGCTGATCTGCAAATGCTTCGGCGTCGATGAAGGGCATATTCGCCGCGCGGTACAGAACAACGGGCTGACCACCCTTGCCGAGGTGATCAACTACACCAAAGCGGGCGGCGGCTGCACCTCTTGCCACGAAAAAATCGAGCTGGCCCTGGCGGAGATCCTCGCCCAGCAGCCGCAGACGACGCCAGCCGTGGCCAGCGGCAAAGATCCGCACTGGCAGAGCGTCGTCGATACCATCGCAGAACTGCGGCCGCATATTCAGGCCGACGGCGGCGATATGGCGCTACTCAGCGTCACCAACCACCAGGTGACCGTCAGCCTCTCCGGCAGCTGTAGCGGCTGCATGATGACCGATATGACCCTGGCCTGGCTGCAGCAAAAACTGATGGAACGTACCGGCTGTTATATGGAAGTGGTGGCGGCCTGAGCCGCGGTTAACTGACCCAAGGGGGACAAGATGAAACAGGTTTATCTCGATAACAACGCCACCACCCGTCTGGACCCGATGGTCCTGGAAGCGATGATGCCCTTTTTGACCGATTTTTACGGCAACCCCTCGTCGATACACGATTTTGGCATTCCGGCCCAGGCGGCTCTGGAACGCGCGCATCAGCAGGCTGCGGCGCTGCTGGGCGCGGAGTATCCCAGCGAGATTATCTTTACCTCCTGCGCCACCGAAGCCACCGCCACCGCCATCGCCTCGGCGATCGCCCTGCTGCCGGAGCGTCGCGAAATCATCACCAGCGCGGTCGAACATCCGGCGACGCTGGCGGCCTGCGAGCACCTGGAGCGCCAGGGCTACCGGATTCATCGCATCGCGGTGGATAGCGAGGGGGCGCTGGACATGGCGCAGTTCCGCGCGGCGCTCAGCCCGCGCGTCGCGTTGGTCAGCGTGATGTGGGCGAATAACGAAACCGGAGTGCTTTTCCCGATCGGCGAAATGGCGGAGCTGGCCCATGAACAAGGGGCGCTGTTTCATTGCGATGCGGTGCAGGTGGTCGGGAAAATACCGATCGCCGTGGGCCAGACCCGCATCGATATGCTCTCCTGCTCGGCGCATAAGTTCCACGGGCCAAAAGGCGTAGGCTGTCTTTATCTGCGGCGGGGAACGCGCTTTCGCCCGCTGCTGCGCGGCGGTCACCAGGAGTACGGTCGGCGAGCCGGGACGGAAAATATCTGCGGAATCGTCGGCATGGGCGCGGCCTGCGAGCTGGCGAATATTCATCTGCCGGGAATGACGCATATCGGCCAATTGCGCGACAGGCTGGAGCATCGCCTGCTGGCCAGCGTGCCGTCGGTCATGGTAATGGGCGGCGGCCAGCCGCGGGTGCCCGGCACGGTGAATCTGGCCTTTGAGTTTATTGAAGGTGAAGCCATTCTGCTGCTGTTAAACCAGGCCGGGATCGCCGCCTCCAGCGGCAGCGCCTGCACCTCAGGCTCGCTGGAACCCTCCCACGTGATGCGGGCGATGAATATCCCCTACACCGCCGCCCACGGCACCATCCGCTTTTCTCTCTCGCGCTACACCCGGGAGAAAGAGATCGATTACGTCGTCGCCACGCTGCCGCCGATTATCGACCGGCTGCGCGCGCTGTCGCCCTACTGGCAGAACGGCAAGCCGCGCCCGGCGGACGCCGTATTCACGCCGGTTTACGGCTAAGGCGGAGGTGGCTGATGGAACGCGTGCTGATTAACGATACCACCCTGCGCGACGGCGAGCAGAGCCCCGGCGTCGCCTTTCGCACCAGCGAAAAGGTCGCCATTGCCGAGGCGCTTTACGCCGCAGGAATAACGACGATGGAGGTCGGCACCCCGGCGATGGGCGACGAGGAGATCGCGCGGATCCAGCTGGTGCGTCGCCAGCTGCCCGACGCGACCCTGATGACCTGGTGTCGGATGAACGCACTGGAGATCCGCCAGAGCGCCGATCTGGGCATCGACTGGGTGGATATCTCGATTCCGGCTTCGGATAAGCTGCGGCAGTACAAACTGCGCGAGCCGCTGGCGGTGCTGCTGGAGCGGCTGGCGATGTTTATCCATCTTGCGCATACCCTCGGCCTGAAGGTATGCATCGGCTGCGAGGACGCCTCGCGGGCCAGCGGCCAGACCCTGCGCGCTATCGCCGAGGTCGCGCAGCAATGCGCCGCCGCCCGCCTGCGCTATGCCGATACGGTCGGCCTGCTCGACCCTTTTACCACCGCGGCGCAAATCTCGGCCCTGCGCGACGTCTGGTCCGGCGAAATCGAAATGCATGCCCATAACGATCTGGGTATGGCGACCGCCAATACGCTGGCGGCGGTAAGCGCCGGGGCCACCAGCGTGAATACGACGGTCCTCGGTCTCGGCGAGCGGGCGGGCAATGCGGCGCTGGAAACCGTCGCGCTGGGCCTTGAACGCTGCCTGGGCGTGGAGACCGGCGTGCATTTTTCGGCGCTGCCCGCGCTCTGTCAGAGGGTCGCGGAAGCCGCGCAGCGCGCCATCGACCCGCAGCAGCCGCTGGTCGGCGAGCTGGTGTTTACCCATGAGTCAGGTGTCCACGTGGCGGCGCTGCTGCGCGACAGCGAGAGCTACCAGTCCATCGCCCCTTCCCTGATGGGCCGCAGCTACCGGCTGGTGCTGGGCAAACACTCCGGGCGTCAGGCGGTCAACGGCATTTTTGACCAGATGGGCTATCACCTCAACGCCGCGCAGATTAACCAGCTGCTGCCCGCCATCCGCCGCTTCGCCGAGAACTGGAAGCGCAGCCCGAAAGATTACGAGCTGGTGGCTATCTACGACGAGCTGTGCGGTGAATCCGCCCTGCGGGCGAGGGGGTAATGATGGAGTGGTTTTATCAAATTCCCGGCGTGGACGAACTTCGCTCCGCCGAATCTTTTTTTCAGTTTTTCGCCGTCCCCTATCAGCCCGAGCTGCTTGGCCGCTGCAGCCTGCCGGTGCTGGCAACGTTTCATCGCAAACTCCGCGCGGAGGTGCCGCTGCAAAACCGGCTCGAGGATAACGACCGCGCGCCCTGGCTGCTGGCGCGAAGACTGCTCGCGGAGAGCTATCAGCAACAGTTTCAGGAGAGCGGAACATGAGACCGAAATTCACCTTTAGCGAAGAGGTCCGCGTCGTACGCGCGATTCGTAACGACGGCACCGTGGCGGGCTTCGCGCCCGGCGCGCTGCTGGTCAGGCGCGGCAGCACCGGCTTTGTGCGCGACTGGGGCGTTTTTTTGCAAGATCAGATTATCTACCAGATCCACTTTCCGGAAACCGATCGGATCATCGGCTGCCGCGAGCAGGAGCTGATCCCCATCACCCAGCCGTGGCTGGCCGGAAATTTGCAATACGGGGATAGCGTGACCTGCCAGATGGCGCTCGCGGTCAACGGCGATGTGGTCGTGAGCGCCGGCCAGCGGGGACGCGTTGAGGCTACCGATCGGGGAGAGCTCGGCGACAGCTACACCGTCGACTTTAGCGGCCGCTGGTTCAGGGTCCCTGCGCAGGCCATCGCCCTTATAGAGGAAAGAGAAGAATGAACGCATGGCAACGTTTTGCCCGGCAGCGGCTAGCGCGCAGCCGCTGGAATCGCGATCCGGCGGCCCTGGATCCGGCCGATACGCCGGTTTTTGAACAGGCCTGGCAACGCCAGTGCCATATGGAGCAGACGATCGTCGCGCGGGTCCCTGAAGGCGATATTCCGGCGGCGTTGCTGGAGAATATCGCCGCCTCCCTTGCCATCTGGCTCGACGAGGGGGATTTTACGCCGCCCGAGCGCGCTGCCATCGTGCGCCATCACGCCCGGCTGGAACTCGCCTTTGCCGATATCGCCCGCCAGGCGCCGCAGCCGGATCTCTCTACGGTACAGGCATGGTATCTGCGCCACCAGACGCAGTTTATGCGCCCGGAACAGCGTCTGACCCGCCATTTACTGCTGACGGTCGATAACGACCGCGAAGCCGTGCACCAGCGGATCCTCGGCCTGTATCGGCAAATCAACGCCTCGCGGGACGCTTTCGCGCCGCTGGCCCAGCGCTATTCCCACTGCCCGAGCGCGCTGGAAGAGGGTCGTTTAGGCTGGATTAGCCGCGGCCTGCTCTATCCGCAGCTCGAGACCGCGCTGTTTTCACTGGCGGAAAACGCGCTAAGCCTTCCCATCGCCAGCGAATTGGGCTGGCATCTTTTATGGTGCGAAGCGATTCGCCCCGCCGCGCCCATGGAGCCGCAGCAGGCGCTGGAGAGCGCGCGCGATTATCTTTGGCAGCAGAGCCAGCAGCGCCATCAGCGCCAGTGGCTGGAACAGATGATTTCCCGTCAGCCGGGACTGTGCGGGTAGCCTCGGCGGCTACCCGTTAACGCCTACAGCACGGTGCGTTTAATCTCCTCAAGCCAGCTCGCCAGACGCGCTTCGGTCTGGTCGAACTGGTTATCCTGATCCAGCACCAGCCCAACAAAGCGGTCGCCTTCCAGCGCCGAGGACGCGCTGAATTCATAACCCTCATTTGGCCAGCTGCCAATCATCTGCGCGCCGCGCGCGCTCAGGGCGTCGAACAGCGGGCGCATCCCGCTGACGAAGTTGTCCGGATAGCCTCTCTGATCGCCGAGGCCGAACAGCGCCACGGTTTTCCCTTTCAGGCTGGCGTCGTCGAGGCCGCTGATAAATTCGCTCCATGACTCGCTTTCGCATCCGGCCTCCAGCCCCGGCAGCTGGCCGTCGCCGAGCGTCGGCGTGCCCAGCAGCAGCACCGGATAGGCCATAAAGTCGTCCAGCGTCGTGCGGTTAATGTTGACCGGGGCATCCGCCAGCTCGCCCAGCTGCTTGTGGATCATTTTCGCGATTTTGCGGGTTTTACCGGTATCGGTGCCAAAGAAAATACCAATGTTCGCCATGTTGCGCTCCTGTCGGAAAAGGGGGTTGAAAATACGCGTTCTCGCAGGGGTATTGCGAAGGCTGTGCCAGGTTGCTTTGCACTACCGCGGCCCATCCCTGCCCCAAAACGATCGCTTCAGCCCCCTCCCGCCGCGCGCGGCGGGGCTGGCGGGGCGCTTAAAATGCAAAAAGCGTCTGCTTTTCCCCTACCGGATCAATGTTTCTGCACATCACGCCGATAAGGGCGCACGGTTTGCATGGTTATCACCGTTCGGAAAACACCGCGGCGTCCCTGTCACGGTGTCGGACAAATTGTCATAACTGCGACACAGGAGTTTGCGATGACCCTGAATATGATGCTCGATAACGCCGTACCCGAGGCGATTGCCGGTGCGCTGACTCAACAACATCCGGGGCTGTTTTTTACAATGGTCGAACAGGCATCGGTAGCGATTTCCCTCACCGATGCCCGGGCGAATATTATCTACGCCAACCCGGCGTTTTGCCGCCAGACTGGATACTCGCTGGCGCAATTGCTCAATCAAAACCCGCGCCTGCTGGCCAGCAGCCAGACGCCGCGCGAGATCTACCAGGAGATGTGGCAAACCCTGCTCCAGCGCCAGCCGTGGCGCGGTCAGCTAATTAATCAGCGCCGCGACGGCGGCCTGTATCTGGTGGATATCGATATCACGCCGGTGCTGAATCCGCAGGGTGAGCTGGAGCATTATCTGGCGATGCAGCGGGATATCAGCGTCAGCTATACCCTGGAACAGCGGCTGCGCAATCATATGACGCTAATGGAAGCGGTGCTCAATAACATCCCCGCCGCCGTGGTCGTGGTCGATGAGCAGGATCGGGTGGTGATGGATAATCTCGCCTACAAAACGTTCTGCGCGGACTGCGGCGGGAAAGAGCTGCTGGTCGAGCTCCAGGTTTCCCCGCGCAAAATGGGGCCCGGCGCGGAGCAAATCCTGCCGGTGGTGGTTCGCGGCGCGGTCCGCTGGCTGTCGGTGACCTGCTGGGCGCTGCCCGGCGTGAGTGAAGAAGCCAGCCGCTACTTCGTCGACAGCGCCCCGGCGCGCACGCTGGTGGTGATCGCCGACTGTACCCAGCAGCGCCAGCAGCAGGAGCAGGGCCGGCTCGACCGTCTGAAACAGCAAATGACCGCCGGTAAGCTGCTGGCCGCGATTCGCGAGTCGCTGGACGCGGCGCTGATTCAGCTTAATTGCCCAATCAATATGCTGGCGGCGGCCCGCCGGCTGAACGGCGAAGGCAGCGGCAACGTGGCGCTGGACGCGGCGTGGCGCGAAGGTGAAGAGGCCATGGCGCGCCTGCAGCGCTGCCGCCCTTCTCTTGAGCTGGAAAGCAATGCCGTCTGGCCGCTTCAGCCCTTTTTTGACGACCTGTACGCCCTCTACCGCACCCGCTTTGACGATCGCGCGCGGCTGCAGGTGGACATGGCATCGCCGCATCTGGTCGGCTTCGGCCAGCGTACCCAGCTGCTGGCCTGCTTGAGTTTATGGCTCGACCGGACGCTGGCCCTCGCCGCCGAGCTGCCCTCCGTACCGCTGGAGATCGAGCTTTACGCCGAAGAGGACGAGGGCTGGCTCTCTTTGTATCTCAACGACAATGTCCCGCTGCTGCAGGTGCGCTACGCCCACTCCCCCGATGCCCTAAACTCTCCCGGCAAAGGGATGGAGCTGCGGCTGATCCAAACGCTGGTCGCCTACCACCGCGGCGCGATTGAACTGGCTTCGCGACCGCAGGGAGGCACCAGCCTGGTTCTGCGTTTCCCGCTCTTTAATACCCTGACCGGAGGTGAGCAATGATCCATAAATCCGATTCGGACACCACCGTCAGACGTTTCGATCTCTCCCAGCAGTTTACCGCCATGCAGCGGATAAGCGTGGTCCTGAGTCGCGCCACCGAAGCGAGCAAAACCCTGCAGGAGGTCCTGAGCGTGCTACATAACGATGCGTTTATGCAGCACGGGATGATTTGCCTGTACGACAGCCAGCAGGAGATCCTGAGCATCGAAGCGCTGCAGCAAACGGAAGACCAGACGCTGCCCGGCAGTACGCAAATTCGCTACCGGCCGGGGGAAGGATTAGTCGGTACCGTGCTGGCGCAGGGCCAGTCGCTGGTGCTGCCGCGCGTCGCCGACGACCAGCGTTTTCTCGATCGTCTGAGCCTGTACGACTATGACCTGCCGTTTATCGCCGTTCCGCTGATGGGCCCCCACTCCCGGCCCATCGGCGTACTGGCGGCGCAGCCGATGGCGCGTCAGGAAGAGCGGCTGCCCGCCTGCACGCGCTTTCTCGAAACCGTCGCCAATCTGATCGCCCAGACGATTCGCCTGATGATCCTGCCAACCTCCGCCGCGCAGGCGCCGCAGCAGAGCCCCAGAATAGAGCGCCCGCGCGCCTGTACCCCTTCGCGCGGTTTCGGCCTGGAAAATATGGTCGGTAAAAGCCCGGCGATGCGGCAGATTATGGATATTATTCGTCAGGTTTCCCGCTGGGATACCACGGTGCTGGTACGCGGCGAGAGCGGCACCGGGAAAGAGCTCATCGCCAACGCCATCCACCATAATTCTCCGCGCGCCGCCGCGGCGTTCGTCAAATTTAACTGCGCGGCGCTGCCGGACAACCTGCTGGAGAGCGAGCTGTTTGGTCATGAGAAAGGCGCGTTTACCGGCGCGGTGCGCCAGCGGAAAGGCCGCTTTGAGCTGGCGGACGGCGGCACCTTATTCCTCGATGAGATCGGCGAAAGCAGCGCCTCGTTTCAGGCTAAGCTACTGCGTATTCTGCAAGAGGGGGAGATGGAGCGCGTCGGCGGCGACGAAACCCTGCGGGTCAACGTGCGCATTATCGCGGCGACCAACCGCCATCTGGAAGAGGAGGTGCGGCTGGGTCATTTCCGCGAGGATCTATACTACCGCCTGAACGTAATGCCTATCGCGCTGCCGCCGCTGCGCGAGCGCCAGGAGGATATCGCCGAGCTGGCGCACTTTCTGGTGCGAAAAATCGCCCACAGCCAGGGGCGAACGCTGCGCATCAGCGATGGGGCGATTCGCCTGCTGATGGAGTACAGCTGGCCGGGAAACGTGCGCGAACTGGAAAACTGTCTCGAACGTTCGGCGGTGCTGTCGGAAAGCGGCCTGATAGACCGGGACGTGATTCTGTTCAACCATCGCGATAACCCGCCGAAAGCGCTCGCCAGCAGCGGCCCGGCGGAGGACGGCTGGCTCGATAACAGCCTCGACGAGCGCCAGCGGCTGATCGCCGCCCTGGAAAAAGCGGGCTGGGTGCAGGCCAAAGCGGCGCGGCTGCTCGGCATGACCCCGCGCCAGGTGGCGTATCGCATTCAGATTATGGATATCACCATGCCGCGACTGTGAAGCCTTATGTGAGATTCAGGACATTGTCGCCAGCGCGGCGGAATTGCGACAATTCAGGGACGCGGGTTGCCGGTTAAAAAGTCTACTTTTCATGCGGTTGCGAAATTAACCTCTGGTACAGCATTTGCAGCAGGAAGGTATCGCCCAATCACGAAGGTACGACCATGACTTCCTGCTCCTCTTTTTCTGGCGGCAAAGCCTGCCGCCCGGCGGATGACAGCGCATTGACGCCGCTTGTGGCCGATAAAGCTGCCGCGCACCCCTGCTACTCTCGCCATGGGCATCACCGTTTCGCGCGGATGCATCTGCCCGTCGCGCCCGCCTGCAATTTGCAGTGCAACTACTGTAATCGCAAATTCGATTGCAGCAACGAGTCCCGCCCCGGGGTATCGTCAACGCTGCTGACGCCTGAACAGGCGGTCGTGAAAGTGCGTCAGGTCGCGCAGGCGATCCCGCAGCTTTCGGTGGTGGGCATCGCCGGGCCCGGCGATCCGCTCGCCAATATCGCCCGCACCTTTCGCACCCTGGAGCTGATCCGCGAACAGCTGCCGGACCTGAAATTATGCCTGTCGACCAACGGACTGATGCTGCCTGACGCGGTGGACCGCCTGCTGGATGTCGGCGTTGACCACGTCACGGTCACCATTAATACCCTCGACGCGGAGATTGCCGCGCAAATCTACGCCTGGCTATGGCTGGACGGCGAACGCTACAGCGGGCGCGAAGCGGGAGAGATCCTGATTGCCCGTCAGCTTGAGGGCGTGCGCAGGCTGACCGCCAAAGGTGTGCTGGTGAAAATAAATTCGGTGCTGATCCCCGGTATCAACGATAGCGGCATGGCCGACGTGAGCCGCGCGCTGCGGGCCAGCGGCGCGTTTATCCATAATATTATGCCGCTGATCGCCAGGCCGGAGCACGGCACGGTGTTTGGCCTCAACGGCCAGCCGGAGCCGGACGCCGAGACGCTCGCCGCCACCCGCGGCCGGTGCGGCGAAGTGATGCCGCAGATGACCCACTGCCACCAGTGTCGCGCCGACGCCATTGGGATGCTCGGCGAAGACCGCAGCCAGCAGTTTACCCAGCTTCCGGCGCCAGAGAGTCTCCCGGCCTGGCTGCCGATCCTCCACCAGCGCGCGCAGCTGCACGCCAGCATTGCGACCCGCGGCGAATCTGAAGCCGATGACGCCTGCCTGGTCGCCGTGGCGTCAAGCCGCGGGGACGTCATTGATTGTCACTTTGGTCACGCCGACCGGTTCTACATTTACAGCCTCTCGGCCGCCGGTATGGTGCTGGTCAACGAGCGCTTTACGCCCAAATATTGTCAGGGGCGCGATGACTGCGAGCCGCAGGATAACGCAGCCCGGTTTGCGGCGATCCTCGAACTGCTGGCGGACGTTAAAGCCGTATTCTGCGTGCGTATCGGCCATACGCCGTGGCAACAGCTGGAACAGGAAGGCATTGAACCCTGCGTTGACGGCGCGTGGCGGCCGGTCTCCGAAGTGCTGCCCGCGTGGTGGCAACAGCGTCGGGGGAGCTGGCCTGCCGCGTTGCCGCATAAGGGGGTCGCCTGATGCCGCCGCTCGACTGGTTGCGGCGCTTATGGCTGCTGTACCACGCGGGGAAAGGCAGCTTTCCGCTGCGCATGGGGCTTAGCCCGCGCGATTGGCAGGCGCTGCGCCGGCGCCTGGGCGAGGTGGAAACGCCGCTCGACGGCGAGACGCTCACCCGTCGCCGCCTGATGGCGGAGCTCAACGCCACCCGCGAAGAGGAGCGCCAGCAGCTGGGCGCTTGGCTGGCGGGCTGGATGCAGCAAGATGCCGGGCCGATGGCGCAGATTATCGCCGAGGTTTCGCTGGCGTTTAACCATCTCTGGCAGGATCTTGGTCTGGCATCGCGCGCCGAATTGCGCCTGCTGATGAGCGACTGCTTTCCACAGCTGGTGGTGATGAACGAACACAATATGCGCTGGAAAAAGTTCTTTTATCGTCAGCGCTGTTTGCTGCAGCAGGGGGAAGTTATCTGCCGTTCGCCAAGCTGCGACGAGTGCTGGGAACGCAGCGCCTGTTTTGAGTAGCCGTTTCCCGAAGGGGGCGCTGCAAACAAAAAAGCCGGAGGTTTCCCTCCGGCTTTTCACATCATCAAATGTGATTATGCGACGTCTTCGTACTGCGGCACCGGGTTGCGGAAGCTTTTGGTCACGCAGGCCAGGTAGACCAGACCAATACCGCCCCAGATCAGGCCGAGAACCATGGAGCTCTCTTCGAGGTTAATCCACAGTGCGCCGACGGTCAGCGCGCCGCAGACCGGCAGAATCAGATAGTTGAAGTGGTCTTTCAGCGTTTTGTTGCGCTTTTCACGGATCCAGAACTGGGAGATCACCGACAGGTTAACGAAGGTGAACGCCACCAGCGCGCCGAAGTTAATCAGCGCCGTCGCCGTGACGAGGTCGAATTTAATCGCCAGCAGCGCGATCGCGCCAACCAGCAGCACGTTCCATGCCGGAGTACGCCATTTCGGATGCACGTAGCCGAAGAAACGCGTCGGGAACACGCCGTCGCGGCCCATCACGTACATCAGACGGGAAACGCCCGCATGCGCGGCCATGCCGGATGCCAGTACGGTAACGCTGGAGAAAATCAGCACGCCCCACTGGAAGGTTTTGCCCGCCACGTACAGCATGATTTCAGGCTGCGAGGCGTCCGGATCTTTAAAGCGCGAGATGTCCGGGAAGTACAGCTGCAGGAAGTAGGAAGCGCCGATAAAGATCAGGCCGCCAATCAACGCGGTCAGGAAGATAGCCTTCGGGATCACGCGCTCCGCGTCTTTGGTCTCTTCAGACAGCGAAGAGATGCCGTCGAAGCCGAGGAACGAGAAGCACAGGATGGTCGCGCCGGTAATCATCGGCACCACGTGCGCGCCTTCAGACCAGAATGGACGGGTGCTGGTCAGCGTGCCCGCGCCTTCGCCGTGCATAACGCCGTAGATAATCAGGCCAACAATCACCGCCACGATACCCATCTGCAGGATAACGATCAGGGTATTGAAGTTCGCCACGGTCTTGATGCTGCGCAGGTTGGAGATGGTCATAAAGGCCACCAGCGCGACAACGAAGATCCACGAAGGAATAGAAGGCACCAGCGCTTCAAAATAAATTTTGGCCAGCAGAATGTTGATCATCGGCATGAACAGGTAGTCCAGCAGCGATGACCAGCCCACCATAAAGCCGACGGCCGGGCTAATGGATTTCTGCGCGTAGGTATAGGCGGAACCCGCCGACGGGAAACGGCGAACCAGTTTACCGTAGCTCAGCGCCGTGAAGAGAATGGCGATCAGCGCGAAGGCGTAAGCCGTCGCTACGTGACCATCAGTCAATCCAGAGACGATACCAAACGTATCGAACAGCGTCATCGGCTGCATATAGGCCAGGCCCATCATGACAACCGGAATCAACGTAAGCGTTTTACGTAATTCCACGCGAGAGGTTTTTGGAGTAGCGTTATGCGACATAGTTATCCCCTTTTACGGTGAACGCCAGCGCGTAAGCAAAAAATTGCCCCATTTCTTTGTATTCCTCAGCGACAACCACTGTCGGTTTTTAGTAAATATCTATCCGGTACGAAGCCCGGCCTCTTGGTATTGAATGATGTGTCTTTCAACCAAAAAAATAACCGACACTTTAAAAAAGCGTCGGCCAGTTTCTGATTTTCAGGACGCGTATTTTGCAACAACTGCTGGCCCGATGACAAGATGTTACAAGGCTTAATAATCTTGGTAATTCTCTAACAGATTAATATTCATACGATTTTAGTATTATAGACCTGATGGATAGCACTATTTGCTAATATCTCCTTTCGCCACCACTCGCCCGCCTGCCCGCAAACGTCTTCATTCCAGCCTATCCATGCGCGATTGACCGGTTCGGGGACCGTCGTTTTTATTATCAGTAGCTCGCCGCGGGCGATTAAAGGCTGCACCTGGAATAGCGGTAAATAACCCCAGCCCAGTCCGGCGCACAGCAGCATCAGCTGGGCGGGAAGATCGAATACCGTCAGGCTCTCCTCGCCGTCGGCCTGCGGCCACGCGCCGTCGGTGGTAATCGCGCGATGGCGGCGCAGCGTCCGCCAGCCCACAGGACCGGCAATCTGCGCAAGCGGATGCTGGGGCGCAACGACAAACGCCTGCGCCACCTCCCCCAGTAGAACAGAGCCGTAGCCGCTGAGCGCCGGAGGGTCGCCCAGCGCGCCGAGCAGAAGATCCGCCCGCCCTTCCACCAGCGTCTGCCAGTTTGCGCCGAGGGTATCGCGGCGGAATTCAAGACGGGTGGCGTGATGCTGGCGATAAAACGCCGCGATCGACGGGGCCAGCAGCGAGAACGGAAAGGTAGCGTCGACGTTGAGTATCAGCGCATTTTCCCAGCCCTGATGCAGCCTGACGGCCTGCTTTTCCAGTTCGCGGGCGGTGTGCAGCACGTCGCGCCCCTTTTCCAGCAGCATCTGCCCGGTACGGGTGAAGCGCGCCCGGTGGCCGCTGCGGTCGAGAAGTTGAATATTGAGATCGCTTTCCAGCTTATGAATGGTATAGCTCAGCGCCGACGGCGTTTTATAGAGCTTCGCCGAGGCGGCGGCAAAGCTGCCCTCTTTGTCGAGGGCATCAAGAATGACGAGCACATCCAGCAGTGGTTTCATCGCTACCCCCTTTCGGTACGCGATTCACCGCTGGCGCATTACTCCATCGGCATCACCAGCGGATCGGGGTACTGGTACTCAAACCCCAGTTCGTTGCAAATACGGCTGCCATCCACAATCTTGCCGCAACCGTTCTCCGGGTTATCAGAGAATACGGGGACGGGAAGCCCAAGCTCGCGGGCCATCTGCGGATAAAAGACGCCGCGCGCGGGATGCTTAGGCGCACATATATTATAGATGCGCCCGCCTTTCGGAGCCTGCAATAACAGTTCGATCGCGGCGATCACATCCTGGAGATGCACCAGATTGACGCCGTGCTGGCCGTCCGGCGCGGATTTCCCGGCAAAGAAGCGCCCCGGATGACGGGACGGCCCCACCAGCCCGGCGAGGCGCAGAATGTCCACCGAGGTGCCGGGAAGGTTATGCAGCCAGTCCTCCAGCTCTTTCAGCACCCGTCCGCTGGCGGTTTGCGGGTTACGGGGGGAGTTCTCCTTTAGCGTGCCGCTGGCGTTGCCGTAAACCGACGTTGAGCTGGTGAATATGATGCGCGGCACGTGATGCGCCAGCGCGGTATCAACGATTTCCTGTACCGCCTGAAGGTAAAAGTCCTCTCCGGGACCGGTCCGCCGCGCCGGTAAAGTAATCACCAGCGCGTCGACGTTCATTAAGGTATCCAGATCCTCGGTGTCGCAGACCAGCTGCGGCTCCAGACGCAGCGGATAGCTGTCGATGCCGCACATCCGCGCCGCCTCCACGCCATCCTGCGTGGTCTTACTGCCGGTCACCTGCCATCCCCGCGACATCAACGACAGCGCAAGCGGCATACCCAGCCATCCTAAACCTACAATCGCGACCTTCTTCATCCCCTTGCTCCTGACTTTTCGCTGTGCTGACTTAAGGCTACGCCAGCCGGCGGCAACTGACAATTTCTTCGGTCAATATGAAATGAATTAATGATAGAAAAAAGCCCTTGCTTTATGCGAGTAAAGTGGTTTAGGTTAAAAGGCATCAAATGCATAGTCATTCACAGAGAATTTTATGAACAGCGTTCAATTTAAAAACCACCATCATCACCATCATCCTGACTAGTCTTTCAGGCGATGTGTGCTGGAAGACGTTTGGATCTTCCAGTGGTGCATGAACGCAAAGAGAGCCCCCGGAAGATTCGCTTCCGGGGGCTTTTTTTTGGACCGAATTCGGACAGATTCAGACAGGGTTACAGAGGAAAATAAGAATGTTAGACAACAGCCGTTTACGCATAGCTATTCAGAAATCAGGGCGTTTAAGCGAAGATTCACGCGAATTACTCAGCCGCTGCGGCATCAAAGTGAATCTGCACACCCAGCGCCTGATCGCGCTGGCGGAAAATATGCCCATCGATATTCTGCGCGTGCGAGATGACGATATTCCGGGCCTTATCATGGACGGCGTGGTCGATTTGGGGATTATCGGCGAAAACGTGCTGGAAGAAGAGCTGCTGAGCCGCCGCGCTCAGGGCGAAGATCCGCGCTACTTCACCCTGCGCCGTCTCGACTTCGGCGGCTGCCGCCTGTCGCTGGCGACCCCGGCGGATGAACCCTGGGACGGCCCGGCGATGCTTAACGGCAAACGCATCGCCACCTCCTACCCGCACCTGCTGAAGCGCTACCTTGACCAGAAAGGCATCTCGTTCAAATCCTGCCTGCTGAACGGCTCGGTTGAAGTGGCCCCGCGCGCCGGTCTGGCTGACGCGATCTGCGACCTGGTCTCAACCGGCGCGACACTCGAAGCGAACGGCCTGCGCGAAGTGGAAGTGATGTTCCGCTCCAAAGCCTGCCTGATCCAGCGCGACGGCGAGATGGCCGATAGCAAACAGCAGCTGATTGACCGCCTGCTGACCCGTATTCAGGGCGTGATTCAGGCCCGCGAATCAAAATACATCATGATGCACGCGCCGACCGAACGCCTGGAAGAAGTCATCGCCCTGCTGCCCGGCGCCGAGCGCCCGACTATTCTGCCGCTGGCCGGCGACAAGCAGCGCGTGGCGATGCACATGGTGAGCAGCGAAACCCTGTTCTGGGAAACCATGGAAAAACTGAAAGCGCTGGGCGCCAGCTCCATTCTGGTCCTGCCGATTGAGAAGATGATGGAGTAATCCGGCGGGTCGGTCACGGGATAAACAGGGGAAACAACCATGAGCTTCAACACAATTATCGACTGGAACGGCTGTAGCGCAGAACAACAGCAACAACTCTTAACGCGCCCGGCCATTTCCGCCTCCGGGAGCATCAGCAAGACGGTGTCGGAGATCCTCACTAACGTCAAAGACAACGGCGATGCGGCCCTGCGTGAATACAGCGCGAAGTTCGACAAAACCGACGTCAAGGCGCTGAAGGTTAGCGACGAAGAGATTGCCGCCGCCGGCGCGCGCCTGAGCGACGAGCTCAAGCAGGCGATGGCCGTGGCGGTCAAAAATATCGAAACCTTCCACAACGCGCAGCAACTGCAGGCCGTGGATGTTGAAACCCTGCCGGGCGTGCGCTGCCAGCAGGTGACCCGCCCTATCGCCTCCGTCGGCTTATATATTCCCGGCGGCTCGGCGCCGCTGTTCTCAACGGTGCTGATGCTCGCAACGCCGGCGCGCATCGCCGGCTGCCAGCAGGTGGTGCTGTGCTCGCCGCCGCCGATTGCTGATGAAATCCTCTATGCCGCCCAGCTGTGCGGCGTGCGCAATATCTTTAACGTCGGCGGCGCGCAGGCGATTGCCGCCCTGGCGTTCGGCACCGAATCGGTGGCGAAGGTCGATAAAATCTTTGGCCCTGGCAACGCCTTCGTGACCGAAGCCAAGCGCCAGGTGAGCCAGCGTCTTGACGGCGCGGCTATCGATATGCCCGCCGGGCCGTCGGAAGTGCTGGTGATCGCCGACAGCGGCGCCACCCCGGATTTCGTCGCGTCCGACCTGCTTTCCCAGGCCGAGCACGGCCCGGATTCGCAGGTGATCCTGCTGACGCCGGATAGCGAGATGGCCACCCGCGTCGCGCAAGCCGTTGAGCGCCAGCTGGCCGCGCTGTCCCGGGCGGAAACCGCCCGCGGCGCGCTTTCCGCCAGCCGCATCATTGTGGCGCGCGATATCGCCCAGTGCGTGGCGATTTCCAACCAGTACGGCCCGGAGCACCTGATTATTCAGACCCGTAACGCCCGCGAACTGGTCGACGGTATCACCAGCGCTGGTTCGGTATTCCTCGGCGACTGGTCGCCGGAATCCGCCGGCGATTACGCCTCCGGCACCAACCACGTGCTGCCGACCTACGGCTACACCGCGACCTGCTCCAGCCTCGGTCTGGCGGATTTCCAGAAACGTATGACCGTGCAGGAGCTGTCGCGCGACGGGTTTGCCGCCCTCGCCTCAACAATTGAAATTCTGGCCGCCGCCGAGCGCCTGGACGCCCACAAAAACGCCGTTACGCTGCGCGTTGCAGCCCTTAAGGAGCAAGCATGAGCATTGAAGATTTAGCCCGCGCCAACGTCCGCGCGCTGACGCCGTATCAATCAGCTCGCCGTCTCGGGGGTAAAGGCGACGTCTGGCTGAACGCCAACGAATTCCCTACCGCGGTAGAGTTCCAGCTGACCGAGCAGACGATGAACCGCTACCCGGAACCGCAGCCGAAAGCGGTCATTGAACGCTACGCGCAGTATGCGGGCGTCAAGCCGGAGCAGGTGCTGGTCAGCCGCGGCGCCGACGAAGGCATTGAACTGCTGATCCGCGCCTTCTGCGAGCCGGGCCAGGACGCGGTGCTCTATTGCCCGCCGACCTACGGCATGTACAGCGTCAGCGCCGAAACCATCGGCGTGACCTGCCGTACGGTGCCGACGCTCGCCGACTGGCAGCTGGATCTGCCGGGCATCGCGGCCAATCTCGACGGCGTGAAAGTGGTTTTCGTTTGTAGCCCGAATAACCCGACCGGGCAGATTATCAACCCGAAAGATTTTCGCACCCTGCTGGAGATGACGCGCGGCAAAGCCATCGTGGTCGCGGATGAAGCCTATATCGAATTCTGCCCGCAGGCGACGCTGGCGACCTGGCTGAACGAGTATCCGCACCTGGCGATTCTGCGTACCCTCTCCAAGGCCTTCGCCCTGGCTGGTCTGCGCTGCGGTTTCACCCTCGCCAACGCCGAGGTGATTAACGTGCTGATGAAGGTTATCGCGCCTTATCCGCTCTCCACGCCGGTGGCCGATATCGCCGCCCAGGCGCTCAGCGCGGAAGGCATTGCCGCCATGCGGGCGCGCGTGGCGCAGATCCTCGCCGAACGCGATTATCTGGTAACCCAGCTGCGCGGCATTGCCTGCGTTGAAGAGGTGTTCGATTCCGAGAGCAACTACGTTCTGGCGCGGATCGTCGCCTCCAGCGCGGTGTTTAAATCTTTGTGGGATCAGGGCATTATCTTACGTGACCAGAATAAACAACCTTCATTAAGCGGCTGTTTGCGTATCACTATCGGTACCCGTGCAGAGAGCCAGCGCGTCATTGACGCTTTGACTGCGGAGAATGTATGACCCAGAAGTTTCTCTTTATTGACCGTGACGGTACGCTGATTTCCGAGCCACCGGTTGATTTTCAGGTAAACCGCTTCGATAAGCTGGCGTTTGAGCCGCAGGTGATCCCGGCCCTGCTCAAGCTGCAGCAGGAAGGGTACAAGCTGGTGATGATCACCAACCAGGATGGGTTGGGAACCGCCAGCCTGCCGCAGGACGAGTTCGACGGCCCGCACAACCTGATGATGCAGATTTTTGCCTCCCAGGGCGTCAACTTTGACGAAGTGCTGATTTGCCCGCATCTCCCGGCGGATAACTGCGACTGCCGCAAACCGAAAACCAGGCTGGTGCTGCCGTGGCTGGAACAAGGGGTGATGGACACCGCCCACAGCTACGTGATTGGCGACCGCGCGACCGATATTCAGCTGGCGGATAACATGGGCATTACCGGCCTGCGCTATGACCGCGAAAAGCTGGACTGGCCGACCATTTGCGAACAGCTGACCCGCCGCGACCGCTACGCCCACGTTGAGCGCATCACCAAAGAGACCCAGGTGGATGTGAAAGTGTGGCTGGACCGCGAAGGCGGCAGCAAAATCTCTACCGGCGTCGGTTTCTTCGATCATATGCTTGACCAAATCGCTACCCACGGCGGCTTCCGCCTGGAGGTTAACGTTGGCGGCGATCTGTATATCGACGATCACCACACCGTGGAAGATACCGGGCTGGCGCTGGGCGAAGCGCTGAAGCTGGCGCTCGGCGATAAGCGCGGCATCGGCCGTTTCGGCTTTGTGCTGCCGATGGACGAATGTCTGGCCCGCTGCGCGCTGGATATCTCCGGCCGCCCGCACCTCGAATATAAAGCCGACTTTACCTATCAGCGCGTTGGCGACCTGAGCACCGAGATGGTGGAACACTTCTTCCGCTCGCTCTCCTATACCATGGCGGTCACTCTGCACCTGAAAACCAAGGGCAAAAACGACCACCACCGCGTAGAGAGCCTATTTAAGGCCTTCGGCCGCACGCTACGCCAGGCGATTCGCGTCCAGGGCGACACGCTGCCGTCTTCGAAAGGGGTACTTTGATGAACGTGGTGATCCTCGATACCGGCTGCGCCAACCTCAATTCGGTGAAATCCGCGGTGAGCCGCCACGGCTACGAGCCGCAGGTCAGCCGCGACCCGGATGTGGTGCTGCGCGCCGATAAGCTGTTTCTACCGGGGGTGGGAACGGCTCAGGCGGCGATGGACCAGCTGCGCGAGCGCGAGTTAATCGAACTGATTAAAGCCTGTACCCAGCCGGTGCTGGGCATTTGCCTAGGCATGCAGCTGCTGGGAAAACGCAGCGAAGAGAACAACGGCGTCGACCTGCTGGGCATTATCGAGCAGGACGTGCCGAAAATGACCGACCACGGCCTGCCGCTGCCGCATATGGGCTGGAACCAGGTGTATGCCAAAGCGGGCGATCGTCTGTTTCGCGGTATTGAAGACGGGGCGTATTTTTACTTCGTCCACAGCTACGCGATGCCGGTCAACGTCAATACCATCGCCCAGTGCAGCTACGGCGAGGCCTTCACCGCGGCGGTACAAAAAGATAACTTTTTTGGCGTCCAGTTCCACCCTGAACGCTCCGGCAGCGCCGGGGCGCAGCTGCTGAAAAACTTCCTGGAGATGTGATGATCATTCCTGCTTTAGATTTAATTGACGGCACGGTCGTCCGTCTCCATCAGGGCGATTATGGCCAGCAGCGCGACTACGGCAACGATCCGCTGCCGCGCCTGCAATCCTATGCCGCGCAAGGGGCCGAAGTGCTGCATCTCGTCGATCTGACCGGGGCGAAAGATCCGGCGAAGCGCCAGATCCCGCTGCTGAAAACGCTGGTTGCCGGCGTAAATGTGCCGGTGCAGGTTGGCGGCGGCGTGCGGACGGAAGAAGACGTGGCCGCCCTGCTTGAAGCGGGCGTGGCGCGCGTGGTGGTGGGTTCGACGGCGGTGAAGTCGCCGGAAGTGGTGAAAGGCTGGTTTAAACGTTTTGGCCCGCAGCATCTGGTGCTGGCGCTTGATGTGCGGATCGACGCGGAAGGCCGCAAGCAGGTGGCGGTCAGCGGCTGGCAGGAGAACTCCGGCGTGACCCTGGAAGAACTGGTGGAGAGCTATCAGTCCGTCGGCCTGCAGCACGTGCTGTGCACCGATATTTCCCGCGACGGGACGCTGGCTGGGTCGAACGTCTCGCTGTATGAAGAAGTCTGCGCCCGCTATCCGCAGGTGGCGTTTCAGTCTTCCGGCGGCATTGGCGATCTCAATGATATCGCCGCGCTGCGCGGAACCGGAGTGCGCGGGGTGATTGTCGGCCGGGCGCTGCTGGAAGGTAAATTTAACGTAACGGAGGCCATTCAATGCTGGCAAAACGGATAATCCCCTGTCTTGACGTTCGCGACGGCCAGGTAGTGAAAGGCGTGCAGTTCCGTAATCACGAAATCATCGGCGATATCGTCCCGCTGGCTAAACGCTATGCCGACGAAGGCGCGGATGAGCTGGTGTTCTACGATATCACCGCCTCCAGCGACGGCCGCGTGGTGGATAAAAGCTGGGTGTCGCGGGTCGCGGAAGTGATCGACATTCCGTTCTGCGTTGCCGGCGGCATTAAGTCGCTGGACGATGCGGCGCAAATCCTCTCCTTCGGCGCGGATAAAATCTCCATCAACTCCCCTGCCCTGGCGGATCCGACGCTGATTACCCGCCTGGCCGATCGGTTCGGCGTGCAGTGTATTGTGGTGGGCATTGATACCTGGTTTGACGCCGCGAGCGGCAAGTATCACGTCAACCAGTATACCGGCGATGAGAGCCGGACGCGGGTGACGCAGTGGGAAACCCTGGACTGGGTGCAGGAAGTGCAAAAGCGCGGGGCCGGCGAGATCGTCCTCAATATGATGAACCAGGACGGCGTGCGTAACGGCTACGATCTGGAGCAGTTAAGCAAGGTGCGCGCCGTGTGCCGCGTGCCGCTGATTGCCTCCGGCGGCGCGGGCACTATGGAGCACTTCCTGGAAGCCTTCCGCGACGCTAACGTCGACGGCGCGCTGGCCGCCTCGGTGTTCCACAAGCAAATTATCAACATTGGCGAACTGAAAACGTACCTGGCAGCACAGGGCGTGGAGATTAGGGTATGTTAAGTGAACAGCTGGATTGGCAAAAAACCGACGGTCTGATGCCGGTCATCGTGCAGCACGCCGTCTCTGGTGAAGTGCTGATGCTGGGCTATATGAATCAGGATGCGCTGGCGAAAACCGAAGAAACCGGCAAAGTAACCTTTTATTCGCGGACCAAACAGCGTCTGTGGACCAAGGGGGAAACGTCGGGCAATTTCCTCAACGTGGTGAGCATCACCCCGGATTGCGATAACGATACCCTGCTGGCGCTGGTCAATCCGATTGGCCCAACCTGCCATAAAGGCACCTCAAGCTGCTTTGGCGAAACCGGCCATCAGTGGCTGTTCTTATATCAGCTGGAGCAGCTGCTGGCGGAACGCAAGCACGCCGACCCGGAGAGTTCGTATACCGCGAAGCTGTACGCCAGCGGAACCAAGCGGATAGCGCAGAAGGTGGGAGAAGAAGGCGTGGAGACCGCGCTGGCCGCAACGGTGCATGACCAGTTCGAGCTGAAGAATGAAGCGTCGGATTTGATGTATCACCTGCTGGTGCTGCTGCAGGATCAGGGACTGAATTTGACGGATGTGGTGGAAAACCTGCGGAGCAGGCATAAGTAAGTTATCAAAGGGAGGCGGCATAACGCCTCCCTTGCAATATAACCCTCGCCAGCGCGCTGGTTGATATCACCTGTTTAGCGTCGTCATGGCTTTTTTCGCGCCGCTATCGCTTTGACGACCCTTAATGGTTTCGTCATTTTCCATGACAAAGATGAAACCAAATCGCTATAGCGCTGAGTCAGCTCCTGGAGCTCATTGTGGACGCTGAGTAATTTCTGCTGTTGCGTGTGATGCTCGTTCTCTAAACGCGTTTTTAGCTGTTCAAATTCGTGGATAAGCGTGGTTTTATCGCTCACTTGCGCCTTCAGGACATCAATTTCACTTCGCTGAGATAAAGTTGACTGTTTAAGCGAAGTGATTTCTTCCTGCAGCGTTGAATTCAACATATGTGCATGTTCAAGCTCGCGCAACACTCTGTCTTTCAGAGAAAAAATATACTCTTCCGCTGACTGATTAACGATCCGGCCATGCGCAGCTTTAATAAAGTCATCATAAAAGTCATCACGATCGATTTCTAAAGATAGGATGAACGACTTCACATCGTTGAAGAGCAGCTTAAAGGAAGGGCCCGAGATCGTATTTAAGTTCCACTCCAGAAAAACAACGGCGTAATTATTAAAATCACGACTTCTGGACGGCAGTAAATCACGATCTTTCATAAACGAACGTAGCGAAGTTAATGCCTCCAGCGCGCAGTGCCACGAGTGTGCCCTGGTGGCAGAAAGCGACTTCGCACGGTTGATCGTATGAGAGATTAAGATTTCATCAACCAGCGAGATGCGGTTTGCTAACAGCATGAAACCACTCACAAAGTACAGGTCGTTTGTGGTTCTCAGCGGTTGAAACTCCAGGCCCATTGCCAGAATAGCTTCGCGTCTGAAGAGCTTATCCCATGGCCACCATATAAAGGCTCTGAAAAAATCGTCAGCAATATCCCGTGAAGAGAAGACCTCTTTTTCAGGCAGTAAATCCTCCCGCGCGGACAAAGGCATGGGAGAATGAGTATTGGTTTGCAGATCGATTGACTGGCACCGACAGATAACAACATCCGTTTGCAGGGCCGTAGCCCGATCGGACATTCTCTTTAACATCTCTTTATCGGCGTAATCATCATCGTCGAGGAAAATAATGTATTCGCCGGTCGCTATACGTAAGCCGATATTTCGCGATTCGCCACCGCCGACGTTGCTCGGGTTGGTTATCACCCGGACTCGCGAATCCTCATCGGCTATTTTAGCGACAATATCCAGAGTATTATCGGTGGAATTATCGTTAACAATGATAATCTCAATCTCTTTTAAAGACTGGGTTAATACCGTATTAAGCGTTTCGGAAATATATTCCGCGGCGTTATGAACGGGGATGATAACGGAAACAATAACGTTACTTGATTCATCAGACATTCAATCACCTTCAAAATAAGAGGCACGCAATCATTAAACATAAATAATGCGTTTGCAGAGCAGTTACATAACATAAAATATAACTGCTTCGGAGGTGTTTGATTTACATGAAGCTGTAATCTCTTGCGTTACATCATCCCTGAACCACATCATGATAAGTCTTTAGGGTCTTA
Source organism: Klebsiella grimontii (assembly GCF_900200035.1). Lineage (GTDB taxonomy): Bacteria > Pseudomonadota > Gammaproteobacteria > Enterobacterales > Enterobacteriaceae > Klebsiella > Klebsiella grimontii. The sequence goes on from NZ_FZTC01000021.1 coordinate 65,039, forward strand.
CTGATTATCATACCGCTAGAAAACTTATCCTGAACGCGTTGCCGTCCTTTGATACCCATCTCAACTCGTGCTTTGGGATTGGCTAACAAGAATTCAAGCTTATCGGCCAGCTCCTGTGGCGAGTTACTTTTCACGATAATGCCGTTATCGTTATTAATGATCAGGCTATCGCAGCCGCCAACATCGTAGGCAATGCAGGCCCGGCCAACCGAGGAAGCCTCAAGCAGAATACGCGGGACGCCTTCTGAATAGATCGAAGGCAGTGCCACGATGTTCGACTCCTCGATCAAGTCACAGACGTTTGAACTGTGACCTAACCAGTTAATCAGCCCTTCTTTATGCCATTGCTGAATGACCGCAAGGGAAATGGCATCCTTATCGTTTTCAACAAGTATCCCGGCAACGTTTAGCGTAAAATGAATATTTCTGGATTCGAGGATTTTCTTGGCTTCAATTAAATCCCCGAGCCCTTTGCTCCACAGCATTCTGCTGGCAAACAGCACCACCGGAACATCACGCTCCTGCTCCAGAGAATATTTATAGATATCCGGGTTGATACCTGCGCCATCAATGACAATAGTCTGCTGATAGTCAATCCCAACAAAACCCGCAAGTTTTTTACGATCTTTATCATGTTCGAACATAAATATACTGCGCTTATTACTGGCAATATACTTATATGCCATGATAGTGATATTGCGCAATAGCTTAAGCAAGCCCGTATCACAAGAAAATACACGCCCGAGGCCGACAAAACTCACGATGACCGGGCGATTCTTTGCCCTCGAAAGAAGCCCACCGATCAGACATGGCTTGATTGTAATACAGTGTAAAAGGTCGGGATTAATCTCTTTGATGATCCTTCGGGAGGCAAAAAAGGCCCGAAAGAAAGTTAATGCATTAAATGATTGAGCATCAAGTGGGACGTTATGACACTTAAAACCAAATGTTTTAAATTTATTCAGCACTTTACCATCGACAAAATGACTGATGATGTGAATCTCATAACCAGCATCTCGGGCGGCGATTGCACGATCTATCCAGTGCAAATCAAAATACCAATCCGAGTTTATGAAATAACACAGTTTTTTCATTGCTATATCCACTTAATGATTCTTACCGCTGATTCCTTTTACACCATGGATAACTCCACGACGCAAGTATTTAAAATATAACAATTTATTGCGTTGCCATGGCAATATTGACACATATTTAATCAACCGCAAAAGGATTGAGAGACGGCTAAAAATGGCAACTCGCGGAAAAATTCTCTTCGCCAGAATAAGATTTCGACAAAGGTAATAAACCTTCCATTCGGGAAAGACGCACTTCCCCTGGAAACTTACATCGTGCGAGAAGACAACCTCAGGCGAATAACGAATCTCTTCGCCATCGAGCGTCAACTGATAGCCAAAGTAGAGATCGTCAAAATATAAAAACAACTCATCGTGAATATTGTGTATATTCTTTCGCAGCAAATCTCGCTGAATAATCATCCCGACAAAGGATACCGTTTGTACCGCGGTCGAACGGGAAATCAACGGTAGAAACTCGGCCGGTTTTTTGATGTAGCGTAATGTGTCGATAAACGATGACGGTACTTTAGCAAAAGGGATGTTCATCGAACAAGGTTGTCCCCGGAGATCTTTTACCAAAGCGGTGAACACCCGACAGTTAGCCTTATCCAGATGGGCAAATTTTTCCAGCGCATCGCTCTCGGGCCAGGCGTCATCATCGTAAAAGAAAACCCAGTCGCTATCGACGTTGTCGCATAAATATTGACTCCCGGCCTTAAAACCACCCGCCCCACCGGTATTAGAGGGTAGATTGAGGACAATCACGCGGGGGTCGCTAAGGGTGGCTAACCACTCCTGGGTCCCATCCGTGGACCCGTTATTGACAACCATTATCGCTGTAAAATTTAATTTCACAGTGTTGGCAATAGTTACTTTTAACTTCTCTAAACGATTATAAGTGACTATTAATGCGGAGCAATTCATCGCACAGAAACCGTGAACACTGGCATAGCTTCATGATTATCAAGGGAAGATAAGTACTTCTCGGCTGTATTTAATGCTTCTGCGATAGTGACATCCATATCCAGATATCGATAGGTTCCAAGGCGGCCAACAAAGGTAATGTTCTTTTCACTTTCCGCGAGGGACAAATACTTATCGAGTAAAGCCATCTCCCCCATCTGCCGAATCGGATAATAAGGAATATCATTTTCTCCGCACTCGCGGCTGTATTCCTTATAGCATACCGACCCTTCATGGGTTTCCCAGGGCGAAAAGTACTTATGCTCAGTGATACGGGTGTAAGGAACATCCAGTGAGCAGTAATTCATCACCGCGCAGCCCTGATAATCGCCCTGCCGGGTGAATTTTTCAAAATCCAAAGTACGATAGCCCAGGCGGCCATATTGATAGGAATAGAAGGCATCCAGCGGCCCGCTATAGAACACATGATCGTACTTTTCTCTCTCTTCAGCGTTGAACGACTGCTGAAGTTCGATAGTGATATTTTCATGATTGGCAATTGACTCAATCATTTTCGTATAACCCAGTTTCGGCATGCCCTGAAATCTGTGGTTAAAGTAATTATCATCGTAGTTAAAACGAACCGGCAGGCGCTTAAGAATCGACGCAGGAAGCTGTGATGGCTCCATCCCCCACTGCTTGATGGTGTAGCCTTTGAAGAACGCCTCATACAGCTCTTTACCAATAAAACGCAGGGCCTGTTCTTCAAACGTCTTCGGTTCCTGGATCGAACTGTCCCCTTTTTCTGCAATAAGCGCCCGGGCTTCATCTGGCGAACAGGTTTTGGCAAAAAACTGGTTAATGGTATGCAGGTTGATCGGCAGAGAGAACACTTGCCCATTAACGGTTGCTTTGACGCGGTTCACATACGGCATCATCTCAGCGTGCTGAGTCACATAGTTCCACACTGTTTCATTATCGGTATGAAAGATATGCGGACCATAGACGTGGACCATAACGTCCGTTTGCGGATCGCGCGCGTCGTAGGAGTTACCGCCAATGTGGTCCCGCTGGTCGATAATTCTGATACGATGGCCTTGTTCAGCAAGCTGGCGGGCGATAACCGCACCAGAAAAACCAGCGCCGACAATTAAAATATTTTTACTGTTCATAATATTACTCCAGCAGCCTTAACCAAGAATTGAGCGTCTAACTTTATAATAGTATTTTGTTATCGTATTTCGCCTCGGTGAACCGACAGGAGCATATTTATTAAGGAAAGGCATCAACGCTTTTTTGATCCTGGTCTGAAGCAGAACAGGCGTTTGCCCTGCATTATGCGCAGGATTTGATGAATTAATCAAAGATAGCTGACGGAAATAGGCCTCTTTTTCCCATGGCGTGTTGATGACGTTTTCCAGGAAATCGTCATAAAAGTCAACCTTGTCCGTATTCCACGGTTTATTCTCCCCGGCATAGTGAATCATATTCGGGTTCATTCTGGCTTCTAAAAAGCGCATATATGTTGCGAACTGGAGATTGGGGAAAAAGTCATCGGTATTGCCATTACCATGATAGACATTCCACTCCAGCGGTAAAAATTCAACCCGGCCGTAGAAAACTTTGTTCATAATGTCCTGGTCAAGGAACCAGTACTTTTTCTCTTTCAGGGTTTTAATCAGCTCGGAGAAGGTATCTTCCTGCACCATTTGCGCAACGTTGAAAATGATAATCCCCGCCTGGAAATACTCATCAGGATTGGTCATTTTAAGCGTTTTTTGCAGATACTCGCTGGCGGGCATCACGCCATCAGCTGACTCCGACATCGCGCCAAACTTGACGAAGCCTTCCATGACGATATCTTTAACGGCGGCAACAAGGTTTGTGCCGAGTTCGACATTAAGCAAAGTCGCCAGATCGGCCTTCACCACAGTATCGGAATCGATAAAAATAACCTTCTCATATTCACGGAAAAGCTGCGGAATAAACAAGCGAGCATAGGTTGATGCACTAAAGTGCGCACGGGTATGTACGCCATCCAATTCAGTGAAGGCATTCACATCAAAAAATCGAAGTGAAAAGTTTGTATGGGCCGAAACCAGCCTGGTTAAGCGCTGCTTGTTAAGATTGCTAACCTTGTTTTCCAGCACAACAATATCGTAATGGGTGTTTTTATCAGAATGGCGAACGATAGAGTTGATTAAAGCCCCGCCGCTGATGGCGTAGTTATCATCAAAACTGATGACGATTGGCGCAGCGTGAGGAAAGACCGGCATCAGCTTGCCGTTGAAGGTCTCATTCGTCACGAAAGTGCGCTGTAGTTCCTTAACTTTCAGGGCACGATCTTGCTGCTGTTTTATAATGTAAATATTAAACAGGCGCTCTGCGATATGGCCGATAACACGCTTTTCCTGAGCGTTATAATTATTCATCGAGATGCGACTTTCAAGATGAGTCAAAATCGCGAAAAGCCACTCAGAATAGTCTACGAACATATCTTTGTGCATCGCAAACATATTCGTGTAATAGCCATCAGTTGCATTATTAAACTGCTGAATAGCCGTTTTATAATCCGGATAAAGCTCTTCGACAATCTCCAGGGCAGCCAGATAGTCCTTAATATGTAAAAACTCCCCTTTCTCATAATGATCGAGGTTATTTTTACTTCCAGCAGAGGTCACTGACCACTTCTTCGGTAACAGCAGGTCAAATCCTGAAATACAATCCTGGATTGCCGTGTCGGTTAAACCAAACTGCTTTTCATAATCTGCATCAATAACGGGTGAATTAACTACGCCCCAATTATCTTCGGGAAAGCTCTGTTCTGAAGAAAAATTCAGATGTCGGCGATAATGCATAAAGCCGACATAATCAGAAAGAGATTCATTTTTCCAAACCCAATAATGTGCGGTTAACTCACAGTAAAAGGGGTTTTTAAACGAAATATTATCTCCTGTATCATCGCCAATACAGCCGATATCATTATAGGAGTTAGCTTTACCTACATGCAATGGTTTTATAATCGATGCATTAAGGAATGCGCTCGGCTTATGATGACAGGTATAGATCTTAATACTATTCATTTAATTACCAGATTTAGGCCATTGCTTGTTTATAAAGTTCGATGATTCTTTCAGCAGAACCGATTTCCCGGAGACGGTGATTTTCGATCCAGACAACCCGATCGCATATTTTTTCCACATCACTCATGTTGTGACTAACGAACAGTATTGTCACACCACGATTTTTGAACTCTTTAATCGTCTTAATACATTTGGCCTGAAATGAAATATCGCCGACGGCCAGCACTTCATCAATAATCAGAATATCAGGCTCAACTTGACTAATAACCGAGAAGCCAAGCTTCGCTAGCATACCGCTAGAATAGACGCGGATCGGCTCATCAATAAACTCCCCTAATTCGGAAAATTCAATGATGCGATCCATCCGCTGTTGAACCTCTTTACGCCGTAGCCCAAGAAGGGTGGCATTAAGATAAATGTTCTCACGGCCAGTCAATTCTGGATGAAAACCACCGCCTAGCTCAAGCATTGAGGCCACTCGCCCACGAGTTGTGACCGACCCTTTCGTTGGCTTGATAACACCGGCAACCAGCCCCAAAGAAGTGCTTTTGCCTGCGCCGTTTCGCCCAATGAGCGCAACAGCCTCTCCTTTACCTACCGTAAAAGAGACATCCTGAATAGCAAGATATTTACGGCCCTTCAGTAATTGAAAGGCTCTTTTAGGATGAAATATTAAATCTTTAATACCTGAGCCAATATGATGGTAAAGTGGATATTCTTTTGTCACATTATTAAAATCAATTACTGGTTCCATCACAAGATCTCTGCAAATCGATATTTTAATTTATTAAAAATACTTAATCCGATAACTGTCAGCACAATACCAGTCAAATATAACACTGAAATATGCTCGTAGTTTAAAACGCCATCCATAAATAAATTACGCCAGCTTAAAATCATACTCGCCAGAGGGTTATAGTCAATAACCCAGCTATATTTTGCTGGAATCATATCCGACGCGTATAAAATGGGAGTGCAGTAAAACATCAGCATAATACCGAGAGTCACAAATCTTTCTAAGTCTCTGAAGAAAAGATTCAAAGTAGAAAAAATAATTGATATGCCAAAGGTAAAAATCACCTGTCCGATAGCAATGAGCGGTATTCCCCAAAGCCATGAAAGCGAAGGACGCATACCGTACACAAAAAGAAAAGCGACAATGACAGGAATAGTGCATAAGAAGTGCAATCCTTCCATCATCACATTACTAAGTGGAATAACCGAACGCGGAAATACGGTTTTTTTGATAATTTGCGCATTAGCAATAAATGAGAAAAGCGAATTCGTCGCAGAGCTTGCAAACCACTGCCAGGGGAAGAGACCCGTTATTAAGAAAAGGGTATAATTTGGAATCTGGACTCGCATGATCAATTTAAAGATAAAATAGTAGATCATCGCAAAAAGTAGGGGGTTGGCAATTGACCATAAATAACCAAATACACTACTCTTATAGCGTACTTTTAGATCTTTATTGGTGATAACAACAAGCAGGTCAAATAAATACCCTAGATTATACTTCATTTTTATACTCATAAATTATTCTACGAAATTTTAAGCATTGGGTTATGCACTTTAGAATTGCGAGTTGTCGCTGACTGACTAAATCAACTGCGATAGCTCTAACGCCCTGACTGATACACTGCCGATAGACGCCGTGGCTTTGGACATACAACGTGAAAACTTAAGTGCATAGGTTAAAGCAAGATTTTCCCAATTTTTCTGTACGCTTTAATTCATTGGCAGCAGCCGACCATGGTAGCTCATCCAGGCTAAACGGAGACAAGTGAGAGGCTGACATGAAGATCGCCAGTTAAGACGCCGTTTCTGGACGTAAAGTAAAAACTGTTATTTTTCAGTCAGATACTCCTCCCCCATAGTATTACATGATAGCTTTCAATCACGCTACCGCCCTTGGCTATCGCAACCAAACTGCGTAATGATTCAACAACCCTATCTGTAAACATCTCTAGCGACTGCTTTTACGACAGCAGTAAACTGACACACCCTGTTCTTACGTCAAACGGCTCTCGCAGCGGCTATCGGGTAAGATTACTGCCCGTGACGCTGGGTGCTGCTCACTTGAAATTTAAAAAGATTCAAGCAGGCCCACACTCTCGCTGTTTGCTTAACTCCCATCCATCAGGAATTTCTCAATTAGCACGTTTAGCAAGCCCATTTTTTGAACTCCTGACGAGACTCTTCTCGGTTATCGCCCTATCCATCTTCTGTGAACCGGCGTAAACCGTACGCAATATTGATTGAAATGACACCAACAATCAGTCTGGTGTCATATTTAACGCTGCGCACAGGATAGCTGATTAAACTGACAACACAATGGTCATGCAAATGAGTTGCCGCATTATAGCGCTGGTCCATGGGAATAAAAATGAAAATACGTTGCCAATCAATTCATATTGCAAATGATTCATGTCGTAAACATAATGTAAAGCAAATACAACAAAAATACTAACCCATTGATTTTAAATCATAAAAAAAGACACGCCACTATCAATGTGAAAGAATTGTAAATTCATACATAAAATCAATTTTTATCTACGTTAACTTTCGAGGACTTAAGGAGTCGGAAACGCGAGATTATGACAAGACCTCACGCAATTGTTATCTTGCTAATCATCAAGCTTCGATAATGAATCTCATCTCCACCTCAGAATGCCAATGCAAAAGCTCTGATACGGGTGACATCGCTTAGCCATCTAATGCGTGAACATAATCAGCAACGGTAAAGCAGGTGATCCACACGGCAAGCCAGTGTAAAATCGACGAATATATAGCGGGATACAGTCACCCCAGAGGATGAATATGAAATTTTTAGTAACTGGAGCCGCAGGATTCATCGGCTTTCATACCTGCAAGCGCCTTCTGGAGGCGGGTCATGAGGTTGTCGGTCTCGACAACATGAACGACTACTATGACGTCAATCTTAAGCAGGCCCGTCTGGATTTACTGCAGTCTCCCCTGTTCAGTTTTCACAAAATCGATCTGGCGGATCGTGAAGGTATTGCCCGACTTTTTGCTAATGAGAAATTTAACCGGGTGATCCATCTTGCCGCTCAGGCTGGCGTTCGCTACTCCCTGGAAAACCCGTTCGCTTATGCCGACGCTAACCTGATTGGTTATCTGAACATTCTTGAAGGCTGCAGACACAATAATGTTGAGCATTTGCTTTATGCCTCATCCAGTTCGGTCTATGGCCTGAACCGTAAAATGCCGTTCTCTACCGATGATTCGGTTGATCATCCGGTTTCGCTGTATGCCGCCACCAAGAAGGCAAACGAGCTGATGGCGCATACCTACTCTCACCTTTATGGTATTCCGACCACTGGACTCAGATTCTTTACCGTCTATGGCCCATGGGGCCGTCCGGATATGGCGCTGTTCAAGTTCACAAAAGCCATGCTGGAAGGAAAGCCTATTGATGTCTACAACTATGGCAAGATGAAGCGCGACTTCACTTACATTGACGATATCGTTGAGGCGATTGTTCGGATGCAGGATATTATCCCGCAGCCCAATCCTGAATGGACCGTTGAGACAGGATCACCGGCAGATAGCTCAGCGCCATACCGGGTGTATAACATCGGTAATAGCTCACCGGTTGAACTGATGGATTACATCACCGCGCTTGAGGAAGCTGTGGGGATGGTTGCGGAGAAAAATATGATGCCAATACAGCCGGGCGATGTACTGGAAACCAGCGCAGATACCAAGCCGCTGTACGATGCGGTGGGTTTCAGACCGCAGACGACGGTCAGGCAGGGAGTGAAGAACTTCGTTGACTGGTATAAGGCGTACTATAAGGTCTAATCAACCCAGCATGGCGCAGGGTATTTAGCCGCAGTGGGATACGACTGCGGCTTTTTTATATCGAGAATTGTCATTCGGCAATCTTATCCATTCAGATGCTCGTAAAAACACTCTGTTAATACCTATCTCAGCGCAAAGCCCGCGCACCACACAATAACGAAACACAGAATTAACATAAACCAAACAAAATCATCAACAAACTCTGATATAAGCCACTTTCAATACAATCACTGAAGAGCATTCTCGTACGAAAGAAACAATCACCAGCTAATCAAGCTGGCACTAAAGCCAGCTACAGCGCCATTGTTCAAACTACTGGTCGCGAAAAAGGGTTTTCCACTTTCCTCAAAAAAAACCACAAACACCATATAGGAATTTTCTTAAATTCAGGATATGTTAAGCAGGCAAAGGCATGCTTTTGCAGTGATATTAGTTCGCAGGCAAATGGATTTATAACATTCCTTTCATTCTGGTACGCATTATGGCAAACATAATTTTCTTAGCAGTTGCTGCCATCCTGTTGATTGTTTCAGTTTATTTTCTGATTTCTTATATTAAAGATCAGAAAAAGACCAAGCTGACTTTTAACAAACGAAAGTGGTGAAAAGAAAACTTAATATAATTATAATACAGGCATAGGAAATAATAATATAAGAATAAAACACTGCCAGCGGTGGGGATGTGTATTGTCTTTTCAGCTGGCATTGGTCGCCACGTCAAACTAAAAAGTTATGCTAATCGGGTACTAAGACCTTAGCATCAACATTATATCCTGGTGACCGTAAATGGCTTGTGCTTGCTATGCCTGCGCCCTTCCCTTGAAAGATCCCGCTCCCTCACCCGTGTCAATTTCAATCAGAACCTTAACTCGCCGCAAGGCAGCTCTCCTGAAAACCAGGGTTCCAGAAACAACAAAAGCCTGCAAGCAGGCTCTGTTTTACCTTCCGGCGCTTATCTCCAGCGTCTACATCACAGTGACGGTAGCTCTTCACAAGGTGAATTAAACATATCCGACCTCGATGGTTGGGACAAGATGATCGATTGAAGAATCTAAGCGAGGTCACGTTTTTTAGGGGGGGTGATCGGGTAAGAGGAGTAAGATGATTTGCCAGACGAATAGCTGAAGAATTCAGGAGAGGGGAAAATTCTGGCCGACAGCTTATCTCCCGGCCAGAGGGGGTATTTAGTCACTGCCGAACAAATCGCGGGTATACACTTTGTCAGCGACATCCGACAGCTCTTCAGCCATTCGATTTGAGACAATCACGTCAGCTTCTTGTTTGAATGCGTCGAAATCGCGAACCACGCGGGAATTGAAGAACTCATCTTCCTGCATAACCGGTTCGTAGATAATGACCGGAATACCTTTGGCCTTGATACGCTTCATGATGCCCTGAATTGAGGAAGCGCGGAAGTTATCAGAGCCACTCTTCATAATCAGACGATAGATGCCAACGACTTTGGGCTTGCGCGCCAGGATTGAGTCAGCGATAAAATCTTTACGCGTGCGGTTAGCATCAACGATGGCACCGATGATGTTATTCGGTACAGATTCATAGTTTGCCAGCAGCTGCTTGGTATCTTTCGGCAGGCAGTAGCCGCCGTAGCCAAAGGAAGGGTTGTTATAGTGATTACCAATTCGCGGATCGAGGCACACGCCTTCGATGATCTGCTTACTGTTCAGACCCTGGCTTTCAGCATAGCTATCCAGTTCATTAAAGTAGGCTACGCGCAACGCCAGGTAGGTATTGGCAAATAGCTTAATCGCCTCAGCTTCGGTGGAGTCAGTAAACAGCGTCGGGATATGCTGCTTAATCGCGCCTTCTTTCAGCAAATTAGCGAAACGCTCTGCGCGTTCTGAACGTTCACCAATGACGATCCGAGACGGGTGCAGGTTGTCATAGAGCGCGCGGCCTTCACGAAGAAACTCAGGAGAGAAAATGACGTTATCAATGCCCAGGCGCTCTTTAATATCACGCGTGAAGCCAACGGGAATGGTGGATTTAATTATCATTACCGCGTCTGGGTTAATCTCGGTGACATCACGAATAACGGCTTCAACGGTCGAAGTATTGAAGTAGTTCGTTTTCGGATCGTAGTCAGTCGGCGTGGCGATAATGACATAATCTGCATTACGGTAGGCATCATGCTTGTCCGTTGTCGCGCGAAAATTCAACGGTTTTTCCGCCAGATATTCCTGGATCTCCTTATCGACAATCGGAGAAATCTTTTGGTTAATCATATCAACTTTGGATTGAATGATATCCAGCGCCACCACTTCGTGGTTTTGCGCAATCAGGATGCCATTCGATAAACCAACATAACCGGTACCGGAAATAGTAATTTTCATTCGATCACACTTTAATCAGTTAACTGGACGGCGGCGTATTAGCCACCCTGGTAATCAACACTTGTGGCGGTTTTACTCTCAGAAAGATGGGAAGTCAAGAAAGAGCCATAAGGTGATGCATCATTCCACGCACCTACCCTATGGCTCTAAGCAGAATAATTTCTATTTCATTAAAGCTAATATTTCTTCTGTTTTAGCCTTCATTAATTCATCGTCTCCTTTTGACTCTACGTTAAGACGCACAACCGGCTCGGTATTCGAGCTGCGCAGGTTAAAACGCCACTCCGGATATTCAATACTGATGCCGTCGGTGGTATCCACGTTCACGGCATCCGGTTCATAGCGTTCACGGATGCGCGCAATTGCCGCCGCCGCATTCTCCAGCTTGCGGTTAATTTCCCCGGACGCCGGGAACGCCGCCTGCCGGTCCGCCACCAGCGCCTTGAGCGGGCTGTTCTTCAGACACAGTAGCTCCGCCACCAGCAACCACGGGATCATCCCGCTGTCGCAGTAGGCGAAGTCGCGGAAATAGTGGTGTGCGCTCATTTCCCCGCCGTAAATCGCATCTTCCTGACGCATCCGCTCTTTAATAAACGCATGCCCGGTTTTCGACATCACCGGTGTGCCGCCGCTGCGGGTCACCATATCCACCGTATTCCACGTCAGGCGCGGGTCGTGAATAATCCGGGCGCCCGGCTGCTTCTGCAGGAACGCTTCCGCCAGCAAGCCAACAATATAATAGCCTTCGATAAATTCTGCATCGTTATCAAACATAAAGCAGCGGTCGAAGTCACCGTCAAAGGCGATCCCCATGTCCGCGCCGTGCTCGCGCACCGCATCCGCGGTGTCCTGCCGGCACTCCGGCAGCAGCGGGTTCGGGATTCCATTCGGGAAATTGCCGTCCGCCTGGTGATGCACCTTGATAAAGGTCACCGGCACGCCTGCCGCCACAAAACGTTTCTCCACTTCATCAATCACGTGACCGGCAGCACCGTTGCCGGAGTTCACCACAAGCTTCAGTGGACGGGTGAAGCTGGCCAGGTTCACGTAGCCCATCAGGTGGTCCACGTACTCCTGCAGCACCGATATCTGACGCAGGGTGCCGCGACGGGACGCGTCCACCGGCGCAAACTGATTCTCTTCCGCCAGGCGCTGGATATCGCGCAGCCCGGTGTCGCCGCTGATGGGCTTCGCGTTTTCACGCACCAGCTTCATGCCGTTGTAGTTCATTGGGTTATGGCTGGCCGTCACCTCTATCCCGCCATCCACGCCCAAGTGGAAGGTGGCAAAGTAAATCTCTTCCGTACCACTCAGACCAATATCCAGCACGTCCGTTCCCGCATCCATCAGGCCGTTGGCCAGCGCCAGTTTCAGCGACTCGCTGGTCAGACGCACATCGCCTCCCACCACGATTGTTTCCGGCTTCAGAAATTCGCCATAGGCGCGTCCGATACGGTAGGCGATATCTTCGTTTAATTCTTCGCCCAGTTCGCCGCGGATATCATAAGCTTTAAAGCAGTTTAATTTTGCCATCTATTTAATCCTTAAATACAAATTAGCAACGACCATACTGGTCTTTAATACGGATAATGTCGTCTTCGCCCAGATAGGAGCCGGACTGGATCTCCAGCACTTCCAGCGGGATACGTCCCGGGTTCTCCAGACAGTGTTCGGCGCCAATGGGAATAAAGGTAGACTGATTTTCAGTCAGCAGGAACTGCTTACCGTTGACCGTTATCTGCCCCGTCCCTGCGAGGATCACCCAGTGCTCGGCGCGGTGGTGATGCATCTGCATGGAGAACGCCCCGCCCGGCTTGACGGTGATACGGTTAACATTGAAGCGCGGCGTCTGGACCACCACGTCGCTGCGACCCCACGGACGGTAGATTTCGCGGTGTCGTTTGTATTCGCTGCGCTGGTTGGCCTTCAAGTACTCCACGACCTTTTTCACGTCCTGAGCGCGGTTTTTATTCATCACCAGCACCGCATCCTTTGTACTGACGATCACAAGGTCCTCAACGCCGATAGCCGCCACCAACTTTTCGTCGCTGTTGATGTAGCAGTTCTGGCTATTGTGCACCCAGGCATCGCCGGTCAGCACATTGCCAAGCTCATCTTTCGGGCTGACATCCCACAGGGCTGACCATGAGCCGACGTCGCTCCAGTCCGCGTCCAGCCCCACCACCACCGCATCGGCGGTCTTTTCCATTACCGCATAGTCAACGGATTCGTCGGGACAGGTGCTGAACACCTCATGCGGGATGCTGATAAAGTCGCTGCCGCTATCGGCCGCATTGACCGCAGCCGTGCAGACTTCGAGAATATCCGGGCGGAATTTTGCCAGCTCGGAGAGATACTTTTTCGCCCGGAACATGAACATACCGCTGTTCCAGTAATACTCCCCGGAGGCCAGATAGGCTTGCGCACGCTCCAGGTCAGGCTTCTCGACAAAGCGGGCGACCTGATAAGGCGTATGCTCCCCTTCCCCCAGCGCATCGCCGCGCTGGATATAGCCGTAGCCGGTTTCAGGGGTGTTCGGAACGATACCGAAGGTGACCAGATGGTCAGCATGCGCATACTGCTCAGCAACGCGGATGGCGTCGTGGAAGACCTGCTGATTATTGATAATGTGGTCCGCTGCCAGGACAAGCATCAGCGGGTCATCGCCATTCTGCGTGGCCTGCAGCGCCGCGAGGGCGATGGCCGGGGCGGTGTTGCGGCCCACCGGCTCAAGAATGATATTCTTCGACAGCTTGTTGAGCTGTCTTAGCTGTTCAGCAACCAGAAAGCGATGCTCCTCATTGCAGATAACCGTGGGTTCATGAATATCCAGGCCGGAGAGGCGCGAGATGGTTTCCTGCAACATGGAGTTCTGCCCGTACAGTCGGAGAAACTGTTTGGGGTAGAGTTCACGGGACATTGGCCACAGGCGGCTACCGGTGCCACCCGCCATAATCACAGGAAGTAACATGATAAAATCCTTAATAAATATGAAATATTAAATGTGACGTGATGGAAGTAATGACTTCTTCTTTTGCAAATTTTGACAAAATTGCAAAAGAAGAAAGATTAAAAAATTTAGGATGGAATATAAATCTTATATTTTCTAATAAAAACTGAAATTAGATTCCGTGTTACCCCATTAAAAAACAACCTGGCTCTTGCCAGGCTGTTTTATCACGAATTAATCAAGCCATTCAGTATGGAATACGCCTTCTTTATCAGTACGCTTATATGTATGCGCGCCGAAATAATCACGCTGAGCCTGAATCAGGTTAGCAGGCAGTACAGCGGAACGATAGCTATCGTAGTAGGCAATAGCCGCAGAGAAGGTTGGAACCGGAATACCATTCTGCACAGCGTAGGCAACCACATCGCGCAGCGCTTGCTGATAATCATCGGCGATCTGCTTGAAGTAAGGCGCCAGCAGCAGGTTAGCAATACCCGCATTCTGCTCATAGGCATCAGTGATCTTTTGCAGGAACTGAGCACGGATGATGCAGCCTGCACGGAAGATTTTAGCAATCTCGCCGTAGTTCAGATCCCAGTGGTATTCATCAGACGCAGCACGGAGCTGGGAGAAACCTTGAGCGTAAGAGACGATTTTGCCCAGATAGAGAGCGCGACGAACTTTCTCAATGAACTCTGCTTTATCACCCGCAGTCTTCGCTTGCGGCCCGGTAAGAACTTTAGAAGCAGCAACACGCTGGTCTTTCAGGGAGGAGATATAGCGAGCAAAGACTGACTCAGTGATAAGCGATAGCGGTTCGCCCAGATCCAGAGAACTCTGGCTGGTCCATTTACCGGTACCTTTGTTTGCTGCTTCATCAAGGATCACGTCAACCAGGTATTTACCCTCTTCATCCTTTTTGGTGAAGATGTCTTTGGTGATGTCAATCAGATAGCTGCTCAGCTCACCTTCATTCCACTCAGTGAAAGTTTGCGCAAGCTCTTCATTAGAAAGCGCCAGGCCACCTTTCAGTAAAGCGTAGGCTTCAGCGATCAGCTGCATATCGCCGTATTCAATACCGTTGTGAACCATTTTGACATAATGACCAGCACCATCCGCACCGATATAGGTTACGCACGGCTCACCGTCTTCTGCAACAGCGGCAATCTGCTTGAGAATTGGCGCAACCAGTTCATAAGCTTCTTTCTGACCACCAGGCATGATAGAAGGACCTTTAAGCGCGCCCTCTTCACCGCCGGACACACCGGTACCAATGAAGTTAAAGCCTTCTGCAGAAAGTTCGCGATTACGACGAATCGTATCCTGGAAAAAGGTATTACCACCATCAATGATGATGTCACCCTTATCCAGGTAAGGCTTCAGAGAGTCGATGGCACTGTCAGTGCCTGCACCCGCCTTCACCATTAACAGGATACGGCGCGGAGTCTCGAGTGATTCAACAAACTCTTGCACTGTATAATGTGGGACCAGCTTCTTGCCGGGATTCTCGGCAATAACTTCTTCGGTCTTTTCACGGGAGCGGTTGAAAACGGAGACGGTATAACCACGGCTCTCGATGTTGAGCGCAAGGTTACGCCCCATCACTGCCATACCGACAACCCCGATCTGTTGCTTGGACATTACATACTCCTGTCAGGTGTGGTCACTGCGACTGTTCGCAGCTTAAATGTGATGAATATGTTAGCGCAAAATGATTGAAGAGCATAGGTTGAAATTGTGTTACTCATTAATAGGGATAACATAATGAACAATTGTAAGGTTTCAACAATTATATATCGTAACGTTTGACTTTATACAATGAATCCAATTCTTTTTAAGAAGTATTTAGCGACTTTATAAATAAAAACGTTATACTTAGCTATAAATACTAACGGATCAGTGTTTCCTTTAAGAACTTTGGCAAGTGACTCATTAGTAGATTGGCTTAAAGTGATATTAGATTGCTTTAATATTGAAAAAATATGTACAATATTCTGTCTAATTCTTACATTAAGATATTTTTCACATAACCCGGTTGAATTATTTTTTAGTTCCACCAAAGTATTTATACTCTCAAGATAACCTATGATATTTTTCTCTGAACGAGAAGTTTGCATTATAGAGCCTGCTCGCACTCGTCGCTTGAAATACTTCTTATTAGTTATAACTGTTAAGGAAGCCTTAAGAAATAAACGGGGAGTAAATTCCTCATCCTCGTGAATAATTCTTTTAAAGAATAAATTATTATCGCTTTGAAGGCTTTTTTTGAAAATGTAAAGCCAAGCATTAGGAAAAAAAGTTCCATTTTGAGATAGTTTTACAAAAGCATTACAACCAGTATCATATACGCCTTCGATTGTACGTTCATACACAGGCAGTTTATCTTTTTGAATGTTTGCATCTGATGTACTTTCATCAGAAAATGATTCAGCAGAAAATGCAAATACATCGATGCATGGATTTTCTTTATAGATTTTAATGAAATCGCTTATTAGATCCGGCATTAATAAATCATCTGAATCGAAATAATAGATAAACTCGCCGGATGCCAACATTGTGCCTTCATTACGTGCTTGTCCCAACCCCTGATTAATTGTATGAATAATTTTTACAAAAGGGATTTGGCCATAATTAGCGTCAATGATATCGCCAGAACCATCAGTAGAGCCGTCATCAACGATAATAACTTCAAAGGGTTTAACCTTTTGATTTATAACAGAGTCAATTGCTTGTAAAACATAATCCTTTACATTGTATACGGGGATGATGACCGAAACAGTGGGAATATTGATGCTGTTCATACTTTAACTAACTCGCAATTAGGAACGGTATGCGTCCAAGCATCGTAATATGTAGAGTTTTTCCCATAGGAATTATCGAGAAGTTTAGTTGGCATATCAAGAAGGCAACATAAAATATGGCCATGCATCCTTGAAGTAACGACAACCTTATGAGAAAGGAAGTATTCATTGACACGTTTTACAAGCTGATCAGTATAATTCCCCCAGAGCTGGGACGTAGGGATAATGTATCTTCCAGCGATATTATTTATGCGTTCAGCTTTGACAAGAGCTCTCATTATAAAACGATCCTTATTCGAGCAAATATCTTCCCAATCCTCATACATAGAAGATTCAGGAGCATCACTAAGGCCTGATAGATCGGTTTTCTCAATATCTTTCCGTAACATCCATAGCGTATCGCGAGCAACTTGAGTCTTATTTTGCCTAGGGAAAATTTGCCATAATGAGTGAGCCATGTCTGGACACATAATAACATTATCGCAAAACTTCTCTTTAAGTAATTTTTCGCTGTTAAGATCACGACAAAAGATAGTCAAATTTTTATGTTTACGTATTATTTTTGCTGAATCGTTCAAAGCTTGCTGATCTTTAAAATGTACCGTCTGAGGCAGATAAACGATTTTATTATTTGGAAACGCCTTGACTACTTCTTCACGTAAAATTTGATGTTTTGGATATAAATCCCCAAAATTTCCACCTCCATGCAGAAGTATAATAACATCTTCTGGTAGGCTCCTTAAAGACTGGACGTATTTTAAACTACCTTTATCAGTACGTCTAGCCAATACTTGATATTTCTTTTCTCTAAAAAACTGTTCAGTACCTTTATAAATTAACAAATCTCCGACATTGAGATGTAATGGGATATCTAAATAAATAACACGACTCCCTGATGGAACAACTTTCTCTATAACGTCTAATTTCTTCTTCAAAGCAATCATAGGATGCATATTATTTACGCTCTAATAAATTTTCTAACTTTAGGGTTTTTAACAATATAACACTTCATTTCGGAAACAAATTGATTATTGCTGAAAATCAATGTCATACTAAATGTCACTATACCAACAAGAATTTGTATAACTAATGTTATTAGCGGAGAACCGGATAAACTAAATAATCCTGCCAACCATGCAGCTAGCATAGTAGGCAACGTCATTTTTAAGGGAAGAAGTATACTCATGATGTATTCACGATAACTACTTCCTAAAACCGGCTTAATAAGTATAAAATAACTTAAGCAGGTGTTTATCACTTGCACCAACAAAAAACCTAACGCGGCACCAGTTCCCCCTCCAATTTTTGCGCCTAACCAAATCATAGGAATAAAAAGAAAGAATTTAAATACGTTAAATTTAAAACTAACATCAACTCGAGCTTTTGCCATCAGCAAAGCACCAATAGGATTTCCAATAGAGCGTAAAAGCCCAACGACACATAAAACTTGTAAAATGGGTGTAATGAATATCCATTTTTCACCGAATAGAGTAAGGACAAAATTATTGGAAACAACTAACAATCCCAACAAAGCCGGAAAGTTAATCAAACCGACAAATGACAAAAGTTTATAAAAATTAGTTTTTAATTTTTCATTATCATTTTGTATTTTTGAAAATGCTGGAAAAAGAACTCTTGTCAGTATTGGATTAAGGCGAGACGGTGGCACTACAGCTACATTACTAGCAAGATTATATCCCCCTGCAATTATAGCTCCCAGAGAACGCGATAGAACGATAGTAGCAATATTTGAATTAAGTTGATTAATCAACGCATCTGCTGTTAAAAAAGCACCAAATTTTAGATTAGACGATATCCCTTTTAATTTAAAGCTGAAGGATGGCTTGTATATTTTTCTACCAACAATAGAAAACATAAGAGTACGAGATAATGACATACAGAGGTATCCCCATATCGCCGTTATCGCGAATGGGTATACATAAGCTGAAGTTAAAGTCACAGTAAAGCCAATGATCAAAGACAAAGTTTCTATGATCCCCACTTTCGTAAAATCAAGCTCCTTTTGCATAAGCGCTCTAAACTGCTGTCCATGCGGAATGATTAAAAATGCAAAAGCAAGTGTTTGAATCAATTCTTTGACATCAGGTTGATTAAATAGCAAAGAGATCTGTCTACTAAATAAGAAAACAACAACAAATACAAAAATACCTAATGAGACGTTTATCCAATATAAGGTTGTTAACTCTGAATTCGATATTTCTTTTTTCTGTATTATTGAATTAGATATTCCGAAATCAGAAATTGTATCTGCAACCATAATAATCAGCAATGATATAGTGAGTATACCAAATTGGTGTGGCGCAAGAATATGGGCTAACAAAGTTATTTGGAGAAATGATATAGCGATACTTGCAATTGTCGTAATAGCAGACCATTTTGCGCCTCTAACAGTCTTCTCTTTTAAGCTCATAAATATTTAACTCAATGATAGAAATCGTTTTAAGAAGTGAAAGAAATTTACCCCAAGTACTGAAAGAAAAATGAGAAAACATGTATTCTGAAGTAATTTTTAAAAAAATATTTAGCAAGTTTATTATTTTTATAATCTTAAATTCATTCAATTTTAACCCAGCCTACTTGTGGACTTTTATAGATATATTGAGTTATCCCTTCATCAGTGGAAATTTCAGTGGTCATGCCCCGCTGATAAACATCATTTGAAGGCTGCGACCATGAAACCAATTTTTCAATGTAACAATTTCTTGTGGTAAATAAAGGTCTACCTATATAACTAAAACTGCCAATCGAAACGTTTTCAAAATAAACGCGTGAATTACTCTTTAAATTGACCTCTCTAATATTACCACCTCTGATACTTAAAGGAGTGATATCAACACCAGATACTAGACCTTTGAAAGTACAGTCTGAGAAAATGACTGGGTTAGATAGATTTAAATGATCATAGTTTGCAGTAGGCGAATCGCTGATCTCGGCTGATTTGGCAAATGTGCAATTTGCAAAAAAAATATTGGTCATCTTTTCCCCTAATAATACAGAGGAAATATTGCAACCATTCAATAAAATATTTTCAGCATCTTTCGCTAAAGATAAATTTTTAATGTTGCCACCAATAATTCTTATATTTGATTTAGCCAAAAAAGATTTTTTTACTTTAAAATTACTAAAACTAGAATCTCTAACTCCTTTACCAGAGAAAAATTGATATACAGCAAAATTTTCAAATGCTGAATTACGACCGAAATTAGATACAACATGACTGGTGTTAAATTGACCATCTCTCATCGAGGATTGATCAAGATTTATTACTACAGAACTAAAAACCTGTCTCGTGGCAACTTTATCGGAAACATTGTCATATATCATCTGATTAATTGTTGAGTTTCCAATTTGAATAGAGACATTTACATACTTTAAACCTGAGATTAAGGGCTTCGTGCCATCATCGTCTGTCTGAATTAAGGTTCTCTCGGCGTGGATTGTATTAATAACTGAACGTATGCACTTAATTTCTAAACATTTATGGTAGGCCCTTTCGCTCTGTATCCTTCCAATAAATAAACAATTCGAAGTATCACCACCCGGCTCTATGCGTAGTTGAAAATTCTTAACATTTCCACAACGTTCAGCCGAAATACTTTGGATTGTTGAGTCCCACGTCGCAGAAATATGAATTCCAGTACCGTTAAAATTAATTGTTCTGATGCTATCTATAGTCAAAAAGTTACCCTTAATGAATACACCATTAAGGGTAGTTTCACGGTTTTCGGAGATAATTAATAATACTCCAACTATAGAGGTATATATCGCTCGGCCATTTTTGACATTACTGCCTGGTACACCAATATATACAACATAACCGTTTTCGTCTTTAAATGAATTAGGATTTACTATTAGTCGTCCTGTCCAGTCAACAATAATCTGTTTAATATTTGTAAAATCTAGTGCACGAGTAATCCTCCATGGCCCACCTCTCAAATCAACAGCTTTATTATTTTGTTCCGCAAATTTAATTACCCTCAAAATAATTTCTGTGTGATCTATATCAGCATTATTTGACACTGCACCAAAATCAATCGGCGATACAGAAACACGGTTAGCTAGATAAGTTTTACTAATTTTTAAATCTTTTTCATTTGAGAGAGTTGCGCCGTTATCTATTTTAGCCCTCGATGTGCCAGGCATCAAAAAAGATAAAGTACCTAGCGGGGCTATAAAGTTAAAAAGTTGTCGTCTTGATATGCCCATTTTCCCCTCTCGATATTAATCGATAAAATCATTTTCTTTACCAGCTTAACTACTCTTCTTAAAAGCATAATACAACCCTAAATACAACCAAGGATAAATCATATAAAGCTGAGCACCGAAAATAAAAGGCACACAAAAAAGCAGAAGGAAATATATTCCTATTTTGTCCAACTTAAAATATTTTTTTATTGCAAAAATAAATATCAATAAACCGATTACACCATTTTCGACTAAAAGATTAAAAAAGCCTCCCAATCCAGTTAGATCCCATCCTGTCACGACAGGAAAAGAGCCACGATAATTCACATTATTACGAACTAAGGAATATGCACCTAATCCCACACCTAAAAATGGATTATCCTGTAAAATTCTTGGACCAATATCCGTGGCAGCAATCCTACCCATTACTAATGATGAATCATTTTCTCTGCCCTTAATTTCTTCATCAATATTCTGTATATCTTGATAATAATTGTTAGCAATCTTATAAGTGGCACCAACCCCAATTAAAACTACTATTAAAATCGTCATAAAAAAACGAAATATATTCTTGGGATTCAAAAAGCCACTTAAAAATCTATTGTTTTGGAAAAGTATAAAAAATAAAAAAACAAAGAAGGCAACAAAGCCAGCTTTAGACTGCGTTAATAATAGTGCAATAAGAAAGAAAGTTGTAATTATTTTTCTTTTATAAAATGTTAGTTCGAGAAAAATCAAAGTTGCTATGTAAAGCCCATATGGGCCACCTTCGACGTAAAACCCTCTCAATCTAAAAGTACTACCATACGATACCAGTGAAGTTTTCAAGACAATATCAATGGCATAAAGAAGGAGTATAACGATCGTGAGAAATACATTATAAGTGAGAAATTTTTTAACAATATAATCAAAGTCTAATCTTTTATTTTTTATCAAATTGAATGGTATTAACGCTACTATTAAGCATAATATAAGTTCTACGTAACGCACCAGAGAAATACTATACTTGCTTTTCAAGGTAGAGAAGTACTCATAATGAATTGAACTAATCATACCTTTGAATATTGATAGCAAAAGAAGAATAGTAAATGCAAGTAAAAACCATAGCATTTTTTTCTCAACACGCCTTATAAAGAATGGAAAAAAAATTATTGCCAGAAGCTCCCAAAACTTTACAGGGCCGATCGTAATGTCTGTTAATTGACAAGAAAGTGCGATAATGAATATAAGTAATTTTACGGATGTATAGTTTCTAGTGTTAATGGTTTCGTATTCAATAGCTTTTATTGCCTCATTCATAATACTATCTCTATATAAAGCATAAATTATTTATTTCTGGAATCTTCAAATAACTTGTATTTTTCAGAGACGTAAGCTGAGATTTCGTTTTGGAATCTTGGCACAGAAAATTTTTCAGCATTCAATCTACATTCCATATATGAGATTCTATCTTGATTAAGTTCAAATTTGTTTACAGCATCAATAATAGACGAGATTTCTTGTCTCTCAAAAAGTATCCCTGTTACATTACTTTTGACCGTTTCAAGTGCCCCACCTTTACCAAAGGCAATAACTGGAGTTCCACAGGCTTGAGCCTCTACAGGGGTAATGCCAAAATCTTCTTCAGCAGCGAAAACAAAAGCTTTCGCTTGCCTCATATGTTCTTGCATTACTGAATTAGGCTGATATCCTAAAATTTCAATATTTTTTGTAGCTTTAGACTTAATTTTATCCATTTCAGAACCATCACCAATAACAACTAGCTTTTTATCAGGCATATGGCTAAAGGCTTCGACAATAAGATCCATTCGCTTATAGGGAACCATTCTAGAGGCTGTAAAATAATAATCATCTTTGCACTCACATAATGAAAAGCGCTCCACATCAACAGGTGGATATATTACATCAGCTTCCCGTCCATAAACTTTTTTTATTCTTCGCGCAATAAATTTGGAGTTTGCAATAAAATGATCAACTCCATTGGAAGTACGATGATCCCATATCCTAATTTTATGCAATAGCCATTTTGCTAATAATCCTTTAACTCCAGAATCCATTCCAGCCTCTTTCAAATACTGATGTTGTAAATCCCAAGCATATCGTATAGGAGAATGAACATAGCTAATATGGAGTTGATCAGGCCCCGTCAAAACTCCTTTGGAAACAGCATGACTGCTGGACAAAACTATGTCATGTTTGGAGACATCAAGTTGTTCAATTGCTAATGGCATTAACGGTAGATATTTTTGATATTTTTTCTTGGCAAAAGGCATATTCTGTATAAACGTTGTGGTTGCCCTTTTACCATTAAATAATTGTCGATCGCTTTCTGATAAATAATCAACTACTGAATATAAGCTAGCGTTAGGATATAATTCTATAAACTCTTTTATTACTTTCTCTGAGCCCGCATAAGTCACAAGCCAATCCGCGACAATTCCAACATTTAAATCCTTGCTCATGAATAACCTCAATACATTGATAATGAAGGGTCGCTTCATATCATTTTAACCAGAAATATACATCATAAGTATAATAAAACATACATCAATTACGACATGTGCGTCTAATATTGCCATTGTATGTTTTACAATTAGTAAAGAATACTATGATTAAGTATATGTTTTTTTTAAATTATTTAATACGTCGGAGATGATTATCAACTTTTCGTGCAACTTCTTCCCACGTAAACTTTCTTGCCTGCATTAATCCTTTATTTACAAGTTGCTGCCGACAATTATTATCTAAAATAATCTGATTTATAGCATCCGCAATTTCATTTATATTTTCTGGGTCAACCAATAACGCAGCATCACCGGCCACCTCACCCAAAGAAGTTGTTCTTGACGTTACCACTGGGATACCACTTGCCATGGCTTCTATCACTGGTAATCCAAACCCTTCATAAAAAGAAACAAATACTAAAGCTGCTGCTCCTCTGTATAAAAGCGGTAGTTCATCATCCTTTAAATACCCAGTGAAATGGACGGATTCCGTCAAGCCATGATGTTCTATAAAATCTGAAATAGTTTCATTTGGAGATCCAGTAAACACCAGTTTATATTCATTATATAACCCGGACTTCTTGAACGCTAAAATAGTATTATATTCATTTTTATGTGTTTTCCGATTACTCACGCACAGCAAGTATTTAAACCCAAAATTTTTCTTCTCACCTTCCGGTGTAAAGCATTCAGCAACACCGTTACCAACGTTGATTATTTTTGATGGATCTTGCCCTGACCACTGTACTATTCTTGATTTAGAGAATTCTGAAACAGTAAAAATGAATTTCGATTTTGAACAACCGCGCTTAATGATGAAATTATAAAAAGCTTTTTTAAAAAAACTTGAGTTATCTTGGCGATCTAAATGGTTTAAATCATGTATAGTAAATACGTATGGTTCTAATGAAAAAAGAGGTGGTAAAAATCCAGGGAAGAAAACAACACTGTTTTTTTTCTTTATTAACCTAAGCGCTGTTTTTATAGGATCAAAAGGTGAATAAGGCTTGCCAGAAAAACCTGGCGTCTCATAACGATTAATTCTATTGATTTCCTTTGCAAAAGTCCCTATTCCACCAGTCCCTTCCCATCTCATATCCATTAATATTCTACGCATTTATCCTCCATCTTTAAAAATATACTTATTGTTCTTTTAATACCTTATTATAAAGGCTTAAATATTCATCAGTTATTTTGCTTTTATCAAATGGATTTGACACTTCATGAACGGTACCTTTAAATAATAAATTAATACTTTCTGCATTAAAATCTCTGATATCTTTAACCCATGGGAATTTTTCGGATATCTCTCTAATTCCGCCTGTTAAATTGGCGAACACTGGAATCCCACTAACAGCGGCTTCTGCAACAACACGACCGAAAGGTTCGTTCCATTTTGTAGGAAGGAGAAGCACATCCACTTCAGAAAAAAGTTCATCAATAGCTATAAATCCTTTTAACACAATGCCACAATTAATTGCATCCTTCCTCAAAACATCAGAATTACTAGTAGATGCAAAATCGCCTGCTGCAATAAAGTTAAAATTATTTTTATACTTGACTGCATACTCAATAAAGACATCAAATCCTTTTTCGGTTGTCAATCTGCCCAAAAAGCCGATAGTTAGCTTATTGCAAGCTTTTTTTCTAATATTTACTTTTTCTATTGGATTATATATATGTGTATGCGTTGCTTTACCCGCAAAACCATTTTTCTTATGTAAATCACTAATGTATTTACTGATGCCAATCATTGCATCTATTTTTTGGCTCTTCTTCTTTTTATACCATGAGTATGACTTAACGAAGCTATTATTTATGTCCATATTCGCTCCATTTTTAAAAAGTGTAGAGTTAGGATGGAATAAGTAATAATCACGCGTTGTATGGATCAATGGAGATTTAATATCTTCAGCTATATCCCAGATACCAACTGAAAAACCAGCAAGGTTATTTGTATGAATAATATCTGGGTTGTCATTTGAGATTTCTTTATGAACCATTTCAACGATAGGATTTTTTAAATAATCTCTTACATGCCAAATCGCTTTTTTTATCTTAGTATGATTTGTTTTATCAAACGGCCAATAAATGTTACGGAGAGGGAAGGATACCACCTCCACTCCGTTATGATTGAAACGTTCTATTTCCTTTTTATTATTTAAAGTTATTACCTTAACTGTAATGCCTCTGGCGACTAAACCTTCTGCAAGTAACTGCACAGAAACTTCCGCCCCACCAAACTTATAAGGATAATATAATGAGTTGACGATAATTATTTTCATGGTAGCACTCCTTAAAACATTAATATGCGCCATCTTTTTTTATAACTACACCAATTGTTTTAAAGAGAATTGCAATATCGTTCCACATTGACCAATTCTTTACATACCAAGCATCCAGATAGACCCTTGTTTCATAATCAACGTCACTTCTACCACTAACTTGCCACAATCCTGTCATACCCGGTTTGCTTAATAAATAATAATCGACCTCTTCATTATATCTTTCCAATTCAGCTGTAATTATAGGACGAGGCCCAACTAAACTCATTTCTCCTTTGAGAACATTAAATAATTGAGGTAATTCATCTAAACTTGTTTTTCGCAAAAAATGACCTATTTTTGTAATACGAGGATCATTCTTCAATTTAAATGTTTCATCCCATTCTGCTTTTGCATCAGGATTATTAGCCAACAATTCTTCTAAAACCTCTTTAGAGTTTGTGACCATAGAGCGAAACTTCAGACATTTAAATGGCTTACCATCTTTACCAATTCTTTCATGTCCATAAATTGCCGCCCCTCCGTCTTGCTTAACTTTTTTACTGATATACAGCAGAAGTGGTGATATTATTACTATAATTAGCGTTGCACCAATAACATCAAAAAGCCGTTTGATTATTCGTGAAGACCATTTAGCTAAGTTTTGCTGTACCCGGAAAATCATTACTTCGTGGCTAAAAATGAATGACATATCAGTGCTATCTAATGGCATTCCTCGTAAGGTTGGTATTACTGAAACATATCGATATCCTTTAATCATAAAGTTGCGTAACCACGCATTTCTGATATCACTTTGTGCTGATTCAACAGCAACTATAAACTGCGTTTTTTTATCAATTGTACTTAGCCAGTTTTGATCATTAATAATAACTGGCACACCATCAATATTACTCTCCAGTGTGTCATGCGCTTCTGTAGAGATAAACCCTACAATTTCAAGCCCAAGATTACCTTCACTATTTATTGCTTTGTAAGCTTCTTTTGCATTAGAACCACTACCTATAATCCATGTTGGCCTTCGCCATAATCCAAAGAAATTTAAAATATGCTTAGTAATCATACGTGAAACTGGTACTAGTATGATTATTAACAACCAAGTCAGTATCCACAAATAACGTGATATTGACCAAGTTGTAAATGCTACAACTGCAATTTCAATCACAGCAAATATTACTAAAGTTCTTAATATTTCCTTAAGCTCAAACCAAAATGTTTTTCGATAAAAATAATGTCGTAACCTAATTGAATACCACCCAACGCAACAGATAGCGAGTAGCCAATGTAAAACTGTCCACTCTTCAATTTGTGCAGAGCTATATAAATCAACGCTCTGATTTGTTGTTAAAATAGCTAATGCTATATAAAGCGATATTGTAAAACTTAACAAATCTGAAAAGGCAAGAGCGGCGCTGACGATAAAGTTTCTCGCAAGAAGTGTCATACCTTCCTCTCTGTTCGAAGAATCATACTTTAAACCTATAATGTTTAAGCCAATAAACATTTTATTGGCTTAATTTTCTATGATTTAGTCTTTTTTGTCAGAATATGAATAGCCATAATGGTTATATCCATATCCATAATAACTACTGGCTTTCTTCACAACACCATTCAAAATACATCCTTTGACATGTATTCCACTTTGCTCAAATCGTTTCATACTAACTTCTATTTCTTTTGCTGTATTTAATTCGAAACGAGCGACCAAAAGTGTTGTCCCGACATAACCTCCAATAATTGCAGCATCAGTAACCGCTAAAATTGGTGGTGTATCAACAATAACCAAATCATAATTTTTCGCGGCCCAACTCAGCAACTCCTGAAAACGATGATGCATTAATAATTCTGCGGGGTTTGGCGGCACCATTCCTCTAGATATATAGTCGAATCCAATGGCTGGTATTTTTTTGACTACCTGGGTGATTTGTGACATACCAGATAAATACTCAGACAAACCATTTTCATTATTAGTCGAAAATAATTTATGGGTATAACCTTTCCTCATATCTGCATCAATAAATAATACAGTTTTATCAGCCTGAGAAATAATCTTCGCAAGATTAGAACTTACGAAAGTTTTACCTGCGTTGGGACTTGCACCTGATATCATCAGAATATTATTCTGTGCTTCAAGCATTGCAAAATGCAAACTTGTTCTTAATCCTCTAATAGCCTCAATTGCTAAATCAGCTGGATTTTCAATAGCAAGAAGTCCCTGAATTTTTTCCTGCTTTTTCCCGCGCCAATCTTTTTTCTGGCTTATGTTTTTCGTGAATGTTTCAGAGACAGGTATGCTAGCATATACATTTATGCCTAACTCCTCGAGCTGTTCTGGTGATTCAATCCCACGCCGTAAAAACACCCTAAACATCACAATAATCGCAGAAATAAATATCCCTACAATGATACCGATTAGGACCACCAAAGCTTTCTTCGGCTTAATTGGATCTGGTTGGCTTACTGCACTATCTATAATCCGTACATTACCTATTGCGCTCGATTTCGAGATACTTAGTTCTTGCTGTCGGTTGAGTAGTTGCATATATACAGCTCGACCTGAATCTACATCTCTACTTAAACGTAAAACCTCCTGCTGAGTTTCAGGCATTGAGGTAACTCTTTTATTAAGCTTTACCTTTTCATCCTGTAAAACTTTTCGTTTTTCCATCAATGCTTTATAAGTTGGATGCTCTTTAGTATATAACTGCGATACCTCAGATTCCCTGAATGTTAATTCGTTTAACTGGTTATCAACATTTACAATCTGATCAAGTACAGATTTTGCTTCTAAGGATAGATCAACTGAATCATTTTGTCTTCTATAAGCATTTAACTTATCTTCTGCTATGTCTAAATCATTACGTACTTGAGGCAGTTGCTGATTAAGAAAATCTAAACTCTTTGCATCTTGGGCTGCTTGCCTGGATATATTCTGCGCTAAGTAATTATTACTAATGCTATCAATGATAGCAGTAATTTTATCTGGATTCTCGCCAACAAATGATACTGTTAGCATGCCAGTATTTTTGCCCTCTTCAAGTACCTCCAATGATTCTTGTAGATCTGTGATCGCTTGCAAGCGACTTACATAAGATACAATAAACTTGGTACCCGGTTGGGCCTTGAAATCATCAATTTTAAGAGATAATCCTTTTCCTTCAACCAGTTCACCTTTTTTACCTTTTATTTCATAGCCATCACCAATA
This sequence comes from Klebsiella grimontii, assembly GCF_900200035.1. Taxonomy (GTDB): domain Bacteria; phylum Pseudomonadota; class Gammaproteobacteria; order Enterobacterales; family Enterobacteriaceae; genus Klebsiella; species Klebsiella grimontii. Next base: position 94,225 of record NZ_FZTC01000021.1, read on the forward strand.
ACCGTGTAATTATCTTTATCATTAATTAAGACTTCTATCTTAGGTATTTTTTTGCTATCAGAAAACAAATATAATCTTGAAATTGAGAGGGAACCTTCACTTTCTCCGGTTAATCTTGCCCAGCCACGACCAAAAACAGGAAAGTAATCCTGTTTGATCCTGGCCTGCAAGTTTAAATCGTCTACGGTTTTTCCCAATATCATCCTTGACTGGAGAAGAGTGATTTCTGGTTGTGATTGTGGTTGAGTATTAGGCAGAACTTGACTAAGACTGTTTAGAATGGCATTGCCTTGCCTTTGCTCTACCTGTATTAATGCATCAGCTTGATAAACTGGAGTGGCAAATAGGGCATAGATAAGTGCAACAAGAGTAAATAAAGATGTAATTGCAATAATCAACTTTCGATGATCAATCAACTCACCTATAAGCCGACCAATATCAATTTCATCATTATCTTTTTCTGTTTTTTTATACGAAGTTAGTGACATGACTTATTCCTAATAATTATACAACTAGTTTCTTAGCCCATAATTGCCCAGCTTGTTCAATCAATTGATATACCAAAGCGAATGCTTCTTCGCTTTTACGGTATGGGTCTGGTATTTCCTTCTGATCAATCCAATGACCGAATAACATAGTCTTACCTCTTGCCTCTGGAGCAATCTTACCTATTTGTTCAATATGCGATTTTTCCATAACGAGAATAAGATCATATTTCCTTGCTAATGAAGATGTAAATTGCTGACCTTTATGGCCTTCAAGGGATAAATCATGCATTCTAGCTATTTCAATAGCACTCGCATCAGCCTCATGTCCTACTAACGCGCCAGTGCCTGCTGAATCAATTTTTTTCGAAGGTAAATACTTCCTTAATAATCGTTCCCCTATCGGAGAACGACAAATATTCCCAGTGCAAACAACAAGAATTGAATTGAACATAATTTTATGGCCATGTCTTAATATAGCGGACGGTTTCTGTCATATCATGTACACCAGTGATCGTTGGGACCAACTGGGATATAACTCTGTTCCAACGAACCAGAGGTGCAGTTGTTACATAAACAATATCATAGGGTTCTAATTGAAACTCGGTACCTAAAACCATAGCTGAAGCATCTTGTGCATTTAGCTGATATATATTCGCGATTTTACCTTTCTTATCACCTTGTAATTGGCGAATCACAAAAATTCCAGTAGCATCACTCATTGATTGTGAAATACCTTCAGAGTTCCCTATGGCTTCTGCGAGTGTCATTCCGCTTCGGTCCATTTTAAGCGTGCTTTGTTTTCCTACCTCACCCATCACAAATACTTTGAGTTCGTCATTTCGTGGGATAAACAAAATATCGCCTGGGAATAATAAATGGTTTTGAGTTAAATCTCCTTTTTGCATTAATGCATAGAGTGAGATTTTTTTATCTTTCCCATTATGGGTAAGTACAACGTTACGCCAATCTGCATCAGGGGCAAGTCCACCAGCAGCATTGATAGCATCCATTACCGTTAATGGAATGTTTGTAATTGCTTGTTTCCCAGAATTTGTAACCTCACCTGTTACATATACTTTCTGAGACCGGAAGGCTGCTATACTTACATCAACTTGTGGGCTTTCGATATATGTTGTAAGTCTATTCGCTATATCCTGTCGCACTTGGCTCAATGTTTTTCCAGCGACTAATACTTTTCCAATATAAGGATAGAAAATCGTCCCATCAGAATTTACCCAGTTCCCCGTATCACTCGCGCTACGATATTGGCCTGCAGGAGTAGTTAATTCAGGGTGATCCCAGACCGTTACCATCAAGACGTCGCCAACACCGATTCGGTACTCATAACTTTTCAGTAAATTGTCTAACTGCGGATTTGGACGCGCCATTACAGTTTCGGGACGAAGCTGATCCACTAATCCCGGAGTTAATGGATAGACATTCACCAGTTTATCCAAATCGTAGTCGCTATCCGGTAACTCAACTACGTTCTTACGCAGACTATTTAACCCCTGTCCCGGCAAAATGGTACAGCCTGATAAAAAACCTATTGCTAATGCCAATGCCGAAAATCTAACAATTTTTTTCTTCATAATGTCACATCATCAGTAAACCAAAAGTTTCTAATCCCCAAACAACAGTCTATTTCCAGAAGCTGTGTTAAGGCTATAAATTAAATGGGATTTCTATCCCCGCGCTCGCACCCACATCATCACTATCGCTATTGTCTGCGTCTGTGTACCAGAGAGAGGTATTCAGCCTTACCGATTTATAGATATCCCCGCTCCATCCCAATTGCACACCTTTCAAGGTATCCGAACGAGGAAACGCCTTATTAATTGACTGGTTTTCAGGGTTAACCTTCGCATACGCTAAACGCGCGCTCCAACGTTGATTATTCTCGGTCACCAGCTCGACTTTCCCTGCAAACAGTTGGCCATCGCCTCCCATTGCATCCCCGAGTGAGTACCCCTGTTGATAGTAACCATTTTTGTAGATGTGGTGCGTATAGCTATAGTTGGTTCGGCTCATATTCGTCCGGGTATCATGAGCTTCAAGATACCAGTTGACTGCATCTTTACCCCAACCGTGGTGTCCTTCGATACCCCCAAGGAACATATTCGCTGAAGGTAAGAAACCAGATTCATCTTCACCAATCATCTGCCCATAGACACTAACCGGCCAGCCAAGCGTGGGTTCCAGTTTCAACTTAAAGTCGAAACCAGCAAGCTGATTGCCTGGTTCATTGGGATCGTTTGCTTCGGTATTATCTTTACCCGTCAGGCCATCCCAAAAATTACTAAACGACTCCGGTCTCCCCTCCCCTCCCCACTGCATAATGCGTGATGCGCCAAGCTCAAGGGACTGGAAAGGAGAAAACGTCAGACGACCGCCGATAATTTTGGTATGCGGTACGGCGGTATATTGATTCATCTGGCTGGCGGAAATCTGATACTGCCAAGGGCCAATCCAGCGCAGCCACCAGGTTTCCGGTGCGGCCTGTTCAGCACGCTGCATTAAAACGCCGGTCATCGGGCGCATCGCATCACCGCGGATCAGGCTGCCCTCGTAACCCGGTCCCCACCACTGCGGCATCTGGCCGAACGAGAGCCACTGGTTCCAGAACTTGACCGCGCCGTAGGCGCCATTAGCATTAAAACGGGAACCGTTGCTGATGCGTTCGTCACCTTCAACGTTGCCCTGTAGATGCACATCCCACCATTCGCCGCTGTTATTAAAGGCCAATGATAAAGAACTATCCGCAGGCTGATTCTGGCCAAATCCCTGCGGCGTTCCGGGTTTATCCGTTGAGGTATAGCCACTCACCCGGAAATCAGCTTTTAAGGAATCGAGGCGTTGGTTGATTCGAGCGAGAACAACCTGTTCAGAAGAGTAAGAGGGTTTTGCTTTCTTAAGCGCCCGATTAATCTCTTCCTGGCTCAGAGGCCAGGTCGACAGGCTAAGATGAATAACGCCGCGATCGGAAAGCCACGCCAGATCGTTGCGCAGTTCGTTATCATTCATCACTAACCCGGAGGCATAGGCAAGTGAGCTGGCAGAAGTAAGCAGCCCTAATGCGAGTGCGATTCGCGCAATTTTTATCATTGTACAAGATCCATTTAAAGCCCCGTTTCCGCAAGCTGGCGCGACAAGGGGAACACAGATAGATGCAGCGCCCTCTGACGCCAACCTTTGCTATTTTTGGTCTACAGGTTTGAGCAAAGAAAACGAAAGCATGTTATCGGATTCTCAGGCCAACGGCCGCTTTTGATTCACAGGCTACCTGCAGTACACAATGTATGCGAAATTGTTATTGAAGGCCATTCCTTACGCTTTATACCCGCAGTTTCTCCTGCCCGCCCCCAAACGGAACGCTCTGAGCTGGCGACAACACGCAAGTATATACTGGTTGTGAAGATAATCACCTGTATGAAGGCTACTTTAGGAATTTCGGTCGCATGAAATGAGATTTGATATAGAGAAAACGTCCGTCCGCAGGTACGCTACCGCCCTTGGCTTAACAGCTACCAATGCACTGCACTTCTTTCCCTTTAAATTCAATCGCAGATTTCGATAAATCGGTGATTAATCCATCAAAACAAACAATTTCGCGGCCATAAGTTTACGAGATTCTGCCCTCAATTGGGAGCGTAATCTTAAATTATCAGATACGCGGGCAGCACTATGAACTGCTCGTCGATAAGGTTATTGTTTTCCGGTCGCCACTTACAAATGACAGCAGTACAGAACAACTGAATAATTTCAACCGCATGATTTTATTACTTTTTCACCACAAAAAGTGTGTTGACTTAGTTTCAAATTAATTATAGTTAGTCAACTACAAAAATTAATAGTGAAAAGAATTATGCCAGCATGCTGTTATCATTAATAAATTCGATATTTAGCCAGAAAACTTATTTAGGAAACATCCTGGCGACTTATCATTAAGCTAATTATTGTGCAGAATGGCCCATCACAGATTTATTTCATGGATATGAAATATCGCAGCGGCAGACCATTTCACCTTAAATTTCATCTTGCATACAATGTGAACAGCACATGAATCACTCTGAATCCTTCATCTCGCCCACGCTCACCTGAGTCAGTAAAATCCCTTGTGCAGATCAACTCGGGTAAAAGGTTTCTCCAGTGGGCCAAGCTTCACCGCAATCTCGCCCAACAGCGACTGGGTTGGCGCCTTCGCCCCGGTATTCAGCAGAAGCGCCGGGATAATGACCATGCTCGCCAGGCCGCCAAACGATAGCTGCGCTGTATGAGTATCGCGAACGCGCGACTGCAGCAGCAGAAAGGCTGCACTCCCTGCGGCGCCCAGCAGTAAGCCGGCAATAACTTCCGAAGTTGAATGTGCATGAACCATCAAACGGGAATAGCCTACCAGCCCGGCTAGTGCATATCCGAATACGACGGCAGTAAAACGAAGAACTGGTGTGGCACGCGCGCACAGCAGCCATAAGAGGATTGGCCAGAAAGCGGAAGAGAGTGCGGTGTGCCCGCTAAAGCCGGTGAAGTCCAGCTCGCGAATCCCGATACCCCAGCCCATAAATGCCAGTTTCGATGCGCAGACAATTGCGCCAGTTATGCCGAACAGCAGAGCCCAGTGCCAGGCCAGCTGCTTTGAATCTTTTCGCAGAAAAAGAACGATAAACAGTACGGCCGCACTGGGTAACAGTACGGTGCTATCGCCAAAAAAAGTGACAACCTGCCAGTTCATTTCTTTTTCATCCTTTGACGATCTCTCCAGTCCGTAACGTCTTTTCCGCGACATTGGTGTGGGCATACACAATCAGTAACTTCACATTATTATGCATGCGTTACCGTTGTTTAATGCGCAAACATGATCTCAGTCAAGTTTTATTTTCGTCTCACGCCTTGACTAAGGGCCACTTACTTAAGAAAAGTCTTAGTAAGTAATTATCAGCAAAGAGTAAATTTAGCTAGTCCGACCATTTCAGCATGATACGTGTTCTTCTACTACCAGAAGTCTCCGAACATTGCCTCATGTTCGCAAACGCTACAATATAACAAGAAAACCGCTAACTCATTGAATTAAAATGGATACTAATCAGCGATACCTGCTGTACTTATCGGTGTGAACGGCCACGAATTGTCTGTTCTTCATCAGAAAACTCGGACCGCTCACTCTCATCCGCTAAAAAGCCATGCGCTTAAACTATGCCAGCAGCTTCTTAATGCTCTCGCGGAATTTTGCCCCTTCTTTATGGTTACGCAGACCGTAGCTTACAAAAGCCTGCATGTAGCCCATTTTTTTACCGCAGTCATAGCTATCGCCAGTCATTAACATCGCATCGACCGACTGCTTTTTCGCCAGTTCGGCGATGGCATCGGTTAACTGGATGCGTCCCCAGGCGCCCGGCTCGGTACGCTCCAGTTCGGACCATACATCGGCAGAGAGCACGTAACGCCCCACCGCCATCAGGTCGGAATCCAGGGTTTGTGGTTCATCAGGTTTTTCGATGAATTCAACGATTCGGGCCACCTGCCCTGCCGATTCCAGCGGATCTTTAGTCTGAATAACAGAGTACTCGGAGAGGTCGCCTTCCATTCGTTTGGCCAGAACCTGGCTACGGCCCGTTTCATTGAAACGCGCTACCATCGCGGCAAGGTTATAGCGCAGAGGATCGGCGCTGGCGTCGTCCAGAATGATATCCGGGAGCACAACCACAAAGGGGTTATCGCCAATCAGCGGGCGCGCGCAAAGAATGGAGTGGCCTAACCCCAACTGCTGGCCCTGACGTACGTTCATAATGGTTACGCCAGGAGGACAGATAGCCTGCACCTCCGCCAGAAGCTGACGTTTTACGCGTTGTTCGAGCAATGCTTCCAGTTCATAGGAGGTGTCGAAATGGTTTTCTACCGCATTCTTGGATGAATGCGTTACCAGCACGATTTCCTTGATTCCCGCAGCTACAATTTCATCAACAATATACTGCACCATAGGCTTGTCGACGATCGGCAACATCTCTTTCGGAATGGCCTTAGTGGCGGGCAACATATGCATCCCTAATCCTGCTACCGGTATAACTGCTTTCAAACTCACCATTTTCATATCCACCCGTATGGTTATAAACCTTTTGATCCTGTCAGTTTGTATCTATCACTGGCATTTATCAGTGATGATACACGGTTGATCCCTGCCATACTGTCCGTCAAATTCTGAAATTACACGTATAATTTAAGAATACACGTAAAGTCTACATACCAATAGACAGATTTAAGAAAATTCTTATGCGCAATGTTTCGAAGTAAATACCCAATATTTACAATATGTTAGGCAAAAAAACCGCTCCATTCAATTCATAAGATAGAGTAATGACGTTCATCGTTCCTCCATCATTCCTCTTTTAATACCTTGTTATCTTTCACTATGAGTTGATACAGAACAAGTGACTGCAAAAAAATAAAAATCCAGACCATATAATCGATTATAGTGTTAATAAAATTATTTAACGCACAAAACCGTCTGAACGGCAGCAAATTACTCGTCACAACGGGTTTCAGCAGCAGCGACGTCTTCCCGGCTAACCCCTGGTGCCTTTTACTGGCAACAAATTATTCCCACTGCTGTTTTGCCACTCTGCATCCCCCGATAACGCGCATCACATCCTCCGGTAAAAATTGATCTCCGACAAGCCACGACATTAAGTAGTATAAATATCTAAATTCCAGGAAATCGTTGTTATATACATCAAATCTATTGATAGACTTTACCGTTTGCCGGAGACCGCCCTGGTATAGCCGTTCATCGCCTGCGCGGAATCCGGCATAAAATCAGGCGGGCCATTTCAGTCTATATCGATGGAAATTCGCGCGATGGCAAATAATAACCTGCCGATATGCTTGTGGTTGAATATGGTTATATCCTGCGCAAGTGGCTATTTTATTTACAGGTATTACGAGGCCCCGTTTGGCGCCCGAGGTAATTAACAGCAGAAAATATTGCATTTTATCTATGGCTTATCCATGATCGGTACATGGCACTCTTAGGTTGTAAAGGTTTTAACTGAATATGGAATGGATTACCGACCCCTCGATCTGGGCCGGGCTCATCACGCTTGTCGTTATTGAGCTGGTACTCGGTATTGATAATCTGGTCTTTATCGCCATTCTCGCGGAAAAACTCCCTCCCGCGCAGCGCGACAGGGCGCGCGTGACCGGTCTGCTGCTCGCAATGGTGATGCGCCTGCTGCTGCTGGCGTCGATCTCATGGCTGGTTACTCTCACCAGGCCGCTGATTACGTGGCACGATCTGAGCTTTAGCGCTCGCGATCTCATTATGCTGTTTGGCGGATTGTTCCTTCTCTTTAAAGCCACCGTTGAGCTCAACGAACGGCTGGAAGGCAAAGATAGCGATAACCCGACCCAGCGCAAAGGCGCCAGGTTCTGGGGAGTGGTTGCGCAAATCGTGGTGCTTGATGCCATCTTCTCTCTCGATTCGGTGATAACCGCGGTCGGCATGGTTGACCACCTGGCGGTAATGATGGCTGCGGTGATTATTGCCATTAGCCTGATGCTGATGGCCAGCAAGGCCCTGACCCGCTTTGTTAACAGCCATCCGACAATTGTTATTCTCTGCCTGAGCTTCCTGTTAATGATCGGTTTTAGCCTGATTGCCGAAGGCTTTGGCTTCCCTATTCCCAAAGGATACCTGTACGCCGCCATCGGCTTCTCGGTCATGATTGAATCCTTCAATCAGCTGGCGATCTTTAACCGTCATCGCTTTCTCTCGGCCAACCTGACGTTACGCCAGCGAACCACTGAAGCGGTAATGAATCTGTTGAGCGGCCACAAGGAGAATAACGAGCTGGATAGCGATACCGCTTCGCTGGTTGCCGATCGCGACGATAACCCGCTGTTTAATCCACAGGAACGGCGGATGATTGAGCGGGTACTGAATCTCAATCAGCGCACCGTCAGCAGCATCATGACCTCGCGTCATGATATTGAACATATTGATCTCAGCGCTCCGGAAGAGGAGATCCGCGCCTTACTCGACAAAAATCAGCATACCCGCCTGGTGGTTACCGGCGTCGATGATGACGAAGATATGCTTGGCGTCGTGCATGTGATCGATCTGCTGCAGCAATCGTTACGACATGAACCGCTCAACCTGCAGGCCCTGATTCGTCAGCCGCTGGTGTTCCCGGAGACGCTACCGCTGCTTCCGGCGCTGGAGCAGTTCCGCAAAGCCAGAACCCACTTTGCCTTTGTGGTTGATGAGTTTGGCTCCGTCGAGGGCATTGTCACGCTCAGCGACGTTATGGAAACTATCGCCGGTAATTTGCCTAATGAAGTAGAAGAGATTGACGCTCGCCACGATATTCACAAAAACGGCGACGGTAGCTGGACGGTCAACGGGCATATGCCGCTGGCAGACCTGGTCCAGTATGTCCCCCTGCCGCTGGATGAGAAACGTGAATACCATACGGTCGCCGGTCTGCTGATGGAGTACCTGCAGCATGTGCCGCAGGAAGGTGAAGAAGTGAACCTTGACGGCTACGTTCTGCGCACGCTGCAGGTGGAGAGCCATCGGGTGCAAAAAGTACAAATAGTGCCGCCGGCGCATAATGAAGATGAACTGGACTATGAAGTGTAATGCTCACTTCAATGAATATTCTAAAGCCGCACGAACAATGGAAAACCGGTTTTTGAGGAGCCGTTGACATTACTGCCGGGCGGCGGCTGACGCCTTACCCGGCCTAAAAATCCACGCCCGCAACACATAACGCCTTCCCCGTAGGCCCGCGCAAGCAAAGCGCCGCCGGGCAATGCCACATGTCGCACTTTGTCAGCAAAGACGCCGGCCATGGATTATCATCCGCCGACAACAACCGCCAGACTCACAGCTTATCCAGCAGCTTCTTCACATCCTTGCCATCCTGAGTGTTTTTATTGCGTTCGGCCCATTCACTAAGCCGTTTTTTCGCTTCATCCTGCAGCTGCTTGCGGAGTATCTGGTCCACCTGCAGACTGTAGCTCAGCGTCTGCCAGTTGCCATAAATTCGCAATGGGATCGCCGTCTGCTTGAGCCTATCGATGAGTTTGCTCTCGCCCTTCCAGCCGCCCAGTACCCGGACGTTGAAGCGCATATCGCAGTCTTCTTTCAGCAGATTGAGTTCACCCTGCCCGGTTAACGCCATCAGTTCAGATTGCCCCTGCATACCCTTTAAGGTCACCTGTCCATTATCCAGCGCAAACTCGGTGCTGACGGAGTCCAGCCTGGTCGCATTATCGTAGTTTTCCTGCGCCTGAACGTTGGTGCTGCGCTCGACGGCCTGCTGGACTAGCTGCTGGAAATTAAGCCCTTCAGTGCGCGTATCCGTCATCTGAATTTGCGCCTGCCCCTGCCAGCTGCGGCGGAACTCGTCGGCATCAATCTTGCCGCCGGAGAACTCGCCGGTCAGCGAGAGCTTGCCGGTCAGGTTTATCGAATAATTGAACGCTTTCAGAATCGAGCCGATCTCAACGTTGTCGAGCTGCGGCTCGAAGGAGGCTCGCGGCGTTTCACCTCGCGCGTCCAGCGAGCCGGGGAGCGAGAGTCGCCCGCCGTCCAGGTTCCCCTGCATCTGATGAATCGTCAGCAGCCCCTGCTGGTTGCTGATATCGCTTTTCACTTGGGTAAAATGCATGCCACGCCACTGCAGCTGCTCGGCCGTGATGCTCAGCCGGGCGTTAAAACCGCGCAGCGAGTTGTAATCCTGCTGAATACCGTTATCCGCAATAACCGGGCGTAGCTGCCTGGCCTGGCTTTGCCCCTGCTGGTTAACGCCATTATTGTCAGATGCTGAGGGATGAGACAGCAGGCTATCGAGGTTGAGCGTGCCCGCCTGAAGATTCAGCGTCCAGTCAGGCTGTTGGCCCAGCACCACGCTGCCGTTGCCGGCAACGGTACTGCCGTTAGCCGTTAAGTTCAGCTTATCGAAGCTGAGCTTTTTCGCATCCTCGAACCAGCTGGCCTGCATGCTGGCCTGGCCGCTAATCCCTTCAGGGGGAAGCTCCGCGCCGCGAAGCTGCCAGTTCAGTTGTGAAATGTCCGCCTTCAGAGAATGAGGATAATCACCGCCCTGCACCTGGGCGGAGAAGGAAAGCGCCAGATCGCGCTGATCGCGGTTCACCCGGCCAGAGAAATCGACCGTTGCGCGATGGCTGCTATCCTGCTCCATCTGCAGGCGGATATCGCGCACCGTCACCTGCTCGCCATCTTCATGCTGAAAAAACAGCACGCTATCGGCTATCTGCAGCTTCTGGACATCATACGACCAGCCGCGATCCTCCGGAACCTGAGGCAGCGTGTTGTCGTGCGGAACGACCGGCGCTCCTTTGCTGCGCACGGCTTCGGTTTTGGGAGTCAACTGGATCACCGCCCCCTTCAACATCACCTGCTTAACCTGCAGCTGATGCGAGATCAGCGGCAGCAGCCCGACGTCAAGGCGCATATTATCCGCGCGAATGACCGGTTCTGCCGCGCCGGGCGCGGTCAGGGTCATGCGGCCTGAGAGAATGCTGAGCTGCGGCCAGACGTGCCAGCGCAACGGCCCATTGAGTTCAAGCTGATAGCCGCTACGATCCGCCACCTCTTTAACCATATAGGCGCGAAAATCGTTGGGGTTGACCAGCAATACCAGCGCGGTAAGACCGGCGACAACTACCGCCAGTAAGATCATCAGCGTGGTCAGAATTCGTCTCATGGCATCCTCAGCAAACCGCTAAAATTATCAATCCTTGTCGATTCGACTCGCTACCGCGCCCTGCTGGTCGCGATATTTCGCATCTTCGCGGCGGTTATAAGGACGCACCGCCGGGCCGGATAAGGGTTCAAAACTTAACGCGCCGATCAGCATCCCTGGACGCAGCGCCAGCGGCAGCTTACCCGAATTATAGAATTCCAGAACGATACAGCCGGACCAGCCCGGATCGATGCGGTGCGCGGTAACGTGCACCATCAAGCCCAGACGCGCTAGCGAAGAACGGCCATCCAGCCAGCCGACGAGATCCGGCGGCAGGGTAACCGATTCAAAGGTCACCGCCAGCGCCAGCTCGCCCGGATGCAGGAAGAACGCCTCACCATCCGGCAGAACAATCTCTTCGCTCATCACCCGATCCAGCGCCGCGCTGACTTCCGCCTTCGGCCCGCTCAGGTCAATAAAGCCCGCCGTGTGCCCGCGGAAAGTCCGAAACTTATTCCCCAGCCGAACATCGACCGTCGCGCCATTAATGCGCTCAACGGGCGGGCGCGGATTAATGGCCAGTCGCCCCTCATCCAACCAGGCTTCTATATCTCGGTCGCACAGACGCATGAACGTTCTCCTTTAAGGCATTGCGCCCCTACGCCTTCCGGGGATAAGGGCAAATTGGCTTCTCTTTGCACGTTACACAATTCGTTCGTGTTATTCAAAGAACTGACTGATTTTGGCCTTCAGAATATCGATGGCGATACGGTTCTTACCGCCGCGAGGCACAATAATATCGGCATACTGCTTGGAAGGGTCGATAAACTGCAGGAACATCGGGCGCACCGTTTTCTGGTACTGCGCCATCACTGAATCCATCGAACGTCCGCGCTCGTTGACGTCTCGCTTGATGCGGCGCATCAGGCAAATGTCCAGCGGGGTGTCGACAAAAATGGAGAAGCTGAGTTCGTTGCGCAGGCGAGCGTCGGTCAGCAGCAGAATCCCTTCAAGAATGATGACTTTCTTCGGTTCGATATGGATAGTTTCCGGCATACGGGTATGTTCAACGTAGCTGTATACCGGCAACTCTATCGGCTGGCCGCTTCTCAGCATCTGCAGATGCTGAAACAGCAGACTATGATCCATGGAGCTTGGATGGTCATAGTTGGTTTTTACACGCTCTTCCATCGACAGATGACCTTGATCCTTGTAATAGCTGTCTTCCGGAATAACGCCGATATGTTCATCGCCGACCTGTTCACGTAATTCACGATATAGCGTACTGGCGATAAGGCTTTTGCCCGAAGCCGATGCGCCGGCGATGCCTATAATGACGCACTGATGAGACGTATCAGTCATAAATTTTTGCGACCTGATTAACCTGGGAATGTAGGAAGGGTGGCGGTTGACCGCCAAACGCCGCAATTATAGGGATTTCAGCGCGTCGATACCAGTGCTAAGCGCCTCTCGGGTCTATTCCTCCTCCGGCGACCAGCCTTGCGTATACCAGATATGCAATAAAGCGTACGAGCGCCAGGGGTGCCAGCGGCTGGCGTAGCGCGCAATCCGGCTCGGCGTCATGCCGGGAAAACGCTGTTTAATCAGATAATCATCCGCCAGAAAGATATCCGGCGCCTGCCAGCCGCGCAGCGCGAAATAGTTCGCCGTCCAGCGGCCAATGCCGGGCAGCGTCTGCAGCTGCTTTATTCCAGCGTCGATATTATCCGGCGCCCGGAGGGGAAGTTCGCCGCTGATGGCCGCCCGCGCCAGGTGAATCAGCGCCTCCGCCCGCCGCAGGGGCATACCCAGCGCCTTCAGCGCCAGCGGATCGGCCTGCGCCAGCCGCTGCGCGCTCGGGAACAGATAAAAGCCCGGCGCATCGGTCAACGGTTCCCCGAAGGCAGCCACCACTTTCCCGGTCAGCTTTGCCGCCATGGCCACGCTCACCAGTTGGCCGAGCACCGCGCGTACCGCTTGTTCAAACGCATCCAGGGATCCCGGCAGGCGCAGCCCCGGCCTTGGCAGCGCGAGGTTTCCCAGCGTCAGGGCGATCCGCTGCGGGTCGCAGGACAAATCAAATAAGCGCGCAACCCGCGCCAGGCACTCTTCCGCGACCGGCTGTAGCCCGGCGGAAAGCGTCACCCGCATGCCCTGCGCGGCGTCATCCGGCGTCACCGCGATCAGCCCGGCGTGGCCATTGAGGGCAAAGCTGCGGCAGTAGCTGTTGTCGACAAAAGTTTCAATCCCCTGCACGGTACGCGCCTCAAGAAAATGAAACATCCATTGCCAGTCGTAGGGGGGATGCCAGGGTAGCAGCGTCATCATTTCTCCTTTTTTAGCGCTTCAATCATAGCGGCTCTGCGCCGCGGGCGCCTTGCTTTTAAATTCCAGTTGTCGCAGTGCCGTCAATCCGCTAAAGTCGCCCCCCTTCTTCACCGGCATGGGGATTTTGCAGGCTATGTTTATTGGTTTTGACTACGGTACCGCTAACTGTTCGGTGGCGGTAATGCGCGAGAATACGCCGCAGCTGTTGACGCTGGAAAACGGCAGTTCACTGCTACCATCCATGCTTTGCGCGCCGACCCGCGAAGCGGTCAGCGAGTGGCTCTACCGCCATCACGATGTCCCGCCCAACGGGGATGAAAACCAGGCGCTGCTGCGTCGCGCCATTAGCTTCAACCGCGAGGAAGATATCGACGTACTCGGCAACAGCGTGCAGTTTGGTCTCGCTTCGCTGCATCAATACGTTGAAGATCCAGAAGAAGTCTACTTCGTGAAGTCGCCGAAATCCTTTCTCGGCGCCAGCGGGCTCAAGCCGCAGCAGGTGGCGCTGTTTGAAGACTTAGTGTGCGCCATGATGCTGCATATCAAACTCCAGGCGCAAACGCAGCTGCCAGAAACCATCGACCAGGCGGTTATCGGCCGGCCGATTAACTTCCAGGGACTGGGCGGCGATGACGCCAACGCCCAGGCGCAGGGCATTCTCGAACGTGCGGCAAAGCGCGCGGGCTTCCGCGACGTGGTGTTTCAGTTTGAACCGGTCGCCGCCGGTCTGGATTTCGAAGCGACGCTGAGCGAGGAAAAACGCGTGCTGGTCGTCGATATCGGCGGCGGTACCACCGACTGTTCACTGCTATTGATGGGGCCGCAGTGGCGGGAAAAAGCCGATCGCCAGCAAAGCCTGCTTGGCCACAGCGGCTGCCGGGTCGGCGGTAACGACCTTGATATCGCCCTGGCCTTTAAATGCCTGATGCCGCTGCTGGGTATGGGCGGCGATACCGAAAAAGGCATCGCGCTGCCGATTCTGCCGTGGTGGAATGCGGTGGCGATTAACGACGTCCCGGCGCAAACCGATTTTTACAGCGCCGCCAACGGTCGCCTGCTTAACGATTTGCTGCGCAGCGCCCGCGATAGCGAAAAAGTCGCGCTGCTGCTGAAGGTCTGGCGTCAGCGTCTGAGCTATCGCCTGGTGCGGAGCGCGGAAGAGAGCAAAATCGCCCTGTCCGCGCAGCCGAGCGTCACCGCCGGGCTGCCGTTTATCAGCGACGAGCTGGCGACAGCCATCAGCCAGCAGGGTCTGGAAGCGGCGCTGGATCAGCCGCTGGCCCGCATCATGGAGCAGGTTCAGCTGGCGCTGGATAACAGCAATGACAAGCCGGATGTGATTTACCTGACCGGCGGCAGCGCTCGCTCGCCGTTGATCAAAAAAGCGCTGGCGGCACACCTGCCGGGCATTCCGGTGGCCGGCGGCGATGATTTTGGCTCGGTCACCGCCGGGCTGGCCCGCTGGGCGCAGGTGGTGTTTCGTTAATCACACGGTACGATCCCGGATTGCGGCTGACGCCTTATCCGGGCTACCGACCAGGGTTTGGTAGGCCGGGCAAGGCGACAGCCGCCGCCCGGCAACAATACGAACACAATATCAAAACCGCGCTCTGTTATTTCCCTTCACGCCGTGAAACGTAATCCCGCCGCTGTTCGCCGGTATAAATCTGCCGCGGACGATAAATCGTCAGCGGCGCTTCGTGCATTTCGTTCCAGTGCGCCACCCAGCCAAGCGTTCTGCCCACGGCGGTAATCACCACAAACATCGATGAAGGCAGCCCCATCGCCTTGAGGATCACCGCAGTATAGAAATCCACGCTCGGCGACAGGCCATTTTCAACAAAGTACGGGTCGGTGAGCGCCACCTCTTCGAGGGCCATCGCCACCTGCAACGGCATGTCGGACATCCCCAGCTCTTCCAGTACCCGATGACAGGTCTCGCGCAAAATGGCGGCGCGCGGGTCAAGATGACGGTAGCGAGAGTTACCGAATCCCAGACGACGGAACGTCTGCGGGTCGCGTTTCGCTTTGCTCAGGAACGCCGGAATTTGATCGACGGTGTTGATCTCCTCCAGCATCCGCATACTGGCTTCGTTCGCCCCACCGTGGGCCGGTCCCCACAGAGACGCGAGCCCGGCGGCGACGCAGGCAAAGAGATTCGCCCCGGAGGAGCCCGCCGCCCGGACGGTGGTCGTCGATGCGCACTGGCCATGGTCGGCGTGCAGCACCAGGATCTGGTTCATCGCCTGCTCAATCACCGGATTCAGCTGATACTGTTCCGCCGGAATAGCAAACAGCATATGCAGGAAATTCCCCGCATAGGAAAGATCGTTGCGCGGATACTGCGCCGGTTGCTCAATTGAAAACTTATAGCTCATCGCCGCGAGCGTTGGCATTTTCGACAGCAGGCGGGTGGCGGCCAGCGCGCGGTGCTCAGGATTTTCAACGTCCAGCACATCGTGATAGAACGCCGCCAGGGTGCCTACCAGGGCGCACATTAAGGCCATCGGATGCGAGTCGCGACGAAAGCTGCTGCACATGCGGGCAATCTGCTCATGCACCAGGCTATGGCGGGTAATCGTGTTTTTGAAGTCCTGATAGCTGGCTTCGTCAGGCGCATCTCCGCGCAGCAGAATCCACGCCACTTCCAGGAAGTCGCACTGGCGCGCCAGCTGATCGACCGGATAGCCGCGGTGCAGCAGAATGCTCTTTTCGGTATCGATCCACGAGATGGCCGACTTACAGCCTGCGGTGTTAGCAAAGCCGGGGTCGAAACTGCATATCCCCGCGGAAGCCAGCGGACGAATATCCATGCCGAGGTAGCCCAGGATCCCCGAGACCGTACTCAAAGGAATTGACTGTTGTTCATCCAAAGAAAGCGTTAGCGATTTCGTCGTCATCCTGTCAGGTCCCCTTCCACAACGAGTGATGAATTAACCCGGGCGTTTCTCCAGGCGCAACGGCCAACATAACCAGAGTCGTCCGGCGATTCTTTGATATGGATAATCAAAACATTCATAAAACAGCGTTATTATCAGCGGTTTTATGTTGATTACCCTTTAATAATTACCGATAAAAATAGCGCGTAATCGCTTGTTCACCTTGCGGTTTACCTGCCATTACGCGCGCTCGCTACGATAATATCCGCTGCATGGCAGCAAACTTATCGTATTTGTTTTATCAATCCTTCGTCCGTTTCGCTTTCACTTCACGGTACCAGCGCGGATGATGCTTCTTCGCCCAGGTCTTCGTCACCCAGCCTTCCACCATCGCGGTAATGGTGCCCTTCACCCACAGCGCGGCGTAAATATGCACCATGATCACCACGATCAGCGCGACCGCCGAGAAGGAGTGCAGCATCAGCGCGACGCGGATAACCGGGATGGAGAACGCCGGCGCAAAGTACGGACGCCAGATAATCACCCCGCTCACCAGCAGCAGCACCAGGAAGATAATCGCCGCCCAGAACACGCACTTCTGGCCGAAGTTATAGCGCCCGGTGTCGCCCACTTCCTCGTTGACCACAATCTTGCGAATGTTCTTCGCCCAGAAAATATCGTCCCGGTTGATCAGGTTATGGTGCCAGTAGCGGAAGAACATGATGATGAATGAGGCAAACATAATCACGCCCACGAACGGGTGCAGAATACGCGCCAGCTGCGGGGTGCCCATGATGTGCATCAGCCAGTTGAAGGACGGGAAGAAAAAGCCCAGCCCGCTCACCGCCGCCAGCACGAAGCAGAAGGCAGTGACCCAGTGGTTGATGCGTTCCGGCGCGGTGTAGCGCACGATGGTGTCACGTCTTTTCATTTGCGCACCTCGTCTTTCTCTTCATCCAGATTGTCCTCTTCCTCTTCCGCGCGGTTCGGACCAACGCCGACGTAGTGGAAGATGCTGGCGGCGAAAGTGGCCGCAAAGCCGACCGCCGCGAGAGGCTTCCAGATCCCTTTCCAGAACTTAACCGTGGCGCTGATTTCCGGGTTCTCCGGCAGGCCGTGGTACAGGTTCGGCTTGTCGGCGTGGTGCAGCACGTACATCACGTGCGTGCCGCCAACGCCGGCCGGATCGTACAGCCCCGCGTTGTCGTAACCGCGGGTTTTCAGCTCGGCGACGCGCTCGCCAGCCAGCGTTTTCATCTCCTCT
>NZ_FZTC01000012.1 GCF_900200035.1 Klebsiella grimontii
TTTAATTTCGCTTTTCTCTGCCGGTATTCATCGCTGAAGCCCGCTGACCCTGCGGCTTGCGTGCCGTTGTTCCGTGTCAGTGGAGGCGCATTATAGGGAGTAATTCTGAAGTGGCAAGGGGAATTTTAAAAAAAAACCTCACCTGCTTAATTTTCGGCCAAAATATCGGCTGAGATTAAATTATTGCCTGGTTTTTAAACAAAAACGAGCCCAGGGGGCCCGTTTTTGCTGTTTTGTGATTTACTGCACTGCCACTATCCGGTCATTTTTCACGACCAGCTGCACTTCTTTACCTGGTATCAGCTCACCGGAAAGAATCTGCTGTGCCAGGGGGTTTTCGATCTGCTGCTGAATAGCACGTTTCAGAGGACGTGCGCCATAAACCGGATCGTACCCATTTTCGCTCAGCAGCTTCAGCGCCTCATCAGAGAGGTGGACTTCGTAGCCGCGCTCCTCCAGTCGTTTATACAACCGCTGCAGCTGAATCTGCGCAATAGAAGCAATGTGTTTTTCACCTAACGGGTGGAAGACAACCACTTCATCAATACGGTTGATAAACTCCGGGCGGAAGCTTTGACTAACCACACCCAGCACCAGATCTTTCATGTGACTGTAATCCAGCGCACCAAAACGTTCCTGAATGAGATCCGAACCGAGGTTGGAGGTCATAATGACAACCGTATTGCGGAAGTCGACCGTTCTCCCCTGCCCGTCAGTCAAACGTCCATCGTCCAGTACCTGCAGCAGAATGTTAAAGACATCCGGATGCGCTTTTTCCACTTCATCCAGCAGGATGACGGAATAAGGACGACGGCGGACCGCCTCAGTGAGATAGCCACCTTCTTCATAACCGACGTATCCCGGAGGCGCCCCAACCAGACGTGAAACGGAATGTTTCTCCATAAACTCTGACATGTCGATACGTACCATTGCATCGTCGCTGTCAAACATAAAGTTAGCCAGCGCTTTACAGAGTTCTGTTTTACCTACCCCAGTAGGACCGAGGAACAGGAACGAGCCAATCGGACGGTTAGGATCGGATAACCCGGCACGACTACGGCGGATCGCATTCGATACCGCTTCAACCGCTTCGTTCTGACCAATAACGCGGCTATGCAGCTCCTGCTCCATACGCAGCAGCTTCTCACGTTCGCCTTCGAGCATTCTCGCAACCGGAATCCCCGTCCAACGAGCCAACACTTCCGCGATTTCCGCATCCGTGACTTTATTCCGCAGCAGGCGCATCGTCTTGCCTTCAGACTGCGTTGCCGCCGCCAGCTGTTTTTCCAGTTCCGGGATCTTGCCGTACTGCAGCTCGGACATCCGCGCCAGATCGCCGACGCGACGCGCCTGCTCAATCGCGATTTTAGCCTGTTCCAGCTCGGCCTTAATCGTCTGGGTGCCGGAGAGCGACGCTTTTTCAGCCTTCCACTCTTCTTCTAAGACTGAATATTGACGCTCTTTATCCGCCAGTTCCTCATTCAGCATATCCAACCGCTTAATGCTGGCTTCATCAGACTCTTTCTTCAGCGCCTGCTGTTCCAGCTTGAGCTGAATGATGCGTCGATCGAGTCTGTCCAGCTCTTCCGGTTTTGAGTCAATCTGCATACGGATACTGGATGCAGCTTCATCGATCAGGTCAATAGCTTTGTCCGGCAGCTGTCGGTCAGCGATATAACGGTGGGACAGCGTAGCCGCCGCTACAATCGCCGGGTCAGTGATCTGCACGTGGTGGTGCAGTTCATAACGTTCTTTCAGACCACGCAAAATCGCAATGGTATCTTCAACCGTCGGTTCCGCAACGAACACTTTCTGGAAACGACGCTCCAGCGCGGCGTCTTTCTCAATGTACTGGCGATATTCATCCAGCGTCGTGGCGCCCACGCAGTGCAGCTCACCACGCGCCAGCGCCGGTTTCAGCATATTCCCGGCGTCCATGGCACCGTCTGCTTTACCTGCGCCCACCATCGTGTGCAGCTCATCGATAAACAGGATGACGTTGCCTTCCTGCTTGGCGAGATCGTTTAGCACGCCTTTTAAGCGTTCTTCAAACTCACCGCGATACTTGGCACCCGCCACTAGCGCGCCCATATCGAGCGCCAGGACCCGACGCCCCTTCAATCCTTCCGGTACTTCACCATTGACGATCCGCTGCGCCAGTCCTTCAACAATGGCCGTTTTACCTACGCCGGGTTCACCAATAAGCACCGGGTTATTTTTGGTACGACGCTGCAGAACCTGAATCGTTCGACGAATTTCTTCATCACGGCCAATCACCGGGTCAAGCTTACCCTGCTCGGCACGTTCGGTTAGATCGACGGTAAATTTTTTCAAAGCCTGACGTTGGTCTTCGGCTCCCTGATCGTTCACGCTTTCACCTCCGCGCATTTGTTCAATCGCCTGACTCACGTTAGCGGTTGTGGCTCCGGCGGATTTTAAAAGGTCGGTCAGCGTGCCGCGGGATTCAAGTACCGCCAGAACGAACAGTTCTGACGAAATAAAGTTGTCCTTTCTCTTTTGCGCCAGCTTGTCGCAAAGGTTAAGGATACGCACTAAATCCTGGGACGGTTGAACATCGCCACCGGTACCTTCCACCTGCGGCAATCGGCTCAACGCCTGTTCAATATTGGTGCGTAACTCTCCGGCGTTAATGCCAGCCGAAGTTAATAAAGGACGTACCGATCCCCCTTCCTGATTCAGCAAGGCGCTCATTAGATGAAGAGGTTCGATGAATTGGTTGTCGTGCCCAAGCGCAAGAGACTGGGCATCGGCAAGAGCAAGCTGGAATTTATTGGTAAGACGATCCAGACGCATAACTCCTCCCATAACAGGTCAAATTTGCTACTGGAGATTAAATGAGGTCATCCCTCAATTATTCAAGGTTAAAGACCTGAACTATGCAAAAATAAGTTTGCCTTCTGGATCGTCTTAGCTCGGCAGGTTATATCAGCCAGATGAAACTTGCCATACGACCCGTCGTCTTGTCGCGACGATAAGAGAAAAAATCATCTTTTTCGCTGAGGGTGCAGCGGTCGCCGCCAAAAATCTGCTCAACGCCAACGCCCGTCAGACGCTGACGAGCAAGCTGATAGATATCAGCAAAATACTTCTCACCCGCAGGGCGAAATGCGCGCTCCGCTTGAGCATCTTTTGTCACAAAGGCTTCGCGCACTTCCGGGCCGACCTCAAACGCATCCGGCCCGATGGCGGGGCCAAGCCAGGCCATAATGTTTTCCGGGCTATCGGCAAAACAGGCAACGGTTTCTTCCAGCACGCCTTCGCAAAGACCTCGCCAGCCGGCATGAGCAGCCGCAACTTCCGTACCCGCGCGGTTACAAAAAAGCACCGGCAGGCAATCTGCGGTCATTACCGCGCATACCGTACCCGGCACATTGCAGTATGACGCATCCGCGCGCTTTGAAGCGTACGGCCCGCCGTCGAGTTTCAACACTGCCGTACCGTGAACCTGTTCCAGCCACACCGGGTATGACGGCAGACCGCCGGCGGCGAACATGCGCCGACGATTCTCTTCTACGTGCTGCAGATTGTCTCCGCAATGAGCGCCGAGGTTAAGTGAATCGTATGGCGATAAACTCACCCCGCCAACGCGCGTGGAACTACAGGCAGCCACGCCTTCCGGCATCGGCCATTGCGGTACAATCACTTTAGTCATAACCAGTCGATATCGTCTTTATGAGTTTCAAAATCAGCGCGCATGGCATCGATCAAATCAACCATATCCTGCGGAATTGGCGCATGCCATTCCATCTCAATACCGCTGATCGGATGGTATAAGCGCAGCATCGTGGCGTGGAGAGCCTGGCGGTCGAACTTACGCAGAGCAGTGATGAACTCTTCCGACGCACCTTTAGGCGGACGCGGGCGTCCCCCATAAACCTGATCGCCCACCAGCGGATGGGTGATGTGCGCCATGTGCACGCGAATCTGGTGCGTACGACCGGTCTCGAGGCGCAAACGCAAACGAGTATGAATGCGAAAATGCTCCATGATCCGATAGTGCGTCACCGCCGGTTTCCCCATGGGATGTACCGCCATATGCGTACGCTTGGTCGGGTGACGGCTAATCGGTTCTTCAACCGTTCCGCCAGCCGTCATATGACCAATCGCCACCGCTTCATATTCACGGGTAATTTCACGCAGCTGCAGGGATTCCACCAGCCGGGTTTGCGCTGGGATAGTCTTTGCTACCACCATTAAACCGGTGGTGTCTTTATCAAGACGGTGCACGATCCCCGCCCGCGGCACGTCAGCAATGGCCGGATAGTAGTGCAACAGCGCATTCAGCACAGTACCGTCAGGGTTGCCCGCGCCGGGGTGCACAACTAAATCGCGCGGTTTATTAATTACGAGGATGTCATCATCTTCATAAACGATATTGAGCGGAATATCCTGCGGTTGGAAACGGACTTCTTCTTCGATTTCAACATCGATAGCAATCGTCTCTCCCCCCAGCACTTTCTCTTTCGGCTTGTCGCTGACGCAGCCGTTTACCAGCACTCTCTGGTCAAGGATCCATTCTTTTATGCGCGAACGCGAATAATCCGGGAACAATTCGGCCAAAGCCTGATCTAAGCGTTGTCCGAGTTGATTTTCGGACACCGTTGCGTTGAGTTGTACTCGTTGTGCCATATACAGCTTCTTCGTTTTAACGTTGGGTTTTACGGCTTTGCCGTTTAATATAGTGTGCTATTGTAGCTGGTCTTAATCGGGAGCAGGAACAGAGATTCTCCCGCATAAACATTTTGAGGAAGTCAAAACGTCATGACGCGCATGAAATACCTGGTGGCAGCAGCCACACTGAGCCTGGCTTTGGTGGGTTGCTCTGGCTCAAAGGAGGAGGTGCCCGATAATCCGCCGAATGAGATCTACGCGACCGCTCAGCAAAAGCTGCAGGACGGTAACTGGAAACAGGCAATAACGCAACTGGAAGCGTTGGATAACCGTTATCCCTTTGGACCTTATTCCCAACAGGTACAGTTGGACCTGATTTATGCGTACTACAAAAACGCCGATCTACCGCTGGCTCAGGCCGCTATCGATCGCTTTGTGCGCCTGAACCCGACCCATCCTAACATTGATTACGTTATTTATATGCGTGGTCTGACAAATATGGCGTTGGATGACAGTGCGCTGCAGGGCTTCTTCGGCGTCGACCGTTCTGACCGCGACCCGCAACACGCGCGCGATGCCTTTAACGACTTCTCCAAACTGGTTCGTGGCTATCCCAACAGCCAGTACTCTACTGACGCCTATAAACGTATGGTGTTCCTGAAGGATCGTCTGGCGAAGTACGAGCTGTCGGTAGTGGATTACTACACCGATCGTGGCGCATGGGTTGCGGTAGTTAACCGCGTAGACGGCATGCTGCGTAACTATCCGGATACGCAGGCCACCCGCGATGCGCTGCCGAAGATGGAAAACGCCTACCGTCAGATGCAGATGAACGCGCAGGCTGACAAGGTTGCGAAAATTATTGCGGCCAACAGCAAGAACACCTGATAGTCCTTAGATAAGCAAAACGGCAGCCAAATGGCTGCCGTTTTTTTATTCGTTAAATAGCTCAGCTGAAGCGGTTTAGCGCCGAGTTAACTCATCAAATATGGCTCTCTTTCTTCCTTTCCACAAGTAAAATCTCACCTGTTCCTGTCCTGTCTCACAAAACAGATTTGTTGACAAAAAGTGACAATAAAATGTGATTTAAATCACGCATTTTGACATTGGGCGAGGTATGCTGAGTTCACCAAGACGGGAAAGACAAGAGGTAAAATTTATGACAATGAACATTACCAGTAAACAAATGGAAATTACTCCGGCAATCCGCCAGCACGTCGCAGACCGTCTCGCCAAACTGGATAAATGGCAAACCCACTTAATTAACCCGCACATCATCCTCTCTAAGGAGCCGCAGGGTTTTGTCGCTGACGCCACCATCAATACGCCAAACGGGCATCTGGTTGCCAGCGCGCGGCACGAAGACATGTATGCCGCAATCAACGAATTGATCAACAAGCTGGAACGGCAGCTCAATAAAGTGCAGCACAAAGGGGAAGCCCGCCGCGCCGCCACATCGGTGAAAGAGGCAGGCTTTGTGGAAGAAGAAGAGTAATCCTTAACTTAAGCTTGTGTCATGCCACGCGCCTCCGGGCGCGTTTTTTATTGACAGAGTGAAAACAGTACAGGTACTGTAATCCCCACTAACTCAAGGAATTCATCATGCAACCGAACCTGTTCTTCTTCGCATTCTTTTTTACCTTCCCCTGAATGGGAGGCAATTCGTCGTGTGATAAAGAATGCGAAGACGAACAACAAGGCCTCCCAAACGGGAGGCCTTTTTTATTGATAATCAATAACAAGAAAGGCAACACATATGACCGAGGAAAACCCATTACTGGCGCTACGCGATAAGATCAGCGCTCTGGATGAGAAGCTGCTGGCGCTGCTGGCGGAACGCCGCGGCCTGGCCGTAGAGGTAGGAAAAGCCAAGCTGGCATCGCATCGCCCGGTGCGGGATATCGACCGCGAGCGGGACCTGCTGGAACGCCTGATGACGTTGGGAAAAAAACATCATCTCGATGCCCACTACATCACGCGCCTGTTCCAGCTGATCATTGAAGACTCGGTCCTTACCCAACAAACGCTACTGCAGCAGCACCTCAATAAAATCAATCCGCACTCCGCCCGCGTGGCGTTTCTCGGACCGAAAGGTTCATATTCGCATCTTGCGGCCCGCCAGTATGCCGCCCGCCACTTTGAACAGTTTATCGAAAGCGGCTGTGCGAAATTCGCCGATATCTTTGAGCAAGTGGAGACGGGCCAGGCCGACTATGCCGTGGTCCCTATTGAAAATACCAGCTCCGGCGGCATCAATGATGTTTACGATCTTCTGCAGCACACTACTTTATCTATCGTCGGCGAGCTGACTCTGCCTATCGATCACTGCGTGCTGGTTTCAACATCCACCGACGCGCAACAGATTACGACGGTCTACAGCCATCCGCAGCCGTTCCAGCAGTGCAGCCAGTACCTCAGCCGCTATCCGCACTGGAATATTGAATATACCGATAGCACCTCCTCAGCGATGGAAAAAGTCGCTCAGGCTAATTCGCCGACCGTGGCCGCCCTGGGCAGCGAAGCAGGCGGAGCGCTGCACGGTTTGCAGGTACTGGAACATTGTCAGGCTAACCAAACGCAAAATATCACCCGCTTCCTGGTTCTGGCGCGTAAAGCGGTGGAAGTCTCCGATCAGGTTCCCGCAAAAACCACGCTGTTGATGGCCACCGGCCAGCAAGCCGGGGCCCTGGTAGAAGCGCTGCTGGTGCTGCGAAACCATAACCTGATTATGACCAAGCTGGAGTCGCGTCCCATTCACGGTAATCCGTGGGAAGAGATGTTTTATCTGGATATCCAGGCCAACCTGGAATCACTGCCCATGCGTAAAGCCTTAAAAGAGCTGGCCGAGATAACCCGTTCCATGAAGGTGCTGGGCTGTTATGCCAGCGAAAACGTGGTACCGGTCGATCCGGTTTAACGCTCTATAAACGGCAATTTCTTCATCCCTGCCACGCTAACCGGCAGGGTGAAGATGGCCCCGGAAAGCGGATATTTCGCCACTTCCTCAGCATCCATATTCTCCCGCGTGGTGGTGATATAGAGCGTCTTCATATCCGTTCCGCCAAAACAGACCATCGTCGGGCAACGCACCGGTAAACGATGCTCCTCCAGCTGCTCGCCCGTCGGTGAAAAGCGGGCAATACGCCAACCGTCAAACATCGCGCTCCAGTAGCAACCTTCAGCATCGATGGCCGCGCCATCAGGAATTCCCTCACCCGGATGAAAACGGCGAAAGACCTCGCGTTTCCCCGCCTCGCCCCGCTTATCGAGAGGTGTTCGATAGATAACGGCATTCGGCGTATCCGAGGTATACATCCAACGCTTGTCTTCGCTAAACGCCAGACCGTTAGCGCCGTGAATATCGCACTGGATAACCTGCGGGGAGAGATCGCTATCGATGCGCATCAAGAGCGCGCCGTTAAAATCGCCCGGCCCCCAGAAAGTTCCGGCATAAAAACGGCCGTCGCGATCGGTTCCGCCATCATTAAAGCGTGCTAATTGCGGATTGCTGGGGTTATCGCAGACTTTTCGCTGCAGCAGGCCATGCGCATCCGTGAGCCAGATACCGCTACGTAAAGCGACGATAAAACCGCCCTTCGCGCGCAGGGCAAAACAACCGGGCTCCTCGGGAAACTGTAATACCTGATGTTCACCCGTCCGCACGTCGTAACGATGAATCTCGCACTCCATAATATCGGCCCAGTACAAGGCCTGTTCGGCTTCGCTCCAGGTCGGACACTCCGGTAAATGCCCGGTATAATCAAACAGCGGTTGTGGTTCAGCCATCGTTTTCATCCCTATAAAAAAGCCAGCGGGTCACCCCTCTGGCTTTATTGTATACGCGTTTTACGCCTTACTGCCGATTATCATTCGCCTGGCGCAGCAACGTCCGGCTTTCGCTCTGGAAGCGCTGGGCATAGTCCCCGAACCAGTGTTCAACCTTACGGAAGCTATCGATAAACGCCTGTTTATCCCCCTGCTCCAGCAGGCCGATAGCTTCACCGAAACGCTGGTAGTATCGCTTAATCAGCGCCAGGTTATTTTCCGAGGACATAATAATGTCAGCGTAGAGCTGCGGATCCTGGGCAAACAGTCGGCCAACCATCGCCAGCTCCAGACGATAAATTGGCGACGAGAGCGCTAAAAGTTGCTCAAGACGCACGTTCTCTTCGGCCAGATGCAGGCCATAAGCGAAGGTAGCAAAGTGGCGCAACGCCTGAATAAAGGCCATGTTCTGGTCGTGTTCGACGGCGCTGATACGATGCAACCGAGCGCCCCAGACCTGAATTTGCTCAAGAAACCACTGGTAGGCCTCAGGCTGGCGGCCATCGCAATACACCACTACCTGCTTCGCCAGGCTGCCGCTATCAGGACCAAACATAGGATGCAGACCCAATACCGGACCTTTATGCGCAGCCAGCATCGCCTGCAGCGGTTCCGCTTTCACCGAAGCCAAATCGACCAGGATGCAGTCCGCCGGCAGCGGAGGCAGCTGAGCAATCGTCGCCGCCGTGATATGAATCGGCACGCTGACGATAACCATACCGGCATCGGCGACAATCTCGTCCGCCCGCGACCAGTCGTCTTTCTCCAGGATACGAACCTGATATCCGGAAAGCGTCAGCATTTTCTCAAACAGACGCCCCATTTGCCCGCCGCCGCCGACAATAACGACCGGACGCAGGTTCGGATAAAGCGTTTTAAAACCTTTATCGTTTTCGCTGGAATAAGACTCACGCATGACGCGACGCAGGACATCTTCGATAAGATCCGGCGGAACCCCAAGCGCAGCAGCCTCCTCACGGCGGGAGGCCAGCATCGCCGATTCACGCTCAGGGACGTAAATCGGCAGGCCATAATGGCTTTTAACCTCTCCGACTTGCGCTACCAGCTCCAGGCGCTTCGCCAGCAGCTCCAGCAGCGCTTTATCGACTTCATCAATTTGATCGCGTAACGCGGTCAGTTCAGCAACCATACAATCCTCTTACGCCAGACGAGCCGCCAGATGGCCTCGCAGATCCTTATCAAGTTCGCGGAGCAGCGCATCGGTGGTTTCCCAACTAATGCAGGCATCGGTCACCGAGACGCCGTATTTCATATCGCAACGCGGCTGCTCAGAGGACTGATTACCTTCGTGGATATTGCTCTCAATCATCAGACCAATAATGGAACGGTTACCATCTTTGATCTGCGCGACCACGGATTCCGCAACCGCGGGCTGACGGCGGTAGTCTTTATTCGAATTCCCATGGCTGCAATCTACCATCAGGGAAGGCTTCAGTCCCGCCTGAGTCATCTCTTTTTCGCACTTCGCGACGT
The DNA here is from genome assembly GCF_900200035.1 of Klebsiella grimontii. Taxonomy (GTDB): domain Bacteria; phylum Pseudomonadota; class Gammaproteobacteria; order Enterobacterales; family Enterobacteriaceae; genus Klebsiella; species Klebsiella grimontii. The sequence goes on from NZ_FZTC01000012.1 coordinate 9,952, forward strand.
CTTCCGGGCCATAGTTTGGCGCTTTCCCACCGCGCAAAATGACGTGACCGTTCGGGTTGCCCTGGGTTTGCAGCAGGCACACCTGTCCAGCCTGGTTGATGCCGACGAAACGGTGCGGCATTGCGGCAGCGCGCATCGCGTTAATGGCGGTGGCAAGGCTACCGTCGGTGCCGTTTTTAAACCCAACCGGCATCGACAGGCCTGAAGCCATTTCGCGGTGAGTCTGGGATTCCGTCGTACGCGCGCCGATAGCGGACCAGCTAAACAGATCGCCGAGGTACTGAGGACTATTTGGATCCAACGCTTCCGTCGCCAACGGTAGCCCCATATTGACCAGTTCAACCAGCAGATGACGCGCAATCTTCAGGCCGCCTTCCACATCAAAAGAACCATCCATATGCGGATCGTTAATCAGCCCTTTCCAGCCAACGGTGGTACGGGGTTTTTCAAAATAGACGCGCATGACCAGATAGAGGCTATCGCTGACCTCTGCGGCAAGAGCTTTAAAACGACGAGCGTACTCAATGGCGGTTTCAGGATCGTGAATTGAGCAAGGACCACACACCACCAGCAAGCGCGGATCGCGACCGGCGATGATGTCAGAGATGGTCTGCCGAGAGTGCGCGATCTGCGCTTCCTGCTCAACGCTCAAAGGGAATTCAGCTTTTAACTGATCCGGAGTGATCAAAACCTGTTCATCGGTAATATGTACGTTGTTCAGCGCGTCTTTTTGCATGATTGCGATCCTGTATAGCTCGTTTGCGATAGTTATTGCCTCAGCGAGGATGACGTAACGATACCACACAAAGTAAAGATTTCAATCCATATTCCGTAAATTTTACTTTACACGTGGAAATTAAATCGCGCTAAACTCCCTTTTTATTGTACATTATTATTTACACATGGCGATTTAACGCCCGTTACTCCCTTTTTAAAAGCGATTCTTTTACGAAAAATCCTGGTGAGAATTATCTTAAAGCGGCGAGGCTGGCTAATGACGCTTTTCATCAATAATGCTATTCTTCGCCCGGGTTTCAGCAATCTGCATCCCCCACGCAATGACAACCTGACGGAACCGTAATGACTGTTCTTCACCGTCTCTTTTTGACTTTAGTACTATCACTCGTGGGTATCTCTGCTGTTGCCTCCGGACCGTCTGAAAATGTTCGGACGATCGTTTCGGGGATCGTGACTTATACACGCTGGCCGCAATTATCAGGTCCTCCAAGGCTATGTATTTTTTCGACATCACGTTATATCCATAGCCTGGCCGAAGAAGCACCGGAAATATTGCCTTATAAACCCGTGATTGTTCGTAATACAGAAGAAGCCTTACAGACGACCTGCGATGGTTTTTATTTTGGCAGTGAATCACCGATCCAACAGTCTGAATTTACGGCCAAATATGGAAACCGGCCCCTATTACTTATTGCGGAACAAAACACCGATTGCTCTATTGGCAGCGCTTTTTGCCTGCTTATAAACAATGAGAGAGTCAGATTTTCCGTAAATCTGGATGTACTGACGCACAGCGGCGTTCGGGTTAATCCCGAGGTGCTGATGCTTGCCCGGAAAACATCACATGAATAAGGATTTTTCTCAGGCCCCGCGCCCCACATTTAAAAGAGCGCTGCGCCGTATCAGCATGATAAGCGTGGTGATCTCTATGACACTGGTCTGGCTGTTACTCTGCGCCGCTTCCATATTCACACTTAAGCAATACGCACAAAAAAACCTGGAGCTTACCGCCGCTACCATGGGCCGCAGCCTGGAAGCCGCGCTCGTTTTTGGCGATAGCGCAGCGGCTGAAGATACGCTGGCCACGCTGGGAAGACAGGGGCAATTCTCCAAAGCCATTCTGGTCGATGGCCGACAAAAGCCCTTCGCCTCATGGCATAACGAGCGGCTGGTCAGGCAGGATAAAATCAGCGACGTTATCAGCAAATGGCTATTCCCTGACCCCACGGTACAGCCTATCTGGCACCAGGGGAAAATCATCGGTGAACTCCGTCTGACCGCGCTGGACCGGCTGATTAGCTATTTTCTTGGCATCTCAATTATTGTGCTCACCGGCAGCATTTTTCTTGCTTCCTGCATCGCCTTGCTCCTGACCCACTCGCTGCACCGCGGCATTGTGGCTGCGTTACAGAGCATTACCGAAGTGGTGCATGACATTCGCGAAAATCGCCATTTTTCTCGCCGGGTCCCCGAAGAACGCATTGAAGAATTCCACCTGTTTGCCCAGGACTTTAATAGCCTATTGGGCGAAATGGAGGACTGGCAGCGGCAGCTTCAGGCTAAAAATGCCCAGCTCCTGCGCAGTTCATTGCACGATCCGTTAACCGGTCTGGCTAACAGAGCGGCTTTCCGTAATGTCATTAATGAGCTGATGAAAGACGAAACCGTCCACAGTAGTTCCGCGCTGTTATTTCTTGATGGCGATAACTTCAAGCTTATTAACGATAACTGGGGCCACGCAGCTGGCGATAAAGTGTTAATTGAAGTCGCGAGCCGCCTGATGGCCTTTGTCGGCAAACAGCATCAGGCGTGGCGTCTCGGCGGCGATGAATTTGCCATTCTGCTACGCGATGTGCATTCAGAGACCGAAGTTCAGGCCCTGTGCCGTGCGTTGTCCGAACAGTTTATCCAGCCATTTAATCTCCACAATGGCCACACCACCAGTCTGTCACTGAGTATTGGATACGCTTTAACCTGGGAACATGCCTCCGCGGAAAATCTGCAAGAGCTTGCCGATCAAAATATGTATCGGATGAAACACCAGCGCTTGCAGCAAACGCAAAAATAAAAGGAATCACCATGATTGGGAAATATTTTGCACCTGCTTTACTTGCCGCAATTTTTCTTAGCGGCTGCCAGGCTCCGCAAGGAAAATTCTCTGCAGAACAAATTGCAGCAATGAAGTCATACGGCTTTACTGAAACCAACGGCGACTGGTCATTAGGAATATCTGATACCATCTTATTTGATAAAAATGATTACCACCTGCGTGCCGATAGCAAGCAGCAAATCCGCACGATGGCTTCACGCCTGGCCACCACCGGTATTACCCACAGCCGCCTCGAAGGCCATACTGATAATTACGGCGAAGATGGCTACAACGAAATGTTATCGCTTAAGCGCGCCAACAGCGTTGCGGATGCATGGGCCGAAGGGGCGAATATTCCGCGCGCCAATTTGACTACTCGCGGACTCGGGAAAAAGTATCCGATAGCCAGTAACGATACCGCGAAAGGACGCGCTGAAAACCGCCGCGTCACGGTGGTTATCAGCACGCCTTAAACAACCTATTCGACTGATTTAGCCTCTAACATCGCCGTTGCTGCGCGCCAGCGCAGATAATCAACGGCGAGACATAGCGCGAGACTGCCCCCCATTAACGGCAGCGCTACCCCCAACAACACCGCAATAACGGCAGTCAGCAGACGAGCGGGCCATGCTAATCCAAACCACGCCTGTATCAACGTATTGGCCGGGTTAGCCGCCGCGCGCGCCGGGCGGCGGATCCACCACAAGCGGTATCCCACCACTATCATCACGCAGAGTGCGGTTCCGAACGCGATAAGCAATAGCTGATTAACAAGGCCGAACAAAATTCCCATATGGAAATCAACCCCCCAGCGGGTCAGCTTGGCCATGAGCGGAAAGTCGGAAAAATGCGTACGGTCCACGATCCGCATCGTTGACCCCTCGATCGCGACAGCATCAACCTGGGTTGGCCAGCTTCTGTCGATTTCATTTACCGTCCACGCGCGCCCGGGGCCCGACGGCGGTCGAATCTCCAGCTTGCCGGCATCCAACCCCGCAGCGCGTGCGGCCAGCAGAATCTTGTCAAACTCCTCTACGCGCAGCGGCGATGCCGCCTCGCCCATCATCTTGCTTCCCATATGATGTTCCGCATGCGAATCGTGAACTGCCGGAACGGCGCTTTCCAGCTGCGTATTCACCTGTGGCGTCAGCCAACCAAAGGCGGCGCGCATCTTATCGACGTTACCACCGGCCCATTGTGACCAGGTTAAACCGGTCGCAGAGAATATGAGCATACCGACCAGCAATGCCCATCCGAGAGAGACATGCAGGCGGCGGCTATTCTGCATCTTATTGTTAATGCGACGACGCGGGCGGGTCATCGACCACAGCGCGATCCCACCGAGAGCGGCAACCCACATCCAGGACGCAGCGAGCTCGCTGTACAGGCGGCCAACGCTCCCCAGGAGCAATGAGCGGTGGGCATAATCAATCCACTGACGCAGCGGCAAAATACCGCTGGTACCGTAAACCGGCAGATCTCCTTTCACGCTTAACGTCACCGGATCGACAAAAATTGCCCGCGTTTCCGACTCGCCAAGGTTCGGGTCAATAAACATCACTCGGGTAGTATCGCCAGCCAGTATCCCCGGGCGTACCGCATGCAGGCGCAGGTTTCCCTGTATAGCCTCTGTTGCTACGGTAATTTGCGCGCTGAGCGGCTGTTTTTCTCCACTGAGCGTACCGCGAAGCGCATTCTGATAGAGCCAGCTTTCCAGCTGTGGAGTGGCGACATATAGCGTACCGGTCAGAGCCGCCGCAAAAATAAACGGTCCAATAAACAGTCCGATATAGAAATGAAGACGCCGCAGCAGGTTCAGCCATGCCGCGCGCGAGGTGCAGGTAGTCATACTTTTCCTTTTTTAAAAGCAAAAGAGAACGTTGCGCAGTGCGCAGGTTATTTTTTATGTAAGGGGGAAAGCAGACGGACGCGGCGGCGCTCGGGTAAGAGGATAAAGCCAGGGAAAGTAATGCCAGTGTTTGTGTACTGGTCGGCTAACAGGGACCCGCTGGCGTCGAAGCACCATGACAAGCAGCAGCATCAGCGCGAAAATCAGGCCTGGCACGTGAGCTAACAGCACGCAGTAGCCACAGGCTTCAGCATGATCGAGCGGTACGCCGTGCGAGCGTTGCGGCGTCGAAGCGTCGGCGTGCATCATCGCCATCTGATGTAATGGCGCATCTTCCGCCATCGTCATCATTGCGTGGTGCATCCCGCTCATCGGATCTTTTTGCAAAGCGACTGAGATCAACGGCGCCACCACGATCAGCGCGATCGCAAACAGCGCCAGCCATGCGGCCCGCCGTTGAGATGCTGATTGATGAAGAATATCGCTGACCACCGCCCCTCCGAATAAGGGCCGTATTGTAAATGATTCACAATAAAATGGTTAAAATAAAGATAAAAAAAGGGCCAGCCCATCAGGCCAGCCCTCTCATTCAGGATGTCGCGAAAGCGAATCTTAGTTAAGACGCTCTTTGATACGAGCAGACTTACCGGTACGCTCACGCAGGTAGTACAGTTTAGCTTTACGTACAGCACCACGACGTTTGACAGAAATGCTGTCAACTACCGGAGAGTGAGTCTGGAAGACACGCTCAACGCCTTCGCCGTTGGAAATTTTACGAACAGTGAATGCAGAGTGCAGACCGCGGTTACGAATAGCGATAACCACGCCCTCGAATGCCTGCAGACGTTTTTTGGAACCTTCAACAACCCATACTTTCACTTCCACGGTATCACCCGGACGGAAGGAAGGTACGTCCTGCTTCATCTGTTCTTGTTCAAGTTGCTTAATAATGTTGCTCATAATTTAATCTCTTATCCTGGGTAAACTGATATTGGGGGCTTACGCCATCCCATCATGTTTATGCTGCTGTTGCGCGAGTTCCTTTTTGAACTCCGCCAGCAACCTTGCTTGCTCTTCAGTCAGAGCCAGGTTTTCCAAAAGTTCAGGTCTTCTAAGCCAGGTCCGGCCCAGCGACTGCTTCAGACGCCAGCGACGTATCTCAGCGTGGTTTCCCGACAGCAATACCGGCGGTACTTCCATACCTTCTAACACTTCAGGCCGCGTATAGTGCGGGCAATCCAGCAATCCTTCAGCAAAAGAGTCCTCGATTGCTGAAGCTTCATGACCCAGAACCCCCGGAATAAACCGGGAAACGGAGTCAATCAGCGTCATTGCCGGTAGCTCGCCACCGCTGAGAACGTAATCGCCGATTGACCATTCTTCATCAATCTCGGTCTGAATTACGCGCTCATCTACGCCTTCGTAGCGACCGCATACCAAAATCAGCTTCTGATTGGTTGCCAGTTCGCTGACGCCCGCTTGATCAAGCTTGCGTCCCTGAGGTGAAAGATAAATCACCTTTGCGCCTTCACCTGCCGCGGCTTTTGCTGCATGAATGGCATCCCGTAAAGGTTGCACCATCATTAACATCCCCGGTCCGCCGCCGTAAGGACGATCGTCCACGGTACGGTGCCGGTCATGAGCGAAATCACGAGGACTCCAGCTCTGGATGCTCAGCAGGCCATTTTTTACTGCCCGGCCAGTTACCCCGTAATCGGTAATTGCGCGGAACATTTCAGGAAACAGGCTAACGATACCTATAAACACAAGCCAATCCCCATAGCGCCGTTTTTTTACCGTTTATCCGGAGAATTTAAAAACCAGGATCCCAATCTACTTCGATAGTACGAGTAGCGAGATCGACTTTCTTGATAACCTGCCCATCGAGGAACGGAACCAGCCGCTCCTTGATACCAAATGCATCTTTCAGGTTTGCCTTGATGACGAGAACGTCATTAGATCCAGTTTCCATCATATCGATGACTTTACCGAGACCATAGCCTTCAGTGGTCACTACCTGGCAGCCCATCAGGTCTTTCCAGTAATAGTCACCCTCTTCAAGCGCAGGCAGCTGCGATGAATCCACGACAATTTCGCAATTAGTCAAAAGATTCGCTGCATCGCGATCGTCAATGCCTTTCAGCTTAATGACGATATCCTGATTGTGGTGGCGCCAGCTTTCCAGCTCAACAACCTGCCACTGACCCGCCTTCTGGATAAACCAGGGCTGATAGTCAAAAATGCTTTCGGCGTCTTCGGTGGAGGAAAACACTCTGAGCCAACCACGGATACCGTAGGAAGAACCCATCTTGCCTAATACAATCGGTTCAACAGGTGCTTGTGCGGTGTGTTGCTTGCTCATCATGACCACCGTGACAGATTAAGCTGCTTTGTTAGCGGCTTTGATCAGCGCAGCTACGCGATCGGAAACAGTAGCGCCCAGGCCAACCCAGTGAGCGATACGATCCAGATCCAGACGAGTTCCTTCTTCGGTCGCAGAAGCGATCGGGTTGAAGAAACCAACGCGCTCAATGAAGCGACCGTTGCGTGCATTACGGCTGTCGGTAACAACAACCTGGTAGAACGGACGCTTTTTCGCGCCGTGACGTGCTAAACGAATAGTAACCATAACATCCTCTTGTGTGAATAAAACACCGGGCCCCATCGAGGAACGGAGCCCGGTGTCATATTAAAAGCCCGAAAATTTTACTGATTTCTGGGGAAATTGCAATCAGCAGTTATAAACTCTGCCGTGGAAGGCCCCCTAAATGGGGTAACTGAGCCAGAGCGCGCCAACAATGGATAAAAAAAGAAGCGCGCCCGACAGCAAAATAGCGACGATACTATCGCCCCCCGGGGAACCCAGGCGGCATCATACCTTTCATTCCGCGCATCATCTTCATCATGCCGCCTTTCGACTTCATCTTCTTCATCATGCGCTGCATATCGTCAAACTGTTTGAGCAGACGGTTCACATCCTGCACCTGCATTCCGCAGCCTGCGGCGATGCGGCGCTTGCGCGAACCTTTAATAATTTCCGGTTTCGCGCGCTCTTTCAGCGTCATCGAGTTGATGATGGCTTCCATACGCACCAGCACCTTATCGTCCATCTGCGATTTAACGTTGTCCGGTATCTGTCCCATGCCCGGCAGCTTGCCCATCAGGCTGGCCATACCGCCCATGTTTTTCATCTGCCGCAGCTGTTCAAGGAAATCGGTGAGATCAAAACCGTCGCCTTTTTTCAGTTTGGAAGCCAGCTTTTCAGCCTGCGCACGGTCAACCTTACTTTCGATATCTTCGATCAGCGACAGAACGTCGCCCATGCCGAGAATACGGGAAGCGATACGGTCCGGGTGGAACGGCTCCAGCGCTTCGGTTTTCTCGCCAACGCCAAGGAATTTAATCGGCTTGCCGGTGATATGACGAATCGACAGCGCCGCACCGCCGCGGGCGTCGCCGTCCACTTTGGTCAGCACGACCCCGGTCAACGGCAGGGCCTCGTTAAACGCTTTCGCCGTGTTCGCCGCATCCTGGCCGGTCATCGCATCGACAACAAACAGGGTTTCTACTGGATTGAGAGACGCATGAACCTGCTTAATCTCATCCATCATCGCTTCATCAACGTGCAGACGACCGGCGGTATCCACCAGCAGCACGTCGTAGAATTTGAGCTTCGCTTCCTTCAGCGCGGCATTAACGATATCAACCGGCTTCTGACCTACGTCAGACGGGAAGAAATCAACGCTAACCTGCTCGGCCAGCGTTTCCAGCTGCTTGATCGCCGCAGGGCGATAGACGTCAGCGGAAACCACCAGCACTTTCTTCTTGTGCTTTTCACGCAGGAACTTACCCAGCTTCGCGACGCTGGTGGTTTTACCCGCCCCCTGCAAACCGGCCATCAGCACCACGGCTGGCGGTTGCGCGGCTAAATCCAGCGCCTGGTTCTCTTCGCCCATCGCGGCAACCAGTTCGTTGCGCACGATTTTGACGAACTCCTGGCCCGGGGTCAGGCTTTTGTTGACTTCATGACCTACCGCGCTTTCTTTTACGCGGTTGATGAAGTCACGTACCACAGGCAGAGCAACGTCCGCCTCCAGCAGCGCCATACGCACTTCGCGCAGGGTATCTTTAATATTGTCTTCAGTAAGGCGTCCGCGGCCGCTAATGTTGCGCAGCGTACGCGACAAACGATCGGTTAAATTATCAAACATTGTCTCTCGCCTGAGGTGGAAACGGTCGGTCGCCGCAGCGACACAAAAACGGAATGGGCGCAGTATAACACGACATAAACGCGAATGTGCTGCAACGGTTGGAGCCAGAGTCGCGTGACGCTATACTGCTTCTCTTTACTATTTAGTCAACAGTCGACGCCCATATGCCTGTTTTTGCTCTACTCGCTCTTGTCGCCTACTCCATCAGCCTCGCGCTGATCGTCCCTGGCCTGCTGCAAAAAAACAGCAGCTGGCGGCGGATGGCGATTCTTTCCGCAACTATTGCGTTGATTTGTCACGCCTTCGCGCTAGAGTCACGCATTTTTCCCGGCGGCGAAAGCGGGCAGAACCTCAGTCTATTAAACGTGGGATCGCTGGTCAGCCTGATGATCTGTACGGTGATGACCATCGTCGCTTCGCGTAATCGCGGCTGGCTATTGCTGCCCATTGTCTACACCTTCGCCTTAATCAACCTCGCGTTCGCGACCTTTATGCCGAACGAGTACATCACGCATCTGGAAACCACGCCGGGGATGTTGGTCCATATCGGCCTGTCGCTCTTTTCTTATGCTACGCTGATTATCGCTGCGCTTTACGCTCTGCAGCTGGCGTGGATTGATTATCAGTTGAAGAATAAAAAGTTGACCTTCAGTAGCGAAATGCCGCCGCTGATGAGCATTGAACGTAAAATGTTCCATATCACCCAGATAGGCGTGGTGCTATTAACCCTGACGCTGTGCACCGGGTTGTTTTATATGCACAACCTGTTTAGCGCGGAAAACATTGATAAAGCAGTACTGTCTATTATTGCGTGGTTCGTTTATATCGTCCTGCTTTGGGGCCACTATCATGAAGGGTGGCGCGGACGCCGGGTCGTCTGGTTTAACGTGACTGGCGCAGGGCTGCTGACGCTGGCCTACTTTGGTAGCCGCGTATTGCAACAGTTCATGAGCTAAGTCTTTAAGGAAGCCCAAGTGGAACATATCTCCACCACCACGCTGATCGTGACGCTGATCGTCATGGTGGTTATCTCCGCCTATTTCTCCGGTTCAGAAACCGGCATGATGACGCTAAACCGCTATCGCCTGCGTCATATGGCCAAGCAGGGCAATCGTCAGGCAAAACGCGTCGAAAAGCTCCTGCGTAAGCCTGACCGTCTCATTAGCCTGGTTCTCATTGGCAATAACCTCGTCAACATTCTTGCCTCGGCGTTGGGCACCATTGTGGGCATGCGCCTGTACGGCGATGCCGGCGTCGCCATTGCCACCGGCGTCCTGACGTTTGTGGTGCTGGTGTTTGCCGAAGTGCTGCCAAAAACCATTGCGGCGCTCTATCCGGAAAAGGTCGCCTATCCCAGCAGCCTCCTGCTTGCGCCGCTGCAAATACTGATGATGCCGCTGGTGTGGTTGCTCAACACGATTACCCGCATTCTGATGCGCATGATGGGCATTAAAACCGACATTGTCATTAGCGGGGCATTAAGCAAAGATGAGCTGCGTACTATCGTTAATGAATCACGTTCGCAGATCTCCCGCCGCAATCAGGACATGCTGCTCTCCGTGCTGGACCTCGAGAAAGTCAGCGTTGACGACATCATGGTCCCGCGCAACGATATTGTCGGTATCAATATTAACGACGACTGGAAATCCATTGTCCGCCAGCTGACTCACTCTCCGCACGGGCGCATCGTGCTGTACCGCGACACGCTGGACGATGCCATCAGCATGCTGCGGGTACGCGAAGCTTATCGCCTGATGACCGAGAAAAAAGAGTTCACAAAAGAAGTCATGCTGCGCGCCGCCGATGAAATTTACTTCGTGCCGGAAGGAACGCCGCTCAGTACGCAGCTGGTGAAATTCCAGCGCAATAAAAAGAAAGTGGGTCTGGTCGTTGATGAATATGGCGACATTCAGGGACTGGTTACGGTTGAGGATATCCTCGAAGAGATCGTCGGCGATTTTACGACTTCAATGTCGCCTACGCTTGCTGAAGAGGTGACGCCGCTTAATGATGGCTCAGTGATTATCGATGGAACCGCCAACGTACGGGAAATCAACAAGGCATTTAACTGGCATCTCCCGGAAGATGAAGCGCGAACCATTAACGGTATCATCCTCGAAGCACTCGAAGAGATCCCCGCTCCGGGTACCCGCGTACGCATTGAACAGTATGATATCGATATTCTTGATGTTCAGGAGAATATGATTAAACGGGTGAAGGTGATGCCGGTTAAACCCATTCGCGAGAGCGTGGCTGAGTCATAGCCCCCCCTGCGGACTGGCAGAAGGGAATAGAAAAACGGCCACCTCGCGGTAGCCGTTTCGCTTATTTACTTCGCTTTCGCGACGGTGACCATCGCCGCGCGAATAGTACGACCGTTCAGGGTATAACCCTTTTGCATAACGCCCAGCACGTTGCCTGGCGCGACGTCTTCGGACTCAACCATCGCAATGGCCTGATGGACGTTCGGATCCAGCGGCACGTTCGTATCGCCAATCACTTCCACGCCGAACTTACGTACCACGTCGAGCATGGACTTCAGCGTCAGTTCGATGCCTTCAACCATCGGCGCCATATCCGGGTTAGCTTTATCAGCGACTTCCAGCGCGCGATCCAGGCTGTCGATGACCGGCAGCAGCTCGTTGACGAATTTCTCCAGCGCAAACTTATGCGCTTTTTCGATATCCAGCTCGGTACGGCGGCGCAGGTTATCTTCATCAGCTTTCGCACGCAGCAATACTTCACGTTCGCGCTTCTGCGCTTCAGCAAGCTGAGCTTCCAGATTCGCAATTTTTTCATCGCGCGGATCCACCTGCTCAGCCGAAACCTCAGGCTCTACCGCCTCAACGTCGTCGTGCTGCTCCGTGATAATTTCTTCCGGGGCTTGCCCCTCAGGCGTTTTCTGTTCTTTACTACTCATGAATTTCTCCGCGTTTTTTTCGCATTCATCTCGCTAACTTCGCTTATTATGGGGATCAGTTTCCTGGTTTCAAGGGAACGCGGCCAGATTGTCACTATTCATTTAACGCAAGGACATCCAGATCATGAAGAACCACTTCAAGTGTATAGGCATTGTGGGACACCCTCGTCACCCAACCGCGCTGACCACACATGAAATGCTCTGGCGCTGGCTGTCCAGCAAAGGTTATGAAGTGCTGGTTGAGCAGCAAATCGCGCATGAACTGCAGCTCAGCAATGTGAAGACCGGGACGCTGGCCGAAATTGGCCAACAGGCAGACCTGGCCGTCGTGGTTGGCGGCGATGGCAATATGCTCGGCGCAGCGCGTACGCTGGCGCGCTACGACATTAACGTTATTGGGATTAACCGCGGCAACCTCGGTTTTCTGACCGATCTCGACCCGGATAACGCGCTACAGCAGCTCGCCGATGTGCTCGAAGGCCACTATATCGCCGAAAAACGCTTTCTGCTGGAAGCTCAGGTGTGTCAGCAGGATTGCCAGAAGCGCATCAGCACGGCAATTAATGAAGTTGTCCTGCACCCCGGCAAAGTGGCGCATATGATTGAGTTTGAAGTTTACATTGATGAGGTGTTTGCTTTCTCTCAGCGCTCCGATGGCCTGATTATCTCCACGCCCACCGGCTCCACGGCTTATTCACTCTCTGCCGGAGGGCCGATTCTCACGCCTTCACTGGATGCTATCACCCTGGTCCCCATGTTCCCGCATACGCTCTCGGCACGCCCGCTGGTGATCAATGGTGACAGCACCATTCGCCTGCGCTTTTCTCAACGCTGTAGCGACCTCGAAATTAGCTGCGATAGCCAGATAGCGCTTCCAATTCAGGATGGTGAAGATGTGCTGATCCGCCGCTGTGATTATCACCTTAATCTCATCCATCCAAAAGATTACAGCTATTTCAATACATTAAGCACCAAGCTTGGCTGGTCGAAAAAATTGTTCTGATTTTATAGCCAGCCCCTTTACTGGATAAAAAACCAGATTATACTGTACGAAAACACAGTAATGGTTTTTCATACAGGAAGGCAGCTATGTTGGCACAACTCACTATTAGTAATTTTGCTATTGTTCGTGAGCTTGAAATCGATTTTCACAGCGGTATGACCGCCATTACCGGCGAGACCGGCGCCGGTAAATCGATCGCTATCGACGCGCTGGGGCTGTGCCTCGGTGGTCGGGCGGAAGCCGATATGGTGCGCAGAGGCGCCAACCGGGCTGATCTATGCGCCCGCTTCTCCCTGAAAGACACACCTGCCGCTCAGCGCTGGCTGGAACAGAACCAGCTGGAAAACGGGCGTGAGTGTTTACTTCGCCGCGTCATCAGCGCAGACGGCCGCTCTCGCGGTTTTATTAACGGCACGGCTGTCCCTTTATCCCAGCTTCGCGATCTGGGTCAACTGCTTATCCAGATCCACGGCCAGCATGCCCACCAGCTGCTGACTAAACCCGAACACCAGAAGACGCTGCTTGATGGCTATACCGGTGAGTATGCGCTTACTCAGATAATGGCAGAGCGCTATCGTCAGTGGCATAAAAGCTGTCGCGATCTGGCGCAGCATCAGCAGCAAAGCCAGGAGCGCGCAGCCCGTGCGGACCTGCTGCAATATCAATTAAAAGAGCTAAACGAGTTCAACCCGCAGTCGGGTGAATTCGAACAAATTGACGAAGAGTACAAACGTCTGGCTAACAGCGGTCAGCTGCTGACGACCTGCCAGCATGCGCTGACGGTACTGGCGGACGGCGAAGAATCCAACCTGCAGAGTCAACTGTACGCCGCGAAGCAGCTGGTCAGCGAGCTGGCAGGTATGGACAGTAACCTCTCCGGGGTACTCGATATGCTTGAAGAGGCGTCTATCCAGCTTAGCGAAGCAACGGACGAACTGCGCCATTATCACGATCGCCTCGATCTCGATCCGAACCGCCTGTTTGAGCTGGAGCAGCGTATCTCCCGACAGATCGCCCTGGCGCGGAAGCACCAAATCACGCCCGAAGAGCTTCCTGACCTTTACCAATCACTACTGGAAGAGCAGCGTATGCTGGATGATAGCGCCGGTTCTCTGGAATCTCTTAGCCAACTGGTCGTTGAGCATCATCAGCTGGCGCTGGATACGGCAAAGCAGCTGCATACCCTGCGCCAAAATAGCGCCGATGAATTGACTCGGCTAATTACGGAGAGTATGCACTCACTCTCGATGCCGCACGGTGTGTTCGGCATTGATGTCGCGTTTGATGAACGCCACCTTACGGCTGAAGGCGCGGACCATATCGAATTCCGCGTCACCACTAACCCGGGTCAGCCGCTGCAGCCGATTGCTAAAGTTGCCTCCGGAGGCGAGCTGTCACGTATTGCGCTGGCGATTCAGGTCATCACCGCGCGTAAGATGGAAACTCCGGCGTTGATTTTCGATGAAGTGGATGTCGGCATCAGCGGCCCTACGGCGGCGGTCGTCGGTAAACTGCTGCGTCAATTAGGCGAATCAACCCAGGTGATGTGCGTCACCCACTTACCGCAGGTTGCCGGTTGTGGACATCACCATTTCTTCGTCTGCAAGGAAACGGACGGTGAAATGACCGAGACGCACATGCACCCTCTGGATAAACGCGCTCGTTTGCAGGAACTGGCCCGCCTGCTGGGCGGTAGTGAAGTCACTCGTAATACCCTGGCAAACGCGAAAGAGTTGCTTGCCGCCTAAACTTTTTGATTTTCACAGAGTCATAGTGAACAGCAAATTGCCGATAGACCTGCAGCCGAAGGTTCCCAACCGGGCAAAGGTCTATTATCATCGGCATATTACAGATGAGCCACGTACTGCTCGGGCCCAAAAAGGAATCAAATCACTATGCGCTGTAAAATGCTGACTGCTGCCGCAGCGGTTCTTCTTATGTTGACCGCAGGCTGTTCCACTCTGGAACGAGTGGTTTACCGTCCTGACATCAACCAGGGTAACTATCTGGCACCAACCGACGTAGCAAAAATTCGTGTCGGCATGACGCAACAACAGGTTGCCTATGCTCTTGGTACCCCGATGATGTCGGATCCGTTTGGCACCAATACCTGGTTCTACGTTTTCCGTCAGCAGCCTGGGCATGAAAAAGTTACCCAACAGACGCTTACCCTGACCTTCAACAGCAGCGGTGTGCTGACCAACATTGATAACAAACCTGCCCTGACGGCGGAGTAAGGCTATCAATATGCAAAAAGCGCTCAATGAGCGCTTTTTTTATCTCTGAGCTTTGCGCGAAACGGTTACTTTCCCGCGCTCTTCTCAGCCCGCTGGCGACGCAGCTCTTTCGGGTCTGCAATCAGCGGCCGATAGATCTCTACCCGATCGCCATCGTGGACCCGATCCTGAAGCTTCGCCGGGCGGCTATAAATACCCACCTTGTTCTTCGCCAGATCGATATCATCACGCAGCGCCAGAAGACCGCTGGCCACGATCGCCTGCTCGACCGTCGCGCCCTCTTCCAGCTTAACGCTTTGCAGATACTGCTTTTCCGGCAGCGCGTAGGCTACTTCAACGACGATGTTAGCCAGCACTGTAGACCTCTTTTGCCCGCGTCGTGAACGCCTGCACCATATTCATGGCCAGCTCTTTGAAAATGCGACCAAACGCCATTTCAATCAGCTTATTGGTGAATTCAAAATCGAGATGAAACTCAATTTTGCACGCTTCCGGGCTTAGGGGGATAAATTTCCAACCGCCAATCAGCTTCTTAAACGGACCATCGACCAGACTCATGAGAATACTTTGGTTACTGGTCAGCGTATTTCGCGTTGTGAAGGTCTTGCTGATACCCGCTTTGGATACGTCAACCGCCGCGGTCATCTGCGTCGGCCCGAGCTCCAAAACCCGGCTACCGGTACAGCCCGGCAGAAAATCAGGGTAGGACTTCACATCATTTACCAGTTGATACATCTGTTCCGCACTGAACGGCACCAGGGCGGTACGGCTAATCTGAGGCATAGCAGGTTCCACATATAAACACGGTGCAAATAATATCATTTATCTGCTGCTAAAAAAAACGCTGTACCGCAACTCGTGCTAAGATAGCCCATTACGCCTCGCGGGAAGATTGAGGTACGACTGTTTTAAGACGATGACTTCAGGATATTATGACTAAGAAAAAAGCCCACAAACCTGGATCAGCCACCATAGCGCTGAATAAACGCGCCCGTCATGAATACTTTATCGAAGATGAATACGAGGCTGGTCTTGCCCTGCAGGGATGGGAAGTAAAATCTCTCCGCGCAGGTAAAGCCAACATAGGTGATAGCTATGTCATTTTGAAAGATGGCGAAGCCTATCTGTTTGGCGCCAACTTTACGCCAATGGCCGTTGCTTCCACTCACTACGTCTGCGACCCGACGCGTACCCGCAAGCTCCTGCTCAACCAGCGTGAACTGGATACCCTGTACGGGCGTATCAACCGCGAAGGTTACACTGTGGTCGCTCTTTCGCTGTACTGGAAGAACGCCTGGTGCAAAGTCAAAATCGGCGTAGCGAAAGGTAAAAAGCAGCACGACAAGCGTACCGATATCAAAGACCGCGAGTGGGCGGTAGATAAAGCCCGAATTATGAAGCACGCGGGTCGTTAATTCCCCTTTCCATCAGGGTCAGTTTTGCTGACCCTGACGCTATATCATTGTTGATGCTGATTTTTCACCCAACCTGACGCCATAATCCTCGAAACGAGGGCTGGTAAGCGCATTCATAAATCTGTTATACTCAACGTACACATTGGGGCTGATTCTGGATTCGACGGGATTTGCGAAACCCAAGGTGCATGCCGAGGGGCGGTTGGCCTCGTAAAAAGCCGCAAAAAAATAGTCGCAAACGACGAAAACTACGCTTTAGCAGCTTAATAACCTGCTCTGAGCCCTCTCTCCCTAGCTTCCGCTCTTAAGACGGGGATCAAAGAGAGGTCAAACCCAAAAGAGATCGCGTGGAGGCCCTGCCTGGGGTTGAAGCGTTAAAACTAATCAGGCTAGTCTGGTAGTGGCGTGTCTGTCCGCAGGTGCCAGGCGAATGTAAAGACTGACTAAGCATGTAGTACCGAGGATGTAGGAATTTCGGACGCGGGTTCAACTCCCGCCAGCTCCACCAAAATTCTCCATCGGTGATTACCAGAGTCATCCGATGAAGTCCTGAGAGCCCGCACGGCGCAAGCCCTGCGGGCTTTTTTGTATCTTCAATTCGTCCCGCAAAATCTCAAGAAAACTAATTTAATCTGAACCTTTTAGGCACCTTGTTAGGCACCTCATAAAGCTTTATTGTTTTTGAGGTGCCTAAAACTATGGAAAACCGGCAATGGCAAGACAAACTAAACCCCTATCCGTTAAAGAAATTGAATCCGCTAAACCCAGGGAAGCGGACTACATTCTCTATGATGGTGATGGCCTTGAGTTACTCATCAAATCCAGCGGCAGTAAAATCTGGCAGTTTCGCTACATTCGTCCTGTCACCAAGAAACGTGCGAAGAAGAGCATTGGCCCCTACCCGGCAGTTACCCTTGCCGATGCCAGAAACTATCAGGCAGAGTCTCGTTCTCTTCTAGCGAAACAAATCGATCCTCAGGAACATCAGCAAGAACAACTGCGCAGTTCACTAGAAGCTAAAACAAATACTTTCCAGCTCGTAGCTGAACGTTGGTGGAATGTGAAGAAAGCTAGTGTGACCCAAGACTACGCAGAGGATATCTGGCGTTCTCTTGAGAGAGATGTCTTTCCTGCGATTGGTGACGTGAGCGTTACAGATATTAAAGCCCATACATTGGTTCAGGCGGTACAACCGGTACAGGCCAGAGGCGCGTTAGAAACGGTCCGTCGCCTTTGCCAGCGCATCAATGAAGTCATGATTTACGCGCAGAACACAGGTCTGATTGATGCTGTTCCCAGCGTCAATATTGGCAAAGCCTTCGAGAAGCCCCAGAAGAAGAACATGCCAAGCATTCGTCCCGAGCAGTTACCGCAACTGATGCAGACTATGCGCACCGCCAGCATTAATCTGTCAACCCGGTGCCTGTTTATGTGGCAGCTTCTCACTATTACCCGCCCTGCCGAAGCCGCTGAAGCTCGTTGGGATGAAATAGACTTTGATGCTAACGAATGGAAAATTCCAGCAGCCAGAATGAAGATGAACCGGGATCATACCATTCCGTTGTCCGATGAAGCTCTTGCCATCCTGGAAATGATGAAGCCACTTAGCGGCAACAGGGAATTTATCTTCCCCAGCCGTATAAAACCGAAACAGCCTATGAACAGCCAAACGGTAAATGCTGCGCTCAAACGTGCTGGATTTAGCGGTGTGCTTGTCTCACATGGATTGCGCTCAATTGCCAGTACCGCCCTTAATGAACAAGGATTTCCGCCTGATGTCATTGAAGCCGCGCTTGCGCATGTCGATAAAAACGAGGTACGACGCGCCTATAACCGCAGTGATTATCTTGAGCAACGTCGCCCAATGATGCAATGGTGGGCCGATTTTATTAAAGCAGCAGATAGTGGGAGCATTATTGATGGTGGAAAAAAGGGGTTACGCCTTATTGGGTAACCCCCACCGCTTGGCTACCGGATTAATGGTTATCATTCTAATTGTCAATTCACAGCGTTATTTCATTATGACCTCATTAAAAGCAGCTTTGATCATTTCATCATTTCTTGACCAGTCAGAAATCCTTCTCTGCATTTTATCCCAGGCAGCATAATATTTGAGTTTTTTTCCAGGTCTATACGATTCCAATTCTTGCTGTTCATTTTCCATAAACTTATTAATATCATTCTCGAGAGCATTTATAGCCGATGCTTTACTTTTCCAGCCACCTTTAGGGACTTTTTCTTTAAGAAGTTCAACTATTTTTAGCTTTAGCGGGATATAATTCTCAGCTCGACCTTTCCCTCCCAACTGAGCAGCCTCAATTAGACTTCTTTTATTATTCTCGAACATTCTATTAATATTTAGAACCTTACATCCGCCTATCCATAGGCTTATATAATTTAAAGCATCAAACAAATATTTGCGTCCTTCATATTGCTCATCGTTCTGGTCAAGATTACTTTTATACATCCCCCATCTATGACATATTAAAGATAATCTCAAATACACATCAATATCTATTTTATTGATGTCATACTGCCTTTTTAATAAATCAACGAAATTGAATTTTTCAATCCAATAATGAATATAATCTTGCATTGTGAACTGAGAGTAATTGGCGACCATCTTTTTTAAACTTCTTCGTTTATATTGCTGACTTCCCTTATATTCTATAACATTTCCATTATCATCTATAAGTTCTCCATTGCTATTTATTCGCATACCCTCATAATTTATATTTTCATTATTTTCATTTATATAATCACCTTCGGAGTTTGTTAGCCTCCCATTATTACTTACATATACTCCATTAATAAAATACCTAATAAGCTCTTCTGCATCTTCACGATACTCTTCCAGGGTTGATGCTGAGATATACCCAGAAGTTGCTACATCCTTTACGCGCTCCTCAAACGCTCTATCTAATTCTTCAACCAAAAAATTAAATTCATTATTTTTCATATCTTTACCAAAAAAGTGAATGTGAAGTGCCTTCCGTAAAAAAGTACTCCAGGCACATGGATTGTCGGAAAAATCATACTGTTGTACCTTCTGACGACCCCTTAGCCAATGCGAGAATTTATAATGTCCACACAACCAATTACGATCATACGTTTACCCGGTGTTCTAAAGAGAATCGGTATCGGGCGCTCCACCATTTACGACTGGATGAATCCTAAATCGCCCCGTTACGACCCAACATTCCCCAGACCGATTCAACTCGGTCAAAAAGCTGTTGGTTGGCGCGAGTCTGATTTGAATCACTGGTTATCGTCACGCTGCAATACTGTACATTAAAACCCAAGCCTCCTGGGGGCATTCCCCCAGGGGGCGTTGATAAAAGTCAAATTAATCAATAGATAAATATCAATTCAACTCTCTAATCAGGAATAACGAAAATGACTACGACATGCCCAGAATGCGGTTCTGATCGTGTAAGTGAACGACATATAGGCAGGAAGACGGGAGGTATTGCCGGAGGCGTGGCTGGTGCTCTCAGTGGCGCAGGAGTAGGGGCAGCTATTGGCTCGGTTGTGCCTGTAGTGGGAACAGCTACAGGAACGGTTATTGGTGCTCTATTGGGAAGGTTTGTCGCTGGAGCAACTGCCGGAGCTGTTACCGGTTCGGCTATGGATGGGGTGCTGTTTGACAGGTATGTATGTCGGGAGTGTGAGCATACATTCGACTGATTATACTAATATTTATTATCTTTTCCTCCCTCAGTAATACATCTTTCACGTTCACATTTCTTATGAAGCTCCTTCACTGATTGATCTGTGCCGTCGATCGGTTCAAGCTTTTTAATAGTTAATACTGATTATTAAATTGATTTCGATCGGATTTATCTATTGATATAAACGATCAATTTTTGATTTTCGATCGGTATTAACAATTTTACACATCTTCGTCTTCCTGAAAAGATCACAAAAACCTGCCTTTAATCAGGTTATTCCTACGGGATACCGCTAACCCATTCAGGATTTTTGTAGTGTTGACTGGTCAGCGAAGAGAGAGGGAGTAAATGGAAAACAAAGGCAAGTGGTAACGCCATAGAAGAGGTTGTGAACATTTTTATGGGAGGGTTAGAAAAAATCAATCGGTAGGCGTATGAGCTGTTTGCTATGACATAAACAGAATTCGGAAAAATTCAATTTTTAAGGGATTACAAATGAACATTAATTTTATAGAAAGTATTTACTCAAGGAAGGGGCTTATTGCCTCTATTGCTCTTATCACAGTGATGCTTACTGGTTGCGATTCGCCAGAGAAAAGACAATTTATGACCGGGTGTAAAATTGCAACCCGTAACGGTTCTGTATGTGCTTGTGCCTGGGAGAAAATGAGTGATATTTATCCGCCAAAGTTACTAAAGGCGATTGGCGATCAACAAACAGCGCCCCCCTCCGGCTTTCAGCAAAATATGAGAAATTCCTTACAGCAATGTATACGTGAAGAATGAATTGAATCTCTCGATTAGACACATTTGAGTTATTAAAAAGAGGCATGAAAGTATGCAACATATAGCAATGAAATATTTTATTGTCGCATTCGTACTATCACTGATCATTGTAATTTTTAATCTATTTTCAGCAACAGGAAAGATTTATGGTTTTTGGCATGGTGTAAAAATTTTGTTCTGGCTGACGATTGGCCCTGGAATTGGAATGTTAATAGGTGCTTTTATTCGGCAGTGGTTGATGCCTGATGCTATATATACTCGTGAGGGTGCTATTGGAATATTTAAAGCAAAAATATTCTGGACAGTTGGGCCACAGGCAATCGGCTGGTTACTTGGAACCTTGGCAGTTGCAGAACAATTATATTAGCCCCCCGTAAATTGAGTTTTCCCAAAGGAGATAAAAATGAAAAAATTAAGTAGTACTATTATATTCCTCTCCGGATTTTTATTCGCTACCTCTTCATTCGCAAATGAAACGTATGATTTAAAATGTACGCTCGATGATGGTGATCAGATGATGGTTAGTCATGTCAGCGATACGGTTTACATCGCATTTTTGGCTCCCGGAGACGATCCTGATGAAGGCGGTTCGGTCATTAAACTCGATGTTTCATCAGGTGGTGTTAAGCAAGAATTAACAGAGCCGGGTATGAAATATCCATATTTTACACTAACCGGAACAGATGAAGAGATCGATGGGAAGATCATTGTTGATTATAACACTGATGAAAACTCTAAAATCTCAGCTTCCTTTGCACAAATCGATAGTAAAGGGAATAACATCGCGAAAAATTACTGCAAACCGGACACTATTAAAGCAAGGAATGGACTAACTGAAAAAGGTATTATTGCTGTCAAAAATTCCGCTGATACCGCCAGCACCAATGTCTCCTCCAAAGATTTATTCAAATTATCTGTGTCTCAGAAGTATCGCGACTACAGTTCAGTAAGAGTATATTTCTGGAAGTACCAATTAATTAGCAATGTTGACGATCTTAAAATTCAAAAAATTACCGTTAACAGAGGCCATTGCTTGATTAATGAAAAGAAAATCACTTATACCACAAGAGTTCAAGATCAGAACACTCTTAACCGTATTGTTAATGGTAGAAAAGCCAAACAGATTACGGAGGACAACGAAGTTCCAAGAACCAGTTGGGATCTTAATTATAGCGATGTTTACTACTTTACGGTTACGACTGATAGCGATTATGGAAGATGCAGGCCTCAAGAGGTTGTGATTGAAACTAATAAAGGTAGTTCGAGTTTTACTTGGGATATTTAATCCAGTAAATATTTATCAGTTATGAGAAATTAAGAACGTTCTTGTGCGCTACCTGCCTCCATTGGCAGGTAGCGATGTCTATTAATTATTATTTAATAAAACATATAATCCCTCATCACTTCATAATAAAAAATGCTAGTAGAGACCGCAAATTAATCATTATATATACTTAGATCAGGTTGCTTTACAACACATGTAAGCACTCAAGTTGAGATAACCCTAGAGACCTTTCTAAGTAGTGAAGCCCCTTCTCAGCAAAGATCGAACTTTACACTCTGGCACAATAACCGTAGGGGGAATATCATACCCAAAACATTTGGTGATGCTTACGCATCAGGATGATGTTGTGTCCTCCGAAAGGGAATAATTTATGAGTATTGCAGGCATACGTTCCAATCGCGGTGATGGATATCAAACCTTAGTGGCGTTTGATTGGGCCTTGAAGGTTTTATCAGATCCAGACTTTCTATGGCTGGAAGTCGATTCGATAAGCTACTCCGTTGATGATGTCGTCGTAGGAAAAGCGGATGGAAGCGTGATCGTCTGTCAATGCAAAAAAAATCAAACCGATTTTAAGGCCTGGACGATAGCTGATCTTGGCGATGAGCTGGATAAGGCCTTTCATCTGCTAGCGAACACTCCTACAGCTAATGTTCGTTTCATTTCCCGAAATAACTTTGGCGACCTTGCAAAACTCAAAGAACACAGCTCTTCTCAACCAGACGAAAAGAGTTACCGACTAAGCCTAGGAAAAGCACAACAGCAATTGGATGAAACTTTGTCGAGCCAACTTGCGAAAATTACCTCAAGGCTTTCAACATTTGAATTCTTGCGTCGAACAAATTTTGTGGTTACTGATGAATTAGATCAGATGGAGCAGGAACTGCGGGGACAGTTACGACGTGTAGTGAGTAACCCAGACACTGCTTTCAATGCACTCTGGGTAAGCCTAGATAGGTTGGGTGCGCGTATGGAAGGTCCGAGTGTATCTACTGCTGCGCAACATCGTTTAACGAAAAAAGATCTCCATGCCCTTATCCAGCAAGCTGGGTCTATGCTAGTTCCCCCCATGAATCTTACAGAAGTACTTCGTTCTTTTTCCAGTACTTCTGCTATAGGTAGGTCCTGGCGACGAGATATTGCAGGACAGCGGCTCGCTAACCCTATTCTGGATGAATTATTAGCTGCGATTGATGCCAAAACACGTTCAATCCTACTTACAGGCCTCCCCGGTTCAGGGAAAACCTGTGTGATGCTTGCATTACAAGAAGCATTGGAAAAGCGCGCAATAAGCCGTTCAGATATTGTCCCTTTATTTATTCAGTCACGCGAATTCGCCAGTCTGGCAACATCAGAGGAGCGCCAAGCTCAGGGTTTAGCACAACAATGGGTAGAAAAAGCAGCAAGACTGGCTGAAGACACTCATGTAATAGTACTCATTGATTCTTTAGATGTACTGTCTATAGCTCGTGAACATCGGGTTTTGCAGTACTTTCTTGCACAGATCGACCGTCTGCTCTTGATCCCTAATATTACTATAGTTACCGCTTGCCGCGACTTCGACAGACATTACGACAAACAAATTGCCGAACGGCATTGGGATTGTGAATTAAAGTGCCGACCATTGAATTGGGATACAGAGATTGCACCTTTACTTGATGTACATGGAATTACAACTAATACTATAGACGCTGTTACACGCGAGTTGATACGCAATCCCCGAGAGTTAGCGCTGTTTGTCGAACTGGCCCAACGAGGCGGCAGTTTCAATGTCGTGACCAGCCAGGAATTGGCTCAACGCTATCTTGATACGATTGTGCTTGCTAATGATGAACTAGGGGATGTTGCTATACAAGCGATTGAGGCGATTGCCTCTGAAATGTTGCGCATACGAAGCCTGGTAGTGCCACATCAACGTTTCTCTGCCTCTCAAGATATACAGAGGAAGCTATGTAGCCTTAATGTATTACAGGAAACTCAAGATGGGAAACTAACGTTTGGTCATCAAACTTTATTGGACGTACTTGTCATAAGTAAGGCTATGCGTAATGGCATTACATTGAATGATTTCATAAGCGATTTATCACCAGTTCCATTTGTACGTCCGAGCATACGTAGTTTTATCGCTCAACTAGCGCTGGGAGAACGCCGTGAGTTCAGAAAACAACTCAGGGCTGTATTAACAGGGAACACCGCATTTCACATTAAACGTCTAATAGCCGAGTCTTTTGCAGAACAAAAACCCCAGAATGAAGACTGGCCATTTATTCGCGATTTGCGTGAGAAACAGTATGATGTTTTCCAGGTGATTTACACTGCTGGGCGTTCTATCGAATGGCATCATTTCTGGCTTGACTTCCTTATTCCCCATTTAAAAATGATCAAAGATGCCGAGGGGATGAGGAGGCATGCCTACCGTATTAATCAATGGAACAATATTGACACTAGTGGCGTAGTCTCATTTTGGATAGAAGTACTAGACTTTGATTGGCTTGGTGAAAATGGAATTGCGGATCAACTGTCGATGCGACTGTCAGACATTAATCCTGAGAATATGGCTATTATCATTCCATTATTAGAAAAATTACTTAAAATGCCACGTTCTGAACATAATTCTCTTGGTTGGGTCGTTGCAAACAGTGTAATAGCAGGAGCTGTGGATGATGATTTTCTCTGGAGCTATATTGCGGGCGATATCGAAGATGAGGATGTATTAGAATTTAGATTCAATGGCAAACTACGTTGCCAGCCTCATAAATTTGGGAATGGAAATGAAAAGTTTCTAAATCAGCGCATGGAACAATCCGGTGCTTTACTGGACTTAGCCTTAGGATCTATTGAGCACTGGAGCCAAGTACGCACATCCCGTTACGATAAATCACGATTAAGTTATAGAAATGGGTTTCTAAACAAAACCTCTTACGAAACTACTCATAGCCAGCGAGATATGTACCATACAGACAGTACAGAGGCATTATTTAATGCTGTTGAGGCAGGTATTATTCATCACGCAATAAAAAATTCAGACTGGTGGAGAAAAAACCGTGAACGTCTTTGTTTTAACCACGAAGGTGCATTACTCTACTTCGGTATTATTGCCTGTACGATTGCACCTGACGCTAATATTGATTTAATAGGTCGTATGTTATGCGATCACGATATGCTAGAGTTCAAGCTTTCTTTTGAACTAGGTAAGTTAATACAGTCGGCATTTAATTCCCTACCTACCCGGGTTCAAGATTCAATCATGGATAATATATTAACCATTAGAAATGAATATGTTTCCGGTAAGCCTAGATTATGGAAATTAAGGGCGCAAGCTGAATTTATTGTATCGATACCTTGCTATCTACGTTCCAGTGAATTACAGAAAAGATTGGATGAATATGAAAAAATAACTGGGACGTTCACACGTGAGCCTCATATCCATTCACAAGGTGGTTGGGTTAGAGCCCCCTTCTCATATGATGTTTTTATAGGTGTCAGCAACAAGGCGATACTGAAACTGCTATCTCATTATGCTGGACATACTCAACGAGAATGGGATGACTTTCTTATTGGAGGAGAAGAAGAAGTGGGCGGGGAATTGCGGGAGGCATCGTCACGCCAGCCCTTACGCTTCCTTAACTTTTTATCCAGCTACTGGATTGATATTTCAATAAAATTCCGCGATAACATAATGAGTGGAGTTGCGAATTATCTGGCATATCGCTATGGAAATTTAAATCCCAATAAAACATGGGAGCCTCTTGAAGAACCTAATGCATCACTTCTTGCAAGCAAGATTCTGGATGAATTGGAAAGACATCAAAGACATTGGCGATGCAATGCCTTTGCAGCTAAAGCGCTAGAAGCCTGCGCCAATGTCATACAAGACATACAAGAGGCAGAACGACTAATCTTCCTGACTATTGGCTTTGCAGGACTTAATGAGGTCGACCCAATTGAGGGAGATTCTGTTGATTTGATTGCACTTGGAATTAATATGGTGAAAGGGGACATCACCGAAGCCTTGATGATTCTGGCAAATAATTTTTTAGAGCAAGGAAAAAAACTACCAAAATTGCTAGTTCCTACGTTAAAACGGTTTGCTGGCGATGAGCATCCTGCTATTCGTGCTTTAGTTTTGCAGCATTTACCATTTATGCAAAGCAAGTCTTTTGATCTTGGCTGGAATTTGTTCCACTTAGCGATAAAAGATTTTAGTGGTCTTTGGAGTGTCGCTGAGAGATGTCTTTATTATTCTTACCATGCTCATTTTGAAATTGTTCAACCATTATTGGTTAGTATATACAATGATGGAGATGATAAGGATGTTGAAACATGGGGTCGTATTTCGGCTTTATCAGCAATGACAGGACATACTAATTTTGATAAATTCATAAAAGACCTGAATACTTTAGACAAAAAAGAAGCCTGGTTGGGTGCGGCTCATGTTTGGACAAATAGAGAAAATATTCGTCAACATAATGAGCAGTGCCTAAAAGGAATTGAAGCAGGTTTAAAAACAAATAGTCCACACGCCATCGAGGTAGCGAAGCAATTAGATCATATATTTGATGATAGCGAAGGAGTAATCTATGTACCATTAGAAATAGTAGATCTCTGTTTTTCTGTTTTTAAAAATAATAGTAACACTGATGAGAGCAAACAATATCAGTTCTATAGGTTTCATGAATGGCTTAATGCAATTTCACTACACGATCCAGAACTAGCCTTGTCAGCCACGGAAAAATATCTAACCTTTTCCCGTCATAGCAGACAATATCTGTATGATCACCATAACAGCCTTACTCAGTTGATGACCCGACTTTTCGCTGAAGCAGAAGAACGCGAAGAATCAGATCAAGGAATAATGTTAGAACGCGTAGTGGCAGTACAAGACATACTTCTTGCTCTAGGTGTAGAAGGTGTAGCAGATTGGTTAAAGGCGGCGGAGCGACCATGATGTTAATGGTGCATATTAGAACTCAAATATACACCTGTAAATTGTATTAGCTCAGATTTTACCTAACACAGCTATGGCACAGATCTAAACCTAATCTGACAGGCAGCTCAGTGCCAGGAGCGGAAGTTAACAGGACTGGATCGTAGTAGAGTCACATTAGTAGCAATATTCACTTTTAAAACATGATTTAGCGGAATAACGTGAAAAGGAGTTGTTGATAAAAGCAGAACTGATTAACTATATAAGGGCGGATTGCCTATAGGAAAATATAGTGCACTGAAAAATATTGCCGATGGAATTCTCGCAATTCTCTGTCAGGAAAGGATGATAGAGGATCTTCATAGAGATCAATTAATTAGTTCAAAAAAAGCTATTACTACAGATATTACTTCATCAATCTGCTGATGCCTAGTTAAAATTTGGCAGGGCTTGGAGTAACAAAAAAATGAACACTCTCAAGAATGTTCATAATTCTGCTGCTCGCTATACCCTCGAGTCTGACTACCTTTGCCAAACATTAACTTCGGATGAAACCACTACATTGAAACGAGGAATAGAGCTAAAATATCTCAAAGGATTACGTTTATCGTACATCAATTAGACATTAATTCATCAACTGTGAAGTCGGGGTTATCTTCAAAGTCATCATTATTAATACTTTCTGAATCAATAGCATATTGATTACTATCAATCTCAATATAAAATGCTTGAAATGTATTTACATCACCAGTAGGACTGTTATCATCATCCCAAATTATTTTAAGTGGTGGTTTGTTCTTTGGATTGTATTCATATATAACCCTTGATAGATCATCTATTTTTTCCGAACCCAATGGAATTGCGCCAAAATAATTTTTATAATGTTGTTCTAATGTAACCATTTTTGAATCTTTAACAATTCTATCGATGGCTGACAATGTTAGGCGTTTAACTACCTCCATCTCCTTATCTTCATGTTTCATTATTAATTTGTCATGTTTTCTAACTTTGTATTCACCGACCCTTGAAGGCATATCAAAATATGAACGAAGATTAAGGTTAGGTTGAGTTATTGTATTTAACTCATCAAGATATTGCATATAAAAACGCAGAAGGGTATGCCTACCTGTTGATCTCGAGTACGAAAGATCATTATATTCTTGTGGTAAATCATACTGATTGAAATCTTTTCTAATCCGGCTATTAGGCCCTACAATCCCTAAACCGAGAACTACAACGAAATCCGGTCTCAGATTAATATCATCTAACTCCCTATCTAACTCCTTGACTTGTTTAGCAATAGCTTCGAGACTTCTGTTCGATGCATAGGCAAATATTGCAGTTACAGGAACTACTGGGTGCAAACCTACTCTCATGCCTGGTGATGGCGAATTAGAAAAGCCTTTTGTGGGAACCATTTTTTTCAAACTTGCAATGTTTTTATATGCATCTCTTAACTCTTCGCTATCAAGATGAGATTTCATGCTAATTGCCCCAAAGACACTTTCCCTGGGATATATAGAATGGGAGTCAGATTTTAAAAATAATGGGCAGTGATCCTTGTCAAAAATCACAATATCTAACTCTCCACTTATTTCATTTTCAGGTGAAATAACTTCACCTCGTCCTATACCATACTTTCCGGGAAGATATTCTTTGAGAAAACCTACAAAGGCATCTTCTCTATTATCACCTTTACCGCCATTATGTTTTATTTGAATTGTCTTTTGGAATTTAGCTGATAACTCCAAGCTTATAGCTTCAAATATTTTTCGTATGTCCATGTATAACTCCATAAATTTCGATGAAAGTATTTCATACAGCTATCAAAAATTAAAAATATTGATTCTCTCAAAAACAAAATTATACTCCTCTAATTATTTCATCATAGCCATTTTCAATGTGTAATCCAATTATTTCTTCATGAAAATGGAAGCTAGGGCTAAAAATGAATATCAACATAATGAGAAACGGATTGTAGATACCCAATCCTGGCTCTGTTCCAAGATGCATCGCCAGCACATGTACGATAGCTTTATCCCAGCGGCAAGTTTTTGAACCAGCAGGAGTGTACACCGTTTTTAAGTGGTAAGGTTGCCCCTGAGTAGTGGGTATAAGACCTTCGTTTGTACGTACCTGTAATCCGGCCTCGATCAGTTTTTTATTTACTTCTTGTGCAGATATGTAACCGAAGTAACATCCAATATCGGATGCAGAAAAAAATAGCTTATTTTCCAAGTACGTTTTGTGATCAAACTGATAGAGAGAATCTATATAATTATCTCTCTCTTTCATTGCCTTTTCTTCGGCCTGTTGTATTTTAGTTATGATAGCCAACAGGATTTCGCATTTACCTACGATATCGTAATCGTGCAAAACCATAGCCATTGGCTTAATTTTTTCTATGAAATGTTCGGATGACCATACTGAATAATGAGGTTCTTCGTTTTGCTCTTGTGTCTCAAAGTCGTTATCAAGATCAGTCCCCAAGTTATCATCATCGCTAACGTAATTAGCGTATTCCTTTTCATGGTAGGAGATGAGTTTTGTAAGCTCATGGTCTAGCTGTTGCCTGTAATCCATAGTGATAGTCTTTCTCTATATGTTATCTATCGAATATGAGCATTATGCCAAAGCCAGTAGCAGTTTTGCTATACAATATCAGCCAGTATCGATGCATTTTTCGGTTTGCTCGGCCTGCTGACGGTTGTATCTAATACTGGGGGGCTGGTCACAGCCGCCAGTGCCTTGAGTTTCTTTTCGTTCATAATTTACCTGTTTCGTTGTTGAACTGAACATATCAAAAACAGGCAGATACACAATTTAAATTACAGTCTCTGCTTTAATTCCCAAATTCCAATCCTCCCTGCTATTTACTGCTATTAATAGCAGTAAATAGCAGCTTCCAACTCCCTGAAAAAATCAACTCCGATTTATCTCTATGATCTGATGAACACTCCCATTTACATTCCTCTCCTTGCAAATAGTAATATTCCCATACTCCTCTAGAATCTTTAAAGCCTTATTAAAACGCACACCATCTCTAAGCTGATATGGAGCATAGCGTCTGACATGTGTTTTAGCGACTCGGGTACACATGCCTCTTTGATTTATCGGTCCATTCAATAACCATTGATAGAGATTCCTTGCATCTTCTTCTCCTTTATCCATTCGTACCGTGAGTACTTTAACGACCTGATTATAATAATACTTAATAGCCTGAATGATATGTTCAAGCGTACCCTGACCTATTTCATCACCTTCAAACTCATAAAAGAAATGAATCAGCGTTGCCATTCTGACCGCATTCTCTGGAATTTTAGAAAGTATTCCTGCTAAGGCTGAATGTTTATTTCTGTCTACGACTATTAGATTTTCAATTTCATTCTGAAAGATAGAAAATTTTTTCTCTGCCTCGGGTGAAAAACAAAGTGTCCTCGGTGATGCATTGCTGATAGTTAATTCTAATAGTTCGCTAATTCGTTGATGGAATTTATCTAGATTTAGGTTATCACACTTTATCCCGGAAGATTGCTGACGCTGTCCTTGAGTGGTTGTTGTGACTGACCACAAGCATCGAGCAAAAAATCCATTGCCAATGGCACGCTCACCTCTTTTTTTGAGAAAACCATTCAATTCATTTAACTGTGTTAAAACAAGAATAACAAAGCGGCTGTCATCGATAATCAAGCGATGGTCCTTGCGTTCAACGTCAAAAGGAACACCATCCCACAATTGATTAAATAACGGGGAATTACTCATCGCTCTTCCGTTTAATACTCCACCACCTTCATCAGATACCAGTCCAGCAGACCCAATGTTTTCTGATAGACCTTTGAGTATGGCCTCATGGGTTGCATCGTTGTAAATCAGCTTAGGTAATTTAGGTGGCACTGGTTTCTCCAGGTAATGCTCCCGAAGCCTTTCTTGCTCACAGGTATTGTCTTTCCCTTGTTCTTCCTTCCTTCTGATAAGATTAAGTATTGATTTATTGATTGCCTGCCAGCCCAACAAGTTGGCCTCATACTCCTTGACCTTGTCGGAATACGCTTTCAAAGACTGCTTTTCAAACTTCAGTATGGGCTTCATGACCTGGTTGAAAACCGCCGTTTTTCGTTCTCCTGATTCTGCGATAATCACGTTATACAGGGAGACAGGACTTCTTCGTTCATCCTGATACTGAAACGCCACCAGAGCCTGAGATGCCAGTGACATAGCACTCAGACATGTTCCCATGATCAACTCGACTGGTGCCTGCGTTCTGTCGTAAATGGCTTGCACAGCGTTGTTGAGTTGTCTGGGGAAATGTTGTAGTGGATATTCACTATTTACAGAGGTATTATACATATTAATCTCCTGTTCAATTAATCGACATAAAAAGCGACAGGAGCAACTTACTTTTATTTTTTTACTTTGAGAAGGGCATAACCTTCAATTAGATTTCTTCGGACTTAATTAGTTTCATATTATAATTTCCAGCCTACTGACGTCTCGAATTTTATATAATCCTATCAGTATTGACTACAACCAAAACTACGCTGCCCATCCGAATAGTCTTTTGTGATATTTTTAGCGAGATAACGCAATCTATCGAGAACTAATGGATAGCTTGAAATAAAACTTAGCTGATTCTTATTGAGGTGGAAGTAAAAGTTATCTGCAAAGTTGATGAGCCAGTAATGTTTCTGATAATCGACATCCTTATCGAGTCTCAGTGTTCTTATCCAGGCGTCCATAATCATCAGAGATAAATTATGCGTATACTTACCTTTTTTATCAGGATAGTACGTCCCAGGAAAAGCATAAGTATCTTTATTAATAAATAAAGCCACGTGGTAGTGTTTGCGCCCATCCTGATGGAACTCCCTTACCCATACAAAACGTAAAGTACATGGATGAACACGTACCCCATTATTACTGCGTTTTTGTATATCTGCTGCTATCTGCGCATCAAGGGATGCAATAAATCTGGTCATCAGCGTTGAATCTGGGTTATAGATAGCATCTGGAATACAAAGTTCTATTTTTAACACCAGTGTTCTTGGGTGCTCTTTAAGTGCTTTATTAAGCGTGTCCTTTATCCTCTGTTTGTATCGTTTATTTTCAGTCCATTCAGCATGTTTATCTTTTACCAGATAATCGTTAGTTATCTTTTCATTCATGATGTTTTCCTGAGTTAATCTCTCAGTGATAAGTACGCTATGTTCGCCTATAACATTTATCCTTTTCATTAAATCTAACCCTCTGTATTATTAACCTTATTTTTGGTTATACTATATTATTATAAAACCATTCCGACATGATGAATGCTTTAAAAAAACAAACTGCAATAGAAGAAGGTTTTATCTGAAATCGAGAACTTATTGTGTTATTACATATAATACCAACTCTGAAGTTATTTTATCAGATTGACACTGACTATTACAGACCAGCATTTAACACACACTTTAAAATAGCCAAATATTATCACCGTGAATAGTTAAAACTATTTCAGTTGTTTCATCTGAATCTAAAAACAGCCATTTTATTTTCGTAACTAAACGAAAGACCATGCGCCAAAATGGTGCATGGTCTTTTTATTTATATCCCCTGATAAGGAATTATCCATGAGATTAGCCAGCCGCTTTGGTCGGGTAAACCAGATCCGTCGTGACCGCCCATTAACCCATGAAGAACTGATGCGCCATGTTCCCAGCGTTTTCAGTGAAGATAAACACGAATCCCGCAGTGACCGTTATACCTACATCCCCACTATTACTTTGCTTGATAATCTTCAGCGGGAAGGCTTCCGGCCTTTTTTTGCCTGTCAGACTCACGTTCGTGACGTATCAAAACGTGAACATACGAAACACATGCTGCGCTTGCGCCGCGAGGGGCAAATTACGGGTAAACAGGTGCCGGAAATTATTCTGCTGAACAGCCATGATGGTTCCAGTAGCTATCAGATGCTGCCGGGCTTGTTCAGAGCTATTTGTTGCAACGGGTTAGTTTGCGGTGAGTCTTTTGGCGAAGTTCGCGTACCGCATAAAGGCAACGTTGTTGAAAGGGTAATTGAAGGGGCTTATGAGGTGCTTGGCATTTTCGATAAGGTTGAAGAAAAGCGCGATGCCATGCAGTCGCTAATGTTACCGCCACCAGCACAACAGGCACTGGCTAAAGCGGCGCTGACGTACCGTTTTGGTGAAGATCATCAACCTGTTACCGAAACACAGCTACTGGCTCCCCGACGCTGGCAGGATGAATCCGGGGATCTCTGGACAACCTATCAGCGTATTCAGGAAAACCTGATTAAAGGTGGCTTATCCGGTCGCTCTGCACAGGGTAAACGCGCCAGAACCCGCGCCATTAGCGGTATCGATGGAGATTTGAAGCTCAATCGGGCGTTATGGGTAATGGCTGAAAATATGCTGCAACTTGCATCGTAAATCCCTTTGCTTATCCCACTTCATTTGTCGTGGTGTTTTGTTTTCAAAGGAGTAGTCATGTCTGAGTTTAATTTAACCTCTGCCTTCCCGATAAATGAACAGCGTATTATACGCCGCGCAATGCGTCTGCTGGAGAAATACCAGCGTCAACCTGGCGAGCAGTTTATTGCCACCGGCTTCACTAGAAATTGGCTGCAACTACGTCTTGCCCGACAGGAACGGGAAATATTTATGGCGCTGTATCTCGATAACCAGAACCGTCTGCTGGTGCATGAAACGCTGTTCCTCGGCACGATTAACAATACCGAAGTACATCCTCGCGAGGTTGTTAAATCGGCACTGCGCCACAACGCGGCTGCGGTGATCCTCGCCCATAACCATCCGTCAGGCGTTACAGATGCCAGCAAAGCAGACCGCACTATAACTGACCGGATCGTAAATGCCCTGAATCTGGTAGAAGTACGGGTACTGGATCATTTCATTATCGGTGATGGCGATACGTTGTCTTTTGCTGAGATGGGCTGGCTGTAGCTTCAACCCCACATATTTATCTGCACTGAACAGGAATCTTTATGGAAAAACACGATAACCCTGAATGGGGGCTTCTGTGCGAGGCAATACCTCGCTTTAGCGCAAGGCTGGTACAGGAAGGCAACTGGCTACATTATTTAGCTGACCGTGCCGGGATAACTGGTGCTTTCAATGAGGAAGAGTGCAACCAACTGAATACCGCATTTCCGCACTTTATTGAACAGATGGAGCTGATGCTGCTTTCTGGTGAGCTTAACCCCCGCCATGCACATTGTGTAACGCTGTACCACAACGAACTGACCTGTGAAGCGGATACCCTCGGTTCGCACGGCTACGTTTATATAGCGATTTATCCCACTCAACGTTAATTTCATTTTCCAACGAGAAACTATATGAAAACTCTTCCTGCAAATCAGCGGGTGGCGAAGCCATGCCTGCCACCTGTGCTTGTCTGGCAAACGCTACTTACACACCTGCTGGAGCAACACTATGGCCTGACGCTGGACGACACGCCTTTCAGTGATGAGAACGTTATCCAGCACCATATTGATGCAGCGATACCGCTGGCTGACGCGTTAAACTTTATAGTTGAGAAATATGAACTGGAACGAACAGATTGTGTTAGCTTCAGCACTCAGGAGAAATCGCCGTTCATTACTCAACTTGATCTACTGAGAGCCAGAAAAGCTACAGGCCTAATAAAACAGCCATAACAAGCATTACTTATATGTACTGTTAATCATAAGAATCCTGCCCTACCGCTACCACCAATGGCTTTATCACAATGCTCTCAGGGATGGTTTTATTTTTAGGCCCCTTAATAGGCCCCTTAGAAAAGCCGAACCGCTAATAAAGCTAAATAAAACAATGAATTAAAAGACCAATTCAGACTCCGCCAGCCCACCAAAATTCTCCATTGGTGATTACCAGAGTCATCCGATGAAGTCCTAAGAGCCCGCACGGCGCAAGCCCTGCGGGCTTTTTTGTGCCTTGAATTTGTCCCGCGAAGTCTGATGCCAACTAATTAAATCTGAACCTTTTAATCCCATTGGTAGGCCCAACGCAAAGCTCTATTGTTTTCGTTGGGCCTAAACGCATGGAGACTCCCCATGGCAAGAAAACCAAGCCGTTAACTGATACGGAAACCAAAGCCGCCAAACCTAAATATGATGATTAGCAGCAGTATGATGGTGACGGAATTACCCTATTAATCAAGTCCAGCGGTAGTAAGCTCTGGCAGTTCCGCTACTACCGACTTCTGACCAAACAACAAACCAAACAGAGCTTCGGTGCCTACCCTAACGCCTTTGACTCAAACCTCATATATCTGATGGATTTACTGCAGTTGGAAGCGACCGGTTAAATGCGCGCTGGGTAATAATCTGCCCGCCAGGCGATTGTTACAGAAGCAATATCCGTCCCAGGCGCGTGACTGCAAACATTTCGTATACGGGCAATGACTTTGCGGATGCGTAAATCCGGCCGGAACTCGCTATTTATCGTTTAGGGCATTAACTCGAAGGTGATGGAGATTAAAGTATCAGGATTCACGTCAGCCGGCGTGGTGCTATATAATGAGCCGGCCTGACCATACAGCGTCACCGTTCCGCCTTTAAAACCGGATGATAATACCTTAGCCAGCAGCGGATCGGTTTGTTTATCGTACACCATCGTTGAATTCATCGTATTAAGTATCGGCGTACCATCCAACTTTTTCTCCAGAATATTCAAGGATAAAGTCTCATTCTGCTTATACGGAGCTTTCCCCTTTTTATCAATCACAAAATAGACGCCATTAGGCAAAACCTCATATTTTTTGTTTTTGATTTTAGCCATGATTCTTTTTTCCATATCAACGTACTTAGACGATAGTTTTTCGTTAAGCATGTTGACGATGCTTTCAATTTCGTTTTCCTGCATTCTAAGTTTTTTATTATAGGCATCGTTAAACCCGGAAACCAACGCTGAAGGTGTCAGTTTGACATCATTGTCGGCCATTTTATTCACATCGGATAGCGCCTGAGTCAGGTAGAAAACACCCAGCGCATAGGCATTTTTGTTGCTTTTATCCGCCAGGTTTACATCGCTTTGCTTGATGGCCAGGCTATCGAGCGTAGACTGTAATTCTTTATTTTTATCATTCAACGCAGCGACTGAAGCATCATATTTTTTCTGCGCCGTTTCAGCCGCCGCGATGAGCTCAGCGTTCTTTTTCGACAGCGCGTCAAGAGCGGTTTTTTGCTGGCTTTCGCCCTGCGTGTTCTCAGTTTTCAGCGCGGCAATCTGCGCCGATAGCGTGCGGGTGGTCTCATCCAGCTTTTTCTGCGCCGCGGTTGCTGCTGCGCGAAGTTCCAGATTCTTTCCCATCAGCGTATCAATGGTGGTTTTTTGCAGGCTCTCCCCCTGCTCCTTCTGGGTTTGCAGCGCGGCGATTTGCACCGACATCGTGCGGGTCGTGTCATCGAGCTTTTTCTGCGCGGCAGCAGCAGCAGCGGCCAGCTCGGCGTTCTTTTTCGTTAGCGCATCAAGCGCGGTTTTCTGCCCGCTTTCGCGCTGCGCATACTGAGCCTTCAATGCGCTAATTTGCGCCGACAGGTCGCGGGTCGTGTCATCCAGCTTTTTTTGCGCCGCGTCGGCGGCGGCGGTCAGCTCGGCGTTTTTCTTCATCAGCGCGCTAGCGGCGGCAGGAGCGCCGCTCTCTTGCTGCCCACGCTGCGCTTTCAGCGCGGCAATCTGCGCCGACAGCTGGCGCGTCGTTTCATCGAGCTTTTTCTCCGCCGCTTTGGCCGCAGCGCTCAGCTCCGCATTCTTTTTCCGCAAAGCGCTAAGCGTACTTTCAGTTTTCGTCTGATTCACTCTCTTTCTGACGACGTCCTGCTTTTGCGGTGCTTTTTCATCACGGCTATCGTTATGTTGATTAGCCGACGCCGACTCCCCGCTGGCGGCATCTGAGGCCGGCGGATTGTTGATTTCGAGTTTCGATATATTATCAAGGAAATCTCCTCTCTCAGCACGAGCGGGAGACATCATAATAAGGGTAAAGAGAGACAATAAAATCGCAAGACCGCGAAGATTATATATATTCAATTCCCCCTTATGGTACATCATCTGGCCAGCCCATTCTTAAGTTCGGCTTTTCTTGCCCGGCTTTCGAACTCTTTAATTAATTTCTGCGAAATACTATTACACTTATCATTTATCTTGTATTCAAAAAGTGGAGTAATCGTTGACTTTACGCTGGCCGACGTTTGGCTTGAAACAGAAGCATAAAACTTAGCGTCGTTGATTAAACCATACAGCTCGTTTGAATCCTGCTGAAACTTTTTATCGAGCTTAACTAAAGCATCAACATCCTGGATACACTGCTGTAAGGCAGGAATCTGAGCCGGCTGTTCATTTTGCATCACATCTTTTTTTATTAGCGCGCTCTGTGGTTTTTTAACATTAGCGCACCCCTGTAATAAACCGACAGAAATGCACACCAATGCTAATAATCTATTTCTTATCATTTTCCCATCCATTAGAAAAAAAAGTTCAAAAAATATATTTATCGATTCCAGCAGAAAAAATTTTAACAAACAACGCCAGGCGTTAGATTTGCCATTAATTCAGAAAAAACACACAAAAAGGCTATTTTTTAACCAATTAATAGATGGGAATTATCCTGGTACCTAGCGATATTTTTATCTGAGATTTTACTCAAATCCATATTTTTAATAGCAAACCGCAGTTTATATGCCTGATATTCAACGGGCGTTTGCCAAATCAAATCAGGCATAAGTTTTTTCTAAATCCAGACCAAAAGATCACTCACTCCACTTCGGTCTGGCCACCGTATTCTTCTTCAGAAGATTGCGAAACTCCTTCAGGTAAGGTTCATTGCTGCGCCCGCGTTTGCATATCGCTGAGAAGGGAGATTGAAAGCCAAACTCATTGGGCAGCAGCACGCGCAGGCGATTCTCCTTAATCCAAGGCCAGGCGTAGTGCTCGGGAAGGTAGCCGATATATTTCCCGGACAGGATCAACAGCAGCTGCGCATCGACGGTTTCAACGGTCGCGCTGCCCTTGCTGAAGCCGCGCCGCCGCAGATCGCTGGTATTCCAGTAGCTGCGCGTCACCAGCGGACACTGGCTGATCAGCTCTTTATCGAGCTGTCGGCTAAAGAACATAGGATGCAGGTCGCTGCAGTAGAGCCAGTGCTGCTCGCGGTAGAGCGGTTCGCTAATGATGTTATGCACCCGCGAGTTGTAGCTGCCGATAGCGAGATCGATATGGTTATTCAGTACGCCGTTTAGCTGTTCCGCCGGGGTACGGATAATCAGCTTGATATGCACATTGGGAAACTTATCGCTAAAGCTGCGCAGCACCACCGGCAGCGACAGCGCGGTTTCCGTTTCGATGGAATCAAGCGTTGAGATACAAATCGTACCGCTATGCTCGCCTTTCAGCAGCGCCGACTGGCGCTCCAGCTCGTTCAGTTCACTCAGCACGCGGATCGCCTGCTGTAAAAAATGCTGCCCTTTTTCGGTCAGCGCAAAGCCGCCGCGCCCGCGCTGGCACAGGCTAAAGCCAAGCTGGCCTTCCAGCTGCGACATCGCATTGCTGATTGCGGAAACGGAAATCCCCAGCTCCTGCTGGGCCCGGCCATAGCTCTCAAGACGGGCCACCGCCTCAAAAACCTGGAGCTGTCGAATGTTAAGCGTCGCGTCGTTAAGCATGGCGTTTTAGTTCACTAATAAATGAACTAAGTATTTGCGGCAGACGATTTAAAGTCCAGCGCATCTTTCGCACTATCCCAGTTGTTGAGTTTTGTTGGTCAGATTCAGGAGCTGAAATGGATAACGTCTTTCATCAACCGCAGGGTGGCAACGAAATGCCGCGTTTTGGCGGCCGCGCCACAATGATGCGCCTGCCATTTATTGATAACTTACAGGGACTTGATGCAGCATTTGTCGGC
Organism: Klebsiella grimontii; assembly: GCF_900200035.1. Taxonomy (GTDB): domain Bacteria; phylum Pseudomonadota; class Gammaproteobacteria; order Enterobacterales; family Enterobacteriaceae; genus Klebsiella; species Klebsiella grimontii. The sequence goes on from NZ_FZTC01000012.1 coordinate 48,996, forward strand.
ATCCCGCTGGATATCGGGACCTCACAACGTTCCGGAACGCGCTACGGGCCGCGCTACATTCGTACCGAATCGGTGATGATTCGTCCGTACAATATGGCCACCGGCGCCGCGCCTTTTGATTCTCTGTCGGTAGCGGATATCGGCGACGTACCGATTAACACCTACAATCTGCTCAAATCGGTGCAAATTATCGAAGATTACTACACCGGTTTGAATAGTTTTCCGCTTATCCCCCTGACTCTCGGGGGCGATCACACCATTACCCTGCCCATACTGCGCGCGCTAACCAAAAAGCACGGTCCGGTTGGGCTGATTCACATCGATGCCCACACCGATACCAACGATGAAATGTTCGGCGAAAAGATCGCCCACGGCACCACCTTCCGCCGCGCCGTCGAAGAGGGGCTGCTGGACCTCAAACGCGTCGTTCAGATAGGCCAACGCGCGCAGGGCTACGCCGCCGGCGACTTCCAGTGGGGCGTCGATCGCGGCTTTCGTCTGGTCCAGGCGGAGCAGTGCTGGCACAAATCCCTGGCCCCGCTGATGGCCGAGGTTCGCCAGCAGATGGGAGATGGCCCGGTTTATCTCAGCTTTGATATCGATAGCCTCGACCCCATCTGGGCACCCGGCACCGGCACTCCGGAAGTCGGCGGCCTGACATCGATTCAGGCGCTGGAAATCGTGCGCGGCTGCCGCGGCCTGAACCTGATAGGCTGCGACCTGGTCGAGGTCTCGCCTCCCTACGACGTCAGCGGCAACACATCCCAGCTGGCCGCCAACCTGCTGTATGAAATGCTCTGCGTTCTCCCCGGCGTGAAATACCCATAGAGGAAAAACCATGCAGCTTAACGTCTTTCGTACGCTGTGGGGCGTCACCACCCCGTGGCAGCAAACGGTCAACGAACTCAAAAGCGTCGGCTGCTGCGGCATTGAAGCGCGGGTTCCGCTGACGGTGGAAGAGCAGCGGACGCTGGCCCAACGCATCGACGCGTCCGCGCTGGAGTATATCGCCATTGCCTTCAGCGGCGGCGGCGTCATTCCGGCTCAGAGCGAAACGCCCGCGCAGCACCTGGAGCGCTTAAAAGAACGTTTTGCGGCGGCAAAAGCGCTTAATCCGCGCTTCGTAAACCTGCTGGCCGGTAACGACCGCTGGCCGCTGGCGCAGCAGGTGGATTTTCTCGGCAGGGCGCATGAGCTCGCCGCCGAATATGAGCTGTTCTGCAGCTTTGAAACCCATCGCGCCACGTCGCTGTATAGCCCGTGGCTGACGCTGGAGATCGTTCAACAGCTGCCGCAGCTGCGCTTTACCGCCGATATCAGCCACTGGATCGTGGTAAGCGAGCGCCTGCTGGATGACCCCTGCGATGACTTCAGCGCTTTTATCGAACGGGTTCACCATATTCAGGCCCGCGTCGGCTACGACCAGGGACCGCAGGTGCCGCACCCCGCCGCGCCGGAATATCAGTCAGCCCTGCAGTTTCAACAGCGCTTCTGGGAACAGATCTGGCAATCGCAGCGCCGGCGCGGCTACCAGCAAACCACCCTTACGCCGGAGTTTGGCCCCGATGGCTACCTGCATCACCTGCCGTTTACTAACGTTCCGGTCGCCGACCTGTGGTCGCTGAATGCCTGGATGGCCCAGCGTGAACAGCGGCATTTTGTTGAATTCACCTCGCTAACTGAATAAGGAACTGGAGAAATGACCGCTGCAAAAAGTTCTTTTACTGAATTACCGACCATCAATATCAGCGACCTGACCTGCGACGATCTCGCCCGACGCCAGGCGGTGGCCGACGCTATCGGCCAGGCGGCCCGCGAAGTCGGCTTTTTCTACATTACCGGCCACGGCATCGCGCCTGAACTGATTGCCGGGGTCCGCGCGGCGGCCAAAGAGATTTTCGCCCTGCCGATGGAGCGCAAGATGGCGTACTACATCGGACAGTCGAAAAGCCATAAAGGCTACGTTCCGGAAGGCGAAGAGATTTACGGCTCCGGCAAGCCGGATCACAAAGAAGCGTTCGATATCGGCTTTCAGGCCACTGACGACCACCCGTACGTCATGGCGAAAACGCCGCTGATTGGCGCCAACGAGTGGCCGGACGTGCCGGCGTTTAAATCCCGGGTGCTGGCCTACTATGAGGCGGTCTTCGCCCTTGGACATCGCCTGTTTGATGCCTTCGCTCTCGCCCTTGGCCTGCCGGAAGGCTATTTCAGGTCGATGGTCACCTGCCCGCCGTCGAAGCTGCGCCTGATCCACTACCCCTTTGACGCCAGCGCCGAAGACGTTCCCGGTATTGGTGCACATACCGACTATGAGTGCTTCACTCTGCTGCTCGCCGACCAGCCGGGTCTTGAAGTGCTGAACGAAGATAGCGACTGGATCGACGCCCCGCCGCTGAAGAACGCGACCGGAGAAGAGGCTTTCGTGATTAATATCGGCGACATGCTCGAAGTCCTGAGCGCTGGCACATTTGTTGCAACTGCACACCGCGTACGCAAGGTGCCGCAGGAGCGCTACTCCTTCCCGCTGTTCTTCGCCTGCGACTACCACACGCTGATCCGCCCGCTGCCGGGCTTCCTTGAGGCAGGCGAAGCCAGCGAGTATCAAGAACTGAGCATTGGTGAGCATATGTGGAGCCAGGCGTTACAGACCTATCGCTACCTGCGCGAGAAAGTCACCCGAGGCGAGCTCCAGCTCCCTGAACGCGCCCGCGGCACTAACACCTTTGGTCATCTGAAAAAACAAGCACAGCAAAAAACCGTAAATAACCCGTGAGGATAAATGATGAACAAAACGCTAAAAAAACTCTCGCGCCGTGTGGCTTTATCCATCGCCGTCACCGCTTGTTTTTCACCGCTGGCTCAGGCCGCAGAGCTGCTGACCGAGGGCGTATTTAAAGTGGGGATGGAGGTGACCTATCCGCCCTTTGAGTCCTACGACAGCAATAACAACATTGTCGGTATCGACCCGGAGTTCGCGGCGCTGATCGCCGAGCATCTGAAGGCCAAACCGCAGCTTATCGACACGAAGTTCACCAGTCTGATCTTAGGCATCGGTAAAAAATACGATGCGGTGATCTCCGGTATGTACGTGACGCCCGAGCGCCAGAAGCAGGCGGACGCTATCCCTTATGCCCTGTCCGGCGCGTCAATCATTGCGCTAAAAAACAGCACTATTCAGCCGAAAACGGAAGACGAACTGTGCGGCGTGAAGGTGGGACTGCAGGCGGGTACCGCCTGGGTTTCGAGCCTGAAAACGCACTCCGACGAGTACTGTCTGAAAAACGGCAAACCGGCCATTAGTATTCAGGAATTCCCGACCGCGCCGGAAGCCTCCCAGGCCCTGCTGTCGAAAAATATCAACGCCCAGTTAGAAATCGCCCCGGCGGCGCAAATTATCGTCGAAAAAAGCCGCGGTCGCCTGGCCATTAGCTCAAACCGCCTGGTCTATCCGCTGCCGCTGGGAATTTACGTCGCCAAAGGCAATACCGAGTTGGCCGAGGCCATTAAATCAACGTTAGCCACCCTTAAAGCCAACGGCAAATACGACGCCATCATCAAGAAATACAACTTAGAAAGTATCAACTAATACAATAATGAAACGGGAGTCGGTATGGAGTTCGATTGGGGATACTTTTTCTCATTATTTAGCGTTGGGGCATTCTGGCAGGCGTGTGTCACCGTAGTTGTCGTCAGTTCATTGTCCTGGTTTATTGGTCTGATATTAGGTTTTCTTTTAGCCTGCGCTAAGCTCTCCGGCCCGCGCTGGCTGAAGGTTCCCGTCGAACTCTATATTTGGTTTTTCCGCAGCGTGCCGCTGATGGTCCTGCTGGTCTTTGTCTATAACCTGCCGCAGCTGTTTCCGGCCACCCAACCGCTGCTCGGCATTCCGTTTATTGCCGGGCTGGTATCGATGACGGTGACCGAAGCGGCCTATATGGCGGAAATCCATCGCGGCGGACTGCTTTCGGTCGCCAAAGGGCAAAGCGAAGCCGGCCATGCCTTAAGCTTTAGTTTTATCGGCGTTCAGCGCTTAATTATTATCCCGCAGGCGTTTCGTATTTCCCTGCCCACCCTGATTAACGAATACATCACCATCATCAAACTCAGCTCGATTCTGTCGGTGATTTCGCTGCCGGAACTGCTGCTGACCGGCCAGCGCCTGTATGCGCAGAATTTCCTCGTCATGGAGACGCTGCTGGCGGTCGCCGTTTATTACGTCATGGTGGTGACGGTGTTTACCTGGCTGTTCAGGGGGCTGGAAAACCTGCTGGATATTCAACGTAAGCGTCCGCAAACGCTCAATGAGAGTGAATGCGCAACCCTGCGCCAGAACCTGAAGCCGCCGGTACAGATGCAAAAAGCGCAGGCCGCCAGCGGCAACCCGCCGGCGCTGGATCTCCATGCCATCGAAAAATCCTGGGGCCAGCACCACGTGCTGAAAGGCATCGACCTGAAAGTGGAAAACGGCGAGGTGATCAGCATCATCGGCCCGTCCGGCTCCGGCAAGACCACCCTGATCCGCACGATTAACGCCCTTGAGAGCATCGACGGCGGCGAGATCATTCTTTACGGCGAGGATTATCTGAAAGGCGCATCCGTTGTCGATAAACAGCAAATGCGCGCGGGCGTACGCCGCATCGGCATGGTGTTCCAGGGCTTCAACCTGTTTCCCCACCGCACGGTGCTGGATAACGTGATGCTCGCCCCGCTCTATCACAAGCTGCTTGACCGCGCCGCCGCCAGGGAGCAGGCGCTGTGGCTGCTGGATCGCGTCGGTCTGCTGGCGCACGCCGAAAAGTACCCGTACCAGCTCTCCGGCGGCCAGCAGCAGCGCGTAGCCATTGCCCGCGCCCTGGCGCTGAAACCGGACATCATGCTGTTTGATGAACCCACGTCGGCGCTGGACCCTGAACTGGTTGGCGAAGTGCTGAAGGTCATTCAGTCCCTCGCCCGCGAAGGCATGACGATGATTATCGTGACCCACGAGATGGACTTCGCCTTATCAATTTCTGACCGGGTGGTGATGATGGAAAACGGCGTCGTGCAGAGCGATATGCCGCCGCAGCGCATTCGTAACGATGTCGCCGATCCGTCGCTGACCCGCATTCGTGAATTTATGGGAGTGCAATAAATGGCAACTGAACGGGAACTACGCCAGCAGCTGGCCGCCGCCTATCGTCTGGCGGCGCTCTTCGGCTGGGAAGACACGCTGTATACCCACTTTTCCGTACGCCTGCCCGGCGACGGCGAGCCGCGGTTTTTGATTAACCCCTTCGGCATGATGTTTGACGAAGTCACCGCCAGCAATTTAATCGTGGTCGATATGCAGGGTAAGGTCGTCGAAGGCAGCGCCCCGGCGAACTCGGCGGGCTTTACGATTCATAGCGCGGTCCATATGGCCCGCGAAGACGCCCACTGCGTGATCCACACCCATACGCTGCCGGGGATGGCGGTTGCCGCCTGCGCAGACGGGCTGCTGCAGCTTAACCAAATCAGCACCGAATTTTATCAACGCGTCGGCTACCATCCTTATGAAGGCGTGGCGTTCGATCTCGATGAACGGGTGCGGATCCAACGCTCGCTCGGCGAGAACATCGCCATGATCCTGCAAAGCCACGGCCTGCTGTCGGTCGGGCGCACCGTCGCCGATGCGTTTTATATCATGTACTACCTGAACCGCGCCTGCGAGATCCAGATGGCCGCCGCGCAGCTGGCACCGCTCAGCCCCATTCATACGATACCTGAGCCGCTGAGCCGACACGCCTGCGAGCAGCTGATGGGGGTTGAACATGAACGCCAGCTGGTGTGGCAGGCGTGGCTACGCCGCCTCGATCGTCTTGATACTTCTTATAAAAGCTAATGCCTATGACTCAGTTAACCATCGTCGTGGATTGTAACGATCCTCAGTACAGCGAGGAAATTTGCGCCGCGCTCGCGCTGTTTCCGCAAGTGAAAGCGGTTCTGCCAGAGGACCCCGCCGCCCGCGAGGCGCAATACGCCTGCTGCTGGTTTCCCGACCCGCAGCTGCTGGCGCGCTCGCCTCAGCTGAAGCTGATCCAGGCCGCGTCCGCCGGCGTCGACCATTTGCCCGCCAGCGTTTTCGCCAGCGATGTTCCGCTCTGTCGGGTGGTGGATGAAGATTTTCGTCACGGTATGTTTGAATACGCGCTGTGGGGCGTGCTGTGGTTTCAGCGGCGCTTTGACCGGGCGCTGGCCCACCAGCGCGAGCGCGTCTGGAAAATGTATCCACAGCGAGCGGCAGCCGATTATCACGTTGGCGTCATGGGCCTCGGCGAAATTGGCGGCTATATCGCCTCGCAGCTGGCCGGGCTGGGGTATCGGGTTTCCGGCTGGGCGCGTAGCGAAAAAGCCCTTACCGACGTGCGCTGCTACCACGGGGAGGCGCAGGCCGGCGAATTCCTTGGCCAACTGGATGCGCTGATCAACGTCCTGCCGTTAACCGAGCAGACGCGAGGCATCCTCGCCCATCCTTTACTGCAGCAGTTGCCCGACGGCGCGGCGCTGATTAACTGCGGCCGCGGCGAGCATATGGTGAATCGGGACGTGCTCGAGGCGCTGGATAGCGGCAAGCTCTCCGGCGCGCTGCTTGACGTCTTCCCCGTCGAGCCGCTGCCCCAGCAAGACCCGCTATGGCAACATCCGCAGGTGGTTATCACTCCGCATATGGCCTCCATCGCGCAGACGGAGGTGATTGCCCGCCAGCTGCTGGACAACATCCAGCGGCTGCGGCAGGCGCTGCCGCTGAAAAACCTGGTGAACAAACAGAGCGGTTATTAAGCCCGAAAACGTCAATAGTCTCATATCCGCTGCTACGCTTAATGGTCTGTCCGACAAAAAATAAGGCTGTCAGCATGAATATTGATTTATCGGGGAAAGTCGCACTGGTCACCGCCTCTACCGGCGGTATTGGTTTCGCCATCGCCAAAGGTCTGGCGGCCAGCGGCGCGGAAGTGATAATTAATGGTCGCAGCGAGCGTAGCGTGAGCGCGGCCCTCGCCCGTTTGCAAAATGCGGTTCCCGGCGCAACAACGCGTCCGGCGATCGCCGACTTAAGCAGCGCTGAAGGCGTCAATTTGCTGGTGCAGGCGGTGAGCGGGGTCGACATTCTGGTGAATAACGCCGGTATTTACGGCCCGCAGGATTTCTATGAAACCGATGATGCAACCTGGGAAAACTACTGGCAAACCAACGTGATGTCCGGAGTGCGTCTTTCCCGTGCCCTGCTACCGGCTATGGTGCAGCAAGGCTGGGGTCGGGTGGTGTTTATCTCTTCGGAATCGGCACGTAATATTCCGGCGGATATGATTCATTACGGCGTGACTAAAACCGCTCAGCTGTCGCTGGCCCGCGGGCTGGCGAAGTTTGTCGCCGGAAGCGGCGTCACGGTCAATAGCGTGCTGCCGGGGCCAACTATCTCTGATGGCTTTGCTGAGATGATGAAAGATGAAGTCGCGAAAACCGGGAAATCGCTGGAACAGCTGGCAAAAGAGTTCGTGATGGCGAACCGCCCAAGCTCGGTGATTCAGCGCGCGGCCACGGTGGAAGAAGTTGCCAATATGGTGGTTTACGTCTGCTCGACACAGGCTTCAGCGACGTCAGGTGCGGCGCTACGCGTTGATGGCGGCGTGGTGGATGATATTGTCTGATAAGCTGCGCACCATAATATTGGCCCCGGTTTTGGCATAGGGGATCGCATCCGCCTGCCGGGTACGCTCCGGTGTGATATAGCGCGCCGAGGATTAAGCTGCTGAATTTGGTATCCGCCAGCTGTAGCGTCAGGGTGGCGTCCGCCGCATTGGCCGCCGGGACAAGTCCCGATGCCAGAACCAGCGTAGTGGCGAGATAGCGCAATGAGAGATTTCTTTTCATCATAAGGCTCCCTCGTTATTTATAGAGAAATGCGCCAATGATGGGCGTCGGCAAGCTGGCACAAGAGTTCAAACATCATGGTCGCGCCGGTCAGGCTGGTGAGATTGCCCTGATCAAAGGGCGGCGAGACTTCCACTACGTCGGCACCAATCAGATTCAATCCCGCAAGCTGACGAACGCAGCGCTGCGCCTGCAGCGTGGTCATACCGCCAATTTCCGGCGTTCCGGTACCTGGCGCATAGACCGGATCCAGGACATCGATATCGAAGCTGATATAGGTAGGCTGCTCGCCGACAATCGCGCGCGCCCGCTGCATCACCTTGTCAATACCCAGCTCGTCCACCTGCTCCATGCGAATGATGGTGATGCCGTTTTCCTCCGCCCAGCAGTGTTCATCTGCGGAAAACAGCGCGCCGCGAATACCAATTTGTACCGTACGCCGTGGATCGAGAACCCCCTCTTCTACCGCACGACGAAACGGGGTACCGTGGGTAAAGCGCTCGCCGCCGAAATAACTGTCGTTGGTATCCGAGTGGGCATCAAAATGGATCATTCCCAGCGGTTTATCCCGTCCGAGCGCGCGTAAAATCGGCAACGTGGTGAGATGGTCGCCGCCAGCGGTTAAAGGCATCACCTGCTGTTCAGCCAGGGCGCGATACCAGGCCTCAATGCGCGCCAGGCTATCCTGCATATCAACCGGATTGATACGCACATCCCCCAGGTCACCAACGCGGGCGTAATCATAGGGAGAACGGCGGGTAGTCTGGTGGATCCGACGCACCAGGCTTGAGGCATTGCGTAGCTCGCGTGGCCCGTGGCGAGTTCCCGCACGGTTTGTTGTTCCGCCGTCCCACGGCACGCCTACGATGCCGATATCCAGCTCAGCGGCCTGCGGTGCGAAAGGGAGGCGGAAAAAAGTCGGCAATCCGCTAAAGCGCGGGATTTCACCGTCCTGCGGCTGCGGATAGTTTTTTTCTGTTGCGGTAGTCATTGCGGTGTCTCCATGGCTTATTGGGCGATGAAGACATACTGCTGAACGGGGAATAGAGAAAAAATAGTCAAAGCCAAAAAATTAGTTTAGAAAAATAACAACAAAACCGGAGCTTACAGCGGAGTATCCCCTTTATGTCAGTTGGAAAATTTCCCAATCTGCGGCTGTTACACGTGTTTATTACCGTAGCGAAATACCAGGGCTACGCCAATGCGCAGCAGGAGCTCAACCTGACAGTTTCGGCTATCAGCAACTATATGAGCGAACTGGAAGAGAAACTTGGGATCATCCTCTGCCGTCGCGGCAGGGGCGGTTTTTCTCTGACCGAAAAAGGGGAAACCGTACTCCAGCAAAGCATCGACCTGCTGAATTCAATGGAGGATTTTGAGCGCAATACGGCGACGCTACGCGGCGAACAAACCGGGATCTTTAACTTTGGAGTGATCGATTCAACAATTACCGACCCGATGCTGCCGATGAGCGACATCATCGCCACATTTAGCGAACGTTTCCCGCGGGTGCATATCAATTTACAGGTCAAAAGCCCGAACGCGCTTTTGCAGGGCGTACTGAACAATGAACTGGATATTGCCATCGGTACCTTCTCGTTGCAGGCTAATAGCGTGGTGTCCCATCCGCTCTATCGCGAACAAAACTGGCTCTATTGCGGCGACAAACACTCGCTATTTACCCTTAAACATCCGACGGAAGCACTGATTTCCGAGATGCGAATGGTCACCCGCAGCTACTGGAGCAGCAGCGATTTAGGGCGTAAGGGATTTAAGCGGAGCGTCGCAAGCGCGGAAAGTATGGAAGCGCAGCTGATGCTGATTCTGTCCGGCAAATACGTCGGCTATCTGCCGGAACACTACGCTTTGCCATGGGTGCAATCGCATAAGCTGCGCGCACTGCTGCCGACGGAATATGGCTATCAAGCGCCTTTTTCGCTGATTTTCCGCCGCGGCCGCAGCAAAGAACCCCTGATTCGCGCCATGCGCGATATCGTGCGCTTGCGCGTTAAATCACGCAAAAGTTAGACCCTCTGGGCTGCCCTTCCCCCCACCAGTACCGCCGCCAGCGCAACCACAACCGGCGCCAGCGAACCCCACAGCACGGCATTCCAGCCGAAGAGATTCATCAATGCGCCGGAGGAAAACGAGCCAATCATCATGACCCCGAAGACAATAAAATCGTTCAGCGATTGCACCTGAGTTTTCTCTTCCGGGCGGTGAAAATCCATAATCTGCGCCGACGCGCCGGTAAAGCCGAAGTTCCAGCCAATGCCGAGCAGGATGAGCGACAGCCAGTAGTGCATAACGTCGATACCGGCGAGGCCAACCATCACCGACAGCACCAGCAGAATCAACCCTGCGGCGTTAATACGCCGGGCGCCGAAGCGATTAATCAACTTGCCGGTAAAAAATCCGGGGCCGTACATGGCGATCACGTGCCACTGAATGCCCAGATTCGACGCCTGCTGCGAGATACCGTGCATGTGCATGGAAAGCGGCGCGGCGGTCATCAGAAAGTTCATCACCATATAGGAGATTGCGCCGCTGAAGACCGTCCGGGAAAACCCCGGCTGGCGTACGATTTCGCCCAGTGGACGCCCGCCAGATTGGGTCTGCGCCACCGGCGCGGCGGTTTTTACCCCCAGCAAGACCAGCGCCGATAGCGCCGCCACCAGTCCCTGAGCGATAAAGGTCATTGCGAAGGTGTGCGGTGGCCACAGATTCATGGTGCCGGTCACCAGCATCGGGCCGATAACCCCCGCCGCCACGCCGCCCCCCATGACCAGGGAGAGCGCCCGGGCGCGCCGCTCGCCGCTGACGCCGTCGGTGGCGGCAAAGCGGAAAGAAACCGCCACCGCCGCATAGGCGCCGCCGAAAAAGGCCGCGATACAGAATAGCCAGAACGAACCGAGCACCACCGCCAGCGCAGCCAGTACTCCCGTCAACACGCCGGCCCCGGTGCCGGTCATAAAGACCGTTTTGCGTCCGCGCCTTCTGGCCAGTGCGCCAAACGGCAGTATGCAGGCGGCCATGCCCAGCACAAAAATGGTCACAGGCAGCGTTGCCAGCGTCGGAGAGGGCGCGATGGCGTTGCCAACAATCGCGCCGGTGGCGTAAAACACCACCGAGTTTGCCCCCGCCAGCGCCTGTGCCGTCGCCAGGCGAATAATATTCTGGTTTTGCTGCCCGACGGGCAGCGTTATCTCAGCGCTCATGGACTCTTTTTATCCTGAATTCGTTTTCGTTATGCCAATACCCTGACTGACATAATGAACGTAATCAGGCATTCCGACCAGCCATCACGCCGCCATCAATATCCCAAACCGCGCCGGTCACCCAGCGGGTGCTCTCGCTGAGGAGAAAAGCGACGGTCTGCGCGATATCATCAGGCGTGCCGACGCGGCCAATGGGATGGAAGCCGTCAAAGCTATTCATCACCGCCTTCACATCCTCTTCAGGAATAAAGCCTTCATAGATTGGCGTATGCACCACCGCCGGGGATACCGCATTGACGCGAATACCGCTGCCGCCCAGCTCAATCGCCAGGTTTTTCGTCAGCGCATGCAGCCCCGCCTTCGCCATGGAGTATGCCGAGGACGGCGTCGCGCCGATGGCCTGCTGCGCCCACATCGACCCGATATTCACAATCGAGCCTTTGATGCCGTTGGCCAGCATATTGCGCACCACCTCGCGGGTGATAAAAAACGTCGCGCGGTTGAGATGCATATACCGATCGTAATCGGCCATTTCATGTTCGATAAACGGCTTCGGGAAGAAGACGCCGGCGGCGTTGACCAGCAGGCTGATATCCTGATGCTCTGCATTGATGTTCGCCATTACCTGCTGCATACCGGCCTCGCTCGTCAGGTCAGCGACGATAACATCTACCTTCCCCGCTGCCGCCAGCGCCTGGCGCGCCCGTTCGGCCTTTTCCCGGCGATTGCCCACCAGCACCACGCTGCCGCCATTCTCCACCACCCGTTTGGCCGTCGCCAGCCCCATACCGCTGGTTCCGCCAACCACGAGCAGTTTTTTTCCCATAAACGTCGTATTCATCATTCACCTCTTCACGTTTGCTTGTATGGCCTCAGCATGCCTGTCCACAACCGCGCTGACGAATGAGAAGAAATAGTCCTGCAGCAAAGAAAATCTATCTTGATAGCCTATACTGGGGCGAAATTTGACTGAGGGATATCCAGCATGCGATCGCTTAACCGACTGAAATGGCTTCACGCTTTTGAAGCCGCCGCCCGCCACGGCAGCTTTACCGGCGCGGCGCGCGAGCTGGGGGTCACCCCCGCCGCCGTCGGGCAACTGGTCAGGGCGCTGGAAGAGTGGGTCGGCCATCCGCTGCTGCACCGCACCCGTGCCGGTAAAGCGCGTCTGACCCTGGTGAGCGAGGCCCAGGAAGCGCTGCAGGATATTACGCAGGGACTGGATAAGCTGGAGAGCGGGCTGAATAAGCTTCGCGGCCGCCGGGCGCGTTCGGTGGTGGTGATCACCGCCTCGCAGGTGCTGATGATGAACTGGCTGATGGAGCGCTTAAATCGCTTCTCCGCCGCCCATGAAAATATCGACCTGCGCCTCAACGTTACGGAAAAGCTGATGGATGTGGCCCACGGCGAAGCGGATTTAGGCATTCGCTGCGGCCGCGGCGACTGGCCCGGGGTCGATAAAACCTGGCTGATGGATGAGGAGGCGGTGCTGGTGTGCAGCCCGCTTATCGTCCCGGCAGAAAAAATCGCCTGCGGCGACTGGCTGGCGGCGCAAAAGCTAATTCATGATGATACGCCGCATCCCGGCGCCAGCTTTCCCTCATGGGAGGATGTGCTGACCGCGGCTCAGGCCCCGACGGCGCGCGATAGCGGACTGCATATCGACTTAACGTCGGCGGTTATCCTTGCCGCCCTCAGCGGGCGCGGCGTCGCCCTCGTCCGCCGGGCGCTGGTAAAACAGCTCCTCGCCACGGGGCAGCTCGTCCAGCTACAGCCCGCCCGCCGCTGGCCGCTCACCTGGTCCTACTACATCGTGACGCCGCAGCATGCGGTCATGCGTCCGGAAGTGACGGTGTTTTATGACTGGCTGCTTCACGATGTGCTGGCGGAAAACCCGATGCGCTGATTATCTTCCGCCAAACCCGCATAGAAAACCTTTATTGCACTATGGTTTTACCTGGTCATGAATGCGCCACTTCTGCTTAAGCACATTTTTATCCTGGCTGGCCAGCCACTGGTTTACCTTCTCCAGCAGCTGCGGGTTATCTTTATTCATCATGTAGACTTTAAAGCTGGCGGTGCCCGGGAACGGCGTCTCGTTAGCCACGCAGAATACGCCCGGTTCATTGCTCTGGTAATAGACGCCTTCAATCAGGTCGGTCACCATCATATCCGCCGTTTTCTGCCGCAGCGCTTCAAGGTTATCGATATTGTTTTTCACCCGGATAATTTGCGCATGCTTGATATGTTCATCGACAAAGCTTTGGTTGGTTCCCCCCGGATTCACTACCACCTTCACGTTCGGCTGGTCGATTTTTTCCAGGCTACCGAGGGCTGGCGCCGACGCGCAGTTAGCCAGCGCAATCTTGCCGTTCGGCACCACCGGCTGGCTTAACGCGAAATCCTTCGCCCGCGCCGCGGTTTCCGTCACCCCGCCCATGGCGATATCAAACTTATCGGCCTGCAGATCGGCGGAGAGCGTTGGCCAACTGGTCGGCACGAAGCGCACCTTCAGGCCAAGCCGCTTGCCGAGATCTTTCGCCATATCCACATCGTAGCCCAGCAGTTCTCCGGCTTTATTGTGAAACGCCAGCGGCGCGTAGTCTCCCGGCACACCGACTTTAAGTTCGCCGCTTTGTTGGATGCTGTTCATGTCGCGCGCCTGGGCGCCAAAGGCGATGGCGGCAATGATGAAAGCAAGACCTGACTTCAACTTCATCTTTATATCCTTGTCCTAATGTGAACCGCTTTTGATTAAACCGCGCTGCGCAGCGGGTTCTGTTTATTCGCCATAAAATCTTTAATCATGGTCGCCGTCAATACCGGCGGCGAAAAAGCGGACAGCGTCCCTTCGGCGGCGCGCCCGGCGAGCAGCTCGCAAAAGCGTTCAACCTGATTAACCGGACAAGCGGCAATATCCTGGGCAGAGTAACGCCACCAGCGTAGCGCCAGCAGCTGCGCGATAATCGCCTCGCTAAAGCGCATGCGGATGACCTTCGCCGGATTACCACCGACGATAGCGTACGGCGCGACGTCTTTGACCACCAGCGCGTTGGCGGCAATAACGGCCCCATCGCCAATCGTGATGCCCTGCGCCAGGGTGACATTCTGACCAATCCACACATCGTTGCCGATGGTGATTGGCCGGGGTGTTTTCTCAAAAGGGTAAAACTGGTTGGGCCTGCCGCTGTCGGCCGCCAGCGTCGCCATAACGCCGGAGTGATGGGCATAAAAAACCGGGCTGGCGCTGGCCCACTCCAGCGGATGCCGGTCGCCCAGCACCTGGAGCCGATCGGCAATCGAGGTGTAGCGCCCTACCCTGATGAGCGCCGGCAGCAGGGTTCGCGTATAGCTAAAAGCGCCCAGTGAGGCCAGCCGTTCGCCGCAGCGCCCCCAGTAGGTGGTATAGGCCTCGGTAGCTAAATTTTCCGGTACGTCGATCGGCAGATCATCACGGTAAAAGGCGTGGGCGCAGACCAGCTTCTGCCCGCCGACAAAAACGCGCTGCGCCTGCAATAGAGGCTTAAGATCACCAAAGGCGATTTTCATTTTCGATTTTCCCGCACAAAAGTACTCCCGGCCAGCCGCTTAATCTCTCGATCATTGATAGCGTACCGATCCGCTCACCGTGCGAAAAATCGTTATGACATCTCTTTTTTGTGAGCCACAGCGCGAAAGCGACGGTCAGTTATACTCCAGCGCAAACGTCACCATGCTATTGGCGGTGCCGGCGGTTACCGCGTCATCCGTCTGTACGTACTGGGCGTTGAAGTTGATATTTTCCGCCGCGCCGGCGCTGCTGGCGGTAATCCGCTTGAGCACAGGTAAGTTGCTGGCCTCGTTAATTTTGACGCCGGTTCCGGCTGCCGGCGCCGGGGCGCTGTTATTGCCGTAGGTGAGCCTGACGCCCACCCCGCTCGCGGAGGCATTGTCTTTGCTGAGCGCCAGGGTATCCGTTCCCCCGCTTTGCGTCGTCACGCCAAAAAAACCAATACGGATATCGGTCGGCGTGGAGCAGAAGACCGGAATGGAGAAGCTCCTGGCGCTGCCGCCGACGGTATTTTTGCCTTTAAACTCCGCTTTATTTACCGCGCCGAGGCTGACGTGAATATTCGCGGTTGAGACCTGACAGCTGCCGCTGCTGCCGATATCGACATTCAGCGCGGCCATATCGAGAGTGACCGGCGGGCTGGCGACAAAAGCGGCACTGCTGTCGGCCTGCTGCTGAATAGTCAGTTCGCCAATCTGCGGCTGCGCCGGAACGTTAGCGTGGTTACCGCTGGCCAGGGCGACCTCGCCGGTCTTATAAAACGTCACGAAGACTTTCACCACAATCTGCTGCTGCGTCAGCAGGTTAGCTATTTCATTGCTGTCGCAAACCGTCACGGACTCCGCGCTACCGGCCGCATGGCTGCCATCAATCACGCGAATGGCGCCGCCGCTGCACTGAAAACCCAACGTGTAGCCCATGCCGTCCAGCGCGGAGGGAAAAACGTGCTGGCCGCCGATCGACAGGGGCGATGAGGCGGTTTTAAGCTGCCGATACACCAGACGTTTAGCCGCCGCTTTCGGCAGCTGAAGATCGCAGGTGAAATGAATTCCGCTGCCGTTATCCGCCATCACGCTGGTCATCTGCGTATTCAGCGGCAGCGTAGGCAGGTACTTGATATTCTGGACGTTAACGGTCATCTGACCGATATCCACTTTGCAGGTTTCCGCCCACCCGCCGTGGCTATAAATCCCGGCCATTAGCAGCAATAAAAACGATACTATGCGCAAAATCACCTCTGTGCTGACCTACTGGCAGACGCCAGAGACGGTTTTTACCGGACTCTGCCCCTGCTGTACGGTATCGGTAAGATGGAAATGCAGCGCGCATTTCCGCGAGATATTGTCGGCGTTCCAGGCGACATCAAGCGTCCCTTCTTGCGGGATACCGCTCAGATAGACCTGCCCGCCATCGGCCACCATGCCGCCCGGAGCCGCGCCTTGCTCGTCTTCAGCCTTATGCAGGCGAACGCTGGCACCAAACGGCAGCGGGCCGCGGCTGTCGCTGAGCGTAAACAGTACGCGGTTGCCGATATGGGTCTGATAGTTTGCCTGCACCACCGCCCCGCCGCCGGGGATCACCGTCTGTCCTTCCAGCTCAACATCGGCATCGTCGGCCAGCGATTCGGTATCGAGCGTAATGGTGTTTTTGCGATACGCCGTCAGCGAGGGCACCACCGCATACCCCCGCCAGTCGGTGTGCACGTTGCTGCCGTTTTGAATCGCCACATCGGCGGCTCCCGGCGCGCGTACGATGGCAAAGCTTTCGCCGACGGTCTGCCCCAGCGTCACGCCATGAGGATGGGCGACGATGGAGCCCGATGCGCCCCAGGTCAGCTGATGGCTTGCGCTATCCTGGCGATAGCCGAGCTGCGCGGTTCCGTAGCCGCCATGGTAATCTAGCGATGCGCTGCTGTTACTCCCCTGGCCGCCGTTAGCGTAGCCCTGCTGCAGGGAATAATAGAGATTGGGATTACGCGGAATCGAACCATACAGCGACGCCTGCTGCGAGGTGCGTCCGTTATTGCCGGAGGTAGTGCTGTAGCTAATCGCGCTCTCGGCAAGCGGGCCGCCAAGCGGAATGCTCAGGTTGAAGGACCACGAGCGATCGGCTTTTTGGCGATCGGAAGACTGGGTGTAGTAATAACCCACGCCCCACGAAACGCCTCGCCAGGCGCTGTAGAATCCGAGATGGATTGTTTCATCGCGGCTTTGGCGGTGCCAGTATTCCTGCGACCAGGCGGAAATCGCCAGGCTGCTCATACCGCCAAACGCCTGCGATACAGAGATTTCCTCGCGGCTGCGCTTGTTGTCCACGAGACCATTGCGGCTCTCAAGCGCGTTGGCCTCGCTAAAGTCGTAATAACCGCCAGAAGAGTAGCGATAGCTGGCGAGGCTAAATGAGGTGCCGGTTCCGGCAAAATCCTTCTGGTACTGCACGCGCAGCGAGTGGCCCGCCGAGCGCTTTCCCGACGGCGTCGTGGTGTTGGCCCATGTCGCATCGCCCCCAAGCGAGCCCAGCTCGCCAAAGCCGCGTCCGACGCCGAGCGCCCAGGACTGGTAATCCTGCGCCAGCTGGCTACCGCCGTAGAGCGTGAACTCAGCCGGCAGCCCATAAAATAGCGTCCCCTGTAAAAACGTCGGCGATGGCGTCCGGCTCTGCCCCGAATGGTAGCGCCCGGCGCTCAGGCTGAATTTCACCCGTCCTTCGCGCAGCATAAACGGTACGGCTGAAAAGGGTTGGGTAAAGGTCCGCACCGAACCGTCGCTCTCTTTTACCTGGACTTCGAGGTCGCCGCTTTGCGCCGTCGGATAGAGATCGCTTATGGCGAACGCCCCCGGCGAAACGAACGTTTCATAGATAACGTAGCCATGCTGGGAGATGGTGACTTTCGCATTGCTGTGCGCCATCCCGCGGATCGTCGGGGCGAAGCCGCGCTGGCTATCCGGCAGCATTTCATCATCGGACATCAGCTGGACGCCGCGAAACTGCACGCTGTCGAAAACGTCGCCGCTCGTAAAGGTATCGCCCATCCGCAGCAGGCTTTTGAGTGACTTCAGGTCGCGCTGCAGCCAGGTGCTCTGTGAATTCCAGCGCCGGGTCCGGTCATACTCCATCGACGAGACGTTACGCAGTCGCCAGGCGCCAAAGTTCACTCCGCTGCGTAAATTCAGATAGCTGGAGCGGCTGTTGTCATCCGACTGCCGGGTTTGCGACCCGGTCAGGTTGTAGTTAACAAACGCCGCCGGAATCCCCTCATCCCAGCGCGCCGGATCGACGTACCCGCGGCTTTGCACGTTCATTGCCGCCTGGGGAATGCTTAAGTTCAGGCGCTGAGTGGCAAAGTCAAAACGGCTGCTGGCATCGGGGATATAGCGTTCGATGTGGGTGAACGGCTCTCCCTCATGCAGGGTATTAAACGCCGGGAAAGCGCTGACGTTGACGCCATATTCCGCCAGCTGCGCCGGGGTTAACTGCGGCTGCAGCGCGCCGTTGCTGTCGACAAATGTCACCTCGCTCTGGGCTATTTCCTGGTTATTTACCCAGATGCTGACCGGATATGTCCCGGGCTGCTGGCCGCCTGATTTAGCAAAATAGTGTAAATCAGCGGTCTTTTGCTGCGGATTGGCAAATTCTAATGCCGCCGGATCAAAGTAGTCCTCCGCCCGCGCGATACCGCTTTGGCACAGCAGAAAAATCGCCGTCGGCAATAAGAAAATCCCGCCGGTTGGCGCCGCGATCGCCGAATAAACGGAAGTCATATCAGAAGTGTTATTTTTCACAATATCCCGACCAGGCGAAGCAAAATAATTACTGTTGCGCGTAATCCGTAATACCACCGAAGTCATTAATAGCGCGCCATTTAACTACCCCGGAATGAGTAATCGGCCACTCTTTATGGTCAAGGGGGCCAATCATGCCGGGTTCAGGAATGTCTGTCGCGCCAACCGAAATAACAAAAAAGGAGACAAAATAGGGCGTCGGGTTTTGGGCAACCAGTCTGGAACCTTCGATTTTAAACGTCACCTTGCGCCATGCATCGGCAGGCTCCCCCGGGAGACCATTCGGACGATAGAAAATCTTAAATTTTGATTTAATATTAACCTGAAGCTTATTCGCTTCATCTTTTTTCGTGGGCGCAATGCTTTTTACGTTGAGCCAAAAAACGGATTCGCGATCGGTGGGCAGCGTTCCGCCAATATAGTTAATACGCAATACGTTCTGCTGTTCGGGATCGAGACGGAAAAGCGGCGGCGTCACAATAAAAGGCACGCGGCTTTTATTGTTTTCCGCATAGTTTTCCACCCACGATTGCACCAGATAAGGTGAATGAGTATCCGCGTTGGTGACCGATATTGCGGCTTCACGTTTCCCTTCCTGATAAACAACACGGGTTCCTCCCATGACAATACCGGCCTGTGCCGCAGTTGATAGCAATAAAAAGGCTATCGCGGCGATCGTTCGTTTCATAATGACTACCGTCCGGGAATAATAAAAGCGGGTATCACGACCTGAAGCTGATAAAAAATTTGCAGTAATGCTGCAGCCCGTATTTCAGCCAGGCGGCGGCTCGGTCTGGGAAGCCATGAATAACCGCAGCTTTACCCGCTTTTAGGGTATTAGTTGTAAACCATATTGAAGTTGGCCGTACCGTTGGCAGAACCGGCGGAAACCGCGCTGGTTGAGACATAGTCGGCAAAGAATTCCAGATCGGCGGTACCTGTCGCCGCCCCGCTCGCGCCAGCGGTAACGCTGTGGCCGCGTGACACGGCGCCGAGATCAACCGGCGTTGACTTGTCGTCTTCGTAAAGCTTTATCGCCACCCCGCTTGCGGTACCGTTAATCGCCAGCAGATCGCTATTGTTGGTATCGCGGGTACCGTCAAACAGTACCGAGACGGTGGTAACGGTGGAAGGACAATCTTTTACTTTGATGTGGAAGGCGGTTTTCGTCGTTTCAGAACCAGCGCCGGTAAAATAGCTGCTCGCCCATTTCCCCAGATCGACGCTTTGGTTCGCGCTGGTGCTATCGACATTACAGGAGGAGTCAGTAATGGAGCCGGTAAATTCTACCTGGCCGCCCGTGCCCTGGGTTCCCGCATTAGAACCGGGGTTAACGGTCATTGCTGAACTGGCCGGTTGTGAAGGACTGGATAATGCGCTAGCGGAAGCCAGAGCACCGACAAACATTGCCATAATACGAAATTGCGTTTTCATTATTCATCTCATCTCTAACTTATATTTTCGGCAGATTGAGCGCGAGGGCTTAAGCCTCGTACAAATCTGCGTACAGATCCTCCATGTTAATAATATTCGCGTTCCGTCCGCAGGATAGCAGGCAGCAAAAAATCTGAGCTGCTTATTTGACTCTTTTATTAAAAAGAAAGTTACTTCGGCGTAATTGATAAACCATTCATTAAGGGAACAAATAAATACTATCCTTACCCATTACAATTCGCAATATTTTGTTATGTTAATGAAATGCTGTTTTATTTTACATATGAAAATAATATTCAAAACATTGCTCTGTTTGTTAATTAACGCAACCAAAAATCACGAGACAACAACATTAAAAATCAACATCAGACAGTGTAATTTAACAATCACACTTAAATTTACCGCGATTTTTCGGCAATCATTCTGTGAGCGGACCGTGAATTTACACAATATTAGGATAAATCCTAGATTGGTTTTAATCTTATTTTCGTAACCAAATAAACAATAATCACCTGAGTAATTATATATAGGGGATATCAATGGCAAGGGTATTTCATGTGAAAGTAAGGAAGGCAAAACGAATAACAGCACTTTCTTTGTGGAATAATAAACCCGCAATCCGTGCTGAAGATTGCGGGTTTTCCTAAAATAAATAGCTGACGGCGCCGATCAGAACAGACCCAGCGGCGCCGTGCCGTAGCTCACCAGCAGGTTCTTCGTCTGCTGATAGGCGTTAAGCGCCATCTTATGGGTTTCGCGCCCTACGCCGGACTGTTTGTAACCGCCGAACGCGGCGTGCGCAGGGTAAATATGATAGCAGTTGGTCCACACTCGGCCGGCCTTAATGCCGCGCCCCATGCGATAGGCCAGATTGGTATCCCGCGTCCACACCCCGGCCCCAAGGCCAAACTGGGTCTGGTTAGCAATAGACAGCGCCTCGGCTTCATCTTTAAAGGTGGTGACGCCGATAACCGGGCCAAAGATCTCCTCCTGGAAGCTGCGCATATCGTTGCGCCCCTGAATCAGCGTCGGCTGAATATAGAAACCGTTATCCAGTTCGGCAGAGATACTGGCGCGTTCGCCGCCGGTCAGGATCTTACCGCCTTCATCGCGGGCGATCTTAATATAGGAAAGGATCTTATCGAACTGCTGACGCGACGCCTGCGCGCCGATCATCGTGTCGGTATCAAAGGGGTCGCCGCGGCGAATTTGCGCTACCTTATCCATGACCCGCGCCATAAAGGGCTCGTAGATAGACTCCTGAATCAGCGCGCGGGACGGGCAGGTGCAGACCTCGCCCTGGTTAAAGAAGCCCAGCACCAGGCCCTCTACCGCCTTCTCGATATACTCTTCTTCGCCTTCCATCACGTCGGCAAAATAGATATTCGGCGACTTCCCGCCCAGCTCAACGGTACAGGGGATAATATTTTCCGCCGCGCAGGCCATAATATGCCGGCCTACCGGCGTGGAGCCGGTAAAGGCGATTTTGGCGATGCGTTTACTGGTTGCCAGCGCTTCGCCCGCCTCTTTGCCAAAACCCTGCACCACGTTAAGCACGCCCGCCGGGAACAGATCGCCAATAATCTCCAGCAGCAGCGTAATGCTAAGCGGCGTCTGCTCCGCCGGTTTAAGTACCACGCAGTTGCCAGCCGCCAGCGCCGGAGCCAGCTTCCAGGCGGCCATCAGCAGCGGGAAGTTCCACGGAATTATTTGCCCGACCACGCCGAGAGGCTCATGGAAATGGTAAGCCACCGTCGTTTCATCAATCTCCGCCGTGCTTCCCTCCTGCGCGCGCAGGCAGCCGGCGAAATAGCGGAAGTGATCGACCGCCAGCGGCAGATCGGCGTTAAGGGTTTCGCGGATCGGCTTGCCGTTATCCCAGCTCTCCGCCACCGCCAGATATTCCAGATTGGCTTCAATACGGTCGGCAACCTGCAGCAGCAGATTCGCGCGATGCTGAGCCGACGTTTTACCCCAGGCGTCGGCGGCCCGGTGCGCCGCATCAAGGGCGAAGTCGATATCTTTGGCATCAGAACGCGGAAACTGCCCGATGTTGCTACCGTCGACCGGGGAGGTATTCATAAAGAATTCACCGCCGATCGGTTCGACAAATTTACCGTCAATAAAGTTACCGTAGGCTGACTTCAGTGCAACCAAAGCGCCCGGCGTGCCAGGATGTGCATAACGCATCGCGAATCTCCTTCATGTAGGGTTGAAGCGCAGCGGCGTATTAGTTTTGTACGGCTGCTCGCTGCGCCTCTCCTCCATTGCAGGGGTTATGCCATTTTTCCAGGTTTAAAATAATTATTTATTTTCAATTACTTAATAAATTCACTTTTCGTTCTGTCGCACGGAATGTCTCTTATGTGTCGCAAATCGCAACACTACAAAAACCTTATAGCTACAATATTGCAACACAAATAAAACCACGAGGTGTCCCGTGCCAGGAAATCCGTTTGCCCTGACGCCAGAGATCGAAGCGAGTCCGCTGCTGAGCGACTCCTGGTGCCGCAGCCAGCGCTATGGCCTCGACCCCGCCACGGATGACTTCCCTCGCCTGCACGCCAGCGAACTGGCCGAGAGGCTCGCCAGCCACAGCCGCCTGCAAACGCTGGCCCAGCCGGTCGTCAATGCGCTTTCCCGCAAAGTCAACGACCTGCAATCCGTCGTGGTTCTCTCCGACGCCAGCGGTCTGGTTTTGCAAACCTTTGGCGATACGCACGCCATGCAGAAAGCGCAGCGCTTCGCTTTAGCGCCGGGCAATCTGTGGAGCGAAAGCGGACGCGGAACCAACGCCATTGGCACCGCGCTGGCGATTGACGACAGCTGCGAAATCGATGGCCGCCAGCATTTCCTGACCAGCAACCGGGGACTTTATTGCGCCGCCGTGCCGCTGCAAAGCCCCGATGGCAATATCGCCGGGGTGCTGGATATCTCCGGCCCGGCGCACTATCCGCACGCGCGAACGCTGGCGTGGGTGAAAGGCGCCGCGAAGCAAATAGAATATCTGTGGTTTAAGCAGAGTCTGCATCCGCAGCAGTGGCTGATGAGCCTGCATCCTCAGCCGGAGAAACTCGACGGCGTCGACGAACTGCTGCTGGTGTTTACGGACACGGTTCTGACGGCCGCCAACCGGCTGGCGATGCGCGAATTCTCGCTCAACGCAGAACAGTTCGGCCATCTCACCTTCCAGCAGCTTTTTCCACGGCTGCGGCAAACCGCCGTCAGCATACCGCTGCCGCTCGCCGCCGGGGATCGGCACTACTATTACCGTCTGCGCGCGCCCGCTACCGCAAGCGTCGC
This sequence comes from Klebsiella grimontii, assembly GCF_900200035.1. Lineage (GTDB taxonomy): Bacteria > Pseudomonadota > Gammaproteobacteria > Enterobacterales > Enterobacteriaceae > Klebsiella > Klebsiella grimontii. Next base: position 72,176 of record NZ_FZTC01000012.1, read on the forward strand.
GGTGACCCCACGCCCAGGTATCGATCTGCCCTTCTCCAGCCAGCGCGAAGGGGAGAAGCTGCTGCGTCTGCTTAACGCCGGGATCGGTTTGTGTATCGAAGGCGAAACCGGCTGCGGCAAAGAGTACGTCAGCCGCACCCTGCACCGGCACAGCCGCTGGAGCGGCGGCAAGTTCGTCGCCATCAACTGCGCCGCCATTCCGGAATCGCTGATTGAATCCGAGCTGTTTGGCTACCAGCCCGGGGCGTTTACCGGCGCAAACAAAAACGGCTATATCGGCAAAATTCGCGAGGCCGACGGCGGCGTGCTGTTTCTTGACGAGATCGGCGATATGCCGTTAACGCTGCAGACCCGGCTGCTGAGGATCTTACAGGAGAAAGAGGTCACGCCGCTTGGCGCCAGCCGGAGCTCGCCGGTTAACTTCGCTGTGATTTGCGCCACCCACCGCAACCTGGCGCAGCGCGTCGCGGAAGGTACCTTCCGCGAAGATCTGCTCTACCGCCTGCGCGAGTTTGCTCTGACGCTGCCGCCGCTGCGCGAGTGGCCTGAACTCCCGGCGTTTATCCAGCGATTGTGGCGCGATCTTGGCGGAGAAAAGCGTCGCGTCGCGCTGGGCCCGGCGCTTGTGCAACACCTGGCGACTCAGCCCTGGCCAGGCAACGTCCGCCAGCTGCAAAGCCTGATGAGGGTACTGCTGGCGCTCGCCGAAGAGGGTGAAACGCTGACAGTGGGTGATTTGCCCCAGGAATACCGAAGTTCGCCCGCCCCCCGCCCGCCGCGTGGGCTTCAGCAGCACGATGCGCAGCTGATTGCCGATACGCTGGCAAGCTATAACGGCAATATCAGTAAGGCCGCGCAGGCTTTAGGCGTCGCGCGCAGCACGCTGTATCGCCGCGCCGCTCGTCGCGGAAGCCGCTTCTGATTCGCTCGCGGCGTGAAGCGCAGCGGCCATATTACCGTCATTACCGTTACCAGGTTTCAGCCGCGCCATTTTGTCACTGCAGCATTCAGTGCTGGCGCACTGCGGCTTTTTATTTTAGACTTCACTAAATTTAGAAAAGACTAAAATAAATGAATACACCCGAACAGCTACAGGCCAGCGCCGGGGAAGCCGCCGCGCTGCTGAAAGCCATGAGCCACCCCAGTAGGCTATTGATTCTGTGCATGCTATGCGATGCGCCGGGCACCAGCGCCGGCGAACTGGCGCGCATCACCGGGCTGAGCCCCTCCGCAACCTCCCAGCATCTGGCGCGAATGCGCGATGAAGGCCTGATCGGCTGCGAACGTCAGGCGCAGCGCATCCACTACTTCATTACCCGGCCAGCGGTTCGGCACATCGTCACCACGCTGAAGTCAATCTATTGCCCTTAAGGAGCGTTTATGACTATTGCTACTCTTTCTCCTGCCGAAGCCCGGGCCCTCATCGACCACGGCGCGCGGCTGATCGATATCCGCGATGCCGATGAATACGCCCGCGAGCATATTCCCGGCGCGGAACTCGTGCCGCTGGCAACCCTGACGAATGGCGCGGCGCTGCGCGCCAGCCCTGAAGAGACGATCGTTTTTCACTGTCAGGCGGGTTCGCGCACGCAGAATAATGCCGCCCGTCTGGCGCAGGCCGCCGCACCGGCGCAGGCAAAGCTGCTGGCTGGCGGAATTCAGGCGTGGAAAGCGGCGGGTCTGCCGGTGAAAGAGGATAAATCTCAGCCGCTGCCGCTGATGCGCCAGGTCCAGATCGTCGCCGGGGTTCTGATCTTGCTTGGCGTCGCTTTAGGTTACGCTTTTAACAGCGGCTTTTTTCTGCTTAGCGCCTTCGTCGGCACCGGATTAACCTTCGCCGGGATCACCGGTTTTTGCGGTATGGCGCGTCTTTTGGCTTTGATGCCGTGGAACCGCCTCTAGCCTCTACCTCTTTTGCTCAGTTGTTGGTAACGCTTTTGCTGAGCTATGGTTATTGTCAGCGAAAGATTTATCAGCACACAGGAGAAGCAGTATGTTTTCAGTCGGTGACCTGGTACAACCGCGCGCGGGTGGGCCAAAACTTAAAGTCGTTGAAGTCGAGGACGATCGCATTATTGCCGTTCAGGCAAGCAACGAGCAGGGCGAGAAATATACGCTGAAGGCAGCCGATGTGACGGCATATAAAGAAGACGGCGATTTTGGCGTATGCTGATTAAGCCGGGTAACGATAACGGTGGGTTTCCCCACCGTTTTAACGATTAGATCAGGAAACTATCAAGGGATTTTCCCTCAGCCACCGCTTTCGCAAGCGGCTTCGGCATACGTCCCTGCCCGGTCCACGTTTTCTCGGCGCCGGTATGATCGGTAAAACGATATTTAGGCGGACGCGGCTGGCGCTTTTTGTTGCCTTTCGAGGAAGCGCTATTGTGGCCCACTAATTGTTCAGGCGTAATACCATCAGCAATCATTAATTCCAGCCAGGTATTTAGTTTCTCCTGATGTTCTGCCCGCAGTGCCTGAGCAGCCTGCTCTTCAGCACGTTTTTCTTCAGTGACGGTCCTTAGCTTTGCCAGCATATCTTCAAGCACGTCAATGGAGAATTCACGGGACATGGCGCGGAGTGAACGGATATTATTCAATTTCTCTAATAGTAATGACATATAATTCAAAAAATTCCCAAATAGCAAATGAAACAAAGATTACGGCGCTAGTTTAATTGATACGATTATTTATTTCCAGCCTTTCACTAATTGCGGATATAGCATCCGCTATATTTGACAATAAATAAGATAAACAAATCGATAAAAGCGAAATTTCACGCAGTGAATAAACCTGGGCGAAAAGAAAAATATCAACCAGCCACTACCTTTAGCTTATTTCCTGCATGCTCAGCAGGTTATCCGTATATCCACGCCAGGCCATCACAAGGCGGCACTGACGCTGGCGGAATAGTCATGCAAAAAATCTGAATGCTCACCCAGCGAATAAATCAGCATATCATGCTGACATTTTGCTTTTTGACGAGTAAAAAATGCCAAAAGTGACGCTACGCCCGCCGCGACGCGATTCTGTCGCGCAATCGCCCTCTCTCGCCCCGGCCTCCCGCCGATCCCTACGGCGCACAAATCAACTATCTATTTGAAATGTATTATAAAAATAAACAATGGCAACAAAAGTAGCGTAACGAACAAAAAACAGCCTGAAGCAGAGTATTTTATCGACCAAAAGCCTTTAAATAAAAATTTATAGCTAGTTGCCTCTTTTAATGCAGAGATATAATCTACGCACATCAAAACAGGCACCCAAAAACGCTGATTTCCCGCCAATCTTCTGGCATTATCGACTTCATTTTCGAGGAGCACACCGATGTTCTCTGCGCAGTCCCGCTTGCGTCATGCGGTAGCAGACACCTTTGCGATGGTGGTTTACTGCACCGTTGTAAACATGATGATCGAAATTTTTCTCTCCGGAATGACTTTTCAGCAGTCGTTATCTTCGCGACTGGTGGCGATTCCGGTGAACATTATTATTGCGGTGCCTTACGGCTTTTATCGCGATTTCGCGATGCGCCAGGCGCGTCGCATCAGCGCGTCCGGCTGGATGAAGAACATTGCCGATGTGGTGGCCTATGTGACGTTCCAGTCACCGGTATACGTGGCGATTCTGCTGGTTGTCGGCGCCGACTGGCATCAGATAGCCGCGGCGGTGAGTTCCAATATCGTGGTATCAATGATGATGGGCGCCGCGTACGGCTATTTCCTCGACTACTGCCGTCGCCTGTTCCGCGTCAGCCCCCTGCCCGCAGGCCAAAGCCTGAGTTGATGCAAAAAAGCGACTGGTTCCGCCAGCCGCTTTTTGTCAGCTATACTGCGTTTCGCCAAACAGGCCGCTCAGAAAACGCTCAAGCGCCATTCGCGAACTGAACCCGTGTGGAATACCATAATGCTGTTGAGCATCCCCCGCTAAATAGAGCGGGAACTGCTCATAATGATCGCAGGTTTTGATATCCGACGCGGGCTCCGCAAGCGTTGTGCTGCGCTCTTTTAAAGCCGGATGAATAATTAACGCGGTACGCCCCATACGAGCTTCACGGTTCACATAAACATAATTATCGCCACGGCGATAGCCGTACGCTTTTTGCGTCACAACATCCATGGTGAAGCCGGCTTTTTCAAGAACACGCGCCACCTCATCGGGTCTTAAATACATACTCATTCCTCATTATCTTTTACCGCACGTTAACCTTACCTTATTCATTAAAGGCAACGCTTTCGGAATATTCCATAAAGGGCTATTTACAGCATAATTCAAAATCTTGTCCTACACTTATAGACTCAATGGAATTAAGGGAGAAACCAATGGCCAACCGAGCAAACCGCAACAACGTAGAAGAGAGCGCTGAAGATATCCATAACGATGTCAGCCAATTAGCGGATACGCTGGAAGAGGTGCTGAAATCGTGGGGCAGCGACGCCAAAGACGAAGCGGAGGCCGCGCGCAAAAAAGCGCAGGCGCTGCTGAAAGAGACCCGCGCCCGGCTTAACGGCAACAACCGCGTCCAGCAGGCGGCGTGCGACGCCATGGGCTGCGCTGACAGCTACGTGCGCGACAAACCGTGGCAAAGCGTCGGCGCCGCAGCAGCCGTTGGGGTATTTATTGGCGTATTACTGAATTTACGTCGATAATAAAACTGCCAGACCCATGAAGATAACAAATACGCGTCGACCCCTGCTCTGCAGGGGTTTTTGTTATCTCTTCGCGTAAAGCGCGGCATCAAGCTTACGCACGGCCTCGTTGGCCATTTCCGCCGACGTCAGATTAGTGAAGCTCATGATCAGCCCCCCATCTCCCCGACTCTCCATCCGCCAGTCGCTCAGCGCCTGGACGGCCAGACCGGCCCGCCTGGCGCGCTGCGCCAGAAGGCGATCGTCACCGGCCACCCTGACCACCATCTGGATCCCCCCCGCTTGAGGCACCACGGTAAAGCCCTGCGCGCGTAGCGCCGACTCAAGCCACAGGCGGCGCTGGGCATAGCTGGCGCGCATTTTCTTCAGATGTCGCCAGAAGTGGCCTTCGCGAATAAAATCCGCCAGCGTCTGCTGCCACAGCGTCGGCACGCTACAGCTCATTAGCGCGGCCTGTTCACGAAACTGCGCCACCAGCGGTTCAGGCACCACCAGCCAGGCAGCGCGCAATGCCGGAAACAAAGACTTGCTGAACGCCCCGGCATAGATGACCCGCTGCGGGGCGTCGAGGCTTTTCAGCGGCGGCAGCGGCTTACCGTGATAGCGGAATTCGCTATCGTAATCATCTTCGATAATCCACGCGTTATTCTGCGCCGCCCATAGCAGGAGCTGTCTGCGCCTGGACAGCGAGAGCGCCACGCCGAGCGGGCTCTGATGAGCCGGGGTCAGCAGCGCGAAATGGGCAGTCGGGTAATGCCGCTGCGCCCAGGCAATATCCATCCCGTCGTCGTCGACCGGAACGGGGTTGATCGCTACCCCCTCGTCGTTCACTACCGGGCGGATCAGCGGAAACCCCGGATCTTCCATCCACATTTGCTGGCCAGGCCGCGCCAGCGTGCGCAATATAAGGCGCATCGAGGCCGCGTAGCTACCGGTGATCAAGACCTGCTCAGGCCGACATTCAATGCTGCGCGACAGGCGCAAATAATCGGCGATCGCCCGGCGAAGCGTCAGTTCTCCGCAGGGATCGCCTGGCGCAAGGTCAAAACGCGTTTGCGTACGCAGACGCCGCCCCATCACGCGCGCCCACAGGCCGCGTGGAAACAGATCCAGCGCGGGCAGCCCCAGCTGAAACGGCAGCGGCGCCGCGGGCTCATCGCCCGCGACGGGCTGAACGGGCGCGTTTTGCTGCGGAATAAGCCGCTCGCTAACAAAGGTCCCCGCCTGTCCGCGCCGCTCCAGCCACCCCTGCGCCACCAGCTCGCCCCAGGCGTTCTCAACCGTCGCCCGCGATACGCCAAGCTCCTGAGCATATACCCGGCTCGCAGGCAGCCTGCTGCCGGGAGCCAGCTCGCCGCGCTCAATCGCCTGCTTAAGCTGCCTGGCAATGCGTCGGTAATGGGGGATTTTTTGGGCGTCCATCATGGTCTGCTTTTTTCATCACAATATGGCTATCTTATGCAGTCCATTATAGTGCTATTTTCCTCGCGTCTTAATGAGGAGAGTAAAATGAACACACTACGTCAGCCGTACAATGAACTGAGCCCGGAAGTCTATAACGCCCTGGTTCAGGCCAAAATTGCGCTGGAAAAAAGCGAGCTGGATGGCGCGCTGATCGAACTGGTGTATTTGCGGGTGTCGCAAATCAACGGCTGCGCCTTCTGCCTGGAGATGCACAGCAAAGCCCTGCGTAAATCCGGTGTGGCGCAGAACAAGCTGGACGCGCTGGCAGGCTGGCGGGTGAGCGCCCATTTCAGCGATGCCGAACGCGCGGCGCTGGCGTGGGCGGAATCGGTCACCCATATCGCCGAAAGCCATGCGCAAGACGATGTTTATCTGCCGCTGCTGGACCATTTTAGCGCCCGCCAGATTAGCGATCTGACCTTCGCCATCAGCCTGATGAATGCCTTTAACCGCCTGGCGGTGAGCATGCGCCTGTAATTTCACGTTACAAAGTCCCGCCCCCCGCAGAATCCTTTTGCGGGGGCTAATCTTTACAAAAACCATATATATTGCGTTGTTGAACTTTTAAATAACTACATCTAGTATTTCCTTTATCGGTAACCCATAGCACGCGACGTCAGTTTTAGCGCCGTACTGCTATTTTAAATGGAAATACGAATCATGCGCATTACTATTTACACTAAAAACGACTGCGTACAGTGCCATGCCACTAAGCGGGCCATGGAAACCCGCGGGTTTGAATTCGACACGATCAATATCGACCACCATCCTGAAGCCGTCGATCTGCTGCGCGAGCAAGGTTTCCGCCAGCTGCCGGTGGTCATTGCCGGAGAGACCCGCTGGTCCGGCTTTCGTCCCGACATGATCAACCGCCTGCGCCCGACAGTTACAGCGGCCAGCGTATGAGCCTGATCGTCTACTTCTCCAGCAGTTCGGAAAACACGCACCGGTTTGTCCAGCGTCTGGGGCTGCCCGCCGTGCGTATTCCGCTTAACGAGCGCGAGCGCATCCAGGTAGACGAACCCTACATTCTCATCGTCCCCAGCTATGGCGGCGGCGGCACGGCGGGCGCGGTCCCTCGACAGGCGATCCGCTTTCTTAACGATCCGCACAACCGCCAGCTCATTCGCGGCGTCATCGCCGCGGGCAACCGCAATTTTGGCGAGGCCTATGGCCGGGCTGGCGACGTCATCAAGCAGAAATGCGGCGTACCGTATCTCTATCGTTTTGAACTGATGGGCACCCCGCAAGATGTCGACAACGTGCGTAAAGGAGTAAGCGAATTTTGGCAACGACAACCGCAGAACGTATAACCAGCGAGGCGCCGGATTTCCACGCCCTCAACGCGATGCTGAATCTCTACGACAGCAACGGCCGCATCCCGTTTGACAAAGACCATCAGGCGGTGGCGGCGTTTATGGCCAGCCACGTCGCGCCCAATACCGTGCCCTTCGCCAGCCAGGACGACAAGCTGATGTGGCTGGTCGCCGAAGGCTATTACGATGCCAGGGTGCTGGCACGCTACGATCGCCAGTTTATTCTCGAGCTATTTGCCCATGCCCGGGACGGCGGTTTTCGCTTCCAGACGTTTCTCGGCGCATGGAAGTTCTATACCAGCTACGCGCTGAAAACCTTCGATGGAAAGCGCTACCTGGAAGACTTTGCCGACCGCACCTGCATGGTGGCCCTGGCCCTGGCGCAGGGTAACGAGACGCTGGCCCATCAACTGACCGATGAGATCCTCTCCGGGCGCTTTCAGCCCGCCACGCCGACGTTCCTCAACGCCGGTAAACAGCAGCGCGGCGAACTGGTCTCCTGCTTTCTGCTGCGTATCGAAGATAATATGGAATCCATTGGCCGGGCGGTGAACTCGGCGCTGCAGCTATCCAAGCGCGGCGGCGGCGTGGCGTTTCTGCTCTCCAACCTTCGCGAAGCCGGGGCGCCAATCAAGCGCATCGAGAATCAGTCCTCCGGCGTGGTACCGGTGATGAAAATGCTGGAAGACGCCTTCTCCTACGCCAACCAGCTCGGCGCGCGCCAGGGGGCCGGCGCGGTCTATCTGCACGCCCATCATCCCGATATCCTGCGGTTCCTGGATACCAAACGCGAGAACGCCGATGAAAAAATCCGCATTAAAACGCTCTCTCTCGGCGTCGTGATTCCGGATATCACCTTTCAGCTAGCGAAAGAAGATGCGCAGATGGCGCTGTTCTCCCCCTACGACGTCGAGCGCCTGTACGGTAAAGCGTTCGGCGATATCGCGGTAAGCGAAATGTATGCGCAACTGGTGGCCGACGAGCGGGTCAGCAAACGCTGGATCCGCGCCCGCGACCTGTTCCAGCGGCTGGCGGAAATTCAGTTTGAGTCCGGCTATCCGTACATCATGTTTGAAGACACGGTGAATCGCGCGAACCCGATTGCCGGGCGCATCAATATGAGCAACCTGTGCTCGGAGATCCTGCAGGTCAACTCGCCTTCTACCTTTGACGAAAACCTGGATTACGCCAGCATCGGCCAGGATATCTCCTGCAACCTCGGCTCGCTGAATATCGCCCACACCATGGACTCTCCTGATTTCGCCCGCACGGTCGAGGTCGCGGTGCGCGGCCTGACGGCGGTTTCCGAGATGAGCGACATCCGTTCGGTACCGTCCGTGGCGGCGGGCAATGCCGCTTCGCACGCCATCGGCCTTGGGCAGATGAATCTGCACGGCTATCTGGCGCGCGAAGGTATTGCCTACGGTAGCGAAGCGGGCCTGGATTTCACCAATTTCTATTTCTATACCATCACCTGGCACGCGCTGCGCACCTCGATGCTGATAGCGCGGGAAAAAGGGACGCGTTTTGCCGGATTCGAGCAGTCGCGGTACGCCAGCGGCGACTATTTCCGCCCCTACCTGGAAGGCGACTGGCAGCCGAAAACGGCGACAGTCCGCGCGCTGTTCGCCCGTGCCGGTATTGTCCTGCCCGACCGCGATATGTGGCGGCAGCTGCGCGATGACGTGATGCGCTACGGTATTTATAACCGCAACCTGCAGGCGGTGCCGCCGACGGGCTCGATTTCCTACATCAACCACGCGACCTCCAGCATCCATCCGATCGTGTCGAAGATTGAGATCCGCAAGGAGGGGAAAACCGGACGGGTTTACTATCCGGCGCCGTTTATGACCAACGACAACCTGGCGCTGTATCAGGATGCTTACGAAATCGGCCCGCAGAAGATCATCGACACCTACGCCGAGGCGACGCGTCACGTCGATCAGGGGCTGTCGCTAACCCTATTCTTCCCCGATACCGCCACCACGCGCGACATCAACAAAGCGCAAATCTACGCGTGGAAGAAGGGCATCAAAACGCTATATTACATCCGTCTGCGCCAGCTGGCGCTGGAAGGTACCGAAATTGAAGGCTGCGTGTCCTGCGCGCTATAAGGAGAACAGGATGACCCATTTATCGCGCATCAGCGCCATCAACTGGAACAAGATTGAAGATGATAAGGATCTGGAGGTCTGGAATCGGCTGACCAGCAACTTCTGGCTGCCGGAGAAGGTGCCGCTGTCCAACGATATCCCCGCCTGGCAAACCCTCACCCCGGCGGAGCAGCAGCTGACGATTCGCGTCTTCACCGGGCTGACGCTGCTCGATACCATCCAGAATACCGTCGGCGCGCCGGCGCTGATGGCCGACGCCCTCACCCCGCACGAGGAAGCGGTACTGTCGAACGTCAGCTTTATGGAGGCGGTGCACGCCCGCTCCTACAGCTCAATCTTTTCGACGCTCTGCCAGACCAAAGACGTCGATGCCGCCTATGCCTGGAGCGAACAAAACGCGCCGCTGCAGCGCAAAGCGCAGCTGATGCTGGAGTACTATCAGGCAGATGAACCGTTGAAGAAAAAAATCGCCAGCGTCTTTCTCGAATCCTTCCTCTTCTACTCCGGTTTCTGGCTGCCGATGTACTTCTCCAGCCGGGGGAAGATGACCAACACCGCCGATCTGATTCGCCTGATTATCCGCGATGAAGCGGTACACGGTTATTACATTGGCTACAAATTCCAGAAAGGACTGGAAATAGTCAGCGCCGAGAAGCGCGAAGAGATGAAAAACTTCGCCCTCGACCTGCTGATGGATCTGTATGACAACGAACTGGCCTACACCCGCGAACTGTACGCCGATAGCGGCTGGATTGAGGAGGTCAACGCCTTTCTCTGCTACAACGCCAACAAGGCGCTGATGAACCTCGGCTACGACGCGCTGTTCCCGGCGGAAATGGCCGCCGTCAATCCGGCGATCCTCGCCGCGCTCTCGCCGAATGCCGACGAAAACCACGACTTCTTTTCCGGTTCAGGTTCATCGTATGTGATGGGAAAAGCGGAAGAAACCGTCGACGCCGATTGGGACTTTTAGCCTTACTTTCACCAGGAATATATCAGCATATTTCCTGGTGATTTATTTCACATTATTTGTTTTCACCTCACTCAATATCTTTCGGTCATCACCGTGTCATATTCAACAACATGCCCTCGATTTTCACCTGAATTAAGGCAACATAACTAAAAAATATCGACCACAAGTCATTCGCGCTCAGCCCTTATATCACGGGGGATGTACCGGAATTCTCTCCCGCGCATTTCCCTGGCAACGCCACATAAAGGGTTGTCACAGATTCTCAGTATGTTAGGGTGTAAAAAAACAATTATCACCACCGGGTACCATATCGATATTAATAAATAACAGGAAACACTCTCTTGCATGGCAATTAAATTAGAAATCAAGAATCTCTATAAGATATTTGGCGAGCACCCGCAGCGGGCTTTCAAATATATCGACAAAGGACTATCGAAAGAACAAATACTGGAAAAGACGGGGCTATCGCTTGGCGTTAAGAACGCCAGTCTGACCATTGAAGAAGGCGAGATATTCGTCATCATGGGACTCTCCGGTTCGGGGAAATCCACCATGGTTCGCCTTCTCAATCGCCTGATTGAACCCACCCGCGGCCAGGTCCTGATCGACGGCGTCGATATCGCTAAAATCTCTGACGCCGAGCTCCGCGAGGTGCGCAGAAAAAAGATTGCGATGGTTTTTCAATCCTTTGCGCTTATGCCGCATATGACCGTGCTCGACAACGCCGGTTTCGGCATGGAGCTGGCCGGCGTGCCGACTCAGGAACGCCAGGAAAAAGCGCTGGAGGCGTTGCGTCAGGTCGGCCTGGAAAATTATGCTCATGCGTACCCGGACGAACTCTCCGGGGGCATGCGCCAGCGCGTTGGTCTCGCCCGCGCGCTGGCGATTAACCCCGATATTCTGTTAATGGATGAAGCCTTCTCAGCGCTCGACCCATTAATTCGTACCGAAATGCAGGATGAGCTCACTAAATTACAGGCCCGGCATCAGCGTACCGTGGTATTTATTTCCCACGATCTCGATGAAGCCATGCGGATTGGCGATCGTATTGCCATTATGCAAAATGGTGAAGTGGTTCAGGTCGGCACGCCGGATGAAATACTCAATAATCCGGCCAATGATTATGTCCGAACCTTCTTCCGCGGCGTCGATATTAGCCAGGTGTTCAGCGCTAAAGATATTGCCCGCCGCAGCCCGGTGGGGCTGATTCGTAAAACGCCTGGTTTCGGCCCGCGCTCCGCGCTGAAATTATTGCAGGATGAAGACCGCGAATATGGCTACGTCATTGAACGCGGGAATAAGTTTGTTGGCATTATCTCCATTGATTCTCTGAAAGCCGCGCTGAGCGAAGGCCAGGGAATCGATGCGGCGTTAATCGACTCCCCGCAGGCGGTGGATGCGCAAACGCCGCTCAGCGAGCTGCTCTCTCACGTCGGCCATGCACCGTGTGCGGTGCCGGTTATCGATGAAGGGCAACAGTACGTCGGCATCATTTCCAAACGCATGCTGCTGCAGGCTTTAGATCGCGAGGGGGCAAACAATGGCTGATCAATCTAACCCGTGGGACACCGCGCCGGCGGCGGATAGCGCAGCGCAATCCGCCGATGCCTGGGGCACCTCTACGCCAGCGCCGACCAACGGCGGCGGCGCCGACTGGCTGAGCAGCGCGCCCGCGCCGCAGCCGGAACACTTCAATATTATGGACCCGTTCCATAACACGCTGATCCCGCTCGATAGCTGGGTCACGCACGGCATCGACTGGGTGGTGATGCATTTCCGTCCGCTATTCCAGGGAATACGCGTACCGGTGGATTACATCCTGAGCGCCTTCCAGCAGCTGCTGCTGGGCATGCCGGCGCCGGTGGCGATTATTATTTTCTCGCTGATTGCCTGGCAGATTTCCAGCGTCGGCATGGGTGCGGCGACGCTGATTTCGCTGATCGCCATCGGCGCTATCGGCGCCTGGTCGCAGGCGATGGTAACCCTGGCGCTGGTGCTGACCGCACTGCTGTTTTGTATGCTGATCGGGCTGCCGCTTGGGATATGGCTGGCGCGCAGCCCGCGGGCGGCGAAAATCATCCGTCCGCTGCTCGACGCGATGCAGACCACGCCGGCGTTTGTCTACCTGGTGCCCATCGTGATGCTGTTCGGTATCGGCAACGTTCCGGGCGTGGTGGTCACCATTATCTTCGCCCTGCCGCCGATTGTCCGCCTGACCATTCTGGGGATTAACCAGGTGCCGGCGGATCTGATTGAAGCATCGCGCTCCTTCGGCGCCAGCCCGCGTCAGCTGCTGTTTAAGGTTCAGCTACCGCTGGCCATGCCGACTATTATGGCCGGGGTCAACCAGACGCTGATGCTGGCCCTGTCGATGGTGGTCATCGCCTCGATGATTGCCGTTGGCGGTCTCGGCCAGATGGTACTGCGCGGCATCGGTCGCCTTGATATGGGCCTGGCCACCGTTGGCGGCGTCGGGATTGTTATCCTCGCCATTATTCTTGACCGTCTGACTCAGGCCGTAGGACGGGACTCGCGCAGTCGCGGCAACCGCCGCTGGTATGCAACCGGCCCACTGGGGCTGATAACTCGCCCTTTCTGTAAATAAGAGCCCATCCCCCCGGCAATCGGGGGGATAGACTCCCCTTCTGATAAGTAAAAGGAACAACGATGCGACATACAGCGATCCTTGCCACAGCGTTAACCGCCCTCATTTCCACCACCGCCTTCGCGGCGGATCTGCCTGGCAAAGGCATTACCGTTAAGCCGATTCAGAGCACTATTTCGGAAGAGACCTTCCAGACCCTGCTGGTCAGCCGCGCGCTGGAGAAGCTCGGTTATACCGTCGATAAGCCGAGCGAAGTGGATTACAACGTCGGCTATACCTCGCTCGCCTCCGGCGACGCCACCTTTACCGCCGTCAACTGGCAGCCGCTGCACGACGATATGTACGCTGCCGCCGGCGGCGATAAAAAGTTCTACCGCCAAGGCGTATTTGTGAACGGCGCGGCGCAGGGCTACCTGATTGATAAGAAAACCGCCGAGCAGTACCACATCAAATCTATCGACCAGCTAAAAGATCCGAAAATCGCCAAACTGTTCGACACCAACGGCGACGGCAAAGCCGACCTGACCGGCTGTACGCCTGGCTGGGGCTGTGAAGCGGTAATTAACCATCAGCTTGATGCCTATGGTCTGAATAACACCGTCACCCACAATCAGGGGAACTATGCCGCCATGATGGCCGACACCATTGCCCGCTATAAAGAGGGCAAGCCGGTCATCTACTACACCTGGACGCCTTACTGGGTCAGCGATGTGCTGAAACCGGGTAAAGACGTCGTCTGGCTGCAGGTACCGTTCTCCTCCCTGCCGGGCGTGCAAAAAAATATCGACACGAAGCTCTCTAATGGCGCCAACTACGGCTTCCCGGTCAGCACCATGCATATCGTCGCCAACAAAGCCTGGGCCGAGAAAAACCCGGCGGCGGCGAAGCTGTTTAGCATCATGAAGCTGCCGATTGCCGATATCAACGCCGAGAATGCCATGATGCACGAGGGGCATGGTTCGGAAGCGGATATTCAGGGCCACGTCGACGGCTGGATCAAAGCCCACCAGCAGCAGTTTGACGGCTGGGTGAACGAAGCGCTGGCCGCGCAGAAATAATCTCCCGCTTTTATCGCGTTTCCCCGGAAAGGCTCCCGCCTTTCCGGGCCATCAGAACGTACAGACTCCACCTTCGCTATCATCGCCCCGCCTTTCCCGTCCGATGGGTTTATATGCAAAAAATGTGCATAACTTTAACCATCAGCCTCTTAGCGGCTGTTAAGCCGCACGGCTCTCTGCTAAGGTAAATCTACCTGTTTAATCATGTGATTTTCACGTGAGTGATTAATAAGCAATTCCTATGGAAAATTCTGACGCATTGACGCATACCCCTCCCGCCGCTGAGGCCACGCTGTCTGAAGGCCTGAAAGACAGCCTGCCTATCGTCATTAGCTATATTCCCGTGGCCTTCGCCTTCGGCCTCAACGCCACGAAGCTCGGCTTCACTCCCCTGGAAAGCCTGTTCTTCTCCTGCATTATTTACGCGGGCGCCAGCCAGTTCGTGATCGTCGCGATGCTGGCGGCGGGAAGCTCGCTGTGGGTCGCCGCGCTCACCGTCATGGCGATGGACGTTCGTCACGTTCTCTACGGCCCTTCCCTGCGCAGCCGCATCCCGCGCGCGCTGAGCAACAAAAAAACCGCGATCTGGGCGTTCGGCCTGACTGATGAGGTGTTTGCCGCCGCCACCGCTAAACTGGTACGCGACGGTCGACGCTGGAGCGAAAGCTGGATGATCGGTATCGCTTTTCTGTCCTGGGCGTCGTGGGTCTTCGGCACGCTGATCGGCGCGTATTCAGGCAGCGGCCTGCTGACCGACTTTCCGGCGGTGGAGGCGGCGCTGGGCTTTATGCTTCCCGCGCTGTTTATGAGTTTTTTACTGGCTTCTTTCCAGCGCAAGCAGTCGCTTAGCGTGACCGCCGCGCTGGCAGGGGCGCTGGGGGGAATGATTCTGTTTTCCATACCCGCCGCCATCCTGGCCGGGATTGTCTGCGGCTGCCTGACCGCTCTGGTACAGGCCAGCCTACAGGGGATGCCCGATGAACAGTGATGTCCTGACGATCGGCGTTGTGGTCGGCTGCGTAAACTATCTGTTTCGCTATCTGCCGTTGCGCCTGCGCGCCGGCAACGCGCGTCCGACGCGTCGCGGTCCGATCGGCGTGCTGCTCGATACCATCGGCATCGCCTCTATTTGCGCGCTGCTGGTGGTCTCCAGCGTGCCGGAAATTCTCCACGACGCCCGCCGCCTGCTGCCTACACTGGCTGGCTTCGCCGTGCTGGGCCTGGCCTTCTGGAAAACGCGCAGCATTATTTTGCCTACGCTTCTAAGCGCCCTAACCTACGGTGTTGTCTGGAAAATCGGCCTATGGCTATAAGCCTAAAGTATCAATTTTTGTCAATAATTCATTTGATTTATTTGTCACAATAGTTATTATATCGACTGTAATTAATGAGGTCATAACCAAAATGGATAGTTCGTTTACTCCCATTGAGCAAATGCTCAAGTTCCGCGCCAGCCGTCACGAAGACTTTCCTTTTCAGGAAATTCTGCTCACCCGCCTTTGCATGCATATGCAGGGAAAGCTGCTGGAAAACCGTAACAAGATGCTGAAAGCGCAAGGGATTAACGAGACATTGTTTATGGCGCTGATCACGCTTGAGTCTCAGGAAAACCACAGCATTCAGCCTTCTGAGCTGAGCTGCGCGCTGGGCTCTTCCCGTACCAACGCCACGCGCATTGCCGACGAGCTGGAAAAACGCGGCTGGATTGAGCGCCGCGAAAGCGATAACGATCGTCGCTGCCTGCATTTACAGCTCACCGAAAAGGGGCATCAGTTCCTGCGCGAAGTGTTACCGCCGCAGCACAACTGCCTGCATCAGCTCTGGTCTTCTTTAAGCACCAGCGAAAAAGATCAGCTCGAGCACATCACCCGTAAGCTGCTTGGTCGCCTCGACCAAATGGAAGAGGATGGCGTGCTTGCGGAGTCTCTGCGCTAAGCGCGGAACCAACCGCTCAACGCTTTTTCTGGATTGACAAGGAAACGAACAGGCCAGCAGATCTTCTGCTGGCCTTTCTGATAAACAGGTCGGCTCAGCCGATGTGAAATAATAAGATCGTGGAGAATAACATGAGCGCAAATGCGGAGAGCCAAACCCCGCAGCAACCGGGCAGCAAAAAAGGGAAGCGTAAAGGCGCCCTGCTGCTGCTGACCTTGCTCTTTATTATTGTTGCCGTGGCATACGGGATTTATTGGTTTTTAGTACTGCGTCACTTCGAAGAGACCGATGACGCGTACGTGGCAGGGAATCAGGTGCAAATTATGGCGCAGGTGTCCGGCAGCGTGACGAAAGTCTGGGCCGACAACACCGACTACGTGCAAAAAGGCGATCCGCTGGTCACCCTCGACCAGACCGATGCCCAGCAGGCGTTTGAAAAAGCGCAGACCCAGCTGGCCGCCAGCGTACGTCAAACGCGCCAGCAGATGATCAACAGCAAGCAGCTGCAGGCCAGCATTGAGGTTAAAAAAACCGCACTTTCCCAGGCGCAGACCGACCTTAACCGCCGTATTCCGCTGGGGGCCGCCAACCTGATTGGCCGCGAAGAGCTGCAGCACGCCCGCGACACGGTTGCCAGCGCCCAGGCCGAACTGGACGTGGCGATTCAGCAGTACAACGCCAACCAGGCAATCGTGCTGGGTACGAAGCTGGAACAGCAGCCTGCTGTGCTGCAGGCGGCCACCGAAGTGCGTAACGCCTGGCTGGCCCTGCAGCGGACAAAAATCGTCAGCCCGATTAGCGGCTACGTATCGCGTCGCTCCGTACAGCCCGGCGCGCAAATCAGCAGCACCACGCCGCTGATGGCCGTCGTTCCGGCGACCAACCTGTGGATTGACGCCAACTTTAAAGAAACGCAGCTGGCGCATATGCGTATCGGTCAGCCGGCCACCGTGATCAGCGATATTTACGGCGACGATGTGAAATACACCGGTAAAGTGGTCGGCCTCGATATGGGTACCGGTAGCGCCTTCTCGCTGCTGCCCGCGCAGAACGCCACCGGCAACTGGATCAAAGTGGTTCAGCGCCTGCCGGTACGTATTGAGCTGGATGAAAAACAGCTGGCGGAGCACCCGCTGCGCATCGGCCTGTCGACCCTCGTTGAGGTGAACACCACCGACCGCGGCGGCGAGATGCTGGCAAGCCAGGTGCGTAGCTCCCCGGTTTACGAAAGTAATGCCCGCGAAATCGGCCTCGAGCCGGTCAATAAGCTGATAAACGACATCATCCAGGCCAACGCCGGATAATTCGGGGTGAGCGTAATGCAACAGCAAAAACCGCTGGAAGGCGCGCAGCTGGTCATTATGACCATTGCGCTGTCGCTCGCGACCTTTATGCAGGTGCTGGACTCCACCATCGCCAACGTGGCCATCCCCACCATCGCCGGTAACCTTGGCTCATCGTTGAGCCAGGGCACCTGGGTTATCACCTCGTTTGGGGTGGCGAACGCTATCTCCATTCCGATTACCGGCTGGCTGGCAAAGCGCGTTGGCGAAGTGAAGCTGTTCCTCTGGTCGACGGTGGCGTTCGCCATCGCCTCCTGGGCCTGCGGCATGTCAAACAGCCTGACGATGCTGATTTTCTTCCGCGTGATTCAGGGGATCGTCGCCGGTCCGCTGATCCCGCTGTCGCAAAGTCTGCTGCTCAGCAACTACCCCCCCGCCAAGCGCTCTATCGCGCTGGCGCTGTGGTCAATGACGGTGATCGTCGCGCCGATTTGCGGCCCTATCCTCGGCGGCTATATCAGCGACAACTACCACTGGGGCTGGATCTTCTTTATCAACGTGCCGATTGGCATCGCCGTGGTGGTGATGACGCTACAGACCCTGCGCAACCGCGAAACCCGCACCGAGCAGCGGCGGATCGACGGCGTCGGCCTGGCGCTGCTGATCATCGGTATCGGCAGCCTGCAGGTGATGCTCGACCGGGGTAAAGAACTGGACTGGTTCGCCTCGAACGAGATCATCATCCTGACCATTGTCGCAGTGGTGGCGATAAGCTTCCTTATCGTCTGGGAGCTAACCGACGACAACCCGATAGTCGACCTGTCGCTCTTTAAGTCGCGAAACTTCACCATCGGCTGCCTGTGTATCAGCCTCGCCTATATGCTCTACTTTGGCGCTATCGTGCTGTTGCCGCAGCTATTGCAGGAGGTATACGGCTATACCGCCACCTGGGCCGGTCTGGCCTCGGCGCCGGTCGGGGTGATCCCGGTTATCCTGTCGCCGATTATCGGCCGCTTCGCGCATAAGCTGGATATGCGTCGGCTGGTCA
Organism: Klebsiella grimontii; assembly: GCF_900200035.1. GTDB lineage: Bacteria > Pseudomonadota > Gammaproteobacteria > Enterobacterales > Enterobacteriaceae > Klebsiella > Klebsiella grimontii. The sequence continues at coordinate 90,618 of NZ_FZTC01000012.1, forward strand.
CCTTCAGCTTTATCATGTACGCGGTCTGTTTTTACTGGCGCGCGTGGACCTTCGAACCGGGTATGGACTTCGGCGCCTCGGCGTGGCCGCAGTTTATCCAGGGCTTCGCGGTGGCCTGCTTCTTTATGCCGCTGACGACCATTACGCTTTCCGGCCTGCCGCCGGAAAGGCTGGCGGCGGCATCGAGCCTGTCGAACTTTACGCGTACCCTGGCGGGCTCCATCGGCACCTCGATTACCACCACCATGTGGACGAACCGCGAGGCGCTGCACCATGCTCAGCTTACCGAGTCGGTGACGCCGTATAATCCCAACGCCCAGCAGATGTACGACCAGCTGCAGGGATTAGGGATGACGCAGCAGCAGGCGTCCGGCTGGATCGCGCAGCAGATAACCAACCAGGGGCTGATTATCTCCGCCAACGAAATTTTCTGGTTCTCGGCGGCGATATTTATCCTTCTGCTCGGGCTGGTGTGGTTTGCCAGACCGCCGTTCAGCGCTGGCGGCGGCGGTGGCGGCGCGCACTAAGGTTTGACCTGAAGGGATCTGCGGATCCCTTTTTTTATGGCCGCCGCGCAGGTTGTCCAGTTTGCGCTAGTTTATGTCCAGTTCGCTGGAGATGCCTTTTCGCCTTGTCATGCACGATAAAGACTCGCTTAGAAGGAGAAAATCATGCTGACTCAACCTGGTGAAAAATACCGTCCCTATCCGCCGATTGCCCTGCCCGACCGCCGCTGGCCGGAGCAGCAAATTACCCGCGCCCCGCGCTGGCTCTCCACCGACCTGCGCGACGGCAACCAGGCGCTGGCCGAGCCGATGGACAGCGCGCGCAAACTGCAGTTCTGGGACTTGCTGCTAGAGTGCGGATTTAAAGAGATCGAGGTGGCCTTTCCCTCGGCTTCGCAAACCGATTTCAACTTTGTGCGTCAACTTATTGAAGAACGGCGCATCCCGCAGGACGTGACGATTCAGGTGCTGACCCAGGCGCGGGAAGATTTAATCCTCAGGACCTTCGAATCGCTGCGCGACGCCCACCGCGCCACCGTTCACCTCTATAACGCCACCGCTCCGCTGTTCCGCGAGCGGGTTTTTGGAATGAACAAAGCGCAGGTCGTCGAGCTGGCGACCCGCGCTACCCGGCTTATCCGCCAACGGTGCGAACAGCAGCCGCAGACCCGCTGGCAATACGAGTACTCTCCGGAAACTTTTTGTTTTACCGAGCCGGAATTCGCGCTGGAGATTTGCGAAGCGGTGGCGGAAATCTGGCAGCCCTGCGCCGAACGGCCGATGATTATCAACCTGCCCGCGACGGTAGAAGTGAACACGCCTAACGTTTATGCCGATCAAATTGAGTATTTTTGTCGTCACTTCTCGCGCCGCGCCGATGTGTGCATTAGCGTTCATCCGCATAACGACCGGGGAACCGGCGTCGCCAGCGCGGAGCTGGCGGTGATGGCCGGCGCCGACCGCGTCGAAGGCTGCCTGTTCGGCAACGGCGAGCGCACCGGTAACGTCTGTCTGGTGACGCTGGCGATGAATCTCTACAGCCAGGGCGTCGATCCCCGGCTCAGGTTCGCTGAGATGAACCGGGTGGTCGAAATCGTCGAAAGCTGCAACCAGATCCCGGTTCATCCGCGCCACCCGTGGGCGGGAAGCCTGGCCTATACCGCCTTTTCCGGCTCGCATCAGGATGCGATCAAAAAAGGGTTCGACGCCCGCCGGCCCGGCGATCGCTGGGAAATGCCCTACCTGCCTATCGACCCGCAGGATATCGGCTGTAGCTACGAGGCGGTGATCCGCGTTAACAGCCAGTCCGGCAAAAGCGGGAGCGCGTGGCTGATTGAACAGAATCATGGCCTGAAGCTGCCGCGCGCGCTGCAGCAGGATTTTAGCCTGCACGTCCAGCGCGAAACCGATACGCATGGTAAGGAGATGACCCACAACGCGCTGTGGCAACTGTTTCGCGCACGCTACGGGCTGGTCCCCCAGCCGCCGCTGGCGCTGCTGGATTACCAAAGCGATAGCCAGCAGGACGGCCAGCTTTCTCTGCAGGCTTCCCTGCGCATCGCCGGCGAAACGCGACGTTTGCAGAGCCGCGGCAACGGCCTGCTGTCCGCAGCCGCCAGCGGGCTGAGCGGCCTGTTAAAGCAAAACATCGTGATTAAGGATTATCACGAGCATACCCTCGGCGAACGTAGCGACAGCCGTTCAGTCGCCTATATTCGCTGCGTCTTCCCGAATGGCGACAGCCGCTGGGGGGTGGGAATTGATAACGACGTGGCGCGCGCCTCGCTGCAGGCGCTGTGCAATGCGATGAGCGCAGGCCATTACTCCGGCGAACGGAAGTAGTCGCTGGGGGCGACGCCTGTTACCCGGCGAAACATAGCGCTAAAAGCGCTGTGGCTACCGTAGCCGAGATCCAGCGCCACCCGCAGTACCGACTGCCCCTGCGCCAGGCGAACCAGCGCTTCCATCAGCTTCGCCCGGCGCACCCATTCACTCCAGGTGAGCGTGGTCTGCTGCTGAAAATGACGATTCAGCGTGCGCTCGCTCATGCTGCTCTCTTTCGCCGCCTCGGCGCTGCTCCACGAGTCGCCGGGCGCTTCTCTTACCTTCTGGCATAAACGGCGCAGCGCTTCGCTTTGCGGCTCCGGCAGGCCAAACGGCAGCACCGCCATGACGCGAATTTCATCAAGGATCAGTTCGTAGATGCGTTCATCGCGGCTGCCCGGCGCGTAGGATTCCGCCAGCGTCAGCGACGCGACAATCAGTTCACGCAGCAGCGGAGTCACCTGCACTATCTGGCAGGCAGCGGGAAGATCGGCGCGCGCGAGGGGATCGATAAACAGGGTTCGCGCAGCCGCAGCGCCGGTAACCCGTAGGGTGTGCGGGGTACCGGCGGGCAGCCAGACGCCTCGCCCCGGCGGCACGACCCAGTAGCCATGCGCAGTTTCCACCCGCACCACGCCGCTGAGAATTTGCAGCAGCTGGGCGCAATCGTGCTGATGCCAGGGTTCGCTATCGCCATGAGCGTAATCATGGGCAAAAGGCACCAGCGAACGGTGTTGAAAATTGAAGGTTAAAGTCGTCGACATCGCCGCGGCGTCAGGGAATAGCGGCCCGACGGGGTTCGCCGGGCCGTGGCAGAAGCACTAGATGTGCAGTTCTTGCAGTTTTTCTTTCGGCAGCGCCAGCTCATCGTTGCTATTGACGCGGACATCGCGCTCGATGATATGGCGAGCGATTTCCTGAGCTTCTTCCAGCGAGTGCATGGTGTAGGTTCCGCACTGGTAAACGTTCAGCTCCGGGATCTGGTTCTGATCTTTCACCTTCAGCACGTCGGCCATCGCCGCTTTCCAGGCATCCGCGACGCGCTGCTCGTCCGGCGTACCGATCAGGCTCATATAAAACCCGGTGCGGCAACCCATCGGAGAGATATCGATAATTTCCACACCATTGCCGTTCAGGTGATCGCGCATGAAGCCGGCAAACAGGTGCTCGAGGGTATGAATGCCTCTTTCCGGCATCACTTCCTGGTTTGGCACGCAGAATCGCAGATCGAAAACGGTGATTTCATCGCCGTGAGGCGTGTTCATTTTCTTCGCGACACGCACCGCAGGCGCTTCCATTCGGGTATGGTCGACTGTGAAACTATCTAACAACGGCATTCTTCACCTCCGATAGTGATTTTTTTTTAAAAATAAAATGAACTCTTTTTGAGGCAGCGAGTCTGAGTATATGAAAGACGCGCATTTATTATCATCATCATCCCTGAATCAGAGATGAAAGTTTGGCCACAGTGATGTGGCCGTTTTCTTTTTTACGGCCCGGAAAGCTACGCGTGCCTTGCCAGCAGCGCTTCAAACGGCTCGCTATCCGCCGCTTCCACCTTCTTCTGACGCTGTAGCGATGCTTCACGCTCGGCAACAAAATCCGCCTCGCTTAAAATTTCCAGCGGCTCTTCGCGCAGCATCGTCCGATAGCGATCGGCCAGCTCTCTGCCGGTACCGCCAATCCCCTCTTCAAGCATAGAACGCAGAATGCGCGCCGAGAAGGTTAATTCGGGATTGTCGAAGCAGGCGACCAGCTCATCGCAGGCCTGCTGATAGGCCTGGCATCCGTGGATGCTATCCAGCGTTTGCGCCACGCGGCGTAAATCGCGGAACAGATCTTTACCGACCTGAGCCAGCGGGAACTGCGCGGTTTCGCAGCCAATACCGAGCGTCAGGCCCGGCTTACGGCCTTCCAGAATCACCCGATTCCAGTTGGTGCGCGTACACAGCAGCTCGTCGCTGCTCATCTCCGGCGCATCGGCCAGCACGCACCAGACCATAAACAGATCGAGGAAACGCACCTGCTGCTCGTCAACGCCAATCGGTGAGAACGGATTGATATCCAGGGAGCGCACTTCAATGTATTCAATACCGCCGCGCAGCAGCGCGTCGGAAGGCGTTTCGCCGCTGCGGGTCACGCGTTTCGGGCGAATCGGCGCGTACAGCTCGTTTTCGATCTGCAGCACGTTGCTGTTGATTTGCAGACGCTTCCCGTCTTTCTCCAGCCCGATAGTTTCATACTCTTCGGAAGGCGTTTTAATCGCCCGCTTCAATCCTGCCACATACTCGTAGAGATCGTTAAACGTAATTCCGAGATTGCTTTGCGATTTATTGGTATAGCCCAGATCGCTCAGACGCAACGAGGTCGCGTAAGGCAGGTAGTACATGCCGTTGCTGGCTTCCTGAAAAGGCAGCGACGTCGGTTTGCCCTGCAGGAACGACGAGCAGATCGCCGGGGAAGCGCCGAACAGGTATGGGATCACCCAACCAAAACGGTAGTAGTTGCGAATGGAGCGGAAATAGCCCGCTGAGATCGCTTCTTTACCGCTTTCGGCATCCTCAACGCCGCACTTAGCCTGCCAGAAAGCCATCGGCAGCGAGAAGTTATAGTGCACGCCGGAGATAGTTTGCATCAGCGCGCCGTAGCGATTTTTCAGCCCTTCGCGATACAGCGTTTTCAGGCGGCCAATATTAGAGGTACCGTACTGCGCCAGTTCAATATCCTGGCCGGGCGCGATATAGCAAGGCATGCTCAGCGGCCACATGCGCTCGTCGCCAATATGACGTGCGGTATAGCGATGAACATCGCGCATAAAGGTGAGCATATGCTGGATATCACCATCAACCGGCGTAATAAATTCCAGCAAAGCTTCGGCAAAATCGGTGGTAATCCATTTATGAGTCAGCGCTGAACCCAGTGCCTGCGGATGACCGGTAGTGGCCAGCGTGCCGTCAGCATTGACGCGCAGCGTTTCGCGCTCAAGACCACGTTGAATACCCTGCAGCGCCTGCGGATTTTTTTCCAGCCAGGCCAGCGCCTGTGATACGTCCGGGATCAATTTGACCTCCCGCCTGTCGAAATCGTTTGAATTAGCATAATTGTAATGGTTGAACAATCAGTCCAATTAGTGCCACCACGTCATGCCCTGAAGCGTTATCGCCGCAACGACGATATAGCGTATTGCTTTGCCAAGGCATAAAAAAAAGAGCACTGGTCCCCAGGAAATACGCATCCATCCCGCCAGTAAACACAGCAAATCGCCTATAACAGGCGCCCAGCTTAATAATAGCGCGGCCGCGCCGTAGCGCCTCAGCCAGCCGGACGCCTTCTCCTGCCAGCGCGATGTTTTGCGCAGCGGAAACAGGCGCCCCAGAATAACGTTAGTTACCCCTCCAAGGCTATTACCGATTATTGCTATTAAAACCAGTAACCAGGGCTGGCTCACCCCCGCCAGCAGCATGGCAATCAACACCACTTCCGAATTGCCGGGAAGCAGCGTGGCGCTCAAAAAGCTGCTGGCAAACAGCGATATCAGCGACAGCGAGTCGCTCACAGCAACCGCACGTCCACGGCATCCATTCCGGCGCGCTTCGCCGCCTGCAGACCAAAGTCCGCATCTTCAAAGACCACGCATTTCTCCGCCGCAACGCCCATGCGCTCAGCGCAGAGTAAGAAAGTATCAGGCGCGGGTTTATGGTTGGCGACATGATCGGCGGCAACTACCGCCGAGAAGTAGTGACGCAGGCCCAGATGGGCCAGCAGCGCTTCAGCAACGGCGCTCTCGCTGCCGGTACCGACCGACATCGGACGACGACCGTGCCACTCCTTAACCACCTCAATCAGCGGTAAGGGGCGGACGCTATCAAGCAGCATCGCTTTCACGGCGTCCGTTTTTTCCTGCGCCAGAGAGTGAGGATCTAAATCAGCCTGATTTAATTCGATAATGGCCTGAGCGATCCGCCAGGTTGGAGAACCGTTAAGCGCGACCATGGCCTGCATATCAAAACGCATACCGTAACGTCCCAGAACCTCGTTCCATGCCTTACGATGCGTCGGCTCGGTATCGAGGATCGTGCCATCCATATCAAAAATCAGTCCTGCGTAACGTTCGTACATCGTCTTCTCACCAACCGGTTAAGGAGGAGTTACTGTAACGCAAAAGGTCTGCTTTGTCGCTGCCAGCGGTAGATGCAACAAGGGCGCTCGATGGCGCCCTTGTTGATACAGATGCAGTGTGGTGCGTTTATTTGATTCTTAAATCGTTCTCAACCATACGAACGCCCTGCACTTTACGCGTCACTTCTACCGCTCGTTTAGCGCTATCGGCGGATGAGACAAAGCCGCTGAGCTGTACACGACCTTTAAAGGTCTGGACGCTAATTTCCGAAGACTTAATCTCTTTGTCATTGAAGAGCGCGGTTTTGACTTTGGTGGTCACGACGGTATCGTCAATATACCCACCGGTACTTTCCTTTGTGGATGAACCTGCGCAGCCCGCAAGCGTGGCGGCGACCAGAAGCGTCGCGCAACACGCAGATATTGCTTTGAACCATTTCATGGATTTCTCTCCTTGCACTTATCCCACCCAGGATCAGGTCGGTTAACAGGAATAAATTATAGTGGAAAGAGGGAGTTGCCAATGAAAAAAGTGCTGAAGGACAAGGTGAATTATTGCGTTTAAGAGGTTTTGAGACAAAGAGAGTGGCTGGAGATTATCTCGCAGACCATGAAACAACAGCGTGGCTGCTATCTCGGAGAAGATGGTGCATCCGGGAGGATGACTCACTCGGTTCGCCCTTCGGGCCGTTGCTGAAGCAACGTTATCCTCCCTGGTGCTGGCGATTATCTCGCAGACCATGAAACAACAGCGTGGCTGCTATCTCGGAGAATATGGTGCATCCGGGAGGATTCGAACCTCCGACCGCTCGGTTCGTAGCCGAGTACTCTATCCAGCTGAGCTACGGATGCATCGGGAAACTTGCTTTACTGCCGATATTGATACCGCTGCTGAAGCCGTATCAAGTAAGAGATGGTGCATCCGGGAGGATGACTCACTCGGTTCGCCCTTCGGGCCGTTGCTGAAGCAACGTTATCCTCCCCGGTGCTGGCGATTATCTCGCAGACCATGAAACAACAGCGTGGCTGCTATCTCGGAGAATATGGTGCATCCGGGAGGATTCGAACCTCCGACCGCTCGGTTCGTAGCCGAGTACTCTATCCAGCTGAGCTACGGATGCATCGGGAAACTTGCTTTACTGCCGATATTGATACCGCTACTAAAGCCGTATCAAGTAAGAGATGGTGCATCCGGGAGGATGACTCGCCTTGCGGCTCGCCCTTCGGGCCGTTGCTAAAGCAACGTTATCCTCCCTGGTGCTTGCGGCTAATACCGCCACCTCATCCACATCTTCGTTGCTGAAGGTACGGAGAATATGGTGCATCCGGGAGGATTCGAACCTCCGACCGCTCGGTTCGTAGCCGAGTACTCTATCCAGCTGAGCTACGGATGCATCGGGAAACTTACTTTACTGCAGATTTTGATACTGCTGCTAAAGCCGTATCAAGTAAGATGGTGCATCCGGGAGGATTCGAACCTCCGACCGCTCGGTTCGTAGCCGAGTACTCTATCCAGCTGAGCTACGGATGCAAAATGGCGGTGAGGCGGGGATTCGAACCCCGGATGCAGCTTTTGACCGCATACTCCCTTAGCAGGGGAGCGCCTTCAGCCTCTCGGCCACCTCACCACACGCCTCTTACGAGTGCTTCGAAGAACTTGTTTCTGCTCTTCGTCGCTGCGATGGCGCACATATTACTTTCTGGTACTTATAAGTCAAACCTTTTTTCGAGACCTTTTTTTCGTTTGCACACTTCCCGCGCAATTAGCCTGTGAAAACGGCAAAAAGAGTATTTTATCAACAAGAAATTGGCGATTACGCCGCTGCTAACGCAAAAGATAATTGTCGCGGACGCGGAGAAAGAGACAAAAAAGAGGGGCTATCGTAGAGGAAAAGTGGCAAAAACGGGGGATGGAAGGAGGCGCCTCACCGAATAGCGAGGCGCGAAAACCTTAGTAACTGGACTGCTGGGATTTTTCAGCCTGGATACGCTGGTAGATCTCTTCACGATGCACGGAGACTTCTTTAGGGGCATTAACGCCAATACGTACCTGGTTACCCTTCACCCCTAAAACTGTCACAGTGACCTCATCTCCAATCATGAGGGTCTCACCAACTCGACGAGTCAGAATCAGCATTCTTTGCTCCTTGAAAGATTAAAAGAGTCGGGTCTCTCGTATCCCGGCATTATCCATCATATAACGCCAAAAAGTAAGCGATGACAAACACCCTACGGTGTAAGCAGTCACGGCATCACATTCTGTTAAACCTAAGTTTAGCCGATATACACAACTTCAACCCGACTTTATCGTTATCAGTGCTTCTCGCGCAAGATGCTGTAATCCGAGAATCACAGCATCTATGCAATTATAGTTATTACAGTTTTGCGCTTACCCAGCCTTTCACACTGGCCAACGCAGCAGGGAGAGCAGACGCATCGGTACCGCCGGCTTGCGCCATATCCGGACGACCGCCCCCTTTACCGCCCACCTGCTGGGCGACCATACCAATCAGTTCCCCTGCCTTCACGCGGTCTGTCACATCCTTAGACACACCTGCAATCAGAGAAACCTTACCCTCTGCGACCGTGGCCAACACAACAACCGTTGAACCCAGCTGATTTTTCAGATCGTCAACCATAGTACGCAGCATTTTCGGCTCAACGCCAGCCAGTTCGCTGACCAGCAGCTTAACGCCGTTAATCTCTTCCGCTTTGCTGGAGAGATTTGCGCTCTCCTGCACAGCAGCCTGCTCTTTCAACTGCTGCAGCTCTTTTTCCAGCTGACGGCTGCGTTCTAACGCGGCGCGTACTTTGTCGCCGAGGCTGTGGGTGTCCCCTTTCAGCAGCTGCGCGATATCGCTCAGCTGATCGCTTTGCGCATGCAGCATCGCCATCGCACCTTCGCCGGTGACCGCTTCGATACGGCGCACGCCCGCGGCGGTGCCGGATTCAGAGGTAATGCGGAACAGGCCGATATCACCGGTGCGCGAGGCGTGCGTACCGCCGCACAGCTCGGTGGAGAAATCACCCATGCTCAGCACGCGAACGCGATCGTCATACTTCTCGCCAAACAGCGCCATCGCGCCGGATTCACGCGCAGCGTCAATATCCATGATATTGGTTTCGATCGGCAGGTTGCGGCGAATTTGCGCGTTCACCAGATCTTCTACCGCGCGGATCTCCTCCGGCTTCATCGCTTCAAAATGCGAGAAGTCAAAGCGCAGCGCTTTGTCGTTAACCAGAGAACCCTTCTGCGCAACGTGCGTACCAAGAACCTGGCGCAGCGCCGCGTGCATCAGATGCGTTGCGGAGTGGTTGAGGCGGATACGCTGACGGCGAGCCTCATCAACATCGGCCTGCACGGCGTCGCCGACTTTCAGCGAGCCGCCGGTGACTTTACCGATATGACCAATGGCCTGACCGTATTTCTGCGCGTCGTTGACCTGGAAGGAAAAACCGGCGCCCTTAAGTTCGCCTTTGTCGCCCACCTGGCCGCCAGATTCCGCGTAGAACGGCGTCTGATCGAGAATGACCACCGCTTCCTGGCCCGCGTTCACCGCATCAACCGCTTTGCCATCGATAAACAGCGCGGTGACTTTGCCGTTCAGCTCCAGGCTGTCATAGCCCTTAAACTCAGAGACGCCGTCGACGCGGATCATCGCATTGTAGTCCGCGCCAAAGCCGCTGGATTCGCGCGCGCGACGGCGCTGCTCTTCCATTGCCGCTTCAAAACCCGCTTCATCAACTTTGATGTTGCGCTCGCGGCAAACGTCCGCGGTCAGGTCAACCGGGAAGCCGTAGGTATCGTACAGGCGGAAAGCGGTTTCGCCGTCCAGCGTGTCGCCCTGCAGTTTAGCCAGCTCTTCATCCAGCAGCGCCAGTCCGCGCTCCAGAGTACGGGCAAACTGCTCTTCTTCGGTCTTCAGCACCTGCTCAACCTGAGCCTGCTGCTGTTTCAGCTCTTCGCCGGCGGAACCCATCACGTCAATCAGCGGGGCAACCAGTTTCCAGAAGAAGGTCTCCTTCGCGCCCAGCATATTGCCATGGCGAATTGCGCGGCGAATGATGCGGCGCAGCACGTAGCCGCGGTTTTCATTCGACGGGATAACGCCATCGGCTATCAGGAACGCGCAGGAACGAATGTGGTCAGCGATAACGCGCAGCGACTTGTTAGAGAGATCGGTCGCGCCGGTAACCTTCGCCACGCTCTTAATCAGATCGCGGAACAGATCGATATCGTAGTTGGAGTTGACGTGCTGCAGCACGGCGGCAATACGCTCGAGGCCCATACCGGTATCTACGGACGGCTTCGGCAGCGGCTCCATGGTTCCGTCAGCCTGACGGTTGAACTGCATGAAGACGATATTCCAGATCTCAATATAGCGATCGCCGTCTTCTTCCGGCGTTCCCGGAGGGCCGCCCCAGATATGGTCGCCATGGTCGAAGAAGATTTCGGTGCAGGGGCCGCACGGCCCGGTGTCGCCCATCTGCCAGAAGTTATCGGAAGCAAACGGCGCGCCTTTGTTGTCGCCGATGCGGATAATACGCTCGCGCGGTACGCCAACTTCATTTGCCCAGATATCGAACGCTTCATCGTCGGTTTCGTAAACGGTCACCCACAGTTTTTCTTTCGGCAGGGCGAACCAGCTTTCACCGGTCAGCAGTTCCCATGCGTATTTGATGGCGTCCTGTTTGAAATAATCGCCGAAGCTAAAGTTGCCCAGCATTTCAAAGAAGGTGTGGTGACGCGCGGTGTAGCCGACGTTTTCCAGATCGTTGTGTTTACCACCCGCACGAACGCAACGCTGCGCGGTGGTCGCGCGCGAATAATTACGTTTGTCGAGACCAAGGAAGACATCCTTGAACTGGTTCATCCCGGCGTTGGTAAACAGCAGGGTCGGGTCGTTATGCGGCACCAGGGAGCTGCTCGCAACTACCTGATGTCCTTTACTATGGAAAAAGTCGAGAAACGCCTGACGGATCTCAGCGGTGCTCTTGCTCATAATTATCCTGAAATCAAGCTAACGAAATGTCGCTGGCAGCCACTACCCAGTATCGACCGGCAGGCTACTCACGAAAATAAAGTGGGAATAAGATAAGTTTTCTTCACGGGGAAGTAAAATCCCGGATGGGTCAATCTGCAAAATTTCGCCAGATTTCCTGAATATCTTCCATCAGATAACCGCGATAGAGCAAAAAGCGCTGAATTTTGACTTTTTCGGCAAATACGGTGGGCAGGGGTTCGCCATATTTTCGCTGCGCCTGCTCTTTGGAAAGCTGCGCCCAGTCGATTTCGCACTCGCGCATGGCTGCCTCTATCGTCTCGCGGGAAATCCCCTTCTGCTTTAGCTCCTGGCGGACGCGCGCCGGGCCGTATCCCTTGCGGCTGCGGCTGGCAATAAACTGACGAACAAAGCGTTCGTCGTCCAGATAGCGGTTCTCAATACACCATTCAACGACGTTATCGACCTCTTCCGGCGTCACGTTTAACGCTTCCGGGCCGTTTTTACTCATAACCGGCGCGGCCAGTTTGCGCCTTAGCTCCTGTTCGCTGTGGTCGCGCATTGCCAGAATGCGAATCGCGCGATCCAGCAGCCTGGCGTAGTCAGAGCGGCGGGATGAAGTTTCAGTCACGGGCAGCCTCGCTAATCAAAAAAGCAAAAGGGCCGCGTAAGCGGCCCCTTGTTAGTCTGTTCAGACGATATCAGAAATCCTGTTCGGTTTCCGCTTCGCTGTTGCCATCAACCGCGAAGTCCGGCGTGGCATCCTGATTGCTCAGCAGCAGTTCACGAACTTTCTTCTCAATCTCTTTTGCCGCTGCCGGGTTCTCTTTCAGCCAGGAGATGGCGTTCGCTTTACCCTGACCAATTTTATCGCCGTTGTAGCTGTACCAGGCGCCGGCTTTCTCGATCAGCTTCTCTTTCACGCCGAGATCGACCAGCTCGCCGTAGAAGTTAATACCTTCACCGTAGAGGATCTGGAATTCAGCCTGTTTAAACGGCGCGGCGATTTTGTTTTTCACCACTTTAACGCGGGTTTCGCTGCCGACGACGTTGTCGCCCTCTTTCACCGCGCCGATACGACGGATGTCCAGACGCACGGAGGCGTAGAACTTCAGCGCGTTACCGCCGGTGGTGGTTTCCGGGTTACCGAACATCACGCCAATTTTCATACGAATCTGGTTGATGAAGATCAGCAGCGTGTTGGACTGCTTCAGGTTGCCCGCCAGTTTACGCATCGCCTGGCTCATCATACGCGCCGCGAGGCCCATATGAGAATCGCCGATTTCGCCTTCGATTTCCGCTTTCGGCGTCAGCGCCGCAACGGAGTCGACGACGATAACGTCTACCGCGCCGGAACGCGCCAGCGCGTCACAGATTTCCAGAGCCTGTTCGCCGGTATCCGGCTGGGAGCACAGCAGGTTGTCGATATCGACGCCCAGCTTGCGTGCGTAAACCGGGTCCAGCGCGTGTTCCGCATCGATAAACGCACAGGTTTTACCTTCGCGCTGCGCGGCGGCGATAACCTGCAGCGTCAGCGTGGTTTTACCGGAAGATTCAGGCCCGTAGATCTCGACGATACGGCCCATCGGCAGGCCGCCTGCGCCCAGGGCGATATCAAGGGAAAGCGAGCCGGTGGAGATAGTTTCCACATCCATGGAACGGTCTTCACCCAGGCGCATGATGGAGCCTTTACCGAATTGTTTTTCGATCTGGCCCAGTGCTGCCGCCAACGCTTTCTGTTTGTTTTCGTCGATAGCCATTATTACTCCTCTCATGCCGGGTGTAACCGGGTAGTGAATTCTGTTCTGTTGAAGCAATTATACTGTATAGTCATACAGTATCAAGTATTTTGTAGAAATTGTTGCCAGAGGAGATTTAGCGCATAGGCCGTGGCCTGGCGGCGTACCGACTCGCGGTCTCCAGCGAAGCATTCGCGCCGGGTCACGCCCTGTCCGCTGGCGCTGGCGACGCCAAACCAGACGGTTCCCACCGGCTTTTCCGCGCTGCCGCCATCCGGTCCGGCAATGCCGCTGACCGAAATCGCATAGTCCGCGCGGGCCGCGCGCAGGGCGCCAACCGCCATCTCCACGACCACCGGTTCACTCACCGCGCCATGCTCAAGCAGCGTCGCTTCGCTGACGCCAATCATCTGCGATTTCGCTTCATTGCTGTAGGTCACAAAACCGCGCTCAAACCATGCCGAACTACCGGCGATATCGGTAAGGGTTTTGGCGACCCAGCCGCCGGTGCAGGACTCCACCGTGGTCACCGTCGCGCCGCGCGCTTTCAGCGCCTGCCCCACCTGCTCGCTCAGCTGCATTAATTCGGAATCTGTCATTCGTCGCCCCACGTAAGCTGTACAACCAGGCCATCAAAGATAGCACTTTCAGCAGAGATATGGGGATGAGGTAACGAATTTACGAGTCGGCTTCCGAAAAACATCGACCGCGCCCGACGGCGTATTTTCGGATAGCCGCCAGGGGGCGCCGGTATACAATTCATCGCACGTATAAGGAAGAGTGAAATACGAGGTTACCAGGAATGGCCAAAGCAGCGATGACCTCCGAGCAGAACGTGAATACGCCTGCGTCTGTTTATCTGCGGCGTCGTGTCACTGTTTACCGCGCTACTGCCTATGTTTACCCGCTCATTTAACTCGCTGTACCAAGGCGTACAGATCCTGCTGGGGGTGAGCAGTATTGTCTGTGGATTGACATTAATTAAAAAAATTCAAACAGATACTTGCAGAATAATAAGGTCAGTTAACCGGCCCGCGGCGGGCCGGCTTCATTTATTTCATACTCGCCGCAATCAGCTCCACGTTGTGGCGCAGCATTTTCACGTAGCTGTCCGCCACGCCGCCCGGTTTAGAGAGCGCTTCAGGGTAGAGCTCTCCTCCCGGCTGCGCGCCCGTTGCGCTGGCAATCTGTTTAACCAGTCTTGGATCAAGCTGATTTTCCATAAACCAGGTATGCACATCGTCGGCTTTAATTTGCTTGATTAAGGCCGCCACCTGCGCCGCGCTGGCTTCACTTTCCGAAGACAATCCCTGCGGCGCGAGGAAGGTCACGCCATAAGCGCGGCCAAAATAGCCGAACGCGTCATGGCTGGTCAGCACCTTACGCTTTGCCTGCGGAATGGCGCTGAACCGATCTTTTGCCCAGCGATCGATCTCATTGAGCTGGCTGATATAGCGCTGACCGGAGGCCTCCAGCGCCGACTTATCCTCCGGGTCGGCTTTCACCAGGCCGTTGAGGATATTCTGCGCATACAGCGCACCGTTCGCGGCGCTGTTCCACGCGTGCGGATCGGTTACCGTTGCGCCATCTTCTTCCAGCGTATGGGTTTTTACGCCGCCGGAAGCCACCACCAGCTCGCCTTTAAACCCCGATGCCTTAATCAGCCTGTCCAGCCAGCCTTCCAGTCCCAGGCCGTTCACCACCACCACATCGGCTTTGCTCAGCAGCGCGCTGTCTTTCGGCGAGGGTTCAAAGGTGTGCGGGTCGCCGTCCGGCCCCACCAGCGTATCTACATGCACATGTTCGCCGCCAATCTGCTGCGCCATATCGCCTAATACGGAAAAACTACTCACCACGTTTAGCGTTTTCGCCATCACCCCGTGCGATGCCAGACCCAACGCCAGCGCCAGCCATATCCCGGTACGTTTCATCATGTTCCTTACCCCATTAATTTACGCCAGCCGACAACCAGCCGGCTGCGCGTGCCAAAAAACACCGATATAAAAAAGATACCGCTGGCGGTCAGCACAATAGCGGGCCCGGCTGGCAGGTTTGCCGCCCACGACAGGCTCAGCCCCATCCATGCGCAAAAGCCGCCGATGAGCGCCGCCAGCAGCAGAATGCCCGGCAGCGTCCGCGCCCAGCAGCGAGCCGCGATCGCGGGCAGCATCATGACTCCCACCGCCATCAGTGTGCCGAGCACCTGAAACCCGGCCACCAGATTGAGCACCAGCAGGGCGAGAAACAGGCCGTGCAGCAGCGCAGGCAATCTTCGCGCGTTTACCTGAAGCCAGACGCTGTCGAAGGCTTCGCTGACCAGGCCGCGATAAAACAGGGCGATGCCGATCAGCGTCAGGCTGGCGACGCCGCTCACAAACACCGCCGAATCGCTGTCCACCGCCAGAATCGAGCCGAACAGCAGATGCAGCAGGTCGACGTTAGAGCCGCGCAGCGAGACCAGCGTGACGCCCAGCGCCAGGGAGCCGAGATAAAATCCGGCAAAGCTGGCATCCTCTTTTAAAGGCGTGCGTCGGCTGACCCACCCCGCCACCAGCGCGACCGCGATGCCGGCGATAAAACCGCCGACGGTCATCGCCAGCAGCGACATCCCGTTGAGCAGATAGCCCGCGGCCACGCCGGGCAAAATTGCATGCGAGAGCGCATCGCCCATCAGGCTCATGCGGCGTAAAAGTAAGAAGACGCCGAGCATGGTGGTGCTCAGGGACAACGCCAGGCACACCAGCAGCGCGCGGCGCATAAAGCCAAATTCGATAAAGGGCTGAATGAACGTATGCCAGATCATGCCAGCCTCGCGCCGTGAAAGGCGGGAAGCACATCAGGCGTACTGCCCCAGCGGGCGCGCTGCGGCGTCAGCAGCATCGTTTCCGGGAAATAGTCGGCGACCCGCTGGTTATCGTGCAGCACCGCCAGAATCGTCTGCCCCTGCTGATACATTTCCAGGATCAGCGCCATCAACTCGCGGCAGGTGGCTTCATCGATGCCGGTAAACGGTTCGTCGAGCATCACCAGCGGCGCGCGCTGCACCATCACCCGCGCGAAGAGCATGCGCTGAAACTGGCCGCCGGAGAGCTCCTCAATCGGCGTTTTCGCCAGCGTTAACAGCCCCACCCGCTCTATGGCTGCGACGATGCGCTGACGCACCTCTCCGCCGAGCCCACGCAGCAGCGATACGCGCGGCCAGGCGCCCTGGCTGACGACATCCCGCACCGTGAGCGGAAACTGCGACTCCAGCGCGTGCCGCTGCGCCAGCCAGCCGATAACCGGCCGTCCCTCGCGCCAGTTCAGGCGGCCGCTGACCGGCGGAATAAACCCGGCCAGCGTCTTTAACAGCGTCGATTTCCCACAACCGTTCAGGCCGACGATCGCGGTCATACTCCCCGTTGCAAGCGTGCCGCTAAGCGACGGCGTAATCGCCAGGCCCTCATAGCCCGCCACCAGGTGATCGAGCTCAATCATGGCAGCGATACCGCCCACCAGGTTGCCAGCCACAGAGCGGCCAGCAGCACGCAGGCCATCCCCAGCCGGGCGATGCCTGAAGTCATCAATAAGGAAGTCAATGTTTACGCCTCAATAAAACGTTATAACATAACAATATTAAAGGAGGCGCGAAATGTAAATTGGCGTCAACAAAAGGAAATGCTGCAAAATGTTACAGACTTCTCTCCGGACGGAGAGGAGCGCAGAAGGCGGGATTACTGCATGCGGGCCTGAGAAACCGCCAGACCCAGCTGCCAGACGGCCATCGCGTAATGGGTGCTGTGGTTATAGCGGGTAATGGTGTAGAAGTTCGGCAGGCCGTACCAGTACTGGTAGCCAGTGCCGACGTCCAGACGCAGCAGGCTCGCCTGCTGATGGTTACCCAGCGGCTGAGTCGGGGTAAGTCCTGCCGCCGCCAGCTGCGAGACGCTGTATTTGGTTTTGAACCCATTGTTCAGCCCAGGCGCCTGGCCTAGCGCCTGTACCGCCACGAGATCGCCGCTCACCCAGCCGTGCTGCTTGAAGTAGTTCGCCACGCTGCCGATCGCATCGACCGGATCCCACAGGTTGATATGCCCGTCGCCGTTAAAGTCCACGGCGTACTGCTTATAAGAAGAGGGCATAAACTGACCGTAGCCCATCGCGCCGGCGAAGGAGCCTTTCAGATCGAGCGGGTCGTCCTGTTCGCTGCGGGCCATCAGCAGGAACGTTTCCAGCTCGCTGGAGAAGTACTCGGCGCGGCGCGGATAGTTAAACGACAGCGTCGCCAGCGCATCAAGGATGCGGGTTTTCCCCATCACCCGGCCCCAGCGGGTCTCGACGCCAATAATCCCGACGATAATCTCCGGCGGCACGCCGTATACCTGGTACGCGCGGTTGAGCGCATCCTGATACTGGTTCCAGAACGCCACGCCGTTCTGCACGTTATCCGGGGTAATAAACTGCTTTTTGTAGCGCAGCCAGGCGCCGTTTGGCCCTGACGGCGGCAGCCCGGTGGGCGCCTGACGGTCCATCAGACGCAGCACGTAATCCAGGCGTTTGGCCTGGGAGAGGATTTGATGCAACTGCTGTCGGTCGAAGCCGTGCTTGCTCACCATTTTATCAATGAACTGTTCCGCCGCCGGGTTATTGGCGAAATCGCCGCTCATCTCCATCACATTATGCTGCGGCTCGAGTAAAAAACCGCCCGTACCGCCCGCCATTTCCTTTTCCGCAGGAGTTTGAGGTTTGCTGCTGCAGGCAGCGAGGAGAACGCACAGGGGGAGTAAAGCCAGGGAACGACGCTTCAACATGGGACATCCATTTAACAAATCGGCAAGGGGTAATTATGGTAAAGCATGCGCCCGCTCACAAGGAAGCGGCGGCAATGTAAATTCTTTTTTATCGCTCTTTTTCCTCCCACCCCGCCGGATCCTTCGCTCATTTCAGCCACAATCTTTCAAAATAAAATATTTATCTTTCATTTTGCGATCAATATAACAATTTCAAACCTTTTAAAATGATTAAAATCAGCTGCCAGTTAGCAAGAAAAATAACACGCTGAAGGAGAGAACAATGATTGAAGTCGTTACCCACGGCGCCGAATGGTTTATCGGCCTGTTTCAGAAGGGAGGCGAGGTGTTCACCGGTATGGTCACCGGGATCCTGCCTTTGCTGATCAGTCTGCTGGTGATCATGAACGCGCTGATCAACTTTATTGGTCAGCAGCGGATCGAAAAGCTGGCGCAACGCTGCGCCGGTAATCCGATCTCCCGCTACCTGCTGCTGCCCTGCATCGGCACCTTCGTTTTCTGTAACCCGATGACCCTGAGCCTTGGGCGCTTTATGCCCGAGAAATACAAACCGAGCTACTACGCGGCGGCCTCCTACAGCTGCCACTCAATGAACGGCCTGTTTCCGCACATCAACCCCGGCGAACTGTTCGTCTATCTGGGGATCGCCAATGGACTCACCACCCTCGGTCTGCCGTTAGGGCCGCTGGCGGTGAGCTATCTGCTGGTGGGCCTGGTGACGAACTTCTTCCGCGGCTGGGTGACCGACCTGACCACGTCGATTTTTGAGAAAAAAATGGCCATCCAGCTTGAGCAGAAAGTGCATCTGTCAGGAGCGACATCATGACCCGTATTCGCATTGAAAAAGGCGCTGGCGGCTGGGGCGGCCCGCTCGAACTCGACGCCGTTGCCGATAAAAAGATTGTCTATATCACCGCGGGCACCCGCCCGGCGATCGTCGATAAAATTGCCCGCCTCACCGGCTGGCAGGCGGTCGATGGCTTCAAAGAGGGCGAGCCGCCGGAAGCGGAAATTGGCGTGGCGATTATCGACTGCGGCGGTACCCTGCGCTGCGGTATCTACCCGAAGCGCCGCATCCCGACCATTAATATCCACGCGACCGGCAAATCGGGTCCGCTGGCGCAGTATATCGTCGAAGACATTTACGTTTCCGGCGTCAAAGAGGAGAACATTTTCGCCCTGGAAGAGGGGCACTCCCCGGCCCCGCAGGCCGCGCCTGCCCAGCCGGCGGCCCGCGACTATGACACCAGCAAAAAGATCACCGAGCAGAGCGACGGCCTGCTGGCCAAAGTTGGTATGGGAATGGGCTCCGTCGTGGCGGTGCTGTTCCAGGCCGGGCGCGACACCATCGATACGGTGCTAAAAACCATTCTGCCGTTTATGGCCTTCGTCTCGGCGCTGATTGGCATCATCATGGCCTCCGGCATCGGCGACTGGATTGCCCACGGTCTGGCGCCGCTCGCCAGCCATCCGCTGGGCCTCGTCACCCTGGCGCTGATCTGCTCCTTCCCGCTGCTGTCGCCGTTTCTCGGCCCCGGCGCGGTCATCGCCCAGGTTATCGGCGTGCTGATTGGCGTGCAGATTGGCCTTGGCAATATTCCGCCGCATCTCGCCCTGCCCGCGCTGTTCGCCATCAACGCCCAGGCCGCCTGCGATTTTATCCCGGTTGGCCTGTCGCTGGCGGAAGCGCGCCAGGACACCGTGCGCGTCGGCGTACCGTCGGTTCTGGTGAGCCGCTTCCTGACCGGCGCGCCAACGGTGCTGATCGCCTGGTTCGTTTCCGGATTTATTTACCAATAAGAGGTGCCTGAAGATGACCGTGATTTACCAGACCACCATTACCCATATCGGCGCCAGCGCGGCGATGGCGCTGGACGAGCAGATGCTGATCACCTTCCGCGAAGGCGCCCCGGCCGATATCGAAGAGTACTGCTTTATTCACAACCACGGCGAGCTCTCCGGCGCGCTGGTGCCGGGCGCTGAGCTCCAGCTTGGCGAGCTGCGCTACCCGGTCACCGCCGTCGGCGACGTCGCCGAGCAGAACCTGCGCGAGCTGGGCCATATCACGCTGCGCTTTGACGGTCACCGCGAAGCGGAATTCCCCGGAACCGTACACGTGGCGGGCCCGGTGCCGGAAGGCATCGCCGCCGGCTGCGTACTGAAATTTGTTGCTTAAGCTGTAAGGAGAAAAGTATGAATCAGGTTGCTGTTGTCATTGGTGGGGGACAAACCTTAGGGGAGTTTCTGTGTCGCGGGCTTGCTGCAGAAGGCTATCGCGTGGCGGTGGTCGATATTCAGAGCGATAAAGCGACCCGCGTCGCACAGTCGATTAACGCGGAATATGGCGAAGGAACGGCGTGGGGCTTCGGCGCGGACGCCACCAGCGAAGCCAGCGTCGTCGCCCTCGCCCGCGGGGTGGACGACATTTTTTCCCGCGTCGACCTGCTGGTCTATAGCGCCGGGATCGCTAAAGCGGCGTTTATCAGCGATTTCGCGCTGGGGGATTTCGACCGCTCGCTGCAGGTGAATCTGGTGGGCTACTTCCTTTGCGCCCGCGAGTTTTCCCGCCTGATGATCCGCGACGGCATTAAAGGTCGCATCATTCAGATCAACTCTAAATCCGGCAAAGTGGGCAGCAAGCATAACTCCGGCTATAGCGCGGCGAAGTTCGGCGGCGTGGGGCTGACGCAGTCGCTGGCGCTGGACCTCGCGGAGTACGGGATTACCGTGCACTCCCTGATGCTCGGCAACCTGCTGAAGTCGCCGATGTTCCAGTCTCTGCTGCCGCAGTACGCCACCAAGCTGGGGATCCCGGAGGAGCAGGTCGAGCAGTATTACATCGACAAAGTCCCGCTGAAGCGCGGCTGCGATTACCAGGACGTACTTAACGTGTTGATGTTTTACGCCAGCCCGCAGGCTTCCTACTGCACCGGCCAGTCCATTAACGTCACCGGCGGACAGGTGATGTTTTAAAACGTTGCGCACTGTTTTCCCGGAGGCGATGCTGCGCATCTGTCCGGGCTACCGATTATGCGGCTTTCTGGTAGCCCGGACAGGCGCAACGCGCCGCCTCCGGGGGAATTTTCCCACACTTTAAGGAGATTTTATGGTTACCGCGCTCATCACCGTCGCCGCCATCGCCTGGATAACCCAGCTTGCCTTTGGCGGCTGGCAAATCCGCCAGTTCAATCGCGCGTTCGATCGGCTGTGCCAGCAGGGCCGCGTCGGCGTGGGCCGCTCCTCGGGGCGGTTCAAGCCGCGGGCCGTCGTCGCCATCGCCGTCGACGAAGACGACCGCATCCGCGATACGCTGTTAATGAAAGGCCTCACCGTCTTCGCCAGGCCGCGAAAAATCCCCGCTCTCCACGGCAAACATCTTAAGGAATTGCAGCCTGATGTGATCTTTCCCAATGATCCGCTCTGTCAGAATGCACTATCATTAGCGCTTAATCCGAAACATGGATAATTTCGTTGTGAACGTTAATATCTTGCGAAATTATCATTTCGAAACTTTAAACGCAGGATACAACGCCTATGAAACCACGTCAGCGCCAGGCAGCCATTCTCGAGCACCTGCAATCGCAGGGCAAATGCTCGGTCGAAGAGCTGGCGCAACACTTCGACACCACCGGCACGACCATCCGTAAGGATCTGGTGATCCTTGAGAATGCCGGTACCGTTATCCGCACCTACGGCGGCGTGGTGTTAAATAAAGACGAGGCCGACCCGCCCATCGACCACAAAACGCTGATCAACACCCATAAAAAAGAGCGGATTGCCGAAGCCGCGGTCAGCTTTATTCACGATGGCGACTCGATCATTCTTGATGCCGGCAGCACCGTACTGCAAATGGTGCCGATGCTCAGCCGCTTCAACAACATCACCGTGATGACCAACAGCCTGCATATCGTCAACGCCCTCTCCGAACTGGATAATGAGCAAACCATCCTGATGCCGGGCGGCACATTCCGCAAGAAATCGGCCTCTTTTCACGGCCAGCTGGCGGAAAACGCCTTCGAACAATTCAGCTTCGACCGCCTGTTTATGGGCACCGACGGGATTGATTTAATCGCCGGCGTCACCACCTTTAATGAGGTTTATACGGTCAGCAAAGCGATGTGCAATGCCGCCCGCGAAGTTATCCTGATGGCCGACTCGTCAAAGTTTGGCCGTAAAAGTCCCAATATCGTCTGCGGCCTCGAGAGCGTGGACAAACTGATTACCGATGCCGATATCAGCCCGGAATTTAAGCAGGCGCTGGAAGACAAAGGCATCGAAGTCATTATTACTGGAGAACATCATGAGTAACTTTCTGTTAGAAGCCGGACGCCAGACCCTAATGCTGGAGCTTCAGGAGGCGAGCCGCCTGCCTGAACGCCTGGGCGACGACTTCATCCGCGCGGCGGAAACCATCATCCACTGCGAGGGCAAACTGGTGGTCTCCGGTATCGGCAAATCGGGCCATATTGGTAAAAAGCTGGCCGCCACCTTCGCCAGTACCGGCACCCCGGCATTTTTCGTCCACCCGGCGGAAGCGCTGCACGGCGATCTCGGGATGCTCGACAGCCGCGACGTGATGCTGTTTATCTCCTACTCCGGCAGCGCCAAAGAGCTGGATCTTATCGTCCCGCGCCTGGAGGAAAAGTCGATTCCGCTGCTGGCGATGACCGGTAAATCCACGTCGCCGCTGGCGCTGGCGGCGAAAGCGGTGCTCGATATCGCGGTGGAACGCGAAGCCTGCCCGATGCACCTCGCCCCAACCTCCAGCACCGTCAATACCCTGATGCTCGGCGACGCGCTGGCGATGGCGGTGATGCAGGCCCGCGGCTTTAACGAAGAAGATTTTGCCCGTTCGCACCCGGCTGGGGCGCTGGGCGCGCGGCTGCTGAACAAGGTTCACCATCTGATGCGCCGTGACGGCGACGTGCCGCGCGTAGACGTCGACACCAGCGTGATGGACGCGATGCTCGAACTCAGCCGCACCGGCCTGGGGCTGGTGGCGGTCTGCGATGAGCGCAATCACGTGCAGGGCGTGTTTACCGACGGCGACCTGCGCCGCTGGCTGGTGGGCGGCGGCAGCCTGCAGGATATCGTCAGCCAGGCGATGACCCGCAACGGCGTCACCCTGCAGGCGGAAAGCCGCGCGATAGAAGCCAAAGAGCGCCTGATGAAGCACAAAATCAGCGCCGCTCCGGTGGTGGATGAAAACGGCCAGCTGGTCGGCGCGATTAACCTGCAGAACTTTTATCAGGCCGGGATCCTTTAAGGCCCAGACGCTTCGCCAGCCGGTGCAGGTTGGCGACGTCGAGCCCCAGCGCGCGGGCGGCGGCGGCCCAGCTGCGGCCATTAGCCGCCAGCGCGCTGGCTATCGCTTCGCGCTGGAACGCCTCCGTCGCCTCGCGCAGGCTCACCGCTTCCGCCGCCGGCTGCGGGCTGACGCCCGGCAAGGCAGGCGCTTCCCCGGCCAGCTGAAAATGCTGCGGCTCCAGCACGATGTCATTACCCGCCTGCGTCGCCCGCGCCAGCACCACCGCCCGATGAATCGCGTGCTCCAGCTCGCGCACGTTGCCCGGCCACGGCCAGGCCAGCAGTCTGGCCCGCGTCGCCTCGCTTAAAATCACCTGCGCCAGCCCCATGCGCAAACGGCACTGTTCGCAGAAATAGCCGGCCAGCAGCACCACGTCATTTTCCCGCTCGCGCAGCGCCGGAACCGATAGCGGAAACACGCTCAGACGATGATACAGATCGGCGCGAAAACGCCCCTCCACCACCTCCTGACGCAGGTCGCGGTTGGTGGCCGCCAGCACCCGCACATCAACCCGCAGACTGCGATCGTCGCCGACGCGCTGAATATCGCCATACTGCAGCACCCGCAGCAGCTTGGCCTGCAGCGCCAGCGACAGCTCGCCGATTTCATCGAGGAACAGCGTCCCGTTGTCCGCCATTTCAAATTTACCGCTGCGGTTGCTGATCGCCCCGGTAAACGCCCCTTTAACGTGACCAAACAGCTCGCTCTCCGCCACGCTCTCCGGCAGGGCCGCGCAGTTAAGGTACACCAGCGGATTGGCCGCCCGCGGCGATCCCTGATGGACCGCTTTCGCCACCAGCTCTTTGCCGGTCCCGGTCTCGCCGCTAATCAGCACGTTTAAGTCGGAAGCCGCGACGATGTCGATCTCCTTCTTCAGCTGCAGCATCGGCGCCGACAGGCCAATGATCTCCTGACGTTCGGCTGGCGGATATACGATAGCCTGCTCCGGCAGCACGTTTTGGCTCTCCAGCCGGGCGATCAGCAGCGCGTTATTCAGCGCCCCGGCCACCAGCGCGGCAATCAAGCGCAGCTCCTCGTCGCTGAAGCTGTCAAAACGGTCCGCATCCATGCCGTCGAGGGTCAGCGCGCCGATCAGGGTTTGCCCGGCAAACAGCGGCAGGCCGACGCAGGCGTGCACCTTCAGGCTCTCCTGACCGGGGATCAGCCCATCATAGGGGTCCGGCAGGCTGCTATCCGCCGGGAAACGCACCACGTCCCCCGCGCGGGCAATCGCCTCCAGCCGCGGGTGGCCTTCAAGGGCAAAGCGCCGGCCAAGCACGTCCTGGGCCAGGCCATCAATCGCCAGCGGCACAAACTGGTGCGCTTCGTAACGCAGCAGCGCCGAAGCATCGCAGCCAAGTATCTGCCGCAGGGTGGTAATCAGCCGGGAAAAACGGTCGGCGTGGCCGAGATCGCTTTGTAAATCAATGGCGATTTTCGCCAGGGCCTCGACGGAGAAAC
The DNA here is from genome assembly GCF_900200035.1 of Klebsiella grimontii. Lineage (GTDB taxonomy): Bacteria > Pseudomonadota > Gammaproteobacteria > Enterobacterales > Enterobacteriaceae > Klebsiella > Klebsiella grimontii. The sequence continues at coordinate 115,368 of NZ_FZTC01000012.1, forward strand.
TCATTGTCGCCTCATAGTCATTCTGACAATCCACATAGTCATATCGACTATTTTAACCATTGTCATTTTGACATCAACAGATTTATCGAAAAATAAAAAACACATTAAATTCAATAAATTAAAAACATGGCACGCATCTTGATATAAGCAAAATATCTTTTTTGAACAACGCTGAATTAATTGAGGTTGCTATGTCTATTCTGGTTAAAAATAACATTCATTGGGTTGGCCAACGCGACTGGGAAGTGCGTGATTTCCACGGGACTGAATACAAAACGCTGCGCGGCAGCAGCTACAACAGCTATCTCATCCGGGAAGAAAAAAATGTGCTGATCGATACCGTCGATCATAAATTCAGTCGCGAATTCGTGCAGAACCTGCGCGGTGAAATTGACCTCGCCGATATCGATTACATCATTATCAACCATGCGGAAGAGGATCATGCCGGCGCGCTGACCGAACTGATGACGCAAATCCCGGATACCCCGATCTACTGCACCGCCAACGCTATCGACTCCATTACCGGCCACCACCATCACCCGGAGTGGAACTTTAAGGTGGTGAAAACCGGCGACAGCCTGGATATCGGCAACGGCAAACAGCTGATTTTCGTCGAAACCCCGATGCTGCACTGGCCGGATAGCATGATGACCTATATGACCGGCGACGCGGTGCTGTTCAGCAACGACGCCTTCGGCCAGCACTACTGCGATGAGCATCTGTTTAATGATGAAGTTGACCAGGTTGAGCTTTATGAACAGTGCCAGCGCTACTACGCCAACATTCTGACCCCGTTCAGCCGCCTGGTGACGCCGAAAATTAGTGAAATCCTCGGCTTCAACCTGCCGGTAGATATGATTGCCACCTCCCACGGCGTGGTCTGGCGCGATAACCCGACGCAGATCGTCGAAAAATATCTCGAGTGGGCGGCGGATTATCAGGAAGACCGCATCACCATTTTCTACGACACCATGTCCAACAACACCCGCATGATGGCCGACGCGATCGCCCAGGGCATTACCGACGTGGACCCCCGCGTAGCGGTGAAAATTTTCAACGTCGCCCGCAGCGATAAAAACGACATTCTGACCAACGTGTTCCGCTCGAAGGGCGTGCTGGTCGGCACCTCCACCATGAACAACGTGATGATGCCGAAAATAGCAGGGCTGGTGGAAGAGATGACCGGCCTGCGTTTTCGTAACAAGCGCGCCAGCGCTTTTGGCTCCCACGGTTGGAGCGGCGGCGCGGTTGATCGCCTGTCCACGCGTTTACAGGATGCAGGCTTTGAAATGTCCCTGAGCCTGAAGGCCAAATGGCGCCCGGACCTTGACGCGCTGGAATTGTGCCGCGAACACGGTCGTCAGATCGCCCGCCAGTGGGCCCTCTCCCCGCTGCCGGCGAGCGAGGCGCAACCAGCCGCGCCTGAGGCAACGCCCTGCGCCGCGCCCGCGGTAGCCGATCTCGGCCCGAAAATGCAGTGCAGCGTTTGCCAGTGGATTTACGACCCCGAACAGGGCGAACCGAACCAGGACGTTCAGCCGGGTACACCCTGGAGCGAAGTCCCGGATAACTTCCTCTGCCCTGAATGTTCGCTGGGTAAAGATGTGTTTGATGTGCTGGCGTCGGAGGCAAAATGAGTGATGGCATCGTCATCATCGGCTCGGGCTTCGCGGCCCGTCAGTTGGTGAAAAATATTCGCAAGCAGGACCCGAACATCCCGCTGACCCTGATCGCCGCCGACAGCATGGATGAGTACAACAAGCCGGATCTCAGCCATGTGGTCAGCCGCGGGCAGAACGCCGACGATCTGACCCTGCAAACGGCGGGCGAGTTTGCCGAGCAGTACAATCTGCGCCTGTTTCCGCATACCTGGGTCAGCGATATCGACGCCGATAATCAGGTTGTGAAGAGCCAGGACCGCGAGTGGCGCTATGACAAACTGGTGCTGGCCACCGGCGCGACGCCGTTTATCCCGCCGGTGCCGGGCCGCGAGCTGATGCTGACCCTCAACAGCCAGCGGGAATACGGCGCGGCGCAAAGCCAGCTGCGCGATGCAAAAAGGGTGCTGATCGTCGGCGGCGGGCTGATTGGCTGCGAGCTGGCGATGGATTTCTGCCGCGCCGGCAAAGCGGTGACGGTGGTGGATAACTCCGCCAGCGTGCTGTCGGCGCTGATGCCGCCGGAAGCCAGCAGCCGACTGCAGCATCGTCTGACCGACATGGGCGTGGATCTGATGCTGAAGTCGCAGCTGCAAAGCCTGGCGCAGAACGCCGACGGAATTCGCGTCACTCTTGACCGCCAGCGTACGCTGACGGTGGATGCGGTGGTCGCCGCCGCCGGTTTGCGCCCGGAAACGGCGCTGGCGCGGCATGCGGGTCTGCAGACGCACCGCGGCGTGGTGGTGAACAGCCAGCTACAAACCAGCCATCCGGCAATTTACGCCCTCGGCGATTGCGCGGAAATCAACGGCATGGTCCTGCCGTTCCTGCAGCCGATTCTGCTGAGCGCCATGTGCCTGGGGAAAAATCTGCTGACTCAGCAGGGAGAACTGAAGCTGCCGCCGATGCTGGTGAAGGTTAAAACGCCGGATTTACCGCTGCACCTGGCGGGCGATACCCGGCGCGAGGATCTGACGTGGCATATCGTTGCCGCCAAAGACGGCCTGGTCGCGAAAGGCGTTGACGCCGAAAACCAGCTGCGCGCTTTTGTGGTCAGCGAGGATCGTATGAAAGACGCCTTTGCGCTGCTCAAGCAGTTGGTGAGTTAGCCTGTATGAACTGACGTTATTCCCGGGTCGCGGCGTAAACGCCTTACCCGGGCTACCCAGATTCACAGCAGCCTGCGGTCCTGTAGCCCGGGCAGGCGCTTTGCGCCGCCCCCGGGAGCAGCGCGCAGAGTGGCATAATTTCCCGGAGGCGATGCTTGCGCATCTGTCCGGGCTACCGGCCAGCAGATGGCCATTAACCTGTAGCCCGGCTAAGCGCAGCGCGAGCCGGGGAAATGCCCAACCTACCGCGCCAGGTTATCGTATCCGCGCCAGCGGTAGTTGAGTACCGACAGCACCCAGCAGGCCACAAACAGCCCGACCACCACAAAACCGGCGTCGCCGAGATGGTCATTCAATGCGCCGATCCAGCGCCAGACGCCGCCGCTGAGGGAAAACTTATTCATCACCAGTCCCAGCGCTTCCAGGCCGCCGATAAACAGCGCCACCACCACCGAGGTGCCGGTAATGGTCATATTGTAATAGAGCTTACGCTGCGGCTTACTGAACGCCCAGCCGTAGGCGCCGACCATCAGCACGTTATCAAGCGTATCCACCAGCGCCATCCCGCTGGCGAACAGCGCCGGAAAAACCATAATCGACCAAATCGACATCCCGCTCGACGCGCTGGCGGCTGAGATCCCCAGCACGCCGATTTCCGTCGCCGTATCAAAACCGAGGCCAAACAGAAAGCCCACCAGATACATCTGCCAGCTGCGGTTAATCAGGCGGAAGGTTTTCCCGAACACCCAGCTCATCATGCCGCCGCCGGTCATGACCTCATCGCTCACCTTTTCGCCCTGCTTCCACGCCCGAAAGCTGCGCCAGACGCTGCGCAAAATGACCAGATTGATAAACGCCATAGCCAGCAGGAACAGCGCCGACACGGCAGTGCCGATAACGCTGCCGGTCTCGTGAAACCAGCTCATCTGCTGGCCAAACGCGGTGGCGGTCGCGGCAATCGCCGCCGACGCCAGCACCACAATCGACGAATGTCCCAGCGAGAACCACGCGCCAACGGCAAAAGGCCGCTTCCCCTGCTGCATCATTTTGCGGGTCACGTTGTCGATCGCCGCGATATGGTCGGCGTCCACCGCGTGGCGCAGACCGTAACCCCAGGCCAGCAGGCTGGCGGCCATCAGCGCGCCGCTGCCGCCGAACGCCGCAAACGCCCAGCCCCAGGCCAGCAAATTGGCGGCAATCAATGCCAGCACCAGCGCCGCTGCGCGCGGCTGCTGACGCAAAATCGTCACTATCATGTCGGTGTCCTTTAAGCCTGCAGGCGGGCCGCAGCGATAACCGCCTGGCCGAGGGCAATCGCGCCATCGCCTGCGGGCAGCTGCTGCGGAAGGAGCAGAGTAAAATCGGCCAGATAAAAGGTCAATCGCGCCGTCAGCAGGCGGTTGTGCAGTACCCCACCGCCGAAGGCGAGCGTGTGAATATTGCGCGCGTTCGCGTAATCGCGCATCATCGCCGCCAGCCCGCGGGCCAGCGCATCATGAAAGGCCCAGGCTTTTTGCGCCGGACTCGCCTGCCAGCTCAGCCACCGCTGCCAGAACGTCGCCAGATCCAGTTTTCCATCGCGCCACGGCAGCGTCGCCGGATGATCAACCCCTTCGCAGGTCGCCGCCAGCGTTTCCAGACGGCACGCCGCTTCCCCCTCATAGCTCAGGGTGAGCGGGGCGCAGCCCAGCGCGCAGGCGACGGCATCAAACAACCGTCCGCACGACGACGCTTTGGGCGCATTTATGCCGCGCTCAATCGCTCGCGCCAGCAGCGGCCAGTTTTGCTGACGCAGTGCGGCGGTTGCAGGATAATCTTGCCAGTCAGGGACAAATGCCAGGCAGTGGGCGAGCAGATTGCGCCACGGCTGACGCGCCGCGAGGTCGCCGCCGGGCAGCGCCACCGCCGGCAGCCCGCCAAGACGCTCGCACTCGCGATAGTTGACCCGCAGGCATTCGCCGCCCCACAGCTCGCCGTTCTCCCCCATCCCGATGCCGTCGAGGGTCAGGGCAATCACGTCGCCGCCGTCCAGCGGCCAGCGATGCTCGGCCAGGCAGGCGGCAGCGTGGGCATGATGATGCAGCACGCGCTCCACCGGTAGCGCCAGCGACGCCGCCCACCGCGAAGCGCGGTAGCCGGGATGGGCGTCAGCCACCACCCGCTGCGGGGTAAAAGCGTAAATCTCCTGCATCAGACGCAGCGCCTGTCGCCACTGTTCTTCGACGCCCTCGTCGTCGAGATCGCCAAAATGCTGGCTGAGCACCGCTTCATCGCCGCGCAGCAGGCAGAAGGTATTTTTCATCTCCGCGCCGAGGGCCAGCAGCGGCGGCGCGTCGCAAAAGCCCGGCGGCAGCGCCAGCGCGTCCGGCACGTAGCCGCGGGCGCGGCGCAGCATCTCGCCGCTTTGCCGCACCACCGAATCATCCATCCGCTGCACAATCTCGCGGTTATGCAGCAGAAAACCGTCGGCAATCGCGGCTAAATCCGCCAGCGCGTCTTCATTAGTCAGCGCTGGCGGGCGGCCGCTAAGATTGCCGGAGGTCATCACTAATGGGCGCGCCAGCGCCTGCGAAAGTAAATGCTGCAGTGGATTAGACGGCAGCATCCCCCCTACTTCCGCAAGCCCTGGCGCAATCAGGTCGCACAGGCCAGCCACCTGCGCTTTGTCCAGCAGCACGATCGGCGCGGCGGGAGAGGTCAGCAGCGTCACCGCTGGTCCGCTGAGCCCTGCCGTCGTCGCCAGCATCACCGCCAGCGGTTTCGCCGGGCGATGCTTGCGCGCCCGCAGCGTCGCCACGGCAGCGCGATTTCCGGCATCGCACACTAGATGAAAACCGCCCAGCCCCTTCACCGCCACGATATCGCCCGCCCGCAGGCGAGCAATCGCCGCGTCTAAAGCGGCCTCACCAAATAAATGCCCCTTCGGGCCGCGCCACTCCAGCCGCGGGCCGCACTCGGCGCAGGCCACCGGCTGCGCGTGAAAGCGGCGATCGGCGGGATGGCGATACTCCGCCGCGCAGGCGGGGCAAAGAGGAAACGGCGACATAGCGGTCAGCGGGCGGTCGTAGGGCATGGCGCGAATAATGGTAAAGCGCGGCCCGCAGTGGGTGCAGTTGATAAACGGATAGCGGTAGCGGCGATCCTGCGGGTTGTTCATCTCCGCCAGGCATGCCGGGCAGGTGGCGGCATCGGGCACGATCTGCGTGCGCATGCTCCCGGCCCCGCTCTGGCGGATGGTGAAATCCAGCGGCGCGACGGCCCAGACAAACGGCTGAGTTTCGGTGCTATCGATACGCGCCAGCGGCGGGCAGCGGCGGGTTAACGCGCTGAGAAAGGCCGCATCATCGCCGACAAGGCGCACCAGCACGCCGTCGCCGTCGTTGCACACGTCGCCGCGCACTCCCAGCTGCTGCGCCAACTGCCAGACGAAGGGGCGGAATCCCACCCCCTGCACTTTACCGCGAATGCGGATCTGCACCCCGTTCATTGCGCGGCCGGATTACCAGGCCAGCGCGGTGCGGCGGCGTTTTTCGATATTCATCTGTTCGAGCCTGTTGCGGTCGACGCAAATCAGCGCGTGGGTCGGACAGGCGTCCATACATGCTGGGCCTTCCTCACGGTGATAGCACAGGTCGCATTTGTTGGCTTCGGCTTTTTCCGCTATCACGTTCAGCCCCGCGCCGCTGTGGCGAATAACCGGGCGCACCACCACTTCCATGGCGCCGTACGGGCAGGCCACCACGCAGGTTTTGCAGCCGATGCAGCGCTCCTGCATCACGTGGACGAAGCCCTGGTCGCGGCTGATGGCGCCGTTCGGGCAGACGTTGGCGCACGGGGCGTCCTCGCACTGACGACAGGCGGTGGCCGTCGACACGTTGACGCCTTTGATCACGTGAATACGCGGTAAAAAGGTTTTTGGCGTCAGCGCGGCGCAGTCCTGATTTTCCTGATGAGAGACCACGCAGGCCACTTCACAGGTGCGGCAGCCGATGCATTTGCTCGCGTCGGCGATAATGAAACGGTTCATCCATTTCTCCAGCTGTAAGAAGGTTACGCGCCGGAGTATGCATAATGCGTTCCAACTTTTATCATACTGATATTAAAGGGGGTAATTACGGGAGAGACTGTCATCGTCAGTTGTGACGATGACAGCTGACGACGTCAGGCGTGCGGGCCGGGCACCATTGAGTCGCGTTCGATCAGCTCGCCGGGGAAGGTTTGCTGAAATTTTAAATCGCCGCCGTCGAGCATAAAGATCAGCCGGTTGATGCTCTCTTTGATCATCTCCGTCACCGGCACTTTGACGCTGGAGAGCGCCGGCACCATATACGGCGCCAGCACGATATCGTCAAAACCCACCACCGAGACCTGCTCCGGAACCTTAACGCCGAGCTGATGCAGCTGTTTCATCGCGCCAACCGCCATATCGTCGTTGCTCGCCACCAGCGCGCTGTAGCCGACGCGGCGCTGGCGCAGCGTTTCGACCCCCGCCGCGCCGGTTTCCGGCGTCCAGCGCCCTTCGACGATCAGATCGTTATTCACCGCAATGCTGTGGCGGGCCAGCGCGTCTTTATAGCCCGAGAGCCGCTCAACGCCGGTTGGCGAATCCAGCGAACCGGTAATAAACGCGATATCGCGATGGCCGAGCGCGATAAGCTTTTCCACCGCCATCGTCGCCGAGGCCTTTTGATCGGACCAGACGCAGTGGCTGGCGTTGCGGCGCAGGCGGCGGTTGAGCACCATGATCGGCCGCTCATGATTTTCGATAATCTCGTCCATCTCATCAACGCTGAGAAAGCGCGGATAGATAATAATCGCATCGCAGCGCAGATCGAGCAGATACTGAATCGCCTCGCGCTCCTCCTCCGCGCTGTGCTTGCCGTCGGCGAGGATCAGCTGCCGCCCTTTGTCTTCTGTCATCCGCGCCACGTGGTAAAGCAGTTCGCTGAAATAGACGCCGTGATAAAGGGTGTTGGTCACCACCAGCCCGAGGGTCTGCGTCTTTTTCGTCGCCAGGTTGCGCGCCAGCAGATTCGGCCGGTAGCCGCTTTCGGCCACCGCCTGGAAGACGCGATCTTTGGTCTCCTGACTGACATAGCCGTTACCCGACAGCACCCGCGAAACGGTGGCCTTCGACACCCCCGCGCGCTTCGCTACCTCCAGCATCGTTGCCATGTGGTTATTCCTGTTGCCAATGTTGCCCGCAGTGTACTGCACGCGCGGCGCTTTTTCAGCATTTGCGCGTATCCCGCGCTGACGCACACTCCGCGATCAAAATCACAAAATCGAGATCTTATTTTTTTATTTCTTGTATACACTCATGAAACTAATCATGATTTTGTGGAACCGGTTTCCTATATATGCATCATGCCGCTCCGCTTTCCGGCGCGGTGACAAGCCAGTACCCCATTGATAAACAGGATAAAATCCGATGTCTAAAAATTATGCAGCTCTGGCGCAGCAGGTTGTGGCGGCAATTGGCGGCGCAGATAACGTGGCCGCCGTCACCCACTGCATGACCCGCCTGCGTTTTGTGGTCAAAGACAACGAGCGGGTCGACAGCGCCACCCTCAAAGGGCTGAAAGGCGTACTCGGCGTCGTGCGTAGCGATAACCAGTGTCAGGTCATCATCGGCAATACCGTCTCCCAGGCCTACCGCGAGGTGGTCGCCCTGCTGCCGGGGGATCTGCGCCCTGTCGAACCGCAGGGGAAACCGCCGATCACCCTGAAGCGCATCGGCGCCGGGATCCTCGACGCGCTGATCGGCACCATGTCGCCGCTGATCCCGGCGATTATCGGCGGATCGATGGTCAAGCTGCTGGCGATGATCTTAGAGATGACCGGCGCGCTGCCGAAAGGCGCGCCAACGCTGACCATCCTGACGGTTATCGGCGACGGCGCGTTCTTCTTCCTGCCGCTGATGGTCGCGGCCTCCGCGGCGGTGAAATTTAAAACCAATATGTCGCTGGCGATTGCGATTGCCGGGGTGCTGGTGCACCCGAGCTTTATCGAGCTGATGGCCAAAGCCGCCCAGGGCGAGCACGTGGAGTTCGCCTTTATTCCGGTGACGGCGGTGAAATATACCTATACCGTGATCCCGGCGCTGGTGATGACCTGGTGCCTCTCTTATATCGAACGCTGGGTCGACCGTATCACCCCGGCGGTGACGAAAAACTTCCTTAAACCGATGCTGATCGTGCTGATTGCCGCCCCGCTGTCGATTCTGCTGATTGGCCCGCTCGGTATCTGGATCGGTAGCGCCATTTCCGCGCTGGTCTATACGATCCACAGCTACCTCGGCTGGCTGTCGGTGGCGATTATGGGCGCCCTGTGGCCGCTGCTGGTGATGACCGGGATGCACCGCGTCTTCACGCCGACTATCATTCAGACCATCGCCGAAACCGGCAAAGAGGGCATGGTGATGCCGTCGGAAATCGGCGCCAACCTGTCGCTGGGCGGCTCATCGCTGGCGGTGGCATGGAAAACCAAAAACCCTGAGCTGCGCCAGACGGCGCTGGCGGCCGCGGCTTCCGCGATTCTGGCGGGGATTTCCGAACCGGCGCTGTACGGCGTGGCGGTGCGGCTGAAGCGACCGCTTATCGCCAGCCTGATCAGCGGCTTTATCTGCGGCGCGGTGGCCGGGATTGCCGGGCTCGCCAGCCACTCGATGGCGGCGCCGGGCCTGTTTACCAGCGTCCAGTTTTTCGACCCGGCCAATCCGATGACCATCGTCTGGGTCTTTGGCGTCATGGCGCTGGCGGTCGTGCTGTCGTTTGTTCTGACGCTGATGCTCGGCTTTGAAGATATACCGGTTGAAGAAGCCGCCGCCGACGCCAGACAGCGTCAGGCCGGCGCCCAGGCTTCTCACGCCTGAACACCATTTTATTAACGAGGTAACGCATGGCGACTTTTCCACAGGGATTTTTATGGGGCGGCGCACTGGCCGCCAACCAGTCCGAAGGGGCCTGGCTGGAGGGCGGCAAAGGGCCGACCACCGTCGATATGATTCCCCACGGCGCGCACCGCCTGGCGGTCAAGCTGGGGCAAGAGAAACGCTTCGCGCCGCGCGACGATGAGTTCTACCCGAGCCACGAGGCGATCGATTTTTATCATCGTTATAAAGAAGATATCGCCCTGATGGCCGAGATGGGCTTTAGCGTTTTCCGCACCTCTATCGCCTGGAGCCGCCTGTTTCCAAAAGGTGATGAACAAGAGCCGAACCCGGAAGGGATCGCCTTCTACCGCTCGCTGTTCGAGGAGTGTAAAAAGCATAATATCGAGCCGCTGGTGACGCTGTGCCATTTCGACGTGCCGATGCACCTGGTCACCGAGTACGGCTCCTGGCGCAATCGTAAAATGGTGGAATTTTTCACCCGCTACGCCCGTACCTGTTTTGAAGCCTTTGATGGGTTAGTGAAATACTGGCTTACCTTCAATGAAATCAACATCATGCTGCATAGTCCATTCTCCGGCGCCGGTCTGGTGTTTGAAGAGGGGGAAAATCAGGAGCAGGTGAAATACCAGGCCGCCCATCATGAACTGGTCGCCAGCGCCTTAGCGACCAAAATCGCCCACGAGGTGAATCCGCAAAATCAGGTCGGCTGTATGCTGGCGGGCGGCAATTTCTACCCTTACTCCTGTAAGCCGGAAGACGTGTGGATGGCGCTGGAGAAAGATCGCGAGAACCTGTTCTTTATCGATGTCCAGGCGCGCGGCGCGTATCCGGTGTGGGCGGCGCGGGTATTCCGCGAGAAAGGCGTGACCATCGCCAAAGAAGCGGGCGATGATGAAATCCTGCGCCATACCGTCGATTTCGTCTCCTTCAGCTACTACGCTTCGCGCTGCGCGTCGGCGGAGATGAACGCCGGCAACACCAGCGCCGCCAATATCGTTAAGTCGCTGAAAAACCCGTACATCAAAGCCAGCGAATGGGGCTGGGGCATCGACCCGCTCGGCCTGCGTATCACCATGAATATGATGTATGACCGCTACCAGAAACCGCTGTTCCTCGTGGAGAACGGTCTCGGCGCGCGCGATGAGATTGACGCTAACGGCGAGATCAACGACGACTACCGTATCAGCTATCTGCGCGAGCATATTCAGGCGATGGGCGACGCCATCGAAGATGGCATCCCGGTGATGGGCTATACCAGTTGGGGCTGTATCGATCTGGTGTCCGCCTCCACCGGCGAGATGAGCAAGCGCTACGGCTTTGTCTACGTTGACCGCGACGATGCCGGTCACGGCACGCTGGCGCGCAGGCGCAAGAAGTCGTTCTGGTGGTATAAGAAGGTGATTGCCAGCAACGGGGAAGATTTGGCGTAGAAATTTTCCCGGCTCGCGCTGCGCTTAGCCGGGCTACAGGTTCATCAACGCCCGCGGACCGGTAGCCCGGACAGATGCGCAGCATCGCCTCCGGGAATGATAAACGCTACGGGTGACAAAAGTAGCCGTAGCCCGGGTAAGGCGTTTACGCCGCGACCCGGGAAAAAAGTACACTTGCTCCCTCCTGGCCGAACTCCCGGCTCGCGCTGCGCTTAGCCGGGGAACGCCGGCTCCTCTGCCGCTTCCAGCGCCGCGAAACCGCCCTGCCCCTGCCAGCCATCAAGCCGCGCGTACACCGTCGCGACCGCGTCCTTGATCGGCTGGGTCATCGGGTAATAAAAGCCGACGATATCCGGCTGAATGCCTAAGAAAATCACCTCGCCGACATCCTCTTTTAGCTGATCGATCAGATAGTTGAGCGGCATATTGTGGGTGGTCATCATAAACATCTCGGCGATATCGTCCGGGTCGACGATACGGATCTCGCCGGGGTTCAGGCCCATATCGGTAGCATCGACGATCAGCAGGCGCTCGGGGCGCAGCTCGCGAATGGCGACGATGTCGTTTTCCGGCGCGCTGCCGCCGTCAATCACCACCCACTCGCCGACGGGATTAGCCGCGCACATCTCCGCCAGCAGCGGGCCGGCGCCGTCGTCGCCCATCATACTGTTGCCGACACAGAGTAAAACGTCAGTCACGGAGTCTCCTCACCATCAGATAGATGGCGCTTTCCTGGTGAATATCATGCAGCATGCTGAGCAGGGTTTTGCTCCATGCCTGCTGCTCGGGGGTCTGCCGGGCCTGCGCTTTATCAAACGCGTTGGCCAGCATCGCCACATGATTGCTATCGATGACGATCTCGCCGTACTTCGGCACGCCTTCCATTTTGCGCCGCGCGGTGCTGCCCTCTTCGAGGGTCGCAATCCACGCCAGATACGCCTGCCACGGGCAGCTCAGCGCCGCCTCAAGGCAGTCGATCACGCCGAGGTGGTGGCCAATCGCCAGGCTGTAATAGACCACCTGCTGCGCCTGGTCGGGCGTGGCGTCGTTCTCATCAATAAATTTACGGCTCAGCTGACTGAACACCACCGTCTCGCTCATCGGATACGCGCTCCCTCGACCACCTGGTTCAGATGGGTGACGATCTCGGTCAGACGCGGATCTTTTTCCGCCTCCAGCCAGCGCACCACCTGGCTATCGCCCTGCGCCAGCAGGCGCATATAGTCGTCGGCAATCTGGCGACCATAGCGATAGCCCGCCAGGCGACGCGCTTCGCGGTCAATGCGCACCCGCAGCGGCTGTACCATATCCGGGTGCAGAAGCTCGGTCGGCCGTGCATCCTGTTCCCCCGGCAGACGGGCGTGGATTTTCTGCTCCAGCAGGCCCAGCGCCATCGCGAAGCCATACAGCGTCGCGGCAGGCGTCGGCGGGCAGCCGGGAATATAGACGTCTACCGGCACGATTTTATCGGTCCCGCCCCACACGCAGTAGAGGTCGTGGAAGATGCCGCCGCTGTTGCCGCAGGCGCCGTAGGAGATACAGATTTTCGGGTCCGGCGCGGACTGCCACGCGCGTAGCGCGGGAGAACGCATCGCCCGGGTCACCGCCCCGGTAAACAGCAGAATATCGGCGTGACGCGGCGACGGCACCACTTTGATACCAAAACGCTCGGCGTCGAACAGCGGCGACAGGGTAGCGAAAATCTCGATTTCGCAGCCGTTGCAGCCGCCGCAGTCCACCCGATAGACGTAGGCGGAACGCTTAATTTTTTTCAGCAGCGAGGCCTTCATGCTGGCGATGGATTCATCCACCGTCATCGGCAGCGGAATGCCGTTTTCATCGCGCGGGCCTAATAAATTGCTCATCAGCTGGCCTCTCTCATATGGCGAGTCAGTTCAATACGGTCGGACGGCACCAGGCACTTCTGGCGTTTACACTCCGGGCAGGTCTCAAAGCTTTCGCGATGCAGCTCGGCGCGGCTGTCGCCGTTGTGTTTGAGCAGCGCGATGGCGTAGTCGATCTCTTTCTGTACGGCGAATGGCCGTTCGCATACCCGACAGTGGCAGATGGCAAAACGCGACTGCTGGAGGAAATCCTCTTTTTTCCACACCGCCAGCTCGTACTCCTGAGAGAGCCTAATCGCCGCCGTCGGGCAGACCTCTTCGCAGCGCCCGCAAAAGATGCAGCGCCCGAGGTTGAACTGCCACCCCAGCTGGTTGGCGGCCAGATCGGTCTCCACCGTCAGGGCGTTCGACGGGCAGGCGTTAACGCAGGCGGCGCAGCCGATGCACTGCTGCGGATTATGCTCCGGTTTGCCGCGGAAGTTTTTATCCACCGGCATCGGCTCCAGCGGGTATGAGTGCGTCGCGGTGCCGGTTTTGATGACTTTTTTAATAAAGGTAAACATGGCGATTCCTTATTTCAGCGGCGAGTTCTTACGCTCGATGCTGTAGCGCTCCAGCTCTTTGTACGGCACCACTTTGCTTTTCTTCTTGCGCACGTCGACCACGGTCATGCGGTCGGTACAGGAGTAGCACGGGTCGAGGCTGCCGATAATCAGCGGCGCGTCGGAAACGGTATTGCCGCGCAGCATATAGCGCAGGGTCGGCCAGTTGGCGTAGGTCGCCGCCCGGCAGCGCCAGCGGTACAGCTTCTGGTTGTCGCCGGTCATGCTCCAGTGGATATCATCCCCGCGCGGCGCTTCCGAGAAGCCGAGCGCGAAGCGGTGCGGAATATAGGTGAAGCCCTCCACCATCAGCGGGCCGCCCGGCAGGTTATCAAGGCCGAAGTCGATCATATTCAGCGCGGTATAGACTTCGTTGATACGCACCTTGAGGCGCGAAATCACGTCGCAGCCCTGCTCGCTGTGGACGGTCATCGGCAGCAGGCCGTAGCCGACAAACGGGTGATCGGCGCGGGTATCGCGGGCGTGGCCGCTGGCGCGCACCATCGGGCCGACGTTGCTGAAGTCGCGGGCGATTTGCGGGTCGAGACGACCGATTCCGACCGTGCGCTGTTCCATATTCGGCGTGCTGAGCAGCATGTCCACCAGCTCCTGCACGTCGCGGCGCATCTGCTGCGCCAGCTGGCGGGTCTGGATCATGTCCTCTTTCAGCAGATCGCGACGAATGCCGCCAATCAGGTTCAGGCCGTAGGTTTTACGCGCCCCGGTGAGAATTTCCGCCATCTTCATCGAGGTTTCGCGCACGCGGAAGAACTGCATAAACCCGGAGTCGAAGCCGGTGAAGTGGCAGGCGAGGCCGAGGTTCAGCAGGTGCGAGTGCAGGCGCTCCACCTCCAGCAGAATGGCGCGGATCATCTGCGCGCGCTCCGGCACCACGATGCCCATCGCGTTTTCCACCGAGGTGGTATAGGCGGTGCTGTGGGCGAAGCCGCAGATGCCGCACACGCGGTCCGAGAGGAAGGTGACTTCGTTGTAGCCCATGCGGGTTTCCGCCAGCTTTTCCATCCCGCGGTGGACGTAGAACAGGCGATAGTCGGCGTCGATAATATTCTCGCCGTCAACGAACAGGCGGAAGTGGCCCGGTTCGTCGGAGGTGACGTGCAGCGGGCCAATCGGCACCACGTTGTTCTTTTTAGTCCCCAGCTCGTTGATAAACTCGTAGGTTTCGGCGTCGGTGGTCGGCGCCGGACGCTGGCGGTAGTCCATGCTGTCTTTACGCAGCGGATAGAGTTCATCCGGCCAGTCGTCCGGCAGCACCAGCCGGCGCTCGTCCGGCAGCCCCACCGGCACCAGGCCGTACATATCGCGCACTTCGCGCTCGCCCCACACGGCGGCAGGCACGCGCGGCGTCACCGACGGGTATTCCGGTTTGTTGGCGTCCACCTCCACGCGCACGGTGATCCAGCATTTCGTGCCCTGCTCCATCGACAAGACGTAATAGACGGCGTAATGACCGTTCAGCTTGCGTTCGTCATTGCCGAACAGCACCGACAGCCAG
The DNA here is from genome assembly GCF_900200035.1 of Klebsiella grimontii. GTDB lineage: Bacteria > Pseudomonadota > Gammaproteobacteria > Enterobacterales > Enterobacteriaceae > Klebsiella > Klebsiella grimontii. The sequence continues at coordinate 130,422 of NZ_FZTC01000012.1, forward strand.
CCGCCCTGCTTGTAATACAGGAACTCGACCACTTCCGGCAGATAGTTGACCTTTACCGTGACCGTCAGCTGGTCTTTGGTCTGCCAGGCTTCATCCAGCACCACGCCCGGAAAGGTTTGGTGCAGCGCGGCGAGATAATGTTGACCGATTTTTTCTTCAGACATGCTCAAACTCTCTTAAATCACGCCACCAGCAAGGAGACGAAGGCTAAAAAGGCAAAACCAAACCCGGCCCAGGTGACGCGGGAGGTGGCGCAAAAGCGCAGACGCGCCATGCTGTTTTCGAACAGCGCAATCACCAGCACGCCAAGCACCAGCTTGACGACGGCAACCACCAGCGCCAGCAGCAGACCGCCGACGCTAAAGCTGGTCATCTGTCCCCACGGGATAAATACGCCGACGAACATCTGCAGGACCACCAGCTGCTTGAGGCTGATGCCCCACTTCAGCACGCCGAAGCCGCTGCCGCTGTATTCCGAGAGCGGACCTTCCTGAAGCTCCTGCTCCGCTTCCGCCAGGTCGAACGGCAGCTTGCCCATTTCGATAAAAGTAGCGAAGGCGCAAGCGCACAGCGCCAGAATCAGCGGAAGAGTGCGGGCGGTGGGCCAGTGGTAAATGGTGTCGGCGATGCTGCTGATATGGGTGGAACCGGCGACCTGCGCCGCGACCCACAGGCCGAGCAGCAGGATAGGCTCGACCAGCACGCCGAGCATCGCTTCGCGGCTCGCCCCGATAGCGGTAAACGGACTGCCGGTATCAAGGCCGGAGATAGCGAAGAAGAAACGGGCAATGGCGAACAGGTAGATCAGAGTGATCAGGTCCCCCAGCCCCGCCATCGGCGAGTCAACGGTCACCACCGGCAGCGCGGTGGCGATGGTCAGCATCACGCCGACCATCACGTACGGCGTCAGGCGGAAGACCCAGCCGGAAGCATCCGGGCCAACGCTCTGACGGCCCAGCAGCTTCAGGATATCCCGGTACTCCTGCAGCACACCCGGGCCGCGGCGGTTATGCAGACGCGCGCGGGCGACGCGGGTCACCCCGGACAACAGCGGCGCGACGGCGAACAGCACCAGCGCCTGCAACAATGCAATTAATACGCTCATTCTCAGGCTCCTCGGGAAATCACAATCACCACCAGTACCGCCAGCTCCACCAGCGCCACGCCGCGAAACAGCGCGGGCACGGAAGCGTTCTGCCAGCCGGGCACCAGGCGTACCGGGTTCAGCCAGTGGCGCAGCTTGAGAATCGGTGCAAAGGCTTCTTTCACCGGCATGGCGAAACCGTGGGCGGTCACCACCATGGATTTTTCATGGTCGTAACCGCAGACCCAGGCCGCGCCGCGGGAGCGCGCTGGCAGGCGATCGCCCTTGAAGAGGATCATCAGCAGCAGCGGCAGCAGCGGGCAGGCAATCAGCAGAATGGCGATCAGCGGCTGGGAGACCACGCTGGAGACCTCCGCCTGCACCGGAAACGCCCCGCTCACCAGCGGCAGCAGCCACGGCGCGGCAACCCCGCCAATCACGCAGCAAACGGCAGAAAGCACCACGCTAAAAGTCATCAGCCCCGGCGCGCAGGTAGCGTTTTCCGCCTCTTTACTGCGCGGCGCGCCGAGGAAGGTGACGCCGTAGACTTTCGCCATACACATCACCGCCAGGGCGCCGGTAATCGCCAGGCCCACCGCCAGCAGCGGCCCCAGCAGGCGGCCAACAAACGCGTCGCCGGTGCTCAGCTTGAAGAAGGACTGATAGATCACCCACTCCCCGGCAAAACCGTTCAGCGGCGGCAGCGCGGCCATCGCCATCAGGCCCACCAGCATGGAGAGCGAAATCAGCGGCATTTTCTTGCCGATGCCGCCGAGCTTTTCGATATCGCGATGACCGGTGCGGAACCACACTGCCCCCGCGCCGAGGAACAGGGTGGTTTTAAACAGGCTGTGGTTGATCAGGTGATACATGCCGCCGATAAAACCCAGCACCATCAGGGTCGGGTTATGGGTCGCCACGCCGGTGACGAACGCCCCGAGGCCGAGCAGGATAATGCCGATATTTTCCAGGGTGTGGTACGCCAGCAGGCGCTGAATATTGTGCTCCATCAGGGCGTACAGTCCGCCGACGAAGGCGGTGATCATCCCCAGCACCAGCAGCATCACGCCCCACCACAGCGGCGGTACGCTACCGGCCAGCGACACCGTCAGGATGCCGTAGAGACCGACCTTCATCACCACCGTGGAAAACAGCGCGGCGGCCGGCGCGCTGGCGCCGGAGTGAGCCTGCGGCGCCCAGCCGTGCAGCGGAATGACCCCGGCCAGCAGCGCAAAGCCGATCAGGCCTGGCAGCCACAGCAGCGCGTTTTGCGGTACCGCCAGCGCCAGCTGGTTAATCTGCGCCAGCTCAAGGGTGCCGTAGGACGACCACACCAGCCAGCAGCTCCACGCCATCAGCAGCGTACCCAGACGCCCTAGCGCAAACCACAGCTTGCCGGACTGCGCGCAGCCGGTAAGAAACGCGGCGCACAGGGCCATAATCTCCGCCATCACCACCAGCGCGCCGAAGTTCGTCACCACCACCGCGCAGACGGCGGCGGCCAGCAGCAGATTCACCAGCAGGCCGTTGGCTTTGACCTGCGAGTGGCGATGCCAGGCGATATTGAACAGCGAAATCGGCAGCGCCGACAGGCCGATCGCCAGCAGCCACAGCGCGTTGACGCCGCCCACGCGCAGGGTCAGGTGCAGCATCTGCAGCATACCGCCGCTGACGCGCTCCGGCATCAGCAGCGCCGTTCCGCCCGCCAGCACCAGCATCGCGCTGGCGACCGCGCCGCCGATCCCGGCGATCGCCCCGCTCAGCGGTTTGCGCAGGGCGAACAGAAACGCCAGCACCGCGCTGGCGGCGTACCAGGCCACCGCCTGATTCACTAAGGAAATCACACTCATTTCACGTCCCCTTGTTGCGCCTGGAACAGCGACAGATCGCCGAGGTCGGTATTAAAAGTCAGCTGCCGCTTACGCTTGCTGGCCTGGGCGATATCGCGGATATCCACCAGCAGCAGCGCGTTAGTCGGGCAGGTGCGAACGCACGCCGGGCCCTGCTCGTCGAAGTGGCACAGGTCGCATTTAACGGCGATAGCGCGCACGCCCGGCACCCAGTCGAGCAGCGAGCTGACGCGCGCCGGGGCCGGCGGCGCGGCGGGGGCCAGGGGGGTATTGGCGTTAGCCGGTATATCCAGCGGACGGCTGCCGGAAAACTCAATGGCGCCGAACGGACAGGCGATGCCGCACAGCTTGCAGCTTACGCACAGGCTCTCATTAAGCTGCACCGCGCCATCGACGCGATTAATGGCGTTAACCGGGCAGACGGCGGCGCAAGGCGCATCTTCACAGTGGTGGCACATCTGCGGCGCGGATTCTTTTTCATTGCGCATTAAATGCAGCCGGGGCATGGCTTGCAGGCCATGCTGGCGGTGAGTCTCAGCGCAGGCGGCTTCGCAGGTGCGACAGCCGATACAGACGGTGGAGTCAGCAATTACAAAACGGTTCACCGGGTCATCCTCGGGTGAAAGTCATTTTTGACGAAAACAGGTTGCGCAGGTGTCAGCTTCGACACTTGTCGACACCTGACGATTAACGGGCCAGCGTCAGGTGGCTTAAATCCACCGGCTGGTCTTGTTCGATAGCCTCATAGAGACGGTCGTAAACGCTGGCGATAGTCGCCAGATAGTGCTCGAGAACCTGCTCGCGGTCGCGGTTGCTGATCCGGCCATCGATAGTGCCATCCGAGCCCAGCGTGGCCTGGGCGATCAGACGCCTGTCGTCGCCGTTTTTGGTTTCCACGTAATACTCGATGGTGTGGCTGTTAAACCCTTCCGCCAGCGCGACGTAGACCTGAAAATGGCCAAACAGGACGAAGCACAGTTCTTTATCCGGCGCGCAGCTCATGGCGTGATGCAGACGCGCTTTCGACAGGGTTATTCCCTGTACCAGGGAGTTGCAATAGGTGTGCCACTGCTCCTGATGCTGGCGGTGACGATCGGCGATGTAGTCCGCCTTTTCACTTAATTCCCAAATAGTCATCCCGGATCCCCCGTTGTATGAGATGCACCGGTTAAGCATTTTCCATGCCAAAAATTAATTTATTGATTTTAAATGAATTTATTAAATACCGGACGGCAGAAAGACATGTCGATGACGATATCTGACGCGCGTCATCGACATTTCCGTGACATTACCTGTGACCTGGCATCGTTATTGCATTAAAGGGCCATCGCGATACGGAGGCACCATGCACGAAATCACCCTTAGCCAGCGGGCGCTGGAAATTATCGAACAGCAGGCGCAGCAGGCCGGCGCGCGTCGGGTCACCGGCGTGTGGCTGAAGGTCGGGGCGTTTTCCTGCGTGGAGGCCAGCGCGCTGACCTTCTGCTTTGAGCTGGTGTGCCGCGGCACGCTGGCGGAAGGCTGCGAGCTGCATATCGCCGAGCAACAGGCTGAATGCTGGTGTGAAACCTGCCAGCAGTACGTGCATCTCATCTCGCAGCACGTGCGCCGCTGCCCGCAGTGTCAGAGCGACCGGCTGCAAATTGTGGCGGATGACGGCTTACAGATTCAGCGAATAGAAGTAACTCAGGAGTGACATATGTGTACAACCTGCGGCTGCGGTGAAGGCAACCTTTATATAGAAGGCGATGAGCATAACCCGCATTCGGCGTTTCGCAGCGCCCCCTTCGCGCCTGCCCCGCGCCAGATGATGAATATTACCGGCGTGAAAACCGATAACTTTTCCCCCACCCACTCGGCGGCGGGCGACCTGCACTACGGTCACGGCGAGGCGGGTACCCACGCGCCGGGCCAAAGCCAGCGGCGGATGCTGGAAGTGGAAATCGACGTGCTGGATAAAAACAACCGTCTGGCCGCCCGCAACCGCGCGCGCTTCGCCGCTAAAAACCAGCTGGTGCTGAACCTGGTCTCCAGCCCGGGCTCCGGCAAAACCACCCTGCTGACGGAAACCCTGCTGCGGCTGAAAGCGAAAACCGCCTGCGCGGTGATTGAAGGCGATCAGCAAACGGTGAACGACGCCGCGCGCATCCGCGCCACCGGCACCCCGGCGATTCAGGTCAACACCGGTAAAGGCTGCCATCTCGACGCGCAGATGATCGCCGACGCCGCGCCGCGCCTGCCGCTGGATGACCGCGGGATCCTGTTTATCGAAAACGTCGGCAACCTGGTGTGCCCGGCGAGCTTCGACCTCGGCGAACACCATAAAGTGGCGGTGCTGTCGGTCACCGAAGGCGAAGACAAACCGCTGAAGTATCCGCATATGTTCGCCGCCGCCAGCCTGATGCTGCTCAACAAGGTCGACCTGCTGCCGTATCTCAACTTTGACGTGGAGAAATGTCTGGCCTGCGCTCGCGAGGTGAACCCGGATATTGACATCATCCTGCTCTCCGCCACCAGCGGCGAAGGCATGGACCAGTGGCTTAGCTGGCTGGAGGCGCAGCAATGTGCATAGGCATTCCCGGACAAATCTGCGCCATTGACGGCAATCTGGCGAAGGTCGAAGTGTGCGGCATTCAGCGCGAAGTCGATCTCACCTTAGTCGGCGCGGTCGACGACCGCGGTCAGCCGCGTCTCGGCCAGTGGGTGCTGGTCCACGTGGGTTTCGCCATGAGCGTAATCAACGAAGCCGAAGCCCGCGACACCCTCGAAGCGCTGCAAAATATGTTTGAAGTCGAGCCGGACGTCGGCGCGCTGCTGTACGGCGAGGAGCGGTAAATGCGTTATGTCGATGAATACCGCGCGCCGGAACAGGTGATGCAGCTGGTGGAGCATCTCCGGCAGCGGGCGCGCCTGCTGCCGCATACCGCCGACCGTCCGCTGCGCATTATGGAAGTGTGCGGCGGCCATACCCACGCCATTTTTAAATTCGGCCTCGACCAGCTGCTGCCGGAAAATATCGAGTTTATTCACGGCCCCGGCTGCCCGGTGTGCGTGCTGCCGATGGGACGCATCGACGCCTGTATCGATATCGCCAGCCGTCCGGGGGTGATTTTCTGCACCTTTGGCGACGCCATGCGCGTGCCGGGAAAAAACGGCTCCCTGCTGCAGGCGAAATCGCGCGGCGCCGACGTCCGCATCGTCTATTCGCCGATGGACGCCCTGAAGCTGGCGCAGCACAATCCCGAACGTGAAGTGGTGTTCTTCGGCCTTGGTTTTGAAACGACGATGCCCGCCACCGCCCTGACCCTGCGCCAGGCCCGCGAGCGCGGCGTCGCCAACTTCTACTTTTTCTGCCAGCACATCACCCTGCTGCCGACCCTGCGCAGCCTGCTCGACCAGCCGGATAACGGTATCGACGCTTTTCTCGCCCCCGGTCACGTCAGCATGGTGATTGGCACCGACGCCTACGGCTTTATCGCCAGCGACTATCATCGTCCTTTAGTGGTGGCCGGATTCGAACCGCTTGATCTACTGCAAGGCGCGGTGATGCTGGTTGAGCAGACAATAGCGCGGCACAGCGACGTGGAGAACCAGTATCGCCGGGTGGTGCCCGATGAGGGTAATCCGCTGGCGCAGTCGGCCATCGCCGAGGTGTTTTGCCTTAGCGGCGATAGCGAGTGGCGCGGGCTGGGGGTGATTAGCGACTCCGGCGTGCATCTGACGGCGGCATACCAGCGCTTCGACGCCGAGGCGCATTTCCGCCCGGCGCCGCAGCGGGTCAGCGACGACCCGCGCGCCCGCTGCGGCGAGGTGCTGACCGGCCGCTGTAAGCCGCACCAGTGCCCGCTGTTCGGCAAGACCTGCAACCCGCAGAGCGCGTTCGGCGCGCTGATGGTCTCATCGGAAGGCGCCTGCGCCGCCTGGTATCAATATCGCAGTCAGGAAATCGAAGCATGAAAAGCGTTCAGTTAGCCCACGGTAGCGGCGGTCAGGCGATGCAGCAGCTGATCGGCGACCTGTTTATGCAAGCTTTCGCCAACCCCTGGCTGGCGGAGCAGGAGGATCAGGCGCGTCTCGATCTCACCCAGCTTAGCGCGCAGGGCGACAGGCTCGCCTTCTCCACCGACAGCTACGTCATCGATCCGCTGTTTTTTCCCGGCGGCAATATCGGCAAGCTGGCGGTGTGCGGTACGGCCAACGATGTGGCGGTGAGCGGCGCGCTGCCGCGCTATCTCTCCTGCGGGTTTATTCTCGAAGAGGGGCTGGAGATGGCCACCCTCGAAGCGGTGGTGAACAGCATGGCGCAGACCGCCCGGGAGGCCGGTATCGCCATTGTCACCGGCGATACCAAAGTGGTGCCGCGCGGGGCGGCGGATAAGCTGTTTATCAATACCGCCGGGATCGGCGTGATCCCCACCGGTATTCGCTGGGGGGCGCAGCAGATTAGCGCCGGCGACGTGCTGCTGGTCAGCGGTACGCTTGGCGATCACGGGGCGACTATCCTCAACCTGCGCGAGCAAATGGGGCTGGACGGCGCGCTGTCCAGCGACTGCGCGGTGCTGACGCCCTTGATTCAGACGCTGCGCGACGTCGCTGGCGTGAAAGCCCTGCGCGATGCCACCCGCGGCGGGGTTAACGCGGTGGCCCACGAGTTCGCCGCCGCCAGCGGCTGCGGGATTGAGCTGTATGAGAATAAGCTGCCGGTGAACGAGACCGTGCGCGGCGTGTGCGAGCTGCTGGGGCTGGACGCGCTGAATTTTGCCAACGAAGGCAAGCTGTTGATCGCCGTCGCCCGCGAAGCGGCGGAAAGCGTACTTGCGCATTTACGGTCTCATCCGTTAGGCCGCGATGCGGCGATAATCGGCGACGTTGTGGCGCGCGCGGGCGTGCGCTCCATCGGCCTGTACGGCGTCAAACGTACGCTGGATCTTCCTCACGCCGAGCCGCTGCCGAGAATTTGTTAACGAGATTCAGGAGCTTTCCCGGAGGCGGCGCGATGCGCCTGTCCGGGCTACCCTAACCCGGATCGCACGAACCTGTAGCCCGGACAGATGCGCAGCATCGCCTCCGGGGAAAAATTAGGATCTCTGCATGATTATCCCGCCCAAACCCGCGGGCAACTGCGGATGGGTGGACGGCGGTCACAACCGCTTTATAAACAGACTATTATTTGTGTCATCACTTTCTTCTGCGCCGCTTTGCGGCGCTTTTGGACTTAAGCAATGTCGTATACACCGATGGGCGATCTTGGGCAGCAGGGTCTGTTTGATATCACCCGCATTTTATTACAGCAGCCGGATCTGGCCGCGCTGAGCGAGACGCTGACCGGCCTGGTGCAGCAGTCCGCGCTCGCCGACCGGGCGGCGATTATTCTGTGGCATTCCGGCAACCATCGCGCGACAAGGCACGCCTGCGACGATGCCGGGCATCCGGTGAGCTATGAAGATGAAACCGTCCTCGCCAACGGCCCGGTTCGTCGTCTGCTGTCCCGACCGGATGCGCTGCATTGCGATAGCGCCACCTTTGCCGAGACCTGGCCGCAGCTGGCCCGAAGCGGACTCTATCCCACCTTTGGCTATTACTGCCTGCTGCCGCTGGCGGCGGAAGGCCGCATCTTCGGCGGCTGCGAATTCATCCGCGATGACAACCGGCCATGGACTGAAAAAGAGTACCAGCGGCTGCACACTTTTACGCAAATCGTCGCCGTGGTGACCGAGCAGATCCAGAGCCGGGTCAGCAATAACGTCGATTACGACCTGCTGTGCCACGAGCGCGATAACTTCCGCATCCTCGTGGCGATCACCAACGCCGTGCTCTCGCGGCTGGATATCGACGAGCTGGTCAGCGAAGTGGCCAAAGAGATCCACCGCTACTTCCGCATCGATGCCATTAGCGTAGTGCTGCGCAGCAACCGCAAAGGCAAGCTCAACATCTACTCCACTCACTACCTCGACGCCAGCCATCCGGTGCACGACCAGAGCGAAGTGGATGAAGCCGGCACCCTGACCGAGCGGGTCTTCAAAAGTAAAGAGATGCTGCTGCTCAATCTGCACGAGCATGACCCGCTGGCGCCGTACGAAAAAATGCTTTTCGAGATGTGGGATAACAAAATTCAGACCCTGTGCCTGCTGCCGTTGATGTCCGGCAATACCCTGCTCGGGGTGCTGAAGCTGGCGCAGTGCGATGAGAAAGTGTTCACCACCACCAATCTTAAGCTGCTGCGGCAAATCGCCGAGCGCGTCTCGATCGCCATCGACAACGCTCTCGCCTACCGCGAAATTCAGCGCCTGAAAGAGCGGCTGGTCGATGAGAACCTCGCCCTGACCGAACAGCTCAACAACGTGGAGAGCGAGTTTGGCGAAATCATTGGCCGCAGCGAGGCGATGAACAGCGTGCTCAAGCAGGTGGAGATGGTGGCGCACAGCGACAGCACGGTGCTGATCCTCGGCGAAACCGGCACCGGTAAGGAGCTGATTGCCCGCGCTATTCATAATCTGAGCGGCCGCAATAGCCGGCGGATGGTCAAAATGAACTGCGCGGCGATGCCCGCCGGGCTGCTGGAAAGCGACCTGTTTGGCCACGAGCGCGGCGCCTTCACCGGCGCCAGCGCGCAGCGTATCGGCCGTTTCGAACTGGCAGACAAAAGCTCGCTGTTTCTCGATGAAGTGGGCGATATGCCGGTGGAGCTGCAGCCGAAGCTGCTGCGCGTCCTGCAGGAGCAGGAGTTCGAGCGTCTCGGCAGCAATAAGCTGATTCACACCGACGTGCGCCTGATCGCCGCGACCAACCGCGATCTTAAGCAGATGGTCGCCGATCGCGAATTTCGCAGCGATCTCTACTATCGGCTGAACGTCTTCCCGATCCACCTGCCGCCGCTGCGCGAGCGGCCGGACGATATTCCGCTGCTGGTGAAGGCCTTCACCTTTAAAATCGCCCGCCGTCTGGGACGCAATATCGACAGCATTCCGGCGGAAACGCTGCGCCTTCTCAGCCGCATGGAGTGGCCGGGCAACGTGCGTGAGCTGGAAAACGTCATTGAGCGCGCGGTGCTGCTGACCCGCGGCAGCGTGCTGCAGCTCTCCTTGCCGGAGATGAGCATCGAGCCGCAGCCGCTGGCGGCAGAAGTGCTGCCGGAGGAAGGCGAAGATGAATACCAGCTGATTGTCCGGGTGCTGAAAGAGAGCAACGGCGTGGTCGCCGGACCAAAGGGCGCGGCCCAGCGTCTGGGATTAAAGCGCACCACTTTGCTTTCGCGCATGAAACGGTTGGGCATTCATAAAGACCAGCTGCAGTAGGTGTATCTTCAGAACGCTGTTTCATTTTGATTTTAATGAAACAGCGTTCTGTGAAGCAACTCGCGTTACCCGCCGCTCATCGATGATAAATAAGCCTTTTCCTTAATGGAGATGCTTATGACGCGTTTACCTCTGGCCGCCGCCATCGCTTTGCTGTTCTCTTCTCAGGCGGCATTTTCCTCTCTGCCCACTTTTTCTGTCTGGCCCGGCGGTGAAGCGCCCGGCGCGAAAAACAGCCCGGCGAGCGAATCGCTGGTGGAGCGCAGCAAAGACCCCTCGCTGCCCGATCGCGCGGTCACCGGCGTTCGCGCTCCGACAATTACCATTTACGCGCCGGAGAAGCCCAACGGTATCGCGCTGCTGGTGACGCCGGGCGGCTCTTATCAGCGGGTGGTGCTGGATAAAGAGGGCAGCGATCTCGCCCCGGTGTTTAACGCCCGGGGCTATACCCTGTTTGTGATGACCTACCGGATGCCCGCGGACGGTCATGCGGAGGGCAGCGATGCGCCGCTGGCCGATACGCAGCGCGCGCTGCGTACCCTGCGGGCGCGGGCCGCCGAGTGGCATATCGACCCGCATAAAATCGGCATTATGGGCTTTTCCGCCGGGGGGCACGTGGCGGCCAGCCTGGAGACCCGCTATAGCGAACCGGCTTACGCCGCCGTGGATGCCATCGACCAGCAGAGCGCGCGGCCGGACTTCGCGGTGCTCGGCTATCCGGTGATTTCGATGGATCCGGCGATTGCCCATCCCGGATCGCGCAAGGCGTTGATTGGCGAAACGCCGACGGCGGAGCGGCAGCATCGTTATTCACCGGAGCAGAACGTCACGCCGCAGACGCCGCCGACCTTTATTTTCCACGCGGTAGACGATCCTTCGGTGCCGGTGGATAACGCGCTGGTGATGTTTAACGCCCTGCGCGCGCATCAGGTGCCGACCGAGCTGCATCTGTTCGCCGAGGGGAAACACGGATTTGGCATTCGCGGGACCCGGGGCCTGCCCGCCGCCGAGTGGCCGCAGCTGGCGATGAACTGGATAGCTTCGCTGGCGGAAATGAACAAATAGCGCCGATAATCCCCGGCTCGCGGCTGACGCCTTAGCCGGGCTACCTGTCCGCAGACGGCGGGGACCTCGTAGCACCGGTGGGTACGGCTTCCCGGAGGCGATGCTGCGCATCTGTCCGGGCTACAAGTTCGTGCGGTTTGGTAGCCCGGGCCCGGACAGGCGCGTCAAGCGCCGCCTCCGGGGGATTTTGCAGAGCTATTTATCAGAACCAAAACCGTTGCTGGTCGCCAGCTCGGCAAACCACAGCGCGTTGCGCTTTATCTGCCGCTCTCCGGTTTGCAGATTAAGCCGCCAAAAACCGTAGCGCCGCTTGAACGAATTAATCCACGACCAGTTATCGATAAACGTCCACTGATGCACGCCAAAACAATTCGCGCCGTCGGCTATCGCGCGATGCAGCTGCACCAGATGCTCTTCCATCAGGCCGATGCGGAACGAATCGTCAATCACCCCGTCTTCGCCCGGTTCGCCTTCCGACTCAATATCCATCGCGATGCCGATTTCCGCGAGGAACCACTTTTTATTGCCGTAGTTATCGCGAATATTGGCGGCAATGTCATAAATCGCCTGCGGTAGAATCTCATTATTATCGCGATAAGGATTAAAGCGCCCTTCTGGATTCACGTAGTTTTCGAAATAGAACTCCGGGGTGAAATAGTCCAGCGTATAGTCGCTTTCGCGTGCCTTGACCCGCCGCGGAACGTAATAGTTAACGCCGAGAAAATCGACGCGCGATCCGCTAATCAGCTCCACGTCGGCTTTTGTCACCTCCGGCAGGCAGTCGTGCGCGGCCAGAATTTCGCACAGCTCTTTCGGGAACTGATGCTTCACCAGCGGATCGAGAAAGCTGCGGTTGAAAAACAGATCCGCATACCACGCCGCTTTTTTATCCTCAGCGCTGTCGTTACGGGTATAGGAGGGCGTCAGGTTCAGCACCACGCCAATCTCGCTCTCCAGCGCCAGCGCGCGAAACTCGCGCACCGCTTTGGCGTGGGCCAGCATAATGTTAAATGCCACCTGCGCCGCCAGCCTGCCGTCTTTCTTGCAGGGATAGTGGAAGTCGTACAGATAGCCGCCCTCAACCGGCACAATCGGCTCGTTGAAGGTGATCCAGTATTTCACTTTGTGACCAAACAGCTCGAAGGCGGTGCGGGCAAAACGCGCGAAGAGATCCGTCACGTGCGCCGACTCAAAGCCGCCGTACTGCTTTTGCAGCGCTTCCGGCATATCAAAGTGATAGAGGTTAATCATCGGCTCAATGCCGTTTTCGATCATCTCATCAAGGTAGGCATGATAGAAACGCACCGCGTCCGGATTGGGCGCGCCGGTTTCGAAATCGTCAATCAGCCGCGACCACTGAATCGAGGTGCGAAAGGAGTTGAATCCGGTCCGCTTCATCAACGCCACGTCCTGAGGATACTGATGATAGGTATCGCAAACGGTTTGCGGCCCAATCTGCTGATAAAAACGTTCCGGCTGTTCGGCAAACCAGCTGTCCCAAATAGAACGGTGCGGCTTGTTGCTGATGCCTTCCGTTTGCGGACCGGATGCCGCCGCGCCCCAAAAAAAGCCTTCCGGAAACTGATACCGGGTCATAACGCCTCCTGTAAGTTAAAAAAGGCCGCACCCGACGGGCGCAGCCAATAAGCACTACTCTGCAACCACTTCAATCGATTTGATAAACATATAGCCCCAGTCGCCGGCGAATTTACCGAAGTCGATGCGGTTATCGCCGGCCTTCAGCTCGACCGGCACCAGTTGCTGCTGGCCCTGTTCATCGGTCTGCGGGAACTCAACCGCGATTGGCGCGCCGCCGTTGACAATAAACGAGTTTTTCTTGCCGCCCCATTTGCCGCTGAACGTTACCCGCAGCAGATACTTGCCGGCCCACGGCGCGGAAACCTGCCAGTTCACCTTATCGCCGTCGTTGGCGAACGGCCCGAGGAAGCCGTCTTCGTCAATCGTCAGCGCGTCTTTCTCGCTTTTCGCCGCCTCAATCTTGCCCTCGGTCACGTGCAATACCCCACCGCCAAAACGGCAGTAGTCGGCGGGGACTTTACCGGCGGCTTCCGTCACCGTGACCTTTACGGTTTTGCTGCTTTTGAGCAGGCCGTCATCGGCGCTAAAGGTCAGCGCATATTCACCGGGGGCGCTGAACCAGGCGCGGGTTTCGGCTTTATCCGTCGCGCAGAAATGAGCCTGCGCGCTGCCGCCGTTGCTCCAGTTCACCTTTACGTCGCGGTCCGGGAGCCCGTCATCGCGCCAGCTCGCGCTCAGCTGCACGCCCTGATCCTGGCTGGTGGTGAGCGTCTCCGCCAGCGCGACTACCGGCGCCTGATTCGCCTGGGTGTGCTTCACGCTAATCACGTTCGAAGGCGCTGAGCTGCCGCTCTCGTTCTTAGCGATGACGCGGTAATAGTACGTATTCCCCAGTTGCAGACTGCGATAGTCATCGCGGAACAGATCCATCGTCTGCGGGTTCCACTCGTTAACGCCATCGGAAATATCGCGCCCCACCACTTTCCACGGCCCGGATGCCGAATCAGCGCGCTCGACATCATAAGCGCGCCCTACCGCCGCCCCCAGCCAGTTGATAGCAAACGGTGAATCCGTCGCCCGCAGCGTCGGCGCATCCGGTTTCGGCAGCGGCGGCGCGTTCTCCTGCCCGTTCATCTGCGCCGCGGCGGTCCGCACCAGGTCGACCACTTCCATTTCCTCATTGGCCTTACCTTCCATCGGGAAGCCCGGCAGATGGTAGCTGTAGTGGCCGGTGGACTCTTTATGCCAGTAGAAACCGCCATCGTGACGATGACCGCGGAAGCCCCAAATCAAGCCGCCCGCCGCCTGCGCGCCGTTGACTTCGCTATGCACGATCGACTGCATAATGGCGTTAAGCTGCTGCGCGTCCAGCAGGCCGAATTCGCCCACCATATAGACTTTTTTACCCGCTGCCGCCGTCAGGTCTTTTTTCACCTGATCGGGATGGTTGTTATCGGCATTGGTGTAGTAGTGGTTGCTGACGATATCGACATTAGGATCGTTGAGCGCAAACCCGTTAATTTTCTTGTAGGTGCCATCGACCACCAGCTGATGCGGCGCCCACTTTTTGATCCACGCGGCGGTCTGCTGAAGGAACGCCGCGTTGGTGTCTTCCAGTTCGTTGCCGGTCTCCCAGGCCATAATCGCTTTTTCGTCGAAATAAGGACGACCGGTCACGCTGTTGGTACGGGTGATAACCTGGCGAATCACGTCAAGATAGGCCTTGAAGGTTTTACTGTCGGTACGGTAAAAATCCTCCGGCTTTTCGTGGTAGAACGCCGCCAGCTGCTCGCGACCGCCCCACCACCACCAGTGATCGATAAACGGCAGGATCAGGCGCAGCCCCTGTTTGTCCGCCTCGGCGATCATGTTGTCGTATACCCGCATCGCCTTTTCGTTCAGGCGCGGCATGCCGTCGGTGGTTTCCGGGGCCAGAATATGGGTTTCGCGACCGCAGGCCTCGTCAAACGTCTGCTGCACCGAGAGCACGTATACCCGCTGCGCCCTGGCGCCGGTTTGCACCATCGCCTTAATCCAGTTTTCCTGCTCTTCCGCCGTCGGCCAGCGGAAGTATTGCCCCCAGCCGCGCGTGTCGGCCTTACAGGTACCGCGCGCATCGTCCTCGATACGGTGCAGCTCCGGCGCGTGGATGCCCGCAAAGCGGAAAACCTTGTCGCCGTCTTTTAGCGTCGCGCCGTCGCGGGTAATAAAGTGTTCAAAGTGCGAGCGCTCTGCGGCCATCGCGCCTGCGCTTCCCAGCGCCGAAAGCAGCGCGACGAGCATCAGTTTTGTCACCGGCTTAATCATCGTTATCTCTCCTTAGAACCAGACTTCGGCCTGCACGCCAAAGTTCAGCGTGTCGGTGTCGCCGCTGCGCGAGTAGCCGCCTGCGGAAATAGTATTGGTGTCCCAGTTATAGTTGCCGTCCAGCGCGTCGGACACGCCTTTGTCCCACTTCGCGTAAGTGACGAAGAAGCGCAGCTGCGGGCGGGTCCAGAAGCCGGAATCAAAGGTCAGGGTCGGCGCGATGGTCACTTTCGTCAGGCCGCCTTTGCCTTTACCGTCCACGCCTTTGTAGTTTTTATCGTTGAGATATTCGTAGCCCAGCTCGTACTGCATGGCGAAGTTTTTGGTGATCTGCTGGTACGGGCGGATCCCCGCCACCCAGCTGGTGCGTCCCCAGCCGTCGGCATCTTCCGTCCACCAGCGGTAGTTTTTGTCTTTCTGATAGTAGGCAAACGTGGAGATTTCCCAGTCGCCGAGCGAGGCCATGTTATCCAGCACCACGCGCCAGGACTGGGTATCGTCGAGGTTTGCCCAGCCCCAGCCGTTTTTACCCAGCGAGTCCCCCGCCGCCAGGCCGCGCCCGTACTGGAAGACCACGCGAGAGTAGCCGCCGGTCAGGCCGTAAAAACCGTCAAAGTTGTAGACGCCGGTTACGCCGTAGCCCTTTTCCGCCGAGGTCGGGTGCTTCTCATTGCGGTTCATGTGGTGGCCAATCAGCTCAAGGTCGAAGCCGGTTCCGCCGATCTTTTTCAGCCACAGGTTGAGCGAGTAGTCATCCGGATAGCCCTGATCGCCTTTGTCGACCGGGTAGGCTTTGGTTTCGTCGGTTGGCGAGAAGGCGTAAACCCCGGCATCGAAGCGCGCGAAGCCAAGATCCATATTGTCGAAGCCGCCGCCGGTACCGTTGTACTGAATGTACTCCCAGTCGAACTGGTGGCTGGAGGTGTTGGAGCTGCTGTAGCGCTTACCGGCCCAGAAGGTCATTTCCGGCGCGAAGTCGAGGTTTGACAGTTCGGCGAAACCTTCGCGGAACTGCACATCATGCCCGTCGTCATCCTGACAGTTCCAGTCGGAGGTGCATTTCGACTGATGGGTAATGTTGGCCTGGACTTTAGCCACCACGCCGCTGTCCGAGGTTAACGTCACCGTCGGGATCAGTTCGATCTTGGTATCCTCTTCGTTGCCCAGACGCCACTTGCCGTCCGGCATCAGGCCAACGGAGTCGGCGCGGTTGCCGTCGGCGTTGGCGAGGATCCCCGAACGGATGTAGCCGTGGAGCATAAAATCGTACTTCGGATCGGCGATGGCTCAGTCGCTCATCACCGCGAGGGCGAGTAAAGACAGAGGTATTGAATGATTTAGCCTGATCATTTTTATTCCTTGGTTATTTTTTTATTAACACTGCCTGAGAACGGGAGGAAATTTACGGATCAAAATTGGAAATGTACATCCATTAACGGAAAGCGCTTTCCGTAATTGCCGGATGAGTTCACAATTTTAACGAGAGCGGGCGAATATTCGTGATGAGGTTCACATAATCCGGCAGAAATAAAAAAGCCCGCGCGCGGCGGGCTGTGGCAGGCAGGCGAAAAGCTTAGCGTTCGGCGTCGGCGAGCTGGCGTTCGTAGACCTTGAAGAACGGACGATAGAGCATCCAGGCGTTAAAAATGGCAAACAGGCACATGCATAAGTTTTTCCAGCTGCCGTTGGCTGACCACGCCGCGCCGAGCGGCGCCGGCATCGACCACGGCAGCATCGCCACCGCCCGATCGAGAATCCCCAGTTGGGTTAAATACCAGGCGATACAGGCATTTATCAGCGGCACAAACAGAAACGGCAGCAGAAAGACCGGGTTCATGATAATCGGAAAACCAAACAGTATCGGCTCATTGATATTAAACAGCGAGGGGAGCAAGCCAATTTTCCCCACGCTTTTCAGCTGCCGCGAACGGCTGCGCATCGCCATAAACACCAGCGGCAGGGTGGAGCCGATGCCGCCGATCAGCAGGTAAAAATCCCAGAATCCCTGCAGGTAAATATGCGGCAGCGTGGCGGAACCGGCGGCCAGCGCCTGCTGGTTTTCAAACAGATAGGTCATCCAGAATGGGTTCATAATCCCGGTGATAATCAGCGCCCCGTGAATGCCGACAAACCAAAGCAGGTTACAGATAAACAAAGAGATTAATACCGCGGTTAAGGTGTCGGACGCCACCACCAGCGGCCGCACCGCTTCGCTAATCAGCTCCGGTAAAATGCGCCCGGTGCTCTGCAACAGCAGCGCGTTGATGACGCTGATAGAGAGCATCACCACCAGCAGCGGGATCAGCAGCTGAAAGCCGTTGCGGGTCATCACCGGCACCTCTTCCGGCAGGCGGATGCACCAGCCTTTTTTGTAGAAGAAGCGCACGATCTCAATGGAGTAAGTACTTGAAATCAGCGCGGTAAAAATCCCCATCCCGCCAAGATAAAGATTGGCCGCGCCGTTGCCGCGAAAGCCGATAAACAGCAAGAACGCCAGGCAGCCGGTCAGCCCGCAGAGCCGCTCCGGCAGCCGGTACTGCTTGGCAAGACTGGCGCTGGCGCCGAAGGCCACAATCAGCGCCACCAGCCCGATGGTCAGTTCGAAAGTCGGCAGCAGAATGGGACGCAGCTGGAAATAGAACTGGCCGAAAAACGATGCGCCGTCGATGGAAACGGGCGGAAACAAAATCGGCACCAGCAAACTTCCGACAATCACAAACGGCATCGCCAGCGCAAAGCTGTCGCGCATCGCCGTGATGTGGTTATTGCGCGTCAGAACGTTGGCCAGCGGCGCCAGACGCTGCTCGATGATGTCGACGGCAACATTCATCAACTGAATGTTCATAATCCTGCCTTTCAGAATAGGTTGGTCGCCAGGATGATCGCGCACTCCCGGGTAAAGTAAAAGCCCGCCATAGGTGATCGTGGTCACAATAAATAAATCCACAACTGGAAAGCGCTTTCCGTTTTATATCCGTTATGACTATAGTCGGCGCATCCATCTCATCAGGAGCGATATATGAAAAAGATAATGTTGTGCTGTTCCGCGGGCATGTCCACCAGCCTGCTGGTGAAAAAAATGATCGCCGAAGCCGAGCAGCGCGGTCTGCCGGTGGAGATCAACGCCTTCGGCGTCGCGGAATTCGATCGGCAGGTCGGCCATTACCAGGTGGTCCTGCTGGGGCCGCAGGTGAAATACATGCAGAAAGATCTGCAAAAACAGGCGGATAAATACGGGATCCGCGTGGAGCCCATCAACATGATGGATTACGGCATGCAGAAAGGCGGCGCCGTGCTGGATTTCGCGCTTTCCCTTATCGATAACAAAAATTAAGGAAAGATCATGAGCTCTCTGTACGCGAAGCTGATCGCCGTGATTGAACAGAAGATCACCCCTATGGCGGGGGCGATCGGCCAGCAAAAATACGTCACCTCCATCCGCGACGGTTTTATTACCGCCCTGCCCTTTATGATCGTCGGCTCGTTTTTGCTGGTCTTTATTTTCCCGCCTTTTTCTCCGGATACGACGTGGGGTTTTGCCCGCGCCTGGCTGCAATTTTCCCTCGATCATCGCGATGCGCTGATGCTGCCATTTAACTTCAGCATGGGGGTGATGACGCTGTTTATCGCCGTCGGGATCGCCGCCAGCCTGGCGAAACACCACAATCTGGACTCGCTGACCGCCGGGATGCTGTCGCTGATGTCGTTTCTGCTGGTGGCCGCGCCGCTGAAGGATGGCCAGATCTCCACCGCCTACTTCTCGGGTCAGGGGATCTTCACCGCGATTCTGGTGGCGATTTACTCCACCGAACTGTACGCCTTCCTCAAGCGGCACAACATTACGATCCGTCTGCCGCCTGAAGTTCCGGCGGGCGTGGCGCGCTCGTTTGAAATTCTGATCCCGGTACTGGCGATCGTGCTGACGCTGCATCCGCTGAATCTGTTTATCGAAGCGCAGCTGGGAATGATTATCCCGGAAGCGATCATGTCGCTGGTGAAACCGCTGGTGGCGGCTTCCGATACCCTACCGGCGATTCTGCTGTCGGTGCTGGTGTGCCAGGTGCTGTGGTTTGCCGGGATCCACGGGGCGCTGATCGTCACCGGGATCATGAATCCATTCTGGATGGCGAACCTGTCGATCAACCAGGCGGCGATGGCCGCAGGCACCGCGATCCCGCATATCTACGTCCAGGGCTTCTGGGATCACTACCTGCTGATCGGCGGCGTCGGATCCACCCTGCCGCTGGCGCTGATGCTGCTGCGCAGCAAGGCCGTGCATCTGCGAACGATTGGCCGGATGGGCGTGGTGCCGGGCGTATTTAACATCAACGAGCCGATTCTGTTTGGCGCGCCGATCATCATGAACCCGCTGTTCTTCCTGCCGTTCGTGCTGGTGCCGATGATCAACGCGACCCTGGCCTACTTTGCGCTGAAGCTGGACCTGGTGAGCCGCGTGGTGTCGATGACGCCGTGGACGACGCCTGCCCCTATCGGCGCCTCATGGGCGGCGAACTGGAGCTTTAGCCCGGTGATCATGTGCCTGATCTGTATGGCGACGGCGATGGTGATGTACCTGCCGTTCCTCAAAGCCTACGAAAAACAGCTGCTTGAGCAGGAGCACGCTAACGCGGCCGCCCAGGCCGAAAGCGCGCAGCAGTCCGCATAATTCATACTATTCAGAGGGTTGTCATGGAATTAGAAGAACAGGTGATGGGTATCATCATCAACGCCGGCCAGTCGCGTAGCCTGTGCTACGAAGCGTTGAGCTGCGCTAAAGCGGGGGATTTCACCGCCGCCGACGAAAAAATGAAAGAAGCGGCGCATTTCGCCCGCGAGGCGCATCGGGTGCAGACCCAGCTGATTGAGGCCGACGAGGGAGAGGGTAAAACCAAAATGACCCTGGTGATGGTTCACGCTCAGGATCATCTGATGACCTCAATTCTGGCGAAAGAGCTGATCGGCGAACTGATCGCCATTTACCGCTCGCGACCGCTGCACGCGTAGAGTTCCTCCTCTCGAGGGGAGAGGAGATGACGTAGCCCGGGTAAGGCGTTTACGCCGCGACCCGGGAAAACGGTAAATTCTCATGTCATCTGGCTGACTTCCCGGCTCGCGCTGCGCTTAGCCGGGCTACCTGGACTGCACGCGTAGCCTCCTTCCGGAGAAAACCGGCTGGCCCCGGGAAACCGTCTACCACGATTAAGGACAACCATGCTACATCTCGGTTTAGACATCGGCGGCACCAAAATGGAAGCCGTCCTGCTCAACGCGGCGGGCGAATGCGTCTATCGCCAGCGCCGTCCGACACATAAAGAGAGCTACGACGCGTTTATGCAGCAGCTGCTCGGGCTGATTGAGAGCGTCCGCGCCTGGAGCGAGCGTCCGTTTACCCTCGGTATCGGCCTGCCGGGGGCTATCGACCCGCAAAGCGGCCTGATTAAAAACTGTAACTGTCTGGTGCTTAACGGCCACGACCTACGCCACGACCTGATGCGGGAGCTCGGTCAACCGGTATGGATGGCGAACGATGCCGACTGCTTCACCCTCTCTGAAGCGGTGGACGGCGCGGGCGCCGGGGCGACGACCGTATTCGGCGTCATCATCGGCACCGGCTGCGGCGGCGGCGTCGCGGTGAACCAACGGCTGCTCAGCGGGCCTAACGCCATCGCTGGCGAATGGGGCCACAACCCCCTTCCGGGCTATCGTCCCGAGCGCGACGGCCCGGCGCAGCCCTGCTACTGCGGAAAAGAGAACTGCATCGAAAGCTTTATTTCCGGCACCGGCTTTGCCCGCCGCTACGGCGCGCAGGCGCGATCCGAAGCGATTATCGCCGCCGCGCAAAACGGCGATCCCCAGGCGCTGGCCCACTGGCGGCATTTTATCGACGCTTTCGCCCGCAGCCTGGCGTCGGTAATCAATATCCTCGATCCGCAGGTGATTGTGCTGGGCGGCGGGCTCTCCAACGTCGGGCAAATCTATGAGCAGCTGCCGTCGGCAATCGTCCCGTATCTCTTCTCCGATAGCTGCCGGACGCAGATCAAACAGGCCCGCTTCGGCGACGCCAGCGGCGTGCGCGGCGCGGCCTGGCTACCGGTTCTGGACAGCGCTGAAGGCCGCAGGCGGTAGACACTTTTTTCAGCAGGTATGCTAAGCTAGGCGAAAATATTCAGACAGAAAATGCCATGCCAACCATTGATGATGTTTCAAGATTAGCGAATGTCTCCCGAGCGACGGTATCCCGCGTGCTGACCGGCACCAGGGGCGTGCGCGAAGAGAGCCGGGAAGCGGTTCTGCGCGCGGTAGAAGAACTTAACTACCGCCCGAGCTTTGCCGCGCAAAACCTCGCCAGTCAGACATCCAATCACGTGGGGCTGGTGATCCCGGCGAACGATGACAGCAGCGGCGCGCGCCTGCTGCCGATGCTCTCATTAGCGCTAAAGGGGCTGAATAAAAACCTGATTGTTCAGTACGTGACGGATGCGGCGGAACAGGCGGCGGTGGTTGACGATTTACAGCGCCAGTGCGTGGCGGTGGTGGTGCTCGGCGCCGTCCCGGCGGAGGCGCCGCGCAACGTGATCTCCTTTGACCGTTTCAGCATTGCCGGAGTCAATAATCAGGGCTACGACTACGCTTTCGCCACCGAAAGCGCCTGCCGCTACGTGATCGGCAAGGGCCATCGCAATATCGCGCTGCTCGTTGATAACGACAGCGATGACGCCAGCCGCCAGATGCTCGAAGGCTATCGCAACGTTCTGCAAAACTACTCCATCCCTTTTAACCGGCAGCTGATGCTGGCGGCCAACGATAACGTTGAACAGGCGCTGCTGACGCTGATTAACAGCTTCAGCAAATACTCGGTGATTATCGTGAAACGGGACCGCTACGCCGCCGAAGCGATGCGCCTGCTGCGCGAGTTCAACGTTGCCGTACCGCAGGAGGTCTCGCTGCTGAGCCTGGAGGATTCCCCCCTCGCCTCGCTGCTCAATCCGCCGCTCACCTGTATCTCCTGGCCGCTGGAGCAGCTGATGGAGAACTGCCTGCAGCGTATTCGTAATCTGATTGACGAGCGCCCCACCTTCTCCGCCGAAGGGCGTACGCTGGCGGGGCGCCTGATCCCGCGCCAGTCGGTGGCCGATCTCTCCTGATTCTAGCGTCCGGCCTTCCGCGTGGCCGGGCCTTTCCTCTCGCGCCGCTGGTTCCCACGCTAATCATTCGCCTCACATCTAAATAAGAATTATTTTCATTTATAAATAGCGTGTGCTATATAACATAGCAATGGCTATAAATGATGATTAATTAATCGCAACGTTGTGAGGGACCTTATGCTGCACCTGCCACCCCTGAAGCATCTGATGTTTGCCGCCACGCTGGCGCTGTTGGCCGTCGCCCCCGTCCAGGCAAAAGAGAAATTTAAAGTGATCACCACCTTCACGGTAATCGCCGACATGGCGCAAAACGTCGCGGGCGACGCCGCCGACGTCAGCTCCATCACCAAACCGGGAGCCGAGATCCACGAATATCAGCCAACGCCCGGCGATATCAAACGCGCGCAGGGCGCGCAGCTGATCCTCGCCAACGGACTGAATCTTGAACTGTGGTTCGCCCGCTTTTATCAGCACCTGAACGGCGTGCCGGAAGTGGTGGTCAGCAACGGCATTCAGCCGATGGGCATCAGCGAGGGGCCGTATAACGGTAAGCCCAACCCGCACGCGTGGATGTCGGCGGACAACGCGCTGATCTATGTCGATAACATTCGCGACGCGCTGGTGAAGTACGATCCTGAAAATGCCGACGCCTATCGCCATAACGCTGAGACCTACAAAGAGAAGATTCGCCACACCATGACGCCGCTGAAGGCGGAACTGGCGAAACTGCCGCAGGACAAGCGCTGGCTGGTAACCAGCGAGGGGGCGTTCTCCTATCTGGCCCGCGATAACGGCCTGCAGGAGCTCTATCTGTGGCCGATCAACGCCGACCAGCAGGGCACTCCGCAGCAGGTGCGGAAAACCATCGACACCATGAAGAAAGCGCATATCCCGACTATCTTTAGCGAAAGCACCATTTCCGATAAACCGGCGCGTCAGGTGGCAAGAGAAGCAGGCGCCCACTACGGCGGTGTCCTGTACGTCGACTCCCTGAGCGCCGCCGATGGCCCGGTGCCGACCTACCTCGACCTGCTGCGCGTCACCACCCAAACCATCGTCCAGGGCATCAACGACGGACTAAGGAAACAGGCATGAGTAACGAGCTGCCGGGCCTCGCGGTCAACAACGTCAGCGTGACCTATCGCAACGGTCATACCGCCCTGCGCGACGCCTCGTTCCGCGTGCCGCGCAGTTCCATCGCCGCGCTGGTTGGGGTGAACGGTTCGGGCAAATCAACGCTGTTTAAAGCGCTGATGGGCTTTGTGCGCGTCGGTAAGGGCGATATCGCGATCCTCGGCCAGCCGGTTAACCGCGCCCTGCGCCAGAACCTTGTCGCCTACGTTCCGCAGGCGGAAGAGGTGGACTGGTCTTTCCCGGTGCTGGTGGAAGATGTGGTGATGATGGGGCGCTACGGCCATATGGGCTGGCTGCGGCGGGCTAAAGCGCGCGACCATGAGATTGTCGATGCCGCCCTGGCGCGGGTCGGCATGAGCGAGTACCGGCAGCGCCAGATCGGCGAACTCTCCGGCGGGCAGAAAAAGCGCGTGTTTCTGGCCCGCGCTATCGCTCAGCAGGGGAAAGTCATTCTGCTGGATGAGCCCTTCACCGGCGTCGACGTACAGACCGAAGCGCGCATCATCGAACTGCTGCGGGAGCTGCGCGACGAAGGCTGCACCATGCTGGTTTCCACCCATAACCTCGGCTCGGTGAGCGAGTTCTGCGACTACACGGTGATGGTCAAAGGCACCGTGCTGGCCAGCGGCCCGACGGAAAGCACTTTTACCGCCGAAAACCTCGAACTGGCGTTTAGCGGCGTGCTGCGCCACGTGGTGCTGAGCGGCGCGGAAGAGCGGATTATTACCGACGATGAGCGGCCGTTTATCAGCCGCCGGGCGGCGGGAGGCGAAAGATGAGCTGGCTGCTGGAGCCGTTTGGTTATCAATATATGCTGAACGCGATGTGGGTGTCGGCGCTGGTGGGCGGAGTGTGCGCGTTTCTCTCCTGCTACCTGATGCTCAAGGGCTGGTCGCTGATTGGCGACGCCCTCTCCCACTCTATCGTGCCGGGCGTGGCGGGCGCTTATATGCTCGGCCTGCCCTTCGCGCTGGGGGCGTTTCTTTCCGGCGGGCTGGCGGCGGGCAGCATGCTGTTTCTTAATCAGCGTTCGAAGCTGAAGGAAGACGCGATTATCGGCCTGATCTTCTCCTCTTTTTTCGGTATCGGCCTGTTTATGGTGTCGCTGAACCCGACCTCGGTGAATATCCAGACCATTATTCTCGGCAATATTCTGGCCATCGCCCCGGAGGATATTATCCAGCTGGCGGCCATTGGCTTTATTTCGATGGCGATTCTGCTGCTGAAGTGGAAAGACCTGATGGTGACCTTTTTCGATGAGAATCACGCCCGCTCGATTGGCCTCAATACCAGCGGGCTGAAGCTGCTGTTCTTTACCCTGCTGGCGGCCTGTACCGTGGCGGCGCTGCAAACCGTCGGCGCGTTTCTGGTGATTTGCCTGGTGGTGACGCCCGGCGCTACCGCCTGGCTGTTGACCGACCGCTTCCCGCGCCTGCTGGCCATCGCCGTGGCGATTGGCAGCCTGACCAGCTTTTTCGGCGCCTGGCTGAGCTACTATCTGGACGGGGCGACCGGCGGAATTATCGTCGTCGCCCAGACGCTACTGTTTTTAACCGCGTTCGTTTTCGCGCCGAAGCACGGCCTGCTCGCCAGCCGTCGTCGCGCCAGGGAGGCCTCATGCTGAGCGCGCTGCTTGAACCTTTCCAGTTCTCTTTTATGGTCAACGCCATGCTGGTGGCGGCGATCGTTGCCGTCCCCTGCGCGCTGCTGTCGGTGTTTTTGGTGCTAAAAGGCTGGGCGCTGATGGGCGACGCCATGAGCCACGCGGTTTTCCCGGGGGTGGTGGTGGCGTATATCCTCGGTATCCCCTTCGCCATCGGCGCGTTTATCGCCGGGTTGTTCTGCGCCATCGCCACAGGTTATCTCGACGATAACAGCCGTATTAAGCGCGATACGATCATGGGCATCGTGTTTTCCGGGATGTTTGGCGCGGGCCTGGTGCTGTACGTGTCGATTCAGTCGGAGGTGCATCTCGATCATATTCTGTTTGGCGATATGCTGGGTATTTCCGCCAGCGATATTGTACAAACGTCGCTGATCGCGCTGGCGATTGCGCTGATTATCGGCCTGAAGTGGCGCGATTTTCTGCTGCATGCCTTTGATCCGCAGCAGGCGAAGGCCAGCGGATTGCGCTGCGGGCTGCTGCATTATGGGCTGCTGTGCATGATTGCGCTGACCATCGTGGCGACGCTGAAAGCGGTGGGGATCATTTTGTCGATTTCGCTGCTGATAGCGCCGGGGGCTATTGCGCTGCTGCTGACGCGGCGTTTTGTCAGCGCCCTGCTGCTGGCGGTGGCGATAGCGTTAAGCTGTTCGCTGGGCGGCGTGTGGCTGTCGTTTTATCTCGACAGCGCCCCGGCGCCGACCATCGTGGTGCTGTTTACCGTTCTGTTCGTTATCGCGTTTGTCTGGACCTCGGTTCGCGATAGCCAAACCACAGCCCATTCCGGCGAGGCCCCAGGTCGCGGCTGACGCCTTACCCGGGCTACCTTGACGGGCATTATTCCCGGAGGCGGCGCGTTGCGCCTGTCCGGGCTACCTCTCCCCCAGGACGTAGCCCGGACAGATGCGCAGCATCGCCTCCGGGGGAAATTCGCTATTTTTTAGGCCGGTACTTTTCCGGCAGTTCCGGCACCGGACGTTTGTCATCGATCAGATGGCGAATCGTCAGGATCGGGTGCCGCCAGAGCATCCGCGGCCCCGCCCAGCGCATAATCCGCTTCATCTCTTCGCGTTTCGCGGGCTGGTAGCAGTGCACCGGGCACTGCTTGCAGGCGGGCTTCTCTTCGCCAAAGACGCATTTATCCAGCCGCTTGTCGGCATAGTCGTTAAGCGCCTGATAGTGTTCGCCGTCGTCGCGGGCATCCGGGCAGCGGCGCTGGTAGAGCGTTATCATGCTGCTAATGGTCTTTTTTTCCCGCGCAATACGTTTGCCCGCCATCGCCTGTCCCCCCGAAAAGATGCATTCATAATACACATTCATAGAGGGCGATGCAGCCCCATACTCCCTGAGGATTATGCCGGTTTATCCACGTGCCCCAGCGGTTTTTCCGGGAAGCATACGTCGCGCACCCGGCGCTTGAGTTCCGCCGCGTCGGGGAAACCGCCATCCTGCTTGCGCTCCCAGATTTGCACATCATCAACGGCCACCACGAAGATCCCGCCGGTTCCCGGAATCAGCGTGACCGAGGCGATGTCGGTGCTAAAGCTGTGCAGCAGTTCCTGGGCCATCCACGTGGCGCGCAGCATCCAGTTGCACTGCGAACAGTAGGTAATGGTAATCGCGGCTTTGTGGCTCATCGGCGTCTCGCTGTCGGTCAAAGGGCAAATTGTAAACAACTTGCAGATTAATTGAGGAATACATGATTATTTTGTTGCAAACGATAATACCTATCATTACCATTCGCAATCAATAAGCATGGAGAAAAAACGTCCAGTAACGGAATAACCGGACACACCTGCACTCTGGAAGTAACGCGTGAGCCAATACTAATAATGATTAAGGCGTGGCTACTATGTATAACTCCACTCAATCAACAGCATGGTTCAAGAAAAGCCTGCTGGTGACTTCTTTGCTTACAGCAATTTATCAAACTTCCGCCGGGGCGGCTGATACCACCGCGAAAACCACCAGCAGCGCATCTTCTGATGACAGCTCGGAACGGATGACCGTTACCGCGCCGGCGCCGTTGCTGAAAGCGGGCAGCGAACATTCGATCAGCGCTCAGGAGCTGCAGGATAAAGGGGCCAACGACTTTGGCTCCATCATGCGCTACGAGCCGCTCATTAGCGCCACCGGCGCCAGCGGCGGTTCCGGCAACGGCAAAAGCGGCTTCGACCGCGGCGGCTATACCGGCTACAACATACGCGGCATGGAGAGCAACCGCGTCGGGATCGACGTCGACGGCATCGCCCAGCCGAATGCCACCGGGCGCAGCTACGCCAGCCGCGCGGGCCTCAATACGTTCGGTATGGGCCGCGACTACATTGACCCCTACATGTACGGCAGCATCGATATTCAGTCCGGGGCGACCTCAACCGATACCGCCAACAGCGCCATCGGCGGCAACGTCTCTTTCCGTCCGAAGTCCGCGGATGACTACCTGCATCCGGGCAAAACCAGCGCCTTCGGCTACCGCAGCGGCTACGACTCATCCGATCGCAGCTGGCACAACGGCGTCACCGTTGCCGGCGGCGATGAAACCCTGCGCGGGATCTTCGTCTACAGCCGTCGCGACGGCCAGGAAACGGAAAACAACAGCGGGACCGTTGATTCATACCCGGCAAACTGGCACTCCAACGCCTTTATGGCCTCGGGGATCTGGCAGCCGAATGACGAACATAAGCTCACCAGCACCTTCGATTATTACCATAAAACGAACCACACGCATTATGACGCCTGGGACTCCAGCGGCAACAGCGTTATCGGCACGTCAAACCAGACCAGCCAGACCCGCCGCTGGGGCCTGAGCCTGAAAGACGACTGGACGCCGATGAACGACTATATCGACAGCGTATCGACCAAGGTCTACTACCAGCATACCGAGGCCCATGATTGGACATATATGCCGGACAGCGTCACCCGCGCGATGCAAACGGTGAGCTCCGACTACGATACCGACACCTGGGGCATTCAGAGCGCGCTGGCGAAATCGATAGGCCGCCACGATTTGAGCGCCGGTTTTAACGCCAGCACGACGAAAACCCAGCGCCCGTTAACCCAGTCGCCAACCCCGAGCGCCTTTAGCCAGATCATGCAGCCGGACGCCGACAGCCGCGGCTATATCGTCGCCGGCTTCCTGCAGGACAAAATTAACTTCGACCTCGACGAGCATAACTTTGCGGTTATCCCGGGCATTCGCGTGATGCATCAGTCGACCAGGCCGGAGAACGTCTCCGATCTGGCCAACAACAGCAGCGTGCTGACCGGTTCCGACGTGTCAAATCTGTACGGTAAGAACGCTGATACCCAGGCGCTGCCGTCGCTGGTCTTGCAGTACGATATCACCCCGCGCCTGATGACTTATCTGCAGTATCAGCGCGGCGCGCAGTTCCCGAACGCCAGCCAGCTGTACGGTTCGTGGAACCTCGGCTCCAGCTACGCCGGACGCGCCCAGTATGCGCTGATCGGCAACACCGATCTGAAAACCGAAACCAGCGATAACGTTGAGTGGGGGATGAAGGGCGAAGTGGCGGAAGGCATCACTATGCGCACCGCGCTGTTCTACAACACCTATAAAAACTTTATCGCCTATACCCGCTACACCCGCGCCAATAATCCGGTGCAGTTCACTAACGTACCGTCGAACATCTACACCATTTACCAGGCGGAAAACCGCGATAAAGCGTACATCTACGGCGGCGAAATCAGCGCTAAATTCAACTTTGGCACCTGGTTTGAAGAGGTTAACGGCCTGAGCGCTACCCTCGCCTACGGCTATAGCGAAGGGCAATCGAAATCGAGCTACAGCGGCGATAAGTACGTCGACCTCGATAGCGTCGCGCCAATGAAGGCCATCGTCGGCGTGGCGTGGGACGATCCGGCAAAAGTGTACGGCACCGCGCTGACCGCCACCTTTGTTAAGGGCAAGCGCGCCACCGCCACCAGCCGTGAAAGCTATACCAACACCGGCTCCGCGATTACCGATTCGACCAGCGAATATATGCGCGTTCCGGGCTACGGCATGCTGGACTGGACCGCGTACTGGCAGGTCGCGAAGAACGTACGCGTCAACGGCGGCGTATACAACATTACCGATCGTAAATACTGGGATTATCTGAGCAGCCGCAATATCGAAATGTCCACCAATCAGGACGCCAACGACCGGGCGCTGGCGGTGATGCCTGGCCGCACCTGGCAGCTGGGCGTTAACGTCGATTTCTGACCGGCTAATAATAAGAAACCTGCTCCCCGGCCGCGAGCCGGGGAAACTCATCGTAGAGAAGGATGTGAATTATGCACAACACCCAACCGCAACATACCCCGCTGTGGCAGCGCTATCTGGCCACGAAAGCGCAATCTTCCGCGAAATACGCCCGCGATATCGCCGCCGAAATGGGGATTAGCGAAGCCGAACTGACCGAAGCCCGCCAGGGCTACGATGCCGTACGTCTGCAGGACGACGCCCGCGCCATTCTGACGGCGCTGGAAGCCGTGGGGGAAACCAAATGCATCTGCCGCAACGAATATGCGGTGCATGAGCAGGTCGGCGAATTTACCCATCAGCATCTGAGCGGCCACGCCGGGCTGGTGCTCAATCCGCGCGCCCTCGACCTGCGCCTGTTTCTCAGCCAGTGGGCCAGCGCTTTTCACCTGAGCGACAACGGTCGCCAGAGCATTCAGTTCTTCGATCCGCACGGCGACGCGCTGCTCAAGGTTTACACCACCGGAAATACCGACATGGCGGCCTGGGATGCGCTGATTGCCGCGCATACGCAGCAATCGCCTGCCCCGCTGGCGATTCGCCCGGCCGATCCGCTGAAATATGCCGATGCCGCCGACGGCGAGGCGCTGGAAAACGAATGGCGCGCCATGACCGACGTTCACCAGTTCTTCGGCCTGCTGAGAAAATATAACCTGTCGCGCCAGCAGGCTTTCCGCCTGGTCAGCGACGATCTCGCCTGCCGCATTGACACCCAGACGCTGCCGGGGCTGCTGGAAACCATCCGCCAGGATGGCAACGAGATCATGATCTTCGTTGGCAACCGCGGCTGCGTACAGATCTTCACCGGCGCGCTGGAAAAGGTCGCCCCGATGCGCGGCTGGCTGAATATCTTCAACGCCGCGTTTACCCTGCATCTGCGCGAGGAGAGCGTGGATGAGATCTGGGTGACCCGCAAACCGACCTCCGACGGCCACGTCACCAGCGTCGAGCTGTTCGCCAAAGACGGCACGCAGATCGCGCAGCTGTACGGCCAACGCAGCGAAGGCCACCCGGAGCAGGCGCAGTGGCGTGCGCAGGTCGATGGTTTGACCACCGAAGGGCTACTGGCATGAAGCGCTGGCTGATATTACTTGCGGCGTTTCCACTGTTGGCCAGCGCCGCCGCCGAGCGGATTGTGTCGCTCGGCGGCGACGTCACGGAGGTGATTTACGCCCTCGACGCCCAGCGGCAGCTGGTGGCGAAAGACAGCACCAGCACCTGGCCTGCCGCCGCGCAGAGCCTGCCGGATGTGGGCTATATCCGCCAGCTGAACGCCGAGGGGATCCTTTCCCTGCGCCCGACGCTGGTGCTGGCCAGCGCCCAGGCGCAGCCCTCGCTGGTGCTGAAAAAGGTTGAAGAGAATAAGGTTAAGGTGATCAACGTACCGGGCGGCTACGACCTGCCGGCAATCGAGGCAAAAATTGCCGTGATTGCCGACGCCCTTGGTAAGCAGAGCGAAGGTAACGCCCTACGCCAGAAGGTTCATCAGCAGATCGCGCAGATTCCTTCGCAGCCGGTGAACAAGCGGGTGCTGTTTATTCTCAGCCACGGCGGCATGAATACCATGGTGGCCGGGAAACAAACCGCGGCGGATGGCGCAATCAGGGCGGCCGGGCTGCAGAATGCCATGCAGAGCTTCGACCATTATCGCAGCATGTCGCAGGAGGGCGTTATCGCCAGTAAACCGGACCTGGTGGTGATCTCCGCCGATGGGCTGAAAGGCATGGGCGGCGAAGCCGGGCTCTGGAAGCTGCCGGGGCTGGCGCAGACGCCTGCGGGACGCCATAAGCAGGTACTTGTGATCGATGATATGGCCCTGCTCGGCTTTGGCCCGCGCACCCCGCAGGAAGTGCTCGCGCTGCGGCAAAAAGCGGAGCAGTTGCCCTGATGCGCTCCCACCCTGCCCGTCATCTGTGGTTAATGACGCTGCTGCTGATTGTCCTGACGCTGCTCGCCACGACCCTGGGCGCGATGCGCCTGCCGTTGACCAGCCTGCTGCCCGCCGGCGATGAGATCCTGAGGAACATCTGGCTGACCATTCGCCTGCCGCGAGTGCTGCTGGCGCTGCTGGTCGGCGCCGCGCTGGCGCTCTCCGGCTGCGTGATGCAGGGGCTGTTTCGCAACCCCCTCGCCGATCCGGGACTGTTAGGGATCAGCGGCGGCGCGGCGCTGGCGGTGGCCTGCTGGCTGGTGCTGCCCCTGTCGCTGCCGGCGCTCGTGGCGCTGTACGCGCCGATGCTGGCGGCGTTTATCGGCAGCACGGCGGTGATGGTGGTGATTTTTATCCTCAGCCGGGCGGGAGACGCCTCGCTGTCGCGCCTGCTGCTGGTCGGCATCGCCATTAACGCCCTCTGCGGCGCGCTGGTCGGGGTACTGGCGTGGATCAGCAACGATACTCAGCTGCGCCAGCTTTCGCTGTGGGGTATGGGTAGCCTCGGGCAGTCGGAATGGTCGACGCTGCTGGTGGCGGCCACGTTGATGATCCCGGCCTCCCTCGTGGTGTGGGCGATGGCTTCGCGGCTTAACCTGCTGCAACTGGGTGATGAAGAGGCGCACTATCTCGGCGTCAACGTTCGCGCCCTGCAGCGTCTACTTCTGCTGTGCAGCGCATTGCTGGTAGCGTCGGCGGTGGCCATCAGCGGCATTATCGGCTTTATCGGCCTGGTCGTGCCGCATTTGATGCGGATGTGGCTGGGGCCGGACCATCGCGGCCTGGTTCCCGGTTCGCTGCTGTGCGGCGCGATTCTACTGCTGCTGGCCGACACGCTGGCGCGCACCGTTGCCGCTCCCGCGGAGATGCCGGTCGGGCTGTTGACCAGCGTGCTTGGCGCGCCGTGGTTTCTGTGGCTGATTTTTCGTCAGGAGAAAGAGACGCATGGATAATCGCTATAGCGCGCGTTCGCTGACGCTGCGTCTGGGTCACCGGCAGATCGTTAACGATGTCTCGCTCCAGCTCCGCGGCGGCGAGATGGCGGCGCTGATTGGCCCCAACGGCGCCGGTAAGTCGACCCTGCTGCGCCTGTTGACCGGTTTTTTAACCCCCGACGCCGGCGAACGACTGGTGGAAGGCCGCCCGCTGGAAAGCTGGTCAGCAGAAGCGCTTTCCCGCCGCCGGGCGGTGATGCTACAGCGCACCCAGCTGCACGCCGACTGGCCGATCGAAACGGTTATCGCCATGGGCCGCTCGCCGTGGGGCGGCGCGCCAAACGAGGAGATAATCCGCCGGGTGATGAAGGAGACCGGCTGCGACCATCTGGCCGGGAGACGCTACCCTTCCCTCTCCGGCGGCGAACAGCAGCGGGTGCAGCTGGCCCGCTGTCTGGCGCAGCTGTGGCGCGATGGCGCGCCCGAGGGCTGGCTGTTTCTCGATGAGCCTACCTCGGCGCTGGATCTCTATTATCAGCAACATCTGCTGCGTCTGCTCAAACGCCTGACCCGCAGCAGCCGGCTGCACGTCTGCGTCGTACTGCACGACCTGAACCTCGCGGCGCTGTGGGCAGACCGGATTCTGCTGCTGCATCAGGGGAAACTGGTGGCGCAGGGCACGCCGCAGGAGGTGATTCAGCAGCCGATCGTCAGCCGCTGGTACGGCGCGGAGGTCAGCGTGGGCGAACATCCCGATACGTCCGTTCCGCAGGTCTATCTGGCGCCGTGAGTCGATGACATTATTTTGCCGGGCGGTGGCCTACCAAAACGTTACTTTCTGAACGGCGAAGCCGATATTGCTACCGGCTTCGCTGCGATTGCTAAATTAGAAGATCTGCCGATACAGCGTTTTAATCTCCTCCAGATTAGTGTCACGCGGGTTACCGCCGGTGCACACGTCCGCCAGCGCCGCCGCCGCAAGCGCGTCAATATCCTCTTCTTTCATACCGACATCGCGCAGACGCGCCGGGATATTGACGTCGCGATTCAGCTGCGCCACCGCCTCTATCGCCGCCTGACGCGCTTCGGCAATCGGCATCGTTGCCGCCGACTTGTTACCAAGCGCAACCGCGATGTCGCGATACTTCTCGCCGGTATATTCGGCGTTATAGGCCATGATATGCGGCAACAGCACCGCGTTAGCCACGCCGTGCGGCGTACCGTAAAATGCGCCCAGCGGGTGGGCCATACCGTGGACC
The DNA here is from genome assembly GCF_900200035.1 of Klebsiella grimontii. Lineage (GTDB taxonomy): Bacteria > Pseudomonadota > Gammaproteobacteria > Enterobacterales > Enterobacteriaceae > Klebsiella > Klebsiella grimontii. The sequence continues at coordinate 163,889 of NZ_FZTC01000012.1, forward strand.
AGCCCCAGACCAACGTTAGAGAAGCCCATCCCGGCAATATATTGCCCCAGCGCCATGCCTTCCGCACCCTGCGCGTCGCCCTGTACCGAAGCACGCAGCGAGCGGCCAATCACCTCAATGGCCTTCAGATGCAGCATATCGGTGAGTTCCCATGCGCCTTTGGTTATGTAACCTTCGATCGCATGGGTCAGCGCATCGACGCCGGTCGCCGCTTTCAGGCTGGCTGGCATGCTGGCCATCATTTCGGCGTCAATAATCGCCACCAGCGGGATATCGTGCGGGTCATAGCAAACAAATTTGCGGCGGTTCTGAACATCGGTAATCACGTAGTTGATGGTCACTTCCGCCGCCGTACCGGCGGTGGTTGGGATCGCGATCATCGGTACGGCGGCGTTTTTGGTATCGGCCCCGCCTTCGAGACTGCGAACGTCGGCGAACTCGGGGTTATTAATAATAATGCCTATCGCTTTACAGGTATCCTGCGGTGAACCGCCGCCGATGGCGATCAGGTAATCGGCGCCCGACTGCTTAAACGTCTCTACGCCCTGCTGCACAACCTCAATGGTGGGGTTCGGAACAACGTCATCAAAAATGCTGTAAGGCAGCCCGGCTCCGTCGAGAATAGCCAGGACTTTTGTCGCAACGTTAAAACGGATCAGATCCTTATCAGTGACCACCAGCGCTTTTTTGAAGCCGCGTTTTTTGACTTCATCGACAATACAGCTAATCGAGCCGGGGCCAAAATAAGAGGTTTCGTTTAAAATCATTCTGTAAGCCATGCGTGCTTCCCTCAATCTGAGTGTTTGATAACCATAATATTTAGCCCTACAGTAACGTGACTGACGTAGCCGTTTTATTATTTAATATCAAATAACGCCCTAATTGCCCTGCACGCAATCGCAGTTAATTAACCCATCGCACAGTTGTCATCAAGTTTGTCCAGCATACTGGACATCATCCGCAAATTTAATGAGATTGCTAAACCTCACCACAATATAAGCTGGCGAAGAACGTTAACTCACGGTAAATATTATTGAAGTTGATCACATTATTTTTCTTCTACCGCCAGTATTCGTTCGTATGGCAAAAAAGCCGTTTATGCCGGGACGAAAAATGAACAGGATAGCGTCGTACGGCCGAAGTCAATATTTCATGACCACACTCTGCGATTATTCTGCACATCCGTTGCTTACCCCTCAGCCTTATCCGTACGCTCCCGACGTACGCCGTCGCAGATTGCATACCGCAAATTTAACACCTAGTTAACAAAAAGGTCATTTACTCAACAAAAGCGGCTATCCCCGGTGCTGGCCACCGCTTAAAAACATCGCATAAGAATTATCTGTCATTATGGATAATTGCTTATCGCCCTACGGATAGCGCAAGGGATTTTTTAAGAGCTGGGAAATTTTCATTATTAAGAATATTCTCTGTTATTTGCGAGATATTAATTCTCAAAATTCATGAAAAATTAGAAAAAACGCCTAAGAGATCTATATTTATTGCAAACATCATAGCCTCTTGTTAGTATGACTATTAGTCAATATTTTTATTATAAAAATACCATTTATGATGCTTATTAACTTTTATTCTGTTCACCTGACCATACTTTTCCAACGGCAGTAGCAAATGTCTGACTTTATATATTGACATTTCGCACCTGTCCGCTAATTCCCGAGTAAGCAACCCCTCAGGTCCATGTTCTTTTAAAACATAAAGAATATACTCCTGCTCTGGCACGACGACCCCGGAGAATTTATTGATGCCCATTGAGCTCATCAATGAGCGCAAACTCTCAACTGCGGTTACAGAATTTTGATTTGAATGTGGGGTACAGGATGAAAATGAAATCTTCATGAGTCAGCTCCTTCTGTCATTCAGTACCCGGCAGTATGGATTGCCCCCACGAAAACGGCAACATTAGCTTTAAATTTCAACTTAAACAGTACATTTATCTGAAATTCACTTTTTTTTATGATAAAAACCCTGATATAAAGAGTGAATTTTTAATTCCGTGCGGAGATAAAAATGCGGTTCGATATAGAGGGATTTATTACATTTGATACTGAGGAAGCATCCCTGGTCAATCTGTTGACCGGTGATTGTATTGAACTCTCTGCGACTTCCACTCGCCTCCTAACCAATCTGTTACAATACCGAGGGGATATTATTTCTCGCGTTGATATTTTTCAGTCGGTGTTTGAAAAATATGGCGCCAGGCCCTCAAATAGCAATCTTAATCAATACATCTCAACGCTGCGGCGTAGTCTTGCCGATCTCGGCATTGAGAAAAATGTGATTATTACGGTACCGCGAATCGGCTTTAAGATTTCTGAGGAAGTCATTATCACCAGCGATAATGATTATTCATCCTCCTTCACTCTGCCGGTTCTTACCGCCGACCTTCCCCAGCGAAGTTTACTATGGCAGCACCGCAAAGCGGCCATTTTTTTTATCCTGCCGTTGATAGGTTTGCTGCTGCTTTTACCTTTTTTTATGTATAAAAAACAGCCTACTACGTTAGTTTTCACCCAGGATAAATGTACTATTTATGGCTCTGGCGCTCAGCGCGCGCGCGAAATCCTCAGCAATAAAAAGCTGTTCCCCTCTGGGCTTGATTGTTCGACGCCTAAGAAAATCTACCTTTTCAACCGACAATTAAATCAGCCACAAGGCTTAGGTATTTATATGGATATATTCATCCTCAAATGTGATATGAAGGACCAGCAGTGCCACAGTTACTACTATAAGGAAATAAAAAATGCGTAAATACGCTATAATATTCCTCGCCACTGCCCTGACGCTGGTAGTCGCTGCGTTCCTCTATATAGATATCCGCAGCCATGACACCTTTTCCTGTAAATCACAGTACGACCTCACAGAGGATATAAATGAGAATATTCTCCGCTCACAGGGTTTGCTATCCGCTCAGCTTGCTAATAACCGTCTTTTAATCAGTCTTGAGGGATTGCTCACCAGCAATGGCGATAAATACATTGTCTCCCGCACCATTGCTATCACATTAAAAAGAACCACTGCGACCAGTCATCTCTTTTATATCATTGATTCGCAAATCACTCGCCATCACGCTGACAATACGCCTGAAAATATCGCCCGGCAAAATCTCTTTGGCAACCAAAGTAATGATCGAATCATCTATATCAATCACGTTAATGATGATACTATTTTATTCGGTAATCAAACGTTCCCACAATATGGTTGCCAGCGTCAGAATACAATCATTGATTGAGATTCATCTCATTAATTTTAATTATGCTGATATCATGACGATACATTTACTACCGACCTTAGGCAGCATCGCGAATATCATTGATATGATTAACCCCCGGCTCAATCTGCACCATGTCAGAACGGCGTTTATCGCATCGCATCTGGCTAAGTTAGTCAATTTTTCTGCGGCCCAGCGGCGTAAAACCATTCTGGCGGCGCTCATCCATGATGTCGGAGGATTAAATGAAAAATCGCGTCTTGAACCGCTTAACTATATTGATAACGAACATAACCATCATGCGCTCATCGGCAGCGAATTACTTAGCCGCATTCCGCTGTTTCGTCCGCTCAACAAAATCGTTCGCTATCACCATACCCACTGGCGCAACGGTCTCGGGCATTATAGTGAAGGCGAGCGGGTGCCCGAAGAGAGCCATTTGTTATTCTTTGCGGACCGACTGGATGTTCTGTATTGCCAGCACCGTACCGAACATATCCCATTATTAAGCAAAAAGCTGGTCGACATCGCCGCCGCCGGCGCCCCCATTCTCTATAAGCAAGAGTATATTCAGGCCTTCCGAATCCTCTCCGCCGATGACCATTTCTGGTCGGTCATGGCGTCCACCGACTATCGCGATTACATTAAAGCGATCTCCGGCGTGCATAACGACACACTCTCTTTGCACAACCTTCGCGACATTGCCGAGCTGGTCTCTTTTATTATCGATCAGTTCAGCCAGCAGACGCCTTGGCACTCCGCGGCCGTCGGCCATATTGCCGGTTATCTGGCAACAAAAATGGAGATGAGCGCCACGCAAGCGCTAAAAGTAGAGATTGGCGGATTACTGCATAATATTTCCTGTCTGGATCACAGCCCGCCGCCAAAGCGCGTGGGTTTATCGGATAAAGCCCAGCGTTATTTTTATCCCATTGAAGGTATTGATGATATTTCTGAGTGGCTGGCCATGCAAAATGATCCCGCGTCGGCGCAATGGCATAATAAAACTCTGCAACCGGAAGCCATGCTTATCGCGGTAAGCCGACGGGTGGTCCATGCGCTCAATGGGCCAAAAGCGGAAGAGAAATCGCTGGCGCAGTTAATTAAAAATAATCCGGGGGAGGAAATTCCCCCGTTGATGCTGGCTCTGATTGCGCAATATTCTTCACAGATTATTCAGATCCACCGTGCTACCGCGGGCGAAATAAAAAAGTTAGTGAATCGCATTGCGCAACTCACTCACTCTGTTTAAAGGCTAACCCGGCCTGATCGCACGACTCAGGCGCTCAATCCGCCGTCCAGAACCAGGGTTTGCCCGGTCATATATTGACTCCCCTCACCGATTAAAAACGCCACCGCCTGCAGCACATCGTGGGTTTCGCCCAATCTGCGCAGCGGTATCGCCTGGCGCATCTCTTTTAATTTTTGCGCGGGTATCTCTTCGAGCATTTCCGTGCGAATCAGGCCCGGCGCCAGGCAGTTGACGCGAATGCCGAAGCGCCCAACCTCCAGCGCCAGCGAGCGCGCAATGCCGCTCATCGCCGCTTTACTCGCGGCATACGCCGTCTGGCCGACGTTGCCCTTTACCGCGCTGACCGACGACATCATCACGATGGAGCCGCGCCGCTGCATCAGCATCGCCGGCAGCAGCACCCGGTTCCAGTTAAGCATTGAAATCACATTGGTGTCCAAAACCTCGCGCCAGAGCGCGGCGTTCTGGCGAATATGCAGGCCGTCGCGAGCGATCCCGGCATTGTGGATAATCGCTTCCGGCGCCCCCCGCTCGGCCAGCAGCGTCTGCGCAAGCTGCGCCACCCGCGATTCGTCGTTGCCGTCGCAGGCGTATCCCCGCACTTGGTGGCTTGAATTTTCACACTCCGCCAGGGTGGCGTTCATCGCCTCCTCATCGCGTCCGGTAAATACCACGTTCCAGCTTTGCGCCAGGCCTGTGACCAGCGCCCGACCGATGCCGCGGCTGCCTCCGGTAATCAGTATCCATTTTTGTGCCATATCAGCTGCCTGACTCTTTACTGATGTGCTGGCAGAGTTCGCCAAGAGTTATCCCTGGATTGTGAATAAACCAGTCCGCTTCCAGGGTAATGTTGAATTCACGCTTTGCCAGCACCATCAGTTCGACGTAGTCGAGGCTGTCCAACTTCAGCCGAACCAGCGGCGTATTCTCCTCCACCTCATCGGGCTCAAGGTCTTTCGCGTCGCAAATCATTTCGCATACTTTTTGCAGAACATCATCATAGGCAATCATAAATTATCCTTAATTATCAATTGGTCATTGGGCCAACTTTGAGCGTGACCACATTGGTCATTATCAGGTTATCCAGCTGCGCCGCCGCCGCGATGCGCACCAGCGCGCCCTGCTCAACCTGGCCGACCACCAGCGAGGGCAGCAGCCAGAGCGATAGCGATTCGGGCCAGATCGGCGTCACTTTGCCCGCGAGATGAACATCAAACACCACCTCCTGGTGGGTTTGCAGCACCGGATAGCGGGTAAAAATTTGCTGCAACGAGGTTTCCCCCGCTCCGAGCAGAGTCGCGATATTCGCCTGGCGCAGCAGCGCGGGATCGCTAATAAGCTGGCGGAACAGCAGCGCGTCAAGAAACTGCCACTGCGCCAGGTCGGGCCAGGCGCTATTGAAATGGGATTGCAGCGCAAGCAGCGTCTTTGGTGCAAGTTCGCTGGGCTGTTTTCCCGTTAGCGATTCCGGCCCGGCGGCGAGGCTCATCTGGCATGACAAACAGACTTCATCATCCTGCGAGCTGCTGACCGACGCGGCGGACAAGACGCGATTTTTCGCGGCGCCGGGAGTGAGCAGCCAGTCGCTATCGCACCATAGCGGCCTGCGCAGGCGAACCACGCATTTCAGGTAGCGTTCAGAACCGGTGAGCGGGTTCGTCAGCCGCGACTGGACGTCGCGCTTCACGTCGAGCAGCGCGCGCATCCCGTGGACGCTCAGCCGGCCGTCGCCCATCGCGCGCGCTGCCGCGAGGTCGAAGTGAATGGGGTTATCGTCGCCGGAAAACGCCGCCCACTGCCGGGCGTCCGCAAGGGTATAGCGCAGCCGCTTCACCCGTGCTTCTCCAGTACCAGCGCGGCGTTCGCGCCGCCGAAACCAAAACTCAGATTTAGCGCCCGGCGGATCTCTCCCTGACGATGCCCTTCGGCGATATAGTCGAGATCGCACTGCGGGTCTGGCTGCGTCAGATGCGCCGTCGCCGGCATGATCCCCGCCGCCATCGCCTGCAGGCAAACAATGGTCTCGAAGCTCCCCGCGGCGGCGATCAGATGCCCGGAGTAGGCTTTGGTGCTGGAGACCGGGATGCGATACGCCTCGTCGCCCAGCGCCTTTTTCAGCGACCGCGTTTCGTTAATATCGTTGAGCGGCGTGGAGGTACCGTGGGCGTTGATATAGTCGAGGTCGGCGGGCTGGAGATCCGCGGCGCGCAGCGCCCAGCGGATAGTTTGCTCGCGGGCCACGCAGTCTTCGGCCGGGGAGGTAAAATCCACCGCGTCGGAAAAATTGGCGTAGCCGGTGACCTCCGCGAGGATTGTCGCGCCCCGCGCCAGGGCGCTCTCGCGCTCTTCCAGACACAGCACCGCTCCGCCCTCTGAAAGCACAAATCCGCTGCGCTGCAGGCTGAACGGGCAGCTGGCCCGCTCCGGCGATGACGTTTCCCGGCTCAGCGCGCCAAGCACATCGATATTCCAGATAGCGCAAACGCTGTTTAACGACTCCCCGGCGCCGGCGAGCATCATGCTGGCGCGGCCAAAGCGAATCGCATCATAGGCTTCGCCAATGGCGATAGTGCCGGTGGCGCAGGCGGCGACCGGAGTGTTCTGGTAGCCGCGCAGATTCCACAGCTGGCTACAGGCCGCGGTGGTCACGTTCGGCATCGAAAAGAAGCAGCTGAAGGGCGAAGAGACGCCCGTTTTCTCAAATTCCGGTACCGCCAGATAGCTTTCATCCAACCCTGCCCAACCGGAGCCGATGATGGCGCCACACCTCAGCGGGTCATGAGAATCGCTGGGTGGTTCACCAGCAAAGGCCATCGCCACCGCCTCCCGCGCGGCGGCCAGCGCCAGGCGAGCGTGACGCGGCAGACGCCGACGAATGGCGGCGGGAACCCCCTTGAGGCTGGGTTCATTCTCCACCTGACCGATAAAATGGGTGTGGATGCCGTTAGCGGAGAGATCCACATAGCGGTAACCGCGTCGATAATCCATAATCGCCTGCCAGCTTTCGGCAGCGCTATCGCCAAGGGGAGTCACCGCGCCATAGCCGGTTATCACCACGCGATAAGGGGGTTTACTGTGACTCATTCTGGGAAGTCCTCTGTTGCGGGTTATTGCCTCCCTGCGCCAGCCAAAGCTGCAAAGTGGCATAAAGATAGTCGTACTGGTTCTGCGCCAGGCTGTTCTGTACGTCGAGCAGCGCGTCCTGCGCGTTCAGCAGGGTCTGGTAGTCCACCGCGCCCGCCTGATAGCGGCTTTCGGTGAGCGCCAGGCGCTGCTCGCCCAGCAGCAGCGATTGCAGCAGGCGTTCGCGCTGCTCATCGGCGTTAAGCCGCTTCTCCATTGCGTTGTCCACCTCCGACAGCGCGGTATAGGCGGTGCGGCGAAAGTTAACCGCCTCCTGCTGCACCTTCACGCTGGCCTGCTCCACGGTGAGCTGTACCGTGTTCCACTGGATAAAGGGCGCGGAAACGCTGCTGCCCACGGTGCGCAGCGGGTCGTTAAACCACTGGTGAAAGAGCTGGCTCCCGGCGCTCAGCGTTCCCTGCAGCGACAGCGTGGGATAGAAGCTCAGCCGCGCTGCATCGGAACCCGCCAGCGCCGCGCGCAGCCGCGATTCCGCCGCCTGCAGGTCCGGCCGGCTGGCGAGCGCGGCCAGCGGCGTGGCGCTGGCAATGGCGATATGCTGACGCACATCCAGCGCGGCAGATTCATCGGTGTGCTGAGCTGGCGGTCTGTTGAGCAGCAGCGCCAGCGCGTTGCGGGAGATAGCCCGCTGCTGCTTGAGGCTCAGCAGCTGATTCTGACGGCTGATGACCGTCTGCCGCGCCTGCAGCACATCGAGCAGGCCCACTTTCCCCGCTCGCTGCCAGGACTCAATCTGCGCCAGCGTCTGCCTGGCGATATCGAGACTCGTTGCCTGGTAAGCCATTTGCTGATTCAACAGCGCAATGTTCCAGTAGAGCTGCGCGGTGGTATCAATCGTCGACAGGAGCGTAGCCCGGTAATCCTGTTCGCTGGCTACCGCCTCCCATTCGCTCTGTTCGCGGATCCGCGCCAGCTTGCCCCACAGATCCAGCTCATAGCTCAGGGACAGTGAGGCGCTGTAGCTCTCCTGCGACCCGCCGCTGTTTAGCGGTTTTGAGTTATTGCCGGTGCCGCTCAGGGTCGCGTCGGGGCTGATATTGGTCTGGGTTAATCCGGCGGCAAGGCGCGCCTGTTTAAGCGTTAAGGCGGCAGCGGCCAGATCGTTGTTGCTTTCCAGCACCTGTCCCACCACCCGCGACAGGCGTTGGTCGCCGAAACGATCCCACCAGCGCGGCGCGTTCTCCGGCGCGAGCGCGTTGCTTTGCCCCTCCGTTCGCTGCCAGCTTTCCGGCACCGACAGCAGCGGGCGCTGATAGTCGCTGCGGGTCAAATTGCCGCAGCCCGTTAGCAATACAATGAATGGTAATAAAGTCAGCGGTCTCATTCGCGGGCCAGCGCCTCCGTCGGGTTTAGCCGCGCCGCACGACGCGCCGGGAAATAGCCAAACGTCAGGCCAATCAGGGCGGAAAAGCCGCAGGCCATCGCTACCGGCAGCCAGGTGAAGACCATAGAAAACTCCTGCGTCAACAGGGCGAACAGGTTACCGGCGGCCCAGGATCCTAAAACGCCCGTTAGTCCGCCGAGGGCGCAGATCATCACCGCCTCAATTAAGAACTGATGCATGATGTCCGAGGGGCGCGCGCCGACCGAAAGCCGGATGCCAATCTCATGGGTACGTTCGGTTACCGAAACCAGCATGATGTTCATCACCCCGACGCCGCCGACCAGCAATGAAATAGCGGCAATCGCGGTGATCAGCAGCGACATGGAGTCGGAGGTTTTTTGCAGCGCTTTGGCCAGCTGCTCATCGGTCTGGACAAAGAAATCTTTTTTGCCGTGCTCGCGGATAAGGTGCCTTTCCGCACGGCGCGCCGCGTCCTGCGGCGACAGCGTTTCCTGAAAGCGCAGCGTCAGCGCCTCCAGCGGCTTATCGCCGGAAATCCGCTGCAGTAGCGAGGTATAGGGGATCCACGCCGACATAAATCCGCTGACCACCTTCGGCCCGGGCTTGCTGGCAATGCCGATTACCCGCCACGGCGCGCCGGCGATTTGCACAATTTTGCCTAGCGGATCTTCATTGCCGGGAAACAGCGTCTCCCTGCTGGTTTCATCCAGTACCAGCACCGGTTCGCGATCCTCGACATCGCGGTGGGTAAAACCGTTGCCCTGAATAAAACGCATCCCCTGCAGTGAGAAGTACTCAGCGGAAACGCCGGAGAGAATTATCGAGGAATCAAAGCCCTGACGTACCGCGGTGGTCATGCTGGAAACAATCGGCGATACCCCCTGTACCCAGGGCTGCCTGCCGAGGCTGGCGATATCATCCAGCGACAGCGCCCGCTCCATATCCGGACGCTTGCTGCCCCAGCCGGTACCCGGGCGGATTTCCAACGTGGTATTACCGAGCTTACCAATCTCGTTCATGATGCTCTGCCGGGCGCCTTCCCCCACCGCCATTGAAGAAACCACGGACGAGATACCGATGATGATCCCCAGCATCGAAAGAAAGGCGCGCATCCGATGTCCCAGCAGTGAGCGCCAGGCCATGCGCACCGACTCGCCGATACTGCGCGATAGCGAAGCCCGGCCGTTATCCTCTACCGCGGGCAGCCGCTGGACGTCACGATTATCCCGCGCGCTATAGGCGTGGTCGGCGACTACCTGCCCATCGCTGATCTCGACGATCCGCTGCGCCTGCTGCGCCACCTCGCGATCGTGGGTCACGATGATCACCGTGTGCCCGTCGGCGTTCAGCTGGTGCAGAACGTCCATCAGCGCCCGGCCGCTGACGCTATCCAGCGCTCCGGTGGGTTCATCGGCGAGAATAATTTGCGCGCCGTTGATCAGCGCTCGACAGACGCTGACCCGCTGCTGCTGGCCGCCGGAAAGCTGCGCGGGTTTATGCTGTAAGCGCCCATCAATGCCCAACTTTTCTGCCAGCAGCGCAATGCGCGCCTGGCGTTCAGCGGCGGGCATCGCGGTATAGAGCGCGGGGATGGCAATATTCTCTTCCGCGGTCAAATAAGGCATCAGGTGGTAGCGCTGAAAAATAAACCCCAGCCAGCGGCTGCGTAGCTCCGCCAGCGACGCGCTATCAGCCTGATGAATGGCGATGTCGTTGATATACACCTCGCCGCTGCTGGGCTTATCCAGACAGCCGATAATGTTCATCAGCGTCGATTTACCCGAGCCGGAAGCGCCCATAATCGCCACCATCTCGCCGGGCATAATGGTCAGGGAGACGGATTTCAGCACCGGAATAATCTGCGTCCCGGCGGTAAAATGACGCGTGACGTTGTGCAGCACGATCAGCGGCTCAGCCATCAGACAGACCCCGCGTCCTGGGGGATCACCACCCGCTCGCCGGGCCGCAATCCTTCCAGCACCTGCGCATACTGACGATCGTTAATCCCGATGCGGACGGTACGCTCCTCGCTGCCGCTCGCCGTTTGTACCATCACAATGTAACGCTCATCGCCGAGCGAACGTCCCAGCGCGGCGACCGGCACGCGCAGCACGTCTTTTACCTGCGCGATGCGGATAAACACCTGAGCGGTCATCGAGGTTTTCAGCAATCGCTGGCGGTTATCCACTTCAAAGGTGCCGTTATAGTAAATGGCGCTACTCTGCTGATTACCGGCAGAAGCGCCGGCGTTTTGCTCTTCCAGCGCCTCCTGCGGCGCGGGCTGGACATAGCCAAGCTCCCCTTCGTAACGCGTCTGCGGATCGGCAATAACGTAAAACCACAGCGGCTGTCCCGGATGGATTTTCTGGATATCGGCTTCGGAAATGCGGGTCTGGACCTGCATTTTATCGAGATCGGCGAGCACCAGAATGGTCGGCGCGATTTGCGAGGAGACGATGGTTTGCCCTTCACGGGTGACGATGCCCAGCACTTCGCCATCCATGGGCGCGAGAATGCGGGTATAGCCGAGGTTGGCGTTGGCGGACTGCACACTCATTTCCGCCTGCACTATCTGCGCCTCATTGACCGCTATCTGCTGAACCTGTGCGGCATACTGCGCCTGGGCCTGCTCAAGATCGCTGCTCACCCCTGAGCCATCGCGATTCATCGCCCGCTCGCGCGCCAACGCTTTGCGGTACTGCACCAGCGTGGCCTCGGAGGCCAGCTTTTGCGCTCTGGCGCTGGCCAGCTGCGCGGTGGCGTTGCGTAAGTCGGAAAGCTGCAGCGTCGGGTCGATTTCGGCGAGCAGCTGCCCTTTGCGCACCCGCTCACCCTGACGTACGTATAACTTGCGTAGCTGGCCGCTGACCTGCGCGCCGACGCTCACCTGGACGGCAGGTTTAATAATCCCGCTCGCCAGCACCACTTTTTCGATATCCCCCCGTTCGAGCGCAACGGCGTAGAGCGACTCGGCCTGGGCCGGAAGCGCGCGCGGGTAAAAAACGGCGGCGATAGTGGCCAGGATCGCGACTAGCGCAAGTAGCCACGCTTTACGGCGGCGTAAAAATTGTCGCCTCATTGGCCCAGCGCTCCTTGGGCGATATCGCGCAGCTCGCCTTCATCCAGACGATATACCCGCGTGAAGTGATGCAGAATGGGCGCACTGTGGGTCACCACGATCAGCGTTTTGCCTTGTTCGCGACAGTGCTGGCACAGCGCGGCGATCACCGTTTCCGCGGTTTCGTCATCAAGATTGGCAGTCGGTTCATCGCAGAGCAAAATAGGCCGGTTACTGTAGAGCGCCCGCGCCAGCATCAGCCGCTGACGCTGGCCTAACGAGAGCGCCGAATGGCTCTCGCGGATCAGCGCTTCCATCCCTCCCGGCAGCGCCTGAACCACCGGCCCCAGCGCCATTTTATCGACCAACGCCTCTACTCGCCCACGATCGCTGTCGCTATACCACGGATCAAACAGGGTGATGTTTTGCAGCACCGAGGCGTTAAACAGGATGTCTTCCTGGCTCTGCAGCCACACCTGCGAGGCCAGCTGTCGGGCGGTCGCCTCTTCGCCGTCCAGCAGAATGCGCCCATGCTGTGCGGAAAAAAGCCCGGCCATCAGCCGTAGCAGGGTACTTTTTCCGGCGCCGGAATCGCCGACAATCGCCACCCGATCGCCGGGTTCCAGCCGGAGATCAACGTCATTCAGCACCGGGCTTTGCGGAGCATAATGAAAGCTCACCGCCTCAAACGCCAGCTGTGGAACCGCCTCCCCACGCAGCGGAGATAACTGAGGAGTCGCAGGTTCCTCACGGGTAAACAGGCCCTGCGCGCGGGTATCAATCACGTGCAGCTGCGATTTACGGATCACGGCATAGAATATCCGCGTGACGTAGGAGGTAAAAATCTGCCGTAAAAAGCTATAGGCAAAAAAGTCGCCCAGCGAGATAAGCTTTGCGCTCACCAGCGGCAGCACCACCAGCATAAAGACCACCATCTCGAGGCTGCCGGTGAGCTGATACAGACCTTCTTTTACCTGCTGGTAAACTTTCTGCCGCTGAAGGCAGGTGAAAAGGTCGTGTGACAAACGGGCAAACTGCGCTTTACGCTGCGTTTCCAGCCCGGCGGTTTTAATGGTTAATACCCCCTGAAGGGTTTCCATGAAAAAGTCATTCAGCGTCGCGCTTTTTAGCTGCAGCTGCTGCGTATACCAGCGGTCGCGGAAGATGGCCCAGACGCTAATCAGCCCCATCGCCACAATGCCCACGGCGGAAATCAGCGCCAGCACCGGTGAGATCCAGAACATAATGCCGATAGCGATAACGCAGATGATCCAGTCCGAGCGGAGGCCGTTATCAAGCTCGATTTTTTGCAGCATCCCGCCCTGCCAGGCGATAAAGCGGCTGAACACATCCCCCGGCGCGCGTTTTTCAAAAAAACGCAGCGGATTATTCAGCAAGCGGGAAAAACCGATATCGCTCTTCAGCAGCACAAAGCGGCGGATAAAACGCTCGCTAATGACCCTCACGCCCAGCGCCAACAGCGTGGAAATGACAAAAGCGAGGATGAACCACAAATAGGGAAACGACGTATTCTGAACGTCAGAGAAAGCCTGATTGATCGCCCGGCTGACCATCGTCGGCATTAAAAACAGCGTGAGCGACACCAGGAAGGTCAAGAGCATCAGTTTATAAATGCCCGGCACCGCCGCGGTCTCCTTCAGGCTCATCGCCCGCGGCATCTCCTGCTGTGCGCCGGTAATAACAGGCGCCTGCTGGTCAATAACGCCGGGAGACTCTTCAAGGATCAGCGCGTAGCCGCTAATCTCTTTTTTCAACGCCGAGAAAGGCAGCCACTGCTGGCCAATCGCCGGATTCATCACGCAGACGTAATCCCCTTTGCGCCAGGCCAGCAGGACATAGTGGCTGGCGCCGTAGTGCAGAATGGACGGAAACGGCAGCGCATGGAGTTCTTCGTGATCGAACAGCACCGGCGCGGTGGCGATGCCAATCTGTTGCAGAATAAGAGATAAGTCGCTTAACGAAGTCCCGTGATCGGATGCCGGGAAAATTTCCCGCAATGCCGGAAGAGAACACTGAATATTCTGGGTTTGCGCCAGCATCGCAATACAGGAAAGGCCACACTCATTGGTCTCTTCCTGGAAAACCATATCAGGGATAATCTTTTTCATTATTATGCGTCAGTGATTAATAAAGTAGAGCGAATGGCTATGCCATAAAAGCCAATCCTGCGGATAATCACGCAGGGTGTTTTCAATCATCGACGGCAGATTCGCCGCGACCTCTTTTGGCGTCAGTGGGGAATAGATTTTTATTTTGATCCCCTGCTGGTAATAGAGGTGATAAAAAACCACCTTTGCCGAGACAATGCGGGAAAAACGCTGTACGCCGCTATGTAATTTCGCCGGGCGGCCAAATAGCCGACAGCTTATTTTCCCGGACTGCGCCTCATGGGTCTGCACGGTATAGTCGGCAGGAATATCGGGGAAAATAATCATATTTTCCCGCCCTTCCGAGACGTTGCTCATTAGCGCCATCAGCTCGCTGGCAAGCGACGTATTATCCTGATGGATGGAGCAATAAGAGAGCGCGACGCCGCCCATTTTGCGGCTGGCGACGGTATAGCTTTCCGCGCTGGAAGAGACCACCACGCTGGCTTTACCCGGCGTTACCCTCGCTCCAACCATCGCTGCAAGGATATCCGACACGCAGTGCAGCGGTGCGAGAACAACCGGCGTTCTCTGCGCCGCCAGCGGAGCGACTACGGCATCAAGCGCTCGCGTGCACGCCTGCATCTGGGCCAAAGTGGCCGGATGCTGTCCCCAGGTCGCACCCATCTCCAGCAGCTGGCGGCGCATGGCTATCCATGCGGCGTCAATTCGCCCATCGGCGCCCGTCAGGCAGCGGTAGTTTTGCGTCGCCACGGCGGTGCGTCCGCGATATTGTCGCCCCAACAGCCGCAGCCGGCACAACGCCCGAGCCGCCGCCAACAGCAGCGGCATAGGGGTAAAACGCATAATCCCACGCACCGCCTTTTGACCGTAGCCAGTAAACGGGCGACTGCGCCAGCTCAGCTGCGCGGACCATTTTCTTACGCTGAAGACGCTCCAGACAATCAGAAAGCGCGTCACGCTTACTCCTTGTCCTGAGTTAACAGCTGGCGCATATAGTCAGCAAATTCAGGAAACTGGCGATCTTTCGCCACCACGTATTTTTTATTCACAATAAATAGCGGCGTGGCGTTTATGTCATAGAGTTCGGTAATTTTCGCCATATATTCAAGGCGTTCAGTAACGGCTTTGCTTTGGCGTACCTGATGGTATTTTTCGACATCAATATTGTTCTTTTTCAGCCAGCCGTTGAGCGCTTCATCGTCGGCTAAATTGATACCGCGGGTCATTACCGCGTTAAAAGCCTGGTCGCGCATCTGGCGCTCAAGCCCCATGACTTCGAGGGTGGCAAAAACCGGCGCATAAATTGCCAGACCGTTTCTTTCGGCGGTGATATGGATAACTTCAAAGGTACTCTCCGCAGGCAATGTGCCGGCGAATTTCTCGATATCTTCCTCGTTCGACGCGCAGTAGTGACAGCCGTAGGACATCACTTCAATAATGCTGCTGTCATGTTTTATTGGGCTACTGGCAACGATTGCGCTGTCAATTTCCCGCAGGGCCGAAGGCTCGCTGCTGTTCGATGCAAACGTATTAAATACAAAAACGTGATAGCACAGCACGGTAATCAGCGACGAAATTAACGCCACCAGAAACGTATAGCCAACAGCGGTAATAGGTTTTATCTTCATTTGATACCAGGCTCGCGAATATGGCGGAGAAATATATGGAGGGTTTCCCCTCCATATACCACAACAGAAATTACTGACGGATGCGATTCGGCACGACGCACATACCGTCGGACGCATCTTTCATGGTCACGGTTGAGTTGCCGTGCTTATCCGTACAGGTAGTCACTTGTTTACAGGTTGAAACACCGCCCACCACCACGGTCTCGTAAGAGCTGGTGCAAGTTTCCTTGCAAGTTCCGCCAATAATAGCTGATGCTTCAATCATACTTAATTTTTGCATTTGTTAGATCCTTAACAATTTATATTGAAATATGTTTTTCTTGCACTTACCTACTGGCTAAGTAACCTGCCAGTAATTCTTTTGATGTCATATTTATCCGCTGTTATACGCAGGGGGTAGCTACGATGCACTTGAAAATATTAAACAGCTCTACGTTGTTTTTAACGTTTAACTTTTTCATTAGCCCCCGTTTACAGCGGCTCAGGCGACGAACATCTATTTTTTGTTCAGAGGAAATTTGTGATAATGACTTCCCTTTGAATATTTCTTCCATTAACCACCAGTCATCACTGGAGATACTATTATTAAAATCCCTGGCTAACCATTTCTGCCGGGTATAATTAATCAAAGAGCGACTGAAAAATATTTTTTCCGCTGGCATAGAATCAGCACCTTCGATGAACTTAAAAAAGTTATCCAGGGACTCATTCTTCAAAAGCCAGCTTGCTTCCGGGAGAAGTGAATGCAGCGCAAAGAATAACGAAATATTATTCTCGCTTAATAAAATAACCAGCTGCTGATTTTCCCGGCAGTAGTGCTCTTTAATGGTGTAAAGCGCGTTAAAACGCTCGTCCGGCAAGCTGTCGACATCGCAGAGGACCCAGCGCAGTTCATCTTTCTGTTTAGGCAGACGCAGGGTGTTGATCAGTTCAGAGAAATGGTCGAGCCTTGTGAACGCGCAGTCACCTTCATGCATGGCAAGATCGTCAACCACTGAACGTACGCCTTCCGCGAAAAAGATGTTTTTATCGTAGAGAAAGAAACGACGGCTCATTTATCATCATCCTTGATCTATTCTACTGGTAATTAAGGGTATAATTCGCTGTTGCCTGGAAGGCGCCGGTTTCCAGGGTTTTGTTACTCAAGGCGTCCGGTTCACCTTCAACAAAAGCTTTAAAATTTAACTGCATGTTGGCATCGGAAATAGCGACGGCGGTGGTCGGCGTATTGAGCAAAATCGCCGTGCCGTTACTCTCTTCAAAACCTATACCAATACCGCTGGCGGTTTGAGGCGCGACCGGCGTAATCGCCAGACGGTCGCTCATATTGGTATTTTCCGTCCCGCTAAAGGTCACGGTGACGGAATTAAAAACATCGGTGCTGCAATCCTGGAGTTCAATAACAAACGCTTTGGGCTGCGATTTTCCCTCCGCATAAAGCGTGCGGGTTGAAATCTGGCCAAAATCTACGGTGATGTTTTTTGACGAAGGCACGATACTGCAACCGTGGGAAATGACGGTTCCCTTGAATTTTAAATCGCCGCCGATCAGCTCTCCGATGGCATGCGCCGGAGCAGCTGCGGATAGCGAACCTATGAGTATCATTGATGCGATGAGTTGACGCATGCTGTCCCCTTACTGAAACTCAGCGACCACGGTGGCCGATGCCTGGAAATCCCCTTCGAGAACGTTAGTTCCGGCATTGGCAATTGGCGCGGCGGTCAAATTCCAGGTTCCCTGATTGTTATTAAAACCCGGCACGTCATAAAACTTATTCGCGGCGACTAAATTGCCGCCGGAATCTTTCAGGATAATGCCAAGATTGGAGCGGTCGACGGCGCCGGTGGTGCCTAAATAGTCGCTGTTAAAACTGGCGGTATTGGCCTGCTGAATTCCCAGGCGAATATTTAAATTTCCGGTGGCGAAACTCCCCCCTTCGCACTTCACCTGAATCGGCACGGACTGGCTGTAATTATTGCCGTTAAGCAGCGAGCCCGCGCTGGGGATGGTATTAAAATCAACGACGATCGGCGATCCTGAGTTGACAATACATTTATCCGGAACGGTAATGACCCCGGAATTAATCGAGACAATCGACATGGGAGTGCTGCCCATCCCTGCGCTGTAATTCCCAAGGCGACCATAAAGCTTGGCAATTTCAGTACCCAGCAGGTTAACGCCGTTGACAATCGGCTTGGTGATCATAAACGTTACCCGCCCCTGAGCGCCGGACTCAAAGTTGTTAAACTGGGTAGTTGGCGGTACGCATTTATTTTGATGAGCCTGGTTTGACTCATTATTAAAAGGCACCGGAAGATATTCCATGCGCTGGCCACGGATATATATCTCAATTTTCACATCCATATAATCATTAAGTTTTAAATACCCCGGTGTGCTTCCCTGCTGCAGCAGCGAAGCGGTCGCAGAGTAATAAATCGCCTCGTTTTCCATAGGAATAGTGCAGCTGGCGATACCAGAATATTGTCCGCCCAATGAAAAGACATAAGGGATCGTCGCCCCAATGCTATTGTTGGTAATATCCTGATTGGCGACGTCGATATTGTACATTTTAGGTCCGCCAACCGGCGTAATTTCCCCTTCCACCGCCGCGCTGGCGTCGAGAGTGAATACGCCGCCGCAGAGTAATAGCGTGATACAAGATTTCCGCCCGATAACCCTCGTCGCCATCAGAGATACTCCATTTTTAAACGCAGCAGGCCGCTAAAGTTTCCTGCGGTCACGTTTCGCCCGGTCGATTCCAGCACGGCAATAAACGTCAGGCTGCTGTCGCCGGTTTTCACGATAAACGGCGGCTGCGTTTGATTAATATCCAGCGCCCGCTCTTTGACATCCAGCAGGCGAATACCGGCTCCTGAGATGCTGCCGGTCAGGCGCAACAGCTGGCGATTATGCTCATCCGACTCGCCGATGAAGGTGAGCTGAACCGCCTGCTCGCCGGTGGTATAGAGATGCTTGCTACTGCCCGTCGTCCGTGAGGCGATGCTGTCGCGCGCCTGCGACGCGCCTTTCAGGCAATCCCTGAGTTCGACGCGAACCAGCACCGGCTGGCTACGGTCGCCCGCCTGGTGAAAACGCCGGGCGCTGATTTCGCCCATCTCAATAATCTGCAGGCGGCTTTGCGGGGCAAGCACGCAAGGCGAGGCATACACAGAGCCATTGAATATCACGTTACCGCCATCCTCCCCCTGATGATCCCGGTTATAGTGCTGCGGCTGTAGCGGAATATCAGCGTCGGCCAGCGCTGGCATACTGATACCGAATACAAACAGTGCTAATAGCGATAGGCGCGTTTTCATCATCAGGTTCCTCTTTAATTACCCTTGCTGCGATGGCGGCAGCGCTTTACAGGTGTTTCCTTCACAGCGGTATTTCAGCTCTGGATGTCCGCCATAATCATTCACGTACATCATCGCAAACTCTCTAACGCCGCCATCGGTCACGCTGAACTCCAGACTGGACTTCGGCGCAATCATAATTCCCGGGAACTTAGTGATTTTTTCACCTTTAACGCGGGACAGGCTAATAATGGTGATGTAGTAAGGCGTCGGGTTTTGCGCGGTCATCTTATTGCCGCTCTTTTGAAAGACGACCTGGTCCTGCCATATTTCGCTTTTGCTTTTGGGAATAATGGCGGTCGGGCGGAAAAATAATTTAATCCGCGACTGCATGGCCAGCTGCAGGACGTTCGCTTTATCTGGCTTAGGCGGAATTTCCCGCACGCTTAAATAAAACAGGCTTTCGCGGTCCTGCGGCAGCTGGTTGATACCATCTGTTTTTGTGACCCGCGCCACCCCTTTTTGCCCGCCGTTAATCCGCTGCAAAGGCGGTAAAACCACCAGCGGAGAGGTGATCTTGTTGCCCTTGCTGTCTTCCACCCACGATTGCGCCAGGAACGGAATATCCGGGCTTGTGTTGGTTAGATTGGCGCTCGCCGAGCTATCTTTACCGGTGATGATAAGACGCGTGCGATCCAGCGAAACCCCCGCCTGCGCGGTACCGCTTACCGCCGCCAGCATCAGAATGCCCATCCAGCAGAGTTTGTTGCTTGTTATGCTCATTTTTGGCCTTTTATTACTGTCACTGTCATTTACACGGCAATAGCGCGGCTGTCGAACGACGCTCTATGGTCGGCGGGATGGCAATCTGACACTGCTTTTTCCCGCTCCACACTACGCTTAGCAGCTCATGAGGATTCACCCCTGCCAGCCATCCCTGCCCACCTTCCATAATCATCGATACGCTCACGCCATCGCCGTTGATAACCTCGGCGCCGAACGGCGGATAGGTACCGTCAGCCAGGCGGATAATGCCCATCATTTTTTCGCCCTGCGCCATGCCAAAGGTCTGATAACCAATAGCGCCTTCGGTCAGCGTGGCGGTGCTGATGGCTTTTGCCGGTTCAATGGATTCCGACATCGCATCAACGTCAACCCGGGTATCAAAGCTGTTGTAGCTCACGATGTCCGGAATAACGGCGATGCCGAAATTATTGGTTCTTGATTTACCGTCATTGAGCGGCACGTCGCCGATGCCGTTGGTGTTCACCATTACGCGCGCCGTATTGAGCGTCGCGCCGCTGTTGTGGATCGCCGCCCCGTGCCGGGTCGCGGTAAAGCCGCCGCGCAGGGTGCTGCTCAGAGAGAGATAGTGATCCTGCTGATAGCTGGCGTTGCTGTTGATTTCAGCGTACTGCGAGCGGCGCTGATAGTAGCCGTCGACGTTGGCATAGCCGCTCTGGCTCGCTCCGGCACGCAGACGCCACAGGTTGTTGTAGTCGCTGCTGTCGGTATAGGAGAGCATCGGGCTGGTTTTGCCGTTATTGGTCTGCACGTCGAGGCCGCTCCATTTACTATCGCCAACCGGAATGGAAAGCGAGAAAGCAATAGAGTCGTCTTTCCGCCCTTCGTAATCCGAACGGTAGGCCGAAATATTGGTGGTGATCCCGCGAATATTACCGACGTTAAACGAGCGCCCTAGCGAGATGCCGTAGCGATCCTGGCTGCTTCGGTTCCAGTAATTCTGATGGGTGTAGGTCAAAAATACCGTGGTCGCTTTACCAGGCTCATCGGCCCAGAACGTTTTATTGCCGGTGATGATATAAACTTCTTTTTCACGCCCAAGGCTGTCGTAACCCTCATAGCGCTCGTTGAGATATTGCGAGAAAGAGCGGAAGTCCTCCTGCGAGAAGCGATATCCGGCGAAGGTAATGGAACTATTATATTCGTCGAACGTTTTCGCATAGCTCAGCTTAAACGAGGTCCCTTTAAGCCGCTTCTGGTTTGACTGCTGACTGTAGGATTCCGTAGCGTCCAGCGAGAGGGCGCCAAGTACGCTGAGATCGCGGCCAATACCGGCGGAGACCGCGGTATATTCGGCCCCTGCGCTTTGTAAACCGCCGTACAGCGACCAGGCGTTGGTGATCCCCCAGGAGAAATCGCCGGAAGCGAAACCGGGTCCCTGAATTTTATGGCTATAGCGGGACGGCGCGCCGATCGCCACGTTGTAGCGCACGTAGCCGGGACGCGTAAGATAAGGAATATTGGCGGTGTTAACCTGGAAAGTCGAAATTGAGCCATCCTGCTCTTCCACCTGCACATCCAGCGTACCGCGCACCGAGCTGCGTAAATCCTGAATATTAAACGGTCCGGCGGGCACCGTCGTTTCATAAATGATGCGTCCGCTCTGCTTCACCGTCACTTTGGCGTTGGTCTTGGCCAGACCGCGAATTTCCGGCGCATACCCCTGCAGGTTTGGCGGCAGCTGACGCTCATCGCTGGCGAGATTAAGCCCGGTAAAGCGCACGGTGTCGAAGACCTGAGAATCAAGATAGATCTCCCCCGCCGTCAGCTTTGCCGCCATCATCGGCAGCGGGCGGTAGGCGTAGATCTGATTCATATCGAAATCAAATTGATGCGTCGCGCTGTAATAACTGGTCTGATATTCGCCGCGCAGGCGCCAGCCGCCGAGGTTGACCCCGGTCTGACCGTATCCGCTCAGGGTGCTGTAATCTTCATGCATATCCAGCTGGCGGGTATATTGCCCGGTCAGGCTATAGTCGAGCAAAAATCCGCCGATCCCCTGGTCCCAGCGCTCCGGCGGCGTCCAGTTCGGATCGTTGTATTTCATCCACGCCTGCGGGACGGTGATGTCCAGCACCCCGGCGTAGTTACTGAGGGTGGCGCCAGGAAGGCTCAGCAGGTCATAGCAGTCAGCAAACGGCTGTGCGACCTTTTGCTGCGCATCCTCTTTCAAAGCCAATCTGGCAAGAATTTCGCCGTTGATGCAGGCCTGGGTATGCTTCTGATCTTTAGAAGCCAGATAGCGAACCTTTTGCTGCCCGACCGCCTGGCCATTTATTTTAATATCTAATAAGTACTCGCCCGGCGGGACATAGTTGTCGGTGGCGAAACGGGTTAAATCGATATTGTCGCGATCGGCCGCATCCAGTACGTCGGTATTAAATTCCACGTCGGTTGAGGCGTAAGCCATAGAGGTACAGCAGAAAAAAAGCATCTGAGAGAGGATTATTTTTATTTTTTGTTCTGCTGACATGACTATTCATCCCGAATCATTCAGTAAAATATCGTGTGCGACAAACAAGCTCCAACAGCAATCACTGGCTTGTTTCTAGTTGTAATCCATAAAAAAACGAGTGACGGCGTAAAAATCCCCGGCTTTAATATGCTGCTGAACCGGCACCAGCGTAGCGGTAAATTTCAGCGTATTATTCTCATCACTCAGGAGATATCCCGATGAAGGTTCTCCAAACGTTAAAATTTCCCCATGGCGATCGCGAATCTGGATACCAAATCCCTTTCCTTCACCATCCGGAATTAATACTGTTGGGTCCTGCGATGAAGCATTGCCGGTAAACGTAATGGTGGCATAAGCCCCTGGCGTTGATTGATTTACGCTGCCGAAAGAGGTGCAGCCAATTAAGCGTACTAAAAAAGGCCGGATCAGCTTACCTTCTTGATCGCTATTAATATCGCGAGCGGAAATGTTACCGAAATCTACCCATAGCTCCCGCGAATTAGGGTCAATATCGCATGCGGCAGCCACTAGCTCCCCCGAAAGCGCCAGCTGGCCAGGCGTAAAACTAGTACTCGAAGCATGTCCGGAAAAGAGTAATCCCGATACCAATAACGCCATCAGTCTCTTTTTCTCTGTATCCTTAACCATACTCAGAATTCCATATTATCTGGCACCTACTCCAATATCGCGGGGAGAGAGATCTCTCCCCGCGAGCGATAATTCAAAATCGATTATTGATAATCGATGGTGAAATTGATCGTTGACTGGAATGCACCTGCGGTTACGGTAGTGGTAGAACCGCTCGCTGCCGCTTCCGCTTTCAGGAACGCCACGAAAGGAATGGTGTTAGTACCATCAACCAGGGTGACCGGAGTGGTCTGCGCGCCCCAGGTTACAGTCTGGCTAGCGCTGTCTTTCAGGCCGATACCTGCACCGGATGCAGTACCAGAAGTAAATGCAGCCAGAGTAGGATCGTTCGGGTTAACCGAAGTCGGGGTATAGGAAACAACGGCGCTGCTGGCAATAGTGGTATCGCAATACTGCAGCTCGATGTTTTTGGTTTCAGTTGCCTGACCACCGCCTTGCAGCAGGGAAACTGGAACCTGACCAAAATCAACGGTTACCGGGCTGGACGACGGGGCTAAACCACAAGCGGTATTCACCAGCTCACCCTGAAGCTCAATCTGGCCATTCGTGGTATCAGCCAGTGCAGACATTGAGCCGAGAGCAGCAGTTAATGCCACAGCCATAGCAACTTTATTCAGTTTCATAGAAAATTCCTGCGTTATAAATTTTTATCCTAAAAGAGTAAGGAGCTATAAAATTGCCGAAGTCTATTTACCCAACAATTTCCAGCCCTCCGCATCACCGAAAAATCCGTTTCAATAATTAGACTATTAATTAATATTAATAATTTAATTAAAGCCAGATCCCCTGGTCGACAAAAATACTAACAAATCATTTTTTAGGTAAAAAGAGATACATTTACAGAGGAATTAAAAAAAGATTTAACCTCGCGAACAATGCCACCATAGGAAATTAACTCGCAGAGCGCTGAGATATATCCTAAAAACAAATTGCGTCAGGTAATTAATAAATGATAGTGGGCAGATATTCATAGTAAAATAATTGTAACATAGATCACATTTTATTAACAAATAGCTTTTCCTGATATAAGGATAGTCAAAAGCAGCCCGAGCAATGGACATTACGCAGCGGCTAAGAGGAGGGGGAAGACGATTCATGGGCCCGCCGCGCCT
Source organism: Klebsiella grimontii (assembly GCF_900200035.1). GTDB lineage: Bacteria > Pseudomonadota > Gammaproteobacteria > Enterobacterales > Enterobacteriaceae > Klebsiella > Klebsiella grimontii. The sequence continues at coordinate 187,992 of NZ_FZTC01000012.1, forward strand.
TCTTGTTTTCCTGACCTGAAGACTCCGTTATCATGCGGCCTATGAGTCAATGAAAAGAAATGCACAATGTCACGGGAACCGATGAGCAATAGCGCGACGTCATGAAAACAATAAACTCCGCTAACGCGTTAAAACGTAAGAAAATGGACATCAAAAACAGATGAGTACATTAGAGAATCTCGACGCCCACACCCCCATGATGCAGCAGTATCTCAAGCTGAAAGCCCAGCATCCGGAGATTCTGCTGTTTTACCGGATGGGTGATTTCTACGAACTATTCTACGACGATGCGAAACGCGCGTCGCAGCTGCTGGATATCTCGCTGACGAAGCGCGGCGCTTCCGCGGGCGAACCGATTCCGATGGCCGGGATCCCGCACCACGCGGTGGAAAACTATCTGGCCAAACTGGTTAATCAGGGCGAGTCGGTGGCCATTTGCGAACAGATTGGCGATCCGGCAACCACCAAAGGGCCGGTGGAACGCAAAGTCGTCCGTATTGTGACGCCCGGCACTATCAGCGATGAAGCGCTGCTGCAGGAACGCCAGGACAATCTGCTGGCCGCCATCTGGCAGGACGGCAAAGGTTTTGGCTACGCCACCCTTGATATCAGCTCCGGACGTTTTCGCCTGAGCGAGCCCGCCGACCGCGAAACGATGGCCGCCGAGCTCCAGCGCACCAACCCCGCCGAGCTGCTGTATGCGGAGGATTTTGCCGAGTCGTCGCTTATTGAGGGGCGCCGCGGCCTGCGCCGTCGTCCGCTGTGGGAATTTGAAATCGACACCGCGCGCCAGCAGCTCAATCTCCAGTTCGGCACGCGCGATTTGGTTGGTTTCGGCGTTGAAAACGCCCCGCGCGGCCTGTGCGCCGCCGGCTGCCTGCTACAGTACGTCAAAGACACCCAGCGCACGTCATTGCCGCATATCCGCTCCATCACGATGGAGCGCCAGCAGGACAGCATCATTATGGATGCGGCCACGCGTCGCAATCTGGAGATAACCCAGAACCTGGCCGGCGGCTTTGAAAATACGCTGGCCTCGGTGCTCGACTGCACCGTCACCCCGATGGGCAGCCGTATGCTGAAGCGCTGGCTGCATATGCCGGCGCGCGACACCGCCGTGCTGGTAGAGCGCCAGCAGACCATCGGCGCGCTGCAGGAACATTACACCGAGCTGCAGCCGGTGCTGCGTCAGGTCGGCGACCTCGAACGTATTCTGGCGCGCCTGGCGCTGCGCACCGCCCGCCCTCGCGATTTAGCGCGTATGCGTCACGCTTTCCAGCAGCTGCCGGCGCTGCGCGCCATGCTGGCCGACGTCGATTGCGCGCCGGTGCAGCGGCTCCGGGAAAAGATGGGGGAATTTAGCGAACTGCGCGAACTGCTGGAGCGGGCGATTATCGATGCGCCGCCGGTATTGGTTCGCGACGGCGGGGTTATCGCCCCCGGCTATCACGCGGAACTCGATGAGTGGCGCGGCCTGGCCGATGGCGCTACCGATTACCTCGACAGACTGGAAGTTCGCGAGCGCGAGCGTCTGGGGCTGGATACGCTGAAGGTGGGCTACAACGCCGTCCACGGCTACTACATCCAGATTAGCCGTGGTCAGAGCCAGCACGCGCCGATCCACTACGTCCGTCGCCAGACCCTCAAAAACGCCGAGCGCTATATTATTCCTGAGCTGAAGGAGTATGAAGACAAAGTCCTGACCTCCAAAGGGAAAGCGCTGGCGCTGGAAAAGCAGCTGTACGATGAGCTTTTCGATATGCTGCTGCCGCATCTTGGCGACCTGCAGCAGAGCGCCAGCGCGCTGGCGGAGCTCGATGTGCTGGTGAACCTCGCCGAGCGCGCGGAGACCCTCAACTACTGCTGCCCGACCTTTAGCGATAAGCCGGGCATTCGGATTAGCGAAGGCCGCCATCCGGTGGTTGAGCAGGTGCTGAAAGAGCCGTTTATCGCCAACCCGCTGCATCTCGCCCCGCAGCGGAGAATGCTGATTATCACCGGTCCGAATATGGGCGGTAAAAGTACCTATATGCGCCAAACCGCGCTGATTGCCCTGCTGGCGTATATCGGCAGCTACGTTCCGGCGGAAAAAGTCGACATCGGCCCTATCGATCGTATTTTCACCCGCGTCGGCGCGGCGGATGACCTGGCCAGCGGCCGCTCAACCTTTATGGTAGAGATGACCGAAACCGCTAATATTCTGCATAACGCCACCGAGCATAGCCTGGTGCTGATGGATGAAATTGGCCGCGGCACCTCGACCTACGATGGCCTGTCGCTGGCGTGGGCCTGCGCGGAAAATCTGGCGAATAAGATCAAAGCCCTGACCCTGTTTGCCACCCACTACTTCGAGCTGACCCAACTGCCGGAGAAAATGGAAGGCGTGGCCAACGTCCATCTTGATGCCCTGGAGCACGGCGATACCATCGCCTTTATGCACAGCGTGCAGGATGGCGCGGCCAGTAAGAGCTACGGCCTGGCGGTTGCCGCGCTGGCCGGGGTGCCGAAAGAGGTGATCAAGCGCGCGCGGCAGAAGCTGCGCGAGCTGGAAAGCATCGCGCCGAGCGCTGCCGCCACGCAGGTGGACGGTACCCAGATGTCGTTGCTTTCCGCGCCGGAAGAGACCTCGCCCGCGGTTGAAGCGCTGGAGAATCTCGATCCGGATTCGCTGACTCCGCGCCAGGCGCTGGAGTGGATCTATCGCCTGAAGAGCCTGGTGTAGTTCTCGTTTAACGTGAAAAACGGCAGCGCCCTGCGGTGCTGCCGTTTTAACAAATGCAAAATGGGTGCGAGAGAATGCATCCTGACAACCAATACGCGGGGTCGCCCCCGCGCTGATGCTATTTCTTCGATTCGTAAGCGAGAACAGCTTTAAACTCCATACTACGCTCTTTAATACTTAGCTCGCACAGCGAGCTGCACACCAAAAGCGTCAATCCCAGTACCGTAAAACACAGTACGATGATTGCCACAAGGGCATATTTTGTTAGCATGTCTTGCCTCCCTGCAAAGAAGAGACTAACATCTGAATTGTTCAGGTTCATTCGTCAGCCTCAGTTGATAGAAATATCTCCTGGGGCTTTCGTCTATCTGAATCCTTGTCAATGCTCAAAGCCAGATAGCCTCAAGCACCCGCCGCTATTCTATATTTTCCCGGCCGCGAAGCTTATCGGTAATTTATCAAACCCGTTGATTTTATTATAAACTGGAAGATGGCTCGCAAACGTATCTGCTCTATTAACCTTTTTTCATATTTAAAAATTTAATGGCTACAGATTTCTCATTGATTCATTAAATATAAAAAAGGCCCGACTGCGCGGGCCCGTTTATTTTATCGTTTATCCTCCGCCAGCAGCGGCGGAATATGCGGCACCATCGGCGCGTCATCAATATCCTTCTGGGTCATGCGGAACGCTTCAGGATAATGTTCGCGGCTGGTGCGGCGTAGCGGTTCCGTATCACGCCAGGTGTAGAAACAATGCTGGCACTGGAATACCGTCCAGACATCTTTTACCGGCGATGTTGCCAGCACTTCAATATGTTCATCGGCGCAGCGTGGACAAATCATCTTTTTCTCCTTATTTACGGTTAGCCAGCATGGCGGTCAATTTTTCAGCCCAGGCTTTCGTTTCAGGGAGATCCTGTACCGGCTGGCTGTAGTGGCCGCGAAGGTCCGGCGCAACCGGGGTGGTGGCGTCGATAATCAGTTTGTCGGTGATCCCCGCCGGGCTGGAGCCTGGATCGAGCTCCAGTACCGACATATTCGGCAGCTGCACCAGGTCCCCGGCCGGGTTAACCTTCGACGACAGCGCCCACATCACCTGCGGCAGGTTGAACGGGTCGACGTCCTCATCAACCATGATCACCATCTTCACGTAGCCCAGACCATGCGGCGTAGTCATCGCCCGCAGGCCTACCGCACGGGCAAAGCCGCCGTAGCGTTTTTTGGTGGAGATAATCGCCAACAGACCGTGGGTGTACATCGCGTTGACGGCCTGTACCTCGGGGAACTCGGCCTTCAGCTGCTGATACAGCGGCACGCAGGTGGCCGGGCCCATCAGATAGTCGATCTCGGTCCACGGCATGCCGAGATAGAGAGACTCGAAGATCGGTTTGCTGCGGTAAGAGACTTTATCGATTCGTACCACCGTCATATTACGGCCGCCGGAGTAGTGGCCGGTAAATTCGCCGAACGGGCCTTCGATTTCGCGCTTGCGGCTTTCAATCACCCCTTCGAGGATCACCTCTGAGCCCCACGGCACGTCAAAGCCGGTCAGCGGCGCGGTGGCGATAGGATACGGACTTTCGCGCAGCGCGCCGGCCATCTCATATTCCGACTGATCGTATTTCAGCGGCGTAGCGCCCATCAGGGTAATAATCGGATCGTTTCCCAGGGTAATGGCGATCGGCAGATCTTCACCGCGCTCTTCCGCTTTGTGCAGATGCAGAGCGATATCATGCATCGGTACCGGCTGCAGGCCGAGCTTACGTTTACCCTTCACCTCCATACGGTAAATGCCGACGTTTTGCTTGCCAAAATTGTCCGGGTCGAGAGGATCGCGAGAGACCACGCAGGCTTTGTCGAGATAAAAGCCGCCGTCGCCGTCGTTGAGACGGAACAGGGGCAGAATATCGAACAGATTAATCGCCTCGCCGTCGACGGTATTTTCCGCCCACGCCGGGTTTGCCCGCCGCTCCGGCGTCACCGGGAATTTATCCCAGCGACGAATAAATTCGTCGATCTGATTTTTCACCGGCGTATTCGGCGGCAGACCCAGCGAGATAGCGTGGTTCTGCCAGGAGCCGATGGTGTTCATTGCCACGCGCGCATCGGTAAAACCGCGAATATTGTCAAACCACAGCGCGGGAGCGCCATCGCCGATGCGCCCGGTGGCGTTTGCCGCCGCGGCCAGATCCGGCTCCGCGTTCACTTCTTCGCTAATTTTCAGCAGTTGCCCCTGGTCGTCCAGCGCCTGCAAAAAGCTGCGCAAATCATCAAAAGCCATTATTCATTCTCCTGTGAAATACTCTCTACCGCCCGTAACCCGCTCCAGCGGCGCGCTTTGTGATACTCCAGACCGAACTGATCCAGCACCCGCGTGACAACGTGGTCAGTGACGTCCTCAATGGTTTTGGGATGGTTGTAATAGGCGGGCATGGGCGGCACCATCGCCACGCCCATGCGCGACAGAGCCAGCATGTTTTCCAGATGGATAGTGCTCAACGGCATTTCGCGCGGTACCAGCACCAGCTTACGCCCCTCTTTCAGCACCACGTCCGCGGCCCGCCCCACCAGCCCCTCGGCATAACCGGCACGGATACCGGCCAGCGTTTTCATACTGCAGGGGATAACGATCATGCCGTCGGTACGAAATGAACCTGATGAGATGATGGCGGCCTGATCCGCCGGGCTATGCGAGAAATCGGCCAGCGCCGCCACTTCACGGGCGCTGTACGGCGTTTCCAGTTCAATGGTGGTTTTGGCCCACTTTGACATCACCAGATGCGTTTCCACTTCCGGCATCTCACGAAGCGCTTTCAGTAGCGCAACCCCCAGCGGAGCGCCCGTCGCTCCGGTCATCCCGACTATTAGCTTCATCATCGCCTCGCAAATCGTTCGTGTACGAACATTTTTATTAAAGCTACGCTTGATACGCTTTTCTTGCAAGTTCGTTCGTACACGGCCGCATTTTTCATCAAAACAGGAAAAATGCTCAAACGCCCTCCGAACGGCTATCATAGAACCGACGGTTTTTTTATGGAGTGGTCATGGAGTTAAAAAACGAGGCGTTCCACCTGCTGCGCCAGCTTTTTCAGCAGCACACCGCCCGCTGGCAGCTTGAGCTGCCGGACCTCACCAAACCGCAGTATGCGGTGATGCGTTCCATTGCCGAGCATCCCGGCATTGAACAGGTGACGTTAACGGAAGCGGCGGTCAGCACCAAAGCGACGCTGGCGGAGATGCTGAGCCGAATGGAGAGCCGCGGTCTGGTTCGTCGCGAACACGACCCGGCGGACAAACGCCGTCGGTTTGTCTATTTAACCGCAGAAGGCGAAGCGCTACTGGCAAGCTCAATGCCGCTGGGTCACGCCGTCGACGAAGAGTTTTTAGGTCGGCTGAGCGATGAGGAGCGCCAGCAGTTTTCGCAAATCATCCACAAGCTGATGGCGCAAGAACAGCAGCGTTAACCCACGCGTTCGCGTAAAAAATCAATAAACGCCCGCACTCTGGCAGGGATATGCTGCGCGTCCGGGTAAACCGCATATACCCCCTGGGGCGGAAAGCTAAACTCCGGCATCACCTTCACCAGTGCGCCGTCCGCCAGCGCAGCGGCCACCAGCCACTCGGGTAGCAGCGCGATGCCGCTGCCCGCCAGCGCAAAAGCCATCAGCGCGCTGGCGCTATCCGCCGACAGCCGCGGCGCCGGTTTAATCTCGAAGGCAATGCTCTCGTCATGGGGCCCGCTAAGCTGCCAGCGGAGCGGCGCGGTCAGACGTTCATGAATAATCCACGCCGATTGCGCCAGATCTTCAAGCGTCTTCACAGGATGCTGTGCCAGCCATGACGGGGCTGCAACCGGGACGATGGCAAAGCGTGATATCAGCGCCGCGCGGTAGCGCGAATCCGCCAGCGTGCCGAGACGAATCGCCACGTCAAACCGCTCGGAGATTAAATCCGCGTGGTGAGAAGAGGAAACATGGCGTACGCGGAGCGCAGGATGCCGCAGGCTGAACTCCGCCAGTGCCGGAATAATCACCTGCGCGCCATATTCAGGCGTCGTCGTGATCCGCAGCTCGCCGCTCAACCCCACGTGGCTGCCCCGGACGTCGTCCTGCAGGTTTTCCGCCGCTTTCAGCAGCGCGACCCCGCGATGATAGAACAGCGAACCGGCTTCGGTAAGCGTCAGGCGACGGGTCGATCGCAATAGCAGCGTGACCCCCAGTTCGTTCTCCAGCTGGCGGACGTTGAAACTCACCACCGCCTTGGTCTGCCCCAGAGCCGCCGCCGCTGCGGTAAAACTCCCGCTATCGACTACCGCCACAAACATGTTCATCCGCTGCAGGTTCAGCATCGCGCCGCCCATTGTCAAAAAATTTCCGACAGTATATCTGCGAATGTCGTGTTTATTCGCCCTGATATTGAGGTTTACAGTAGCGGCCTTCACGGGGGATTTCATCAATGACGTATCGCAGCAAGGTCGCAACCGTTTTTCTGCTGGGTTTCTTTCTCGACTTAATCAATATGTTTATCGCCAGCGTCGCCTTTCCGGCGATGGGCCGGACGCTACACGCGTCGGTGGGCGAGCTGGCGTGGGTCAGCAATGGCTATATTGCCGGGCTCACCCTGGTGCTGCCGTTTAGCGCCTGGCTCAGCCAGCAGTTTGGGGCCCGGCGGGTATTCCTGCTTTCGCTTAGCTTGTTTAGCCTCGGGGCGCTGGCTGCCGGGATGGCCGACTCGTTGATAAGCCTCGTCATGTGGCGCGCCCTGCAGGGGATGGGCGGCGGGCTGCTGATTCCACTAGGACAGGCGTTAACCTGGCAACAGTTCAAGCCTCACGAACGGGCGAAACTTTCCGCCGCGGTGATGCTGGTTGGGCTGCTGGCGCCGGCGTGCTCTCCGGCGCTCGGCGGAGCGCTGGTGCAATCGCTGAGCTGGCGCTGGGTTTTCTTTGCCAGCCTGCCGATAGCGCTGCTGACTTTCGGGCTGGCCGCGCTGTGGCTCAGGGATGAGAAGAGCGTCGCGCGGTCGGGCGGCTTTTTACATCTCTCGTTACTGCGCGACCCGCTGCTGCGCTTTTCTATGCTGGTCTATCTCTGCGTGCCGGGGACCTTTATTGGCATCAATGTCGTCGGGATGTTTTATTTGCAAAGCGTGACGGGGATGGCGCCCTCCGCCATCGGCTCCCTGATGCTTCCGTGGTCGCTGGCCTCGTTTGTGGCGATCGCGACGACCGGCCGCTATTTCAATCGTCTCGGCCCCCGCCCCCTGATTGCGCTGGGCTGCCTTCTTCAGGCTGCCGGAATACTCATCCTGGCTGGCGTCAATGCGCATACCGCCAGCAGCGCGCTGATCGCGGCGTTTATCCTGATGGGCGCAGGCGGCAGCCTGTGCAGCAGTACGGCCCAGAGCAGCGCGTTTCTTAACGTGGCGAACCCCGATATGCCGGACGCCAGCGCGCTGTGGAACCTCAATCGCCAGCTCAGTTTCCTGATAGGATCTGCGCTACTGGCAGCTTTACTGAGCGCTTTTTTACTTTACTGGCCCACCCCGCTGGCGTGGCGCGGCGTATTTATCGCCGCCGCCGTTTTGACCCTGGTGCCGCTGCTGGGCTGCCTTAAATTCGATAACCGGGCGTTAATCATGCGCCTGCACGGTAAAATGGAGAACAAATGAATCGCTATATTGCGGAAGTTATTGCGGCCCACGTGGCTATAGAACACTGGCTGAATCAGGGGGAAGGGAGCGCCGAAGCGCTGCTGCATCGCTTTAGCCCGGAATTTAGCATGATCCCGATAAACGGTATGCGCATGGACCATCAGTCGGTCAGCGCTTTTTTTCACGGAGCTCGCGCCAGCCGCCCGGGCTTGAAGATTGTCATCGACAATACCGCCATACTTGCCGAATGGCACGATGGCGCAGCGGTGCTCTATCGGGAAACCCACGCTTTACCCGGCAAAGCGGACACCGCACGCTGGTCAACGGTTCTTTTCCGTCTGCAGGAAGAGAAAATCATCTGGCGGCACCTCCACGAGACGGCGCTCGCATAAGCGGCGGAGACACAAAAAAGAAAAAGGCCCAATCAAACGATTGAGCCTTTTTTAAGAAAGGTATCTTACTCGCGGAACAACGCTTCGATATTCAGCCCCTGGCTTTGCAGAATCTCCCGCAGGCGGCGGAGGCCTTCTACCTGGATCTGGCGCACGCGTTCGCGGGTCAGGCCAATTTCGCGGCCCACATCCTCAAGCGTCGCGGCTTCATAGCCCAGCAGGCCAAAGCGACGAGCCAGCACTTCACGCTGCTTGGCGTTCAGTTCGAACAGCCATTTGACGATGCTTTGTTTCATATCATCGTCCTGCGTGGTGTCTTCCGGGCCGTTGTCTTTTTCATCGGCCAGAATATCCAGCAGCGCTTTTTCCGAGTCGCCGCCCAGTGGGGTATCCACCGAGGTAATGCGCTCGTTCAGACGCAGCATCCGGCTCACGTCATCAACTGGCTTATCCAGCTGTTCGGCTATCTCTTCCGCGCTTGGCTCGTGGTCCAGCTTATGGGACAACTCGCGTGCGGTACGCAGATAGACGTTCAGCTCTTTGACGATATGAATTGGTAAACGGATCGTACGGGTTTGGTTCATGATCGCCCGTTCAATCGTTTGACGAATCCACCAGGTCGCGTAAGTCGAAAAACGGAACCCACGTTCCGGGTCAAACTTCTCAACTGCGCGAATCAGCCCCAGGTTACCTTCTTCAATCAGATCCAGCAGAGCCAGACCGCGATTGCCGTAACGGCGGGCTATCTTGACGACCAGACGCAGGTTGCTTTCGATCATCCGGCGGCGTGACGCAACGTCACCACGCAGCGCGCGACGCGCAAAATAAACCTCTTCTTCGGCCGTCAGCAGCGGGGAATAACCAATCTCTCCAAGATAAAGCTGCGTCGCATCGAGCACCCGTTGGGTTGCTCCCTGCGAAAGAAGCTCTTCCTCAGCCAGATCGCTATCACTGGGTTCCTCTTCAACTAAGGCTTTCTCATCAAAAACCTCGACTCCGTTCTCATCAAATTCCGCGTCTTCATTTAAATCATGAACTTTCAGCGTATTCTGACTCATAAAGATGGCTCCTACCCGTGATCCCTAAGCAAAGCACCTTCGCTAAACATCACTCAAAAGACGCCAGGACGATAACCTTTTCTGCCCCGGTGAAGAAGGCATCGCGGCCGCCCTGGCGCCTTTGTTAGCGATACTGAGCTTATCCGTACTTTGCCAAATTATCGCTGCGGTAAATACTGCAGCGGGTTGACGGATTTCCCCTTGTAACGAATTTCAAAATGCAAACGTGTAGAGCTAGTACCTGTGCTACCCATGGTAGCGATTTTCTGCCCCGCCTTGATATCTTGTTGCTCTTTTACGAGCATCGTATCGTTATGTGCGTAGGCGCTCAGGTAATCATCGTTGTGTTTGATGATAATAAGATTACCGTAACCGCGCAGTGCGTTACCGGCATAGACGACGCGCCCATCTGCGGTCGCGACAATAGCCTGTCCTTTACTGCCTGCGATATCAATACCTTTATTGCCGCCTTCGGCACCACTAAAGTTCTCGATAACCTTGCCATCAGTCGGCCAGCGCCATGAAGAGATCGGCGAACTGGTTGACGTACTGCTTGCAGTCGATTGGGTTGTGCTGACAGCTGGGGCCGTAACTGGCGCGACGGCAGTTGTCGTCGCAGGCTTGTTATTCGGCAACATCTTATTAGCACTCTGTTCACCTGAAGATTCAGAATACGTAATAGTTGGTTGGGACGCAACCACCGCGGTGGATTTTTGTGCAGAATTTGCGGTTAACATCCCGCCATTACTGGCCTTCACGCTGGCCTGGGCGACAGGGTTATCACCGGTGATTGGCTGGCCGGACGCGTTGCCAACCTGCAGCGTCTGACCGACGTTCAGACCGTACGGCGCCGGGATATTATTACGCTGCGCCAGGTCGCGGAAGTCGTTCCCGGTGACCCACGCAATATAGAATAGCGTGTCGCCGCGTTTAACAGTATAGGTACTGCCGCCGGTATAGCTACCTTTCGGAATATCCCCATATTTACGGTTGTAGACAATTTTGCCGTTTACCGTTTGCACCGGCTCCTGGGCCATCGGCTGAATCTGAGCGGGCTGCGTCTGCACCGGTTGCGTTTGTACCGGGCGCGCCTGCGGAACGTTATTTGACGGAGGCGTGATCAGCATTCCGGAATTCGTACTGGAAGACGAAGCCCCGCCAGCCGAGCTGACCGGCGCAGGCGGATTGTTGGAGCTGCTGCAGCCTGCCAGCCAGAGTGACACCAGTGACAAAGCCGCAATGCGGCTTAAGGTAAATTTTGGGCTTCCCGCGCTCATTTATCCCCCAGGAATATGTTAACTACCAATATCTTGCTCACCGGACGGCGCCCGGCCAGGACACGAAAAATGCGTCCACCCTATGCCTAAATGCAGGCAAAAAAACCTGGAATAATCCGGGTTCAGGCCAACTCCCCTTTCACGAGGGGTACAAAGCGCACGGCTTCGACAGTATCAATGACAAACTCGTTGCCGCGCCGACGGATTCGCTTCAGGAACTGGTGCTCTTCGCCTACCGGCAGCACCAGTACGCCGCCATCGTCCAGCTGCGCCAGCAGCGCGGCCGGAATTTCCGGCGGCGCGGCGGTAACGATGATCGCGTCGAACGGCGCGCGTGCCTGCCAACCCTGCCATCCATCGCCGTGACGGGTTGAAACATTATGTAAATCAAGTTGTTTAAGGCGACGGCGCGCGTGCCACTGCAAACTCTTAATGCGCTCAACCGAGCACACGTGATGCACCAGATGCGCCAGGATCGCCGTCTGATAGCCAGATCCGGTGCCAATTTCCAGCACCCTTGACTCCGGCGTTAGCGTCAGAAGCTCGGTCATCCGCGCCACCATGTAGGGTTGCGAGATGGTTTGCCCCTGGCCAATCGGCAGCGCCGTGTTTTCCCACGCCTTATGTTCAAAGGCTTCATCAACAAACTTTTCTCGCGGCACCAGCGCGATCGCGTTCAGCACGCGCTCGTCAACAATGCCCTGCGTGCGGAGCTGATTGAGAAGACTTTCAACACGTTTATTTACCATTGCGTATCAACCCCAACGCGATCCAGCCAGCCGCTCACCACCTCATGTGCGCCGTGGGCGGTTAAATCGACATGTAGCGGAGTGACCGACACATAGCCTTCATCCACGGCGGCAAAATCGGTATCCGGCCCGGCGTCGTACTTCTCGCCCGGAGGTCCAATCCAGTACAGCGTATTGCCGCGCGGATCTTTTTGCGGGATCACCTGATCGGAAGGATGCCGGCTGCCGCAGCGGGTCACGCGGATACCTTTAATCTGCTCAAGGGGCAGATCCGGCACGTTGATATTCAGAATGCGTCCGGTACGCAGCGGCTCGCGGCTTAAAGCCCGCAGAATCGAGCAGGTAACCGCGGCGGCGGTATCATAATGCTGATAGCCGTTTAGCGAGACGGCCAGCGCCGGAAAGCCGAGATGACGGCCCTCCATCGCGGCGGCAACGGTGCCGGAATAGATGACGTCGTCACCGAGGTTGGGGCCGGCGTTAATGCCGGAGACCACAATATCCGGACGCGGCCGCATCAGGGCGTTCACGCCGAGGTAAACACAGTCCGTCGGGGTGCCCATCTGTACGGCGATATCGCCGTTATCAAAAGTGAAAGTACGTAGCGAAGATTCCAGCGTCAGGGAATTCGACGCTCCGCTGCGGTTACGATCGGGTGCAACTATCTGAACCTCAGCGAATTCTCGTAAGGCCTTTGCCAGGGTCTGAATGCCCGGCGCATGAATCCCGTCATCGTTACTCAGCAATATTCGCATAGTCACCCGTTGTATTGATAAGCTCCCTTACTACGCTGGTGGCGAAGCTGCCTGCGGGCAGCCAGAAACGCAGTTCAACGGTAACGTCATCCCACCAGTTCCAGCTCATCTGCTGGGGATAAAGCAGCATCGCCCGGCGGGCGGCCTCTACTTTTTCACGCACCAGCAGCGCCTGTAGCTGCGTCTCTTCGACCACTGCCGCCTGTTCAGCGGCCAGCGCGCCCCGTTGGCTTCCCCAGTCGCCGCTGCCCACAAGCGCAGCGGTAATCATCAGCTCGCGGTTATCTACCCGCGCCTGGAGTGCCGTCAGTTCTTCAGAGTCCGCAACGAACCAGCTTCCGCGCCCCGCTAATTGTAGCGCATCGCCATCAACAACCTGATTAAATTCCGGTTTTTTTAATCTAATACCAACCTGTTGATTAAACAATGCGCTGCGGGCCGCCGACAACCAAAAACTGCGTTTATTGCGATCGCGCACCGGCGCGCCGCTCTCGGCCCAGCGCAGCGCCCCCTGCAGGTTACTGCCGCCGATACCGAAGCGCTGGGCGCCGAAATAGTTGGGCACGCCATGCTCGACGATCGCCTGTAAACGCTTTTCGACATCGTCGCGGGCGCTGACTTCGCGCAGTACCAGAGTAAACTGGTTCCCCTTCAGCGCCCCGAGGCGCAGCTTGCGCTTATGGCGCGCGTACTCCAGAACCTGGCAACCCTCGAGCTGAAATTTGCTCAGGTCGGGCATCTCTTTGCCCGGCACTCTGGCGCACAGCCACTGTTCAGTCACCGCGTGTTTGTCCTTCTGCCCGGCAAAGCTCACTTCACGCGCATGAATTTTAAGGAATTTTGCCAGCGAGTCAGCAACAAAACGGGTATTGCAGCCGTTTTTCAGAATTCTCACCAGCACATGCTCGCCTTCGCCATCGGGGGAAAAGCCGAGATCTTCCACCACCAAAAAGTCCTCCGGACTGGCTTTTAGCAGCCCCTGGCCCAGCGGTTTTCCATGCAGATAGGTGAGTTCGTCAAAAGCGATCATTTCTCCGCCTTACGCAGCAGCGCCACCGCTTCACAGGCGATGCCTTCGCCGCGGCCGGTAAAGCCCAGTTTTTCCGTGGTGGTGGCTTTGACGTTCACATCATCCATATGGCAACCGAGATCTTCGGCGATAAAGACGCGCATCTGGGGAATATGCGGCAGCATTTTCGGCGCCTGGGCGATGATGGTGACGTCTACGTTGCCAAGGGTATAGCCTTTCGCCTGAATCCGCCGCCACGCTTCGCGCAGCAGTTCGCGGCTGTCGGCGCCCTTAAAGGCCGGATCGGTATCCGGAAACAGCTTGCCGATGTCGCCCAGCGCCGCCGCGCCGAGCAGCGCATCGGTCAGCGCATGCAGCGCGACGTCGCCGTCGGAGTGCGCCAGCAGCCCTTTCTCGTAGGGCACGCGCACGCCGCCGATAATGATTGGGCCTTCACCGCCAAAAGCGTGTACGTCAAAACCGTGTCCAATTCGCATTAAGCCTTCTCCTGGTGTCGGGGACGGGTAAGGTAAAATTCGGCCAGCGCCAGGTCTTCCGGGCGCGTCACTTTTATATTATCAGCTCGTCCGGCGACCAGTTCAGGATGGAAGCCGCAGTACTCCAGCGCCGAGGCTTCGTCGGTGATAGTCGCGCCTTCATTAAGCGCCCGCGTCAGGCAATCAACAAGCAGTTCGCGAGGGAAAAATTGCGGCGTCAGCGCGTGCCATAAATCATTACGCTCAACGGTATGGGCGATGGCCGCCCTGCCCGGCTCCGCGCGCTTCATCGTGTCGCGAACCGGAGCGGCCAGAATGCCGCCCGTACGGCTGGTTTCGCATAATTGAAGCAGGCGGCTGAGGTCATCCTGGTGCAGGCAGGGGCGCGCGGCATCGTGCACCAGCACCCAATCAGCCTCGCCAAGCACCTTCAGGCCAGCGAGAACGGAATCCGCGCGTTCTGTCCCGCCATCAACGACGGTAATTTGAGGATGGTTCGCCAACGGCAGTTGGCTAAAGCGCACGTCGCCCGGGCTGACGGCGATGACCACCCGCCGTATACGCGGGTTTGCCAGCAGCGCGGCGACCGCGTGCTCGAGAATCGTTTTGTTACCGATTGAGAGATATTGTTTAGGGCATTCCGTTTGCATGCGGCGGCCAAAACCGGCTGCCGGCACCACGGCGCAAACGCCCGGAAAAGTGGCTGCCATGTTGTAATCCTGGGCCTGTTTATCGATTATTCTGCTGTTGCCCCGCGGCCTGGTTGCGTTTTGACGCATCCGGCACCAGACGATAAAACGTTTCGCCCGGGCGGGTCATACTGAGTTCATTGCGTGCGCGCTCTTCGATAGCTTCCTGACCGCCGTTGAGGTCGTCAATTTCGGCGAACAGCTGATCGTTGCGTGCTTTTAATTTAGCGTTAGTTGCCTGCTGCGCGGAGACATCGTCATCAACCCGGCTATAGTCGTGCAGGCCATTTTTGCCGAACCACAGCGAATACTGTAGCCAGACCAGCAAAGCCAATAACAGCAGCGTTAGTTTACCCATCCTGCCCCCTGAAAAACGGCATCATCATCCCATAACTCGCCCGAGTTCTCTACTCTGGCGCGCGGACGACGCCGCGTAACGCGGGGACTGTACCACATTTTTACCGTTGATACCCAGGCTAGATTCATTCGTAAAAAGACTACCCCAGTAGCCAGAGGAACAGCAGACCGAACATCAGTCCGACGGTCAAAATCGTCGCGCAGACGCTGTATTGAAGTTTTCCGTCCATCAGCGAATGCAGCGCGATGCCAACCACGACGGCAACCGGCATTAATGCCAGAAAGAACGGCCAGGTATAGAGGAGGACAAATAGCGTATTACTGCCATAGATCAGGAAGGGAATACCCAGCGCCAGCAGCCATGAAATAAAGCCAACGGCAGCGCCCGACAGAGACCAGGTGGTCTCGTCGCTGACTGTCGGCGGCGGTTCTGAACGAATAATACTGATGTTCTGGGTATTGCGCATATCGAATCCTGTTGACCTGGCGATCGGCATCCTGTGATGATGCCGCTGCCGTTTCAGGATCTGATAATATCGCTCTGTCGTAGCAGGTCTAATAATTGGTGCACCAAATTTGTTACCAATTGTTCACCGTCGAGGTGAATTTCAGCGCGCTCCGGGGATTCATACACTGAATCTATTCCGGTAAAGTTGCGCAGCTCTCCGGCCCGCGCTTTCTTATACAGGCCTTTCGGATCCCGCGCTTCGCAGATCGCCAGCGGCGTATCGACAAAGACTTCGATAAAACGTCCTTCGCCTAAACGCTCGCGTACCATCTGCCGTTCTGCGCGATGCGGAGAGATAAACGCGGTCAATACCACCAGTCCGGCATCCACCATCAGTTTCGCCACTTCACCCACCCGGCGAATGTTTTCTTTGCGGTCGTCGTCGCTGAAGCCAAGATCGCTGCACAGGCCGTGACGCACGTTATCGCCATCCAGCAAATAGGTGCTCACGCCGAGCCGATGCAGCGCCTCTTCCAGCGCGCCGGCAACGGTGGATTTCCCCGAGCCCGAAAGCCCGGTGAACCACAGCACCACGCCGCGATGGCCGTGATGCTGTTCGCGCTGCTCCTGAGTGACAGGATGCGCATGCCAGACAACGTTTTCGTCATGCCGGGCCATTACTTGCCTCCCAGCAGGTCGCGAGCGTCCCAGTGCGGGAAGTGCTTACGAATAAGCTGATTCAGCTCAAGCTCAAACGCGCTGTACTGGGAAGCGCCCGCCTGCGCCTGTTCGTTCGGCTCGCGTACCATGCCCGCGCCAACGGTAACGTTGGTTAAACGGTCAATAAAGATAAGCCCCCCGGTGACCGGGTTATCCTGGTATTTATCCAGCACCAGCGGCTCGTCGAAAGTCAGATCTACCAGTCCGATGCCGTTGAGCGGCAGCGATTCTACTTCGCGCTGGGTCAGATTGTTGATATCAACCTGGTAGCGTACGCCATCCACGCGGGCGCGGGTTTTCTTACCAGCGATTTTAATGTCGTAGCTCTGGCCGGGCGCCAGCGCCTGCTCCGCCATCCATACCACATCAACGCTGGCGCTTTGTACCGCAGGCAGAGAGACCGCCGCGTCCACCAGCAGGTCGCCGCGGCTGATATCAATTTCATCCTTCAGCACGAGCGTGATCGCCTCCCCGGCCGCCGCTTCCGGCAGGTCGCCGTCAAAGGTGACGATGCGCGCCACGGTGGATTCCACCCCCGACGGCAGCACTTTCAGACGCTGTCCTACGCTCACGCGGCCGGCGGCAACCGTCCCGGAAAACCCGCGGAAGTCGAGATTAGGGCGGTTAACGTACTGCACCGGAAAGCGCAGCGGCTGGCTTTCCACCACGCGCTGAATCTCAACGGTTTCCAGCACTTCCAGCAGCGTCGGGCCGCTGTACCACGGCATTTTCTCGCTCTGGCTGGCGACGTTGTCCCCTTCCAGCGCGGAGAGCGGGACAAAGCGAATGTCGAGATCGCCTGGCAGCTGTTCAGCAAAGGTCAGATACGCTTCACGAATAGTGTTAAAAGTCTCTTCGCTAAAATCGACGAGGTCCATTTTGTTCACCGCCACCACCAGGTGTTTGATCCCCAGCAGCGTCGAGATAAAGCTGTGGCGGCGAGTCTGATCGAGCACGCCTTTGCGGGCGTCGATCAGCAGGATCGCCAGGTCGCAGGTGGACGCGCCGGTCGCCATATTACGGGTGTACTGCTCGTGTCCCGGGGTGTCGGCGATAATAAATTTGCGCTTCTCAGTAGAGAAGTAACGGTAGGCGACGTCGATGGTAATCCCCTGCTCGCGCTCAGCCTGCAGACCGTCCACCAGCAGCGCCAGATCGAGTTTTTCGCCCTGCGTGCCGTGACGTTTGCTGTCATTATGCAGCGAGGAGAGCTGATCTTCATAAATCTGGCGGGTATCGTGCAGCAGCCGGCCAATCAGCGTACTTTTACCGTCATCGACGCTGCCGCAGGTCAGAAAGCGCAGCAAGCTTTTGTGCTGCTGGGCGTGCAGGTAGGCTTCTACGCCGCCTTCATTGGCAATTTGTTGTGCAATTGTGGTGTTCATGGCGGCTCCTTAGAAATAACCCTGACGTTTCTTCAGCTCCATGGAGCCTGCCTGGTCGCGGTCAATCACGCGCCCCTGTCGTTCGCTGGTGGTCGACACCAGCATCTCTTCGATAATCTCCGGCAGCGTTTGCGCGTTGGACTCCACCGCGCCGGTCAGCGGCCAGCAGCCGAGGGTGCGAAAGCGTACCATTTGTTTTTTGATCATCTCGCCGGGCTGTAAATTGATGCGATCGTCATCGATCATCATCAGCATCCCGTCGCGCTCCAGCACCGGACGTTCTGCCGCCAGGTACAGCGGAACAATTTCAATATTTTCCAGATAGATGTACTGCCAGATATCCAGCTCGGTCCAGTTGGAGAGCGGGAAGACGCGGATGCTTTCGCCCTTGTTAATCTGGCCGTTATAGTTGTGCCATAGCTCCGGGCGCTGGTTTTTCGGGTCCCAGCGGTGGAAGCGGTCGCGGAAGGAGTAAATACGCTCTTTGGCGCGGGATTTCTCTTCATCGCGACGCGCGCCGCCAAACGCGGCATCGAAGCCGTATTTGTTCAGCGCCTGCTTGAGACCTTCGGTTTTCATGATATCGGTATGCTTGGCGCTGCCGTGAACGAACGGGTTAATCCCCATCGCCACCCCTTCCGGGTTTTTATGCACCAGCAGCTCGCAGCCGTAGGCTTTAGCGGTACGGTCACGGAACTCATACATTTCGCGGAATTTCCAGCCGGTATCGACGTGCAGCAACGGGAACGGCAGGGTGCCCGGATAAAACGCTTTACGCGCCAGATGCAGCATCACGCTGGAGTCTTTACCGATGGAGTACATCATCACCGGGTTAGAGAATTCGGCGGCCACCTCACGAATGATATGGATGCTTTCAGCCTCCAGTTGCCGCAGGTGAGTGAGTCGTTTTTGGTCCATAACCGTTCCTTAAGCCAGATTTACTACAGAAGCCTTAAAGGCCTCTGAGGATGAGGTGTGTTGATACCAGGCGAGCTGTTGATGTAATTGCACCACGTCTCCTACCACGATCAGGGCGGGCATCGGGGCGTCTTTCGCCAGGCTTTCAAGCTGTTGTAATGTGCCGGTCTTCGTTTGCTGATCGGCGCGGGTGCCGCGCGAGATCACCGCTACCGGGGTATCGCCCTCGCGGCCGTTGGCAATCAGCTGCGCGCTGATTTCCGCCGCTTTCAGGCTGCCCATATAAATCGCCAGGGTCTGGCCGCTTTGCGCCAGCCGCGCCCAGTCGAGCGGCGAGTTTTCCGCGCCGAAGTGGCCAGTAATAAAGGTTGCGCTCTGGGCATAATCACGATGCGTCAACGGAATTCCGGCATAGGCCGTTGCGCCCGCCGCCGCCGTCACGCCCGGGACGACCTGAAACGGAATGCCCGCTTCGGCCGCGGCCTGCAGCTCTTCGCCGCCGCGGCCAAAAATAAACGGGTCACCGCCCTTCAGGCGAATCACCGTTTTGCCCTCTTTCGCTGCGTCCACCAGCAGACGGTTGATCTCCTGCTGCGGTACGGATATGCCGGAGGCGCTTTTACCGACGCAGATTGTCTCCGCGTCCCGGCGCACCAGTTCGCGCACCTCCGGGGTGACCAGGTTGTCGTAAAACACCACGTCCGCCTGCTGAAGGGCCTGCAGGCCGCGCAGAGTCAGCAATCCGGCATCGCCCGGCCCTGCTCCGACAAGAATAATTTCACCGGGGCGCTTTTCCGGCTGCCGAAGTTCATCTTCCAGCGCTTTTTCCGCTTCGGCTTTGTTGCCCGCCAGCATCAGGCTGGCAAAACGACCGGTAAACACGCGCTCCCAAAAGCGGCGGCGTTCGGCGGTGGTTTTCAGATGGGTTTTAATATGGTGACGCCAGTAGCTCGCCGTTTCAGCCAGCCGCCCCAGGTTGGTGGGCAGCAGGGCTTCGATTTTTTCGCGCAAAATCCGCGACAGCACCGGCGCTTTGCCGCTGGAAGAGATGGCCACCAGCAGCGGAGAGCGATCGACAATTGATGGAAAGACAAACGAGCACAGCGCTTGATTATCCACGACGTTGACCAGCCGATAACGCGCGTTCGCCGCGACGTAAACGCGTTGGTTCAGCTCGTCATCTTCGGTGGCGGCAATCACCAGAAATACGTCATCAAGCTGCTGCTCTTCAAAAACGGTTGCCCGCCACTGAATTTCCTCGCGCTCGACCTTTTCGGCAAGTTCCGGCATCAACGTTTCGGCGACAATGTGCACCTTCGCTTCAGCGCGCAGCAAAAACGTAATCTTACGCGCGGCTATCTCGCCGCCGCCGATCACCAGCACAGGTCTGTCTTTCACTTCGGCAAATATCGGCAAGTATTCCACTGCGCAACAACTCTCTTACAATCAGCAATAGAGCGACTATAGGGTGCGGTTTAGAGCAAATGAAATTACGAAATGGAATGAGTTGTTACTCAAAAGAATAACGACCTGGGAAAGCAAATATCAAAAAGTGCTTAACACGCGGTTTTTCCACCATTTAAGAGCGATTGAAATTGTTTAACCCCGGTCACAGTTTCATACTACGCGGGTGAAATTGTTTTAAGTGCTAAAGGACCCCCTATGTTTTCCGCATTGTGCCGTCGCCTGCTCCCCCTGGCGTTGGGCGCAGGATTTGTCTTCTCCGCCGCCCCGGCATTCAGCGCCCCGGGCGAAACCGCCAATGCCCAGGCTCGTCATATCGCCACCTTTTTTCCCGGAAGAATGACCGGTACGCCGGCCGAGATGCTATCAGCCGATTACCTCCGCCAGCAGTTCGCCCAGATGGGTTATCAGAGCGATGTGCGCAGCTTCAATACCCGCTACGTCTATACCGATAGCAGTCAGCGTAAAAACTGGCATAACGTCACCGGCAGTACGGTGATCGCCGCTCATGAAGGCCAATCTCGCCAGCAGATCATTATCATGGCGCACCTGGATACCTACGCGCCGCAGAGCGATAAAGATGTTGAAAATAACCTCGGCGGCCTGACCCTACAGGGGATCGACGATAACGCGATGGGGCTGGGCGTCATGCTGGAACTTGCTGAACAGTTAAAGAACGTTCCCACCCGTTACGGTATTCGCTTCGTTGCCACCAGCGGCGAAGAAGAAGGCCGGCTGGGGGCACAGAATCTGCTTAAGCGCATGAGCGATGCGGAAAAGAAAAACACCCTGCTGGTGATTAATCTCGATAATCTGGTCGTGGGCGATAAGCTGTACTTTAATAGCGGCCGCAGCACGCCAGCGTCGGTGCGCAAGCTCACCCGCGACCGGGCGCTGTTTATCGCCCGCAGCCACGGCATCGCGGCCTTCATCAATCCAGGGCTGAACCGGGACTTCCCGAAAGGCACCGGCTGCTGTAACGATGCCAGCGTTTTCGATAACGCCGGGATCCCGGTACTGTCGGTGGAAGCGACCAACTGGTCATTGGGCAAGAAAGACGGTTATCAGCAGCGGGGCAAATCACGCAGCTTTCCGGACGGCACCAGTTGGCACAACCTTCAGTTGGATAACCTGCAGTATATTGATAAAGCGCTGCCGGGGCGGATTGAGCATCGCGGACGCGATGTGATGAAAGTGATGCTGCCGCTGGTGAAAGAGCTGGCGAAGGCGGAGAAGAAGCCCACCTCAAAATAGACTAACGATAAAATCTGGCAACAAGGACTGTCGCCATGATGCGTTTTCGCTTTTTAATACCGTTGTTTCTACTACTGGCTGCCAGCGCGCGGTCCATCGCCGACAACCAGGTTTATATCTGGCAGCGCGTCTGGCACGACGGGTTGGATTTGGGCTCAGAACCCAGCATCGGTAAAACGTCTGTATAAGCGCTATGTTAAAAACGGCGCACTGTTCCCATGAGCCAAAAATTTTGGCAAGTATTGACTGGAACTGGACTTTGCCACACTAAATAATGACGTAAAAAAATAAAGTACAGGATAATAAGAATGGCGGCGCGGGGAACATTCCCTGAATGCGGAGCGCGTATGGGAAAAAACCGGTTAACCCCCGCTGACGCGGGCAACACATTCGCAGACATGTCGAAGCGTCCAGCGGGAGCTGGTTTATCCCCGCTAGCGCGGGGAACACGCTAGTGTCTGATGTCTGACGTCAACGGCAGGCGGTTTATCCCCGCTAGCGCGGGGAACACTTCTTTTTGCTCTGCGGTGAGAAAGTGGATCGCGGTTTATCCCCGCTAGCGCGGGGAACACGCTGCCTTCTGAATCTCAGTTGGCTGCGTTGTCGGTTTATCCCCGCTAGCGCGGGGAACACTGCCGTCATTTCTCCCGGCGTTAATTCTTTCACGGTTTATCCCCGCTAGCGCGG
This sequence comes from Klebsiella grimontii, assembly GCF_900200035.1. Classification (GTDB taxonomy): domain Bacteria; phylum Pseudomonadota; class Gammaproteobacteria; order Enterobacterales; family Enterobacteriaceae; genus Klebsiella; species Klebsiella grimontii. The sequence continues at coordinate 210,028 of NZ_FZTC01000012.1, forward strand.
GGAACACCCAGGCGTGTTTAACAACGCCGCTGGCGGTCGCGGTTTATCCCCGCTAGCGCGGGGAACACATGGCGACCTATATGCTCAGGAAACGGAAGCGCGGTTTATCCCCGCTAGCGCGGGGAACACGAGACTGAGCCAGCGTCGGAAAAAATCAACGGCGGTTTATCCCCGCTAGCGCGGGGAACACACTAACTGCGTGCCGTGAATGATGAGAATGGTCGGTTTATCCCCGCTAGCGCGGGGAACACTAAGCCTGTTCAGTTTTACCCAGGCAAGCACCCGGTTTATCCCCGCTAGCGCGGGGAACACTAACCTCCTAATGGGGTTTTTTCTGAACAAGTCGGTTTATCCCCGCTAGCGCGGGGAACACCGCAATGGCATTTGCTGCGTATGCCTGGCCAACCGGTTTATCCCCGCTAGCGCGGGGAACACTCGGCTTTCCTGGCCACATTTTCATTCGTGGTCGGTTTATCCCCGCTAGCGCGGGGAACACGCTGACCCTGAGGTTGATTTTGGTTCTATGGTCGGTTTATCCCCGCTAGCGCGGGGAACACATTCTGACACTACACGCCTCTGTCCTCAGTGCCGGTTTATCCCCGCTAGCGCGGGGAACACACGACCAGCGCGTCGGCAATCTCGAGCAGTCGCGGTTTATCCCCGCTAGCGCGGGGAACACTCACGATATGCCGGGATAAGCTCGGGGCGATGCGGTTTATCCCCGCTAGCGCGGGGAACACGGCATCACGATCCCGGTTTTGACTTTGATCGGCGGTTTATCCCCGCTAGCGCGGGGAACACCGTGATCAAGCTATGCGCCGCGTTTGCGGTAACGGTTTATCCCCGCTAGCGCGGGGAACACACGGCAGCGCCCCGACCTGGCGCAGGAGTCAACGGTTTATCCCCGCTAGCGCGGGGAACACGGGCTGAATGCCGACCCGAAAAACGCCAGCCACGGTTTATCCCCGCTAGCGCGGGGAACACGGGGCTTCACTGGTGGCCTCCGTGCTGGCGAACGGTTTATCCCCGCTAGCGCGGGGAACACTCTAAATATATATATTTGTTTTCTATTACAATTTTCAGAGAGCAACAATTTACCAACTTATGTTCTACAATTCCTTTTTATTAAAGAACTTATAACTTACTGATTTTCAATGGGAAGGAAAGAAACCAATCTCAGGCCGTCCAAATCTACCGGACTACGTCGATTTTCTCCCCAAGTTTGAAACTCAAAACCGGACTCTGTATTCGTCGCCCAGGCCATAACAACATTTCCAGCGCCGCCTAATTGCGTAATCTGTTGCCAAATCATCTCCCGCACACGTTTTGAAACATCGCCGACGTAGACGCCAGCCCTAATCTCTAACAACCATATGGCAAGCCGTCCTCGCAGGCGCGGCGGCACGTTTTCCGTAACAACAACTACCATACTCATCAGCCATGCCCCCGATGCCCGCCGTCGCCGAGTCGCTGTGGCTCTGGTATCGCCGGCGGCAACATATCTGGCGCTGGCTTAGGCGGCTCAATCTCACCAGCAGCTAGCACGTCCTCAATCAAAGGAATGAGTTTTCCAGTCAGCTTAGTACTACGGAAAATATCACGGCAGGCCAGTCTAACTTCTCGATCGGGTTCAGCCGGTGCGCGAGCGGCAATTTCAAATGCCTTAGGAACGACGGCTTCAAATTTGATGATGTCCGCGATGTCATAAACAAATGAAAGAGGTTTGCCGCTATGTATAAAACCAATCGCAGGCGCGTAGCCAGCCGCCAGCACCGCTGCTTCTGATATTCCGTAAAGACAAGAAGTCGCCGCGCTGATGCACCGGTTAACTACATCACCCTTTTCCCAGTCTTTAGGATCATAATTACGCCCATGCCACTTCACGCCGTACTGTTTAGCCAATAACAAGTAAGTCTGACGGACGCGGGCCCCTTCAATACCGCGCAGTTGCTCAACAGAACGTCGCGCTGGAGGGGGTTCCCGAAACCGCAGCTCATACATTTTTCTCACTACTTTCAGACGTAAATCATCATCCAACGCTAGCTTCGCCTGATAAAGAAGTTTATCAGCACGCGCCCCGCCGGGCTGGCCGGAAGAGTAAACGCGTACTCCCGCTTCCCCCACCCATACCAGTAACGTACCAACCGTCGATGCCAGGCGTACCGCCGCATGAGAAACCCGCGTTCCCGGTTCCAGCATTATGCAAGCTACAGACCCAACCGGAATATGAGTACGTATCCCCGTCTTATCGATCAACACAAACGCGCCATCGAGTACGTCTACCTGGCCATACTGGAGAAAAATCATCGACGTACGGTCTTTCAATGGGATTGGGCTTAGCGGAACAAATGTCACTCGTCATCTCCGGGTTTAATCAACATTAACCCACAGCCAAACGCCCGGCTTTTCCCGTATCCCTGAATCAAACGTTGCAGGAATAACGTGGGTTCGTTAACCACCAGCACGCCGGAGTAATCCACGCTACTGAACTGGATCATCTGGCGCGATTTCACCCGCACAACCTGCTGTTGCCGATAGGCATCAACATTCACTTCACGCAGTGAAAACCCATTTTGCTCCCCCTGACGCGCCAGCCAGCCCTGCGCCGCCTGCTGCTGATGCAGCCACATATCCGGGCCATTAACCTGCCCCCTTACCTGGCGCTTCGCCTCCATCAATAGATCGTGACGTTTACCGCCTTTACAAATCGTTGGGTTAGCACGCAGGCTAAAACACAGGGTCTGTCCTGCGATCAACGTTGGTGCAAATGGTCGATACTGAATATCAAAAATCTCACTTTCAGCGGGAGGCTCAAGGGAAAGAACAAAGAAACGAAACGCCCCCTGAAGCTCCTCCCGGCGATAAAGAAACTGCCGCTCCGGCCCTTCTGGAAATAACTCCCAGAGCCACTGGTGCATCGCATATTCACCGCGATCCACCAGTTGTAATAGCTGTGATGGTAATAGCTGGCTGGTATGCAGCGTTATTTTTGCAAGGTACACGGTTCCTCCTTGATGAGCAGCGGCCCTTGATTAACGGTACGCTCGCCAAACGTCCAGTGCTTGCGGCTCATCGGGCTGTCACGACGACGTAAGACTTTATTAGCATTCAGACCGACATGCTCGCCTTCCCACCAGCACTCAGGTTGCAGTTCTGCTAGTCGGATATTTATCTTGTTGAACTTCTCCCGATACTGTCGATACGCCTCGTTCAACACATCCGGTGCGGCACCCTCCAGCAACAACGGCGCAAGTGGCAAAGCCAGCGGGTGACTTTTTCGCCCCAGATACAGAGGAAAAACAGGGTGCTGTAATGCATCCCGCAGTTGTTCCAGCGAATAAGGCGCATCCGTCGTTTGCGTAAGCGCCACCATCCACCAGGCATCAGTGTAATAGTCCCGCCGCGAGATCAGCGCGCTGAGCAGTTCTGGATCGCTCAACTCTTCACGACGACAGAAATAACGGGCTTTACGCACTTCTTTCGGCATCTGGACCGTGTGATAGTCTCGCGCCCAGCGCGGTTCCTGACTGGCGCACAGCAGAAAAGAGTAATGCTGATTGAACGCGTTCAAGCGAGCTTCTTCATCGCGCCGGATACCCAGTGCTGCTGCCAGGAAACCTAGCAGTGCCGAACGCGAGGGTAGCTCGTGGCTATGGCGCACTTCGCCGGGCGCATCAACGCCCCAGGAGGCCATCGGCCCATGTAGCTGAAAAACCAAATATTGGCTCATAGCCGCCCCTTACGCGCAGATAAAGTCCAGTACGTCTTTGATACTTCCCTTCTTTTTCATAACGTCAAAATCGACACATGATGTCTGCTGTTCGTAAACGGTATTCATATTTTCACGCAGTTCAGTAATGCGTTTTACCGCAGCATCCAGCTGATTGGTGCCGTTGATCGGATTGTAAAATGCCGCGGCCAGCGAACGCGGTTGATCGGTGCCTTTTTCCGCCAGCGCCCAGGACGCATAGGCGCGGCTGGCGAAGCTGTTTTGCTTACCGGTTGGCGAGACTTTCAGCGCTGCCTCAGTAAAGGCACGTAGCGTTTTGTTCACCAGTTCCTCATTACCGTTCAGATTTTTCACCAGCAGATCTTTGTCGATGCAGATATAGGTATAAAACAGCGCCGAGCCAAATCCGGCTTCACCGAGGTGTCCGGCACCGGCATCCTCTAGCGAAGTCTTCCGGAGATCATCAACAGCGGTAAAGAAGTCATCTTCCACAATCGTTTCACTAACGCCGAAGGCGTGCGCAACCTGGCAGGCAGCTTCAACATTGAATTCCGGTTTATTGGCCAGCATGCGGCCAAACATGGCAATATCGACAGCCATACGATCGTGACGCAATAAATCCAGCTCGTCTTCGTTTGGCGCACGCTTTACTTCCGCCAGACGGTGCGTCAGGGCCATGACCGCATCAAACTCAGCCGGACTGATATGCACCAGTTGTTCGGTCTCGGTGTTGGTCAGCGGATCTTTTGCTTTTTTATCTGCTTTTGCCTTACCTAAGTAATCCGCAATTTTTGCCGCCCACTCGATGGTCTTTTTGTCATCAATACCTTTTTCAATAAGGATCTTCGCCGCTTCACGAGCAATACGTCCGCTACGGATACCGATATTTCCGGACAGCGCCTGTTCAAAAAGTTCGGAGGTCCGCCATGCGCGCTTCAGGCTTTGCGAAGAAACGCGCAGACGCGTCGCACCGCCAAGCACCACAGTTTTCGGTGAACCGGTGTCGTCGCGGTTCAGGTTGGCGGCTGGATAAGCGGTGAGTAAATGCAGCTGAATAAATGTGGTCATCTGATAGTCCCTTACTAATCGTCGTTGTTAGCTTCACCGGCCTGGTAATATTCCAGCGCCCAGCGGATACGGATAAATTCAGTCGGCCGCTGCTGGCGGCGGGTATGATTAAGCAGTTCGTCGTATTCACGACACCAGTGGAAGACATCGTCCGCCAGTGAGGGAAAGTTCACCGCGCCGTTAAGCAGCCGAACGGCACGGAGTAGCTGACGTAGTAGCTCATCAGGCGTTTTTACCGCAGACAGCCGGGAAAAACGCAGTTCGGACATGACCTGGTTATTGCCCGTCGTCTGGCCTAGCTGCGTGGCAAATTTCTGCCGTTCATCGATAGATTTAACGTGTGCGGCCAGCGACGCGGTTATCGCCAGCGCGGTAAAACGCCACTGTTGCCCTTCGACTTTCCATAACGTGTGAGTCTGCATCAGCAATGAACGAAATCCTTCCGACAGGCAGGCTTCATTGACCGTTTTGCTGCGCCGCAGGCTGGCACGCAGGCCGCGTTTTTCCTGTAAATCTTTGTGCCATCTGCGCAGCGTGGCCCTATGGTCGTCCTTCACAATACTCATTCAGCAGCCTCCTGCTTTTTCGCTTTGGCGGCTTTCGCGCTCTGCTTCTCCGCCGATTTGGTGAAATATTTTTTACGCGCCAGCATGATGCGTTTGAGATCGACGCCCTCATAAGGGTTGGTAAAAACATGGTCATCAAAGTAGCTGCGGGTAAACAGCCAGATATTCGTTTGCCACCGGTTCAGCCTTTCGTCTGCGTTCAGGCCGTTTTCAAGATCGCGAATAAGCTCAAGAAAGCGTTCCTGCGACAGATGCCAGAAGTCGATATCAATAAAGCTGAAGTCGCCGCGCGCGCCCTTGGCATCGGAATACCAGGCCTCTTTTAACGCGCTGCGCAGCAGGCTAAGGTTGCGCGATGCCGTTAGTGCCGCCGTGCGTAGTTCGGGGATAATATTTTCGGTTAATAGCAATGGGAAGTGATGTTCATACCAGCAGCGGGCTTTCATCTTTTCGAAATCGTAACCAAAACCCCACAGCCCAATCTTTACATCCTTCAGGCTACGCGCACCGGTTGTTTTGACGATCAGCGCCGGATATTCGGTGTTATTTTCCGAATCCTCTTCTTGATTCAACCCCAGCCAGTCGCGCCAGATAAGCCCGCCGGGCGGCGGTTTGACTGAAATGAAGCCACTACCCTCTTTACGGGGAAGACGGTAGGGTGTTAACGGGTGTCTCCAACCCACATAATTAACACCGTAGTTCTTCATGATCATCCAGCTAAGTAATTCATCGCTTTGCGTTTCACAGAGATCGCAGCGACCTGAATGGGTAGTATTAAAATCGAGGCGAATACGCCGCGGCATTCCCCAATAGGCTTGGAGAACATTCACTTGTTCTGGCGTCGTGTTTACACCTGTTGAAGGTTCACTAGAACGAGTGTTGGTCAGCCAAGGAAAAATAGCACCGTCATAATGGGCGGGCAGATACATCCCAGCAGTATCCTGTGGCATAACGTTCACCCATAATTTCCGCCACAGAGATGTTTGCCGGTTCTCCTGATACTCCAGTAACTCGATCAACGTAGTCATAGGACCACCGTCACGCAATCCAGTGCGATGTCCTTGGCCACCTGATGGAGCATTAAGCTGTAACGAGAATAACGCCAGCGCCGCGCAGTGCGGACAAAATCGCTCCGTGATGCCGCGCTTAACAAAGTGGTCTTTATTAAGTTTAATGGTTTGTGCGCCTGGGGTTTCCGGCAACAATGACGCAATAGAGACTTTTTCTCCGGTTAATGCTTCGAAATCCTGCATAAAAGAGGGCGTATCAGCGCCAAACTGGAACGCAGGCTCCAGCGGTTCCAGCGCTCGCTGAAGCACATCTGCGCTTAGCCCTTCGAACCAGACATCTTCCCAGCGAGAATGATTTTTCGGCGCCATGCTGCACTGCAATAAACCCAGCAGAAATTGCCAGGCCGCGCCCTGTAAATCCGCCCGCGCGGCGGCGATATCCACCACGTTTTCATCCGCCAGATTAACCGGCGCCAGCTTGCCCGTAGAACCGTCTTTTAAACGTACGGGGAGCCAGGGGGTAGTCAAAAGTGAGAAACTATCCATGCGAGTATCTGCTATACCTCCATCTTTCCAATCAACCCTTCATGCGCTGAATAGCCGCACGTTTCCAGATCCGATACTACAATTACTAAGGCAAACTCCTGATTCTGATGCTGCTCCGCGCACCACTGCTGGAGTCGCTTACCGTCAAGCAGAACGAAATCTCCACGGTGCTTATCCCACCAGCCCTGACGTACCCGCAGCGCACTCATTTCCCAGGCGTGCTCTCCTGGGGCATAAGGCATAACTGCTCCATCGACAATTTTCGCCAACCACAATGAAACCGACTCTTCGGCCAGACGCGTCGAAAGTTTCTCTGGCAGATAATCACTGCATTCAGGGCTGTAGCCCGGCGCAAAGTTGATAATGTTTTGCTTAGCAAATGCCCGGTCACAGTAGAATTTCCCCTCCTGCAACTGCTCCGTCTTCACGAACCCCGGTGGCATATCAACTTCTTCGCCATAGACAGACTCAATCAGCAATCGGGCTGACTGCGGCATTCGAATTTCCCCTTGTTCGCGCAGCACACGCTGGGTTAGCCACAGGCGCCCATGATCGGGGTAGACGTAGGCGCTGTTGCGCATAGCGTTTGAGAACCAATCCTCTTGCGGTTCGTCATCCCATTCTGGGGCGAAGATCAGCAGCTCTGGCGGGTTACGTTCGTCTCTTCCAGAAGCTTTCAATAAGCCATTACGATCGCGGATATGGCGCTGTAAACGACCGGCTCGCTGAATCAACAAATCCACTGGCGCTAAATCAGAGATCATTTCATCGACATCGATATCCAGACTTTGCTCAATGACCTGTGTGGCAATCAGAACCTGTCCGCAACGCTTCGCAACACCTTGTTTACCAAACTGCGCCAGCGCCCGGTTTTCAATGCGCTGACGATCGTAAAAGGCGAAACGGCTATGGAATAACAAGAGGCTTTCGGAAGGTACAACGCCTCGGGTTAGAAGCTGGCGATAAATACGAATTGCGTCATCAACGGAGTTGCGTATCCATGCAATACATTTTCCCTGGCCTATCGCTTGCTCAATGCGTTCAAGACACTCCTGTTCGCCGTGCGTCCAGTTAACTTTGACGCTGCGCTCAACTTCTTTACGGGTCTCCACATATTGAGAAACCACCTTCGAACCGGTCACCTGCGTGAGCCAGGGATAATCGTCATGGCCTAATAACGGTGCTTCTACCCGCCCCTGTGCGCCCTTAGCAAAAGCAGCAACCAGCCTGTCCCGTTGCTGCTGTGATAGCGTGGCGGAAAGCAGAATCGTGGTATTGCCATCGCTTGCCTGCTTCTCAACCAGGCACTCAAGGATCCGCGACATGTAGCTGTCATAGGCGTGAATTTCATCCGCCAACAGAATTTTATGGCTCAGCCCCAGCATCCGTAAATTACTGTGTTTAAACGGCATCACCGCCATCATTGCCTGATCAAGCGTACCAACGCCCACTTCAGCTAACAGCGCTTTTTTATTACTGTCGGCAAACCAGGCGGCACCCCCCTGGCTGGAAGGCAGAAGATCGTCAGGCTCTTCTGAACCTGATAAATCTCCCGACCAGAGAGACTGCGTGAAACGATCCATTAATCCACGCGCGCTATGAGCCAGGACAAGACTTGGCCGAGAACCCGGTTGATACAGCGCCAGCCAGCTCTCCAACATACGATCGAACATGGCATTCGCCGTCGCCATCGTCGGCAGACCAAAATAGAGCCCCTGCGCCTTTCCAGTAGCCATCAGACGATGCGTCAAAATCAACGCGGCCTCCGTTTTTCCAGCGCCAGTCACATCTTCAAGAATAAATAATTGTGGACCTTCTTTATCAATATCCAGTTCAAGCGCTTTTTTCTGCAAAGGTGTTGGCTGTTGAATAAAAGGGAATAACGCTTTTATTCCGGAAAAAGGGGCAACGCCAGAGGAAGGAGGGAAAACGGTTATAGCTACTTTCGCTTTAACCAGCGCATGCTGCTGCCAGTATTCCTCGACGCCCATTGGTTTAGCGATTCGAGGGAAATACCGGATTGAAGAACCGACCCAGTCAGCCAGTACTATCGCAGCGGAAATAAACCATGAGAGATGTTTAAAAAGCGCAATACCGTCATCATCATCCCAAAAATCAGGAACCTCAATCAGTGGAAATAATGATTTAACCCTGATAAGAAAATCACGAGCCGCTTCTTTATCCTGCTGACGAAAATTTTTTAGTTCTGTTACTGAAGAAGGCGGTCGACCATGATGGCCTGTCGTAAGGGGCATCCAAAGCGCAATGGCGCGCTTTAACTTACGGGCAGAAAGAGAGGATTCAGGAAAAAGTTCAGAGCACTCGCTTAAAAAAGCATTCCAGAGCCAATATCCCAGAGTCGCATGCGGGATGGCTTCATAATGTTTTATATATTCGTCCTGCGCATTTAACTCTTCATGACGATAAAGCTGCTGAAAAGAGTGGGCAAACTTTCCAATATCATGCCAGCATAATAGCCATGCAAAAAATTGTGCCGCCTGTTCTCTATGATGAAGCCCCAGTTTATTAAGATAATCATTAATACTATGGATATTATCCTGCACCATCCAATAACCTACAGCGGCAACATCCAGAGAATGCCAACATAGCAAGTGATAATCATCACCGCCATCATCATCTCCGCGCAGGGATTTCCCCCAATAATTGAACATTCTCTATATTATTCCATTTAGCAGGCATATTTATTCAAGTATTATCACACTGCCAAATAAGAGATGTGATTTACATCAAAAATATTTTATCTTTGCGATGGAATTGATAATAATATCAATTATTAATAATTATAAAGACATCAATAATTAACAATTCAGGAAAAAATCCCGGCAGCGCCGGGACTCATCTCAACCTTCGTGCAGTCCGCACTCTCTTTTCAGGCCAAAGAAGCGCGTTTCTTCCTCCGCCATCCCCGGCTCCCATTTACGGGTGGTGTGGGTATCCCCTACCGACAAATAGCCCTGATCCCACAGCGGGTGATACTTCAGGCCGTGCTTTTGCAGATACTGATAGACGGTACGATTATCCCAGTCGATGATCGGCAGCACCTTAAACACGCCGCGCTGGATCGCCAGCACCGGTAAGTGGGCGCGGCTGCCGGACTGCTCGCGGCGCAGTCCCGCAAACCAGGTTTGCGCGTTCAGCTCCTGCAGCGCCCGGTTCATCGGCTCGACCTTGTTGATGTCATTATATTTTTCAATGCCCTCAACGCCCTGCTCCCACAGCTTACCGTAGCGCGCCTCCTGCCATGCAGCGCTCTCCTTCGCCCGATAGACCTTCAGGTTCAGATTGAGTTTGTCCGTTAACTCGTCGATAAACTGGTAGGTTTCCGGGAACAGATAGCCGGTATCGGTCAGGATGACCGGAATATCCGGGCGCACCTGATTGACCAGATGCAGGCTCACCGCCGCCTGGATACCAAAGCTCGAAGAGAGCACGTATTCGCCCGGCAGGTTTTCCAGCGCCCACGCGACGCGCGCTTCCGCGCTCAGCTTTTCCAACTGGCTATTGGTTTCCGCCAGCTGCAAAACACGATCGACCTTCGGTAATGCGTTCAGCGCGTTTAGATCGAGTATGGACATAAGGACCTCGTTTGTCTGTTTCGCCGGGCGGTACTGCGTTTGCCCGGCCTACAAAACCCACAGCCCCGGTAAGCGAAACGCCACCGGGCAGCTGGATGTTTATTCCCAGAAATCACGGGCTGGGTCGAGCACCGGGCGAATGATGCCCGCACGCACCGTAAAGTCGCCGAAGCCTTCACCCGCTTCGCGCTCTTTCGCCCAGCGCCCTACCAGTTCGTCGATCGAGTCGAGGATTTCCGACTCGGTAATATTTTCCCGATACATACGCGGAATACGCGTCCCGCTGCGGTTGCCGCCCAGGTGCAGGTTGTAGCGGCCCGGCGCCTTACCGACCAGCCCCACTTCCGCCAACATCGCCCGGCCGCAGCCGTTCGGGCAGCCGGTGACGCGGGTGACGATATGCTCGTCGCCAACGCCATGTTTGCTCATCACCGCCTCGACTTTATCGGTAAACGACGGCAGGAAACGCTCGGCCTCCGCCATCGCCAACGGACAGGTCGGGAACGACACGCAGGCCATCGAGTTTTCGCGCTGCGGCGTAACGGCGTTCATCAGACCATGATCGCGCGCCAGCTTCTCGATCTTCGCCTTCTGATCTTCCGGTACGCTGGCAACGATCAGGTTCTGATTCGCCGTAATGCGGAATTCGCCTTTGTGGATCTTCGCGATCTTCAGCAGGCCGGTTTTCAGCGGACGCCCCGGATAATCAAGAATACGACCATTTTCAATAAACAGCGTCAGGTGCCAGTTATTGTCGATACCCTTCACCCAGCCGATACGATCGCCGCGGCCGGTGAACTCGTACGGACGGATCGGCTCAAACTTGATGCCCGCCCGACGCTCCACTTCCGCCTTAAAGGTCTCAACCCCTACGCGTTCGAGGGTGTATTTGGTTTTCGCGTTTTTACGATCGGTACGGTTACCCCAGTCACGCTGGGTCGTCACCACCGCTTCTGCCACCGCCAGGGTGTGCTCCACCGGCAGATAGCCAAACTCGCTCGCCGTACGGGCGTAGGTTTTCTTATTGCCGTGCTCAATCGATAAACCGCCGCCAACCAGCAGGTTAAAGCCCACCAGCTTGCCGTTTTCAGCGATGGCCACGAAGTTCATATCGTTCGCGTGCAGATCGATATCGTTCTGCGGCGGGATCACCACGGTGGTTTTGAACTTACGCGGCAGGTAGGTCTGGCCGAGGATCGGTTCTTCATCAGTGGTGGCGACTTTCTTCTGATCCAGCCAAATTTCGGCATAAGCGCGCGTGCGCGGCAGCAGGTGCTCGGAGATCTTCTTCGCCCATTCGTAGGCTTCAGCATGCAGCTGAGACTCGTACGGGTTAGAAGTACACAGCACGTTACGGTTCATATCGTTGGCGGTCGCCAGCGCGTCCAGCCCCACCGAATGCAGCATCTGGTGCACCGGCTTGACGTTCTTCTTCAGAATGCCGTGGAACTGGAAGGTCTGACGGTTGGTCAGACGGATGCTGCCGTAAATGGTGTTATCGCCGGCGAATTTATCGATCGCCTGCCACTGTTTAGTGGTGATCACCCCGCCCGGCAGGCGGCAGCGCAGCAGCATCGCGTGACGCGGCTCCAGCTTCTGCGCCGCGCGCTCGGCGCGGATATCGCGGTCATCCTGCTGATACATACCGTGGAAACGGATCAGCAGAAAGTTATCGCCTTTAAAACCGCCGGTCAGGCCGTCGTTCAAATCTTCCGCAATGGTGCCGCGCAGGTAGTTGCTTTCGAGCTTCATGCGCTCGGCGTCAGTCAGTTTACCTTCGACCACCAGCGGGCCTGGATGTTTTTCGCTCATTAGTAGACATCTCGCTGATAACGGCGCTCAACGCGCAGCTCACTTAAAAATTCGTCCGCCGCTTCGGCGTCCATCGCGCCGTATTCGGCAATCACTTCCAGTAGGGTCTGCTCAACGTCTTTTGCCATACGATTGGCATCGCCGCAGACATAAATATGGGCGCCGTCGTTAATCCAGCGCCACAGTTCGGCCCCCTGCTCGCGCAGCTTGTCCTGAACGTAGACTTTTTGTTGTTGATCGCGGGACCAGGCCAGGTCGATGCGGCTCAGCACGCCTTCTTTGACGTAGCTCTGCCACTCCACCTGATAGAGGAAATCTTCGGTAAAGTGCGGGTTGCCGAAGAACAGCCAGTTCTTGCCTTCCGCGCCTTCCGCCGCGCGCTGCTGCATAAAGGCGCGGAACGGCGCGATGCCGGTGCCGGGGCCAATCATGATAACCGGCGTCTGAGGGTTAGCGGGCAGACGGAAGTTATCGTTATGCTCGATAAAGATGCGCACTTCGCCATCTTCTTCGACGCGGTCAGCCAGGAAGCTGGAGGCGCCGCCGGCGCGGGCGCGGCCTTCGATGTCATAACGCACCACGCCAACGGTGACGTGGACTTCGCTTTCCACTTCCGCCTGCGAAGAGGCGATAGAGTACAGGCGCGGCGTCAGCGGACGCAGCAGGTCGACCAGCGCCTGAGCATCCATCTGCGCCGGGGAGAAACGCACCATATCGACAATCGGCGTGGTCGCGGCGTAATGCTGGAGCTGCGCCTTATCGCCCACCAGCGGCAGCAGAGACTCGCTGCGGGTTAAGGTGGCGTAGTTCTCCACGATGTTGCCGGTGTTAACCGTCAGCTCGAAGTGCCACTCCAGCGCTTCGGCGAGCGGCAGCGTTTTGCCGTCAACCGTGACCGGTTCCGCGCCCGTCAGCCACAGCAGCTCCACCAGCTCTTTCACCAGAGCCGGATCGTTCTGGTACCAGACGCCCAGCGCATCGCCCGGCTGATAGCGCAGGCCAGAGTCGCCGAGGTCGATTTCAATATGGCGCACGTCTTTTTCAGAATCGCGGCCAGTGATTTTTTGATTCACCGCCAGCGTCGCGGTCAGCGGCGCTTCTTTGCTATAGGGGCTGGTGTGGATCTCGTTCACCGACCCGCTGGCGAGCAGCTGAGACGGCGCAGCGGCAGGCGCGCGCGCTTTCAGTACCTCAACCACCCGAGCGCGCCATTCGGCGGCGGCGGCCTGATACTCGACATCCGCGTCAACGCGGTCGAGCAGGCGTTCGCCGCCCAGTTCGGCCAGCTTGTTGTCAAAATCTTTGCCGGACTGGCAGAAGAATTCATAGGAGGTATCGCCGAGGCCAAACACGGCAAATGCGGTATCGGTCAGCTTCGGCGCTTTCTTCGAAAACAGGAACTTATGCAGCGCAACGGCTTCTTCCGGCGGCTCACCTTCGCCCTGCGTCGACGTCACCACGACCAGCAGCTTTTCGGAGGCAATTTGTTTGAATTTATAGTCGCCTGCGTTAACCAGCTTCACGTTCAGCTGCGCGGCCTGCAGATCGTCGCGCAGCGCTTCAGCCACGCGGCGGGCGTTGCCGGTTTGCGATGCCGAAATCAGGGTGATGGACGGAACTTCCGCCGCCTGGGCTGGCGCGACAGCCGCCGCGCCGGGCTGCTGATTCAGCGCGCCCCAGAAGTAACCAGAAACCCAGGCCAGCTGGGTGGGCGTGAAGTCGGTCGTGGCCGCCTGAAGGCGCGCCATTTGCTCCGGACTCAGCGGTAGCAAATTGGAAGGTGGGGCCTGTGTCGTCATGCGTCGTTATGTTCCAGTAAGCAAAGCTGTGATTCACGCCCTGTCAGCGCGATAAAACAGAAGAAAATGTATTTACTCTAAATAATTCGAGTTGCAGGCTGGCGGCGACACAGCGCATCCCCGGGAACTTACCGAAGTAAGTGGCCGAGTATTGCCAACGCACATGCGGCTCGAAGTATGACGAGTTGGTAGGTTAACGGTGCAAATAGTAACAACTAAATAAGGGATGGAAATAACAAATAACCAAATGAACTAACCTGTTTTAGTTATAGTTATTAACAACAAAATCGATTAAATAAGCACATGAAATATAAGCACTTAATTTGTATAAGTTGGATCAATACGTCTATTTTGTGTTCAGGGCCGTTTTAGTTAATGCGAAAAAAGGTGCTTTCCGGTACCCTACGGCGGTTTTTTGCCATATTGAGAATAAAAGATGTCCACCACGCTGTTTAAAGATTTCACCTTCGAAGCCGCTCACCACCTGCCGCACGTGCCGGAAGGCCATAAATGCGGTCGTCTGCACGGCCATTCATTTATGGTGCGCCTGGAGATTACCGGTGAAGTCGATCCCCATACCGGGTGGATCATGGATTTTGCCGAGCTGAAGGCCGCGTTTAAACCCACCTACGATCGCCTCGACCATTACTATCTGAACGATATTCCGGGGCTGTCCAATCCGACCAGCGAAGTGCTGGCCAAATGGATCTGGGAGCAGATGAAACCGCGGGTTCCGCTGCTGAGCGCGGTGATGATCAAAGAAACCTGCACCGCGGGCTGCGTCTATCGCGGCGAGTGAGAGCGCCTTTCGCTGAAGAAAACCCTGGTAGCCTTGCGCTATCAGGGTTTTTTATATCACGCGATATTGAGATATTTATGCGTCTGCATCGATAAGCGCCAGTTGCGGGCGATACAGGTTTCAATGCACAGGCGCGTCGCGTCATCTTTCTGGCTAATCGGCTGAAGGGCGATAATGCGCGGCTTTTCATCAGCCAGCGTTGCCAGCAGTTCATCCAGCGCTTCGATATCGCGCACGCGTCCAACCGGATGTTTAATTTCATCAGCCCGCTGTAGCGCCTGCGAGAGCACATCATAGCCGCCGCGCATGTTCACCTTTGGCGACACCGTCACCCAGGTATGAGGCGTGCAGCGAACTTCATGGGTGCCGCTGGTTTCTATCTGGCAGCTAAATCCGTTTTGCTCCAGTAAAGAAGTTAACGGCGTTAAATCATGAATACAGGGCTCGCCGCCGGTAATGACCACGTGGCGGGCCGTCCAGCCCTGACGCCCGATGATGGCCAGCAGATCTTCGCTGCTTGCCGGGCCCCATTTATCGCTCTCTTTAGTTTTCGCCAGTATGCTGAACAGCGACACTTCCCGATCGGCAAGCTTATCCCAGGTATGTTTGGTATCGCACCAGGCGCAACCAACCGGGCATCCCTGTAAACGAATAAAAATGGCGGGAACGCCGGTGAAGTAACCTTCGCCTTGCAAGGTCTGGAACATCTCGTTAATCGGGTACTGCATAATCATCTCTGCTTAAGGTTGTGAGCGCGCATTATCGCAGATTTGCCCGCGCAGATCTTGTCCCGCGCTGCGCCGAGTGATTGATTAAAAATACGCCAGGACGATACTCTTCTGGCGACGGACAGATAATATTATTCAGCGACGGTTTTTTAATTAGCCTGATAATCATCAGGCGACTATTAAGCGGCATGGCTAAAATTTTTGGTGTAACAAAACATGTATAACCCTGAACGCTAAAAATAAAAAAGCAAAATTAAAAATAATAAATTTCAACGATGTACAAATGGATACATGAAATAATGAATTTATGGGATGAGCTCGGGGTCAAATTCGATCCACTGCGACGCCTTTCCTTAAAATAACCTTAATAAACCGCACGTTATGTTCATCCCCCATTGAATATCCGTTTAATTTTCCGCGCCTAGAATCCAGTCAACCAATACTAATGAGACTGCATTCATGAATACATTATTAATTACTGGCGCGACCGGGTTTCTGGGTGGAGCAGTGTTAGAAAGCATTCTTAATAAAATGAATGCGCCTAATCTATTACTGTTAGTTCGTGCTGATAATAGTGTAGCCGCCGTAGAACGGATTAAGGATAACCTGCGAAAATTCAATATTAGTGAAGCGAGATTAACGGCCCTGACGCCCCACAACATCCTGCTGGGCGATCTGGCCAATCCGCAGCCTTTTCTCCAGGATCCGCGCCTGAATCAGGTCACCCACGTGCTCAACTGCGCCGCCGTCGCCTCATTTGGTAACAATCCGCTTATCTGGAAAGTCAACGTCGAAGGTACGCTGCAGTTTGCCCGGCGGATGGCTCAGGTCAGCGGCCTTCAGCGCTTTCTGCACGTGGGCACCGCGATGTCCTGCTCACCAGACCCCGATTCGCTGGTAGCGGAAAGCACGGCGTTCCGTGAACGCGCCGAGCATCTGGTCGAGTACACGCACTCTAAATCAACAATTGAACGTCTTATGCGGCAGGAATGCCCGACGCTACCGCTGGCGATCGCCCGCCCCTCGATTGTTGTTGGCCACACTCATCACGGCTGTCAGCCCTCCAGCAGCATCTTCTGGGTGTTCAGCATGGGGCTGATGCTGCAAAAATTTATGTGTTCAATGGAAGACCGCATCGACGTGATCCCCGTCGATTATTGCGCCGACGCCCTGATGATGCTGCTTATCAGCCCGCTGGCGCGCGGAGAGGTGGTGCATATTTCAGCGGGAGAGGAAAACAGCGTAAGGTTTGCGGATATCGATAACGCGATGGCCTCCGCCCTCGAACAGGCGCCGGTCGGCGATAAATACGCGCAGGTCAGCTATGAAACGCTGGTCAAAATGCGCCGTGAGCTGAAGACTATTTTTGGCCCCTGCAACGAGCGGCTGATGCTAAAGGCCATGCGTCTGTACGGCGCCTTCGCCACGCTCAACGTGCGGTTCAGCAACGACAAGCTGCTCAGCATGGGCATGCCGAAACCGCCGCGCTTTACCGATTACATTGACCGCTGCGTACAAACCACGCGCGGGCTTTCTATTCCGCAGCAAATGGCGGTAGATTTTAAGTAGTTACCGGTTTCGGGGCAAAAAAAAGCCAGCCCGAAGGCTGGCTTTTTCATATCAGAGAAAGACGGGCTTATGCCTGACCTTTGATCTCTTTACGACCGTTGTACGGTGCTTTTTCGCCCAGCGCTTCTTCGATACGAATCAGCTGGTTGTATTTAGCAACGCGGTCAGAACGGCTCATAGAACCGGTTTTGATCTGGCCTGCAGCGGTACCCACAGCCAGGTCAGCGATGGTAGCGTCTTCAGTTTCGCCTGAACGGTGAGAGATAACGGCAGTGTAGCCAGCGTCTTTCGCCATTTTGATCGCAGCCAGAGTTTCGGTCAGAGAACCGATCTGGTTAAATTTGATCAGGATGGAGTTAACGATGCCTTTCTCGATACCTTCTTTCAGGATCTTGGTGTTGGTTACGAACAGATCGTCACCAACCAGCTGGATTTTGTCGCCCAGTACTTTAGTCTGGTATGCGAAACCGTCCCAGTCAGATTCGTCCAGGCCATCTTCGATGGAGACGATCGGGTACTGTTTGGTCAGCTCTTCCAGGAAGTGGGTGAATTCTTCAGAGGTGAACGCTTTGTTGCCTTCGCCGGCCAGAACGTATTTACCGTCTTTGTAGAATTCAGAAGCCGCGCAGTCCATCGCCAGAGTGATGTCTTTGCCCAGCTCGTAGCCAGCAGCTTTAACCGCTTCAGCGATAACAGCCAGCGCTTCAGCGTTGGAGCCCAGGTTCGGCGCGTAGCCGCCTTCGTCGCCAACAGCGGTGTTCATACCTTTAGCTTTCAGAACTTTAGCCAGGTTGTGGAACACTTCAGAACCCATACGTACGGCTTCTTTCAGGGATTTAGCGCCAACCGGCTGAATCATAAATTCCTGGATGTCGACGTTGTTGTCAGCGTGCTCGCCGCCGTTGATGATGTTCATCATCGGAACCGGCATGGAGTATTTGCCAGGGGTGCCGTTCAGCTCAGCGATGTGCTCATACAGCGGCTGACCTTTAGAAGCAGCGGCAGCTTTGGCGTTAGCCAGAGAGACGGCCAGGATAGCGTTCGCACCGAAGTTAGATTTGTTTTCAGTACCGTCCAGGTCGATCATGATTTTGTCGATGCCAGCCTGATCTTTGGCGTCTTTGCCAAGGATTGCCTGAGCGATCGGGCCGTTAACAGCGCCAACGGCTTTCAGTACGCCTTTACCCATGAAACGGGATTTGTCGCCATCGCGCAGTTCCAGCGCTTCGCGGGAGCCAGTAGAAGCACCTGACGGAGCAGCTGCCATACCGACGAAACCACCTTCCAGGTGTACTTCGGCTTCAACAGTCGGGTTACCACGGGAGTCGATGATTTCACGACCGATGACTTTAACGATTTTGGACATTAGGTTTTCCTCAGTACAAGTTAAACTAAAACTCCAGACAAACAATGCACCCGGATGGGTGCATTGCCGTTCTAACTCTTTTACTTCGCCTGACGCTTCTGGTACTCGCTAGCGGCTTTCACAAAGCCTGCAAACAGCGGATGGCCATCACGCGGCGTCGAAGTAAACTCCGGATGGAACTGACAGGCGACGAACCACGGATGGTTAGGCACCTCGATGATCTCGACCAACTGATCATCCCCGGAACGGCCCGCAATACGCAGGCCCGCATTTTCAATCGGTTTCAACAGCATATTGTTGACTTCGTAGCGGTGGCGATGGCGTTCGGTAATGGTTGGCTCACCGTACAGCTGGCGCACCAGGCTATCTTCGCCCAGCTGGCACTGCTGTGCGCCAAGGCGCATCGTGCCGCCGAGGTCGCTCTTATCAGAGCGCACTTCGACATTACCGTCTTCATCACGCCATTCGGTAATCAGGGCCACAACCGGGTACTTACAGTCTGGCACAAATTCCGTTGAGTTGGCGTTTTCCATCCCGGCTACGTTGCGCGCGAACTCAATCAGCGCAACCTGCATACCCAGGCAAATACCCAGATAAGGAATGTTGTTTTCACGCGCATAGCGCGCGGTGGCAATCTTACCTTCAACGCCGCGATAGCCGAAGCCACCTGGGATCAGGATAGCGTCTAAATTCTTCAGAATTTCGACGCCGCGCGTTTCCACATCCTGCGAATCAATCAGCTTGATGTTGACGGTAACGCGATTTTTCAGACCGCCGTGTTTTAGCGCTTCAATCACCGATTTGTAGGCGTCCGGCAGTTCAATATACTTGCCGACCATACCAATGGTGACTTCGCCTGCCGGGTTCGCTTCTTCATAGATAACCTGTTCCCATTCGGCCAGGTTCGCTTCCGGACAGTTTAAGCTGAATCGTTTACAAATATAATCGTCCAGCCCCTGCGATTTCAACAGGCCCGGAATTTTATAAATGGAATCGACATCTTTCATCGAAATAACGGCTTTTTCTGGCACATTGCAGAACAATGCAATTTTGGCACGTTCGTTCGCCGGAATGGCGCGATCGGAGCGGCAGACCAGGATGTCAGGCTGAATACCGATGGAAAGCAGTTCTTTAACGGAGTGCTGGGTCGGCTTGGTTTTGACTTCACCCGCGGCGGCCATGTATGGCACCAGGGTCAGGTGCATAAACAGCGCGTTTTCACGACCGATATCCACCGCCAGCTGGCGAATCGCTTCAAGGAACGGCAGCGACTCGATATCGCCAACGGTGCCGCCGATTTCTACCAGCACCACATCATGGCCTTCGCCGCCCGCCAGCACGCGCTCTTTGATCGCGTTGGTGATGTGCGGAATAACCTGAACGGTGGCCCCCAGATAGTCGCCGCGACGCTCTTTGCGCAGGACATCAGAGTAAATACGGCCCGTGGTGAAGTTGTTGCGACGGGTCATCTTGGTGCGAATGAAACGCTCATAGTGACCCAGGTCCAGATCGGTTTCAGCGCCGTCTTCAGTAACGAACACTTCCCCGTGTTGGATTGGGCTCATGGTGCCCGGATCGACGTTGATGTACGGATCCAGTTTCATCATGGTCACGTTAAGCCCGCGGGCTTCGAGAATGGCTGCGAGGGAAGCTGCGGCAATGCCTTTACCCAGAGAGGATACGACCCCGCCGGTCACAAAAATATAGTTCGTTGTCATGCTGAACCTGAGAAGTTAGGTTTAAAAGACGATGGAATAACCAGGACGGGAAAGCAGTATACCCGATCATGACTGACGCCACAAACTTTCATTATCCCTCCTTTTCATCAGGCCCACACAAACGCAGGGAGTGAGAAAATAGCCGCTTTTGGCGAAATGTTTTTGACGTAAATCAAGCGCTTGTTATTTAAAAAATCACACAAATAGCGCTTGATCACGAAAACTCTTTAGAGATCAGTTTCCTGGCGTTTTACTTCCTGCCACACCAGCTCCATGGTATCGAGGTCAACGCCGGTCATTTCCAGGCCCCGCGCGGCGACAATCCGCTCTACTTCGCGGAATCTGCGCTCAAACTTCAGGTTGGCTTTTTGCAGGGCAACTTCAGCTTTTACCCCTAAATGGCGGGATAAATTGACCGTCGCAAACAGCAGATCGCCCACTTCCTCCTCCAGTTTAGCTTCATCCACCACCGCCTGCTGCGCTTCGTGCATGACTTCGTCTATTTCTTCGTGCACTTTGTCCAGCACCGGCCCCAGAGAAGTCCAGTCAAAGCCGACCGCCGAGCAGCGTTTCTGGATTTTATGCGCGCGCATCAGCGCCGGCAGACTATGCGGAATATCGTCCAGCGCTGAGTGCTGGGACTTTTCCGCTCGCTCTGCGCTTTTGATCTGCTCCCAGCGGGCCAGCACTTCGCTGCTGTTCCCGGCGGAGGCATCGCCGAAAATATGCGGATGGCGGCGCTCCAGCTTGTCGCCGATCGCGGCGCAGATATCGTTAAAATCAAAGCGCCCCTCTTCCTGCGCCATCTGAGCGTAGAAGACGACCTGGAACAGCAGGTCGCCTAATTCACCGCGCAGATCGTCAAAATCTTCGCGGGCAATCGCGTCGAGCACTTCATAGGTTTCTTCGAGGGTATACGGGGCGATGGTGGCAAAAGTCTGCTCTTTGTCCCACGGACAGCCGTTTTCCGGATCGCGCAGACGCTGCATAATGCCGAGCAGGCGGTCGATTTGGCTCATTGTCGTTTCCATTAAAGAATCAGGCCGGGGCGACCCCGGCCGACATAAAGAAAGTGAAGTTAACCGCCGTGCAGGCGACGGGCGTCGATGACATCCGGTACCTGATTCAGTTTACCCAGCACGCGGCCCAGCACCTGCAGGTTGTAGATCTCGATGGTCATATCGATCGTCGCCAACTGCTGTTTGGTATCGCTGCGGCTGGCCACGCCCAGCACGTTAACTTTCTCATTGGCGAGAATGGTGGTGATATCGCGCAGCAGGCCGCTGCGATCGTTGGCCTGCACGCGTACCACCAGCGAGTAGCCCGCCGAGTAGCTCTCTCCCCACACCGCGTCAACGATGCGCTCCGGGGCGTGAGACTGCAGTTCCGCGAGCTGATCGCAATCCGCGCGGTGCACCGAGATCCCGCGGCCCTGGGTGATAAAGCCCACAATTTCATCGCCGGGAATCGGCTGGCAGCAGCGCGCAATGTGATGCATCAGGTTGCCGACCCCTTCGACCACCACGCGACCATTGTCTTTGCTGCGATTCTGCGGAGCATGGGTTTTCTGCTGCAGCTGCTTTAACGCCGCCGCATCCTGCTCCGCCGCGCTGGGCTTATTAAACTGCGCCTGCAGGAAGTTGACCATCTGGTTGAGGCGAATATCGCCGCCGCCAATCGCCGCCAGCAGTTCGTCCTGCTCGTTGAAGTTGTAGCGCGGCAGCAGATGCTTTTCCGCGTCCTTCAGGCTAATGCCAAGGTGTTCAAGCTCGTCGTCAAGGATCTGCCGCCCGGCAAGAATATTCTTGTCGCGGTCCTGCTTGCGGAACCAGGCGTGTATTTTGGAACGCCCGCGGCTGGTGGTAACGTAGCCGAGGTTCGGGTTCAGCCAGTCGCGGCTTGGGTTGGGCTGCTTCTGGGTGATGATTTCAATCTGGTCGCCCATCTGCAGCTGATAGGTAAACGGCACAATACGCCCGCTGATTTTCGCCCCAATGCAGCGGTGGCCGACATCGCTGTGAATATGATAGGCAAAATCGAGCGGCGTCGAACCGGAAGGTAAGTCCACCACGTCGCCCTTCGGCGTAAAAACGTAAACCCGATCGTCAAAGACCTGGCTACGCACCTCATCCAGCATCTCGCCGGAATCAGCCATCTCTTCCTGCCAGGCAATCAGTTTACGCAGCCACGCAATGCGATCTTCATAGCCGCGCCCGCCGCTGGCCGCTGCGCTGGCGCCCTCTTTGTACTTCCAGTGCGCGGCCACGCCCAGTTCGGCATCTTCATGCATCTGGCGAGTACGGATCTGAATTTCAATCGTTTTGCCACCGGGGCCCAGCACGACGGTATGGATTGACTGATAGCCATTAGGCTTGGGATTGGCGACGTAATCATCAAACTCGTCCGGCAGGTGGCGGTAGTGAGTATGCACTATCCCCAGCGCGGCGTAGCAATCCTGCAGGCGCTCGGCGACGATACGCACCGCCCGCACGTCAAACAGCTCGTCGAAGGCAAGATGTTTTTTCTGCATTTTGCGCCAGATGCTGTAGATATGCTTGGGACGCCCGTAGACCTCGGCTTTGACGCCCTCGGTTTTCATCTCCGTGCGTAAATGCCCGACGAATTCGTCAATGTAATGCTCACGATCGATGCGCCGCTCGTGCAGTAATTTAGCAATCCGCTTATATTCCGCCGGGTGCAGATAGCGGAAGCAGTAATCCTCAAGCTCCCACTTGAGCTGGCCGATCCCCAGGCGGTTGGCCAGCGGCGCGTAGATATTGGTACACTCTTTCGCCGCCAGCACGCGCTCATCTTCCGGCGCATCTTTCACCTCGCGCAGATGGGCAATACGCTCGGCGATCTTAATCACCACGCAGCGGAAATCATCAACCATCGCCAGCAGCATGCGGCGGATGTTATCCACCTGTTCAGAGGAGACCGAATCGGTATGGGTGGCTTTAAGCTGGCGTATCGCGGCCATGTCCCGCACGCCGTGGATCAGGGTAACGACGGATTTGCCGACGCTCTCCTGCATAATTTCTTCGCTGACGACGTTGCCGTCCGCCAGAGGGAACAGCATCGCCGCCCGCAGCGTGTCGATATCCATGCTGAGCATGGAGAGAATTTCCACCATCTCCACGCCGCGCCACAGCAGGAGGTCGGCCTGCGGGTGCCCCTGCGTTTTCTCTCGACAATAATCCCAGGTTTCGGCTAAGCGTTCACACGACTGCTGGCTGGAAATTCCCAGACTCGCGATCCATTTCTTCGGGTCAAATTCACCAGCTTTATTTAAATGTGCACTTCTTACCGCAACCATTGTCCTCTCCTTAAGGGACCGCCTGCCGAAGTCGGCAAGCCTCAACTTTTACACTTCATCCTTCAAACCGCGTCAACGTTGGCTTTCGTCTTTTATCTCAGTCACCTGCTCCTGAGGATGCCGCTTCAATGCGATTTGAATAATTGTTGTGCTCAAACAACACCATTGATTCCAGATGTCCGGTATGCGGGAACATATCCAGCATCGCCAGGCGTTGAATGGTATATCCCGCCTGCAATAAAACGTCGCTATCGCGCGCCAGCGTCGCCGGGTTACAAGAAACATACACCACCCGACGCGGCGCTAATTTTATAATATGTAACATCACGCCCGCCGCGCCGGCGCGCGCCGGATCGAGCAGGACTTTATCAAAACCGTGCTTCGCCCACGCCTGGCGGGTAACGTCCTCTTCCAGGTTTTCATGAAAGAAAGTCACATTGTGTAACGCGTTTAATGCCGCGTTCTCTCTCGCCTTCACGACCAGCGCGGGAACCCCTTCCACGCCAACCACCTGCGCCGCGCGTTTTGCCAGCGGCAGGGTAAAATTGCCCATGCCGCAAAAGAGATCCAGCACGCGATCCTGAGGCTGGATATCCAGCCATTCCAGCGCCGTACGCACCATGAGCTGGTTTACGCCGTCGTTGACCTGAATAAAGTCGCGCGGACTGAACACTAAGCGTAGACCGTCGGACGTATACCAGGGCGCTTCCCCGCGAATATGTTCCAGTATCTCGCTTTGCGGGGCGAGATACAGGGAAAGACCGTGAGATTGCGAAAAACGTTCCAGCTTTTCTTTATCTGCTGCCGGAAGGGCCGCGGTATGGCGTAAAACCATCAGCGGGCCGTTGTCCGCCTGCACCAGCTCCACGTGGCCAAGCTGACGCAGCGATTGCAATCCGCTGAGACATTCTCGTACCGCGGGCAGTAGCGCACCAAAAGCGGGCACCAAAACGGGGCACTGCACCACATCAACAATTTCGCTGGAGTTGGCCTTCCGGAAGCCTATCTGTAATTGTTGGGTCTTTGGCTGATAATTCAAGCTCAGACGCGCCCGGCGACGATAGCCCCACGGCGAAGCGGCTATAATGTCATCAACATCGCGCTTCATTAACCGCGCGAGGGCGGCGCGTTTGCTCTGCTGCTGCAGCTCAACGCTGGCGTGCTGCTGCTGACATCCGCCGCAGATACCAAAATGCGGACAGCGCGGCGCCTGCCGCTGCGGGCTGTCGCTAAGACGACGTTTAACCTGCGCGCGGGCATACTGTTTTTTATCCTCGACCAGGACCACTTCGGCCTGCTCTTGCGGTAATAAACCGCTAACAAACAGCGCCTTACCCTGGTGATGCGCAACGCCCTGTCCAAAGGGATCAAGGTCATTTACTGTAACGGTTATGATCTGGCGCGTCGTCACACGCCGTTTTGCAGAGTAGAATTGCGCCATCGTAGAGATTTGTCTCAATTAAATATACTGACTCTATACACGAGTTCTTTCAGGGTGAGCCAGCGTAACCAATGCCTCAGCAGCCTGTAAGGATGATGTATATATTCTCCCATAATGGAACCGCATGACCAACTACAGCCTTCGTGCCCGCATGATGATTCTTATTCTGGCGCCCACCGTCCTGATCGGTCTGCTGCTCAGTATTTTCTTCGTCGCACACCGCTATAACGACCTACAGCGCCAGCTGGAGGATGCCGGAGCCAGTATTATCGAACCGCTGGCGGTCTCCAGTGAATATGGCATGAATTTGCAAAACCGCGAGTCAATCGGGCAGCTTATCAGCGTACTTCATCGCCGCCACTCCGATATTGTGCGCGCCATTTCCATCTACGACTCGCACAACAGGCTGTTTGTCACCTCTAATTTTCAGCTCGATCCCGGCGAATTGCAGCTGCCAAAAGGGGTCCCCTTTCCCCGCCGTTTAAGCGTGATTCGTCACGGCGATTTGATGATTTTGCGTACCCCCATCATCTCGGAAAGCTATTCACCGGATGAATCACCGGGAAGCGATGCCAAGATGCCGGGCAATATGCTCGGCTACGTGGCGCTGGAGCTGGATCTCAAATCGGTGCGGCTGCAGCAGTACAAAGAAATCTTTATCTCCAGCGTGATGATGCTGTTCTGTATCGGTATTGCGCTGATCTTCGGCTGGCGACTCATGCGCGACGTGACCGGGCCGATCCGCAACATGGTGAATACCGTTGACCGCATCCGCCGCGGCCAGCTTGATAGCCGCGTTGAAGGCTTTATGCTCGGCGAGTTGGATATGCTGAAAAACGGCATCAACTCCATGGCGATGTCGCTGGCGGCCTACCACGAAGAGATGCAACACAATGTCGATCAGGCCACTTCCGACCTGCGGGAAACGCTTGAGCAGATGGAAATCCAGAACGTCGAACTGGACCTGGCGAAAAAACGCGCGCAGGAAGCGGCGCGTATCAAATCCGAATTCCTCGCCAATATGTCACACGAGCTGCGCACGCCGCTCAACGGCGTCATTGGCTTTACGCGCCTGACGCTGAAAACCGATTTAAATACCACCCAGCGCGATCATCTGACCACCATCGAGCGTTCCGCTAACAATCTGCTGGCCATTATTAACGATGTTCTGGACTTCTCTAAGCTTGAAGCCGGTAAGCTCATTCTGGAGAGCATCCCGTTCCTGCTGCGCACCTCGCTGGACGAGGTGGTTACGCTGCTGGCGCACTCGGCGCACGACAAAGGGCTGGAGCTGACGCTGAATATCAAAAATGATGTGCCGGATAACGTCATTGGCGACCCGCTGCGCCTGCAGCAAATTATTACCAACCTGATGGGCAACGCCATCAAGTTCACCGAACACGGCAATATTGACGTGCTGGTGGAACAGCGCGCCATCAGCAACTCACGCGTCCAAATCGAAGTCCAGATCCACGATACCGGTATCGGCATTCCGGAACGCGATCAGTCGCGTTTGTTCCAGGCGTTCCGCCAGGCCGACGCCAGCATCTCCCGTCGCCACGGCGGAACCGGCCTCGGGCTGGTCATCACCCAGCGCCTGGTGAAGGAGATGGGCGGCGATATCTCCTTCCATAGCCAGCCTAACCGCGGCTCGACGTTCTGGTTCCATATCAGCCTCGACCTCAACCCCAACGCGGTTCCCGATAGCGTGCCAACGCAGTGCCTGGCGGGCAAAAAGCTGGCCTATATTGAAGCCAACGCGGCGGCGGCGCAGAGCACGATGGAGCTACTGGCGACAACGCCGCTGGAGGTGGTCTATAGTCCGACGATGACGGCCCTACCGGATGCCCACTACGATATCCTGCTGGCAGGGATTCCGGTATCCATACGCGACCTGAGCCAGCATCGCGATAAGCTGGCAAGGGCCAGCAAGCTTGCCGATCACCTGGTGCTGGCCCTACCGTGCCACGCTCAGGTCAGCGCCGAAACGTTGCGCCAGGACGGCATCGCCGCCTGTTTGCTTAAGCCATTAACCTCAACGCGCTTACTGCCGGCGCTGACGGCCTCCTGCCATGCGCAGCCGACGATTCTGCCGCCGCATGCCGATAGTAAGAAGCTACCGATGACGGTCATGGCCGTTGATGACAATCCGGCGAATCTCAAGCTCATCGGCGCGCTGCTGGAGGACTTAGTCCAGCATGTCATCCTCTGCGACAGCGGTCAGCAAGCCGTCGAACGAGCCAGAGAAACGCAGCAGGATCTGATTCTGATGGATATTCAAATGCCGGAAATGGACGGTATCCGCGCCTGCGAACTGATTCACCAGCTCCCCCATCAGCAGCAAACGCCGGTGATCGCCGTGACGGCCCACGCCCTCGAGGGGCAGCGTGAGAAATTACTCAAAGCGGGAATGAACGACTATCTGGCGAAACCCATTGAGGAAGATAAGCTCCACAGTCTGCTGCTGCGCTATCAGCCGGGAAAGGCGGCGCTCCCGCAGGCCGCCGCGGAGCCTGCGGAGCCGCCCATCAATCATAATGTCACCCTCGACTGGCAGCTGGCGCTGCGTCAGGCGGCGATGAAACCGGACCTGGCGCGGGAAATGCTGCAAATGCTGCTCGCCTTTATGCCTGAAGTACGTAACAAGGTGGAAGAACAGCTGGTGGGAGAGCAGCCGGAAGGGGTGCTGGATTTAGTGCATAAGCTGCACGGCAGCTGTAGCTATAGCGGCGTGCCGCGTCTGAAGAAACTGTGTCACACCATTGAGAGTCAGCTGCGCGCGGGCACCGCCGCCGAGGAGCTGGAACCGGAGTTTCTGGAGCTGCTGGATGAAATGGACAACGTCGCGCGGGAAGCCTGTAAGCTACTGGGAATTTAAAACGCATGCCCCGGTCCGCGCTTCGCGACCGGGGGATAACCTATAATAGCCGCCCTATTTTCAGCACGGCGGCAACGTTTCTCGCCGTCATACGCACGTTTTCGGCGGCATTTTCCAGCGCCTCATCCAGCGTACAGATTGAATAAATCACGCTAAATACCGCATCCAGGCCGTGCTGATGCACGACGCCGACGTCAGACGTCAGGCTTCCGGCAATGCCGATGACCGGCAGATTATAGCGTTTTGCCACCCTCGCCACGCCAACCGGCACCTTGCCGTGCACCGTCTGGCTATCGATACGCCCTTCGCCGGTAATCACCAGATCCGCATCCGCCACGATATCGGCAAGGTGCAGAGCGTCGGTCACGATCTCAATGCCCGGCCGCAGCTTTGCGCCGCAGAAGGCGTACAGGCCCGCGCCCATTCCTCCCGCCGCGCCGCCGCCTTCAAGATGCAGCACATCCAGTTCTAAATCGCGATGGATAATCTCGGCAAAATGGGCCAGCGCGCTATCCAGACAGGGGATCATCTCCGCCGTCGCCCCTTTCTGCGGCCCAAATACCGCCGTCGCGCCCTCGGGCCCCGTCAGCGGATTGGTGACATCGCAAGCGACGTCGATACGACAGCCGGCCAGGCGCTTATCCAGTTCGCTAACGTCGATGCGCGCGAGGTTCTCCAGCGCGCGTCCGCCAGCGGCAATCTGCTGGTTATCTTTAGTCAGCAGCTTCGCCCCTAGCGCCTGTACCATTCCGGCCCCGCCGTCGTTCGTCGCGCTGCCGCCGATGCCGATAATAATTTGCGTCACGCCCGCATCCAGCGCGTGGCGAATCAGCTCGCCGGTCCCCCACGAAGTGGTCAGCAAAGGATTGCGCCGCGCCGGCGGCACGCTCTCCAGGCCGCTTGCCGCCGCCATTTCGATAAACGCGCACTGTTTATCGCCCGACAGGCCGTAAAAAGCGTCCACCGGCTCGCCGAGCGGACCGGTGACGGTGACCGCTATCCGGCATCCCTGCGTTGCGGCGACCATGGCTTCGACGGTCCCTTCGCCGCCGTCGGCGACCGGCAGTTTGACATATTCCGCATCGGCGTAAATTTCTCGAAAACCTTGCTCTATCGCGGTAGCAACATCCAGCGCACTCAGGCTCTCCTTGTATGAATCCGGTGCGATCACTATCTTCATAAGCTGTCCTTAAAATGAACGATGACCCGATGCCGTGCGGTCAATCGGCCCCCGAAGGGACCGATATTTCCTTAGCGCACCATGCAGGGACGCTTGTTATCAAACGTCCAGTTCGGGATTAAATACTGCATGCCCATAGCATCATCGCGCGCGCCCAGGCCATGTTTCTGATACAGTTCATGGGCTTTCATCACCTGATCCATATCAAGCTCTACGCCCAGACCCGGTTTTGCCGGTACCTGTACCATCCCGCCTTTAATTTCAAACGGCTCTTTGGTCAGACGCTGATTGCCTTCCTGCCAGATCCAGTGAGTATCGATGGCGGTAATTTTCCCCGGCGCCGCCGC
This sequence comes from Klebsiella grimontii, assembly GCF_900200035.1. Lineage (GTDB taxonomy): Bacteria > Pseudomonadota > Gammaproteobacteria > Enterobacterales > Enterobacteriaceae > Klebsiella > Klebsiella grimontii. Next base: position 239,497 of record NZ_FZTC01000012.1, read on the forward strand.
TGCAACATGGGTGAACATCGCCAGCGAGATATCAAAGTGGTTGTTAGAGTGCGAGCCCCAGGTCAGGCCAAACTCATGGCACATCTGCGCCACGCGGACGGAACCCTGCATGGTCCAGAAGTGCGGATCCGCCAGCGGAATATCCACCGACTGCAGCGACAGCGTATGGCCCATCTGACGCCAGTCGGTCGCGATCATATTGGTCGCCGTCGGCAGACCGGTGGCGCGGCGGAACTCCGCCATCACTTCACGACCGGAGAAGCCCTGCTCAGCCCCGCACGGATCTTCCGCATAGGCCAGCGATCCCTTCAGATATTTACCAATCTTGATCGCTTCATTCAGCGACCACGCGCCGTTCGGATCCAGAGTTACGCGCGCCTGCGGGAAGCGCTTCGCCAGCGCGACGATAGATTCCGCCTCCTCTTCCCCGGCCAGCACACCGCCTTTCAGTTTAAAGTCGTTAAAGCCATATTTCTCATACGCCGCTTCCGCCAGGCGCACCACCGCATCCGGGGTCATCGCTTCATCATGACGCAGGCGATACCAGTCGCATTTGTCATCCGGCTGGCTCTGATACGGCAGCGGCGTGGCTTTACGGTTGCCGACGAAGAACAGATAGCCGAGCATTTCCACTTCGCTGCGCTGCTGACCATCGCCCAGAAGAGACGCCACGTTCACGCCCAGATGCTGGCCCAGCAGATCCAGCATCGCCGCTTCGATCCCGGTCACTACGTGAATTGTGGTACGCAGATCGAAGGTCTGCAAACCGCGCCCACCGGCGTCGCGGTCGGCGAAAGTATTGCGCACGGCGGTCAGCACGTTTTTGTACTCACCCAGCGTCTTACCGACTACCAGCGGGATCGCATCTTCGAGAGTCTTGCGGATTTTCTCTCCGCCGGGGATTTCGCCGACGCCGGTATGGCCGGAATTATCTTTAATCACCACGATATTACGCGTGAAGAACGGGGCGTGCGCGCCGCTCAGGTTCATCAGCATGCTGTCGTGGCCCGCGACCGGAATGACCTGCATAGAAGAAACAACGGGGGTCGAAAATTGTGCGCTCATAGTTAAGTCCTTATTCAAATCAGTGACGGCCGAAAACGGGGCGTTTACGGTCAAAAGTCCATCCAGGGATCAGGTACTGCATCGGGCCTGCGTCATTACGCGCGCCGCCGGGCAGCCTTTTATAGGCCTCATGCGCCTTCTGTACCTGCTCCCAGTCCAGCTCAACGCCAAGTCCTGGCGCGTCCGGAACCGCGATTTTTCCGTGCTTAATCTCCAGCGGATTTTTGGTCAGGCGGCAATCTCCCTCCTGCCAAATCCAGTGGGTATCGATGGCCGTGGGGTTACCCGGCGCCGCCGCGCCGACGTGGGTAAACATGGCCAGTGAAATATCAAAGTGGTTATTGGAGTGGCAGCCCCAGGTCAGGCCCCAGTCATCGCACAGCTGCGCCACGCGCACCGCGCCGGAAAGGGTCCAGAAGTGCGGATCGGCCAGCGGAATATCCACGGCGTTCAGCATCACCGCATGGCCCATTTCACGCCAGTTGGTGGCGATCATGTTAGTTGCCACCGGCAAACCGGTGGCGCGGCGAAACTCCGCCATCACTTCGCGGCCGGAAAAGCCCTGCTCGGCGCCGCAGGGGTCTTCGGCGTAAGTCAGCACATCGTTCAGCCCTTTACACAGGGCGATGGCTTCGTCCAATAGCCAGGCGCCATTAGGGTCGACCGTAATACGCGCATCCGGGAAACGCTTCTTCAGCGCGCGGGCGGTTTCGATCTCCTGCTCGCCGGGCAGCACGCCGCCTTTCAGTTTAAAATCTTTAAAGCCGTAGCGATCCTGCGCGGCTTCCGCCAGGCGCACCACCGCCTCGCTGTTCAGCGCTTGCTGATGACGCAGGCGATACCACGCGTGGCTGCCCGGCGTGCTTTCCAGATAGGGCAGATCGGTCTTCGTACGATCGCCTACGTAGAACAGATAGCCCAACACGGTCACCGCATCGCGCTGCTTGTCCGGCCCGAGCAGTTCGCAAACCGGCACGTTGAGCGCTTTGCCCAGCAGATCCAGCAGCGCTGCTTCCAGCGCCGCCACCGCGTTCACCCGCAGTTCGAACGTCCAGGCGCCTTTGCCAAAGGTGTCAAAATCCGCAGCCTGATTGCCTTTATGCACCTGCTGAACCACTTTGTTCAGGCGGGCGATTTCCTGGCCCAAAACCATCGGGATAGCATCCACCAGCGTCTGATAAATCACCTCGCCGCCGGGCGCTTCGCCGACGCCGGTATTGCCGGCGCTGTCGGTCAGCACCACGATATTACGGGTGAAATACGCGTTATGGGCGCCGCCGATATTGAGCAGCATACTGTCCTGCCCGGCCACCGGGATAACCTTCATGTCCGTGATTACGGGGCTCGATTGCGTCGTCATGATGATTGTCCTGCCACAGGTTTCAGTTCGATACGCTTAATATCGCCCACCAGCACCAGATAGCTCAGCACCGCCACCAGCGCATGGACCCCCACATAAATCAGCGCGCCGTTAAACGAACCGGTGGTGCCGACGATGTAGCCGATGGCAATTGGCGTCACGATGCCGGAGATATTGCCGAACATATTGAACAGTCCGCCGCTCAGGCCGCTGATCTCTTTCGGCGCCGTATCCGCCATCACCGCCCAGCCCAGCGCGCCAATGCCTTTACCGAAGAAGGCCAGCGCCATAAAGCCGATGATCATCCACTCCACGTTAACGTAGTTACAGAACACCATCACCATCGACAGCAGCATCCCCATCACGATCGGCGTCTTACGCGCGATGTTCAGCGAGCCGGTACGCCGCATCAGCCAGTCGGAAATAATCCCGCCGAGCACCCCGCCCGCGAAGCCGCAGATCGCCGGCACCGACGCGACAAAACCGGCTTTCAGAATCGACATCCCGCGCGCCTGCACCAGATAAACCGGGAACCAGGTGATAAAGAAATAGGTTAAAGCGTTGATGCAGTATTGGCCGATATAGACGCCAATCATCATGCGGGAACCCAACAGCTGCTTGATTTGCCCCCATTTTACGCTAAACGGCACTTTGGCTTTGGCCGCCGCCTGATCCATGTTGATCAGCGCGCCGCCTGCGGCGATGTAATCCAGCTCTTTTTGGTTCACGCCCGGATGCTGGTTCGGTTCATGAATCACCTTCAGCCAGACAAAACTGATGATAATCCCGAGGCCGCCCATAAAGAAGAACACGTGCGACCAGCCCACCTCATGGGTCAGCCAACCCATGATCGGCGCAAAAATAACCGTGGCAAAGTATTGCGCGGAGTTAAAGATAGCCACCGCCGTGCCCCTCTCCTGGGCCGGGAACCAGGCCGCGACGATACGGCTATTTCCGGGGAAAGATGGCGCTTCGGCCAGGCCGACAAGGAAACGCAGGGTAAACAGCGCGACGATAATGCCGAAGCCGCTAAAGATATCGACGAAGCCCTGCAGGAGGGTAAACATGGACCAGATAAAAATGGACCAGAAGTAGACGCGTTTTGAACCGAAGCGGTCAAGCAGCCAGCCGCCTGGGATCTGGCCGATAACGTAGGCCCATGAGAACGCGGAGAAAACATAACCCATGCCGACGGCGTCAAGACCAATATCTTTGGCCATCTCCGATCCGGCAATGGATAAGGTGGCGCGGTCGCCGTAGTTGAAGGATGTGACGATAAACAGCATCACCACTATCCAGTAGCGAGCATTGGTGCGCTTTTCAGCGCCGCTCGCCGCCTGACTTAATGAACTCATTGTTGCACTCCTGAATCATAGCGTTAGCTACGTTCATTCTGAACAGCACAACCTGTAGGGTACTCAGAATGACGTGTTAGTGTTTTTCATTGTTTTCGTTATATCTGGCACTGCATTGGGAACTGGCAGGGAAAGTATAAAAAGAGGGGCTGACGGGCTCACCGTGCAAATACACAGCTTTCACCGGCTGAGTAAATCTGATTTATGGCGTATGCCTAACGAGATGGGGGATGGTTCACGGAAATGAAAAACCGCGCCCGTTGAGAGGTGGAGAGGGCGGTACAAAAGACAGGAGTGTGAATCAACTCTCTTGACCCCGTGAAATAGCCCGGTAAAGACCCTGGCATGACACAGGTTTTAAGGCAAATGCCCGAAGCCAGGCGCACGGAGAATTGGTACGATCTTTTTGACCGTTAATCTGGCACTGGCATTGAACATCAGTAAAAAAGGGGCGCCCTCTATTGTAGGGAGAGGGCGAAACTTTTTAATCAAGCAGCGTCGCCCACTGCGTTACCCATGGGTTAGAGACGCTTTCAGGTTCCGGATCTTCGCTGGCGTCAATCATCAGCATATCGCCCACGCGCGTGCCGCCCTGCTCCTGCAATAACGCATCAAACTTCAAACCGCCGCCGCAGAAGTTGGCGTAGGTGCTATCACCCAGGGCGATAATGCCATAGCGTAAATGCGGCTGATACATATCTTTGATGCCTTCGTACAAGGGCACAATGCTGTCCGGTAAATCGCCCTGCCCGGTGGTCGAAGTCACCACCAGCGCATATTTCCCGGTATAGGACTCCCAGTCTTTGACTTCAGGATCTTCAAAGACTTTCGCCCGATGACCCAGCCCGCTCAAAATAGCCTGCGCCTCTTCGGCGACCAGGAGCGAATTTCCATACATCGTACCGACAAAAATTCCGACTTCCGCCATGACTAGCTCCCTGAATTGACCTGTATCTCTTCATCCTGACCGCAGTCGTCGGCAAACTCAACCCTTTCATTTAGCGGGAGAAGGCCGCGCCAGCCAAACTGCGACAGCGCGCGCATCCAGACGTCGTCAAGACCGGCGCGAATGACCAGCGGTTCGCCGGTAAACGGATGCGTTAACGAGAGCTGGCTGGCGTGCAGCATCAGCCGATCGCAGCCAAAATGCTCTGCCGCGCTGCGATTCTGCCGCAAATCGCCATGTTTGCTATCACCGATAATCGGATGGCGAAGATGGGCAAGATGGCGTCGCAGCTGATGTTTACGTCCGGTTTTCGGTTCCAGTTCCACCAGGCTATAGCGGGTCGTGGGGTAACGTCCGGTCGCCACCGCCATCTCTACCGTCGCCAGGCCGCGGTAATGGGTGACCGCCGGCTGCGGGTCTTTATTTTCGCGAGCGAACTTATCGGCGATTTTATCCAGCTCCTCAACCAGCGGGTAATCAAGCACCGCTTCGTCGTTCAACCAACCGCGAGCGATCGCATGGTAGCGTTTCTGCATTTGATGCTGCTCGAACTGCTGCGACAGCAATCTTCCCGCTTCGCTCGATAGCCCCATCAGCAGCACGCCGGACGTCGGCCTGTCGAGGCGGTGAGCGGTGAACACGTGCTGGCCTATCTGATCGCGCACGGTCTGCATCACCACGACCTTTTCATCACGATCCAGCCAGCTACGGTGCACCAGCCAGCCCGAAGGTTTGTTTACCGCGACCAGCCACTGGTCCTGATATAAAATCTCCAGCATCAGGCTTCGCCGCCGGCAAACAGCGCATCCAGCAGGAGCAGTTCGGCCAGCACCCTTTCGCGTACGGGATGAGCGTTATCGAGGGCCATCTCATAATAGGGGGCAACGGCGAAGTTCTGCGGCAGCGGCATTCCGCTTTCCAGCAGCTGGCGCATACGCGGAATCAATACCCACTGCAGCCATTCAAGCGGCTCCATGGTGTCGAGGCAAAACGGCTGTTCGCTGGCAAACGCGCGACTATCGGGGGCGCTATCCTGCCAGTGTTCCGTTTCGCGCAGCAGCGCTTCAATGGCGAGCAGGCGCTCGCGCACGCGATGATCAAGAGTCATGGGAAACCTCGGTGAGTTGAAAACCGGCGCAGAATAGCAAATTCAGACGAGAAATAAAAAAAGGGAGCACTGTATAAAACAGTGCTCCCGGTTCGTTTTGCAGCAATCCAGCTACATTGGTGCTCCCTGCTCGTCCTTGAAAACTTTTCCTGAGGTCTCCTGACCATGTTCATCCATAAACAGTTGCATCCTGCTTTCACACCACCCCGATGCGAAATAACTCATCCTTAAGTCTATCCTGATCTTCCTGATCCACCGAACATCCTGCTCGGCTCTCGTTCTCCTTCCTGGAGGTGTCCTTTTACGCAATCCTGCGTTATCCTGTGCTTCATCCTGAAGCCTGTCCTTGCAACGCCATCCTGGCGGGTCCTGTAGAAGCGTCACCATCCTGATGTTCACTTCGTTTATCAACTCCCTGTCGATGTACATAGAATCCCTGATTCCGCCCCGTCTTACAACCCTTGTTAAGACAATATCTTAAGATTAATCGTCAGTATGATTAATGAGAAAATAATTAACCAATTGAAAAATAATATATTTCTTAAAATACGGTCCCTGAAGGATCGGCTTAAATGATGACGATCTCTTACAGGTCTTGTAAGAGATCTCTCACAAAAGTTTGGGTAGTCTGGATTACAGAACAGGCTTAAGGGAATTGAGGAAACTCGCAAGCGAGGGGGAAAGGGTCGTGCGTTTGCGGGTGCCAAGGGTCTCTTTGATCACTTCACCACTCATATTACACACCGAAATGACATCCAGTTCGCTGTCCAGCGTGGCGATAAACAGGGTCGGCGACAGCTTCAAACGCTTTTGCACCAGCAGATGACCGATCAGATTTTCCTGCACCCGCTGGAAATCGTCCGGGCTCCAGGTTTGCAGCAGCGTCATGGTTTCATCGGCGAAACGCGCCTGCATATCACCGGCAAACTGAGTGGTATAATAAGCATGAAGCGGTTGTTGTACCACAATCTCCAGCGCCCGTTCAACCGCGTGAATATTTTGTTCTAATGAAAACGGCTGCGGCTGCCAGAAAACGCCGTCATCATCCGTGCCGTTGACGCACGGCGACGGGATGCCGTAAAGCTCTTCGCTGCGCGGCAGGCTGGAACGCTGCTGCTGCCACGCCTCACAGTAACGTTGGGTAAATGCTTGTAGCGCTTCTGCGGTTTGCTGATCCACCGGTTTCTCTCTTCACGTTAGACAGGATACACTTGGCATATAGTGTAACCGCTTTAACTATGGTGAAACATGTCTTCTTACGATAATCATCAGGCGCTGGCCGGCCTGACGCTCGGAAAATCAACCGATTACCGCGATACCTACGATGCCAGCCTGCTTCAGGGCGTCCCGCGCAGCCTGAACCGCGACCCGCTGGATCTGCACGCCGATAACCTGCCGTTTCACGGCGCCGATATCTGGACGCTGTACGAGCTCTCCTGGCTGAACGCCAAAGGTCTGCCGCAGGTGGCCGTGGGCCACGTCGAGCTCAGCGACACCACCGTTAACCTGGTGGAATCAAAAAGCTTTAAGCTCTATCTCAACAGCTTTAACCAGACGCGCTTTGCTGACTGGCAGGCGGTCGAGGCGACGCTGGCGCGCGATCTCAGCGCCTGTGCGCAAGGAGAAGTGAAGGTGTCGCTGTATCGCCTCGATGAGCTCGAAGGCCAGCCGGTGGCCCATCTGCACGGCACCTGCATCGACGACCAGGATATTGAAATCGATAACTACCAGTTCAGCGCCGATTACCTGCAGGACGCCGCTTGCGGCAAAGTGGTCGAAGAGACCCTGGTCAGCCATCTGCTGAAGTCCAACTGCCTGATTACCCACCAGCCAGACTGGGGCTCGGTGCAGATTCAGTATCGCGGGGCGAAAATCGATCGCGAAAAGCTGCTGCGCTATCTGGTGTCATTCCGCCATCACAACGAATTCCACGAGCAGTGCGTAGAGCGCATCTTCAACGATATTCAGCGTTTCTGCCAGCCGGAAGCCCTTTCGGTTTACGCGCGCTACACGCGACGCGGCGGTCTCGACATCAACCCGTGGCGCAGCAACACCGATTTTGTGCCGGCCACCGGTCGCCTCGCCCGTCAATAATCAACATTTTCACAATTTGCGTGCGTTAACCCGCGCGCAAGGTTGTGAAAACGCCATCAGCAGGGCTATTGTAATCACAGGAAGACGATAATCGTCCTGTAAGGAGTTCACTTGATTACACACGTTAGCCCGCTTGGTTCAATGGATATGCTGTCGCAGCTGGAAGTGGATATGCTTAAACGCACCGCCAGCAGTGACCTGTATCAACTCTTTCGCAACTGCTCGCTTGCTGTGCTCAACTCGGGGAGCCTGACCGATAACAGCAAGGAGCTTCTGTCTCGTTTTGAAAACTTCGATATTAACGTGCTGCGTCGCGAACGCGGCGTGAAGCTGGAACTGATCAACCCGCCGGAAGACGCTTTCGTTGACGGGCGTATTATCCGTTCCCTGCAGGCCAACCTGTTTGCCGTACTGCGCGATATCCTGTTCGTCTACGGCCAGATCCACAACACCGTCCGCTTCCCGAATCTCGATCTTGAAAGCTCGGTGCATATCACCAACCTGGTCTTCTCCATTTTGCGTAACGCCCGCGCCCTGCACGTTGGCGAAGCGCCAAATATGATTGTCTGCTGGGGCGGCCACTCGATTAACGAAAACGAATATCTGTACGCCCGCCGCGTCGGCACCCAGCTGGGTCTGCGCGAGCTTAACATCTGCACCGGCTGTGGACCGGGCGCGATGGAAGCGCCGATGAAAGGCGCCGCCGTCGGCCACGCGCAGCAGCGTTACAGAGACAGCCGCTTTATCGGGATGACCGAGCCGTCGATTATCGCCGCCGAGCCGCCGAATCCGCTGGTGAATGAACTGATCATCATGCCGGATATCGAAAAACGTCTGGAGGCGTTTGTGCGTATCGCCCACGGCATCATCATCTTCCCGGGCGGCGTGGGCACGGCGGAAGAGCTGCTCTATCTGCTGGGCATTTTGATGCACCCGTCGAACAAGTCGCAAGTTCTGCCGCTGATCCTCACCGGGCCAAAAGAGAGCGCCGATTATTTCCGCGTGCTGGATGAGTTTATCGTCCATACGCTGGGCGAATCCGCCCGTCGTCACTATCGCATTATCATCGACGACGCCGCGGAAGTTGCCCGTCAGATGAAAAAAGCGATGCCGATGGTCAAAGAGAACCGCCGCGAAACCGGAGACGCCTACAGCTTCAACTGGTCGATGCGTATTGCGCCGGACCTGCAGATGCCGTTCGATCCCACCCACGACAATATGGCCAACCTTAAACTCTATCCGGACCAGCCGGTGGAAGTGCTGGCAGCGGATCTCCGCCGCGCCTTCTCCGGTATCGTCGCCGGTAACGTTAAAGAGGTGGGTATCCAGGCTATCGAGAAATTCGGCCCGTATAAGATTCACGGCGATCCGGCGATGATGCGCCGCATGGATGACCTGCTGCAGGGCTTCGTGGCGCAGCATCGTATGAAGCTGCCGGGCGGCACCGCCTACATCCCCTGCTACGAAATCTGTTCCTGAGTTATCTTCTGTTCTTCTCCCGGGCGGCGGCTTACGCCCCCGGGCTATTTTTCCCGCCCTGCCGCATTCCCCCTTTTCTCTTATCTATTCGCCCGTACGCTTTCCAGATAAATCATTCCTTTTATGAATTTTTAGCACCACTCCCACAAAAGCCAATCGTTTGCGTTTCCAAAAACAGCAATAAATATCACCATGAAAGACGACTTTTAACGTAAAAACGTCGAGAACATCGCATTTTTACAGTAAAAACCTCGTTATTACGTCCCGCCACTATTCTCTCATATGCTGAAAATGATAGCCTCCGCGCCACAAATCTCTGGCTGATCCCCAGAAACAGGCTGTTGGACTAAAATTGCTTACATTTAAAGTGGATTATTGCATTTGAGATCGCGATCACTGATGCATTCACCATATAAATGTATCTTCCCGCACCAATTGTTACGGAGAAAATGCCTAAAAAACCGTAAACAAACGAATTTCATATTATTTAGTCTTTTTTATTCAATAGATTTTGTTGCTTCCTCCAGGAGATACAGATGGAAACCACTCAAACCAGCACCATCGTTTCGGATGCTACCCGTAGCGGTTGGCGCAAGACGGACACCATGTGGATGCTGGGCCTGTACGGCACGGCTATCGGCGCGGGCGTCCTGTTCCTGCCGATCAACGCTGGCGTCGGCGGTATGATCCCGCTGATCATCATGGCGATTCTGGCCTTCCCGATGACCTTCTTCGCCCACCGCGGGATGACCCGTTTCGTGCTGTCCGGTAAGAATCCGGGCGAAGACATCACCGAAGTGGTCGAAGAGCATTTCGGCGTCGGCGCAGGTAAGCTGATTACCCTGCTCTACTTCTTCGCCATCTACCCGATTCTGTTGGTTTACAGCGTGGCGATCACCAATACCGTCGAAAGCTTTATGCTGCACCAGCTGCACATCACGCCGCCGCCGCGCGCCATTCTTTCCCTGATTCTGATTGTCGGCATGATGACCATCGTGCGCTTCGGCGAGCAGATGATTGTGAAAGCGATGAGCGTACTGGTGTTCCCGTTCGTGGTCGCGCTGATGATCCTGGCCTTTTATCTGATCCCGCAGTGGAACGGCGCGGCGCTGGAGACCCTCTCCCTGAGCAGCGCGACCGCGACCGGCAACGGCCTGTGGATGACTCTGTGGCTGGCGATTCCGGTGATGGTGTTCTCCTTTAACCACTCGCCGATCATCTCCTCCTTCGCCGTGGCGAAACGCGAAGAGTACGGCCAGGGCGCGGAGAAAAAATGTTCCAGCATTCTGGCCCGCGCGCACATCATGATGGTGCTGACCGTGATGTTCTTCGTCTTCAGCTGCGTACTGAGCCTCTCTCCGGCGGATCTGGCGGCGGCGAAAGATCAGAACATCTCGATTCTGTCTTATCTGGCGAACCACTTTAACGCGCCGGTCATCGCCTGGATGGCGCCGATCATTGCGATGATCGCCATCACCAAATCCTTCCTCGGCCACTACCTTGGCGCTCGCGAAGGCTTTAACGGCATGGTGATTAAATCCCTGCGCGGTAAAGGCAAGTCCATCGAAATCAACAAACTGAACAAAATCACCGCCCTGTTCATGCTGGTCACCACCTGGATTGTGGCGACGCTGAACCCAAGCATCCTTGGGATGATCGAAACCCTGGGCGGCCCGATTATCGCCATGATTCTGTTCCTGATGCCGATGTACGCGATTCAGAAAGTCCCGGCGATGCGCAAATACAGCGGCCACGTCAGCAACGTATTCGTGGTGATTATGGGCCTGATTGCTATCTCCGCGATTTTCTACTCTCTGTTTAGCTAATATCCCCCGCGCCGCTTAACGGCGGCGCGCCTCCCGACAGCACTGGATGCATCATGATCAGCGTATTCGATATTTTTAAAATCGGCATTGGCCCTTCCAGCTCCCACACCGTTGGACCGATGAAAGCGGGCAAACAATTCACGGACGATCTTATTGAGCGCGGGCTGCTTCCCGAGGTAACCAAAGTCGTCGTCGATGTCTACGGATCCCTTTCCCTGACTGGTAAAGGCCACCATACCGACATCGCGATTATTATGGGCCTGGCGGGCAACCTGCCGGATACCGTCGATATCGACGCGATTCCCGGCTTTATCCAGGACGTCAACACCCATGGCCGCCTGATGCTGGCGAACGGCCAGCAGGAAGTGGCGTTCCCGGTCGATCGGTGCATGAATTTCCACGCCGACAACCTGTCGCGGCATGAGAACGGCATGCGTATTACCGCTCTCGGCGGCGAGAAGGTTCTCTACAGCCAGACGTACTACTCCATCGGCGGCGGGTTTATCGTCGACGAAGACCATTTCGGCGTGACCGCCGAAGCGCCAGTCGCCGTCCCTTATCCGTATAAAAATGCCGCCGACCTGCAGCGCCACTGCCGCGAAAGCGGGCTATCGCTCTCCGGCCTGATGATGCAAAACGAGCTGGCGCTGCACAGTAAAGAAGCGCTGGAGCAGCATTTTGCCGCGGTCTGGGAGGTGATGAGCAGCGGAATTGAGCGCGGCATCACCACCGAAGGGGTTCTGCCGGGCAAGCTGCGGGTTCCCCGTCGCGCCGCCGCGCTGCGCCGGATGCTGGTAAGCCAGGACAACACCAACAGCGACCCGATGGCGGTCGTTGACTGGATTAACATGTTCGCCCTGGCGGTTAACGAAGAGAACGCCGCTGGCGGGCGCGTCGTGACCGCGCCGACCAACGGCGCCTGCGGTATCGTACCTGCGGTGCTGGCCTACTACGACAAGTTCATCCGCAAAGTGAACGCCAACTCGCTGGCGCGCTATATGCTGGTCACCAGCGCCATTGGCTCGCTCTATAAGATGAACGCCTCAATTTCCGGCGCCGAAGTGGGCTGCCAGGGTGAAGTCGGCGTAGCCTGTTCAATGGCGGCGGCCGGTCTGGCTGAACTGCTGGGCGGCAGTCCGGGTCAGGTATGCATCGCGGCGGAAATTGGTATGGAGCACAACCTCGGTCTCACCTGCGATCCGGTTGCCGGCCAGGTGCAGGTGCCGTGCATCGAACGTAACGCTATCGCAGCGGTCAAGGCGGTCAACGCCGCGCGTATGGCCCTGCGCCGCACCAGCGAGCCGCGGGTGTGCCTCGATAAAGTCATCGAGACCATGTACGAAACGGGCAAAGATATGAACGCCAAATATCGTGAAACCTCGCGCGGCGGCCTGGCAATGAAGATTGTCGCCTGCGATTAACGTCCCCCTCCCGGTATGCTGCGGCATGCCGGGCTTTCTTCCCCCTGCCCTCTTCCTTCATTTATGTTATATAAATGATAATTTAGTTATTTATTAGTTATAAAGACGATTTGTTACCTTACGGAAAACCGCTCAAGGAGAACAAATCATGCTCAGATTATCCCGCCCGGCGCTGCTGCTCCTGCTGGCTGGCTTATCCGCTTCCGCGCTAGCGAAAGCGCCGGAGACCGTGAATATTGGTTATCAGAAAGCCAATATCTTCGCGCTGCTGAAATATCGCGGCACCCTCGATGAAAGCTTCAAAAAGCAGGGGATCGCCGTACGCTGGATTGAATTCCCCGCCGGACCGCAGATGCTGGAAGGGCTGAACGTCGGCAGCATCGACCTCGCCGCCACCGGCGATGCGCCGCCGGCCTTTGCCCAGGCCGCGCAGGCGGATCTGGTCTATTTAGCCCACTCGCCGGCGAATCCTAAAACCGAAGCCATCGTGGTGGCGGAAAACTCGGCGATTAAGAGTGTCGCCGACCTTAAGGGCAAGCGCGTGGGGCTCAATAAAGGCTCCGACGTGAACTATCTGCTGGTGACCGCGCTGGAGAAAGCCGGGCTGAGTTATAAAGATATCACGCCGGTCTATCTGCCGCCTGCTGACGCCCGCGCCGCCTTCCAGCGCGGCGCCATTGACGCCTGGGTTATCTGGGATCCGTTCCTCGCCGAAGTGGAAACCAACGCCAAAGCGCGACAGATTCGCAATGCCGAAGGGCTGGTGCCGCACTACACATTCTACCTGGCCAGCCGCAAATTTGCCGACACGTATCCGGATACCGCAAAGCAGGTGGTGGATGAGCTGGGTAAACTGAGCGAATGGGCCAACGGCCATCAGGACGATGCCGCCGGGATCCTCTCCACCTCAACCGGGCTGGATAAGGCTATCTGGCTGAAAACGCTGGCGCGTCTGCCCTACGGCGCCGAGCGCATGACCCCTGCGGTCTATAACGAACAGCAGGCGCTGGCGGATACCTTCACCCGCATCGGCCTGCTGCCGGTGAAAGTCGATGTGCGCAGCGCGACCTGGTTGCTGGATAAGCAGTAAGCCTTCCCTTCCCGGGTCGCGGCGCAGGCGCCTTACCCGGGCTACCGGCCCGCAGACGACGGTGGACCCGTAGCCCGGACAGGCGCGTCAAGCGCCGCCTCCGGGAAAAAACACCTCCCCGCACTCCCGCCCCCTCGCCCTTCGGGGAGAGGGAATTAACTCACCTTCTCTTCGCTCGCGACCGCGACCTGCTCGCCACGACGATAGCCTGCGCCCGGATGTGGCGCAGCCAGCCGCGCGCCAGCGCCAAACAGCTTCTCGCGCAGGGTTCCTTCGCGATACTCCTGCTTAAACACGCCGCGCTTTTGCAGCTCCGGGACCAGCAAATCCACCACGTCGCGGAAGGTTTCGTGGGTCACCGCATAGGCGAGGTTAAAGCCATCGACGTCGGTCTCCTCGACCCAGGACTGCAGCTCATCGGCGACCGTTTGCGGGCTGCCGACCACCAGCGGGCCGAAGCCGCCGATCCCCGCCCAGTCCGCCAGCTTCTGCACGGTCCACTGGCTATTCGGATCGGCGGTGGAAAACGCCTCCACCATCGACTGAATCGCGTTGGTATGCAGATACTCCAGCACCTGATCCGGCTGATACTGACCAAGGTCGATGCCGGTCCAGCCGGAGAGCAGCGCCAGCGCCCCTTCGTAGCTAACGTACGGTTTATACTCCTGCCACTTCGCCTGGGCTTCACGGTCGGTTTCGCCGACGATGACCGTCTGCATATTGAAGATCAGGATGCTGCGCGGATCGCGCCCGGCCTCCTCGGCGCGACGACGAATATCCGCCACCGTCTTTTTCAGCAGTACTTTCGACGGCGCGCCGACAAATACGCACTCGGCGTGGCCGGCGGCGAACTGCTTGCCGCGGCTGGAGGCGCCCGCCTGATAGAGCACCGGCGTACGCTGCGGCGATGGCTCGCAGAGGTGGATCCCCGGCACCGAAAAGAAGTTGCCCTGATGGTTAATCGGATGAATTTTTCGCGGATCGCTGAAGATCTTACGTTCCCTGTCGCGCAGCACCGCGCCATCCTCCCAACTCCCTTCCAGCAATTTATAAACCACCTCCAGATACTCATCGGCGTAGTCGTAGCGGGCATCGTGGTCGGTCTGCGCTTTCTGGCCAATATTACGCGCCCCGCTCTCCAGATAGGAGGTCACGATATTCCAGCCCACTCGCCCCTTTGTCAGATGGTCGAGCGTCGACAGGCGGCGAGCGAACGGATAGGGATGTTCAAAGGAGAGCGAAGCGGTCAGGCCGAATCCGAGATGCTCCGTCACCAGCGCCATCGGCGTGATCAGCGCCAGCGGATCGTTGACCGGCACCTGCGCCGCCTGGCGGAGCGCCGCATCGCCGTTGCCGTTCAGCACGTCATAGACGCCCAGCACGTCGGCGATAAACAGCCCGTCAAACTTGCCGCGCTCCAGCAGACGCGCCAGGTCGACCCAATACTCAAGGTCTTTATACTGCCAGGAGCGGTCGCGCGGATGGGCCCACAGCCCCGGCGACTGATGGCCGACGCAGTTCATATCAAAAGCGTTCAGACGAATTTCACGTTGTGATGACATAGCGCTCTCCACGGCGCGCCCCGCTGTCGGGACGCGCGCATAATCATTAAGGGAATCAGGGGATAAAAGGCGTTCAGAACGCCGGACATCGGGCGGATTGTTTAATGCCCAGCGCCAGCAATGCTTCGGCGGCTACGGCGGCGGCATGGTCGGCCACCTGCGGTAGCCCCATCAGTTCACCGAAATGGGCCCGCGCGGCGGGTCCGGAGACCAGCAGATTGGGCACGGCCCGCCCTTCCCGGCCAATCGCCCGCGAGCGGCGATCGACGTCCAGTCCGAGGCCAAACGCGTCGGCGCGAATCAGCCCCTCCTGGCTCAGCTGGCGCAGCAGCGGCTGGCTGTCGGTGAGGGCCCCGTGCGCCGGGCCGGTGGTTAAAATAAAATGGTCAACGCTCACCCACTGCGCTTCACCGCCCCGGGGCGAGAGGGTTAGCGTCAATTTTTGCGCGTCGTCTGCCAGCGCCGTCAGCCTGGCCGCCAGCACCCGCAGGCTGCCGTCGCGCTGGCGCTGCTCAAGAATCCCGGCGACCTGGGGAGCGATACGATAGCGGTGAACGTCCCAGTAGCTGCGTAAATGACGCAGGAAGCGCTGACGATCGGCCACCGACAGCGCCTGCCAGATCTCCTGCCCCTGATTACGCACCGCGTCCAGCACCACCTGCCAGGCCTGCCCCCGCTCCGCGGCGCGGTCGATATCCCGGCGGATTTGCCGCAGCCGCTGGCGCAGCGATCCGTGGGCATACTCGCCTTCCCAAGGGTCAGCGCTGCCGCTCAGGTTGCTGCGGGAGAGGAGCCCGCGGCGTGAAAATGCCGTTATCGGCCCCCGATGTCCCAGCCGCGTCAGCGTCGCGATGGTATCCGCCATCGTCAGGCCGGTGCCCATGACCGCGACGCTCGCCTGCGGCGCGATAGCGTCCAGCACGCCCGTTCGCCAGGGGTTAGCGATGAGCGCCGGATGGGTCGCGAACGGCGTCGCCAGCGACGGCAGCGAGGGCGGCGGATGGCTGATGGCCAGCACCAGCAGATCGGCCGGCAGCCGATGACCGCCATCGGTGATAATCTCGCCATCTTTAAACCTTAGCGCCTGCTCGCGCAGATGCGTCAGCCGCCCGCCGCTGGCGCTCGCCTCCTCGGCGAAACGCTGGGCGACGTAGCGGCCAAACTGGCCGCGCTGCGGATAGACAGCGCCGTCTTCCAGCAGAGCCTGCGGATCATCAGCAAAAGCAGGCTGGCTGCGGTACCAGCGGTCGAACGCGCCCTCCTCTTCCCCGGCAAGCTGCATCCGCGCCGCGGGAACGTTAATCCGATGGCTCGGTTCGGTCGTGGAGTAGGCCACGCCCGCGCCGGGCACCTCGCGCGGCTCCAGCAGCGTGACCCGCACGCCAGCCGGCGCCAGGCGCAGGAGATGAATAGCCACCGCCGCGCCGCTAAATCCGCCGCCGACGATCGCCACGTGCGGTTCAGTTTGCATAGCCCACCGCCTTCAGAAACCGCAGTAACATACGCGCCTCCTCAGCTTGCGCTGACCTGTTTCACCGGACGCTTATCGCCGCCGATAGTTTCGCCGAACGGGCCGGTATTGACGCTACGCGCCTTCGGCTGATCGTGGCCTGCCAGCGGCAATAGCGGCATGACCAGGTCAGCGAAACGATGGGCTTCTTCCAGATGCGGGTAGCCGGAGAAGATAAAATTGGTGATACCGAGCGCCTGATATTCACGAATGCGCTCTGCCACCTGCTGCGGATTGCCGACCAGCGCCGTTCCCGCCCCGCCGCGCACCAGCCCTACGCCCGCCCACAGGTTCGGCGCAATGCGCAGATTGTCGCGCGATCCTTTATGCAGCGAGCTCATGCGCGCCTGGCCGGTGGAGTCCATACGGGCAAAAATTTTCTGCGCCTGGGCGATGGTCTCGTCATCAAGGTGAGAAATCAGCCGATCGGCGGCGGCCCACGCCTCCTCTTCGGTTTCGCGAACAATCACATGCAGACGAATCCCGTACTGCAACGTGCGGCCCCGGGCGGCGGCGCGCTCGCGCACTACAGCCAGCTTTTCGGCCACCAGCGCCGGCGGCTCTCCCCAGGTCAGATAGGTATCGATTTGATCGGCGGCAACGTCGATGGCTTCCTCAGAGGAGCCGCCAAAAAACAGCGGCGGACCGTTTTCCTGTACCGGCGGAAACAGCACTTCCGCGCCTTCCACGTGGATATGCTCGCCGTGATAGTCCACCTTTTCGCCTTTCAGCAGGCGCGAGTAGACGTCGAGAAATTCGCGGGTGACCTGATAGCGTTCGCCGTGGCTGAGGAAAATACCGTCGCCTTTGTTTTCCACCGGATCGCCGCCGGTGACGACGTTAATCAGCAGCCGACCGCCCGACAGACGGTCGAGCGTCGTCGCCATCCTCGCCGCCAGCGTCGGCGGCTGCAGGCCCGGACGAACGGCCACCAGATAGCGCAGGCGACGGGTCAGCGGCGCCAGCGCCGAGGCCACCAGCCAGGAGTCCTCGCAGCTTTTTCCCGTCGGGATCAGCACACCGTAGTAGCCCAGGCTGTCGGCCGCCAGCGCCACCTGCTGCAGGTAAGGCAAATCAACCGGTCGCCCGCCCTCCGCGGTGCCCAGGTAGCGGCCATCGCCGTGGGTGGGCAGAAACCAGAACACGTTGATTTTATCGTCGGCTTTTTGCGTCATTATCGATTTCCTATATAACCATATCCGATATTTATCGAAGAGTTGTTTTAATTTGGTTATATGAGTGTTAGCGATAATCGTGCCAATGGTGAACGAAAAATTAACAAAACAAAATCAGTCAGTTAGATAAAACAGAACCGTATACCGCTGTTGCAAATGCAGCAGACAGTGCGTCCGGGCTGCGGCTTTTGCAACAGCGCGACGGGCTAGCCCTCTGGTTTCCAACCCCGGCACAGGATAAGTTCAGGGCATTAAAAGTCGGAGGTCAACCATGCTGAATCCTGAATTTCCATCCTCAACGCCCACGCTGATCGACCCGGCGTCAAAAGCGTTTCAGAGCCTGCTGGATAAACTGGCCCCCACCGAGGCGACCGTGCTGATCGTCGGCGAAACCGGCACCGGTAAAGAGGTTGTCGCCCGCTATCTGCATCACCATAGCCCGCGCCGCCACCGGCCGTTCCTGGCCGTCAACTGCGGCGCGCTCAGCGAGAGCCTGGCGGAAGCGGAGCTGTTCGGCCATGAAAAAGGGGCGTTTACCGGCGCGGTACAAAGCCATCCCGGCTGGTTCGAGGCGGCGGAAGGCGGCACGCTGCTGCTCGATGAAATCGGCGAGCTTAGCCTGGCGCTCCAGGTGAAACTGCTGCGCGTCCTGCAGGAGCGCGAAATCACCCGCGTCGGCTCACGCAAGGCCGTTAAGGTCGATGTGCGGGTAATCGCCGCCACCCACGTGGATCTGATGCAGGCCATCCGCGAGCGTCGTTTCCGCGAAGACCTCTACTACCGGCTGAATATCGCCATCGTGCCGCTGCCGCCGCTGCGCCAGCGTCGCCAGGATATTCCGGTGCTGGCGTACCATTTTCTCTCGCTCTACGCCCGCCGTCTGGGTCGTCCGATTCGCCGTCTGGCCCCGGAGACGCTGGCAAGGCTGATGGAGTACCCCTGGCCGGGCAATATTCGCGAGCTGGAGAACACTCTGCATAACGCGGTATTGCTGAGTAAAGAAGAGGAGATCGGCCCCGCCCAGCTGCGGCTGACGACGCTGAACAACGAGCCCTCGGCAGTTGGCGATAATGAACTCGACGATTTTATTCGTCGTCAGCTTTCCCTGCCGGGCGAACCGCTGTGGGAAAGGGTCACCGGGGCGTTGATACGCGGCGCGATGGCCCACAGTGACGATAATCAAAGCCAGGCCGCAGCGCTGCTCGGTATCAGCCGCCACGCGCTGCGCACGCAGTTGGCAAATTTGGGCATCATCAAAAGCCGCCGCCGTCAGGAGCCCCTCTACAGCGCGGCGGTCAAAAAGGTCTCTCGTGACCGGGAACTGCGCATCGGCTTCCAGCGCTTTGGCAATCTTGGCATCCTGAAAGCGCGGCAAAGTCTTGAGCAAGCCTTTGCCAGCCGCGGCGTCAGCGTACTGTGGAGCGAGTTCCCCGCCGGGCCGCAGCTGCTGCACGCGCTGGCCTGCGATGAAATCGATTTTGGCACCACCGGCGAAGCGCCGCCGGTTTTCGCGCAGGCCACTAACAGCGAGCTGGTCTACGTCGCCTGGGAACCGCCCGCGCCGCAAAGCGTGGCGATGGTCGTCCCGCAGCACAGCGATATTCGCACCCTTAGCGACCTGCGCGGCAAGCGTATCGCGCTGAATAAAGGCTCTAACGTGCACTGGCTGCTGCTGCATATCCTGGAAGAGGCCGGGCTGGCGTTAAACGACGTCAAAGTGGTCTACATTCCGCCGAAATACCCGCTGACCGCCAGCGATTACCTGGCGGTGGACGCCTGGATGATGTGGGATCCGCTGCTCAGCGACGCGGAATATAGCGGTGAACTACGGGTTGTCGCCAGCGGCGAGGGGCGCGTCAATAACCACCAGTTCTACCTGTCGCGCCGCGACTACGCCAGCCGCAATAGCGATATTATGCAGCGCCTGCTGGCCGAACTGACGCAAACCGGACAGTTTATCGACCAGCATCGGCAGGAAGCCGTCGGACTGCTCTCCGCCGAGCTGGGGCTTAACGCCGCTTCTCTGGCCCGAGCCCTGGCGCGCCGCAGCCATCGCCCGCGGCCGATGGATCTCAACGTGATTCGCGCCCAGCAAAGTATCGCCGATCGTTTTTACGCGCTGGGCCTTATCCACAAACCGGTATCGGTGCGCGAGGCGGTCTGGTACGGCGAGGCCACTCATAGCGATCCCCGCCCGCTGATGCACGTTGGTTAGCCGGAAACTGCGAGGCATCTTCCTGATTTCCCTAGCGCCAATAGCCTCATCCGCGCGGTGGTGTTACCCTAAAAGACGTTGAGAATAAGGGGGATCCGTGGCCGTTCATTTGCTAATCGTCGACGCACTTAATCTGATTCGCCGCATCCATGCGGTGCAGGGGTCACCCTGCGTCGATACCTGCCTGCATGCGCTCGAACAGCTGGTGGTTCATAGCCAGCCGACCCACGTGGTGGCGGTATTTGATGATGAAGACCGCGGCCACGGCTGGCGGCATCAGCGCCTGCCCGATTATAAAGCCGGGCGCGCGCCGATGCCGGAGACCCTCGAAGCGGAAATGCCGGCGCTGCGGGCGGCGTTTGAGCAGCGCGGGTTTCGCTGCTGGGCGCTCAGCGGCAGCGAAGCTGACGATCTCGCCGCGACCCTGGCGGTCAAAGTGGCGCAGGCCGGCCATCAGGCAACCATCGTTTCAACCGACAAAGGCTACTGCCAGCTGCTGTCGCCGACGATTCGCATCCGCGACTATTTCCAGAAGCGCTGGCTCGACGCGCCGTTTATCGCCAAAGAGTTCGGCGTGACGCCGGAACAGCTGCCTGACTACTGGGGGCTGGCGGGCATCAGCAGCTCAAAGGTTCCCGGCGTGGCGGGGATTGGCCCAAAAAGCGCCGCCCAGCTGTTAACCGATTTTCAGGATCTGGAAGGAATCTACGCGCGGCTGGCGGACGTGCCGGAGAAGTGGCGCAAGAAGCTGGAAGAACAGCAAGAGATGGCCTTCACCTGCCGGGAAATCGCGCGCCTGCAAACCGATTTACAGCTGGACGGCAATCTGCAGCAGCTGCGGCTGGCCCGGTAGCGTTGGGTCCAGAGAGCGCACGGCTTCCCGGAGGCGATGCTGCGCATCTGTCCGGGCTACCGCTCCGTAGACGGCGGTGAGCTCGTAGTCCGGGCTACCGGATCGCAGCCGGCGGTAAACCCGTAGCCCGGGCAGGCGCTTTGCGCCGCCCCCGGGAGCCGAGCGCAGAGTCGCTGAATTTCCCGCAAGCCGTCGGCAGAAACCTTCGCTTACGGCATCACTCTTCGATACGTAATCCGTAGGTTTTGAATTTCTCCAGCACAACAGCGATGGCCTCGTCATCAAGAACCGGCACCGGATCGATAATCGCCAGCGTGCTGAGATAGAGCTGCGCCAGCACCTCGACTTCATGCGCCAGCCACAGGGCTTTCTCCAGGTTCTCTTCACAGGCGATTAGGCCATGGTGCTGCAGCAGCGTCGCTTTGCGGTTTTTTAGCGCCACGGCCACATGCTCAGACAGCTCGCGGGTACCAAACGTGGCGTAGGGCGCGCAGGGGATAGAGTTGCCCCCCGCCGCCGCAATCATATAGTGAATGGCGGGAATGGGACGGTTGAGAATCGACACCGCCGTGCAGTGAACCGCGTGATTATGCACCACCGCGTGAGCGTCAGGGCGGGTCTGATAGGCCGCCAGATGAAAACGCCACTCGCTGGACGGCAGTTTGCCCTGCTCATGCTGACCTTCGGCATCAATATACACAATGTGCGCCTCCGTCAGCTTCTCGTAAGGAATACCCGTCGGCGTGATCAGCATTCCCCCTTGATAACGCACGCTCACGTTGCCGGCGGTCCCCTGATTTAACCCCAGCCGGGTCATTTCCAGGCAGGTATCAATAATCTGCCGGGCCAGTCTATTTCGTTCCATTCTTTACCTCTCTTTATCATGCGCAATACGACAACAGACGGCTCGCCGGATAAGACGCGCGACGCTGTTGAATAACTCGAATAATTGCCCATCATCTTCATCCCGAATAATCAGAAAGGAATTTACATTCACCGGTTCTGTGATACCCCTCACTTATTTCAGGGTAAAAAAAAGCGCTCTCTCGTTTTTGCCTGATGAAAAATGCCCGTTCTTACTAATAGATTTAAAAACGGGCATTTTGCTGATAGTTTTAACAACTGACCGTTTTCCTTATTATAAATTAAATCGGGCATTCAACCTGTGGGTTTTAGAATTAACTTTCTCAAACGGTCATGTTTTTCTGATTATTAAAGTGATGATAATCACATAAAAGCACCGAGTGGATACTAAATGTGACCGCCATCATATTAAAAGGCGTTTTTAATTTGAAAATGCATTCATGAGTTCATTCCGTGATGTTTATTTCACTGTTGACGTCGCCGCAAGAGCTCACCTGATTATTGTGGTCTGGTGGGCATAAACCGGCCGCTGAACACGCTTCTGAACCAATGAGGATGCTATGGGAAACACAACAATACAAACGCAGAGTTTTCGTGCGGTAGAGACAGGGAAAAGCAAGCGCTACATTATTCCCTTCGCCCTGCTGTGCTCGTTATTTTTTCTTTGGGCGGTCGCAAATAATCTCAACGATATTTTATTACCACAATTTCAACAAGCCTTTACGCTGACTAATTTTCAGGCCGGGCTGATTCAATCCGCCTTTTATTTCGGCTATTTCGTCATCCCTATTCCGGCCGGAATTTTGATGAAAAAGTTAAGTTATAAAGCCGGCATTATTACCGGACTGTTCTTATATGCTTTTGGCGCCGCGCTATTCTGGCCCGCCGCCGAGGTCATGAATTACACTTTATTTCTGATTGGCCTGTTTATTATTGCTGCGGGCTTAGGGTGTTTAGAAACCGCGGCAAACCCGTTTGTTACCGTTTTAGGCCCAGAAAGCGGCGGTCACTTCCGGCTTAATCTGGCACAGACCTTTAACTCGTTTGGCGCCATTATTGCAGTGGTTTTTGGGCAAAGTCTTATTTTGTCTAATGTGCCGCATCAATCGCAGGATGTGCTCGATAAAATGGCTCCGGAGCAGCTTAGCGCCTATAAGCACAGCCTGGTGCTCTCGGTGCAAACCCCCTATATGATCATCGTCGCGGTTGTCTTACTGGTCGCTCTGTTGATTATGTTAACCAAATTTCCAGCCCTGCAGAGCGACGACCATAGTGACGCCACCCAGAGTTCCTTCTCCGCTTCCCTTGCTCGCCTGGTCCGCGTTCGCCACTGGCGCTGGGCGGTGCTGGCGCAGTTCTGCTACGTCGGCGCGCAAACCGCCTGCTGGAGCTATCTGATTCGCTACGCTATCGAAGAGATCCCCGGCATGACGCCCGGTTTCGCCGCCAACTATCTGACCGGCACCATGGTGTGCTTCTTTATCGGTCGCTTCTCCGGTACCTGGCTCATCAGCCGCTTCGCGCCGCATAAAGTGCTGGCGGCCTATGCCCTGCTTTCCATGATCCTGTGCCTGATTTCCGCTTTCACCGGCGGCCACGTGGGTCTGCTGGCTCTGACGCTGTGCAGCGCTTTTATGTCCATTCAGTATCCGACCATCTTCTCGCTGGGCATCAAAAACCTGGGGCAGGACACCAAATACGGCTCCTCTTTTATCGTCATGACCATTATTGGCGGCGGGATCGTCACTCCAGTGATGGGCTTTGTCAGCGACGCCGCCGGCAACATTCCCACCGCCGAACTGGTCCCGGCGCTGTGCTTTGCCGTCATCTTCATCTTCGCCCGTTTCCGTTCGCAAACGGCAGCTAACTAAACATTTATCCGAATAACGTGAGGAATCTGTAATGAAAAAAATCAGCTTACCGAAAATTGGCATCCGCCCGGTGATCGATGGACGCCGCATGGGGGTACGCGAGTCGCTGGAAGAGCAAACCATGAATATGGCGAAAGCCACCGCCGCGCTGATCGCGGAAAAACTGCGTCACGCCTGCGGCGCGCAGATTGAGTGCGTCATCGCCGATAGCTGCATCGCGGGTATGGCGGAGTCCGCCGCCTGCGAAGAGAAATTCAGCAGCCAGAACGTCGGCGTCACCATTACCGTCACTCCGTGCTGGTGCTACGGCAGCGAAACTATCGATATGGATCCGCTGCGGCCAAAAGCCATCTGGGGCTTTAATGGCACTGAGCGCCCCGGCGCGGTTTACCTTGCGGCGGCGCTGGCGGCGCATAGCCAGAAGGGTATTCCGGCATTCTCCATTTATGGCCACGACGTACAGGACGCCGACGACACCACCATTCCGCCGGATGTCGAAGAAAAACTGCTGCGCTTTGCCCGCGCCGGCTTAGCGGTCGCCAGCATGAAGGGCAAAAGCTATCTTTCCGTCGGCGGCGTGTCGATGGGTATCGCCGGTTCTATCGTCGATCACAACTTCTTCGAGTCCTGGCTCGGCATGAAGGTGCAGGCGGTGGACATGACCGAACTGCGCCGCCGCATCGACCAGAAAATCTATGATGAAAGCGAGCTGGAAATGGCGCTGGCGTGGGCGGATAAAAACTTCCGCTACGGCGAAGACCAGAACGCGCAGCAGTATAAGCGCAACGCCGAACAGAGCCGCGCGGTGCTGAAAGAGAGCCTGCTGATGGCGATGTGCATCCGCGACATGATGCAGGGCAACAGCAAGCTGGCGGAAAAAGGGCTGGTCGAAGAGTCGCTGGGCTACAACGCCATTGCCGCGGGTTTTCAGGGCCAGCGCCACTGGACCGATCAATACCCCAACGGCGATACCGCCGAAGCGCTGCTCAATAGCTCGTTCGACTGGAACGGCGTACGCGAACCCTTTGTCGTCGCCACCGAAAACGACAGCCTCAACGGCGTGGCGATGCTGATGGGCCACCAGTTGACCGGCACCGCCCAGGTATTTGCCGACGTGCGCACCTACTGGTCACCGGAAGCGGTAGAGCGCGTCACCGGCCAACCGCTCACCGGGCTGGCGGAGCACGGCATTATCCACCTGATCAACTCCGGTTCGGCGGCGCTCGACGGCGCCTGCAAACAGCGCGATGCTGATGGCAAGCCAACCATGAAACCGCACTGGGAAATCAGCCAGCAGGAGGCCGACGCCTGCCTGGCGGCCACCGAATGGTGCCCGGCGATTCATGAATATTTCCGCGGCGGCGGCTTCTCCTCCCGCTTCCTGACCGAAGGCGGCGTGCCGTTCACCATGACCCGCGTGAATATCATCAAAGGTCTTGGCCCGGTACTGCAAATCGCCGAAGGCTGGAGCGTAGAGCTGCCGAAAGCGATGCATGACCAGCTCGATGCCCGTACCAACTCCACCTGGCCGACAACCTGGTTTGCGCCGCGTCTGACCGGTAAAGGCCCGTTCTCCGACGTCTACTCGGTGATGGCGAACTGGGGGGCTAACCACGGCGTGCTGACCATCGGGCACGTCGGCGCCGACTTTATCACCCTGGCGTCGATGCTGCGGATCCCGGTCTGCATGCATAACGTAGAAGAGGCGAAAATCTACCGCCCCTCCAGCTGGTCTGCCCACGGGATGGATAGCGAAGGCCAGGATTACCGCGCCTGCCAGAACTACGGCCCGCTGTATAAGCGTTAATACGGCTTTGCCCGGTGGCGCAGGCTTACCGGGCCTACAGAACCGTAGGCCGGATAAGCGCGGCGCCATCCGGCGACGTTTATGGAGTTAACGATGAAAAAAGACGTCATCCTGGTCCTCGACTGCGGCGCCACCAACGTGCGGGCGATTGCGGTTGACCGCCAGGGGAACATTATCGCCCGCGCCGCAACGACCAACGCCAGCGATATCGCCGTGGAGAACAGCGCCTGGCACCAGTGGTCGCTGGAGGCGATCCTGCAACGCTTCGCCGAGTGCTGCCGGCAGATTAGCGACGCACTCTCGTCCTGCACGGTTCGCGGCATCACGGTCACCACCTTCGGCGTCGACGGCGCGCTGGTGGATGAACAGGGCAAGCTGCTCTATCCGGTCATCAGTTGGAAATGTCCGCGCACCGCGGCGGTGATGGACAATATCAGCCGTTTTATGCCCGCGCAGCAGCTCCAGCAGATCTCTGGCGTCGGCGCATTTGCCTTCAACACCCTGTATAAGCTGATCTGGCTGAAAGAGAACCACCCGCAGCTGCTGGAGAAAGCCCACGCCTGGCTGTTCATCTCCTCGCTTCTCAACCAGCGTCTGACCGGGGAATTCACAACCGATATCACCATGGCGGGTACCAGCCAGATGCTGGATATCCATCAGCGGGATTTCAGCACGCAGATCCTGCAGGCGACGGGGCTGCCGCGCCGCCTGTTTCCCCGGCTCGTTGAAGCGGGCCAGCAGATCGGCACGCTGCAAAGCGATGCCGCGAAAATGCTGGGTTTAGCCGTCAGCATTCCGGTCATCTCCGCCGGGCACGATACCCAGTTCGCGCTGTTTGGCGCGGGCGCGGAGCAGGATGAACCTGTGCTGTCGTCCGGCACCTGGGAAATCCTGATGGTGCGCAGCGCCCAGGTGAACACGCCGCTGCTCAGCCATTATGCGGGCTCCACCTGCGAGCTGGATAGCCAGCCGGGACGCTATAACCCGGGCATGCAGTGGCTGGCCTCCGGCGTGCTGGAATGGGTACGCCAGCTGCTGTGGACGCCTGAAACGCCGTGGCAAACGTTGATTGACGAGGCCCGTGCCCTCCCCGGCGGCGCTCAGAAGGTGAAGATGCAGTGCGACCTGCTATCCAGCCCAAACGCGGGCTGGCAGGGCATCACGCTGAATACCACTCGCGGTCACTTCTACCTCGCCGCGCTGGAGGGATTAGCCGAACAGCTGGCGAACAACCTACAAACGCTGCAAAAAATCGGTCACTTTAACGCCAGCGAACTGCTGCTGGTCGGCGGCGGCAGCCGCAACGCGCTGTGGAATCAGATCAAAGCCAACAGGCTGGATATCCCGATTAAAGTACTGGATGACGCCGAAACCACCGTCGCCGGCGCCGCCATGTTTGGCTGGTATGGCGTCGGTGAATTCAGCAGCCCGGAGCAGGCCCGAGCGCAAGTGAGCTATCAGTATCGCTATTTTTACCCGCAAACCGAACCCGAACTGATTGAGGGAGTATGAGATGCTAAAAACGATTTCCCCGTTAATATCGCCGGAGCTACTGAAGGTGCTGGCGGAAATGGGGCACGGCGATGAGATTATTTTTTCCGATGCCCACTTCCCGGCGCACAGCATGGGGCCCCAGGTGATTCGCGCCGACGGCCTGCTGGTCAGCGACCTGCTGCAGGCGATTATTCCGCTGTTTGAGTTAGACAGCTACGCTCCGCCGCTGGTGATGATGGCCGCCGTGGCGGGCGACTCCCTCGACCCGCAGGTGGAAACGCGCTACCGCGAGGCGCTTTCCCGCCCCGCGCCCTGCCCGGAGATCGCCCGCATCGACCGCTTTGCTTTCTACGAGCGGGCGCAAAAAGCCTTTGCGATCGTTATCACAGGTGAGCGCGCTAAGTACGGGAATATTCTTTTAAAAAAAGGAGTAACGCCGTAATCTCATGCCGGAGCGCCCGTCTGATGCGGGCGCTCAGCGAACGCCAGGGTGAGAAAAATGAAAGCGGCACGACAGCAAGCGATACTAGACCTGCTCATTAACCATAACAGCCTGACCACCGAAGCCTTATCGCTACAGCTCAACGTCAGCCGAGAAACCATCCGCCGCGATCTCAGCGAGCTCCAGTCCCAGGGGAAAGTGCTGCGTAACCACGGCCGGGCAAAAGTCATTCACCGGCAAAGCCGGGACAGCGGCGATCCTTTTCATATCCGTCTGAAAAGCCACTACGCGCACAAAGCGGATATCGCCCGCGAAGCCCTTGCGTGGATAGAAGCTGGAATGACGATCGCCCTCGACGCCAGCTCCACCTGCTGGTATCTGGCCCGCCAGCTGCCCGATATCGACCTTCACGTCTTTACCAACAGCCAGCCGATTTGCCAGGAGCTGAGCAAGCGCGAGAATATTCAGCTCACCTGCTCCGGCGGTACGCTCCAGCGAAAATATGGCTGCTACGTCAGCGCGTCGCTTATCTCGCAGCTCAAAGCGCTGGAGATCGACCTGTTCATTTTTTCCTGCGAAGGCATCGACAGCGAGGGGGCGCTCTGGGACTCAAACACGGTGAACGCCGAGTTCAAATCGCTGCTGCTTAAGCGGGCGTCGCAATCGTTATTGCTGATTGATAAGAGCAAGTTTAATCGCTCAGGAGAGGCGCGGATCGGCCATCTGGATGATGTGACGCATATTGTCTCGGACGTGTCGCAGTCATAACGGCTATTTGCAGCGCCGGATAGCGGCTTAACACCTTATCCGGCCTACAAAAGCGGGCAAACTAGCGTTCGTCGCGGCGACCGCCGACGGCAGCCCACAGGCGGCGAACGTGAACCGTTACCTCTTCGCGATCGTGATACAGCTGGCGTGCCTGGATCTGCGCGTTGATACCGTGCTCGTCGAGCTGTTCCTGGATATAGGCCAGGTTGCGCGATAGCTCTTCGTAGCGTTTTTTCATCGGCAGCTTCAGGTTAAAGATGGTTTCGCGGCACCAGCCGTTCACCAGCCACTGCGCCATCAGCGCCGCCACTTTCGCCGGCTTCTCCACCATATCGCACACCATCCACGAGATGTTGCTGCGCGTCGGGCGATATTTGAAGCCGTCTTCACGCAGCCAGGTCACCTGCCCGGTATCCATCAGGCTTTGCGCCATTGGGCCGTTATCCACCGAGGAGACCCACATATTGCGTTTCACCAGCTGATAGGTCCAGCCGCCGGGGCAGGCGCCGAGATCCACCGCGTACATACCGTTCGCCAGGCGCTCATCCCACTCATCTGCCGGGATAAAGACGTGAAACGCCTCTTCCAGCTTGAGAGTCGAACGGCTTGGCGCATCGGACGGGAACTTGAGGCGCGGAATGCCCATATAGAATGGCGAGTTGTTGTTAGACAACGAATAGCCGGTGTAGCAGCAGCCCGGCGCGATAAAGAATACGTGGACCACCGGACGTTTTGGCGTTTCATAGTTGGTCAGCACGCCCGCCTCGCGCAGCGCCGCGCGCAGCGGTACCGTAAACTTGCGGCAGAACTTCATCAGCTCTTTGCTTTCGTTGGTATCGGCCACTTCCACGCGCAGCTCGCCGCCCTTCTCCACCACGCCCTGCAGCATACCGACGATCGGGGAAATCCGGTCTTCCGGCGGCAGGTCACGCAGCAGTTCGCCAACCACAAACATCTGGCGGGCAAACACCAGCGAGCTGAACGGCAGTTCGCGCACCAGCTTTTCGCCGTCTTCGGCCTGATAGCACTCAAAAATCACATAGCCGGAGTCGTCTTTGACTCGGGCAAAACCAAACACCTCAAGGCGCGAGGCCTTATCGGTAATTTCTGCTGCGCACTCTTTCTCAAACCCAGGGCGACAATAGAGGACAACTTTATTCATGAACAACGCCCTTACGTTTCAGACGAATTGCACCAATTAACATTAATACCCAACCGGCGAGGAAGCAGACGCCCCCGACCGGCGTAACGAACGCCCACAGGCGTAAATGCGAGAGCGCCAGACAGTAGAGGCTGCCGCTAAAAAGAACGGTACCGAGCGCCATAAAGACGCTGCTCCAGTAAAACCAGATGCTGATGCGGCGCTGCATCGCCACCGCCAGGCCAAAGATCGCCAGCGTATGGAATGCCTGATACTGCAGGCCGGTGTGGATCCAGCCCATTTCCGCAACGCCCATCGTTTTACTTAAAACGTGCGCGCCAAAAGCGCCCAAAGCCACAAAGATAAAACCGCTTATCGCGGCGAAAATCAGCATAAAACGGCTGGTCATGTGTTTACCCTACGATGATTTATTGTTCATAACGAAAGCGAAATTTTTCTTGTTCATTAGCCGCTTTTGCCAGAATCCACTGGCGGAAGGCGGCTATTTTACCCAGTTCTGCCTGACTGTCATGACAAACGAGATAAAACGCATTCTTACTGACCAGAACATCATTAAACGGACAGACCAAACGGCCTGCCTCAATCTCGGACTGCGCCATCACATTGTTGGCCAGCGCAACCCCCTGTCCATGGATTGCCGCCTGCAGCACCATTGCGCTGTGGCTAAAGATAGGTCCCTGTTGAACATTGATATGGTTTAGACCCAACTGACGGGTATAAGTTTGCCAGTCGCGGCGGGAAGCGTCGTGCAGCAGGGTATGTTGCGCCAGATCGGCAGGCGTTTTCAACGCTTTATCGCCGGTGAGCAACAGCGGGGAACACACCGGGAGCAGATATTCGGCGTACAGTTTTTCCACCCGCAGCCCCGGCCAGTTGCCGCGGCCGTAAAAAATCGCCACGTCGACATCGTCGGCCAGCTTATCTTCCTGACGGTCCACGGCCTGGATTCTGACGTCGATTCCCGGATAAGCTGAGTTAAAGCTTGTGAGTCTCGGCACCAGCCACTGAATGGCAAAACTGGGGAGCATACTGACGGTTAAGGCCCCTTTTGCGCTTCGCGCCTGAAGCTTGCGGGTCGCCTCGGTGAGCTGCGAGAAAATCTCTTTAATATCCTGAAAATAGCTCTGCCCCTCCTCTGTCAAAAGAAGAGAACGATTGCGTCGACGGAACAGCTTGAGGCCGAGGAAATCCTCCAGGGACTTGATTTGGTGGCTGACTGCGGCCTGCGTCACAAAAAGCTCATCGGCGGCGCGAGTGAAGCTAAGATGACGGGCGGCAGCATCAAAAACACGTAATGCATTCAGAGGTGGCAAACGCTTGGACATAGTTATTCTGGCTTAGATGTTAAGGCAATTTAACAAACAGGAAACAATAGTTAACCTATTAGTTTTTTTTATCTGAGCTATTATAATTTGTCCGTTGAGCTTCTACCAGCAAATACCTATAGTGGCGGCACTTCCTGAGCCGGAACGAAGAGCTTTTTTTGGAATGCGTGTTCCAACAAGCTTTTGGCTTACGGTTGTGATGTTGTGTTGTTGTGTTTGCAATTGGTCCGGGTTTGCGGACCATGGTAGCGAAGCTACCCCTTTTCACTTCCTGTACATTTACCCTGTCTGTCCATAGTGATTTAATGTAGCACCGCACTGCGCGGTGCTTTTTTTTGCCTGCTAAAAACCAATTACTTATCCAGCTCTCCCAGCTGTTTTACATCAGAACGGTTGATCTGCTGCTTGTTACCCCAGGCATCTTTGTACGAAATCATGCCAGTATCATTATCCGTTTGCGGTTTGCCGTCGGTCACGATGGTGCGCCCATCGTTGGTATGCATCACGTAGTTAGAGGAGCAGGCGCTCAGGCCGAGGGTCAGCACACAGGCAGAAATAATTGCGGCAGTCTTATTCATTTTCATCTTTCTCTCCTTTCGACTATTTATACTGTTTATGATTCGTTCTGTACCAGGTTAAAACGCAAACCCAACACTATTCAGCATAACCATCTTTTACCCCCCCGAAGTCATATTCAGAAAATTCCAGTCGTTAGCACAAACCTTGTATCACCCGCCGATTTGCGCGACGATCCTGGTATCGATACGAGGAATCTCATGAACGCATTCAACCCCGTCCAATTTCGCGCCCAGTTCCCGGCGCTGGCCGACGCCGGCGTCTATCTTGATAGCGCCGCGACAACGCTCAAACCGCTGGCGGTCATTGAGGCCAGCGACCAGTTCTATCGCCTCAGCGCCGGCAACGTCCACCGCAGCCAGTTCCCCGCCGCCCGGCAGCTAACCGAACGCTATGAAAACGCGCGCGAACGCGTGGCGGCGCTGCTTAATGCCCCATCCGGCGAAGATATCGTCTGGACGCGCGGCACCACCGAAGCCATTAATATGGTGGCGCAGAGCTACGTGCGCCCGCGGCTGAAACCCGGCGATGAGATTATCGTCAGCGAAGCGGAGCATCACGCCAACCTGGTGCCGTGGTTAATGGTTGCAGAGCAAACCGGCGCGCGGGTGGTGAAGCTGCCGCTGGCGGGCAACCGTCTGCCGGACGTGGCGGCGCTTGGCGCGCTCATCACGCCGCGCAGCCGGGTGCTGGCGATTGGCCAGATGTCCAACGTCACCGGCGGCTGCCCGGACCTGGCGCTGGCGATTCGCCAGGCCCACGCTGCCGGGATGGTGGTGATGGTCGACGGCGCGCAGGGGGCGGTGCATTTCCCGGCGGACGTCCAGGCGCTGGATATCGACTTTTATGCTTTTTCCGGCCATAAGCTCTACGGGCCGACCGGCATCGGCGCGCTGTATGGCAAACGCGAACGGCTGGCGGAGATGTCGCCGTGGTTCGGCGGGGGAAAAATGATTACCGAAGTCACCTTCGACGGCTTCAAAACCCAGCCCGTCCCCTGGCGCTTCGAGGCCGGGACGCCAAATATCGCCGGGGTGATTGGCCTGAGCGCGGCGCTGGAGTGGCTGGAGGAGACGGATATCGCGCAGGCGGAAAACTGGTGCCACGGCCTGGCCACGCTGGCGGAAGACGAGCTGGCGAAACGTCCGGGCTTTCGCTCGTTCCGCTGTCAGGATGCCAGCCTGCTGGCGTTTGATTTTGACGGCGTTCACCATAGCGATATGGTGACGCTGCTGGCGGAATCGGGTATCGCGCTGCGCGCCGGTCAGCACTGCGCTCAACCACTGCTGGCGGCGCTTGGCGTCAGCGGCACTCTGCGGGCCTCCTTCGCGCCTTATAATACGCAAGACGATGTTTACGCGCTGGTGCACGCCGTTGACCGCGCTCTGGAAATTCTGGTGGACTAATGACGACTTCTCACCCTTTTGGAACCCGCATCACCGAAGAGACTTTACGCCAGACGTTTACCCCGCTCAGCCAGTGGGAGGATAAATACCGTCAGCTGATTTTACTGGGCAAGCAGCTTCCCGCGCTGCCGGACGACCTGAAAGCGCGAGCCAAAGAGATTGCCGGGTGTGAAAACCGCGTCTGGCTGGGATATTCCGTTGATGCCGAGGGCAAGCTGCATTTCTTCGGCGATAGCGAAGGCCGTATCGTGCGCGGCATGCTGGCGGTGCTGTTGGCCGCCGTTGAAGGTAAAAGCGCCGCCGAGCTGCTGGCGCAGGATCCGCTGGCGCTGTTTGATGCGCTGGGGCTGCGCGGCCAGCTGAGCGCCTCGCGCAGTCAGGGACTCAACGCCCTGAGCGAAGCGGTGCTCGCCGCCGCCCGCGAGGTTTACGCTCTTTGAAGTAGCCCGGACAGGTGCGCAGCACCGCCTCCGGGGAAAGCGCCTGCTGCGGAAAGACATTTTTGCGATGGCGCCCGTGAACAATCCCGGAGGCGGTGCTGCGCACCTGTCCGGGCTACCGTCTTGCCGCAATGAGGGCCTACGCCGTCAGCCGCTCCGCCTTCGCCAGCATTTTCTTCAGCGCGTGGGAGACGGCGACAAAACCAAAGGTCGCGGTTACCATCGTCGCGGCGCCAAAGCCGGATGCGCAATCCATTCGCTTCGGCCCCTCAGCGGTGCTTTTCATCGCGCACACGCTGCCGTCCGCCTGCGGATAAACCAGCGCTTCGGTGGAAAACACGCAATCCACGCCGAGCTTACCTTTGCTGTTCTTCACCACCCCGAACTGGCTCTTCAAACGCTCGCGCAGCTTTGCCGCCAGCGGATCCTGGATGGTTTTCGCCAGATCGGCGACCTGAATTTGCGTCGGATCGATTTGCCCGCCCGCGCCGCCGGTGGTCACCAGCGGAACCTTATGGCGACGACAGTAAGCGATTAGCGCCGCTTTCGGGCGCACGCTGTCGATGGCGTCAATCACGTAGCTAAAGCCAACGCCAAGATACTCGGCGACGTTTTCCGGGGTGACGAAATCGTCCACCACCGTGACCCGGCACTCGGGGTTGATCAGGCGAATGCGCTCCGCCATCACCTCGGCTTTCGCCAGGCCAACGTTACCGCCAAGCGCGTGGATCTGACGGTTGGTGTTGGTCACGCAGACGTCATCCATATCGATAAGGGTAATCGCGCCAATCCCGGTTCTCGCCAGCGCTTCCGCCGCCCAGGAGCCCACGCCGCCGATGCCGACCACGCAGACGTGCGCGTCGGCAAAACATTGCAGCGCCTTTTCACCATATAAACGCGCCGTGCCGCCAAAACGCTGGCGCCAGGCATCGCTGATTACAACAGACATAAAACCTCAGAATAAGTGGATATTCCCGGGCCGCGGCGCAAGCGCCTTACCCGGGCTACCGTAGCCCCGGTAAGCGCAACGCGACCGGGGAAAAGAACGTGAATACTAGCCGCTAAAGACGTTGCCCGCGCCCGGCGCGTTTTTCAGCACCCATACGCGGCCATAGTGGTTATACCAGCCGGCACGGTGTCCGGCATCTGGACCAATGCCCTGGTAAATATCGAAGTGCTGACCTTTAATCGCGCCGCCAACGTCAAGGGCCACCATTAAACGCAGCTCGTACTGGCCGTTGAACTTACCGTTATTGTCCAGCAGCGGCACTTCCGCCAGCAGCGTGGTGCCAGCAGGAACAATGGAACGGTCGGAGGCCACCGACGCGCGGCCAATCAGCGGCACCGCGCTGGCGCCTTTCACCGGCGCGAAGGACTGCGGTTTAAAGAAGACGAACGACGGGTTCTGCTCCAGCAGTTCTCGGACTTCCGCCTCGCTGTGCTTTTCGCCCCATTCGCGGATCGCCTGCATCGACATATCTTCGCGCTTCACTTCGCCGCGGTCGATCAGCACTTTACCGATGCTGTAATAGGGCCAGCCGTTTTTCCCGGCATAGCTGAAGAAGTTCAGCGGCGAACCGTCGCCAAAGTCAATGTAGCCGCTGCCCTGCACGTCCATGATGAAGTTATCCATCAGCGAGTTGCTATAGGCCAGGATGTAGTTGTCGCTCAGAGCGCCGGCGTAGATGCTGGCGCGGGACGGCAGCTTGCCGCGCTTCGGCGGCATCCGGTAAATCGGGTACTGGAACTCGCCCTGGCGAGTATGACGCGCCTGCACCACCGGCGTGTAGTAGCCGGTAAACTGAACGTTACCGTAGTTATCCGTCCCCTGCATCTGCCAGGCGTCGATACCAAACTGGCTCAGCGTGCGGGTGTCGCCGCCGGAACGCAGCCACTCCTGAATCGCATTGTAGACGTTGCTCTGGCTGGTATAGAGACGCGGAGAGGCGCTACGAATCTGCCTCACCTGCTCGGAGAAGTCGCCGGCGTTAATCGGCGAGCCGACCGCATCAGGTTGGTTAACCAGTGAAAACGGCTGGGTGAGTTTACCTTCATTATACTGCTGACCGCGATCGGTCGGTTTTGAGGAACAGGCGGCCAGCATTGCCAGCATCGCGCCTGTTACTGCATATTTTGCCCAACGTCCTTTCATGGTATCTCTTCTTTATGCTGCTAAGCCCGGGTGCGTGATGAAGATAACAAACCGCCAGGGCTAATGAAATGCGCTTAGGCACCGCAAAGGCAGTTTTGCGCAAAAAACAGGCGGGAAGTGCTTCTGTATGCACCATTTTTTACAAAATCGACGATTTCTGTCAAAAAGGGTTGCATCAAAACGTTAGCGGAGTATAGTGCGCTTCCACGGACGCGGGGTGGAGCAGC
>NZ_FZTC01000037.1 GCF_900200035.1 Klebsiella grimontii
GTCCATTCCGACGTGGTACCGCTGGGTGCCAGCCTCCACGCACGCTTAGCGTGCTTTATTTTCCGTTTGCTGAGACGACCCCATCAACATGACCGGCGGCGACGCAGCCCTCAATCTGACCGCGATGCCGGCAGTGGTGTTCACCGACCCGCAAGTCGCCACCGTGGGCTACAGCGAGGCGGAAGCGCACCACGATGGCATCGAGACCGACAGTCGCACGCTGACACTCGACAACGTTCCGCGAGCGCTTGCCAACTTCGACACACGCGGCTTCATCAAGCTGGTCATCGAGGAAGGTAGCGGACGGCTCATCGGCGTGCAGGCGGTGGCCCCGGAAGCGGGCGAACTGATCCAGACGGCGGTGCTCGCCATCCGCAACCGCATGACGGTGCAGGAACTGGCCGACCAGTTGTTCCCCTACCTGACAATGGTCGAGGGGTTGAAGCTTGCGGCGCAGACCTTCAACAAGGACGTGAAGCAGCTTTCCTGCTGCGCTGGATAAAAAAAGGAGGTTTTCAATGAGCGCCTACACCGTGTCCCGGCTGGCCCTTGATGCCGGGGTGAGCGTGCATATCGTGCGCGACTACCTGCTGCGCGGATTGCTGCGTCCGGTGGCGTGCACCCCGGGCGGCTATGGCCTGTTCGATGATGCCGCCTTGCAACGGCTGTGCTTCGTGCGGGCGGCCTTCGAGGCGGGCATCGGCCTGGACGCGCTGGCGCGGCTGTGCCGGGCGCTGGATGCTGCGGACGGCGATGAAGCGGCCGCGCAGCTTGCCGTTCTGCGCCAGTTCGTCGAGCGTCGGCGCGAAGCGTTGGCCGATCTGGAGGTGCAGTTGGCCACCATGCCGACCGAGCCGGCACAGTACGCGGAGAGTCTGCCATGAACAGCCCCGAGCGCTTGCCGTCCGAGACGCACAAACCGATCACCGGCTACCTGTGGGGCGCGCTGGCCGTGCTCACCTGTCCCTGCCATTTGCCGATTCTCGCCATTGTGCTGGCCGGCACGACGGCCGGCGCGTTCATCGGAGAGTACTGGGGTATCGCAGCCCTCACGCTGACCGGTTTGTTCGTCCTGTCTGTGACACGACTGCTGCGGGCCTTCAAAGATCGATCATGAGCGCTTCCCATTGAGACAAACCACGCTGTCGCTACGTTGCCTCATGCCGGCATCAAATTCGGCTGAGTAGCTTCTCGCCATCTGGACGTAGCTCACCCTTGGGTGAAACATGCCGATACAGGGTCTGCCGCGTGACGCCAAGTTCCTGGCACAGGTCGCCGACCTTGGTCTCTGGCTGACCCATTGCCGCCATCGCCAGCCGCAGCTTGGCGGCGGTCATCTTGAACGGCCGGCCGCCTTTCCGCCCGCGCGCGCGGGCCGAGGCTAGGCCGGCAATCGTGCGCTCCGCGATCAACTCGCGCTCGAACTCGGCCAGGGCGGCGAAGATGCCAAAGACCAGCTTGCCGGCGGCGGTCGTGGTGTCGATGGCCGCGCCGTGCCCGGTTAATACCTTCAAGCCGATGCCGCGCCCAGTCAGGTCGTGCACGGTGTTGATGAGATGTCGCAGGTCGCGTCCGAGCCGATCCAGTTTCCACACGACCAGTGTGTCGCCAGTTCGCAACGCCTTCAGGCAGCTCGTCAAGCCGGGCCGATCCTCGCGCATGCCGGATGCCTGGTCCTCGTAAAGATGTACTGGATCGACCCCGGCGGCAATCAGCGCGTCGCGCTGCAAATCGGTAGCCTGGGAGCCGTCCGCCTTCGATACCCGCATGTAGCCTATCAGCATGTCGTACCTGTCACATATACGTTCGATTATGTGACAGTGTGAGCCAGAAAGTTCTCGCCGTCAAAAACTGTCACTTAACCCGTCATTTAGTCTAAGACCTGCAAACGGCCATTCAGGCTCGTAATGTGACAAAAACTCCGGCGGGATGCCCTCCTTGGTGAACGTGGCGCGCAAACGTTCCAGGGATTCGGGGTCGCGTCGCCCGTAGGACGCCAGTGTGAACAGCAAGCGGGCCGTCTCCGGGTTGTGTCGCGCTTCAATGATGGCCTCATCGATGGCCTGGGCTGCTCGTTGCCAGTGGTTGATGGGTTCCGGCTTCGGCACCTTCGCCGGCAGGCCGTTGGTGAAACCAGTGTGCGGCTCCGTCTGAAACAGCGCGGCCTGTTCCCCGCGCGGGATCAGCGCCTTTGACTCGATCAGCGTGATGGCGGTGGCCGCCGCCTCCAGCATCTGCCACTGCACCGCCGGGGCCAGAATCTCGTAGGGACGCCACAGACTCTGCCCGGCGCGCAGCGGATGGCCGCAGCGCTCCCAGACATGGCGGATGCTCGCCGAGCAACTGCCGCAGTGCGAGAGCGGCGTGTTCAGCTCATCAAGCAGGGTGCGCAGCAGCCGGAACCACAAGCCGGCGTGGACACGCCGACGCGGCAGCTCCACAAAACCCGTCGTCAGCGCCTGCCAGGTGCGCCGGTCCATGCAGGCGATTGCGTCATCGGCAGGGCGCGGCGCAGCATCGGCGATTTCCCACTGAAGATACCGGCCGGGCATGCCCCAGTAGGACTCCAGCCAGCAGCCATGCTGCGGGCAGCTC
Source organism: Klebsiella grimontii (assembly GCF_900200035.1). Lineage (GTDB taxonomy): Bacteria > Pseudomonadota > Gammaproteobacteria > Enterobacterales > Enterobacteriaceae > Klebsiella > Klebsiella grimontii. The sequence continues at coordinate 2,596 of NZ_FZTC01000037.1, forward strand.
AGCATCAAGGGGAGCTGCCAGACGAGTAGCACAGCTTGATTCGTTGGATCGTTCAGACACTGCGGACACGCCCGGCGAATCGTCTGGCTCGGTAGCCAGGCACGCCAGCGAGTGATGGACCGCACCTTGCGGGTGCGCTTGGGCAGGAGCACCGCGCATTGGAATGTATAGGTTTCCAAGGCTGCTGGTACCGAATCGTCGAGACTGTCGAGCAGCCACGGCACCCAGCCTGCAAGACTCATGCTGCGCAACCGCTCCAGCTCGACGCCACTGCGCTGGCAGAGCGCCGTCAGCAACGACAAGGATGGTGCGGTATCCAGGTCATCAAGTTGGCTGTGACCAAGATCGTGGGCCAGCAGCTCGTGCACGTCCATCTGGTAGCAGGCGGCGACCCGGTTGAGCCATGAGGACAGGGCTTCGCCTTCCTTGGGTGCCGGATGCAGTGGCCAGTGTGGCGCTGGCTTCACATCAGTTCCCGCTCGAATTGCCGCCGCCGCTCGCTGGGACCGGTGTAATCGGCCATGCTGAGCGTGCGATGGTTGATCGCTTCCTCACCGCTCTCCACGGCAGCGACGGCCGCCGCCATCAACAGGTGCGCCAGCTCGCCGATGGTGCCCTCGCTGCGCGTGAGCAGGTAGCGGGCCATATCCAGCGTGGCAATCGACGAGGGTCGCCGCAGCGGGAGCGAAGCCGCGAAGCTGGCCAGCAGTGAGCAGCAATCGTCGTTGGCCTCCCACACCGGCAGCATCATCGGCTCGAAGCGGTTTTCCAACTGGTCGTCCGAGCGGATCGCCAAGTAGGCATCGCGTGTGCCGACCCCGACCAGCGGGATGCGCAGCTCGTTGCCGAGGAAACGCAGCAGGTTGAGGAATTCCCGGCGGTTGACGCTGTTGCCGGCCAGGACGTTGTGCAATTCGTCGATCACCAGCATGCGCACGCCGACCTTGCGTAGCAGTGCCAGCGCCAATTGCTCCATTTCCGGCAGCCGTGGGCGCGGGCGCAATGGCGCGCCCATCGCGGCAAGTAGCGCGACGTAGAAGCGGATTACCGACGGTTCGGATGGCATCTGCACGACCAGTACCGGAATGTGCTCCTGGTCGGCGTCGGAGCTGGCCGGGTGGGTGCGGCGGAATTTCTCGACGATCATCGACTTGCCGTTGTTGGTTGGACCGACCAACAGCAGGTTGGGCATGCGTTGTTTGTTCGGCCACGCATACAGGGCTTCCAGCCGATTCAGCGCCTCGACTGCTCGCGGATAGCCGATCCAGCGGTCAGCGCGAAGGCGATGGATGCGTTCGTCCGCCGGAAGACGGGCCAAGCCCTGGGCCACCGGCATCAGGTGGGACAAGTCGATGATGGGATATTCTTCCACGGCTACCACTCCTCAATCTGGTCGAACGGTTTGGCAGGTGGCTGGTTGTCTGCCTGCGGGTCAGCCATGTCCGCGTCCGGTGGTGGCGTGGTTTTGAAAAGAACTGCCGTTGCCTTGAGATGCTGGCGTCGATCCGCGTCGCGCCGCGCCTTGCGCGTAGCTTTCTGCGCGGTGGACACGATTTCGCGCATCTGGCCGATCATGCGAAACAGCGCCGACTCATCCACCTGTTCGCGCCCTTGCTGCCGCAATTTCGCCAGCGCCTGTCGTTGTTCCCAGAGGGTGACAGCCGGGTGCGACAAGGTGCGGTATGGAATTTCCAGATAGTGCTGCCCCTCCGGCTCCAGCACCCAAATGCGGCTGATGTCGCGCGGGTCGCGCCGGATCAGGAACGCAGGCAAGCGGTCGCGCCGAGCTATCCACGGCTTGAGCGCATCGGCGTAGTAGTGAATGTGGTCGATGACAAAGCCGGTGCGAGTCAGAGTACGGCGAATGATGGGCAGGAAATCGACCAAAAAAGCCAAGGCGCGGGTGACGACAGCCGGTACACCGACACGCGCCACGGCTTCTGACCAGCGCGCCGCCGGCGGCTGAAGCAGGCCGTTGTGCACAGAGCCGTGATAGGTGCCCACCGCCAACGTGAGCCAGCGCTCCAGCTCACGCAATGTCAGGGCGGCCTTGTTTTCGGAATCGTAGTCCCCGCGCTGGTCAGGGTTGGAGAAGGTCGTCCCTGGCAATTCATCGTGGATCATCTGCATCGCCGTACCGATGATCCGTTCCACGATGCCGCCGTAGTGCGGCTGCCCTGGCGGACGATAGTCCAACCGGATGCCGTGCTGCTCGCAGCCACGGCGCAGCGCCTCGCTCTTGAACTCGGCCGCGTTGTCCAAGTAGAGCAGCCTGGGCTTGCCGCTCATCGGCCAATCCATTTCTATATTCAGACCCTCCAGCCAGGGACGCTTGTCGCAGGCGACATGCACAAGGCACAGGCCGACCGAAACAGATGACGGCGCTTCCAGCGTGACGACCATGCCGAGCACGCAGCGGGTAAACACGTCGATGGCGATGGTCAGATACGGACGGCCAATCGGTTGCCGGTCGCGCTCGTCCACCACGATCAGGTCGATGACCGTGTGATCAATCTGCACTTGTTCCAGTGGCGCGGTCACGGCGGGAGGCTCACCACCGACACCTTGCAGGCTGCGGGACGCATCCTGACCTTCCCGGCGGCGAGTGGCCTTGAGCGGGTCGAGGCCGGCGATCCGCAGGGCCAAAGTGTTGCGCGCCGGCACCCGTAGCTTTTGCGCTTTGCAAGCCTGCGCGACCTCGCGGTGGAACGCCGCCAGGCTACGCTTCTGCTTGGTCAGGAAGCGCTTTTGCAGCAACTCACGGATGATGCGCTCAACTGATTCCGGCAAGCGTCCCTTGCCTTTTCCGCCGCCGGACTGGCCGGGAACCAGGTCCGTCACAAACCCAGCACCTTGCCGGGCACGCCGGATCAGGACATACACCTGCCGCCTGGATAGGCCCAGCGCTTGAGCAGCGGCATCGGCGGCTTCATGCCCAACCACTTCAAGCGCTGCCAGCGGCCCGATGATTTCGGTCCGGTGCCGGGCCTGTGCCCATGCCGCATCGGGCAGGGTGGCCACGCCCTGCTCGGCAATTGGTAATGTGTCTGACGCCATGCTCACACCTCGCTTTGGTGCACACGAGTATTGAGCATAGTCGAGATTGGTGCAGATGACTTCTGATATTGCGTGGTCAGGAGCCGACTGCACACCTGGCGTTACGCCCCGTCAATTGGTGCAGTCGTCTTCTGAAAATGACAATTCTGACATCGTTTGCACATGGCATCTGACATCAAGTTAGGGTATGCCTCAATCTGACGGCTGCGAACCGCCAGGGACAGGCGCAATGTCAGATTCTGTCGCGGCCTTGGCGCGTGCCTGGAAGCGTTCATAGCAATCCAGCCCGCAGAAATGTTCGACGTATTCCGCGCCTTCCGGGGTGAAGGCGGCATCGAGCGGAATTTCTTTGCAGCATACGCAGCAGGTGGTGCAACTGGCAGTGTTCGGGGCGTTTGCGTTCATGGTGGTACTCCTCCAGATTGGTAGCGAAGCTCAAAGCTGCCCACTCTCGGCTGGCTGGGAAGCGGTCATGATCTTCCCTTGAAGGCCCGCAGCAGCCGCGTCACAGACAGGACAAACAAGCCGGTCAGCGTGAGGGCTGCAATACCCCAGTGCTCCCCGATGAACGCGCCGGCCGTCGTGCCGGCTAGCACAATGGCGAGAATCGGCAAATGGCAGGGACAGGTGAGCACGGCCAGCGCGCCCCACAAGTAGCCGGTGATCGGTTTGTGCGTCTCAGACGGCAAGTGCTCTGGGCTGTTCATGGCAGACTCTCCGCGTGCTGTGCCGGTTCGGTTGGCATGGCGGCCAGTTGCATTTCGAGGCTGGCCAGGGCCTCGCGCCGACGCTCGACGAGTTGCCGCAACACGGCAAGCTGCGCAGACGCACCGTCACCGTCCGCAGCATCCAGCGCCCGGCACAGCCGCGCCAGTGCGTCCAGGCCGATACCCGCTTCGAAGGCAGCCCGTACAAAGCGCAGCCGTTGCAACGCGGTGTCATCGAACAAGCCGTAGCCGCCCGTGGTGTACGCGACCGGCCGTAGCAATCCGCGCAGCAGGTAGTCGCGCACGATATGCACGCTCACCCCGGCATCAAGGGCCAGCCGGGACACTGTGTAGGCGCTCATTGAACACCTCCTTTTCCTCATCCGGCGCAGCACGAAAGCTGCTTCACGTCCTTGCTGAAGGTCTGCGCCGCGAGCTTCAGCCCTTCGACCATGGTCAGGTAGGGGAACAATTGGTCGGCCAGTTCCTGCACGGTCATACGGTTGCGAATGGCGAGCACCGCCGTCTGGATCAGTTCACCCGCTTCCGGGGCCACCGCTTGCACGCCGATGAGCCGTCCGCTACCTTCCTCGATGACCAGCTTGATGAAGCCGCGTGTGTCGAAGTTGGCAAGCGCACGCGGCACGTTATCCAGTGTTAGCAGGCGACTGTCGGTCTCGATCCCGTCGTGATGTGCTTCCGCCTCGCTGTAGCCCACGGTGGCGACCTGCGGGTCGGTGAACACCACGGCCGGCATTGCGGTCAGGTCCAGGGCCGCATCGCCGCCAGTCATGTTGATCGCCGCACGAGTGCCGGCCGCTGCCGCCACATAGACGAACTGCGGCTGGTCGGTGCAGTCGCCGGCCGCGTAGATGTTCGGGCTACTGGTGCGCATGCCCTTGTCGATGACGATGGCCCCCTGCGCATTGACGGCTACCCCCGCCGCTTCCAATGCCAGGCTGCGCGTGTTCGGTGTCCGGCCGGTGGCGACCAGCAGCTTGTCGGCGCGCAATTCACCGTGCGTGGTGGTCAGCACGAATTCACCGTCCATATGGGCGACCTGGCTGGCTTGCGTGTGCTCCAGCACCTCGATGCCCTCGGCACGGAAAGCGGCTGTCACCGCCTCGCCGATGGCCGGGTCTTCACGGAAGAACAAGGTATTGCGCGCCAGGGCCGTGACCTTGCTGCCCAGCCGGGCAAAGGCTTGCGCCAGCTCCAGCGCCACCACCGACGAGCCGATTACGGCAAGGCGTTCGGGAATGGTGTCGCTCGCCAGGGCCTCGGTGGAAGTCCAGTAGGGTGACTCTTTCAAGCCCGGAATCGGCGGGACCGCCGGGCTGGCACCCGTGGCGACCAGGCAGCGGTCGAACATCACGACGCGCTCGCCACCCTCGTTCAAACTAACGATAAGGCTCTGGTCGTCCTTGAAACGCGCTTCACCGTGCAGAACGGTGATGGCTGAATTGCCGTCCAGGATGCCTTCGTACTTGGCATGACGGAGTTCTTCGACACGGGCCTGCTGCTGGGCCAGCAGCCGCTCGCGCAAGATCGTCGGCGGTGTGGGTGGCATGCCGCCGTCGAATGGGCTTTCCCGGCGCAGATGGGCGATGTGGGCGGCGCGGATCATGATCTTGGACGGCACACAACCGACGTTGACGCAGGTGCCGCCGATGGTGCCGCGCTCAATCAGCGTGACCTGCGCGCCTTGCTCGACGGCCTTCAGTGCTGCCGCCATCGCGGCTCCACCGCTACCAATGACGACGACCTGCAACGGGCGTTCGTTGCCACTGGGCTTATCAGCGGCCCCTATCCAGCCGCGCATCTTGTCGAGCAGGCCGGCGCGGTTGTCCGTCGGTGGCGCATCGGCAAGCGTTGCCTCGTAGCCCAGTCCGGCCACGGCGGTAGTCAGCGCATCCGATGACGTGCCCGCCTCAATGGCGAGTTGCGCTGTGCCCTTCGGATAGGACACCAGCGCCGATTGCACGCCGGGCACTTTCTCCAAGGCTTCCTTGACGTGAGCCGCGCACGAGTCGCAGGTCATCCCGGTGATTTTCAGGGTGGTCATGTATTTTTCCTTTTCTGTGGTGGCTACGGCTGTTGCCGTCAGCCACGTTGTTCTGGCAATTCACAGCTGTCCGGCCCGCAGCGGCGATGTGCTGGCGAGATGAAATCCCAGACCGACACCCCAACCATCAAGGCCAGGCCGACATAGAGCAGTCCACCGCTCTGCCAGCCGTAAGCCCGCATTAAAAACACCGCTGCCAGCACCAAGATCGGGCCTATCGTGCCGAGCGCCGTGCGTCGCCACTGTCGATGATTGAGCCAAGCGATAGCATTGGCGAGTAACGCGATGCCGGCGAACATCGGCAGCAGGATGCCAATGAATAGCCCCTCGTACTGGCTCAAGAAGCCCAGTCCGATGGCCGCGCCAAAGCTGGCGATGGCAGGAAAACAGGCGGCGCAGCCCATCGCGGAAACGACGCTGCCGAGCGCGCCGGTTTTGCCAGCGATGCGCGTGATGAGTCCCATGTGTCGCTCCCGAGTTCGGTTAACGGATCAGCGTTTGAGGCTGGACGGATAGCCCGCGTCCTCGGTCGCCTTGGTCAACTTCTGGACGTTGGTCTTGGCATCGTCGAAGGTGACGACGGCCTGGCGCTTGTCGAAACTTACGTCGGTCTTGCTCACGCCCTCAACCTTGGAAAGCGCGTGCTTGACAGTGATCGGGCAAGAGGCGCAGGTCATGCCAGGCACGGACAGCGTGACGGTCTGGGTGGCGGCCCACACGGGGGCAACAACGGCAGCGAGGGCGAGGGCGGCAAACAGTTTTTTCATGATGAACTCCTGTGATTAATAGAAAAATGGCATGACGTAGGGAAATCCGAGCGAGACCAGGACCAGCGCGGCCACGATCCAGAAAATGAGCTTGTAAGTAGCTCGCACTTGGGGAATCGCGCAGACCTCACCCGGTTTGCAGGCTTGCGCCGGGCGGTAGATGCGCCGCCAGGCGAAAAACAGCGCGACCAGCGCTGCGCCGATGAAGATCGGGCGATAGGGTTCCAGCACCGTCAGGTTGCCGATCCATGCCCCGCTGAACCCCAAGGCGATCAAAACCAGCGGCCCCAGGCAGCAGGCCGACGCAAGAATGGCGGCCAGCCCACCGGCGAAGAGCGCGCCGCGCCCGTTTTGTGGTTCAGACTTTTGTGGTTCAGACTTTTGTGGTTCAGACTTTTGTGGTTCAGACTTTTGTGGTTCAGACATACGCTTGTCCTTTCAAATTTGGTTTGGATAGCTTAAGCTTACTTCCGTAGTTATGTACGGAGTCAAGCGATATGCAAATTAATTTTGAGAATCTGACCATTGGCGTTTTTGCCAAGGCGGCCGGGGTCAATGTGGAGACCATCCGGTTCTACCAGCGCAAGGGCCTGCTGCCGGAGCCAGACAAGCCCTATGGCAGCATTCGCCGCTATGGCGAGGCGGATGTAACACGAGTGCGGTTCGTGAAATCGGCCCAGCGGCTGGGCTTTAGCCTGGACGAAATCGCCGAGCTACTGCGGCTGGAGGATGGCACCCATTGCGAGGAAGCCAGCGGCCTGGCCGAGCACAAGCTCAAGGATGTGCGCGAGAAGATGGCCGACTTGGCACGCATGGAGGCCGTGCTGTCTGAACTGGTGTGCGCCTGCCATGCGCGGAAAGGGAACGTTTCCTGCCCGCTGATTGCGTCACTGCAAGACGGAACGAAGCTCGCTGCATCGGCGCGGGGGAGTCACGGGGTGACTACGCCTTAGCGTGCTTTATTTTCCGAATTCTGAGACGACCCCGTATAGCTGTTCTGTCAGTCCAGTTCGACGATGACGGCACGATGGATGTATGGGGCTTTGCTGAGCGTCACAAGAAATACCCTGACGTCACCCTGGACAATCTTGATGGTTATATCGCCGGGATCCAGAGTACTGGAAACCGGTCAACCTGGGAAATTCTTCCGGGCCTGGGCGGGACGAACAACGAGCCGCCGGTTATGAATGAGGTGATCGACTTCTTCAAGGACAGCACACTGCCGGTCTATGTTGTCTGCATTACGGATGGTGGGATTAGTAAAACCCGTGAAATCAAAGAAGCCATACGCCGCTCGGCCAACTACCCCATTTTCTGGAAATTTGTGGGCCTCGGCGGCTCGAATTACGGTATTCTCGAAAAACTGGATACCTTCAGCGATCGGCGAATCGATAAC
>NZ_FZTC01000038.1 GCF_900200035.1 Klebsiella grimontii
ATCCCCGACGAAACCACCATTCTCAACTTCCGCCGCTTGCTGGAGAAACACGAGCTGGCGGCCGGCATCCTCGCTGTCATCAATGGCTCTGGGCGACCGCGGCCTGTCGCTGCGCCAGGGCACCATCGTCGATGCAACGCTGATCAATGCGCCCAGTTCGACCAAGAACAAGGACGGCAAGCGCGACCCGGAAATGCACCAGACCAAGAAGGGAAACCAGTATTATTTCGGCAGTGCGACCTGAAAGTCGCATGGGTTTCTGTTCCGCAGGTTAACGCCCGACGGAACCGACTGTTCCACCACTCGTTCCCTACCCAGACAGGCGTGGCCGGTAACAGCCGGGTCTGAAGCTCTGGGGACAATGTAACCGCCGATATTTCGGTAGGTCGAACCGCGAGGCCAGACTGAATCTGCCAGCATCAAGGCGGAGAGGCGCTAGGGATGAACAGGTACCCGCCAACTGCACGGGGGTGATGGTGCTCGCTTGGCGACTGGCTTCTTGCTGGAGGTTAGAGATTGCTTCGGCAATTGCCTTGGTCTGAGCCACATAGCTGCCGGATAGGTTGGCAATCACAATGCAGCAACGCGGTAACTCCAGAGCGGCGCTCATCAGGCAGCTGAGTGTGTAGGTGCTCACGGTAGCCAGCGTACCGCCGCCGATGACAGTAGTGCTCGCGTTTTCAAGGTAGGGCGGCAACTCATCGAGCATGATCAGGGTCGGTTTGTCCCCGATAATTTTCTTCCAGCCAGCCTGATCGACCGCGCGAGGGCCATTGACCCAGTAGGGGGAACCGCAGAATTCGGAAAAAATCGTACGCTAAGCTAACGGTGTTCTCGTGACAGCTCTTTGACTAGGCTTTCTAAGGCCATTCTGATAGCCCTGACTTCCTGAAAAGCCATGGCTAAAATTTGTGCGGCTAAAAGGGATACCGATGGTAAAGTAAGTTATCCCTGTCGAGATACTGAAAAGCGTTATCCTCGTTTTTCCCAAAACTGTTTTGCCAGTTCGCTCAGAGCGCTAGGGAAGGTGCGAATAAGCAGGTCATTTCTTCCCAAGCTGACTCGCTGATTAAAATTTCGCGGATCTGGGCCGATTTTTTTCCCGCAAACACATCGAATCAGCCTATTTAGGCTATTTTTTCCACCATTTCTGGCGTTATTTCCGGTTTTTACTGAGATCTCTCCCACTGACGTATCATTTGGTCCACCCGAAACAGGTTGGCCAGGGTGAATAACATCGCCAGTTGGTTATCGTTTTTCAGCAGCCCCTTGTATCTGGCTTTCACGAAGCCGAACTGCCGCTTGATGATGCGAAACGGGTGCTCCACCTTGGCACGGATGCTGGCTTTCATGTATTCGATGTTGATGGCCGTTTTGTTCTTGCGCGGATGCTGCTTCAAGGTTTTTACCTTGCCGGGACGCTCGGCGATCAGCCAGTCCACATCCACCTCGGCCAGCTCCTCGCGCTGTGGCGCTCCTTGGTAGCCGGCATCGGCTGAGACAAATTGCTCCTCTCCATGAAGCAGATTACCCAGCTGATTGAGGTCATGCTCGTTGGCCGCGGTGGTGACTAGGCTGTGGGTCAGGCCACTCTTGGCATCGACACCAATGTGGGCCTTCATGCCAAAGTGCCACTGATTGCCTTTCTTGGTCTGATGCATCTCCGGATCGCGTTGCTGCTCTTTGTTCTTGGTAGAGCTGGGTGCCTCAATGATGGTGGCATCCACCAAAGTGCCTTGGGTCATCATGACGCCTGCTTCGGCCAGCCAGCGATTGATGGTCTTGAACAATTGACGGGCCAGTTGATGCTGCTCGAGCAGGTGGCGGAAATTCATGATGGTGGTGCGATCCGGCAGGGCGCTATCCAGGGATAATCGGGCAAACAGGCGCATGGAGGCGATTTCGTACAGGGCATCTTCCATGGCACCGTCGCTCAGGTTGTACCAATGCTGCATGCAGTGAATACGCAGCATGGTCTCCAGCGGATAGGGCCGTCGGCCATTGCCCGCCTTGGGATAAAACGGCTCGATGACAGCGGTCATATTCTGCCATGGCAGAATCTGCTCCATGCGGGAGAGGAAAATCTCTTTTCGGGTCTGACGGCGCTTAGTGCTGAATTCACTATCGGCGAAGGTGAGTTGATGGCTCATGATGTCCCTCTGGGATGCGCTCCGGATGAATATGATGATCTCATATCAGGAACTTGTTCGCACCTTCCCTCGAAAATCAAGAGTCAGCCAAGCAAAATAGTAATGAAATCCTCGTTGTGTTAGCATCCATGCAAGCATGATTAACCCAAGAACAATCAGTGATAATCCAGTGATAACATGGAACCATGTAACGAACCCTGTGAGAGTATAGTCACTGAGAGCATCGCTTTCGGTAAGATTTGAACTAACAATCTGCAATAAAATCAATACAGCTAAGATGATATGAAGCACACGTAGAAATGGTGTGTCTTTGTGAGGGAGAGCATTACGTAAATTTTCATTCATAATTTAGCCACTTTGTTAGGGGTGGTTGACCAAATCAACATGCCTTTTTATTAACGAAACCTTAACTTATCGGAACTAAACAATACTCTTTAATCAGAGAATGGTATCTAAACCTATAGTACATCACATCAGTAATATGAAGAGATTACCATGAAGAAGTGTTTTTCCAGCCAAGAGATCATCAGTATGTTTCAGTGAAGCACGAAGCGGGTATATCCGCCCCGTGCAACATCAATAGGACTTAGCTTATGTTGAGGCAATGTAGCATCGGTAAGCATGTTTGCGACCCCAACATTTTTATATGTACTGAGCAGATAAGATAACGTATTATAATTTCTTCACCAGGGCATAACTATCCATTCTAATACAAGCAGCTATATCATGTCAGTTCCGGGATATCTTTCCAGCATATCTACTTTCTCCTGATAGTTCCCGGTTCAGTCAACGCCAAGTTTATTATGGTATTTTCTCATCATACTGCCCAGTTTCTGTGCTGCAATTTTCCCAGCGTCAAGACCTTCCTTTTCAGCGGTACTTTCAACAGCAGTTACCTCATCAATCAGAAGTGACATACCTGCAACATACGTTTCCCTGTCATACCCCTCTACCGGGCCGTTCAAGATGGACTCTGCTGTTGATTTCAGATCCTGCATATCTTTCCTGAAAGATGTAACGTCCTCCTCCTTAAGTGCTGCGCGGTAGCTTTTATTCATCATCTTCATGGCATGTTCAACACCGTCAGAACCAGCTATTACACTGGTAGATAAAACAAGGGCTGTTCCTATTATAACACTATGCATAATTTTTCTCATAATAACCCCACATTGTTTACTATCATTTAAAAAAATCACAATCCGAAGACGTAACATTGAGCAAAGAAAATAATTATTTGCCAATTTCCCCGAAGAAAATCAGCATTAAAATTATTGTTTATGATTATTTACACTTCCATAATCAAGGCCACTTACCTCCTTAAAAAAAGGGTCAACATGCGTCATGACATTTAATACATGATGATTATCTAAAACTGATTTCCTGGCTAAAACAGCAATGTCATGCCCTACTTTCACTGATAAATTACCATTAATTTCCAGATGAACATCAACAACAACAAGATCTCCCATTTTACGGGTTTTGAGATCATGGATACCTTCAACTCCAGGCGTTGACAATAATGTGGTTTTTATTTTATTTTCAGTTTCAATATCCACGGATCTGTCCATCAAGTCATGAAGCGAATCTGACATAAATGAATATCCCATTCTGGTTACAATCAGTCCGACAACCATTGCAGCAACTGGGTCGAGTAATTTAAAACCTGATAAGTTCCCAATAATACCAATAGCCACAACCAAAGACGAAGCGGCATCAGAGCGTGCATGCCAGGCATTAGCGACCAGCATAGTGGATTTTACTCGGGTTGCTACGGCAAGCATATAGCGAAAAAGAAGCTCTTTGATAACCAGTGCGGCTAAAGCCACCCACAGAGCAACAATATGTACCTGAGGAATATCATCTGGTTGTTTCATTTTATTTACTGCTGACCATAACATGCCGATGCCAACAATAAATAAAATTGTCCCCAGAATTAATGATGCACCATTTTCATAACGATGATGACCGTAGTGATGGTCATCATCGGGATTTTTTTTACTTTTATGGTTTGCAATGAGTACAACAAAGTCTGAGACTAAATCAGACAGGGAATGAATACCATCCGCGATAAGTCCCTGAGATCCAGAAAATATACCAGTAATCACCTGCCCGGATGTCAGAAAACAATTAACAAGCACACTAACCCACGTACTTTTACGGGCCGCGATGAAACGCTCATGAGAACTAATATCAATATCATCCGTAAATTTGTTTACCTGCATCAGAAACTCCTTATAACAGCATCAACAGTTAATACTAAACAGACTATCCTTCCCGGACAGGTTCTGTGGCGAAAATATAATAATTGGTGAGATTTATTCCTGTAAAGGACGTGCCATGTTTGTGATGACATTCATTTATCATAATTTTTAAACATTAATTTATTCTTAACAGAATATGAAAAAATTGACAGTTACCACTGACCTGCCCCCACGATTAGATACAACACTCAGTTAGTAACGTCGGAATCTTCATTCTCAGAATGACCCTTTCTCCAGCCCGCTGCAAATTCAGACGGTGTCTGATAATTCAGCGTGGAGTGCGGGCGGCATTCGTTATAATCCTGCCGCCAGTCATTAATAATTTTCCTGGCATGAACGATATCGCTGAACCAGTGCTCATTCAAACATTCATCGCGAAATCGTCCGTTAAAGCTCTCAATAAATCCGTTCTGCGTTGGCTTGCCCGGCTGGATTAAGCGCAACTCAACACCATGCTCAAAGGCCCATTGATCCAGTGCACGGCAAGTGAACTCCGGCCCCTGGTCAGTTCTTATCGTCGCCGGATAGCCTCGAAACAGTGCAATGCTGTCCAGAATACGCGTGACCTGAACGCCTGAAATCCCAAAGGCAACAGTGACCGTCAGGCATTCCTTTGTGAAATCATCGACGCAGGTAAGACACTTGATCCTGCGACCGGTGGAAAGTGCGTCCATGACGAAATCCATCGACCAGGTGTAGTGGTCAACTAAAACTG
>NZ_FZTC01000053.1 GCF_900200035.1 Klebsiella grimontii
CAACTAAATGGGTGCAGTGCACTTTGATTTATCATCAGGTGGGGCTTTTCTCTGTCTGTCTCCCGCTAAACGCCTGAGACAAACAGTCTCAAGCACCCGCCAGCATTCTACCGTAAATATCTGACCAGACTACGTTGGCATATTCCTAAAATATTTTTCCTGAAGCTATATATTGATCTAAAATATTACTTAGAGAATTATTAATGGTTCGCTTATTTATAGTTTACGCATAAAAAAACCTGCTCTGAGGCAGGTTTTTTTTATTATTAGCGATACGCTTACTGCAACAGGGAAATATCCGCTACCTGCAGGAACAGATCGCGCAATTTGGACAATAGCGTCAAACGGTTCACGCGCACGTTCTGGTCTTCGGCGTTGACCATCACGTTCTCGAAGAATTCATCAACCGGCTCGCGCAGGGACGCCAGCTCGATCAGCGCATCCTGGTAACGCCCTTCGGCGAAGTACGGCTGCAGCTTATCGCGCAGCACGACTAAATTGCCTGCCAGTTTGATTTCAGCCGCTTCTTTCAATACGGAGGCGTGAACGATATCGTTCAGCGTAACGTCCGATTTCGCCAGAATATTGGAAACGCGCTTGTTCGCCGCCGCCAGCGCGGAGGACTCTTCGAGGGTACGGAAGTGCGAAACTGCCTTCATGCGCGCATCGAAGTCTGCCGGACGGGTCGGACGACGCGCCAGTACCGCCTGAATGGTATCGACGGTGTAGCCTTCGTCCTGATACCAGGCGCGGAAGCGTCCCAGCATGAAGTCGATAACATCATCGACTACGTTGCCGTTCGTCAGCTTATCGCCGTACAGGCGCACCGCTTCTTCGGTGAGAGTCTGCAGATCCAGATTGAGGTTCTTCTCAACAATGATGCGCAGCACGCCCAGCGCGGCGCGGCGCAGCGCGAACGGGTCTTTGTCGCCTTTAGGGTGCTGACCAATCCCGAAGATACCCGCCAGAGTATCCATCTTGTCGGCAATCGCCAGCGCGCAGGCTACCGGATTTGACGGCAGGGCGTCACCGGCAAAGCGCGGCTGATACTGCTCATTCAGGGCAACCGCCACATCTTCCGCTTCGCCATCATGGCGCGCGTAGTGCATCCCCATCACGCCCTGAGTATCGGTGAATTCGAAGACCATGTTGGTCATCAGATCGCACTTGGACAGCAGGCCCGCGCGGGTTGCGTGGTTAACGTCTGCGCCAATCTGCCCGGCGATCCAGCCGGCCAGCGCCTGAATGCGATCGGTCTTGTCGCGCAGCGTACCCAGCTGCTGCTGGAACAGCACGGTTTGCAGACGCGGCAGATTATCTTCAAGACGTTTTTTACGGTCGGTATTGAAGAAGAACTCAGCATCCGCCAGACGCGGACGCACGACTTTCTCGTTACCGGAAATAATCTGGGTCGGATCTTTCGACTCGATGTTGGCCACGAAGATAAAGTTCGGCAGCAGCTTGCCCGCGTTGTCGTAAACCGGGAAGTACTTCTGGTCGCCCTTCATGGTGTAAACCAGCGCTTCGGCAGGTACCGCAAGGAATTTCTCTTCGAACTTCGCGGTCAACACCACCGGCCATTCCACCAGGGAAGTGACTTCTTCCAGCAGGCTTTCGCTCAGATCGGCGTTGCCGCCAATTTTGCGCGCCGCTTCTTCGGCATCGGCTTTGATTTTGGCTTTACGCTCAGCGTAATCCGCAATTACTTTACCGCGCTCACGCAGGATTTCTGGGTATTGATCGGCAGAATCGATGGTGAATTCCGCTTCACCCATAAAGCGATGACCGCGAATAATCCGGTCGGACTGTACGCCCAGAATCGTTGCCGGGATCACTTTGTCGCCCAGCAGCAGGGTCACGGTGTGAACCGGGCGCACGAAGTGCACGTCAGACGCGCCCCAGCGCATCAGTTTCGGGATCGGCAGCTTCGCCAGCGAGGTGGCGATCATGTTCGGCAGCAGCGCTTCGGTGCTCTCGCCTTTCACGTGGGCACGATACAGCAGCCATTCGCCTTTATCGGTCGCCAGACGTTCAGCCTGATCGACGGTAATACCGCAGCCGCGCGCCCAGCCTTCAGCCGCTTTGCTCGGTTTCCCTTCTGCGTCAAACGCCTGGGCAATCGCCGGGCCGCGTTTTTCGACTTCACGGTCTGCTTGCGCAGCCGCCAGATTCGCCACTTTCAGCGCCAGACGGCGCGGCGCGGCGAACCATTCAACTTTACCATGCGCGAGGCCGGCGTTATCCAGCTCCGCGGTCACGTTCGCAGCGAAGGATTCAGCCAGGCTGCGCAGGGCTTTTGGTGGCAGCTCTTCAGTGCCGATTTCCACCAGGAAAGTTTTCTCAGACATGGCCGCCTCTTATTTATTCTTGTTGCACATCGGGAAGCCAAGGGCTTCACGGGAAGCATAGTAAGCTTCAGCCACTGCTTTGGTCAGGGTGCGAATGCGCAGAATATAGCGCTGACGCTCGGTGACGGAGATGGCTTTACGCGCGTCCAGCAGGTTAAAGCTATGGGCGGCTTTCAGAATGCGTTCGTAAGCAGGTAGCGGCAGCGGGTTTTCCAGCGCCAGCAGCTGCTGGGCTTCTTTCTCATACTGCTCGAAGCAGGAGAACAGGAAGTCCACGTCGGCGTATTCGAAGTTGTAGGTGGATTGCTCCACTTCGTTCTGATGGAACACGTCGCCGTAGGTAGTTTTACCCAGCGGGCCATCGCTCCAGACCAGATCGTAAACGCTGTCGACACCCTGGATATACATCGCCAGGCGCTCCAGACCGTAGGTGATCTCGCCGGTTACCGGCTTACACTCCAGGCCGCCAACCTGCTGGAAGTAGGTGAACTGCGTGACTTCCATACCGTTCAGCCACACTTCCCAACCCAGACCCCAAGCGCCCAGCGTCGGGTTTTCCCAGTTGTCTTCGACGAAGCGAATGTCGTGGATGGTCGGATCCATACCCAGCTCTTTCAGAGACCCAAGGTACAGCTCCTGGATATTATCCGGAGAGGGTTTTATCACCACCTGGAACTGATAGTAGTGCTGTAAACGGTTCGGGTTTTCACCGTAGCGACCATCGGTCGGACGGCGGGAAGGCTGCACGTAGGCGGTTGCCATCGGCTCTGGGCCCAATGCGCGTAAGCAGGTCATTGGGTGAGAAGTGCCTGCGCCGACTTCCATGTCCAGTGGTTGAACAATGGTGCAGCCCTGGCGAGCCCAGTAATCCTGTAAGGTCAGGATCAGGCCCTGGAAGGTCCTGGTATCAAACTTTTGCATATGATTTCGTGCTGGATACGTGTGGATTTAAAGGAAGGAGCCAGTATACCCGCTGGCTGCGAGATATACAGTATGAAACGGGATTGTTTAGGGAAAATTGCGGAAATAAGCGCCACCGCGGGCGCATTTAGCGCATGGAAAGATGCAAAAACTGCCCCTCCGGATCAAAAGAACAGATAAAGCGTTCATTCCGCGCAGTCTTGCCCGAAAGCTCGTAGCTCCCCCGGAATTGCTCGAAATGGCTGACGTCAATCTGACGCGCGCCTGTACTGTAACGTACGGCGGCATTATCCTTGCACAACTGCGCCATATTGAGGGTCGCCTGCGGCGTTATCCGCGCTTTTTGCGCCTTCTGCGCTGGCTGAGGCGGCGGTGCGCTACAGCCCGCAAGCATGCACAGCAGCAGTCCAGAAAACGCATATTTCATCACCATTTTTTCTCGACCGCCTTGTTAGTAAATTGTTATCGTGCAGGTTACGTTAAATAACCGGCTCATTGTGCGAATTGGACCACACCTCGACAAGTCTATGACGAAAAACTCGGATTATTCCACTGCGATACAAGCGGATAAGGGCAGTCAGACCCTGTCTGAGAAGGAGAAACAGAGGTACTGATGCAGGAAAAAATACACTGGATTACCCATTTGCGCGGTATTGCCTGCCTGATGGTCGTCATGATTCATAGCACCGCCTGGTATATCACGCACCCGCACACCATCAGCCTGCTGACGTGGGATGTTGCCAATATCCTCAACTCCGCGTCTCGCGTCAGCGTGCCGCTGTTTTTCATGATTTCAGGCTATCTGTTTTTCGGCGAGCGCAGCGCTCAGCCCCGGCATTTTTTGCGCATCGCGCTGTGCATCCTCTTTTACAGCGCGCTGTCGCTGCTCTATATCACCCTGTTTACCCACATCAACGTTGAGCTATCGCTGAAGAATTTGCTGCAAAAACCGGTGTTCTATCATCTGTGGTTCTTCTTCGCTATCGTTGTCATTTACCTGCTTTCGCCGCTGGTTCAGGTCAAACCGGTGAGCGGCAAGATGCTGCTAGCGCTGATGGCGATCGTCGGGCTTTTGGCGAACCCTAATATGGTGACGGTGAAAGCGGGAGGAGTCGAGTGGCTGCCGGTCAATCTCTATATCAACGGGGATACGTTTTACTATGTGATGTACGGCGTGTTAGGGCGGGCAATCGGCATGATGAATAGTGATAAAAAATGGCTGACTGCGCTCTGCGCTGGCCTATTCATCGCGGGAGTATGGGTCATATCACGCGGCACGCTGCACGAACTGCGCTGGCGCGGCGACTTTGGCGATACCTGGTATTTATACTGCGGCCCCGCGGTTTTTGTCTGCGCGATAGCGCTTCTGACGCTGGTAAAAAATACGCTGACCAGGCGTGAGTTGCCGCTTATTGCGCTGATTGCACGCCATTCGTTAGGGATTTACGGCTTTCATGCGCTGATTATCCACGCGCTCCGCGCCAGCGGACTGGCGCTGTCCCGCTGGCCATTATTGGATATTGTCTGGATATTCAGCGCTGCGCTGCTGGGAAGTTTATTGCTCTCGATGCTGGTTCAGCGCTTTGATGTCCGCCGCTTTGTCAGTTAAGGCCGTTCTGAGGAATCTTTCTGCGCCATCTGTGCGGCCAGCGCTTTATGAGGCATCGCGGAAACGCCGTATAAGCACACAAACCAGGCCGCCACGTAGATGATCTTCTCATCCCATCCGGCGGGTACGAACCAGGCGCCGACCATCAGTAAACCGACCGACAGCAGGAGCACAAGGCGACATAGCGAAGCAAAACCATCGTCTGGCGCCTTCTCCCGCATCGTGCGTTGATGCGCTAAAATCGCGAACATGCCCATCACCAGAACGCCGAGGAAATAGCCCTTGCCGCTAAATAACGGACAGGTGCGCCAGATCCCCAGCAGATAAACCAGTGCCCCAAGGGACATCAATAGCTTAGGAATAATATTATTTTTCATGAAGCCTCCCTGGCATAAGACAGGCCCCATTGTGTACTGCCAGAACGTGATTATCCGCACTTTTCACATCTGAAACGACAAATTCGGAATATATCAATACACTCGATAACTAGATGTTTTTAAAAACATTCATTAGATGAATTCGCCCCATGAACAGGGGCGAATGTTTCAGGACATCAACGGTAAAAGCTGCTGATAAATCTGGCGGAAAGTTTCCCGACGGGGGGCGTAACGCGCAAAGCGCTCGGCATCCGGAAGATGAGCCTGTTCCAGCGGGAGCTGCGGGAGCAGATCGGAAAACGCGACATTTCGATGCAGCGCCAGCTGCGCCAGCCGCGCCGCGCCAAGCGCCGGTCCGACATCGCCGCCGGTGCGGAAATCAAGCTGCTGGCCGCTAATATCCGCCAGCATTTGCCGCCAGTAGGCGCTGCGCGCGCCGCCGCCAATCAGCGTGACGCTCTCCGGTTTGACGCCGCAGGCGTGAACCACATCCATGCCGTCCGCCAGGGCATAACCGACTCCCTCCAGCACCGCCCGCGCCAGCTCCGCCGGACCGTGTTGATGAGTCAGGCCGAAAAAGACGCCTTTCGCCTGCGGATTGTTGTGCGGCGTGCGTTCACCCGAGAGGTAAGGCAAAAACCAGACCGGATCGGCATCGTCGTTCGCCGCTTCCGCCGCCGCAATTAGCGCCGGAACCGTGCCGAGGCCGGTTAAGGTCGCCGCCCAATCGAGGCAGGAAGCCGCGCTCAGCATGACCGACATCAGATGCCAGCGCCCGGGCAACGCGTGGCAGAAGCTGTGAACGGCGCTTTCCGGTTTGCTAAGAAAGCCGTCGCTGACGGCAAAGTAGACGCCTGAGGTCCCCAGCGACAGCATCGCCTGGCCCGCATCCGCCATACCCACGCCAACCGCTCCCGCCGCGTTGTCGCCGCCGCCGGCCACCACCAATACTTCCGGCATATTCCACGCTTGCGCGACGGCCGGGCGCAGCGAGCCCGTTACTTCGCAGCCTTCGAAAAGCGCGGGCATGTTATCGCGGCTCAACCCACAGGCGGCGAGCATTTCATCGCTCCAGTCGCGGCGCGCCACGTCCATCCACATCGTTCCGGCGGCATCGGACATATCGCTGGCAAATTCGCCAGTCATACGCAAACGTAAATAATCTTTTGGCAGCAGAACCTTATCGACTTGCCTAAAAATCTCGGGCTCGTGACGTTGCACCCACAGCAGCTTCGGCGCGGTAAATCCCGGCATCATCAGATTGCCGGTGATCTGTCGTGAACGGCTGACTTTCTCTTCCAGCAGCGCGCACTCCTCGCCGCAGCGGCCATCATTCCACAAGATCGCCGGGCGCAGGACGCGCTGTTGCTTATCGAGCAGCGTCGCGCCGTGCATCTGACCCGCAATGCCTAACGCTTTAACCGCGCGCAAAGAGTGCTGCGCCCCCAGCGCTTTCATCGCGCCGTCCGTCGCCAGCCACCAGTGCTCAGGGTCTTGTTCAGACCATAAAGGGTGCGGACGCGACACGTTGAGCTTTTCGGTGTGCGAAGCCACGACCTCCCCCTGCTCGTTGAGCAGAATAGCCTTAACGCCCGAGGTGCCCAGATCAATCCCGATATACATACGGCCTCTCCTTACTGACGGGAATAAAGCATCGGTTAAACCCATGCCCGGACCCGCCGGGCATTTTCGCCATCATCAGCGATCAAAGAGGTAGCGGTTAACCACGTTTTCAAGCAGTTCCTGATGGCCGCTCTGGTGCTGCGGCGCCAGGTTATGCTGAGTGGCATACTGGGCGATGTCCGCCAGGTTCATCTGGCCTTTAAGGATCTGCTGACCCAGCTCGCCGTTCCAGCCGGCATAGCGTTTGGCAACGCGTTTATCCAGCTCGCCGCCTTCAATCATACGGGCAGCAACTTTCAGCGCCAGCGCCATGGTGTCCATCGCGCCGATGTGGCCGTAGAACAGGTCGTATTTGTCGGTGCTCTGACGACGCACTTTAGCATCAAAGTTCAGGCCGCCGGTGGTGAAGCCGCCCGCTTTAAGGATTTCGTACATCACCAGCGCGTTCTCTTCAACGCTGTTCGGGAACTGGTCGGTATCCCAGCCCAGCTGCGGGTCGCCGCGGTTAGCGTCAACGGAACCAAACAGGCCGAGGGCGATGGCGGTAGCAATTTCGTGGTGGAACGTGTGGCCAGCCAGCGTCGCATGGTTCGCTTCGATGTTCAGCTTAATCTCTTTTTCCAGGCCGAACTGTTTCAGGAAGCCGTAGACGGTAGACGCGTCGTAATCGTACTGATGCTTGGTGGGCTCCTGCGGTTTCGGTTCAATCAGCAGCGTACCCTGGAAGCCGATTTTATGTTTATGCTCAACGACCAGCTGCATAAAGCGGCCAATCTGCTCGCGTTCCTGACGCAGGTCGGTGTTCAGCAGGGTTTCATAGCCTTCGCGACCGCCCCACAGGACGTAGTTTTCACCGCCCAGTTTGTGGGTCGCATCCATCGCGGTCACCACCTGGGTCGCCGCCCAGCTGAACACTTCCGGATCCGGGTTGGTTGCCGCACCGGCGCCGTAACGCGGGTTCGTAAAGCAATTTGCCGTGCCCCACAGCAGCTTGACGCCGCTTTGCTGCTGTTTTTCCGCCAGCACATCAACCATTTGCGCGAAGTTATTGGCATACTCTTTCAGCGATGCCCCTTCAGGAGAAACGTCAACGTCGTGGAAGCAGTAGTACGGTACGTTCAGTTTGTGGAAAAACTCAAAAGCGACATCGGCTTTACGTTTCGCCATTTCCATTGCTTCACCCGGCTGCTGCCACGGGCGGTTAAAGGAGCCCACGCCGAACATATCGGCACCGTTCCAGCAGAAGGTGTGCCAGTAGCAGGCCGCAAAGCGTAAATGGTCTTCCATCCGTTTGCCCAGCACCAGCTCATCCGGGTTGTAATGACGGAAAGCCAGTGGGTTAGCGGATTTCGGGCCTTCATAACGAACGCGATCGAGCTGATCAAAATAGGTCTGCATAATGAACTCCATATTCAGGGATGCGGCGAGTAATAAGTCATAAGCCAATATAGAATTCTCTTTTTAGTTTCCTCAATTACGTTATTTCACACCGTGATTGAGAGAATCCACAAACGTGCGCCAGGTCGCAAAAATAATACGTCAGCGGCCCCATTCCGCCGCTTCCGCCACGAGAGATCAATGAAATACGGTGATAACTTATTATTAAAGTACGATCGCGGTCATAAATTAACAAATAAACAAAATTTCATAACGGCAAAATAAGCATAGATAATTGCCAGCGCTCCTTTCCGCGTTAAAAATCTGCCAGGTATCAGGCCGTTTATTTTTATCGTTCGTCTTATCCTGCACTTTACAAAAAAGGTGTTATTATTATGAAGATAAAGAACCTTTGCCTAACGCTCTGCGCTTCACTCCTCCTCACCAGCCTGTCGGGCATTGCTAAAGAAGTTAAAATTGGCATGGCGATTGACGACCTGCGTCTGGAACGCTGGCAAAAAGATCGCGATATTTTTGTCAACAAAGCTGAATCATTAGGTGCAAAAGTATTCGTCCAGTCAGCCAATGGCAACGAAGAAACGCAAATGTCGCAAATCGAAAATATGATCAACCGCGGCGTCGACGTTCTGGTGATTATTCCCTATAACGGCCAGGTGCTGAGCAATGTCATAAAAGAGGCCAAACAGGAGGGAATTAAAGTTCTCGCCTACGATCGTCTTATCAATAACGCCGACATTGATTTTTATATTTCATTTAATAATGAAAAAGTGGGTGAAATGCAGGCGCAAAGTCTGGTCGATAAAGTGCCTCAGGGTAACTATTTCTTGATGGGCGGCTCGCCGGTAGACAATAACGCCAAGCTTTTCCGCGCCGGACAAATGAAAGTCCTCAAGCCTTATGTTGATGAAGGGAAAATTAAAATCGTCGGCGATCAATGGGTCGACGGATGGTTACCGGAAAATGCGTTGAAAATTATGGAAAATGCCCTGACCGCCAACAACAACAAAATTGATGCGGTCGTCGCCTCCAACGACGCCACCGCCGGCGGCGCCATCCAGGCATTAAGCGCCCAGGGACTCGCAGGCAAAGTCGCCATATCAGGACAGGATGCCGACCTCGCCGGCGTGAAGCGCATTATCGCCGGCACCCAAACGATGACCGTCTATAAACCTATCACCACCCTTGCCACCACCGCGGCTGAAATCGCCGTCGAACTGGGCAACGACAGGCAGCCGCAGGCCGACTCCACGCTCAACAACGGGCTGAAAGATGTCCCGTCACGGCTGCTGACCCCCATTGAGGTCAATAAAGACAACATTGACCAGACGGTGATCAAGGACGGTTTCCACAAAAAAAGCGAGCTGTAATCTCTGACGCCCTCTTCCGGGGGCGTTGCCCCATCCAGCCGGATATCGCTTATGCGGAGCCTCTATGTCCTGGTTACTCGAAATGAAAAACATAACTAAAACCTTCGGTACGGTGAAGGCGATTGATAATGTCAGTCTGCGGCTTAACGCCGGGGAAGTCGTCTCGCTGTGCGGAGAAAACGGCTCCGGGAAATCCACGCTCATGAAGGTGCTGTGCGGAATATATCCGCACGGTAGCTATGAGGGGGAAATTATTTTTTCCGGGGAAACTTTGCAGCCGGGCCATATTCGCGATACCGAGCGCAAAGGTATCGCCATCATTCATCAGGAGCTGGCGCTGGTAAAACATCTGACCGTGCTGGAGAACATTTTTCTCGGCGCGGAGATCTCCCGCCACGGTCTGCTGGATTATGAAACCATGACTTTGCGCTGCGAGAAGCTGCTGGCCCAGGTCAATTTAGCCATATCACCCGACACCCGCGTCGGCGATTTAGGCCTTGGTCAGCAGCAGCTGGTTGAAATAGCAAAAGCGCTGAACAAGCAGGTGCGGTTGTTAATTCTCGACGAACCCACCGCCTCATTAACGGAACAAGAGACGGCAATTCTGCTGAATATTATTCGCGATTTGCAAAATCACGGTATTGCCTGCATTTACATTTCCCACAAGCTCAATGAAGTCAAAGCCATCTCCGACACCATCTGCGTGATCCGCGATGGGCAGCATATCGGCACCCGCAACGCTGACGGCATGAGCGAAGATGACATTATCACCATGATGGTCGGCCGCGAGCTTACCGCCCTCTACCCGAGCGAAGCCCACAGCTGCGGCGATGAAATCCTGCGGGTGGAGAACCTGACGGCCTGGCATCCGGTGAATCGCCACATTAAGCGCGTCAATGACGTCTCCTTCTCGCTGCGGCGCGGCGAAATTCTGGGGATTGCCGGGCTGGTCGGCGCGGGCCGAACCGAAGCGGTGCAGTGTCTGTTCGGCGTCTGGCCGGGCCGCTGGCAGGGAAAAATCTTTATTGATGGTCAACCGGTGACGATTCACACCTGCCAGCAGGCTATCGCCCAGGGCATTGCCATGGTGCCGGAAGACAGAAAGAAAGACGGCATCGTGCCGGTTATGGCGGTGGGTAAAAACATCACCCTCGCCGCGTTAAACCAGTTTACCGGTCCGCTGAGCAGCCTTGACGATGCCGGAGAGCAGCTCTGTATTCAGCAATCCATCCAGCGTTTGAAGATCAAAACCTCGTCGCCGGAGCTGGCGATCGGTCGTCTGAGCGGCGGCAATCAGCAAAAGGCGATCCTCGCCCGCTGCCTGTTGCTGAACCCGCGCATTCTGATACTCGATGAGCCGACTCGCGGCATCGATATCGGCGCCAAGTACGAAATCTACAAGTTGATTAATCAGCTGGTGCAGCAGGGGATCGCCGTCATTGTTATTTCATCCGAGCTGCCCGAAGTGCTTGGCCTAAGCGACCGTGTGTTGGTGATGCATGAGGGCAAACTGAAGGCTAATTTGATCAACCAGGGCCTGACCCAGGAACAGGTAATGGAAGCCGCACTGAGGAGCGAACGCCATGTCGAAGAACACGTCGTCTGAAATGAAACTCACCCCGCCTGCCGCCGGCGCGCTGTCAGGGCTGAAGGGGATGAACCTCCAGGTATTCGTGATGATCGCCGCTATCGTGGCCATTATGCTGTTTTTCACCTGGACCACCGAAGGCGCCTATCTGAGCGCGCGTAATATCTCCAACCTGCTGCGCCAGACCGCTATCACCGGCATTCTCGCGGTCGGCATGGTGTTTGTGATTATTTCCGCCGAAATCGATCTCTCCGTGGGCTCAATGATGGGCCTGCTCGGCGGCGCGGCGGCGATTTTTGACGTCTGGCTCGGTTGGCCGCTACCGCTGACGATTGTGGTTACCCTGGTCCTGGGTCTGCTGCTGGGGGCCTGGAACGGTTTGTGGGTTGCCTATCGTAAGGTCCCCTCGTTTATCGTGACGCTCGCCGGGATGCTGGCATTTCGCGGTATTCTGATAGGCATCACCAACGGCACCACCGTTTCTCCCACCAGTCCGGCGATGTCGCAAATCGGCCAGAGCTATCTGCCTGATGGTATTGGCTTTGGCATCGGCGTGCTGGGTATGGCGGCGTTTATTATCTGGCAGTGGCGCGGCCGTATGCGACGCCAGGCTCTTGGCCTCTCCACGCCCGCCTCCGCCTCAACCGTCGGCCGCCAGACGATCACCGCCGTTATCGTGCTGGGTGCCATCTGGCTGTTAAACGACTATCGCGGCGTCCCGACGCCGGTACTGATTCTCACCGCGCTGCTGCTGGCGGGCATGTTTATGGCCACCCGTACCGCGTTCGGGCGGCGCATCTACGCCATCGGCGGCAATCTGGAGGCCGCGCGTTTATCCGGTATCAGCGTGGAGCGCACCAAGCTGGCGGTGTTCGCCATTAACGGCCTGATGGTGGCGATCGCCGGGTTGATTCTCAGCTCGCGCCTGGGCGCCGGTTCCCCTTCCGCCGGCAACATCGCCGAACTGGACGCCATCGCCGCCTGCGTGATCGGCGGTACCAGCCTGGCCGGCGGCATCGGCAGCGTCGCGGGCGCGGTCATGGGCGCTTTCATCATGTCCGCGCTGGATAACGGCATGAGCATGATGGATGTCGCCACCTTCTGGCAGTACATCGTCAAAGGGGTCATTTTATTGCTCGCGGTGTGGATGGATTCAGCCACTAAACGTCGGAACTGAGGACAATGAAAAAAAATGCCCGAATTATTTGCGCTACAGCCAAACTTAGGCACAAGTAACTTGAAATAATCCGGGCATTGGCCGGTATTGTATGGCCTGCAAGAGAGACCAGGAACAACACTATGTTTGAAAAGCGTCACCGTATTACGCTGTTATTCAACGCCAACAAGGCCTATGACCGTCAGGTCGTTGAGGGCGTTGGCGAATATCTCCAGGCATCGCAATTGGAATGGGATATCTTCATTGAGGAAGATTTTCGGGCGCGGATTGAAAACATTAAGGAGTGGTTAGGCGACGGCGTCATTGCTGATTATGACGATCCGGAAATTGAAAATCTGCTGATCGACGTCAATGTGCCGATTGTCGGCGTTGGCGGCTCCTTCCACCGGCCGGAATGCTATCCGCCGGTTCACTATATCGCCACCGACAACGCCGCACTGGTCGAGAGCGCCTTTCTGCACCTCAAAGAAAAAGGCATCAACCGCTTCGCCTTTTACGGCCTGCCCGCTTCCAGCTGTAAGGGCTGGGCCGCCGAGCGCGAACACGCGTTTTGCCAGCTGGTCGCCAGAGAGAAATATCGCGGCGTGGTCTATCAGGGTCTAGAGACGGCGCCCGAAAACTGGCAGCATGCGCAAAATCGCCTCGCCGACTGGCTGCAAACCCTGCCGCCGCAAACCGGCATCATCGCCGTTACCGACGCCCGCGCCCGCCACGTATTACAGGCCTGCGAGCGCCTGCATATTCCGGTACCGGAAAAGCTGTGCGTTATTGGCATAGATAACGAAGAGCTTACTCGCTACCTGTCGCGCGTGGCGCTGTCTTCCGTTGCGCAGGGCACACGCCAGATGGGCTATCAGGCGGCAAAGCTGCTGCATCGCCTGCTGGAGAATGAAGAGCTACCGCTTCAGCGCCAGCTTATCCCGCCGATGCGCGTGGTTGAGCGCCGCTCCACCGACTACCGCTCGCTCACCGATCCCTCGGTTATTCAGGCGATGCACTATATTCGTAACCACGCCTGTAAAGGGATTAAGGTAGAGCAGGTGCTGGACGCCGTCGGCATTTCCCGCTCGAATCTGGAAAAGCGCTTCAAAGAAGAAGTGGGCGAGACCATTCATACGGTGATCCACAGCGAAAAACTGGAAAAAGCCCGTAGCCTGCTGGTATCGACCACCCTTTCGATTAACGAAATCTCGCAGATGTGCGGCTATCCCTCGCTGCAGTATTTCTACTCGGTGTTTAAGAAAGAGTACGACGTGACGCCGAAGGAGTACCGCGACCGGCACAGCGAAGTGATGATGTAGCGCGCAAAGAAAAATGCCCGGGCTTACGCGCCGGGCATTAATGGTGACATGCAAGAGCAATTACATGTGTGCGGCTATCAACCGCTGGTTATCCTGATACATCGCGAAGAGATAGTTGTTATAGCTTGACCCTTTGGTCGAATAGCCCTTCAGCTTATGAATCATCGTGCTGGCGGTCACTTCCTGATCGGCTTTACGCAGCTGCGCACGCGATTTACGGAACGACGAGTAGGCCGGATGCGTATTCAGATTTCTGACATAGGCCTGAACGGACTCTTCCACCGAATCAAACTGGGAGTAGCCCTTCACCGCGCCGCGGCAGTTTCCACCGCCACACTTCATACCAAACAGATTGTTGTTCACCCGCGCCAGCTTTGACGTTCCCCAGCCGCTTTCCGCCGCTGCCATGGTAGCGACCATGCTATTCGGGATAATGTCGACGCGCTCAAGCAGCGAGTTCCATGGAATATGGCGAGTATTGCCGGACCACTTCACTTTATAGCGAGAGGCGATCTCTTTCAGCCGCGTACGCTCGCTCGGCGACCAGCGCGCATCGTACTGCTTGGAAACAAGCCAGTTACGATCGGCGGTAATCACCTGATTCTGTTTCGTAATATAAGGCATTACCGTCCGGAGAAACGCTTTTTTCCTTGGTGTCCCGGAAGGGTATTTTCGCAAATCAGGAAGTGAACTGCTCTTTACACTATTGCGAGAATACTCTTGTTTACTGCTTACCTTGCTTACTTTAACGGTACTTTTCTTCTTAACGATTGGGGCTTTATGACTCGTTGTTGCTGTGTGTGTTGTTGCCAGCACACTACCTGAAAATATGCAGGTAAGTAACATGAGTATCGCGGCCCCATATCGTCGAATGGGAGTCGATATCATTAGGTCTCCTGGTCGGATGCAATCATTCCAACGCCTTGTTTTTCACAAAAAATCGATAGTTGAATCGCGAATAGTATCAAAAATACCCAGATGACGCACCCACAGAAATAGTCCAATTCCGAAAAGCTGTCATCTGAAATCGGTTTCCGCCTCCTGACAACAGTACAAAAATGCGACTACCCTCTCATTTTTTGCTCATTTTTTGAACGCGATCACTCACCCTTTTCCATCCTCCCTGGAAAAGCGCCGCTGGGATGAGTTCATGGGACTACTGGACGCGCAAACTGAACAAAAAACCGCACACAGGACTCCGGAATGAAACTCGCTGCGCTTGCGTCGCTGCTGGTGCCTGGGATGGCCTTCGCCGCCTGGACTACCGCAGATTTCCCCGCCTTTACCGAAGAAGGCACCGGCAGATTTATCAGTCAAAACGAGGTAGCAAAGGGTACGCGCCCTCTGCGGATTACGTTTGACCAACAGTGCTGGCAGCCTGCCGGCGCGATCAAGCTCAACCAGATGCTCTCTATGGAGCCTTGCCGCGATCCGGCGCCGCAGTGGCGCGTCTTCCGCGATGGCCGCTATACCCTGGAAGTCGATACCCGTTCAGGTACGCCAACCCTGATGGTCTCTCTGGAAGAGAAACAGACCTCCACCGCCGCCGCGCCGCAGATCAAGCAGTGCCCGAAATGGGATGGCAAGCCGCTCACCATTGACGTCAGCAAATCCTTTGCCGAAGGCAGTCAAGTTCGCGACTTCTACAGCGGCAATATCGCGACCGTCAGCGGCGGTAAAATTACCCTCCAGCCGGCGTTTAATAGCAATGGTCTGCTGCTGCTTGAACGCGCGGATACGGAAGCCGCCGCGCCGTTCAACTGGCATAACGCCACCGTCTATTTCGTCCTGACCGATCGCTTTGTCAACGGCAACCCGGCCAACGACAATAGCTATGGTCGCCATAAAGACGGCATGCAGGAAATTGGCACCTTCCACGGCGGCGATCTCCAGGGCCTGACCAGCAAACTGGATTACCTCCAGCAGCTCGGCGTTAACGCGCTATGGATCAGTTCGCCGCTGGAACAAATCCACGGCTGGGTCGGCGGCGGTACGAAAGGCGATTTCCCGCATTACGCCTATCACGGCTATTACATCCAGGACTGGACGAAGCTGGATGCCAATATGGGGACGGAAGACGATCTGCGCCGCCTCGTCGATGAGGCCCACAAGCGTGGGATCCGCATTCTGTTCGACGTGGTGATGAACCACACCGGCTACGCGACCCTGGCCGATATGCAGGAGTTTCAGTTTGGCTCGCTGTACATCCAGGGGGATGAACTGAAAAAGACCCTCGGAGAGCGCTGGACAGACTGGAAGCCCCGCGCGGGACAAAGCTGGCACAGCTTTAACGATTACATCAACTTTAGCGATAAAGCCGGATGGGAGAAATGGTGGGGTAAAAAATGGATCCGCACCGATATCGGCGACTACGACAACCCCGGCTTTGACGACCTGACCATGTCGCTGGCCTTCCTGCCGGATCTTAAAACCGAATCCACGGAGCCATCGGGCCTGCCGAACTTCTATCGCCATAAGCCGGATACCGCGGCCAAAGCGATCCCAGGCTACACGCCGCGCGATTATCTGACCCACTGGCTGAGCCAATGGGTACGCGACTACGGCATCGACGGCTTCCGCGTCGATACCGCCAAGCACGTCGAGCAGGCGGCCTGGCTGCAGTTAAAAACTCAGGCCACCGAAGCGCTAGCAGAATGGAAGAAAGCGAACCCGGACAAAGCGCTGGATAACGCGCCGTTCTGGATGACCGGCGAAGCCTGGGGCCACGGCGTGATGCAGAGCGACTACTATCGCCACGGCTTTGACGCCATGCTGAACTTTGATTATCAGGATCAGGCGGCAAAAGCGACAAGCTGCCTGGCGAATATCGACCTGACCTGGCAACATATGGCGGATAAGCTTCAGGATTTCAACGTGTTAAGCTACCTCTCCTCGCATGATACCAGCCTGTTCCGCGAAGGCGGCAGCACGGCGGCGGAACTGCTGCTGCTCGCGCCCGGCGCAGTGCAGATCTTCTACGGCGATGAATCCTCACGGCCGTTCGGCCCGACAGGTTCCGATCCGCTTCAGGGTACGCGTTCAGATATGAACTGGCAGGACGTCAGCGGCAAAGCCGCGCGCAGCGTGACCCACTGGGAGAAATTGGGCCAGTTCCGCGCCCGTCACCCGGCGATCGGCATGGGTAAACAAACCACGCTATCGATGGCGAAAGGCTACGGCTTTATTCGCGAGAACGGCGATGACAAAGTGATGGTGGTATGGGCAGGTCAGCAGTAGCTTTCTGACCCACGGCTCCCCAGGCGTCCGGGGAGCCTTTTCAGGATAAACATCCAAAAATGTTTTCTCTCACAGAATAAAAACAAAATATCTTCCTGATACCTCGATTTGCACCCTGTCTGCGCTGGCGTTATGGTTACCCACTTTCCTGGAATACCGACAGACTAATCGCGATGACATTTTCACTTTTTGGCGACAAATTTACCCGTCATTCGGGCATCACCCGCTTGATGGAAGACCTCAATGACGGCCTGCGTACGCCGGGCGCCATCATGCTGGGCGGCGGCAATCCCGCGCAGATTCCGGAAATGAATGATTACTTCCATAGCCTGCTGGCCGACATGCTGAACAGCGGCAAAGCCCTTGATGCGCTTTGTAATTATGACGGTCCGCAGGGTAAAAGCGAGCTGCTGACCCTGCTGGCACAAATGCTGCGCGACGAACTGGGATGGGAGATCGAACCACAGAATATTGCACTGACAAATGGCAGCCAGAGCGCGTTTTTCTACTTGTTTAACCTCTTCGCAGGCCGTCGTGCGGATGGAACCACCCGTAAAGTGCTGTTTCCGTTGACGCCTGAGTACATTGGCTACGCCGATTCCGGCCTCGAAGAAGATCTGTTTGTCGCCACTCGCCCGAACATTGAACTGCTGCCGGAGGGACAGTTTAAATACCACGTGGATTTCGAACATTTGCAGGTCACGGACGAGACGGGAATGATCTGCGTTTCCCGCCCCACCAACCCAACCGGTAACGTGATCACCGACGATGAGCTGATCAAGCTGGATGCGCTGGCCAACCAGCACGGCATCCCGTTGGTGATTGATAACGCCTACGGCGTTCCGTTCCCGGGGATTATTTTCAGCGACGCCAGGCCGCTGTGGAATCCGAATATCGTGCTGTGCATGAGCCTCTCCAAGCTGGGCCTGCCGGGCAGCCGCTGCGGGATTATCATCGCTAACGAAAAAATCATCACCGCCATCAGCAATATGAACGGCATTATCAGTCTCGCCCCCGGTGGAATGGGGCCGGCCATGATGTGCGAGATGATTAAGCGCAACGATCTTCTGCGCCTGTCAGAAACGGTGATAAAGCCGTTCTATTATCAGCGCGTGCAGGAGACTATCGCCATTATTCGCCGCTATTTGCCGGAAGATCGCTGCCTGATTCATAAGCCGGAAGGGGCGATTTTTCTCTGGCTGTGGTTTAAGGATCTGCCGATTTCTACCGAGCTGCTGTACCAGCGCCTGAAAAAGCGCGGCGTTCTGATGGTGCCGGGCGACTACTTCTTCCCGGGCCTGGATAAGCCATGGCCACACACGCATCAATGCATGCGCATGAACTACGTGCCGGACCCGGAGAAAATTGAAGCGGGCGTGAGGATTCTCGCCGAAGAAGTTGAACGCGCCTGGCGTGAACAGGACCCGTCATAGGCCCGAATAAGCCAGATCTATTCCCGGCTCGCACTGCGTTTAGCCGGGCTACACGTCCCGTAGCCCGAACACGCGCGCCAGCGCCGCCTCCGGGAAACACGCTACGTCGCCAGCGCCATCCGCTGGCGACGTTCAGCGGCTATTCTTTCCAGCTCCATCGGCTCCATGCAGCGCAGCGCCTGGGTCGGGCACGCCGCCACGCAGGCCGGGCCTTCGTCGCGATGGCTGCATAAATCGCACTTCAGCGCCTGTACGCCCTCCTCCACCCGCATCACGGTCATCGCGCCATAGGGGCACGCTACCATACAGCTTTTGCATCCGATGCAGCGGCGTTGATCTACGCGCCAGACCGAATTTTCTCGGCGGATTGCGCCCTCGGGGCAGACGTTGGCGCAGGGCGCATCTTCGCACTGGCGGCACAGCGTCGCCGTCGAGAGTTCATCATTTTTCACCACGCGGATCCGCGGCGCAAAGCGCGCGGCGGAGACGCCAGAACAGTCCTGGTCCTGCTGATGGGACACCACGCAGGCGACTTCACAGGTACGGCAGCCGATGCACTTTTCCGCATCCGCGAGAATAAACCGATTCATCCTTGCTCCATTGGGGATAAAAACGCAGAGTGCCAGAAAAAACCGCTTCCGCGCCTTGATCCTGAATGGAGTCAGCGGCGTTTTCTCTCAGAT
This sequence comes from Klebsiella grimontii, assembly GCF_900200035.1. GTDB lineage: Bacteria > Pseudomonadota > Gammaproteobacteria > Enterobacterales > Enterobacteriaceae > Klebsiella > Klebsiella grimontii. The sequence continues at coordinate 19,063 of NZ_FZTC01000053.1, forward strand.
GTCCGGGATTATCTGGTCATTTGCCTTAACCTTCCCGCACGGAAAAGCCCAGTTCGCGAGAAATCGCCTCTGCCGTATCGCGTAGCGGCTTGAGTAAATTTTTCTCTCCCACCTGCTTGAGGCGCGATGTTGATAGAGAGATAGAAATGGCATAAGGCACGCGCCCATGGATATCAAAAACGGGGACAGCCAGGCACGACACGCCCAGCTCGTTCTCTTCCCTGTCCATCGCCATATTTCGCTCGCGGATCTGCGCCAGTTCATCATGCATCGCAGGCAAGCCGGTAATGGTATTACGGGTCAGCGGCTGAATAATCTCCTGGTGTGAATTCCAGTAGCTCTCAACGTAGTCAGGATGGCCAAACGCCATATAAATCTTGCCCATTGCCGAGCAGTACAGCGGCATGTGCTGGCCAATATAGGCGCGCGTACGCAGCATACCGGTGGTCGGCTCCAGCTTATAAATCAGGATCGCGTGGTCATCTTCACGGCTGGAGAAGTTCACCGTCTCGCCGGTGGCCAGGTTAAGCGCCTCAAGATGCGGCGCCGCGACGTGGATAATATTCAGCGACGACAACGCCTTTTGGCCAACGGCGATAAATTTTGTCGTCAGACGATAGCTCCCCGCCGCCGGGGCAGGCGTCACGTACCCGCAGGACTGCAGCCCCTGTAATAAGCGATGAACGGTACTTTTGTTCAGTCCCGCCAGTTCCGACAGATGCGCCAGCGGACAGCCATTTGGATAATTACTCAGGATCTCAATTAGCATCAACCCACGAAAAAGGCTCTGACTTCCGGCAGGCCTCTCTTTATCTTGCGTGTTCTCGCTTTCTTTTGTGCCCATCGCTTCCGCTCCCATTTTTGTCGCGTTCAGATGGTAGCGCAAAGTGTGTTTCAGTTCACGATCTGAACCGAAAAAACACAACTTTATGATTTTTATGATTTTTAAAAATAACGCTGCCCGTTGATCTGACAAAAATTGATCGCTATATTTGAAATCAGATTTCGCATAGTGAAATTTAGAGATAAAAAAGCGATCAACTCTGACCAGGAAAACAGCAATGAAAGTCACGTTTGAGCAGTTAAAAGAGGCATTCAATCGGGTACTGCTGGCGCGTGGCGTCGCCGCGGAAACCGCCGATGCCTGCGCAGAAATGTTTGCCCGCACCACCGAATCCGGCGTCTATTCTCACGGCGTGAACCGCTTTCCTCGCTTCATCCAGCAGTTGGATAACGGCGACATTATCCCTGAGGCTCAACCGCAGCGGGTGACCAGCCTCGGCGCCATCGAACAGTGGGATGCTCAGCGTTCCATCGGCAACCTGACGGCGAAAAAGATGATGGATCGGGCCATTGAGCTGGCCTCCGATCACGGTATCGGCCTGGTCGCCTTACGTAATGCTAACCACTGGATGCGCGGCGGCAGCTACGGCTGGCAGGCGGCGGAAAAAGGCTACATCGGTATCTGCTGGACCAACTCCATCGCCGTTATGCCGCCATGGGGCGCTAAAGAGTGCCGTATCGGTACCAACCCGCTGATCGTCGCCATTCCGTCGACGCCGATCACCATGGTGGATATGTCGATGTCGATGTTCTCCTACGGCATGCTGGAGGTTAACCGCCTTGCCGGCCGCGAACTGCCCGTGGACGGCGGATTCGACGATGACGGTCGTTTGACCAAAGAGCCGGGGACGATCGAGAAAAATCGCCGCATATTACCCATGGGCTACTGGAAAGGTTCCGGCCTGTCGATCGTGCTGGATATGATTGCCACCCTCCTCTCCAACGGATCGTCGGTTGCCGAAGTGACCCAGGAAAACAGCGATGAATATGGCGTTTCGCAGATCTTCATCGCTATTGAAGTGGATAAGCTGATCGACGGCGCAACCCGCGACGCCAAGCTGCAACGGATTATGGATTTCATCACCACCGCCGAGCGCGCCGATGAAAATGTGGCGGTCCGTCTTCCTGGCCATGAATTTACCCGTCTGCTGGATGAAAACCGCCGCAACGGCATTACCGTCGATGACAGCGTATGGGCCAAAATTCAGGCGCTGTAAGGAGCTCACCCATGATTTTTGGTCATATTGCTCAACCTAATCCGTGTCGTCTGCCCGCGGCCATTGAGCGGGCGCTTGATTTCCTGCGCACGACGGATTTCCACGCGCTGGCACCCGGCGTCGTGGAAATCGACGGCCAAAACATCTTCGCGCAGGTTATCGACTTAACCACTCGCGATGCCGCTGAAAATCGTCCGGAGGTCCACCGTCGCTATCTGGATATCCAGTTTCTGGCATCGGGCGAAGAAAAAATCGGTATCGCCATTGATACCGGCAATAATCAAATCAGCGAATCTTTATTAGAACAGCGCGATATTATTTTCTATCACGACAGCGAACATGAATCGTTCTTTGAAATGACGCCAGGCAACTATGCGATATTTTTCCCGCAAGATGTTCATCGTCCTGGATGTAATAAAACTGTAGCCACGCCGATCCGCAAAATAGTCGTTAAAGTCGCTATTTCAGTTTTATAAGAAGGAGCACAAAATGAATTCGAATAATACCGGTTACATTATCGGTGCGTACCCCTGTGCACCCTCATTTCACCAAAAGAGTGAAGAGGAAGAGATGGAATTCTGGCGGCAGCTCTCCGACACCCCGGATATTCGCGGGCTGGAGCAACCCTGCCTTGAACATCTTCATCCGCTCGGCGACGAGTGGTTATTGCGCCATACCCCGGGACACTGGCAGATTGTCGTTACCGCCATCATGGAAACCATGCGCCGCCGCGGTGAAAACGGCGGCTTTGGGCTGGCGTCCAGCGACGAAACGCAGCGCAAAGCCTGCGTGGAGTACTATCGCCACCTGCAGCAGAAGATCGCTAAAATCAATGGCAATACCGCCGGAAAGGTCATTGCCCTTGAGCTTCACGCCGCCCCGCTGGCGGGCAATGCCAACGTGGCTCAGGCTACCGACGCCTTTGCCCGTTCATTAAAAGAAATTACCCGCTGGGACTGGTCCTGCGAGCTGGTGCTGGAGCACTGCGACGCGATGACCGGCAGCGCGCCGCGCAAAGGATTTTTGCCGTTAGAAAACGTGCTGGAAGCCATTGCCGATTATGACGTTAGCATTTGTATTAACTGGGCGCGTTCGGCCATTGAAGGGCGGAATACCGTGCTACCGCTCACCCATACGCAGCAGGTAAAACGGGCAGGAAAGCTCGGCGCGCTGATGTTTTCTGGCACGACGCAAACCGGCGAGTACGGCGAATGGCAGGATTTACACGCGCCGTTCGCGCCTTTCTGCCCGCAGAGCCTGATGACCACCGAACACGCTCGTGAATTATTTGCCTGCGCAGGAACCGCCCCCCTGCAATTTTCAGGCATTAAATTACTGGAAATTAATGCCAGCGCAAACGTTGATCATCGCATCGCGATATTACGCGACGGCATCTCCGCGCTAAAACAAGCACAATAATAATAATCACCTTCATCACCAGAATATTTTTAATATTACGAGACTATAAAGATGAATATAACCTCTAACTCTACAACCAAAGATATACCGCGCCAGCGCTGGTTAAGAATCATTCCGCCTATACTGATCACTTGTATTATTTCTTATATGGACCGGGTCAATATTGCCTTTGCGATGCCCGGAGGTATGGATGCCGACTTAGGTATTTCCGCCACCATGGCGGGGCTGGCGGGCGGTATTTTCTTTATCGGTTATCTATTTTTACAGGTTCCCGGCGGGAAAATTGCCGTTCACGGTAGCGGTAAGAAATTTATCGGCTGGTCGCTGGTCGCCTGGGCGGTCATCTCCGTGCTGACGGGGTTAATTACCAATCAGTACCAGCTGCTGGCCCTGCGCTTCTTACTGGGCGTGGCGGAAGGCGGTATGCTGCCGGTCGTTCTCACGATGATCAGTAACTGGTTCCCCGACGCTGAACGCGGTCGCGCCAACGCGATTGTCATTATGTTTGTGCCGATTGCCGGGATTATCACCGCCCCACTCTCAGGCTGGATTATCACGGTTCTCGACTGGCGCTGGCTGTTTATTATCGAAGGTTTGCTCTCGCTGGTTGTTCTGGTTCTGTGGGCATACACCATCTATGACCGTCCGCAGGAAGCGCGCTGGATTTCCGAAGCAGAGAAGCGCTATCTGGTCGAGACGCTGGCCGCGGAGCAAAAAGCCATTGCCGGCACCGAGGTGAAAAACGCCTCTCTGAGCGCCGTTCTCTCCGACAAAACCATGTGGCAGCTTATCGCCCTGAACTTCTTCTACCAGACCGGCATTTACGGCTACACCCTGTGGCTACCCACCATTCTGAAAGAATTGACCCATAGCAGCATGGGGCAGGTCGGCATGCTTGCCATTCTGCCGTACGTCGGCGCCATTGCTGGGATGTTCCTGTTTTCCTCCCTTTCAGACCGAACCGGTAAACGCAAGCTGTTCGTCTGCCTGCCGCTGATTGGCTTCGCTCTGTGCATGTTCCTGTCGGTGGCGCTGAAAAACCAAATTTGGCTCTCCTATGCCGCGCTGGTCGGCTGCGGATTCTTCCTGCAATCGGCGGCTGGCGTGTTCTGGACCATCCCGGCACGTCTGTTCAGCGCGGAAATGGCGGGCGGCGCGCGCGGGGTTATCAACGCGCTTGGCAACCTCGGCGGATTTTGTGGCCCTTATGCGGTCGGGGTGCTGATCACGTTGTACAGCAAAGACGCTGGCGTCTATTGCCTGGCGATCTCCCTGGCGCTGGCCGCGCTGATGGCGCTGCTGCTGCCGGCGAAATGCGATGCCGGTGCTGCGCCGGTAAAGACGATAAATCCACATAAACGCACTGCGTAAACTCGAGCCCGGCGGCGCTGCGCCTGCCGGGCCTGCGAAATATGCCGGGTTCACCCGGTAACAATGAGATGCGAAAGATGAGCAAGAAACAGGCCTTCTGGCTGGGTATTGATTGCGGCGGCACCTATCTGAAAGCCGGTTTATATGACGCCGAAGGTCATGAACATGGCATTGTGCGGCAAGCGCTACGGACGATGTCGCCCCTGCCGGGTTACGCCGAACGCGACATGCGCCAGCTCTGGCAACACTGCGCGGCGACCATTGCCGGGCTATTACAGCAGGCAGGTGTATCCGGCGAACAGATTAAAGGCGTGGGCATCTCCGCTCAGGGTAAGGGCCTCTTTCTCCTCGATAAGCAGGATCGGCCGCTGGGTAACGCCATCCTCTCCTCCGATCGTCGGGCGCTGAAAATCGTTCAGCGCTGGCAGCGGGACCGTATTCCCGAACGGCTCTATCCCGTTACCCGCCAGACGCTGTGGACCGGACATCCGGCTTCTTTGCTGCGCTGGGTAAAAGAGAATGAACCCCAGCGCTACGCGCAAATTGGCTGCGTGATGATGGGGCATGACTATCTGCGCTGGTGCTTAACCGGCGCGAAGGGCTGCGAGGAGAGCAACATCTCCGAGTCCAACCTCTACAACATGGCCATGGGCCAGTACGACCCGCGCCTGACCGAGTGGCTGGGCATCGGTGAAATCGATAGCGCGCTGCCCCCCGTTGTAGGGTCAGCCGAAATTTGCGGGGAGATCACCGCTCAGGCAGCCGCTTTAACCGGTCTGGCGGCGGGTACTCCCGTCGTTGGCGGCCTGTTTGACGTGGTCTCCACCGCCCTTTGCGCCGGGATTGAGGATGAGTCGACCCTCAATGCGGTGATGGGGACCTGGGCCGTCACTAGCGGTATCGCTCACGGCCTGCGCGACCATGAGGCCCACCCTTACGTCTATGGCCGCTACGTCAATGACGGCCAGTATATCGTTCACGAAGCCAGCCCGACCTCATCCGGCAACCTCGAATGGTTTACCGCCCAGTGGGGCGATCTCTCGTTTGATGAGATCAATCAGGCCGTCGCCAGCCTGCCGAAAGCCGGGAGCGAGCTGTTTTTTCTGCCGTTTCTCTATGGCAGCAACGCCGGGCTGGAGATGACCTGCGGCTTTTACGGCATGCAGGCGCTGCATACCCGCGCGCACCTGCTGCAGGCGGTTTATGAAGGCGTGGTATTTAGCCATATGACCCACCTCAGCCGTATGCGCGAACGCTTTACAAACGTTCAGGCCCTGCGCGTCACCGGCGGCCCGGCGCACTCCGACGTCTGGATGCAGATGCTGGCGGACGTCAGCGGCTTACGCATTGAACTCCCGCAGGTGGAAGAGACCGGCTGCTTTGGCGCGGCCCTCGCCGCTCGCGTCGGCACCGGCGTATACCGCAGCTTTAGCGAAGCCCGGCGCGCCCGGCAGCACCTGGTACGCACGCTGCTACCCGATATGACCGCCCACGCGCGCTATCAGCGCAAATACCGCCACTACCTGCATTTGATTGAAGCACTACAGGGCTATCACGCCCGTATTAAGGAGCACGCATTATGAGCCGACCATTACTGCAGCTGGCGCTCGACCATACCAGCCTTCAGGCTGCGCAGCGCGATGTCGCCCTGCTACAGGATCACGTTGATATTGTGGAGGCGGGAACCATCCTCTGCTTAACCGAAGGGCTTAGCGCGGTTAAAGCCCTGCGCGCCCAGTGTCCGGAGAAGATCATCGTCGCCGACTGGAAAGTCGCCGACGCCGGTGAAACCCTGGCGCAGCAGGCCTTTGGCGCTGGCGCCAACTGGATGACTATTATCTGCGCCGCACCGCTCGCCACGGTCGAGAAAGGCCACGCCGTAGCCCAGGCCTGCGGCGGTGAAATTCAGATGGAGCTGTTCGGCAACTGGACGCTGGATGACGCCCGCGCCTGGTACCGTACCGGCGTCCATCAGGCAATTTACCATCGCGGACGCGATGCCCAGGCCAGCGGGCAGCAGTGGGGAGAGGCGGATCTGGCGCGCATGAAAGCGCTGTCCGATATTGGCCTTGAGCTGTCGATTACCGGCGGCATTACCCCAGCCGATCTACCGCTGTTCAAAGATATCAACGTCAAAGCCTTTATTGCCGGGCGCGCGCTGGCAGGCGCCGCCCATCCGGCGCGGGTTGCCGCCGAATTCCACGCGCAAATCGACGCTATCTGGGGAGAACAGCATGCGTAACCACCCGTTAGGTATTTATGAAAAAGCGCTGGCGAAGGATCTCAGCTGGCCTGAGCGGCTGGTACTGGCCAAAAGCTGCGGTTTTGATTTTGTCGAAATGTCGGTGGACGAGACCGATGAACGCCTTTCGCGCCTGGAGTGGACCCCGGCCCAGCGCGCATCGCTGGTGAGCGCGATGCTGGAAACCGGCGTCGCCATTCCCTCGATGTGCTTGTCCGCCCATCGCCGTTTCCCCTTTGGCAGCCGCGATGAAGCGGTACGCGATCGGGCGCGAGAGATTATGACCAAAGCCATCCGCCTGGCGCGCGATCTGGGGATCCGCACCATCCAGCTGGCGGGTTACGACGTCTATTACGAAGAGCATGATGAAGGCACCCGGCAGCGTTTTGCCGAAGGGCTGGCCTGGGCGGTAGAACAGGCCGCCGCCGCGCAGGTAATGCTGGCGGTGGAGATCATGGACACCGCCTTTATGAACTCCATCAGCAAATGGAAAAAGTGGGACGAGATGCTTTCGTCACCGTGGTTTACCGTCTACCCGGACGTCGGCAACCTCAGCGCCTGGGGAAACGACGTCACCGCCGAGCTGAAGCTGGGCATCGATCGTATCGCCGCCATCCACCTGAAAGATACGCTGCCCGTGACCGACGATAGCCCTGGCCAGTTCCGCGACGTGCCGTTCGGCGAAGGATGCGTCGATTTTGTCGGCATTTTTAAGACGCTGCGCGAACTGAACTACCGCGGTTCATTTTTGATTGAGATGTGGACGGAGAAAGCCAGCGAGCCGGTGCTGGAGATTATCCAGGCCCGGCGCTGGATTGAATCACGGATGCAGGAAGGGGGATTCACATGTTAGAACAACTGAAAGCCGAGGTACTGGCGGCAAACCAGGCCCTCCCCGCACACGGCCTGGTCACCTTTACCTGGGGCAACGTCAGCGCGGTCGATGAAACGCGCAAGCTGATGGTCATTAAGCCCTCCGGCGTCGAATATGAGGTGATGACCGCCGACGATATGGTGGTCGTAGAGATGGCCAGCGGTAAAGTCGTTGAAGGCGGTAAAAAACCCTCTTCAGATACGCCAACGCATCTGGCGCTTTATCGCCGCTATCCGCAGATCGGCGGGATCGTGCATACCCACTCCCGCCACGCGACGATCTGGTCGCAGGCCGGGCTCGATCTCCCCGCCTGGGGCACCACCCACGCCGACTACTTCTATGGCGCGATCCCCTGTACCCGACGGATGACCGTTGAGGAGATTAACGGCGAGTATGAGTATCAGACCGGTGAGGTGATTATTAAAACCTTTGAACAGCGCGGCCTGGATCCGGCGCAAATCCCGGCGGTATTGGTCCATTCGCACGGCCCCTTTGCCTGGGGTAAAGACGCCGCCGACGCCGTACATAACGCCGTGGTGCTGGAGGAGTGCGCCTACATGGGCCTCTTCTCGCGCCAGCTGGCGCCACAGCTGCCGGATATGCAGTCTGAACTGCTCGATAAACACTATCTGCGTAAACACGGCGCGAACGCCTATTACGGGCAAAACTAGTCCCGCGGAACTCCCCGGATTGCGGCTAACGCCTTATCCGGGCTACCGGCGGTCCGGTAGCCCGGGCAGGCGCTTTGCGCCGCCCCCGGGGGAAGCGTGCAGGATGTTGCTGAACTTTCCAGGAGGCGATGCTGCGCATCTGTCCGGGCTACGCGTCCCCGGCGCTCTGCGGTCAGATCGCCCGGTCAGCACAGCGCCGGCGGGAAAAACCCATCAACCCTACGCCGAATTAATATGTTCCTTGCAGTAACGACGCTTCCACGCCGCCGGCGTCAGGCTGGTGTGCTTGCGGAAAATCTTGCGAAAATAGCCGACATCGTTAAACCCGCATTTCATCGCCACCTCGGTAAGCGACAGGGAATCGCTGATAAGCAGCTTTTCCGCCGCCCTTACCCGCTGACGGTGCAGCGCTTCGGTTAACGTCAGCCGGAAAGCATGGCGATAAACGCGCCCCAGATAATCCGCGTTGCAGTGCAGCTCCTGCGCCAGCGTGGATGCGGAAAGGGGCAAATGAAACCGGGTACGAATGATTTGCTGCGCTCTCCACGCCAGCGCGTTGCCGGGACTGTCGGCGGGCTGTTCGCCTGCTGCCGCCGAAATTTGCTGCAAAATCAGCAGCAGGATCAGCTCCAGCGCCACGCTACGATGAATATTTTCCTGCTCGCGTAAGAATTGACGGAACAGTGAAATAATATACTGCGGGTCATTAACGCGCATATGTTGTGGAATAGAAAGCAGCGCATCACCCTCACCCGACGTCACTTCAAAATGCAGCCAGTAGAATTTTAAATCTGACGGAAACAGTCCGATCCCCACATGTAATCGCTGCGGCCAGAGCAGCAAACTTTCCCCGGCATTCACGCTAAAAACTTTGTTGTTTTCGCGAATCGTTAATGTCCCTTTTTCCACAAAGATTATTTCCCAGGAGTGAAGCTGACGAGCCGGATGGCTGCCGACGCCGCGGGAAATAAACAACCCGCCGTTCTGCACCTTAATCGGAAGTGACATGGATAATTCAAGCATAGATATTCAACATTCCGCTTTTTTCATCATAAATAACCTCTCATTGCCATTGATTATTCACGATAAAATAGGGTGCTGCCGGATCGAAATCACATTTTTATCATCAGGTCGGAATCGTCCTCTTTTTATACTTTTTCATTCCCTTGTTGCCCCCCATATTTCGTGCAGAATAAATAACGTAATTTGCAAATAACACAATTAAAGCCCGCGCCTCAGCGGGATATTATTCCGCACATCATCTCCGGGAGTTATTTATGACTTCGGCTCCGATTACTACAAGCGATTTAGCACGGCGCGTCCAGGACGACAAACTATCCCTACGGGAAAAAATAGGCTACGGACTTGGCGACGCGGGCGGGACGGTGATTACCTGCCTGATCATGAACTTTTTGACTTTTTTCTATACCGATGTCTTCGGCCTGACGCCCGCGCTGGTCGGAACCCTGTTTCTGGCCCTGCGCGTTTTTGACGCCGTTTCCGATCCTATCATGGGCGTGCTGGCCGACCGTACCCAAAGCCGCTGGGGGCGCTTTCGTCCCTGGCAGCTGTGGATTGCCGTGCCGATCGGCGTTATCGGCGTTCTGACGTTTACCGTGCCCGATGCCAGCATGGGGGTAAAAATCGCCTGGGCGTTCGGCACCTATCTGCTGCTCTCGGTGAGCTACACCGCGATTAACGTCCCCTACTGCGCGCTGATCAACACCATGACCACGCGCCATACCGAGGTTATCTCATGTCAGGCATGGCGTTTTGTGCTGTGCGGCGTGGCGGGTTTCTTAGTCTCCGTTGGGCTGCCGTGGCTGGTGAAAGCGCTCGGCAAGGGCGATACCGCGCAGGGCTATCAGTACGGCGTCGCCGTACTCTGTGCCATCGCGGTGGCGATGTTCCTGTGCTGCTTTTTCTGGGTTCGCGAACGCGTCTCGCTGGATGTGATGGGAAAATTTACCCTGCGCGAGCACATCGCCGGCCTGCGCAATAATGACCAGCTGCTGCTGATGCTGGTGATGTCGTTCCTGCTGATTAACGTTTTTAATATCCGCGGCGGCGGCTATATGTACTTCATCACCTACGTGCTGGGCGGCTCCACCGGCTACACCTCACTGTTCTTCACCATGGTGACCTTCGCCTCGATTGCGGGCTCCGCGATCATCAATCTGCTGTCGCGCCGCTTCGATACCGTCAAACTCTACTATTACACCAACCTGGCGCTGGCCGCGCTGGCCGTCGCGATGTGGTTTTTACCAACCGGGGCGGCATACCAGACCCTGTGGCTGATCGTCATCCTCGGCAACGGCATTATTCTCGGCTTCACCCTGCCGCTGCACTTTTCGCTGATGGCCTTCTCCGACGACTACGGCGAATGGAAAACCGGGGTGCGCTCTTCCGGTATGAACTTCGCCTTTAACCTGTTCTTTATCAAGCTGGCATGGGCCTCCAGCGCCGGCATTATCAGCGTCGTGTTTATCTACGTGGCTTACCAGCCGGGCGTGGAAAACCAAACGGCCTCATCCCTGGCGGGCATCTCCTCAATGGAGACCCTGCTGCCCGCCCTGTTCCATCTGCTGCTGGCCTTCACTATTCGCGCCTGCAAGCTTAACAATCCGATGATGGCGCGCATTGCCAGCGACCTGCGCACGCGTCACGTTCAGCCTTAAGGAGTCCGTCATGCCCGTTATGGAAGTCGATCTGCACAAACTGAAAATCAACGATCCGTTCCTCGGCCAGTACCAGCAGCTGGTGCGCGATGTGGTGATCCCCTACCAGTGGGATGCGCTTAACGACCGCATCGAAGAGGCGGATCCTAGCCATGCGATAGAGAACTTCCGCATCGCCGCCGGGCGACAGGAGGGCGAATTCTACGGCATGGTCTTTCAGGACAGCGACGTGGCGAAATGGCTGGAGGCGGTGGCCTGGTCGCTGTGTCAGAAGCCGGACGCCGAGCAGGAAAAAACCGCCGACGAGGTAATTGAACTGGTCGCGGCCGCCCAGTGTGAAGATGGCTATCTGAATACATATTTCACGGTCAAAGCGCCCGAGGAGCGCTGGACTAACCTCGCCGAATGCCACGAACTGTACTGCGCCGGCCACATGATTGAAGCGGGCGTCGCCTTCTTCCAGGCCACCGGCAAGCGTCGTCTGCTGGAAGTCATCTGCCGCCTCGCTGACCACATCGATAGCGTGTTTGGCCCCGGAGAGAACCAGCTGCACGGCTACCCTGGCCATCCGGAAATCGAGCTGGCGTTAATGCGCCTGTACGACGTCACTCAGGAGCCACGCTATATCGCGCTGGTGAAGTACTTCGTTGAGGCGCGCGGCACGCAGCCGCATTTTTACGATATCGAATATGAGAAGCGCGGCAAAACCTCTTACTGGAACACCTACGGTCCGGCGTGGATGGTGATGGATAAGCCCTACAGCCAGGCGCATCAGCCGATTTCCGAACAGCCGGTCGCCATCGGCCACGCGGTGCGTTTCGTCTATCTGATGGCCGGCGTTGCCCACCTCGCCCGTTTAAGTCAGGATGAGGGCAAGCGCCAGGATTGCCTGCGCCTGTGGAAAAATATGGCCCAGCGTCAGCTGTATATCACCGGCGGCATCGGCTCGCAGAGCAGCGGGGAGGCCTTCAGCAGCGACTATGACCTGCCAAACGACACGGTCTATGCTGAAAGCTGTGCTTCCATTGGCCTGATGATGTTTGCCCGCCGGATGCTGGAGATGGAAGCCGACAGCCAATATGCCGACGTGATGGAGCGCGCGCTGTATAACACCGTGCTGGGCGGCATGGCGCTCGACGGCAAGCACTTCTTCTACGTCAATCCGCTGGAAGTACATCCAAAATCCTTAAAATTCAACCATATTTACGATCACGTTAAGCCCGTCCGCCAGCGCTGGTTCGGCTGCGCGTGCTGCCCGCCGAATATTGCCCGCGTGCTGACCTCGCTGGGACACTATATCTACACGCCGCACGACGATGCCCTGTACATCAACCTGTATATCGGCAATAGCGCGGAGATCCCGGTGGGCAATGAGGCGCTGCGCCTGCGCATCAGCGGCAACTATCCGTGGCAGGAACAGGTGCAGATAGTCATCGATTCATCGTCGCCTGTGCATCATACCCTGGCCCTGCGCCTGCCGGACTGGTGCGATAAGCCGCAGGTGACGCTCAACGGCGCGCCGGTTACGCAGGACGTACGCAAAGGGTATCTGTACATCAGCCATCTCTGGCAGGAGGGCGACACGCTGCTGTTAACCCTGCCGATGCCGGTGCGCCGCATTTATGGTAACCCGCTGGTGCGCCACCAGGCAGGCCAGGTCGCCGTCCAGCGCGGCCCGCTGGTTTACTGCCTGGAGCAGGCGGATAACGGCGAGCAATTGCATAACCTGCAGCTGCCGCGCGACGCCCGATTTAGCACTGTAGAAGGCAAAGGGATTTTTGCCCGCAAGATACTTCTCCAGGCGCCGGGCTATAAGCAAACGGCGGAAGATGCCGAGCAGCAGGCGCTGTGGCGTTACGATCGCGCGCCGTCCAGCCGTCAGCCGCACCTGCTGACCTTCATCCCGTGGTTTAGCTGGGCCAACCGCGGCGAAGGCGAGATGCGTATCTGGGTGAACGAAGCGGAAGCGTAAGTGTGAGGATTCCCCGGTGGCGCTGCGCTTACCGGGACAACAAGGTTTGTGCGTTATCGTAGCCCGGGTCAGGCGTTCACGCCGCGACCCGGGACAACCTGCTTATGCTAAAGAAACAGCGCTTTATCGCGTAGGATATGGTCATTACCGCGACGGCGGGTAAAGCCGATACGGTCGAAATACTCGAGGATCTGAATCGCCAGCTTGCGCCCGACGTTCAGCGTATCGCGGAAATCCGCCGCGCAGGTTGATCCCCTCTCCAGATCCAGCTCGCGGATCATTTTGGCAAACGCCACAATCCGATCGTTGCGATAGTAGCGATCTTTGACGATCGCGGTAATCATCCCCTGCTGCGCCGCCTGGCGTAATACCGCTCGCATTAACGACTCTTCCACGTTGGCTTCCCGCGCCAGATCGCGCACCCACCATGGCTCATCGGCAAACAGCCCGACCACCCGCTGCCAGATGGCCTGCTGCTCGTCGGTAAAGCCCGCTTTATGCTCCGGCAGATGCAGCCATCCGTGGTGGCTGTGAACAGTGCCGCTTTCGCGCATCTGCTCAATCAACAGCAGCACCAGCGCCTCATCTTCCATCGGCAGCGCAATACGCCGCAGCCGCTCGCGGCCCGGCCCGGGCTCATCGCGATGTTGATCGTGGTAACGCGCCAGGGCGTCGAGCAGTTTCCGCTGCCAGCGCGCGGCAAGCGGGGCGCTCAGCAGACTATTGCCCGCCTGCAGGTAATCAGGACGGTTAATCAGCGCCTTCAGCCCCTCGTCGCTGAGCTGACGCGCCCAGGCGAAATCATCGAGGCGCACCGCGTCGCGCTGCAGATGAATATCCAGCGCCTGGACGTCATCGCCCTGCGCGGCGGCCAGCGCGCGCAGCCACTGTAGATACTCCGGCTTACGCTTGCCCCGGCGCGGCGGATTGAGGGTCACCACTCGCGCGCCGGCCAGCGTCAGGCGCGCGGAAATATCGCGCAGCACCAGACGGTCGTTATCCGCCAGCCGCAGCGGCGTATCGAGAACCAGCTCCGCCAGCGCGCCTTCGAGCAGCGACACGCGACCGGTAATATGGCTGGCGGCGTGGTGGATATGCAGCGGCTGCCACTGGCTAAGCGGCGTATGGCACTGGAGTTCGACAATGACCCGTTCAGAGGCTTCCGGCGGTGGTACCGCCAGCAGCCAGTCGCCGCGGTTAAGATCCTCCTTTTGCGCATCGCCGACAATATTCAGCGCGATGCGCTGACCGGCCCACGCTTTCGCCACCGGCTGATTCTGCGCGTGCAGCCCGCGCACGCGCATCGGTTTATCGACGCCGGTCAGCCACAGCGTATCGCCAACGTTAACTTCGCCGGAAAGCGCCGTCCCGGTGACCACCAGCCCCGCGCCTTTGACGGTAAACGCCCGGTCGATCGCCAGGCGAAAACGCTGATGCTGTGGGTGAGCGCGCGCGGAAAGCTGCAGGAGATGATCGCGCAGCCCGGCGATACCCAGGCCTTCCGTCGCCGCGACGGTAAACAGGGTCGCGCCGGTAAAGCCGAACTCCGCCAGCGCCGCCTCGACCTCCGCCTTCACTTCCTCAACCCGCGCCGTTTCTACGCGGTCCGCTTTGGTCAGCGCCACGGTTAACGTCGGCTTCCCCGTGAGCTGGAGGATCGCCAGGTGCTCGCGCGTCTGCGCCATCACCCCATCATCGCAGGCCACCACCAGCAGCGCGTGATCGATACCGCCGACGCCGGCCAGCATATTGGACAAAAATTTTTCGTGGCCGGGGACGTCGATAAAACCCAGCACCCGCCCGTCGGGCTGCGGCCAGTAGGCGTAGCCCAGGTCGATAGTCATCCCGCGCGCTTTCTCTTCCGGCAGGCGATCGGCGTTGATGCCGGTAATCGCCTGTAGCAGCGTGGTTTTGCCGTGGTCAACGTGTCCGGCGGTGGCAATAATCATCTCAATAACATCTCCATAAACCGGGGTTCATCCTCAAGACAGCGCAGGTCCAGCCACAGGCGTCCATCGTAGATCCTGCCAATAACCGGCACGGGCAACAGACGCCAGCGCGCCGCCAGGGCTTCCAGCCGGCTGCCGCGGCCATCGCGCGGAGTAAAGGTCAACGCCGCGCTGGGCAAGCGGTCTACCGGCAGCGAACCGCTGCCGATCTGCGACAGACATGGCTCAACCTGCAGGTCAAAATCAGCATAATGCGCAGCCAGCGCGGCCTGAATGCGCTCGCCCTGCTGGCGGATCGCCTCCGCCTGGCGGGTCAGCAGCCGCAGGGTCGGCAGTTCAGCGGCCAGCTTTTCCGGGTGCAGATAGAGGCGCAGCGTGGCCTCCAGCGCCGCGAGGGTCATTTTATCCGCCCGCAGGGCGCGCTTGAGCGGATGGCTCTGCAAACGGGCGATCAGCGCTTTCTTTCCGACAATAATTCCCGCCTGCGGGCCGCCCAGCAGCTTATCGCCGGAGAAGCTCACCAGGCTGACGCCGGCGGCAATCATCTCCTGCGGCATCGGCTCTTTCGGCAGGCCGTACTGGCTTAAATCCACCAGCGAGCCGCTACCGAGATCGGCGACCACCGGGATATTCAGTTCGCGGCCAATCTCCGCCAGCGCCGCCTCATCGACTGCTTTAGTAAAGCCCTCGATGCTGTAGTTGCTGGTGTGCACCTTCATCAGCAGGCCGGTATTGTCATTAACGGCCTGACGATAATCTTTCGCGTGGGTGCGGTTCGTGGTTCCGACTTCATGCAGGACGCAGCCCGCCTGGCGCATCACGTCGGGAATACGGAACGCGCCGCCGATCTCCACCAGCTCGCCGCGCGACACCACCACCTCGCTGCCGCTGGCGGTTGCCGCCAGCATCAGCAGCACTGCTGCAGCATTGTTGTTGACGATACACGCGTCCTCCGCGCCGGTGATCCGGCAAAGCAGATCGGCCAGCGCGCGGTCGCGGTGGCCGCGTCCGGCATCATCAAGATCGTATTCCAGCGTCACCGGCGCGCGCATCGCCTGGGCAACCGCCGTCACCGCCGCTTCCGCCTGAATCGCCCGGCCAAGATTGGTGTGCAGCACGGTGCCGGTCAGGTTGAACACCGGGCGCAGCGCGCTCTGTTGCGTTTGGCTCAAACGACGCGAGGTCTCCATCAGCCACGCTTCGCACCAGCCCGGCAGCGCCTGGTTCAGACGGATATATTCCCGCGCCTCGTCCAGCATCTGACGCAGCAGCGCCACCGTCTGGGAGTGACCATATTGCATCAGCAGCGGTGAAAATGCGGGGTCGCGGAGTAAACGGTCGATGGCCGGAAGCCGGGTATAAAGCGCACGAATTTCGCTAGTCATGAATGAACCTATTTTCCCCCCTCCCGCCGGGAGAGGGAGTCAACAAATGAGCGGCAATTGTAATACCTCCGCGCAAAAACTGTTACCCGTCTGGGTCAACTCACCGGCGGTTCGGTGCGCGCAAAGCTGGCGCGCTGAAAGAGGGAATCCACCAGCCGAACCAGCTTCGGTCGGGTGGCGCACCAGCCCGGCGCGACGCGGCGGAAGTTGAGATAAGCGATGGCGCAGGCGGTCGAAATGGTCGCCAGATTGACCTCCTCAGGACGTAACGTGCCGTCATTCGCATACCCTTCCAGCGCATCAAGACCGCGCGCGATTTTTTCACGCTGGCGCAGCAGTTCGCTTTCCGACTGCTGGGCCGCAGGGCGCGTTTTCTCCCGTACCAGCGTTTGCGCAGCTTCCATCACGCCATCAGCCAGCGCTTCAATTTGACGCAATTTCAGCGCAGCCTTCGGCGCCGCAGGCAGCATATCCGGCGCGATGCCGAGCTGCTCCAGATATTGCGCAATAATGGGCGAGTCGTACCAGCATTCACCGTCATCGGTGACCAGCGCGGGTACTTTTCCCAGCGGATTGTACTGCGCCACGCCGTTGGTCTCGTGGTAAGGGAATTCGTTGACGAACTCGAAGGGAATCGCTTTTTCCAGCAGTATGATGGAAATTTTGCGCACAAAGGGACTGGTGTAGCTGCCGATCAGTTTCATTGCCTGCTCCTTTCGCCAACAAAGTAGTCAGTATGGCGCAGTCGCAGGCAAATAGCAGAGAGAGAAATCACCTCATGCCAGACCGACCCCGCTAATGGTCCAGATAGAGATAGTGCATCCAGCTGGTCATCCGCAGCAGCACCTTGCGCATCACTGAAACATGGGTGAAATGATCGGAGTAGACTGCCACCTGGGCGTAAATACCGTCAGGCAGGGCATCTACGGCGGCGTCGGGCTCCAGCTCAATGGTCGCCAGCACGCCGTCGGTGCCCGGCGTCACCGTCAACGCCTGCAGCGTGCCCTGCGCCTGGTACGTTCCCCCCGGCACGACGGGCAGGATGCTCACCAGCTTGCCGCGAAAGACCTGGCCCGGCAGCGCGTTGAACACCGCTTCGGCATCGTCGCCCTTCTCCAGCCTGAGCAGCGAATTTTGCCGGAACTGCGCCACAATCAGCCGTTTTTGCTGGGGGATAAAGACCATCACCGGACGCAGCGGCAGCGAGGCGGCATAGGTCCCAGGACGAATTAACACCTGGGTGATATAGCCGTCGCTGGGCGCGCGTACGGTCGTCTGATCGAGGTTATATTTCGCCTCCGCCAGCTGCGCGCGCAGGCTAACCACCTGCGACTGCTCACCGTTTATTATGCTATCGAGCTGGCTCTGGATCTGCGCCTGCTCCGCGACCGACCCTTTCACCATCGCATCCTGGGCCAGATAATTTTGCCGGGCATTATCGATATCGCTTTCCGAAAACGGATTGACCCGCGCCTGGCTTCCTTTCAGGTAGCGCTGATAATCCTTATACAGGCGATCGCGCTCCGCCGAAACGCGGGTGGTATTGGCCTGAGCCTCAGAAAGCTGGGCTTTAAGGGTATTAATACTGTGCAGCGCGGTAACAAGGTCGGCCTGTAGCCTGTCCACCCGGGCCTGATAACGCGCCGGATCGATGGTAAACAGCACCTCTCCCTTTTTAACCCGTTGATTGGCTTTATCCGTGACGCTGCTGACCACCCCGGTGACCTGCGGCGTAATAGGAATAGAAATAACCGCTTTTTGCGCGGTAAAGGTATATGGGTGGTTGTAGTTCATTAATAAGATAAGCGCGCTAACAATAAATACGCCACCCAGCGCCGCGGTGGGAACCGTCCATTTATTTACCGGGATCTTAAATATTTTAAATATCGACCAGGCAATCGCCACATAGGTCAAAATAATCAGTAGATCCATGAGTTATTTCTCCACCGAAGGAGGTTGAGCTGACGGTCGAAGACCGGTTATTTGCTGCTCGAGCGCGATAACCCGCTGGCGCAGTTCGCTGATTTCGCCCTCCTCTTCCGCCGCCTCAGACGGCGCCCCATCCCGCCCGTGCTGCATGCCCCAGCCGCGTTCAGGCCGATAAAGCGTGGCCCAGATCCATAAAAACGGCCAGATGACGTGCAGCGTAAAAAGACTCACCCAGCCTGCGACGTGAATCGCATCGGCATGCGGGTGATTACGTTTCTTCGCGATCAGGTAAGGAATATCATGGAGAATGATGATTCCATAAAAAATCACCAGAAATACAAAGATCAGAACGCCGAGCGCAAAATAATTGAGAAACATAATTTCCTCGGATTTACGCTAATTATTTTTAAGATGTGTGTCGGGCCGGATAAAAAATGGCCGACAAACTGAGCATAATTCACCCGTTTCATTTTCGCCATTGACGACTAAAATGTTCTTGAGCAGATCGCGTTGCTGAATGACGCATCGGCAAGCGGAACGCGGCATAACCTGCGCGAGATCACACCAGGTTAAATCCGGGTGAAAATATTTTGTGATATACATCACAAACAAATAACAAAATGCCAAAGTAAATTTGTGATTTTCATCACATAAAAATGCATAACCCCCCCTAAAAACCCGGTCTGTTGTTTTTTTACACACCTATTTTGTGATGAAGATCACCACAAAAGACCATCATCGCCCTATATTCATGTGATCTGTATCACATAAAAATCCATCGACTGGACAGCTTAACGATTCAGTGCCAGATTTCGCACTATCACTCAGGGCCCGGCTACCTCTGCCGCCTTATTAACAACAAGCCTCGGGCTTTCAGCCTGCCGATAGCAAAAACAGAAGAAGGGGTGTTTTATGTCATCCGATATCAAGATCAAAGTGCAAAGCTTTGGTCGTTTCCTCAGCAATATGGTGATGCCAAATATCGGCGCGTTTATCGCGTGGGGTATTATCACCGCTCTATTCATTCCGACAGGATGGTTACCGAACGAAACGCTAGCGAAGCTGGTTGGTCCGATGATCACCTATCTGCTGCCGCTGCTGATCGGTTATACCGGCGGTAAGCTGGTTGGCGGCGAGCGCGGCGGCGTAGTCGGCGCGATTACCACCATGGGCGTTATCGTCGGCGCGGATATGCCGATGTTCCTCGGCTCCATGATCGCCGGCCCGCTGGGCGGCTGGGCAATTAAAAAATTCGACGTCTGGGTAGACGGTAAGATTAAATCCGGTTTTGAGATGCTGGTGAATAACTTCTCCGCAGGCATCATCGGTATGATCCTCGCCATTCTGGCGTTCCTCGGCATTGGCCCGGCGGTTGAAATCCTGTCGAAAATTTTGGCCGCAGGCGTTAACTTCATGGTGGCACACGAGATGCTGCCGCTGGCGTCTATCTTTGTTGAACCGGCGAAAATCCTGTTCCTCAACAACGCCATTAACCACGGTATTTTCTCGCCGCTGGGTATTCAGCAATCCCACGAGTTGGGCAAATCCATCTTCTTCCTGATCGAAGCTAACCCGGGTCCGGGGATGGGCGTCCTGCTGGCGTATATGTTCTTCGGCCGCGGCAGCGCCAAACAGTCCGCGGGCGGTGCGGCAATCATCCACTTCCTCGGCGGTATCCACGAGATTTACTTCCCGTACGTGCTGATGAACCCGCGCCTGATTCTGGCCGTTATCCTCGGCGGGATGACCGGCGTGTTCACGCTGACCATCCTCAACGGTGGTCTGGTCTCTCCGGCTTCTCCGGGCTCCATCCTGGCCGTGCTGGCAATGACGCCGAAGGGCGCCTACTTCGCTAACATCGCCGCGATTGTCGCCGCGATGGCCGTTTCCTTCGTGGTCGCAGCGGTTCTGCTGAAAACCAGCAAAGTGAAAGAAGAAGATGATATCGAAGCCGCGACCCGTCGCATGCACGATATGAAAGCCGAATCCAAAGGCGGCGCGACTCCGCTGGCCGCTGGCGATGGCGCGAACGACCTGAGCCACGTGCGTAAAATCATCGTCGCCTGCGACGCCGGTATGGGCTCCAGCGCCATGGGCGCAGGCGTGCTGCGTAAAAAAGTGCAGGATGCCGGGCTGAGCAACATCTCCGTGACTAACTGTGCAATTAACAACCTGCCGCCGGATGTGGACCTGGTCATCACCCATCGCGATCTGACCGAGCGCGCGATGCGTCAGGTGCCGCAGGCACAGCATATTTCGCTAACCAACTTCCTCGACAGCGGCCTGTACACCAGCTTGACCGAACGTCTGGTGGCGGCGCAGCGCCATACTGACAACGAAGAGAAAGTCCGCGATAGCCTGAAAGACAGCTTCGACGCGGCTGACACCAACCTGTTCAAACTCGGCGCGGAGAACATCTTCCTCGGCCGTAAAGCGGCGACCAAAGAAGAAGCGATTCTGTTTGCCGGCGAGCAGCTGGTGAAAGGCGGCTACGTTGAGCCGGAATACGTCCAGGCGATGCTGGACCGTGAAAAGCTGACCTCCACCTATCTGGGTGAGTCCATCGCGGTACCGCACGGCACTATTGAAGCCAAAGATCGCGTCCTGAAAACCGGCATCGTCTTCTGCCAGTATCCGGAAGGCGTGCGCTTCGGCGAAGAAGAGGACGAGGTGGCTCGCCTGGTTATCGGTATCGCGGCTCGTAATAACGAGCATATTCAGGTCATTACCAGCCTGACTAACGCGCTGGACGATGAGTCGGTGATTGAGCGTCTGACGAAAACCACCAGCGTTGATGAAGTTCTGACGCTGCTGAAAGGGTAATTTGTCTCCCGGCGGTACGCCGGGAAACGCCCCCCCCTCTCTCCTGAGTCATGGGGAGAGGGTTTGGGTGAGGGAAAAGCCTCACCCCAGCCCTCTCAGGTAAAAACATTAATTGAAGGTTAATTCTATGAAAGCATTACATTTTGGCGCAGGTAATATCGGTCGTGGCTTTATCGGCAAACTGCTGGCGGACGCGGGGATACAGCTGACGTTTGCGGATGTAAATCAGGTCGTGCTTGATGCCCTGAATGCCCGTCATAGCTATCAGGTTCACGTGGTCGGCGAGAACGAGCAGGTCGATACCGTTTCCGGCGTTGACGCCGTCAGCAGCATCGGCGACGAAGTTGTAGAGCTGATTGCCAGCGTGGATCTGGTGACCACCGCCGTCGGCCCGGTCGTGCTGGAGCGCATCGCCCCGGCGATTGCCAAAGGCCTGGCTAAACGCAAGGCGCAGGGCGTTACGGCCCCGCTGAATATCATCGCCTGCGAGAATATGGTTCGCGGCACCAGCCAGCTTAAGGGCCACGTTTTTAACGCCCTGGCCGAAGAGGATAAAGCCTGGGTTGAAACCAACGTCGGCTTCGTTGATTCCGCCGTTGACCGCATCGTTCCGCCGTCCGCTTCCGCCACTCACGATCCGCTGGAAGTCACCGTGGAAACCTTCAGCGAGTGGATTGTCGACAAGACCCAGTTCAAAGGCGAGCTGCCGGACATCCCGGGTATGGAATTAACCGATAACCTGATGGCATTTGTCGAACGTAAGCTATTCACCTTAAACACCGGACATGCTATAACCGCCTACCTCGGAAAACTGGCGGGTCACCAGACGATTCGCGACGCGATTCTTGATGAGAATATTCGCGCCGTGGTCAAAGGGGCGATGGAAGAGAGCGGCGCGGTGCTGATCAAACGCTATGCCTTTGATGCGCAAAAGCACGCTGCATACATCCAGAAAATTATTGGTCGTTTTGAGAACCCGTATCTGAAAGATGACGTTGAGCGCGTTGGCCGCCAGCCGCTGCGCAAACTGAGCGCGGGGGATCGCTTAATTAAGCCGCTGCTCGGTACGCTGGAATATGGCCTGCCGCACCGGAATCTGGTGAAAGGGATCGCCGCGGCGATGCATTTCCGCAGCGAAGAGGACCCGCAGGCGCAGGAACTGGCGGCGCTGATTGCCGAGAAAGGCCCGCAGGCGGCGCTGGCGCAGATTTCGGGTCTGGACGCGGCAAGCGAAGTGGTGGCGGAGGCCGTTAACGACTACAGCGCCACCAAATGAGGCAAGACCTGGCGCGGTCCGAACCGCGCCCATTACTCATGTCAGATATGCAGGCAATAATGGAAGAAACACAGGCATTTGAAAACCGTGTGCTTGAACGTCTGAATGCTGGCAAAACCGTAAGAAGCTTCCTGATCGCCACCGTTGAACTGCTGACGGAAGCGGTCAATATTCTGGTGCTTCAGGTATTCCGTAAAGACGACTACGCGGTGAAATACGCAGTGGAGCCGTTGCTGGACGGCGACGGGCCGCTTGGCGACCTTTCTGTACGCCTGAAGCTGATTTACGGCCTTGGGGTGATTAGCCGCGCCGAATATGAAGACGCTGAACTGCTGATGGCCCTGCGCGAAGAGCTGAACCACGACGGTAATGAGTACAGCTTTACCGACGATGAGATCCTTGGGCCGTTTGGCGAACTGCACTGCGTGGCCGCTCTGCCGCCAACGCCGCTATTTGATGAGAGCGATGCGGACCTGCTGGCAATGCAAAAGCTGCGCTACCAGCAGGTCGTACGTTCAACGATGATGCTATCTCTGACCGAGCTGATTTCTAAAATCAGCTTAAAAAAAGCCTTTCAAAAATCAACGCTCTGATTCTGGCTCTTGCTGGTCGCACGTCGGCCGATAAAGCTGACGATAATACTCAAGACGCCGCAGAAATAGCGCTTCCTTATCAGCCGGAATATCCGGCGGTATATGCTGCAAACGCGGAGATTTTTTCAGATATTCCATAAAAGCCTGACTTGAAGCCATAAAATCTACGGCCTTGTCAATAATACGCGGTACGCCGTCGCCGATTTTCGCCATCACGCTCTCCTCTGCTCGGGAATGATCTTATTAAGGATTAGCCAAAAACAGGGTTTCAGATGAGGAAAACGTGCTTAATGACCGACAGGCTTCACAGAAATGAATATTCGCCAACTCTGGCTTAAAATGATTTTTATGTTCAACAAGTTATAATATGCCGCTACGGCTGTTATGACCAAAAAACGGCGACGTTTTGATAAATAACTACCCACAACCCAAGCGACAGCACATACTATAGTCTGATAATGCCCCTTTCTTAATAGATTAAGCCATCATGAAAGAAGTCGAAAAAAACGAAATTAAACGTCTGAGCGATCGCCTTGACGCCATCCGCCACCAGCAGGCCGATCTCTCCCTGGTTGAAGCCGCAGAAAAATACGCCGAACTGGAAAAAGAGAAAACCACCATTGAAGCAGAAATCATCCGCCTGCGTGAGGTTCAGGGCCAGAAGCTGAGCAAAGAAGCGCAAAAGCTGATGGACATGCCGCATCGCCGCGCCATCACCAAAAAAGAGCAGGCCGATATGGGCAAGCTCAAGAAAAGCGTGCGCGGTCTGGTTGTTGTTCACCCGATGACCGCGCTGGGCCGCGAAATGGGCCTCAAAGAGATGACCGGCTTCGCCAAAACCGCTTTCTAATCCTGTCGTCCCCGGGGGCGGCTGACGCCTTACCGGGGCTACGGGTTCACCGCCGCCTGCGGGCCGGTAGCCCGGACAGATGCGCCAGCATCGCCTCCGGGACAGGCTCTGTTTCAAACGCCATATTCCCGCTAATTGGCCCTACCAATTATTTCTTAAATCGCCCAATGGTTCACATATCCATCATTTTTCGTCACAGACATATTGCTCATCAATAACATTTGATTAACCATTCGTTGTCGTTAATCCTACAATCGCAATTTGGCTGGGCCAATTTTACAAATGATGTGACCTGCTAAGAGCGTAAGACTCAGCACGCCATCATGACGGCCCGATGGAGACCTGCATGAACCTCTGGCAACAAAATTACGATCCGGCCGGCAATATCTGGCTATCGAGTCTTATCGCATCGCTACCGATTCTGTTTTTCTTCTTTGCCCTGATTAAGCTCAAGCTGAAAGGGTACGTCGCCGCGACCTGGACCGTGGTCATTGCGCTCTCCGTCGCCCTGCTGTTCTACAAAATGCCGGTCGACCACGCGCTGGCCTCCGTCGTCTACGGCTTCTTCTACGGCCTGTGGCCAATCGCGTGGATTATTATCGCCGCGGTCTTCGTCTATAAAATCTCGGTGAAAACCGGGCAGTTCGACATTATCCGCTCATCGATTTTGTCGATTACCCCGGACCAGCGTCTGCAAATGCTGATCGTCGGTTTCTCCTTCGGCGCGTTCCTCGAAGGGGCTGCGGGTTTTGGCGCGCCGGTCGCCATTACCGCGGCGCTGCTGGTGGGTCTCGGCTTTAACCCGCTGTATGCGGCGGGTCTGTGCCTGATCGTCAACACCGCGCCGGTCGCGTTTGGCGCGATGGGCATTCCCATTCTGGTCGCCGGACAGGTGACGGGCCTCGACAGCTTCGAAATCGGCCAGATGGTTGGCCGCCAGCTGCCGTTCCTGACCATCATCGTGCTGTTCTGGATCATGGCAATTATGGACGGCTGGCGCGGCATTAAAGAGACCTGGCCCGCGGTCATGGTCGCCGGCGGCTCCTTTGCGATTGCTCAGTATCTCAGCTCAAACTTCCTCGGCCCGGAGCTGCCGGACATTATCTCTTCACTGGTATCGCTGGTCTGCCTGACGCTGTTCCTCAAACGCTGGCAGCCGGTTCGCATCTTCCGCTTCGGCGATATGGGCGCATCGCAGGTCGATATGAACCTGGCGCGCACCCGCTACACGCCGGGACAGGTGATTCGCGCCTGGTCGCCGTTCCTGTTTCTGACCGCAACCGTGACCCTGTGGAGCGTGCCGCCGTTCAAAGCGCTGTTCGCCCCGGGCGGCGCGATGTACGATTTTGTGATTAATATTTCCGTGCCGTTCCTCGACAAAATGGTGGCCCGCATGCCGCCGGTGGTCAACGAAGCGACGCCTTACGCCGCGGTCTATAAGTTTGACTGGCTCTCCGCCACCGGCACCGCCATCCTGTTCGCCGCGCTGCTTTCCATCGTCTGGCTGCGCATGAAGCCGAAGGACGCGATCTCAACCTTCGGCAGCACGCTGAAAGAACTGGCGCTGCCGATTTACTCCATCGGCATGGTGCTGGCGTTCGCCTTTATTTCTAACTATTCCGGTCTCTCCTCAACGCTGGCCCTTGCGCTGGCGCATACCGGGCACGCGTTTACCTTCTTCTCGCCGTTCCTCGGCTGGCTGGGGGTATTCCTGACCGGTTCGGATACCTCGTCGAACGCGCTGTTTGCCGCGCTGCAGGCGACGGCGGCCCAGCAGATTGGCGTCTCCGATATCCTGCTGGTCGCCGCCAACACCACCGGCGGCGTGACCGGGAAAATGATCTCCCCGCAGTCTATCGCCATCGCCTGTGCGGCGGTCGGTCTGGTGGGGAAAGAGTCGGACCTGTTCCGCTTTACCGTGAAACATAGTCTGATTTTCACCTGCATGGTCGGCGTGATCACTACCCTGCAGGCCTACGTCTTAACCTGGATGATCCCGTGATAGTGATGCCAAAACGCCTTGCCGACGATGTAGCCCGTCGCGTGCGGGCGCTGATTGAAGAACAAAAGCTGGAGGCGGGCATGCGATTGCCCGCCGAACGTCAGCTGGCGGCGCAGCTGGGCGTATCGCGCAATTCGCTGCGCGAAGCGCTGGCGATGTTAGTCAACGAAGGCGTGCTGCTCAGCCGTCGCGGCGGCGGCACCTTCGTGCGCTGGCAGCATGAAGCGTGGTCGGAGCAAAACATCGTCCAGCCGCTGAAGACGCTGCTCTCCGACGACCCCGATTACAGTTTTGATATCCTTGAAGCCCGTCACGCCATTGAAGCCAGTACCGCCTGGCATGCGGCGATGCGGGCAACCGATGCTGAAAAAGAGAAAATCCGCCTCTGCTTTGAAGCCACTCAAAGCGAAGACCCTGACCTGGCTTCGCAGGCCGACGTCCGCTTCCACCTGGCGATTGCCGAAGCCTCGCACAACGTAGTGCTGCTGCAAACCATGCGCGGTTTTTTCGACCTCTTACAGTCCTCAGTCAAGGAGAGCCGCCAGCGGATGTATCTCGTCCCGCCGGTATTCGCTCGCCTGACCGAACAGCACCAGGCGGTCATGGAGGCGATTATCGCCGGTGACCCGGAAGGCGCCAGACAGGCGATGATGGCCCATTTGGCCTTCGTTCACGCCACGATCAAACGTTTTGATGAAGACCAGGCCCGCCAGGCGCGAATTACCCGCCTGCCCGGTGACCATAACGAAAATACCAGGGAGAACTTGTGATGATTATTTCCGCCGCCAGCGACTACCGCGCCGCCGCACAGCGTATCCTGCCACCGTTCCTGTTCCACTATATCGACGGCGGCGCTTACGCCGAGCACACCCTGCGTCGCAACGTTGAAGACCTCTCCGACGTCGCGCTCCGCCAGCGTATTCTGCGCAATATGTCAGACCTGAGCCTGGAAACCACCTTATTCAACGAGAAGCTGGCGATGCCGACGGCGCTGGCGCCGGTTGGGCTGTGCGGAATGTACGCGCGCCGCGGTGAAGTGCAGGCGGCAGGCGCGGCGGATGAGAAAGGCATTCCATTCACCCTCTCTACCGTTTCCGTCTGCCCGATTGAAGAGGTCGCCCCGACCATTAAGCGCCCGATGTGGTTCCAGCTGTACGTCCTGCGCGACCGCGGTTTTATGCGCAATGCGCTGGAGCGGGCGAAGGCGGCGGGCTGTTCAACGCTGGTCTTTACCGTCGATATGCCGACCCCCGGCGCGCGCTATCGCGACGCTCACTCCGGGATGAGCGGCCCGAATGCGGCAATGCGCCGCTACTGGCAGGCGGTGACCCATCCGCAGTGGGCATGGGACGTCGGATTAAACGGCCGTCCGCACGATTTGGGCAATATCTCCGCCTACCTCGGCAAACCGACCGGCCTGGAAGATTACATCGGCTGGCTGGCGAATAACTTCGACCCATCGATTTCCTGGAAAGACCTTGAGTGGATCCGCGATTTCTGGGATGGCCCGATGGTGATCAAGGGGATCCTCGATCCGGAGGACGCCCGCGACGCGGTACGCTTCGGCGCAGACGGGATCGTGGTTTCCAACCACGGCGGCCGCCAGCTTGATGGCGTGCTCTCTTCCGCCCGCGCCCTGCCCGCGATTGCCGATGCGGTTAAAGGCGACATTACCATCCTCGCCGATAGCGGCATCCGCAACGGTCTCGATGTCGTACGTATGATCGCCCTCGGCGCCGACAGCGTGCTGCTGGGCCGCGCTTATCTGTATGCGCTCGCCACCCACGGCAAGCAGGGGGTCGCCAATCTGCTGAACCTGATCGAGAAAGAGATGAAGGTGGCGATGACGCTGACCGGCGCGAAAACCATCGGCGAAATCAGCCGTGAATCTTTAGTCCAGAACGCCGATGCGCTACGGACCTTTGATACGATCGCAGCAGGAAACCCGGCAGTGACCCCTCTTCCCCAGGGAGAGGGAACCGTCCGGCAGGCGGGGTGAGGGTTGACCAAATATCTGCTATTCTGCCCCCCGCAATTAAGGGGGCAGTATGCTGAACATCGTCTTATTCGAACCAGAAATCCCGCCAAATACCGGGAATATCATCCGCCTGTGCGCTAACACCGGCTTCAATCTGCATATTATCGAACCCATGGGTTTTGCCTGGGACGACAAGCGTCTTCGCCGCGCCGGGCTGGATTACCATGAGTTCGCCGCCGTCCAGCGCCATCGTGATTACGCCGCTTTTATTGAAAGCGCAAAGCCGCAGCGTCTGTTCGCCCTGACCACCAAAGGTACCCCGGCGCATAGCGCGGTGAGCTATCAGGATGGCGATTTTCTGCTGTTTGGCCCGGAAACCCGCGGCCTGCCAGCCTGCATTCTCGATGCCCTGCCGCCAGAGCAAAAAATTCGTATTCCAATGATGCCGGACAGCCGCAGCATGAACCTGTCGAACGCGGTGTCGGTGGTGGTGTATGAAGCCTGGCGCCAGCTGGGATATCCCGGCGCGGTACTGCGCAGCTAGCCTGCGCTCTTCCCGGATGGCGGCGCGTAGCGCCTTATCCGGGCTAAATGCTAGCTTTCTCCCGGAGGCGGCGCGTAGCGCCTGTCCGGGCTACCAGACAGCGCTCGGTTTTGTAGCCCGGATAGATGCGCAGCATCGCCTCCGGGAAATCAATCAGATACCGTCGCCGTACTCGAAGGTATGGTGTATGCCGTTAAAGTGCTGATCCATATCCATCGCGGGCTTATCGCTCTCCGGCTTACCCACGATGCGGGCGGGAACGCCTGCGGCGGTGGTATGCGGCGGCACCGGCTGTAACACCACCGAACCCGCGCCGATTTTAGCCCCGCGTCCGACTTCGATATTGCCGAGGATCTTCGCCCCGGCGCCAATCATCACGCCTTCGCGAATTTTCGGATGACGATCGCCGCTGGTTTTACCGGTACCGCCAAGGGTCACGGATTGCAGAATCGACACATCGTCTTCAATCACCGCCGTTTCGCCGACCACAATGCCGGTGGCGTGGTCCAGCATGATCCCGCGACCAATCTTCGCCGCCGGGTGGATATCCACCTGGAACGATACGGACACTTGATTCTGCAGGAAGATTGCCAGCGCCCGACGCCCCTGATTCCACAGCCAGTGGCCGATACGATAGGCCTGCAGCGCGTGGAACCCTTTCAGATAGAGCAGCGGCGTCGAATATTTGTCCACCGCCGGGTCGCGGGTACGCACCGCCTGAATATCGCAGGCGGCGGAGGCGATCATTTCCGGGTCGGCGGCGTAGGCCTCTTCCACCACTTCACGAATCGCGATGGCGGGCATGATCGGAGAGGCGAGCTTGTTAGCCAGCATATAGCTCAGGGCGCTGCCGAGATTTTCGTGCTTGAGTAGCGTGGCGTGGTAAAAACTGGCGAGCATTGGCTCACAGTCAGCTAAAGCCCGAGCTTCAGCTTTAATATTATTCCAGACGATATCCAGTTCTTCACACGGCATTGCTGACTCCAGACGATATAATAATGACCGGCCAGTTCTTTGCTGGCCGGGTCATTCAGGTGATCCAGGTTCCATCGCAGTTAGTTGCTACGCTCGTCCTTGCGTGCACGACCTAATAAGGTCAATGCTGCCTCGCGCGCAATTTTTCCGCAATACAATACCTGATAAATTTCCTCGGTTATTGGCATTTCGACGCCTAAACGCTGCGCGAGAACGCGAACCTCTTTGGTATTGCGGTAGCCTTCAACCACCTGGCCAATCTTCTCCTGCGCGCTTTGCACGTCCATGCCCTGACCGAGCATCATGCCGAAGCGGCGGTTACGCGACTGGTTATCGGTGCAGGTCAGTACCAGATCGCCTAAGCCCGCCATCCCCATAAAGGTCTCCGGATCGGCACCCAGCGCCTCCCCGAGGCGGGACATCTCAACCAGCCCGCGGGTAATCAGCGCGGTACGCGCGTTGGCGCCAAAGCCGATGCCGTCAGACATGCCAGCGCCGATAGCGATGACGTTTTTCACCGCGCCGCCGAGCTGCACGCCGATAAAGTCCGGGTTGATATAGACGCGGAAGCTCTTGCCGCAGTGCAGCAGGCTTTGCAAATCGTCAGCGAACTGCGGGTCCGTAGACGCCAGCGAGATCGCGGTCGGCAGGCCTGCCGCCAGCTCTTTGGCGAAGGTTGGGCCGGAAATCACCGCCAGCGGAATAGCCTCGCCCAGCGCTTCACGCGCCACGTCCTGCAGCAGGCGTCCGGTTTCGGCTTCCAGACCTTTTGTCGCCCATACCAGACGCGCGTCGGGGCGCATCAGCGGCTTAATCTGGCGCAGAACCTGCCCGAAGACGTGACTGGGCACCACCACGAGAATATCGCGGCTGGCGGCAAGCGCCGTTGCCAGGTCGCTCTCAAGGTGCAGCGTATCCGGGAATGGAACATCGGGAAGGAACGCAGCGTTGCAGCGATCGTTCTGCAGCGTCGCGATATGTTTCGGGTCATGGCCCCAGAGGACAACCTCGTGGCCATTTCTTGCCAGGGTGATGGCAAGAGCGGTGCCGTAAGAGCCGGCACCGATCACAGTCATTGCAGCGTTAAGCGCGTTCATCAGGCATCCTGATGTTGTTCAGCACCTTCGCCAGCCTGCTGCTGCAGATAGTTCATAAACAGCGCATCGAAGTTCACTGGCGCAAGGTTCAGTTGCGGGAAGGTACCGCGAGAAACCAGGCTGGTGATGCACTCACGCGCGTACGGGAACAGAATGTTCGGGCAGTATGCGCCGAGGCAGTGCGCCATCTGGGTACCGTCGATGCCTTCGATGGAGAAAATACCGCCCTGCTGAACTTCACACAGGAATGCGGTTTCTTCGCCCAGCGAGGCGGTTACGGTTACGCGCAGCACCACTTCATACACGCCTTCAGCCAGCTGGCTGGAAGCCGTATCCAGATCAAGTTTAACTTCCGGCTGCCAATCTTTCTGGAAAACTTGCGGCGCGTTCGGCGCTTCAAAAGAGATATCTTTGGTGTAGATGCGCTGAATCTGGAAAGTCATTTCGGTGCTGTTTTGTTCTGACATAGTAAAACCCTTTCGTGTTGTCCTTAAGTACGCCCGTCCAATGGGGATGAGCGCAAAAATTAGCGCAGGAGGGGATCGAGTCCACCACGTGAATCAAGCGCATACAAGTCGTCACAGCCGCCAATGTGCTGCGCATCAATAAAAATCTGCGGAACCGTCGCCCGACCGCTGCGCTGAATCATCTCTTCACGCTTCGCAGCATCGCCATCGATAGGCAACTCGTTGAACGTCACGCCCTTGCTGTTCAGCAGCGCTTTTGCACGTACGCAGAACGGGCAGGTCGCTTTGGTATAGATATCAATATTGGCCATGACTTCACTCCTGTTTTTACCCCCGAGAGTTTCACGCCGCAGTCGCTGTTTTCCCGCTGGCGAATAGCCGCCGCAGGGGAAACCGCGCTACGCCATAAAGACGCGGGTAAATTATTTACCGCGTACCAGCGGAAGGTTCTCGCCGCTCCAGCCAGCGATGCCCTCTTTCAGTACGAAGACCTTTTCAAAGCCGGCTTTGTTCAGCGCGCTGGCGGGTTCTTGCGCCTGCATACCTGAGCCGTCTACTACTATAATGGGTTGTGCTTTGTGCTTTTCCAACTCGCCGACGTTATTTGCTTTGATATCGCTCGGCAGCAGGTTAATAGAACCCGCAATGTGGCCTTTACGGAAATCGTCACGCTGACGCAGGTCGACAACCACGGCATCTTCTTTGTTGATCAGGCGCGTCGCTTCACCACGGGTAATGACTTTAACTTTCGACATCAGCCCTTTAAAGGTGGTGAACAGCACTGCCACCAGCAGCGCGACCCACGCGATGCTCAGGACGGGGTGACGGCTGATGAATTGCATAATTTCTTGCATGGGGGGTTACAACTCCCGACTAAGTGATAAAAAAACCAGGGAAGGAGTATACCTGTGCATTGCGGCAAATACAGCCAGTGAGCGCGATGTAATGTATTTTCTGCGGCCCGTCACGAAAAAAAACCGCTCTCGCCGCAGCGATGCGCTCTGGCCGCCCTCTTTCTTTGATCTTTTACGGTGATTTGATCGATTCAGCTGTAGTAAAATTACGCAAATTTTCTGTCTTTGAGCATGAGGTTGTCGCAATGTCGGTTTCTAAAAAACCTATGGTACTGGTGATTCTGGATGGCTATGGCTACCGTGAAGACCAGCAGGATAACGCTATTTATAGCGCCAAAACCCCTGTTATGGACGCACTGTGGGCGAAACGTCCGCACACTCTGATCGATGCTTCAGGCCTGGAAGTCGGTCTGCCGGATCGTCA
Source organism: Klebsiella grimontii (assembly GCF_900200035.1). Classification (GTDB taxonomy): domain Bacteria; phylum Pseudomonadota; class Gammaproteobacteria; order Enterobacterales; family Enterobacteriaceae; genus Klebsiella; species Klebsiella grimontii. The sequence continues at coordinate 51,496 of NZ_FZTC01000053.1, forward strand.
AATGGGCAACTCTGAAGTGGGCCACGTCAACCTCGGCGCGGGCCGCATCGTGTACCAGGATCTGACCCGCCTGGACGTTGAAATCAAAGAACGCACCTTCTTCGCCAACCCGGTACTGACCGGCGCGGTCGATAAAGCCGTCGCCGCGGGCAAAGCCGTGCATATCATGGGCCTGATGTCGCCGGGCGGCGTCCACAGCCACGAAGACCACATCATGGCGATGGTTGAACTGGCAGCCGAGCGCGGCGCGGATAAAATTTATCTGCACGCCTTCCTTGACGGCCGCGATACCCCGCCGCGCAGCGCTGAAAAAACGCTGGCGAAATTCGAAGACAAATTTGCCGCGCTGGGGAAAGGCCGCGTCGCCTCGATCATTGGCCGCTACTACGCCATGGACCGCGACAACCGTTGGGATCGCGTTGAGCAGGCTTACGATCTGATGACCCTGGCAAAAGGCGAGTTCCAGGCCGATACCGCCGTTGCGGGCCTGCAGGCCGCTTATGCGCGCGATGAGAACGATGAGTTTGTGAAAGCGACCGTTATTCGCGCCGCAGGCCAGGCCGATGCGGCGATGGAAGACGGCGATGCGCTGATTTTCATGAACTTCCGCGCCGACCGCGCCCGCGAAATTACCCGCGCCTTCGTTAACGCCGATTTCGACGGCTTCGCCCGTAAGAAAGTGGTGAATCTCGATTTCATCATGCTGACCGAATACGCCGCCGACATTAAAGTCGCCTGTGCTTATCCGCCGGCGTCTCTGACCAATACTTTCGGCGAATGGATGGCGAAGAACGACAAAACCCAGCTGCGCATCTCCGAAACCGAAAAATACGCTCACGTCACCTTCTTCTTCAACGGCGGCGTTGAAGAGCCGTTCAAAGGCGAAGAGCGCATTCTGATCAACTCGCCGAAGGTCGCGACCTACGATCTGCAGCCGGAAATGAGCTCCGCCGAGCTGACCGAAAAACTGGTTGCCGCCATCAAGGGCGGTCAGTTCGACACCATTATCTGTAACTACCCGAACGGCGATATGGTTGGTCATACCGGGGTGATGGAAGCCGCCGTTAAAGCGGTGGAAGCGCTGGATCACTGCATCGACCAGGTTAGCAAAGCCGTTGAATCCGTTGGCGGACAGCTGCTGATCACCGCAGACCACGGCAACGCCGAGCAGATGCGCGACCCGGCCACCGGTCAGGCACACACCGCGCACACCAACCTGCCGGTTCCGCTGATTTACGTTGGCGATAAAAACGTCAAAGCGGTTAACGGCGGCAAACTTTCCGACATCGCGCCGACCATGCTGACGCTGATGGGAATGGAAATCCCGCAAGAGATGACTGGCAAGCCGCTGTTCATCGTGGAATAATCCTTCCCCATGAGGGGAAAGGCGACTTATTCAACTACATGGATCGCAACGGCAGTTCGATCCGTCCTTTACGCCAGCGCGCTTAGCGCTGGCGTATTGCTGTGCGCCGCATCTGCTCACGCCGACGACCGCGACCAGCTTAAATCCATTCAGGCCGATATCGCCGCTAAACAGAGGGCGATTAAGCAGCAGCAGCAGCAGCGCGCTTCCCTGGTCGCTCAGCTTAAAGCGCAGGAGGAGGCCATCTCCGCCGCCGCGCGCAAGCTGCGTGAAACCCAGGAAACACTGAATCAGCTAAATAAGCAGATCGATGAAATGAACGCCGCCCTTGCGAAGCTGGAGCGTCAGCGCGCCTCGCAGGAGCGTAATCTTTCCGCGCAGCTCGATGCCGCGTTTCGTCAGGGGCCGCATACCGGCATCCAGATGATCCTTAGCGGCGAAGAGGGGCAGCGTAACCAGCGCATGCAGGCCTACTTCGGCTATCTGAACCAGGCGCGCCAGGAAACCATTGCCGAGCTTAAGAAGACCCGCGAAGACGTAGCGGTGCAAAAAAGCATGCTGGAAGAGAAACAGAGCCAGCAGCAAACCCTGGTTTACGAACAGCGCGCCCAGCAGAGCAAGCTGGAGCAGGCGCGCAACGAGCGTAAAAAGACCCTCGCCAGCCTGGAATCCTCCATTCAGCAAGGTCAGCAGCAGCTCAGCGAAATGCGGGCTAACGAATCGCGCCTGCGCGGTCGTATCGCCCAGGCGGCGGCGGCGGCCAAAGCGCGGGCGGATCGCGAAGCCCGCGAAGCGCAGGATGTGCGCGATCGCCAGCAGGAAGCCTCGCGTAAAGGCACCACCTACAAACCTACCGAAAGCGAACGCTCGCTGATGTCCCGCACCGGCGGGCTTGGCTCACCGCGCGGCCAGGCATTCTGGCCGGTTCGCGGCTCAATTCTCCATCGTTATGGCGAACAGCTGCAGGGTGAGCTACGTTGGAAGGGGATGGTTATCGCTGCGTCTGAAGGCACCGAGGTCAAAGCCGTTGCCGATGGTCGGGTTATTCTCGCCGACTGGCTGCAGGGCTATGGCCTGGTGGTGGTCGTTGAACACGGCAAAGGCGACATGAGTCTTTACGGCTATAACCAAAGCGCGCTGGTCAGCGTCGGCACTCAGGTCCGGGCGGGCCAGCCGATCGCTCTCGTAGGCAGCAGCGGCGGTCAGGGCCGTCCGTCGCTCTATTTCGAAATTCGCCGCCAGGGTCAGGCGGTCAATCCACAGCCGTGGTTGGGAAGATAAGTTTTGCTTCAATTTCGCAGAATCGCACTCGCCATAACCGGTACGCTGGTTATGGCGTCGCCGGTATTTGCCGGCAAACTCTCCATTGTTATCGACGACTTTGGCTATCGTCCACAAACGGAAAATCAGGTGCTGGCGCTGCCGGCGACGATCTCCGTTGCCGTACTCCCTAATGCGCCCCACGCCCGCGAAATGGCGACCAAAGCGCATAATCTCGGCCACGAGGTGCTCATCCACCTGCCGATGGCGCCGCTCAGCAAACAGCCGCTGGAAAAAGATACCCTCCGTCCGGATATGAACAGCAGCGAGATAGAGCGCATCATCCGCGAAGCCTACGGCAAGGTCCCGTACGCCGTGGGGCTGAATAACCATATGGGCAGCGCGATGACGTCGAACCTCTTCGGCATGCAGAAGGTGATGCAGGCGCTCGAGCGCTACAATCTCTACTTCCTCGATAGCGTCACCATCGGCAATACCCAGGCCATGCGCGCGGCGCAGGGCACCGGCGTGAAGGTGATTAAGCGTAAGGTTTTCCTCGACGATACCCAAAACGAAGCGGATATCCGCTATCAGTTCAACCGCGCTATCGCTTTGGCGCGGCGCAACGGTTCCGCCATTGCTATCGGCCACCCGCACCCGACGACGGTGCGCGTGCTGCAGCAGATGGTGTATAACCTGCCGCCGGATATCACTCTGGTGCGTCCGAGCAGCCTGCTCAACGAGCCGCAGGTGGATACCTCCACGCCGAATGCCGCGCCGCCGGTTAAGCCGCCGCGCAATCCATTCCGGGGCGTGAAGCAGTGCAAATCTAAGCGTCCGCCGGAGCCAGTCAACGCCAGCCGCTTCTTTACCATTCTGAGCGAAAGCATCGCCCAGAGTACGCTGCTGCAGTATTACCAGCTGAAGTGGCAGGGCTGGGATCAGCCCACCAACTAAATCGTCCGGGAATCCGTGTGCTTATCCGCCGCGGATTCCGCCTTGTCCTGATGGGCATACCAGGCTTTAAAGTATTTAAGAAAGCTGTAAAAGGTCGCGTAAAGCCCGGTGACCACGCCGACCTTGCCCTTTCGCCACGCTCCGCTAAACAGATACCACTTAAAGAAAGCGCCAATCGCGCTGATCGCTCCGCGTGCAAGAGACGGCCTGATCTTCTGATATTTAACCAGCCGCGTGGTGTAGCTATTGAGCTTATTAAACACTTCATGCAGGGAGTAGAAGGTGTCGTGGCGCACGAATCCCGGTAGCCTGGCCGAGTGCGTAAAACCGACAACCTGATCGTCTACCGGACGCTCGTTGAACCGGGCGACAGAACGGTTATACAAACGAACCGGGAAATCTGGCGAGGATACCGGATAAATAGTTCGCACCTCTTCACCCAGCACGAACCAGTGGCGCGGCAGACGCCATGCGCAGGTTGGATCGGGCTCATCCCCCGCCTTCAGCGCCAGAATAGCCGCCGCCACCTCGTCATCAAGGATCTCATCGCTGTCCATACACAGCACCCAGTCGTGGCTGGCGAGGGAGGTCGCGTAGTTCATCTGCGTGCCGTGAGTGGTATAAGCATGATAGTGAACGGTGAGACCGAACTGTTGGCAAATCTGCAGCGTGGCGTCCGTGCTGCCTGAGTCGATGACGATAAATTCATCGGCCACCTTAAGCAAAGGTGGTAATACCTCCCGTAATAAGCGGGATGAATTACAGGTCAATAAGCATACAGAAAGTTTAATCATAATCTTTGTAGGGTTAAACCATGGTTAAACTGACTGTATAAACGAATAGGCGAGAAAGCGATTTAGAAAAAGTGCGGAGTGGATTAAGTATTACAAAAATGTAGGACAACTCTCAAAAAAGCGCCCGCAGGCGCTTTTTTAAAATGCAAACTAGCGGGAATTAATCCCAGCTGAGAATGACTTTGCCAGACTGACCGGAACGCATCGCGTCAAAGCCCTGCTGGAAATCATCGATACCAAAGCGGTGAGTGATGATCGGCGACAGATCGAGACCGGACTGGATGAGCGCGGCCATCTTGTACCAGGTTTCGAACATTTCGCGACCATAAATCCCTTTGATAAACAGCCCCTTGAAAATCACCTTGGTCCAGTCGATAGACATATCCGACGGCGGAATCCCCAGCATGGCGATGCGCCCGCCGTGGTTCATGGTATCGAGCATGGTGCGAAACGCCGGCGGCGCGCCGGACATCTCCAGACCCACGTCGAAACCTTCGGTCATGCCCAGTTCGGCCATCACATCGTTAAGGTTCTCTTTAGAAACGTTTACCGCCCGGGTGACGCCCATTTTGCGCGCCAGCTCCAGACGATATTCATTAACGTCGGTAATCACGACGTTGCGCGCGCCAACGTGTTTCGCTACCGCGGCGGCCATCACGCCGATCGGGCCAGCGCCGGAAACCAGCACGTCCTCGCCGACGAGATCGAATGAAAGCGCGGTATGCACGGCGTTGCCAAACGGGTCGAAAATCGACGCCAGATCGTCGGAGATATTGTCCGGAATTTTAAAAGCGTTAAACGCCGGGATCACCAGATATTCGGCAAAGCAGCCCGGACGGTTGACGCCGACGCCCGTGGTATTGCGGCACAGGTGCGTACGCCCGGCGCGGCAGTTACGGCAGTGGCCGCAGGTGATATGCCCTTCGCCGGAAACGCGATCGCCAAGCTTAAAGCCGCGAACCTCCTGACCGATGCCCACCACTTCGCCGACGTATTCATGGCCCACCACCATCGGCACCGGAATGGTCTTTTGCGACCACTCATCCCAGTTGTAGATGTGCACGTCGGTACCGCAAATCGCGGTCTTGCGAATTTTAATCAGCAAATCGTTATGGCCGACTTCCGGTTCCGGCACGTCGGTCATCCAGATGCCTTCTTCCGCCTTCAGTTTGGATAACGCTTTCATCTCACACCCTCAGGCAATGACGCCCAGTTGTTTACCGATGCGGGTAAAGGCTTCCACCGCACGTTCAATTTGTTCAGGGGTATGCGCCGCAGACATCTGGGTACGAATACGCGCCTGGCCTTTAGGTACCACCGGATAGAAGAATCCAGTGACGTAAATCCCTTCTTTTTGCAGCTCGCGCGCAAATTCCTGCGCCACGGTGGCCTCACCGAGCATCACCGGGATAATGGCGTGATCGGCGCCCGCGAGGATAAACCCTGCCGCGGTCATTTTTTCACGGAACAGACGGGCGTTAGACCACAGGCGATCGCGCAGTTCGCTGCCCGCTTCCACCATTTCCAGCACTTTGATGGAAGCCGCGACGATAGCCGGCGCCAGCGAGTTGGAGAACAGATACGGACGCGAGCGCTGGCGCAGCCACTCGACAACTTCTTTACGCGCGGCGGTATAGCCGCCTGACGCGCCGCCCAGCGCTTTACCCAACGTACCGGTGATAATATCGACGCGGCCCATCACGTCGCAGTACTCATGGGAACCGCGGCCGTTTTCACCCACAAAACCCACGGCGTGAGAATCATCAACCATCACCAGCGCGTCGTATTTGTCCGCCAGATCGCAAACGCCCTTCAGGTTGGCGATCACCCCGTCCATTGAGAACACGCCGTCGGTGGCGATCAGCACGTGACGCGCGCCGGCGTCGCGCGCCTCTTTCAGACGGGCTTCCAGCTCCACCATATCGTTGTTGGCGTAGCGGAAGCGCTTCGCTTTACACAGGCGCACGCCGTCGATGATCGACGCGTGGTTCAGGGCATCGGAGATAATCGCATCTTCCGCGCCGAGCAGGGTTTCAAACAGGCCGCCGTTAGCATCAAAGCAGGAGGAGTAGAGAATCGCATCTTCCATACCGAGAAAATCGGCCAGCTTCTTCTCAAGCGCTTTATGGCTGTCCTGGGTCCCGCAGATAAAACGCACGGAGGCCATACCGAAGCCGTGGCTATCCATGCCGCTTTTCGCGGCGGCAATCAGTTCCGGGTGGTTCGCGAGGCCGAGATAGTTATTGGCGCAGAAGTTAATCACCTGGCTTCCGCCGACGGTGATATCCGCCTGCTGCGCCGAAGTAATAATCCGTTCTTCTTTAAACAACCCTTCCGCGCGCGCGGTATCCAGGTCATTGGTTAACTGTTTGTAGAAATCACCACGCATTGCAACTCTCCAGATTCGGCAAAATTTGGCACATATTACCTAAAGCTATACGCTGATACGAGATGATGCATTACTGCATGAATTATTTGCAGCATAAATCACGAGTCCCTCTCCACCTTATCGGCGAATGGCTGAAGCCTTTTCGATGTAGTGATATGATAGGAGTATTCATGTCCGGATTGTCTCTGGACTACCCACTTCAAAGGTTACAGTTATGATCATCGTTACCGGCGGCGCAGGCTTTATCGGCAGCAATATCGTTAAAGCGCTGAATGACCAGGGCATTACCGACATTCTGGTCGTAGATAATCTGAAAGACGGCACCAAATTCATCAATCTGGTGGATTTGAACATTGCCGACTACATGGATAAAGAAGACTTTCTGATCCAGATTATGGCGGGCGAAGAGTTCGGCGATATCGACGCTATTTTCCATGAAGGCGCCTGCTCTTCCACCACGGAGTGGGACGGCAAGTACATGATGGATAACAACTATCAGTACTCTAAAGAGGTGCTTCACTACTGCCTGGAGCGTGAAATTCCGTTCCTGTACGCCTCTTCCGCGGCGACCTACGGCGGCCGCACCAGCGACTTTATTGAATCCCGCGAATACGAACAGCCGCTCAACGTTTACGGCTACTCCAAGTTTCTGTTTGATGAATACGTCCGTCAGATCCTGCCGGAAGCGAACTCGCAGATCGTCGGCTTCCGCTATTTCAACGTCTACGGGCCGCGCGAAGGCCATAAAGGCAGCATGGCCAGCGTCGCTTTCCATCTGAATACTCAGCTGAATAATGGCGAAAGTCCGAAATTGTTTGAAGGCAGCGATGGCTTCAAGCGCGACTTCGTCTACGTCGGCGACGTCGCGGCGGTGAACCTGTGGTTCTGGGAAAACGGCGTTTCCGGCATCTTCAACCTCGGCACCGGCCGCGCGGAGTCTTTCCAGGCCGTCGCAGACGCAACGCTGGCTTACCACAAGAAAGGCAGCATCGAGTACATTCCGTTCCCGGATAAGCTGAAAGGCCGCTATCAGGCGTTTACCCAGGCGGATCTGACAAACCTGCGCGCAGCGGGCTACGATAAACCGTTTAAGACCGTTGCCGAAGGCGTAACGGAATATATGGCCTGGCTGAACCGCGACGCGTAAGAAGCAAGCATGAAAATACTGGTGATTGGCCCGTCTTGGGTGGGCGACATGATGATGTCGCAAAGTCTTTATCGTACGCTCAGGGCGCGCTATCCCCAGGCGATCATCGACGTGATGGCGCCCGCATGGTGCCGTCCGCTGCTCTCGCGCATGCCGGAAGTCAACGAAGCAATCCCGATGCCGCTCGGTCACGGCGCGCTGGAAATCGGCGAACGGCGTAAGCTTGGGCACAGCCTGCGCGAGCGTCGCTACGACCGCGCTTACGTTCTGCCTAACTCGTTTAAATCGGCCCTCGTGCCGTTCTTTGCGGGAATACCGCATCGCACCGGCTGGCTCGGCGAGATGCGCTACGGCCTGCTGAACGATGCCCGCAAGCTGGATAAAGACGCCTGGCCGCTGATGGTCGAACGCTACGTCGGTCTGGCCTACGACAAAGGCGTGATGCGCTGCGCGAAAGATCTGCCGCAGCCGCTGCTCTGGCCACAGCTGCAGGTGCATGAAGGCGAAAAATCGCAGGCCTGTAGCGCGTTTAATCTCTCAACCGAGCGCCCGATCATCGGCTTCTGCCCCGGCGCTGAGTTCGGCCCGGCAAAACGCTGGCCGCACTATCACTACGCCGAGCTGGCGAAACAGCTGATCGACGAAGGCTTTCAGATCGTGCTGTTTGGCTCCGCGAAAGACCACGAAGCGGGCAATGAAATCCTCGCCGCGCTTAATACCGAACAGCAGGCATGGTGCCGCAATCTGGCCGGGGAAACCCAGCTTGAGCAGGCCGTTATTCTGATCGCCGCCTGTAAAGCGGTGGTCAGCAACGATTCCGGCCTGATGCACGTCGCCGCCGCGCTGGACCGTCCGCTGGTGGCGCTCTACGGGCCCAGCAGCCCGGACTTTACTCCCCCGCTGTCGCATAAAGCGCGCGTGATCCGCCTGATCAGCGGCTACCACAAAGTGCGTAAAGGCGATGCCGCCGAAGGCTATCATCAGAGTTTGATCGACATTACGCCGCAGCGCGTACTGGAAGAATTAAACGACCTGTTGCTGGAAAAAACGGAACAAGAGGAAGACTAGCGGATGCGGGTACTGATCGTAAAAACCTCGTCCATGGGCGACGTGCTGCACACGCTGCCCGCGCTGAGCGACGCCGCGCTGGCCTTTCCCGGCATTCGTTTCGATTGGGTGGTTGAGGAAGGCTTCGCGCAGATCCCCTCCTGGCATGAGACCGTTGACCGGGTCATCCCGGTGGCGATTCGTCGCTGGCGCAAGGCGTGGTTTTCCGCGCCGATCAAAACCGAGCGCAAGGCTTTCCGCGACGCCGTACGGGCGGAAAAGTACGACGCGATCATCGATGCCCAGGGGCTGGTGAAGAGCGCCGCGCTGGTCACCCGGCTGGCCCGCGGCGTGAAGCACGGTATGGACTGGCAAACCGCCCGCGAGCCGCTGGCATGCCTGTTTTACAACCGTCGCCACCATATTGCTAAACAGCAGCACGCCGTTGAGCGCACCCGCGAACTGTTCGCGAAAAGCCTCGGCTACGCGAAGCCGGAAACCCAGGGCGACTACGCGATCGCCCGTCATTTTTTGCGCCAGGCTGATCCGTCCGCCGCGGCGTATCTGGTGTTCCTCCACGCCACGACGCGCGATGATAAGCACTGGCCGGAAGAGAACTGGCGGGCGCTTATCGCCCTGCTTGCCGACAGCGGCGTACGCATCAAACTGCCGTGGGGCGCGCCCCATGAAGAAGCGCGGGCCAGGCGCCTGGCGGAGGGGCACGATTTTGTCGACGTCCTGCCGCGGATGAGCCTGGAGCAGGTAGCTGAGGTACTGGCAGGCGCGCGCGGGGTGGTTTCCGTCGACACCGGCCTGAGCCATCTCACCGCCGCGCTCGATAAACCGAACTTCACGCTGTACGGCCCGACCGATCCGGGGCTAATTGGCGGCTACGGTAAAAATCAGTACGTGGTGCGCCCGGAAAGCGGCAGCAGCACGGGGGATATTCCCGCCTCCCGGATTCTGCAACTGTTGAAATCTCAGGAACTGGCTTAATGGGTTCATTATTTAAGCAGATCTATCGCTACACGCATCGACGCGCCTTTCGCCATAACGAAAATCTCTGGCCGTTTACCCACATCACGCGTGCGGCGAGCGGTGAAATCCGCACCCTGAAATACAAAGGGAAAACGGTGCCGCTGGTTAATCTCAGCGAACTGAAGGATAGTGCCGAGGGCGAGGTGCTGCTGACCGCCACCGGTCCCTCGACGCGCCGCATTGATTTTACGCGGCTGCCGAAAAGCGTTCCGGTGATGGGGGTGAATGGCGCCTGGCATCTCTCTGATAAAATTAAATTTTCGCTCTATACCATTGTCGATATGGAGTTTTACGATAAAAAGCCGGACGTGATTCGTTCGGTGATTAGCCAACCCGATCTCGTGCTCTTCACCACCATGCACGGTATCGCCAAAATCCTCGACCGTCACGGCGCGGAACTGCGCTGTCGTTTGGCATTAATTGAAGACGCCTGTTATAAAATTTATCAGCCCAAAGTCGCCAAAAGCGCGATACCGCAGGTCTGGAAAGGCGTTGCGGCGTTACGCTTTCACCCGCAGCGGCAGGATATTTGCTTTAGCACCGATATCCGCCAGGGAATTTTCGACGCCGGAACCGTGGTCTACTGGGCCCTGCAAATTCTGATGTGGCTGGGATTTAAAACCATTCTGATAAGTGGTCTGGATATGAGTAATTTCAACCAGCCGCGCTTCTACGAAACGGAACAGGATAAACTCCCCTCCTGGCTGGCAAATAAGGTGGATGACCTGGTCATGCCGTCCTTTTCGCACGCTGCCAACGTGCTGCAACAAAACCATATTCGGGTCGTTAACTTCTCTTTAGAAAGCGCGGTTCCGGAAACGATTTTCGCAAAGGTTTCTTTTGATGAGTACTTTAAAAATAAGTAGTTACGCCAGACAGGGCTACACCGTTTTCTTCACTTTATTTCTGTTTTTTAGCGCCGTTTTTTGCGTATCAACCCGGACAAACAACCTTCTTCATTTATCTATTTTGCTGTTTTTGCTTTCACTGCTTAACCACGATAACCGTCAGGCGCTAGCGGAAAGCATCCGCCAGCGGTGGCTGGTTTATATCCTGCTGGTGGTATTCTGCGTTTACTATGCCCTGAGCAACATTTGGGGGCAGACGCCGCAGCATATCGACTCGCCGCTGACGCACGGCGCCTATTTATTTTTTTATCTCCTGCTGCTAACTACCCTGCTGGGCGACCCCCGAACCCGACATCTGGCGCTGCTGAGCGTCGTTGCCGGGATCACGGTGCTCTCCATCTGGACGATGGCGATCGATTTCACCCTGGTCCTCAAAGAGCGCCTGGTATCACCGGGTAATCCCGGCCCGACTAACGTTATCGACCTCGCGGGTTATTGCGGTATCGGTATCCTTATTTGCGCCATGCTGCTGAAGGAGAAAGGCAGCCATCTCCTGTATGTGCCGATGGCGATCATGCTGGTGATGCTGTTTCTGACTCAAAGCCGCGGCCCGATTATCGCCCTGCTGGCGGCGTTTGTTTGCACCCTGCACCTGCACGTCTTTACCCGGCGTAATGTTCTGATTGTCGCCGCGCTAGCGTTGGTTCTGGGCGCGCTTTTCTTCTTCACGCCAACGGGAGACCTGCTGCTGGCGCGCTTTGAAGAGCTGGGCACCCAAAGCGGTTTGCGCCTCAGTATCTGGCGCCATACGCTCCAGGAAGTGGCCAGCCAGCCGTGGCTGGGTCGTGGCTTTGACTACGAGCTCAACTTTACCAACTACAGCGGCGAGCATATCACCACCACCCACAGCGTCTATCTTGGCGCACTGCTGAAAGGCGGCATAATCGGCCTGGCGCTGCTGCTGGCGGTGAATGCCGGAGGGTTATGGCAGGCATGGCGTAACCAGCAGGATGGCCGCTACGGGCTGGCGATTTTTATCTATGCGCTGATTTTTATGGCTTCGCAGGGCATGTTTATCATCAGCAACCCTCGCGAAAGCTGGCCGCTGTTTTGGCTACCGCTGGGCATTGCGCTCAGCGGAGGCCTGAAGGCGAAACGCTAAGAGAAGGAGAAGGGCCCGCAGCGGGCCCTTTTTTATGCCTGCTGGCGAGCGGCGATCAGGGCATCCGCCTGGGCTTTGATCACCGGCCAGACCGCGTCAATGGTCATGTCGGCGACGTTAGTCTCTTCGCAGACAATTTGTCTGGCCTTGTCATAACCCGGAGCCCAGATGGTATAGCCCGGCAATCCGGTGTCTTTGAGTTTACGTTTGTTGTAAACCGCCACCATGGGCTTGTCGAACGCGCGAGCAATATGCACGATGGCGGTATCCGCCGTAATCACCAGATCGCAGTGGCGAACAATCTCAACCGCTGAATTAATATTGCTATCAGGCAGATGCAGCGCCGTTTCCAGATTAAGCTGACGAATTTTCTCGCTATGCCCGACCATCACGACGCTGATTTTATAAGGGAGCGTATATAAGCGCTCAATCAGGGCAGAAACCTGATGACGGCAAAAGTCTTTATCCGTTGAGGCGGTAAACGGGTTGATGGCAATGCAGAGCTCGCTACCCTGTTGCTGAGCCAGCAGTGTTTTAACTCTTTCCCGCTCAAAAGCATCGCCGGGCAGATGATAGTGGTAATGAGGGTGTTCTATGCCAAATAGCCTGGCGACGGCTTTATAGCGGGCGGAAATATGGCTGCTGCTATCCAGAAAAGGGATGGAGTGATCGTAAAGTTTATATTCTTGTTTATTAAAACCGATAACGCAGCCAGGCTGCAAATCAGCCAGCAGTTTAAAACGCTCGTAGGTTTTAACATCGTCAAAATCAACGACCGCGTCAAATCCTGCCGCGCGCAACGCATTTAACGGCATCCGCGGCTGATATAAATAGACCTGCTCAAGAAAATCCGCGCCGGCAAGCATCTGCTTACAAACCGGCCCGGTCAGCACAGAAACCTTATAGCCCCGGTCGGCTAAAAGCTTTGCGCAGCCGGTTGTCACGACCATATCCCCAACTTTGTCATCCAGGCGCAATAATAAAACATGCTGAATCTTCGCGGGATTAAAGGGCTGGCGCGCGCTTTTATTTCTGTAACGATAGTTAATTAAATTAAACTTAATTTCGCGGAAGAAGGCATTTTTCTTCCGCGTAAACTGCTTCACGATACGCATACGGTACCTGGTTGTGATCTTTTATCGCTGTGTGCGTTTCTGTTGGTAATACTCCGCCAACGTCATTCCCTTCACCTGTGGCGCCAGCCAGCTGAAAAAAGACTCCAGATCGGCATATAAACGCTCGATATCCTGCTCGTTTTTAAACGTTGGACTGCCGCCGGGCATGTACTCAGAAGAGTGGAGCATATATTCGACGTAGTCATTGCCCTGAGTCAACGTTTGTTCCACCACTTTTTTCATCGTCTCGACGTTGCCGCCCATCGGACGCAGCCAGTGAACGGACGGCGAGCGCACTTTACCGCGCAGGCGATCGTAACCCTGCTTCAGGCTATTCATCCACGCGGGATGCTTGTACTGAATGCTCATCGGCACTTCCAGCAGCGATGATTGCCCTTCACGGCGGATATCGTTCTCGTCGAGGAAATAGGCGTGCTGCGGGAAATGACGGTAATCGGTGCCGCCGTCGCCCTGCGGCGCGCCTTTCGCCGTTTTCCAGTTCACCCGCGGCGTAACCGAACAATCCACCAGATAGCCATACTCCATCAGCAGACGCGCGTAGCGCTCGTCAAAGGCCCAGCGTCCTGCGCGATGGCTGACCATTTTGGTCTGGAAGGTCTCCTCCAGCAGACGGGTCATATAGTCGACTTTCGCCCGCATCGCCGCATCGCTGTACTCAATCAAGTACGGTTTATGCCGCCAGTCGTCATCGGTGAGCGGATCGGTCGGCGGACTGTTCCAGGCGTGCAGATGCATACCGATTTCCGCGGTTCCCCGGGCGATCGCATCCTTAGCGAATTCGATATAAACCGGGTCGATGGCCATTTCATAGTTGGTCAACCAGACCGGTTTGAAACCGTACTTTTCGCAAAGCTGCTGAAAACGCGGTAAATAACGCGCATTCTCGGTGGTGATGCTGTCATGTTTTTGCCAGAGGTTATCGCCCTCTGTGTCAATCGTGATGAGAAATGCGGGTTTGTGCACGAAAACGTCCTCAGGCCATACGTATCGGGTCATGGTAGAGCAAGACAACGCTTCTCTCAATCTATCTGATCCCCTAGAATCGGAACCCTGACCCTGAATGAAGAACAGAGAATGACGCCTGAAACCCGCACTTCCGGCCGCGTGAACCCGGCGCGAATCCTGGTCATCAAGCTGCGCCATCATGGCGATATGCTATTGATAACCCCGCTTATTCACGCGCTAAAACAGCAATATCCCGCCGCCAGCGTGGATGTGCTGCTTTATGAAGAAACCCGGGATATGCTCGCAGCGAATACCGATATCACCCACATTTACGGCATTGACCGGCGCTGGAAAAAACAGGGCGCCGGCCATCAGCTAAAGATGGAGTGGCGTCTGATTCGCACGCTCCGCCAGCAGCGCTACGATATGGTGCTCAATCTTGCCGATCAGTGGCCCAGCGCGATCATCACCAAACTGACCGGCGCGGCCACCCGCATCGGTTTTGACTTCCCGAAACGTCGTCATCCGGCCTGGCGTTTTTGCCATACCGCCCTCGCCTCAACCGAGCAGCATAACCAGCAGCATACCGTGCAGCAGAACCTGTCGATTCTGGCGCCGCTTGGGCTGGCTATTGATGACGCGCCGGCGAAGATGGGCTACAGCGATCAGGACTGGCGCGCCAGCCGCGCGCTGCTGCCGGAAGAATTTCAGGATAACTATATCGTCATTCAGCCGACCTCCCGCTGGTTCTTTAAGTGCTGGCGCGAAGCGCGGATGAGCGCCCTGATTAACGCGCTTTCTGACGCAGGCTACCCGGTCGTGCTGACCTCCGGCCCTGACGCCAGAGAGAAGCAGATGATCGACACCATTATGGCGGGCTGCCCCGATGCTCGCCTGCACTCCCTCGCCGGGCTGCTCACCCTGCGCCAGCTGGCCTCCGTCATCGATCATGCCCGTCTATTTATCGGCGTCGACTCGGTGCCAATGCACATGGCTGCCGCGCTGGGTACGCCGCTGGTCGCGCTTTTCGGCCCCTCCAAGCTCACCTTCTGGCGTCCCTGGCAGGCGCAGGGCGAGGTTATCTGGGCAGGCGATTTCGGCGCTATTCCCGACCCTGATGATATCGATACCGGCACGGACGAACGTTATCTCGATTTAATTCCCACCGACGCGGTTATCGCGGCGGCGAAAAAGGTACTGGCATGAGTAAATTCAGGCTGGCTCTGGTACGCCAGAAGTATCGCCCGGACGGCGGCGCGGAACGCTTTGTCTCCCGCGCGCTGGAAGCCCTCGACGACAGCGATCTTGAACTGAACGTCATCACTCGCGAGTGGCAGGGGCCGGTGAAGCCCGAGTGGAACATCCACATCTGCAATCCGCGCAAGTGGGGGCGGATCAGCCGCGAGCGTGGGTTTGCCGACGCCGCCCGCCAGCTTTGGCAGCGCGAATCATTTGACCTGGTGCAAAGCCATGAGCGCATCCCCGGCTGCGACCTGTACCGTGCCGGAGATGGCGTACACCGCCGCTGGCTGCAGCAGCGCTCGCGCATTTTGCCCGGCTGGAAAAGCCGCCTGCTGTTTGCCGACCGCTACCATCGCTATGTGATGCAGGCCGAGCGCGAAATGTACCAGGACTCGCACCTGCGCGGCGTTATCTGCAACGCGGAGATGATTAAACGCGAGATTATTGAAGACTTCGGCCTGCCGGCGGAAAAAATCCACGTCATCTATAACGCCATCGATAACCAGCGTTTTCTGCCGCCGACGGAAGAAGCCTTCGTCGCGCTGCGCGCCAAATGGAATCTGCCGATCCAGGCGACCTGCCTGATTTACGTCGGCTCCGGCTTTGAGCGCAAAGGGCTGGATGCGGCGATCCGCGCCATCGCCCCGACCAATCGCTACCTGCTGGTGGTGGGCAAAGATAAAGAGCAGGCTCGTTACCAGCAGTTGGCGAAAACGCTGAACTGCGAGGAACGGGTGCGCTTTTTCGGTATGCAGTCGGAAACCCTGCCGTTCTACCAGATGGCCGATGGCCTGCTGCTGCCGACGCTGTACGATCCGTTCCCCAACGTCATTCTCGAAGCGATGGCCTGCGGCCTGCCGGTGATTACGACTACCGGCTGCGGCGGCGCGGAGTTTATCGTTCAGGGCAGCAACGGCTACGTTTGCGATGCGCTGGATATCCCGGCCCTGCAGGAGTCGGTTAACGCCCTGCCCGCTCGGGCTTTGGGTTCTGCAGAAGGCCAGCGCGCCCGCGAGCGGATCATGACCTGCACCAGCGAACGGCTCTCGGCGCAGCTGCTCTCCCTCTATCAGGATTTGGTGAAATAACGATGCGCATACTGTTTGTTATCGACGGCCTGCCCGGCGGCGGCGCGGAAAAAGTGGTACTGACGCTGGCGGAGCATTTTCTTAGCCAGGGCGAACAGGTGTCGCTTTTTTCCCTGCGCGACATCTGCGAGTATCCGCTACCGGCGGGGCTGGATTATCAGGTCATCGCCGACCGCTGCCGCAAACCCTGGCGCAAACTCACCGAGCTATCCCGGCGCGCGCGCCAGCTTGATACGGCAATCGAGAAAGCAGAACAGCAGGGCCGTTTCGAACTGGTGCTATCGAATCTGCATAAAACCGACCGCATCGTCTCCCGCAGCCGCCTGCTGAACGGGCGCAACGTCTGGTTCTGCCTGCACGGCGTGTTCTCGACTTCCTATCTCGGACACCGCAGCGGTTTTGACCGCTGGATGAAAAAGCAGAAGATCGGGCGCGTTTATCAGGGACGCAACGTCGTCACCGTCTCCGATGCGGTCGGTCAAGACCTGGTTGAGCAGTTCGCCATTCGCCCCGCCCAGCTGAAAACGATTTATAACCCGTTTGATATCGCCGCCCTGCGCGCCGCGGCTGAAGAACCCAGCCAGCGCCCCGACGGCGACTATATTATCCACGTCGGCCGCTTTCACCCCGGCAAACGTCACGACCGCCTGATTGAGGCCTATGCGCAAAGCGGCATCGACGCGCCACTGGTGCTGCTGGGGCAGGGCAAACCGGAACAAGAACAGCGCCTGCGCCAGCTGGCGCAGCAGCTACAGGTTGCCGATCGCGTCCTGTTTAAAGGCTTCCAGAAAAACCCGCTGCCGTGGATTAAAGGCGCGCGGATGCTGGTCCTGAGCTCCGATAGCGAAGGCTTTGGCAACGTGGTGGTGGAGGCGCTGCTGCTGGATACGCCGGTCGCCAGCACCCGCTGCCCGGGCGGCGTGACCGAGATCCTTACCGGCGAGCTGTCGCGCGGCCTGGCGGATCTCAACAGCCCGGCGCTGGCTCAGACGATGCAAAGCATTTACCATAGCCCGCCGGCCATCGACGCAGCGGCGCTGGAGAAGTTCAGCGTGGCATCGATTTGTCAGCAGTATCGTCAGCTGCGCAGCGCCTGACGCCGTTATTTAACCAGGATCAATGAGTTATGAGTCAAACGCCTTTACTAAGCATCGTAGCCGCCGTCTATAACGGCGAAAAATTCCTTGCGCAATTCTTTGAGTGCCTTGAGCAACAGCAGCTGGAAAGCTATGAACTGATCCTGGTGAACGACGGGTCGACGGACGGCAGCCTTGCGGTTATCGACCAGTGGAAAGAGCGCCTGCAAAACGTGATCGTGCTGGAGCAGGAAAACCAGGGCGTGTCGGTGGCGCGCAATACCGGCCTCGCCGCGGCGACCGGTAAGTACCTGACCTTCCCGGATATCGACGATAAGCTTTACCCGGGCATGTACCGTACGCTTCTGGAAATGGCGGAAAAGGGCAATCTTGACGTCGCCACCTGCAACGGCCGCTACGTCTACGAGACGAAAAAAGATATCCATCCCATTTTCCCGCTGGACCGGCTGCAGTCGACCGGCGTTTTGCCCGGCCACGTCTGGTTAAAGCAGGCGCTGGATTCTCGTAAGTTCCTGCACGTCACCTGGCTGAATATCTATCGCCGGGAATTTATCGCGAGCCACCGCTTCCATTTTGAGCCTGGCCTGCGTCATCAGGATATCCCCTGGACCACCGAAGTGCTGCTGGCGGCAGAACGCGTGCAGTACACCAGCGAGCAGTTCTACGATTACTATATTCACTCGGAATCGGTGTCGCATAAACCGGACAACGACGACACGCTGATGCGTTCAGCGCGCCACTACATGAAGATTCTGGAGATGCTGGACGCCATCAACCAGCGCTACCCGGATAAGGTTCGCGATATTTCCGCCTGCCGCTGGCAGATCGCCAAAGAGGGGCTGGGAATTATTCATACCTTCGATAGCATGAAAGATGAGTCAAAAAAGCATATTATCATTAAAGAGTTTTTCGACCGCGGCATCTGGCGCCTGATCTGGAAAAACGCCCGTACGTTCCGTCTACGCTGGCGTCTTGGACGCCGCTATCTGCGCATCAAGCGCTATCGCGACGCGGCTTAATACTGAATCCCTTAGTTTCCGCCAAAGAGATAGCTTTACGCGGGTTAAATGCTTAGAATTTGCCCGCAAAAACATAAATACGGATAAATCGCTTGGAATTGCTTTATACCGCCCTACTTTACCTCATTCAGCCGCTGGTGTGGCTGCGACTGCTGTTACGCAGCCGTAAGGCCCCTGCCTATCGTAAACGCTGGAAGGAACGTTATGGCTTCTGCCAGAACAAGGTAGAACCGGGTGGCATCCTGCTGCATTCCGTTTCCGTTGGCGAAACCCTGGCGGCTATCCCGCTGGTGCGCGCGCTACGCCACCGTTACCCCTATCTGCCGATCACCGTCACCACCATGACGCCAACCGGGTCTGAGCGCGCCATGTCCGCTTTTGGCAAAGACGTGCATCACGTCTATCTGCCTTACGATCTGCCCGGCGCGATGAATCGCTTCTTCAATACCGTTCAGCCAAAGCTGGTTATCGTGATGGAAACCGAGCTGTGGCCGAACATGGTCGCCACACTGCACAAGCGTAAAATCCCACTGGTGATCGCTAACGCTCGTCTGTCCGAACGTTCGGCGAAAGGCTATGCCAAACTGGGTAAATTTATGCGTCGGCTGCTGAGCCGCATTACGCTTATCGCCGCGCAGAACGAAGAAGACGCTAACCGCTTTATCGCCCTTGGCCTGAAACGCAATCAGCTGGCGGTCACCGGCAGCCTGAAGTTTGATATTTCGGTCACCCCCGAGCTGGCGGCTCGCGCCATCACCCTACGCCGCCAGTGGGCGCCGCACCGCCAGGTGTGGATTGCCACCAGCACCCACGACGGCGAAGAACAAATTATTCTTCAGGCGCATAAAAAGCTGCTCGAGCGTTTCCCCAACCTGCTGCTGATCCTCGTCCCTCGCCACCCGGAGCGCTTCGGCGACGCCCGCGAGATGGTGCAGAAAGCGGGAATGAGCTACACCCTGCGCAGTACCGGCGAAATCCCGTCGAACAGTACCCAGGTGGTGATTGGCGATACCATGGGCGAGCTGATGCTGCTGTACGGTATTGCCGACCTCGCGTTTGTCGGCGGCAGCCTGGTGGAACGCGGCGGTCATAACCCGCTGGAGCCCGCCGCTCACGCGATTCCGGTATTGATGGGCCCGCACACCTTCAACTTCAAAGATATTTGCGCCAAGCTGCAGCAGGACGACGGTCTGATTACCGTGACCGACGCCGATTCGCTGGTGACGCAGGTTTCCAACCTGCTGACCGATGAAGATTACCGTCTGTGGTACGGCCGTCACGCGGTGGAAGTCCTGCACCAAAACCAGGGCGCCCTCTCCCGTCTGCTACAGTTACTACAACCCTACCTGCCGCAGCGGAGCCACTGATGTCGCCTCGCCTCTCGGTCGTGATGATCGCCAAAAATGCGGCGGATCTGCTGCCTGATTGTCTGGCCTCGGTAAGCTGGGCCGATGAGATAGTACTGCTGGATTCCGGCAGCAGCGATAACACCGTTGAACTCGCCCGCAGCCTGGGTATTCAGGTACATATCAACCGCGACTGGCAGGGCTACGGCATTCAGCGTCAGCGCGCCCAGGACTACGCCACCGGCGACTATGTGCTGATGATCGATACCGACGAGCGCGTTACCCCGGAGCTTGCGCAGTCCATCCGCAGCGTGCTGGCCGCGCCGAAAGCCGGGGCAATATACAGCATCGCCCGCCGCAACTATTTTCTTGGCCGCTTTATGCGCCACAGCGGCTGGTACCCCGACCGCGTGATGCGCCTGTACGAACGCGACCGTTACCGCTATAACGATAATCTGGTTCACGAATCTCTCGACGGCCAGGGCGCGCAGGTTATCGAACTCGCGGGCGATCTGCTGCATCTGACCTGCCGCGATTTTTTCGGCTTTCAGCAAAAGCAGCTGGCTTACGCCGCCGCCTGGGCGCAGGAGCGCCATCAAAGAGGGAAGAAGACCTCGCTGGCCGCTATCTTCGGCCATACGCTGGGCGCCTTTGTTAAAACGCTGCTGCTGCGCGGCGGCGTGCTGGATGGAAAGCAAGGTTGGCTGCTGGCGGTAGTCAACGCGCAATACACGTTTAATAAATACACCGAGCTGTGGGCCCTGAGCCGCGGCTACTCGGAGAAAGTATCATTATGAGCACAAAAGCGATCTATCCGGGAACCTTCGACCCTATCACCAACGGCCATATTGATATCGTCACCCGCGCGGCCAGCATGTTCGATAAAGTGCTGCTGGCTATCGCCGCCAGCCCGAGCAAAAAGCCGATGTTCACCCTCGACGAGCGCATCGCGCTGGCCACCCAGGCAACGGCGCATCTGGTTAACGTTGAGGTTATCGGCTTCAGCGATTTAATGGCTAATTTCGCCCGCGCGCAGCAGGCCAATATTTTGATTCGCGGCCTGCGGGCGGTGGCGGATTTTGAATATGAGATGCAGCTGGCGCATATGAACCGTCATCTGATGCCGACGCTGGAGAGCGTGTTTCTGATGCCGTGCAAAGAGTGGTCGTTTATCTCCTCTTCGCTAGTAAAAGAAGTGGCGCGCCACCAGGGCGACGTCTCTCACTTCCTGCCCGCTAACGTTCACCAGGCGCTGCTGAAGAAGCTGTAATCCTGCGCCTTCGGGGCTCTTCCCGGAGGCGATGCTGCGCATCTGTCCGGGCTACCGGACCAAGCGCAGCGCGAGACGGGATCAACGCAACCATCGCACCTTACTTCTGGCACTGGCGGCAATAAAACGTCGCCCGCTGTGCATGCTTGCTGCCGATAACCGGCGTCCCGCAAATGCGGCAGGGTTCACCTTTGCGACCATAAACCTGCAGCTCCTGGGCAAAATAGCCTGGTTTGCCGTCGCTTTGCAGGAAATCCTTCAGCGTCGTCCCGCCCTGTTCGATGGAGCGCAGCAGGACCAGCTTAATCACTTTCACCAGCTGCTCGCACTCCTCTCGCGACAGAGAAGAGGCCAGCCTGTCGGGATGAATACCCGCCGAAAACAGCGATTCGCTGGCGTAGATATTGCCCACCCCAACCACCAGCTTGTTATCCATCAGCCAGGGCTTAATCGCGGTTTTCTTCTTCGCGCACTTCTGCTGGAGATAATCAGCGTTGAACTCATCGCTCAGCGGCTCCGGCCCCAGATGCGCCAGCGCCGGATGGCCCTCCAGCTCTTTGGTCCACAGCCAGGCGCCAAAGCGGCGCGGATCGGTATAGCGCAGGACCTTGCCGTTACTCATCACCAGGTCTACGTGATCGTGCTTCTCTGCGGGCAGCTCTTCGCTGAGGATACGCAGGCTGCCGGACATGCCGAGGTGGACGATAATCCAGCCGTCAGGCAGCTCCAGCAGCAGGTATTTGGCACGGCGGCGCACGCTGAGCACCGGAACGTCGCTCAGGCGATAGATCTCTTCGGAAACCGGCCAGCGCAGGCGTCCGTTGCGCACCACGGCGTGCAGGATGGTGGCGCCAACCAGGTGCGGTTCAATCCCGCGGCGGCTGGTTTCTACTTCAGGTAATTCAGGCATATTTTTCTCATATTAAAACAGCAGGCGCCGCTATTTTACCTCGTTCAGGAGGCCGCGACGCGACTAGTGCTGAAAATTCACGCCGATGGTTATCTGCCTGCCATCGGGCTGCGGTTTGAACTTCCAGCGCCAGAGCATATCGACCGCCCGCGCATCGTACTGTTCCACTTCGCTGCTTTTGCTCACCAGCACCAGCGTCGGCGCGCCGTTTTTATCAATATCAACGGTAAGCTCAGTCCGTTTATCGCCCTGCATCTGCGGCGCCTTCCACTCAACGCCGAAGAAAGACGCGTTCAACACCGCATTCTTGTCGATATCAACCGTCATACTCACCGGCGGGTCAAAGGGAACGAGCGTTTCATGGCGGTCCAGCTTTTTGCTCGCCGGCAAGATTTCCCCGGCTTTTGCGGTCTCTTCACCTTTCGCTCTTTCCCCGAGGATATCAGCATAATCCGCGTACACTTTTGCCGAAAGAATCGCATTACGCTCGCCCATGCCAACCCGCATCAGTAGCTTAGTTTTGATATTCGCTATTTTCTGCTCGGTATCCTCGGCGAGTGGCTGTAGCAACAGGGAGTAGATCATTGCGCCGATGTACAGTTCAGGATCGCGCTCGGCCCACAGGCTGCCCCACCCCATCCACACCTGCGGATCCTCCGGAGCCAGCGCCAGCAGTTGCGCCCACGTCGCCCGTTTCTCGTCAAAGGAAACATAGCTCTTTCTCAGCGCCAAATCCTTCAATAACGGCGCATAGTAGGGATGCGTTTCGACCAGCGCTTCCATCGCCTCGGTCATTTCGGTAAAACCTTCTATTCTGCCTTTGGTCGTTTTTTCTCGTTTTTTGAAGTAGATAAGCTGTAAATTGCGCGCCTCTTCCGCGCTCAGTTTCTTCTGCGGAAAAAGCGCTTTCATCCGGGTGAATTGAGCGGCCATCTCTTGCGCGGCGGCTTCCATTCCAGGTTTATTATGCCGGGCCGCCAGCCGTGAGATACGCATCGCCCGTGATTCCATTTCCCGATAGTGTTCATTCGGAGACAGGCGATCGCTGATAAAGGTCACCGGCATCAGCAGGCGCTTTCCCTGCCGATTAGAGTGAAAACGCCACTGCGGCGCGTAGTGGAGCGCCGCTTTATCAAACTCGGGAACGCCGCTGCTGCACTCAACCACCACGTTTAACAGCTCGCCGCTGGCGTCTGTATCCAGCGAGAGTACCGTCGTCGCCGACTTGATATATTTATTTATCGCCGGGTAGAGCATCGGCGGCACCGTCTCTTTGCCGATCCCATATCTTTCTGGCTCAATGCTGACGTGCCCCGGAAAGTGCTCGTTAACTGTGCTGATGCCACGCACGGGGCCTTCTTTAAACACGATCGATTTCGATAAAGGCAGCACCTTGCTACCTTCGCCTTTTTCCGTTGCATACCGGTCCAATGGCAAATCACAGGAGCGCGTCTGCATTCTGGCCTGCAGAATATGTAGGATTTGCCGGTCGTCAGACGGCATTTGCGCGATATACGCCGCTAACCGCTGCTGTAGCGCAGGCTGGCGCGAGCTATCCTTCAGGCCCTCCGCCATCAATAATCCGCTCGTAATGCTTTGCGTAAGCGCCTGAAACTGCGAATTTCGCACCCGCTCATTATCGCGGGACTGGATCAGCGCTAACGCCCAACCCAGCCAGGCGTCAGAGTTTTCCGGCGCAATGGCGATTGCCTGCCGAAAGGCTCTTTCCGCCCGCGATTTGTCCGCATCCGTTGTCAGCGTCAGGATAGCCGCGGCCAGCGTCAGATCGCCACGGTCCGGCATCCAGCTGAGATAATCCGTTATTTTGGGTAATGCTTTCGCTTCTTGTTCGCGATAGCCCAGTGCCTGCTGCCAGAGCGCATCCGCGGCGGCGGCATCTTTTTCACTCCAGCCAAGCGGCAGCTCCGCTAATGGCTTTTTCTGCGCGATAAATTGCTCGACAATCTTGTGCTGATTAAACGGTTCCCCACGCAGGATTATCTGAATAAAACGGGCATGACGGTCATAGAGAAAATCCGCCCAGGCGGGCGATGCCAGCTGATTCATACTCTGCCAGCGCCGCTGGTTTTGCTCGCCAATTGGGACATTGAATAAGGTGATACCGATAACAAAAACAATCTGCGCCACGGCAGCAATCAGATAGCCTTTATTGCGCCGGGTAATCGCCACCCACATCAGGGCGGAAAAGTAGAGAGTTCCCCCTAGCCACAGGCCGTAGAGCAATAAACGCTGGGGAGCATTCAGCGCCGCCGGTAAAAGCGAAAGCTTATCCACCAACATAAAGGGTGCAGACCAGAGAAAGAGCACCATATTCGGCGCGACAAAAAGCGCAATCAAAGACAAGATGACCAGCAGGTGTTTTAACTTCGGCGTAATCATTTATGGCTTACTCCGAAGAATCGCCAGCAGCCCCATCACGGCTATCCAGACAAAAATCAGGATTAACGCCGCATTATCGTACCAGGCATGCCAGGGACCGCTCAGTTGGGTAAAATTACGCGCTAATATGGCCATCACCAGCGTGCTAATCACAGCCAGCGCGCCATGCCAAACAAATGCAGGAACTTTGCTGCGCATATTGCGCCACAGCAGCGTTAACGGCCCCGGCCCAGTTGGCTGACGAGGTACCGCAGCGGCTGGCGCCACGCGAGGCTGCCGCTTTGCGGGCGCAGGCTTTGGACTAACGGTTTGTGTCCGCTTATGCTGCTTCGCCTGTTTTACGCCCTCAACAACCTGTTTTTCACGTGCGCAGACCAGGCACGGCATCCCGGCGAAATGCTGGTGTTTCTTACTACAGAGAACAATTTTTTGCGTACTGCGTAGCGCATAAGGACGCAGGATCTTCGCCCATTCATCGGCGGAAGGACGTTGGGCAGGCGAATCGCTAAAGGCGCGATCGAATAGCTTGCGTAGCCCAGCGGGCAGCAGGTGATGGGTACTGGCCGGTACCGGAGAGATATTCTTTGCGGCATTGATGCCGTAGGCGTAGCAACCGGCGGCGATGCGACCGGG
The DNA here is from genome assembly GCF_900200035.1 of Klebsiella grimontii. Classification (GTDB taxonomy): domain Bacteria; phylum Pseudomonadota; class Gammaproteobacteria; order Enterobacterales; family Enterobacteriaceae; genus Klebsiella; species Klebsiella grimontii. Next base: position 76,590 of record NZ_FZTC01000053.1, read on the forward strand.
TAAATCATCAGGCACTTTTGCCGCCTGCGCGCGGCCGCTATAGGGATGAATGCCGTGGTTGAGCAACTGGAAAATAATCACCGCCAGCGAGAAGCGGTCCTGAGCCTCTTCCTGTTCGCCCGGCACCTGGCCAATGCGCTGGAACTCAGGCGCCAGGTAATCCGGCGTGAACTGCCCGGCCGGGAAACGCTCGCCCTCGCCCTGGATGCTAAAGCCATCGCAGTCAAGCAGCGCGATGTACAGGCTGTCGCGATAAAAACGCAGGTTGACCGGCTTCATGTCGATAACCCGGTGCTGGCGCGCGTGTAACGCCGAGACCAGGGTGGCGAGGTTGCAGGCCAGGCTCACTTTGGCGCCAATCCCCTCCGGCAGATTCTGCGCCTTCGCCTGCCGCGACTGCAAAATATACTCCAGCTCAATAGTGCGCCGGGTATCGAGCACCGGCATAACAAAGCCAATAACCCGCTTGCGCTCGTCGAAGAGCAAATAGTCAGGCCACGCCAGTTGGACGATCGCTTCACCGTCAGCAGGCGCGGGGATTTCCGGGCGCTGCGCAAGCATGGCGCTAAGCTTGCGCTGGTAATAGCCGGTATCGATATTGGGATGATAGATTTTCGCGACGCGGGAAGGGTCATCCGCCAGAAAATAGACGCTGCCAGCGCCGCCGCTCTTAATCAGTTTTCCCAGGCGTACCGCGCGACGTTGCTCGTTATAACACCCAGGGGCTTTTTTATGCTTCATTACGCAGAGCTACCAGAAGCGTCTTATCATCGCCGGTTATCGCCCAGGTGCGCGGGTCGTCAAGCGTGGCGCGTATCGCCTCACTCCCTTCAACCTCAGAGACCTGCAGCAAATAACGCAAAACAGGGTCCATAAAGGGGGAGAATAGCGCATCGCCGCGCTGGTTTAGCGCAAACGGCTGCACGCCGTCGGACATCATCACCAGTTGCGTGGCTCTGCCAGCAAACTGACGGATGCGTAAATGTTCGCGCCAGTCGTGGCTGGTGAGAAACCAGGTCTGGTTGGCGTATTCACCGTTTTCAGGTAACGAGAAGTGCTGCTCAGCGTCGATGCTCAACTCCGCGACGCCATCACCGATATGCAGCACCACTGAGGCGGTTTCCCCGAGCCATGCGGCCACAACGGTACAGGCAAAATCGCCTGCGGAAAGCCCTCGCTCCTGCGCCGCCAGCAGAACGACCTCACGCACGCTCGCTATCAGCGTCGCCAGCTGCTGTTCATCAGGCGCGGCGGTGAATTTCGCCAGCCGTTCGGCCAGCTCTCGGGCGACTAAAACCGCACCCTGTTCGCTATAAGCGGCTGAGCCTGCGCCGTCGCATACGGCGGCGACCAGACGATCGCCCAAATTGCGGTAGCAAAAGGCATCCTGACAAGGAAGGTTATTTTGTCGGTGGCTGCTGCCAATGACCGACGAAGCGTAAACGCGCCAGTTCATCGCGTCAGACCGAAATTTCTGACCAGCTATCCGTCGGCGGCAGCTGTGCTCTACCGCCAGGGGTAGACTGCGAAACTACCTGCATGCTGGCGCTCAGCCAGAGGAACAGCTCGCGGAACTGCAAACCTTTTAGCTGCTTCACGCCGTTTATACCGCTACGGCTGAAGTGACCCATCGATTCGGAAGCCTCGCTACCCACGCTAATCGGGAATACGGCAACCTTATTCGCCGCCTGCGCCTCGCGGCACTCCTGGGCCGCCGTCTGCCAGTTATCCGTTGGCGCGCCGTCCGACATCAAAAACAGCCATGGCCGGGTATAGGGTACGCCAGCTGCTTTCAGGCGCTGCTTTTCAGCTTCAATTTCACTTAACGCCATGCTGACGGCCTGCCCGGTAGGCGTTAAGCCGTTGGCTTCAAGAACAGGTGCGGTGAAATCCATCGCATCGCACCAGTCGCCGTACAGCTGACACTCGTCGTAACCGCCATATTTAATCACCAGCAGGCGAACGCGTTTGGCGGCTATCACATCATGCTTGAGTTCTTCTTCCAGCAGCTTGAGCCCCTGATTTAGCTGGGCGATTGGCTGGCCGTCCATGCTGCCTGAGCAGTCAAGGACTAAAATCAAAGGCGTACGCTGTTCACTATTATCGATAAATGAAACATCCGGAATTAAAGACGTCATAACAATCCCTGTCGGTGGTTTTCTGTACCGGCAGGATAAACACCCCATGCTGGTAAGACAAGAAAAACCAATTCATTCATATGGTTAATGATTATCAATAAAAAAGAAGAGCGGGATATATTTCGGAGGCAGGATGAGTGTAAAGCGAAAACAAAAAACCCCGCCGGGGCGGGGTTTTTCTGTACAAGGAGTCTAAAATTATTTGATTTTAGCTTCTTTGTATAAAACGTGCTGACGGACAACTGGATCGAACTTTTTCAGTTCCAGTTTTTCCGGCTTAGTACGCTTGTTCTTCGTGGTGGTATAGAAGTGACCAGTACCAGCAGAAGAAACCAGCTTGATTTTCTCACGAATACCTTTAGCCATGATTTATTTCCTCTAAGTACTTAGTACTTTTCGCCACGGGCACGCAGTTCGGACAGAACTGTATCGATGCCTTTCTTATCAATAACACGCATACCTTTAGCAGATACGCGCAGGGTGACAAAACGCTTCTCGCTCTCAACCCAGAAACGGTGAGAGTGCAGGTTCGGCAGGAAACGGCGTTTAGTCGCGTTCAGTGCGTGGGAACGGTTGTTACCGGTCACCGGACGCTTGCCAGTAACTTGGCAGACTCGGGACATGTCTATTCTCCAAAAATCAAATTAGCTCGAGCTTCGTATGGGGTATTGGCGCCTCGTCAGGCTTTACAGCCCGGTCATCGCAGTTCTAAGCGAACTCTCGATTGCCAGGCCCAAATGCCAAACCCGAGATTCTCAAAGGTGGCGTAGTATACGCTGACTCGGCGATGTGCTCAAGTCCCGAACAGACAAAGATCCCGATGGATCGCGCGATCGGGGCTAAATCCAGCCGCGTTCAGCGAAAGATACGTACGCTCCGCGGCCAATGACAAGGTGATCCAGCACACGTATATCCATGAATCGACAACATTTTATCACTCTTTCGGTAATCAGCCTGTCGGCCTTGCTCGGCTCAGGACTACCGGATGGATGATTATGTGCCAGGATCACCGCGGCGGCGTTCACTTTGATGGCTTCGCGTACGATTTCTCGCGGATGCACCTCAACGTGGCTAAGAGTACCAGAAAAAAGTCGGCTATGTTTCAATACCCGATTCTGATTGTCTAAAAAGATCACCATGAAGATCTCGCGCTCTTCGTCGGCCAGCTGGCTTTGCAGAAATTCTCGCGTCATCGATGGGGTAACCAGCGAGGGTTCTTCGGTCATTCGCAGACTAAAATAGCGTCGCGCCAGTTCAGCGATCCCTTTTAGCTGCGCATATTTCGCCAGGCCAATGCCTTCCACCTCGGCAAACTGCGACTCCTCCGCCGATAACAGGCCGTACAGCGAGCCAAAACGCTGCAGCAACTCGCGCGAAAACGTCATCACATCCTGCGTGCGGGTACCGGTACGTAAAAATAGCGCCAACAGTTCAATATCCGACAAAACTTCGATACCGTAGCGCTGCATCTTTTCCCTCGGCATCAGGGATTCTTGTATTTCCATCGCGGCCTCTCCTTCCTACTCCGCGCTATCCTGGCACAGCCTTTTTGCGCCGCCGATACGCAAGTTTTATCCCTGCGTGGCGCCTCGCAAAGTGAATCTCTACCAGGCACACGATGCCGTGAGGATTGTGATAAGATGCGCGAATTCTGGTGTACCGCAACAGGAAAAAATCATGATGAGTCTGGCTGGTAAAAAGATCGTTCTTGGCGTGAGCGGCGGCATTGCCGCCTATAAAACGCCAGAACTGGTGCGCCGCCTGCGTGACCGCGGCGCGGATGTCCGCGTCGCCATGACGGAAGCCGCAAAAGCCTTCATTACGCCGTTAAGCTTACAGGCGGTGTCCGGTTATCCGGTATCCGACAGCCTGCTCGACCCGGCCGCCGAAGCGGCGATGGGCCATATTGAGCTGGGGAAATGGGCTGATCTGGTCATTCTTGCCCCCGCCACCGCCGACTTAATCGCCCGCATCGCGGCAGGCATGGCCAACGATCTCGTCTCGACGATCTGTCTCGCTACGCCGTCACCGGTCGCCGTCGTGCCCGCCATGAACCAGCAGATGTATCGCGCCGCCGCCACCCAGCATAATCTTGGCGTCATCGCCGCCCGCGGCCTGCTGGTATGGGGCCCGGACAGCGGCAGCCAGGCCTGCGGCGATATTGGCCCAGGGCGGATGCTCGACCCGCTGACCATTGTGGATATGGCCGCGCAGCATTTCTCTCCTGTCAAAGATTTGCAACATCTGAACATCATGATTACCGCGGGCCCCACCCGCGAGCCGCTGGATCCGGTGCGTTATATAACCAACCACAGTTCTGGTAAGATGGGCTTCGCGATTGCCGCCGCCGCCGCGCGTCGCGGTGCGAACGTTACGCTGGTGAGCGGCCCGGTTTCGCTGCCTACGCCGCCGTTTGTACACAGAATTGATGTCACCACAGCGCTGGAAATGGAAGCCGCGGTGCAAAATAGCGCGTCTCAACAGCAGATTTTTATTGGCTGTGCGGCAGTCGCCGACTACCGTGCGGTCGCCATCGCCGAAGAAAAAATTAAAAAACAAGGTGATGAATTAACCCTGAAAATGGTTAAAAATCCGGATATCGTCGCAGGGGTCGCTGCGCTTAAGGCCAACCGCCCTTACGTCGTTGGGTTTGCCGCCGAAACAAATAATGTGGAAGAATACGCACGGCAAAAGCGAGCCCGCAAAAATCTTGATCTGATTTGCGCCAATGATGTTTCACAGCCAAATCAAGGATTTAACAGCGACAGCAATGCATTACACCTTTTCTGGCAGGAGGGAGATAAGCGCTTACCACTTGAGCGCAAGGAACTCCTGGGCCAATTATTACTCGACGAGATCGTTACCCGTTATGATGAAAAAAATCGACGTTAAGATTCTGGACCCGCGCGTTGGTCAGCAATTTCCGCTGCCGACCTATGCCACCTCCGGCTCCGCCGGACTTGACCTGCGAGCCTGTCTCGATGACGCCGTAGAGCTGGCTCCCGGCGCAACCACTCTCGTGCCGACCGGCCTGGCGATTCATATTGCCGATCCTTCTCTGGCCGCGGTCATTCTCCCGCGCTCCGGGCTGGGCCATAAGCACGGTGTCGTACTGGGTAATCTGGTCGGTTTGATTGATTCTGACTATCAGGGCCAGTTGATGGTTTCCGTCTGGAACCGCAGCCAGCAGAGCTTCATCATCGAACCCGGCGAGCGTATCGCGCAAATGGTGTTTGTGCCTGTTGTGCAGGCGGAATTTAACCTGGTGGAAGATTTTGACGCCACCGATCGCGGCGAAGGCGGCTTCGGTCACTCAGGGCGTCAATAAGCCCGGCGATAGAAAAAATCTTTCGGGGCGTCGCCGACAAAAGGGCAGCCTGAAGGATGAAGTGGAACCAGCATCGCAAAGCGCACTAATGCAATAACATCACCGCAGGCCACAGCTTGCGGTCGCTTTGTGGGTGCCTGCCTGACAAGTGCTTTTTTCAGGGGTATTTTAAAACATGGCAGAAAAACAAACTGCGAAAAGGAATCGTCGCGAAGAAATACTTCAATCTCTGGCGCTAATGCTTGAATCCAGCGATGGGAGTCAGCGCATTACCACAGCGAAACTGGCGGCGTCCGTTGGCGTATCCGAAGCGGCTCTGTATCGGCATTTCCCGAGCAAGACCCGCATGTTTGATAGCCTGATTGAATTTATTGAAGACAGCCTGATTACGCGCATCAATTTGATTTTAAAAGATGAAAAAGACACCTCAGCGCGCCTGCGGCTGATTGTTCTGTTGATTCTTGGGTTTGGCGAGCGTAATCCTGGGCTGACACGAATTCTGACCGGCCATGCGCTGATGTTTGAACAGGACCGGCTTCAGGGCCGTATCAATCAGCTGTTCGAGCGTATTGAAGTTCAGCTGCGTCAGGTGATGCGGGAAAAGAAAATGCGCGAAGGCGAAGGCTTTACCGTCGATGAGGCCCTGCTGGCCAGCCAGCTATTGGCCTTCTGCGAAGGGATGCTGTCGCGCTTTGTGCGCAGCGAGTTTAAATATCGCCCGACGGACGATTTTGACGCCCGCTGGCCGCTGGTCGCCGCCCAGCTGAAGTAATTATCGCCTGTCTCTATGCAGCCAGAAAGGCTGCATCTCTTCCCACAGGAACTTTATCCGCGTTGATATCCTGCAGCTCTTAGCGTAGCGGCTTAAATCAGCCCGGCGCCTGCCGGGCCGCGGTTTATACGCCGTACGCTTCGCGATAGGCGCGAACTGACGCCAGGTGTTCAGCCATTTCCGGCTTCTCTTCCAGATAGCTAATCAGGTCTTTCAGCGTCACGATGGAAATCACTTTACAGCCGTAGTCGCGCTCAACTTCCTGAATCGCGGAGATTTCGCCGCGCCCGCGCTCCTGACGGTCAAGAGAAATCAGCACGCCGGCCAGCTCCGCGCCGTTGGCCTGGATAATTTCCATCGATTCCCGAATCGCGGTGCCTGCGGTGATAACATCATCCACCAGCATCACGCGGCCCTGCAGAGCGCTTCCCACCAGATTTCCGCCCTCGCCGTGGGTTTTCGCCTCTTTACGGTTAAAGCAGTAAGGCAGATCGCGGTCATGGTGTTCCGCCAGCGCGACCGCCGTGGTCGTGGCAATCGGAATACCTTTGTAGGCCGGGCCGAACAGCAGGTCAAAATCAATCCCGGAATCCACCAGCGCTTCGGCGTAAAAACGGCCTAACAGAGCCAGATCGCGCCCGGTATTAAACAGGCCGGCGTTGAAGAAATAGGGGCTCTTGCGCCCGGATTTCAGCGTAAACTCGCCAAACTTAAGTACCTGCTTGTTAAGCGCAAACTCAATAAACTGGCGCTGATACGGTTTCATGGATTCGCTCCTCATCTTACTTTTCTACGGACAAAAAAAAGGCGACTTCTCAGTCGCCTTAAAAACTAGTTTTGCAACGCCGCTTTCTGCGTCGTGACAATGGATTCGATACCCCCCCGGGCCAGTGCCAGCAGGGTGAGGAGTTCTTCATGAGTGAACGGCTCGCCTTCCGCCGTTCCCTGCACCTCGATGATGCGACCATCTTCGGTCATCACCACGTTCATATCGGTTTCCGCCGCGGAATCCTCAACGTATTCCAGATCGCAAATCGCTTCGCCATTCACGATGCCTACGGAGACCGCCGCCACCATCCCTTTCATCGGGTTGGTTTTCAGCTTACCGGCCGCAACCAGCTTATTGAGCGCATCGGCCAGCGCCACGCAGGCTCCGGTTATCGATGCGGTGCGGGTGCCGCCGTCGGCCTGCAGTACGTCGCAGTCCAGCGTGATAGTGAATTCACCCAGCGCTTTCAGGTCAACTGCAGCGCGCAGTGCGCGCGCGATCAGGCGCTGGATTTCCATGGTGCGCCCGCCCTGCTTACCTTTTGCGGCTTCACGCGCGTTGCGAGTGTGGGTAGAACGCGGCAGCATGCCGTATTCCGCGGTGATCCACCCCTGGCCCTGGCCTTTCAGAAAGCGCGGCACGCCTTCATCAATAGAAGCGGTGCACAATACTTTCGTGTCACCAAATTCGACCAGCACGGAGCCTTCTGCGTGTTTTGTGTAGTTACGGGTCAGGGTTACTGGGCGCACTTGATTAGCGCTACGGCCTGCTGGACGCATGGTGTTCTCCGGCTTGAAACGAATGTGGCTGCGCATTATACGGATAATGCGCGCTTATTCCTATCCTGATAAGGCCTCGAAAGCTATAATCCACCCCACTCTCCTTTAAAAACAGGAACGTCTATGATCCGCAGTATGACCGCCTACGCCCGGCGTGAAATCAAGGGTGAATGGGGTAGCGCCGCGTGGGAACTGCGCTCGGTAAACCAACGATATCTGGAAACCTACTTCCGCCTGCCGGAGCAGTTCCGTAGCCTGGAGCCCGTGGTGCGTGAACGTATTCGTTCCCGTCTGACCCGCGGTAAAGTCGAATGTACCCTGCGTTTTGAGCAAGACCCGAGCGCGCAGGGCGAGCTGATCCTCAACGAAAAACTGGCAAAGCAGCTGGTTAACGCCGCCAACTGGGTCAAAATGCAGAGCGACGAAGGCGAAATCAATCCGGTCGATATTCTGCGCTGGCCTGGCGTAATGTCGGCTCATGAGCAGGATCTGGACGCTATTACCGCCGAAATCCTGGGCGCGTTGAACGGCGCGCTGGATGATTTTATCGTCGCCCGCGAAACCGAAGGCCAGGCGCTGAAAGCGCTGATCGAACAGCGTCTCGACGGCGTGACGGCCGAAGTGGCTAAAGTGCGCGCCCATATGCCGGAAATTTTACAGTGGCAGCGCGAGCGTCTGGTTGCCAAGCTGGAAGATGCGGAAGTGCAGCTGGAAAACAACCGCCTCGAGCAGGAGCTGGTGCTGATGGCGCAGCGTATAGACGTCGCCGAAGAACTGGATCGTCTGGAAGCGCACGTGAAAGAGACGTGGAATATCCTGAAGAAGAAAGAAGCGGTCGGTCGCCGCCTCGACTTTATGATGCAGGAGTTCAACCGCGAGTCGAACACCCTGGCGTCTAAATCTATCAATGCTGAAGTGACGAACTCCGCCATTGAGCTGAAAGTACTGATCGAACAAATGCGCGAGCAGATCCAGAACATCGAGTAACGGTTTCCCGCCCGCCACATCACGTTCGGACAAAAGGCCATGGTAAATCATGGCCTTTTATTTTCGCTGCGTTTCAGAAGAAATAGTTTTTATCCAGTATCCGGCAGGTTAAAAACGCCCCTGCGGCGCACAGCAGCGTGGGAGCCAGATAGCTGTGATCCATGTGGGTGAACTCCATCACCAGCGCTACCGCCGTTAGCGGCATTTGCATGGATGCAGCGAGGAACGCCGCCGCGCCGACGAGAGCAAAACTGGCGCACTCTCCCCCGGGAAGCAGCTGTTGCCAGAGCATGCACAGCAGCAGGCTGGTCATGCCGCCGACCGCCAACCCAGGCGTCAGCAGGCCGCCTTCCGCGCCGCCGCGCAGCACCGCCAGAATCACCACCATTTTTAGCGCCAGCAGCATCGCCGCCCCGGGGAAACCCAGTTCATCGTTGAGAGCCAGCTGCATAGGCCCTTTACCGTTTCCCGGAAGCTCAGGGAAATAGAGGCTGAGGACGGCGAGCAGGGAAAACGCCAGCAGACAGAAAACCGGCATCTGCCAGTTACTTCGGACGTGCGAACGCGCCGTGCTGGTCGCTTTGCGAAAGAGCCAGGCCCCGGCGCCAAGAATGGGGCCGGCGATAACCGCCCACCAGAGAAATGAATGCGGCAGGATGTCGGAAGCAAAATGGTATTGCGATTCATCGCCTAACCCGAGCGTTGCCGTCCACGCGGCAATCGCCGAGGTGATAATCGCCGCCAGCATTTTTTCCCAGCTAAACGACAGCAGCATGACCTCAAGGCTGAATAACGCACCGGCCAGCGGGACGTTATACACCGCCGCCAGGCCCGCACCGGCGCCGCAGGCAACCAGCGTTCGGGTTTCATCCGCCGTCAGCCCCAGCTTACGCGCCACCATCCCCGCCCCCAGCGCGCCCATTTCCCGGGGAGCCACTTCGCGACCAAGCGGAGAGCCCAGCGCCACGGTGACGATCTGCAACAGAGCATGAATCGTTGTGGTACCCGCAGGCATTGGCACGGAAGGGTTAGCCACCGCCGCCGCAATTGAAACCCGCTTCTGCCCATAGCGTCCAAGCAGCCACCAGCCGAACCCGGCGATGGCTCCCCCCGCCACAATGGCCGAGATGCGACGAGGCCAGGAAGAATCCGTGACGCCCTGTAGAAATGACTCCGCGCTCACGATCTGCCCAGGGCTGTAGCCAAAAGCCAGGTGCTGAATCGCGTGTAAAATCAGCGCCAGAACCATACCTGACAGACCGGCCAGTATCCCCGTCAGCACAACGGCAATCAGGCGGGTGAAAGAGTTTTTATTGCCAGCGGCTGCAGTCATTTTCTCAGGCCCTGAAGGAGGAAAATAAAAGGATAAAGGTCGGGAATTAAACATTAGGTATTCATTACGTATTCGCTAGAGATGTACGCCAGCGCCTTCATCATTACTTTTTCTAATCTATATTAAATAATAAAATGACATATTAACGTTTAAAAACAGGATACATAGGCAATACAAACATTACATAAATCTGGTTAAAGACATTCACTTTAGAAAAACTCAATCGTGATCCTGAGCACAAATCGTTAACCTTCCGCCATCACCGTGGGGGATTTATGCTGCTTCATATTCTTTATCTGATTGGGATTACGGCGGAAGCCATGACCGGCGCGCTGGCTGCCGGGCGCCGCCGTATGGATACGTTTGGCGTCATTATCATCGCTACCGCGACGGCCCTCGGAGGCGGTTCGGTGCGCGATATTCTGCTTGGCCACTATCCGCTTGGCTGGGTACAACACCCCGAGTACGTCATTATTGTTGCCGTGGCCGCGGTCCTGACCACGATTGCCGCCCCGGTGATGCCGCATCTGCGACGCTTGTTCCTGGTGCTTGATGCGCTCGGCCTGATCGTGTTCTCTATCATTGGCGCCCAGATCGCGCTGGATATGGGCCAGGGCCCGGTCATCGCCTCCATTGCCGCTGTGATCACCGGCGTTTTTGGCGGCGTGCTGCGCGATATGTTCTGCAAGCGCATCCCGCTGGTGTTCCAGAAAGAGCTGTACGCCGGGGTATCATTCGCCGCCGCGGTGCTTTATATCGCGCTCCAGCATTACGTCAGCAATCACGATGTGGTGGTTATCTCCACCCTGCTGTTCGGCTTTACCGCCCGCATGCTGGCGCTGCGCTGGAAGCTGGGCCTGCCGGTATTTAATTACAACCATAGCGCACATTAGTGCTTTCAGAATCCCGGAACGCGTTGCCCGCTCAGCCACTTCGCTAGCGCGGCAACATCCGGATGATGTAAGAACGTCACCAGCTGCCGCGCTCGTTCTGCTCCGATACCCGGCAGGCGTCGCCACTGCTCTTCGTTGCGATCCTGCATCCGTCGCCAGTCATCCTCCTTCAGCCCGGCAAATGCCATCTTCGGTATGGGCACGCCGATTGCCTGTATCCAGCGCAGGAAAGGCCGTTCGCGCGCAAGGTTAAACTGATGCCACAGCCGCTGCCCGCGCTGCGCAGAGATGCCCGGGATGGATTGCAGCCGCTCCGGCGTAAACGCCAGCCATGAAAAGAGATGCCCCATGCTGCGGGCATCGTGCAGAGTTCGCCACAGCGCTTCCCCCGCGCCGTCAATATCGAGAACCGATCGGGATGAGAGCCAGACCAGCCGCGAGAGAAACTGCTCCGCGCACTCGGGGGTGGCGAAGTAGCAGGTTAAGGCATTGAAACGCGCCGCCGGTGGCCGGGGTTTATTACGCTGAGCCGTGCGCCAGACGACCGAATCGATGCGCGGTATCCCCTGCCCGGCAAGGCTGATTTGCAGCTGATCGCCAACACCGATGTCCAGATTGTACCAGCGGGATACCGAGCCGACGTTCACCCGCTGCACGCGCTTATCGTCCAGCAGCTGCGGCTCCAGGAGCGCCACCACGGCTATTTTACCGCTGCGCCCGACGCTAAAGCTGATACCGCGAACCTCCATAACCCGCGAGGCAGGCGGGTATTTCCAGGCGATAACCCAATCGCCCTGACCCGGCGCCCAGTAACGCCCGGCGGACTCTTTTGCCCGCCGCACCACAACGCCATCGGTGGCAAAAGGCAGCGGTGAAGTCAACCAACGCTGGCGCCATCGTTCAACCTGCTGCGCATCCGCGACCGGATGCGAAAAAAGCGTGCTGTAAAGAAAGCCGCCCTGCCGCAGCAGCGCCAGCCGCTGTTCCATATCCTCTGGACCATCGGGCCACGCCCAGATAAAGATGCCCAGCCTATCAAGTTCCGCTTGCGCCTCCTGGCGCATCATCATGCCGGCTACTTTTGACCGCGCGTTCATGCCGCCCATTCGCTTTTGTACATGCCCCTCGCGGAGCAGGAACAGCTCACCCTGCAGCACGCTATTCGCCAGTACGCCGTCAGAGGTTTTAGGAATTGAGGGGATCTGCAAGACCCTGGCCGTCCAGTCTTCCCCGGTCAGGCCGTTACCCCGGCTTATGGCCTGCGTCAAACGCCCCTGCCGATACACCAGCGTGATCGCGACGCCATCGACTTTCGGCTGTACCCACAGGCCGGACTGGCCACGCATCCAGCGCGCCACGTCGGCTTGATTCGCCAGTTTACGCACGCCGGTGTGCGCCACCGGATGTCTGGTATCCCCCCTTAGCGGCGGAAGCGCAGAGTGAGCGGGAGTCTCGCCGGTGAAGCAGCGCTGCCAGTATGCCAGCCGCGCCGCAAGCTGGTCATAGACTTCATCGCTTACCGTACTGCTCCCCTGCTGCCAGTAGGCGTTATTCCATTCCGTTATCCGCTGACCGAGACGTTCCATTTCCTGTTCAGCCTTGGCCTGCGGCCACGCGGGGCAGGCTGCCTGCCCGTATCCCACCAGCATCCACAGCACCAGCGCCCAGACTCCTTTTTGCATCGCGATGCCCTCCTGTTTTCTCACCGGGGATTGTGCCGCAGGCTTATTTTCATCGGCGAGAGGGGATTTTTAACGCTGCGAGCAGGCTTCCGGCTTTTCTGTGTTGTTTCTGCAACGCCCGGAGAAATCAGGGAAACGGCAAGCAAAATGAAAGAAAGAACGCAAAAAGTGTGACAGGGACTGCGTCACGCTGCGCCGCCGTGTATAATAGGCTCGTATGTAAGCTCTATTTCGACCACCACATACAAAAGACACTCATGGCTCAAGGCACGCTTTATATTGTTTCCGCCCCTAGCGGCGCGGGTAAATCCAGCCTGATTCAGGCTTTATTAAAAACCCAACCGTTGTACGACTCTCAGGTTTCTGTTTCGCATACCACACGCGCTCCGCGCCCGGGTGAAGTGCACGGTGAACACTATTTCTTTGTGAATCACGACGAATTCAGGACGATGATTGGCAGAGACGCTTTTCTTGAACATGCAGAAGTCTTTGGCAACTATTACGGCACCTCGCGCGAAACTATCGAGCAGGTACTGGCGACCGGCGTCGATGTCTTCCTCGATATTGACTGGCAGGGCGCGCAGCAAATCCGCAACAGAATGCCCGGCGCGCGCAGCATTTTTATTCTGCCGCCGTCAAAAGATGAGCTTGATCGTCGCCTGCGCGGCCGCGGTCAGGACAGCGAAGAGGTTATCGCGAAACGTATGGCGCAGGCAGTTGCAGAAATGAGCCATTACGCGGAATATGATTACCTGATTGTGAATGATGATTTTGATACCGCGCTGAGCGATCTGAAAATTATTATTCGCGCCGAACGTCTGCGCATGAGCCGCCAAAAGCAGCGACATGGCGCTTTAATCACCAAACTGTTGGCAGACTGAACCCACATTCAGTATTATGCCCAGTCATTTCTTCACCTGTGGAGCATTTTAAGTATGGCACGCGTAACTGTTCAGGACGCTGTAGAGAAAATTGGTAACCGTTTTGACCTGGTACTGGTCGCCGCGCGTCGCGCTCGTCAGATGCAGGTAGGCGGAAAGGATCCGCTGGTACCGGAAGAAAACGATAAAACTACCGTTATCGCACTGCGCGAAATCGAAGAAGGTCTGATCAACAACAAGATCCTCGACGTTCGTGAGCGCCAGGAACAGCAAGAGCAGGAAGCCGCTGAATTACAAGCCGTTACCGCTATTGCTGAAGGTCGTCGTTAATCACACTGCGGGTCGCCCTTGTATCTGTTTGAAAGCCTGAATCAGCTGATTCAAAACTACCTGCCCGAAGAGCAAATTAAACGTCTTCGGCAGGCTTATCTCGTTGCACGTGACGCTCACGAGGGCCAGACACGTTCAAGCGGTGAACCCTATATCACGCACCCGGTAGCGGTAGCCTGTATCCTGGCCGAGATGAAACTCGACCACGAAACGCTGATGGCCGCTCTGCTGCACGACGTGATAGAAGATACCCCCGCCACCTACCAGGACATGGAGCAGCTTTTTGGTAAAAGCGTTGCTGAACTGGTAGAGGGGGTGTCAAAACTTGATAAGCTTAAGTTTCGCGACAAGAAAGAGGCCCAGGCCGAAAACTTTCGCAAAATGATTATGGCGATGGTGCAGGATATCCGCGTCATCCTTATCAAGCTTGCTGACCGCACCCATAACATGCGTACGCTGGGCTCATTGCGCCCGGATAAGCGCCGCCGCATTGCCCGCGAAACGCTGGAAATCTACAGCCCTCTGGCGCACCGTTTAGGTATTCATCACATCAAAACCGAGCTCGAAGAGCTGGGCTTTGAGGCGCTGTATCCTAACCGCTACCGCGTTATTAAAGAGGTGGTCAAAGCGGCGCGCGGCAACCGTAAAGAGATGATTCAAAAAATCCTCTCCGAAATCGAAGGGCGCCTGCAGGAAGCGGGAATTCCCTGTCGCGTAAGCGGTCGCGAAAAGCATTTGTACTCCATCTACTGCAAGATGGTGCTCAAAGAGCAGCGCTTTCACTCGATTATGGATATCTACGCTTTCCGCGTCATCGTCCATGATTCCGACACCTGCTACCGCGTGCTTGGCCAGATGCATAGCCTTTACAAGCCGCGTCCGGGTCGCGTCAAAGACTACATTGCCATTCCAAAGGCGAACGGCTATCAATCTTTGCACACCTCGATGATCGGCCCGCACGGCGTCCCGGTTGAGGTACAAATTCGTACCGAAGACATGGACCAGATGGCGGAAATGGGGGTGGCGGCGCACTGGGCTTATAAAGAGCACGGCGGCGAGAGCAGCACCACCGCGCAAATCCGCGCCCAGCGCTGGATGCAGAGCCTGCTGGAGCTTCAGCAGAGCGCCGGTAGTTCATTTGAATTTATTGAGAGCGTGAAATCCGATCTGTTCCCGGATGAGATTTACGTTTTCACCCCGGAAGGGCGCATTGTCGAACTGCCCGCTGGCGCGACGCCGGTGGATTTCGCCTACGCGGTGCATACCGATATCGGCCATGCCTGCGTCGGCGCGCGCGTCGACCGCCAGCCGTATCCGCTGTCGCAGTCGCTCTCCAGCGGCCAGACGGTGGAAATCATCACCGCGCCGGGCGCACGCCCGAACGCCGCGTGGCTGAACTTTGTCGTCAGCTCGAAAGCGCGCGCCAAAATTCGCCAGCTGCTGAAAAACCTCAAGCGCGACGATTCCGTTAGCCTCGGACGCCGCCTGCTCAACCACGCCCTCGGCGGTAGCCGTAAGCTGGCGGAGATTCCGCCAGAGAATATTCAGCGTGAACTTGAGCGCATGAAGCTGACAACCCTTGACGATCTGCTGGCCGAAATCGGCCTCGGCAACGCCATGAGCGTCGTGGTGGCAAAAAACCTGCAGCAGGGTGAAACTACCGCCGTGCCTGTACAGCCGGCGCCTATCGGCCATAACCATCTGCCGATTAAAGGCGCAGATGGCGTGCTGATCACCTTTGCCAAATGCTGCCGTCCGATCCCCGGCGACCCGATTATTGCGCACGTCAGTCCTGGCAAAGGCCTGGTTATCCACCATGAGTCCTGTCGTAACATTCGCGGCTATCAGAAAGAGCCGGAGAAATTTATGGCGGTCGAGTGGGACAAAGAGACGGCGCAGGAATTTATCACCGAAATCAAGGTGGACATGTTCAACCATCAGGGTGCCCTGGCGAATCTTACCGCCGCGATCAACACCGCCTCTTCCAATATCCAAAGCCTGAATACGGAAGAGAAAGATGGCCGCGTTTATAGCGCCTTTATTCGCCTCACCGCGCGCGATCGCGTACATCTGGCGAATATTATGCGCAAAATTCGCGTCATGCCGGATGTGATAAAAGTCACCCGTAACCGAAACTAGTATTATGAATTCACAGCGTTATGCGCGTATCTGCGAGATGCTCGCCAGGCGTCAGCCTGACCTGACGGTCTGCATGGAGCAGGTCCACAAACCTCATAACGTCTCTGCGGTCATTCGTACGGCCGACGCCGTTGGCGTGCATGAAGTGCACGCTATCTGGCCGGGTAGCCGTATGCGTACCATGGCCTCTGCGGCGGCCGGCAGCAATAGCTGGGTGCAGGTTAAAACCCACCGTACTATTGGCGAGGCCGTCACGCATTTAAAAGGCCAGGGCATGCAGATCCTGGCGACCCACCTCTCTGATAAAGCCGTTGATTTCCGTGAAATCGACTATACCCGCCCTACCTGTATCCTGATGGGGCAGGAGAAAACCGGCATTACGCAGGAAGCGTTAGACCTGGCGGACCAGGACATCATCATTCCGATGACTGGCATGGTGCAGTCGCTGAACGTTTCCGTCGCCTCGGCGCTTATCCTCTACGAAGCCCAGCGCCAGCGGCAGAACGCCGGCATGTACCAGCGCGAAAACAGCATGCTGCCGGAAGAAGACCAACAGCGTCTGCTGTTTGAAGGCGGCTATCCGGTGCTGGCGAGGGTCGCAAAACGCAAAGGTCTTCCCTACCCCCACGTCAACGAGCAGGGCGAAGTCGAAGCCGATGCCGCGTGGTGGGCCACCATGCAGGCGGCGAAGTAATCATGCAGGGCCGTCTGCTGGATGCGGTGCCGCTCAACTCCCTGACGGGCGTAGGCGCGGCCCAGAGCAGTAAACTGGCGAAAATCGGCCTTCACACAGTGCAGGATCTGCTTCTGCACCTGCCGCTACGCTACGAAGACCGCACCCATCTGTATCAAATCGGCGAACTGCTGCCCGGCGTTTACGCCACCGTTGAAGGCGAAGTTCTCAACTGCAATATCACTTTCGGCGGCCGCCGGATGATGACCTGCCAGATAAGCGACGGCTCCGGCATCCTCACCATGCGCTTTTTTAACTTCAGCGCGGCGATGAAAAACAGTCTGGCAACCGGGCGCCGCGTGCTGGCCTACGGCGAAGCGAAGCGCGGTAAGCACGGAGCGGAGATGATCCACCCGGAATATCGGGTTCAGGGCGATATGAGTACGCCTGATTTACAGGAAACGCTGACCCCGGTTTATCCCACCACCGAAGGCATCAAGCAGGCTACGCTGCGCAAGCTCACCGACCAGGCGCTGGAGCTGCTTGAAACCTGCGCGATCGCCGAGCTGCTGCCGCCGGAGCTGGCCCAGGGGATGATGAGCCTGCCGGACGCCTTACGCACCCTGCATCGCCCGCCGCCCACGCTACAGCTTAGCGAGCTGGAAAGCGGTAAACATCCGGCCCAGCGGCGCTTAATTCTGGAAGAGCTGCTGGCGCATAACCTCAGCATGCTGGCGCTGCGGGCAGGCGCCCAGCGCTATCACGCCCTCGCGCTTAGCGCTAACGACACGTTAAAAGACAAGCTGCTGGCCTCCCTCCCCTTTACGCCGACCGGCGCGCAGGCGCGCGTCACGGCTGAAATCGAGCGCGATATGGCGCTGGACGTGCCGATGATGCGTCTGGTGCAGGGGGACGTGGGCTCCGGTAAAACCCTGGTTGCCGCGCTTGCCGCCCTGCGCGCCATCGCCCACGGCAAACAGGTGGCGCTGATGGCGCCGACCGAGCTGCTGGCTGAACAGCACGCCAATAACTTCCGCAGCTGGTTCGAACCGCTGGGCGTTGAGGTGGGCTGGCTGGCGGGCAAACAAAAAGGCAAAGCGCGCCAGGCGCAGCAGCAGGCTATCGCCAGCGGACAGGTGCAGATGATTGTCGGGACCCACGCCATCTTTCAGGAGCAGGTCCAGTTTAACGGCCTCGCGTTGGTAATTATCGATGAACAGCACCGTTTTGGCGTCCATCAGCGGCTGGCGCTGTGGGAAAAAGGCCAACAGCAGGGTTTTCATCCGCACCAGCTGATTATGACCGCCACACCGATTCCGCGTACCTTGGCGATGACCGCTTATGCCGACCTCGACACCTCGGTCATCGATGAACTGCCGCCGGGCCGTACGCCGGTCACCACGGTGGCCATTCCGGATACCCGACGCAGCGATATTATCGACCGCGTGCGTAACGCCTGCACCCACGAAGGTCGTCAGGCCTACTGGGTCTGTACGCTGATTGAAGAGTCGGATCTGCTGGAAGCCCAGGCGGCGGAAGCCACCTGGGAAGAGCTGAAGCTCGCGCTGCCGGAGCTGAATATCGGCCTGGTGCACGGGCGCATGAAGTCCGCCGAGAAGCAGGCGGTGATGAGCGCGTTCAAGCAGGGCGAGCTGCATCTACTGGTCGCCACCACGGTGATTGAAGTCGGCGTGGATGTGCCCAACTCCAGTCTGATGATCATCGAAAACCCGGAGCGTCTGGGCCTGGCGCAGCTGCACCAGCTCAGAGGCCGCGTCGGGCGCGGCGCGGTAGCCTCCCACTGCGTGCTGCTCTATAAATCGCCGCTGTCAAAAACCGCCCAGAAGCGCCTGCAGGTTCTGCGCGACAGCAACGACGGTTTCGTCATCGCTCAGAAAGACCTGGAAATTCGCGGTCCCGGCGAGCTGCTCGGCACCCGCCAGACCGGCAACGCAGAATTTAAAGTCGCGGACTTACTGCGCGATCAGGCCATGATCCCGGAAGTTCAGCGCATCGCCCGCCATATTCACGAACGCTATCCCCAGCAGGCCCAGGCGCTGATTGAGCGCTGGATGCCGGAAACCGAACGCTATTCCAACGCGTAGCGCGAACGTCATCTCGCCACGCTGCGCATAATTTTTATTCAGATGAGTGGATTATGAAACGAGAACTGGCCATCGAATTTTCGCGCGTCACCGAAGCCGCCGCGCTGGCAGGCTACAAGTGGTTAGGCCGTGGTGATAAAAACACCGCCGACGGCGCCGCCGTCAACGCCATGCGCATTATGCTCAACCTGATCAACATCGACGGCACCATTGTGATTGGCGAAGGCGAAATCGACGAAGCGCCGATGCTGTACATCGGCGAGCGCGTCGGTACCGGCCACGGCGATGCGGTAGATATCGCCGTCGATCCCATCGAAGGCACCCGCATGACGGCGATGGGCCAGGCCAACGCGCTGGCGGTCATGGCGGTAGGCGATAAGGGCTGCTTCCTGAACGCGCCGGATATGTACATGGAAAAGCTGATTGTCGGCCCGGGGGCGAAAGGTACCATCGATATGAACCTGCCGCTGGCGGAGAACCTGCATAACATCGCCCGCGCGCTGAATAAGCCGCTGAGCGAATTAACGGTCACCATCTTAGCCAAGCCGCGCCATGACGACGTCATTGTTGAGCTGCAAAAGCTGGGCGTGCGCGTGTTCGCCATCCCCGACGGCGACGTTGCCGCCTCTATTCTGACCTGCATGCCGGACAGCGAAGTTGACGTTATGTACGGTATCGGCGGCGCGCCGGAAGGCGTCGTTTCCGCAGCGGTGATCCGCGCGCTGGACGGCGATATGAACGGCCGTCTGCTGGCGCGTCACCACGTGAAGGGCGACAGCGAAGAGAACCGCCGCATCGGCGAAAACGAGCTGGAACGCTGCAAAGCAATGGGCATTGAAGCCGGCAAAGTGCTGCGCCTGGACGATATGGCGCGCAGCGACAACGTCGTTTTCTCGGCGACCGGCATCACCAAAGGCGATCTGCTGGACGGTATCACCCGTAAAGGCAATATGGCCACCACCGAAACCCTGCTGATCCGCGGCAAATCCCGCACAATTCGCCGTATTCAGTCGATTCATTATCTCGATCGCAAAGATCCGGATATCCAGCTGCACATCCTGTAAAACATTTGATCAATAGAGCTTTCCAGCCTTTTCGGGCTGGAAATCTGCTCTCGTCGCGGTGAAGATACGCTAACAGGATTGAGAGGAGAGACGCTATGGCAAACTGGGTTACAGGCAAAGTCGTAAAGGTTCAAAACTGGACGGATGCGCTGTTTAGCCTCACCGTTCACGCACCGGTTGCGCCGTTTACCGCAGGTCAGTTTGCCAAGCTGGGCCTGGACATTGACGGTGAACGCGTGCAGCGCGCGTATTCCTACGTCAACGCCCCCGGCAATCCCGATCTTGAGTTCTACCTGGTGACGGTTCCGGAGGGCAAGCTCAGCCCACGGCTGGCGGCACTGAAGCCGGGCGACGAAGTGCAGATTGTCAGCGAAGCCGCCGGTTTCTTCGTCCTGGAAGAGGTACCGGATTGCGACACGCTATGGATGCTCGCTACCGGCACGGCGATTGGCCCGTACCTGTCGATTCTCGAAGAAGGGAAAGACCTGGATCGTTTTGAAAACCTGGTACTGGTGCACGCCGCGCGATATGCCGCCGATCTCAGCTATCTGCCGCAGATGCAGGCGCTGGAAGCGCGCTATGCGGGCAAGCTGCGCATCCAGTCGGTCGTGAGCCGGGAAACCGCGCCGGGCATGCTCACGGGGCGCATCCCGTTCCTGATTGAAACCGGCGCGCTGGAAGAGGCCGTCGGCCTGCCGATGAACGCCGAGAGCAGCCACGTTATGCTGTGCGGTAACCCGCAGATGGTGCGCGACACTCAGCAGTTGCTGAAAGAGACCCGGCAGATGAGCAAGCACCTGCGGCGCCGACCGGGTCATATGACCGCCGAACACTACTGGTAATCAGGATTCCGCTTTCCAGCGCACGTCCAGCGTCTCTTTACCAAACTTATTCGCGCCCTGGGTGCCGACAAACGCGCCCAGGTCGATCAGCATCATGACGATAATCAGCGTCGGTATAAACCGCCCGACGCCCCACTGCCAGACCACAGGCAGCATTGACCAGTTGCCCGCCAGCAGCATCCACGCCAGAATCATCAGCAGCGCCCAGAGCCCGGATTTACCCCGATCGTGCAGGCGTTTAATAGTCACCGCCGCCGTCGGCCACAGCAGGCACACCAGAATAAAAGCCGCCGTCTGTAGATTAAGAAGATTACTGCCGGCCAGCGTGAACAACGCGCTCATGGTCACTATCCAGATAGCGATCCAGATCCAGAAGTCGCGACGTCCAATCCGCCCTTTAATTGAGAATAGCCACTGCTGTAGGGTCATATTTTATTCCTTATCATCATCACCGACGTAGTTTACCCTGAAGGCGTGACTTTTTGACAAGCGTGACGGTTCTCGTTTTAATCGTCAGCAGATAAAAAAAGGGAAGATGGGCATGAAGAAGTGGGCAACCTTATGTTTGATTGGGCTGGCGGCGTTATCCGTTGGCCAAAAGGCGTTGTCCGCCGAGTCAGACGCCAGCGCTACGGCACCCTATCTTCTCTCCGGCGCGCCGGTCTTTGATATTTCCATCAGCGAGTTTCGGGAAAAATTCAATCGCGATAACCCGAAGCTAACGCTCAATGAATTTCGCGCCGTCGCCGCCAGCAAAGACCAGGCGAACCTGACCCGCGCCGCCACCAAGATCAATGAGAACCTCTACGCGTCGACCGCGCTTGAACGTGGAACCCTCAAAATTAAATCGATGCAAATAACCTGGCTACCGATTCAGGGGCCGCAGCAGAAAGCGGCGAAAGCCAGGGCCCTGGAGTATATGAGCGCCGTGATGCGCGCTTTTGTGCCCACGCTAAGTCAGACGCAAAGCCAGCAAAAATTGCAAAAACTGCTGACCACCGGAAAAGGCAAACGTTACTTCAGCGAAACCGAAGGCGCGGTGCGCTATGTGGTGGCAGACAACGGCGAAAAGGGGCTGACCTTCGCTGTTGAACCGATTAAGCTGGCGCTATCTGAAACGCTGGAAAACAACAATAAATGACAAAAAGCAAAGCCTTTCCAGTGATGAATCTCTATACTGTTTCACAGACCATGCTGCCCTCGGGGGCGGCTATATTCCTTAATTCGCTTTGAAGCGTGGAGAATAAAAATGCGACATCCTTTAGTGATGGGTAACTGGAAACTGAACGGCAGCCGCCACATGGTAAACGAACTGGTCGCAAACCTGCGTACCGAACTGGCTGGCGTGACCGGCTGTGCAGTTGCAATTGCTCCGCCTGAAATGTACATCGACCTGGCGAAACAAGCCGCTGCCGGCAGCCACATTCACCTGGGCGCGCAGAACGTTGACCTGAACCTGTCCGGCGCATTCACCGGCGAAACAAGCGCTGAAATGCTGAAAGACATCGGCGCTCAGTACATCATCATCGGCCACTCCGAGCGTCGTACCTACCACAAAGAGTCCGACGAGCTGATCGCTAAAAAATTCGCGGTACTGAAAGAGCAGGGTCTGATTCCGGTTCTGTGCATCGGTGAAACCGAAGCGGAAAACGAAGCGGGCAAAACCGAAGAAGTGTGCGCCCGTCAAATCGACGCCGTTCTGAAAACTCAGGGCGCGGCGGCCTTCGAAGGCGTGGTTATCGCTTACGAACCCGTATGGGCGATCGGTACCGGCAAATCCGCTACCCCGGCTCAGGCCCAGGCGGTGCACAAATTCATTCGCGATCACATCGCGAAAGCCGATGCGAAAGTGGCTGAACAAGTGATCATCCAGTACGGCGGTTCCGTTAACGCGGGCAACGCAGCGGAGCTGTTCACCCAGCCGGACATCGACGGCGCACTGGTTGGCGGCGCATCTCTGAAAGCTGACGCTTTCGCGGTGATCGTTAAAGCAGCAGAAGCCGCGAAAAAAGCGTAATTCGCTTTAAAGGCTACCCCCGGTCGCGCTTCGCAACCGGGCTACTGACCAGAAATCTGCAATATTTGTAGCCCGGCTCAGCACAGCGCAAGCCGGGTTTTTTACCCCGCTATAGTTTCCCCAACGCCTGATACCACAGATAGTCCAGCGGCAGCAGAATCAAATAGCTCACCGCCGCCAGCGCGATACACAGCAGCATTCCCGCCCTTGCAGGCACTTTCCCCAGCCCCATCGCCACCACAATCGGTGACGCTTGATACGGCAGCAGCGGCGTGGAGTACCCCAGCACCTGAATCATAATCACGCTCAGCAGCGGGAAGCCGGTCGCATCGGAGAAGCTCTGCGCGAAGGTGGTATACAGCGCCGGTACGCCGTTGGCGGTCATGATAAAGTTCAGCGCGCTGGTAATGCCGGTCAACGCGAGAAAGCTGGTAAACGGACTCTCTTTATCCAGCGGCATAATCTGCAGCAGCGCATTGCCCACCACGCCGCCGATACCGGTTTGGGTCACGGTGATAGCCAGCCCGAGAATGCCGGCAACGTAAATACAGGTGCGGATATTCACGCCGCTGGAAAACTCCTCGCCGCTGATAAAGCCGACCCGCGGCAGCAGCGTTACCACCGCCGCCGCCAGCCCCGTCCAGGCCGGCCCCACGCCGTGCCAGCTTTCGGTCACCCAGAGCGTCAGCACCACCGCCAGCAGCCACGCCAGGCGCTTCTCATCGCGGCTCATCGGCGGCAGCGGCGTCATGTCGCGCGGCGGGTGCGGTTTTCCGGGAAACAGCCAGCATATTAATGCAATCAGCACAGCGCCTTTGAGCCAGCCGAGCACCGGCGTATGCAGCAGTAAATAGGGCAGGTAATTCAGGTGAATACCATATGATCCCTCCGCCGCGCCGCTCATCACCAGATTCGGGACGTTGGCGGGTAGGATGGTGGCAGACAGCTGGAAGGTACCGAACCCCACCGCCAGCGCCAGGCCAAACCACGGGCGCGTCCCCTCTTCAATACCGGCACGCCTGGCCATTGCCGCCACAATCGGCATCAGCAGCGCGATACGTCCCATATTGGACGGCATCACAAACGCCAAGGCATAGCTGAGCAGCACCACGCTGGCGACCATCAGCGGCCAGGAGTCGGTCAGCCGCGACGAAAGCGACCGCGCCGCCCTGTCCGCAAGTCCGGTTTTGCGGATAGCGATCCCCAGCACAAAGCCGCTGAACACCAGCCAGAACGCCGATGAGGCAAAGCCGCCGAAAATCACCTCCGGCGGCGCGATTTTGGCGATCATCGCCGCGGCAAAAAACAGCAGCGCGGTCATAAACTCCGGTAGTAAAGAGGTCGCCCAGAGGAGAATAGTGATGCCGACGATGATAGAGGGAAGGAACAGAGGGTGGGAAAACCAGAGCGACATACCTGTCTCCTGTCGTTTTTTTCAGCAAGAATACGACGGACAACAGGACAGGTAAACGCCAGATATAGTGGGGTTATGACAACACCGGTGCGGGCAGATTAGTGATAATGAATTTCGCCAAAGTATTCCGACAGCACGTAATAACGGCAATATTCAAAAGGGCTGTTATGCCCGGCCTGAAACGTCTGTCTGGCGACGGATAATAGTGGTTTATTCGCCGCGATCTGCAGTTTTTCGCACAGGTCGGGGGAAGGTAAGATCGCCTCAACCTTTTCAATCGCCGAGTCACTGGTGACGTTTAATAGCGAATAAAGCGACGTATGTTCCAGCGCCTCTGGCGTGAGCTGCAGATCGGGAAAGAAGCTAAGATCGAGATAGATCTTTTCATGGTTAAACGGACGATTATTCAGGCAACGAATACGCGAGATATAGAGATAATGATGATGGGCGGGCAGGCTCAAACCATCTGCCTGAGCGTCACGCGCGCGACGCGGCGCAATCTCAAGAATACGGTTCTCTATCTCGACGCTGGCATCCTGAAGATCGCTGGTAATGCCGCGAAACGTGTGGCCGTAGCTCACTCCCTCCGGCACTGAGCACACTACCGATCCGCTTCCGCGCTGGGACGAAATAATGCCCGCATTGATTAATTCGCTCCAGGCCTGTTTAACCACGATGAGCGAGACGTTATAGGCTCTGGCAACCTCTTTTTGCGTCGGCAGCTGGCTGCCTAACGGCAAGGACCCATTCTGAATCTGCTGACAGATGATAAAAAATAGTTGCTTATAAAGCGGAGTAAAGCTCGTTTTATCAACCTGCAAACTGCGCACCTCACGTCTTCGCCAGCAGGGGACGTTTTACCGTCCCCGGCAGGGTGAATTCGCTACCCTGCGATTTGCCTGGCCAGTTGTGCCAAATCGAAATGATTCATACGATCCACGGTCGTTAAATAATCGGCGGGAAAAGCCTCCACGCCATGGAATGCGCCGGAAATCGCTCCAACCATGGTAGCGACAGTATCAGTATCATTGCCGATATTAACGCCGGAGATAATAGCATCTACGGCAGAATTCGGACAACACGCGAACAGGCCAAAGGCCGCCGGTACGGCTTCACTGACGTGCAGCCCGGAACCAATAATATCGGCAAGTTCCACCACCGCCGTTTCCCAATGACGATGGCGTTGACCGATAGCCACGGCCAGCTCGATGCGTCGGGCAACGGATGGGCCTGCCACCATCATCGCTCCTTGCTCCTGCGCCAGCAGATAGCCTCTTTGCGCGCCATAAATACCGGCGGCAATAATGGTGTCCGCATTGGTCTGCGATCTTAATGCTTCACTGGTTGCCGCCGCCATCGCCGCTGCGCCGGACATCGCCAGCACGTTATTATGCGTAAAGCGGCAAATCTGCAGCGCGCAGTGAATCGCCGCGTCAATATCCCCCGGATGCAGCACCGCCGCCGGCCAAATCTTCATGGCGGCGCCGTTGGTGGCTTCCGCGTTTCCCTTATTAATAATCTGTACCGACTGCTTTTCGCCTTCAAGATCGCCCTGCAAGGAGGCACGATTGTCATTGAATATCGCTTTCATTGCCGCACGCGTCGTCGGGCCGGTAAAGTTGGCGTAGTAAGGGTAATCCAGCCACTGCTGGAAGGCCTCGCGCATCGCCTCATCGCTGACCTGGCGCTGATGACGCAGCAGCGCGTCCATAATGTATTTCGCCTGAATAAAATCATCCGTGCACATACCCGCTTCGTTGCAGCGGCCAAACGTATCCGCTGGCGGTTTTTGAAAGGTCGTTACCCAGCCGCCGAAATAGTCCTTAATTTGCTGCTGGGTCCGTACTTCCGTCGCCGCGCCCATCGCGTCCGCTGCAGCGGCGCCTACCAGGCATCCCAGTATTTTGTTTTGATCAACGTGCATGATGACTCCTTATTTCACGGTCATGGCTTGTGCCAGCGAACGGCTGGACAGAAAAGTATTGAGCTGGTCGGGATACGGCAGAGCGGTCATTGCCCCTTTTGCCGTCACCGCCATTGCGCCGCAGGCGTTGGCATTGCTGATGGCCTCCGCCAGCAAGGCATGATTCCAGTAGTTTTCGCGGGAAAGCGTGAACAGCAGGCCGCCGACAAAGGCATCGCCAGCTCCGGTGGTATCGACGACCTCCACGCGCGGGGCGGGAAAAAGGAACTCTCCCTCGGCGGTGATGAGCAACGCCCCTTCGGCCCCCAACGAAATGATGGTGGTATCACAGCCCAGATCGCGCATGTAATACCGCGCATCCAGCCAGTGGCTGGCGCCGCTCAGCTGACACAGCTCATCGGCCGAGACTTTGCAGATAGACGCCAGCGCAGCGGAGCGGGCGATCAGGTCAGGGATCTCAGCGGTATTGCGCCACATCTTGCTGCGCAAGTTGACATCAAACAGAACGTAGCCGCCGGCCTCCCGCATTCTTCGCGCGCCCTCAAGACATGCCTCGCGAGCGGGACTGTCGGTGAGACCAATGGAGCTAAAGTAAAACCATTCGTATTTTCTGAACGTCGGCAGATCCTGAGGTGAAACGTAGGTATCAGCCCCCGGATGCACCAGATAGGTAAAGCTGCGCTCGCCGTCAGCCGTCAGATTGACGATCAGTACCGCACTGGTCAGGCTCGCATCCAGCCGCAGCGAAGAGACATCGACGCCGTTATCCTGAAAAACCTGGCGCAGGAAACGCCCGGCGTCATCGTCGCCAAGGCAGCCGATAAAACCGCACGTTCCGCCCAGCCTGGCAACGCAGACCCCCACGTTCGCCGAAGCGCCTCCGGGACATTTCAGGTAGCTGTTCTGTTTTTCCGGTACCAGGTCTACGGAGGCGTCTCCGATCGCCCAAACCTTATTCATGGCATTCATTTACGCCTCCTTATGCCTGTTTTTGCGCAAGGGCGAGCTGAATATCACGATAATATTCGTTATTAATCAGATACTTTTTCATAAGCAGCCCAACCGCAAGATGGAACAGTGCCGGAATGAGCGTCATCATCAGCGCAATACCGGTGAGCGAACGCGCGCTCTGTTCAACGTCGGCCTGATAGCCAAAGTGGCTCAGCAGAAATCCCAGTACGCCCCCCGCGATCCCCATACCAAACTTCTGGAAGAAGAGAATGCCGCCAAACGCGAGGCCGGATACCCGCAGCCCGGTTTTCTTTTCGCCATAATCCACCGCTTCGGCGATAGAGGACCAGAACACCGGCATTTGCATATCGCAGAAGAAATTAATAAGAAAATAGAATGTAAATGCCAGGATAAGATTTTCACGCCCGACGAAGAAATACATCATCGCGCTTAGTACAAAGGTAATAATCTGGGTGTAGCGGAACATCTTAATTTTATCCCAGAACTTGGTTATCCAGGTGGTGGCGATCATCGCCAGAATAGAGGCGACAACGCCGGTAGTCAGAAAAGGTGAAATCAGGCTATCGCCGCCATTAAGATAATACTTGGCATAATAGGCCGCGACGGAACCGCGAATAACGTAACCGCACATCAGCAATAAAATAACAACCCCAAGAATAATCCACTGATCGTTACGTAACAGATACTTAAACTGCTTCCCTACCGATAGCGAAGTAATTTCCGGCTCGCTACGTTCACGGGTGGTGAGAAAACAGAAGATAAACAGCAGGGCCCCCATCGCGCCCATTAGCCCCATAGAAAACTGGTAACCCAGCGCCTTGTTGCCCTGCCCCAGCCAGACGGCAAGCATCGGGACGACAATAGTGACCAGGAAAGCGGCAATTTTGGTCATCACAAAGCGATAGCCGTTTGCGCTTAGCCGTTCCACGGGATCGCTGGTAATCACGCCAATCATCGAGATATAGGGAATAGTGATAGCGGTATAGACCAGGGTCATCAGAATATAGGTGCCATAGGCCCACGCCAGCTTGGCCATATAAACCATATCAGGCGTGATAAACATTAAATAAACGGCGAAGCCAAAAGGGATGGCAAACCACAGCAGCCACGGGCGATAGCGTCCCCAGCGCGTATTCAGCTTATCGGTAAGGACGCCCATGGCCGGATCGATAATGGCATCGATCATCCGCACAACCACGAAAAGTACGCCGACATCAGCGGCGCTCAGGCCGTAGATATCGGTATAAAAATAGGCGAGAAGCAGCTGCATGGCGATGATCACAACGTTTATCGCCATATCTCCTGCGCCGAAGCCGATTTTTTCCACGATAGAAAGTTTCATGTTGATATTCCTTTACGCTTAGCCGCGCAAATAGAGGGAACAATTAATGATGTCACTACATGAAATAAAAACGTTTTTATAAATAAGCCACCAGTCAGACATGCAATGGAGGCTATGAAGAGAGTGTAACGATCCTCAAAAAGATATAAAGGTATACCTTTATATCTTTTGATCGGTTTCACATATTTTTATACACCCGATCCTACCCCGACGTTAAACCGGGATAAGAATCAAGGAGATAATGAATGGCGGGAACGTAAAGGAAATTAACGGGATGCCAGAATGGCGCAGCTATGGTCCTGAATCTCTTCCGCCGATGCGCGATTCAGCGTCAGCAGGTTACGCTCGGTCGCCAGCAGCACCAGCGAGCCGTCGCTCTGCTTCGCCATCGCCAGCGCGAAACGCCCCATATGTTCGCGCGCTTCCGGCACCTCTTCAGCCAGCATCAGGAACGGGCTGCGCTGCGCCAGCTCCGTTTCGGTGACCCGGCGCGCCAGATATTCGTGGCCCAGTAGTCCACCGGGCAGCGGCAACCAGCGACTGCTGATAGCGGGCGCTTCCTTGTCCAGCTGAGTACGGACATCGGGACGCAAGCAGGAGATATGGATATGGAAATGATTTTGCGTGCGTCCGCTGCGCGAGTTGATGGTCAAGGAGACCGCGTCATCCGATACGGCGGAACCACGATGCTGGCTCATGATTTCACGCCCCTGCCAGGCCTGCCAGAAGAAGTTCGGCGTCAGGGGATTGAGCAGCAGCGGGCTTTCGGTGCCGTTAATGCGGTAAGTGGGCATCAGCAGATACTGCAGCGGGCCATTGCGGTCTTTAAACAGGACATAGCCGCCCTTCAGGTTCACTTCCGCGCAGGGCGCGGAATTCTGGCGCTGCTGTTGATTGGGGACGCACTGTTGCAGAACAATTTTGCGCAACGCGTCAGGGTTGCCGGAATGGAGCCAGTAGTAGCCGCCGGCCATCGCCGCCACAACCGCCACCAGCAGCGCTAATAAAAGGTATCGTACTCTTCGCATTCTATTTTCCTGTCTCAGCCAGAAACGGAAGAGTAACGCAGTTTGATGACTAAATGAAAACAGGAAGAGGTTCGGTGTGTTTTCCCGGAGGCGGCGCTATGCGCCTGTCCGGGCTACCCCCTATTCCCGACAAACTCACCGCTGCCGGGAATAAGAAGAGGCTATTTAACGCTGATTGATCTGGTCGAAGGTGCCGCCGTTGGAGAAGTGCTCTTTCTGCGCTTTCGTCCAGCCGCCAAACACGTCATCAATGGTGAACAGCTTCAGTTTCGGGAACTCATCGGCGTATTTTTTCGCTATTTCAGGGTCACGCGGGCGATAGAAGTTCTTCGCCGCAATCTCCTGGCCTTCCGGCGAATAGAGGTACTTCAGATACGCTTCCGCCACCTGGCGAGTGCCCTTCTTGTCGACCACTTTATCCACCACGGAAACCGTCGGCTCGGCGAGAATCGATTCGCTCGGCGTCACGATCTCAAATTTATCTTTACCCAGCTCATTGGTCGCCAGCAGGGCTTCGTTTTCCCAGGCGATCAGCACATCGCCTATCCCGCGCTCTACGAAGGTGTTCGTCGCGCCCCGGGCGCCGGAATCCAGCACTTCGACGTTCTTAAACAGCGCTTTTACGAACTCCTGCGCCTTCGCCTGGTCGCCATTGTTCTGGTGCAGGGCGTAGCCCCAGGCCGCCAGATAGTTCCAGCGCGCGCCGCCGGAGCTTTTCGGGTTCGGGGTAATCACCGACACGCCTGGTTTAATCAGGTCGTTCCAGTCGTGAATCTGCTTCGGGTTGCCTTTACGTACGAGGAACACGATGGTGGAGGTATACGGCGCGGAGTTATCCGGCAGACGTTTCAGCCAGTTTTTGTCGATTCGGCCGCGTTCGGCAATTGCATCGACGTCATAGGCCAGCGCAAGGGTCACCACGTCGGCTTCAATACCGTTGATCACCGAGGTCGCCTGTTTGCCGGAGCCGCCGTGGGATTGACGAATCACCACGTTGTCGCCGGTTTCTTGCTTCCAGTGGGCGCTAAAAGCTTTGTTGTACTGTTCGTACAGCTCGCGCGTCGGATCGTAAGAAACGTTTAATAGTTGAATGTCTTTTGCCAGAACGCTGGCGGATGCCAGCAACAGAGTTAACCCCACGCCCCACTTATTCATCGCACCGCTCTCTTTATGTAGTGTTGTGATGGATTAAGCGTGCCAGAAAGCGGACTGATGATTAAAGAATAAAAAAAGATTGGCTATAACTTGCGAGTATATAGAACGGGGAAGTGTTGCCCCCTCCCGAACGGGAGAGGGCGGGAAGCGTTAGACTTCTTCCATACGGCCCAGCAGCGCCTGCAGACGATCCTGCCAGCCCTGCTGCTGTTCTTTCAGCTGACCGTTTTCACGCTCAAGCTCTTCACGGCTGTGCTGTGCGCTCTGTACTTCCTGCGCCAGCGTGTTGTTCTTCTCTTTCAGCTCTTCGATTTCCATCTGTAACAGAGTGATGGTATCAATCGCCTGCTGAACTTTAGATTCTAATTTCTCAAACACTTCTAATGACATCGTCATACCTCTCCTGAACTTGCAAGGCGTTGATAGAAACCGTCCGTTTCGTATACGCGTTGACGCCTTAACGAAAATTAGCGCACTACAGTGGTGATGTAGTCGATTGTATGAAGCCCCGTCGCCCCTGTCCAGCGACAACCCGCGTAGATTGCGGTTTGCGACACTTTTCAGCCTTTACCTGGTCCGTTCGCCGCTTTTACCCGGCAGTTTTTCGTAATTGTTAATCAAGGCGTAAAAAAATGCGCGGTGAAACGCTCCCGCAAACGACCGAACACGCGTTTATGGCGCGAAAACGCTCATTTTCTTGACGTGGTACACACATTTGAATTTCGATATTTCTCGTTTTTGTTCGTTAACGATAAATTAACACTATGCCTACATGGCAGCGTGGTCGCCTGCGACCTTCACACATACAATAATCATCACTACGCTTCAGGATTCGATTATGAGCCAAACATCAACACTAAAAGGCCAGTGCATCGCAGAGTTCCTCGGTACCGGGTTGTTGATCTTTTTCGGCGTTGGGTGCGTCGCTGCGCTTAAGGTCGCGGGAGCCAGCTTCGGTCAATGGGAAATCAGCATCATCTGGGGTCTGGGCGTCGCCATGGCGATTTACCTGACCGCAGGGGTTTCCGGTGCGCACCTTAACCCGGCGGTCACCATCGCGCTGTGGCTGTTCGCCTGTTTTGACGGTCGTAAAGTTGTTCCTTTTATCATTGCGCAATTCGCTGGCGCCTTTTGCGCTGCGGCTTTAGTTTACGGGCTTTATTACAATCTTTTCTTCGATTTCGAACATACCCACAATATGGTGCGCGGTAGCGTCGAAAGTCTCGAGCTGGCAGGCATTTTTTCTACTTACCCGAACCCGCATATCAATTTTGTGCAGGCCTTCGCGGTAGAAATGGTGATTACCGCTATCCTGATGGGCGTCATTCTGGCGCTGACCGACGATGGCAACGGCGTGCCGCGTGGCCCGCTGGCGCCGCTGCTGATTGGTCTGCTGATCGCCGTTATCGGCGCATCCATGGGCCCGCTGACCGGCTTCGCCATGAACCCGGCGCGTGATATCGGACCGAAAGCCTTCGCCTGGCTGGCAGGCTGGGGCAATGTCGCTTTCACCGGCGGCAAAGATATTCCTTATTTCCTGGTGCCGCTGTGCGCGCCAATCGTCGGTGCTGCGCTGGGCGCATTTTGCTACCGCAAGCTGATTGGCCGCCACCTGCCTTGCGACACCTGCGTCGTCGAAGAGAAAGAAGCCGCATCCCCCTCTACGACGCAACACAAAGCTTCGCTGTAATCTGACTACGGGACTCATACTATGACCGACAAAAAATATATCGTAGCGCTCGACCAGGGCACCACCAGCTCCCGCGCCGTGGTAATGGATCACGATGCCAATATCGTCAGCGTCTCTCAGCGAGAATTCGAACAAATTTATCCGCGCCCAGGCTGGGTTGAACACGACCCGATGGAGATCTGGGCATCGCAAAGCTCTACGCTGGTCGAAGTACTGGCAAAAGCCGATATTAGCTCCGATGAAATCGCGGCGATCGGTATCACCAACCAGCGTGAAACAGCCATCGTGTGGGAGCGTGAAACCGGCAAGCCGATTTATAACGCTATCGTCTGGCAGTGCCGCCGTACCGCCGAAATCTGCGAGCAGCTCAAGCGCGACGGCATGGAAGAGTACATCCGCAAGGCCACCGGCCTGGTGGTTGACCCCTACTTCTCCGGCACCAAAGTGAAGTGGATCCTTGACCACGTCGAAGGCGCGCGCGAGCGCGCTAAACGCGGCGAGCTGCTGTTCGGCACCGTAGATACCTGGCTTATCTGGAAAATGACCCAGGGACGCGTTCACGTGACCGACTACACCAACGCCTCGCGTACCATGCTGTTCAATATCCACGAGCTGGACTGGGACGACAAAATGCTCGACGCGCTGGATATCCCGCGCGCCATGCTGCCGGAAGTGCGCAAATCTTCCGAAGTGTACGGCCAGACCAACATCGGCGGTAAGGGCGGGACGCGTATTCCGATCGCCGGTATCGCCGGCGACCAGCAGGCGGCGCTGTTCGGCCAGCTGTGCGTTAAAGAAGGAATGGCGAAAAACACCTACGGTACCGGCTGCTTTATGCTGATGAATACCGGCGAGAAAGCGGTGACGTCAACGCACGGCCTGCTGACCACCATCGCCTGCGGTCCGCGCGGTGAGGTGAACTATGCGCTGGAAGGCGCGGTGTTTATGGCGGGCGCCTCCATTCAGTGGCTGCGCGATGAGATGAAGCTGATTAGCGACGCGTTCGATTCCGAATATTTCGCCACCAAAGTGAAGGATACCAACGGCGTGTACGTCGTTCCGGCGTTTACCGGCCTCGGCGCGCCGTACTGGGACCCGTACGCCCGCGGCGCGATCTTCGGCCTGACCCGCGGCGTAAACTCCAACCACATTATTCGCGCCACGCTGGAGTCGATTGCCTATCAGACCCGCGACGTGCTGGAAGCGATGCAGGCTGACTCGGGGATCCGACTGCACGCCTTGCGCGTTGATGGCGGAGCGGTCGCCAACAACTTCCTGATGCAGTTCCAGTCCGATATTCTCGGCACCCGCGTGGAGCGCCCGGAAGTCCGTGAAGTCACCGCGCTGGGCGCAGCCTATCTGGCCGGTCTGGCGGTCGGTTTCTGGCAGAATCTGGATGAGCTGCAGGAGAAAGCCGTTATCGAGCGCGAGTTCCGTCCGGGAATTGAAACCACCGAGCGTAACTATCGCTACAGCGGCTGGAAGAAAGCGGTAAAACGCGCGCTGGCGTGGGAAGAGCACGACGAAGCGTAAGTTTGTTGAGGTATTCCCGGCTTGCGGCGTAAACGCCTTAGCCGGGCTACCAAAACCAAAAACCGCGCTGGCCTGTAGCGCAGCGTCTCCGGGTTTTTATCAGCCGAATACCGGCAGCAGCAGATAGAGCTTAATCACCAGCGCGTTAACGATATCGATAAAGAACGCGCCCACCATCGGCACCACCAGAAACGCCATGTGCGACGGACCGAAACGGTCGGTTATCGCCTGCATGTTGGCAATCGCCGTCGGCGTCGCGCCGAGGCCGAAACCACAGTGGCCGGCGGCCAGCACCGCGGCATCGTAGTTTTTACCCATCATCCGGTAGGTCACAAACACCGCATACAGCGCCATCGCTACCGTCTGCACCGCCAGAATGGCAATCATCGGCAGCGCCAACGACGCCAGCTCCCACAGCTTCAGGCTCATCAGCGCCATCGCCAGGAACAGCGACAGACTGACGTTACCCAGCACCGACACCGCGCGATCGAACACGCGATACAGCCCCAGCGCCGACAGGCTGTTGCTCAGGATCACGCCGATAAACAATACGCAAACGAAAGTGGGCAGTTCAAATACGGTTCCCGCCAGCAGTTGCGCAACGATCTTCCCTACCGTTAAGCAGATGGCGATCAGCGCAATGCTCTCAATCAGCACCAGCGAGGTGATCATGCGCCCCATATCCGGCTTTTCAAACGCGGTCGGCGCGAGCTGATCGTCCGGTGTGCCGTCAGGGGAAGAAGAGTGCTTAACCAGATAGCGCGCCACCGGCCCGCCGATCAGGCCGCCAAGGACGAGGCCGAAGGTTGCGCAAGCCATCGCCACTTCGGTGGCGTTGGCGAAACCATAGCGCTCAACAAACAACTTACTCCACGCCGCGCCAGTGCCGTGGCCGCCGGAAAGGGTAATCGAACCGGCCAGCAGCCCCATCAACGGGTCGAGGCCCAGCAGCTTCGCCATGCCGATACCGAGGGCGTTTTGCAGCAGCAGCAGCCCCACCACCACAATCAGGAACGTCCCCACGACTTTACCGCCAGCCCGCAGGCTGGCGAGGTTGGCGTTGAGGCCGATAGTGGCGAAGAACGCCAGCATTAGCGGATCTTTCAGGCTCATATCGAAATCAATTTCGATATCCATGCTTTTCTTTAATACCAGCAGCGCCAGCGCGACCAGCAGGCCGCCCGCGACGGGCTCAGGAATGGTGTATTTCTTGAGGAAAGGAACGGTTTGAACGAGTTTTCTACCCAGTAGCAACACTAAAGTTGCGGCAACGAGCGTCGATAAGGTATCGAGATGAAACATAAAAAAGAGCTCCTTATAGGCGCATGATCCATTCACACGCGACGATATTCCCGGTGTCGATTGCTTCTCATCATGAGTAATCGGGAAGGGATTTTAAGCAGAAGTGTGGAAAAAAGGACAGGAAAAGATATTTTGTAGGGATATTGATGCGATCAAGCATACAAAATGTTAATAAATGTTTGTTGCCTATTCCTTGTATAAATATTTATCGCTAACGAGTGGCAAACGTTTGCTTTTGGTCTACAGTCCGATAAAATCCCCGCTTTGCCACCTTTGGGATTGTTGTGATGTCCGTTAACACCGCAGAGTCAGAAAATGCGCAACCGGTTGCGCACAAGCAAACCAGCGAATTAATCTACCGCCTCGAAGACCGCCCGCCGCTACCGCAAACCCTGTTCGCCGCGTTCCAGCACCTGCTGGCGATGTTTGTCGCGGTCATCACTCCGGCGCTGTTAATTTGCCAGGCCCTGGGCCTTCCGGCTCAGGATACGCAACACATCATCAGCATGTCCCTTTTCGCCTCCGGCGTGGCATCCATCATTCAAATCAAAGCCTGGGGCCCGGTCGGCTCCGGTCTGCTCTCAATTCAGGGCACCAGCTTTAACTTCGTCGCGCCGCTGATCATGGGCGGCACCGCGCTGAAAACCGGCGGCGCCGATGTTCCGACCATGATGGCCGCGCTGTTCGGCACCCTGATGCTGGCCAGCTGTACGGAGATGGTTCTCTCCCGCGTCCTGCATCTCGCCCGCCGCATTATTACCCCGCTGGTCTCCGGCGTGGTGGTGATGATTATCGGCCTGTCGCTGATTCAGGTTGGCCTGACCTCCATCGGCGGCGGCTACGCGGCTATGGCCGATCACACCTTCGGCGCGCCGAAAAATCTGCTGCTGGCGGGCATCGTGCTGGCGCTGATCATTATCCTTAACCGCCAGCGCAACCCATATCTGCGCATCGCTTCGCTGGTTATCGCGATGGCGGCCGGCTACCTGGCGGCATGGTTGCTCGATATGCTGCCGGCCAATACCGCGCCGACGGAAAGCAGCCTGATTATGGTGCCTACGCCGCTGTACTACGGGCTGGGCATCGACTGGAACCTGCTGCTGCCGCTGATGCTGGTGTTTATGATTACCTCGCTGGAAACCATCGGCGATATTACCGCCACCTCTGACGTCTCCGAGCAGCCGGTTTCCGGCCCGCTCTATATGAAGCGTCTGAAGGGCGGCGTGCTGGCTAACGGCCTGAACTCCTTCGTCTCGGCGGTATTCAATACCTTCCCGAACTCCTGCTTTGGCCAGAACAACGGCGTGATACAGCTGACCGGCGTCGCCAGCCGCTATGTCGGTTTCGTGGTCGCGCTGATGCTGATCGTGCTCGGGCTGTTCCCGGCGGTGAGCGGTTTTGTACAGCATATTCCTGAGCCGGTGCTCGGCGGCGCGACGCTGGTCATGTTCGGCACCATTGCCGCCTCCGGCGTGCGTATCGTCTCCCGCGAGCCGCTGAACCGCCGGGCGATCCTGATTATCGCCCTGTCGCTGGCCGTCGGCCTTGGCGTCTCCCAGCAGCCGCTGATCCTGCAGTTCGCCCCTGACTGGCTGAAGAACCTGCTCTCCTCGGGTATCGCTGCTGGCGGTATCACGGCGATTGTGCTGAATCTGATTTTCCCGCCAGAGAAAAACTGATCCTCTCTGACGCTCCGGCCGCGCGATGCTGGCCGGGGCGTCTGCATCATCAATCTCACATCATCTCATTACACAATTCCTGTCTTGAGGATTGCGCATAATTCGGGCATAACAGCCTTATGTGCCTCGCTCAGGATCGAAGATCATGAAATTTCTCAGAAAGCTGATTCTCTGGCTGCTGATTGCCCTGCTGGTGGTGATTATTGCCGCTTACTTCCTGCTGCAAACCCAGTGGGGTGGGCGCCAGGCCAGCGCCTGGCTAAGCGACGGCACCGGCTGGAAGGTTTCTTTCAACAAGATGAACCATAATTTCTCCTCGCCGATGCACCTGCAGCTGCAAAACGTCACCCTCGGCCGCGACGGCAAACCCGCCACACTGGTGGCGCAAACGGTGGATATTGGTTTTAGCAGCCGCCAGTTTAGCGACCCGCTGCATGCCGACGAAATCGTCCTCAGCGACGGCACGCTAAACTTTTCCCCTTCCTCTGCGGCGCTGCCGTTCGCCGCCGACCGTCTGCAGCTGCGCAATATGGCGTTCAACAGCCCGGAGAGCGACTGGGATCTGAGCGCGCAGCGCGTCACCGGCGGCGTCAGCCCGTGGGCGCCGGAAGCGGGCAACGTGCTCGGCAAGAAAACGCAGATTCAGATCAGCGCCGGTTCGATGACGCTCAACGGTATTGAAGCCAGCAACGTGCTGATTCAGGGGAATATTGATAACGGCGAAGTGTCCCTCTCGACCATTGGAGCGGACGTCGCCCGCGGTACGCTCACCGGCACGGCGAAACGCAGCGCCGACGGCGGCTGGCAGGTCGATAATTTGCGCCTCAGCGAAATCCGCCTGCAAAGCGATAAATCCCTCGCCGACTTTTTCGCGCCGCTGACTACCCTGCCCTCGCTACAGATTGGCCGCCTTGATGTCACCGACGCTAGCCTGCAGGGGCCTGACTGGGCGATCGCCGGTCTCGACCTTAATCTGCGCAACCTCACCCTGAGCCGCGGCGACTGGCAAAGCCAGGAGGGTACGCTGTCGATGAACGCCAACGAGTTTATTTACGGCTCGCTGCACTTCCTCGACCCGATCCTTAACGCCGGGTTCTCACCGCAGGGCATCGCGCTGCGCCAGTTCACCTCACGCTGGGAGGGCGGCATGGTGCGCACATCCGGCAATTGGCTGCGCGCCGGCAACGCCCTGGTGCTGGATGACGCGGCGTTCGCCGGGCTGGAATACACCCTGCCGGACAACTGGAAGCAGCTGTGGATGGCGCCGCTGCCCGACTGGCTGCAAAGCCTGACGCTGAGAAAGTTCAGCGCCAGCCGCAACCTGATTATCGATATTGAACCGGCGTTCCCGTGGCAAATCACCGCGCTTGACGGCTACGGCGGCGAGCTGCAGCTGGTGAAAAACCGCAGCTGGGGCGTGTGGAGCGGTAGCGCGACGCTGAACGCCGCCGCCGCGACGTTTAACCGGATTGACGTCCGCCGCCCGTCGCTGAAGCTGAGCGCCAACGCCTCAACGGTGAACGTTAACGAGCTCAGCGCCTTTACCGAGCGTGGGATCCTGCAAGCCACCGCGGCGGTGTCGCAGCTCCCGCAGCGCCAGGTCAACCTGAGCCTCAACGGTCGCGGCGTGCCGCTGAATATTTTGCAGGCGTGGGGCTGGCCCGCGCTGCCGGTTTCCGGCGACGGGAACCTTCAGCTGACGGCGACCGGCAGCGTGCAGGCGGATGTGCCGCTGAAGCCGACCGTCAACGGGCAGCTTAGCGCGATAAATATGGAGAAACAGCAGGTGGCGCAGGTGATGCGCAACGGGGAGGTCTCCAGCACCCAGCCCCCTTCAGCACCGGCGACAACGACTCCCTGACTTTCCCTCTCCCTCCCCCCTCTCCCCACGGGAGAGGGGCCTGTTCCATTCGCGAAACCTGTTGCCATTAAGCGGCTGTTTGTACCTATTTCCCGCAACCTGTTCCTTTCAAATAACGGACTTGCTATAACAAAAATACTGGAAGTTAAAAAAATAATTAAAGTCCCTGAACCTACAAAAATAAAGGAACAACCATGTCCGTAATACGTCAGCGTATTCTGGAGAATATGCAAAAATTCTCCAGAGCAATGATCGGCGCAGTATTGTTCTTGCCGGTCATTGGCTTAATTTTGGCACTCAGTTCAGTCTTAACTAACCCAACATTAATTTCGGAGACCAGTTTTTTACACCAGCTCGGACAGCTCCTCGGCGATACCTTCTGGCCTTTATTCGGCAATCTGGGATTACTCTTTTGCGTCGGCATTAGCTATGGTCTGGCAAAAGATAAAAAAACCGAAGTCGCGCTGGTTTCGGTAATGTGTTTTATCATGTTTCTTGGCGCTAACCACTCGTGGCTGGAGCATACCCACGGCCTTGCGGAAAAAATTAACGGCGAATATTACGGTACCGGGCAGACTCAGCTGCTGGGCTTTGTGGTGGTCGATATGGGGGTTTTCCTCGGGATTATTCTCGGCTGCACCATCGCCTGGGTGCATAACAAAGTCTCGACGATTGAACTACCCGGCGCGCTCTCCATGTACGGCGGAGCCAAGCTGACGCTGGTGGCGATGACGCCGGTCGTCATTTTCTACGCCATCGCCTTTACCTGGTTCTGGCCGTTTATGACCCACGGCATCGCGGCGCTGACCGGTTTTATGAAAAACGCCGGCGTAGCGGGAGTCTTCGTTTACGGCTTCTTTGAAAAATTCCTCATCCCCACCGGCCTGCACCACTTCGTCTGGTCGCCGTTCCAGCTCACGCAAATCGGCGGCACGCTGAGCGTCGACGGCCAGGTCGTCTCCGGTACCCAGGCGATTTTCCTCGCCTATATGCGCCACCCGGATTTAACCCCGGTGATGAACGAGGCGCTGCGTTTCTCGCAGCAGGGGATGACCACCATCTTCGGCCTGGCCGGCGCCTCGTTGGCGTTTTACCACACGGCGAAACCGGAGAAAAAAATGATGGCCAAAGCGATTCTGCTACCGGCCATTATCACCTCCATGCTCACCGGCATCACCGAGCCGATTGAGTTTACCTTCCTGTTCGTTTCGCCGCTGCTGTGGGTGATCCACGCCACCTTAACCGCGGCCTCGCAGGCGATTTGCGACATCTTTACCGTGCGTCCCTGGGGCGCTTCCGGGCTGATTGAGTTCCTGATTTACAACCTGCCGCTGCCGGTATCCCTGACGCGCTGGCCCGGCTACGTGCTTATCGGGATCGGTCAGTTCGCCGTCTACTACGTTATCTTCCGCACCCTGGTCGTTAAGTTGAATCTCAAAACGCCGGGTCGTGAAGACGATGAAAACGTGAAGTTATATAGCAAGGCGGATTATCGTAAAAAAATGGGCGAACCGCAGTCGGTGACTAACGAAATTATCAATGGCTTGGGTGGTAAAGAGAACATTATTTCCGTCGACAACTGTTTCACCCGCCTGCGCGTCGCTATTCATAATATGGATCTGGTTGACGATACGATATTAAAAAGCACCGGCGCAAATGGCGTAGTACGAAATCGAAATGAAGTTCAGGTTATTTACGGCGTCAAAGTGGGACAGGTTCGTTCCCGGGTTGATAGCTGGCTAGCAGAAAATTAATTGGGAGTGATTTATGAAATTAACCGTATTAGGCGGGGGCGGCGTTCGCTCTGCGTTTCTGGCAAAATCTCTGGCATATAATGCGCACCGCATTGGGTTAACGGAAGTGGTATTTCTCGACAGCTCCGCGGAGAACCTGGAGATATTCGGCGAGATTGCCCGCTATGTGTTTAATGCTATTCGCCCGGATATTCACTTCAGCGTGACCAGCGACCCGGTGCCGGCGCTGAAAAATAGCCACTATGTGATCACCACCCTGCGGGTCGGCGGCGATGAGAGCCGGATCCGCGACGAGCGTATCGCCCTGGAGCACAATACGCTGGGCCAGGAGACCACCGGGGCGGGCGGATTCGCCATGGCGATGCGCTCCATTCCGGCGATTCTCAACTACTGCCGCCTGATTGAAGAACATGCCGCCGAAGACGCCATTCTGTTTAACTTCACCAACCCGTCGGGCCTGGTCACCGAGGCGATTATCAAATCCGGCTTTAAGCGTCGGGTGTACGGCATCTGCGACGCGCCGTCGGAGCTGATTCGCGAGCTGCCGGCAATCCTCGGCTGCGACGAGCGCGATCTCGGCGTCGAGTGCTACGGGCTGAACCACTTCTCCTGGTTTACCCACTTCACCGTGCGCGGCGAGGATGTCACCGAGCGCCTGATCGCCAGCCCGGACCTGTATCGCAAGACGGCAATGCAGTACTTTTCACCGGAGCTGGTTCAGCTGTGCGATAAGCAGCTGCTGAATGAATATCTTTATTACTACTACTATCGCGAAGTGGCTTTAAAAGCGATTCAGAACGCGCCGGAAACCCGCGGCGAGCAGATTGCCCGCATCAATCACGATATGCGCGAAGAGCTGCGGACCGTGGATGTGAAAGCCAACCCGGAAGCGGCGTTTACCCTCTGGATGAAGCACTATCTGCGCCGGGAAAATAGCTATATGCAGAACGAGTCGCAGCAGGAAAAATTCCATACCCGCGAGCCGTTGACCTTAAAGCAGTTTATCGAGGAGCCGGATACCGGCGGCTACGCGGGCGTGGCGCTGGATATTCTGGAGGCGGTCAACAGCACCGCCACCAAGCGTATCGTGGTGTCGATGTCGAACAACGGCACGCTGGACTTCCTGCGCCCGGATGATGTGATTGAGATCAGCTGCGACCTGAGTAAAGACGGCCTGAAGCCAGTGACACCGAAGCATGTGCCGACGGCGCAGAAAAATATGATCGCCAGCGTGAAAGAGTATGAGCGGCTGGCGGTGGCGGCGATTCTGCAGCGCGATAAATCGCTGGCGGTACGGGCGCTAATGGCGCATCCGCTGGTCGGCTCGTATTCGCTGGCGAAAACGTTGGTTGAAGCCTATCTCGACGATAAGCAGTTCGCCGACTGGCAATAAACGTCCGGTAAAATCCCCCGGATGGCGGCTAACGCCTTATCCGGGCTACGGGTTCGCCGCCGACTGCGGGCCGGGTAGCCCGGACAGGCGCGTCAGGCGCCGCCTCCGGGAAGGCCCGCCTGCATAAACCACATCTTCAGCAGCCGCTCAAAGCCGAGTATGCAGTAGCCGAAAAACGGATTGCTCCAGTAAATATCGTCATCAAACTTTTGCGGGTCATGAATGATAAACGCCGTATCCGCCGCCTGCGCCAGCGGGCTTTGATAATCGCCGGTAAAGCAGACCAGGTTAATCTCCTTGCCTTCCAGCGCTTTCACCCAGTTCAGCGCCGAACTGCTGCGTCCGGATTTGGAAATAATCCAGATCGAATCAAATTTGGCGGCGTTCTTCTGCTCGAGAATTTCGTAATCCGGCCACAGCGCCAGGCTGGCATTCACCCCGGTCACCAAAAATTTATTGTAGATATACTGGGCGATCAGCTGCGAAAAGCCGCTACCGTGAATCAAAATGCGGTGATGTTGCAGGCTTTCCAGCAGCGGAGCTATCCGCTCCGCCGGCTGAATGCTCATATAATCGATGTCGTTGGTCACATCGAGTTTGGGCATGGTGATATTGAATTTAATAAAATAGACCAACTCCAGCCAGCCGCTGAATTTCAGCTTCTTCGCCAGGCGCACCAGCGAAGAGGGATTGCTATAACAGTGCTCCGCCACGGCGCGGATCCCCTCGCGAACGCATTGCTCAGGATCGTTCTGAATAAAACGCAGCACGGTCATTTCCGTTTTGCTTAGCTTCACGTCACGAAAGATGTTTTCTAAATCCATACCGGGCTCCTCTCAGCGCTAAACTACGCTATCACCCGGCGGCGCTGGCGTCTGTGTCATCAATCACCAGAATGAAATGAACGTTACTTTTTTAGACAAAATGGAATAAAAAAACCCTCCGCTAAAGAGGGTGGTGGATTCGGCAATGTCTATCTTTTTTCAGCACCCATACTCACTGCACAATAACCATTTTTTTGGTTCATCTTCCTGAATCATCGGGAAGCGGCCGCTCTCTTCCAGAAAACGGTTATCGCGCTTATCATCGTTCACCATCGAAATTTCCCAGCCCATCACCAGCGCGTTTTCAGCCCAAAAACGGTGGTACAGCGTGGGCGGCAAGCAAACACCCTGTCCGGGGTTAAGAACCAGGGTTTCTG
Organism: Klebsiella grimontii; assembly: GCF_900200035.1. Lineage (GTDB taxonomy): Bacteria > Pseudomonadota > Gammaproteobacteria > Enterobacterales > Enterobacteriaceae > Klebsiella > Klebsiella grimontii. The sequence goes on from NZ_FZTC01000053.1 coordinate 119,570, forward strand.
CCGGTTTCAGCGTGCGCTGGCGGCCATCAACCGCGACGCTCACGCTGCGCTGCATATCCAGCCGTTCATCTTCTGTTGCCCATGCCAGCTGCAGACAGAGCCGGCCACCGCCGCGGTTCAGAATGTCTTCCATTTTGTGATAATGAAAATGCCAGGGGGTTTGCTGATCCTGCTGAATCTGCAACATCTTCTCGGCGTAGGGTTTGGGATAGCGCGAATCGCCCGGCGCGCCATTGCGCAGGGTCAACAGCGTCAGTCCGGTTTCCTGAAAACGGCCGCTGCCAAAATCGGTAATATCCCAGCCAAGCTGTAGATCCCGAACTTCTCGCCACTCTTCAGTCCGCTTTTTCGCCCAGATATCGGCGGTAAAGCTGGCAAACTCGGGTAAGCAAATGCGAAAGGACTCGGCGATAGCGTGCGCTTTATCAATCGCGTAGTTAATCTGTGAACGTTTCATTTTCGACTCCGCTTCGGACGGCTAGCCAGGCTGCGCCGCGCATGCCGCTACTGTCGCCATGTCGGGCAGGCACGATGGGGGTAATGAAATGGTCGGTAAACACCAGCGGGGCGACATCCGCCTCCAGGTCGTTCACCAGCAGCGCCACGTTAGACAGACCGCCGCCGAGAACAATCACGCCGGGATCGATAAGATTCACCACCGTCGCCAGCGTCCGCGCCAGCTGCTGGCGAAAGCGCAGCACCTGCTCGCAGGCGGCATGCTCGCCCTCCAGCGCCCGGGCGATAATAGCCTGACTGCTGAGCGCCTCTTGGGTCAGCAGACGATAGCGCGCGCTCAGCCCGGTGCCGGAAATAAAGGACTCGACGCAGTTATATTTTCCGCAATAGCAGCGCGCGGGCGGCCCATCGTTGACCTCCTGATATCCCGGCAGCGTGATATGCCCGCACTCCGCCGCAATCCCTGACGCGCCGGGGAAAATCTGGCGATTAAGCGCAATACCGCCCCCGCATCCGGTCCCCAGCGTCATGCCAAATACCAGTGAATAATCGGCGCCTGCGCCATCGCAGGCCTCTGATAAAGCGAAACAGTTGCCATCGTTCGCCAGCACAACCGGCTGGCCCAGGCGCTGCTCAAGCTCATCCTGTAAGCGGCAGCCGTTGATGACCTGAATATTGGCATTGCGGATCTTGCCGCTCTGCGGGGAGATACTCCCCGGCAGGGCGATACCGATAGCCAAAGGCTGAGCCAGCTCATCACCAATCGCGGTGATTAACTCCACCAGCGTTGCAATAAACTGCTGCCGGGTCTGTTTTCGCGTTTCAACGCGAAAACGCCTCCATTCATGGCCCTGTTCATCCATCACTACGGCGGCGATTTTGCTCCCGCCGATATCCAGCCCCAAATACTTCATACCGGCCTCCTTATTCATAGCGAGGCAGGTTTCCCCGCCCCGCCGCGGGATTAGTACAGGCTGGCCTTGCCGGTTGAGCCAAACAGCTTCATTTTGTGGTGAATCACCTCGCGCGCGGCGTTTATCGGCTCCGGGTAAATCACATTCGGATCCCACCAGGTCTCTTTTGCCAGAATTTCGCGCGCTTTCTGGAAATAGGCATACTTCATATCGCTGGAAATATTGATTTTGCCGACGCCAAGCGTAACGGATTCCGCAATTTCCGCATCCGGATTAGCCGAGCCGCCGTGCAGCACCAGCGGAATCGACAGACGTCCGGCGATATCGCGCAGAATGTGCATCTGCAGCTTCGGCTGCATCCCCTTCGGATAGATACCGTGCGCGGTGCCAATCGCCACCGCCAGCGTATCCACGCCGGTGCGGGCGACGAAATCTTCCGCCTGCGCCGGGTCGGTATAGGTCACTTCTGACACGCCGCCTTCCACGGAAGTCCCGGTCTGGCCGATGGTCCCCAGTTCACCTTCCACCGACACGCCTACCGCGTGCGCCAGCCGCACCACCTCGCGGGTCAGGGCCACGTTTTCTTCATAGGGCAGCAACGAGCCATCGATCATCACCGAGGTGAAGCCGCACTGGATAGCACGTAAAACATGTTCCACCGATGCGCCATGATCCAGATGCAGGGTGAAAGGCACGCGGCTGCGCTGGGTGATATCCCGCACGTAGCTAAAAAACGCGTCGCCAACAAAATCGTGCTCGCTGGGGTGAATGGAAATAATCGCCGGCGTATTTGTCGCTTCCGCCTCTTCCACCACAGCGCGAATAAAACAGCTATCCGCCACGTTAAATGCGCCGATAGCAAAACCGTGTTCACGGGTGGGTTTAAGTAATTCGTGCATTGAAACTAACATCGTTATTCTCCAGTTTCAGGGTGTAGTAAGCCTTGCCAGGGCATACGGGCGCCGGCATGGAAGGCATTACTGAAAGTTAATCAGGCTTTGTTGATAGAGCCGGATGCGCGTAAATAGGGGACGATGGCGTCAGCGCTGGCCTGCTCCATCACCGATAGCGCATCGGCCAGCTCAATGGTGCTGTCGTGGCACAGGGTGTGCAGCAGCGCCGCTTTCCCCGCTTCAAATACCGCCGCCCCAACGTTGATTTTTGCGACCCCGAATTCCGGGCAACGTTGCAGCTGCTCGAACGGCGTACCGCTCCCGCCGTGCAGCGCCAGCGGCACGGATGACGCGCGCTGTATCTGCGCCAGGCGGTCGAAATCGAGCATCGGTGTTACGCCGGGGGCGTACATACCGTGGGCGGTTCCCACGGAGACCGCCAGCAGGTCAATCCCGGTCTGTTCGATAAAGGGAGAGACGTCCTGCGGCTGGGTCATTAAATCGGCATTGCTGGCCTGGTCGTAGCGCGGCGCATCCGCCAGGTGCCCCAGTTCGCCCTCCACGCACAGCCCAACGCTGGCGGCCAGTTCAGCGACCGCTCGGGTCTGGCGGATGTTCTCCGCCAGCGCGAACGCCGAAGCATCGATCATTAACCCGCTAAATCCGGCGCGGAAAGCCTGACGTATTTTTATTGGGTCTTTGCCGTGATCGAGACTTAACGTCACGGGTACGCTCGCTTCTTCCGCCAGTACCCTGACTACCGCCGCCGCCGTCGTCGCCGGAAAGTGCGACAGGTGACCCTGATACAGGTTGAGAATAATCGGCGCGCGATGTTTTTCCGCCACGCGCACCGCCGCGCGTGCGCTTTCCAGGTTCATGCAGTTAATCGCCAGCAGGGCATACCGTTCACGCCAGGCTTTGATCACCATACTTTTCATATCGGCAAACATAGGGCCTCCGTTTATTCGAGGGTAAAGGTGATTTCGTCGTCTTTGACCTTTTGGTCGTTCAGCTCATCAAACTCTTCATCGCGCTCGGTTACCGGCTTTTTCCACAGCGAGAGCATCACGCCGCAAATCACGGTGCCAATCGCCAGAGAGAGGCAGAACAGCAGGGGATGCGTAAAGAGCGGCACCACGAACATCCCACCGTGCGGCACCGGACTCTCGACGCCCCAGGTCATGATCAGGCCACCGGCCACCGCTGACGCCACCACGCAGGATCCCACGACGCGCAGCAGATCCCGGGCGGCGATGGGGATCACCCCTTCGGTGATCATGCAGATCCCCATCGGGAACGCGGCCTTCAGGGCTTCGCGTTCGGCACGGGTATATTTATGGCGGGTCAGCAGGAACGAGAGGGTGATACCGAACGGCGGGATTATCGAACCCACAAACTTCACCGCTTCCGGGCCGTAAACGCCGCTGACCAGCAGACCATCGGCAAACAGCGACATGGTTTTATTCACCGGACCGCCGAAGTCGAAGGTCGCCATGGCGCCAAGGATGGCGCCCAGCAGGAAACGCGAGCCGCCCTGCATCGACTCCAGCAGGTGGATCAGCGCGTCCTGCAGCCAGGCAATGGGCTTGCCGATCAGAGTCATCATCAGCAAACCGCTAATAATGGTGCTTAATACCGGCAGCACCATAATCGGCATCAGCCCCTGCATCGACTTCGGCAGCCGAATATAGTGCTTCAGCGCCAGTACCGTGTAGCCCACGAGGAAGCCGCCCAGCATGCCGCCAATAAAACCGGTATGAATTTGCCCGCAGACAAAACCCACGATCAAACCCGGAGCAAATCCAGGACGATCGGCAATGGAGTAAGCGATAGCGGCGCAGATCAAGGGTACAATCAGCCCCATTCCCCAGCCGCCGATTTGGTTTAACATCCACGGAATGGTGCCGGTTTTCTCGCCGACGTTCGTCCCGCCAAGGACTTGTCCCAGCGCGATACAGATCCCGGCGGCGACGATCAGCGGTATCATCCATGAAATACCGGTTAATAAATGCTTCTTAATTTCCTGTGAGACGGGAGTTTTATTCTCACTCATGGTAGATCCCTCCAGATTAAGGATCAGGCATTCGCTAAGGATTTTTCGACCTTTTCGATAAACTGAATCGGCGACTTAATCACGACTTCCGTTTTTACTCTGACAATCCGTTTATTTTTAAAACGCTCTTCGCCTTTGATTTTCACATCAATGGCAAGAATAACGACATCCGCAGCGTCAATATCTTCCGCCGCCAGTTCATTTTCAGTACCAATGGTTCCCTGGGTTTCGACTTTGACATTGTGGCCCAGCGCTTTCGCGCCTTTAATCAGTTTCTCACGTGCAATATAAGTATGAGCAATACCTGCGGTACAGGCAGCAACACAGACAATATTCATCTCGGACTCCGCTAGTTATTGTTAGTAAATATCCGACTCGGCATATTGGTTAAACAGATCAATAATCCTCTGCGGACTGGTTTCTTTGAGCAGTTGTTCAATAATGTCATCATCCGCCAGCGCGCCAGCGACCTGAGACAATAAGCGAATATGGGTGGTATTTTGATCTTCCAGACGAACGGCAAATAAAATAATGCAGCGTACCTGGCTGCCGTCCAGCGTTTCCCAAGCGATATCCTGCCGGGTGCGGCCAATGGCAAGGGTGGTATTAACAACGGCGGACGACTTTCCATGCGGGATCGCAATATGATTTTCAAACCCCGTTGAGCCTTCCGACTCACGCTGCCAGACATCCTGAATAAAGGTTTCGCGACAGCTTATCGCCCCGTCTTTTTGTAATAAGTCGGTTAACTCCTCGATGGCTTCCGCTTTATTCGTAGCGTGCATATCTAACAAAACGCGTTTGGTGTTTAAAATCCTGGTTATGTCCATATTCTTTACCTCATGGATATAAAACTTCATTATCTACAGCAGATATTGCCGCGCGATGTAATTTGTCGGTAATGATTTTATCCGTAACCCGTCGGATATCGGCATCATTAAAAAATGCGCTAACATAGACTACCGGCAAAGCTATTTCCGGCAGATTAATCGTCGAAATAACCAGTTCAATCTGGTCCTGCGGTTGAAGGGTATGCAGGCTGCTTGCCGAAACTACGCCGACGATGGTCCAGTCAGGAAACGCTCTCAACACTCTACTTTTCAACAGATGAGATGTGCCGATTCCCGTAGAACAAACCAGCAGAACGCGCTTGCTGGCGACCTGCCTTTCCATCGCCGCCTGGAAATGAACGGTGAGATAGCCAACCTCGTCGTCGGAAACCGCGCACTCGCCCCAGCCGCTGAAAACCTGATTGACGGCCCGCTGGGTGAGCGGCCATACGTCCGTCAGCTCGCCCTTGATATCCTCAAGCAGAGGGTTACGAATATAAATCCGAAAATTAAGGCGGTTAATGAGCGGCTTTATATGAATGAGCAGACCATCGTATAACGCGCGATCGGCGGTTAAATCGATATCAATCATGGTAGAAAAGGCGCTAATCAGGCGACCCGTGATTTGTCTGGCCTCATCGCTTGAGTGCATATAGCGCGCCATGCTTACGTCATCACGCTCTTCCACCATAACGCCGGATGAGATGATGTACTGATAAATAAACCAGACTTCATCTTCCGGCAGCGAATGGTCAATCCGCAGTTCAATTTTACGCAGCATATTCTGGGCAACGCTAAATATCGTCTCATCAAAAATCTGCTGCCCCTGTTCACGCCGCGGTAAGGCATTCCCACGGGTAATGCGATACATCATAATCAGGATATGGGTGAAGATATTCACATAATACGGTTCGCCTAATGACCAGCACAGCTTACGCTCCATTTCCTGTAATAATGACTGTACAAATATAACGTCATCTTCACCAAAATAATGCACCAGCGCTTTATAGCTTCCTGAGTCCAGCCGGGAATGGATAATACAGCCGGGCTCATTATGATTAATTACCCCATTAATTAACGACGCCATCGCCTGGCGGACGCTGTTTTCACTGCCTTCGATATGCGTCCCGCTCTGGCTGCGGATCAGCGTTAAGCCGAGCGGCGTAATCCATGATTCAATAATTTTCAGGTCATTAACGATAGAAGCGCTACTGATAAAATAACGCTCAGAGAGCTTATTAATTGATGTCTCCCGCGGCGTCTCACTTAACAGCTGCGAAGCAATTTTCACACGCCGGGAGTTATTCATCATGACATCGCTGTCCTCCCCCTCGTTACCGAGTAATTGGTCTAATTGCAGCAGGTCGGTGACATTATCAGCGATCAGCATCACGCCGGCACCTGAGCGTTTGTCGATCGTCATTTTCCACTCAGATAACCACTGTTCTAAAAAGCGTAAATCACGCTGAACCGTTTTTTCTGACACATTTAAATATTCGGCAATTTTCATCAGCGTAACGTATTCTCTGCGGGGCAGGAGAAATTTCAATAATCTGTTCTGTCGTGAGGTAATCATTTGCATTATTTACCCTTTTTGCATACCAGATTAATGGCTGGAGACATCGCGATACCACGCGAGCGCTACATAAATCATTGAGGATAAATATAAGTAGCTGAGGCGTAAACAACAATACTAAATTTTGTCCAGACATCCGGACAGAAATAAAACGAAGAGAGGGATTAAGGCATAATTATAATTCAGATCACATTTCAGGAAGAAATATACGTGATAGCGATCTCAATTCACCATATGAATATACCTGGGAATGGTAAACCGCCTTTAGCCGGATAGCATTCCCGGAGGCGGCGCTTGACGCGCCTTGTCCGGGCTACTGGCCCGCAGACGATGGGAAGCCTGTAGCCCGGCTGAGCGTAGCGCGAGCCGGGGAAAAGCGGAGGCTGCATTGCGCGTTGTTTCCCCGGAGGCGGCGCTTGACGCGCCTTGTCCGGGCTACGGGTCCGCAGATGGCTGTGAACCCGTGCTTCAGGAAGCAAAAACTTACAGCGTAATAGTCAGCGCATTACCCTGCGCGGTCACCACCACGCCCAGCTCACTGCCTGCCTGAGCGCCGCCCTGCACGCCCGCTACCTGCTGGATATTGCGCAGGCATAGCGTCCAGCCGCTGGCCTTGCCTTCGCCGCTGACGGTGATGGCGTTGCCCTGGCGTTTCGCCTTCAGCGTAAAGACCACCGACCCGTCCGCGGCCGGCACCTGGCAGACGGCTTCGCGACCATCGTCGAGGTTGAACAACTGGAAGGCGGTACCTTCGTTCCATGCATAGTCCGGTTTCTGGTCGTTGTTGCCCAGCGCCAGCAGAGTGTTATCGCGCACGTACACCGGCAGGCTCAGCACGTCGTGATTCTGCTTATGCCAGCGGCTGCCCTGGGCTTCGTCGTTGCGCCACAGATGGGTCCAGCGGCCTTCCGGCAGCCAGAACTGCACATCGCCCGCTTCGCTAAACACCGGCGCCACCAGCACTGAATCCCCCAGCATGTACTGCCGATCCAGATAGTCGCAGGCCGGGTCGTGCGGGAACTCCAGCATCATCGAACGCAGCATCGGCGTACCGAACTCATTGGCCAGCGCCGCCTGACGGTAGAGATAAGGCATCATGCGGCATTTCAGCTGCGTGAAGTGACGCACCACGTCGCAGGACTCGTCATCGTAAGCCCACGGCACGCGATAGGATTTGCTGCCGTGCAGACGGCTGTGGCTCGACAGCAGGCCGAAGGCGCACCAGCGCTTGTAGACGTGGGCGGGCGCGGTGTTTTCGAAGCCGCCGATATCGTGGCTCCAGAACCCAAAGCCGGACATGCCGATCGACAGGCCGCCGCGCAGGCTTTCCGCCATTGATTCATAGTTGGCGTAGCAGTCGCCGCCCCAGTGTACCGGGAACTGCTGCGCGCCCACCGAGGCGGAGCGGGCGAACAGCACCGCTTCTTTCTCGCCGACGGTCTCTTTCAGCACGTTCCACACCAGCTCGTTATAGATGAAGGCGTAGTGGTTGTGCATTTTTTGCGGATCGGAACCATCAAACCACTGCACATCGGTCGGGATACGCTCGCCGAAGTCGGTCTTGAAGCAGTCAACGCCCATCGCCACCAGGCCTTTCAGCTTGTCGGCATACCACTGGCAGGCTTGCGGATTAGTGAAGTCATAAATCGCCAGGCCCGGCTGCCATTTATCCCACTGCCACAGCGAACCGTCCGGACGTTTCAGCAGATAGCCTTTCTCCTGCAGCTCTTTAAACACCGGCGAGCGCTGGCCAATATACGGGTTAATCCACACGCAGACCTTCAGCCCTTTCTCTTTCAGCCGTTTAATCATGCCTTCCGGGTCAGGGAAGGTCAGCGGATCCCACTCGAAATCGCACCACTGGAAGGCTTTCATCCAGAAGCAATCGAAGTGGAACACGTGCAGCGGCAGATTACGCTCCGCCATACCGTCGATAAAGCTGTTAACCGTCGCTTCGTCGTAGTTGGTGGTAAACGAAGTGGTCAGCCACAGGCCGAAAGACCAGGCTGGCGGCAGCGCCGGACGCCCGGTAAATCGGGTATAGCGGTTCAGCACCTCTTTCGGGGTCGGGCCGTCGATGACGAAATACTCCAGGTGCTCGCCTTCGACGCTGAACTGCACCTTAGAGACTTTCTCGGAGCCGATTTCGAAAGAAACGCGCTCAGGATGGTTAACCAGCACGCCGTAGCCGCGGTTAGTCAGATAGAACGGGATATTTTTGTACGACTGTTCGGTGCTGGTGCCGCCATCTTCGTTCCAGGTGTCGACCGTCTGACCGTTGCGCACCAGCGCGGTAAAGCGCTCGCCGAGGCCGTAAACGGTGTCGCCGACGCCGAGATCCAGGCGCTCGAACATATAGTTGCGGTTGGTTTTCGTATCCTGCACGTAGCCGTCGTTTTTCAGTTGGCTACCGGTAATCCGCACGCCGTCGCGCAGGAAATCCAGCGACCAGAAGTCGCCTTTCGTGACGCGTGCGGTCAAATTGCCGCTCTTCAGCTCGGCAAATTCAGCGCCGTTGTGAATTTCCACCTTCACATCTTTTACAACGTTCAGCGGGTAATGCGGGCCGTTGTTCAGCGCGCCCTGGAAGTGCTCCATGCGTACGCCGATCACCCCTTCCTGCGGTGAGAAGAAGCGCACGGTAAATAGCGGAACGTCCAGTTGGGCGGCGCGTTCGCGAACTTCGCGCGACGCCACATAGACGACCATCTCGTTACCTTGCTGCTCAACCTCATAGACCTGCACGGGCTGGATCAGATTGAGCCCTGGTTGAATAAGCCAGTTTCCATCACTGATTTTCATGAATAGCTTCCTCTTAGTTTTGCAATTCTTTGCCGTTCGGCGCTGCAATGAATTCCTGCTCGTTGCGACGCGCCCCCTGAGCCAGCTCCGCCATCATTTTTTTCAGGAACGGGGTTTTCAGGGTGTAGTAGCGTTTAGCGATAACCGCGCTCAGCAGATAGCAGACCGCCGGAGCGAGGGTGAACAATGAGATGATGATGGTGATAGTGGCGCTGTTCTGGGTTTTGGCCGCGGCATCGTAACCGCCGCCCGCCAGCATCCAGCCAATCAGCGCGCCGCCCAGCGCAAGGCCCAGCTTGAGCACAAACAGGGTGCCCGCAAAGCTGATGCCGGTCAGGCGTTTACCGTTGCACCATTCGCCGTAGTCGACGGTGTCGGACATCATCACCCACTGAATCGGCGTCACCAGCTGGTGCAGCACGCCAATCACGAAGATAAAGGCGAACATGGTGATTTCGGCGTCCATCGGCACGAAGAACATCGCCACGCTCAACGCCGCCAGCAGGGCGTTGGTCCACCAGAAGACGCTAACTTTGCATTTCCAGTCGGTGAGCGGCTTCGCCAGCGCCGAGCCAATCAGGTTGCCGACGCAGTAGGTGGTGAGAAAGGCGGTAAACAGGCCAGCGGATCCCATGATCCAGGAGGTGTAATACATCATCGCGCCGCCGCGAACGCACACCGCGAGGATGTTGAGGATGGTCAGCAGACCAACGACACGCCACTGATCGTTGCGCCAGATATCGCGCAGGTCTTCCCGCATCGAGGTAGAGCTCGGCGGCGCTTCGACGCGCTCTTTGGTGGTGAAGAAGCAAAACGCCAGCATCAGGAAAGCGATCACCGAGAGCACCGCGATGCCGCCCTGAAAGCCAAAGGCTTTGTCTTCGCCGCCGATAAAGTTCACCAGCGGCATCATCAGCACGGTGGAGAGCATGCCGCCCGCCGTCGCCAGCACAAAGCGCCAGGACTGCAGGGAGATGCGCTGCGTTGGGTTGTCGGTGATAACCCCGCCCAGCGCGCAGTACGGAATGTTAACGACGGTGTAGAGCAGGGTCAGCAGCGTGTAGGTGACCGCGGCGTAAATCAGCTTGCCGTTATGGCTCAGGTCCGGCGAACTGTAGGCCAGTACGCAGACGAGGCCGAACGGAATCGCGCCGAACAGGATCCACGGGCGGAATTTCCCCCAGCGGCTGCGGGTACGGTCGGCCAGCAGCCCCATGCAGGGGTCGGATATCGCATCCAGCGCGCGGGCCAGCAGGAACATGGTGCCGACATAGCCGGCAGGAATACCAAAGATATCGGTATAGAAAAACATCATATACAACATGACGTTATCAAAAATGATGTGGCTCGCGGCATCGCCCATGCCGTAGCCAATCTTCTCTTTGACGGACAAAATATGATCTTTCATCGCACACTCTTCTCTCAGCGCTACCGCGGGTTGGTACCGGTTACATGCTTTGTAAACCATCCGCGCAGTAAGATGAATTGCGATATCTCATAATCAAATTACGTTTCTTGTTTTATGTGATCCCGGTAGCCTGAAAGAGTGTTTAAAAGTGTAAGCCACGGATTTTGCAAGGAATTGTTTAAGAAGGTTCTGTAAAGTCCAGTTTTAACAGTAAAAAAGTGCGTTTGGGTATGTGGTTAATGCAGGAAAGTAGCTATAATGCGCCCCGCCTCCATGTAGCAATCGAGGCGCGGAAGATCGTCATCTCCGGTGAGGTGGCTGGACTTCAAATCCAGTTGGGGCCGCCAGCGGTCCCGGGCAGGTTCAACTCCTGTGATCTTCCGCCAGTTCAATCATCTTTATCCATATGAACTTATCCAGAAAATCAGCCTTTCGGTTCAATGCCTTTCGCTTTTAGCGCGCTTCTCGCCAGTTCTTTAAACCAGCTCGCGAGACTCACTCCCTCTTCCGCTGCCACAGCATCCAGCTGTTCCTTTAATGCCGGATCAATGCGCATTTTAAACTGCGGAGACTGACCGCCGCCCTTTGGTTTTTTTTCGCGCGCTATGATTGACATGAGGCCACCTATCCAACTAATCTTAACTTATAGGAGGCCACCTAAAAGCCTCTTGTACAGACAACGCTCCGATGTGCGGGAACCCAGCCGGAGGGTCTAACCACACCAACTATCAAGGAGTTGATTATAGCTGATTTGCATTCTACCCCAGGCTTTGCCGTTTCCGGAATAGAGCATCAACAACACGCTTCATCTCGTCTGGCGCCCGGACATGTTCGCCTTCAGGGTAGCCGCTCCCAAATGACGCCGGGTTAATCGTCCGTCTAATGAAATTTATGCTCTTCTGACATACTATGCGAACCAAAGCAGGTTAACCCGGAGGCTATATGGCAAATGAACACTTAACGTCGTCCCCCATAGGCGAGTTCGTTATGTTTGCCAGCGGTGATGGGAAAGTACGTGTTGAATGCCGCTTTGAAAGCGATACACTTTGGCTCTCGCAGGCAATGATCTGCGAACTCTATGGTAAAGCGAAAGCCACCATCAGCGAGCATATAAAGCATATATTTGAAGAAGGCGAACTTGAGGAAAATTCAGTTGTTCGGTTTTACCGAACAACTGCCAGTGATGGAAAAAATTATCAGGTTCAACTCTTTAGTTTGCCTCTGATACTTGCCGTTGGCTATCGCGTTCGCTCCCCTCGCGGCACTCAGTTCCGCCAGTGGGCAACCCAGACGCTCCAGCAATACCTGATCAAAGGTTTTGTGATGGACGATGAGCGGTTAAAAAATCCGCCTGTTGTTCATCGGCTGTACCCGACTATTTCGATGAGATGCTGGAGCGCATCCGAGATATTCGCGCCAGCGAACGCCGTGTTTATTTGCGCGTACGAGAGGTATTTACCTGCTGTGCTCGCCTTTCTGCCGGCCGGCGCCTTGCCCGGCCTACATTATCTTTGGGTCTGTGTAATACCCACAGAGCTGCGCTGCATGGCGTTTAGTTATACAATCCCAGCTTCTGTGATAGTTCACTCAGCTCACGCATCGCCTCCAGGCTTTTTTGTTTCCGCTGTTCCGCAGCCACCTTCTCCCGCACCAGCTCCGCCACCCTCTCCGGCTCCTCAGACGAAACCACCCGGCAATCGTCTAAGGCACAATATTCCCTAAAGCGCTGGCGGAACTTCATCTCTTCTTTTTCTCTGACCAGACCAAAGCCGCGCATCAGCTGGCGCGCGACCACGATGCGCGTAGCGATATCGATATCCTCTGAAGGCAATAGCAGGATGGAATACCCGGACTGCCGCACAAGCTGCCGATTCCCCGCGACAATCTCCGGGCAGACATCGGTGGCAAGAAATCCCGAGGAGAGCACCACCACTCGTTTTTCATGCGGATTCTCCGCCAGCAGGCGAGAGCATAGCGCGGCGTTATCACGCACATAGCGCTCGTATCCATTGCGCTGAATATATTGGCGAATATTTAAAAGCTGCTCGCAAAATTCGCTATCGAGATCGATAAACCGGTAGTTCATCGCCTGCGCCAGCAGCGCTCCAACCGTGCTTTTTCCCACCCCGCCGGGGCCAATCAGAAATAGCGTATTCATCTTTACTCCTCGCGTCCGTGTGAAAGCATTATGTCAGCAGAATACGCCAAATAATGCCGCGATCGCGGCCGTTTTTGTTCACTCCCATCTCCCCAGCCAATCATTTCCATCCAATGTTTGCGTTATTCCCTTCACCTTTAAATCCTTACACTAACGGGATAACGTGGCTTAAAAGGAGACCAATGATGACACCCGAACTCAAACACAGCTTCTCTATCACCATTGAGGTCGACAAACCGGTCATTGTCTCCCGCAGCCCGCAGAGCGGGAAACGTCAGCTGATCCCTATCCTCAGCGGAATCGTACGCGGTGAGCTCAACGGCCACGTCTTACCCGGCGGCGTCGACAGCCAGATCGTCGAGCCTGACGGCACCTGCCGCCTCTCCGCGCGCTATGCATTACACGTGGAAGAAGGCACGGTATACATCGAAAACAACGGCATTCGCCGCCTACCCGAAGAGTACAAAGAACGTCTTTTCGGCGATGATATGCGCTTTTTTAGCGATATTCCGCCGGAATCTATCTATTTTCGCACCGTACCGACTTTTGAAGTGGATACGCCGGCGCTGCGCTGGCTCACCACCTCGCTGTTTATCTGTTCCGGCGGCCGCACGCAGGACGGCGTGATGCTCGATTTTTATCGCGTCCGCTGATTTTCACTTTTTCAATATAACTGTTATCGCCGTCGGGCCATGTTTCCCCCGCCTGCCGCGGTCTATCCTCAATACATTCAAACGATGAACTTCATTCAAAACCGGAGAGTGTATGAAAGCGATCGCCATTACTCGCGCAGCGACCGAAGGCAGCAATATTCCTTTTTTAACCGACATTGAGCTGCCGCAGCCGGTTGCCGAGGGGCATGACCTGCTGGTTGAAGTGAAGGCCATTTCCGTCAACCCGGTGGATACCAAAGTCCGCGCCGGGTTTAACGCCGATACCCCACGCGTGCTGGGCTGGGACGCGGTCGGCGTGGTGAAAGCCGTCGGCAGCGCGGTGACGCTGTTCGCCGCAGGAGATGAAGTGTGGTACGCCGGCGCGCTGGGCCGTCCGGGCAGCAACAGCGAATTTCAGTTAGTGGACGAACGCATCGTCGCCCGCAAACCGCGTTCGCTGGATAACGCCTCCGCCGCCGCGCTACCGCTCACCGCCATCACCGCCTGGGAGCTGCTGTTCCACCGCCTTGGCGTAGAGGAAGGCGGCAACGCGGGCGACACGCTGCTGATCGTCGGCGCGGCGGGCGGCGTCGGTTCGATACTGACCCAGCTCGCCAGCAAGCTGACCGGCATGACGGTCATTGGCACCGCCTCGCGTGCGGAAAGCCAGAAATGGGTACGGGAAGCGGGGGCGCATCATGTTATCGATCACAGCAAACCGCTCGCCGACGAGCTGGCGCGGATTGGTGTTAAAGCGGTGACCCATGTCGCCAGCCTGACCAATACCGACCAGCACTATCCGCAGCTGATCGCCGCTCTCGCACCGCAGGGCAAGCTGGCGCTTATTGACGACCCGGAAACCCTCGACGTCGTACCGCTGAAGGCAAAAAGCATCTCCCTGCACTGGGAATTTATGTTTACTCGCTCGATGTTCGCAACGCCGGATATGATCGCCCAGCATCAGCTGCTGACCCGCGTGGCGGCGCTGATGGACGACAACACCATTAAGACCACCCTCGGCGAGCACTACGGCGCCATCACTGCCGCCAACCTGCAAAAAGCGCACGCGCAGCTGGAAACCGGGCGTTCGGTGGGCAAAATCGTGCTGGAGGGCTTTTAAGATGAGCAACGAAGCGATCTCGATTATCGCAGTGCTGAAGGCAAAGCCGGGCCAGCAAGATGCGCTGCGGCAAGCCCTGCAGGCGCTGCTGCTGCCGACGCGTCAGGAGCCGGGCAACCTCGATTACGCCCTGTTTCAGCTGCGCGACGCGCCGGATACGTTCTATATGCGCGAATCCTGGCGCAATCAGGAAGCGCTGGACGCGCATGTCGCCCTGCCGCACTTCCAGAATTTTATCGCGCAGATGAATAACCTGCTTGCCGAACCGCTGCGGCTGGATTACCTGACGCCCGTCGAGCACGGCACCGTCGCCGATATTGAGCTGATTCGCGGCGGCTAAGCTCCGCGGCGAAAGGTGCGCCGCCACTCCGCCGGGCTGACGCCAAAGCGCGCTTTAAACTGCTGGCGCCAGGTCACGGCGGAGCGATAGCCCACCTCCTCCGCCACCTGCCCGACCGGTAAATCCCCCGCCTCCAGCAGGTGCTGGCTGCGCCGCAGGCGCTCGGCGGCCAGCCAGTCGGCGATGCCCATCCCGGTCGCTTTGGCGAAATGGCGGGTCAGGGTCCGGCGGCTCATCGCCGCCACCTGCGCCAGCGAGTCGAGATTATGCGGTTCGCGAATGTGCTGCTGAAGATACTCAAGCAGGCCGTTTATCCGCGCGTCGCGGGTGTTTTTCGGTACCGGCTGGGCGATAAACTGCGCCTGGCCGCCCTCACGGTGCGGTGGGACGATCATCCGCCGGGCGATCTGATTGGCGACAAGGCTGCCAAAGCGCTGGCGAATGAGATACAGGCAACAGTCGAGCGCCGCCGCGGTACCCGCCGAGGTGATAATCCCCTCATCGTCAACGTACAGCGCGTTGATATCCAGCCGCACCTGCGGAAACAGGCGCTGAAAATCCTGCTCAAACTCCCAGTGGGTCGCCGCGCGCCTGTCGTCCAGCAGCCCGGCGTAGCCGAGTACAAACGCCCCGAGGCACAGGCCGACGATCTGCGCGCCGTTATTGCGCGCGCGAACCAGGCCGTCCAGCAGCGACTGCGGAGGGCGCTGATTTACCGCCCCCCAGTAGGGCACCACCACGATATCCGCCTGCTCCAGGAGGGAAAAATCGCCGCTGGCGTTCAGCGCGAATCCATCGCGGGCGCTCAGCAGCCCGGGCCGTTCGGCGCAAATATGCAGGTTAAAGCGTTTGGTTTCCGAGACCGTATCGCCAAATAGCATACAGGGCACCGAGTAGTGGAACGGGCTAAACCCGTCCACCGCCACAATCGCCACTTCCGTGAGTTTCATCGCCCGCTCCGCTTTTAAAAGACCATACTTTCCCCATCCTGAGGGATACTGACCGCCTCGGCAATCTGATTGTCAGCCACGTACTGGCGCAGCTCATCGCGGCTGAGCAGACAGTGGTTCACCGCTTCCAGATGGCTGGCGACGATTTTGGCCTCCGGCAGGGTGAAGTGCGCCTTCAGCACATCCTCTTTGCCCATGATGATCGGCCCAAAACCGATGACGTGCGCATACCCGGCATTCAGCACCACCACGTCAGGGCGCAGCCTGAGCATGTCGGCTTCCACCTCATCGCGCCAGATAGTATCCCCTACCAGCCACAGAGTTTTCTCCTGCGGATGGCGCAGCACCACGCCGCAGGCTTCGCCCAGGCGCTCGGCCATTGCCGGCACCGCATAGGTGCGGTCGCTGCCGTGCTGGCCCGAGGTGGTTTTCACCAGCGAAACGTCTGCAAACGCGCTGTCCTCAGAGAGCAGACGAATATCGCGAAAGCCCTGGCCGCGCAGCAGCTGAGCGTCGGCGTCATGCTGGACGTAAACAGGCAGGGTTTTGGGGATCGCGGCGATCGCCGCCTCGTCCCAGTGATCATCATGGGTGTGGGTGACGATAACGGCATCCACGTCAACGATCGCTTCAATGGAAAAAGGTAATTCCACCAGTGGGTTACGCAACTCGCTGTGCGCGGTACCGGCGAAGCCCGCCCAGGCGCCCTTGGCTGAAAGCATCGGGTCAATCAAAAATTTTTTACCCGCATATTCAATAAGCTGGGTAGCATTACGCACATGGGTGATTTTCATGATGTTCATTCCTCTTCGCGGTTATCTGGCGAACATCGTACGTCCCACAAGCCTGGCGCAATATGGGCGTTTGGGCAATGATCGATGAAATCGGGCCAATCTGCGACGGTTGCCATTGGCTCCCGGCTATGGTGTGCTGAACGCTCAACTTTGAGGAACAGTGGCTACGATGAAAAAGAAACTCACCTCCGCCGATATGCACGATGTCGAGGTTCTGGCAGACACCCCTTGGTTCAGCATGCGCAAAGTCGGGATTGATATGGCGCCCGGCGATCGGCAGGATTTTTACTCCATTCACTATCCTCGCCCGGCTGTAGGGATTGTGGCGATGCAGGATGACAAAGTGCTGCTGATTCGCCACTACCGTTACCTGATCGATCGGGTGGTGTGGGCGATTCCTTCCGGCGGCGTCGACGAAGGCGAAGACCCGCGCGAGGCGGCCCTGCGCGAGCTGCGGGAAGAGACCGGCTGGCAGGCGCAGCGCGCCGACGAAATTATCCGCTATAACCCCTCCTACGGCAGCAGCGACCAGCTGTTTATTACCTGGCTGGCCCACGATTTGACCTGGGTGGGAATGGATGAAGATCAGGACGAAGTGATGGAAACGGGCTGGTTTACCCTCGAAGAGATAGGCCAGCTAATCGCCCGCGGCGAGATGCCGGACGGGCTATCGCTGGTGCCGCTGCTGCATCTGATGGCGCAGCGGCGCATCGGTTTAGCGTAGCGGCTTCAGCATCCGCCAGCGGAACCACAGCTGAGCGACGAGGATCAGCAGGCCGCCGATAATTTTCTGCAGCGGTAGCTGTTCGCCGTACCACAGCGCGGCGGCAATCACCGTCAGCAGCGGTTCCAGCACCATGATAATCGCCGCGCTGGCGACCGCCGCGTACTTCTGCCCCTTCATTTGCAGGCCGAAGCGCAGGCTGGTGGCGATAACGATGCTGGCGAGCAGCCAGCCGAAAGTCGGCAGGGTAAACGGCTGGCTCCAGCTTTCAACGACGGCGGAGATCCCAAGCCCGACGAGCCCGGTGATGCCAAGCTGTACGGTGGTCAGCGGGATCAGCGGCACCTCGCGGGCGCTTTTGCTGGTGTAGCAAAACCAGATCGACTGCACCAGCGCGGTCAGCAGAAACCAGCCCTGGCTGGGGTGAAACGCAATCGGCATATGCAGGCTGAGTAAGCCGAGACCGACAACCGCAATCGGCAGGCACTCCCAGTAGGCCCGCGCCGGCCGCGCCTTCATCATCACCCAGGCGGTAAGCGGCACGAACAGCATCGACAGGCTCATAATGAACGCCCCTTCGCCCAGCGACGGGGTCGTCGATACCGAGTAGATCCACAGGCACAGGTTGAGCGCAAACCACAGGCCGCTGATAATCATGCGCGGCCAGTGCTGCCTCTCGACGCGCAGGCCGCGACAGAAAGGCAGCAGCAGCAGCGCGGCGAAGAAAAAGCGCAGGCCGAGGAAAGCGAAAACCGGCATGCCAGCAATCGCTTCACGGGAAAAAATCCATCCGCAGGCGGCGATAACCGTCGCGGCTATGAGCAGCAAATCAGCCTGGCGTTGCCGGGTCATCGCCACGTCTCCTTGTGTGAAAAATTACCAGCCGGGCACCGCGCCGCCGTTGAAGATCGTCTCCGCCGCCTTCGCCACTTCCGGCGACTGGTAGGAGTGGATAAACGCTTTCACGTTTTCCGCGTCTTTGTTGTCTTCGCGGGTCACGATGATATTCACATAGGGCGAGTTTTTATCTTCAATAAAGATACCGTCGCGCACCGGGGAAAGGCCCGTTTGCTGCAGGTAGGTGGTGCTGATGATCGCCACGTCGACCTTCGGGTCGTCGATGACGCGCGGCAGCTGCGCTCCTTCCAGCTCCATAATTTTCAGGTGATGCGGGTTGTCGGTGATATCGACCGCCGTCGGCAGCAGGCCGGTGCCCGCTTTAAGGGTAATCAGCTTCTCCTGCTGCAGCAGAAGCAGCGCGCGGCCCAGATTGGTCGGGTCGTTCGGAATGGCGATGGTCGCGCCGTCTTTCAGATCGGCGACGGATTTTATTTTGCGCGAGTAGCCCGCCATCGGGAAGACGAAGGTGTTGCCCACCGCCACCAGACGATAGTTGTGGGCTTTATTATCCTGTTCGAGGAACGGGCGATGCTGAAAGACGTTGGCGTCCAGATCGCCAGCGTTAGTGGACTCATTCGGCAGCAGCGAGCCGCTAAAGCCCACCAGCTCGACGTCGAGGCCATATTTCTCTTTGGCCACTTTCTTCGCCACTTCCGCCACATCCTGTTCCGCGCCGTTAATGACGCCGACTTTAATGTGCTTCGCATCGCTGCCCTTCTGGTCGCAGCCCGCCAGCAGCAGGCTCGCCAGCACCACGGCGGCGGCTGTCCGTAAACGCAATTTCATTGTTATAACCCCGTCAGTCCATAGAAAATCGTTATTATTTTTCGTCTGAAACTATAACGACTTTAGGGCGAGGTTTTAAACGCAAAAACCGCAACCGGAAATAAAATCATCTTCCGCCTTTCTCCCGGGGGCGGCGCAATGCGCCTGCCCGGGCTACGGGTTCACCGTCGGCTGCGATCGCGTAGCCCGGACAGGTGCGCAGCGCCGTCTCCGGGGATCTCTTCAACGGTGAGGTTCATTTCGCAGAACGGGGACGCGCCTTACAGCCCCAGCTCGCTCAGCCCCGGGTGATCGTCCGGGCGACGGCCCTGGGGCCAGTGAAACAGACGCTCGCTCTCGGTGATGGGCAGATCGTTGATGCAGGCGTAGCGCGTCTGCATCAGTCCGTGCTCGTCGAATTCCCAGTTCTCGTTGCCGTAGGAGCGAAACCAGTTGCCGCTGTCGTCGTGCCACTCATAGGCAAAGCGTACCGCAATACGGTTATCGCTCCACGCCCACAGCTCCTTAATCAGCCGGTACTCCTGCTCTCTACGCCATTTGCGCTGCAGGAAGTCGATAATCTGCGTTCTGCCGTGAACAAATTCGCTGCGGTTGCGCCATTCGCTATCGACGGTATAGGCCAGCGCGACCTTAGCGGCATCGCGGCTGTTCCAGCCATCTTCTGCGGCACGGACTTTTTGCGCGGCGCTCTCGCGGGTGAACGGCGGCAGAGGCGGACGTTGTTCGGTCATCATGAATCTCCTGTTTGAATACGCTGCTGCAGGCGCTGGTTTTCCCGCTCCAGTTCGTCAATACGCTGTTGCAGCGTCTGGCTATACTCCGCCACCTGCTGAGCGGTGTAGCGGGGAGTAATATGCTGGGGGCAGTTCCAGTCAAAAGCCTGCAAATGAAAACGGTAAATACGCTCAATCCGGGCCCGATAGTTCGCCGGCGCGACCCGCGCCAGCAGCTGCGGGTCGGCATCCGCCGCCACCACCTCTACGGTGGCGTAGATTTTCAGCCTGGCACGGCGCGGGTAATCCATCAAAAACAGACAGGCCCGATCGCTGCCGCGCAGGTTGCCGGTGGTGATGTACTGTCGATTACCGGAAAAATCCGCCATCGCCAGGGTGGTGTCATCCAGCAGATGCAGAAAGCCCGCCGGGCCGCCGCGATGCTGAATATAGGGCCAGCCGGTTTGCGAAAGGGTGGCCAGATAGAAGCTGTCGCGGGTGGCAATCATCGCCTCCTCGCTGGCGCCGAAGCGCTCACCCCGGCGCTGGCGATGCGGCGACTGCCACAGCTCATCGCTGCCCATTTCATGCTGGACAGCCATCACGTCCGGCGTCATGGCGATATCAAGAAATTCTGCTGGCATAGGTCCTCCCGATGCGTTGCGGCGTAACTCATCATGGACTGTGCAGGCAGAAAAGATAATAGTGGCAATATGACAATCATCTTTCCGAAAAACGGGATAATTATGGACCGACTCAGCGCGATGGCGTTGCTGGTGAAAGTGGCCGAACTCGGCAGCATGTCGGCGGCGGCGCGGGCGTTAAATATGCCCCTGACCACCGTTAGCCGCCAGGTTGGCGAACTGGAAAATACCCTCGGCGTGCGCCTGATGATCCGCACCACCCGCAAGCTGACGCTGACCGATACCGGCGTCGATTATGTCGCCGCCGCGCGGCGCATTCTCGAAGAGGTGGAGAACGCCGAGCGCCAGGCGGCGGGCGAATATCAGGAGCCAAAAGGCGAGCTGGTTCTCTCGGCGCCGACCATGTTTGGCCGTCAGCATGTTTTACCGGTGGTGACGGATTTTCTCGCCCGCTACCCGCAGATTCGCGTCCGTTTACTGCTTAGCGACCGCAACGCCGATCTGGTGGGCGATCATATTGATTTAGCGGTACGGATCGGCGCGCTACCGGACAGCGGGATGGTGGCCACCCGGCTGGGCGAAATGCGCATCGTCACCTGCGCGCACCCGGCCCTGCTGGAAAAGCACGGCATGCCGCAACGCCCGCGCGAGCTGGCCGCGCTACCGATCGTTCGTATTGAATCGCCGATGCCTTATCGCGGCTGGCGCTTTAACGCCGAAGAGGCGGAGGACCGGCTGGTGGCGCTGCAGCCGGTGCTGTCGCTGACTACACCCGAAAGCGCCGCCGACGCCGCCCGTCTGGGGGCAGGCGTGGCGCGCCTGCTGCACTACCAGGCGATTGACGGTCTGGCCTGCGGCGAGTTGACGCTTTTCCTGCAGGCGATGGAACCAGAGCCTGCGCCGGTGCACCTGCTGTACACCTCCCGGGATCTGGCTCCGCTTAAGCTGCGTAAATTCATCGATTTCGCCGCGCCGGCTCTGCGCCAGGCGCTGTTGCGTATCGCCGCCGCCGTCTAGCGTGCGCCGGTTTTCAGCGGCGCTTCTTTCAGTAGCCAGGAGAGCGCAAACGCCACCGCCATAATGCAGGCTGCCATCAGAAACGCCGCATGGATAGCGGACCCGAAGGCGTCCAGATAATCGAGGCGGATCTCCGCCGGGAGATTCTGTACCGCCGCCGGGTTCAGCGCCCTCGGCAGCTGTGCCCCTTCCGGTAGCAGGCGCAGCAGGTTGCTTTGCAGCACGTGGGTAAATACCGCCCCGAACAGCGCCACGCCGATAGAACCGCCAATCGATCGAAACAGCGTGACCCCGGAGGTCGCCACGCCGTACATCTGCGCGGGCATCGCGTTCTGTACCGCCAGCACCAGCACCTGCATCACCAGCCCCAGGCCCGCCCCCAGCACGCCGGTAAACAGATACAGCTGCCACATCGCTGAGTGGATGGTAATGCGCGTCAGCAGCACCATGCCGACCACCCCCAGCAGGGTGCCGATAATCGGAAACACCCGATACTTACCGGTACGGCTGATAATGCGCCCGCTGATGATTGACGTCAGCAGCAGGCCGCCCATCAGCGGGATCAGCTGCAGGCCCGCCTCGGTCGGCGTCGCCTCTTTGACCACCTGTAAATAGAGCGGCAGGAAGGTCACCGAGCCGAACAGCGCCATGCCGATAACAAAGCCAATCAGGCTGCACAGCAAAAAGCTGCGGTTGCGGAACAAGGAGAGCGGAATAATCGGCTCGCTGGCCAGCCGCTCTTCATGAATAAAGCCGATAATCCCGACCAGGCCAAAAGCCAGAATGCACCACAGCTGCGGGTCGCTCCACGCGCGGACGCTGCCGCCCTCGGAGGTAAAAAGGATGATGCACAGCAGCGCCATGCTGAGGTAGATCGCTCCCAGCCAGTCGATCTGGTGCTGGCTACGCTTGTTGCTGCTGTGAAAGACCGCGCCGATCACCAACAGCGCAAACAGCCCCAGCGGCAGGTTGATATAAAAAATCCAGCGCCAGGAGGCGTGCTGTACCAGGAAACCGCCGATTAACGGTCCGATCACCGTCGCCAGACCAAAGACGCCGCCGAATAACCCCTGATAGCGGCCGCGATTCGCGGGCGGGATGACGTCAGCCACCGCCGCCATGCTGATCACCATCAGGCCGCCGCCGCCCAGCCCCTGCAGGCCGCGCATCAGCACCAGTTGGGTCATATTTTGCGCCAGCCCGCAAAGAACGGAACCGGCAAGAAACAGCACAATCGCCACCTGCAGAACGACTTTTCGCCCGAAGAGATCGCCGAATTTGCCGTACAGCGGTACCGCGATGGTCGAACTCAGGATATAGGCGGTGACCACCCACGAGAGTTTATCCAGACCGCCAAGTTCGCCGACAATGGTCGGCAGCGCGGTGGAGACGATGGTCTGATCCAGCGCCGAGAGCAGCATCACCAGCAGCAGGGCGCTGAAGAGCAGGCGGATCGAGGGCACCGCCGGTTGGCTGGCGATTTCAGATGTCATAGCATGACTCGCTTGAAATTAATTAAATGCATAATTAATATTTAGGGAAATGATGAATCTGGTCAAGGGATCGCCACAGGATGTCAGCACAAAAAGACAATGAAGCCCCGCGTCGCCCCGGTCGCCCGCGCGGGCAGAAATCCGGCCCCGCCAACCGCGAACAGCTGATGGATATTGCCCTGGCGCTGTTTGCCCGCCACGGGATCGCCCGCATTTCGCTGAACGCCATCGCCAAAGAGGCGGGGGTAACGCCCGCGATGCTGCACTACTACTTCAGCTCGCGCGAAGCGCTGGTGGAAAAGCTGATCGAGGAGCGCTTTATGCCGCTGCGCAGCGAAATCGGGCAGATTTTTGTCGCGCATGGCGACGATCCGGTCACCGCTTTTACGCTGCTAATTGAAACCCTGGCGGCCATGGCGGAGAAAAACGCGTGGTTCGCGCCGCTGTGGATGCAGGAGATCATCGGCGAGATGCCGGTGCTGCGCCAGCAGATGCACGCGCGTTTTGGCGATGAAAAGTACCATAAGATGCTGGAGACGGTGCGCCGCTGGCAGCAGCAGGGCAAGCTTAATCCGGCGCTCTCCCCAGAGCTGCTGTTTACCACGCTGATAAGCCTGGTGCTGGTACCTTTTTCCCGCACCCACACCGATCCGCGGCTGCAATCGGTGGACAAGCAGATGATTGTCAGCCATGCCCTGGCGCTGATAGGCAGCGGGATCGGCGGCTAATTCTCCCCGGCTCGCGCTGCGCTTAGCCGGGCTACAGGTTTACAACCGTCTGCGATCCGGGGGATACAATCCGGTTCACTGCCGCCTGCATTCGGGTAGCCCGGACAGGCGCACAGCGCCGCCTCCGGGAGGTCTCCTGGGGGCTGCTTTACAATACTTTCGACAAATAATGGCGCTGCATACCCACGTGCGGGAAGTCCGGCAGCGACATCTGCAGCTGATAGCCCAGCTTCTGGTAAAACGGCAGCGCCTGGAAGCTGAACGTATCCACCAGCATATGGCTGCAGCCGCGCTCCCGCGCCTGGGATTCCGCTTCATGCATCAGCTCGCTGCCGAGGCCGCTGCCGCGCGACGCTTCGCTGACCCACAGATACTCAATACACAGCCAGCTGCCTTTGCGTTTGGCAATCAATCCCCCGCGCATCTCGCCAGCAGCATCGCGTGAATAAACGCCCAGCTCGCCGAACTGGGCTGGGTCAAGAAAGCGCAGATTGAATTCCCGCAGCCCCGTCAGCAGCTCTTCTTGATCGGCGGGATTAATGTTCTCTGTTATTATTAATGTCATTGATTATCTCCATCTTTTATTTTTCATAGACCATTCACCATCCTACTTTCACAAAATATCCTTTTTTTCTCCATTATTTCCTGACTAAATTCCCTGCACTAAATTTTGTGTAAAAAATCTTCCCATCATTCGGTTCAGACGTATAATGGAAAAAAATGAGAACGATCATTCTCAAAAACACAAACCATGGAGAACCCCATGAAAAATGCCCTGTAGCAGGCGTCATCCCTCGGTTCAGCGCCTGTAACCGCCGTCTGATACCGTATTCGCCGCACGGGGAAATGTCGGAAAAACCGCTTAATTAATAGCGGTATTCGCAGATTCATTTACTGCAAACAGGAATATTTATTTCCCCTTTGGTTATTTGTGCTTGCCCGGAGATGCATCATCGCCCGGCCTATCACCCCGCCAGTGAATTTGCGGGGCGGACGTCGTTCATCCTGAGAAAATATAATGAAATATACTTTAGCCCCCATCGCAGCAGCATTATTTCTCCTTAGCGGGTGCGATAATGCGCAAAACGCTTCCCCGCAGCAGATGACGCAGGAAGTCGGCGTCGTGACCCTGCAAGGCCAGCCTGTCCCGGTGGTGAGCAGCCTGACCGGACGCACCACCGCCTCGCTTAGCGCAGAAGTGCGCCCGCAGGTTGGCGGGATCGTGCAAAAACGCCTGTTTACCGAGGGCGATATGGTCAAAGCCGGACAGGCGCTATACCAAATCGACCCGTCAAGCTATCGCGCGACGTTTAACGAAGCCGCCGCCTCGCTGAAACAGGCCCAGGCGCTGGTCATCGCCGATTGCCAAAAAGCCCAGCGCTACGCGGTGCTGGTCAAAGATAACGGCGTCTCCCGTCAGGACGCCGATGACGCGATAGCGACCTGTAACCAGGATAAGGCCAGCGTCGAGTCGAAAAAAGCGGCGCTGGAAAGCGCGCGCATCAACCTGAACTGGACCACCGTGACCGCACCGATTGCCGGGCGCATCGGGATCTCTTCCGTCACGCCGGGCGCGCTGGTGTCCGCCGATCAGGATACCGCGCTGGCGACGATCCGCGGCCTGGATACAATGTACGTCGATCTCACCCGATCCAGCGTCGATCTGCTGCGCCTGCGTAAGCAAAGCCTGGCGAGCAACAGCGATACCCTTAACGTCACCCTGACTCTTGAAGATGGCAGCACCTACAGCGAAAAAGGTCGCCTGGCGCTGACCGAAGTGGCGGTAGATGAATCGACCGGTTCGGTCACGCTGCGCGCGGTCTTTCCCAATCCGCAGCACGTGCTGCTGCCCGGTATGTTCGTTCGCGCCCGCATAGACGAAGGCATCATGAACGATGCGATCCTCGCCCCTCAGCAGGGCATCACTCGCGATGCCAAAGGCGATGCCACCGCGCTGGTGGTTGACGCTAATAACAAGGTTGAACAGCGCAGCGTGGAAACTGGCGAAACTTACGGTGACAAATGGCTGATCGTCAACGGCCTGAAGAGCGGCGACAGGTTGATTGTTGAAGGAACCGGCAAAGTGGCGCCGGGCCAGCAGGTCAAAGCCGCCGAAGTCAAAAATGACGGAGGCAACGCCTGATGTTCTCCCGTTTCTTCGTGCGACGCCCGGTCTTCGCCTGGGTTATCGCCATTCTGATTATGCTCGCCGGGATTCTGGCTATCCGCACCCTGCCGGTCGCCCAGTATCCTGACGTCGCGCCGCCGGCGATAAAAATCTCCGCCACCTACACCGGGGCTTCTGCGGAAACCCTGGAAAACAGCGTGACCCAGGTTATCGAGCAGCAGCTCACCGGACTGGACAACCTGCTCTACTTTACGTCCACCAGCAGCTCCGACGGCTCGGTCAGCATTACCGTCACCTTTGAGCAGGGTACCGACCCGGATACCGCCCAGGTTCAGGTGCAGAACAAAGTGCAGCAGGCGGAGTCGCGCCTGCCGAGCGAAGTTCAGCAGTCCGGCGTGACGGTGGAGAAATCGCAGAGCAGCTTCCTGCTGATCCTCGCGGTGTATGACAAAAACAACAAAGCCACCAGCTCCGATATCTCCGACTGGCTGGTCAGCAATATGCAGGACCCAATGGCGCGTATTGAGGGCGTCGGCAGCCTGCAGGTGTTCGGCGCGGAGTACGCCATGCGCATCTGGATGGACCCGACCAAACTGGCCTCCTATTCGCTGATGCCATCCGATGTACAATCGGCGATTGAAGCGCAGAACGTGCAGGTGTCCGCCGGTAAAATCGGCGCCCTGCCCGCCACCAACGCACAGCAGCTGACCGCCACCGTCCGTGCCCAGTCGCGGCTGCAAACCGTCGCCCAGTTCAAAGAGATTATCGTCAAGAGCAAGAGCGACGGGTCGGTGGTGCGCCTGAGCGACGTCGCCCGCGTGGAGATGGGCAGCGAAGATTACACCGCCTCCGCCAATCTCAACGGCCACCCGGCTGCGGGGATCGCGGTGATGATGGCGCCGGGCGCTAACGCCCTGAATACCGCGACGCTGGTGAAAAACAAGATTGCCGAGTTCCAGCGCCAGATGCCGCAGGGCTACGATATCGCCTACCCGAAAGACAGCACCGAGTTCATCAAAATCTCGGTGGAGGATGTGATTCAGACGCTATTCGAGGCGATTATCCTCGTGGTCTGCGTGATGTATCTGTTCCTGCAAAACTTCCGCGCCACGCTGATCCCGGCGGTGGCGGTTCCGGTCGTGCTGCTGGGCACCTTCGGCGTGCTGGCGCTGTTTGGCTACTCCATCAACACCCTGACGCTGTTCGCGATGGTGCTGGCGATAGGCTTGCTGGTGGATGACGCCATCGTGGTGGTGGAAAACGTCGAGCGTATCATGCGCGACGAGGGGCTGCCCGCCCGCGAAGCCACCGAAAAATCGATGGGCGAAATCTCCGGCGCGCTGATCGCCATTGCCCTGGTGCTCTCGGCGGTGTTCCTGCCGATGGCCTTCTTCGGCGGCTCAACCGGAGTGATTTATCGCCAGTTCTCGGTGACCATTATCTCGGCGATGATGCTCTCCGTAGTGGTCGCCTTAACCTTAACCCCGGCGCTGTGCGGCGCGCTGCTAAGCCATTCGAAACCGCATACCAAAGGCTTCTTCGGCGCCTTTAACCGCCTGTGGGGACGCACCGAGCAGGGCTATCAGCATCGTGTGGTCGGCGGCCTGCGCCGCTCGGCGATGATGATGGGCGCTTTTGTCCTGATTTGCGGCGGCATGGCGCTGGCGATGTGGAAACTGCCGGGCAGCTTCCTGCCGACGGAGGATCAGGGCGAAATCATGGTCCAGTATACGCTGCCCGCCGGGGCGACGGCGGTACGTACCGCCGAGGTTCGCCGCCAGGTCACCGACTGGTTCCTGACGAAAGAGAAAGCCAATACCGACGTGATCTTTACCGTCGACGGCTTTAGCTTTAGCGGCAGCGGACAAAACGCCGGGATGGCCTTCGTGTCGCTGAAAAACTGGTCCGAACGTAAAGGCGAAGAAAATACCGCTCAGGCCATCGCCCTGCGCGCCACCAAAGAGCTCGGCAGCATTCGCGACGCCACCCTGTTCGCCATGACCCCGCCGTCGGTTGATGGCCTGGGGCAGAGCAATGGCTTCACCTTCGAACTGATGGCCAGCGGCGGCACCGATCGCGATAGCCTGATGAAAATGCGCAGCCAGCTGCTGGCGGCGGCGAATCAAAGTACCGAGCTGCAGTCCGTACGCGCCAACGATCTGCCGCAAATGCCGCAGCTGCAGGTGGATATTGATAACAACAAAGCCGTGTCGCTCGGGCTGTCGTTAAGCGATGTCACCGATACCCTCTCCAGCGCCTGGGGCGGTACCTACGTTAACGACTTTATCGATCGCGGTCGCGTGAAGAAGGTCTATATCCAGGGCGAAAGCGACGCCCGCGCCGTGCCGTCCGACCTCGGTAAATGGTTCGTGCGCGGCAGCGACGACAGCATGACGCCGTTCTCCGCCTTCGCTACCACCCGCTGGCAATACGGCCCGGAAAGCCTGGTGCGCTACAACGGCTCCGCCGCCTTTGAAATCCAGGGCGAAAACGCCAGCGGCTTCAGCTCCGGCGCGGCAATGGACAAGATGGAAGCCCTGGCCAATGACCTGCCGGCCGGCACCACCTGGGCGTGGAGCGGCATGTCGCTGCAGGAAAAACTCGCCAGCGGCCAGGCGATGAGCCTCTACGCCATCTCGATTCTGGTGGTCTTCCTGTGCCTCGCGGCGCTGTATGAGAGCTGGTCGGTGCCGTTCTCGGTGATCATGGTGATCCCGCTTGGGCTGCTCGGCGCGGCGCTGGCGGCCTGGATGCGCGGTCTGAGCAATGACGTTTACTTCCAGGTAGCGCTATTAACCACCATCGGCCTGTCGTCGAAGAACGCCATCCTGATCGTCGAATTCGCCGAATCGGCGGTGGAAGAGGGCTATTCCCTGTCGCGTGCCGCCATGCGCGCTGCGCAGACCCGCCTACGCCCTATTGTGATGACCTCGCTGGCGTTTATTGCCGGGGTGCTGCCGCTGGCGATCGCCACCGGAGCCGGGGCCAACAGCCGCGTGGCGATCGGTACCGGGATTATCGGCGGAACCCTGACCGCGACGCTGCTGGCGGTGTTCTTCGTGCCGCTGTTCTTTGTGCTGGTGAAACGCTTCTTCACCCGCCATCGTTCTTCTCAGGAGTAAGTTATGTTTCGTTTTACCTTAGTTTTTGTTGCGCTCCTGACGGCGGGCTGCGTCTCTTTCGACCCGAACTATGAGCGTCCGGCCGCGCCGGTCCCGGCGACCCTGCCGGGCAGCCACGGCGAGGCAACCGCGGTGGTCAGCGACTGGCAGCAGGTGGTGAATGACGCCCGCCTCAAAAAAGTGGTGAGTATCGCGTTGACCAGCAACCGCGACGTGCAGAAAGCGCTGGCCGATATCGAAGCCGCGCGCGCCCAGTTTGGTGAAACCCGCGCGTCGCTGTTTCCGACCCTCGACGCCGAGCTGAGCCATACCCGCAGTAAAACGGTGGCCAGCGGCCTGTCGTCGTCAGCGGAAGCCGACGGCGCGGTCTCCAGCTTCGAACTGGATCTGTTTGGCAAGAACCAAAGCCTGACGCGCGCCGCGCGGGAAACCTGGCTTGCCAGCGAATTCACCGCCCAGAATACGCGTCTGACGATGATCGCCGATCTGACCACCGCGTGGATAACCCTCGCCGCGGATAACAGCAATCTGGCGCTGGCGCAAGAAACCATGGCCAGCGCCGAGAACTCGCGCCGCATCGTCACCCGCCAGATGGAAGTCGGCACCGCCTCGGCTGGCGACCTGAGCGATGCCGAAAGCGTGTACCAGCAGGCGCGCGCCAGCGTCGCCAGCTACCGCACGCTGGTGGCGCAGGATAAAAACGCGCTCAACCTGCTGGCCGGGGAAACCGTGCCGGATAGCCTGCTGCCCGGCACGCTGGAAAGCCTTGGCGATCGCAGTATCACCCTGGTGCCGGCGGGCGTCTCTTCATCGGTACTGCTGCGCCGCCCGGATATCCAGGAAGCGGAGCATAACCTGAAGAGCGCTAACGCCGATATCGGCGCGGCGCGGGCCAACTTCTTCCCGTCCATCTCGCTGACCGCCAGCGCCGGGGTCGGCAGCGACTCGCTCTCGTCGCTGTTCAGCCACGGCATGCAGGTATGGTCATTCGCGCCGTCCATCAGCCTGCCGCTGTTTACCGGCGGCAGCAACCTGGCGCAGCTGCGCTACGCTGAAGCGGAGAAAAAGGGGCTGATCGCCACCTATGAGAAGACGATTCAGAGCGCTTTCAAAGATGTCGCCGACGCGCTGGCGCGGCGGGAAACGCTCAGCGAACAGCTGGACGCGCAGAATAAATACGTCGCGGCGGAGCAGAAATCGCTGAATATCGCGCTGAAGAGCTATCAGGCCGGGGTCGGAGATTATCTGTCGGTGCTGACCGCCCAGCGAACGCTGTGGTCGGCGCAGGCCACGCTGATCTCCCTCCAGCAAACGGACCTGGAAAACCGCATCACCCTCTGGCAGTCGCTGGGAGGCGGCGCCAGCTAACACCTTTACCGGGCGACAGCGCCCGGTTTGATGACAAGGAGCCCGCTTGTATGCCCCGAATCTCCCTTTCCTGGGTTGTGGTTCTCGGTTTGCTCAGCGCCATTGGGCCGCTGTGTACCGACTTCTATCTGCCCGCGCTGCCGGAAATTACCCAGCAGCTTAGCGCTACCGGCACGCAGACCCAGCTCTCTCTGACCGCGGCGCTGATCGGCCTCGGCCTTGGGCAACTGTTTTTCGGCCCGCTGAGCGACCGTATTGGTCGTAAAAAGCCGCTGGCGCTCTCCCTGCTGCTGTTTATTTTCTCCTCAGCGATGTGCGCGATAACCTACGATATCCATATGCTGATCGCCTGGCGCTTTCTGCAGGGCTTCGCCGGCGCGGGCGGCTCGGTGCTGTCGCGATCCATCGCCCGCGACCGCTATCAGGGCACCCTGCTGACCCAGTTTTTCGCCCTGCTGATGACCGTAAACGGCATCGCGCCGGTGCTTTCGCCGGTACTTGGCGGCTGGATCATCACCGCCTTCGACTGGCGTATTCTGTTCTGGGCGATGGCGGCGATTGGCGTGGTGTTACTGCTGCTCAGCCTGACGGTGCTGCACGAAACGCTGCCGGAAAAAAGCGCCGCATCGGTTGCGCAGCGGCAGGATGAGACGCCGGTGCTGAAAAATCACCGCTTTATGCGCTACTGCCTGATTCAGGCCTTTATGATGGCCGGGCTGTTCTCCTATATCGGCTCATCTTCGTTTGTTATTCAGAGCGAATATGCCATGAGCGCGATGCAGTTCAGCCTGCTGTTCGGCCTGAACGGTATTGGGCTGATTATCGCGGCGCTGATCTTTTCCCGCCTGGCGCGCCGCTTCAGCGCCGAATCTCTGCTGCGCGGCGGTCAATTGCTGGCGGTGGCGTTTGCCGCCATCACCCTGCTCTTCGCCTGGCTATCGCAGCCGACGCTGGCGCTGGTCGGCCTGTTTTTTACCGTTTCCATGATGAGCGGCATCAGTACCGTTGCCGGCTCGGAAGCGATGAACGCCATTCACGCCCGCCAGTCCGGCACCGCTTCCGCCCTGATGGGCACGCTGATGTTTGTGTTCGGCGGGATTGCCGCGCCGCTGGCCGGACTCGGCGGCGAAACGATGCTCAAAATGAGCCTGGCGATGACCCTTTGCTATCTGGCCGCGCTGCTGATTGGCCTGAAAAAACCACGTTCCGTCGCATAACCTCCCCTGGCGGTAATAAAATATTCCAATTTTATTACCGCCATATTTCCCGCCAACGCTGAAATCTCCTATTATCTCTTCAACACCAATCGTGATAGTCTTCACATGAAAGGAATAATTAATTCCTTATACTGCCCGCCACTGTGAATAAAGAGGTTCTTATGAGTATCGACCTGAGCAAACTGCTGACCGAGCGCCGCAACGCCAATAGCGCCAACATTGATACCCTCTCCACCGAAGAGATGCTGACGGTGATTAACCAGGAAGACCAGCAGGTGGCTCACGCCATCACCCCCTATCTGGCGCAAATTGCCCAGGTCGTGGATAAGGTCGCAGCGGCGCTGCAGGCGGGCGGGCGACTGATTTATATCGGCGCGGGGACCTCCGGTCGTCTGGGGATCCTTGACGCCAGCGAGTGTCCGCCGACCTTCGGCACTCGCCCCGAACAGGTGGTGGGCATCATCGCGGGCGGCCATAAAGCGATTCTGAGCGCCGTAGAGAACGTTGAAGACAACAAAGCGCAAGGGGCGATGGATCTGCAGAATATTAATTTTAGCAGCCGCGATGTGCTGGTCGGGCTCGCGGCCAGCGGACGCACGCCGTACGTCATCGGCGCCATGGAGTATGCCTACAGCCAGAACGCTTTCGTCGCCATCGTCAGCTGCAACCCGCACGGGGAAATGGCCCAGCTGGCGGACGTCGCCATTACGCCGGTGGTCGGCCCGGAAGTCGTTACCGGCTCAACGCGGCTCAAGGCAGGCACCGCGCAGAAGCTGGTGCTGAATATGATCTCCACCGGGGCGATGATCCGCATTGGCAAGGTCTACAGCAACCTGATGGTGGATGTGGAAGCGACCAACGCCAAGCTTATCGAGCGCCAGGTGTCCATCGTCATGGAAGCGACCGAATGCGATCGCGCAACCGCCCAGAGCGCGCTGGAGGCCTGCGGTCGCCACTGCAAAACGGCGATTGTGATGGTGCTGGCTGATTTAAGCGCCCCGGATGCCCAGGCGCTGTTGGCAAAAAATAACGGCTATATCCGCAAGGCGCTGAGCCACTCATGACCGCTGACCAACAGGTAATCTGCAATGGCAAAAATAAATAAAGAGATGATAGCGCGGATCCTTCAACACGTTGGCGGCGCCGGTAACGTCGCGCAGGCGGGCAACTGTATGACCCGGCTGCGCCTGACTCTGCGCGATGAATCACGGGCCGATAGCGCCGCCATCCGTCAGATTGAGGGCGTGATGGGGGTTATCGTCAGCGATGAGCAGTTCCAGGTCGTGCTTGGCCCCGGCAAGGCGCAAACCGCGGCGGAAATGATGAATGCGTTACTGGAAGACGCTCCGGCGGAGACGCCGTCGCTGGCCGATGTCGCCGCCGAGAAGAAGCAGGCGCTGAAGAGCAAGCAAACCAGCGGCATCCAAAAATTCCTCGCTAAATTCGCCACCATTTTCACCCCGCTGATCCCCGGTTTTATCGCCGTCGGCCTGCTGTTAGGATTCGCGACCCTGGCGGAGCAGATATTTGTCCTCGAAAACGCGCATCCGAACGCGACGATGGTGGCGCTGATCGGCTACATGAAGGTATTCAGCAAGGGGATGTTTACCTTCCTGAGCATCCTGATCGGCTATAACGCCCAGAAAGCCTTCGGCGGCTCCGGGGTCAACGGGGCCATCATCGCTGCGCTGTTTGTCCTCGGCTACAACCCGGAGGCCACCAGCGGCTTCTATTCCGGGATTTCGACCTTCTTCGGCCACGGTATCGACCCGCGCGGCAATATTATCGGCGTGCTTATCGCCTCGATTATCGGCGCGTGGGTGGAAAGACAGGTGCGCCGCATCATGCCTGCCAACCTCGATATGATCCTCACCTCGGCGGTGACGCTGCTGATCATGGGCGCAATCACTTTTACCGTCATTATGCCGATCGGCGGCTGGCTGTTTACCGGAATGTCATGGCTATTCCTGCACCTTAACGGCAACCCGTTCGGCTCTGCGGTGCTGGCCGGCCTGTTCCTGCTGGCGGTGATGTTCGGCGTCCATCAGGGCTTCGTGCCGGTCTATTTCGCGCTGGTGGATGCGCAGGGGTTTAACTCGCTGTTTCCGATTCTGGCGATGGCCGGGGCCGGACAGGTCGGCGCGGCGCTGGCGCTGTTCTGGCGGGCGAAGCACGGCTCTCTGCTGCGTACGCAAATTAAAGGGGCGATTATTCCCGGCTTCCTCGGCATCGGCGAACCGCTGATTTATGGCGTGACGCTGCCGCGCATGAAGCCGTTTATCACCGCCTGCCTCGGCGGCGCCTGCGGCGGTTTCTTCCTCGGGCTTGTCGCCTGGATGGGGCTACCGGTCGGCCTGAATACGGTATTTGGCCCGTCCGGGCTGGTGGCGCTGCCGCTGATGACCTCCAAAAGCGGGATCTACGCCGGAATGGCGGTGTATGCCGCCGGGCTGGCGGTCTCTTATCTGTGCGGCTTCGCCCTGACCTGGCTGTTCGGCAGTAAAAACGTTGATTTGAGCTAGAGCGCGCATCTGACGCACGGCGGTGAACGTGAGTTTATCCGCCGCATGGCGGGAGGTACTGACGCCCCATGCTGAATATTTTTTGCGCGTGGCGTCGCGTTTCTGTCGGCCCGGTCAGGCGCCAGCCGCCACCGGGCAACGTCGGCGAGGGTACATCTGATAAAGGATCCGGCTACCATTTCCTGCCCCGCTTCCCGCGCGTGCTCATGCTATGATGCTGCTTTCGCACTATTTTCACCTGAGGGAAAGATGGGCTCCAGCAAAAAAGGGATGCTGAACGTACTGATCGCCGCTGTGCTGTGGGGCAGTTCCGGCGTCTGCGCGCAATATATTATGCAGCAAAGCCAGATGTCATCGCCGTTTCTGACCATGACGCGCCTGTTGTTCGCCGGCCTGATCCTTCTGATGCTCTCGTTCTTTCACGGCGATAAGATTTTCCGCGTCCTGCTAAACCGCAAAGACGCCGTCAGTCTGCTGATCTTTTCGCTGTTCGGCGCGCTCACCGTGCAATACACCTTCCTGATGACTATCGAGCAATCCAACGCCGCCACCGCGACGGTGCTGCAGTTCCTGTCGCCGACGATTATCGTCGCCTGGTTTGCCATCGCCCGCAAAACGCGCCCCAGCCCGCTGGTGCTCGCGGCCATCGCCACCTCTCTGGCGGGCACTTTCCTGCTGGTCACCCACGGTAACCCGACGACGCTGTCGATTTCCCCCACGGCGCTGTTCTGGGGGATTGCTTCGGCGTTTGCCGCTGCTTTTTATACGACTTACCCTTCGACGCTGATTGCCCGCTACGGCACGCTGCCGATTGTCGGCTGGAGCATGCTGCTCGGCGGCGCGATGCTGCTGCCGTTCTATGCCGGACAGGGCAACCATTTTGTGGTGACCGGCGGCCTGCTGCTGGCCTTTTTCTACCTGGTGGTAATCGGCACCTCGCTGACCTTTAGCCTCTACCTGAACGGCGCGCAGAAGATTGGCGGCGCGAAGGCGGGGATCCTCAGCTGCGCGGAGCCGTTGAGTAGCGCTCTGCTCTCTCTGCTGCTGCTCGGCATCACCTTTACCCTCCCGGACTGGCTGGGCACGCTGCTGATCCTCTCGTCGGTGGTGCTGATCGCCCTGGATTCGCGGCGGCGGGTTAAAACGGCCTGACGATTATCGGGCAGGAGATGCTGCGACCTGCGTTTGCAGCATCTTCAGGTCGTCATCCGACAGCTCACAAACCACCTGCACCAGCTCGCGCTCAAATCCCTGTTCCAGACATGAACGAGCAATACGCAACGCCTCTTCTCGTTTCCCTTCCTGAAATCCTTCATAAAACCCCAGGTAAAATTCCAACAGGTATTCCAGTAAATACTCTTGTTGTAACTCCTGTGGTATCTCTTCCAGCGGTAGCCTCTCTACAATCGTCATTAATTTTCCCCCATCTTGAGGGATGCATCCTGGAATGCATTCAGATCGTCATCCGAGAGCCCAATAGTCATCCGTACCAGCTCGCGCTCAAACCCCTGCTCCAGAAGTGAACGGGCAATACGCAACGCTTCTTCTTCTCTACCCTCTTGTTTACCTTCTAACTTGCCCTCCAACTTGCCTTCTTGTCTCCCTTCCTGCCGTAGCCTTTCCGCAATCGTCATGAGTACCTCCTTATGTTGAGGAACGCGCCGCTCGACCTCGTGAAGAAATTCACCAAAATGAGGCGCATCGCCGCACTGCAGCATGTAATTAAACAGCGCTTTCAACTGGCTGTCATTAGCGCAACCTTTAACCAACAGCTCGGCTAATCGCTCCACCAGGCCAACTAAATCGCGCTGGCGAATATGCTTTTGAATCAGCTCCAGCAACGCCACACGCCGGTGCTGCATAATGTCGTCATCCGGCACCACCGTAATATCCACCAGCGGGAAAGCGGCGGCATAGATCCGCCGCGCGGCCTCCGTATCGGCAAACTCTTCCAGCCAGCACAGCGAGAAAGGATAGGGGCTTTTCGCGCCGTGATAGAACAGCATCGGCACCACCAGCGGCAGCGTTTTGTGCCCGGCGTCCAGATGACGCTGCATCGCCGTCAGCGCGTAGCGCATCAGCCTGAATGCCATGTGCGCATCCGGCGTGCTCTGATGTTCAATCACCACGTAGATATAGCCGTCACCGTCGCTGGTTTTCAGCGACCACAGTACGTCGGAGTAGCTGGCGCGCAAATCGGCCTCAATGAAGCTGCCGGACTCCAGCTTAAGCGTTTGCAGGTCGCACAGCTGGCGCAGCGAAGCGGGAAGATGAATCTCGATAAAATCCCTTGCGCACTCGGGATGCGATAAAAACTGTTTAAAAACCGCATCGTGCGGCGTCGAGGTCGTTCCTTTTTTCGTCATGGTCCGCCATCCCTGAAACGCGATAGCTGGAATATATCCATCACCGCGACGCCGGGCATCTGCGCATCAACGGCTTTGCTTGCCGCTACGGAAGATAAATTTCAGCGACTGAAACAGATACATTCCTGCGGAAAGCAACACGCAAAATGTTGATTCAGGAATGCGTCTATAGTTAGAGGAACGCTTTAATAAAAATAAGGATATCCGTGATGAAGAGAATGAAAATTGCGCTTTCGCTGGCCGTCTGTCTGGTGCTCCCCAGCGTGGCGACAGCCGCACCGCTCTCCGGGCTGAAGTTTGAACAGCAAAAGCAGCAGATAGTGAAGGATGTGAGGAAAAACTGCCCTAACAGCAGCGCGCTGGACGATACGCAGTTTGCTAACCGCGTACTGGAATCAGCGGAAAATAAGACTGCCGTACAAAGCGCGACGCGGGCGCTGGATAAAAACAACAGCGCCGCTTACCAGAAGGCCATTAGCGCCATAGCTTGCCCCATGCCCTAGCGCCGGTTGCAGGGTCGCCATCAACGGTTCGGAATGATCAAATCCCCGCGCAGCGGGCTGCTGCCGAGTATTTGCGTCTTCTCGGTCAGCCAGTTGACGATCTGGCTGGCCATCGCGTCCATTGAATATTCTATCGCCGGAATGGTCGGAATACCGGGCAGCTGTAACGAGCCCGCAAGGCTGAACACCATAACTTTTTCCGGCACCGAGCGATTAAACGCCTGAAGCTGCGGCACCACCAGCTGCGCCTGCTGCTCGTTGGCCACCAATAACGCATTAAAATTCAGGGTGGTTGTGTTGTTTACCAGCTCCTGCACCGCCACGGACGGCGAATGGCTGTCGAGAAAAACCAGGTTGCGATTGAACGGCAGAAAATTCTTTTCCAGCGCGTGCTTATAGCCCAGCAAAACCTGGTCAGCAAAGCCGCTGGCCTGGGGATGGATCAGCGCAATCTGGCGCCGCCCCTGGCTTATCAGATAGTTGCAGGCCGTTTCCGCCGCGAAGGCATGGTCAAACTGAATGCTATTCGTTCCGTCGCTTTCCAGGCAGTCAATCAGTACTACGTCGGGCCGGTCGATATTGAGCGGAAACCGTGCGCCGATGATTAATACATTATCGCAAAGGCCGCAGGTCAACTCATCCAGCGAATGCAGCACTCTGCTGCGGCTGTTGGCAAAACGCAGCAGCAGATGCTTCTGGTGCTGGCTAAGCTGTTTCTCCAGCGCGTAGAGATAGCTGGTGGTTTGATTAATGTTGTCCTGGGCGCAAATGACGCCGATGCAGCCGGTAGTCTGACTCAGCAAAGATTGCGCTATCATATTCGGCCGGTAGTTAAGCTCTTCCGCCGCCTGCAGTACCGCCTGTCGGCTGGCTTCCTTTACGCCGCGCGAACCGCTCAACACCCGAGAGACTGTGGCTTTCGACACCCCAGCTAACCGTGATACATCGTTGATTGTAGACATTATTTTCCCCTGACAGGGTCAATCCGATCCCTGTAAATCCTTAAACCTGAATCGCTTCAATAATAACCAGCGGCAGTATATCCGTTTCCCTTTTTATTTGGAAACCGATTTTCCATTTCATGGAAAATCGCAGCAAAAACCAGGAAAATTTGTGAGCCAAATCTAATTAACAGCCCCTTTGACTGACAGATCTTGATGGTTATCACAGTTCTGTTTTTTATAAATGGAAACCGGTTTCCGTCTGATATCAAATCATCCACGCAATAACTTTTTACATTTTGAGGACGAACGTCGATGTACAAGATTATGCTGTGCTGCTCTGCCGGAATGTCCACCAGCCTGCTGGTCAGAAAGATGGTTGATGCCGCGAAGGAACGTAATCTGCCGGTGCAGATTGACGCCTATGGAGTTTCCGAATTTGACATGCAGTTTCCGCAATACCAGGTGGTGCTTCTTGGGCCACAGGTGAAATACATGCTGAAAAACTTATCTGAGAAAGCCGCTCCCCTGAATATTCCGGTCCAGCCGATTAACACCATGGATTACGGAATGCAGCGGGGAGATAACGTCCTGGATTATGCCCTGTCGCTGATTGCAGCGCATTAAGAGGTGTGCAAATGAGTTCTCTGTATCAGTCCATGATTGCCGTGATCGAGCAATCAATTACCCCGCTGGCAGGACGCCTTGGGCAGCAGAAATACGTTATCGCGATTCGCGATGGCTTCACTGCCGCATTGCCGTTTATGATCATCGGCTCATTCATGCTGGTATTTATCTTTCCACCTTTCTCCCCGGATACCACGAATGGTTTCGCCCGCGGCTGGCTGGATTTCTCCCAGCAGTACCGTGAACAGCTGATGCTGCCGTTTAACCTCAGCATGGGCGTAATGACGTTTTTTATTTCGGTGGGAATCGGCGCCAGCCTGGGACGTCAGTTCCAACTCGACCCGGTGATGTCCGGTCTGCTGGCGTTCATGGCCTTCTTACTGGTTGCCGCGCCGTACGCCGATGGCAAAATCTCCACCCAGTACCTCTCCGGTCAGGGCATTTTTACCGCCTTGATCACCGCCATCTACTCCACCCGCGTTTACGCCTGGTTAAAGCAGAACAATATTACGATTCGCCTGCCAAAAGAGGTGCCGACCGGCGTTGCCCGCTCGTTTGAAATTCTTATCCCGGTACTGGTGGTGATCGCGACCCTGCATCCGCTGAATCTGTTTATCGAAGCGCAGACCGGTATGATCCTGCCGCAGGCGATTATGCACCTGCTGGAGCCCCTGGTTTCCGCCTCTGACTCCCTGCCGGCGATTCTGCTTTCCGTCCTGATGTGCCAGATTTTCTGGTTCGCCGGGATCCACGGTTCGCTGATCGTGACCGGCATTATGAACCCCTTCTGGATGGCCAACCTGTCGGCAAACCAGGCCGCGCTGGCGGCCGGTGCGGCACTGCCGCATGTCTATCTGCAAGGTTTCTGGGATCACTATCTGCTGATAGGCGGCGTCGGTTCCACGCTTCCGCTGGCGTTCCTGCTGCTGCGTAGCCGCGTAACCCATCTGCGTACCATCGGTAAAATGGGCATTGTGCCAAGCTTCTTTAATATCAACGAACCGATCCTGTTCGGCGCGCCGATTATCATGAACCCGATGATGTTTATCCCGTTCGTCTTTGTCCCGATGATCAACGCCGTTCTGGCTTATGGCGCGACGCGTCTCGGCTGGCTCAGCCAGGTGGTTTCGCTGACGCCGTGGACAACGCCGGCGCCTATCGGCGCATCGTGGGCCGCAAACTGGACGTTAAGCCCGGTGGTCATGTGCCTGATTTGTATGGTGATGTCGGCGCTAATCTATCTGCCATTCCTGCGCGCCTATGAACGTTCCTTAATGAAAACTGAAGTTGAAAAAGCAAAAGCCGCGGTTCCGGTTGCCGAAACGGTCAGCCAATAATGAAGCAATATATTTAATATTATCTTTTAGATGACGGCATAAATAATGCGGAAAAGGGATTTTGCTGCATTATTTAAATAATAAAGTTAATGACCTCAGGATCTATCATGATTGAATTAGAAGATGCGGTAATGGAAATTATCGTTAACGCGGGACAGTCACGCTCATTGTGTTTTGAAGCACTCCATTGCGCCCGTAACGGTAATATAGATGAAGCGCGCTTACTACTGAATGAAGCCGATGGTTACGCCCGTCGGGCGCATCAGATGCAGACCCGGCTTATCGAGCAGGATGCCGGCGAAGCGCGCCAGCCGATGACGTTAATTATGGTCCATGCTCAGGATCACTTAATGAACTCACTGCTCGCCCGTGAATTTTCGGAAGAGTTAATTCATTTATACCAGCGTTAATTTATATCAATATTTAACAACTGTATCCGGAATAAATACACCAGCTTATCCTGGCGGGATGGCTATTATCTGAATATATGAATTATTAAAAGCGAGATAATTATGAAAACTGTAAAAATGCTGCCATTAGCAATGGCGGTCGTCGCCGCGCTGTGCCCAATTTCCGTATTCGCGCAAGAATTTACGCAGGAACAGATCGACGCCATTGTGGCGAAGGCCGTCGATAAAGCCCTCGCCGAGCGCCAGGCGAAAATCGACGCTGCCGCCGATAAAAAAGTGGATGTTATTACTAACCCGCAGACCACCGCCGCC
>NZ_FZTC01000011.1 GCF_900200035.1 Klebsiella grimontii
TGATCTTGACCCACCATCTCCGGACAGCTTTTGTATCTTAGGTTAACGATGCACGTTGCCGCCGGTATTCTCTCGGAGAGTGATATCCCAGCGCACTGTGCGGGTGGTTTTCATTGTAATGCGTGAACGCCGCTGCAAGGTTTCGCAGGGCTGTTCTCACATCCGGTTTCGGCATGAACGCGATATAGTCTTCCTTCATCGTCTTCACGAACCGTTCGGCCATGCCATTGCTCTGCGGGCTGCTCACCGCTGTTGTACACGGCTCCAGATTCAGCTCTTTGGCGAACCTCCGCGTTTCATGCGCGGTATATGCTGAACCGTTGTCCGTCAGCCACTGCACTGGTGTTTCCGGCAGCCTGTCGCCGAAGCGCTTTTCCACCGACCTCAGCATCACATCCTGCACCGTCGAACTGTCGTAGCCTCCGGTGCTTGCAGCCCAGTCTATGGCCTCTCTGTCGCAACAGTCCAGCGCGAACGTAACCCGCAGTTTTTCTCCGTTGTCACAGCCGAACTCGAAGCCATCTGAACACCAGCGCATATCGCTTTCTGCCACCGCTATTTTGCCCTTATGTTCACGCTTTGGCCGCTCTGGTTTGTCATGCAATAACAACAGATTATGCTCGCTCATTATCCTGTAAAGCCGTTTGGCGTTCACGGGTGTCAGCCCCTCTGTGCGACGTTGCTTACGCAGGAT
Organism: Klebsiella grimontii; assembly: GCF_900200035.1. GTDB lineage: Bacteria > Pseudomonadota > Gammaproteobacteria > Enterobacterales > Enterobacteriaceae > Klebsiella > Klebsiella grimontii. Next base: position 695 of record NZ_FZTC01000011.1, read on the forward strand.
GCCCCACACACGGCGATAGCCGTAACTGGGCATATCGCTGATGATATCGAGGAGCCCTGACAGTATTTCAGCGTCTGCTTCATCATTACGCCGCTTACAGCGCCTG
>NZ_FZTC01000050.1 GCF_900200035.1 Klebsiella grimontii
CATGTTTTTGTTGAAGTAGTAGGTCGCGCCTACATCAACATATTTCAGCAGATCCTGATCGCCGAAACCTTCGATGTCTTTACCTTTGGACTGCAGGTAAGCCACGGACGGACGCAGACCGAAGTCGAACTGGTACTGAGCAACCACTTCGAAGTTCTGCGCTTTGTTAGCAAAACCGCTGATGGAGTCAGAATCACCGCTACCGCTGAAACGAGTAGCATTATAGGTCTGGGTGTACTGAGTCGCCAGGTAGATGTTGTTGGCGTCATATTTCAGGCCACCGGTGTAGGTTTCAGCATTGTCACCACGACCTTTGGACAGGTTATTCTGATCGCCATTACGTTTAGAGTGAGAATACGCGAAACCAGCGCTGATACCGTCGTAGATATCATAGGTCAGAGAGGTGCCGTAGCCGTCACCGTTCTGTTTCAGAGCGCCACGACCGTTGTTGGTCGGGGAAGTACCTTCACCGCTTACGCTGCCGTTTTTACCCTGATACTGCAGA
>NZ_FZTC01000007.1 GCF_900200035.1 Klebsiella grimontii
TAGGGAACTGCCAGGCATCAAATTAAGTAGTAAGCCGGTGCATTAATCCGGTGGTTACAGAAGTATTCGGTGGAGCGGTAGTTCAGTCGGTTAGAATACCTGCCTGTCACGCAGGGGGTCGCGGGTTCGAGTCCCGTCCGTTCCGCCACTTATTAAAAAAATTAAGCCTGCTGATAAAGCAGGCTTAATGATAAGAAAATTTAGGGGCGTAGCTCAGTTGGTAGAGCACCGGTCTCCAAAACCGGGTGTCGCGAGTTCGAGTCTCTCCGCCCCTGCCATATAATAATCCTTTGCTCAGGCAAAGGATTTTTTTTGCTTTAAATTTCCCGCCGATCCTCCTCCGTCCCTGGAGGAGTGCGTCTATCCCAATATATTGTGCTTCAGGATCTCACGAATCTGCGCTTGTTTGTCGCTGTTTTGTAGCCAAATTGCATAGAGGGGTCTTGAAAGCGTCGCACTGTCGGTCACCGTATGCAGGTTATTTTTCTCCTGCGCCCAGAGCACGGGCAACCATGTACAGCCCTTAAGGGCGCTGAGTTGCTGGTACGCTAATTCGGCAGAACTGGTGGTCAGCAGAGGAATATCATCATTTCCGATCAATCCGGCTTCATTTTGTTGAAAATCCGGCCCCCATTCCAGGCGTAAATAATTCAATTCATTCGTGTACTTAGCCGGTGATGAACAATAAAGCGCTAATGTAAAATTACCCAGTAACTGGCTGCTTAGTTCATCCATCTTCGGCGATTCTGTCGTGATCAAGAGATCAAGCTGGCGTTCATGCAGCTGTTTGACCAGCGATTGGCGCTGCGCAATCCGCGCCTCAAACTGGAGGTTATAGGGCTCCGTATAGAGCTTGCCCAGCCATCCGTTAAGCAGACATTCCCAGAGAGAAGCGCTGGCACCGATCGAAAATTCATTATGTCGGGAAGCATTCGCGACCTCCTTGCGCGCAGCTTGCCAGGTATTCATCAGGGTTTCGGCGTAGGGCAGCAGTTTCTCTCCGGCTGAAGTCAGACGGATATTATTACGATGACGGGTAAAAAGGTTCACCCCCAGCTGGTTCTCCAGCTGACGAATACGAAAGCTAACTGCTGACTGCGTCAGATAAAGCGCCTCTGCGGCTCGGCCAAAGTGGCGAGTTCTGCTCACCTCAAGGAAAGTCTTCAGCAATTCCGTATCCACACTCTTCTCCGCAAAATTATTTGTCGTGATGATTTAAATGTTTTGTTTGACGCTCTGTCAAGCGTAACTAATACTCCGCGCCATAATTAGCTCGGCCAAAGAATCAGGAGCGTGTAGGATGGCGGAAAGCTTTACGACAACTAATCGTTTTTTCGACAATAAAAATTATCCGCGCGGGTTTTCCCGTCATGGAGATTTCACCATCAAAGAGGCGCAACTGCTGGAACGTCATGGTTATGCCTTTAATGAACTCGAACTAGGTAAACGCGAGCCTGTCACCGACGATGAAAAACAGTTTGTTTCGGTATGCCGTGGTGAACGTGAGCCCGCAACGGAAGCAGAACGCGTCTGGATTAAGTACATGGCGCGCATTAAGCGTCCGAAGCGTTTCCATACTCTGTCCGGCGGCAAGCCGCAGGTGGAAGGTACGGAAGATTACACAGAAAGCGATGATTAAGAAAAAGGGCGTAAGCCCTTTTTTTACGCCATCATTTTTTGTAGATGGCTCAACATTCTGTCTATTGCCCTATAGCCGAGAGCCTCCTGCAGATGATGACGTTCGATGCAATCGACGGCTTCAATATCCGCAATAGTCCGGGAAACTTTAAGCAGGCGTTGCCAGGCGCGGATTGAAAGTCCAAGCTGAGTTAGCGTCTGCTCCAGCCAGATAGCGTCATCTTGATGAAGCCGGCAGCAGATTTTCATCTCATCATTTCCCAGATGCGCATTAAGTTTTTTCTGTCGTGATAGCTGTCTTTCGCGTGCGGCCAGAACACGTTGACGCACGCTGGCGCTACTTTCCTCCTCGTGTGTTCCCTGACTGAGTACTCCCGGCGGCGGAAGTGGGATCTCCAGAGAGAGATCGAACCGGTCGAGAAACGGGCCGGATAAACGGCCCAGGTAGCGTAGCGTCTGTTGTGGCGAGGCGCGATTATGCTGGCCCTGATAGTGCCCTGTCGGGCTGGGGTTCATCGCTGCAATAAGCTGGAAACGGGCCGGATAATCAATTTTGGCGCGCGTGCGAGAGATATGGATAACCCCTGACTCAATCGGTTCTCGTAACGCATCCAGTACCCTGCGTTCGAATTCAGGCAGCTCATCCAGAAACAGGACGCCATTATGGGCCAGCGAGATCTCTCCTGGTGCCGGAATTGAGCCGCCACCCACCATGGCCGCCAGGGAGGCGCTATGATGCGGGGCGCGAAAGGGCCTGCGACGCCAATTTTTCGTCGCACGCGTGGAATCGACCAGGCTATGTATTGCCGCGCTTTCCAGCGCCTCCTGGTTACTCAACGGCGGTAGCAGTCCCGGTAATCGACTGGCGAGCATCGTTTTACCGGTGCCGGGCGGGCCTATCATCAGCAGGTTGTGGCCACCTGCGGCGATAATTTCCAGCGCGCGTTTCCCCTGCTGCTGGCCAATAACATCACGCAGGTCAACCGGTGTATCATCCGAATACTCTCCTTCTGAGAGTGGATGAGTGAGGGGATTGCGACCTTCGAGAAAAGCGCAGACTTCCTGGAGATCGGTGGCGATAAGGCAGTCACTGCCGCCGATTAATCCTACCTCCGGAGAATTCTCATTAGAGATAACAATCTTCCGACCCGCTTTTATTGCCTCCATGGCGCTGGATATGGCACCAGGAACGCCACGCAGAGCGCCTGTAAGCGCCAGCTCGCCGACAAACTCATATTGATTTAGCCTGGTAGCATTTAGCTGCTCTGAGGCCACCAGAAGCGCGAGAGCGATAGGTAAATCATATCTTCCACCTTCTTTTGGCAGATCGGCCGGAGCCAGATTAATGGTGATTTTTTTCGCCGGATAAGCGTAGCCGCTGTTGATAATCGCACTACGTACCCGGTCACGCGCTTCTCTCACCGTTGTTTCCGGCAGCCCTACCATGGTCAGGCCAGGGAGTCCGTTGCTGATATGAACTTCAACCGTGATAAGCGGTGCGCCGATCCCGAGAGCGGCGCGGGTGTAAACAATGGCGAGTGACATAAAACCTCCTGAGAGCCAGGATTATGTCGGGGATCTGTTATCGAGTAATTCGGCAATATTAAATTTTACATGCTTGCTTCCAGCCAATTTTTGGCCCATTGCCACTTTGCACTCGCTTTGGATACTGGCTCGCAAAACACGGTTGTCAGTCAGGAACAGAAAAAGTGCTGTGGAGTACGCCACAAATTGAAATATTTTCATTTCATATTTTTTCTATTAAAAACAATTGTTTTTTCGTAAATGGTTAGCAAGGTAAGAAATGCGGTCATAAAAAAATCTTGTGTTTAACGTGATGTCTGTGGTACCTCTTTAGGTATTCCTTCGAACATGAAGCCAGAAAGAACATAAAATGACAGCCCTTCTACGAGTGATTAGCCTGGTCGTGATTAGCGTGGTGGTGATTATTATCCCACCGTGCGGGGCTGCACTTGGACGAGGAAAGGCTTAAAAAACAAGCCTTAACGAACTAAGACCCCCGCACCGAAAGGTCCGGGGGTTTTTTTATAACTTAAAAACAGAAAAGAGGAGCAGACGATGGCTGGTAGCATAAAATTCTGTTTCTCTCGATCTACGACGGGGAAGTAACTATGAATGGGGCGCGGTGGGTAGTACATGCTTTGCGAGCACAGGGAGTCGATACCGTTTTTGGCTATCCGGGTGGAGCAATTATGCCGGTTTACGATGCATTGTATGACGGCGGCGTGGAACACCTATTGTGCCGGCATGAACAGGGCGCGGCTATGGCGGCTATCGGCTATGCCAGGGCTACCGGCAAAACCGGGGTGTGTATCGCCACTTCGGGGCCTGGCGCAACCAACCTGATCACCGGCCTCGCCGACGCGCTGCTTGATTCCGTTCCCGTTGTTGCTATCACCGGCCAGGTTGCCGCCCCGTTCATTGGCACCGACGCATTCCAGGAAGTTGATGTTCTCGGTTTATCGCTGGCTTGCACCAAGCACAGTTTCCTGGTGCAGTCGCTGGAAGAACTGCCGCGCATCATTGCCGAAGCTTTCCACGTAGCAAACTCCGGGCGCCCCGGTCCCGTGCTGGTCGATATCCCAAAAGACATCCAGCTGGCTCAGGGCGATCTCGATCCGCATTTTTCCATGGTAGCCGACGACGTTGATTTTCCATATGCGGATATCGAATACGCTTTGCAGATGCTGACTCAGTCGCAGAAGCCGATGTTATACGTTGGCGGCGGCGTGGGGATGGCGCAGGCGGTTCCGGCGCTGCGCGAATTTCTTACCGTCACGCAAATGCCAGCGACCGCCACCCTGAAAGGACTGGGGGTGGTGGCGGCGGATTATCCCTACTATCTGGGGATGCTGGGGATGCACGGCACCAAGGCGGCCAACCTGGCGGTACAGGAATGTGACCTACTGATCGCGGTAGGCGCCCGCTTTGACGATCGCGTCACCGGCAAGCTGAATACGTTTGCCCCGCACGCCAAAGTTATCCATATGGATATCGATCCGGCTGAACTGAACAAGCTCCGTCAGGCGCATATCGGCCTGACCGGCGATTTGAATGTAATGCTGCCCGCGCTGCAGCAGCCGCTGTCTATTGATGCCTGGCGTCAACGTAATGCGCAGCTGCGCGCCGAGCACGCCTGGCGCTACGATCATCCGGGCGAGGCCATCTATGCTCCGCTGCTGCTGAAGCAGCTTTCCGAGCGCAAACCAGCAGATTGCGTCGTGACCACCGATGTGGGCCAGCATCAGATGTGGTCAGCGCAGCATATGACCTATACGCGTCCGGAGAATTTCATCACTTCCAGCGGATTAGGGACAATGGGCTTTGGCCTGCCGGCAGCAGTAGGCGCGCAGGTGGCCCGCCCCGATGATACGGTTATCTGTATCTCCGGTGACGGCTCCTTCATGATGAACGTGCAGGAGCTGGGCACCGTAAAACGCAAGCAGCTGCCGCTGAAGATAGTCTTACTGGACAACCAGCGTTTAGGAATGGTTCGACAATGGCAGCAGCTGTTTTTTCAGGAACGTTATAGCGAAACCACTCTTACCGATAACCCCGATTTTCTTACTCTGGCCAGCGCCTTCGGCATCCCTGGTCAACACATCACCCGTAAAGACCAGGTTGAAGCGGCACTCGACACCATGCTTTCGAGCCAGGGGCCTTACCTGCTTCATGTCTCAATCGATGAACTTGAGAACGTCTGGCCGTTGGTGCCGCCCGGTGCCAGTAATGCAGAAATGCTGGAGAAATTATCATGATGCAACATCAGGTCGCCTTGCAGGCTCGCTTTAACCCTGAAACCTTAGAACGCGTGCTGCGCGTCGTGCGCCATCGCGGGTTCCAGATTTGCGCGATGAATATGGAAACCGCCGCCGATGCCCGGAATATTAATATCGAACTGACCGTTGCCAGCCAGCGGCCCGTCGAATTACTGTTTAGTCAATTAAGCAAACTGGTGGACGTCGCCTGCGTCGAGATCCAGCAACCTACATCACAACAAATTCGCGCCTGAGCGCAAAGGAAGAATAATGACGACGAAAAAAGCTGACTACATTTGGTTCAATGGCGAGATGGTTCCGTGGGGCGAGGCGAAGGTTCACGTGATGTCCCATGCGCTGCACTACGGGACGTCCGTATTTGAAGGCATCCGTTGCTACGACTCTCACAAGGGACCGGTGGTGTTCCGTCACCGTGAACATATGCAGCGTCTGCATGACTCAGCCAAAATCTATCGTTTCCCGGTTTCTCAGAGCGTCGATGAGCTGATGGAAGCCTGTCGCGAAGTTATTCGTAAAAACAGCCTGACCAGCGCCTATATCCGTCCGTTAGTCTTTGTCGGCGACGTTGGCATGGGCGTTAACCCGCCTCCGGGCTATAACACTGACGTGATCATCGCGGCGTTCCCGTGGGGCGCCTACCTGGGTGCCGAAGCGCTGGATCAGGGGATCGATGCGATGGTTTCTTCCTGGAATCGCGCGGCGCCAAACACCATTCCGACCGCGGCCAAAGCCGGCGGTAACTATCTCTCTTCGCTGCTGGTCGGCAGCGAAGCGCGTCGCCATGGCTATCAGGAAGGTATCGCGCTGGACGTGAACGGCTACATCTCTGAAGGCGCCGGTGAAAACCTGTTTGAAGTTAAAGACGGCGTGTTGTTTACTCCGCCGTTCACCTCTTCCGCGCTGCCGGGCATTACCCGCGACGCTATCATCAAGCTGGCGAAAGACCTGGGCCTGGAAGTCCGCGAGCAGGTATTGTCCCGCGAGTCCCTGTACCTGGCTGACGAAGTCTTTATGTCCGGGACTGCCGCAGAGATCACCCCAGTACGCAGCGTTGATGGTATTCAGGTGGGCGAAGGCCGCTGCGGCCCGATCACCAAGCGCATTCAGCAAGCATTCTTTGGCCTCTTCACCGGTGAAACCGAGGATAAATGGGGCTGGTTGGATCAGGTTAATCAATAAGCATAAAAAATGGGGCGACACGCAACGCCCCATTTCACCGAAACTGGGAGTAACTAAAGCATGCCTAAGTACCGTTCCGCCACAACCACTCACGGCCGTAATATGGCGGGTGCCCGCGCGCTGTGGCGCGCCACTGGAATGACCGACGATGATTTTGGTAAGCCGATTATCGCCGTGGTGAATTCTTTCACCCAGTTCGTGCCGGGCCACGTTCACCTGCGCGATCTCGGCAAACTGGTTGCTGAGCAAATCGAAGCCGCTGGCGGCGTCGCCAAAGAATTCAACACCATTGCGGTGGATGATGGTATCGCCATGGGCCACGGGGGTATGCTTTATTCACTGCCATCCCGCGAACTGATCGCCGACTCGGTGGAGTACATGGTTAATGCCCACTGCGCTGATGCGATGGTCTGTATCTCCAACTGCGACAAAATCACTCCGGGGATGTTAATGGCGTCTCTGCGCCTGAATATTCCGGTAATTTTTGTTTCCGGCGGCCCAATGGAAGCCGGGAAAACCAAGCTGTCCGATCAAATCATTAAACTCGATCTGGTCGATGCGATGATTCAGGGCGCTGACCCGAAAGTCTCCGACGATCAGAGCGATCAGGTTGAACGTTCCGCCTGCCCGACCTGCGGCTCTTGTTCAGGAATGTTCACCGCGAACTCCATGAACTGCCTGACCGAAGCGCTGGGCCTGTCGCAGCCGGGTAACGGCTCGTTGCTGGCGACTCACGCCGATCGCAAGCAGCTGTTCCTCAATGCGGGCTCGCGTATCGTTGAGCTGACTAAACGTTACTACGAGCAGGACGACGCCTCTGCGCTGCCGCGTAATATCGCCAATAAGGCGGCGTTTGAAAACGCCATGACGCTGGATATCGCCATGGGCGGCTCCACCAATACCGTACTGCATCTGCTGGCGGCGGCGCAGGAAGCGGAAATCGACTTCACCATGAGCGATATCGATAAACTTTCCCGTAAAGTGCCGCAGCTGTGTAAGGTCGCGCCAAGTACGCAGAAATATCATATGGAAGATGTTCATCGCGCGGGCGGCGTATTGGGCATTTTAGGCGAACTGGATCGCGCCGGGCTGCTGAACCGCGACGTGAAAAACGTGCTTGGTTTGTCCCTGCCGCAGACGCTGGAGCAGTACGATATCACCGTCACGCAGGACGAAGCGGTCAAAAAAATGTTCCGCGCTGGCCCTGCGGGTATCCGCACAACGCAGGCTTTCTCTCAGAACTGCCGCTGGGATACCCTGGATGACGATCGCGCAGAAGGCTGTATCCGCTCGCTGGAACATGCTTACAGCAAGGACGGCGGTCTGGCGGTTCTGTACGGCAACTTTGCCGAGAATGGCTGCATCGTGAAAACCGCCGGCGTTGACGACAGCATCCTCAAATTTACCGGCCCGGCTAAGGTATACGAAAGCCAGGACGCGGCTGTGGATGCAATCCTCGGCGGCAAGGTTATCGCCGGTGACGTGGTGGTTATTCGCTACGAAGGGCCGAAAGGCGGTCCGGGGATGCAGGAAATGCTCTACCCGACGACCTTCCTGAAATCAATGGGTCTGGGTAAAGCCTGCGCGCTGATTACCGATGGACGCTTCTCCGGCGGTACCTCGGGTCTTTCCATTGGCCACGTTTCTCCGGAAGCCGCCAGCGGTGGCAATATCGCGATCATTGAAGATGGCGACATGATTGCTATCGATATCCCGAACCGCGGTATTCAGCTGCAGCTGAGCGATGCCGAGATTGCGGCGCGCCGCGAAGCTCAGGAAGCGCGCGGTGATAAAGCATGGACGCCGAAAGATCGTGAGCGTCAGGTTTCCTTTGCCCTTCGCGCCTACGCCAGCCTGGCAACCAGCGCCGACAAAGGCGCGGTGCGTGATAAATCGAAACTTGGGGGTTAATAATGGCCGAGTCGCAACCCCTGTCCGCCGCCCCCGAGGGGGCGGAATACCTCAGAGCGGTACTGCGCGCGCCGGTATATGAAGCCGCGCAGATCACGCCGCTGCAAAAAATGGAAAAGCTCTCGTCGCGCCTCGATAACGTTGTGCTGGTGAAGCGTGAAGATCGTCAGCCGGTGCACAGCTTTAAGCTGCGCGGGGCGTACGCGATGATGGCGGGGCTGACGGAAGAGCAAAAATCGCATGGCGTGATTACCGCTTCGGCGGGTAATCATGCGCAGGGCGTGGCTTTCTCGGCTTCTCGCCTGGGCGTGAAGGCGCTGATCGTCATGCCAACCGCCACGGCGGATATCAAAGTCGATGCGGTGCGCGGCTTCGGCGGCGAAGTGCTGCTGCACGGCGCGAACTTTGATGAAGCCAAGGCCAAAGCTATCGAGCTGGCGCAACAGCAGGGCTTTACCTGGGTACCGCCTTTCGACCACCCGATGGTGATTGCCGGGCAGGGTACGCTGGCGCTGGAGCTGCTGCAGCAGGATGCCCATATCGATCGCGTATTTGTCCCGGTCGGCGGCGGCGGTCTTGCGGCGGGCGTGGCGGTGCTGATCAAACAGCTGATGCCGCAGATTAAGGTCATTGCGGTTGAGGCCGAGGATTCTGCCTGTCTGAAAGCCGCGCTGGATGCGGGTCATCCGGTTGATTTACCCCGCGTCGGGCTCTTTGCCGAAGGCGTAGCGGTTAAACGTATCGGCGATGAGACTTTCCGTCTGTGTCAGGAGTATCTCGACGACATCGTTACTGTCGATAGCGATGCCATCTGCGCGGCGATGAAAGACCTGTTTGAAGACGTACGCGCGGTGGCTGAACCTTCCGGGGCGCTGGCGCTGGCGGGGATGAAAAAATATATCGCTCAGCATAATATTCGCGGCGAACGCCTGGCGCACGTGCTTTCCGGCGCGAACGTCAACTTCCACGGCCTGCGCTACGTTTCCGAACGCTGCGAGCTGGGGGAACAGCGTGAAGCGCTGCTGGCGGTCACCATTCCGGAAGAGAAGGGTAGCTTCCTCAAGTTCTGCCAGCTGCTGGGCGGCCGTTCGGTCACCGAATTTAACTATCGCTTCGCCGATGCGAAAAATGCCTGCATTTTTGTCGGCGTGCGCCTGAGCCGTGGTCTGGAAGAGCGGAAAGAGATCCTCAACCTGCTGCACGAGGGCGGCTACAGCGTAGTGGATCTCTCTGACGATGAAATGGCTAAGCTTCACGTGCGCTATATGGTGGGCGGGCGTCCGTCGCAGCCGCTGCAGGAACGTTTGTTCAGCTTCGAGTTTCCGGAATCCCCCGGTGCCCTGCTGAAGTTCCTGCATACCCTTGGCACCCACTGGAACATTTCTCTGTTCCATTATCGCAGCCACGGTACCGATTATGGCCGCGTGCTGGCGGCATTCGAACTGGGCGATCACGAGCCTGATTTTGAAACCCGCTTGCATGAGCTGGGCTACGATTGTCACGACGAGAGCAATAATCCAGCGTTCAGGTTCTTCCTCGCAGGTTAGGCTGCGCAGCGCTTATCTGGCCTACGATCGGGTTGTAGGCCGGTTCAGGCATCCGGCACTAGTGGCCAGGCAGCAAATTCCAGAATGCATTAATCAGCGGCTCATGCAGCCGCTTTTTTGGCGCGCAGACGCCGAGTTCAAAAGGGGTCTTCTCGTCGCTGCGCTCCAGAATCATTACGCGATTGCGTACTGGTTCCGGGCTATTTTCCAGTACCACTTCCGGCAGCAGCGCTACGCCGCAGCCCAGCGCCACCATAGAAACCATGGCTTCATGTCCGCCCACCGTAGCGTAAATCGACGGATTACTGATTTTATGGCGGCGAAACCACAGCTCAATGCGGCGGCGCACGGGCCCTTGATCGGCCATAATGAAGGGTACCGTTGCCCAGTCGGGTTTCTCCACCGAGATCTGGTTGCGAACCGGACAAGGCAGCGCCGGGGCGATCAGCACCACCGCCAGATTCTCCAGCATGGAAAACGCCACCGCGCCAGGCAGCGTCTCGGGTTTCCCGGCAATCGCCAGATCGGCCTCACCCGTGACCACTTTCTCCATCGCATCGGCGGCATCGCCGGTGGTGAGCTTTATTTCCACCGAGGGATGTTCGGCGCGGAAACGATCGAGAATCGGCGGCAGATGACTGTAGGCGGCGGTCACCGAACAGAAGATATGCAGTTCGCCCGACAGCGACGGACCTTGCTGATCGATAGCGTGGCGCAGCTGCTGATACTGCAATAGCGTCTGCTGGGCAAAGGTGCGGAGCTCTTCTCCCGCTTCGGTAAGCGTTACCGTGCGGTTATCGCGGACAAACAGCGGCTGCCCAAGGTCTTCTTCCAGGCGCTGAATCTGCCGGGAAAGCGTGGAGGGGCTGACGTGCATCGCTCGCGCGCTGCGGCCAAAATGGCGGCTTTCCGCCAGATGCAGGAAGGTTTTTAGATCGCGTAAGTCCACCGGCGGCACTCCACAATTTTACATTGCAGAAATTGCAACGTGACGTTGTGAATATATCAATTTCCGCAATAAATTTCCTGTCATATAGTAAGTTCATTCTCTCTTGCACAGACACGGCAAGCGAACCGAACAATAAGACAGCACAACATCACGAGGTATCACCATGGCTAACTACTTTAATACACTGAACCTGCGCCAGCAGCTGGCGCAGCTGGGCAAATGTCGCTTTATGGGTCGCGACGAATTCGCCGATGGCGCAAGCTACCTTCAGGGTAAAAAAGTGGTCATCGTCGGCTGTGGCGCTCAGGGCCTGAACCAGGGTCTGAACATGCGCGACTCCGGTCTGGATATCTCCTACGCGCTGCGTAAAGAAGCGATTGCCGAAAAGCGCGCTTCATGGCGTAAAGCGACCGAAAACGGCTTCAAAGTAGGTACCTACGAAGAGCTGATCCCGCAGGCTGACCTGGTGGTCAACCTGACTCCGGACAAACAGCACTCTGACGTTGTGCGTTCCGTTCAGCCGCTGATGAAAGACGGCGCGGCGCTGGGCTACTCTCATGGCTTCAACATCGTGGAAGTTGGCGAGCAGATCCGTAAAGATATCACCGTCGTGATGGTGGCGCCGAAGTGCCCGGGTACCGAAGTGCGTGAAGAGTACAAGCGCGGCTTCGGCGTACCGACCCTGATCGCGGTTCACCCGGAAAACGATCCGAAAGGCGAAGGCATGGCGATTGCTAAAGCCTGGGCTGCGGCGACCGGCGGTCACCGTGCGGGCGTTCTGGAATCTTCCTTCGTTGCGGAAGTGAAATCTGACCTGATGGGCGAGCAGACCATCCTCTGCGGTATGCTGCAGGCCGGTTCTCTGCTGTGCTTCGATAAGCTGGTGGAAGAGGGTACCGACCCGGCATACGCTGAAAAACTGATTCAGTTCGGCTGGGAAACCATCACCGAAGCGCTGAAGCAGGGCGGTATCACCCTGATGATGGATCGCCTGTCTAACCCGGCTAAGCTGCGTGCTTACGCGCTGTCCGAACAGCTGAAAACGATCATGGCGCCGCTGTTCCAGAAGCATATGGATGACATCATCTCCGGTGAATTCTCCTCCGGCATGATGGCTGACTGGGCCAACGACGATAAGAAACTGCTGACCTGGCGTGAAGAAACCGGTAAAACCGCGTTCGAAACCGCACCGCAGTTTGAAGGTAAAATCGGCGAGCAGGAGTACTTCGATAAAGGCGTTCTGATGATCGCGATGGTGAAAGCGGGCGTTGAGCTGGCATTTGAAACCATGGTGGATTCCGGCATCATCGAAGAGTCTGCTTACTACGAATCACTGCACGAGCTGCCGCTGATCGCCAACACCATCGCTCGTAAGCGTCTGTACGAAATGAACGTGGTTATCTCCGATACCGCTGAATACGGTAACTACCTGTTCTCTTACGCTTGCGTACCGCTGCTGAAAGAGTTCATGACCACCCTGCAGACCGGCGACCTGGGCAAAGCGATTGCCGAAGGCGCGGTAGACAACGCTCAGCTGCGCGACGTGAACGAAGCCATTCGCGGCCATGCTATCGAGCAGGTTGGTAAGAAACTGCGTGGTTACATGACTGATATGAAACGCATTGCGGTTGCCGGGTAAATAAAAACGACGGTGGTGGGGGGATACCCTCACCCCAGCCCTCTCCCACAGGGAGAGGGAGCAAACATTCAAGGCCTTCTCAGCGAGAAGGCCTTGTTGTTTATTTCCGGTACAGCACTTTGATGATGTGATAACCAAACTGGGTGTGCAGCGGGCCGGTGGGCTCCAGCTCCGGGCAGGAGAAGACGACTTTATCAAACGCCGGCACCATCTGGCCCTGGCGGAATTCACCTAAATCGCCGCCGCGTTTGCCTGACGGGCAGATCGAGTGCTTCTTCGCCAGTTTACCGAAATCGGCGCCGTTTTTAATTTGCTCCAGAAGATCCAGTGCCAGCTGCTCTTCTTTAACCAGGATATGCAGTGCTGCTGCCGTTTTTGCCATGATCGTACCTTGATTGAATAGGGGATGAATCAGGGCGCAATAGTAGCATGGGCTAGCGGCGATACAGCACCTTAATGATGTGGTAGCCAAACTTGGTTTTGACCGGCCCGTAAGGTTTGAGCAGCGGGCAGCTGAAGACTGCCTTATCGAACGGCCCAACCATGACTCCTTGATTAAACTCTCCGAGATCGCCGCCGTTGCGCCCGGAGGGGCACTTTGAATAGCGCTTTGCCAGATGATCGAAGCTTACGCCACGTTCCAGTTTGGCGAGGATCTCTTGCGCCAGCTTCTCTTCTTTAACCAGGATGTGCAGGGCTGCTGCGCTCTTTGCCATTATTTTGTTCTCACGTCTCAAAGATATCCCGTTACTTTACCATCCGCTTTGGTCGTGGACATATACTCTTCGCCATCGCGGGACAGATGTCTCGCCTGATAGACGGAAGCGGGAGATGAGCAACACTTTTATCCGGCGTATTCCCCCCTGCCAGGGACAGCCGTCCTGTCCTTAACGTTGTGGAGCGAGATAACATGGGCACAATGAAAAAACCTGACTTTTCAGTTAGCTGGCTTTCCGGGCTGAGCGAGATTGTGAGCGATCCGCTGCTCTATGAATTACTGAAATATTGTCCTCTGGAGATCATGCGGCGCTGGCGCTTCGAAGAGATCCCGCGCGGTGATTTTATCTGCCGGCAGGGTGACGTGTGTCAGCGGTTTTCGCTGATTATCGCCGGTGAGGTGGACGTTTTCTATGAGGCTGAAGACGGGCGCCGCTACCGCCAGGCCCGTTACCGTAAAGGCGACATGCTGGGCGAGCTCGAGATCTTTGAGTCGCGTCATTACATCTGCTCGGTGGTGGCGGTGGGTCATGTGCAGCTCCTGAGCCTGTCGCAGGAACATTTCTGCCGCTGGCTGGCGTTAGATAACCATTTTAACCAGCGGATGCTGCGCTTTTTTAGCCAGCAGTATTACCAGCTGTCGAAGAAGGCCAGCAGCGACAATCTTTACTCGCTGCATCAGCGGGTATGTCAGGCGTTATGGCTGCGTTATCAAAATGATGGCGCCAGTGAAATCTTGCTGGATAAGCAAAATCTCAGCCAGGAATTCGCGGCGACGACCCGCAGTATTAACCGTATTTTGCATGACCTGAAAGCGCTACAGATTATTGATACCGATGGTGAACGCATTGTGTTGTTAGCTCCTGAAAAACTGAAGCAGGAGGCTGATATCGGATAACCGCAAGAGTAAGGAGGCGGGAGAATGTCGCTGCAACCCCATATCCAGTTAAGCAAAGAGATGACCGGCGCGCGGTACGCGCTGCTGCCGGGCGACCCGCAGCGGGTCGACCGCATCGCCAATTTTCTTGATAATCCACAGCCGCTCGGTCAGAACCGGGAGTTTCGCGCCGCGCGCGGCTGGTATCAGGGCGTCGAGATTTTGGTACTCTCCACCGGAATCGGTGGCCCCTCCACCGCGATCGCCATTGAAGAACTGCGCCAGATCGGCGTAACCACTCTGATTCGTATCGGCAGCTGCGGGGCACTGCAGGATAATCTTGCGCTCGGCGACGTGATTATCGCTCACGCCGCGGTGATGGATGACGGTACCAGCCGAACCTATGCGCCGGCGGGCTATCCGGCCTGCGCTGACCCACAGCTGACCTGGGAACTGATGGCGCAGGCGCGGCAGATGAATATCCCGGCCGCGTGCGGTCTGGTGCGCAGCCATGACAGTTTCTATACCGATCGTGAGGCGGAACTGGATGCGCAGTGGTCGGCGCGCGGCATTCTGGGGGCGGATATGGAGAGCGCCGCCCTGATGACTATCGGCGCGCTGCGCGGGCTACGTACGGCTTCATTACTCAACGTGGTTGTTGCCCATAACGGTTGTCTGGATAGCAGCATCAATGATTATGTCCAGCAGGAAGCGCTGTGCCAGCAGGGCGAAGAACGGCAAATTACCCTGGCGCTGCGCGCCATTTATTCCGCTAGCCAGCAAGGAGGTTTGTGATGGACTTTTTTAGCATTAACAATGTGATGGTCAACATTCCTCTCGGCGAAGGCGGCTATGCGCTATCGTGGATTGAAGCCATCGGTACCATATTCGGCCTGTTGTGTATCTGGTGCGCCAGCCGGGAAAAAATCATCAACTATCTGTTTGGCCTGATCAACGTCACGCTGTTTGCGGCCATTTTTTTCCAGATTCAGCTCTATGCCAGCCTGCTGCTGCAGGTGTTTTTTTTCGCAGCCAACATTTACGGCTGGTACGCGTGGAGCCGGCAAAACGAGGCGCAGGAGGCCGCGCTCAAGGTACGCTGGCTTTCCCGTCAGCAAACCCTGGCGCTGGGCGGCGTCTGCGCGGTGGCGATTGTGCTGATGACGTTGTTTATCGATCCGGTGTTCGCGACGCTCACTCGTATCATGATTGCCCTGCTGCAAACTTTCGGTATGCAGGTTGCGATGCCCGACCTCCAGCCCGATGCCTTCCCGTTCTGGGATTCCACCATGCTGGTGTTGTCGATTGCCGCCATGGTGCTGATGACGCGTAAGTTCGTCGAAAACTGGCTGCTGTGGGTACTTATTGACGTGATTAGCGTCGTTATCTACGCGGTACAAGGCGTTTACGCCATGTCGCTTGAATATGTCCTGCTGACGGCGATCGCGGTGATGGGCTCGTACAGCTGGATCAAGAGCGCGCAGCGTAACGGCTATACTCCGCTTGCCGCATCCTGATTGACCGATTTCCAGGCTGCCTGAATGGGCAGCCTGTTGCTCTCACCGCCCCTCTTTCTGCTACAATCCCCACCCCGTTCGAAGATTGAGCAAAATACACCCATGCGTTTAAATCCTGGCCAACAACAAGCCGTCGAATTCGTTACCGGACCGTGCCTGGTGCTGGCGGGTGCCGGTTCCGGTAAGACCCGCGTTATTACCAATAAAATCGCCCACCTGATCCGCGGCTGCGGCTACCAGGCGCGCCATATCGCGGCGGTTACCTTTACCAACAAGGCGGCGCGCGAAATGAAAGAGCGCGTCGGGCAAACGCTGGGGCGTAAAGAAGCGCGCGGCCTGATGATTTCCACCTTCCACACGCTGGGGCTGGATATCATCAAACGCGAATACGCTGCATTAGGGATGAAATCCAACTTCTCGCTGTTCGACGATACCGACCAGGTGGCGCTGTTAAAAGAGCTCACCGAAGGGCTGATCGAAGACGATAAAGTGGTGCTTCAGCAGCTGATCTCCACGATCTCCAACTGGAAAAACGATCTGAAAACCCCTGCCCAGGCCGCCGCCGGCGCGAAAGGGGAGCGGGATCGGATCTTTGCTCACTGCTACGGACTGTACGACGCGCATATGAAAGCCTGTAACGTACTCGACTTTGACGATCTGATCCTGCTGCCGACCCTGCTGCTGCAGCGCAACGAAGAGGTGCGGGAGCGCTGGCAGAACAAGATTCGCTATCTGCTGGTGGATGAATACCAGGACACCAACACCAGCCAGTACGAGCTGGTGAAACTGCTGGTGGGGCAGCGGGCGCGCTTTACCGTAGTCGGCGATGACGATCAGTCGATCTACTCCTGGCGCGGCGCGCGGCCGCAGAACCTGGTGCTGCTAAGCCAGGATTTCCCGGCGCTGCAGGTGATCAAGCTGGAGCAAAACTACCGCTCTTCCGGGCGTATTCTGAAGGCGGCCAACATCCTGATTGCCAACAACCCGCACGTCTTCGAAAAGCGCCTGTTTTCCGAGCTGGGCTATGGCGTAGAGCTGAAGGTGCTCTCCGCCAACAATGAAGACCACGAGGCGGAACGCGTGGCTGGCGAACTGATCGCCCATCACTTTATTAATAAAACCGCCTATAAGGATTACGCGATCCTGTATCGCGGCAACCATCAGTCGCGGGTTTTCGAAAAGATGCTGATGCAAAATCGCATCCCGTACAAAATTTCCGGCGGCACGTCGTTCTTTTCCCGTCCGGAAATTAAAGACCTGCTGGCCTATCTGCGCGTGCTGACTAACCCTGATGACGACAGCGCCTTCCTGCGCATCGTCAATACGCCGAAGCGCGAAATCGGTTCGGCGACGCTGCAAAAGCTGGGCGAATGGGCGATGGGGCGCAATAAAAGCATGTTTACTGCCAGCTTCGATATGGGCCTGACCCAGACGCTGAACGGACGCGGCTATGAGTCTTTGACCCGCTTCACCCACTGGCTGCGGGAGATCCAGCAGCTTTCAGAGCGCGAGCCGATTGCCGCCGTCCGCGATCTGATCCGCGGCGTGGATTATGAATCCTGGCTCTATGAAACTTCGCCCAGCCCGAAAGCCGCCGAAATGCGGATGAAAAACGTCAATACGCTCTTCACGTGGATGACGGAAATGCTGGAGGGCAGCGATATCGATGAACCGATGACGCTCACCCAGGTCGTGACCCGTTTTACGCTACGAGACATGATGGAGCGCGGCGAGTCGGATGAGGAGACGGATCAGGTTCAGCTGATGACGCTTCACGCTTCAAAAGGGCTGGAGTTCCCCTACGTCTACCTGGTTGGCATGGAGGAAGGGCTGCTGCCGCACCAGAGCAGCATTGATGAAGACAACGTCGATGAAGAACGCCGTCTTGCCTACGTGGGTATCACCCGCGCGCAGAAAGAGCTTACTTTTACCTTGTGCAAAGAGCGCCGTCAGTACGGCGAGCTGGTGCGACCGGAGCCGAGCCGTTTCCTGCTGGAGCTGCCGCAGGATGATCTGATTTGGGAGCAGGAGCGCAAAGTGATTTCGCCGGAAGAGCGTATGCATAAAGGTCAGGCGAACGTCGCCAACATCCGGGCGATGCTGGCGAAAGCGCGTAAATAGCGGCTAGCGGCCGTTTTGCTGCTGAATCTGGAACTGACGTAGCTCTTCGCGACCCGGAGCACCGTCTGCACCCGGCCGGGTGACGACAATAGCCGCTACTTCATTGCCCAGCAGCGCGGCCTGGCGCAGATCCATCCCGCAGGCCAGCCCGGCGATCGTACCGGCGCAGTGGCTGTCTCCAGCGGCAATCGTATCGTAGACCTTCACGCGGCAGGCAGGAATATGCTGCGGTTGTGCGTCAGGTTCAACCACCCACGCGCCATCTTTATCGAACCGACAGATCGCCCGTAAATGCCAGTCGCTGGCGAGCCGTGAAGCGGCGTCAAGGGTCGCGCTATCCAAATCGTATAAACGTGCGCACAGCACGCTGAGTTCATCGCGATTCAGAGTGAGCACAGGAGCTTTGCCCAGCAGCGCCTGGATAAAGTGAATATCCAGATCGTTCAGACGCGGGCCAAAATCGACAAACAGCGTTTTATCTTCCGTAAGGTCCAGAATCCACTGGCGCAGCGCTTCGCTGGCCAGCTCGTAGCCAGAGACATAAATTATGGCGTCCTTCGGCTGCGGAATTTGTGCCAGCAGCTCGTTGTTCCAGTGCTGCTCGCAGCCCTCAACGGTGATAAACGTCCGCTCTTTGTTCGCCTCGACGAGTGCCAGACACCAGCCGTTATCGTGGGTGGGGTGGCGCAAGAGGACGGGTAGGTTTTCCAGCGCCATTTTCTGTGCAACGGCCTGCCCCCACTCGCCATTGCCCACCGGTATCGCGTTTATCAAAGGGAGTTCAAGGCGCGAGAGCGCGCGGGCGACATTAAACGCGCAGCCGCCAATCTGCCGTCCGCCATCGCGGGCAGAAACATCGCTACCGCTATGCGGCAGCGCATCGAGATGGAGAATCATGTCGCCAAAAGCGGCGCCGATAACCACGATCGGCCGCCGCGGCGACAGCAGGTCAGCTGTTATTGTCACGGCTGGCCTCCTTTCTTGCGCCGAACGCCAGATACAGCGCCAGGCTCAGAATAAAAGAGACAAACAGACCCAGGCTGGAGTCCGCGAAAATGCCGACCGCGAAAGGTCCGTCGATAAACCCGGTTTTGGATACCATCAATCCCGCCAGCGCGCCGACAATCCAGCAGCCCAGCGCGGTGCGGTTCGCTCCGCTGTCCCTGAATAAATCAGCTTCAGCATATCCGGCTCGGCGGCGAATCCGATAAAAATCGACCATAAAAATGGCGGCCCAGGCGGCCAGAAATACGCCGCAGAAAATCAGAAACGCGATGAAAGGGCCGAGAAAATCTTTCGAGACAAACAGCACGTAGAGCGCGATCCCCAGCACCAGAACGGCATCAAGGGCTACGGCGGAGCGCTGCTGGAGCTTAATCCCCATGCTTAACAGGTTAAGGCTGGCGGAATAGAGACTCAGCACGGCGATGGTCACGACCCCGGCGGTCGCCGCGGCCAGATAGGGGATTGCCATCCAGGAAGGCAGCAGTTTGCCAATTGCTGAAATGGGGTTCTCGCTGGAGGCCAGGTCGGGGATCTGGGCGGTAAGCAGTATCCCGGTGAGCATCAGCAGCAGTAGGGGGAGCGCGGCGCCGCTGACAACGGCGAGAAAAATAGGCTTTTCACCGGCGTCGGGACGCTGATCCCGGCTATAGTCGGCGCCGGCGATAGCCCAACTGATGCCGGTGCCCGCGGCAATAATTGATACCGCTGGCAAAAAGCCGGTGAGCCAGCTGCCTGAAGGCAGCGCGAGGATGGCCTGCCAGTCTGCGGTGAAGAGTAAATAGATCACTACCAGCAGCGTCATGGCGCCAAAGATCCGGGTGATCCATTTTTGCATCATCAGCACGGCATTTTGTCCGAGCACGCTGACCAGTACGGTCAGCCCGCCAAACAAGAAAAGCGACAGCGCGGTGGTGGTCAGGCTCTCTTCAAGACCCATGGCGGCAAACAGCGCGACGAGGGTGAGCGTGCCGGTAATGATATTGACCGCTTCCCAGCCCATCAGATTCACCCAACAGAAGCTGGTGGGCGCGATATTGCCGCGTTTGCCAAAAATGACCCGGGAGAGGGTGAGCGTCGTGGTGCGGCCGATTTTGCCGGCGATGCTGGTGACGCCGACCAGCGCAAAAGAGGCGACGCCTGCCACGGCGGCAAGGATCGACTGCCAGAATGAGAGGCCAAACGCCACAATGACCGCGCCGTAAACGACCCCAAGAATGCCAATATTCGCGGCGCACCAGACGAAAAACAGCTGGACCGGTTGTTGGGTCTGGTGGACCGGGGGAACGAGACCGATCCCTAATTCCGCCATTCCGGGATCTGTCGTCTGGATATTTCCATCGTATGAAGCTTTGCTGTCCATAGTGATGCCCTCAGTGAATTATGCGAAGCGGTATCCTGCAAGCCGCTGTGCGTAAGGCGCGAAGTCGATGCTGTTGGCCTGCTTAATCTGTTGTATAGGTTCTTCAGGAAAAGCCTCTATGCCATGAAGCGCGCCGCAGATGGCGGTTGCCATCGCGCCAATAGTGTCGGTGTCGCCGCCTAAATTGGCTGCCAGCATAGCGCATTTCATGGGCTGCGTTTTTGCCAGCTCGACCAGCGCAATCGCTGCGGGGACAGACTCGATAATATCCATACCGGCGCCGATATCCTCATAAATACGTTCGATACCTGTCAGGTGGTCAGTCTCTCCGGAGATCGTTTCCAGCGCCAGGTGGATACGGTTCCCAAGAAGTGGACTAAAAGTGGACTCGTAATGGCGCTGGGTTTCATTTGCCAGCGACGCCAGCTCCGTTTTGATTAACGGCCATTCGGCCCCTTCAATGGCGCGGCTGATCGCCCAGGCAATGACCACCGCGCCGGCGATGCCGATGTCGGATTTGTGCGTCGGCAGGCAGGATAGCCGCACTTGCTCAATGAAAAACGCCCTGTCACCGGTGGGCAGTCGACAGCCCATCGGCGCCACGCGCATTGCCGCACCGTTGGTCACGCCGTTGGCCGCGATCTCATCCAGCGGTTGCCCCTGTTCGAGCGCGATCAGAGAAGCCTTTGAGGTTGGGCCGAGAATATTTTTCTCAAATGCCTGGCAGCGTCGGGCCCACAGCAGAATGTGTCTGGCGATGGCCAGTGGATCGGTCACGCCGTTGGTTTCATCAAGCGCATCCATCAAAGCGATGCACTGATGGGTGTCATCCGTGAACTCGGCGGCGCGAAATTCGCAGGCAGCAATATTCTCTTTCGGTCCGGGAAGAAAGCGTTCAATCCAGCCAAAATGGTTAATGATTCGACGTTTAGGCCACAGTTCAGAGGGCATGCCCATCGCATCACCGATGGCTTGCCCAAAAAGACAGCCAAGGATGCGGCTTTCGGCAATATAGGTAGGGCGAATATCAGACATCGTCGGCTCCCAGGAAGAAATGAATAAAAGTTAATCTAAAAATAGATCCAGATTAAGTCCAGTTAAAGTCCTTTATCATCATGCTGTGATCGCAGGCGCATTCTGAGAGAAAAATGCGGCGCTCAAAATAGTGGGGAGACGTTATGATGGGGCTATTGATTCCAGTATGGATCCACTATGATAAATCCACTGCCACTGAATTCCGCAAGGCCACGAAATTATGTCGCAACCGTTGCTTGAGTATATAAAAGGGCGTCTGAATGCAGAGGCTCCCGCGCCGCTTTATATTCAGCTTAAACAAGCTATTGAAGCTGCGATGACGGAGCGGTTATTGACGCACGGCAGCATTCTGCCCTCTGAGCGCAAAATGTCGCAGACGCTGGAACTATCGCGCGTGACGGTGGTTAAGGCCCTTGATGCGTTGCTGGAAGCCGGGCTGGTGATTAAGCGCCATGGAAAAGGGACCGAGGTGAATCTGCCGGTAAGCTATAACCTTGCCAGCGGCGGGTTTTCTGCCCAGCTACAAAATTCAGGAACGGTGTCCAATCGATGGCTGGTGCGGGAAAAGCTGGCGGCGGATGATTTTCTGGCTCGTGAGCTGGAGATCGCGGTCGGCGATCGGGTGGCGAAAATTAAACGCGTACGTCTGGTCGATGCCCTTCCGGTTTCTATCGAAACCATGTTTATTCCCGAGCGTTTCTTGCCCCGCCCGGATTTACTTGAAGGGTCGCTGTACGCGCACTGGGCGGAAAATGCTATTTTTCCCGATCTTCAGGATTACTCCCTGACGGTACATGTTCCTTCGGGGGAAGAGCTGAATTTGCTCGACTTGCCGCAGGGGGTGCCATTGATGAAAATTACGCTGAAAAGCCGTAATGCTCAGGGCGAGGTGCTTGAGTACGGTACCGCCTTCTGCCTGAGCAATTACTTTAATTTTGATTTCAGAGTGAAACTCCAGTCGTTGCCTGGCGGCAAACCAGACGTCGTACGCAGAAAAGAGGCGTGATGCCAGTATCCGGGCGATGCTGGTAAAGATGCCCTTCAGGCGATGCATTGTTGCCAGGCGGCGGAGAAGGGCATTACCAGCAGCAGCGAGGGTAGCATGTTCGCCGTTGGAAAAGCGCGAATACCGCAGAGTCGAAAACCCGTCGCCAACATGACGATGCCGCCGCAGGCCGTAAAATCCGCGATCATTGACGGAGTGATAAACACCATAATAAAGCTGGCGGCGAAGAAGAGGATCGCAAATACAATTAGCTGGGGCACAAAAATAACGGCGATGATATACCCCAGCGCGGAGGCAAAAATAGCGGCGGTGAAGAAGTCGAGAATAGATTTAGTGATCAATATTGTCGCATCTCCGGTCATTCCTTCGGTTAATGCACCAAAAATACCGGTTCCGCTGGCGCAAAACAGGATCAGTACGGCGATAAACTGGTTGGTAAAATCCTCTGGCTCCATACCGGAGTTGCCGTTGGTGGGAAAAACCTTCTCGATAGGACCCCGAAGCTTCATTGCGGCATTTTCGATAAGCTTTTCGATATGCAGCAGGCTACCGATAATGGTACCCACGATGACTGCCAAAGCAATAGGCGGCAGATTTATCAACTTATTGAGAAAAAATACGCCCATACTGATGGATATTAATCCGGCGATTAGCGGTAAGGTTTTTTTTAAATGCTCAGGAATAAATCGGTTGAGAGAAGCGCCAAAAATGGCACCGATAAGCAGTGAACCACTGCAAATAAAAATACCTAGCGGCATGATATATTCTCCATAAATGAAAAGGGCCTGTTATTAGGCCCTTTAGTTGTAATGGGATGGGTTATTTAATATTAAAAACGCGGCTAGCGTTGCCCCAGGCAATTTTATCTTTCAGTTCAGTATCCATTTCCAGCGGATCGAACCAATCGCAGGCCTGATGAATATCTTCATAGGGATAATCGACGGAAAACATCACGCGATCCGGGCCCATAATATCAAGCGCATTTTGCAGCGAATAAGTATTAAAGTGGCCGCTGGTGGTCACGATAAAGTTATTCTGCAAATAGTGCATTAATGGTTTTTCTGCTTTACCGAGGCCGCAGCCGAAACGCTGGCGATAGAGACGATGCTGCGTTCGTGGCAGCATATGGACCAGTCCTTCGCCTAAATGGCCCAGCACCAGATTCAGGTTTGGATAGCGGTCAAACAGTCCGCTCATCATTAGGCGAATCGCATGAACTGCGGTTTCCTGCGCAAACCCCCAGGCGGAACCGATCAGGCTTTCATAGCCGGTGTAGATACCGCGCGCAGCGCCTTCTAATGGTTCACGAGGATGCAGATAAACGGGAACGTTCAGCTCATTGACTTTATCCCAGAATACCAGCATCGATTCATCATCCAGGTACAGGCCGTGTTCGCTATCCTGGACATTGGTATAACCGTTAATCAGCGCGCCTTTCATTCCCAGTTTTTTTACTGCGCGATCCAGCTCTTCGGCCGCAGCTTCGGGATTTTGTAATGCTAAAGTAGCGAATGCGCTGAATTTATCCGGATTGGGTTTAACGTAGTTCTCGATGATATAGTCATTGGTTTCGCGAGCAAAAGATACGGCTGTCGCTTTATCTAAAATAGATTGGGCCCCAGGTGAAGTTAAAGAAAGGATAACATGGTCAATATTCCTCTGGGCCATTTCATTCAGCTGATAGCTACGATCTAATAAGCGGCGCTCAACGTCCTGCATGTATTCAGAACCATTTCTTGAGGCTTCACCCGTTGCATCCCACAGGCTGTTATTTTTAGGTGTTGAAACGTGCTCTTCTAAAGCGATTTTACCACGCATAATCTATTCCTCTAATCGTTTTCGATATTATCTGATGCGAGGAGAATAGGATTTTTTACGTATTGGCAGCAATATGCAGAATGTAATACAGACTATCAGGAAAACTAATACAGTATTATGATTTGAGGTCTAAAAATTAATAGATGGTTGTGTTACTGCCCGTTGTGGGTAAGTTGACGATCAGCGACCGTAGCCAGATATGCCCCGGATCGCGATGTAGACGCTGATGCCAGACCTGGCGAATAGCAATTTCCGGTAACGAAAATGGCAACGGCCAGCTGCAGCAGGGATAGCGATTAATAATATGGTTCGCCAGCTGCTCGGGGACGACGGCAAGCAATTCGCTATCCGCAACCAGTTCGCCTGCGCCTAAAAAGCTGGGGAGGGTGAGGGCGATACGGCGCGGCATGCCGTACTCATTAAGCAATTTATCGATATCGCCATGCCCTGTGCCGTTGACGTGAACGGCAAGATGCTTTTCCAGCCGCCAGTTCTCGGCAGTAAACGAGTCTCGGATCCGCGGATGGTTTTCTGCCGCCAGGCAAACGTAGGATTGATTAAACAGGCGTTGCTGATAAACGCTATCCGGTAGCTGCATCAGATAGCCAATAGCTAAATCGCATTTACCCGACTCAAGCGCGCCCAGCGTTTGATCGTCGATATTCAATACGGAAAAAGTAATGCCTTCGGCGCGCTGCTGCTGTAGCAGAGCCTGCAGCGGCGGTAACAACGTCATTTGGCTAATATCGGTCATGCCGATAGTGAAGTTACGCGTATTGGTTTGGGGGTTAAATTCAGGATTGCCGGGAAGTTGGTTATCGACTAGCTGAAGAATGGTAAAAATGGTCTGGGCGATATCATCGGCGCGAGGCGTGGGCACCATACGTTGCCCGATTCGCACAAACAGGGGATCGTCAAAATGCTCGCGCAGCTTTTTCAACAACAGGCTGCCGGTCGGCTGACTGACGTTGAGCGCTTCGGCGGCAGGAGAGACATTCCCCAGGCGGAAGAGGGCGGAAAAAAAACGTAGCGATTTGAAGTCCAGTTCTTCTCGCATGATATTCCCCTGATTGGGCTATTTTGCTGCGCCATCCTCGTTCAGCAGTAGCGGCCAGTGAACGTAGCTCTGCCACTGGCACTCCTGTTCGACCATTTCCCGGCCCAGCGGATGATTTTCCATCCACCCATGGGGCAGCGTTAATGTCAAATTTTCATCGACGGCAGCCAGCGTAATCATCGGCAGCAGGTCGTCGCGTCGGCGGCTGGCAAACAGAATAGCCAGACGCAGCAGACGACACATATGCTCCGCGACTCTCGGCGGAACCGCGTTTTGTTGATGAAGGGAAGAAAGGTCGACGGTGCTGGTTTGGTTTAACAGCAGGGTCGCCAACAGCTTCTTTTGCGCGGGGGTAAAGCCGGGCAGGTCCAGATTGCGCACCAGCCAGGCGGCGTGCAAAGGCGCCTGCTTGTACTCCACGCTCAGGCCGATTTCATGCAGCTGGCAGGCGCTTTGCAGCAAATCGAAGCATAGCGGCTCAATTTCCCAGCTGTTTTCCACCTGATGAACGAAATGGGCGGCCAGCTGGGCAACGCGCTGCGCCTGTTCGGTATCAACCAGAAACCGGCGCTGAATATTACGTAAGGTACGACTGCGAATATCCTGATCGATCGACAGGTGCAGCATGCCGTAGACCAGACCTTCACGCAGCGCGCCGCCGGCGAGCGTCATGCACTGAATGTTCAGCTCGCTGAAGATGGCCATGAGAATCGCCAGTCCGCTAGGAAAGACGAGCGCGCGTTCAAGGGTCAGGCCTTCAATCTCCAGCTCTTCCAGACGACCGCACTGAATAGCGCGCTGTTTGAGCTGCTGTAGTTTGGCTAAGGTGATGCGTTCATCCATCCCCTGCGCCATCATGATTTCTTGTAACGCCTGGACCGTACCGGAAGCCCCGACGCACACTTTCCAGCCGTGATAGCGCAGAACATCGGCGACGGGACGCAAAACTTCACGCGCGGCGGTTTCGGCCTGGTCAAAGTTTTCTTTGGTCAGGCTGCGATCGGCGAAGTACCGTTCCAGCCAGGTCACGCAGCCCATCGACAGGCTAAAAAGCGAGGTGGTTTGCGCGCCGGTGCCGGTAACCAGCTCGGTGCTGGCGCCGCCAATATCCACGACCAGACGCTGATCCGCGCCGCCGGTTGTATGCGCGACGCCCTGATAAATCAGGCGCGCTTCCTCTTCGCCGCTGATAACCTGCACCGCGCAGCCGAGGATTTCCCGCGCTTTTTCCAGAAACTCACCGGCGTTAACCGCCAGGCGCAGCGTCGCCGTAGCGACCACGCGGATTTGCGTCGGGGGAATATCCTGCAAACGCTCGGCGAACAGGCGCAAGCATTGCCAGCCGCGCTCCATGGCTTCGGCAGAGAGCGTGTTGTCGCCATTAAGGCCAGCGGCCAGACGGACTTTGCGTTTGATACGACTGAGGGTCTGGATGCTCCCGGCCACCTCGCGTACAACCAACATATGAAAGCTATTGGAGCCAAGATCGATAGCTGCATAGAGCGAGGTGGAACTCATACACTTCATCCTTCAAGCTGCCTCTGCGCTGGCCGCGTTCTCTTTCCCGGAGCGCTTACCAGAATAGGCTCATCGGGATTCGTTCTCTTGCCGCCTTGATGCAACTTGCATGATGTTGTGTATGGCATATTGCTTTAACCTGAACGACGACGATTACGTGGTGGACCGTTACGACGCGGGCCGTTGCCAGGGCGCGGGCGCGTGAGGCGCAGCGGTCTGGGCAGTTCGGTCATGAGCGCGTCAGAATTGTATTTGCTGACCGGAATTGAATGACCAATATAGGTTTCAATCGCCGGCAGGTTCAGCGCGTACTCTTCACAGGCCAGGCTGATGGAGTGACCGCTGGCGCCAGCGCGGCCGGTACGGCCAATACGGTGAACGTAGTCTTCGCAATCGTCCGGCAGGTCGTAGTTAAAGACGTGCGTAACGGCCGGAATATGCAGACCGCGGGCGGCAACGTCGGTTGCGACCAGAATGTCGATATCGCCGCGGGTAAATTCATCGAGAATGCGCAGGCGTTTTTTTTGCGCGACGTCGCCGGTTAACAGGCCAACACGATGGCCGTCCGCCGCCAGGTGACCCCAGATATCTTCACAACGATGCTTGGTATTGGCGAAAATAATCGCGCGATCCGGCCACTCTTCTTCAAGCAAGGTCTGCAGGAGGCGCATTTTTTCTTCGTTGGAAGGATAGAACAGCTCTTCTTTAATACGGTGGCCCGTTTTCTGCTCAGGCTCAACTTCGACGTACTCGGCGTTGTTCATTTGTTCGAACGCCAGTTCACGGACGCGATAAGAAAGGGTGGCTGAGAACAGCATGTTCAGGCGCTGATTCGCCGGCGGCATACGGCGGAACAGCCAACGGATATCTTTAATAAAGCCGAGATCGTACATGCGATCGGCTTCGTCAAGAACGACAACCTGAATGGCGCCGAGGTTAATATGGTTCTGTTTGGCGTAGTCGATAAGGCGACCGGTGGTACCGATCAAAATATCCACGCCGCTTTCCAGTACTTTCAGCTGCTTATCGTAGCCGTCGCCGCCGTATGCCAGGCCCAGCTTCAGACCGGTAGACTGCGCCAGCGGTTCGGCGTCAGCATGAATCTGTACCGCCAGTTCACGCGTCGGCGCCATGATCAGCGCGCGCGGCTGGTTGACCTGGCGGTCAGCGATCGCCGGGTGAGTGAGAAGATAATGAAACGTTGACGTCAGAAACGCCATCGTTTTACCGGTACCGGTTTGCGCCTGCCCGGCGACATCGCGACCTTCCAGCGTAAGCGGGAGGGCGAGTGCCTGGATGGGTGTGCAATTATGAAACCCTTTCTTTTCAAGGGCTTCAATCACTGCCGGGTGCAGGGCGAAGTCGGAAAACTTCTGTTCTGTTAAATGTGTTTTGCTCATAGTGTGGTAGAATATCAGCTAACTATTGCATTAAGAAAGCGTATCCGGTGAAATAACGTCAACCTTTCGTTGGCTATGTATGAAATTATTCAAGGTGCGTCTGCGGCAACTGAACGAATCTTCGAAAGCTTAGACTACTAAGCGAGGCGAGGGTGACAAATCTGCGATAAGCCGGTTTGAACGTGGGTTGCTTTATCTTTTGCGGGGCAAAGTTCATGATGGACATTGTGACGCAGATCGATAAAAGAGGCATTCTGAAGAACAGCGTGCGTAACGTAGCATCGACACGTCGTTGATGGCCGCGACACCAACACACCAGGCTTATTCCTGTGGAGTTAAATATGAGCGATAAAATTATTCACCTGACTGACGACAGTTTTGACACGGACGTACTCAAGGCTGACGGGCTAACCCTCGTCGATTTCTGGGCAGAGTGGTGTGGTCCGTGCAAAATGATCGCCCCGATTCTGGATGAGATCGCTGAAGAGTATCAGGGCAAACTGACCATTGCGAAACTGAACATCGATCAGAACCCGGGCACCGCGCCGAAATACGGCATTCGCGGTATCCCGACCCTGCTGCTGTTCAAAAATGGCGAAGTTGCAGCGACCAAAGTTGGCGCGCTGTCCAAAGGCCAGTTAAAAGAGTTCCTCGACGCCAACCTGGCGTAAGCGGCTTGCTCTCCCGGCGTCCAGCCTCCTATTTTTTGCGGATCTCTGGACGCCCGGCGAGAGTCGTGCTAAGTTAATCTCAGACTTCGTTTTAAACATACCTTTGTTTGAATCTTGTTTTACCCAAAGCGTCCCGCAAAAATGCGCGTGAGGCTTATAATCCGGGCTTATCACTCATTCCGTTTAGTCGTTTCAGTTCTGCGTTCTTTCCTGTGACCAGGCAACGTACAGACACGAGATGAAGGCCGTTAACAGGCATGGATGTTCCTGCCATACCATTCACAACATTAAGTTCGAGAATTACCCCGAGTTTAAGAACCCACACCATTATGAATCTTACCGAATTAAAGAATACGCCGGTTTCTGAGCTGATTACTCTCGGCGAAAATATGGGGCTGGAAAACCTGGCCCGTATGCGTAAGCAGGATATTATTTTTGCCATCCTCAAGCAGCATTCGAAGAGTGGCGAGGATATCTTTGGCGATGGCGTACTGGAGATACTGCAGGATGGATTTGGTTTCCTCCGTTCAGCAGACAGCTCCTACCTCGCCGGTCCCGACGACATCTACGTATCCCCCAGCCAAATCCGCCGTTTCAACCTCCGCACTGGTGACACCATTTCCGGTAAGATTCGTCCTCCTAAAGAGGGTGAGCGTTACTTTGCGTTGTTGAAAGTTAACGAAGTTAACTACGATAAGCCGGAAAACGCGCGTAACAAGATTCTGTTCGAGAACTTAACCCCGCTGCACGCAAATTCACGTCTGCGTATGGAACGTGGTAACGGCTCAACGGAAGACTTAACCGCCCGCGTACTGGATCTGGCGTCGCCGATCGGCCGCGGCCAGCGTGGTCTGATTGTCGCGCCGCCGAAGGCCGGTAAAACCATGCTGCTGCAGAACATCGCGCAGAGCATTGCGTACAACCATCCTGATTGCGTACTGATGGTACTGCTTATCGACGAACGTCCGGAAGAAGTGACCGAGATGCAGCGTCTGGTTAAAGGTGAAGTTGTCGCTTCGACCTTTGACGAGCCGGCATCCCGCCACGTTCAGGTTGCCGAGATGGTTATCGAGAAGGCGAAGCGTCTGGTTGAGCATAAGAAAGACGTTATCATCCTGCTCGACTCCATTACCCGTCTGGCGCGCGCCTACAACACCGTGGTCCCGGCTTCCGGTAAAGTGTTGACCGGTGGTGTGGACGCCAACGCCCTGCATCGTCCGAAGCGTTTCTTCGGCGCCGCGCGTAACGTGGAAGAGGGCGGCAGCCTGACCATCATCGCTACGGCACTGATCGATACCGGTTCTAAAATGGACGAAGTTATCTACGAAGAGTTTAAAGGCACCGGTAACATGGAGCTTCATCTCTCTCGTAAGATCGCAGAAAAACGCGTCTTCCCGGCTATCGATTACAACCGTTCCGGTACCCGTAAAGAAGAGTTGCTCACCACTCAGGAAGAGCTGCAGAAGATGTGGATCCTGCGTAAAATCATTCACCCGATGGGTGAAATCGACGCGATGGAATTCCTCATCAATAAACTGGCGATGACCAAAACTAACGATGACTTCTTCGACATGATGAAGCGCTCGTAAGTTAAAAATGTCAGAAAACGCCACGCTATTGCGTGGCGTTTTGTTTTCCGGGTTTGTATGATCCAGCAAGGGAAAACAAAATGGGTATTAACGTATGATGTGTGCAGAATGCTGGCAGGCAGAGACGGCTTTAACAGTCTAAAATTTCTACAATAAATTTGTAATGTTCTGCTTTGCCCCTTCTGGAGTTGAGGCATCATCGTTATACTTCCCGGATTAACTATGCTGAGAGCACATGCGTTGTGAATTTACTCACTGCTATTACTGAATTAATCAGTATTTTCTTATTCACTACCCTGTTTATATTTATCGCCCGCAAGGCGGCAAAAAGAGTTGGGCTGGTGGATAAACCTAACTATCGCAAACGGCATCAGGGTTTGATTCCGTTAGTCGGTGGTATTTCAGTTTTCGCAGGTATTTGTTTTACGTTTGCCATCGCCGATTATTACATTCCCCATGCAAGGTTATACCTGGGGTGTGCCGGGGTGCTTGTGCTGGTCGGCGCGCTGGACGACCGCTTTGATATCAGCGTAAAAATTCGCGCCGTTATTCAGGCCGCTATCGCCGTCATTATGATGATGGTGGGTAATCTTCATCTTAGTAGCCTCGGTTTTATATTCGGCTCTTGGGAACTGGTGCTCGGCCCCTTTGGCTTCTTCCTCACGCTGTTCGCCGTTTGGGCGGCGATCAATGCTTTCAATATGGTAGATGGTATCGATGGGCTGCTTGGCGGCCTCTCCTCCGTCTCTTTCGCGGCAACGGGAATCATCCTGTGGTTTGATGGCCAGTACAGCCTGGCGATGTGGTGTTTTGCGATGATTGCCGCCATTTTGCCCTATATTTTACTTAACCTCGGTGCGCTTGGTCGTCGCTATAAGGTCTTTATGGGTGATGCCGGCAGCACCATGATTGGCTTTACTATCATCTGGATCCTGCTGGAGACCACGCAGGGAAAAACGCATCCTATTAGCCCGGTCACGGCGCTGTGGATTATTGCTATCCCATTGATGGATATGGTGGCGATTATGTACCGTCGCCTGCGTAAAGGGATGAGTCCATTCTCCCCGGATCGCCAGCATATTCATCACTTAATCATGCGCGCCGGCTTTACTTCCCGCCAGGCATTTGTCCTGATCACCCTGGCCGCCGCGCTGCTGGCCCTGGTTGGCGTGGTGGCGGAATACACCCGCATTGTGCCGGAATGGGTGATGTTAATACTCTTTTTGGTAGCCTTCTTTCTTTATGGCTACTGCATTAAACGCGCCTGGAAAGTGGCGCGCATGGTTAAGCGCATTAGACGCAGAATTCGGCGACACAGCGGCAATAATCCTAATTAACCAAGTCAATCTGGGGACGTGATGACTCAACCATTACCGGGAGCACAAACAGTGAACGTTGAGAATGAGCTGGATATTCGCGGGCTGTTTCGCGCCTTATGGGCAGGAAAAAGCTGGATAGCAGGTATCGCAGTGCTCTTTGCACTGATTGTTCTGGTTTATACCTTTTTTGCTCGCCAGGAGTGGAGCGCGACGGCGATTACCGACCGGCCAACGGTAAACATGCTGGGGGGATACTATTCGCAGCAGCAGTTTTTACGCAATCTCGATATCAAGGCCAATCTCGTCTCGGTCGATCAGCCTTCGGTAATGGATGAAGCTTATAAAGAGTTCATCATGCAGCAGGCGTCATGGGATACCCGCCGCGACTTCTGGCTGCAAACGGACTACTACAAGCAGCGCCAGTCGGGTAACGCTCGCGCCGATGCCGCCCTGCTGGATGACCTGATCAACGATATCCAGTTTATGCCCGGCGATGCGCTAAAAAGTGTCAACGATAGCGTGAAGCTGACTGCGGAAACCGCTCAGGATGCCAATAATCTGCTGCGCCAGTATGTGGCTTTCGCCAGCCAGCGTGCGGCAGGGCATCTGAATGACGAGCTTAAAGGCGCCTGGGCCGCGCGTACCATCCAGATGAAAGCGCAGGTGAAGCGCCAGGAAGAGGTGGCACGAGAGATTTTCAATCGCCGCATGCATAGCGTGGAACAGGCGCTGAAAGTCGCGCAGCAGCACAATATCTCCCGCAGCGAAACCGATATTCCACCAGACCAGCTGCCGGATTCAGAGCTGTTTTTACTGGGGCGGCCGATGCTGCAGGCCCGACTGGAAAATCTGCAGGCGGTGGGGCCGCAGTACGATCTTGATTATGACCAAAGCCGCGCCATGCTAACGACATTAAACGTTGGGCCAACCCTGGATCCGCGTTTTCAGACTTACAGGTATTTGCGAACGCCTGAAGAACCGGTAAAACGCGATAGCCCGCGCCGCGTGTTTCTGATGGTGATGTGGGGGATTGTGGGCGCGCTCATCGGCGCAGGCGTTGCGTTATCGCGTCGCCGTGTCCAGTGAATGCGGCCCGTGGTGAAGGACATTCAGCCTTTATCACCTAATCGAAGAGAATCGATGTGAAAGTACTAACGGTATTTGGCACGAGACCAGAAGCTATCAAAATGGCGCCTCTGGTTCATGCGCTGGCAAAGGATCCTCATTTTGAGGCGAAAGTTTGCGTGACCGCGCAGCATCGGGAGATGCTCGATCAGGTGTTGAAACTTTTTTCTATTGTTCCGGAATACGACCTTAACATTATGCAGCCGGGGCAGGGTTTGACGGAGATTACCTGTCGTATCCTTGAGGGCTTAAAGCCGGTGCTGGAGTCGTTTAAGCCGGACGTGGTGCTGGTGCATGGCGATACCACCACGACGATGGCGGCAAGCCTGGCCGCTTTTTATCAGCGCATTCCGGTAGGGCATGTGGAAGCCGGGCTGCGTACCGGCGATCTGAGCTCGCCATGGCCGGAAGAGGGGAACCGTACGTTGACCGGACATCTGGCAACGTACCACTTTGCGCCAACGGAAACCTCGCGGCAGAACCTGCTGCGGGAAAACATCGCCGACAATCGGATCGCGGTAACCGGCAATACGGTTATTGACGCGCTGTTCTGGGTGCGCGACCGGGTGTTGAGCGATGAAGCCCTGCGCAACGAACTGACTCAGCGCTATCCCTTCCTCGCCAACGGCAAAAAGATGATTCTGGTCACCGGGCACCGTCGGGAAAGCTTTGGCCGTGGTTTTGAGCAAATCTGCCATGCGCTGGCGGAGATCGCCGCCAACAATCCGGATGTACAAATTGTCTATCCGGTGCATCTGAACCCGAACGTCAGCGAGCCGGTTAAGCGTATTCTCGGCCACGTTGAGAACGTCATGCTTATTGAGCCACAGGATTATCTACCGTTCGTCTGGCTGATGAATCGCGCATGGTTGATCCTGACCGATTCAGGCGGTATCCAGGAAGAAGCGCCATCGCTCGGTAAGCCGGTGCTGGTGATGCGTGACATGACCGAGCGTCCGGAAGCGGTCAGCGCGGGAACCGTGTGCCTGGTGGGCACCGATAGCCAACGCATCGTCAATGAAGTCACGCGCTTGCTGCAAGATGAGTCCGCGTATCAGGCCATGAGCCGGGCGCATAACCCGTACGGCGATGGACAAGCGTGTCATCGTATTTTGTCTGCACTTAAAAATAATCAGGTAACGCTATGAATTTTTCTACCATTTCAGTGATTGGCCTTGGATATATTGGCCTGCCAACCGCTGCCGCGTTCGCCTCCCGGCAAAAGCGGGTGGTCGGCGTTGATATCAATCAACACGCCGTGGAGACCATTAACCGTGGAGAAATTCATATCGTGGAGCCGGATCTGGCGAGCGTCGTCAAAACGGCGGTCGAGCAGGGCTACCTGAGCGCCACCACCGCGCCGGTAGCAGCCGACGCCTATCTTATTGCGGTGCCGACGCCGTTTAAAGATCTGCACGAACCGGATATGGTTTTCGTCGAATCGGCGGCGAAATCTATCGCCCCGACGCTGAAGAAAGGCTCGTTGGTTATCCTTGAGTCCACGTCGCCGGTGGGGGCAACCGAGCAGATGGCGGGCTGGCTGGCGGAAATGCGCCCCGATCTGAGTTTCCCCCAGCAGGCTGGCGAAGCGGCCGACGTCAATATCGCCTACTGTCCAGAGCGCGTTTTGCCGGGGCAGGTGATGGTTGAGCTGATTAAAAACGATCGCGTGATTGGCGGCATGTCGCCGGTTTGCTCGGCCCGCGCCAGCGAGCTGTATAAAATCTTCCTTGAAGGCGAATGCGTGGTGACCAACTCGCGCACTGCCGAGATGTGCAAGCTGACTGAAAACAGCTTCCGTGACGTTAATATCGCTTTTGCCAATGAACTTTCGCTAATTTGCGCCGATCAGGGGATTAACGTCTGGGAACTGATTCGCCTGGCGAATCGTCATCCGCGCGTCAATATTCTTCAGCCGGGCCCGGGCGTTGGCGGCCACTGTATCGCGGTCGACCCGTGGTTTATCGTGGCGCAGAATCCGCAGCAGGCTCGGCTTATCCGGACCGCGCGTGAAGTTAACGATCACAAACCAGAATGGGTAATCGACCAGGTGAAAGCGCGAGTCGCCGACTGCCTCGCGGTGAGCAACAAACGCGCCAGCGAGCTAAAAATCGCCTGCTTTGGCCTCGCGTTTAAGCCGAATATTGATGACCTGCGCGAAAGCCCGGCAATGGCTATCGCCGCGCAAATCGCCCGCTGGCACGGCGGCGAAACCCTGGTCGTTGAGCCAAATATTCATCATCTGCCGAAAAAGCTCGACGGACTGTGCGCTCTGGCGACGCTGGACGAAGCGCTGGCGAGCGCCGATGTGCTGGTGATGCTGGTCGATCACAAAGAATTTAAAGCGGTCGGCGGGGATAGCGTTAGCCAGCAGTTTATCGTCGATACCAAAGGGGTGTGGCGGTGAGCACGATTCTGGTCACCGGTGGCGCGGGATTTATCGGTTCGGCGGTGGCGCGCGAAATCATCACTGCAACTACTGATAACGTAGTGGTGGTTGATAAGCTGACCTACGCCGGAAATCTGATGTCGCTGGCGCCTGTTGCCGGGGATCCGCGTTTCGCCTTTGAACAGGTGGATATCTGCGATCGTGCCGAACTGGACCGTGTCTTCCACCACTATCAGCCCGATATCGTGATGCATCTGGCCGCCGAAAGCCACGTCGACCGCTCTATTGATGGTCCGGCGTCGTTTATCGAAACCAACATTGTCGGTACCTATACGCTGCTTGAAGCGGCGCGTGCTTACTGGAATACGCTGGGGAACGAAAAAAAATCGGTCTTTCGCTTCCACCATATCTCAACGGATGAGGTCTATGGCGATCTGCACGATAGCGGCGCGTTTTTTACCGAAACCACGCCTTATGCGCCCAGCAGTCCCTATTCGGCCTCGAAAGCCAGCAGCGATCATCTGGTACGGGCCTGGCAGCGCACCTACGGACTGCCAACGTTGGTGACCAACTGCTCGAATAACTACGGGCCGTATCACTTCCCGGAAAAACTGATCCCGCTGACCATCCTGAATGCGCTGGCGGGTAAAGCGCTGCCGGTTTATGGCAATGGCGAGCAGATCCGCGACTGGCTGTTCGTTGAAGATCACGCCAGGGCGCTCTATCAGGTAGCAACGCGCGGTGAGCCGGGCGAAACTTATAATATTGGCGGCCATAATGAACGGAAGAATATCGAGGTGGTAGAAACCATTTGCGATCTGCTGGAAGAGCTGGCGCCGCACAAGCCGAATGGCCTGGCGCGCTATCGCGATCTCATCACTTTTGTTGCCGACCGTCCCGGCCACGACCTACGCTACGCCATTGACGCGACGAAAATAGAGCGGGAGCTGGGCT
Organism: Klebsiella grimontii; assembly: GCF_900200035.1. Classification (GTDB taxonomy): domain Bacteria; phylum Pseudomonadota; class Gammaproteobacteria; order Enterobacterales; family Enterobacteriaceae; genus Klebsiella; species Klebsiella grimontii. Next base: position 36,142 of record NZ_FZTC01000007.1, read on the forward strand.
GGACGCCGAATGAAACGTTTACCAGCGGGATGCGCAAAACGGTTGCGTGGTATCTGGCCAATGAATCCTGGTGGCGGCAGGTGCTGGACGGCAGCTATCAGGGTGAACGCCTGGGGCTGCATGGCTGAGCGCTTGAGGGGGGAAAAATGAAAGGTATTATTCTGGCAGGCGGATCGGGGACACGTCTGCATCCGATCACGCGCGGCGTCTCAAAACAGCTGCTACCTATCTACGACAAGCCGATGATCTACTATCCGCTCTCGGTGCTGATGCTGGCCGGGATCCGCGAAGTGTTGATCATTACCACTCCGGATGACCAGCGTGATTTCCAACGACTGCTTGGTGATGGTTCGGAGTTCGGCGTGCAGCTAAGCTACGCCGCACAGCCAAGCCCGGACGGGCTGGCGCAGGCTTTTATCATTGGAGAGGCTTTTCTCAACGGTGAACCATCATGTCTGGTGCTGGGCGATAACATCTTTTTCGGCCAGGGGTTTAGTCCGAAGCTGCGTAGCGTCGCGGCCCGCATGACCGGGGCGACGGTGTTCGGCTATCAGGTGATGGACCCGGAACGCTTTGGCGTGGTGGAGTTTGATGACGATTTCCGCGCGATTTCGCTGGAGGAGAAGCCAAAGCAGCCCAAATCCAACTGGGCGGTAACCGGCCTCTATTTCTACGACGGTAAAGTCGCGGAATACGCGAAACGGGTTAAACCCTCGGCGCGCGGCGAGTTGGAGATCACCTCCATCAATCAAATGTATCTCGACGATGGCGCGCTGACGGTTGAGTTGCTGGGCCGCGGTTTTGCCTGGCTCGACACCGGTACGCACGATAGCCTGATCGAGGCCAGCATGTTTGTGCAAACGGTGGAAAAACGTCAGGGTTTCAAGATTGCCTGCCTGGAAGAGATCGCCTGGCGCAACGGCTGGCTGGACGACGACGGCGTAAAGCGCGCGGCGAAACGGCTGGAAAAAACTGGCTACGGCCAATACTTACTGGATTTACTCCGTGCCCGTCCGCGCCAGTATTAAACCCCTTGAATGGGAAAACCGCTTCTTCGGCGTCAATAGCGCTATCGTACGCTTTGGCGACGATGCGCCGCCGCTGACGGCGCAAGCGCTGGCCGGATGGTCGCGGGTGCAGGCGAAAGTCGCGGCGGATGATGTCGCGCGTCTGGACGCACTGCAGGCATTGGGCTTCCGGCTGGTGGAGGGCGAGGTCGATCTCGCGCTTTCGCCTGCGGCTTCTGATGATAGCGGCGCCGAGCCGGCGACCGCGGTGGATATCCCCCGGCTGCGCGAGCTGGCGGCGCTGGCCTTTGCGCAGAGCCGTTTTCGTGCCCCCTGGTACGCAGCCGATGCCAGCGGTCGTTTCTATGCCCAGTGGATTGAAAATGCGGTGCGCGGGACTTTCGATCATCAGTGTCTGGTGTTTCGCGCCCCTGATGGTGATATTCGCGCGTTTGTCTCCCTGCGCCAACTCAGCGAGCGCGAGGCGAGGATTGGCCTGCTGGCCGGACGCGGCGCCGGAGTGGAATTAATGCAGGCAGCCCAGCGCTGGGCCGCGCTGCGTGGGCTGACGACACTGCGGGTGGCGACCCAGATGGGCAACACCGCCGCGCTTAAACGTTACATTCTTAGCGGTGCGAATATCGAAAGCACCGCGTACTGGTTATACAGGTGACATGATGATTCCATTTAACGCGCCGCCGGTGGTGGGAACCGAACTTGATTATATGCAGTCCGCGATGGGCAGCGGCAAGCTGTGCGGCGATGGCGGTTTTACCCGCCGCTGTCAGCAGTGGATGGAGCAGCGTTTCGGCACCGCCAAAGCGCTGCTGACGCCGTCCTGCACCGCTTCGCTGGAGATGGCAGCGCTGCTGCTGGACATCCAGCCGGGCGATGAAGTGATTATGCCGAGCTATACCTTCGTCTCCACCGCCAACGCCTTTGTGCTGCGCGGCGCGAAAATCGTCTTCGTTGATATTCGTCGCGATACCATGAATATTGATGAAACGCTGATTGAAGCGGCCATTACCGAGAAAACCCGCGCGATTGTACCGGTCCACTACGCCGGCGTGGCCTGCGAGATGGACACCATTATGGCTATCGCCAGCAAGCATAATCTGTTTGTGGTGGAGGATGCCGCTCAGGGCGTGATGTCGACTTATAAAGGTCGGGCGCTCGGCACTATCGGCCATATTGGCTGCTTCAGCTTCCATGAAACCAAAAACTACACCGCGGGCGGTGAAGGCGGCGCGACGCTGATTAACGATCGCAAGCTGATCGAGCGCGCAGAGATCATTCGTGAAAAAGGCACCAACCGCAGCCAGTTTTTCCGTGGTCTGGTGGATAAATATACCTGGCGCGATATCGGCTCCAGCTATCTGATGTCCGATTTACAGGCCGCCTACCTGTGGGCGCAACTGGAAGCGGCGGAGCGGATTAACCAGCAGCGCCTGGCGCTGTGGCAGAACTACTACGATGCCCTGCTGCCGCTGGCGCGGGCTGGACGTATCGATCTGCCGATCGTTCCTGCCGACTGCGGGCAAAATGCGCACATGTTCTATATCAAGCTGCGCGATATTGACGATCGCAGCAAGCTGATCGCCTGGCTGAAAGAGGCGGAGATTCTGGCGGTGTTCCACTATATCCCGCTGCACAGCTGCCCGGCCGGAGAAACCTTCGGCGAGTTCCACGGGACGGATCGCTACACCACTCAGGAGAGCGAACGCCTGCTGCGTCTGCCGTTATTCTACAACCTGTCGAACGTCAACCAGCGCACGGTAATTAACTCGCTGCTGAGCTATTTCTCCTGATATGTCGTTGGCAAAAGCGTCTCTGTGGACCGCGGCGTCCACGCTGGTCAAAATCGGCGCCGGTCTGCTGGTGGTTAAGCTGCTGGCCGTGTCGTTCGGCCCGGCAGGGGTGGGGCAGGCGGGTAACTTCCGCCAGCTGGTGACCGTACTTGGCGTACTGGCGGGGGCCGGGATATTTAACGGCGTCACTAAGCTGGTAGCCCAGCATCATAACGATCGCCGGCAGTTGTACAACGTCGTTGGCACCGCTTCGGCGATGGTACTGGGTTTCTCCACCCTGCTGGCGCTGATCTTCCTGCTGGCGGCCGCGCCAATTAGCCAGGGGCTGTTCGGCCATCAGCAATATCAGAACCTGGTGCGGCTGGTGGCCCTGGTGCAGATGGGGATCGCCTGGGCGAATTTCCTGTTAGCGCTGATGAAAGGTTTTCGCGATGCGGCGGGCAATGCGCTGTCGCTTATCGCCGGGAGCCTGATTGGCGTGGCGGCGTACTATGCCTGCTACCGTTTCGGCGGCTACCAGGGCGCATTGCTGGGACTGGCGCTGGTACCCGCGCTGGTGGTGGTGCCAGCGGCCTTCGTACTGTGGCGACGCGGTAATATTCCGCTGAGCGCGCTGCGCCCGCGTTGGGACAACGGCTTGGCGGGGCAGCTGTCCAAATTTACCCTGATGGCGCTGATTACCTCGGTGACGCTGCCGGTCGCCTACGTGATGATGCGTAACCTGCTGGCGGCCCATTATGGCTGGGACGCGGTGGGGATCTGGCAAGGGGTGAGCAGCATCTCCGACGCCTATCTGCAGTTTATTACCGCCTCATTTAGCGTTTATCTGTTACCGACATTGTCCCGGCTAACGGCGAAAGCGGATATCACCCGCGAGATTGGCAAAGCGTTAAAATTTGTTCTCCCGGCGGTGGCGGCAGCAAGCTTAACGGTGTGGCTGCTGCGCGATTTCGCTATCTGGCTACTTTTTTCCGATCGTTTCACGGCGATGCGCGACCTGTTTGCCTGGCAACTGGTGGGCGATGTGCTGAAGGTGGGGGCGTACGTCTATGGCTATCTGGTGATCGCCAAAGCCTCGCTGCGTTTTTATATTCTGACGGAAATCAGCCAGTTCGCGCTGTTGACCGCATTCTCGCACTGGCTTATCCCGGCACATGGCGCAATCGGCGCGGCGCAGGCGTATATGGCTACTTATATTGTTTATTTCGCTCTCTGTAGCGGCGTGTTTTTACTTTGGCGTAAACGGGCATGACAGCACTGATACATGTACTGGGATCGGATATCCCGCACCACAACCAGACCGTGCTGCGGTTCTTTAATGATGAGCTGGCCGTCGATGACGAGCAGGCGCGTATATTTATGGTCGTCGGTGAGGAGACAGGGATCCGCGCAGCCTATCCCGCGCTCTCCATCAGCTGTTATCCGGGGAAAAAGTCGCTGGCGCAGGCGGTTATCGCGCTGGCAAAAGCGAACCGGCAGCAGCGCTTTTTCTTTCACGGCCAGTTCAATACCGGCCTGTGGCTGGCGCTGCTCAGCGGCGGGATCCGCCCGGCGCAGTTTAACTGGCATATCTGGGGGGCGGACCTGTATGAGAACTCCGCCAGCCTGAAGTTTCGTCTGTTTTATCCCCTCCGGCGCATGGCGCAGGGCCGGGTAGGGCGCGTGTTTGCTACCCGCGGCGATCTGAGCTGGTTCGCCGCCCGCCATTCGGGCGTGCCGGGTGAGCTGCTCTACTTCCCGACCCGCATGGATCCGGCGCTGAATTCGCTCGCCGATAGCGCCCCGCGCGGCGACACGCTGACTATCCTGGTGGGTAATTCCGGCGACCGCAGCAACGAGCATATCGCGGCGCTGCGCGCGATTCGCCAGCAGTTTGGCGATACGGTTAACGTTGTCGTGCCGATGGGCTATCCGGCCAATAATAGCGACTACATTAACGAAGTTCGCGAGGCCGGCGCGGCTCTGTTCAGCCCGCAGCATCTCCAGGTATTGAGCGACAAGCTGGCGTTTGATGATTATCTTGCGCTGCTGCGCCGCTGCGATCTGGGCTACTTCCTGTTTGCCCGCCAGCAGGGTATCGGCACGCTATGCCTGCTGATTCAGGCGGGGATCCCTTGCGTGCTGAATCGGGATAATCCTTTCTGGCAGGATATGTCGGAGCAGCATATTCCGGTACTCTTTACCCGCGATGCGCTGGACGTGAGCGTTGTGCGTGAAGCACAGCGCCAGCTGGCCGGCGTGGATAAAAATCAGATCGCCTTCTTCCGTCCGAATTATCTGACGGGCTGGCGACGAGCGTTGCGGATTGCCGCGGGGGTGGACGCATGACATTAATGCAATTTAGCGGGCTGCTGCTGGTCTGGCTGCTGTCGACGCTTTTTATCGCCACCGCCACGTACTTTGAATTTCGTCGCGTGCGCTTCAACTTCAACGTTTTTTTCTCGCTGCTGTTTCTGCTGACCTTTTTCTTTGGCTTCCCGCTGACCAGTATTCTGGTGTTTCGCTTTGACGTCGCGGTCGCCCCGCCGGAAATTCTGCTGCAAACCCTGTTGGTTTCCGTCTGTTTTTATGCGGTTTACTATGCCACCTACAAAACGCGGCTACGCTCGGCGACGCGCGGCCATTCGCATCGTCCGCTGTTTACGATGAATCGCGTGGAGACCCATCTGACCTGGGGCATTTTACTGGGGCTGGCGCTGCTCAGCGTCGGCATCTTCTTTGCGCACAACGGTTTTCTGCTATTCAAGCTCAACTCCTATAGCCAGATCTTCTCCAGCGAAGTTTCCGGCGTGGCGCTAAAGCGCTTCTTCTACTTTTTCATCCCGGCAATGCTGGTGGTCTATTTTTTGCGTCAGGATTATAAAGCGTGGATATTCTTCCTCGTTAGCACCGTCGCCTTTGGCCTGCTGACCTACGCCATCGTTGGCGGCACCCGGGCGAACATTATCATCGCTTTTGCCATTTTCCTGTTTATCGGCATCATTCGCGGCTGGATCAGCCTGTGGATGCTGGCGGCGGCGGGCGTGCTGGGCATCGTCGGTATGTTCTGGCTGGCGCTCAAACGCTACGGTATGAACGTCAGCGGCGATGAGGCGTTTTATACTTTCCTCTATCTGACCCGCGACACCTTCTCGCCGTGGGAGAACCTGGCCCTGCTGCTGCAAAACTACGACAAGATTGAGTTTCAGGGACTGGCGCCCATCGTCCGGGATTTCTATGTCTTTATCCCCAGCTGGTTGTGGCACGGTCGACCGACAATGGTGCTCAATACCGCGAACTATTTCACCTGGGACGTGCTGAATAACCATTCTGGCCTGGCGATTTCGCCGACCCTGATTGGCTCGCTGGTGGTGATGGGAGGCGTCTGGTTCGTGCCGCTGGGAGCGGTAGCGGTTGGGCTGATCATTAAATGGTTTGACTGGCTGTACGAGCTTGGCAACCGGGAGACGAACCGCTATAAAGCGGCGATCCTGCACAGTTTCTGTTTTGGCGCTATCTTCAACATGATCGTGCTGGCGCGTGAAGGGCTGGATTCATTTGGTTCCCGCGTGGTTTTTTTCCTCGTCATCTTTGGGATCTGCCTGCTGGCGGCAAAACTGCTGTACTGGTTCCTGGATAGCGTGGGGCTGATTCACAAGCGGGCTAAACCGCTGACGCAACCTCAAGTCTGATAAGGGTGTACATGACTGAGACCACATCCGCGCCGTTGTATCTGCTGAGAGGGCTACAACTCATTGGTTGGCGCGATATGCAACACGCTCTGGATTATCTGTACGCCGACGGCGAGATCCGTACGGGGACGCTGGTGGCGATTAATGCAGAGAAGATGCTGGCGGTAGAAGACAGCCCCGACGTTCGGGCGCTGATCGAAGCCGCAGAATTCAAATACGCTGACGGCATCAGCGTAGTTCGCTCATTACGTAAAAAATATCCTCAGTCGCAAGTGTCGCGCGTCGCCGGCGCGGATTTATGGGAAGCCCTGATGGTGCGCGCAGGCGCTCAGGGAACGCCGGTATTTCTGATCGGCGGCAAGCCCGAGGTACTGGCGCAAACGGAGCAGCAGCTTCGCCAGCGCTGGAATGTGAATATCGTTGGAAGCCAGGACGGCTATTTTGCCGCTGACCAGCGTCAGGCGCTATTTGAGCGTATCCGCGATAGCGGGGCGAAGATCGTCACGGTGGCGATGGGCTCGCCGCGTCAGGAAATCCTGATGCGCGACTGTCGGGACGTTTATCCGCAGGCGCTGTATATGGGCGTGGGCGGTACCTACGACGTCTTTACTGGCCACGTGCAGCGGGCGCCGAAGTTCTGGCAGGACCTGGGTCTGGAGTGGTTCTATCGACTGGTTTCGCAGCCGAGCCGCATAAAAAGGCAGGCGCGCCTGCTGCGCTATTTACGCTGGTATTACACCGGTAAGCTGTGACATTCCACTGCAAGCGGGCGGGTTTACCTGGGTATTCTGTGTAATGTCTTCACTCGCCTGATACTTTATTTGCCATTTCCCTCAAATTCATTAACCATTCGCATGCTTAAAACGCGACGGTCAGTTTACCGTCGCGCAGGCAGGGCTATTCCATTTTATTCATTCATAAAAATAACCGGTATAGACACATCCTGGTTGGGATGCGCTTAAACCCGGAGCAGGGCAAACACAAGAGGTTATATGACTGAGAAAAAAGCGGAACTTCAGCGGGGACTGGAGGCGCGACACATTGAGCTAATCGCCCTTGGCGGCACGATTGGCGTGGGGTTATTTATGGGCGCGGCAAGTACGCTCAAGTGGGCCGGACCTTCGGTTCTGCTGGCGTATATTATTGCCGGGCTCTTTGTCTTCTTTATCATGCGTTCGATGGGCGAAATGCTGTTCCTTGAACCGGTAACCGGCTCGTTCGCCGTTTATGCCCACCGCTATATGAGCCCGTTTTTCGGCTATCTCACCGCATGGTCCTACTGGTTTATGTGGATGGCGGTCGGGATATCGGAGATTACGGCGATCGGGGTCTATGTCCAGTTCTGGTTCCCGGAGATGGCGCAGTGGATACCGGCGCTTATCGCGGTTGGGCTGGTAGCGCTGGCGAATCTGGCGGCGGTACGTCTGTACGGCGAAATTGAATTCTGGTTCGCCATGATTAAGGTCACCACCATTATTGTGATGATCGTGGTGGGGCTGGGCGTTATTTTCTTTGGCTTTGGCAACGGCGGACACGCTATTGGCTTTGGCAATCTGACCGAGCACGGTGGCTTCTTCGCCGGCGGCTGGAAGGGTTTCCTGACGGCGCTGTGTATCGTGGTCGCTTCCTACCAGGGCGTCGAGCTTATCGGCATTACGGCCGGTGAAGCGAAGAACCCGCAGGTCACGCTGCGCAGCGCGGTAGGCAAAGTGCTGTGGCGAATCCTGATTTTCTACGTGGGGGCGATTTTCGTGATCGTCACTATTTTCCCGTGGGATCAGATTGGCTCCAACGGCAGTCCGTTCGTGCTGACCTTTGCCAAAATCGGCATCACCGCGGCGGCAGGTATTATTAACTTTGTAGTACTCACGGCGGCGCTGTCCGGCTGTAACAGCGGAATGTACAGCTGCGGACGCATGCTCTACGCGCTGGCAAGGAATCGTCAGCTGCCTGCGGCCATCGCCAAAGTCTCGCGCAACGGCGTACCCTCGGCGGGCGTGGCGCTATCGATCCTGATTCTGCTGGTCGGTTCGTGCCTGAACTACATTATCCCTAATCCACAGCGGGTTTTCGTCTACGTCTACAGCGCCAGCGTGCTGCCGGGCATGGTACCGTGGTTTGTGATTCTGATTAGCCAGCTGCGTTTTCGTCTCGTGCATAAAGAAGCCATGGCCAGCCATCCGTTTCGCTCGCTGCTGTTCCCGTGGGCAAACTATTTGACCATGGCGTTCCTGGTTTGCGTGCTAATAGGGATGGGATTTAACGACGATACGCGTATGTCGCTCTTTGTCGGAATAATTTTCCTTGCCGCCGTGACGCTTATTTATAAGGTATTTGGCCTTGGTCGACGCGGAAATGTTGATAATGTGGCGCAATAAGCAACAAAACGCACAAAGCATGAGCAAACGATAATTTTCTTTAAAAAGGCACTAGACAGCGGGGTAGGAAGTCCGTATTATCCGACCCCGCAACGGCGCTAAGCGCCCGTAGCTCAGCTGGATAGAGCGCTGCCCTCCGGAGGCAGAGGTCTCAGGTTCGAATCCTGTCGGGCGCACCATTTACCCGGTGCTGGAGCTGCGGTGGTTTCAATACCGCGTAAAAGATTTGCAGTGGTGGCTATAGCTCAGTTGGTAGAGCCCTGGATTGTGATTCCAGTTGTCGTGGGTTCGAATCCCATTAGCCACCCCATTATTTAGAAAGTTGTGATATTGCGAAGGTGGCGGAATTGGTAGACGCGCTAGCTTCAGGTGTTAGTGTTCTTACGGACGTGGGGGTTCAAGTCCCCCCCCTCGCACCACGACTTTATAAAGAATTGAACTAAAAATTCAAAAAAGCAGTACATCGGCGAGTAGCGCAGCTTGGTAGCGCAACTGGTTTGGGACCAGTGGGTCGGAGGTTCGAATCCTCTCTCGCCGACCAATTTTGAACCCCGCTTCGGCGGGGTTTTTTGTTTTCTGATTTTGCAAAAAAAAACTCTTTTATCTTCCTGATATCGCAAATAATATTCCGCTAATCACAATGCTATTTATTCTCCAGAATAGTCCCAATTCCCTGTTCGGGTAGATGCATTTTCTACCGATCCTGTGCGATAATAACCGGGTAGATGCTCATTCCATCTCTTATGTTCGCCTTAGTGCCTCATAAACTCAGGAATGATGCAGAGCCGTTTTACGGTGCTTATCGTCCACTGACAGATGTCGCGCAAGCCTCATCAAACACCATGGACACTACGTTGAGTGAAGCACCCAATTTGTTGTCAAACAGACCTGTTTTAACGCCTGCCCTGGTTTCAGAGCAGGCGTTTTTTTCTTTTCAGGGATCGGAAAGCGTTCAGGCGGGAAGAGAAGAGATTCTCGCCCCCGGCGGAGGCGAGAATCGCATTATTGCTGCGGGTTGTTTTGCAGGGTTAACAGCAGGCCGTCGCGACGCATCGTCGCCGCTTCTTCCGGCTGATGCAGGCGGTCGAGGGTATCGGCCAGCCACGCGTAGTCAAACGCATCCGGGCGCTGCTTGAGCGCAGCGCGGAACGCAATGCTGGCTTCCTGCCACTCGCCGTGGCGCATGAGCGATTGTCCCAGCGTACTCCACAGCAGCGGGCGGTCGCCGACCGTTTTAATCTGCTGACGCAGCACTTTTTCCAGCTGTTCCGGATTATTGGTTTTCAGCCGCGGGATCGGCATGACCAGACGGTCGTCGTAGTGCTTTTTCAGACCATCGATAATAATCTGCTGCGCGGTATCATGGTCGTCGCTTTCGATAAGGCGATTCGCCATTGCCACCTGTAGCGCCACCTGGCTGCGGGTTTTACGGTTCTGATTTTTCCACCAGCCACGCAAACCTTCGCTGCCGCCGTCGGCCAGCGTTTTATCCATCAGACCAATCCACGCCAGCTGTTCCAGTTCGGCGCGGTGCTCTTCATCGCTGACGTCGGCTTTCGCCATTGACGGAATGATATCCAGCAGCGAATTCCAGGCTCCGGTACGAATGTAGGCCTGCTCGGCGAGGCGCAGGACCTCCGGATGACGCGGCGTGATCTCCAGCAGCTTGTCGATACCGTGGCGGGCGGCGTGGTTTTCATTACGCGCCAGCTGCAGACGTACGCGGGTGATTTCGACAGGAATCAGGTCGTCGCCGGCGAGCTCGGTGGCGCGCTCCAGATGCTGGTTGGCGCGAGCTTCATCCCCTCGCTGCTGAGCGGCTTCTGCCGCCAGCAGGTAGTTCACAACCGGCTGCTCAGCGTGATCGGCATTTTTCGCCATCAGCTTCTCAACCTGCTGATAATCGCCTTCCGCCAGCTTCAGCAGCGCCTGCTCGGTTTGCTTACGGGCGCGACGACGTTTGCGGCCCACGAACCAGCCGCGGGTATGCGCGCCGGTGCGGAAAATACGCCGTAGCAGCCACTCAATGGCAAACAGCACCACCATGGTGAGGATCATGATGATCGCTAGCCCGGTGACGCTGGTTTCAATGTTGTAGTTATCGGTCTGGATCAAGACGTAGCCCTGATGACCGGCGATCATCGGGCCAACAACGATCCCGGCAAGCAGCAGCGCGAAGAGTAAGAGAATTTTCAACATGCGTTACTCTCCTTGTGGCGCAGGGACAGAGGCTGGAGCCGGTGCGCTGGGTTGGGTTTCAGCCGGCTGCGCCATCAGATTACGAACGCGCGTCTGCATGAGCTTCTCGAGCAGCGCCTGGCTCTGCAGGCTCTCTGGTACGTTCATGGTGATGCTTTGCTGGCTGAGCTTATCCACATCCTCAAGGAAGGCTTTAGTGGTCGCGTCTTCAGTATCGTAGTAGGCGCGAACCCAGGTTGAGACGTTATCCAGCGCCTGTTTGTAGGTTTCTTCCTGATGACGTGGAACGGCCTGCGCCGCGACCAGCAGACGCGAGCGAATGTTTTCGCGCAGGTAGACGTCCTGGTTTGGCGCCAGCAGCGGCACGGCGGTCTCATCTCGGCGGCGAACGGTAATAAAGCTGTCCATAAAGTTCTGCCAGCTTTTTTGCAGGTTTACCCGCCACTCGCTAATGGAGCTGGACAGCTCATCGCTATCGGAATCCATCGGGGTGTCATCGTCATTATTGTCCGCCAGACGTAAATTATCGATCTGGTTGGCGAGCTGGTTAACCTTCAGAATGATGCCGTCATAGTCCACCTGACTTACGGCGGAGAGCGAGGCGATATCGTCGGTGATGGCGCGACGGGCGCTAATCAGACTTGGATCGTTCATGTCGGCCAGGCTGGCATCGGCGCTTTTCAGCAGCGCGGCGGCGGTCGTCACGTCCTGATCGCTCCACAGCTTACGTCCGGCCAGCTTCACGAGGAAATCAGCCTGCGCGAGCAGCCAGGTTTTTGCGTCGCTGCCGGAAATGACCGCGACCTTCTCCTGCACTTCTTCCAGCTTCTTCGCCAGAGCATCCTGCTGACGCTGCGCTTGCGTCAACTGGTCGGCCTGCTGCTTAATGATGCCTTCAAGCTCGCTTTTTTGGTTTTCCTGCGCTTTTTGCAGCGCGGCGATCTGGCTGGATAGCCCGGCGCTGGCTTCGCTCTGGCGGGTCGCCTGGGTCTTCGTCAAGCCATAAAGACCTATGCCAGCGGCGAGGGCGATAGCGATAGCTATGGCGCTCAGAGCGAGGCTGGTTTTACTGCCGCCGTTTTTCTTTTCTACGTTATTTTCTGGCTGTGGCGTCGTGTCCACGGCCTCCCTGGTCTCTTCAACCACGGCGGATTGATTCTGTTGTTCCGTCATTATGGCTTCCAATGTTGAGAGTTATTGTAATGCGCGTAGCAGCGCATCGTTGTCGGCGCTATCGGCAACCTGGATATCCTGCCAGCCCAATTCCCTGGCCTGTTCGGCCAGACGTTCACTGACAACTAAAATGCGACAGCTCAGGAGCCAACGCTCGCGATACCACTGTGGTATTAGCATCCAGAGCTGCTGCAGCATCTCGCCGCTGGTAATAACCAGCGTCGAAACCCCGCGAGACTGCCAGCGCATTGCTTCTTCTGCGCCATCATAGTGCCTCGCACTACGTTGATAACATTCACAAAAAGTGACATCGGCACCGCGTTCGCGAAGCGTGTCGCCGAGTAATTCTCGTCCGCCGTTGCCGCGCAGGATGAGCGCTTTTTTCCCCGCAATGTTTTGTAATTCAGGTAATTGTAGCAAGACTTCGCTGATTTCCCGATCTAACGGGTAGCGAACTTGTCGATTGCTGACTTTATGCAGTGCCAGCGCGGTGGTGCGGCCAATGGCAAAATAGTCGGGCGCAGCGGGCCAGCGCAGCCCCTGCTGCTGGAGGCGAGAGTGGGAAAACTCAACGGCGTGCTGGGATAGCGCGAAGAGTAAATCGCCCGCCGCCAGGCTTGCCAACTGGCTGCCCAGCTCAGGGAGCTGTCGGCCTGGGGTAAACTCGATGAGCGGAAAGCTCCAGGCCACGCGTCCCAGCGCGCGCAGGCGGCTGACTAACTCTTCGCCTTGCGGCAGCGGACGGGTAACCAGAATGCTCATCGTGGCGCTTCTCCTGCGTAAACGACGGCGAGAATGTCGCGCGCGCCGTTATCCAGGAGTTCTTCGGCAAGGGAGACGCCCAGCGTTTCGGCATCTTCCGGACGACCGCGCCGCTCGCCGCGTACCGTGTGCGAGCCATCCGGCGCGCCAACCAGCGCGCGCAGCCATAGTTCACCGTCGATCAGTTCGGCATAGCTGCCGATAGGCACCTGGCAACCGCCTTCAAGCCGGGTGTTCATCGCCCGTTCAGCGCGTACGCGTATGGCCGTTTCCGTATGGTTCAGCGGGGCCAGCAGCGCTTTGGTCCATTCGTCGTCAAGGCGACACTCGATGCCGACAGCGCCCTGGCCGACGGCGGGCAGAGATTGCTCCGGTGACAGCGGTTGACGAATACGCACTGCCAGATTCAGACGTTTAAGCCCTGCGGCGGCAAGAATGATCGCGTCGTACTCGCCGCTATCGAGCTTGCTTAAACGGGTGCCAACGTTGCCTCGCAGGGAGCGGATGGTGAGATCCGGCCGCGCTGCGGCCAGCTGACACTGGCGGCGTAAACTTGATGTGCCTACGACGCTGCCGTGCGGCAGTTCATCAATGGAAGCGTAGTGATTCGAGACAAACGCATCGCGCGGATCTTCCCGTTCACAAATGGTCACCAGCCCCAGTCCTGCGGGAAATTCCACCGGCACGTCTTTCATGGAATGGACGGCAATATCGGCGCGGCCTTCCAGCATCGCCAGCTCTAACTCTTTCACAAAGAGCCCCTTGCCGCCCACTTTTGCAAGGGGCGTATCAAGGATCACGTCGCCGCGGGTGACCATCGGCACCAGTTCAACAGAAAGCCCCGGATGACAGGCTTCCAGACGCTCTTTCACATAATGTGCCTGCCATAGCGCAAGCGGGCTTTGCCGTGTGGCAATTCTCAAAACTTTGTCTAACATGCTTGTTACCGTCATAGTCGACCACTAACCATCCTAACATTGTTGTCTTAGGGATGTTAGTTTTGTGGGGGTAAGGGTCGCGGCCATCATTTTAGCCTTTCATGCGTTTGCGGGTTGCCGCAAACGTAGTGAAGAATTTACACGTAGTAAAGGGTGCTACACTTGTATGTAGCGCATCTTTCTTTACGGTCAATCAGCAAGGTGTTAGATTGATCACGTTTTAAACCATTTGTCAGTCAGCAGCTCATCACAACCACACCGACGACGAATGGTGACGGTTTTTGTTGAAATACTGAAACTCTCCGTACTATTGTACGTCGGGTTTTTGAACATCAGGCGATATGTCTTGTACCTCTATATTGAGACACTGAAACAGAGACTGGATGCCATCAACCAATTGCGCGTGGATCGCGCCCTTGCTGCCATGGGACCCGCTTTCCAGCAGGTTTACAGTCTACTGCCGACATTACTACATTATCATCATCCGCTGATGCCGGGTTACCTTGACGGTAACGTTCCCCGTGGCATTTGCCTCTACACGCCTGATGAAACCCAACGTCACTACCTTGACGAGCTTGAACTCAATCGTGGAATGCTGACCCAGGAACCGCCGAAAGGCGAGCTGCCGATCACCGGCCTTTACTCCATGGGCAGTACTTCTTCCGTCGGCCAAAGCTGCTCTTCCGACCTGGATATCTGGGTTTGCCATCAGTCGTGGCTGGATAGCGAAGAGCGCCAGCTGCTGCAGCGCAAATGTAGCCTGCTGGAAAGCTGGGCGGCGTCGCTGGGCGTTGAGGTGAGTTTCTTCCTGATCGACGAAAACCGCTTCCGCCATAACGAAAGCGGCAGCCTGGGCGGTGAAGACTGCGGCTCAACTCAACACATCCTGCTGCTGGATGAGTTTTACCGCACCGCGGTGCGCCTTGCCGGGAAGCGTATTCTGTGGAATATGGTGCCGTGCGAGGAAGAGGAGCATTACGATGATTACGTGATGAGCCTCTACGCGCAGGGCGTGCTGACGCCGAACGAATGGCTGGATCTCGGCGGCCTGAGTTCCCTGTCGGCGGAAGAGTACTTCGGCGCCAGCCTGTGGCAGCTGTATAAAAGCATCGACTCGCCCTATAAGGCGGTGCTGAAGACGCTGCTGCTGGAAGCGTACTCCTGGGAGTATCCCAACAACCGCCTGCTGGCGAAAGATATCAAGCAGCGCCTGCATGACGGTGAAATCGTATCGTTTGGCCTCGACCCTTACTGCATGATGCTGGAGCGCGTGACGGTCTATCTGCAGGCTATCGAAGATGAAACGCGCCTCGATCTGGTGCGTCGATGTTTCTATTTAAAAGTCTGCGAGAAGCTGAGCCGCGAGCGCGCCTGCGTCGGCTGGCGTCGCGAAGTCGTCAGCCACCTGGTGAAAGAGTGGGGCTGGGATGAAAAGCGTCTGATGATGCTCGATAACCGGGCCAACTGGAAGATTGACGAAGTCCGTAAAGCGCATAACGAGCTGCTTGATGCGATGATGCAGAGCTATCGTAACCTGATTCGCTTTGCGCGCCGCAATAACCTGAGCGTTTCCGCCAGTCCGCAGGATATTGGCGTGCTGACGCGTAAGCTGTACGCCGCCTTTGAAGCGCTGCCGGGGAAAGTGACCCTGGTCAACCCGCAAATTTCGCCGGATCTGTCTGAGCCGAATCTGACCTTTATCCACGTGCCGCCGGGCCGTGCCAACCGTACCGGCTGGTATGTCTATAACCGCGCGCCGGATATGGAGTCGATCATCAGCCACCAGCCGCTGGAATATAACCGTTATCTTAATAAGCTGGTGGCCTGGGCCTGGTTTAACGGCCTGCTGACGTCACGCACTCGCCTGTTTATTAAGGGCAACGGCATTGTCGATTTGGCTAAACTGCAGGAGATGGTGGCTGACGTGGCGCACCACTTCCCGCTGCGCCTGCCGTCCCCGACGCCGAAAGCGCTGTATAGCCCGTGCGAAATTCGCCATCTGGCGATTATCGTCAATCTCGAATATGACCCGACGGCGGCCTTCCGCAATCAGGTGGTGCATTTTGACTTCCGTAAGCTTGATGTTTTCAGCTTCGGCGAAGAGCAAAAGTGCCTGATTGGCAGCATCGATCTGCTGTACCGCAACTCGTGGAACGAGGTGCGAACGCTGCACTTTAACGGCGAGCAGGCGATGATCGAAGCGCTGAAAACGATTCTCGGCAAGATGCATCAGGACGCCGCGCCGCCGGATAGCGTGGAGGTCTTCTGCTATAGCCAGCATTTGCGCGGCCTGATCCGTACTCGCGTGCAGCAGCTGGTTTCTGAATGCGTTGAGCTACGCCTCTCCAGCACCCGTCAGGATACCGGCCGCTTTAAAGCGCTGCGCGTTTCCGGGCAGACCTGGGGGCTGTTCTTCGAGCGCCTTAACGTCTCGGTACAGAAGCTGGAAAACGCCATCGAATTCTACGGCGCGATTTCGCATAACAAACTGCATGGTCTGTCGGTGCAGGTGGAAACCAACCACGTCAGGCTGCCCCAGGTGGTGGATGGTTTTGCCAGCGAAGGGATCATTCAGTTCTTCTTTGAAGATGCGGATAACGATAACGGATTTAACATCTATATTCTTGATGAGAGCAACCGCGCCGAGGTGTATCACCACTGCGAGGGCAGCAAAGAGGAGCTGGTGCGCGACGTCAGCCGCTTCTACTCTTCGTCGCATGACCGCTTTACCTACGGCTCCAGCTTTATCAACTTTAACCTGCCGCAGTTTTATCAAATTGTCGACGTCGACGGTCGCGAACAGGTGATCCCGTTCCGCAGCCAGGTGATTGCCGCCGCCACCGCTTCAGCCGGTCAGGATGCTGCATCATCGCCGATGCTGCAGCACTATTCCTGAGAAAGGGTAGCGTGCGGTAGAGGGTTATGTAGCCCGGATAAGGCGTCAGCCGTAATCCGGGGAACTCGAATCACGCGCGCTTAGCGAAAACTCACCGCTTCACCGGCCTGCGCGGTCGCCGCCTGTTCCAGTAGATCCCAGAACGTTTCGCCGCTGCGATCGCACACCCACTCGTCGCCTTTCAAGTCGAAATGGTAGCCGCCTTGCTTCGTTGCCAGCCACACCTGGTGCAGCGGCTCCTGACGGTTAATGATAATTTTGCTGCCGTTTTCAAAGCTGATAGTCAGCACGCCGCCGTTGATTTCGCAGTCGATATCGCTGTCGCCATCCCAGTCGTCGAGGCGCTCTTCGATAGTCATCCACAGGGTATCGGCCAGGCGATGGAATTCACTGTCGTTCATGGTTCTTTCCCGCTTTTTTGATAGTGGCGGCAGTATAGCGCGAAACAAAAGCGCGCGCAGTGAGATGCTAAACGCTTGCTTTTACGTCTTCTCCTGCGATGATAGAAAGCAGAAAGAATGAATTACGGGCAACTATCCATGAAAAACGTTTTCCCAGCGCTTGCCGTTTTATTAGCGGTCCTCAGCCTGACCGGCTGTGGCCTGAAAGGGCCGCTTTATTTCCCACCAGCGGATAAAACGGCGCCTCCGCCGACTAAACCGGTTGATAGCGGTATCCAGAGCTCTACGCCGGATCGTAACGATCGCGGCGATAGCGGTGGTCCGACCCAGGTGAATTACTGACAGTTCCGCGCTGCTGGAGTAGATGATGCAGTTCTCTAAGATGCATGGCCTTGGCAATGACTTTATGGTCGTTGACGCGGTAACTCAGAATGTTTTTTTCTCCCCGGAACTGATTCGCCGCCTGGCGGATCGGCATCTTGGCGTGGGCTTCGATCAGCTGCTGGTGGTTGAGCCGCCCTACGATCCAGAGCTCGATTTCCACTATCGCATCTTCAATGCAGACGGTAGCGAAGTGGCGCAATGCGGCAATGGCGCGCGCTGTTTCGCCCGCTTTGTGCGCCTGAAAGGCCTGACCAATAAACGTGATATCCGCGTGAGTACGTCAAATGGCCGTATGGTATTAAGCGTGACGGAAGACGATTTGGTGCGCGTGAATATGGGCGAGCCGAACTTCGAACCGTCGCAGGTGCCGTTTCGCGCGAACAAAGCGGAAAAGACCTATATCATGCGCGCCGCTGAACAGACAGTATTGTGCGGCGTGGTGTCGATGGGTAATCCGCACTGCGTTATTCAGGTCGATGATGTGGAAACCGCGACGGTGGAAACGCTCGGTCCGGTGATGGAAAACCACGAGCGCTTCCCGGAGCGGGCGAACATCGGCTTTATGCAGGTGATCAGCCGCTCCCATATTCGTCTGCGCGTGTATGAACGCGGCGCGGGTGAAACGCAGGCCTGCGGCAGCGGCGCCTGTGCGGCGGCGGCAGTAGGTATCCAGCAGGGTTTACTGGGCGAGGAGGTCCGCGTGGAATTACCCGGCGGGCGTCTTGATATCGCCTGGAAAGGTCCGGGCCAACCGTTGTATATGACTGGCCCGGCGGCACATGTCTATGACGGATTTATTCATTTATGAAACAAGTCGGGGAAGAACAGCAGGAAATCACCAGCGTGCTGAACGATCGCGCAGTGGTGGACTATCTGTTGCAACATCCTGAATTCTTTATTCGTAATGCGGCGCTGGTGGAGCACATGTCGGTTCCGCATCCGGTACGTGGTTCGGTCTCGCTGGTGGAATGGCATATGGCGCGGGCGCGGAATCATATCAACGTGCTGGAAGAGAATATGTCGCTGCTGATGGCGCAGGCGACGGCGAACGAAAGCCTGTTTCAGCGCCTGTTTGATCTCCAGACGCGGCTGGCGGCGGCCGATAGCCTTGATGAAATGCTGAACCGCTTTCATCGCTGGGCGCGCGAGCTGGGGCTGGCGGGCGCGACGGTGCGCCTGTTTCCCGACAGCTGGCGGCTCGGCGCGCCCTCTAAATTCACCCATCTGGCGATAAGCCGTCAGGCGTTTGAGCCCATTCGCATCCAGCGGCTTGGCCAGCAGCGCCACTATCTTGGCCCATTGAACGGTCCGGAACTGCTGGTGGCGCTGCCGGAAGCAAAAGCCGTTGGCTCGGTGGCGATGTCGCTGCTGGGGGGTGATGAAGCGCCCGGCGTGATGCTGTTCAGCAGTCGCGATCCCCAGCACTATCAGCAAGGTCAGGGAACGCAGCTGTTGCAGGAAATTGCGTCGATGCTCCCGGGGTTGCTGGAGCGCTGGATCGAGCGCGCATGAACGCCTCACCGCTGTTGCCTTCCGTAGAGCGCTTTTTACGCTATCTCGGCGTCGAGCGTCAGCTTAGCCCAATAACGCTGCTGAACTACCGCCGTCAGCTCGAGACGCTTATCGCGCTGGCGGAAAACGCCGGGCTGAAAAGCTGGCAGCAGTGCGATGCTGCTCAGGTCCGTAGCCTGGCGGTACGCAGCCGTCGTCAGGGGCTGGGGCCGGCGAGCCTGGCGTTACGCCTCTCCGCATTACGCAGCTTCTTTGACTGGCTGGTGAGCCAGGGTGAACTGGCGGCTAATCCGGCAAAGGGGATTTCGGCGCCGAAAACACCGCGCCATTTACCGAAAAATATCGATGTCGACGACGTTAACCGGCTGCTGGATATCGATCTTAACGATCCGCTGGCGGTACGCGACAGGGCGATGCTGGAAGTGATGTACGGCGCGGGGCTGCGTCTCTCGGAGCTGGTGAATCTCGACATTAAGCACCTCGATCTGGAATCCGGCGAGGTGTGGGTGATGGGCAAAGGCAGCAAAGAGCGCCGCCTGCCGATTGGCCGCAACGCGGTGGCGTGGATTGAGCACTGGCTCGACCTGCGCGGCCTGTTCGGCGCCGATGAAGACGCGCTGTTCTTATCGAAACTGGGCAAGCGAATTTCAGCGCGCAATGTGCAAAAGCGCTTTGCCGAATGGGGCGTTAAGCAGGGCCTCAACAGTCACGTACATCCGCATAAGCTGCGCCACTCCTTCGCGACTCATATGCTGGAGTCGAGCGGCGATCTGCGCGGAGTGCAGGAGCTGCTGGGGCATGCGAACCTTTCCACCACTCAAATCTATACCCATCTTGATTTTCAACACCTTGCGTCGGTGTACGATGCGGCGCATCCGCGCGCCAAACGGGGGAAATAATGCGTTTTTACCGACCTCTGGGCCAGATTTCAGCACTGACATTTGACCTGGACGATACCCTTTATGACAACCGCCCGGTGATTGACCGGACGCTGCATGAGTCGCTGAGCTTTGTGCGCAGCTACCATCCGTCGCTGAGTCAATTTGACGCCAGCGAACTCAACCGGCTGCGCCAGACGCTGCTGGCCTCAGAGCCGGAAATTTACCACGATGTCACCGAGTGGCGCCGCCGCGCGCTGGAGCTGGGGATGCTCAACGCCGGGCTTTCTGCGGCGCTGGCGAAAACGGGGGCGGATGAAGCGATGGCCAACTTCGCCCACTGGCGCAGCCTGATCGACGTCCCGCAAGAGACGCACGATACGCTGGCGAAGCTGGCGGAAAAATGGCCGCTGGTGGCCATTACCAACGGTAATGCCCGGCCGGAACTTTTTGGCCTGAGCGACTACTTCCGCTTCGTGCTGCGCGCCGGTCCGGACGGGCGCTCTAAACCTTTTGCCGATATGTATCATCTGGCGGCAGAGCGGCTGGAGCTGCCGCTGGCGCAGATTCTGCACGTCGGTGACGATCTGACGACCGACGTGGCGGGCTCCATTCGCTGCGGCATGCAGGCCTGTTGGATCAAACCGCAGGGCGCAGACCTGATGCGCACCGCCGACAGCCGTCTGCTGCCGCACATCGAAATTTCACGGTTGGCATCTCTGACCTCGCTGATATAATCGTCAGTAGTTCTGTATAAATTAACAGTAGCCCGGTGAACTGCACGTTGCCGGGCGTCTCATTTCCGGCGGTGCCAATGGACGTTTCTTACCTGCTCGACAGCCTTAATGACAAACAGCGTGAAGCCGTTGCGGCATCACGTACGAATATGCTGGTTCTGGCAGGAGCGGGCAGCGGTAAGACGCGCGTGCTGGTACACCGCATCGCCTGGCTGCTGAGCGTTGAGAACTGTTCCCCTTACTCCATTATGGCGGTGACCTTTACCAACAAAGCGGCGGCGGAGATGCGCCATCGTATTGGTCAACTGATGGGCACCACCCAGGGCGGTATGTGGGTCGGCACTTTCCACGGCCTGGCGCACCGGCTGCTGCGCGCCCATCACCTTGACGCCAACCTGCCGCAGGACTTCCAGATCCTCGATAGCGAAGACCAGCTGCGCCTGCTTAAGCGCCTGATTAAGGCAATGAACCTCGATGAGAAGCAGTGGCCGCCGCGTCAGGCGATGTGGTACATCAACGGCCAGAAAGACGAAGGCCTGAGACCGCACCATATTCAGAGCTACGGCAACCCGGTTGAGCAGACCTGGCAGAAGGTGTATCAGGCCTATCAGGAAGCCTGCGATCGGGCGGGGCTGGTGGATTTCGCCGAGCTGCTGCTGCGCGCGCACGAACTGTGGCTGAATAAGCCGCATATCCTGCAGCACTACCGCGAGCGCTTTACTAATATCCTGGTCGATGAATTCCAGGATACCAACAACATTCAGTACGCGTGGATCCGCCTGCTGGCGGGCGATACCGGCAAGGTGATGATCGTCGGCGATGACGATCAGTCGATCTACGGCTGGCGCGGCGCGCAGGTGGAGAACATCCAGCGCTTCCTCAACGATTTCCCCGGCGCGGAAACTATCCGCCTCGAGCAAAACTATCGCTCGACCAGCAATATCCTCAGCGCGGCGAACGCCCTGATTGAGAACAACAGCGGACGGCTGGGAAAAAAATTGTGGACCGACGGCGCCGACGGCGAGCCGATTTCGCTCTACTGCGCGTTTAACGATCTTGATGAGGCGCGCTTTGTCGTCAACCGCATCAAAACCTGGCAGGAAAACGGCGGGGCGCTGGAGCAGTGCGCGATTCTGTATCGCAGCAACGCCCAGTCGCGCGTGCTGGAAGAGGCGCTGCTGCAGGCCAGCATGCCGTATCGTATTTATGGCGGCATGCGCTTCTTCGAACGCCAGGAGATCAAAGATGCGCTCTCCTATCTGCGCCTGATCGCCAATCGTAATGACGACGCGGCGTTTGAGCGCGTGGTGAATACCCCGACGCGCGGTATCGGCGATCGCACCCTGGACGTGGTGCGCCAGACCTCGCGCGATCGCCAGCTAACGCTATGGCAGGCCTGCCGCGAGCTGTTAAAAGACAAAGTCCTGGCCGGGCGAGCCGCCAGCGCCCTGCAGCGTTTTATGGAGCTTATTGACGCGCTGGCGCAGGAGACCGCCGATATGCCGCTGCACGTGCAGACCGACCGGGTAATTAAAGACTCCGGTCTACGCATGATGTACGAGCAGGAGAAAGGCGAGAAAGGCCAGACGCGTATTGAAAACTTAGAGGAGCTGGTGACGGCAACGCGCCAGTTCAGCTACAACGAAGAAGATGAAGATCTCATGCCGCTGCAGGCGTTTCTCTCGCACGCGGCGCTGGAGGCGGGAGAAGGGCAGGCGGATACCTGGCAGGACGCGGTACAGCTGATGACCCTGCACTCGGCGAAAGGGCTGGAGTTCCCGCAGGTCTTTATCGTTGGGGTGGAAGAGGGGATGTTCCCGAGCCAGATGGCGCTGGATGAGGGCGGCCGCCTGGAAGAAGAGCGCCGCCTGGCCTACGTCGGCGTCACCCGCGCGATGCAGAAGCTCACATTGACCTACGCGGAAACCCGCCGCCTGTATGGCAAAGAGGTGTATCACCGGCCATCGCGCTTTATCGGCGAGCTGCCGGAGTCGTGCGTAGAAGAGGTGCGGCTGCGCGCGACGGTGAGCCGTCCGGTCAGCCATCAGCGGATGGGGACGCCGATGGCGGAAAACGACACCGGCTACAAGCTGGGCCAGCGCGTGCGCCATGCCAAGTTTGGCGAAGGGACGATCGTTAACCTCGAAGGCAGCGGTGAACACAGCCGCCTGCAGGTTGCGTTTCAGGGGCAGGGGATCAAATGGCTGGTCGCGGCGTACGCCCGGTTGGAAACAGTGTAACAGTAAGAAAAATATCATAATTTTTTAATATTCTGCTACCTTTATACGTTAAGGAGCTTGATTTGCTCTTTAGCGTTCCGTTGCGTGTTGACGCCGATTTTGCGCTGGCGTAACATGCGCGCACGATTACGCTAAGAGGACATTCGCCTTGGACACACCCAGTAGATGCTGGCTCAATTTCCTGCCCATCAGGAACAACTCCTAAGGCTATCCTCTTATGCTGATAGCCTTAGCGGTTGTCGGCGACTCGTTCTATTCCCGTCGCTCTGAGTCAGGCTTAATGGTCTGAAACCCAAATTGTTTCTGTGTGCCCACCGAACTGTCCGATAATTTTTTGCATTGGGAGTCCCGGTCATGCTGAGCGCATTTCAACTGGAAAACAATCGTTTAACGCGGCTTGAAGCCGACGAGATCAAGCACCTCGCCAGTTCGGTGTGGGTCGATCTGGTCGAGCCTGACGACGATGAACGTAGCCGCGTGCAAACGGAATTGGGCCAGAACCTGGCGACGCGCCCGGAGCTGGAAGACATCGAAGCGTCAGCGCGTTTCTTTGAGGATGAAGACGGCCTGCATATCCACTCATTTTTCTTTTTTGAAGATGCTGAGGATCACGCCGGTAACTCTACCGTGGCGTTCACTATCCGCGAAGGCCGTCTGTTCACCCTGCGCGAACGGGAGCTGCCCGCTTTCCGCCTGTATCGCATGCGCGCCCGCAGCCAGTCGATGGTGGACGGCAACGCCTACGAGCTGCTGCTGGACCTGTTCGAAACCAAAATTGAGCAGCTGGCGGATGAAATCGAAAACATCTACAGCGATCTGGAAAAGCTCAGCCGGGTGATCATGGAAGGCCGACAGGGCGACGACTACGACGAGGCGCTCTCGACGCTGGCGGAGCAGGAAGATATCGGCTGGAAAGTTCGCCTGTGTCTGATGGATACCCAGCGCGCGCTGAACTTCCTCGTACGTAAAGCCCGTCTGCCGGCAGGCCAGCTGGAGCAGGCGCGTGAGATCCTGCGCGATATCGAATCCCTGCTGCCGCACAACGAATCGCTGTTTCAGAAGGTTAACTTCCTGATGCAGGCAGCGATGGGTTTTATCAACATCGAGCAGAATCGCATCATCAAAATCTTCTCGGTGGTCTCCGTGGTGTTCCTGCCGCCGACCCTGGTGGCATCCAGCTATGGGATGAACTTTGAGTTTATGCCCGAGCTGCACTGGAGCTTTGGCTACCCCGGGGCGATTGTCTTTATGATGCTCGCCGGTCTGGCGCCGTATCTGTACTTTAAGCGCAAAAACTGGCTGTAAAAAAAGGAGCTTCGGCTCCTTTTTTTTGCGTATTGGTCTGGCTTTATGCCCTACGTGTCCGGCGTATCGTGTAAATCGCATCCATCACGAAAATCGCCAGCGCCACCCAGATAAAGGCGAAGGTCACCATTTTATCCGCGCCCGGCACTTCGCCGTAGAAGGTCACCGCCAGCAGGAACATTAGCGTCGGGCCGATATACTGGAAGAAGCCCAGCGTGGAGAGGCGCAGACGCGTCGCCGCGCCGGTAAAGCACAGCAGCGGAATAGTGGTGACCACGCCTGCCGCCATCAGCAGCAGGTTCAGCGACCACGGATTCTGCCCCATGTGGCTGGTCGGGCTATCGGCGATGCCAAACAGATAAATCGCGGCGACCGGCAGCAGCCAGAGCGTCTCAAACAGCATCCCGGTTTGCGCATCCACGGCGATCTTTTTACGCAGCAGGCCGTAAAAAGCGAAGCTGAACGCCAGGCCCAGGGCGATAATCGGCAGCGAGCCGAAGGTCCAGAGCTGTACCAGCACGCCGCAGGCGGCCAGCAGCACCGCCAGCCACTGCATCCGACGGAAACGCTCCCCGAGGAAGATCATCCCCAGCAGAATGTTCACCAGCGGATTGATAAAGTAGCCCAGGCTGGCTTCCAGCATATGATGGTTATTCACCGCCCAGATAAACAGCAGCCAGTTACCGCCCACCAGCACCGCAGAGAGCGCCAGCAGCAACACTTTTTTTGGCGTTTTCAGCAGCCTTTTGACCTGCGGCCACTGGCGGCTGACGCTAATCAGCGCCACCATGAAGAAGAAGGACCAGATCACGCGGTGAGTCAGGATTTCATCGGCGGGAACATAGTAGATAAGCTTGAAGTACGCCGGCGCGATACCCCAGATAAAATAGGCGGCCAGGGCCAGCAGAACCCCCACCCGCGTTTGTTTAGCATCCATCGGTACAAATCCATTGCCAAAGAGAGTGATGTTACTCGATTTAGGCCGATCAACCCACCATATACGTCGCCGTGGCGCTGGCGATATACACCTGCTCTTCGTTATGTAGCTCGACGCGGGCTACCGCCACTTTGTTACCGGCGCGCAGCAGGCTGCTGGTGGCGGTAAAGCGTTCCCCGCGGCCTGGACGCAGGTAGTCGACGCGCAGATCGATGGTGCCCATCCGCGACAGGCGCTGGCGCAGCTCTTCTTCATTGATGGTGTCGTGCCGGGTGAGCGTACTGCCGACGCATACCAGTCCCGCCGCGACGTCCAGCGCTGAGGCGATCACGCCGCCATGTAAGATGCTCTGCGCCCAGTTGCCGACCATCATCGGCTGGTTGTTGAAACTCAGCTGGGCAAATTCCTTTTCATAACGCTCCAGCTCCAGGCCTAAGGCACGATTAAACGGCATATGGTAGACGAAAATTTCTCCCACCAGCTTCAGGGCGGCGGCGGCGGTCAGTTCAGACATAACAGCATTTCCAAAAGTTAATGAAATGTTGATTTTATGCTTCTAAAATATTGATTTCTACTTTAAGAACGGATAACAGGTCAGAAGACGTATAAATAGGTAGAATGCTGCCTGGGTTAAACAGAAATAATAAATATCCATCCAGGAGAACAGCAATGCGTATCTCTTTGGCCTGCCTGCTGGCGTTTATTGCGCTTCCGGCTGGCGTTCTGGCGCAGGACGCGCCGGTGAATAAACAGGTCCACGACACCCCGGCCGTTCGCGGGAGCATTATCGCCAACCTATTACAGGACCATGATAATCCGTTCCTGCTCTATCCCTATGAGAGCAACTATTTGCTCTATACGTGGACCAGCGATCTTAACAAAGAAGCGATTCGTAGCTACGACTGGGCCGAGAACGCGCGTAAAGATGAAGTGAAGTTCCAGCTCAGCCTGGCGTTTCCATTATGGCGCGGGATTTTGGGCGAGAATTCGCTGCTGGGCGCTTCGTATACGCAAAAATCCTGGTGGCAGCTCTCCAACAGCAAAGAGTCCGCGCCGTTTCGCGAAACCAACTACGAGCCGCAGCTGTTCCTCGGTTTCGCGACCGATTACTCGTTCGCCGGCTGGACGCTGCGCGACGTTGAAATGGGATATAACCACGACTCTAACGGCCGTTCCGATCCCACTTCCCGCAGCTGGAACCGCCTCTATACCCGGCTGATGGCGCAAAATGGCAACTGGCTGGTCGAGGTGAAGCCCTGGTACGTGATTGGCAGCACCGACGATAACCCGGATATCACCAAATATATGGGGTATTACCGGCTGAAAGTGGGCTATCAGCTGGGCGACGCTATTCTCAGCGCCCAAGGGCAATATAACTGGAATACCGGCTACGGCGGCGCCGAGCTTGGGGTGAGCTATCCGATCACCAAACACGTGCGCGTCTATACTCAGGTTTATAGCGGTTATGGCGAGTCGCTCATCGATTATAACTTTAATCAGACCCGCGTTGGCGTCGGGCTGATGCTCAACGATCTGTTTTAATCGTTGCACTCTGGCTCTCAGGCGCTGAAAATAGCGCCTGTTTTCTTTTCAGGCATATGGGGTCAACGTGGCGCAGGCGGAAGTATTGAATCAGGAATCGCTGGCTAAGCAGGTTTTACAAGAGACCTTCGGCTACCAGCAGTTTCGCCCGGGCCAGGATACCATTATCGATACGGCGTTGGCCGGGCGCGACTGCCTGGTGGTGATGCCGACCGGCGGCGGCAAGTCGCTGTGTTATCAGGTGCCGGCGCTGGTGCTGGGCGGTCTGACCGTTGTGGTATCGCCGCTTATTTCCTTGATGAAGGACCAGGTCGATCAGCTGCTGGCTAACGGCGTGGCGGCGGCGTGCCTGAACTCAACGCAGAGCCGGGAGCAGCAGCAGGAGGTGATGGCCGGCTGCCGCAGCGGGCAGATCCGCCTGCTGTATATCGCCCCGGAGCGCCTGATGCTGGATAACTTCCTCGAGCATCTTACGCACTGGAATCTGTCGATGGTGGCGGTAGACGAGGCGCACTGTATTTCCCAGTGGGGCCACGACTTCCGTCCGGAATACGCCGCGTTAGGGCAGCTGCGCCAGCGGATACCGCACATCCCGTTTATGGCGCTGACCGCCACCGCCGATGACACCACGCGTCGCGACATTGTCCGCCTGCTGGACCTGAACGATCCGCTCATCCAGGTCAGCAGCTTCGACCGTCCCAACATCCGCTATATGCTGATGGAGAAGTTTAAGCCGCTGGATCAGCTGATGCGCTACGTGCAGGACCAGCGCGGCAAGTCGGGGATCATCTACTGCAATAGCCGCTCGAAAGTTGAAGATACCGCCGCGCGCCTGCAAAGTCGTGGTATTAGCGCGGCGGCCTACCACGCCGGGCTGGAAAATCATATCCGCGCCGACGTGCAGGAGAAATTCCAGCGCGACGATCTGCAAATCGTGGTGGCGACGGTGGCCTTCGGTATGGGTATCAACAAACCGAACGTCCGCTTTGTGGTGCATTTCGATATCCCCCGCAATATTGAATCCTATTACCAGGAGACCGGGCGCGCCGGGCGCGATGGGCTGCCTGCCGAGGCGATGCTGTTTTACGATCCGGCGGATATGGCGTGGCTCAGACGCTGCCTTGAAGAGAAGCCCGCCGGGCCGCTGCAGGACATTGAACGCCATAAGCTCAACGCGATGGGGGCCTTTGCCGAAGCGCAAACCTGCCGCCGCTTAGTGCTGCTCAACTACTTTGGCGAGGGGCGCCAGGAGCCCTGCGGCAACTGCGATATCTGCCTTGACCCGCCAAAACAGTACGACGGTTTAATGGACGCGCGTAAGGCGCTGTCGACGATTTATCGCGTTAACCAGCGCTTTGGTATGGGCTACGTGGTGGAAGTGCTGCGCGGCGCCAATAACCAGCGTATTCGCGATATGGGGCACGATAAGCTGCCGGTCTACGGTATCGGGCGCGAACAGAGCCATGAGCATTGGGTCAGCGTTATCCGTCAGCTTATTCATTTGGGGCTGGTCACGCAGAATATTGCCCAGCACTCTGCGCTGCAGCTTACCGAAGCCGCGCGTCCGGTCCTGCGCGGCGACGTGACGCTGCAGCTTGCCGTACCGCGTATTGTGGCGCTGAAGCCGAAAGCGATGCAGAAATCCTTCGGCGGCAATTACGATCGTAAGCTGTTCGCCAAGCTGCGCAAACTGCGTAAAGCGATTGCCGATGAAGAGAATATCCCGCCCTATGTGGTGTTTAACGATGCGACGCTGATTGAAATGGCCGAGCAAACGCCGCTGACGGCAGGAGAGATGCTCAGCGTCAACGGCGTCGGTACGCGTAAGCTTGAGCGCTTTGGTAAAGAGTTTATGGCCCTGATCCGGGCGCACGTGGATGGCGATGATGAGTAGTCAGCCGGACGAAAAAGTGCAAATATAGTTTTCGTCCTGACTATTTTCCTGCGAGTTAATCATGTTGACGCTTTTCTTCACCGTGGCGCTGGTGCATATCATTGCGCTGATGAGTCCTGGCCCGGACTTTTTCTTTGTCTCACAGACCGCCGTTAGCCGCTCTCGCAAAGAGGCGATGATGGGCGTGCTGGGGATCACCTGCGGGGTAATGGTGTGGGCGGGCGTAGCCCTGCTCGGCCTGAACCTGATTATTGCGAAGATGGCCTGGCTGCATACCATCATTATGGTCGGTGGCGGCCTGTATCTGTGCTGGATGGGCTTGCAGATGCTGCGCGGCGCGCTGAAAAAAGGCGAAGCGGCAGCGGCGGTAGAGCCTCAGGTTGAGCTGGCGCGCAGCGGCCGGAGCTTCCTGAAAGGGCTGCTGACCAATCTGGCGAACCCCAAAGCGATTATCTACTTCGGCTCCGTTTTCTCGCTGTTTGTCGGCGACAGCGTCAGTTCCGGCGCGCGCTGGGGGATTTTCCTGCTGATCGTGCTGGAGACGCTGGCCTGGTTTACGGTGGTTGCCAGCCTGTTCGCCCTCCCGGGCATGCGCCGCGGCTACCAGCGGATGGCGAAATGGATCGACGGCATTGCCGGTACGCTATTCGCCGGCTTCGGTATTCATCTGATTATTTCGCGCTAAGCGTTCTGCGGCCCGCCTAAGAGGTTATGGGTGGGCCGGGTATTAATGACGGAGCTGCTGCAAATCGTCGGACGTCAGACCGGTCATTTCCATCACCGCCGCCGCATCAATATCCCGTTCGAGCATGGCCTTCGCGACGCTAAGAAGCGCGGCGCGTTTGCCCTCTTTTATGCCCTTCTGCATACCTTCCTCAAGCTACTTTTCTGCCAGAGTCATCAATACAGTAATTTGCTGTTTATCTATACATCAGGCGTGGCGCGCGGAGGCCAGCAGGGCGCCGACCAGCATAAACAGCGAACCAAAGATCTTGTTTAGCGCTTTCATCTGCTTCGGCCCCTTAATCCACGCGGCAATACGCTGCGCCAGCGTGGCGTAGCCAATCATGACGATAATATCGACCACAATGGTGGTGACGCCGAGCACGAGGTACTGCATCACCTGGGGCTGGTGCGGCACGATAAATTGCGGGAATAGCGCGGCGAGGAAGACGATGCTTTTCGGGTTGGTCAGATTCACGAAAACCGCGCGCTTAAAGAGTTTGCCGCGGGTCTGCGCTTGCGCAAGGGTATTCAGATCGAGAGAGCCCGCGGCCCGCCACTGCTGAATGCCGAGCCAGATAAGATAAGCGGCGCCCGCCCATTTAAGGATTTCAAAGGCCAGCAGCGAACGGGAAAACAGCGTACCCAGGCCGATGCCCACCAGCACAATATGGATGCCCAGTCCGGTCTGTAGACCGGCAATAGAGGCCGCCGCGCCGCGATAGCCGTGGTTGATTGAGGTGGTCATGGTGTTTATCGCCCCGGAACCCGGTGACAGGCTGAGAATAATCGATGTCAGCAGATAGGCAAACCACCACTCGAACGTCATGAGAAACTCCCTGATTGTCTGTTTTTATGCCACAATACGCTATTGTGTAAGCATTGTGTGATACACGATAAAAAAACGATTTTCAGCGGTTATCAGGGGTGTAAGCCCGATGTTTTTGCAGCAAAAGGACTGGGAAACACGAGAAAACGCGTTTGCGGCCTTTACCATGGGGCCACTGACCGATTTCTGGCGTCAGCGGGAAGAGGCTGAATTTACGGGCGTGGATAACGTTCCGGTGCGCTTTGTTCGCTTCTGCGCCAAAAGTCATGATCGGGTCGTGGTTATCTGCCCGGGTCGCATTGAAAGCTACGTTAAGTACGCCGAACTGGCTTACGATCTTTTCCGCAGCGGTTTTGACGTGATGATTATCGATCATCGCGGCCAGGGGCGCTCCGGACGCATGCTTTCTGACACCCACCGCGGGCACGTCGTTAATTTCAGCGATTACGTCGACGATCTCGCCGCGTTCTGGCAGCAGCAGGTAGCGCCCGGACGCTGGCGGAAGCGGTTTATACTGGCCCACTCCATGGGCGGCGCCATTGCGACGCTATTTTTGCAGCGCTACCACCAGCATTGCGATGCGATGGCGCTCTGCGCGCCGATGTTCGGCATCGTTATGCGCCTGCCTGACTGGATGGTGCGCCATATTCTCGATTGGGCTGAGGGCCATCAGCGCATTCGTGAAGAGTATGCCCTCGGTACCGGCCGCTGGCGCGCGCTGCCCTTTGCGGTCAACGTCCTGACGCACAGCCGCCAACGCTATCGCCGCAACCTGCGTTTTTACGCCGATGAGCCGCAGCTGCGTGTCGGCGGGCCGACGTTCCACTGGGTGCGCGAGGGGATCCTCGCCGGCGAAGAGGTGCTGGCCGGTGCGGAAAAAGACGTCACGCCCACGCTATTGCTCCAGGCGGAAGAAGAGCGGGTGGTCGATAACCGCATGCACGATCGCTACTGTGAACGTCGCGCCGCGGGCGGCCATCCCTGTGAAGGGAATAAGCCGTTTGTCATAGAAGGGGCATACCATGAGATCCTTTTTGAAAAGGACGCCATGCGCTCGGTCGCGCTAAACGCTATCGTCGATTTTTTTGGTCGACACACTTAATCCGGCGAAACGCTCGTCGCCCTGCTTAGAGGTTAAAATTTTTATGTACCAGGTTGTTGCGTCTGATTTAGATGGCACGCTGCTTTCTCCCGATCACTGCTTAACTCCCTACGCCAAAGAGACGCTGAAGCTGCTTACCGCACGCGGTATCAACTTCGTGTTCGCGACCGGCCGCCACTACATCGATGTTGGGCAAATTCGCGATAATCTCGGCATTAAATCCTATATGATCACCTCGAACGGCGCTCGTGTGCACGATAGCGAAGGGCAGCAGATCTTCGCCCACAACCTCGACCGCGATATCGCCGCCGACCTGTTTGAGATGATGCGTAACGATCCGGCGATTGTGACCAACGTCTATCGTGAAGATGAGTGGTATATGAACCGCCACCGTCCGGAAGAGATGCGCTTCTTCAAAGAGGCAGTGTTTAACTACAAGCTCTACGAGCCGGGCGAGCTGGACCCGGAAGGCATCAGCAAAGTCTTTTTCACCTGCGATAAGCATGAGCATCTGCTGCCGCTGGAGCAGGCGATCAATGCCCGCTGGGGCGATCGCGTGAACGTGAGCTTCTCTACCGTCACCTGCCTTGAAGTGATGGCGGGCGGCGTGTCGAAAGGGCATGCGCTGGAGGCGGTGGCGAAAATGCTTGGCTATAGCCTGAAAGAGTGTATCGCCTTCGGCGACGGTATGAACGATGCGGAGATGCTGTCAATGGCGGGCAAGGGCTGCATTATGGCCAACGCGCACCAGCGGCTGAAAGACCTGCACCCTGAGTTGGAAGTGATCGGCAGCAATGTCGATGATGCCGTTCCCCACTATCTGCGTAAACTCTATCTTGACTAAAAAAGATTGACGATTGTTTTATTAATGAGCAGTTGTCAACCTGTCACTTCGCTACAATGGGTGTTCTTTACTCTACGAGACATTCATTGTGGCGCTACTGATTATCACCACCATTCTGTGGGCCTTCTCTTTTAGCCTGTATGGCGAATACCTGGCAGGCCACGTCGATAGCTATTTTGCGGTGCTGGCGCGCGTTGGCCTGGCGGCGCTGGTGTTTTTGCCCTTCCTGCGCACCCGCGGGCAGAGCCTGACCACTATCGGCCTGTATATGCTGGTAGGCGCGATGCAGCTCGGCATCATGTACATGCTGAGTTTCCAGGCCTATTTGTACCTGACGGTATCCGAGCTCCTGCTGTTTACCGTTCTGACGCCGCTCTACATCACGCTGATTTACGATTTAATGAGCCGTCGCCCTCTGCGCTGGGGCTACGCCTGCAGCGCGCTGCTGGCGGTTATCGGCGCGGGCATTATTCGTTATGACCAGGTGACCAACCATTTCTGGACCGGTCTGATCCTCGTTCAGCTCTCCAACATCAGCTTCGCGATTGGCATGGTGGGCTACAAACGCCTGATGGAAACGCGTCCGATGCCGCAGCATAACGCCTTCGCCTGGTTCTACGTCGGGGCATTTCTGGTGGCGGTTGTCGCCTGGTCTATGCTGGGGAATGCGCAGAAAATGCCGGAAACCTCGCTACAGTGGGGCATTCTGTTGTTTCTTGGCGTGGCGGCATCGGGGATTGGCTACTTTATGTGGAACTACGGCGCCACCCAGGTCGATGCCGGTACGCTCGGCATCATGAACAATATGCACGTGCCCGCCGGGCTGCTGGTGAACCTTGCCATCTGGCAGACGCAGCCCCGCTGGCCAAGCTTTATTATTGGCGCTCTGGTGATCCTGGCCTCGCTATGGGTCCATCGACGCTGGGTCGCTCCGCACTCCGCACAAACGGCAAATGGTCGCAAGCGTGATTCCGCGCTGAGCGAATAAACGCTTCGGTGACCGGCTGACGCTGCTCGCCGTCGCGCACCGCGGCGTACAGTCGGCTCCACAGTCCTTCGCCCAGGGTTTTGGTGACCACCAGACCCTGGCGCTCAAAGCTCTCCACTACCCAGTGAGGCAGGGCGGCGATCCCCATCCGCGCCGCCACCATCTGAATTAGCAGCAGCGTATTGTCGACGCTCTTCAGCTGTGGACTGATCCCCGCCGGCTGCAGGAAGTGACGCCAGATATCCAGACGAGCGCGCTGTACCGGGTAAATCAGCAGCATTTCGGTCGCTAAATCCTCAGGCGCAATGCGCATCTTTGCCGCCAGCGGATGGTCTGGCGCCATCACCAGACGCACTTCGAAATCAAACATGGGCGAATAGTGCAGGCCGCTGCGCGGCAGGATATCCGAGGTCATCACCAGATCCAGCTCGCCCTGCTGCAGGCCCGGCTGCGGGTCGAAGATCACCCCGGACTGGAAATCCACTTCCACATGCGGCCAGCGGGCGCGGAAGCTCTCCAGCGCCGGGGTGAGCCACTGGATACAGCTATGGCATTCGATAGCGATGCGCAGCCGGGTTTGCTGCGGCTCGTTGCAATCCTGCAGGGCGCGGCTGATTTGCGGCAGCACCTGATTTGCCAGCTGGAGCAAGATCTCTCCCTGCGGCGTAAAGCGCAGCGGCTGGCTTTTGCGCACAAACAGACGGAAGCCGAGGCGCTGTTCCAGATCGCTGAACTGGTGGGACAAGGCGGATTGGGTCTGGTGCAGGGCCGCCGCAGCGCCTGCCAGAGAACCGCTATTCCGCAACGCCTGGAGCGTTTTCAGGTGTTTAATTTCGATCATGAAAGTCCTTCACTTCGGCATGAATAATTTGCGCTTGAGGAATATACAGTAACTGCCAATTATGGATGTGTAAACATCTGGATGGCTAAATCCTTTATCTTTCGAATTTATGGTGCGTTGGCCGCACTTCCTCACCCCAGTCACTTACTTCAGTAAGCTCCTGGGGATGAGCAAGCTTGCCGCCTTCCCTAAATCCGAAATCTTTCGGATTGAAATTATGAGGCTCAAAAAAATGACAATTATTAATCACACCCTCGGTTTCCCTCGCGTTGGCCTGCGTCGCGAGCTGAAAAAAGCGCAAGAGAGCTACTGGGCGGGCAATACCGGCCGCGAAGAACTGCTGGCTGTTGGCCGCGAACTGCGCGCTCGCCACTGGGATCAACAGAAGCAAGCCGGCGTTGACCTGCTGCCGGTGGGCGATTTCGCCTGGTACGACCATGTTCTGACCACCAGCCTGCTACTGGGCAACGTGCCGGCTCGTCATCAGAACAAAGACGGCTCCGTCGATATCGATACCCTGTTCCGCATTGGCCGCGGCCGCGCGCCGACCGGCGAACCGGCTGCGGCGGCAGAAATGACCAAATGGTTTAATACCAACTACCACTACATGGTGCCGGAATTCGTCAAGGGCCAGCGGTTCAAACTGACCTGGACCCAGCTGCTGGATGAAGTGGATGAAGCGCTGGCGCTGGGCCACAAGGCGAAACCCGTCCTGCTCGGGCCGGTCACTTACCTGTGGCTCGGTAAGGTTAAAGGCGAGCCGTTCGACCGCCTGAGCCTGCTGAACGATATTCTGCCGGTTTACCGGCAAGTGCTGGCTGAACTGGCAAAACGCGGTATTGAATGGGTGCAGATTGATGAGCCGGCGCTGGTGCTGGAGCTGCCGCAGGCGTGGCTGGACGCCTTCAAACCGGCTTACGAGGCGCTTAACGGCGAGGTTAAGCTGCTGCTGACCACCTACTTTGAAGGCATTACCGATAACCTCGACACCATCACCGCGCTGCCGGTACAGGGTCTACATGTGGATCTGGTCCACGGCCAGGATAATGTCGCTGAGCTGCATAAACGCCTGCCTGCCGACTGGCTGCTCTCCGCCGGATTGATCAACGGCCGCAACGTCTGGCGCGCCGATCTGAGCGAGAAATACGCGCAGGTTAAAGCTATCGTCGGTAAACGCGAGCTGTGGGTCGCTTCTTCCTGCTCCCTGCTACACAGCCCGATCGATTTGAGCGTGGAAACGCGGCTCGATGCGGAGGTGAAGAGCTGGTTTGCCTTCGCCCTGCAAAAATGTGAGGAGCTGGCGCTGCTGCGCGATGCGCTGAACAGCGGCGATACCGCGGCGATTGCTGAATGGAGCGCGCCGATTCAGGCCCGTCGCCACTCAACCCGCGTGCATAACGCGGCGGTGGAGAAGCGTCTGGCGGCCATCACCGCTCAGGACAGCCAGCGCCAAAGCGCCTATCAAGTCCGCGCCGCAGCGCAGCGCGCCCGCTTTAAGCTGCCGGCCTGGCCGACCACCACCATCGGTTCTTTCCCGCAGACCACTGAGATCCGCGGCCTGCGTCTGGACTTTAAAAAGGGCAATCTGGATGCGAACAACTACCGTACCGGCATCGCCGAACACATCAGACAGGCGATTATGGAGCAGGAGCGCCTGGGCCTGGACGTGCTGGTACATGGTGAAGCCGAGCGTAACGACATGGTGGAATACTTCGGCGAACACCTGGATGGGTTTATTTTCACGCAGAACGGCTGGGTACAGAGCTATGGTTCCCGCTGCGTCAAACCGCCGGTGGTGATCGGCGACGTCAGCCGTCCGGAGGCGATCACCGTTGAGTGGGCTAAATACGCTCAGTCGCTGACCGAAAAACCGGTAAAAGGCATGCTGACCGGCCCGGTGACCATTCTTTGCTGGTCCTTCCCGCGGGAGGACGTCACCCGTGAAACGATTGCGAAGCAGATTGCTCTGGCGCTGCGCGACGAAGTGGCGGACCTGGAAGCCGCCGGTATCGGTATCATCCAGATCGACGAACCGGCGCTGCGCGAAGGCCTGCCGCTGAAGCGTAGCGACTGGGATGCGTATCTGGCGTGGGGCGTGGAAGCTTTCCGTATCAATGCGGCGGTGGCGCAAGACGACACGCAGATCCACACCCATATGTGTTATTGCGAGTTCAACGACATCATGGACTCTATTGCCGCGCTGGATGCGGACGTCATTACCATCGAAACCTCGCGCTCCGATATGGAGCTACTGGAGTCGTTCGAAGAGTTCGACTATCCGAATGAAATCGGGCCGGGCGTGTACGACATTCACTCCCCGAACGTGCCGAGCGTGGAGTGGATCGAAGCGCTGCTGAAGAAAGCCGCGCAGCGTATCCCGGCCGAGCGCCTGTGGGTGAACCCGGACTGCGGCCTGAAAACCCGCGGCTGGCCGGAAACCCTAAGCGCGCTGACCAACATGGTCAAGGCCGCGCAGAACCTGCGCCAGGCCTAATGGAGAGCGACCCGACTCGTGGCGGGTCGGGGTAAGCAGAAGAGCATTAAGAACGTCCAACCAACAAGCCGCGATCCTGTGTCTTGAGTTTGCCCAGGAAGGATCTCTTTGGCTAAAGTTAAGCGTTTCCTGAACCGGGCGAATGTCGCTCTTCGGAGGTAAATGATGACTGAATATAACGATCAAAAGGGATATTTGCGTTTTGCCATTAACCTGGGCAACCCGGTTCTCGCGACACTTCTGCCGGATGGCTCTCCGGGAGGGATAACCGTTGAGCTGGCGAACAAGCTGGCGGCAGAGAGCCAGCGCGAAGCGCGGTTTGTGACCTGGCCGACGGCCGGGCAGGTAGTGGATGCGGCGCTGCAGGATCAATGGGATATCGCTTTTCTGGCTATCGACCCGGCGCGGGAAGATAAGCTTCGCTTCACGCCGCCCTACGTCACCATCGAAAGCTCGGCGATGGTTAAAAAAGAGAGTGAAATACGGTCGGTTCAGGAGATGGACCGCGAAGGTGTAGTGATAAACGTGGGCAAAGGTGCGGCCTACGAGCTGTATCTGATTCGCACGCTAAAACACGCGACGATGCGCCAGTACGCCACTTCTCAGGAGGCTATTCAGGCATTCATCCACGGCGAAGGCGATATGGCGGCCGGTATTCGCCAGCCTCTGGAGCAAGCCGCGCAGGAAAACCCGGCGTTACGCGTTCTGCCCGACAGCTTTAGCCAGATACGCCAGGCGATATGCGTCCCGCGCAATGCGCCGCAGCACTATGAATTTATTTGCCGCTGCCTTTCTTCATGGATAGCGGACGGTACTATTGCCGGGATGGTGAAGCGCCATATCGGCAATAGCTGAACTTTAACCGCGCTGACCGCCATGCTGGGCAAACCACGCCAGCATCCGCTGCCAGCCGTCCTTCGCCGACTCTTCATGATAGCTGGCGCGATAGTCGGCGTTAAAAGCGTGATCGGCCTGCGGGTAAACCACGATCTCCGCCGTGGCGTTGGCCGCCCGCAGCGCCTGGCGCATGGTTTCCACCGTATCCTGCGGAATGCTGTCATCTTTCGCGCCATACAGCCCTAAAACCGGCGCGTTGAGATCGACGGCAATATCCACCGGATGCTTCGGCGAATTCAACGTTTTCTCGCCGACCAGTTTGCCGTACCAGGCGACGGCGGCTTTTAGCTGCGGGTTATGCGCAGCGTACAGCCAGGTAATGCGCCCGCCCCAGCAGAAGCCGGTAATCAGCAGGCGATGGGCATCGCCGCCGTGGCGGGAGGCCCAGCTGGCTACGTGATCGAGGTCGGCCAGCACTTGAGAGTCCGGCACTTTTTTAACCAGCCCCTGGAACAGAGAAGGGATGTCGCTGTAATCATTAGGGTCGCCCTGGCGGAAGTACAGCTCTGGAGCGATAGCCAGATACCCCTCTTTCGCCAGACGGCGGCAAATATCGCGAATATGTTCATGCACGCCGAAAATTTCCTGAACCACGATGACGACCGGCAGCGGGCCGTCGACGTTCCCCGGGCGGGCGTGGAATGCCGGCATGTTATCCCCCTGCGAAGGGATTGATGTCTCTCCGGAGACGATGTTCTCATCTGATGTGTGAACGGCAGTGGCGGCGTGCGGCGTGGCTGCAGGTGCAAAGCCGGTTTGCTTAATTGTCGTCATGGTATTCTCCGTACCCTTAATTTGTTAGCGCAGCAATAACTATAGCTGCTCTGGACAGGACGTTAACCAAACACAGTGCCCGAAACAGGCTATCTTTTGTTCAGGCTTCCGCGATTTAGCTTGTTAATGTGATGTATATCACCCTTTTATGGAAAGTTATTGCAATGAATTTCATTCGTGGTGATTGTTGTCACAAAATTGAGCCGACAGCTTCTGTAAAGTACCGTTTTGCTTCTGCTGATAATTCGACCCACAGAGGAGTTTTTTATGTCCAAGTCTGATGTTTTTCATCTCGGCCTCACCAAAAACGATTTACAAGGGGCTACGCTGGCTATCGTCCCTGGCGATCCGGAGCGTGTGGAAAAGATCGCCGCGCTGATGGATAAGCCGGTTAAGCTGGCATCTCACCGTGAATTCACCACCTGGCGCGCGGAGCTGGACGGTAAAGCAGTGATTGTATGTTCTACCGGTATCGGCGGCCCATCGACCTCTATCGCCGTGGAAGAACTGGCCCAGCTCGGCATCCGTACCTTCCTGCGTATTGGCACCACCGGCGCTATCCAGCCGCACATCAACGTAGGCGATGTTCTGGTGACTACCGCTTCTGTCCGCCTGGACGGTGCAAGTCTGCACTTTGCGCCCATGGAGTTCCCGGCGGTGGCTGATTTTGAATGTACTACCGCGCTGGTTGAAGCGGCGAAATCTATCGGCGCAACCACCCATATCGGCGTGACCGCCTCCTCCGACACCTTCTATCCGGGTCAGGAACGTTACGACACCTTCTCCGGCCGCGTTGTGAGCCGCTTTAAAGGCTCGATGGAAGAGTGGCAGGCGATGGGCGTGATGAACTATGAAATGGAATCCGCCACGCTGCTGACGATGTGCGCCAGCCAGGGCCTGCGCGCCGGGATGGTTGCCGGAGTTATCGTCAACCGTACCCAGCAGGAAATTCCGAACGCGGAAACCATGAAGCAAACCGAAAGCCACGCGGTGAAAATTGTCGTGGAAGCGGCGCGTCGCCTGCTGTAGTTCTTCTCCTTTCCGTAAAGGGCCGGACTCTCCGGCTCTTCTTTTTTGCGTAGCGCCTCGCAGGAAAACCCTTTCCAACTGGACGTTTGTACAGCACAATTCTATTTTGTGCCGTAAGTGGTTGCCGCAGGGGGCGTTGTGGATATTTCGATTATTATGAGTGCCGTTGCGGCGCTGGCCGTGGGCCTGATTGTTGGCTGGCTGGCGACGAAAGCGCACGCCGATCAAATTCGCGCCGATCTTATCGAAGAGCGGCGCGAGCTGGATATTGAACTGAGCGCGGCCCGCCAGCAGCTGGTGCAGGAGTCCCACTGGCGAGAAGAGTGCGAACTGCTCAATAACGAGCTGCGCAGCCTGCGCGATATCAACGCCTCGCTGGAAGCCGATCTCCGTGAAGTGACAACCCGTCTTGAATCCACTCAGCTGCATGCCGAAGATAAAATCCGCCAGATGGTCAACAGCGAGCAGCGGCTTAGCGAGCAGTTTGAGAACCTGGCGAATCGCATCTTTGAGCACAGCAACCGACGGGTGGATGAGCAGAATCGCCAGAGCCTGCACGGCCTGCTGACGCCGCTTCGCGAGCAGCTGGATGGTTTTCGCCGTCAGGTGCAGGATAGCTTTGGCCAGGAAGCGCGGGAGCGCCACACCCTGGCCCATGAAATCCGTAATCTCCAGCAGCTTAATGCGCAAATGGCCCAGGAGGCGCTAAACCTGACTCGCGCGCTTAAGGGCGATAACAAAACCCAGGGCAACTGGGGCGAGGTGGTGTTGACCCGCGTGCTGGAAGCGTCCGGGCTGCGGGAGGGCCATGAATATCAGACCCAGGTGAGCATCGAAACGGACAACCGCTCGCGGATGCAGCCTGATGTGATTGTCCGTTTGCCGCAGGGGAAAGACGTGGTTATCGATGCCAAGATGACCCTGGTGGCCTACGAACGCTATTTCAATGCCGAAGATGATTATACCCGTGAAGCGGCGCTGCAGGAGCATATCGCTTCCGTACGCAACCATATGCGCCTGCTGGGGCGTAAAGACTACCAGCAGCTGCCGGGGCTGCGCTCGCTCGACTACGTTCTGATGTTTATCCCGGTGGAGCCGGCCTTCCTGCTGGCGATCGATCGCCAGCCGGAACTCATTAGCGAAGCGCTGAAAAACAACATTATGCTGGTGAGCCCGACCACGCTGCTGGTGGCGCTGCGGACTATCGCCAATCTCTGGCGCTATGAGCATCAGAGCCGTAACGCGCAGAAAATTGCCGAAAGAGCGGGGCGGCTGTACGACAAAATGCGCCTGTTTGTTGACGATATGTCCGCTATCGGCCAGAGCCTGGATAAAGCCCAGGATAACTACCGCCAGGCGATGAAAAAGCTCGCTTCCGGGCGAGGCAACCTGCTGGTGCAGGCGGAATCATTTCGCGAGCTGGGCGTGGAGGTTAAACGTGGGATTAATCCTGACTTAGTCGAACAGGCAACCGCACAGGATGAGGAATACTTCCTTACAGATGACGGTAACGTTCAGGAAGATAACGATTTTTCTTCCGATACGGCCGCTGCCGCCGCGTATGATAACCGCCCTCAGCCGCGTTGAAGCGTATGGGAAGTGCGCTAAACCTGTTACACTCAACGAACATTTTCTTGATAAGCAAGCAGGCATTGAGATGGTTGAGGATTCACAAGAAACGACGCATTTTGGCTTTCAGACTGTCGCCAAAGAGCAGAAAGCTGACATGGTGGCGCATGTATTTCATTCTGTGGCCGCAAAATATGACGTAATGAACGACCTGATGTCGTTCGGCATTCATCGTTTGTGGAAGCGTTTCACCATCGACTGCAGCGGCGTCCGCCGCGGGCAAACCGTATTGGATCTGGCGGGTGGCACCGGCGATCTGACGGCGAAATTCTCTCGTCTGGTGGGCGAAACCGGCCGCGTGATGCTGGCGGATATCAACGACTCAATGCTGAAAATGGGCCGTGAGAAGCTGCGCAACATCGGCATCGTCGGCAACGTGGAATACGTCCAGGCAAACGCTGAAGCGCTGCCTTTTGCGGACAACACCTTTGATTGCATTACGATTTCTTTCGGTCTGCGTAACGTGACCGACAAAGAAAAAGCGCTGCGCTCCATGTATCGCGTATTAAAGCCAGGCGGTCGTCTGCTGGTGCTGGAATTCTCGAAACCGATTATTGAGCCGCTCAGCAAAGCCTACGACGCCTATTCTTTCCATATTCTGCCGCGCGTGGGTGAGCTGGTTGCTAAAGATGCCGAAAGCTATCGTTATCTTGCTGAATCTATTCGAATGCACCCCGATCAG
Organism: Klebsiella grimontii; assembly: GCF_900200035.1. Classification (GTDB taxonomy): domain Bacteria; phylum Pseudomonadota; class Gammaproteobacteria; order Enterobacterales; family Enterobacteriaceae; genus Klebsiella; species Klebsiella grimontii. Next base: position 77,636 of record NZ_FZTC01000007.1, read on the forward strand.
GAGACGCTGAAAGGTATGATGCAGGACGCAGGGTTTGAAAGCGTCGACTACTACAACCTGACGGCAGGCATCGTTGCGCTACACCGCGGTTATAAGTTCTGACAGGAGGGACGCTATGCCTTTCAAACCACTGGTTACCGCCGGTCTTGAGACGGTCCTCAATGCTTTCCTCTGGCGCGATCGGGCGCTGAAACCCGCCCGCCAGCGTCTGCTGGGGAAAGTGCTGCGCGTCGAGCTGCAAGAGCTTTCCGATCCGGTGGTGCTGGTTTTTAGCGAACGCCAGCTGGATGTGCTGGGCGCGTGGGAAGGCGAGGCCGACTGCACCGTGCGTACCCGCCTGAGCGTGCTTCCGCAGCTACGCAATCGCCAGCAGCTTACCGCGCTGATTCGTAGCGGCGATCTCGAAGTAGAGGGCGATCTGCAGGTGGTGCAAAATACCGTCACGCTGTGCGATCTGGCGGAGTTCGATCCGGCTGAACTGCTCGCCCCGTATACCGGTGATGTTGTTGCGGAAGGCTTCGGTAAAGTATTCCGCGGCGGCGCTCGCTTTCTTGTGCATGGCGCTCAGCGCCAGCAGCGCTATGTAGCGGAAGCGATTACCGAAGAGTGGCGCCTGGCGCCGGGTCCGCTGGAGCTGGCCTGGTTTGCAGAGGAAACCGCTGCGGTGGAACGAACCCTGGCCGCGCTGGAAAAACGGCTGGAAACGCTGGAGGGCAAATGACGCCAGGAGAAATACGGCGCCTGTATTTTATCGTCCACACCTTTTTGAGCTACGGGCTGGATGAGCTCATTCCCAAAATGCGTATCACGCTGCCGCTGCGAATCTGGCGGCGGATGCTGTTCTGGATGCCCAATCGCCATAAAGACCGCCCTCTCGGCGAGCGACTGCGCCTCGCATTACAGGAGCTGGGGCCGGTGTGGATCAAATTTGGCCAGATGCTCTCGACCCGTCGCGACCTCTTTCCGCCCCATATTGCCGATCAGCTGGCCATGCTGCAGGACCGCGTTGCGCCTTTTGACGGTCTGCAGGCCAAAAAGCAAATTGAGCAAGCCATGGGCGGCCTGCCGGTAGAGGCCTGGTTTGATGACTTCTCGATTGAACCGCTCGCTTCCGCTTCTATTGCCCAGGTGCATACCGCACGTCTGAAAGAGAACGGCAAAGAGGTTGTCATTAAGGTGATTCGCCCGGATATCGTTCCGGTTATCAAAGCGGATATGAAGCTCATCTACCGTCTTGCCCGCTGGGTGCCGCGTCTGCTGCCGGACGGCCGCCGTCTTCGCCCGCAGGAAGTGGTTCGCGAATACGAAAAAACGCTGCTGGATGAGCTCAACCTGCTGCGTGAATCAGCTAACGCTATCCAGCTTCGCCGCAACTTCGAAGAGAGCCCGATGCTCTATGTCCCGGAAGTTTACTCGGACTACTGCAGCGAAGGCATGATGGTGATGGAGCGGATTTACGGGATCCCGGTGTCCGACGTCGCCGCGCTGGAAGCGCAGGGGACTAACATGAAGCTGCTGGCTGAGCGTGGCGTACAGGTCTTCTTTACCCAGGTTTTCCGCGACAGCTTCTTCCATGCCGACATGCATCCGGGCAATATTTTTGTCAGCCGTAACCACCCGGAAGATCCGCAGTACATTGGCATTGACTGCGGTATCGTCGGCTCGCTGAACAAAGAAGATAAGCGCTATCTGGCGGAAAACTTCATTGCCTTCTTCAACCGCGATTACCGCAAAGTTGCGGAGCTGCACGTTGATTCCGGCTGGGTTCCCGCGGATACCAACGTTGAAGAGTTCGAGTTTGCTATTCGTACCGTCTGCGAGCCTATTTTTGAAAAGCCGCTGGCGGAAATCTCGTTTGGCCACGTGTTGCTGAACCTGTTTAACACGGCGCGACGTTTCAATATGGAAGTGCAGCCGCAGCTGGTTCTGCTGCAGAAGACATTACTTTACGTAGAAGGTGTAGGTCGCCAGCTCTATCCTCAGTTAGACTTGTGGAAAACGGCGAAACCGTTCCTTGAGTCGTGGATAAAAGAACAGGTGGGCATTCCGGCTCTGGTGCGGGCGTTTAAAGAAAAAGCGCCGTTCTGGATCGAAAGAATGCCGGAAATACCTGAGCTGGTGTATCAGAGCCTGCAGCAAAGCAAGCAGTTGCAGAATAGCGTCGATACCATCGTGCGCGACATCCAGGTGCGACACGTGCGCCAGGGTCAGTCCCGCTATCTGTTTGGTATAGGCGCGGTTTTATTACTGAGTGGTACGCTGTTATTCATCCACCGTCCCGAGTGGGGCATGATGCCGGGCTGGCTGATGGCCGCTGGCGTCGTAACCTGGCTTATCGGCTGGCGAAAGACGAACTGACGGCGGTCGCCTTTATCACCGCGCATAATGTGTATAATGCGTCCTAATAATCATCATCTGTCATAGGGGAATGTGTATGGGTGGTATCAGTATTTGGCAGTTACTCATTGTTGTCGTCATCGTGGTTCTGCTTTTTGGGACAAAAAAGCTGAGCTCGCTCGGTTCAGATTTAGGAGCGTCGATCAAAGGCTTTAAAAAGGCCATGAGCGACGAAGATAAACCGGAAAAATCCGCACCCGATGCCGATTTTGCGGCGAAAACCCTTGCTGATAAGCCGGATGATGTAAAGAAAGACGAGACTAAACGCCACGACAAAGAGCAGGTGTAATTCGTGTTCGATATCGGTTTTAGTGAGCTGCTGCTGGTATTCGTGATTGGCCTCATCGTTTTGGGGCCGCAGCGACTACCGGTAGCGGTAAAGACGGTGGTTAGCTGGATCCGCACGCTGCGGTCGCTTGCGGCTACCGTACAAAATGAAATAACGCAGGAATTAAAACTGCAGGAGTTTCAGGAAAGCCTTAAAAAGGTGGAAAAGGCCAGCCTGGACAACCTGACGCCCGAGCTAAAAGCTTCAATGGATGAGCTGCGTGAAGCGGCTGAATCTATGAAGCGATCCTACTCCGCCCACGATCCTGAAAAAGCCAGCGACGAAGCCAACACCATTCACAACCCGGTCGTTAAAGGGAGTGAAGAGCAGCGCAAGGACGTGACGCCGGCAGCGGCTGAACACCAGGCCAGCGCGCCGGAGCATGCGCCTGACCCCGTGGCTGAAGAGCTTTCCGCTTCGCAGAGTGAAATCCCGGCAGTGAAAGTAAAAACTGCCGTGTCGGCTTCCGATTCTTCCTCCCCTGTATCGAGTGATAAACAGTAAAAATGGGCGTAGACGATACTCAACCGCTAATTACGCATCTGATCGAGCTGCGCAAGCGCTTGATCAACAGCATTCTTGCGATTCTGGTCATTTTCCTGGCGTTAGTCTATTTCGCCAACGATATCTATCAGCTGGTTTCCGCGCCGCTTATTCGGCAGATGCCGGTTGGCGCGACCATGATCGCGACGGATGTGGCCTCGCCTTTCTTCACGCCGATCAAGCTGACCTTTATGGTATCGATAATTTTGTCGGTACCGGTCATTCTGTATCAGGTCTGGGCCTTTGTGGCGCCAGCGCTGTATAAGCATGAGCGTCGGCTGGTTATGCCGCTGCTGGTCTCCAGTACGCTGCTGTTCTATATCGGTATGGCTTTCGCCTACTTCGTCGTTTTTCCGCTGGCGTTTGGCTTTCTGACCCACGCGGCGCCGGAAGGCGTACAGGTCTCTACCGATATTCGTAGCTATCTCGACTTTGTGATGGCGCTGTTTATCGCGTTTGGCGTCTCGTTCGAGGTTCCGGTGGCCATCGTGCTGCTGTGCTGGATGGGCGTCACCACGCCGGACGACCTGCGTAAGAAACGCCCCTATGTCCTGGTTGGCGCATTCGTTGTGGGGATGCTGCTGACTCCGCCGGACGTGTTCTCGCAAACTCTGCTGGCGATTCCGATGTACTGTCTGTTTGAGGTCGGTGTCTTCTTCGCGCGGTTCTATACCGGTAAACGCCTGACGCGTGACGAGGATGCCGCCGCCGAAGAGGCGCAGGGTAAAGAAGAATAACGCTCAACCGCCCGCCAGGGCGGTTGCCATATGGGAGCGATGATGTTTGATATCGGCGTAAATCTGACCAGTTCGCAGTTTTCCCGCGATCGCGATGAGGTGGTGTCCCGGGCCCGGGCGGCGGGCGTGACCGGGATGCTGTTGACGGGAACCAACCTGCATGAAAGCGCGCAGGCGCAGCAGATGGCGCGCCGCTATTCGGGATGCTGGTCAACGGCCGGCGTTCATCCCCACGACAGTCGCTGCTGGACGGAATCGGTAGCGGCAGCGGTCTATGCGCTGGCTCGCGAGCCGGAAGTCGTCGCGGTTGGCGAATGCGGCCTCGATTTCAACCGCAACTTTTCGACGCCTCAGGAGCAAGAAGCGGCGTTTAGCGCCCAGCTGGCGCTGGCAGCGGAGCTGTCGATGCCGGTATTCCTGCACTGTCGCGATGCGCATGAGCGCTTTCTGGCCCTGCTGGTTCCCTGGCTTGATAAGCTCCCGGGGGCCGTGGTGCATTGCTTTACGGGTAGCCGTGAAGAGATGCGCGAATGCGTTGAGCACGGTTTATTTATTGGTATCACCGGCTGGGTATGTGATGAGCGTCGGGGGCTGGAGCTGCGAGCCTTGCTGGCGGATATTCCGGCAGATCGCCTGCTGGTTGAGACCGATGCGCCGTATCTGCTGCCGCGCGATATGCGGCCAAAACCCGCTTCCCGCCGCAATGAGCCCGCCTACCTGCCGCATATTCTGACCAGCATCGCGGGATGGCGCGGGGAAGAGGCGCAGTGGCTGGAAGAGATTACCGATGCTAACGTCAGAAGACTCTTTGGCGTGCGCTTTTAGGCGCCGTCAGATTTTATAAAAATCAGTATTTTTCACGCTCTGTAGCACCTGCTTGTTAAGCAAATTCAGCAGCAGCATAGAACGGGCTTCACCGTCCGGTTCGGTAAAAATAGCCTGCAGACCCTCAAAGGCGCCATCGGTAATCAGCACGCTATCGCCTTCATGCGGCGTTTCCGGATCGGTGATCCCTTCCGGTTTGTAGATGGAAAGCTGATGAATGACGGCAGACGGCACGATAGCGGGCAGCGCGCCGAAACGTACAAAGCTGTTCACACCGCGCGTTGCGCTGATGGTGGTGGTATGAATCACTTCCGGATCGAACTCGATAAACAGATAATTTGGGAACAGGGGCTCGCTGACCGTCGTGCGTTTACCGCGGACGATTTTTTCCAGCTCGATCGTTGGCATCAGGCAATTCACGGCCTGCCGCTCAAGGTGTTCCTGGGCGCGTTCAAGCTGCCCACGTTTGCAATAAAGTAAGTACCAGGCTTGCATAATGACTCTTTCCAATGCTACTAGCAGCAAGCATAACAAAAGCCCGGTACGATCGCGAAATCATTGCGGGTGAAAACTAAATTTCAGCGTTCTTTCACGCTAATTTAACAAAAATACAGCATAGCTCCGGCGAACGCCGTATAATCAGCCGCCTGTATAGAGGTCAATAACAACTCCATGAAATACCACGATCTACGCGAATTTCTGACATTACTGGAGCAGCAGGGGGAATTGAAACGGATCTCCCTGCCGGTCGATCCTCACCTGGAAATCACCGAAATTGCCGACCGCACATTGCGCGCTGGCGGTCCGGCCCTGCTATTCGAAAATCCTAAAGGCTACGCCATGCCGGTGCTGTGTAATCTTTTCGGCACGCCGCGGCGAGTCGCACTGGGAATGGGGCAGGAGGATGTCAGTTCGCTGCGGGAAGTGGGTAAGCTTCTGGCATTCCTAAAAGAGCCGGAACCACCAAAAGGCTTCCGCGACCTGTTTGATAAGCTGCCGCAGTTCAAGCAGGTGCTGAATATGCCGACTAAGCGTCTGCGTGGAGCCCCGTGCCAGCAAAAAATCATCCACGGCGATGAGGTGGATCTGACCCGCATCCCGATCATGACCTGCTGGCCGGAAGATGCCGCGCCGCTGATCACCTGGGGGCTAACGGTGACCCGCGGTCCGCATAAAGAGCGGCAAAATTTGGGTATTTATCGCCAGCAGCTGATTGGCAAGAACAAGCTGATTATGCGCTGGCTATCGCATCGCGGCGGCGCGCTGGACTTCCAGGAGTGGTGCGCAGCGCATCCAGGCGAGCGTTTTCCTGTTTCCGTCGCGTTGGGCGCCGATCCGGCGACGATTCTCGGGGCGGTGACCCCGGTTCCGGATACCCTCTCCGAGTATGCGTTTGCCGGGCTGCTGCGCGGCACGAAAACCGAAGTCGTTAAGTGCATCTCTAACGATCTGGAAGTGCCCGCCAGCGCGGAGATTGTGCTAGAAGGATATATTGAGGCCGGAGAGATGGCGCCGGAAGGCCCGTATGGCGACCATACGGGCTACTACAATGAAGTGGATAACTTCCCGGTCTTTACCGTCACCCATATTACTCAGCGTGAAGACGCCATCTACCATTCGACCTACACCGGACGTCCGCCGGATGAACCCGCGGTACTGGGCGTTGCGCTGAACGAAGTGTTCGTCCCCATCCTGCAAAAGCAGTTTCCTGAAATCGTGGATTTCTATTTACCGCCTGAAGGCTGTTCCTATCGCCTGGCGGTGGTCACGATGAAGAAGCAGTACGCCGGTCACGCGAAACGCGTCATGATGGGCGTCTGGTCGTTCCTCCGTCAGTTCATGTATACCAAGTTTGTTATCGTCTGCGATGACGATGTCAATGCGCGCGACTGGAATGATGTGATTTGGGCGATTACTACCCGTATGGACCCGGCGCGTGATACGGTACTGGTAGAAAATACGCCAATTGATTATCTGGATTTTGCCTCACCGGTTTCCGGTTTGGGTTCAAAAATGGGGCTGGATGCCACAAACAAATGGCCTGGAGAGACCCAGCGCGAGTGGGGTCGTCCGATCAAAAAAGATCCTGAGGTGACGGCGCGCGTCGACGCCATCTGGGACGAACTGGCTATCTTCAAATAACAGTAAGCGGGGCTACGCCGCTGTTTTGCACAATAGACCCGACAGAGGGGACGCATGACAACCTTAAGCTGTAAAGTGACCTCGGTGGAGGCGATTACCGATACTGTGTATCGCGTTCGATTAGTGCCGGAAGCGGCGTTTGCCTTCCGGGCTGGTCAGTATCTGATGGTCGTGATGGACGAACGCGATAAGCGCCCATTCTCCATGGCTTCTACGCCGTCGGAACAGGAGTTTATCGAGCTGCATATCGGTGCATCTGAACTTAACCTGTATGCGATGGCGGTGATGGATCGTATTCTGAAAGAGCGTGAAATCGAGGTCGATATGCCGCATGGCGAAGCCTGGCTGCGCGATGATGAAGAACGCCCGCTGATTTTGATTGCCGGGGGGACGGGCTTCTCTTACGTGCGTTCGATTCTGCTCACCGCGCTGGCGCGCAATCCGAACCGCGATATCGCCATCTACTGGGGCGGACGCGAAGCGAAGCATCTCTACGATCTGGCCGAGCTGGAAGCGTTAAGCCTGCAGCATCCGGGCCTGCGCGTTGAACCCGTTGTTGAGCAGCCTGAAGCTGAGTGGCGTGGCCGTACCGGAACCGTGCTCACGGCGGTTCTGCAGGATTACGGTACGCTGGGCGAGCATGATATCTATATCGCCGGCCGTTTTGAGATGGCGAAAATTGCCCGTGACCTGTTCTGCAACGAGCGCGGCGCGCGTGAAGATCGCCTGTTTGGCGATGCCTTTGCGTTTATTTGATAGCCGCTCTGAAAGCATCCGGGCTTTTGGCCTGGGTGCTGTTTTTACCGGTCATCGCTGAAGTAAACGTACAGCGGCCGATCGTTTTCCAGCAAACAGAGCATTTTCCCTACCGGGTTCCCTTCTTTTTCCAGCGTAGCGGTGAGCTGCGTCGCGATATGCTGGCTGCCTATCTTCTCATCATAGCGTTCGGTATTAATGTCGGTGATGACCAGATGCTTTAGCCGATCGCTGCCAGGGTCCTGCGCCATTTTACTGATCCCCCTGGAAAGGCATGCCTGAGCGCTATCCTGTTCGCTGGCGAGCGCTGCGGCAGAGAACGTGGTTAGCAGAAAAATGATTGGGAGTGTTTTCATCACTCTTCATTATCCTTAATAATCATTAGGTACATGGCGATAATAACGGATCGGTAGAAATAAAAAACCCGCCCCTGACAGGCGGGAAGAACGGCAACTAAACTATTTCGGGGATTAACTCTTCGATTAAACCCGCTCAAATACCGTTGCGATCCCCTGACCTAAACCAATACACATGGTGGCCAGGCCGAACTGCGCGTCTTTACGCTCCATCTGGTTGATCAACGTAGTGCTAATGCGCGCGCCGGAACAGCCGAGCGGATGGCCCAGGGCGATCGCGCCGCCGTTGAGGTTGATCTTCTCGTCTATCTGTTCCATCAGCCCCAGATCTTTAATGCACGGTAGGATCTGGGCGGCAAAAGCTTCGTTCATCTCGAACACATCGATATCGCTGGCGCTGAGCCCGGCCTTTTTCAGCGCCAGTTTTGACGCGGGAACCGGGCCATAGCCCATTATTGACGGATCGCAGCCGACGACAGCCATCGAGCGCACGCGAGCGCGAGGCTTCAGGCCCAGTTCGCGGGCGCGGCTTTCGCTCATTAACAACATCGCTGCGGCGCCATCGGAGAGGGCGGAAGAGGTTCCCGCCGTCACGGTGCCGGTGACCGGATCGAACGCGGGTCTCAGCGCGGCCAGCGCTTCTACCGTCGTCTCCGGGCGAATGACTTCATCGTAGCTGTAAGACTTCAGCACGCCGTCGGCGTCGTGACCGCCGGTCGGGATGATCTCCGTCTTGAATGCGCCGGACTGCGTCGCGGCCCAGGCGCGAGCGTGGGAGCGGGCGGCGAACTGGTCCTGCATTTCCCGGCTGATGCCGTGCAGACGCGCCAGCATTTCTGCCGTCAGACCCATCATTCCGGCGGCTTTGGCGACGTTACGGCTCAGTCCGGGATGGAAATCCACGCCGTGGCTCATCGGGACGTGGCCCATATGCTCTACGCCGCCAATCAGGCAGACGCTGGCATCGCCGGTCATGATCATACGCGCCGCGTCGTGAAGCGCCTGCATAGAAGAACCGCACAGCCGATTGACCGTGGTGGCGGGTACCGAATGCGGGATCTCCGCCAGCAACGCCGCGTTGCGGGCAATGTTGAAGCCCTGTTCCAGGGTCTGCTGGACGCAGCCCCAGTAAATATCGTCGATCGCGCTCGCCTCAAGAGACGGATTACGCGAAAGCAGGCTACGCATCAGGTGCGCAGAGAGATCTTCCGCACGCACGTGGCGAAAGGCGCCGCCCTTCGAACGGCCCATCGGGGTACGAACTGCATCGACAATGACAACCTGTTCCATTGTGACTCCTTAAGCCGTTTTCAGGTCGCCTGGCGCACGGGCAGGCTCAACCGGGGGATAGTACGGTTCGTTATGACGCGCTTTGCTGCGCAATCCTTCCGGCACGTCGTATAGCGGGCCGAGGTGCTGGTACTGCTGCGCCATATCGAGATATTTTGCGCTACCGAGCGTATCGAGCCAGCGGAACGCGCCGCCGTGGAACGGAGGGAAGCCCAGGCCATAAACCAGCGCCATATCGGCTTCCGCCGGGCTGGCAATAATGCCCTCTTCGAGACAGCGCACCACTTCGTTGACCATCGGGATCATCATCCGGGCGATAATCTCTTCATCGCTGAAATCGCGCTTCGGCTGGCTGACTTCCGCCAGCAGGCTATCGACGACAGTATCCTCTTCCTTCTTCGGCTTACCTTTGCTGTCTTCTTTGTAGCGCCAGAAGCCAAGGCCGTTTTTCTGGCCGAAACGCTTGGCGTCGAATAGCGCATCGATCGCATCGCGATACTCTTTCTGCATTCGTTGCGGGAAGCCCGCCGCCATGACCGCCTGCGCGTGATGCGCGGTATCAATGCCCACGACGTCCAGCAGATAGGCGGGCCCCATCGGCCAGCCAAACTGTTTTTCCATCACTTTGTCGACCTTGCGGAAGTCCGCGCCATCGCGCAGCAGCTGGCTGAAACCGGCGAAGTAGGGGAACAGTACGCGGTTGACGAAGAAGCCGGGGCAGTCGTTGACCACAATCGGCGTTTTGCCCATTTTGCTGGCCCAGGCGACGACTTTGGCAATGGTCTTATCCGAGGTTTTATCGCCGCGGATCACTTCAACCAGCGGCATGCGATGCACCGGGTTAAAGAAGTGCATGCCGCAGAAGTTTTCCGGGCGCTGCAGGACGCTGGCCAGCTCGCTGATAGGGATGGTCGAGGTGTTGGAGGCCAGCACGGTATCCGGGCGCACCTTCTCTTCGGTTTCCGCCAGTACCGCTTTTTTCACTTTTGGGTTCTCAACGACGGCTTCGACCACGACGTCCACGCGCTCAAAGCCGGCGTAATCCAGGGTTGGCTGAATAGTGGAAATGACGCCGGCCATCTTGAGCCCATCGATTTTGCCGCGCTCAAGCTGTTTATTCAGCAGCTTCGCCGCTTCGGTCATGCCCAGCGTCAGCGATTTGTCGTTAATATCCTTCATGGCCACCGGCACGCCTTTCCAGGCCGACTGGTATGCAATACCGCCGCCCATAATCCCCGCGCCCAGCACGGCCGCGTGTTTTGGCGTGTCGACATCTTTCGTCAGCTTCTTCGCTTTCGCTTTGACGTACTGATCGTTGAGGAAGATACCGACCAGCGCGCGCGCCTCGTTGGTATGCGCCAGCGGGACGAAACTTTTGTTTTCCAGGTTCAGCGCTTCTTCGCGGCCAAAGCGGGCGGCGGCTTCAATGGTTTTAACGGCGGTAAGCGGGGCCGGGTAGTGTTTCCCGGCGGTTTGCGCCACCATGCCTTTGGCGATGGTAAAACTCATTGCGGCTTCAATTTTACTCAGGTGAAGCGGCTCCAGCTTCGGCTGGCGCTTCGCTTTCCAGTCCAGGTCGCCGTTAATGGCCTGACGCAGAATGGCTACTGCGCCATCGATCAGTTTTTCATGTTTAACCACGCCGTCGACGAGGCCGATTTTTAAGGCCTGTTCGGCGCCGAGGTCTTTACCTGCGGCAATGATTTCCAGCGCGCTGTCCGCGCCAAGCATGCGCGGCATCCGCACCGAGCCGCCAAAGCCCGGCATGATGCCCAGCTTCGTTTCCGGCAGACCAATGCGCAGGTCCGGCGTCGCCAGGCGATAATCGGTCGCCAGTACGCATTCGCAGCCGCCGCCCAGCGCATAGCCGTTGACGGCGGAGATGGTCGGAACCGGCAAATCTTCCAGGCGATTAAATACGCTATTAGCGAAATGTAGCCACTGGCTGAGCTGTTCTTCGGGAACCAGGAACAGAGAAAGAAATTCGGTGATATCCGCGCCGACGATAAAAGCGGCTTTTTCGGAGCGCAGCAGCAGCCCTTTAAGATCTTTTTGTTTTTCCAGTACGTCCAGCGCTTCACCGAGGCTGGCTACGGTTGCGGTATCGAGCTTGTTGACCGAGCCGGGGGCATCGAATACCAGTTCGGCAATGCCGTCTTCCCGCCAGTCGAGGTACAGGGTGTCGCCTTTGTAGAGCATGTCAGTCTCCTGAATCCAGCAATATGATCTGGTCGTACCAGATGAGACGGAGTGTGGATTTTATGTTAAGAAATTGCAAATAAGACTTTAAATAAATGCTGGTCGGATCACACCCGGTAGAGATCACCCCGTTTGAGGTCATTGTGCTAAGATGCGAAACATCACGATCTCATAAAATCAAAGGATAAAAGATGGAATCCCTTGCCGGTCTCTATAAAAATCATATCGTTACCCTACAAGAGCGTACCCGTGATGTTCTGGCCCGCTTTAAGCTGGATGCCCTGCTGATTCACTCCGGTGAACTGTTCAACGTCTTCCTTGACGATCATCCGTATCCGTTCAAGGTCAACCCGCAGTTCAAAGCATGGGTGCCGGTTACCCAGGTCCCTAACTGCTGGCTGCTGGTGGACGGTGTCAACAAACCGAAACTGTGGTTCTACCTGCCGGTCGACTACTGGCATAACGTGGAACCGCTGCCAACTTCGTTCTGGACCGAAGAGGTGGAAGTCATTGCCCTGCCGAAAGCGGACGGTATCGGCAGCCAGCTACCCGCCGCCCGCGGCAATATCGCGTATATCGGACCGGTACCGGAACGCGCGCTGGGGTTAGAACTCGCGGCGGATAAAATCAACCCGAAAGGGGTGATTGATTATCTGCACTACTACCGCTCTTATAAAACTGACTATGAGCTGGCCTGCATGCGCGAAGCGCAGAAGTCGGCGGTTAACGGTCATCAGGCCGCTCATGAAGCGTTCCTCTCCGGGATGAGCGAGTTTGATATTAACCAGGCCTATCTGACTGCTACCGGCCATCGCGACACAGATGTACCGTACAGCAACATTGTGGCGCTGAACGAACACGCTTCCGTTCTGCATTACACTAAGCTGGATCACCGCGCGCCGGCGGAGTTGCGCAGCTTCCTGCTGGATGCGGGCGCGGAATATAACGGCTATGCGGCGGACCTGACGCGTACCTGGGCGGCGCATGGCGATAACGACTATGCTCAGTTGGTTAAAGACGTTAATGATGAACAGCTGGCGCTGATTAGCACCATGAAGGCGGGCGTGAGCTACGTGGATTATCATGTCCAGTTCCATCAGCGTATTGCCAAACTGCTGCGCAAACATCAAATAGTCAAAGAGATGAGCGAAGAAGCGATGGTGGAAAACGACCTGACCGGACCGTTTATGCCGCACGGCATTGGCCATCCTCTGGGTCTGCAGGTTCATGATGTCGCGGGCTTTATGCAGGATGATACCGGTACCCATCTGGCCGCGCCGGCAAAATATCCCTACCTGCGCTGCACGCGCGTGCTGCAGCCGCGGATGGTATTGACGATTGAACCGGGCATCTACTTTATCGAATCGCTGCTGGCGCCGTGGCGCGAAGGGCAGTTCAGCAAACACTTCAACTGGCAGAAAATTGAAGCGCTGAAACCGTTTGGCGGTATTCGTATTGAAGACAACGTCGTGATCCACGAAAACAGTATTGAAAACATGACGCGCGATCTGAAACTGGCGTAATGGAAAGCTGGTTGATACCGGCCGCGCCGGTCACCTTTGTGGAAGAGATCAAAAAGAGCCGCTTTATCACGCTGTTGGCGCATACCGACGGCGTAGCGGCGGCAAAAGCGTTTGTCGAGTCAGTTAGGGCTGATCATCCGGATGCCCGTCACCACTGCGTGGCGTGGGTCGCCGGGCCGCCAAATGACTCGCAGCAACTGGGATTTTCCGATGATGGCGAACCGGCGGGGACGGCGGGTAAGCCGATGCTGGCGCAGCTTATGGGCAGCGGCGTCGGCGAGATAACCGCTGTCGTCGTGCGCTACTACGGTGGTATTCTGCTCGGCACCGGCGGTCTGGTCAAAGCGTACGGCGGCGGCGTGCATCAGGCGCTTGCGCAGCTCGCAACACAGCGCAAGACGCCGCTGACCGCATATACTGTGCAGTGTGAATACGGGCAGTTGGCCGGGATTGAAACGCTGTTGGCTCAATTCTCAGGGAAAATTGTCGAGAGCGAATATCAAGCGTCTGTTCAGCTGCGCGTGGCGCTTCCTCAGGCTGAAGTGGCGCTTTTTTCAGCAAAACTGGCTGATTTTAGTCGCGGTTCGTTGCAATTACTGAAGATTGACGAATAATCCCCACCTGATTTTTTTGCATATCAAAGGAAGCGCCAGAGATGCATTTTCGCGCGATAACCCGAATCGTTGGACTGCTGGTCATTTTGTTTTCGGGGACAATGATCCTCCCGGGATTAATAGCCCTGATATATCGCGATGGCGCGGGGCGGGCGTTTACACAGACCTTTTTTGTCGCCCTGGCGATCGGCTCGTTGCTGTGGTGGCCTAACCGTCGTGAGAAGGGCGAACTGAAATCCCGCGAAGGATTTCTTATCGTCGTGCTGTTCTGGACGGTGCTCGGAAGCGTCGGCTCGCTGCCCTTTATCTTCTCTGAGCAGCCTAACCTGAGCATCACGGATGCCTTCTTTGAATCTTTCTCGGGTTTGACAACGACCGGGGCAACCACGCTGGTAGGGCTTGACTCATTACCTCACGCCATTCTTTTCTATCGCCAGATGCTGCAATGGTTTGGCGGGATGGGGATCATCGTGCTGGCGGTAGCGATACTGCCGATACTGGGCGTCGGGGGGATGCAGCTGTATCGGGCGGAAATGCCCGGGCCGCTGAAAGATAATAAAATGCGGCCGCGAATCGCTGAAACGGCGAAAACGCTGTGGCTTATTTATGTCTTACTGACGGTGGCCTGCGCGCTGGCGCTGTGGTTTGCCGGTATGCCGGCGTTCGACGCCATCGGGCATAGCTTCTCGACGATTGCGATTGGCGGATTCTCCACCCATGACGCCAGCGTGGGCTACTTTAATAGCCCAACGATTAACTCCATTATTGCGATTTTCTTGCTGATATCGGGCTGTAACTACGGCCTGCACTTTTCATTACTCAGCGGGCGCAGCCTGAAAGTGTACTGGCGCGATCCCGAATTCCGCATGTTTATCGGCGTGCAGCTCACGCTGGTGGTGGTATGTACTCTGGTGCTGTGGCTGCATGATGTATACAGTTCTGCACTCATGACGGTGAACCAGGCGTTCTTCCAGGTTGTTTCGATGGCGACAACGGCAGGATTCACTACCGACAGTATCGCGCGCTGGCCGCTATTCTTACCGGTCCTTCTGCTCTGCTCGGCTTTTATCGGCGGCTGCGCCGGGTCGACGGGCGGTGGTTTGAAGGTTATCCGTATTCTTCTGCTTTTCAAGCAGGGTAACCGTGAGCTTAAACGGCTGGTACACCCTAATGCGGTATACAGTATTAAACTGGGGAACCGTGCGTTGCCGGAACGTATCCTTGAAGCCGTTTGGGGATTTTTCTCCGCCTATGCGCTGGTGTTTATCATTAGTATGCTGGCGATTATCGCCACCGGCGTGGATGATTTCTCGGCCTTTGCTTCGGTCGTCGCGACGCTGAATAACCTTGGCCCGGGACTGGGCGTGGTGGCGGATAACTTTGCGACGATGAACCCTGTCGCAAAATGGATCTTGATTGCTAATATGCTGTTTGGTCGTCTGGAAGTGTTCACCTTGCTGGTGCTATTTACTCCGACTTTCTGGCGCGAATAACAGGAGTGCCTGTGAAAACTTTGATTCTATTTTCTACCCGCGACGGACAGACGCGTGAAATCGCCTCCTATCTGGCATCTGAATTAAAAGAGCAGGGGATTGATGCGGATACGATTGACCTCAACCGTACTAATGAGGTGGAGTGGCCTTTATACGATTGCGTCGTGATTGGCGCATCAATCCGCTATGGTCACTTTCATCCCGCGCTGGAGCGGTTTGTCAAAACGCATCTTCAGTCGCTGCAGGCGCTGCCGGGAGCATTTTTCTCGGTTAACCTCGTCGCGCGTAAGCCAGAAAAACGAACGCCGCAGACCAACAGCTACACGCGAAAGTTTCTGCTCAACTCGCCCTGGCAGCCGCAGCACTGCGCGGTATTTGCCGGAGCGCTTCGTTATCCACGCTATCGTTGGTACGATCGGTTTATGATTCGCCTTATTATGAAGATGACCGGCGGCGAAACGGATGTTAGTAAAGAAGTGGTGTATACCGACTGGCAGCAGGTGGGCAGATTTGCGCGGGAAATTGCGCAAATGACCAGCAAATAGCGCGTTAAATCACCCTGGCGATGGAAAGTTGAGCGAACGAAAAGTTTTTTGAAATTTCCCCTTGTTACTTCGGAATTACTCCCTATAATGCGCTCCCACTGACACGGAAAAACGGCACGCAAGCCGCCGGG
>NZ_FZTC01000009.1 GCF_900200035.1 Klebsiella grimontii
GGGCTTTTTGCGTTTTTGTGGTCTGCGAATGACCGGACAGGAGTTGATCCTTATCCGGCCCCATATTTTACTCATGTACCAGATGCAATAACGGATAAGGTTTACCAAGATCGTCCGTCTCTGAACGCCCCGTCACCTTAAAGCCCATCTTCTGATAAAATCCGACCGCTTGCTCATTCTGCTCATTAACGTTGGTCGTCAACTTTGGCGCCAGCGTTAGCGCGTGTTCAATCAGTAATTTACCGACTCCACAGCCGCGGACCGTAGGGTCAACGAATAGCGCATCCATATGTTCACCCGTAAGAAGCATAAAGGCGACGGGCTCATCTTTCTCCGTTACCGCCACCCACAGCGGCGCTTCGGGTAGAAATGAACTCACCAGCGTTTCGAGTTCCACTCTATACTCTTTTGACAGGAAATCGTGTGTGGCATCAACCGACCGACGCCAGATCGCAACCAGTTTTTCCCCTTCATCATGCCGTGAACGGCGGATACTAATAACCATAATTGCTCCTTTTATTTGTTCTTATATTCTAACCTAAAAATCTCCGTGAAATTTTCTCACCCTGCACCTGCAGGCTCGACATTCACCTTATTCCTGGGTATCTTCAGCTGTCTGGATGTCTAAACGTTTATACGTATGCTATGAGGTAATAAAGTTATGCCAATTCGGGTGCAGGACGAGCTACCGGCCGTCAATTTCTTGCGTAATGAAAACGTCTTTGTGATGACGACAACTCGCGCGACGACTCAGGAAATCCGCCCGCTGAAGGTGCTCATCCTTAATCTGATGCCGAAGAAAATCGAGACTGAGAATCAGTTTCTGCGACTGCTTTCCAACTCTCCTCTGCAGCTTGATATCCAGCTGCTGCGCATCGATGCTCGCGAATCGCGTAATACCCCGGCGGAACACCTCAACAACTTTTACTGCAACTTTGAAGATATTTGCGATCAGAACTTTGACGGCCTGATTGTGACCGGCGCGCCTTTAGGGCTTGTTGAGTTTAATGACGTTGCCTACTGGCCGCAGATCAAGCAGGTACTGGAGTGGGCAAAAGATCATGTCACCTCCACACTGTTTGTCTGTTGGGCGGTACAGGCTGCCCTTAATATTCTCTACGGTATTCCTAAACAGACCCGCTCTGAAAAGATTTCCGGCGTATATGAACACCATATCCTGCAACCTCATGCCTTGTTAACCCGCGGCTTTGACGATAGCTTTCTGGCCCCGCATTCGCGCTATGCCGATTTTCCGGCGGCGCTGATTCGCGACTACACCGACCTGGAGATTTTGGCGGAGACGGAAGAGGGGGACGCCTACCTGTTCGCCAGTAAAGATAAACGCATCGCCTTCGTAACCGGTCACCCGGAATATGACGCCAATACCCTGGCCAGCGAGTTTTTCCGCGATGTGGAAGCGGGCCTCGATCCGCAGGTTCCGTACAATTATTTCCCGCAAAACGATCCGCAGAACAAACCGCGCGCCACATGGCGAAGCCATGGCAATCTGCTGTTTATCAACTGGCTGAATTATTACGTCTACCAGATCACGCCATACGATCTACGCCATATGAATCCGACTCTGGATTAATCTTCTACACAACGCGATCCTAAAGCGTTTCAGCATTTTGCCTCTGGCACCTTCGGGTGCCTTTTTTATTTCCGAAACGCAGCTCATATTGTAATTAAACTTTATTCATATTGTTATCAATGGGTTAAATTGTAATTAAATTAAAAATGGAAATTGTTTTTGATTTTGAAAAATAAATGCGTAGTCTTAATTGTGCTGAACGAAAACTACACAACGATCTTACGTTCGCGCCAACTGGATCAACCAAGAGGAGCAGCACATGACGCAGCAGGCGACAATTACTGACGAACTGGCTTTTAGCCAGCCATATGGCGACCAGGAAAAGCAAATCTTAACGCCTGAGGCAGTGGAGTTTCTGACCGAGCTGGTGAGCCGCTTTACGCCAGAGCGCAACAAACTCCTGGCGGCGCGTATCCAGCAGCAGCAGGCAATTGACGACGGAAAGCTTCCTGATTTTATTTCGGAAACAGCTTCCATTCGTAATAGTGAATGGAAAATCCGCGGCATTCCGGAGGATTTGCAGGATCGGCGGGTGGAAATCACCGGGCCGGTTGAGCGCAAGATGGTGATCAATGCGCTCAATGCGAATGTGAAAGTGTTCATGGCGGATTTCGAAGATTCGCTGGCGCCCGAATGGAACAAAGTCATTGATGGGCAAATTAACCTGCGCGATGCGGTTAACGGCACCATCAGCTACACCAATGAAGCCGGCAAGATTTATCAGCTCAAGCCGAACCCGGCGCTACTGATCTGCCGCGTTCGCGGTCTGCACCTGCCGGAAAAACATGTGACCTGGCGCGGTGAAGCCATTCCCGGCAGCCTGTTCGACTTCGCACTCTATTTCTTCCATAACTACAAAGCGTTACTGGAAAAAGGCAGCGGCCCCTATTTCTATCTGCCGAAGACTCAGGCCTGGCAGGAAGCGGCGTGGTGGAGTGAAGTCTTTAGCTTTACGGAAGACCGTTTTGAGCTGCCGCGCGGCACCGTTAAAGCCACGTTGCTGATTGAAACGCTGCCCGCCGTATTCCAGATGGATGAAATCCTGCATGCCCTGCGCGACCATATTGTTGGCCTGAACTGCGGGCGCTGGGACTACATCTTCAGCTATATCAAAACGCTGAAGAACCACCCTGACCGCGTTCTGCCGGATCGTCAGGTAGTGACGATGGACAAACCTTTCCTCAGCGCCTATTCGCGATTGCTGATTAAGACCTGCCACAAGCGCGGCGCGTTTGCGATGGGCGGTATGGCGGCCTTTATCCCCAGTAAAGACGCTGAACGCAACAATCAGGTGCTGAATAAAGTAAAAGCCGATAAGTCGCTGGAGGCGAATAACGGCCATGACGGTACCTGGATCGCCCATCCCGGGCTGGCTGACACCGCGATGGCCGTCTTTAACGGTGTACTGGGCGAGAACAAAAATCAGCTGTCGGTTACCCGCGAAGACGACGCGCCGATTACCGCTGAACAGCTGCTGGCCCCCTGCGAGGGCGAACGAACCGAAGAGGGCATGCGCGCCAATATTCGCGTGGCGGTGCAGTACATCGAGGCGTGGATCTCCGGTAATGGCTGCGTACCGATCTATGGCCTGATGGAAGATGCGGCAACGGCCGAAATCTCCCGCACCTCGATTTGGCAGTGGATCCATCATGAGAAAACCCTCAGTAACGGCACACCGGTAACCAAAGCGCTGTTCCGCCAGTGGCTGGCCGAAGAGATGCGGGTGATTCAGGACGAACTGGGCGAGCACCGCTACAGCAGCGGGCGTTTTGATGAAGCCGCTCGCCTGATGGAACAGATCACCACCTCCGACGAGCTGATCGATTTCTTAACCCTGCCGGGCTATCGCCTTCTGGCCTAATTCACCACACAACAATATGGAGCATCTGCACATGAAGACTCGTACCCAACAAATCGAAGAATTAAACAAAGAGTGGACGAAACCGCGCTGGGAAGGGATTACCCGCCCATACAGCGCCGAGGACGTGGTGAAGCTACGCGGCTCGGTCAATCCAGAGTGTACCCTGGCGCAGCTGGGCGCGGCAAAGATGTGGCGACTCCTGCACGGCGAAGCGAAAAAAGGCTACATCAACAGCCTGGGCGCGCTGACCGGCGGGCAGGCGCTGCAGCAGGCGAAAGCGGGCATTGAAGCGATTTATCTTTCCGGCTGGCAGGTCGCGGCGGACGCCAACCTGGCTTCCAGCATGTATCCGGATCAATCGCTCTATCCGGCAAACTCGGTACCGGCAGTTGTCGATCGGATCAACAACACCTTCCGCCGCGCGGATCAGATCCAGTGGTCTGCGGGCATTGAGCTGAACGATCCGCGTTATACCGATTATTTCCTGCCGATCGTCGCCGACGCGGAAGCGGGATTTGGCGGCGTGCTTAATGCGTTCGAGCTGATGAAATCGATGATTGAGGCCGGTGCAGCGGCCGTACACTTCGAAGACCAGCTGGCATCGGTGAAGAAATGCGGCCATATGGGCGGCAAAGTACTGGTACCCACGCAAGAAGCGATTCAGAAACTGGTTGCCGCGCGCCTGGCGGCGGACGTGATGGGCGTGCCGACCCTGGTGATCGCCCGTACTGACGCCGATGCGGCGGATTTAATTACCTCAGACTGCGATCCTTACGATCGTCAGTTCATCACCGGAGACCGTACCAGCGAAGGGTTCTTCCGCACCCATGCCGGTATCGAACAGGCGATCAGCCGCGGGCTGGCCTACGCGCCCTATGCCGACCTGGTGTGGTGTGAAACTTCCACCCCGGACCTTGAGCTGGCAAAGCGCTTTGCCGATGCGATTCACGCGAAATATCCGGGCAAACTGCTGGCCTACAACTGCTCGCCGTCGTTTAACTGGCAGAAAAAGCTGGATGATAAAACCATTGCCAGCTTCCAGCAGCAGCTGGCGGATATGGGCTACAAGTATCAGTTCATCACCCTGGCCGGTATCCACAGCATGTGGTTCAACATGTTCGATCTGGCGCACGCTTACGCCCAGGGCGAGGGCATGAAGCATTATGTTGAGAAAGTCCAGCAGCCGGAGTTCGCGGCGGCTAAAGATGGCTACACCTTTGTCTCTCATCAGCAGGAAGTGGGTACCGGCTACTTCGATAAGGTGACCACCATTATCCAGGGCGGAACATCGTCGGTGACGGCGCTGACCGGCTCGACGGAAGAGTCGCAGTTCTGATTGCTGCCCGGTGGCGCTGCGCTTACCGGGCCTACGAAAGCGGTAGGCCGGATAAGCGTACGCGCCAACCGGCATGACCGGATGCTGGATGGGGGAAAGCGATGACGCGTGGCCTGGAATTATTGATTGCTCAAACTATTTTGCAGGGTTTTGACGCCCAATATGGTCGTTTTCTTGAAGTGACTTCCGGCGCCCAGCAGCGCTTTGAACAGGCTGACTGGCATGCCGTCCAGCAGGCGATGAAGCAGCGTATTCACCTTTACGATCACCATGTCGGCCTGGTCGTCGAACAGCTGCGCTGCATTACCGATGGTAAAAATACCGATACCGAATTTTTGCTGCGGGTGAAAGAGCACTATACCCGCCTGCTGCCGGATTACCCTCGCTTCGAAATTGCGGAGAGCTTTTTTAATTCCGTCTATTGCCGGTTGTTTGACCACCGCTCGCTGACTCCCGAGCGGCTTTTTATTTTCAGCTCGCAGCCGGAGCGGCGCTTACGTTCCATCCCGCGGCCGCTGGCTAAAGATTTCTTCCCGAACCGGGGCTGGGACACGTTATTACGCAAAGTGTTATCCGATCTTCCTCTCCGTCTGCCGTGGCAAAACAGCGCGCGCGACATCGGATATATCACCGCTTGCCTGCAGGAAGCGCTCGGCAGCGAGTTGCTTTCCCGCTCGCATCTGCAGGTGGCGAATGAACTGTTTTATCGCAATAAGGCGGCCTGGCTGGTGGGTAAACTCGTCACGCCGATGGCGACGCTGCCTTTTCTTCTCCCCATCCATCGTTCCGATGAAGGTGAACTGTTTGTCGATGCCTGTCTGACGACGCACGCCGAAGCCAGCATCGTTTTTGGCTTCGCCCGCTCCTATTTTATGGTTTACGCGCCGCTGCCCGGCGCGCTGGTTGAGTGGCTGCGCGAGATTCTCCCGGGTAAAACCACCGCCGAATTGTATATGGCGATTGGCTGCCAGAAGCATGCGAAAACCGAGAGTTATCGGGAATACCTGCACTACATTTCCCGCAGCGATGAGCAATTTATTGAAGCGCCGGGGATCCGTGGAATGGTGATGCTGGTGTTTACTTTGCCGGGATTTGACCGGGTATTTAAGGTCATTAAGGACCGCTTCGCGCCGCAAAAAGAGATGACCGCCGCCCACGTGCGCGCCTGCTATCAGCTGGTCAAAGAGCACGACCGCGTGGGACGGATGGCCGATACCCAGGAGTTTGAGAACTTCGTGCTGGAGAAACGGCAAATTGCGCCCGAACTGATGACCCTGCTGCAAACCGAGGCCGGAGCGAAAATTACCGATCTCGGCGATCGCATCGCCATCAGCCATCTTTATATCGAGCGGCGGATGGTGCCGCTCAATATCTGGCTGGAGCAGGTCGACGGTCAGGCGCTGCGCGATGCGGTGGAGGAGTACGGGAACGCCATTCGACAGCTGGCTGCCGCCAATATTTTCCCCGGCGATATGCTCTTTAAAAACTTTGGCGTCACGCGTCACGGCCGGGTGGTGTTCTACGATTATGATGAAATTTGCTATATGACGGAAGTGAACTTCCGCGAGATCCCGCCGGCGCGCTACCCGGAAGATGAACTCGCCAGCGAGCCCTGGTATAGCGTCTCGCCGGGCGATGTTTTCCCGGAAGAGTTTCGCCACTGGCTGTGCGCCGATCCGCGCATCGGGCCGCTATTTGAAGAGATGCATGCCGACCTGCTGCGCGCCGACTACTGGCGGGAGCTGCAAACGCGCATCCGCAACGGCCACGTGGAAGATGTCTACGCCTATCGCCGCCGTCAGCGCTTTTGCGTGCGTTACGGCAATCTGCAGCAGGCGGGGTAACAGGCGGGCTGGCTCAGGCCGCTTCGATAACGGCAAACTCTTCGTATACCAGCTCCATATCCGGCGCCCAGGTGCCCTCTCGTTCAAAGAAGGCCTGATGCGCCGATTGCCAGTAGGCGAGGCTCAAATCGCCTTCGCCTTCCAGCGCGGCGAGCTCCGGGCTCATTTCGTTAAAACGGATGAGTCTGAGCGTCAGGGTGCGTATCACGCAGACGGCTTTCCCTTTGCCGTCCAGCACAATGTGATATGCCCCTGGCGTCACGGGCGGCTGTTCCTGCTGATAGCTGACAAGCGAGCCGCAGGTGCCGCGCTTTTTCCCCGCGACGACCAGGGCCGCCAGCTCGTCGGCCAGCGCCGCGGAATCGCCGAAAGACCAGCAAAAAGCGGAAGGGTATTTATCCTGCCAGTAGGATTTCAGATCGCTCATTTAGCGTACTCCGCCGTAGGCCAGCGTGACTTCTTTCGCCGCCTTAATCACCATCGCGCCGAACTCGGTCACGCGATCATCGGTAATGCGGGAAATGGGCCCGGAAATAGAGATGGCGGCGAACGGCTCACGATGTTCATCATAAATGCATGACGCCACGCAGCGTAGGCCAAGCGCGTGTTCTTCATCATCAAACGAGTAGCCGCGTTTGCGCGTCTGGGCCAGGTCCTCTTTCAGATGCACCGGCGATACCAGCGTGGCGTGGGTATAAGCGTGCAGGCCTTGACGGTGCAGCAGACCGGTGACCTGATCTTCACTCAGTTGCGACAAAAACGCCTTTCCGGCGCCGGAAGCGTGCATCGGTAGCTTACCGCCAATCGGCGCCGACATGCGCATCAGCTGGGTACACTGCACCTGATCGATAATAATCGCCTGATGGTCGCTCTGGTCCAGCACCGCGAGGTTAACCGTTTCGCCGGAGTCTTCCATCAGCTGACGCAAAATCGGATGGACGATCGCCAACAGATTACGGCTTTGCAGGAAGCTGCTGCCGACGACGAAAGCATGCGCGCCTACCGACCAGTGTCCCAGCTCACCGACCTGACGAACAAAACCCAGCTGCTGCATGGTCGTCAGCAGGCGGTGCGTCGTGGAGTTAGGCAAACCAGCCTGCTGGGCCAGCTCGGTCAGCGCCACGCTGCCGTGGGATTCAGCAATCCATTCAAGCAGTTTCAGTCCGCGAGTCAGGGACTGAACTTGTCCGCCAGCCGGAGCGGCGGCGGGAGAGGCAGGTTTTCTGCCGCGTTTTGCGGGAGCGGGGGTCGCCATCGCGGACTCCTTTTTTCTGTATCGTGGAAATGATTTTCGTTTTATTTGGCGATAATGCAATCACTACCCGACTGATCGGATGAGTGAAGCTGAACATGTCTCATCTTGCCCGCTGTTCTCTTTTCCACCCCTTCGGTTTGTGCCAGTATGGTCTGTTGAGTTTTTTCGGTCTGGTTGAGCGTTGTCGGGAGCGAGTGTGAGCAGCAAAGTTGAGCAACTGCGTCAGCAGTTAAAAGCACGTATTTTGGTTCTGGATGGGGGCATGGGCACCATGATCCAGAGCTATCGTCTGAGTGAGCAGGACTTTCGCGGCGAACGCTTTGCCGACTGGCCGTGCGACCTGAAGGGCAACAACGACCTGCTGGTTCTCAGCAAGCCGGAAGTGATAACCGCTATCCACGATGCCTATTTCGAGGCCGGGGCGGATATCATTGAAACCAACACCTTTAACTCGACGACCATCGCGATGGCGGATTACCAGATGGAATCCCTGTCGGCGGAGATCAACTTTACGGCGGCGAAACTGGCCCGCGCCAGCGCCGATGCCTGGAGCGCCCGCACGCCGGAAAAACCGCGCTACGTCGCAGGCGTTCTCGGCCCGACTAACCGCACCGCGTCTATTTCTCCGGACGTCAACGACCCGGCCTACCGCAACATCACCTTTGACGGGCTGGTGGAAGCCTATCGTGAATCCACCAAAGCGCTGGTGGAAGGCGGGGCGGATCTGATTCTGATTGAGACGGTGTTCGATACCCTCAACGCCAAGGCGGCGATCTTTGCGGTTAAAGAGGAGTTCGAAGCGCTGGGTGTCGATCTGCCGATTATGATCTCCGGCACCATCACCGACGCCTCCGGGCGCACGCTGTCCGGCCAGACCACCGAAGCTTTTTATAACTCGCTGCGCCACGCCGATGCGCTGACGTTCGGCCTCAACTGCGCCCTCGGGCCGGATGAGCTGCGCCAGTACGTGCAGGAACTGTCGCGTATCGCCGAGTGCTACGTCACCGCCCACCCGAACGCCGGTCTGCCAAACGCTTTTGGTGAATACGATCTGGACGCCGACACGATGGCGGCGCAAATTCGCGAATGGGCTGAAGCCGGATTCCTGAATATTGTCGGCGGCTGCTGCGGCACCACGCCGGAACATATCGCCGCCATGAGCCACGCGGTGGCCGGCCTGCCGCCGCGCCAGCTGCCGGAGATCCCCGTTGCCTGCCGTCTTTCCGGCCTGGAGCCGCTGAATATCGGCGACGACAGCCTGTTTGTGAACGTTGGCGAACGCACCAACGTCACCGGCTCGGCGAAATTTAAGCGCCTGATTAAAGAAGAAAAATATAACGAAGCGCTGGATGTAGCGCGCCAGCAGGTCGAAAGCGGCGCGCAGATTATCGATATCAATATGGATGAGGGGATGCTCGACGCCGAAGCGGCGATGACGCGTTTCCTCAACCTGATCGCCGGTGAGCCGGATATCGCCCGCGTGCCGATTATGATCGACTCTTCCAAATGGGAAGTTATCGAAAAAGGCCTGAAGTGTATTCAGGGTAAAGGCATCGTTAACTCCATCTCGATGAAAGAGGGCGTTGAGCCGTTTATCCAGCACGCGAAAAAGGTGCGCCGCTACGGGGCCGCCGTGGTGGTGATGGCCTTTGATGAAGTGGGCCAGGCCGATACCCGCGAGCGGAAAATTGAAATTTGCCGCCGGGCGTACAAAATTCTCACCGAAGAGGTGGGTTTCCCGCCGGAAGATATCATCTTTGACCCGAATATTTTCGCCGTGGCGACCGGAATTGAAGAGCACAACAACTACGCCCAGGACTTTATCGGCGCCTGCGAAGATATCAAACGCGAACTGCCGCACGCGCTCATTTCCGGCGGCGTTTCTAACGTGTCGTTCTCCTTCCGCGGCAACGACCCTGTGCGCGAGGCGATTCACGCGGTATTCCTTTACTACGCCATCCGCAACGGTATGGATATGGGTATCGTCAACGCCGGCCAGCTGGCGATTTACGACGATCTGCCCGCCGAGCTGCGCGACGCGGTTGAAGATGTGATTCTGAACCGCCGCGATGACGGCACCGAACGCCTGCTCGATCTGGCGGAAAAATATCGCGGCAGCAAAACGGATGACACTGCCAACGCCCAGCAGGCGGAGTGGCGCAGCTGGGACGTCAAAAAACGCCTCGAATACTCGCTGGTGAAGGGCATTACCGAATTTATCGAACTGGATACCGAAGAAGCTCGCCAACAGGCCGCGCGTCCGATTGAGGTGATCGAAGGGCCGCTGATGGACGGCATGAACGTGGTCGGCGATCTGTTCGGCGAGGGGAAAATGTTCCTGCCGCAGGTGGTGAAATCCGCCCGCGTAATGAAGCAGGCGGTGGCCTACCTTGAACCCTATATCGAAGCCAGCAAAGAGAAAGGCTCCAGCAACGGCAAGATGGTGATCGCCACCGTGAAAGGCGACGTTCACGACATCGGTAAGAACATTGTCGGCGTGGTGCTGCAGTGTAATAACTACGAAATCGTCGATCTTGGCGTGATGGTGCCTGCGGATAAAATCCTCAAAACCGCCCGTGAGGTGAACGCCGATCTGATTGGCCTCTCCGGGCTGATTACGCCGTCGCTGGATGAGATGGTCAACGTGGCGAAGGAGATGGAGCGTCAGGGCTTTACTATTCCGCTGCTGATCGGCGGCGCCACTACCTCGAAAGCGCATACGGCGGTGAAAATCGAGCAGAACTACAGCGGCCCGACGGTCTAC
Source organism: Klebsiella grimontii (assembly GCF_900200035.1). GTDB lineage: Bacteria > Pseudomonadota > Gammaproteobacteria > Enterobacterales > Enterobacteriaceae > Klebsiella > Klebsiella grimontii. Next base: position 10,652 of record NZ_FZTC01000009.1, read on the forward strand.
GTACAGAACGCCTCGCGTACCGTCGGCGTGGTCGCTGCGCTGCTGTCCGCGACCCAGCGTGATGATTTTGTCGCCCGAACCCGCAAAGAGTACGAAACGGTACGTATTCAGCACGGGCGTAAAAAGCCGCGCACCCCGCCGGTCACGCTGGAAGCCGCGCGCGATAACGATCTGGCCTTTGACTGGGAAAGCTATACGCCGCCGGTGGCCCATCGCCTGGGCGTGCAGGAAGTGGAAGCCAGTATCGAAACCCTGCGTAACTATATCGACTGGACGCCGTTCTTTATGACCTGGTCGCTGGCCGGGAAATATCCGCGCATTCTGGAAGATGAAGTGGTGGGCGAAGAGGCGAAGCGCCTGTTCAGCGATGCCAATGAGCTGCTGGATAAGCTCAGCGCCGAGAAGACCCTGAATCCGCGAGGCGTAGTGGGGCTGTTCCCGGCTAACCGCGTCGGCGACGATGTCGAAATCTATCGCGATGAAACTCGCACGCACGTGCTGACGGTGGGGCATCATTTACGCCAGCAGACCGAAAAAGTTGGTTTTGCCAACTACTGCCTGGCGGATTTTGTCGCCCCGAAACTGTCAGGAAAAGCGGATTATATCGGCGCCTTTGCGGTGACCGGCGGCCTTGAGGAAGACGCGCTGGCCGACGCCTACGAAGCGCAGCACGATGATTACAACAAGATTATGGTGAAGGCGATTGCCGACCGCCTGGCGGAAGCCTTTGCCGAATATCTGCATGAGCGGGTGCGCAAGGTCTACTGGGGCTATGCGGCGAACGAGAACCTCAGCAACGAAGAGCTGATCCGCGAGAACTACCAGGGGATTCGCCCGGCGCCGGGCTATCCGGCCTGCCCGGAGCACACTGAAAAGGCGACGATCTGGGCGCTGCTGGAGGTGGAAAAACACACCGGCATGAAGCTGACGGAGTCCTTTGCCATGTGGCCCGGCGCGTCGGTTTCCGGCTGGTACTTCAGCCATCCTGACAGCAAGTACTTCGCGGTGGCGCAAATTCAGCGCGATCAGGTGGAAGACTACGCGTTACGAAAAGGAATGAGCGTGGCGGAAGTGGAGCGCTGGCTGGCGCCTAATCTGGGGTATGACGCTGATTAATTTGTAAAGTGGTCACCTTTTCTTACAACTAACAGGGCGCTCAATGAGCGCCCTGTCTCTTTATTGAGCGTAAACCCTTATACTTAAGAGCTTGAGATCGTTGTGGAGCGGATAAGCGAAGCGCCATCCGGCCTGTAACGGTTTATGAGTTCGGGAACGAATAAATATAAGGAGAAGCTGATTCCGTGTTAACTCTGCTACACCTGTTGTCCGCCGTCGCTCTACTAGTGTGGGGCACCCATATCGTCCGTACTGGCGTGATGCGCGTCTACGGCGCTCGCCTGCGCAGCGTGCTCAGCAGCAGCGTAGAGAAAAAACCGCTCGCCTTCTGCGCGGGGATCGGCGTTACCGCGCTGGTCCAGAGCAGCAACGCCACCACTATGCTGGTCACCTCTTTTGTCGCCCAGGATCTGGTGGCGCTGGCCCCTGCGCTAGTGATGGTGCTGGGCGCTGACGTCGGTACCGCGCTGATGGCGAGGGTGCTGACCTTCGACCTGTCGTGGCTTTCGCCGCTGCTGATTTTTATCGGCGTGATTTTCTTCCTTGGCCGCAAACAAACGCGCGCGGGCCAGCTTGGGCGCGTGGGGATTGGCTTAGGACTGATTCTGCTGGCGCTGGAGCTGATCGTCCAGGCGGTGCATCCCATCACCCAGGCCAACGGGGTACAGGTGATTTTCGCCTCTTTGACCGGCGATATTATGCTGGATGCGCTGATCGGCGCGGTGTTTGCCATCATCAGCTATTCCAGTCTGGCGGCGGTGCTGCTGACCGCGACGTTAACCGCCACCGGCGTGATTTCGTTTCCGGTGGCGCTGTGCCTGGTGATCGGCGCCAACCTCGGCTCCGGACTGCTGGCCATGTTAAACAACAGCGGCGCCAATGCCGCCGCGCGCCGCGTTGCGCTCGGCAGCCTGCTGTTTAAGCTGGTGGGCAGCCTGATTATCCTGCCGTTTGTGCATCTGTTGGCAAACGTCATGGATGAACTCCCGCTGCAAAAATCCGAGCTGGTCATCTATTTCCACGTCTTCTACAACCTGATCCGCTGTATCGCCATGGTGCCGTTCGCCGGGCCGATGGCGAATCTCTGTAAGCGCCTGATTCGCGATGAGCCGGAGCTGGATGCGCGACTGAAGCCGAAGCACCTGGATACTTCGGCGCTGGATACGCCCGCGCTGGCGCTGGCCAATGCCGCCCGTGAAACCCTGCGTATCGGCGATGCCATGGAGCAGATGCTGGAAAGCCTGCGTAAAGTGATGCACGGCGAGCCGCGTGAGGAGAAAGAGCTACGGCGGATGGCGGATGATATCAACGTGCTTTACACCGCGATTAAGCTCTATCTGGCGCGGATGCCGAAAGAGGAGCTGGCGGATGAGGAGTCCCGCCGCTGGGCGGAAATTATCGAAATGGCGCTCAACCTCGAGCAGGCTTCGGATATTGTCGAAAGGATGGGGAGCGAAATCGCCGATAAATCGCTGGCCGCGCGCCGCGCATTCTCTATGGAGGGGCTGAAAGAGCTGGACGCGCTCTACGATCAGCTGCTCAGCAATCTGCAGCTGGCGATGTCGGTCTTCTTCTCCGGCGACGTGCCGAGCGCCCGCCGCCTGCGACGCAGCAAGCATCGTTTTCGCATTATGAACCGCCGCTACTCACACGCGCACGTTGACCGTCTGCATCAGCAAAACGTGCAGAGTATTGAAACCAGTACGCTGCACCTCGCGCTGCTGGGCGATATGAAACGTCTTAACTCGCTGTTCTGCTCAGTAGCCTATAGCGTGATGGAGCAGCCGGATGAGGACGATGAGCGCGATGATTATTAAGCGCTGATGAGCCGCCTGACATCCCCGGTTCGCGCTGCGCTTAGCCGGGCTACAGGATTACCGCCGTCTGCGGGCCGGTAGCCCGGGTAAGGCGTTTACGCCGCAACCCGGGGAATGCGCTGGCCCACGGACATCTGCGGAACGGTAGATACTGTGAACGCCTGCAACTCTTTTCACCACTGTCATCTTCTCCGGCTCCCGGATGACAGGCACAACAACGACAGCGACATCCCGCGCTGTCGTTTCATCCGGCACGCTTTCTTACGCTATCAACAGCTCATGCTGTGACGCATCGAACGCCTTTCCTGACTTCAGTACACCGTACGCCACCTGCGCCAGCTTTCGCATCATCGCCCCTGTGATGACTTTCGCACGCTTACCATTCCCCTCCAGCCTTTTCCTGAACGCTTTTCCCCACGCCGTATGGTACAGCGCCGATAACGCTGGCATGTATAGCGCTTTGCGCAGATGAACCGGTCCCGCCTTGCTCATCCGGCTCGCCCGCATCACGCTGCTGCCTGACTCATGCTGCACCGGCGTCAGTCCTGCATACGCCGCGAACTGCCGCCCTGTACCGAACTTCAGCTTCAGGCCCGTATACGCCAGCAGAACCGCCGCCGTTTTCTCTCCGATGCCCGGGATACTGTTCAGCAGCTTCCGCCGTTGTTTCATATCCGGGTCATTATCCGTCAGGTCTTTTATCTGTTTTTCGATACGCGCCAGCTCCGCGCTCAGACACCCCAGCAGGATATCAATGCTGGTCAGCTGAACTTCCGGCGCGGTTTCCCGCCGGTTTTTCTCCTGTGTCTGCATCTCTGTCAGCGCCTGATGGCGTAACACCAGGGCTTTCAGTGCCCGCTCTGTCGGATGGGGGGCCTCCCAGGCTGGCGGGCGTTTTTCCCGGCAGAAGTGAGCCAGCATACGGGCGTCCACTTTGTCGGTTTTACTGCGCAACCCCTCACTCTGTGCGAAAGCTTTACTGAGGGCGGGGTTGATGACGGACACGGTATACCCGGCATCACTCAGATGCGCGGCCGCGTCTTCCATGTAGGTGCTGGTGGATTCCATGCAGACATGGGCACGGTTCACATCATGGCCGCGAAGCCAGCGGACCAGCGCTTCGTGCCCGGAGAGGGTATTGTCAAATTTTTTACAACGATGCCGGCCATCAGGGCGAAGAATATCGACATCCAGTTTAGCTTTGGCGACATCAATACCGATGAAGTGGAGTTCATTTTCCATAGTGAAACCAACCTTGCGAATACGGGTTACCGGTGAAAGCCGGTCCATGATACTGTCCGGTTTATCACATGAGAAAGAACGGCGGTCCGGTGCAAAGGATCTACGGAACAGGCGCGAAAGCCTAAGCCCGGACACGGCATCCGGACCGCCATCAGAGAGAACTGGCCGGTTCTTTCTGACGGGTTAATCATACAAGCCCGGACAGGCGCAACGCGCCGCCTCCGGGACAAGAGCAAGCAGGGATCAGAAACGATGACCAGCGTTGAGGGTTACTGCTTCTTCTCCGGCTCTGAACACCAGCGTCGGATTCGGGCCGCCGAGGGTGGCGTGGCCCTGCGTCACCTGAATCCAGTTGCCTTCCGGCAGACCGATAATCGTCAGCTCTGGCGCAACCACCAGCAGCTCGCGGATCCGCTGCTCGCGGGTCTCGCCTTTATGGCCTTCCGGCAGCGCGTTGGTGAAATGCGGGTTAATTTGCAGCGGGAACAACCCCAGCGCAGCAAAACCGTTAGGGTCGACAATCGGCATATCGTTAGTGGTGCGAATCGTCGGACAGGCCAGGTTAGCGCCCGCGCTCCAGCCGATATACAGCGCTCCGCGCTTCACCACATCCACCATCGGCGCCAGCAGGCCGCGTTCGCGGCACTCTTTCAGCAGCTGAAAGGTGTTGCCGCCGCCGACGATAACTATCTCCGCATTCGCAATCGCCGACACCGGGTCCGCGACGCTGTGAATACCGGTGACCGTGACGCCCATTGGGCTGAAGACGGCGGCGGTTTTCGCGGTGTAATCGTCCCAGGTTTGCGTTACCCCGGCGAAAGGAATAAATACCGCAGAACGGCGGCCGTTTAGCTGCCCGGCAATGGTCGGCAGCGCATGTTCCAGCCAGGCTTTGCCCGGCAGCGTTGAGTTACTCAATAGCAGCAGTTCCATCATTTCTCCATTTGGCCAGATGATTATTCGGGCAGGGATGTTATCACAGGATATCTTACCGCTTGCTGACGTGGCTCACGCTGAGACGCGCTGAGCATAGCGGAACGGCGATTATTGGCGCAGCGACTCTCTGAATTAATCTGGAAAGCGCCTCGCAGACTGACTCTACCGGGCGTGACAGGTTAGCGGGAACCGCTTAGTTTTACGTTGATGATTCACAGGCAAAGGAATAGAAAATGCTCGTTTATTACGCTAATCTGAGGCATGTCATGCGCATTACCATGGGGGCTATCATGCGCACTACGTCGAACGTTAAAAAATCAGTCAATGTCTCGCTTTCGCCTGAAATCCTGGAAGAGGCGCGTAAACTTAAAATCAACATTTCGGCGGTTTTAACGGAAGCTTTACTTGAGAAATTTCGTGAGCACAAACGTGAAGAGTGGTTACGAGACAATAAGAAATCGATCGATACGATTAACCAATGGGTAGAAGAAAACGGTTCGTTTAGTGATTTTCAAAGGCCGTTCTGATGGAACAATATTGCGCTTATGAGAATACGGGAAGCGGTAAAAAGGTTTTCCCTTATTTAATCAACCTGCAGCATCCGGTCGCGAATGTCCTGAAGCATATCCTGGTTGCCCCTGTGATAGAACAAAACCAACTACCTGATACCCAGCCTCCGACCAAAATTTGCCCCGTGATTACGATTGCCGGTCAAACTTATATTGTGATGACGCATATGATGGCGGGTTTGCAGCAAAAAGAACTGGGCAAGTGCGTTGCTGATTTGACGGCGGACAGGGCTGCGCTGCGCGATGCAATCGACTTTCTGATCAACGGTTATTAGAGCGCCCTCCCTGGCGCTCACCGTTTTGCCCCTACCCTCTGGCAAAGGCCGCGGCTTCAGCGACAAGCGCCGCGTCCGGACGCACGCCGGTGTAGAGCGCAAACTGCTCCACCGCCTGCAGGGCAATCACCTCCGCGCCGCTGATAACGCGCTTGTCCAGCCTCTGCGCCAGCCTGATAAGCGGGGTTTCCGGCGGTAGCGCGACCACGTCAAATACCACGGCGGCCCGTTCCACCATTGTCTGGCTAAAGGCCAGGGTTTCGCTTTCCGCACCGCCCGCCATACCGAGCGGGGTGACGTTAACCAGAATATCCGCCGCCATTCCCTCCGGCCTGGGCTGCCACTGAAAACCGTACTGCTTCGCCAGCGCCAGGCCGCGCTCGCGATGGCGGGCGGCGATAATCACATCGCGGAAACCGGCATCGCGGAAGGCGGCGATGACCGCTTTGCCCATCCCGCCGCTGCCCTGGATCATCACTTTGGCGGAGGCGTCGAGCCGATGGCTGTCAATCAGGCTTTTTACCGCGATATAGTCAGTATTCAGCCCGGTCAGCCTGCCGTCGTCGTTGACGATGGTGTTGACCGAATCAATCACCTTTGCCGAAGGGTCAAGCGCGTCGAGAAACGGTATACAGCTCTCTTTAAACGGCATCGAGACCGCGCAGCCGCGAACGCCTAATGCGCGCACGCCGTTTACCGCCGCGGCAATGTCCTGGGTGGTAAAGGCTTTATAGATATAATTCAGCCCGAGCTTTTCATACAGATAGTTATGAAAGCGGGTGCCGAAGTTGCCCGGGCGACCGGCCAGCGACATGCACAGCTGCGTATCGCGATTAATCATGAGCAATATCCTCCGCGTGGGCCAGCAGATACTCCTCCGCCTCTTTTGACCAGATACCGTGATGGCGCTCCATGATCGCCGCCAGCTGCGGATCGCGGATTTCTCCCAGCGGCGTCAGCGGGATATTTTTCCCGGTATAGACCAGCTTTTTACCGCCGCCAACCGCCGGTAAATCCAGGGTCGTCTCGCCCGCCGCGTTCAGCCCCAGAATATGTGTCACCACCTTCGCGGCCTGGACTTTTTTCGCCTGCATCAGCGCGACGGCGGCGCGCATATCGTCGGTATTGCCCCCGGAGGTGCCAACGTAGTGGGTAAAGGCGTAATGCACATCGTAAAAATTGATCGGCGCGCTGAACTGCTTATCCTGCGGACCGGCGAAGAAGTTCAGGCAGCCGTCTGCGGCCAGCAGCGAGGAAGCCAGGGTGATGAGCTGTTCATTTGGGACGAAGACGAAGATATCGTCAAAACCGTGGCCGCCGGAGAGCGCCATCAGCGTTTCGCGGCTGGCGTCACGCCCATCAAGATAGTGAATCAACGTTTGCGGCTCGGAGGGATAGTGCTGGCGCGCATAGCTGAGCTTGGGCTTATTGGTGTCGGTGACCACCAGCAGCGCCGGATTGATCGGGCCATGCAGCGCGTAGTCGATAGCCAGCAGCCCCATCGGGCCGGTGCCGCCGAGGATCAGCGTGCGCCCCTGTGGGCGAATGCCCATCACATGGTTATAGCTGCCTTCCTGCAGATGATAGTTGGCGTTGAACGCGCCGATCACGCAGGAAAGCGGTTCCACCAGCGAGCCTTCAAACCAGGTATCGCCTTCCCAGGAAAGCAAACAATCCTGTTCCATCACCTCGTTGGGGATCACCACGTGGGTGGCTTCGCCGCCGATCCACGGGAAGGAATAGCCGGGGCAGTCCGGGCGATCCGGCAGCTGCAGGTTGGCCTGAATAACATAGCGTTGACCAGCGCGAAACTTGTGCTGCCACTTTTTGCCGACGGCGATAATTTCCCCGCAGAACTCATGGCCGATGATGATCGGGTTGGTCGCCACATCGTCCGGCACCTTTTTGTGGTCCTCGCCCTGGTTCGCCTCTTTCCATGAGGAGAGGCACAGGCTGTCGGTGACCACCCGGGCGAGGATTTCATCATCCTGCATCGCCGGGAGTTCGAAGGTTTCCAGGCGCAGGTCGCGTTTGCCGTACAGGCGCAGGGCTGTTGTTTGCATATTTACCACCTCATCCCCTTCATCTTTCACATTACGGGTACGTTCGGTTGCCGCCTTGCCGTACTGCGAAATCTGTTGGGGCTAACTTGTTGAAGTAGCCCCGGCATCGTCGGGGCGGAATAATCAGGACAGGAAGCCCAGCGCGTTACCGAGTATCCCCAAACCGAACAGGGCGAAAATCAGCCATACCGGGTTCACTTTCTTATTGAGCAGACGCACCATCAGCAGGGTCAGGCCCAGGGCCAGCAGGCCGGGGCAGAGCTGATCGAGGATGTTCTGTACGGTCATGGTGACGGTCGAGCCATCGGCGCCCGGCGTTTGCGAGACCACCAGCGGTACATTGATAGTGGTCCACTTGGTGACCAGCACGCCCATCACAAACAGGCCAAGAATGGAGGCGCCTTCGGTCAGTTTTTGCAGCAGGTTACCGCCCATCTCGCTGACGATATTGACCCCTTTACGGAAGCCAAGCTGCAGCCCGTACCACTTCATAGCCAGACGCACCGCATTGAAAATAAAGAAGAACAGCAGCGGGCCAACCAGGTTTCCGGAGAGCGCCAGCGAAGCGCCGAGGGCGGCGGTAATCGGCCGCAGCGTGCCCCACACCAGCGGGTCACCCACCCCGGCCAGCGGGCCCATCAGGCCGACTTTGATCCCGTTGATGGCGCCATCGTCGATAGCGGCGCCGTTGGCCCGCGCTTCCTCCATCGCGACGGTCACGCCAATCACCGGCCCACACACCGCCGGGGTGGTGTTAAAGAACACCAGATGGCGCTTCAGCGCGGCGACCTGATCCTCCTTCAGCGGATAGAGGCGCTTGATGGCCGGGATCATGTCGTAGCAAAAGCCAAGCCCGTGAATACGCTCGAAGTTGAATGACGCCTGCTGCAGGTTGGAGCGCAGAAACATGCTCACCAGGTCGCCTTGGGTAATTTTTCTCTGTTCCATGTTGGGCTCCATCAGTCGTCAAGCTGGTCAAGGGCGGTGGAAGAGGTGGCGGCAGCCTGCGGTTCGGATTTGCGCCACTGTGGATTGAGCTGGATATAAATCAGCGCGATGATGACCCCTACGCCGCCGAAGGCCAGCAGGCTGAAATCGAGATAGCCGCCCGCAAGGAAGCCGAGGAAGAAGAAGGGCATCAGATACTTCACGCCCATCATGCGCAGCACCATGGCGTAGCCGACCACCACGATAAAACCGCCGGCGATTTGCAGACCGCGGGTAACGAATTCTGGGATGGCGTTGAGCATATTGCTGACCATATCCGCGCTGACAAACAGAGAAACGATGAGTGCGGGAATGGCGACGCGCAGCGCCTGAACGCCCAGCGCCGATACGTGCAGCAGATCGATTGTCCCGAAGCGCGCTTCTTCTGCTGCCTTATCCGCCGCGTGCTGAAACACCACGGTAAGGGTACGGGCGAACACGGTGAGCACCTGGCCCGCCGCGGCGACCGGCAGCGCAATCGCTATTCCAGTAGCGATACTTTGCTGGCCCACGATCACCAGGATGGCGGAGATAATGCTGGCTAACGCCGAATCCGGAGACTGCGCCGCGCCGACGTTCATCCAGCCGAGCGCGATCAGCTCCAGCGTGCCGCCGAGCATAATCCCGGTTTTTAAATCGCCGAGAATTAAGCCAATCACGGTACAGGCGATTAATGGGCGATGAGTCTGGAATTCATCCAGCACGCTGCCCATCCCGGCAATACAGGAAAAAATAAATATGGCGATGATTTGTAGGGTACTTATTTCCATAATTTTTCACCTTGAGGGTATAGAAATCCCTGCCTGTTACGGCATTTACACGCTGTCCTTCAGGCTGCCTCTTTGTTGACGACACTTTCTCGCCCCAGTCACATAGTTATCTATGCTGCTGGTGACTCGCTCATTTGTCGCCGCGATGCATCCAGAATGACAGTGTGTAATAAAACAGGAGCCTTTTATTATTCTGTTACGGACTGCTCTGCTATTTTATCGAGAATATTAACTGACGGATCCGAGGCTACGACGCGTAAATCAAGATTAACACCCAACTTATCTAACTGCTGAAAGGCATTAATATCCGCTTCGTCTAATGAGACCGCTTTGGTTAATTGTTTTTTACCCGGACGCCAGGCCATGCCGCCAATATTCAGGGTGGCTATGTTGACGCCCTGCTGCACCATGGTTAGTACGTCCTGCGGGTTGGTGAATAAATAAAAAACGGTTTCGTCCTGATATTGCGGGTTGTGATAAACGGCGACGGCTTTCTCAAGATTCACCACGTTGACCTTCATGCCCGGAGGCGCGGCCTGGCGAAGCAGCGTGCGGCGAACGTCGTCATTATAAACGTCGTCATTACAGATAATAATGCGCTGGGCGTTAGCCACTTTTGACCAAACGGTGGTGACCTGGCCGTGAATCAGGCGGTCATCAATGCGTGCGAGCGTAATGTTCATCAGAAATCCTCCTCAACGGTTTCCGGCTGCCGCCAGGTGACGCAGCACTGGCTGGCGATGGTCTCAAGATGTTGGCACAGTTCTTCTGCATGCATCGTTTGCTGGTTATCCACCAGCTCCAGAGCCAGTGGTAGCGACAGGCCGCTGATGACCCGGAGCCGCGGGTTGCGCATCGCCAGCCCGGCGGCGGCGTTCCACGGGCTGCCGCACTGGAGATCGACGGCGATAAGCCACTCCTCCTCTTTGTGAGTACTTACCAACTTTTCAAGCTTATCGGCGATATCGCCCGCGTTTTCTCCCGGTACAAATTCCACGGCGCTAACGTTGACATCGCCGTAGACCATGCGCACCGAGTCGAGCATGGCGCAGGCTAGCTGGCCGTGGGCGCAGAAGATGACGTTAACCATTTTCCCCCCTTAGCCGCGCGTTTTTCCGCCGGCGATGTTAGTGGTTACTCCGGTCATGTAGCTGGCGCGTTCTGAGAGTAGATAGCAAACAAAATCAGCCACTTCAGTGAGTCGACCGGAGCGGCCAAGAGGAATAGAATTTTTGCTATAGCCTTCGCGCAGCTGTTCGACGGTAATATTACGGGTCCAGGCCAACGCTTCTTCATACTCCGGGGTTCGCAGACCGGTTTTTTCCAGAATGCCCGGCGCGACGCCCACCACGCGGATACCGTGCTTGCCCAGCTCTTTCGACCAGGAGCGGGTAAAGCTGTTCAGCGCGGCCTTGGTCGCGGCATAGCAGCTCTGGCCTTCCGAGCCTTCGAGGCCGCTTTCCGACGAGACGTTAACAATCACGCCGCTGCGCTGTTTAACCATCTGGCGCGCCACCGCCTGCGACATCAGGAATACGCCTTTCTGGTTGATATTGACCATTTTTTCGAATGCCGCTTCATTTAATTCATAGCGACCGGACGGTGCTTTCTCATCGACTAATAAGCGCGGGAAGTTAACGCCAGCGTTATTGACTAAACCATCGATGCGGCCAAAACGTTGAATAATATGGTCGACGGTTTTATGTACTTCGCTGGCGCTGGATATATCGGTAGGCCAGAAGTTATAATTACCGCTACTCTGATGCTTATCGCCACCGTGAATATCGATCATCTGCACGTTCGCGCCCTGGGCTAATAACTCATCGACAATCGCCAGGCCAATTCCTGATGCGCCGCCGGTCACGATAATTATTTTTTCTTTTAAATTTAACCATGTATTCATTATCGACTCCTGTTTCTTTAGATAAAGGGATCCCCCGCAGCAGCGCTGCGTGAAAACATATTCCTGAAATTTACTTCAGTAATGACTCAGCGGTTTCTCGATTCGTCACCAGACAGTTAATGTAATGACCGTTTAAGGCACCAAGAATGCCGGAGTATTTTTCCGCGCCCATCGCGATGCCTACCGAATAGCGCGCCTGTCTGAGTTTCGCCATCTCAATAGAGAGCGTTTTCTCACTCATGGCGGTCTCTACCATCAGGCCATCAATATTATAAAAGCGTGAGCAGATATCTCCGGCAACCTGGCGGGCGTTAAGATCGTCACTCTCTTCACTGCCGTAAAACGCGTGCCAGTTTGCGCCGTCGCGGATCGCCGGGGAACCAATCCCCACCAGCGCGACGTCCAGGTTATCCCAGTAGGAGGCAATCGTTTTAAAGTGCTGTGACTGCATAATACCGTTGCGAATCAATTTATTATCGAGAAGTGCCGGAAAGTCGGCGAGATGAGATTCCGCTTTCAGCTTCGCCGCTGCGCCGTAGGTCAGCGTATTCACGTGGTAGCGGCTTTCCAGTTTGCCGGAGGGGCCGCCGATAATCGGCACGCAGATAACCTGGCGGGACTGACCGGCCTGTGGCAGATTCTCCACCAGCGCGCGCACCGCCCGCCCCCAGGAGAAGCCGATGATATCGCCCGGCTCCAGCAGCCTATCAACCAATTGCGCGCCATGCTGGCCGATGAGATTGAGCTGATCCTCCTCCTGTAGAGCGTCGCTGGCCGCCACCACCACCTCTTTGAGGGCAAATTTTTGTTTTAGCTGCTGCTCAAGCCACAGATTTTCGTTGTAGTCATAGTTGATGGCGATAGTGACGATGCCCTGCTCGCGGCCGCGTTTCAACAGGCGGCTGATGGTGGTGCGATATATCCCCAGTTCGCGGGCTATCTGCGCCTGGGTCATATCCTGCTCGTAATAGAGCTGGGCGATTTTCACGATCAGACGAATATCGTCGCTGTTTTCCATCGTCACTGTCGGCTCCTGCACATTTGTGCAAATGAGAGAATGGCTGTCATGATCTGATATAACCCCATCAGCGGCCCGCTTCAAAGAAATTTTCCTCTATTTCAAGAGGGTGTTCTGACCGTTTGTGTTGCACATTTGCTTTGCTGGCATGAGGTCGACGGCACGTTTGTGCCAGGCATGCTAACAGCCTGATTCTGCGTTATTTCGCTGAGTAAAGTTGCCGGGATCTCAAGAGTACACTTTTGTGTTGAAAGGCGGGGCAGATCACACTTAGCGCCAGGCGACGCGCGCGCGATTCTTTTTTATCGCCCGCAAGGTAGGGTATATTTCGCTTTTACAGGAGATTTTATGCTGCCCGACTCATCAACCCGACTTAATAAATACATCAGCGAGAGCGGAATTTGCTCGCGCCGTGAAGCCGATCGCTTTATTGAACAAGGCAACGTTTTTATCAACGGCAAGCGCGCCACCATTGGCGACCAGGTTAAAGCTGGCGACGTGGTAAAGGTCAATGGCCGGTTGATTGAGCCGCGCGAAGCGGACGATCTGGTCCTGATTGCGCTGAATAAACCGGTTGGCATCGTCAGCACCACCGAAGACGGCGAGCGCGACAATATTGTGGATTTCGTTAACCACAGTAAACGCATTTTCCCAATCGGTCGTCTGGATAAAGACTCCCAGGGGCTGATCTTTCTGACCAACCATGGCGATCTGGTGAATAAGATCCTGCGCGCTGGTAACGATCACGAAAAAGAGTATCTGGTCACCGTTGATAAGCTAATAACCGATGAGTTTATCCGCGGTATGGGCGCGGGGGTACCGATTCTCGGCACGGTGACGAAGAAGTGCAAAGTGAAAAAAGAAGCGCCGTTTGTATTTCGCATCACCCTGGTGCAGGGGCTGAATCGCCAGATTCGCCGGATGTGCGAACACTTTGGCTATGAAGTGACGAAGCTTGAACGGACGCGGATCATGAACGTCAGCCTGACGGGGATCCCGCTGGGAGAGTGGCGCGATCTGACCGATGATGAGCTGATCGATCTCTTTAAACTGATTGAGAGCTCGTCTTCAGAAGCGAAACCGAAGGCAAAAGCAAAGCCGAAAACGGCCGGCATCAAGCGCCCGGTGGTGGCGATTGAAAAAAGCGGCGAGAAATCTTCCCGCCCGGCGTCGAACGGCAAACGCTTTACCGCGCCGGGGCGCAGAAAGAAAGGGCGTTAACGTCTGCCGCGGGTCGGCGTATTGGCCGACCAGGAAAACGAGGCCTCTGCATCCGGTTTGTATGCCTGCTTTTTCTTCAGCTGGCGGGCTTTTTTCGCCTCGGTTTCCCGCTGGAGCATCAGCTTATCGATGTACTCTTTTTTCACGCTATTGGTTTCCGCGTTAGTCAGCGGACGGCCGTGGGCGATGCGCGCGCGGTCGAGCAGGGTTTTCAGTTCTCGCTGTTCGCGCTCGGTCATCTCTTTTTGGGTGATGCGGGGGAGTGCCATAGTCGTGCCCTCAGTTAGCCTATGGCTTCAGTGTACGGTATTGGGGCTGACGTCTCACGGTAAATTATTGTGCCTCGCAGAAAATCCCTGAGGCGGTGCTGCGCACCTGTCCGGGCTACAAAACCCGCAAGCTGCACGGACCGTAGCCCGGCTAAGCGCAGCGCAAGCCGGGAAAATTACGGGTTGTTAGCTCTCTTTTACCGTTTTACGCGATTTATCAACAATAGGCTTTCCTGACCAGTAACCGGCCAGCAGCGAGCCGGACAGGTTGTGCCAGACCGAGAACAGCGCGCCGGGCAGCGCGGCCAGCGGGCCAAAGTAGATTTTCCCCAGCGCGGCAGCAAGGCCGGAGTTCTGCATTCCCACCTCGATCGCCAGCGTGCGGCAGGTGGACTCGTCAAAGCCAAACAGCCGTCCGCCCCAGTAGCCGCCGAGCAGGCCGATGGTGTTATGCAGGATGACGGCGATAATCACCACAAAGCCTACGGAAGCGATATGCGACGCGGAACCGGCCACCACGGCGCAGATAATCGCCAGAATGCAGACCATCGAAAAGGCCGGCAGGAACGGCTCAACCGCCTTGACCACTTTCGGCAGCAGATGATGCACGACCAGCCCCAGCGCAATCGGGATCACCACGATTTGCAGAATGCTGAGCAGCATCCCCATCACGTCCACCTGAATATGCGCATCTACGTACAGACGCGTCAGCAACGGCGTGGCGACCACACCGACCAGCGTGGAAACCGACGAGATGGTGACCGAAAGCGCGACATCGCCTTTTGCCAGAAAGATCATCACGTTGGATGCCGTACCGCTGGCGACGCTGCCGACCAGCACCATCCCGGCGGAGAGCTCCGGCGGCATATGAAAAATCAGCGCCAGCAGCCAGGCGGCGAGGGGCATCACCAGGTAGTGGAGAAAAATGCCTGCGGCGACCGGCGCGGGGCGGGAAAGCACGCGCTTAAAATCGTCGACTTTCAGGTGCACGCCCATACCGAACATAATCAGCATCAGCAGCGTCGGGACCCACGGGCCAACGGGAGTGAAAGTGGATGGCGTGTAATAGGCGATAACCGAGAGCAGCAGCGCCCATAATGGGAACAGCCGCGTAAGCGTGGCGAGCATGTTGTTTTCCTTGCACGTAAGTTGTGTTTGCTTGTTATAGACCGGCCGGGATCGAGCCCGGCCATCGCTATTGTTTATCGTGCTAAGACATATTATTCAAACAAATTATGCTCATGTTCCGCTGCGGACGATCTCCCAACTGAGTCCGAAGCGCGCTAAATACTTGCGCAGACGGTCGGCATCGTTGGGATTGGCCTTTTTCTGCCGGGAGACGGCGAACAGCTCGCGTCCGGCTTCGGAGAGCGAAGCGCTGCGTTGGCAGACCGCCAGCACCGTTTCCAGCTGGCGGCGATCGAACAGATCGATTTCCATCGCAATATCAGGAGAAGATGTCGTGAGCTGCCAGCTCGCTTTCAGCAGCATTATCTCCTCTTCCGCAACGGCCAGCGTAATGCGCCCCTGCTCGGCCAGGGTCGCCATGCGCGTCACGGACGAACTAAGTTCGCGGAAATTGCCGCGCCATTGCGCCTGCGGCGAGCAGGCAAAGGCCAGATAGCGCTCGCGGGCGTCTTTATCGAAGCGGATCTGCGTCTGCCGCTCGTTGGCCAGTCGGCGTAATTCATACTCCACGTTCGGCGCAATATCTTCCCGCCGCTGCGCCAGGCCGGGGAGGGCAAAGCGCCACATATTGATGCGCGCATAAAGATCTTCGCGAAAGCGCCCCTCTGCCACCCACTGCTGCATATCGCGATGCGTGCCGGCGATCAGCTGGAAGTCGCTGTGCACCTCTTTATCCGAGCCAAACGGAAAAAAGGTTTTTTCTTCGATGGCCTTCAGCAGCATGGCCTGCTCATCCAGCCCCAGCTCGGCGATTTCATCGAGAAACAGTACGCCGCCGTCGGCTTCGCGTAATAGCCCGGCGCGAGGCGTCACCGCGCCGGTAAACGCGCCTTTGACATGGCCAAACAGCGTGGACATGGCGTTATCGCCGCGCAGCGTGGCGCAGTTCACCGCCATGAATTTTCCCGCCACCCGATGCCGCGACTGACGAAGCTGAAAAATACGTTTGGCGAGGACGGATTTACCAGCGCCCGTTGGGCCGGTAAGCAGGATCGGATCGGTCGATCGGATCGCCACGCGCTCAATACGATCGATAAGCGCGTTGAACGTCGCGTTCCGCGTCTCGATGCCTGCCTTCAGGAAGGAGACGGACTGCTGCTGCTCGCGCTGAAAGCGGCTGGTGAGCGCCGTATAGCGGCTTAAGTCCAGATCGATCACCGAGTAAATACCGGCGGCGACGGCTTCATCCGCTGCGCTTTTCGGCGCAGGGCTGGTCTGCAGCAGGCTGGCGGGGAGGTAGCGCGCTTCGGTCAGTAGGAACCAGCAGATCTGCGCCACGTGGGTCCCGGTGGTGATATGCACCAGATACTCTTCGTTTTCGGTATCAAAGCGATAGCGGTTGGCAAAGTCGAGAAACGCCGCGTAGACCTCTTCAAAATCCCAGGGATCGTTTATCTCAACCGTATGCGGGCGCACTTCGGTATGCGGCGAAAGCTGGGCGATATCGTCAATCAGCTTTTGCGCCATGCTTTCATCACGCGGCTGGTGGAGGAGCTCCAGCCGGTCGACGGGAAAATCGGCCTGCTGGCATAGCCCCACGGTGGGCCGCCATTTTTTAAAGCGGTTCGCTCGCTTGCCGCGTTTATCCAGTACCGTTCCGAGGACGCCTATCACCACTCGCCGCTTTTTCATGTTTATCCCAAAAGATAAGTATCGATATTTCAAGATAAAAAAACCTGCTGGCGTGAGCAAGCGTCACGGTGTGCTTTAAAAATAAAAACTTTACTAATTAATTAGTTAAAAAATAACTTTCGCCATTTTTGTTTTTGGCACGCATCTGGCAATAGTCCTTTCGTCACGATGCTGAAGACGCAGGGGATTAAACCCCGCCGGCACGCCAGGAACGGTACAGACCGTTTTTCGGGCGCGTTCTGTCAGCCGATGACCACCAATGGGTTCGATTCCCGATTTCATCTCCAATGAAAACTGGTTGTTAATCATAAAAACACAACGGGGTTGTGCGCAGTCGGCACTCCCCAAAGCAGGCCGCCGGTAAAGGCGCCGTGCCGCAGGCAAAAGGGAGTTCCCCTGCGGCTCCGCCCCTGCACCCGCGCCTGATTAACTGTTAAGGAATAAAAAATGACGAAAAAAATTACGGTACGTAAAGGTCAGCTTGGCCTTTTATCCCGCCAGGGTGACTACTATCAGGTTCTGGAAGCAGGCGAGCACCGCCTGCCGTGGTTCAACGTTCCTGACGTGCTGATCGTAAACCGGGACGGCAGCGAGGTGCCGGAAGCGCTGGCGGAGTATTTACGGCGCTTTCAGCCTGAATGGGTTGAACGCTACTGCCTGGCGGCGGATTTGACGGATATCGAAACCGGGGCGCTGTATGCCAACGGTGTGCTGCAGGACATTTTACCGCCTTCGACGCGCCGGCTGTACTGGTCCGCCGGTGACGAGATGCGGCTGCTACGTATCGATACCCGCCAGGTTGAGGTTCCGGCTGACATCATGAATGCGGTGCTGCAGCCGCGACGTCACGGGGCGGTAAAAGGCCGCGAAGCGATCCTCACCGTATCGGTGCCGGCGTGGCACGTCGGGGTGCTGAAAATCGACGGCGAGACACAATCGCTGCTGCAGCCTGGCCTGAGCGCGTACTGGAAGGTCAATCATCTGGTGGAAGCGGAAGTGGTCGATACCCGCCTGCAGGTGCTGGAGGTTGGCGGCCAGGAGATTCTGACCAAAGATAAAGTGAACCTGCGTTTAAATCTGGCGGCGAACTGGCGCTACAGCGATGTGCTGCAGGCGTTCGGACAGCTGACGAAGCCGCTGGATCATCTGTATCGCGAGCTGCAGTTTGCGCTGCGTGAAGCCGTCGGGACGCGAACGCTGGACGAGCTGCTGGAAGATAAGAAAATCATCGATGAGGTGGTGAGCGCGCAGGTTACCGAGCGCATGGCGGCATTTGGCATCGACGTCGCCTCGCTGGGCGTGAAGGATATTGTGCTGCCCGGCGACATGAAAGCCATTCTGTCGCAGCTGGTGGAAGCGGAGAAATCGGCGCAGGCGAATGTGATCCGCCGCCGTGAAGAGACCGCGGCGACCCGTTCGCTGCTCAACACCGCGAAGGTGATGGAAAATAACCCTGTCGCGCTGCGCTTAAAAGAGCTGGAAACGCTGGAAAGAGTGGCGGAACGTATCGATAAAATCTCGGTCTTTGGCGGTCTGGACCAGGTGCTGCATGGCCTGGTGAATCTAAAAGGATAATGAAAATGACGTATCACGGTGTGAATGCCGCTATGCGCCATAAGGTGCAACGGCAGTTAACGGACGTGGAGCGGCGCTACGGCGTCAGAGTGCTCTACGCCTGTGAATCCGGTAGCCGAGGCTGGGGCTTTGCCTCGCCGGACAGCGATTATGATGTGCGGTTTCTCTACGTTCACCCGCTGGAGTGGTATCTGCGGGTGGACGCGCCGCGCGATGTTATCGAGCTGCCCATCGCCGATGAGCTGGACGTCTGCGGCTGGGAGTGGCGCAAAGCGCTGGGTCTGCTGAAAGGGGCGAATCCGACGCTGATTGAATGGTTGGATTCACCGGTGGTGTATCGGCAGGATGACGCGACGGTTAAGGCGCTTAAAAAACTCATCCCGCATTGGTTTTCTCCGGTACGCGCCCGCTGGCATTACTACTCGATGGCCAGGAAAAATTTTCGCGGCTATCTGCAAGGCGAACACGTGCGGCTGAAAAAGTACTTTTACGTACTGCGCCCGCTGCTGGCCGTCCGCTGGGTTGAGGCGGGAAAAGGCGTACCGCCGATGCGCTTTGATCAACTGCTGGCGGGAAGCGAGCTGGAAACGGGGCTGCGTGAGGAAATAAACGCGCTGCTGGAACGTAAACAACGTGCGGGAGAGGCGGAGTACGGCCCGCGGCGACCATTACTGCATGCGTTTATTCAGTCCGAGCTGCTCAGAGGCGCGATCCCTCCCGCGCTGCCGGATAGCCGGACAGGGGATATTAGGGAGTTGGACAGATTGCTGATGACCACGGTGATGGGGAACTAAAAATGGCCCGGCAGAAATGACGGGCCATTTTTTCGCCATTACTCGAACAGATTATGATGCAGCTTCTGCACCACTTTTTCGGCATCCGCTCCCGGCACCAGGAAGCACAGGTTGTGGCTGGATGCGCCATAGCAAATCATTCGAATGTTGAACGGATCCAGCACGCCAAACACCTCTTTACCGACGCCGCACGCTTTCGACAGCTCATTACCAATGATGGCGACCAGCGCCAGATCCTGCTCGACCTCAACCCGGCACAGAGAGGAAAGTTCGGTCAACAGCCCTTGGGTGAGCAGGGTATCGCCAGCTGACGTTGAACCGGTGGTATCCATGGTTAGCGCCACGCTCACTTCCGACGTGGTGATCAGATCGACGGAGATGCTGTGACGCGCCAGAATACTAAACACTTCGGCCAGAAAACCACGCGAGTGCAGCATATTCAGGCTGTGCAGGGTTAGCAGCGTCTGCTTGCGGCGCAGCGCCAGCGCGCGGAACAGCGGCGGGTTTTTGGTGTTTTTGCACACCAGCGTGCCGCCGGCCTTCGGCTCTTTGCTGGAGCCGACGAATACCGGAATATCGCTGCGCACGGCGGGGAGCAGGGTGGCCGGATGCAGGACCTTCGCGCCAAAGGTCGCCATTTCCGCCGCTTCTTCAAAAGCGATAACGTCAATGCGTTTGGCTGCCGGCGCGACGCGCGGGTCGGTGGTGTAGATACCAGGAACATCGGTCCAGATATCGACGCGGGTGGCGTTTAGCGCTTCGCCGAGCAGCGCGGCGGTATAGTCGCTGCCGCCGCGGCCCAGGGTAGTGGTACGGCCTTTGGCTTCGCTGCCGATAAAGCCCTGGGTGATCACCAGCCCTTCCGCAAGGCGCGGGGTCAGCTGCTGCTGGGTTAATTCAGATAAGGCGGCGATATCCGGTTCCGCGCGGCCAAAGCGGTCGTTGGTGCGCATAATTTTGCGTACGTCGAACCACTGGGCGGCGATACCGCGCTCGCGCAGGATCTCGACAAACAGCAGGGTAGACATCAGTTCGCCGTGGCTGACCAGCTCGTCGGTTAACGCGGTTGAACTGGCCAGGGAGGCAGCTTCCGCCAGGGTGGTGATGTTTTCCAGCAGGCGCTCTATTTCATCGCGGATCACGTTCGGATAGCGCAGACGCTCCAGAATATTGAACTGGATTTGACGCATGGCATCGAGTTTCGCGAAACGTTCGCCGGGTTCCAGCCCTTCCGCTAATGCGACCAGCAGGTTGGTCACGCCCGCTGAGGCGGAAAGCACCACCACGCGGGTATTGGCATCCAACAGCGCGACGTCTACGCTGCGGTTCATGGCATCAAAATCGGCAACGCTGGTGCCGCCGAACTTGGCTACAACTAAATCTGTCATAACAACCTCGTGTCAGGGGGCCTGACTTATTAAAACGATTCCAGAAAACCAATCCTGGCGGGGCTGGACGCAACCGGATTGCAATAAAATGTCTTAATAAGCCAGGCCAAATTATTCAGCCATGGCACAAGGGAAGAGCGAAAAACAGGGTGGGCGCAGAGCGATAAACAAACTACGATGTCACCCAGAAGTGCTCCACCTTGTAGACCCGCTTGCCGATGCTTTGTATCAGCTGGCGAGTATGAAACGCCCGACTGCGAACGTTTCTGGTGACAACCCAGGGGATTCAGCCCCTGTGGCCGGTGATGAGCGTAACCAGACGCTTATTCACCTCGGCGTTGCTCCCCCTCACGTATTTTCCCCGGACTGGCTCCTCCAATACGGTTACCTGGGCAACGCACCTCTTCTGGCAATTACCGACGTCTTTCACTTTGCCAGGGGGACGCGGGACATTATACCCCCCTGCAATACCCTTTCGCTGTAGCGTGAAATGCGCGATCCATACATACCTACGTATACGTAAATACTGCCGTTATATAAAGGCTTCAGGCGAAGTATGTCAACGTCAGGGTTATGCGGATTTTTCATGGGCGGGTCGCTGACAGAAAAAAGCCTTATGATGTCTATACTATCAGGGGCGTTTTGCGCCAAATCGGTCCAATTTCTGACGCGTATCATCGGCATAACATAAAAATCATCACAATTTTTCGTCACCGGCGCTACAATCGACCGCAGTCACAATTCTCAAATCAGAAGAGTATTGCTAATGAAAAACATCAACCCAACGCAGACCTCTGCCTGGCAGGCATTACAGAAACACTTTGATGAAATGAAAGACGTTACCATCGCGGATCTGTTCGCGAAGGATAGCGATCGTTTCTCTAAATTCTCCGCCACGTTCGACGATCTGATGCTGGTGGATTTTTCCAAAAACCGCATCACCGAAGAGACGCTGGCTAAGCTGCAGGACCTGGCCAAAGAGACCTTCCTGGCAGACGCCATTAAATCCATGTTCTCCGGCGAGAAGATTAACCGCACGGAAGACCGCGCGGTGCTGCACGTTGCGCTGCGTAACCGCAGCAATACTCCGATTCTGGTTGATGGCAAAGACGTGATGCCGGAAGTGAACGCCGTGCTTGAGAAGATGAAAACCTTCTCCGAAGCCATTATCTCCGGCAACTGGAAAGGCTACACCGGTAAAGCGATTACCGACGTCGTGAACATCGGTATCGGCGGCTCCGACCTCGGCCCGTTCATGGTGACCGAAGCGCTGCGCCCGTACAAAAACCACCTGAACATGCACTTTGTTTCCAACGTCGATGGGACCCACATCGCCGAAGTGCTGAAAACGGTGAACCCGGAAACCACGCTGTTCCTGGTCGCGTCGAAAACCTTTACCACTCAGGAAACCATGACCAACGCTCACAGCGCGCGCGACTGGTTCCTGGCGACCGCCGGCGATGAGAAGCACGTAGCGAAACACTTCGCCGCGCTCTCGACCAACGGTAAAGCGGTTGGCGAGTTCGGTATTGATACCGCCAATATGTTTGAATTCTGGGACTGGGTTGGCGGCCGTTACTCTCTGTGGTCAGCCATCGGCCTGTCCATCATCCTGTCCGTCGGCTTCGACAACTTTGTTGAGCTGCTCTCCGGCGCGCACGCGATGGATAAACACTTCTCCACGACCGCGCCTGAGAAAAACCTGCCGGTACTGCTGGCGCTGATCGGTATCTGGTACAACAACTTCTTCGGTGCTGAAACCGAAGCGATTCTGCCGTACGACCAGTATATGCACCGCTTTGCCGCCTACTTCCAGCAGGGCAACATGGAATCCAACGGTAAATACGTTGACCGTAACGGCAACGCCGTGGATTACCAGACGGGCCCAATCATCTGGGGCGAGCCGGGTACCAACGGTCAGCACGCGTTCTACCAGCTGATTCACCAGGGGACCAAAATGGTGCCTTGCGACTTTATCGCCCCGGCGATTACCCACAACCCGCTGTCCGACCACCATCCGAAGCTGCTGTCTAACTTCTTTGCCCAGACCGAAGCGCTGGCGTTTGGTAAATCCCGCGAAGTGGTTGAGCAGGAGTATCGCGATCAGGGTAAAGATCCGGCGACCCTGGAACACGTGGTGCCGTTCAAAGTGTTTGAAGGCAACCGCCCGACCAACTCCATCCTGCTGCGTGAAATTACGCCGTTCAGCCTGGGCGCGCTGATTGCCCTGTATGAGCACAAAATCTTCACCCAGGGCGTGATTATGAACATCTTCACCTTCGACCAGTGGGGCGTGGAGCTGGGCAAACAGCTGGCTAACCGCATCCTGCCGGAGCTGAAAGATGGTTCCGAAGTGAGCAGCCACGACAGCTCCACTAACGGCCTGATTAACCGCTATAAATCCTGGCGCGCATAATCGCTAAAACGTTCGCAATGCCGGCCCATGTGGCCGGCATTTTTGTTATAGCCGGCGCAGCAGCTTTGCCGGGTTCCCGGCCCACACGCCTTTCTCAGTAATGGATTTGGTCACCACGCTGCCCGCGCCAATCACGACCCCATCGCAGATGCTGACCGCCAGAATGGTTGCGCCGCTGCCGATAGACACATCGTTGCCAATCACAATTCTTCCCCAGCTCTCGCGGTCGGCGTTGGGTTTTCCCTCGCGGAACATATCGTTGGCGAACATCACGCCGTGGCCGATAAAACAGCGCGCGCCGATGGTCACGTACTCGCAGATAAAGGTGTGGGACTGAATTTTGCTGTCGTTGCCGATGCGGGTATGGCCCTGAATCTCCACAAATGGCCCGACGAAGACGTTATCGCCAAGCGTGCAGTCGTAGAGGTTGGCGGGCTGGTAAATCACCACGTTTTCGCCGCTGGCGACGTTGCGAATGGCGGTTTCACGAAGGGTATGCATGCTGCCTCTCAGATTGGTTTAGCCAGAATATGGAGTGTGCTTTCCTGGGTTGCAGAATGAAATGCCACATCCTTCACGTGCTGCATCCCCTGGCGTTCATAAAAACGGCGGGCGCTGGTATTCGCGGCGAGCACTTCCAGCCATAGCCAGCGTTCACCCTTCTCTTTTGCTCGCGTCTCGACGGCGCGGAAAATCTGCTCGCCGTAGCGATGTCCGGTGGCGTCGGGCAGCAGATAAAGCTTATGCAGCAGCGTGCCGGAGGGACCCTCGGGATGAATATTCTGACCACAGGCGTATTTAGCAAAGCCGACAGGACGCGCGGCTTCCGCAATCAACCAACAGCACTGCGGATCGGCCAGGCTGGGCGCCAGCGCGGCCATGGAATATTCTTGCTGCAGGTAGTGCTCCAGTTCATCGGCGTTGTGCCAGAGATGGGCAAAGTGGTGGCGATAGCTGGCATTGGCCATTTCGTTGAGCAAGGCTGCATCTTCTGGCCCTGCAATACGAATTTTGAACATGGTTGTTTCCTTTTTAACCTGTCAGTGTGGCAAGTGATTGTTACATTTACGCCGCCGGTGGCAAAAAGTTAACGAATAATGTCGATCTGGATCACACTTTTGCGTTATACAGGTCACAAATAATGATGATTATGAGGTGTATCTATGCCGCCGGTTTATCGTCCGTTGGTGAGTTTTATTGCAACCGCAATGCAAACCGTTTTGAATCTTGGCCTGCTGTGCCTGGGGGTCATTCTGATCGTATTTCTGGGCAAGGAGACGTTGCATCTGGCGCACGTCCTGTTTACGCCGGAGCCTGTCAGCAAGTACAAGCTGGTGGAGGGGCTGGTCGTCTACTTCCTCTATTTCGAGTTTATCGCGCTGATAGTGAAGTATTTTGAGTCGGGATTTCACTTCCCGCTGCGCTACTTTGTCTATATCGGCATCACCGCCATCGTCCGCCTGATCATTATCGATCATGAGTCGCCTATGGCGGTGCTGATTTACTCCGCTGCGATCCTGATTCTGGTGATTACGCTTTGGCTGTGTAATTCCAACCGCCTGAAACGCGAATAAAAAAAAGCGGCCTCTAGGGCCGCTGACCAACAGTCACAAATAGAATTTATGTAGGGTCCAGTTGAGGATAGCAGTGGCATTTGCCTTACTTTTTCAGCTGAGGGCGGCGGCGGCAATGCCCGGTTGGGGACGCGCATTGCCGCTAAACCGCCGGCCCTCATCTGAAATTTGGGGCGGGTGTTACAAAAAAATTAACCTTTCACTCCGCCTGCCGTCAGGCCGTTGACCAACCAGCGCTGGGCCAGCAGGAACACTACGGTAATCGGAATAGCGGAGAGCACCGCTGCAGCGGCAAAGTCGCCCCACAGATAGTTCTGCGGGTTGAGATACTGTTGCATTCCGACCGCCAGGGTATAGCTGTTCACATCGCGCAGCAGCAGGGAGGCCACCGGTACTTCGGTAATCGCGGCGATGAACGACAGAATAAACACCACCGCCAGAATCGGTACCGACAGCGGGAGCAGCACCAGGCGGAAAGCCTGCCACGGGGTGGCGCCGTCCAGCGCCGCCGCTTCCTCCAGCGAGCCGTCGATGGTTTCGAAGTAACCTTTAATCGTCCAGACGTGCAGCGCGATACCGCCCATATAGGCGAAGATGACGCCGCCGTGGGTATTCAGGCCGACGAACGGTACGTACTGGCCGAGGCGGTCAAACAGGGCATACAGCGCGACCAGCGACAGTACCGCGGGGAACATCTGGAAAATCAGCATCCCTTTCAGCAGCGTGGCTTTACCCGGAAAGCGCATGCGGGCAAAAGCGTAAGCGCAAGTGGTAGAGAGCGCGACGATGCCAATGGCGGTAATGCCGGCCACCTTGATGGAGTTCCACAGCCACAGCAGGACCGGGAAGGGGGGCGGCGTGACGCGACCGTCAGCGTGTTCAACGCTGAAGCCTAACGCCAGCCGCCAGTGCTCCCAGGAGATACTTTCAGGGATCAGGCTACCGGTGGCGAAGTTCCCTTCGCGCAGAGAGATAGCGATGACCATCAGCAGCGGGAACATAATCGCCGCGATAAAAACCAGCAGCAGGAGATGCGTGGTAAACAGGCGCAGCTTCTGAGATTTGGGTTGAACCATAGCCATAATCGTTATCTCCCTTAATCAAACTTCATACGTGTGGCTTTCAGGTTAACAATCGCAAGCAGGCCTACCAGCAGGAAGATCAGCGTGGCGATAGCCGCCGCGAGGCCGAAGTCCTGACCGCCGCCGCCTTCAAAGGCGATGCGGTAGGTATAGCTCACCAGCAGGTCGGTGTAGCCCGCCGGCGTGGTGGTGCCGAGCCGGTCCGGCCCGCCGTTGGTCAACAGCTGAATCAGCACGAAGTTGTTAAAGTTAAAGGCGAAGCTGGCGATCATCAGCGGCGTCAGCGGCTTGATCAGCAGCGGCAGCGTAATTTTGAAGAAGTTCTGGAACGGCGTAGCGCCATCCATTGCCGAGGCTTCATATAAATCGTCAGGAATCGCTTTCAGCAGGCCCATGCACAGGATCATCATGTACGGATAGCCCAGCCAGGTGTTGACGATGATAATCATCGTGCGCGCGGTGGTCGGGTCGCTAAACCAGGCCGGCTTGATGCCGAACAGCGCGCTGAGCATCATGTTGATCTCGCCAAAACTCTGGTTGAACAGGCCTTTGAAAATCAGAATCGAGATAAACGACGGTACGGCATATGGCAGAATCAGCAGTACGCGGTAAATCGCTTTGCCCTTCAGGGCTTCCCACTGGACCAGACAGGCGAGCACCATGCCGACCGCAACGGTAAGAATCACGGTCAGAACGGAGAACACCACCGTCCAGACGAAAATCGCGAAGAACGGTTTCTGGATCCCTTCATCCTGGAACACGCGGGTGAAGTTATCCCAGCCGATGGTTACGGTGTAGCCCGGGCTGAGCTTTTCGCTGCCCCAGCTGCCGTCGGCGTTGATCGCCTGATAGAAACCGACCTCGGCGTTGGGACGATATTTTACGCCGCTCTGGTTGTTGGTCAGCGTACCGTCATTGGCCAGCGCGTACAGCGGTTGAGTACCGGAGAACTGACGCAGGGAGCTCATAATGACTTTGCTTTCATCCGGCAGCACGGCGGTCAGCTGGTTCAGGGCGGTACGGTTTTGCGTAATCACGCGCAGCGTGGCGCGATCGCCTTCCGGCAGGGCGTCAGCCTCTTTTAAGGCCAGTTTCTGCTCGCCGCCGAATTTAAAGGCGTCGGAAAGATAGTTTTTGCCGCTTTCGCCGTCGGTCAGCGCCAGCTTCCACTCATCTCCCGCCGGATAGAGCGCGAAGTTGTAGGATTTGCCCGCCTGGAAGGAGCGGTCCATCAGTACCTGTTGGGCGCGTTCGAAGGTCAGCTGGTTAGTGCTGCTGTAGTTGGTGAAAGCGATTGCGATCGTGCAGATCAGCGGGAACAGGACGAACAGCCCCATCCCGGCGAGACCCGGATAAACATAGCGCCAGGCGTAGGCCTTGCGATTGGAAAAAATATACAGGCCAACCGAGCTTAAAATCAGCGTCATGATGGCAAACAGGTACTCCCCCTGGGCGTACATCAAAACAACAAGGTAACCCACCAGCAGGCACAGCAAGCCGATCACAGACCATGTGAGCTGCGGGCTTTGCCACCAGTGCTTCTTTTTCACGACATCCATGGGGATCATCCTCTTTACACTTTATCCTTCGCGCTACCTCTTTGTTGGCTGCGGATGCGCACCCCAGTCACTTACTGATGTAAGCGCCTGGGGATTTGTCATCCTTGCCGCCTCGATGTAGCGCGAATGATTTCGTGTAACAACGTATTCAACAAACCTTATTCTCTAAGAAATAAGGGAAACCGTATTACTTGGTGATACGAGACTGTGCGTCTTTCAGCGCCGCTTCGACGGTCTGGCGACCGCTAGCTGCGTTGATCACTGCGGTACGAACGGCATACCAGAAGGCGGACATCTGCGGGATGTTCGGCATGATTTCGCCTTTCTGGGCGTTCGCCATGGTGGCGGCGATACGCGGATCTTTTTCCAGTTTCTCCTGGAAGGATTTCAGCGCGACCGCGCCCAGCGGTTTGTCCTTGTTCACTTCATCCAGACCCTGGTCGGTCATCAGGTAGTTTTCGAGGAACTCTTTCGCCAGTTCTTTGTTCGGGCTGGCGGCGTTAATACCGGCGCTCAGTACGCCAACGAACGGTTTAGACGCGTTGCCTTTGAAGGTCGGCAGCAGGGTAACGCCGTAGTTAACCTTGCTCTTATCGATGTTAGACCACGCCCACGGACCGTTGATGGTCATCGCGGTTTCGCCTTTGTTGAATGCCGCTTCCGCGATGGAGTAGTCGGTGTCGGCGTTCATATGCTTGTTCTTGATAAGGTCGACCAGGAAGGTCAGGCCAGCTTTCGCGCCAGCGCTATCCACGCCCACGTTTTTCACATCGTACTTGCCGTTTTCAAACTTGAACGCATAGCCGCCGTCGGCAGCGATCAGCGGCCAGGTGAAGTACGGTTCTTGCAGGTTGAACATCAGCGCGCTCTTACCTTTCGCCTTCAGTTCTTTATCCAGCGCCGGGATCTCTTCCCAGGTTTTCGGCGGATTTGGCACCAGGTCTTTGTTATAGATCAGCGACAGCGCTTCGACGGCAACCGGGTAGGCAATCAGCTTGCCGTTATAGCGAACCGCGTCCCAGGTGAACGGATAGAGTTTGTCCTGGAAAGCTTTGTCCGGGGAGATTTCCGCCAGCAGGCCAGACTGGGCGTAGCCGCCAAAACGGTCGTGGGCCCAGAAAATGATGTCAGGGCCGTCGCCGGTCGCGGCAACCTGCGGGAATTTCTCTTCCAGCTTATCCGGATGTTCTACGGATACTTTAATGCCGGTGTCTTTTTCAAACTTTTTACCCACTTCAGCGAGGCCGTTGTAGCCTTTGTCGCCGTTAATCCAGATAACCAGCTTACCTTCTTCGATTTTTGCGAGGGCAGAGGCGGAAAACATCATCGTGGTCAATGCAGACAGCGCGAGGATGCGAGCGCCAGTTTTGATTTTCATATACCCGTCCTATTTGGTGATGTGCTCGTGGATACACTTGAGTGGCTTAACGGTGATGAGTTTCCTTTTTTAACAACCTCTTTCCATCCTCCCCATGTCTACGCCCCATCCCCCGATTGTGTGATCTCCATAGCAGAAATGCCGGTTATGAGTCCTGGAGCACATAAAAAGGCGGCCAATTTTGCAGGCTGCATCACGAAATCGGTATCGACCCGTCCCCCCCGGCGGCGAGACGTCATCTCTCATCCTCCCGTCTCCTCCCCCATGAAAAAGCCGGGGGGTGGAGGATTTACCAGACTAATGAATGCCGCATAGTCACCCCATCTTGAATGTGTCGTTAAGTGACAGGTTGTAACGAAGGGAGAAGGGCATGGCGAGCGTACAGCTGCGAAATGTAACGAAAGCCTGGGGTGACGTGGTGGTATCAAAAGATATCAATCTCGAGATCCAGGATGGGGAGTTCGTCGTGTTTGTTGGGCCATCAGGCTGCGGCAAATCCACCCTGCTGCGTATGATTGCCGGGCTGGAAACGGTGACCAGCGGCGATCTGCTGATTGGCGATACCCGAATGAATGATGTCCCGCCCGCCGAGCGCGGTATCGGGATGGTGTTTCAGTCTTATGCGCTTTACCCCCATCTTTCCGTCGCGGAAAACATGTCTTTTGGCCTGAAGCTGGCTGGCGCCAAAAAAGAGCTGATTAACCAGCGCGTGACCCAGGTGGCGGAAGTGCTGCAGCTGGCTCACCTGCTGGAGCGTAAACCGAAAGCGCTTTCCGGTGGTCAGCGTCAGCGCGTGGCGATTGGTCGTACCCTGGTGGCTGAACCGCGCGTTTTCCTGCTGGATGAACCGCTCTCTAACCTTGATGCCGCGCTGCGCGTACAGATGCGCATTGAGATTTCCCGTCTGCATAAGCGTCTTGGCCGCACGATGATTTACGTGACCCACGACCAGGTCGAAGCGATGACCCTCGCCGACAAAATTGTGGTGCTCGACGCCGGTCGCGTCGCGCAGGTCGGCAAGCCTCTCGAACTCTATCACTACCCGGCGGATCGCTTCGTCGCGGGCTTTATCGGCTCGCCGAAGATGAACTTCCTGCCGGTTAAGGTCACCGCTACCGCCATTGAGCAGGTGCAGGTGGAGCTGCCGAACCGTCAGCAGGTCTGGCTGCCGGTGGACAGCGCCCGTGTTCAGGTCGGCGCCAACATGTCCTTAGGTATTCGCCCGGAACATCTGCTGCCCAGCGATATCGCCGACGTCACCCTTGAAGGTGAAGTTCAGGTGGTCGAACAGCTCGGCCACGAAACGCAAATTCATATCCAGATCCCATCCATCCGTCAAAACCTGGTTTACCGCCAGAATGACGTGGTGCTGGTAGAAGAGGGAGCCACATTCGCCATCGGTTTGCCGCCGGAGCGCTGCCATTTATTCCGTGAGGATGGCACCGCTTGTCGTCGGCTGCATAAAGAGCCGGGCGTGTAAGGCTTCCCATTAAAAAAAACGTGCACCCTGCAGCGTCGAAAAACAGGCGCAACAACAGGCGAAGCGTTCAAAGAAAAGCAATGATCTCAGGAGATAGAATGATGATTACTCTGCGCAAACTTCCACTGGCGGTCGCCGTTGCGGCAGGCGTTATGTCTGCTCAGGCGCTGGCCGTTGATTTCCACGGCTATGCTCGTTCTGGTATCGGCTGGACCGGCAGCGGCGGTGAACAACAGTGCTTCCAGGCAACCGGCGCTCAAAGTAAATACCGTCTGGGTAACGAATGTGAAACCTATGCGGAACTGAAGCTGGGCCAGGAAGTATGGAAAGAAGGTGATAAGAGCTTCTACTTCGATACCAACGTCGCTTACTCTGTGTCACAGCAGAACGACTGGGAATCCACCAGTCCGGCATTCCGTGAAGCTAACGTGCAGGGTAAAAACCTGATCGAATGGTTGCCAGGCTCCACCATCTGGGCCGGTAAGCGCTTCTACCAGCGTCATGACGTTCATATGATCGACTTCTACTACTGGGATATTTCTGGTCCTGGTGCGGGTATTGAAAACATCGATCTGGGCTTCGGTAAACTCTCTCTGGCAGCAACGCGTTCTTCTGAATCCGGCGGCTCCGGCACCTTCGCCGATCGCGACAAGTTCGGTAATCGCGTCTATGACAATATCGTGCCGAATGATGTATTCGACGTGCGTTTAGCCGGTCTGGAAACTAACCCGGGCGGCACGCTGGAACTGGGCGTTGACTACGGCCACACAAACATCCCTGATGATTACTCACTGCAGCCGGGCGCTTCCAAAGACGGCTGGATGCTCACCGCTGAGCATACTCAGAGCATGCTGAAAGGCTTTAACAAATTTGTTCTGCAGTATGCGACTGACTCTATGACCTCCAGCGGTAAAGGTGTTCCGCAGGGCGGCAGCATTAATAACGATGGATCTATGTGGCGCGTGTTGGACCACGGTGCGATCTCTCTCGGCGATAGCTGGGATCTGATGTACGTCGGTATGTACCAGGATATCGACCGCGACAACAACAATGGTACCCAGTGGTGGACCGTCGGCGTTCGTCCAATGTACAAGTGGACGCCTATCATGAGCACCCTGATGGAAATCGGCTACGACAACGTCAAATCTCAACGCACCAGCGATCGTAACAGCCAGTATAAAGTAACTCTGGCACAACAGTGGCAGGCTGGGGACAGCATCTGGTCCCGTCCGGCAATCCGCGTATTCGCAACGTACGCCAAATGGGATGAGAAATGGGGCTATAACGATAGCGGCGTAGCGTACAACGACACCAGCGCTAAAACCTTTAGCCGTGGCGATAACGACGAGTGGACCTTCGGTGCCCAGATGGAAATCTGGTGGTAATCGAATCTAACCGTTCGTAACTAAAAGAGGGGCGTAAGCCCCTCTATCTTAGGCCCAGCGCGCTATTGCCTGGCTACCGCTTGGCCACTGGAATTGAGGTGATAACAATGAAAATGAAGAAAAGTCTCGTTGCCCTCTGCCTGTCCGTCGGCCTGATGGCCTGCGTACCCGCAGTCAGTTTTGCTGATGTTAATTTCGTGCCGCAGAACACCTCTGCCGCGCCGTCGATTCCGGCCTCTGCGTTGCAGCAGCTAACCTGGACTCCGGTCGATCAATCCAAAACGCAGACGACAAAGCTCGCCGTGGCCGGACAGACGCTCAATGTCCCCGGTATCAGTGGCCCGGTCGCCGCATACAGCGTTCCGGCGAATATTGGCGAGCTCAATATTACGTTAACCAGCGAAGTGGAAAAACAAACTGCGGTATATGCGCCGAACGTGCTGATTCTTGACCAAAATATGACGCCATCCGCGTTCTTCCCCAGCAGCTACTTTACCTATCTTGAACCGGGAGTGATGAGTTCAGATCGTCTGGAAGGCGTAATGCGCCTGACTCCGGCGCTGGGACAGCAGAAAATTTATGTGCTGGTTTTTACCACGCCGCAGGATTTGCAGCAGACCACTAAATTAATCGATCCGGCGAAGGCTTACGCCAAAGGTACCGGCAATGCGGTGCCGGATATTCCGGATCCCATCGCGAAACACGTTACAAACGGTACCATTAGCCTGAAGGTGAAAACCTCTACCGCCTCCAGCGTACTGGTTGGCCCGTTGTTCGGTTCGTCAGGTCCGGGGCCTGTTACCGTCGGTAATACCGCTGCTCCTGCCTATAGCGCGCCGGTCGCCGCTCCGGCCCCGGCTCCAGCGGCGAAAAGCGAACCGATGCTCGACGATACCGAAACCTACTTCAACAACGGTATCAAGCAGGCGGTTGCGAAAGGCGATATCGACAAGGCCCTGAAATTGATGAACGAAGCTGAACGTCTTGGCTCGAAATCTGCTCGTTCCACCTTTATCAGCAGTGTAAAAGGCAAGGGGTGACCGTCTCCCCGCAATGCTGATGTTTAGGCACAGCCTTTAGGTGCGTCCGTTCGGGCGCACTTTTTTTTAGCGCGCGGCGGCCTCTGTTGCACGGCTGTTGCGCGGATGATCGTATATTGACGTTTGCCCGCCCCCCATCCTCCATTCTGCGATACAATACCTTTACGTTATGTACCGGAGATTCAGGCATGCCACATTCCGCGCTTACGCAACTGCGTGCGCTGCGTTATTTTGCCGAGATACCCCCGCTGGATGCGCATCTGCGCGACTGGCTATTGCTGGAAGACTCAATGACCAAACGCTTTGAGCAGCAGGGGAAGAAAGTCAGCGTCATCATGGTTAACGAAGGCTTTGTTGGATGCGAGGCGCTGGCCGGTGAGGAGTCCCTGTTACCGAGCGAACCCCGCTACTGGCTGCGGGAAATCATTCTTTGCGCCAACGGTGAACCCTGGCTGGCCGGTCGCACCATCGTGCCGGAATCAACGCTGAGCGGCCCTGAACTGGCGCTACAACAGCTGGGACAAACGCCGTTGGGCCGCTATCTCTTCACGTCATCGACGCTAACCCGCGATTTTATTGAAATTGGTCGTCATGCAGAGCTGTGGGGGCGCCGTTCCCGCCTCCGGTTGAGCGGCAAACCGCTGCTGCTGACGGAACTGTTTTTGCCTGCATCGCCGTTGTATTGAGAGGAAAATGAAATGGAGTGGAGTCTGACGCAGAACAAGCTGCTGGCGTTTCATCGCCTGATGCGTACTGACAAACCGATCGGCGCGCTGCTGCTGCTGTGGCCGACGCTGTGGGCGCTATGGGTGGCGACGCCGGGGATACCGCCGCTATGGATCCTCGCCGTTTTCGTCGCCGGCGTCTGGCTGATGCGCGCCGCAGGCTGCGTGGTCAACGACTATGCCGATCGCAAGTTTGACGGTCACGTCAAACGTACGGCCCGCCGCCCGCTGCCGAGCGGCGATGTGAGCGAAAAAGAGGCGCGAACGCTGTTTGTCGTGCTGGTGCTGCTTTCATTCCTGCTGGTGTTGACCCTGAACACCATGACCATTCTGCTGTCGATAGCGGCGCTGGCCCTGGCGTGGGTGTATCCGTTTATGAAACGCTACACCCACCTGCCGCAGGTCGTACTGGGCGCGGCGTTCGGCTGGTCGATCCCGATGGCGTTTT
This sequence comes from Klebsiella grimontii, assembly GCF_900200035.1. Lineage (GTDB taxonomy): Bacteria > Pseudomonadota > Gammaproteobacteria > Enterobacterales > Enterobacteriaceae > Klebsiella > Klebsiella grimontii. The sequence goes on from NZ_FZTC01000009.1 coordinate 44,502, forward strand.
CGGCGGTGAGCGAGTCGCTGCCGCTGAGCTGCTGGCTGATGTTCCTCGCCAATATCCTGTGGGCGGTGGCCTACGACACCCAGTATGCGATGGTCGATCGCGATGATGACGTCAAAATCGGTATCAAATCGACGGCGATCCTGTTTGGCGACAACGATCGCTTAATCATTGGTATCTTACAGGTGGCGGTACTGGGCCTGATGGCCGCGGTGGGCTGGCTGAGCGGGCTGGGCTGGGAGTATTACTGGTCGTTGTTTATCGCCGCGGCGCTGTTCGCCTGGCAGCAGAAGCTAATATTTAAACGCGAACGCGATGCCTGCTTTAAGGCGTTTATGAACAATAACTACGTTGGGCTGGTGCTGTTTCTTGGCCTGGCGATGGGATATATGCAGTAGCGCTGTGGGTTTCCCGGCTTGCGGCGTAAACGCCAAAGCCGGGCTACAAAACCGCATGGTCCGGTAGCCCGGCGCAGGCCGGGATATCTTGTTAAACGTTACGCTTCATCCTGGGTAACGCTTTCAATCGTTAACCGCACATCAGAAGTAATCAGATCCGCCAGCATGCGGTAGATCTTCAACGTCTCTTCCGGCTCGGCGTCGCCGGTATCGCTGATATAGCCTTCGTCGCGCAGGGTCAGCACCAGCGTGCTGAACACCGCTTTATCGAAGAACTCCGGCGCATTGATGCCGTGCAGAACGGACAGGCGCTGCGCCACGGTGCGGCTCTCTTTCTCCAGCGAACTGCGGTTGATTGACGGGTTGGCGCTCAGCAGCCAGAAGGTGATGGCGTAGCGCTGCAGCGTTTCGCGCGCGCCTGCGGCCAGCAGCTGCAGAGAACGGGCGTGAGACGGATTAACGCTCACCTCATCGTCGTTCAGGGCGATCAGACCCTGACGCTGCATCTCGGCGATCAGCGCATCGACGACGCCCGCCAGCTCCGCTTTTTCCCAACGCAGGAACAGCTCGGCCTTGAGGAACGGATAGAACATCTCGACGTGACGCAGAATTTCGGCGCGGGTAATACGACGATGCTGAGTGACGATGGCGGCTAACAGCGACGGCATCACCAGCATATGGGCGATGTTGTTGCGGTAATAGGTCATCAGGACGGCCTGCTCGCGCGGCAGAATGATGATATCGCCAATCGTATCTTTCTCGACTTCGAACTTGTTCATCTGCAGCGCGTGGTCGATAAGCTCGCTGGCTGAGGCCGCAGGCGTGGTCGCATCCGCTGAATATGGCACGTTGCGCAGCAGGGCGAGATAGCACTCCAACTGCTCGGTGAGCTGCTCGCGGGTCAGCGAACGCTGACGCGACGCCAGCAGCGCGGTACAGCACAGGTTCATGGCGTTTGCCGCGCCGGCATTATTGATGCGTACCATCAGATCCGAGGCGATGTTATTCACCGTCGGCGTCAGCCAGGAAGGACGGACCGCTTCGATAGGGTCGATAGATTCGCGCCAGTCCGGCACGTGCTGGTTCAGATAGGCCATCAGCGGCAGCGGTTCGCCGAAGTTAACGTAGCCCTGGCCGAGATTGCGCAGCTTGCTCAAGCCGCGCAGCATCTGCGGCAGACTCTCTTTCTCTTTCGTCGCGCCGCGCAGCTCTTTGGCGTAGGTGCCGACCTCCATCACGTGCTCGTAGCCGATGTAAATCGGCACCAGGGTGATAGGGCGGTTACCGCCGCGCAGCATCGCCTGGATGGTCATCGACAGGGTGCCGGTTTTCGGATCCAGCAGACGACCGGTACGTGAACGACCGCCCTCAACGAAGTACTCCACCGAATAGCCGCGGCTAAACAGCTCGCCAAGATATTCGCGGAATACGGTTGAGTAGAGCTTATTGCCCTTGAACGTGCGGCGAATAAAGAACGCGCCGCCGCGACGGAAAATCGGCCCGGCGGGCCAGAAGTTCAGGTTGATGCCGGCAGCGATATGCGGCGGCACCAGGCCCTGATGATAAATGACGTAAGAGAGCAGCAGATAGTCCATATGGCTGCGGTGGCACGGGACGTAGACTATCTCGTGGCCTTCGTGCGCCAGCTGGCGGACACGCTCGGCGTTATGGACGTTGATACCCTGATACAGCCGGTTCCAGGTAAAGCCCAGCACGCGGTCGGTCAAGCGAATCATCTCATAGGAGAAGTTCGCGGCGATCTCTTCCATCAGGGCGATAGCGTTTTGCTGAGCCTTCTCATGGGAAATTTTCTTGCTGCGCGCTTCGTCTTCTACCGCGCGGGCAATGGCTTTTGATGCCAGCAGTTTATTAAACAGATCCTGGCGCGCAGGCAGGCGCGGGCCAACCGCCGCCAGGCGCTGGCGGGCGAAGTGCATGCGCGCCACGCGGGCCAGCTTCTGAGCGATAGTTTTATCGGTACCGTGCTCGTCCGCCATCTTGCGCAGCGAGACCGAAGGCGAGAAACGGACGAAGCTATCGCGGCCCAGCCACAGAACGGCGAAGAATTTTTGAATGCCGTTGAGCATACGCAGCGGCGGGTTAACCTCGCCTTTTTCACGCCCCGGCGCGCGACCGAACATCACCGAAACCGGCACCATCTGCACGTCAAGATCGGGATGATTGCGGTGTAAATCCAGATAGTCGTGAAAGAGCTTGATAGACTCTTCTTTCGGCGTGTAATAGGTGAACACGCGCGGCCCGCCGTGGATAAATACGTAGCGCGGAAGCAGGGCGCCGTCGATCTCGAGCGGCTCCAGCGGGTCCGGTAACTCATGTTCCAGACATTGCGCGCGCAGCGTCAGCAGGTCCGCCTTCGAATTGTAGGGCAGGACGTACATAATGGGACGCGAGGTATCCAGGCCTAATTCCTGCGCAGGTTGCGCCGGAATCGACTTGCTTTTTACCAGCGCCCTTAATGGTAAATTCAGTAATTTATAGTAAATTCGTTGCCAGCCAGACATAGACGATGTGAAGCCTCTGGTTAATCATGCAAATGCGCCGCAAGAATAACAGAAAGTGCGCAAAATTTCCGTTGTAACGCGGCAAACGCGTACACTCATTGACGTCATTTACATAAAAAGGTTTGTTTGATGGCCAATAATACCACTGGGTTAACCCGAATTATTAAAGCGGCCGGGTATTCCTGGAAAGGATTCCGTGCGGCGTGGGTCAATGAGGCCGCATTTCGTCAGGAAGGCATCGCGGCCATTATTGCCGTGGCGATCGCCTGCTGGTTGGACGTCGATGCCATCACGCGGGTGCTGCTCATTAGCTCGGTCCTGTTAGTGATGATAGTTGAAATTATCAATAGCGCGATTGAGGCGGTGGTTGACCGTATCGGTCCCGAGCATCATGAGCTTTCGGGGCGAGCGAAAGATATGGGATCGGCGGCGGTACTGCTGGCGATTATCATCGCGCTGATCGCGTGGGGAACGCTGCTGTGGGCGAACTACCGCTAAGTCTTGTCGTAGCTGCTCGCAAAACGGAAAGAAACTCCTGATTTTTGTGTGAAATGTGGTTCCAAAATCACCGTTAGCTGTATATACTCACAGCATAACTGTATATACACCCAGGGGGCGGAATGAAAGCGTTAACGACCAGGCAGCAAGAGGTGTTTGATCTCATTCGGGATCATATCAGCCAGACGGGCATGCCGCCGACGCGTGCGGAGATTGCTCAGCGCTTGGGGTTTCGCTCCCCAAACGCGGCGGAAGAGCATCTGAAAGCGCTGGCGCGTAAAGGCGCAATCGAGATCGTTTCCGGCGCCTCCCGCGGTATTCGTCTGCTGACGGAAGAAGAAACCGGTCTGCCGCTTATTGGCCGCGTCGCGGCAGGTGAGCCGCTGCTAGCGCAGCAGCACATTGAAGGCCACTACCAGGTGGACCCGGCCATGTTTAAGCCGAACGCCGATTTTCTGCTGCGTGTTAGCGGTATGTCGATGAAGGATATCGGTATTCTCGATGGCGACCTGCTGGCTGTCCATAAAACGCAGGATGTGCGCAATGGTCAGGTGGTTGTGGCGCGTATCGACGAAGAAGTGACCGTGAAGCGTCTGAAAAAACAGGGTAACGTCGTGGAATTGCTGCCGGAAAACAGCGAATTCTCGCCGATCGTGGTCGACCTTCGCGAACAAAGCTTTACTATTGAAGGCCTGGCCGTCGGCGTTATCCGCAACGGCAACTGGCAATAATCTCTTCATCTCGCAGCATCATCATCTGAAGCATGATGCTGCGTCGTTTTTCCTCATTTAGGCGCTTTCTCCATGCTTTTTAACGCCGCCGACAAAGCCCTGTGGCGCTTAGCGCTGCCCATGATCTTCTCCAATATCACCGTTCCGCTGCTGGGGCTGGTGGATACCGCCGTTATTGGTCATCTCGACAGCCCGATTTATCTGGGCGGCGTGGCGGTTGGCGCAACGGCGACCAGCTTCCTCTTTATGCTGCTCCTTTTTCTGCGTATGAGCACCACCGGGCTGACGGCGCAGGCGTTTGGCGCCAGGGATCCGCAGCGGCTGGCGCGCGCGCTGGTGCAGCCGCTGGGCCTGGCGCTGGCCGCCGGGCTGGCGATTGTGCTTTTCAGGATCCCGTTGATAAACCTGGCGCTGCATATTGTCGGCGGTAGCGAAGCGGTGCTTGAACAGGCCCGACGCTTCCTTGAGATTCGCTGGCTAAGCGCGCCGGCCTCGCTGGCGAATCTGGTTCTGCTGGGTTGGCTGCTGGGCGTACAGTACGCCAGAGCGCCGGTGATTCTGCTGGTGGTCGGCAACGTCCTCAACATTGTGCTCGATTTATGGCTGGTGATGGGCCTGCATATGAACGTGCAGGGGGCGGCGCTGGCGACGGTCATGGCAGAATACGCCACTTTCTTTATCGGACTGCTTATGGCGCGGCGCGTACTGGCGCTGCGCGGCGTATCCCTGTCGATGCTGAAAAACGCCTGGCGCGGCGATATACGCCGTCTGCTGGCGCTGAATCGCGACATCATGCTGCGCTCGCTGCTGCTACAGCTCTGCTTCGGGGCGGTGACGGTATTTGGCGCCCGCCTCGGCGCCGATATCGTCGCGGTCAATGCGGTCCTCATGACGATGCTGACCTTTACCGCCTATGCGCTGGACGGCTTTGCCTATGCCGTTGAGGCACACTCCGGGCAGGCCTACGGCGCGCGTGACGACAGCCAACTGCTTGCGGTCTGGCATGCGGCCTGCCGCCAGTCAGGGTTGGTGGCGCTGGCGTTTGCGCTGATTTACGGCCTTGCCGGTGAACAAATTATCGCGTTGCTGACCTCGCTGCCTTCGCTACAGCAGTTGGCCGATCGCTATCTGGTCTGGCAGATGATCCTGCCGGTCATCGGCGTTTGGTGTTACCTGCTGGACGGTATGTTTATCGGCGCGACGCGCGGCGCGGAGATGCGCAACAGCATGGCGGTCGCGGCGGCAGGGTTTGCCCTGACGCTGTTAACCGTACCGGCGCTCGGTAACCACGGGCTGTGGCTGGCGCTGGCGGTATTTCTCGCCCTGCGCGGCGCTTCCCTGGCGGTTATCTGGCGGCGGCACTGGCAGCGTGGAACCTGGTTTTCATAGTGCATTTAGTTCATCTGATGGTTAAAGATTCCGAATAATAAATCTTACTCAGAATACTCATCTATAGTTAAGTCATGTCCGGTACACAGCGGGCTGTTCATTCACCGAACGATAACCGAACGATGAGGAATGCATGATGAATAAAGACGAAATCGGCGGTAACTGGAAACAGTTCAAAGGTAAAGCGAAAGAAAAATGGGGCAAGCTGACCGACGATGACATGACCGTCATTGAAGGCAAACGCGACCAGCTGGTGGGCAGAATTCAGGAACGTTACGGTTACGCCAAAGACCAGGCAGAGAAAGAAGTGACCGACTGGGAAACCAAAAACGACTATCGCTGGTAGCGAAAACGCCGTGTTTTAACCCACTGTTATTGCTTGCACGATCGGTACATGGAGGTGCCGATACCCTTGTTTCCCGCTGCGGCTAACGCCTCAGCGGGCTTTCTTTTTGATCTGGATGGTATGGTCGTGGTGGCAGTGGCCCGGCGTACTGCAGGCTTCCACTTCAACGCAGGCGGCGCACAGGCCGTGAGCCTCAATGACGTTGTGGCGTAGAGCGAACCCCATTCTTGCCGCCAGCGTATGCATAATATCTTCGACGCCTTCCGCACACTCTTCCTTGACGCCGCCGCAGCGGTCGCAGATAAACATCGCCGAGCTGTGGGTTGGCTGATCGAAAAGGTGACACAGCACGTAGCTATTGGTGGATTCCACCTTATGTACGAACCCTTGCTCCAGTAAAAACTCCAGCGCCCGGTATACCGTCGGCGGTTTCGCCTGAGGTTCTTTTTCACGAAGGAGATCGAGCAGGTCATAGGCGCTGATTGCCCCTTGCTGCAGGCTCATCAAACGCAATACTTCGAGGCGCTGCGGGGTCAGGCGCACGCCACGCTGCGCGCACAGCTTTTCAGCATGCGCTAACATTTGTTGCGAAGTGGTCTTATCCATGAGCGTCCTCTGGTCGCGTGAATCTGAAACTGTTACTTTATCACGATACCGGTAAAACGCCGAGACCCGGCGGGATATAGCCGTCACACTTCGTGTGACATGTGCGTTGGTCGCCCCGGTCATACGCTTCTGGGGCGCGCTATCTTGCCGCCTTATGCTATACCTGAAGCATCTCATTTTCGGGAGAAAACGATGAAACGACCTGATTGCATACGACACTGGCGTGAACTGGAAGGTGCGGATGATTCCACCTATCCCGACAGTACTGAGCTTTTCTCCATCGGCGCGCCGCTGGCGCGCGGCCTGCGGCTGAATCGTCTGGGGATCCACCATGAACGTCTGCCGCCCGGGCGTCGTACCTCTTACCCGCATGCGGAAAGCGATGAAGAAGAGTTCATCTACGTGCTGGACGGCTATCCTGAGGTGTGGATTAACGGCTACCTCTGGAAGCTGGAGCCGGGGGATAGCGTCGGTTTTCCTGCCGGAACCGGCATTTGCCACACCTTCCTCAATAACACCGAGCAGGAGGTGCGCCTGTTAGTCGTTGGTGAGGCAAATAAGAAATTCAATCGCATCTACTACCCGCTGAACCCCGGCTATGCCGCCACGCGTCAGGATCGCTGGGTTGACCATCCGCCGCAGTTTTTTGGCCCTCACGACGGGAAGCCGCGGAAAATATAGCGTTTATGGCGGGATAAAAAAGGTGAGCGCTGACGCTATGCGTCAGTGGTTTATCTTTGTGCTATAGTAGCGCCCCTTTTTACCCGGATGCTTATTTATTCGCCATGATGTCAGAATCAACGCCTACTGCTTTCGCCGCTCACCGTTTTTCCATCGCGCCGATGCTCGACTGGACCGACAGACACTGCCGTTATTTTCTGCGTCAGCTGTCGCGCCATACGCTGCTGTATACCGAAATGGTGACCACCGGTGCGATTATTCACGGCAAGGGCGACTATCTGGCCTACAGCGAAGAAGAGCATCCGGTCGCCCTGCAGCTCGGCGGCAGCGATCCGGCTGCGCTGGCGCACTGCGCGAAGCTGGCGCAGGCGCGCGGCTATGATGAAATTAACCTGAACGTCGGCTGCCCGTCCGATCGCGTGCAGAACGGTATGTTTGGCGCCTGCCTGATGGGGAACGCGCAGCTGGTTGCCGACTGCATTAAAGCGATGCGCGACGTCGTATCGATCCCGGTCACGGTGAAAACCCGTATTGGCATTGATGACCAGGACAGCTACGCGTTTCTGTGTGATTTTATCGAAACGGTATCCGGGAAAGGCGAATGCGAGATGTTTATCATCCACGCGCGCAAAGCCTGGCTTTCAGGTCTGAGCCCCAAGGAAAACCGCGAGATCCCGCCGCTGGATTATCCGCGCGTCTACCAGCTTAAACGTGATTTCCCGCATCTGACCATGGCGATTAACGGCGGCATTAAGTCGCTGGAAGAGGCAAAGCTGCATCTTGAGCATATGGACGGCGTGATGGTCGGTCGTGAGGCTTATCAGAATCCGGGCATTCTGGCCGCGGTGGATCGGGAAATTTTCGGCGTGGACGGCGTTGATGCCGATCCGGTCTCCGTGGTCCGGGCGATGTATCCCTACATCGAGCGCGAGCTTAGCAACGGGACTTATCTGGGACATGTGACACGCCATATGCTGGGGCTGTTTCAGGGGATCCCCGGCGCGCGCCAGTGGCGTCGCTATCTGAGCGAAAATGCGCATAAAGCCGGGGCGGATATCAACGTGCTGGAACAGGCGCTGAAGCTGGTTGCCGATAAGCGTTAGTTTTTCGCTAAAACCTGGTCAAATTCACCACGCCCTGCACGTATCGTGTTGGGCGTTTTTGTTTTTATTCAATAAGTTATATTTGGCACGATTTTTGTAATATCCGGCAAGGTAGATAAAATTTCTTTAGGGGAAAGACGATGCTGGAACTCTTATTTGTAATTGGCTTTTTTGTCATGCTGTTGGTCACCGGCGTGTCGCTGCTGGGCATTATTGCCGCGATTGTGGTCGCGACCGCGCTGATGTTCGTCGGCGGTCTGTTTGCGTTAATGATTAAACTGCTGCCGTGGCTGCTGCTGGCCATTGTCGTGGTTTGGGTGATTCGGGCGATAAAATCGCCAGCCGCGAACCGCTATCGCGGTAATAACCGCTGGCGTTACTAAGGTATTGAGCGGTATGTCACAACCTGAAGATTTTTGCATAAAACAGCGTAGGCTTTGCTTATTAAATCTGTCACTATTAGCGCGTTAACGAATTCATCGCGCTGTACCCTACATACAGCCGAACAAAAAAAAGTAAGGGCTTCCCATGTGGAAGCCCTAAACTTTTGTGCTCCGGCCATTACGGCAAGAGCAAGCTCGAACCCTGCGTCGCCCGGCTTTCCAGCACCTCATGCGCGCGTCTGGCGTCGGTTAACGCATATTTTTGACTCTCCGCGACATCCACTTTTATCACGCCGCTGGCGATCAGCGAGAACAGCTCGTTGCTGGCTTCCGTCAGCTCTTCACGCGTGGTGATATAGCCCTGCAGAGAAGGGCGGGTGACGTACAGCGAACCCTTTTGATTGAGGATCCCGAGGTTGACGCCGGTCACCGGGCCGGAAGAGTTGCCGAAGCTTACCATCAGCCCCCGACGCTGCAGGCAGTCAAGTGAGGCTTCCCAGGTATCTTTACCGACGGAATCATACACCACGCGGACTTTCTTACCGTCGGTGATCTCTTTCAGGCGCTCGACGATATTCTCTTCGCGATAGTTAATGATCTGCCAGGCGCCGGCCTGTTTAGCGCGTTCTGCTTTTTGCGCGCTGCCGACGGTACCGATCAGTTTAGCCCCCAGCGCTTTTGCCCACTGGCAGGCGATGAGCCCGACGCCGCCGGCCGCCGCATGAAACAGGAACGGCTCGCCCGCTTTGATTTCGTAGGTTTTACGCAGCAGGTAATAGACCGTGAGCCCTTTCAGGAATGAGGCCGCCGCCTGCTCGAAAGAGATTGCGTCCGGCAAAATAGCGGCCTTATCGGCGGGGACGTTGTGCACGGCGCTATAGGCCCCCAGCACCGATTGCGCGTAGACCACCCGATCGCCGGCTTTAATATGCTTCACGCCGCTGCCAACTTTGCTCACCACGCCAGCGGCTTCGGTGCCCAGACCGCTCGGCAATGATGGCGGCGGGTAGAGGCCGCTGCGGATATAGGTATCAATGTAGTTGATGCCGATGGCCTTATTCTCTACCTGAATTTCGTGCTCTGCGGGATCTTTCGGCGTGAACTCTACCGCTTGCAGAACTTCAGGCCCTCCGTGCTGGTGAAATTCAATTCGTGTTGCCATGCTTCCCCCATAAATGTGGTAATCTTTCGACCCATTCACTATCTCGGTAACTCCATTCACTATGGCAGGAAATAAACCCTTCAACAAACCACAGACTGAACCCCGCGTGCGAGACTATCCGCTCGATGGGTTGAAGGTCCCGCCGCACTCGATTGAAGCGGAACAGTCGGTGTTGGGCGGTTTAATGCTGGATAACGAACGCTGGGACGACGTTGCCGAGCGCGTTGTTTCGGAAGATTTTTATACCCGTCCGCATCGCCATATTTTCACCGAAATGGCGCGTCTGCAGGAGTCTGGCAGCCCGATTGACCTGATTACGCTCGCGGAATCGCTGGAGCGTCAGGGTCAGCTGGACAGCGTCGGCGGCTTCGCCTATCTGGCCGAACTATCGAAAAATACGCCAAGCGCGGCGAATATCAGCGCCTATGCCGATATCGTTCGTGAACGCGCGGTCGTACGCGAAATGATCTCCGTGGCGAATGAAATCGCCGAAGCCGGTTTCGACCCCCAGGGCCGCACCAGCGAAGATCTGCTCGACCTCGCCGAATCCCGGGTGTTTAAAATTGCCGAAAGCCGCGCGAATAAAGACGAAGGGCCGAAGAATATCGCCGAGGTGCTGGACGCCACCGTGGCGCGTATTGAGCAGCTGTTCCAGCAGCCGCATGACGGCGTCACCGGGGTGAATACCGGCTATGACGATCTCAATAAAAAGACCGCCGGTCTTCAGCCGTCAGACCTGATTATCGTCGCTGCGCGTCCGTCGATGGGTAAAACGACCTTTGCGATGAACCTCGTGGAAAACGCGGCGATGCTGCAGGATAAGCCGGTACTCATCTTCAGTCTCGAGATGCCCTCGGAGCAGATTATGATGCGTTCTCTGGCCTCGCTGTCGCGCGTTGACCAGACCCGCATTCGTACCGGCCAGCTGGATGACGAAGACTGGGCGCGTATTTCCGGCACCATGGGGATCCTCCTGGAAAAGCGCAATATTTATATCGATGACTCCTCCGGCCTGACGCCGACGGAAGTGCGCTCCCGTGCGCGGCGTATTGCCCGCGAGCACGGGGGGATCGGGCTTATCATGATCGACTACTTGCAGCTGATGCGCGTGCCGTCGCTCTCCGATAACCGTACGCTGGAAATCGCCGAAATTTCGCGCTCGCTCAAGGCGCTGGCGAAGGAGCTGCAGGTGCCGGTGGTGGCGCTGTCGCAGCTTAACCGCTCGCTGGAACAGCGTGCGGATAAGCGTCCGGTGAACTCCGACCTGCGTGAATCCGGCTCCATTGAGCAGGACGCCGACTTAATCATGTTTATCTACCGTGACGAGGTTTATCACGAGAACAGTGATTTAAAAGGCATCGCCGAAATTATTATTGGTAAACAGCGTAACGGCCCTATCGGGACGGTGCGCCTGACGTTTAACGGTCAGTGGTCGCGTTTTGATAATTATGCTGGGCCACAATACGACGACGAATAAATCTCCGTCATCCTTCATGCCGCAGATGCGTTGACTACGCCTGTTCACCCCGGTCACTTAGTTTACTAAGCTCCCGGGGATTCTCAGGCTTGTCGCCTTCCTGCAACGCGAAGGATTCAGGAGATTCTTTTATTAAGGAATTCAAATGCAAGCGGCAACTGTAGTCATTAACCGCCGCGCTCTGCGACACAACCTGCAACGTCTGCGTGAACTGGCGCCCGCCAGCAAACTGGTTGCGGTGGTGAAAGCGAACGCCTACGGACACGGTCTTCTTGAGACCGCGCGAACGCTCCCTGACGCCGATGCTTTTGGCGTCGCCCGTCTTGAAGAAGCCCTACGCCTGCGCGCGGGCGGTATCGCCCAGCCGATTCTCCTGCTGGAGGGGTTCTTTGAGGCCGCCGACCTGCCGGTGATTTCCACCCAGCGCCTGCACACGGCGGTACACAGCCCGGAACAGCTGGCGGCGCTGGAGGAGGCAGATTTACCCGAGCCGGTCACCGTATGGATGAAGCTGGATACCGGGATGCATCGATTAGGCGTTCTGCCCGAACAGGCCGAAGCGTTTTATCAGCGTCTCAGCCAGTGTAAAAACGTCCGCCAGCCGGTCAACGTGGTCAGCCATTTTGCCCGTGCGGATGAGCCCGAGTGCGGCGCGACCGAACGTCAGCTGGATATCTTTACCACCTTCACGGAAGGGAAACCGGGGCTGCGCTCTATCGCCGCATCCGGCGGTATATTGCTGTGGCCGCAGTCGCATTTCGACTGGGCGCGTCCGGGGATCATTCTCTACGGCGTGTCGCCGCTCGACGGTGGCTCTACCGGCGCGGACTTTGGCTGCCAGCCGGTGATGTCTCTGACCTCGAGCCTGATCGCGGTGCGCGAGCATAAAGCCGGGGAGCCGGTGGGCTACGGCGGAACCTGGATCAGCGAGCGTGATACGCGTTTAGGGGTGGTGGCGATGGGCTACGGCGATGGTTATCCGCGCGCCGCGCCGTCCGGAACTCCGGTGCTGGTCAATGGCCGCGAAGTGCCGATTGTCGGACGCGTGGCGATGGATATGATTTGCGTCGATCTCGGGCCCGAAGCGCAGGATAAATCGGGCGACCCGGTCGTGCTGTGGGGCGAAGGCCTGCCCGTCGAGCGTATTGCCGCAATCACAAAAGTAAGTGCTTACGAACTTATTACCCGCCTGACTTCGCGGGTATCAATGAAGTACGTGGATTGATTTCAGCCAGCGCTCTTTCTCCCGGTGACGGCTGACGCCTTACCGGGGCTACGGGTTCGCTACCGGCTGCGGGCCGGTAGCCAGGATAAGGCGTTTTAAGCCGCCATCCGGGATGGGCGATCAAACCCAGCCATACGCCAACATCCTCTCGACCTTCTTTCACATCCGGTTTATTGTGTTATGACGAGCCCATGTAAACCTGGAGAAACATCCCGTGTTTCAGAAAGTTGACGCCTACGCTGGCGACCCCATTCTCTCCCTGATGGAGCGTTTCAAAGACGATCCGCGTAGTGACAAAGTAAATCTCAGCATCGGTCTTTATTACAACGAGGACGGGATTATTCCGCAGCTGCAGTCGGTTGCCGCAGCGGAGGCGCGCCTCAATGCCCAGCCGCACGGCGCCTCGGTCTATTTACCGATGGAAGGGCTGAACACCTATCGTCACGCTATCGCGCCGCTGCTGTTCGGCGCCGATCATCAGGTGCTGGCGCAAAATCGCGTGGCCTCCATTCAAACGCTGGGCGGTTCCGGCGCCCTGAAGGTGGGCGCTGATTTCCTGAAACGCTACTTCCCGGGCTCGCGCGTATGGGTGAGCGACCCGACGTGGGAAAACCACATCGCTATATTTGAAGGGGCAGGATTCGAAGTAAGTACTTACCCTTGGTTTGATGAGAAGACCAATGGCGTGCGTTTCGCGGCGTTCCTGGAAAAACTCAATTCGCTAGCGGAGCGCGATATCGTGCTGCTGCATCCGTGCTGCCATAACCCAACGGGAGCCGATCTCAGCAACGCCCAGTGGGATCAGGTGGTTGAGGTACTGAAAGCGCGTAATTTGATTCCTTTCCTCGATATCGCCTATCAGGGCTTTGGCGCCGGAATGGAAGAGGATGCTTACGCTATTCGCGCCATTGCGAACGCCGGTATGCCAATGCTGGTCAGCAACTCGTTCTCAAAAATCTTCTCCCTGTACGGTGAGCGCGTTGGCGGGCTGTCGATCGTCTGTGAAGACGCTGAAACCGCGATTCGCGTGCTGGGGCAATTAAAAGCGACCGTACGTCGCAACTACTCCAGCCCACCGAACTTTGGCGCGCAGGTGGTTGCTGCGGTGCTGAGCGACAGCGAGCTGAAAGCCTCATGGCTGGCGGAAGTGGAAGGGATGCGTACCCGTATTCTGGCCATGCGTCAGGAGCTGGTTAATGTGCTTAAAGAGACGGTGCCGGGCGGTAATTTTGACTATCTTCTGAAGCAGCGCGGAATGTTTAGCTATACCGGGTTCAGCCCGGCCCAGGTCGACCGCCTGCGCGATGAGTTTGGCGTCTACCTGATTGCCAGCGGCCGCATGTGCGTCGCGGGGCTGAATTCACGCAACGTACAGCGCGTGGCGCAGGCCTTTGCCGCGGTAATATAAATCCTTACTGACCGCTTTTACCCTCGCCAATATTTTGGTGAGGGTAATTCCCTCCCTGAAGTGTGATCATTCTCTTTTTATATGACATCTGAGCAGAAAAACCTTCCTATCCGCCTCAGCGGGGGGTAAGGTCTTGGTGCATTAATAAGCGTACACATTATTGAAAACTATAACGATTCGATTATTTAGGGAAAAATATGCGCAAGATCACCCTGGCCTTTGGGGCCATCTGCTTACTGTTCACGCTAAATAGCTCTGTCGTTGCTCGCGCCTCCACACCGCAGCCGCTGTGGACGGGCACCAATATGGCGAAACTCGCCGAACAGGCGCCAATACATTGGGTTTCCGTGGCTCAGATTGAAAATAGCCTGCTGGGACGCCAACCGATGGCGGTCGGCTTTGATATTGATGATACCGTCCTGTTCTCCAGTCCGGGCTTCTGGCGCGGGCAGAAAACCTATTCACCCGGCAGCGATGACTACCTGAAAAATCCGCAGTTCTGGGAAAAAATGAACAACGGCTGGGATGAATTCAGCATGCCGAAAGAGGTGGCGCGCCAGCTGATTGCGATGCATGTGAAGCGCGGCGATAGCATCTATTTTGTCACCGGACGCAGCCAGACCAAAACCGAAACGGTATCAAAAACCCTGCAAGACGATTTTCTCATCCCGGCAGCGAACATGAATCCGGTTATTTTTGCCGGCGATAAGCCTGGTCAGAACACCAAAACGCAGTGGCTGCAGGAGAAGGGCATTAAAGTCTTCTACGGCGATTCGGATAACGATATTTCTGCCGCCCGTGAGGTTGGCGCACGCGGGATCCGCGTCCTGCGGGCATCCAACTCTTCCTATAAGCCGCTGCCGATGGCGGGCGCTCAGGGAGAAGAGGTGATTGTGAATTCAGAATATTAAGCTGACGACGGCTTAATTATGAATTGCTAAAACGGCAGCCAGCGAGCTGCCGTTTTTTTGTGCAAAATAGCGTGCCAAAGGTTTTACCTTTTCGCTTATTGCTGCACACTTAGGAAGGTTCATTAGTAGAAGGAGTCGCCTATGTGGCATCAGCAAACCCTGACGTTAGGCCCAAAATCACGGGGCTTCCATCTGGTCACTGATGAAATTCTCGGTCAAATCCGTGAACTGTCGCGGGTGAAAACGGGCCTGCTGCATTTGCTGCTCCAGCATACATCTGCTTCCCTGACGCTTAATGAAAACTGCGATCCGACCGTCCGTTACGATATGGAGCAGCATTTTCTTACTGCCGTACCGGATAACGCGCCGTATGAACACGATTATGAAGGTCCTGATGATATGCCTTCGCACATTAAGTCGTCGATGTTGGGCGTATCGCTGATGCTGCCCGTTCGGGATGGGCGCGTCAGGCTGGGGACCTGGCAGGGTATCTGGCTCGGGGAGCATCGTATTCATGGCGGATCGCGCCATATCATCGCGACGCTGATGGGGGAATAAAAATGACAATTTCGGATTTATTGCAGTACTGCATGGCTAAGCCGGGCGCGGAACAAAGCGTACATAGCGACTGGAAAGCGACGCAAATCAAAGCGGCTGACGTACTGTTTGCGATGATAAAAGAGGTGGAGGACAACCGGCCCGCGGTCTCGTTAAAAACCAGCCCCGAGCTCGCAGAGCTGCTGAGGCAGCAGCATCGCGATGTGCGCCCCAGCAAACATCTCAATAAAGCCCACTGGAGCACGGTGTTTCTTGATGGCTCCTTGCCTGATTCACAAATTTACTATCTGGTGGATGCGTCATATCAGCAGGCGCTTGATTCTCTTACTGAGAACAAGCGTAAGCTGTTGTCATAAAGCGATATTCAACCCAGCAGCGCCATATCGATCAGACGAAGCAGCGTCGACTGAAGATGCGTCTGCATGGCGATATGCGCGTTGTTGGCGCGAATGCGGGCAATATCGCGCTGCCCTTGCAGAAGCAGAGCCAGGTCGTCATGGGTTAACCAGCCGCGCGTTTTCTCCTGCACGCGTAGATTATTCTGTCATAGCGCATCGCTATCGCTTAACGCCAGGCTAACTTGCTGACGAATCTGGCGATCTTCTTGCCTGAGTCATTGTCGGTCGACCGGCGCGGCCGCTGCATCGCTGATGAACTGCAGATAAGTTCTTCCAGCACCAGCACCAGCAGCTGCTGATATGCCGTGCTGCTGTAGCTATCAACCCAACTGCAGGCGGTCATCAAAAACAGCGCCGCGGCGAGGGGCAGGCGATAAACTCCAGGCTGTAAATACATGATGCATCCTGCAATTTATGGCTGTGGTGCTATCTGATAACAGATGCCGTCCGGCCGCAAATCACAAAATATCAGCGGGAAAAAATGAGAGGAAATGATGCCTCTTCCCGGGACGGGAAGAGGCAGATGAGATTACTTCAGCATGGGCTTGAGGAAGCGAGCCGTATAGGAGGCCTCGCACTCGGCGACCGTTTCCGGGGTACCGGAAACGAGGATCTCCCCGCCGCCGCTTCCGCCCTCCGGCCCAAGGTCAACGATCCAGTCAGCCGTCTTGATGACGTCCAGGTTGTGTTCAATCACCACGATGGTATTGCCCTGGTCGCGCAGCTGGTGCAGAACTTCCAGCAGCTGCTGAATATCGGCAAAGTGCAGACCGGTGGTCGGTTCATCAAGGATATACAGCGTTTGCCCGGTACCGCGTTTGGACAGCTCGCGCGCCAGCTTGACGCGCTGTGCTTCGCCGCCGGAGAGGGTAGTCGCTGACTGGCCCAGACGAATATAGGTCAGGCCGACGTCCATCAGCGTTTGCAGCTTACGCGCCAGCGCCGGTACCGCATCGAAGAACTCACGCGCTTCTTCGATGGTCATATCCAGCACTTCATGAATCGTTTTGCCTTTGTACTTTATCTCCAGCGTTTCGCGGTTATAGCGCTTGCCTTTGCACTGGTCGCACGGCACGTAGATATCCGGCAGGAAGTGCATCTCGACTTTGATCACGCCGTCACCCTGGCAGGCTTCACAGCGACCGCCGCGCACGTTAAAGCTGAAGCGGCCCGGCGTGTAGCCGCGCGAACGCGATTCAGGTACGCCGGCAAACAGTTCACGGACCGGCGTAAAGACGCCGGTGTAGGTTGCCGGGTTAGAACGCGGCGTACGACCGATGGGGCTCTGGTCGATATCAATGACTTTGTCGAAATGTTCCAGCCCCTGCACGTCGCGGTACGGCGCCGGTTCGGCGATAGTGGCGCCGTTGAGCTGACGCTGGGCAATCGGGAACAGCGTGTCGTTGATCAGCGTGGATTTACCCGACCCGGAAACGCCGGTAATGCAGGTGAAGAGGCCTACCGGCAGCGTCAGGGTCACGTCTTTCAGGTTATTGCCGCGCGCGCCGGACAGCTTCAGCACTTTCTCCGGATTGGCGGGCACGCGCTGTTTCGGCACTTCGATTTTACGCTTGCCGCTCATGAACTGGCCGGTCAGCGATTCCGGCACCGCCATAATATCTTCCAGCTTGCCTTCGGCCACGACCTGACCGCCGTGTACCCCGGCGCCCGGGCCGATATCGATAACGTGGTCGGCGGCGCGAATAGCGTCTTCATCGTGCTCAACGACGATCACGGTGTTGCCGAGATTTCGCAGATGGATCAGGGTGCCAAGCAGGCGTTCGTTATCGCGCTGGTGCAGGCCGATAGAGGGCTCATCCAGTACGTACATCACGCCGACCAGGCCCGCGCCGATCTGGCTGGCGAGGCGGATACGCTGCGCTTCGCCGCCGGAGAGGGTTTCCGCCGAACGGGAGAGCGTCAGGTAGTTCAGACCGACGTTGACGAGGAACTTCAGGCGATCGCCAATCTCTTTCAGAACTTTTTCAGCAATTTGCGCACGCTGGCCGGAGAGCTTCAGGTTGTTGAAGAAGTCCATCGCGTGGCCGATGCTCATGTCCGAGATGGTCGGCAGCGGGGTATTTTCCACGAACACGTGCCGCGCTTCGCGCTTCAGGCGGGTCCCTTCACAGCTGGTGCAGGGACGGTTGCTGATGAATTTCGCTAACTCTTCACGTACCGCGCTGGATTCCGTCTCTTTATAACGGCGTTCCATGTTATGCAGCACGCCTTCGAACGGATGGCGGCGCACCGAGGTATCGCCGCGATCGTTCATATATTTGAATTCAATATTCTCTTTGCCTGAGCCGTACAGGACCACTTTTTGTACGCTGCTATTCAGCGTGCCCCAGGGGGCTTCAACATCGAATTCATAATGTTCCGCCAGCGACTTCAGCATCTGGAAGTAGTAAAAATTGCGCCGATCCCAGCCGCGAATCGCCCCGCCCGCCAGCGACAGCTCAGGGTTCTGAATCACGCGTTCCGGGTCAAAATACTGCTGCACGCCGAGGCCGTCGCAGGTCGGGCAAGCGCCCGCCGGGTTGTTGAAGGAGAACAGGCGCGGTTCCAGTTCGCGCATGCTGTAGCCGCAAATCGGGCAGGCGAAGTTGGCGGAAAACAGCAGCTCTTCAGCTTTCGGATCGTCCATATTGGCGACGATGGCGGTGCCGCCCGACAGCTCCAGCGCGGTTTCAAAAGACTCGGCCAGGCGCGTGCTGAGATCGTCGCGCACCTTAAAGCGGTCAATCACCACTTCAATAGTGTGTTTCTTCTGCAGCTCCAGCTTTGGCGGATCGGAGAGATCGCAGACCTCGCCGTCGATCCTCGCGCGGATGTAGCCCTGCCCGGCAAGGTTTTCCAGGGTTTTGTTATGTTCGCCTTTGCGCTCTTTAATGATTGGCGCCAGCAGCATCAGGCGCTGGCCTTCAGGCTGGGAGAGCACGTTATCGACCATCTGGCTCACGGTCTGCGCCGCCAGCGGGACGTCGTGATCCGGGCAACGCGGCTCGCCGACGCGAGCGTACAGCAGGCGCAGGTAGTCGTGAATTTCGGTAATGGTGCCTACCGTTGAACGGGGGTTGTGGGACGTTGATTTCTGTTCAATGGAAATCGCCGGCGACAGCCCTTCAATATGGTCGACATCGGGTTTCTCCATCAGCGACAGGAACTGCCGCGCGTAGGCGGAGAGCGACTCAACGTAGCGACGCTGCCCTTCGGCATACAACGTGTCGAAAGCCAATGAGGATTTGCCTGAACCCGAAAGCCCGGTGACGACAATGAGTTTGTCGCGCGGGATGACGAGGTTGATATTTTTGAGATTGTGGGTGCGGGCGCCCCGAACTTCGATCTTATCCATTCACCTTTCCCGGTAGATACGCGGATTGCCTGGTTTGTTAGAAGGACAAACGGCAGAAACGGCTAATTATGACACAATTTAACCTGTTTGAATATACAGTATTGGAATGCATTTTCCGGCGGGATGTGTAAAAATGTCGCACCGCGAGAGTTATCTGGAACCTACTTCCCAGCTATCAACATAGCACCTGGAAATGGTACACTCGCGCGTTTACACTATTAAGAAACGCATTCAGGAGACACAAACATGGCCAGCAGAGGCGTAAACAAGGTGATTCTCGTCGGTAATCTGGGCCAGGACCCGGAAGTACGCTACATGCCGAGTGGTGGCGCAGTTGCCAACATTACGCTGGCTACTTCCGAATCCTGGCGTGATAAAGCGACCGGTGAGATGAAAGAGCAGACCGAATGGCACCGCGTTGTGCTGTTCGGCAAACTGGCGGAAGTGGCCGGCGAGTATCTGCGTAAAGGTTCTCAGGTCTACATTGAAGGCCAGCTGCGTACGCGTAAATGGACTGACCAATCCGGTCAGGAAAAATACACCACCGAAGTTGTGGTTAACGTTGGCGGCACGATGCAAATGCTCGGCGGTCGTCAGCAGGGCGCAGGCGCCCCGGCAGGCGGCGGTCAGCAGCAGGGCGGTTGGGGTCAGCCTCAGCAGCCGCAGGGCGGAAACCAGTTCAGCGGCGGCGCGCAGTCTCGTCCGCAGCAGCAGGCTCCGGCAGCCCCTTCCAATGAGCCGCCGATGGACTTTGACGACGATATCCCGTTCTAATCGCGATTAACCGTTGTGAAGTCAGTTCTGAAAAAGCCCCAGCCCGGGGCTTTTTCTATTTTGAAACGCGGTTTTTCAGCGCTATTTCACCGTGAAGCGGGCGTGGCCGCAGCGGCTGGCGTAGCTGTCGCCAGCTGCTTGCGCGCCATTTCATCCACAATCAGCCGGTAAGCGATGTAATATTTATAGATATTGCTGACATAGCTTACGGTCTCGGAACCGATCTTCTCGGCGGCCAGATACTCCACGTTGCCAAACCAGACGTTTGGATCAAAACCGCGTTTTTTGGTATCCGCCCGTAGCCGGGCAATGCGCGCGGGGCCCGCGTTATAGGAGGCGAACGAGAAAAGCGCCTTATCAAGCTGGGTCATCGGTTCATCGCCATAATAGCGGTCTATCATCCAGCGCATATATTTCACCCCGGCATGAATATTGGGGTCGAGCAGTTTAATATCGCCGACGTTCAGCTCCCTGCCGGTGCCCGGCATTACCTGCATAACGCCAATTGCGCCGACGTGGCTACGTACAGACTGATTAAGCCGCGACTCCTGATAGCCCTGCGCCGCCATCAGCAGCCAGTCAACGTCGTAGCGATCGCCATATTTGCGGAAGATCTCCACCATGGTCAGAAATTTACGCCGCTCTTTTTGCGCTGCCGCGTTTTTAACGTATCGGGCATCCTTCAGGTAGCGCAGCAGAATCGTATTACCCAGCTTGCTGCCCTGACGATTTTTGTTGATGAATTCATTAAGCAAGGCCAGCAGCTGCGGGCTGTTGTTGCGTACCGCCCAGCCGATATTGCCTTCGTTGCGCAGAATGATGTTTTGATGAACCTGAATGCTGGGGAAGACCTGCTTCCAGAACAGTGCCTTGTGGCGGTCGACGACGGTCAAGGGAATCAGGCCCGCGCTGAGCATCTCTATCAGATCTTCATCCTCCAGCGCTTCGGGCGCCGATGTGAGGGTGATGGGAGGCAAAGATTGCTGCGCAAAGCGCGCGTTGAGCGCAACCAGGCTCTCGTAATAGCTCGATGAGGTACGCACAAAGACCGTTTTACCGGAAAGCTGCTGCAGATTTTCCACTTTGGGGGAACCCGGGCCGGAAAGGAGCAGCTCCTGAACGTGAGAGTATATCGGCGCGGTAAAGGTCATCTCCTGCTGGCGGGCAGCGGTCTCCGTCAGGTTGGCGGCGATAATATCCCCTTTACCGGCGTTAAGCGCGCTGATGAGCTGGTCGCGGGCAACTGGCACAAAGATGATACGGACCTTAAGATGACGATGTTTAAGCTTTTTCTCCTTCGCCAGGCTTTGGTTAAGGCTACGTTCAAATTCCATAAAAATATCGTGAGTGGCGCCACGCTGAGTGCCTTTGTTAATAAAGAAAAAGGTTTTGCTGAAGGTGGTTAATACGCGAATAGTTCGCCGGTCGAGCATTCCGGGTAAATCTCCCTTCCAGGGCTGTAGCATATCGTCAACGTCGACCTTCAGGGCCTCTCGTTCCTCTGGCTCTGACAGTTTGTTCTCAGCGGCGGCGTAAACGGAGGTGAAGCATAGCAGGGCGGCAAAGCATGCGAGCCCGCCGACAAGGTATCGATAGAACGATGAAGTGTTCATGGCGCGGTGCTCCGCAGGGGGATTTTCTTATTTTAGTCAATTCCACGCCGTTAGCATCCCCGGCGATCGCGTATGCGAGTCGGCTAGTCCGCTATTTTAATTATTCTATTAATTTACAATGACGATATTTATCGTGAAATAATAAACCCACACGCCCTAATTAATTATGGAGATAATATGTCTGAATTGTGTTTTTTTAATGTGGATATACTTCAGTTATTTAACTGTTCTAAAAATAAAAAACGACTTTAGCTCTCTTATCTTTTTGTTTTTATTGATTTGTTAAAAATTATCCGTGCGGTGGATAATTATCCACTTGATAATAAATCTCATTTCTAATAACGTTGTGTGGCACAAGACTCCTATTACTGCTGTTCGGCGAATGCTGTCAAAGAATAGCACGGTGCGTTTATTTCTTCATTTTTGCCAGAGTAATAAATCTATTTTGGCTGCTCATTATTTATTGCTATTCCGCTATTTAAGCGGGAGGGCCCGGCTACGCCAAAAGCAGAGATACTGCGCTTGCATAAAAGTCATTACCGTTGTTTATCTGACTGATGAAGAAGACGTGCCCCGACAGCTAAAAAGAAAAACAGGGCATATTCCATGAAATACGATTCACACTACTCGCTGGCCGTACTAATCCCGATGGTCATCTGGGGAGGGACGCTGCCGGTTCAGGCCGCTGATGGCAGCATGCCAGACGATACGAAGATATCTGAAACGGCTGCGGTAAATGACGATGAAACGATGGTGGTCACCGCGGCGGCGCAGACGCTGCAAGCCCCCGGCGTATCGACCATCACCGCTGAGGAGATCCGTAAACATCCGCCCGCGCGTGATGTCTCCGAGCTGATTCGTACCCAGCCCGGCGTCAACCTCACCGGTAACTCCACCAGCGGCCAGCGCGGTAATAACCGCCAGGTCGATATTCGCGGCATGGGACCGGAGAACACCCTGATTCTGGTGGATGGTAAACCGGTGACCAGTCGTAATTCCGTGCGCTATGGCTGGCGCGGCGACCGCGATACGCGCGGTGATACCAGCTGGGTACCGGCGGAAATGATCGATCATATCGACGTGATTCGCGGCCCTGCGGCGGCCCGCTACGGTAACGGCGCGATGGGCGGGGTGGTGAATATCGTCACAAAACCGGCCACCAGCGAGTGGCATGGGTCCTGGAATACCTATATGAACGCACCTCAGCATCGTAAAGAGGGCGCGACGAAGCGGACAAACTTCAGCCTCAATGGTCCGCTATCGGATGAGGTCAGCTTTAATTTATGGGGAAACCTGAGCAAAACGCAGGCCGATGCCCAGGATATCAACGCTGGCCACGAAGCGGCGCGAACCGGTAGCTATGCGGGATCGTATCCTGCAGGGCGCGAAGGCGTGGTGAATAAAGATATCCACGGTAAGCTGCGCTGGGAATTTGCGCCGATGCAGGCGCTGGAGTTTGAAACCGGCTACAGTCGCCAGGGCAACCTGTATGCAGGCGACACGCAGAATACCAACACCAGCACGCTGGTGAAAAGTCTGTACGGGAAAGAGACCAACCGCCTCTATCGCCAGACGTATGGCGTCACGTGGACCGGCGGCTGGGATAACGGCGTGACCAGCAATACCTGGGCGCAGTATGAGCACACCCGTAACTCGCGTATGAATGAGGGACTGGCGGGCGGAACGGAAGGGATCTTCTCCAGCAGCGAATTCTCCGATATCGACCTGTCGGATGTGCTGCTGCACAGCGAGGTGAATATTCCGTTTACCCTGGGATTCGAACAGAATCTGACGCTGGGTACCGAGTGGAACCAGCAGCGGATGAAAGATGGCGTGTCGACCACCCAGTCGCTCTCTTATGGCTCCATTGACGGTATGTCGGCAACCGGACGCAGCCCCTATTCCAGCGCCGAGATTTTCTCGCTGTTTACCGAAGACAATATCGCGCTGACCGAGAGCACTATGCTGACACCGGCCCTACGCTTCGACCATCACAGCATCGTCGGCAATAACTGGAGCCCCTCGCTGAATCTCTCGCAGGGGCTGTCGGATGACTGGACGCTGAAGCTTGGCATCGCCCGCGCGTATAAAGCGCCGAACCTTTACCAGCTCAACCCGAACTATATTCTCTACAGCAACGGCCAGGGCTGTTATGCCAGCAGCTCAGCCTGTTACCTGATGGGGAACAGCGATCTGAAGGCGGAAACCAGCGTCAATAAAGAGATTGGCCTTGAGTATAAGCACAACGGCTATCAGGCGGGGCTGACCTGGTTCCGTAACGACTACCATAACAAGATTGAGTCGGGCTACTCGGCGGTGGGGACGGCCAGCAATGGCACCACCAATATTTACCAATGGGAAAACGTACCGAAGGCGCTGGTTGAAGGGCTGGAAGGTTCGCTGAATCTCCCGGTAAGTGAAACGGTCAACTGGAGCAACAACCTGACGTGGATGCTGCAGAGTAAGAACAAGACCACCGGCGATCGCCTGTCGGTGATCCCGCAGTTTACGCTGAACTCGACCGTCAGCTGGCAGGTACGCGACGATCTTTCGTTGCAGAGCACTTTCACCTGGTACGGCCGTCAGAAACCTAAACGTTTCAACTATAAAGGCGAGGCGGTATCCGGCAGCGAATTAAATGAAGTGAGCCCGTACAGCATTGTCGGGCTCAGCGCGACCTGGGATGTGAATAAAAACCTGAGCCTGACCAGCGGAGTGGATAACCTGTTCGATATTCGTCACTACCGTGCCGGTAATGCGCAGACAACGGGGAATTCGACGACCGGCGCTTATCTGTATGGCGCAGGGGCGGAGACCTATAATGAATCGGGCCGGACGTTTTATATCAGCGTGAATACGCATTTCTGATCAACCACCCAATCATCCGGCGGAATAATGAACTATTCCGGTTTTTTTTATTTTAGCGTCAAGGACATTGGGTTCGGATATAAATTATGACAAAATCTCCATGGCCTCTACACAATTAATTCAACATAGCAGCTTACACTGCTTCCTGTTGATCGGGTCTGCCTGATCCCAGAAACGATTAACGGTGGCATCCTGCCATTTCCATTCTAAAGTTGTTCCTCTTCCCCCTTCCATTCCCAACCGCAGCAATGCGGAGGAGGGGGAGCCTCTATCATCATATATTCAGGATTTTGCGCAGCTGGGCTGGCGTCATCATATAGTACCTTTTAAAGGTGCGGTTAAAGGCGCTGATATCTTCATAGCCCGCCAGAATACAAATATCAACGATGCGAAAAGCCGGTTTAACCTTTAATAAATCAAGGGCTAATTGCATCCGCTGCTGGCGGATATAGGCCATTGGCGACATATTAAAATAGTGACGAAACAGGCGAAATAGGTGCCATTCGGAATAGCCGGAAAAGAGGCTCAGCGCCCGCATGGTGAGCTTCTTCTCAAGGTTGTTTTTTATCCAGCGCACCAGCTCGCTCAGCACTGAGCGCTGAATTTCATTTCGTGGCATGATATCGACTCATTTCATTATGATGGCAATCTGGCTGCATAATTTATTCACTATCTCTTCATTTTATCTACGGGGTTATAGGTTAGTTTGTGGCTGTTCCTGGTTTATCCCAGAGAGCATCATTCCTAACAAGATCTTTTTCCCCCTTTCAACCAATGCGAAAGGGGGCTTTTTATTTTTTTAATTAAAAAACAGGCGGTGTAGAATTTTAATGTTGCCTGGAAATGCTTATCTGACTGGGTGGGGGAAAGAAAGTTCCATTAAAAAATAATTTTTTCAACATTCTCACACATCCATTTTTTCTCCATTTTCTCGTCATAATTGCGTGCAATTCTGCGCCTCGTTCAGGTTATTTAAAACTGCGTCAGAATTTGTCTGGCGCACTGAACTGCATTATTCCCAGCAGGATATCTGCTATTGCCAAATATCTTTTAGACGACACCTCCATGCTAAAAAAAACGAGTCTCATCGCCGGTCTATTGATTTCCCCTTTAACGCTTTACGCATCAACCGCCTATACGGTAGATGACATTCGTTTCGAGGGGCTACAGCGCGTTACCGTTGGCGCTGCGCTACTGAGCATGCCTGTTCATACGGGAGAAGAGGTTTCTAATGAGGATATCAGCGATTCGGTCCGCGCCCTCTATGCCAGCGGCAACTTTGAGAACGTGCAGATCCTGCGCGATGGCAGCACGCTGGTGGTGCAGGTTACAGAGCGGCCAAGCATCGCTAAAATCAGCTTTTCCGGGAATAAATCCGTTAAGGATGATGCCCTCAAAGAGAATCTGGCCGCCACAGGTATTGAAGAGGGCAGCGCGTTGGATCGCAATGCGCTCACGGAAATAGAAAAAGGGCTCCAGGATTTTTATTACAGCGTCGGGAAATATAGCGCTCAGGTTCACGCTGTCGTCACGCCGCTGCCGCGTAATCGCGTTGATTTAACCTTTGTATTTCAGGAAGGGGTATCGGCAAAAATCGCGCAAATTAATATTATTGGCAACCAGGCTTTTAGCACAGAAACGTTGCTGGACCAGCTGCAGCTACGCGACAGCGTTCCGTGGTGGAACGTGATTGGCGATAAGAAATACCAAAAGCAAAAGATGGCGGCGGATCTGGAGACCATTCGTAGCTATTATCTCGATCGCGGCTATGCGCGTTTTACCATTAATTCGAGTCAGGTCAGTATTACCCCGGATAAAAAATCGCTGTATATCACGATCAATCTTAGCGAAGGCGATCGTTATAAAGTGACCAGTACGGTCGTGACCGGCGACATGGCGCAGCATAGCCAGGAAATTGAAGCGCTGGTGAAGCCTTTAGCGGGGAAATGGTACAGCGGCGCGGAAATTACGGCGTCTGAGAACAGCATTAAGACGCTACTGGGAAAATACGGCTATGCCTGGCCGCAGGTGAACACCGCGCCGGATATTGATGAGGCGAAAAAAAACGTCGTTTTGCATATTAACGTGGATGCCGGCCGCCGTTATTCGGTGCGTCAGATTCGCTTTGAGGGTAACGATACTTCCCGCGATGCAGTGCTGCGTCGCGAAATGCGCCAGATGGAAGGCGCGTGGCTGAATGACGAGAAGGTCGAGCAGGGAAAAACGCGGCTGGATCGTAGCGGATTTTTCGAAACCGTCGACAAGCAGATCGTTCCGGTTAGCGGTAGTCAGGATCAGGTGGACGTGGTCTATAAGGTGAAGGAGCGCAATACCGGCTCCTTTAACGTGGGTCTGGGCTTCGGTACCGACAGCGGCGTGAGCTACCAGCTTGGCGTCACGCAGGATAACTGGCTGGGGAGCGGCAATAGCGTCAGCTTCAACGGCACGCGCAACAGCTACCAGTCCTATATTGAGCTGGGGGCGACGAATCCTTACTTCACCGTGGATGGCATCAGCCTCGGCGGCAAAATCTTCTACAACAGTTACGATGCTTCTGATGCCGATTCCGGCAGCTACAACCAGCAAAGCTACGGCGTTGGCAGTACGCTGGGGTTCCCGATTAGCGAGAATAACGCTCTTAACCTGGGCCTGGACTATGTCCATAACCGCCTGACCAATATGGACCCGGAGCTCACCACCTGGCGCTATCTTAACTCGCGGGGTATCTATCCTGACGTCGTCACCAAAGATGGCGACAGCGGCGCCACCTATAGCGCCAATGACTATTTTGCCAGCGTTGGCTGGAGCTATAACAACCTCGATCGCGGCTTCTTCCCGCGCGCGGGGAATAAAAGCAGCCTGACCGCCAAGGTTACCGTGCCCGGTTCGGATAACAGCTATTACAAAGTCACTTTCGATACCACCCAATATATGCCGCTGACCGAGAGCAAAAGCTGGGTGTGGATGGAGCACCTGCGCGCGGGCTATGCCGATGGGCTGAACGGCAAATCGGTACCGTTTTATGATAATTTTTATGCTGGCGGATCGTCGTCGGTTCGCGGTTTTTCGTCGAATACGATTGGCCCAAAAGCGGCTTATTATCGTTGTAATGGTTCTGAAAGCAGCTACAGCGCCTGTCCGCTGGACTCATCATCCGATGCGGTTGGCGGTAATGCGATGGCGGTACTGAACAGCGAGTTTATTGTGCCGACGCCGTTTGTGAATGACAAATACGCTGACAGCCTGCGGACGTCGCTGTTCCTCGATGCCGGTACGGTATGGAGCACCTCCTGGCAAAATACCGCCCAGACGCTGGCGGCCGGGATCCCTGACTATGGCGATCCGTCGCATATCCGGATGTCCGCCGGGATTGCGGTGCAGTGGATGTCGCCATTAGGCCCGCTGGTATTCTCATGGGCCGAGCCGTTTAAAAAATACGATGGGGATAAAGCTGAACAGTTCCAGTTTAATATTGGTAAAACATGGTGATACCGGCGTTTAATATGCGCACAATAGCTTAGATATTTTTGATTTATTCCCAGTGTAATATTACAGGCTACTGCTGTTGGTAGCCTGTAATTTATTGTCAATATATTCTTATTTATGTATGCTCATGACTGGCGCTGCCGTTGATTATTATGACTAACCATTCATTGTTATAATGCAATATTCACGCTACATCTTAGTGAGTATAAAGCACTTTGAGTATTGTCTGATATCACATTATTAATCGATCGCCTTGCGGTTAGCTATGATGAATGCTATCAATAATAGAGTCATTAATCAGCAATGCACGCAAGGATAGAAAATGAAATGGACTATTCATAATACTCTTGTCTGCCCACATTCCGGGGTGGCTTTTTCCTCAATTTCCAGCCTACGGTTTTTAAAGTTTATTCTTTGGTATGAGGCCGACATTTTATTACTGCCGGGCGAGTCGATAAAACTCTACTCATCGAGTGTGTTAATCAACGAGCAATATCACGCGGTAAAAGTTTATAACATCACCCGATACGATGAGGCGCAGTGGGAGAAGCTGCGGGAGCGGCCTTCCTGCCCTTATCATTCTACCGCCACGACGGCAGACTCCTGCCGTTACCAGGCGCTCTGTGCCATAAAACGCTGCCCGAACGACTTTCCACGCGCAGTACCGGGGCTGCCGTCGGGGCAGCGCGATCTGGGCCAGCGGATGCGTTAAAACCTGGCGGCTACCTTGCCATCGCTGCGGTTTATGCTGGTGATGTATTTAGCTGTCGCAGAGGAGGGAATTGCTGCGCACCTGTCCGGGCCAGGGCGTTACTGCCCGGACAGGTACACCGGCGCCCGGCCAGGGCGGGCGGACATCAGGTCATCATCATCGGCCATTCAGGCGGAGTCTGGCTCATGACTTCAATCATCACGTCCTTGATATTGCCCCAGATTTTCGCCACGTCCAGCAGCGTGATGCCTAACAGACCGGTGGCGAACCAGCAGGCCGCGGCCAGGCCCATACAGCTACAAATCACCGCTAAACCGGCATAATCGCTTTTACGTAGCTGAATGTTTAACGAGCTGGCCAGAAACATCAGCACTGCGCTCACGAGCGGCCAGCGCAAAAGTACGACACTGGTAGTAATGGAAGCCATCAACCTATCCTCAACGAAATTTGGGAGCCTGTGACAACCGGGTGAGACTGACGATGGTACGGTGCTCTGGCTATCTTCAGGCAAACAAGATCGTAATGAAACAACGTTTTTGTTTCATCAACTAATGTGAACTATATCACACTTGTTCTTTTATTGACCAGCCCAAAAAAGGTCTTTTATGGCGCCTATTAACCATTCAAATAGCATGGTTAATAGGGAGGGGTAGGATTCTTCTTTCAGCGTGAAGGCCGATTATAAGGGATTCCCGGCGACTTTTCTTTTTTATATAGGTTTATGTTCTACGGATTTTGTTACTTATTCCGGCTAATTATACGGATAAACCGAATAACATAGTGGAGCTAATCTCATTCTGTTGAGAATGTTTCTCCAGACTTCTATAAGCCAGTATTATTCATAATTCATCGTCATGAGGTTTTTACGTCAAAGCATGGGTTGCTGAGATGCCCTGATTTATATCAAAGTAAGCAGAGTCATCGGGGTAGCTCACCTTGATTAAGGCGTATCGCATGGATAAGAAGCGGAAATGAATCATAGCGCGCCACGTAAGGCGTTGAGAATATTTGGTATCGTGTTAGTCATTCTGCTACCGGTGCTGCTGGCGTTGTGGTTTGCGCAGATACGCGCCAAAGCGGAAACCGGCGATCAGCTGCGGTTGTTTTCTCGGCTGGCGCTGCAAAAAACGGAGTTGGTGATTCGTGAGGCCGACGAAGCGCGGGATAAAGCCCGTTTGTATCAGGGAGAGATATGTTCGCCGCAGCATCAGCAATATCTGCTCGGGATTGTTCGCGGCCTGCTCTATATCGACGATTTAATCTACGCCAACGGCACCCATTTTTTCTGCTCCACCACGGTACGCCGCCCGACGGGGTGGCGAATTCCGGCCGCAACCTATACCAAAAAGCCGGATATCGCGATTTACTACTACCGCGAAACGCCTTTCTACCCAGACTACGCGATGAACTATATGCAGCGCGGCAACTATGTGGTGGTGGTGAATCCGCTCTCATACAGCGCGTTGATAACCAGCGACCGCAACCTCGCCTGGGGCGTTTTTGACACCAAAACCCGGCAGTTTTTTTCCGTCAGCAAGAATGCCGACCCCGCTGAGCTGCATCGTCTGATTCGCGCTGAAGAGGCTTTATTTCATCAGGATGGCCGCGTTTATACCATCGCCCATTCCAGCGTTCGCCCGATAGCCGTCATTATGTCGACCTCGCGCGTCAGCTATTATCAGAATTTTTATAACCAGGTCACGTTGACGTTACCGCTGGGGCTGATTTGCAGCGTATTGCTTTTACTGGTGTGGTCGCGCACCCGGCAGCAGTACCACTCTCCGCGTAAGATGCTGCAGCGGGCGTTGAGCCGTCGCCAGCTGTGCCTGCACTATCAGCCGGTTATCGATATTAAAAATCACCGCTGCGTCGGTACCGAAGCATTATTGCGCTGGCCGGGTTTTGATGGCCCGGTGATGAGCCCGGCGGAGTTTATTCCGCTGGCGGAAAACGAAGGGATGATCGCGCAGGTCACCGACTATGTGATAGAAGAGGTTTTTGCCGATCTTGGCGAGTTTCTGGCACGGCAGCCGCATCTGTACGTGGCGATTAACCTTTCCGCTTCCGATTTCCATTCTGCGCGCCTGATTGAGAACATCAACGAGAAGATCCGCCGCTACGCGGTCAAGGCGGAGCAAATTAAAATTGAAGTGACCGAACGCGGGTTTATCGACGTGGCGAAAACGACGCCGGTGATTCAGGCGTTCCGCGAGGCGGGATATGAAATCGCTATTGATGATTTCGGTACCGGGTACTCCAACCTGAACAACCTCCATGCGCTCAACGTCGATGTCCTTAAGATTGATAAATCTTTTGTCGACATGCTGACGAGCAACACCACCAGCCACATGATTGCCGAGCATATTATCCAGATGGCGAACAGCCTGCGCTTAAAAATCGTGGCTGAAGGCGTCGAAACGGCAGAGCAGGTCGCATGGCTCCAAAAGCGCGGCGTGCAATACTGCCAGGGATGGCACTTTGCGAAAGCGATGCCGCCGCAGGAGTTCATGCAGTGGCTGGCGAATGACCGCATCAGCCTCTGCCCTTATCAGCAGCCTTATCAGGCAGAAATTTGATGGCGATAGGCGGTAGGCGTACGGTCAAATTCGCGGCGGAACACCCGCGAGAAGGTCTGCTGCGACACGTAGCCGAGATCCATCGCGATATCAAAAATAGGGCGTTGGGTGGTTCTTAGCGCTTCCGCGGCGAGCAGCAGGCGGCGCTGGCGAATGTAATCTCCCAGCGTTTGATGCATCACGGCACGGAACATCCGCTGTAGATACCATTTCGAGTATCCCGATTTTCTGGCGACTATATCAATGTTAAGTGGTTGATCGATATGTTCATCAATCCATTCAATAAGCGTTTGGATAATATCCTGATGGGACATAAAGCGGCCTCTCTCAATTCTCGATTCGTCGTTTTGTCTGCGGGCGAGTATAATTCCTCAAGTTAACTTGAGGTAAAGCGCTTTATGGAAAAGAAATCACCCCGCATCAAAATGCTGCTGACGCCCGGCGAAGTGGCAAAACGAACCGGCGTGGCCGTCTCCGCGCTGCACTTTTATGAAAGCAAAGGGCTGATCCACAGCCAGCGCAACGCGGGCAATCAGCGGCGCTACCGGCGCGACGTCTTGCGCGCGGTGGCGATCATTAAGATTGCGCAACGTATTGGTATCCCGCTGGCAACCATCGGCGACGCGTTCGGCGTACTGCCGGAAGGGCATAACCTCAGCGCTAAAGAGTGGAAGATGCTGTCGTCCCAGTGGCGGGAAGAGCTGGACCGGCGCATCCATACCCTGACCGCGCTGCGCGATCAGCTCGACGGCTGCATCGGCTGCGGCTGTCTGTCGCGCCGCGACTGTCCGTTACGCAACCCGGGCGATAAGCTGGGCGAAGAGGGGACCGGCGCGCGATTGTTGGAAGATGACTAAAAAAACTAAAGCGCCACAACAGGGCGCTTTAGTTGTTTTCCGGTCTTGGTCTTTCGCTCTATCCCGCTGGTACGCAGGAGGGTTTCCCCCGACGTCGGCTCACCTCAGTATTGCGCAATCTTTGATGGAGGTTCCGGTTTGCGCCGACACTTTAAGTGTGGCTCTTTTCTCTGAATTTGCCTCTTCCGTTTGCCGAAAAATTCCCGTCATTCGCCGCCTGTTCCTATAGTTAATTTGAACAAACAGCGGGAGAGGCCCATGTTAACGGTACATCATCTCAATCAGTCACGATCGCAGCGCGTATTATGGGCGCTGGAAGAGCTGCAGCTGCCTTATCAGGTTGTCTCTTATCAGCGGGGAAAGGATATGCTCGCCCCGGCGGAATTAAAAAGCGTTCATCCGCTGGGCAAATCGCCGGTTGTCGAGGATAACGGCCATATTCTGGCGGAATCCGGCGCCATTCTGGAGTATTTACAGGAAACCTATGATAGCGCCCGGCGCTTAAAGCCCGAGTCGGTGGAAGATAAGCTGCAATATCGTTTTTGGCTGCACTACGCCGAGGGTTCGCTAATGCCCCTGCTGCTGATGAAGCTGGTATTTGCCAGCCTGGGTAAACCCCCGGTGCCGTTTGGCATGCGCACGTTGGGCAATGCGTTGGGCAAAGGGGTGCAAAAGGCGTGGCTTAACCGTCAGCTGGAAACCCATGCCCGCTTTATTGAGGCGCACCTTTCCCGCCAGCGCTGGTTTGCCGGCGCGGAGCTAAGTATGGCCGATATTCAGATGAGCTTTCCGGCGATGGCGCTGCTGGCGCGCGGCGGCGTGGATGATTTACCGCATCTGACGCAGTGGGTTCAGCGCGTAGAGCAGCGCCCGGCCTGGCAGAAGGCGATTGAGCGCGGGGGGCCGTTTACCTTACCCGGCGAGTAAACTATTACTAAAGCCGATGACCGACGAAAATTGCTATCAGCGCAATACAAAAATGTTACCGGATTGCGCATGGACGATAACGTTTGCGCATCGGCTGGTTATTTCCTGAACGTCATAAGCGAAATTTAGCGAAATACGACAAACTTCAGTTGAAAAGGCCCGTCTAAAGGCTGGATAATCGTTTGCCTTTTTATTTTGCTCATCATTTCCTCTGCTAACAGGGGGGAGCAAAGTCATTCTTCACACCGTATTGGATGCGCGGAGTTAAACGTTTGCTTTTCACAGCCCCTGGCGCTGCGATGTAGCACAAGGAGATCGCGTTTAACTGGCAGTGGATGGTCCACCACGCATCCAGACGAACGATAAAAATTCTCAGGGGAAGTTTTCTATGTCTACGCCTTCTGCGCGTACCGGCGGTTCATTGGACGCCTGGTTTAAAATTTCTGCTCGCGGCAGCACCGTGCGTCAGGAAATCGTTGCCGGTCTTACCACCTTTCTGGCGATGGTCTATTCCGTCATTGTGGTGCCGGGTATGCTCGGTAAAGCGGGTTTCCCGCCGGCAGCGGTATTTGTCTCCACCTGTCTGGTTGCCGGCGTCGGCTCGCTGGTGATGGGCCTGTGGGCGAACCTGCCGCTGGCGATTGGCTGCGCCATCTCGCTGACCGCGTTTACCGCCTTCAGCCTGGTGCTGGGTCAGCAGATCAGCATTCCGGTCGCGCTGGGCGCGGTCTTTCTGATGGGCGTGCTGTTTACGGTGATTTCCGCAACCGGTATTCGTAGCTGGATCCTGCGTAACCTGCCGCAGGGCGTGGCGCACGGCACCGGGATTGGTATCGGCCTGTTCCTGCTGCTGATTGCCGCCAACGGCGTGGGCCTGGTTATCAAAAACCCGCTGGATGGTCTGCCGGTGGCGCTGGGTCATTTTGACAGCTTCCCGGTGATTATGTCGCTGATCGGGCTGGCGGTGATTATCGGCCTTGAAAAACTGAAAGTACCGGGCGGTATCCTGCTGACGATTATCGGCGTCTCGATTATCGGCCTGATCTTCGATCCTAACGTCCACTTCACCGGGATTTTCGCCATGCCGTCGCTGAGCGACGATAAAGGCAACTCGCTGATCGGTAGCCTGGATATCGTGGGCGCGCTGAACCCGGTCGTGCTGCCAAGCGTGCTTGCGCTGGTGATGACCGCGGTGTTTGACGCCACCGGTACTATCCGCGCGGTGGCCGGTCAGGCGAACCTGCTGGATAAAGACGGGCAAATTATTAACGGCGGCAAAGCGCTGACCACCGACTCCCTGAGCAGCGTTTTCTCCGGCCTGGTGGGCGCGGCGCCGGCGGCGGTGTATATCGAATCGGCTGCCGGTACGGCGGCGGGCGGCAAAACCGGCCTGACGGCAGTGACCGTTGGCGTGCTGTTCCTGCTGATCCTGTTCCTCTCGCCGCTCTCCTATCTGGTTCCGGCATATGCCACCGCTCCGGCGCTGATGTACGTCGGCCTGCTGATGCTGAGCAATGTGGCGAAAATCGATTTCAACGACTTCGTCGACGCGATGGCGGGCCTGATTACCGCGGTCTTTATCGTGCTGACCTGCAACATCGTGACCGGTATCATGATCGGCTTTGCGGCGCTGGTGATTGGACGCCTGGTGTCCGGCGAATGGCGTAAGCTAAACCTGGGTACGGTGATCATCGCCGCGGCGTTGGTTATCTTCTACGCCGGCGGTTGGGCGATTTAACTTTTCCTGCTAACAACGGGCGGCTTTGGCCGCCCGCTTAATTTTTAAGCCACATCCTGTTTCCTTTTGCGTTAATCTGAGTAGCGTATTATGCCGAGACATGACGCCTCAGATGTAAAAAAAGAAACGCAGCAAACAGGGAACACATGGAAATATTCTTTACCATACTCATCATGACCCTCGTGGTCTCTCTCTCCGGGGTGGTTACACGCGTACTGCCCTTTCAGGTTCCACTCCCCTTAATCCAAATCGGCATCGGCGCGCTGTTGGCCTGGCCTACCTTCGGATTGCATGTCGAATTCGACCCTGAACTCTTTCTGGTTCTGTTCATTCCGCCGCTGCTTTTTGCCGACGGCTGGAAGACGCCGACCCGCGAGTTCATTGAGCATGGGCGAGAAATTTTCGGTCTGGCGCTAGCGCTGGTGGTGGTGACGGTGGTCGGTATTGGCTACCTCATCTACTGGATCGTTCCGGGTATTCCGCTGATTCCGGCTTTTGCTCTGGCGGCGGTACTGTCGCCAACGGATGCCGTGGCGCTGTCCGGGATTGTCGGCGAAGGGCGCATCCCGAAAAAAATTATGGGGATTTTGCAGGGCGAGGCGCTGATGAACGATGCCTCCGGCCTGGTCTCCTTGAAGTTTGCCGTTGCGGTGGCGATGGGCACGATGGTCTTTACCGTCGGCGGCGCGACGGTGGAGTTTTTCAAGGTGGCTGTCGGCGGTATTCTCGCGGGCTTCGTGGTCAGCTGGCTGTACGGGCGCTCGATGCGCTTCCTCAGCCGCTGGGGCGGCGATGAACCGGCGACGCAAATTGTGCTGCTGTTCCTGCTGCCGTTCGCTTCTTACCTGATCGCCGAGCATATCGGCTTTTCCGGAATCCTGGCGGCGGTCGCGGCGGGGATGACCATCACGCGTTCCGGGGTGATGCGCAGCGCGCCGCTGGCGATGCGCCTGCGCGCCAACAGCACCTGGGCGATGCTGGAGTTCGTGTTTAACGGCATGGTCTTCCTGCTGTTGGGCCTGCAGCTGCCGGATATTCTCTCCACTTCGCTGGTGGCCGCGGAAGCGGATCCCAACGTCGAAACCTGGATGCTGTTTACCGATATCATCCTGATTTATGCCGCCCTGATGCTGGTGCGTTTTGGCTGGCTGTGGACGATGCGCAAACTCAGCCAGCGTTTCCTGAAAAAGAAACCGATGGAGTTCGGCTCCTGGACCACGCGCGAGCTGCTGATCTCCTCCGTCGCCGGCGTCCGCGGGGCGATTACCCTTGCCGGCGTGCTGTCGATTCCCCTGCTGCTGCCGGACGGCAACGTCTTCCCGGCGCGCTATGAGCTGGTGTTCCTCGCTGCCGGGGTGATTCTGTTCTCGCTGTTCGTCGGCGTGATTGTGCTGCCGATTCTGCTGCGGCATATCGAGTCGAGCGATCATGTCCAGCAGCGCAAAGAGGAGCGTCTGGCGCGGGCGGCAACCGCGGATGTGGCGATTGTCGCGATTCAGAAAATGGAAGAGCGCCTGGCTGCGGATACCAAAGAGAATATCGATAATCAGCTGCTGACCGAGGTCAGTTCCAGGGTCATTGGTAACCTGCGTCGTCGCGCCGATGGGCGCAACGATGTTGAAACCTCGATGCTGGAAGAGAGCCTCGAACGCCGGTTCCGTCTGGCGGCGCTGCGCTCAGAACGCGGGGAGCTGTACCACCTGCGCGCTACCCGGCAGATCAGTAACGAGACGCTGCAGAAGCTGCTGCACGACCTCGACCTGCTGGAAGCCCTGTTAATCGAAGATCGCTAAACTTTTCCCGGTTCCCCGATGGCCTTCGCCGCTCGGGGAACCGGGATTTCACGATGCGCTAGCCGATGAACCCGCAACATTATGTACGCTATCATCACGGATTTTATTTGCCTGTGCGAAGAAAGGGAGTGCCTGGCAGATTAGAAGATCTGCGTAATTGCAGAGTAGTGAATAAAATAAAGGCGTTATCTTTTTAGAAACTGGATGAATTTTTTAGAGGTTTCAGAAAGAATGCCAAAATGAGTATAAATAAAGAAATCTCTTATGAAAATGGTATTTTCAATTGCTAGCGGTTTAATTAGGCCGGCGGTAAGTTCGAGGTGATATATCGGGGCTGGCATCGAGGTTAATAAATCACTGTTGCATATGAGGGATTTTATCGCGGATGATGAAGAGCATTCGATAATCGGTTTTGGCGGCGTCATGTTATTATCATGATAGACTTCGGTTAATATCTGCATAGGGGTGCTATCATTTGGCGGCATAATCCACGAATATTCTTCAGTGTCCTGTAATTTCAAGTTTTTTTTGCCCTGTAACGGATGGTTGCTACGCGAAATAATCTGTATGCTATCCGTGAAGTTTATTTTTCCACGCTCGATGATTTTATCATTATGCGGCAACGGGCCGCATATGGCGATATCGATGCCATGAGTTAATAATGATTTAAAAAGCTCTGAATCTATGCGATCCTGGATCTTAATATAAATATCAGGAAAGGCCTGATGGAAGTTGTTTACTTTCTCGATAAAATGGCTGGATAGAAAACTGGATACGCAGCCAGCTCTGACTATTCCTTTCCCTGAACCATTAATAAGATCCAGTTCCTGGCGCGCTTTTCGCTCGGTGTTCATTAAGGTAATGGCATGAGGTAAAAAGGCCGTGCCCAGCTCGCTCAGTGAGACCCCATGCTTATGCCGTTCAAATAGCGTGGCATTCAAATCTGACTCAAGGCCGGATAACAGTCGGCTCAGGCCAGATTGCGTTATTCCAAGTTTGCTTGCCGCAAGAGTGAGGTTACCCTCTGAGGATACCATGATAAATGCCTGTATTTGCTTCATTTTTATAGACATGTCAAATACTCATTAAACGGTACGTTTTCGCATTGTATATCAATTTTATTCTATATTACTATCAATGGAAATTATGTAGACAGCATCAAGAAAATAAATTTTCCTGAAAGTGATGGGTAATTATTCATTAAACTAATTAATTGCTCATTGTAATCTTATATTCATGCCTGACGCGTAAGAATACAATGTGTGCCTGCGAGAGAAGTATCATGGCGATAGCGGGAAGGAGTCCTTAGTAAGAGTTTTAATCTGTTCGGTTTTAAATCACATATACCTGAAAATCGGTTCTGAAGAGAAATGACACTATGACAAATAACAGTATTCTCTTAATTCTTGGTGCCATCTTACCTGTAATAGTAACCGTTTTGCTTGGTTACATCAGCGGTAAGCGAAAAGATTTTGCGTGGGAGCAGGCTGGCGCGATAAATAAACTCGTCATGCTCTATGCTCTCCCCCTTAGTATTTTTAGTAATATGGTGATGACCCCGCGTAGTATTGTTATGAATATGGGGCCCGTTGCCGCCGCGATTATCGTTGCGCTAATTGTAAGTTTTTTAATTCCATTGCTTGTTGCGCGTTATATCTGCAGGCGGGATCTCTCTTTAAGCACGCTGCAGGCGCTGGCGATTGGTTCTCCTGCCGTTCCTTTTATTGGGACATCGGTGCTGGCTTTTTTATTTGGCACGGTAAGCGCATCGCTGATTACGGTATCAAGCATTACGCAAAACGTTTTTCAACTTCCGCTGGTTATGATATTAATGTCGTATGCTTCCGGCGACAAAAATAATACATCGTTTATCTCTAGCGTGATTAATGCTATTAAACAGCCGGTAGTCTGGTCGCCGGTTCTGGCTCTTATTCTCGTGATAATGGATATCCATATTCCCGAGACCGTGGCCATGCCGTTAGGATTATTGGGTAAAGCAACCGGGGGACTGGCGCTGTTCTCGGCGGGTATTGTGCTCTATGCGCGTAGTGTAGTGATTACGCTGCCTACTATTATTACCGTTATAGCCAGAAATATTATCGTTCCCGGACTGTGTTATTTCGCGCTGGTCGGCCTCGGTTTCTCAATGGAGCAAATTAAAGAAGTCGTATTGACGATGGCTATTCCAGTGGGATCGATTGCTATCATTATTGCAATGCAATATAAAACGGGTGAACAAGAAATGGCCTCGACCATGGCGTTGAGTATTATTGCCTCGATCCTGACCATGGGTGGATTCATCCTGTTAACCTTTTAATTATGCAGATAGAATAATCAGGTGAGAATATGCAATTAATTAATATATCTGCCGCGGAAATGATATTATATCGTTTGCAGGCGCTTGGCGTTGAATTCATCTTTATCAATTCAGGAACGGATTATCCGCCGATGGTTGAGGCCTACTCTCGCTTAAAAAGCGAAGGGTGTTTGGTTCCTGAATTTGTTGTTTGCCCGCATGAAAACGCCGCGATTGGCATGGCCCATGGATACTATCTGGCAACCGGTAAAGTGCAAGCTGTGATGGTGCATACGAATGTCGGGTTGGCTAATGCCGCATGCGGGATTATTAATCTTGCCAATAGTAATATACCGGTAATCATTTTTGGCGGGCGCACGCCCATCAGTGAACATTCTCATTTCGGCTGTCGGAATACGCCTATCGGCTATGGCCAGGAAATGCGCGATCAGGCCGCGCTGGTTCGTGAATCGGTTAAATGGGATTTTGAATTGCGTTATGCCGATCAGGCCGGGGAACATGTCGATCGCGCCTGGGCGATTGCGAACTCTTTGCCCAAAGGACCGGTTTATTTAAGCTTGCCACGCGAGCCTTTGTGCGAAACTTTTGCCACCGACTCGGCCGCCCTGAACTGCCGCCCCTCCCAGCAGCCGATAAGTTTTTCCCCGGCTCCGGACTCGCTGTCAATGGCTGCCACGCTGATTGCCAACGCCAGGCACCCGGTTATCTTCTCGCAAAGAGGCGCAAGGACCCGGCAAGCCTTCGACCTGATTAGCACCTTCGTCGAACAGTGGGCGATTCCGGTGGTGGAATATTGGGGGACCGAGGTGACCATTTCCGCTGCCCATCCGATGTATGCCGGCAATGAGCCAGCTTACTGGTTGTCAAAAGCGGATGTGGTCATCGTCATTGACTCGCAGGCGCCCTGGATGATTGAGAGTATGAACGTTAATCCGGACTGCAAGGTTATTCAAATTGGTCCCGACCCGCTCTTCTCACGCTACCCGGTTCGCGGGTATCAATCTGATGTTAACCTGGCTGGTGAAACGGATACGATATTCAAATTACTGGATAATGCATTAAAACCTTATCTGGAGGAGAAAAGCGCGAGCGTCGAGGAGCGCTATTCCCATGTCGCTGCGCATAATAAAAAAGAAAGAACCACAAGAGATAACGTTGTTGATTCCGCAAACGCAGGGCCTATCGGCAAGCCATGGTTAAGCTATTGTCTGGGAGCGCTGGCTAATAAATACAACGGTAAAATCACATCTGAATTAACCACATTACCGCAGTTCGCCAACTTCATTCAGCCGGAAAGCTATTATCAGGAAGCACTCTCCGGCGGACTGGGTGAAGCATTCCCTATCGCCCTGGGATTACAGCTAGCCAATCGCGATGAATTAGTGATCGCCGCCGTTGGCGATGGTTCTTATCTGTTTTCCAATCCCGCGGTATGCCATCACATTGCCGAGGTAATGAAGCTTCCCGTGCTGGTTGTCGTTGGCAATAACGCTGGATGGGGCGCGGTGGCCGGTGGAACGCTGGCGCTATATCCGGACGGCTATGCGGCGAAAATGGATAAGGTTCCGGCGACATCATTTACGTTATCGCCCGATCTGGCAGCTATCGCTGCATCAAGCCGCGCGGCCGCGATGAAGGTAGATCGCGCTGAGGACTTACTCGATACCCTGGAGGAAGCCGTCAATATTATTCGTACTCAGAAGCGTTCGGTGCTGGTTGACGTCATTCTCGGGAAATAATACCTGACTGGCGGCCGCCGCCTTGTTGCTGGCGGTGGTATGCCAGAGATGACGACGCGTTCTCTTCTGGCTTTGGGGAAGGTTAATTAAGGAGATTGTATGACCGAGCATTGCGCTTTACCGGGATCGTTTAAGGCTGCCGTTGTCCGTCAGCCGGGCGGCCCTTTTGAACTGGAAACCGTCCAGTTAAATTCGCTTCAGCCTCATGAGGTCGTTGTTCGTATCGTGGCGACGGGGATGTGCCATACCGATATGGTTGCCCGCGATCGGCTCTATCCGATCCCGCAGCCTATCGTGCTGGGCCATGAAGGGGCAGGAGTGGTGGAGGCCGTCGGGGCGGAAGTACAAAAAGTGGTCCCCGGCGATCATGTCGTACTGACATTTTTATCCTGCGGCGCTTGCCGTCCTTGTCTTGAGGGCGTGCCGGCCAGTTGTCAAAACTTTAATGCCCTGAATTTTTCCGGCCAGCGTAGTGATGGCAGCCATGCGCTATGCCACCATGGCAACCAAACGCTGCACGATCGCTTTTTCGGCCAGTCATCTTTCGCCGCGTT
The DNA here is from genome assembly GCF_900200035.1 of Klebsiella grimontii. Classification (GTDB taxonomy): domain Bacteria; phylum Pseudomonadota; class Gammaproteobacteria; order Enterobacterales; family Enterobacteriaceae; genus Klebsiella; species Klebsiella grimontii. Next base: position 85,604 of record NZ_FZTC01000009.1, read on the forward strand.
CTCCGTGGTCGATCAGCGTAATCTTGTTAAGGTTCGCCCGGATGCGCCGCTGGAGCTGCTTGGGCCGTTGGGTTGCGGTATCCAGACCGGCGCCGGAGCGGTGTTGAATGCATTAAAAGTAGCAGCCGGAAGCTCTTTTGCCGCCTTTGGCGGCGGAACGGTGGGATTAAGCGGCGTCATGGCTGCCTACGTCGCCGGGGCAACAACTATCATCGTCATTGACGTGGTTGAGGAGCGCCTGGCATTAGCGCGTGAGCTGGGTGCAACGCATGTGATTAACAGTAAGAAAGAAGATCCCGTTGAAGCTATCCGGCATATCACTGGCGATGGCGTTGACTTTAGCCTGGAGTCTACCGGGCGGCCTGAGATTGTCCGCGCCGCCGTTGAGGCGCTACGCCCACGTGGTATGTGCGGTATTGTCGGCGCCTCAAAAACCGGGACCACGTTCGCGCTGGATATGAATGATGTGATGCAAAACTGCAAGGTATTGCGCGGCATCGTTGAGGGCGACAGCATCCCGGATATATTTATCCCGCAGCTGGTAGAGCTGTATGTGCAAGGGCGTTTCCCCATTGATAAGCTGATACGTTTTTATCCCTTCGAGGAGATTAACCAGGCTGCTCACGATAGCGAGTGTGGGAAAACCATTAAACCCGTTATTCGAATCGGATAAAGGCAGGCTAGCGCAGCATACCTGCCGAGCTTTTGGCGAAAGGTATGCTTCCCACAAGATCTATCCAGCGATATCGTCGCTCAACCAAAATGCCTTACTACATTCCAGCCACGCCCGCGCGCTGTGCGACATATACACGCCTTCCCGCCAAATCATTCCCAGCTCCCAGCGCAGCTCGCTCTGTAATGGGATCCAGCAAAAGCTCCGCGGGTCGAGACGCTGGCAAATCGGTTCCGGCAAAATCGCAACGCCAATCCCTGTCTGCACCATGGCGGCCAGAAAATCCCACTGTCCGCTGCGCACGGCGATGCTCGGCTTGACGTCATGTTGAGCAAATAGCCGCATCAGCTGCTGGCTGAGGGCGAAATCCTCGTTGTAAATCACCAGCGGATACGCGGCGAGCGCTTCTGGCGACAATGACGCAATGCTTTCCCACTGCGCCGTCCTCGGCGTCAGCACGCAGAGCGGATGGCTGAACAGAGATAGCGTGGTCAGGCCGCTGGCCTCGTCAACCGGGAGCGCCGTCATGGCTAAATCCAGCTCGCCGTTGCTTACCGCTTGCTGCACGGTCAGCCCGCCAAATTCGGCGATTTTCAGTTCGACGCCCGCATAGCGCTGGCGAAAGCGGCTAATTGGTTCAGCCATCAGCATCCCGACCATCGGTGGGATGCCGAGGCGCAGCACGCCTTTATGCAGATGATTTATATCGCTTAGCTCCGACTCCAGCTGATGAAATTCGCCAAGAATAGCCTGCCCGCGCTCGAAAACCACCCTTCCGGTATCGGTCAGCAGCAGCCTGCGCCCGTCGCGGATCAGCAGGGTGCAGCTCAGCTCATCTTCCAGATTTTTTAGCATTTTGCTGATGGTGGGTTGCGTGACGAATAGTTTTTCCGCCGCGCGGGTAAAGCTTTGCTGGCGAACGACCTCGACAAAATAGCGCAGCGTTCGAATATCCATAATTATTCCCTGAGACTATACCTGTGATGATTTTAATTCATTTCTGCCGGGGCTGGCGGCTCTCTATACTACCCGCCTGTCTTCTTTTTATGGAATGCCGCTCATGGCCTTTGCGCTGGCTCGCGTGACGCCTTGTATTATGCAACGCCTGCAGGTACCGGTTCAGGTCCTGATCTACGCCGGAGTGTTTGTCTGCGCTGAATATTTAGTTAACTGGCTGCATCTGCCGCTTCCGGCGAATCTGGTCGGCATGCTGATGCTGCTGGCGCTGATTGTTTGCCGCATTATCCCCCTAAACTGGGTACGGGCCGGCGCCCGCTGGCTGTTGGCGGAGATGCTGCTGTTTTTCGTGCCGGCGGTGGTGGCGGTCGTTAACTACGCGCAGTTGCTGATGGTTGATGGCTGGCGCATCTTTCTGGTGATTGGCTTAAGTACCATGATGGTGCTGGGCGCAACGGCGTGGGTGGTTGATAAAGTATATCGCTATGAAGTGAGTAGGATGAAACATGAGTGATTTTCAGCTAAGCGTCCTGTGTCTTCTGGTCACGCTAGGCCTCTATTTTTCCAACAAGCGGCTTTATCGTCGCTTCCATAAACTGCCCTTGATGCCGCTAGTTTTTACCCCGATTCTGCTGGTCATATTGCTGATTTTCGGTCATATCTCTTATCAATGCTATATGGGAGAGGCCCACTGGCTGCTGTGGCTTCTGGGGCCGGCGACGATCGCTTTTGCCGTACCGGTGTATGACAATCTGGCGATCATTAAGCGCCACTGGATGTCGCTGACTGCCGGAGTGACGACCGCATCGGTTGTCGCGGTCACCAGTTCGGTGTGGCTGGCGCGACTGTTTACCTTGCCCGATGAGATCCAGCGCAGCCTGGCGGTACGTTCGGTTACCACGCCCTTCGCGCTGGCGGCAGCCAAACCGCTGGGCGGCCAGCCTGATTTAGTCGCTCTGTTTGTCGTGGTTACCGGGGTATTTGGCATGGCGGTGGGCGATGTGCTGTTTCTGCGTCTTTCTATCCGCGAGGGGATGGCCAAAGGGGCAGGGTTTGGCGCGGCATCGCACGGCGCTGGTACCGCGCGTTCTTATGAACTGGGGCCGCAGGAGGGTGTCATCGCCAGCCTGGTGATGATGCTTTCCGGGGTAGTCATGGTGCTGGCGGCGCCGTTGGTACGCTGGGCGCTGTTCTGACATCATTGAGCTCTTTTTGGCAGATGAGCCTGATGAGGGGTGATTTTTTGAATGCTTCTAATGACGAAGTTTAGCACTATGCGTTATTTTTCTTTTAGCGGTAATAATTCAATCAGTTGCGTGGATGATAGCATTTGGATGCGCTGGTGTTTTATTCTTAAATGTGTTCACGAATATTCTTAATGACTTTACGTTTTATTTGTAACTAAATGTGTCATTTTTGAAGGCATTTATTTGTTATTTGAATTTATATTAATTGTGATATTTTTTATGTGAATATGTGAGATTTATAATCACCTGATTTTATTTGATTATTTTTAAATTATATTTAATGGTTATTAATGTGAACTATTTATGATCCTGAAGGACACCTTATCTCATTCTTGAGGATTTCCCTGCGTTGAGTTATATTTGGGCTGTGAGCTTTTATTAATGAATGGATTCATGTGGAAGTAAAGCTCTTGTATTTTAGTGAATATAATGCAAGCGATTCATTCCCCTAAAATATACCGACGGTAGTTAAGTTGGTATCCAATCTCATTCGCTAATATATGCCCATAAACAATTGATGGATTGATTGTTCATCTGGATAAATAGGGGAATACAAATGAAAACCAATGTGAAAACGTTAGCTAAAATCCTGGCCTTATCTGCAGGATGCTCTCTGGTTGCAATGTCTCATGCGGATAACACCATAAAGTTCACCGGAACCGTTGCCGATACGACTTGTACCGCTACTATCGATAATGGCGTTACAGCTATTGAAATGGGCACTGTTTCGGTAGCAGATTTAAAAGCTAACACCTATAGCGCAGCAAAGAGTTTCTCTTTCACTTTGACCGGCTGCCCTACGGATGCTGGTGCACTGACTAAAGCCAAAATTACCTTTGGTGGTGAAGCAGATTCTTACAATAGTGATTATTTTAAAAACCAGGCTTCAGTGTCTCCAGCTACCAATGTTGCTGTCGCTATTTTTGATAACGCCGGAAATTTACAGAAGAACAATACCGAAGGTTCTGATGTGGATATTTCCACTGGCGAAGCCACCGTTCCGTTTACCGTAAAAATGGCTAAGTCTGGCGCCGCCGACCCAACTAAAGGTCCGGTAAGTACAACAGTAACTTATAACGTCACCTATTATTGATTAAGTGATAAATACATAAAGGGAAAGCAACTGCTTTCCCTGTTTGGACACGGTTATGAACAGATTATTATGCTTTGTCTTATTTTTTTTCTGCATTTCAGTATCGCAGGCGAGCGTGGTCGTTGGCGGTACGCGAGTTATTTTCGATGGAACAAAAAAGACCACGACGGTATCTGTTCAAAATAAAGATAATGTAACAAATATAGTGCAATCCTGGATCTCTATCGTTGATGATACCTCACCTGCGAAAGATTCATTTATTACTACCCCCCCTCTGTTCAGATTGAAAGCGGGCGAGCAGGGGTTTGTTCGCATTCTCCGCTCGGGTAAACCCCTACCGGAAGATCGGGAATCTATGTTTTGGCTCAACGTTAAAGGGATTCCGGCCATGGACAACGAACCAGACAAAAACATGGTGCAATTTGCAATTAATTCCCGGATTAAGCTTATTTATCGGCCCGCAGCCCTAAAAAACGCGATTCCGGAAAATTTCTCTGAAAAACTGCAGTGGTCCAGTGAAGGAAGAGAAATCAAGGTGAAAAATAACTCTCCATTATATATGAATTTCTCCGCAATTTATATTAATGGCAAGGCGCTACCTGAGGCGTGGTTTGTCGCTCCTTATTCAACAATAAAAATACCGGTAGCAAGTGCAACTTCGTCTGGGAAAAGAGAAGTCACATGGAGTGTGATCAATGATTATGGTATGTCAGGGCCGAAATATACCGCCATCATCCAATAACGTAAGATGGAATCATGCATTTTCATTGAAAAGCAGCTATGTCGCCATCCTCTGCTGTCTTGGCGCATTTCCGTTATCGACTTCCGCTGGGGAATATTTTAATCCCCACTTACTTGAAGTCAATGAAACCGGCGCATCAGTCGTAGATTTATCCTATATTTCCCAGGCAAGCGTGCCTCCCGGTAAATATAACCTCGATGTCTATATTAACGAAAAATTTATTACCTCTGAATCTATCGTTTTTAAGCCGCAAAATGAAGGTGATGGCGCTTCTGCTCAGCCTTGTATCAGCGTAGCGCACCTAAAAGATTGGTCGATTAAAGTTGAAGACTACCCTGCGCTCACGGTGGCGGGCTCTGAATGCGCAAAATTGTCTGCGATCCCGGGATGGGAGACCTCGGTCTTGCTTCCACGCCAGCGAATCGATTTTACATTACCGCAGGTCGCCCTGCGGCACCGTCCGCAGGGTTACGTCCCGGAAAGCCTGTGGCAGCAGGGTATCACTGCCGGGCTGCTAAATTACAACATTTCCGGGCAAAAAACCGATCCGCGGCACGGTGGTGAATCGACATCCAGCCAGTTTGTCAGCTTGCAACCGGGGCTGAACGTAGGGCCGTGGCGTTTACGTAATTACAGTACCCTTAATCATAATGAGGACGGCAACCAGTGGGACTCCGTCTATAGCTATATTTCTCGCGATATCCACGCCCTGAAAGGCCAACTGATATTAGGGCAGACTTATACTTCATCAGGCATCTTTGACAGCATTAGCTTCAGCGGTTTGCAGTTGAACTCTGATAAAGAGATGCTGCCGGACAGCATGAATGGTTTTGCTCCCGTGATAAAAGGGATCGCCCGTACTACGGCGGACGTTACAGTCTATCAGAACGGATACAGCATCTATAAAACCACGGTCTCTCCTGGAGCATTCGAGATAAACGACCTTTACCCCACCGGGAGCGCGGGCGATCTCTTTGTTAAGGTGAAAGAATCTGATGGTAGTGAACAGAGCTTTGTTGTGCCTTTTGCCTCGCTGGCGATTCTGCAGCGAGAGGGGCAGGTAGAATATGCTTTCAGCAGCGGGAAAACTCGCTCCGGAAGCTCAGGCGGAAAAGAATTCAATTTCCTGCAGTCTACCGTCGCCTGGGGGGCATTGAGCAACGTCACGCTGTACGGTGGTTTTCAGCAGCTGGAAGATAAATATAGCAATGCGCTGCTGGGGGCCGGGTTTAATCTGGGTTCTGTCGGCGCGCTCTCATTTGATGCTTCCCAGTCTTGGGCTGAGATAAAAGAAAACCCGGAAGCGGATAAAACCTCTTCCAGCGAGGGGCAGTCTTACCGCGTGCGGTTTAGTAAAGACTTTCCATTAACGGGAACCAACTTTTCCGTCGCAGGGTATCGCTATTCAACGCATGGTTATTACTCTTTGCAGAATTTCATCGATAACGCCACAGCTAATAGCAGCTGTTGTTCATCAAACGGGCGGACGAAAAATCGCTTTGACGCCTCGGCCTCGCAGATTCTCTCAGGCTTTGGTTCACTCTCCCTGTCGCTGGTAAGCGAGTCTTACTGGGATGATTCACGTATGGAGTCACTGGGTGTCAGTTACAGCAATACCCTTGGGCAGGTGTCATATTTCATCAACTACTCCTATAACCGAAATGTGCAAAGCTCCAGCCAGAACAGCGACAGTTCGCCATCCAGCGATAATATTATCTCGCTCACGGTGAGCGTACCGTTTGGCGCGAATACCTCAGCCAACTACAACATGAACAGCAGCCGGATGGGGGACACTACCCACAGCCTTGGTTTGAGCGGCGCGGCTTTTGCGGACCGATCTCTGAACTGGAATGTGCAGGAAGGGTACAACGCCAGCGACAAGAGCACCTCAGGCAACGTCAACCTGAACTACCAGGGGTCTAAAGGCGAGGTGGCCGCCGGATATGGCTATGACAGCTATAGCTCTCACTATAATTACTCGCTGCGCGGCGGGATGCTCGCGCACTCCGGTGGAATAACGCTATCCCGTTATCTTGGAGAGAGCGTGGCGCTGATTGAAGCCCCCGGCGTCAGCGATGTGGCGGTACGCGGCCAGACCAACGTCATGACCGATTCCGCCGGATACGCTGTCGTGCCTTTTGTCCGGCCCTATCACGAAAATAGTCTCTCCCTTGATGAGCAGCAGGTCTCAGGAGCGGAAATTGATAACATCGTCAGAACGGTGGTACCGACGCGTAACGCTATCGTCAAGGTTAAATATGATACCTGGATTGGCTATAAGGCAATGATGACCCTGCGCTTTGGTAACAAAGAAGTGCCTTTTGGCGCGATCGTTTCACTGAGTGATGAAAGCCAGGATGCTAAAGAGAGCAGAAGCGCTATTGTGGGTGATGCCGGGCAGGTTTATCTGACGGGTCTACCAGAAAAAGGCCGCATGTTGGTGAAATGGGGCGATGAACAGAATTCCCAATGCCGTTTTAATTATGATTTTTCAGGCAATAAATCAACCGACGATATTATTTTTTATCAGGCGAACTGTCGATGAGTAATCTATGAATAGACACCCTATTTTAACGGCGGGAATGAAGTACGCTTCACGGGCGAGGAATATCGCTCTTTTGGTATTATGCTGTACTATTCAGCTCTTCGTGAGCGCTGCGGCCTGGGCCTATGATGCCAATAGCACCGTGAATTTTAATGTTACCGGCACGATAGAAGAACCCTCCTGTGAGGTGTCGATAAAACCGTCTGAAAATATCGACTTAGGTACGGTATCTTATCAACATATGACCGGAAAAGCGGGCGCTAATAGCGAAAACGTCCCTGTTTATCTTCAGTTTGAAAATTGCGCTCAAGGTACAGCCTCGGTCACTATTACCTTCAGCGGCTCGGGGTATGATAGTACTTATTCAATGATATATAAAAATGCCCAGACCGATAGTAGCGGAGCGAAAGGCGTTGGTTTACAGCTATTTAGCCTCAAGGATTCAAAGTCTCTGGGGCCAGGTGATCAATATATCTACACATTCAGTGACGGCGAGGGCGGTCACACTTTTGACATGATTGCCAGAATGTATACCCCCTATGGCCAGATAACTGCCGGGGGCGTAATTTATGCCGCGACATTTAATGTGTCTTACAAATAATGCATAACGTGCAGGGAAAGATATGTTTAAGACTATTTTATTACTACTGGCGTTAGGCTTCCCTATTTATGGCTGGTCATGCGATACGGGCACTAATTATGGCGATGTGTCGATGACGAATCTACCTGAAAAAATATTGATTAATGCGGGAAGCTACTCGGCAGGAACGATTCTTTATGATTCAGGGCAAATAACGCGTTCGCAAACCAGCGTGCTTAACTGTCAAGGGAATATATACGCTCAATTTGCATGGTCTTCCGGGAATATCGTCTCATCTGTTAGCGATGGAATATATTCGACTAACGTACCAGGTATCGGTCTGCGGGTAAAAGTGTGGTTAAATATTACCGGGGAATATAATGGCGATTCTGATGATTTTAATGCCGATTATAGCCAACATTATATCGGTGATGCAGACATGTATTTGGGAAAACCAACTGGATTTCTTGATAGTTGGGCCAGCACAAATTATACGCCAAAATATCAGCTGCAGCTGGTTGCTACTGGCGGAGCGATAGCCAGCAATAGCGCCCTGACATTGAAGGATCCCGTCTCATCGGTTTCGATTAGAGATGACAATAAGTTGATGGTTATTTCCCAACTGCACGTGAGCGGTACGACAAAAATCCAGCTGACGCCGATGGGCTGTACAGCGAGCACAACCGCGCTGAATTTTCCGATGGGCTCAGTTAACTCGAACGCGTTCAATCTCTCTGCTAAAGCCGGTTTTGCTCAGCAAACGCTTACCCTGAGCTGCGAGCCAGGAACCAACGTGACGATGCGTATTACGGCGACAGAAGCGGAAGGTGATAACCCTGATCATACCGTGATTGCGTTAACGCCAGGCGACAATGTCGCGACCGGCGTGGGGGTGCAGTTGAATATCAACGGCGCGCCGCTATCCGTAAACAATTCTACATACAGGGTCTTCGATGCCGTCAACAGAACGACGGTGACGAATCCCGGCGCAGAGGCTGGTTATACGATATTCGCCGATCCTGCTAACACCGGTGGAGCTGCGGCATCGAACCAGCTGGTATTTTCGACTAACTATTATAAAACCGGCTCTGAAATAACACCGGGAACGGCCAATGCCAGCGGAACGATAACCTTTAGCTATAATTAGAGTAAAGCGTTCCCCGACCATCGGGCCGGGGAACCGGTGTGATTAATGCGCCTGACCTTTCTCGATACCAATCCCGGTCTGCGAACGGATAAACTGGGCGCGGAACAGCTCGCGCTCGCGCGATCCTTCCGCGGAATTATCGGTGGCGGAGAAGAACCAGATACCGATGAAGGCAACGGCGATAGAGAACAGTGCCGGATATTCATACGGGAATATCGCCTTCTCGTGACCGAGGATCTGTACCCAGATTGTTGGGCCGAGGACCATCAGTATCACCGCGGTCAGCAGACCCAGCCAGCCGCCAATCATCGCTCCGCGGGTGGTCAGCTTCGACCAGTACATCGACAGGAGGATAATCGGGAAGTTACAGCTGGCGGCGATGGAGAACGCCAGGCCGACCATAAAGGCGATGTTCTGATTCTCGAACAGAATGCCCAGCAGAATCGCCACTACGCCAAGGATCAGCACGGTAATCTTCGAGACCTTCAGCTCCTGACGTTCGGTCGCGCCTTTACGGAACACGTTCGCGTACAGGTCGTGAGAGACCGCCGAAGCGCCCGCCAGCGTTAAACCGGCCACCACCGCCAGAATGGTAGCGAAGGCGACGGCCGAGATAAAGCCGAGGAACAGATTGCCGCCGACCGCGTCCGCCAGATGCACCGCCGCCATGTTGTTGCCGCCAATAAGCTGACCGGCCGCATCTTTGAACGCTGGATTCGCCCCCACCAGCATGATCGCGCCGAAGCCGATGATAAAGGTCAGAATATAGAAGTAACCCATAAAACCGGTGGCGTAAAACACGCTCTTACGCGCTTCTTTAGCGTCGCTTACGGTGAAGAAACGCATCAGAATATGCGGCAGGCCCGCGGTACCGAACATCAGCCCGAGGCCGAGCGACAGCGCCGATATCGGGTCTTTCACCAGTCCCCCTGGGCTCATAATCGCTGCGCCTTTCGGGTGGACCGCCATCGCTTCGCTGAACAGATTATTGAAGCTGAAGCCGACGTGCTTCATCACCATAAAGGCCATAAAGCTGGCGCCGAAAAGCAGCAGGACCGCTTTGATAATCTGCACCCAGGTGGTGGCGAGCATGCCGCCAAAGAGCACGTAGAGCACCATCAGCACGCCGACCAGGACGACCGCAATGTGGTAGTTGAGGCCGAACAGCAGCTGGATAAGCTTACCCGCGCCGACCATCTGGGCGATCAGATAGAGCGCCACCACCACCAGCGAACCGCAGGCGGAGAGGGTGCGAATCGGCCCCTGTTTAAGACGATAGGACGCCACGTCCGCAAACGTATAGCGCCCGAGGTTACGCAGGCGTTCGGCGATCAGGAATAAAATGATCGGCCAGCCGACGAGGAAACCGAGCGAGTAGATTAGCCCGTCGTAGCCGGAGGTGTAAACCAGCGCGGAAATGCCGAGGAACGAGGCCGCTGACATAAAGTCGCCGGCAATCGCCAGCCCGTTCTGGAAACCGGTGATATTGCCGCCCGCGGTGTAGTAATCGCTGCGCGAACGTACGCGTTTTGACGCCCAGTAAGTGATATAGAGCGTCAGGGCGACGAATATCAGGAACATGATAATCGCCTGCCAGTTGGTCGGCTGGCGCTGTACCGCGCCGGTGATAGCATCCGCGGCATTGGCGGTAAAAGGGAGCGTGGCGGCGAGCGCCGTCAGGACTTTCTTCATGATGCTTTAACCTCGCTGAGAATGCTCTTCGTCAGCCGATCAAATTCACCATTTGCCCGCCAGACGTATATTCCGGTTAATACGAAAGAGATAACGATCACGCCGATACCAATCGGAATACCCCGGGTGACGCTGGTGCCCGCATGCAGCGGTGTGCCCAGCCAGCCAGGGGCGAAGGCGATAAGCAGAATAAAGCCCACATATATCACCAGCATAATCAGTGACAGGATGGCGGCAAACCTTTGCCGGGCTGCAACAAGCTCCTTAAAATGCGCACTATTTTCTATCCGCTGACAAATCTGATCGTTCATCGTAGCGTCTCCAGAGGTTCCCTTTTGTCATTCACGCGCCGGTCGTCGGCAACACTCATCCGCCCGGCAGCTAACTGTCGGGAATCAGCCTGTTTACCGCATTCCTGCTACCTGAAATCCTTCGGGAGTATGTATTTATGTCCTCTCCCCCGAAGGGGAGAGGGTGTAGGGGATCGGTTGGTTTACGATGGCATCGCGATGGCCTGCTTCTCTTCGAGCAGTTTTTCCACCACGCCCGGATCGGCAAGCGTTGAGGTATCGCCGAGATTACTGGTATCGCCCGCGGCAATTTTGCGCAGAATACGGCGCATAATTTTGCCCGAACGGGTTTTCGGTAAGGAATCGGTCCAGTGCAGCACGTCCGGCGTCGCCAGCGGTCCGATCTCTTTACGTACCCAGTTGCGTACCTCGGCGTAGAGCTCCGGCGTCGGTTCTTCGCCATGGTTGAGGGTCACGTAGGCATAGATGGCCTGGCCCTTAATGTTATGCGGAATGCCGACCACCGCCGCTTCGGCGATTTTCGGATGCGACACTAGCGCCGATTCAATTTCGGCGGTACCCAGACGGTGGCCGGAAACGTTCAGCACGTCATCGACGCGACCGGTGATCCAGTAGTAGCCATCTTCGTCACGGCGCGCGCCGTCGCCGCTGAAGTACATATTTTTAAAAGTGGAAAAATAGGTCTGCTCGAAGCGTTCGTGGTCGCCAAAAAGCGTGCGCGCCTGACCCGGCCAGGAGTCCGCGATCGCCAGGTTGCCCTCGGTCGCACCTTCCAGCGGCGTGCCTTCATTATCTACCAGCACCGGCTGGACGCCGAAGAAGGGACGCGTGGCGGAGCCGGCTTTTAGCTCGATGGCGCCGGGCAGCGGGGTGATCATAAAGCCGCCGGTTTCGGTCTGCCACCAGGTATCCATTACCGGGCACTTCTCGTTGCCGATTTTCTTCCAGTACCACTCCCAGGCTTCCGGGTTAATCGGTTCGCCGACGGAGCCGAGTATGCGCAGGGAAGAGCGGTCGGTACCTTCGATAGCCTTATCGCCTTCCGCCATCAGCGCGCGGATCGCCGTAGGGGCGGTATAAAGAATGTTGACCTGATGCTTATCCACCACCTGGCACATGCGCGCCGGGGTCGGCCAGTTCGGTACGCCTTCGAACATCAGCGTCGTCGCGCCGCAGGCCAGCGGGCCATACAGCAGGTAGCTGTGACCGGTGACCCAGCCGACGTCGGCGGTACACCAGTAGATGTCGCCCGGATGGTAGTCGAACACGTATTTAAAAGTCGAGGCCGCATAGACCAGGTAGCCGCCGGTGGTGTGCAGCACGCCTTTTGGCTTACCGGTGGAACCGGAGGTATACAGGATGAACAGCGGATCTTCGGCGTTCATCTCTTCAGGCTGGTGTTCCGCGCTGGCTTTCTCAATCAGATCGCTCCACCACAGGTCGCGCCCTTCCTGCCAGTCGATTTTGCCGCCGGTACGCTTGAGCACCACCACATTTTCGATACTTTTGACGTTCGGATTCTTCAGCGCGTCATCGACGTTCTTCTTCAGCGGGATCGCGCGACCGGCGCGCAGCCCTTCATCAGCGGTGATCACCAGGCGGGAGTTTGAATCGATAATACGTCCGGCGACCGCTTCCGGCGAGAAGCCGCCGAAAATCACCGAATGGATAGCGCCGATGCGGGCGCAGGCCAGCATGGCCACCGCCGCTTCCGGCACCATCGGCATATAGATAGCGACAACATCGCCCTTTTTAATGCCGAGATCGAGCAGGACGTTGGCAAAGCGGCAGACATCGCGGTGTAGCTCGCGATAAGTGATGTTTTTGCTCTGGCTGGCGTCATCGCCCTCCCAGACGATGGCCGTCTGGTCGCCGCGCTCCGCCAGATGGCGATCGAGGCAGTTAGCGGCGAGGTTCAGCGTGCCGTCTTCGTACCATTTAATCGAAATATTGCCCGGCGCGAATGAGGTGTTTTTCACGCGCGTGTAGGGTTTCATCCAGTCAAGGATTTTGCCCTGCTCGCCCCAGAAGGCATCAGGGTCGGTGACGGACTGCTGATACTGCGCCTGGTACTGTTCCGGGTTAATCAGGCAACGTTCCGCAATAGTAGCGGGAATAGGGTGTTTATGTATTTGGCTCATGGCTTTTTTTCTCCTGTAGGTTGTTAAATATATGTCAAATAAACGTTAATAGTAGGGGCTTTGGCGGCTTTGTTTGCTATTTGGGGGGCAGATCACGCAATAAATAAATTGAATGAAAAGCAATCAAATGAAACTTTGAGGTGAAATAATTTCAGAAATGGATTTATAGAAATTGAATATATTAAATATTTTTTATAACAAATACTTATGCAACATAAGGTGGGGATATTAGCGGGTTTATGCATAAAATCAGAGTAAACCGCTGTTCTTAAAGACTTGCGCAGCATGCCGTGCAAATGATACTGATATTGCGCGTTAAATAACCCTATAAAGCAACGCAACACAATTCATACCCCTTTCAGTGGGCGCCATTACCTCCTGGAATGGTGCCTTTCATTGAGGAAGTCTGTAGTGAAGAAAAAAACAAAAGTCAGCCTGGCCTGGCAAATTTTGCTGGCCCTGGTGCTGGGCATACTTCTGGGCAGTTACCTGCATTACCACGCCGAAAGCCGTGATTGGCTGATCTCGAATCTGCTGACCCCGGCGGGCGATATCTTTATCCATCTGATTAAAATGATCGTCGTACCGATCGTTATTTCGACCCTGGTGGTCGGTATTGCGGGCGTGGGCGATGCGAAGCAGCTGGGCCGTATCGGCGCGAAAACCATTATCTATTTTGAAGTGATCACCACGGTGGCTATCGTGCTGGGGATTACCCTGGCCAACGTCTTCCAGCCGGGGAGCGGGATCGATATGTCGCAGCTGGCGGCGGTGGATATTTCAAAGTATCAAAACACCACGGCGGAAGTGCAGAGCCACGCGCATGGCCTGATGGGCACGATCCTCTCGCTGGTACCGACCAATATCGTGGCCTCGATGGCGAAAGGCGACATGCTGCCGATCATCTTCTTCTCGGTGCTGTTTGGTCTCGGCCTCTCCTCGCTGCCCGCCACCCACCGCGAACCGCTGGTTACGGTGTTCCGCTCTATCTCTGAAACCATGTTCAAAGTGACGCACATGGTGATGCGCTATGCGCCAGTCGGCGTGTTCGCGCTGATCTCGGTGACCGTGGCGACCTTCGGCTTCGCTTCGCTGTGGCCGCTGGCGAAGCTGGTGATTCTGGTTTACTTCGCGATCCTGTTCTTCGCGCTGGTGGTTTTAGGCATCGTGGCGCGGGTGTGCGGACTGAGCATCTGGACCCTGATCCGCATTCTGAAGGATGAGCTGATTCTGGCCTACTCTACCGCCAGCTCCGAGAGCGTGCTGCCGCGTATTATTGAGAAGATGGAAGCCTATGGCGCGCCGGCGTCGATCACCAGCTTCGTGGTGCCGACCGGCTACTCGTTTAACCTCGATGGCTCAACGCTGTATCAGAGCATTGCGGCGATCTTTATTGCCCAGCTGTACGGTATCGACCTCTCCATCTGGCAGGAAATTACCCTCGTGCTGACGCTGATGGTGACGTCGAAAGGGATTGCCGGCGTGCCGGGCGTCTCCTTCGTGGTGCTGCTGGCGACGCTGGGCAGCGTGGGCATTCCGCTGGAAGGTCTGGCCTTTATCGCCGGCGTTGACCGGATCCTCGATATGGCGCGTACCGCGCTGAACGTGGTGGGTAACGCGCTGGCGGTGCTGGTTATCGCCAAGTGGGAACATAAATTTGACCGCAAAAAAGCGCTGGCGTATGAGCGTGAAGTGCTGGGCAAATTTGATAAAACGGCGCAATAAAACAGCAGGCCCGGTGACATCGCACCGGGCTTTTTCTTATCGTTTACTGATCCTGTCGAACTCTTCACAGCCGGTATCAAACCCCTCCTGACAGCTGACGTTGAGCCAGTGCAGCGCTTTTTGCTTGTTCGGTTCGATAAAGCCTTTTTCTCCCTGCTGGAAAAGCATCCCGGCCCAGTACTCGGCGTAGCCGGTGCGGGAGAGGGCGGAGCTCTCTTTGAAATACTGCGTCGCTTTTGCGTCATCCTCCGGCGGATGAACGCCGCTGGCGTAGATCAGCCCCAGCAGCATCTGGGCATCGACGGCGGAGTCGCTTTCCGGATCCTGGGCGGCATGCTGTAACAGGGAGATGGCGTGCGGATAGTTCGGCGTACCGGCCTGCTGATTTACCAGCACCCGGGCGAGGACTATTTCTCCCGCCCTGCTACCTGTCTGGATGGATTTTTCCGCCAGCGCTTTCGCCTGGAGATAGTCGGCCTGCTGCGGGTTACGGATTTTGAGCTGGGCCAGCAGCGCCAGCGCATCGCCGTCGCCGTTGTCCGCCGCTTTCTGCGCCCAGTATTCGGCCTGCGGAAAATCGCCGAAGCTAACGTAGGTATCCGCCAGGTAATACTGCGCGCGCGGGTCGCCCGCTTCGGCCTGCGGTTTGTATTGGCTGCCGGGTTCCATGGCGCCTGCGGCGACGCTTGCCATCACCAGCAGTAAAAAGAGGTATTTCATTTTTTATTATCGGTAGAGGACATAGTGAGCAGTATAAAGGCAGGTGAAGGAGAAGAAAACGACGGGAACTTGTGGGGAATACTTATGTTTTACCCGAAGAGTCGTGCCGTCTGTTTCCCGGGGGCGGCGTAAACGCCTTGCCCGGGCTACGGATTCTGTAGCCCGGACAGGTGCGAAGCGCCGCCTCCGGGGAGGCGGCCTGATTAGCCCAGCGCGCTTTCGCGCAGACGGGTTTTCAGCTTGTTGTACTCGTCAATCACGTACTGCTCGGCGGCCCGCTGGTCGGCAATCGGCTCAATGTTGACGGCGCAGTACTTGTACTCCGGGGTTTTGGTTATCGGGCTCAGGTTCTCAGAAACCAGCTCGTTACAGGCGCCAATCCACCACTGGTAGGTCATATAAACCGCCCCTTTATTTGGGCGATCGCTGACCTGCGCGCGGGTGATGATTTTGCCTTTACGCGAGTTCACCCACACCAGCGCTTCATCCTCAATGCCTAAACGCTCGGCATCGGCGGTGTTGATCTGCGCGTAGCCCGGTTCATCCGCCAGCGCGGCCAGCGCCGCACAGTTGCCGGTCATCGAACGACACGAGTAGTGGCCGACTTCACGCACCGTCGACAGCACCATCGGATACTCGTCGGTGAGCTTGTCAATCGGCGTGACCCAGTCGCAGGTGAAGAACTGCGCCAGACCGTTCGGGGTATCAAACTTCTCTTTAAACAGATAAGAGGTCCCCTGGTCAGCGTCGGACTCATCGCGGCATGGCCACATCACGTAGCCCAGCTCGCCCATTTTCTCGTAGGTGGCGCCGTAGAAATCCGGGCACAGATGACGCAACTCGTCCCAGATCTCCTGGGTGTTGTTGTAGTGCATCTTATAGCCCATACGGGTGGCGATTTCGCTGATGATCTGCCAGTCGGTTTTCAGGTCCCACTTCGGCTCTACCGCTTTAAAGAAGCGCTGGAAGCCGCGGTCCGCTGCGGTATAGACGCCTTCATGCTCGCCCCACGAGGTGGACGGCAGGATGACGTCGGCCGCTGAGGCGGTTTTGGTCATGAAAATATCCTGGACGATAACCAGTTCCAGATCGTCGAAAGCCTTACGCACGGCGGACAGCTCGGCGTCGGTCTGGAGTGGATCTTCCCCCATGATGTACGCTGCCCGCACTTCGCCGTGCGCCGCGCGGTGCGGCAGCTCGCTGATGCGATAGCCGGTATGTTCCGGCAGGCTTTCAACGCCCCAGGCTTTGGCGAACTTCTCGCGATTTTCCGGGAACTTGACGTACTGATAGCCCGGATAGGTATCCGGCAGCGCGCCCATATCGCAGGCGCCCTGAACGTTGTTCTGGCCACGTACCGGGTTAACGCCGACGCTCGGCTTGCCGAGGTTGCCGGTCAGGATCGCCAGGCTGGTCAGCGAACGCACGGTCTCCACGCCCTGATAGAACTGGGTCACGCCCATCCCCCACAGGATCGCGGCGGACTTTGCGTTGGCGTACATGCGGGCGCAGGCGCGGATCTCCTGAGCGCTGACGCCGGTAATCTCTTCCACCGACTCCGGCGTATAGCCTTCGACGATTTTGCGATACTCTTCGAAGCCCTCGGAACGGCTGGCGACGAAGGATTTATCGTAGAGATCCTCTTCGATAATGACATGCCCGATGGCGTTGAGCAGCGCGATGTTCGAGCCGTTTTTCAGCGCAATGTGCATATCGGCGATGCGCGCGGTTTCGATTTTACGCGGATCGCAGACGATGATTTTCGCCCCATTGCGTTTGGCGTTAATCACGTGATTCGCCACAATAGGGTGTGAATCTGCCGGGTTGTACCCGAAGATAAACACGAGGTCGGTGTTGTCGATCTCGGTGATGGCATTACTCATAGCGCCGTTACCGACCGATTGGTGCAGACCTGCAACCGAAGGGCCGTGTCAGACGCGAGCGCAGCAGTCAACGTTATTGGTACCAATAACGGCGCGCGCGAATTTTTGCATCACATAGTTGGTTTCATTACCCGTCCCACGGGACGAACCGGTAGTCTGAATCGCGTCCGGGCCATACTTCTCTTTAATGGCGCTGAGACGAGTGGCGACGTAGTCGAGCGCCTCATCCCAGGAGACGGATTCCAGTTTGCCGCCGCGCTGGCGACGGATCATGGGGGTTTTTAGGCGCGGGGTCAGGATCTGGGTATCGTTAATAAAGTCCCAGCCATAATAGCCTTTCAGACACAGGGTACCCTGGTTGGTTTTCCCCTGTGCCGCCTCAGCCCGGACGATTTTGCCGTTATCGACCACCAGGTTAATTTTGCAACCTGATGCGCAATACGGGCAAACCGTGACGACTTTTTTCATCGGTCTTGCTCCAGTTAATCAATTGGCGCACACGCGCTATCGCGCCATCAATATGCATCTTCTATGCCATGTTTTCATTGTGGGTATCGACTGATAATACGTCGTTTTTTTGGGCGAAATGATGACGAAAAGCAGGCTATCGTCAGTTTTGACGTGTCGATGAAAATACCGCGCGACGGACGTCACGCGGCGTGAGGGTTATTTTTTGGCTACCGGCGCCTGGTAGCCGCCGCCTAGCGTTTTGATCAGCTGAATACTCTGAACTACACGCCGGGAATCGAGTATCAGTAACGACATCTCTTCCGCCAGCACCGGCAGTCTGGCTTCGGTCGCCAGCAAACGGCTGCTAAGCCCGCGTTTATAGGCCGCTTCGGCGGCGGCTTGGGTGTAGCGGAAAGCGCTGACCCGCTCAGCCTGCATTGTGCGCTCATCGTTCAGCGTTTGCAGGCGCGTGCCGTTGATAGCGACATCGCGCACGGCGTCGAGCACCGACTGGTTATAGCGCTCAATCAGCATGTTGCTGGAGGCGCGGGTGCTCTCGAGGTTCGCATTCAGGCGTCCGCCATCAAACAGCGGCAGCGTCAGGCCAGGAATAAAGTTGATCTGCTTGCTGCGGTTTTCGAACAGTTTATCCAGGTGAATGGAATCGACGCCGAAGAACGCTTTGATATCAAAGCTCGGGTAGAACAGGGCGCGCGCGGCGTTCACCTGATTCAGCGAAGCCTGGACATACCAGCGCATAGCCTGTAGATCCGGACGTCGGGCCAGCAAATCGTAGGAGAGCGTAGCTGGAATACCGGTTTGCACCCGCGGCAGAGATACGGGCTTGATCGCAGGGAGATCGCCAGCCCCCGCGCCGATCAGGGCGCGCAGAGTTTCACGAGTTTCGACGATCTGCCCTTTTACCGCGGCGATCTGTTTATCGACCGCCAGCACCTGCGCTCGGGCGCCGTGATAAGGCACCTGCGCCTCCAGGCCATGGGCAACCTTACTCTGGTGCGCTTCTACCGCATACTCAATGACTTCGCGGGTTTGTTGCAACAGGTCGAGCATCTGATAGCTGGCCTGCATGCTGTAGTAAAGCTGAGCGACGCCGGTGGAGATCGCCAGCTCTACGGTGGCTGTCTCGGCGACGGCGGCGTTTTGCGCGCCGATAGCCGCAGCAACGGCAGAACGGTGGACGCCCCATAAATCCAGATCCAGACCGGCGAGCAGCCCAACGGTGCCCTCGGTATAGTAGGGGCCGTCCATCGGCATGAGCCGACTGTCGGATTGGTCGGCGAACGGGCCAAGGAAACCATTGGTCGAAACGCGCTGGCGGTTGAGCATCCCCATGGCGGCAACCTGAAGCTGCGTACCGGCTTCCAGCAGATCGGCCTGCGATTGCGCTTTTTCTTCACGCAGTTTCGCTTCGGCAAGCGTGTGTGACCCGGAAAGCGAGCGCTGAATTAAGGCGTCCAGCTGCGGGTCATTGAACTGACGCCACCACTGCGCCTGCGGCCATCCCTGGCTGGCGAGATGGATATCGCTGGCCAGCTTAATCTGCTCTGGCTGCAGCTGTTGATGCGGCGTGGAATCTTTGCGCACCAGCGCGCAGCCGGAAAGCGCCGTAGCGCTACCGAGCAGGCCGCAGAGTAGTAAGCGTGAAAGGTTACGGGTCATAGTTGAGCGGCTCCTTGCACTTGCTCTTCGGCTGGCGTCAGCGCCGGGCGAGTCCAGTCCGGTAAACGGGCCATTTGCTGCATGACGCGTTGCTCCTGTTGATATAGCGTGGGTGAAATGGCGGTGTCGATAAGCTCGATGACCGGGGGCGTGCTGGCTGCGGCGGCCAGCCCGGCGGCGTATTTTTCCAGGGCATCGGCAAAACGCCCGGCCCGCTCCTGCAATAGCGAATTATCCAGCGCCTGGGCGTCATTCCAGGCGGCATCCCAGGCGTAGAGGATTTCGCGCCCCTGCTGAATAACCGCCTGGCTACGTTTCACCAGCAGCAGACGCTGGTCATCGTCAAGCTGGCGCTCCAGCGCCACCCGCTCGCAGATCTCTTCGCAGCTATTCAACGCCGCATGAACGCCGACGCGCAGTTGCAGATAGGTTCGCTGAGCGGCGGCTTCCTGCTGGCGCGGAACGCGGAGCAATTTGCCAAGCAGACCCAGCGCGCCCGCCAGCTTTTGCGGCAGAGTTTTCGCTTCGCTTTCCGGCCAGATAAAGGTGTAAAGCACCGCTGAAACGACGATGCCAATCATAATACCGAAGGCGCGATCGCGGATTTCCGCCAGGTCGTAAATCGGACCGAAGGCATTTTCCAGCGTCGCCAGCGCGAAGGTGACCACCATTTGCGTACCGATGTATGAAGAGCGTTCTGAGCCGGTGGCGATCCATGAAGCGATGAGAAAAACCGGCGCCAGCACCAGCAGCAGTTCAACGATATTATCCAGCCAGGGCATCACAAAAATGGTCATCAGCAGGGCGAGAACCGCGCCGCAGAATGCGCCGCCGAAGCGCAGGGTCATTTTCTGATACGACGAGCCGAGATTGGGGTTAGCGACGATGATGCAGGTCAGCATGCAGGTGTGAATCCCTTCCCAATCGACGCCGGAATAAAAGACGTAGCAGATCATGCACGCCAGCAGCGTTTTCAGGGCGTAACGAATATAGTTCGGATTAGTGAAAGCATCCGGCGCCATGGAGGGTGGTTTGGTTGCAGGCGTGGGCGGCGTGTCCGGGTCCATTTGACCCAGCTGTCGCAGAATCTGACAGGCATTCTCCAGCCCGCATTCGCGTGCCGCAGCGGTCTCTTCAGCGCTCAGTTGCCACTCGCTATGCCAGGTCTCCCCGTCGCTAATGGCGTTTTTCAGGGCGGCGATTTCGCTTTGCAGCTTTTGCCGTAGAGAATCGATTGTCTGATTTTTGGCAAAGGCGGCGGCGTCGTAGCGGTTCAGCGTGGCGTAAAGGTAGGTCACCGTCGTGACGCAGGTTTGCAACCATGCGCTTCTTGCTCGCCAGTCGGCATCATCGGCCATACAGAAGACGTTCAGTTTTTGCAGCGCTAACGCTTCCTGTTCAATGCGCTTTTCAGGTAGCGGTTCGGCGGATTGCGTCAGGCGGCTGGCGGCGTCATCAAGCCGCGCGCACAGGGCTGCGCGCATCTGATCCGCCGCGCGGGCGGGAAACCACAGGACGCCGATCAGTACCATCAGCAGCGTCGGGTAGAGTCCCACGACGATACACCATAGCGTCAGACGAACGACGACTTCGGGGTAATCGAGCATTCCGGGGAAAGATTGCCCGTAGATTGAAACAATCGCCACGGCGAAGAAGACCAGCCCCAGGCGATGGGCGCGCATCATAAACATACAGCCCAGCAAAATTACGCCAGCGACGATCAGCCGCACGAGCGGATAGCTATAAGACCATTTGTAGATCAGAAATAAGCTGCCGATTTCCATCGCCGTGGCCACCACGAACAGGATCGCCACGAATTTGGTATAGAAGGCGTTGGACTGGATACCGTAAAACAGCACCGCCAGCGAAAGCGCCAGAAAGGGGATCTCGAAGGTCATTGAGATCAGCACCACCAGCAGGCAGCCAACCCAAAGCTGCATGGTTTGCGGCACTCTGCCGGGGCGCTCTTCGCTTAATTCCTCGCGAAAAAAAACCAGCGCTTTGACCAGCGGCAGCGGCAGGTAATTAAGCGCGTTCATCATTGCGGCTCGAGAGTGGCGACCGCCGATGCGCCGATGCGGAACATCTCTGCGTCGGGTTTATCCACCATGATTTTTACCGGGAAACGCTGGGCCACGCGAACCCAGTTAATCGAACGGGAAACCCGCGGCAGACCGCCCAGCACCAGACCGCCGTCGTCAGGCAGTACGCCGTAGCCGACGGAATCGACTTTACCGGCGAAGGTTTTGCCGCTGTCGCTCATCAGGCGAATAGTCGCGGGTGTACCGGTGTGGATGTTTTTCAACTCCGTTTCGCGGAAGTTGGCGATGACGTACCAGTGGCGGGTATCAATCAGGGTAAAGAGCGGACGCATAGCGGAGGCAAACTGGCCGATGGAGGTTTTTAATGCGACCACCCGTCCATCGAACGGTGCGCGAACCGTGGCCATTTCAAGATGTAGTTTAGTGAGCGCGATATCTGCTTCAACGGCGACTCGCTGGGCAACCAGCGCATCGATGCCGCTGACCGCGCTGGCGGCCTGTTGCGCCTGGAGCAATACCGCATTAAGGTCGGCTGCGGCGGCGCGCTGCG
This sequence comes from Klebsiella grimontii, assembly GCF_900200035.1. Lineage (GTDB taxonomy): Bacteria > Pseudomonadota > Gammaproteobacteria > Enterobacterales > Enterobacteriaceae > Klebsiella > Klebsiella grimontii. The sequence goes on from NZ_FZTC01000009.1 coordinate 107,782, forward strand.
CCGTTCTGGCGCGATCGACATCCTCTGCGGAAACAAAACCTTCCTTGAGCAACGGCTCGGTGCGGCGCAGGGTATCGCTGGCCTGTTTAGCCGCCGCGCGGGCTTTGGCGACCGTCGCCTGAACGGAGTCAGCGCCATATTTTTGCGCGTCTACGCTGCGCTGGGTGAGCATAATCTGTTTATCCAGCGCGGCAAGAGAAGCTTCGGCCTTCGCCAGGTTCATTTCATAGGTCCGGGGATCGATGCGAAACAGCAGATCGCCCTGCTTGACCTGCTGGTTATCGCTAACCGCCAGTTCGACAATGCGGCCGCTGACTTCCGGAACCACATCAATCGTATCCGCTGAAGCGTAGGCGTCGTTAGTAGCGGGCGCGCTATCCAGTCGCCAGATGACAAAGAGTAAAACGACGACGGCCAGTAGTACCAGAAGCAGAGCCGGTAATTTATTGCGAGGAATTTTTTTCGACGAACTTTCCATGAGTGCATCTCAATAGGGGTTAGAAAAATACCAGCCAGAACAGCATGGAGTAGAGAGCAAAGAGGGCGGTATAAATAACGCCTGCAAGCGCTGGCATTTTATATTTGAGCAGAATAACCCGCCGCGTGATGAGCGTAAGGATGACTCCGGCAATAATGCAGAAGAGCCATCCAGGATAATAGGCGCCAATGACCGGAATTGCCGGAGATAATGTACATCCCGTCAACAATGCGGCCGGAGTGAGCCAGCATATATTTTTTAGCTGCATCACAATACTGGATTTAACCGTTTGCATAATGAAATACATCCTGTCTATTGCGAAAAATATCCCGTGTGAATGTAAAACAGGAAAAAGAGGTCACAGTATCCCCATTTTTAATTGAGAGTGAAATGTCTTTATTAATCATCCGCATTCATAACTTATTTATATTTTTTATTGTTTTTAGGTGTTTATATTTCCCTCATGGATGTATTCGCTTCCGGAAAAGAATAGAAATTTCCGGAAGCGAGCCTGATTAATTAGGCGTAACGATATTCACCCACAGTTCAAATTGATCGAGCGTGGAGAAGATTTCATCCAGCTTTGCCGCATCGCCGGTGACTTTGGCTTTCCCTGTTTTCAGCAGATCGGCCATTTTGGCCTGGCCGGTCAACACGTCGTGCAGGTCAGCACGGCTGATAGTGAAGGATGCATCGGGCTTCTGCTGAGAAGCCTGGCGATAGTTGAGCACGCTATTGTTCAGCGTCAGATTCAGGGTTTCGCCTCGATCAAGATTGAAATTCAGGCTGATATTTTTGCCTGCCGCTTTCTCGCTATCCAGACGGACTGCCATGTAATCAAACAGCATTTCGACCGTCATACCCTTGATGGTGTCGGGTGAATTTGAGGTATTGTGGGTGAGTTTATGCACGCCTTCGCGCAGCTCTTTCGCGCCGGTTAAGTAGAAACCGCGCCAGGTTGCGGACTCCGCCTGATAACCCAATTGCTCAAAGGAATTCGCTTGCAGATCTTTTGCCGCCTGGTTTTGCGGTTCGGCGGCAATCACCTGCTTGAGCAGTTCTGACGTCCAGCGATAGTCGCCCTTGTCATAAGCTTTTTGCGCCAGCTCAATTGCCTGTTTTGCGCCGCCCAGCGCTTCGACGTAGCGTTTACCCATATCGACCTGGCCGTAGGGGTTGAGGTTGGCCGGGTTGCCGTCAAAGTAACCGAGATAGAAGTTATAAACCGCGCGGGCGTTGTGGCTTACGGAACCATAGTAGCCGCGGCTGGCCCAGTTATTCTCCAGCGCTGGGGGCAACTTAATCATGTTGCCGATTTCGTTCATCGTATAGCCCTGATTAGCCAGATGGAGCGTCTGGTCATGGATATACTTGATGGTGTCGCGATATTTGCCGATATAGTCGTTAATGTGCTGGTTACCCCAGACCGGCCAGGTATGCGGCATAAACAGTACTTCAGCCTGACTGCCCCACATATCGAGCGTTTCATTCAGGTAATCGGTCCATTTACTGGTATCGCGCGTTTTAGCGCCGCGCAGGGTGTAGAAGTTATGCAGCGTATGGGTGGTATTTTCTGCGGTACATAATGCTTTAAGCGCCGGGATATAGAAGTGCATTTCTGATGGCGCCTCGCTGCCCGGCGCCATTAAAAAGTCAAATTCCAGGCCATCGATATTCAGTTTTTCACCGGTTTTGGTTATCGATTTGGTCGGGGCGATGATCGTTGGGTTGCCCGCGCTGATGGTGACGCCCAGACCATTGCCGATATTGCCCTGAGCGTTATGGGGTAGCAACAGACCATAAGAGTAGAGAACCCGACGGTTCATAATATTCCCGGCCAGCACGTTTTCGCTGATGGCTTCTTCCATAAACCCGGCTGGAGCAATAACCTGCACTTTGCCTGTTTTAACATCCTCTTCGCTGACGATACCTTTGACGCCGCCATAGTGATCGGTGTGGCTATGGGTATAGATGACGGCAACAATAGGTTTTTGCGGGCGATGCTGATAGTAGAGGTCGAGGCTGGATTTTGCGGCTTCCGGGCTGACAAGGGGATCAACAACGATGATACCCGTATCGCCTTCAATAAAGGTAATATTGGAAATATCCTGGCCGCGGACCTGATACATGCGTTCGGTGACTTTAAACAGGCCGGAAATACCGTTGATTTGCGACTGCCGCCACAGGCTGGGGTTCACCGTGTCGGGGGCTGGCGCATTGATATCGAATTTATAATCCTCCCCCCGATAATAGGTTTTCCCATCAGCATTTTTCAGAATACCTTGATTGAGAAGCGGGGCGATAAATCCCCGCTGCGCATCATCAAAGTCCTGACGGTCGTTAAAGGGTAGCGACTGGGTATATTTCTGGTTAATTTGCTGCGTATATTGCGTGGCTGGCTGGGCGGTCTCGCTCGCAAAAGAGGTGTTAACTAATAACCCTGTTGCGACAGCAATGGCAATAAAAGTCCTGTTCAAACGGAATAACTGCAAGTTATTCATATAAATCTCCATTTATCATTTGCATTGTGAATCTATTTAGTTAAAAGAAGGGCTGCTTTATTTCTTTCCCATAATAAGATGGTTTTTTATGTTTATAGAATAAGAAATGTGAGATGGGCACCTCTTTTTATGAGGTATTTGTGCGGATTGCGATAGGGTGATTAATGAAGTTATTACATTCAATTATGATTTATAAAATCAGGGGCATTTAACTGCATATGATTTATGGTCATATTATGGGCCAGATACCGATATGAGCGGCATCTGGCCTGACGTTAAATATCATACTGTAACAGGAAGGGGTAAATAACGGCTGCGTGCCAGCGCCGCCGCGCCCTGGGCGCCGTTAAACGCTGATGATGACGCGGCGATAAAGCGTACGGCCTGATACGGCAGCGGACGGCGAACGTAGGTTTTGACCATCGCGATTAAGGCATCGCGCGGGAAGGCGGGCATATCCATCACACCGCCGCCAAGAATTACCGCGTCGGGATCGAACAGGTTGACGCTGGTGGCGATAGCGCGGGCGGCGTGGTTTAGCAACGTCTGGACAAACGGCTCCTGCTCGGCGTGGACGAACAGTTCGCCCAGCTCGTACGCTCGCGGCTGCTGTTCATACCAGCGCTTGAGCGCAATGCCGGAGCAAACGGTTTCCAGACAGGCGGGGTTGCCGCAGGCGCAGGTGAGGGCGTCATCGCCCAGCGGAATATGCCCCAGCTCGCCCGCCACGCCGTGCGCGCCGGTCCACGGCCCGCCGTTCAGCCAGACCGCGAAGCCCATACCGGTGCCAAGATAGGCCGCCAGCACCTCCTGCTCCTGCAGGCCATTCTCCTGTACATCAAAAGAGAGCTGCAGATTCACATCGCGCGAAAACTCCACCGGGCAGCATAGCGCTGCTTCCAGCCGGTCGGCCAGGTTGTAGAGGTCGTCGGCGGCGAGAGGTAGATTGGGCGTTGAGATAATCGTCCGCTTGTCTTTTGCCACCAGCGCCGGGAACCCCATCACCAGCCCGCAGCAACGGGCGTCGTGCAGGGTCAGCTGCTGCTGCAACAGGTTTTTAATGCCATTGACCAGGCCGTCGGCGCTAATCACGTCCGCGGTGCGCCGCTTTTCGCAGTGCAGCGCTTCGCCCTGCGCGGTTTGCAGGCAAAGGCGGATATGGGTCGCGCCCATATCCACGCCCGCAACAACGTTACGCTGTTTTTGCATGAGGCAGTACCTCGTGTTTCGCCGCCAGGATCTGCTCGACCATGATCTGCCACGCATCTTCAATCTTCTCGGCGTGATTAAAGAGGCCTGAAGTGCCGACGATAAAGACGTCCGCGCCCGCCGCCATCAGTTTTTGATAGGTGGCTTTATTGCAGGAGCCATCGATTTCGATCTCGTAGTTCAGCCCTTCGCGCTCGCGCCAGGCTTTCAGTTCGCCGATTTTTTCCAGCATCTCCGGGATAAACGGCTGCCCGGCGAAGCCCGGATCGACGGTCATCACCGTGATTTTGTCGGCTTTATGAATGTAGTACTTCATGGCCTCGACCGGGGTTTCCGGGTTGAGGATCAGCCCGACCTTCATGCCGTGGCGGCGGATCTCTTCGATCAGACGGAAGGCCTGGCCGTTAATCGTTTCCGGATGCAGGGTGATAAAATCCGCCCCCGCCTGCGCCAGCTGGCTAATGTAGTCCTGCGGGCGGGTGACCATCAGATGGCAGTCCAGCGGCTTGCTGGCCAGCTTTTTCACCTGGCCGACGAAAAACGGCGACAGGGTCAGGTTCGGTACAAAATGACCGTCCATAATGTCGATGTGAAAATAGTCTGCGTGCTGGTCGATAAACTCGATCTGTTCTTTGAATTTCAGCAGATCCATACACATTAAAGAGGGAGCAATTTTCATTATAAATTCCTTACTTACTGATAAGACGGTCGAGGGCGACAGCCGCGATGATTAATCCGCCCATTACCACCAGCTGGTAGTAGGTTTGTACTTGCAGAATGTTCAGTCCGTTATTGATGGTGCCGATAATCAGGCCGCCGATGACCACCGAGAAGATGCGTCCTTTGCCGCCGAAGAAGCTGGTGCCGCCGATGATGGCGCTGGCGATGGCGTAGGTTTCAAAGCCCATCCCCGCCAGCGGTTCCGCCGCGCCGAGACGCGCGGTGGAGACCACGCCCGCCAGCCCGGCGCAAACGCCGGAGATAATGAACACCAGCAGCATGTGGAATTTGACGTCGATACCGGAGTAGAAAGCGGAGTTCTTGTTACCGCCCAGCGCGTAGATGTTGCGGCCCACGCGCATGCGGGTGGTCAGGAACCAGAGGATCACCGCCACAATCAGCGAGAAAATCACCGGAACCGGTATACCCAGCGGCGTGGCGGCGAAGAAGTTAACGAAATCAAACGAGAAGCCGTATACCGAGTTGGCATCGGAAATCACCAGGGTGATACCGCGAAAGATAGCGTTGGTGCCGAGGGTGATAATGAACGGGTGCAGGCCGGTCCAGTTGACCAGGCAGCCGTTGATGGCGCCCAGCGCGCCGCCGACCAGCACGCCGCCAATCAGCGCCGCGAGGAACGGATCGACGCCCGCCAGCATCAGCTTAGCGGTGACCATCCCGGAGAGCGCGAGGATCGCCCCGACCGACAGATCGATCCCGGCGACGAGGATCGCGAAGAATTCGCCCATGCCGATCAGGACGGTAACCGAACTTTGGACGAAGATCTGCGTAATGTTGTTGGTCGTCAGAAAGTACTCTGACGACAGGGTGCCGAAGATCGCGACGATAATGGCGAGGATAAAAAAGGTGCCGTATTTATCCCAGAATAGCGCGAAGTTAAACGGTTTTTTCTCGTCCATATCGCCTTTCACTCTTGTGGTAGTGCCCATGCCATAATCTCCTCTTCGCTCAAGTCGTCGCGATTGGTCAGGATTTGCGTCAGTCGCCCTTCGCAGAACACGGCAATGCGGTCGCAGACGGCGATAATTTCAGGTAGTTCGGATGACACCATCAGGATGACTTTTCCGTCATCGGCCAGCTGGCGCATCACTTTATAAATTTCGGCTTTCGCGCCGACGTCGATACCGCGCGTCGGCTCGTCAAAAATGATCACTTCGGGGCTGCAGCACAGCCATTTGGAAATCAGCACCTTCTGCTGGTTGCCGCCGGAAAGCTCGGTGATGTTCTGATCGACCGAATGGCACTTCAGCGCCAGCAGCTTGCGCTGCTCTTCCGCCGTTTTGCGTTCGTCGCCTTCGCGGAACAGCCCCATGGCCCCTTTGTAGCCGCCGCGCTTCAGGCTCTGGCTGACCGCCATGTTCTGAGCGATGGAAAAATTGGGGAAAAAGCCGTTTTCCCGGCGGCTTTCGGTGATGTAGCCCATCCCTTTTTTTAAGGCGTCCAGCGGCGAGCGGGGGGAGATCGCTTTGCCATTGAGATAAATTTCACCGCCGCTACGTTTATCAACCCCAAACAGGCAGTCCATGAGCTCCGTGCGCCCGGAGCCGACCAGCCCAGCAAAACCGAGAATTTCGCCGCGATTCACGCTAAACGAGATATCGCGTACCTTTTTCTTGTCATGGCTGGTAACGTTTTTCACTTCGAATACCGTCTCGCGGACGATATTGCCGGTGCTCTCTTTCATGGCGTTAAAGCGGTTTTGCAGCTCGCGACCGACCATCAGGCGTACGATGTCGTCGTTATTCACTTCGCTGACCATTCCGCTGCAGACGCTGCTGCCGTCTTTCATCACCGTGTAGCGGTCGCAGATGCGGCGTATTTCCGCCAGCTTGTGCGAGATATAAACAATGGCGGTGCCCTCTTTACGCAGCTGGTTCATGATCAGGAACAGATAGTCCACCTCTTTGTTGGTCAGCGAGGAGGTCGGCTCATCCATGATCAGCACTTTGGCGTCGAGCATCAGCGTTTTGGCTATTTCCAGCATCTGCTTATGGCTGATGGAGAGATTCGCCACCTTTTCGTCTAAATCGATCTTCAGCCCGACGCGCAGCAGCATCATTGCCGCCCGCACGCGCATCTCTCGCCAGTCGATGACGTTAACGCCGCAGACTTTTTTCGTCAGATGACGGCCAATATATAAATTCTCCAGCACCGTTAATTCATCAATGACGCTGAGCTCCTGATAAATAATGCCGATGCCGAGCTGGGCCGCTAATTTATGGTCCAGCTTGTCGTAGTTGACATTATTAATGGTAATGGTGCCTTTGGTCGGTTCATGGATTCCCGACAATACTTTCATCAGCGTTGATTTACCGGCACCATTTTCCCCTAATAACGCATGTATTTCGTGCGGGTAAATAGTTAAATCAACCGATTTTAATGCGTGAACCGGGCCAAAGGATTTGCCGATCCCCGCCATTGAAATATATGGCGTGAGCATAGAAAATTTCCTTCATTACCTCTGGGTGAATTCCCCTCTCCCAAAGGAAAAGGGGATTTACAGACTTACTTCGTCACCAGAATGGAATCCACCAGCGTAAACTGCGGGGCTTTATCCAGCGGGATCACCTTGCCGCTCTTCTCGGCATCGACCATCAGCTTCAGGCCCGTCGCGCCGATATCCGCCGGGTTCTGCGCGATAGTCGCGGTCATCTGTCCGGCTTCGACCATTTTGCGCGCTTCCGGAATACCGTCGGTACCGACCACCAGCACCTTGCCGGTTTTACCCGCGTTGGCGACGGCCTGGGCGACGCCCATCGCCATGGTGTCGTTGGCGCAGTAAATCGCTTTAACATTCGGGTTACGCTGCAGCACGTTCGTGGCGACGTCCAGCGCTTTAATACGGTCCCAGTCGGCGGGCTGGCTGGCAACCAGCTTGATCTGGCTCGCTTTTTTGAAGGCTTCGGTGGCGCCATTGCGGCGAGCTTCACCGGAGGCGTTACCGGCTTTACCTTCGATAATCGCCACTTCGCCGCCTTCCGCACCCAGCTTGTCGATAATAAAAGCCGCGCCCTTCGCCCCAACCGCCACGTTATCGGTGGTGACGAAAGCCTCGACGTTGCCGCCGGCTTTCTTCAGGTTATCCATATCGATTTTTTCATCGAGGTTGACCAGATAGATGCCCTTTTTCCAGGCTTTAGCCACCGGCATCACCAGGTTTACCGAGGAGAGGGGCGCAAAGGCGATACCTTTGTAGTTTTTGTTGCTCAGGTCTTCAAACAGCTGCAGCTGCGACTGAAAATCGCCTTCGGAAGGGGAGGCAAAAATATCGACGCTTACGCCCAACGTTTTGGCTTCGTCTTCTATGCCCTTTTTCATATCCACCCAAAACGGATTGGATAGGGTTTTTAAGACCACAGCATAATCGGCGGCGGCAAAGGCGCTGGTGGATAACATTACGCCCATGAGCGTGCCGCTGAAAATTTTCAGATATTTATTCATGGCAGTATTCTCAGTGTAGGATACAGTTATATTGATCCCACCAACGTGGGATCGGTTTTTTATTTAAGCGCGCCGGGTGAAAAGAAATTAACAATCGCGCCGGTTTTTTGCATATTTAAATTCGCTTGTTCAATATTCAGCTGGGCAACGGAAACAAAAAAAGCATCTAATAATGTGAGTTGTAATATACGCGCTGAGGCGTTACGGCCTAATAAAGGCGTCTCTGGTGCTGGCGAACAAATAATAAAATCAGCTAGTTTGGCAATCGGTGAATGATAGCTATGGGTGATACAAATAATTTTTGCGCCGTTCTTTTTCGCCAGCTCCACCGCCGATTTGATATCGCTGGTGCGCCCGGAGTGCGAGACCACCAGTACCACATCGCCTTCCTTCAGCAGCGAGGCGGACATCATCATGATATGCGCGTCCGGGTAGGCCTGGCAGCGCACGCCGATGCGTAAAAACTTATGCTGCACGTCCGCGCAGATGGCGTTTGAACCGCCTGCGCCATACAGGTCACGCTGGTTGGCCTGGGCGAAAAAGCGCGCCGCGCGATGAATTTCGTCGACGTTAACGATCGACTGGCCTTCCATAATGGTGCGCAGGGTGATGTTAAACACCTTATTCACCACATCCTGCGGCGCTTCATCAAAAGAGAGCTCAGTCGGCAGGACCTGCTCAGACTGCGAGAAATAGGCTTCCAGCGCGCTGCGCAGATTACGAAAACCGCTAAAACCAAGCAGTTTAGAGACCTTAACGATCATGGCCTCAGACACCGACAGCGCCTCTGCGACGTCCTTAATGGCCGGCGCATCGCTCAGATTGCCGGGAGTAAGCAACCATTCGACGATGCGGCTTTCATTTTCGGTCATCCCTTCCTGCTTCATGCGAAGCCAGGGGGCAAGGCCGATACCGTTGGGGAGCGAACTGGATTCTGACTGACTCATCGCTTTCTCATTGTCCATAAAATGAAGACGTCACTATATCACCACAGGCAAAACAGAAAAGATACAATCAACTTCACAAATTTTATATTTTTATAAAGTATTGTCTGTTGTGAAGTTTTGGGTGGGCGGATTTTTCGTTTTTTGATTTGTTATTTATTAAATATCAATAAATTATATGTTTTATATTGATGTTTTTAACGGCGTGATTGTTTGAGGCAAAAGAACACTGACGCTTGATTTGTGAAATTACAGCGTGTAGAACAGGCCCTGGCTGCGGTGTTTTTGACGCTTATTTGGCCGATAAATGCCGTTTAAATCACAACATAAAGCATTTCCGTAAAGTGAATAACAGGCGAGGCTAGGTATGAAAAGGATTGCAATTGGCTGCGATCATGTCGGGTTTATTCTGAAAGACGATATTGTGTTGCATCTGCGTCAGCGGGGAATGGAGGTGGTGGATAAAGGCGCATGGTCAATGGAACGCACCGATTATCCGCGCTATGCCAGCGCCGTCGCTCAGGCGGTTGCCGCCGGCGAAGTTGACGGCGGGATTCTGATCTGCGGCACCGGCGTCGGCATCTCCATCGCCGCCAATAAGCACCCGGGCATTCGCGCGGTGGTGTGCAGCGAGCCTTACTCCGCGCAGCTTTCACGCCAGCATAATGACACCAACGTTCTGGCCTTTGGCGCCAGGGTGATCGGCCTTGAACTGGCGAAAATGATCGTTGATGCCTGGCTGAGCGCCGAATTTGAGGGCGGACGCCATCAGGGCCGGGTAGACGCCATCGGCGCGATTGAACAGCAGCGGATTTGAGATTCCTCCGCTACTCGCCGCGATAGCCCTTGATTAACGTAGAGCCAGCCCCCTGATGAGACTGGCTTTATGAAACGTTACTCTACTGCTTTGCTTTTCTGCGCTCTTTCCTTCGCCAGCCAGCTGGCGCACGCCGATATTATTGACGACGCGATCGGCAATATTCAGCAGGCCATTAATGACGCTTATCAACCCAACGGCAGCCGTTCCGATGACGATGATTATGATGATGGACGCTATCAGGGCAGCCGTCAGCAAAACGCCGATCGCCAGCGGCAGTATGACGATCAACGGCGACAGCTGGAAGATCGTCGCCGCGAACTTGATGAGCGTCAGCGCCAGCTGGACCGGGACCGCCGTCAGCTGGAAAGCGACCAGCGCAGGCTGGATGATGATTATTGATGCGGCGCGACCCGCGGCCTTCGTCGCGCCCGGTTAATCCAGCACAATCTCCATACCGTCAAATCCCGCTTCAAATCCCGCAGGCAGAGAATTTTCCATCATCCACGCATCGAACTGGTGGCTGATATGGGTAAGGATCACCCGCGGGCAGCCAATCACCTGGTTAATGGCCCGCACGGTGTTGAGATCGCAGTGGTTGCGCGGGGGCTGCGGGCGCGGCTCGTGGCTACAGTCGATGATGATAAGCTGCGGTCGGTTGTTAAGCAGGAACTTGAGGGTTTTTTCCGGCAGGGCGGCGGTGTCGGACAGCCAGGCGACCCGGCTATGGGCCGATTCCAGCAGGTAGCCGAAAGTGAGCTTTGAGTGGTTCAGCGGCAGCGGCGTAACGCGCAATCCCTGAAGTTCAAACATCACGAACGGCTCAACGGTATGGCTGAAATCCAGCAGGCCCGGATGCCTGAACAGGTCATCGCAGCCCTGTTCATCGGGCGGGCCGTAAACCGCAATAGGTTCGCCCACTCCCCAGCGCAGGGGGAACAGGCCCTGCACGTGATCCATATGATAATGGGTGAGCAGAAACTGCTGAAAGCTGCCGGCGGGCCACCGCTCCAACAGATCCGGCAGCCCGGCATCGAGCAGCGTCACCGCGTTGTTGAACTTCACCGCCGCGCTACAGGGGCGACGGCGATGCGCGTCGTCGGCGCGGGCGCGGCGGCAGGCGCGGCAGTCGCAGCCGAAAACCGGCACCAGCTGCGCGCCGCCGGTGCCGGTCAAGCGGATCGTCAGGCTCATGTTTTCTCCTCGTCTCAGGCAATTTGCTGCTCGTGTCGATTGCCGTGAACGCGAATCAGCGAGACCAGCGCATCCACCGACTGGCTCAGACGGCCATCGTTATTCAGGGTCAGACACGCGCTCGGCGTATAGCGCGCCGCGCGTTCCAGCCGCTGGGCGATTTCCGTCTCGTTCTCCCTTCCACGCTGCTCCAGGCGCTGTCGCAGCACCTCCGGCGAGACCTGCAAACAGATGGGCAGCAGGGCGTCGGCATAGCGCGCCTGCGCCTGCGCGAGGTGGGCGCGGGAGCCATTAGCGACCACGTCAAACCCGGCGTGCAGCCACAGGTCAATCTCGATGCCGATGCCGTAGTAATTATTGTTAGCGTGCCAGCTAAGGGCAAACAGATGCTGCTCGGCGCGGGTAAAAAACTCATGTTCGCTGAGGGCGATATGGTTTTCACAACCCGCGTTGTGCGGGCGGGTAATGTAGCGGTGCGCCACCAGCAGCTGGGGATGCTCCCGCTGGCGCAGCGCCGCCAGCAGGCTGTCTTTACCGGAGCCGGACGGACCGACCAGCCAAATCAGTTTTCCTGTCATCAGAAGACCCTCTTGCCTTGCCGCCAGACGCGATCAATATGGATATGCTCGCCGCGACGGTGCGCCAGCACCAGATCCGCCCGTTTACCTTCGGCAATCACCCCGCGGTCATGCAGCCCCAGCGCCTGCGCCGGGTTTTTGCTTACCAGGCGAATGGCCTGCGCGAGGGTAAAGGCGTTGCCCCCGTCGTCGGCGATGCGGAAAGCGGCATCCAGCAGGCTGGCGGGATAATAGTCGGAGGAGAGAATATCCAGTAGGCCGCTGGCCGCCAGCTGGTGAGCGGCGACGTTGCCCGAGTGGGAACCGCCGCGCACGATATTCGGCGCGCCCATCAGAACGTTCATGCCGTGCCGGCGCGACGCCTCCGCGGCAGCAAGGGTGGTGGGAAATTCGGCGATGGTGCTGCCAAGTTGGCGTGATTCGAGCACATGTTCGCAGGTGGCGTCATCGTGGCTGGCCAGCGCGATATTGCGCTCGCGGCAGATAGCGGCGATGCGCTGCCGGTTGGGCTGCGACCAGGCTGCCGCCAGCGCCATCTGCTCCTGTTCGAAGTTGTCCATCTGTTCGTTGGTCAGATGGTATTTGCCCTGATAGTAGTCGCGATATTTGCTGAGGTCGGCGTACTGGCGCTGGCCGGGGGAGTGATCCATCAGAGAGACCATGCTCACCGGCTCGCGGCCTACCAGCTTCTCAAACAGCGGCAGGGTGGTGTGATGCGGCAGTTCGCAGCGCAGATGCAGTCGGTGTTCGGCGCGGTTGAGGCCGCGCTTTTGCGTCTCTTCGACGGCGTTGATCATTTTTTCCAGGTTTTCCAGACGGTCGCCGCCGTCGCGCACATCGCCAATAGCCACGGCATCGAGCACGGTGGTGATGCCGCTGGCGACCATCAGCGCGTCGTGGCTGCTCATCGCCGAGTGGGCGGGCCAGTCCACCTTGGGTCGCGGGGTGAAAAACTTGTCCAGGTTGTCGGTATGCAGCTCGATAAGCCCGGGCAGCAGCCAGCCGCCTTCGCCGTCAACCGCCTCCGCTAGCCGGCTCTGGTTTTCGGCAAAGGCTGAGATTCTGCCGTCGTGAACTTCCAGCGAACCGTTAACCACCTCGTCTTCGAGGACCAGCTTTACGTTATTAATAATCATGCTGAAATCCCCATCGGGTGCAGGCGGTCGGCGACCTGGTGGCGCGTGGCCTCGTCGTGGAAAATACCGACGATCGCCGCGCCGCGGGCTTTGGCTTCGTGAATCAACGCCACCACCGCGGCGCTGTTGTTAGCGTCCAGCGAGGCGGTGGGTTCGTCGAGAAGCAAAATCGGGTAGTCGACCGCGAAGCCGCGGGCAATGTTGACCCGCTGCTGTTCGCCGCCGGAAAAGGTTGAGGGGGCGAGGTGCCACAGGCGTTCGGGGACGTTCAGGCGCGTTAGCAGGCGGGCGGCTTTCGCGGCGCTCTCTTCGCGCGAGGCGCCCAGTTCGAACAGCGGTTGCATCACCACGTCGAGGGCGGAGATACGCGGGATCACCCGCAGAAACTGGCTGACCCAGCCGATGGTAGTTTTGCGCACCTCCAGCACTTTGCGCGGCGTGGCGGTAACCAGGTCGACCCATTCGTCGCCGTGGCGAATATGAATGTGGCCGCTATCGGGGAGATAGTTGGCGTACAGCGAGCGCAGCAGGGTCGATTTGCCGCTGCCGGAGTGGCCGTGCAGCACCACGCATTCACCGGCATTCACGGTCAGCGAGGCGTCGGCGAGGACCGGCAGACGGACGCCGTGCTGCTGGTGCAGAACAAAGGTTTTATGGATGTTTTCAACGCGGATGGCGTTCATTTTTAGCCTCATCGTGCCTGAATTTCCCCGGATCGCGGCGTAAACGCCTTATCCGGGCTACCTGATGCATTAACTCACGAAGCGCGACCGGGGATTCCCGGAGGCGGCGCGTTGCGCCTGTCCGGGCTACCGGCCCGCAGACGGCCCGGCACCCGTAGCCCCGGTAAGCGCAGCGCCACCGGGGAGTGGACCTATGTTCAGTTCTGCAACACCGACGACACCAGCAGCTGGGTGTAGGGGTGATGGGGATCGTCGAGCACCCGGTCGGTTAAGCCGCTTTCCACCACCTGTCCTTGTTTCATCACCAGCAGACGGTTAGCCAGAAGGCGGGCGACGCCGAGGTCGTGGGTCACAATCACCACCGCCAGGTTTAGCTCCACCACCAGGCCGCGCAGCAGATCGAGCAGGCGCGCCTGCACTGACACGTCCAGCCCGCCGGTGGGCTCATCCATAAACACCAGCTTCGGCTGGGTCACCAGATTGCGGGCGATTTGTAGACGCTGCTGCATACCGCCGGAAAAGGTGGTGGGCAGGTCGTCAATGCGCGAAGGCGGGATCTCCACCTCCTGCAACCACTGCTCGGCGGTGGCGCGAATATCACCGTAGTGCCGCGCGCCGGTCGCCATCAGGCGCTCGCCGATATTCCCCCCCGCCGACACCTGGCGGCGCAGTCCGTCCATCGGATGCTGGTGCACCACGCCCCATTCGGTGCGCAGCAGGCGGCGGCGATCCGCTTCGCTCATCGCGTACAGCGAACGGTTCTGATAGCGCACGTCGCCCTGCTGCGGCGTCAGGCGGGCGGAAATCGCCTGTAGAAGGGTGGTTTTCCCGGAGCCGGACTCGCCGACGATACCCAGCACCTCTCCCGGCCACAGTTCAAACGAGACGTCGCTGAAGCCTTTGCCCGGCGCGTAGAGGTGGGTCAGATTATTGACCGCCAGTAACGGATGACTCATTTTTTCTGCTCCTCGCTCTGCTGGCGGCAATAATCGGTATCGGAACAAACAAACATCCGTTTGCCGCTGTCGTCGAGCACCACTTCATCAAGATAGCTATGGCGCGAACCGCAGATGGCGCAGGGTTCATCCCACTCCTGAACGGTAAACGGATGATCGTCGAAATCGAGGCTTTCTACCGGGGTGTACGGCGGCACCGCGTAGATGCGTTTTTCACGTCCGGCGCCGAACAGCTGGAGGGCGGGCATCATATGCATCTTCGGGTTATCGAATTTCGGAATCGGCGACGGGTCCATTACGTAGCGGCCGTTGACCTTCACCGGATAGGCGTAGGTGGTGGCGATATGGCCGAAGCGGGCGATATCTTCGTACAGCTTCACCTGCATCACGCCGTACTCCTCCAGCGCGTGCATGGTGCGGGTTTCGGTCTCGCGCGGCTCGATAAAACGCAGCGGCTCCGGGATCGGCACCTGGAAGATCAGGATCTGATCTTCAGTCAGCGGCGTTTCCGGGATCCGGTGGCGGGTCTGGATCAGCGTCGCGTCTTCGGTGCGCTCGGTGGTCGCGACGCCGGTGACGCGTTGGAAAAACTGGCGAATCGACACCGCGTTGGTGGTGTCGTCGGCGCCCTGGTCAATCACCTTCAGCACGTCATTTTCGCCGATGACGCTGGCGGTAAGCTGGATACCGCCGGTGCCCCAGCCGTAGGGCATCGGCATCTCGCGACCGCCGAAGGGCACCTGGTAGCCGGGGATGGCCACCGCTTTCAGGATGGCGCGGCGGATCATGCGTTTGGTTTGCTCGTCGAGATAAGCAAAGTTGTAGCCGGTCAATGCGTTAGCCACGTTGATTCTCCCGTTGCAGGCGTTTAAGCAGCGCCAGTTCGGCCTGGAAATCGACATAGTGGGGAAGTTTAAGGTGCGAAACGAAACCGGCCGCCTCGACGTTATCGGCATGCGCCAGCACAAACTCTTCATCCTGAGCGGGGCCCGCCACTTCTTCGCCGTACTCCGGCGCCTGGAGCGCGCGGTCCACCAGCGCCATCGCCATCGCTTTACGCTCGCTCATGCCGAACGTCAGGCCGTAGCCGCGGGTAAAGTGCGGCGGTTCATCCTCAGGGGCGACAAAGCCGTTAACCATTTCGCATTCGGTCATCAACAGTTCACCGATATTGACGGTGAATCCCAGCTCTTCGGGAGCGATCTCCACCGCGACGTAGCCGCTGCGAATTTCACCGGCAAACGGGTGGTTGCGCCCGTAGCCGCGCTGGGTGGAGTAGGCCAGCGCCAGCAGATAGCCCTCGTCGCCGCGCGCCAGCTGCTGCAGGCGCGAAGAGCGCGAGCAGGGATAGACCGGCGGATGGCGGGTGATATCGTCGGGCTGCGCGTCGGTATCTCGTTCGGCTTTCGCCAGTTCTTGCTGAACCAGCAGATTAAAAACGTGCGGCGCGGCTTCCTGCGGCGCGCTATCGGTCGCCAGCGGCGGCGTTTCGCCGTTGGCCAGCAGGGTAAAATCGAGCAGGCGGTGGCTGTAATCGTAGGTTGGGCCGAGCAGCTGGCCGCCGGGAATATCTTTATAGACCGCCGAAATACGGCGCTCAAGGCGCATTCCGGCGGTGTCGACGGGCTCGCTGACCGCCAGCCTTTGCAGCGTGGTGCGGTAAGCGCGCAGCAGAAAAATCGCTTCGACGCTATCGCCGCTGGCCTGCTTCAGCGCCAGCGCCGCCAGCTCCCGGTCGGCGATACCGCCTTCGGTCATCACCCGGTCCACCGCCAGATTAAGCTGCTGGCTAATCTGGTCAACGCTGATTTCAGGAAGCCGTCCATCGCCTCGGCGTTTCTGTTCCTGTAGGGCGTGAGCGGCGACGATCGCCTTCTCGCCGCCTTTGACGGCTACGTACATTAGCAGACCTCGACATGGGTGGTGCGCGGGATAGCCAGCAGGCGTTCGCCGCAGGTGAGGATCAGATCGATGCCCAGCGGGAACGGATGCGGGCGCTCGGTCAATTCTTCAATAATGCATTCCGGCAGCTGCGGGGCGATCATCCGCTCTTCGGCGATCCCCGCGCCGGTCAGCCGCAGCATCCGGCCGCCGCTCAGGCTGGCAAGCTGGACCACCAGCGTGACGCCGGTTTCCGGGGCGACGACGGTTCCGGCGGAAAGCACGTTAAGCTGCTCGGCGCTGATGGTGTCGCTGGCGACGGCGAAGATCGCCTGCTGCGGCTGCTCAACCAGCGGCGCGCCGGTATGAAAGCGCAGATTCTGGCCGACGAGATCGTTATGCAGCGCCGGAGCCAGCCAAACCGGCGTGTCGTGATCCACCAGCGTCAGCAGCAGGCTGGTGGAGGCGACGTTCAGCGGCTGCCAGCCGTGCTGAAGCTGTTGCAGGGAGACAATCACTCCCGGCTCGCTCATCGCTTTCAGCAGGCGGCGGAAACTGTGCTGGGCGTCCTGCACAGCCAGGGTAAAGGCGGGTTGTAGTGTCATGCGTTATCTCCGCGAACCAGAGTAAAGAAGTCGACCCGGCTGGCGTTGACTTCGGCGCGTCGGGCTTCAATGCGCACGCTACGTTGTTCTTCCAGCGGGGTTATCAGGGTTTCCATCAGGGTGTGAAAATGGTGTGGCGACTGCATCAGGGCATCGATAGCCGCGCAGCGTTCAGCGTGCGGACGGTCGCGGCCCAAAATCCAGCTATAGCCGAGCGTTCCGTCGGCCAGGCGAATGGCGGCGCGGGTTAAGGTAGCGTCTCCGGCAAAGAACCGGTCGCCGATGCCGCCCATACGCGCCTGCAGCTGAACCAGTCCGGTTTCCGGGGCGCGAATCAGCTCATACTGCGGCGCGAGCTGCAGGGTCTGCATCCGCGCCGCCAGTTCTTGTGGTTCACTGTGGGCCAGCACGGACATCCAGCGCTGGCGGATAGCGGTATCAAAGTGCATTCAGTGCTCCATGGTGAATTCAATCATGTCGGCGCGGGTCAGGCTGACGGAGTACTCCGTCGCGTTCTGCTCGTCCTGGCGATGATTCAGGGTGCGCACGCACAGCAGCGGCGCCATGTTGGGAATGCCGAGAATAGTGCTCTCTTTGGCCTGCGCGCGGCGGGCGCTGATTTTGGTGCGTACGCGGGTCAATTCGATATCAAGCCGGTCGCGCAGCAGGTCATGGAGAGAGCCGTGGGTAAAGGTTTGCAGAACCGGCCACAGTCGCAGGTCGGTAAAGTAGTGGTCTATCAGGCACAGCGCGACGCCGTTAACGCGGCGCAGGGTGCGCAGGTGGATGACGTTATCGCCTTCATTAATGGCAAAGGCTTCGGCAACGTGGCTGCTGGCCGGGCGTAACACCGACAGCAGCTTCTCGCTGGTCGGATGGCTGCCCTGTTCGAGAAGATTCTGGCTAAAGCGGGCCTGGGCGTTGAGCGGATAATCGATCGGGCGCATCAGAACCAGCACGCCGACGCCCTGGCGGCGCTGGACCCAGCCGCGTTCGACGAGCTGATCGATGGCCCGGCGCAGGGTATGGCGGTTAACTTCAAAGCGGGTCGCCAGCTGCTGCTCGGCGGGAAGATAGTCGCCGCAGCGGTAGTGGTGGCGAAGCTCTTGCTCAAGTTTGGCGGCAATTTCCTGATATCGTGTCGGGTAACTGGTCGGATGTCTGGATAAGTACATGTCAATCGAGCCTCACTATGGACATGAAGGAGTTTCCCTCTGAGCGTGGGCCGATCCTGACGGTTTTTTGTTACATTTCGGTTAACTCATGATGACCGGGGGATGAAGAGTTAATGCCGGTGGGATGACAGGGGGAGGGGGAATGAACGCACGGATGCCCTCACCCCGGCTCTCTACCGGAGGGTGAGGGGAGGAAGGTAAGCGTTAAGGCTCTTTCACCACGTTGACCATCCACGGGACGCCAAAGCGGTCGATGACTTTACCGAAGCCGTGCGCCCAGAACGTTTCCTGCCAGGCCATCTCTATCTGGCCGCCGTCGGCGAGGCCGTCAAACCAGCGTTTACCCTCGATAACGTCTTTTGGGTCGAGCACGATGGTAAACCCGGCGTAGCGCTCCATTTTGCTGGAGGGGCTGTCGCTGAGCATCAGGATGCCATCCGCGATGCGCAGGCTGGCGTGGGCGATACCGTCGGCAGCCAGGTGCTGGCCGGAAGGGCAGCCATCTTCGGCGTCCTGGCTATTCTGCGGCATTTCACCCCAGGTGATTTTGTGGAGCAGCTCAGCGCCCAGCGCCTGCTGGTAGAAAGCGATGGCGGCAGCGCAGTTGCCGCTAAAAGCGATATAGGGACTTAAGGGCATAAGCATTACCTCAGGTAACGAATATTCCATTAAGCGTAGAAGGGGATTGCGGAATTAAGCCAGGCGGCAGCGACGGGTAAAGTGAGTACGAATGCGGGAAGACTGGCCAGAGCGCGGAAAAAATATATTTCCCCCGACGATAGGCGTCGGGGGAATAAAATCAGTTCTTTTTAACAAATTCGGATTTTAGCTTCATTGGGCCAAAACCATCAATTTTACAGTCAATATTATGATCGCCTTCCACCAGGCGGATATTTTTAACTTTAGTACCAATTTTTAGCATCGAAGAGCTGCCTTTAACCTTCAGATCTTTTACTACGGTGACGCTATCGCCGTCGGCCAGTAAATTGCCGTTGGCGTCTTTGACAATCAGCGCGTCGTTATCGTCCACAGGCTCGGCATTGTTCCATTCGTGGGCGCATTCCGGGCAAACAAACATGCCGTTGTCTTCATAAGTGTATTCAGAATGGCATTTTGGGCAGTGGGGCAGTTGCATGACGTTCCTCGCGATTACTGGGTAAAACAGGACGTTGGTCCTTTAAATGGCGGCTGATAGCCGAAAGTGATGCTGATTATAGCGCAATCCCGCACTTTTGTCGGGCCTTTTTTATGACACTTCCCAGCGGAGAAAGAGAATATATATTGTGGGGATAGGCGGGGTTATTTCCTTAAAAACCGCCAGTTATTTCCGGAAATGTATCGCTAAGTTCCAATATTCATTGAACTTATTGGTTTGAGATGACTCTGTTTAAGGGTAGGTAAATTTTTGTGAAGTTGATCCCAAATTTAAACGCTGTTAGGGTAAAAAGGCGAGAACGCAAATTCACTACACTTATTAGCGGCACCGCTTATTTGATTATGGCCAGAGCAGGCGTCAACAGGTTCGGTTGTACGGACTGTCAGCAGACAGTGCAGGCAAACCTGCTACGCTTGAAATGTGGAGCACAGCAATTCGCCGCTCCCAACGCATGACGCGAATGACCTTGTCATTCGGCGGAGATTCGTGCGCTCAAGGCGAGAGCAAAAGAGGAAAATTATGCTTAAAAGGAAAAAAGTAAAACCCATCACGCTTCGGGATGTGACCATCATTGATGATAGCAAACTGAAGAAAGCGATTACCGCAGCGTCGCTGGGTAACGCGATGGAATGGTTCGATTTTGGGGTTTATGGTTTTGTTGCGTATGCCCTGGGTAAAGTCTTTTTCCCCGATGCCAACCCCAGCGTGCAGATGATCGCCGCGCTCGGTACCTTCTCGGTTCCCTTCTTAATTCGTCCATTAGGCGGCCTGTTCTTCGGGATGCTGGGCGATAAATACGGTCGACAAAAGATTCTGGCGATAACCATTGTCATCATGTCGATAAGTACATTCTGTATCGGTCTTATTCCGTCGTATGCCACGATTGGCATCTGGGCGCCAATACTGCTGCTGCTGTGTAAAATGGCGCAGGGTTTTTCGGTGGGCGGAGAATATACCGGCGCATCGATCTTTGTGGCGGAATACTCGCCTGACCGTAAACGCGGCTTTATGGGCAGCTGGCTGGACTTCGGTTCAATAGCCGGTTTTGTGATGGGCGCGGGCGTGGTGGTACTGATTTCCAGCGTGGTGGGTGAAGAGAACTTCCTCAGCTGGGGCTGGCGTATTCCGTTCTTCCTGGCGCTGCCGTTAGGGATTATTGGTCTTTATCTGCGTCATGCGCTGGAAGAGACGCCGGCGTTCCAGCAGCACGTTGATAAAATGGAGCAGGGCGATCGCGAAGGCCTGCAGGAAGGACCGAAAGTCTCCTTCAAAGAGATTGCGACCAAACACTGGCGTAGCCTGCTGACCTGTATCGGTCTGGTGATTTCCACCAACGTGACCTACTACATGTTGTTGACCTATATGCCGAGCTACCTGTCGCATAACCTGCACTATTCAGAAGATCACGGGGTGCTGATCATCATCGCCATCATGGTCGGGATGCTGTTCGTTCAGCCGGTTATCGGTATGCTCAGCGACCGTTTTGGCCGTCGCCCGTTTATTCTGATTGGTAGCGTGGCGCTGTTCGCGCTGTCGATTCCTGCCTTTATCATGATTAACAGTAACGTTCTCGGCCTGATTTTCGCCGGTCTGCTGGTGCTGGCGGTAGTGCTGAACTGCTTTATCGGGGTGATGGCCTCGTCGCTGCCGGCGATGTTCCCGACCCACATCCGCTTTAGCGCTCTGGCCAGCGCCTTTAACATCTCGGTGCTGATTGCCGGTCTGACGCCAACCCTGGCGGCGTGGCTGGTAGAGAGCACGCAGAACCTGATGATGCCGGCTTACTATCTGATGGTGATTGCGGTTATTGGCCTGATTACCGGCCTGTCGATGAAAGAGACCGCCAATCGTCCACTGAAAGGGGCGACGCCAGCGGCTTCGGATATTCAGGAAGCGAAAGAAATTCTCGGCGAGCACTACGATAATATCGAGCATAAAATCGAAGATATCGATCAGGAAATCGCCGACCTGCAGGAAAAACGTTCTCGCCTGGTGCAGCAGCATCCGCGCATCAACGACTAAATCGTTTTGCTGGTAACTCATGCCGCCGCGGGCTTCCCCCGGCGGCATTTTTTATGCCCTGCTGAGGTTATTCGCGGACCGCCCAGGCCCGGTAAGGACCGGGCGATGCCGCGTCGAGGGCTTAGCTATGCGTCAGAAAGCGCGCCAGCCGCTGCTGCAGGATTTGATTTTCGCGGCTCAGGCGCGCGTTCTCGTCCAGCAGCGTTAAGGCGACAGCGATACCCGGCCAGTCCAGCTCCAGCTCTTTGCGCAGGCGTACGGCGCGGTGCACGATGGTCACCGCGCTATCGTCAAACAGCCAGTTTTCCCGCTGCGGCTGGCGCGGCTCAATCATGCCGAGGCCGACAATCTCGTTAAGCTCCTCTTCGGAAAGGCCGGTGTGGAGACAAAACTCGGTAATCGTGAACGTCACTGTTATCTTAGCCATCAGGCTTTCCCCCATGTCTTACGCGGCTCGAAGCTGGATTGCGCATCCGCCAGCTGCTGCCAGAGCGCGCGGCTCTTCTCATCTGGTTTTGGCGGCATGACGATTTTAATCACCGCATACAGGTCGCCGGTGGTGGTTTTGCTGGTCAGCCCTTTGCCTTTCACGCGCAGCCGCTGACCGGCCTGGCTGCCCGGCGGAATGGTTAGCAGGATGCTCTCTTTCAGCGTCGGGATGGTAACTTTAGCGCCCAATGCGGCTTCCCACGGCGCCAGCGGCAGGACGATTTCAAGGTTATGGCCGACGACATCAAACAGCGGATGCGGGGCGATATGGATCACCAGCCACAGATCGCCGTTGGGGCCGCCATTTTCACCGGGAGTACCCTGGCCTTTCAGACGGATGCGCTGGCCGTCGACGACGCCCGCGGGAATTTTCACGTTCAGGGTTTTCGGCGTTTCGCTTTCGACCATGCCAAAGACGTTATAAACCGGCAGCTTATAGCTGATGGTGCGCGTCTGCTCCGCCAGGGTTTCTTCAAGGAACACCGCGACTTCTATCTCTAAGTCATGACCGCGGACGCCGTGCTGGCGGCGGCTATGGTGCGCCTGCTGGCCAAACATGGTGGAGAAGATGTCGTCGAAGTCCTGCTGGCTATAGCTCTGCTCGCGGGAATGCTGCTGCTGCCGGCCAAACTGCGGATCGTTGCGGTGCTGCCAGAGCTGGTCGTATTCGGCGCGGCGCTGGTCATCTTTAAGCACTTCCCAGGCTTCGGCGAGATCTTTGAATTTGGCTTCGGCATCGTTTTCTTTGCTGACATCGGGGTGATATTTACGTGCCAGACGGCGATAGGCGGTCTTAATGGTTTTCAGATCGTCCGTTGGCTGAACCCCTAGAATGGCATAATAATCCTTTAATTCCATGGCGTTATCTCATTTATGCGCAATATGACGGTTACAGATCCCTGGATCAGGTGTCTTTATTAAGCTTAGGGCAAATGAGGGCGGATGGGGCGGAAAAGTGGCGCAAACTTGACGCCGTCGGGATTGACGGCGGCCGATCGACAATGTCCCTATTCGGTGGAGCGCCTGCGGTTTCTGCGCAGCCCTTCGAGCAGCACCAGGGCTGCGCCAATGGTTCCACCCATCAGTGGGAGAGCGGCGGGCGCGTTGGGGAAGAGATGAACGATGGTCACATCGGTCACCATCATTGAACCGGCTATCCAGCCGATGAGCGCACCGCCCAGCATCACCACGGACGGGAAACGGTTGAGGATTGCCAGCACCAGTTTGCTGCCGAGGACGATAATCGGAATGCTGATTAATACACCCAGCGCGACCAGCAGCAGATGGCCTTTCCCGGCGGCGGCAACCGCCAGTACGTTATCCAGCGACATAATGACGTCGGCAACGGTAATGGTGACCGCGGTACGCCACAGGCTGCTGGAACTGCTGACCTCGCTTTCTTCTTCCTGATTAGTCACCAGCTTGATGCCAATCCACAGTAGCATCAGCGCGCCGACCACTTTAAGCCACGGTAGTGAGAGTAAATAGATGGCGACGGCCAGCAGCAGCACGCGTGCCGCAATCGCGCCGAAGGTACCGATAATAATGGCTTTGGTACGCTGCTGCGGCGGCAGCTTACGGCAGGCCATCGCGATCACCACCGCGTTGTCGCCGCCCAGTAACAGATCGATAGCGATAATTTGCAGCAGAATAACCGCCACGTCCCACTGACTGAAAAACTCATTCATAGCCAACTCATCGAACCACCAAAAAAGACCCTACAGGAAAACGCAGGGGCGAAGGGTACTCTCGTTCGGGCGCCTTGACCACCTGTCCGAGAACCCGAACGCAGCGAGTTATTGAAAAATATAGTTACCAATCATTGCCTCGTCCGGCAATGATTCGCAGGTAAAGGATGATATTTTGTTCGTAGAAACACATCTGCCGTTCACCTATCGCAAGGACTAACCACATGCCCGGCCACAAGAATTTACTCACATTTGCCTTTATTGGCGCCTCCCTGTTTCCGGTTATGGCGACCGCTGCTGACGCACCGACCTTTACGCCTGAACAAGAGGCCCGTATTGGCAAAATCGCCGCGGATTATTTAGTTGCGCATCCGGAAGTGCTGCTGCAGGCCAGCCAGAAGCTGCAGCAAATTCAGCAACAGCAGCAGGCCAGCGCCGCGACCCAGGCGGTACTGAAGAACGCGGCCGCGCTGACCCAGGATAAAAATACGCCAACCTACGGCCCGAAAGAGGGCAAAGTTACGGTCATTGAATTCTTTGATTATCAATGCGTTTACTGCAGCCGTCTGGCGCCGGTAATGGAACAGGTGATCAAAGAGAACCCGCAGACCCGCTTTGCCTTTAAAGAGTGGCCAATTTTTGGCAGCCGCTGGGAAACCTCGCTTGCAGCAGCGAAAACCGGCCTGCAGATTTATCAGCAGAAGGGCGCTGAGGCTTATCTGACCTACCATAACGGGATCTATTCCACCGGGCATAACGAAGGCAAGCTGACGGCCGCCGACATCCAGCAGCAGGCGAAGAAAGTGAATTTCGATGCCGGGAAAGCGGCGGACGTTGAACCGGCGCTGGAAAGCATCAATCAGCTGGCGCAGGAAATTGGCCTGAGCGGGACGCCTGGAGTTATCGTGATGCCGACCACCGGAGCCACGGAAGCGACGATCACCGTGTTCCCGGGGCTGGCGGATAAAGCCTCGCTGGATGCGGCGATCAAGAAAGCGGGCGGCTGATAATCATCAACGCGTCCGCCGGGCGGCGGGCGCGGCTTAGCGATGGCAGCAGCGCTGCAGCATCGACATAATCACCTGAAAGAGCTCATCTTTAGCCTGCTGCTCCGTGATAACGCCGCTCACGACCGAGGCCGATAGACCGTCGGCGGACCCGAGCATGGCGAGAATGGCCGCTTCGCTGAGGTTGTCACTTTCGCAAAGCGGCGCAAAATAGTCCCGGCATTTCCCGGTAAAAGTGGCGATGCACTCTTGTTTGATCTTCTCCAGCTCGGGCGTCCCGGCGAGCGCGGCCATGACGCTCGGCATCTCGCGCCCTTGAAGCAGCACGCACTCGATATAGGCGTTGGCGATCGCCGCGGCCAGTTTATCCGCATTCGGTTCGGTATTGCGCAGTATTTCATCCATTCGCGCCGTCTGGCGCTGGTCGTATTCCGTGTATAGCGTCGCGAAAAGTCCCGAACGGCTGTCAAAATGATCGTAAACCACCGGTTTAGTGACTCCCGCCTGCGTCGCCAGGTAGCCCAGCGTCAGGGCATCGGTCCCTTCTTGCCGAATAATCTGCCAGGCAACATCAATCAGCTGTTTGCGCCGCTCTTCTCGCGTTAAACGCTGCCGTACGAGTGGTTCAGACATAGAAGCATTCTCCCGTTGACATGCTTATATACCAAAGGTAACTTACTATTGGTAGGTTACTGTTAGTATATAAGACTACGTCCAATATCGTTGTATAGCAACTGGGGTATCCGTCATGCATGCATTAATCGTGGTTTCTCATCCTCTTAATACTTCTCTGACTCACAGCGTTGCGGCGGCGATTGCGCAGGGGGTTGCCGAATCCGGCTCGCATCACAGCGCTGAAATTGCCGATTTAACCCGGGAAGGCTTTAGCCCGGTTTTTGCCGAACCGGATATTGCCGCCTTTCGGCAAACCGGCGCTACGCCGTCCGATGCGATCGCTGAACAGGCCAGAATCGATAACGCCGACGCGCTGGTGCTGGTGTTTCCCATTTACTGGTGGTCGATGCCGGGGCTGCTGAAAGGCTGGATTGATCGGGTGTTTTCAAACGGCTGGGCCTATGAGGAGACCGCCGACGGCAACGTAGTGAAGAAGCTGGGACGCCTGCGGGTACATCTGGTGGCATTAGGCGCAGCCAGTCAACAAACGTATGACAAGCACGGGTTTACCGATGCTTTTAATGCGCAAATTGTCCACGGCATTTTTGATTACTGCGGGGCTACGGTCGCCAGTTCGCAGATGTTGCTATTGCCGGACCTGCAAACGACGGAAGCGCATCTGGAGGCGGGGCGCCAGCTAGGAAGGAAGATGTTTGGCTGAGGCGCGTTTAGCTACCGAGCCTGGATTTCCGCCGGGTGGCTTTATCCGCCCCGGCCTGAAAGAATATATTATCTATGAAAATCTCACAGCATCCTGACAGGATATAATTCTTGATCAATAGTATGATATTTGTTTTCATACTGAAATGTATAGCGATAATAAAGATGATGGCTGGGTCTGGCGTTATACCGAACAGGAAAATGATCTTATCTATTCCAGGGAAATGGATAAGATTCATTACTTGATAAATAAATTTAAGAACAGCCTTGCTGATGAGAATAAAATTTTTGTCGTAAAAAGCAATGGCAATAATCTTGATGATATAGTATTCGCTTTAGCAAAAGAGTTTAAGAGGCACGGTAACAGTAAAATACTTTACGTGAAAAGTAACGTGGAAAGTTCAGCTGTAGGCGAAATCAAGAAAGTGACTGATAATCTTTTTATTGGCGCGATCGATAAATTCGCCGACTATAGCCGGGCAAATGAATACTCGCGTGAAGGCTGGCAGGCAATAATTGATAATGCTGTAAAGGTGATGTGAATTTTTAGCAGCGTATTAATATACGCTGCATTTTTTAGCTGGTAGTAATAAAGCACGTTTTTGGGTAATGATTTAACAGCGAGTAATTATAAACGGCTTCATTTTTGTAGTATGAGTTAGGGTAGAAATTGACTTCTTTTCCCAGCAGGGATGCTAAAATTGCTACATGCAGTCTATCGGTATTTACAACTTTATACTCTTCAAGGAAGTTGATCATGCAACGGGTAGAGTTTCGTGCCAGAAATTCATTATCCCAATAGTCGCCATTCCACGTGAGCGAAATATCATGATTGTTTTCTTTATGTTCTCCTGTCAGCGACTCTGAATCTGTTCTGAAACAGTTTGCCTGTTGTTTATGGGCCGGTTTAAGAGACAGGTATTTACTAAGATCGAGATAAAATGCCATGTCATCAGCAATGAATACGTTCTTATTTGACTCATAGCTGAGAGATTTTATATAATCGAAAGTGGTATTTTCACGGCAAAACACTACTAATTTATCGATATTATTAGTGAATAAATCGCTATACCCTCTGATTGTCGAAGGCATAATGATCGTTTTGTGAAATTTATGAATATTATTTTGGATGAAATCGCGGCCTTCAGCATATAACCCTTCGATGAGGTTTCCTCCGCCACCAAAAATTAAAATATCAGTATCAGCGCTGTAACGCTCATCGGCCCTGTAAGGAACATAGGTAAGCGCATTTCGTTCGAAAAAATCGTACGTTGCAGATGCAATCACGCCATCGCCCGCGTTACCGGGGTTTGCCTTATAGACAAATCGATGAGATGGATGATAGGATTTTAGAAATAAATCAAATTTTAACTCTGCACTGGTCATTTTTTATCCTGTTTAACAGAAGCTATTGATTGCTATCTTAATATTACTTCAACTCACTCATTATTATAGAAAAGTCTAGGTTACTAAGGAAAGATCACAATGAAGAAAGTTCTTATAATGACGCCGGACATAGAGGGGCCTGTCCGTAACGGCGGCATTGGTACTGCTTTCACTGCCCTTGCCACTACTTTGGCAAAAAAGGGGTATGATGTCGATGTATTGTATACATGCGGTGACTATTCAGAGTCATCTGCATCAACTTTTAGCGATTGGTCACGTATTTATAGCACCTTTGGTATTAATTTGCTGAGTACCGGTCTGGTAAAAGAGATTAATATCGATGCCCCCTATTTTAGAAGAAAAAGTTACTCAATTTTGCTCTGGCTGAAAGAGAATAATGTCTATGACACTATTATTTCTTGTGAATGGCAGGCAGATCTTTATTACGCTTTATTAAGTAAAAAGAATGGCACTGATTTTGAAAATACCAAATTCATTGTCAATACCCATAGCTCAACGTTATGGGCTGATGAAGGTAACTACCAGCTCCCATATGATCAGAATCACCTTGAACTCTATTATATGGAAAAAATGGTGGTTGAGATGGCTGATGAAGTCGTTAGTCCGTCTCAGTATTTAATTGATTGGATGTTGAGTAAACACTGGAATGTTCCTGAAGAACGCCACGTTATTTTAAATTGCGAGCCATTTCAAGGGTTTGAAAAGAGAAGTGATGTTGTCGTTAAAGCCAATGAAAAAACCGCTTCAGGCGTTGAGCTTGTATTTTTCGGCCGACTTGAAACCCGTAAAGGGCTCGATATCTTCCTGCGCGCATTAAGAAAACTCTCTGCCGAAGATAAAGAGACGATCTCTGGTGTGACCTTCCTCGGGAAAAACGTCACGCTGGGTAAAATTGATTCATTTACCTATATCATGAACCAGACCAAAAACCTGGGTCTGGCAGTCAATATCATCAGCGATTATGACCGTACCAATGCAAACGAATATATAAAAAGAAAAAATGTATTAGTCATCATCCCATCGCTCGTTGAAAACTCCCCATATACCGTTTATGAATGCTTGATTAATAACGTTAACTTCCTCGCCTCAAACGTTGGAGGGATTCCAGAACTTATTCCGCAGGAGCATCATGCTGAGGTTCTGTTTACCCCAACGCCGGTTGATTTATACGGTAAAATTCACTATCGCTTAAAAAATATAAACATCAAACCCGGACTGGTTGAATCACAAGAAAATATCCAGGCAGCGTGGTTTGCCGCCATTGAAAGAAAAGATAACTGCGTCTTCAAGAAAATTGATGAATCTAATCGTCCGTTAGTGAGCGTATGTATTACTCATTTCGACCGTCATCATTTGCTCCAGCAGGCACTTGCCTCAATAAAAACGCAGACGTACCAAAATATTGAAGTTATCTTAGTTGATGATGGAAGCACAAAAGAAGAATCTCATCGTTATTTGAACCTTATCGAGAACGACTTTAACGCTCGAGGCTGGAAAATTATCCGCAGTTCTAATAACTACCTGGGCGCGGCACGAAATTTGGCCGCTCGACACGCCTCCGGTGAATATCTGATGTTTATGGATGATGATAATGTCGCTAAACCTTTTGAGGTTGAGACATTTGTCACGGCAGCATTAAACTCCGGAGCCGATGTGTTGACCACCCCAAGCGATCTCATTTTTGGTGAGGAGTTCCCTTCGCCATTCCGTAAAATGACGCACTGCTGGCTCCCGTTAGGCCCTGATTTAAATATCGCCAGCTTTAGTAACTGTTTTGGCGATGCTAATGCTCTGATCAAGAAAGAAGCTTTCGACAACATCGGCGGTTTTACTGAAGATTACGGTTTAGGTCATGAAGATTGGGAGTTTTTTGCGAAAATATCCTTACATGGCTATAAATTGCAAATCGTCCCTGAGCCGCTATTTTGGTATAGAGTAGCAAACTCCGGAATGTTGTTAAGCGGGAATAAGAGCAAAAACAACTACCGTAGCTTCCGTCCATTTATGGATGAAAATGTGAAATATAACTATGCGATGGGCTTGATTCCTTCGTACCTCGAAAAAATTCATGAACTGGAGAATGAAGTGAGCCGACTGCGCAGCATCAATGGCGGCCATTCTGTCAGTAATGAACTACAGCTTTTAAATAATAAGATTGATGGTCTAATTTCTCAGCAAAGAGATGGCTGGGCCCACGATCGCTTTAATGCTCTTTATGAAGCGATTCATGTCCAGGGCGCAAACAGAGGCAGGAGTCTGGTTCGCCGTGTGGCCCGCAAAGTAAAGTCATTGTTGAAATAGCCTAATCCGCGGAGCTCGAAAGAGCTCCGCAAAAAATAGTTTTAATGAAGCTTAATTGTTCGACGCACTCAACTCACCCCGGATACCAACGTCTGCTTATTCCGCGATTAGGCTGCTTTTAGGCGGGTTCTTTAAATAGTGGTGCCCGGACTCGGACTAACGCCGCAGGCGTTGAACTGCGCTTGTCGCGCTGCCCCCGAAGGGGTGAGCCGCCGTGCGGCGAATCATCGAACGCCGTTTGATGGAGTGTCCGGTCGTAGAAAAGCAAAAACCCAGCCATAGGCTGGGTTCTCTGAATAGTGGTGCCCGGACTCGGAATCGAACCAAGGACACGGGGATTTTCAATCCCCTGCTCTACCGACTGAGCTATCCGGGCAACGGGGCGCATTAAACCGTAATCCGTACGCCCCGTCAATCAAATTTCTCGTTTTATCTACTGGTTGCTTAACTTTGCGGCAATTCTGCGCCCAAAGGCGCTTTTTTGCTGAAAATTACATCATACCGTTGTCGCCTTCGCGGATTTTCCAGCCGCTGGTCACCGAGATAGCGCGGCGCAATCCGGAGATCGCGTAGTCGCCAACGATGTCTTCATCATCGCGCGGCGAGCTGAGCGTGATTTCCGCGTCGACGCCGTGGCGATAGGCGCCATGGTGGCTAAAGATGGTGCCGATAAAACATTTATCGTTGAGCCAGACCGGGATATACGCCACGGTTTCGTAGATATAGTTCGACGGTACGCCGCTGTAGTAGTTTTCCGCGTCGTCGGATGACGTGCCAGGAGGAATAGGACAAATCGGCGCGTCATTGTCGCTCTGCGGCTTATCCTTGAGCAGGCTGCTCTGCATCACTTCCAGCGACTTCAGCAGGTCTGATTTTTCCCTGTCATTCAGCGCCGGCGTCAGGGGTTGACCTTTTTCCGGCGAGCTGATGTCGTTGAGGGTGTAGCGATAGCGGATCGTCACTGCTGGCGTACTGCCTGAGGGGCCAAACGGGCGCAAGAGATAGAGATTATCTTCGCCAAACTGGCCGTTGTACCAGAGCGCATAAACCTGGCCATTAATGCGTACCCAGTGGCTCCACTGGTTGGCGCCGCGGCCGTTAAGAGAGTAGAGCGCGCCCGGAACGCCTGCGTCAAAATCATCGCCGTTGCCGCTATCATCGCTGTTGACCGCAGCAAAAGCGTCGTCGCTGCGTTTTAATATCCCGGTATAGCTAAAGAGTCCGGTACCGCCGACGTAGCTGTCGATGATTAAATCACGTTTACCGTCTCCGTCGAGGTCAACCAGCGTAAAGCTGACTTTGCCGTTTTCGGAGTCGGCGCTGATATCGGACTGGAGAAACGTCTGCCACTCATCATCGCTGATATCGGCGGAGGGCTTCGTCGTCGAGACCAGAGAGTCGTCCGCGTAGGTCAGCGTAAAATGGCTGACGTTGCCGCTGAGGGGAAACTGCTCGGCGATCTTATTCAGATCCAGTTCAGGATTGACCTTCTGCTCTTTTAACACCGCGTTGTATAACGCTTTCAGCGCGTTGTTATCGGCATCTTTCTGCTGCTTTGGGATAACCTGGCCCACAAAGGTGGGCAGCATCCACGCGCCTCCGGGGGCGATTTCCCGGCAGTCACCGGTGGTGTACTTCAGGCTCTGGATAAACGTTTTACCGTCCCAGACGCGTTCTTCGCCGCTGATGCAGTCGGCGATACCGCGGCCTTTATTGAAAAAGGTGAGCACGCCGTCGGCATAGCTGGAGGCGTCGGTGGTGACCAGCTGAGGCGGGGTCATGAACCCTTTGTCCACGACCCACACTGCATAGCCGTCGTTGTAGGCCGCGCGCCAGCACAGGGCCTGAATCAGCGTGTGGTTTTTATCCAGCGGAGTTGCGGTGAGCTGGCGCTCAGACGCCGGGATATCCGCGTTTTGCCAGTCGTCACAATGGCTGTTCAGGAGCGGGACGAGTTGGGGAAGGAGTTTCTGCCGCTGCTTTGCCGTCAACGGCGCGGTAGCGGCATCGTGAACCGCCGGCGCGGCGATAATTTCCGGCGCGGGCGCTGCCGTTAAAATATTGTCATCACCGGCGTCGCCCTGGCGTAACAGCGCATCGGCAGTGCCCAGGCGCCGCTGGAACTCATCCATCTTCAAAAATACGGCGCTGCTGCCTGCGTCGGAAAGCGTCTTACGCTCGCCGTTAAGCGCCAGCTCAATTTTGCCGTTGTGCTCAAGGGCCTGAATCAGGGCCGCCGTCTGGGTATCATCGAAGCGAAAGTGGCTCTCGTCGGCGACCTCAAGCG
The DNA here is from genome assembly GCF_900200035.1 of Klebsiella grimontii. GTDB lineage: Bacteria > Pseudomonadota > Gammaproteobacteria > Enterobacterales > Enterobacteriaceae > Klebsiella > Klebsiella grimontii. The sequence continues at coordinate 139,813 of NZ_FZTC01000009.1, forward strand.
GACCGTGATCCCGATCGTCAATAAACAGGTTTACCGCGGCATCGGGAGGAATATCGCGTTCGGTTTGCGCGAAGGTCGCGACAGCGATGACGTGCTGCGCCGCGCCCGCATTGCGGGTCAGCAGAACGCTGACTTCGCCCACGGTGGTGCCATACCCCGCGGCCCGACAGGTACCGGTGTTGTCGCAGGCGAGCTCCCAGTCTTTATGCGCGAAAGAAAAGCCTTGCGGAGAGGCTGCCAGGAGCGGTGTTGAACACAGCCCCATGGCGGCAAGCCAAAGAAGAGAGCGCATATCAAACCCTGTCAGCATATCGATGAAGGGGAATTATATGCGCGATGAATCAGTTAAGATATCGGAATCAGGTCAGGGCGCCGCCCATACGGCACTGGGCAAAACGCAAAATGTCTTCAGCCAGGCGACGCGCGGTATCGACGTCCGTCTGGCTGCGTTTGATCAGCAGTCGGCTCAGGCAGCCTTCGATGATCAGCTCCATCTGCTTCGCGGCCATTGCCGGATCGTCAACTTCGAGCTGGCTAAGCAGTTCGTGGGTATAGGCCAGCGAAGCCTGCTTTTGCTGCTCGGCCAGCTGATGGATCGGATGCTGAGGGTCCGGGTAAAAAGTACAGGCGGCGATAAACAGGCAGCCGGGATAACGATGGTTGCTCACGCAGGTGGTCAGCGCGGCGTAGCGGGCCAGCAGCTTCTGCTCCGCGCTGAGCGACTCGTCCAGCAAAAGCTGGCGGCGCCAGGCATCGACCTGATGGCTGAGATAGCGAAGCGCGTCATATAACAGCGCCTCCTGGTCAGGCCAGAAACGTTTGAGGTCATTGAGCGGGTAAGCCACGCGCTCGGCGACCATTTCCAGCGTGGTGTTAGCGATACCCTCGATTTCGAGGATTTGGATGGCTTCACCCAGGACATCTTCACGTTGCACGGTCTTTTCCTCCATTTTTCCTCCTACAGTGTCGCTCACGGTTGTCGATCGCGCAAATGGGCGCTGAATGCCGCGGCATCCATAAACCCGGTGACGCGCTGTGCGGGCTGCTCCTCGCCCCGTTCGTTGAAAAACAGAATCGTGGGCAAGCCGAGCACCTGGAGGTGCTTCAGCAGCGCCGCGTCCTGCTCGCTATTCTTCGTGACATCAACCTGCAGCAGAACGGTCTCTTTCAGGGCCTGTTGAACGTCAGGTGAACTGAAGGTGTATTTCTCGAACTCTTTGCAGGCCACGCACCAGTCGGCGTACAGATCGAGCATCACCGTTTTGCCTTTCGCCTGCGCCAGCGCCTGATTGAGCTCATCGACGTTATGGATGCGGGTAAACTGGAGATGGGCCTGCTGTTGGGCGACCGGCGCATCGAAAGCCCAGTCCTGCAGTGGACGGGCGCTGACCAGCGCGGCGCCGAGCATCGCTATTTGCACGATACGCAGCCAGGGGCGCGTGCCGCCCAGTGAGGTGATAAACGCCCAGCTAAAAAAGGCGACGCCCAGCAGCGACCAAAGCCGCAGGCCCCACGGTTCGCCCACGATACGCTCCAGTAAAAAGACCGGCAGCGCGAGGATAACAAAGCCAAAGGCGGTTTTGACGTGGGCCATCCACGGGCCGCTTTTCGGCAGCAGGCGGTTACCGAATACGGTCACCAGGATCAGCGGCAGCCCCATTCCGAGCGCGTAGAGGTACAGCGTTCCGCCGCCCAGCCACAGATTACCGCTCTGGGCGATATAGAGCAGAATGGCGCTCAGCGGCGCGGTGGTGCAGGGCGAGCAGATTAATCCAGCAATTGCCCCCATGGCGAATACGCCGCCGGTTGAACCGCCCTGGCGTTTGTTGCTCATCAGCGTCAGACGCGTTTGCAGCGACGAAGGCAGCTGGAGCGTAAATAGACCAAACATCGACAGCGCCAGCAGGATAAACACCACCGACAGGCCAATCAGCACATAAGGGTGCTGCAGCGCCGCCTGGAATTGCAGGCCCGCAGCGGCAACAACCAGCCCCAGCGCGGTGTAGGTTAAGGCCATACCCTGAACGTAGATAAAGGCCAGCAGCAGCGCGCGGGCGGTGGAGAGGCGTTTTTGACCGCCCAGCACGATACCGGAAATGAGCGGATACATCGGCAGAACGCAGGGGGTAAACGCGATGCCGATACCAATCAATAGCGCCCACAGCGCGCTAAAGGGCAGATCGGCGCTTTTTTCGTCCGTAGCGGGGGGCGCAAGGTCAGCGGGTGACTCGACCGGCAGCGCCGGGCGCGTTTCCAGCGGCAGGGGCGGATTAAGCATCGGTTTTTTATCGCCGGATTGCGCTAGCGCGTTGCCGAGCGGCACGATTTTGGTTTCCGGCGGATAGCAAAAACCGGCATCCGCGCAGCCTTGCCAGGTGACGGTCAGGGTCGCGCCGGCGGCGGCGTGAGTCAGAGTGACCGGCACGGTCAGGCGCTGGCGGTAAATTTCGCTTTTACCGTAAAACTCGTCCTCATGCCATTCGCCTGCGGGCAGCGAAGGTTCGCTAAACGCCGCATCGGCGGACGTCAGCTTTATCTGTTTACGGTAAAGATAGTAACCATCCTTGATTTGCCAGGTCAGATTAAGATCGTGTTGATTCTGCTGAAAATCGAAGGCAAAAGCCTGGTCAGCAGGAACAAAGTTCGAACGGCCAGGGGCGTCGAACAGGCCGGCAATGGCCGAAGTGCTGCAAAGCAGCAGGATCAGCGTAATGATGCGTTGAGCCATGAGAGGTAATCGTTGTCTCCGTGAATAACGGGCAGAACCAGAAGTTCAGGGGTTTGATACGGGTGATGGGACTTCAGGCAGTCCAGCAGCGCCTGCTGATGGGCAAGGTCGGTTTTCAGCAGCATTTGCACTTCATACTCCTGCTCCAGTTTTCCTTCCCAGTAGTAGAGCGATGTCGCTCCCGGCAGGAGAGTGGCGCAGGCGGCGAGTTTTTCCGCCAGCGCTTTGGCCGCCAGGTCCTGGGCGGTCGCTTCATCCGGCGCGGTACAGAGTACAACAACAGCATCAGGCGTAGTCATCGTGAACCTCGTATCAGCGAAAAGAGGCACTATAGCACGCAAGGTGGGGAGGATTAACGCAACGGGCCAGGATCTGGCCCGAATTTGAAGAGATTTACAGCATGATGCCACCGAAAATAAACCCGAGGATCACGCACAGCGTAATGGCGATGACGCCGGGGATCAGGAAAGCATGGTTAAAGACGTATTTGCCGATGCGGGTTGAGCCGGTGTCGTCCATTTCGACCGCCGCCAGCAGGGTTGGGTAGGTCGGCAGAACGAAAAGGGCGGAGACGGCGGCAAACGAGGCGATGGCGGTAAGCGGGCTCACGCCCAGCATCAGCGCGGCGGGCATCAGCGCCTTGGTGGTCGCAGCCTGGGAATAAAGCAGGGTCGCGGCGAAGAAGAGCACCACCGCCAGCAGCCACGGGTAGTTGTGCAGCAGGTCGCCCGCCACGGTCTGGATATCGCTGATGTGGGCTTTGACGAACGTATCCCCCAGCCATGCGACGCCGAGAACGCAGACGCAGGCGCTCATGCCGGATTTAAAGGTGCTGGCGTTGAGGACTTCACCAGTGTCGATTTTGCAGGTAATGCTTATCAGCGTCGCGATAGTCAGCATAAATACGACGATCGCTTCGTTACGCGGCAGGACCGGGTTCTGGATCAGGCCTACGGTATCGCTAATGGCGGTGGCGTAGAACATCACCGCGATGATACCAATCAGAAACAGTAAGACCGAGCGTCTGGCGTGCGGCTTCAGTTCAAAAACCTGGCTACCGCGCAGTTTGACTTCCCCTTTTGCCAGTCGCTCCTGATAAATCGGATCGTCTTTCAGCTCGCAGCCGAGGAAGTTACAGACGATGGCGGTAAGCATGACGGCAATCAGGGTAACCGGAATACAGATCGCCAGCAGGGTCAGGTAGCTGACGCCCAGCGGCTCAAGAATGCCGGCAAAAAAGACCACCGCTGCCGAAATCGGCGAGGCGGTAATCGCAATCTGCGAAGCGACCACCGCGATGGAGAGCGGGCGCGAAGGGCGGATGCCCTGTTCTTTTGCCACTTCGGTGATCACCGGCAGGGTCGAGAACGCGGTATGCCCGGTTCCGGCAAGTACGGTCATAAACCAGGTGACCAACGGGGCGAGAAAGGTGATGTATTTGGGGTGACGCCGGAGCATTCGTTCGGCGAGACTGACCAGATAGTCCATCCCTCCGGCGACCTGCATGGCGGCGATAGCGGCGATAACCGCCATAATGATTTCAATGACGTCGAAGGGGATCGCGCCGGGTTTAATTTGAAAAACGAGAGTCAGGACGAGGACGCCCAGGCCACCGGCGAAACCGATGCCGATGCCCCCCAGTCTGGCTCCCAGATAAATAGCCAGCAGGACAATAACGAGTTCTGCACCAAACATATATGCCTTCCTTGTTTTATTAACAAGTTGATATTGGGTTGTTGTGATTTAGTAAATCAATAAGAACAAAAAAGGCATGTCATCGCTGACATGCCTGTGGTAAGTCTACTCTGAAGACCTATTGTTCGCTTTCATCGGTGTAACGCTTCGCTTTATAGGCCGGGTGCATCAGGTTCTGCGCAGAGAAGATGTCATCCAGCTCCGCTGCGGTCAGTAGCCCGCGCTCAAGCACCACGTCCCTGACGCTCTTGCCCGTTTCGGCGCAAATCTTGCCGACGATATCGCCATTGTGGTGGCCGATATACGGGTTGAGGTAGGTGACGATGCCAATCGAGTTATAGACGTAGCTTTCACATACCGCTTTGTTGGCGGTAATGCCGCTGACGCATTTTTCCAGCAGGTTGTAGCAGGCGTTGGTCAGAATATGAATAGATTCAAACATCGCCTGGCCAATCACCGGTTCCATCACGTTCAGCTGCAGCTGGCCCGCTTCGGAAGCCATGGTGACGGTGGTGTCGTTACCGATCACCTTGAAGCACACCTGGTTGACGACTTCCGGGACCACCGGGTTAACTTTGGCGGGCATGATGGAAGAGCCCGCCTGCAGTTCAGGCAGATTGATTTCGTTCAGGCCAGCGCGCGGGCCGGAAGAGAGCAGGCGCAGGTCGTTACAGATTTTGGACAGTTTTACCGCCAGGCGCTTCAGGGAACTGTGGACCATCACGTAGGCGCCGCAGTCGGAGGTCGCTTCGATCAGATCTTCTGCGGGTACAACCGGCAGGTTGCTGACTTCCGCCAGTTTTTGTACCGCTAACTGCTGATAACCATCCGGGGTGTTCAGGCGGGTGCCGATAGCGGTCGCGCCAAGGTTCACTTCCAGCAGCAGTTCCGCAGTGCGCAGAATGCATTTGGTCTCTTCGTTAAGCAGAACATTAAACGCGTGGAACTCCTGACCGAGGGTCATCGGCACCGCATCCTGTAGCTGTGTCCGACCCATTTTCAGAATGTCCTGGAACTCAACCGCCTTCTGCTGGAAGCCTTCGCCCAGCTGGTTAATCGCATCGATCAGCTTGAGGATGGAGGCGTAGACCGCGATGCGGAAACCGGTCGGGTAGGCATCGTTAGTGGACTGGCATTTATTAACGTGGTCGTTAGGGTTGAGGTACTGATATTCGCCTTTCTGGTGGCCCATCAGCTCAAGGCCGATGTTGGCCAGTACTTCGTTGGTGTTCATGTTTACGGAAGTGCCCGCGCCGCCCTGGAAGACGTCGACCGGGAACTGGTCCATGCATTTGCCGTTATTCAGGACCTCATCGCAGGCGGCGATAATGGCATTGGCAACGCTTTTGGGGATAGTTTGCAGCTCTTTGTTAGCCTGCGCAGCGGCCTTCTTCACCATCACCATTCCGCGGACAAATTCAGGGATATCGCTGATTTTGTTGTTGCTGATGTAGAAGTTTTCAATCGCTCTCAGAGTATGGACGCCGTAGTAAGCGTCAGCTGGAACTTCCCTGGTACCCAACAGGTCTTCTTCGATACGAATGTTGTTTAACATGTGAACCTTCTCTTTCAAGCTGCCTATGAATTCACCAAATACGCAGAATTTATCGGATCTAGCGCATTTTCTGGCCGCAGATTATTTCCTTAATCGGCCCGGTACCCACGATCATATGCTGATGATAGCGAATATCAGCCGCCCTGATCACTTATTATGTAGTGAATCTTATAAGAATTATTAATCTGTGAAATGGGTCACCGGTTTTCTATTGTTGAAAAAAATAAGCTTTTTTTACGATTGAAAAGTGACGTTTTGGCCCAACATCTTTTTGATGCGAATAGCACATCTATGACTACGGGCGCCGATGCGGGCGTCTGTTTATGAAGGAGACGCCGGTGCGTTGGATTCCGTTAATTGCCGTTTTTTTATACGTTTACATTGAAATCTCGATCTTTATCCAGGTCGCCCATGTGCTTGGCGTCCTGCTGACGCTGATTCTGGTGATCTTCAGCTCGGTGGTGGGGATATCGCTGGTGAAAAACCAGGGTTTTAAAAACCTTATGCTGATGCAGCAGAAGATGGCGGCGGGGGAGAGCCCGGCCGCTGAGATGATCAAAAGCGTGTCGCTGATTATCGCCGGTCTGTTGTTACTTCTGCCGGGGTTCTTTACCGATTTCCTGGGTCTGCTGCTGCTGCTGCCTCCGGTGCAGAAGCATCTGACCTTGAAGCTGATGCCGCATCTGCGTTTTAGCCGGATGCCTGGCGGCGGGTTTAGCGCCGGAACGGGCGGCGGCGATACCTTTGAAGGCGAATATCAGCGTAAAGACGACGAGCGCGACCGTCTCGATCATAAAGACGATCGCCGCGACTAACATCCTCCAGGCCGGTTACTCCGGCCTGGAATACCTCTCTGCCAGCCGGCGCTTCGGTAAAAACAGCCACAGTCCCGCCAGCATGATAAACGCGTACAGACTCTTCCAGCCAACCATCGCCAGCAGCACCATGCACAGTACGCTGCCAAACGCCGCTAACAGACGATAACGTCCCTGAAGCAGACGGCAGCCCGCCAGCATGCACAGCAGATAGATCATGATAAAAATGCCGTTGGCGTAGACGATCAGCGCATCAAGGTTGATATTGAGCGCATAAATGCACAATGCGCTAATCACGCAGCAGCCGAGGACCGCGTTCAACGCGTTACGCGGAATTTGCCGCGGCGACAGGCGGGACAAATAGCTATCGGGTTTGTGCTGCGCCTGCGACCAGACCAGGCGGGCAAAGCTCTGAATATAAATATTGAGGCTGGCGAAGCAGGCGAGATAGCCGATAACGCAGGCGATCCATAGCGCCTGAACGCCGAACAGACGCACCACGATATTGGGTAGCGACGCGGCGGCGGCCATCTCCTCGCCAAAGGCATGAAAATGCAGGACCAGCACGGTACAGGCCCAGTAGACTGAACCCGCCAGTAACAGGCCGATCATCAGCGCGCGGGGGAAATCGCGTTCCGGCTGCTTAAATTCAGAGGCCAGGTGCGCGAAGGCCTCAAGACCGACAAAACACCAGAACATCACCGAAAGGGCAGAAAAAAGCTGCGAACTGTCGATATCAGAAGGCGGCGGGAAGGGGATCTGTGCTGGGTTTATCGCGCCGCGCCACCAGATGGCGACAATCAGGGCGACAATCAGCACGGCAACCAGCGTTTGTAGATTGGCGCTGGAGCTGGCTCCGCGAGAACCGACCCACCAGATAATCGCCAGCGTTCCCAGCTCGGCCAGCAGCAGCTGGCTGTCGTGCCAGCCAAAGAGCGCCTGACCAAAGCCGGTGGCGATATGCAGGGCAGCGGGTAACCCAACCGGGATCACCGATAAAAAGAGCCAGCCGGTGACGCGCGCCAGGCGCGGGCCAAAAGCCATATGCACAAAATGCGCTACGCCGCCTGCGCTGGGAAAGTGGCGGCCCAGCGTGGCGAAGACGATAGCGATGGGAAACACCAGTAAAATCAGCGCGGGCCAGGCCCACAGGCTGTTATCGCCGGCGACCAATGCCGCCAGCGCCGGAACCGCGAAAACGCCGGTTCCCAGTAATGATGTGGAAAGTAGCCCCACTCCTTGAGCAAGCCCCAACTCCTGTTTTAAACCACTCATAATTCAACCTTGCGCCCGGCAAAAAAGGGATGGTATCACAATCGCTTTTGCTTATGACGTCAGCTGAGGGCGGCAAATTAGTGTGCGTCTGAGCACGTGGACAAATTTTTTTTTGCTTTTCCCCTTGAAGCGGGAAAACCCCATCCCCATCTCTCAGGGCACTAGCCGGAAAACCGTGTGCGGACCGGCGTCATCCATAACTGATAATGACTTTCTCAAAGGAGAGCTATCAAAATGAGTATTCGTCCGTTACATGATCGTGTGATCGTCAAACGTAAAGAAGTTGAAACGAAGTCTGCTGGCGGCATCGTTCTGACCGGTTCTGCGGCAGCAAAATCAACTCGTGGCGAAATCATCGCTGTCGGTAAGGGCCGCATCCTGGAAAACGGAACCGTGCAGCCTCTGGACGTTAAAGTTGGTGACATCGTCATTTTCAACGATGGCTACGGCGTAAAATCCGAGAAGATCGACAATGAAGAAGTGTTGATCATGTCCGAAAGCGACATTCTGGCAATTGTTGAAGCGTAATCCGCGAACGACACTGAACATACGAATTTAAGGGAAAGATAAAATGGCAGCTAAAGACGTAAAATTCGGTAACGACGCTCGTGTGAAAATGCTGCGCGGCGTAAACGTACTGGCAGACGCAGTTAAAGTAACCCTGGGCCCGAAAGGCCGTAACGTGGTTCTGGACAAATCCTTCGGTGCGCCGACCATCACCAAAGACGGCGTGTCCGTAGCGCGTGAAATCGAGCTGGAAGACAAGTTCGAAAACATGGGCGCGCAGATGGTTAAAGAAGTTGCCTCTAAAGCGAACGACGCTGCAGGCGACGGTACTACCACCGCAACCGTACTGGCGCAGGCTATCATCGCTGAAGGCCTGAAAGCCGTCGCTGCGGGCATGAACCCGATGGATCTGAAACGTGGTATCGACAAAGCTGTCGTAGCCGCTGTTGAAGAACTGAAAACGCTGTCTGTACCGTGCTCTGACTCTAAAGCCATTGCTCAGGTTGGCACCATCTCCGCTAACTCCGACGAAACCGTAGGTAAACTGATCGCTGAAGCGATGGATAAAGTCGGTAAAGAAGGCGTGATCACCGTAGAAGACGGTACCGGTCTGGAAGACGAACTGGACGTGGTTGAAGGTATGCAGTTTGACCGCGGCTACCTGTCTCCGTACTTCATCAACAAGCCGGAAACCGGTGCTGTTGAGCTGGAAAGCCCGTTCATTCTGCTGGCTGACAAAAAAATCTCCAACATCCGCGAAATGCTGCCGGTTCTTGAAGCCGTAGCGAAAGCTGGCAAACCGCTGGTTATCATCGCTGAAGACGTTGAAGGCGAAGCGCTGGCGACCCTGGTGGTGAACACCATGCGCGGCATCGTTAAAGTGGCTGCGGTTAAAGCACCGGGCTTCGGCGACCGTCGTAAAGCTATGCTGCAGGACATCGCAACGCTGACCGGCGGTACCGTTATCTCTGAAGAGATCGGTATGGAGCTGGAAAAAGCGACTCTGGAAGACCTGGGTCAGGCGAAACGCGTTGTTATTAACAAAGACACCACCACCATCATCGATGGCGTGGGTGAAGAAGCTGCGATTCAGGGCCGCGTTACTCAGATCCGTAAGCAGATTGAAGAAGCGACTTCTGACTACGACCGTGAAAAACTGCAGGAGCGCGTGGCTAAACTGGCCGGCGGCGTTGCGGTAATCAAAGTCGGCGCGGCTACCGAAGTTGAAATGAAAGAGAAGAAAGCACGCGTGGACGACGCCCTGCACGCGACCCGTGCTGCGGTAGAAGAAGGCGTGGTTGCTGGTGGTGGCGTAGCGCTGGTTCGCGTTGCTGCTAAACTGGCTGGCCTGACCGCTCAGAACGAAGATCAGAACGTCGGTATCAAAGTTGCGCTGCGCGCAATGGAAGCACCGCTCCGTCAGATCGTTTCCAACGCTGGTGAAGAGCCGTCTGTTGTTGCTAACAACGTGAAAGCGGGCGAAGGTAACTACGGTTACAACGCCGCTACCGAAGAATACGGCAACATGATCGACTTCGGTATCCTGGACCCAACTAAAGTGACTCGTTCTGCTCTGCAGTACGCAGCATCCGTTGCTGGTCTGATGATCACCACCGAGTGCATGGTCACCGACCTGCCGAAAGGCGATGCTCCTGATTTAGGTGCTGCTGGCGGTATGGGTGGCATGGGTGGTATGGGCGGCATGATGTAATCGTGCGCTATACCCCTTAGAAACAAGGAAACCCTCGGGCAGAAATGCTCGGGGGTTTTTCTTTTTGTCGTCTTTTTAGTATAAGGTTGTACATCCGGGCCAGTGCGTCCAGCTCATTGATCGTGGGGAATAACATGCAGGTAAAATATTTAGCAGGGATTGTCGGCGCAGCATTGTTGTTAGCAGGTTGCAGCTCCAGCAACGAATTGACCTCTGGCGGCCAGAACGTACGCTTTGTTGAAGATAAGCCGGGTTCTGAATGCCAGCTGTTAGGAACCGCGACCGGCACGCAGAGCAACTGGCTATCCGGGCAGAATGGGGATGAGGGTGGCTCTATGCGCGGTGCGGCAAACGCCCTGCGTAACCAGGCGGCAGCAATGGGCGGCAACGTGATTTACGGCGTCAGCAGCCCGACGCAGAATCTGCTGTCGAGCTTTGTCCCGACCGATAGCCAAATGAACGGCCAGGTTTATAAGTGCCCGAACTAACCCTAAAAATGGCCTCAGTGAACGAGACTCACTGAAATCACTGAGGCTAAATGAACGCAATGCTGTTCACAATGAAGAACATTGGCGTTCTTTTCTGATTATCAAGGAATGCAAATAACTATCTTTTGCATTCAATAAGGAATAATCCACCAAAATGGTTTATTCCTGATGTACTCACATCCCTGTGAAAGTACATCATATTTTTCTCAACCTTATTTCATATTCAATGTTTTATAGAATTCCGCAAGGGGTTGCAGTGCATCCTTCGGTGATGGAATTCCGGCTATATTAAGAGCCAGAGCAGTAGTTTTAATGCTTTTTAACTCATTGCTATACGGCATTAATCTTTTGCTTTTTGATGCAAAGTGATGCGCAATAATGTCCATTCCCTCTTCATTGATCGCTTCATGAGCTTTAATTACTGCACCAAATTTCATCTCGGGACCATCTGTGCTTTCAATACCATAAATGATCAGAAAGAATTGACTAAATAAGTCAAGTTTCCATTGCTCAATTTCAATCACACTATAATCGATCGTGCCATTATCATTGAATTCCGCATCGTAAACTGGCGCGTAATTATTACCGGCGGCGAGTAAGGCGATCAGGTTAGTATTTTTAACATTATCCAAAGCTCTGGCAATCGCCACCATAATGAATTGAATCTGTGCGTCAGAAACTCTAATATGATGCATGCTTTCATTTTTCAGGATCAAAAGTAGTTTAAAATCATGCTCGTTAAAAATTACTGATAAATTGCTTACAAGGCTACCTGCATCCGGCTGCTCAACATCCTGCGGTTCGATTAAGGGAAGATTATTCGCCATTTCCTGACTGGCTTTTTCAATAAGAGCTGCCAAACTATGCTGGTCGTTCGCACTGTTAATTTGCAGAGTTAGTAACCTGTTTTGCAGAATCATCATCAGATCCCTAAGCGCTTCACCCTGTAAATGAAAGAGATGAGTTTGGGCATTACTCGTCTTAACCTTAAGTGTCAGGGCCATAAAATTCTCTTCGTGCAAGAGAATACTGGTATTTAACCCTTTCAGATAGTTACTCATATTAGCCTCTTTATATAAATTATGCCTGAATTGTTTGAGTGTTTTTCCCATATTGGGATAAATCAATCACGCGATCTGCAGAGGCGATAGTTGAAGGCCTGTGCGCAACGATTACACGAGTAATTTTAAGATTTGAGATCGATTTATTAATAAATGATTCATTTGCCAGGTCAAGATGGCTGGTGGCTTCATCCATAAAAAGGATACTAGGCTGGCGATAGAGCGCGCGAGCAATCAAAATACGTTGTTTCTGACCCCCTGAAATACCAAGACCTAATTCACCAACTATTGACTCATATGCCATTGGCATACGCATAATCTCTTCATGGATATTGCAGTATTGCGCACAAATAATAATACGATCCTGATCAGGATTATCTTCAAAGCTACAGATGTTATCAGCGATAGAACCTGAGAATAATCTATCTTCCTGTAATACACAGGCAGTGCTCATTCGATAATTATTTAAGCCTATTTTGGAAATATCGAGTTCATCTGCCAGGACTGCGCCACTGGAAGGAAGTAATAACCCACACATGACTTTCAGCAATGTGGTTTTACCAACGCCAGACGGGCCTATAATCGCAACGGACTCACCTGGTTGAATGGTTAGATTCAGATCGTTAAATATTGGTCGAGAAAAAGGATCATACTGATAGGTTAGGTCTTTAACCTCAAGAACAACACCTTTATTCGGTTCAAAAACACGTCGCTGAGGCATTTCAGCTTCTGGCTCGCTAAACACAATTTCTGATAAACGTTCGTTATGTAATGAAAGCATACGTAATTGCATAATCAGATCAATAAGACTTGATGCACGCTGAGCAAACTGGCCACGATAAGCGTTAAATGCCATGAACATACCAAGCGTCATGTCGTTATCAATAACCATAATTGCGCCAATCCATAATATAGCAACTTGATCGACACTGTTAATAAAGGCGTTAAAGCCGCCAAACATCATATCGAAACGGGTCTGTTTAATACCAGCATTACATGCTTCGATATTAATATTGAGCCAGTGTTTCGAACGTCTTTCTTTAAGGTTCAGTGCCTTAATGGTGGAGATACCATACAAAGACTCCATAAAATGCGAGCTTGAACGTGCGCTTTTTATCACCTGTTCTTCCGTTATTCGACGATAAAAATGATATGTACCAAAACGCATTAGCGCATAACAGAGCGTGAATCCAAGAACAACCCAAACCAACCAGCCCCCATAAAGGAACATCATTACGAGTAGGCCAACGGTCATGATGATATCGATGATGCCGGTGACGATACTGTTAGTGAATGTTGAACGGATAACATCGAGAGATGAAAAGCGTGACTGAATATCTCCTAAGTGACGCTTTTCGAAAAAACTCAGCGGTAAACTGCTTAAGTGATCGAACAACGTCGTTTTCCACTGGATACCTGTCAACGTATTAAGAGTCAATGAGGTCCAAGCGCGAATCATACTCACAAAGGTACGGAATAGGGTAAAGACCACTAAACCGATACAAATCACAGAAAGTAAGCTATGATCGTGGGCAATGATTACGTGGTCGGTAACCAGTTGTGTGCCAATAGGCATCAATAAATTAATAGCTTCGATAACGACTGACAGCGCAAATATTTTGAGCAACGCTGGCTTTAGGCCGTTGATGTTTTTCGTCAAGTCTATGAGGCGCAACCGGCTTTTAACTTTTTCTTGCTGGAAGTTACTTCCGGGCCAGAGTTCCATGGCTATGCAAGTAAAATGATTTGACATCTCCTGCAAGCCAATCATTCGCTTCCCTAGCGCGGGATCATGAACAACAAAGGTTGAACGCTTAATCCTGGTCAATACAACGTAGTGGTTCATTCCCCAGTGTAAAATACAAGGAAGCTTCAGTTGCTTTATTTCGTCTAAGTCCAGGGACAGAGAGCGGTTTTTAAGCCCTGCCTGTTCAGCAATTTTACTGAGTTCGAGTAAATTAACCCCTTGAGACGAACTACCGAAACGTTGGCGGAAATTAAATAAATCTATTTCCAGACCATGATAGCTGGAGATCATAGACAAACATGCGATGCCGCACTCTGATGATTCTGATTGCAAAATTACCGGCGTTTTTTTACGCAGGGAAAAATTCAGTCTGGAAGTAATTGACTTGAATAATTCGTTAGTCATTGGATCGGCCCACCTACGCTCTGTGAAATTTTATAAAATGGTGTAAACATCCACATGTAAAGTGGTCTTTTCTCAAGAAAAACTATAGCTTGTGCTTTTAGACCATTAGAAAGGGTCAGCTCTTTATCATTGTATTTAAATGATTTATCGTTGATCTCTACTAATGTCTTATACAGAGCAAGTTCCTGTTGGTTCATCGCATTTACATTATTCACGTTGGTGTATTCTGCCATCTCCTGACGGGAGGCCGGTACTGATGAGATAGATATAATCTTTCCCGGGAACTGCCCGAATTTATCAGAAGGAAAAGCATCGTATCGTATATTTACAGTATCTCCAGATTTAACATATGGAATGCTGTTGTTGGGTAACCAAAGGATAAGATAATATTTTACGTTTCCCGTTGGTTTTATTTGCAAAAGACTGCTTCCTTTATCTACCATTTGCCCTATGGTTACAGAAACAGACTCAATTTTACCGCTTGTTGTTGCTTTAATGACCATATTGCCACTGGCGTTTGATTCAACCATCTGGTTTTTAAAGTCACTTATATTGGTGCGTTGACTGGCTACCTGATTATCGAAGTCTGCTGCTTTGGTGATAATATCGCTTTTCAGTTGTATCAACTGAGATTCCTGCTGCATTCTTTGACTAGTAAGCGACTGATAAGTACTTTGCTGTTGAAAGTATAAAGAGTGTTGATAGTTATACTGATCCTTAGTAATTAACCCCTGGCGTAAGTAATTATCATAGCTCTTTAAATTCTTACGCATTTCATCCAGACCAACTTTCGCGTTTTTTAGCATACCTTCAGTTTCAACTAAGGCACTACTGAACTGGCGAACTTGTTCATTTAACGCATTTAATGTTTCAGTTTTGTTTTCAGTGATTTTTTTAATGATATCCTCGGAATTGGATATTTTATCTGCAATGGCTTTGCTCATGGAATCAGAAACATTTCCCGCGCTTGTATCACGTGAAACATCTATTTCATATAGAGGGGTTCCTTTTTTAACTAAATCACCAGCTTTAACATATTGATGTACGACATAACCCTGCTGTGAGGAAAATACGTTGATGGAGTGAGGTAAAGTAATCACTTCGCCACGTACATCAATTCGCTGTGTATAGCTACAAAATAGTAGCGTAAGGATTAATGTGGTAAGAAAGATAACTGAGAGTAAGGATATTAACCACGCAGGGATTCCTGCGAGTAATAAAACTTTCCCTTTCCAATAATATTTTTTATATTCAATCGCTTCCTTGCGATATATGCTTTTTTTCATCGGGGTTTATTATACCTATCACATAGTAGACTAGCTAAGGCCAAATATATAATCTATTATGTTTTTACATAAAGAGAGTTTTAGTTGGCGTAGATTGAAAGTCTCTAATTTAATTTGACTCTATATAAAAATCTTTTTAAAGGAAAGACCCTAGGGGTCTTTCCTTTATTTATCGGGTAATAATTATTGTGACCAAGGTACGAACTGACCATCCGCAGCGTTGTTAAACGTTTTTTCAACGAAG
>NZ_FZTC01000030.1 GCF_900200035.1 Klebsiella grimontii
GCGAGCGAACGGGGAGCAGCCCGGAGTCTGAATCAGCTTGTGTGTTAGTGGAAGCGTCTGGAAAGTCGCAGGGTACAGGGTGATACTCCCGTACACTAAAGCACACAGGCTTTGAACTCGAAGAGTAGGGCGGGACACGTGGTATCCTGTCTGAATATGGGGGGACCATCCTCCAAGGCTAAATACTCCTGACTGACCGATAGTGAACCAGTACCGTGAGGGAAAGGCGAAAAGAACCCCGGCGAGGGGAGTGAAAAAGAACCTGAAACCGTGTACGTACAAGCAGTAGGAGCCTCTTTATGGGGTGACTGCGTACCTTTTGTATAATGGGTCAGCGACTTATATTCTGTAGCAAGGTTAACCGTATAGGGGAGCCGCAGGGAAACCGAGTCTTAACTGGGCGTTAAGTTGCAGGGTATAGACCCGAAACCCGGTGATCTAGCCATGGGCAGGTTGAAGGTTGGGTAACACTAACTGGAGGACCGAACCGACTAATGTTGAAAAATTAGCGGATGACTTGTGGCTGGGGGTGAAAGGCCAATCAAACCGGGAGATAGCTGGTTCTCCCCGAAAGCTATTTAGGTAGCGCCTCGTGAACTCATCTTCGGGGGTAGAGCACTGTTTCGGCTAGGGGGTCATCCCGACTTACCAACCCGATGCAAACTACGAATACCGAAGAATGTTATCACGGGAGACACACGGCGGGTGCTAACGTCCGTCGTGAAGAGGGAAACAACCCAGACCGCCAGCTAAGGTCCCAAAGTCATGGTTAAGTGGGAAACGATGTGGGAAGGCCCAGACAGCCAGGATGTTGGCTTAGAAGCAGCCATCATTTAAAGAAAGCGTAATAGCTCACTGGTCGAGTCGGCCTGCGCGGAAGATGTAACGGGGCTAAACCATGCACCGAAGCTGCGGCAGCGACACTATGTGTTGTTGGGTAGGGGAGCGTTCTGTAAGCCGTTGAAGGTGGCCTGTGAGGGTTGCTGGAGGTATCAGAAGTGCGAATGCTGACATAAGTAACGATAATGCGGGTGAAAAACCCGCACGCCGGAAGACCAAGGGTTCCTGTCCAACGTTAATCGGGGCAGGGTGAGTCGACCCCTAAGGCGAGGCCGAAAGGCGTAGTCGATGGGAAACAGGTTAATATTCCTGTACTCGGTGTTACTGCGAAGGGGGGACGGAGAAGGCTATGTTGGCCGGGCGACGGTTGTCCCGGTTTAAGCATGTAGGCGGATGTTCCAGGTAAATCCGGAACGTTATCAACGCTGAGGTGTGATGACGAGGCACTACGGTGCTGAAGTGACAAATGCCCTGCTTCCAGGAAAAGCCTCTAAGCATCAGGTAACATCAAATCGTACCCCAAACCGACACAGGTGGTCAGGTAGAGAATACCAAGGCGCTTGAGAGAACTCGGGTGAAGGAACTAGGCAAAATGGTGCCGTAACTTCGGGAGAAGGCACGCTGATATGTAGGTGAAGTGGTTTACCCATGGAGCTGAAATCAGTCGAAGATACCAGCTGGCTGCAACTGTTTATTAAAAACACAGCACTGTGCAAACACGAAAGTGGACGTATACGGTGTGACGCCTGCCCGGTGCCGGAAGGTTAATTGATGGGGTTATCCGTAAGGAGAAGCTCTTGATCGAAGCCCCGGTAAACGGCGGCCGTAACTATAACGGTCCTAAGGTAGCGAAATTCCTTGTCGGGTAAGTTCCGACCTGCACGAATGGCGTAATGATGGCCAGGCTGTCTCCACCCGAGACTCAGTGAAATTGAACTCGCTGTGAAGATGCAGTGTACCCGCGGCAAGACGGAAAGACCCCGTGAACCTTTACTATAGCTTGACACTGAACACTGGTCCTTGATGTGTAGGATAGGTGGGAGGCTTTGAAGCGTGGACGCCAGTCTGCGTGGAGCCATCCTTGAAATACCACCCTTTAATGGCTGGTGTTCTAACGTGGGCCCGTTATCCGGGTTGCGGACAGTGTCTGGTGGGTAGTTTGACTGGGGCGGTCTCCTCCTAAAGAGTAACGGAGGAGCACGAAGGTCAGCTAATCCTGGTCGGACATCAGGAGGTTAGTGCAATGGCATAAGCTGGCTTGACTGCGAGCGTGACGGCGCGAGCAGGTGCGAAAGCAGGTCATAGTGATCCGGTGGTTCTGAATGGAAGGGCCATCGCTCAACGGATAAAAGGTACTCCGGGGATAACAGGCTGATACCGCCCAAGAGTTCATATCGACGGCGGTGTTTGGCACCTCGATGTCGGCTCATCACATCCTGGGGCTGAAGTAGGTCCCAAGGGTATGGCTGTTCGCCATTTAAAGTGGTACGCGAGCTGGGTTTAGAACGTCGTGAGACAGTTCGGTCCCTATCTGCCGTGGGCGCTGGAGAATTGAGGGGGGCTGCTCCTAGTACGAGAGGACCGGAGTGGACGCATCACTGGTGTTCGGGTTGTCATGCCAATGGCATTGCCCGGTAGCTAAATGCGGAAGAGATAAGTGCTGAAAGCATCTAAGCACGAAACTTGCCCCGAGATGAGTTCTCCCTGACTCCTTGAGAGTCCTGAAGGAACGTTGAAGACGACGACGTTGATAGGCCGGGTGTGTAAGCGCAGCGATGCGTTGAGCTAACCGGTACTAATGAACCGTGAGGCTTAACCTTACAACGCCGAAGATGTTTTGGCGGATTGAGAGAA
>NZ_FZTC01000016.1 GCF_900200035.1 Klebsiella grimontii
TCTGACAGCGACTCCGATTCAGATAGTGACTCTGATAGCGATGGCGACTCCGATGCCGATAGCGATTCGGATTCTGACAGCGACTCAGATACCGAGTTACCTACCGCGGCAGAGAATATTACGGTGAATGACAATGTCGGTCCCATCACCGGCGTTCTGCATTCTGGAGATGTAACCGACGATACGACCCCAGAGATTAAAGGAACGGCAGAAGCAGGGGCAACAATAACGATTTACGACGGCGATACCGTACTAGGTACTGTCGTGGTGGATGAGAATGGCAACTGGAGCTTCACTTTACCGGAGCTGAGCGAGGGGACCCACAACCTCAGCGCGACGGTGACCGACAAAGCCGGGAACGTCAGCGAGCGTTCACCGGCGTTTGAGCTGACGATAGATACCACTGCGCCCGCTGCCAGCGCTCCACAGGTAACCGATGACGTAGCTGAGCACACTGGTCCGCTGCAGAGCGGAGATCTGACCAACGACACCACGCCGACCCTGAGCGGCACAGCGGAAGCGGGCGCTACGGTCACGATCTATGACGGCGACACCGTGCTGGGCACCGTGATTGCGGGTGTTGACGGGCGCTGGAGCTTTACTCCGGAAGCGCTGGCCGAAGGTAGCCACAGCCTGAGCACCACGGTGACCGACAAAGCCGGGAACGTCAGCGAGCGTTCACCGGCGTTTGAACTTACGGTGGACACTACGGTGGTGCCGGTCAGCGATCTGCAGGTGACTGATAATGCAGGTGAAGAAACAGGCATTCTCAACAACGGCAGCGTAACGGATGATGATACGCCGACCCTGAGCGGCACGGCGGAAGCGGGTGCCACGGTCACAATTTATGACGGTGATACCGTCCTGGGCACTGCGATAGCGGGCGAGGATGGCCGCTGGAGCTTTACCCCGGGAGCGCTGGCCGAAGGTAGCCACAGCCTGAGCACGACGGTGACCGACAAGGCCGGGAACGTCAGCGAGCGTTCCCCGATATTTGAATTGACTGTCGATCTCAGCGATGACTCGGATTCCGACAGCGATTCGGACTCCGACAGTGACTCGGATTCGGACTCGGACAGTGAT
>NZ_FZTC01000018.1 GCF_900200035.1 Klebsiella grimontii
GGTAAACCGGGCCTGCTGCGGACATGGGTATAAACGCTGGCGGGTAAACGGGGTCTGCAACGCCCACGGTTATCAACGCTGGTGGATGATTGCCACCTGATATCAGATCTGTGCGGGAGTCACGAGAAGAAGGGATGTATGTGGTAGCCAGCTGAGAGCTGGCTACTCAGACAGTGGTCAGGCTATTTTCTTATTTCTGTTTAGAATGACCAGCACATAATCACCACGGGATTTTTCGATCGAATACTTCAGGAAGCCAGCTTCTTCCAGCTGCTCCAACGCCCGTCTGATGGTGGCATTCTGAGAGCCTTTGTGTGCAGTGAGTTGCAGCCGTTCCCTTAGTCGGTCAAAGCCAATGCGATAGAAGTTATCCGGTAACTCCACAAGGTACAGGTACAGCGCCTGTGCTGACTCTTTTCGGGCCAAGGTTTTCAGGATTTTAAGGTATAGCCTAGTTTTACCATCGACCTGGTAGAGGGTGTTCAGGTCCGGGTTTGGCCTGATGATGACCTCATCGGTACCCTCATCATAGTAAGAGGTGGAGACCAGACTCATATCAATTTTGATTTTTTTGCCTTCAACCGAAGACGGCTTAATGAACTGGAAATGCGTATGCTGAATTCGCGTCAGAGAGTCACTGAATCGCTTGCGTAACCGGGAGTCTACACGCTTTGTCGCCAGCCCGCAGCTGCATGCAAAATCAATGAAATTCATTCGTACAGTGCCGTCCTTTTCCAGGTACTTATTGGTCAGTGAATCCACAATCCCTAACCAGACCTTAAAATCAGTATCCATATCAAGGCGCGGGCCGAAAATGCTGATCTTCTCGTAACCTTCTCCGGAGAGAGATGACAGTCTGCACAACTCCTTGGTGGCGTCAATGTGATGTCCTCTGGACATGGGATCAGAGCCATCTTTCAGGGTTGGAACAAATACACCCAATCGCAGAAGCGATTTAGGTTGGATGCTTTGTTTCGAGTTGGGGATCAGCTGTATAACTTCGCCCGTACTTTTTTCTATTTCAGTGATAATTAACGGTAATTGATTGATTTCACTGTTCATTGTGAGAAAAGCCCCGCTTGTGGATACTTATGGAGAATACCCGCTAGCGTTGATAGTTACAACCCGCCAGCGTTGATAATCCACCCTCCAGCGTTGATTACTGACCCTCCAGCGTTGATTACTGACCCTCCAGCGTTGAGCATTTGCCCTCCAGCGTTGATGAACTACCCGCCAGCGATGATACAGAACCCCTGAAGGCCGCATGAATAAAGGGCTAAGCAGATCGCTAATCTTTTGTTGTTCTTTGTTGTTCTTTGTTGTTCTTTGTATAAACCTCATTAATCTTAATTAATTATTCTATCCGGTGGATAACTTCAAAAAACATAATCAGGGGATCGTAAAAATACTTTAACCACGCCGGTAAGTGAAAAGCTTAGCGTTAGCGATAAGAGTTTCTCAGCTGACGGCGTTGACTGGTCCAGACTCATTACTTCTTCAAAGGGATCCTGCTGGTACAAGTCTTTGTTCTGATGAAAATTTAAGGTCTGTGACTGAAGTGTTTCAGGTCATAACGAGCCGGTCTACTACCAGAAGTAATTCGTCTTTCCCACTCAGATCACACTATCTGTAATGGTTATTCTTTCTATAGTGGTTATTGTTAAGACTTAACTGACACCGAGAAAAACTGACAGTCAGTCTGCTTCTCTCGTTCATTGACAGGCATGCCCCCTGGTGTGCTGCTGTGACAGTGATGTACACGGTTTCTCACCAGGCAGATGGCCTAACAACAGGCTGCAACATTATGCCCACAGTTTTACTCGTTGATTGCTACAGTGAAGTCGTTCCATCGAATCCCTGGTGCGCCCCAGCTGTATTTGTTCGGCTCATTCTTAAATCCCGCCATCACCGGTAGAGCTGTGTTATACAAGTACAGTCTGCAGATGTCATGCTGACTGATAAAGGGGGGGAGGGTGAAGCCGGTGGATTGCCCACGGCCACAGGAGACGCAGTCGGAACATCAGACGAAAAACAACAGGAGTTACCGCTCCCCCGTGCTTAATTACTCTGACGGTAAATTGAGTGAGCTGTCCGAAGCAGGGATAAAGTCTACTGTAAAAACGTGGATCACACCGGCGAAATATCTTCAGATAGTTATCCCCTGAAGGTGACTAATTGTTTTAATGCATCTTCAGCCCACACTTCAAGGTCATCGTAAGTTCTGAACGTTTTACTGATTACCTTACCGCTTGCATCTGATGTACCAAACAAACTGAAACCTAACCTGCTACCGGGTGTGATTTTAAATTCGTCTACATCTACAGCCCGGCCATTTAACAACCACCACAGGTAATTGAAAAAATCTGGTTTTGATAAGCCCGCTGTACCTAAAGCTGCTCCCCTTGCCAGGTCCTCCCCCCGATAGATGGTTGGTTTAGGAGGCTCCCCGAGACCACTGCAGTTCGGAAGGACAGAATCCCGACATACACTGTCCTGGTAGATGTTGAAACGGGTTTCAAGCGAATCCTTAACAACACGCCCCCACATGATGAAGTGACATGCTCTGTGCCAGCTGCGGACCCGAGAGCTTCTCTGTAATCCATTGCAGAGAAGGCAGACTGCAGGCTTTTTGGCTTCATCACGAACATTTCTGTTGTACGATTTCATCTCGACCAGAAAGAACCGGTCGCATACACCGAAGAGGGTATCTGCATTTATATCCCGGTCGCTGCCGTTCAGGGAGGCAATGAGATCACTCATTCCGTGTTCACGGCACGCATTCCGCACCTGAGATTTAAACACATCGGTAACGCTGTCTTCTCTGCCTCTGTTACTCACACAAACCTCGCTCAGTAAGAAATTTCGCCGTGACGGGGGACGGCTGGGCCACCAGCGATGAATGTTAAAGCGGGAGGCCAGGCTAAACAATTACCGAAAACAGGAGGGACCGACAACAACACACAAACGTAAGACAACATACCTCATAGCCCTGCAAAGCCTTTGCCTCGGTGCGTCACGCTCTGCGTGAGTCACGATTGTGCACATTTTCGGCATATTCTTTTTTTCTTTTTTTTCATTTTTCTCTTTTTTTCACACGCGCGGCGAGGGGCGGGCTGGGCACGGTAAAGGTCCAAAGACTTTGAGGTATGTTGTCTTACGTTTGCTGTTTTAATGTATAAAAGAGGCTCGCATCTGTAAGGGCTATGTCACTGGTGATATCCTGTTACTCCTGTAAGGAGCTCAGTTGTTTTAGATATCAAGATAGTGTCGAAATCTAGTTGGTTGTCTGGCACCATGCGATGTAGATAAGATAGATTCAGTTTGGCCGACTTCCTGTTAGGTTTAGCTACGTCAGATATCGTTCCATTAAATTCAACATACATCACAGAGAGGCCGAGGTGAGAAAGCCACAACAAAAATATGACCTGGATATTCCCGACGATTATAAAATGGCTTATGTTATGGAAGGTGACAGAACGAATTTTGAGTCTATCAACAAATGGTTTTACCTCGGGGCTGACTTCATAAACCCTCGCTATGCAAAGGTAGGAATTACGATGGGTAATTTAAGTTCCCGCTCATACAGTTCCGCTAATCCAAATTATTACGTGTTCTGTGCCTTTCAATGTGACCAAAAAACAACGAGGACAATACTCGAAACAATAGAAAGAGGGGCTCTGAACTATTTAGACGACCAGTTCAGATCGGATAATGGTCAGACAAAACGTGCGCGTCACTTTGAGTCACAACGCTTGTCAGAGTGTTATTATGGCATTGAATTTGAAGATTTTTTCGGATGTTTACACAGCTATCTTCTGGATAATCACGCACAGCATTTTCAGATTGATGGCTATGAAGATGAGGCGGGTTACAATTGTGGCCATTCACTTGCAATGCTTTTCAACCCTCGTTTACAACAGGATGTTCAATCTTCATTTCGGAATATGGTCATACGTGCATAATTCCTTCTGACCTGATTATCGATTTGCATTTTGCCTGGCGATTGTTTGCAGATTACCAGACCATCGCCAACAAAATATGACCTTTAAGATTAGACGGCTATAGGGTTTCTGTTTCGTACCATGAACGGACATGTTTACGATATTCATTTTTGTTCGTTTCGTTAAAGGAAATGCATTCATTTAACCCTGTTAATAGGTAAAGGAAGCAACATTCAGTCAGTAAATTCGTTTAGCGGAGTGATTGCATTTTGGAAAAGATTCGGGCAACTGCAGTTAAATATATCAAGCTGGGAGAGGGAGGCGAATGGGAACGTGAGTGCCTGACATCTGGCATTATTAGGTTTGGTTACGACAAAACACCCCATCAGATGTGTCTTGAGGGAAAGTGGGAAGAAGTCAATAAAGTCTGGTTAGAAGAGAGAAAATATAACCAGGCCACTGCCACCAGTGATGTCAGGCAGATAAGAACATTTTACACAGCCACCCCTGATATACTGTTCATAACTTTCAGCCAGGGATTATTGTATTGGTGTCAGCCTTCAGGGGAAGTCACAGAACTGGATGATGGCAGCAGGAGCCGCCCCACTGTGAATGGATGGCACAGTCATAGTCTGGCCGGAAACCTTCTCTCCAACAGCATCCTGAGCGGTGCTTTACTCGCTACACAGAATTACCGGGGCACCATCTGCGATGTGCGTTTGGCCGATTACGCCATGCGGAAAATTAACGATGAGCAATCGCCGGAAATCATAGACGCGGATATTGGGGTCGGTTCCGGCTGAGGGCGAAATGACACCCTAAGCGTTAGCTCTGTGTCGTTGCACGATGTCAGCGACGGTATTCTTGCTGATACCGAGCTCGCGTGCGATCCAGCGATAGCTGCGTCCCTCGGCCCTCATCGCAACCACCTTAGGCAAAAGTCGGTCTGATTTTGGTCGCACTCCGGCCTGACGACCAAGCCTCTTACCACGTGCCTTCGCAACAGCAAGGCCTGACTTGACCCGCTCGCTGATGAGATCCCGCTCAAACTCCGCAATGCCGGAAAGAAACGTCGCCAGCATTCGTCCATACGGCGACGAAAGATCGAACGCCATTCCATTCATGGCTATCACGGAAACCTTCCAGTTCTCCAGTTCACGTAGCGTATTGAGCAGATCGAGCGTCGAGCGCCCCCACCGGGAAAGCTCAGTGACCAGGATTGCATCAATTTGTCTGGACTGGGCAAGCGCCAGGACTTTCTTTCGCTCGGCCCGGTCGAGTTTAGTTCCTGAACCTGTTTCCTTAAATATTCCCACCACGTCGTAGCCGGCACGGCCGGCGAAGGCTCGCAGATCAAATTCCTGGCGTTCACAAGACTGATCCGCTGTTGAAACCCGGCAGTAAATGGCGGCACGATGTCCCAATTGAACCCTCCTGGATTTTTGTATCGGAACGCCCTGATTTATATGGGCTGGCTGTTGTCCAAAACAGACTATACTTCAAAAGGGACGAATTTGTATGTCACGACGCCATATTTTCACCGAACGGCAGCGAGCAGCGCTGTTCGATCTGCCCACGGACGAACTGTCGCTACTGAAGTTCTACACGCTGGGCGATGATGACCTGGAAAACATTAGGCAGCGCCGCAGACCGGAAAACAGGATTGGCTTTGCCCTGCAACTTTGTGCCTTACGATATCCGGGCCGTGCACTGGCTCCTGGTGAGATGATCCCGCGTGAAGTCCTTTCCTTCGTCGGTGCTCAGCTTGGAGTTCCGGCTGATGCGCTTCTCACTTATGCCACACGGCGCCAAACCCGTCAGCAGCACATGGACACGCTGCGCGAAATTTACGGCTACAAGACCTTCACGGGCCGTGGTGCCCGTGATCTGCGGGAGTGGACTTTCGGCCAGGCCGAAGATGCCAGATCAAACGAGGATCTTGCTCATCGTTTTATTGTGCGGTGTCGGGAAACTTCCACCATTCTGCCCGCAGTATCGACAATCGAGCGCTTGTGCGCGGATGCTCTGGTCGCCGCTGAGCGGCGGATTGAAACGCGGATTGTGGAAAATTTAACAGCGGATGTTCGCGATCACCTGGACAAACTTCTGAGTGAAATGCTCGCCGGCAATATCAGTCGTTTCATCTGGCTTCGCAACTTCGAGGTTGGTAACAACTCGGCTGCTGCTAACCGTTTGCTCGACAGGCTCGAATTTCTGCGTACCCTGAATATCAATCATAGTGCTTTGGCCAGCATACCTGCCCATCGCATTGCCCGGCTGCGTCGGCAGGGTGAACGCTACTTCACCGACGGTTTGCGTGACATCACTTCGGACCGCCGCTGGGCGATCCTTGCCGTCTGTGTTGTGGAGTGGGAAGCGGCGATTGCTGATGCCATAGTCGAAACCCATGACAGGATCGTAGGAAAAACCTGGCGGGAAGCGAAGCGCCAGCATGACGAAACAATTTCCGGCTCTAAAGCCACACTCACGGATACGATCCGTACCTTCACCGCGCTGGGAGCTTCGTTGCTTGAGGCCCGCAGTGACGGAACCCCGCTGGAGATGGCTGTCGCCAGTTCGGTTGCATGGGACCGGCTCGCTCAACTGGTAGCGACAGGGACTCAACTCAGCAACACGCTAGCCGATGAGCCTCTTGCATATGTCGGGCAGGGATACCATCGCTTTCGTCGTTATGCGCCCCGCATGTTGCGCTGTCTGAAGCTCGAAGCCGCGCCGGTCGCCGGACCATTGGTAGCAGCAGCTTTGTCGATCGGAGAGATGAAAGGTGTTGCATCGCCAGAAAGGCGTTTCCTGCGGCCCAGCTCCAAATGGAACCGTCATTTACGAGCTCAGGAAAAAGGAGATACCCGTCTTTGGGAAGTGGCGGTACTCTTTCACCTCCGGGATGCTTTTCGTTCCGGAGATGTCTGGCTCGCTCATTCGCGCCGCTATGGTGACCTCAAGCAGGTACTGGTGCCGATGATCGCGGCGCAGGAAAATGCAAAACTGGCCGTGCCTTCCAACCCACAGGATTGGCTGGCAGACAGAAAGGCGCGACTCACGATCGCTCTTAAGCGGCTGGCCCGGGCTGCCCGTAACGGCACTATTCCGCACGGTAGCATAGAAGATGGAACGTTGCGGATCGACAGGTTGACAGCAGACGTGCCGGATGGTGCCGAGGCACTCATACTGGATCTGTATCGCCGAATGCCGTCCGTTCGGATTACCGACATGCTGCTTGAAGTTGATGCAGCCCTTGGTTTCACAGATGCGTTTACCCATCTGAGAACCGGGGCTCCATGTCGCGACCGGATCGGTCTGCTCAACGTCCTGCTCGCTGAAGGGCTCAATCTGGGCCTGCGTAAGATGGCGGAAGCTACAAACACGCATGATTACTGGCAGCTCTCACGCCTTGCCCGCTGGCATGTTGAAAGCGAAGCCATGAACCAGGCATTGGCAATTGTGGTGGCCGCGCAGGGTAAACTGCCGATGTCACGCGTCTGGGGGATGGGCACGTCAGCATCGAGCGATGGTCAGTTTTTCCCGACAGCGCGGCATGGCGAAGCCATGAACATGGTCAATGCCAAATATGGTTCTGTTCCCGGCCTCAAAGCGTATACTCACGTAAGCGACCAGTTCGCGCCATTCGCTTGTCAGTCGATCCCGGCGACCGTGAGCGAGGCACCGTATATTCTCGATGGACTACTGATGAACGAGGTCGGTCGCCATGTTCGCGAACAGTATGCCGATACAGCAGGATTCACCGACCATTTGTTCGGAGCCAGTAGCCTGCTCGGCTACAATCTCGTTCTGCGAATCAGGGATCTGCCATCGAAGCGGTTGTACGTATTTAATCCCGATACGACCCCCAGGGAGTTACGCAAGTTGGTAGGTGGAAAAGCCCGGGAGGATCTTATCGTTGCGAACTGGCCTGATATTTTCCGTTGTGCCGCGACGATGACCGCTGGCAAAATCAGGCCCAGCCAACTCCTGCGCAAGCTCGCTTCTTACCCACGACAAAACAACCTTGCAGTTGCGCTTCGTGAAGTTGGTCGTATTGAACGGACCCTTTTCATTATTGAGTGGATCCTGGATACGGACATGCAGCGGCGTGCTCAGATCGGTCTTAACAAGGGAGAGGCCCACCATGCGCTCAAAAATGCGCTCCGTATCGGGAGGCAGGGGGAAATTCGCGATCGCACGACAGAGGGGCAGCACTACCGAATCGCTGGGCTCAATTTATTGACTGCGGTGATCATTTACTGGAATACCGTCCATCTTGGTCATGCCGTCACGGAGCGGCGGAACGAAGGGTTGGATGTTCCCCCTGAATTTCTTCCCCACATATCCCCATTGGGCTGGGCGCACATTCTACTGACTGGCGAATATCTTTGGCCCAAGGAACCGAAAGCTTAGGGTGTCATTTCGCCCTCAGCCGGAACCGACCCCCAGAAGGATATTCGAGTGATGGCCATCAACGTACCGACAACCTGGATTGCTTCAGCGAGCCATGATTTTGATAGTCGCATGTTTGCTGCAATCAACGATATGTTGCTTGATATGCTGGCTGCTGTGGCTCGTCGTGATTATGAACAACGCCGGGAACGTCAAAGGCAGGGGATTAATAAAGCTCAAAAGGAGGGAAAATATAAGGGGCGTCAGGTCAATCAGGCTCGATACGATGCAATTAATCGGTTGCTCGATAGCGGTAGTTCTTGGAGCCAGGTTCAGAAAATTATGGCCTGTAGTCGAGGGACAATTAGTAGTGCTGTAAAATCGAGGGAAGATAAACGTGCTTTGAGTAAGTAGTTACAACACAAAAGAAAATGTCTACCCGTCCTAGCTGGTTGGCTTGTGTGATTGTTCAATAGGGGTCAGTTTGGATATCGAAAATTATTGGGCACTGTTGCAAAGTTAGCGATGAGGCAGCCTTTTGTCTTATTCAAAGGCCTTACGTTTCAAAAACTCTGCTTACCAGGCGCATTTCGCCCAGGGGATCACCATAATAAAATGCTGAGGCCTGGCCTTTGCGTAGTGCACGCATCACCTCAATACCTTTGATGGTGGCGTAAGCCGTCTTCATGGATTTAAATCCCAGCGTGGCGCCGATTATCCGTTTCAGTTTGCCATGATCGCATTCAATCACGTTGTTCCGGTACTTAATCTGTCGGTGTTCAACGTCAGACGGGCACCGGCCTTCGCGTTTGAGCAGAGCAAGCGCGCGACCATAGGCGGGCGCTTTATCCGTGTTGATGAATCGCGGGATCTGCCACTTCTTCACGTTGTTGAGGATTTTACCCAGAAACCGGTATGCAGCTTTGCTGTTACGACGGGAGGAGAGATAAAAATCGACAGTGCGGCCCCGGCTGTCGACGGCCCGGTACAGATACGCCCAGCGGCCATTGACCTTCACGTAGGTTTCATCCATGTGCCACGGGCAAAGATCGGAAGGGTTACGCCAGTACCAGCGCAGCCGTTTTTCCATTTCAGGCGCATAACGCTGAACCCAGCGGTAAATCGTGGAGTGATCGACATTCACTCCGCGTTCAGCCAGCATCTCCTGCAGCTCACGGTAACTGATGCCGTATTTGCAGTACCAGCGTACGGCCCACAGAATGATGTCACGCTGAAAATGCCGGCCTTTGAATGGGTTCATGTGCAGCTCCATCAGCAAAAGGGGATGATAAGTTTATCACCACCGACTATTTGCAACAGTGCCACTGATAGTCCGGTTCAGTTCTTCAAGCTGGCGATAATCCTCTTTCAATCGGGAAACGATATCAGGCCTACTGAAACGGCCCGCCAGTATGATTTGCTCCAGAAGACAATAGCATTGTTGCCAGGTTAGCGCCTGACGGGCAATATTCTGCCAGACCGACTGCATTTCATTCTCACGACTCAGTAGCCGCTCTATCAGTGGCCATACCGACATCCAGCAAGGACCTGCCAGCAAGTCAGCCTGGTATTGTCTGAGTGTATCAGTGACATCAGTTGCAGTGCTGGTTCGGGTATAACGCATCTTTTTTTCTCCGAAATCTCAGTTGACTCATTATCCATACCAGAGCCAGAACTGTCGGTAACGTAGCGAGATAAATTCCAGTTGACGTACATTACCCGATGTTTTTCTCAAAACCTCCGTCTGCCTCGCGCTCTGGATTTTGAGGGCGTCAGCGAGCTGGAGATTGTCCGGGAGAGAGACTGTATCATCCTGCGTCCCGTCCGGCCGACCTGGTGCTCGTTCGCGCAGCTTGAAAAAGCCGAACCGGACTTTATGACGGAACGTGAGGACGTTGCCTGCGATGAAGGTCGATTTGACCTGTGAACAAGATCTCCATGCTCGACACCAACATCTGCTCGTTTATCATGCGCGAGCAGTCGGAAATGGTGCTGAAGCGCCTGGAGCAGGCGGTGCTGCGCGAACAGCGTATCGTGGTCTCGGCCATCACTTACTCCGAGATGCGCTTTGGCGTCACAGGTCCGAAGGCCTCCCCCCTCCGCGAACAGTTGGTTGACGCGTTCTGTGTGCCGTTCTGACCTGGGACCGCGCAGCGGTAGATGCGACCACGGAGATTAAACTGGTGCTGCGCCTCGCCGGCACCCCGATCGACACCGCTAGCGCCGAGCACGCAATTGCCGCCGGCGCCGTGCTGGTGACGAATAATGCGCTGGAGTTTGAGCGGATACCGACCTTGGTACCTGAGGACTGCGTTAACTAGCGGTCCCTGGTATGTAGTTATGTGAGACTGACTGGCAGAGGTGGTTGCGCCATCAATGAATTCAGTACTGGAAACAGAACAGCACGCGTACATCATGCCATGCGTTCGCTCAGTGTTTTCAACATCCAGTAATGTATAAAATACAGGTTATCAGGCAATTAGTGGAAGGTCATCCTGACTTCTTTTTTTCATATTCTGGTCTTATTTTTAAGAAATATCGGACGGAATCAGATTCCTTCGGGAAACGCTGACGATCGGTGAGTCAGGGAGCAATTCTTGATTCATTTAGAAATTGTCAAAATGGTTTTTCCTTTGGTTTGCGGTTTTCTCGTATGTTGCTAAACTTGTTCTGTTTTATTCTCCGGGCGATACAACACTTTCCGATAGCGATTCCCCTGTATTTTTGTTTAAATAATGAACAGCACCATTAATACCCACACAATAATAATAACAATATAATATCTGACATATTTCCATTACTTTGAGATAATTAACTGATTGCGATCATGTTCTCAAAATGAATATAAGCGTTGATACAAACGTAATATATGCTATTGTTAATATATGATGTTTCTCAGGATACATCTGATATGGTACATACCGTTAAAATTTTAGTTGCTTATATCTAAAATAAACGCCGAAACTTCTCATTATTATCCTTGCATTTTTTAAGGAGAAGAATATGACAGAGCAAAATAATTTCGGTCAATATATAGGCAGTCACCTTGACGATGACGTCACTCTTTCATTACCTGATTTGCGCCAATTACCAGGGCGTTATTGCACTCTGCAGTTGCTGTCCACCCGTCACGGGAATGACCTCTTCCAGGGATGGCACAGTATAGAGGATTCACGTGACTGGACCTATCTTCCGGATGAAAGACCGCCGACAAAACAGGCAACCCACAGTTATATTCAGCAACTCATTCAACAGAAGGGAGTATATCATTACGCCATTATAGAAAATAATTCAGGAAAGGCTGTGGGAACTCTTTCTCTGTATAACCTCGACAATAAAAATGGCGTAGCGGAAATAGGAAGTGTACATCTTACTCCAGTTATCAAACGAACTTCAGTCAGTACAGAAGCAATGTTCCTGTTACTATCATATGTTTTTGATGTGCTTAAATATCGTCGATGTGAATGGCAAACCGACAGACTCAACTCTCAGGGTATGAGATCTGCCGAGAGATTGGGGTTCCAGAAAGAGGGGATACTGCGTAATAAACAAATACTTAAATCAAGGAACGTGGACGTTGTAATGTATTCAATTATTCAGGATGAATGGGAAAGAATATCCAGTGCGATAACTATCTGGCTTAGAACTGTCAACTTCGATGACCGGGGACATCAAATACATCCTTTACGGCATTACCTGGCGACAACAGAGCCCTGACTCTTTTGTTATTGCCCCCAGACGTTACTGGAAAAAGGGAGAATCTGAATGAAAATAATGAATGCAGAGATTGAGAGGCAAATCTGGCATCACAATCTTTCCTATTTATTGCTTGCCCAGCGGGTTCTGAATCATTACGAAGACACAGCCCTGTTTCGGCTAGGTATAGACAAGTGTACCGGAGATAAACTCCTGCAGTTGTCGTTGCCCGAACTGGTTCGTCTTGCTGAACGTCCGGAGCTGATTACCGTACTCAGACTCAGGGATCACCACCAGATAGATGTATTACTCAGTCAGTCCACTGGAATGGGATGAGCTCAGCAGGATTTGCTTAACATCTTACGGACCATTTTCTTCTTTTTTATTCTGGACTGGGAATTCAGTATGTACCCCAATGAATCAGCGATCTGGATTATTTATCCGCAAAAAACATGTCATATAAAGTAAGGGATTTTATTGATTTTATTGTCGATGAAATCGGAACTACTCCTTACTGGAAGTACGGAAAGTAATTCCTGTGAATACGGATTTCAAGAGGGAAAGTATTGTGTATATAAAAATCATCCTGATTAATACAGGATGATTTTTATGATGCTGTTACATGAATATAAATTGACGATACAAATCACTCAGTTCTGTTCTTAATTTTTCTATATCCTTCTCCTCACCTGAATTCTCGATCGCCAGTAATTGCTTTTCTTTAACAGTAATTCTTTCACACAACTCTGATAGCGTTGAACAAAATGCCTCTGTATGAGTGGCAGGATAGACGCTTTCATCCTGTTCAGTACTCCGCTTACGAACTGAAGTCACTGGTTTAATTTGATGTTCCAGGTTATAGGCTATCTGACGTTCCCTGCGATTGTGCGTTTCATCCATCGCCTGTTTCATGGCCGGAGTGATCCTGTTTGCATAGAGTACGGCTTTACCCTCCACATTACGTGCCACACGTCCAATCATCTGAATAAGTGCGTGTGATGAACGTAAAAAACCTGCATGGTCAGCATCAAGTATCGCGACCAGTGAGGCTTCAGGGATGTCGAGTCCTTCACGCAGCAGACTGATGCCGATTAAGACATCAAATTCCCCGGCCCGTAATCCATTGATAATTTCCTGTCTTTCATCTGTTTTGATATCAGAATGCAGATATCGGGACAGGATCCCATTTTCTGTCAGAAAATCATTCAGTTCTTCTGCGGTCTTTTTGGTCAGCACTGTCACCAGGACACGATTGTTTCTGTTGACGCAATGACGGATTTCTTCAAGTAAGTTCTCCACACACTGGTCTTTGCTTCGGACCTCAATTTCGGGATCCAGTAAACCGGTGGGGCGGATAATTTGCTGAACAACATTTTTCTTTGATTTCTGCAATTCATATTTACCTGGGGTTGCGGAAACAAAGACAGTCTGGGGCTTAATCTTCTCAAACTCAGCAAAACTCAGGGGACGATTGTTTTTTGAGGAGGGCAGACGGAAGCCGAAATCGATAAGAGTATCCTTGCGACTCTGATCGCCACTGTACATGGCTGAGATTTGCGGGACCATTACGTGCGATTCATCAACAAAGAGCAGACCATTTTTTGGCAGGTAATCCAGCAGCGTTGTCGGTGGGAGTTCCGGATTTCTGTCGCTGAAATAGCAGGAATAGTTTTCCATACCTGAGCAGTAACCCAGTTCACGGATCATTTCAACATCATTGTTAACGCGTTCGTATAAGCGCTCAGCCTCTATCAGACGATTTGCTTTGTTAAGTTCAGCAACCCGTTTCTCCATGTCAGTAAGAATGCTTTTGGTGGCTGAGGGTATTTTTGCGGTCGGTGTAACAAAGAGTGTTTTGGGTGATATTAAATAATGTTCAATGTCGCCCGTAATTTTCCCACTGACAGGATCAATCCATTTTGCGGATTCTATAACATCATCAAAGAGTTCGACCCTGATGGCCTGATGTTCGGAATCGGCAGGGAATATATCAATAACGTCACCGCGAACCCGGAACATTGCCCGTCCCAGAGTTTTGTCTGTACGGGCATACTGCAGACGTGCCAGTTGATGAATTAACTCCCGCTGGGCGAGTTGTCGTCCTGGGTATACCGGGATCTGGATCTCTCTGTATGCGTCCGGATCACCTAATCCGTATATCGAAGAGACGGAAGCGACGACTATCACATCCTGACGTTCAATCAATGCCTTGGTCGTAGATAACCGTAACCTTTCAAGATGATCGTTGATAGCGGAATCTTTCGGGATAAAGCGGTCACTTCCGGGGATATAGACTTCTGGCTGAAAAAAGTCGTAGTAAGAAACGAAGTATTCGACAGCATTTTCTGGGAAAAACTGCTTCATCTCCAGATAAAGCTGTGCGGTTAACGTCTTGTTAGGAGCCAGTATTAATGTAGGGCGCTGCAAACGGTGTATCACATTCGCCATGGTGAAGGTTTTACCCGAGCCGGTTATCCCCTGAAGTGTCTGATGTGTTGCTCCTGCTTCGACTCCCGCTATCAGTCTGGCTATTGCTTCGGGCTGATCTCCTGACGGGATATAGCCTGAATGTAA
The DNA here is from genome assembly GCF_900200035.1 of Klebsiella grimontii. Taxonomy (GTDB): domain Bacteria; phylum Pseudomonadota; class Gammaproteobacteria; order Enterobacterales; family Enterobacteriaceae; genus Klebsiella; species Klebsiella grimontii. The sequence continues at coordinate 14,607 of NZ_FZTC01000018.1, forward strand.
AATGAATTTTCCTGTGGACATTATGATCTCTCCTGGTTGGAACGCCCCGGACAGCGTTAACACTACTACACTATAGTTTATGACAACCCGACGTAAGGCATTTATGCCTGACTGAAGAAAAGTTATTTGTTCTGTACCAATAAGTTGGCGTTCTGTTCACTTCTATTGTGTACCGTTAAAGTACGAATGTGCCTGATACAACTCTGTCATCTGTCTGGGTTTGTACATCGTGGGGTCAATATTTTTTCTTGCATAGTATAGGGGGGTATACTATAGTCTCTTCAATCCTGATTAACAGGGACAATCAATGCCACATTCTCCAGAAGAAAAGAAACAGGCGCTTGTCCGGGTACGACGTATCAAAGGTCAGATTGCAGCGCTGGAACAGGCGATTGAAAACGAAGCGGAATGTTCTTCATTGTTGCAGCAACTGGCTTCGGTACGAGGAGCCGTTAAAGGCCTGATGACTGTTGTTCTGGAAAGCTATCTCAGGGAAGAATTTCCCGATACGAACAAAAGAAGGGGGTCGCAGACGAAATCTATCAACGACGCTATTTCCATTGTTCGCTCCTATCTCCGTTAACTCTGCCAGGCAGACGTCTGATGGGGTCAGTAAAAACAGTAATAAAAGGATATGACATATGAAATCACGTGCAGCTGTAGCATTTGCTCCTGGTAAGCCCCTCGAGATCGTTGAAATTGATGTGGAGCCGCCTCGTAAGGGTGAAGTACTGGTAAAAATCACCCATACCGGCGTCTGCCACACTGATGCATTTACCTTGTCCGGTGATGATCCGGAAGGTGTGTTCCCGGCAGTACTGGGTCATGAAGGTGCGGGTGTTGTTGTGGAAGTCGGCGAAGGGGTCACCAGTGTGAAACCTGGCGATCATGTTATTCCGCTTTACACGGCAGAATGCGGCGAGTGTCTGTTCTGTAAATCCGGAAAAACTAACCTGTGTGTCTCTGTTCGCGCCACCCAGGGTAAAGGACTTATGCCTGATGGCACGACCCGTTTCTCTTACAAGGGCCAGCCTCTTTTCCACTATATGGGCTGCTCTACATTCAGTGAGTATACCGTCGTCGCAGAAGTGTCTTTAGCCAAAATTAATCCACAGGCGAATCATGAACATGTCTGTCTGCTGGGTTGTGGCGTAACGACAGGTATCGGTGCGGTTCACAACACTGCGAAAGTACAGCCAGGTGACACGGTTGCTATTTTTGGCCTGGGTGGTATTGGCCTTGCAGCGGTACAGGGCGCGCGTCAGGCAAAAGCGGGTCGTATCTTTGCCATCGATACCAATCCGGAGAAATTTGACCTGGCCCGTTCATTTGGTGCAACTGACTGCATTAACCCGAAAGACTACGACAAACCTATCCAGGACGTTCTCATTGAACTGACAGGCTGGGGTGTCGACCATACATTTGAATGTATCGGTAACGTAAACGTAATGCGTTCTGCACTTGAAGCGGCACACCGTGGCTGGGGTCAGTCCGTCGTTATCGGTGTTGCTGGCGCAGGTAAAGAAATCTCCACTCGTCCATTCCAGCTGGTCACCGGCCGTGTATGGAAGGGTTCTGCCTTTGGTGGTGTTAAAGGTCGTACCCAGCTGCCGGGCATGGTTGAAGATGCGATGAAAGGCGAAATCGATCTCGCACCATTCGTGACTCATACCATGGGCCTTGAAGAGATTAATGACGCCTTCGACCTGATGCATGAAGGCAAATCTATTCGTACAGTGATCCACTACTGATTCAGGTTTCACTGGCGATCTTTCAATATTAGTTTTAAAGGAAACAATCCATGTCCAATCCAGTTATTTCAGGCAATGGCATCTTCTCTCACGTCTTTATCGGTGCTGTAGATGTTCAAAAGTCGGCTGAGTTTTATGACGCCACTTTAGGTGCACTCGGTATCAACAACCTTGGTCCTTTTGGTAATGGCTGGGTGTTGTTTGGCCGTGACAAGCCGGCTTTCATCATTGCCCGTCCTGGCAATGGTGAAGCGCCATCCAGCAATGGTGTGACGATTGGCTTTGCTGCCGCCACGCCTGCTGAAGTTGACGCTTTCCATGCCGCAGGCCTGGCTGCTGGCGGGACTGATGAAGGTCAACCGGGTCCTCGTGGTCATCTGCCAGGTGCTTATGCTGCCTACCTGCGTGATCCGGCTGGTAACAAGATCTGCTCCTATACCTTCATCTGATCGTAGGGTGCATCCGGCACAAATGTTGTACGGTTTGTCAGTCAGGCGAACGGTATGAGTTGTGCCAGCTTATGAAGATCAACCCGCAGACGTTTACGTCTGCGGGTATCTTTCTCGAAGCGTAATGTGACTGGCCGTCAGAAAAAGAGAGAGTCTTATGAAAGAGTCAGCATTATCTGCTATCCGTTCTGAGATGCAATCGCCCGAAACCGTGTACGGGATGCCGGCTCATAAAGACAGAACGGCCGCTGTCAATGAAGTACATGCGCGTCCGCACCTGCTTATCACATCACCACAGACCCTGCTGCAGTTTGCTTTCATGACTAAAGGCGACCAGTCAGGTGACCAGCGGGTCATGGTTGAGCTGTCAGATCGTCTTGGTTTAACACCATCAGAAAATTCAGCCCCCCTGCACGGTATCACGTGGCGGGAAGGCGCTTTGTATTGTGAAAAACACGGTGAGTTTTCCACCTACTTATGGAGTACCACATGCGATCCGCGTGACGGACAGTTAAGGGGAGAGAACCCCTTCCGGCATGGTTTCACGCCACCGGGTTCGGTTATCTGTGGTACCCGTCTGGATATTCTGCCATGGACTGCAGAATCTGAGGCTGCAGTAACGAATTTAGATCCTGTCAGCAGGTGCTATTCAGTAACAGAAAATGGCCGTGCCGCAATTATCTCTGATTTTCGCCAGGATAAAGACGGACTGACACGCATTCTGATACTTGAACGGGACCTGACAGAGGCACAGCTGGGTGCACTGGTTCAGCGGCTGCTTGAGATTGAAAATTATCGCACGCTTGCTTTGCTTTCTTTACCACTGACAAGAACCATGGCCTCTGAACTGAGGCGAGTGGAAAACCGACTGGCTGAAATTACAGAAGAAATGCGCACCGGAGAGCATCGTAAAAATGAACAGTTGCTCTCTGCGTTGACCAATCTTGCCGCAGAACTTGAAGCCGGCGCTGCAGCGAATCTGTACCGGTTTGGCGCAAGCCAGGCCTACTATGAAATTGTTGAGGAAAGGCTGAATACGCTCTCCGAAACGCCGGTTCCAGGCTACTACACCTGGGCTGATTTTTTGCAACGGCGCATTGCCCCAGCCATGCGAACCTGCCGTTCTGTGAAAGAACGACAGGCGAAGCTGTCTGACAAACTCATGCGGGCTATTTCGTTACTTCGCTCCTGGATAGATGTTGAACTGGAACATCAGAACCGTGACCTGCTGGCTTCGATGAATAACCGGGCCAGACAACAGCTACATCTGCAGCAAACCGTTGAAGGATTGTCTGTTGCCGCCATTTCATATTATGTGGTGAGTCTGATTTCGTATCTGGTGAAAGGGGTTCCCGGGATCCACGATGTCATGCCACCTGAACTGGCGGTTGCCATTCTCGTGCCCTTCATTGTGCTCGCGATTTGGTGGGTGGTGCGAAGAATAAGAAACTCGCACACCGACCCTGAACATAACGAAAACCACTCTGACTGAGTTGTTACGTTGTTGCTTAATTGTCCTGTCGTTATACGGAGAAAATCATGGAACGTCTTGAACATCATGCCAGCTTTGATGGGTGGCAGGAAGTTTATCAGCATGAGTCTGGCACGCTTGGCTGCACGATGAAATTTGGTGTTTATACTCCACCCCAGGCGCTTAACGGTAATGTACCGGTACTCTACTGGCTTTCCGGTCTGACCTGTACGGAACAGAATTTTATTACCAAATCGAGCGTTCAGCGTTATGCCGCAGAGCATGGGATCATGATTGTGGCACCAGACACCAGTCCGCGTGGCACTGATATTCCTGATGATCCTGACTACGCTCTCGGTCAGGGGGCAGGATTCTATGTTAATGCAACCCAGGAGCCCTGGGCGACACATTACAAAATGTATGACTATGTGGTAAACGAGCTCCCGTCCCTGATTGAAGAATGGTTCCCGGCGTCTGATAAAAGAAGTATCAGTGGACATTCGATGGGCGGACATGGCGCCCTGATGATTGCGCTCAGAAACCCGGGCCGCTATCAGAGTGTATCCGCATTCTCACCGATCGTCGCACCTTCTCAGGTGCCCTGGGGAGAAAATGCATTGTCTGCTTATCTGGGTGATGATCGGGAATACTGGAAGCAGTACGACACGGTTGAGTTGATCCGTAACGCGCAGGAAAGGCTACCTCTGCTTGTAGATCAAGGACTGAATGATGAGTTTCTGAAGACTCAGCTTCAGCCGGAGAGACTGAAGAGCGTTTGTGAGGACACCGGTCATCCGTTGACGCTTAACCTGCGTCCGGGCCACGATCACAGCTACTACTTTATCTCCAGCTACATTGGCGACCACATTGCACATCATGCAGCAGCACTGACGCGCTAAATTCAGGAATTATGGTTATGGTACATTTCTGCGATCAAAAACATCATGTCGTCGTGATAGGGGCTGGGTTCGGTGGACTCTCCGTTGTCAGAGAACTGGAAGAGCCGGGCGTTTCGATCACAATCATTGACCGGAGTAACCACCATCTGTTTCAGCCTTTACTTTATCAGGTCGCTGGCGCATCACTGCCATCAGCAGAAATTGCCTGGCCCGTTCGCTCTCTGTTTCGTCATCGTGAGGATGTACGTACCCTGATGGCCGAGGTCCAGGATGTGGATACCGATTCACGGGAGGTTCTGCTGAAAGATGGTTCCCGAATTGATTATGACACGCTTGTCGTTGCCACTGGGGCCACGCACGCTTATTTCGGTCATGATGAGTGGGAACAGTTTGCACCGGGACTGAAGAACCTGGATGATGCCACGACCCTGCGCGCACGGATCCTTTCCGCTTTTGAACAAGCTGAGAATACCACTGATCCCGCGTTACGGGCTGCCTACCAGACATTCGTCATTGTCGGGGGGGGACCGACAGGCGTTGAGCTGTCCGGGACCATTGCCGAACTGGCAAGGAAAACGCTGAAAAATGATTTCCGTTCTATTGATCCGACAGAGACCAGAATTATTCTGGTTGAAGCCGGACAACGATTGCTCACTGCTTTCCCGGAGTCATTATCGGAATATACCCGTCAGTCCCTGGAGAAACTGGGAGTGGAAGTCAGTTTTGGCCAACCGGTAACGGAATGCTCTGCCGAAGGCGTAGTATATGGTGGGCAACCTCTTCCTGCCAAAACGATCATCTGGGCAGCAGGCGTCACTGCTTCTCCGGCTGCACGCTGGCTCAAGACGGAAGCTGATCGGGCTGGTCGGGTTATCGTGGGAGCTGATCTCACGCTCCCGTTACACCCTGAAATATTTGTAATAGGTGATACCGCGGCCGTGACCGGAGAGGACGGCAGGATGATCCCGGGCATTGCTCCGGCCGCAAAACAGGAAGGACAGTATGTGGCTAAACTGATCCAGTCCCGTTTAAAGGATGAAAAACCTGACCTGAAACCTTTCCGGTACCGGCATCAGGGGAACCTAGCGACCATAGGTCGCGGACTGGCTGTGGTTGATATGGGACGGTTAAAACTCCGGGGAGCCATGGCGTGGTGGTTCTGGAAAATTATCCACCTGTATTTTTTGATCGGAACCAGAAACCGGCTGAGTGTCGCTATCAGCTGGATCTGGAACCACAGTATCGGATACAGGGGAGCCCGCATTATCACGGGAGGTAAATCACCTGCTCCGGATAAGAGTGCGGTCCATTCCCGCTCAGAAGAGTGATACCTGAACCTTACTGATGCCGCTGAAACATCAGCGGCATTCCTTATTTAATCACCGGCGCCGGCGCAGGCTATTCGCTTACTGCTGCATAAATCCCTTTTGTCATTATTCCTTCTTAACTAATGGTTCGGCACATCGGTTAACGCCATTCAACGTAACCAGCGTCAGAAGTAAAGTTGATTTACGTATTACAGGATTAAACTATGTCAAAGAAACTTTTTGGTGCCCCCCCAACCCTGACAGACGCCAGTAATTCTGTTGTGGTACGTGGTGCCAGGGAGCACAACCTTAAAGAGGTGGATGTCTCTGTTCCGCGTGATGCACTTGTTGTCTTTTCGGGGGTCTCTGGTTCCGGTAAGTCTTCACTGGCTTTTGGAACCATTTATGCTGAGGCGCAACGACGCTACTTTGAATCGGTTGCCCCGTATGCGCGGCGCCTCATTGATCAGGCCGGTGTTCCGGATGTGGATGCCATTGATGGACTCCCCCCTGCAGTTGCCCTTCAACAACAGCGAGGAACCAGCAACGCACGCTCTTCTGTCGGCAGTGTGACCACCTTATCGAGCCTGGTGCGCATGATGTATTCCCGGGCGGGAGCCTATCCGGCAGAACAACCTATGCTCTATGCTGAGGATTTTTCTCCTAACACGCCTCAGGGAGCATGTCCATCCTGCCATGGTCTCGGACATATCTATGATGTGACAGAAGCACTGATGGTACCTGATCCGTCACTCAGTATCCGGGACAGAGCCATTGCCTCCTGGCCACCTGCCTGGCACGGACAAAATCTTCGCGACATTCTGGTGACACTGGGCTATGACGTCGATATCCCCTGGAAAGAGTTATCTGAAGAAGAGCGACACTGGATCCTGTTTACTGAAGATACCCCAACGGTGCCGGTCTACCCCGGGCTCAGCCCGGAAGACACACGTGTCGCAGTCAGGGAAAAAATGACTCCGGGTTATATGGGGACGTTTACAGGGGCGCGACGTTATGTTCTGCATACCTTTGCACACACCCAAAGTGCACTGATGAGGAAACGCGTCTCCAGTTTTATGGAAGGAAAACTGTGTCCTGTCTGCCACGGAAAAAGGCTTAAACCGGAATCATTGTCAGTCACTTTTGCTGGTGTGGACATCGGTGAGTTTATGCAGATGCCTTTAGACCAGCTGGCAGAGTTGCTTCTTCCTATCTCCCGGGGGGATTTCAGTACGCATCATGCCGGGGCTGATACTGACAGGGATATCACCCGCCGGGATCGGACAGAACGCGCCGGTTCCGGCAGGGCAGTCCATTCTGTAACGCCGGATGTCCGCCGGACCTCAGCATTATCGACAGAGAAACGACTGGCTGCTCAACGACTGACCAGAGGTGTTATGGACCGGCTGTATCAGTTGCAGAAACTGGGACTTGGTTATCTGACATTAGACAGAACAACGCCAACACTCTCCGCAGGGGAACTCCAGCGATTGCGTCTTGCCACTCAGCTTAGCTCCATGTTGTTTGGGGTCGTCTATGTTCTCGATGAACCATCAGCAGGCCTGCACCCTGCAGACAGCCATGCACTTTACGATGCTCTGGAGAACCTGCGGGATGCCGGAAACTCAGTGTTTGTCGTTGAGCATGATCTTGACCTGATGCGACGGGCGCAATGGCTGGTTGATGTGGGACCCGCTGCAGGAGAACAGGGCGGTCATATTCTCTACAGTGGTGTACCTGAAGGTCTGAAAGCTATTGCTGAATCCAGAACGGCACGGTATTTGTTTGATGAAATCAGGCCACCACAATCATACGCCCGACAGCCAGCAGGATGGTTAAAATTACAGGATATTCACCGTCACAACCTGAAGGGACTGGACGCCTGTATTCCTCTGGGGGTACTGACCGCTGTTACAGGTATTTCGGGTTCCGGAAAGTCTAGTCTGATTGCTCAGGCCTTACCTGAGCTGGTGCTTTCCTCGCTTGGCCATGAACCAGAAGACGTGTTATCCGAGGGCAGTGATGCTGAGGGACCAACCGTTACTGAGAAAACGTACGGTACGCTGACAGGCGACACCGGACTGATCAAACGTCTGGTGCAGGTTGACCAGAAACCGATAGGCCGGACACCGCGTTCTAACCTGGCGACATATACCGGACTGTTTGACCATATTCGTAAGCTCTTTGCCGGAACACCTGCTGCTAAAAACTATCATTATGATGCCGGACAGTTTTCTTTCAATGTGGCAAAAGGTCGCTGTGAAACCTGTGAGGGTGAAGGGTTCGTCAGCGTTGAACTCTTGTTTATGCCCAGTGTGTATGCCCCTTGTCCGACATGTCATGGCGCACGCTATAACCCTGATACGCTCAGGGTTCGCTGGAAGGAGCGAAACATTGCGGAAGTCTTGCAGATGACAGTGGGTGAAGCCTGCAGCTTCTTTGCTGATGTAGAACCCGTGGCGCGACCTCTGCGCCTGCTGGGCGAAATCGGTCTGGGATATCTGCGTCTGGGTCAACCAGCCACTGAGTTATCCGGAGGAGAAGCTCAACGGATAAAGCTGGCAACCGAACTGCAGCGTAGTCAACGTGGCCATACGCTGTATGTTCTGGATGAACCGACCACCGGACTCCATGCGTCAGATGCCGACCGTCTGCTTGTGCAGTTGCAGCGTCTTGTTGAGACAGGGAATACCGTAGTTGTGATTGAACACGATATGCGTGCAGTCGTGCAGGCTGACTGGGTTATGGACATTGGTCCCGGAGCAGGTCATGAGGGAGGCAACCTGGTTGCAGAAGGTACACCCGCCCAGGTATCACTGGTTTGTGAAAGCCGCACGGCACCGTTTATTGCCCGGGAGTTGTCACGGAACTGGTAAAAGGACAGTGTCGTCATAGCGTGAATGACGACACTGTCACGCTACTGGTATATCCCCTGAACATTTTACCTGTCATTGTGACTACCTGAAAAAATACGTGATAAGAAACCTGTTGTACCAGGGCACAGCAAAAACACCAAATCTAATCCAGTGTTAAACATCACTGTTATGCAGGTGGTAAGGAGAACCTGATGAAACTATTTACGATTGGTTTCACACAATCTTCGGCGGAGCATTTTTTTACGCGCCTGAAGGAATCCGGAGCAAGACGTATTCTGGATGTGCGTCTCAATAATCGCTCTCAGCTGGCAGGTTTTGCAAAACAGGACGATCTGAAGTTCTTTGCCCATACTCTATGTGATATCGATTACGCACATATGCCAGATCTTGCCCCGACGCGGGAAATGTTTGAGCGATACAAATTACAGAAAGGAGACTGGGAGATATATTCTTCGGATTTCATCGATCTGATTACAAAAAGACATATCGAATCGCTCGAAAAGAGTCAGTTTGCTGATGCTTGCTTATTGTGTAGCGAACATAAACCACATCATTGCCACAGACGGCTGGTTGCTGAGTACCTGGCAGATAAATGGCCTGATGTCACTATCATGCATTTATAGTGGCTGGGTTGTGTCTGTACGCCCGAACACCAGAACACAGCTCCCACAGACTATGACGGTACCAGACGATATTCGGACAAAAGGAAGAGGATTTAGCCTGCTAAAGCAATATGGGCTAACAGGAAGCGACTTGATATCGAAAATCTGTGTTTGCGACGCGCTTTTTTTGACCATGCTTTTGGGCTAATATCACACCCTTCAGTCTGTATTTTGCCAATAATATAACCAGTTGTTTTATTTTATAAATAAAGCTTATCGGTATGTGCTCTGTTATGTTTGTATACTACACGGGAGGTATACATTCATTGATCGGATAATGCATACTCCGACGCAGTATATCAACTTAAAGATAGTGAGGTAAGAAATGCCCAGTACTCCGGAAGAGAAAAAAAAGGTACTGACACGGGTTCGCCGCATCAGAGGGCAGATTGATGCTCTGGAAAGAGCACTTGAAAATGGTGCTGAATGCCGCGCCATTCTCCAGCAAATTGCTGCCGTTCGTGGCGCATCTAACGGATTGATGGCTGAGGTTCTGGAGAGTCACATACGAGAAACCTTTGACCAGAATGACAGCTATAGCCATGAAGTCAGTAAATCAGTTGACGATACGATTGAACTGGTTCGCGCCTATCTTAAATAGCAACTGACCGGTAAACCCGGTCACTGCTGGATGTCATTATGAACACCAACCGAACGGCATAGTCAGTCCACAGGTACTACTCATTCCCTGACTATGTCCCAGGAGTCCAGTGTCGTTCAGCCAAAACTAATTTCTGCTTTGTATACCACTACGACAAATGCTGTCATCAGTTCAGGTGCGATAATTTCGTTATCATGCGCAGTACATACTGCCCTGAGTTTTCTGATCCAGTAATCATTCTCGGCACCAGTGTTCCAGGTGCCGCCTCGCCCTACAGATATCTGTAATTGTAAACCGTCGCAAGACCGGTCCAGGCGATAGGGCAGAATCGCCCACTGTTCGGAAAACCAGTACTAACTGACAGTTCTGGTACTGGGGGCTGGTCACAGCACTGTATAGGCCAATTCTGTGCGGCGTTGTCACCTGACCTGTCTGAAGAAATTTCCCGCACGCAACAGGTTACTACTCAGAAGTGATAACCCAAGTCCTCATCAAACATCAAAAAATATTTTCAGATAAAAATCAAGTGTTTATAATTTTTTAATCCTTATCAACAGTATTGGTATTGCCAGTTACTATACTGCCGTATAGTATATGAAGCAGATAATGTACACACAGAAACAACAAGGCTATCAAGATTTAAAATGCCCTCTCTAATATTTAAACTGACGAAAGGATATTAACTATGAGTAATGTATTTTATATGCCGCCTGTAACCCTAATGGGACTGAATGCTATTCGTCTTTTAGGGGATGAACTTGTTTCAAGGGAGTTAAAAAAGGCGCTGATCGTCACTGACCGTGTTTTGGTTGACACCGGACTGGTTAACAAACTGACAGATGAGCTTGAGGTGCATAAAATTAGTTATGCAATATTTGATGGTGTTCAACCTAATCCAACAGAGAAAAATATTGATGACGGTTTAGCCTTGCTTGCAAAAAGTAATGCTGATTTTGTCATTTCCTTTGGTGGGGGGTCTTCTCACGATACAGCTAAAGGTATTGCATTGGTGGCCACTAATGGTGGGCATATTCGGGATTACTCGAAAGGTGTGCATCTGTCCAAAAAACCACAATTACCATTAGTTACTGTAAATACGACAGCGGGTACGGCATCGGAAATGACCGTATTTGCAATCGTCACTAACCAGGAAGATGAAACTAAATACCCGGTAGTGGATAAGCACTTTACGCCTATCATTGCGGTTAACGATTCTGAACTTATGGTCGCAATGCCTGCGTTCCTTACGGCAACTACAGGTATGGATGCCTTAACTCATGCAATTGAAGCGTATGTATCAACAGCAGCTACGCCTGTTACTGATGCTTGTGCTATCAAAGCAATTGAAATTATTGTTAATAATCTTAAAGACGTTGTAGATGATGGCCAAAACCGCAAAGCACGTGATGCAATGCAATATGGTGAATATCTGGCTGGAATGGCATTTTCAAACGCGTCTCTTGGTTATGTCCATTCAATGGCTCACCAGTTAGGTGGCGTTTATAATCTGTCTCACGGTTTGTGTAATGCGATCCTGCTGGGTGAAGTATCCCGATTTAATGCGAAAAAGGTTCCCGATCGTTTTGTTGAAATCGCCCGGGCAATGGGGATTGATGTCTCAACAATGACTCAGGAGCAGGCCATTAATTCTGCTATCGAAGCAATTGAGATGTTGTCGCAAAAAGTCGGTACGAATCAACGCCTGGCTGATCTTGGTGTAACGGAGGATAAACTTGCATTTATGGCACAAAATGCACTAAATGATGCTTGTTCTTTAACCAATCCTCGTCAGGCAAGCCTTTCGGAGATTATTGAGCTCTACAAAGCTCGTATGTAAGCATTCTCCTTTTTACACCGTTATCTGAATTATATCTGAAGGAAAGTTGTACAAGTTCATGGTCAGAAATTTAAATCACTTCTGACCAGAGAAATTGGCCATAAACATGTCTTTTTGATACTAAGAAAATCGGGTTACCTCTGGTAACCCGATTTAAACGTTAGTGCGTTTTCATCCCAGCGGCTGTCATTAGCAATTTGAATATTGTAGCAACGACCCCCAACGCCATTACACTGACAGCCCAGATAATCACCAGCCACATCAATTTTTTCCAGAATGGACGAGGTGTTTCATCAACGGTTTTCATTTAAGTTTCTCCATTGACCTCACCATTAGTGATAACCGTCGCCAGTTTTTACCTTCCCCCGGAATACATAGTAACTCCAGCAGGTGTACATCAGGATTACAGGGATAATCAACAAGCCACCTATTAGCATAAAGCCCTGACTCTGAGGAGGTGACGCTGCCTGCCAGATGGTTACAGAAGGCGGTATGATATATGGCCAGATACTGATCCCAAGACCACTGAAACCAAGGAAGATTAATCCTAACGTCAGCATAAAGGGACCAAAGCTGGATCGACGGCTATAAACACTGCGAACGATACCCCAGCAACAAACAAGGACCAGCAATGGTACAGGCAGGAAAAAGATGACATTTGGCATACTGAACCAGCGACTGGCAATCTCAGGATGAGTCAATGGGGTCCAGACACTGATAATTGCAATAACTGCCAGTAAACCAAGGGTTAACGGAGTTGCAAGCTCTGACATCCTGCGATGAAGCGAGTCTTCTGTTTTCATAATCAGCCAGGTGCAACCCAGCAGGGCATAGGCCAGAACCAGTCCCAATCCGCAGAACAGAGGGAACGGGGCAAGCCAAACCAATGCAGAACCGCTAAATGTACGTCCGGACACACTCAATCCATTTAATAAGGTTCCGACTGCAACACCCTGACTGAAAGTGGCCAGTACAGAGCCGACGATAAATGCTTTGTCCCAGATAGGTCGATGTTCCGGAATTGCTTTAAAACGAAACTCGAAGGCCACACCACGAAAGATAAGCCCAAGTAACATTGCGGTAAGCGGAATACTAAGAGCATCAATGATAACCGCGTAAGCCAGAGGAAACGCGCCGTACAATGCCGCTCCCCCCAGTACCATCCAGGTTTCGTTGCCATCCCATACAGGCGCAACGGTATTCATCATTGTATCGCGATCGACATCGTGCTTATGAAACGGGAACAAAATACCGATTCCCAGATCAAATCCATCCATCACTATATACATCAACGTAGCGAAGACGATGATGACAAACCAGATAATTGACAGATCAATACCCATTATTTGTCTCTCCCACGTGTTGCCAAACCCTCATTTACCGCTGACAGAGGACGGGCAGGTGTTCCATCCGTTACTTCCTGATGCTCCTCAGCATGTACAGGCCCTTTTTTGATCAGACGTACGAGATATATATAACCGACGCCAAAGACTGAGGTGTAAACAAGCAGAAACGCCAGTAAGCTGATTGACATATGTAAATCGCCATGTGCAGAAACAGCATCTTTCGTTCGCTGTACGCCATAAACGACCCATGGTTGACGACCTATTTCAGTTGTGAACCAACCGGCCAGTAACGCAATCAGTCCCGAAGGCCCCATGAAGAGAGAAAAATAGAGGAACGGTTTAGATGTATAGAGACGTTTCCGCCAGCGAAGCCATACGCTGACCACCCCGAGAAGAATCATCAGCATCCCTAAGCCAGCCATTACGCGGAAAGACCAGAATATGATAGTGGAGTTAGGACGATCTTCTTTAGGGAAACTCTTCAGGGCAGGCACCTGCTTATCAAGGCTGTGTGTAAGGATAATACTGCCAAGATAAGGGACCTCTATTTTGTACTTCGTCTCTTCTGCATTCATATCTGGCAGGCCAAACAGAACCAGAGGGGTTGCTTCACCAGGTTTATTTTCCCAGTGTCCTTCAATCGCAGCGATTTTTGCCGGCTGGTGCTCAAGAGTATTCAGACCATGCGCATCACCGATAACGGCCTGGATCGGGGAAACGATTAATGCCATCCACAATGCCATAGAGAACATTTTGCGAATCGCGGGAGTATCATTGCCTTTTAGCAGATGCCATGCTGCTGATGCTCCGACAAAAAAAGCGCTTGCAAGGAAAGCCGCAGTGGACATATGTAACAGGCGGAACGGGAAGGAAGGGTTAAAGATAATTTTCAGCCAGTCTACAGGGATAACAACACCATTCTCGATGGCATAACCCTGTGGAGTCTGCATCCAGCTATTGGATGACAGGATCCAGAACGTGGAAAACAGTGTCCCCAGCGCCACCATACAGGTAGCAAAGAAGTGCAGACCGGGGCCAACACGATTCCAGCCAAACAGCATGACACCAAGGAAACCCGCTTCAAGGAAGAACGCAGTCAGAACTTCGTAGGTCAGCAATGGACCGGTGATACTCCCTGCAAACTGTGAGAAGCCACTCCAGTTGGTACCAAACTGATAAGCCATAACCAGACCGGAAACAACACCCATACCAAAGTTTACTGCAAAAATTTTTGACCAGAAGTGATAGAGCTCCTTGTAAGTGTCATTTCGTGTCTTTAACCATAACCCTTCGAGCACGGCCAGGAAACTGGCCAGACCAATGGTTATTGCTGGGAAAATAATGTGGAAGGAAACAGTAAATGCAAACTGTATCCTGGCCAAATGGAAGGCATCTAATCCGAACATAGTTCACCTTAACCCCGATAATACACTGATAATTAATTATTTCTTATCAAATCAGAGCCTTGATGAGAAATTTCGACTATTGAAAACAATCATTTTTTTGTATGAGATAAAAACTCACTTGCAAGTACATTGTTAAGCACATGATTAAATGTGTCCAATAAGTTGCAATAATGTAGTGATAGATGAGGTCGATTACAAAAATGCAGGATTTTCGTTATTGTGTCAGTAAGCACGATCATTCCTGATACTGCACGATACAAATAGTGTTGAGAGTAATTCTTAATAGTGGGGATTTATTTGTAACTTACTGAAAAATTTAGGTGATTAGATGTTTCTGTAATATGCATACCGTCCGGTTTTGACCACTGATACACGAAGAAATCAATATGCTCGTGCATTCTACCAGGTATATTCTGGTGTCCTAGCTAAGGATATTAAATCTCATTTTTTAAACAACAAATTATTTCATATACATATGGATTAGATTTTTGCTCTGGTATCAGAAGTAGATGTCACAAACAAAGGAATAAATAATCGACAAGGAACTGACTACCGTCGACAGACCGCGGGAGGTGTTCAGGATCAGCTGCATTGATGAGTTCCGGACCCTACAGGCAAATGACCCCATTCTGGTTATGCCGAAGTATCCGGACCCTTGAGGCGTTTTTCTGGCGAGACAATTATTTTAACAGTCAGAGACCAGAGGCACTCCTCAGCTATCAGTTCAGTCCGGAGCAGGTCCAGCGCTCTCACGGAACCGGACGTGAAGAGGAGTGGAACGACAGTTCCACAGGCGTTGAAGGTGAGAGTGGCATTGAGGGTCATTATTCAACATCCGGGAATTCAGCCTGCTGCGTTGTCAGACGTACAGGCCATTCTCTCAGGCATCGCTATAAGTAACTGTCTGAATCCTGTATCCTCGAAGCTGCACTGTAAGCAATTAATTCCCATCGTGGCAAATGCACAAAGGATGATACATGCAAACGCTAAAGAGCAGACTTGAAACGGTAGTACATTGTTTTGAAAATGATTTTCGCGGATTTAAAATCAGAAACAGTAAGACCGATGCCATGAAATGGCTAATGCGATTCAATTTGCCGTACTCTGTCCGAGAACATGAACCCGGTAAATATCTGCTTCTTAATCGCGAATATAAACCTCTGGGATTTATGGCGCAGGCCGGTGGCCACGGCGCGGAATACGCTGTTTACGGTGATCATCTTCTTGCAGGTGCTCCGGGATTACTCGATAGCGATATTTATTTTTATAACGACGGTTCAACCCCGTGGGAAAGCGCTAAAAACTGGACTGCATACCAGAAGGCAGTCCTCCAGTTCCTTGAAAAACTTCCAGGCTGAGTGAATTGCCCGGATAATCTAATCAGGCCGCTTCAGCGGCCTTTTTTACGTCTGCTGTTCTGGTAACTCAGGTGATTCTGCGTTCTGGAGAGGTATCCAGTCTTCCGACTCAATGAATTTCGGATCTCAGGAGAAGAGAAGAAGGATTTTTGCAGAAGCACAAAAAAATTCTGGATAGTTGTCATTAGGGGAATATTGCATGAAAAGCAAAATTCAAGGCTGACAAAGCCAGTAATAGCAACAAAGAGGAAAGAGAAACTTTTTTCAGGTTTTTTTACAGTCCGGCCTTAAAGGCCGCATCGGATTTTCTAAATACAGTTTTACATAAGGAAAATCGTATGACTGTATTTCTAATCCTCACCGCCATCGCATATGGCATCTTCAAAGCCGGCTGCTTCATCCTATTAGTGGTCAAGGGGTATCAGGGCTGGACATTGTTCTGGAAAAACTATGACCGTCTCCCTCATATCATCCGTTCCCGCTGCCGATATCAGAGACGATTCATTTTCAGACGCATCTGGAAGCGAATCTTCAGCCACTGATAATGTTATCGAGCGGCATCCCCAGCCCAGCCAGCCAGCACAGGCAGCACCAAGTGGTGTACACCATACTGGTCTCTCCTGATTTCCACTTACGGATGGTGCGTTCGTCCACATCCAGTCGGTTAGCCAGCTGGCTGTCAGTCAGGGGGATAAATCTCCGGACCAGCAGGATTTCGGTGACAGTAGGCTTCTGCCAGTCTTCTCCGCTGACCAGCGTATAGCCATTAAATTTTTTCAGCTCAATAAGTCCGGTGATCTGTCGTGCTATTTCGTCTTTCATTGAGTTGCGAGCCCGGATGCTGAGGGAACCAGGAGGGACCGGACATCCACGGTAGCGTCACTCGTGTCGTTGTTATCAGCACCCTGCGTCAGCTCATCGATATACTTCCTAATCTGTCCTGTCTGGTGAAGGTAATAACACAGCTTAAAAGCGAATTGTGCTCTGTCTTCGGATAACCCACACCTTGAGAAAGCTCTATTCCGAAGATCTTCAGGCGTTTCAGATGTGTACCTCTTTTGGTAGATGCTCATCACCTCTGCATGAAGCTCGGCAAACTTCATTTCGTTATTCAGCTTCAAATCATTCTTATAAATCAACCGGGCAGCGTTCAGGTCATTTTTTTCAAGCAAAATCCAGCCATAAAGGGTCTCGCTTGCATGTAACCCGTCCAGAACGATCCGGCCAAGTTGATTTGCATAGATGTACTCGTTAAGCAACGTTCTGAGCCGCTCTTCCAGAAAACCGAGTTTAGTACGTAGCTGTTTCTGGACATTGTCAATCTTGTTATGGATCGCCAGATTCAGCGTGAGCATATAGAAAAACAGATTGATATGAGCCTCGGTGACGGCATTAAAGCTGCGTTCAGACGCTCGATCATGACTACCTCCAACGCACATTTCTGCCGTAAGACGGGTTCCCTGATGTTCCAGCACCGCATAAAGATCTATACCACGTCGTTTCACCTCACCAAGTACATCCACGGAAGGCGTTTCGAAACACGCATCATACTGGTCTATAAACTGCTGATAGGCTATGCCGGCATTTTCAAATCGCTCATCCCTGATGGCGTCCAGTATCTGTGATACCTGCTGACGGACTTCCCGCTGAAAGGCCTCCACATCTACATCGTTGTAGACAAGCGTATTCGACTGCATCGCTATCAGGCAGGCCGGGAGCGTTTCAGGCACCCGCTCGTTAGAAATGATTTTCCCGGTGATAGTGTCCCTGATTAGCTGACGCGGCTGTTCCTTAACAGCCTCTCCGGCCGCAACCTTTTTCTCAATGTCAGACCGCTTGCGCAGTTGCTGGCTCATTCCTCTTTCCCTCTGTGTGGGCTTGCTATATCACGTCATTAAAACTCAAAAGAATGTCAGCCGCAAAAGAACCGCCTAAGCATCTTTTCGGATCTGCGTGGCGGGAAAACGGTAAGAAATATGATAAATAAACAAAACGCATAAAATCATACTGTGTGTGATATTTATCGTTATTCATAATAATCATATCTGATATGATATTCTACAGTTAATACATGAATCATATGAAGTATGATTTTTTACTAAACCGGACATTATCAGACGGAGCGTGCAGGATGGATGAGAAAGAAGTGAATTTTTCACTCAGCTATGAGCAGCTGACCCGGATAGCGGAAGAACGTATCCGTGAATGCGAGCTGGACAGTCAGGGCGCTAAATACATCAGCGAATCGAGTATGGCCAGCACCCTTCTGCAATTCTGGTATGAACTGGCGATTACTGGTGCGCCAATGAAAAATTACGAACAAACCAAAGCGCTCATTGACGTCGATCATCAGCGTCTCAGAAAACTCATCTGGCCGGAGACGGATAAGCAATGACACTGGCGCGACGCCCGTCACCGCTGCAGCGGCGGGTGCTGATTGTGCTGGCCGCCCTGGATTCGAAACGTCCGGGGCCGGTGGCCACGCGGGATATTGAACGGGTGCTGGAACAGGGCGGGGACGCCCCGGTGTACGGGCCGAACCTGCGCGCCTCCTGCCGGCGCATGGAAGCAGCGGGCTGGCTGCGCACCCTGCGCGCGCCTAACCAGCAGCTGGCCGTGGAGCTGACCGGGGCCGGACGCGATGTGGCGGAACCGCTTTATCAGGCAGCGCGTGATGACGAAATATCCCGCCAGCGCCAGTTGAAGGTGCACAGTCTGCCCTTGCGCGAGTCGGCAACCGGTGAGGCGGTGGAGGTTTTTCTCGGTGACAGCCTTCACCGTATCTGTCAGGCAGCCTACGTGATCCGGCTCGACGGCTCCACCTGTCTGCAAGTAACGAATGCAGGTGGAATACGTCAGATAATGGAAGGCGATCCCCTCCAGGTGGCTGACTGGTATCAGACCTGTTATGACGCGGGTCTTCCGGTACATATTCAGATTAACGAAAGCCAGGATTAACCTGGCAGAAACCGTATCAAAACTCACGCAGCATTCAGTGACTGACTCTACAGACTCAGGCCGGATGAACGTCTGCCTAGCGGGCGCTATTTTCGCAATAACCCCCCGTATGCCCGTGACTGATAATGGATGAGCTTCACATGATGCTGAAACCAATTAAACCGTGAAGGACCCTGAAGAGTGAAACTGACACAGAGCCGGATAGAAAGCCTGATTGACACCCTGAATGACCTGATTTGCGATGAAAGAAGTCTGACGCGGGAACAGCGCGAGAATATGGTCAGGACGGTTGCAATACTCGGAGGACTGGGGGAGCGTCAGCGGCTGATCGCAGCTGAAGATGAAGCCCTGCGGCAAGCCACC
>NZ_FZTC01000004.1 GCF_900200035.1 Klebsiella grimontii
TTTGGCGGATTGAGAGAAGATTTTCAGCCGGATACAGATTAAACCGCATTTGCCTGGCGGCAACAGCGCGGTGGTCCCACCTGACCCCATGCCGAACTCAGAAGTGAAACGCCGTAGCGCCGATGGTAGTGTGGGGTCTCCCCATGTGAGAGTAGGGAACTGCCAGGCATCAATTAAGTGAAGAGCCCATCCTGACGGATGGGCTTTTTGCGTTTTTGTGGCCTGAGAAAGCAAGAATGATTTAGCAAGATGACGCGTAGCGATATCTCTGCAATCTCAATCAAGGCCGCGATTAAGCCCTCTTTAACCACTGCATAATAAAAACGGCTATCTGCGGAATATTATTTAAATCTAACAAGGGAAGCGACGTCTCGACAGGCGTATCGCTGGCAACGGCAATCACGTCATCATCAAACACTAATTCTTCTCTGCAATGTCCGCTGTTTTGCCGAAAGAGCAGGATCTTGGGCACAGCTTCATGTTTAAAACCTTCAACCAGTACGAGATCTAACGTTGATGCATCCATTCGGCTAGCCAGCCATGTCAGATCCAGTGGAGGCTCTTCGGGTGTTTCCGTAATTAATGCCCAACGCTGCGAGCTGGCGACTATCGTCTGAGCTGCGCCTGCTTTACGTAGCTCATAGCTATCTTTACCGGGTTTATCCACATCCATATCATGATGAGTATGTTTAATGAGCCCAGGACGTATGCCTTCCGCGCGTAGCGCTGGAATCAGCGCTTTTAATAAGGTTGTTTTACCCGTGCCGCTCCAGGCGGCGATGGCCAAAAGAGGGATCATGATGACACCTCCATACTTTGTAAGTCACTGAGAGTGTTGACGTTAATAAAGGCTGATTTTACATCGCTAAAATCGACGCTATGCCCGCCCATTTTACGCATAAACACCATAACCCGCCGCTCGCCTGCCGCCAGATAGGTTTCCAGTTCGCTAATCACCACTCGATTCACCAGAGCAATCGCCGGATGGTCGCGTTCACCGTCGTGTACCCAAACGACCGGGGATGATTTTTTTTGCAGTATTAAGCGCTCAGCCAGAAATAATGGAATAAAAGGCGTATCGCATGGACAAAACAGAAACCACTCACCCTCAACCTGATGCATAACGGAAAGCATACCGGCTAACGGCCCGGGAAAGTCGTTCAGAGAGTCGGTAATAATCGGGTAGCCGCTGCTTCGCCAGCAATCAAGATTGCGGTTAGCGCTAATCACCAGCTTTGTGACCTGGGGTTGCAGCCTATCGGCGACATGACGCCACAGAGCTTTCCCCTTCAGCAACTGCAATCCTTTATCAATGCCTCCCATACGCGTACCTCTCCCACCCGCCAGTACAACGCCGGTTATTACCTTGCCCTGCATATTAATATCGCCTCTTTCATTGTGGGATTGTCCCTGCTAACGTACACCTATCAAGAGTAAGGAGCATTGCTATGAAATGTAAACGCCTGAATGAAGTCATTGAACTTCTCCAGCCAGCCTGGCAGAAAGAACCCGAGCTGAATTTGATTCAATTTTTGCAAAAACTGGCGAAAGAGGCCGGTTATGCCGGTGAACTGAGCGATCTTTCCGACGATATTCTGATTTATCACCTGAAGATGCGCGACTCGGCAAAAGAGGCTGTTATCCCCGGTATCCAGAAAGATTATGAAGAAGATTTTAAAACTGCGCTGCTACGCGCTCGGGGCGTGATTAAAGAGTAAAAGGTTGTAAGCGCTGCCGCGGAATCGGTAATGAGATGATATCCTGTATCATTCGTACGATTATCGGATGTCAGGATGCACGATAAGGCTTTCACTTTTCAGACGCTTCACCCGGATACCATCATTGATGGTTTATTTGATCTGGGAATGCGGGTGGACTCAGGTCTCACCCCGCTTAATAGCTATGAGAACCGAGTTTACCAGTTTCAGGACGAAGATCGTCGCCGCTATGTGGTGAAGTTCTATCGTCCTGAGCGCTGGTCCGCCGAACAAATCCTCGAAGAACACCAGTTTTCCCTTCAGCTCGTTCAGGACGAAGTCCCTGTAGCGGCGCCATTGTCGTTTAACGAAAGTACCCTTCATCAGCATCAGGGGTTCTTTTTCGCCGTGTTCCCAAGCCTGGGTGGACGTCAGTTTGAGGCGGATAACCTCGATCAGATGGAATGGGTTGGGCGCTACCTTGGCCGTCTGCATCAAACGGGACGCAAACAGCGTTTTGTCGCGCGCCCGGAGATTGGCACCAATGAGTACCTTCTTGAGCCCCGGCAGGTCTTTGAGCTCTCCCCGCTGATACCGGCAGGGCTGAAAGAGGCTTTTCTTGGCGCTACTGATAAGCTGATTGATGCGGTAATGGCGCAATGGCACGGGCGCGCCAATATCTTACGTTTGCACGGTGACTGCCATGCAGGAAACATCCTCTGGCGCGATGGCCCTTTGTTTGTTGATTTAGATGATTCACGTAATGGACCTGCTATCCAGGATTTGTGGATGCTGTTGAACGGTGATAAGGCCGAGCAACGGATGCAGCTTGAGATGATCATTGAAGCGTATGAAGAGTTTAGCTCTTTCAATACGGATGAAATTGCCCTCATCGAACCTTTACGTGCAATGCGGTTAGTTTATTATCTGGCGTGGTTGTTAAGACGCTGGGAAGATCCTGCTTTTCCTAAGAACTTCCCGTGGTTAACCGGGGAAGATTACTGGCGTGGGCAGACAACAACTTTTCTTGAGCAGGTAAAGGTTCTGCAGGAACCGCCTCTTCAGTTAACGCCAATGTATTAATGTGATATATCCAGGAGAGAGTTAATCATGAAAAAAATTTGGCTGGCGCTGGCTGGTATGATTCTGGCTTTTAGTGCATCCGCTGCCCAGATCACCAACGGTAAGCAGTATATTACCCTCGATAAGCCCGTTGCCGGCGAGCCTCAGGTGCTCGAGTTTTTCTCGTTCTACTGCCCGCACTGCTATCAGTTTGAAGAAGTGCTTCATGTGTCAGATAACGTGAAGAAAAAGCTGCCTGAAGGCGTCAAAATGACGAAATACCACGTTGAATTCCTGGGCCCGTTGGGCAAGGATCTGACCCAGGCGTGGGCCGTCGCGATGGCGCTGGGTGTGGAAGACAAGATTACCGTCCCGATGTTTGAAGCGGTACAGAAAACACAGACCGTTCAGACCGTAGCCGATATTCGTAAGGTCTTCGTTGACGCCGGCGTTAAAGGTGAAGATTACGATGCAGCCTGGAACAGTTTTGTAGTGAAATCCCTGGTGGCTCAGCAAGAGAAAGCCGCTGCTGATTTCCAGCTGCAGGGCGTACCCGCTATGTACGTTAACGGCAAATATCAGCTTAACCCGCAGGGTATGGATACCAGCAATATGGACGCATTTGTTGCCCAGTATGCCGATACCGTTAAGCAGTTAGTTGAGAAGAAATAAAAAATAAACGCCGGTTACTGACCGGCGTTACTCTTTTCAGCGTCCAGCATCATTTTCCTTTCTGCTGCATGATTTCCGTTAACTGACGATCTTTATTTTCCCAGAGCGTATTTAGCCAGCGCTGAAACCGCCGCTTAAAGTTTTTATCATTCACATAATCGCCGTGCAGCTCTTCCGTCACGGGTTCAACGCGGATGCGTACCACAATCCGCGTTAATCGGCCGCTCAGCATGTCGTAAAACGGTCGGTGATGATTCTCTGGATAACACAGCGTAACGTTCAGCAGCTTATCAAACTGCGAGCCCAGTACGCTTAATGCCATGGCAGTACCGGCAGCTTTTGGTGCTAATAAATTATTATAAGGCGAGCGGGTCTGCAGCCGCTTCTCTTCAGTAAAGCGTGAACCTTCGACAAAGTTAACGATAGTGGTGGGATGTGAGCGGAATTTCTCGCAGGAGCGGCGGGTGGTTTCAACATCTTTGCCACGGCGCTCTGGATGGCGGATTAAATAACCGCGGGAATAACGGCGCATAAAAGGCATATCCAACGCCCAGCATGCCAGGCCAATAAACGGCACCCAGGCGAGCTGTTGCTTGAGGAAATATTTATTCATCGGGATATGTTTGCGAAACAGCACGCACAGTACCACGATATCGGCCCAGCTATGGTGGTTGCTGATAAGCAGATACCAGTTTTTCTTATTCAGGCCTTCCAGGCCCTCAACATCCCACTTAAGCCAGGGATTAAGGCGCAGCAGCAGAGCCAACCCTTCACACCAGCAGTACATCATGAAATTGCAAAAAACGGATATCGAGCGCCAGACCGCAGCAACAGGCACAAGCAGTTTAATCAGCCCGGCGATGATTATTGGCACGGAGCAAATAATGGTGACTACGATAGTCAGGGCGATACTCAGCGGGAGCGTTATCGCAGCGAGTAATCTCGACATAGTTAATTTATTCAGAAAGTTAGGCTGACAAAGAACGCGTTTAAACAGCGCAAGAGGCTGATTTTACCAGAAAATAGAGCAAATGACGGGTTTTACCCGGACGGAAAAATATCCGGATCTTATATCCACATGGAACATTGAGTCATCATGATGTTATTAAAGCGGGTTGTTAATTTATAATGCCATGATAAATATAGAGTAATTTACCAATAGATTATTTTATTAATGATGACGTAGCCATCGTTATAAAACTATTCACAAAGTTATCCACAGGTTAACGCATTGCGCGATCGACGGGATCGTTGAATCTTTTCGACGAAATGCGGGAAAAATTCAGGATTTAATGCCCGTCTGTGGCATCCTTTACCGATAATCTGATAAACAGGCACGGAAATTATGGTTCAGATCCCAGAAAACCCTCTCATCCTCGTTGACGGCTCCTCTTACCTTTATCGGGCATATCACGCGTTCCCTCCGCTGACGAATAGCGCTGGCGAGCCGACAGGCGCAATGTATGGCGTACTGAATATGCTGCGAAGCCTGATCCTGCAGTATCAACCGACCCATGCCGTCGTCGTGTTTGATGCCAAGGGGAAGACTTTCCGTGATGAACTGTTTGAGCACTATAAATCTCATCGCCCGCCGATGCCGGACGATCTACGTGCGCAGATCGAGCCGCTGCATGCCATGGTTAAGGCGATGGGCCTGCCGCTGATGGCCGTTCCTGGCGTAGAAGCTGACGATGTCATCGGGACCCTGGCGCGTGAAGCTGAAAAGGTCGGGCGTCCGGTACTGATTAGCACCGGCGATAAAGACATGGCTCAGCTGGTTACGCCGGGTATTACGCTGATTAACACCATGACCAACACCATCCTCGGCCCGGATGAAGTGGTGACCAAATACGGCGTGCCGCCGGAGCTGATCATCGATTTTCTGGCCCTGATGGGGGACTCATCGGACAATATCCCTGGCGTACCAGGCGTGGGAGAGAAGACGGCGCAGGCGTTGTTACAGGGGCTGGGCGGCCTTGATACGCTATATGCGGAACCTGAAAAAATCGCCGGACTGACCTTCCGCGGTGCAAAAACGATGGCAGCGAAGCTGGAGCAGAATAAAGAGGTGGCCTACCTCTCTTATCAGCTGGCGACGATCAAAACCGACGTCGAGCTGGATCTGGGCTGCGAAGATCTGCTGGTTGCACAGCCCATCGCTGATGAACTGCTGACGCTATTTAAAAAGTATGAGTTCAAACGCTGGATCACTGATGTCGAGTCCGGCAAGTGGATGCAGGCAAAAGGCGCAAAGCCTGCGGCGAAGCCGATAGCCGCTGTGGCAGCAGTGGCTGATGCCGAAGAGGAAACCGCCACGGCGCTCTCTTCTGAAAACTATGTCACGATTCTTGATGAAGAAACGCTGCTGACCTGGATTGAGAGCCTGAAGAAAGCGCCGCTTTTTGCCTTTGATACCGAAACAGACAGCCTGGATAACGTGTCAGCCAATATGGTCGGCTTATCCTTCGCTATTGAACCCGGCGTTGCGGCCTATGTACCGGTTGCCCATGATTATCTGGACGCACCGGATCAGATCCCGCGCGACCGTGTCCTTGAGCTGCTGAAACCGCTACTGGAAGATGACAATGTTCTGAAGGTTGGGCAAAACCTCAAATATGACCGCGGTATCCTGGCTAACTATGACATTGAACTGCGCGGTATTGCCTTTGATACCATGCTGGAATCCTACATTCTCGACAGCGTGGCGGGCCGCCATGATATGGATAGCCTCTCCGACCGCTGGCTGAAGCACAAAACCATTACCTTTGAAGAGATTGCGGGTAAAGGTAAAAACCAGCTTACATTCAACCAAATCGCGCTGGAAGAAGCGGGCCGCTACGCGGCGGAAGATGCCGACGTCACGCTACAGCTGCACCTGAAAATGTGGCCTAAACTTCAGCAAAATGAAGGCCCGCTGAACGTTTTTAAAAATATTGAAATGCCGCTGGTGCCGGTACTATCCCGCATTGAGCGCAATGGCGTGAAGATCGATCCGGCCGTACTGCATGTGCACTCTCAGGAGATAGCCAAGCGCCTGGTTGAGCTGGAGAAAAAGGCGTACGACATCGCGGGCGAAGAGTTTAACCTCTCTTCTCCGAAGCAGCTGCAAACGATCTTGTTTGAAAAACAAGGTATTAAGCCGCTGAAGAAAACCCCGGGCGGCGCGCCCTCGACCTCGGAAGAGGTGCTGGAAGAGCTGGCGCTGGATTATCCGCTGCCGAAAGTCATCCTCGAATATCGTGGCCTGGCAAAACTCAAGTCCACCTACACCGATAAGCTGCCGCTGATGATCAGCCCGAAAACGGGCCGGGTTCACACCTCTTATCACCAGGCGGTTACCGCCACGGGACGTTTGTCGTCCACCGATCCGAACCTGCAGAATATTCCGGTACGCAATGATGAAGGGCGCCGTATTCGCCAGGCGTTTATTGCACCGGAAGATTATCTCATCGTCTCTGCCGACTACTCGCAAATTGAACTGCGCATCATGGCGCATCTGTCTCGCGACAAGGGCCTGCTGACCGCGTTTGCTGAAGGGAAGGATATCCACCGCGCGACGGCGGCTGAGGTTTTCGGTTTGCCGCTGGAGAGCGTCAGTAGCGAGCAGCGCCGCAGCGCGAAGGCGATCAACTTCGGCCTGATTTACGGCATGAGCGCATTCGGCCTTGCGCGCCAGCTCAATATCCCACGCAAAGAAGCGCAAAAGTATATGGATCTCTACTTTGAACGCTATCCGGGCGTGTTGGAGTATATGGAGCGCACCCGCACTCAGGCAAAAGAGCAGGGGTATGTTGAAACGCTCGATGGCCGTCGTCTCTATCTGCCGGACATTAAATCCAGCAACGGTGCGCGTCGTGCTGGTGCCGAGCGTGCGGCGATCAACGCGCCGATGCAGGGAACCGCCGCCGATATTATTAAGCGCGCGATGATTGCCGTCGACAGCTGGTTGTTAAGTGAAAAACCTCGCGTGCGGATGATCATGCAGGTGCACGATGAATTGGTCTTTGAAGTGCATAAAGACGATCTTGAGGCGGTCGCGAAAAAAATCCATGAACTGATGGAAAGCAGTACGACGCTGGCGGTTCCGCTACTGGTGGAAGTGGGAAGCGGAGAAAACTGGGATCAAGCGCACTAAGTATTCGGCAGGTAGGGTCATTTCTTGTAAGTGAGTAACATAACTTATCGTATTTTGTGATGATCATTTGAATTTGCTATGTAAAGAGTGAAAAAAAACTACAAAAAATGCTTTATCCGTAATCGAAAGAAGAGTAGAGTTAAAGACGTAGGGTACAGAGGTAAGATGTTCTATCTTTCAGACCTTTTACTTCACGTAATCGGATTTGGCTGAATATTTTAGCCGCCCCGGTCATTTATGACCGGGGCGTTTTTTATTGCGCGAAAGAAAATTTTTTGCGTATCGATGCTGATGAGGCGGGCTACCCGGACAGGGCCTCACGCGCCGCTATCCGGGGTAATTAGCGAGATTATTCGCCGTCTTCAGGTTCTTCCTGAGGGGGGATATCGTTATACCAGCTATCCAGTTTCTGCCGGAGTTTATCCACGCCTTGCTTCTTCAGGGAAGAAAATCCTTCGACCTGCACATCTCCGTTAAAGGCGGTTACCGCTTCACGAACCATAGCGATCTGCGCTTTCCGCGCCCCGCTGGCCAGCTTATCGGCTTTGGTCAGCAGCACCAGAACCGGAATATCGCTTTCAACCGCCCATTGGATCATCTGCTGATCGAGATCTTTAAGCGGATGACGGATATCCATCAGCACAACCAGGCCTTTCAGACACAGGCGTTTCTCGAGATATTCACCCAGCGCGCGTTGCCACTTGATTTTCATCTCTTCCGGTACCTGGGCATAACCATAGCCCGGCAGGTCGACCAGGCGTTTGCCCTCAGCGACTTCAAACAGGTTAATCAGCTGCGTACGGCCAGGCGTCTTCGAAGTGCGTGCCAGGCTTTTCTGGTTAGTCAGCGTGTTCAGAGCGCTGGATTTCCCGGCGTTAGAGCGGCCAGCAAAGGCCACTTCAATACCGGTATCGGCAGGAAGATGGCGGATATCTGGCGCGCTAGTGACAAAATGCGTCAGTTGATAATTCCAGTTGGTCAAGACGGTCGTCTCCGTTAAATCAGGCTTTGACGGGGATTATACCTGAACAGCAGAAAAAGGCTGTTTTTACCGCACCTCATCGCTGTAAGTTAAAACCACAGTCTTTGTAAGACATTGGCTATTGATTATATGAGAAATACATGAGGAAAAACTGAGTAAACATAATACAAACGCTGATAAATCATCGTGTTGAGCTGAAAGAAAATTCTGAAACTTGTTTTTTTTCCGTACAGTCGGTTGTAGGTTTTCCTTAAAACAGTAAAGTAGCGGTCAAGGGCGAGGATGCTAACAGGATTATGACTCAGGATGAGGAGTCAGGAAGCGCCAGGAGGCGAGGACTACGGATTGTCAGGATGACAAACGTCTGGAGACGTTTTAAAAGGAAATGGATGTAACAGGGACCGTTAGTTGCTAAAGGAAAGACAGGGTGTGTCGTTAGCGAACATGGAAAGTAGAAGCCCATTAAGGGTTGTCAGTGCGGAAAAAGGCGACAGAGTAATCTGTCGCCTTTTTTCTTTGCTTGCTTTCTGCTAGATTCCGCCTCAATTCTATACTGAAGAAAACGGCCTGAAGATTACACAACATGAAAAAACCGACATCCGTACCTCGCGGCAAAAAAAATCGCAAAACGCGTGAAGAATTGAACCAGGAAGCCCGCGAGCGCAAGCATCAGAAGAAGCATCGTGGCCATGCGGCAGGAAGTCGCGCGACCGGCGGCGACAACGCTTTGGCAGGCAAAAAACAAGGCCAGCAGCAAGATCCCCGAATTGGCAGTAAAAAACCAATCCCGCTGGGCGTGACTGAAAATGCTCCGGCGATTAAGCAGCATAAACCAAAGAGCGAGAAACCTATGCTTTCACCGCAGGCTGAGCTGGATTTGCTGGAGAACGATGAGCGCCTGGACGCGCTGCTGGAACGTCTGGAAGAGGGCGGTACCCTGAATGCTGAAGAGCAGACCTGGGTTGATGCCAAACTGGATCGCATTGATGAACTGATGCAGCAGCTGGGCCTCTCCTACGATGATGACGAAGATGAAGAAGAGGAAGAGCGCAAAGAAGATATGATGCGTCTGCTGAAGGGTGGAAACTAACGTTTGCACCCCATCGGATTCCCGGTCCTGCTTATAACCCTTCTGGTTATATGTTATCTGCTGTGGTTATTCGTTAAACTACGACGGTTGTCGCGGCGTCAAAAATGGCTGCGCAACCGGCTCATTACCCGAGGTGCGGTTGGGCCGGGGCGGCGTACCCGCCGACGGTACCATCGGAAGGAGTGAGCATGTCTGTGCAGTTAATCGACTGGGATCTGGCCCTGATCCAGAAATATAACTATTCCGGGCCGCGTTATACTTCGTATCCCACCGCGCTGGAGTTTTCTCCAGAATTTGGCCCCGCTGAATTTGATGCGGCGGTTGCCCGCTATCCGCAGCGTCCCCTCTCGCTGTACGTGCATATCCCGTTTTGCCATAAGCTCTGTTATTTCTGCGGCTGTAATAAAATCGTCACCCGCCAACAGCATAAGGCCGATCAGTATCTGGATGTCCTTGAGCAGGAGATTATTCATCGCGCGCCGCTTTTTTCTGGCCGCAAAGTCAATCAGCTACACTGGGGCGGCGGTACGCCAACGTATCTAAACAAGGCGCAAATTAGTCGTCTGATGGGTCTGCTGCGTACCCATTTCAATTTTAACGCGGACGCAGAGATCTCCATTGAGGTTGATCCGCGCGAAATCGAACTCGATGTGCTGGATCATTTACGTGGCGAAGGCTTTAATCGCCTGAGTATGGGCGTGCAGGACTTCAACAAAGAAGTGCAGCGCCTGGTAAACCGCGAGCAGGATGAGGCCTTCATCTTCGCGCTACTCAACCATGCGCGCGGCATCGGCTTTACCTCGACCAATATCGACCTGATTTACGGCCTGCCGAAGCAGACGCCGCAGAGCTTCGCTTATACGCTACAGAAAGTGGCGGAGCTTAATCCCGATCGTCTGAGCGTGTTCAACTACGCGCATCTACCCACGCTCTTCGCCGCGCAGCGCAAAATCAAAGATGCCGATTTGCCCTCAGCGGAACAGAAGCTGGACATTCTTCAGGAAACCATCAATTCGCTGACGGCCGCGGGATATCAGTTTATCGGCATGGACCACTTTGCCCGTCCTGATGATGAACTGGCGATAGCCCAACGTGAAGGCATTCTGCATCGCAATTTCCAGGGTTACACCACCCAGGGAGACACCGACCTGTTGGGAATGGGCGTGTCGGCGATCAGTATGATTGGCGATTGCTACGCGCAGAACCAGAAAGAGTTGAAACAGTATTATCAGCAGGTTGATGAAACCGGAACGGCGCTGTGGCGCGGTATTGCGTTGACGCGCGATGACTGCATCCGCCGCGACGTGATTAAGGCGCTGATTTGTAACTTTCGTCTCGACTTCGCTTCGGTAGACGCGCAGTGGGATCTTACCTTCGATAGCTACTTTGCCGACGATATGAAATTGCTGGCGCCGCTAGCCAAAGATGGGCTGGTGGATGTGGATGAGAAAGGCATTCAGGTGACGCCGAAAGGCCGACTGCTGATTCGCAATATCTGCATGTGTTTCGATGCGTATCTGCGCCAAAAAGCGCGGATGCAGCAGTTTTCCCGCGTTATATAAGCAATATCCCCTCTCCTGGCAGGAGAGGGGATATTATCAGCTAAACAGGCCAACCATCGCCGCGCACAGAACGGCAGCGACCGCCGTCTGCGGCGTATGACCCGCTGCAACACCGCTCGATATAATATTAATGAGTGATTCAAGCATGATTTCTCCCCCGTCTTTCCGGGCAAGATCATACTCAACGCATGGCAACAGTAAAGTACAAAATAGCAGCAGTTTGCGCTGGATGACTATTTTTTCCTCGCCAGCGCGCAGCTACTCCATCCCCAACTCTTTTAGCTTACGCGTCAGGGTATTACGACCCCATCCCAGCAGCCGGGCCGCCTCTTGTTTATGCCCCTGAGTGTGGCGTAAGGCGGTGGTCAGCAGCGTGCGCTCCATCTCAGGCTGCGCTTCCGAGAGCAGGTTTTGATGACCGGAACGCAAAGCGCGATCGGCCCATTGTCCCAGCAGCGTGGCCCAGCTATCCGGCAGCATTTGCGTTGGGTTATCCGGTATCGCGGTTTCAAACAGCTCGCTGGGAAGATCCTGCGTCAGAACCTCCTGACCTGCGGCCATTACCGTCAGCCAGCGACAGGTGTTTTCCAGCTGACGTACGTTACCCGGCCATGCCAGTCGGGTTAACGCCATCTCCGTCTCCGGATGCAGCTGTTTGGCCTCGACGCCCAGTTCACGAGCGGCAATTTGCAGGAAGTGCCTCGCCAGGCGAGGAATATCTTCCCGACGCTCGCGCAGCGGCGGCAGATGGACGCGAATCACGTTCAGGCGGTGGAATAAATCCTCGCGGAATTTTCCTTCCTGGACGCGCAGCTCAAGGTTCTGGTGGGTGGCGGCAATGATGCGCACATCCACTTTCACCGGCGCATAGCCGCCGACGCGATAAAACTGGCCATCAGCGAGGACGCGCAGCAGGCGAGTCTGTACGTCCAGCGGCATATCGCCGATCTCGTCGAGGAACAGCGTGCCGCCGTCTGCCTGCTCAAAGCGTCCCTGACGCACGGTATTGGCGCCGGTAAAGGCCCCTTTCTCGTGGCCAAATAGCTCTGATTCGATTAAATCTTTAGGAATTGCTGCCATATTTAGCGCAATAAACGGCGCCTTGGCGCGCGGACTATGCCGATGGAGAGCATGGGCAACCAGCTCTTTACCGGTACCGGATTCTCCGTTGATCAGTACGCTGATTGATGAGCGCGACAGGCGGCCGATAATGCGAAAAACGTCCTGCATGGCCGGCGCTTCGCCGATAATATCGGCCGTCGGGCTATTAATCGGCGCATTACGCGGCTGCTGCTGTTCCTGGTAATGGCTAATCGCACGGTCGACCAGCGCCACCGCTTCATCAATATCAAACGGTTTCGGCAGATAATCAAAAGCGCCCTGCTGATAGGCGCTGACCGCCGCGTCAAGATCCGAATGCGCCGTCATTATGATGACCGGGAGCATCGGATGACGCTGTTTAATTTGCTTTAGCAGCGCCAGCCCATCCATCCCCGGCATGCGGATATCAGACAGCAGTACATCCGGGGTTTTGGTCGTGAGGGCATCAAGCACCTCATTGCCGCTTTCAAACGTTGTACAACTCAAGCCTGCCCCGGTGAGCGCGCGTTCAAGCACCCAACGGATGGAGCTATCGTCGTCAACGATCCATGCTATCCCTCGTTGCATAAACACCTCTACTTCCGAATAGGCAGGTACACCGAGAATTCGGTATGCCCTGGCCAACTGGTAAATTCAATTTTGCCGGAGTGCTGGTCGATAAGGCTGCGGGCGATAGACAGCCCGAGTCCGGTACCGCCTTCGCGTCCACTCACCATGGGATAAAACAGCGTATCCTGTAAGTGAGACGGGATTCCCGGGCCGTTATCTTCAACGTCGATACGCGCAGCGAGGCGGTAGCGCACGCCGTGCAGGGTTAACTGGAAGGCCGTCCGGGTGCGCAGAGTGATCTCTCCGCCCTCCGGTCCCAGCGCCTGCAGCGCGTTACGTACGATGTTCAGCAGCACTTGTTCAATTTGATCCGGGTCGTGCGGGAGCTCTGGCAGGCTGGGGTCATAGTCGCGCACCAGCTTGACGTTATCCGGTAGTTCCATCGACACCAGCTTCACCACTCGCTCAGCGACCTTGTGGATGCTTTCTGTTACGTGCATTCCGGGATGCTGTGGTCCCAGTAGACGGTCGACCAGATTTCTTAACCGGTCGGCCTGTTCAATAATGACTTTGGTATATTCCATTAGCGCAGGGTCGGGCAGCGCTTTGCTCAGCAGCTGCGCCGCGCCGCGCAGGCCGCCCAGCGGATTTTTAATCTCGTGGGCCAGACCACGCACTAAGTCACGTGCGGCAATCTGCTGCGCGTGCTGTAGCTGCTCCTGGCTCAGGCGACGCTGATTATCCATCGGCGCCATTTCCAGCAGGATATAGCCTTCAGGCAGGCGTTGCGCCGTCAGGGAAAGGATGTGGGAGCGGCCATCAATAACCAGCGTCACTTCGTTATCGGTAAAACCCTGACCCGCAGCGAGGCTCTCTTGCATGAGGCCGATATTCAGCGAGAAATAGCTCAACAGCTCCGGCAGCGGCGTGCCGAATAATTTACGCGAGCTTTGCGCCAGCAGCTGCTGCGCCGCCGGGTTCGCGTAATGTACCGCTAGGTCGTCATCGACCAGTAAGATACTGTTGATTAAAGAGTTAAGGATCTGCCCAGCATCGGGCAGTGTGCCTGTTGCCATTCGACAGTCTCCTGAAAAAGAGTGCACCATTTTAGTGCAGTATAGCTTTTTATGAATAAAAAGCTCATGGGATCAGCGCGTTGGTGGAGAAAAAAGCCCATCCTGAGATGGGCTGAAAGTTTCCACGGCAACAAAACATCCTTGGTACCCCACGCCACAACACGGAATACCGCGGATTTACAGCAAAATTAGACGCTGTAGTACAGCTCAAACTCAACCGGGTGCGGAGTCATGCGTACGCGGTCGTTTTCTTCAATACGCAGGGCGATGTAAGCATCGATAGCGTCGTTGGTGAATACGCCGCCAGCGGTCAGGAATTCACGGTCCGCGTCCAGCGCGTTCAGTGCTTCTTCCAGAGAGCCTGCAACCTGTGGGATCTCTTTCGCTTCTTCCGGCGGCAGGTCGTACAGGTTTTTATCCATGGCTTCGCCCGGATGGATTTTGTTCTTGATACCGTCAAGGCCAGCCATCAGCAGCGCCGCGAAGCACAGGTACGGGTTAGCAGCCGGGTCCGGGAAGCGAACTTCGATACGGCGCGCTTTCGGAGAGGTGACAACCGGAATACGGATAGACGCGGAACGGTTACGGGCAGAGTAAGCCAGCATAACCGGCGCTTCGTAACCCGGGACCAGACGCTTGTAGGAGTTGGTGGTCGGGTTAGCCAGGGCGTTAATCGCTTTAGCGTGCTTGATTACGCCGCCGATGTAGTACAGCGCTTGTTCAGACAGGCCTGCGTATTTGTCGCCGGAGAACAGGTTTACGCCGTTCTTGGACAGGGACATGTGGCAGTGCATACCGGAACCGTTATCGCCAAACATCGGTTTTGGCATAAAGGTCGCGGTTTTGCCGAAACGGTGTGCGACGTTATGCACAACGTATTTGTAAATCTGAATTTCGTCCGCTTTTTTGGTCATGGTGTTAAAGCGGGTCGCGATTTCGTTCTGGCCCGCAGTCGCCACTTCGTGGTGGTGAGCTTCAACAACCAGGCCCATCTCTTCCATGATCATACACATGGTGGAGCGGATATCCT
Source organism: Klebsiella grimontii (assembly GCF_900200035.1). Classification (GTDB taxonomy): domain Bacteria; phylum Pseudomonadota; class Gammaproteobacteria; order Enterobacterales; family Enterobacteriaceae; genus Klebsiella; species Klebsiella grimontii. The sequence continues at coordinate 14,957 of NZ_FZTC01000004.1, forward strand.
GAGAAGAGTCTACTGGCGGAACCGGGAAGTAACCGCCTTTCACGCCCGGACGGTGGCCTTTGTTGCCGCCTTCGTATTTGGTGGAGGAGTTCCATGCGCCTTCGATATCGTCGATAGCAACGTGGGAACCGGAGATGGAGGCACCAAAACGGATGTCGTCGAACAGGAAGAATTCTGGTTCTGGCCCGAACAGCACGGTGTCAGCCAGGCCGGTAGAGCGCAGATACTCTTCAGCGCGCTTAGCAATGGAACGCGGGTCGCGGTCATAGCCCTGCAGGGTGCCTGGTTCCAGGATGTCGCAGCGGATGATCAGCGTCGGTTCTTCATAGAACGGGTCGATCAGCGCGGTGGTTGCATCCGGCATCAGAACCATGTCGGATTCGTTAATACCTTTCCAGCCGCCAATCGAGGAGCCATCAAACATTTTGCCTTCTTCGAAGAATTCGGCATTTACCTGATGAGAAGGAATAGTAACGTGCTGTTCTTTACCTTTGGTATCGGTGAAGCGCAGATCGACAAACTTCACTTCATGCTCGTTCAGCATCGTCAAAACGTGTTCAGCGGACATACTTAAACTCTCCCGGATTGGTCATTGTCGTCGTGGAAACGAAAACTTTTTAACTACGTAAAGTGGCGTTGTTGCCTTAAAAAATATAAAGCGAAATCTGTGCCAACTTTTAAATTGCCCCCAAAAGGCGTTATCATGCACATCATCGTGCAAAAGGGCTGCACCAAAATGAATGCATTGCACCAATATAGTGCATTTGTGTGAACATTGGGCACTTATTTGGTGCAATTGACCTTGAATAACCCTTTTAACGCTCCGTGAAAGCGATCACAAAGAATCTCTGCAATACTTGTTTGCGGAGGATGTTTGTGATCCTGTTTTGTACTGCGATTAATCCGTGTACAATAACGCGCTATTTCTAATGCCTGAGGCAAAGTTGTGATCGAAAATTTGCGTAATATCGCCATCATCGCGCACGTTGACCATGGTAAAACTACCCTGGTTGATAAGCTGCTACAGCAATCCGGTACGTTCGACGCGCGTGCCGAAACTCAAGAGCGAGTGATGGACTCCAACGATTTGGAGAAAGAGCGCGGGATTACCATCCTGGCTAAAAACACCGCTATCAAATGGAATGACTACCGTATCAACATCGTTGATACCCCGGGGCACGCCGACTTCGGTGGTGAAGTTGAACGTGTCATGTCCATGGTTGATTCCGTTCTGTTGGTCGTTGATGCAATGGATGGTCCGATGCCGCAGACGCGCTTCGTGACCAAAAAAGCCTTTGCTCATGGCCTGAAGCCAATTGTTGTTATCAACAAAGTTGACCGTCCGGGCGCACGTCCTGACTGGGTTGTCGATCAGGTATTCGACCTGTTCGTTAACCTCGACGCTACCGACGAACAGCTGGACTTCCCTATCGTTTACGCTTCTGCGCTGAACGGTATCGCGGGTCTGGATCACGAAGATATGGCTGAAGACATGACTCCGCTGTATCAGACCATCGTCGATCGCGTACCGGCGCCGAACGTTGACCTTGATGGCCCGCTGCAGATGCAAATCTCCCAGCTGGACTACAACAACTACGTTGGCGTCATCGGCATCGGCCGCATCAAGCGCGGTAAAGTGAAGCCGAACCAGCAGGTCACTATCATTGATAGCGAAGGCAAAACCCGTAACGGTAAAGTCGGTAAGGTTCTGACCCATCTGGGCCTTGAGCGTATCGAGAGCGACGTTGCAGAAGCTGGCGATATCATCGCGATCACCGGCCTGGGCGAACTGAACATCTCTGACACCATCTGCGATACGCAGAATGTTGAAGCGCTGCCGGCGCTGTCTGTTGATGAGCCGACCGTCTCTATGTTCTTCTGCGTTAACACCTCGCCGTTCTGCGGTAAAGAAGGTAAGTACGTTACCTCTCGTCAGATCCTTGACCGCCTGAACAAAGAGCTGGTGCATAACGTGGCGCTGCGCGTTGAAGAAACTCCGGATGCAGACGCATTCCGCGTTTCTGGCCGTGGCGAACTGCACCTGTCTGTCCTTATCGAGAACATGCGTCGTGAAGGTTTCGAAATGGCGGTTTCCCGTCCGAAAGTTATCTTCCGCGAAATCGATGGCCGTAAGCAAGAGCCGTTCGAAAACGTGACGCTGGACGTTGAAGAGCAGCACCAGGGTTCTGTGATGCAGGCGCTGGGTGAGCGTAAAGGCGATCTGAAAAACATGAATCCAGATGGCAAAGGCCGCGTACGTCTCGACTACGTGATCCCAAGCCGTGGTCTGATCGGCTTCCGTTCAGAATTCATGACCATGACCTCCGGTACCGGTCTGCTGTACTCCACCTTCAGCCACTACGACGACGTTCGTGCGGGTGATGTGGGTCAGCGTCAGAACGGTGTTCTGATCTCCAACGGTCAGGGTAAAGCAGTTGCGTTCGCCCTGTTCAGCCTGCAGGATCGCGGTAAGCTGTTCCTGGGCCACGGCGCAGAAGTTTACGAAGGCCAGATTATCGGTATTCACAGCCGCTCTAACGACCTGACGGTAAACTGCCTGACCGGTAAGAAACTGACCAACATGCGTGCTTCCGGTACTGACGAAGCAACGACGCTGGTTCCGGCGCTGAAAATGACTCTGGAGCAGGCTCTTGAGTTCATCGATGACGACGAACTGGTAGAAGTCACCCCGACTTCTGTCCGTATCCGTAAACGTCACCTGACCGAGAACGACCGTAAACGCGCGATGCGCGGTGCGAAAGAAGATTAATTAACGCTTCTTTCTGCTATCTGAACCCTGCCTCAATGGCAGGGTTTCTTTTTTGTACAAAGCCCTACCGCCCATAGTCAAACTCCCCCTTTCCCGCTACAGTTAATTTTCCACGGTGCAAAAGGAGAGGACCATGCTCTATATCTTTGATTTAGGTAATGTGATTGTCGATATTGACTTCAACCGGGTGCTCGGGACGTGGAGCGATTTAACGCGAATTCCCCTTGCGACGCTGCAGCAGCATTTCACCATGGGCGAAGCGTTCCACCAGCACGAGCGCGGTGAAATCAGCGATGAAGATTTCGCGGCGGCGATGTGCCATGAAATGAACATGTCGCTTAGCTACGAGCAGTTCTCCCACGGCTGGCAGGCGGTTTTTGTCTCCCTGCGCCCGGAGGTTATCGCGATTATGCAAAAATTACGCGAGCAGGGGCATCGGGTCGTGGTTCTGTCCAACACTAACCGCCTGCATACCACCTTCTGGCCGGATGAGTACCCCGAGATACGCGCCGCGGCTGACCATATCTATCTTTCTCAGGAAATGGGGATGCGTAAACCCGAAGCGCGGATCTATCAGAGCGTCCTTGAAGCGGAAGGTTTTTCCGCTGACGATACGGTCTTCTTCGATGATAACGCGGATAATATTGCCGGGGCTAACCAGCTGGGCATTACCAGCATTCTGGTGACCGGGAAGGAAACCATCCCCAACTATTTTGCTAAACAGCTATGCTAAAAACCGTTCATCAAAAAACCACGCGCCATCTGCGACCGCTGGTGGCCTGGCTCAAGCTGCTATGGCGGCGTATTGATGAAGATAATATGACGACGCTGGCGGGGAATCTTGCCTATGTGTCGTTACTCTCCCTTGTGCCGCTTATTGCCGTCGTTTTCGCGCTGTTCGCGGCATTTCCGATGTTTTCTGATGTCAGTATCCAGATTCGCCACTTTATCTTCGCCAATTTCATCCCGGCAACCGGGGATGTCATTCAGGGCTACATTGAGCAGTTTGTCGCTAACTCCAGTCGAATGACCGCCGTGGGCGCTTTCGGTCTGATTGTGACATCGCTGCTGTTGATGTACTCCATTGATAGCGCGTTGAACACCATCTGGCGCAGTACGCGCACCCGACCAAAAACCTACTCCTTTGCCGTTTACTGGATGATCCTCACCCTGGGGCCGCTGCTGGCGGGCGCCAGCCTTGCGATCAGCTCCTATCTCCTGTCGTTACGCTGGGCCAGCGACCTGAATAGCGTGATTGACGATGTGCTGCGTATTTTTCCGCTCATTTTATCCTGGGTGGCATTCTGGCTGCTTTACAGCATTGTGCCGACGGCCGAGGTGCGTAACCGCGATGCGATAATCGGTTCCCTGGTCGCTGCGCTGCTCTTTGAAGCGGGTAAGAAAGCTTTTGCTTTATATATCACCGCGTTCCCGTCATATCAGCTGATTTATGGCGTACTCGCCGTGGTGCCTATTTTGTTTGTCTGGGTGTACTGGACGTGGTGTATCGTCTTGCTTGGCGCTGAAATTACTGTCACTCTCGGTGAATACCGCAAACTGAAAAAAGAAGAAACAGAACAATCATGATTGCATTAATTCAACGCGTATCCCGAGCTAGCGTTACCGTGGAGGGTGAAGTGACGGGCGAAATCGGCCCCGGGCTTCTGGTGCTGTTAGGCGTCGAAAGAGACGATGATGAGCAAAAGGCGAACCGCCTGTGCGAGCGCGTGCTGGGATACCGTATTTTTAGCGATGCTGAAGGCAAAATGAATCTGAACGTGCAGCAGGCTGGCGGCAGCGTGCTGGTGGTTTCACAGTTTACGCTGGCAGCGGATACCGAGCGCGGGATGCGCCCTGGATTTTCGAAAGGGGCTGCGCCGGATAAAGCGGAAGCGCTGTACGCGTATTTCGTTGAGCGCTGCCGCGAGCAGAAAATGAATACGCAGACCGGGAGATTTGCTGCCGATATGCAGGTTTCTCTGGTGAATGATGGTCCCGTAACCTTTTGGTTGCAGGTATGAGCCAGCTTCCGGGCAGGCTGCGGGTAACAAAAGAGAGTACAGCTATGTATCACCTTCGTGTACCGCAAACAGAAGAAGAGTTAGAGAGCTACTACCAGTTCCGCTGGGAGATGCTGCGTAAGCCGCTGCATCAGCCGAAAGGGTCCGAGCGTGATGCGTGGGATGCGATGGCGCACCATCAAATGGTGGTCGATGAAGAGGGTAATCTAGTTGCCGTCGGGCGGCTGTATGTGAATGCGGAAAACGAAGCCTCTATCCGTTTTATGGCCGTTCATCCGTCAGTGCAGGATAAAGGGCTGGGTACCCTGATGGCGATGACGCTGGAGTCCGTCGCCCGCCAGGAAGGCGTTAAGCGCGTGACCTGTAGCGCCCGCGAAGACGCGGTGGAGTTCTTTGCGAAGCTCGGTTTTGTGAACCAGGGAGAAATCACCACGCCGACGACCACGCCGATCCGTCATTTTCTGATGATTAAGCCAATAGCCTCGCTGGATGATATTTTACATCGCGGCGACTGGTGCGCTCAGCTGCAGCAGGCCTGGTATCAGCATATCCCTCTCAGCGAGAAAATGGGCGTGCGCATCCAGCAGTATACCGGGCAAAAATTCATCACCACCATGCCAGAAGCCGGTAACCAGAACCCACACCATACCCTGTTTGCCGGCAGCCTGTTTTCTCAGGCAACGTTAACCGGCTGGGGGCTTATCTGGCTGATGCTGCGCGAGCGGCATCTTGGCGGCACAATTATTCTTGCCGATGCGCATATCCGCTACAGCCAGCCCATTAGCGGACGCCCAAGCGCCGTTGCCGATCTCGGTTCGTTAAGCGGCGATCTTGACCGGCTGGCGCGCGGGCGTAAAGCGCGCGTTCAGCTGCAGGTTGAACTGTTTGGCGACGATCGGCTTGGCGCGGTTTTTGAGGGTATCTATATTGTTCTTCCCGCGAAGCCGTTTGGCCCGTATGAAGAGGGCGGTAACGAAGAGGAGTAGCCTCCCTTTATACCGGTCTATTGGCCTGGTGACTTCACCCGCCAGGCGATATCCCTCATCGCGCTTCCGGCCGCCGGGCTGATGCCGCACAGTTGAAAGAAGCCGTGGATCACCCCGAGATAGCGCTGACAGGTACAGTCAACGCCCTGCTCAAGCAGGCGCTGGTAAAGCGCTTCGCCTTCATCACGCAAAGGGTCGTATTCTGCCGTCAGAATATGTACCGGCGGTAATCCGTTAAAGTCTTTACGCCATAGCGGGCTGGCTTCCGGATGATGGAGTTCCGTCGCTGAAAGGTACATTTCATAGCCGCTGAGCAGGGTATCTTCGGTGATGATGTAATCTTTACCGTTATCGATATAGCTCTTCATGCTGGCGGTGGCATCCAGCATCGGGTAAATCAAAACCAGCTGTGCGGGTTGCCAGGCCTGCGTGGTTTTGAGTCGCAGGGCGGTCACTAATGCCAGATGTCCTCCGGCGCTGTCGCCAGCCAGCGTAATACGGGAAGCATCGATGCCCAGCTGCCCGGCGTGGCGGTGAATAATCAGCGCGCCTTTTTCGGCATCATCATGGGCGGCAGGAAAAGTATGCTCCGGCGCCAGCCGATATTGCACGGCGATAACGCGACAGCCGCTGTGGTACGCCAGCTGGCGGAGCTGATGGTCATGCGTGGCGAAACCGCCGCTGATAAAGCAGCCACCGTGGAAATAGATAACGGCAGGCAGCGCGCCAGTCGCATTGAGGGGAGAGACCACGCGAAAAAACATGCCCTCGAGTTCGATGTCCTCTACCCACACGCGGTTTTCTTGTTCCCCGGCTAACACGGCACTGGCGACATAACCGTTTCTCCGGTCATCAATATTCTGTTCGCGCGATGAGGGGCGACCTGCATCGATAAATTCCCGCACCAGCTCTGCAATACCTTTTTCAAGCGCCATTTTTTAATCCCTTAACCTGTTTGGATATCCAGTCTTATAGCCTGATTTTTAACAAAAGAAAATGGGCGATTTGGGTTGCGAAACGATTGTGGAAAGCGGCTCGCAAAAGTGAAACTCATTGCTGACGGGGCTTTCCCCCCACCAACTGCAGGTGTATGTTGTTTGAAAATTCATCGTCAATGATATACTGGAGGTATATGTGAGTATGATGACGGGAACGAATATGGGCAGAATACTACTCGACTTATCGGATGACGTTATTAAACGTCTTGAAGACCTCAAACAGCAGCGCAATCTTCCTCGAGCGGAACTGTTACGCGAGGCGGTTGAACAGTACCTGGAAAGACAAGCTGACACCACTATTTCCAATGCGCTGGGGATTTGGCAAGGCTGTGAGGAAGAGGGAGTTGAATTCGAAAGGAAACTCCGCGAGGAGTGGCAATGATTAAAGGCCCGGCGCTGTTTGATACTAATATTCTCATCGATTTATTCAGCGGTCGCGTTGAAGCGAAACAGGTTCTGGAGGCTTATCCGCCACAGAATGCGATTAGCCTCATCACGTGGATGGAAGTAATGGTGGGGGCGAAAAAGTATCATCAGGAACACCGCACGCGTATTGCACTGAGCGCGTTTAATATTATCGATATTTCACAGGATATTGCTGAACGAAGCGTCAATCTCAGGAAGGAGTATGGGATGAAGCTGCCGGATGCCATCATACTGGCGACAGCGCAAATACATCGTTATGAACTGGTCACGCGCAATACCAAAGATTTTTTCGGGATACCCGGAGTGATTACGCCTTATCATTTGTAAGCCGGGCGGCAGGCGCCGCCCGACATGATGCCAGCCGTTATTCCCCTTCGCCAGGGAACAGGAACGGGTTAATGGAGCTGCGGGCGAAGCCCTCTTGTTCCATCCGTGCGTCCAGCACCAGCGAGGCGAGGTCGTCGGCGACGGCTTCCACTTTTGGGTCTTTTTCCTGATAGAGAATCTTCAGGTAGGTACCGCAGTCGCCGCAGGTTTCGGCTTTAATCGCCGACTGCTCGTTATCTAATGACCAGTAGTGCAGATCGCGCGTCTGTTCGCAGTTGCTGCACTTCACGCGCACCACATGCCACTCGGTTTCGCACAGGTTGCAGTGCAGATAGCGCAGGCCCTGAGTGGTGCCAATTTGCACCATGCTGGAGACCGGCATCGAGCCGCAAACCGGGCAGAACTGACGCTGTTCACCGTATTCAGCGCGGGCTTTTCCGGGGATCAGGCTGGCCATCTGCGCCCAATAGAGCGAGAGCGCGTCCCAGATAAACGGCGCTTTATCGCTGCTGACAGAGGCAAAATCGGACGCAAACAGCGCGCTTGCCATCAGTTCCAGCTCCTGTTCGGAGGCTTTTTCCAGATTCTCGATGACCGCCAGCGCCGGGCCGCTCATCTCCGGCTTCAGTTCGGCAATCAGCGAATGCAGCAGCTTGTGCCAGTGCTTATCGCGCGGCAAAACGTGGATATCCAGCGGCGGCTTACCCTGGTCGTTCGCTTCTTTGATGCGCGCGGTGAGATCCATCTGCAGCGGATGGTCGTACAGCACCACTTCCTGCGCGTGGGCGATAAGTGCGGCAAAGCGCAGGTAATCGCCCAGCGGGTTATTTTCAGCCAGTTCGCGCAGGCGTTCGGCGCGACGGTTATATAAATTTTTGAGCCGGGGAAACAACAACGGCGGAATCATATCCGTCGCGCGTTTCTCGCTCTTTTCCAGCTCATCTTGCGGGATGATACGAATGCTCATTCTGTTACTTCCTGGTTTCAGCAGATTCGGCGATGGTCGCGTCCGCTCTGTGATTTGGCGGGCATCACGCGCCCGCTCTGGTGAATGTCATTAATGATAACCGCAATCGGCGTACGGGATATACCCATGACATCGCAATGTGTGCGTTACGATACCTGATATCGATATCCCAGACTATGCACCGTTAGGATTAGCTATCCTGCGCCATGGCTTGAGCGAACCGGGAAACGTGCCGCTCCCGCCTGCGGCGCACTATGGTTAATGTTGTCAAAACAGCGCGTTATCCGCAAAAAAATGGCGTCGATATACGACGCCATTTCAGAGACGAACAAAGCGCTCGGGCCTACGACTGGCGCTTATCCTGCTTTTCGCGGACTTCACGGTACCAGCGCGGATGATGCTTCTTCGCCCAGGTCTTCGTCACCCAGCCTTCCACCATCGCGGTAATGGTGCCTTTCACCCACAGCGCGGCGTAAATATGCACCATGATCACCACGATCAGCGCGACCGCCGAGAAGGAGTGCAGCATCAGCGCGACGCGGATAACCGGGATGGAGAAGGCCGGCGCAAAGTACGGACGCCAGATAATCACCCCGCTCACCAGCAGCAGCACCAGGAAGATAATCGCCGCCCAGAACACGCACTTCTGGCCGAAGTTATAGCGCCCGGTGTCGCCCACTTCCTCGTTGACCACAATCTTGCGAATGTTCTTCGCCCAGAAAATATCGTCCCGGTTGATCAGGTTATGGTGCCAGTAGCGGAAGAACATGATGATGAATGAGGCAAACATAATCACACCCACGAACGGGTGCAGAATACGCGCCAGCTGCGGGGTGCCCATGATGTGCATCAGCCAGTTGAAGGACGGGAAGAAAAAGCCCAGCCCGCTCACCGCCGCCAGCACGAAGCAGAAGGCGGTGACCCAGTGGTTGATGCGTTCCGGCGCGGTGTAGCGCACGATGGTGTCACGTCTTTTCATTTGCGCACCTCGTCTTTCTCTTCATCCAGATTGTCCTCTTCCTCTTCCGCGCGGTTCGGACCGACGCCGACGTAGTGGAAGATGCTGGCGGCGAAGGTGGCCGCGAAGCCGACCGCCGCGAGAGGCTTCCAGATCCCTTTCCAGAACTTAACCGTGGCGCTGATTTCCGGGTTCTCCGGCAGGCCGTGGTACAGGTTCGGCTTGTCGGCGTGGTGCAGCACGTACATCACGTGCGTGCCGCCAACGCCGGCCGGATCGTACAGCCCCGCGTTGTCGTAACCGCGGGTTTTCAGCTCGGCGACGCGCTCGCCCGCCAGCGTTTTCATCTCCTCT
>NZ_FZTC01000020.1 GCF_900200035.1 Klebsiella grimontii
ATCCTTCCCCCACCACCATCACTTGTATATCGTTTTAAATTCACACTTCGCTCAGCGCCCCGTATTCATCCCATGTGGGAAGGATGAGAAGCTTCGACTAAGGTTCGATTCGAGCGAAGCGAGAAAGCGTTGCCGCAGGCAACGACCCGAAGGGCGAGGCGCAGCGCGACGAGTAATCCTTCCCCCACCACCATCATTTCTTCTGTAGCTTAATTATCCCTGAAAAATACATTGCCACCCGTTATGTCGTTGCCTTGTCGTAGGCCGGGTAAGACTCTGCCGCCACCCGGCGACGCACGGCTACATCGGCGGCAGCCGGCGCTTGACCGGCGAACTCTTCACGATAGAGGTATTGCACTGGGCATGCTCCGCCAGGCCATCGAGCAGCGTATCCAACTGCTCTATCGACCGCACCACCAGCCTGATGACAAAGCAATCCTCGCCGGTCACTTTGTCGCTTTCAATGCACTCCGGCATCGCCTGAATGTACTTATCCACTTTATGTAACAACCCAGGCAATGGGCGAACCCGCACCAGCGCCTGCAGCGTATAGCCTAACGCCGCAAGATTCACCCGCGCGCCGTAACCCTGAATCACCCCGCGCTCCTCAAGCCTTTTCAGACGCTCCGCCGTGCTGGGCGAGGTCAGGCCAATATGACCGCTCAGCACCTTCAGCGAGACGCGCGCATCCTCCACCAGACAGGCTAAAATTTGTCGGTCGATATCATCAATAAGGTTATCCATCATTTTCACCTAATTTTAAAAAGCCATTTACGTTTTCAACCTTATATCACCCCTGTAAAAGCCGACAGCAATTTTCAACAATAGCGTCATTAATCAGGAGGTGGATGATGCGTGATTTACATAAAGGCGTCTGGCAAATGAGCCTGGCGATGTTAATTTCCGGATCGATTGGCGCGTTTGTTTTACTTTCCGGCCTGCCGGTGACCGAAGTCGTATTCTGGCGCTGTCTTATCGGGGCTATTGCACTGTTTATTTTTATTCGGATGAGTCGAAAACCGTTTAGCCCACTCACCCGCATTACGCTGCTGCTGGCTATTCTCGGCGGCGTGGCCTTAGTGGTGAACTGGCTCCTGCTCTTCGCCGCCTATGAACGGATCTCTATTGGTCTTTCTACCGTGGTGTATAACACCCAGCCGTTTATGCTGGTATTGATGGGGATGCTTTTCGGTGAGCGCGTCAGCCTGGTGAAATGGGGGTGGCTGTTCCTCGCCTTTGGCGGCGTGGTCATTTTGCTCTCCACGGAGTTAACCGGCGCTCGTGGCGCCGACTGGCTCGCCGGTATCGGCCTCGCGCTGGGCGCGGCCTTCTTCTACGCGCTCACGGCAATAATTACCCGCAAGCTCAAATCCCTCGCGCCGCAGCATATCGCCTTTATTCAGGTGCTCACCGGCGTGGTAATGCTTTTACCGCTGGCGCATATGCCGTCGCTCACGCCTCCTTTCCCATGGGTGATGCTATTAACGCTGGGGATCGTGCATACCGGCGTAATGTATCAACTGCTGTACAGCGCGATACAGAAGCTTCCCACCCCTATTATCGGCTCGCTGTCATTTATCTATCCCGTCGTGGCGATCGTTGTCGATAACCGGGTATTTGGCCATTCGCTAAACCTGATCCAGTTGTTCGGCGGCGCGCTGATCCTGTTGGCTGCGGCAGGCAACAATCTTGGCTGGGGCGAAAAAAAACCCCGCCAAGGCGGGGTTGGTATCAAAACAGCGAATTAGCGACGGGCGCGAACAATCTGGTATTTGCGCGTCAGGTACTCGACCGGCGCGCTCCAGATATGCACCAGACGGGAGAACGGGAACAGCACAAACAGCGTCATGCCCAGAACCAGGTGCACGCGGAAAATAAACGCCACGCCGTCCAGATGCTGTGAAGCGCCGCCGTGGAAGGTCACCACCGACTGCGCCCAGCCCACCAGCTTCATCATTTCGCTACCGTCCATATGCTGAGCGGAGAATGGAATAGTCAGCAGGCCCAGCGCGCACTGCACCATCAGCAGGGAGAGGATCAGAATATCCGCTCCGGTGGTGGTGGCGCGAACGCGCGGGCTCAGCAGACGACGCTTGAGCAGCAGCAGGCCGCCCACCAGCGTCATCACGCCGCAGGCGCCGCCCGCAATCATCGCCATCTTCTGCTTCACGTCGATCGGCAGGAAGGATTCGTACATCCAGTGCGGCGTCAGCATACCGAGAAAGTGGCCGGCAAAGATCCCGAGAATCCCGATATGAAACAGGTTCGAAGCCAGATTCATCCCTTTACGGTCCAGCATCTGGCTGGAGGCCGCGCGCCAGGTGTACTGCCCATAGTCGTAGCGCAGCCAGCTGCCGACGAGGAACACCGTCCCGGCGATGTACGGATAAATGTCAAAGAAGAACATATTCAGGAAGTGCATTATTGCTGTCCTCCGTTAGAGATATTCAAATATTGCGGGGCAACGGCTCCGGCAAAACGACGCTGGTGAGCGGCGATCTCCGAATCATCGCAGCCCCGATCGGCAAAGAATTTCACCTGTTCTTCTTCCCAGACGGCGTCCAGCGCCTGCGGCGTATCGTCGCGGGCTTCATCGGCGATTTTTTCCGCCACTTTCCGGCTATCGACCTGCGCGTTCGCCAGCTTGAGCAGCAGCTCAAACAGCGCCGCGTAGCCGCTTTCGCGTTGTTGTAAGCGAGCGCTAAGCAGGCCGAGTATCGGCGCGATATCCTGCAATCCGCCGCGCGCTTCCGCTTCCGGCAGCTGCGCCAGATACTCCAGATACAGCGGGAGATGATCCGGCAGTTCGCGGCTGTCCAGCTGCAGACCGTGGCGCTCGTACTGCGCCATCAGGTCTACCATCGCCTGGCCGCGATCGCGGGATTCGCCGTGCACGTGCTCAAACAGCAGCAGCGAGGTCGCACGGCCGCGATCGAACAGTTCGCTGTAGCGAGACTGCGCGTCCAGCACGTCCTGGGCGGTCAGGTCGCGCAGGAAAACGCTCAGCTTATGGGCATCCTCCGGCGCCAGTTTTTCCGAAGCGGCGATAGCGTCAAACAGCTCCTGCTGATGCTGCCATAAGGCAGCGTCAGGGTACTCGAGAAGACGCGACACAATGACGAGTTCAATCATGGGTGCGGCTCCGTTTTGCTGGTGACGTCGATAGCATCGATACGGCGGCTGTTGAACAGATTGAACTGGCTGTCAGAACCGTGGCAGCCGTCGCCGAAGGTAAAACCGCAACCGCTTTTCTCCGGGAAGGCGTCGCGGGCCTGCTCGCGGTGGCTGCTCGGCACCACGAAACGGTCTTCGTAGTTGGCGATCGCCAGATAGCGATACATCTCCTGCGCCTGGGCTTCAGTCAGTCCAACCTCTTCCAGCGCCCGGGTATCCACGACGCCGTCCACCGTTTCCGCGCGCTTGAAGTGACGCATCGCCAGCATGCGCTTCAGCGCCAGCAGCACCGGCTGGGTATCGCCCGCGGTCAGCAGGTTGGCCAGATACTGAACCGGAATACGCAGACTTTCTACGTCCGGCAGAATGCCGTTGCTGCCCAGTTCACCCGCATCGGCGGCTGACTGAATCGGCGACAGAGGCGGCACGTACCAGACCATCGGCAGCGTGCGATATTCCGGATGCAGCGGCAGCGCCAGCCTCCAGTCCATCGCCATTTTGTAAACCGGCGACTGCTGGGCGGCCTCGATAACGCCCTGCGGCACGCCGTCTTTCAGCGCCTGCTCAATCACTTTCGGGTCGTTCGGGTTGAGGAACACGTCCAGCTGACGCTGATACAGGTCTTTCTCATTCTCCGCGCTGGCGGCATTTTCAATGGCGTCCGCGTCATACAGCAGCACGCCGAGGTAGCGAATACGCCCCACGCAGGTTTCCGAGCAGACGGTCGGCATCCCGGATTCGATACGCGGGTAGCAGAAGATGCACTTCTCGGATTTGCCGCTCTTCCAGTTGAAGTAGATTTTCTTGTACGGACAGCCGGTGATGCACATACGCCAGCCGCGGCACTTGTCCTGGTCGATCAGCACGATGCCGTCTTCTTCACGTTTATAGATGGCGCCGCTCGGGCAGGTCGCGACGCACGCCGGGTTCAGGCAGTGCTCGCACAGGCGCGGCAGATACATCATAAAGGTGTTTTCGAACTGACCGTACATCGCCTTCTGCATGTTCTCGAAGTTCTGGTCTTTGGCGCGTTTCTCGAACTCGCCGCCCAGAATCTCTTCCCAGTTCGGGCCGCTGGTGATTTTATCCATCCGCTGGCCGGTGATCAGCGAGCGCGGACGGGCGATCGGCTGATGTTTGCCCTCCGGCGCGTTGTGCAGGTTCTGGTAGTCGTAGTCAAACGGCTCGTAGTAATCGTCGATGCCCGGCAGATGCGGGTTAGCAAAGATTTTACCTAGCAGCATCGCGCGGTTGCCCATGCGCGGCTGCAGCTTGCCGTTGATCTTACGGATCCAGCCGCCCTTCCACTTTTCCTGATTCTCCCAGTCGTTCGGGAAACCGACGCCCGGTTTACTTTCAACGTTGTTAAACCACGCGTACTCCATCCCCTCGCGGCTGGTCCAGACGTTTTTACAGGTGACCGAGCAGGTATGACAGCCGATGCACTTATCGAGATTCAGCACCATGCCGACTTGTGAACGAATTTTCATTTTACGCTCTCCTGTACCTGGTCGTTACCTTCGCCATCTAACCAGTTAATATTCTTCATCTTACGTACCACCACGAACTCATCGCGGTTAGACCCTACCGTGCCGTAGTAGTTAAAGCCGTAGGCCAACTGGGCATAGCCGCCGATCATATGGGTCGGCTTCGGCGTAATACGGGTCACGGAGTTATGAATCCCGCCGCGCTGCTCGGTTACCTCTGAACCCGGCAGGTTTACGATACGTTCCTGGGCGTGATACATCATGGTCATCCCGGCCGGCACGCGCTGGCTGACCACCGCGCGGGCGGTCAGCGCGCCGTTGCTGTTGAACACTTCAATCCAGTCGTTATCCTCAATCCCCAGATCTTTGGCATCCGCCTCGCTCATCCACACAATCGGGCCGCCGCGGGACAGCGTCAGCATCAGCAGGTTGTCGCTGTAGGTGGAGTGGATCCCCCACTTCTGGTGCGGCGTCAGGAAGTTCAGCGCTTTTTCCGGGTTGCCGTTGGATTTCTTACCCATCACCGCTTTCACCGAACGGGTGTCGATTGGCGGACGATAGACCAGCAGGCTTTCGCCGAAGTCGCGCATCCACTGGTGATCCTGATACAGCTGCTGGCGGCCGGAAAGCGTGCGCCACGGGATCAGCTCATGAACGTTGGTGTAGCCGGCGTTATAGGAAACGTGCTCATCTTCAAGCCCTGACCAGGTCGGGCTGGAGATAATTTTGCGCGGCTGGGCCTGAATATCGCGGAAGCGAATTTTCTCTTCCTCTTTATTCTTCGCCAGATGCGTATGGTCGCGACCGGTAAACTCGCTGAGCGCCGCCCAGGCTTTCACCGCCACGTGACCGTTGGTTTCCGGCGCCAGGGTCAGCACCATCTCCGCCGCGTCAATTGCGGTATTAAGCATCGGCTGACCTTTGGCCGGACCGTCCGCTTTGGTGTAGTTGAGCTTACGCAGCAGATCCATCTCGCTCTGGGTATTCCAGGCGATACCTTTACCGCCGTTGCCGATTTTCTCCATCAGCGGGCCGATAGAGGTGAAGCGTTCGTATGTCGCCGGATAATCGCGTTCGACGGTCAGAATATGCGGCGCGGTTTTCCCCGGAATCAGCTCGCATTCGCCCTTTTTCCAGTCCTTAACGTCCAGCGGCTGCGCCAGTTCGGCGGCGGAGTCGTGCTGGATGGGCAGCGTCACTACGTCGGTCTCTTTGCCCAGGTGTCCTACGCAGACTTCAGAGAATTTCTTCGCGATGTCCTTGTAGATATCCCAATCGCTTTTCGATTCCCAGGCCGGATCGACGGCGGCAGACAGCGGATGAATAAACGGATGCATATCCGAGGTATTCATGTCGTCTTTTTCATACCAGGTGGCGGTCGGCAGCACGATGTCAGAGTAGAGGCAGGTGCTCGACAAACGGAAGTCCAGCGTCACCACCAGATCCAGCTTGCCGTCGAGACCGTTGTCTTTCCACTCCACCTCTTCCGGCTTCACGCCGCCCTGCTTGCCAAGATCTTTGCCCTGAATACCGTTTTCCGTACCCAGCAGATACTTCAGCATGTACTCGTGGCCCTTACCGGAAGAGCCCAGCAGGTTGGAACGCCAGATGAACAGGTTGCGCGGATGGTTCTTACCGTTTTCCGGCTGCTCAGCGGCAAAGCGAATGGAGCCCTCTTTCAGGGATTTGACGGTGTAGTCGACCGGCGTCATGCCCGCTTTTTTCGCCTCTTGCGCAATGCGCAGCGGGTTGGTGCCCAGCTGCGGCGCCGACGGCAGCCAGCCCATACGTTCAGCGCGCACGTTGAAGTCAATCAGGTGGCCGCTGTAGCGGGATTTATCCGCTAACGGCGACAGCAGCTCCTGCGCGGTGACGGTTTCATAGCGCCACTGGCTGGAGTGGTTATAAAAGTACGACGTGCTGTTCATATGACGCGCCGGACGCTGCCAGTCGAGGGCAAACGCCAGCGGCTGCCAGCCGGTCTGCGGACGCAGTTTTTCCTGGCCCACGTAGTGCGCCCAGCCGCCGCCGCTCTGCCCGACGCAGCCGCAGAAGATCAGCATATTGATAAGGCCGCGATAGTTCATATCGAGGTGGAACCAGTGGTTCAGACCGGCGCCGACGATGATCATCGAACGGCCGTGGGTCTTATCGGCGTTATCGGCGAACTCGCGCGCGGTACGGATAATATGCGCCCGGGAAACGCCGGTGATTTTCTCCGCCCATGCCGGGGTATACGCTTTCACGTCATCATAGCCGCTGGCGCAGTTTTCATCGCCCAGACCGCGATCCAGACCGTAGTTGGCCATGGTCAGATCGTACACGGTGGCGACCAGCACGCTAGAGCCGTCGGCTTTCTGCAGGCGTTTGACCGGCAGTTTGTGCAGCAGCACGTTTTCCAGTTCGACTTTATTAAAGTGCTCGGTACCTTCGCCGCCAAAATAGGGGAAGCCGACGTTGGCGATATCGTCATGGCTACCCAGCAGGCTCAGGCGCAGTTCGACATCTTCGCCGGTTTTACCGTCGCGCTGTTCAAGGTTCCATTTGCCTTTATCGCCCCAGCGGAAGCCGATAGAACCGTTCGGTACGGTGATTTCGCCCTTCTCATCAAAAGCGACGGTTTTCCATTCCGGATTCTTTTCCTGACCTAGCGCATCGACCAGATCCGCCGCGCGCAGCATACGGCCCGCCGCGTAATAGCCATCGCGCTCTTCGAGCATCACCAGCATCGGCATGTCGGTGTAGCGACGCACGTAATCGGTGAAATACTGGCTCGGTTTATCGAGATGGAACTCGCGCAGCATCACGTGGCCCATCGCCAGCGCCATCGCCGCATCCGTACCCTGCTTCGGCGCCAGCCACAGATCGCAAAGCTTGGCGATTTCGGCGTAGTCAGGGGTGATAGCAACGGTTTTGGTGCCCTTATAGCGCACTTCGGTAAAGAAGTGGGCATCCGGGGTACGGGTCTGCGGAACGTTGGAACCCCAGGCGATGATGTAGCTGGAGTTATACCAGTCGGCCGATTCCGGCACGTCGGTTTGCTCGCCCCAGGTCTGCGGAGAGGCAGGCGGCAGGTCGCAGTACCAGTCGTAGAAGCTCAGGCAGGTGCCGCCGATCAGCGACAGATAGCGCGCGCCGGAGGCATAGGAGACCATCGACATCGCCGGGATGGGCGAGAAGCCCGCCACGCGGTCCGGGCCGTAGGTTTTGACGGTATAGACGTTAGAGGCGGCAATCAACTCGTTCACCTCTTGCCAGGATGAACGCACGAAACCGCCGCGACCACGCGCTTGCTTGAAGCTTTTCGCTTTATCAGCGTCTTCAATAATCGAGGCCCATGCGTCAACCGGATCGCTGTGCTGCGCCTTCGCTTCACGCCACATCTTCATCAGGCGTTTGCGCATCAGCGGATACTTCAGGCGGTTGGCGCTGTAGAGGTACCAAGAGTAGCTGGCGCCGCGCGGGCAGCCGCGCGGCTCGTGGTTTGGCATATCCGGACGGGTGCGCGGATAGTCAGTCTGCTGGGTTTCCCAGGTGACGAGACCATTTTTGACATAAATCTTCCAGCTGCACGAGCCGGTGCAGTTGACGCCGTGGGTGGAGCGCACAACTTTATCGTGCTGCCAACGTTGACGGTATCCATCCTCCCAGTCCCGGTTGGTTTTTAGAAGCTGGCCGTGCCCATCGGCAAAGGTTTCACCCTTCTGTTTGAAGTAGCGAAACCGGTCCAGGAATTTACTCATCGGGTTTCTCCTGTGTGGAGCCTGACGGCTCTCTGATAAATCGACATTGCTGGATTTGCAGCGAAGGTAACGCTATGAAAGAGGGCGAGAATTGATAACGATCAAGAGCATAGGGCTTATAAAAGCGAGGTAAAACGCGAATTACCACCAAAGTAGTATTTATTTCTATTTATTATTTTATTGATAATTAAAGATATTTAATGAAAAAGCCTGCAGAAACCCGGGGTTTGTTATTCCCCACGGTATTAAGGGGTAGGCGCGCCTGAAGTCATTTTTTTTGTGACTTCAGGCGGCTTTTAATATCCCCCAAAACCACTAGTATGTTGTAACTAAGTAATAACCAATAAAAAGGGCGCAAATATCGTTGCGCCCTTTGCAGAAATTCAAAAAGAAATATTATTTCTGCTTACGTCCGTAGACCGCCCAGGTAATCACCACGCAGGCGATATAGAACACCAGGAATACCTTCATGGCGCCGGCCGGCGAACCGGTCAGATCCAGCGAAATACCAAACGCCTTGGGAATAAAGAACCCGCCAATCGCGCCAATCGCCGAAATAAAGCCCAGCGCCGCCGCCGTATCGGTCGCCGCTTCACGCATGGCCTGCGCTTCGCTGCCGCCCTGGGCCTTAACGCGATCCATGGTCATTTTGCGGAAAATAACCGAGATCATCTGGAAGGTCGACGCGCTGCCCAGACCGGCGGTCAGGAACAGCACCATAAATACCGCGAAGAAGGCGATAAAGTTACCGCCCTCGCCGTGGGTCGGCAGCGTCAGGAACAGCAGGCCGCAGAAGATAGCCATCACCACGAAGTTCACCAGCGTCACGCGCGTCCCGCCGAGGCGGTCGGAGATCGCCCCGCCGGTTGAGCGCGCCAGGGCGCCGATAAACGGCCCGAAGAAGGCATAGTGCAGAATCTGCACATCCGGAAACTGGGTCTTCGACAGCATGGCGAAGCCCGCAGAGAAGCCTATAAACGATCCGAAGGTGGCAAGATAGAGCAGCGCCATAATCCACAGATGCGCGCGCTTCAATACCGGTAGCTGCTCGCTCAGCGAGGCCTTCGACGCCGACAGGTCGTTCATAAAGAACCACGCCGCCAGGGTGAAGATAATCAGGAACGGCACCCAGATCCACGCCGCGTTTTCCAGATACAGCATGGAGCCATCCGGCTGCTCGCTGCCAGTTCCGCCAAAGACGGCGAAAATAGACAGCGATACCACCAGAGGGGCAACCAGCTGCATTACGCTGACGCCCATATTCCCGAGGCCGCCGTTGATGCCCAGCGCGCCGCCCTGCTTCTGTTTCGGAAAGAAGAAGCTGATGTTAGCCATACTGGAAGCAAAGTTCGCCCCCGCAAAGCCGCACAGCAGAGAAATAATCACGAAAACGCTGAAGGGCGTAGCGGTATCCTGCACCGCGAAGCCTAACCAGACGCAGGGGACGATCATGATCCCGGTGCTGAACGCGGTCCAGCGACGGCCGCCGAACAGCGGCACCATAAACGCGTACGGCACGCGCAGCAGCGCGCCGGACAGCGCCGGAAGCGCGGTCAGCATAAACAACTGGTCGGTGGTAAACTGAAAGCCGACTTTATTCAGGTTGACGGCAACGGCGCTGAACAACATCCAGACGCAGAATGCCAGCAAAAGACATGGAACGGAGATCCACAGATTGCGGCTGGCGACGCGATGACCGCGCTGCTGCCAGAATTCAGGATCTTCGGGACGCCAGTCGCTAATGACTGAGCGGGTAGTCTTCTCCGGGATTGAAGAGTGACTCATAGACACCTCTGATAATTCGTATTAACCCTGGCTACCTTATGGGTTACAGGCGGCGGTAAGTTGATATAAATCAAAGGAAAAGTGGGCGCCGATTTGGCGAAAAAAAACGCATCACCCGAAGTGAGTAGCTATTTCTGCGGAAAAAAGTGTGGTTTTTCACGCCAGTGCTGGAATTCCCCGAACACCTGCCACCAGCCCACCCCGCCCTGACAATTAAGGGGTAATCCTTTAGGGGTATGGGTATACTCCGGGGGATGGCCGAGAATAAGCGCCACTCCCGGATAATTTACCGGTCAGGAGCCTCGTACCCCATGTTGAAACGTCTTTTTACGCCGCTGACGCTGGTGAATCAACTCGCGCTGATCGTTCTGCTGGCTACCCTCATCGGCGTCGCCGGAATGGCGATCTCTTCTCGCCTGGTGCACGGCGTCCAGGGCAGCGCGCACGCCATTAATAAAGCCGGTTCGCTGCGCATGCAGAGCTATCGCCTGCTGGCGGCAGTACCGCTGGGCGAAAACGATGAAAAGCTACTGGATGAAATGACGGCAACCGTCTTTAGCCCGGAACTGCAGTACGCCGCGCGCCATGACGATCAGCAGCGGCAGCTCCAGGCGCTGCAGCACTACTGGCAGCTGGAGCTGGCGCCGGGCATGCGCAAAGCGCAAAATCAGGCCTCGGTGGCGACCGATGTCGCCGGGTTTGTCGACCGTATAGACCAGCTGGTTACCGCCTTCGATCACACCACCGAAGAGCGGATTAAACACGTTGTCTGGATCCAGCGCATCATGGCTGTGGGAATGGCGCTGCTGCTGGTGTTCACCATCGTCTGGCTGCGCGCGCGCCTGTTGCGCCCGTGGAAACAGCTGCTGGGTATGGCCCGCGCGGTGAGCCGACGCGATTTTACCCAGCGCGCGCAGATTAGCGGACGCAACGAGATGGCGACGCTCGGCATGGCGCTGAACAATATGTCTGAAGAGCTGGCGGAGAGCTATTCGGTGCTGGAACGCCGGGTGCAGGAAAAAACCGCGGGCCTGGAGCAGAAAAACGAGATCCTCGCCTTCCTGTGGCAGGCCAACCGCCGTCTGCACTCGAACGCGCCGCTCTGCGAGCGCATTTCTCCGGTTCTGAACGGGTTGCAGGGGTTAACCCTGCTGCGCGATATTGAAGTTCGCGTTTACGACCTCGAAGATGAAGACAATCATCAGGAGTTTTCCTGCCACTCCGATATTCAGTGCGACGACAGAGGCTGCTACCTCTGCCCGCGCGACCTGCCGCCGCTGCCAGATACCGGCACCACCTTAAAATGGCGGCTGTCGGACGCCCATAATCAGTA
The DNA here is from genome assembly GCF_900200035.1 of Klebsiella grimontii. Taxonomy (GTDB): domain Bacteria; phylum Pseudomonadota; class Gammaproteobacteria; order Enterobacterales; family Enterobacteriaceae; genus Klebsiella; species Klebsiella grimontii. Next base: position 11,523 of record NZ_FZTC01000020.1, read on the forward strand.
CGGTATTTTGCTGGCCACCCTGCCCACCGGTCGCCATCTGAGCCACGATCAGCAGCAGCTGGTGGATACGCTGGTTGAACAACTCACCGGCACCCTCGCCCTCGATCGGCATCAGGAGCGCCAGCAGCAGCTTATCGTCATGGAGGAGCGCGCCACCATCGCCCGCGAACTCCACGACTCCATCGCCCAGTCGCTCTCCTGTATGAAAATGCAGGTCAGCTGCCTGCAGATGCAGGGCGACGATCTGCCGGCAGCGAGCCGCCAGCTGCTGGGGCAAATTCGTAATGAACTCAATACCTCCTGGGCCCAGCTGCGCGAACTGCTGACGACCTTCCGGCTACAGCTCACCGAACCGGGGCTACGCCCGGCGCTGGAGGCCAGCTGCCAGGAATACAGCGCCCACTTCGGTTTTGCGGTGCGCCTGGATTACCAGCTGCCGCCGCGTTTTGTGCCGTCACACCAGGCCATTCATCTGCTGCAAATCGCCCGCGAGGCGCTCAGCAACGCGCTGAAGCACGCAAGCGCCACTGAGGTCAGCGTCAGCGTGACGCTGCGGGAGAATCAGGTCCGCCTGGTGGTCGCCGATAACGGCCGCGGCGTGCCGGACCACGCGGAACGCAGCAACCATTACGGCTTGATTATCATGCGCGATCGCGCGCAGAGCCTGCGCGGGGACTGCCAGGTCCGGCGGCGGGAAACCGGCGGAACCGAAGTGGTGGTTACTTTTATCCCTGAAAAATCGTTTTCAATTCAATAAGGAGAACTCCATGAGTCAACAGGAACGGGCAACCATCCTTCTCATCGACGACCATCCCATGCTGCGCACCGGCGTCAAACAGCTGATCAGCATGGCGCCGGACATCCAGGTGATCGGCGAAGCCAGCAACGGCGAGCAGGGTATTGCGATGGCGGAAGCCTTAGATCCGGATTTAATTCTGCTGGATCTCAATATGCCGGGCATGAACGGTCTGGAAACCCTCGACAGGCTGCGCGAGAAGTCGCTTTCCGGCCGCGTGGTGGTATTTAGCGTCTCTAATCATGAAGAAGATGTGGTGACCGCCCTGAAACGCGGCGCCGACGGCTATCTGCTGAAGGATATGGAACCGGAAGATCTCCTGAAAGCGCTGCAGCAGGCGGCGGCGGGCGAAATGGTGCTCAGCGAAGCGTTAACCCCGGTGCTGGCGGCCAGCCTGCGCGCCAATCGCGCCACCTCGGACCGCGACATCAGCCAGTTGACCCCGCGCGAGCGCGATATTCTCAAGCTGATTGCCCAGGGCCTGCCGAATAAAATGATTGCCCGCCGTCTGGATATCACCGAAAGCACCGTTAAAGTGCACGTTAAGCATATGCTCAAGAAAATGAAGCTAAAATCGCGCGTGGAAGCGGCGGTTTGGGTCCATCAGGAACGCGTATTCTAGGGCTGTTGCGGCCACGAAACGCCCTCGGCCGGTACGTGTACCAACGGCTCCGTCAGCGCCAGTGCGATCTCATTGGATGAGACGCGCTGACCCGTTTTATCCTCCACCACCAGCGAAAGATGCCAGCGGTTGCTCGCCCCGGCTTCGCTGCTCCAGCGCGGCATAATCACGGTCCAGCCGTCCGTACTGTTGGCCTCAATCGGCGAGGTCAGGCTTAGCGCCTGGGTATCCCCCTGCCAGCTCAGCGACTTAATGCCGTGCAGGCTACGAATCTGTAGTTTCAGCTGCACCGTCTCCCCCGGCTGAAGATCCCAGGGCGGCGTCGCCAGATAAACCGACAGCGTTTTGCGCTGGCGATATTCAACGACCGGCAGGTTATCGCGTTCCGGGCTGTCGTAGCGGCTGCCGCGAAGCGATCGGCTAACGGCGACTTCATCGGCCGCCAGCTGCTGCTTCAGCGGGACGCCGAAGCGATAGTTCAGCTTCAGCCCGACATCATTTTGGCTGACGCCGCTCTCGCCCTGCTTATGCTTAGCCGTCACCGTCACCAGCGGAACGGGAGTGTAATTCAGCCCCACCGACACCGCGACCGGGTTGTGGTAGCCGGTACCCGAATGGAACAGATCGACGCTATCGCCAAAATACTGCTCCACGCTGACGCTGGTATTAATGTGCTGATAAAACGGCAGCCGCGCCTGGGCGGTCACATCGTAGCCGCTCGCCATACGCTGCTGCTGGGTCAGGCTACTCCCCTGCTGCCAGCCGCCGAGCGGCTGGTAGTAGTTCGCCGACAGGCGCAGCGACTCGCCCCAGGCTTCGGCCCCGACGCTGCCGCGCGCCATGCGATCGTCCAGGGCTTTATCGTAGAAAGAGTTGTAGCCCAGCAGCCAGGAGCCCATCCGCCAGCGCTGGCCGAGACCAATATTGCCGACCAGACCCGTATCACGCTGGGTGACCGAGTACTGATTCCAGGTAAGGTAGTCGCCGTTATCCTGCAACGGGACAAACCAGCTCCCCTTACTGCCGGTAAAATTGCCCTCTTTGTCGACCAGCAGATCGACGTTGGCGTTGCCCCACGGCGAAAGCCAGTTCTCCAACTGGTGGCTGACCTCGTTCCCCAGCTTACCGATGGCAAATACTCGCGCCTGTTCGCTGGTTGTCAGCCCGTTATCGCTCATACTGGCTTCGCCAAATTTTTTCGCCATCTCGGCAAAGTGCTTTGCGTCGTCATCCACCTGCGGCGCGAGGCCGAGGTCGGGTAAGGTCTCAGGACCCTTAGAGAACGCATGGTTATCCTGCAGCGCGCGGGCGGGCATGCCTGTCAGCAGCAGGAGAAGCGGTAAAAGCGGGGTTACGCGGAACGGCAGAGAGCTCAAATCGGTTACGTCTACTCACGAAGTGGTGGCGGCAAAACATGAGTTTATCGTTTTTTGCGCTCCCCCGCAGCCCTGCGGACGATTCCAGGAATATGCTGAATCTCAGGCCTGCGCCAGCTTCGCCGCCAGCAGCGCTTTCAGCTCCGGGATGCAGGAGCCGCAGTTGGTGCCGCATTTCAGTTTTCCCCCCAGCGCGCCGGGCGTACGGCAGCCGCCGACAATGGCTTCGCCTATCGCCCGTTCGCCCACGCTAAAGCAGCTGCAGATAATACGCCCGCGCGGCATCTCAACGCCGCCTTTTCTGCCGCTCAATAACGCGTGGCGCCGGGCGGCGTTCTGCGGCGGAACGCGAAACGCGGCGTGAATCCAGTCGGCATCGATAGCCGGCTCGCTGGCGTCGCTCCACCAGCCGAGCATCAGCTCTCCCGCCCGCCACGCCAGCAGGTTCCAGACCTTGCCGCCCTCGGCTACCTGCATCTGCCATCCCTGCCGCTGGCACCACTCCACCAGCCAGTCGCGGGAGCGGGTATCCCCCGCCAGCGAAAGATGGATAATGCCCTGCGCCGCCCGCCGCCGCCAGTGCAGCGAAGCGGGCAGCGGAACCGGCTGGCGCGAAAAAAGCTCGCCTTTCCACGCAGGAAGCCAGGTGGCTATCGCCACCGCCGTCTGTTTACTTTCCGGCTGCCCGGAGTGCGGGTCGGTGACCGCAGCCAGCAGGTTGTTCACCCGTCCCTGACGAGCAAACTGATTATTCCAGTGCATCGGCACAAACAGCGACCCGGGCCGTTGCCCGTCGCCGATCGTCACTTTTGCGACCATCACCCCCTTCGGTGAGCGGACCCGCGCCAGTTCACCTTCCAGCAGGTGATAACGCTGCGCGTCCGCCGGCGCGACCTCCACCACCGGCTCGTTAATATGCTGCATCAGACGCGGCACCGCGCCGGTGCGGGTCATGGTGTGCCATTGATCGCGGATCCGCCCGCTGTTGAGGATCAGCGGATAGAACGCATCGGTGGTCGCCCGGGTAGGTTGCGGCGCGACCGGCACCATCCGCAGTTTACCGTCGCGATGCCAGCCCTTATGCACACTCCAGGCTGCTTCGCTGCGGCTCACCGGCCAGCGCACCGGTTCCAGCGCATCCCACGCTTCGCGGCTGAGATCCGCCAGTCCGCCGATATCAAACGCCCGCTGGCCATCGTTTTCATATCCTGAAAGCGCGGCGTGTTCGCTGAACACCTCGTGCGGATGCTGCCAGGCAAAGGCGGAGCCGAAGCCCAGCGCCTCGGCCACGCGGGCGACGATCCACCAGTCGGCCCTGGCCTCTCCCGGCGGCGGCATGAAAGCGCGCTGGCGGGAGATCCGCCGTTCGGAGTTGGTCACCGTGCCGCTCTTCTCTCCCCACGCCAGCGCGGGAAAACGGATATGGGCGAAGCGTCCGGTATCGGTATCAGCGACGACGTCGGAGACAATGACCAGCGGACACCGCGCCAGCGCTTCGCTTACCGCGTGGCTGTCCGGCAGCGACACCACCGGATTGGTGCCCATAATCCACACCGCTTTTACCTCGCCGCGGCCAATGGCGGCGAACAGCTCCACCGCCGTCAGCCCCGGCGTTTGCGCCAGACGTTCGCTGCCCCAGAATCGCGCCAGGCGCCGTAAATCGTCGGGTTCAAAGTTCATATGCGCCGCCAGCATGGTCGCCAGGCCGCCCACCTCGCGCCCGCCCATGGCGTTAGGTTGACCGGTCAGCGAAAACGGCCCGCAGCCCGGACGCCCGTATTTACCGCAGGCCAGGTGTACGTTGATGATAGCGTTGCATTTATCGCTGCCGCTGGCGGATTGGTTGATTCCCATGGTATAGAGCGTGATGGCGCGCGGGGCGGCGATAAATTCGCGGTAGAAATCGGCAATCTGCTGGCGCGGCAGGCCGCAGAACTGCGCCACTTTGTCGAGGTCCCAGTCCTGGGCGATGGTCAGCGCCCGCTGCGCATCGTTAAAATCGTCGCTGATGGCGCCGCTGGCGGCAATGGCGTTCAGCAGGCCGACAAACAGCCCGCCGTCGCTGCCGGGGGCCAGCGCCAGATGCCGGTCGGCGATATCGCAGGTGGCGGTCCGACGCGGATCAATGACCACTACCCGCATCTGAGGATTGTCGCGCTTCGCCTGCGCCAGCCGCTGATAAAGCACCGGATGCGCCCAGGCGGCGTTCGACCCGACCAGCACCACCAGATCGCTGTTTTCCACGTCCTCATAGCTGCACGGTACCACGTCCGCGCCCAGCGCCCGTTTGTAGCCGGTGACCGCTGAAGACATGCACAGCCGCGAATTGGTATCGATATTCGCCGCGCCGATAAACCCCTTCATCAGCTTATTCGCCGCATAATAGTCCTCGGTGAGCAGCTGGCCGGAGGCGTAAAACGCCACCGCCTGCGGCCCGTGCCGATCGATAATCTCCCGCAGGCGCGAACCTGCCGCCGCCAGCGCCTGCGGCCAGGTCGCGCGTTCGCCGTCGACTTCCGGGAATAACATTCGTCCCTCCAGGCCGACGGTTTCGCCCAGCGCCGCTCCTTTAACGCACAGGCGGCCAAAGTTTGCCGGGTGCTGCTCATCGCCGCGCACGCTCACCTGACCGTGAGGCGCCCTACTGGCGATAACCCCGCAGCCAACCCCGCAATAGGGGCACGTGGTTCTGGTTTCCGTCATCAGGAGGCCTCCGCGCGCGCCAGCAGCTGCTGGTTGCCAACCCACACCTTGCCGTTCTCCACTTTGACCGGCCAGGCGCGCACCGCCTGTTCGCCGCCGTCGCACTGGCGGCCATCGCGCAGGCGGATTCGCTGCTTATACAGAGGCGAAATCACGATCGGTTCGCCGCCCGCATCGCCAAGCAGACCGCGCGACAGAACGTTGGCCTCGCTGCCCGGTTCGAGGTTATCGAGGGCATACACCTGGTCGCCAAAGCGGAACAGTGCAATCTGCCGCTCGCCGAGCCGCGCGCCAATCCCCGCCTGCTGCGGAATGGCGTCGAGATCGCAAATGGCCTGCCACGGGCGCGACGGCAGCGCCGGTTCGCCCTGCGCCGCGAAGGGGGCCAGCTGCGGCTGGCCGCGCAGGGTTTGCCGCTGTACGGTTTCGTCCGGCTCATCGCTGTTCACGTAGGAGCGGAACAGCGCCAGCCGCTGCGGATCGTTAAGGGTGGTTTGCCATTCGCACTGGTAGCTCTCGACCACCCGCGCCATCTCCTGCTCCAGCTCTTCGCCGATGCCGAGGCTGTCTTCGAGGATCACCTCGCGCAGATAGTCGACCCCGCCCTCAAGGTTATCCATCCAGGTACTGGTGCGCTGCAGGCGATCGGCGGTACGAATATAGAACATCAGCAGCCGGTCAATACTGCGGATAAGCGTGGCTTCATCAAGATCGCTGGCGAACAGGTCGGCATGGCGCGGCTTCATGCCGCCGTTGCCGCAAACGTACAGGTTCCACCCCTTCTCCGTGGCGATAACCCCAATATCTTTCCCCTGGGCTTCCGCGCATTCGCGGGTACAGCCGGAGACGGCCATTTTAATTTTGTGCGGCGCGCGCAGCCCCTTGTAGCGATGTTCGAGGGTGACCGCCAGGCCGGTGGAGTCCTGGACGCCGTAGCGGCACCAGGTCGAACCGACGCAGGATTTCACCGTCCGCAGGGATTTGCCGTAGGCGTGGCCGGTTTCGAATCCCGCCTCGGCCAGCTCGCGCCAGATTGCCGGGAGCTGTTCCAGGCGCGCGCCGAACAGGTCGATACGCTGGCCGCCGGTCACCTTACTGTACAGTTGATAGCGTTTGGCGATCTGGCCGATCGCAATCAGACCGTCCGGCGTCACCTCTCCCGCCGCCATGCGTGGCACCACCGAATAGGTGCCGTCTTTCTGAATATTGGCGAAGTAGCGATCGTTGGTGTCCTGAAGCGGCAGATGCGCCGGCTTCAGCAGATATTCATTCCAGCAGGAGGCCAGTACCGAGGCGACCAGAGGTTTACAGACCTCGCAGCCGTGGCCCTGTCCATAACGGGCAATCAGCTGTTCGAAGGTGCGGATATGGTTGACGCGAACCAGGTGATAGATCTCCTGGCGCGACCACGGAAAGTGCTCGCAGATATCCTTTTTAACTTCGACGCCCTGCTCGGCAAGCTGGTACTCCATCACCTGTTTCACCAGCGCGCTACAGCCGCCGCAGCCGGTCGCCGCTTTGGTGCGGCTTTTTATCGCCGCCATGTCGCCCGCGCCGCCGCTCACCGCCTGGCAGATATCGCCTTTGCTGACGTTGTGACAGGAGCAAATCTGCGCGCCGTCCGGCAGCGCCGCGATCCCGAGCGCCTTCGGCGCGCTGCCCTCCAGCGCCGGAAGGATCAGGCTTTCCGGGTGTTTGGGTAAAGCCATCCCGTTAAGCATCATCTGGAGCAGCGTGGCGTAGTCGCCGGCATCCCCGACCAGCACCCCGCCGAGCAGGTTTTTGCCATCCGCGCTGACCACGATTTTTTTGTAGACCTGCTGCGGCCCGTGCGTCCACTGATAGCTCTGACAGCCCGGGGTACGCCCCTGGGCGTCGCCGAACGAGGCGACATCAACGCCCAGCAGCTTCAGCTTAGTGCTCATATCCGCGCCGCTAAAGCTGCCCGCCTCGCCCGCCAGAGTGGCCGCCGCGGCGCGCGCCATCTGATAGCCTGGCGCCACCAGGCCATAAATTTTGTTCTCCCACAGGGCGCATTCGCCGATCGCCAGCACGTCCGGGTCGGAGGTACGGCACTGGTTGTCGATGCAGATCCCGCCGCGTTCACCTACGCTCAGTCCGCCGCTGCGCGCCAGCGCGTCCTGCGGGCGAATACCGGCGGAGAACACCAGCATATCCGTCGCCAGCGAGCTGCCGTCGGCGAAGTTCAGCTGCAGCCCCTGCTCATTGCGAACAATTTCCGTCGTCGCCTTGCTGGTGTGCACTCCGACGCCCAGCTCGCTGATTTTTTCCCGCAGCATCGCCGCGCCGCCGTTGTCCAGCTGCACCGCCATCAGGTTCGGCGCAAACTCGACAACGTGAGTTTCCAGCCCCAGTTGCTTCAACGCATTGGCCGCTTCCAGCCCGAGCAGGCCGCCGCCGATCACCACGCCCCGTCGGGCGGTTGCGGCGCGGGCGGCAATCTGGTCGAGGTCGTCCAGCGTACGGTAAACAAAACAGCCCTCAAGATTATGGCCCGGCACCGGCGGAACAAACGGGTAAGAGCCCGTCGCCAGCACCAGCTTATCCCAGTGGGTTTCGTGACCGAAGGCATCGCGCACCACCCGCGCTTCGCGGTCGATGCTGGCGACCGATTCGCTCAGGCGCAGCTCAATACCGTGCTGAGTGAAAAAATCCCCTTCCACCAGCGACAGCGATTCCGCGCTGCGTCCGGCGAAATATTCCGTCAGATGCACCCGGTCATAGGCGGCATAGCGCTCCTCGCAGAACACCACAATCCGATACTGTTGATGAAGGTCACGGCTGACGCATTGCTCAAGAAAATGGTGGCCGACCATACCGTGTCCGACCAGCACTAATACAGGTTTTGTCATCGTAGTTTGTCCCACAGCGCGCGGCTGCATCGTTGAAGAGGGGTCGAAAAGCCACTCTGCCGGCGCGGGCGCTGACGCCCCCAGCAGAGCGGTGAGGGGCGCGGCGCTGCTGCAATCCCCGAGCAGCAGTACGCCGCGCAGCTTACCGTCGCGCAGCAGCAGGCGACGGTAGTGGCGGTCCAGCGGATCCCAACTGGTATAAACGTCATCCTGCTCATCGGCCCGCAGCTCGCCGGCGCTGAACAGTTCAATGTCGGTGACCTTCAGGCGGGTGCCGCTATCCTGCCAGCGGAAATCCTCGCCAGGGATAGCGCACAGGCGGTCCGCCAGCACCTCCGCCTGGCGCAGGCACGGCGCCACCAGCCCCCAGGTCTGACCGTCGATTTCACAGCATTCGCCGAGGGCGCTGACTCCCGGCTGCGCGGTTGCCAGCCGGCGGTCGACGAGAATTCCGCGACCGCACGCCAGCCCGCTGCGCTCGGCCAGCCGTTTGTTCGGCTGTACGCCGGTCGCCAGTACTACCCGCGAGGCGGCAAACGCGCGGCCGTCCTCCAGCAGCACCTGATGTTCATCAATGGCGGCGATACGGCTCTCCATCACGCAGCCGATCCCGCGCTCGGCGAGCAGCATTTGCAGCTGTTCGCCGACAAAGGCATCAGTCTGCTGCTCCATCAGCCAGCTTCCGCGGTGCAGTAAAGTGACACTGTCACCATGACGACGTAGCGCCGCGGCGGCCTCCACGCCGAGTACGCCGCCGCCGATGACCACCGCCGGGCCGTCGATGGCCAGAATGCCTTCGACGTCCGCCAGGGTGCGGAAAGCAAAAACGTGCGGCAGCGTGATGCCCGGCAGCGGCGGTAGAAACGGCAGCGACCCCGTGGCGAACACCAGTTCATCCCAGCCAAGTTCGCCTGCGGTGGTCTGCAGCGTACGGGCCGCCATATCCACCGCGGTAACCGTTTCACCGGCGCGTACCGTGACGTTATGTTGCGAATACCACTCTGCGGGCAGCAGTCGCGTCGCGCCTGCGGTTTTCTCCGCGCCAAGCACCGGCGAAAGCTGAATGCGGTTATAGGCCTGGCGCGGTTCATCGCCGATAATGGTGATGCTAAACCGCCGCGCATCCCGCTCCACCAGCGCCTGCGCCAGGCGCGTGGCCGCCATACCGTTGCCGATAATCACCAGTTGCCGCGTCATCGCCGCCCCCTATGCCGCTTTCGGCTGTTTTTCATAGAGGAAGTGCAGGATCTGCTGGCGCAGATGGTGATAGCGGCTGTCGTCCGCCAGCTGCACGCGATTGCGCGGTCGCGGCAGATTGACGTCGAGGATCTCCCCGACCGTCGCCGCCGGTCCGTTGGTCATCATCAGCACCCGGTCGGAAAGCAGCACCGCCTCATCCACATCATGGGTAATCATGACGATGGTGGTATTCAGCGACTGCTGGATCTGCATCACCGCGTCCTGTAAATGCGCCCGCGTCAGGGCATCAAGGGCGCCAAAGGGTTCATCCAGCAGCAGCACTTTCGGTTTCATCGCCAGCGCCCTGGCAATGCCAACGCGCTGCTTCATCCCACCGGAGATCTCCCCCGGACGCTTGTGCAGGGCGTGGCCCATCTGTACCCGCTCGAGGTTGTGCTCAATCCACTCTTTGCGCTCGCCTTTGCTCATGCTGCGACGAAAGACCTGGTCCACCGCCAGCGCCACGTTGTCAAAGCAGGTCAGCCACGGCAGCAGGGAGTGGTTCTGAAACACCACCGCGCGTTCCGGTCCCGGCCCGGCGATTTCGCGGTTGTCGCACAGCAGGCCGCCCTCCGTCGGCAGGGCTATCCCGGCTATCAGATTCAGCAGGGTTGATTTACCGCAGCCGGAGTGGCCGATCAGGCTGATGGTTTCCCCTTCGTAGATGTCGAAGGAGACGTTCTGCAATGCGAGGAATTCGCCGCTGGCGGTGTTAAAACGCTGGCTGACGCCCTGGACCTGAATTAATGGTTTCATCTGCGACTCCTTATTTTTCCTGCCAGCTAAAACGGCGGGCGAGCAGCATCAGCCCCTGTTCCAGCAGCAGACCGACCACGCCGATAATGACGATGGCGATGATGATGTTTTCGACGTTGAGGTTGTTCCACTCGTTCCAGATCCAGAAGCCGATCCCTAAGCCGCCGGTGAGCATTTCGGCGGCGACAATCACCAGCCAGGCGATACCGATGGAGAGACGAACCCCGGTCAGCACCGCCGGCAATACCGCCGGAAAGAGGATCTTGCGCATCACCGTCCATTCGGAAAGCTGCAGCACCCGGGCGACGTTGAGGTAATCCTCAGGAATGCGCCGCACGCCCTCGGCGGTGTTAATCACCATCGGCCAGATCGAGCAGATAAAAATGGTCCAGCTGGAGGCCGGTTCCGCTTTCTGGAACAGCAGCAGGCCAATAGGCAGCCAGGCCAGCGGGCTCACCGGGCGCAGCAGCGCAATCAGCGGGTTAAACATCCGCGCGAAAAACAGCGAGCGGCCAATCAGGAAGCCGAGCGGAATTCCCGCCAGCGCGGCGAGGCCAAACCCCACCGCCACCCGCTGCAATGACGCCAGCACGTTCCAGCCGATGCCCATGTCGTTCGGTCCGTCCTGATAAAACGGGTCGGCGAAAAGGGTCAGCGCCGAATCCAGCGTGGAGAGCGGCGTCGGGAAACCTTTGCTGTTCATCGCCGCCAGCTGCCAGCCCAGCAGCAGCAATCCCAGCCCGAGCAGCGGCGGCAGAAGACGTTGGGTAACATCGCGCAGCCAGCGGCTGAGCGGAGGCGTGGTTTTGCGCACCTGCAGCGGCGGCAGGGTAATAATTTCGCCGGGCGCTTTATCGGCGCTGGCCGGCGGTTGCGGTTTATATGCGTGTTTCATCTCATGCCCCCTTACGTTGAATCGCGAAACTGCGGGCGTAGCCTTCCGGATCGACCCCATTCCAGACCTTGCCATCGATCAGCGTACTGCTGCGCATCGCCTGCGTCGGCGCGCTGATGCCGCCGACCGCCTGGGCGGCCTCTTTCCAGACGTCAATCCGGTTAATGCGCTGGGCCACCGCCAGATAATCCGGCGCCGACTTCAGCAATCCCCAACGGCGGAACTGGGTCAAAAACCACATGCCGTCCGAGAGCCACGGAAAACTCACTTCCCCCTGTTCGTAGAAGCGCATCGGATGCGCGTCCTGCCAGCGGCGGCCGATACCGTTGTCGTATTCGCCGAGCATGCGCCCGGTGAGGTACTGCTCTTTGGTGTTCAGCCACGCGCGTCTGGCAAGGAGGCGCGCCGTTTCGCGGGTGTTGTCGGCGGAGGCTTCAATCCAGCGCTGGGCCTCCATCAGCGCCGCTACCAGCGCGCGCGCGGTGTTGGGATGACGCGTAACCCATTCGCTGCGGGTGCCGAGAATTTTTTCCGGGTGTTCCGGCCAGATATCCTGAGAAGTGGCGGCGGTGAAGCCGATACGATCGTTAATGGCGCGCGCGTTCCACGGCTCGCCGACGCAAAAGCCGCTCATGTTGCCGATGCGCATGTTCATCACCATCTGCGGCGGCGGCACGACGACGGTGCGAATATCGGCGAATGGGTTAATTCCGCCGCTCGCCAGCCAGTAGTAAAGCCACATCGCGTGGGTACCGGTGGGAAAGGTGTGGGCGAAGGTGTAGCTGCCCGGCGCGTGCTGGCCGATCCGTTTTTTCAGCCCGCTCAGGTCGGTGACGCCCTGTTCCTGCAGCTCGCTGGAGAGCGTAATCGCCTGGCCGTTGCGGTTAAGGGTCATCAGGTTGGCCATCGCCTGCGGTTTACTGGCGATCCCCAGCTCCAGGCCGTAGAGCATGCCGTACAAAATGTGCGCGGCGTCGAGCTCTCCGGCAACCAGCTTGTCGCGCACCGCGGCCCAGCTGGCCTCTTTGCTCGGCACGAGGGTGATACCGTACTTTTTATCGAACCCCTTCAGGGAGGCAATGGCTAAGGGAGCGCAGTCGGTTAGCGGAATAAACCCCACCCGCACGGTGGTCTGTTCCGGTTTATCCGACCCAGCCGCCCACGCCGCCTGCATTATGCCGGGGAGCAGCATCGCGCCGCCCAGCGCCGCCCCCGTCTGTAATAAACGTCGCCGTGAAATCGAAAACTTATCGCCCATAACCGCTCCAGAAACGCGCAAAAAAAAAGCGCCCGGCGGTGCTTACGCACCGCTGGACGCCTTTATCCCTGGACATACGCGCCGCCATTGGCGCGCTGCCCAAAACCTTTTATTCACTCATTTTATCTAATGCAAAGCTAATGCCAGTTTTTCCGAAGGCCATTTCACGCGCTTTGGCTCACTACCCGGGCGCGTTTAAAGCGAAAAATGCACCGTCGGCTGGCAATAAATGCCCGCTGATTGTGCATCTACTCCTTTGGGGTTACGCGCCATAGAGCCTTTACCGTCAGCAGCGCGCGGGCTATCTCAACCATGCGCTGATTCTTGTCCATCGCCATTTTACGCAGCGCCTGCCAGGCCTGCTCCTCCTGCATTCCCTGGTAGGTCATCAGCACGCTTTTGGCCTTTTCAATCAGCTTGCGCTCTTCAAGCGCATCTTTTAATGACGCAAGCTGGCCGGAGAGCTGCTGTAGCTCATGGGCCTGCTGGCGCACCAGCGGCAACAGCTGCTTATCCAGCCGCAGGGCTATACTGTCCTCCTGCCAGTCAGCGGGCGGTAGCTGAGCCTCCGGCTCTTCGCCCTCGAGCAGCGCGTCCGCAGCGTTAAGCAGATCAACGATCAGCAGTTCTTCCACGCCGCGCAGCTGCTCGAGGCGCTGAGTCTGAGCGCAAAACCAGCGCAGCGCCGTTTCTCCCTCGTCCGCCGGCGGCTGACGGGTGCAGGCAACCCGTCGTAGCTGTTCAATCTCCAGGCTGGCCTGGCACTGTTCAGCGAACAGGGCGGTTTGCGGCGGTTGGGCCAAGGCCTGAAAACTGTCGAAACAGGGCTGCTGGCCGTCAATGCGGTCCACCAGCTGCTGACGCAGCTCATCGCTGAACTGCCCGCGGGCAAAGCCCAGCGCGCCCAGCGCGCGCTCCTGTCCGGCCAGCTCTTTTCCCTGCATAAAGCTGTAAAGCGCAACCATGCGGCCGGCGATTTGCGGATCGTCGATGCTGTCGTTGAGCTGCGGTACGATATTCAACAAGTGGCGGATAATGCGGCTAAACTGCCCGGTGGCCTCTTCGGCGGCAATCTCCCGGTCGCGCACGCGTTTACGCAGCGCCGCAAGCTGGGGCAGATACCACACCGCGCAGGCAATGCGCCAGCATAGCGCGCTACTGGCGGCGTCGCGCGCGGGCTCCAGCGCCGCATAAAACCGCGTGAGCTGCTCATCGACCAGCGCCGCGCCCGCCCGGCACTCCGCCGCATACAGTCTGCCGCCCGAGCACAGCCAGATATTTGACGCGCCACGCTCGCACTGCAGCATATGCACCAACGCGCTTATCTGGCCTGCCAGCGTCCCCTGCTGCGCCAGTTGGTGCAGCTGCTGCTTCTGTAAGCGACGCGCGCGCGCAAACCAGTCGACCACCTCAGGCGTATTGCCCGCCATATTATTCATACCCCTCTCCCGGCTTAACGCTTTATACTTCAGCCAAGCAATAACCGTGCCTTATAGAAGGAGTCCTTATGCAACGTATTGTGATTATCGCGAACGGTGCCGCCTACGGCAGCGAATCCCTGTTTAATAGCCTGCGTCTGGCGATCGCCCTGCGCGAGCAGCAGTCGGACCTCGAACTGAAGCTGTTTTTAATGTCCGATGCGGTGACCGCCGGCCTGCGCGGCCAGAAGCCTGCGGAAGGCTACAACATTCAGCAGATGCTGGAGATCCTCACCGCGCAAAACGTGCCGGTGAAGCTGTGTAAAACCTGCGCCGATGGCCGGGGGATCGGCGCGCTGCCGCTGATTGACGGCGTGGAGATTGGTACCCTCGTCGAGCTGGCGCAGTGGACGCTGGCGGCGGATAAAGTTCTGACCTTCTAAATATCTCCCGTTCAACGGGATTAAATATCAAGCTGGCGGCGTTTGGTGACCGAAAACAATGCCAGCTGAAAGCTTTCAGGAACAACGTCATTTTTGTTTAATCTTTATTCTTTTTTTTGATCAAAATCAGCATCTGCCTCCCTCCCCTTTGGTGTTATGCACAGAGCAAAGTGTGAACAATATCACGCGGGTTAATGGGCTGGCAGGATGCTGTAGACAGAAACGGGGTTAAGATTAAATGGCAATGGTAAAAGCAAGTTTAACGTTGTTTGGCGGTGATACATTGGTGGTGCGTTGTTCCGAACGCTGCCATATTCACCTGATGAGCGCCAAAGTGCCTGGCGATAGTCATGCGGATATTCTGAGCGTACAGGACAGAGATAGCGCGTATCTGACCGTGCCTTACAGCGGCACCTGGAACGTTCTTATCGACAGCCATAGCCAGTCGCTGGAGCATTCAATAAGCTACGTTCCCGCCTGATAGCAAACGCCCGGGGAAACCCGGGCGATGTACTCTTAAGCCAGCCCGGGCTGGCTACTTTCCCCCAGCAGATGACGCACCTTGCCGACTAAATCGTCGAGGCAGGCATCGTGCATACCGAGCTTCCGCAGCTCCTGATCGAGCGAGAACAGATACTGAGCGTTGGTGCCAAGCGGCCCGCTGGCGCGCGCTATCAGCGGCGCAATGACCTGCGCGCTGGTGTCCGCCTCGAACAGCGGATGACGCGGGTCCATAATAAAAACTAATGCGTTGACGGTGCGGCCATCATCCAGATCCAGCTTGCACCAGGTCGGCAGGTAGCAGCCGGTGATCATCTCCCGCTTCCACAGCAGGGTCAGCTCTTCTTCCAGGGTTTCATCAGGCAGACGATAGGCGACGCCGGTGGTACGCCCGCCCTCTTTTAGCGCCAGCATACGGCCAGGCTGAGTTGCGCTACCGCGCCCGGCGGTGAGCCGCAGGCAAAACGCGCGGTGCCAGCCCGGTAGGGTACCGGTACAGGATTCACGATACTCCAGCGCCGGGTTCCACATCAGCGAACCGTAGCCAAAGATCCACACCGAGCCATCGTCCGGACGACAGGCCAGGGTCGCCGCTAAAGAGGCTGCCCGCTGCTCTGCCGACCAAAGAAGCGATTCCTCAATAGCGCCAAACGCTGTTTTACAATCCGCATTCAGTAAGAAATCACGCGTTAACACTTTCTACTACCTCCGCCACTGCCCGCTTCCCGGCGATGATCTGGTGCCATCCGTGAAGTATTGCCGAATTATTATCCAGCTTTATTTGACAATAAGCAATGAACGAGCCGCGGGCAAGGGCTCAGGCAGCACATGTCGTAGCAAAAGCGATTACTTCTTCTTATGCCACTTATCATCATCGCCTTTTTGGTACTCATTTTTCACCGCCGCCCAGGCGACTTTGTGCGCGGTCTCTTCACGGCTGGCGTCGTCGCGTCGGTCTTCTTTATGCTTATACTGTTCCCAGGCGCTGTTAAAGGCTTCTTTGTAAATCTCCTGAGCATGCGCGGGCAGAACGTGCTGAACGCTGTCGGGCAATTCACTTTTGTTGCTATAGGGCATGGCAACCTCCGGTTTAAGGGTGAATAGTGAGTCTGGTAGAGGATCAACCGGCTGGCAAGGCGAGAGATAAATGAGAAAGATGTTTTAGTAATTATCTGAATAATAAATACAAAAAAATAGTAACCGCAGTTTATGGCAATCTACCACTTTTACAGAGTCAGAGTGGTAAATTTAAGTAAAAAAACAAAATAGTCCCCGCAATGTCTGTTATTTTATTAACTTACAATATCTATAATTATAACACCTGCATACCTGGAGATGATTCATGACCGATGCACATGAGGCGGTGAAGACCCGCCACAAGGAGACCTCCCTCGCCTTTCCGGTTCTGGCGCTGGCGGTGCTGTTTTTCTGGGGAAGCAGCCAGTCACTGCCAGTGGTCGTTGCCATTAATATCCTGGCGCTGGTCGGGATTCTGAGCAGCGCGTTCAGCGTTGTTCGCCACGCCGACGTTCTGGCGCACCGCCTTGGCGAACCCTATGGTTCATTAATTTTAAGCCTTTCAGTGGTTATTCTCGAAGTCAGCCTGATTTCCGCATTAATGGCCACCGGCGATGCCGCGCCGACCCTAATGCGCGATACGCTTTATTCAATCATCATGATTGTCACCGGCGGGCTGGTGGGTTTTTCTTTACTGCTGGGCGGGCGCAAATTCGCCACCCAGTATATGAATCTGTTCGGCCTTAAACAGTACCTGATCGCCCTTTTTCCGCTGGCGATTATCGTCCTGGTCTTCCCGATGGCGCTGCCCGGGGCTAACTTCACCACCGGCCAGGCGCTGCTGGTTGCGCTGATTTCCGCCGCCATGTACGGCGTATTCCTGCTGATTCAAACGAAAACGCACCAGAGCCTGTTTGTTTACGAGCACGAGGATGACGGCGACGACGATGACCCGCACCACGGCAAACCGTCGGCGCATAGCAGCAAGTGGCACACCGCCTGGCTGCTGGTACACCTGGTTGCGGTGATCGCCGTAACCAAAATGAACGCCAATCCGCTTGAGACGTTGCTGACCAGCATGAACGCCCCCGTGGCCTTTACCGGCTTCCTGGTCGCGCTGCTGATCCTCTCTCCGGAAGGCCTTGGCGCGCTGAAAGCGGTGCTGAACAATCAGGTCCAGCGGGCGATGAACCTGTTCTTCGGCTCCGTGCTGGCCACCATTTCTCTGACGGTGCCGGTGGTAACGCTTATCGCCTTCCTCACCGGTAACGAACTACGCTTTGGCCTTGGGGCACCGGAAATGGTGGTGATGGTTGCCTCCCTGCTGCTGTGCCAGATTTCGTTCTCTACCGGACGCACCAACGTGCTGAACGGCGCGGCGCACCTGGCGCTGTTCGCCGCCTACCTGATGACCATTTTTGCCTGAGCCTCCCCCGGCGGCCTCTACCTCTGCCGGGGAGATAAAAAAAGCCTGCCGGTTTTGCAACGGGCAGGCTTTTGTCATTTCAGGCGCGATTACTTGCTGGTATCCAGCTCATCGAAGCCTTTGACCAGATCGTCGATGGCTTTCATCTGCTTGAGGAACGGCTCCAGTTTATCCAGCGGCAGCGCGGACGGACCGTCGCATTTCGCATGTTCCGGATCCGGGTGCGCTTCAATAAACAGGCCCGCGATGCCTACCGCCATCCCGGCGCGCGCCAGTTCGGCAACCTGCGCGCGGCGTCCGCCGGACGCGGCGCCAAACGGGTCGCGGCACTGCAGTGCGTGGGTAACGTCGAAGATAACCGGTGAGTTATTGGAGGCTTTTTTCATCACCCCGAAGCCCAGCATGTCGACCACCAGGTTGTCGTAGCCGAAGTTCGCGCCGCGATCGCAAAGAATGACTTTGTCATTGCCGCCTTCGATGAATTTATCGACGATATTGCCCATCTGGCCCGGGCTCACGAACTGCGGTTTTTTCACGTTGATCACCGCGCCGGTTTTCGCCATCGCTTCAACCAGGTCGGTCTGGCGGGCGAGGAACGCTGGCAGTTGAATAACGTCAACCACGTCAGCCACCGGCTGAGCCTGGCTGGCTTCGTGAACGTCGGTGATGATTTTCACGCCGAACGTCTGCTTCAGCTCCTGGAAAATCTTCATCCCTTCTTCCAGACCCGGCCCGCGATAGGAGTGGATGGAAGAACGGTTAGCTTTATCAAAAGAGGCTTTAAACACATAAGGAATGCCCAGCTTCTGCGTGACGGTCACGTAGTGCTCGCAAATACGCATCGCCAGATCGCGGGATTCCAGCACGTTCATGCCACCAAACAGCACGAATGGCAGGTCGTTTGCTACGTTGATATCACCAATGCTAACCACTTTTTGTTTCATAAGTTCGCCTTATCAGGGTGTAACCGGAATGGTTTCAGACTAATGCAATGTAATTTGTTTATGCGAAATGGTGTTGATCTGCGCGCGGATCATCTCGCTAATGGGATCCTCCGGGCACTGTTCAACGAAGTAACTGAGGTCCTGCAGCGCCACGTGATCGCAATCGAGCTGGGCGTATATCAGCCCGCGATCGCGAATTTCGTACGGATCTTCCGGGTTGAACTGCAGCAGCGCCTCGCTGGTGCGTAACGCCAGCTCCATCTGCCGCTCTTCCATCAGCGCCGATTTGAGCGTGTCGAGCAGCTTGCGGATCACTTCCGCGTTATCGGCTTCGTCGAGATCTTCGTTAAACAGCTCGGCGACCGGGCTAATATTGCCCTTCAGCCACACTTCCAGCGTATGCTCGTTCAGCGTTTCGCCGTTAAACGGATTAATGAGCCACATCTCTTCGCTCTCTTGCGGATCGGCGCGCAGCAGCATCTGGGTCGGGAAAATAACCGGTACCACCGGCAGCGCCAGACGCTGTGCGATCCACAGCAGGATTGCGCCTAACGACACCGCGCTGCCCTGGCGGTTGTTGAGAACCTTATCAAGCCAGAGCACATCGGACAGACGGTAAACGCCGCGCGAATCGCTGAAGCCCCAGTCGTGATAGAACAGCTCCAGCAGACGCTCTATCTGGCGCTCCTGGTCCCAGGAAGAGGCAATCTCCTCCTGCGCCAGGGCCAGCAGCCGCTCCAGCTCATCCTGCACATAGTGCGTCGGAAAATCGTCGCGGATTAATTCAGAAATGAGGACCATGCCGTCACATAACGGCGCTTTATTAAATTCGAAATCAGCTAACGACCTCATGCCTTACCCCAATAACGGTATTCTTGTGATGGCGAGTTGAATAATGATAAACAACACCACCAGGGCCAGCAGAAAGGCGACAAACCGGCTCTGCTGACTGCGCGAGCGACGACGGCCCAGCGCGATAAATCCCAATGCGATATAAATGATAACGCCAAACAGCTTCTCAGTCAGCCATGTACCCTCTTCGGTAAACGGCAGATAGTGCGTTATTGCCATTAATCCAGCGCCGCTGAGAAACAGCAGCGTATCGCTACAGTGCGGCGCAATGCGGACCCAGCGCTGGTCGAGCAGGCGGTTCCCGCTCCAGCGCCACCAGTAGCGCAGCACGAACAGGCTGACCGAGACCACCACGCAGGCGATATGCAAATACAGTACCGCGTTAAACAGATTCATACCTCTCCCTGATAATGCCCGAGCGTCAGGCGCTCGTTGTCTCCATAATCGCGGCAGGTGGCAATATTGCCATAACCCGCCTCGCGAAAGAGTTCCCGCACCGCCTGGCCCTGCGTCCAGCCGTGTTCCAGCAACATCACGCCGCCGGCAGCCAGATAGCGGCGGCCTTCGCGGATGATATGCGCCAGATCGGCCAGACCGCCATCGGCGGCGACCAGCGCCGTTTTCGGCTCAAAGCGGACATCGCCCTGCGCCAGATGCGGGTCGGTTTCGTCGATATAGGGCGGATTGCTGACGATGATGTCGAACTGCTGTCCGGCGAGCGCGCTAAACCAGTCGCTTTGCAGTACGCTGACGTTAGGGATCGCGAGATGCTCAACGTTACGCGCGGCCAGCGCGACCGCATCGGGCATCACATCGACGGCGGTGACGCGGCAGTCCGGGCGTTCGCTGGCCAGCGCCAGGGCGATCGCGCCGGTGCCGGTGCCGAGATCGAGAATGCGACACGGCTCATCGGATAAGCGCGCCAGCGCCTGTTCAACCAGGCACTCGGTATCCGGACGCGGGATCAGCGTCGCGGGAGAGACGAACAGCGGCAGCGACCAGAATTCGCGCTGGCCCACCAGGTGAGCCACCGGTTCGCCCCGGGCGCGACGGCTCAGCAGCGTTTCCAGCTCGGCGGCCTGCGCCGCGGTCAGCGCCGTTTCGCCAAAGGCGAGGATATAGGTCCGCGCTCTGCCGGTCACGTGGCCCAGCAGGATTTCGGCATCCCGGCGCGGGCTTTCACTTTGGCTCAGGCGGGCGATAGCCTGGGTCAGCCACTGCTGAAAAGTCATCATTCCTGCTCGGAAAGGGCGGCCAGCTGATCGGCCTGATATTCCTGAACGATCGGCTCAATCAGCATATCCAGTTTGCCTTCCATCGCTTCGTCCAGACGATAAAGCGTCAGGTTGATGCGATGATCGGTCACGCGGCCCTGCGGATAGTTATAGGTGCGGTTGCGATCGCTGCGATCGCCGCTACCCAGCAGATTACGGCGCTCGGAGGCTTCCGCCTGCTGGCGCCGGGACACTTCCGCGGCGCGGATGCGCGCGCCAAGCACCGACAACGCTTTCGCTTTGTTTTTGTGCTGGGAGCGTTCGTCCTGACACTCGACGACGATACCGGTCGGCAAGTGGGTAATACGGATCGCCGAATCGGTGGTGTTGACGTGCTGACCGCCCGCACCGGAGGAGCGGAAGGTATCGATGCGCAGATCGCTCGGACTGATATCCGGCATTTCGGCTTCCGGCAGCTCCGGCATCACCGCCACGGTGCAGGCGGAGGTATGGATACGCCCCTGGGATTCGGTGGCCGGTACGCGCTGCACGCGATGGCCGCCGGATTCGAACTTCAGTCGCCCATAGACGCCGTCGCCGCTGATTTTGGCGATCACTTCTTTAAAGCCGCCGTGTTCGCCTTCGTTGGCGCTCATGATTTCCACGCGCCAGCGGCGTGATTCCGCGTAACGGCTGTACATACGGAACAGATCGCCCGCGAACAGCGCCGCTTCATCGCCGCCGGTGCCGGCGCGAACTTCAACAAACGCGTTACGCTCGTCATCCGGGTCTTTGGGCAACAGCAGAACCTGCAGCTGCTGCTCCATCTGTTCGCCCTTCTCTTTCGCTTCGCGCAGCTCTTCCTGCGCCATTTCGCGCATTTCCGGGTCATCGAGCATCAACTGCGCGGCTTCGATATCATCCTGCAGCTGGCGCCAGTCGGTGTAGCAGCGGGCGACGTCGCTCAGCTGCGCGTATTCGCGGGATAACGCGCGAAACTTATCCTGATCGGCGATGGTCGCGACATCGCCGAGTAGCGCCTGAACTTCCTCATGGCGTTCGTAAAGGGCTTCCAGTTTGGCAACAATAGAAGGCTTCATAGGCGTGAATTCACCCTGTCCTAAAAAAAGAGAGAAAGGTGCGCTATTCCAGCCCGAGGCTGTTGCGCAGAATATGCAGGCGTTCATCATCCCCGTCACGGGCGGCCTGCTGAAGAGATTTGGTTGGCGAGTGGATCAGGCGGTTAGTCAGCTTGCGCGCCAGATCCTGCATGATTTCCTGCGCATCGCCGCCCTGATTGAGCGCCGCCAGCGCTTTCGCCGTCAGCTCCTCGCGGACCTGATCGGCCTGGGAGCGATATTCGCGGATAGTCTCGCTGGCGCTCTGGGCGCGCAGCCAGGCCATAAATTCGCTGGCTTCCTGCTCAACAATGGTTTCCGCCTGCACCGCCGCGGCTTTACGCTGCGCCAGGTTGTGCTGAATGATGTTTTGCAGATCGTCCACGCTGTAGAGATAGGCGTTCGCCAGTTTGCCAACCTCCGGTTCGACATCGCGCGGAACGGCGATATCGACCAGCAGCATCGGCTGGTTGCGGCGCGCCTTCAGCGCGCGCTCCACCATCCCTTTACCAATAATCGGCAGCGGGCTGGCGGTAGAACTAATAATGATATCCGCTTCATTAAGCCGCTCATCGATGTCGCTCAGGGCGATCACCTCCGCGCCGACTTCATCGGCCAACGCCTGAGCGCGCTCGCGGGTGCGGTTGGCAATCACCATTTTGCGCACCTTATGCTCGCGCAGATGGCGGGCCACCAGCTCAATGGTTTCACCGGCGCCGACCAGCAGCACGGTAACGCTGGAGAGCGATTCAAAGATTTGTCGCGCCAGAGTACAGGCGGCAAACGCCACGGAGACCGCGCTGGCGCCGATATCGGTTTCGGTACGCACGCGTTTGGCCACCGAGAACGACTTCTGGAACATGCGCTCCAGCTCGCTGACGTTCAGATGTCCGCGACTGGAATCAGCAAAGGCTTTTTTCACCTGCCCGAGGATCTGCGGCTCGCCCAGCACCAGCGAATCAAGACCGCTGGCGACGCGCATCAGATGGCTGACCGCATCGTTGTCCTGATGCCAGTAGAGGCTTTTGCGCAGGTCGTCTTCATTTAAGCCGTGGTAATCGCACAGCCAGCGGATAAGAATTTCCTGAAGGTTATCCTGCTCTTCGACGCTGAGGTAGAGTTCCGTGCGGTTACAGGTCGACAGCACCACCCCGCCCTGCACCATTGGCTGGGCCAGCAAGCTCTCCAGCGCCTGGTCGAGCGTATCCGGCGAAAACGTTACGCGTTCTCGCAGCGCTACAGGAGCTGTTTTGTGGTTAATGCCAAGAGCTAAAAGCGTCATTGTGAGGGAGTAGTACCAGCGTTGCTAAGGTTAGTCTGCAGGCATCATACAGGATGCGCGTAATCAATAAAAGAGAGGCTCCCCTTTTGGAGTAATAGCTAATCTGTAATAGCCATTAACGGTAATTTTTTGATTTCAGACAACTTGAACGTAGACGCTACCGCCCGGCAACGCTAGCATTAATGGTTATTATTGTAACCCGCTACACAAATCGGCCAGCTGTTACTCTCATTTGCCGCATTTCACTGTAGACATCAAGGATTTGTCATCATTATGAATCGACTGTTCCGCCTGTTGCCGCTGGCAAGCCTCGTTCTGACCGCCTGTGCGATTAATGCTCCGAAAGGGCCGGGTAAAAGCCCGGATTCACCGCAGTGGCGTCAGCACCAGCAAGATGTCCGCAATCTTAATCAGTTCCAGACGCGCGGCGCTTTCGCTTATCTCTCGGATGAGCAAAAGGTGTATGCCCGCTTCTTCTGGCAGCAAACCGGCCAGGACCGCTATCGCCTGCTGCTGACTAACCCGCTCGGCAGCACCGAGCTGTCGTTAACCGCCCAGCCGGGCAACGTGCAGCTGATTGACAATAAAGGACAGACCTACACGGCGACCGATGCCGAAGAGATGATTGGCCGTCTGACCGGTATGCCGATTCCGCTCAATAGCCTGCGCCAGTGGATTATTGGCCTGCCTGGCGACGCCACCGACTACTCGCTTGATGACCAGTACCGCCTGCGCGAACTGAACTACACGCAAAACGGCAAGACCTGGCATGTCACCTGGGGCGGCTACACCTCCGACACCAAACCGTCGCTGCCGGCCAATATGGAGCTTAACGACGGAAGCCAGCGCATCAAGCTGAAAATGGATAACTGGATTGTGAAATGATGACCCGCTGGCCCTCTCCCGCAAAGCTGAACCTGTTTTTGTACATTACCGGGCGGCGCGCCGACGGTTACCACACGCTGCAAACGCTGTTTCAGTTTCTGGATTATGGCGACACGCTGACGATTGAGCCGCGCGACGACGGCCAGCTGCGTCTGCTGACGCCGGTTGACGGCGTGCCGGATGAAGAGAACCTGATCATCCGCGCGGCCAGGCTATTAATGCAGGCCGCAGCGCAGGCCGGGACGCTTCCTGCGGGCAGCGGCGCCGATATCAGCATCAACAAAGTGCTGCCGATGGGCGGCGGCCTCGGCGGCGGCTCGTCCAACGCCGCGACCGTTCTGGTGGCGCTGAACCATTTATGGGGCTGTAATCTCTCGGAAGATGAGCTGGCGGCTTTGGGTCTGCAGCTGGGCGCCGACGTGCCGGTGTTCGTTCGCGGCCATGCGGCCTTTGCCGAAGGCATCGGGGAAATTCTGACCCCGGTCGAACCGGAGGAAAAATGGTATCTGGTGGCGCATCCGGGGGTCAGCATTCCAACGCCGATCATTTTTCGCGATCCGCAACTGCCGCGCGATACCCCGGCCAGGTCAATTAATACGTTATTAAAATGTAAATTCGGCAATGATTGCGAGGTTATCGCAAGAAAACGTTTTCGTGAGGTTGATGCGGCGCTTTCCTGGCTGTTAGAATATGCGCCGTCGCGCCTGACTGGCACCGGTGCATGTGTATTTGCTGAATTTGACACTGAATCCGCCGCTCGTCAGGTGCTTGAAAAAGCCCCGGCATGGCTGCATGGCTTCGTGGCGCGAGGTGTTAACATCTCTCCGCTCAAGCAGGCGCTGCGCTAAGTTCTGCTAAATTATTGCAAATTTGGCGAAAACGCCGGGGAAACTGAGTTACGGTGACAACGTCACCCTGTTCCAGACGTTGCATCGGGCTCTTTAATACACCGCCTGGATGAAATCGTGCCCACCCGCACAGTTTTTTGGCCCATTTCATCCACCACTGGACGCATGCCTGAGGTTCTTCTCGTGCCTGATATGAAGCTTTTTGCTGGTAACGCCACCCCGGAACTAGCACAACGTATTGCCAACCGCCTGTACACTTCTCTTGGCGACGCCGCCGTAGGTCGTTTTAGCGACGGTGAAGTCAGCGTACAAATCAATGAAAACGTACGCGGTGGTGATATTTTCATCATCCAGTCCACTTGTGCTCCCACCAACGACAACCTGATGGAACTGGTTGTTATGGTTGATGCTCTGCGTCGTGCTTCGGCAGGTCGTATCACCGCTGTTATCCCTTACTTCGGTTATGCTCGCCAGGACCGTCGTGTTCGTTCTGCTCGTGTGCCTATCACCGCGAAAGTGGTTGCTGACTTCCTGTCCAGCGTCGGCGTCGACCGCGTTCTGACCGTTGACCTGCACGCAGAACAAATTCAGGGCTTCTTTGACGTTCCGGTTGATAACGTATTCGGCAGCCCGATCCTGCTGGAAGACATGCTGCAGCTGAACCTGGACAACCCTATCGTGGTTTCTCCGGACATCGGCGGCGTGGTTCGCGCTCGCGCTATCGCCAAGCTGCTGAACGATACCGATATGGCTATCATCGACAAACGCCGTCCGCGCGCTAACGTTTCTCAGGTGATGCACATCATCGGCGACGTCGCCGGCCGCGACTGCGTGATGGTTGACGATATGATCGATACCGGCGGCACCCTGTGTAAAGCGGCTGAAGCGCTGAAAGAGCGCGGCGCTAAACGCGTCTTCGCTTACGCAACGCACCCGATCTTCTCCGGCAATGCTATCCAGAACATCAAAAACTCAGTGATTGACGAATTCGTCGTCTGCGATACCATTCCGCTGACGCCGGAAATCAAAGCGCTGGAAAAAGTCCGTACCCTGACGCTGTCTGGTATGCTGGCCGAAGCGATTCGTCGTATCAGCAACGAAGAATCTATCTCTGCTATGTTCGAACATTAATCGAGCCCGGCACAAAAACCCGCTGCGGCGGGTTTTTTTGTCTCTGAACCTTTTATTCTTCCACAAAATCATTCGGCATGCGTCAAGGCGGCAAGTGAATGAATCTCCGGCAGCGTACAGGCAGTACGGGATCGGGGTAAATGAACGCAGCCAACACAGAGGCATCCCGAAGGATGACGTGGAAATGACCGATGCCTCCTTCACCTGCCATTTAGTTGACAGATGATGCGCTCATGGATGAAACATTATTGTGAATAGATTATTTTCCTCACATGTGATGCCTTTCCGCGCCCTCATCGACGCTTGTTGGAAAGAAAAATATACCGCTTCGCGGTTTACTCGTGATGTGATTGCCGGGATTACCGTCGGGATTATCGCTATCCCGCTGGCGATGGCGCTGGCTATTGGCAGCGGGGTGGCGCCGCAGTACGGTCTCTATACCTCCGCGGTGGCGGGGATCGTCATTGCGTTAGCCGGCGGCTCGCGCTTTAGCGTTTCCGGGCCTACCGCCGCTTTCGTGGTGATCCTCTACCCGGTC
This sequence comes from Klebsiella grimontii, assembly GCF_900200035.1. Classification (GTDB taxonomy): domain Bacteria; phylum Pseudomonadota; class Gammaproteobacteria; order Enterobacterales; family Enterobacteriaceae; genus Klebsiella; species Klebsiella grimontii. The sequence goes on from NZ_FZTC01000020.1 coordinate 37,658, forward strand.
TCGCAGCAGTTCGGGCTTGCCGGACTGCTGGTCGCAACCTTGATGTCGGGGATCTTCCTGATTCTTTTCGGCCTGGCGCGCTTTGGCCGCCTGATTGAGTATATTCCGCTATCGGTCACCCTCGGCTTCACCTCCGGGATCGGTATCACCATCGGTACCATGCAAATTAAAGATTTTCTCGGTCTGCAGATGGCGCACGTGCCTGAACATTATCTACAGAAAGTCGGCGCGCTGGCGATGGCGCTGCCGACCATTAATCCCGGCGATGCCGCCATCGGCGTTGTCACGCTGGGCACGCTGATTATCTGGCCGCGTCTGGGGATTCGTCTGCCGGGCCACCTGCCGGCCCTGCTGGCGGGCTGCGCGGTGATGGGCGTGGTCAACCTGCTTGGCGGGCACGTCGCCACCATTGGCTCTCAGTTCCACTATATTCTCGCCGACGGCAGCCAGGGCAACGGTATTCCGCAGCTGCTGCCGCAGCTGGTGCTGCCGTGGGATATGCCGGGTTCAGACTTCACCCTCAGCTGGTCCTCGCTGCAGGCGCTGCTGCCGGCGGCGTTTTCCATGGCCATGCTCGGGGCGATTGAGTCCCTGCTGTGCGCCGTGGTGCTGGACGGCATGACCGGCACCAAACACAAGGCCAACAGCGAGTTGATTGGCCAGGGGCTCGGCAATATCGTGGCGCCGTTCTTCGGCGGCATTACCGCCACCGCCGCCATCGCCCGCTCGGCGGCCAACGTCCGCGCCGGGGCGACCTCGCCGGTTTCCGCCGTGATCCACGCGCTGCTGGTGATCATGGCGCTGCTGGTGCTTGCCCCTCTGCTCTCCTGGTTGCCGCTTTCCGCGATGGCGGCGCTGCTGCTGATGGTGGCATGGAATATGAGCGAAGCGCACAAGGTCGTTAACCTGCTGCGCTATGCGCCAAAAGACGACATTATCGTTATGCTGATGTGCATGTCGCTGACCGTACTGTTTGATATGGTCATCGCGATTAGCGTCGGCATCGTGCTGGCTTCCCTGTTGTTTATGCGCCGGATCGCGCGGATGACCCGCCTGGCGCCGGTCAACGTTGAGGTTCCGGATGATGTGCTGGTGCTGCGCGTCATAGGTCCGCTGTTTTTCGCCGCCGCGGAAGGATTATTTACCGATCTGGAAACGCGGGTCGCAGGCAAGCGTATCGTGGTACTGAAATGGGATGCGGTGCCGGTGCTGGACGCCGGCGGACTGGATGCCTTCCAGCGTTTCGTGAAGAAGCTGCCGGAAGGCTGTGAGCTGCGCGTGTCGAACCTGGAATTTCAGCCGCTGCGCACCCTGGCGCGGGCAGGCGTTAAACCGATTCCGGGCCGCCTGAGCTTCTACCCGGACCGCAACGCCGCGCTGGCGGATATTTAATTACCCGGCGGCAGGCCCTGACGCCTGCCGCATCATCACGCCAATCGCCTGCTGAAGCCAGCCAAGCACCTCCGCCGTCATCCAGGTTCCCTTCATCAAATGCGGCTCCCGCGCCATGGCATAACGAAACTTCTGCTGCGTGTGGGGATCCGTTCCCGCATAAGACTGGAACAGCGCCAGCCAGCGCTGCGCCAGCTGCTGCCCCTCCGCCGATGCCGGGTCCCGCTTTTCACGACAGGCCCGATGCAGGTCGGCCACCAGCGCCGGCCACTCCATCAGGCGATCGAAATAGTGCTGCCGCGTAAACGCCAGCTCTTCGGCATTCAGATAGCGCGCCCAGATGGCCAGCTTGCTTTCCGCAAAGGCGCGGGTAATAAAATCAATCGTCTCCGGGGTCACCCCGGTTTGCTCGCGCATCTGCGGCTCGGCGGCGTGCATGTCATTCAGCCGGGTCAGAAACTCAGGCCTTCCGGCGGTATCCTGCTCCAGCTGCTCCATCCAGCGGGTTGCCAGCGCCATTGACTGCGGCGCGTCTGCCGGACAGCATTGGCGCATGAGCTGCTGCGCTTTGTTAACCAGCTCCAGCCAGATCTGATTGCGCTGCTCATCCTGCTCCGCGAACGGCAGCACCTGTAACTCCTGTTGACTAAACCAGCGATCGTACATTTTCATTAACTCCAGCGTTTGTAGCCAGGACTCCAGGTCGGGTTCGCCTCCGCTGTCCAGCTCTTCGCGCAGCAGCGCCAGGCGCTGGCGCAGCGTTGAGAGGGTTTGTAGCTGCCGGTCGAGGGTGGTTATCTGCTTAACCAGCAGATCGGACAGCGAGAAAGTGTCCCGGTCGAGATAGTCCTTGATAGTGGCGAGTTCCAGCCCGGCCTGCGCCAGCGCTTTGATCATATGCAGCCGCTTAACGGCCGCCAGATTATATAACCGGTAACCCGCCGCGCTTCTGGCCGAAGGCGTTAGCAATCCCGTTTGTTCATAGTGATGTAGCGTACGGACGGTTATTCCGGCGCGTTTCGCCAGTTCTCCCACCTGAATTAACATGATTGCTCCTTTCATCGGCCAGTGGCGCCACTCTGCAGCCTGACGTTACGTCAGGGTCAAGCGCTCAGTACCGGAATTGTATTAGGCAGACTGTGCCGATGAAAGATGAAGAGAGATAAGGAGGATTTGAGACAACAACAAGCGGGCAGCCTGAACGGACGGCGTTAAAACGCACCAGCCGTTCACAACGGCTGGTGGTATGGAATTCACTCAACTGTGGCGATGCTGATCGCGGCGGCAGCGTTTGTCGTAGTGGCGAACCCACCAGTATCTGTCGCTAACCTGTTCATGACCGCCGACGCGAGCGCCAGCCAGCCACAGTACCGCGCCGACAAAGATACTCAGGATCGCGCCGTGTGCGAAAAACTGCGGCAGGTCAAGCTGCGGAAGCTGGTTTAAAATAGAGTAACCAACGCCGACAACCATGACGACCAACCCCAACCCCATCAGCACATTACCGAGTAACGAAGCGTTTCTGCGTTTCATATGTCACCTCCGGAACCTTGGGTTGCATGGGAATATCCCCAAATCTTATAGGTGTAGTATAGACAATGAGCAATATACCGATTGCGTGAAGGATCACAGAAGCGAACATCTTGCCCACAAAAGTTTACAAATAACCCACTGAACAACATCAAATTCTAATTATTCAAACCCGTTATTACCTCTGTCAGCCGCGCTTCGCTGGCAGAACTTTGTCAACCGCGCGCGCAGACAGTACACTACGCGCCAGAGAACGACCCAAGCAGGATAAAAAAGTGAGCATAAAATTGATTGTCGGCCTGGCGAACCCCGGCGCTGAATACGCAGCGACCCGACATAACGCCGGCGCCTGGTACGTGGATTTACTGGCGGAACGCCACCGCGCGCCGCTGCGCGAAGAGAGTAAATTCTTCGGCTACACCTCGCGGATTAACCTTGCCGGCGAAGATGTCCGCCTGCTGGTGCCGACCACCTTTATGAACCTGAGCGGCAAAGCCGTCGGCGCGATGGCGACCTTCTTTCGCATTAACCCGGACGAAATCCTCGTCGCCCACGATGAGCTCGATTTACCGCCAGGCGTGGCTAAGTTCAAGCTGGGCGGCGGTCATGGCGGCCATAATGGCCTGAAAGACATCATCAGCAAGCTGGGCAATAACCCGAACTTTCACCGCTTACGCGTGGGAATCGGCCATCCGGGCGATAAAAATAAAGTTGTCGGTTTTGTGTTGGGCAAACCGCCCGCCAGCGAACAGAAGTTGATTGATGAGGCCGTTGACGAAGCGGCACGCTGCACCGAGGTGTGGCTGAAGGATGGCCTGACCAAAGCGACCAACCGTTTACACGCTTTTAAAGCGCAATAACCGGTCGGCGTGCGGAATTTTTGTCACGCACCGTGTATAATAGGCGAAGCTATTTACTTTTCTGCAATCTGTTCGCTGTAACAGGTTGATTATCCAAAGATTAAGGTGATTTAAATCATGGGATTCAAATGCGGTATCGTCGGTTTGCCCAACGTCGGCAAATCCACCCTGTTCAATGCGCTCACCAAAGCGGGTATTGAAGCGGCCAACTTCCCCTTCTGTACCATTGAGCCGAACACCGGTGTCGTGCCGATGCCCGATCCGCGTCTGGACAAACTGGCTGAAATCGTCAAACCGCAGCGTATTCTGCCGACCACGATGGAATTCGTCGATATCGCGGGCCTGGTAAAAGGCGCGTCGAAAGGTGAAGGTCTGGGCAACCAGTTTCTGACCAACATCCGCGAAACCGAAGCTATCGGCCACGTCGTGCGCTGTTTCGAAAACGACAACATCATCCACGTTAACAATAAAGTGGATCCGGCTGACGATATCGAGGTTATCAACACCGAGCTGGCGCTCTCCGACCTGGATACCTGCGAGCGCGCTATCCACCGCGTGCAGAAGAAAGCCAAAGGCGGCGATAAAGACGCGAAAGCCGAGCTGGCGGCGCTGGAAAAATGCCTGCCGCAGCTGGAAAACGCCGGTATGCTGCGTGCGCTGAAAAACCTGACAGAAGAAGACAAAGCGGCGATTAAATACCTGAGCTTCCTGACCCTGAAGCCGACCATGTATATCGCCAACGTCAACGAAGACGGCTTTGAGAACAACCCCTATCTCGATAAAGTCCGCGAAATCGCCGCCGCCGAGGGTTCGGTGGTCGTCGCCGTTTGCGCCGCCGTTGAGTCCGATATCGCCGAGCTGGACGATGCCGACCGCGATGAGTTTATGGCCGAGCTGGGTCTGGAAGAGCCGGGCCTGAACCGCGTTATCCGCGCCGGTTACGAGCTGCTGAACCTGCAGACCTACTTCACCGCAGGGGTGAAGGAAGTCCGCGCATGGACCATCCCGGTCGGCGCCACTGCCCCGCAGGCCGCGGGTAAAATCCACACCGACTTTGAAAAAGGCTTTATCCGCGCGCAGACCATCGCCTATGAAGACTTTATTACCTATAAAGGCGAACAGGGCGCCAAAGAAGCCGGGAAAATGCGCGCCGAAGGTAAAGACTACATCGTGAAAGATGGCGATGTGATGAACTTCCTGTTCAACGTCTAAGCTTTTCTTCGCAGTAACATCATCCATAAAATCCACGCGCTCGCGTGGATTTTTTTATTGCCCGCCATTGCCGTCAGTTCTGGCCCGCCGCCAGCGAATATTTCTTTATTTTGCGATACAGCGTGGCGATACCAATCCCCAGCTCGTCCGCCGCCTGTTTTTTATTACTGTAGCGCGAGAGCGCATCGCGGATCATCTGCCGCTCCATCTCTTCCAGCGCCGTCACGTTCTCCTCCTGAGCGAGGGTCGCTGCCGCGGAAGCAGAAGACGGCGGCTGACTCGCCAGCTCGCTGCTGCTCAGCAGATTGGGCGGCAGCAGCGACATATCGATGATTTCTCCCGACGGCACCACGTTGACCAGGTACTCCATCAGGTTGCTGAGTTCGCGAATATTGCCCGGCCAGCGGTAGCGTTTAAGGAAATCGATCACATCCTGCGCCACGCCGGGGTAAACGAGGTTGAGCCGGCCGGTATGCAGATGCAGGAAATAGTGAATCAGCAGCTCGATATCCTCCTGCCGTTCGCGCAGCGGCGGCAGGCGCAGCGGGATCACGTTCAGACGGTAATAGAGGTCCTCGCGAAACTTTCCTTCCGCGATGTACAGTTCAAGATTTTGATTGGTCGCGGAAATAATACGAATATCGACCTGAACCGGGTGGCTGGCACCCACCGGCTGAATCTCCCGCGATTCGATGGCCCGCAGCAGTTTGGCCTGTAGCGTAAGCGGCATATCACCAATCTCGTCAAGAAACAGCGTCCCGCTATTCGCCGCCTGAATCAGGCCAGTCTTACCGTTTGCCGATGCGCCAGTAAACGCCCCCTTCACGTAGCCAAACAGTTCGCTTTCTAACAGCTGCTCGGGTATCGCGGCGCAGTTAATCGCGATAAAGGGCTTTGCGTGGCGGTCGCTGAGCTTGTGGATTGCGCGGGCCACAACCTCCTTGCCGGTGCCGCTCTCGCCGGCAATCATCACGCTGGAAGGGCTCGGCGCCACGCGGCTGATCAGCTTTTTAAGCTGCCGCATGGGCCGACACTCTCCGACCATCGCCTCAATCTGTGGCCCTTCCTGCCCGCTGCTAAAATCGGCGGACGAGTGCGACTGATGGAACGCCATTAAAAATAGCCATTGATCCTGCACCGCGTGCAGTTGGCCGATAATGAGCTCCTTGCGATCGTCAAAGGAGATAATGTGCTGCATATGTCCGTGCTTGAAATTATCTTCGAAGGTCAACGGCTGAAACTGGATTGCCTTACCAATAACCTGTCCCTGCGTCACGCTCATTATTTTCAGCGCGGCCTGATTGGCAAATTTGACTATTTGATCGTTACCCACCACCAGCACGCCCTGATCCATATTTTCAATCATGGTTAAAAATATTTTATGGATATTGTCGCCGACCGCTCGTTCCTGTAAAAATCGGGAAACGAATATGGTTGATACATGGCGAACATAATCAGAAAACTCCTGGATATTCGCATTAATACGCTCCTGCTGCTCGCGCGTCAGCGCGACAAGGCTAATAACGCCGACGCAGCGGTCGTGATACATCACCGGGGTGCCAAGAAAGGCTTTCTCTTCACATTTATCTTTATTGTTACAGCCTTTGCAAAGGGGGTCGAAGCGGGAATGAGTGACGACCTTTTCGGTCTGTGTTTCAATAATGTAGCGAAGAAGCCGCGAGTTTGAATTTAATTTATAGCCAATCTGCTTACTATAAGCCCCGGTTCCGGCCACCCGGTATAATTCGTTATCGACAATTTCGACTTCCAGCTGGAGGACGCTGGAAAGCATCCGTGCAAACTTCTGAATTGTAGGCTGAATTTGCATTAAAATGGAGGGTGTTTTGGACGGTATCATGTATATCGGCCTTCTCATTATTGCGCACCTGAAGAGCGTCGAGCGCGGTGGCTTTATTTATGTTCTGCAGATGATATCACTCCCTTTGCCAGGGAGCATTGATATAGATAGGGCTAATCTCGGCACCTTATCTTAAATATGCAATAGGAATCACAATTTCTTATCATTATGATAAATTTATGGCGACTTTTATCATATTGGTGCGATGCGCAGATGATAATCCCATTATTCCTGACGCCAGCAATTGCCCATTACGCTGAAATTTATGGCGGGAGTAAAAACGTCCCCTCTCCCCGTCGCCAAATACTATCCTGAATTCGTGACAGACTTAGCATAATCCTAACCGTTCAATCCTGTCCGCCGCCTCTCCTCGAGAATTTGGCACGCTTATTGTTAGTGATAATACAGCGCTGGCAGTCGCTAATTCGGCAACTCTGCATATCCGACCGCACAGCAATCATTAAGCCGTCATTTACGACCAGGATTGAAACATGAAAACTGTTAACGAACTGATTAAGGATATCAATCAACTTAACTCGCATCTCAGTGAGAAAGACTTTCTGCTGACCTGGGAACAAACGCCGGATGAGCTGAAACAGGTGCTGGATGTCGCCGCCGCGCTGAAAACGCTGCGCGCTGAAAATATCGCCACCAAAGTGTTTAACAGCGGCCTGGGCATTTCCGTGTTTCGCGATAACTCAACCCGCACCCGCTTCTCCTATGCTTCCGCGCTCAACCTGTTAGGTCTGGCCCAGCAGGATCTGGATGAGGGAAAATCGCAGATTGCCCACGGCGAAACGGTGCGTGAAACCGCCAACATGATCTCCTTCTGCGCCGACGCCATCGGCATCCGTGATGACATGTTCCTTGGCGCGGGCAACGCCTATATGCGCGAAGTCGGCGAGGCGCTGGATGACGGCCACAAGCAGGGCGTGCTGCCGCAGCGTCCGGCGCTGATCAATTTACAGTGCGATATCGACCACCCAACGCAGTCCATGGCGGACCTCGCCTGGCTGCGCGAGCACTTCGGCTCGCTGGAGAACCTGAAAGGCAAGAAGATCGCCATGACCTGGGCCTATTCGCCGAGTTACGGGAAACCGCTTTCGGTACCGCAGGGCATTATCGGCCTGATGACCCGCTTCGGTATGGAGGTCACCCTCGCCCACCCGGAAGGCTATGACCTGATCCCGGACGTTATCGAAGTGGCGAAAAACAACGCACAGGCCTCCGGCGGCAGCTTCCGCCAGGTCAACAGCATGGAGGAAGCCTTTAAAGACGCCGATATCGTCTATCCGAAATCCTGGGCGCCGTACAAAGTGATGGAAAAACGCACCGAACTGCTGCGCGCTAACGACCACGAAGGGCTGAAGGCGCTGGAGAAAGCCTGCCTGGAACAGAACGCCGGGCATAAAGACTGGCACTGTACGGAAGAGATGATGAAGCATACCCGCGACGGCGAAGCGCTGTACATGCACTGCCTGCCGGCGGATATCACCGGCGTCTCCTGCGAGGCGGGCGAAGTCACCGAAGGGGTCTTCGAGAAGTACCGGATCCCGACCTACAAAGAGGCAAGCTGGAAGCCGTACATCATCGCCGCGATGATCGTCTGCCGCAAATACGCGAACCCGGGCAAGGTGCTGGAGCAGCTGCTCAAGGACGCGCAGAAACGCATCAAATAATCCCCCGGCTGGCCCACGGGCCAGCCCCACGACTGTCGAACTTCAAAGGATAAGGATCGAGTATGTCTGCTTTCTCATTGAAAATGGATATTGCCGAAAACCGTTTTTTTAACGCGGAGACTTCACCGCTGTTTTCACGCCAGCAGGCGCAGCAGGCTCGCCGCTTTCATCAAAAGATTGCCGGCTATAAGCCCACGCCGCTGGTGGCGCTGAACGAACTTTCCGCCCTGTTTGGCGTGCAAAAAATCCTCGTCAAAGACGAATCCCGGCGCTTTGGCCTCAACGCCTTCAAAATGCTCGGCGGCTCTTACGCCATTGCCCGGCTGCTATGTGAAAAATACGATTTAGATATCAACGACCTCTCCTTCGAAACGCTTAAATCCAGCATCAAAGAGAAGATGACTTTCGCCACCACCACCGACGGCAACCACGGCCGCGGCGTGGCGTGGGCGGCCCGCCAGTTAGGCCAGAACGCGGTCATCTATATGCCGAAAGGCTCCGCGCAGGAGCGGGTTGACGCCATTCTGCGACTCGGCGCGGAATGCATCGTCACCGACATGAACTACGACGACACCGTCCGCTTTACCATGCAGACCGCGCAGAAAAACGGCTGGGAGGTGGTGCAGGACACTGCCTGGGAAGGTTACACAAAAATTCCGACCTGGATTATGCAGGGCTACGCCACCCTCGCCGATGAAGCGGTAGAACAGCTCTCCTCAATGGGTATCGCCCGCCCTACGCACGTGCTCCTGCAGGGCGGCGTGGGCGCGATGGCCGGCGGCGTGCTGGGCTATCTTGCCGACGTCTACGGCGCAAAGCATCTCCATTCCATTATCGTCGAGCCGGAGCTGGCCGACTGTCTCTACCGCTCTGCGCTGAAGGGCCAGATGGTCAACGTCAGCGGCGATATGGCGACCATTATGGCCGGCCTTGCCTGCGGTGAGCCCAACCCGCTGGGCTGGGAAGTGCTGCGCAACTGCGCCACGCAGTTTGTCTCCTGCCAGGACGCCGTCGCCGCCCTCGGCATGCGAGTGCTGGGAAACCCGACGGGCCAGGATCCGCGCATTATTTCCGGCGAATCCGGCGCTGTCGGTCTCGGCCTGCTGGCGGCGATTCATTTCCATCCGCAGCGCGACGCGCTGATGCACAAGCTCAAGCTGGACAGCCGCTCCGTGGTGCTAGTGATTAGCACCGAAGGCGACACCGACGTTAAGCACTATCGCGAAGTCGTCTGGGAAGGCAGGCATCCGGCGGCGCAGTAGCCGACTTGGCAAAATTCCTCCCGCCGTGCGGGAAGCTCGTATTCAGAACTGGAGAACATCGTTATGGCTAAGCAAATTCCGTTCAACGCAATCCTGGAAAAATCAAAACAGTACGAAAAAGAGATGACCCGTTTCCTGCGCGATATGATCGCTATCCCCAGCGAAAGCAGCGATGAGAAGCGCGTGGTGCACCGCATTAAAGAAGAGATGGAAAAAGTCGGCTTCGATAAAGTTGAAATCGATCCGATGGGCAACGTGCTGGGCTACATCGGCCACGGCCCGCGTCTGCTGGCGATGGACGCGCACATTGATACCGTCGGTATTGGCAATATCAAAAACTGGAACTTCGACCCGTACGAAGGTATGGAAACCGATGAGCTGATCGGCGGACGCGGCGCGTCTGACCAGGAGGGCGGAATGGCCTCCATGGTATACGCCGGTAAAATTATTAAAGATCTGGGCCTGGAAGATGAGTATACCCTGCTGGTCACCGGTACCGTTCAGGAAGAGGATTGCGACGGCCTGTGCTGGCAGTACATCATCGAACAATCCGGCATACGTCCTGAATTTGTGGTCAGCACCGAGCCCACCGACTGCCAGATTTACCGCGGGCAGCGCGGGCGTATGGAGATCCGCGTGGAGGTTCAGGGCGTCAGCTGCCACGGCTCCGCTCCGGAGCGCGGCGATAACGCCATCTTCAAAATGGCGCCGATCCTGACCGAGCTGGAGCAGCTTTCGCAGAAGCTGGGCTATGACGAATTCCTCGGCAAAGGCACCCTGACCGTTTCCGAGATTTTCTTCACCTCGCCGAGCCGCTGCGCGGTGGCGGATAGCTGCGCCGTCTCCATCGACCGCCGTCTGACCTGGGGCGAAACCTGGGAAGGCGCGCTGGATGAAATCCGCGCGCTGCCGGCGGTGAAAAAAGCCGCCGCGGTGGTCTCGATGTACAACTACGAGCGTCCCTCCTGGACCGGCCTGGTCTACCCGACCGAATGCTACTTCCCGACCTGGAAAGTGGAAGAGAACCACTTCACCGTCCGCGCCCTGAGCAACGCCTATGAAGGGCTGTTCGGCAAAGCGCCGGTGGTGGATAAGTGGACCTTCTCCACCAACGGCGTCTCCATTATGGGCCGCCACGGCATTCCGGTTATCGGCTTTGGGCCAGGGAAAGAGCCGGAAGCGCATGCGCCAAATGAGAAAACCTGGAAATCGCATCTGGTGACCTGCGCCGCGATGTATGCCGCCATCCCGCTGAGCTGGCTGGCCACGGAGTAATCGTTCGTCCTGTCTGCCGCCGCGTCCTGCGGCGGCATATTGAGGTTTCTATGCGCGTACTGATTAAAAATGGCCTCGTCGTCAACGCCGACGGCCAGGTGAAGCAGGACCTGCTTATCGAAGATGGCCTCGTCAAGCGCCTTGCCGATTCAATTGAGGCCGAACAACCCTGCGAAGTGATTGACGCCGAGGGCTGCTACGTGATGCCCGGCGGCGTCGACGTTCATACCCATTTCAATATTGACGTGGGTCTCGCCCGCAGCTGCGATGATTTCTTTACCGGCACCCGGGCCGCGGCCTGCGGCGGTACCACTACCATTGTTGATCATATGGGCTTCGGGCCCGTCGGCTGCCATCTACGCCACCAGTTCGAAGTCTATCGCGGCTACGCCGCCTATAAAGCCGTTATCGACTACAGTTTTCACGGCGTTATCCAGCACGTTAACCACGGCATTCTCGACGAGATTCCGATGATGGTGGATAGCGGCATCAGCAGCTTTAAGCTCTATCTGACCTACCAGTACAAACTCAACGATGATGAGATATTGCAGGCGATGCGCCACCTCCAGCGCGCCGGCGCGCTGACTACCGTGCATCCCGAAAACGATGCCGCCATCGCCCAGCGCCGGGCTGAATTTATCAACGCCGGTAAAACCGCGCCGCGCTATCACGCCCTGAGCCGCCCGCTGGAGTGCGAGGCGGAAGCCATCGCCCGAACCATCAACCTTGCGCAGCTGGCGGGTAACGCGCCGCTGTATATCGTGCATCTTTCCAACGCCCTAGGTCTGGAATATCTACGCCTGGCCAGAAGACGCCGCCAGCCGGTGTGGGTGGAGACCTGTCCGCAGTATCTGCTGCTGGACGAGCGCTGCTACGAGCGCGAAGACGCGCTTAACTATCTGCTCAGCCCTCCTCTGCGCAACGCCAGCAACAACGATGCGCTATGGAGTGGTATCAGCAATGGCGACATTGACACGGTCGCCACCGACCACTGCGCGTTCTCAGCACAGCAGCGCAGGCAGATCTCCGGCGGCGACTTTAGCCGCTGCCCGAACGGTCTGCCGGGAGTGGAAAACCGCCTGCTGCTGCTGTTCTCGCATGGGGTCATGAGCGGGCGCATCACCCCCGAGCGCTTTGTGGCGCTCACCAGCGCCAATCCGGCGAAGCTGTTTGGCCTGTGGCCGCAGAAGGGCTTGCTGGCGCCCGGCGCCGATGGCGACGTGGTGATCATCGACCCCAAACGCACCACCACCATTCGCCACGACATGCTGCACGACAACGCTGACTATTCACCCTATGAGGGCTTGATCTGCCAGGGCGCGATTCGCCAGACGCTCTCCCACGGCAGGGTGATTTTTGATAACGGCACCTTTAGCGGCACCGCCGGGCAGGGCCGTTTTTTACGCCGACAACCCTTTTCCACCGCTCACCTGGCCGTCAGCGGAACAGAAACGTAATGAGAGGATGCTATGAGTAAAAAAATTGTTCTCGCTCTCGGCGGGAATGCGCTGGGCGACGATCTCGCCGGACAGATGCAGGCCGTACGGCACACCGCGCGGACGATCGTCGATCTTATCGCCCTTGGCCATCAGGTGGTAGTGACTCACGGTAACGGCCCGCAGGTGGGCATGATCAACCAGGCCTTTGAAGCCGCGGCCAAGACCGAGGCCCACACGCCCATGCTGCCGATGTCGGTCTGCGTGGCGTTGAGCCAGGGCTACATCGGCTACGACCTGCAGAACGCGATTCGCGAAGAGCTGCTGTCGCGCCAGCTGGATATTCCAGTGGCGACCCTGATAACCCAGGTGGAAGTGGACGCTAACGATGAAGCTTTTCTTAATCCGACCAAGCCCATCGGCTCGTTCTTCAGCAAAGAAGAGGCCGAAAAGCTGAGCCAAAACGGCCACATCATGAAAGAGGATGCCGGGCGCGGCTACCGTCGCGTCGTGGCATCGCCTAAGCCGGTCGATATTATCGAGAAACAAACGGTAAAAGCGCTGATGGATGACTGCCACGTGGTGATCACCGTCGGCGGCGGCGGCATTCCAGTGATTCGCGAGGGTAACCATCTGCGCGGCGCCAGCGCGGTCATCGACAAGGACTGGGCCAGCGCGAAGCTGGCGGAGACGATCGACGCCGACCTGCTGATCATTCTCACCGCCGTGGAAAAGGTGGCGATCAACTTCGGTAAACCTGGCGAACAGTGGCTGGATAACCTCTCCCTGCGCGATGCCGAACGTTTTATCGCAGAGGGACACTTTGCCAAAGGCTCGATGCTGCCGAAAGTGGAAGCCGCCGCCGCCTTCGCCCGCTCCCGGCCGGGACGCCAGGCGCTGATCACCATGTTAAGCAAAGCCAAAGAGGGTATCGAAGGGAAAACCGGCACCATCATTAGCCAGTAAGCCACGCGTTGCCGGGCGCCTCCCGGCAACATTTCCCCTGGCAGGACCTCAGATTTCCACCGCCTCCACGGCATATTCCTGCTGGCCCGCCTGTTTCACCTGGTTCATCAGCCCCCCCGGCGCGCCGTTTTTCACCTGCAGGATTTCCGCCAGTACGCTGATAGCGATCTCGTTTGGCGTCTCGGCGCCGATGTCGTAGCCAATCGGCGCCCGCAGGCGGCTGATATCCGCCTCCGGCACGCCGTTCTCCCGCAGCTGGCGTACAAAGGCCTGCACTTTCCGCCGACTGGCCAGCAGCCCCAGCCAGGCGACCGGCTGGGTTATCAGCCTGTCCAGCGCCTCCCAATCCTGGTTGTTGGTGGCAATCAGCACGAAATCCTGCGGCCGTACCGCCATCGCCTCCACCACGTCCGTGAAGCTGGCGGCGTGCGCCAGCCGCGCCGAAGCGGGGAAAGCGTCGGGACAGAGGCTTGCGGCATAGGTATCGCCGACGCAGATATCAAAATCCAGCAGCGCCGCGGCGTGGGCAACCGCGCGGTTAACGTGCCCGGCGCCGACCAGCAGCAGGCGCGGGCGCAGGCCGTGAACGCTGATGTATACCGACATCGCGCCGCCGCAGTCGGAGCCCACGGCGTCGCTGCCGGTGCGCGCCATACGGCCGTGAAACATTCGCGATTCCCGCTCGCGCAGCGCCGCCTGCGCCGCATCGATAACTTTACGCTCTACCATCCCGCCGCCAATGGTCCCCACAATCGAACCGTCCTCTCGGATCAGCATCTGAGCGGCGTGTCGGGGGGTGGAGCCCCGGCTTTCAACAATCTGCGCGAGGGCAAAGGGGCGGTTCTGTTCTTCAAGCCGTGCTGCTTCTGCGAAAATATTCATACCAACCTCAAAGGCAATTTCTTTTACGGTTTTGGGGATTGTCTGCGATATTGCCCGGCTTCTCAGTTTGAGAGCTCACCCTCCGTTGAAAATACCGTCGCAGCGACCGATTATGGCTATGCAATATTTATACTGCCCCGCCGTTTTTTATCGCGAATTGTGAATCAGGTCATTTTTTTAGCCCTGGCGACGTTGAAATTAGGCTATCGCGCCGATTATTCCGTCAACCGCCGAGCCAAATTTCCGCCGCCCGCTGAAAACGCCGCCGGGCGGCCCGGGTAAATTATCATTCTGATATTTGCGATCTGATTTTGAGAAATCTCACCCGCTCAAAAAACGTATTGATTTGAGTTCTCATTCCCCAACGATGAAATTATTCACGCCGCGGCGTTGAGTTTCGACCTGGTTCACAAATTAATTATTCCGCCGCCGCGGTTTGAATAACTGGTGTGATTGTTGCTCCTCTTCCGTTATCCGTCGGGATGATGACCACCGGCAATGTCGATCTTACAATGATATCTAAGGAGTGGGTTATGGGAGATATAATGCGTCCCGTGCCGTTTGAGGAGCTATTAACGCGCATTTTCGATGAGTATCAGAGTCAGCGATCTATTTTTGGCATTCCTGAACAGCAGTTTTATTCGCCGCAGGCGCAGCGTTCGATCGGCGTATTCGGCGAAAGCTGCGCCACGCCTCTCGGCCCGGCTGCCGGGCCGCACACCCAGCTGGCGCAGAACATTATTACCGCCTGGCTAACCGGCGGGCGGTTTATAGAGCTGAAAACCGTTCAGATCCTTGACCGCCTGGAGCTGGAAAAGCCCTGTATCGATGCGGAAGATGAGTGCTTCAATACCGAATGGTCCACTGAATTTACCCTGAAAAAAGCCTGGGATGAGTACCTGAAAGCCTGGTTCGCCCTGCATCTGCTGGAGCAGGTCTTTCCGCTGGCGACGAACAAAGAGAGCAAGTCGTTTATTTTCAATATGAGCGTCGGCTACAACCTTGACGGTATTAAGCAGCCGCCGATGCAGGAATTTATCGACAACATGATGGACGCCTCCGCGCATCCTAAATTCGCCCAGTACCGCGACACGCTGAACCGCTGGCTGCAAAATAAACCCTTTATTGACAGCCTGCCAACATGCGCGCGCAAAGACGGGCTGGACAACCTGGCGCAGCGCGTACCGGCCAGGCTGGTCCAGGGCGTCACCCTCTCGACGATGCACGGCTGCCCGCCGGATGAGATCGAAGCCATCTGCCGCTATATGCTGACCGAGAAAAATCTCAATACCTTTGTGAAGCTCAATCCGACCCTGCTCGGCTATCCGCGCGTGCGCCAGATCCTCGACGCCTGCGGCTTCGGCTATATCGGCCTTAGCGAAGCGTCGTTTGACCACGACCTTAAGATCGACCGGGCGCTGGAGATGCTGACGCGCCTGATGGCGCTGGCGAAGGAGCGCAGCCTCGGCTTTGGCGTCAAGCTGACCAACACCCTCGGCACCGTCAACAACAAGGGGGCGCTGCCCGGGGATGAAATGTATATGTCCGGGCGCGCGCTGTTCCCGCTCTCTATCAACGTGGCCGCCCTGCTCTCGCGGGCGTTTGACGGCAAGCTGCCGATCTCCTACTCCGGCGGCGCCAGCCAGCTCAACATTCGCGAGATTTTCGACACCGGTATTCGCCCTATCACCATGGCCACCGACCTGCTGAAGCCGGGAGGATATCTGCGCCTGAGCGAGTGCATGCGCGAGCTGGAGAAAGCCGACGGCTGGAACATGACGCAGATCGATGTCGAGCGCCTCAACGCGCTGGCGGAAAAAGCGGTGAGCATGGACTACACCCAGAAACAGTGGAAGCCGGAAGAGCGCATTGATACCGGCGAGCCGCTGCCGCTGCTGGACTGCTACGTCGCCCCCTGCGTGACGGCCTGCGCCATCAAGCAGGATATTCCGGAGTATATCCGCCTGCTGGGCGAGCATCGCTACGCCGACGCGCTGGAGCTGATCTATCAGCGCAACGCTTTACCGGCCATCACCGGCCATATCTGCGATCACCAGTGCCAGTACAACTGTACGCGGCTGGATTACGACAGCGCGCTCAACATCCGCGAACTGAAAAAAGTGGCGCTGGAGAAAGGCTGGGACGCGTACCGTAGCCGCTGGCATAAGCCCGCGGGATCCGGCTCCCGGCACCCGGTAGCGGTGATCGGCGCAGGCCCTGCCGGTCTCGCCGCCGGCTACTTCCTCGCCCGCGCCGGGCATCCGGTCACGGTTTTTGAACGTGAAGCCAACGCCGGGGGCGTGGTGCAGAATATCATTCCGCAGTTCCGCATTCCCGGGGAACTTATCCAGCACGATATTGATTTTGTCGTCGCCCACGGCGTCAAAATTGAATACGGTTGCGATCCGCATCTGAGCGTGGAAAAGCTGCAGGCGAAAGGTTTTCGTTACGTGCTGGTCGGCACCGGTACCGATAAAAACAGCGGCGTGAAGCTGGGCGGCGACAACCAGAACGTGCATAAGTCGCTGCAGTTCCTGCGCCAGTTTAACCGCGGCGCCGAGCTGAATCTGGGCAAACATGTGGCCGTGGTCGGCGCCGGCAATACCGCGATGGACTGCGCCCGCGCGGCGCTGCGCGTACCGGGCGTGCAGAGCGCGACCATCGTCTATCGCCGTTCTCAGCAGGAGATGCCCGCCTGGCGCGAAGAGTACGATGAGGCGCTGCTCGACGGCGTCGGCTTCGAGTGGCTATGTAACCCGGAACAGTTTAACGCCG
The DNA here is from genome assembly GCF_900200035.1 of Klebsiella grimontii. GTDB lineage: Bacteria > Pseudomonadota > Gammaproteobacteria > Enterobacterales > Enterobacteriaceae > Klebsiella > Klebsiella grimontii. Next base: position 54,785 of record NZ_FZTC01000020.1, read on the forward strand.
ACGGAACGCTCGTCGTACGCGTCATGAAGCTGGGCGAGCCGGATGAGAAAGGCCGCCGCCGTCCGGTAGAAACCGATGAACTTCGCACGCTGAAAGTCGACTCCCTGATTACCGCCATCGGCGAGCAGCAGGACGGCGAAGCGCTGTCGGCAATGGGGATCCCGCTCGACCCGCAGGGCTGGCCGGTGGTCAACGCCGATGGCGAGACCAGCAAGCCGAACGTCTTCCTGATCGGCGACGTTCAGCGCGGCCCCTCATCTATCGTCTCCGCTATCGGCAACGCGCGACGGGCCACGGACGTGATTCTGGCCCGGGAAAATATCGCCAGCCGCTACGGAAACAAAGTCTGGAACAATGTCGATCCGGCGAAGGTGTACCAGCGCAAAGGCGCCATCGCCGTCACCCTGGTGGATAAAAACCAGCGCGAGGCTTTTGTCGAGCAGGAAGCCAGCCGCTGCCTGGAGTGTAACTACGTGTGCAGCAAGTGCGTCGACGTCTGTCCGAACCGCGCCAATATTTCCGTGGCCGTCCCGGGCTTCCAGAATCGCTTCCAGACCCTGCATCTGGACGCTTATTGCAACGAATGCGGCAACTGCGCTCAGTTCTGCCCGTGGCAGGGAAAACCGTATAAAGACAAAATCACCGTGTTCAGCCTGGAGCAGGATTTTGTCAACAGCACCAATCCGGGCTTCTTCGTCGCGGGCGCCAGCGTCAAAGTGCGTCAGGACGACCAGACGTGGCAGCTGGAAATAAACGACCGCGGCCAGTTTAACGAGGTACCGGCTCAGTTGGATGCCATGTGCCGCATCATAAGCCATATTCATCAGCACCAAAGCTATCTTCTGGGAGGCGTTGAAGTATGAGTATCCTGATCCTGAAAAATGCCACCGCCGCGCAGATCTATCCGGCGAAAGTGTGGGAGAACGTCGATATCGCCATTGAGAATGATAAAATTCTCGCTGTCGGCCCCGGCCTGTGCCAGCGCTATCCGCAGGCGCAGGTGAAAGAGATGCGCGGGCAGCTGGTGATGCCCGGCATGGTCTGCTCGCACAATCACTTTTATTCCGGCCTTTCCCGGGGGATTCAGGCCAATATCGCCCCCAGTCCGGACTTTATCTCCACGCTGAAAAACCTGTGGTGGCGCCTTGACCGGGCGCTGGACGAAGAGTCGCTCTACTACAGCGGGCTGATCTGCGCTATGGAGGCCGTACGTAGCGGCTGCACGGCGGTTATCGATCACCATGCGTCGCCCCACTATATCACGGGCTCCCTGAGCCAGCTGCGCAACGCCTTCCTCAAAATCGGGCTGCGCGGGATGACCTGCTTCGAAACCACCGACCGCAACTTTGGCAGCCGCGAGCTGCGCGACAGCGTTGAGGAGAACATTCGTTTCGCCAGAGAGATCGACGCCGCCCGCGAGAAGGGAGACCAGCCTTATCTGGTCGAGGCCCATATCGGCGCCCATGCGCCGTTCACCGTGCCGGATGAAGGTCTGGCGATGCTGGGCGAAGCGCTAAAAGCCACCGGCCGCGGCCTGCATATCCACGCGGCGGAAGACCGCTACGATGTCTCTCACAGCCATCACCTTTACGGCAAGGATCTGCTGGCGCGGCTGGCGGAGTTCGGCCTTATCAACAGTAAAACGCTGATTGCTCACGGTCTGTACATCTCCGATGCTGACGTGGAGCTGCTCAATGCGCAGGACGGTTTCCTGGTGCACAACGCGCGCTCCAATATGAACAACCACGTCGGCTACAACCACCGCCTGCCGCAGATCCGCAATCTGGCGCTCGGTACCGACGGCATCGGTTCCGATATGTTCGAGGAGATGAAGTTTGCCTTCTTTAAACACCGCGACGCCGGCGGGCCGCTGTGGCCGGACAGCTTCGCGAAGGCGCTGAGCAACGGCAATGAACTGTTGAATCGCAACTTCAACGCCCGCTTTGGCCGCCTTGAGGCGGGCTATAAAGCGGACCTCACCCTTTGCGACTATATGGCGCCGACGCCGCTTATCGCGGAAAACATCGCCGGGCATATCGCTTTCGGCCTGGGGTCAAACAGCGTGCGCAGCGTCATGGTGAACGGCGTGATGATCTACGAGGATCGCCAGTTCAGATTCGACTGCGAGCCGATATTCCGCGAAGCGCAGAAAGTGGCGAAAAAAATGTGGGCGCGAATGGACGCGCTCCCCGCGTAGCCCGCGTAAAAACGCTAAACCGGCCTGGCAAGCCGGTTTTTTTTGCTGACAGAACGCGGGCGTGTGAAATTGCCCGGGGGCTTCCGCGCCGCCGGGCGCAACGTTTACAGCGACAGCAGCGCGGCGGTGGCGATATTGCGCTGCTTTTGCAGCGCGCTGAGCTGCTCTTCGGTCATGATAATCAGCGCCGCCGTCGGGCAGACGTCAACGCAGGCGGGGCCGCGCTCCCGGGCGCCGCAAAGATCGCACTTAACGATAACCGGCGTCAGGCCGGCCGCCACCTCGATGGCAATCGCCCCAAACGGGCAGGCGATCGCGCAGCTCTGGCAGCCAATGCAGCGCCCGCCGTCGGCTTCCACCTTCTCCGCCCCCATGCTCAGCGCCCCGGTCGGGCAGGCGCCCACGCAGGGCGCGTTCTCGCACTGATGACACATCACCGGTACGCTAAGATCGTCGAGGCGCATCACCTTCAGGCGGGGGTGAAACTCCGCCCCCGGCGCCACGTGTTCCAGCGCACAGGCTACCTCACAGGTCCGGCAGCCGATGCAGGCCTGCGAACTGGCAACGATAAAACGGGTCATATCTCCTCCCGGGCCGTGAATTGCGCCAACATCTCGCTGGCCGCCTGCCGCCCGGCGACCATGGCGGTGACCACCAGGTCCGCGCCGGTCACGGCGTCGCCGCCGGCAAAGATTTTGTCATGGCTGGTTTGCGTCGTTCCGCGCCCTTTGCCGCCGGTGACTATCTGCCCCCAGCGGTCCAGCTTAATGCCGTGGCCGCGCAGCCACGGCATCTCGTGAGCCTGAAAGCCAAACGCCATAATGAGCACATCGGCTTTAAGTTCAAACCCGGAGTCCGGGATCGGCTGCGGCCGGCGGCGGCCGTCCGGGCCCGGATCGCCCATCTTCGTGCGGATCATCTCCACCGCGCAGACCTGCCCCTTACGGTTGAGCTGAATGCGCTGCGGCTGCACGTTAAACTCAAATTTCACCCCCTCTTCCCGCGCGTTCACCACCTCTTTTTTCGACCCGGGCATGCTTAGCTCATCGCGACGGTAGGCGCAGGTTACGCTCTCGGCCCCGCGACGAACGGCGGTGCGCAGGCAGTCCATCGCCGTATCGCCTCCGCCAAGCACCACCACGCGTTTCCCCTTGATGTCGGTCAGCGGATACTCGGCGCTCTCTTCGAGCCCCATCACCTCGCGGGTGCTGGCAATCAGAAACGGCAGCGCCTGAATCACGCCGGGGGCGTTCTCTCCCTCCAGACCGGCGGCCATCAGACCGTAGGTGCCCACGCCGAGGAAAACGGCGTCATAGTTTTTCAGCAGATCGGCAAAAGCCACGTCGCGTCCCACCTCCTGGTTGAGATGAAAATTGACGCCCATGGCGCTAAAAACGTCGCGCCGCCTCTCAAGCACGTTTTTATCCAGCTTGAACGGCGGAATACCGAAGGTCAGCAGGCCGCCGATTTCCGGATGGCGATCGAAGACGTCAACGTGCACGCCCGCGCGCACCAGAATATCGGCGCAGCCCAGTCCGGCGGGCCCGGCGCCAATCACCGCCACCCGCTCCGGGCGCGGGGCCACGTTGTCGATGGTCGGTCGCCAGCCCATCGCCAGCGCGGTATCGGTGATATAGCGCTCAAGATTGCCAATGGCGACCGAGCCGCCCTCGTTCTTTAAGGTGCAGGCCCCTTCGCACAGCCTGTCCTGCGGACAGACGCGGCCGCAAATCTCCGGCAGGGAACTGCTTTGATGGCACAGTTCCGCCGCCTCGATAATCTTGCCTTCGTTCACCAGGCGGATGAAATCGGGAATGTGGTTATGCAGCGGACAGATCCAGTTGCACCACGCCTTCTGTGCGCAGTAGAGGCAGCGTTCGCTCTCATATTCCGCATCGCGCTCGCTCAGCGGCTGATAGATTTCGCCGAAATGCCGCAGGCGGTCATCGGCGGGCACTTTTTTCGCCCCAACGCGCGGAGGTTTATTGAGTATCGCATTACGTCTCGCACCGCGAACGCCCTCCAGCGGTCTTTCCAGCGCGGAGCGGATCTGCCGCGCGGTGCGCAGCTGGTTAACGGCGGCTTCATCCATCAGGCGCAGCGCCTGGGTTGGACAGCTGGCTACGCAGGCCTGCTGGCCGGACGGGTGCTGACGGCAAAGATCGCACTTCTGCGCCAGCTGCGGCGCGTCGTCATCGTTGGCCACCATCTCAATGGCGCCAAAAGGACAGGCGATGACGCAGTTTTTACAGCCGATGCACAGCGCCTCGGTAAACTGAACGCTGTCGTTAGCCACGCTCAGCGCCTGAGTCGGGCACGAGCCGACGCAGGGGGCGTCGTTGCAGTGGCGGCAGGTCGTCGCGCTGCTGGCCTTGCGGTTGAAGAACACGCGGATGCGCGGAAGAAAGTCGCTGCGCTGCTGGGGCCAGCTGTCCTGGCGATGAGAGGTGACGCAGGCCACTTCACAGGCGTGGCAGCCAATACAGTTTGCAGAATCGGCAACGATAAATTTATTCATTTGCTTCCCTTTATTATTCCAGGACTCACCGGGGAGCAATGCAATAATCAGACGCTTTTTTAAAAGCGATTAATATGCCGCTCATTTTTGCGAGCAGCCTCAAAAAAACGGCTTTATTCCCGCTTAGCGACTCGATAAATATCCCCTGCCGCGGAGCGATGATGTTTTCCTTCACCCGGGTTTAATCATGTTGATAATTCACCGTATCGATCGCGATACCAAAATGAGATTCTGCCTATCTCAATGTGATAGCGCGCGTTTATTTATCGCGGGGCGTCTTGCAGGAAATTTCAGACTGGAAGATATTCCGCCCTTTTCGCGTGAGTTATTTCACACAATTCCCCATCAATTCCCTCAGCGCTTATTTTTGGCACAGCTTACGCATATCCCTCATTGTGCGCGCAACACGCTGATGAACGTATCGGCTCAGGGAGGCAGCGGCCTTCGAATCGTAACTTCAACTTTGTCCTCGCTTATACAGAGTGAAGTCGTACAGGAGATAACAACTTCATGAAAGATATCGCCAATTCCGCCTCACGAAACGGGAGCTCGACCGCGCCGGTCGATGAAGTTTTACCCGTTACGCAAATGATTCTTTATGGGCTACAGCACGTGCTGGTGATGTACGCCGGCGCCGTCGCGGTTCCGCTGGTGGTGGGCAACGCGGTAGGGCTCCCGCCGGAACACATTATTTTACTCATCAGCGCCGACCTGTTTATCTGCGGCGCGGCCACCATCGTGCAGTCGCTGGGGGTCGGTAAGTGGCTCGGCTGTCGGCTGCCGCTTATCCAGGGCTGCACCTTCGCGGCGCTAATCCCGATGGTGCTGATCGGTAAGGAGTACGGGATCGGCGGTATTTCCGGGGCGGTGATCGTGTCCGGTATATTCATCCTCTGCTGCGCGCCGTGGATTAGTAAGCTCATCCGCTTCTTTCCCAAGGTGGTGATGGGCAGCATCGTCACGCTTATCGGCATGTCAATTATGCCGGTCGCAGGCGGATGGATTGGCGGCGGCAGCAGCGAAATGAGCGGCTTTGGCGCCCCCTTCTCGCTGCTGATGGCGGCGATTACGCTGGTGATTATTCTCAATATTTACACCTTTGCCTCCGGCGTCGTGAAAAACACGTCGGTGCTGATCGGTCTTATCATCGGCACCGTACTCTGGAGCTGCTTTAAGCCTCTCGACTTTAGCCTCGTCCACGCCACCCCCTGGCTCCATCTACCGACCCTGATGCCCTTCGCCAAACCTGAGTTTCACATTATTCCCGTCGCCCTGCTGTCGATGGTGATGGTGGTGGTAATGGTGGAAACCATGTCCTCGATGATGGCGACCGGGGATATCGTCGGGAAAAAGGTGGACGCGAAGATGCTGCGCAACGGCCTTAACACCTGCGGTATCGCGACCACTATTTGCGGCTTCTTCAATCTGTTTCCCTACGCCGCGTTCGCGCAGAACGTCGGCCTGATCGGTTTAACCGGGGTGCGCAGCCGTTTTGTGGTGTCGGTCTCCGGCATCATTCTGATTCTGATGGGCGTGTTCTCAAGGATGGCGGCGCTGGTGGTGCTGATACCGAAACCGATCCTCGGCGGCGCGGGCATCGTCATGTTCGGTATGGTGGCGGTGTCCGGTATCCGTACCCTGGGGCAGGTCAACTACCGCAACAATAATAACGGTATGGTGGTGGCATTAACGCTCGGCCTCGGCATGATGCCGGTGCTGGTGCCCAACTTATTCACCCAGTTTCCGCCGATGGTTCAGCTGTTTCTGCACAGCGGGATTACGATCGGTACCCTGACGGCTATCGTCGCCAACCTCACCCTCAACGGCAGCGTACCTTTGCGCGTTAACCACGAAACGCCGGTCCCCGATCCGGCCCCGCCAAGCTCGGCGGCGCGCAACATGGCCGTCAGAACCGTCAGAATGTGGCTCCTGCTGCGCAAAGTTCAAAAGGAGAGACAGCCGGAAGAAGCCCAGGAGGGGTAATGATGCTCACCAGACTCCTGTTCGCATTGCTAACCCTGCTGCTGCTGGCGATCCCCGTCGTGCAGCAGGGGATCGCCCAGGGCCTGAACGGCCGCTTTAGTTTTGCCCTGCTGTTCTAAGGTTAAGGACCCTTGCTATGAAGAGAATAACGACCGTCTGCCCCTACTGCGCCTCCGGCTGCAAAATGCAGCTCACGGTAGAGGAGGGAAACATTACCCGCGCCGACGCCGCGATGGGAAAAAACAATCAGGGCACCCTGTGCCTGAAGGGCTACTACGGCTGGGATTTTATTAACGATACCCAGATCCTCACGCCGCGCCTGAAAACCCCGATGATCCGCCGCCAGCGCGGCGGCAGGCTAGAATCCGTCTCCTGGCATGAGGCGCTCGATTACGTCGCCACCCGTCTGAGCGCCATTAAAGAGAAGTATGGGCCGGACGCGATTCAGACCACCGGATCTTCGCGCGCCACCGGCAATGAAACCAACTACATCATGCAAAAATTCGCGCGCGCCGTTATTGGTACCAATAACGTCGACTGCTGCGCTCGCGTCTGACACGGCCCTTCGGTTGCAGGTCTGCACCAGTCGGTCGGCAACGGCGCGATGAGTAATGCCATCACCGAGATCGATAATACCGATCTGGTGTTTATTTTCGGCTATAACCCGGCGGATTCGCACCCTATCGTGGCGAATCATATCCTCAACGCCAAACGCAACGGGGCGAAAATTATCGTCTGCGATCCGCGTAAAATCGAAACCGCGCGCATTGCCGATCTGCACCTTGCCCTGAAAAACGGCTCCAATATTGCGCTGCTCAACGCCATCGGTCACGTCATTATCGAAGAGGATCTGTACGATAAATCCTTCGTCGCCGGGCGTTCCGAAGGCTTCGACGCGTATCGCAACATCGTCGAAAGCTATACGCCGGAATCGGTGGAAGCCATCACCGGCATCAGCGCCAGGCAGATTCGCGAATGCGCGCGGCTGTACGCCACCGCCGGAAACGCCATGATTCTATGGGGAATGGGGGTGACCCAGTTCTGGCAGGGCGTCGAAACGGTGCGCTCCCTGACTAGCCTGGCGATCCTCACCGGCAACCTGGGGAAACCGCACGTCGGCGTTAACCCGGTACGCGGCCAGAACAACGTCCAGGGGGCCTGCGACATGGGCGCGCTGCCCGACACCTTTCCGGGCTATCAGTATGTGAAATTCCCGGAAAACCGGGAGAAGTTCGCCAACGCCTGGGGCGTCGAGAGCCTGCCGGAGAACCCCGGCTACCGCATCAGCGAGCTGCCGCACCGCGTGGCGCGCGGTGAAGTGCGGGCGGCGTATATCATGGGGGAAGATCCGCTGCAGACCGACGCCGAGCTTTCCGCCGTACGTCAGGCCTTCGAGGATTTGGAGCTGGTTATCGTCCAGGATATTTTCATGACCAAAACCGCCGCGGCGGCCGATGTGATTCTGCCCTCGACATCGTGGGGCGAGCATGAGGGCGTCTATACCGCTGCGGACCGCGGCTTCCAGCGTTTTTTCAAGGCGGTAGAGCCGAAGTGGGATCTGAAGACCGACTGGCAGATCATCGGCGAGATCGCCACCCGCATGGGTTATCCGATGAAGTACGACAACACGCAGCAGATCTGGGATGAGCTCCGCCAGCTGTGTCCCAACTTTTTCGGCGCGACCTACGAGAAGATGGGAGAGCTGGGCTACGTGCAGTGGCCGTGCCGCGACGAGTCGGAGGCGGACCAGGGCACTTCGTATCTGTTTGCGGAGCGCTTCTCAACGCCGAACGGGCTGGCGCAGTTCTTCACCTGTGAATGGCAGGCGCCGATCGATAAGCTGAGCGACGAGTATCCGCTGGTGCTCTCCACGGTGCGCGAAGTGGGCCACTACTCCTGCCGCTCGATGACCGGCAACTGCGCGGCGCTGGCCAAACTGGCGGACGAACCGGGATACATCCAGATCAACACCGCCGACGCCAAACGGCTCGGCATTGAGGACGAAGAACTGGTGTGGGTTAACTCGCGCAAAGGCAAGGTGATTTCCCGGGCGAAGGTCAGCGACAGGCCGAATAAAGGGGCGGTCTATATGACCTACCAGTGGTGGATCGGCGCCTGCAACGAGCTGGTCACCGAGAATCTCAGCCCGATAACTAAAACCCCGGAGTATAAGTACTGCGCGGTTAACGTTGAGCGCATTGCCGATCGGCAAGCCGCCGAACGGTACGTTATTGATCAATACAACCAGCTGAAAACCCGTCTGCGCGACAGCGCCGCAGGGTAAAAAATATCGCCCCGCGGTGCGCACCCCGGGGCGATAGTGTCTCTTCTCATTCCCTTCGCCAACGCTAACCGACAGCGGCCTGATCCTTACGGCAGCGACGGGCGACCTCAAGATACTGCTGCGGAGTATCAACGTCCCAGTGAATCCCCTGACTCGCCACGGGAATAACGCGCACCGCCATCTGACCGATAACGTCTCGTAGGGTGGCCCCTTGCGGGGCGCGATGAATCAGCGAGATTGCCCGCTGCGGCAGAAGAACCGGGTGGCCTTTACCGCGCTCGTAGGCGGGAATAAGACAGCTCTCGGCGTCGGGGTTGTCCCACAGCCGGCGGTAGACGCCCGGCGTCACCTCCGGCATATCACCCAGCGCCAGAAAGAACCGGGAGTCGCGAATATGGCTGACCCCGCACTGCACAGAAGAGAACATGCCGTCCTGATATTGCGGGTTAAAGACTACCTCAACGCCCGGATGATCCTGATAGCACGCGGCCAATTCATCACCGCGAAACCCCGTCACCAGCACCACCCGATCGCAGAACGCCAGGGCGCTGGCCAGGGCGCTATCCAGAATCGTTCCTTTGCCCCACGGCAGCATCATTTTCCACTTGCCCATCCGGCTTGAGAGCCCGGCGGCCAGCATAATGCACTGCTTATCGACTTTTTTGCTCATTGTCATCCTCCTCCTGCAGCCGCAAGCGCCGCCGTCGACTGGCGACGGCGGCGCTTGCGGCGATCAGGATTTCAGCACCGCTTTAATCGAGGTGATGATCGGCTGATATCCCGTACAGCGGCAGATATTGCCCTCCAGCGCCTCTTTCAGCTCATCGTCGCTGGGGTTCGGGTTGGTATCCAGCAGCGCCTTGGCGCTCATCAACACGCCGGGCGTGCAGAAGCCGCACTGAACGCCGCCGTGACGAATAAAGGCGTTCTGCAGTTTTTTACCGACCGGATCGTGGTGCAGCGCTTCGACGGTGGTGACCTCCGCCCCGTTGCACTGGGCGGCCAGCAGCAGGCAGGAGCAGACAGATTTGCCGTCCATAATCACGGTGCAGGCGCCGCACTCCCCCACCGAGCAGCCCTCTTTGGTGCCGGTTAGCTTCAGCTCCTCACGGAGAAAATCGATCAGGCGGACATTGTCTTTCACATCGCGGGCAATGCGGATGCCATTCACTTTTAGCTCAATATGGTTCATGTTCATGGCTCCTTATTTTTTCTGCTCTGTCATGACTTCCTGCAGCATCTGCCGGAACATATCGATAAATACCGGGACCTTATAAGGCGCTGACCAGCGTCCCCCGATGGCTTTCTCTACCCTGGCGTGAAGCACGCCGGCCGCGTAGTCAATGGTGGCGGCGTCCAGCGTCCGGCCGATGAGCGCCTGCTCAACCTCAAGCAGCCGCTGCGGTTTGGCCAGCAGCGCGCCATCCACCAGACGGCACAGGCGAACCACGCCCTTATCGACCATGAACTGCCCGGTCAAGCTCTGGCGCGTAATGTTCAACGCATTGCGCCGGCCAAGCTGCAGATAGCGATTGATCAGCGGCTGCTGGGTCGGCGCCGGCAGGATAAAGCGGATAACCAGCTCATCGGGCTCAAGAAGGGTGCGATAGCCGCCGATGACAAATTCGCTGACCGGCATCCGGCGCGTCCCACGCGCGCTGCGCAGCTCCACCTCCGCCTCGTAAATAATCAGCGGCGGCATAGAATCCGCGCAAGGAGCGGCGTTGACGATGTTGCCGCCGATAGTCGCCCGATTGCGCAGCTGCAGGGAGCCGACGGTTTTACAGGCGGTAACCAGCAGCGGATAGCGCTGCTGAATCAACGGATGCTTAACCAGATCGGTAAAGCAGACGCCGGAGCCAATCGAGACGCCGCCCTCCACATCAAAGATCTCCTTCAGCTCCGCCAGCCCGGCGATATTGACAAGCGGCACCTCGCCGGACAGCATCCGGGCCTGCACCAGCACATCGGTACCGCCGGCGATGGGCATCGCCCCCTTCCCGGCCATCAGCGTCAGGGCCTGCTTCAGGGTTTGCGGGACGCTCAGCGACAGGGTATTGAGGCGATGAACCTGTTTCTTATCGCCGGACTCCAGCATCTGCTCGCTCTGGCGCTCCGGCTTTTTGAGGTTGTAACCCAGGCGAACCTGCTCGAGGGTCAGCGGCAGGGTCCGGTTAGGCCGCCCGATGGCGAAGCTCACCGCATTGTTGAGGGCCGCAGCGCCGAGCTCCAGTACCGGTTCGCCGATAACTTTCGCCCCCATCGGCCCCGCTTTATCGTAGTTTTCCACCGCAATGATATCGATGTGCGGCATATCCTTGATGGTCGGCAGCAGATAGGTATCAAAGTTTTCCGATTTCACCACCCCGTGCTCGGTGTTGAAATCCTCCAGCATGCCGTAACCGATCATCCCCTGCAGCACGCCGCCGTAAACCTGGCCGCTAAAACCAACCGGGTTAATGACTTTACCGACATCGTGGGTGGCGACGACGTTATTGACGGTGATTTTGCCGGTGCGCATATCCACCGCCACGTCGGCCAGCTGGCAGCCGTACACCCAGGTGAAATAGGGGCTGCCGCAGCCCTTCTCTTCATCCCAGTGAATATTCGGCGCCACGTGCCAGCCGTAGGCGGAGAGGTTGGCCCCGGTCGCCCGGGTCATATCGCACACCTGCTGGAAGCTGAGGCTCAGCTCCGGGCGGCGGCGGTTAAACACCTTGCCGTTTTGCCAGGCGATATCGTCGATGCTCTGCGCTTTCAGCGTTTCCCTGACGGCCTCCGCCATGCGTTGTTTAATTTTGTTCGCCGCGCTCAGAATCGCCTGTCCGCCCATCAGGGTACCGCGCGAAGCGACCGTTGAGCCGCCGTCGGCGATCATCGCCGTGGCCGGTTCGCTGAACATCACCCGCTCGAGCCCAATCCCAAAGGCTTCCGCCGCCAGCAGCGACATGGTGGTCTGCAGCCCCTGTCCGTTCTCCGATACCGAGGTGGAGATGTTGACGCTGGCGTCGGCATTCACCTGAATCAGCGCCGAGGACGCATCCAGACCCTCGGCCCCCAGAGAGCAGCCGCGATGGCTCAGCGCGAAGCCAATCCCGTAGCGGATCGGTCCGCCTTCCGCGTTAAGCTTTTTGTAGTGCTCGCGTTTGGCCTCGTATTCCGCCTTGAGCAGCGTTTTCTCCAGCACCTCCTGCGCGGAGACGGTATGCTCGCTGAAGACCTGCCCGGCCATGCTGGTGTCGCCCTGCTTAAGTATGTTGCGCAGACGGAATTCGACGGGCGACAGGCCCAGTTCGCCCGCCACGTCATCCATCAGCGATTCGTTGGCGAAAATGACCTGCGGCGCGCCGTAGCCGCGGTAGGCCGAGGTGTAGTTGTTGTTGGTGTAAACGCCCACCAGATCGACGCGCACGTTAGGAATATTGTAGGGGCCCGCCGCCTGCACGGAACTGCGCCAGGTGACAAACACCGTCTGGCCGCAGTAGCTGCCGCCATCGGCGATAATGTCGATTTTAATCGCCTGAATACGCGCATCGTCGTCCACGCCAATGCGGTATTTCATCTTATAGGGGTGGCGCTTGTAGCTTTCGCGCATCGACTGTTCGCGGTTATAGGAGATCTTTACCGGCCGCCCGGTCAGGTGCACCAGCAGCGCCGCCCGGCAGGAGACGTTATCAATAATGTCATCCTTGCCGCCGAAAGAGCCGCCCAGCACGGAGCGCTTAATGTTCACCTTCGCCTGGGGCAGGTCAAGATATTTGGCAATCACCGCCCGGGTGCGGTGAGCGTTTTGAATCGACCCCTCGATGGTCATGATCTGTTCATTATTATCCAGATAGGCGGTAATCGATTCCGGCTCAATATAGCCGTGCTCCTGGAAACCCACCTCATACTCGCGTTCGAAAATATGGCTGGAGGCGGCGAATCCGGCGTCGATATCGCCCTTCGCCGTATGGTGGCGGTTAATGATGTTGCTATCGAGTTCGCTGTGAATAAGGCGCGCCCCGGGCTTCATCGCCTCTTCCGGGGAGGTAATTGGCTCCCACGGGGTGTAGGTGATTTTGATTTTATCGACCGCGATGCAGGCTGCCTCGTAGGTTTCCGCCGCCACCACGGCAACCACGTCGCCGCGATAGGCGATCTCCTTGTCGATAATCGGCGGATGATCGGGAACGATCGCCCCCAGCTTGCGCTGGCCGGGAATATCGTTCCAGGTGGCAATACGCACGACGCCGGGCACTTTTTCCGCCTCCGACAGGTCGAGCGCGTCGATGCGCCCGGCAGGTATATCCACGTAGCGACAGACGCCATACAGCATATTGTTCATAATAATGTCATCGCCGTAGACCGCTTTACCCGTCACCTTGGCGAGCCCATCGACGCGGGGCACCTCACTGCCAACCAGCAATGTATCCATATTTTTCAGTCTCCACTCACAAAGAAAGATAACGGAATAAAGCAATGGCTATGCCACCTATAAATAAAGGGTTATTTCAGGCTGAGTTATGTGAGGCGCCTCTAAAAATAGCGGCAGGTTAAACCAGAAAAAGCGGATGATATCGTCGGGAGGATTATCAAAAAGAGAGCGTGCGTATCACAATGATAATTGGCGCTTCTCAATGGTATTTCTCAGAGAGGGCCCGCCGCCAGGTATTGACCATAAGTATCATTACCCTCCATCAACCGGCGTCAAAAAGCGCGCTGACGGCGCGATCCGTTCAACTTTTCCCTTACCGCTGCGCCCTTAAAATTTCGAATAAAAAATAAAATAAACTCAATAATGAAATTTAAATTCCATAACCAGGTGTGTTAACAAATGTGATATATATCATAATTTTAACAATTCACTTCCCTGATGTCGCCGTGAAAGGGGGTAATCAATCATAAAAATTACTTTATATATCAGTTAATTATAAAAACAACCTTTATAGACACATAGATGTTACAGATAAGCCACAACGACAAAGCGAAATAAAACTTTCAAAATGTGATCTGTTTGCACTTTTGTTTCAGTTACAGCGGTAATAATACCCTCTCACTAAACGCACCCTGACCACCTTGATGGTGCAGCAGAAATCCAAACCCCGGAGGATGCAATGAAGGAAGTGAGATCAGGAGTTATCAGAACCGTTTATGTTGGCCCTTGCCATACCATCCGTTCATACCACAACGCTGCCCGGGACATGTTGAACCTCACCCATCCCGGAGGACAAAACCCCGCGTATACCGATGATTCATCATTCATCAAAAAGAAACCTCTTTGACCGGTTTTATTTAGCGCGCTGCAATCGCGCTGGATAGGAGCACTCAGGGCAAAAAACCATTTTATGTCAGCCAGGCTTCATAAAGCGAAAAGACAGAGCGTGGTTGGGATGGGATGACACATTTTTATCTCGTGCCGTTAATCAAAACAAAAGGTATAAAAATGTCTCTTATTATGAATCTGAACCTACAGCAGAGAAAGCGACTACACCAAATAACCTTAGTAGCGACATTCGGTGGCCTGTTATTCGGTTATGACACCGGCGTTATTAATGGCGCATTTTCCTCACTGAAACAATATATGGCCTTGACCCCGACCACAGAAGGTCTGGTCATGAGCGTGTTGCTGATCGGCGCCGCGCTAGGTAGCGTTTTCGGCGGAAAATTCGCGGATTTCTTTGGCAGAAGAAAGTACCTGCTCTTTTTATCCTTCATCTTTTTCATCGGCGCCTTAATGTCCGCGCTGGCGCCGGACATTACCGTACTGCTTATTTCACGTTTCATCCTCGGCTATGCCGTCGGCGGAGCCTCGGTCACCGCGCCCACCTTTATTTCTGAAGTGGCGCCCACCGAAATGCGCGGTAAGCTGACCGGCTTAAACGAAGTCGCCATTGTTATCGGGCAGCTCGCCGCCTTTGCTATCAACGCCATTATTGGCATTCTCTGGGGCCATCTACCGGACGTCTGGCGCTATATGCTGATGGTGCAGACGATCCCCGCCATCTGCCTGTTTATCGGTATGCTGCGGTCGCCGGAAAGCCCGCGCTGGCTAATCAGTAAAAACCGTCATGAAGAAGCGCTGGAAATATTAAAACAAATCCGCCCGCTTGAACGTGCAACCAAAGAGTTCAACGATATCACCACCTTGATTAAGGCCGAGGCGGACAAAAAGCTGCATTCCCAGAACGCCTTTATCACCATTCTTCAGACGCCGTGGATTTTCAAACTCCTGCTGGTCGGCGTGATTTGGGCGGCGCTGCAGCAAACCACCGGGGTCAACGTCATCATGTACTATGGTACTGAGATCCTCAGCAGCGCCGGCTTCTCAGAAAGAACCTCCCTCATCTGCAACGTACTCAATGGCGTGTTCTCCGTCGGCGGCATGCTCTTTGGCGTGCTATTCCTCGTTGACCGTTTTAAACGTAAAACCATCATTATTTATGGTTTCGCGCTGATGGCCACCCTGCACCTTATCATTGCCGGCGTAGACTACACGCTGGTCGGTGACATCAAAGCAACGGCAATCTGGCTGCTCGGCGCGATGTTCGTTGGCGTTATGCAGGGAACCATGGGCTTTATCACCTGGGTGGTGCTGGCGGAGCTTTTCCCGCTGAAGTTTCGCGGACTGTCGATGGGCATATCGGTATTTTTCATGTGGGTGATGAACGCCATCGTCAGCTATCTGTTCCCATTATTGCAGGCCAAGCTCGGTTTAGGTCCGGTATTCCTGATTTTTGCCGCGATCAACTACCTGGCGATTGTCTTTGTGATAACGGCGCTGCCAGAAACATCGAATAAATCGCTGGAGCAGCTGGAAGAGGAGCTGTCGGCAAATAAATCTACTGCAGGATTCAATACGGCCACCAAGGAAAGCGGATTATGATCGATACTATTACGCAGGATAATCTCCATCTGTCGTGCCGGGCGAAAAATAAAGCGGAAGTGCTGGCCATGATTGGCGCGGACTTCAGGTCCAGAGGGTACGTCAGCGAAGATTGCGTGGCGTTTCTTGCCGAAAGAGAGCGCCAGGTCTCCACCTTTTTGGGTAACGGCATTACGCTGCCGCATCTGCCTAAATCAGCCACCAGCATCATTGTCAAAACGGGGGTGGAGATTTATCAGTTCCCTGACGGCGTGATCTGGGACAGAAATAACGTCATGTTTATTGCCATTGGCGTGATCGCCAAAGAGAGTGAGCATATTGATGTGCTGAGAGAGGTGGCGTCGATCTTTAGCGACGAAGTCATCGCCAGAGCGCTGTCGTTGATTGCCAATAAAGAGGATTTTTTAAGGATCCTCCAGCAGAATCACTAAGCACGGCCATCGCCTGATAAAAGCCTGCTTACGCGCAGGCTTTTTGCTTATTCAGGATAGACGTCGCGCCTAGCTGCCTTTGTAGGTGGAGTAGCCGTACTGGCTGAGCAGCAGCGGAATATGCAGCTTTTCATTGGTACGCGTCACGGTAAACAGTACCGGGATCTCCGGGAAAAACGTCGCCAGCTTCTGTTTGCTGAAATCATCGCCGGTTTTAAAGGTCACTTTATAAACCCCCGGCTGCATATCCCCTTCTGCTGGATACAGCGATTTAATACGCCCATCGTTATCCGTGACGCCGCTCGCGAGCGCCGTCCATTTATCCGCCTGCTGTTTTTCAAGGGTAACGGTCACACCCGACGAAGGCAGCCCCGTCTGCTGATTGAGGATATGCACGCTGAGCGTCCCGACGGGGGCGCTAAACGCGGCTGGAGCGACAGAGATTGTAGATAACAGAATCAAACTGGATAATTTTTTCACGATCTTTTCCCGTTGTGAATAATAACGTTCAAACGTTAGCACCTGGGCCGCTAAAATATATTCAACTTTTTGTGATAATCGCCTTAACGAAAGCAGGACGAGGAAAATAGCGAGCACATTCGAAGTTATAGAATTATCTGAATATAATGTGCATCCCTGGGGCGTGAATAAAGGCCCGCTCGCTTGCGCTATACTTATTTTCTCCGCGTTCACAAAAGGACTTCACATGAAGATTTGGCCTGTTCTGACGGGTGTTGCTATCGCATTAACGCTCGTCGCCTGTAAATCCCCTACGCCGCCCAAGGGCGTCCAGCCGATAAATAACTTTGACGCAAGCCGTTATCTGGGGAAATGGTATGAGGTGGCCCGGCTCGAAAACCGCTTTGAACGCGGTCTGGAGCGGGTTACCGCGACCTACGGTCAACGGAAAGACGGCGGTATCAGCGTTCTCAACCGCGGTTACGATCCGCGGAAACAGAAATGGAGCGAGAGCGAAGGTAAAGCGTATTTCACCGGCGCGCCGACCACCGCCGCGCTGAAAGTCTCCTTTTTTGGCCCGTTTTACGGCGGCTACAACGTGATTGCGCTGGATAGCCAGTATCAATATGCGCTGGTCAGCGGCCCCGATCGCGGCTATTTATGGATCCTGTCGCGCACGCCGACCATCCCGGAATCCGTGAGGCAGGAGTATCTCGGCATTGCGCGGGAGCTCGGTTTCCCGGTCGAAAAGCTCGTCTGGGTGAATCATCGATAGCGCCGGGGATAGTTCGCGGGCCTCTTTTACCAACATTATCTTCAGCCAACATGAGGTCTGAAGATAATGTCGTAAAAGGGGGTGATAATGACAGAGTTATTGCTGGGGAGCCGCAGCCGCATCGTCAGCGCTTTTCGCGGGAGCGATACTCTCTTTAATCTCTTTGGTTTTATTCGCGGCATCGCTGGCAAGGTTATTCGCGTCAACAATCGCGTTGTCTTTAATTTTTCCCGCTTCCTGGACAATTTGATCGCTTTTCTGTCGGGCATCCTGCTTAACGGCATCGGCCTGAGCTTGCGCCTGCTGGGCAATAGCTTCCGCTTTTTTATCCGCTTCCGCCTTGATGCTGGAGGCCTGGCTGCTGAGGCTGTTGGCCTCGTCCGCCGCCTGTTTTTTTATCGCGTCGATGTGTTTATCGGCTTGATCCTTAATTGCCTCGGCTTTATCGGACGCCGCCTCTTTAATTTGTTGCGCATTGTCTTTAGCTTTATCCAGATTGGCATCCACTTTTGATGAATCATCACAGCCGGCAAGAAATAAGCATACGGCAGAAGCGATCAGCGTTTTACTCCAGAGTTTCATAGTCATTCCTTTATTTATCCATATCCCCGTAGCGGGAAGAGCATTGCAGCAGGGTTACCAGGATAATTCTCATGACAATTGTGCCATGAAGTTATTTAGCCCCAATACTTAACCCCGCATCCCTTTATTTATAATCGCTAACCAGGCAGAGTCAAGTTCCTGGCCCAGGAACGCTGCGGATATAAAAAAACCCGGGCGGGTGCCCGGGCTTGTCGCTGAAAAAATAGCTTATGCCGTGACGGCGGATTTGGCCAGCGTCGGGCCGGCTAGCGCCAGCCGGGCCCCGGCGTCGGTATCGCTGTATTGCTTAAAGTTATCCATAAACAGCTGCGCCAGGCTCTCGGCCTTCTCCTGCCATTTGTCGGCAGAAGGCCAGCCGCTACGCGGGTCAAGCAGCGCGCTGTCGACGCCGGGCACGCTTTGCGGGATAGCGAGACCGAACACCGGCACGGTTTCTTCACGCAGCTCGCCGGTGGTACCGTTTAAAATCGCGCTGATGATATTGCGCGTATCGCGCAGCGAAAGGCGCTTGCCTTCGCCGTTCCAGCCGGTATTAACCAGCCAGGCCTCGGCGCCGGCCTCCGCCATTTTGGCCGCCAGAACGCTGGCGTACTGCGTCGGGTGCAGCAGCAGGAACGCCGCGCCGTAGCAGGCGGAAAACGTCGGCGTCGGTTGAGTAATGCCGCGCTCGGTGCCGGCCAGCTTCGAGGTGAAACCGGACAGGAAGTGATACTGCATCTGCTCGGTCGTCAGGCGTGATACCGGCGGCAGCACGCCAAACGCATCGGCGGCGAGGAAAATCACCTTCGACGGATGGCCCGCGCGCGACACCGGTTTCACGATGTTTTCAATATGCGATAACGGATAAGAGACGCGGGTATTTTCAGTCTTACGGCCGTCGGCGTAATCCACGCTGCCATCGGCTCTGACCACCACGTTTTCCAGCAGCGCGTTACGGCGAATCGCGCGATAGATTTCCGGCTCGGCCTGCGGGTCAAGATTAATGGTCTTGGCATAGCAGCCGCCTTCGAAGTTGAACACGCCGTCATCATCCCAGCCGTGCTCGTCATCGCCGATCAGCTGACGCAGCGGATCGGTGGAAAGCGTGGTCTTACCGGTGCCGGAAAGGCCGAAGAACAGCGCCACGTCGCCCGCTTCGCCGCGGTTCGCCGAGCAGTGCATCGAGGCAATTCCCTGCTGCGGGAGCAGATAGTTCATCACCGAGAAGAGGCCTTTCTTCATCTCGCCGCCGTACCAGGTGCCGCCGATCAGCTGAATTTTTTCGCTGAGGTTAAACGCGACAAAGTTCTCGGAGTTAAGCCCCTGCTCTTGCCATTTATCGTTGGTGCAGCCCGCGCCGTTGAGGACAACGAAGTCCGGCGTAAATTCCGCCAGTTCCTCGGCGCTCGGCGCAATAAACATGTTTTTCACAAAGTGCGCCTGCCAGGCCACCTCGGTGACAAAGCGGACGCCGAGGCGCGTCGCCGGGCTGGCGCCGCACCAGGCATCAACAACATACAGTTTCTTGCCGCTCAGCTGCCCGGCGACCAGCGCCTTCAGGTCAGCCCAGATTTCGCTGCTCAGCGGCTTATTATCGTTGCGGCCCAGGCCGGAATCGGCCCACCAGACGGTGTCACGCGTCAGCTCGTCCCTGACGATATATTTGTCGCGCGGCGAGCGCCCGGTAAAGATCCCGGTATCCACGGCAACCGCCCCGGACTCGGTCATGACGCCGCGCGCCGCGCCGGTTAATTCCGGGCTGGTTTCATGCGCAATCAGCAAGTCGTAATCGGGGTTATAAAACAGCTCGCTGCTCTCCTGAATACCGAGCGAAAGAAGAGCGTCTTTTACTGATTCAATACGTGACATGGCACTCCTGACAAACTATTGGCTGGATAAGATGCTATTAGGCTATTTCAACCTGTCAGTGAAACGGATGGATTTATTTTAATAAAAAACCATCGGGTAATTAAATAAACAGGATGAGCAGACCAGAGCCGGCGATTTAAAATCGTGCTCGTGTAGGGTTTCGCCTGTACTTTAGACATATCGCTTACACGAATAAGTCATAAGCTAACTCTGCAAAAAATGTTAACACCTGTAGATAATTATGTTAATTGCATAGTTTCTATGCGTTATGCTAAAATTGCATAGCTATTATTGCAGGGGTGGGGAAAGAGTCTGTGCTGGCAAATCTGGAAGTAAAATGGCTTTACGATGTGATTGCCCTTGAGGAGTCCAGAAGCTTTACGCTGGCGGCAAAAAGCCGGAATATCTCACAATCCTCGTTCAGCCGCCGGATTCAGGCGCTTGAGGCTTCGCTGGGCTTCAGCATCTTCGACCGCTCGGCGAACCCGCTCCAGCTCACCAACCGCGGAAAGATTTTTATCGGCTATGCGCGTAATATGCTCGACGATATGGACTTCCAGATCAGCCGAATTAAAGGGCTGAACAACACGACTCAGAAAATAAGAATCGACGCGGCGCCTTCGCTTTCCGTTTTATTGCTCCCCGAAATTATCGCCGGTTATACCGACAGAAAGAATAAAACTTTTCATGTTGAATCGATTAACGTCAACGACGCCGTGTTCAATCTGAAAGAAGGCAAGAGTGATTTTATCCTGTCGTTTTATAATGAAGAGCTGATGAACTATCCGTTTATCAATCACAAAATATTCGACTCGGCGCTGCATCTCGTCTCCCCCTGCGATAAACACGGCAGGCCGCTTTTTAATTTGCACCGCGGGGTGCTGCCGCTGATGAAATACGCCAACGACAGCTATATGGGTCGCCAGGTGAACCAGGTTATCGACCGCAAGCCGGAGATTACCTTCTCGTTAACCTTCGTATCCTCCATGAGCGAGCTATTAAAACGCATGATCCTCAACGGCGACGGGGTGGGTTGGCTGCCGCAGTACTCGATCAAGCGCGAGCTTGAAGAAGGCCGCCTGGCGATTATGGATGCGAGCCTGTCGCTGCCCATCGGCGCCTACATCTATCGCTCCGGCGCGCGGCTCAATCAGTCCGCCGAGCGTTTCTGGCAGCATATTAAGTCGACGAGCGCCGTGAGCGCATAATTCGCCTGGCGGCGGAAAATTCGCTATCATCCGCATCCACTCCTTATTCGCGCAGCCTGATGTCTACGATTATCGATACCTTTATCGCCCCGCCGTGCCACGCTGAAATCGACATACTCTATCAGGATGAGCATCTGCTGCTGATCGATAAACCCGCAGGCTTGCTCAGTCTGTCAGGGAAAAATCCGCGCAATCTCGACTCGGTACATTATCGGCTGGTACAGCAGTTTCCCGGCTGCGCTCTGGCGCATCGTCTTGATTTCGGCACCTCCGGGCTGATGGTGATTGCGCGCAACAAGGTCATCAACGCCGCCCTCTGCCAGCAGTTCAGCCAGCGTGCGGTGAGCAAAGTCTACAGCGCGCTGCTGTGCGGGCATCTGGCGGACGATGAAGGTACCATTGACGCCCCGATAGCCAAAGATCCGGCGCTGTTTCCGCTGATGACGATTTGCCCGCGCCGCGGCAAGCCAGCCCGTTCCGGCTATCGGGTGGTTGAGCGCCTGCGTTATCAAGATAGCGTGCCGGTGACGCGGGTCCAGCTGACGCCGGAAACCGGCCGCACCCACCAGCTGCGTATTCACTGCCAGCAGCTTGGTCACCCTATTCTGGGCTGCGACCTGTACGGCGGTCTGCTACTTCCGGGAACAGAACAGGCGCCGCGCCTGATGCTGCACGCCAGCGAACTGCATTTCATGCATCCGGTTAGCGGAGAGCGGATCGATGCGATAAGTCCCTGCGGGTTTTAACTCGCCCCACTCGCCAGCCCCTGTACCGAATCTCTCCCGCACGCTGATTGACGTCGACGCTTTAATTCGAATCGCGGCATTGCAAATGCAAATATCATATTTGCTCGTTAATCACCGCCTCTGTAGCTTGTGCTCTATTCATGCTTTTCATGAAAGAACATTCAGGGCGCAACGGCTTTATGATTAAACTCGATAATATTCGCAAGACCTACCCCGGCAGCGCGCATGCGGCTATTCGCGGCCTTAGTCTGGTGATTAATAGCGGCGAACTGTGCACTTTCGTTGGCCCCAGCGGATGCGGAAAAACAACCATACTGCGGATGATTAATCAGCTGGATGTTCCTGATGCCGGCGACGTATACGTTCAGGGCGTTAAGCTTGCCGCTGCCGATATTATTCAGGTGCGCCGCCAAATTGGCTTTGTCATGCAAAGCGCCGCCCTCTTTCCACATCGTACGGTCGCGCAAAATATAGCCACGGTTCCGCGCCTTCTCGGCTGGAGCAAAAAGCATATCCAGGCGCGCATCGACGAATTAGTGGATTTGATGTCTCTCGACCGCAACGTCCTGCCCCGCTATCCGCACCAGCTTTCCGGCGGCCAGCAGGGGCGCGTGGCGATCGCCAGAGCGCTGGCCGCCGATCCGCCTGTTCTCCTGATGGACGAACCTTTTGCCGCTATCGACCCGGTCGTTCGCGAGCGCCTGCAGGACGAGCTGCTGTTGCTGCAACAGCGCCTGCGCAAAACGATCGTCCTGGTGACCCATGATATCAATGAAGCTATCCGCCTTGGCGATAGAATCGCTATCTTCCAGGAGGGCGGCGAGCTGGCGCAGTTCGCTACGCCTGACCATATTTTGTCGCATCCGGCCAGCGACTTTGTGCGCCGCTTTATCGGCCCCGAACCGAATCTGCAACGGCTGGGGAGAATTCAGGTCGGACAGCTCCCGCGCCATGACGTGCCGCTTATTGATGAGAGCCTCTCCCCCATCGCCAGCCCGCATCCGCCGGTCGCCAGTCCGCTGCGCCTGGTGCTGGACAAAAAACGGCGTCCGCTAAACTGGTTCGATCCGGTTAAGCGCCGGACGCTGCCGGTCGACGCGCCGCTGGCGGCCATCAACACGCTGCGCTTTGCCTACAGCGCGCTGCTGGATGCCCCCGGCGGCGTAGTGGTTCATGTCGATGCCGACGGTGAATATCAGGGCAGCATCTCCCACGCTCTGCTGCAGAACGTGCTGGAAGGCCACGTGGATCTTCGCCGCTATGATTGACTGGCTGTGGATCCTCGACAACAAAATCATGATCGGTGAACTGCTCTGGCAGCATGTACAGCTGGTGATCGTTTCGCTGTTTTTCGGCACCCTCTTCACCGGCGTATTGATTAGCCTGACGCTGCGCTGGCCCGCGACCGCCCAGCCGCTGATCTACCTGTGCGGGATCCTGTTCACTATCCCGTCTCTGGCGCTGTTTATTCTCTTACTGCCGTTTACCGGACTGTCGCTGATGACCTCAATTATTGGCCTGACGCTCTACTCGCTGCTGATCCTGCTGCGCAACGTTATCGCCGGAATAGAGAAACTCCCGGCGACGGTGCTGGAGTCGGCGCGCGCGCTGGGCTATACCCGCTGGTTTCGTTTTGTCGATATAGAGCTGCATCTGCTGCTGCCCTCGCTGTTCGCCGGGTTACGCATCGCTTCGGTGACGCTCGTCGGACTGGTGACGGTCACCGCCTTAATTGGCCAGGGCGGTCTCGGGCAGCTTCTGTTAGCCGGGTTTAACCAGAACTTTGTCACGCCTATCGCGGTCAGCCTGGCGCTCAGCGTTGTGCTATCTCTGCTGTTGGATTCGCTGATTGCCCGCGTCGGCTATTGGCTAACGCCGTGGGCCCGCTAATGGATATCCTGCAAGCAACGTTTCACTGGTTATTACAACCGCAGCACTGGACAGGCGATGCGGGAATATTACTTCGCCTACGTGAACATCTTTATTATGTGCTGATCAGCATAGTCGTTGCCTCGGCGATTGCGCTGCCGCTGGGGATTATTCTCGGCTACTGGCGCAAGGGCGCGTTTGTGATTATTAATCTGTTTAATATTGGTCGCGCCATTCCCTCTTTAGGTTTAATTCTTTTATGCATTATTGTGTTTGGCTTTAATGATATTCCGGTATTTACCGCGCTGGTGGCGATGTCGATTCCGCCGATCCTCACCAACGCCTGGGTTGGCATTTATCATGCCGACCGTCAGCTGTGCGATGCGGCAAAAGCGCTGGGCATGACGCCGCTCCAGAGCCTGTGGCAGCTGCGGATACCGCTCGCCGCGCCGCTGATACTCGCCGGCCTGCGGACCGCGCTGGTACAGCTGATCGCGACCGCCGTCGTCGCCGCCTACGCCGGCCTTGGCGGCCTCGGACGCTTCCTGATCGACGGACTTGGCCAGCGCGATATTCCCCAGGTTGTTGCCGGTTCGCTAGTGGTATCGCTGCTGGCTATCGGCTGCGAACTGCTTTTTTCATTACTCTCCCGGCGCATCGTCCCGGCGCCGGTCACGCAAGTAAATTAATTCCCCAACAACAAAAAACCACCTGCAGGTAAAGAGGTATTATGAAGCAGCTATTTGGCATTTCCGCGCATCGTCGCCGCTTGCGTCTTTCGGTATTCACCGCGGGATTATTAAGCTTAAGTTTTAACGCCCTGGCGCAGAACGTCACCATTGGCGGAGCGAATTTCACCGAAAGTTCAATCCTTGCCAATATTTACGCCAGCGCACTAAAGAAAAACGATATTGCGGTGAAAACCCGCCTTAATCTCGGCAATCGCGAGATTATTATTCCGGCGCTGCAGAGCGGCGAAATTGATATTGTTCCGGAATATCTCGGTGCCCTGCTGAACTATTATGACGGCAAAACGCTGGCCACCAGCCAGAGCGACGTTAGCGCTGAGTTAGCCAAAGCGCTGCCGGCGGACTTTACGCTGCTCACTCCCTCCCCGGCCTCGTCCATTACCGCCTGGGCCGTGCGCGCGGAAACGGCAAAAAAATATCACCTCAGCAAGCTTTCCGACCTGCAGCCCGTGGCCCATCAGCTGACTATCGGCGGCCCGCCAGAATTCCCGGTGCGCGCCCTGGGCCTGCCGGGCCTTAAGCGCGTCTACGGGCTTGAATTTAAGGCGGTGAAATCTCTGGATATGGGCGGGCCGCTGACCCGTCTGGCGCTTAACTCCGGCAAAATCGACGTCGCCACGGTCGTCTCCACTCAGGGCAACCTCGCAAAAGAGGATTGGGTAGTCCTGGAGGATGATAAGCATGAACAGCCAAGCCAGAACGTGGTGCCGCTGGTGCGCAAAGCCAGCCTGACGCCGAAAATCAGCGAAGTGCTCAATGAGGTCTCCGGCAAGCTGAACAACGCCGCGCTGATCGAACTTAACCAGCAGGTAGATCTGCAGCATAAAGATCCGGCAGCGGTGGCCGATCAGTGGGTCAAAACGCACCTCAACGGCAACTGATCGCCGCCATGCCAGGGAAGGCATCACCTCCAAATGAGCCGAGAAAATGCCAAATAATCCTATGATCCTGAACCTTTTCTTCTTCAATCCCCAGGGTGACTACCGCTTTTCCTGGCGTCACCCGCAGGCGCCGGAGAAGGAAATTTTCAGCCTCAAGTACTATGTCGATCTGGCCCGTAAAGCGGAGGCCGCGACGCTCGACGCCATTTTTGTCGCCGACCATATCGCTATCTGGGACACGGTGCCCAGCGGCTTAACCCATTACGCCAACGCCCGGCTTGAGCCCATCACTCTTCTCTCGGCGCTGGCGGCGGTAACGGAACATATCGGCCTGATGGGCACGGCGTCCACCTCTTATAACGAGCCCTATAATCTCGCCCGCTATTTCGCCTCCCTTGATTTTCTCAGCAACGGGCGGGCCAGCTGGAATATCGTGACCTCATGGCTGGAGGAGGAAGCGGCCAACTTCGGCCTTGACCACCTGCCGCAGCACGGCAGCCGCTACCAGCGCGCCGGTGAGTTTATTGATGTGGTCACTCAGCTGTGGGACTCGTGGGAAGACGGCGCGGTGCGCTATGACAAAGCCAGCGGGCTGTTTGCCGATTCCAGTAAGGTGCATCATCTTGATTTCGCGGGCGAGTTCTTCCGCGTGCGCGGGCCGCTGAACGTCCCTCGCCCGCCGCAGGGGCATCCGGTCCTGGTGCAGGCCGGCTCGTCTGAGGCGGGTAAAAATCTCGCCGCCGCCTGGTCAGATATGCATTTTGTGTTTATCAAATCTATCGCTGAGGGGCTGGCCTACCGCGAAGAGATGAACCAGCGTTTGCGCAGCCACGGCCGCGATCCGGCGCATTTCAAAATCATCGCCGGCGTGTTACCGGTGGTGGTGCACTCAAACGCGGAAAAGGAGGAACGCCAGCGTCTTAACGAGCAGCTAATGAGCGACCAGATGGCCATCGACCTGCTCTCTTCCTATCTGCGCATGGATTTATCCGCTTATCCCGTCGACCAACCGCTGCCGCCGCTGCCGGAGGAAGAGACCTTTGATGGGATCCGCACCGCCCTCAGGCTGATTCGTGATTACGATCCGCGATTGACGATCCTGGCGTTGGGCAAGCTGCTGTTGCAAAGCTCCGATAGCTGGCTGCTAATCGGCAGCGCCGAGGAGATCGCCAGCGCGCTGACGGAAACCTGGCGCGCCGGCGCCGCCGACGGTTATAACCTGATGTTCCCGCTGCTGCCGGGGGACTTCGACCGCTTCGTTGAGCAGGTGGTGCCGATTCTGCAGCGCAGCGGCGCGATGCGGGATCGCTATCCGACCGGCACGCTGCGCGAGAAGCTGGGCCTGCCGGTCGTCGAAAACCGCTTCGCCCGCCGGGATGGCAAATCGCAGGCGTCATAGCGCGGCTTCTGCTTATTTCCCCGGTGGCGGCTGGCGCCTTACCGGGGCTACGGGTTCGCAGCCGTCTGAGGGCCGGTAGCCCGGACAGATGCGCAAGCATCGCCTCCGGGAAATTCAACCACTCTGCGCTCTGCTCCCGGGGGCGGCGCTCAACGCGCCTTGCCCGGGCTACGGGTTCGCAGCCGTCCGAGGGCCGGTAGCCCGGACAGATGCGCAAGCATCGCCTCCGGGAAATTCAGCCACTCTGCGCTCTGCTCCCGGGGGCGGCGCTCAACGCGCCTTGCCCGGGAAAATTGCCGCCTACAGCCGCACGACGCCTCTGGCCGCCGCCTCATCACGCCACGCCAGCAGCGGCTGATAGTCCGCGCGCCGCATATCGCTGTAGCCGCAGATAAACAGCGCTTCGCAAAGCGGCCGGTAGCGTTCATCGCTCACCAACTGCTGCAATGCCTCTCTCAGCAGCCCCAGCGTCGCCGCGGACGTCGTCGCCGACGTAATCAGCGGCAGACCCGGGGCGAGCGGGCTATGTGCAATCACCACCAGCCCCGCCAGCGCCTCCGGCTGATGGCGCTGCAGCAGCGCCCAGCTCACGCAATCAATGGCGGCGATATCCGCTGTCCCCTGCTGAAGTTCACGCAGCGACTGACGATGGCTGCCGCTAAACGCTACCGCCGAGAAGAAACGCCCATCGCGCAACAGCGGCGCGACCATTTTTAACAGCACGTTATAGCCGGACTGGGAATCCGGCGAATTGCACGCGACCCGACGCCCGCGAAAATCCGCCAGCGTCTGCCGGCTCTCCGTCTCACGCACCACCAGCAGGCTGCGGTAGTTCCGCCCTTCGCACCCCGGCGCCGAATAGTGAAAACAGCCCACCGTTTGCGCTGCCGGCAGCCGCGTCATCAGCGGATAACCGCAGGTCTGGCTCAGCAGCAGCGCCGGATGGCGCCAGTGGATCAGCAGATCCTCAGGTACCTGATATGATAGCGTATCCTCATCCACCACGCCACGGGCCGCCAGCAGCTGCCGCACCGCCCGCCAGAGCGCCTGAGTATCCTCGTCATTCACCGCGTACATCGGAAACGCCAGCCTTTCACTCATGGTCTTTATCCGCCTTACCCTGCTGGTTGAACCCGGGATGAGCATTCACCGCCACCGATCTGGCAAAAAAATGCCGTAGCCATTCACCGTAACCGCGCACCACAAACCCGGCGTTGCGCCGCTGGTAGTCCGCCTGATTAAACAGATAGATTTTTCGCAGCCCGTACCACGGCACGCCCGGCAAATCGTGATGCACTGAATGGTAGTTGAGATTGAGAAACAGCACCCGCCAGACCAGCCCCGCTTCGTTAATCACCGAACGGGCCAGCGGATCGTCCGCGGCGCGGTGTTCAAGGAAAGAGCGCACTTTGGTCAACGCCAGCGCCGGGTAGCTGATAGCCAGCACGAAATAAAGCGGCGAAAAGCCGAGGTGATTCATCCACGCGAACAGCGCCGCCAGCAGCAGGCCGTGAACCAGCCACATCGCTATCACGTTCACCCGCCGGTGACGAAATGCCGCCAGCGCGCTGGCGAGCGTCTGGGCAATATCCAGCAGCGGCGCCACCAGCAGCCTGCCGAGAAACGTATTGCGCAGATGAATAAGGCTGCGCTGCCAGGGGGCAAAACGTCGCCAGCTCTGCGGCGTAAAATAGTAGGATTCCGGATCGTCAACGGGCTGCGTCAGCAGCTGATGATTATGATGCGCCAGGTGCGAGTCGCGATACAGCCCGTAGGGATACCAGACCGCCAGCGGCAGCGTCCCCAGCAGCTGATTAAACCATGGCCGCGACGTGGGGTGACCGTGAATAAGCTCATGCTGCAATGACATATACCAGGCGGTGAACCAGATGAGCAGCAGCGTGGCGGGGAAAATCCCCAGCTCGCGCCACCAGGCCAGCGAGGCAAACCAGCCGCCGTAGACGGCAACGATCAGCAGCCAGGTGGGCAGCTCGCTGCGCCACAACCAGCTACGGGAAAACTGATGAATCCGCTCACGCTGCTGCGGATGCAGATAGACCGACCTGCTTTTTGCCATTCCTGCCGCTACCTTTTCGCGTTATCTTTTGTCCCCCGAAGATGTGAGATAACGCGTTAAATAACAAAGAAGTTAAATCACTTAGCTTTGCCAGAAAATGACCTTACCCTCTGTCGAACACGGTGATATAGCGCCACCCGGCAAAAATGCTCACGCCTGCGCAAACCAGCAGCGACGCTCCCAGCGATTGCCCCCACCCGGCCGCCAGCAGACCGGCGCCAATCAGCACATAATAAAACAGGCCGAAAAAGGCGCCGGCGGTGCCCCGACAGTCGCCGTAGGCGCTCAGCGCCGACCCCAGCACCAGCGGGATCGCCATGGCCCAGGCAAGGGTGACCAGCGCCACCGGCGCCACAAACCAGATCGATTCCCGCAGCACGTACACCGCGACGCCGCCGACGAAGTGCAGAATGCAGGCGATGGCGAGTATCCGCCCCAGCGGGACATGCTGACGCAGCAGCACGCGGTTAAGCAGCGCGCCGAGCAGCGAACCGGCGGCAAGCGCCATGCCGCTGTAGCCAAAGGTCAGGGTATCAAGATCGAATCGGGCGAACAGAAAGGGGGCCAGGCTGTAGTAGCTGAACAGGCTGACGTTAAATGCCGCCACCAGTATTGCCGCCAGCGCAATATATTTATCCCCCGCCATCCGCCGCAGCACGCAAAGAAACGGCTCCCCAGCGCGATTTTGCGGACGCGTTTCCGGCATCAGCCGCAGGCAGCCCAGCAGGAGCGAGGCGGCCAGAAGCGCCAGCGCGCTGAAGACGCCGCGCATCCCCCAGATGGCGGTCAGTCCGCCGCCGATATAGACCCCGACGGCCGGACTCACCGCCAGCGCCAGGCCGATAAACGAAAAAATCCCCGCCAGCTGCCGCCCGCTATAGCAGTCCCGCAGGACCGTCTGCGTCACTACGGAGCCGGTTGCCGCGCCAATAGCCGTCACTATCCGCGCCGCCAACAGCAGCGAAAAATCCGCGGCCCACAGCGCCATCAGACATCCCATCGCATAAACGCCCAGTCCGGCCAGCAGAGCCGGACGCCGACCGTAGCGATCGCTGAATCCGCCCCACAGCAGTACGCCGACGGCAAAACCGATAAAGTAGACGGAGAGGGTTTGCGCCGCCTGCGGCGCGCTCACGGAAAATTGGGCGCTGATATCGGTCAGCGCCGGGCTATAAATCGTTTCCGCTATTTGCGGAAACATCAGTAGCGCGGTCACCAGCACCCGCGCGGCACGTCCCAACATATCCACCTCCTGATAAACAAGAGGCGCTATTGTAGGCAGGCCGTTTTTCGAACATTATAAACATAATGACTTTAAATATCGGAAATCAGACATTATGGCCTGGCTTGACGCTGATGCGGCATTCGATCCGGATACCTTAAAAACTCACCTGATTGGCGTGCAGTCGGCGTTAGGGGATCACGATTCCGGTAGCCACCAGCATAAGATGGCGCAGATTCTGTTTACCCGTCAGGGATGCGTCCGTTTGACTCTTAACGATGGCGCCCTGCTGTGCCTGCTTCCGCCGGGGCGCGCGGCCTGGATCCCCGCCGAAGTCCGCCATCGCGCGGAGATGAAAAACATTGTCGACTATCGTTCCGTCTGGTTTCAGCCGCAGCGTTACCCTCAGTTGCCAACGCAGTCGGCGATACTCAACGTGGTGCCGCTGCTGCGCGAGCTATTAGAACGCATCAGCGCCAGCCCCTGGGATACCGACTGGGAAGCCGAACCGGCGCGGCATCTTGCCACCCTGTGCCAGGCGGAAATTCGCCTCGCGGCCCGGGAGCCGATGATGCTCGCGCTGCCGCAGGATAAACGGCTGGCGATGGTTTGCGGCGACGCGCTGCCGCCGGCGCTTGGGGCGCTCGCTGCCCGCTGCGGCGCCAGCGAAAAAACCATCAGCCGCCTGTTCCGCCGCGATACCGGGATGACCTACCAGCAGTGGCGACAACAGTGGCGATTAATGAAAGCGGTCGAGATGCTGGCAACCGGGGAGCGCATCACCGATACGGCACAGGCGCTCGACTTCGCCAGCGATAGCGCTTTTATCTACTTTTTCCGCACCATGACCGGCATGACCCCGGGGCGTTATTTTTCCGCCTGATTCTGGCCGCCCGGCGTAAACGGCGGCAGCTTGAGAAAGGTGCTTTGCAGCCCCTCGGACCACGCTTTGCGAATGGTATTGAAATAGGGATCGCTTTCGGTGATCCGATGCTGTTCGGCGCTGCTCAGGCTCCCGCTGCGGTACAGCAGCGTGTCCAGCGGCAGCCCCACCGAAAGATTACTGCGCAGGGTGGAGTCGATCGAGATCAGCGCGCAGCACATCGCCTGCTCCAGCGGAGTATCGATGGTCAACACCCGGTCGATGATCGGCTTGCCGTATTTGCTCTCGCCAATCTGGAAATAGGGCGTGTCGCGCGTGGCTTCGATAAAGTTGCCTTCCGGGTAGATATGAAACAGCCGGTGCGTTTCCCCGGCGATCTGCCCGCCGAGCAGCAGGTTGCAGTTGAAGTTGGTATTGCCGCAGTTCTGCTGATTGCTGCTGTCGCGCTGAATCACCTCCTGCAAGGTTTTACCGATCAGCATCGCCGCGTCGTATAACGAGGTCACCTGCATCAGATTGGGCTCCTGCTGGGTACGAATGCGGCCGCTGAGCAGGCTAATCACGCTTTGCGTGGTGGCCAGGTTGCCCGCCGACTGCAGCACCATGACCCGTTCGCCATCCTGATGGAAAACGTGCAGTTTTTTAAACGTTGCAATATGGTCTACTCCCGCGTTGGTGCGGGAGTCTGAGGCAAATACCAGTCCATCTGACAAACACATGGCCACACAGTAGGTCATCGTTTTTCGTTCCTGCCGTTATTGCTGCTGCGCCTGCTGCGAATGTTCGCGCACTTCAGCGTTAGTTAACATGATTTCTCCCCCGCCGCCGAGGCGGGTGCCGCGAACCGGGCACGCATCAAGATAGTCCAGCCCGGTCGCCAGCCGCAAATGTTGATTGAGGCTGCGCGTGTTATTGGTGATATCAAACGACTGCCAGCGCTCGTTGAGCCACACTTCGGCCCACGCGTGCATGGCGACGTGCTCGGCATTATCGCTGTAGACGTAGCCGCTGACGTAGCGCGCCGGGATCTCCAGCGCCCGGCAGCAGGCGAGAAACACGTGGGTGTGATCCTGGCAAACGCCCTTCGCGCGCGCAAAGGCATCGGCGGCGGAATCCTGCACCTGCGTGGCGCCCGGCGAATAGGGCATTCTCAGCAGTAGTTCGCCCATTAACTGGTTCAGGCTCTCTTCCTGCGCCTCGGGCTGATACCAGCGCTGGGCGAATTCGCGGATCGGGCCGTCAGCGCGCGTAAGCGGCGTACAGCGCAAGAAAACCAGCGGCGACAGCAGCTCCTGCGGCTCCGCGCCGATATCGTCCCCCTCTTCCGCAATATCGACGATCCCGCTGGCGCGAATGGTTATCTCTTTATGCGGATTATCCAGCGTCAGCACGTGCAGCACGTTGCCCCACGCGTCGGTGGTGGCGACGGCGGAACCGTCCGGCAAGGTCAATGACCAGGCGGTGATCTTCTGGCGACCGGTGCTGCGCGGCGTCAGGCGCAGATACTGGGTCGAAAACTTCACTTCTTCATCGTAGCCGTAGCGGGTCAGGTGATCGATAACCAGTTTCATAACGCCTCCAGATAGGTTTGTCTGATGCTGTCAGAAAGCGCGTTAATCCGCGCCAGCAGTGCATTAAGGGTGATCTGTAAATCGGCCTGCGCCAGATCGTCGCGGGTGCTGAAACGCAGGTCGACGTTCAGCTGGTGCGCCAGGCGCAGCGGCAGGTGCGAGCGATCGTTGGCAATCTGCTCCAGCTGCCCGACGAGGTCGGAGATGCTCGCTCTTAGCGATCTCGGTACATCGTCGCGCAGGATCAGCAGTTCCATTACCGTCTCGCGGCTTACCGGCTGGCGGTAGATGCTGTTATAGGCCTCGCGGGCGCTGACCGCGTTGAGCAGCGTATCCAGCCGATAGTACTCGCGTACCGGGTCGGGATCGCTGGTCAACTGCTGATCCTTAATCAACAGCAGCTGCGCGGTGGCGGACGCCCGTTCGATCAGCGTCCCGATGCCGATAAAGCTCAGGGCGTCATTGCGCAACAGCGTGCCGAGAATTGCCCCGCGAAACAGATGCACCCGCTCTTTGACCCATTCAAAAAAAGCGTCATTGCCCAGCTCGCCGATCCCCTGCTGGCGCAGTTTTCGCAGCTCAATGCGCGTGGCGTTGATGCTTTCCCACACCTCCGCCGACAGGCTGCCGCGCACCGCGTGGGCGTTGTTCCACGCCATCTCGACGCAGCTGAAAATGCTGTACGGGTTGTTGCCGTCGAGGGCGAAAAAATTGAGCAGATTGCTCATGGTGAAACGCGCGTGGCGCGCCTGAAACAGCTCATGGGTCAGCGACAGATTGAGCGGCAAGGCTAGATCCCGCGACTGCTGGCTATGGCGGGGGATCATCGACAGCTTCCAGGTTACGTCCAGCACCCGGGCATAGCTTTCCGCGCGCTCAAGGTAGCGCGCCATCCAGAAGAGTTCACTCGCTGTGCGGCTTAACATGATTCATCATCCTCCATCACCCAGGTATCCTTGGTGCCGCCGCCCTGCGACGAGTTCACCACCAGCGAGCCTTCGGTTAGCGCCACCCGGGTCAGGCCGCCGGGAACCAGGCGGATCTCCTGGCCGGAGAGCACGAAGGGACGTAAATCGATATGGCGCGGCGCTAGCCCCTCGTCAATAAAGGTTGGGCAGGTCGACAGCGCCAGGGTGTCCTGGGCGATATAGTTGGCCGGATTCGCCAGCAGGCGCTGGCGGAACGCTTCGCGCTCCTCTTTAGTCGAGCGCGGACCGACCAGCATGCCGTAGCCGCCCGCGCCGTGAACCTCCTTCACCACCATCAGTTCAAGATTGCTCAGCACGTAGCTGAGATCCTCCGCTTTACGGCACTGCCAGGTGGGGATATTACTCAGGATCGGCTGCTCGCCCAGATAGAAGCGGATCATCTCCGGCACGAAGGGGTAGATCGATTTATCGTCGGCGACGCCGGTGCCGATGGCGTTCGCCAGCACCACGCCCCCGGCGCGATACACCGACAGCAGCCCCGGAACGCCCAGCATCGAGTCGGCGTGGAAGGCCAGCGGGTCAAGATACGCGTCGTCGATACGCCGGTAAATGACGTCCACCCGCCGCGGCCCCTCGGTGGTACGCATGTACACCGCCCCGGTTTTAATAAACAGATCCGCGCTTTCCACCAGCTCAACGCCCATCTGCTGGGCCAAAAAGCTGTGTTCAAAATAGGCGCTGTTAAACCGTCCGGGCGTCATCACCACCACGCACGGATCGTCCACCAGCGAGCTTTCACGCAGCGTTTGCAGCAGATAGCTGGGGTAGCGTTCGACCGGCGCAATGTGGTGCTGTTCGAACATTTCAGGATACAGCCGCATCATCATTTTGCGGTTTTCCAGCATATAAGAGACGCCGGAAGGCGTGCGCAGATTATCCTCCAGCACGTAATACTGGCCGTCGCTGTTGCGCACCATATCGACCCCGGTGATATGGGCATAGGTGTTATTGGGTAAATTTATCCCCTGCATACAGGGCTGATACTGTTCGTTCGCCAGCACCTGCTCGGCCGGGATCAGCCCGGCGCGGAGGATGTTTTGATCGTGGTAAATATCGTAAAGGAAAGCGTTGAGCGCTTTCACCCGCTGGCGGATGCCGCGGTCAATCCGCTGCCACTCGCCGGCGGGAATAATGCGCGGCACGCTGTCAAATGGGATCAGTCGTTCGGTGCCCTCATCCTCAC
Source organism: Klebsiella grimontii (assembly GCF_900200035.1). GTDB lineage: Bacteria > Pseudomonadota > Gammaproteobacteria > Enterobacterales > Enterobacteriaceae > Klebsiella > Klebsiella grimontii. The sequence continues at coordinate 89,525 of NZ_FZTC01000020.1, forward strand.
CGTAAACGTTAAAGGTGATGCCGATACGGTGAAAGAGCAGCTCCGCCTGCGCTTTTTTCTGCCGGATAGAGAATTGATCGGTACTGCGAAACCATTGCCACCAGGCGTTATAGTGCTGACGCTGCTCTCCCTGTGCGGTAAGCATCTCATCATAATAATGCCCGTCAGGAAGCGTTATTTTTATCATGGCCGTCTCCTCCGGTTGTACTCACTTTGAGGTAATCCCGGTAAGAGATAAGCATTAATTATGCCAGGTAGCGCAGCGCGGCTGCTGGGGGTAACGTTATCGCGCCGCCGCGCCCAATTGAATAAAAAACAACCAGACGCTTTGCTTATTTATGGTTTGTTGGACGCCCGAAATGCACCAATATGGGGCGTCCGTTTCCGCTTTGCCGCCTGCGCCCGTCCCACATCGCCGAGGGTACCCAACCCGTCGGGCCATTCGGTAAAAGGCGCTCCTCTGGCCAAACATCAGCAGCGGTCAGTCGTTAACGTGCCTTAGCTCCAGCCAGTCCACCACCAGACCCGGTTTGATAAAATCAAAGCCCACCCGATATTTCCCCGGCTGCAGCTCGATCCGGCACAGCTTCTGCACGCTCTCCCGGCCAAGAGTGCCGTTGGTCTGGATGGTCGCCACGAACTGGTCATTGAGCAGCAGATTGCAGGCGGTTTGCGCCAGCGGCGCGCCGTTGGCGTGTACATTGACCAGAACATCGTAGCGCGCGGCCTGCTCAACGCTCAGCACCAGCTCCTCGTCGCAGCGCAGACGCGATTGCTCGGCGATTTTTATCGCTCCCTCGCAGTCCGCGGCGCAGCCCGGTTCCGCCGCCAGACGGACGATATCCGCCCGCGGTTTCTCCCCGCGCTTAAACACCTGGGTCTGCAGCATAAAATGGAGGATGTTTGCCGCGCTACGCTGCAGTTCGCCGAGCGTCAGTTCACCTTTCGCCAGCGCCGCAAGGGTATTATCCCCGGCCGCGTTAATCTCCGCGCCGTTATTGTTGACCACCATATAGAGATCGTTCTGCGCGCGGATCATCGCCGCGGTGTTGTGGGTGCTCGCCGCGCCGCCATCGATGGGGTCGTTCATCGTAGCCCACCAGTCGGTCATGACGATCCCGCGAAAGCCCCACTCCTCGCGCAGTACGGTGGTGGTGAGATCGTAGTTGGATGCGGCATGGTAGCCGTTGAGCGGGTTATAGGCGGTCATCACCGCGCTGGCGCCGCCGGTTTTCACCGCGTATTCGAAACCTTTCAGATAGATTTCGCGCAGCGCGCGCTCCGACACCACCGAGTCCGCCCTGGCTCTGGCGAATTCCTGATTATTACAGGCGAAGTGCTTGAGGGTCGCTATCCCGCCGCCGCTGCGAATGCCGCGAACCACCGCCGCCGCCATCATTCCGGTAAGCAGCGGGTCTTCGGAAAAGTATTCGAAATTACGCCCGTTGAGCGGATGGCGCTGGATGTTCATCCCCGGCCCCAGCAGCAGGTCAATACCGTTGCGCAGCAGCTCTTTTCCCTCCATCACGTATAAGCGCTCAACGAGGATCGGATCCCAACTGGAGGCCAGCAGCGTCCCGCTGGGGAGCAGTGTGGCCTTCGCGCCGTTATCCATACGGATGCCGGAAGGCCCATCGGCGGTGGATGCCAGCGGGATCCCTTTTTCCAGCAGGCTATCGGCCACTCCGCCAAAGGCCGACGCGACGCCGGGGGTGACTTTATGGCTGCACATGCCTTCTCCGCGCGCCAGGCAGGCCAGCTCCTCCACCGACAACTGGGCAATAAAGGCGTTCATCGTGGCGCGCCCTTCAGCAACGTCGCTGAGAGTAAGCCCCTGGTTGCCGGTGAGGGTAATCGTCTCCGGCAGGCGCGCCTCAATCCTCGAGCGCAGATTAATCTCCCGGCGCGGCACGTCTTCCCATTCGATCTGATAGCGGCCATCGTCGCCGTCGGCAACCGGTTTAATACGGACAAAAGGCACCGTCGGGGCCAGTACCTGCTGGTGACGGGACAGGACCCGCAGCGTCTTCTGCGAATACCCCGCCTCTCCGTCAACCGGTAACGGCTGCAGATCGCGTACGCTGTTGCCGATCAGCACGCGGTAAAGACCGGGTTCCATCACGTAGCAATGCGGGTGACCTGTCGCCCCGCTATCGTCCAAAGACGCAAAACGCTCCAGCGGGATCGATAGCGTTAAGGTTTCGCTTTCACCCGGCCGCAGCAGGTGGGTTTTAGCGAAGGCCATCAGCGCCCGGGCCGGTTTGCCGAGCGATCCCTGCGGTGCCTGGAGGTAGATTTGCACCACTTCTTTGCCGGCAAAGCGGTCGCCGCGGTTAGTCACGGTAACGGTCGCCTTGATCCGATCGCCGAAGGCCTGCGCCCGCGCCGATGACAGGGTGAAGCGGGTGTATGAGAGACCAAACCCGAAAGGAAACTGCAGGCGCTGGGGACAAAAGGTTTCGAAGTAGCGATAGCCGACGTAAATATCTTCCTGATAAAGGTTTTGCGCTTGTGCTCCCCAGCAGGGCGATGCCGGATGGTCATCCAGAGAGGCGACGATGCTGCCTACCAGCTTACCGGAGGGCGTTACATCGCCGTACAGCAGCGACGCAGCCGCCCGGGCGCCGTCGGCGCCCCCGTGCCAGACGTACAGCAGCGCACGAACGCGTTTACGCAGCAGAGGATCGTCAGCCCATGAGAGATCGATAAGCCCGGCGGTATTCAGCACCACCGCCACGTCATCAAACTCGCGGCAGACCTGGCGCAGCAGAGTTATCTCGTCGGCGGTTAGCCGATAGCCGCCTTCTACATCGCCGTTGTCCTGGTCCTCCCCCGCGGTACGGCCAAGCACAATCACCGCCAGGCTGGAGACGGCGCGCGCCTGGCGAATCTGCTGGTCGCTAAGCGGCATCTCGTGCTGATGCCAGGGCTCGGCGGCCCAGGCTCCTCCGCCGTTGTCAAAGGGATGCTGCGCAATCCAGCGTTCATAGAGCCCGGCCAGTTGCTCATTCAGCCTCTCCCCGTTTCGCGCGCGCATCGCCTGCAGCAAGGTTGTCCGGCTCACCACGTTAACCGCCCCGCCTGACCCGGTGCCGCTGCAATAGTAGTCAATCTGCGTACGGCCAAACAACGAAACCGGCTGCCCGGGATCGAGCGGCAGCATTTGGCGATCGTTTCTCAGCAGCACCGCGCCTTCGGCGGCAGCGGCGGCGGCAAATTCGGCAAACCCTTCCAGCGGGGTCCCCGCTTTACTGTCAAACATGGCGTTGTCCTGTTAACTCATGCCTCCGCGGGAGGCTTAATCACATAATGAACAGAGCCCGCACGATGCGGGCTCTGCATTGATCAGAAGAAATATTTGAAGCGTAGACGACCGCCATAGCGGGAGTCTTCCTGGCCGTCGCCGCTGGTCGGGTTGGATTCAATCCACGAGGCGTAGGCGCCAAGATAGATATTGAAGTTCTTCATATTCATGACGTTCGGGAACAGGTAAGACGCATGAATCGTGTGGATATCGTATTTGCCCGGATCGGCAATCCAGCAGCTATCGTCGCAGTTAGCGACAAAATTAGCAGTGTTAAAGCGGTCGATCTTGTTATGCGCGTAAATATAGCCAAGCTCGAAGCCGCGCCACAGGGAGTTCACCCCCGCGGTGAAGTCGGTTTCATCCTCGGCGTCCATCCAGGCGAGGTTAAGATTGGTCACCACGCCATCCAGCGGATCGGTTTTTTGCCCGTTCCACGTCATCGTATAGCCATAGCCGGTACGGCTGGACTGATCGACCCAGTGCCCTTTCGCATCGTGATAGCCATAGGCGTTATTGACCACGTTGCTTTCCATCGCGATGGCAGTGGAGAAGCGCCCGCTGTTCCACGCGACGACCGGGCGCAAATAGGCCACATTTTTCTCATTTTCCAGGTCAGTCCCGTGATACTGCTTATCCTGGAACAGCGTGCTGCCGTCTTCCAGCAGGGTATTGAGTTCGAAATACCAGTTATCAAAGGTTTTGCTGACCAGGAAGTTGCCGCCGCTGCTGCTACGGCCGCGCCCTTCCTTCATCATGTAGATATAGCCGTAGCCGTCGCTGTAAAGATCGTTGGCGGTGTTGCCGGAGTATTCCACGAACGTATCCTGGTTCAGCGGGAACATATCGTAAGCCTCAAAGCGCCCAACCTTCACCTTCCAGTCTTTTTCCTGACCAAAGAAGAACACCGCATCATCAAGGTTCATTTTGCCGTTCAGGTCCGCCAGCGGCTGGACGGAAAAACCGGCGAAATTGCCGTTATCCATTTTGCGCATGCCGTCAAAACCTAACAGCAGTCGGCCGTTAATATCCCAGCGTTCGTTATTGCCCGGCGCCCAGTCTTTATTCGCCGTGGTTTTTACCGAGGTCAGGCTGCCGCTGCTGCTGGCGCCGTCCATGTTGAATTCGACATCGCCATAAAACTTGATATCGCCGTAGCCGGAGAGCGTCAGTTTCGTCGGCTCAGCACCCGGTGCGACAGGCTCCGCGGACTGCACCTTCACCGTTGGCGCGCTTTTCGCCGCGACGGCCTGCTGCCGGGTTAACGTCTGGATCTTCGCTTCCGCATCGGCCGCCCGTTGCTCAGCGTTCATTAAACGCTGTTCCAGCTGGGCTAACCGTTTTTCAATATCCGCAGATTGATTATTTGTCGCGGCCAAAAGACCAGAGGAGAATACGCCACTAATAACCAGAGCTATATATTTCACTTTCATTATTAACGTCCCTAATTACATTATTATTTGTTTCATCCAGGTTTTCACCGGGGCTATTCAGGGAAATAACCTGCATAGCCCTTTTAATACAGCGTTGAATTATCAGGATTCGGCGAAGGTTCCGTGGTTCAAGTCATCGACGATGCCGTTCATTCTATTTTCTGTTAAGCCATAAAATTTAATAGAGATAGCGGTAAGAACATAAAAAATGGAAGGAACTAACGTGAACAGCAGCACCACGCCCTGGACGGCTGAAGCCGGCTGCACCGCGGTGTTAGCGGCGTAATGGTAATAGGCCAGCACCCAGCCAAGAATCGCCCCGCCGACCGCCACGCCCAGCTTAATGACAAAGATATTTGCCGCGACGTTCATACCGGTTATACGCCGCTGGGTTTTCCATTCGCCATAGTTATTGACGTCGGTAATCATCGACCACTGCAGCGCGCCGTTGCCGCCCTGAATGATGGAAATCAGAATATGCACGCCGAGTACCGCAATCCAGTATTGCACCGGCAGCATAAAGCATACGACGCCCAGCGCAGCGGTGAGCAGATTAATCCAGAACGAAAATCTGACCTTACAGAAACGGGTGCCGAATGGTTTGGCCAGCACCGACCCCAGCATTGAGGCAAACATGCCGCCGAGCATGAATATCGTAATAACGTCCGAGCCTTTATTCAGCACGTTATTCACGTAATACACCACCGCACCGCCGCGAATAACCACGGCAACCAGCATCATAAAGTTGTAAACGGAAAGAATACGCCACTGATCGTTACGAAAAAGAATTTTCACATCGCGAGCGATATTCAGGTTCTCTTCTTTGATCGGCTGCACGCGTTCTTTGGTGGTGGCAAAACAGATAACAAACATCAGGCAGCCAATCACGCCGAATAACGCCATGGAGACCTGAATACCGGTAGCGCGGTCGCCAGGATAGAGAAAATCAGCCAGCGGCAAAATAAACGCGGTACCGAGCGCGCCGCCAATCGGAGTGATGGCAAAACGCCAGGATTGCAGGGAGAGGCTCTCGCGCGGATCGGAGGTCAGGGCCGCCCCCAGCGAGCAATAAGGAATATTAATCGCCGTATACATCAACGTCATGAATATATAAGCCGCAACGGCGTAGACAATTTTCCCCGAGTCGGAAAAGGACGGAATGGAATACACCAGCACGCAGCTCACCGCAAAGGGCACGCAGATCGCCAGCAGCCACGGACGGAAGCGTCCCCAGCGGGTAGAGGTGGCATCAGCAATCGCCCCCATGATCGGATCGGTAATCGCATCCAGCAGACGAACCAGCAAAAACATCGTCCCCATCACGGCGGGCGGCAGGCCATAAATATCGGTATAAAAGTAAGCGAGGATTGCCACGGACGAGTCAAACACGATGTGACTTGCCGCGTCCCCGAGGCTATAGCCTACTTTTTCTCTGACTGAAATTTTGTCGCCAGCGGACATACACCACTCCTTTATGCAAAATGAAACCGGTTTCGGTAATGTCTGCATTTTTTACTTATCCGCTATGCTGGCGCCATTATGTTTTTTTATTAATTATTTATGTTTTTTAATTTATGTGATCCTGTCAGCTTTCAGCCGTATTAATCCGAGACTTTTTGCATGACAGATCACAGCTTTTAATCCTTTGCGTATTTTTTAATACGCGATAAGCGAAAACAGCACCCGCATATATAAATAGCAGCTAGTTTTCAATTTTCTTACCTGAGGCTCGTACGGCGTTTTTAATTTATACGAAAACATTCACACTAAAAATATAAATAGCCTGGTTTTATATAATTAAGATTATAATATTGTACTGTTCAGGAGATGGCCGGCCGGGGGTCTTCTGAGGCAGGTAATTTCTCTGTTTTGCTGCAAAATGTTAGCTTCGACACGCGCAGCGGCGGATATTCGTCTAAGGTTTTCTGATGGCCGAATGCAGTGGCACATAGTCTGCAATGATAAGGAGAACAACCTATGACGAGTCCCGTTTCCCGTCGCCCCGCCACCCTGCCCTATGCTCTTCGTCTCGCGCTCGGGGGCGCGTTTGTCGCCCTGGCGACGCTGACGGCTCAGGCTGAAGAAACCCTCCCAATCCCGCAATCACCCGATATTCTGCTCGGTCCGCTATTTAACGATGTGCAAAGCGCAAAGCTTTTTTCCGACCAGAAAACGTTTGCCGACGCCATCCCGAACGGCGACCCGCTGATGATCCTGGCCGATTATCGTATGCAGAAAAGTCAGACCAGTTTTGATTTGCGGCACTTCGTCGAGCTCAACTTTACCCTGCCTCGCGAAAACGACCAGTACGTTCCGCCAAAAGGACAAACGCTGCGCCAGCATATCAACGGTTTATGGCCGGTGCTGACCCGCAGCACCGTCGAGGTGGAAAAGTGGGATTCACTGTTGCCGCTGCCAAAACCCTACGTGGTGCCCGGCGGACGCTTTCGTGAAGTCTATTACTGGGATAGCTACTTCACAATGCTAGGACTCGCGGAGAGCGGCCACTGGGATAAAATTGAAGATATGGTGACCAACTTTGCCGCAGAAATCGACGCCTGGGGGCATATTCCCAACGGCAACCGCACCTACTATCTGAGCCGCTCGCAGCCGCCGTTCTTCCCGTTTATGGTCGAACTGCTGGCCACGCACGATGGCGATGAGGCGCTCAAAAAATGGCTGCCGCAGATGGAGAAAGAGTACCAGTACTGGATGGATGGCGCCGAAGCGCTTGAGCCCGGCGGCGCCAGTAAGCGCGTGGTGCGTATGGCCGATGGCTCGCTGCTGAACCGCTACTGGGACGATAACGACACGCCGCGTCCGGAATCCTGGCTGGACGATGTCACCACCGCCAAAAACAATCCCAACCGCCCGGCCACTGAAATCTACCGCGATCTGCGCTCCGCCGCGGCATCCGGCTGGGACTTCAGCTCCCGCTGGATGGATAACCCGCAGCAGCTCGGCACCATCCGCACCACCTCGATTGTTCCGGTCGACCTCAACTCGCTGATGTTCCACATGGAAAAAGCCATCGCCCGCGCCAGTAAAGCCGCTGGCGATAGCGCGAAAGCCGCGCAGTATGACGCGTTGGCCAACGCCCGACAGAAAGCGCTGGAGAAATACCTGTGGAACGATAAAGAGGGCTGGTACGCCGATTACGATCTGAAAAGTCATAAGGTGCGCAATCAGCTGACCGCCGCGGCGCTGTTCCCGCTGTACGTCAACGCCGCCTCCAGCGAGCGCGCCGCTAAAGTCGCCGCCGCGACCGAAGCGCGCCTGCTCAAACCGGGGGGCCTGACCACCACGACCGTCAATAGCGGCCAGCAGTGGGATGCGCCAAACGGCTGGGCGCCGCTGCAGTGGGTCGCCGCGGAAGGCCTGCAAAAATATGGTCAACAGAAAATAGCGATGGAGGTGAGCTGGCGTTTCCTCAGCAATGTTCAGCATACCTACAACAGCGAACAGAAGCTGGTGGAAAAATATGACGTCAGCTCGACGGGAACCGGTGGCGGCGGCGGCGAGTATCCGTTACAGGACGGATTTGGCTGGACTAACGGGGTCACCCTGAAGATGCTGGACCTGGTGTGTCCGAAAGAGAAACCCTGTGATTCGGTTCCGGCCACCCGCCCGGCGGCGAATGACGATACCAGTAAGGCGACAGATAACGCGGCTCAACCCGCGGCCAATAATTCTATTGCGCCAGGGGATAAAAAAGTCGCGCAGTAAACCTTCGCGCGGCGGGTCTCCGCCGCGCATCTATTTTCTCCATATGGTTATATTTTTACGCTTATCTTGAGTCGGCTAATTAAAAATACTACTCTGGCACTCGGGAAGACCTCTCCCGGGAAACGCCTGTTATGACTGGCACAAGGAATAAAAAGTGAATGCAGTCGTCAGTTTTATCTCCGATTTACATCCATTATCCTTTATGGGCTATCACGTTTTATCCACCACGGTTATATATATCGTGGCCAATATCATTATATCGATGACTCGCCCTACTGAGAAAGGCACGCCGATACCGCCCCCCTATTCCATCCCCCCCTCATTTTTAGCCTGGCTGCATGATAAAGCGACCGGTATTATTCAGTTGGCTACGTTTAGACTATTAAGGAAAAATTACGTCACCATCATTCATTCAGCCCAGGGTATCGAGCTGCGCGCGAATCAGCAGTACGCGGAGTGTAAAATGACGTGCGTAGAAAAAATCCTCTTTAACCACTTTTCTTCACCAAAACCCGGCAACCAGAATTTACCCCTTGAACTTTACGTCGCCCAGAAAAATCACTGGTCTACGGATACCCGCTGCGCGGGCCTGATGCTAAGCCCTACGCAACAAACGTGGAACATGATATTAGTTGCCGTTCCTTCATTGTTTTTAATCGCCATATTAGGCTGGAAAACGTTATTCGCTAATAACGCTCTGCTTAATTTCAGCGTATTTAGCTGGCTTGCGATGTTTGTCGTTTCCGGTCTGTGGTGGCTGTTAATGTTACTCATCACCTTAAATGTTACCCGGCTGGACCGGGAAGGTATCTCGATTAATATTCTTCGTAGTTATGTTGATAAATTAAAGAATACTCTTGTCGCCGATAAGGAACAGATAACCGATGAAACGGCTGATTATTGCGTCGCTATCGGCAAAACCAGCCTGCTCCCCGAGCGCTATCGCGAATACCGGGAAATCATCAAATCGATAAATTATCCATTTTCTGTGCAACGGCTTGATTAACCATCGGGTGAGACGCTATAAGCAAAATGCTTCGACTGGATAACAACGATATCTCGTATAACGGCGCCCATGCCTGCATCGATTTCTTGCGAGGGGCACTGGCGCTAAATAGCGATAAAATGGATGGCGCCACGGCCATGCTCTGTCTTACGGTAAACGGTGTCGATTCTCTCCCGGAAAGCTATCGGGAATATAAAGATTTGATTGCTCCGGTAAGCTATATCTCTTCGCTTCGCACGGAGGATTAGGAATACCTGAAGAGTTTACCCCGCACAACGCCTGGTCCGCGGGGTAAAATGATGCCCTACATCGCGTCCAGCGCTTTTTGCAGCTTCCAGATATAGCGCGGCGCCTGCGGAGCCGGGTGTTTCTTCACTACATGCTCAAAGAAATCATCGGCGTCCATATCGTTAATCTCCTCGATCGCATCCTGGCGATTGGACGAGAACGTCCGCAGCAGCGCGCCTGCGCCGTTAGCATAGGAGACCACCACCGCGTAGCGCATCACCTGCGGGTCTTTAATTCCCGCCAGCGGACCGTTTTCGAGAATGCTTAAATAAGCGGCCCCCATGGATATATTACGCTCGGGATTTTTCAGCTCGCTCACCGAAGGATCTCCGCTCCAGCCCATCCGCCGGTAAACATCGCGACCGGAGGTCGAGGGTTTCAGCTGCATCAGGCCAACCGCGCCGGATTTGCTGACCACCGTCGGGTTGCCGCCGGATTCAATGGCGATGATCGCGGTAATCAGCTGCGGGTCAACGCCCCATGCCGCACCGGCTTTTTCGCTGATTGGCATCCACTGCATCGCCCGCTTAACCGGGACTTCCGGATTCCACGGCGGGTTACGATAATCGTGTTTTGAACTACAACCGGCCAACAATACACATAAAAAAACACACCATCTCAATTTCACACATCTATCCTTATTGGCTGAAGTTTGCCGCACGGAGATGACAATAAACGCTCCAGGCGGCATGATAACCCTTTCATTCTTAGCAAGGAATTGTCATGTCTCAGTTTTATCTCATCGCCCCTTCCGGTTACTGCATCAACCAGGAGGCGGCGTACCGCGGCGTACAGCGTCTGCAGGAGGCCGGGCATCAGGTCGCGCACCAGCAGGTCATTCCCCGCCGGGCGCTGCGGTTTGCCGGAACTGAGAATGAACGCCTTGGCGACATCAACCAGCTCGCCGCCCTCGACGGCAAAAACCGTATCGTGCTGGCGGTACGCGGCGGCTACGGCGCGACTCGCCTACTGCCGCACATTGACTGGCAGGCGCTGATCGCCCGCCAGCAGCAGGATCCGCTGCTTATTTGCGGCCACAGCGATTTCACCGCCGTTCAGATGGGCCTGCTGGCAAAGGGTAGCATAATCACTTTTAGCGGACCGATGCTGGCGGGAAACTTCGGCGCGGAAACGCTGAACGAATTTACTGAACACCATTTCTGGCAGGCGCTGCGCGACCCGGCGTTTACCCTCGAATGGCACGGCGAAGGCCCGGACTGCCGCGCCGACGGTACGCTGTGGGGCGGCAACCTGGCGATGCTGACCTCGCTTATCGGCACCCCGTGGATGCCGCAGATTAGCGACGGAATTCTGGTGGTGGAAGATATTAACGAACACCCGTTCCGCGTTGAACGAATGCTATTGCAGCTGCTTAACAGCGGTATTCTGGCGCGCCAGCGGGCAATTATCCTCGGCAGTTTTACCGGCGCAAACGCCAGCGACTACGATGCCGGTTACGATCTGCCGATGGTATACGACTACCTTCGCCAGCAGCTTAACATTCCGGTCATCAGCGGTCTGGATTTTGGTCACGAACAGCGCACGGTCACCCTGCCGTTTGGCGCCAGAGCATTGCTGGTCAACAACGCGTCCATCACCACGTTAAGCATCAGCGGCCACCCGGTTCTGGCAGAATAAAAATTCCTCTAACGCATATCCCGATCGGCGTCAGATTGTTAAAATGGTGTAGTTTTTAATTTATCTTCACGCCGGTAAGGAGTACGTCAACATTGGACGCCGCTGCGGTCATCAGTCTGTTTATCCTGGGTTCTGTTTTAGTAACCTGTAGTATTTTATTAAGTTCCTTTTCCTCACGCCTCGGCATCCCGATCCTGGTTATCTTCCTCGCCATTGGGATGCTGGCGGGGATTGACGGTATCGGCGGCATTCCGTTCGACAACTACCCTTTCGCTTATATGGTGAGCAACCTGGCGCTGGCGGTTATCCTGCTTGACGGCGGGATGCGCACTCAGGCCAGCTCCTTTCGCGTGGCGCTGTGGCCCGCGCTGTCGCTCGCTACGGTAGGGGTGCTGATCACCTCGGCCCTGACCGGAGTGATGGCGGCCTGGCTGTTTCATCTCAACCTGATCGAAGGAATGCTGATCGGCGCTATCGTCGGCTCGACTGATGCCGCGGCGGTGTTCTCTCTGCTCGGCGGTAAAGGACTGAATGAACGCGTCGGCTCGACGCTGGAAATTGAATCCGGCAGCAACGACCCGATGGCGGTGTTCCTGACCATCACCCTTATCGAGATGATTCAGCAACATGAGACCGGCCTGAGCTGGATGTTTGCGGTGCATATCGTGCAGCAATTCGGCCTGGGTATCGCTATCGGTCTCGGCGGCGGCTATCTGCTGCTGCAGATGATTAATCGCATTGTGCTGCCGGCCGGGCTTTACCCGCTGCTGGCGCTGAGCGGCGGGATCATGATTTTTGCCGCGACCACTTCGCTGGACGGCAGCGGCATCCTCGCGGTCTACCTGTGCGGTTTCCTGCTCGGCAACCGGCCGATTCGCAACCGCCACGGTATTCTGCAAAACTTCGACGGCCTGGCGTGGCTGGCGCAGATCGCCATGTTCCTGGTGCTCGGCCTGCTGGTCACGCCGTCAGACCTGTGGCCTATCGCTATCCCGGCGCTCATTCTGTCGATGTGGATGATCTTTATCGCCCGTCCGCTGTCGGTATTTGCCGGTCTGCTGCCGTTTCGCGGCTTTAACCTGCGCGAACGGATATTTATCAGCTGGGTTGGCCTGCGCGGCGCGGTACCGATTATTCTCGCCGTATTTCCGATGATGGCCGGTCTGGACAATGCGCGGTTGTTCTTTAACGTGGCCTTCTTCGTGGTGCTGGTGTCGCTGCTGTTGCAGGGAACGTCGCTCTCCTGGGCGGCGAAGAAAGCCAAAGTGGTGGTGCCGCCGATCGGATCGCCCATCTCCCGCGTCGGGCTGGATATTCACCCGGAAAACCCGTGGGAGCAGTTCGTTTACCAGCTTAGCGCCGAAAAATGGTGCGTCGGCGCGGCGCTGCGCGACCTGCATATGCCGCCGGAAACGCGGATTGCCGCGCTGTTTCGCGACAACGTTCTGCTGCACCCTACCGGCAGCACCCGACTGCTGGAGGGCGATATTCTCTGCGTTATCGGCCGCGAGCGCGATTTACCCGCGCTGGGTAAACTGTTCAGCCAGTCGCCGCCGGTCGCGCTCGATCAGCGCTTCTTTGGTGATTTTATCCTCGACGCCAATGCCAAGTTCGCCGACGTCGCGCAGATTTACGGCATCGATGGCGGTGAGGAGTTCCGCGATCGCCAGCAGTCGCTGGGTGATGTCGTGCAGCAGCTGTTGGGCGCCGCGCCGGTCGTCGGCGACCAGGTGGAATTTGCCGGCATGGTGTGGACGGTGGCGGAAAAAGAAGAGGATCATGTCCTGAGGGTGGGCGTACGAATGGCGGGAGATGAGGCGGAGTAACCCGCCCCACGACAAGTTACACCGTCACAACCGGTACGCGCGGCGCCAGCGCGCACATTAACTCATACCCGACGGTGCCGCAGGCGGATGCGACATCGTCGATTTTAATCTCTTTGCCCCACAGCTCGACCGGCGCGCCGATCCCTGCCTGCGGGCAGGGAGTCAAATCCACCGCCAGCATATCCATCGAGATGCGCCCTACCGTCGCGGTGCGAACGCCGTCAACCAGCACCGGCGTACCGCTCGGCGCCAGACGCGGGTAACCATCGGCGTAGCCGCAGGCAACGATGCCGATGCGCCGCTCCTCCGCCGTACGCCAGGTCGCGCCGTAGCCGACCGCTTCCCCGGCTTTCAGGTTCTGCACGGCAATAATTTCGCTGCTTAACGTCATCACCGGTTTCAGTCCGGTGTTGGCCACATCCTGCCACAGGCCGGAAGGCGAAGCGCCGTACAGCACGATCCCCGGCCTCACCCAGTTAAAATGCGACTCCGGATGCCACAGGGTGGCCGCCGAATTCGCCAGCGAGCGCGGGCAATCCAGCCCTTCCGCCGCCTGCTCAATACGCCGCATCGGCTCCACGATGCCGTCCGGGTTTTCCGCTTCGGCAAAATGCGACATTAACGTCATTTCACTGACGTTATGCAGCGATCGCAGCTGCTGCCAGACGATGTGCAGACGATCCGGCATAAAACCCAGCCGATTCATCCCGCTATTCACCTTGACGTAGATATCGAGCGGCGCGTGCAGCTTCGCCTGCTGGAGCGCCTTGATTTGCCAGTTACTGTGCACGCTGGTGGTCAAACGGTACTTATCAAACAGGGCCAGCTCATCGGCGTGGAAAAAGCCTTCCAGCATCAGTATCGGCCCTTTCCAGCCCAACTCGCGCAGCAGGATCGCCTCTTCAAGATTGAGCATCGCGAAACCGTCCGCGGCGCTAAGCGCGTTCCAGACTCTCGCCAGGCCGTGGCCATAAGCATTGGCTTTGACCACCGCCCACAGGCGCGAAGCGGGCGCCGCGCGGCGAACAATTTGTTGATTCTGGCGTAAGGCTGACATATCAATGCTGGCCTTTACAGGACGAGACATGAAAGCTCCTTGTTAATTGTGAACGCCATGCAGATGCTGAGCGCGGGCCGGCGTAAAGCCGCGACCGTAGCGGGCGACGGCAAGATCGTCATACGGGATCGCCGGCGTGCGTCCGGAGATCAGGTCGCTAATCAGCTGCCCTGAACCGCAGGCCATGGTCCATCCCAGCGTACCGTGGCCGGTATTCAGCCACAGATTTTTATACGTCGTACGCCCCACCACCGGCGTACCGTCCGGGGTCATTGGACGCAGTCCGGTCCAGAAGGTCGCCTGTTCAACGTGGCCGCCGCGCGGGAACAGATCGCGCACCACCATCTCCAGGGTTTCACGCCGCGGCTGCAGCAGTTCTTTATTAAAACCGACAATTTCCGCCATTCCGCCAACGCGAATCCGACGATCAAAGCGGGTGATGGCGATTTTGTACGTTTCATCAAGGATAGTCGATACCGGCGCGCCGTCCTCTTCCGCGATCGGAATGGTCAGCGAATAGCCTTTCAGAGGGTAGACCGGAATGTCCACCAGCCCTTTCAGCATGGCCGTCGAATAGGAACCGAATGCCATCACGTACGCGTCCGCTTTAATGATTTCAGCGCCGCACTTCACGCCGGAGATGAGATCCCCTTCATAGAGCAGTTCATCGACGGGGGTATTAAAACGGAAGGTCACGCCCGCCTGTTCCGCCATGCGGGCCAGACGGGTGGTGAAGAGCTGACAGTCGCCGGTTTCATCATTGGGTAAACGTAAACCGCCCGTCAGCTTGTGGCTCACTTCAGCCAGCGCCGGTTCAACTTCCAGCAGGCGATTCGCCTCCAGCAGTTGGTAAGGCACGCCCGCCTCCTGCAGCACCGCGATATCGCGGGTGGCGTTTTCGAACTGCTTGTCGGTGCGGAAAAGCTGCAGCGTGCCGCCCTGCCGACCTTCATATTGGATACCGGTACTCTCGCGCAGCGCCTTCAGGCAGTCGCGGCTGTACTCCGCCAGGCGCACCATGCGTCCTTTATTTTCCATATAGTGGCGAGTGTCGCAGTTGCGCAGCATCTGCCACATCCATTTCAGCTGGAACGGGGTGCCATCCAGCCCGATGGCCAGCGGCGCGTGGCGCTGGAACATCCACTTAATCGCCTTCAAGGGTACGCCCGGCGCCGCCCACGGCGCGGCATAGCCGGGAGAGATCTGCCCGGCGTTAGCGGCGCTGGTCTCTTCGGCCGGCCCCGGCTGACGATCGATAACCGTCACTTCATGTCCTGCCTGGCTTAAGTACCAGGCGCTAGCGACTCCTACTACCCCACTTCCCAGTATGACGACGCGCATAGCGGCTCCGTAATCGTTAAAGAACAATCATCTGATTACAAATTGATAACTCAGATGAAAATATTATTCAACATACGCTTTATTTATGGTGACTTATCTCACAGGGTTCTGCGCCAGCGCAGCCCCCGTCGGTTTACCATCTCCTGCTGCGCCTCATTTTTCTACAGAATAAAATTCTGTTTAAATCGTGGAATATCGCGTTTCAAATGGTGAAATCGCGAAGAAAAGAAAATGCGGATGGACGCAGTTTGCGACGCCGTGTTCTATGCTTGTTAAGAGGTTTTCCGTACAGAGAGAACCATCAACAACGAGGGCGCGCTAATGGCTACGATTGATTCCATGAACAAGGACACAACCCGTTTAAGCGATGGACCCGACTGGACTTTTGAGCTGCTGGAGACCTATCTGGCAGAAGTCGACCGGGTGGCGAAGCTGTATCGTCTTGACACCTATCCGCACCAAATCGAAGTCATTACATCCGAACAGATGATGGATGCCTACTCCAGCGTCGGGATGCCGATTAACTATCCGCACTGGTCGTTCGGTAAAAAATTCATTGAGACCGAACAGGCCTATAAGCACGGTCAACAGGGGCTGGCTTATGAAATCGTCATTAACTCCAACCCCTGTATCGCCTATTTGATGGAAGAGAACACCATCACCATGCAGGCGCTGGTCATGGCGCACGCCTGCTACGGGCATAACTCGTTTTTCAAAAATAACTACCTCTTTCGCAGCTGGACCGACGCCAGTTCAATCATCGACTATCTCATCTTCGCGCGGAAATACATCACCGAATGTGAAGAGCGCTATGGCGTAGATGAAGTCGAGAAGCTGCTCGACTCCTGCCACGCCTTGATGAACTACGGCGTTGACCGCTATAAACGTCCGCAGAAAATCTCCCTGCAGGAGGAGAAGGCGCGGCAAAAAAGCCGGGAAGAGTATCTCCAGAGTCAGGTGAATATGCTGTGGCGCACCCTGCCGAAGCGCGAAGAGGAAAAGACGATTGAAGCGGCGCGCCGCTATCCTTCAGAGCCGCAGGAAAATCTGCTCTATTTTATGGAGAAAAACGCGCCGCTGCTGGAACCCTGGCAGCGTGAAATCCTGCGTATCGTGCGCAAGGTCAGCCAGTATTTTTATCCGCAGAAGCAGACTCAGGTCATGAACGAAGGCTGGGCGACCTTCTGGCATTACACCATCCTTAATCATCTTTATGACGAAGGAAAAGTGACCGAGCGCTTTATGCTGGAGTTTCTGCACAGCCACACCAACGTGGTGTTCCAGCCGCCCTATAACAGCCAGTGGTACAGCGGCATTAACCCCTACGCGCTGGGTTTCGCCATGTTCCAGGATATTAAACGTATTTGTCAGTCGCCGACGGAAGAGGATAGATACTGGTTCCCGGATATTGCCGGTTCAGACTGGCTCGAAACGCTGCACTTCGCGATGCGCGACTTCAAAGATGAGAGCTTTATCAGCCAGTTCCTGTCGCCGAAAATCATGCGCGATTTCCGCTTCTTTACCGTGCTCGATGACGATCACAATAACTATCTGGAAATATCCGCTATTCATAATGAAGAAGGATATCGTGAGATTCGTTCGAAGCTTTCAGCGCAGTACAACCTGAGCAACCTCGAGCCGAATATTCAGGTATGGAACGTTGACCTGCGCGGCGACCGCTCGCTCACCCTGCGCTACGTTCCGCATAACCGTGTGCCGCTGGATAAAGGCCGTCGCGAGGTGCTTAAGCACGTCCACCGCCTGTGGGGGTTTGACGTTCTTCTTGAGCAGCAAAACGCCGATGGTAGCGTTGAGCTGCTGGAACGTACGCCGCCGCGGCCCAATCCGCTATAGCGCGTGAAAAGCAAAACGCCCGGTGATAGCACCGGGCGTTTTTTATTCGTTGGCGGGGTCTAGCGCATATTAATCGCCAGGTCACCCGGCAAATTCTTCTGCATACGGTGCCAAATCTCACCGCTGTCATGCCCGTAGCGGCGCACGATTTCATAAACCTGTTCATGAAGCTTTTCTTCACATACCTTCGCCAGCTGGTGATAGAAGCCGAGCGCCAGGCTACGCGCTTCCGGGTTGGCAAAATAGTGACGGCCAATCCGGGTGTATAAACCTTTCATTCCATTGAGGATCAGGCCGTAGATGGGATTACCTGAAGCAAAGGCCAGACCGCGGAAAATGTTATAATCGAGTTCGGCAAAAGCGTCGGCGTGGTCTTCAATTTCACGCGCGCTCGCCAGAACTTCCAGCGCCTTGTCAGGATGCTGGCGGAAAGCGGTACGGATAAAAATCGTCGAAATATTGGTACGTACGGACAGCAGATTATCAATCAGCTGCGGTACGCTGTCATGATCGAGACGCGCCAGGGTTTCGAGAATATTCAGGCCTGAAGTTTCCCAGAAGTTGTTCACCTTGGTAGGCTTACCGTGCTGAATGGTTAACCAGCCATCGCGCGCCAGACGCTGCAACACTTCACGTAAGGTTGTACGGGTAACACCAATCAGTTCAGAAAGTTCACGTTCAGCGGGAAGAATTGAACCAGGAGGAAAGCGGTTATTCCAGATACTTTCAATGATGTACTCTTCAGCGAAACCCGCAGGGCTTTGCGCCTTAATGACCATAATAAGATTTCCATTACACAGCGTTGCTATTCGACTCATCATACCAGAGCGGCCAAAAGGCAGATAGCGCCAGAAAGTAATTAAAAAGGGATCGCCGTTTCATTTTCAACTTTTCATTTCACACTTTCTGTTGCTAAAGAATGTGATGCGAAGAAAGTTGCGCCCCATTTTGCGCAACTGGTAATCTTGCGTATAGTTACGCATAAAATCATGTTTCAGAATTTGGCGGAGAAAGGATGTCTGTCGTGGAAATGTCGTATGGCCGCGCCCTGTGGCGCAACTTTCTTGGTCAGTCCCCGGACTGGTACAAACTCACTCTCATCATTTTCTTAATCGTTAATCCGCTGGTCTTTTATCTTCATCCGTTTATTGCCGGGTGGCTGCTGGTTATCGAATTTATTTTCACCCTGGCGATGGCGCTCAAATGTTATCCGCTGCTGCCGGGCGGTCTGCTGGCGATCGAAGCGGTGTTTATCGGGATGACCACGCCCGGGCATATCCGGGCGGAAGTTGCCGCTAACCTTGAAGTCCTGCTGCTGCTGATGTTTATGGTGGCGGGGATCTATTTCATGAAGCAGCTGCTGCTGTTCATCTTCACCCGTTTGCTGCTCGGCATCCGCAGCAAGATGCTGCTGTCGCTGGCGTTTTGCGTCGCTTCCGCCTTTCTTTCCGCATTTCTCGACGCGCTGACCGTTGTCGCGGTCGTGATTAGCGTCGCCGTGGGTTTCTACGGTATTTATCACAAAGTCGCTTCGGCGCGGCCGGACGATGACGATGTGCTCGACGACAGCCATATCGAGCAGCACTATCGCGATGTCCTGGAGCAGTTTCGCGGCTTCCTGCGCAGCCTGATGATGCACGCCGGGGTCGGCACCGCGCTCGGCGGCGTGATGACGATGGTTGGCGAACCGCAGAACCTGATTATCGCCAAAGCCGCGGGCTGGCACTTCGGCGAATTCTTCATGCGCATGCTGCCGGTAAGCTTGCCGGTGCTGGTCTGCGGCCTGCTCACCTGCCTGCTGCTGGAGAAATTCCGCCTGTTTGGCTACGGCGAACCGCTGCCGCCAACCGTGCGTAAAGTGCTGCAGGATTTTGACGATCGTAGCCGCCAGAGCCGCAGCCGACAGGATCGCCTGCGTCTTATCGCCCAGGGGATTATCGGCGTTTGGCTAATCATCGCCCTGGCGCTGCACCTTGCGGAAGTCGGTCTGATTGGCCTGTCGGTCATCATTCTGGCGACCACGTTTTCCGGGGTCACCGATGAACACGCCATCGGCAAAGCGTTTACCGAAGCGCTGCCGTTTACCGCGCTGCTGACGGTCTTTTTCGCCGTTGTGGCGGTGATTATCGATCAGCACCTGTTTGCGCCGGTGATCGAATTCGTTCTCCAGGCCTCGCCGCACGCCCAGCTGTCGCTGTTTTACCTGTTTAACGGCCTGCTGTCGTCGATTTCGGATAACGTCTTCGTCGGCACCGTCTATATCAACGAGGTCAAGTCCGCTCTGGAGCAGGGAACCATCAGTTTGCCGCAGTTCGAGCTGCTGGCGGTGGCGATCAATACCGGCACCAACTTGCCATCGGTCGCCACGCCGAACGGCCAGGCCGCGTTTCTGTTCCTGCTGACTTCCGCGCTGGCTCCGCTGATTCGCCTCTCCTATGGCCGGATGGTGTGGATGGCGCTGCCGTATACCCTCGTCCTGACCCTCGTCGGCCTGGCCTGCGTCGAGTTTACCCTGATGCCGGCTACCCAGTGGATGCTGGAGCACGGTTGGCTGGTGACGCCGCAGCTGCTGAAATAAAATCATCCATGCCCGGCTCAAAACGCCGGGCATTCCATATTCGTTTACGTAATATTTTCAGACTAGCTGCTGGCGTCGCTACGGTTTTCGTTTACACTGCCATGATTTAGCATGTTCCAGGGAAATGATTATGTTGCGATATTTAAACCAGTGCTCAAGGGGACGCGGTGCCTGGCTCCTGATGGCGCTAACCGCGTTTATTCTTGAATTGGTGGCGTTATGGTTCCAGCACGTGATGCTGCTGCAGCCGTGCGTACTGTGTATTTACGAGCGCTGCGCGCTATTTGGCGTGATGGGCGCCGGTATCGTCGGCGCCATTGCGCCAAAAACCCCTCTGCGCTATGTCGCGATTGTGATTTGGCTCTACAGCGCCCTACGCGGGCTGCAGCTGTCATGGGAACACACCATGATTCAGCTTCACCCTTCCCCTTTCCAGACCTGCGATTTCGCCGCTCGTTTCCCAACGTGGCTGCCGCTGGATAAATGGCTGCCTCAGGTGTTTGTCGCTACCGGTGACTGCTCCGTACGCCAGTGGGAATTCCTGACGCTGGAAATGCCGCAGTGGCTGGTTGGCATCTTCGCCGCCTATCTGGTGGTCGGTGTACTGGTGCTTATCGCTCAGCCGTTTAAACCTAAAAAGCGCGATCTGTTTGGTCGCTAAGAACCATTGCTGATAATGCGCTCCTCCGGGAGCGTTTTTTTTTGCCTGCGCGTTGACGTTGTTGCCATAAAGATACATATTAAATGCATCTTATAAATGTTAACTGAGGAGCACATCATGTCTCATTTGCGTATTCCCGCTAGCTGGAAGGTAAAACGCTCCACCCCATTCTTTACCAAACAGAACGTCCCTGCCGCTCTACTGACGCACCACAACACCGCTGCGGGTGTTTTCGGCCAGCTTTGCGTGATGGAAGGCACGGTAACCTACTATGGTTTCGCCGATGAACAGGCGACAGAACCTGAGGCAAAGGTTGTTATCAACGCCGGGCAGTTCGCGACCAGCCCGCCGCAGTACTGGCACCGCATTGAGCTCAGCGACGACGCGCAGTTCAATATTAACTTTTGGGTTGCGGACGACGCCGACGGTGAAAGCGGGCTGTTCCACGCGAAGAAAAGCTAACTGAGCGCCTACTGCGCCCAGTCTGGTTTATTCAGGATATGATCCTGCCAGTCAACCACGGTGGCTTCTTTCACCGCAATATGGCGAACCGAGATGCGTTCGCCATGCATCGCCGCCTTCGAACCGGTTAACAGCGGATGCCAGTGCGGCAGCGGCTGACCTTCCGCCAGCAGACGATAGGCGCAGGTCGGCGGCAGCCATTCAAACGTAGGCAGATTGTCGCGGGTTAGCTTAATGCAGTCCGGCTCATATTCGAAGCGGCGCTCATAGTTACGGCACTGGCAGGTTTTGATATTGAGCTGACGGCAGGCGACGTTGGTAAAATAGATTTCGTCGGTATCCTCATCCATCAGCTTATGCAGGCAGCACTGTCCGCAGCCGTCGCAAAGTGATTCCCACTCCGCATCGCTCATTTCATCCAGTGTTTTTTGTTGCCAGAAAGGTTGTTCGCTCATTGGGATGTCCGTCATTGCAATTCAGGGTGCACCTTATAACCAGTCTGGCACGCCGTTGCAAGTTTTGCCGCCCGGAGATGGCGGCAAGAGGTCGTTACAGCACGCGGGTGGTCAGCGATAAGCCGTTAAACCCCACTTCCAGCTCGTCGCCGCTGGCGAGCGGCCCCACGCCTTCCGGGGTACCGGTCAGCACCACGTCACCGGCTTTCAGGGTGAAGAAGCGCGACATATAGGCGATCAGCGGCACAATTTTATGGATCATGTCGGCCGTGGTGCCATGCTGGCGCACTTCGCCGTTCACCTTCAGGCTCAGCGGCGTATTCTGCGCGTCGCCGTGAAATTCGGCGGCGGGAATAAACCCGGAAATCGGACAGGCGTTATCAAAGCCTTTCGCCTTTTCCCACGGCTGACCGGCCTTTTTCAGTTTACCCTGCAGATCGCGCAGAGTGAGGTCCAGCGCCACGCCATAGCCGGCGATGGCTTTAAGCACGTGATCTTCGGTCGCCTGACGCAACGTGCCGCCAATCAGCACCGCCAGCTCAACTTCATGGTGCACCGAACCCAGGCCCTCAGGCAGCACCAACGGCTGGCGGATGTCGCATAGCGCCGTCTCAGGTTTAATAAACAGCACCGGCTCTTCCGGCGTCGCACTGCCCATCTCCTTAATGTGTTTTGCATAGTTGCTGCCCACGCAAACCACTTTGCTTACCGGATAATCCAGTAGCGCACCCTGCCAGTTATGATGTTGGTACATTTTTTACCTCTGTGGGTTAATCAGATTTATTCCCCTGTTCCGCCAGGTGTTTCTTGAGTAAATTTTCAGATGGCGGAGGGAGTTGAAGGTAATAGCCCTGATCGGCCAGCGCCTGCTTCACTTTATCCAAATCGGCGTGAATGAGTTTTTTTCGTCCATCAAGCGGCAGAATCATTGCCAGTTTAGGCGTACCGAAGCTATACATTAATTCATCAGGAACGCGGGAGAAATCGTCCTTTTTTTCGACATATAAATAGGTTTGCTCACGTTTAGTACTTCGATAGATCACACAAAACATAGTTTTACTCGGAATTAGACCTGCGGTCACTTGCCTCTATATATGAGTGACTATAACATGCCTTTTAGTCTTCGGAATATCACCGCACTTCAGCGAGTGATAAACAGCAAATTGAGTAAGGCCAGGATGTCAAATACGCCAATCGAACTTAAGGGCAGTAGCTTCACCTTATCTGTGGTTCATTTGCACGATGCAAATCCCGAGGTTATTCGTCAGGCGTTAGAAGACAAAATCGCCCAGGCTCCCGCCTTTTTACGTCATGCCCCCGTGGTGGTGAATATCAGCAGCATTGAAGATGACGTCGACTGGCGCCCTCTCCATGAAGCTATTGCGGCCACCGGACTGCGTATTATGGGCGTAAGCGGATGTAAACTTCCTCGGCTGAAAACCGAAATTGACCGCGCCGGGATCCCGTTATTAACCGAAGGGAAAGAAAAAACCACCCGTCAGGCCCCGCCAGAACCCGTCGCGTCGCCGCCAGTTGTTAATCAGATCACAAAAACGCGTTTGATTGATCAGCCGGTACGTTCCGGTCAGCGTATTTATGCGCCACACTGTGATCTAATTGTTACAAACCATGTGAGTGCCGGGGCTGAACTTATTGCCGATGGTAACATCCATGTATATGGCATGATGCGGGGACGTGCGCTTGCCGGCGCTGGCGGCGACAGAGACGCCCAAATATTTTGTACCAACCTCTCGGCGGAACTGGTTTCCATCGCCGGGGAATACTGGCTGAGTGATAACATTCCGGCCGAATTTTATGGCAAAGCGGCGCGTCTACGTTTAGACGACAGCGCTTTGACGATTCAATCGTTGAATTAATCCCTTTTTAACAAGGAATTTCTATGGCACGCATTATTGTTGTGACTTCGGGTAAAGGAGGCGTTGGCAAGACCACCTCCAGCGCGGCCATCGCTACTGGTTTGGCCCAGAAGGGAAAGAAAACGGTCGTTATCGACTTCGATATCGGCCTGCGTAACCTTGACTTGATCATGGGCTGTGAACGCCGGGTCGTTTATGACTTCGTCAACGTCATCCAGGGCGATGCCACGCTGAACCAGGCGCTTATCAAAGACAAGCGCACGGAGAACCTCTATATCCTCCCGGCCTCCCAGACGCGTGACAAAGACGCCCTGACCCGCGAAGGCGTAGACAAAGTTCTCGAAGAACTGAAAAAGATGGATTTTGATTTTATCGTCTGTGACTCCCCTGCAGGCATCGAAACCGGTGCGCTGATGGCGTTATACTTCGCTGATGAAGCCATCATCACCACTAACCCGGAAGTCTCCTCCGTTCGCGACTCCGACCGTATCCTCGGCATCCTGGCCTCTAAATCCCGCCGTGCGGAAAAAGGTGAAGATCCGATTAAAGAGCATCTGCTGCTGACCCGCTATAACCCAGGACGCGTCAACAAAGGCGACATGCTGAGCATGGAAGACGTGCTGGAAATTCTGCGCATCAATCTGGTGGGCGTGATTCCGGAAGATCAGTCCGTGCTGCGCGCGTCTAACCAGGGCGAACCGGTTATTCTGGATGATACCTCGGACGCGGGCAAAGCCTATGCCGATACCGTTGAACGTCTGCTCGGAGAAGAACGTCCTTTCCGCTTCGTAGAAGAAGAGAAGAAAGGTTTCCTCAAACGCCTGTTCGGAGGATAAATTATGGCATTACTCGACTTTTTTCTCTCGCGGAAAAAGAACACGGCCAACATTGCGAAAGAGCGCCTGCAAATCATCGTCGCGGAGCGCCGTCGCGGCGACGCGGAGCCGCACTATCTTCCGCAGCTGCGTAAAGACATTCTTGAAGTGATTTGCAAATATGTGCAAATCGACCCGGAAATGGTCAGCGTGCAGCTTGAGCAGAGAGACGGTGATATTTCGATTCTGGAGCTGAACGTGACCCTGCCGGAAACTGAAGAGTCGAAATCCTGAGCCTGAAGGTATAAAAAAAACCGGCGTCGCGATGCGAAGCCGGTTTTTGTTACTTTGCAGACCAAACGTTAGCGCGGGTATTCGCTTAATAGCGCATTCAGGCGATCGGCCATCAATGCGCCTCGCCAGCCGGATACCAGCTCAGGCTGCCCGTTGCCGCTTTTTAATCCCCAGTGCCAGTTCAGCAGCTGGTTAATCTGCCTTCTTGAGGCCAGCAGCTCGGCGCTGACGCCTTTCTCGGCGCTCACGGTCTGCACAAGCGCTTTAATATCTTTAAACAGCTTGCGGTAGCCCGGCATATCGATCAGATTCTGCAGCGGCTCAGGCAGCGCCTCTTCCGGCAGCGCCTGCGCTTTCTCGACGAGGCCGATCAGCGTCTTGCCGTGGAAACGAATTTCGCTGCCCGACAGTCCCAGGCTATCAAGTTCACCCAGGCTGGTGGGCATATAGCGCGCCACGTTCCACAAATGTTCTTCGCGAATGACAAAGTTGACGGCCAGGTCGCGCTCGCGCGCTTTACGCAAACGCCAGTCCGCCAGCAGCTGCAGGCAGCCCAGCTGGCGAGTGCGCAGCTGCCAGGCGTTACCGATATCGCGCCACGCCTCGGCAGGATCCTGCACCTCCTGGCGGCGCTGCTGCATCAGCTGACACTCATCCAGCGCAGCGGAGAGCCAGCCTGCGCTGTCGGTTTCAGCCATCAGCTTTCCGGCAATCGGCAGCAGGTACCAGACATCGGCGGCGGCATAAATGCACTGGCGTTCGGTTAGCGGACGCGCCAGCCAGTCGGTACGGGATTCACTTTTATCCAGCGCCACGCCGGTAAACTCTTCCACCATCGACGCAAAGCCCCAGGACATCGGGCGACCGCAAAAGGCGGCCAGAATTTGCGTATCGATCAGCGGCTGCGGCATCAGATGAAAGGCATTAAGGAATACTTCCAGATCCTCGCTACCGGCGTGCAGAAATTTGGTCACGTCTTTATTCAGCAGCAGTTCGCGCATCGGTTGCCAGTCGGTGATGACCAGCGGGTCGATCAGCGAAACCTGGTTGCCGTCGAACAGCTGGAGCAAACCGAGCTGCGGGTAGTAGGTGCGAGTACGGACAAACTCCGTATCCAGCGCAATGGCGGAAACCGAGCTTGCCGCGTCACAGACGGCGCGCAGGCCATCGTTGGTGGTGATCATCTGATAGTTCAAATCATACTCTCTTAACTTGCGCCCATAAAAAACGCCGGCTTAGCCGGCGTCTGGCGATTCACTCTTAGCTCAGGCTTTATTGTCTACTTTAGCGCGGGCTTCGTCACGCAGTTCTCGACGTAAAATTTTCCCAACGTTGGATTTCGGCAGCTCATCGCGAAACTCAACGTGCTTCGGAACCTTGTAGCCGGTTAGCTGGCGACGGCAAAAGGTAATCAGCATCTCTTCCGTCAGCGTCGGGTCTTTCTTGACCACGAAAATTTTCACCGCTTCACCGCTGCTGCCGGACGGCACGCCGACCGCGGCCACTTCCTGAACCCCGGCGTGCTGCATCACCACATCTTCGATTTCATTCGGATAGACGTTGAAGCCCGAGACAAGAATCATATCTTTTTTGCGGTCGACGATGCGCAGGAAGCCCTCTTCATCCATCACCGCGATGTCGCCAGTATGCAGCCAGCCGTCCTTAATAATTTCCGCGGTGGCATCAGGACGCTGCCAGTATCCCAGCATCACCTGCGGCCCTTTCACGCACAGCTCCCCCGGCTCCCCCGGCGGTACTTCATTATCGTCGTCATCCACCAGCTTCGCTTCGGTGGAGGGCACCGGCAGGCCGATGCTGCCGCTATGATAATCAATATCGTGCGGGTTGACGCTCACCAGCGGCGCGCACTCGGTCAGGCCATAGCCTTCCAGCAGATACTGCCCGGTCAGCTTAACCCAGCGTTCGGCTACCACCTGCTGCACCGGCATGCCGCCGCCGGCGGAGAGATGCAGGGAGGAGAAGTCGAGCTGCTGAAACTCTTTGTTATTGAGCAGCGCGTTAAACAGGGTGTTGACCCCGGTCATCGCGGTGAAGGGATATTTCGCCAGCTCTTTGACCAGGCCTGGAATATCGCGCGGGTTGGTGATCAGCAGATTCTGCCCGCCCAGCTCGATAAACAGCAGGCAGTTCATGGTCAGCGCAAAAATGTGGTACAGCGGGAGCGCGGTAACGACCAACTCTTTGCCGCGATGCAGCAGCGGCCCGTAGGTGCCGTTGACCTGCTCAAGGTTCGCCAGCATATTGCGATGCGTCAGCATCGCTCCCTTCGCCACGCCGGTTGTTCCGCCGGTGTACTGGAGAAAAGCGAGATCCTGAGGGACGATTTCCGGCTTGATGTACTGCATACGGTAGCCGTGCTGCAGCGCGCTGCGAAACGAGATGGCGTCCGGCAGATGGTATTTTGGCACCAGCCGTTTGATGTACTTCACCACAAAGTTAACCACGGTGCCTTTCGCCGGGGAAAGCTGATCGCCCATACGGGTTAAAATCACGTGCTTAACCTGGGTTTTATCGACCACCTTTTCCAGGGTATGCGCGAAGTTGGAGACAATCACGATGGCGGCGGCGCCGCTGTCGTTGAGCTGGTGCTCCAGCTCGCGCGGGGTGTAGAGCGGATTGACGTTCACCACGATCATCCCCGCGCGCAGGATACCAAACAGCGCTACCGGATATTGCAGCAGATTCGGCATCATCAGGGCGACGCGGTCGCCTTTTTGCAGACCCAAACCTTCCTGAAGGTAAGCGGCAAACGCCCGGCTGCGCTCCTCCAGCTTACGGTAGGTCATCACCTCGCCCATATTGATAAATGCCGGTTGGTCGGCATAGCGGCGGACGGCATGTTCAAACAGTTCAACCAGGGATTGATAGCGGTCAGGGTTTATCTCCGCAGGAACGTCCGCGGGATAACGGTTTAGCCAAACCTTTTTCACTGCATCACCTCTGAAATAGTTATTCGTCGTCATCACAGCCCCTGATCAACAAACATTCTGTTAACATTATATTAACTCAGCGTACCAGTTTATTAATTAGGCGTTGTACAGGTTGCGAAGCGCGTCACTATTTATTTTTCTTATTTGACTGAAAACGAAGAAACAGCGGACCAGCCGCTGTTTCTTTTTGCTTACAATAGCTACAAAATCATTCAGTTACGACGTTTCTGACTTCGGCAGGGCCCGGGTTATACCAGCCCCAGCCGCCGTAACCGTAGCCCCACGGGCGCGGGCCGAACATCCACGGGTCCATCATTGGCTGCGGGGGCATCACCACCTGCTGCACAACGTTCCAGCGCTTGTAGCCGATGGCATTCATCAACATGAATTTATACGGCGTATTCCCCACTTTGCCGTCGACGACGCCGACGATCGGGCCAACCACGGTGACCAGCTGCCCGCGAAAATCCACCGGGTCGATAAAGCCGTTTACGTCGGCAAAAATACGCCCGCGCGACGGTTCGCCCAGCGCCGGACGCGCGGCGCCGTCGAGCGGAACGGTGGCAATTTCCAGGCGGGTTTTACCCTGCTGGTTCTGTACGCTAACCACCTTGCCGCCAAAACGCGCTTCCTGACCGACATACAGCTGCGGCGCGTTCATTACCCGGACTAGATCCTGCTGCGGCGTCGGGGTGGTGCCCTTTATGGCATCCGGCACCGAAGCGCACCCGCTCAGCGCAGCAACGACTGCCGCCGCGACTAACCAACGCACTACCCTTTTTTGACCCGCCATGACGCGACTCCTTCGTTCTTCTCAGACATATAGTTACTGAGATTCACTCGCGGCCAGGAAGTTTCTTCCACGCCACTTCATTACGTAAATAAACCGGTTCAGCGTGTTCGACGGCCACGGTTTTTCCCGCCGTCAGCAGATAGCAGGCCAGCGGCAGCATATCCTGCGCTTCAGGCAGCTGAATGTCGCCATCGACGAGCGTTAAACCACAGCCGTTAGCCAGATCGGGCCACGCCTGCCAGCCGGTGCCAACGGTGGCCCACTCGCCTTCCAGCCGCTGAAGCCGCTCGCGAACCGCTTCCGGCTTCAGCACCGCCTCGCTCTCTTCGCCGTGCCAGACGCCCTGCTCATCGCGCTGATATTCCGCCCAGTAGACCTCGCCCATTCTGGCGTCGATGGCCGCCAGCACGCGGGTTGCGCCGGTTTTGCGCCACGCGCCCTGCGCCATGGTTGCCAACGTGGACACACCGATCATCGGCAGCTCGGCCCCCAGCGCCAGCCCTTGGGCGATACCAATACCGATACGCACGCCGGTGAAGCTCCCCGGCCCGCGGCCAAAGGCCAGCGCGTCAAGGTCGGTTAATTGCGTGCCACTCTCATTGAGGACCTCCTGCACCAGGGGCAGGATACGTTGGGTATGTTCACGGGGGCAGATTTCAAAATGAGCACTGAGGGTGCCATCATTCCACAGCGCCGCGGAGCAGGCCTCCGTGGCGGTATCGATAGCTAAAATTCGCATGGGTTGTCGCGCTCTCGCTCTAGCAGATTGACAAAATGGCGCGCAGCTTACCACATTTTGCGCCGGATTACCTCGCCGGCGGCACCGCAAGAAAGCGTACCGCCCGGCGGATGTCGCGCGTGCGCGGCGCGGGCGGCAGGCTGGCGAGGAAGGTCGCGCCGTAGGGACGCATCACCAAACGGTTGTCGCAGATAACCAGTACCCCACGATCGGTAACATCGCGGATCAGACGCCCCACGCCCTGTTTAAGAGTAATCACCGCGTCCGGCAGCTGCACCTCATCAAAGGGATCGCCGCCGCGCAGACGGCAATCTTCCATCCGCGCTTTGAGTAGCGGATCGTCCGGCGAGGTGAACGGCAGTTTGTCGATAATCACCAGCGAGAGGGCATCGCCGCGCACGTCCACGCCTTCCCAGAAGCTGCTGGTCGCCACCAGCAGCGCATTCCCGGCGCTGACGAACTGCTGTAAAAGCTGGCCTTTACTGGTTTCCCCCTGCAGCAACACCGGCAGGGTCATGGTGGCGCGGAACTGCTCCGCCAGATCGCGCATCATGGCGTGGGAAGTGCACAGCATAAAGCAGCGCCCGTCGTTAGCCTCAATCAGCGGTTTGAGCATCGCCGCCAGATGCCGCGCCGCGCCGGGCTGGTTGGGTAACGGCAAATTACGCGGCACGCACAGCAGCGCCTGATGGGCGTAATCAAAGGGGCTGGGCAGCAGCAGCGTTTGCGCTTCACCGATGCCCAGGCGATCGGTGAAATGATGTAAATCGTCATTGACCGAGAGCGTGGCCGAGGTAAAGATCCAGCTCCCCGATTTTTGCGCCATCACCTCTTTAAATTTATCCGCCACCGTCAGCGGGGTCAGCGCCAGGGTGAAGGTGCGGGAAGTACACTCATACCAATAGCTAAATCCCGGCTGGCTGGTCTCTTTCAGCCGCTTCAGGCGGCCACGATAAAGGGTTGCCCGCTCAAAGGCGGCATCAAGCAGCGCCGAGCGGCCCAGCGACAGCTTTGCCACGTCGTAACAGAGTTCGAGCGCATCATCAAGCAGCAGCAGCGCGCGCTGAATGTTGTGGTCAGCCAGCAGCTCTCGCAGGTTCCCGCGATAGCCCGGTTCCCCCAGCTGCAGGCGAAAATCCTGCGCGCTCTGGGCCAGCCGGTCGGCGCACTTCTGCAGCTGCTGAGTGTCTTTGAGCTCGGTACGATAAGCAATAGTAATGTCTTTTGCCAGGTCCAGCAGCTGGCGGCTGGAGAGCGATTGTCCAAAGTACTGGCTGGCGATGTCCGGTAGCTGATGCGCTTCGTCGAAGATCATCACTTCCGCTTCGGGGATCAGCTCGGCAAAGCCGCTCTCTTTGACCACCATATCGGCGAGGAACAGATGATGGTTGACGACGACCACGTCGGCATCCATCGCCTTTTTCCGCGCCTTCACCACAAAACAGTCTTTATATAACGGGCAGTCGCTGCCGAGGCAGTTGTCGTTGGTGCTGGTGACCAGCGGCCAGGCCTGGGAATCTTCGGCGACGCTAACGCAGGTGCTGATATCGCCATCGACGGTTTGATTAGACCATGAACGCAGCAGAATAACGTCGCTGAGGGTTTGTACCGGCAGGTCTCCCCCGGCAAGGGCCTGCTGCTCCAGACGCTCAAGGCACAGGTAGTTCGACCGCCCTTTCAGCAGGGCCAGCTTACCGGTGTACTTCAGCGCTTTGGCGACGGTAGGCAAATCGCGACTGTAGAGCTGATCCTGTAGCGCTTTCGAGCCGGTGGAGATAATGACTTTTTTGTTGGCGCGCAGCGCAGGCGCCAGATAAGCGTAGGTTTTCCCGGTCCCGGTACCCGCTTCAACCACCAGCGGACGGGTTTCTTCAATCGCGCTGGCGACGGCGAAAGCCATCTGGCGCTGCGGCTCGCGTGGTTTAAATCCCGCAATCGCGCTGGCCAGCTGGCCGTCTGCTGCAAAATCGTCGATCACATTACCCCCTGGTTATTTGGACAGTGATTATGTCAGGGTGGAGGGGTTTTCGCCAGTGCGGGTAGTGACGCAGGTGCAACATTGTGGCAGTCTTGCCGCAGCTTAATGAACCGGAGCAAAGAGGAAATAAACATGACCATTACGCGTATTGATGCCGAAGCCCGCTGGTCTGATGTGGTGATTCACAACCAGACGCTGTACTACACCGGCGTGCCGTCCAACCTGGATGCCGACGCCTGCGCGCAAACCGCCGATACCCTGGCGCAGATTGACGCGGTGCTGGAGAAACAGGGCAGCAGCAAGTCGCGTATTCTGGATGCGACGATTTTCCTTGCCGACGGCGCAGATTTTGCAGCGATGAACCAGGCCTGGGATGCATGGGTCGTCGCCGGTCATGCCCCGGTACGCTGTACGGTACAGGCGAAGCTGATGAATCCGAAATACAAAGTCGAGATTAAAATCATCGCCGCAGTGTAAGACAGCCGTGGCCCCATAGCCCGGGCAAGCGTAGCGCTGCCCGGGAAGACAAAGCCTCAATCCCGGCGCATTCCCCGGATAGCGGCGTAAACGCCTTATCCGGACTACATATCAGCCAGTCCGGCCAGGCGCAACGCCGTCGGGAGGCAAGAAGCATTGTTGTATCAGCCCGGGCACCACATGAGCTGTTCCTTCAGCTGCAGCGTCTCCTGCGGCACGCATTTCAGCGCTTCACGATAGCTGCCGGCTTGTTTTGCATACCCCCGCACAGACTGCAGCAGCACGCGCAGCGCGCTATCCCACACAATCCCCTGCAGGTCGCTATAGGGCCAGAGATCCGGTTCCCGAATAAACGGCACCAGGTAATCAATCCCCTGCTTCACGCCTCGCCCATCGCGGATGGCGTTCCAGCGGTCAAACTCGACGTGCTCGGCATAGCGGTTGAGCAGCAGATGCGCTTCCAGGTTAAACAGCGAGTAGTGGAAAGGGATGGTACGTTCGAGCTCCATGGTCTGCTTGCCATCCTGGTCAATCTGCGCCGCCATCCGCTGGGTGATCCCCTGCTCGATGATCCGCGCCGCCAGCCCTTTATCGCCATAGAACAGCGCGTTAACCGTCCGCTGGGCGTCGTACCAGGTGCCGTGGTTGTTGTGCCAGACGTACTCTGAGTGGCCAATTTCGCTGTAGTACATCCAGTGGTTAAAATCGCGGAACCACTGGTGCAGGCCGATAATATCGTCGGTATCCAGCACGTTCGCCGCACTCACCAAGCCGATGGTATCCACCACCATCCACATTAAGCGGGTGTCAATCAGCCCTGTGCCGCGGCCGGAAACAATCCCCGGGATCGCCTGGCCATAGTTCAGATGCGGATTCATTCGCGTGTCGGCATCGAGGAACCAGCAGCGGATCTGCACGGCCGCCGCCTGCGCGTACTGGCGCTGGCCGGTGAAGTACCACGCCAGTCCCAGTGTCAGACAGCGTTCGCACATGCGGATAATGCGCGAGGTGTCGGTATCGTTATTTTCACACTGCGGGTTGATATGCCCATCGCGGCGAATGTAGGGCAGCCCGTTGGGACGCCGCGGGTTTGGCCACCAGTAGGTCCCCAGACTGTAGTAATCGTGCGCATCGCCGCTCGCCGGGCGCAGTTTTTTGTGCACCACGCTTTCCGGCGCTTCGCGGCGCAGAATGTCGGCCTCTGACACCAGCTTGCTCAGCGCCAGCTGCAGCGGCGAGAACGGCTGTTTTAAGCCCGCCCGGGCGTTTTCCAGGCAGGTTTCATCAAGGGTGTACAGCTTCATCGCCACCTTAAACTTCCTCCCGGCACGCTATGCGTTGACCGCTTTGCGCATCAAAGAGGTGCACGCCCGAGAGTTTCGGCTGTAGCCAGATCTTATCCCCCTCTTTTACTGCCAGACGCTGTTTGAACACCGATGTAAACGCCCCGCCGCCGGTATCGCAGAAGAGCTGCATATCCGAGCCTGTGTTCTCCACCGCCGTCACCTTCGCCGCCAGCGCATCGTCGCGCGCTTCATGGACCACGTTGACCTGCTCGGGGCGAATGGCGTACACCACCTGCTGGCCGTCGGTCACCCGTAACCCCGCGGGCAACGCCAGCAGCGAGCCATCTTTCAGACGCAGGCTGGTCGCGTTGCCGTTCAGCACAACCTCGCCGGGAAGCTGGTTAATTTCCGGCGAACCGATAAATCCGGCCACGAACAGATTCGCCGGCCGGTCGTACAGCTCCAGCGGGGTACCCGCCTGTTCAATTCGCCCATCGCGCAGGACGACGATCATCTGTCCCATGGTCATGGCCTCAATCTGATCGTGGGTGACGTATACCGAGGTGGTTTTCAGCCGACGATGCAGTTCGCGGATCTCGCCGCGCACCTGGGTTCGCAGCTTGGCGTCAAGGTTGGAGAGCGGTTCATCGAATAAGAATACTTGCGGCTTACGCACGATCGCCCGCCCCATCGCCACGCGCTGGCGCTGGCCGCCGGAGAGATCTTTGGGCAGGCGTTCCAGCAGCGGCTCCAACCCCAGTAGCGCCGCCGCTTCATTGACCTTCTGATTGATCTCCGCTTTCGGCAGTTTAGCCATCTTTAGGGCAAAGCCCATATTTTCACGCACCGTCATCTGCGGGTAGAGCGCGTAGCTCTGGAACACCATCGCGATATCGCGCAGCTTCGGTTCTACCTCGGTGACGTTGCGTTCGTTGATATGCACCTCGCCACCGGAAATCTCCTCCAGCCCGGCAATCATGCGCAGCAGCGTGGACTTGCCGCAGCCGCTGGGGCCCACAAGGACGCAGAATTCACCGTCCGGGATAGTCAACGACACGTCTTTAATCACGTGCGCGTCACCATACGATTTACGCACGCTATTCAGTACAACAGATCCCATTGGTAACTCCTTATCCTTTGACCGCGCCGGACATAATCCCGCGATTGAAATGTTTTTGCAGACCCAGATAGACGATGATGCTGGGCAGCATCGCCAGCAGCGTAATGGCGATAAAAATGTTCGGCGTGATGCTCTCATCGGTACGCAGCGTGCCGAGGATCACCGGAATGGTATTCAGGCTGTCCTGATTCACCACAATCAGCGGCAGCAGGTACTGATCCCAAATCATAATGAAGCCGAACGTCACTACCGTACCGAGCGCCGGTTTCACCAGCGGCAGGATCACGTGGAAGAAGATCTGCCATTCGTTGGCGCCGTCAATTCGCGCCGCCTCTTCCAGCTCTTTCGGAATCGCCGACATAAATTCGGTCAGCACAAAGATGGAGAACGCCCAGCCGACGACCGGCAAAATCATTCCGAGATAGCTGTTGTAGAGCGAGGCATCGATAAACGGCAGTCGCCAGTTAATAATCATGTACAGCGGAATGGCGATGACCTCTTCCGGCAGCATCATGGTGGACAAAATCACCAGGCTCACCAGCGCCACGCCGCGAAACTTCTTCCGCGCCAGCGCATAGGCCGCCAGCGCGCTGACCGACACCTGCAGAACGGTGCCGAAGAACACCACCAGAATGGAGTTCAGCAGATACTGCCAGACGCCAATATCCATCCACGCAAAGATGAAGTTTTCAAATGAGAACTGATTCGGCCAGGCCAGCAGTTCGCCCGGTTTCACCGGCGCACCGCTGAATGCCGTGGCGACGATGCCCCAGAACGGACCGACAAAGACAATCAGCAGCAGCGCGTAGATGCACCAGCGTCCTGCTGTATCCCAACGTTTACTTAACATCGCGGCTCCTTAGTAACGGGCGATACGTTTTTTCAGCGTCAGATGACAAATGGTTAACAAAACCGTGAAGGTGAACAGCAGAAACGACACCGCCGAAGCGTAGCCATAGTCAAACTGCTCAAAACCCAATTTATAGATGTGGGTCATGACCATTTCCGTGGCGTTAGACGGCCCCCCGCCGGTGGTGGCATACACCTCGGCAAACACGCGAAAACCACGAATGAAGGAGAGCATCAGCACCACCGAGAGCGCCGGGATCATGCCAGGCAGCGTGACGTAGCGCAGGCGGTTCCACCAGTTGGCGCCGTCAACGTTCGCCGCATCGTATAAATCGCGGCTGATCCCCGCCAGGCCGGCAATAAAAATCACCATGTTGTAAGGCACCGCCTTCCAGATATGCAGCAGCATGATGACCCCCAGCGCCTGATCGGAGCTGGCAAGAAAGCCCTGGTCGGCGACGCCAAACCAGCTCAGGATGTGGTTAACCACGCCGTTGGGCGTTGGGTTGAATAAAATTCGCCACATTTCGGCGACGATCGCCGCGCTGGTGACCGCGGGTAAAAAGATGGCGGTGCGAATAAAACGCAGATGGCGCGCCGGACCTTCCAGCAGCATGGCGAGAAAGAAGGCCAGGATAGCCGCGGCGAACATCGTTACCACCACGTACAGCAGCGTGTTCACCACCGCCGCGTGCAGCTCGGCGTCGGCAAAAGCGCGGGTGAAGTTATCCAGCCCTACCCACTCGTTGGGCTGATTAAAGTTGACCTTGTAAAAGCTCATCACCAGACCCTGAATCATGGGGATAAACTTAAACCAGCTGAAAATAATTAGCGCAGGCGCTAAAAACAGCCACGGGATCAGCGCCCGCTTACGCTTTGCGCTCAGCCATCCGGCCGAGTCAGGCGAAGCGGCCTGCTTTATCGGCGAGGACTTCGTCTCATGCAGCGTCATAACCTATGTCCTCAGTTAGCCAGCACATTTTGTTTTTTCAGCTCAGCGTTCACCTTGCCGTCGAGCGTCTTCAGCTCGCCGGGAATATCGCTGCTGCAGTCGGCAAAAATGCGGTTAAAGCCTTCGGCTGCCACCTGACGCACCGGCGTCCAGTTGGGAATTTGCGGCACGTAGCGCCCCTGTTCATTGTAAAGTCGGGCGAAAGTCTCCCAGCGCGCGTCCTGATAAACGGCTTTGACGTCGACGTTCTTATTCACCGGCAGGCGCACCACCGGTATATGCTGGCTGCCTTTACCCATGCCGATTTCATGACCTTCCGGGGAAATCATAAATTCGATAAATTGACGCGCCGCCTCTTTCTGCACACTGCTCTTCATCATAAAGACCGTGGTGCCCTCGGCGAGGGTGGCCTCACCTTTAGGCCCCACCACCGGAATCACTTCAAAGTTGTCTTTACCCGGGTCTTTATCGAACAGCGCGATATGGTACGGGCCGCTGAAGAACATGCCGCTTTGCCCGGAACGGAAGGAGGGAATAACGTCGGCGGTGGTGGCGTTAATCGCCCCCGGCTGCGTGACTTTGTCGCACATCATGGCGCGCATA
Organism: Klebsiella grimontii; assembly: GCF_900200035.1. Lineage (GTDB taxonomy): Bacteria > Pseudomonadota > Gammaproteobacteria > Enterobacterales > Enterobacteriaceae > Klebsiella > Klebsiella grimontii. The sequence continues at coordinate 125,888 of NZ_FZTC01000020.1, forward strand.
AAGGTCATCGCCTGAGCCACTTCCGGCGTATTGAGCGAAGCGCTGAATTTTCCGCTCTCTTCTTTAACGAAATCGCCGCCCGCCTGCCAGATAAAGCTACTCATAAACCAGCTGGCGTAGCCGCGCGTCGTGGAGGCGGGAACGATAAATCCGTAGGTATCATTTTTGCCGTTGCCATCGGGATCCTGGGTGGTGAAGGCTTTTGCCAGGGCCTGAATATCATCCCAGCTCTTCGGCTGCGGCAGCCCCAGTTTTTCCCGCCAGTCTTTGCGCACAAACAGGGCGAAAGTTTGCGCGGAGGTCGGTACGCCATAGTATTTACCGTCGATATAGCGGGTGCTCTTCCATGCCGTCTGGAATAGCTGGTCGCCGCCCGCGATCGCCTGCGGGTCAATTTCTTCGGCAATACCCAACTGGATAAACTGCCCCAGCGACGCCGCATCGTTAAAAATCAGATCGGGTAAGGCGTTGCCCGCCGTGGCGCGCGCCAGCCGCTGTTCAAAGTCGGTGGTGGCGTTGAAATACTCAATTTTGATACCGGTTTTTTCTTCAAACTTTTCCGCCTCTTGTTTGTAGATATTCTTCGAGTCATTGCTGGCGCGGATCCAGACGTTGAGGGTAGTCGCGGCGTAGCTTTGGCTAACGCCGAGCCCGAGCGCGGTAAGAAGTAACAATGAACGTAATTTATTGGCAGACATGATGGCATATCCTTTATTGTAGGGCACCAAGGTAATTAAATTCTCAATTAATACATAAAAAGAAATGTGAATATCGCTCAGGCGTTAATACAGCTGACGCAAGAAATATTTCCATTCATTAGATAGAAATGTATTTCCCAATACAACCATGCAAAAAAGAAATTGCGTTTCAAAAACCAGAAAATTGAGATAGATCACACCAAAAAGTGACAAGAAAAGTGACGAAAAACAAATAACATTTAAAATCAATATATTATAAATTTACTAATTTTGTTAAAAGATTCAAAAAATAGAGAAAAACGGCAAAATACGTGATGTACACTGCATTAATAGCGTCATTATTTATCCAGGTCGTTAAACTTGAAGGACGTCACAAAAAAAATCACTTTGTCTTTTACACTGCTCGCCATCGAATATTTAAATATATTGTTTTTAATTACACCGCCTGTTTTTCGCGTCCTTTAAATACGCGTCAGGTATAATTCTGTTGTTATCTTTTCTCATATTTGCAGAAGGGTTATCACGATGAACTCAATACCTCGCCGAGGTTTGTTATGCATTGCGCTGTTTTGTTCCGGCCTGAGCGCCGCCTCGTATGCCGCTGAGCCGTACACGCTAGACGGAAAGGATTTAGCCTTTAGCCGCCAGCAGATCGCCGCGAAAGATCCGCTATTTGTTCAGGCGCAAGCGGCGCTGCTAAAGAAAGCCGATCTGGCGCTCAATCATCCGCTGTTCTCGGTGATGGATAAAACGCTGGTCGCCGCCAGCGGCAATAAGCACGACTACTACAGCTTTCCGCCTTACTGGTGGCCAAACCCTGATACCCAGGACGGGCTTCCCTATATCCGCAAAGATGGGCAAACCAACCCTGACGCCAATAGTGACGCCACCGATAAAAACCGGCTGGTGAAAATGAGTAACGACGTGTCAACGCTGGCGCTGGCGTGGTACTTCTCTCACGACGATCGCTACGCGCAAAAAGCGGCTGCGCAGTTAAAGACCTGGTTCCTCGATCCCAAAACGCGAATGACCCCCAACCTGCAGCATGCCCAGGCCATTCCCGGCATTAATACCGGACGCGGTATCGGCATTATTGATAGCCGCGCGCTGGTTGATGTCGTTGACGCGATCGCCCTGCTGCAATCCTCAGCTGCGCTGAGCGATAACGACGTTAGCGCATTAAGGCAGTGGTTTGGCGACTATTACCACTGGATGACCACCAGCCAGAACGGCTTTGAAGAAGAGAACTGGCATAACAATCACGGCAGCTATTTTGATATGCAGGCCGCCGCCTTCGCGCTGTTCAGCGGTAAAATCGACGAGGCGAAAAAGCGCCTGTACATCACCCAGCTGCGGCGTATTGCGGGACAATTTGATATTGAAGGCCGCCAGATGGCCGAGCTGGAGCGCACGCGTCCGTGGCACTACAGCAATTTCAACCTCGAAGCCTACAACCGCCTCGGGCGACTGGGCGAGAAGGCGGGCGTCGATATCTGGAACTTCACCCTCGACGGTCATAGCCTGCGCCAGGGCTATCAGTACATCGCCGGGTTTATTAACAGCGATACGCCATGGCCATGGAAAGATATCGATAAAATGGATGACAAGAAAGCGCTGCGCAATATCGCCACCGCCGCACACGCCTGGCCGGAAGATCCGCTGTTCCGTGACAAAGCGCAGTGGCTGCGGGCGAAATATCCCGACGATATCACGACGCTTATCGCCCCGCTTTCCGCATCGTCAGAGGTCAGGGATAACCGCTAATGAAACAATTTTCTGGGCTCTGGCCCGACATTGTCGGACGCGCAGCCGCGAATAGCGGACTGCTTGAACGGCTGGTGAAGGATGCGCAGCCGGTACTTCAGGCAGCGGTTCGCATTCCGCAGTCAGGCATCGCCAGCTGGAATCTCTATTACTTTTGTCCGCGCCACGGCGTACGCCTGACGTGGCGGGCGGATACGCCCTACCAGCATGCCTGCCCGGTCGATGGGGAAATATTTAGCGGCGAACCGTGGGACGGCGCCTGGTGGCGCGAGATGAATGGCCGAAACGCCAGCGCCTGTCAGCAGCTTGGCCTGCTATGGCGGCTGACCGACGAAACGGCGTATCGCGATAAAGTTCGCACGCTGCTGATGGGTTACGCGGATGTCTATCCCGGCTATGCGATTCACGGCGATATTCCCAACAACGGGCCGGGAAAGATGAACGCCCAGACGCTGTGCGAAGCCAACTGCATTCTGGAAATGGCGCTGGGTTATGACTTTATTCGCGACAGCCTGCCCCCCGGCGAGCAGCGGCACATCAGTGAAAACCTGCTGCGCTGTGCGGCCACGTTTTTGCGCGACCATCGTAGTCCGCAGATTCACAACCATGAAGTCAAAATCAGCGCGGCGCTTGGCGTACTGGGTTTCGTCCTCGAAGATGAAGCGCTGCTGGAGTTTGCCGTTAACCAGCCGTACGGCCTGCGCTGGCAGCTGGAAAACGGCCTGCTGGCGGAAGGGCTTTGGTTCGAAGGTTCGATTCACTACCACTATTATGCGCTGCAGGGCTTTTTCGCCTTCGAGAAGCTGGCGCGCGGCACCCGCTGGAGCCTGCTGGACGGCCCCTGGTATCAGGCGATGCTGAAGTTCCCGCTGGCGCTGCTGCTGCCGGACGGCACTTTCCCCCGCCTTAATGACTGCCTCGCCGGGCAGGAAAAGCTCCATCACCGGGATCTGTACGAGTTCGCCTGGTTTATCTGGCGTGACCCGCAGTACGCCGCGGTCCTGCAGTTTACCGAAACGGCGCCCGATGAGCGTGAAACCCTGCTATGGCGCGAACGGTCTCTGCCGGAATCCCCCCTAGCGCTCATCCCGCAGCAGTCGCTGTTTGCGCCGGGCGCGGGTCTGACGCTATGGCGACGGCCGCAGCAGGCGCTGCTGATTAAGCACAGTCCCTGGGGCGGCGAACACGACCATTACGACCGGCTGGGGCTGATGCTCTGGCATCGCGACGGCTGGCTGCTCACGGATATGGGCACCACCGGCTACGGCGCGAAAATGCACTACGACTACTACAAAAACAGCGCCACCCACAATACGCTTTGCGTTAATCAGAGCAACCAGCCTCCGGCCAATCCGCAGGTGCTGGGCCGGCATATGGATGACGACTTTCTGTGGCTGGATAGCGAGGTTGATTGGGGCAAACCGCCGCCGGAGCTCAACAGCCATAGCCGCGTCGAATGGGACGCTACGGCCTGGCGGGACGTGCGCTTCCGCCGTCGCCTGCTGTGGCTTGAAGATGTGCTGATCGATCTGTCCTCCGTGGAGAACCCGCATCGCCAGCAGCTCGACTGGACGCTGCATCTGGCGGCACAGGCGCTGGACCAGAGCGGCACGGCCCGGCCCTTTTCGCTCAGCGGCCCGCTGCGGCGAATGACCGAAGCAACCGTGACGCCGCTGAACGGCTGTCAGCCGCGCCACTTTGCGCGCGGCGGCGATACCGTTGCGCTCTGGCTGTCCGGTGATGGTGAACTCTGGCAAGGGCTGGCGCCCGATAACCCGGCGATTCGCAATCTTAGCTATCTGGTCATACGCAATCACCTGCCGCAGGCGCGTTTTGTGTGTCTGTGGGATCTGGCAAACAGCGCGCCGCTGACGGAAGTGAACGTGCACCATACGCCAGTCGGTACGCAAATTACCTTCTGGCGCGGCGATCGCGTGACGCACGTGACGTTGTACGACGAGCCAGGGAAACGACCTGATGCGATCCTTCCGCTCGCGGAAAGCGGCGTCTCACCTCAGTACGCAGAGTAATTTACTCGTCTTCATCCTCAAAGCGCGCCACAATCCGATCTCCGGTATGCGAGGCGCGCAGTTCATCCGCCACCAAAGCGATGGCCTGGCCGCTGCTCATGCCCTGCGACATCAGCTCCTGAATTCGTTCCACTGCTTTTTGCTGTTGCTCGTGGCTCAGCGAAGGTAAACCTGCAAACATCACTTACTCCTGCTACATTGTGGGGCGTAATTATTTCACGCCGTCCTCTCGTATACCAGCGGGCGGTCACGATCAGGATTAAAGAAGACCATGTTGTCCCCCGCTATGCTTTCCCTGCCCTGGCGTCCGGATGCCGCTGAAGACTATTTTAGCCCATTAAGTTCACAGCCTTGGGCGATGCTGCTGCACTCGGGTTTTGCCGAACATCCGCATAATCGTTTTGACATTGTTGTCGCCCAGCCGCGCGCAACGCTGGTGACTCGCGGCAATATGACCGTCATAAACGATGGGGAAACCGTCTCAACCTCTGCCGCCGATCCGCTCACTCTCGTGCATCAACAGCTGGCGCGCTTTAACCTGCAGCCGCAGGCTCATCCGCAGCTGCCGTTTCTCGGCGGGGCGCTGGGGCTGTTCGGCTACGATCTGGGTCGTCGCTTTGAAAATCTGCCGGCGCAGGCCGAGGCGGATATCGATCTGCCGGATATGGCGGTAGGCATTTATGATTGGGCGTTAATCGTCGATCATCAGCGCCGGGAAGTGTCGTTATTCAGCTATGGCGATCCGCAGGCGCGGCTGGCGTGGCTGGAAGCGCAGGCCGAGCCTGCCGCGGCCCCCTTTGCCCTCACCTCAGGGTGGCGCTCAAATATGAGCCGCGCGGAGTATGGCGAAAAGTTTCGCCAGGTTCAGGCTTATCTGCACAGCGGCGACTGCTATCAGGTTAACCTGGCGCAGCGGTTTACGGCGAGCTATCGCGGGGATGAGTGGCTGGCCTTCCGTCAGCTAAACCGTGTTAATCGCGCGCCGTTCAGCGCCTTTATTCGCCTCCAGGAGGGCGCCATATTAAGCCTGTCGCCCGAGCGTTTTATTCAGCTCCGGCAAGGCGAAATTCAGACCCGGCCCATCAAGGGGACGTTGCCCAGGCTGGCCGATCCTGAGCAGGACGCGCTGCAGGCGCAAAAGCTGGCGAACTCAGCAAAAGACCGCGCCGAAAACCTGATGATCGTCGATTTAATGCGTAACGATATTGGCCGGGTTGCTGTCCCCGGTAGCGTTCGCGTTCCTGAGCTGTTTGTGGTGGAGCCCTTCCCCGCCGTGCATCATCTGGTGAGCACCGTGACCGCCAGACTGCCCGCGCATCTGCACGCCGCCGACCTGCTGCGCGCGGCCTTTCCCGGCGGCTCAATCACCGGCGCGCCGAAGGTCAGAGCGATGGAGATCATCGATGAACTGGAGCCGCAGCGGCGCAACGCGTGGTGCGGCAGCATCGGATATCTCAGCTTCTGCGGCAATATGGATACCAGCATTACCATCCGTACGCTGACGGCCTGCCGGGGGCGGATCTACTGCTCCGCCGGCGGCGGAATTGTGGCCGATAGCGAAGAGGCGGCGGAATATCAGGAAACTTTTGATAAAGTTAATCGTATCCTGCATCAACTGGAGAGCTAGCACATGGCGGACAGCGCCCTCGAACTTGACGATTTCCTTTCGCGTTTTCAGCTTCTGCGCCCGCAGCCGACGCGCCACGCGCTCAACCAGCGTCAGGCTGCGGTGCTGGTACCGATTGTGCGCCGCCCGCAGCCGGGGCTGCTGCTGACCCAGCGTTCGCCGCTGATGCGCAAGCACGCGGGCCAGGTCGCCTTCCCCGGCGGCGCGGTGGATAACAGCGATGCGACCCTGATCGCCGCCGCGCTGCGCGAGGCCCACGAAGAGGTGGCGATCCCGCCGGAGTCGGTCGAGGTGATCGGCGTTCTGCCGCCGGTCGATAGCGTAACCGGTTTTCAGGTCACCCCGGTGGTGGGCATTATTCCGCCTGACCTGCACTATCACGCCAGCCAGGATGAAGTCGCCGCGGTCTTCGAAATGCCGCTGGCCGAAGCGCTGCGCCTGGGGCGCTATCACCCGCTGGATATCCATCGCCGCGGCAATTCGCATCGCGTCTGGCTATCCTGGTATCAGCATTATTTTGTCTGGGGAATGACCGCCGGCATTATCCGTGAACTGGCGCTACAGATAGGCTCCCGCCCTTAGCTATACTAAAACTGAGACGGCGTTCTCAGCATTAGTAAATCCATGGTTACTCATTAGTTTAATTCATGTGAATACTTAAGCTGATGGCCCGGTTCCCTCTTACACTATGCGCAGTTATTACATCGTTGCCGCACCCGCGGCAACCCTGTCAGGAGTGTTAGCGTGATTAGTATATTCGACATGTTTAAGGTGGGGATCGGTCCCTCATCTTCCCATACTGTAGGCCCGATGAAGGCCGGTAAACAGTTCGTCGATGACCTGGTCGAAAAGGGATTGCTTAATGAAGTGACTCGCCTGGCGGTCGACGTCTACGGCTCACTGTCATTAACCGGCAAAGGCCACCACACGGATATCGCCATTATTATGGGTCTGGCGGGCAATCAGCCCGATACGGTCGATATCGACGCGATTCCGGCGTTTATCCGCGACGTTGAAGAGCGCGGACGCCTGCTGCTGGCCCAGGGGCAGCATGAAGTCGACTTCCCGAAAAATGACGGCATGCGTTTTCGTAGCGACAACCTGCCGCTGCATGAAAACGGCATGACCATTCACGCCTGGTCTGGCGAGAAAGAGATCTACAGTAAAACGTATTATTCCATCGGCGGCGGTTTTATCGTCGATGAAGAACATTTCGGCAAAGAGAGCGCCAGCGAACTCGCCGTTCCGTATCCGTTTAAATCCGCTCAGGAGATGCTGGGCTACTGCAAACAGACCGGCATGTCGCTCTCCGGCATGGTGATGCAGAATGAGCTGGCGCTGCACAGCAAAAAAGAGATTGAAGACTATTTCGCCAATATCTGGCAGACCATGCGCGCCTGTATCGATCGCGGGATGAATACCGAAGGCGTCCTGCCCGGTCCGCTGCGCGTTCCTCGTCGCGCCTCGGCGCTGCGACGGATGCTGGTTGCCAGCGATAAGCTCTCTAACGACCCGATGAACGTGGTGGACTGGGTCAATATGTTTGCGCTGGCGGTCAACGAAGAAAACGCCGCCGGTGGCCGGGTGGTAACGGCCCCGACCAACGGCGCCTGCGGCATCGTTCCGGCGGTGCTGGCCTACTATGACCACTTTATCGAGCCCGTCAGTCCGGATATCTATATTCGTTATTTCCTGGCGTCAGGGGCTATCGGCACGCTGTACAAAATGAACGCCTCCATTTCCGGCGCGGAAGTGGGCTGTCAGGGCGAAGTGGGCGTGGCCTGCTCGATGGCGGCCGCGGGCCTGGCTGAAATCCTTGGCGCCAGCCCGGAGCAGGTCTGCGTGGCGGCGGAAATCGGCATGGAACATAACCTGGGACTGACCTGCGACCCGGTGGCCGGACAGGTACAGGTTCCGTGCATTGAACGCAACGCGATTGCCTCCGTCAAAGCGATTAACGCCAGCCGGATGGCAATGCGCCGCACCAGCGAGCCGCGCGTCTCGCTGGATAAGGTCATTGAGACCATGTATGAAACCGGTAAAGACATGAACGCCAAATACCGGGAAACGTCGCGCGGCGGCCTGGCTATCAAAGTTCAGTGCGACTAATCATTGCTCAACAGAATGCGCCCAAGGGCGCATTCTTCTTTTTCCGCTCTATATTATTATCTGCGCCCACTACACTTGCTCTATAACGGCTGTTACTCTCATTAACACTTTTAGCCGACAGGGCGTCGCGCATGCAGACTGCACAAAAAGTCATCACAACGTATCGCCGGAAACGCATTCTGGTTTGCCTGCTGGTCGCGCTACTGACGCTGACAACAACCTTAGTAATACGATTTATTTCACAGCGTAGCTTAAATCAGCAACGCGTCCAGATGAGCACCAACAAGATGGTGGCCGCGATGGATAATATTCTGCGGCCTCTGGCGGCCCAGCACGTCGCGCTACTGCATCTTGTCAATAAGCCCTGTCAGGACGTGCACCTCACGTTACGTAAGCTGGCGGCGTCGCTGCAAACGGTGCGCTCCATCGCGCTGGTCCAGTCGAACCTGCTGTACTGCTCGAGTATTTTTGGCCAACGCAACATTCCGATACACCAGCTACAGCCGGCATTACCCACCCATCACCCCCTGCTCACCTTCAGCTACGACGCCTCGCTGCTCAAAGGAACGCCGGTGCTTATCCAGTGGTATCCCGCTTCGCTTAGCGGCGCCGACGGCGTGCTGCTGGTGATCAATATCGAGCTGCTGGGCGAGTTAATTTTCAACGCAAAATCAGCGCTAATCAGCGGAATTGGCCTTAACGTCGGCGAAAGAAGCTTTATTAGCGGTTCGGGGCTGAGTAAACAGGAAGCCCTGCCGGGCGAGCAAATCATCTACCGCCAGCCGTCGACCGAGTTCCCCTTTACCATTAGCGTCAGCGGGCCAGGAGCCTCGGCGGTCGCCCTTAACGAACTGCCGGCCGAGCTTCCGCTGGCGCTGGTAATCAGCCTGTTAATGACCGGCATCGCCTGGCTGGCGACCGCCGGAAGAATGAGCTTTTCCCGCGAAATTAATCTCGGTATTGCCGCGCACGAGTTCGCCCTCTGGTGCCAGCCCCTGCAGAACTTGCGCACTCGGCAGTGCTGCGGCGTTGAGATACTACTGCGCTGGAATAACCCGCGCAGAGGCGAAATCTCGCCGGACGTGTTTATTCCAATAGCCGAAGGATATAACCTGATCGTCCCCCTCACCCGCTATGTGATCTCCCAGACGGCCCACAAATTAGCCTGCTTTCCGCAGGACAAACATTTTCACATCAGCATTAACGTCGCCGCCCGCCATTTCGCCAACGGCGAGCTGCTGCGCGATCTGCATCACTACTGGTTTAGCGCCCATCCCATTCAGCAGCTGGTCGTTGAGCTCACCGAGCGTGACGTCCTGCAGGATGGCGACCACCATATGGCCGAGCATCTTCATTTCAAAGGGGTCCAGCTGGCTATCGATGATTTCGGCACCGGCAACAGCTCCCTTTCGTGGCTGGAAAAGCTGCGCCCTGATGTCCTGAAAATTGATAAATCGTTTACCAGCGCCATTGGGATTGATAGCGTTAACGCGACGGTGACCGATATGATCATTGCTCTCGCCCATCGGCTGAAAATTGTGACGGTCGCGGAAGGCGTCGAGACCCAGGATCAGGAAGCGTATCTGCGCGGCAACGGCGTCGATTTATTGCAGGGGTTTTATTACGCCCGGCCAATGCCGGTAGAGGACTTTCCGCAGTGGCTGGCGGCGGAAAAGCGTCGGGAAATGAACGCCTAAAAATGCCCGCCGGCCTGAGGCCGACGGGCATCAACGTTACTCTTCTTCGTCGTTGTACTGACGCAGCTTGACGACGCGCACCAGGTCGACGCGATAGTCGTTGGCTTCAATGATGGTGAACTGCAGAGGCGACAGCTCAAGCACGTCGCCAGGGCGCGGAATATGGCCGTTGACGGCAATCACCAGGCCGGCAACGGTGGCGATATCTTCATCCTCATCGACCAGATCGTCTACGCCCAACGCCTGCTGCAACGCATGCACGTCGGTTGAACCTTTCACCAGCCAGCCGTCGCCATCGATGACAATTTCCGGCGTTTCGTCAGCATCCGGGAACTCACCGGCAATCGCCTCCAGTACGTCCAGCGGCGTAACCAGCCCCTGTACGACGCCAAACTCGTTAGTCACGATGACAAAGCTACCGCGGGCGCGGCGCAGCACGCCGAGCAGGTTGATCGGGTCCAGCGTTTCCGGGACCACAATCGCCGGAGAGGCGGAAGCCAGCGCGGCCACGTTGTCACCCGCTTCCAGCGCCACCAGCATCTCTTTCGCCCGCACGATACCGATGATTTCATCCAGCTCGCCGCGACAGACCGGGAACAGGCTGTGCGGGGAAGAGAGCAGTTGGCGGCGAATTTCATCTTCGCTTTGCTCGGCGTTCACCCAGCTAATTTCCCCGCGCGGGGTCATAATACTGCGCAACGAACGCTGGGCCAGGGTCAGTACGCCATTAATCATATAGCGCTCTTCTTCCGCAAACGCGCCTTCCGGTATCGGCACCACGGACGAGCTGTCGCTATCGTGCGCCGGGGCGCTCTGCTTACGCCCGCCCATCAGGCGCAGGATCGCATCGGCAGTACGCGCGCGCAGAGGCAGGGTCGATTGATGGCGAATAAAGTTACGGCGCGCAATCTGGTTAAAGAACTCGATGGTTATCGAGAAGCCAATCGCGGCGTACAGGTAACCTTTCGGTATATGGAAACCAAACCCTTCCGCCACCAGGCTCAGGCCGATCATCAGCAGGAAGCTCAGGCAGAGCACCACCACCGTCGGATGCTGGTTGACGAAATTAGTCAACGGCTTCGAAGCCAGCAGCATCACCGCCATCGCAATCACCACCGCCGCCATCATCACCGGCAGGTGGTTAACCATCCCGACCGCAGTAATCACGGCATCCAGCGAGAACACGGCGTCAAGTACGACGATTTGCAGTACCACCACCCAGAAACTGGCATATCCTTTACCATGACCGGAGTCATGCTGGCGGTTCTCCAGCCGTTCATGCAGTTCGGTGGTCGCCTTAAACAACAAGAATATCCCGCCGAGCAGCATAATAAGATCGCGTCCGGAGAACGAAAAATCGGCAACGCTGAAAAGCGGTTTCGTCAGGGTCACCATCCACGAAATGACCGACAGCAGCCCCAGACGCATAAACAGCGCCAGCGAAAGGCCGATCAGGCGCGCCTTATCGCGCTGCTTAGGCGGCAGCTTGTCGGCAAGGATGGCGATAAACACCAGGTTGTCGATACCCAGTACGATTTCAAGGACGACAAGCGTCAGCAAACCGGCCCAAATAGAGGGATCCATTAAGAATTCCATGAGCAGCTCCAGTTAACGACAGGCATAGTCATCGCTGTGTCATGCACAGACGAGACACTTGTTGCTGGTGAAAAGACGTAGCAGGTGACGGCGGCACGCGCATGCCGGAAGGTGAAATGACGTCGGTGACGGTCCATATAGCGGGCTATGCCCTATACTCCTGAGTAATTAAACGGAACGTAAACATAGCAAAATATAGAGCAATATTGGAAAAAATTTACCTGTCTTTGCAATAGCTAAGACTATTTTTTGCGCTGCAAAATAATTACCAACCGATGCAAAATTAGCGGAGCTTCATCACATTAATTATTTTTTCACTGTCTAAAATAATTCGCTGTAGTAATTACTTTATATCTTACACCCTTACTGAATCGATTTTGTTCGCAAGAGTGATTCAGGATGTATCACAACAGATGATGCATTCACGATTATAAAGGAGGTAGCAAGTGACGATTGCTATTGTAATAGGCACACATGGTTGGGCTGCAGAACAGCTGTTAAAAACGGCAGAAATGCTGCTGGGCGAACAGGAAAACGTTGGCTGGATCGATTTCGTTCCTGGCGAAAACGCAGAAACGTTGATTGAGAAGTACAACGCCCAGTTGGCAAAGCTGGATACGGCTAAAGGCGTGTTATTTCTCGTCGATACATGGGGAGGCAGCCCGTTTAACGCGGCCAGCCGCATTGTCGTCGATAAAGAACATTATGAAGTCATCGCGGGCGTCAATATCCCGATGCTGGTCGAAACGTTGATGGCGCGCGACGACAACCCCTCGTTTGATGAACTGGTCGCCCTGGCGGTGGAAACCGGTCGTGAAGGCGTGAAAGCACTGAAAGCGAAGCCGGTGGAAAAGGCCGCCCCTGCTCCGGTTCAGGCTGCAGCGCCGAAAGCGGCAGCGCCATTGAAGCCAATGGGTCCAAACGACTACATGGTTATTGGGCTGGCGCGTATCGATGACCGTTTAATCCACGGCCAGGTCGCCACTCGCTGGACCAAAGAAACTAACGTTTCGCGCATTATCGTCGTCAGCGACGAAGTGGCGGCGGATACCGTACGTAAAACGCTGCTGACCCAGGTTGCTCCTCCGGGCGTTACCGCCCACGTAGTAGACGTGGCGAAGATGATTCGCGTCTATAACAACCCCAAATACGCAGGCGAGCGCATTATGCTGCTGTTCACTAACCCAACGGACGTTGAACGTGTTGTTGAAGGCGGTGTGAAAATCACCAGCGTCAACATCGGCGGCATGGCTTTCCGTCAGGGCAAAACGCAGGTGAATAACGCCATTTCGGTCGATGAAAAAGATATTGAAGCGTTCAAGAAGCTGAACGCCCGCGGTATCGAACTGGAAGCCCGCAAAGTTTCCACCGACCAGAAACTGAAAATGATGGATCTGATCGGCAAGGTGAAATAAGCCTCTCTGCGGATCGCAACTCAATTTTCAACTTAAGACTTAATCAACAGGAGAAGTACAATGGAGATTACCCTTCTTCAGATTGTGCTGGTGTTCATCGTCGCGTGTATTGCGGGTATGGAGTCGGTACTTGATGAATTTCAGTTCCACCGTCCTCTGGTGGCCTGTACGCTGATTGGCGCCGTTCTCGGGGATATGAAAACCGGTATTATCATCGGTGGTACCCTGGAAATGATCGCCCTCGGGTGGATGAACATCGGCGCCGCCGTTGCGCCTGATGCTGCGCTTGCATCCATCATCTCAACCGTTCTGGTTATCGCGGGCCACCAAAGCATCGGTGCCGGTATCGCGCTAGCAATTCCGCTGGCGGCAGCGGGCCAGGTGCTGACCATTATCGTCCGTACCATTACCGTTGCCTTCCAGCACGCTGCGGATAAAGCGGCGGAAAATGGCAACCTGACGGCCATCTCCTGGCTGCACGTTTCGTCGCTGTTCCTGCAGGCGATGCGTATCGCTATTCCTGCGGTTATCGTGGCGATTTCCGTCGGTACCAGCGAAGTACAGGGTCTGCTGAACGCCATTCCTGAAGTGGTTACCGGCGGTCTGAACATCGCGGGCGGCATGATCGTGGTAGTGGGTTACGCGATGGTCATCAATATGATGCGCGCCGGCTACCTGATGCCGTTCTTCTACCTGGGCTTTGTTACCGCCGCGTTCACCGATTTCAACCTGGTTGCTCTGGGTGTGATTGGTACGGTAATGGCTGTCCTCTACATTCAGCTGAGCCCGAAATATAACCGCGTCGCGGGTGCGCCTGCGCAGGCTGCTGGTAATAACGATCTCGACAACGAACTGGACTAACAGGTGAGCGAAATGGTTGATATGACTAAAAATACCACCGAGAAAAAACTCACTCAGAGTGATATTCGTGGCGTGTTCATTCGTTCTAACCTGTTCCAGGGTTCATGGAACTTCGAACGTATGCAGGCGCTGGGCTTCTGCTTCTCCATGGTACCGGCTATTCGTCGCCTGTATCCGGAGAACAACGATGCGCGCAAACAGGCGATTAAGCGTCACCTTGAGTTCTTTAACACCCATCCCTACGTTGCGGCGCCGGTACTTGGCGTAACGCTGGCGATGGAAGAACAGCGTGCTAACGGCGCAGAAATCGACGATGGCGCCATCAACGGTATCAAAGTTGGCCTGATGGGCCCGCTGGCCGGCGTGGGCGACCCGATCTTCTGGGGTACCGTTCGTCCGGTATTCGCCGCGCTGGGCGCAGGTATCGCCATGAGCGGCAGCCTGCTCGGCCCTCTGCTGTTCTTTATCCTGTTTAACGCGGTGCGTCTGCTGACCCGTTATTACGGCGTCGCTTACGGTTACCGTAAAGGTATCGACATCGTTAAAGATATGGGCGGCGGCTTCCTGCAGAAACTGACCGAGGGGGCGTCAATTCTCGGCCTGTTTGTCATGGGGGCGCTGGTTAACAAGTGGACGCACGTGAACATCCCGCTGGTGGTTTCCACCATCACCGGTCAGGATGGCCAGACTCGCGTCACCACCGTGCAGACCATCCTTGACCAGCTGATGCCGGGCCTGGTGCCGCTGCTGCTGACCTTCGCCTGTATGTGGCTGCTGCGTAAGAAAGTTAACGCCCTGTGGATCATCGTGGGCTTCTTCGTCATCGGTATCGCCGGTTACGCTGTCGGACTGCTGGGCCAGTAATCAACACGTTGTGCGCCGGGGGCTTGCCCCCGGCTTTTTTATTTGGAGGATGGATGACAATCACGGACCTGGTGTTAATCCTGTTTATTCTCGTTTTGCTCGCGTTTGCGGTTTACGACCAGTTCATCATGCCGCGCCGTAATGGCCCCGTTTTGCTGGCTATCCCCCTGCTCCGCCGCAACCGCGTCGATGGCATTATCTTCGTCGGCCTCATTGCTATCCTGATTTATAACAATATTGCTAACCACGGCGAACTTATCACCACCTGGTTATTATCTGCCCTGGCCTTAATGGGGCTATATCTGTTCTGGATCCGCTCTCCCAAAATCATCTTCAAGCAGCAGGGCTTTTTTTTCGCCAATATCTGGATCGAATATCAGCGCATTAAAGAGATGAATTTATCGGAAGATGGCGTACTGGTTATGCAATTAGAACAACGGCGCCTGCTTATTCGCGTACGAAATATCGACGATCTGGAAAAGATATACAAACTTCTCGTTTCCACTCAATAGCTTAAGAATATAGCCTGCGCTATATTTACCCATTCCCCCCGCGCCGGGAATATAGCCGCGGCTATATTCCCGGCGTTAACTTCAGCGATATTTATTAACTAATCATTTACCTATAGATTGAAATGAAAATCGTTATCATTTGGTTGGAAAAATAACCGATTTCTGTTATTGTTTTATATTCTAAAATTATGTTAAGGTTGCGCCCGTCGTTGGGGAGTAGCCAATTTTCTGCCTGGCAGAAAATGTCCGTGTCAACATACTCGTTGCAAAACGTGGCACGTGCGGGTTGAAGCAGAACGTATTCAATCAGGCGAGACCATAGACGCATCACTGCTGTACGCGGCGCTTTATCATCAGGCGAGCTGCGTATTTTTACTGGGGGCAGCGATGTGTCATATGGATTATCCCCGGTCAGGACGCTCTCATGAATGTATCTGCTACAATTCTTCTTGCCTTCGGCATGTCCATGGACGCCTTCGCGGCCTCTATTGGAAAAGGCGCGACCCTCCATAAACCTAAATTTTCTGAAGCCCTGCGGACGGGTCTGATCTTTGGCGCTATCGAAACGCTCACCCCGCTTGTCGGCTGGGGTTTGGGGATGCTCGCCAGCCAGTTCGTCCTCGAATGGAACCACTGGATTGCCTTTGTGCTGCTGGTTTTTCTCGGCGGTCGAATGGTTATCGAAGGGTTACGCGGCGGCGATAGCGATGAGTGCGAAGCTCCGCGCCGTCACGGTTTCTGGCTACTGGTCACCACCGCTTTCGCCACCAGCCTGGATGCGATGGCCGTCGGCGTTGGCCTGGCGTTTTTGCAGGTCAATATTATCGCCACCGCGCTGGCTATCGGCTGCGCCACGTTGATGATGTCGACGCTGGGCATAATGGTAGGACGTTTTATCGGCCCGCTGCTCGGCAAACGGGCGGAAATCCTTGGCGGTATCGTGCTGATCGGCATTGGCGCCCAGATCCTCTGGAGCCATTTCGCAGGCTAATCCTCAGGCATCGCGCTGCCAGCAGTGAATAGCAAAATCGGTCTGGCAGTCAAACAGCGCCTGCTGGCGCAGCGCCTCCCTCACCGGCGGCTTCGCCCGCCACGCAAACGGCGTCATTTGCAGTAAAGCTTCCGCCTCGCTGCCGTTAAGCTGCATCGGATAGGCCAGCTGCTGCTGGTGACGTAAGGTAAATCCTGCCATCTCTTCCCTGCTCTGCGCGTGCAAACGCACGTCGTCGTAGATCAACCCTTTCAGCTCCATCAGGTGGCGAGGTCCCGGCGTCGCGGTGATAACCCAGCCGCCGGGCCTGACAACGCGCGCCAGCTCAAGGGCATTGCAGGGAGCATAAATACGTACTATCGCGTCCAGGCTCGCATTCTCAAACGGCAAACGCTGGCTGGAAGCGACGCAAAAGCTGACCTGCGGATAACGTTTCGCCGCCGCGCGGATAGCCGATTTCGACACATCCAGGCCCCAGCTATGGGCCGCAATGGCGGCAAAAGCGTGCGTGTAGTAGCCTTCCCCGCAGCCAATATCCAGTAAATCCGTCGGCGCGAAGGTTTGCAGATAAGCGCAGATAGCGTCGCGAAGCGGCTGATAGTGCCCCGCGTCGAGGAACGCACGCCGAGCCTGCATCATTTCAGCGCTGTCGCCCGGATCGCGGGAGCGCTTAAACTGCACCGGCAACAAATTGACGTACCCTTCCTTCGCCAGATCGAACTGATGCCGCTGCGGGCAGATATAGCTATTATCGCGGCGCTCAAGCGGCGCGTGGCAAAGTGGGCAACTGTAAGACATGACAACTCCGGTGTGCTGAAAGGGCGAAAGTGTAGCGCTATTCGCCCCTCCAGGCCACCGTTACAGCGCAGGCGACGGGGCTCCGTCGCGATGCATCACGATAAGGTTTTCCGCCCCCTGCGGCATCCCATCGGGCATAACGTTCTCCAGGCGCAGCACATCCCCCATAATCTGGCTGAATACCGGCGCCGAAACCGCCCCGCCGTAATACGAACCGTTGCTGGGATCGTTCATCACGACCACCAGCGCGAATTTCGGGTTACTGGCGGGCGCAACGCCGGCGGTATAGGCAACGTACTTATCGATATATTTACCATCCGGCCCGATTTTTTTGGCGGTACCGGTTTTTACCGCTACCCGATAGTCGCGTACCGCCGCTTTGGTCCCGCCGCCGCCCGGTAAAGCGACGCTCTCCATCATATGTTCGACTTCATGCACGATTCGCTCCGGCATCACCCGGGTACCCATCACCGGCGGATCAATACGGGTTATCGATAGCGGACGCTCAATACCGTAGCTGCCGATAGTGGCATACACGTGCGCCAGCTGGAGCGGCGTGACCATCAGACCGTAGCCGAAGGCGAATGTCGCCCGGTCCAGCTGCCCCCAATAGCGGCGCTGCGGCATCAGCCCGGCGCTCTCGCCGGTCAATCCCAGGCCGGTAGAGTCGCCAAAACCGAACGCTTTATAGGTATCGATAAGATGCTGAATCGGCATCGCCAGCGACAAATGCGAAACCCCGGTATCGCTGGATTTTTGCAGAATACCGGTGAGGGAGAGTTCAGGATAGTAACCCACGTCGCGAATACGATGACCATCGAGGACAAACGGATGAGTATCCACCACGCTATCTGGCTGAACAATGCCCTGCTGGAGCGCGGTCATCAGCACCAGCGGTTTAACCGTCGACCCCGGCTCGAAAGTATCGCTGATGGCGCGATTGCGAAAATCATCCAGCTTCGCATCATCGCGATTGTTCGGGTTGAAGTCCGGGTAGCTGGCCATCGACAGAATCTCCCCGGTATCGATTTTAATTAACACCGCCGCCCCTGAATCCGCTTTGTTCCAGCGCACGGCGTTATCCAGCGCGTCCTCGGTCACCGTTTGCAGACGTTCATCGATACTGAGCTGCAAATTGTGGGCCGGAACCGCCGGGACTTCGGTGATATTTTCGATGACGTTGCCGTGCCGGTCTTTACGCACCAGACGACGACCGGGCTGACCGGTCAACTGGGCGTTAAAGCTTTTCTCTACGCCTTCGATACCCTGGTTATCAATATTGGTAAAACCCAGCAGATTAGCGGCAACGTGCCCCGCCGGATAAAAGCGGCGCGACTCATCGCGCAGATTGATCCCCGGCAGGTGAAGCTTATCAATCCACTCCGCCTGCTCCGGATTGATCTGGCGCGCCAGGTAGAGAAACCGCGCGTGAGGATGCGCTTCGACGCGATGGGCCAGCTCGCTAAGGTTGAGATGTAAAGCTTGCGCCATTGCCTGCCAGCGCGGACCGTAGCCGACGCCCCCCTTTTCGAGCGTGGTTTGCGGATCGACCCAGACGGCGCTCACCGGCACGCTGACCGCCAGCGGTCGGCCCTCGCGGTCGCTAATCATGCCGCGCTGCACATCAATAGGCTCCTCGCGCAGGGATCGCATGTCCTCTTGTTTAACCAGATTGTCAGGGGAGACAATTTGTAGCCAGCCGACCCGGACCAACAGCAGTCCCATACAGCAAAGAATCGCCACGCACAACAACCCAAACCTTAGCGGGGTAAAGTTGGCGGCTGACTTAAGTTTGTTCTTTTGCACCTTAGCTCCATCATTATTTTGCAAGCATCTGATTTAACAGAAATAGACAAAACAGGTTGCTAAACAGTGCTAATAACGATGTTGATTTGCAACAAAGCGCAACGGAGGGTGGTAAATGGACATGTTTTGCAATAAATGCTAAAAAGCCCCGCAGTTGCGAGGCTTTCTTACAAGATTCAGTGGTCTTAAATCAGATAGCAGTTACGTTAACTGCAGCTGGACCTTTCTGGCCGTCCTGAATTTCGAACTCAACGTTCTGGCCTTCAGCCAGAGTTTTGAAACCGTTACCCTGGATAGCGGAGAAGTGTACAAACACATCTTTGCTGCCATCAGCCGGAGTAATGAAGCCAAAACCTTTAGACTCGTTGAACCACTTAACTTGACCTTTAATCTTTGCCATTTGCAAAATTCCTTAGACTGTTTTCTTCGCCCGTGGGGCGCTTACATAGATAAAACTGACACATGACTGCATGAGGCACTAATATAAGGTTCGGCAGAGAAGCGGTATTCAACGACAACGTGTTTACTCAGGACTTCTTTACTGAAAATGCCACACATAAACAGAACTGTACCTCGTTTAACCCGAAACGTGTTATCACATACTACGTAAATAATGGCAAGCCATTTTTAGACGGGTCTCGATCGCTCGCACAGATTATAAGGGAATCATTTGATCGCCTGCACATTTATGCGACTTTGCTCGCTCTGACTTATCCTTATCGCGTCCTGCTTGCGCCCCCGG
Source organism: Klebsiella grimontii (assembly GCF_900200035.1). Taxonomy (GTDB): domain Bacteria; phylum Pseudomonadota; class Gammaproteobacteria; order Enterobacterales; family Enterobacteriaceae; genus Klebsiella; species Klebsiella grimontii. The sequence continues at coordinate 145,398 of NZ_FZTC01000020.1, forward strand.
GATATCCTCTCTTGCGGCCACTTATCCGTCGTAGCTCAACGACTTCAGAGCCCCCGTCCCCGGCTGCAGTGAAACCGCCAATTTTAGGGGGAGACAAAAGTCACTGCATAAAGATGCATATAAAAGCTCATAACGATAGATGAAAAATTGCTTTAACGCAGTCATTTCATAATATCGAAACGCGTAAATTGAAGAGCTTAAAATATTGTCTATACTAATATTCCACGACAATAATGAAGAGCTGATGACAGCGAAGTCCGACTATTCTTTTATTTGATTAATTAAACAAAGCAATATAAGGCCGAGTGGGAAAGCCGCTTCCGCTGGCCCGTGCGCGCGAAAAAAGCTGAAGAGGTTTTATAGATAAGAATAAGTTATACAACCGGGTGAGATACAGGCGCACACCGCAAACGTGCGCACCTGTCGGTCGGATCAGCGCTCTGCAACAAGACGGATGAAATCGTCGTCGCCTTTTCCCTTTTCGGCTACTGAAGGTTCAGCGGCGATCTCCTTCTCAGGCGCATTGGCCTCACAGAGACGGCGCAGCAGCGCGTTTTGCCGCTTTTGCTGATCCAGCAGCGCCTGCAGCAGCGCTATCTGCTCATTGGCGCGCGAACTGGCACGATTAACAAAAAACCATAACAACAGGCCGACAAGCAGCAGCACAACAGAAAGCGCCACGGATGCCAGGCTTACAATCCCAGGATTTAGTAACTCACTCATTTCACCACCTCAAAGAGAAGGCGCTCATTCTACCACCCGCGCAGCAGAAGAAAATCAATCATATTAAAAATGTCTTACCAGGGAATAAATTTATTGATAGTGCAGATGCCGCTGAAGAACTGTACATCCTGATCGCACATTACGTTAAGCATCTGAGTCCATAGCAGTAAGCAACCTGCAATGATGACTGTCAGCAAAACCCACCGTAATTTTTTCACTCCACACTCCGCATCAGTATCAGATGTCGCCAGGATAACATGACCTTCTTAAACCGCGGCTAACTGTAATACGAAAGGCAAGTTTAGGAATCATAGACTTGTTTCAACTGGTGTTCATGCCAGAATGGACGCAAGGATAATACAAATAATGAGGCAACAATGCGATTGATCATTCGTACCATTGTGGTGCTGGCTATCTTGTGGATTGGCGTGTTATTAAGCGGTTACGGCGTATTAATGGGCAGCAGTGAGAACGCCGGGGGGCTGGGATTGCAGTGTAAATATCTCACGGCTCGCGGCATCAGTACCGCACAGTATGTTCATTCCAGCAGCGGTATTATCGGCATCACCGATTGCCCTATTCTGCGTAAAAGCGCCACGGTGGTTGATAACGGCTAGCCGCGAGTGGGCTACAGATTCTGTAGCCCGATTCACGCGCAAATCAGAACGGATAATCGTTATAGCCCATCTGTTCGGAAATTTTACGCGCCGCCGTATGCAGCATCGCGACATACTCGTTCAGGCGCTCTTCCGAGAAACGCAGCGTCGGGAAAGAGATACTCAGACCGGCGATAACCACGCCGAAGCGGTCGAAAACCGGCACCCCGATGCAGCGCAGCCCTTCTTCCTGCTCTTCGTTATCTTCGCCATATCCCTGCTCGCGGACCTTATCCAGAACCGCCAGCAGCTCTTCGGTGCTGGTGATGGTCCGATCGGTGCTGCGTTTGTACTCCACGCCTTCCAGAATCTGCTCAACCTCGGAACGATCGCGCCAGGCCAGCAGCACTTTACCGATCGCGGTGCTGTACAGCGGGTTACGACGCCCAATGCGCGAGTACATGCGCAAATTGTACATTGAGTCGATTTTGTGGATGTAAACGATGCTGTCTTCATCCAGGGCGCCCAGGTGGACGGTCTCTTTCGTCAGGCGTGAAAGCTCGCGCATCTGAATATCAGCGCTACGTACCAAATCAACGTTCTGCAAAGCCCGCGCGCCAAGTTCAAAGAGTTTCAGGGTCAGAGAATATTTCTCGGATTCGCCTTCCTGAGCCACGTACCCCAGCGATTTCATGGTCTGCAAAAAGCGATAAACGGTGCTTTTTGACATCATGACGCGCTGGGACAGTTCGGTAATGCCAATTTCACGCTCTTCGCCAAGCGCCTGCAGGATGCCAAAAACCTTCAATACCGAAGAGACAGAATCTGGCTGTTTATCCAAATCTGCAACTGCCATTTATCACCTCATCGCAACTGTTTTATAAAAATTAGAACCGGTTTTTATTATAAATTCGCATCCCGCGAGCCGCAATCGTTCTTCTGCCTATTCGTTACAAATCTGCGACATGCCGCTGAATAATCAATGCTAAAATTATTACCCAGTTAATAGTCCCCGATAAGATACAGACCTCACATGGATAAAAAACTCTCCGATGGGCTGCCTTTACCGCAGCGTTACGGTGCCATTCTGACCATTGTATTAGGCCTGTCGATGGCGGTGCTGGATGGCGCGATCGCCAACGTCGCCCTGCCGACCATCGCCAGCGATTTAAACGCGTCCCCGGCATCCTCTATCTGGATAGTGAATGCCTACCAAATCGCCATTGTTATCGCGCTGCTGCCGCTCTCTTTCCTCGGCGATATGGTCGGCTATCGGCGTATTTATAAAATCGGCCTGGCGCTTTTTACCTTCACGTCGCTGGCCTGCGCCCTCTCCACAAGCCTGGAAATGCTGACCCTGGCGCGCGTGGCGCAGGGCCTCGGCGGCGCGGCGCTGATGAGCGTTAACACCGCCCTTATTCGCCTGATTTATCCCCAGCGTTTTCTCGGCCGCGGAATGGGGATCAACTCTTTCGTGGTGGCGGTCTCCTCCGCGGCGGGACCGACCATCGCCGCCGCGATTCTCTCGATGGCTTCATGGCAATGGCTGTTTTTGATTAACGTTCCGCTGGGCATTATTTCCCTGCTCCTCGCGATTCGCTATCTGCCCGCCAACGCGGGCCGCAGCAAGGTCACCCGCTTCGACCTGCCGAGCGCGATCATGAATGCCCTCACCTTTGGTTTACTGATTACCGCGCTCGGCGGTTTCGCCCAGGGCCAGTCCGGCGAACTGGTTGCGGCGGAGATCGTTGCCATGCTGGTCGTCGGATTCTTTTTTGTCCGCCGTCAGCTCAGGATGCCAGTCCCCCTGCTGCCGATTGACCTGCTGCGTATCCCGCTATTCTCTCTGTCAATTTGTACCTCGATATGCTCCTTCTGCGCCCAGATGCTGGCCATGGTTTCACTGCCGTTCTTCCTGCAGTCAATGATGGGACGCAGCGAGGTGGAAACCGGTCTGCTGCTGACGCCGTGGCCGCTGGCCACCATGGTGATGGCGCCGCTGGCAGGCTATTTGATTGAGAAAGTTCACGCCGGGCTGCTGGGCGCGATTGGCCTTCTCGTCATGGCCTGCGGCCTGTTCGGCCTGGCTTTACTGCCCTCCGCCCCCACGGATCTGGATATTATCTGGCGCATGGCGCTCTGCGGCGCGGGCTTTGGTCTGTTCCAGTCGCCCAACAATCACACCATCGTCTCTTCAGCGCCGGCTCATCGTAGCGGCGGCGCAAGCGGCATGCTGGGGACCGCGCGCCTGCTTGGGCAGAGTACCGGCGCCGCGCTGGTGGCGCTGCTGTTTAATCTGTCAGGAAATAGCGGAACCCACACCGCTCTTATGCTGGCCGGGATCCTTGCCGTTGTCGCCGCGGCCGTCAGCGGGCTGCGCGTCACGCAGCCGCGCGCCAGGCTGTAGCCCTTAATCGACATAAAAAAATCCGCAGCCCGAAGGTTGCGGATTTTTGTTTTATTACAGCCGGGAACAGAGCGTTACTTCAGATATTCGCCGCTGCGCAGGGCTTCAATACGCTTATCCAGAGGCGGGTGAGTCATAAACAGCTCGCTCATGGATTTCGCTTTACCGTTAATGCAGAACGCCATCATGCTGCTGGCTTCCTGCGGCTCATAGCTGGTTTTCAGGCGCTGCAGCGCGGCGATCATTTTCTCACGCCCGACCAGTTTTGCTGAACCGGCGTCGGCATGGAACTCGCGGTAGCGGGAGAACCACATGGTGATGATGCTCGCCAGAATACCAAATACCAGCTCCAGCACCGTAGCGACCGCAAAATAGATCAGCGGGTTGCCGTTGCTGTTTTCACCTTCATCCCGGTTGCCGCCGAGAAAGCCCGCCGCAATCTGCGCGATAACGCGCGAGATAAAGATAACGAAGGTGTTCACCACCCCCTGAATCAACGTCATGGTAACCATGTCACCGTTGGCAATGTGGCTAATCTCATGCGCAATGACCGCTTCCGCTTCATCACGGCTCATGTTCTGCAGCAGCCCGGTGCTGACGGCCACCAGCGACGCGTCGCGGCGCGCGCCGGTCGCAAAGGCGTTAATATCCGGCGCATGGTAGATAGCCACCTGCGGCATACCAATGCCCGCCTGCCGCGCCTGCTGCGCGACGGTATTCATTAGCCAGCGCTCGGTTTCATTACGCGGCTGCTCAATGACTTCCCCACCCACCGATTTCAGCGCCATCCATTTCGACATCAGCAGCGAAACGATTGAACCGCCGAAACCAAACAACAGCGCCATGATCAGCAGCCCGGTCATGCTGCTTGACTGAATTCCCGTCAGGCTTAGCACCAGCCCGAACACCACCATCACTGCCAGGTTGGTCAGCAGGAAAAGCGCGATTCGCATCATAATTTTCTTTTAACCTCGATTTAACAAAACGCACTATGCGATTACCCACATGGTATGGGTAGGACGCCAATTTTCAACCATCAGGCCCCGCTAAGTCACGAGAAAGACACAACTTTACATTTTGTAGCATATTGCTGACGCTGGGCAAAAGCGTTGACATTTTGTTGAATTCAGGCCGTCAGAGTTGGCAAGGACGGAAAAGAAAACGGGCACAAATTATTGTGCCCGTTGGGGATTTATTTACTGGCCGGGGGCTCTACCGCGGGCCGATCCTTTTCCTCATGGGCCAGGTCGAGCGCAATGTGAACCGTTTCATCAAGATACGGATCGGGCTCCTGGTAATCCTTCGGCAGATCTTCCAACTTCTTCAGTAACGGCTTGCCTTCGCGTTTCAGGCGATCGTTAACGCGGGCCAGACGAATCGCATCATCTTCTTCGTTCTCCTTTTCACGCTGCGCGTAGTTCAGGGAGACGATGTTGCGTTTGTCTTTCATCGCGTTATAGCGAGCAATGTCCTTCATGATGTACTGGAATTCAGGATCTTTAGCGATACGCGCATCGTGACGTTTGAGCAGCTCCGGCCCAAACGGCGTCAGGTCACCGTATTTCACGTAGGTTGCCGCATTGACGCTGTCCCACGGTAGCGCGTTATCTTCATACTGCTCACCGGTTTCACGCTCTTCCGTTCCGGTCGGCATCATGATGTCCGGCGTCACACCCTTACGCTGAGTACTACCGCCGTTGATGCGATAGAATTTCTGAATGGTGTACTGTACGGAGCCCAGCGCCGGCCAGTCAGGACGCAGCATCTGGTCGTAGATCCGGTTCAGCGAACGGTACTGCTGGACGGTCCCCTTGCCAAAGGTCGGCTCCCCGACGATCAGCGCGCGACCGTAGTCCTGCATCGCGGCGGCGAAAATTTCAGAAGCCGAGGCGCTGAAACGGTCGACCAGCACCACCAGCGGGCCTTTGTAGTACACCACGCCGTCGGTGTCGCTGTCTTCGCGCACTTTACCGTTGTTATCGCGCACCTGAACAACCGGACCGGATGGAATAAACAGACCAGAAAGCGAAACCGCTTCGGTCAGCGCTCCGCCGCCGTTGCTGCGCAGGTCGATAACGATGCTGCTGACGTTCTGTTTCTCCAGCTTCTGCAGCTGAACCTTCACGTCATCCGTCAGGCCAACATAGAAACCAGGGATATCCAGCACGCCAACTTTTTCTTTGCCGACGGTTTTGACGGTCATTTTAACCGCGCGGTCTTCAAGACGGATGCGTTCGCGCGTGAGGGTAACAATCCGCGTTTTCGCGCCTTTACCCGCAGGCAGGATCTCCAGGCGAACCTTGCTGCCCTTTGGACCTTTGATTAACGCGACCACGTCATCAAGACGCCAGCCGATCACATCAACCATGCCTTTACCCGGCTGGCCGACGCCAACGATACGGTCACCCACGCTGATGGCTTTACTCTTCGCCGCAGGACCGCCTGCCACCAGCGAATTGATCACCGTGTAGTCGTCATCCATCTGCAATACCGCGCCGATACCTTCGAGAGACAGGCTCATTTCGGTATTGAACTGCTCGGTATTGCGCGGTGAGAGATAGTTGGTATGCGGGTCGATTTCACGCGCAAAGGCGGTCATCGCCAGTGAGAAAACATCTTCGCTGTTGGTTTGCGCCAGACGGCGAATGGCAAACTTGTAGCGGCGGGTTAAGGTTTCGCGAATCTCTTTATCATCTTTGCCCGCCAGCTTCAGGCTGAGCTGATCGAACTTCACCTTGGCATCCCACAGCGCATTCAGCTCGGCTTCATCTTTCGGCCAGGGCGACTTGCTGCGGTCAAGGTTAAAGTTATCATTGCCGGCAAAGTCCATCGGACGTTCCAGCACTTTCAATGCATATTGATAACGCTCGAAACGACGTTTCTGCGCCAGGTTATACAGGTCGTAAAAAACGTCCAGCTTCCCGCTGCGCAGCTCATCGCCGATTTGATTCTTTTTCGCGGCAAACTGCGCCACGTCGCTGGCCAACAGCACGTTATGGCTGTAATCCAGCAGGTTCAGATAACGATCGAAAATTTTTGCCGAAAAGGCATTGTCGAGATCGAACTGACGGTAGTGGGAACGGGTAAAGCGCGATGTCACGCGCTCGCTCACCGTTGCGTGCTGCGGCTCTTCTTTCAGCACGGGGATTTGATCAATCCGGGTTATATCGTCCACGGCGAACGACTGGCCTGCGATTACCAGCAGGCCCGCCAACGCGGTGAGCTTAAAGAATTTGTTCATGCCTGGCCCGGCCTCCGTTTCAGAACACCAGGTGTTCTGCGCGTACAATCATTGACATACCAGAAGTCAGCTGTACACGAACGCCATCTTTGGTGATTTCCAGGACGGTGGCGTCCATTGCATTATTACCTGCTTTCACCTTCAGTGCCTGGCCAACGGTCAATACAGACACATCTGATACAGGGGTATGACGCTCTTCGCGCGGCGCTTTAGCTGCTGGTGCCGGGCGCGGTTTACGCTGCTCAGCGCCTTCTTTACGACGCGCCTGAGCCTGAGGACGAGGTTTACGCTCGCGACGAGCCCCCTCTTCCGGCTGGCCAGCGGCGGCGGCGGCTTCGCGTTTTTTCGCTTGCTGCGCTTCACGCTGCGCCTGGACGCGGGCTTTTGCTTCTTCAAGCTGCTGGCGGGCGTGAGCGACATGCTGCTCTTCCAGTTCGCCGCACGGGTTGCCGTCGAGGTCAACGCGGACTGCGCCAGGCTTAACGCCGTACAGGTAACGCCAGCTCGAAGTATAAAGACGCAGTGCAGCGCGAAGTTGGGTTTTGCTGAGATTCATCTCTCCGCCAACGCGCTCAACGAGATCCTGAAAAATACCGACTTTCAGGGGACGAGCTTCGCCTTCAGCGCTAAAACACTGAGGGAAGCGTTCGGCCAGAAACGCAATGACTTCTTTACTGCTATTCAACTTAGGTTGATTTTCCATGAAATTTCCTGATTACAACGGACGTAGCCAACAAGCCGCAGGCATGAACAGGCGTCATTATAATGACGTCATCGGTAAATGCTACGTTATCCGTTGATTATCCTGCGACGCGGGTGAATATTTTTTGATAATCAGTCGCAGAAATGAGTTTTTCCAGATGCGCGACCAGTTCTGCCAGCCCCTGCTCATCTTCAGCGGTGAAGCGGGAATGGGCCGTGCTATCGATATCCAGCACGCCGATAGTCCGATCGTTCACCCGTAACGGGAAGACAATTTCCGAATTACTGGCGGCATCGCAGGCGATGTGACCATCAAACGCGTGAACGTCTTCTACCCGCTGCACGCGATTCTGCGCAACGGCAGCGCCGCATACGCCGCGCCCTACCGGAATCCGCACGCAGGCCAGCTTGCCCTGGAACGGGCCAAGGACCAGCGTATCGCCTTCCAGGAGATAAAAACCGGCCCAGTTCACTTCAGCCAGCCGCTCGAACAGCAGCGCGCTGGTATTTGAAATCATGGCCAGAAAACTGGTTTCGCCTGCCATTAACGCCTGAAAATCGCGGTTCAGATCCGCGTAGAATTCTTGTTTGTTCATTATTTATTCGCTTAGTTGTCTTACTACCTTACACTTACAGCCTAATAAAATAAGCTTTAAATGCATTCATGCTCAAGATGAATTCATTCCTGAGTTAAGATAGAGAGATACACTCATTTCTGTAAGCTATAAATGCCACTAAAAACACCCAGGATTACGCCAGCAAAAAAAATGATCGTCTACTCGGTCAGCGCGCCTGTTGCGCACGCTCACTATCAGCGCTGCCCGCAGTGCGATCTGCTGTTTCGTTTACCGGTCCTCAAAAAGAATCAAAGCGCCTGGTGTCCTCGCTGCAACGCCAAAGTGCGCGATGGCCGCGACTGGTCGCTTACCCGGCTGGGCAGCATGGCGATCGCGATGCTGCTGCTGATGCCTTTTGCCTGGAGCGAACCGCTTCTGCGCTTACATCTCTTAGGCGTGCGCATCGACGCTAACGTCCTTCAGGGCATCTGGCAAATGACCGGCCAGGGCGATCCGCTCACGGCGGCGATGGTGCTGTTTTGCGCGGTCGTCGCGCCGGTGCTGCTGGTCGTCTCAATCGCCTACCTGTGGCTGGGTAACGTGCTGGGCATGAATCTGCGCCCGATACTGCTGATGCTGGAGCGGCTCAAAGAGTGGGTGATGCTGGATATTTACCTGGTCGGTATCGGCGTCGCCTCAATCAAAGTACAAGATTACGCCTTTCTGCAGCCCGGCATCGGGCTTATCGCCTATATCGCGCTCACCCTGCTCAGCATCCTGACGCTTATTCATATGAACGTTGAGGAGCTGTGGGAGCGTTTTTATCCCCAGCGCCCGGCGCTGCGGCCGGACAATAATCTCCAGGTTTGTCTCGGCTGTCATTATACCGGACATCGTGATTCCCGCGGGCGCTGCCGCCGCTGTCACACGCCCCTGCGCCACAGGCGCCGCCAAAGCCTGCAAAAGAGCTGGGCCGCGCTGATCGCGTCGATGGTTTTCCTGCTGCCTGCCAACCTGCTGCCGATCTCGATTATCTACGTCAACGGCGCGCGCCAGGACGACACCATTCTTTCCGGCATTATGTCGCTGGCCAGCAGCAACGTGGCCATCGCCGGAGTGGTGTTCATCGCCAGTATTCTGGTCCCATTCACCAAAGTTATTGTATTGTTTACCCTGCTGGTCAGCATACAATTCAAGTGTGAACAGGGGTTACGTACCCGCATCCTGCTGCTGCGGCTGATTACCTGGATCGGCCGCTGGTCTATGTTGGATCTTTTTGTCATCGCATTAACCATGTCGCTGATCAACCGCGATCAGCTCCTCGCGTTTACGATGGGGCCCGCCGCGGTCTATTTTGGCGCCGCGGTAATATTAACTATCCTTGCTGTTGAATGGCTGGACAGCCGCTTACTTTGGGACGCACATGAGTCAGGAAACGCCCGCTTCGCCGACTGAAGCCAAAATTAAAACTAAACGCCGCATTTCGCCCTTCTGGCTGCTGCCGGTCATTGCGCTACTGATTGCCGGTTGGCTGATATGGACCAGCTATCAGGATCGCGGTACGACGATCGTTATCGACTTCCAGTCGGCCAACGGTATCGTTCCTGGGCGCACGCCTATCCGCTATCAGGGGGTAGAAGTCGGTACGGTCGAGAATATCTCGCTGAGTAAAGATCTGAGTAAAATTGAGGTTTCAGCCAGCGTCAAAGGCGATATGAAAGATGCGCTGCGCAAGGAGACGCAGTTCTGGCTGGTGACGCCGAAAGCTTCTCTTGCCGGCGTGTCGGGCCTCGATGCGCTGGTTGGCGGCAACTATATCGGCATGATGCCCGGTCAGGGCGAGCCTGAGGATCACTTTGTCGCTCTCGACACCCAGCCGAAGTATCACATCAATAACGGCGAGCTGATGATTCATCTCAAGTCAGCGGATTTGGGCTCGTTAACCAGCGGCTCGCTAGTCTATTTCCGCAAAATTCCGGTCGGCCGGGTGTATGACTACGCTATTAACCCGAACAATCAGGGCGTCACGATTGACGTACTGATCGAGCGCCGTTTCACGAACCTGGTGAAAAAAGAGAGCCGTTTCTGGAACGTCTCCGGCGTGAAAGCGGATGTCAGCCTGAGCGGCGCGAAGGTCCAGCTGGATAGCCTCTCGGCGCTGGTGAACGGCGCCATCGCCTTTGATTCCCCCGATGACTCTGCGCAGGCTCAGCAGAACACGGATTATCATTTATATGAAGACCTGGCGCACAGCCAGCGTGGGGTGGTGGTCAAACTGGATCTTCCCGACGGCGCGGGCTTAAAAGCCGGCTCTACGCCGCTGATGTACCAGGGTCTCGAGGTTGGCCAGCTCAGCAAGATGAATCTCAATTCCGACGGGAAAGTGACCGGCGAAATGACCGTCGATCCGAGCGTCGTCAGCCTGCTGCGCGAGAAGACGCTGATTCAGATGAAGAAGCCGAAAATCTCTCTGGATAACCCCAGCGTCAGCGCCCTGCTGACCGGCACTACCTTTGAACTGGTCCCCGGTGAAGGTGAGCCGCGCAACCAGTTTGCGGTACTGCCTGCCGATAAATCCATTCTGGAAGAACCGGATGTCGCGACCGTCACGCTCACCGCGCCGGAGAGCTACGGTATCGACGCCGGGCAGCCGCTCATTCTGCACGGCGTACAGATTGGTCAGGTTCTGGAGCGCAAGCTGAACGCCGATGGCGTCACTTTCCAGGTGGCGATTATGCCGGAGTACCGTTCACTGGTTCGCGGCGATAGCAAATTCGTGGTCAACAGCCGGATTGACGTCAAAGTCGGCATTGACGGCGTGCAGTTCCTCGGCGCCAGCGCCAGCGAATGGGTCAACGGCGGGATCCGCATTATTCCGGGCGACAAGGGGGCGATGCAAAGCCGCTATCCGCTGTATGCAAACCAGGAAAAGGCGCTGGAAAACAGCATGAGCGATCTGCCAACCACCACGCTTACGCTCTCAGCCGAGACGCTGCCGGACGTGCAGGCCGGCTCCGTGGTGCTGTACCGTAAATTTGCGGTCGGGGAGATCATTACCGTTCAGCCGCGCAAAAACGCCTTTGAGATCAATATCCATATCAAGCCGGAGTATCGCCATCTGCTGACCAGCAACAGCGTGTTCTGGGCCGAAGGCGGCGCCAAAGTGCAGCTTAACGGCAGCGGTCTGACGGTGCAGGCTTCCCCGCTCTCCCGCGCGCTGAAGGGCGCGATTAGCTTTGATAACCTCAGCGGCGCCAGCGCCAGCGCGCGGATCGATAACAAACGGGTGCTGTATGCGTCGGAAACCGCCGCTCGCGCGGTGGGTGGGCAGATAACCCTGCACGCCTTCGACGCCGGTAAAATCGCCGAAGGGATGCCGATTCGCTATCTGGGGATCGATATTGGTCAGATCCAGTCGCTGAATTTAATTACCGCGAAAAACGAAGTGCAGGCGAAAGCGGTGCTCTACCCGGAATACGTCAACACCTTTGCCCGCGCCGGAACGCGTTTCTCGGTGATTACGCCGCAGATTTCCGCGGCGGGCGTTGAACATCTGGATACCCTTTTCCAGGCCTATATCAACGTCGAGCCTGGCCGCGGTTCACCGCGTCGTGATTTCGAAATTCAGGAAACCACGATCAGTGATTCACGCTATATCGACGGCCTGAGCATTATCGTCGAAGTACCGGAAGCGGGTTCGCTGGGTATCGGCACGCCGGTACTGTTCCGCGGGCTCGAAGTGGGCACGGTGACCGGCCTGATGCTCGGTTCGATGTCGGATCGCGTGATGGTACAGCTGCGAATCAGCAAGCGTTATCAGTATCTGGTGCGCAACAACTCGGTGTTCTGGCTGGCTTCCGGCTATAGCCTCGACTTTGGCCTGATTGGCGGGGTGGTGAAAACCGGTACCTTTAATCAGTTCATTCGCGGCGGTATCGCGTTTGCCACGCCTCCGGGTACGCCGCTGGCGCCGAAAGCGCAGGATGGCAAACACTTCCTGCTGCTGGAGAGCGAACCGAAAGAGTGGCGCGAATGGGGCACCGCCCTGCCGCGCTAAGCATAACAGGCTCCGGTGTCCGCCGCCGGAGCCTTTATGGTAAACTACGCCCCCTTTTTTCCTTGTGGTGCGCTCCCCGTGGCTCAAAACGCTGTCTATCTTCCTGAAGAATTCCTCGCTCAAATGCGTGCGGCCATGCCGACGCATCTCTCTTTTGACGACTTTATCGCCGCCTGCCAGCGCCAGCTGCGGCGGAGCATTCGCGTCAATACGCTGAAAATCACGGTGGCTGATTTTTTGCAGCTGGTAGCCCCCTATCGCTGGCAGCTCACGCCGGTTCCGTGGTGCGAAGAGGGTTTCTGGATCGAGCGTGAAGACGAAGACGACCTGCCGCTGGGCAGCACGGCCGAGCATCTTAGCGGGCTGTTTTATATCCAGGAAGCCAGCTCCATGCTGCCGGTCGCCGCGCTGTTTGCCGATGGTGAAACGCCGCAGCGGGTGATGGATGTCGCCGCCGCGCCGGGCTCTAAAACCACGCAAATCGCCGCGCGCATGGGCAATGAAGGCGGCATTCTGGCCAATGAGTATTCCGCCAGCCGGGTTAAAGTCCTGCACGCCAATATCAGCCGCTGCGGAATTAGCAACGTGGCGCTGACCCATTTCGATGGTCGGGTATTCGGCGCCGCGCTGCCGGAATGCTTTGACGCGATCCTGCTCGACGCCCCCTGCTCCGGCGAAGGGGTAGTACGTAAAGACCCCGATGCGCTGAAAAACTGGTCACCGGAAAGCAACGCGGAGATCGCGCTAACCCAGCGTGAACTTATCGACAGCGCGTTTCACGCCCTTCGCCCCGGCGGGACGCTGGTTTACTCCACCTGCACCCTGAACCGGCAAGAAAACGAAGAGGTGGTCAACGGGCTGCTAGCGCGCTATCCGCAGGCGGTGCAAGTTCTGCCGCTCGGCTCGCTGTTCCCCCAGGCCAGCGAAGCGCTGACCGACGAGGGTTTCCTGCACGTCTTTCCGCAGATTTTTGACTGCGAAGGGTTCTTCGTCGCCCGCTTACGCAAAACCGCCGCCATCGAGCCGCTCCCGGCGCCGGGCTATAAAGTCGGGAAATTCCCCTTCACGCCGCTTAAAACCCGCGAATCCGCCGCCGTTATTGCCGCCGCCGCCGCGGTCGGTCTGCAGTGGAGCGCCGAGCATACGCTCTGGCAGCGTGATAAAGAGATCTGGCTCTTCCCGCAGGCGCTCGAAGCGCTGTTCGGTAAAGTGCGCTTTTCCCGCATCGGGATCCGGCTCGCCGAAACCCACAACAAAGGCTACCGCTGGCAGCACGAAGCGGTGATTGCGCTTGCCGCGCCGGCCGCGCCCTTTGCGCTAACTCAGGCCGAAGCGGAAGAGTGGTACCGCGGTCGCGACGTCTATCCGGAAACGCTCCCGGAGAAGGATGATGCGATTGTCACCTATCAGGGCGCGCCGCTCGGGCTGGCGAAAAAAGTCGGGTCGCGTTTAAAAAACAGCTATCCCCGCGAACTGGTGCGCGACGGTAAGCTTTTTAGCAAAAAAGCGTGATGGCGCCTCGAAAAACAGCACTTTTTCACTGGCGCTTTACGCCCGTTTGTCTACGCTGAAAAATGTCGGCCTCAACTGGTCGTACCACAAATTAGCAGACAAACGGGGTGAATTTATGAGTAAAACCAGCGTACGTATCGGCGCGTTTGAAATAGACGACGCCGAACTGCACGGCGAACAGCAGGGAGAGCGAACGTTAAGCATTCCCTGCAAATCCGATCCGGATTTATGCATGCAGCTTGATGCATGGGACGCGGACACCAGCGTGCCCGCCATACTTGATGGTGAACATTCCGTCCTCTACCGTAAGCACTACGATCGCCAGTCCGATGCCTGGATCATGCGCCTCGCCTGATTCAAATGAACCCGTCGCCTGAGACGGGTTATTTATTTCCCCGCTTTTCCGACATCTCCTACACTTAACAATATGTTTTTCAGGATATGAGGCCAGGATGTTTGCCTTAGTACTGTTTATTTGTTACCTGGACGGCGGCTGTGAAGATATCGTTGTTGATGTTTACGATAACGAGCGGCAGTGCATAACCGCCATGGACGATCAGCGGATACGCCACGGTGGCTGCTTTCCGGTAGAAGATTTTATCGACAGTTTCTGGCTCCCCGCCCGAGAATACAGCGATTTTTAGCCCGCCAGCTGTAGCGCCACCAGGGTTAGCTCTCCACCAAATACGGCCCCTGTATCGATATAATGCTGGTTATCGCTGTCGTAGCGCCGTTGGAGCGGCGTATGGCCGAACCAGAAATGATCGGCGCCGGCAATCGCGCCGTGTCGCCCGGCGAAATGGTCGGTAAGCCGCTGCCGACGCCACAACACCTGATGCTCATCGACGGCGCGCTGCCAGCGATATACCGCGGCGGGGTAATCAGCATGGGCAATCACGTGCACCTGCCCACCGCTGTGGAGTTCGATAATCAGCGGTAGGTCGCGGCAGGAGGCGATAAGCTCCGCAAGGCGCCGCCTCTGGTTCTGCGGGGATTGCGTATACCAGCCGCCTCCGTTCATCTCCCAGAGCCGCATGTCGCCGCCCGCAAGCGCCTCCAGCGCCATCTGCTCATGGTTTCCACGCACCGCGCAAACCCAGCGATAGCGCAGTAAATCCAGGCATTGCGCGCTTTGTGGCCCACGATCGATCAGATCGCCCACCGAGAGAAGCAGGTCCTGATAAGGGTCAAACCTGCGCTCGCGAAGGGCCGCCATCAGACGTGCGAAACAGCCGTGCAGGTCGCCCACCAGCCAGATATTACGCCAGGCGGAACCGTTAATGCGCTGATACATATTATGTCCTCCTGGCATAATTATAGGAAAAATCCGTCACTTCAACGCCCGTAATATTGGCACCTCAATCGACTTTAAACGAAAGGCAAATATAGTCCGGCGAGGCATTAAGCTCCCCGAGATATATCCATAGAATAGAGGCTAAATAACTCCGAGGTATTCATCGTGACGGATAACAGCCTGCATTCAGCCAGCGTAGTTGAACGACGCCCAAATCTTATTGCCGATCTGGTGATGGGTCGGCTAACCCCTGCCCCCATCTGGCAACAACGCCATTACCGGCTTAAGTTTTTGCTGCGCACGGTATTATTTTATGCGCCAACGCGCAGCATGCTGGAGAGCCTGGCGGCGCGTGCGGACTTCAATCAGCTGCTGGCCGCTCAGGTGACGCTGCCGGGCAAAGTTCATCGCCAGTATTTGACCCGCGGATTAAACGCCAGCCAGCGCGCGCAGGCCATTATCAGCCACTACCAGTTCGTCGATTCCCTGGGAGGCTCGCGCCTTGCGGGCGCCATGACCGCCGCGAAAGAGACGCCGCTGCTTGAGCTAACGGGCAAAGACGACAGCCGGTTTACGCTCTCCGCCTCTTCGGCGGGTAAAGCCGAACGCGAGGGCGAGACGACGCTATGGCTGCGCGATAGCGATGAGACCGTGCTGGCCAGCGCGACCTTTAGCGTCACCCGCCAGCAGGAGCAATGGCAGCTGACCATCGGCGGTCTGCAGGGGCCGCGCAGCAATATCCCGCATGACGTAATTAAGCGGGCGACGCGCGCCTGTTACGGCCTGTTCCCAAAACGCCTGCTGCTGGAGTTTATCTGGTTGATGGCGGCGCGCTGCCACGTTCATCATATTTACGGGGTCAGCGATAACGGTCACGTCTTCCGCGCGCTGCGCTATCGGCTGAGTAAAGGGCGTCATTTTCACGCCAGCTACGATGAGTTCTGGCAATCTATCGATGGCGTCGCCGACGGCGACTGGCGCTGGCGCTTACCGCTGCAGCTGGAAAGAAAGACGCTTGAGAGCATCGCCAGCAAGAAGCGCGCTGAATATCGTCGCCGCTTTCAACTGCTGGATGATATGGCCGCTCAGATGGCGATACTCATGGATTAGATCTCCAGCCGTTTCATCAACGCCGTTTAGCACGACGGCGTTTGCATCTTCTACGGCGCTTTAGTTACTATCATAACTTCGTTGTATTCCTTACGGACGGCTAGTGAAGTTATGAGCAAAACTGAAATACTCCTGCTGGCTATCCTGCTGATTATTTTGGCCGCTGCTTTGTGGTTTATTTTTAGCGGGCAAATATGGTTCCTGGTGAGCTTTCTGGAAACATGGCTGTATCCCTCCTTCGTCGCGCCGGAATAAATTCTTACCGATTATTTTTATCCCGTAAGTTACGGTCTTCCTTTCATCCGGCAATAACCCGTCAAGCGCTCAGAAAAATAACCGCTAAAAAAGTTAACGCCGTTTCTTGTCTATTATTTCATTTGTCATACAAATGTGTATACTGGGTCTCTTCCGATGTTGGCCCGTACATTTCACCTGCACTATGGGCCTGATTTCGTGCAGGTGTTTTCTCCTCTCCCTCACTGAACGGCGCCCAGTGTCTACGCCCGGCTTTTTGTCCAGATTTTTTGTTGCAAAGTTTGCGCCAGATTGTGATTTAAAAAAAAATCACCTTATTTTTACGCCCCCTTGAAAACACAAATAAAAAACATAACACCAACAATTAATTAACATAAAGCATTCAATTCCATACAAATAATAATAACACAGCATAACAAACTAATAAAAAACACATTATCAGCAATTAATACAAAATTACACATATTCCGCAGGAGTAGTTATACGTTAACCAACAAAACCGCGGCAGTTACCCGGTGACCAACGTCTATCACTATATTGTTGTTTTTCTTCAGCGGCTTTCCACTAAGAGGTTCTCTATGAACGTCAAAACCATCTCGCGCAGTGTGCTGGGCGGCTTACTGAGCGCCATCGTTATTAGTCAACCGGCTTTCGCAGCGGGAACCTTAAGCGGCCAGATTGGCGTCCAGGTGACGCTCGGCAGCGGATGCAGCGTATCGAACGTCCGCAATGGCGAGAATAACCGCTGGGGCAACATTAATTTCGGCGCCTATGGCGATCTCGCCAACTCCATTGATGCGGAAGTCACCGGCAGCGGCGGCGGAAGCGCGCTAACCGTGACCTGCACCGAGGACCTCGACTCGACCCTGACGCTTGACGGCGGCCAGTTTGGCGATGCAGCGCTGCGCTATATGAAAAACGCCGGCGGTACCCAGCAGATTGCCTATCGGCTCTATTCAGATGCCGCCCGCAGTAATGAAATTTTGCCCGGCGGCACGATACCTATCGTTGGCACCGGCAATCCTCAGGCTATTCCTGTTTTTGCCCGCATCCGCCCCGAAGACCAGAGCGTCA
Source organism: Klebsiella grimontii (assembly GCF_900200035.1). Classification (GTDB taxonomy): domain Bacteria; phylum Pseudomonadota; class Gammaproteobacteria; order Enterobacterales; family Enterobacteriaceae; genus Klebsiella; species Klebsiella grimontii. The sequence continues at coordinate 162,926 of NZ_FZTC01000020.1, forward strand.
ATGCGCCGACGGCCGATGTGTATGACGACATCGTCACCGCGACGTTAACCTGGTAATCGCATAAGGAAAATGGGCGTCATGCTTCGACCCGAGTGGCTTACATTAATTCTGCTTTTTACCTCAGGCACCCATGCCGCCGTTGTCCAGAAGACGTTTAAAGTCTCCGCGCAGATCGCCGCAGGCTGCGCGCTTGGCGCCGGAGACGGCTCCCAAACAACAGATTTCGGCACCCTGAGTTTTGGCACTCTGTCATCGCTATACAGCAACGTTGATGTCGCCAGTACCTCTGGCGCAGGCTCAATCATCGTCACCTGCACGCCCGGCACCGCTATTTCAATCGCCCTCGACTATGGCGTCAACGGCGGCTCAGCCAGCCAGCGCTACATGTCGAACGGCAACAACAACACCCTGGCGTATCAGCTTTATCAGGACGCCAACCGCGCTAACGTTTGGGGCAACAGTACGCAAGCCTTGAGCGTCGCATCATTTCCGAGCACCACGCAAACCTACACGGTTTATGGCCGCCTTTTTGCCACGAATGGCTTCCCGGCGGTGGGCTCCTATACCGACACGGTCACCGTCACGCTGACCTATTAGATAATTCACAGGTTAACTATGATTCGCTGTAGATTTGCGCCGTTTATATTCGCTTTATCTCTTCCCTCATCGGTTCTGGCCGCAAGCTCCGTCCTGGTATGGCCGATCTTTCAAACTATCGAAAGCCATGAGAAAGGTTCTGAACTGTGGCTGGAGAATCGCGGCAGTTCGCCGGTTAATTTGCAGCTGCGCGTTTTTGCCTGGGATCAAAAAGCGTCAGCGGACGTCTACGCCGACCAGCGCGATGTTGTCGCCAGCCCCCCTTTTACCACGGTAGCGCCGGGGCAGCGCCAGCTGGTGCGGCTCATGCGCGTCGCCCCCATCGCCAACGGCAAAGAGCAGTCCTACCGCATTGTTATCGATGAGATCCCAGCCGCGCAGCCGGTAGCACAGACGGAACAGAACTCTGCAGGGCTGAAAATGCGCATGCGCTATGTCCTGCCGCTGTTTACCTATGGGCAAGGCCTCGCGCCGCTAAAGAACGCGGGTTCAGTCGAATCGGTAAGGACGACGCTGCGTTGGTCGCTCGCGCAGCAAAATAACCGCCAGACGCTGTGCATCGAGAATAGAGGCAGTCAACACGCCAGGCTCAGTACGGTTTACTGGGCGAACGCGAGCGGCAAAGGCCAAATTTCCCAGGCTAATGGCCTTCTCGGCTACGTTCTGGCGCAGAAAAAGGCCTGTTTCCCGAGCGGCGGAAAGTCTTCCGTGCCATCAGGCATGCATCTGTTCGCGAAATTAACGGATAACGGTCAGGCGGTGGAAATTCCGGCGAATCGTTGAAAATGAGAGACCTGAAAAGGACGGCGTCCGGAGGGCTGCTGGCGATGGCGTCGGTGACGGCCTGCGCCGCGACCTATGATTCACTGCCCGCCCCTGCGGCATCCTACGGCGAAAAGCAGGAGTATGAGCTGTACCTCAGCTTATCGGTCAACGGCAATATCCTTGCCAACGCCGTTCCGGTAAAGGTCAACGCTGGTCACTACTGGGTCGCGGCCAGCGTTCTAAGGCAAGCGCATATTCCTCTGCAAACCCACGATGCGCTGGTGGATGTCACGACGCTCCCCTCGGTTAAGGTGGAATACGACCAGCCGGGGCAAGTGCTTAAGCTTCAGGTTCCGGACCAGTGGCTCCCCGAACAGCGCATCGGGGAGACCATGGGACAACAATACCAGGCCGCGATCGGCAGTCCGGGGATTTTATTTAACTACGACGCTTACAGCCTCTTTTCATCCGGCGGCACGCAAACCACCAGCACCTTCACCGAAACGCGTCTTTTTGGTCCGCCGGGCGTCCTTTCCAATAACGCCGCGATCCGGCAAAACTGGTCTGCAACGGGCTATCAACAGCAGGGCTATATGCGCTACGACACCCTGTGGAAATACAGCGATAGCGAGCAGATGATAAGCTACCAGGCCGGCGACGTGGTCAGTAACGCCCTGACCTGGAGCAGTTCCGTGCGCATGGGGGGGCTACGCATAAGCCGCAACTTCAGCGTTCGCCCGGATCTGGTGACATATCCGCTGCTTAACTTATCCGGCAGCGCGGCGGTCCCTTCAAGCGTCGACCTGTTTATTAACGGTTATAAAACCAGCTCGTCGCAGGTTAATGGCGGCCCCTATACGCTGACCAACGTGCCGTGGATCAGCGGCGCCGGCGAAGCGACGGTAGTGACCACCGACGCCCTTGGCCGCCAGGTCTCCACCAGCGTTCCTTTTTATGTCTCCAATACCCTCCTGCGGGAAGGCCTGAGCGATTTTGATTTCACCCTTGGCGCCCTGCGCAACAACTACGGCATCAAGAATGCCGATTATGGCGCCGGCGCGGTGAGCGCGATTTATCGCTATGGATTAACCCACTGGCTTACGCTCTCGGCGCATACCGAAGACCGTCAGGGATTAACCAATGCCGGGCTAGGCGGCGATATTGGGGTAGGAAATCTGGGTACCCTCAGCCTGTCGGGCAGCGCCAGCCGCGGCGAAGGAGACGGAAACCAGTTCACCTCGGGTTACTCCTACTACGGCAACAGCTGGGGAGTGAACTATCAGCATATCCGCCGCAGCGCCAGCTACGACAACCTCAGCACCTATGGCTCTAGCGCCACGCTCAGCCGCCAGTCAGACCAGGCCACGCTGAGCCTGAGTCCGTGGGGAAGCGCCCTCGGTTCTTTTAGCATTGGCTACTTTGATATCCAGGCAGAGGATCGTTCGCGCACCCGCCTGCTGAACCTCTCCTGGAGCCGTAGCCTGTGGCTTAGCAGCAGCCTCAACCTGAGCGTAAACCGCGATCTGCAAGAAGGTAGTTACTCCAGCATGCTGCAGATCATCATCCCTTTCGATTCGCAAAGCTCTATGCAGTTAAGCGGCCAGCGCGCCAGCTCCGGTCAATGGGGCGAAAATATCAGCCTCAACCGCTCCGCCCCGGCAGAAGGCGGGCTTGGCTGGAACCTCGCCCATTCGGTGGGCGGCGATAATTATAGCCAGGCGGATCTCACCTGGATCAACCGCGTGTCAACGTTGAGCGGAGGCTACTACGGCTCGCGCAACGATCGTCACAGCTGGTTTGAAGCCACGGGATCGGTGGTGCTGATGGATAACAGTCTGTTCTTCGCCCGGCAGATTAACGACGCGTTTATCGTTGTCTCCACCGGTAACTACCCGAATATTGCGGTGAACTATGAAAACCGCAAAGTCGGCGTGACGGATAAAAACGGCCATTTGCTGATCCCATGGGCGACGGCGTGGTATCCGGGAAAAATCACCCTCGATACGCTGCCATTGCCAACGGACACCGAAGCGCTGACGGTGGAGAAGCGCATCGCCGTGCGTGAAGGCAGCGGCGCGCTGGTTGAATTCCCGGTTAACCGCGTGCGTTCGGCAACCATTGTCTTCGTCGATGCTCAGGGACAGCCGCTACCGGTCGGTACGCCCGTCGAGGAAGTGAACAGCAAACAGCGCGGTCTGGTGGGCTACGACGGCGTCGCCTGGTTCTCGCATCTCACGCGCGACAATGAAGTCATAGTCAACGCCGGGGAGTTTCCATGCCGCGTGCGCTTTGCGCTCCCGGAAACAACGCCGGTTCCGCAACGGATAGGTCCGGTTAGCTGTCATCCATAACAGTGGAGATCAAGTTGAAAAGTATCCTCCCGATCTGCGCGCTGCTCTTTCTCCTTGGACTAACAAGCAACGCGCTGGCCGCCTGCAGCATCAAAACCAGCGCGCCGGTTATCGGCCCGGTGGATTCCTTTGCCCTCAACAGCGCGCCTCAGGGCGTGATGGCTGGCGCAGGGTTTTACTGTACCCCGGAACTGGTGGCGCTGAACTCAACCAACACATTAAGCGCCACCCTGTCGTCGGCCAACAAGAGCAACGGCGTTCCGCGTTTGCTTAATGGCGCGGGCGACGCCATCCCTTACAGCGTCTGTTCTGACGCTTCGTGCTCGCCGGCCTATCAGGACGGCGGCGTAATTAGCTGGTCCAGAACAACGCTGCTCGAACTGCTGGGTTTATTTAACTCAAGCGACGGCACCATGCCGCTCTACTTCAGAACCACCCCGGGAGCCAACGTCCCCGCCGGTACCTATAGCGATGTGTTAACCATCACCTGGGTGTACCGGTTCTGCTACGTCGGGCTCGACCTACTGGGCATTAAGATATGTATTCCGAATAACGGCACCCTGACCTCAACGGTCAATGTGTCGGTGAAGGTGACCAATGTTTGCTATATCGACAGCGCGCCGGACGTCGAATTTGCCTCTGCCGCCCTTCCGTCCGGTTTTAGCAACTACAGCGGCCAGCTTGCCATCCGCTGCACGAAAAACGCGGCCTATACCGTCAACCTCGCCAGCACCAACGCCAGCGTCGGCGACTGGCGGCAGATGAGCCAGCCTATCGCGAACCAGGCTACCGCCTGGCTGCAGTATCAGTTTTACCAGCCCAACGGCAGCGCATGGACGGAAAATAACAATCTCAGCGTGACCGGCTCCGGCGCCGCGCAGCCCGCAAACTATATCCTAAAGATAAACCCGACCCAGAGTAACCAGCCTGCCGGAACCTATACCGATACCGTACTGGTGACCGTTAGCTACTAAAACGTTAGCAGACGATTTTTTGTAAAAGAAATGTTTAGGAAATTATTGTTGTGGTATAAGAAAAAAGCCCCGAAAAAAGCGAGTGGGGTTTTGCAAGGGAATCTGCGATTTGTGAAAAATAGATAAAAAGAGACCGAACACGATTCCTGTATTCGGTCCAGGGAAATGGCTCTTGGGAGAGAGCCGTGCGCTAAAAGTTGGCATTAATGCAGGCTAAGTCGCCTTGCCTTATAAGAATAGTTTACCGTGTCAGGTTTTCCAGTCCGTGACAAAAGTGGACGAATAATTCGTATCAAAATTGCTGATGCCAACAAAAAACCGCCACGCCCGATATCGGGGGATGGCGGTTTTTTTCATGTAAATACAGCGGGATGCAGGCAGCGATCAGCAGAGCTTCTGCGCGCGCTCAATAAAGGGCGCCAGGCTCATTTTTTGTCCCGGCTGCTGCGGATCGTCAATCTGGATCACGGAAATCGGCTGCGCGTTAGTTTTACCGTCTTTCATCTGCTGCTCGGCGATGTCGTTTAGCGGGTACTGCACCAGCGTGCTGGGATTGATGGCGAACAGCGCATTGCCCGGACGGCAGGTCAGCATCACCTCTTCACGGTTAAACGCCCAGCTCTCCTTACCCACCTCAAAGCGGCTGACGGTAATCACCTGCGGCGCCGCCAGCGCAGCGCCAGAACTTGCCAATAACAACATTGTCAGAACGATTTTTTTCATGATTTAACCAGTTTATTCAGAAAGGTTCCCAGGTGGCAAACAGGCTGACGGCAAACAGCGCCAGCGCCCCCAGCGCAATCTCTATCTGCGTGGTGCGCACGATGAGCTGCTCCGCTCGCGTTCCGCCTGCCGACATGCGTGGCACCAGAACATACCGGTTCACCAGCGCAATTGCCACCATTGCCGCCACCAGCGCACATTTGAACAACAGCATACGCCCCCAGGGCGAGGCGCTAATCAACCCGCCCTGGATCAGCAGCGCATTTACCGCGCCGCTGGCGATGGCGCCGGCAACCGCCAGATGCCCGTAGCGCGAAAACCGCATCATGGTGCATATGGCGGCCTGCCGCCAGCGGCCGTGCGCCAGGCGAAGGCAGTAGATAAACGGCAGCAGACCGCCAAACCAGCTGGCCACGCAAAACAGATGCAGCGCATGATTGGTCCGCTGCACTATCCCCAGCCAGCCATCGTTCATCGCGGCATGTCCGACGCCCGCCAGCAGCAGCAACTGGGCGCAAAACAGCACCAGCAGTAAACGTCCCGGGCGTCGGGGCTTCAGCCAGACCACCGCCAACGCCACAAAGGCGAGTAAAATTTGCCATACCCACACGCCGCCAAACTGCGTCCCGGCCACCGCCTGCCAGATGGCCGGCTGCCAGACATCAGGCCAGCCGTTACCCATCAGGCCGCCCTGCGCCATCAGCATCAGCAGCGCCGACAGCGCGCTAGCCAACAGTAAATGGCGCATTAGCGGATAAAAGCGCTGCATCATCAGACGGCGCAAGGCCGCTGGCGCCCACCACGCGCCGTAAAGCAGGCAGCCGAAAGCGACCATCAGCGTGATGAAATGGATAAAGCGCAGGCTGACATAGACGGCACTGAGCATCGGCTTACTTCACGGTAAAGGTATATTGTCCTTTCGTCTTATGGCCATCTACGGAGACCACGTGCCAGTCAACGGTATATGCGCCCGGCGTCAACGCCTGCACGACGGGTACCGTGAGCTGGGCCTTATTGTTGTCGCTGCGGACGGGTTTGCCGAGGGGGATCGCTTTCTGCTGCGGCCCGGTGAGGGTGACGCCGCTAAACTGCGTTTCGATGCCTTCGGAGAAGCTCAGGGTCAGCGCCTGCGGTGACGCGTCCACCTCACTACCGGCGGCCGGCAGCGGTTGTTGCAAATGGGCGTGGGCAAATGCGCCTGCGGAGGTCAGGCAACCGGCGAGAAACAGAGACAGACGCAGGGCGCGTCCGGCGATGATTGGCATAGTTGTCATTCCTTTTTGTTATGTATGTAGCACAGAGAATAACCCTGTATAATGGCGCAGTCGAGCTAAGCGTCTGAGACTTGCCTTTTTGCCGCGTGCTTAGTACTTTTTGCGGCATTATCAGAGGAGAAACCGATGGAAAAGAACCTGGCTAAATTATCCCAGGAGGAGATGGACAAAGTGAACGTCGATCTCGCTGCGGCGGGGGTCGCCTTTAAAGAGCGCTACAATATGCCGGTGGTCGCCGATCTTGTCGAAAGAGAGCAGCCCGAACACCTGCGCGGCTGGTTTCGCGAGCGTCTGATTGCCCATCGGCTGGCCTCCGTTTCGCTCTCTCGCCTGCCCTATGAACCGAAACAGAAATAATTCCCGTCCTCTGCGGACATCCGAGTTGGCAAGACCTGCGCATTGCATTACGCTGGTTTCTTTGGCCTGGAGCGAGCCATGCTGCGCGTAATCGATACAGAAACCTGCGGATTGCAGGGAGGCATTGTTGAAATCGCCTCGGTAGATATCATCGACGGACAAATTACCAATCCCATGAGCCACCTGGTTCGCCCCGATCGTCCTATCAGCCCGCAGGCGATGGCGATTCACCGTATCACCGAAGAGATGGTCGCCGATAAGCCGTGGATCGAGGAGATTGTGCCGCTGTATATGGGCAGCCCGTGGTATGTCGCCCATAACGCCAGCTTTGACCGCCGGGTGTTGCCGGAAATGCAGGGCGAGTGGATCTGCACGATGAAGCTGGCGCGCCGCCTGTGGCCAGGCATCAAGTACAGCAATATGGGGCTGTATAAATCGCGCAAGCTCAGCGTCGCGACGCCACCGGGACTGCATCATCACCGGGCGCTTTATGATTGCTATATCACCGCCGCCCTGCTGCTCGATATCATCAACACCTCCGGCTGGACGCCTGAGGAGATGGCGACCATTACCGGCCGCCCGGCGCTGCTCTCCACCTTTACCTTCGGCAAATATCGCGGTAAGCCGGTCTCGGAAGTGGCGGAAAACGATCCTGGCTATTTGCGCTGGCTGTTCAATAACCTGGATCGCATGAGCCCCGAGCTGCGCCTGACGCTGAAGCACTATCTCGGGGAGTAATCGGGGCTATACCTCCGCCTGGCCCGGCAGCGTCCCCTGCGCCAGGCCAATCAGAAACGCGAACTCCAGCGCCACGCCCTCATAGCTTTTAAAACGGCCGGATTTACCGCCGTGGCCGGAATCCATATCGGTACACAACAGCAGCAGGTTATCGTCGGTTTTCAGCGCGCGCAGTTTCGCCACCCATTTTGCCGGCTCCCAGTATTGTACCTGCGAATCATGCAGGCCCGTGGTGACCAGCAGATGCGGATACGTCTGTGCCTGAACGCCGTCGTACGGGCTGTAGCTTTTCATATAGCGATAGTATTCTTCATCCTGGGGATTCCCCCACTCTTCAAACTCGCCGGTGGTCAGCGGGATCGACTCATCGAGCATCGTCGTAAGAACATCCACAAAGGGAACCTGGGCCACCACGCCGTGGAAAAGCTCCGGCCGCTGGTTTACCGCCACGCCCATCAGCATACCGCCGGCGCTGCCGCCCATGCCGTAGCAAAACCGCGGATCGCCGTAGCCCTGCGCCAGCAGCGCATCGCAGACGTCGAGATAATCGTTGAAGGTATTTTTCTTGCACAAAAACTTGCCGTCTTCGTACCACTGCTGGCCCAGCTCGCCGCCGCCGCGAATATGGGCGATAGCGAACACAAAGCCGCGGTCGAGCAGGCTCAGGCGGCTGGCGCTGAAATCCGCGTCCATGCTGGCGCCATAGGAGCCGTAGCCGTACACCAGCAGCGGACTGGCGCCCTTGCGGAAATGTTCATCACGGTAGACCAACGAGACCGGGACTTCAACGCCGTCGCGGGCGATGATCCACAGGTGCTCGCTGCGGTAGTGGCTGGCATCAAATCCTTTGACTTCCTGTTGTTTCAGCACCCGCCGCTCGCCGGTATTCATATCCAGCTCGAACAGCGTATCCGGGGTTGTCATGGAGGAGTAGCCGTAGCGCAGGCGCGAGGTTTCCGGCTCCGGGTTATAGGCAAGCCAGGTCACATAGGCCGGATCGTCAAAGGCAATGCCCTGGGACTCTCTTGTCTTACGGTTGATCTGGCGCAGGCTGGTTAGCCCGCGCTGGCGCTCTTCCACCACCAGCCAATCGGTAAACAGGGTAAAACCTTCCAGCATCACTTCGTGACGCGGCGCGATCAGGGTCTCCCACTGCTGCTCATCGCGCAGAGTGCTGCGATAAAGACCGAAGTTCTTGCCTTCGCGATTGGAGCGCAGATAAAAAGCGTGCTGATAGTGATCGAGGCTATATTCATGATCTTTACGCCGCGGTAGAAAACAGACCGGCTCGGCGTCGGTCATTTCCGCATTGAGCAGCAGCACTTCGCTGGTGGTCGCGCTGGCCAGATAAATCACCACAAACTGCTGGGAAGTCGTCTTGTGCACGCTGACGTAAAAAGTATCGTCCTGCTCTTCATACACCAGAACATCCGCACTGGCCGGCGTCCCCAGACGGTGGCGCCAGACCTGATACGGTAGCAGCGTGGTGGGATGTTTACGCACGTACCATAGGGTCTGCGAATCATTACTCCAGGCAAAATCAGGCGACACGTTCTCCAGCACTTCCGCAAATTGCCGATCGTCGTTTAAGGGAAAGAAGCGCAAGCTATACTGCCGCCGGGAGAGATAGTCTTCCGCCACCGCCATCAGGCTATTGTCGGGCGAAACGCCTAATCCGCCGAGGGTATAGAATTCGCTACCGGCCGCACGCTGGTTGCCGTCAAGCAGGACGTCCCATTCATCCCACTCCTCTTTGACTACCGGCTGGCGTTGATAAATCGCGTGCTCGCAGCCCGGTTCATAGACCTGACGGTAGCGATAGCCATTTTTGCTGTAGGGGGCCGACACTTCGCGCTGTGGAATACGGTCGATAATCTCCTTAAGCACCCTATCCTGCAGGCTACTTTGCGAAGACATCACTTTTTTGCCGTACTCATTTTCCTGGCGCAGATAATCAAGCACTTCCGGCTGCGAGCGATCGTCGTCGCGTAGCCAGTAGTAATTATCGATTCGCGTGTCGCCATGTAAGGTCATGGCATGGGGGATCCGTTTCGCTTTTGGTGGCATCTGCTTATTCTTCTGCGGCTTGTATTGGGTAGTAAAATTTTCAGGCTGCCTCAAAGCAGCCTGAAGGGTAACGTGACTACACAATATATAAGGGTGGCAAAAGTCGCCAGCGATGCAAGCGAAACGTACGGATTTAAGCCGTTATGGCCTGTTTTTGTGCCTGTATGTCCCGTTCGATCTCTTCGCGCACGTCCTGCGGTAGCTTCAGCGCTTCACCGAGGGCATTGAGGTAGCTGCGTTCCATAAAGTGGTCAATATCGATGACCGCGCAGCTAATATAGTAAACTTCAAGCGCCTCTTGCTCGCTGCTGATGCCGTGGGCCAGGCTCTGCGGGTCAAGGGGCTGCGCCAGCGCCCGGTCAATTAACACCCGGCCCTGGACGTCGACGTTTGCCGCGCGCAGCTGCTCTTCAATATTTGCCCGCTCGCGGTCGTCGATATGTCCATCGCTTTTGGCGGCGAAGACCAGCGCCATAATCAGCCGTTCGCTGCGGGCGTCGAGTTCGGCCGGTGCAGGAGATGGCGCCTGTGCGGGCGCGACATCAGCCGATGTCTGCTGCGCGCTGGCGCGCATCTTCTGCTGATATTTATTCCACAACACGCTGCCCGCAACCGCGCCGCCGCCCACCAGCAGCGCGCCGGTGCCGTATTTGGCCAACAGCTTGCGCGATGATTTACTGGCAACCAGCAGACCTGCCAGCCCGCCGAGCGCGCCCGGCAGGAGTAAATTTTTGCCGCTTGGTTGATCGTCAGATGAAGAAGACCGCCCCTGCTGACCCAGCAGAGACTGTAGTTGATTAAGCCAGTTAGCCATACATTTCCTCGTTGCGCGATAAGCGATACCACCAGCCTAAACGACGCGACGTCAGGAAACGTTATCGGCAGCTAAAGATGAGCAAATGTCGCGCCGGGAAGCGCGGGAGCCTGCCGCCAGAAGCGCTGGCGGCAGCAGCGTAACTCAGGCCGCTTTCGCTTTGCGCGGCTTCGCCGGCGCCGGGGCTTCAGATTCGACGACGTCGTCGGTCTTGTCGCCCTCTTCTGCTGCTTCTGCGCGATCGGCTGGCGCCTCGGCGGCGCCGTCGGCTTCCGGCAGCTTACCGGAGCGCAGAATATGGTTGAGGGTATCTTTGCGTTCGGCCAGCCACATCGCCATGCTATCGCGCTGCTCTTCGTCAAGCGTTAGCGGGCATTCAACCAGCCAGTCGTTCAGTACTTCCGCCAGATCGAGCATTTTGTCATAAGCATCGGCCTCTTTTTTGCTGGCAAAAGACATTTTTTCCTCACCTTCACGAATCACTACATATTTAATTTCAACCGCCATGATGCAGCCTCTCAATACTGTATTTTTATACAGTATATCAAATTTTCCCGCCGAACTCAAATGACGCGCATAAAGACATGCGCAAACGTTTTCGTTTATAATGCGGCGCATGTTTTTTTACTGCGGAAGAGAGTTATGACTGTATTAGGTACGGCGCTGCGCCCTGCGGCAACAAAGGTAATGCTGTTGGGTTCCGGCGAACTGGGTAAAGAAGTGGCCATCGAATGCCAGCGCCTGGGAATTGAGACCATCGCCGTCGATCGTTACCCTGACGCCCCGGCCATGCAGGTCGCACACCGTTCGCACGTCATCAATATGCTGCACGGCGAAGCGCTGCAGGCGCTGATTGAACAGGAAAAACCTGACTTTATCGTGCCGGAAATCGAGGCTATCGCCACCGACACCCTGGTCGCGCTGGAGCAGACCGGGCAGAAAGTCGTCCCCACCGCCCGTGCGGCAAAGCTCACCATGAATCGCGAAGGGATCCGTCGCCTGGCCGCTGAAGAGCTGAAGCTGCCCACCTCCGCCTACCGTTTTGCCGACAGCGAACCCGCCTTCCGCGAAGCCGTCGCCGAGATTGGCCTGCCGTGCATCGTCAAGCCGGTAATGAGCTCATCGGGTAAAGGCCAGAGCTTTATTCGTTCCAGCGAGCAGCTGGCTGACGCCTGGCAGTATGCGCAGCAGGGCGGCCGCGCCGGAGCCGGACGCGTTATCGTTGAAGGCGTGGTGAACTTTGATTTCGAGATTACCCTTCTCACCGTCAGCGCCGCGGACGGCGTACACTTCTGCGCGCCGGTCGGTCACCGTCAGGAGGATGGCGACTATCGTGAATCCTGGCAGCCGCAGCAGATGAGCGCGCTGGCGCTGGAACGCGCGCAGGAAATCGCCCGTCAAGTGGTGCTGGCGCTGGGCGGCTACGGCCTGTTCGGCGTCGAACTGTTCGTCTGCGGCGACGAGGTGATTTTTAGCGAAGTCTCGCCGCGCCCGCACGACACCGGTATGGTCACGCTGATTTCGCAGGATTTATCGGAGTTCGCCCTGCACGTTCGCTCCTTCCTCGGGCTGCCGATTGGCGCGATTCGCCAGTACGGCCCGGCGGCCTCTGCGGTGATCCTGCCGCAGCTGACCAGCCAGAACGTCACCTTCAGCAATATTCAGGCCGCGGTCGGCGCGGGGCTGCAGTTACGTTTGTTCGGTAAACCGGAAATCGACGGTTCGCGTCGGCTGGGCGTGACGCTGGCGATCGCCGATAACGTTGAGGAAGCGGTGACGCGCGCCAAAGCGGCGGCTTCGGCAGTCATTGTTGCGGGATAAAAAAAAGCCCGGTCGCGGACCGGGCCTCTGGTGAGCGCGCGAAAATTACTTCGCGCCTTCTACCGCTTCACGAGCCAGTTTGGTGATACGGTCGTAATCACCGGCTTCCAGCGCATCCGCCGGAACCAACCAGGAGCCGCCGATGCACAGCACGCTGTTCAGCGCCAGATAATCACGATAGTTCGCCGGAGAGATGCCGCCAGTCGGGCAGAAGCGAATATGCGCGAACGGGCCGCCAATCGCCTGCAGCGCTTTCACGCCGCCGTTAGCTTCCGCCGGGAAAAATTTGAACTCTTTCAGACCATACTGCATACCCAGCATCAGCTCGGATACGGTGCTGATCCCCGGGATCAGCGGGATGGTGCCTTCGCCGGTCGCCGCTTTCAGCAGGGATTCGGTCAGGCCCGGGCTGATAGCAAACTGCGCGCCCGCTTCGGTCACTTCTTTCAGCTGCTCAACGTTGGTGACGGTACCGGCACCGACAATCGCTTCCGGGACCTCTTTGGCGATCGCGCGGATAGCGTCCATCGCGCACTCGGTACGCAGAGTCACTTCCAGTACGCGTACGCCGCCTGCAACCAGCGCTTTCGCCATTGGCACAGCGTGTTCCAGCTTTTTCACCACGATCACCGGTACAACCGGGCCGGAGGTGAGGATTGCTTCTGCAGTTGTTTTCCAGTTTTTCATCAGATTTTCTCTCGCCAGATCTACAAATCGAATCGTCTTAAAATGTGATGCAGGTTGCGCCCTGTTCTGCTCCGGAGAGTTTCTCACGCAGCGCACCGAACATTTCCCGGCCGGTTCCCACGCGCGAACCGCTCAGGTCAGGAATATGCGGCTGACGCGCGGCCAGCTCGGCGTCATCGACCCGCAGCGTCAGCTCGCCCGTCTGGCCGTTGACGCGAATAATGTCGCCATCGCGTACCTTCGCCAGCAGACCACCATCGTACGCTTCGGGCGTCACGTGGATAGCCGACGGCACTTTGCCTGATGCGCCGGAGAGTCGACCATCGGTCACCAGCGCAATTTTGAAACGGCGGTCCAATAATACACCAAGTGGCGGCATAAGTTTATGTAATTCTGGCATGCCGTTCGCTTTTGGTCCCTGATGACGGACCACAACCACGCAATCTTTGTCGAGCAGTCCCGCCTCAAAGGCGGGCAGCACGTCATGCTGGCTCTCGAAAACCACCGCCGGCGCTTCAATAATCTGGTTCTCAACCGGCACGGCGGAGGTTTTCATCACCGCGCGGCCGAGATTGCCGCTCAGCACTTTAGTGCCGCCGTGGCGAGAGAACGGCTTGTCAAAGGTGGCGATAACCGCTTCATCAAGCGGAGCGGCCGCCCCTTCGCGCCAGTCAAGTTCACCGTTATTAAGCCAGGGCTCCATGGTGTAGCGAGAGAGGCCGAAACCGGCAACGGTATGGACATCTTCATGCAGCAGGCCGCCTTTCAGCAGCTCGCGCACCAGCACCGGCACGCCGCCCGCCGCCTGGAAGTGGTTAATATCCGCCGGGCCGTTCGGGTAGAGGCGCGCCAGCAGCGGCACCACGTCTGAGAGATCGGAGAAATCATCCCAGTTAATGATAATCCCTGCCGCCCGCGCCATCGCCACCAGGTGCATGGTATGGTTGGTGGAGCCGCCGGTTGCCAGCAGCGCGACAATCCCGTTGACCACCACTTTTTCATCAAACATTTTGCCCAGCGGCATCCACTCGTTACCGTTGCCGGTCAGGCGGGTCACCTGACGGGCGGCGGCGGCGGTCAGCGCATCGCGCAGCGGCGCATCCGGATGCACGAATGACGAGCCGGGCAGCTGCATCCCCATAAACTCAACCACCATCTGGTTGGTATTGGCGGTACCGTAGAAGGTACAGGTGCCAGGCGCATGGTAAGACGCGGCCTCGGACTCCAGCAGCGCCATACGATCCACTTTGCCTTCCGCATAGAGCTGACGAATGCGCACTTTTTCTTTATTCGCCAGGCCGCTGGCCATCGGCCCGGAAGGAATAAAGATCGACGGCAGATGGCCGAACGATAGCGCAGCCATCGCCAGGCCGGGGACGATTTTATCGCAGACGCCAAGGTAGAGCGCCCCGTCAAACATATTGTGCGACAGGCCAATCGCGGCGGACATGGCAATCACTTCGCGACTCAGCAGCGATAGCTCCATCCCATCCTGCCCCTGCGTCACGCCATCGCACATCGCCGGAACGCCGCCGGCGACCTGGCCTACCGCGTTGGCGGAGTGCAGCGCTTTGCGGATAATGTCCGGATAGCGCTCATAGGGCTGGTGAGCGGAGAGCATATCGTTGTAGGAGGTAATGATGGCGATGTTATTGCGCAGCATGCTTTTCAGCGAGGCTTTGTCATCCGCCTGGCAGGCGGCAAAGCCGTGGGCCAGGTTACCGCACGCCAGCTGGGCGCGATGAACGGTATCGGTTTTGGCCTGGTTAATCCGGGCGAGGTAGGCTTCGCGGGTATCGCGCGAGCGTTCGATGATGCGATTTGTTACCCGTAACATTTCTGAATTCATAAAGGCTCCTCAAATTTTATCTGTCCGGCCGCAGCGCTTTAACGATACTTTTCGGTGCTTAAGGCACCTGTACTGGGGCTCAGGGGCAAAATATCTGTAGGCAGTGTAATAAAAAAAGCCCCGGGGGTGAATCCTCCGGGGCTTAAAAGATTAAAAATTACACGACTTGCTGCGTCAGATCATGTTACCGGTAAAATAACCCTGACGGAGGAGTTGGCGATTACTCAAACTCGTTCCACGAACGACCATCGCGGGTGATCATCGCCACGGAGGCAACTGGCCCCCAGGTGCCCGCCTGGTAAGGTTTCGGCGAATCGCGATCGGCGGCCCAGGCTTCCGTGATGGAGTCGACCCACTTCCACGCCTCTTCCACTTCGTCGCGACGCACGAACAGCGCCTGGATACCGCGCATCGTTTCCAGCAGCAGACGCTCGTAGGCATCCGCCAGATGGGTTTGATTAAAGGTTTCCGAGTAGCTCAGGTCCAGCTTGGTGATCTGCAGGTTATGCTTGTGGTCTAGTCCCGGGACTTTGTTCAGCACCTGGATATCCACCCCTTCATCCGGCTGCAGACGAATGGTCAGCTTATTCTGCGGCAGCTCTTGCCAGGTCTCTTTGAACAGGTTCAGTTCCGGCGTCTTAAAGTAAACCACGACTTCGGAACATTTGGTCGGCAGTCGCTTACCGGTACGCAGGTAGAACGGTACGCCCGCCCAGCGCCAGTTGTCGATATCTACGCGGATGGCCACGAAGGTTTCAGTATGGCTGGACTTGTTGGCACCCTCTTCTTCGAGGTAGCCCGGCACTTTTTTACCCTGCGCGAAGCCGGCGGTGTACTGGCCGCGCACCGTTTTTTCACGCACGTTGGTGCGGTCAATGCGGCGCAGCGATTTCAGCACCTTCACTTTTTCATCGCGGATGCTATCGGCAGTCAAATCAGACGGCGGAGACATGGCGATCATGCACAGAATTTGCAGCAGGTGGTTCTGGATCATGTCGCGCATCTGCCCGGCCTGGTCGAAGTAGCCCCAGCGGCCCTCAATGCCCACCTCTTCCGCCACGGTGATCTCAACGTGATCGATGGTGCGGCTGTCCCAGTTATTGACGAACAGGGAGTTGGCAAAGCGCAGCGCCAGCAGGTTCAGCACCGTCTCTTTACCCAGATAGTGGTCGATGCGGTAGACCTGGCACTCTTCAAAGAACTCGCCTACCCGATCGTTGATCTCGCGGGAGGTTTCCAGGGAAGTCCCCAGCGGTTTTTCCATCACCACGCGCGCCGGTTTCGCGTTCAGCTTCGCTTCGCCCAGACCTTTGCAAATCGCGCCAAAGGTGCTTGGCGGCATGGCGAAATAGTTAATGGTCACCCGCTCTTTCTGATCGAGCATTTTGCCCAGGCGGGTAAACGCTTTGGTATCGTTGACATCAAGGTTACAGAAATCCAGACGCCCGCTCAGGGTCTCCCACAAACCTTCATCGATTTTTTCCTTCATGAAGGTTTCCATCGCTTCACGCACTACTTTGGTGTAAGCGTCTTTATCCCAGTCGGCACGGCCGACGCCGATGATGCGGGTGTCAGGATGGATCTGACCAGCTTTTTCGAGCTGATACAGGGAAGGCAGCAATTTACGTCGCGCCAGGTCACCCTTCGCGCCGAAAATGACCAGATCGCATGCCTGGGCCGTTTGCGTTACCGCCATGTCATTCTCCTTAGTTGATAGACTGGTGCTTGTGCCAGGCTATATTTGTAATTTTCTTTCACTGCATCGTACTGTGTTTACGAATTTCCCGAAACCCTCAGCGCCGGTTCCCGCTGCTAAATCGCACAGGGTGGAAAACAGGCGCTGAGATTTTGGGCATGCGGCTAATATTGTTCGTTGTTTCGACCGATTCTCAGTTGGTAAAATACGACTCTGATCATGTAATGAAAAAAAACAACATATTTTAAGGTCATTCCTCACCGTTTCCGACAACGGAGGGGTATATTCTTGCTAAAACGCCTGATGATTTCACCCATTAATGAAATCGCTTCCATTGATGAGCGCCCGATTACCCATGAACATGCTGGAAAAAATCCAGTCCCGGCTGGAACACCTTAGCAAATCTGAACGCAAAGTGGCGGAAGTCATCCTTGCAACCCCCGCACAGGCCATCCATTCAAGTATTGCCGCCCTGGCGCTGGAAGCCGGCGTCAGCGAGCCCACGGTTAACCGTTTCTGCCGCAGTCTGGAAACCCGCGGTTTCCCGGATTTTAAACTGCATCTGGCCCAAAGCCTGGCGCACGGTACCCTCTATGTTAACCGCAACGTCGATGAAGACGACAGCGTCGAGTCCTATACGGGAAAGATATTTGAATCCGCCATGGCCAGTTTAGATCAGGTCCATCATTCTCTCGATATGTCGGCGATTAATCGGGCGGTTGACCTGCTCACGCAGGCGAAGAAAATCGCCTTTTTTGGCCTGGGCTCTTCGGCCGCTGTCGCCCACGACGCAATGAACAAGTTTTTCCGCTTTAATGTACCGGTGATCTATTCCGACGACATCGTCCTGCAACGCATGAGCTGTATGAACTGTAATGACGATGACGTAGTGGTGATCATCTCGCACACCGGCAGGACCAAAAGCCTGGTGGAGCTGGCGCAGCTGGCCCGTGAAAACGATGCGATGGTGATCGCCATTACCTCCCCCGGTACGCCGCTTTCCCGTGAGGCAACGCTGGCTATTACCCTGGATGTGCCGGAAGATACCGATATCTATATGCCGATGGTTTCCCGCTTAGCGCAGCTGACGGTGATTGACGTACTGGCGACCGGCTTCACCCTGCGGCGGGGCGCAAAATTCAGAGATAACTTGAAGAGGGTCAAGGAAGCGCTCAAGGAATCGCGGTTTGATAAAGAGCTCAGCGTACACAGCAATAACCAATAAAAGTAGAAACAAAGCACTATCCTATTACACCGTCGGTATCGTTCCGGTATAGCGACTTTGCTCATCGGCGCTACCGAATCCATGTTCACGCAACACCAAAGATGTTTCAGTCAACGGAGTATTACATGTCCAGAAGGCTTCGCAGAACCAAAATCGTCACTACCTTAGGCCCGGCTACCGACCGCGATAACAACCTTGAGAAGGTTATTGCCGCAGGCGCTAACGTGGTGCGTATGAACTTCTCTCATGGCACCGCGGAAGATCATCAGATTCGCGCGGATAAAGTCCGTGAGATTGCGGCAAAACTGGGCCGTCATGTCGCGATTCTCGGTGATCTACAGGGGCCGAAAATCCGCGTCTCCACCTTCAAAGAAGGGAAAATTTTCCTCAATATCGGTGACAAATTCCTCCTCGACGCGAACCTGGGTAAAGGCGAAGGCGACAAAGAGAAAGTCGGCATCGACTATAAAGGACTCCCGGCTGACGTGGTTCCGGGCGATATCCTGCTGCTGGACGATGGCCGCGTGCAGCTGAAGGTCCTCGAAGTTCAGGGCATGAAGGTGTTCACCGAAGTCACCGTCGGCGGACCGTTGTCCAACAATAAGGGTATCAACAAACTCGGCGGCGGCCTCTCTGCAGAAGCGCTGACGGAAAAAGACAAAGCGGACATCGTCACCGCCGCCAAAATTGGCGTCGACTATCTGGCCGTCTCCTTCCCGCGCTGCGGCGAAGATCTGAACTACGCCCGTCGCCTGGCGCGCGATGCCGGCTGCGATGCCAAAATCGTCGCCAAGGTCGAGCGTGCCGAGGCGGTATGCGATCAGGACGCGATGGATGATGTGATCCTCGCCTCCGACGTTGTTATGGTGGCCCGCGGCGACCTCGGCGTAGAAATCGGCGATCCGGAGCTGGTCGGCATCCAGAAGGCGCTGATCCGCCGCGCCCGTCAGCTGAACCGCTCGGTCATCACCGCGACGCAGATGATGGAGTCGATGATCACCAACCCGATGCCAACCCGCGCTGAAGTCATGGACGTGGCGAACGCCGTGCTGGATGGAACCGACGCCGTGATGCTGTCGGCCGAAACCGCCGCTGGTCAGTATCCGTCTGAAACCGTTGCCGCGATGGCGCGCGTCTGCCTCGGTGCGGAAAAAATCCCTAGCCTCAACGTCTCCAAGCACCGTCTGGACATTCAGTTCGATAACGTGGAAGAAGCCATTGCTATGTCGGCCATGTACGCGGCGAACCACCTCAAGGGCGTCACCGCGATCATTACCATGACCGAATCCGGCCGCACCGCGCTGATGACTTCGCGCATCAGCTCCGGCCTGCCGATTTTCGCCTTGTCTCGCCACGAGCGCACGCTGAACCTGACTGCGCTGTATCGCGGCGTGACGCCGGTTCATTTCGATAGCGTCAATGATGGCGTAGCCGCTGCGCACGACGCGGTAACGCTGCTGCGTGACAAAGGCTATCTGGTGACCGGCGACCTGGTTATCGTCACTCAGGGCGATGTCATGAGCACCATCGGTAGCACCAACACCACCCGTATTCTGACCGTCGAGTAATTTTCTCCGCCATAAAAAAACCTGCCGGCAAATGCTGGCAGGTTTTTTTTCGCCGCTGACACCGATTATTTCTTTCGCGGGTACAGCTCTTTACGCTTATACGGCTCGATTTCACCCGGCTTGCGCGTTTTCAGCAATTTGAGGATCCAGGTGTACTGCTCGGTATGCGGCTTCACGAACACTTCCACTTCTTCGTTCATCCGCCGGGCGATAGTGGTATCGTCCGCCTCCAGCAGATCGTCCATCGGCGGGCGCACCAGCACCGTCAGACGATGCGTTTCGCCATCATAGACCGGGAATAGCGGTACGACGCGGGCACGGCACACTTTCATTAAACGGCCGATCGCCGGCAGCGTCGCTTTATAGGTGGCGAAGAAATCAACGAATTCGCTGTGCTCGGCGCCGTGATCCTGATCCGGCAGATAGTAGCCCCAGTAGCCCTGACGCACCGACTGAATAAACGGTTTGATCCCGTCGTTGCGCGCGTGCATACGTCCGCCGAAACGTCGGCGGACGGTATTCCAGACGTAATCAAAGACCGGGTTGCCCTGATTATGGAACATCGCCGCCATTTTTTGCCCGCCGGACGCCATCAGCATCGCCGGAATGTCCACTCCCCAGGCATGAGGAACCAGAAAGATCACTTTCTCGTTGTTCCTCTGCATCTCATCGATGATCTCTTTGCCCTGCCAGTCGACGCGGGAAAGAATGCGCTGCGGGTCGCGCAGGCCTAGTTCCGCCATCATGACCATCGCCTGCGGCGCGGAAGCGTACATGGCATCAATAATGTCTTCTCGTTCCTGCTCACTCTTTTCCGGGAAACAGTACAGCAGGTTAATCTGCGCGCGACGGCGCGAACTCTTTGCCAGGCGGCCCACAAAACGCCCCAGTTTGCCGAGAATAGGATCGCGGAAAGACGCTGGCGTCAGAGCGATACCGGCGAAGGCAAAAACCCCTAACCACGCGCCCCAGTAGCGCGGCAATAAAAAGGATTTTTCAAATTTTGGAATAAATTCAATATTATTTTTTTTCGTTTCCATGCCCAATCCGCAGACGTTCCGCTCAATAAAGATAATGAGTTAGTTTAGCGATACGTTGAGTAACGTACAAAAGAAAAAGCCGGCGCACAGCTGGCGCCGGCTTTAACTGATGGAAGGTTAGTCAAACCGCAGCTGCGGAATAACCTGTTTTGCCTGCGCCAGATAATCGGTACGGTCGGAACCGCTGAGCCCTTCCGTACGCGGCAGTTTCGCCGTCAGCGGGTTGACCGCCTGCTGGTTAATCCACACTTCATAATGCAGATGCGGGCCGGTAGAGCGGCCGGTGTTGCCCGACAGCGCAATGCGATCGCCGCGTTTGACCTTCTGCCCGGGTTTGACCAGCAGCTTACGCAGGTGCATATAGCGGGTGGTATAGGTGCGGCCATGGCGGACGGCGACGTAATAACCGGCCGCACCGCTACGTTTAGCCACCACCACTTCGCCATCCCCTACCGACAGCACCGGCGTGCCCTGCGGCATCGCAAAATCGACGCCGCGATGCGGGGCGACGCGGCCGGTCACCGGGTTCAGACGACGCGGGTTAAAGTTCGAAGAGACGCGGAACTGACGTGCGGTCGGGAAGCGCAGGAAACCCTTCGCCAGGCCGGTACCGTTGCGATCGTAGAATTTGCCATCCTCGGCGCGGATCGCGTAGTAGTCTTTGCCATCCGAGCGCAGGCGAACGCCAAGCAGCTGGCTTTGCTCGCGCTTACCGTCGAGCATTTCACGCGACATCAGTACGGAAAACTCATCGCCTTTTTTCAGCTTACGGAAGTCCATCTGCCACTGCATAGCTTTGATTACCGCGCTGATTTCGGTACTGGTCAGGCCGGCGTCACGAGCGCTGGCGACGAAGCTGCCGCCCACGGTACCTTTCAGTACGCTGTTGACCCAGTCGCCTTTTTGCAGCTCGCTGCTCATTTTGAAACCGTTAGCAACCCGGTCATAGGTACGGGTTTCGCGGCGTGACATCTCCCAGGTCAGGCTTTGCAAATCGCCATCCGCCGTCAGCGTCCAGGAGAGCTGTTGGCCTATTTTCAGATTACGCAGCTCTTTATCTACCGAAGAGAGCCGGGCGATATCGCCCATATCAATACCGTACTGATTAAGAATGCTGCTAAGCGTATCGCCGGTCGAGACCACATATTCATGGCCGCCGGAATCGCTGTCCGCTTTATCATCCAGCTCATCCTGAGGGATGGCCTCCTCTTCCTGAGGCGCCTGATCGATAGGTTCCGAGGCTTCTGGCAGCAGAGAACGAATTTCGCTTTGTTCCAGCTCGATGGTTCTGGAGATGGGGGCCGTTTCGGGATGGTGGTAGATGTAGGGTCGCCAGACGGCGACCGCTAAGGTAAGAACGCTAAGCGACCCCAGCATAACGCGGTGAGGTCGTGGCAGATTGTTAAATGCCTGAGTGACAGCGCGGGCTATCTGTTGCACGTATTCACTTCCTCGTTATTCTCCTTTCAGGCAGCTTGAATACTGATTCGCCATCTGGCTCAGGAATTGCGGATAACTCTCTTTACCCAGCTTAATTCCGATTCCAAGTGGATCCAGGGTTCCCATGCGCACGGACGTTCCCCTGGCAACAGCTTCTATAACCGCTGGCCTGAACTGTGGCTCAGCAAAAACGCAAGTTGCTTTTTGCTCAACCAGCTGTGTTCTGATTTCGTGTAAACGCTGCGCACCAGGCTGGATTTCAGGGTTGACAGTAAAATGACCTAAAGAGGTCAAACCGTAGTGTTTTTCAAAGTAGCCGTAGGCGTCATGAAAAACGAAATATCCCTTCCCTTTCAGCGGTGCCAGCTCGGTCCCAACCTGCTTGTCGGTTGCGGCTAATTTTGCCTCAAAATCCTTCAGGTTGGCGTCAAGTTTGGCTCGACTCTGCGGCATAAGTTCCAATAATTTATCGTGGATTGCAACCGCCGAAAGGCGCGCTATCTCTGGGGAAAGCCATAGATGCATGTTATAGATGCCGTGATGGTGATCGTCGTCACTATTTTCCCCGGCGCCATGATCGTGACCGTGGTGGTCATCGTCGTCGTCGGTGCCTTTCATGAGTAACGGTTTCACGCCGTCAAGCTCGGCAATCGTCACCTTTTTGTTCGGCGCAATGCTTTGCGTTGACTTATCCATAAACGCCTCCATCTCCGGACCAATCCAGACGACTAAGTCTGCGTTCTGTAAGCGTTTTGCATCCGACGGGCGCAGTGAATAATCGTGCTCCGACGCCCCGTCTGGCAGCAGTACCTGGGTCTCCGTTACCCCATCAGCAATAGCTGATGCGATAAAGCCAAGCGGTTTAAGGGAGGTGACAACCGCGGCGCTTGCCAGCGGTGCATGTGCGAACAAAAAAGCGGCGCTAAGTCCAGCGCAAAGAAGCGTATTTTTATGTAACATAATGCGTCTAATCATCGTAATGAATGAGAAAGATGTGATATTATAACATTCACTAGCTTGTGCAACCTCTAATTTGATATGACAAATCTTGTAACGCTGGAAAACGTCGCGGTCGTGTATGGCCAAAGGCGCGTGCTGTCTGACATTTCGCTAACGCTAAAGCCGGGCAAAATTTTAACCCTACTGGGCCCCAACGGCGCCGGTAAATCAACCCTTGTCAGAGTCGTTCTTGGGCTGGTAGCACCTACGGAAGGGGTTATCAAACGCGAGGGACATCTGCGGATCGGCTATGTCCCGCAAAAGCTGCACCTTGATGCCACGATGCCGC
Organism: Klebsiella grimontii; assembly: GCF_900200035.1. Classification (GTDB taxonomy): domain Bacteria; phylum Pseudomonadota; class Gammaproteobacteria; order Enterobacterales; family Enterobacteriaceae; genus Klebsiella; species Klebsiella grimontii. Next base: position 186,200 of record NZ_FZTC01000020.1, read on the forward strand.
TGACCGTAAGCCGCTTTATGCTTTTACGTCCGGGAACCCACAAGCGCGATATTTTACCGGCGCTGAAGCGCGTACAGGCCGGACATCTGATCGACGCCCCCATGCAGAAGCTTTCCGGCGGCGAGACCCAGCGGGTACTTCTGGCGCGGGCGCTGCTCAATCAGCCGCAGCTGCTGGTGCTCGACGAGCCAACGCAGGGCGTTGACGTCAACGGCCAGGTGGCGCTTTACGATCTGATTAACCAGCTGCGCCAGGAGCTTAATTGCGCCGTGCTGATGGTTTCTCATGACCTGCACCTTGTGATGGCCAAAACCGACGAAGTGCTGTGTCTCAATCAGCATATTTGCTGCTCTGGCGCGCCGGAAGTGGTTTCTATGCATCCGGAATTTATCTCGATGTTCGGCCAGCGCGGCGCGGAACAACTGGGTATTTATCGCCATCATCATAATCACCGCCACGACCTGCAGGGGCGGATTGTACTGCGTCGGGGAAATGACCGTTAATGATTGAATTACTGCTCCCCGGCTGGCTGGCCGGAATGATGCTCGCCTGTGCGGCGGGTCCGCTGGGATCGTTTGTCGTCTGGCGCCGGATGTCCTACTTCGGTGATACCCTGGCCCACGCATCTCTGCTCGGCGTCGCTTTTGGTTTACTGCTCAACGTCAATCCGTTCTATGCGGTCATCGCGGTGACGCTGCTGCTGGCGGGCGGGCTGGTATGGCTGGAAAAACGCCCCCATCTGGCGGTAGATACGCTACTCGGCATCATGGCCCACAGCGCGCTGTCTCTGGGCCTGGTGGTGGTCAGCCTGATGTCAAACGTGCGCGTCGACCTGATGGCCTATCTGTTTGGCGATCTGCTGGCGGTGACGCCGGAAGATTTGATATCTATCGCTATTGGCGTGGTTATCGTGCTGGCGATCCTGCTCTGGCAGTGGCGCAACCTGCTGTCGATGACCATCAGTCCGGATCTGGCGTTTGTTGACGGCGTTAAGCTCCAGCGGGTGAAACTGCTTCTGATGCTGGTCACCGCGCTGACCATCGGCGTGGCGATGAAGTTCGTCGGAGCGCTGATTATCACATCGCTGCTGATCATTCCCGCCGCAACGGCCCGTCGCTTTGCCCGTACGCCAGAGCAAATGGCGGGAGTGGCGGTTGGCGTTGGGATGATTGCGGTGACCGGCGGTTTGACCTTCTCGGCGTTCTACGACACGCCAGCGGGGCCTTCCGTGGTGCTGTGCGCCGCGCTGCTGTTTATTATCAGCATGAGCAAGAAAGCGGCCGCCTGACGCTTATGCGCCCGCGTCAGCCGCCGTCAAAACTCGGCAGATTGCGATGGGATCACCGCCGTCTGCGGACGTTGTAGCCCGGCGAAGGCGTTCACGCCGCAAGCCGGGACATCAACCACTCAGCTATTTTCCCGGCTTGCGCTCCGCTTGGCCGGGGTACCGGCCCCTGCGGTCTGCTGTTTTATCGCCGGACAACGATTAAGGCATTTCCGGCGGCGTAATGCCGAAGTGGGTCCAGGCCCGCACCGTCGCCATTCGCCCGCGCGGAGTACGCTGTAAAAAGCCCTGCTGGATCAGATACGGCTCGAGCACATCTTCAATCGTTTCCCGCTCTTCGCCGATGGCCGCCGCCAGGTTATCCAGCCCGACCGGCCCGCCAAAGAATTTATCGATGACCGCCAGCAGCAGCTTACGGTCCATATAATCGAAGCCTTCCGCATCCACGTTGAGCATATCCAGCGCCTGAGCGGCAATATCCTCAGAGATACGCCCGTCGTAGCGAACCTCGGCAAAATCGCGCACCCGGCGCAGCAGGCGGTTGGCGATTCGCGGCGTGCCGCGCGCGCGACGCGCGACCTCCAGAGCCCCCTCTTCGCTCATCTCCAGCCCCATATAGCGGGCGCTGCGGCTGACAATATGCTGCAGGTCCGGGATCTGATAGAACTCCAGGCGCTGAACGATGCCAAAACGGTCGCGCAGCGGCGAAGTCAATGAACCTGCGCGAGTTGTCGCGCCAATCAGGGTAAACGGCGGCAGATCGATTTTTATCGAACGCGCCGCGGGCCCTTCGCCAATCATGATATCCAGCTGATAATCTTCCATTGCCGGATAGAGAACTTCTTCAACAACCGGTGACAGACGGTGGATCTCGTCGATAAACAGAACGTCGTGGGGTTCAAGATTGGTCAACATCGCCGCCAGATCGCCCGCCTTTTCCAGCACCGGGCCGGAGGTGGTGCGCAGGTTGACACCCATCTCGTTGGCGACGATGTTTGCCAGGGTGGTTTTCCCCAGCCCCGGCGGGCCAAAAATCAGCAGGTGATCGAGCGCGTCGCCGCGCAGCTTCGCCGCCTGGATAAAAATTTCCATCTGCGAACGGACGTGCGGCTGGCCCACGTACTCTTGCAGCAATTTAGGGCGAATGGCGCGATCGGCTGCCTCTTCAAAACCGCTGCTGTCCGCCGATACCAGCCTGTCTGCTTCAATCATCCCTTACCTCACAACGCGGCGCGGAGCGCTTCGCGAATTAGCGTTTCACTGTTGGCATCCGGGCGCACGATTTTGCTGACCATCCGGCTGGCCTCCTGAGGTTTATAGCCCAGCGCCACCAGCGCGGCAACCGCTTCCTGTTCAGCATCATCATCAGAAGGACCGGCTGGAGACGTCAGCACCAGATCCGCCGCCGGCGTAAACAGATCGCCGTGCAGCCCTTTAAAGCGGTCTTTCATTTCGACAATCAGGCGTTCCGCGGTTTTCTTGCCGATTCCCGGCAGCTTCACCAGCGCCGCCAGCTCCTCACGCTCAACGGCATTCACAAACTGCTGCGCCGACATGCCGGAAAGGATCGCCAGCGCCAGCTTCGGACCGACGCCGTTGGTTTTAATCAGCTCTTTAAACAGCGTGCGCTCCTGCTTGTTGTTAAAGCCATACAGCAGCTGAGCGTCTTCGCGGACGATAAAGTGGGTAAAAATGATCGCCTCTTTGCCCACGTCCGGCAGCTCGTAGAAACAGGTCATCGGCAGATGAACCTCATAGCCTACGCCTCCCGTTTCGAGTAAAACCAGCGGGGGTTGTTTTTCGAGAATGATGCCTCTGAGTCTGCCTATCACGTGGAGCTCCTGGATTAAGGGCTGAAAGTCTAATGCGGTATCATAAAAAAAGGCTGGATAGATATCCAGCCTGATTTCAGGTTATCGTAAGCGTCCACGCGCCAGATTCAGGCGGCTTTCGCTGATCTGGGCGGCGTTCTGGCTGACGTGGCAGTGGGTGATGGCGATGGCTAAAGCATCCGCCGCATCCGCCTGCGGGTTGGCCGGCAGCTTGAGCAAGGTGCGCACCATATGCTGCACCTGGCTCTTTTCCGCGCTGCCGATGCCGACAACGGTCTGCTTTACCTGCCTGGCGGCGTACTCAAAGACCGGCAGGTCCTGATTCGTCGCCGCGACAATCGCCACGCCGCGCGCCTGGCCGAGCTTCAGCGCCGAGTCGGCGTTCTTGGCCATAAACACTTGTTCGATGGCGAAATAGTCCGGTTGGAACTGGGTAATAATTTCCGTGACGCCCGCATAGATGAGCTTCAGGCGAGACGGTAAATCATCCACTTTCGTGCGAATACAGCCGCTGCCCAGATAGCTGAGCTGGCGTCCAACCTGGCGGATGACGCCATAACCAGTGACGCGCGACCCCGGGTCAATGCCGAGAATAATGGCCATCACGCGCCTCCGGTTAGTGGTTTAACGGTCGGCAACATTAGAGCGTTGCGGCGACCTCATCAGAGATCTCGCCGTTGTGATAAACTTCCTGCACGTCGTCGCAATCTTCCAGCATATCGATCAGACGCAGCAGTTTCGGCGCAGTTTCCGCGTCCATGTCCGCTTTGGTTGACGGGATCATCGAGACTTCAGCGGCGTCCGCTTTCAGGCCGGCGGCTTCCAGCGCATCGCGTACCGCGCCCATCTCTTCCCACGCGGTATAAACGTCAATCGCGCCGTCGTCATAGGTCACAACGTCTTCCGCGCCCGCTTCCAGCGCCGCTTCCATGATCGCATCTTCGTCGCCTTTCTCGAAGGAGATAACGCCTTTTTTGCTGAACAGGTAGGAAACGGAACCGTCGGTCCCCAGGTTACCGCCGGTTTTGGTGAAGGCATGACGGACTTCCGCAACGGTACGGTTACGGTTGTCGGACAGACATTCAACCATCACCGCCGTGCCGCCAGGACCGTAACCTTCATAGATGATGGTTTCCATGTTCGCATCATCATCGCCGCCCACGCCGCGGGCAATAGCGCGGTTCAGGGTGTCGCGGGTCATGTTGTTGCTCAGCGCTTTGTCGATTGCCGCGCGCAGACGCGGGTTAGATCCCGCATCGCCGCCGCCCAGACGCGCGGCGGTGACCAGCTCGCGAATAATTTTCGTAAAGATCTTACCGCGCTTGGCATCCTGTGCCGCTTTGCGGTGCTTGGTGTTGGCCCATTTACTATGACCTGCCATAAAAAACTCTCCAAAAAAGCGCGCCCTTTCAGGCGGCGTTAATTACAAATTCTTCAATCGCCTGCCGGTTGCTCCAGGACTTGGTCAACGTGGCGGCTTCCGCCGCATCAACCCAGCGATAGTCCAGATGTTCCGTAAAGACAATCTGGCGTTCATGGGGGAGCGCAAGACGGAACCAAAATTCCGTATTACGCTCAACGCCCGGCGCATAGCGATGACGTAAATGAGAAAATATCTCGAACTCTACCGTGCGCTGACAGTCAACCAACGCCAGCTGCTCGCTGGCGACATCAATGGCGACTTCTTCCATAACTTCACGCGCGGCAGCCTGCGGTGCGGTCTCTCCCTCCTCCAGGCTGCCGGTAACCGACTGCCAGAACGCGGGATCGTCGCGCCGCTGTAACATCAGCACCCGCTTCGTATCTTTGGCGTAAATCACCACCAGCACGGAAACGGGGAGCTTGAATGACATCTTACTTATTCTCCAGAGACTCTTTTGCCTCTTTCGCCACCACCTGAATACCCAGCTCGCTCAGCGATGCCGGGTTAGCGAAGCTTGGCGCTTCGGTCATCAGGCAAGCGGCGGCGGTGGTTTTCGGGAAGGCGATAACGTCACGGATATTATCGGTACCGGTCAGCAGCATGGTCAAACGGTCAAGACCGAAAGCCAGGCCCGCGTGCGGCGGAGTACCGTATTTCAGCGCGTCCAGCAGGAAGCCAAACTTCTCGCGCTGCTCTTGCTCGTTAATGCCGAGAATGCCGAACACGGTTTGCTGCATTTCACCGCTGTGAATACGTACCGAACCGCCGCCGACTTCATAGCCATTGATGACCATATCGTAGGCGTTGGCCACCGCGTCTTCCGGCGCGGCCTTCAGCTCGGCGGCGGACATATCTTTCGGCGAGGTGAACGGATGGTGCATCGCGGTCAGGCCGCCTTCACCGTCGTCTTCAAACATCGGGAAGTCGATAACCCACAGCGGCGCCCATTTGTTTTCGTCGGTCAGGTTCAGGTCTTTGCCCAGCTTCAGACGCAGCGCGCCGAGCGCGTCGGCGACAACCTTTTTGTTATCCGCGCCGAAGAAGATCATGTCGCCATCCTGCGCGCCGGTGCGCTCAAGGATCGCTTCAACGATGTCGGCGTTAAGGAATTTAGCTACCGGGCTGTTGATGCCTTCAAGGCCTTTCGCCCGCTCGGTGACTTTAATATAGGCCAGGCCTTTTGCGCCGTAGATCTGGACAAACTTACCGTACTCGTCGATTTGCTTACGGGTCAGCGCAGCGCCGCCCGGTACGCGCAGCGCGGCTACGCGGCCTTTGGCGTCGTTAGCTGGACCTGCGAAGACGGCGAATTCCACCGCTTTGACCAGATCGGCAACGTCCACCAGCTCCATCGGGTTACGCAGGTCTGGTTTATCGGAACCGTAGCGGCGCTCGGCTTCGGCGAAGGTCATGATCGGGAAATCGCCCAGATCCACGCCCTTCACTTCCTGCCACAGATTACGCACCAGCGCTTCCATCACTTCACGCACCTGCTCGGCGGTCATAAAGGAGGTCTCGACGTCGATCTGGGTGAATTCCGGCTGGCGGTCGGCGCGCAGGTCTTCGTCGCGGAAACATTTAACAATCTGATAGTAGCGGTCAAAACCGGACATCATCAGCAGCTGTTTGAACAGCTGGGGAGACTGCGGCAGCGCGTAGAATTTGCCTTTATGCACACGAGAAGGCACCAGATAGTCGCGCGCGCCTTCCGGGGTAGCTTTGGTCAGCATCGGCGTTTCGATATCGAGGAAGCCGTGGTCGTCCATAAAACGGCGGACGAGGCTGGTAATCTTCGCACGGGTTTTCAGGCGCTGCGCCATTTCCGGACGACGCAGGTCCAGGTAGCGGTATTTCAGACGCGCTTCTTCGGTGTTGACGTGGTTGGAGTCCAGCGGCAGCGCTTCGGCGCGGTTGATAATGGTCAGGTCGGATGCCAGCACTTCGATGGCGCCGGTGGCCATATCGCTATTCACGTTTTTTTCGTCACGCGCACGCACGGTGCCGGTGACCTGGATGCAGAACTCATTACGCAGTTCAGAGGCCAGCTTTAATGCGTCGGCGCGATCCGGATCGAAAAACACCTGCACGATGCCTTCGCGGTCACGCATATCGATAAAGATAAGGCTACCAAGATCACGACGCCGGTTGACCCAACCACACAGAGTCACTTGCTGCCCTACGTGGGACAGACGAAGCTGCCCGCAATATTCTGTACGCATGAGATATCCCTTAACTTAGCCGCAGGCGGATTGTTGCCTGCCTTGCAGGCGACGAGGTCGCAGCTTTAGCTGATGTCACAACTGAATGAAAAAAGGCGGCTATTATACTGGAAATTATGCCGCACGATAAGTCCGGCGCAGCGCGCTGCGTTGCTTTGCTGCACGCTTATTGCTTGTACTCACAAAAATTAACAAAATTTGTTACCCTCGGGCGAGATCGGCAACGGTATTGTAGCGGCCTGACAACAAAAGAAGATACGGGGATATCATGTTAGAACTCAATGCAAAAAAGACCGCGCTGGTCGTTATTGACCTGCAGGAAGGCATTTTACCGTTTGCCGGCGGCCCGCATCGCGCTGACGAAGTGGTTGAGCGCGCCGCGAGTCTGGCGAAAAAGTGCCGCCAGCAGGGTTCCCCGGTGGTCATGGTTCGCGTTGGCTGGTCGGCGGATTTCGCGGAAGCGCTGAAGCAGCCGGTCGATGCTCAGGCAGGCGCGCCAACGCTACCGGAAAACTGGTGGGCCTATCCGCTCGCGCTGGAAAAACAGGCGAGCGATATCGAAGTCACCAAACGCCAGTGGGGGGCCTTTTACGGCACCGACCTGGAGCTGCAGCTTCGCCGTCGCGGTATCGATACGATTATCCTGTGCGGTATCTCCACGAATATCGGCGTCGAATCTACGGCGCGCAACGCCTGGGAGCTGGGTTTTAACCTCATTCTTGTCGAAGACGCCTGCAGCGCGGCGACGGCGGAACAGCATCTTAGCAGCATGACGCATATCTTCCCGCGGATTGCCCGCGTGCGTAGTACCGAGGAGGTGCTTGCCGCATTATGATTTATATAGGGCTTCCCCAGTGGGCGCACCCGAAGTGGGTGCGGCTGGGTATCACCAGCCTTGAAGAGTATGCCCGCCACTTCAACTGCGTGGAGGGCAACACCACCCTGTACGCGTTACCAAAAGCGGAGATTGTCAGCCGCTGGTATGAACAAACCCACGACGATTTTCGCTTCTGCTTCAAATTTCCGGCCACCATTTCGCACCAGGCGGCGCTGCGCAACTGCGACGACTTAAGCCATGAGTTTTTTACCCGTCTGGCGCCGCTGTCTTCGCGCATCGGCCAGTACTGGCTCCAGTTGCCGGCGACGTTCGGCCCTCGGGACCTCACCGCCCTCTGGCCGTTCCTCGACAGCCTGCCGCGCGAATTCCGCTACGGCGTTGAGGTAAGGCATCCGGAATTTTTCGCCAAAGGGGAAGCGGAACAGCAGCTCAATCGCGGCCTGCATCAGCGTAACGTCAATCGCGTGATCCTTGATAGCCGTCCGGTTCATAGCGCCGTCGCCCGCAGCCCGGCGATGATCGAGGCGCAGAAGAAGAAGCCTAAAGTCCCCGTCCATGCGCTGGTGACGGCCCATAATCCAATGGTGCGTTTTATCGGCAGCGATGATATGACGCAGAATCGCGAGCTTTTTAGCGTGTGGATTCGCACGCTGCCAAAATGGACGCCGACCGCCACGCCGTACCTGTTCCTCCATACTCCGGATATCGCCCAGGCGCCGGAACTGGTCGACACCCTGTGGGGCGATCTGCGTACTGCCCTACCGGAAATAGGGAATGCGCCGTCAATTCCGCAGCAAACCTCCCTTTTCTGATATCCTGCTATCCTCAATTGAGCCACCGGAAGCGATAAAAGGGAGTTTTGAGTATGGTCAGCGCGCTGTATGCGGTCTTAGGTGCGTTATTGCTTATTAAGTTTTCCTGGGACGTCGTACGCCTGAGGACGCAATATCGCGTAGGCTACGGCGACGGTGGTTTTAGCGAGCTGCAGGTCGCTATTCGCGTGCACGGGAACGCGGTGGAGTATGTTCCCATTGGCCTGATCTTACTGCTGTTTATGGAGATGAACGGCGCCCAGACCTGGATGGTCCACGTCTGCGGTATCTTGCTGATCGCCGGGCGCCTGATGCACTCGTATGGCTTTCATCATCGTCTCTACCGCTGGCGCCGTTCCGGCATGAGCGCGACGTGGTGTTCGTTGTTGCTGATGGTGCTGGCGAACTTCTGGTATATGCCCTGGGAGTTGGTTTTCTCCGTCCGTTAGCGCACAATACGCCGTTTTCGATTTTTCGGGTTTAACGTTATGTCTCACCGCGATACGCTTTTTTCCGCGCCGATTGCCAGTCTCGGCGACTGGACCTTTGATGAACGGGTTGCTGAAGTCTTCCCGGATATGATCCAGCGCTCTGTTCCCGGCTATTCCAATATCATTTCGATGATCGGCATGCTGGCGGAACGTTTCGTTCAGCCGGATACCCAGGTTTACGATCTCGGCTGCTCGCTTGGCGCAGCCACACTGTCCGTGCGCCGCAATATTGCGCATTCTGGCTGCAAAATCATCGCCATCGATAACTCGCCGGCGATGGTCGAACGCTGCCGTCGCCATATTGACGCCTATAAAGCGCCGACGCCGGTCGAGGTAATTGAAGGCGATATTCGCCACGTCACGATAGAAAACGCCTCAATGGTGGTGCTCAATTTCACCATTCAGTTTCTCGAGCCGGGCGAACGTCAGGCCATTCTGGACAAAGTCTATCAGGGGCTGAACCCGGGCGGCGCGCTGGTGCTGTCGGAAAAATTCAGCTTCGAAGATGACAACGTCGGCGAACTCTTGTTCAACATGCATCACGACTTCAAACGCGCTAACGGCTACAGCGAGCTGGAAATCAGCCAAAAGCGCAGCATGCTGGAAAACGTGATGCTCACCGATTCCGTGGAAACCCACAAAGCGCGCCTGCGTAAGGCCGGTTTCGAACATGCCGAGCTGTGGTTCCAGTGCTTTAACTTCGGATCGTTAATCGCCGTAAAATCCGGGGACCCGGCATGATTGATTTCAGCAACTTTTATCAATTGATTGCCAAAAGCCCGCTTTCGCACTGGCTGGAGACGCTGCCGGCCCAGGTGGCGGCCTGGCAGCGCGACGCGCTGCACGGCAAATACCGGGAATGGGAACGGGCCGTCGAGTTTCTACCCGAGTTTGCGCCCTACCGTCTGGATCTGCTGCACAGCGTCACCGCCGAGAGCGAAACGCCGCTCGGTGAAGGCCAGCGCCTGCGGATTGAAAACCTGCTGAAGAATCTGATGCCGTGGCGTAAAGGGCCCTTCTCCCTTTACGGCGTGAATATCGATACCGAATGGCGTTCCGACTGGAAGTGGGAGCGCGTACTGCCGCACCTTTCCGATCTGACCGGGCGTACCATCCTTGATGTCGGCTGCGGCAGCGGATACCACATGTGGCGCATGATTGGCGCCGGCGCTCATCTGGCGGTGGGCATCGACCCCACCCAGCTGTTTCTTTGCCAGTTTGAAGCGGTGCGAAAACTGTTGGGCAACGACCAGCGCGCGCATCTGCTGCCGCTGGGCATTGAGCAGCTTCCGGCGCTCAACGCCTTTGATACCGTCTTTTCGATGGGCGTGCTGTATCACCGCCGCTCTCCGCTCGATCACCTGTGGCAGCTCAAAGATCAGCTGGTTCCCGGCGGCGAGCTGGTGCTGGAGACGCTGGTCGTTGAAGGCGACGAAAATACCGTACTGGTGCCGGGCGACCGCTATGCCCAAATGCGCAACGTCTACTTTATCCCGTCCGCCGCCGCGCTGAAGCAGTGGCTGGAGAAGTGCGGATTTGTCGATGTGCGTATTGTCGATGCGTGCGTCACTTCGACCGACGAGCAGCGCCGCACCGAGTGGATGACCACCGAGTCGCTGGCCGATTTCCTCGATCCGCGCGATAGCAGCAAAACGGTCGAAGGCTATCCGGCCCCGCTGCGCGCGGTGATTATTGCCAGTAAACCGGAAACGCAGCAGTCGTTAGCGGCGAAAAAAAACCGTAGCCAGGGCTAATTCTGGATAAAAAAAGGCCCCTGTTTAATGGGCAGGGGCCTGGTACGGGCAATCATCATATTGGGCGACATGATGTGCAGCAAAAAACGGTTTACTCTCTCTACGCGGTAATTATCTTCTTCATTTCCGCTACCGCTTCGCCATTGACGGCGTAGCGTAAGTATTCATCTGCTTCGGCATCCGTAGACATCGACAATCCGGGATTGCGAAAGCGCATCGGGGACGGTAACCACTGGCCTGCCGAGGTATGCACCTCTTTTACCCCCGCCTGTAAAAACAGCGGCAGGTTGGCGGCGCGCACTCCTGCACCGGCCATAATAATAGGAGTATCGCTTTGGGAAATAAGTTCCCTGATTAATGAAATTCCTTTTTCGGCAGACGCCTGCTGGCCCGAAGTCAGGATACGCTGAACGCCGAGTTCAGCCAGCTCAACGCTGGCCTGGCGCGGGTTGGCGCACATATCAAAGGCCCGGTGAAAGGTGACGGCCAGGGTTCCCGCCGCCGCCATTATTTTTTTCATTCGCGCCCTATCCACCCGACCGTCGGCGTCAAGAATACCGATTACCAGGCCGGGAAAACCGAGATCTTTCACCGCGGCGACATCATCCAGCATCGCGGCAAACTCGCCCGCGGTATAGCAAAAATCACCGCCGCGCGGGCGAATAATCGGATGCACGGGAATAGTCACCGCTTCACGCACCGATTTCAGTACGCCCAGCGAAGGCGTCAGCCCCCCCTCCTGCGGCGCGGCGCATAGCTCGATGCGATCGGCGCCGCGGCGCTGGGCCTCCAGCGCGCACTCCATGCTGTAACAGCAGACTTCCAGTAAGGTCATTCTTCTCTCCGTAGATTGAGCAGGCACGCCAGAATGGCACGATTTCTCCCGGCAGACGCCGCGTAACGTCACACTGTCATCGTTCAGCGTGTTCACTGGCGACAATTTGCTCAATCGACCACGGGTGAAATTTGATCGTCACTTTACCATCGGTTACCGCCAGGGTTGGATTCGGTAAACGCTCACGCGCACCTTTCGGCGCGCTGGTCTTGACAAAAATACCCGGTTGGCTCAGCCCGTCATCGGACAGCAGCGCCAGCGCGCGGGTATTGAGCGTTTCAGGTTCGCCAGGCAGCACGATTTCAATATGCTCCCAACCTTCGTGCGGATAGCGCTTTTCGCCCGGCCACGGCAGCTCAACGATGCGAAAACGCCAGTGCGCCACGACCACCGGCTCATCCAGGCGGAATAAACAGATGGGCCGGCCGTTAATCACGTTTTCCGACAGCAGCGTGCCGCATTGTTCAAAGCCGCGACGCCAGCGTTCCGCCGTGGCGTTCTGATGACAGCGCAGGGAAATATGGTCGGCATCAAGTGACGTAATATCGAGACCAAGCCGATGAGCTAGCGCGTTTAGCGCCTCGGTAAAGCGCGGCAGGTCCGCGGAAATATCGTTTAATTCATTAATCTGCTGCCAGTTCGCCATCGTAAGCCTCGGTACTCGCTAAAAAGAGCTAATTTATCGCGTTTCCCGCGCCCTACCAACCGACAATCGTCGGCGGCCCCCCGTGAACGGTTATTCGTTGAGCGCGAGGCTTAGCAACCTCTGCGCGGTGCTGACGCGTGGGCGCAAATGCAGTATACTCCCGCCCTAATTTGTCCACATTCCTGCGCCGCCCCCTCTGGGTGACGGCGTATTAAACGTAAGGTATTTCGGTGAATATTCAGGCTCTTCTCTCAGAAAAAGTCAGTCAGGCCCTGATCGCGGCAGGCGCGTCTGCCGATTGCGAACCTCAGGTACGCCAGTCAGCAAAAGTCCAGTTCGGCGATTATCAGGCCAACGGCGTGATGGCCGTAGCCAAAAAACTGGGCGTGGCGCCGCGACAACTTGCAGAGCAGGTCCTGTCTCATCTCGACCTGAGCGGCATTGCCAGTAAGGTCGAAATCGCCGGTCCCGGCTTTATTAATATTTTCCTCGACCCGGCTTTCCTCGCGGAAAACGTCAGCAGCGCGCTGAAATCCGAACGTCTGGGCGTGGCTCAGCCGCAGGCGCAGACGGTGGTGGTCGATTACTCCGCGCCGAACGTGGCGAAAGAGATGCACGTAGGCCACCTGCGCTCCACGATTATTGGCGATGCCGCGGTGCGGACGCTGGAATTTCTCGGGCATAAAGTGATCCGCGCGAACCACGTAGGCGACTGGGGCACCCAGTTCGGCATGCTGATCGCGTACCTGGAAAAGCAGCAGCAGGAAAACGCCGGCGAGATGGCGCTGGCCGACCTCGAAGGTTTTTATCGCGAAGCGAAAAAACACTACGACGAAGATGAAGCCTTCGCCGAGCGCGCGCGCAGCTACGTCGTTAAGCTGCAGGGCGGCGACGAGTACTTCCGTGAAATGTGGCGCAAGCTGGTCGATATCACCATGTCGCAAAACCAGCTTACCTATAACCGCCTGAACGTCACTCTGACCCGCGACGACGTGATGGGTGAAAGCCTCTATAACCCGATGCTGCCGGGTATCGTTGCCGATCTGAAAGCCCAAGGTCTGGCGGTAGAAAGCGAAGGCGCGACCGTGGTGTTCCTTGACGAATACAAAAACAAGGAAGGCGAACCGATGGGCGTGATTATCCAGAAGAAGGATGGCGGCTATCTCTACACCACTACCGATATCGCCTGCGCAAAATACCGTTACGAAAACCTGCATGCGGATCGCGTGCTTTACTACATCGACTCTCGCCAGCACCAGCACCTGATGCAGGCGTGGACCATCGTGCGTAAAGCCGGCTACGTGCCGGATTCCGTCCCGCTGGAGCACCACATGTTCGGCATGATGCTCGGCAAGGACGGCAAACCGTTTAAAACCCGCGCCGGCGGCACCGTGAAGCTCGCCGACCTGCTGGACGAAGCGCTGGAACGCGCCCGCCGTCTGGTGGCGGAGAAAAACCCGGATATGCCCGCCGATGAGCTGGAAAAACTGGCGAACGCGGTCGGAATTGGCGCGGTGAAATACGCCGATTTGTCTAAAAACCGCACCACCGACTACATCTTTGACTGGGATAACATGCTGGCCTTTGAGGGCAATACCGCGCCTTATATGCAGTATGCCTATACCCGCGTGCTCTCCGTGTTCCGCAAAGCGGATATTGATGAAAGCACGCTGGCGGCGGCGCCGGTGGTGATCACCGAAGACCGTGAAGCCCAGCTGGCGGCCCGTCTGCTGCAGTTTGAAGAAACCCTGACCGTCGTCGCGCGTGAAGGCACGCCGCACGTCATGTGCTCTTATCTGTACGATCTGGCTGGCCTGTTCTCCGGCTTCTACGAGCACTGCCCGATCCTGAGCGCCGAAAGCGAAGAGACGCGCAACAGCCGCCTGAAGCTGGCACTGCTGACCGCAAAAACGCTGAAGCTGGGTCTGGATACCCTGGGTATCGAAACTGTAGAACGGATGTAAAAACAAACCCGGCGAAAGCCGGGTTTGTTTTATAACGCCTGATGGCGCCGCGCTCATCAGATCTGCAACATCCTTGTAGCCCCGGTAAGCGTAAGCGCCACCGGGGAAATTCCGCCCTTCTCAGAAATACTTCCGCAGATACTCCGTCAGGCACAGGATCGCCATCGCCTGGCCATACGGCATCGACGTCAGCGGAATGTCGCGATAAAAATCAAGATTCGAACCCATTCCGGTACCGAACGACGTTTGCAGCAGCTCCCCTTGCGGTGAGATATTCTGCACGATGCCGCGAATCGCTTTTTCCGCCACCTCCGCATACGCCTGACTCACGTAGCGCTTGCGCACCGCTTTGAGGATCCCATAAGCAAAACCGGCGGTCGCCGACGCTTCCAGATAGGAGTCGGGATCGTCAAGCAGCGTATGCCACAGGCCGCTATCGTCCTGACAGCGGGCCAGCGCCGCAATCTGCGCATTCAGCACCTGCACCAGATAACGCCGTACCGCGCTGTTTTCGGGTAAATCCACCAGCTCCAGAAAATCCGGAATAACGATAGTCAGCCAGCTATTGCCGCGCGCCCAGCGGGCTTGGGCGAAATTATGCCGCCCCTCATAGTTCCAGCCGTGGAACCACAGGCCGGTCTCGCGGTCCAGCAGATTCTGCACGTGCAGCAAAAACTGATATACCGCCTCCTCTACGTATTCCGGACGATTAAGCAGCTTGCCGATTTTCGCCAGCGGCAGAACCGTCATCATCAACGTGTCGTCCCACATCTGCTGATGATTCTCTTCCGCCAGGGTGATGTGCTGCATGCCGCCAGATTCAGTGCGCGGCATTTCGTTCATCGCCCACTCCGCCCAGCTATCGAGCCAGGGCAGATACGCGGAGTTACCCGTCTCTTCGTAGCGGTATGCCAGGGTGAGAAACGGCGCCATGGTGTTGACGTTTTTGGTGGTCGCGCCCTCGGCAAAGCGATCGGCAAACCAGCTATCGATAATGTCGCGCATCGCGGTATCGCCGGTCTGCTGGTAGTACTGATAAATACCGTACAGGCCGACGCCGTGAGTCCACTCCCAGCCGTTCCACCCTTTGGTGTCAATAACGCGTCCGTCGTCCAGCCGCAGTAAAAATTGCCCGCTTTCGTCCTTAATGTTGACCAGATTGCGCGTCACCTTCTGAATCAGCGCCTGCAGTTCATTGCGGGCGATAAAACGCTCCGGCTGGCGCAGTAGTGGGCTATGTTTGACAGGCCAAACTTTCATATCCTTAACCTCTGTTATATGTCGAATTCATGGCTGAACGCTGCTTCAGCGCTGGCGCGGCGGGTTTATTCCGATTCAGATAACCAATATTGTTGTTTCCCCACAGGGCGTCGTACGGCATCCCGGCCAGCATCTCCACCACTTCACGATCCTCGGCGCTTGCCAGTTCCGGCTGAGCGCGGCCTGATTCACGCATTTTCAGCGTTTCCGCACGCAGGACGCTGTGGGTTTGCAGATTGAGCTTAAAGCGCAGGGACACGAGGAAACCGCAGGCCAGCACCACTAAAGTACCGACGCTGAGGATCAGCAGAATGGTATGGCTCACTTCATAGGGCTGCGTTTTCTGCCCGGAGACAAAGCCCGACATCTGCATGATGATCCCCACCAGCATCACCGCGCCGGCCTGAGACGCCTTACGCGTCAGGGTCATAATCCCGGCGAAGATGCCTTCGCGGCGCTGGCCGGTGATCACTTCGTCCACGTCGGCAATATAGGTGTAGGTGTTCCACGGAACATAGTTGATGCCGCCGCGCCCCAGGCCAGCCACCGCGGATATCAGCAGCAGCAGCGAATAAACATCGCTAAGGCCAGCGTAGTACAGCACCGCGTAGGAGAGCGAACTCAGGCCGAACAGCACCACCACCATGCGGTACGATGGCGCCGGCCCGAAGCGAATGCACAGCGGGATCATGGCGATAACCGCGATAAACTGGAAGATTGCCATGGTACCGAGCAGGTTGGAGGCCATCGAGGCTTCCTGCATCAGCACAAACACCACGTAGTAGGTAAAGACCGCATTGAACACATCCTGGGCGATATAGCCTCCCAGATACATGCCCAGATGCTGACGAAAAATTTTAATTCGCAGGGTCGAACTTAACTCAATAAACAGGCGGTTAAGGCTCTGAGACAGCGTCAGGTTTTGTTTCTCCTCTTCAGCGCGTAGCGCGGCTTCCGTCCACTCTTCACGCGGGCGTTCCCAGGTAAAGAACCAGACAAATGTCAGCATCATCGCGCACAGTACCGAGAACACCAGGCTGGCGTAAAAGAAAGAAACGGCGTTGTCTTTGCCGAAGATAGTCAGCAGCACGCCCGGCAGGAACGAAGCCAGAATCGCTGACATCTGGGCCATTGAAATACGCGCGCCGGAGAATTTTGTTTTCTGTTTAAAATCATCGGTCATTTCCGGCACCAGCGTTTCATACGGCACCAGAATCATGGTGTAGACAATATCAAACAGCAGATAGGTCAGCAGGTAGTACCAGAACCCCATATCCCCTACCCACATGATGGAGTAGCTAAATACGCAGGGGATGCCGAGCAGGATGAAGAACTTGCGTCTGCCAAAACGTTTCCCCAGCCAGGTCGAGCCAAAGTTATCCGTCAGGAAGCCCATCAGCGGACTGATCACCGCATCCAGCACCCTGGCGGTGGCAAAAATAAGCGTCGCTTCGATAGGGGAAAGACCGCAAAAGGTGGTGTAGAAGTAGAGCAGCCATGCTGCTGTAAGTGCGGTTGTCCCCGCACCAAGGAAATCGCCCGATCCATAGGCAAGGTAGTTAACCAAACCGATTTTACGTGTTTTCATCGCCGTAAATCCTGTGTCTTTTTTTAGAGAACTCCGAACCGCTTTTTGGCCCATTCAGCCAAAAGGGGTTGATACATGGCTACATTAAGAACATGGGAACGGCGTTACCTTTTCATTTTTGCCAGCCAAAAGCGTTCACTGGCAAAAACACAAAGAGTCGATGAACGCGCCTCACTGATTTATAAAACAGCGTTTCTTTTAATACAAAAGATCGGACCAAAAGTTGCGAGGTGACAGCCAAAAAGACCTTGCGTCGAGGAGAATCTGCGCCTGGTTTTTCGCCGTGGATAAACCTTGCGAAAGCTAAGGAATCGGAGTAAAGACAATAGAAAGGGTTATTTCGCGTATCTCAAGGAGGCTTGATGCCCTACTCACATCTATTGGTCGCCGTGGCGCCAACCCCGGAAAGCCGGGTCCTCATTCAGAAAGCCGTCTCAATCGCCCGTCCGGTTAATGCGAAAGTCAGCCTGATCACGCTGGCAACCGATCCGGAGTTGTACAACCAGTTTGCGGCGCCGATGATGGAAAATTTACGCGAAGTCATGCAGGAAGAGACGCGCGGTTTTCTGGCCGAACTCGCCCGCCACGCCGACTACCCTATCGAAAAAATGACCATCGCCAGCGGCGGGATTGCTCATCACGTGAAGGATTTTTGTCGGCAGCATCGCGTTGACCTGGTGATTTGCGGTAACCACAACCAGAGCCTGTTTTCTCGCGCAACCTGTTCGGCGAAAGATATCGTTGGCAGCAGCGGCGTTGACGTGCTGCTGGTGTGTCTGGAAAAAGGTTAGCGCCGGGGAAGCGCTAACCGTCGTTGCCTCAGGCAAGTTTGGGGAAAGTTGCGACCTTACGCGCTAAGTGACTCTCCTCACTGCCTGGCTCAATCTCCTTTAGATCGGCAATAAACCGCTCCTGCCAGCGATGGATATCGTTATCCTTAATCACCGCCAGCATGGCCGAATGGCGGGCTATACGCTCGGCCAGCGGCATGGTTAGCGCCTGATCCAGCGCTGCGGCGACCTCGTCGCGATCGTAAGGATTGACGATTAAGGCCGTCGGCAGCTCGTTCGCCGCGCCGGCAAACTGCGACAGCACCAGCACACCCGGATTTTGCGGGTCCTGCGCGGCAACATACTCTTTCGCCACCAGATTCATCCCATCGCGCAGCGGCGTAACCAGCCCGACGTCCGAGTAGCGGAAGATTTTCATCAGCAGCTTGCGTTCAAAGTGCTGGTTCAGGTAGTAAAGCGGAGTCCAGCCCAGCTGGCCATACCGGCCGTTAATGCGTCCGGCTGCGGTTTCCAGCTGGTGACGAATATCCTGATAGGCCTGAACATCGCCGCGCGACGTCGGCGCAATCTGGGTATAGCGAATCTTACCGTGATGATGCGGATAGTTTTCAAGCAGCGCCTCGTAGGCGAGAAAACGCTCCGGCAGCCCCTTCGAATAATCCAGCCGCTCGACGGAAAAGATATTCTGCACGCTTTTCAGTTCGCTTTTCAGCTGCGCCAGCTTGGGCGGCAGCGGCCCTTTTGCGCTGCGCGCTATCTCTTCCGGATCGATACCGATTGGGTAGACTTCGGTCTGGAAAGGTTTGCCCCAGGCCACATGTTTTTTTCCGCCGCGCGTCGTCAGACGGGTCTGCATCGATACGCAGTCCAGAAACGCCAGTCGGTCGCTCTCGGTCTGGAAGCCCAGTAAATCGTAATCGCAAAGCTGCTCCAGCAGCTCCGCGTGCGGCGGCAGCGCGTTAAAGACTTCCGGCGTCGGGAACGGAATATGTAAAAAGAAGCCGATGCGGTTATTGACGCCGCGCTGGCGCAGTTCGCTGGCCAACGGCAGCAGGTGGTAATCGTGGATCCAGACAATATCGTCAGCTTCGATCAGCGGCAGCAGCTTATCGGCCAGCTTCGCGTTGACACGCTGATAGCCCTCCCAGGCTTCACGCTGAAAATCGACCAGATCAAGACGATAATGGAACGCGGGCCATAGCACGGCGTTGGAAAAGCGGTTGTAATATTCGTCGTGATCCTGCTCGCTAAGGTTGAAAGAGGCCCAGGTTATATTTCCCTGAGTCACTTTTTTTAGCGGCTGCTGGTCATCACCGATTTCCCCACTCCAGCCGAACCACAATCCTCCGGCTGCTTTTAATGCCCCCATAATCCCCACGGCAAGGCCACCGGCGCTGGCCTTTTTATCATCCGGCGGGGCAATACGATTAGATACTACGACTAAGCGACTCATAGCCATCTCTCCTGTCGGTTAGCGCATCTGGTTGTTGCCCATGATTCGCGATGTTACTAATCCAAAGATGAACAGCGGCGACATCCGGCAGGCGCCAACGCGCCTGGGTCTCGCCGCCGCCCACTTTGACCGATACGCCACTCAGTTGATTGACGACGCTAAAACCCGCTTCATCGGTTAAATCATCACCGACAAATACCGGCTTGCGCCCTCTGAATGGAGCTTCCTGCATAAAAGCGGCTATCGCTTCACCCTTATTCACTCCGCGCGGTTTGATCTCCACCACGCACTTGCCCGGCTGTAAAGCCAGAATGGGATGGCGCTGCACGACGGCTTGCGCCAGCGCCAGCACCGCGTGCTGATGCTCCGGCGCCTGACGGTAGTGCAGCGCAAAAGCCATCCCCTTACTTTCCAGTTCGCATCCCGGCAACGCATCCAGCGCCGCGGTCAGTTCCGCCGACAGCGCCTTCAGGAGGGAATCAGGTAAAGAGACAATATGCGTTTTACCATTGATGTCACGGCGTTCAGCCCCGTGGACACCGGCAAGCGGCAGCCGGTAAGGACGGGTAAGCTCATCCAGCTCAACCATTGAGCGCCCTGAAATCAATGCCACCGCGCCGTTATGCTGCTGCACGAGCTGGCGCAGCGTCTGCAGAACATCGGCAGGAATGACCACCTGATCGGGATGGGGTTTGATACCGGCAAGGGTACCGTCGAGGTCAAAGAAAAAAGCGCAGTTTCCGGTTAACGCAGGCGGTACATAAATCTGGTCAGCCACCCTGTTTCCTCCTTATCATGGCCAGCAACATGCTGGGTGTTAATTTATTGTAGCCATGTAAGTATAGACAGTGTGACCAGCCTCGCCATTTTTGATAGTCATTGCCAGCGCAACGAGCGCTGGCAATGGATTAGGATTAGACTGAAAAGTTGACCTGGATTAAACGGCGCGCTTCGCTTTCTGTTTGTAGCGGTCAAAGATAACCGCCGCCAGCAAAATCACGCCGCGAACGACATACTGCGAGAACGGCGAGATGTTCAGCAGGTTCATCGCGTTCTCCACCGTCCCCAGGATCAGGATCCCGGCCACCACGTAGGAGATCTTACCGATCCCGCCCTTCAGCGATACGCCCCCCAGCACGCAGGCCGAGATAACAATCAGCTCATAGCCAATCGAGGTCATCGGCTGACCGCTGGTCATACGGGAAGCCAGGATAATGCCTGCCGCGGCAGAAACCAGGCCGGAAAGGACGAAAATAATGATCTTGGTCCGCACCACCGGCACGCCCGCCAGACGCGCAGCTTCTTCGTTGCCGCCAATCGCCAGGGTATTACGGCCGAAGGTGGTTTTATTGAGCAACAGGCCGAAGACAATCAGGCAGGCTACGGTCAGCCAGATAGGCGCTGGCAGACCAAACCAGTTGGCGTATCCGAGAGTAAAGAAGCGCTCGTCTTCAATCCCTACCGCCTTACCGTCAGAGATGATATAGGCCAGACCGCGAACGATCTGCATGGTCGCCAGGGTGGTGATCAGGGCGTTAATCTTCAGGCGGGCAATCACAAAACCGTTTACCAGACCGCTCAGCGCCCCGAGCAGCAGACCGGCGCCGATGCCAATCCACATGCTCTCTGTCAGGTTAATCACCACCGCCGTGGTCACCCCGGCGCAGGCGATAACCGAGGCGACCGACAGGTCAAAGTCGCCGGATGCCAGGCAAAACAGCATCCCGCAGGCCACCATTCCGGACATAGAAATAGCCAACCCCAGGCCTTTCATATTGATAAATGAGGCAAAATTAGGCACAAAAATGACGCAGCCAATAAACAGCACCGCAAAAACAACCAGCATGCCGAACTGATCCCAGACGCGGGAGAAGCTAAAAGCCGACCGGGTAGTACCTGAAGTAGTAACTGATGACATCATAGACTCCTTACTCAGGCGACCGCCTGGCTCACTTTTGGCATCGCAAGGCTCAATGCCTGCTGTTCATTCGCATGTTCATGCAGCAGTTCTCCGGCAATCTCACCCTCACGCATAACCACGATGCGATCGGCAACGCCGAGAACTTCCGGTAAATCGCTGGAGGCAAAAACCACCGCGACGCCAGATGCCGCTAATGCATAGATAACGTTGTAGATTTCGTGCTTAGCGCCCACGTCAATACCGCGCGTTGGCTCATCAAGCAGGATGACTTTCATCTCTTCCGACAGCCAGCGGCCAAGGATCGCCTTCTGCTGATTGCCGCCGGAGAGGTTCATAATCAGCTGCTCGGCGCCAGGCGTTTTGATATTCAGCGATTTAATGTGCTGGTCGGCGTTCTGCGCTTCCCAGGCGTTGTTGATAACGCAGCCGGCGAGAATATGCTTGCGCCGAGCGCTGATATTGATGTTGTCGCGCACCGAGTGGACCGGAATTATGCCCTCCGCTTTACGGTCTTCCGGGCAGAGCATCATCCCGGCCTGAATCGCCTGGGCTGGCTTACGAATATCAATGGCCTCGCCGTCGATATAAACCTGACCGCCGGTTATTCTGCTGCCACCGAATAAGCCTTTCATCAGCTCGCTGCGCCCGGCACCGACCAGCCCAAACAGGCCGACGATTTCTCCGCTGCGCACCGACAGACTGACGGGCTGGCGCACGCCGGGCGCCTTCACCTGCTCAAGACGCAAACGCTCTTTGCCATATTCACGCGGCTGCCAGCCGTAGATATCGCCCAGTTCGCGCCCCACCATCGCCTGGACCAGCGCGTCGTGGTTAACCTCCTGCATATTGTCAAAGGTGCGCACGTAGCGGCCATCTTTGAATACCGTAATGACGTCGCTTAACGCAAAGATCTCCTCCATACGGTGGGAAACGTAAATAATGACCCGTCCTTCCTGGCGCAGCTCGCGGATCACCCGAAACAGGTTTTCAATTTCTCGCGCCGAAAGGGAGCTGGTCGGCTCATCAAAGGCGATAATTTTGGCGTTGCGCGCCAGCGCTTTAGCGATCTCCACCATTTGCCACTGGCCGATAGAGAGATATTTGAGCGGCGTTTCCGGGTCGATATCGAGCCCCAGATGTTTAAGCTGCAGGCCTGCTTCATAATTCAGCAGCGACCGATTCACAATCCCGCCTTTATGCGGCAGCTGACCGAGGTAGATATTTTCCGCCACGGTCATTTCCGGAATCAGATGCAGCTCCTGATAGATAATCGCCACCCCGGCGTTCAGCGCCTCGGTGGTGTGATTGAACGTCATCTGCTGACCGCGGATCTGCAGGCTGCCGGCCGTCGGTATGTAGTTGCCGCTGAGAATTTTCAGCAGCGTGGATTTCCCGGCGCCGTTTTCTCCCATCAGGGCGTGAACCTGTCCGGCATAGCAGCCAAAGCTAATGTCGGACAGCGCTTTAACGCCCGGGAAGGTCATGGTGATGCCGTGAAATGAGAGATAAGGGGTAGACTGTTGCATAACGACTCCGCTTTTCTGTACGGAGCCCCTCGCGCACTGCGAGAGGCCCGGTCAACCGGCCTTACAGCCCTTTTTTCGCCAGCTCTTCTTTAAAGTTGTCACGGGTAATTAGCACCACGTCGGTTACCGCGGTGAATTTCGGCGGCTCAACGTCTTTCGTTACCCAGTTGTAAAGCATCTCGCTGGTTTTATAGCCGTGAATATCCGGGCTTGGCAGCAGAGAGCCGTAGAAGCCGGTGGCCTGGGCTTTAGAAAGCTCGTTCACCGCATCAACGCCGTTAATACCGATACCGATAACGTCAGGGGCTTTAAAGCCCTGGCCTTCGGTCGCGCGCACGCCGCCCAGCACGGTATTGTCGTTCATGCCGACGATCAGCCAGTGCTTAACATTCGGATGTTGAACCAGCATGGAGTTACCGGCGTCAAACGCGCCGGGGATGTCGTTAGATTTGGTTGGCACGCGATAGATTTGTTGCTCCGGGAAGCCGGCGGCTTTCAGCGCGTCGATAGATCCGGTGGTACGGCGGCGGGCGGTATCCAGCTCATCGGCAGTGATAGCCATAACCGCGGTGTCTTTTACATCCCAACCGCGTTTTTGCATCTCTTTATACAGTTCCTGCCCCTGACGCGCGCCGATTTCGCTGGCCGCCATCATCACCAGCGGTACGCTGTCCATCGGTTTGCCTTTGGCGTTGACGAACTGGTCATCGACGGTAATCACTTTCATATCATAGCCGCGCGCTTTAGCGACAATAGCCGCCCCGAGTTTTGGGTCCGGGGTGCAAATGACGAAGCCCTTGGCTCCGCTGGCCGCCAGGCTATCAATCGCGTTAAGGGTTTTCTCGCCGTCGGGAACAGCGATTTTAATCACATCGAAACCTAAATCTTTACCGGCCTTATCGGCAAATTTCCACTCTGTTTGAAACCATGGCTCTTCAGGCTGTTTCACCAGAAAACCCAGCTTCAGCGTCTCAGCCATAGCTGATTGTGACATAACTGCGGCAAGACCAATCGCCGCCAGCGCTTTAGTAAATTTGTGCATGGTAAACTCCAGCTTTAATTCGCTTTTATGTAGGAAAAAATAAGACTTAAATTTTTTATCGGACGAAAAACAAGGCATTAGGAAAATCTCAATCATGAGTGCCGTTGTTTAAATAGTATTAACCGGAAATTATTTCTCCATACGAGAGCCCAATCACATCGCGGAATTACAGTAATTGCGTACATATAAACAGCGAAAAAAGACATAAAAAAAGCGCTAATTGTCAGACAATTAGCGCGGGCCGTAGCAATATTCTCTATATCATCAGCAGAGTTATCCCTGGAGAGATCGCCATTGGCAATAAATGTGCTCCGCATGATCGCGAACAGGTGCCTCGTCCCCCAATAAACGGGCGGCGACGGTGAACGAAAAATCAAAAACGTGCCCTAACCCTTTACCGCTGATCAAATTCCCGTCTTCCACCACCGCCTGGTCAACGTACTCGCCGTCGGAGACGTCTTGCCATAGCTCTCCCGAACAGACGTAGCGACGCCCCTTCAGCAGGCCGTTGCCGCCAAGGACTCTCGCGGCTGCCGAACAGATTGGGCAGATCAGCTTTCCTGCTTCATCGTGGGCCGAGATAAACGCCACGACGGCCTGACTGGCGGCCAAATTCACGCTTCCCTGCGGACCGCCAGGCAGAACCACCGCGTCGTATAGCGCGCCGGCGCGTTCCGTTAGCGTGCTGTCCGCCACCATGGGGATATCATGGTAGCTCACTACCGCGCGCGACTCGGCGCAGGCGAGCAGTTCAACATTGAGATGCAAGCGACGAAGAATATCAATAACCACAATCGCTTCGCCTTCCTCAAAACCCGGCGCCAGCAGCACCGCAACTTTTTTCATTTCCGTCTCCTTCAGATAGCCAGGTAGCAATAATGTGTTTACAAACACAGCATTTTTTTAAATTAACGTCATCATCTGCTCTTTGTTACATGAGTCAGAACGACCCCGCTGATTTTCTTACTCGCAGGCTACCACAAAAAAAAGAACGATGAATCACTATTTTTAAAACGAAATTTCACTAACATCACTAGCACTACTATTAATTAGTGAGAGATCGAAATAAAAATACATAAAATCATCCAGATAAATTTAAATCCGATGCTAAATCTCAGCATTTTCTCTAACAAAAAACCATTATATAAAGATATCTACCGATGCTGTAACCAAATGTAAATATTAGACGTTGAGAGTTTTCTTAATTGAAATATAGCGCTATTCTATATCCGTTGAGATAAGAAATTTAATACACAGGCATACGTAGAAGCTCTGAATATTATTATTCAGAGCTATCTTCCTGTGCCCCATAATTTCTACGCAGCCCTGCTATAGATGCGTCAGGATATGACGCCAGCCCCTCCAAAGAGAATAAGGATATTTTTATGGTCGTTCCACGAATGGTCCAAAAGCTAAATAACCAGATGAATCTTGAATTCCATACCTCAAATTTATATCTGCATTTAAGCGAATGGTGTACTCAGCACCGGTTGAACGGTACCGCCACTTTTCTCCGTAACCGAGCGCAAGCCAGCATAACGCAGACGATGCGGGTCTTTGATTTTATGAAAAAATCAGGCGCCTGGCCCGTGGTCAAAGCGCAAGATACCTATAGCGCTGAATGCACATCGCTTGAAGACCTCTTTAGCAAAACCGTTGAGGATTATCAGCAGCGCAGCAGCATACTCTCCAGCCTGGCGGAAGAGGCGAAGGCGCAAAGCGATGCGCCAACCCTGCGCTTTCTGACGCTGCTTGCGGAACAACAGGATCGGGATGGCATGCTGCTGGAGACGATTCTTGACGAAGTACGCCATGCGGAAAAAGCCGGGACCAGCGAACAACAAACCGATCGTTACCTGCTCGATCTGGTCAGCAACCAGCGCGGCTAACCCCATACTGGCGGGGATACGTCGCCTGTTCGCGCCCGCACTCGCTTTATCCTACCTCCCCTGCTCACCCTCTTTTTCGGCGCTTCGGCGCCGTTTTTTATTCCTGAAAAGCATTAAAAAGTTTTAACCAGATCTCATTCCCGCTCAGCCGGAGGAATTAGCAGGGTATTGGTGATCTGGATCACGTTTAAAACCATGAGTTAATAATATAAAAACAGTGTTTCAAAAATTTAAAACACGGAGTTTATTTTAATGGCAAGATATACGGCTTCAGCCTCACAGGGGCTGCAGGGAAGACCGATTTTGTTACGCCATCAGTTAGCCTACGGCGGCGGGAATTTGCTGGGAAGCGGCGCACTGGCGATCAGCGGCGCATGGCTGCTCTATTTTTATACAACCTTCTGCGGGCTGACGCTGATCGAAGCCTCCTTTATCTTTTCCGTCGCCAGTATTATTGACGCGATTAGTAACCCGCTTATGGGTTATCTCACCGATAACTTTGGCAAAACGCGGCTTGGTAAACGCTTCGGTCGTCGCCGCTTCTTTTTATTGATTGGCATTCCGCTGATGATGTTCTACCCGCTGCTGTGGGTAGAAGGCCTCGGCTTCTGGTACTACCTGTGCACCTACGTCGTCTTTGAAATCATTTATACCTCGATTATGGTCCCCTATGAAACATTGGCGACCGAAATGACAGACGATTTCTCACTGCGTTCGAAACTGACCGGTTACAAAGCGATTTTCGGCAAACTGGCCAACTTCCTGGCGGCCTTTATCCCGGGACAGTTTATCCTGCTCTATGGGAAAGAATCCGCGACCCCGTTCTTCCTGACCGGGCTCACCTACGGCGTCATTCTCATCGTGGCCATCTCCTGCCTGTGGTACTGCAGCTGGGAGCGTCCGCGAGAAGAGGAAATGAGCAAGGGAAAGAAAAAGGGGCTGCTCAGTACGCTGCTGATGCTGGCGAAAGATATGCGCTCCACGTTTTATCTGCGCGTATTCCGTAAACACCTTGGTATGTATCTCTGCGGCTTCGGCGCCGAGTGGCTGTTTGCGTCGATCTTCACTTACTTCGTTATCTTCGTGCTGCAGCACGATCCGGCGATGGTAGCCGGCCTCAACAGTCTGAACTCCATCCTGCAGCTGGTATCAACCGCCCTGTTTATCGGCCTGTGCGTGAAGAAAGGCTTCAGTAAACCTTATATTCTGGCGCTGAGCGTGGTTATCTTTGCCGTACTGCTCTACACCTCGCTGTGGTTCTTCCATCTGCCAGCACACCTGGCAACCATTCTTATGTTTGGCATTACCGTACTGTTCGGCCTGGGCACCGGCGGCGTGTACTACATTCCGTGGACCGTTTACACCTTTTTGGCGGATGTCGATGAAATCTATACCGGCCGTCGCCGCGAAGGGATCTATGCGGGAGCAATGACCTTCTCCGGTAAAATTTTGCGCTCTATCATCGTCTTTTCCATGGGGGCGATCCTCAGCTTCTACGGATTCCAGTCGAAGGCGCATACGCAGCCTGAAAGCGCGGTCACCGCGATTGCGGTTGTGTTCTGCGCGGGGGTGATTCTGCTGGCTCTGGCAGCCATTGTGTTCAGTAAGCAGATGAAGCTCGATCGCAAGGCGCACCTGGTGGTGTTGCAGGAGGTCGCGCGCATTAAGGCAGGTGGTAAGATCGGCGATATCGCGCCGGAGGTTCGCCTTATCGTGGAAGATTTAGTCGGCCACCGCTACGAAGAGTGCTGGGGCAACAGCAAGCTGTTTAAAGATACCCAGAAAGGCGCCATTCAAACCGCCGTATCCCACTAATCGGTTAAAACGCCCCGCGATCGCAATGATGACGGGGCTAACGCAGCTAGTGCGCTTCTTCCTGCGGGGTGAATTTCAGTTCAATCAGCGCGATGGCCTTTTGTACCGCCCGCAGGGTCACCGGGTCAGCCGACGCCGGGTGGCTGGCGAAATCGATAGCTTTCAGCTGGGTGGTCATTTTTTCGCGTACCTCGACAGGGGCGATAATATCAATGACATCGAGGATCTGTTTGATGACTAACTGGCAGGCAACCACGTCAGAAACCAGTTCGTCGTGTTCGGTAAGATGTTGAGACATGTTTCACTCCTTTTTTCAGGAGCGTAATAGTAACCTAAATCGTGGAATATAAAAAAACCTGCCGCAGCAGGTTTTTTATCAGAACATACCGCCAGGCGGTACGTCTTTGAAGGTTTTGCAGTAGTTTTCGAACATGCTCTTCAGGATTTTGCGCAGTTTCATGGTTGACTCCATTTTTTGTTATGCAGGTGTTAATGTCTTTACGGCTATAATATGACTTACATCACAAAAATCAATCAAAACGTGCGCAAAATCACCTATTTTTTAAAAAAATAATTTAATTGTTAAACAACAGTGAGCGGAACCGAAGCGTTAAGCACTGAACGCTGCGGACAACTCTGCGCTCTCTTTGCTATGGCAGCGACACAATAATGAGTACAAACACCTCTTCCAGGGATGACCGTTCTTTTTCAGGGCCTGCGCTGCTGGTGGCTGGCGCCTTTTTTATGGAGTTTCTCGACGGCACGGTGATTGCCACCGCCCTGCCCGACATGGCGAAAGATTTTGGCGTGACGGCGGTCGATCTCAATATCGGGATTAGCGCCTATCTTATTACCCTTGCGGTCCTGATACCGGCCAGCGGCTGGATCGCCGATCGTTTCGGCGCCCGGAAAATCTTTACTCTGGCGCTGGCGATTTTTACCCTGGCTTCGGTGTTTTGCGGGCTGTCGACCCATGTTGATGTGTTCGTCGCGATGCGCATTCTTCAGGGGATAGGCGGCGCGCTGATGGTACCCGTTGGCCGGCTGGCGGTGCTGCGAACCACACCGAAACATCAGCTGATTAAGGCGATTGCTACCCTGACCTGGCCGGCGCTGGTCGCGCCAATTATTGGCCCGCCGCTGGGCGGATTTATTACCCGCTACGCCAGCTGGCACTGGATATTCTTTATTAACGTTCCGCTCGGGCTTATCGCTATCGCCCTGTCGCTGCGCATCATTCCCAATATTCGCGAAGATGAGCGCCGTCCTTTCGATCTGCCCGGCTTTCTTGCCACCTCGGTGGCGATGATTAGCCTGGTTGCCGCCATGGAGCTTCTCGGCGAGCGCCAGCCTCTGGGTTGGCACACCCTGGCGCTGCTGGCGTTAGGCCTTGGCTGTATGCTCTTCTCGCTGCGGCATTTCCGTCGAACCGCGTGGCCGATGGTGCGCCTTGATGCGCTACAGATCCCCACCTTCAGGGTCACCATGTACGGCGGTTCCCTGTTCCGCGCCTCGATTAGCGCCGTGCCGTTTCTGCTGCCGCTGCTGTTCCAGGTCGGATTTGGTATGGACCCCTTCCACTCGGGGCTGCTGGTGCTGGCCGTGTTTGTCGGCAACTTAACCATCAAGCCCCTCACAACGCCGCTGATCCGCTGGTTGGGCTTTCGCCGCCTGCTGCTGATTAACGGCGCATTAAACGTTTTCTCGCTGTTGGCCTGCGCTTTTTTAACCCCGCAAACGCCAGTTTGGCTGATCCTGGTGATTCTGTATCTTGGCGGCGTTTTCCGTTCTATCCAATTTACCGGCATCAGCACGCTCGCGTTTGCCGATGTACCTGCCACGCAAATGAGCTATGCCAATACCCTGTTCAGTACCGCTTCACAGCTGGCCGTTGGGCTTGGGATCACGCTCGGCGCGATTGGTATTCGTCTTGGGGAAGCGTTCAGCGACTGGTTTACGCTTTCTCACCTGCCGGGCATCAGCTTCCGCCTGTCGTTTATTTTTATTGCGTTGATTTGCCTGGTAGGAATGATTGATAGCCTGCATTTGAGCAGAGAAGCGGGTAGCAGCGTATCGAACAAAACAAGTAGATAAAGAAAAGGCCAGCAGCGCTGGCCTGGAAAATTCATACTGATCGGATATTAACCGACGATCTGGCGAACGAACGCTTCGATCTCTTTATTCTGGCAATTCTCAAAGAAACACTGCTGGAAACGAGGGCCAGAAACGGCGGTTTTTACCAGCTCCGGATCGATGGCGCGCAGCGTATCCAGGTAGTTCTCCTTAACAACCGCAGCTTTCACCGTGTTCAGGATCCCGGCATTACGTACCTGAGGCTCTTTACGCTCCGGCGGATAACCTTCGCCGTTGCGACCGGTGAAGGCTTTTTCAAAGATAAAGCGGACGTTCAGCTCCGCGCCCCAGCCAAACCCTTTCGCAAACGGCAGAGAAAGCGCGTTACCGTTGTTGATCTGCGCAAACAGGAAGGCATCCGCAGGATCGATGCAGTAGCCGCAAACCACGCCCGGGTGAATATTCAGCGACATCAGCGCGCCCTGGCCCGTGCCGCAGCCGGTCACGACAAAATCGACCGCTTTCGAATTCAGCAGGATGCTGGCCATGATCCCCAGATGGATATAGGTCAGGTGATGGTCGTTTTCATCGCTCATCCCGACGTTATAAACCGGGAAACCTTTCTCGTCAGCAACGGCGTTTAACTCATTGAGGATGATGGCGTTTTTGTTCGCCTGGCTGTTTTCCATCATCAGTGCGATTTTCATGCTTTACTCTCCTGAATGCTGTGCGGGCACTCCCGCGATAGTTCGTTAGCGTTGCTAAGAACAATACTACCTTACGAACATACTTTCAAATTTTATGAAAAGTTGTTTTATAAATTGCATCTCGCCTCACACTTTTGACTTCCGTCCCCTGCCGGTAAGGCGTCGTCCCCCGCGCCCATCTCAGGCTCATCCAGTTACGGTTGCCTGGCAGGTCAATTCTCGCCGCTAAAATTGATCTGCCGATTAATGGCTTAAAATATTAAATTAAAACCATTCTCATTATTTTTAAATCGCCAATGCGTGTTATTCCCATTTGCATTATTAATAAATGATTTTATTAATTTACTTTTTGCAAATAAATTAATAACAAATTATAGTGAGCGCACAATAATCCTTAATTCTATTTTCCCGGAGCGGCCTGATGCTAAAAAATGAAATGATCGAAAAGCTGAATGCGCAGATGAACCTCGAACTTTATTCTTCTCTGCTTTATCAGCAAATGAGCGCCTGGTGCAGCTATCACAGTTTTGAAGGCGCCGCCGCGTTTCTGCGCCGCCACGCGCAGGAAGAGATGACCCATATGCAGCGCCTGTTCGACTATCTGACCGATACCGGTAGCCTGCCCAGCATCACCGCTATCGCTTCGCCGGTTGCCGAATATACCTCTCTGGATGAGCTGTTTCGCGCGACCTATGAACATGAACAGTTGATTACGCAGAAAATTAACGAACTGGCCCATGCGGCGATGACCAGCCAGGATTATCCAACATTTAATTTCCTGCAGTGGTACGTTGCTGAACAGCACGAAGAAGAGAAACTGTTTAAATCCGTTATTGATAAACTGTCCCTCGCCGGCAAAAGCGGCGAAGGCCTGTATTTTATTGATAAAGAGCTGGCAACGCTCGATACGCAAAATTAATAAAGACGGCAGCGAGGCTCAGCGCTCGCTGCCAAATTAATGGCGGCAAATTTTACTTTCGTGCGTATTAAACCCTTCATCAGCGGCAATAAACTTGCCTTTTTTCTGCAAAAACGCCACCAGCTCCGCCGCGCTCAGATTTTCCGCCGAGCAGGTATGGAATCGAGCCTCTTTCCCGAAACGGGCGATAATCGCCGCTTCCAGCGTAGCAACAGTGTAAGACTCGTCTGATGAAATCATCATTTGCAGCACTTCGTGACCATGAATTGATGGCATAACCCCTCCCGTAAACCCCGAAGAGTAAACCAGCCGCAGCGGCAGGTTATTGCGCCAGCGCAGCTTTAGCGCAACCCTTTGTGGTGTAAATTTTTCATTACGCTATCTGTAACCCTCATTTGACGAACTCACTGATTTCACATACTCTGCGCGGCATAATTAATTGTGTAATCCGTGATGGATAGAGAAAAGCGTGAAGAACCGCACTCTGGGTAGTATTTTAATCGTTGCCGGCACCACCATCGGCGCCGGGATGTTAGCGATGCCGCTGGCGTCGGCGGGCGTCGGTTTCGGCGTCACCTTAGGTTTGCTGATAACGCTGTGGGCGCTGATGTGTTACACCGCCTTACTGCTGCTGGAAGTGTATCAACACGTGCCGGCGGATATGGGGCTGGGTTCGCTGGCGGCTCGCTATCTGGGCCGTTACGGGCAGTGGGCTACCGGTTTTTGCATGCTGTTTCTGCTGTACGCGCTCACCGCCGCCTATATCAGCGGCGCCGGCGAGCTGCTGGCTTCCAGCCTCAATCAGTGGCTGGACTGGCGCCTGCCTCCCGCGGCAGGTGTCCTGATTTTTACCGGGATCGGTGGAACGGTAGTGTGCATCGGGACCTCGCTGGTCGATCTTTTCAACCGCTTTTTATTCAGCGCCAAAATTATCTTTCTCGCCATTATGCTGGCTCTTCTGCTGCCGCATATTCACCAGATAAATCTGCTGACTCTGCCGCTACAGCAGGGACTGGCGCTGTCGGCCATTCCGGTGATTTTTACTTCCTTTGGTTTTCACGGCAGCATACCCAGTATTGTGAGTTATCTGGGCGGAGATATTCGCAAGCTGCGCCGGGTATTTGTCATCGGGAGCTTTATTCCCCTGGTCGCCTATATTTTCTGGCAGCTGGCGACGCTTGGCAGTATTGACTCCCCGGTATTTACCGCGCTGCTGGCAAAAAATGCCGGGCTTAATGGCCTGCTGGAAGCGATCCGTGAAGTGGTTGCCTCGGCGCATGTTGAGCTGGCGGTACATTTGTTTGCCGATCTGGCGCTGGCGACATCGTTCCTCGGCGTGGCGCTTGGGTTGTTCGACTATCTGGCCGATCTGTTTCAACGCCAGAACAGCGCCGCAGGACGGTTACAGAGCGGTCTGATTACCTTTTTGCCTCCGCTGGCCTTCGCGCTATTTTATCCACGCGGCTTCGTGATGGCGTTAGGCTACGCGGGCGTCGCGCTGGCCGTGCTCGCGCTCATGCTGCCTTCGCTGCTGGTCATGAAGAGCCGTCAGCAGCATCCCGACGCGGCATGGCGGGTGGCGGGCGGTTCTCCCGCGCTATGGCTTGTTCTGCTATGCGGAATCGGCATTGTCGCGATCCAGTTTGCGATTGTCGCAGGCCTGCTGCCCGCGGTGGGGTAAAAAAGAGGGGGCCGATTTGGCCCCCTTCTTTTATTTCACTAAACAGCACTGCTTGTATTTCTTACCGCTGCCGCACGGGCAGGGATCGTTACGCCCAATCTTCGCCTCATTTCTGATGGGCTGCTGAACTTCCGCCGGTTGCGCGTGCTCAGTCCAGTAGTTGTATAGCGCGAGGGCCGCAGGACGAATTCGCTCAACGCTGGCGATAAACGCTTCGGCGGATAATTCATCGAGCGCCTCGAATCGCTCCTCGGTACCGTGCAGGGCGATGGCGTCCAGCTCCGCTCGCAGCTCAGCCGGCAGCGTGGACCAGTCGCTCAATCCCACTCCGCGCATATAGCCGAAACACCACTCTTCGACAATCGTGAGTTCCTGCCCTTCCTCTTCCCGGCTGCCAAACATCGGCTCAAACTGATCGGGATAATCGCTTAAACGCTCGGCAATATCGCTCATTTGCTGCAGCGTCAGGTTCACAAAACGATCCCGTTCGCGATCGTTGGCCCAGCGCGGCACGTTATCCGCTCCGCCCCAGATAGCAATCAGCCACTGCGCGGGCTCAATCTCCGTCGGCCCGGAGAGAATGGCCGTCAGCAGCCCATCAAGCTCGGCAACGTCCATGATGGTGCCTTCTACCGCGTATTTCGACAGGATATCATCCAGCCATTCAACTTCGCTTTCGTTCAGGGGTCCAGTTTTCATAAACAGGCTCATCGTCGTAAAAAATGGCGCTTACAGTAGCGGAAATAGCGAGAGAAAACCACCCGGCTACTCAAGGTTCAGACGGCGCAGCGTCTCAGCAATTTCGCTAAAGGCCTCCGGCGAGAGCGGTAACAGCGGGCGCGGTAAGCAATCCTCAGCGCACATACCGAGGATCGTCGCCGCGGCGGCAGTGACCCGCAGGCTTCCGCCATACTTGCGGAACAGCATCCACAGCGGCTCCAGCCTGGCGCTTATCGCCGTCGCCCGCTGGGCCTCGCCCCGCCTCGCGGCAGCCACTATCTCTTGGGCAACGTTCGGGAAAAGTCCGCCGCACACGGAATACCATACCGCACAGCCGGCGTTCAGCCCATCGGCCGCGCTGGCGTCTCCGCTAATCCCAATCGACACCTCCGCCGGGAGCTGCCGCCGCAGGCTCTGCACGCGTTGCGCGACTTCATGGCTGGCGGGTCCGGGTATTTTCATTGAGGCAATACCCGGCAGCGCGGCTATCGCGCTTTTGAGCTCATCGGACAGAGAAATATGGGTAGTAACCGGATTGTCGTAAACGCAAACGGGTACAGAGACATGGCGACAAACGGTCTGGTAAAAAGTCAAAATTTCCTCATCTGACAGGGGCTGATAAGCCATCACCGGCAGGAGTAGCGCGTTCGCACCCGCCCGCTGGGCATCGTCTGCCAGACGAAGAACCTGATCGGTTCCCACCGCCCCGATCCCCACCATCATCGGCACCGAGCCGGCATGCGATTTTGCCTGTCGGACAACCTGCATTCTCTGCTCACGGCTGAGGTATGCGTAACTTCCCGTGGAGCCGAGCACGCCGAGAGAATTGACAGCTGCGTCAACGAGACGAGTAACAATGCGAGCAAAAGCGGTTTCATCAACGCCGTGATGATTGAACGGAGTCAGAGGAAAAGCGCAGAGGCCAGTAAACATTTCATCCCCACTTATTGAGATAATGATCGAGTGCTGGCAGATAGTAGCAACAGAAGCTTGTTTTGTCCTATGACAAAATAGAGTGAGGTGACGTTGAGGGGCAAAAGAGACGTTGTAGAAAAACAAAAAAACCACCCGTAGGTGGTTTCACGACACTGCTTATTGCTTTGATTATTCTGCTTTATCCCAATGGTACCCGGAGCGGGACTTGAACCCGCACAGCGCGAACGCCGAGGGATTTTAAATCCCTTGTGTCTACCGATTCCACCATCCGGGCTCGGGATAGAAATTGGAGGCGCGTTCCGGAGTCGAACCGGACTAGACGGATTTGCAATCCGCTACATAACCGCTTTGCTAACGCGCCTTAATGCTTTAACACCCGCAGCTGCCGATGTTCTAAACTGGAGCGGGAAACGAGACTCGAACTCGCGACCCCGACCTTGGCAAGGTCGTGCTCTACCAACTGAGCTATTCCCGCATCATCAAGCTAATTTGCTAATTACTTGATTTTGTTATCGTCTGCCAGACTGTGCTGCCGTTCGATGCGATGCATTCTACTTACCTGGCGCAATGAGTCAACGATATTTTTTAAAACCTTGTGTTGTTTGCTGAAAATTGCGTCGAAACGATCACTGATCAAGCAAATCGCCGCGCGCCGCGTTCAAATATTGCAGCATAGACCATAGCGTCAGCACAGCCGCGACGAGAAACAGACCAATCCCCGCCCATTCAACCCAGATATTTGGCCGCCACAGCATCCACACCAGCGCCGCCATTTGCGCCGTGGTTTTCACTTTGCCTATCCAGGATACCGCGACGCTGCTGCGCTTGCCCAGTTCAGCCATCCACTCGCGCAGTGCGGAGATAATAATTTCACGCGCGATCATCGTGGCGGCCGGTAACGTCACCCACCAGGTATGATAATGCTCGGCAACCAGCACCATGGCAATGGCAACCATAACTTTATCGGCAACCGGATCGAGAAAGGCGCCGAAACGGGTGCTCTGATTCCAACGACGCGCCAGGTAACCATCAAACCAGTCGGTCACGGCGGCAACAAAGAAAATTAGCGCGCAGGCAAAAGGCGCCCAAGTAAACGGCAGGTAAAACGCCAGTACAAAGAAAGGAATAAGAATGACGCGAAACAGGGTAAGCAATGTAGGGATATTAAATTGCATAGTAACGGGTAACTATCTGTTGTAAGTAAAAATTAGCCCTATGTTGCTACAGAGCCCCTAATGTTTCAACGAGTAGAAGATCTTTTCTGCCAGACCGTGAGATATACCCGGTACTTTAGCAATTTCTTCCACGCTGGCTTTCTGCAACCCCTGCAGACCGCCCATATATTTCAGCAGCATCTGTCGGCGTTTTGGTCCGACCCCTTCAATGGTTTCCAGCGTGCTGGTGCTTTTTACTTTTGCCCGTTTTTTACGGTGGCCGGTAATGGCGTGATCGTGCGACTCGTCGCGAATATGCTGAATCACATGCAGCGCGGGGGAATCCGGCGGCAGGCTAAAGCCCTCGCCTTCCGGTTCAAAGAATAACGTCTCCAGCCCCGCTTTACGATCGCTGCCTTTTGCCACGCCCAATAGCAGAGGGTGATTTTTATCCCACGGCACATCCAGCTCGGCAAAAACCGCTTTCGCCTGCCCAAGCTGGCCTTTACCGCCGTCGATCAGTATGACATCGGGGATTTTATTCTCTTCTATTGCCTTGCCGTAACGACGACGCAGAACCTGGTTCATCGCCGCATAATCATCTCCCGGCGTAATGCCGGTGATATTGTAGCGGCGATACTCCGCTCGCAGCGGCCCGTTGCTATCAAAAACCACGCACGACGCAACCGTCTGTTCACCCATCGTATGGCTGATATCAAAGCATTCCATCCGGTTGACGGCGGGAAGCTTGAGCAATGTCGCCAGCGCCCGCAGGCGTTGGGTAATCGTCGAATGCTGGGAAATTTTGGTGGTCAGCGCCGTCGCGGCGTTAGTCCGCGCCAGCTTCAGGTAGCGCGCGCGATCGCCGCGGGGTTTAGTCTGTACGTTAACCCGGCGCCCGGCCAGTTCAGAGAGTGAATCCGCCAGCAGGGTTTTGTCGCCGAGGTTGAAATCCAGCAGGATCTCGCCCGGCAGCGTACGCATCTGGCTGCCCTGTAAATAGAACTGCCCGACAAACGTTTCCACCACTTCACCCAGCTCGGTGCCATTGGGCACTTTGGGGAAATAGCTGCGGCTACCAAGAACTTTCCCCTGGCGTATGAAAAGCACGTGGACGCACGCCATTCCGGCATCAAACGCCACGCCGATAACGTCCAGATCGTCCCCGGTATTGGAGACGAACTGCTTCTCCGTAACCCGGCGTACGGCCTGAATCTGGTCGCGGATCCGCGCCGCCTCTTCAAACTCCAGCGCCTGACTGGCTTTTTCCATGCGGGCAATCAGTTGGGTCAGCACCTGATCGTCTTTACCTGCAAGGAACAGGCGTACGTAGTCGACCTGCTGGGCATACTCTTCCTCGCTCACCAGTCCCGCGACGCACGGCCCCAGACAGCGGCCAATTTGATACTGCAGGCACGGCCGCGAGCGGTTGCGATAAACGCTATTCTCACATTGGCGGATGGGGAAGATTTTTTGCAGCAGCGCTAAGGTTTCGCGAACCGCGTAACCGTTAGGGAACGGGCCAAAATATTCACCTTTAGCGTGCTTCGCCCCGCGATGCGTCGCCAGGCGAGGATGCGTATCGCCGCTAAGGAAAATAAAGGGATAGGATTTATCATCGCGCAGCAGCACGTTGTAACGCGGCTGGTATAGCTTGATGTAGTTGTGCTCAAGCAGCAGCGCTTCCGTTTCGGTGTGGGTCACCGTGACGTCTATCTGGGCGATAAGCGCCACCAGCGCTTCGGTTTTACGCGAAGCCAGGTTGCTACGGAAATAGCTGCTAAGCCGCTTTTTCAGATCTTTTGCTTTGCCTACATAGATGACAGTACCGCCAGCATCATACATCCGATAGACGCCCGGCTGGCTGGTCACTGTTTTCAGGAAAGCTTTTGCGTCAAAAACATCACTCACTGACTTGCTAACGACTCCGCATTGCACAGGCCATGGCGAATTGCCAGGTGCGTCAGCTCCACATCACCATGAATATTCAATTTACTGAACATGCGGTAACGATAGCTATTCACGGTCTTCGGACTCAGATTCAGCTGCTCTGAGATCTCATTGACCTTCTGACCTTTGGTAATCATTAGCATAATCTGCAATTCTCGCTCAGACAAACTGGCAAACGGCGACTCCGCCTTTTCTGGTTCGATCTGGCTAAGCGCCATCTGCTGGGCGATATCAGAGGCGATGTAACGCTGGCCTGACGCAACGCAGCGAATCGCATTCACGACCTCTTGCGGCGCGGCGCCTTTACTAAGGTAACCTGCGGCGCCAGCCTGCATCACTTTTGCCGGCAGCGGATTTTCCGTATGGACGGTAAGCATAATGACTTTAGCATCGGCAACGGAACGGGCAATTTTTCGCGTGGCCTCAAGGCCCCCGATACCCGGCATGTTCATATCCATCAGGACAACATCTACGGGATTCGCGCGGCACCATTTCACGGCATCTTCACCGCAGCAGGCCTCGCCGGCAACTTTAATCCCTTTTATATCTTCCAGAATGCGTCGTATCCCTGCGCGCACCAGTTCGTGGTCATCAACAAGAAGGACGTTGATCAAAGGAATATTCTCCAGAATTAGGGATAACGCTACTGATAGCTTATCTCCCACATATTACCGGGTTTTAACCTAATTTTAAAAGCCAAAAAATGTTGTTGGAAAGATTTCTTCCGCCGCGATGGAAATTTGTCTGCACACCTGCTGGAAAGCCATACATAACATAGAGTTGTGCAATAGTTATTTTTTAACATTCATCATACAGATTACGTAAAAACACAACACATTGCGTAGGTGATAAATAAGCGCCTGAATATGTAACAATTATTAACACGAAAACAGCGCCATGAAAAAATTAGCCCGCTTAGACCTCATGAATACGTATTATTCAGTGAATTAAATCATTCACCATTCGGATGAGAGAACGGAAATCCAGCACTCCTTTTTTTTCCTTTGCTTGTGGTATACTGCGCCGCCTTCACTTTTAGTCATGCGCATTTGCGCAGAAAGCAACCGAGGATATCGATGAGCACACCAGATTTTTCCACTGCGGAAAATAATCAAGAACTGGCACAGGAAGTTTCGTGCCTGAAAGCAATGATAACGCTGATGCTGCAGGCCATGGGTCAGGCTGATGCAGGCCGCGTGATTATTAAAATGGAAAAGCAAATCGCGCAGATGGAAGATGAGGCTCAGGCTGCCGTATTCTCCAGCACCGTTAAGCAAATTAAACAGGCATATCGTCAGTAATCATTTACCGGCTGAAGGTATTACTAACAGCCGGTCTTACGTCTGGCACGCAGAACAACCAATTAAATCAAATTAAGCCCGTCGCTACGGCGTAGCAGGCAATTTGGGTTTTGTTTGGCGCATTGAATTTTCGCTGCATATTCTTCTGGTGGAAATTGACGGTATTTTCAGAGATAGACAGAATCATTGCGACCTCAGCCGAGGTTTTCCCTTCTGCTGTCCATTTCAAAATTTCCAGTTCACGTCGACTAAATTTCATTTCCGGCGGCATAACCATCTCGTCCTCCAGGCGCAATAGCGTCAGCAGGCTCAATTCGGTTAGGGTTCTTAAGCGCATCTCCAGTTCGTCTTCCGCAAAAGGGCCCTGGCTATGGCTTGCGCCTGAAACCGACAGGAATCCCTGAGCATGGTTAGGCAGCGTCAGACACTGCGTCACGCCCTTGCGTAATCCATGGTCGCGCGCGCCGTTCCATAATTCAGGCGTATCATTGAATAGCTTATCGTTCCAGGGCAAATGCCCACGAAGAAAATTCTCCTTACGCAGTACCGGGTCGATCGCAAAATAATTCTCGGCTTGATAATGCGCCATCCAGGCCTGCGGATAGGTTGATTGCAGCGTCACCCTGGGGCGAGTAAAAGGCACGGGATGCCGTACGCAGAGTGCGAAGTAGTCATATTCCAGCCCTTTTGCCTGCTGCTGGAGAAGATGAAAAACCCCCTCGCCTGCAGAAACTGACTGAAATTGTTGCAGCATTTCCCGCCGCCAGCTGAAAAAATCATTGTCCCTCATAACTGACCAAATAACTCCTGAGTGATAATCATTATTATAAATACATAAAACTAACACATAAATCCTGCTTATATGTATAAAAAATGGTAGCCACCGCATTTATTAGACTGCGGTTGGCAAAAGCGCCAGACGCGTTAAAAAATTATGCCAATTGACGTGGCACAAAACCTTGACAGATGTATCGCCGTTGATGAGCGCCAATATCTGGGGAGGCTTTTTTTGCTGATAAAGCGGAAATTCTTCGCGGCCTGCCGCATCCGCCTGAGCGAATGCGGCCAGCGCAAAGAAATTATTGCATCAGGAATTTTTCGAGGAACTGCCGGGTACGCGCCTGCTGAGGGTTAGCAAACAGGGATTTCGCTTCTCCCTGTTCAACGATGCGCCCCTGATCCATAAAAATAGCACGGTCCGCAACGTCACGGGCAAAGCTCATTTCATGGGTCACGATAACCATCGTGCGCCTCTCCTGAGCCAGTTGGCGAATGGTATTGAGGACCTCACCGACCAGCTCCGGATCTAACGCCGACGTTGGCTCATCAAATAGAATGACATCGGGACGCATCGCCAGCGCGCGAGCTATCGCCACGCGCTGCTGCTGTCCGCCGGACAAACGGCGCGGGTAGCTATTCTCTTTACCGGTAAGCCCAACTTTCGTGAGCAGTTCACGCGCCCGGGCGATGGATTCATTTTTATCCTCCCCTTTGACGATGACTGGCCCTTCGATAATGTTTTCCAACACTGTACGATGGGGGAACAGATTAAAATTCTGAAACACAAAGCCCACATGCTGACGCAGACGACGAATCGCCGCTTTTTGCTGGTTAATGCTGCGCGCGGCATCGATCGTCACGTCGCCAACGCGAATCGTGCCGCTTTCCGGCTGCTCCAGGAGATTAATGCTGCGCAGCAGCGTCGTTTTCCCCGACCCGCTGGGACCGATGATCGCCACCACTTCACCCTGTTGAACCTCAAGGTCGATACCGTGGAGCACCGTTTGGCCATGGAATTTTTTCACCAGGTTTTTGACTTCAATCGCACTCATTTTGGATCTCGCTCCTGGCGGTTCAGCTGATTTTCAAAATAGTTCTGCAGCGTAGAAAGCACCGTTGCCATTACCCAGTAGATAAGCGAAGCGGCCAGGTACATGGTGAAAACCTCCAGCGTCCGGGAAGTGATCAACTGGGCCTGGCGGAACAGTTCCGGCACCTGGATCGTCGCCGCCAGCGACGTATCTTTCACCAGGCTGATAAAACTGTTGGACAGCGGCGGTAGCGCCACGCGCGCCGCCTGGGGAAGAATAGCGCGGCGCATCGCCTGCCAGCGCGTCATCCCGATACTCGCTGCCGCCTCCCATTGCCCTTTATCAATCGAGGCAATCGCTGCGCGCAGCGTTTCCGCCGCGTAGGCCGCCGTATTGAGCGACAGGCCGATCATCGCCGCGGGAATAGGATCCAGCTCAATGCCAAACTGCGGCAAGCCGTAATAGATCATGAACAGCTGCGCTATCAGCGGCGTTCCGCGAAAGATGGAAATGTACATCCGCGCCAGCCACTCAATCGGCCAGACGGGCGACATACGCATCAGCGCCAGA
Source organism: Klebsiella grimontii (assembly GCF_900200035.1). GTDB lineage: Bacteria > Pseudomonadota > Gammaproteobacteria > Enterobacterales > Enterobacteriaceae > Klebsiella > Klebsiella grimontii. Next base: position 227,406 of record NZ_FZTC01000020.1, read on the forward strand.
ATAAACCCCAGCACCAGGCCAAAAAACATGCCGCCGATGCTGAGCTGTAGGGTAAATACCGCGCCTTTCAGCAGAAAAGGCGCAGAATCGATCACCAGTTGGATACTCTCTTGCATTCTATGTGTTCTGCATTAGATATGAGGATGATAGGCGAACAGCGCGGGGGCGCCGCCGGTGTGAACAAACAGTATTGGGCCTTCATCCTTAAAGCGTTTCTGGCTGATGCCATCAATCAGTCCAGCCATCGCCTTCCCGGTATAAACCGGATCCAGCAGGATACCTTCCAGCTGCGCCAGTAGCTTCACAGCGGCCATCCCTTCGTCGTTCGGTGTCCCGTAACCCGGCGCAAAGTAGTCATCCCAGAGCTGAATCCCAGCCTTTGCCTCCAGCTCCAGGCTATTGGCCACCGCCTGCTGCAGCGCAGCCACTTTCGGCAGCTGGTCGGCCACCTTGCGCGACACGGTCACGCCGATAAGCTCGGCATTGGGCATCAGTTGCTCAAGCCCCACGGCGAGGCCCGCATGCGTACCGGCGCTGCCGGACGCGACGACCACGGAGGAGAGCTCAACCGCTCCTTCGCACTGCTGGGCAATTTCCAGCGCGCTCTCAACGTAGCCCAGCGCGCCCAGCGCGTTCGAACCGCCAACCGGGATCGTGTACGGACGGTAGCCCTGAGCCTCGATACGGGTCGCCAGCTCTTCCAGCTGCGCATTCGGATCGGTCAACGCGTCGCACATTTCGACCTGAGTATTAAACAGGTCAAGCAGCAGACGGTTACCGTTAGTCAGGTAGTTCTCGGCCCGGGTGCCGATTGGGTTTTCCAGTAGCGCCACGCAGTGCAGGCCCAGTTTTGCCGCCACGGCCGCCGTCTGGCGCACGTGGTTGGACTGGATGGCCCCTGCGGTAATCAGCGTATCCGCCCCCTCCCGCAGCGCATCAGCCGCCAGGAACTCAAGCTTACGCAGTTTGTTGCCGCCCATCGCAAGCGGGGTCACATCATCACGCTTGATAAAGATTTCGCGGCCAAGGTAATCGGACAAGCGCGGCAGATATTCAAGCGGCGTCGGCGCGCCAATCAGTTCCAGACGCGGGAAAAGGGTTAAATTTTGCAGTGACATAATACCTCCTGACTGAGTTATCCTTGATTATGCACGCTATGGCGCACGAAATAAAAAAAGGCGCTATCAAGAGCGCCTTTTTTCATCGCCGGTCGTTACTTCGTCACGTCAGCGCCAAACCATTTTTCCGACAGCGCCTTCAGGGTGCCGTCTTTTTGCATATCCGCAATGGCGCCATCAACCGCTTTCAGCAGGTCTTCATTACCTTTACGCAGCGCAACGCCGGACTCCTGGCGGGAGAAAGCTTCCCCGGTTACAGCCAGGGTATTGCCGGTTTTCTTCACCAGATCCAGCGCCGCCAGGCGGTCAACCAGGATAGCGTCGATACGGCCTACGCGCAGATCCTGATATTTCGTCGGGTCATCATCATAAGTACGAATGTCGACGCCCTGTACGTTCTGGCGCAGCCACTCTTCATAGTTGGTGCCCAGGCCAACGCCAACTTTCTTACCTTTCAGGTCGGCAGCGGTTTTGATCACGCCTTCGTTACCTTTCTTCACCAGCGCCTGAATCCCGGAGATGGTGTACGGCGTAGAGAAGTCATATTTTTTCTTACGCTGATCGGAAATAGTGACCTGGTTGATCACCACATCGATACGTTTAGAATCCAGCGAAGCCAGCATGCCGTCCCACTTAGTGGGTTTAAGGTCAGCTTTCACCCCAAGGTGTTTTGCCAGCTCGTTAGCAAAATCCACCTCGAAACCGGTCAGCTTACCGTCATCTCCCTGGTAGCTGAATGGCGGATAAGTCCCTTCCAGGCCAACGCGTAACGTGCCGCGCTCTTTAACCTGATTGAGCAGATTTTCAGCCGCAAAGGTTTTTGCGCTGACGCCAGCCATTAATACAACGGCCATTGCGCCCATCAGCGCCTGACGACCCAGAAGTGCTAATTTCATAGATACCCCTAACAGAGTGATATTTTGCAATAGTGTAAGGCGTTTAGCCCCGGTCACCAACATCGATACGCTACATCTTATTCCAAATTATTATATATGATGCCTTTTAGGGCATAGGGAAAACGTAGGCGAAACGTCTGCATTTTGCTGGATATCTCTCATACTGCAATAGTCAGCTTGATGACGTCTGGAGCATGGAAGATGAAAAACCCCACGTTACTGCAGTGCTTTCACTGGTACTACCCCACCGGCGGCGAATTATGGCGTGAAGTCGAGGCCCTGGCGCCGAACCTCAATGAAATCGGTATCAATATGATTTGGCTGCCCCCAGCTTATAAGGGAGCCTCCGGAGGATATTCGGTCGGTTATGACTGCTACGATCTGTTTGATCTCGGCGAGTTCGATCAAAAGGGGTCTGTCGCCACTAAATACGGCGATAAAACCCAGCTACTGGCCGCTATCGCCGCGCTGCGCCAGCACGATATCGCCGTGCTGCTCGACGTGGTGGTCAACCATAAAATGGGCGCGGATGAGAAAGAGCCGGTACGCATTCAGCGTGTTGATCAAAACGACCGCACGCAGATCGCCGATGAGATTGTTGAGTGTGAAGCCTGGACGCGCTACACCTTCCCGGTACGGGCCGGCCAATACTCTGAATTCATCTGGGATTATAAGTGCTTCAGCGGCATCGATCATATCGAGAATCCCGACGAAGATGGCGTGTTTAAAATCGTCAACGACTATACCGGGGAGGGATGGAACGATCAGGTCGATGATGAGATGGGTAACTTCGACTATCTGATGGGCGAAAATATCGACTTTCGTAATCGGGCGGTGACCGAGGAGATTAAGTACTGGGCGCGCTGGGTGATGGAACAAACCGGCTGCGACGGCTTCCGTCTCGATGCGGTTAAGCATATCCCCGCCTGGTTTTATAAAGAGTGGATCGACCACGTCCAGGAGGTCGCGACAAAACCGCTGTTTATCGTCGCGGAATACTGGTCGCATGAAGTCGATAAGCTCCAGCAGTATATCGCCATGGTTGACGGCAAGACGATGCTCTTCGACGCCCCCCTGCAGATGAAATTCCATGAAGCCTCGCGGCAGGGTCGCGATTACGACATGAGCCAGATTTTTAGCGGCACGCTGGTGGAAGCCGACCCGTTCCACGCTGTGACTCTGGTGACTAACCACGACACCCAGCCGCTGCAGGCGCTGGAGGCGCCGGTTGAGGCCTGGTTCAAGCCGCTGGCCTATGCGCTGATTTTGTTACGTGAGAACGGCGTTCCGTCAGTCTTTTATGCCGATCTGTTCGGCGCCAGCTATGAGGATACCGGCGGCGACGGCGAGACCTACGCCATTGAGATGCCGGTGATCGAGCAATTACATGAGCTGATTGATGCCCGTCAGCGTTTTGCTCACGGCGTACAAACGCTGTGGTTCGATCATCCGAACTGTATCGCCTTCAGCCGAAGCGGCACCGAGGAAGATCCGGGCTGCGTGGTGGTGCTTTCCAACGGCGACGACGGCGAAAAAATGCTGCCTCTGGGCGAAAACTACCGTAATAAACGCTGGCGGGATTTTCTCGGCAACCGTGAGGAGGTCATTGAAACCGACGACGAAGGAAACGGCATCTTTACCTGTAACGGCGGCAGCGTCAGCGTCTGGGTTATTGAAGAGGTGCTGTAAAATACGGGGAAACACCGCGGGCTGAGAAGGTTTTCAGCCCGCAAAAAGCTTATTGTCCGTTTTTATCCGCCGACGCTTTTTTCCGTGCCAGTTCACACTCCGGGGTGAGACGATCCACCCTTTTAAGCGTCATCCGATCGTAGCTCAGGGTATCGCCTTCGCGCTCAATCGGATAGACGTCCAAAGCGGAGGTGACGTTATAAACCGCGTCATCACGCTTCATTAATTTCCCCGGCAGGACGATGACCCGCTGCCACTGACGACAGTCAAGCGTGTCACCCTGTTTAGTCACTATCAGGCTGGCGATCGCCTCCGGGCTCATCATCTCGCTCTGCGGGCCTGCCGATTGCCAGTATCCTTCCAGCCCTGTCGGCGCTGGCGCTTTAACAACATCGCTGTAGCTATCAACCTGAACGCACCCGGCGAGGGTCAGCAGAGCACCAGCAAACACTATCTTTTTCATCATCCATCCCACAAACCGATAAAAAAACATTGTGGCATTAAAGCGTTAAGCTCGCCACCCTTCCCGGATCGGCGAGCGGCGCAGCAAGACGCGGCCGGCTGAGCCAATATGGCTAAAAATTGCCTTCGAATGTTAAGTTATTCTTACTCATCTTATAAAACCGATAAATCAGAAGATGTTATTTTAACCATTCAATATAAGGATAATCCTATTTTAAAATACCGCCATAATGGCCATCCTATATATGACGGGTATTTAATGTTTTTATTTCCTCCACATAGCGATTTGTAGCCTTTACTTTGAGAATATTCCTGGCAAATTATGGGGCTTATACGAAATAGTTCAGGCTGCCTAATGGTTTCATGGCAGCAGTCGTTTTAATTGCTAACTAAATGGACTTCATCGCTTGTCGGCGAGGAATAAATTATCGTTACGTGTTGATTGAGGATGGGTCATGTCAACGATTATTATGGATTTGTGCAGCTTCACCCGGCTGGGATTAACCGGGTACCTCACTGGCAGGGGGGTAAGGAAGCGAGATATCACTGAAGTACACAGTGCGCCAAGCCTGAAAGCCCTCTGTGAGACCAGCCGACCTTCAGTGGTATTTATCAACGAAGATTGCTTTATTCATCATGAAGACAGCAACCAGCTAATCCGGCAAATCATTAGCCAGTATCCTGCGACGCTATTTGTGATCTTTATGTCGCTGGCGAATATTCATTTCAACCACTACCTGCTGGTGCGCAAAAACTTACTTATTTGCTCTAAATCGCTGACCGAAAAAGACCTCGATGACATTCTCGCCATCCGCCTGAAATATGAGAACTATCGTGCCGCCCGGCTTAATATCCCCACGCTGTCTTTAAGCCAGACCGAGTCAAATATGCTGCAGATGTGGATGGCTGGTCACGGAACCTCGCACATATCAGCGCAGATGAACATTAAGGCGAAGACCGTCTCATCGCACAAGGGCAATATTAAAAAGAAAATTCACACCCACAATAAACAGGTGATTTATCACATCGTACGACTGACTGAAAACATCACGTCCGGAATTCATGTCAACCTGCGTTGAAAGACGCTGGCGGCCGCTGCCGCCAGTTCACTTACGGCAAGTCACTCGTCCCGCTCAACGAAAATACCGTCGGGATGCCCGTTCTCGTTAAAAAACCAGATGCCGAGCGGATAATCTTCCAGCGAAACCAGATACATCACCCCTTCGCTAAACGACTCTATCGCCAGCACAACACCCGATCGACGTGGGCCGCCATCGGTCTTCACCGTGACACGATCGTTTACCTGCATAACTCATCTCCTCTATTTTTGAGCCAGTGTAGAACAAAACAGCCGATCGCGCAGTGTCCGGCCCGGTAACTGCTGTTTTTGTAGACCGTCTATACTTAAGAGGCCCTATCTGAGTTAAGCGAGGTAGCCGAAATGAAAACCGCCAAAGAAAATAATGGCGCAGGCGGCGTTGATGTTGACGCCCTGCTGGCGGCGATTAATGAAATCAGCGAAAGTGAAGTGCAGCGTACGCAAGACGATCCCCACCGCGTCAGTATTGATGGCCGGGATTACCATACCTGGCGCGAGCTGGCTGAGGCCTTTGAACTCGATATCCATGACTTCAGCGTCACCGAAGCCAACCGCTGAATTCTGCGCGAAAAAAATCCCGACTCGCAGGAGTCGGGATGAAGCTTGCTAATGCAAGAAGCACTTGAAAATTCGTTACACCAGGATTTCCGATGCGCTACAAACATTACCCTCAATTATTTTGCATGACAACAAACATTCATGAAGCAAATTATTGAAAAATGTGGCTTAGCATTACCGCCGCGCTGGCAAAGCTCGCCAGGCAAGGACTGCAACCCTTCGTTCTTCTACGAACGTCCGATTGCCGCTAAACGATTTTTAAGAATAATCTCACTAAAATAACCATAGCGGATGATTTCAATTCAATTTATTCACAAGAGAAATTTCTTTCACCCTTCAGCACAGACCCGATCGCGCCCGTTCTGCTTGGCCAGATACAAGCGATGATCGGCGACTGACTGCAAATTTTCGAAGTTATATTCGCCGGTATCATCGCTACCGCTCACCCCAAGCGAAGCGGTAATACGCAAAGAAATGCTGTTACCCAGCAAAATTTCGCGGCTATTGATCCGGATACGGATCCGTTCAGCAATCACCTGCGCTTCTTTTAACGGGGTATTGGGCAGCACAATACAAAACTCCTCCCCGCCAACCCTCCCCGCCAGATCGCCTTGCCGAATATGGCTGGCGATAGTGCTGGCCACCAGCGACAGCACGCGATCCCCCGCGTGATGACCGAAGCGATCGTTAACGCTTTTAAAATAATCCAGATCGAGCTGAATTACCGCCACAGGCCGCTTCAGACGCTCGCTCAGGCGAGTTTCCGCAATGGCACGTTCAAACAGCGCGCCGCGGTTTAATAAACGGGTCAGCGCATCATGCCAGGCCTGCCATTCCAGCGAGGTCTGCAGCACGCTCATGTTGCGCACCATTCGACGAATGACCAGCCAGGAGATCAGCAGCATCAAAGTGAACATTAACCACATCAGCATCAGCGCGATGGTGATGCTGCCAAAATCACCGCGGACCCCTTCCTGGATAGTATGGATACGGATCAGCACCCCATCAAAATTGCGTAAATTTTCCCAGCTGATATAGCGCGTGACCAGGCGAATTCCGCCCTGATTCTCATGGGAAGAGGCGCGGCTTAGCATCTCCTGTTCACGCGGCGACAGCAGCGTCAGCACGTTGCCCGGCGCGGAGGAGGCAATTAAATTGAGTCGATTATCATAAAGCTGGTACTCACCTTCCTCGCCCGTTTTGATCGCATTGACCAGAAATGTTTTCATCTCCTGTACCGAGAAATCCATCGCCAGAACGCCGAGCAGTAGCGCTGGAAATCAAGCGGAATAGACGCCGTCACCACCTGCATTTCGCGCTGCGATTCATCATCGGGAAACGTTTGCCACACAATACCGCGAGCAGGATTATTCCGCTGCGTTTGTCGGGTAAACCAGGCGGCGCCTGTTGCCCGCGAATAGAGAGCCAGCGCCTGCGTCGAATTTTTCGGCAGCTCGGTCGTCGTAAAAAAACCGCTGCGCGACACGTACAGCATGCGTTTCGCAAATCCACGGTTGTTATTGGCCAGACGCAGCATATAACCCAGCTCCAGTGTGGCCATGAGCTCATTTCCGGAAAAGGGATTATCACGGGAAAGCAGCGCGTCGCTGTCGACAAAGGCATCCGCGACGCCGTAGATCGGCAGCGTCCGGCGGTTATGGATCTCAACCGACCATATGGGATCGTGCCGCTTTGTTAAGTAATCCTCTTCAGCCTTGCGCAGCACGGCAAAATCCAACGGCGTACCCAACGCCGACCGCATACCGTTGCGAAAAAAAATCATTCTGTCGATATTAAACTGCAGCAAACTGTCGAACTCATGGGCCACGTTTTCAAGATTATTGCGCTGGTTTGCAACGTAGGCTTCTTCCAGGACCTTGATCTCACGCCATATCAGCAGCGTGGAGAAGCAGAAGACGATAAAAAAACAGAGGTTAACCACATATCCGGGGCTTAAAATCTGACGCAATTTTTCCACCCACATCAGCTTATCCATCGTTTTCTCGCAGCACAGTTAAAGAAGCAAACGTCATCCACGCTCCCTGTTTGTAAAATAATCACTATTATGAAAACGCCCGACGAATGCCGGGCGCTGATAAAGGGTCAGGTGCGATTCGACTTCCCTCCCCCTCCGCGAATAAGTTCATCCTCACGAAACGCCTCGCGCTTAACGCCGTAACCGTCATACCAGCGGCACTCCACCATGCCGCTGGCGAACCCGGTAACGACCATGCGGGGGCCACCGTTTTTTCGCCTCACTTCATCACTGACCAACAAGACCATTTTTGCCTCCGGTATCAGGAAGAAACAGATTTACCTTAGACGAAGCTGAACCACTTTGCATGAGCAGGAGCACATTTACTTCGCCGGACGACGAAGAGCGCCAATCGCTTTCACACCGGCCAACACAATAGCGCCAATGATGAATCCCAGCACCAGGTTGGCGACCGTTGGCAGCAGCGAGGCAATCACCGCATTCTGCCCATGGGCGAGATTTTCAATGGCATGGTGCAGCGGCGTAATACCGTGCACCACAATGCCGCCGCCGACCAGGAACATCGCCAGCGTGCCAACGATGGACAACACTTTCATCAGGCGGGGCGCAATCGCCAACAAAGCCTTGCCTAACCACTGCGCCAACGAGCTGGTTTTCTCCACCAGCCAGTAGCCCATATCATCAAGCTTGACGATGATCCCCACCAGACCGTAAACCCCCACCGTCACCAGCAGCGCGATGCCGGACAAAATCAGGATCTGATTTAATAACGGCGCTTCAGCCACAATCCCCAGCGTAATCGCGACAATTTCAGCCGACAGAATAAAATCGGTACGTATTGCCCCTTTCACTTTATCCCGTTCAAAAGCCATGGGGTCCTGGCTCGCCAGGGCCTCAAGCCGCTGCCGGCGAACCTGCGGATCCTCTTTATGCTTCCGGGCCTGCAGACTGTGCAGCACCTTCTCGACGCCTTCGAAGCAGAGAAACGCCCCCCCCAGCATCAGCAGCGGGGTAATCGCCCACGGGATAAAAGCGCTGATCAACAATGCCAGCGGTACCAGGATCACTTTATTGATCAGTGAGCCTTTGGCTACGCCCCAAACGACCGGCAATTCGCGGTTGGCCCGCACGCCGGTGACCTGTTGAGCATTAAGCGATAAATCGTCTCCCAATACGCCTGCCGTTTTTTTTGCTGCCAGTTTCCCCATGACCGAAATATCATCGAGTAAAGTGGCAATATCATCCAATAAGGTTAATAGACTACTTCCCGCCAAAATTGCATTCCTTCATTTATGGTTGTTCCTCCTGAAGTATGAAGCAAAAGCGCTTTTTCGCCCACCAGTGTCCATAGTCAACAAAAATTTAACCATAGCAGGCGAATTAAAGCGCTCGCCAGCACGCGAGTTTTCACGTTTACTATATCTCCCCTTTCTGTCTCTGCACCGTCGTGAGGAAGTATGTCTACCCGTCAGCTGTTGCCGCTCATCGGGGCGTTGTTTGCGCTGTATATCATCTGGGGTTCCACCTATTTCGCTATCGCCGTCGGCGTCGCCAGCTGGCCCCCGCTAATGATGGCTGGCGTGCGCTTTCTTTCCGCGGGCGCGGTGCTGACCGCCTGGCTACTGGCAACCGGCCATAAGCTCCCTGCGCGAAAGCCTCTGCTCAACGCGGCGCTGATTGGCGTGTTACTGCTGGCCGTGGGGAATGGTTTTGTCACTCTCGCCGAGCACCAGCACGTACCTTCCGGTATTGCGGCGGTCATGGTCGCGACGGTGCCGCTGTTCACCCTGTGCTTTAGCCGTTTTTTTGGTATTGCGACCCGCAAACTTGAATGGCTGGGTATCGCTATTGGTCTCGCGGGGATCGTACTGCTCAACAGCGGCGGCAACCTGAACGGTAACCCCTGGGGCGCGCTGCTAATACTTATCGGTTCAATGAGCTGGGCGTTTGGTTCCGTCTACGGCTCGCGAATCGAGCTACCGACGGGGATGATGGCGGGCGCCATTGAGATGCTGGCGGCAGGCGTCGTGCTGATGATCGCCTCCACGCTAACCGGAGAAAAATTAACCCAAATGCCGTCGTGGTCCGGCATTTTTGCCGTCGCCTATCTGGCGATCTTTGGTTCGCTTATCGCCATCAACGCCTATATGTATCTGATTCGCAACGTTACACCTGCCGTGGCGACCAGCTACGCCTACGTTAACCCGGTGGTCGCCGTGCTGTTGGGCACCGGTTTTGCCGGCGAAAGCTTATCCGCCGTAGAGTGGCTGGCGCTGGGAATCATCATCTTCGCCGTCGTTCTGGTCACGCTCGGCAAGTACCTGCTTCCGGCTCGCCGCGACATCACCTCCTGTAAGGCGCAGAAGTAACGTCTAACAGACCTATACCTTGCGTATCGATCTGCGCGCAGTTCCCTCCGCCGCAGATCCACTCCTCCAGCCGTTCCCCCAGCGCTTCGTCGCTGAGCTTCTGGCGCCCGCGCAGCGCGCACTCCCAGACCACCAGCACTCGCCATCCCTGCTCCGCCAGAAGGCCGATATCACGGCGATCGCGCGCCACGTTTTTGGCTATTTTATCCAGCCAGAACTCAGTTCGCGTCGCGGGGACCTTAAACAGGTAGCAATTATGATGATGCCAGAAGCAGCCGTGGGTAAAGATAACGCACTGATACTCGGCCACCACAAAATCCGGGCGGCCGGGCAGCGCGGCATCCTGCACGGTAAAGGAAAATCCTGCACGCGTCAGCAGTCCTGCCAGCCGTTTTTCAATCGCCGTATCGCGGGTGCCGATCGCGCGCATGTTTTTACTGCGGGTGGCTTTATCGTGGACATCGGCCATGGTCAATCTCTTGCTCACGGCAAGCCACCGCTCTTGCTATACGCGGTGCCAGCAGCTTCGCTACCGCCGCAAAGACCGGCACGACAACCGAATTGCCAAACTGGCGATAGGCCTGGGTATCCGATACCGGAATGCGAAAATGGTATCCCTGCGGCGCTTCAAATCCCATCAGACGCGCGCACTCGCGGGGAGTCAACCGACGCGGACGCCGAAGCTGGTTCTCCGCATCGTCAAAAGACTTTTCGCCTAAAGGCCGATCCCAACCGCGATCGATAAGGATCTCCGCGCCATCTTTGTAGTAGCGGGCAGACAGCGTACGCGCCACGCTGCGCGGATTCTTGGGGTCAACGAGCCCGTAGCCAAAACCGTTCCCTCGCTCCTGATGCTTGCGCGCATAGCGATAGAGATATTTCCACAGCACTCTGGTGAGGATAAATTTGTCGTCAACCACGGGTTCCAGCAGCTCGCCGAAAGTTGGGCGAACGGAGGGATAGAGAGTGGCGATATCGCGCAGGGTGAATCCCTCATGCAGCTTGAGGTCGCGCCGAAAACCCACCAGCACAATGCGTTCCCGGTGCTGAGGTAAAAAATGACGCCCGTCGATCACTTTCGGATCATCCGCTCCGGTATGAGCCGCATCAGCAACCTCATAACCCAGCTCATCCAGCGTCTGCATAATGATACGAAACGTCCGCCCCTTATCGTGGCTCTTCAGGTTTTTGACGTTCTCCAGAACAAATATCGGCGGCTGCCGGGCGGCGATAATCCTGACTACGTCAAAGAACAGCGTCCCCTGCGTTTCGCAGGCAAAGCCGTGGGCGCGGCCAAGGGCATTCTTCTTCGATACGCCGGCGAGCGAAAAAGGCTGGCAGGGAAAGCCGGCCAGCAGAACATCATGCTGCGGGATTGTCTGGCGAATGTGCTGCGCCGCGTCTTCATCGCTCACCTCGGGGAGATGGCTCAACGTGACGTCACGGATATCTTCATTGAAACAATGCTGCTCAGGATCGCAGTACCAGTTGGCTTTATAGGTGCGCACCGCATGTTTATTCCACTCACTGGTAAACACGCATTGCCCGCCAATCGCCTCGAAACCATGACGAATGCCGCCGATACCGGCAAACAGATCGACGAAGCGGAATCCATAATGCGGATGATGCGCAGGCGGCTGCGGCAAGAGCGTGCGCAGGTGGGCCTGCTCCTGCGCAGTTATACGACCTGCCGCGCGCGTTACCGTCGCAACGCGCTTCAGTATAGCCGGGCTCCAGTGCTGCTCGCCGACGGCAACCAGCTGCGCGACCAGCGTTTTGACATCATATATCGCCATCAGCTGGCGCAATAGCGCCTGCGCATCTTCTCCGGTATGTTCAACCTTCAAAGACGGGGGATTTTCCTTGGATAAATTTTGCGCCATAACCTCAACCAGCCCGACTATTTTTGCAGAGGTTACCATAAATAGCGCAGCCAGTTTTACGCGAGTGGGTTAAAGCGCTGCAAAACCTCGTCATCAATAGCCATCGGGTCTCCACGAAGCTCCGCGCTGAGCTTGGCCATAAACTGCACCAGAAAGCGCACATTGTGTATCGCCATTGCCCGGCCCTTTTCAGTCTGCATCGTTTGCGGTAAACGCAACAGCTTGCACTGGAAGTGATCCAGCGCGTAGGTTTTATCATTCAATTCCCGCCGGTCGGCAAAGGGATCGCTGGCATCAAACAAGATATTGTTCAGCGCGCCGGACACGGCAAAAACGCGCGCCAGGCCAATCGCCCCCAACGCCTCGAGTCGATCGGCGTCCTGAACGATTTTCGCTTCTTCGCTTCGCGGAGCAATCGCCGCGCTAAAACTGTGCGCTTCAATAGCGTGTAAAACCGCCGCGTAGCGTTCAGCGGGGAAATCAGGAAAAGCTGACTGGAGGATAGCCAGCGTTTTTTCCGCCGCCATCGCAGAAGAGCGGCTACGCTCAGGATGGTTTTTCGCCAGGCTGACGATGTCATGAAAATAGCAGGCGGTCAGGATCACCAGACGGTCAGCATCTGTATCTTCGGCCAACCGCTGCGCTGTAGCCCATACCCGGCGGAAATGCGAAATATCATGAGCCGCATCCCCTTGCGCGTGATGTTCGGTTAGCCAGGTTTCAAATCGTTGCTGCCAGTGAAAAAGGTCCATGCACGTTCCTTAGGTAACAGGCCAGCAACGAGCATAGCAACTTTATTCGTGATGTTCATAGATCTGCGCATTAGGGCGCGTGTACCAGGCAATTGCGCCAAGAATGGCCCCCACGATGCCTAACACCAGAAATCCCAACAGAGCGCCAATCCATTTCCCTGCCGTTGAACCAAGTTCGCCATCAATCGTAGCGCCGGGCACGCTTTGAATCTGCCCGACAACCCACCAGTAACGCGCCATCGCCCAGAGGAAATAACCACAAAAAGCATAAAATGCCCACAGCGCCAGTTTCCCACCAGGACTTCTTTTCGCTTTATCTTCCATTCATTTGCTCTCCGTGAACTCAACAAGCAACATCACTTGCCAGTCAAAAATAGTGATATCCATCACATTATATAGCGAAAATTCTTGCAAGGCAGCAGATCTCTCTACCCGATGCATTTTTGTGCATCATCCAGCTTCTTTGTCATAATGCCGGCTATATATTCAATGAATTTATTCCATTTTTAAATAATACAAATTTATGAATGGCATTTAATTTCTGGCTCTTTTTCACTCACCCTCCTTCGATCCTCATTTCACCAGTCATTACTCTTACTCAGATCATCCTCTGAAAGATAAACCTACGTTTAAAGACGTGCAAAACAATTATTCGTAAAATAAATATTAAATAACAACATATAGGATGCATGAAACTTATCTACAACAAAATCCAATCAACGAAGAAGCATAAGTCCATGTTATTAAAAGCCATAAATGCAGGAAATAAATTATCACAAAACAATATAATTTTAATATAATGAATATAGCGGAAACATTTTGTAATATTAGATATAATTTAGTTACATATTTAATTTAAAGAAAAATGAACTTAATCGCTAGTATCAAATAGTCACCCCGGAAGGAATGACACAATTCATATTAATTATGATTAAAAGGGAATATATAATGAAAAGAAAAGTACTGGCAATTCTGGTTCCAGCTTTATTAGTCGCTGGCGCGGCTAATGCAGCAGAAATCTATAATAAGAACGGCAACAAACTGGATTTCTACGGCAAAATGGTTGGCGAACACATCATGACCCATGATGGCGACAACAACAATTCTGACGATACCTCCTATGCGCGTTTCGGCATTAAAGGCGAAACCCAGATTAGCAGCGAATTGACCGGTTATGGCCAGTTTGAATACAACATCAAAGCGGACAAACCGGAAGGTCAGCAGGGCAGCGCTACCCGTTTAGCATTCGCCGGTCTGAAATTCAGCGACTACGGTTCATTCGATTATGGTCGTAACTACGGCGTGGTTTATGACGCGGCAGGTTATACCGATATGCTGGTTGAGTGGGGCGGCGACGGCCTGGTTTACACCGACAACTTCATGACCGGTCGTACCAACGGTGTTGCAACCTACCGTAATACCGACTTCTTCGGCATGGTTGATGGCCTTAACTTTGCTCTGCAGTATCAGGGTAAAAATAACGACACCACCGCGAAAAAATCAAACGGCGACGGTTTCGGTTTCTCCGTTAACTACAACATCGACGGCTTCGGTTTCGTTGGCGCCTACAGCAACTCCGATCGTACTGATGAGCAAGCTGCGGACAAGCGGGGCGAAACAGCTGAAGTCTGGAACCTGGCGGCTAAATACGATGCAAATAATCTGTATGCATCAGTCATGTATGGCGAATCCCGTAACATGACTCCGCTGGAGAAAACGACTTTTGGCAGTTTTGCCAATCACACCCAGAACATCGAAGCCGTTGTTCAATATCAATTTGATTTCGGCCTGCGTCCGTCCCTGGGCTATGTCTACGCGAAAGGTAAAGACCTTGGCGCCAAAGAAGACACCAATGCGGATATCATGAACTACGTTGAATTGGGTACCTGGTACTACTTCAACAAAAACTTCAACGTTTACACCGCATACAAATTCAATCTGATCGATGATGAAGACGCGGCGGTAAGTGGCGCAGCCACTGACGATCAGTTCGCTGTAGGTATCACCTACCAGTTCTAAGATTGTCTCATTAACCTAAAGCCCGCTTAATGCGGGCTTTTTTCGTTGTCACCCCTAAACCACCTCCTGGGGAGGTGGTGATTGATCCTGCAAGTCTTTAGCCTTAAGAATGCCCATGCCGGAAAATCATTTGATGCTAAATTCAGTCCTGAAAATTTCAGTTACAAGGAGGTGACTAAGCAGGAAGAGTAGCAAATTAACAAACACCGCAGGGCTGCCTGGTAATCGCCGCACCAGAACTCACGCCTCCGATAGCTCTCCGGCTTTTATATCCTCGCCATTCGGCATAATCATGTCCAAACAAACTCGGGTGGAGAAGCGTAAAACAATACCCACAGAGGAATATGTCTACTGTAATAAAAACCCTGGTTGACACAGACCACGAGTTGGCGTCAAATACTTATATTCCAGGAGCTCATTGCTTATATCAATTGCGCATTCAGTCTCTTAACTGCCCCTTTAAAAATTGATGTAAATCAATAAATGATTAATCATACCTTGAAAAAAAACACATCCAGAGAAGCGGTCAGGTACATTATCGTTGGCCTGGCAAATACAGCAATTACGGCAGTTGCTATATTTGGCCTGATGCAGGCCGGCATGGGAGTCTACCCTTCAAACGCAACAGGATATGTCGTTGGCATTATTTTCAGTTTTGTTATGAATGCGAAGTTCACTTTCTCAAAGACATTGAGCCCTCTGAGGTTTATCAAATTCGTATCCACATGCGCTTTTTGTTATATTTTAAATTTAATAGCAATAAAAGTTTTTTTCATCGTCATACCTAATGCTATCTATACAGCACAAGTTGTAGGTATGATTATTTACACTACAGCTGGTTTTATTCTAAACAAATACTGGTCAATGAAATGAAAGAAATTAATATAAACAACGCGAGGAGTCAAATACCTTCGTTAGCAATCGTTGTTCCTTGTTATAATGAAAAAGACGCCTTCCCATACTGTCTGGAGGGGCTCACCACTATATTAAAAAACCTCCTGGCAAAAGAAAAAATCGCTCGAAATAGTTATATCCTCTTTGTCGATGATGGCAGTAAAGACAACACCTGGGAACAAATCAAATCCACATCACAGGAAAAGTCATTCATCCGCGGCCTGAAATTATCAAGGAACCGGGGCCATCAGATAGCCCTGCTGGCGGGGTTGGCAAACGCGGATACGGACGTTACCGTAAGTATCGATGCAGACTTACAGGATGATATAGGTTGCATTGAGAAAATGATAGACAAATATAATGAAGGGTTTGAGATTGTTTATGGCGTACGCGACAACAGGAGTAGTGACTCAGTATTCAAAAGGGCAACAGCCAATAAATTCTATTCTCTGATGTCAGGGCTCGGTGTCAATCAGGTTCCTAACCATGCGGACTTTAGGCTTCTTAGCCGTACCGCACTGACAGCATTAAAGGATTTTAAAGAACAAAATTTATATTTAAGAGGGCTAATTCCGCTGTTGGGTTATAAGTCTAGCAGTGTTTATTATAGCAGAGATGAAAGGGTTGCAGGCGAATCAAAATACCCCTTGAAAAAGATGGTAGCACTGGCGTTAGAAGGAATAACATCTCTGACAATTACCCCGTTACGTATGATCGCCGCCGCTGGGGTTATCACATGCCTTCTATCTTCACTAGCTGCAATCTATGCCTTCATTGAGAAGATTTTGGGAAATACCGTTGCGGGTTGGACATCTGTAATGATTGCGATTTTCTTCCTTGGCGGTGTCCAGATGCTTTCTTTGGGGATAATTGGCGAATACGTTGGGAAAATATATATGGAATCCAAAAATCGGCCAAAATATTTTATCGAAGAGGTAGCAAAGCACGAAATGAGAGGCGAGCAATGAACACTGAGGACGAACGGATGTCTCCTTGCACTAAAAAAGTTATTGCCATGCTTTACCTTGCAGCAATTTTCTTAGTTTATAGCCCAACTATTATATTTAGTTACGCATTTTCAGACGATTGGTCGACACTATCCGATGTTTTTTCAGGGAAAGGTTCTCCGTTTCAATGGGATATGCAATCCGGCAGACCCTTGTATGCCGTTGCCAGGCGACTTGGCTTTACGCTAGTTCATAATATCAATGACCTTGCCTATCTTAGATTTTTTACCATAATAACGGTATTTGCGCTTTGCTTTTTCCTCTTTTTATTTATAGAAAAAAGAAACATATTCGAGCGTAACATCACAACAATTACCCTCCCTTTATTAATAGGCCTGACGCCGGCAATACAGGTATATAGTGCATGGGCGACATGTTTCCCGTTTGTACTCTCTATACTCCTTGCCGGAACAAGTTACGCTACATTAAAACCCGTAAACAAGAACACGACAATTATAAGATTTGCAGCATCCATCATTATTCTATGGTTTGCATTTGCTATATATCAACCAACGGCGATGGCATTTTTATTTTTCGTCATGCTTGATAACTGCCTGAAAAAAGACAAGCCATTTTCCATGAATATTGTTTTAATCAGTGGCGCCGTTTTATTTATCGGCATGCTTGGCAGTCTGCTGTTTTCAAAATTTGTACCCGTATGGTTATATGGCAGTTCAATTGCACGTGCCGAGTTAACTAATAATCCACTTGAGAAATTACAATGGTTTATAAAAGAACCATTGATTAACGCCATCAACAACTTTAATATAACCCCAGGCCCCTTATTCACAACTCTCTCATTAATAATTTGCGCAATAGGTTTACTTTCAATAATAAAAGGTAAATCAGGGCCTATGAAAGTTCTCATGTTCATTATCATGGGGATTGGTGCCTACTCTCCAAACTTACTAGTCAAGGAAAACTGGGCTGCATATAGGTCGCTGATAGCACTGGAATTTTTCATATGCGCTCTTATAATTATTGGGGTAGATGCCTTGACAAGCAAACTCAATATAGCAAAAAAAGCGCTACCCATATTGACGGTATTCGCGATGATCGCCGCATCATACAATATCTTTAATGGTTTCATTATCCCACAAAAATCGGAGTTAAACGCATTAGCAAGCGCGCTTTCCTACAAGGTGGGAAAAACATTTACAGGGGATGTTCTTTTTGACATTCAAGATCCCGCCTATAATGCCTTTACTAAAACACAACGTTATGACGAGTTTGGCAATATTTCCCTTGCGGCCCCCTGGGCTATCAAGGGGATGGCGGAGCAAATCTTAATGAGCAAGTCAATGCATTTCAGGCTTCCAGAGAATGTTATTCTGACGGCAAAGGAGCAATGCACCACTGATTGCATCATTATAAAAACGGGCGATGCCATGAGGAGTTCAACCACTCACTATTGAAACTTTTCATCATTCCCGCATACAGGCACATGATCCCGCGCCAGATCCGCGCGGGATAGTTTTTATCAAGGCCGCTCCGGCCAGGGTCATAAGTTTCTCTATCGCCTCATAGCGCTCACTCGACAACAAACCATGCTTTTACTGCTTTCCTGAGTTCGCTCCTTTTCATCCATCATCCATTCTCTTTAAGATACTCTTACAGAATCCGTGTGTAGCAAGGGCAGTTAACTGCTTTGTTATCAGGGATGCGCGACGGGCTAAGTTATTGTTAAGAGTGTGAGCTTGTGAGCTTGTGAGCTAAAGAGGATAAAAGTGGATGCCCAACAAGAGGCAACATGGTAAAAAAGACAGCGTTAGAGGCGAGAAAACAGAGCGATAGAAAGAAATTTTAATGCAGGGATTCATGCAGGGCAAAATCAAAAGCGCTTTGTGACTGATTGATTTTGTTGAAAAGTGGCGGAGAGAGGGGGATTTGAACCCCCGGTAGAGTTGCCCCTACTCCGGTTTTCGAGACCGGTCCGTTCAGCCGCTCCGGCATCTCTCCGCTGTTGAGGTTGCTATAATGCCAGGTTCTTTGGCATTTTAATAGTTCCTGTCTCTTTAATTCAGTTCAAGTGACGACTTTGCGAGCAATATGATATTTAAATGGCCCTGGAAAGCAGATGAAGAGTCCGGCAACGCGGAAATCCCCTGGGAAAAGGCGCTTGCCATTCCCGTATTAGCCAACCTCTCCGAACATGAGCAGCAGCAGCTGGTGCAGATGGCTTCCCGCTTTTTGCAACAAAAGCGTCTGGTTGCCTTACAGGGGCTCGAGCTTACTCCCCTGCACAGCGCTCGTATCGCGCTACTGTTTTGCCTGCCGGTTCTCGAGCTGGGTATCGAATGGTTAGATGGTTTTCACGAAGTGCTTATCTACCCTGCCCCGTTCGTCGTCGATGACGAATGGGAAGATGATATCGGCCTGGTGCATAACCAGCGAATCGTACAATCAGGTCAAAGCTGGCAGCAGGGGCCGATTGTACTCAACTGGCTGGATATTCAGGACTCCTTCGATGCGTCCGGTTTCAATCTGATAGTCCATGAAGTGGCGCATAAGCTGGATACCCGCAATGGCGATCGCGCAAGCGGCGTACCCTTCATCCCCCTGCGTGAGGTAGCGGGCTGGGAACACGATCTCCATGCCGCTATGAACAATATTCAGGATGAGATAGACCTGGTCGGTGAAAGCGCCGCGAGTATCGATGCGTATGCGGCCACCGACCCTGCCGAATGTTTCGCCGTGCTCTCTGAATACTTCTTCAGCGCGCCAGAGCTATTTGCTCCCCGCTTTCCCGCGCTTTGGCAGCGTTTCTGCCTTTTTTATCGTCAGGATCCGCTGAAGAGATTACGTGAGAATAGCCCGCCAGATGATAGCGATAACCCGGTAGTACACTAAAACAACGACCTGCGCTAAATTTAGCCATTTGAATCAGCAAGTTAAATTTGGTGTTGACACAAAAATACGAGACCAGTAGTATTCGCCTCGTTCACACGATTCCTCTGTAGTTCAGTCGGTAGAACGGCGGACTGTTAATCCGTATGTCACTGGTTCGAGTCCAGTCAGAGGAGCCAAATTTGAAAAGCCTGCTTTTGAAGCAGGCTTTTTTTATTTTCATTTCCTCCTCCACAGCGGAAGAATTTTGGGATCAATTGGGTTCGATGACGGAGTACCCCAAATGTCCCTTAACGCCTCAAAAACAGAAATTGAGTACCATTACAAAACTCTTCTAAGACAGTCTTACCGCCACTCGCTCATACTGGTCAAACGCGCCTCATGGTTTCATAACGATGCGGCCAAGCGATTTCGCTGTCTCAGCGAATTTATGGGCCGCGGCAGCGTTAGCCTGGGGGAAGATGCGGTCAATGACACCCCTGATGCGCCCTGCAGCTACAGCCTGCAACATGTCGTCCACACGTGTCCGAACTCCGTGCCTTTCAAAAAGGGGTCCTATGAATACCCCCATGAGTGTCTGGTTAGACTGCATTGGCGACCACAGATCGACAGTCAGACTGCCCGCGGCCGCGTAGCCGACGACCCATGAAGGACAAGGAGGCGGCGTTGAACGGCGGTTGATCAGATCCCCCCTTCAATTGAGATAGTCTCGACAGAAATCAGAACGTCGTCAGGTTCCGCGACCGGATCGGGAATATCGACATATTTCAGGACGCCGGGAGCGCCTTGCACGTCATAACCCGCTGCTTTCACAAGTATTCCTCCGTCTCTCTGACCGCTCGGCAGTCACCACCATCGCCCGCTGCCACACGGCTCCGTAACGCTTAGGGCAGCCTGGCAATCACCTTAATCTCAAACTTGAATCCATACAGCCACGTCACGCCGATCCCGGTCAACGTAGGGTAAGGCGCTTCCCCCCAATATTCTGGCAGGATACTCCAGATAGCGTCGAGGTTTGTCTCGGGATCGACGACAAAGAGGGTAACGTCAACCACGTCACCAAACGTGCAGCCCGCAGCCGCGAGAACAGCATTAAGATTATTGAATGCCAGCCTGACCTGCGCTTTTAGATCGGGCTCAGGCGAACCATCCTCCCGGCTACCAACCTGCCCCGAAACGAACAAGAAACCGTTAGATTTGATGGCTGGTGAATAGCGATTGCGCTCATAGAGAGCCTGTCGACCGGAGGGGAAAACGGCTTCACGTGCTGTCATGTTTGTACCTTTGTAATGGGGCAAAATCAGCCCGGTGAATATAAAGACACTTTACAGGTGCAGGATCGGGTGGATAAACAAGCGACTTTGTCCATCATTGTTTGTAATATCCAAACAATCGGTGAAAATGAGGACCAGGAATGGATCGTTTCGATGCGATGCGCGCCTTTGCTCGCGTGGTGGAGGCAGGTAGCTTCACAAAGGCTGCCCAAACGCTTCATATGAGCAAAACCACGGTGACGCAACTCATTCAGCAGCTAGAAGCGCGCTTGCGCGTCAAATTGCTCCATCGCACCACCCGCAGGCTCGGTGTGACTCCCGATGGCGCGGTCTACTACGAGCGCGTCATTCGCCTGTTGGCGGACATGGAGGATGCTGAGAACAGCCTGTCCAGTGCGGCGATGACGCCCAGGGGACGGCTACGGGTGGATGTGCCCAGTCCACTGGCCCGCCTCATCCTGGTGCCGGCGCTACCGGTTTTCCACGCACGTTACCCTGATATCCAGTTCGACATGGGCGTGAGTGACCGGGTGGTGGATCTGATCGGCGACAACGTGGATTGCGTCCTGCGCGGTGGCGAAATCAACGACCAGTCCCTGATCGCACGCCATGTCGGCGATTTGCAAATCGGCGTCTACGTCGCCCCCAGTTACGTGAAACGCCTTGGCGCCCCTGCGCACCCGCGAGAGCTGGAAAACACCGACCATCGCATAGTGGGATTCTTATCCTCACGCACCAGCAAGATTGATCCTCTGGTATTGCGCAGTGAGAGTGAACATATTGAAATCACGGGCAGTTATGTACTTGCCGTGGATGACGGCAATGCTTACCTCGAAGCTGGCTTAGCCGGGTTAGGCGTGATTGCGCTGCCGGTCTATATGGCGGCAGCGCATCAGGCTGCTGGCTCTTTGATTCCGTTATTTACACAATGGCGTATCAGTCCAATGCCTCTGCACCTGGCGTTTCCGCCGAACCGCCATGTCAACGCCAAACTGCGCGTTTTTATTGATTGGATCGTTGAATTGATGCAGCAGCATGTCCCCAATTCCAACTATAAGTAACGACATCCCAGCCCCCAGATTCTCTCATCGGCGTCGATTGGCGATCATTCTGATGGTTTTGACAGAGGGAATGCTGATTTAGCGTATTTATTTGCCGGTTACTGGCAACGTCGACCCCGGTCAGTTTAAGAAGCCCGCAACCATAGCGCTGCCGACATCACTCCCTGCGGTGCCAACGCAGCGCGTCAACCACCAGCGTAAACGCCGCCGGAAGATGCTGTCGGCCCGGGTAATACAGGTAATATCCCGGAAAATTAGGACACCACTCGGCGAGCAGCGGCACCAGTGCTTGCGTGGCAATATGTTGCGCCGCTAAGTCGCGGGGAACATAGGCAATCCCTGCCCCGTCCAGCGCGGCCTGCATCATCAGAAAGGTATTGTTGAACACGGTTTGTCCTTCGACACGAACGCTGGTTTTCTGGTCCCCCTTTTCGAACTCCCAGGCGTACAGCGCGCCGTGGGTGGGCAAACGCAAATTAATGCAGTTATGCGCCATCAGATCCTCAGGACGTTTTACCGTCGCCCTGCCGGAGAGATAGCCGGGGGCGGCGACCACCGCCATCTGCACATCGGGCGTTATGCGCACCGCAATCATATCCTTATCCACCTGATCGCCCATACGCACGCCGGCATCAAAGCGTTGGGCGGCAATATCGGTGAGTTCATACCCGACGCTGAATTCGATATTGATATCCGGATGTTGATTTAACAAGGGCCGCAGGCGAGGCCAGAGCACGGTGACGATGGCGTGATCGTTCGCGGTAATACGCACCGTTCCGGCGGGTTTATCTCGTGAAGCGCGCAGTGAAGCCAGTTCACTCTCAATTTCATTCAGCCGCGGCGCAAGCACCGCAAGCAGGCGGGTCCCGGCATCGGTTGGCGAAACGCTGCGCGTGGTGCGGATTAATAACCTCACCCCGAGGCGCTCTTCCAGCCCGAGCAGCGTATGGCTCAGCGCTGAACGGGATACGCCCAGGATGGCTGCGGCCCGGGTGAAGCTTCGCTCCTGGGCCACCGTGGCAAAGGCCTGCAAATCGTTAAGTTTTTCTTTGCTCATCATTGGTGAATTATGTGCACCAGTGTATTCATATTTGAGCATCTTATCATTTAATCGAACCTTCTCTACACTTTGTTCCGTGAGCCGTAATGGCTAGCTTGAAGCCCGAAACTGAACTGTGGAGACACCATGAACCAACAATTTGACGGTAACGGTATCTTCCCCAAGGGGAAGAAAAACGAGGCTTATGCGCAGTATTTTCAGGGCACCAGCTACCTGAATATGCTCTCCACGGAAGGCGTCAATATCGGCAATGTGGTGTTTGAGCCCGGCTGTCGAAACCACTGGCATATCCACCATAAAGGCGGACAAATCCTGCTGGTAACCGGCGGACGCGGCTGGTATCAGGAGTGGAATCAACCGGCGCGTGAGCTTACCGCCGGGGATGTGGTGAATATTCCTGCGGGGGTCAAACACTGGCACGGTGCGGCCGCCGATAGCTGGTTTGCGCATCTTGCCGTTGCCGTCCCTGCCGAAGGGGCGTCTAACGAATGGCTGGAGCCGGTCGCCGACGAAGCGTACCGTCTGCTACCTCAAGCAGCGCGCTTTGCAACGAGGCGTTAAACATCTCCCCGTGAGACAGCCCGGGATAAGGCCACCAGTTGACCGCCACGCCCTTTTTCTTGAGCAGAGAAACCGTCTGCAGGACGTTGCCCCGGGTCTCTTCTGCCCCTGCGGAAGAGACCCGCTGCGTCGCAACCGCCCCTTCCATCAGGTACAGGGACTTCTGGCTAAACGCATCGGCTTTTGCCTCGGCCATCTTATCTAACAACGAGGCATTGCCTCGTCCCAGGGAAGGACTGGCAGAAAAATAGATCCGGAAGCGGGATGACGCCAGCCAGGAATCAATAATAAATAATCCGCCGTAGGAGTGCCCCCAGATCGCCCGTCGCCGCGGGTCAATCTTCATCCCGCGCTCAACGTTTTCCACGATAGTATTCTGTAATAGCTGGCGAAATGCCTCGCTACCGCCGCTTTTGCGCGAGTCCCGCCCGCTATCGGCAGAATTCTCCTTGACGGTCGGCCGGTAGTCATAGGCTCTGGCGTTCTGATCAAAGGGCAATGTCGTTTGATAGCCCACGGCCACAATAACGGGCGGCGTTTTTTGCGTAAGCTGCGCAAGCAGCGAGTCGGACACCCGGTCCATCACCGCGTTGCCATCCAGAGCGTAGAGAATGGGATACCCTTCTGCTGGCGGCGCCGCGTTCGGTATCGCGGTCCAGACCTTATAATGCCGTTCGCCGTCAAGCGAATCGAAATAAGCAACGTTGAAGTGATAATACGCTGAGCCGCGGTCGGCGATATTCGGCCCTAACGGTCTCATATCCGGTTTGGCGTCAGCGTTAATGCCGTAGAACGCGCAGACCAGCGCGGCGATACAAATCCGCCCTTTAGGCGGATAAGCAGAATAAAACTTACGGATTAACATCGGTTGATTTTTCCAGCACGCCATCATTAATGATAATGATTGCCAATATCAATCTCAATTGCAAGCGAAGAGGGGATTCCCTGGGCGGCGCGTTGCACCTGTCCGGCTATCCAATCATCATCGTACGGGTAGCCAGGACAGGTGCGCAGCAGCGCCTCCGGGTGAGGTTCAGGCCGTGCGCCATCTCCGGGTCAGCGGTTTCTCAACCTCTACAATAAGGAACATGACAAAACCGATAATAAAGGTGATCACCCAGTAGCGGAACGGCAGCGCTTCGGTACCAAACAGCATCTGCATAAACGGCGCGTAGATAATCAGCAGCTGCAGCACCAGCAGCACCCCGCTGACAATCCAGATCCCGCGGTTCGCCAGCAGCCCTTTACTCAATGAGAAGCCATCCGCAACCCGGCAGTTAAGCATATAGAACCACTGGGCGGTGACCAGCGTCTGCAACAGCACCGTGCGAATAAACTCAGGCGAATAGCCGCGCGGCTGCAGCCAGGCCTCAAGCACAAAGGCGCTAACGGCAATCATCGAACCGACAAAAATCACCCGCCAGATAGCAAAGCCGTCCATTACGTGCAGCTTAGGATCGCGCGGCGGACGGCGCATGATGTTCTTCTCACCGGCTTCAAACGCCAGGCCAAACGACAGCGTGGCGGAGGTCGCCATGTTCATCCACAGGATCAGCACCGGCGTCAGCGGTATTAAATTCCCCGCCAGCAGCGCGATAATAATTAACAGCCCCTGCGCCAGGTTAGTCGGCATGATAAACAGGATGGTTTTCTTCAGGTTATCGTAGACCCGGCGCCCTTCTCTGACGGCGCTGGCAATGGTGGCGAAGTTATCATCGGTGAGCACCATATCAGCGGCCTCCTTGGTCACTTCGGTACCCTTAATCCCCATGGCGATCCCGACATCGGCCTGCTTCAGCGCCGGGGCGTCGTTCACGCCATCGCCGGTCATCCCGACCACCTCTTTCCTGCTTTGCAGCGCCTGGACCAGGCGGAATTTATCTTCCGGGCTGGTACGCGCGAAAATATCAAATTTCTGCGCCGCTTCGCTAAGCTGAATATCGTCCATCACCTCCAGCTCGCGCCCGGTAATGGCGTTTTCCGCATTGCCGATCCCCAGCATCTTGCCGATACTCATGGCGGTTTGCGGGTGGTCGCCGGTGATCATCTTCACGCGGATCCCGGCCTGCAGGCAGTCGCCGATCGCCGTAGTCGCCTCCGGTCGCGGCGGATCCATCATCCCGGCGATCCCCAGCAGAATGACACCCTGCTGCAAATCCTGATGGCCAAGCTCCGTTTGCCCGTCGGCTGCCGGTTTCCACGCCGCCGCCACCATCCGCAGCCCTTCCCGCGCGTACTCTTCGATTTTCGCTTCCCAGTAAGGCTGGTCGAGCGGCTCCAGGCCATGATCGGTTTGCTGATGCTGGCACAGGCGAAACAGGACATCGGGCGCGCCGGTAATCAAAATCATCTCTTCATCGCCGATGCGGTACAGCGTCGACATATATTTGTACTGTGAATCGAAAGGTATTTTACTGCGCAGCTCGGTGTTGACCGCCGGGAGCGGGACTTTCGCCGCCAGCACCTTCAGCGCCCCTTCGGTCGGGCCGCCGGTAATTTTCCACAGCCCGCTTTCATCTTTGATAAGCTGGCTGTCATTACACAGGTCGATGGTGCGCAGATAGCGTTCCAGCAGCGTGCCCGGCGCAACGGTTATCGGGGCGGGTTCATCGATCGGATGAATATTCCCTACCGGCTCGTAGCTGTCGCCTTCTACCCGATAAACCTTATCGGCGGTGATAACGGCCTTGACCGTCATCTCGTTCATGGTCAGCGTCCCGGTTTTATCCGAGCAGATCACCGTCATCGCGCCGAGGGTTTCCACGGTCGGCAGCTTGCGGATAATCGCCTTCTGCCGGGCCATGGTTTGTACGCCGAGCGAGAGGATAATCGAGATAATCGCCGGTAGCCCTTCCGGCACCGACGCCACCGCGAGGCTAATCAACGACAGCATCAGTTCAGAAACCGGCATATCGCGGAACAGCAGGCTGAAGACAAATAACGCGGCCATCATCACCAGAATGATGATAAAGATGGCTTTGCCGAGCTTATCCATCTGCACCAGCAGCGGCGTACGGTGCTTTTCGATATCCGACATCATCTGGTTAATGTGGCCCAGCTCGGTATCGCCGCCGGTCGCCACCACCAGGCCTTTTCCGCCGCCCGAACTCACCGTAGTGCCGGAAAACAGCAGGTTCGTCCGATCGCCAAGCGGCAGTTCACCGCTGAGCGCCTCGGTGCTTTTCTCCACCACCGTCGATTCACCGGTCAGAATCGCCTCTTCCACCCGCAGATTATGCGCTTCGATCACCCGCAGGTCGGCGGGAATACGATCGCCTGCGCGGATCACCACGATATCGCCGGGAACCAGAGCGGTGGTCGGAATCGTTTCATGATTACCCTGACGAATCACCACTGCCTCGCTGGAGAGCATATTGCGAATGCTCTGGAGCGATTTTTCCGCGTTGCTCTCCTGGATATGGCCGATCAGCGCGTTAATCACCGCCACGCCCAGAATTACCAGGGTATCTACCCAGTGGCCCATGACCGCCGTCAGCAGCGCCGCCGCCAGCAGGACGTAAATCAACACATCATTAAAATGCGCCAGAAAGCGCAGCCACGCCGGCTTTCCGGCTTTTTGTGGCAGCGCATTTTCACCATATTGCTGCAAGCGCGCCGATGCCTCGGCGCCGCTGATGCCTTCCGGGGTGCTGTTGGTGCTGGTCAGCGTTTCTTCTACGGAGAGCTGATAAAACGGGCCGCCCGGTTTTTCTGTACTCATAGTTATCTCCTCACTCCTGTAACGGAAATCAGGACAGCCTCAGGCCGTCCTCAACGCACCACAAAAACCGGAACATGGGCATAACGAACAATACCTGCCGCCTCCGACCCCAGCAGATGGGTCTGAATATTGGGATTGCGCGAACCGACGATCACCACATCCGCCTTCAGCTCATCGGCCAGTTTGGTCACTTCATCGCGAATGTTGCCGCTGCGTATGTGAATCTGGATTTCGTTTTCCGCCAGCGAGAGTTTTTTACTGAGCTCGTCCAGCTTTTCTTTAGATGTATTAACCAGATAGTCTTCCATTTTCCGTGCATCGGAAATAAAACCGCGCGTCAGCACCGGGGAAAAAGCGGGAATGACGTGCAGGAGATGAATCTTTCCGGCAGAGCTTTGCGCAAGGAATCGGGCATGGGATAAGGCCTTGTCGGCAAGACCGATTTCAAACACATCAACCGGCACGAGGATATTTTTATACATAGAGACAATCCTTTTATTACCTATAAAAAAAGGTGGTGAAAACAGCCCAGGCAATGGTGCTGAGGAGGCAATCTCAAGAACAAAATCTGTTAGACGCGTGGCTATAATTAAACGTAGCACACCACGGTTAACATTATTAAGCAGCCAATTAATATATTGAAAAATATCACAGAGCCAGGCACAGCCAGACAATTCGACTACAAACCCGGTAAAATCGTCGACATCGCCATAATTTTTGCTCTTTTTAACATTTCCGTTTTACTACGACTATCCTCATTATCAGTGGCTTGCTCGCTTTCTGGCGCCCCACAACAATTATTAAGATAAGAATTTACTTAGCCAGCTATTTAAGCTAAAGGAGGAACGATGTTCGGTTACAGTCTGTTTCGCCTGAGCCTGTTTATTGCCCTGGCAATAATCGCCTGTACGGCTACCGGGTTAATTACCTATTTCGTTGTCTCGGCACTCGCTGAATAAAATCAGCGATTGTGAACAATATGTAAAACATAGCCTTTAACTCCGAGGGGAATACAGTGAATCGTTATTTTTCTCTCATTCCGCTTGTTATTTTAATAACAACGGCTTGCGATCGGAAAGCACCTCAAATTACCCCGCTGCCGCGGATGGTCAAAGTCGCCGAGGTGGTTGCCATCGGTGATTCACAGCAGCGCGTATTCCCCGCC
Organism: Klebsiella grimontii; assembly: GCF_900200035.1. Taxonomy (GTDB): domain Bacteria; phylum Pseudomonadota; class Gammaproteobacteria; order Enterobacterales; family Enterobacteriaceae; genus Klebsiella; species Klebsiella grimontii. The sequence goes on from NZ_FZTC01000020.1 coordinate 255,837, forward strand.
CGCATTGAGTCCGGGGATTCCACCGATTTATCTTTTAAACGCGGCGGGCAGATTGAATCGCTTGATGTACGTCAGGGGGCCGCTATTACTCAGGGGCAGCCCCTTGCCCGCCTCAGCGCACGGGAAGCGCAGCAGCGCGTGAATGAACGGCAGACTGCCGCCACCCTCGCCCAGCGGCAGTTCGATCGTTTCCAGACGCTGGCCGGTCGCCAGGCGATTTCAAAGGCGGAAATGGATATCCAGCGGGCCAACCGCGACGCGGCCAACGCCGCGCTGAAAATCGCCCGCGAAGAGCTGTCGCAAATGACGTTGACCGCCCCGTTCAGCGGCGTTGCCGCTTACGTCCCGGTACGTAACCATCAGGTGGTTGCCGCCGGGCAGCCGATTGTGACCCTGACGCGAACCGATCTGCTCGACGTGGTGTTTAGCGTTCCGGAAAATCTCTTTACCGCGCTCGATATTCGCAACGCGCAGTATCGTCCGGTCGTCAAAATTAACGCCATGCCGGACCGCCAGTTTACCGCCGAATATAAAGAGCACACCGGCAGCAGCGACAGCAGCACGCTCACCTGGCAAATCATCCTGACCATGCCGCGACCGGCCGACTTTCCAGCGGTGGGAGGCGTGAGCGGAACGGTGACAATCAACCTGGCGAACCTGCCCGCCAGCGCCGGTAAAAATGCGGTGGTGGTGCCGGTCGAAGCGGTGTTTAACCCGGATAATCGCCCGCGCAATGATCCCCACGTCTGGGTCGTTCAGGGCAGCGGCGACCAGCTTAAGCTGGAAGAGAGACAAGTCGGCGTTGGTCAGGTCACCTCTCAGGGCGTGGTGATCACCGAAGGGCTCAGCGTCGGCGAGCGTGTAGTGGCGGCAGGCGTCAGCGAATTGCATGCGCAACAGCCGGTTCGTATCTGGACGCGTGAACGAGGTTTGTAATGGATATCTCCCGCCAGTTTATTAACAACCCGATCCGCGTCTGGCTGACTATTTTGCTGCTGGGCATCGGGGGGATCTTCGCCCTGCTGAATATTGGCCGTCTGGAAGACCCGGCGTTTACCATCAAAACCGCCGTGGTGATCACCCATTATCCCGGCGCGTCGGCACAGCAGGTTGAAGAAGAAGTCACCCTGCCGCTCGAAAACGCGCTGCAGCAGCTGCCGTATCTCGACAACGTCAGTTCGATCTCCTCCAACGGCCTGTCGCAAATCACCGTCAATATCGCCTCGCACTACCACTCCAGCGAGCTGCCGCAAATCTGGGATGAACTGCGCCGCCGGGTGGGCGACGCCGCCCGTCAATTTCCTCCCGGCGTCGCCTCCCCGTTTGTAAATGATGATTTTGGCGATGTCTTTGGCTTCTTCTTTGCTATCTCCGGCGATAGCTTTACCAATCCTGAACTGGTTCGCTACGCCGAACAGCTGCGCCGCGAACTGGTGCTGGTTCCCGGCGTCGGCAAAGTCGCCATTGGCGGGGCGATCCCTCAGCAAATCAACATCGATATCTCGCTGGCGAAAATGGCCGCCCGCGGCATCACGCTCAACCAGCTGGCGGCTATCCTCAGCCGGTTGAATGTGGTATCTAACGCCGGCGAGATTAAATCCGGCAGCGAGTCGATCCGCCTGCACCCGACGGGGGAATTTGCCAACCTCGATGAGCTCGGCGACCTGTTAATCAGCCCGCACGGTTCGGGAACGGCGACGCGGCTGCGCGATATCGCCACGCTATCGCGCGGGCTGAGCGAAACGCCCGCCAGCATCTACCATGCCAACGGCCGCCAGGCAGTCACCATGGGGGTATCGTTTATTCCCGGGGTTAACGTGATTGATGTTGGCCGCGCGCTGGAGAGCAAGCTGGAGCAGATGTCGGCGGAAAAACCGGCCGGGATCAGCATTGACCTGTTCTACGATCAGGCGGCGGAAGTCGCTCACTCGGTCAACGGTTTTATCACTAACTTCCTGATGGCGCTGGCGATTGTCGTTGGGGTCCTGCTGATCTTTATGGGCGTGCGCAGCGGCATTATTATCGCCCTGTCGCTGGCGCTCAACGTGCTCGGCACGCTGCTGATCATGTATTTGTGGGGCATCGAGCTGCAGCGCATTTCGCTGGGGGCGCTGATTATCGCCCTCAGTATGCTGGTCGATAACGCCATCGTCATCGTCGAAGGGGTGCTGATCGCCCGCCAGCAGGGGTCTACGCTGCTTACGGCGATAAATTATGTGATCCGCCGTTCGGCGCTGCCGCTGCTGGGGGCCACGGTAATTGCCATTCTCGCCTTTGCGCCGATTGGCCTGTCGCAGGACTCGACCGGAGAATACTGTAAATCGCTGTTCCAGGTGCTGCTGATTTCGCTCATGCTGAGCTGGTTCTCGGCGCTGACCATTACCCCGGTGCTGATTAAATGGTGGCTATTTAAAAATCAATCGCAGCCGGTAGCGCAGGCCAACGCCAACCCGTACGGCGGGCGCTTTTACCGCCTGTATCAGCAGGCTCTGCAAGCCCTTCTGCTGCGCAAAACCCTCACCCTGACCATCATGGCGGCGCTATTGGCCGCCGCTATCTGGGGGTTCGGATCGGTGCGGCAAAACTTTTTCCCCTCGTCAAATACGCCGATTTTCTTTGTCGATCTCTGGCTCCCGTACGGTACCGATATCGCGACCACCGAAAAGATGACCAGCGATATTGAGACCACCATTAACGGCCAGCCCGGGGTGGTCACCACCGTGGCCACCGTCGGTCAGGGCAGCATGCGGTTTATCCTCACCTACAGCGGTCAGCGGCAGTACAGCAACTATGCGCAGATCATGGTGCGTATGGACGACCAGCGCAATATTAACGCGCTGACGCAGCATGTTGATCGCTATATTGCGCGCAACTACCCGCAGGTCAACGCCAGCACGAAACGCGTGATGTTCGGCCCTTCCGGCGACAGCGCCATTGAGGTGCGGATTAAAGGTCCGGACCCAGACCGCCTGCGCCTGCTCGCCAGCCAGGTTGGCGATATTCTCTCCGCAGATCCGGCTACCGATGGCGTGCGGAACGACTGGCAAAACCGCAGCAAAGTTATCCGCCCGCAGTACTCCACCGCGCTTGGCCGCGAGCTGGGGGTAGATAAACAGGACATTGATAACGCGCTGGAAATGAACTTCTCCGGCAGCCGCGCGGGCTTGTACCGCGAGGGAGCCGACCTGCTGCCGGTGGTCGTCCGCCCCCCGGCCGCTGAGCGCCAGGACGCGAATCACCTGAATAACGTGCTGGTCTGGAGCCAGAGCCGCCAGCAGTATATTCCGCTCAGTAACGTGGTCAGCGGCTTTCACCTCGAATGGGAAGATCCGCTAATCCTGCGCCGCGACCGCAGCCGCGTGCTGACGGTGCAGACCGATCCCGATCCGCTGAGTAACCAGACGTCGGGGGATATCCTGTCCCGCGTGAAGCCGCAGATTGATGCTATCGCGTTGCCGCACGGCTACAGTATCGAGTGGGGCGGCGATGCGGAGAACTCCAGCGAGGCGCAGCAGGGTCTGTTCACTACCCTGCCGCTGGGCTACCTGGTGATGTTTGTGATTACCGTGCTGATGTTCAGTTCGCTAAAAAACGCGGTGGCTATCTGGCTGACCGTACCGCTGGCGCTGATTGGCGTAACGCCAGGCTTCTTGCTTACCGGCATCCCCTTTGGCTTTATGGCGTTAATCGGCTTGCTGAGCCTGAGCGGCATGCTGATCCGTAACGGCATCGTGCTGGTAGAAGAGATTGAACAGCAGAAGCAGGAGAAAGGACAACAGGAGGCCATTATCTATGCCGCCACGTCGCGTCTGCGCCCGATCCTGCTGACGGCGTTTACCACCGTGCTCGGCCTGGCGCCGCTATTACTGGACGTTTTCTTCCAGAGCATGGCGGTTGTTATCATGTTTGGTCTGGGTTTTGCTACTATTCTGACGCTGCTGGTTCTGCCGGTAATCTACGCCTGTTTCCACAATAAGGACATGAAGCGACAACCATGAATAGTACCGGGTTAAATATTATTAAAACGCTGGGATGCATGACGGCGGTGACTTTCTTCACCATTTATAACACCTGGGATAGCTATGATTATGACTATCACTGGATCCTCGGGTTTTTGACGTTTATTTCGACTATCGCCACGCCGCTGTTTTTTGTGGTGGCGGGCTATCTGGATTCGCAGTCTCGCCACGATTCACAATGGCAGTTGGGCAAAATCAAGAGCGTGGTGATCGTCTTTCTGTTCTGGATGACGGTGTACTACCTCTGGGAACCCTACCAGCGCGGCTATCTTATCCAGCCATGGTTTGTGTTTGCGTTTATCGTCATTTACACCTTTCACCCGGTTATCGAGTGGCTCAGCCAAAGGCGCACAGCGTTCTTTGCCACGGTGTTCTCCCTGCTGCTGCTCTCGTATGGTTACGATCTTCTCTCAGCGCTGTATCCTGATATTCATGCGCTAAGCCTGGCGCCGCAGTACCGCCTGTGGACCTGGCTGCTATTTTATCTGACCGGTCAGCTGTTCAGCGACCCGCTGGTCGCCGACTGGCTCAGGCGTGAAAAAGTGGTCAAAGGCGCGATGATCGCCATTCCGTTTATTTATCTTTTCACCTGGTTTTACGAGCGGCATTTCTTTTTCGCCCTGTTTAAGGCCGACAGAAATGCGTTCATTCTGACCGGTTCACAAATTTATATTCTGGTTGTTGCGCTGGTTATTGCGGCCAACGGCGTGCGTTTTCGTAAAAACAGCGAGTTTAAAGAGACCCTTCTCGCCACCATTAGCAAAACGATGACCGGCGTTTATATTCTCCACTACTCCGTTTTTCACCTGCTCACCGCATTTATCCCGATTAACTCGCTGGGGACAAAGTTAATGCTGATTGTCCTCACGTTTATTACTTCGGTGCTGATTTCGATGCTGGCGCTGTCCAATTCGCTAATCAAAAAAGTGATTACGATTTGACGATCTGTGATTCCTGGCCGCGTGGACGCCGCCTTACCGGGCCCTGGGAAAGGATTCAGGTTCTGGTTGGGGCTCATTTTGTCGGTCGGGTAAGGCGCCAGCCGCCGCCCGCGCATGGCTAAAAACCGTAGCGTAGCCACGCGAACAGCACGTTACCGTTGTTATAGGTGCCGGGAATATAGGTGAACTGCACGCTCAGACGACGATAGCTGGCGGAGAAAAGCGGCAAAATAATCGGCAGCGGCACGTAGTTGGCGAAGTCATCGCGGGCGGTGATGCCGGCGGTGACGCCAAGGCCAAGGCGAAAATCGCGGCGGCTATCAAGATACCAGCCCTTCTCCCAGCCGTAGCCGATAATCGGCTGCCACTCGTTGTGCGAATCCTTGAACATCATGGCATAGAGCGAACTCCAGTTCCCCTCCTGGTTATATCTGGACACGCCAAATCCTCCGCCCCACGGCATTTCATTATAGTTATCGGTCTTTTCTTTATCGTACATAAAGCGGTTGTGCCAGCTGAGAAACGGCAGATAAAGGTCGTAGTTTTGCGGCTCATTCCAGGTCTGCGAGACATCGTTTTTTAGCCAGTTCCACCAGCCGCTGACGCGCTGCTCGCCGTATATTTTAGTTTCAGCCTGTACTGAAAAGGTGAAAATAAACACAATTCCCCACGCTACCCGCAGACAACGTTGCATAGTTTTATCCTTAAAGAAAGTCGCCCGGTGTTCATTCAGTTTGGGAACAAAAAACAGGCTTTGCAAATATCGACAGACAAATTTTCTGCACCGGCCAGGGGCTAATTGCAAGTCCAGTTAAGCGCCCATTTCAGGACAGTGAGAACCGCCACGGCGATTTCAATTCCTTGCCGCTGGGATTATGATGGCGCTAATTATCCTTTCTGTCCGTAGTGATTGAGAAATAGATGGACTTCATCAGCATTATTATGTCGGCGGGGAAAACGTCCGTCGATGTGGCGCTTTATACGCTGTTGCCAATCATGGTCGTCATGCTCATCGTGATGAAATATCTCGAGGTACGCGGGGTACTGGACGTTATCGTTCGCTGGCTCGCCCCGCTGCTTAAGCCGTTCGGCTTAACCGGGATGAGCGCGTTTGCCCTGATTCAGATGAATTTTGTCAGCTTCGCCGCCCCGCTGGCGACCCTCGCGATTATGGATAAACGCGGCGCTTCGGACCGGCAGATGGCCGCCACGCTGGCGATGCTTTTCGCCATGGGTCAAGGCAACGTGTTTTATCCGTTAACGCCCTTCGGCCTGCACTGGCTGGCCTCTATCGTTATCTCGATTGTCGGCGGACTGTGCGCCGCCGCGGTCACCTGGCATATCACCGGCCGCAGGCTGTCAATGGTTGAAAACGCGCGGGCCGAAGCGCTGCCTGAGGCCGAACAAAATAGCCAGGGCATAATCGCCGTTATCAACAGCGCCGGCGCCGACGCCATTCGCCTGGCCCTCGGCGCGGTGCCCATGCTGATCCTGTCGCTGGCTATCGTCGGTTTTATGCAGGCGGCGGGCCTGATTGAGATGCTCCAGCGCCTGCTGATGCCGCTGCTGCTGTGGCTGAATATCCCGGTTAACTTCGTGCTGCCGGCGCTGGTCAAATGCGTGGCCGGCGGTACGGCCTACTTCGGCGTGGTCTCCGAGCTCGTTCAGCAGGGTAAAGTAACCGTAAGCCAGATCAACGCCTCGGCAGGCCTGTTGGTGCAGACCTTCGACCTCCCCGGCATCGGCATCTTTCTGGGCGTCAGCTCGCGCTTCGTACGCCTGTTCCGCTTCGCCGCGACCGGCGCAATCGCCGGGATCGCCATCCGTACCGTGATGCACCTTACGCTATTCTGACGCCGCCGACTCAGGACGGAGACAGGCAGCGATATCAGCCCGATCGCTACAGGCGATATGATGGTTAATTCTCACCATCATCCACGGGAAAAACGGGTTGGACGTGACGCGCATCAGCGTATCCAGCCCGACGCTCAGCGTAGCGGTTTCTCCGCGCAACGAGATCGTCCCGATGCTGATCCCGTAGCGATTTTTCTCCGCCGGTTCCCGGCCATAGAGCGAATCGCTCAGCGGGAACGGCACCGCCACGTGCGACAGGGAGTACATATCCTGCGGCCAGGCGATATGCAGCGGCGTCACGGTTTCGCTTCGCGTTCCAGCAAGCGTGGTGCGGGCTACCGTCTCATAGGTGTCGGGCGCGGCGTTGGTAATCACCGTGGTGCCGTAGGGCCGCGGCGCCGGCGGCAATAACGTATTGACCGCCGAATAGAGCGACGGGCGGAATAGCGCGCGCAAATTCGCCGCCTGGTTAATATCGAAAATCACCAGTTCGCTACCGTTATCCGGCAGATAGCGATAGAGCGAATCCACCACCGCCCGGGTGCTGACCGTGGAATCCATCACCGACTGGAAAGTTAACACCGGCGCCAGTTCAGAAAGCCGCTTACTCTGTGCTTCCTGCACGATTTGCTGCTGCAGCGCCTGCGACAATAGCCACGACTGCCTTGCCGCCTTCACCGGGAACGAATTGTATTTATAGGGGTTAAATTCCGGCACGATGTTCAGCCACGCCGCGCGGGCGAAGGCCGGAAACACAGAGGGTAAACCGGCCAGCCCGGCGAAACGGGCAAATGCGGTCACGCCAATCATCGGCGACAGCAGGATGACCTGCTGCGGCCGGCGCAGCGATTTATCCTCAAGGCTATCGAGGGCGTACTTCAGCGCCAGCGCCCCGCCGTTGGAGTAACCAACCACGTGCAGCGGCGCGTCATCCCCCGCCAGCCGCGTCGCTTCGCGCACCGCAAGCCGGGTTGTCGCTATCCACTCTTCGCGATCCACCCCGGTGAGCGCGCCGGGGGCGGTCCCATGTCCGGGCAGCCGCGGCGCGACGGCGACAAATCCCTGCTGCTGATAGCGCTGCGCCAGATAATGCACGCTGTAGGGCGAATCCGTCAGGCCGTGGAGCAGCACCGCCGCGCCGCGCGGTTTGCCCTGCGGCAGCAGAATAAAGGAGCGGTTCCAGTCGGGATGAAACTTATCCGGATAGACCAGGCTTTGCGCGTAAAAGCGGTTAATGGCTGTTTTTTCATCGTCGCTCAGCGTGTCGGTAATTTTGCTTTTCATATCGCGAAAGATCGCCGCTTCCCGCGTCTGGTATTCAGCAAAAGTGGCGTGGTCAATCTCGCTGGCGGTCATTTCATTCGCCGTCCAGGTATGCCAGCGGTGCAGCGCCGGGCCGCGCTGCGACTCGTAAATACGGCCAATAAAAAAGACGATCACGACCACCAGCAGCCCAATAATGGCTTTTTTCACCACCGAGACCATTCTTAAGCCCGACTTATTCAGCAGGCGGGTAAAACGCATCATTGCCATATTTCTGTCCGAATTATCTCTTTAGCTGCGAGGGCGTGGGTAATACTCAAAGCGGATCCGATCCTGCGATTCACTTATTAAACATAGACTAAACCAACCGCCTGTTCTTATTGTCAGATGAGAAGCAAACATGAATTATCGCCGGAGTGTAACAGGTCAGGAATAAACAAATGGAATGGTGGATTAATAAACTACACGAGAACTCGACGTCTACACCTACCCACGCGGTTCTGCAAAGCGGCCAGTTAACGATCATTGCCGAACTCACGCCCTGCGGCCGACGTTTACAGGAAGGCGATAAGCTCACGCCGTTGGCTAACGCGTTGTACTGCATCAACGGCGATAAGTCGATCACGATTAAAGTGCTCAACGCTACGCATTTTAGCGCTGAACGCTGGGGCGCCATCGTGAATATCACCGCGCATTAAGCGACGTACCTTGGCATCAACCGGTTCTAATCTCAGTACTTTCTCAACTCAGCGGGTGAAATTGTCCTACGCCTGGTTCAGCCTGTGACATACTAAGCAAAACGTCAGCAGAGCAGAAACAAGGAGTAAGTCATGAACCAGAAAGCCGCCAGGCTGACCCCAGAACAGGCGCTTACGCAACTCGAAGCGCTCTATGAAAAATCGGTCAATGCGCTGCGTAAAGCCATCGGCGACTATATTCACCATAATATCCTCCCCGAGAATAGCGCCCGTGCGGAAGGGCTGTTCGTTTACCCGCAGCTGTCGGTATCGTGGGACGGAGCGGAACATAAAGCGTTAAAAACCCGGGCCTGGGGTCGTTTTACCCATAGCGGTTGCTATACCACCACTATTACTAACCCTAAACTGTTTCGCGCCTATCTGCTGGAACAGCTCACCATGCTGTATCAGGATTACGATGCCGCGATTACCGTCGGGCTATCGCAGCATGAGATCCCCTATCCGTACGTCATTGATGGCTCAGAGCTTACGCTCGATCGTTCAATGAGCGCCGGCCTGACGCGTTTTTTCCCCACCACCGAGCTGTCGCAAATTGGCGATGAAACCGCCGATGGCCTGTTTCATTCGACGGAATACTATCCGCTTTCGCACTTCGACGCCCGCCGCGTCGATTTCTCGCTGGCGCGCCTGCGTCACTATACCGGCACGCCGGTTGATCATTTCCAGCCGTATATGCTGTTTACCAACTACACCCGCTACGTCGATGAGTTCGTGCGCTGGGGCTGTAGCCAAATTCTCGATCCCGAGAGTCCCTATATAGCCCTCTCCTGCGCGGGCGGAATCTGGATAACGGCGGACACGGAGGCGCCGGAAGAGGCGATTTCCGATCTGGCGTGGAAAAAGCACCAGATGCCCGCCTGGCACCTGATCACCAAAGACGGCCAGGGGATCACGCTGATTAATATTGGCGTCGGTCCGGCGAATGCCAAAAATATCTGCGACCATCTGGCGGTGCTGCGTCCGGACGTCTGGCTGATGATTGGCCACTGCGGCGGCCTGCGTGAAAGCCAGAATATCGGCGACTACGTGCTGGCCCACGCCTATCTGCGCGACGACCATGTGCTGGATGCGGTGCTGCCGCCGGATATCCCGATTCCGAGCATTGCCGAAGTTCAGCGCGCGCTCTACGACGCCACGAAGCAGGTCAGCGGCATGCCCGGTGAAGAAGTGAAACAGCGGCTGCGTACCGGAACGGTGGTCACCACCGACGATCGTAACTGGGAGCTGCGCTACTCGGCCTCGGCGCTGCGTTTTAACCTCAGCCGCGCGGTGGCTATCGATATGGAAAGCGCGACCATTGCCGCCCAGGGCTATCGCTTCCGCGTCCCCTACGGCACCCTGCTGTGCGTCTCCGATAAACCGCTGCACGGCGAAATTAAGCTGCCGGGCCAGGCGAACCGCTTCTATGAAGGGGCTATCTCCGAACATTTGCAGATTGGTATCCGGGCGATTGACCTGTTGCGCGCCGAAGGCGACCACATGCATTCGCGCAAGCTGAGAACCTTCAACGAACCGCCGTTCCGCTAAGCGCTGATATCATACGCGCAGAATAAACTCAGTCCGGGTGGCGTGAAATATTTATGCCCTCCGGACTAAGCGTTAGCGAAGGAGAATCGTTCGGCCAGAGAGCCAATAACCACTCTTCTGCCGTAATACAATAAAGTTTTTATTTTCTTTAATGGTAAAAATTCCTCCGAAAATGGCCATACCGCCTATCCGAGAAATATTATTGCTAAACTGCCGAGATTAAAAAAATAACTGCATCGATTAAAAAAACACACCATTAACATATTAACAACATTTGTCACATGATCATAAAACGTCCCACTGTGGCTTGATTAACACTTGAATGGGGTCTCGTAACCTATTAAATTAATTACATAAATTCACAAGCAACCAAAAAGCGGTACAAGATAGACAGCGCCATTGAGAGATCAAAATAATCAAAGAGTTACCTATGGGCGTTACTCTCCCCCTGGAATCATCCTTTAATAGCGACAGGTTATTTGCAACAAATATCTTGTTACTACATTACCAGAGTTAAATTGCGCATGTCGACGGTAAGCAACCATGGATATGCTTATCTATCGCGATCGGCAATGGACTATTTTCGTAAAAGTAGGGAAGACAGCTTTATGAAATTAACCATAGGGAATATCCGCCTGTTTATTTTATTAGCAACGTTTTTTTTCTGGACAGTCGCGATCGGGCTAATTTCCCTAATTGTATCCTGGTTTTAAAAACCTGATGGTACGCAGGGTATGTTCTTCTGTGCCCCGACGTTGCCGCCATCGTGTCTATGGAATAGAAAGCAAAAAGCCCGCTTAAGTTTCCTTAAGCGGGCTTCTTAAATTTGGCTCCTCTGACTGGACTCGAACCAGTGACATACGGATTAACAGTCCGCCGTTCTACCGACTGAACTACAGAGGAATCGTGTGAACGGGGCGCATATTATCGATGGCGCCCCACCTTGTCAAAGGCTGTTTTCACATTTCAAACCGTTTGCCGAATAATTCTCCACTTTGGGCGAAAAGTCCCGCTTCGCTCTGTGAAATTAGCTCTCTTTGGCCGGCGCACTGGTCTCTTCCCTCTGCGCTTTCGTTCGCGGATACTTCCACAGCCAGCGCCCGCTGACCATTCGGCAGTAAAACAGAACGCCGCGCACCGCCCAGTCAAGCACCATCCCGAGCCAAACGCCGATAACCCCCATCCCCAGTACAATCCCCAGCGTATAGCCCGCCACCACGCGGCAGCCCCACATGCCAAGCATTGAGACCCACATGGTGTAGCGCACGTCACGCGCCCCTTTAAAGGCGCACGGCAGCGTCCAGGCCATTGCCCAGATCGGCATAAAGAAGGCGTTCAGCCACAGCAGCTCTTTTACCACCACTTTGACATCTTCTTCACTGGTATAGAACGAGGCGATCAGACCGGCAAGCGGCGCGGTTCCCCAGGCAATCACCGTCAAAATGATGGTCGACAGCCAGAAGACATGCCACGCCTGACGCTCTGCCTGGCCGATCTGCCCTTTTCCGAGACGTCGGCCGGTGATAATGGTCGATGCTGAACCGAGGGCGTTCCCCGGCAGGTTGATCAGCGCGGCAACCGAGAAGGCGATAAAGTTGCCGGCAATCACGTTAGTGCCCATCCCAGCGACAAACATTTGCGTCAGCAGCTTGCCGCCGTTGAACAAGACCGATTCAATGCTGGCGGGAATACCGATACCCATCACTTCCCAGATAATGGCGAAGTTAAACGGCTTAAAATAGCTCTTCAGCGAAATGCGCAGCGCCGGGTTAAAACCGATCATTAGCACCCAAATCGTGGCCACCGCACCAATGTAGCGGGCAATTGTCAATCCAAGACCGGCGCCGACGAACCCCATACCGGGCCACGAGAAAATGCCGTAAATCAGGATGCTGCTGATGATAATGTTGAGGATATTCATCCCGCCGTTGATCAACAGCGGAATTTTAGTGGTTCCGGCGCCGCGTAGCGCACCGCTGCCGATCAGGGCGATTGCCGCCGCCGGGTAGCTCAATACCGTCAGTTCAAGGTAGGTGAGCGCCAGGCCTTTCACCTCTTCTGTCGCATCGCCGGCGACAAAATTGATAATTTCCGCCCCAAAAGCATGGATAACGGCTGCGAGAATAATCGAAAACAGGGTCATTATCGCCAGCGACTGGCGCGCTGCCGCCCTTGCCCGCCGCCGGTCACGTTTGCCCAGGCTAAACGCCACCACCACGGTCGTACCGAGGTCGATGGCGGCAAAAAAGGACATAATCACCATGTTGAAGCTATCGGCCAGGCCAACGCCCGCCATGGCCTCTTTACCGAGCCAGCTAACCAAAAAAGTACTCAACACGCCCATCAGCAGTACGCAGGCGTTTTCCAGCAAAATCGGGACCGCAAGCGGGCTGATTTCACGCCAGTAAAGGACGCGATAGCTCTTGCGTTTTTTAAACCAGGACGTGCGTTCGACGGACTGGCGTAAGGCGGCGGTGACGTTCAAGGGAGACCTTAGTGAGAAAAGTTGAAACTACATTTCAAATGATGATAGAGAAAAGCTAATCCTGCAAAGCATTTTTCCCGATAAATTGTCGATAATGGCGACAATTTGTTGATGGATGCGCCAGTTGAGCAACGGACGGCGAATAGATGTTTGACAAAAGTTTTTTCGCCGCTAAGATACGACTCCACAACGATTCCTCTGTAGTTCAGTCGGTAGAACGGCGGACTGTTAATCCGTATGTCACTGGTTCGAGTCCAGTCAGAGGAGCCAAATTTGAAAAGCCTGCTTTTGAAGCAGGCTTTTTGCTTTTCTGCATCCTGGCGTTAACTCAAAATAGCATCCAGCCTGGCAAGCACTTCATTTACCATAGCGTCTGGTATGCTTTCCAGCCGCATGCCATTCCGGGCAGCCATATCAATGGTTCTGGGCTGGTCGCAGCGAATAACGCCAATCGTTTTTGTCCCTGCCCCTGCCAGTGAAACTGGTGAAACCTGCCGTGCGAGCAAAGTTTCCGCCGCTGGTGATGGGAACAACAACGGGTAGCCGGGTCAGCTTGTTAAACGATGCCTTCGATACGATAAGCACGGGACGTTTTCCGCTTTGCTCGTAGCCTGCAATCGGATCCAGTGAAACGAGCCAGATTTCTCCTCTGTCCATTTACAGGATCTCCTTGCCCACCGCAGGCGCATCAATCCATTCCCGATCCTCTTCGCTCATTTCGGCGTGCGGATCGCACTGCGCCAGCAGTTCCTCAAGCGAATAATGGGGCCGTTTCTGGGGTTCAATAATCAGGCAGCCATTATTAATGGTCATGCCGACTTCGCTGTCCGTCGACAGTTCCAGCGTTTTCAGAACGGCGGGAGCTTAGTGCGTAACAAAGAAGGCCGATAATAGAAAACTGTTTTGGTGGTTCAAAGAATTACCGCGGATTGGATAAACGAAATGCGGTGCAGCTTCCGTATCCGGGCTGCGCCGGAGGGGCATCAGCAAAAGCGTGAAGGCCACCTTGTCGAGCTTTTCATGCTGACCGTTCCGCTGCTCAACCGCTCACGGTTTACAGTTCAAATCCGTAGTGAGAACCATCCGGCAACTCAACATCAAGACGTAGCTTGCCGCCGGTGGCTTCAACGTAGCGTTTAAGCGTGGAAAGCTTCAGGTCACGGCCTGGTTTTTCCATGCCTGCAACGGTAGGTTGCCTGATGCCCAGCGCCTGCGCCATCTCGACCTGCGTTTTCTGTACTTTCTCACGCAGTTCTGCAAGGTGAATGTTGAGCAGGATGTCCGCCGCCATAGCCCGGGCGTCAGCCACGACTTCCGGTTTTTCATCCGCCATCAGCTGTTCCAACGTTCTGCCCATCGCGTTACTCCTTCTCTTTGAATGTCTTCAGCCAGTTCGTGAATTCCCGCTCAGCAACAGGGAGCATCTCATCGTAAAAACGTTTTTCATTGCCAACCTTATTACCGGCACAAAGCACAATGCCGGTACGGGCCGGGTCAAAAGCGAAAAATGCCCGTATCGGCTCGCCCCGGCTCTGAATACGCAACTCTTTCATGTTGCTGTAGCGGGAGCCTCTCAGCGTATCGGCATTAGGTCTGGACAAACCCGGCCCCTTTTCTCGCAGGACCAACAACGCTGCAAGCACGCTGGCCCTATCGGTATCGTTGAACGAGGTAAACCAGCGCTCAAACGTATCCGTTGTTTTAATCATCCACACGGGACCTCCAAATCAATATAGGTCAAATGCTATATAGGTGTAAACCTATAAAATTGATTATGGAGAGATGGGACACGAGATTCATGCGTCGTTACTGCAAAGCTGAAGACGCATTCGGCTATTTCAGTGAATAACATGCAAGGGATTCACCGTTTTACGACCTGTCCCGAAAAAGCCGTTCAGGTATTGGCACAGTGCATGCTGAGCTGTCGCGCGTCACTGGCGTTCTCTCGGTCTCCCGCCTGCAACTCAGAGAGTCTCGACAACCCTAATTTCGGGATGTAGCTTTTCAATCAGCCCGTTAATGGCAAAGGCGCTCCCAGTCAGAGGAGCCATATTTAAGAAGCCCGCTTATGGAAACTAAGCGGGATTTTTGTTTACCGCTACGCTGAGCGTTTCGGGAAAATCAGGCTGAAAACGATTTGCGCGCCCGGCTGCTGCGACAGGCACTGAGCGCGAGCCTCACCGCCGTGCAGAGTCATAATTGCGCGTACGATCGACAATCCCAGCCCGCTGGCATGGCTACTGCGCGCGGCGTCTGCGCGATAGAAACGCTCAAACAGCTTTTCCAGATGTACCTGCGCAATCGGCGGGCCCTGATTAATCACCTGGATGACCTGTCGGTTTTCTTCCATGCCGGCTCGTAAGATGATTTGGCTCGCTTCATCGGCATAGCGAACCGCGTTGGCCACCAGATTGCTTAACGCCCTCTGGAACAGCATCGCATCGGCCCACAGCTGCCCTTCGCCTTCGCAAATCAGCTGAATATCGCGCTCCTCCGCCAGCCCCTCGAAATAATCCGCGACACGCTGTAGCTCCTGAGCAATATCCAGTTCCCGGCAGTTCAGCACCGACTGCGCATGGCTGGCGCGCGCCAGAAACAGAATATTTTCCACCATGCGTGAAATGCGTTCCAACTCCTCCATGTTGCTGGAGAGCAACGTTTCATACTCCTCCACGCTGCGAGGCTGATACAGCGCCACCTGACACTGGCCCATTAGCGCCCCTATCGGTGTGCGGATCTCGTGGGCCAGATCGGCGGAAAACCGCGTCAGGCGCTGATAGCCTTCGTTGAGCCTGTCGAGCATGGCGTTGAAGGAGACAATCAGCTGCTGCAGTTCCTGCGGCGCGTCCTGTTCGCTCAGGCGAGTCGCCAGCGTACTGGGCGTGATGATCGCCGCCTCTGCGGCCATACGCCTTAATGGCCGCAGCTCGCGACGCAACACCCAGTAGCCCAGCAGCGCAATCGCCAGAAAGGCCACCGCCACCGCCGCGATGACGCGCCACAGGTAGCGCGCCAGCATTTTCTGTTCATTTACCATCACATGCGCGACAGAAATTTGCAGTACCCTGCCATCTTCCAGCGTCACCAGCCCCGACGCCACACGCAGCGGAACCCCCTGCCCGGTCATTCCGCTCTGTACCTCATTCAGGCGCTGCGGACGATCCGCCGGCGTCGGCGTCACCGACGGTAATTGAACCCTGGCAGGATTCACATTAATTAACGGCGCCTGTCCCGGAATACGAAAGATTAAAACGTCCTGCTCGTTGCCCAACATGTTTTCGAACATCCCGGTGTTCGCCACCAGCCGCTCCAGCGGAAAGCGTTTACTGAGTACGTTTCGGTAATATTCTATGCGCCCGGTCACCTGCAGATCGCTACGGTGAATCATCTCCTGACGCATGGCGTGATATAAGTATCCGCCAGCGGCGCTGACCACCAGCGCTGCAACCAGGGCAAACAGAACGGCGCTTCGCAACGTCAGCGATGTCGCCTGCCAACGGCGAGCCAGCACGTTCATCAACGAACCTCGCAAACGTAGCCGATGCCGCGGACGGTATGAATAAGTTTGATATCGAACGGCCGGTCGATTTTGGCGCGCAGGCGTTTGATCGCCACATCCACCACGTTGGTGTCGCTGTCGAAATTCATATCCCATACCTGCGAGGCGATCATGGTGCGCGACAGCACCTCTCCTTCACGCCGGACCAGCAGATGCAGCAGCATAAACTCTTTGTTGGTCAGCGGTATCACGGTGTCCTGACGGGTGGCTCTGCGCCGCAGCACATCAATATGCAGGTCGGCAATTTCATAGCGATCGGATTCCCGTACGGTTCCGCGGCGCAACAGCGTACGCAACCTGAGCACCAGTTCGGTAAAGGAGAAAGGTTTGACCAGGTAATCGTCCGCCCCCAGCTCCAGGCCATGAATACGGTCCTGCACCTCGTCGCGGGCGGTAAGAAACAGTATCGGCACATCGCTTTTCTTGCGTAAAACATCAATAATCTGCCAGCCGTCAAGCCCGGGCAGCATGACGTCGAGCACTATCGCATCGTAACCATACTCCAGCGCCCGAAATAAGCCGTCGGTACCGTCGCGCGCCAAATCAACGCCGTATCCGGCCTCCGTTAACCCCTTTTTCAGGTAATTACCGGTCCCGATATCATCTTCCACCACTAATATGCGCATGCTTACCACCTCTTCACGTCTGCGGACAGATTAACAGTTTCTGCGCCGCGGCTTGATGACATTAATGTCATCAAACGGACATGGTGTTGTCCCGATCCCCTGGCCATGCTTAACCGGCAAACCATCACAGGAGAATGTCATGCATACACGCCATCGTATTGCCGGTTTACTGTTGTCTACCCTGATGCTCTGCAGCGGCATAGCCACTGCGGCGCAGACGCCGGCTAAAGCTATCACGCCGCTGCGCGGCACCATCGATCAGGTCTCGGATACCGCTCTGCAAATCAGCAACCGTCAAGGGGAAAAGGTCGACGTAAAGCTCAACGACAAAACGCAGGTTTTTAGCGTCGCCAAAGGTTCGATCGACGATATCAAGCCGGACAGCTTTATCGGCACCGCAGCGGTCCCCCAGGCCGACGGTAGCCTGAAGGCGCTGGAAGTACACGTGTTTGCCGCCAGCCTCCGCGGCACGGGCGAAGGGCATTCTCCGTGGGAGTCCGCGGACGGTAAAATCAACACCATGACCAACGGCACCATCGGCAAGCTGGTAAACGCCAACGGCCGCACGCTAACCGTTAAATACGGCGATCGGCAAAAAAACGTCATCGTCCCTGACGATACGCCGGTAGTGACCATCAATCCCGGCGATCGCGGCCTGCTGAAGCCCGGTACGCATATCGTGCTGTTCTCCGCCACTAACGATAAAGGCGAACGCGTCGCCACCCGCATTTCCGCCGGAAAAGACGGCACCGTACCGCCGATGTAATCCAGGAGACGTGCATGAAAACCAACGCGTCGCGGCCAGTACATCGCTGGCCGGTCAGGCTCACCCACTGGGTGAATCTGGTCGCCATGATCGGTATGTTCATGAGCGGCTGGGAAATCTACAACGCTTCGCCGCTGTTCGACTTCCGCTTTCCGCCCTCCCTCACCCTGGGCGGCTGGCTGGGCGGCGCGATTGGCTGGCACCTGGCGGTCATGTGGCTGCTGGTCGTTAACGCTGTTTGCTACCTGCTGTGGAGTCTGTTCAGCGGCCATCTACGCCGCGACCTGCTGCCGCTACGTCTGGCCGCGCTCCGGCAGGATATCTGGCTGACCTTAACGCTGCGGCTGAACCACCGCCTCGGCCATTACAATGCGATTCAAAAGCTTATGTACCTCGGCGTTATGGCGCTCGGCCTGCTGCTGGTGCTCTCCGGGCTGGCTATCTGGAAACCGGTACAGCTCTACTGGCTGGTGGCGCTGTTTGGCGGTTTTCCTGTCGCGCGCTATGTCCACTTCTGCGCCATGGCGGGCATCGGACTGTTCGTCGTTATCCATGTGCTGATGGTGTTAATCGTACCTTCCACCCTGTGGGCCATGCTGTCAGGAGGCAAACATGAAGGGTAAAGCGCCAACCCGCCGGGCGCCCGCGCTCGAGCCGGATCAGAAAAAACAGCTGGTAAATGTGCAGCGCCGATTACTCCTGCGATCCGGGCTGACGCTGGGAGGCGTGGCGATGCTGACCGGATGCAACATGCAGGATGGCGATCAAGTCGACAAAGTGCTGTGGGCTATGTCGCGCTGGAACGATCGGGTCCAGTCCTGGCTGTTCAGCGGCCAGCGCCTGGCCCAGACTTACCGTCCGGACCAAATTACCCACCCCTTTCCGTTTAACGCTTTTTATCCGCAATATAACGCGCCGGAAGTCGATCTGTTCGACTATCGTCTGGAAGTCTCCGGTAAGGTGGAGAAAAAAGCGCCGTGGACGCTGGAACAGCTACAGCGTCTGCCGCAACAGAGCCAGATCACCCGGCTGATCTGCATTGAAGGCTGGAGCGCAATTGGTCAATGGGGCGGCGTACCGCTAAAGCTATTCCTGCAACATGTCGGCGCCGACCTCAACGCGCGCTATGTCGGCTTTAAGTGCGCGGATCGCTATTATTCCAGTATTGATATGGCCACCGCGCTGCACCCGCAAACCATTCTGGCGCTGGATTTTGCCGGTAAGTCGCTGCCGGCGGAGTATGGTTTTCCGCTACGACTGCGGGTGCCGACCAAGCTGGGGTTCAAAAACGCCAAGCATATCGCCGCCATTTTCGTCAGCGATACCAACCCCGGCGGCTACTGGGAGGATCAGGGCTATAACTGGTTTAGCGGTATTTAGCGCCCGCGCTGCGCCGGTAAAACGGAACCGGGCAGCGTTAATGGCGCGAGATGGCGACCGGACGACAAAACCGAAGAGGCATCAGGCGTATCGACAAGACAAAAGCGCGTTATAAGGTCGGTTTTTAAGCCAGATTATTTTCACTCGCCTTTTCAAATTCTATTGCTGGAGAATATTTTTATTCATCGACATCACCCATGTTATGAATGTTCTCAGGGTATCCCGCCTCCGGGCGGGAGCGACGGTTTCCGTCTCGCGGATGTTTCTTTTCCAGCGCGTCAGTTTGTTGACCCCATGCAGCAACCTCCTCATCAAGCCAGGCCTTAAACAGAACGGCTTCGGTTTTCTGTTCAGCGGCCTGTGGCGACACCAGCCAGTAAGGCCACGGATATGGGGCGGTGAAAGGCGTAAGCTGGACCAGTTCGCCTCTGCAGAGCGCCTTCTGGACTAACGAGCGGCGTTCCAGCGCGATACCTTTACCAAGCCGGACGGCCTCCAGAACCAGGTTCGAGTCGTTGATGCACAAACCGCCGGGCACAATCTCTCTTTCAAGTCCCGCATTAACGCACCATGTTTTCCACGACTCCATCGAGAAGATAATTTTACTCTTCGCTATCTCTGATGGTGTTCGGGGAAGCGCGCCGTCGTTATAGGATGGCGCGGCCACGACGATAAGCTCATCGGCGAAAAGATAATGGCTTTCCATTCCGTCCCAGTCGCCTTTGCCCATTCGGATCGCCATATCAATCCCTTCCTGCTGCATGTTGGCGATCGCCAGACTCGCCTGTATGCGCAGCGAGATATGGGGATATGTCGCCCGAAACCGCTCCAGTCGCGGCACTAACCAGTGACTACCAAAGGAGGGTACCATCGCCAGCGTCAGCTCCTGCCTTCTCGGTTTGACCTGCACCAGCCGGGTGGCATCAGCGATATGATGCAACGCCTCGCGGACCTGTAAGGCATAGAGCCGCCCGTCTTCATTAATCTGCACGCCGCGACCGTGACGGATAAACAGCTTTAAGCCGACCATCTCCTCCAGCACTTTAATCTGCTGGCTGATGGCTGAATGCGTAACGTGAAGTTCTTTTGCCGCCAGCGTCACGCTGCCAAGCCGGGCCACGGCTTCAAAACTACGTAAACTGGCAATAGGTGGAAAATCCGACATGCTTCACTCCCGCAGCTTAACTCAATATACGTGACCAACAACCTGTCAGTAATACTAACCCGATCCGTTAGATACCGATGATATTCGCTATGCACAATTTATTGTAATGTCTGTTCACCACCGGTGATGAAGCGTTAACCCGCCGCTACTGAGTCCCCATTCGTATTAATGAATTGAGTTGCGTCATTTCACAGAGACAGGAAAACAGGAATCATGATTAAACTTATCGGCATGATGGATTCGCCTTATGTCAGGCGCGTGGCGATTTCTCTTGAACTCTACGGCGTCGAGTTTGAAAGTCACCCGCTGTCGGTATTCAGCAGCTTTGACGCGTTTTCCCGCATCAATCCCGCGGTAAAAGCGCCGACGCTTTTGCTGGATAACGGAATTCGCCTGATGGACTCGTCGCTGATACTGGCCTATTTTGAAGGCCAGGCCTCCCCGGCGCGCAAGCTGCTGCCGGTCGATCCACTGGCGCAGGCAAGCGATCTGCAAACGCTGGGCTTTATTCTCGCCGCGGGTGAAAAGGCGGTGCAGAACGTGTATGAACACAACCTGCGCCCGGCGGAAAAGCAGCATAATCCGTGGATAGAGCGCATCACGATTCAGCTGCTGGCGGCCTGCAGGGAGTGGAATACCCTGCTGGAAAACCGTCCGGCGGCCGCGGTCCCCGATCAGGTGGCAGTAACGAGTACGGTAATCTGGACATTTATTCAGTCGATGATCCCCCACGTGGTTCATGCGGGAGACTTTAATCATATTCAATCCGCTGCTGAATTATATGAAGCCCATAGCGCATTTAAAAAACATCCCTTTGGTTAAGCTCAAGGAGATGAAGCTAAATACCCAACATGAATCTCCACGACGACCAATAGCGCCCGGCACCCGCGGGCGCGCAGAAACCGTTCAGCGTGGCGGAAAAGATTAAAATCCGCTACCTGCCGGCATAGCTGAATGCCCAATCGCCACCGGCATACCGGAGCGGCGTTCAAGCGCTTGCTCCGCGCGATTCACATCCACGTCCTCCCCCTTCACAAAGGCCTGAAGCGCCGGCGTGACCGGGAGCGGCACCTTACGGTCCGATTCATACTCCGCGCGGTTGCGCGACAACGGTTCGTGGACTTCAACCCAGCGGCTGCCGTCCGGCTCGACGGTATATTTCACCGGCTGATCGATGATTTGCACGCGCGTTCCGACCGGAACGGTATCAAAGAGGTATTTGATATCGTCGTTACGCAGGCGGATGCAGCCCTGGCTCACGCGCAGGCCGATACCGAAATTGGCGTTGGTGCCATGAATCGCGTAGAGCCTGCCGATGTAAATCGCATACAGCCCCATTGGGTTATCCGGCCCGGCCGGCACAAACGCGGGCAGGCTTTCGCCCCGACTGGCGTATTCACGACGGGTATTGGCGGTTGGCGTCCAGGTTGGCGCCTCTTGCTTACGCTCCACAGCGGTGACCCAGTTACGCGGGGTTTCGCGTCCTGCCTGACCAATGCCAATCGGCAGAACATCAACGGTTGTGCCTTCAGGTGGATAGTAGTAGAGACGCATTTCTGCAACGTTGATCACAATGCCCTGGCGTACCGTGGCGGGCAGAATAAGCTGCTGCGGCACCACCAGCGTGGAACCCGATTTCGGCAGGTATACGTCGACGCCGGGGTTGGCCTCAAGCATGTTGCTCAGACCCTGGCCGTACTGAGCGGCGAAGGCCTCCAGCGGCTGGGTATTATGTTGCGGAATAGTGATGGTCAGCGGACTGCCCACCAGGCGGCTTCCTTCCGGCGGCAACGGGTAGCTCACCGCCAGAGCGCTCTGGCTGGTGAGGATCATAATAAGAGAACAAAGCAGTTTCACACGCCGCACAATTTCCCTTCCTTTGTGGCGATAATCGTGAATAAATTATAGCTTCGTTTGCTATCTCATATCTGATTTATCATCCTGCTAAATCTGATAATCAATCGCCGCTTCTTCCGGCTCCATCGCCTGGCGTTTAATTTCCTCCAGCGACAGCCCAGCGTTGCACAGTTCAATAAAGCGCCAGACGTAGTTTCGCTGCAGCTGCCCGCGCTTCAGGCCCAGCCAGACGGTATTGGCGTCAAACAAATGGCGGGTATCGAGACGCGTAAAGGTATCAGACTCGCGCGCGTCGCCTGACTGTTCCGCTACCAGCCCAACTCCCAGTCCCAGTTCGACGTAAGTTTTGATGACGTCGGAGTCCTGAGCGCTTAATACGATATCCGGCATCAGTCCTTTACGGTTAAAGGCTTCGTCAATACGCGAGCGGCCGGTAATTCCCTGACGATAGGTAATGAGCGGCCAGCGGGCGATGGCATCGAGGGTTAACGGCGTCACCTGGGTCAGCGGGTGATCTTTGGGGACCAGCAGGCTGTGGTGCCAGCGGAACCAGGGAAAAGCCACCAGCGTCGGATCGTTGCTCAGACGCTCGCTGGCGATACCAATATCCGCGCCGCCGTTGTGCAGCAGCGCTTCAATTTCCTGCGGCGTCCCCTGAACTAACTCAAGACGCACGTCGGAAAAGAGTTCACGGAAGGCTTTAATCACCGGCGGCAGGCTATAGCGCGCCTGGGTATGGGTGGTGGCGATGGTTAAGACGCCGGAGGCATCGTTAGTAAACAGGTCAGCCAGGCGGCGAACGTTGCTGGCTTCATTAAGAATACGCTCGGCAATCAGCAGTAACGCTTTGCCCGGCTCCGTCATCCCCAGCAGACGTTTGCCGCGGCGGATAAAGATTTCGATCCCCAGTTCTTCTTCCAGTTCACGAATATGGCGGCTGACGCCCGATTGCGATGTATAGAGCATATTGGCGACTTCCGTCAGGTTGTAATCCTGACGGGCCGCTTCACGAATAATTTTGAGTTGCTGGAAGTTCACCCTTTCCTCCGGGCTATCAGACATAACATAGGCGCTATTGTTAAAGTCTGTTGTCCCTGCTAACAAATAATAAAAACCAGCAACTTATTCCATCCAGGAATATAGCCTAACTGACTAACAATAATTCACGGTTTTCCAGCGACGGGCGACTCACCAGCGACATCAAAATTTCCTTCACCGCCTGCGCCTGCGGAGATAGGCTGCCGCGAGCCGACATATTAAGCGACAGCGACAGGCTCATTGACGGCGTGCTGATGCGCGCCATCCAACCATTAGCCGCGCCGCACAGCGAACGGGCGGCGGATTCCGGGAGTACGGTGACGCCCATGCCGCTGGCAATGGCCGCCGTCAGGGTGGTGATGGATTCAATTTCGCCGATAATTTTTGCCGACAGGCGACGCAGGGTGAAAGCTTCGGTGACCCGCGCGCGGACGGCGCTATAATCGCGCGGCAGGAACAGATTCATCTCCGCAACCGCCGTCAAATCCACGCTCTGCCCCGGACAATCCCGGGTGCCGACCAGGTAGAGATCTTCTTTCAGCAGCGGCTGGCTGACGATCCCGGCGACCGGCGAGCGTTCGTAGAGCACGGCCATATCCAGCTGACCGTCGATAAGCTTGTCGTTGAGGATCGTTCCGCTGCTTTCCTGCAAATAGACCATCACTTCCGGCAGCTCATTACGCACCGTTTGCAGCAGCGGCATGGTAATGGCCGAAGCCGCCGTCCCCGGCGCCAGACCGATTGACACCTGGCCGCTTAGCGTCTGACCGACGTTGTTGACCGCCAGTTGCGCCTGCTCGCACTGGCGCAGGATAGTGCGAGCGTGGGTGTAAAGGATCTTGCCCGCTTCGGTCGGCGTGACGCCGCGCTTGGTGCGGATCAACAGCTGCTGGTCCAGCTCGCCTTCCAGGGTCGCAACCTGTTGGCTTAACGCCGGTTGTGCGATGTGCAAGACTTCAGCGGCCTGGGTCAGACTGCCGATATCGACGATTTTCACGAAATACTTCAGTCGTCTTAAGTTCATTTTGCCTCCTGTAAGGAACACCAGTACCAACACTGGCCGTTTAGATACAGAAGGTTTTGCAATTTGCTTGCCAGCTTTTTACCACAGACGCAAATGCCGCTGCAGGCCGCGTAATAAGGGATACTGATAGCAAACTGCGATTTTGTTGCTCGGTAAGCGGATTGCGGTATGCCCCATTAGGGGTATAAATGCACTGCAACGGTGCACCCGGCCGGCCAATGCCGGAAAAACAGGCACACTGTTGAAATTGTCAGCAAACGAACAAGCGCAGGTGATTCAGGCTTTGACAAGGGGGATGGTCATCGTTAATATGCGCCCCGTTCACACGATTCCTCTGTAGTTCAGTCGGTAGAACGGCGGACTGTTAATCCGTATGTCACTGGTTCGAGTCCAGTCAGAGGAGCCAATTTCCTGCTTTCATGCATCCTTGCGAATCATTATATGATGTTGGTTCAACAGGTTAGCGTGAAAACTCTTCCCGATGCATTTTGATTTTATCCTCCGCATCGGGAGAATTTGGTGGTCAGATTTGGGGTCAGTTTGGTTCGATTATGGAGTGACCCCCATATGTCTCTCAACGACACGAAAATCCGCAGTCTCAAACCTTCTGAAAAATCCTTCAAAGTCTCCGATTCACACGGTCTATACCTCTTGGTCAATCCAGGCGGCTCACGTCTCTGGTATCTTAAGTATCGAATTAACGGTAAAGAATCCCGCCTTGGCTTAGGCGCTTATCCCGATGTATCCCTTTCCGACGCCCGGCAACAACGAGACGGTATCCGCAAGTTGCTGGCGCAGAACATTAACCCCGCTCAGCAACGTATAGCCGAAAGAGCCGCCCGCTCACCGGAAAAGGTCTTTAAGACAGTGGCGCTGGCGTGGCATAAAAGCAATAAAAAATGGTCGCAGAATACCGCTGACCGTCTGCTTGCCAGCATGCACAATCATATTTTTCCGGTTATCGGACATCTGTCCGTCACGGAACTTAAACCCCGTCATTTCATTGACCTGCTGAAAAGCATTGAGAAAAAAGGTCTGCTGGAAGTCGCGTCCCGCACGCGGCAGCACCTCTGTAACATCATGCGTCATGCGGTTCATCAGGGATTCATTGACAGCAACCCGGCGGCAAACCTTGACGGCGTGACAGCGCCCCCCGTTAAGCGCCACTACCCCGCCCTGCCGCTGGAACGCCTGCCGGAATTGCTGGGGCGCATTGATGGTTATCAGCAGGGACGAGGGTTAACCCGTCAAGCGGTCCTTCTGACCCTTCACCTGTTTATCCGTTCCAGTGAACTGCGTTTCGCCCGATGGAGCGAGTTTGATTTCAGGAACTGTATCTGGACCATCCCCGCTACCCGCGAAGCTCTTCCCGGTGTTCGTTATTCCGGACGCGGAGCCAAAATGCGCACGCCCCACATTGTTCCATTATCCCGGCAAGCCATCGTTATCCTGAAACAAGTAGAGGAAATCTCAGGTCATCTGGAACTAGTGTTCCCCGGTGACCATAACCCTTACAGGCCAATGTGTGAAAATACAGTCAACAAGGCACTGCGACTGATGGGCTATGACACAAAAATGGACATTTGCGGCCATGGCTTTCGGGCAATGGCATGCAGCGCCTTAATGGAATCCGGACTCTGGTCGAAGGATGCTGTTGAACGCCAAATGAGTCATCAGGAACGCAACAGCGTGCGGATAGCTTATATCCACAAAGCTGAACATCTGGAAGCCCGTAAAGCGATGATGCAGTGGTGGTCTGATTATCTTTATACGTGCCGGGAAAACTATGTTCCCCCATATATATATAGTAAAAATATCAGTCATGAAGCTACCTGAGTCAGCAAAAAACTAATCAGGATTACGATAACAACAGCATCTGACAACGCAGATGCTGTTGTTATTTTTCTGTATCTTCTTCATGGTATTTCCCCTTCCATTTATCCTTGTCAGTTGGTATTAAAATCCGCCCTGTAATTTTAGAACAAAACAATGAGGGGTATGATATTCACAGAGGGTTATAACTCATCACGCTTTATACCAGAACTCTTTTTCAGAACAGGTTTATTCCTTCTGACAGCCCCTGGTGTATGATGCATTTCATTTCTCATCGCTCGGGTAAATACCTGCTGACTGGTAAACCCGAGCATAAAGCACACCTCTATGACGGGTATATCCGTATTCTCCAGTAAAAAATAAGCACGTCTTAGTTTTTCAAGCTTTATATATTTCCCTAGACTTATTCCTGCCACCTCCTTGAACATCCGTTGAAAATGCCATTTTGAATAACCAGCTTTTGCAGAAACATCCTCAACCTTCAGCGGCTCCTCCAGATGCTCATCAATCCATTGCATAATTTCATACACCACAAGTCGGTTTATCTTTTCCTTCCGTATTTTTTTTATGTCCATATATAGCCCCCCACAATGAGGCAGACAGGAATAACAGAAAGGCCAAAGCCCTGTTCACATCATCTGATGATTGAGATTCCACATGATCCACAACGACCCGGTAATAATGATAAAGATAATGACAGCGGAAAAGACAATGGTTACGAGGTTCCAGCGCATTTCAGAAGAAGCATTCAGGTGAAGAAAATACACCAGATGTACCAGCACCTGAACAACGGCACACGTCATGACCCCGCCTGCGATGATCCCTGCGGAAACACCACTGTCCATAACCAGCCAGAACGGGATCACCGTCAGAATGACCGACAGGAGAAAGCCGGTTATATAAGACATCGTATTGCCGTAAGCTACGCCCTGTGCGTCTGCAGAATGTCTCATGGCATTGCTCCCATCAGGTAAACAATACTGAACACGCAAATCCAGATGACATCGAGGAAATGCCAGAACAGACTCAGGCATATCAGACGGGGGCGACTGAATCCTGACAGACCTCGTCGGGCAACCTGATACATCAGGATCAGCATCCAGATCAGTCCACATGTCACATGCAGACCATGGGTGCCCACCAGAGTAAACAGCGCTGACAGGAAGCCACTGCGCTGTGGGCCGAAACCCTCAGCAGTCAGGTGACTGAACTCCCAGACTTCCATTCCGATAAAACCCAGACCACACAGAAATGTCAGGGTCAGCCATCCAAGTACACCGCCCTCGCGGTCTTTATCCATGCTGATAACAGCAAAACCATAGGTAATCGAGCTAAACAGAAGCAGCACAGTTTCCGCCAGTACAAACGGAGGTTCGAAAATATCCTTACCCGCCGGACCACCTGCAATGTTATGAACCATGACGCCGTAAGTCGCGAACTGGGTGGCGAAGATAATGCAGTCGCTCATCAGGTAGATCCAGAAGCCGAAGACCTTACTGGTACCTGTACCCTGATGCCCGTGCTCAGCACGGGTGCGGAAGGATGAATCCAGGGCTTCACTTACCATATGTCCCACCGGCTTTGTTTATTTCTGCAAAGTGCTGATCCTCGATTTTTTTTATCTCGGCGACGGGTACGTAATAATCCACATCTTCATCGAAGCTTTTAATAACCCAGGTCAGGATAATCCCGAGGAATGACAATCCCGCCAGCCACCAGATATGCCAGATAGCCCCGAAGCCAAACCCGATGCAGAGCAGACCAATAATCAGCCCCGCCCCGCTGTTTTTCGGCATATGGATTTCGGCATAGTTAGCAGGTTGCTTGTATGCCTCCCCTCTTTCCTTCATTTCCCAGAACGCATCACGTTCGTGGACAAAAGGCACTTCAGCAAAGTTATAGAATGGCGGCGGGGAAGAGGTGGACCACTCCAGTGTCCGTCCGCCCCACGGGTCGCCGGTCATATCCCGGTTTTCGTGGCGGTCGCGCACCGACACCCAGAACATAATGACCTGGCACAGTATCCCGCAGGCTATCAGCGCAGCACCGCTGGCTGCCACGACCAGCAGGGGATGGAACTGGGGGTCAATATTCTGACTCAAGCGGCGGGTCATCCCCATGAACCCCAGCACATAGAGCGGCATAAACGCCACATAAAATCCGATGATCCAGAACCAGAACGCCCTCTTGTTCCATTTTTCATTCAGGGTGAACCCCATCGCTTTCGGGAACCAGTAGGACACACCAGCCATACTGCCGAACACCACTCCGCCGATAATGACATTATGGAAGTGGGCAATCAGGAACAGGCTGTTGTGCAGGACAAAGTCAGCTCCCGGCACGGCCAGCAGGACGCCGGTCATACCCCCTATAGAAAAGGTGACAATAAAACCTACCGTCCATAACATAGCGGAGTGCATCTGAATGCGCCCCTGATACATGGTGAACAACCAGTTGAAGATTTTCACACCAGTCGGGATAGCGATAATCATCGTCATGATCCCGAAGAAGGCGTTAACGTTCGCACCGGCTCCCATGGTGAAGAAGTGATGCAGCCATACCAGGAAGGAAAGCAAAGTGATGGCGACCGTTGCCCACACCAGCGAGGTATAACCGAACAGACGTTTCCTGGAAAAGGTTGCCACCACTTCCGAGTAGACCCCGAAGACCGGCAACACCAGTATATACACTTCCGGATGGCCCCACGCCCAAATCAGGTTGACGTACATCATCATGTTGCCGCCCATATCATTGGTGAAGAAATGGAAGCCCAGATAGCGGTCAAGGGTCAGCAATGTCAGCGTGACGGTCAGCACAGGGAAAGAAGCGATAATCAGCACGTTGGTACACAACGACGCCCAGGTGAACACCGGCATCTTAAACATCGTCATACCCGGTGCACGCATTTTCAGTATGGTGACGAAGAAGTTAATCCCGGTCAGTGTGGTCCCGATCCCCGACAGCTGGAGTGTCCATATCCAGTAATCCACCCCGACACCGGGACTGTACGCTAACTCCGAAAGCGGCGGATATGCCAGCCAGCCGGTGGTCGCAAACTCCCCCACTCCCAGGCAGAGATTAACCAGCACCACGCCTACCACCGTTAACCAGAAACTCAGGTTGTTCAGGAAAGGAAAAGCCACATCACGCGCGCCAATCTGCAGGGGCACCACAATATTCATCAGGCCGATAACGAAAGGCATCGCCACGAAAAAAATCATGATTACACCGTGACCCGTAAAAATTTGATCGTAGTGCCAGGGCGGCAGATACCCCGCCCCTTCCACTCCGGATGAGGCCAGTACCTGCTGGCTGCGCATCATGATTGCATCGGAAAAGCCGCGCAGTAACATCACGAACGCGACGATGATGTACATGATCCCGAGCTTTTTATGGTCAACGGAGGTCAGCCATTCGGACCATAAATATTTCCACTTACCGTAATATGTGATGGCGGCAACAATTGCCACACCAAGTATCAGAATAGCAACGATCGTTACCCTGACAATCGGGTCCTCAGGTATGGCATCCAGCGTCAGTTTTCCTGTGAGCATAATTAATTTCCCCGCGCTCTGTGTGAGAGGTGTTGTTCCGGCTCTGACCCAGTCATTCCCGTCTCCTTATCGTGATCGTGTGCTTTAAATTTTTCAGTCACGTATCTGAACAACGTCGGATCGATGACAGAGAAGAATTCAACCGGGTGGTTTTCGTCAGGCTCAGCCAGTTTTTCAAAATCAGCCGGACCGAGCAGCATATCCGGTGATTTCTTCACATCAGCGATCCACTGTTCAAACGCGGTATTATCCGGTACGGCAGTCGCTTTAAATTTCATGCCGGAAAAGCCCCTGCCGCTGTAACTGGACGAGATTCCGTTGAAGGTTCCCGTTTCACCGGCGATCAGATGCAGCCGGGTCTGCATGCCCGGCATCGCATAAATCTGGCTGCCGAGTGCCGGAATAAAAAAGCCATTCATCACGGAATTGGATGTAATACGCAAATTCAAGGGGGTATTTACCGGGAATACAATCTGATTGACGGTGGCAATGCCCTGTTGGGGATAAATAAACAACCATTTCCAGTCCAGGGAGATGACTTCGATATCGATGGGTTTCACCGCAGAGGTCAGTGGCCTGGATGGGTCAAGCGCATGGGTGGACTTCCATGTCAGCACGGCCAGAAACAGAATAATCAGGACGGGCACCGTCCAGACCACCGCCTCCACTTTATTGGAGTGGGACCAGTCAGGCGTATATTTCGCCGTGGTATTCGTGGTCCGGTATTTCCAGGTAAACACAACTGCCATCAGAACCACGGGAATAACGACCACTAACATCAGACAAAAAGCCGTAATGATTAGCGCCCGTTGTTCAATAGCGATTTGCCCTTTGGGATCAAGTAAAACAGCATGACATCCGCTTAGTAATAACGTCCCTGTTATTACCGGCAGGCATTTCACAATGGTCTTATATTTATGATATCGCATGGGACAACCTCATTTCACGGACTTGCAGACCGGCAATAAATAATGAAACCTTTTCACGGGGAGATACTCTGCCCTTCTCATTCCCGCTACCGCCATTCCTGTTATTTAATGGCCCGACATCTTCTGAAGCGGCCCTTTCGGTTTTTTGATTAGCCAGATAATGCCTATGGACCCCAGCATCAGAACGGTGGCCGACTGATAGAAATCGTTCGTTGCCAGCATGATGGCCTGACTGTCGATCATTCTCGAAAACAGAGCCGCTGACGTGTCTGTCGGAATACCGGCCGCGCCCAGCGTGTTGCTGACAATCCCTGGCACGTCAGGATTGATTGCCGTCACCAGCTCCGCTCGGTTAAATTTTGTCATATGTTCCCAGTAGGTCTGGGTCAGGGAAGAGCCTACCGCCATGCACATGACACGCAGGAAGTTCTGCAGCCCGGAACCGGCTGCCACTTTCTCCGGCGGCAGTTCGGACACGCCCAGCGAGGTGAGCGTGATAAGGCAGGCGGGAACTCCGGCCCCCAGAACGAACATGGGAACGGCAACTGACATAAAGTCAGCCTGCGACGTCAGCAGGGCACGCATCACAAAGGAGACCGCCAGTACCCCCATGCCATAGCTCACCAGCAGACGGGGATCGACCTTCGGCAGCAGACGACCAATTATGGGCGAGCTCAGGACGGCCAGGATCCCCATGGGGCCCGTCGCATACCCGGCCCAGGTTGCCGTGTATCCCATCCATTGCTGTAACCAGAGGGGGGTCAGCACGATATTCCCGAAGAAAATACCGAACATCAGACAGAGCGTGACGGTAGATACCACCCAGTTACGTGACTTAAATACGCTCAGATCCAGCACCGGTTGCTCAGCGGTGAGCTCCCAGATAATCAGCGAGATCAGGGCAATAGCGGCCACAATGGCGCAGACAATGATAATATCCGAGGAAAACCAGTCCAGTTCACGTCCTTTATCCAGCATGATCTGAAAGGCTGCCACAAAGATGACGAGCAGACCCAGCCCCACGCTGTCCAGCCGGGAACGGCTGATATGTGTTTCTTTCCCCTTCAGCACCCACCAGGTCCCAAACCCCACAATCAGACCAAAGCCGATATTGATGTAAAATACCCACTGCCAGCTCCAGTTATCCGAGATAAGCCCACCCAGTATCGGACCGAATATAGGCGCTACTACCGTCATCATTCCCCAGAGCGCCACGGCAATGTTGGCCTGTTTCTTCGGGAAGGCTGCAAGCAGCAACGTGGAAGAAAGCGGGATCAGCGGGCCACCGGCAAGCCCCTGCAGCACACGGAAAATGGCCAGGCTCGGTAGTGACCAGGAAAGACCGCAGCAGACAGAAAAAATCACAAATGCAACAACAGAAAAAAGGAATACGCGCACCTGACCGAACTGCATCGCCAGCCAGCCGGTCAGCGGCACCGTGATGGCTTCAGCCACCGCATAGGCGGTGATGATCCAGATTCCTTCTGTTGTCGACACGCCCAGGTAACCGGATATTGTGGGCATCGCGACGTTAGCAATGGTGGTATCGAGTACCACCATAAAATTCCCGAGCGAGAGCACGATTGCCGCAACAACCAGTTTGAATCCGGACAGAGGTGGAAATGCTGAACCAGACATACCTTATTTCTCCGTGTGGTCATCTCTGGCATTCGATGTCAGGTCCACCGTCACTTCCATGGACAGCCCGATGCGCAGAGGATTTTTACGCAGTTCTTCCCGCTCCAGACGAACACGCACCGGCAGTCGCTGCACGACCTTAATCCAGTTACCCGTGGCATTCTGCGCCGGTATCAGTGAAAGCGCGGAACCGGAGCCTCCGTCAAATCCCTGAACCACACCGTGATAAACAACACCGCTGCCGTACAGGTCTGAAGTCAGCTCTACCTTCTGGCCCGGTCTGACGTCGCTGAGCTGACCTTCCTTGAAATTCGCATCAACATAAATATCCTCGATGGGCACAACCCGCATCAGCCGGTTTCCAGCCTGAACATGCTGCCCGATATCCACTGAGCGCTGTGTTACCACTCCATCCACCGGGGCCCGGATAACCATACGCGCCAGGTTTATACGGGCCTGATCGAGACGGGTTCTGGCCGCCACCACAATGGGGTTAGTTTCAACGGTACTGTTCAGAAACAGGGCCTCGTTCGCCTGCCGGGATCCTTTTGCTTCGACACTGCCAGCGCGAGCAGCTTTCAGACTGGCTTCCGCTTCTCCCAGCGCGGCCGTTGCCTCCCGTAATTCTGTCTGCGCATCCGTAAAATCCTGCTCAGATACGGCCCCGGCTTTCACCAGATTCCGGCGACGTCGCTCATCAAGGGTGGCCTTATCAAACCGGGCTCGTGCCCTCGCCACATCATGTTCGGCGCTCTGAATACCTGCTTCACGCGAATCAAGCTGTCCGCTCAGAGCGGTGTCATTGGCCATAATCTGCATCACCTTCCGCCGGGCGCTGCCAAGCTCAGCTTCAGCCTGTGACACCGCAATTCTGGCGTCCGTCTCATCAAGCACGACCAGTACATCACCGGCATGCACAAGCTGCGTGTTGACCACATTTACTTTCTTCACCGGTCCGCCGACAAGCGGCGTGACGTCTGCGACTTCGGCAGCGGTATAGGCGTTATCCGTTGAGACGGATTTACCGGCAAAGAAAATCAGCCAGATGGCATAACCGATGGCGATAAGAATCAGGACGCCACCAAACAAAGCGAATAATTTACGGCGATGCTTTTTTTTATCACCGCTATCCGGTTTTGCATTCGTGTTATCCAGAGCCCTGTCCATATCCTGTGGGCCGTTTTTATCTTTATCTTCAGTCATTACGGTTTCACCTGCGCATCAAATGTTGAACTGGATTCAAATCCGCCCCCAAGGGCCTTGACGAGTGACACATCCAAGACATAACCCCGGGAATGCATGGCTGTATTCGCCAGCTCAGCCTGGAGTAACGCATCTTCAGAAATGAGAACTTCCTGATAATCGGCCAGCCCCCCCTGATACCGGGCTTTTGCCAGATGATAAGCTTCCTCGCTGTGGGACAAAGCAGATGCGGTTGCTTCTGACCTGCCCACCAGAGCAGCAAGGCTCCGTGTAACATCAGCAGTTTCACGTAATGCCTGTGTCAGCGCCTCGTTATACGACGCCACCGCATATTCATATTCCGCTCTCGCACCTTTATAGTTGGCGCGTAAACGCCCGCCTTCAAAAAGGGGTAAGCTGATGGCAGGTCCGACGCTCCCGATATCAGAGCCCGAGCTGAACAGGTTATTCAGCCCCAGTGACTGGTATCCGACGAAGGCCATCAGGTTCACGTTCGGGTAAAACTGCGCTCTGGCAACACCGATATTGCTGGCGGCGGCTTCAACCCGCCACCGTGCGGCCACCACTTCCGGATTGCGTCCGAGCAGGTTTGCGTTCAGCGCATCAGGTAACCCGACAGGGCGGCGCATCTGCAACCGGGGTCTGAGGATATCCAGCCCTCTGTCCGGCCCCCGGCCCAGTAAAGCCGCGATGCCGTTTTGGGTTAATTTGATTTGCTCATCGGCTTCAGCCAGCGCCGCTCTGGCGACATCCAGCCGGGCACCGCTTTCTTCCACGGAGACTCTGGAATCAAGTCCCTGAGCATGGCGTAACTGCACCAGCCTGACGGTATCCGTCCGGTTACGCAGTTGTCGGGCCGCAATGTCACGACTGTCATACTGGTACTGCAGACGGATATAAGCGTCCGCGAGCATCGTCGTCAGCATCAGTTTCGCGGCGGCGGCATCTGCCTCAGCAGCGCTGGCTTCGGATGTCGCGGCACGCAGCGCATCCCGGTTTTTACCCCAGAAATCCAGTTCCCAGCTAAAGTTGAGGCTGGCCTGCCCCATATCATTCCATCCGTGCGGCACGGCTGTTTTAGGGTAGATGTAGTTGTAGCTGAGCTTCTCTTTATCAATGGACGCGCTGGCGTCCATTGACGGGTATAACCGGGAACGGGCGACACCGGTTCTGGCCGTGGCTTCACGCACCCGGGCTTCTGCCTGTGCCAGAGAAGGTGAATGCGCGGTGGCTTCACTCATCAGCTGGTTAAGCTGCGTATCGCCGAAGGCCATCCACCATTTTTCCTGCGGCCAGTCAGCATGCGGAGCGGAAAAACTGCGTTGTGAAATCAGCGCCGCAGCCTGCTCCGGCTGAGGAGCAGTTCCCAGATCGGGGATCGCAGCACATGACCCCAAAGCAAGACTGAGCACGGAGATAACACATCCTTTCAGATAATGCGGACGGTACCTTACTGACTTCGTCCCATGTGCAAATCTGTAACCTGACACACACCTCATTCTTGATCGCCCTGTTTATTCTAGTTTACGGCGAACAAAGTAAACCGATCGGTTCGGTACAGTCAAGACCAAATTTCACTCAACTACGTCGCAAAAATACGTGAGTAGCACTCAGGCCTGAACGATATGATTTCGAGTTTCATCTTATGGTAAGATCAAGCTTTATTCCGGATAAGGAAGTGCAGATGTCGGTATCAACAAAGACCTCAATTGACACTAGAAGAAAAAATAAAATACTTTCTAATGATATAGTTAGTAACTTACCTGAAAAAGCACAACGCGTGCTTGAAGGAGCAAAAGCTATTTTTCTGGAAAGAGGCTATGCAGCAGCATCAACAGATATGATCCAACAGGCTGCTGGAGTCTCAAAATCAACCGTATATGCATATTATCCAAATAAAGAAGCATTATTTACAGCAGTGATTGAAATAGAATGTGAGCGTTTTCTTCAAAAAGTACATAAAATTAAAATTTCGGGAAAAGATATTTATGATAAATTATTTAAAATAGCCCGAACGTATCTGGATATTGTGCTTTCGGAAAATGGCCTCGCTCTCTACCGTGTTGTAGCTTCTGAAACACCGCGTTTTCCTGAATTAGGTAGACGTTTCTATTTAGCAGGTCCAGAAAAGATAAATAACATTGTTGAAGAAATACTACAACAAGCTGAATCTAAAGGAGAAATCTCGTTAGGTGGTATTGGGCGAAATGCAGTTGCTTCCTTATTCGTGAATATGGTACGCGGTGAGCCTCAAATACAGTGCTTAATGCATCCAAAATCTTCCACTTCTGCTGCACAGCGTGATCAATGGGCAAAGGATGCGGTCAATGCCTTTTTATTAGCCTTTCGTAAAGGATAATTATAATCTCCAGTTTTAAAGAAATTAGAAGATGCTCAGGAGTTTATAATATTATCAATTTGTTCCATATTATTATATGGAACACTACCATCAAGTGGATTACATTTTCCGAATCGTTCTTCTCTATAACTCCAGGCGACTAAATTTAGTTAGCGCCCTAACTTGCCTCTTGACAGAAATTTTGTCTATCCTGATCAAATCGAACCGTACCGTTCGTTTTAGTCAGGAGACGTTAGCATGATCGGAGTAGTAAGGTTTTCAGAACTAATGGAGCACTGGGAGGCAATTTCTCTACCAGCACCAGGAAGCATCTATGAGCCAAAGCAGCGCTCAAGCAACTGCCTCAAACATAACCCTTGCAACATAAAAGATTGGATTACTATTGAATTCTCTCAACAGGGATCCTACAAACGAAAATATGAAAATTTTCGCCATAAAGATCTTGTACTACTACTCTTTATTATTTCGGCTCGATATTTTATTCATAGAGTTTTATCTTCGTTAGTCTTAATATTATTCAGTTCATCCTTCATTATGCTCTCAGGAAATTGTCTCCTCATCCATAGTTACGAGAGAAAATTTCATAGCGAACTAAAAACTAGTTTAACAATTTTATTTTTAAACTCTTTACTTTATAAAATAGGGTTCATTTGTACATTATCGATAATATTCATGAATAATGAAACAGTGAATCGTAATTTAAGTTTTGCATAGAAAAATATGTAAAAGGAGTTTTTCATGTTGAAAAGCAGCGAGATCATAAACGGTTCGCTTCCGAAACCTGACTGGGTAACCATACAAGAAGCCGTTAACATAATTAATACAGAGAGCAACGAAAGAATCAAAGAGAGTGATATTTACCGTTATGCATTATATAATAAAATTAATCTCGCCATATACTTTCAATCTCCAATTATTCTGAGAAAAATAAAATATGCATTTCAAAAAGTAAAAATGCATCCAGCTAGAGGGACATTGATTCATCGTTTATGTCTGCTAGAAAAAAATAGCTTTATTAATGGATGGGACTCAATTTTCAGTACTGAGGGCAGATACGTCCACTCCACACAAAATATTATTGATACATCACTTATTGGGTTTGAATGTATTTTAATAAAGCAATTTCTCGCATGCTCATTGAATATACCATTACCAATTATTGGGAAAAACACGGTAAATTATGGCATCACTGTTACTATGTCCAATGAAGTTTTTCAGCTGTTTGAAAAAACAACCTGGAAGTGTAGAATTGAACATCAAATAAAAAACCTACCAACAGATCTGGCGTTTGATATTATGGAGAGAATTTCTTCAGAGGGAACGATAAATCAAAATACAAAGCAAGAATATTTCCCCCTCTATAATTTGCCTCAGGATTCCTGCTTTGTTATTCGTTACTCAGAGATTGAGAAACTAATTAGCACCCAGGTTACAGAGAAATCCCTCCCCTCTTCAACTAGAATATCCACACCCTTGTCAAGGTTATTTTGGCTCGCTTGTAGGCACAATGATGTTATCAGTCCATTAATAAAACAACCCTATAAATTATTGACAATTTTTGAAGAATGGGCGGCAGCTGATGGTATCACTGACCGTCTAAGCGGTGATACTTTAAAAACAGCACTAGAGCGTGGCTCCCCTCCGTCCTCATCCTTATTAAATTGATATTGTGTTTATCTGTCAACAATATGATCCCGTATTTAGTTTATTAAACCCCGTAATACGGGGTTTACCACTACCACTTCTCCTTCCGTTATGCTTTTTTATTATCTCCAGGCATACCAATGTTTGTTTTGCTACAGGAGACAATCATGACATCACATCAGTTATTACGCTTAAAAAAGGTTGAAGAAAAAACCGGCTTGAAACGTTCACAAATCTATCTGTATATGAAAGAGGGTACATTTCCTCGTTCAATAAAAATCGGACCAGCCAGTGTGGCCTGGCTGGAATCAGAAATTGACGAATGGATCAATATTAAATTGTCCCGGCGCTAAACGCGGTCAAGGGAAGGCGAATTAAAGCAACTGATTCAACTAAATACCCTCCAACAGGCTATATACCCAGATATTTCTGCATCTATCTTGCCTGTTGAACAAAATATACGGAATACATATTATGATCCCTTCACTAAATTACGCCGTACTCACCAATGCCCTGCAGGCGCTTAATGAAGGCAATATTCGTCACTGTGAAGATCTCGGTTTCACATTTGACGAAATGAATGCCCTCAGCCAGCTCTCGCCAGATGCACTCTTTACGCTGAGCCGAGCAGCCGCGCCTTTTATCGCAGTCTCGCTACGCCACGATGTTCTGCACCAGTTGCTGGCCCATTCTGGTCAGGAAGAACAGCGCCGACAACTAATTGACCGGGCCATACGACTGGGCGGCTCCATCGCACTGATGAACCACTATTTTGGTCTCACCTCCAATGAAGTCTGCCTTCGCCGTCGGTTGCTGGGTGTCAGCGTGCCGTATGGCCGAACGCCTGAACCGGATGAAAAGACAGATGTGGCTATCTGGTTGCAATGGCAGCAGCGCAGGGTAGAAAACCTTGAATCGCCCGATGCACTGATCACCATGATGCAGGTGACGGAAATCCTGCAGCCAGAGGCCGAAGCGCTGTCACTCACCACGGTCTGGAAACGTATCGCACTGTGCGAACAGGAAGCCGCTACTGGCAGGAGGACTCTCCATGCCGGATGAGATCGACCGCGATCAGGAATTTAATGAACAGCGACTGGAGGAGATGATTGAGCAGAACCGTTTTAAGCCGGGTTCAACACCATCATTATTTCACTGTCGTATATGTGGTAAACCTATTCCTGAAAAACGACGGCAGACTCTGCCGGGCATAACCACCTGTACAGAATGTCAGGAACAACTTGAGCATCGCAGACGCTAATAATAGCGATAAAGACGTTCGGGGATATTATTTCTCTGCACGTCTTTCTGTTTCCATTAAAATAGAATGCCTTCTTTATTATCTGTTCTGCATCCTTCTCCCTCTTTCCGCATCTGATAATCCTCGCCAGTTTATCTCTCTTATTTTTGTTTTGAATTTATCGTTTATATCCCGCACTGAATATCTGATTCTGAAAATGCCATAACAACATGGTTGCCCTGATGGACGTTCATTCGTCCAGGCCGGGGATTGTTCTTTAACAAATTGGATCGGGCTGTCACGTAACCACAATTCAGGGTGCCGCTGAATGTTCTCGCTGACCCGTTAAAACCGGAATGCAGAACCGGGATGTGACCTTTTTATTGCTTTCACGGCTATTTTATTAAAGGAAATACCATGAGAAAACCCAATTATCACGTCTTTATCACTCAGGAAAGTCAGCCCGATGCACAGGGCGAGAAAAACACGTACTGGACCAGGGTTGGTGTGGCCTTCGCACATAACGGTAAGCCTGGCCTGAATATCGTGCTGATCCCCGGTATTGCGGTTTCAGGCAGGCTGGTACTGCTTGAACCGAGAGAAGAGAGTGACATTTCACAGGATGCCGCAGCCGTTTAACCCGCTTTTGTCCTTCTCCCCGGTAACGTGTTTTTGTATACGCTGCCGGACCCACGGTTACGAGGCCACTATGCTTTCCACCACAGCCTTTCTGGCGCTGGCGACGCAGTGCGCCACCAGTGTTCACCCGTCCACGGCACTTGATGTGGCACGGGTCGAATCCGGTTTTCACCCTTACGCCATTGCTGAAATCGTGCCGGGCGGCAAAGGTGTGATTTCACATTTTCCCGCAAGCCATGATGAGGCGATGAGCCTCACCGGACGGCTGGCGGCGCAAGGCCGACGCTATTCGGTCGGCCTGATGCAAATCACCAGCACCAATTTCCGCCATTACGGCGTCACGGCCAGCGACTTACTTAACCCTTGCATCAATCTGTCGGTATTTGAGCGCATTCTCGCCGACTGTTACCGGCGCGGTAGCACTCTGAAACGAGCGCTCAGTTGTTACTACTCCGGCAACTTTGAAACCGGTCAGCGACCGGAATCCGCCTTTAACCAGACCAGCTACGTACAGCGCATTGGCTATGTCGTCCCGTCCACCCGGGAAGACCGGCAGCGAGCCCCTGACCCGAGCACACAACCGTCTGCCCGTTATCCCGCCGTTGTGCTGCGCGGCGAGCCTGCCGGTGCCACTGCGCCGATCCTGACTTCCCTGCATTATCCCGATTCCGTCATTCGCGGCGCTATCCCTGTTATCCCTGATGAGGAGAAATGATCATGCGTAAACGCCGTTACTCCGCTGTTGTTTCCGTGCTGCTGTCTGCCCCGGTGCTGGCGGCGAACAGTGGTTTTAACAAGGCCAATGAAACACTGAGCAATACCTCGACCGGCCTGCTGGGACTGGCCGCCGTCACCATCACACTGGCGACTATGTGGGTGGGCTACAAGGTGCTGTTCGACGGCAAGAGCCTGCATGACATGCGTAACATCATCATCGGCGCGATCCTGATCGTCGGCGCGTCCGGCTTCGGTGCCTACTGGGCGTCATAAGGGAGGCAACGATGGCTACGCTGAATAAAGCACTCACGCGGCCTGCCGCCATTATGGGTATTCCTCTGGTGCCGTTCGTTCTCGTCAGCGGGGCCATCGTCCTGCTGGCAGTCTATGTCAGCTATTACCTGGCGATTATGCTCATTCCTGCATGGGCGGAAATGAAAAATAAAACCCGAAAGGACATTCATTATTTCAGTCTGCTCTGGCTGGCGTTTAAAACCCGTGGGCGGCTTTTCACCAATACCCATTTTGGCGCGAATGCCCTGCTGGCAAACCAGTACGATAACGTTGATGTCTCGGAGTTTATTCAGAAAATGAAATTAAACGAGCGTATTACGCTGGATAAATATATTCCGTACTCCTCCCATATTCACCCTTACGTCATCAGAAACCGTCACCGTGATTTGGTTGCCACCTGGGAGCTGGACGGCACAGTCTTTGAATGTGAAGACGAACATCACCTGACCCTGATGGCCACGCACCTGAATAACGTTATTCGTTCGTATGAGGGTCTGCCGGTAACATTCTATATTCACCGGCTCCGTGAAAAATACCATGATGTTTTTGAAGCCTGTTCGGGTATTCCCTTTTCCGATGAGGTAACACGTCGGTATTACCAGCCGGTAAAAGACAAACCGTTATGGCGGCACCGGCTGTTTTTCACCGTCTGCTACGCGCCGTTCTCTCAGATTGAGAAGAAAACCATGAAAGCGCAGTCGCACAGTAAACGCCAGGCAGCACTGGATGACGCGCTCAAAATCATGCTGGAATACCGCGAAGCACTGGAATCTTCATTATCCCGCTATATGGCAACGCCGCTGGGGATATATGAAGAAAACGGGCGGGTGTATTCCTCACAACTGGCGTTCTTCCATCGTCTGCTTACCGGTCAGTGGCAGAAGGTGGCCGTAACGCGCTCACCATTTTATGAAACGCTCAGTACGCCAGACGTCTTTTTCACCACCGACACCGGTGAATGCCAGACGGTCAGCGGTTCCCGTTTCTTCCGCAGCCTGGAGATTAAGGATTATTCCCCGGAAACCCATACCGGTATGCTGGATGCGCTGCTGTACGCCGAAAGCGAGTATGTTCTGACGCAGTCCTTTACCTGCATGGCACGGGATGAGGCGCAGAATCATATCCGTCTGGCGGAAAAACGGCTTAACTCCACGGACGACGACGCGACTTCCCAGCGCGAAGAGCTGATTGTCCTGCGCGACCTGCTCCAGTCCGGACATGTGTCGTGCGGTAAATTCCACTTTTCCCTGCTGATCTCCTCAGACAGTGCCGGACAGGTGGTGAAGGACACTAACGTTCTGGCCCAGCCCTTCGCCGATCTTGGTATTATGACAACGCTCTCCACCCTGTCACTGCCCGCCGCGTATCTGGCGCAACTGCCGGGCGTGTATACGCTGCGACCCCGACTGGTGGCCGTCAGCAGCCAGAATTTTGCCGATATAGCCTGCCTGCATAACTTCCATCCCCACAAACGCAGCGGTAATCCGTGGGGGGAAGCCATCGCCATCCTCACATCTCCCGGCGGTGGCGGGTATTACCTGAACCTGCACGACAGCCAGGCCGGGCGGGATGACACCGGTGAGAAAACGCCGGGGAATACGGCGATTATCGGGAAAACCGGATCCGGCAAAACCCTGCTGATGACCATTATGCAACAACTGATGCAGAAGTACCGTAACCCGGCGTCGTTTGCGCCTTCTGCCACCATCAAACGGCTGACCACGGTGTATTTCGATAAGGACCGGGCGGCGGAGATGGCGATCCGCCAGGCGGGCGGGCGTTATTTCCGCATCCATACCGGCGAGCCCACCGGCTTCAACCCGTTTGCGCTGGAGCCAACCCGCCGGAACATCAGTTTCATCAAACGGCTGGTGCGCATGCTGTGCCGCCGCAACGGTAAGCCGCTCGATCCGCGCGATGAGGAGCGGATCAGTGCCGCCGTGGACACCATCATGCTGGACTATCCGCCGGAGTACCGCCGGTACGGGATCACCCGGCTGCTGGAAGTGCTGCCGGAGCCGCCGACCACAGACGCCCGCACCAACGGGCTGCGTATTCGCCTGAAACAGTGGGCGCAGAGGGGCGAGTTCGGCTGGGTGTTTGATAACGAGGCCGATACTTTCACCATCAGCGATGTCGATAACTTTGGTATCGACGGCACCGAATTTCTGGATGATGACGATATTCGCGGCCCCGTGACCTTTTACCTTCTGTACCGTGTGACCAGTCTTCTGGATGGTCGCCGCCTGGTGATGTTTATGGATGAGTTCTGGCGCTGGCTGGCCGATGTCGAATTTTCCCGCTTCTCCCTCAATATGCTGAAAGTCATCCGAAAGCTGAACGGTATCTTCGTTCCGGCAACACAGTCACCGGATGAAATCGTCAGACACCCCATCGCCCCGGCGATTATTGAGCAGTGCGGTACCCAGATTTTCCTCGCCAACCCGAAAGCCAGCCATGCGGATTACGTGGAGAAAATGAAAGTGCCGGAAAGTGTTTATGACACGGTCAGGAACCTGGATCCGGGCGAGCATTATATGGTCATCCTGAAAACACCGCTGCGGGCCGGGGAAACCCGCCCGTTTGTGGCGATGGCGAAAATGGATCTGTCCGGGATGGGTAAATTCACCCGGCTTCTCAGCGGCAGTGAGGACAACCTGAAAATATTCGATGCCATTTATCAGGATGGTATGCGACCTGATGAATGGAAAGATACTTTTTTTGACCGGGCAATCTGAAAGCCAACCTGAGGTACTATCAATGCGTTCCAGGAATCACCGTCTGGCATTATTGTTATTTTTCTCGGCGCAGGCGTTCAGCGCCGGAATACCGGTTTTCGACGCCGTGCAGAATACCGAATCCATTAACCAGTGGATGCAGAAACTACAGCAATGGGAGGGTACGGTTACCCATTATAAAAGCGAACTTAATGCGTATAAGAAACAACTGGCTACCGCAACCGGCGTGCGGGATATTCAGGGTTTTCTCAGTGATGCCCGAAGCCTGAAAACCGATATTGATAATCTCCGTAAG
Source organism: Klebsiella grimontii (assembly GCF_900200035.1). Taxonomy (GTDB): domain Bacteria; phylum Pseudomonadota; class Gammaproteobacteria; order Enterobacterales; family Enterobacteriaceae; genus Klebsiella; species Klebsiella grimontii. Next base: position 299,182 of record NZ_FZTC01000020.1, read on the forward strand.
AACGGTATTTCACTGGATGATCTGCTGACCACGCAGAACAGTTCATATTCTTATGAACTGCAACACCTTTACAGTAAATACAAATCGTTCAGCGTATGCAGCGAGGAACAGGAAGGAATAAAATATCAGGCCCTGGCCGACAGTTGCAAACAGATAATCCTCAATCAAGCAATGGCGATTGAGAATACCACTGACGTTGAAAACAGGATTAACAGCACACTCAGCGATATATCAGACTTATCTGACCGTATATCGAATGCGCAGGACTCGAAAGAGTCTCAGGATCTGGCTAACGCCATCGCGGCGAAAAGCGTACAGTTAAATGCGCTGACGAATCAGTGGGAGATGTCTGTCAGGCAGGCTGAACAGCGAACGACATTGCTGGAACAGCAAAGACAGAAAGCCTTTGAACAGCAGCAGCTAACGGCACCTGTTGCTGACCTTAATAATTTATAAGGAGGTTATCCGTGCTCAGATCCTTATTCACCTTATGCACACTCTCAGGCGTGATATTACTGTCCGGCTGCAAGGAAACCAAATCCGAAGCCTGGTATAAGCAACATCCTGACGAAACTTATGCGGTTTATACGCAATGCCTGAAGGATGGCGAGGCAAGCGATAACTGCGAATTTGCCCACCGGGCAGCACTTATGTTTGCACAGGAAGGCCAGCCCGGGGTTAAGGAAAAATTCGAGGCGATATTTCAGCAGGAAGCTGCAAAACGAAATGCAGTGACATAGTAATAATATTTCCTCCAACAAAACAGGGAATTCTCCCTGTTTTTTTATTTCCTTTCTTTAAATATCAGGTGAGGCACCATGTCCGGTGGTATTTTTGTTGGTATGGACAAAAACATCATGGATGGACTGAATGCTGTACTGGAAGGTCAGTCTTCCACTTACGGCACGATGATCAGCGTCATCATTGTCAGCTCTTTTACCTTATTTATACTGTATCGCGGTTATCAGACACTGGCTGGCAAACTCCGGACCCCGGTTGAAGATGTCGTCTGGGATGTGGGGCGAATGTTGCTGATCACCACCTTTGTGTTAAACCGGGATGGCTGGCTTGATATGGCGGTAGCGGCTATCCAGGGACTCAAAGACGGTGTCAGCGGCGATGATAATATCTGGGCGCTGCTCGATACTGTCTGGGGAAAGGCACAGGCGCTGGGGCAAAAGTTATTTAATATGGACACATCAACTTACGTCAAACTGAATGGCGGCCTTGCCGAAGTGCTGGTATGGGGCGGCTCTATTGTCCTGCTGATGGCAGCCACCTTTGTCAACCTGCTCGCCGAAATCACCATCCTGTTAATGACCACCACCGCGCCGCTCTTTATTTTCTGCCTGCTGTACGGTTTTCTTAAACCGATGTTTGATAACTGGCTGAAAACGATTTTTGCGGCAATATTAACGATCATGTTTTCCGCCTTATCCATCCGTATCGCCATTAATTACCTGAATAAGATACTGGATGCTGCAACAAAAACATCCGCTGAAACCAATATGGTCACGCTGGCGGCGCAGTGCCTGCTGGCCGGGATAGCGGCAGGTGTGATGGTCTGGTTCTCCGCGAAGCTCGCCAGCGCACTCAGCGGGGCCGCCGTACAGGCGGTGCTGCAGGGGGCAGCCATGAGTGGCCTGAGCGGACTGGCGAACAAATCCGCCGACCTCGCCGGAGCGGGGGTAAAGGGCGGTGCCCGCCTGACTGCGAAAGGCGGCATGGCCGTCGCAGCGGCGACCGGCAGACTCACCGGCGCAGGCGCGGGTAAAACCGTGAGCGCCTGGCAGAAACGCGCCGCAGCCATCGAAAGCATGAAACGCCTGAACCGGCAGCGTCACCGTTAATCCTCCCGATCCTTAATTTCCTTTCCCCGTCACGCCGTGGCCTGCGCCACCGGTGCGGCATTCCTGCATCCATACGATAAGGGGCTTCCATGAAATTCAGCATCATCCTTCTGATGCTGTGCGCGCTCACGGGCTGCGCACGGCATCAGGGCGACCTCCCACCGGTATCCGGCGAACCCGAGCCAGTGAATTCCCCCGCCATCATTCAGGAGCTGACTCACCATGTCTGATATTCAGAACATTGTTAATGTTTCCCGCTCTTTTGAATCCATACTGCTGGAAAAGGAAGAACGTTCCCGAAAAACCGCCTGGCGGGTGGCCGCTGCCGGACTGGTTCTGGCCGCAATGGCGATTGCGGCCATTATTATTCTGCTGCCGCTGAAAACCTCCGACACTGAATTATGGTCAGTGGATAAACAGACCGGGCGCTATGAATATATGACCCGCGTGAAGGAGCGGGATATTGCTGCTGAAAAAGCGCTGGCACATTCACTGGCAGCACACTATGTCAGACTTCGCGAGGGATATAATTATTTCTCCCTCCAGCGTGATTATGACGACGTGCAGTTATTTAACAGCGACAGCGTGAACCGGGACTATCTGGACGGGTTTAACGGCGACCAGGCACCGGACGTGATTTTTAATAAGGCGGAATATGTCGTTTATATCGCCATTATTTCCAATGTGCATGCGCCTGCCACCGGGCCGGATAATCTGGCAACACTGCGTATTAAGCGCACAATCCGTCGTGTTGCTGATAATTCCGTGAAAACGGATGTGTGGAATATCCGCCTCACTTACCGCTACGTCCCGCACCGGCAACTGACCGACAGCCAGCGCGAAGTGAACCCGCTGGGCTTTATCGTCACCAGCTACCAGCGCGATAAAGAGCTGGGGGGGGAATGATGCTGAAACATCCCCTGCTCCTCTCTGGCTTAATGGTGTCATGCCTGGCATGGGGCGCAGCGACACCGCGCGGCAGCGCGTATGACAGCCGGATGCAGAACGTCACGTACAACAGCCAGAACGCCACGGTCGTCAGTACCCGCCCCGGCTACGTCACCATGCTGGTGTTTGATGACGGTGAAACCGTTATCGATGCGCAGGCGGGTTTCCCCAAAGGCTGGACCGTGACGAAAAGCGACAACCGGGTGGGCGTCAGCCCGAACCCGATTACCCAGCCGGTCACGGACGCCAGCGGCAACAACGTCAGCCAGGTGTTTCTGCCGACGGCAAAAGACTGGAAAACCAATCTGTTCGTGGTGACCTCGAAGCGCGATTACAGCCTGGAACTGAACGTGCTGGATAAAGACTCGCCCGCCCAGGCCTTTGTTATCCGCTACCGCTATCCCGACGAACTGCGAAAAAAGTCTGCCGCCGCCAGCGCCGCCCGTCAGCAACATCAGCAGGAAGCACTGGACCGGCAGCGGATAGCGGCGGCATTCGGGCAGGCCACCACGCCGCGCAACTGGCGCTATACAAAACGGGTGGCAGCTGGCTCAGCCTCCATCGCCCCGGACTTTACCTGGGATGACGGTCGTTTTGCGTATATCGGTTTTTCTCCTGCGAAAACCCTGCCATCCGTTTTCCGGGTGGTGAACGGCCTGGAGCAGGCGGTCACGCCCCGAACCATTAAACAGGGCAACTACACCGTGATGGCGGTTCCGGCATCGCCGCAACTGGTTCTGCGTTACGGCACCTCGGTGGTGGGGATCGAAAACGACGGATCCGGGCGTATCCCGCTGACCAACAGTGACACCGTTTCGCCGTCCGTTACGCTGGAGGCAAAATGACCGACAAATCTTTCCCGGACGAACCGGAAAAAACCACCGCAGAACGGGAAGCGGAAGCCCGTGAACGCGCCCACGCGGCAATGGCATATCAGGAGCCGGAGCAGAAAACGCCGCCCGGTCAGCCGGAAGTGACCCGTTTCCGTAAAGCTTCAGGTCGCCGCATGCTGATCGTCAGCCTGCTGAGTCTGGTCCTGGTCATCGCGCTGGCATCCGGTGGCGATCGTCTTCTCAGCGCCCTGAAAACGGGTGATGAGAAAGAATCTGGCACCGCGCCGCCCTCCTCCGGTACGGTGCAGCATGAGCGTAAGAATCTGGGTCTGGACAGTAACCCGTTTGGCCTGTTCGGGCCTGGGAGGCAGGAAAGCACAGACCCTGCCAGTCAGAGCGCCCCGGCCACTCCAGCTCTGCCGCCCGGGCCGCCCGCCCTGAACAAGGCGGCAGCACTGGCAGACGGGCTGAACAGCGACAGTACAGGGTCAGGCGACGATACACGCACGTCCCGAAGCGGATCGCGCAACAACGCGGGAACGTCGGGCAGCCCGTCAGCCTCCACGGCGTACACATCCTGTCAGTCTGTACTGGTCAGTGGCGAAGATGGACGTCTGCGCTGCCCGGATACGACAGCACCGGCAGGCAGCAATAACAACGACAATCCGGGCGTTGCCAGTGTCACTGGTGTCAGGCGGCTGGGCCTCGATCCCGATCTCTATATCCCGGTGGATCGTTATATTCCGTGTTCGATGATGCGGCGCTTCGTATCCGATGTTGGCGGTCATATCTCCTGCCTGATTGGGGAGGATGTCTGGAGCGCCAGCAACCATGTGAAGCTGATCCCGGCCGGAACAGTCGCCCGTGGCGTCTACCGCACCGGCGCACTGCAACACGGGCGCAGCCGGATGTTTGTGCTGTGGACGGAGCTGCGCACGCCGGAGCCCGGCAGCCTGCAAATCCCGCTCACCGATACGCAGGCCACCGGCCCGCTCGGCGAGGCAGGGATCGCGGGCTGGATCGACAGCCATTTCTGGGCGCGTTTCGGCAACGCCCTGATGCTCAGTACCGTGCAGGACGTGGCGGCAGCGGCATCAGATGCCGCGCCGGGTAAAGACCGCAATACCGACTATACCGAAAACACCCGCGCCGCCACGGCGGAAATGGCGAAAACGACGCTGGAAAACAGCATCAATATCCCGCCCACGATGTACCTGAACCAGGGCGATGTGATCGGCATCATGACCGGTACGGATATTGATTTTTCCTCTGTTTATCAACTACGGCTGAAAAAGAAATGGTATGAACGCTGAAAACCTGTCACTGGATTTTATGAAAAACCGGCTGTTTGGCGACTTTCTTGCTCAGGATGGCCTGACAGAAATTGCTGTTAACCGGCCGGGTGAGCTGCATACAAAAATTCGGGGAAAATGGCAAAAACAGGCATCCCCCATCACGTTGCGTCAGTGCCATGCTTTTGCCAGAGCGCTGGCGTCCTGGCATGACGATAATATTGACGATACATCACCCATCCTTTCTGCAACATTAGGATCTGGCGAACGTATTCAGGCGATTATTCCTCCGGCCTGTGAACGTAATACGGTGTCCATTACGCTGCGCAAACCCTCGTTTGAGCAGAAAACACATCAGTCATGGATTGATGCGGGATTTTATCAGCGCGTGGCCGGTCAGGAAAAAACGGAAAGTCAGGATAATGCACTAATCCGGTTATATCACAGCGGGGATATTCCCCACTTTATGGAAAAGGCGGTGGAATACGGCAAAACGATTTTTATTGTGGGTGAAACCGGCTCCGGCAAAACCACCTATATGAAAACGCTGCTGCATTATATTCCGCTGCATCTCCGTCTGGTAACGATTGAGGATAATCCCGAAATCCGTTTTTATCACCACAGCAATTATGTTCATCTTTTTTACCCGGCGGATGCCGGGGATAATGCTATTGTCACGCCCGGCAGGCTGATCCGTGCTAATTATCGTATGAACCCTGACCGGATATTACTGGCGGAAATTCGTGGGCGGGAAGCGTGGGACGCGCTGAAAATTGTCGGCTCCGGGCATGAGGGGTTAATCACCTCCCTGCATGCGGGCTGTCCGGCAGAATGTATTGAAGGGATCATTGACCGCTGCTATGAAAACCCCGACTGCCGGAACATTCCTTTTGATGTGTTGTTACGCAAGGTACTTAAAAGCATTGATGTCATCGTCAGCATTGATATACACGGCGATGTGCGCCGGATGAGTGATATTTACTTTAAGCCAGTTCATTTAAACAGCACGAAAGAGACATTCAGAAAATAACCCCGACAAATAACATTAGCCAAAAAACGCAACCTTTAATTAATCATAATGGTAACTGAAATGAAAAAAGCAATATCCTCCGTATTATTGTTCTGCGTTATTGCATCATGTTCAACATCTGTACTGGCTGCTGATGCCTGCGAGGTGGTGTTATGTATGTACGGTAAAGCAACCGGAAATGGCGGCGGCAGTGAATGTCATTCCGCTGAACGTGCATTCTTTAATATCGTGATAAAGAATAAACACGGCTTTCTTCCTGACCATACGGCCGATGCCAGACAATCATTTTTAAGTGAATGTGATTTGGCAGACCCTGCGGCTATCAGTCAGATCATCAGTAAATATGGCCGCATTCGTGGTTAATACTGGCGAGACGGGCACAGAGCATGACGGTTTTCAGGTTTTTACGGCTTCTATTTTTCGCGGATTAAGAAGCGAAGAAACAGGGGCCGTAAAAATGAGGCTGCGGACAGAAATATTTTCGCGGGTTAAGGAGCGAAAATAATTCAGGCACCGCACCTCACCTGCAAACAGCCGCGCCCACGCGGATTTTGCAGGCCGGGGGGAGCCGGATAAATTTCGCCGCCCCAGCGAGCGAAAAGCTGTCGCCCACGACAGCGGTTTACCCGGGGGGCGCAGCCCCGCACACCGTCGCAGCTAAGTCTCCGGCCCAAAGCCGGTAGCGTGGCGCGACCACCCTCTTTAAAGGTCAGCTTCCCTTTTATTCCCGCTGCGAGGAACGAGCAAAGGGAAGAAAAAGGCGAAAGCGACCGTCTTAAAGAGGGTGGTCGCGCGTAGCGGACGACGGTGTGCCGCCTTTGACCCTGGGGGTTTTGGCGTGGCGTCCAGCCGCGACATTACCCCCATGCACCGAGCAATAAGGGCGTCCAGCCCGCATGTACCGGCGCACGCCGTTTCGTGCAGGGAAGCATGCTTTCCTGCACATGGCCGCACAGCGGCCACCTTCTTTACCCCATACGCTCGCCCCGTCTTTTCGCCCGACACCGTGGGGCGAACTGATGGGGCGATGTCATGGGGCGAACTGCTGACGAAGGAGGCATCGTGATTTTGAATAAGCTGGCCGTTTCACTGTCGCCGATAGTGAATGGGATGCTGGCGGTGCTGGCTTTTGTGCAACAGCATCAGCTGATGCTGGCGCTGTTATCGGGGCTGACGATGCCGTTTTTCGCCTCGTTGAAAAGCGATGAACGGCAAAAAGCCCCGCTGTGGCAAAAGATGATTATTGCTTTTTCAATGCTGTGTTTTCTCTCCGGCACACTGGCCCCGATAGTTATCGGATCCTTCCAGTGGCTGTATAAGACCAGACTCACCAGTGATAATACGGTACTAGCCTGGTCAGCACGGATTGCTTTCACTGTGACCGGGATTATTTTTCATATTATACTTCGCCGGGTATTCACGCCGGAACTGGATAAAATAAAGAAACGCCTTGTTAAAAAAACCACCCTTGAACGGGAATTGCGCACCGATGTCCGCACCGTAAAGTCCCTGCTGCCGGAAACACTGCATTATGATCCGCTGGATTATATCGACCTGAATAAAGGCATTTTTACTGGCATGGACAGGGAGAACGAACCAATGTATCTCCCGTTAAATGACTGGCAGAAACAGCACGCGGATATTATCGGCACCACCGGAGCCGGTAAAGGGGTAGCTGCCGGGATATTGCTATATCAAAGTATTATTGCCGGTGAAGGAGTGTTTGTTATGGACCCCAAAGACGATGAATGGGCACCACACCTTTACCGGAAAGCCTGCGAGGATGCAGGAAAACCCTTTGCCTTAATTGACCTGCGAAAACAGCACTACCAGTTAAATCTGATTGAAGATATCACGCCCGATGAACTGGAAGAATTGTTCGTAGCAGGTTTCAGCCTGGCGGAAAAAGGGCAGGAATCGGATTTTTATCGCATTGATGACCGAAAAGCCGCGCGTATCGCCGCACAATTTGTCAGTGATAATCCATCGGCAACAATCCGTGATGTCTATAACGGTGATTACGTTCAGGGAGTTGCCGAAAAAATCAAAGCATTTTTCGGCAAGATTGAGGAACTGGCAATACTCAATGCCATTAACTCACCAGAAGGCTTTTCGCTTAAGCACATATTTGATGAGGGCGGCTGCTGTTATGTTGTCGGCTCCATGCGAAACAGCAAAATTATTACCGCCCAGCGCATGCTGCTGGTTCGCCTTTACCAACTGGCAGAAAAGCGCGATCGAGTAACAGACGTACCCCGCCCCATTGCTATTTATCTTTCCGAGCTGAAATACCATTTATCCAGACCAGCGCTGGAAGGTTTAGGTGCGGCGCGGGATAAAGGCGTACACATTATTATGGACCACCAGTCCATCGCCGATTTAAACGACTGCCCGGCAGATTTGAAAGGTGACGCCGTTGTCGGTGCGGTTGTTGAAAATGCAAAATTCAAGCTGGTATACCGGGTTATGGACCCGGATACAGCGGAATGGGTGGCGAGAATGTCAGGCACGATTCTGGTGGATGATGAACTCCGTAAAGCGAAAACGGATAATATGCTGACGGAAACGATCGACAGTGAGCGCACAATCCGCCAGGCCGAACGTTTCTTTATTGACAGCAATATGATCCTGAACCTGCCCGATTTTGTCAGCTTTATCTTTACGACAAAAACGCTACCTTCTGCTTCACTGATTTCACCGATAAAGGTCAGAAAGCGTCAGCTAAAAATCTTCTCGGTTTCCCCTGATATTGCCGCATCGGCGGCACCGGTGAAAATCGCACTGGATTTTGACGAGGATGATAAACCATCCATACAGGATGTAATGACAACGTACCCGGATCTTTTCTTCAACGGAAGCGAAGTCAAACCGGCAGAGCCCCAACCTGATGAGGGAGAACACCTGTCCCCGCTGGATTTTTAAGGAGCGGTTATGCTGATTTCGACATATCACGAGCGCCAGACACGCAACAGAGAAAAAATAAAACAACTGCTGAACTTCCTGAAAGAAGAAACCTACAGCGATTTCAAAACGCTGATGCTGCTATTTGGTTTCCGGGATCATAAATCGCTTTATTCGCTGCTGGCAAAAACTGAGAAAATGGGGTTAATCCAGAAGCATGTGCTTGAATCACGGACAATGAAGATTTCATTATGGGGGATCACCAGCGACGGGCTGGCGGTGGTGTTAACCCCGGATGATAAAATCTTTCCCGCGAGGTTTGAACCGTTCAGAATTACCGGCTGGACGCTGGAGCATCATCTTGATAATCAGGCCGCCAGACTTATTCTGGAGAAAAAAGGTGCTTCGGGATGGATTAACGGCGACCGGACCACTTTTATCAGCCAGTATCAGGTGAAACATCGCCCGGACGGGTTACTGACCCTGCCTGACGGTAACGTTATTGCCATTGAAACCGAGCGCCGCCTGAAAACCCGAGCTCGTTATCAGTCGATCATGGCAAGCCACCTGCTGGCCCGTACCCGCAAGCAGTGGATTTACGTTTTTTATGTTGTACCCGATCCACAGAAGAAGCGTGCACTTGAACTGCTGTTTGACAGCATCAGGCATGTCATCATCAACCATCAGCACGTCCCGCTGGAAGAACGCCACCGCCGGGTGTTTCGCATTTATACCCTTGATGAACTGAAACGCCTGTCATTAGACAGCTATACGTAAGCTTTTACACAGGCCAACATGGTGGCCTCACCGGCCTGGCGGCGATACCGCCAGGCCAGAAATTATTTATTCCACTGCGAGGCGCAGACTGTTCGGTACTCGCTGTGCTGCGTTCCGCCTCAGCCTGCGCCTTGCAGCGTTGCCGGTTAAAAACCATGTAACCGCATTCCCTTGCGGTTGTCCGGCTCCGGCCTCAGAGTTTATCCATCAGATAACGATGCGCTTTAGAGGCGGCGCTGGCCGCTTTGAAAATATAGCGCCTGTCGTTTTTCAGAGCTTTCAGCCAGGAAGCAATGTAGCTTTCATGTTGTACCTCTCCCTCAATCCCCAGGTCCGCCATCAGAAAAGCACTTCCCAGCTCCGCCACCAGTTCTTCCTCTGCATAATCCGCACTGCCAAACTTCCCTTTCATTTCACGGTTCAGGCGTTTTTTACCCCCACTCCAGTGGACAAGCTCATGCAGGCCGGTAGCATAGAAGTTAGCCGCATCAGCGAATAGATGGCGCTCCGGTAACCAGACTTCATCAGTTGATGGGCTGAAAAAGGCGTTTTGTCCTTTCTCAATGATGTTTGCGCCGCTCTTCCTGAACAGATTTTCAGCCTGCGGCAACGGGGCAAATGTCGCTTCCGGACTGACAGTTACCTTTGTCAGAGGCAAGCCGTCGATTTGCTGAACGTTAAACACGGTGAAAGTTTTCAGCATCGGGATATGGTCGATTTCTCCGGCGTCGTTTTCCTTCTCCAGCGTGGTGTAGAAAATGGCTGTAGTGCCACGTTCACGCGTGCGAACCTGTCCACCTACCGACTGGGCCTGTTTATAGGTCAACCAGCGTGAATCGCTGAACCCCTGTTTTGATGCACTGCTCCACAGCAACATGATATTCATGCCACTGTAGGCCACGCCGGTGGCGTAATTAGATGGCAATCCAGACATGCCGGATACACGCTGCCACGGGCAGGACCAGGGTTTAACACCGGCTTCCAGCGCTGCAATGATGTTGTCGGTAACGGTCTGATAAATATCCTTTCTGGTTTTAGAAAATTTCGTTTTTGAGGAGCCTGACGGGTCCAGCGGGGATACGCTGGTCGCCGCTGCGGTGTTAGGGGCGCTTGTCCGGGGGTAATGCAGGGAAATTGTCATGGTTTTTTCTCCGTCAGTGTGTGATTTTCGTCTTCGTATCGCCTGACGGTTCGCTTTCCCGGCATCGTTCTGTCCTGCAAGGGCGCAGCATGCGTGCCATTTACCCTTGCGGGACGGGTTGTGTTGGGAAACGATTAACCTGAAGTAGATACGGAGAACGAAAAGTGCACAGGAGAAAAAACTTGCCCCTGCATAGCGGGTGTAGCGCCCCTTAGTTCGCTGCGGTGAAATGTTGTTGGGAAAGGCAGTGTTTTGCATTAAAAATACGGTTCATGTTTTGCTTTCAGACTAGATGTTCACATGCCCTCTATTGATTATCGCACAGTGCTATATCTGCATATCTCTTAAGATCCGAGATACACGCTACCAGCTAAAGCTGAAGCAAAAAGAAGAAAATTAGTCCCAAAAAGTTCTCGATGACAGCTCGTAAAAGTGGTGCAATTATGTGCAGTAACGGTAAGATAATTCCTATCTACACACTAAAATTAAACTTAAGGAAGCGTTTACTGTGGCAATGCAACGAGCATACTACGGTCAGGATCGGGATCGAGAGTATTTTGAGCGTGTTTTTCAGTCAGCAAACATCAACTTTCTTATCGGCTCCGGAGCGTCACTACCAGCTATCCGCATACTAGGAGATATCGAAGCGCAACTAGAAGAGCACGTGCGTTCAGGAGATGACTTAGCCTATTTTCAGCAAGCAGGCGATTTTCTAACCTCAGTTTGGGAAGCTAATGACGTTCTACTCGATAGAACTCAGCAAGGTATACCGCATAGTCAACCCACGTTAGATAACGTAACTGTCACTCGCACCTATTACTCCAGTTTCCTACACTCTCTTGAAAAGATTCTTACCCAAAGAAGAACTGGCCTATTACCTAGGAGAATAAATCTCTTTACCACAAATTATGATCTGTTTATCGAAGATGCTGCCGTCAAAAGCTATAACGTTATCTTAAATGATGGGTTTAGTCGGCGAGGAAATTTGTATGGTGCACATTTATTTGATCCAGCCAGCTTCTACCATACGACTCATGCTACTGGAAACCTTTATAACTATAGCGTTGAGCTACCGACAATAAACCTGATTAAGCTTCATGGTTCTTTATCATGGCTTAAATATAAAAATGATTTTTACTACCAAGTACCCCCATTGAGACCTGTAGCTTTTGCTACCCATGAAGAACTAAGAAATTGGGTGCTATCACATGCACTCATTCTTCCCAGAAAGGATAAATTTCGCGAAACTCTTCTTGAAAATATCTATTACGATCTTCTTAGAAGTTATTCTAATGAATTAGACAAGGAAGGAGCATTGCTTATAGTTTTTGGTTTCTCATTTGCAGATGAACACATAGAGACGTTAACAAAAAAAGCGCTAAGAAACATGTCTCTTAAAGTTATAATATTTTCCTATAATGAAATTTCTCGAATCGCATTTATGGAAAAATTCAGAGACTACTCTAATGTGGAAATAGTTTACACTCCAGGTAAAGAATTAGATTTCACTAAGGTAAACGAAATTATAAATTGTTTTCTGAGGAGATAACTGTGGAACAAGAATTTATTCATGAAGAGGCAGTTCTCCGTGTCGGTGAAGTATGTGAGGTGTCAGGAAGAACAATAAGCATATTGGTCGATAAAAATAAAAACCTTAGCGATCTTTTTTTCCGTGGAAAAGTACTTAAGAACGTATCCGTTGGCGGATTTATCGAAATCAAGAAAGGATTCATGAGCCTAATCGGTAAAATAGAGGCAGAAAAGATACTTGAGGAGAAAAATCCATTAGGAAGCGGTGCTGAGTCCATACGTTTTCGCCGCTACCTGACTGTCTCTTTGTCGGGTTACGTTGATCGGAACGGTCATTTTACTGTCGGTACAAGGGAACTTCCCTTAATTGGAAACGAAGCATTTATAGTGACCGAAGAGATAATTCAGCTCATTCATCAGATAGTGAGAGCACAAACTTGTGCTATCACATTCGCCCGTACTGATCTTGAAGATATCGATATTACCCTACCTGTTAGCGGTTTATTAAATTCTCACATTGCTATTTTCGGTAATACCGGTAGTGGAAAGTCAAACACTCTGGCATCTCTGTACAAACACGGTTATGCCGCATTGTCTGAAATGCTAAAAGAGAGCTTTCAAAGCAAGTGTAAGTTTATATTGTTTGATTTCAATGGTGAATATGGTGCCGATGAATGCATAACCTCGGAGAAAATTGTCTATAACCTTAGCACTTATAATGATCAAGGGGATAAAATCCCTATGCCGGAAGGTGTATTACTTGAACATGAGATCCTTTCTGTCCTTACTGATGCAACAGACAAAACCCAGAAACCATTTTTAAGGCGAGTACTTGAACTCAAATCGGCAGTTCATCGCTCTGATGCCCCTATTGATTTTTTTAGAAATATACTCAAGAAAAAGATCAGGGAAACTTTGTGTGGTAGCGATAAGACACGTTGTGATGCCCTTCTTGATCTTTTTCGACCAATTTTTAACGATCATGAGCATATGACATCCGATCTAGAGTTTCATTTCGGTAGAAAAGTTTGGTTTAACAACACAGGTCGCTTTTTTGACTCTCCTGAAGATACGGAGCATTCAAACCTGTTCAGACTCGCAGAATCCTATGAATTTCCAAATGATGTTATAGAATCCTTGCTTGGATTCATGTATTTGCAGCTAATCCTCGAATTCTTATCCGGTCGCTCAAATCCTGAACACATAGCACCAGTAGTAAATAGAATGAGTGCAAACAGAAAAGATATTAGAAAAGTCTTTGATACCAATGGGAATAGAGATTTTTGGGGCAACAGTAATTTTGTAGTCATCAACCTGAATATGGTCAATCTGACCATGAAAAAAACACTTCCATTATTACTCGCTAAATGGGCCTATGCTGATAAAAAAGCAGGTGACCCCTACTCAACTCTCAGTCTCATCATTGATGAAGCACATAACATCCTGTCTAATACATCTTTTCGTGAAACCGAGAGCTGGAAAGATTATCGACTTGAAACTTTTGAAGAAATCATCAAGGAAGGGAGAAAATTCGGTGTATTTGTAACCCTATCGAGTCAAAGACCGAATGATATTTCCTCCACTATTATTTCTCAGGCGCATAATTATTTCATCCATAGGTTGATAAACCAGAATGATTTATACGCTATTGAGAAGTCAGTTTCTTATATTGACCGTCTCACCGAGGAATCAATTCCCACCCTTTCTACTGGCACCTGCATATTCAGCGGTGTGGTATGTCCAATGCCGCTGAAACTTCGCATCAATGAATTGGAGATACATCATAGCCCCCACAGCAGTACCATTACTTTTGAAGAAATTTCACTACTATGATCATGATTCAATATCAGAACAGTGCAAGATTAGAGATCTGCGTCTCTACTAGGGATAGCCCTATGATGTGCTCATTAATATTTTATTTGAATAAGATGAATAGCAACGACTATTAGGAAAAATAATGATTCTAACTGACAACGAAACAAAAATCGATCTGCTAAACAATGAGGCCATTGCCTCCACCATTATTGGATTGCTTCGAGAGCAGCTCAATCACCCAGTAACAATTGGTGTTCATGGTGATTGGGGTGCAGGTAAGTCGAGCGTACTCGAAATGATTGAGTCGGGCTTCTCCGACAAAGATGATGTTTTATGCTTAAAGTTCAATGGTTGGCGTTTCCAAGGATTTGAAGATGCAAAGATAGCCTTAATTGAAGGCATCGTCTCAGGTCTGGTAGAGAAACGTCCTGCATTGAAAAAAGTTGAAGGAGCTATTAAAGACGTATTCCGTAGTATCGACTGGCTAAAGGTTGCCAAGCGAGCCGGCGGTCTGGCATTAACCGCATTTACCGGTGTTCCGACACCTGAGCAAATTGGCTCCATCATCAACTCCCTGCAAGGTTTGGCTGAAGATCCCGTCAAACTTATGACGAAAGAAAATATCTCTAATACTATCAATGAAATAAAGGCGGTGACGAAAGAGGGAGAAACAAAAAATGTACCGATGGAAGTGGAAACATTTCGCAAAGCATTTGATCAACTACTGAAAGATGCTGGTATCAAGCAACTTGTGGTATTGGTTGATGATCTTGATCGTTGTCTACCTGATACGGCCATTGAAACTCTTGAAGCGATTCGTCTATTTGTATTTACCTCGCGGACAGCATTTGTTGTTGCTGCTGACGAGGCTATGATTGAGTACTCAGTGCGTAAGCACTTCCCTGACCTGCCTGACAGCACTGGGCCACGAGACTATGCCCGTAATTATCTTGAAAAACTCATTCAGGTCCCGTTCCGGATCCCTGCTTTAGGCGAAACAGAGACGAGAATTTATGTCACATTACTTCTTGCTGGTGCTGAAATAGGTGAGAATGACCCAGACTATGAAAAGTTAATCATCGTTGCGCGGGAAAAGTTGAAACGCCCGTGGACAAGTGGTGGATTGGACGCTGCCACGGTAAAAATAACTCTCGGCTCGCAAGCCGATAAAGCAAATAATGCACTAATTCTGAGTGATCAGATCGGACCAATTTTGGCTAGCGGAACAAAAGGTAATCCTCGCCAAATCAAGCGTTTTCTTAATACCCTCTTGCTACGTGACCGCACCGCAACAGCGCGAGGTTTTGGCGATGATATCAAACTGCCAGTACTAGCAAAACTCATGCTTGCTGAGCGATTTATTCCAAGATTGTTCGAACAGATCGCGTTTGTTGCGGCGATACATTCAGATGGACACTGCAAAGATCTTGAAGCATTAGAGACGTTTCTTACGATTTCCAATAAAAACGATGATAAACCAAAAGAAAAAAAAGCCGCAGAAGTATTATTGCCACCTGATAGTACGGTTTTGACTGAATGGAAATCTTCAGAAACGATAAGTGACTGGGCTCGGCTCCCACCGAAGTTATCAGGTCTCGACTTACGTCCCTACTTGTTTGTAACAAAAGATAAAAAAGATTATTTTGGTCCGGTATCAGTTTTGGGCCACTTAGCCGAGGTGGTCGAGAAATTGTTCGGCGGCAAAATGGCGGTTCAAAGTTACGAATCAGAGTTGAAGCAACTTGTGCAACCTGAAGCCGAAAAGGTCTTCGAGGCAGTTCGTAGCAAAATAATGAGCACAGCTACTTTTGATATCAAACCGGCAGGAATTGATGGTTTGAGCGTTCTTGTAAAGGCACAACCAAAATTACAGAGCCAGCTAATGGATTTTCTGGAGGCATTGCCAAATGATAAGTGTGGTCCTTGGGCTGTAAGTGGTTGGCAGAGTGCTATAAAGGATACCGAATGTTTAGCGCGTTTGACTGTACTATTGGGGAATTGGAGCAAACTAACTACTAATACCAGCCTCAAAGTCGCAGCCGAAGCAGCGCTTAAAAATCACAAAGGAATACATTAATGGGAACATCAACAGCTTATGGAGGGCCTGGCGGCGGGACTCCACTTATTCCATCATGGTTGGATAACGCCCCCCCGGCATCCCCGCAAGGCAATGGCCCAGGACAAGACGACCAGCAGCCAATAGATCGTCCTGAACCCCTGACTCCACCAAATCGCCCACCAATACCAGGTACAGCTGATCCGCAACGTTTCTCAAACGCGCGCAATAACTTCACACGATTTGCAGGGTCTGGTGGTTCAGATCGAGCAAGCCTCGGGCGGGCCATATCGAAGTATGTTTCAACGTCATCAGGTGGTGCTAGGCAGGCAGCACAACGTATGGGAGCTTCCAGAGGGGCGGGGGCACGGCTCCTCGGTTTCCTAGCGGAGGTACAAACAAGGGGTGTCAACGAAGCGCTACGCTCACTGAATTTAGAATCGCTAGCAGGCCGTCCAATCACTGAAATTTTCATTGGGCTAGCTGATTTCATCTGCCCAGGAGCAGGTACTGTTGATGAGGGCATTGCCCGTGAAGCATACATCGAGACTATCGTAGAACTTGCTAACGAAGGTCTCACTGATTTGAATACATTTACACCAGATCAAATGCAAACCGTTTTCGAACTATATGCTACTCACGCGATCGAAGCACGCATTTGTAATGACATTGGAACCAAAGCGGTGACGATGCCAATAAATGCGCATACAGCACATCTTGTTGAGCAGCAGGTGCGAGATTTCATCCGGGGTGGAGTAAGCGATGCACTCGCACGCGCTCAAATTGGGACAAATCATCTTACTCCAGAGCAAATTCAAGGATTCGTGGATACGATCTATGAGTCTGCGTTTAGAATTTTACAGGCTCTTGGCGATGCAGAGGCTAATAAACAATGATGCGACAACTCCTAGTTGGTCATTTCGGTTATGACGATTCATTTGACCCTGTAGCAGGCTTAGATGAACAGATAACTTCCCTACAGCTCGTCGCCAGCAAACAAACGTTGGATTATGGAATTGGTCATGCACTGTCCAGCCTTAACAATATCGGCATATTCCCAACAGAAATGGGCATTGACCTGTTGGTTTTAGCAGCCCATGTCCATGCTGCTGACACACGAATCTCGCGTGTTGAGCAATCGCAGGATTCGTGGACACGCGAGATAAGATTGATAGTACCTGTGAGTAATCCCTCTCGTTGGTATTCAGCAGCGCCAACCCTCAAAAATTCTCTTGATTTTTTAACCGGCGATCGCTGGACGGTCGATTTTAGGCCACGCCCCGAGCGATTTAATACTGTCGTCAAAGAAGCACCACCAACCCTGATTGCTCACCCATTTGATTCAGTCAGTTTATTCTCAGGTGGACTTGATAGTTTAATTGGAGCTATCGACTCGTTAGAGAGTGGAACTACACCGCTTCTGGTTAGTCATTTCGGAGAGGGGGCAACAAGTGATGCACAAACTAAGCTGTTTGCCGGTTTAAAAAAACATTACGTCAAATCATCTTTAGGGAGATTGCGAGTTGGTATGTCCTTTGAGGAAGGACTTGTGGAAGGCGTAAGTTCAGAGAATAGTACTCGAGGCAGATCTTTCTTGTTTTTTGCTCTCGGTGTTTTCGCAGGAACCGGACTAGGAAACCATTTCGTTTTGCGCGTCCCTGAAAATGGATTGATTGCTCTAAATGTACCGTTGGATCCACTACGATTGGGATCAAACAGTACTCGCACGACGCACCCATATTATATGGCGAGATGGAATGAACTACTTTCCATACTTGGCATCAATGGCGAAATTCAAAATCCGTATTGGAACAAAACTAAAGGGGAGATGGCTTCGTCTTGCCAAAATCCTTCTCTTTTAAAAAGCCTGATATCAGATTCACTATCGTGCTCATCACCGGCCAAGGCCCGTTGGTTGGGGCATGGCATTGAACAGTGTGGCTATTGTTTGCCATGCCTGATCCGCCGAGCAGCATTAATGGCAGCATGGGGACCTGATAGTGATCCAACGGTGTATACAGTGGCAGATCTTCATGCTCACCCCTTGGACACGCGCCAAGCAACTGGAGTACAGGTCAGATCATTTCAATATGCAATTGCTCGTCTGAAAGATAATCCGCAACTAGCAAGTATCTTGATTCACAAGCCTGGCTCGCTTGCGGATGAAGCAATGCATTTAGACCAGCTAGCTGGTGTATATCAGCGCGGACTTGCTGAAGTTGCGCGACTTATCGACGGTGTTTCGACAAGACCAGCTTGAAAAGGATATTTACATGAATGCAACTAAAGGGCTTGTCGATTTTCACTGTCACCTTGATCTCTACCCTGATCATTATTCAGCAGTCAGAGATGCAGAGAAAGCTGGAATATTTACATTGGCAGTTACGACAACACCGCGCGCATGGCCTCGCAATCACGAGATTGCAAAGCGTACGAAGTATGTCCGAGCAGCATTAGGGTTACATCCCCAATTGGTAGCCAACCATGAAAATGAACTAGAACTATGGGATCATTACCTATCGGAGACACGCTATGTTGGTGAAGTTGGACTGGATGCTGGTCCTCGCTTTTTCAAGTCACTCGATGCGCAAAAGCGAGTATTTCAACATATATTGCAACGTTGCGCTCAGGCTGGCGATAAGATCATTACAGTCCATAGCGTCAGAGCGGTCAAAATTGTACTAGACTTCATTGAAGCATATTTACCCTTAGGGCGTGGGAAAATTGTTCTCCACTGGTTCACTGGAACAAAGAACGAGGCGAAGCGAGCATTAGAGTTAGGATGCTATTTTTCTATTAATATGGAAATGATTAGCAATGCCAGACATATTCCTATGATACAGTCTATTCCAATTGAGCGAGTGCTAACAGAAACCGATGGTCCATTCACACGTATTGATAATAGGCCTTCACAACCAGCTGATATAGAAAATACTGTAGAAGAACTAGCCCATTTATATGGGCTATCCACGAGTGATATGGTCTACGTCATTCGGAATAATTTGCGGACCCTAATCAGTTATTGAAGGCAACCTTACTATGATTAAATGAAAAAGAGATTGGTGTTCATCTTGGTGGTCTTGACAGAGAAGTGACTCAAGTTTCGCTTATATATTAGCTTGTAACTGAATAAGGCAATCCCAATTACAGAGCCAAATTTGAACAGCCTGATTACTAGCAGGCTTTTTGCTTTTGTGCACCAATGGAAAAGAGTTCAGTCTCGGAACTGGGGGGCCTGTTAACGATTGTTGCAACCAGCTCTTCAGACGGAGATAAGACACACTATGTTACTTAAAAAAATAGATATCAGCAAATTAAGTCATATAAATAGATAGATGAAGGTTATTGAGAGATAATCATCAATTTAGAATTCGGATTGCTTTCTTATAATGATGGTACAGCAAGATCAACACTGTGTAGCTCATGCAACTCCACTATGGTGCCGCTATAGTTGTTTCTGCGTGCCATCCAGCTTGCGATGAATAAGCGAAACCAACGTAAGGATGTCCAGCGCATCCAGTTCAGACATGGGCCAATTCTTCTTAGGCGCATGGGCTAGTGGATTGCGCACAGCACCGAATAGACCAATCAGTAGATTCGCAAAACCTTTCTGTTCGCTCTTTTCTGAGTCGGTGGTGAGCGATCCCAAAGTCAGAACAGGTTGTTGTCCGGTAAATGCCTTGTTCACCAAGTCAGCACCATCACCGCTCAACCCGGACAACTGACGAATACGTTCCGCAACCCCCTTCGTCGCCTCGAAGACGGCATGAAAATAGTTTTCGTCCAGAAGTTCGGCACGGCAATAGTTCAAAACTTCCGCATGCACAGCACGGCTTTCGAGTGCAGCCTTAAGTCGCCCGGCGCGGGCTCGAGCAGAATCCAGAGTCGTTACTTTAGCAGCGCTCGCGACCTTACCATCCTCACGGATATAAAAACCGGAAAAAGCCAGGACAACATTGAGTTCATCACGTCGCCAGGCAAACACCGATGGATCACGGGCGTAATTAACCGGGTTCATCGCACGGTTAATGAACATAATAAGATGGTTGCCGACCTGATACTGGTTCTGCGCACCTGCGAGCGCATTAAACAGACGTTTCCACTTTGTCATTCCTGGCGATGTGTCCGCAACTTTAATTTCTTGTAGCAGTCGCTCGATCTGCGACCCACTCAAGCCACGTTCGGTATCAGCAAGGACGCGACAGGCGGCCTCAAGGTGCTGAGAGTTGAATGATGGAATACGTATCATGAATTATCTTTCTATCACCTCTCAGACCCACTCGAGCGCCGTGATGATCGATTGCCCTTCGGTGCCGACCTCCACAAACAGAGCGTGCTCGTAACCAAGCTGCTGCTTATAACCTCGAAGTTTTAGTAGATCGATCTCTCTATCGACGCGACTCGTTGATTTTTTGAACTCCAAGACCAAATGATTCTGTCGTGTACCTCGGCGATGCACGATCACATCTGGAAATACTGTCTTTGCCTCAACGTCTTCGCTGTCTGGATAAAGTTCCAAATGTCTGAGCCGTTTAGGTTCAATGCTGTCCCGGTTGTATTCGCAATCTACAGTCCAACCGGGGAAACATTGCTGGAGGTACATCGCAAAGCGAAAGGTAATCGACCGTTCGTTAGCATCGATACCGAGAAGATCATGATCAATGAATAGTAGCTCGGACAATGCATGTGACACAGCTTCGCCTGGTGCATATTGGTTGAGGTAGTGAATTTGTTCCGGGGTCAGTGCCATCATCACATTCGCATACTTAAGAAATTATATTGGGCTTTCAAGAAGAATGAGTACGCTGTAGGTTCCATTTTTCATTGCCTAACTAAGGCTCACACTGAAGGAAGTATACACTGATTGAAACGTCGTGAGGATTCTCTGTCTCGCGTCGTCTAGCTCGTCAGCCACGCGTTGCGTGAGCGTAAACGTGGGGCAATCGGGCTGACCACATCCACAAGGTCTGATTTCCCCTTCCTTAAGCCGAGTTACGAAGATGCGCCGCAGTTGGTCGACCTGACGAACCACTTTTCCCATCACTGTCTGGATGCGTTGATTTTTGAGATGGTGGATCGAAGGAATGCGCCTGATCTCGACGCCCTCACGCGTTCTCCACAAACCTGTATTTAGTGCGCCAATGGTATCTTCGATTGCCTTCTGAAAAGCAGGGAGAGAACTTTCTTGTTGAAACGGTGTGCGAAATGCTGGCCGGTCAAATACGGAAGCCATCAGTTGCAGAACATCGGCGTCGGAAAGGTCGGGAAAATCATCCGTGAATTTTTGAATATCAGCTTCAACATCAGGAAACTCGACGCCCTGGACAAAACGGTGCAGCAGATATTCAGCACGAAGACGCAAGTTTTCTTCGAACTCTACGCCCGACCATATCGTTACATGCCTGACGCCTAGGGAAGCTGCTGCTTGCTCGATGCGCGTTCTGCCAGCATCCGAGACCGCACCACGAGAGACGAACTTAAAGACGTCTGGGACACTGCCAGTTGCTTTAATCGACTTACTCATGTCGCTCTTGGCTTTTGCCAGTGTCAACGTGTCTCGGTTCGCGCATTGGATGATGGTCTTACGTGCTGGCTGGTCATCAAATGGTTCAATACCCGAGATATCTCGCCCTTGATCACCTCCTGATTGACCGTGCCAAATCAGATCATGCCAACCCGCGCGCAGGTGGTATGCAAAAACAAGGCGCTCGAACTGGATACCACTGTAGTCCTCAAAATGAACCGGAGAAACCGTTATCGTCGCCATACTCGCTCCTTTTCTGCTGCTATTAGTCTTCGGTAAACCTTACTACGTCCCTGTGAATTTCCGCCGTTACCCAATGAAAAGCACCAAATATTGGTGGCAAACCTTGCTTCACCAAATGCCCACGGAGTTTGAAATGCAGAATAACTTATTAGTAAACTGGACGCGACAGCAGCACTGTAGCTCGCGCACAAAACAAATCTCCGGATCGAGTGTCCTTAACGACCTGTCTCAATTAATCAAAAACGGAGTTCTGCTATTTCTTAACACAATCCGTCGCCAAGAGCTGAGGCAGATTGAGATTGGCCTTGTAGCCAAAACGACTATCTACGAGATGGGTGCGGGATCTGGCCGAGATGGAAGAATGACTCAAAGTGCTCAAGTAAGCCCCTCGTGTTAACATCTGAAAGCCAGAAGTCCGTCTACAAATATGTAGATGATGCTACCCACTGATTGACTGTGTTTACCAAACAAATTTAGGGAAGAGACAAAGTCTATTAATTAATTTGACTGCTCCGCGTTGAGTGACACATTACGCCGTTAGCAACGCCTACTGCGGGCACAAAGCGGCCAGTCCTGTTGGCTGTCAGATCCGCTATGAGCAAAAAGTGGAAGCTCATAATTGTTCTCACCTCCGATGGTGCAATACGTAACTTACAGCGCGATAATCTGCAACGAGCCGATCGCTTGGTTCTGCCCTTGGATTAATTCCTAATGATTGATATTCACTTTGAATTTTGAAGACATTATACCGCTTGTAATTTCATAGCATAGTTGATGACAAATGATATTCCTGGTGGTTTAATTAAGTGATTGCCAACAGTTTAAAAGAGGAATTATGGGCACGGAAATTTCACTTAAGGTTTCAGGTGCAACGCTAGATTGGAGTAAAAATAGCTTAGGTGTTGATCATGGTGCATTGTTCCAGTCAACCGACCACATAATGATACCTCAGCACGAACGCTATGATCTGGAAGAAACCGATGAAATTGATGAAGAAAGACGCCTTCAGTGGACCGTACTCAGGAAGCCTCTTGCAGCAGTAGCTGAACGGGTTGAGTTACTTGGTTTTTCTCTTACTGCTATTCGTGCGGAATATGAAAATCTTGTAAAGCATGAGGTTTATCAAAGAAACGAAATGATTGAAGCCTATCCCGATAATTGGGAACCTTTAGAAAATCTTTTTAGTTTTGATGAGTTTCTGGGCTTACTTAAGAGCTATGATCTGGGGGAGTTAAACGATAAAGATATCGACTTTGATAATTCAAAAAAAACAGAGAATGATAATTTCATTTTGAAGTTATTCCCTAACGACATTTTAAAAAGAATTCCTCTCTATGATCCTTATAACAACTTTTACTGGTCAGAAAAAACAGCGTTTTTCAGTGTCATAAACATACTTCATCCATACTCTATGATCAAACTTTTAAGTGAAAACAAACATAATCTTAGTGAGTATGTCGAGTGGGACTATGGGGAAATAGTCGCTAACGGATGGGTTCACATTAACCAAATAAAAACTGAAATTAACCGTGAAAATTCTTTTCTCATAGCAACTGAAGGTTCCTCGGACTCACATATATTACAAAAGGCATTTAAGCTAATTAAGCCTAGCGTTTGTGAATTTTTTCGTTTCATCGATGTAACATCTGGCCATCCATTCCCCGGCACTGGGGGATTATCAAAGTTTGCTGAGGGATTAGTAAAAATTGATGTACAGAACCAAATCATTTTTGTACTCGACAATGATAGTGAAGGGGTTGAAGCTTTCAAGAAAATCATAAAGATGAAGCTTCCTCATAATATGAGTTGCATATGTCTTCCGGATCTTAAGGAGTTTGAAAGTTTCCCTACTTGTGGCCCAGACGGCCTAACCTTATCCAATATTAATGGAACTGCTGCCGCTATAGAGTGTTACTTGGATTTAACATATAGTGAATATGACTCATACATTGTTAGATGGACTAACTATAAAAAAGAGACCGGGATGTATCAAGGCGCACTTGAGTTTAAAGAGTATTACGCAAAAAGATATCTTGATACATCAGAAGTTAAGCTTATCGAAAGTAAATATGACACCTCCAAACTTGAGGCTTTGCTTAATGCGATCATTGATGCTTGTTCCAAATTATCTGGAGCAATACGTATTGAAAAAATAAAGAGTCACTATCCAAATATATGGACTGAAGAAAAAGTTTAACTCCATTGAATTATTTTTAACAACCTGAAAATAATATTGTGTATCACGTCATTCAAATATTACAATACGGCATATTGGGTGTCCGTTTCTGGCACAGAACAGACAGCCCTTATAGATGTGACAATAGTAGCGATCACCAAATGCACGAGACCGCTCTAATCAGTTTTGATTGGTGGTCATTCTGGTGGTCTTGACAGGAAGAGTTTTCAGGTTTAGCTTATTTATTAGCCAGCTACTGGCAAAGGCGATCCCAGTCAGAGGAGCCAAATTTAAGAAGCCTGCTTTCGAGCGGGCTTTTTGCTTTTCCACTCTCTCATGGCAGCCGTACCGCCTTCTTTAATACCCCCAAATGCGTTCTGCAACGGCGTCTCCTCCAGGCGATAGCAGAGAAAAAACTCCCTGGCACATTAATATCCATTCATTACACTGACAAACGAGGGTGAAGACAGGCTGCGAACGAACCCCATGCTTTTCAGCCCGTGTATCTTAATATCACGCTCCGAATCCCAGCCCGGCTATAAAAGACTTTTGCATCATCGCCTCAATTATACTGCCGGCCATCGCTTCAGCACGGCAGTTTGGGTTCCGTAGTCAATCCGTCATCGCTTCTGAATAAATACGATGCTATTTTCCCCCGCAGAATTAGCGTTCTGATGCGAGCGGAAAAGGTATACTCGGGTCACCTCTATAGGGCTCTTCAGAAGCTCTTAAAAATTTTTGCTGCACTAAGATAGAAAATCCCACGCCTTTAACAAGGAATATTCCCTAAGAAAATTCCAATACAAAGAGCAGGGCTATTGTTGAGGCTTTAATGATAACCTCTCCCTATCATCTTTGCTTTATAAAAAACTACAAATAAATATAATAACAAAATTTAACACCAACAAAAAATATAAATACAAACAAAAACACCACACAAAAACAGCTTAATGGCCGTTATATCTTTTAGAGCGTCAGCGACATGTCTCATTGAGGCGGGCAATGTTAGATTACCCTCAATTCGCTGAATGGTGTTATTAACGCTGAGTTAAAGGTCAACCCAAGGATGAGATCGCGTTCAGATATGAATCTATCAACTAATATTTTATCTAAGGATAAATATTTTACTCTGGGCCTGATTGAATTGCTTGGAGAAGAGTTTATTGACAATTTCTTTTTGATTATAGATTTGGACTCTAACGACCTTCCCGGTGCGGAGTGGATTTATTTTTCGAATAAAAACATTGTCGCCTTTGCATCCAGCGACTTAGCGTTCTATAAGTCCGAACTCTTTGGCAAAGTAACGGTACTAGACAAAAAGAGTAACACCAGAAGTATTCTGAATTTCTTTTTAAAGAAAGAAACTGCAGGAAATTATCATACTAAGTTCCAGCTGAGTCTGCGTGAAAAGCAGATATTAAGCATGTTGAGCAGAGGGGAAAGCAACCAGGAGATCGCAGAAGAGTTTGGCGTGAAACTTAAGACTATTTATACCCACCGTCGCAACCTGATGAATAAATTAGGCTGTAAAAATAGGATTACGTTTCAAAATTTATTTTTCAACAATAAATGTCTTTTTAAGTGAAGCATCGCTTCAGGATTATTCATAAACAGGAGTTTTACCATGAACAAATTAGCCGTTATCGTTTTTTCAGCACTGTCCCTGAGCGCTACTGCAGCCCTGGCAGCCGATCCCGTTACGGTGAACGGCGGCACGGTACATTTTAAAGGTGAAGTGGTGAATGCGGCCTGCGCAGTGGTTGCCGGTTCTCTCGATCAGACCGTTCAGTTAGGCCAGGTTCGTTCAGCGAAACTCGCCACCGCAGGCAGCACCAGCTCTCCCGTGGGCTTCAACATCCAGCTGAATGATTGCGATATCACCGTTTCCGAGAAGGCCGCCATTGCTTTTGCTGGCACGGCGATTAACAGTACCAACCCAACCGTTCTGGCCCTGCAGGGTTCTGCCGCGGGCGGCGCGATTAACGTCGGCGTACAGATCCTTGACCGTACCGGTACCCCGCTGGCGCTGGATGGCGCGACTTTCGGCGCGCAAACCACCCTCAGCAATGGTACCAACGTCATCCCGTTCCAGGCTCGCTACTTTGCGACCGGTGTCGCGACTGCCGGTACTGCTAACGCGGACGCCACCTTTAAAGTGCAATACGAGTAATTTCTTCATCAGGCAAGGAGGCGCATCGGGCCAGGATGGCCCGTTATCCAAATAAGACTGGGGTGATAACGATGCAAAAGATGAAGTCGGGTCTGTTGATATTTTTGCTACCACCGCTGGCGCTGGCCGGTAACTGGGAGGTGATGTTGCCCGGCGGGAACATGCGCTTCCAGGGGATCGTCATTGCCGAGTCCTGCCGCGTTGAAGCGGGAGACCGGCAGATGACGGTCAAGATGGGGCAAATCAGCAGCAATCGGTTTCATTCGGCCGGGGAAGACACCAATCCCGTCCCTTTCGATATTCACCTACAGGAGTGCAGTACCGCCGTGAGCCAGCGCGTTGGCGTGGCGTTTCACGGCGTCGCCGATGGTAAAAATCCGGATGTCCTCTCGGTTGGCGAGGGGCCGGGGATCGCTACCGGCATTGGCGTTGCCCTGTTTGATAAAACCGGCAGCCAGATCCCGCTCAACGCGCCAGCAGGGGCATGGGCGCAGCTGCACACCGGGCCAACCACGCTGCATTTTGTCGCTAAATATCGTTCCACCGGGAGTCAGGTCACCGGAGGAGCCGCGAATGCTCAGGCCTGGTTCTCCCTGACCTACCAGTAATCAGCGCCGGTAACAGGAAATCACCGTGAGAAAGAAAGAGATAAATATGAAAAATAGACTGGCTACCACGCGCGGGATGCGCGGTTTACTGGCGGGACTTTTACTGATCGCCACCGCCGGTTTTTCGACTCAGTCGCAGGCCGGCGTGGCGCTGGGTGCTACCCGCGTAATTTATCCGGCGGGGCAGAAACAGGCGCAGCTGGCGGTAACGAATAACGATGACAATACCTATCTGATCCAGTCCTGGGTGGAAAATGCCGACGGCGCGAAGGACGGAAGCTTTGTTATCACCCCGCCGCTGTTCGCCATGCAGGGGAAGAAAGAGAATACCCTGCGCATCCTTGATGCCACCAACAACCAGCTGCCGCAGGATCGGGAAACGCTGTTCTGGATGAACGTCAAGGCGATCCCGTCGATGGACAAATCAAAGCTCAGCGATAACACCCTGCAGCTGGCGATCATCAGCCGCATTAAGCTCTATTACCGCCCGGCAAAGCTGGCGCTGCCGCCGGATCAGGCCGCGGAAAAGCTGACGTTTCGCCGCAGCGGGAATGCGCTCACGCTGATTAACCCCACCCCTTATTACCTGACGGTCACCGAACTCAACGCCGGCACCCGGGTGCTGAAAAATGCGCTGGTCCCGCCGATGGGCGAAGCCAGCGTCAGTTTACCGTCCGATGCAGGTCGCGAGATTACCTACCGGACGATTAACGACTACGGCGCACTCACCCCGCGCATGAAAGGCGTCATGCAGTAACCGATCGGGGAGCAGCGCTCTCCCCCTGAACGAAAAAAATAACGATGGCCGGGCGACTTTGGACCGGAGGGACTATGTCACATCTGAAATATGGACTCGACCACGTGGGCTCCCGGCGTATGACTCCAGGATCTGCGCGCGCATTCGCGCAGATCCCCTTAGCTCTTTTACTCGCCTCACCGGCTTTTTACGCCCAGGCGGAGCTCTATTTCAACCCACGCTTTCTGGCGGACGATCCCGCCGCCGTGGCGGATCTGTCCGGCTTTGAAAAGGGCCAGGAGCTGCCGCCGGGCACCTACCGCGCCGATATCTATCTGAATGACGGATATATGACCACCCGCGATGTCACGTTTAATGCCGGTGAAAAAGGCCACGGTCTGGCCCCCTGCCTGACGCGCGGACAGCTGGCCGGGATGGGCGTGAATACCTCAGCGATCGCCGGAATCGACGTCCTGGCGGCGGATGCCTGCGTACCGTTAACCGAGATGATTAAAGACGCGACGACCCGCTTTGATGCCGGGCAGCAGCGGCTGTATCTGACCAT
>NZ_FZTC01000024.1 GCF_900200035.1 Klebsiella grimontii
GGTGGCTTGCCGCAGGGCTTCCTCAACCTCGCGCGTCATCCGCTCGTAATCCTCCGGCCACAGCGCTTGCTCCATGCGCAGCGACGCCTGACCCAGCAGGTGCAGCAGGCTGAACAGCCGCATGTCGTTGGTGGCGACGATGCGCTCCCGAATCTGCTCCTGAATAGCTTCGCTAGCCCGATGCGCTTGTGGTGTGGCAGTCCCCTCGTAGTCAGCGGGGAATTCCGCTTCCTCGGCAATCCTTGCCCAGGCGCTGGCCAGCGCCTCGATGGTTGACGTGCTCATTTCCGCCGCTCCTGTGCTCTTTGGCGAATCAACCGGCCAAGGGGCCTCGACGCGAAAACCAGCAGCATCACGCCTATCGGATACCAGGTCGAGAAGACCACCAAGGCATCGAAGGCTGGCCGTCCGGTGTTGGTAGGCAGTACGGCGGTCACAGCCATCAACCCGCCGACCGTCCAGATGATGCGCCACACGTAGGGCATCACGCGGGGCACGTAGCCGTCATCGAAAGCGGTCTGGTAGTAGCGGCGCAGGCCGCGCTCGGCAAGCGCCTGGCGCTGCCGCTCCGACAGCGCATCCGTCCGGCCATACCAGCGCCGGAATGGTGGACAGCGCAGCAGCAAAGGGGTGAAGAGGATCATCACCGCCACGATCGCGACACCCCACGCCATGACGGCGCCGGCATCGGGCCGCTTGGCGTTCTCGATCACGGGCGCGAAGACGCCCGGAGCACCGATCATCCAGAACAGCGCAATGTGCTGATGGAAGGAGAGCTTCATTTGCTCATCCACTTGCGCAGCAGGCGCTTTTTCAGGGAGGCGCGTTCTTGCGGGTTGCGTCCCTTGTGATTGGCGATGCGATCCGCCGTGGCGGCCTGGCGCTTGACGGGCCAGTAGGAGCGGCCATCCTTGCCCATCGACCAGACGCTGCTGGCCTGGTTTTCCAGCAGGGGCAGATGGGCGCTCAGGGCTTCGGGCGACGCGCTGGTCAGCGCCGTGCGCTCACGGGTGCGCCAGCGCTGATGCCAGAGCTTCTTGTCCTCGCGCTCGCTGCCGCAGGTCGTGTGCCCGACGATGGGTGTTTTGCGGCGGCTGCGGCTCATAACGTAGTGGTCTCCAAGAACATTCAGGACTGATCCCAGGCGTCGATGGTCAAGACCTGATCGGCAGGACAGGCGGCTACGCGGTCGGGAACTGGATGGTGTTCAGTCTCATGCCGACCCCATTCGATTGATCGCGTCGCTTGCGGCACGCTGCGACGCAAGGAGGTTTGCGACCTGGTTTAGCAGCCGTGTCCGCTGCATGTCTGTTACCTATCTCCCCGACCGCTCATTGGACCAACTCCAGAGATTGGGCTCTATCGCTCAGCCAATACGAAACCGGCATTGGCTGATGCCACAACCGAGACTAACACAAATGGCTCGGTACCTGTATTTCGCGCCCCGTGCACTTGGCCCGGTCTTGCCACGGCTATCTCACCTTCCCTGAGGGCACGAACAATCCCATTGCCCTGAAAGTAATCAGCCATTCCCGACAAAACAGTCCACGTGTCTTGGCCGTGAGGATGAATGTGAGCCGCAATTTCCTGCCCGGGATGGACATGCCAAACCACGATAATTGAGTCTCGGGTTTCAAGCACAACGGAACGAATAGGCTCGCCTTCGGACGGCTGAACATACTCGGCTACAGAAAATATTCTCGATTCAACAGTCATCGGAGATTCCTCTTTCACAGTTGTCGTTACGGTCTTCATCGTCGGCATCCTGACGCACGGCGGGCAATTGCTGGAGCAACGCCGGCAGCCATTCCTGTACCGTCTCCCACACCACATCGAGGTTGATGTCGAAATAGCCGTGAGCCATGCGATTACGCATATTGCGCATGCTGCGCCACGGCACGTCGGCATGCGCCTGGGTGAACTCGACGTAGCCATCCATCACCTTTGTGGCCGCCTCGCCGATGACGATCAGGCTCATGATGACGGCCTGCTGGGTGCGCTTGTCGGCCAAGAAGTCGTCCTTGGCCATCCCTTCCACGAAGCTGCGCGCATCGGTTGCGGCCTGCTGAATGTGGTCGAGGTAATCGGGCAGGCGGTTCTCGCTCATATCGGTTGCGCCTCCGCGAGCACCTTGGCCCGGAACTTCGGCGGCAGGTCGCCGGGAGTCAGCAGATCGACGTCAACGCCGAGCAGCGATTTCAGTTCTTCTTCCAAATCGCCCAAGTCCAACAACGTGGCACCGGGCAGCGCATCGACCAACAGGTCGAGGTCGCTGCCATCCCGGTCGGTGCCATGCAGCACCGAGCCGAAGACGCGCGGGTTCGCGGCGCGAAAGCGGCCTACCGCTTCACGCACTGCGCTTCGCTTCATGTCAAGCACAACAGACGGTCGCATGCGCATCCTTTCTTATCGAAACTCGTTGAGATGATATGCAATCAAGAATAGAATTTCAAGAACTATTTTCGAGAATCGCAATGCCTTGATTCCCGTGCCGCGCCGGTTGCCTTGGCGGGCTTGTCACAAACCTACGTTTTCAAGAAGAAGGAAACCGCATGCCCCGCCGTTCGATCCTCTCCGCCGCCGAGCGCGAAAGCCTGCTGGCGTTGCCGGACACCAAGGATGAGTTGATCCGTCACTACACGTTCAGCGAAAGCGACCTCTCCATCATCCGGCAGCGGCGCGGCCCGGCCAATCGGCTGGGCTTCGCGGTGCAGCTCTGCTACCTGCGCTTTCCCGGCGTCATCCTTGGCGCTGATGAGCCACCGTTCCCGCCATTGCTGAGACTGGTCGCCAACCAGCTCAAGGTCGGCATCGAAAGCTGGGACGAGTACGGGCAGCGTGAGCAGACCCGACGCGAGCACCTGGTCGAGCTGCAAACGGTGTTCGGCTTCCAGCCGTTCACGATTGGCCACTACCGGCAGGCTGTCCAGTTGCTGACCGAGCTGGCCATGCAAACCGACAAGGGCATCGTGCTGGCCAGAGCCTTGATCGAGCACCTGCGGCGGCAGTCGGTCATTGTGCCCGCCCTCAACGCCGTCGAGCGGGCGAGCGCCGAAGCGATTACCCGCGCCAACCGGCGTCTCTACGACGCCTTGGCTGAGCCGCTGACGGACGTGCATCGCCGTCGCCTCGACGATCTGCTCAAGCGCCGCGACAACGGCAAGACGACGTGGCTGGCCTGGCTGCGGCAATCCCCGGTCAAACCGAACTCGCGGCACATGCTGGAACACATCGAACGCCTCAAGGCGTGGCAGGCGCTCGACCTGCCCTCCGGCATCGAGCGGCTGGTTCACCAGAACCGGCTGCTCAAGATCGCCCGCGAGGGCGGCCAGATGACGCCCGCCGACCTGGCGAAGTTCGAGCCGCAGCGGCGTTACGCGACCCTGGTGGCGCTCGCCATCGAGGGCATGGCCACCGTCACCGACGAAATCATCGACCTGCATGACCGCATCCTGGGCAAGCTGTTCAATGCCGCCAAGAACAAGCATCAGCAGCAGTTCCAGGCATCCGGCAAGGCGATCAATGCCAAGGTGCGGCTGTTCGGGCGCATCGGCCAGGCGCTGATCGAGGCCAAGCAAGCGGGCCGCGATCCGTTCGCCGCCATCGAGGCCGTCATGTCCTGGGATGCTTTCGCCGAGAGCGTCACCGAAGCGCAGCGGCTCGCGCAACCCGAGGACTTCGATTTCCTGCACCGCATCGGCGAGAGCTACGCCACGCTGCGCCGCTACGCGCCGGAATTTCTCGACGTGCTCAAGTTGCGGGCCGCGCCCGCCGCCAAGGACGTACTCGACGCCATCGAGGTGCTGCGCAGCATGAACAGCGACAACGCCCGCAAGGTGCCCACCGACGCGCCGACCGAGTTCATCAAGCCGCGCTGGCAGAAGCTGGTGATGACCGACACCGGCATCGACCGGCGCTACTACGAACTGTGCGCGCTGTCGGAGCTGAAGAACGCGCTGCGCTCCGGCGACATCTGGGTGCAAGGCTCGCGCCAGTTCAAGGACTTCGAGGACTACCTGGTGCCGCCCGCGAAATTCGCCAGCCTCAAGCAGGCCAGCGAATTGCCGCTGGCCGTGGCCACCGATTGCGACCAGTACCTGCATGACCGGCTGACGCTGCTGGAAACGCAGCTCGCCACCGTCAACCGCATGGCGCTGGCCAACGAGCTGCCGGACGCCATCATCACGGAGTCGGGCCTGAAGATCACGCCGCTCGATGCGGCGGTGCCCGATACCGCACAGGCCCTGATCGACCAGACGGCGATGATCCTACCGCACGTCAAGATCACCGAATTGCTGCTGGAGGTAGACGAATGGACGGGCTTCACCCGGCACTTCGCCCACCTGAAGTCAGGCGACCTGGCCAAGGACAAAAACCTGTTGCTGACCACGATCCTCGCCGACGCGATCAACCTGGGCCTGACCAAGATGGCGGAATCGTGCCCCGGCACGACCTACGCCAAGCTGGCCTGGCTGCAAGCCTGGCACATCCGCGACGAAACCTACGGGGCGGCACTGGCCGAGCTGGTCAACGCGCAGTTCCGACATCCCTTCGCCGAGCATTGGGGCGACGGCACCACGTCATCGTCGGACGGCCAGAACTTCCGCACCGGCAGCAAGGCCGAGAGCACCGGCCACATCAATCCGAAATACGGCAGCAGCCCAGGGCGGACGTTCTACACCCATATCTCCGACCAGTACGCGCCGTTCCACACCAAGGTCGTGAACGTCGGCGTGCGCGACTCGACCTACGTGCTCGACGGCCTGCTGTATCACGAATCCGACCTGCGGATCGAGGAGCACTACACCGACACGGCAGGGTTCACGGACCACGTCTTCGCGTTGATGCACCTGCTGGGCTTCCGCTTCGCCCCGCGCATTCGTGACCTGGGCGACACCAAGCTCTACATCCCGAAGGGCGATGCCACCTACGAGGCGTTGAAACCGATGATCGGCGGCACGCTCAACATCAAGCACGTCCGCGCCCATTGGGATGAAATCCTGCGGATGGCCACCTCGATCAAGCAGGGCACGGCGACGGCCTCGCTGATGCTCAGGAAGCTTGGCAGCTACCCGCGCCAGAACGGCCTGGCCGTCGCCCTGCGTGAGCTGGGACGCATCGAGCGCACACTGTTCATCCTGGACTGGCTGCAAAGCGTCGAGCTGCGCCGCCGCGTGCATGCCGGGCTGAACAAAGGCGAGGCGCGCAACGCGCTGGCCCGCGCCGTGTTCTTCAACCGCCTGGGGGAAATCCGCGACCGCAGCTTCGAGCAGCAGCGCTACCGGGCCAGCGGCCTCAACCTGGTGACGGCGGCCATCGTGCTATGGAACACGGTCTATCTGGAGCGGGCCGCGAACGCCTTGCGTGGCCACGGTCAAGCCGTCGATGACGGCCTGTTGCAGTACCTGTCGCCGCTCGGCTGGGAGCACATCAACCTGACCGGCGATTACCTCTGGCGCAGCAGCGCCAAGATCGGCGCGGGCAAGTTCAGGCCGCTACGGCCGCTGCAACCGGCTTAGCGTGCTTTATTTTCCGTTTTCTGAGACGACCCCATTGATGAGCACGGGAACCGCGTCAGCCACTGATTTTTTACCAGGCTGCGGGCATAACAGTGTGGAAAAAGCCGGCATCTGCCGGCTTTTTTATATGCTGCGCTGGTTGACCCGCTCAGAAAGCTGCGCGGCACTCTCTTTCCTTTCGCTGTAGCGGTCGGTGAGATAATCACTGCGACCGCGCGTCAGCAGGGTGAACTTCATCAGTTCCTCCATGACGTCCACTATGCGGTCATAATACGAAGAAGGCTTCATGCGGCCATCCTCATCAAACTCGGCCCAGGCTTTTGCCACGGATGACTGATTCGGGATGGTGATCATCCGCATCCAGCGTCCAAGAATACGCATCTGATTTACAGCGTTGAACGACTGTGAGCCGCCGCTGACCTGCATGACGGCCAGGGTTTTTCCCTGTGACGGGCGGACCGCGCCTGACGTCAGCGGTATCCAGTCAATCTGGGCCTTCATGATGCCGGTCATGGCCCCGTGACGCTCCGGAGAGCACCAGACCATGCCTTCCGACCAGAGAACCAGCTCCCGCAGCTCAGCCACTTTCGGGTGCGTCTCCGGCGCATCATCGGGCAGTGGCAGGCCGGACGGGTTGAAAATTTTCACCTCCGCGCCCATGGCCGTCAGCAGCCGGGCACCTTCTTCCGTTGTCAGCCGGCTGTAAGAGCGCGCCCGCAGCGAGCCGTAGAGCATCAGGATGCGGGGCGGATGCGTTATCTCTCTGGCCTTCAGCTTATCTTCCGTCAGCGGCGCGTCCAGGAGGGCCGGATCGATATTTTTCAGGGCATCAGTCAGGTTGTTCACAATGGGGTCTCTTCGGGAGTCTTTGCGGGTGACAGACTGCAGCTGCCGCCTGCGCAGCATTCTTCTGTCAGAAAGGCCATCAATTGCTCAAGCTGCGCATAGCAGGGCCTGCAGAACAGGGTACGACTCTGCCGTTCCTGGCTTATGAGTCCAGCGGATATCAGCGCTGAAAGATGATGGCTGAGCGTGGAGGCAGGAATCTCAAGGTGCTTCTGCAGTTCGCCAACCGGCAGGCCTTCATGACCCGCCCTGACCAGCTCCCGGTATATGCTGAGACGTGTCGGGTGGCCCAGTTCTCGAAGTGCGTTTGCAGCAGTGTTTAAATCCATAATACCTCCTTTATCTATATTTCCAGAATAATAGAAATATAGCCTGCGTCAATCGTTTCTGCCGTGAGGGTACCGCTTTCCCAATCATGCTCTGTCCGCCAGGTTATGGGGGGCAGAGCCAGAGCACTACCGAAATCCTTGCGAATACCCGTGCAGGGAATAATTTCCGCCCCCTTTATGGCCGGAAAAAAAACTGATAAACGTCGCCTTTTCAGAAGGTTGCTTTCTTAACGTGGTTTTTCGCATGGTTGGACCTCAGACCCCTGATACACCTCACCGTCCTGGAGAATTTCCCATTCCAGCCGGGCTTTCTCGTGGTGCGGCAGCATGGCCACCACCTGAACACCATCACGGATACAGACCAGCGGTGAAACCTCCAGCGTTCTCATTTGGTCGGTATGACGGGTGTACAGCGCCAGACCGGCCCAGAACAGCGCAACCGGCAGCATCACC
This sequence comes from Klebsiella grimontii, assembly GCF_900200035.1. Classification (GTDB taxonomy): domain Bacteria; phylum Pseudomonadota; class Gammaproteobacteria; order Enterobacterales; family Enterobacteriaceae; genus Klebsiella; species Klebsiella grimontii. Next base: position 7,148 of record NZ_FZTC01000024.1, read on the forward strand.
AGAAGGGGGCCTGCCCATGCGGGAAAAGACGGGTATAAGAGTGTCAGAAAGAGCGCCAGCGCGCCCCCGTACAAATAACAGAATAATTGCTGTTCAGTGCGCAGGGTAAAATATCGGAACATAAACTCAGTCCTTTAAAAATAAACTGGATTAATAAAATATTAATGACGGGATTTATTGATTGCAGACTGAATATTCTCTGCTTCGGTCATTCCGGTAAATACTGTGATGTTTTCAGCCGTCGCGCCTTTTACCGGCAGCACAATAATTCCGGGTGTTCCGGTTAATCCTGTCTCCGTGGCAATATCATTAATATTCTTCAGCGTGGTGTTAATCTCTTCAATGGTCTGCGGTTGAAATGAAATTCCCCCCGATGTCTTTTCAATATCTCCCTTCGTCAGCTTCCCTTCATTCAGGCCTGTCCCGTACAGACCATTGTGATATTTAAGATAGGCCTCCGCTCCTTGCTCTTTCCAGACCTGCAGACCTGTTTTCGCTGCCAGCAGTGACGCTGGCCACCGACTGCCGAAAACCGGCCATTCCATAAAGAAATAGCGCACCTTCGTGTTGTTCTTTATGACCTTCTCCAGCTCGGGTGCAAACCGGCTGCACCAGATGCACTGATAGTCGAAGAATTCGACCACCATCACATCCCCGTCCGCAGGCCCCCAGGACGGGATAGTTTTATCGCCCAGTATTTTCGCCTGCTGCGCCAGCGCAGCGGATGTCAGCCCCCGGCTTTGTTTTTCCTCCTGCTCCTGCTGAAGTTTCTCGCTCATCTGAATCAGTATTTCAGGATGAGCACGCAAATAATCGGCCGCTATTTCTCCGATTCTTTTTTCCTGGATGACGGAGAAAGTCTTTTCTGTCTCAGGCTCTTGAGCAACGCTGTTATTAACAAAGGTGGCGAAAATAAATGGAAGCAGCAAATATATTTTACGTTTCATTTTTATTCCTTTAAAAGTTTCAGTGTAGATAAAAGAATGCCCGACTGCTAAAGAGGTTAAATTCTTTAGCAGCAGCATTTACAGATAAATTTATTTGTGGCAGAGAATGAATTAAAGCGTCTGACTCTGTATTCGGGCACTCAGGCGGCTCTGGCGCACTCTCCGTTCACGGGCATAGTTTTCTTCTTCTGGCGTCACGGTCGCCACAATATTTCCCTGCAGGTCATACCGGGGAGCGCCAGCCTGCATCAGGGAAAGATACTCTTCTGAACGCGTCAGGCTTTTCAGGCACTTAATCACCTGTTTATGCGACAGCGGGAGGTTGCGTTGCGTAATGTCCGCAAACAGATGATCACGCATCCCCGTCGCCAGCAGACGTGGCACATTACCGTCGAACAACTGTGGCCAGAACGCCTTCAAAGTCATGATGGCCTGTTCCGGCGGCAGCAGGCGCAGATATCGGACCGGAGGCGGTGGCTTTACCGCATTGACCACCGGCGCAGATTCACGTGCTGCGGCTTCGTCAGCCTTTTTGGCCCGCTCCAGCTTCTCCTTCTTTACCTTCCAGGCCGGAGGCGTCGTGACCACCACCACTTTTTTACGCCGTACCACTACGGGCGTCTCAGGGGTCCCGGTCGCCGCGGTATCCGCTGCCGGCTTTCTTTTCAGACTCAGTACAGGGCGTTTTTCTTCAGTCATAACAAGGTTTTTTATCTGACAGGAACCAGACTATAAGATACGTGAACACGGTCAAAAGCGCATCCTTTCAGGGCGTAGGCCCCGTTTATCCTAATATTAGATGTCTGCGCAATTGCTGCCCGGACTGATGTCCGGGCTTTTTTACATCGAGACAACGATACCCAGCACCGCCAGATGCACGGCATAGAACATCACGAAGAAATGACGTGGCCAGAAACGTTTCACACGTTCCCCGGCAGATGAACACACCATCAATGCCAGCAGCGCAATGGTCAACCCGGCCACCGACTCACTCACGTCGTTCGGGTTCATCAATAACACCATGATGGCCCACAGCACGCCGTATCCCAGCCGTTCCGTAGCACGTTCTGCCCGACAGAGAAACCAGCCGGCGATAAGCATGCCCACCCCGGCCGCACCGTAGCTGCCGGATGACAGCGGTATCCACGCCGCCAGGAGTGTCATGGCCAGCAGAACATATTGCCGGGAAGGCTGGCTGAACCACCGCAGGGCCTGGCCGGTCACCGCAAAGGCAAACAGAATATTCCCCGTGTACCACGGATATCCAATCAGCATAAAAGACACCTGGGCGACCAACGCCCAGCCCCACAGACTGTTCAGCTGCGACTGGCGAATTTGGCCGTGCCGCGCCAGGTTCACCCCCCACACCAGACCGAACAGCGGAAAACATCCCCGCCCCAGCAGGCGCATGATCTCGTTATTGTGGGCCAGCAATAAGCCTGCATGGTCGGTGACCATCAGGACCAGGGCCACCGTTTTAATCATATCCGTCTGCCCGGGCGTCCAGGTCAGGAGTGCCTGCAGCCAGCGGTCAGCGGCACTGAGGCGCATTACATGTGTTGTCATCTTTATGTCCTTTTTATCCCTTACATCGCGCCCCGGCAGGGTGCCCGATTTTTAATCGGGAAGGATGCCGGGGCAGACAAGCCGCAGGCGCGTCAGTCGCCCCCGAGCGTTTTCTCACGATTGAGATCACGAACCATATCGCGCTCCATCTGCTGCAGGCGCTCCCGCTGAAGGCTCTCCTGAGCCACCTGCTGAACGGCCGCTTCCTGTTTCCGGGTCTGTGGATCGTCGGGCAGGGTCATCTTCTCTTCACCCGGTTTTTCGCGCTCCAGACCGCGAATGACGTCTCCGATGACCTCTTTTACCCGGTCTTCAGATTCGCCGGCTTTACGCCCGTCCCCGGCCACTTCCCGGGCAGTCTGTTCCGCCTGTTTCTCCATATTCTGACGCTGCGCCTCTTCCGCGGCCCGCTGTGCCAGCACTTCTGGCGGAAGCGGAATGTCAGTTCCTGCCGCCTCCGGTGAAACTACCGGTATCGGATCTGCCCAGACGCGTCCGCCGGTGATGGCGCCCGGATTCCAGGGGCGGTCATCGCCAGCAAGGCGCACTACCACGCCGCTGTCAGGGTTATCGCGGGCGACCCTGACGCCCTCTCCCATATTCCCGGCCAGCAGGCTCTCGCCGTTCCGGCTCCCCTGCAGCGCCACAAAGCGGGCATCTTCATTGCCCATCACCCGTCCCTCGCCCCCCATCACCTGCAGGCGGCCGTCGCTGTCCGTCAGCGAACTGAGCCAGATCCCGGCTTCTTTCCCGTTCTTGTCATACACCGGCAGCGCCACGTGGGGCTGCGGATACTGTTTTCCGGGCGAAATGAATTTTCCGGGCGATATCCCCTTCGCAAGGCCGGACTGCTGCAGCGCCGCGCGGCCTGCCGCGGTTTCATTCATCGGTCGCGCACGGCTGAACAGCTGCTCCGCAGTGTGTACCGCCCGGTCATTACGCGGCGCAAGAATATCGTGCGCCGTCGCTTTCGAGGGCGAGGCATTAATTGCTTTTATCCAGCCCTCCCGGCTGTCGGTATAGACCTGAACATGCTGTTTCATACGCGATAACCCGACATAGGCGGATTCGAAGCTGGCCATCGCTTTTCGGCCCTCCGCCACGCCCTCCAGCGCGATGGCAAACGGTTCACTGGCCCCCTGGGCCCCGTGAGCGGTAATGGCATACGCCAGATCAATATGGCGTTGCGCCTCGTCGGCCTTCGGGTTCAGTGTCCGGGAGGTTTTGCCGTCCGACAACGTGACACTGTCACCTGAGACGGATTTTACCTCCCACACGCTGTTGGCCACATAGCCGCGCTCCGGGTCACTTTTGCTGAAGCGCATTCGGTCCCCCTCAGACACGGTGATATCTTCCCGGCGATAGAGCGTCACGCCTTCTGCCGATGCCTCCCGGGGTGAGATAAATCGCTCCTTTCCTTCACTGTCTGTCAGGGTGATCAGCTGATTATCCTTATCCACTTTGCTGATACGGTGGTATACGTTATCAACCAGCGCCACCGCCTCCTTGTGAGCCGTCCAGGTCGACAGTCTGCGCAGTTCACCGTCACGGATGTTACTCGTGACCAGCACCGGCAGGGTGATTTCCTCTTTGCCGGTTTCCCCGTTCTCCCGCCGAGCGTCATGGATCAGACCGTTCAGCGCCCGCCGGTCCTTATTCAGATGGGTGATCACCAGCGTCTGCGACTGTGCCTCCGGGGTGCGACCAGCGTAGTCCTTCACCAGAGCCTCGTAGAGCGTCGCGGGCTGACCTGCCGGCACGCTTTCGCCTTTCTTCAGTGCCTCCTGAATCGCCTTCTCCTGTGCCCGCGTGAATTCCACCACAGAACTGCCCGGCGCCCAGGCGCCTTCTTTTCTCGGCACTTGCTCCGGCGTGACCTGCTCAATTGTTGCCAGCGCGCTGTTCACGTCGCGGTCAATGAGGCTGTAGACCGCCGGTCGCAGTTCCGGTACCTGGCGCACGATTTCTTTCATGATGGCCACATCCGCGGCGCTGCGCTGCTGCATCAGTCTGAATGGCTGGCCGGGTGCAATGGACTGCAACTGGTCGGTGTCCCCGCTCAGAACGGCCCGGCCGCCGCCGGCGGCTATCAGCGACAGGGCTTTTGCCGTGTCGGCCAGCCCCACCATCGAGCTCTCGTCGAGCAGGAACAGGGTGTTGCTGAAATCCGGTGTCTGGCCATTACGCTGCAGGAGCTGCGTGTCGTGCAGGAACGAGGCGGTGGTCTGCGCATCCACGCCGGCGCTCTGCATTTCCCCGACCGCACGGTGTGTCGGACCGAGACCGATAACGCGCGGGCGGGTCTCTTCCGGCAGAAGGTCGATGGCGCCCGTCACCGCCCGGAACTGGGTCGTTTTCCCCACCCCGGCATAGCCCTGAACGACCGTGAAGCGGTCAGAGGTCTCCAGGATCATGCGGGTCGCCGCACGTTGTCCGGAGGTCAGGTCCGTCATCAGGCTGGCCGGCACGCGGTCCATCAGCGGCTGCATCGCCGCTTTCCCTTCGAGTACCCGGGTCAGCACACTCTTTTCTGCGTCCCAGGTCTGGCGGGAAATCAGCAGGTCGTTGCCGTGACCGGGCGCCACCGGCACACTCAGCAGACTGCCGGCCTTAATCTGCGCCTGAATGGACCGGTCAATATCCGCCATCGGGACCTTACCTCCCCCGTCGAATTCCATTGCTGTGGACAGCAGCTGCGGACGCGTGAAGGTCAGGTTGTTGCTTTCCAGTAAGGGAATGGAAAGGTGAATGGCCTGTTCTGCCGGGGAGTGAAGGCCTGCTTTTTGCTGCGCAATGGCCGCATCCAGTTCTGTCTCGCCGGAACGGGCCTTCAGCTGCTCTGAGACCACGCTGAAGGCGGTATGACGCGCCAGCTTCTCTGTAGTGCGGTCCGCATCCTGTGCGGAGTAAAGCCGGATATGGCTTCCGCTCTGCGCCAGCTGGTTCAGCGTGGCATTATCCAGCTCTCGCTGCGTCACCGAGGCAAAGACGGTCGCCGTCTCGCTGACCGACCTGCCGGGGCTTTCCACCCAACCGTGCCCGACCTTGATACCGTCGAACGGTCCGGCGCCCACAGCCAGGGTCTGGGTGGTTTTCTGCCCGGGGCGCTGCACTGTCAGATGCCCGGCCTCCGCTTTCAGTACCGTGACACCCTCGCCCCCTTTCAACCGCGTCTCAGGAATTTTCCCCAGCACCGCCAGACGTTCACCTTCCGCTACCGGTAGCTTATCGGCCCGAAACAGCGTCCACTGGCTGTCGACGGCAGAAACCTTCATATCCAGACGTTCCCCCTCTTTGTCCCTGAGCGTCAGCATATTGCTGCTGGCGGTCACCCGATCGATCACAAAGCGGTCATGCTTCCGGGCGTTCGGGTCCCACCGCTCCACCACCATTCCTTCCCGGTAATAGTCCCGCACGCCGCGGCTTTTACTGTCCAGCCAGACCGGGGTCAGGGCGGTGACGGCCATCTCCTTCGTCCCCAGCACGCCCTCGTTTTTCAGGGTGTCGCGGATGATGCCGTTGAGTACGCCCTGCTCACGCGTCCCGCTGATTTGCGCCACGCTTTCCTGCCCTTCGCGTACGCTGACGGAAAACTCCTGCGCCAGGCGGCTGTAACGTGCGCCTTTGTCCGGCTCACTGATGATGTCCGCCGTCGCCTGCTTTCCGCCCTGCCAGCGATACGTATTCACCCCGCTCTCTTTCAGCACCGTCAGCGCGCTGCCGGTGCCGCTGCGCTTCCCGCTGTCGGAGAGCAGGACCTGCACGTTATGCCGCATGGCGCCATCCAGCATAGAAATAGTCTCTTTCAGGCTCAGCTTCTCCGCCTGGTCCACGATGAGCGTCCCGCCCGGGATAAACGCGGTTCCGTCCTGCAGGGCAGATTTCCCGGTCACCGTTTCTCCCGCCAGACGCGCATCCGCAGACAGAAACTCACGCGAACGGTTGTCAGCAGCAACAATGTGCACGTCCCGCCCTTGCTCCCGTGCCATCAGGGTTAACTCAGCTACCCGCTCACGCTGGCCAGCCGCGCCGCCCTGGCCGGAGACAATCCCCATTGTCGGCAGGTCCTGAGCCAGCACACTGACGGCATCGCTGAAAGGCGACTGACGCACAACAGAGGTATCCGGCGTGACGGAGACATGATTCTGGCGCTGAACCTCCTGGCTCAGCGCTTTAACGGACAATTCATCCAGGACATGGATGTTTGAGGTGAACAGGCCTTTCTCCCGGTCGAGCGGGATCAGCTGCTCACGTTCAATCGCCGCATCGATACCCGTCCTCGCCTGCTCAAACACGCCGGGTTTGGCTTCCAGCTGGCTGACCGTACGGGCCAGCAGGTCAGCATAGGTGAACTGCACCTTCCGGTCGCTGAGCCCGGCAATGGCTTTCGTGACCACGTCGCTGATATCAGGGGCGTCCGTTTTCACCGGGCTGACGGGCGCACTGGCGATTTCTGTCGCGCGCTTATCGGCATCCTCGCGGTAACCGCGCATGTCGAACCCGGTTTCTTTGAGGGTGTTCACCCACTCGACCATCTTCTCTGCCGGGTCGAGGGTTTCTTTGGATTTACGGGTATCGAGCGCGGCGACATCCCGGGATTTCAGGGACGCATCGGGCCCTGCTGCTTCCCTGACCTCTTGGGTGCGGGTGGAAAAAGGCTCGACCGGCACCTCTTTCATTTCCCACATGCCGTGCTTGCCTACGACTTCGGTTTCATACCCGAGCTTTTCCACCAGGGGTTTCAGCACTTCACGGTATATTTTTCCGAAAGCGAGCTGGTTGGCATACACGTTCTCAATGAAGCCGGTTTTACCGACCGTGTCGGTCCCCAGCGACTGCCATTTATCCCCGTTCTGCGTGGCATTGATCACCACGGCATGGGTATGCAACTGGGGCTCCTGATTACGGTTCGTATCGTGGTTGAATTTCGCCACAATGAGGTTACCGGTCAGCACGGTTTCACTTTTTCCGTCCGTCATGACCCGGGTCGCAGCCAGCGTTTCAATCTGTTTTACGGCTTCGGTAACGGCCTGATTGTGGGCATCAATCAGGCGCTTATCCCCGCCGATCATGGCCATGACAGACACGCTTTTGGGGGCGGAGAAGGTCAGATCGTAACCTGGCCGGTGTTTGTTCACGCCATCCTGCATCCGGGTCAGGTCGCTGCCGTCCGGCAACTTTCCTTTCAGCAGGTCCGTGAATACCTGCTTATCCACCTTCCCGTCCAGCCCCAGCGCCTCCGCCCCCTTTCCCTGCCAGCGCTCATCCATGCTCCCGATAACGTAATAGTTATCCTTGTCTGTATAGTAATTGCCGGCGCTCCCCGCGGACTTTACCGAACCAATCGACATCATCAGAAGTTCCCTCCCACCTCAATATCGTCATGCTCGCTGCGGCTGTGATTGATATTGACCTCTTCGCGTCGCTGCATATCACGCTGTGTTTGCTCAGTCGCCAGCCAGGCGTCATACGCATCCATGTCTTCAATTTCACCCGCATCATTCACCCCGGCTGGCAGCATATTCTGACCCTGTTCTGCGGGCTGTTGCTCCAGTGCCTGTTCCGTCCCACCCGCAGGCACAGCAGTCGCACCGGAAGTGGATGCCGCTGCCGCTGCGCCGGTTGTCGCCGCCGCCGGTCGGGTCACAGTAAGCGGGACGGTTGTGACGTGGCGTTCGGGTGATACAGGCTGGGATGCAGACGGAGCCTTAACAGGAACACTTTGAGCCGGTTGCTTCTCCGCCGCAGGAGACGCTTTGATCGGAGCAACCTCCGCCGGTGCACCAGAAGTATCCGTCGCCGTTTCTCCCCCTTCAGGCATCCCTGTCGCTTCGTCCGGCGTAAACAGCATCCGGGCATGACTGCTTTCAGCTTCGCGAGCTTCCAGCAGGGTATCCAGTCTGGCGTCCGTCCGCGTATCGAGGTTACGGAGAATAAATCCCTCGGCAATTTTCGGCCGGGATTTGTATTTCAGAGCCAGCTTCACCGCCGGATACGGGCCCGGCAAGGTGACATAGCAGGACAGGTCAGGCAGCGTCTGGATGTCGGAGTAACTGACCAGCGTTTCCCGCTCTTTTTCCTTGCCGGTCGACACGCCGTCACGTACCGGGTCTGCACCGTAAGAGTACTGCTCGCTGGCCTTGAGGATTTCTTTCTCACCGATTTCGCCGGCGGCAAACTCAGCAATCTCTTTACTTGGGGAGCGGAAAAAGGCACGGGTGTTCATCACGTCGAACAGCGTCGCCGCGGGCTTCACCCCGTAAATATCTTCAAGCTGGGCATAAGACTGGATACCAAACACATAACAGCCGCCGAACTTACGCGCTTCCGGCAGGATCTCGACCAGGTCCGGCAGCTTGTGCAGCGTGGGGAGCTCATCCGCAAAAATCCACACGCGCCGGTTACGGTTCTCCCCCATCCCCAGCAGGCCGCGGATAGCGATAGACAACCACATTGAGATAACCGGCTTCAGTGACGCATGCGTGTCAGCGTTGGAAGAGATAAACAGCCAGCCGTTGGGCTGGTCCTCACGTACGCCCCGCATCCAGTCACGGATAGTGAACGGCTCACCGTTTTTCTCGATCCCCTGCAGATAGCGAATGGCTTTGACGTAGTTGGTCAGTACGGCGCGAATGGAGATAGCCGTTTTCTCAATCTTTTCCTCCACCAGGTTAGCGGCCGGCGTGTTTTTCAGGTACGCGCGCAGTTTGTCTATTTTGATGGACAGCATGGTATCAACCAGCTTTTCGTAGCTACGGTCTTTATCCTCGCGCATCAGGTACGCACCTTCGGAAAATATGGTGCGGCCGGAGCCCTGCCAGAACGGGTCCTCTTTAGTGCCCATCGGAATAAGTGTATTAGAGACGTTATCAAAATCCGGTAGTGTCAGGCATTCGCGCCATATATCCCAGGCTGCACAGCGGGAATCCAGTGGGTTAAGAATTTTATCCAGTGACGGGTCGTAATAGCTTTTGACGAACTCACAGGAGCGGTCGTAAATAATGGCCATATCACCGCGTGCACGTACGTAATTCAGCAGCCGGCGGATGACTTCGGATTTGCCTGAGCCGACCGTACCGTGAAGACAGAAGTTCTGGATTTCGGAGTTTTTCAGAATAGGCAGGTCGCCAATTTTAATATCGGAGGCCACCCCATCGCGTTTCATCTGGCGGGCCACTTCTTTTGGTTTATCGGAAAGCTGGCGCCCTCCGGTATTCTCATCTTCGCTTTGCTGTTTCCCCTGGCGGCCCAGTACCCAGCTGGCGACAAAGAACGTCACAATACAGACGGTCAACGACACGATGGCGGCACAAACGAAGCTGGTCCAGAGCTGCTCACCGCACCAGATGGTATATTTATCGGCAAGGATTTGCTCCGAATTATATTCCAGCGACTTCCCATAATAGTTAATCGTATAGACCGGCTGGGAGCGAATAATATCGCGCATGGGCGCCAGTGTCGTACACCACCAGTAGACGCAGCCGTTAACGAAAGTTTGCCAGCTGAGCCGGTACATCAGTATCAACCCGCACAACACCCAGAAAATAATAAAAAGCACATAGAATATAATATTGGCAATCTGGCCAAACATGCGAAAGCGCATATTGGCAATCTGACCGCCTTGAGTCATGTCCTTAGCATTAAAGCTCATAATTCTTGACCTTAAATACAAAAGCGAAGGAATGTTCCGACCACGGTCGGCAACGCCTCACAGATGCACAAATAAATTGTGCAACTGCTCACCGTTCTGAGGAGGAATAAGCTGATTAAATGTCGAATTAACCTGACAGGCCAGGGAGGCGATGTCAGTCTGGCCCGGTATACCCGGGCCGTGAGGTGGCAAACTTACAGAATATTCGCGATAGATTTAGCCAGCTGGTCTTCCAGAACAGGCTGTGCTTCCGGGAACTTGAGATTAACTTTGTTCGCACTGGAGACAACGCGCGTCTGGTATTTATGCTGATTACCGGTTTCGGTGCTGGTTTGCACTTTCGCACCGGAGGTACCCTGGCGTAATACCGCGACATTATCCGTCTGTACCTGGGTTTTGGCCCGTTCGGAGATCTGAACATCGGTGATCATCGTGTAGTTCACGTCTTCCACCATCGCATCAGCCGCCATGCCTACCAGTCCTGCGGCCAGGCCGACACCGAGGGTCGCGCCGGCTGAACTGGAATTGTAGGCGGTGATCCCTGCCCCCAGCGCAGCCGCTGTAGCTGCGCCTTCATAACCGCGGCTTAGCCAGCCCTGGGTTTCACGCAGGTCCATTTTATCGGCCTTCAGCACATTTGCCTGAATCCAGTAACCCGCGGTATCGGGATTAGTGACGACCTGGTAGCCTTTTGCTGTGACGGCACTGGTGATTTTCGACTGGAGCCCGCTCATGTCTTTATCAGAGGTATTTTTGATTTGCAGATAAACGGTCTTATTATTTGACGGTTCCAGCCAGATTGTTTCGCTCATCTGTGTTTTCACATCCAGATTGCGCTTTTTAATTGCTGTCCCCATTGCGCTACAACCAGAAAGCACCAGTGCTGAGCTGATGACCATTACAGCCATGACTTTATTTAGTTTCATCCTGAATCCTTGTGACATAATCAATATAAGTGAATACACATTCTCTTATTGCTTCGGAATGCGCATTCACTATAAAGGAATTTTAAGGGAAAGGTGTAGATTAATTACGGTTTGAACAATCAATAATAACCCAAAGAAACTCTTAGCCTATTAACAAACCACTATAATTGATAGGTAAGTTTTGATGGGCTAACTAACCTTCCAATTTCTCTGCCTTGAAAGAGTTTATCGCAGATGTGAGTAACGATAGCTGATACCTTCCAAAGTCCAGATTCATAACAACCCCAAAAAAAATCGACGTAATTAAGACCATAAAACCAAAAGGAAATGGTGAGTCATAAGAAAAACGATTAAAAAAGGCAAGAAAAAGAATCGTCAACATATATAAAAATGCATAAATAATGATTTTTCTGGAAAAAAATCGATATATATTTGAACGTATCCTAAAGGATTTAGGCACGGATAAAAACAAGGAGCGAGCACTAGCTATACCAAGAAGAAGAATCAACCCCACCCCCCCTGGAAAAATCACGACCCAAAAAATATATTTTACTGCAAGGTAGTTATGATTAACGCTAATCATCGCGCAAAGAACATTCCATGCAACTATAACTAATCCAGGCCACAGACATGCCCAAAAAGACGGTATCGCTGCTTCCCCTTGTGAAAGTACATTTTTCAGTTCCTCCACCTCGTGGAGGATGACTTTATTGTTTATCATCAAGTTCACCTTTCCCTATTAAGATAATCCTTTTGGATTTTAGCCGCCTTATCCGCTAACTCACCCGGAGCGTCAGCGCCTGGTAAAGATTTCACCTTACTCTTTCTTTCATTATATTCATTTTCGAATCTATTTCCTTCTGTTTTATGGTGACTTTCCAGATCAGTCTGCTGTTTCTTGACCCCATCACCCTGCTGCTGAATTCCCTGCTGGCTTTCCTGGTGTGCCTGTTTATTTTGAGACACCATCGTATCTACTGTCTGACCCACATTATCCTTAATTCCGGCATTATGCGTCATTCCATCAATACTACCACTGTGCTGGCTATAATCAGCTTCTACGGAACCCGTGCCTCCACCGCCTGACACATTAGGCATTCCCTGACCAATTGTCCCTCTCGCCTCCTGATAGGCACCATCCACTTTAGGCTCGACCTGCTCTTTAACAAACTCCCTTGCCAGTGATTCCCGCTGTGCCGCTACTTCAGGTGAACTGGTATTGGTGAGGATAGCTTCTGCATTCTGCGGAGAACGTTGTTGAACAAAGTTAGCAAACTGCTGCGTCAGATTCTCACTCATCTGGCCGCTCATACTTTCGGTACGCGACGCCATTTCACTAAGTTCATGGCTACGTGTACGGCTGTTTGTATATTGGTCGTAGCTGTTTTTCGCACTGGAAAGTGACGTAGAGAACTGGTCCACGCGGGAGCTGGCATTATTATCTGTTGTATTACCAGAAGTGCTGGTTTTATGGCTTGTAATGTAATCGGACGCCTCTTTAAAGTCTTTCGCTGCCTGGCTACTGGTATCATGCCTGCTATCATGTGATTCCCGCCCAGAAGAGCTGACATTATCAGTATCACCTGAGCTATGTCCCCAGCCAGCGCTTCCTTTTCCACCAACTTCAGCAGATAACCCCGTGCCCAACTTACCAAGCTTGCCAAACAACTGGTCTCCGGAACTCCATTTACCAGATGCATGTATATCAAAAGATTGAGTTCGTTTAGAGGAGTCATCCATCAATTGCTGGAAAGACTCTTCATTGCTGATGTTGTTGGCTTTTGCATTTGAAACAACCGCGTTCCACATTTTACTCTTCGCCATCGAGTCTTGTGATGACTCAGTATTATCGGCGCCGGTGGTGGTTGACGCGCTGGTCCCCATATTTGTGCCAAACTGCTTCAGGCTGTTCCAGGCGCTGGTCACGCTGCTGTTATAGCCCTGCAGAGAGCTCTCTGCCTGCACATCCGACTCCCGTGCCATCTGCTGCTGTGCACTGGCTATCTGCCGGCCAACATTAATATCCACCGGCAGTTTTGACATTGCGCCGCTGCTGTCCCAGACCATAGAACCATCCCGGGTCTGTGTACCCATGCCTCCGTTCCCCAGTTGCCGGGACATCTGTCCAAATGCCGTTGAACTGTTGGTGTTCCAGCTGTTTCCGCTGACATTGTCCGTCTGCATATTCGAAAACGAGTAATTCCCGTCTACCACGCTGGAAGAGGCCTGCGACGTCGAGCTGAGGCCCGACGAGGCAAAATGACTGTACGCGCTGGAAAACCCTGCCCCCATACTTTTAATCATGGCCCAGGTTAAGGGAGGGATCATCATCGAGATATAGCCTGCGGTTGTTGCAATATCCGAGTTTTTCAGCTGGACCTGAGAGAGTTCAGACAGAACCACCGGTACTCCATTTTGCTTCGCATAATACGCCATCGCACTGTTCAGAATGGCGTACAGCAGAGGCCAGGACTGCAGCCACATCAGCGCATAAAAGTAACCCTTGATGACCTGCATTGTCATCATGTTGAACATGGCGGCCATCACCATGATCGGAAACAGGCCAATCATGATCCCCATCACGACCGTCTGCATCAACGGCAGGGAGCGTAATGCCTGGTGGCCCATTGTCGCCTGTGCCAGGCGTTGTTTCTCCAGCGAAGAGGTGTTGGCGATGTTCACCAGGCTGGCCGTATCGCCACTGCGGGCCGCGTAGCTCTGAATACCGCTGCGCAGTGCATTCATGGTGACATTCTGGCGGATTATCTGTCCCGCGCTCTGCCCCGAGCTGTAGAAGAAGTTATAGCTGTCACCGATCATCTGGCTGAACAGCAGGTCCGGATTGGGTTTGCCACCAAAGAGCTGGCGCACATAGTAGTTCCAGGTTTTCCCGCCAGTCTGAGAATCCAGCGCCAGGGCTGATTTCAAATCACGGGAGGCTTCCTGACAGGTTTTAAATTGATTATTTTTATCAAATACCCCGCGCAGCGGGCTGGGGTTAGAGAAAATAATGGTGTACGGATCAGAGGAATTCAGCAGTTCCTCAAACGAGTACTTATGGTTGAGGAAAATGTCGCCCATAACGCAGTTCTGTACATAGTCGGAGAACAACGTGGTGATCTCCGGGTTCTGCGATAAAAAGTCGGTGCTTTTAGCGATTAAATTACTGCCAAACAGCATCCCTGTCTTGCTGTACGTCACGCTGTCAGGCAGGGAGAAAATCATCTCATAGCTCTGTACCAGCGCATTCCCGACGCGTGTTGTCAGCGAGGCAGGAATAGCCAGGCCTATCGGGACGTTGTCGACCTGATAGACCTGAGAGACATTACTGTAGTCGATAATCTGCACTGGTTTGCGAATGACGACCAGCATCGAGACCAGCGTCAGGGCAAACACCCAGCCGACCAGATCCATAACGTTATGCTTTTTCACCCAGCTGCTGGCGACAATCAGCACGGAAAAGGCGATACACATTTTCTCGATGGAGGACCAGGTACCGGTACTCATGAAAGCGGCAATGGCATTCAGGTTGCCCCGAAACCAGTCGCCGCCGGCTATCGTGTAGATTTCCAGCATCAGAGGCTTCCTCCAAAGTGATAGTTGTTCTGGTAGCGGGTCATCATGCGGGCGGATACCTGTTGACGCATGTAGCTCATCTGCCGGTCAACGACCAGCAGCGCGTCCTGCTGCACCTGTACCCGGGACTGAAAAGCGGCAATCTGCACACTCGCCTGGTTCAGGTTTTCGAGGATCATATCCATCGTTGACTGCGGGTAGTTCCCGGTGGCCACCATCGTCCTCGCCTGCTGGATCAGCTCCTGAATGTACTGCAGCAGGATGTCGTAGCCGATATAGTCCGTCAGCTGGTAAAGCAGGGTATTCGAGACCCCGAGCATCTGCGGGTCAACCAGGTATTTAAAGACCGGGATGGTGGTGCTGGAGATAAAGCCCTTCTCCTGCTCCGTTAGTTTTTCATCCGCCACAGCCTTGTTCTGGATGCTGCTCAGTAGCGTGGAAATCTGGTTCTTCAGCGCCTTGTTTGCGGCTATAGTGACCGTCGCATCCGCAACCACCTTGAGACATTTATCGGAATCATTGCAGTGGTAAATTTTTGCTGTTCCCCCCTCCATCATCGCCTTAATCAGGTCCTGATCCGTGGTCCGTGCCGGCAGCGGCGTAATTTCACTGTTTTCCCCAAAAATCAAGGTGCCGGTCAGGGTCATCACAAACTCTTTCAGCTCTTTGTTATCGTCGAAGAGCCGGTTTTTGGACAGGGCATTCCACATGATGTTGATGTTTTTCATGACCCGCTCTTTGTCCTTGTCGCTGGCCTTATCCTGCACCTTGTCCATCTGGCCGCCAACCGAACACCCCTGACGGGAAGCCGCCCAGTCGGCAAAGATATTGCTCTCACCGGCGATGTCCTGGCAGACCTTCTGCTGGGCTACCTGGGTACGAGGAAACAGTCCCCCGACGATCCCCTGTGCCGCCTGGCAGCTGCTGAGGTTCATGCTGTTGATATCGCTGGCCATCTTCTGCAGGAAGTCTTTTGCGGTTTTGATTTCCGGTACAGTGGTCTGCAGCGCGAGGTCAAAGAAGTAGCCCGCAGCATTGGACATGATTTGTTTGCCGAAGCGCTGCAGCTGCTCGCTGTTGATAAAAGAAAACGACCCGAGGTAGGCATCGATGCCGCCACAGCCGGCATTAATATCCGGCAGGGTCATACTGACCAGCTGGATCGTTTTCACCTGCGTCCTCGCATAAAGCGAACCGCCGGAAGCGTAACCCGCCGCCTGCCCCTGCCAGACCTGGGGCTGACTGGTATTGGACGCGAACCCCAGCTTATTGAAGAAGTTGTTCATGTCGCCGTTAACATCTGCGGCCGCCGTCAATGACACCCCTAGCAACATTCCACAAAGCACTGATAATGGTTTACGGATGAACATCAGGCCCTCCTTCTTTCATGTTATTTTTCCGTCGGAGGTTGCGGTTTAAATATCGCTGGAAGCTTTTTTCAAAGGCATATTCAAACCAGAAAGCCAGTTCGGCCATCAGTACTCCCAGCAAAGCCGTTGCCAGACAACCAATGGAAAGTGAGAAAAGAATAAAGGGAACGAAATACATCAGGACATTCCACAGATTCATGAAGTTCTTTGCAGACCCCAGCTTCTCCGACGGGGTTAACAACTCAGTGAACACACTGAAATACGCATGACTTCCCCACCACAGAACTAATCCGGCTGAACCAAACATAAAAGCAAGACAATAATAAATATCGAATCTCTTTTGCCGTGATAGCTTCAGGCGTTTATTTCTTTCCAGTACGGGTAACGAAGAATATATTTTGTTGAGACTATCCATTATCAGGTGCCCCCATCATTTGAAATACCGTATCCATTCTGGCCATAAATCCCTGAGCATCGGTGGCGCCCTGCAGAATCGGATACGCCGCCAGCGTATTCACATTCACCAGAAACGTGGTCGGGGTAGCTACCGGGATATTGGGGAAAAAAGTCTGCATCACGTCAGGCGGTACCGGCAAGGCTTCAGGGAACGCCTCGTCCCCCTGTCCGTCGATCGTGTAAGAGAACACCGAGAATCCGTATTGTCCGGACAGCTGCTTCAGAACCGGGTCAAACTTATGGCAGTACGGGCAGTGCCCCTGCATAAACAACACCACTTTCCAGTCGCTAAGATTGACCTGTTTGCCGTTGCTGAGCCGGTACCAACGGGCCTGAGAGACCGGCTTCGCGGACGTGGGCGCGCCAGCGGGCGACGCCGGCGCCGAACCTGTTATGCCCTGCGGGTCCCAGAGAGATTTCACTTCATCGAGCGTACCGGCCCAGGTCACGGGAGAAAGTGCCAGCAGCAGAGCAGCCGTGGTGATACCCGCCCTAATTGTCTTCAGTTTGCTTTTCACGGGCCTTCTCCTGTTTTTCTGCTTCAGCAATCAGGGCATTCAGAATTCGGTATCCACCAAATATCACCATACCCAGCCCCAGAACTTCCCCGGCCTGAATGGCCAGCTCAGGCTGTTTTCTGACGAGCCTGGCAATCAGGTGGAAAAACACGCCTACAGCCAGTACCCACATTCCCGTTATATCTAAATCGGGGAACCGAATCTTTCGCATGACACACTCCTTAAAAATTGGGTTTAAAGTCGCTGGAGACATAGAGGAACTGTTTCGCCAGGTCGTCCTGGCTGATAAAGCCGTAACTGAGGGGTTTAACCTGCCCGCTTTTGGGATTGACCAGCATCATCGCGGGAAAGAACTTCACTCCGAGCTGTTGTGCCTGCCCCTGGTCCAGCCGGCTGTCGGGGAGCATGGGATTCACCACACCGTCGACGGAGACTGGTATCACGCTCAGTCCGTAGGTTTCGCGGAAGTTTTTGATGACCTGGACCAGTTGCCCGTCGATGGCCTCCCGGCCGCGGTAGAAAAACATCACGCCATAGTGCTGGGCCAGGGAGGAGATTGCCTTGCGCTGTTCGGCGTAGTCGGCAGCCAGCTGGTTTTTCACGGTTCCGTTGTAGTGGCTGTACTGCAGGTTGTAGTCCAGCTCGGGGTTTTCCAGCATGGCTTTCTTCGCGCTCATCGAGAACAGGCCTGCCTGCTGCGTCCAGTAGTTCTGGAGCCGGAAATACTTCACGAAATTGTCAGATGAGGGGTAAAGAATAGCCTCATACAGCGAACGCTTTGTGGCCGTCTGCAGCTGCGCCAGCTTCTCCAGGATGTCCTGCTTTGCCGGCGGTGGCGGAGGCGTGGCAGGCGTTTCCGGGTCTGTTTTTTTTAGCTGCTCGTTATACCACTGCCAGCCCGCATCTTTCGCCCAGGCCGGCATCAGGGTGCAACAAAGGCACCCCGCCAGTATGGCGGCATGTAGTTTTCCCATAATGAATACCTTTTTGACTGAATTAATTCGGCTGGCGTGAAATATGTTGGTAGACGATGTATTTATCGAGACTGACCGTTTTCGTTTCAGGGTCAGTGCGTCCCTCAAACCGGAAACCGTGGCAGTACAGTGTCATATTATTCATTTCTAATGCCGTACGTTCACCGTTCCTGATAACCCATGCAGCCTGCGAGCTTCTGTCACACTGAATACCCCAGGCCCGGTTGGTGGCCAGAAACGCATTAATCTGTTTATCCCGCCACAGGCTGTAAGACATGATGCTGATCAGAAAAACGACAAACACGCCGACAAACACGATCACCAGCCCGTATGATTTGCTCTCTTTCATCCCTGCCCCTTATTTTCTTTTTTGCAAAATCCCTACAAAAGCAGAAATAAACAGGTGACTCATCAACCAGAAAAAGCCGACTATAAGGATAAAAACCACACTCTCAATATAATCACTGCCCGATGTCCCTTTGACGGCATCCCATGAAAAATACAGCACAGGGGAGATAATAATTATTGTCAGCAGTAATCTCACTACAAAATCGACGGCAGGATATTTATGATAGTTAATTTTCATGGTTGTGTTCCTTATTACTGTTATGCTCCTTCACCTTCAGCCCGGCTTTCCCCGCGGGAAAACTGTCAGCAAAGCGAGTGGTACATTCCTCTGCGCCTTTTGATGTAAAGAATCCGGGGTCATCCTCCCCGATAATATAATCGGGGTAGGTAGTAAATCGAATATCAGAGTGATCGTCATAGTTTAACCTGCTATTATCCCTGAAAAAATCAACCCCTCCCTTATTTTTAAAGCGTTTTGCATCCTCACCTGATACTTTCATAACCAGTGAGTCGGGGTCGACCTCCCACATATCACGAGTATCCAGCATTGTCCGGGTAGCTTTAAATTCAGCTTCAAATCGTAACGCTTTCAGACCGGTGGCGTACATGGCAACCCACCCATCCATTTTTGTTTTATTTTCACTTTGCTCCGTAACCGTATACCGGGAAATCATTCTTATTTTTGTAAAAAACGTTTCATCTGTTCTCTTACACTGAATGACAGTGCCGGGCATCTGCATTGAATACAGCTTCTCGAGTTCCTCTCTGCTTGCGGCGTTTGAAAATGGCATTATTAGAATAAAAAACAAAAAAATGGTGGGCCTAACCAGTCTGTTCATTTAAACCATCCTTATTATTTTCAATACGGGATAACGCGATGACATAGAAAACAAGCGACAGTGCCCCCATCCCCATACACTCTGTTATCACCTTTAAATTTAATTATTCAGAAATCATTTTGCTGAAGACTGCGTGAGAAGTTCTTTTATGCGTTGTTTTGTTTTATCAGTCAGCTCACTGTTATCCGGTATTTTCTGATTATGTATCAGGTCCTCCATGAAGTTCGCAAAATCCAGCCGGTTGAAGTTAATGCCCTGGAGTTCAGCCATCGTGATCCCCCGGCAGTTCGGGCTGCTGGCGCCCCCGAAACTAATATGCAGTTGTCCGTTGCGGCCCTGTTCCTGAACGATCTGAGCCAGCTTGGAGTCAAACTGGCAGTAGCTGCGTTTCTTCTCCAGGCAGATCCCCAATACCTTCTTAGAGCAAAACTCCCCCACGCTAACCGTCAGCTTGTTTGTTTTTGCTTTGGCCAGTGCCTTCTCTTCGCTTCTGCAGCGTGCCAGGCCAACGTCCTGCCCCCACCCACTGTCTTTGCAGCAGTTACTGAATCCGGCCGCGAATTTTTTGCAGTACTTCGCTTTACCGGTGAACGCCTTCACATCCACGCCGTTCAACTTAGCAACATCCTCTCCTGCCGCCGCCAGCGCCGCGAGCTCAGAAACCGCCTGTCCAAAGCCGTTGTTCGTGCCGCTGACCGCTTTATCACACTCGCCATCGAGGCAGAACACATCCCCGCCGCAGATCATCTGCTTACCGCTGGTCCGGGTTTCACAGGAATAGGTCGCATACTCGTGCAAACAGGTCCCGTCTTCCGCGCTGAATGCACACTGGCGTGATGAGAGCGTGCAGGCTGCATTACTCATCAGGTTTTCACAGGAGCCGTTATCCGCCGGCTGAGTCAGCCAGGTGTCTTTGTATTTCCAGCATGCTTCTGTGAAGGAATACGCCTTCCCGCCCAGGTTGAGGGTTTTCGTCCCGCCCGGGCTGATACATTCTTCGCCTGTTTTCGTGCCCTCGTCCTTGCTGAACGGACAGCTTTCAACCCAGACCACCTCTGGTGCAAATACGGTTTCCGTCTCTTCCATGACCAGTATGACCGTCACCTGAATGGATTTAACATTTACTGATGGTTGGGTTTTCGACGTTTTCGTTACCGCAAAGGTCTGCCCTGCAACAACGTTCCGGTCCATGCTGAAAGACTGGTGAATTTTCCCGGTACCATCGTAGTAATGGTAACTACAGTGTGTGTTCTGACCACCGGAACATATCGACATCGTATTAGGCCAGGTCATCACATCGACAGGGAATGTTTTATCAAAGAGGCTGATGTTTTCACTGACTGCAAGCTTGCAACTGTCTCTGACCTTTCCTTCGTTGTCACATTCATAAATCCAGGGAACCGGCAGAGGTTCACCGTCAACAGACACGCTGAGCAGCCGCCCTGTCGACGGGATGGTCAGCGTCCCGCTCCATCGGGTGCTGTTTCGGGTGAAATTCATCGGGACAGCCTGCTGGTAGGTACGACTGACCTTTTGCGTCGTGGCGTTGTCTTTCAGCGTCGCCTCCCGCGTGCAGAAGTTCTCCACCTGCAAATCCCGCTCGCACGTATGGTTCGTGAACTCGCTACGATTAACCACCTGTGCCGTACAGGCCTGACCGGTATTCCCCACAATCGAATCCGCTCTGGACTCGGTCTCTTTCGCCGCCTGAATGAATGGCGCGTCGGCCGAAATACTGTCCGGGGGACGGTTAGTAAACGACTCCGTGATGCTGTTCCCCACATCACTGCTGGCCCATTCCGCTGCGGAATCGCTTTTCAGGTTACTGTCACCGCTGGCGGAGACGCCGCCGTAATATTTCGTCTGCGCCGGTTTGCTGGTATACCCTGGCAGCGTGTCAGCCCCGTTGAAATTCTTCAGCGCGTCAGTCCCGCTTCCCTGTATTTGTTTTGCATAATCAGCGCCCGCTTTGTAATCGGACGTGCTGTCAGCACAGGCAGGAACCGTAAACCAGATAAATGTCCCGAGCACGAACATATGGAGCATCAGGATCAGGGGAAGTGATTTCATCAGGCACCTCCCAGCAGTTTTCGGGCAGTCTCTGCACAATCCCCTTTCTCAACCACCTTTTCCAGGGCCTGCTTCAGGCGAATATTGCCCTGTATGACGTCAAAACCGGCTTTGCAGCGCACAACCAGCGCGGGAACACTGCGGATGTTGTACTGTGAATAGAGCGTCGGGTCGATTTGCACCCCTTCGGTGATCCCCGCTTTAACCAATCCCATCACTGCATCAGTGGTGGCTTTCATATCGTTATTGACGAGCCCCCGGAGCATGGCGGGAATACCGTAGCGGTGGGTTTCATGCAGCATCCGTTTTAACCCCTCGTCCGGTATTGAGAAGGAGATGAAATACACGGCACCTTCCGCCGGCTTATCCCGGGTCGACTCCCGCTGCTGACTGGCCAGATTATCGATGAACTGCTGATCTGAACGGGTAAGGGGGTTACGGCTGATTTGTGCTTCAAGATCCTGCTGCAACGCCTTATCTGGATGCCGGCGCAACTGCTCGCTGAAATCCTCCTGCTGCTTAAGCCACTGACGATCCGCCGCCATCGGGTCTGACGAAACTGCGCCCTCTGCCGCGGCGACGGTACGGGTCAGTAACAGCATCACCGTCAGTATGTTCAGTAATTTCACAGTAGACTCCTTTCAGTAGACACAGTTACGTTTTCGCCACATCAGATAGCCGAAGTTCTTTCGGGTTACTGGCGGGTTTTTCCCGACCTCCCAGCGCGTGACCGTTCGCCCCAGGGGATGGCACTGCGCGCTGTCGGGGTACATATTCACCATCTGGTACCGCCAGCGCTCCTTGGGAATAATCGGTGACGGGTATTCGTAACAGACCGCGACATCGGCCCCGACGGTCTCCAGGATCTGTCCCTGCCGGTGGAGCTTGTAGGCCATGCGTTCACTCAGCAGCAGCGATGACTGCAGCGGGCTGGATTCGTTGCTGACCCACCCGCTGAAGGGATACATCGAGCCCTGAGAGCCTGCACACCAGAAGAGGATGTCCAGCGGCTTGTTGAATGCGCTGGCAATGGCATCAGCGGCGCAGGCCCCCTGGGCAATCGGGTTCGCAAACAAAACGGCCTCGGGGTTCAGAATGGTGGTCAGGCTGCTGTCCACCCAGGTCGGGTCAATTTCAGAGAGGTAGGCGATATCCATATCTCCGCCCTGCAGGCAACCCGCCGACGTGATAATGCTGAGCCAGCTGGTCAGCGGATATTTGTACCAGTGCACGTGATAGAAGGCCCCGTTGACCTGCTTGTCGTCCTTTTTCGCGGTCCCCATCCCGGTTTTTCCCAGGTTGAGGCTAAACCCGCCCATATTCACCATGCACCCCGGAGAGCGGCTGACATCCGTCAGGGCCATCGGCTCCCAGTAACCTATCGCCATCCCAATACGGTAAAAAATCGGTGGCGGCATGGGGCACGTTTGAATAGGGCTGGCCGGATTCACCGTGTCCGGGCCGCCGCCGGCGGCCACAGAGGCACTCCCGATAGACATCGGGAAAATACACTGCCAGCACACATCGGAAATCGGGTTAACAAAGCGGCCTTCGCAGGACGGGTCTGCGGCCGCGCGGCCAGAGAATGTTGAGAACGCAACGTAGATGAGGAAAAACACAGCGGCTTTCATTCGTTAATGTTCTCCCTGAGGACAAGACGGAGCGCATCGGTTTTGTTGCGGACCTTTTCCCGGGTCGCGTCTTCCGCCCCCTCCATCCCGTTCCATACAATCAGGGACAGGCAGTTAAACAGGTAAAGCTGGCGGCGATACGAATCGCGGTTCGTCTGGCGAACGGTGGGCAACACATCGAGTTCAAGGGTCATTTCATCGATAACGAACTCCCCGTTGACTCTCATCCAGCGATACAATTTCTCGTTGTCTGTCCGGAGTCGATCGGCCTCACATACCAGGTAGCTTTCTCTCGTCGCGAGACTCTGTATAACGGTGTCCTGCTTACGCATGACTGACCACATCAGCCCAGTCAAGAGCGCCAGGAGCATCGTTGTTACGGCTAATATCAACGTCATAATTCATCTCTTTTGCTGGTCATGCCACGCTTGTTCATGGCTGCGGGACAGACGGGAAGGTCTCAATATTTAGCCGCTCACCCGAGGGCGCCGGGGTAATGCGCGCCGGCACCCTGGTCAGGCCGAACCGTTTTGAAAGCACACCGTTCTGGTCAAAATAAATTCGGGCATCGAGCGCCACTGACGTATCCGGCACGCTCCCTTTCACCAGAATAATTTTGCTTATCAGGGTGTCGGGGACCTGCCGTTTCATCCAGGCGACCTGGTCCGGATCGTCACCGTCGATAAAGTACAGCGTCTGCATAAAGGGGACCGTTTTCAGCGGATTCAGAACGTCGCCTTTGCGCGCGAACACCCGCCCGTTGTGATCTTTCAGGTCCTCAGTCAGCCGGATACTGGGGTCGAACCAGCGCTGTTCATACTTATCCGCTTTCCCTACTCCCTCAACCGGCGCCGGTCGCTGGCTGTTCTCAATCACGCGTCCTTTGAACGCTTCCATTTCCTGCGCCCATTTCCCCGACTTCTGTAGCGCCTCGAGACGCTGAGTAATGAGCGTCAGCATGTCCTGCTCCTGAACCGGCCACAGATCACCCCAGGTTCCCAGGTCAGCCGCCGGCACGCCCGGGGAAATCAGGCAAAACGCCAGCACGGCAATACCGGTGCGTTTCATTCCCGCGCCCCCTTCATTCGGGTGGCAATGTCGGTCTGGATTTTACGGGTGACATCGGGTGCGCCCTGAACCACGGCCGGTGAAACCAGGATCAGGACATGATTCGTTTTCTGATAGTCGGCCAGGCTCTGCTCCAGCGCTGCGTTAAAGCGGTCTGAGAGCGCTTTTGACTGCGCCTCTGACAGCGGCTTCTGACTGACGCTGTCCATAAAACTGTCCAGCGTCTTCTTCATATCGAAGGCCACCACCCGTGGCGCGGTATGTGCCAGCACCAGACGCGTGATAAAGACATTGGTCGCCAGAATGGTGCCCACGAGGGCGATAACGGTCAGACTCCGTCGTAAAGTGAAGAATGTCGTTCTTTGCTGCTCAGAGTTGTTGTCCATCAGGCTACGTTCCTTATGTTGTCATGGGCAATGCGGGCTTCCAGGTCAGACATTTCTGCCGGGAAATTCCGGCTGGCCAGCTCGTACACCGCGTCGTGAATGTCCGTTCCCTGCTTTTTGCGACCTTTGATGTACTCGAAATCGGCCCCGCTTGAGGAGTACATTGCGCGGCTGAGGGGATCGACGAACAGACGATGCCAGGATGTATGTGCCTCCACCTGCAGCATGAAGGAGCTGAACCACTGGTCTTTGGCTGACCCAAAGCTGTTAATCATGTCCCGCTGCATTTGCGTAAACTGATCCGGGTAGAGCTGGTTATATTTGGCAAACTCTTTGGCAGACTGCTTAAGGATGACTTTGTATGAGGAGTTACCCCAGGCCGCCCGCGCCGCACTGGATGCGGTGGGTGAGTCGAAATCCACGATATTTTGCGTGATGGTGATATATGACCCCAGGTGGCGGCGCGCGGTACGGTACCCCTTCTCAATAAAGGTGCCGACTTTTTCGTTTTTGAAGTCCAGCAGTCGCCAGCCTTCATCAATCACGTTGAGCTTTTTCAGGCTGCGCGGGGACTGGTACATCCGGTTTTCGATATAGATAATCAGCGAGAACATCACCGCAACCAGCAGTGAAGGCCGCGATTCAAGACCGCCGAGCTCGAGGACCACCATCCGGGCATCATCGTGCAATGACGGTTCATCGGAGTTGAAGTAATCACCGTAAATCCCGCCGACCGTGTACTGGTCAAGCAGAATAATCATTTCATCCAGGCGGCTGCGGATGGTCGGTGACTCGGCATAATCCGGACTCTCTTTCGCGGTTTTGAGAAAATCGACCACATCATCGATACGGGCCTTATTACGCTTGCTCAGCCAGGCCGCCTGCACCGCCTGCAGCAGCAGACCTTCATGCACCTCATCCAGGTTGCCGTTCGGGCTCGCCATCACCGACATCTGGTCGCGGATACGCTCAGCCGACAGGTCAAAATTGGCGTCATCCAGAATGTTGGCAAACGGGTTGAATTTCAGTGAGTCACCGTCGAGGTAAACCCCGCCCATGTTCTCGCATAAGGACTTATAGCCGTCGCCCATGTCGAATACCCAGGCAAAACCGCCAGAGTCCAGTACGCTGCGGATCAGTGGCTGAATAAGGCCGGTTTTACCCGCCCCGGAGGTCCCGCAGACCGCCATATTGAAGTTGGTGTTGTTCATCCCCTCATAGAACAGGTCGATGAACGCCAGCTGGTTGCGATAGGTGGGCGCCAGTAATCCGGCAGGCGCTAACGGACTGTCAGCAACAACCGGCAGCAGGTTGGCCACATTGAAGGTTTCTGCCCGCTTGACGACACCTGCAGCCTGAAGCTCTTTGAAAAGCCCCTCACCGGATTTAAACGGCAGCATGGCCAGATAATTTCGCAGATGGTGGTAACGTGCGGGCAGCAGCTCAAAGCCGCCTTTACGATAGCTGTTGAGGATCTGCTGCTCGGTCGCCAGAGAGGCTTCGGCGTTATCGTCGGTGTAGGCCGTGATATTAAAGAAGTAACTCACCAGAGAGGACTGATTGGTTGCCAGCCGCTGGCGGATGTCCCCCCACTCCTGAACCTCTTTTTCCACTGACGGGAAGTATTTCGCATAAGAGGTTTTGCTTTTTTTCTCCAGATCGAGGTACTTCAGGTTGGCCTCGTTCTGGGTCTTCACCTGGTCCTCCACCATTAACGTCAGCGTGATGACAAACGGGCAGGAGATGGAGAGCTCCGGGTTCAACAGGTTGGCGTAGTTGTCCGCACTGGTCCAGAGGAAGGCGATTTCCGGATCGCGGGCCAGATGATAATTGGTAACACGGGTGACTTTCTCTTTACCGTTCCGGTCCAGCAGACCAATCTTCAGGTGGTTTGCAGTGACCTGCATATCAAAACTGTCATCCACACACTGATAATTCAGGTCCTGGTACGGGTCCAGTTTGTAAGGCTTACGGTACATTTCACCCGGATCAGGGTTCACCTGTTCACGCACGATATCGACCAGGCCCTGGGCATCCAGTATCCGCGTTGGAATTTGCGCACCCTGCAGGGAAGCCCGGATGATTTTTACCTGGTTCTCCAGCTCGACGATCTGTGCTTTCGAATGTTTCTTTCGGGGTACACAGCAGGAGATAAAGACACGGTAGTTACGCAGAGTCAGGGGTAAATCCATCCCCGGAGGCAGGGAGAACTGTGTTTCAGCCGCCCGAAGATAATAGGCGCGGGTAATGGCATTAAACTTTTTGGCCTCTTTACCGCTCCAGCTGAACTCCCGTAATCCATACTCAATATCGTCCCCGACCAGCTTGCTCGAGATAAGATTAATGGTCACCGGAACACCGCGGGGAATTTTGGTTCTCAGCAGGTTTTCCAGCGAGGCCACGATATGTGCGTTAGCGCCCGGTAAAGGTCGGGCCTCAAACATAAAACCGACGGTTTTGGCATTAATAAACAGTCCGGTCGCAGAGTCATAATCCTTATAGGGCAAAACCCGGCTGAACTGTGGGAAATTCATGCTGCCCAGCATGTCGTTGGCTTTGGCAGATTCGTCGGGCAATTTAAACGCAGACACCAGCGAATTCACGGCCTGAGCAACGGTATCCATCAGGTTATTACTCATGCGAGCGTTCCTTAATGAGGGTGTTAATTAACCATCTAAAGTAGAAAACAGATTATCGTGAAAATATCAGCATTAACGGTTTAATCACCGCAGGAGAAGGTAAGCAGGCATAAAAAACAGCAATAACATGGAGGCCCCCAGTTGCCAGAAGAAAATAACGTCCCACAAAAGCGCCCCCTTCCATAAACAGATAAGAAACGTAATAACTAACGCGGCCACATGAAAACCAACAACAGACCAAAAGAGTACTGCTGAGATTTCACTACCACTGTCTTTAATTCGTAAACAAGCAAGATAGAACACCAGTAAGCTACAGATAATAAACACACCATCATGACTAATGCTCTGAATGAAATCAGGCGTGTACTCTCCCGCCAGTCCGTTATAAATAAACCTGGCTGCCAGATAAACAAGCCAGTAGATAACAGGGACAAACAAAGACCCGTATTTTGTAACAAACCCCATTGTCATCACCCCTTTCATTTATTGATACCGTTCAGAGCTTTCAGTTGTTTTTCGCGGAATGTAGTCATTTCACCCTCACGGATTTTTTTGCTTTCCATTAGCATTTCTTTTTCTTTACACCCTGACGCGAGTTCGTTTGCGTAACCGAGAGTTAACGGCTCAGACGAATTACCATCGTTAACGTCAAGGGCCAGCAGCAATACTTTACCCGCACAGGGTGTTTCGCGAATAATCGTATGTAGTTGCTCCGGCGTGGCAGGCTGACTATCAAGATAGTTTTCGTAAATAGGGGAAAATATGCTGCCTACAAAAACAATAACACAAAGAGAAATGATAAGTTTTAGCTGGCGTGCACTCATTTATTTTTAGCCTCATACAATTTCCACTGCCGGATATAAACGTCATATTCAGGTTTAGGGACATTGATAGTGACACCCGCACAATCCAGTTTGTTTACAGTATCAGTAAACGTGCCTGTTGGAATGTTCACCTCCAGCAGTTTGCAGTCATTCTTCCAGTGTCTCCCGGCTTCAAGTTCATCCTTTGTGAATGACCGACTTGAGAAGCCAATAAGCATGCCAAACGCAAGCACTGCCATAAGCGCACTAAAGAAAAACGTATTAGCTCTGCAGACTCGAAGATTAATTTTTTCAGGGATAACAAACATGGCCAGTGCCCCGACAACCCCGATAAAGATAAGCAATAACCACACACCATTAAGCCAGGCAATATTATTACCTTCCAGATAGTAGGTTCTCATTACCGACCTCCTTTCAGTGTATCCATCGCATCATTCAAAGGTTCTTTATACCAGAGTCTAAATGCATTAAACATGCTAACAGTACTGGCCATATTACCCCGAACAGTGACCATAGTTTCAACGGCGACTACTTCAATATTATTATTTCCAATCCATTCATTCATATTAACAAGGGCCTGACTTTCGCCATAATCCCAATACTTCCGATCTTTTTCATCTCTGTCGTGCTCAAAGTCTTTAAAATTAACCATCTTACACCTCTACTATTTAGATTTGTTATAAGCGGTTACTGCGCGGTCATACTTGTCTGTCACCACATTAACAACGACCCCGGAACAGTCCAGGCGGTTAATGTTACTGGTTAAAAAGCCGGTGGGAATGTCAACTTCCTTTAAGGTGCAGTCAGTCGACCAGTATTTACCGTCCTTAATTAAATCATCATTGCTGGGTTGCGTTAATTTAAATAAAAACATCACGCTTGCCAATACAACTATAAGCAAACAAAAAAAATTTATAACCCTGTCATCCCACATGATTTTTATCACCTCTGTCTAATCATTTAACTGTCTAACCATTTAAATACCATAACCACGCCTGTAAACACCATAATTAAACAGACCCATATAATCGCCGTAAAATCAGATGTCTGATTTCCTTCTTTCACAGCTCCGAGCACTGACAACAAAACTAATCCAGCAGGTAGCATCAACATAAGGGCTATAAACAGATAAATGGGTTTCATTTCCCCTCTCAGCATAAAATATTTATGCACGCTACCGCCCATCCCTTTCAACGCACAGGGCACTCGTTTTAAAGCCAGTCATAAAATGAGGAATACAGCGCCATTTATGGCGCTGACGATTAATTAATACGCGGCTGGCCCCACGCCGATGGTGTAACAACAAATACAACCGTTGTGGGCTGGTGATAAACATCCCCGGAATCAACGTAAGGCGCTATCCATAATGACGCTGTTTGCTCGCCCTTTCTTAGCGGCCTTGGATAATTACCGGGTACCGTAGACGGAGAGGTATAGGTACCAACACTAACCGGCCTGATATATACCGGAGCAGTCCGGGTTCTCAGGACGTCATCATGATTGACCGGTACCGTATTCAGGAACCCGGATTTATTGCTCACCGTCACAGCTGGCGCAGTATTTCGCACCGGATTAATGACTGTCTGAGGCGGCAGCGGGTATGAGTTTGGCGAAGACGTCCTGAAATTTCCGTCAGCCAGTCGTGGCAACCCTGCCGCAGCCGGCTTTGCTGATGCGTTTTCCTCCAGGGCTTTTGCTTTCTCATTCGCCTGCTCCATCGTCATACAGGTATCGGATGTTGTGGCATTACATTCAAAATCAGACTCTGTGCCCGCGCACCCGGTTAAGAGCAAAGCGCTGCCCAGAGGAATTAACAGCATTAATTCCTTCATATATTCCCCTTTATATTCCCGGTGGGTTATTTATGGTGATTAACCCTTGTTCATACCCTGACTTACTGACCTGAGTTTTCGCCCCTCGACATTGCTCCCGGCGAGAACTGATGCGGGTCCAGCTTGCCCAGTTTCTTCAGCATCTCATCGGTATTAAAACCATTCAGGTTCCCGCCGGATTGCTGTGACCTGCTCTCAGGTTGTTCGGGTTGCTGCTGGTTCTGCTCCTGCTGTTGGCCATTCTTCTCCGCTTCAATCTCCTCAATCGTTTTCAGCTGGAAACCGTCCTGAAACACTATGGTGACTTCGTTGCCCGCGCCGATCGGGATCACCGCGTGATACTGCTCAGCGCGTTTGATGTAGTAATCGCCTAACGTCTGTGCCGCTTTCGATGATCCGCCGCCAATCCCCATTTTCAGGACATCACCGGCGCCAACGGAGGCTGTGGCACCCAGACCGACCGCTGGCTGCGAAGCTCGCTCAATCCCCTGACCAATCCCGTCAATAAACCCAGCCCCCCAGGCCCAGCCGAGGATTTTTCCGTTACGCATCACCACTTCCCCTTTTATGCCGTTTTTGCCCATAAAGGACACATGACCCTGAATGGGTTGGTCGATAGTTTTGTCGCCTTTGATACAGCTGATATTGCGGGTGCGAACGATGGCGCGCTCACTCGATACGTCCCCCCAGGCTTCGAGGCCGACAAAGCAACCGGTCAGGTCATAGGTTTTGCTGTTCGGCATTTCCACATGCCCAATAATTCTCAGCGACATCGGTACGGTTGATTCATTCCCGGTAACGGAAGCGTTGGCATCAGCACCTTCGATCAGCTTGCTTTTGGCAAAGCTGCCTGACGGAATGTAGGGCAGTGACTTTGTTTTCTTACCGCGGTCATAGCTGAACGTTTTGCGCTGTATCTGGTTCGGTACCGGTACGGACTGATAGCTAACCTGTGGAGCCTGCACGGTGCCATTGCCAGGATAGAACGCTGTTGGCGGAGGGACTGCACCACCAGACTGCGCAGGGAAATTTGTCGGCTGCGGCTCCCCTTCCGGTCCCGGCGGCGGCGAGGGTGGCGACGGCGCAGGCTCGCCGCCAGACACGGCCGGTTTCACGCCCAGCGTCTTCAGTTGCTCCTGCATGGCCACATTTTCATTGCTGAGTTTGTCGATACGGATCTGGTCTGCGCTGCGCGCTTTACTGAGTAAATCCACTTCTCCCTGCAGAGCGCCAAAGCGCTTATTCAGATCTGCTGCAGTGGCCTGCATTTCCGTGGTCGCATGTTGCTCCACCTTACTGTTGAACTGACTGTCCACCACCCCGGTCATGTCCGGCGCCGGTTCACCCTGTACGGGGGCTTCTTCTTCTGAACTCAGATTCAGATCGGACAGATACATCCCGCCAGCAATCGCACATGCACCACTGACAAGAATGAGGACCAGCCAGAGATACTGTTTACGTTTGATTAGCGTATTAAAGTTGGCCATCAACGTGACTCCTCTGCCGTGGTAACCCAGACCTGCATGCGACCACCGCCAACCAGCTGGCTCGCGGAGCCACTGAGCATGATGGCGCGCGTTCCCGCCTGCCAGAAATCGCTTTCCCGGATGTTTCGCGCCGACAGCGTTACATTTTCAACGTTGTACAGAACAACTTTAAGATGGTGACCGGTCCAGACCCGGGCCGCCGTGGCGCGAAGGCCGGCAGGCACGGATAACACTTCTGATGTGACAGGGATGGACTGGTATTCATCAGGGATCTGACCCTGGCGAACAGCGCGGTTCAGCGAAACAAGAACGCTTTCATACGGGTTGGATTCCTCCCATGATTTAGCCGGCCCGGGCGTGCCAGTGAGCTCGGATACCAGCTGGATAGTCCGGCCCACTCCGGCACGCGGCACCGCACGGACAGAAAAGTTGAGGCCGCGCTCTGTTTCCACAATAAACGTGAATGGTTTCTTGCTGACCGTAGCAAGGATCGCCCCGCCACTGTCGGTCTGCTCCTGGTTCGTCAGCCCGCCATCCAGACTGTTAATGGCGGTGATCCGGTCTCCTGGTACCGTGAAGAGGTTTGGGTCTGTGTTGCTGACAGCGATGTTTGCCTGTCCGCCGTTGGCCAGGGGTACAACAGTCGGAGCCAGCGTACCGCTGAGGGTAGCCGATATCGCAGGTAGCGAAAAAAACAGGCAACCGGAGATAAATAACGGGTTAATTTTTTTCATTATTTATTTCTCCAAAACGCGCCAGCCAGCTGACACCATCAACACGATTAAACTGCAGGACGTAACTTTTAATTTCACTGTAGGGCGCAGAATCCCCTATCCAGGTTTTCAGTTCTCCACGGTAATCCACCCGATTTTCTGCCGGATACGCACGAACAGACGTCATATAAAAAGTGGAGTTCACGTTATTGTCTTTTATCCGCTTCGCATCTTCAGCCAGCTGGACCTTAAGACTGTTCTGTGAGGCAGGTAATACATACCGGAGCAGTTGTTGATGCTGGGCGTCGACCGTTTCCGGCGTGACATTCAGACGTAATGCAATAAAGCTCATGCCCAGTTGTTCAAGATAAGAAGCGTCCGCCTGATTCTGAGAAACAGCGAAAGGCGCATTGAACAGCATGGGAGTCACCGCCACCTTCTGTTCGTTCTGAAGGCGGTAGTTATTAATCCCCAGAATGATATTGGTAGACAGACTGAGAAGAAGGACTGTCCCCATACAGATATATCCCAGCGCAATGACACGCGAGGTGCTGAGTCGGGCGCCATGTTCCATGTGTTATTCCCCACTGTTTTATTTAATCCACTGCCGGAAACAGGAGTCCGGGATATCGTGAAAAAATCCTTTAAGAAGGGATGTCGGCAGATACCAGTAAATAAGGTCGCGCAACCAGGTACTGCCCCGCCCTTTTTTGAGTTTCTTAATACCCCAGAAAACCAGTACCGCTGCAGCTATACCAAAGAGGAACTTACTGGTCCAAAAACCCCAGCCGAGGCAAATGACGGCCGGGATAAGTTCATCGAGGTATAAACCAAACCAGCGGGACTGGTTTGTCAGCGTTTCCGGGAAACGGTATTTCTTTAATTCGTCTCCCGTCATCACCTTTATCCTGTTAGTAACCTGCGACCGACATACCGACGGTAATAAAGGTCGAAATGATGGCGAAGCCGAACAGGAACTTCACATTTTTGGTCATCATGTACATGATGCCGCCCGCGATAACTTCTGCCAGAACAACCCATTTGACCACGCTGGATGATTTACCGAAGGTACCTTTAACGGTGGTATCACCGGATTTCATCAGGTCGGTTGCGGTAGTGGTGGCCATAGCAACGTCCGGGAAGAACGACGCCAGAACTGCCAACGGCAGCGTAGCCTTGGTCACTTTCAGCGCTGTCTTTTTATTGAAAACGCGTGACAGAAAAGACGGTTTGGTTTCTTCAGAGAAAGCATTTCCCTTAACACTTAATACAGCATTCATATTTATTCCCTTTAATAAAGAATGATTAGTTCAAAAAGCAGATATGTGGACTCGCATAATTTAAGTTTTTTCTCTATTTACCTCCTGGCTTATTGATTTCTGAATTATAAAAATCGGGAAATCTTTCCAGATGATCTTTCAACCGAAAATAAGCTTCAGACGTTTTACTTCTACGGCTTCTGTCTTTTGCTTTGATTAGCCGTCGGTTTGTTTCATCATCCAGTCTCAGAAGCACATTTTTTCCTGGCGCAGGCCGCGCATTACTCCTGACCTTTGTTTCCAATCGCCCCTCCCAAACCCCACGTTAATAAACTTTAAGAAAGTTTACATTGACAAGACCAAAAGTAAACCAATTGAGGAGCAATTTTGAGTAAAGTATTTTTACAAATCAAAAGTACCATTCGTACTATTAGTTTAACAATATACTAACAATCCAACTTTAACACACTAATCACATTATGAATTATCTTGCTATAATTTAGAGAATATATTGACGATAATATAATATAATCTCTGTCAGGGAAATTTAACTCTCTCTTCATTTTACTCACGGCATTTTTTGAAGTTTGCTCTTCCACACCAGTAATTTTAGAAATAGTTGAATGGGTTAACCCTGCTGAGTATAGATTTATAATAGCCCACTCAGAACTAGCCGCTCTTGATATTTTTTCAATATAGCGATCCATACGAACAGAAAAAGCCTTATATCTGCCAAGTTGATCAACAATACTATCAGAGTCTTTTATGAACACCCATTTACTAAATAAGTCATCATTAAAAGTCATACACTCTATAAATACCGTCCAAACTTCATTATTAATTTGAACATTACTTACAAGACAAGCAACTCTTGATGTTAGAGCTCTTAATTCAGAACGAACCAACTCCATTCCTGTATCTACTGGAATAGATGCAAACCATGAATTGCGTTCATTGTTTGTTAAAAAAACTTGATCAAAGCGTGAGTTGGTGTGAACAAGTTTACCGTGGGAGTCACGAACAAAAGAAGGACTCGACGAAATGTTAAGCATTTCGACAAAGTATTGAATGGATTCTGTTTGACTGCATACTGCAATTTGACTACGATCCTTCGCACACATAGGCGCCTCCTCGAAAGGACACTATGGATAGTTGGCGTCTGGGGGGGAAAGCCCCAGGCGCTAACGCTACAACAAATTTTAATCACTGCACTAATTCCATTTTATAATCCCTGACAGTCCTTGTCACTTACTAAGCCTAGATCTTTATTCTTTTTTATCCTTTAAATAAAGATACAAACTCTATTATTTTATTCATCTTCATCCAGAGCTGGGAAGAATCGTTCCACCACCTCTTTTGCATCATCTCTGATGTTCACAACCATTGACTTGAAATCAAAACGCTCGTCACCCAGTATATGTGGGCTGAGCGATTCCATAGCCAAAACTTTAGAAATAGAAAACTGGGTTTTTATCACATTTTCAAGCAACATTTTATTGAACTCAGTCTGGTTGAAACCAGAGTCCTTTCGTTCCATTTGTGCCTCATAAACTCGCAACCCTAATTCAAGAAGCATTGAAGCTACACTTGAAAAGCTTACATCTTTATCTTTCGCCCCTTCAGCCTTGCGCTTTTCAACAATTGCATTAATTTTCTCAGCTACTTCATCGCTGGCATACGCTTGGACCCTGGCCATATCAGTTCCTTTATTAAAACTTGCAACAGGTGAGATATTATGAGCAGAAGATAACGCGAGTTTTATCTCATTACAACTCTAAACTTAAGTCTGGACTCTAGGTATGTTGTCTTACGATGTATATAACGACTCAACCCTAGAGTTAAGTCATCATAAGTACATGAAAATAAATGCGTGAGTTGTGTATAAGTCGTCACAGACTTACCTGTAACTTATACACGACTTGCTTACGACTCGTGATTATACAGTGTTATATTACATAAAATAACATAACGAAAGTTATGTCACTGTTCTAAAATACAAATCTGCAAAATTTTAATTTTGCGTGGGGTGTGGTGATTTTGTGGTGAGGAGTGCATATTTGTTGAGTCTGCATCTGGGATGGGTTAACGTAATTCCGGCATCTGGCCCCGGAGGGATAACCATGAAAGGAATGGCACTGGCATTCACTCTTTTTTTATTTTCCAGTTCGTCAATGGCAGCGGATTGTTTTGATATGGCAGGACGGGATTATCGAATAGATCCGGATCTGCTCCGGGCTATTTCATGGCAGGAGTCAAAATGGGTGGTGGGTGCCATCGGAAAAAATCCGGGAACAGGCTACGGTGCCGGACTGATGCAAATCGATTCGCAGCACCATATGCAACTGTCGCAGTACGGAATTAAACCGCAAAATCTTCTGACAGATGCCTGCCTGAATATTTACACCGGCGCATATTATCTGGCACTGGCGTTTCAGAAATGGGGTATAAGCTGGGAGGCGGTCGGTGCCTACAACGCCGGGTTCCGCAGAACGGACAGGCAGGCCATGCGACGACTGGCATATGCGAGGAAGATTGAGGTTATCTACCGGGCCATCAAAACCAATAAAAATGCAGGACAACCCCATGCTGTTAAAAAGTAAAGGCCTCATTCGTGAGGCCTTTACTTTCATTACACGACTAACCAATCGCACGCCAGATTAAATGACGTTCGGGATGCTGGATAATGTTGACATAATTCCTCAACGCATCCTGCCGGGACACAAGATGATGACAGATCCGTGCATATTCCGGCCCCATTTCTGACACCTGCCAGGACAGACTGTTCATCACCATCAGCGTGGCAATAATTCCTGCTGCATCGGCGCTGAATTCATTCTCAAAATAATTCTCAGGGATGTTCATCCTGTAACGTTGCTCACCTTCCGGCGCAATATATCTGGTCTGGGTGGTGATGAACTGGATACGGTTTGGTGCAATATTCCCACCGACACCCTGCGGAATAATCCAGTAAGACCA
Source organism: Klebsiella grimontii (assembly GCF_900200035.1). GTDB lineage: Bacteria > Pseudomonadota > Gammaproteobacteria > Enterobacterales > Enterobacteriaceae > Klebsiella > Klebsiella grimontii. The sequence goes on from NZ_FZTC01000024.1 coordinate 43,204, forward strand.
GAAACCACCGTCGTAATCGGAGTGCTGGCGTAACCAGTTATCTGCCATATTATCCGCAGACGGGGTAAAAAAGAGCGCCTGGATAAAATCCAGACACGCCTTGTTATCGGTCACTGCACAGCGCAGATATTTATCTGTTTTAAATTGTTCGTCTGATTCACGAGTGGCGGTGTTGACGTGTATTGTGTGCATGCTGGTTGTCTCCTTCGCGTTTTATTAAATCGTTCGACTTCATCACTGAGCGGCAAAGGGCAATTTGCAGCTGACGGGGAGTAAATAAAGGGGCGCGAAGCGTTTATATACCCTTTATTTACGCCACGGGCGATGCTAAAAGCCGCCCTCCGCGAAAGATGATGTCGGGCGATATCGCGCAGAATTGAGAATGCACACAACCCTGAACGTCAATCCGGTCTTTATTGGATTCACGTTCAGGCCAAAGAATGGCGGGTATTTATCGCCACGGTGAGAGCGGCGCATCCTGATAGGGATGCAGCAAGCGAGATTTTGAATTTGCGTCAGGATGGAAGCCCGCAGGGCAGAGACAGCCTGCTGGCTCTGTTCACGACAGCCGTGTCCCGACAGGGACGACGCCCGGGTCAGTATTTATTTAATCTCTCACCAGAGATAAATTTCGGAAGAGATAAACAGCAGCATGCAGGAAGAGATGTAACAGGGATGAATAAAGAATATTGATGAGATAACGCCGCGCCGGAGTAATACGGGCGGCGCGTAGCGCAGCCGGTATTATTCTGCACCGCAGGTGCGCGGCCTTTTCCTGCAGTCGGGCAGGTTATCCCCTGCCCTTCCGGTTATTTACGCGGCCTCCTTATTTTACCTCCTGAAAAAGCCACCCCTTACGGAGCGGCAGGTTTCACATCACGCCAGACCGAGGCCGCTGTAGACCACGGTCAAAAACTGTTGCCAGTATTCCAGGCGCATAGCGGGGACGTGGGCACGCTTCCCGCTGCGTAAAGCATTTACAAACGCGTTTGCCTGTGCGACGATTTGCGGGTCAAATTGCATGGTTTAATCTCCATGTTGGTTTTACATATGCCGGATGCAAACTTTTGCGGGTACGTATCCGGCGCGGAATGAGCAGGCGAAAGCCTGCTTTTTTCATTTCTGGAACAGGTTAAATCCCTCCTTTATACGCGTTTTAATCTGCGCATGGCTCAGGTTGCACACATCCCGCAGCCGGAAATATCTGGCTCCATAGCGGGCATAAATCTCTGCCACGTCACCGCAGACCATTTCCTGCAGCATGAACGTCTCCCAGCCGCCGTTCTCACTCGTTGACCAGTTGAGCGGGTACATCAGGCCCAGCGCATCATGGAAGGCGTGAACGTCGATTTCAGCGGGCGCTTTCACCGCCGCTTTCTGGCGACTGAGCCAGTATTCATGCTCGGCTTCGGCAGTCACCTGCATTCCCGGACGGGCTGAAGATTCGGTGAGGTGTAAGTACATAGTTTTCTCCTTCTGGTTCAATTGGTTACTTCACGCCTAAACGCCGGAACATATCTGCGATAATGTTTCGACGTGCATATGACGCACCGGCAGCTTTCAAATCAGCCAGGACATTAAAGGCATAGCTGGCGCTCTTTCCGTGAAATGCCAGTACCTTTGCTGCGATCGGTTCCGGGCAGGCCATAACCCATCTTTCGGTAGATTCAAAAGCGGCGGTGTTGACGTTGTTGTTTTGTGTGTTCATAGCTGGTTGTCCTGGATATTGAAGCCTGCACGCTCAATCAGGCGCACAAACTGTTTGAAATGATCCGCTTCAGCCACGTTGATATGACAGAACTGCTTATCCACGCCACGGCTGAGGGCATAGCCATAGCTGAAGCTCATTTTTTCCGGGTGGCTTCTGCGATATTTTTTCAGCGCAACAAGGCTGCTGAATTCCATGACGTCCCACTCTTCCTCTGAGTTTTTTGGCTTATCAGCAACGAGGATCGTGTATGACACGGCTTTTCCCCCCATCTTTCTGGAAGATTCTTGAGCGGCGGTTTTGACGTTTCGTGTGTGCATTCTGGTTTTCTCCTGTGGTGATGGTTGTCCATCTCCCTGGTGAGTTCTCTCGCGGCACAGGGCAAAGGAGCAACGCTGTAAGGAGGAGAACAAGGGGCGGAGACAAAAAGTTTTTGCGGTCCCTGGCAAAAAGTTTTTGGCGGAGTTTATTTACCCCTTGTGCGACGACACGGCGGTGCTACGACCAGCCCTCCGCGTGAGGACACACGGGGGATGGCCTCACCGGGGGGACAGGATGAACACACCCGACACGTCGGAACGGCGTGGCGCCATAAAAGTGACGGCAGCTTTATCGCCGGCACGGTGAAAGCGGCGCATCCTGACAAGGATGCAGCAAGCGTGAATTTGAATTTGCGTCAGGATGGAAGCCCGCAGGGCAGAGACAGCCTGCTGGCTCTGTTCACGACAGCCGTGTCCCTAAAGGGACGACGCCCGGATCGGAATTCATTGGGTTCGCCTGTAAGGATAAATACCGGAAGGGATAAAAAGCAGCATGCCGGATGAGATATAACAGGGATGAATAATTAATCATGATGAGATAAGCCCGCGCCGTAATAATACGGGCGGCGCGTAGCGCAGCCGGTATTATCCGGCACCGCAGGTGAGCAGCCTTTTCCCGAAGTCGGGCAGGTTATCCCCTGCCCTTCTGGTTATTTACGCCACCTTCTGTCATGCCCTGTCTGTGAGAATCGATACAACACATGCGCATAATTGCTATAAGACAAAATGCTGGGGCTGACAGAAACAAAAGGCCAGCCCCGGCCGGTTGCTCAGTACAGTGCAATGACAGGCTTCTTGATACCGCAGGCATGAGCGTATCGGGTCAGCGTGTCAATGCTGGCTTTGGTGATGTTGTTTTCCAGGCGGGAAATAACCGGAGGTGTAACCCCCATGCGTTCAGCAACCTGCGCTTTTGTCAGGTTGTCATGCTTACGCCATTCTGCCAGCAGCTCTCTGAGCTTCTCCTTGCGTTCTTCTTCCTGCCATGCAGCGCGATATTCATCGTCCTGCATCCACTCGCTATGCAGTTCTTTATGGCTTACCAGTTTCATTGAGTACCTCCGCTAAACGCTTTTTGGCGAGATCGATTTCTTTCGCTGGCGTTTTCTGTGACTTTTTGATGAAAACCCGCAGCATAATGATGGTATTGCCTTTGTGGTATACCCATATGCCCCTGGCGATGTCCGTCCCCATCGTGCGGATCTCGAAAAGTCCATCGCCCAGAGGCCTGGTGTCTGGTTCCCGCAGCAACCGGGCATCATATTCCAGTTTGCCGATGAGACGGTCAAACTTCACCCTGATTTTTACGGGTAATGCTGTGGCTTCTTCCCTGGCATCCGGATGATAAACGACGCTAAACATGTGACCTCCCGTTTCCTGTATATTAACCTACAGGCTAATTTTAATCAAAGTAAAGTTAACCTATAAGCTAATTTTCTGGCAGTTATCTTAGCGGCCTGGTCATTATCACGGACTGAAAGAATTTTTACGTGCCTGTGGCTTTTCAAATGGCTACGATGGATTGCCCGGACAAGGCCAGTATTTCGATAATCCAGGGGTGGATTTGTTCTGCTTGCCTTTGTCCGGGCACCAATCTAAGCGGCACGCTCTGCCTCCCAAAGAGAAAACCCACGCACACCGCATATCCTGCGCCCGCCACCCAGCGCGACATGATCGATTAGGGAGCAGGTTTCCCGGCTTCCACGACGTCGGAGACCAGTTTATGCGGTCCGGTCCAGTTTCCAGCGCGGGGAATAGCGCCACTTCATCCGCGGCTCCGGTGTGTCAGCTTGTTCGGGACCTGCCAGCGTTCTGCCTGACGCACAGACTCCGGTGTCTCTCTCACAATGAAGCTGATTTCATGCATGACACCATACAGCGGCTCCCCGGCATCCCGCAGCCAGTCCAGGGAGACCAGCGAGGCAAACCGCGATCGCCAGTTCCAGAAGGCAGGCTCCAGATCCCGCGCGTCAAACTCGTCAGCCCACTGGCGGTACCAGGTGTTAACGGTCTCCGGTGACTGAAAGTTAAGCTCCGTGATAGCCTGCCCCAGCAGGTTCTGTCGCAGCAACCAGGTATGTGCTATCTCTTTGCCTTCACGCCGAACTCTCCGGGTGAACGCAATATTTTCACGCTGCATCCGCCGATCGGTTCGGGTGTGAATCACTTCCGGAAAAAGTTCAGCCTGAACATCGGTTGTCAGCGGCAGCGGGCAGCATTCCCCCTGACTGGCAATCAGCGTATCCAGTGCCTCTTCCACCTGCTTCAGATTATTCAGCCGGTCTTTCGGATCACGGTGCAGGCCGGGAATACTCCGGGCGACGGCGCTGTTAATTCGACTGCAACCGGTCAGCATGCGCAGGAACGTGCGGACATGGGGCATCGAGGGCAAACGAGCGCCCCGAAACCGGGCGTCTTCCACGAACATGATGGCCTGCAAAGCAGCCTGGCGTGCAGGTTTCAGGGTCACAATGGCATGGGATGAGGGGATCACAGTTCGCCCTCCTGAGCCAGGGTGCTGATGATACTGGCAAAGGAATAGCCGTCAGTATCGAGACACGCTATCAGTGCCAGCGTGTGGGAGATCAACTCCGGGTTAAATGTTTCCATGCTACGAACAACGGAGAACGGCTGGCCGCCACGGGTCACAAAAACGACCATCCAGCGCGTACTCAGCTCTCCCGGACTGCAGACCGCCACATCAAAATGACCGTGAGAGGGGGAAAAACGGATCTGTACCGGAAAGAATCCGCCGAATTCACTTTTGTACTCTCCGTTGACGTCCCAGCTCTCCGGACAGGACAGATCCCGCATCACGGCATGGGTGAGTTCACGGCGAAAATCTTCACCGGCGGCGCGGTAGTCTTCCAGCTCTCCGGCGAACATGGTTTTCAGGACATCGGTGGTAATGATCGTGTGCATAGGTTTCTCCTTACCGCCGCCCCCCAGGGCGGCGTCTCCGTTATCAGGCGGCGCAGGCCGGGTTGTTATGGTCGGTGACGTGGTCGACATCAGCGTCTGTATCGCTCTGACTCGTTGCCAGACTGAGTTCAGACTTTGCGGCAGGCTGTTTCTGGTTGTCGGCACTGGTCATCCATTCCGGAACCCACCGGGTTTTTGACAGGAAGTGCTCTGCATGTTCAGAGGCATCCTTTTTCTTCATTTTCGCGGCGTCCTGTGCTGCGCCAGTCAGTCCGGCCTGAGAGAGTGCCTGTACAATGTGTGGCTGCTTCATGTGCGAGAAAAGGTTATCAGCCGTCGGTTTCCACCAGTCGCGAAGGTCAAACTGGATGGCGTTTTCCACCCCATCCAGCGAACTCTGGTGTTTACGACCAAACTCATCCTTGCCCTGTACACCATCAATAGAACAGGCGGTGCAGAAAGCCATCAACGCCATCAGGGTTGCGCCATCGAGCGTAAAGAAGGTGGTCATATCCTTTCGCCAGTTTTCCGGCAGCAGGGCTTCAAGGCGTTCTTTTTCAGCCTGGATTGCCTGAAACGCAACGCTGTTTTCACCGTCAGGTGCTTCACGGGTCAGCGCGTAATGCGACACACTCACGCTAATGCAGAACGGCTCTTTGACGGACGTCGTGGTATGGAAAACCGAATTACACAGTTTCCAGACCATCAGCGCGATGGCTTTCTGCGGCTGCTGCAACAGGGCCGCCTGAACCGCCAGTGTGCGTTCAGAAGAAAGGCGGGTCAGCAACGGGACACCGACGGCGTCCAGCGGATCGACTTTTTCAGGAGCCTGATCGGTGGATGCATCCTTCTCCTTTATTTTTTCATCGGCGCACAGCACCACACCGCGCTGTACTTTCACCTCCTGACCAGTCCAGGAAACCACCACTCCGGCGGATTGCTTCATTTCATCGGGCCATGTCCGGTGTTCAGCGCGAAACTCAATGGTCTGCTGTTCATGCCAGACCTCATTGAGTTCACCTGCAACACGCTCCCCGTCATCCCCGGTATTTTGTACTTCGAGTTCTTCTTCGCGTTGTGCAAGGAAGGCAAGTCGTTCCGATTCGGCTTCGGTATATGCCACAGGCGGGACAGCATGCAGACGCCAGATTTTAGTATCCTTCCCGTAGTGAGAAATCGGTTCAAGGCGGCCATCGCACCATGACCAGCCTTCTGCTTCGCGAAGGTGTTCCGCGATACTCTGCAGTTTTTCCAGCAGGGCGGTATCGAGAGAAGCACTTTTGACATAGCCGCCGTTTTCGCTGCTGAAGAGATCAACCCGGATTTCTTCCGGACTGAATGCGGCCTCTCCCACAAAGCGGAATTTGTCGCCGTTTGTGGAGACCTCTTCTGAGGTAATGAGGTTACGGATCGAGGACACTGATACTTCATTATTCCAGGACCGTTTGCGGGCGGATTCCAGCACTTCCACCTGGCGTTTCTGATCGCTTTCGAGCGCCAGTGACTGGCAGTGTTCGGTGGTGATTTCATCCTTCGCCAGCGCCTCCAGAATGTCGGGAGCCAGTTCGGTCAGCTTCAACATACGCTGAACATGACGGGTACCGAACCCCAGCAAGTCACCAATCTGCGCGGGGGTTTTCCCCTGTGCTGCCAGCGTGCGGAACCCGGCGATCTGTTCAGACGGATGCATTGCCATCTGCTGTTCGTTTTCTGCCATTGATGCCGCAACAGCCAGTTCATCAGGTACCTTTTTCACCATCACCTGATATCCGGCATCGATACGGTTTTCACTCTGCAGGAGCTGCAGAGCTTTCAGGCGACGACCACCTGCAGCCACACCACACTGCCCGTCATGAAGAGAATGAACGACCAGATTCTGCAACAGGCCAAGCGCTTCAATGGAGTCTGCCATTGAGCGTACTTTCTCCACCGGATAAGGGATGGTCCTGACGTTCAGGGGAGATTTTACCAGTGCCGTCACCGGGACATACTCAATCGGCGCGGCATCGAGAGCCGCTTTCAGGGCGGCGGCTTCGGCAGGTTTCACCGATTTTTTGCTGGTTTTTGGTGCAGTTTTTACCTTAGACTCTGTTGCAGACATAATTGATACCTCTCTGATATTGATGACTGTCTGCCGGACAGCCCCCCTGTCCGGCACCTCTTACTGCTTATTGCGTGTTACGGATGCCATAACGTTCGATATAACGGTTGAGCCATTTCCCGGCATCCGCTTCAAAATTCCATGCGCGCCACACCATTTCGCCGTTCTGACGAACGACCAGGCGAAAATGCGAACCCTGATCGTCTTCAATGGCGACATTTTCAAACTGTGCCGCCACCGCTTCAGCCTGTGCTCTGGTGAAGGTGTCATCCGGTAACGGACCGTTATCGTAAATACTCATCTCTCTCCTTTCGGCCCCACCTGGGCAGGGCCGGCCTGAAACGGGTTATCAGAACGGGGCATCGTCATCCATCGGCGGGTAATCATCCGGGGACGGCTGCGGGGGTTGCTGGGACGGCGCGGCACTCTGACGGCCTTTTTTACCGCCCTTCGCTTTCGGGGATGCCACAGGGGGTTCAGCAGGTTGTACCGGAGTCTGCGGCTGTGCGGGCTGATGAGGTACGGCGCTCTCTGACGAACTGCCCTCACGACGCCCACCCAGCATCTGCATCGTGCCGTTCTGCCCGACCAGCACCTCGGTGACATAGCGTGTGATTCCGGCCTCATCCTGCCAGTTGCGGGTGCGCAGCTGGCCCTCGATGTAGACCTGAGCGCCTTTACGCAAGTATTCCCCCGCCACTTCCGCGAGCTTGCCGAACATGACCACACGGTGCCATTCGGTGTTTTCGCGCAGTTCCCCGCTCTGTTTGTCACGCCATGTTTCCGATGTGGCCAGCGTCAGGTTGGCCACCGCGCTCCCGTTGGGTATATAACGCACGTCCGGGTCCTGCCCCAGATGACCAACCAGAATGACTTTATTGATGCCTCGTGCTGCCATGATGACTCTCCTTACTCCGTTGTTTTGCTTTTAAAACCCCATCATCCGTTGAGTTACCGGAAGCCGCGGTTTTGACGTTTGCGGGAACCTGCTGTTTTGTTCCCGGAGGTATGACCTTCACCCGTTTGAGAACCTTCGCCGCAAGGGCGTCAACGAGCACGGCCCGGTGCAGCTGTCCGGGGTGAGCGGGAAATTTTTTCCGGTCTAATGGAGAGAAGCGAAATGGCCGGAAAAAATTTATTGCGAAAGGCCACGCCGGCCCTGGACAGCCAGGCGGGTTGTGCTTGTCTCAGCCCCGGCGAAAGGGACTTAAACGGTGAAAAGGCACAGGAGAGGAAATGAGCAGGGACCCGCCGCAACGTCGGGGCGCGGCACGCGAAACGGCGGTGCCCCTTACAGCCCGGCGGTCACTGGCCGGGGTGCAGGGAGCGCAGGGCACGGCGCGACAGGGCGGCGCCTCCGGAACGGAGGCTGCAAGCCTGCCGTTGACGTTGCGTCATGGGATGGAAGCCCGACAGGGCGGAGACAGCCTGGCTGGCTCCGTTCACGACAGCCCGCCCGGACGCCCACTGCAGGACCTGAAATAAACGAAGAGCAAAAAGAAAAGCCGGCAGAAACAGATGGATGACCACGCTCCATCAGCGGCTCATCCGGAACAGGAAAAAAGGAACAACAGTAAACCAGAATACCAGAAGGAAGAGAGGGACAGGATGAACGCGGAGAGGGAGAGCCGGCGGCGCGTCAGCGCGGCCCGGTCCTCCTGCGCCGCAGGCGTGCGGCCTTTTCCGTCGCGGCCAGACGGGGGCACACTCCCCCGCCGGGCTAACCGGCTTTCAGGCAGCTATCCTGAGCAGAACAGTTGAAACGTCGGTATACGTGAATGTGCCTCGCGGCAATGGCTCCCAGACATCAGCAAGCGGCTTCAGTATGGATTGTTGTCGCGGCCCGTTCAGACAGACCGCAGTGACCACGCCGCCGGGTGCCAGCAGCGTCACTGCCCGCTGTATATGCCGGATATCCTGCGCATGGTTAAACGGTGGATTCATGATAATTTTGCTGTAGTGCTTTTCCGGCCGGTATTCCAGAAAATCACCCAGCCAGACGCTGACGCCCGGGAAATGATCCCGGAGATGGCAGACCAAATCCGCGTTCAGCTCCACGGCGTCACACTGTGCCCGTGGCGCGCCTTCCCTGACCGCCCGTAGAATGGCGCCCGTTCCGGCGCTGGGCTCCAGAACATGATCAGAGTCCACCACCTCCGCCAGACTGACCAGCCGACGACAGAGCGGATCGGGCGAGACAAACAGCTGTGAACTGGCCCGGATTTCTGTCACAGGCATCCGGTCATCCAGCCTGGCCCGCATCGTCTGAATACGCGCCCTGAGTTCTCTGTGCATAAGTCAACCTCCCTGATCTCCCCGGCAACCTGCCGGGGAGTCTGCCTGTCATTTTTTCGGAATTTCAACGGTTTTCATGTCAGTGATATAGACATTCACCAGCGTACAGCCGTGCGTCATGCAGCGGCGAAAGCGGTACGCGCCGTGCGTCTCAGTTTCGGCCACACCCCGGACAGCCTTATAGTCCCCCGGCATTCTGGCCCATTCGGCTTTGGTCATCTCCCGGGATCCCTCCCCCGGATAGTTGACGATCGGGGGACGTTTTGCGGCCTGTTTCGCGGTGCTGACCTCTTCGGCTGAGGGAGCTTTATAGTCAGTGATGCGGTCCGGGGTCAGTTTCATGGTGCCGCCGTAGCCCAGAAAACGGTAACAGGGAGTTTCCACCGAACTAACCTGACCATTGCTTTTGTTGATGCGGATGATGGTTAACCACTCGCCCCGGCTCAGCACCTGCCCGCCAGGCTCAAATTCCTGTGTCCGGGTGACCACACCGCCGCTTTCATCCAGCATGGCGCGCTCATAGCTCAGACGGTTGCGATAATGATGAACCCAGCGTTGCTGATGGCGGATTGTGCGTTCATGGCAGCGGATCGCAATATCCCGCGCCTGTTCAAAAGTAATGATGTCCTCAGACAGGGCAGAATGGAGAGACATCGAGCCCTCATACTGGCTTTTCTCTGCCGGACGGGGGTATTTGTCGAGCGAGAAACAGGCCGAAATATGGTCATAGTTACTGATAAGCCGCGCCATTTTCAGATCGAGCGTTTCGCCACGCCACATCGTCAAAAATTTCTGCGCCCCGGCGATGTTCTTTTCTGCCTTGCGTAATTCCGCCTCGAGCTTTTTGATGCGGCGATAACGTACATCCGGACGCTCCTTGTATTTCGCGTGGCGTAATGAGGCCTGCGCGCGTTCTTCCCAGTATTCCGCGCGTTCAAACAACATCACCGCGCGCTTCATGCCGTTTTCGATGCGTTGCGCATCACGACGCGCCCGACGTTCGCTGTGATGGCCAACCAGAATGGGCTGGCCGAACGGAATAGCCGACGCCAGCGCATCAACATGCGCAAGCTGTCGCTCAGATTCACCGGCGCGTTTATCGCTGTAGTCGTTAAACCGTTCCGCACGTTGCTCCTGACGGTCAAAAAGCGTGCTGTCTTCGTCCTCGATATCGCCGGCGAGGGACAGTAATACATCCTCGCGACCCGGCGTCCAGGCGGGCGCAACAAACAGCCCCTGTTTCGGCGCCCAGCGGAACCCTGCATCATGCACCCTTTTATACGTCTCCTCATCGAGGCGCAGCGAGGCATAAAGCCGCAGCTTGTTATCATCCGGGGAATAGGTCCCGCGGTACACCTGGCCGATATATTCTTCCGCATCGGTCTGCGGGATGGTTTCGGCACTGAGTGCCTGAGCTGAAGCCTGAGTCATGATTTTTCTCCTTCCTGCGGTTGCCGCCCCTCCCGGGGCGGCTCACCTCATCAGTTAAATGCGCGTTTCAGTTCGAGCGTGCGGAGCACCTGCCCGAAAGCGGCGTTTTTCATCGCGGGGATATGAACGCCGCGCCCTTTGCGGTGACTTCTGGCGATATGACGGCCAAAGGCTTTTAACGCAGGGTCAATCTCCGGCGCGGGGATATCGGCGCGGAAAATGCGCGGATGCCGACGGGGCTTTACAGCCTCTGTGGAAGGTGAAACAATGGTAACGATCATTACGTTAACTCCTTCTGGTAGTTAATGAAGCCGTAGAAACCGTTGGCGCGATTTGTACGGCGTGGATTAAGCAGGGTTCCCCTGCTTTTTTCATTTCTGCGGTTTGCTGTCTGCTTCTCCTGCCTCCTTTACCAGCATCATTTTTTCCTGATTTTTAAAGAACATCACCCGTTGAGTTTCGGGAGCCGCGGTTTTGACGTTTGCGGGAACCGGCTGCGATATTCCCGATGGTATAAACTTCACCCGTTTGAGAACCTTCGCCGCAAGGGCGTCAACGAGCACGGCCCGGTGCAGATGTCCGGGGTGAGCGGGAAATTTTTTTCGGTCTAATGGCGCGAAGCGGAATGACCGGGGAAAATTTATTGCGAAAGGAGAAGCCGCCCCTGGACAGCCAGGCGGGTTGTGGTTGTCTCAGCCCAGGCGAAAGGGGCTTAACCGGGTGATGCACCAGGAGCGGAACAGAGCAGGGACCCGCCGCAACGTCGGAGCGCGGCACGCGAAACGGCGGTGCGCCTTACAGCCCGGCGGCCGTTGTTTTTCGACGGGGTGCAGGGAGCGCAGGCCACGGCGCGACAGGGCGGCGCCTCCGGAACGGAGGCAGCAAGCCGGCTGTTGATGTTGCGTCATGGGATGGAAACCCGCTGCCCGAAGGGCCGGGCAGAGACGGCGCAGCTGGCTCTGTGCGAAGCATGACAGCCCGCCCGGACGCCCGTAGCGAAAGCGGGAGCGTCAGGAACGGAAATGTTTTTCTTTTCTGTACAGCGCAACGCTGTACCAGGCTGAACTCAGGAAAGCAAAAACGTTAATCACCACTCTTAATTCGTCCCCCGGTTCTTTCCCCTTCAGCATCATCGTCATGATGACGCCGGCAACGATAATCCACGCAACGCCACTCCAGAGACGCATCTTATCCGCCACTACGTTCATCAGGATGAAAGCAACGGCCAGGATTGCCCCCCATAATGCGAGCAGCGGCTGAATCGGGTTATACAAAAGGTTAATACCGGTAAACAGAGCAACAACAGCAAACATGACTGACATACGCATACTTTTTCCTTTCACTGTACCACTCTCCTTAGCCTTCTTCCGGCTTCTGGTATTCAGGTGCATTTGCGCGCGGCAGCTGCTGGCTGTTCAGCCTGTGAACACGCAATCTCTCCCGAATATATTCCCGGAGATGCTCAGGCTGTTCGCGCTCAACGAGTTCGTGCACAACAGGCTTGTTCATACGCTCCTGCCATGCGACGGCAGCGGCCGCTTTATCGACGGAGACTTTGTCCTGTTCGTCTTTTGAGAATGAGGCAATATTCCATTTTGACATATGTTTCAGCCCTCATGGTTACAGAACGATTTACCAGATAGCACGCCCTTTCGTCGAACCTATCGACCAGTAACGGAGAGAGCGTGTGCGGCGCCGCGGGCGCGGCGAAACGCCTCTCCGGCAGGCGCAGCCTGCCCGGGTTTTCGCGCGGGCTGACAGGCGTCCTCCTGCCCGACACCTGTCATCATGCTTACTGGCCTTTCACCCTGAAAGATGAAATGACCGCCGGGATACACGGCACACTGACAGGTCATATATTCGCAGATTTCATCCATGACCTGCGCGGTGGTCAGTTCCCGCTGCCCGGCATCACGGCGGCGTGCATTAATCAGGGCTTTGTACTGACGCAGGATATCGCGGCTTTGTGGTGCAAGTTTCATACATTTTCTCCTTAACCGGCGGGTTTCCCCGCCGGGCATCATTCAGTTTCTGAAGACATAGCCGCCCTGAAACACATACCCGCTGCTGAATAAATCCCGCGCGTATGCCTCATAATCGAAATACACGCGCAGGGATTCGGGCACGTCATTTAACAGGCCGTTGTCCTCCACAAAGCCATAAGCAAAATCTTCCTCGCTTTCCGCCTCGCCGTAATACGCGTCATCAAAGGCATCATAGTCACACTCGCCGGTATATTCCGCCCAGGCCACAAACGCGACGGCGCGCCCTTCATCCTGCGCCTGCCGGAATGCCTCTATAAATGCCCAGTTCACAGACGATTCAGAGGCAAACGGGGAAGGAATACCTTCCCAGTCCTGAAACATCAGTTCGGGGTCATCCTCACCGGCGTGCAGCGTCCGGCAGGCGTCATAAAACGCGTCTTCGTCGTCAAAATCGGTTAAATCAAACCATTTACCAAAAATGCTGCCGCAGTTGTACTGGTGATACGTGCCCACGTAGACAGCAGGAACGGTGATTGATGAATTCATTTTTCGTCTCCCTGCGGGGCGGTATCACCGCCCCGGTCGTTAATCAGTCCAGCGCGGCGTAAATCGCATTGCATTCCGGGTGAAAAGTGATGTGATTCCAGAGCTGGACATCACGCAGCATATAAAGGTGAGTCAGGGCCGGGTTATTGCTGTCATGGTGGGCAGCCAGACGACGGTTAACTGCCAGGCTGGTCAGAATAATGCCCGCTGCGTCGGCACTGACATAGCGGTCAAACCAGCTTTCCGTGCTGACCAGATGGACGCGGCCGCAATCGGGCATCATGTAACCGCCGCCCTCCGGTAAGCGGATGAAATGCCAGAAACCGCTGTCATGTTCCGGCATCCATTTTTTCGCCAGGGCGTACACCTGTAATTCTGCGAGCATGAAATCAGTGCCGAACATGTACGGCATGAAGGACAGTCGGTCGGACTCTTCGACATTCAGGACAGGGCGCGTTTTCACATACTGCATGGTAAAACCTCCGTAATCACATGGACTGCGACACCGGGCGGTGCCGTGCCTCCATAACAGACGGGCGGTCAGTCGGGAATGCAGGGGCGCAAGGGAAGCCGCAGCCTGACGCACACGGCAGACGGGAGTTGCAGGGTGAGACCGTGAATCCTGAGCGGTCGAACGACCGGAAAATCCCGGCAGACGGGAAGGAAGGACCGGGTGACCGCCGCGGCGTCAGCGAACCCTTGCATTCGCGACAGCCCGGCTAAGATGGAGGCACGGCACAGCCCGCACACGACACGGTGATAACTGAGGGGGGGCACCCAAAAGGCCCGGAAACCGGGCCAGGTGGACGCGGAGCCGGCACGGGGACATCCTTATTCGCTCTGGATCTCCGGCGCCGACAGGCAGAAAAGGGAGAGTCTCCCCTCCCCTGACGCTCCGGTCCGTCACACCTGAGCGTTGACGGCGCGGGCCTCTCTCACCACATCCCGTAAAACACGGCGGTCAAGCCAGCGACGGGGCGGATCGCCCGGAAAACGGAGCAGCTCAGTGATAACGCCTGCACCCTCAATATTTTCTTCCCGCTCGTTAATCAGCGTGAGCAGGACCGGGCAGAAACGCGCATTGCGTACCAGAATGGCGTCGAGAACCAGCTCCAGCCTGTCGGTCTCGCTGTCGTCCAGCCAGTTGTCATGGTCGTACTCGTCGGCCAGCAACCGCCAGTCACCGAAACGTCGCTCCATCAGGCGCGGAGTGGCAGACGGAACCCTTGCAGCAGCGATGCGCTTCGTATCCCGGCGCACGATTTCGCATACCCGGTCAGTAAACTCTTTCAGGAAGGCCAGCAGGTCGTCACATTCGGATTTTGTCAGCCATTCCTGTGCGTAAAGGCAGACTGATACACGTACAGTCCGGCAACGCTTCGGGGCGGGGGTAAGCCTGCGCCGGGTACAGATGCAGGCGGGCAGGCGTTCCTGTCAGCCGCTGCGCGCTGGCGATCAACAGGTGCGCCCGCCCGCCACTGAGGGTCTGACAAAGGCGGGTAGTCAGCTTCAGGATTGCGTCCGCGCTGAGCACGCCGCAGACAGCCAGCCAGCCGGGAACCTCCTGCGGAGCCACCTGTATCATACCGACACTTTCAGGCCACCCGGACCGGCGCAGAAGACTGTCCCCGTGGCGCAGAATGAGTGCATTCAGGGTATCGTTATTCATGGTTAAGCTCTCTGTCTGGAAATATCGCCCCGCAACATGGCGGGGCGGGGTCGTTAAGCGGCCAGTTGCAGCCGGAGCCAGTCGATATCGGCCAGCGCGTCGGCAACAGTCGGATATTGCAGGCAGACCAGCGGCCAGGCCCGTGCATCTTCCTCGCTGAGTGCCCGCCCGGCGATATTGGTCAGCTTCGCCAGCATGTCAGCCGGAACACTGATGCGGCGGGTGCTCTCCTGAATGCCCGCGTACAGGTCCTGGACAGTACGGAATGACACGCCTTCTTCGGCATGGTCGCCGGTGCCGGTCTGTCCGATCAGTTCGAGAACAATATGGGCCTCGTGCTCCGTCATGTTTTCCACCTGGGCCATCACGTCCTCTTTCGTCCAGACCAGCAGGGCGTAACGTTCTTCGTTGCCGAACATGCGTTTGAGTTTTTTGTTCAGTTCTTTGCGGGTGCCGTACAGCATGGTTATTTCTCCGTGATCCAGTGGGGGCGGCTTTACCGCCCGGGTGTCAGTCCTGAAAACTTTCGTCCAGCATCAGGGCGATATTGAATGCCTCATCCATCAGGACGCTGATACGCCGCAGGCTTATTCCGGCAAGTCGCTCCGGCAGTCCGTCATGCCGGTAGTGATACGTTTCTTCCAGCACTTTCAGGGTGGTTTTCAGGTCGCACAGGTTATTGGCCAGCCCGGCCATGTTGCGGCGCAGGGCTTTGTGTCCGCCGTAGTTCATCACGCCGCCTCCGGGAGCCATTCATCGTTCGCCGCCGGGGTATTAACGGCCCGGTGCATGGCGGCCAGTCGTCCGGCTCCGGCTCTGTGGTACTGCGCCAGCACTTCGATGCCGATATAGCGACGTCCGGCACGGTATGCGGCGACACAGGTCGAACCGCTGCCGGCAAAGGGGTCAAGGACAATCGCCCCCGGGGCGCTGAATGACTCAATCAGCGGTTGCAGAGCCTCCACCGGTTTCTGGGTGGGATGCAGCGGATTGCCGGTATAAGGAAACGGCAGCACGTCCGGCAGCGGTTTTTCGGGTGGCACCGGGCGCCCTTTAGCGAGGACATAAGCCCCTTCATGGCAGTAGTCCACGAATCCGCGCCTGACCTTAGCGTTACGGCGGTTGGAGGAATAGGTTTTGGTGAACACAATCTGACCCACGGCGTAGAATCCTGCCGCTTTCCATGCCGCCATAAAACGATCGACGCGGTTCCAGCCATAGAAACTGACCATCAGCGCGTCTTTTTTGAGGACGCGGTACATCTCCAGCGTGGCCGGTTGCAGCCATTCGTCCGTCACATCCCCGGCAATAGCCCGTCCGGAACGGTCCTTAAAACCGACCAGGTAAGGCGGATCGGTCACAATGAGATCAACTGCGCGGTCGGGGAATCCGCGCATCACATCAATACAGTTTCCGAGAATGAATCTGGACATGGCAGCACTCCTGTAGTCAGAGGGGGCAGGAGGCATCACCGCGATACCGTTCCCTGCCGCACGCTGCCTGTTCATCGCGTCCGGTCACGGGTCAGGCCGACCGTGGAATACCGCAGCCGTCAGTTTTTATGGCGGCAAGGATATGCCGCGAAAGCGGCTTGAAGGGCGTTCCTTAACGTGGCGAGGGGCTGGCGCAAAATACCAGCGGCGCCGGGCCGGAGCGGAAAAACCGCCCGTCCCGTATCAGACCGGACGCGAGACACTGGCAGCGGGTGGCAGGTTCATCCCCCGCGCCGCATGGCGGTCGCGGATAAAAGCGGAGCCTGAAAAGGCGATGGCATGAGAAAGCGAAAAACCGGACCAGGTGCCCGGTCAGGAACAGGTCAGCGAGTGATATCCCGCCAGTCATTGCCCCACTCATCACACAGTAAAGGAGCATCAGGCATACCGGTGCCTGTACGCCGCGGCCGGTAACGGGTCAATGCCGACCGTGGAATACCGCAGCCGTCAGTCGTTTCGACGGCGAGGCTATGCCGCGAAAGCGGCTTGAAGGCCGATCCTTAGAATGGCGAGGGACTGGCGCAAAATACCAGCGGCGCCGGGCCGGAGCGGAAAAGCCGACCGTCCCGTGAACAGCCGGACGCGGAACACTGGCAGCGTGCGAAGGAAGGATCATCAGAATACCTGTCCACAAACGCAGGGCTTAAGGCTGTGGCTAATTATGTAAGAAGGCCAGTGAGTGTTACGCAATTACCGCGCTTATATCCCCGTCCGCATTGGGCGAGGTTTTACGCGCAATTTGATAACCTGAAGGCAGAAGCCTGAGAGGCTCGGGAAGACAGGCGCCACCAAACCTGTTCTTTTTTTGTACAATCAAAAACAAAGCATCAGCGATTCCGGGAGTTATCCCCGGCCACGGACAGGCCGATATATACGCCCGCCCCCCAGATAATCTGCGATAAAATGAAAACCCACTGCGGGACGTCGAACACCAGGAGCGGGAGCAGGCAGAGCGTCACAATCCCAATCATGCGACTGCCATATTTTCTGCGGACAGGTTCAGCGCTGTCCACGGGCACGCCGGCGAACCGGAGCACATTTCTGAAGCCTGGTGACATGAGTATCTCCTGAAGGGATGAAAACCAGATGATATCAGTATATTACAGCATATCCGGGTCAAAGGGGCCCGGGACTCTCTTTCTGCAACCACGGCCTGTTTTCGCTCTGGCAGCAGAGCCTTAGCGATTTCGATGTGAAAGAGGCTTGCAAAAAAGCGCTGCAGATAAAATAATTACTGTATATAAATACAGTAATAAGGAGCGAAACGGTGGAATTCACACCTGCAGCACTCAACCCCGGAACACTCACCCTGCCGCTTTTCACTGAACGGTGTGCGGCCGGTTTCCCCTCTCCGGCCGCGGACTACACCGAATCGGAGCTGGACCTCAACGAATACTGCATTCGCCGGCGCCATTCGACCTATTTTGTCCGGGCCATCGGAAACTCCATGACGGATATCGGTCTTTACTCCGGTGACCTGATGGTCGTTGATAAAGCGGAAAAACCCCGGCATGGCGATATCGTCATTGCCGAGATTGAGGGGGAGTTCACGGTTAAACGCCTTCTGCTGACCCCCCGCCCTGCCCTGCAGGCGATGAATCCGGCTTACCCTGTCCTGTATCCGGACCCGGAGACGCTCCAGATTTTTGGCGTGGTCACCGCGTTTATTCACAAAACACGGGGCACGGACTGATGTTCGCTCTGGCCGATGTCAACTCATTCTATGCCAGCTGCGAGAAAGTATTTCGCCCGGATTTAAGAGGAAAACCCGTCATTTGCCTGAGTAATAACGACGGCTGCGTGATCGCCAGAAGCCCAGAGGCCAAACGGCGATTGGGCATAAAAATGGGTACGCCGTGGTTCCAGCTGAAAGACGTACAATTCCCGGAAAAACTGTTCGTATTTTCAAGTAATTATGAGCTTTATGCGAGTCTAAGTAACCGCGTGGTTGCCCTGCTTGAAGAGTTATCTCCCCGTGTTGAGCAGTATTCCATTGATGAGTGTTTCCTCGATGCCCGGGGCATTGGCCACTGTATGGATCTGAAAGAATTTGGCAGGCAGCTGCGCGGGCACGTCCTGAATGGTACGGGGCTCACAATCGGTGTCGGTTTCGGCGCCACAAAGACACTGGCGAAATCGGCACAGTGGGCATCGAAAGAATGGCCACAGTTCCGGGGAGTGCTGGCGCTGTCGCCAGATAATCCTGGCAGGACAGCAAAATTACTCAGCCTGCAGCCGGTGGAGGAGATCTGGGGGGTGGGAAACCGGATAGCGAAGAAACTGAAGGCGATGGGGATCACAACAGCCCTGCAGCTGTCGCTGACTAACCCGACGTTTATCCGGAAGAACTTTAACGTTGTGCTCGAGCGAACTGTCCGGGAGCTGAACGGAGAGAGCTGTATTTCGCTGGAGGAAGCACCGCCGCCCAAACAGCAGATCGTCTGCAGTCGCAGCTTCGGGCAGCGGATCACCACCTATGATGAGCTCCGCCAGGCCATATGTCAGTATGCTGAGCGGGCAGCAGAAAAGCTGCGTGGTGAACGACAGTACTGCCGGCATATCTCAGCCTTCATCAAAACTTCGCCATTCGCCGTCAAAGAGCCGTACTACGGGAATATCTCGACGGAAAAACTGAGTACGCCAACGCGAGACTCCCGGGATATTATCGCCGCTGCAGTTAACGTACTGGACAGGATCTGGGTACCTGGTCACCGCTACGCAAAAGCGGGAGTCATGCTGAACGATTTCTGTCCCAACGGGGTCTCTCAGCTGAACCTGTTCGATGAGATACAGCCGCGGCCGCACAGTGATGCTCTGATGAAAGTCCTCGATGGCATTAATCACTCAGGGCTTGGGAAGATCTGGTTTGCCGGCAGAGGTATTGCTCCTGAGTGGCAGATGAAGCGGGATATGTTGTCACCGGCATATACAACCCGCTGGAAAGAGTTACCGGTCGCCAGGTTTTAACCCGGAGTGGCTCAGCCCGGGTCTGGCTTGCATGGCTACCAGGATGGGTACGAGCACCAGTACCCTCGCCCTCCGGATATTTTGCACACCTACCGTTTAAAAGACTTGTTAACTGGTCATGTGAGGGCTATATTTGAGACCTGTTAACAAGTCTTAAAGGTGCACTATGCCCAACATTATTCTGAGTGACACAAGCGCGAGCATCAGCGAACTTAAAAAAAACCCGATGGCGACGGTCAGTGCCGGCGACGGCTTCCCGGTCGCTATTCTGAACCGTAATCAGCCCGCTTTTTACTGCATCCCGGCAGAGCTTTACGAGAAGATGCTCGATGCCCTGGATGATCAGGAACTGGCAAAGCTGGTTTCAGAACGCAGTAACCAGCGGCTGCTTGACGTGGATCTGGACACGTATCTATGACTTATACGGTCAAATTCAGGGAAGATGCGCTGAAGGAATGGCAAAAGCTGGATAAGGCCATTCAGCAACAGTTTGCGAAGAAGCTGAAGAAGTGCTGTGACGAACCACATATCCCCTCAGCAAAGCTGAGAGGGATAAAGGACTGCTATAAAATTAAACTTCGCGCGTCAGGCTTTCGTCTGGTCTATCAGGTAATTGTAGTGGTCAACTAAAACTG
>NZ_FZTC01000008.1 GCF_900200035.1 Klebsiella grimontii
GGGCTTTTTGCGTTTTTGTGGCCTGCGAATGACTGGACTTTGGTAACGTCATGGTTCCTGGTCCCCCTGACATTCAGGCAAGCCTTCCCTCGCTATATACGGTAAACTAATGCAGATTTTGCATCTGGAAGCCATTATGAGCCACTCACTTAAGCCCTGGAATACCTTCGGTATTGACCGTTCTGCCAAAACGATTGTTCGCGCCGAAACTGAAAAACAGCTACTGGATGCCTGGCAAAATGCCGCTGCACAGCGCCAGCCAATCCTGATCCTTGGTGAAGGAAGCAATGTTCTGTTCCTGAAGGATTATGCCGGTACGGTGATTATTAACCGTATTATGGGAATCGAAGTGAGTGAAACACCAGACGCGTGGCATTTGCATGTTGGCGCAGGAGAGAACTGGCATCAGCTAGTGCAGTTTGCGTTGAATAACGGCATGCCTGGCCTGGAAAATCTTGCCCTGATTCCTGGCTGCACCGGCTCCTCGCCGATTCAAAATATTGGTGCTTACGGCGTTGAATTACAAAAGGTTTGCCAGTACGTCGATTGCGTTGAGTTAGCGACTGGTGAGAAACTGCGCCTTTTCGCCGCGGAATGTCGTTTTGGCTACCGGGACAGTATTTTTAAGCATGAATATCAAGATCGCTACGCGATTGTGGCCGTTGGTTTGATGTTACCAAAAGAGTGGCAACCCGTTTTGACCTACGGCGATTTAACCCGGCTTGATCCGCAAACCGTTACCCCTCGGCAGGTGTTTGATGCCGTATGTCATATGCGCATGACCAAACTTCCCGATCCCAAAGTGAATGGAAATGCAGGGAGCTTCTTTAAGAATCCGGTCGTTAGCGCAGACAAGGCTCAAGCACTGCTGGCTGCCTATCCGAACATCCCCCACTATCCTCAGCCTGATGGCAGCATGAAGCTAGCCGCCGGCTGGCTTATCGATCAATGCCAGCTTAAAGGCAAAGTCATGGGCGGCGCAGCGGTACATAGCCAGCAGGCATTGGTATTAATCAATCATAATCAGGCAACCAGTGAAGATGTGGTTGAATTGGCTCACTACGTACGTCAACAGGTTGGTGAGAAGTTTGATATTTGGCTACAGCCGGAGGTGCGCTTTATTGGCGAAACGGGTGAAGTCAATGCCGAGGAGACTATTGCATGAAAGACTACACCGTTCCTTTGACGCTGATATCGATACTGGCTGATGCTGAATTTCACTCAGGTGAACAGCTTGGCGAGCGTTTAGGAATGAGCCGGGCAGCGATCAACAAGCATATTCAAACGTTGCGTGATTGGGGAGTCGACGTGTTCACCGTTCCGGGCAAAGGCTACAGTCTCCCTGAGCCTATCCAGCTACTGGACGAAGAGCAGATCGCCAGGCAGATTGAGCATGGTCGGGTAACCGTACTACCGGTGATAGATTCCACGAACCAGTATCTTCTGGACCGGCTCAGCGAACTGCAATCTGGTGATGCCTGCGTGGCTGAGTATCAGCAGGCTGGCCGCGGCCGCCGCGGGCGTAAGTGGTTCTCGCCGTTTGGGTCTAATCTTTACCTTTCAATGTACTGGCGACTGGAGCAGGGGCCTGCTGCGGCTATAGGTTTGAGTCTGGTCATCGGGATCGTCATTGCCGAGGTGCTGCAGAGCCTGGGGGCGGATAAAGTACGGGTGAAATGGCCGAACGACCTCTATTTGCAGGACCGCAAACTGTCCGGGATCCTGGTGGAACTGACGGGGAAAACCGGCGATGCGGCACAGATAGTCAGCGGCGCGGGGATTAATCTCATGATGCGCCGCGTGGAGTCTGATGTTGTCAATCAGGGCTGGATCAGCCTGCAGGAGGCCGGGATCTCTATCGATCGTAATCAGTTAGCCGCTTGTCTGATTAAAGAGCTGCGGGCAGGTTTTAAACTTTTTGAGAATGAGGGTCTGGCGCCCTATCTGGGCCGCTGGGAAAAGCTCGATAACTTTATTAACCGTCCGGTTAAACTTATTATTGGCGATAAAGAGATCTTTGGCATTTCTCGAGGTATTGATGCTCAAGGCGCATTATTACTGGAACAAGAAGGGGTGATAAAACCCTGGATTGGCGGTGAGATCTCATTGCGAGGCGCTGAATGAAAAAGGGGAGCCAGCGCTCCCCTTTTTATTTCCTTAACCGCACCTGATTGACTGAGTGGTTTGCGCTTTTTGTCATGATAAGGCTGGCTCGCTCACGCGTTGGTAAGATATTCTCTTTTAAATTCAAAAGATTAATCTCATTCCATAGCGATGTGGCAATATTAATAGCTTCGTCTTTAGACAACTGAGCATAGTTATGGAAATAAGAGTCCGGGTCGGTAAACGCCCCTTCGCGGAATTTCAGAAAACGATTGATATACCAGGTTTTGAGCAACTCTTCTGGCGCATCCACATAAATTGAAAAATCAACGAAGTCGGAAACAAATACATGATGCGGATCGTGAGGGTAATCCATTCCACTCTGCAAAACATTTAATCCCTCAAGAATTAATATATCAGGCTGAGTGACCGTCTTATCCCCATCCGGAATCACGTCATAAATGAGATGTGAATAGACCGGGGCCGTAGCGTCAGGTACACCGGATTTCAGGTCGGAGACGAATTTAACCAGGCGATGCATATCGTAAGACTGCGGGAAGCCTTTCTTCTTCATCAGTCCACGTTCTTTCAATACTGCGTTAGGGTGCAGAAAACCATCTGTCGTAATCAATTCTACATGTCGATGCTCAGGCCAGCGGCTAAGTAACGCCTGTAGTACGCGCGCGGTGGTGCTCTTCCCGACCGCCACGCTACCCGCAATGCTGATGATATAAGGAATACGCTGGCCGTTGGTGCCAAGGAATTGTTCCAGTACAGCCTGCCGGCGCAAATTAGAGCTGATATAGAAATTGAGTAAACGCGACAGCGGCAAATAAATCTCTGCAACTTCTTCCAGGGAAAGATCTTCGTTGATGCCTTTTAACCGCGTGATTTCTTCTTCTGTTAGCGTCATCGGAACGGAATCACGCAGTGCAGCCCATTGGTCGCGGTTAAATTGTAGATACGGTGTCATTAACGTTTGCTCTTTTAGGCTCATAAGCATGCTCTTGCAACCGCCGAATTACATGAAGGCGGGGTGCTTCACACTAGTTAATCAGGACAATGGGCAGGAGGGTAACACCAGATTGCGCGGAATAATAAGAAAAAAACTCATTGAATGATGCTTTCTAAAGGTAGCATCACAGAGATGAATGGTTTGGTAAGGGGATATAAAGTCCTCGGTAGAAGCCAGTGAGTTTTCATTGCATCTTATGGAGAGGCTGTGAGGAATCGATGCCGCTTTCGCGGTTTGGATATGCCTTTTGCCCTCCTCGTTAACTGTATTTGTGAAGAAGGTTGGCGTATTTTTGTCCGGCCCTGTTTGAAATTACACCGTTTTTTCTCGTTTGAGCACAAAATGTGAGCAATAGAACATTTTCTGCAATTTTTTAGTTGCATGAACTCGCAGGTCTCCCTAGAATGCGCGCTACTTGATGCCGACTTAGCTCAGTAGGTAGAGCAACTGACTTGTAATCAGTAGGTCACCAGTTCGATTCCGGTAGTCGGCACCATCAAGTGCCTGGTGGGGTTCCCGAGCGGCCAAAGGGAGCAGACTGTAAATCTGCCGTCATCGACTTCGAAGGTTCGAATCCTTCCCCCACCACCATCTTTCGGCAACGCTTTGCGGAGCCAGGGTTGATTGGTTAAACTGGTCAGCTCAAACAGAAAAAGAGACGCTTCTCTTTTTTTTGTTATAGAAAGAACTGGGTAGCCGAGTTTCAGGATGCGGGCATCGTATAATGGCTATTACCTCAGCCTTCCAAGCTGATGATGCGGGTTCGATTCCCGCTGCCCGCTCCAAACGTGCTGATATGGCTCAGTTGGTAGAGCGCACCCTTGGTAAGGGTGAGGTCCCCAGTTCGACTCTGGGTATCAGCACCACTTCTTTATCTCTCCTCCCCTGTTTCTCTCTAGTTTATTGCATTCAACAAGTCGGGCATGTTGCCCGGTTGATGTGGTGATATCACCGATTTATCCGTGTCTTAGAGGGACAATCGATGTCTAAAGAAAAGTTTGAACGTACAAAACCGCACGTTAACGTCGGTACTATCGGCCACGTTGACCATGGTAAAACAACGCTGACCGCTGCAATCACTACCGTTCTGGCTAAAACCTACGGTGGTTCTGCTCGCGCATTCGATCAGATCGATAACGCGCCGGAAGAAAAAGCTCGTGGTATCACCATCAACACGTCTCACGTTGAATATGACACCCCGACTCGCCACTACGCGCACGTAGACTGCCCGGGCCACGCCGACTATGTTAAAAACATGATCACCGGTGCTGCGCAGATGGACGGCGCGATCCTGGTTGTTGCTGCGACTGACGGCCCGATGCCGCAGACTCGTGAGCACATCCTGCTGGGTCGTCAGGTAGGCGTTCCGTACATCATCGTGTTCCTGAACAAATGCGACATGGTTGATGACGAAGAGCTGCTGGAACTGGTTGAAATGGAAGTTCGTGAACTTCTGTCCCAGTACGATTTCCCGGGCGACGACACCCCGATCGTTCGTGGTTCCGCTCTGAAAGCGCTGGAAGGCGACGCAGACTGGGAAGCGAAAATCATCGAACTGGCTGGCTACCTGGATTCTTACATCCCGGAACCAGAGCGTGCAATTGACAAGCCGTTCCTGCTGCCGATCGAAGACGTATTCTCCATCTCCGGTCGTGGTACCGTTGTTACCGGTCGTGTAGAACGCGGTATCATCAAAGTTGGCGAAGAAGTTGAAATCGTTGGTATCAAAGAGACTGCGAAGTCTACCTGTACTGGCGTTGAAATGTTCCGCAAACTGCTGGACGAAGGCCGTGCTGGTGAGAACGTTGGTGTTCTGCTGCGTGGTATCAAACGTGAAGAAATCGAACGTGGTCAGGTACTGGCTAAGCCGGGTTCCATCAAGCCGCACACCAAGTTCGAATCTGAAGTGTACATTCTGTCCAAAGACGAAGGCGGCCGTCATACTCCGTTCTTCAAAGGCTACCGTCCGCAGTTCTACTTCCGTACAACTGACGTGACTGGCACCATCGAACTGCCGGAAGGCGTAGAGATGGTCATGCCGGGCGACAACATCAAAATGGTTGTTACCCTGATCCACCCGATCGCGATGGACGACGGTCTGCGTTTCGCAATCCGTGAAGGCGGCCGTACCGTTGGCGCAGGCGTGGTTGCTAAAGTTCTCAGCTAATTGCTGATAACATTTGACGCAATGCGCAATAAAAGGGCATCATTTGATGCCCTTTTTGCACGCTTTCACACCAGAACCTGGCTCATCAGTGATTTTTTGGGTCATAATCATTGCTGAGACAGGCTCTGAAGAGGGCGTTAAGTCCGAAACGCAGCAGAGCATTTCGGTTTGGTCGCCTCGCATCTCATGCGGGGTGAAGTTATTTGTCTGAATTCTTGTGACAGGTTGGTTTATGAGTGCGAATACCGAAGCTCAAGGGAGCGGGCGCGGCCTCGAAGCGATGAAGTGGACAATCGTAGTCGTGCTGCTGGTCGTGGCCATCGTCGGCAACTTCCTTTATCGTGACATTATGCTGGCAGTGCGTGCGCTGGCTGTAGTGATTCTGATCGCTGCAGCGGGCGGTGTCGCGCTGTTAACGACAAAAGGTAAGGCGACAGTCGCCTTCGCTCGTGAAGCGAGAACCGAAGTCCGCAAGGTGATCTGGCCGACTCGCCAGGAAACGTTGCATACCACGCTGATTGTTGCCGCAGTGACAGCCGTAATGTCACTGATCCTGTGGGGACTGGATGGTATTCTGGTTCGCCTGGTATCCTTTATCACTGGCCTGAGGTTCTGAGATGTCTGAAGCTCCTAAAAAACGCTGGTACGTCGTTCAGGCGTTTTCCGGTTTTGAAGGTCGCGTAGCTACCTCGTTGCGTGAACATATCAAATTACACAATATGGAAGAGCTGTTTGGCGAAGTCATGGTGCCGACCGAAGAAGTGGTCGAAATCCGCGGCGGCCAGCGTCGTAAAAGCGAACGCAAATTC
Source organism: Klebsiella grimontii (assembly GCF_900200035.1). GTDB lineage: Bacteria > Pseudomonadota > Gammaproteobacteria > Enterobacterales > Enterobacteriaceae > Klebsiella > Klebsiella grimontii. Next base: position 6,095 of record NZ_FZTC01000008.1, read on the forward strand.
TTCCCGGGCTACGTGCTGGTCCAGATGGTGATGAACGACGCGAGCTGGCACCTGGTGCGCAGCGTACCGCGCGTGATGGGTTTCATCGGCGGTACGTCTGACCGTCCGGCACCGATCAGTGACAAAGAAGTCGACGCGATCATGAACCGCCTGCAGCAGGTTGGCGATAAGCCGCGGCCGAAAACGCTGTTTGAGCCGGGTGAAATGGTTCGCGTTAGCGACGGTCCATTTGCTGACTTTAACGGTGTGGTTGAAGAAGTGGACTACGAGAAGTCTCGTCTGAAAGTGTCCGTTTCTATCTTCGGTCGTGCGACGCCGGTTGAACTGGACTTCGCTCAGGTAGAAAAAGCCTAACAGCCGATCAAAAAAGCAACGTTTTAATCGTTGCATGAGGCGCGGAATTGACATACAATTTCGCGCCTTTTGTTTTTATGGGTCTGATTCCCATAAAGCGATATTTATCACGGGGAGCCTTTTCAGGCGCTACACCCAAACGAGGAAATTTACATGGCTAAGAAAGTACAAGCCTATGTCAAGCTGCAGGTTGCAGCTGGTATGGCAAACCCGAGTCCGCCGGTTGGTCCAGCACTGGGTCAGCAGGGTGTGAACATCATGGAATTCTGCAAAGCGTTCAACGCAAAAACTGAATCCCTGGAAAAAGGTCTGCCGATCCCGGTTGTTATTACCGTTTACGCTGACCGTTCTTTCACCTTCGTTACCAAAACTCCGCCGGCAGCAGTTCTGCTGAAAAAAGCGGCTGGTATCAAGTCTGGTTCCGGTAAACCGAACAAAGACAAAGTAGGTAAAATTTCCCGCGCTCAGCTGCAGGAAATCGCGCAGACCAAAGCTGCCGACATGACTGGTTCCGACATTGAAGCGATGACTCGCTCCATTGAAGGTACTGCACGTTCCATGGGCCTGGTAGTGGAGGACTAAGAAATGGCTAAACTGACCAAGCGCATGTCCGTGATTCGTGACAAAGTTGATGCGACCAAACAGTACGACATCAACGAAGCCATCTCTCTGCTGAAAGAACTGGCTACTGCTAAGTTCGTTGAAAGCGTTGATGTTGCCGTTAACCTCGGCATCGACGCTCGTAAATCTGACCAGAACGTCCGTGGCGCGACCGTACTGCCGCACGGTACTGGCCGTTCAGTTCGCGTAGCCGTATTTGCCCAGGGCCCGAACGCTGAAGCAGCTAAAGCTGCTGGCGCAGAGCTGGTAGGTATGGAAGATCTGGCTGACCAGATCAAAAAAGGCGAAATGAACTTTGACGTTGTTATTGCTTCCCCGGATGCAATGCGCGTTGTTGGCCAACTGGGCCAGGTTCTGGGTCCGCGCGGCCTGATGCCAAACCCGAAAGTGGGTACCGTAACGCCGAACGTTGCTGAAGCGGTTAAGAACGCTAAAGCAGGTCAGGTTCGTTACCGTAACGACAAAAACGGCATCATCCACACCACCATCGGTAAAGTGGATTTTGACGCTGATAAACTGAAAGAAAACCTGGAAGCTCTGCTGGTTGCGCTGAAAAAAGCGAAACCGACTCAGGCTAAAGGCGTGTACATCAAGAAAATCAGCATCTCCACCACCATGGGTGCTGGCGTTGCCGTTGATCAGGCTGGTCTGAGCGCTTCTGCGAACTAAGATTAGCTTTACGTGGGCGGTGAATTTGTCTACAATCTTACCCCCACGTTTGTTAACGAAAGTTAGCAGATAAAAAGATTTGTTCGTTGGAGCCTGGCCTATCCAGGCCTCCGTCGAAGACCGCAGGTGTTTCGCAAGAGACTTAATGCCCTGCGTAGACGGTGACAGAACGCTAAGATTATTTTTGGATACTCTGGCTTGTTTCTGCTCACCGTATTAAGACGCTCTTCTCTTTGAGTCGAGTGAAGTGAGTTCCAGAGCATGAGCTCTGGCAAACATCCAGGAGCAAAGCTAATGGCTTTAAATCTTCAAGACAAACAAGCGATTGTTGCTGAAGTCAGCGAAGTAGCCAAAGGCGCGCTGTCTGCAGTAGTTGCGGATTCCCGTGGCGTGACTGTAGACAAAATGACTGAACTGCGTAAAGCAGGTCGTGAAGCTGGCGTATACATGCGTGTTGTTCGTAACACCCTGCTGCGCCGCGTCGTTGAAGGTACTCCTTTCGAGTGCCTGAAAGACACGTTTGTTGGTCCGACCCTGATTGCATACTCTATGGAACACCCGGGCGCTGCCGCTCGTCTGTTCAAAGAGTTCGCGAAAGCGAATGCAAAATTTGAGGTCAAAGCCGCAGCCTTTGAAGGTGAGCTGATCCCGGCGTCGCAAATCGACCGCCTGGCAACTCTGCCGACCTACGAAGAAGCAATTGCACGCCTGATGGCAACCATGAAAGAAGCTTCGGCTGGCAAACTGGTTCGCACTCTGGCTGCTGTACGCGATGCGAAAGAAGCTGCTTAATCGCAGTTGTCTTTGTAAAGCATTCGCTTACGTATAAACTTATTCTGATATTCAGGAACAATTTAAATGTCTATCACTAAAGATCAAATCATTGAAGCAGTATCCGCTATGTCCGTAATGGACGTTGTTGAGCTGATCTCTGCAATGGAAGAAAAATTCGGTGTTTCCGCTGCTGCTGCTGTAGCTGTAGCTGCTGGCCCGGTTGAAGCTGCTGAAGAAAAAACTGAATTCGACGTAATTCTGAAAGGTATCGGCGCTAACAAAGTTGCCGTTATCAAAGCAGTACGTGGCGCAACTGGCCTGGGTCTGAAAGAAGCTAAAGACCTGGTAGAATCTGCTCCGGCCGCTCTGAAAGAAGGCGTGAGCAAAGATGACGCTGAAGCACTGAAAAAATCTCTGGAAGAAGCTGGCGCTGAAGTTGAAGTTAAATAAGCCAACCTTTCCGGTTGCAGCCTGAGAAATCAGGCTGATGGCTGGTGACTTTTTAGTCACCAGCCTTTTTGCGCTGTAAGGCGCCAGTAGAATTTCACACTGTTTGACTGCTGGTTGTCCTGACAATGCTTGTTTCTATAGACGACTTAATATACTGCGACAGGTTAGGGTTCCTGAGCTGTGTAAATCGCAATGAAATGGTTTAAGCGTGATAGAAACAGGTATTGCGGAAAGTGTTCCATTTTCCGGTCAACAAAATAGTGTTGCATAAAAAACTGCCTTATGTGGGCAGATGGGTCGACTTGTCAGCGAGCTGAGGAACCCTATGGTTTACTCCTATACCGAGAAAAAACGTATTCGTAAGGATTTTGGTAAACGTCCGCAGGTTCTGGACATACCTTATCTCCTTTCTATCCAGCTTGACTCGTTTCAGAAGTTCATCGAGCAAGATCCTGAAGGGCAGTATGGTCTGGAAGCAGCTTTCCGTTCCGTATTCCCGATTAAAAGCTACAGCGGTAACTCTGAGCTGCAGTACGTCAGCTACCGTCTGGGCGAACCGGTTTTTGACGTTAAAGAATGTCAGATCCGCGGCGTGACCTACTCGGCACCGCTGCGCGTAAAACTGCGTCTGGTGATCTACGAGCGCGAAGCGCCGGAAGGCACCGTTAAAGACATTAAAGAACAAGAAGTCTACATGGGCGAAATTCCGCTCATGACCGACAACGGTACCTTCGTTATCAACGGTACCGAGCGCGTTATCGTTTCTCAGCTGCACCGTAGCCCGGGCGTCTTCTTTGACAGTGACAAAGGTAAGACCCACTCTTCCGGTAAGGTCCTGTATAACGCACGTATCATTCCTTACCGTGGCTCCTGGCTGGACTTCGAGTTCGACCCGAAAGACAACCTGTTTGTCCGTATTGACCGTCGTCGTAAGCTGCCGGCTACCATCATCCTGCGCGCGCTGAATTACACCACTGAGCAGATCCTTGACCTGTTCTTCGAGAAAGTGGTCTTTGAAATTCGCGATAACAAGCTGCAGATGGAACTGGTTCCGGAGCGTCTGCGCGGCGAAACCGCCTCCTTCGACATCGAAGCGAACGGTAAAGTGTACGTTGAGAAAGGGCGTCGCATCACCGCACGTCACATTCGCCAACTGGAAAAAGACGATATCAAACATATCGAAGTTCCGGTTGAGTACATTGCGGGCAAAGTCGCCTCTAAAGATTATGTCGACGAATCTACTGGCGAGCTGATCTGCCCAGCGAACATGGAGCTGAGCCTGGATCTGCTGGCTAAGCTGAGCCAGTCTGGCCATAAGCGTATCGAAACGCTGTTCACCAACGATCTGGACCACGGTCCGTACATGTCTGAGACTGTACGCGTCGACCCGACCAATGACCGTCTGAGCGCGCTGGTAGAGATCTACCGCATGATGCGTCCTGGTGAGCCGCCGACTCGCGAAGCGGCTGAAAGCCTGTTCGAGAACCTGTTCTTCTCCGAAGACCGCTACGATCTGTCCGCGGTTGGTCGTATGAAGTTCAACCGTTCTCTGCTGCGCGACGAAATCGAAGGATCCGGTATCCTGAGCAAAGAAGACATCATCGAAGTGATGAAGAAGCTCATTGATATCCGTAACGGTAAAGGCGAAGTCGATGATATTGACCACCTCGGCAACCGTCGTATCCGTTCCGTAGGCGAAATGGCGGAAAACCAGTTCCGCGTTGGCCTGGTGCGCGTAGAGCGTGCGGTGAAAGAGCGTCTGTCTCTGGGCGATCTGGATACCCTGATGCCTCAGGATATGATCAACGCCAAGCCGATTTCCGCAGCAGTGAAAGAGTTCTTTGGTTCCAGCCAGCTGTCTCAGTTTATGGACCAGAACAACCCGCTGTCTGAGATTACGCACAAACGTCGTATCTCCGCACTCGGCCCGGGCGGTCTGACCCGTGAGCGCGCAGGCTTTGAAGTTCGAGACGTACATCCGACCCACTACGGTCGCGTATGCCCAATCGAAACGCCTGAAGGTCCGAACATCGGTCTGATCAACTCCCTGTCTGTGTACGCACAGACTAACGAATACGGCTTCCTTGAGACGCCGTATCGTAAAGTGACCGATGGTGTTGTAACCGACGAAATTCATTACCTGTCTGCTATCGAAGAAGGCAACTACGTTATCGCTCAGGCGAACTCCAACCTGGATGACGAAGGCCACTTTGTAGAAGATCTGGTTACTTGCCGTAGTAAAGGCGAATCCAGCTTGTTCAGCCGCGACCAGGTTGACTACATGGACGTATCCACCCAGCAGGTGGTTTCCGTCGGTGCGTCCCTGATCCCGTTCCTGGAACACGATGACGCCAACCGTGCATTGATGGGTGCGAACATGCAACGTCAGGCCGTTCCAACTCTGCGCGCTGATAAGCCGCTGGTTGGTACCGGTATGGAACGTGCTGTTGCCGTTGACTCCGGTGTAACTGCGGTTGCTAAACGTGGCGGTACCGTTCAGTACGTGGATGCTTCCCGTATCGTTATTAAAGTTAATGAAGACGAGATGTACCCGGGCGAAGCAGGTATCGACATCTATAACCTGACCAAGTACACCCGCTCGAACCAGAACACCTGTATCAACCAGATGCCGTGTGTCTCTCTGGGCGAGCCAATTGAGCGCGGCGACGTGCTGGCTGACGGCCCGTCCACCGACCTCGGTGAACTGGCGCTCGGTCAGAACATGCGCGTAGCGTTCATGCCGTGGAACGGTTACAACTTCGAAGACTCCATCCTCGTTTCCGAGCGTGTTGTCCAGGAAGACCGTTTTACCACCATCCACATTCAGGAACTGGCGTGCGTCTCTCGTGACACCAAGCTGGGGCCGGAAGAGATCACCGCCGACATCCCGAACGTGGGTGAAGCTGCGCTCTCTAAACTGGATGAATCCGGTATCGTTTATATCGGTGCGGAAGTGACCGGCGGCGATATTCTGGTTGGTAAGGTGACGCCGAAAGGTGAAACCCAGCTGACGCCGGAAGAGAAACTGCTGCGTGCGATCTTCGGTGAGAAAGCGTCTGACGTTAAAGACTCTTCCCTGCGCGTACCAAACGGTGTCTCCGGCACCATTATTGACGTTCAGGTCTTTACCCGCGACGGCGTAGAAAAAGACAAACGTGCGCTGGAAATCGAAGAGATGCAGCTCAAACAGGCTAAAAAAGACCTGTCTGAAGAACTGCAGATCCTCGAAGCTGGCTTGTTTGGTCGTATCTACGCGGTGCTGGTCTCCGGTGGTATCGAAGCTGAGAAGCTCGACAAGCTGCCGCGCGATCGCTGGCTGGAACTGGGCCTGACCGACGAAGAGAAGCAAAATCAGCTGGAACAGCTGGCTGAGCAGTACGACGAACTGAAACACGAGTTCGAGAAAAAACTCGAAGCGAAACGCCGCAAAATCACTCAGGGCGACGATCTGGCACCGGGCGTGCTGAAGATTGTTAAAGTGTATCTGGCCGTTAAACGTCAGATTCAGCCTGGTGACAAAATGGCAGGTCGTCACGGTAACAAGGGTGTTATCTCTAAGATCAACCCGATCGAAGATATGCCTTACGATGAAAACGGCACGCCGGTAGACATCGTACTGAACCCGCTGGGCGTACCGTCTCGTATGAACATCGGTCAGATCCTGGAAACCCACCTGGGTATGGCTGCGAAAGGTATTGGCGAGAAAATCAACGCCATGCTGAAACAGCAGCAGGAAGTCGCCAAACTGCGCGAGTTCATCCAGCGTGCCTACGATCTGGGTACCGACGTTCGTCAGAAGGTGGATCTGAATACCTTCACTGACGAAGAAGTTATGCGTCTCGCTGAAAACCTGAAAAAAGGTATGCCGATCGCAACGCCGGTCTTCGACGGTGCGAAAGAGTCTGAAATCAAGGAACTGTTACAGCTTGGTGGCCTGCCGACTTCCGGCCAGATCACCCTGTTCGACGGTCGTACCGGTGAGCAATTCGAGCGCCAGGTTACCGTTGGCTACATGTACATGCTGAAACTGAACCACCTGGTTGATGACAAAATGCATGCGCGTTCTACCGGTTCCTACAGCCTGGTTACTCAGCAGCCGCTGGGTGGTAAGGCGCAGTTCGGTGGTCAGCGCTTCGGGGAGATGGAAGTGTGGGCGCTGGAAGCATATGGCGCGGCATACACCCTGCAGGAAATGCTCACCGTTAAGTCTGATGACGTGAACGGCCGTACTAAGATGTATAAAAACATCGTAGACGGCAACCATCAGATGGAACCGGGCATGCCGGAATCCTTCAACGTACTGTTGAAAGAGATTCGCTCGCTGGGCATCAACATCGAACTGGAAGACGAGTAACTCTCGCTCAAACAGGTCACTGGTGCCGGGGTAAGACCCGGCGCCAGATTGTGCTAACTCCGACGGGAGCAAATCCGTGAAAGACTTATTAAAGTTTCTGAAAGCGCAAACTAAAACCGAAGAGTTTGATGCGATCAAAATTGCTCTGGCATCGCCAGACATGATCCGTTCATGGTCTTTTGGTGAAGTTAAAAAGCCGGAAACCATTAACTACCGTACGTTCAAACCTGAGCGTGACGGCCTTTTCTGTGCGCGTATTTTCGGGCCAGTAAAAGATTACGAGTGCCTGTGCGGTAAGTACAAGCGCCTGAAACACCGCGGTGTGATCTGTGAGAAGTGCGGCGTTGAAGTGACCCAGACTAAAGTGCGCCGTGAGCGTATGGGCCACATCGAGCTGGCGTCTCCGACCGCCCACATCTGGTTCCTGAAGTCTCTGCCGTCCCGTATCGGCCTGCTGCTCGATATGCCGCTGCGCGATATCGAACGCGTGCTGTACTTCGAATCCTATGTGGTTATCGAAGGTGGTATGACCAACCTGGAACGCCAGCAGATCCTGACTGAAGAGCAGTATCTGGATGCGCTGGAAGAGTTCGGTGACGAATTTGACGCGAAGATGGGTGCGGAAGCTATCCAGGCCCTGCTGAAGAGCATGGATCTGGAGCAAGAGTGTGAAACTCTGCGCGAAGAGCTGAACGAAACCAACTCCGAAACCAAGCGTAAGAAGCTGACCAAGCGTATCAAACTGCTGGAAGCGTTCGTCCAGTCTGGCAACAAGCCGGAGTGGATGATCCTGACCGTTCTGCCGGTACTGCCGCCAGATCTGCGTCCGCTGGTTCCGCTGGATGGCGGTCGTTTTGCGACTTCTGACCTGAACGATCTGTATCGTCGCGTCATTAACCGTAACAACCGTCTGAAACGTCTGCTGGATCTGGCCGCGCCGGACATCATCGTACGCAACGAAAAACGTATGCTGCAGGAAGCGGTTGACGCCCTGCTGGATAACGGTCGTCGCGGTCGTGCGATCACCGGTTCTAACAAGCGTCCTCTGAAATCTTTGGCCGATATGATCAAAGGTAAGCAGGGTCGTTTCCGTCAGAACCTGCTCGGTAAGCGCGTTGACTACTCCGGTCGTTCGGTTATCACCGTAGGTCCATACCTGCGTCTGCATCAGTGCGGTCTGCCGAAGAAAATGGCGCTGGAGCTGTTCAAACCGTTCATCTACGGCAAGCTGGAGCTGCGTGGCCTCGCCACCACCATCAAAGCCGCGAAGAAAATGGTTGAGCGCGAAGAAGCTGTCGTTTGGGATATCCTGGACGAAGTTATCCGCGAACACCCGGTACTGCTGAACCGTGCACCAACTCTGCACCGTCTGGGTATCCAGGCATTTGAGCCGGTACTGATCGAAGGTAAAGCTATTCAGCTTCACCCGCTGGTTTGTGCGGCATACAACGCCGACTTCGATGGTGACCAGATGGCTGTTCACGTACCGCTGACGCTGGAAGCCCAGCTCGAAGCGCGTGCGCTGATGATGTCTACCAACAACATCCTGTCCCCGGCGAACGGCGAACCTATCATCGTTCCGTCTCAGGACGTTGTACTGGGTCTGTACTACATGACCCGTGACTGTGTTAACGCCAAAGGCGAAGGCATGGTGCTGACTGGCCCGAAAGAAGCTGAGCGTATTTACCGCGCTGGCCTGGCCTCTCTGCATGCGCGCGTTAAAGTGCGTATCACCGAATACGAAAAAGATGAAAACGGCGAGTTCGTTGCGAAAACCAGCCTGAAAGATACGACCGTTGGTCGTGCCATTCTGTGGATGATCGTACCGAAAGGTCTGCCTTTCTCCATCGTCAACCAGGCGCTGGGTAAGAAAGCCATCTCCAAGATGCTGAACACCTGCTACCGTATTCTGGGCCTGAAACCGACCGTTATTTTTGCGGATCAGACGATGTACACCGGCTTTGCTTATGCAGCGCGTTCAGGTGCATCCGTTGGTATCGATGACATGGTCATCCCGGAGAAAAAATACGAGATCATCAGCGAAGCGGAAGCAGAAGTTGCTGAGATTCAGGAGCAGTTCCAGTCTGGTCTGGTGACCGCGGGCGAACGCTACAACAAAGTTATCGATATCTGGGCTGCGGCGAACGATCGTGTATCCAAAGCGATGATGGACAACCTGCAAACTGAAACCGTTATTAACCGTAACGGCGAAGAAGAGCAGCAGGTCTCCTTCAACAGCATCTACATGATGGCCGACTCCGGTGCGCGTGGTTCTGCTGCACAGATTCGTCAGCTTGCCGGTATGCGTGGTCTGATGGCGAAGCCGGATGGCTCCATCATCGAAACGCCGATCACCGCGAACTTCCGTGAAGGTCTGAACGTACTCCAGTACTTCATCTCCACGCACGGTGCGCGTAAAGGTCTGGCGGATACCGCACTGAAAACGGCGAACTCCGGTTACCTGACTCGTCGTCTGGTTGACGTCGCGCAGGACCTGGTCGTCACTGAAGATGACTGCGGCACCCTGGAAGGCATCACCATGACCCCGGTTATCGAGGGTGGCGATGTTAAAGAGCCGCTGCGCGATCGCGTTCTGGGTCGTGTGACTGCTGAAGACGTTCTGAAGCCGGGTACGGCGGACATTCTGGTTCCACGCAACACGCTGCTGCACGAGCACTGGTGCGATCTGCTGGAAGAGAACTCCGTTGACTCCGTCAAAGTACGTTCCGTTGTATCCTGCGACACCGACTTTGGTGTATGTGCCCACTGCTACGGTCGTGACCTGGCGCGTGGCCACATCATCAACAAAGGTGAGGCTATCGGCGTTATCGCGGCACAGTCCATCGGTGAGCCGGGTACACAGCTGACGATGCGTACGTTCCACATCGGTGGTGCGGCATCTCGTGCGGCTGCTGAGTCCAGCATCCAGGTGAAAAACAAAGGTAGCATCCGTCTGAGCAACGCGAAGTCGGTTGTGAACTCCAGCGGTAAGCTGGTTATTACCTCCCGTAATACCGAGCTGAAGCTGATCGACGAATTCGGTCGTACCAAAGAGAGCTATAAAGTGCCTTACGGCTCCGTTATGGCTAAAGGTGATGGCGAGCAGGTTGCCGGTGGTGAAACCGTAGCAAACTGGGATCCGCACACCATGCCGGTTATCACGGAAGTGAGTGGTTTCGTCCGCTTCACTGACATGATTGACGGCCAGACCATTACTCGTCAGACCGACGAGCTGACCGGTCTGTCTTCTCTGGTGGTTCTGGATTCTGCAGAGCGTACCACTGGCGGTAAAGACCTGCGTCCGGCGCTGAAAATCGTTGATGCTCAGGGCAATGACGTTCTGATCCCTGGCACCGATATGCCTGCGCAGTACTTCCTGCCGGGTAAAGCGATTGTTCAGCTGGAAGATGGCGTACAGATCAGCTCTGGTGACACCCTGGCGCGTGTACCGCAGGAATCTGGCGGTACCAAGGACATCACCGGTGGTCTGCCGCGCGTTGCGGATCTGTTCGAAGCACGTCGTCCGAAAGAGCCGGCAATCCTGGCTGAAATCAGCGGCATCATTTCCTTCGGTAAAGAAACCAAAGGGAAACGTCGTCTGGTTATCACCCCGGTAGACGGTAGCGATCCGTACGAAGAGATGATTCCTAAGTGGCGTCAGCTCAACGTGTTCGAAGGTGAACGTGTAGAACGTGGTGACGTGGTTTCCGACGGTCCGGAAGCGCCGCACGACATTCTGCGTCTGCGTGGCGTGCATGCTGTGACGCGTTACATTGTTAACGAAGTTCAGGACGTATACCGTTTGCAGGGCGTTAAGATTAACGATAAGCACATCGAAGTTATCGTTCGTCAGATGCTGCGTAAAGCGACCATCGAAAGCGCCGGTAGCTCCGACTTCCTGGAAGGCGAACAGGTTGAATACTCTCGCGTTAAGATTGCAAACCGCGATCTGGAAGCGAATGGCAAAGTGGGGGCAACATTCGCCCGCGATCTGCTGGGTATCACCAAAGCGTCTCTGGCAACCGAATCGTTCATCTCTGCCGCATCGTTCCAGGAGACCACGCGTGTCCTGACCGAAGCAGCCGTAGCGGGTAAACGCGACGAACTGCGTGGCCTGAAAGAGAACGTTATCGTGGGTCGTTTGATCCCGGCCGGTACCGGTTATGCGTATCACCAGGATCGTATGCGCCGTCGCGCAGCGGGCGAGCTGCCAGCAGCGCCGCAGGTCAGCGTGGAAGAAGCTTCTGCCAACCTGGCAGAACTGCTGAACGCCGGTCTGGGCGGATCTGACAACGATTAATCGTTGATTCGCTAAGCGCTTAAAAAGCCAGTCAGGTAACCTGACTGGCTTTTTTTTTGCCTGCCAGTTTATTATCATTATTTCTATATCTACTTTTCGATTACATTTTATTGATATATTTGCTGCAATTAATTAGCAAGTATAAGCATCTGCCGTAATTATTTATTTTCTTTTCTGATTTTCATCATCTATCAATGGGTGAAAATTCTACACGTATCAAAAAATAAGCGCCGCAAACGCTATATAGTCAAAAAACTAAAATAATCATGTGATTACTTTCCCTGTTCTTTTCGGTTTACCGCAGCCGAGGGGATGGTTACGCCCGTCAAAAAGGCGATGGAGGAGGTGAACAAATAAAAACAAAGCGGAGAGTATTGTCGTTATTTAATGGATAGCTTCTGGGGGATGTATGGAATTTGCTATACAACTTATCATTATCTTAATTTGTCTGTTCTATGGCGCGAAAAAGGGCGGCATTGCGCTCGGCCTTTTGGGCGGAATTGGCTTAGTCATCCTGGTCTTTGTTTTTCATCTTAAGCCCGGAAAACCTCCCGTCGATGTCATGCTGGTGATTATCGCCGTAGTGGCCGCATCGGCGACGCTGCAGGCTTCCGGTGGGTTAGACGTCATGCTGCAGATTGCCGAGAAGCTCCTGCGGCGAAACCCGAAATATGTCTCGATCGTCGCGCCATTCGTCACCTGTACGCTGACGATTCTTTGCGGCACGGGGCACGTGGTATATACCATCCTGCCGATTATTTATGATGTCGCCATCAAAAATAATATTCGTCCGGAGCGCCCCATGGCCGCCAGCTCGATCGGCGCGCAGATGGGGATCATCGCCAGCCCGGTTTCCGTAGCGGTCGTCTCGCTGGTGGCGATGCTTGGCAATTTTACCTTTAACGGTAAGCACCTTGAGTTTCTCGATCTGCTGGCAATAACCATTCCGTCCACGCTGCTGGGGATTCTGGCCATTGGTATCTTCAGCTGGTTTCGCGGCAAAGATCTCGATAAAGATCCGGAGTTCCAGGCCTTTATCGCAGTACCGGAAAACCGCCACTACGTTTATGGCGACACGGCCACGTTGCTGGATAAGAAGCTTCCGACCAGTAACTGGATCGCGATGTGGATTTTTCTGGCCTCGATAGCGGTGGTTGCCTTACTCGGCGCCTTCTCCGAACTGCGTCCGGTTGTCGACGGTAAAGCGCTGTCGATGGTGCTGGTGATCCAGATGTTTATGCTGCTCTCCGGAGCGCTCATCATCATTATTACGAAAACCAACCCGGCTTCGATTTCCAAAAATGAGGTTTTCCGTTCCGGCATGATCGCTATCGTGGCCGTATACGGCATCGCGTGGATGGCGGAGACCATGTTCGGCGCGCATATGACCGAGATTAAAGGCGTGCTCGGGGAGATGGTGAAGGAGTACCCGTGGGCCTACGCCATCGTTCTGCTGCTAGTATCGAAGTTTGTTAACTCCCAGGCGGCTGCCCTGGCGGCGATTGTCCCGGTGGCGTTGGCGATTGGCGTCGACCCGGCCTACATCGTCGCTTCCGCGCCAGCCTGCTACGGTTACTATATTCTGCCGACCTACCCAAGCGATCTGGCGGCGATTCAGTTCGATCGCTCAGGTACGACGCATATCGGTCGCTTTGTGATTAACCATAGCTTTATTCTGCCCGGACTTATTGGCGTCAGCGTCTCTTGCGTCTTTGGTTGGGTGTTTGCGGCAATGTACGGATTTCTTTAAGAGAGGATTCAGGCGCCGGTAGCGGCGCCTGTTGACGTTATTGGGCGAGCGGAATTCGGCGATAGAGTTCAATCATGTCGGTTGCCAGATCCTGAATGACCATCGCGTTCATCAGGTGATCCTGAGAGTGTACGGTAATCAGGTTAACCGGAAGCTTGCCGCTGCCTTCATCCATGCCAATCAGCTGGGTCTGGATTTTGTGCGCATGCTTGACGAATTCGTGGGATTCCGTCATCGCCTGTTCGGCGGCGGCAAAATCGCCTTTACGCGCCAGCTGCAGAGCGGTTAAAGCCGAGCTGCGCGCTGAACCGGCGTTAACCAGCAGCTCCATGATGATCGTTTCTAAATCTTCCATCTCTTACTCCATCAACTTCAGGGCTTTATCAAGCACGGCATCGCCTTTCATCATGCCGTAATCCATCATATCGATAACGGCGACTTTTTTCCCAAACGGGTCGGCCATAGCCTGTAGCTTGGCTTGCTCGTACTTCACCTGAGGACCGAGCAGGATAATATCGGCAGCCGCAAGATTATCTTTAAACTCGGCAACCGGTACGGCTTTGATCGAGACTTCCACGCCTTTTTGTTGCGCAGCGGCCTGCATTCGTTGAACCAGCATGCTGGTGGACATACCTGCGGCACAGCATAAAACGATATTCTTCATAATTGATGGCCCTTATGTTCCTTGATGTACCATCTTTATCGCGGGCTGGCGGGTGGGACAACCGCTTTACGGCGATTGTGTGTAAGTCATCACAAAATAATGAAACCGGTTTCGGATTTGGGGTTGAAAACGGTAAAAGCCCGCGCGGCCGGGCCTATAGCAACGGGCTCTCTTAGGTGCGAACGATACGATTCTTGCCCTGCTGCTTGGCTTTATAAAGCGCTTCATCAACGCGCACGACAAGCTGCTCCAGGGGCTCCATATTCCATTCGCCCAAGCCTGCGCTAAAGGTGACGGTCAATCCCTCTTCACGCCAGGAGCGCTGCGCGACGCTGGCTCGCCAGCTTTCCAGCAGCATCAGAGCGTTATCAATATGCTCGTCGGAAAATATCACCGCAAACTCTTCGCCGCCGTAGCGGTAAAGTGAAATTTGCAGGGGCTGGAGGATCTGCAGCCCTTCGCGGGCGACGTTGCGCAGAACGATATCACCGTTGAGATGACCCCAGGTGTCGTTTATCGTTTTGAAGTTATCAATATCAACCAGTGCGAGAGAGAAAGGGTGATGATCGTTCATCAGCGCGGCGATATCGCTATCGAAGGCGCGTCGGTTTTTGCAGCCGGTTAATGCATCGATGGTCGCCTGGCGAACATAGGTTAACTCACGCTGCTTATTGCTCTCGATGGCTTTGCTGAGCATCGCTTCCAGGCGCGGGGCGCGCTGAACATCTCCGGTTTTAATGGCGTTGATGATGTTCATTAACACCGTACGTGAAGCATGGCGTAGATACAGGCCAAACAGCACGATGACGATCGCTGCCAGGGCAAAGCTCCAGGCAACGATATCCGTTTCATGGCGCGTTAAGTTGACCAGCGTCGAGTTATCGACCCGATAAATGACAAACCAGTCGGGGTTGGTAAAGGAATAGTAATAGTACCAGCCGTCGGTCACCGCGTCATAAAGCTGGCCTTCACCGCTGGTCATTCTGTCCATCAAGGCTTCACTGACGTAGGGTTTGAATAAGGCGCCAGGGTCGGGATGGAGAACGACTTTACCATCGCGTTGCACCACAAAAAATTCCCCCTGAACCGGGGCGACCATTTGCCGTAACGCGTAGCCCATTGAGGTCAGATCGAGATGAAAAGCGAGGCTGCCCTTCAGCCGCCCTTCCGGGGAAATAATGGGTTTATAGAGGGTAATGGTCGGATGATGCGTGAAGTAGTCGATGTACGGGCTGGTATACAGGCTGAAGGTACTGGCTTGCGCTTGCTTAATAAACCATGGTCTCGATTTGGCATCGAAGGACTGGCTGTCTTCGGTCTCAAGGACTTCGGGCGCGCGCAGATAGTGCCCGTTGGTATCCGCCAGCGAGATGGACGAAACGGTCTGCATCATATTTTGCAGCTGCATCAACTGCATCAGGCCCTTTTCAGGATTAACGTTCACCGCATTGTTCAGCTCGTCATTACGCGCAAAGAACGTCGTGGCGCGGGTGAGGATAAAATCGTTGCCCCGCAGCAGCGTCTCCGTGTAGTTGGTCGCCATATTGTGGGTAAAGTTGCGGTTAATGTGATGATAATCTTCGAGAAAATCTTTCCTCTGGGTCATCGTGGCAAACACCGCGATAAGCAAGAAGCTGATTAAAATACCCGCAAACCCGATGACGATCGGCGTGGTGAAAGAGAGCTTTCTATTATGACGAGCCATGAGTCGTAAATCGTTCCAGAAGCGTTAAACCGTGGGTGAAGACGCAGGTTTAGCCAGCATGCCTGCTGAGCGAATCAGATAAAACTCCGATAATTATAACTCTGACGTTGTGATATGGGCTGATTAATATTCGATATTAATAGAATTACCCTTGCGGCGCAGAGATGGAGCAGGGCGAAATGAGGAAGAGCTATTATTCGCCCTGGACAGCATCCGTTGCTGACGAGGGCAGAATAGAGAAACGGAAATATAACCACAATCTTCCGTTTCTCTTATTACGATCGTGCGCGAAGAACATTTAAGAAATGACATTCTTCATCATGACGACTGGGAAGCGCGTCCCAGCCAGCTATCCCAATCCTTCCAGACCGGCTGCAGCCCGCTGGCCACCAGCGCGCGGGCGACCTCTTCCGGGCGACGGTCATCATGAGGCGAGAACTGCTCCAGCTCAGGATGGTTATCGGCATATCCGCCGGGCTGGGTTTTCGAAAATGCGCTGACGTTGTTGATGGCCAGCGGGATCACCCGATCGCGGAACCAGGGGGATTCGCGGGTGGAGAGCGAGAGCTCCACTTCCGGAGCCAGCAGGCGGAAAGCGCAGATGGTCTGCACCAGCTGTCGTTCATCCATTAAAGAGGCGGGCTCGATTCCCCCGGCGCAAGGGCGCAGCCGCGGAAAGGAGATGGAGTAGCGGCTTCGCCAGTAGTGCTGCTGGAGCCACAGCAGATGTTCCGCCACCATAAAGCAATCCACCCGCCAGCTGTCGGAGAGGCCAATTAATGCGCCAAGGCCAATTTTATCAATCCCCGCCTGTCCGAGCCTGTCCGGCGTATCCAGCCGCCAGAAGAAGTCCTGCTTTTTCCCTTTCAGATGATGTTTCGCATACATGCTTTCATGATAGGTCTCCTGATAGACCATCACTCCGTCCAGGCCGAGGGTTTTCAGCTCGGCGTACTCTTCCATCGCCAGCGGCTGAACCTCCATCTGCAGCGAGGCGAACTGGCGGCGAATCGCGGGCAGATGTTGACGAAAATAGTCCATGCCGACTTTGCCCTGATGTTCGCCGGTGACCAGCAGCAGATGCTCAAAGCCCATTGCGCGGATCGCCGCGCATTCACGGGCAATTTCCGTTTCATCCAGGGTCTTGCGCTTGATGCGGTTACTCATTGAGAAACCGCAGTAGGTACAGTCGTTGGCGCACAGATTCGAGAGATACAGCGGGACATAAAAGCTGACGGTATTGCCAAAGCGCTGGCGAGTCAGGCGCTGGGCGCGCTGGGCCAGAGGCTCCAGATAATCCGCGGCGGCGGGCGAGAGCAGGGCCATCATATCGTCGCGGCTAAGCTGTTTGGCCGCCAGGGCGCGTTCAACGTCGGCGGGAGTTTTCCCGTTGATCCGCAGGCGAATGTCGTCCCAGTCCAGCTGCCGCCAACGGTCAGTGAAGGTGTTCATACCCGCGCCTCCAGAAAGCCGGTCAGCGGGCTGGTGGCCTGCGCCTGCGTGCTGCGCGCGCCCGGGCCAGCCTGCCGCGCCAGCAATCCGGCATCGATCGCTAAGCGGAAGGCGCGGGCCATGGTTACCGGATCGTCGGCCACGGCGATGGCGGTATTCACCAGTACCGCGTCAGCGCCCATTTCCAGCGCCTGCGCAGCGTGGCTCGGTACGCCTATACCCGCATCAACGACCACCGGGACCGTGGCCTGCTCGATAATAATTTCCAGCATCGCTTTGGTTTCCAGTCCCTGATTGGAGCCAATTGGCGCGCCGAGCGGCATCACCGCCGCGCAGCCCGCTTCTTCCAGACGTTTGCACAGCACCGGATCGGCGCCGCAGTAGGGCAGCACCACGAAGCCTTCCCGTACCAGAATTTCCGCCGCTTTCAGCGTTTCAATCGGGTCGGGGAGCAGCCAGCGGGCGTCCGGGTGAATTTCCAGTTTCAGCCAGTGAGTACCCAGCGCTTCCCGCGCCAGACGGGCGGCAAAGACCGCTTCTTCCGCCGTTTTGGCGCCGGAGGTGTTGGGCAGCAGGCTAACGCCAGCCGCCAACAGCGGCGCGAGGATCGCGTCATTATGCTGACGAAGATCGACGCGCTTCATCGCCAGCGTTACCAGCTGGCTGCCGGAGGCGCGAATGGCCTCCACCATGACGTCGGGGGCAGCGAATTTACCGGTGCCGGTGAAAAGATGGGACTCAAACGTTTTATCCGCAATACGTAACATATCAGCCTCCAGCGATAACCTGAAAAAGCAGGATTTGGTCGCCTTCCTGCAAAAGATGATCTTCCCACCGTTCACGCGGCAGGATGCATTGATTGAGCGCCAGCGCGACGCCCGGCTGCTGCTGTTCCAGCTGCGTGAGCAGAGCGGCGACGGAGGTCGCTTCGGCGCACTGCAACGGTTCATCGTTAAACCACACCTGCATGCTGCCCTCCACAGACCGGACAACCCTGAGCCCGCTGGAGCGCGAGAGTGCGCCAGCTGCTGGTGCGGGCATCGAACAGGCGCAGAGCGTTACGCGGCGTGGCCATGCCGGCGAGCAGCTTGATGGCCTCCAGCGCCTGTAACGTGCCCATCATGCCGACCACCGGGCCGATGATGCCCGCCGTACGGCAGTTGCGTTCGGGCTCGTTAGCGTCCGGCCACAGGCAGCGATAGCAGCCCTGGTCCCACGGCGGCGTCAGTACCATCAGCTGGCCCCCCAGCCCGACGGCGCTGGCGGTAATCAGCGGGGTTTGAAGCGCGACGCAGGCGGCATTGATCGCCTGTCGGGTCGCCATGTTATCGGTGCAATCCAGTACCACATCGGCCTTCGCCACTTCATCCTGCAGGGCCTCTCCGCCTAAACGCTGCTTCAGCGCAATCAGCTCAATCTGCGGATTAAGGCGAGCCAGCCGGGCCCTGGCGGCAGCGGCTTTGGAGCGCGAGATATCATCGCTGGTGAACAAAATTTGCCGCTGCAGGTTGCTGACGTGCACGTCGTCATCGTCGGCCAGCACCAGCGTGCCGACGCCGGCCCCGGCCAGATAGAGCGCGGCGGGAGAGCCCAGCCCGCCGAGACCCACGAGCAGCACCCGGCTGGCCAGCAGCTTTTGCTGGCCTTCAATGGCGATATCCTCCAGCAGCAGCTGGCGGCTATAACGCATAAAATCGCTGTCATTCATCACCGGCTCCCGCTATCTCGAGCAGCCGAGCCGTTGCCTGTCGCCAGTCGGCCGCCTGAGTAATGGCGCTGACCACCGCAACGCTGCCGACGCCGGTCGCCAGTACCGCCGGGGCGCGTTCAAGGCTGATGCCGCCAATCGCCACGGTCGGATAATCGCCCAGACGCTGAATATGCTGCGCGAGCTGCTCCAGTCCCTGGGGGGCGGAGGGCATCTGCTTGGTTTGCGTTGGAAAAACGTGCCCGAGGGCGATGTAAGAGGGACGAGCCGCCAGCGCGATATCAATTTCCATATCGTCATGCGTGGAAACCCCCAGGCGCAGCCCGGCGTTGCGGATGGCGCTGAGATCGGTGGTTTCCAGATCCTCCTGGCCTAAATGCACGCCATAGGCCTGATGTTTGATGGCCAGGCGCCAGTAATCATTAATAAACAGCCGCGCATCATATTTGCGCCCCAGCGCGATCGCGGCGACCACATCGTCTTCGACTTCGCTATCGCGTTTATCCTTGATGCGCAGCTGGATAGTGCGAACGCCCGCGTCCAGCAAGCGTTCGATCCACGCAACGCTATCGACGACCGGATAAAGCCCCAGGCGGAAAGGAACTGCGGGAAAATCGGGTTGATACATCAGGCTTCCTCCTTTTTCAGGTAGATCTCGCCGCCGCGGGCGCGAAAGGTATCCGACATATCGGCCATCCCCACTTCGATGGTCTGTGCGGCGGCATAGTCGCGAACTTCCTGGCTTATCTTCATTGAACAAAATTTGGGACCGCACATGGAGCAGAAGTGGGCGACTTTGCCGGACTCCTGCGGCAGGGTTTCGTCGTGGTAAGCGCGAGCGGTGAACGGGTCGAGCGCCAGGTTGAACTGGTCTTCCCAGCGGAACTCGAAGCGTGCTTTCGACATGGCGTTATCGCGGATCTGCGCGCCGGGATGGCCTTTGGCGAGGTCGGCGGCGTGGGCGGCGATTTTGTAGGTAATCAGTCCCTGCTTAACGTCTTCTTTATTCGGCAGGCCGAGGTGCTCTTTTGGCGTCACGTAGCAGAGCATCGCGCAGCCGAACCAGCCGATCATGGCGGCGCCGATACCCGAAGTGAAGTGGTCGTAGCCCGGTGCGATATCGGTGGTGAGCGGCCCTAAGGTGTAGAAAGGCGCTTCGTGGCAGTGCTCCAGCTCTTCGGTCATATTGCGCTGAATCATCTGCATCGGCACATGGCCCGGGCCTTCGATCATTACCTGCACGTCATACTCCCAGGCGATTTTGGTCAGTTCGCCCAGGGTGTGCAGCTCGGCGAACTGCGCTTCGTCGTTGGCATCCTGAATCGAGCCGGGACGCAGGCCATCGCCCAATGACAGCGAGACGTCATAGGCGGCGCAGATTTCGCAAATTTCGCGGAAATGCTGATAGAGAAAGTTCTCTTGATGATGGGATAAGCACCATTTCGCCATGATTGAGCCGCCGCGGGAGACGATGCCGGTCAGGCGCCTGGCGGTCATCGGCACGTAGCGCAGCAGCACGCCCGCGTGGATGGTAAAGTAGTCCACCCCTTGCTCAGCCTGCTCGAGCAGCGTATCGCGGAAAGCTTCCCAGGTAAGATCTTCGGCAATCCCGTTGACCTTCTCCAGCGCCTGGTAGATCGGCACCGTACCGATCGGTACCGGGCTATTACGCAGGATCCACTCGCGGGTCTCGTGAATATAGCGGCCGGTGGAAAGGTCCATCACCGTATCCGCTCCCCAGCGCGTCGCCCACACCAGCTTCTCGACCTCTTCTTCTATCGACGAGGTGACCGCCGAGTTGCCGATATTGGCGTTAACCTTCACGAGGAAGTTGCGGCCAATAATCATCGGCTCGGATTCTGGATGATTTATATTGGCCGGGATAATCGCGCGCCCGGCGGCGACTTCAGCGCGCACAAACTCCGGGGTGATATTCTCCGGCAGCCGCGCGCCAAACCCAACGCCCGGATGCTGCCGGCGCAACACTTCGCCACGAATACGCTCGCGGCCCATATTTTCGCGAATGGCGATGAACTCCATCTCCGGGGTGACAATCCCCTGCCGGGCGTAGTGCAGCTGAGTCACGCATTTCCCGACCATGGCGCGCCTGGGGGTGAGCAGGCCGGTAAAGCGCAGCTCGTTGAGGCCATCATCCGCCAGCCGCTGTTTGGTATACGCCGAACTGCGGTCGTTGAGTTCTTCACAATCGCGACGCGCATCAATCCATGGCTGACGCAGTTTTTTCAGACCCTGCTCAACGTTAATCGCGATGTGCGGATCGCCGTAGGGGCCGGAGGTGTCATAGACCGGAATCGCTTCATTCGCTTCGTATTGCGGATTATCTTTGCTGCCGCCGATAAGGGTCGGGCTAAGCTGGATTTCGCGCATCGGGACGCGAATATCTTCCCGCGAACCGTGGATATAGATGCGCTGCGAATTGGGAAATGCGGTACCTTCCAGCGTGTCGATAAAGCGCTGGGCGTGTTCGCGTTGCTCTCGACGCGTGAGTTTTGTTGTAGACATAGCTCATTCCAGTTAAACAGGATATGGCTTGCCAGACGACGGATGGAGTAACAGATGCGATCGGCCCTGAAGAGGCTGACGCTAAACGCAGTTTACTCTTGTTCCCTTCGCAGGTATTAGCCTGATCAGGTTCCGCGGATCCCGAATAAACGGTCTCAGCCTTTTCCAGTGTGGAAAATGGGCACTCCGACAAGATGACATCCCCTCTCAGCGAGGGGGAATGTATGTAAACTACGCGTTAATGGCTCACAACTCAAGCGGTCGGCGCGATATTGTCGCTGACGTTATCTTTTTGACTGTGGGCGACGGCGAGGGCGATCAGGCTATCTTCCAGCGCAAAGCGCGCTTCCAGCGCTTCGCCGATATCCGACAGCGCCTGCTGGAACTCGAGGTAGTTATCGTGATCGATGGCGTTTTCGAGGCAGGAGTCGTAGTAATCCATGATCTGCTGGGTATTAGCCTGCAGCTGTGGATAAATCTTCGTGGCGGCTAAAAGTGGCGTATCGCCTTCCAATTCGCCGATAAAGCGTTCATAAATATTAAAATGGCCGGAGGAGAGGTAGTCCACCAGGCTTTGACAAAAATCGTCCAGCGCTTTCTCATTAAGCCGCATAAAGGATTCTTTGCCAGGCTTCAGGCCAACCAGGTTGTAGTAAGCCACAAGCAAATGCTTACGTACTTGTAGCCAGCGATCGACCAGTTTATTGCTGCCTCCAACACGTTCCGTCAGGTTTTCCAGCTGGTTTAACATGGTTGACTCCGCAAGGATTTAAGAGAAATACGTTGCTCACCAAAATGTAAATTTAATGTTAAAAGTGCCAGTAAAATAAAGGTAGTGCAATAGATATGGATCGTATTATTGAAAAATTAGATCGCGGCTGGTGGATCGTCAGCCACGAACAGAAATTATGGTTGCCCGACGGGGAATTACCCTATGGCGAAGCGGTAAATTTTAATCTTGCTGGCCAGCCCGCGCTGCGAATCGGAGAATGGCAGGGCGAGCCGGTGTGGCTGGTACGCCAGGATCGCCGGCATGAGATGGGATCGCTGCGTCAGGTGCTCGATCAGGATGCTGGCCTTTTTCAACTGGCGGGACGCGGGATCCAACTGGCGGAGTTCTACCGCTCGCACAAATTCTGCGGCTACTGCGGCCATCCGATGCATCCCAGCAAAACCGAATGGGCGATGCTGTGCAGCCACTGCCGCGAACGTTATTACCCACAAATCGCCCCCTGCATCATCGTCGCCATCCGCCGGGATGACGCTATTCTGCTGGCGCAGCATACCCGCCATCGCAACGGCGTGCACACGGTGCTGGCCGGGTTTGTCGAAGTGGGTGAGACCCTGGAGCAGACCGTTGCCCGCGAGGTGATGGAAGAGAGCGGCATTAAAGTGAAAAATCTGCGCTACGTGACCTCTCAGCCCTGGCCGTTCCCGCAATCGCTGATGACCGCGTTTATGGCCGAGTACGATAGCGGCGAGATTGTCATCGACAAGAAAGAGCTGCTGGAGGCGGGGTGGTATCGCTATGACGATTTGCCGCTTTTGCCGCCGCCGGGCACCGTGGCGCGCCGCCTGATTGAAGATACCGTGGCGATGTGTCGGGCAGAGTATGAGTGACATGTTACACTTGGCGCATCAACGCTAAAGGAATGTAAAAATGACCGAACTGAAGAACGATCGTTACCTGCGCGCGCTGCTACGCCAGCCGGTTGATGTCACCCCGGTGTGGATGATGCGTCAGGCGGGCCGCTATTTACCGGAATATAAAGCCACCCGCGCCGAAGCGGGCGATTTTATGTCGCTGTGTAAAAACGCCGAGCTGGCCTGCGAGGTCACGCTGCAGCCGCTGCGTCGCTATAAGCTGGATGCGGCTATCCTCTTCTCGGACATTCTCACTATCCCGGATGCCATGGGGCTGGGGCTCTATTTCGAAGCCGGGGAAGGGCCGCGTTTTACCTCGCCCGTCACCTGTAAAGCGGATGTCGATAAATTACCGGTTCCCGACCCGGAAGATGAACTTGGCTACGTGATGAACGCCGTGCGCACGATTCGCCGTGAGCTGAAGGGGGAAGTGCCGCTGATTGGCTTTTCCGGCAGCCCGTGGACGCTGGCGACCTATATGGTTGAAGGCGGCAGCAGCAAAGCGTTTACGGTGATCAAAAAGATGATGTACGCCGAACCGCAGGCCCTGCATGCGCTGCTCGATAAGCTGGCGAAAAGCGTCACGTTGTATCTGAATGCGCAAATCAAAGCGGGCGCGCAGTCGGTGATGATTTTTGATACCTGGGGCGGCGCGCTGACCGGCCGGGATTACCAGCAGTTCTCGCTCTATTACATGCATAAAATCGTTGATGGTCTGCTGCGTGAAAACGATGGTCGTCGCGTGCCGGTCACGCTGTTTACCAAAGGCGGCGGGCAGTGGCTGGAAGCGATGGCGGAAACCGGCTGCGATGCGCTGGGGCTCGACTGGACTACCGATATCGCCGATGCGCGGCGTCGCGTCGGCCATAAAGTCGCCCTGCAGGGCAATATGGATCCCTCGATGCTGTATGCCCCTCCGGCGCGCATCGAAGAAGAGGTGGCGACCATTCTCGCCGGGTTTGGCCAGGGCGAAGGCCATGTCTTTAACCTCGGGCACGGAATTCATCAGGATGTCGACCCGGAACACGCGGGCGTATTTGTGGAGGCTGTGCACCGGTTGTCAGCGCCATACCACCGTTAAGGAGTGATTATGGATTTATCATCGCTACGCACCCAGCAGCTCAGCCTGGCGGCATCGGTTGAACGAGGCGATCGGCTGGAACAGGATCCGCCGACGCTGATCGGCGGAGCGGATGTTGGATTTGAGCAAGAGGGGGAGGTGACCCGGGCGGCGATGGTACTGTTGAGCTATCCCTCCCTGGAGCTGGTGGAGTATCAGGTCGCGCGCGTTGCGACCACAATGCCCTATATCCCCGGCTTCCTCTCCTTTCGCGAAACTCCCGCGCTGCTGGCGGCGTGGGAGCTGCTTTCGCGCAAACCCGATCTCTTATTCGTCGATGGCCACGGTATTTCCCACCCGCGCCGCCTCGGCGTCGCCAGCCATTTTGGCCTGCTGGTGGATGTGCCGACTATCGGCGTGGCGAAAAAACGGCTGTGCGGTAAGTTTGAGCCGCTGGGCGATGAGCCCGGCGCGCTGGCGCCACTGCTGGATAAAGGCGACCAGCTGGCGTGGGTTTTGCGCAGTAAAACGCGCTGTAATCCCCTATTTGTGAGTACCGGGCACCGCGTGGGCCTGGATAGCGCGCTGATGTGGGTAGAACGCTGCCTGAAAGGCTACCGCCTGCCTGAGCCGACGCGCTGGGCTGATGCGGTGGCGTCCCGACGTCCGGCGTTTGTGCGTTGGCAAGCAAATCACGGCTGATTCAGGTACACTGCGGCTAATTTCTGACTTCGAGATTTCATCATGTTACAAAACCCGATTCATCTGCGCCTGGAGAAGCTGGAAAGCTGGCAGCACGTGACCTTTATGGCCTGCCTGTGCGAGCGGATGTACCCCAACTACGCCATGTTCTGTCAGCAAACTGAGTTCGCCGATGGCCAGCTCTATCGCCGTATCCTCGATCTGATCTGGGAAACGCTGACGGTAAAAGACGCGAAGGTGAATTTCGACAGCCAGCTGGAAAAGCTGGAAGAGGCGATTCCTGCCGCAGATGATTACGACCTGTACGGCGTTTATCCGGCCATCGATGCCTGCGTCGCACTGAGTGAACTGATTCATTCGCGGCTTAGCGGCGAAACGCTCGAACATGCTATTGAAGTCAGCAAGAGTTCGATCACCACCGTCGCGATGCTGGAAATGACCCAGGCTGGTCGCGAAATGACCGACGAAGAGCTCAAAGAAAACCCGGCCGTTGAACAAGAGTGGGATATTCAGTGGGAGATTTTCCGTCTTCTGGCCGACTGCGAAGAACGCGATATTGAACTGATCAAAGGGCTACGGGCAGACCTTCGCGAGGCCGGCGAGAGCAATATTGGTATAAATTTTCAGCAATGAGACCAGAAAACGTGATTTACCGCCTGAATTGTAGCGTCTGAAGGCTTCCATTCCGCCCCCCGTCTGGTCTACATTTGGGGGGCGAAAAAACGTGGCTATCGGTGCGTGTATGCAGGAGAGTGCTTTTCAGGCATTTCCGTCGCACTCGATGCTTAGCAAGCGATAAACACATTGTAAGGATAACTTATGAACAAGACTCAACTGATTGATGTAATTGCGGACAAAGCTGACCTGTCCAAAGCACAGGCGAAAGCTGCCCTGGAATCTACCCTGGCTGCAATTACCGAGTCTCTGAAAGAAGGTGATGCTGTTCAACTGGTTGGTTTCGGTACCTTCAAAGTGAACCACCGCGCTGAGCGTACTGGCCGCAACCCGCAGACCGGTAATGAAATCAAAATCGCCGCAGCAAACGTACCGGCATTTGTTTCAGGTAAAGCTCTGAAAGACGCAGTTAAGTAAGACCGCGTGGCAGTGTACAGTTTTATCGAAGGGGCTTGTCGGCCCCTTTTGTCTACCTGGCGCCGCACGCTGGCGCTGGTAGGCGTATTGCTGCTCACTGCCTGCAGCCATGATTCCTCTCTCCCGCCGTTTACCGCCAGCGGATATGCGGATAACCAGGGGGCGATGCGTATCTGGCGCAAAGATTCCGCCAGCGAGGTCCATCTCCTTGCGGCCTTCAGTCCATGGCGTCATGGTAATACCTCGACCAGCGAGTACCGCTGGCAGGATGGCCAGCTCGCGCTGATTGAACTTAACGTCTACGGCAAACCGCCGGAACATATTCGCGCCCGCTTTGATGCTCAGGGCGAGCTCAGCTTTATGCAGCGTGAAATCGATGGCCAGAAGCAGCAGCTTTCCAGCGATCAGGTCGCGCTATACCGCTATCGCGCTGAGCAAATACGCCAGACCAGCGATGCCTTGCGTCAGGGACGCGTTATGCTGCGGCAGGGGCGCTGGCACGCCAACAGGACGGTGACGACCTGTGAAGGCCAGACCGTGAAGCCTGACCTCGATACGCTGGCGCTGGCGCATATTGAGCGTCGCCAGAATCACTCATCCGTTGAGGTGAGCGTGGCATGGCTCGAAGCGCCGGAAGGCTCTCAGCTGCTGCTGGTGGCAAACGAAGACTTCTGTACCTGGCAGCCGACCGAAAAAAGCTTCTGAACTTTACCAGTGTTACCAGTGGTTCATCCCCATATGACCGCGGCCCCCACACCCCATACCTTCGCCGCGAGGAATACCCGCCTGCGCTAATGCGAGATCGAACTTCACCCGCTGTTGGGCAAGCTTCTGACCGAGAGCGTCCATCTCCTGGGCGACGGCTTCGATTTTCGCGCTGTCAGGTTTATCCGTGGTTAACAGCGCGTTGTATTCGTAGCGTTTTGATATGAGCTGCTGACGTAAAACGCGGGTTTGTTCATAGAAATCATTATGCAGCTTCTGGGCAGTGGCCTGTTGGTCGGTCGTCAGCTGGTTATAGCCCTGGGGGCCCATACCGTTGCCGTTATTCCAGTGGTGCCTTGCCCAGGCTGAGCTACTGCCGAAAGTCAGCGCGGCGAGGGCAATCAGCGTCAGCGTCATTTTTTTGTTCCGTTTCATAGTTTATTCTCCTGTCTTATGATTACTCAGTGATTTGCATCTTCCGTGCCAGAGTGGAAAGGCCGCAGGATATCGGGCGTTGAATGCTTTTCAGCGGACGGGAGCGAGTAAAAATGACTCGCGGTAAAGGACGCAGCGGGTCATTTTTACTCGATCGCCTTCCCGGTTTGCGCCCAGGGAGAGGTTAGATGGGACGGAATAGTGGCATGATTTCTGCTGGGCTATGCGGTGTCTGAGGAAAGGGAGTTGTCATGAACGTGATGCGGTTGTCTAAGGATTCCGTCGCCGTTGGGCTGAGCTGGTTGTTAACCGGCCTTATCTTGCTGCTGGTATGCCTGTTTTCCGCGTTAATCGTGCGTGACTATGGCCGTGAAAATGAAGCCGCACGCCAGACTATCCAGGAAAAAGGCAGCGTGCTGATTCGCGCTCTTGAGTCCGGAACCCGGGTCGGAATGGGAATGCGCATGCATCATTCCCAGCTGCAGACGCTGCTGGAGGAGATGGCCTGGCAGCCTGGCGTGCTGTGGTTCGCAGTGACGGATGAGAACGGTAAAATTATCGCCCATAGCGACCCGCGGCGGGTCGGTGAGTCGCTCTATCCTGCCAGCACCCTGCGGGAGCTGAATATCGGTAGCGAGGAGCGCTGGCGCCGCCTCGAACAACCGGAGCCGGCGCTGGAGATTTATCGTCAGTTTCGCCCGCTTAACGGCGGCGGGCATCATATGCGCATGATGATGCGTCGCGAATCTGCCGATCTGCGTAATCAGGCGCCCCAGGTCATTTTTATTGCCTTTGATACCCGCGAGCTGGATGCCGACCATGCTCGTGGCCTGCGCAATATGGTCATTATGCTCTGCGCGGCAGGCGTGGTGATGGCAGCAACGGTGCTGGCGCAGTTCTGGTTCTGCCGCTATCAGCGTTCACGCAAGCAGCTGCAGGAGGCGACGGCGCGAAAAGAAAAGCTGGTGGCGCTCGGTCATCTGGCCGCGGGGGTCGCCCATGAAATCCGCAACCCGCTATCATCCATAAAAGGGCTGGCCAAGTATTTCGCCGAGCGAACCCCAGCCGATGGTGAAGCGCATCAGCTGGCTCTGGTGATGGCCAGAGAAGCCGATCGCCTGAACAGGGTCGTCAGCGAGCTGCTGGAACTGGTGCGTCCGGCGCATTTAAAATATCAATCGGTTGATTTAAATGAAGTGATCACGCATTCGCTTCAACTGGTTAGCCAGGATGCCGCCAGCCGGGCAATATCTCTGACGTTTACCGCGCAGCCCGCGCTATGCCGCATCCAGGCCGATCCGGATCGTTTGAAACAGGTGCTGCTTAACCTTTATCTCAATGCTGTCCATGCCATTGGCCGCGAGGGCGTGATTACGGTGGCGGTGAGGGAGTGCGGCGATGGGCGAGTCAAGGTGAGCGTTGCTGACAGCGGCAAGGGAATGACGGCGGAACAGCTACAGGCCATTTTCACACCGTACTTTAGTACCAAGGCCGACGGCACCGGGCTGGGCCTGGCGGTGGTGCAGAACATCGTTGAGCAGCACGGCGGGACAATTGACGCCGAGAGCGCCCCCGGCAAGGGCGCGCTATTTACGTTCTATTTGCCGGTTAATGGGCAACAGAAGGATGAACAAGGATGAGTGGCGAGCAGGTCGATATTCTGGTGGTGGACGATGACATTAGCCACTGCACTATCTTACAGGCGCTGTTGCGGGGCTGGGGTTATCGGGTTGCGCTGGCCAACAACGGCTTACAGGCGCTGGAAAAGGTGCGCGAGAAGGTCTTTGATCTGGTGCTTTGCGATATTCGCATGGCGGAGATGGACGGCATCGAAACGCTAAAAGAGATCAAAACCTTCAATCCGTCGATTCCCGTTCTGATCATGACCGCGTACTCCAGCGTTGATACCGCTGTAGAGGCGCTGAAATCCGGTGCGCTGGACTACCTTATTAAGCCGCTGGACTTTGACAAGCTGCAGCTGACGCTATCCGAGGCGTTGGCCCACACCCGGCTAAGCGAGTCTCCCGTCACAGAGACCCCCGCCGCCCAGTTTGGTATGGTGGGGGATAGCCCGGCGATGCGGGCGTTGCTGAACAATATCACCCTGGTTGCGCCCTCCGATGCGACGGTATTAATTCACGGCGAGTCGGGCACAGGGAAAGAGCTGGTCGCGCGAGCGCTGCACGCCAGCAGCGCTCGCAGCCGCAGGCCGCTGGTGATCCTCAACTGTGCGGCGCTCAACGAGTCGTTGCTGGAGTCGGAGCTGTTTGGCCATGAGAAGGGCGCGTTTACCGGTGCGGACAAACGGCGAGAAGGGCGCTTCGTTGAAGCGGACGGCGGTACGCTGTTCCTTGATGAGATAGGCGACATTTCGCCGTTGATGCAGGTGCGCCTGCTGCGGGCGATTCAGGAGCGCGAAGTGCAGCGCGTGGGCAGCAACCAGACCCTTTCGGTTGACGTACGGCTGATTGCCGCCACCCATCGGGATTTAGCCGAAGAGGTCAGCGCCGGACGTTTTCGCCAGGATCTCTACTACCGTTTGAACGTCGTGACTATCGACATGCCGCCGCTGCGTCATCGCAGGGAGGATATCCCCCAGCTGGCGCGCTATTTCCTGCAACGGTATGCCGAGCGTAACCGCAAAGCGGTACAGGGATTTACGCCACAGGCGATGGACTTGCTGATTCACTACGCCTGGCCGGGCAATATTCGCGAGCTGGAAAATGCGGTGGAGCGGGCGGTGGTCCTGCTGACCGGCGAGTACATCTCCGAACGCGAGCTGCCGCTGGCGATTACCGGTACGCCGGTTGCGGACGCGCCGCACGGCGATGATAGTATTCAGCCGCTGGTGGAGGTGGAGAAAGAAGCGATTCTGGCGGCACTTGAAAGAACGGGCGGCAACAAAACTGAAGCCGCCCGTCGGTTAGGCATTACGCGCAAAACGCTGCTGGCAAAGCTCAGCCGTTAGCGGTTTTGCTCACGTTCGATAGCGCGCCAGCCGATGTCGTTACGGCTAAAGCTGCCGTCCCAGCTGATATCGCTCATCAGGGCGTAAGCGTGCTTTTGCGCTTCAGCGACGGTGCGGCCCAGCGCGGTAGCGCACAGCACCCGACCGCCGCTGGTCAATACGCGATCGTCGTCAGCAAGTTTGGTTCCGGCGTGGAAGACCTTACCGTCAGCCGCTTCTTCCAGCGGCAGGCCGTGGATCTCATCGCCGGTGCTGTAGTTGCCCGGATAGCCACCGGCGGCGATTACAACGCCCAGCGAGGCGCGCTCGTCCCACTCGGAGGTTTTCTCATTCAGCTTACCGTCGCAGGCGGCGAGGCACAGATCCACCAGATCCGATTTCATGCGCAGCATGATCGGCTGGGTTTCCGGATCGCCAAAGCGGCAGTTGAACTCAATAACCTTCGGATTACCCTGTTTGTCGATCATCAGGCCCGCGTAGAGGAAACCGGTGTAGGTGTTCCCTTCCGCGGCCATACCTTTAACGGTTGGCCAGATAATGCGTTCCATGGTGCGCTGGTGAACCTCATCGGTTACCACCGGTGCCGGAGAGTAAGCGCCCATACCGCCGGTGTTCGGGCCGGTATCGCCATTGCCCACGCGTTTGTGATCCTGGCTGGTGGCCATCGGCAGGACGTGCTCGCCGTCGACCATCACGATAAAGCTTGCTTCTTCGCCGTCGAGAAACTCTTCGATGACGATGCGGTGTCCGGCGTCGCCAAAGGCGTTACCTGCCAGCATGTCGTGAACGGCGGCTTCCGCTTCTTCCTGCGTCATGGCAACAATCACACCCTTGCCAGCGGCCAGGCCGTCGGCCTTAATGACGATCGGCGCGCCTTTCTCACGCAGGTACGCCAGAGCGGGCTCAATTTCTGTAAAGTTCTGATACTCCGCCGTCGGAATTTTATGACGGGCGAGAAAATCTTTAGTGAAGGCTTTGGAACCTTCCAGCTGCGCTGCGCCTTCGGTTGGACCGAAGATTTTCAGCCCAGCGGCGCGGAACGCATCTACCACGCCAATCACCAGCGGCGCTTCCGGACCAACGATGGTCAGGTCAATCTTCTCGTTCTGGGCAAAGCTCAGCAGCGCCGGAATATCGGTGACGCCGATAGCCACGTTCTGCAGCGCCGGTTCCAGGGCGGTACCGGCGTTACCCGGGGCGACAAAAACGGTATCAACCAGCGGTGACTGTGCGGCCTTCCAGGCCAGCGCGTGCTCGCGCCCGCCGTTGCCAATAACTAATACTTTCATCGTCTGCTCCGTAAATTAATGGCGGAAGTGGCGCATATCGGTGAAGATCATCGCGATGCCGTGCTCATCGGCGGCGGCAATCACCTCTTCGTCGCGAATAGAACCGCCAGGCTGAATGACGCAGCTCACGCCAACGGCAGCGGCGGCATCAATACCGTCGCGGAACGGGAAGAAGGCGTCGGAGGCCATAGCCGAACCTTTCACTTCCAGACCTTCATCACCGGCTTTAATCCCGGCGATTTTGGCCGAGTAAACGCGGCTCATCTGGCCTGCGCCTATTCCGATGGTCATGTTCTCCTTGGCATACACGATGGCATTGGACTTCACGAACTTCGCCACTTTCCAGCAGAACAGCGCGTCACGCAGCTCTTGCTCGGTCGGCTGGCGTTTGGAAACCACGCGCAGTTCGCCTTCCGTCACCATACCCAAGTCGCGGTCCTGAACCAGCAGGCCGCCGTTAACGCGTTTGAAGTCCAGGCCCGGCACGCGCTGCGTCCACTGACCGCAGGTCAGGACGCGGACGTTCTGTTTAGCCGCCGTGATTTTCAGGGCTTCTTCCGTCGCGGTCGGCGCGATGATCACTTCAACAAACTGGCGGGAGATGATGGCCTGCGCGGTTTCGGCATCCAGTTCGCGGTTAAAGGCGATAATACCGCCGAAGGCAGAGGTCGGGTCGGTTTTATACGCGCGGTCGTAGGCGTCAAGAAGGGAGGTGCTTACCGCCACGCCGCACGGGTTAGCGTGCTTCACGATAACGCAGGCCGGCTCGCTAAACTCTTTCACGCACTCCAGCGCCGCATCGGTATCGGCGATGTTGTTATAGGAGAGGGCTTTACCCTGAACCTGCTGCGCGGTCGCCACGGAAGCTTCTTTGATTTCTTCTTCTATATAGAAGGCTGCCTGCTGGTGGCTGTTTTCACCGTAACGCATATCCTGCTTCTTAATGAAGTTCAGGTTCAGGGTGCGCGGGAAGCGGCCAGCGGCTTCTTTGCTCTCGCCGTGATAGGCCGGAACCATGCTGCCGAAGTAGTTGGCAATCATGCTGTCGTAGGCGGCGGTGTGTTCGAATGCTTTAATGGCGAGATCGAAGCGGGTATCGAGAGTTAAGGAACCTTTGTTGGCATCCATCTCTTGAATAATGGCATCGTAGTCGCTGCTCTTCACCACAATGGCGACATCTTTATGGTTCTTCGCCGCCGAGCGAACCATGGTTGGGCCGCCGATATCAATGTTCTCGACCGCGTCTTCCAGCGAGCAATCCTCGCGGGCCACGGTTTGAGCAAACGGATACAGGTTAACAACCACCATATCAATAGGCGCGATACCGTGTTGTTGCATAATGCCGTCATCCTGGCCGCGGCGGCCGAGAATGCCGCCGTGAACTTTCGGATGCAGAGTCTTCACGCGTCCGTCCATCATTTCCGGGAAACCGGTGTAGTCAGAGA
This sequence comes from Klebsiella grimontii, assembly GCF_900200035.1. Classification (GTDB taxonomy): domain Bacteria; phylum Pseudomonadota; class Gammaproteobacteria; order Enterobacterales; family Enterobacteriaceae; genus Klebsiella; species Klebsiella grimontii. The sequence goes on from NZ_FZTC01000008.1 coordinate 38,759, forward strand.
CTTCGGTCACCGGCAGACCTTTCTCAGCCAGCAGGCGTGCGGTACCACCCGTAGAGAGTAGCTCGACACCACGAGCGGAAAGCGCCTGCGCGAATTCGACGATACCGGCCTTGTCAGAAACACTGAGCAGGGCGCGGCGGACTGGACGACGTTGTTGCATGGTATTAAATCCCCAGGATTTGAATATTACAGAGAGCGTTAGGTGAGTTTTTGCCTAAAAACTCACCTAACGCACCCAACCGGGCATCCTTGTTATAGCGCGGCATTGTAACGAAAACGTTTGCGCAACGCTCGCGAATTTTTATCTTTCTCTTTTTACCCCCGGATCGCGCCTTATATAGACCTTATATAGAGAAGAGAGAGGGCCTTTATAAGGGGGCACCTTTCGTCATCTGTGGATAATTCTGTGCGTAACTGGGTATAAAGCGGGGTTTTGCTGGGGAATGCAGCAGTCAGTCATTTTTCTGCAATTTTACTATTGCGGATGCTCGGGAACTCCCTATAATGCGCCTCCATCGACACGGCAGATGTGAATCAC
>NZ_FZTC01000005.1 GCF_900200035.1 Klebsiella grimontii
GCCAGCGTTTTCATCTCCTCTTTGGAGCCGAAGTGGATAGCGCCGGTCGGGCAGGTTTTCACGCACGCCGGCTCCTGGCCAACGTTAACGCGGTCGACGCACAGCGTACATTTGTAGACGCGGTTATCTTCCGGGTTCAGACGCGGCACGTTGAACGGGCAGCCGGCGATGCAGTAGCCGCAGCCGATGCACTGCTCGGACTGGAAGTCGACGATGCCGTTGGCGTACTGAATGATCGCCCCTTCCGCCGGGCAGGCCTTCAGGCAGCCCGGGTCGGCGCAGTGCATACAGCCATCCTTGCGGATGAGCCACTCCAGTTTGTCGTTCTGCTCCACTTCCGAGAAGCGCATCACGGTCCAGGATTTGGCGGTCAGGTCGGCGGGGTTATCGTACACCCCGACGTTGTGACCGACTTCATCCCGGATGTCGTTCCACTCGGAACAGGCCACCTGACAGGCTTTACAGCCGATACAGGTGGTGACGTCGATAAGCTTCGCCACCTCTTCCTGGTGGTCCCGCGCGCGGGGCGCGGGGGTGAAGCCGTTAGTCGCGGAACGACGGACCATGTCTTGCGATTGATAAGCCATAATGCGTCTCCGATACGCCTTTTCC
>NZ_FZTC01000022.1 GCF_900200035.1 Klebsiella grimontii
CGTTAGTCGCGGAACGACGGACAATGTCTTGCGATTGATAAGCCATAATTCGTCTCCGTTACGCCTTTTCCACGTTCACGAGGAAAGCTTTATATTCAGGCGTCTGCGAGTTCGCGTCCCCCACCGATGGCGTCAGCGTATTGGCCAGGAATCCTTTCCGCGTCGCCCCCTCAAAACCCCAGTGGCACGGAATACCGATGGTATTCACCGTACGGCCATCAATAGTCAGCGCCTGTATTCGCTTAGTCACTACCGCTTTGGCTTTAATAAACCCGCGCTTCGACATCACTTTTACCGTGTCCCCCGCGACGATGCCCTTCTCCTTCGCCAACGCCTCGCCAATTTCAACAAACTGCTCGGGCTGAACGATGGCGTTCAGCCGCGCATGCTTGGTCCAGTGACGGAACAGTTCGGTGATCGAGTAGGTTGTCGCCACGTAGGGGAACTCATCCGCTTTGCCCATATTCGCCAGGTCATCGTGATAGATGCGCGCTACCGGGCTGGAGACCACCTTCGGGTGCAGTGGGTTGGTGCCAATCGGCGATTCGACAGGCTCATAGTGTTCCGGGAACGGGCCATCGTTTAGTTTGTCCAGCGAGAACAGGCGCGCCACGCCTTCCGGATTCATGATAAACGGCCCGACGTTGGTGTTCGGCGCCGCCTGGCTATAGTCGGCGACGTCCATACCGGTCCAGCGTTTGCCGTCCCAGTTCAGCAGCGAGCGCTGCGGATCCCAGGGTTTACCCGCCGGGTCCGCGGAGGCGCGGTTGTAGAGGATGCGGCGGTTCGCCGGCCAGGACCATGCCCAGCCGGGCGTACAGCCTAAACCATACGGGTCGCTATTATCGCGGTTCGCCATCTGATTGCCCTGCTCGGTCCAGCAGCCGCAGTAAACCCAGCAGTAGCTGCTGGTTGAACCGTCATCTTTTAGCTGCGCGAAGCTGCTCAGCTGCTGGCCTTTTTTGACAACTACCCGGCCCTGCTCGTCAACGATATCGCGCAGCGCCTTGCCGTTGGCCTCCCTGGCGACCTCTTCCGGCTGCGGGTCGAGGGGATCGTGATAATCCCAGGACATATTCAGCACCGGCGCCGGGTTTGCGCCGCCCTCTTGCCGATACAGATCGCGCAGGCGCATAAACAGGCGTCCGAGAATTTTGCCATCGTGGAGCGCTTCGCCCGGCGGTTCGGCCGCCGCCCAGTGCCACTGTAGCCAGCGGCCCGAGTTGGCGATCGAACCGTTCTCTTCGGCGAAGCAGGAGGACGGCAGGCGGAAGACTTCGGTCTGGATATCTGCAGGACGCACGTCGTTCATTTCGCCGTGGTTCTGCCAGAAATTCGACGACTCGGTCACCAGCGGATCGATCACCACCAGATATTTGAGCTTCGCCAGCGCGCGGGCGGATTTGTTTTTATCCGGGAACGCCGCCAGCGGGTTAAATCCCTGTACCACGTAGCCGTTGATTTTGCCCTGGGCCATTAGCTCGGCCTGGGTCATGACATCGTATAAACGATCCCATTTCGGCAGCCAGTCATAGCCCCAGCTGTTTTCCGCGGTTGCGGCATCGCCCCAGAAGCTTTTCATCATGCTGACGAAAAACTTCGGCGTATTTTGCCAGTAGTTCACTTCGTTCACGCCCAGCGCCGCGGGGGTGATTTGTGAAATATAGCTCTGATAATCAACCTGTTTTTCCGACGGTAGCGGCATATATCCCGGCAGATTAGTCGAAAGCAGCCCCAGGTCGGTATAGCCCTGAATATTGGAGTGCCCGCGCAGCGCGTTAACGCCGCCGCCGGCCATGCCGATATTGCCCAGCAGCAGCTGCAGCATCGCGGCCGCGCGGATGGTCTGCGCTCCGGTGGTGTGGTGGGTCCAGCCGAGGGCATACAGGATTGTCGCGGTTCGATTCGCAGCGCTGGTGCTGGCTAACAGTTCGCAAATGCGCTGAAAATCGTGTAACGAGGTGCCGCACAGGCGGTTGACCAGCTCTGGCGTATAGCGCTCAACGTGCTGCTTCAATAGATTCCAGACGCAGCGCGGATGGTTCCACGTATCATCGCGCCTGGCGAGGCCGTTCGCGTCGAGTTCATAGTTCCAGCTGGTTTTATCGTACTGACGCTTCTGCGGATCAAAACCGCTAAACAGCCCCTCGTCGAAATCATAATCTTCCCGCACGATCATGCTGGCGTTGGTGTAGTGACGCACGTACTCATGCTGTATCCGATCGTGTTCGATAAGATAGCGGATCGCGCCGAGCAGGAAAGCGCTGTCGGAGCCGGCGCGAATGGGCGCGTACAGGTCAGCCACCGCCGCGCTGCGGTTAAAGCGCGGATCAACGACGATCACCGTCGCATTATTTTTAATTTTGGCTTCGATAACCCATTTGAACCCTACCGGATGCGCTTCCGCCGCGTTGCCGCCCATAATCAGCACCACGTTGGCGTTTTTAATATCCACCCAGTTGTTGGTCATCGCCCCACGACCAAAGGTTGGCGCCAGCGCCGATACCGTCGGGCCATGGCAAAGGCGCGCCTGGCAGTCAATCGATACCATCCCCAGCGCGCGGGTAAATTTACCGTCAAGGATCCCGGTTTCATTGCTCGCCGCCGAAGAGCACAGCATGCTGGTTGAGGTCCAGCGGTTGACGGTGACGCCCTGGGCATTCTTTTCGATAAAGTTGGCGTCGCGATCATCTTTCATCAATCGCGCGATACGATCGATGGCCTCATCCCAGCTCATACGCGTCCACTTGTCCGAGCCCGGCGCGCGGTACTCCGGATAGCGTAAACGGTTATCGCTGTGAATATAGTCCAGTACGCCTGCGCCTTTTGGGCACAGCGATCCGCGGCTCACGGGATGATCGGGGTCGCCTTCGACGTGATAAATGCGTTCACGCACGTTTTTGGCGTTATCTCCGAAGCTGTACATGAGGATCCCGCAGCCGACTGAACAGTAGGTGCAGTTATTACGGGTTTCTTTAGCTTTTAAGAGTTTATATTGACGCGTCTCTGCGTGAGCGGAAAACGAGGGAAGAAAACCAAGCGATGCTACGGTCGTCCCTGCCATACCACCCGCGCAGATGCGAAAGAACTGCCTGCGACTGAGCTCCATTGTGCCTCCAGCTTAAACTTAAGACAGGAAAAGGGACAATGATTATACGGGTATTTTTGGCTTTTGCATCTGCTGTTAACATTTACGACAAAAAACAAACAATTAATCCATTTCATTTCAAATAGTTAAAATCCATCGCCTTAAAACAGGGGCCGGGAATGTTAACGCCATGCTAATCATTGTCATCCCCTGGCCGTCTACAAACCTTCGGACCGTACCCAACTTCGTTTGATGAGGTGGGCGATGTGCCGCCGTTATCCGGCCATCAATAACAACGGTAATTAACGTTTAATATAACTATCGGGTTTTATATGCGCTGATTAAATAATTTATTGCCACTTTTTATATAACTATCGCGTGAATTCATGGCATAACATCGTAAATCCGTATGTCGTGACTGAACTTTCCGCTTGCTTATTATGCATCTCCCCCATACGTTAACTTTGATTAAGGATCTTCTTACAGCAGGTCTGGCCAGTTCCCCGGCGCGTAGATAACGCTGGAATAATATCTTCGGCACCAGCAGAATGCTGCGTTGTCCAGCCCTACACGTATATTTCCCGAATGGCGGAGGGTTATCTGTGCCAGTAGCAGAGTCCCTGTTCGTTTATACCGTACTGATTTATTAATCCATGCCGCAAGGGGGCGTGATTGAATCGTTCGTGCGCTTTTTTTGATCTTATTCGCAGGAGCCACAGCGCGTATTTCTGGGCAATGTGCGGCGTCATTATTTCCCTGCAGTGGTGGGCGCCGGCGCGCGCGGAAGTCCGCCAGTTGGGTATCGATATCCCGGTCTACTGGTACGCCGACGCCAGCGACACGATGCCCCTCGACGCCTTTCTTTCGCTGCCACAGGAGGCGCTAAAAACGGCGCCGCTTATCCCGTCGTTCGGTTATTCGTCAAAGACCTACTGGCTACGTACTTCGCTCCCGGCGGCCTGGTTTGCAGGCGAGCAGCGCTGGCTGCAGCTCGGTCCGTCGTTTGTCGATCGCTTGAGCGTATTTTATCGCCCCTGCGGCAGCGATGCCCCCTGGAAACAAAAAGAGTTTGGCGACCACGCTTCCGCCCGCGATAACGATCTCGACTACCGCGAAAGCGTGCTGATTTTACCGCCCCCGTCCACGGCGGCTGGCTACGAGATGGTCTTCCGTCTCCAGAGCACCAGCACCCTGATCCTGCTGGCGACGCTCTCGTCGCCGCAGGAGTTCGTGCGTTCGGCCACCCTCGATACCGCCTTCTGGAGTTTCTATTTTGGCCTGGCGGTGATTGCCAGCGGTATCGCCCTGTGGCTTGCCGTCGCGCTGCGCCGACGCCTGCTGTGGGGGATCTGCCTGTTCTCGCTCAACTATCCGCTCGTCGCGGCCCTTCATGGCTACCCGGAATGGCTCTTTGGCGACGCCCTGCTGCCGGTGCAGGATTACATGATTAGCTGCCTGTCGCTGGTGAGCTACGCCACCGCGCTGTGGTTGCATAGCGAAGTTTTCGATTTGAAGAAAAACATGCCGCGGCTGCATCAACTGCTGCTGGCGGCGATCGCCTTAAACATTGTTCTGCAGATCAGTATCCCGCTAGGGTTTTACGGCCAGGCGATGCAGATTGAAGCGGGGATATTCTTCATCGCCGCGCCGATTCTGTTGATCACCTCATGGATGCTGTGGCGGCGCAAAGCGGTTGATATCAACACCCTGCTGTTGGGGCTGCTGCCGCCGGTATACGTCGTCTCCGCCGGGCTGGCGCTGCTCTCTATCCACGGCGTCATTCCGTTTCATAACATGGTTTATTCCACCTGGCAGTACGCGCTGATTATCCATATCGTCACCGTCCTGATCATCGCGGTACTGCGGGTGCGGGCGGAAAACCGTACCCTGGTGCGCAAGCAGCAGCTGGCGCGGGAACTGCAGATTGAACGCGAGGCCAGCTTCCACCAGCGCCAGTTTATGGGAATGGTGGCGCATGAGTTCAGAACGCCGCTGGCGATCCTCCAGGCGGCGCTGGAAAACCAGCGCCTGAGTCCCGCAACCGTCACCCAGAGCTTGCGCCTCGACCGCATGCAGCGCGCGACAACCCGCCTGGTGCAGCTTACCGATAATTGCCTGGCCGACGCCCGCCTCTCCTCCCGAGACCTGCACGCCGACAAGCAGGATGCCGAACTGCTGCCGGTCATCCATATGGCGGCGACCGTCGTGGATCTTTCGCTTAATCATTATTTGAATGTCACCCTTGAGGGGCAAACTGTCGGCCCGCAATCCCCTTCGCCGGTGCTGTTTATTGATAGCGGGCTGCTGTGTATTGCGATCGCCAACCTGCTCGATAACGCGGTTAAATATGCTGCAGCAGGCGAAATAAGAATCGAGATTTATCAGCAGGAAAAGCACGTTGAATTACGCATTGGCGATCGCGGTCCCGGCATCCCGCCGGAACAGGTCGAGCATATTTACGAGCGCTACCGACGCGGCGAAACGCACACCACAACGCCGGCCGGGACCGGTCTTGGGCTGTACGTCGCCCGACAAATCATCCAGGCCCACGGCGGGGGCCTGTGGCTGGCAGAAAATAGCTCAGCCGGATGCGAATTTGCGCTCACTCTCCCGCTGACGGGACAGCAGAAGGACAAACCATGACACTACGCGTAGCTATCATTGAAGATAGCGCAGATCTACTCGACGAGCTGCTGGCTTTTCTGCGCCATCGCGGCTTTGACGCCTGGGGCGTCGGCAGCGCCGAGGCCTTCTGGCGGCAGCTGCATCGCGATCCGGTTGATATCGTACTTATCGATATTGGCCTGCCGGGCGAAGACGGGTTTAGCGTGCTGGACTATCTGCACGAGATTGGCCAGTTCGGCCTGGTCGTCATTACCGCCAGAGGGCATGAGCAGGATCGGCTCCAGGCCTTAAACGCCGGCGCCGACCTCTATCTCATCAAGCCGGTCAACTTTTCCGACCTCGCGGAGAGTATCCACGCGCTGGGCTCCCGGCTTCGCCAGCAACAACCGGCGGAAGGCGTCAATCCGGCGCCATCAGCGGAGCGATCAGCCCCTTCCCACTGGATTCTCCAGAGCGAGCGCCTGGTGGCGCCATCGGGGCGGATCCTGCCGCTAACGCAGCAAGAGTACCGGCTGCTGGAAGTCTTAATGCGTAATCGCAATGAAGTGTGCAGCAAAGTTGACCTGCACACTTCGCTGTTTACCGATGAGGGCGAGCCGGAACTGCACCGCATCGACGTGGTGATCAGCCGCCTGCGCCACAAGGCCCGCCTACAGGGCATCACCCTGCCGATTCGCGCGATTTTTGGCAAAGGGCTGGCGTTTCTCTCCTGACCTTTCCCCAGCCGGCAGCGGCGACGCCGCCGGCCACCGTTCCGCCATCCGCGCGGGGTCATGGCGAATATGTTTTCAGCCTGGCGTTTCTTGTTAATTTTTTTCAGTTTTTGAGAGGAATGAGAGAAATGAGACTGACAGCACATTAAGAATTTTCTTACATTGACCGGGCGTCGTGAGCGTTTCGACCCAAAGCGACCTGAGCTATCAGGCTATTGCTGAATTCAGCGCGAGCCGAATGCAGGCCGCTTGTCATGCGCATTTCGTCCGCGCATCGCGAGCACGGTTTAACGAAGAGTATAAAAATATTCACGTGCCTGCGAGGTACATTTTTAACACCAAAAATTAAGTTAAAGGATCTCAATTATGGCCATGCAAACATGGTTAGCCTTATTGCTGTGCATATTTTGCCTTTGCGTATCTGTTTATAGTCTTGTGTCGTATATCCGCGACAGGCGAAAACAGAAATTTCCGTTTTCAGCAAAGAACTCTACGCGCAGAAAATAACTAAAGTCACATTAATAATAACGAAATCTGCATAGCAACAATCACCGCATACGCCCGGAGGATTGATCACAACATGGCGTTATGTTGATATATCAGGGAAATAACGCCATGAAAAAAGTAAACATCGCCATCAACACCAGAAATACCTTTCTCAGAGAATCATTGGTTTCCGTCGTCAATGAGCTCATCAGCCGCAGCGGGAATCTTAAAGTCGCTTTTTCTTATAAGCATAATGATTTTTTAGATAAAGATATCATCATCGCTGAAGTTCTCCCCGGCGAGATCTATCTGTGCAATACCAGCATAAAGAACCGTAAAAAAAACAGTTCGGTGATTATCCTGCACAGCTATGACAAGCTGCCGGAAAAAGAGCTGATCGTTAACTGTCTCAAGGGCGTTATCTTTGTTTCTATCAAATCGGTCAATATCGATGAGATGTTCGAAATTATTGCCCAGGAGCTAAAAAGGAGCGAAATTCTCCCCGACGCGCAGAGCAGCAACTCCACGCTCGTTTGCACCCATTGCCCGCATAAAATGCTCTCCAAATCGCAGGCTGCCGTCGCCACCGGCATCATCGATGGCTTTGATATCATTAAAATTTCCGCCCTCAACAAAGTCACCCCCAAAACCATCACCTGGCACAAAAGCAAAATCATGGAAAAATACCGTCTTAATAACAATCATGACTTTTTTCAGTTCATTAACTTGTTAAAAGAGCGCTGGTAAACTCGCGCTGTGCCCGCCGGTGAGCGCATTCTGTACGTTAAAATTAGGAATTTGACGGCTTGTTAGCGACGGGATTCCGAAAAAGATCGGTAACCTCAAAAACATCTACTCAGGGGTAACAGGCTGCGGGTACCATTACCCGGTTCCTCAATGTGAAAATACCGGAGCGTATTTTTATATAATAAGAACAACGTCTTTATCGAGGAATCTGTTACTTCGTCACATTGCCCCTTGCGTGCCTGTTAGGGGCCTCTTTTTCTCTGCGGAACGCGCCCCCGTCAGAGAGGGCGCGCGACGATCAGGCTTCGGCCTGCTGAGGCGCGGCTTCAGCCTCCGGGACCTCTTCCTGCAGTTGACCTTCATTTTTTGACAGCATCGCCGTCGCAATCCCATTACCCAGCACGTTAATCGCTGAGCGCCCCATATCGAGGAAATGGTCAATGCCCATCAGCAGCAAAATACCCGCCACCGGAATATTGAAGCTCGGGATGGTCGCGGCCAGCACCACCAGCGCCGAACGCGGTACCCCGGCAATCCCTTTCGAGGCCAGCATCAGCGTCAGCATCATCACGGTAATTTCGCTAAAGCTCAGCTGAACATTATAGGCCTGAGCGATGAACATGGCGGCAAAAGAGCAGTACACCATTGAGCCGACCAGGTTAAAGGAGTAGCCGATGGGCAGCACAAACGACGCGATATTTCGCGAACAGCCAAATTCCACCAGGCGCTCCAGGGTCTTCGGATAGGCCGCTTCGGAACTGCTGGTGGTGAACGCCACCAGCACCGGGTCTTTCAGCATATTCAGCAGGCGAAAAACCTCTTTTTTGAGCACCATATACCCCACCGCCAGCAGCACCGCGCTGGTCAGCAGGATCGCGACATAGTATCCGCCGATAAACGAGGCGTAGTTAAGCAGGATCCCCAGCCCCTGCGAGGCGATAACCGAAGAGATAGCGGCGAAAATCGCCAGCGGCGCGACGTACATCACGTACCCGGTCACCTTCAGCATAATGTGGGAAACCACGTTGAGCGCCGCCACCAGCGGAGCATTGAATTTCTCCCCCAGCGACGCCCCGGCAATACCGAAGAACATCGAGAACACCACGATTTGCAGAATCTCGTTGCTGGCCATCGCTTCGGTAATGCTGGTCGGGATGGTATGGGTCAGAAAGCCTTTCAGGCTCATCCCGCTCACCGCCAGCCCGGTATCCACGGACTCTTTCGGGATCGCCAGGTTCAGACCGGCGCCGGGATGCTCAAGGGTGACGATCACCAGCCCGACCAGAATGGAGAGAATTGACGAGGTAATAAACCACACCATGGCTTTACCGCCGACCCGGCCAATAGTCGCCGTTTCGCCAAGGCGCATAATGCCGACCGTCAGGGTACTGAAGACTAATGGCGCTATCACCATTTTAATCAGGCGCAGGAACACATCGGTTAGCAGCGTAATGTTTTCCGACCATGCGGTAATGGTCGTTTGCCCGGCGTAAGCGTGGATGGCCGCGCCGGAGAGGATCCCCAGCAGCATGAAGATGACGATGAACAGCGTGAGTTTGTTTGCACTTGCCACAAAAATTAACCCCTGATTTATTTAACGTGTTGTTTTTTAATGTATATATGCTTTATTTATTGGAATACATTAAACATTCACCACATAAATTGAATAAAAGCACGCGGGGTTACAACTCTTTTTTAGTTTTTATAGTAAAAGTTAATGTGCTCGTTGATATGCATCAAACCGCGTCGCGCCGCCGGAAAGATGAAAAAGGCGCCGGCGTCAGAGGACAACCGGCGCAAAGAGGCACTAGCGTTTTACGGTATCCTCCAGGAAGAAACGTCCCAGCGGATTCTGATAAAAACCGTCGATATTTTTGCGGCTGACGTTGCGGTACGGGCTGTAATACAGATCGACCCAGTTCACGTCGGCCTTGGCCATTTTTTGCAGGTCGATATACATCTGCTCGCGCTTTTTACCGTCCATTTCGACGCGCGCGGCAGCCACCAGCGCTTTTACCTGCTCGTTATGATAGCGGGTCATATAGTTCATATTGGCATCGTGACCCAGCACGAAGGTGGTTTTCTGATCGGGGTCAAGAATATCGTTGGTCCAGTACATCACCGAAATATCGTACTCTCCGGCCACCAGCATATCCCAGCTCTGGCTCGGGTCGACTTTTTGCAAATTCACCGTCACCCCGGCTTTCGCCAGCTGCTGTTGCAGCAAAATGGCAATCTGCTCATCGACTTCATCCCCGGCGTTGACCACGTAGTTCAGCTTCAGATCGGCAGCGCCCGCCGCTATCAGCATCGCTTTGGCCTTCTGCGGATCGTACGGCCGGCGAAGATTATCCTGGTAGTGGTAAAGCGCCCCGGCGGGAATATAGGAGTTGGCCACCTGGCCGTAGCCAAAGGTCACGGTCTTCACGATTGCGTCTTTATCAATCGCGAAGTCCAGCGCCTGGCGCACCTCCACCTTGCCCAGCGCGCCGTGAGAATGGTTGATCAGCAGATGGTCCTCGCGCGTGGAGGGGTCCAGTTCCACCTTCAGATTGGCATCCTTTTGTAACGATGCAATGCGCGAGAAAGGCACGGTCAGCGCGGCGTCGAGCTCGCCGGCCTGCACCTTCAGCATGCGGGTATTATCGTCCGGAATGGTTAACCACTCCACGCCATCGAGGCTGACGTTTTTCGCCTGCCAGAAGTGCGGGTTCTTCACCAGCACGATCTTTTCCCCGCGCAGCCACTCTTTCACGCTAAACGCGCCGGAGCCCACGGGTTTTTCGGCAAACGCCTCTTCGCCTTCCGCTTTCATCGCCTTCTGCGAAATCACCGAGGCGTTCGGCAGGGCCAGCTGCGACAAGAACGGCGCTGACGGCGATTTCAGCGTCACTACCAGCGTGCGCGGGTCCGGGGCTTCCGCTTTGGCAATAATGCTATAGGAGTCGCGCCACAGCGAGCCTTCATCATCGCGGATACGCATCAAGCTAAACGCCGCATCGCTGGCGGTTAGCGGTGTGCCGTCAGAGAAGGTCGTGTCGCGAATTTTAAAAGTGTAGACCTTGCCATCCGGAGAAATCGTCCAGCTCTCAGCCACGCCCGGCTCCAGCTTCGTCCCGCTCTTATCCACCCGCACCAGCGGGTCAAAGACGTTGGAAAAGACCCAGTTATCCGCGTTTTGCGCCGATTTTATCGGGTCAAACGTGGTGCTGTCCTCCCGGCGGCCAATGGTCAATACCCCCGCCGCCTGGGCCATTTCGCTCACCACGCTAAGCGCCAGAAAAACGCTCGCCGCCAGTAATTTAACTTGCCTGTGCTTCATCAAAAGATCCCCCTGTTAAAGGAAAAACGGTCTCATCGCCCGCGAGGTTGAGCACGCAGGCATAAGCGCGATCGGCAATCTGCCGGGTTGGTGGTGGTGCGCCGGTGCGGCACTGCACCTGCGCATAAGGGCAGCGCGGATGAAATGCACAGCCTTGTGGAACGGCAACGGGACTGGGCGGCTCGCCCCCCAGCAAATTTTTCGGTAGGGGTTTATCCGGGTCGATTTCCGGGATCGCCGAGACCAGCGCGGCGGTATAGGGATGCAGCGGACGGGTGAAGACCGCCTCTGCCGGCCCCTCTTCCACAATCCGCCCAAGGTACATTACCGCCACCCGATCGCAGAGCCGCCGCACAATCGCCAGATCGTGAGCGATAAACAGAATCGCCAGCCCCATCTTCTCCCGCAGATCCATCAGCAGGTTGACGATCTGTCCCTGAATAGAGACGTCCAGCGCCGCGACGCACTCATCGGCCACGATCAGCCGCGGCTCCATGGCCAGCGCTCTGGCAATACCGACGCGCTGGCACTGGCCGCCGCTAAGCTGGGCCGGTTTCGCGCTGGCCTGCTGCGGGCGCAGGCCCACCAGGGTGAGCAGTTCCGCTACCCGCAGCGCCTCCTGCCCGCGGGGCACTTTTTGATGCACGCGCAGCACCTCGGCGATGCTCTCTCCCACGCTCTGCCGCGGGTTCAACGAGGCAAAGGGATCCTGGAAAATCATCGCGCTTTGCTGGCGCAGACGGGCGATATCGCTGGTTAAGCCATGGGTAATACGCTGCCCCTCGAACCGCACCTCGCCATCGGCTACCCGTTCAAGCTGTAACAACGCTCGGCCAAGCGTGCTCTTGCCGCTGCCGGATTCGCCGACCAGACCGAGCGTTTCGCCAGGAAAGATCTGCATCGTGACCTGGTTCACCGCGTGCACGACCCGCTTCGGCTGCCAAAGACCACCCGACACCGGGAAGGTGACGCAAAGATTATCGGCCTCAAGCAGCGGCCAGTGAGCGTTAGCCATTATCCCTCCTGTCGGGTCAGCGTGGGTAAGCGGTGATGACAAGCCACCGCGTGGCTATGGCGATCCTGCCCGTAATGCAGCGGCGGCGGCTGCAGGCACGCCTCATCGGCGCGGCGGCAGCGCGGATGAAAGCGACAGCCTGATGGAAAGTGGTCGGCGCTCGGCGGCTGGCCGTCGATGATTGTCAGCCTCCCCCGTCCGCCTTCGCTGGCCGGCTGACAATCAATAAGCCCGCGGGTATAGGGGTGCAGCGGCCCGGCGAGCACTTCGCGTTTGTCGCCCACCTCGCAGAGCCTGCCGCCGTACATCACCGCGATCCGGTCGCAGGTTTGCGCCACCACCCCGAGATCGTGGGTGATCATAATGACCGCCAGCCCCAGCTCGGCACGCAGGTCGCTGAGCAGGCGCAAAATCTGCATCTGCACGGTGACGTCCAGCGCGGTCGTCGGTTCGTCGGCAATCAGCAGCCGCGGTTCCGACGCGAGGGCGACGGCGATCATCGCCCGCTGGCGCATACCGCCGGAAAATTCGTGCGGATAGCTATTGAGCCGATTCTGCGGGTCCGGGATGCCGACCTGGCGCAGCAGGGCCAGCGCATCTTCCCGCGCCTGACGGCGGTTTGCCGCAAAATGGAGGCGCCGGCTTTCCGCGATCTGCTCCCCAATGGTCATCACCGGATTGAGATGGCTGGTCGGGTTCTGGAAAATCATACCGATTTCCCGCCCGCGCACCGCCGACATTTGCCCTTCGCTGAGGGGTAAGATATCCCGGCCGTCGAGCACAACCTCACCGCCGCTAATCCGCAGTCCGTCCCCCGGCAGCAGGCGCATCAGCGCCCGGCAGGTCACGGTTTTTCCCGACCCGCTTTCGCCAACCAGCCCCAGCATCTCCCCGGCTTCAAGCGTGAATGAGACGTTATCGACCAGCGCGATATCCTCGCCGCCCGTGACCGCCAGGCGATTCACCTTCAGCAAACTCATCCCCGTCCTCCTAACTTGTCACCGAGCCCATCGGCCAGCAGGCTAAAGCCCATCGCCAGCAGCACGATGGCGAGCCCTGGAAAGGTGGTTATCCACCACGCGGTAGTGATAAAGCTCTGCCCTTCGGCCACCATAACGCCCCATTCGGCGGTTGGCGGCTGCACGCCGAGCCCGAGATAGCTCACCGCGGCTCCGTTCAGCAGCACCAGTACGCAGTCGGACATCGAAAAAACGATCGCTCCGGTTAGCGCGTTCGGCAGCAGATGGCGGAACAAAATCCGCAGATGGCCGTAGCCCAGACTGCGGGCCGCCAGAATAAAATCGCGCTGTTTCAGCGTCAGTACCTGAGCGCGTACCAGCCGGGCGTAGGAGACCCAGCCCACCATCGCCATGGCGATGTAAAAGCTGCTCAGTCCCGGCCCGAGAATGGCGATGATTGCCAGCATCAGCACCAGAAACGGAAAGGCCAGCACGATATCAATAACCCGCATCACCAGCGCATCGACCACGCCGCCAGAATAGCCGGCAAGCGCCCCCAGCGCGGTACCGAGCATAAAGGGGAACAGCACCCCCAGCAGGCAGATTTGGAGATCGACCCGCGCGCCCCACAGCACGCGGGAAAAAACGTCGCGGCCAAAGTTGTCGGTACCGAAGAGATGCGCGCCGCCCGGCGGCAGCAGGCTGGAAGAGGCGTCCTGGGCAATCGGATCGAACGGCGCGATCCACGGCGCCAGACAGGCGACCAGCAGCCATAGTCCGACGATCGCCAGCCCGGCGTAGAGCGCCTGCTGACGCGGGATAGCCCGCTGACGCAGACGGGAAAACGTCGCTATCGCCTTCATAGTTTTATCCTCGGGTCGAGGGCCACGGTCAGAATATCCGCCAGCAGGCTGACCGCTACGGTAGCAAGGGCAAAGACCATCACCACGCCCTGCACCACCATGTAGTCGCGGCTAAAAATCGCCTTAACCAACAGCTGTCCGAGGCCGGGGATGGCAAACACGCTTTCGATAACCACCGTACTGCCGATGAACCAGCCAATATTCACCGCCAGCAGATTGATGGTCGGCACCAGAGAATTCGGCAGCACGTGCCGCCAGAAGATACGTCTTTCCTGCTGTCCCCGCGCCCGGGCCGCCACCACATAGTCGCTATTCATCTCCATCAGCAGGCTGGCGCGCAGGTTGCGAATCAATACCGCCGACAGCGCCAGCGCCACGGTCAGGCACGGCAGAACCATATGGTGCAGCTGGTCTACAAAATCGCTGCCGTAGCCGGAGACCGGAAACCAGCCGAGCACGATACTGAACAGCAGAATCAACATGATGCCGAGCCAGAACGCCGGAAACCCGAGCCCGGCGGTCGTAAACAGACGAATCAGCCGATCGGCGAGGCGCCCGCGCTGGCGTGCGGCCATCGCCGCCAGCGGTACCGTCAACGCTATCGCCAGCAGAACGCTGCCGAGCACCAGCCACAGCGTCGGTTCCAGACGCGAAGCAATCAGCTTCAGGGTATCGACCCGGTAAACAATTGACTTACCCAGCTCGCCCTGCAGCAGATTGCGCAGAAAATAGCCGTACTGAACCCACAGCGGTTCGTCGAGGCCAAACTGCGCGCGGATGCGGGCCAGCGCCGCCGGCGTGCTGCGCACCCCGAGCAGAATACGCGCCGGATCGCCGGGGATGGCGCGCACCATCATGAAGGTGATCAGGCTGATACCCAGCAGAACCGGCAGCAGCTGTAGCGGGCGAAGAAGCAGAAAGCGGTAACGGTGCATCAACAGCCTCCCGCGTCGCGCTGGCGCGCCAGAAAATCGAGCAGCACCGGGTAGTAAGCCTGCGGCTCTTCGTAAAATGGCATATGGCTGCTGTTGGCAAAAATGGCTATTTCGGCGTTCGCCAGGCCCTGCTTCATTTTCAGGGCGCAGGCGGGCGTCAGCTCATCGTGCTGGCCGCTGGTGATCAGACAGGGCGCGCGGATTGACGCCAGCTCAGCGCTGCGGTTCCAGTTTTTTAAATTGCCGGTATAGAGGAATTCGTTCGGCCCCTGCATGGTGGTATACGGCCCCATATTCCAGTCGCCGAGCGAGCGGGTAACCGGCTCCGGCCAGACGTCGAGACGGCACACGTGGCGATAATTCAGCAGAGTAATCGCCGCCTGATAGGCCGGATGATCCAACCAGCCGAGCGCTTCGTAGCGCTGCATCATCGCGACGGTTTCTGGCCCCAGCGCCCCGCGCAGACGGTTCAGCTCCTGCACCAGATGCGGCATATCGGCGACGGTGTTTTCCAGAATCAGCGAGCGAATTGCGCCAGGATGGTGCAACGCCACTTCAATCGCCAGCCATCCGCCCCATGAGTGACCAAGCAGATGCACCTGACCGAGCCCCAGCGCCTGACGCACGGTCTCCACTTCACGCACGTAGCGTGCCATCGTCCACAGGCTGGCATCATCCGGCCGGTCGGACTTGCCGGTACCCAGCTGGTCAAAAGCGATCACCCGATAACCGTGCTGCTTCAGGCAGGAGTGGGCTTCGCGCAGATAATCGCAGGGCAGCCCCGGCCCGCCGTTGAGGCAGAGAACGGTCTCCTCGCCGTCGCCAAACTGATAGGCCACGACGTTATATCCCTCCACCGCAATGTTATGGTACTGATCGGGCGCTATTTCGCTCCACATGGTGTACTCCTCATCGTCGATGGCCCGGTTCTGGCGTTGCGTTAACGCTAACGGCAACGCCGGAGGCTGAACAGTTAGCAAAAATACTAGTTTTGCGCGGCGCCGGTGCGGCACCGGAATTGCATGCCTTTTGCGCTAACTATTGACGGATTTGCACAAATCGTGCCCGTCGCAGGTCTCGTTTTAGATGAAGGGGGTTATATGCGACTGGAATTTGAACGCCCCGGCAGCGCGCGGGCGGCTAGCCTGGATGAGGCATTCAGCGGACTTTTTCAGGCCACCCGGAAGTTAGGATTTGACGCGGTCATTTACGACTACACGCCGGTCCCGCGTTCTCTGGAAGGGGAGCTGATTACGCCTTCGCTGCTGAAAACGTGCAATGTGCCGGAAGATATGCGCCAGCTATGGTGCGAGCGCGGATATTACCAGCTTGATCCGGTGCAGCACTGCGCGCTCGAAAGCTGCGCGCCTTTTGTCTGGTCCTATCAACGACCGGACAACAGCATGCTGCGCGGGAGGCTGAACAATCACGCCACCGCGGTCACCGACTATATGCGCGAACATAATATGCCCTGCGGGGCGACGGTTCCCCTGCATCTCCCCAACGGCAGTTTCGTCACTCTCACCGGCATCCATACCGGCCAGCGTCAGGAACGGGAAATCAGCGCCACCCTGGCGCAGCTGATGCTGCTCGCCCACCAGTTTCAGGAGTCGGCGTTTCCGCTGTTTGACAGCACCCTGCTTACCTGCCGCCATGTGAAGCTAAGCAACCGCGAGCGCGAATGCCTGGCGTGGTCCGCCGAAGGACTTACCGCTAAAGAGATCGCCCGCAAGCTGCACCGCTCGGTGGCGACGGTGACGCTGCATCTTAATACCGCGGCCAAAAAGCTCGGCGCCAGCAACCGCGTACAGGCGGTAGTCCGCGCCCTGCACTACCGCCTGCTCGACAGCTAAGAACTAGCATTTTTGCTAGTGTTCAGCCGCGGTTGCCACCCTTTACCCTGAAAGCCGGTCCACTTAGCAGGGTAAAGATGATTCATGTATACCATCAGCGAAGGTTACGCCCCGTTTCGGCGCTATCAAACCTGGTTTCGCGTTTGCGGCGATATCGATAGCGGGCTCACGCCGCTGGTCATCGCCCACGGCGGGCCGGGGTGCACGCATGATTATGTTGATGCGTTCCGCGATATCGCCCTCAGCGGGCGGGCGGTGATCCACTACGATCAGTTAGGCAACGGACGCTCAACCCATCTCCCGCAGCAGCCCGCCGATTTCTGGCAACCGGCGCTGTTCCTCGACGAACTGGCCAACCTGCTGCAGCATCTCAATATTGCCGATCATTACGCCCTGCTCGGCCAATCGTGGGGAGGTATGCTCGGCGCGGAGCACGCCGTGACGCGGCCAAAGGGGTTAAAGGCGCTGATTATCGCCAACTCCCCGGCGTCGATGGCGCTGTGGCTACAGGGAGCGGCCAGGCTGCGGGCGCAGTTGCCCGCCGACGTCCAGCAGACGCTGCTGGCCCATGAGGCGGCGGGAACGCTGGACAGCGCGGAATATAAGGCGGCAAGCCAGGTATTTTATCAACGCCACGTCTGTCGCCTCGATCCCTGGCCGGCGGAAGTGCGGCGCACCTTCGACGCCATGGATGCCGACCCGACGGTTTATCACGCCATGAATGGCCCCACCGAATTCCACGTCATCGGCAGCATGAAAGCGTGGACGATTATCGACCGCCTCGCGCGCATTGACGTTCCGGTCCTGCTGATTTCCGGGCGCTACGATGAAGCCACCCCGGAGGTGGTACAACCCTTTATGGACCACATCCCCGACGCGCGGTGGGTCATTTTCGAAGCCTCAAGCCATATGCCGCACGTCGAAGAGCGCGAGCTGTGCATGAAGACGGTAAACGACTTTTTAAGCCGCGCGATAAACGAAAAGCCGCTTACAGCGCCAGCCCGCCTCCGCCGCTGAACGGCCGCTCGCCGGCGATTTTCATTACTTCGGCCCCCAGGGTGACAAACGGCGCCCGACGGCTGGCATAAATCAGCCCGCCCGATGTCGGGCGCACCGCTTTGACCATATCGGTCAGCGGATCGATGATTTCCGCGACCACATCGTCGGCGCTGACCCACTCGCCGGGCTGTTTTAACAGCACCAGGATGCCGGTCGCCGGGGCGGTAACAATCTCCCCGGCGGCAAACGGCAGCATTACCGTTTCCTGCTGCGGAATCTCAGGCTTCGCGCCGGCCAGTACGCCGCGGTACTGCAGATAGCGATAAAGACGTTCGGCATCGTCGCAGGCGGTGGCGTGATCCACCTCCTGCTGGCCGCGCAGTTCGACGGTCACCGCCATACAGCCGGGCTGCTGCTGCGAGCGCGATGAATCACGCGCCGCCAGGCGCTGCCACGGCAGGCCGCAGGCCTCATCAAACGAATGACCGCCGCTCTCCTGCGACAGCAGCACGGCGCCAATACCGAGGAAAGCCGCCAGAACTTTCGCCTCGCGTTGCCAGGCCGGGTCGGCGTAGAGATGCAAAATCGCCTGGTCATCGCAGTGCAGATCGAGTACCAAATCGGCATCGCAGGCGAGGCCCAGCAGATGATGGCGCAGGGCCTGAACTTCGCTGACCACGGGCAGCGCCGCCAGCGCCTCCCGCATCGCCGCGCGCACCTGCTGCAGGTACTCGCGGCGCGAACCGGGCGATGGCGCACGCAGATAGGGCTGCGCCAGGGCAGCCAGATCGGGGAAATCGCGGTTAAAATTACGCCCGCTTGCCAGATCGAAACGACCTATGCCGCCGCTGAGCAGCACCTGGGCCAGCCCCGGCGGGTTGGCCACCGGCACGAGAATGATTTCGCCGCGCAGCTCGCCGCGCCGTTCCGCCTGACTGAGTAATCTTTTAAGATAATGCAGAACCAGCATGCCCGGAATTTCATCGGCGTGCAGCCCCGCCTGCAGATAGACCTTCTCTCCTGTGCCGGGCGCGCCGAAATGAAAATGGCTTAATTGCCGCTGCCCACCGAGTGCATGTTCAGGTAATGTATAGTGTTTAATTTTCATTGGACGTCCTGGTTGTGGAAAAGAAAATCCGGCTTGACCGTATCGATCACAAGATCCTTGAAATCCTGCGCCGGGATGGCCGCATTTCTTATCAAAAGCTCTCGGAGCAGGTAAACCTTACCGCCCGTCCGTGCCTGGAACGGGTGCGCAGCCTCGAGCGCGACGGCATTATTCGCGGCTACAGCGCCATTGTAGAACTGCCCGAGCCGGAGCACGCGTTTGTGGTGCAGGCGCAAATCGCGCTGGCCGACCACGGGCGATCGCAGCCGGTGTTTGAACAGGAGATGCGCCAGACGCCCGAAGTGCTGGACTGCTGGCTGGTCAGCGGCAGCTTCGACTTTCTGGTGCGTATCGGCTGCCGCAGCATGGCGCACTACTGCCAGCTGGCGGATAGCTGGCTGACCAGTAAAAAGTTTCACGTCGATAAAATCGTCACCCTCACCGAACTGCAGGCCATTAAGCGCTCTTGACTAGCCGCGACGGATAAACGCCAGCCAGCGCCGCTCGGCGCGCGCGAAGGTGAAAATCAGCAAAAAGGTGCAGAGCAGATACAGCGCCGCGGCCATCAGAAACGGAATAAACGGCGAATAGGTCATGGCGTAGAACGCGCGGGCCACGCCGGTAATATCCAGCAGGGTCACGGTGCTGGCCAGCGACGTGGCGTGCAGCAAAAAGACCATTTCATTATTCAGCGCCGGGATCCCGCGCCTCAGGGTCGCGGGCAGAACCAGACGGCGAATAATTTGCCATTTCCCCATCCCGTAGGCTTCTCCGGCGATCCACTCCTGGCGCGGGAAAGTCACCATCATCCCCGCCAGCAGCTCCGCAACGTACGCGGCAGTGTTGAGAACCAGCGCCAGGGTGGCGCAGAAGGTCGCATCGCGAAACAGCAGCCAGAACGGCTGGTCGTTCATCCAGCCCGTTTGTACGATATCGAACTGCGACAGGCCGTAGTAAATCAGCATCAGTTGGAGATAGAGCGGCGTGCTGCGAAAAAAATATGTAAACGCGCGAATGGGCAGCGCCAGCCCGCGCGGACCGTACACCTGCCCCACCGCCATCGCTATCGCCAGCGCCATTCCGGGAACGATGGAGAGTAAAAACAGCTCCGCCGTGACCGCCAGTCCGCTGGCGGCGCCGTTGCCGTCGCTCCACAAAAAGCTCGGAATCGCATCGATAAAGGTTTGCAGATTCATAAGGCCGCCCCCGCCGTGGAAGAGCGCAGCGCGTAACGCTTCGCCAGGCGGCTGAACAGCCAGCTGGAGAGCGCGGTAATCACCATGTAAATCAGCGAGACCAGAAAATAGAAGAGGAACGGCTTTTGCGTGGCGCGCCCAGCCTGTTCGGCCAGCCAGACCATATCCTCAAGGCCGAGGATCGACACCAGCGCTGACGCTTTCATCAGCCCCAGCCAGTTGTTGTTGATGCCCGGGATCGCGAAGCTCAGCATCTGCGGCAGCATCACCCGGCGGAATACCGTCCAGGGTCGCATCCCGTAGGCCTGCGCGGCTTCGGTTTGCCCGCTATCGACGGTCAGAAACGCGCCGCGAAAAGTCTCGGTGTAATAGGCGCCGAAAACAAAGCCAATCGCCAGCACGCCGGAGATAAAAGTATTGAAGCGCACCGGCCCCAGCCCCACCAGACCCAGCAGCAGGTTAACCAGCATCTCGCCGCCGAAAAACAGCAGCAGCATAATCACCAACTCCGGGATCCCGCGTACCAGCGTAGTGTAGGCGGTGGAAAACAGGCGCAGCCACGGCGGGCCGAAGAGCTTAATCAGCGAGTTAATCAGCCCCAGCAGCAGAGCGACCAGTAATGAAGAGAGCATCACGCACAGCGAAAGCGCCGCGCCGCGTAACAACAGGGGTAAATAGTCTGCGACCATATTCAGCCTTCCGCGGAGGTCGTAAAGGGGCGCAGGCCAGCGCCCACGCCCGCACCTTTACGACTTATTTGCCATAAATATCAAAGCTAAAGTATTTTTTCTGAATGGCGTCATAGGTCCCGTCGGCGCGGATTGCCTTAATGGCCCCGTTCAGCGCATCGCGCAGCGCCGGATTGTCTTTATTGACCGCAATCCCGACGTCGGAGGAGATGCCGCCGTCCTGGATAACCGGGCCGGCAAAGGCGAATTTCTGCCCGCGTGGGGTATCAATAAAGCCGGTCGCCGCCTGGATATTATCCTGCAACGCGGCGTCGATGCGCCCGGAGAGCAGGTCGAGGTAGACGTTATCCTGGTTAGCGTAACCGACAATCTTCACGCCATGATTGGCCCAGTTGGCCTTCGCAAACGCTTCATGGGTAGAGCCGGTCTGAACGCCGACGGTTTTGCCTTTCAGGCTGGCGGCATCCGGCAGCAGCGGGCTGCCTTTGCGCGCCACCAGCTGCGCCGCGCTGCGGTAGTAGCGGTCGGTGAAATCCACTTCCTTTTTACGTTCATCGGTAATATTGAGCGAGGCTATAATGGCATCGAACTTATGCGCGTTGAGGGCGGCGATCATGCTCTCAAACGGCTGCTTCACGAAAACGCATTTGGCTTTTAGCTGGGTGCACAGCGCGTTGGCGATATCAATATCAAAGCCGGTGATTTCGCCGCTGGGCGCCAGCACGTCAAAAGGCGGATAGCCGCCATCGACGCCAAAGCTGATGGTGTCAAACTGCTGGGCGGCCAGCGGCGCGCTCAGCGCCATACAGGCCAGTAATGCGGCAAGGCGTATTTTCATTTTGATTCCCCGGTGTTGGCGCGATGATTAAAAACGCAGTGAGAGGCAGGTCAGGCCGCCATCCATTTTCTTAAATTCGCTGGTGTCGAGCTGCACGATAGGCATTCCCAGCTTGCTGATTTCGCCGAGGGTATGGGGATAGCCCTGCGGCGTAATTAAGCTATCGTTGATCCACAGCGTATTTCCGGCGTAGGCCTCCTCCTCCGGGATCACGATGCTGTTGAAACCGCTAAATGCCGGATGGTTAACGTAGCCTTCCGTCAGCAGCAGCGTATTGCGGCCCACGTAGTTGACGATTGATTTCAGATGCAGACCGGCGCTGACTTCGATCGCCGCGACCTGATAGCCGTGCGGCTCAACGGCGGCGGCAAACTCGCGGATCCCCTGCTCATCGGTGCGCGCCGTCAGGCCGATAAAAAACTGCTTATCCACTAACAGCACGTCGCCGCCGTCCATATGCCCGCGCTCGCTCATCCGCGCCAGCGGACGAAACCCCGCCAGCACCGGCGCAATGGTATCGACTTCGCCCTGACGGCTCGGCGCGCCCGGATGGGTAATCACCGCCAGTTCCGGCATGACCACGGCGGTATCTTCAACAAAGTGCGCATCAGGATAATCCGCCGCCGGAGGCAGCACCGTGACCTTCAGGCCAAGCTGCAGCAGGGTTTCCACATAGGCGAGAAACTGGCGGGTGGTGGCGGCGATATCCGGCGCGCCCAGCTGGGCGGTAGTTTGTCCCGCGCCGCAGGTGGCGGCCGGTAGGCGGGCGATAGCCTGGGTAAAATGCATAAAGAACCCTCTGGTATTGGTCGCATTGTTTAAGGCAAAACGGTGAGTGAATTTGATTATTAATCAGATGCCGCCGCCAATCAGGCTGAATCACTTCCCCGGGCCGCTTATTCACGCTGTATATCAGTTCAGGTTCAACGTATTCCGCTGTTGGCCCCCTGAAAGCGCCGAATGAGGGTAATAAGCAGCCCTGTTCGCCAGGCCGGTAGTCGAAAATGACTAAGCGTAAATTGCGCGTAAATATTCACCGTAAACGGCTCAGCGAAAAGCCTTTTTTACAGACATATCTGGACAGTCTTTTCATAATTCCTCCATTTTTAAGCGGCGTTCGCTGGCTAAACTAGTATCATTCCGTGAAACGTTTCAGGATGAGATAGCAAATTAATGAAAGGTAGCAATAAAAGCCGTTGGGCAGCCGTGCTGGTGGTGGCAATCATCGCGGGTGCCGCGTACTGGTTTTGGCAGGGTCGCGAAGCGGCAAACGCGCCGTCGGCAACGGCGGCAGGTCCGGGGCCCGGCGGCGGGCGTGCTGGCCGTTTTGGCGCCGCCCTCGCGCCGGTGCAGGCGGCAACCGCCGCCAGCGAAGCGGTGCCCCGCTATCTTTCCGGCCTCGGTACGGTAACGGCGGCGAATACCGTCACCGTTCGCAGCCGCGTCGACGGTCAGCTGCTGGCCATCCACTTTACCGAAGGCCAGCAGGTCAAAGCGGGCGATCTGCTCGCGGAAATCGACCCCAGCCAGTTTAAGGTCGCCCTCGCCCAGGCCGAAGGCCAGCTGGCGAAAGATCGGGCAACCCTGGCCAACGCCCGCCGCGATCTGGCGCGCTACCAGCAGCTGGTGAAAACCAATCTGGTTTCCCGTCAGGAGCTGGATACCCAGCAGTCGCTGGTCAGCGAAACCCAGGGCACGATCAAAGCGGACGAAGCCGCCGTCGCCAGCGCCCAGCTGCAGCTGAACTGGAGCCGCATCACCGCGCCGATCGACGGCCGGGTCGGCTTAAAGCAGGTGGATATCGGCAACCAAATCTCCAGCGGCGATACCACCGGGATCGTGGTGCTGACGCAAACCCACCCGATCGACGTCGTGTTTACGCTGCCGGAAAACCAAATCGCCACGGTGGTACAGGCGCAAAAGGCGGGGAAAAAGCTGGTCGTCGAAGCCTGGGACCGCACCAATAAACAGAAAATCAGCGAAGGCTCACTGCTGAGCCTCGATAATCAGATTGACGCCACCACCGGCACCATCAAGCTGAAAGCGCGCTTTACTAACCTGGACGATGCCCTGTTCCCGAATCAGTTCGTTAACGCCCGGATGCTGGTCGATACCGAGCAGAACGCGGTGGTGATCCCAACCGCCGCGCTGCAAATGGGTAACGAAGGCCATTTTGTCTGGGTTCTGAACGCTGAGAACAAAGTCAGCAAGCACACCGTCACGCCGGGTATTCAGGACAGCCTGAAAGTGGTGATTAACGCCGGGCTTTCCGCCGGCGATCGCGTAGTGACCGACGGTATCGACCGTCTGACCGAAGGCGCGAAGGTTGAAGTGGTGGAAGCCCAGAATGCGGCTAGCGCCGCCGAACCGGCGAAAGCCACCAGCCGCGAATACGGTAAAAAAGGAGCGCGCTCCTGATGCAAGTGCTACCGCCGAGCAGTACGGGCGGCCCATCCCGTCTGTTTATCATGCGCCCGGTCGCCACCACGCTGTTAATGGTGGCCATTATGCTGGCCGGGATTATCGGCTATCGTTTCCTACCGGTTTCGGCGCTGCCGGAAGTGGACTACCCGACGATTCAGGTGGTAACGCTCTATCCCGGCGCCAGCCCGGACGTGATGACCTCGTCGGTGACCGCCCCGCTGGAGCGGCAGTTTGGCCAGATGTCCGGCCTTAAGCAGATGTCCTCCCAGAGCTCCGGCGGCGCGTCGGTGGTCACGCTCCAGTTCCAGCTCACGCTGCCGCTGGACGTCGCTGAGCAGGAAGTGCAGGCGGCCATCAACGCCGCCACCAACCTGCTGCCCTCGGACCTGCCTAACCCGCCGGTCTACAGCAAAGTGAACCCTGCCGATCCGCCAATTATGACCCTCGCGGTCACCTCTTCCGCCGTGCCGATGACCCAGGTCGAAGATATGGTCGAGACCCGCGTGGCGCAAAAAATCTCCCAGGTTTCCGGCGTCGGGCTGGTGACTCTGGCGGGCGGGCAGCGCCCGGCGGTACGCGTCAAGCTCAACGCCCAGGCCATCGCCGCCCTCGGCTTGACCAGCGAAACGGTACGCACCGCGATTACCAGCGCTAACGTCAATTCGGCGAAGGGTAGCCTCGACGGCCCGTCGCGGGCGGTTACCCTCTCCGCCAACGATCAGATGCAGTCGGCGGAGGATTACCGCCGGCTGATTATCGCCTGGCAGAACGGCGCGCCGATTCGCCTCGGCGACGTCGCTACCGTGGAACAGGGCGCGGAAAACAGCTGGCTCGGAGCATGGGCCAACAATCAGCGGGCGATCGTCATGAACGTCCAGCGCCAGCCGGGGGCGAATATTATCTCGACCGCCGACAGCATCCGCCAGATGCTGCCGCAGCTGACCGAAAGCCTGCCGAAATCAGTCAAAGTACAGGTGCTTTCCGACCGCACTACCAACATCCGGGCGTCGGTTAGCGACACCCAGTTCGAGCTGATGCTGGCTATCGCCCTGGTGGTGATGATTATTTACGTCTTTCTGCGCAACGTCCCGGCGACAATTATTCCCGGCATCGCCGTGCCGCTATCGCTGGTCGGCACCTTTGCGGTAATGGTGTTTCTCGATTTCTCGATTAACAACCTGACGCTGATGGCCCTGACCATCGCCACCGGCTTTGTGGTCGATGACGCCATCGTGGTGATCGAAAACATCTCGCGCTATATCGAGAAAGGCGAAAAGCCGCTGGCCGCCGCCCTGAAAGGGGCCGGAGAGATTGGCTTTACCATTATCTCGTTGACCTTCTCGCTGATTGCGGTGCTGATCCCGCTGCTGTTTATGGGCGATATCGTGGGCCGCCTGTTCCGCGAGTTCGCCATTACCCTGGCGGTGGCGATCCTGATCTCCGCGGTGGTGTCGCTGACCCTGACGCCGATGATGTGCGCCCGCATGCTCAGCCATGAATCGCTGCGCAAGCAGAACCGCTTCTCGCGCGCCAGCGAACGCTTTTTTGAGCGGGTGATTGCCGTCTACGGCCGCTGGCTGAGCCGGGTGCTGAATCATCCGTGGCTGACCCTGAGCGTAGCCCTCAGCACCCTGGCGCTGTCGATTATGCTGTGGGTGTTTATTCCGAAAGGCTTCTTCCCGATTCAGGACAACGGTATTATCCAGGGCACGCTACAGGCGCCGCAGTCGGCGTCGTTCGCCAATATGGCCGAGCGCCAGCAGCAGGTGTCGGCGGCGATACTCAAAGATCCGGCGGTGGAAAGCCTGACCTCTTTCGTCGGCGTCGACGGCACCAACCCGGCGCTGAACAGCGCCCGCCTGCAGATTAACCTCAAGCCGCTGGATGAACGCGACGATCGTGTGCAGACGGTGATCGGCCGTCTGCAAAACGCGGTGAGCGGCATCCCCGGCGTCGAGCTCTATCTCCAGCCGACCCAGGATCTGACCATTGACACCACCGTCAGCCGGACCCAGTACCAGTTCACCCTGCAGGCGAATTCGCTGGACGCGCTGAGCAACTGGGTCCCGCAGCTGCTGGCCCGGCTGCAGGCGCTGCCGCAGCTCTCCGACGTCAGCAGCGACTGGCAGGATAAGGGGCTGGCGGCGTATATCAACGTTGATCGCGACAGCGCCAGCCGCCTCGGCATCAGCATGGCGGACGTCGATAACGCCCTGTATAACGCCTTTGGTCAGCGTCTGATTTCCACCATCTATACCCAGGCGAACCAGTACCGCGTGGTGCTGGAGCATGATACCCAGGCCACGCCGGGGCTGGCGGCGCTGGACAATATCCGCCTCACCAGCAGCGACGGCGGGATCGTGCCGCTCACCGCGATCGCCAAAGTCGAGCAGCGCTTTGCTCCGCTGTCGATTAACCATCTCGATCAGTTCCCGGTCACCACCATTTCGTTTAACGTGCCGGACAACTATTCGCTGGGCGATGCGGTCGAGGCGATTCTTAGCGCCGAGCAGGCGCTGGACTTCCCGAGCGACATCCGCACCCAGTTCCAGGGCAGCTCGCTGGCCTTCCAGTCGGCGCTCGGCAGTACCGTCTGGCTGGTGGTCGCCGCGGTGGTGGCGATGTATATCGTCCTCGGCGTGCTGTATGAGAGCTTTATTCACCCGATCACCATTCTCTCCACCCTGCCGACGGCGGGCGTCGGCGCGCTGCTGGCGCTATGGCTGGCCGGGAGCGAGCTGGACGTTATCGCCATTATCGGCATCATCTTGCTGATCGGCATCGTCAAGAAAAACGCCATCATGATGATCGACTTCGCGCTGGCCGCCGAACGCGAACAGGGTATGCCGCCGCGCGAGGCGATTTATCAGGCCTGTCTGCTGCGTTTTCGCCCGATCCTGATGACCACCCTCGCCGCCCTGTTCGGCGCGCTGCCGCTGATGCTCAGTACCGGCGTCGGCGCGGAGCTGCGGCGACCGCTGGGGATTGGTATGGTCGGTGGCCTGATGCTCAGCCAGGTGCTAACGCTGTTCACCACGCCGGTTATCTATCTGCTGTTCGACCGCCTGTCGCTGTATATGAAGAGCCGCTTCCCGCGGCGTGAGGAGGAGGCGTAGGTGAAGTTTTTCGCCCTCTTCATTTATCGTCCGGTGGCGACGATTCTGCTTTCGCTCGCCATTACGCTGTGCGGCATCCTCGGCTTCCGCCTGCTGCCGGTGGCGCCGCTGCCGCAGGTGGATTTCCCGGTGATCATGATCAGCGCCTCGCTGCCCGGCGCGTCGCCGGAGACCATGGCCTCGTCGGTGGCGACCCCGCTGGAGCGCTCTTTGGGGCGGATTGCCGGGGTCAATGAGATGACCTCCTCCAGCTCGCTCGGCAGTACGCGAATCATTCTCGAATTCAACTTTGACCGCGATATCAACGGCGCGGCCCGTGACGTGCAGGCGGCGATTAACGCCGCGCAAAGCCTGCTGCCGAGCGGCATGCCGAGCCGTCCGACCTACCGCAAAGCCAACCCGTCCGACGCGCCGATCATGATCCTCACCCTCACCTCGGATACCTGGTCCCAGGGTGAGCTGTACGACTTCGCCTCTACCCAGCTGGCGCAGACCCTTGCCCAGATTGACGGCGTCGGCGACGTTGACGTCGGCGGCAGTTCGCTGCCCGCGGTGCGCGTCGACCTCAACCCGCAGGCGCTGTTTAACCAGGGCGTGTCGCTGGACGCGGTGCGAACCGCCATCAGCAACGCCAACGTGCGTAGACCGCAGGGGGCGCTGGAAGACGCGACCCACCGCTGGCAGGTAGCGACCAACGACGAGCTGAAGACCGCCGCCGAATACCAGCCGCTGATCGTGCACTACAATAACGGCGCGGCGGTGCGCCTCGGCGACGTCGCCAACGTCACCGATTCGGTGCAGGACGTGCGCAACGCCGGGATGACTAACGCCAAACCGGCGATTTTGCTGATGATCCGCAAGCTGCCGGAAGCCAATATCATTGAGACGGTGGACAGCATTCGCGCCCGCCTGCCGGAGCTGCAGCGCACCATCCCGGCCTCAGTCGATCTGCAGATCGCCCAGGACCGTTCGCCGACCATCCGCGCCTCGCTGGAGGAAGTCGAGCAAACGCTGGTGATTTCGGTGGCGCTGGTGATCCTCGTGGTCTTCCTGTTCCTGCGCTCAGGGCGCGCGACGCTGATCCCGGCGGTGGCCGTTCCGGTATCGCTGATCGGCACCTTCGCCGCTATGTACCTGTGCGGTTTCAGCCTCAACAACCTGTCGCTGATGGCGCTGACCATCGCCACCGGCTTCGTGGTCGATGACGCCATCGTGGTGCTGGAGAATATTTCCCGCCATCTCGAAGCCGGCATGAAGCCGCTGCAGGCCGCGCTGCAGGGGAGCCGGGAAGTCGGCTTTACCGTCCTGTCGATGAGCCTGTCGCTGGTGGCGGTGTTCCTGCCGCTGCTGCTGATGGGCGGCCTGCCGGGAAGGCTGCTGCGCGAATTCGCCGTCACCCTGTCGGTGGCGATCGGCATCTCGCTGGCGGTCTCTCTGACCCTGACGCCGATGATGTGCGGCTGGCTGCTGAAAAGCGGCAAGCCCCACCAGCCGACGCGCAAGCGCGGGTTTGGCCGCCTGCTGGTGGCGATTCAGGGCGGCTACGGTAAGTCGCTGAAGTGGGTGCTGAAGCACAGCCGCTTAACCGGCCTGGTGCTGCTCGGCACCATCGCGCTAAGCGTCTGGCTCTATATCTCGATTCCCAAAACCTTCTTCCCCGAGCAGGACACCGGGGTGCTGATGGGCGGCATCCAGGCGGACCAGAGCATCTCGTTCCAGGCGATGCGCGGCAAGCTGGAGGACTTTATGAAGATCATTCGTGAAGATCCGGCGGTAGACAACGTCACCGGTTTTACCGGCGGCTCGCGGGTCAACAGCGGGATGATGTTTATCACCCTGAAGCCGCGCGATGAGCGCCATGAGACGGCGCAGCAGATTATCGATCGACTGCGCAAAAAGCTGGCGAAGGAGCCGGGGGCCAACCTGTTCCTGATGGCGGTACAGGATATCCGCGTCGGCGGTCGTCAGGCCAACGCCAGCTATCAGTACACCCTGCTGTCAGACGACCTCGCGGCGCTGCGGGAATGGGAGCCGAAAATCCGCAAAACGCTGGCGGCGCTGCCGGAGCTGGCGGACGTTAACTCCGACAGTCAGAATAACGGCGCGGAGATGGACCTGATCTACGATCGCGATACCATGTCGCGGCTCGGCATCAGCGTGCAGGACGCCAACAATCTGCTGAACAACGCCTTCGGCCAGCGGCAGATCTCCACCATCTACCAGCCGCTGAACCAGTATAAAGTGGTGATGCAGGTCGACCCGGTCTACACCCAGGACGTCAGCGCCCTCGATAAGATGTTTGTGATCAACAGCGAAGACAAGCCGATTCCGCTTGCTTATTTCGCGAAATGGCAGCCGGCCAACGCGCCGCTGTCGGTGAATCACCAGGGACTCTCGGCGGCATCGACCATCTCCTTTAACCTGCCTACCGGCAAGTCGCTGTCGGAAGCCAGTGACGCCATCAACCGGGCGATGACCCAGATTGGCGTGCCGTCCAGCGTACGCGGGTCGTTCGCCGGGACCGCGCAGGTGTTCCAGGAGACCATGAACTCGCAGGTGATCCTGATCCTGGCGGCCATCGCCACGGTCTATATCGTGCTGGGGATCCTCTATGAGAGCTACGTTCATCCGCTGACCATTCTGTCGACCATTCCGTCCGCCGGCGTCGGCGCGCTGCTGGCGCTGGAGCTTTTCGATGCCCCGTTCAGCCTAATCGCGCTCATCGGGATTATGCTATTAATTGGTATCGTGAAGAAAAACGCCATCATGATGGTCGATTTCGCCCTTGAGGCGCAGCGCAACGGCAACCTGCCGCCGGAAGAGGCCATCTTCCAGGCCTGTCTGCTGCGTTTCCGGCCGATAATGATGACCACCCTGGCGGCGCTGTTCGGCGCGCTGCCGCTGGTGCTCTCCGGCGGCGATGGATCCGAGCTGCGCCAGCCGCTGGGGATTACCATTGTCGGCGGTCTGGTGATGAGTCAGCTGTTGACCCTGTACACCACGCCGGTGGTCTATCTGTTCTTCGATCGTCTGCGGCTGCGTTTTTCGCGAAAAGTCCATCAACCGGTAAGCGAATAACATGACAGACCTCCCCTCCAGCGTGCGCTGGCAGCTATGGATAGTGGCCTTCGGCTTCTTTATGCAGGCGCTGGATACCACTATCGTTAACACCGCTCTCCCCTCGATGGCGAAAAGCCTTGGGGAGAGCCCGCTGCATATGCATATGGT
The DNA here is from genome assembly GCF_900200035.1 of Klebsiella grimontii. Classification (GTDB taxonomy): domain Bacteria; phylum Pseudomonadota; class Gammaproteobacteria; order Enterobacterales; family Enterobacteriaceae; genus Klebsiella; species Klebsiella grimontii. Next base: position 30,205 of record NZ_FZTC01000022.1, read on the forward strand.
TATCGTCTCCTATGTCCTGACGGTAGCGGTGATGCTGCCCGCCAGCGGCTGGCTGGCGGACCGCGTTGGGGTACGCAATATCTTTTTCTGCGCCATCGTGCTGTTTACCGCCGGCTCCCTGTTCTGCGCCCAGGCCGCTACCCTCGATGGGTTAATACTCGCCCGCGTGCTGCAGGGCGTCGGCGGCGCGATGATGGTTCCCGTGGGCCGCCTGACGGTGATGAAAATCGTCCCGCGCAGCCAATATATGGCAGCGATGACCTTCGTCACCCTACCCGGCCAGGTGGGCCCGCTGCTCGGCCCGGCTCTCGGCGGAATGCTGGTGGAGTACGCCTCGTGGCACTGGATCTTTCTGATCAACATTCCGGTCGGTATTGTCGGCGCCATCGCCACGCTGTGCCTGATGCCCAACTACACCCTGCAAACCCGCCGCTTCGATCTCTTCGGCTTTGTTTTGCTGGCCGCCGGGATGGCGACGCTGACCCTGGCGCTGGACGGCAACAAAGGGCTCGGGATCTCTCCCCTGTGGCTGGCGGGGCTGGTGGCGGTCGGCGTGGCGTCCATTCTGTACTATTTGCGGCACGCGCGCGGCAACCGCAACGCGCTGTTTAGCCTTAAGCTATTCAACAACCGCACCTTTTCGCTCGGCCTTGGCGGCAGCTTCGCCGGGCGCATCGGCAGCGGTATGCTGCCGTTTATGACCCCGGTGTTTTTACAGATTGGCCTCGGCTTTACGCCGTTCCACGCCGGTCTGATGATGATCCCGATGGTGCTCGGCAGCATGGGGATGAAGCGCATCGTAGTCCAGGTGGTCAACCGCTTCGGCTACCGTCGGGTGCTGGTGGCCTCGACGATCGGCCTCGCGCTGGTCAGCCTGCTGTTCATGGCCGTCGCCCTCGCGGGCTGGTACTGGCTGCTGCCGGTGGTGCTGTTTATGCAGGGGATGATCAACGCCAGCCGCTTTTCCTCTATGAATACGCTGACCCTGAAAGACCTGCCCGACGATCTGGCCAGCAGCGGCAACAGCCTGCTGTCGATGGTCATGCAGCTGTCGATGAGTATCGGCGTGACCGTCGCCGGCATGCTGCTGGGTTTCTACGGCCAGCAGCATATCAGCGCCGATGCGCCGACCACGCACCAGGTCTTTCTCTATACCTACTTAAGCATGGCGGTGGTTATCGCGCTGCCCGCGCTGATTTTTGCCCGCGTACCGGACGACACCACGGTCAATACCGTGATTCGTCGCCGTAAAAGGAGTGAGTCTTGAAGTTCTGGCGTCCCGGCATTACCGGCAAGCTGTTTATCGCGATCCTCGCCACCTGCATCGTGCTGCTGATCAGCATGCACTGGGCGGTGCGCATCAGCTTTGAACGCGGGTTTATCGACTATATCAAACGCGGCAATGAACAGCGGCTGACGATGCTCGGCGATGCCCTGAGCGAGCAGTATGCCCAGCACGGCAGCTGGACGTTCCTGCGCAACAACGACCGCTTTATTTTCCAGCTGCTGAAAACCTTTGAACGCGACAACGACGACCGCTCGCCGCCGGGCCGCGGTATGGGTCATGGTCCGAGAGATGAGCCGCACGGTGGCCCCGGCCCCGAAGAGATGCCGCCGGATGCCGCGCCGGACCGGCCGCTCGACGGTCCGCGCGGCGATCGTGGCGATCGCGGTCCCGGCCCCGATATGCCTCCCCACGGCTGGCGCACCATGTTCTGGGTGGTCGATCAAAAAGGGCGCGTGCTGGTGGGCCCGCGCGAGCGCGTGCCGCAGGACGGGACCCGGCGCAGTATTATGGTCGACGGCGTTGAGGTTGGCGCGGTCATCGCCTCGCCGGTTGAACGCCTGACGCGCAATACCGATATCAACTTCGACCGCCAGCAGAAGCGCACCAGCTGGCTGATTGTCGCCCTCGCCACGCTGCTGGCGGCGCTGGCCACCTTCCCGCTGGCGCGCGGCCTGCTCGCGCCGGTCAAACGACTGGTTGATGGGACGCACCGTCTGGCGGCCGGGGATTTTTCCACCCGCGTCGCCGCCACCAGCAGCGATGAGCTAGGGCGTCTGGCCAAAGATTTTAACCAGCTGGCCAGCACCCTTGAGCGCAACCAGCAGATGCGCCGGGACCTGATGGCCGATATCTCCCACGAGCTGCGCACGCCGCTGGCGGTGCTGCGCGGCGAGCTGGAGGCGATTCAGGATGGGATCAGGAAATTCACCCCGGATTCCATCGCCTCCCTGCAGGCGGAGGTCGCCACCCTGACCAAACTGGTCGATGATTTGCACCAGCTGTCGATGTCCGATGAAGGCGCCCTCTCCTATCAGAAAAGCGCGGTGGATATCATCAACCTGCTGGAGGTCGCCGCCGGCGCGTTTCGCGAACGCTTCGCCAGCCGCGGACTGTCGATCGGCGTTTCGCTGCCGGAAAGCGCGACGGTTTTCGGCGACCGGGATCGCCTGATGCAGCTTTTTAATAACCTGCTGGAAAACAGCCTGCGCTATACCGATAGCGGCGGCGGCCTGCAGATTAGCGCCAGCCAGAGCGGCGATAGGCTAATTCTCGATTTCGCCGATAGCGCCCCCGGCGTCACCGATGAACAGCTGGAGCGGCTGGTTGAGCGTTTTTACCGTACTGAGGGGTCGCGCAATCGTGCCAGCGGCGGCTCTGGTTTAGGACTGGCGATTTGCCTTAACATCGTCGCGGCCCACGGCGGCACTTTACGTGTCGGCCATTCGCCTTTGGGCGGGGTTAGCATTAAAGTAGAGCTACCTCTGGAACGTAATTTATCGAGAGACGTATGACTGAATTACCTGTTGATGAAAACACGCCACGCATTCTTATCGTGGAAGATGAGCCCAAGCTGGGTCAGCTGCTGATTGATTATCTTCAGGCGGCGGGCTATGCGCCGACGCTGATTAATCACGGCGATCGGGTTCTGCCGTACGTTCGCCAGACGCCGCCGCACCTGATCCTGCTGGATCTGATGCTGCCCGGCGCCAACGGGCTCACCCTGTGCCGGGAAATCCGCCGTTTTTCTGAGGTTCCGGTGGTGATGGTGACCGCCAAAATCGAAGAGATCGACCGCCTGCTGGGGTTAGAGATCGGCGCCGATGACTATATCTGTAAGCCCTACAGCCCGCGCGAGGTGGTGGCCCGCGTGAAGACCATTCTTCGCCGCTGCAAACCGCAGCGCGATCTGCAGGCGCTGGATGCGCAAAGCCCGCTGATTGTCGACGAGGGGCGCTTCCAGGCCTCCTGGCGCGACAAGCTGCTGGACCTCACTCCCGCCGAGTTCCGCCTGCTGAAAACCCTCTCCCAGGAGCCGGGTAAAGTCTTCTCGCGCGAGCAGCTGCTGAATCATCTGTACGATGATTACCGCGTGGTCACCGACCGAACGATCGACAGCCATATCAAGAACCTGCGGCGTAAGCTGGAGTCGCTGGACGCCGATCAGTCGTTTATCCGCGCGGTGTACGGCGTTGGATACCGCTGGGAAGCCGACGCCTGCCGGCTGGCGTAGTTAGCCCCGGCTCGCGCTGCGCTTACAGGTTCACCGCCGTCCGCGGGCCGGGTAGCCCGGACAGGCGCGTCAAGCGCCGCCTCCGGGGAAAAGCAGCGGCTGAAACCAGCAGAGAGCGGCCGCGCGATTCATGCCCTGTAAAGATTTGCCGCCCGCTGATCGCCAAAGATACCCGGCTGATATTTACTCCCCTCCCCCACGGCGCTACAATGCCCGCCCTTAATGTGGGGGCACTCCCCAACTCGCCGCACCGGGTGCGGCGAATCTGACCTGTCATCAGAACGAGAAAATCATGTTTAAACCGGAACTCCTTTCCCCGGCGGGAACGCTGAAAAATATGCGTTACGCTTTCGCTTATGGCGCAGACGCCGTGTATGCGGGCCAACCGCGCTACTCGCTGCGCGTGCGTAATAACGAATTCAATCACGAAAATCTGCAGCTCGGCATCAACGAAGCCCACGCGTTGGGTAAAAAGTTCTATGTGGTAGTCAATATCGCGCCGCATAACGCCAAGCTGAAAACGTTTATTCGCGATCTGAAGCCGGTAGTGGAAATGGGGCCGGATGCGCTGATCATGTCCGATCCGGGGTTAATTATGCTGGTGCGCGAGAATTTCCCCGACATGGATATTCACCTCTCGGTACAGGCTAACGCCGTCAACTGGGCGACGGTCAAGTTCTGGCAGCAAATGGGGCTGACCCGCGTGATTCTCTCCCGCGAGCTGTCGCTGGATGAGATCGCCGAAATTCGCAGCCAGGTGCCGGAGATGGAAATTGAAATCTTCGTTCACGGCGCGCTGTGCATGGCCTACTCTGGCCGCTGCCTGCTCTCGGGCTATATCAACAAACGCGATCCCAACCAGGGCACCTGCACCAACGCCTGCCGCTGGGAGTACAACGTTCAGGAAGGCAAAGAAGACGACGTCGGCAATATCGTTCACAAGCACGAACCGATCCCGGTGCAGAACGTCGAGCCGACGCTGGGCATCGGCGCGCCCACGGACCAGGTGTTTATGATTGAAGAAGCCAAGCGTCCGGGCGAATATATGACCGCGTTCGAAGATGAACACGGCACCTACATCATGAACTCGAAAGATCTGCGCGCGATTGCCCACGTTGAGCGCCTGACCCAGATGGGCGTCCACTCGCTGAAAATCGAAGGCCGCACCAAATCACATTACTACTGCGCCCGTACCGCTCAGGTCTACCGCAAGGCCATTGACGACGCTGCCGCAGGCAAACCGTTCGACGCCAGCCTGCTGGATACTCTGGAAAACCTCGCTCACCGTGGCTATACCGAAGGCTTTCTACGCCGCCATACCCACGATGACTACCAGAACTACGAGCACGGCTACTCCGTGTCCGAACGCCAGCAGTTCGTCGGCGAATTTACCGGCGAGCGCAAAGGCCAACTGGCCGCGGTGGCGGTGAAAAACAAATTTTCCGTCGGTGACAGCCTGGAGCTGATGACCCCGCAGGGCAACGTCAACTTTACCCTTGAGCATATGGAAAACGGCAAAGGCGAAATCATGCCGGTCGCGCCAGGCGATGGCCACACGGTATGGCTGCCCGTTCCGGAAGATATGGCGCTGCAGTATGCGCTGCTGATGCGCAATTTTGCGGGTCAGACGACCAGAAACCCACACGGAAACTAGTTAATCGGGGTTATTTTTTCACGATGTAAAGATATTAGAAACGGATCACATACCGTTTCGTTCAAAGCAGATATCATCCATTTCGCTGAAAAACATAACCCATAAATGCTAGCTGTACCAGGAACCACCTCCTTAGCCTGCGTAATCTCCCTTACGCGGGCTTATTTTTTTATCTCTCCCCCATCCTTCCCTTTCTTCATGCGGTACACTTTATGCATTACTGAGCAACAAAGGTCCCCTGATAATGTCCACGTTTCCAGCCAGCTTACTGATTCTGAATGGCAAAGGCGCCAATGAACCGTCGCTACGAGAGGCGGTTAAATTGTTACGCGACGAAGGAATTGATATTCACGTCCGCGTGACCTGGGAAAAAGGCGATGCCGCTCGGTTTATCGATGAGGCCCTGAAGCTGAATGTCGAAACGGTGATTGCCGGCGGCGGCGATGGCACCATCAATGAAGTGGCGACGGCGCTGGTCGAGCGCGACGGCGATATGGCGCTGGGAATTTTACCGCTGGGCACGGCGAACGACTTCGCTACCAGCGTCGGTATCCCCCAGGAATTGGCCAGCGCCCTGAAGCTGGCCATTGTTGGCCGCGACGTGGCGATAGATATTGCGCGGGTTAATGATAAGACCGGTTTTATTAATATGGCCACCGGCGGCTTTGGCACCCGAATCACGACCGAAACCCCGGAGAAACTCAAGGCCGCGCTCGGCGGCGTCTCTTATTTAATCCACGGCCTGATGCGTATGGACGCGCTCAAACCGGACCGCTGCGAAATCCGCGGCGAGAACTTTCACTGGCACGGCGATGCGCTGGTCATCGGCATCGGCAACGGACGCCAGGCCGGAGGCGGCCAGCAGCTGTGCCCGGAAGCGTTAATTAACGACGGCCTGCTGCACCTGCGCATCTTCACCGGCGAAGAGCTGATCCCTACGCTGTTCAGCACCCTCGCCAATCCGGAAAACTCACCGAATATTATCGACGGCGTCTCATCGTGGTTTGAGATAACCGCTCCCCATGAGATGACGTTTAACCTCGACGGCGAACCGCTAACCGGTAAAACCTTCCGGATGGAGCTCTTACCGGCCGCGCTGCGCTGCCGACTGCCGCCCGACTGCCCGCTGTTACGCTAATCAGGCTTCGCAAAGTAAAGACGGCGCCCGGCTGGTATACAGCAGCCGGGTACGCTCGTTAAGCCGCTGGATGTTCAGGTAAAACGGCACCTGCGGCTGCAGGAAAAACGAGGGCAGGATGCGCTTTATGTGCTCCTCCTGCTCGGTCTCGCCGATGCTGGCCGAGACGGTTTCTGAACGCAGGAAGTAGTGCCGGCCGTCGCGGGTAAAGCTAAACCAGATGTTCTGATTAATAGTAAACGACTCGCCCTGCGGCGGCGTAATTTCCCCGCGAACAATCACCAGCCCGCGGCTGCTATCAAATACATAGCGTAACGAAATATCGCCCTGGTAACCTGCGCTAAATAGCCGCAGCTCCCCGCTACACTGAAAATGGTTGCGCTGCCAGTATTGCCAGGATTTTATTGCTACCCCAGTTAATATGCCGATAAATACGATAGTGATTAACCAGTTAATTTCACGCCGGCGCATTGACTACCTCCTTAATGTAATATTTGGTGAGGCATTGATTATCACGCCATTGACTAAATTTTTGCTGACAGCTAATCACCGAAACGCGGGCTCCCCCAGGATAAAGCGTCAAATAAATCCACGAATATTTTTCACAATCAAATTTGCTACGATTGATAAAAGTCGTATGCCGAACGTGATCTACCACATCATTATTGGCAAAAAAATGACATTGTTGCGAAAATTTAGCATTAATGGGCACATAACTTTGCAAATAAGAGTCGAATTCTGTGTACCACGCAACAAAACCGCCCACCAGACAGCTCAACAGCGCCGCAAGCCCCCACAGAAGAGAGCTTCGCGGCCTTAACCGCTTTTTTCCCGGCACACTCGCAGCAGCGACCTCCTTATGCCCAGGCTCGTCAACGTGCGGGCGTTGTTCCTCCGCGACCGGCGTCTTTTCCGCCTCGTCCGGCTGAAATTCCGTCATCGTTAATGTCGCCTCCAGCCTGACGCCCACTCTCGGCACCGTAATAATAATATCTTCCTCGACGCCCAGTTCCTTAAATGCGCGGCGCAGCAGGGAAATATTCTGATAGAAACCGTTGCTGGTCACCTGGGCACCATGCTTTATCCACACTTCCTCGAAAAAGGTTTCACGGGCTACGTTTTTGCCATCCTGCTGAATAAGCAGCAACAGGCAGCGACTGGCCGGCATATTTAATGATACCGCTTTCGTCTCGTCAGCAATGAGTATTAAAACGCTACGTTGCGGAGTAAATTCCACTATTCCATTAATCGTATATTTTTCCATCCTGTTCCCTGAGCGTGGTAATCATGTGGATGAGCGGCATGGGTACCGTATTTTAAATACGATAATCCTCCATGACGGAGATGACAGCTTAAGATTTTTCGCAAGCGAGTTTACTCTATTACTCAGCGGATCTGGAGGCACAATACGCAGTTTTTCCTTGCTATTAACAAGGTTTAAGCGAATTTACAGAAGGGATGATTATGCAATTTAAACAGAAAATGGTCGTTTATGTCATTAAAAACCATAAATATAAATTATAGTTTCACGAAATTTCATTTATACGAAAGATATAATCATTTTAGATCTAAACACCACTTTTACATTAATATACGATATTTATAACTATAAATACATATAATTTCAATGTTTTATCTAAAATATGGCGCACACTCCGGTAGAGAATGCGCCATATTGCCTAATAGGCGGCCACCTCCCGCGCCATTTCGCGCGTATATTGCTGGCTGGCGTTAACCAGCATCTGCGTATAGGCCGTTTGCGCTTCGCCGTTGACCAGCGCGTCCACCGTCAAAGTTTCGAGGATCTTGCCGTACTGCATCACCGCTACTTTCTGGCATAAGTGGGCAATAACGCCCAGATCGTGGGTCACCATCAGGTAAGTGAGCTTCGCCTCCTGCTGCAGCTCCGCCAGCAGGTTGAGGATCTCGGCCTGCACCGACACATCCAGGGCCGATGTCGGCTCATCCAACAGCAGCACACGTGGCTCAAGAATCAGCGCTCTGGCAATCGCCACGCGCTGCCGCTGGCCGCCGGAGAGCTGGTGCGGATAGCGTTCGCGAAAGGCGCGATTGAGGCCCACTTTGTCCAGCAGCGCATTGATCCGCCGGTCGCGATCGCGAATGCGATGAATCTGTAACGGCTCTTCGAGGATGTCGCCAATGGTGTGACGAGGATGCAGCGAACCGTACGGATCCTGAAAAACCATCTGCACCTGCCGGCAGCGCTCGCGGTTAATCTCGTGGCCTAAACGCTGACCATCGATTGCCAGCTCCCCCTGCCAGTGGGTAAACAGCCCCGCCAGACACTTCAGCACCGTGGTTTTACCGGAGCCGGACTCGCCCACCAGACCGTAGATCTCGCCGGGCTTAACGTGGAAACTGACCTCATACAGCACCTGATTGCGCTTCTCCCCTTCGCCGAACGCGAGGTTGAGATGTTGAACTTCAATCATCATCCGCTCCTTATTCCGTTAACCAGCTGGCCTGACGCTGCAGCACCGGCAGTATCGGGCGACGATGCTGCATATCCGGCAGCGAGTTAATCAATCCCTGAGTATAGGGATGGCGGGCGTTATCGAGATCCTTAGCGGCGATGGACTCCACCACCCGTCCGGCGTACATCACCAGCACGCGGTCGCAGAAGCTGCGCACCAGGTTGATATCGTGGCTAATAAAAATCAGCCCCAGCCCGCGCGACTGAACCAGGTCATCCAGCAGGCCCAGCACCTGCAGGCGCACCGACACGTCCAGCGCGGAAGTGGGTTCATCGGCGATCACCAGCTCCGGGTCGGTAATCAGCATCATGGCGATCATGATGCGCTGCCCCTGCCCGCCGGATATTTCATGCGGATAAAGCTGATAAACGCGCTCCGGCTGGCGAATACGCACCACCTCTAGCATCTCCAGCGCCTTTGCTTTGGCCTCATCTTTACGCCCCGGATGATGGGTAAGCCAGGCCTCGGCGATTTGCTTGCCGACGCAGACCACCGGATTGAGCGAATATTTCGGGTCCTGCATAATCATGGAGATACGCTTACCGCGTACGCCGCGCATCTGCGCTTCGCTAAGATGCCGCAGGTCGAGGTCGGCAAACTGCATCCGGGCGGCGGTGACGCGGGCTTTTTTCGGATGCAGCTGCAGCAGCGCGCGCCCAACGGTGGACTTACCCGAACCGGACTCGCCGACAATCGCCAGCTTTTCGCGCCCCAGCTGGAAGGAGACGCCGCGCACGGCATGGGTCACCGCGCTGCCGTTAACAAAGTCGACGCACAGATCGCGTACGTCGAGCAGCGGAGCATTACTCGCTGCGAGGATCGAGGATGTCACGTAGGCCATCTCCTAAAAAGTTGAACGCTAAGCTGTTGATCAGAATCGCCAGCCCCGGAATCGTAACCACCCACCAGGACTCCATCATATAAGTGCGCCCGCTGGAGATCATCGCCCCCCACTCCGGCTCCGGCGGCTGGGCGCCGAGGCCGAGAAAGCCCAGACCGGCCGCGGTCAGAATGATCCCCGCCATATTCATGGTGATGCGGATAATCACCGACGGCAGACACAGCGGCACGATATGTCGCCAGAGGACGCGGGCCGATGACGCGCCCTGCAGACGTACGGCGGAGATAAAATCGGCCTGGCGCAGAGAGAGGGTTTCGGCGCGCGCCAGACGGGCAATCGGCGGCCAGGCGGTAAGCGTGATGGCGATAACCACGTGCTCCAGCCCCGGACCTAAGGCGGCGACGAACGCCAGCGCCAGAACCAGACTCGGGAAGGAGATGAAAATATCGGTAACGCGCATCAGCACCATATCGACTTTGCCGCCGAAATAGCCGGCGCTGACGCCGAGCAGCAGCCCGAGCGGACCGACGGTCACCGAGACCAGCAGCACGATGTAAAGCGTGATGCGCGAGCCGTACACCAGGCGGCTAAAGATATCCCGGCCAAACTCATCGGTGCCGAACCAGTGCTGCGCGTTCGGCGCGACCAGCGCGCTGTTCAGGTCCTGCACCAGCGGGTTATAAGGCGCAATCAGCGGCGCGAAAATCGCCACCACCAGCAGAAGAAAGATAATTCCGCCGCCGATCGCCGTTAGCGGGTTGCGCGCCATTTTGCCGATAAACCCGGCCGTCCGCGACGCCGCGCGCCGCAGCCGCTGGCGGCCTTCACCCGTGCCGCCGGAAAGCGGCGAATCCAGAGAAACGGTCATGATTTTGTCCTCGGGTCAAAGAATTGATACAGCATGTCGGAGAGCAGGTTGAGCATCACGAAGATCACCCCCACCAGCAGCACGCAGCCCATCACCGCATTCATATCGCCCAGCAGCAGGCTGCCGGTGAGATAGGAGCCAAAGCCCGGCCAGGAGAAGACGGTTTCAATCAGTACCGCGCCTTCCAGCAGCGCGCCGTAGGCCAACGCCACCACCGTCAGCAGCTGCACGAGAATGTTGCGAAACGCGTGGTTCCAGATGACCTGACGCTCGGTCAGCCCCTTCACACGCGCGGTAATAATGAACTCCTGCGACAGCTGGGCCAGCATAAAGCTGCGGGTCATGCGGCTGATGTAGGCCAGCGAGTGAAAGCCGAGCAGCGAGGCGGGGAGAATCAGGTGGTTAATCGCGTTCCAGAACACCTGCCCGTTGCCCGCCAGCAGCGCATCGACGGTCATCAAACCGGTACGCCGCGGTACGATACCGTCCAGCCCAAGGTCTACCCGACCGGCGCCGCCCACCCAGCCAAGCCAGGCGTAGAACAGCAGCAGCCCCATCATCCCCACCCAGAAGATCGGCGTTGAGTAGCCCGCCAGGCTGATAATGCGCACCACATAGTCGGAAATACTGTTGCGTCGCGCCGCCGCCAGCACGCCCAGCGGGATGCCCAGCCCGGCGCCGACGAGAATCGCCATCGTCGCCAGCTCCATGGTGGCCGGGAACACGCGGATAATATCGTCCACCACCGGTTTCCCGGTCAGCAGCGCGTTGCCCAGATCGCCGTGCAGTAGGTTGACGAAATAGATCCCAAACTGGGTGGTCAGCGATTTATCAAACCCCAGCTGCTGGTAAACCTGCTGATAGGTACTCTGATCAGCGTCCGGGCCGACAATCGCCAGCACCGGGTCGATGGGCATAACGCGGCCGATGGTGAAGGTCAGCAGCAGCAGGCCGAACAGGGTAATCACCACCTGCAGCAGCCGTTTTGATAAGCGCCGGCCGCGTGAGCCGGGCGCAAGGATTGCGGTGCTCATCCTTTCTCTCCTTCGCGGGTTTTGTAGACGTCACGCAGAAAAGTGGTGGCGGAGGGGTGCGGCTGATACTCCCGCACCTCGTTGCGCACCACCACCGAATCGACCATCTGCGAAAGCGGAATTAACGCCGGGATCAGCTGGTCGTAGCGCGCCTGAATGGCCTGGTAATCGGCGACCTGCTTTTGCGCATCGCGCTCCAGCAGGGCGTGGTCAATCATCGAATTGAGCTGCGGGTCGTAAAAGCCGGTGCGCCAGCCCTGGAAGTTGGTCAGGCGCGCCTCATCGCTGTTATCCGGGTTATAGACCAGCGCGCGCAGGCTGGAGTGCGGGTGCGGCTCCATGCCGCTGCCGCCGCGCCCCACCAGCAGGTCAAATTTACGCTCGCGCATCGCGCCATAAATCTGGTTACCGGTGCCGGTGATGATTTTGGCGTTAATCCCCGCCTGCATCAGCGTCGACTGCACGGCGATGGCGATATTGAGAAACGGCTGATCCGCGAGCACCCGCAGCGTGGTATTAAACCCGTTGGGATAGCCCGCTTCCGCCAGCAGCTTTTTCGCCCGCGCCACGTCCAGCCTGTAGCCAGGATCGGGCAGCGTTGACGGCATACCCGCCTTAATCGGCCGCTGATGCAGCACCCCGTAGCCCGGCATCAGCGCTTTATTGATGCCCTGATAATCAATCAGATAGCGCACCGCTTCGCGCACTTTCGGGTTAGCGAAGTGCGCCTCTTTCATGCTCATCGCCACGTAGTACATGGTGCCGCGCTGCACCGCGTCGACGGTCAGTTGAGGGTCGCCGCGCAGGGCGTTGATGTCGGAAACCGCCATATTGTTGGCAATATCGAGGTCGCCTTTTTCGATCATCAGGCGCAGGGTTTGCGACTCCTGGAAGTGGCGCAGCACCACGCGGCTCATTTTCGCCTCGCCGCGCCAGTAGTCAGGATTGCGCTTCATGCGCAGCACATCTTTTGCCTGCCAGGTTTCCAGCGTGAACGGCCCGGAACCGGCTTCATGGGTAGTCAGCCAGCGGTTGCCCCAGTCATTATCCTGCTGGTGGCTTTGCACCGTTTTGCTGTCCAGCACCCCGAGGTTGCCCAGCGCCGCCAGCGAGTAGATAACCAGCTGCGGGTCGTTATCTTTCGGCAGCACGATCTGCACCGTGAAACTGTCCGGCGCGCTGACCTGGCCGTCGATATTTTTCTTACTAAAGCCGTAAGACTTCCACACCGAGGCCTGCGCGAGGTTGAGATGCAAAATACGCCGCATCGACCACACCACGTCGGCGGCGGTCAGCGGGTTGCCGGAGTGAAACTTTACGTCGTCGCGCAGATGAAAGGTCAGGGTTTTACCGTCCGGGCTGATGTCCCAGGATTTCGCCAGCGCGGGCCTGACGTTGGTGAGCTGCTCAGGATCAAGCTCCACCAGCGAGTCGTAGAGGTTAACCACGATCCCCACCACTTCGTTCCCGGTCATCGCCGCCGGGTCAAGGGTGAGCAGGTTATTCATATTCATGCCGATGATGAGCTGATCCGGCGGCGTTTTCGCCAACGCCGCCCCGCTCCCCATCGACACGGCGAGCGCGAGTAAGCACGCTGCCAGTAAGGAGTTTTTTTTCATATCTATCGCCTGTAGGGTACTCAGGCGTCGCGACTCAGCACGCGCCTGTTTTTTTAGTTATTCATCAGTCGTGGCTAACGGTATTGGCTTCGATCCAGGCAAAATTAATGTCTTCGCCGAGACCCGGACGCTGGGACAAATGCACAAAGCCCTGGTCATCCATAGGATCGACAATGCTGTTGAGATAGGCCGCCGGCTCATCGTAGTCGAGGAATGGATGCAGCAGGCCGCGCTCGTACCAGCGGCAGTTGCGGATCGCGCCGACCACCGCCAGGCTTGCCGCGCCGTTGCCGTGGACTTCGCAGTCCATACCGAAGGATTCCGCCAGCGCCGCCACCTTCATGGTGGGGGTAATGCCGCCCACGCCGTTGGCCCCGGCGCGCAGGATGTCGCAGGCTCCGGCTTTCACCCACTCGGCGCGCATATGGTGCTTGCCGCCGAAGCTCTCCGGTCCGACGATGGGAATCGACAGGTTTTCCGCCAACCACGCGTAGGAGGACATCGAATCCTCCTCCATCGGCTCTTCAAACCAGGCGAAGTTGAGTTTTTCCAGTTCTTTGCCAATCCACAGCGCCTCGGCGCGGCTGTACCAGTGATAGCCGTCAATCATCAGGTCGATATCCGGCCCTACCGCTTCGCGCACCGCCGCGCAGGCTTTAATGTCCATCTTCGGATTGGGCGCAAAAGCGATCGGCGGCATCCAGGTGTGCAGCTTGATGGCCTTATAGCCGCGGGCGACCAGCTTTTCGGCAAAGGCGGCATACTCCTCCGGGGTCGACAGACCGCCCGGCAGATCGTCGCCGCACATGGTGCTGCCGTAGGCGGGGACGGTATCGCGATAGCCGCCGAGCAGTTTGTACACCGGCATATTAAGCTTGCGGCCAATCAGGTCCCACAGCGCCTGTTCAACAAACGACAGCGCGCGCTCGGTCAGCTGATGGGCGCTGCCGCGCTGCCAGTGGTTAAGATCCTGCCAGATACGCTCGCGGTTAAACGGGTCCTGCCCCACCATCACCTTGCGAAAAAAGGTGTTCACCACGAACGGGCGTACCACTTCCGGCGGCGCAAACGAAAAACCCCGGGTGCCATCATCGGCGGTAATGGTCAGCATCGCCATTTTCGCCATGCTTTCCGCTCCCGGATGGGAGTGCCCGGCGCTGTCGGAAACCCGACGCGTGGGATACTGGAAAACGGTGACATTTACAGATTCAATTTTCATGCTCGGTCCTTATCACGGCCAAATCCGATCTATAGAGGTAAATCGGCAAAGTGGTTTCACATTATTGAAAAAACGTTTCAATATCTAATCTAAGCACAATTACGTAGCAGTGCCTCGGACAAACACCGCTAAGCAAGGCAATAAATTTGGGCATTGGCACAACAGGACGTGACTGTTTTCACAAAAGATGGGCGATATGTGAGAAGGATCGTCATGGTGAAAAAGGGGGCGTGAGCGCAGAAAAGAGAGTGACCGACCGGGTACATCCCGAGATGTTCTGCGCCCACGAAAGAGTCAGTTATTCGACCGCTTCCGCCGCTGCGGTGAGGGTTTCCAGCAGCTCAGGTAAAGCCTGATAGCGGCCAGCGGCGGCCTGGAAGCGCGCATGCTGGCTATCTTCGGCAATAATCACCGTGGCGATCCCTGCGGCCCGGGCCGCGCTAAAGCCGTTGAAACTATCTTCAATCACCAGGCACCGGCTGGCGTCGAGATTGAGCTTACGCAACGTCGTCAGATACACCGCCGGATGCGGCTTGCCCTGCGCTTCATCATCCGCGCTGGAGATAACGTCAAAATAGTGCCAGAGCGAGAGCTTGTTCAGCACCGCGGAGATAACCTGCCGGGATGAAGACGTGGCGAGCGCAATCTTATAGCCCGCGTGGCGAAAATAGCGTAACGCCTCATGCACCCCGCGCATCGCCTCGCCTTCGGCGGCGATCAGGCCGGTGATACGCTGCAGTATGGCCTCTTCAAGCCGCTGCGGGGCGAGGTCAAGCTGGCAATACTGACACCAGGTGCGGGCAATGTCGTCGAGGCGTTTACCTTTGGTCAGCCTTTCGCACTCCTCATCGCTCGCCGTTGCCCCCCAGCGGGCGAGGGCTTCGATTTGCGCCCGTCGCCACAGGGATTCGGAATCAATAATGACGCCATCCATGTCAAAAATTACTGCCTGAATACTCATCATCCACCTCGTTAAGGCTGGCATGCCGGGCATGCCAGCCGCATTACCTTAAGAGAACTCCACCTGCTCGCCGGCCGGCGCTTCCTTGCGGGTAAAACCCGGCTGCTCGACGCGAATAAACGCGCAGAGGAAAAAGGCCGCCACGTACAGCGCGGTATAGGCGATCACCACCCCGATAGTGCTGAAGAACGGCAGCAAAATCACCGCAATGGCCGGCGCGAGAAAGTTCGACATCCCCGCCGACAGGTTGTAAACCGAAATGGCCGCCCCTTTGTGCTTCGGCTCCAGCGCCGGGAAGACCGCCGCCAGCGGTACGAACGCGGCGACAAAGATCCCGAGGGCAATGGCCGGAATCATCGCCATCGCGAAGTTATGTCCGAAATGCTGCGGAATGTAGTAAAACGCCAGGCTGGAGAGCGCCATGCCGATGCAGCCAAACCAGCGCACCACCTTCATCCAGCCCAGTTTTTCCCCGAGAATGCCCCACAGCACGTTAGAGAAAATGGTGGTGAAGAAGAACACCGCCCACACCTGCAACCACTCGGAGGTGGTAAAGCCCAGCTCATCGACAAACATCATCGGCATAATCACCGCGAAGCCGAACAGCGAGAGGGTATTGATAATCCGCACCATGCTCGACAGCAGAATATTGCGGTTGGTATAGAGCAGCGTCGCCGCGCGCCCCAGTTCGGAAAACTTCTCGCGGGTGGTCAGGTTCTGCATATGGCGCGGCGTTTGAATATGGCGCAGGGAAGCCAGCGCGATGATGCCGCCGGTGACGCAAAAAGCCAGCGCCAGCCATAGCGTCCCCAGCTCGCCGATATGCGGAATGGTAAAGCTCGGAATATAGCTGCCGAAAACGCCGATGCCGATCGAGTAAACCGCCCAGAACCAGCCGATCGCCGAGCTGGCGTTATCGCTTTTCACGTTGTGGATAATGGCCACGATAAACGAGTAGAGGAACAGCGGATACGCGAAGCCGCGAATACCGTAAAAAACGAGGATCAGCGCATAGTTCGCATGGCCGAGGCCGAAGACGAGAAACAGCACGTGGAACACGCACCACAGCACGAAGCCAATCATCATGGTTTTCAGCGGGGTAATAATTTCCGCCACCACGCCGGAGATCCACGCCGACAGCGCCGCGGCCAGGCCGTAGAGGGTAAAGGCAAATGAAGCCTGCGCCGGAGAGAAGCCGAGCTCTTTGATGTAATGCGAGAGAAATGCCAGTTCAAAACCGTCGCCGGTCATGAATACGGCAATGGCGATGTATCCCCAGAGCAGGTTCAGGGGTAAGCCGAGCCACTGTTTATTATTGATAGACATAATGACCTCGTTTTAGGGTACAGGAGGCCGTTCCGGTCAGTTCACCGGAACGGTTATCGTGATAAAAATTAGTGCTGCCGGTAGTTCAGATCATTTAAATACAAGGAGTTAAACTGCGCGTAGCGGCGCATCAGGGTCTGATGGCGTACCGGGTCAGCGCGCCAGGTCTGCCAGACCTCCGGTTTTTCACACACGGCGGCAAGCGGTTTGCCCGCCGCCAGGCAGGCCAGCCGCGCCGCGCCCAACGCGCCGCCGGTTTCTCCCCCTTTGTGGGTCACCACCGGCATATCGAGAATATCGGCCAACAGCTGCGCCCAGAACGGGCTGCGGGCGCCGCCGCCAACCAGTGAACATTGTTCGATCCGCGTCCCGCTCTCTTTCAGCACCCGCAGGCCGTCGTTGATGCCGAAGCTCACGCCTTCCAGCACCGCATAGCCGAGCTGGGCGCGCAGGCTGGAGTGGGTCATGCCCCAGAACATGCCGCGCGCGTCAGGATCGTTGTGCGGAGTACGTTCGCCGGAGAGATAGGGTAAGAAGAACGGCGCATGGGCCTTCTCCTCCTCGCTAAGTTGGGCAATCTCCTCCAGCAGCGCCACCTCCGTGGTGCCGGTCAGGCGGCAGAACCACTGCAAACAGCTGGCGGCGCTGAGCATGACGCTCATCTGATGCCACAGATTCGGCAGAACGTGACAAAAGGCGTGTACCGCCGACTGCGGCGCCGGACGATAGGCGTCGGTCACCACAAACAGCACCCCGGAGGTGCCAAGCGAAATAAACGCGTCTCCCGGCGAGACCGCGCCGACGCCGATGGCGCTGACCGCGTTATCGCCGCCGCCTCCGGCAACCGCTACCGAGGCGTTCAGCCCCCAGCGCTCGGCCACCTGCGGGTCAAGCGTGGCGGACACCTCGCAGCCTTCGACCAGCGTCGGCATCTGGCTGCGCGACAGGCCGCACTTATCCAGCAGAGAATCGGACCAGTCGCGCTTCGCCACGTCCAGCCACAGCGTCCCGGCGGCGTCAGACATATCGGAGACTTTCTTACCCGTCATCCGGTAGCGCAGATAGTCTTTCGGCAGCAGCACCGTGGCGGTGCGCTGAAAGTATTGCGGCTCGTGGCGGCGTACCCACAGCAGCTTCGGCGCGGTAAAGCCCGGCATCGCCAGGTTTCCCGCCACCTGATGCAGCTCCGGCGCCATCTCTTCCAGCTCCGCGCACTCCGCGGCGCAGCGGGTGTCGTTCCACAGAATGGCCGGGCGAATCACCTCCCCCTCGGCATCCAGCAGGACCGCGCCGTGCATCTGCCCGGAAAGGCCGATCGCTTGAATGGCCGGCCAGTGCTGGGCGCATTTTTCCCGCAGCGTGGCCATCAAATACTCCGTCGCCTCCCACCATGACTGCGGCGACTGTTCTGACCAGTGCGGATGGGGACGCTGAATACTCAGCGGCGCGCTATGGCTGGCGATAACCTCATTGTTCTCATCAATGACCAGCGCTTTGACTTCCGATGTGCCGAGATCGATACCCAGATACATAGCCACCTCTTATTTAATCAGCGTATAAACGGCGGCGATCTTCTCGCGCATCAGCGCCAGGAAATCGGCATTGTCGGCAAGCGTGCCAAACAGCGCTGTATTGCGGGCGTACAGGGCCACCGGATCCTGAGCTTCAAACATTTCATGTACCGCCTGAGCGTCGAGGATACCGTCCTGGTACTGATACGGCAGGGTTCCTTTATGCCACTGTTCCATAAAGACGAAGAACAGCGCGGGCAGCATGGCGGTCGCTTCCGGGCGGACGCCGCGCTGGTAGCACTCCTGGAGGGTTGGCGCGATCATCGCCGGAATTTTCGAGAAGCCATCGGCGGCGACGCGCTGGTTGGTGTCCTGGATATACGGGTTGGTAAAGCGCTTGAGCACCACGTCACGATAGGTCGGCAGGTCAATGCCGTTATCGCCGAGGCACGGAATCACATCCTCGGTGACGTAGCGGTTGGCAATGGCGTAGATGAAGTCGGTCAGCGTACTTTCATGAATATACTGCTGGCCGATTAACGTCCCCGCCCACGCGATGCAGCTATGCGAAGCGTTGAGAATGCGGATTTTCGCCTCTTCATAAGGGATCACCGACGCAACCATCTCCACGCCGACTGCTTCCAGCTTCGGGCGCTCATCGCGGAAGTTGTTTTCCACTACCCACTGGATAAAGGTCTCGCCCATCACCGGCGCTTTATCGTCAATACCGGTTTGCGCTTTGATGCGCGCGGGCAGGTCCGCCGCCGGACGCGGTGTAATGCGGTCGACCATGGTATTCGGACAGGTGGTGTTGACGGCCATCCAGTCAATCACCGCTTGCTTGCCGGTTAGCTGCAGAAACTCAACCATACCGTCGTGGAAGCGTTCGCCGTTATGGCGCACGTTATCGCAGTTCAGCAGGGTCAGCGGCCCGGCGTTGTCGGCCATGCGCTTTTCCAGAATCCGCGCGAGGGTGCCGTAAATGGTTTTGCACTCCCCTGCCAGATCGGCCTGCAAATCGGGGTTGCTGGTTTCCAGCTGATGGCGGGTATTCAGGTAGTAGCCCCCTTCCGTCACGGTAAAGGCGATAACTTTGGTCTGCGGGTTTGCCCCTTCGTTAATCAGCGGCTGCAGCCCGGCCTGCCACGGCAGCAGTTTTTGAATGGAGGTGATTTCTTCATATTCGCGCTCCCCTTCCGGGCTGACGGTTTCCAGCACGTAACGCCCCCCCTGCGCCGCCAGCGCCTGGACCACCTGCTCGGCGTCGTTGCGGATATTCCCCGCCGCGATATGCCAGCGCTTATCTCCGGAAGCGATCAAACGATGCAGATACCACGCCTGGTGAGCGCGATGAAAAGAACCCAGACCAATGTGAAGCCATGTGAATTGATTGTTCATGTTCTGCTCTCCTTGAGTTGATGGGCTCACTGTAATTGATCATTTGACCGAAATAAGAGCCATGGATCACAAAAGAACAATTACCCAATCAAATTACAAATGACCAGAAAAGAGCAAAAGCTTGCCAGTTATCCCGACCACGGCCAGAATGCGGGTATTCGCCGGGTGAAATTATCGCCGCGGCCAGCAACTTAGGGCGGGAAACCATGAGCAAAGAAGACGATATCCGGCTGGATCAGAAGGTCCGCGCCGCGTGGATGTACTACATCGCCGGGCAGAATCAGAGCGAAATCGCCAGCCAGCTTGGCACCTCGAGGCCGGTGGTGCAGCGGCTGATCGCCGCCGCGAAAGAAGAAGGGATCGTGTCGATTAGCCTGCACCATCCGGTGGCTAACTGCCTCGATTACGCGCAGTTGCTGCAGGAGAAGTACCGGCTTATCGAGTGCAATATCGTGCCCGCCTTTAACGAAGAAAGCACCCTCGATAGCGTGTCGTTCGGCTGCTATCAGCTGATGGCCCGCTATCTGCAGGATGATAAAGAGAAAATCATCGGCCTGGGTTCCGGCCTGACCCTGAAAAAAGCGCTGCAGCGCATCGATTTCGATAGCCAGAATACCCGCTGCGTGGCGCTGATCAGCGCCATGGACGCCGACGGCCAGTGCAACTATTACGATGACGTCCCGCTGCTGCTGACCAGCAAAATTAAGGCCAAGTACTATCAGTGGCCCGCGCCGCGCTACGCGCAGACCCAGGAGGAGTACGACATGTGGTGCACCAGCCGGCTGTTTTGCAGCGTTTCCACCGTCGCCCGCCGGGCGGACGTTATTTTTGTCGGCATTGGGCCATTAGGTACCCAAAGCCCGATTTTCAAAGACGGCTTTATCAATCAGGCGCAGATGGATGAGCTGACCGCCCGCGGCGGCATCGGCGAGATCATGGGGCGCTTTATCGATGCCGAAGGCGGCGTGGTTGACAGCGAAATCAACAGAATGATTACCAGCTATGACATTCGCCAGAACCAGTGTCCGCGTATCGCGGTGGCGTGCGGCGAGTACAAACGTCCGGCGATTCTGGCGGCGCTTAAAGGCGGCTGGATCAATGGCCTGGTGACCGATGAACATACCGCCCGCTGGCTGCTGACGCGCTAACGTCAACCGCCAGCAAGCGGCTCAGCGGCTGCTCATCAACAGCGGCGGGATTTCAATCCGCTGCTGGCTGGCATCGCCGGAATCGATAATCTGAAACACCGCTTCCAGCATCGCCGGCACGTCCTGCTGCACCATGTCGATATCGTGCCCCAGCAGATAGACAAACGGGTCCCAGTCAAAGCAGCCCATCGGCGGCTGCTCGCTGCCGGTCAGTCCCGCCTGCGATAGCCAACGCACCACTCCTTCCAGCGATATCGTCGAGTTGACAAATATCCCCGGCAATGAGGTGTTCGCGGCGCCAAACCGCGCTTGCAGGCAGGCCTCGACTTTACCTTTCGAATAACCGGGCGCCAGGATGTTCTCCTGCGGCACGCTCAGCCCCCGCTCCCGGTGCGCATCGTGAAAGCCGCGTAAACGCTCGCTGGTATTATGGTCGCCGCTGCGTCCGCCGATAAAGGTCAGCGGCGCCAGCGTCCCACGACGCCCGGCGCTGTTGGCGAGGATCTTATGCGTCAGCGCCTTCGCGCCGCCGTAGTTATCCGAAATCACCGATGGCGCAAGAGAACCCGGCAGGTCGAGATTAACCACCGGAACCCCCGCCTGCTGGCATAAGGCGGTAATTTTATCCGGGTTGGTCGCCCCGGTCGCCACCACCCAGTCAACCTGCCAGGAGAGCATCGCTTTTACCGCTTCAATTTCCAGCTCCGGGCTACGGCGCGTACAGGTAATGATCGGCAGCAGGCTGCGCTCGCGGGCCATCTCCTCAAAACGCTCGGCGACTGAACCGAAATAGCGGTTATCGTATTTGGGGACAATCATGCCAATGACGTGCGATTTTTTACTGCGCAGCATGCTGGCCTGGCGGTTGATGGCATATCCCTGCTCTTCGGCAATCCGCGTGACCTTTTCGGCAAGCTTCGCGCTGATGCGGCGCTTTTTCCAGTTGCCGTTAAGAATGGCGCTGACCGCGCTCGCCGAAACGCCGGAGAGTTCCGCCAGGTCGTAAATCGTGATTTTCTTCATTTTTCCAACTTGCGTCACAAAATCATTTCGCTGTTAATTTCCCCACTTGCTCAATCGATGAAGCTGGAGCAACATGAGCTTCATCGATTGAGCTTGCATTTTACCCGCCGGAGCCTTCACGCATTGAGCGTTAATATTCCAGCGAACATCAAATAATGAGGCTCATATTCAATACCTTAACAAGTTTTCGCCCCTGGCGTCGAACGTGATGCCCTCGTGTTCGTTAGCGCCAACTGACTCTGTAAAGGATTATAAAATGAACCACTCTGTCTCCTCTATGAATACTTCCCTCAGCGGTAAAGTCGCCGCTATCACCGGCGCGGCATCCGGTATCGGCCTCGAATGCGCGAAAACCCTGCTCGGGGCTGGCGCTAAAGTGGTGCTTATCGACCGCGAAGGCGAGAAGCTCAACAAAATCGTCGCTGAACTAGGCGAAAACGCCTTCGCCCTGCAGGTTGACCTGATGCAGGCGGAACAGGTTGATAACCTGCTGCAGGGCATTTTACGCCTTGCCGGACGTCTCGATATTTTCCACGCCAACGCCGGAGCCTATATCGGCGGGCCGGTGGCTGAAGGCGACCCGGACGTATGGGACCGCGTGCTGCATCTCAACATCAACGCCGCCTTCCGCTGCGTGCGCAGCGTCCTGCCGCATCTTATCGCGCAAAAATCCGGCGATATTATCTTCACCAGCTCTATCGCGGGCGTGGTGCCGGTGATCTGGGAACCTATCTATACCGCGTCGAAATTTGCCGTCCAGGCGTTTGTGCATACCACCCGTCGCCAGGTTTCCCAGTACGGCGTGCGCGTCGGCGCCGTGCTGCCGGGTCCGGTGGTCACCGCCCTGCTGGACGACTGGCCAAAAGCAAAAATGGACGAAGCGCTGGCCAACGGCAGCCTGATGCAGCCGATTGAAGTGGCCGAGTCGGTACTGTTTATGGTCACGCGCTCGAAAAACGTCACCGTACGCGACATCGTGATTCTGCCTAACAGCGTCGATCTCTGACCGTTCAACCAGCCTGTGTGAGAGGATTTTATGCAAAGCGATACGCAACATATTATTGGCGTCGATGTCGGTTCGGGCAGCGTTCGCGCCGGGGTGTTCAATCTGCGGGGCGACCTTCTCGCCCACGCGACCCGGGAAATTACCCTGTTTCGCAGTGCCGGAAATGTGGTGGAACAGTCGAGCCGCGAGATCTGGCAGGCGGTGTGCTACTGCATTAAAACGGCGGTGGCCAGCGCCGGGGTCGCTCCATCGTCAATTGCCGGTATCGGCTTCGATGCCACCTGCTCGCTGGTGGTGATCGGCGAAAACGACGCGCCGCTGGCGGTCGGGCCTTCGGAAGATGCGGACCGTAACATTATCGTCTGGATGGATCATCGCGCCACTGGCCAGGCGGAAAAAATTAACGCCACGGGCCACCCGGTGCTGCAGTACGTTGGCGGCAAAATCTCGCCGGAGATGGAAACGCCGAAAATTCTCTGGCTGAAGGAGAACCGCCCGCACATTTACCAGCAGGCGCGCCACTTCTTCGATCTGGCGGATTATCTGACCTGGCGCTCAAGCGGCGATTTAGCCCGCTCGGCGTGTACCGTGACCTGTAAATGGACCTACCTGGCGCATGAACAACGCTGGGACGCCGGGTACTTCCGCCAGATTGGCCTCGAAGAGCTGGCGGATGAAGATTTTGTCCGCATCGGCCAGCGGATTGTCGATCCGGGAACCCCCTGCGGCGACGGCCTCTGCGCCAAGGCGGCAGAGGAGATGGGCCTGCCGGTCGGTACCCCGGTGGCGGTCGGTATGATCGACGCCCACGCGGGCGGCATCGGCACCGTCGGCGTGCTGAACGGCGCGGTCAACAATATGGCCTACGTCTTCGGCACCTCCTCCTGCACCATGACTTCCACTCAGGAAGCGGTGTTCGTGCCCGGCGTCTGGGGTCCTTACTATTCGGCGATGGTACCGGGATTGTGGCTGAGCGAAGGCGGACAGAGCGCGGCCGGGGCGGCCATCGACCAGTTGCTGAGCTTCCATCCGGCTGCGGCGGAGGCTCGCGACCGGGCGAAAGCCGCAGGCCTCCCGCTGCCGGTCTGGCTGGCGGATCGCGTGCTGGCGCAGGTGGAAACTCCTTCTGCGGCGGTTAACCTCGCCGCCGGGCTGCACGTGGTGCCTGAATTTTTAGGTAATCGGGCGCCGCTGGCCGACCCGCATGCGAAAGCGATTATCGCCGGACTGGGGATGGAGCGGGATTTGGACAATCTGATGGCGCTCTACGTCGCCGGGCTGTGCGGGATCGGTTACGGCCTGCGGCAGATTATTGACGCGCAGAAGACGTGCGGCATCCGCAGCGAGAATATCGTCATCAGCGGCGGAGCCGGGCAGCATCCGCTGGTGCGCCAGCTACTCGCCGATGCCTGCGGCGTTACCGTAGTTAGCACCGCCAGCAGCGAGCCGGTGCTGTTAGGTTCGGCCATCCTCGGCGCGGTAGCAGGTAAAGTCGCCCCTTCACTGCCGGAAGCGATGAAGCAGTTTACGCGGGTGGATAAAACCTATCGCTGCGTTGCGCAGTATAGCGCCGAGCATCAGCGGCGCTATGAAGCGTATAAAACGCTACAGCACACGGCGCGGCTGATTCGCGAATAAGCGGGATCCCGGAGGCGGCGCTTGACGCGCCTGTCCGGGCTACCGGCCCGCAGACGGCAGTGAACCCGTCGCCTGCTCTGCATGGCTTCCCGGAGGCGGCGCTTGACGCGCCTGTCCGGGCTCCGATCCTCAGATGGCAGTGAACCCGTCGCCTGCTCTGCATAGCTTCCCGGAGGCGGCGCTTGACGCGCCTGTCCGGGCTACCGGCCCACAGATGTCGGTGAACCCGTCGCCTGCTCTGCATGGCTTCCCGGAGGCGGCGCTTGACGCGCCTGTCCGGGCTACCGGCCCACAGACGGCGGTGAACCGGTCACCCTGCTCTGCATAGCTTCCCGGAGGCGGCGCTGACGCGCCTGTCCGGGCTCCGATCCTCAGACGGCGGTGAACCGGTAGCCCGGCCAAGCGCAGCGCCGCCGGGGAAGGCAGACGACGCGAGTGCTTAAGCGATAGTGACTTTGCCGTCCAGATAGACATCCTGCACGGCATTGATCAGCTTCACGCCGTCGGCCATCGATTTTTTAAACGCCTTACGTCCCAGGATCAGCCCCATGCCGCCCGCGCGCTTATTGATAACCGCCGTGCGCACCGCGTCGGAGAGATCGGTTTCGCCACCCGCCGCGCCGCCGGAGTTAATCAGCCCGGCGCGGCCCATATAGCAGTTCGCCAGTTGGTAACGCACCAGATCGATCGGATTATCGCTGGTGAGCTTGCTGTAAACCCGGTCATCGGTATAGCCGAAGTTCACCGCTTTATAGCCGCCGTTATTTTCCGCCATTTTCTGCTTCACGATATCCGCGCCGATGGTCGCCGCCAGGTGGTTGGCCTGGCCGGTTAAGTCTGCGGAAACATGGTAGTCGACGCCATCTTTCTTAAACGCCGAATTACGCAGATAGGCCCACAGCACGGTCACCAGACCCAGTTCGTGCGCGCGTTCAAACGCAGCGGAGATTTCTTCGATTTGCCGACGAGACTGCTCGGAACCGAAATAGATCGTCGCCCCGACCGCTACGGCGCCCATATTGAATGCCTGCTCAACGCTGGCGTACAGCGTCTGATCGTATTCGGTCGGGTAGCTCAGCGTTTCGTTATGGTTCAGTTTGACCAGGAAGGGGATGCGGTGCGCATAGCGGCGCGACACCGAGGCCAGCACGCCATAGGTGGAGGCCACGCAGTTACAACCGGCCTCAATGGCCAGTTCGACGATATTTTTCGGATCAAAGTACAGCGGGTTGGCGGCAAAAGAGGCGCCAGCAGAATGCTCTACGCCCTGGTCGACCGGCAGGATCGACAGATACCCGGTTCCCGCCAGGCGGCCGGTGTTATACAGGGTTTGCATATTACGCAGCACCGCCGGCGGACGATTGTTATCCACCATCACCCGATCGACATAATCCGCCCCCGGTAAATAGAGCTGGTCGGCTGGAATCGTCATACAGCGGTGCTGTAAAAGCGTGTCGGCATCTTTGCCAAGCAACTGCGTAATATCAGTCATAGCTATCTCCCGTAAGTGCCGGTCGAAACCGGCATGCGTTTTCCCAACCCAATTATTTTGGGCAGGTTAAGCCTGGTACCGACTCAGCATATTTTCCAGCCGGGAGCCTATTTTTTCAGCATAGTCTGCTGACACGTTGTCTTGCCGGTTACCACCAGGCGTGGAAATGGTGGACCGGACCGATGCCGTGCCCCACTTCCAGCGAATCGGCCTGCGCCAGCGCCGCAGAGAGCCAGCCCTTGGCTTCCGCCACGGTTCGCCCCCAATCATCGTAACGCGGACGCAGCGCCGCCAGCGCCGCCGACAGCGTACAGCCGGTACCGTGGGTGTTTTTGGTCTGGACTCTCGGCGCGGTAAAGCGCTGCTCCCCGTCGCGGGTAAAGAGCCAGTCAGGGCTTTCCGCATCATCAAGATGGCCGCCCTTCATTAATACCGCTCCGCAGCCCATTCCCAGCAGCGCTCTGCCCTGCTCCAGCATCTCCTTTTCCGTTCGGGCATGTGGCGCATCCAGCAGCGCCGCCGCCTCCGGCAGGTTCGGGGTGATCAGCGACACCTGCGGCAGCAGGCGCTGGCGAAGCGTCTCCACCGCCGAGGCTGAGAGCAGCGGATCGCCGCTTTTTGCCAGCATGACGGTATCCAGCACCACGTTGGTTATCCGGTAGCGCGCCAGCCGTTCCGCCACCGCCTCGACGATATCGGTTTCCGCCAGCATCCCGATTTTGGTGGTATCGATGCGCACATCGCTGAAGACCGAATCGAGCTGCGCGGCGACAAAATCAGGCTCTATACGGTACACCGACTGGACGCCGCGGGTGTTTTGCGCCACCAGCGCGGTGATGACCGAGCAGCCGTAAGCGCCCAGCGCCGAGAAGGTTTTGAGATCCGCCTGGATCCCCGCGCCGCCGCTCGGGTCGGTGCCGGCGATGGTTAACGCGTTAATTCGTTTCACAGGTCACCTCCCGCGTAGAGCGCATCGAGAAAGGCGGGAGTAAAGCTGCCGGGGCCGCCTTGCCGCGCCGCTTTTCCCCCCGCCAGCTTCATCAGACCGCAGGCCGCGGCCACGTTCTCCAGCCGATCGCCGGGCATCGCCGCAGCGGCGGCAACCACCGCCGATAGCGCGCAGCCGGTGCCAACTACCCGGGTCATTAGCGGATCGCCGCCGGTGACCGCGCGCGTGCGCTGGCCATCGGTGATGTAATCGACCTCGCCGGTGACCGCGACCACGGTATTCAACTGGCGGGCCAGCGCCTGCGCCGCGGGCAGCGCTGCGGCGGCGGTATCGGTGGTATCGACGCCGCGCCCGCCGCCGCTCATTCCGGCCAGGGCCATAATTTCCGAGGCATTACCGCGAACGGCGGCAGGCTGCAGCGCCAGCAGCTCCCGGCAAAATTCTGTCCGTAAGGTCAGCGCGCCGACCGCTACCGGGTCCAGCGCCCAGGGCTTGCCCGCCTGCGTTGCGCTATGCGCCGCCGCACGCATCGCCGCCGCGCGTTCGACGGTCAGCGTACCGACATTAATCAGCAGCGCATCGGCAATAGCGGCAAACTGGCTGGCTTCGTCCGGGTCGATAACCATCGCCGGGGATGCGCCAATCGCTAACAGGACGTTGGCGGTAAAGGTCTGCACCACGTCGTTCGTCATGCAGTGCACAAGAGGGGAATGACGGTGAAAAAGGTGCCGCAGATGGGCGATATGCGCGGGGTTCAGCAGGTCAGACATCGTTTGCTCCCGCCAGGCGATGAAGAAGCGACGACCCTGCGGTCTCTGACTTCCCTACGCTGGCATTATCCAGATCAGGTGGTACGGGTTTTTCTCAGCCTTCACAAAGAAGGGCACCCCGAGTCATTGAGAGATAAAAACGTTCTCAGCGGGCAGGTTACGGTAAGTCGCGGGACAACGCAAGCTGGCCTGGCGCGGTTAGAGGAGCGCACGCCGATCTGGATTTAACAATAAGCAATCAAATAATTAACAAAATAAACACTTTTTCAGATACGTGTTTATAGTTTAGAAGGCGTTACAGGATGTAACCCGGCGTCATATCGAAATTAACGAGTGAATCAGCGTAAACCCATGAGGATTCCGATGAAATTAACACCGATTATGAAAAGTCTGGCTCTGGCAGGAATCATTTCGACCCTCTCCATGACCAGTTGGGCGGAAACGTCTCCCAAAGCAGCCGCCGCGGCAACCAAACAGGCAAACGACGCGCTGTACAAACAGCTTCCCTTCTCCGATAACACCGACTTTACCAACGCGCATAAAGGCTTTATCGCCGCGCTCCCTACGGAGGTGATTAAAGGCGAACAGGGCAACGTTATCTGGAACCCGCAGCAGTACAACTTTGTTAAAGAGGGTGAAAAGGCGCCGGATACGGTCAACCCCAGCCTCTGGCGTCAATCCCAGTTGATCAATATTAGCGGCCTGTTTGAAGTGACCGAAGGCGTTTACCAGATCCGCAACCTCGATCTCTCCAACATGACCATTATCGAAGGCAAAGAAGGCATCACCGTTGTCGATCCGCTGGTATCGGCGGAGACCGCAAAGGTCGGAATGGATCTGTATTACAAAAATCGCGGCAATAAGCCGGTCGTTGCGGTGATCTACACCCACAGCCACGTCGATCATTACGGCGGCGTTCGCGGCGTGGTCGATGAAGCCGATGTGAAATCCGGTAAAGTCAAAATCTACGCGCCTTCCGGTTTTATGGAAGCCGCCGTTGCTGAAAACATTATGGCCGGGAACGTAATGAGCCGCCGCGCCAGCTATATGTACGGCAACCTGCTGAAACCGGATGCCACCGGCCAGGTTGGCGCAGGCCTCGGCACCACGACCTCCGCCGGCACCGTCACGTTGATTGCTCCCACCAATATCATCGAGAAAGATGGCCAGAAAGAGACCATCGACGGGCTGACCTACGATTTTATGCTGGCGCCGGGCTCAGAAGCACCGTCGGAAATGCTGTGGTATATCGAAGAGAAGAAGCTGATTGAATCCGCAGAAGACGTCACCCACACCCTGCATAACACCTACTCGCTGCGCGGGGCGAAAATTCGTGAACCGCTGCCGTGGTCGAAATATATCAACGCCGCCATCGTACGCTGGGGGGACAAGGCCGAAATCATTATGGCCCAGCACCACTGGCCGACCTGGGGCAATGAGAACGTGGTTAACCTGCTGAAGAGCCAGCGCGATCTGTATCGATACATCAATGACCAGACCCTGCGCATGGCCAACGAGGGCCTGACCCGCGATGAGATCGCCGCCAAATTCAAGCTGCCGGACAGCCTGGCCAACACCTGGGCCAACCGCGGCTACTACGGTTCCGTCAGCCATGACGTAAAAGCGACTTACGTCCTCTACCTCGGCTGGTTCGACGGCAACCCGGCTACGCTGGATGAACTGCCGCCGGAAGAAGCGGCGAAGAAATTCGTTGATTATATGGGCGGCGCCGACGCTATCCTCAAGAAAGCCAAAGAGGACTACAACCAGGGCAACTATCGCTGGGTAGCGCAGGTCGTGAGTAAAATTGTCTTCGCCGATCCTGGTAATCTGGAGGCGCGCAATCTGGAAGCCGATGCCCTGGAGCAGCTGGGCTATCAGGCGGAATCAGGACCGTGGCGTAATTTCTACCTGACCGGCGCTCAGGAGCTACGCAACGGCGTAGTGAAAGGCCCGACGCCGAACACCGCCAGCCCGGATACCGTACGGGCGATGACCCCGGAAATGTTCTTCGATTACCTTGCGGTGCATATTAATGGTGAGAAAGCCGGAACCGCCAAAGCGGTGTTCAATATCGACCTGGGTAACGATGGCGGTAAATATAAGCTGGAGCTGGAAAACGGCGTGCTCAACCACACCGCCGATGCCGAAGCCAAGGACGCGGATGCTACCATTGCGTTGGATCGCGCCACGCTGAACAAAATCATCCTGAAAGAGGAAACGCTAAAACAGGCGCAAGATAAGGGTGAAGTGAAAGTGACCGGCGATGGCGCGAAGCTGGATGAGATGCTGGGCTATATGGATAAATTTGAGTTCTGGTTCAATATCGTGACGCCGTAAATCAGCCCCCGCGGCGGCCAGCTGCGGGGGAACACTCTTTAGAACCATGTTCGGGAAACATTGACTGTGGTTTATCCCCGCTAGCGCGGGGAACACGCGGCCCCATGCAAAAAGTTTTGTGGGCTGTTCGGTTTATCCCCGCTAGCGCGGGGAACACTCATTATTGGAAAGGACGACTACCGGCCGCCCCGGTTTATCCCCGCTGGCGCGGGGAACACTGGGTATTCGACATGGGCGATGGCTATAAGTCCGGTTTATCCCCGCTGGCGCGGGGAACACCCAAAGGAGCGGATGAAGAAGAAGCGCGCGCACGGTTTATCCCCGCTGGCGCGGGGAACACCAACTTTTTGAAGCCTGGGTAAGGGATATCACCGGTTTATCCCCGCTGGCGCGGGGAACACTCAGCTGGGTGAAAAAACACAACATCATGGACCGGTTTATCCCCGCTGGCGCGGGGAACACGTCACTCACTTCGTTCTTATGGATGGAGACACCGGTTTATCCCCGCTGGCGCGGGGAACACGATTACTGGGATGAGGGTGTCACGGCAAAACGCGGTTTATCCCCGCTGGCGCGGGGAACACCCTGAAAGTGATGTTCGAATTTATCCGGTCCCCGGTTTATCCCCGCTGGCGCGGGGAACACATAACGGTATCGCGGCCAGGCTGTATCGAGGACGGTTTATCCCCGCTGGCGCGGGGAACACGTGTAGAGCGCCGCTTGTGCGCTACCGATAAGCGGTTTATCCCCGCTGGCGCGGGGAACACCGAATGCCCTCTGTCGCGAATACGGGAACGAGCGGTTTATCCCCGCTGGCGCGGGGAACACCTCATCTTCATCATCATCGTTGTCATCGTCGACGGTTTATCCCCGCTGGCGCGGGGAACACCCGGGGTGACGTGTGAGCGGATTTATCAATCGCGGTTTATCCCCGCTGGCGCGGGGAACACTAACGTTACCCACCGCGCGGGATACAGGGTGCCGGTTTATCCCCGCTGGCGCGGGGAACACGATAGAAGCACCATTATCAGTCCACTCGCCAGCGGTTTATCCCCGCTGGCGCGGGGAACACTTTCGACGGGTCAGAGCTGGCCACGCGATAGCCGGTTTATCCCCGCTGGCGCGGGGAACACGACTGGTGGGAAACCCCGCATATCAACCGCGGCGGTTTATCCCCGCTGGCGCGGGGAACACGTAACGGACCGTGACCGCGCCTATCGAATTGGCGGTTTATCCCCGCTGGCGCGGGGAACACGGACAGATGTCCCGGCAACTGGGGAACGGAGGCGGTTTATCCCCGCTGGCGCGGGGAACACACTAACCATATCTTATTGTTTTATAATAAATTTATCCGCCAAGAACAATCTACCAACATTTTTGCAACAAATTGATTTTTTTAAAGAGCCATAACTATTTGATTTTAAAAGGCACAAGAAACTATTCCGTTACCTCTCTCGCATTTCACCACAACAAGCTGAGAGAGCAACGGCCTCTACAGATTCACTTCCCGCAGCGAACTCAGTAATAATGTAAAACACGCTTCTATCAGCGGCGGCAGAGGCTGCGGCCCGCGCATCAGGGCCACGGTTCGCGTCAGCGCCGGCTGCTGAAGTTGCGCCACCTTTAACGCCGGATCCTGAAGGTGAGTGGTATAAAGCTCAGGCAGAATCGCCACCGCCAGCCGGGAACGCACCAGGCCGTAAAGCGTTTCAATATAGTCAACCTGATAACGCGTATGCAGCGTGAGGCGATGGCTCTCCGCCAGCGCGCCGACCAGGCGCTGAATATTGCCCTTTGAGAACACCGCGATATCGCGCCCCGCGAGCAGCTTCCACGGCAGATGCGGCTGCCCGGCCAGCGGATCGTCGCAGTGCAGCACCGCCACAAACGGATCTTCGCGCAGAGGATAAACCTGCAGCTCAGGCGGTAACGAACGGTCTATTGCGCCTACGGCAAAATCTATCTTTCCCGACTGCAGCTCGCAAAACAGGGCGTCGTTAGTCTGATCGTGAAACTCCACTCTCAGGCGCGGAAACGCCTGAGCCAGCGTTTGCGGCAGCCGAGGAAATAGCAGCGAGCTCACCGAGGGCACCAGACCGATACGCACCGTACCGTCGCCGCCGGCCTCGACTATCTGCTGCATATCCTGAAACGCCAGCTGCGCCACGCTCAGCACCCGCCGGGCGTGGGGCAAAATCGCCGCCCCCAGTTCGGTTAAGGTGACCGCCGAGGCGGTGCGGTTGACCAGCTTACCGCCCAGCACCGTCTCGATTTGCCGCAGCGCGCTGCTTAGCGCCGGCTGACTGATAGCCAACCGGTTAGCGGTGTCGGTGAAGTGACGTAGCTGGGCCAGGGTCACAAAGTACTGAATCTGCTTGAGAGAGAGCGCGGGCAGACGCTGCCAGGGTTCGGTCATCATGTTTTCGTCAACGGTGAGCATGCAGAATAACCCGAGGTTATCGGGCGATAAATTTATTCATCTGGGCAAACGTTTGCTCTGCCCCTAGAGTATCCCCATTATCCTTGTGCCGGAGTTGTTATGTCCAGCAGTGCTGAAACTCGCCGCCGCGCCGTGCAGGCCGCGCGCGGAGAATCCCCTTTCGATCTCTTATTAACCGACGCGCAGATTGTCGACATGGCCACCGGCGAAATTCGCGAGGCCGATGTCGGGATCGTCGGCGATAGGATCGCCAGCGTGCACCCGCGCGGCAGCCGCTCCGATGCCCACGAACGCCGCTCGCTGGCGGGGTGTTTCCTGTCTCCGGGGCTGATGGATACCCACGTCCATCTTGAAAGCTCTCACCTGCCGCCTGAACGCTATGCCGAAATCGTCCTGGCTCAGGGCACGACGGCGGTATTCTGGGACCCGCACGAGCTGGCCAACGTGCTGGGCGTTGAGGGCGTGCGCTACGCCGTCGCCGCCAGCCGCCATCTGCCGCTGCAGGTGATGGTCGCCGCCCCCTCCAGCGTACCGTCCACGCCGGGGCTGGAGATGTCCGGCGCCGATTTCGCCGGCGCGGAAATGGCCGCTATGCTGGCCTGGCCGGAAGTTTGCGGCGTCGCCGAAGTGATGGACATGCATGGCGTGCTGCACGGCAGCGAGAGGATGCAGGAGATTATCCAGGCCGGCCTGGACAGCGGCAAGCTGATTGAAGGCCACGCGCGCGGCCTGAGCGGCGCGGATCTGCAGGCCTATCTCGCCGCCGGGGTCACCTCCGATCACGAACTCACCTCGGCGGAAGATGCGCTGGAAAAACTGCGCGCCGGGCTGACGGTAGAGATCCGCGGTTCGCACCCTTACCTGCTGCCGGATATCGTTAACGCACTGAAATCGTTGCCGCATCTCTCCTCGCAAATCACCGTCTGCACCGACGATGTGCCGCCGGATATGCTGCTGGAAAAAGGCGGCATTATCGCCCTGCTCAACCTCCTGATTGAGCACGGATTGCCGGCAACAGACGCCCTGCGTTTCGCCACCTTAAACGCGGCGATCCGGCTGCAACGTAACGATCTGGGGCTGATTGCCGCCGGACGCCGTGCCGATCTGGTGGTTTTCGATTCATTAAAAAAGCTCGCCGCGCGGGAAGTTTACGTCGCCGGTAAGCTGATTGCCCGCGCGGGCGCCCTGCTGGAGCCGATTCCGTCGGCGAGCGGCGTGACCCCGCCGCGCGATACCCTACAGATGCCGCCGCTCAGCCCAGCCGATTTTATCCTTCGCGTCGGCGCTATTCGCCACGGCGTCGCCCGCCTGCGGCATATTCGCGGCGCACGCTTCACCCAGTGGGGAGAGGTTGAGGTACAGGTCCGCGATGGCAAAGTGCAAATCCCGGACGGATTTAGCCTGATTTGGGTTAAGCATCGCCACGGCCGCCACGAAGCAAAACCGCAAATTGCGCTATTAGAGGGCTGGGGCGAACTGCGCGGCGCTATCGCCACCAGCTACTCCCACGATTCCCACAACCTGGTGGTGCTCGGCCGCGATCCTGACGATATGGCGCTGGCGGCAAACCGGCTGATCGAATCCGGCGGCGGCATGGCGCTGTCGCAGCAGGGAAAAATCCTCGCCCACGTAGCGATGCCGATTGCCGGGATGCTCTCCGACTTACCCGCCACGGAGCTGGCGCGGCAGTTCCGCGAGCTTCGCGACCTGAGCGCGGAAATCGCCGACTGGGAGCCGCCCTACCGCGTATTTAAGGCGATTGAGGGTACCTGCCTGGCCTGTAATGCCGGTCCGCATTTGACGGATTTAGGTTTGACCGATGGCGGCACTCGCCAGATAGTCGAGCCGCTGATAGAGAGCCGGGAAATCCCGGAACGCCCAGAACACAACAATAATCATCAGGGAGCCTGAGCATGGCCGACAATACCCTTAACTCATCCGCGCAAGGTAGCTGGCTGGAGCGCCGTTTTGCCTTGTATTCCCGCGGCAGTACGCTGCGCACCGAATGCCTCGCGGGCATCACCGGCTTTCTCGCCGCCGCCTATCTGCTGGTGGTTATCCCCGGCCTGCTGGCGGTTGGCGGGATGGATAAAGGCGCGGCAACCACCGGCACGATCCTGGTGTTCGTCGGCGGTACGCTGCTGATGGCGTTTTATGCCAACCTGCCGTTTATCGTCGGGCCGGGCATCGGCGGCTCGGTGCTGGTCGGCGTCACGCTGGCGGGCAGCGAAGGCATTGGCTGGCAGGTCGGTCTCGGTATCGCCTGCTGGTCGGGGATTCTGTTTTTCCTGCTAACGAAGTTCGGCCTGCGTGAAGTGGTGACCCGTTCGGTGCCGCAGTCGATCAAGCTCGGCCTGACGGCGTCCATCGGGCTGTTCGTCGCGGTGCTGGGCTTCCGTAACGCCGGGCTGGTGCTGGCCAACGCCAAAACCAACGCCCTGATGCTCGGCGATTTTCTCTCGCCGGGGGCGCTGGTGGCGCTCTGCGGGCTGTTTCTGGCCATCGCCCTGCAGGCGAGAAAAATTCCCGGGTCGATTCTGTGGGCGATTCTCTTTGCCACCCTGGTCGGGATTCCGATGGGCGTTACCAGGCTGCCGGGCAGCTTTATCGATATGCCGCATTCGCTGACGCCGGTGCTGGGGCAAATCGATATGCTGGGCGCGCTGAATATCGCCTTCCTGCCGTTCCTGTTTGTGTTCTTCGCTTCAGAGTTCTTTTCCACCATGGGCACTACCCTGGCAGTGGGCGGCGAAGCGGGTCTGCTGGATGAAGAAGGCAATATGCCGCATATCAATCGCCCGTTTATGGTTGACTCGATCGCCGCGGCCGTTGGCCCCTGGCTGGGCATTCCGGCGGCGACCGCGCTGATTGAATCCTCGGCGGCCGCGGAAGCCGGCGGCAAAACCGGGTTAACCGCGCTATCGGCGGCGGTGATGTTCCTGCTGATGCTGCTGTTTACTCCGGTGGCGCTGATGATCCCCAAAGAGGCGACCGCGCCGGCGCTGATCCTGATCGGCCTGAATATGTTCAGCGGCCTGCGCAAAGTGGATCTGGCAAACTTCACCGACGGCCTGCCGGTGCTGATGATGGTGATGATTACGCTGATTGCCAATAGCTTCGGCACCGGAATTGCCGGCGGGCTGCTGTTTTATGTGGTGATCAAAACCATCGCCGGGAAGTGGCGAGAAATCCCGATTGGCCTGTGGATCCTGGCAATTCCGCTGGTGTACTACTTTGCCACGCTGGTGAAGCATTAAGGTTAGTGCCAATCGTGTTCCCGGAGGCGGCGCTGGCGCGCCTTGTCCGGGCTACCGGCTATCGGACCGCAGACAGCTGTGAACCCGTAGCCCGGCTAAGCCCAGCGCCACCGGGAAAAAGCCACGCCGATTCATCATCCCGACACCGTTCCCGCAGGCGGTGCTACCGGCCCGCAGAGGGCGCGCGGGAATTAACCGCTTCGCACGCTTCTTTCACTGCGTCATACAGCAGCCGTACCGCGGGAGAAAGCTGTTTACGGTGCGGGCAAATCATATTCAGCGGCACCACGTCTCCTTGATAGTGCGGCAACAGCACCCGCAGCCGCCCTTCGCGGATATCATCGCCGACGTCGAGTTCAGACTTGAAGGCGATGCCCTCCCCGGCAACCGCCAGGCGGCGTATCACCTCGGCGTCATCGCTCACGATAGTGCCGGAAACCTGCACGTGATGGACTTTCCCCTCCAGGCTCAACGGCCAGCGGTCGAACGCTCTGCCGCGCAGCACGTAGGTCAGCGCGTTGTGTCGGGCCAAATCTTCCAGCGTCTGCGGTTCGCCGTTTTCGGCTATCCAGCCGGGCGAGGCTACCAGCACCCGGCGATTATCCGGCGCAACGGGCAGAGAAATAAACGAGGCATCGTCGTTATCGCCGTAGCGAAACGCGACGTCCACCGGGTCTTTAAACACGTCGGTCCGATGATCGGAAAACAGTATCCGCAGGCGCAGCGCAGGATGCCGCTGGCGAAAATCGCGAAACACGCGCAGAAGCAAATTGCGCCCAAGGTCAGACGGCACGGCGATTTGTAACGTTCCGCGGACTTCGTCATCCGGCGTGTGGATTTTTTGCAGCCCGGCGTGCAGCGTATCGATCATCTGCGTGGCATAAGGCAGCCAGGTTTCGCCCTCCGGCGTCAGGCGTAAGCTTCGCGTCGAACGAGCGAAAAGACGGATATTCAGCGTCGTTTCGAGACGCTTTATCGCCGCGCTGACCTGCGAGGGCTGCAGCCCGGCCTCCCGCGCCGCATCGCTGAAGCTGCTTAACGCCGCTGCGCGGACAAACAATGCCAGATCTTCCAGCCTGAACATACCCACTCCCCACCCCGGATTATTCTCAAAACAGACGCGCCCCGATGAAAAACGTCGCCGTATCACCGTTTGCTTACACTTTTAACCAAACCAATGCTTGCCATTTCCTTGACCTATCAGGAATCATACGAGGCTGCGATTTTGTGTCCAGGATAATAATGGGGAAATTATGCGTAAAACAAAAATGATGCTTCTGGGCGTACTGTTGGCCTGCTCCAGCGGAGCGTGGGCGGCGTCCGGCGAAGGTATACAGAAATATGAGCTGGATGGGGTGACCGCAGACTTCAAACAATTCCACATCGGCGACACCGTACCGCCGCTGTACCTCACGCCAGAATACAACATCAAGCAGTGGCAGCAGCGCAATTTGCCTGCCCCGGATGCCGGGACCCGCTGGACCTATATGGGCGGAAGCTACGTTCTGATTACCGAAACCGAGGGAAAAATCCTCAAAATCTATGATGGCGAGATTTTCTACCATCGCTAAAAGCCGAACGCCAGCGCGCTATCCCTGCCGCTGGCGTTTTGTTTTTCGATGCGATAATGCTATCCGTTAAAGCGGTTTTGTTTATGCATAAATTCCTCGACGGCAATACCGGAAGCCACGTGCTCATAGAGCATTAAAATACTTAATATCAAATCGCCGCCGCTACGCAATAAATCATCCGGGGCAGTACGACTCTTTTCATCCGATAAAAAAACAAGCTGTTCAAAAATATCACTGTATTCACCATAAGCACCAATCGGAATTTCAGCCATCGGGAGATGCTCCTGGCAATAGCGTAACGCGTCTGCGGCTTTCTCCGGCAGCGTGCGCGTATGCATAAAAATAACCAGCAGTTCTCGTAACTTAACGATTAGAGCAATATTGTTCATCATGCACTCCGGAAATGTATTACGGCTATACTTTCCTTCCATCGTTTTTATTGACGTAGTACTGATAACTTCCACGTTTCGCCAAATCACACAGCCAAAATTAAACATCGTCACGGCGAATTAAAATACTTCACTTCTATGCTAATCAAGCTCGCACAACCGCCAGCGGAAAACAATGTTAACAATATGTTTTATTGACAAATCTCAACATCGCTAAATGTGAATAAAAACAAGTAATATTTAACGCTTATATCATTCACGCGGTGATTATTTTGGAAAGAGAAAACGGGGCGGATACGATAACAAACCGTACGGCGCAACGTGCCGTACGGTTCAGAAGGGAGGGAAAATCAGACCGCGCGGAAAGCTATTTCACCGGGGATAACTTCGCCCTGCCAGTACAACTGCGCCGCGACGCGGTCTGCCAGCTGGCGGTAGGTTTCGGTAAACTCGCTTTCCGGGCGCGCCACCACCGTCGGCGTTCCCTTGTCGAGGTCTTCGCGCAGGGTGATATGCAGCGGCAGCTGGCCCAGCAGCTGGGTATGGTATTTCTCGGCCAGCTTTTGCGCGCCGCCGGTACCGAAGATAGGCTCGTGGTGTCCGCAGTTGCTGCAAATATGCATGCTCATGTTTTCCACAATCCCCAGCACCGGCACTTCGACTTTCTCAAACATCACGATACCTTTTTTGGCGTCGATCAGGGCGATATCCTGCGGCGTAGTCACCACCACCGCGCCGGTGACCGGAATGTTTTGCGCCAGCGTCAGCTGAATATCACCGGTGCCCGGCGGCATATCCAGCACCAGGTAATCGAGATCCGGCCACAGGGTTTCCTGCAGCATCTGCATTAACGCTTTGCTGGCCATCGGGCCGCGCCAGACCATGGCGTTGTCGTCGGTGACCAGATAGCCGATGGAGTTGGTGGCGAGACCAAATTTCATAATCGGCGCCATATGGGTGCCGTCCGGCGAAGTGGGACGCTGATCTTCCGCGCCGAGCATGGTCGGAATCGACGGGCCGTAAATATCGGCATCCAGAATGCCGACTTTCGCCCCTTCCGCCGCCAGCGCCAGCGCGAGGTTGACCGCGGTAGACGATTTACCCACCCCGCCCTTGCCGGAGCTGATGGCGATGATGTTTTTCACGCCGTTGATGCCGGGCTGATTTTTTACCCGCTGCAGCGTGGCGATGCTGTGCGTCAGCTTCCAGTCAATAGCTTTA
This sequence comes from Klebsiella grimontii, assembly GCF_900200035.1. GTDB lineage: Bacteria > Pseudomonadota > Gammaproteobacteria > Enterobacterales > Enterobacteriaceae > Klebsiella > Klebsiella grimontii. The sequence goes on from NZ_FZTC01000022.1 coordinate 69,031, forward strand.
GCGCCGGTAATGCGCAGCAGCTCGGCGCTGCACTGCTCCTTGAGCACCTCAAACGCGCTATGCCAGACGAACGGCATCTGAATTTCAATGTGCACGGTCTCGTCCAGCCAGGCGACGTGATGCAGCGCCTTCAGCGTAGTGAGGTTATGTTTCAGGGTTGGGTGCTGGAAATTAGCCAGGGTCCCGGCGACCATCGCGCGCAGACGCTCGGGGGATTTGGCCTGGGATTGCGAACTCATCCCGACTCCTTTGTTATTGTGAGTTGAATCTTGTGCGTTAAGTTTACCTTAAAGGGAATAATTCCCCCACAATAAGCTTTGGGCTTACCAAATTATTGCCTTTGCGGTAACATCGAAACCCCTTTTTACAATAGAAGATGTAATGCCCACTATGACTCAAGTCGCGAAGAAAATTCTGGTAACGTGCGCGCTGCCGTACGCAAACGGCTCAATCCACCTCGGCCACATGCTGGAGCACATCCAGGCTGATGTCTGGGTCCGTTACCAGCGAATGCGCGGCCACGAGGTCAACTTCATCTGCGCCGACGACGCCCACGGCACCCCGATCATGCTGAAAGCGCAGCAGCTCGGTATCACCCCGGAACAGATGATTGGCGAAATGAGTCAGGAGCATCAGACCGATTTTGCTGGCTTCGACATCAGCTATGACAACTATCACTCCACGCACAGCGACGAGAACCGCGAGCTGTCGGAGCTTATCTATACGCGTCTGAAAGAGAACGGTTTTATCAAAAACCGCACCATCTCTCAGCTCTACGATCCGGAAAAAGGCATGTTCCTGCCGGACCGTTTTGTAAAAGGCACCTGTCCGAAGTGCAAATCACCGGATCAGTACGGCGATAACTGCGAAGTGTGCGGCGCGACCTACAGCCCGACCGAGCTTATCGAGCCGAAATCGGTCGTCTCCGGCGCGACGCCGGTGATGCGCGAGTCCGAGCACTTCTTCTTCGACCTGCCGTCGTTCAGCGAAATGCTGCAGGCGTGGACCCGCAGCGGCGCGCTGCAGGAGCAGGTGGCGAATAAAATGCAGGAGTGGTTCGAGTCCGGACTGCAGCAGTGGGATATCTCCCGCGATGCGCCGTACTTCGGCTTCGAAATCCCGAACGCGCCGGGCAAATACTTCTACGTCTGGCTGGACGCGCCGATCGGCTACATGGGTTCCTTCAAGAACCTGTGCGACAAGCGCGGCGATACCACCAGCTTCGACGAATACTGGAAGAAAGACTCCACCGCCGAGCTGTATCACTTTATCGGTAAAGATATCGTCTACTTCCACAGCCTGTTCTGGCCGGCGATGCTGGAAGGCAGCAGCTTCCGCAAACCGACCAACCTGTTCGTTCACGGCTACGTGACGGTCAACGGCGCCAAGATGTCCAAGTCGCGCGGCACCTTTATTAAGGCCAGCACCTGGCTGAATCATTTTGACGCAGACAGCCTGCGCTACTACTACACCGCCAAGCTCTCGTCGCGTATCGATGACATCGACCTGAACCTGGAAGACTTCGTGCAGCGCGTTAACGCCGATATCGTCAACAAGGTGGTTAACCTCGCCTCGCGCAACGCCGGTTTCATCAACAAGCGTTTCGACGGCATGCTGTCCGCCGAACTGGCCGATCCTCAGCTGTATAAAACCTTTACCGATGCGGCAACAAGCATTGGCGAAGCGTGGGACAGCCGCGAGTTCGGTAAAGCTATCCGCGAAATCATGGCGCTGGCCGACGTGGCGAACCGCTACGTTGACGAGCAGGCGCCGTGGGTGGTGGCTAAACAGGAAGGGCGCGACGCCGACCTGCAGGCCATCTGCACCATGGGCCTGAATATGTTCCGCGTGCTGATGACCTGGCTGAAGCCGGTCCTGCCGCAGCTGGCCGCCCGCGCCGAAGCGTTCCTCAACGGCGAACTGAGCTGGGATGCTATCCAGCAGCCGCTGCTCGGTCACAAGGTTAACGCTTTCAAAGCGCTCTACAACCGCATTGAGATGAAGCAGGTTGACGCGCTGGTCGAAGCGTCGAAAGAAGAAGTCAAAGCGCTGTCAGCGCCGGTCACCGGCCCGCTGGCGGACGATCCGATTCAGGAAACCATTACTTTTGACGATTTCGCCAAAGTCGATATGCGCATCGCGCTGATTGAAAACGCCGAGTTCGTGGACGGTTCCGACAAGCTGCTGCGCATGACGCTGGATCTCGGCGGCGAGAAGCGCAACGTCTTCTCCGGCATCCGTTCCGCCTACCCGGACCCGCAGGTGCTGATTGGCCGCCTGACGGTGATGGTCGCCAACCTGGCGCCGCGCAAAATGCGCTTCGGCGTTTCTGAAGGCATGGTGATGGCCGCGGGTCCTGGCGGGAAAGATATCTTCCTGCTCAGCCCGGACAGCGGCGCCCAGCCGGGCCAGCAGGTCAAGTAATGACGCATAAAGCGCTGCTCCGGCAGCGCTTTTTTTATTTTATAAATTCTGAAAATTGTATTCTTGCTACCCCCACCCTCGGTGTTCCTGTCAATAGCTGTTAGCATCAACGCCAGGCTGGATAAAAACACAGGGACGTTGATGAAAACCTTTATTTATCAGGACGAAAAATCACATAAATTCTGGGCGATTGAGCAGCAGGGCCACGAGCTGCATCTACGCTGGGGCAAGGTTGGCACACACGGGCAGAGCCAGATCAAAACCTTTGCCGACGCGGCGGCGGCCAGCAAGGCTGAAGTCAAATTGATTAACGAAAAAACCCGCAAAGGCTACGTTGAAGTTACTCGCACCGAGCAGCCTGCCTTACCCGCATCGCCACCAGCCGCCCCACAGCCCGAATACGCCTCAACGCCCTCAGACATCACCCGTCCGTGGCTGGCGGACGATGGCGAACTGCTTTTATCGGATGAGCTGCTTGAAGAGGTGCTCCCTTCTCGCCTCTTTCCCGGTAAACCGATCGCCGCGCCTGAAAATAGCAAACTGATGGACCTCGGCAACGAGATCCACAAACAATCAGGGAATATCGTCACCTTTAACTCTGCCGACTGCTCCGCGTACTGGCAGCAAATCATCAACCAGGCCCTGACCGATGGCCCGCTTTCACCCGCGGCGCTGGCGGTTCAGGTGGCGGTAGCCACGCGCCGCGGCTGGCGCAGCGCTGATAATGCCTGTCTGATGGACGAGATTGTTTACGTTTACGGTCTGGAATATGCCATCGAGATGTTTATCGCCCTGCAGCACATTGAGTTTGATTATAATTATCAAACCCTTCAGGTGACTTTCCGCGCCGAGCCCACCCGCGCGCGCGGGCCGGCGCTGCTCGACGTGCGCCTGCGCGCCCATCTGGCTCATGCGGATGAGGCGCTCTGGCGGCGCTGCGTGGATAAACTGATCGCCGCGTTGCCGGATATGCCCATCGGGCAACAGCCGCTGGTGGCGCTCTTGCTGCCGGAACGCCAGGATATCGTGAACGATATCGCCCGTCGGGTACTGGCGCACAAAAATGTGAAGACGGCGGAATGGCTGAAGGTCGTCGCCCGCGACCCGCAGGTGGTCAAAGCGCTGGAGCCTTACCAGACGGAAAATCTGTTTAACGATTATTACCACGGCAGCGTCTGGAACGCGACGGTGATGCGCGAACAGGGCGTCGCCGGTATCGCCCGCTTTGCGCCCTACGTTCACGATGACCTGTGCGGAGAGCGGGTAAGCGGCGTGAACCATCCCCAGGCGCTGATGCAGCTGATCCGGGTGAGCGAACAAGGCAAACGCTGCCACGAGCGGATGGCCCGCGCCAGCGCCCGCTTCCCGCACGCGGCGCTGGCGGCGCTGGCCGAACTGCTGGCGCAGAAAGAAGAGAAGCGCTGGCGCATTATGCTGATGACCCTGCTGAGCGCGCAGCCGGAGCTGGCGGCGCAAATTTCGCCGTGGCTCTCGTCGCAGGCCGCAACGCTGCTGGCAGCCTGCCAACGGCAGTTAAGCCAGCGGGTCGACTGCGCCGGGGCCGATATTCTGCCGCCGGTGCTGGTTTCGCCCCCGTGGACGGCGAAAAAGAAAAAATCACCGATCCCTCAGCTAAGCTTAACGCCGCTGGCTTTAGAACCGGCCTGTATGCTGACGGAAGAGGCGGCCAACGCGCTTCTCGCCCAGCGGAGCTGGTACGCGCAGCAGGTGGAGATGAGCCAACAGGAGAGTGAGAAAGCGTACCTAACGCGCCTGGGTTTCAGGGTCTGGATCCGTCAAAACAATCGCTATGAACACGCCTCCGACGCCGCAGCAGATGCCTGGCGGCGGCAGGATTATCCCGCGCTGATCGCCGAATTCCACGCTTACCACGCCCCTTATCCGGGGGAGTGGAATCTTTATATGCTCACCGCGCTGCCCGCAGGGCGGGCAGCCGATGCCTGGAGCTCGCTGAGTAAAGAGCCCCATACCGGCGGGGAATATGTGATGGCCTATCTGCGTCTTGCCGGGCTACCGGGTTTTATTCACGCCCTGTCCCGCTATCCGCAGGAGAATTTACCGGTCGCTATCTGGTTTGCCGCCAGCGAACTGTCCCCCATCGTCGCCCGCGCCTTTCACAAGCTGAAAACTCTGCGCGAAGAGGCGCGCGAGTGGCTGCTGGCCTATCCGGAGCACGCCATTGCCGGCCTGCTGCCCGCCGCCCTTGGTAAAGCGGGCGAAGCGCAGGACAGTGCGCGCCTGGCCATACGCATGCTGATGGATAACGGTCATCAGCCGCTGCTTGAACAGGTTGCCCGCCGCTACGATCGGCCGGAGGTGATGGCGGCGGTCGGCGCGCTACTGGCGCTCGATCCGCTGGATAACCATCCGACGAAAATTCCGCCGCTGCCCGCGTTTTATCAGCCCGCGCTGTGGGCGCGACCGCTGCTGCGGGAAAATGGCCTTGCCTTGCCGGACGACGCATTAAAAACGCTCGGCGAAATGCTGCGCTTCCCGTCAGAGGAAGGTATTTACCCCGGCCTGCAGCAGGTAAAAGATCTCTGTACCGTGGCATCACTCGCCGCCTTCGCCTGGGATCTGTTCAGCGCCTGGCAAACCGCCGGCGCGCCGTCGAAAGAGAGCTGGGCCTTTACCGCGCTCGGCATCTTCGGTAACGACGATACCGCCCGCGCGCTCACCCCGCTGATCCGCGCCTGGCCGGGAGAATCCCAACATAAACGCGCTACCGTCGGGCTGGATATTCTCGCCGCCATCGGCACCGATATCGCCCTGATGCAGCTGAACGGCATCGCCGGGAAACTCAAGTTCAAAGCCCTGCAGGAGCGCGCCAGAGAGAAAATCGGCCATATCGCCGCAAGCCGCGCGCTGACCGTGGAAGAGCTGGAGGACCGCCTCGCGCCGGATCTGGGACTCAACGACGACGGAACCTTGACCCTCGATTTCGGCCCGCGGCGCTTTATCATTAGCTTTGATGAAGCCCTCAGGCCTTACGTGCGCGATGAAAACGGCAGCCGCCTTAAGGACCTGCCGAAGCCGAATAAAAGCGATGATAAGGCGCTGGCTACCGAGGCCGTTAATCGCTACAAAGCCCTGAAAAAAGACGCCCGCACGATTGCCGCCCAGCAAATCGCGCGCATGGAGTCCGCCATGTGCCAGCGTCGCCGCTGGACGGCGGAAAACTTCCGGCAGTTTCTGGTTAATCATCCCCTGGTCTGCCACCTCACCCGCCGCCTGGTATGGGGAGTCTACGACGCCGAAAACAGGCTGCTGGCCTGCTTCCGCGTGGCGGAAGACAACAGCTACGGTAACGCCGATGACGATCTGTTCACCCTGCCGCAAGGCGCGGTCCAAATCGGTCTTCCGCATCTGCTGGAAATGCCCGCGGAAGACGCCGCCGCCTTCGGTCAGCTGTTCGCCGATTATGAGCTGCTGCCGCCGTTCCGCCAGCTTGACCGCAGCTGCTACACCCTGACGACCGCCGAACTGGCGGCCACCGAGCTGACCCGCTGGGCCGGGCGCAAATGCCCGAGCGGGCGGGTAATAGGGCTGGCGAATAAAGGCTGGCTGCGCGGCGAACCGCAGGATGCAGGCTGGATTGGCTGGATGCTTAAACCGCTGGGCCAGTGGACGCTGGTGATGGAAATCGACGAAGGCTTTGCCGTCGGGTTGCTGCCGGATGAACTCAGCGCCGAGCAGCTGCTGAGCAAAATATGGCTGTGTGCCGAAAATGCGCACCAGTACGGCTGGGGCGGCAACGGCAAACAGCAGGCCACGTTTTCGGTGCTGGATAACGTCACCCTCAGCGAATTGATTAACGATATCGACGGGCTGTTTGAGTAACACAAGGAACGTTTATGCACAACACAGCACTCCCGCCATGGCTGGCGGATGACGCGCAGCTGGAGCTATCCTTTAAAAAGGGCAAACAACCGTTAAGCCATCGCCGCTGGCCTGGCGACCCGGTACCGCCGATCGAAGAGGGACGCCTGCAACGACTGGCGAACGATATTCTCTCGCGCTATCAGCATATTCAGGCCCTTACGTGGGACTATGAAACATGCACTGCCGAATGGCGGCAGGCTATTGCGCAGGCGGTCGGCTATGTGGGCGAAGCCAAACCGGCAATGCCCCCCCGCGCGCTGGCGGCGCTTACCCGGCTGGCAGAAGATGACAGTCCCGAGCTACTCGATGAAATCGTCCAGCTAAGGGGCGTGGAATATGCCACCGAAGTGGTGATTGAACGGCAATTTATCACCGTGACCCACAGCAATCTTCAGCCACCCAGCATCGTTTTTTCTCATCCGAAAAAAGCGTACCAGTACGGTTTTCGCTGCGATACTTACCACGAATTCGATCTGCGTCTGCGAAAACACCTTTCGCTGGCTGAAGAGGCGATCTGGCTACGCTGCGCTGACAAACTTATCCGCGCGCTCCCTGATATCGAGCTTAATCGTAAACCGTTTATTGCCCTGCTGTTGCCGGAACGACCGGACGTTGCAAATAGCCTGCTCGACGCTGATAAATACGCCAGCCGTTCATCAAGCGAGTGGTTGAAAGCGGTAGCGACAGATCCTGCTAAGCTGGCAGTACTGGAGCAATCCTGCTGGCTTGATGTCTTTACCGATTGTCAGGCCAGCGAGATGTGCGACGAAAACCGCTACGGTTACTCCGCCTGCGCGGCCCTGCTGCGCGAGCAGGGGCTGGCGGCGATCCCCAGGCTGGCGATATATGCGCACCGGAATGACTGCGGCAGCCTGCTGGCGCAAATTAACCATCCGCAGGCTATCCGGCTGCTGCTGCTGGTGGCGGATAAAAACAAACCCAGCCAGCAGCGCGTGTCAACATTCGCCAAAAAATATCCCCATGCCGCTCTGGCCGCTGTAGCGGAATTGCTGGCGCTGCCGGAACCGCCCGCTCGTCCGGGCTATCCTGAGATCGCAGAGAAAAAGCGTCCGCAGCAGCAGAAAAAGCGTGAAGAAAGCTGGAGAATGCTGCTGCGGACGCTGCTCAATACGCATCCTCAGCTGGCTGAGCAGGTTACTCCCTGGCTAAGCACGAAGGCACAGGAACTTCTGGCGGCCAGCCGACCATCGATGCCTTCAGACGTTACGCTGGCAACCGATCGCTCCTGCCTGCCGGAGATCCTGCGCTCGCCGCCGTGGCGCAGCAAAAAGAAAAAAGTCGCGCCCCCGCGTTTTGCGCTAACGTCGCTGACCGTTGCGCCTCAGGAGCACTGGCAGCCAGGAGAGCGGGAAGCGCTGGCTGCCAGCAAACCCGCCTGTTTCTTTAATAACCTTCCGCTCGATGAACGTCTCGCCAGCATAGGTTGCACCATCGTCATGCAGGAGCTGGGCTTTCAGAGTATTGAATACCTGTTCCACCAGTACACGTTATGCGGCAAGCGGGACCATTTCGATACGGAGAAATATTTTCATCGCTATGTCTGGTGGGGCAACGCCTGCCACGCACTGCAAAACTTCGATATCGCTACGCTACTGGAGGCATGGGGGGATTACCTGGTAAAGGCCTACAACCCTAACGACTGCTGGAATCTTTATCTGCTTATGCAGTTGCCTCGCGAGCGGGCGCTGGTGGCCTGGCAGGGCATCAATGCCGCTAACTTTAGATTTGTCGGCGCCGAATATGCGCTGAGCATTCTCGGGACCGATGCCCTACCCGGCCTGCTGCTGGCGCTGCAGCATCGGCCAAAGGAGATCTTCCCCCTGCTGACGCATCTCGGCGCAACGGAGCTGGCGCTACCGATGGCCCGCGTCTGGCGACGCTTGCAGGCGCACAGCCAACTGGCTCGTCAGTGGCTCCTGCAGTGGCCGGAGCACGCAGCCGCCGCGTTAATCCCACTGGCGTTCGATAAAGCGGGCGATAGCCGCGAGGCGGCTATTAACGCGCTGCGTCTGCTGTACCAGGAAGGCCACCATGAACGGCTGAAAGCGGTAGCACAACGCTGGAACGAACCGGCACTGTGGACGAAGCTGGAACAGCTGCTGACGCAGGATCCGCTGGACAACTACCCTGTCCGCATTCCAAAAGTGCCTGACTTCTGGCAACCGACGCTCTGGCGCAGGCCGCGGCTTATCGGCACCGACCAGCCGTTGACTGACGATGCGCTGGAGATCTTCGGCGAAATGCTGCGCTTCGCCCAGGGCGGCCATCATTACGGCGGGCTGGATTTAGCCAAAGCCGCCTGCCAGCCCCAATCGCTGGCCGCTTTCGTCTGGGATTTATTTAACGCATGGCAGACTGCCGGAGCCCCAGCCAAAGATAACTGGGCGTTTCAGGCGCTGGGGATTTTTGGCGATGAAGCGACAGTGCGTGATTTAACCCAGCTTATCCTGGCCTGGCCGCAGGAAGGGAAATCCGCCCGCGCCGCCAGCGGGCTGCATCTTCTCACCCGCATCGGCAGCGATATGGCGCTGCTGCAGCTGCACCACATCGCGCAGGGCGCCAAATCCCGCCCGCTGCGCGAAAGCGCCAGGCAGTCTCTTAAAGAGGTCGCCGAAGCCCGCGATCTCAGCGAAGAGCAGCTGCAGGATCGGCTAACGCCTACGCTGGGGCTGGACGATCCCCAAACGCTGGCTTTTGATTTTGGTTCCCGCGGCTTTTATGTCCGTTTTGATGAAAATCTGCTGCCGGTGATTTACGACCAGCAGGGAGCGCGGCAAAAGAGCCTGCCGCGCCTGCGCGCCGAAGATGACCAGGTAAAAGCCGCGGAAGCGCTGGCCAGGCTGAAAGGCCTGAAAAAAGACGCAGCCCAGGTGGCCAAACGCCTGCTGCCGCATCTGGAAAACGCCCTGCGGCTGGCACGGCGCTGGACGCGAACGGAGTTTCAATCGCTGTTTGTCGATCATCCGCTGACCAACAATCTTACCCGGCGCCTGGTATGGGGAATCTACGCCGCCAGTGAACCCCGTCGCCTGCTCAACGCCTTTCGCGTCGCCGCAGAAGAGGAATTCTGCGATGGCCAGGATGACCCTATCGCTCTACCGGAAGAGGCGCTGTTCGGCCTTGTTCATCCGCTGGAAATGGATGACGCGACGCGGGCAGCATTTAGCCAAATTTTTGCCGATTATCAGCTATTGCCACCGTTCCGCCAGCTGACGCGCCAGACGGTGCAGCTGCTGGCGGAAGAAACCGCCCGCAGCGAGCTTACGCGCTGGCAGGGAAAATCAACAACCTGCGGGCAATTATTGGGCATCCGCAGTCGCGGCTGGTGGCAGGGCGCTGAAAACCGTTTCTGCTACGATGTCGGGCGGCATCGACTGATTCTGGAAATCACGCCAGGGTTCGTGCACTACAACATGGATGCGAAGGCTCCTCAGCGGTTTGCCGCCATCAGACTCTATGATGGCGAACGGCCCGCTGCGTTCTCACAGCTCGATCCACAGGATCTCAGCGAGGCGCTAAGCACGATTGAGGTCATTTTCCGTGGATAAGCAAAGCGCGTTTACGCTATTCGCTGCACATAGGATAAAAATGCTCCCATTACCGCGGTCTCTTTAAGGAAGAAACGATGATACAACAGGAACCACATCTTCAGCGCCCCCCTGCCGCCATACTTTACGCCGATGAGCTCGCCCGGCTGCAGCAGAACGACTGTTTCCCCTGCCCGCCCGGCTGGCAGCTAAGCCTGCCTGCGGCGCGCGCGTTTATCCTTGGCGATAGCGCTCGCGACATTAGCCGCAAGGTGGTCATGAGTCCGGCCGCCGTCGAGCGGATGCTGGTCACGCTGGCGACCGGGCGCGGCCTGATGCTGGTCGGCGAGCCGGGTACGGCTAAATCGCTGCTCTCGGAGCTGCTGGCCACCGCCATCTGCGGCGACGCCGGGCTCACCATTCAGGGCGGCGCGGCGATTACCGAAGATCAAATCAAATATGCCTGGAACTATGCGCTGCTGATAAACCAGGGTCCGTCGACGCAGGCGCTGGTGCCCGCCCCGCTGTATCAGGGCATGCGTGACGGTAAAATCGTCCGCTTTGAAGAGATTACCCGCACGCCGCTGGAGGTTCAGGACTGCCTGCTGGGGATGCTATCCGACCGCGTCATGGCGATCCCGGAGCTAACCGGCGACGATAGCCAGCTCTATGCCCGCGCCGGATTTAATATTATTGCCACCGCCAATACCCGCGATCGCGGGGTTAACGAAATGAGCGCGGCGCTAAAACGCCGCTTCGACTTCGAAACCGTCTTTCCGATTATGGATTTTCAGCAGGAGCTGGAACTGGTGGCTAACGCGTCGGCTCGCCTGCTGGAGCATAGCGGCATCCCGCATAAAGTCCCCGATGTCGTACTGGAACTGCTGATCCAGACCTTCCGCGATCTGCGCGCCGACGGGGGTAAGAAAACCGCGATGGATACCCTCAGCGCGGTGATGTCCACCGCCGAAGCGGTCAACGTCGCCCACGCCGTCGGCGTGCGGGCATGGTTCCTCGCCGGTCGCGCCGGCGAACCCGCCGACCTGGTAGACTGCATCGCCGGTACCATCGTGAAAGACAATGAAGATGACCGCGCCCGCCTGCGCCGCTATTTTGAACAACGCGTCGGCACGCATAAAGAAGCCCACTGGCAGGCCTATTATCAGGCCCGCCACCGCCTGCCGTGAGGGAACACGCATGCCAGAACAGCCGTTAATCATCGGCGTTCGTCACCACAGCCCGGCCTGCGCCAGGCTGGTGAAAGAACGAATAGAACGCGTGTGCCCGCGCTACGTTCTGATTGAAGGTCCGGCGGATTTTAACCATCGCCTGGACGAGCTTTTTTTACCCCACCAACTGCCCATCGCCGTCTACAGCTACTGCCAGCAGCAGCATGGCGGCGCGGCAGGACGCAGCGCCTGGACGCCGTTCGCCGAATTCTCGCCGGAGTGGCAGGCGCTGCTGGCCGCGCGGGCAACGGGGGCGCATATCCGCTTTATCGATTTACCCGTCTGGGCGCAGGACGACAACGACAGCGATCCCTCTGACGCCCGCCGCGCCGATGACCATCAGCGCCTGCTCGAGGTCAGCGGCATGGAGAATACCGACGCGCTGTGGGACCATCTGTTCGAAGATGAAAACCAGCGCGCCGGGCTGAAACAGGCGCTGGAGACCTGGTTTGTCCAGCTACGCGGCGACAGCGGCGGCGGCGAAAACAGCCGGCGACGGGAAGCTTATATGGCCCGCTGGCTGGCATGGGCGATGCGGCAAAATAACGGCCCGGTGGTGGTGGTCTGCGGCGGCTGGCACGCTCCGGCGCTGGCTACCCTGTGGCGGAACTGCCCGGCGCAGGAGCAGGAGCCGGCATTACCGCCTCCGCCGACGCCCGATGCCGTCACCGGCTGCTATCTGACGCCGTACAGCGAAAAGCGGCTGGACGTACTGGCGGGCTATCTTTCCGGGATGCCGGCGCCGGTCTGGCAGCGCTGGTGCTGGCAGCTCGGTCAGCGGCAGGCCGGGGAACAGCTGCTGAAAACCCTGCTCGCCCGCCTGCGTCAGCATCGCCTTCCGGCCTCAACCGCCGATTTGGCAGCCGCCCATCTGCGCGCCATGGCGCTGGCCCGGATGCGCGGCCATACCCAGCCCCTGCGCTGCGACTGGCTTGACGCGCTGGCGGGCTCGTTAATCAAAGAAGCGCTAAACGCCCCGCTGCCGTGGAGCTATCGCGGCGCCATCCATCCGCAAACCGATCCTATTCTGCTGACCATCGTGGATGCGCTGGCGGGGGCGGATTTCGGCAAGCTCGCGCCGGGAACGCCGCTGCCGCCGCTGCCGCAGGACGTCGAACGCGAGCTGGCGCGCGTCGGGATTGCCCCGCCGGCGAATCTGAACCTCAACCGCTTTGCGCCCGACGGATTAGCGAAAAGTCAGGTATTACACCGGCTGGCCATTCTTGAGATCCCCGGGTTCCAGCAGCGAACCGGCAGCGCGGTAGCCCTTTCCGGCGATGGCGAAGAGCGCTGGGGAGTGTTTCGCACCATGGAACAGCATGCCGTCCTGATTGAATCCGCCCGCTACGGCGCCTCCCTCGCGGATGCCGCGCGACGGCGGCTGGAAGGGAATATTCTCTCCTCCTTTGGCATCAAAAGCCTCGCCGCCAGCCTCAATCAGGCGGCGCTGGCGGGGCTCGCCACCTTTAGCCAGCAGATGCTGGAACAGCTGGCGCAGCTGATTGCCGAAGAGAGCCAGTTTGCCGAAATGGGGCCAGCGCTGGAGGTGCTGTATGCCCTCTGGCAGCGGGATGACATCGGCGGCATGCAGAACGCCGCCGTGCTGGAAATCACGCTCAGCGCGGCGCTTGACCGGACGCTGTGGCTCTGCGAATCCAGCGGCGTCGCCGACGAGAAGCAGTTTCACGCCCATCTGCATAGCTGGCAGACCCTGTGCCACATCCTGCGCGATCTCCACAGCGGCAGCGTTTTACCGGGCGTTTCGCTCAGCGCCGCTCTCGCGCTGCTTGAACGGCGAATTCACGCAGCCGATGCCGCACCGCTCGACCGCGGCGCGGCGCTTGGCGCGCTGATGCGTCTCGAGCACCCCGCCGCTACCGCTGAAACGGCGCTGGCCCTGCTGACGCGGCTGCCCGCGCAGCGTCTGGGAGAGGCGGTACATGGCATGCTGGCGCTGGCCCGCCATCAGCTTGCCTGTCAGCCCGCCTTTATCGCTGGCTTCAGCGAGCGTCTCGCCCGTCTGGCGGAAGAGGAGTTTATTCTCGCGCTGCCGGATTTACGCGCGGCGATGGCCTGGCTGCCGCCCCGCGAACGCGGCGCGCTGGCCCGCCAGGTGCTCGATCACTATCACATGACCATGCTGCCGACCCATGCGCTACAGGCGCCGGTTTCCTGCTCGCCGCAGCGGTTAATCCATCACCAGCTGTTGGAGCAGCAGGCGCTGGCGGCGCTTCGCCACTGGGGAGGACGCTAATGCATCCGCTATCCGATATTTTGACAACCCGTGAACTCCAGCGCTGGCGGCTGATTCTGGGCCCGGCCGCCGACAATAGCCTCGGCGGTCTCGACGAGCGTGCCCGCCAGGTAGACCGGGCCCTGGAGTGGCTTTACGGCCGCGATCCGCAACGGCTGCAGCGGGGCGAGCGGATGGGCGGGCTGGAAGAGTCCGACCTGACGACGCCGGAGTGGATCAACGCCATTCATACGCTGTTTCCGCAGCCGGTTATCGAGCGGCTGGAGAGCGATGCGGTGCTGCGCTACGGCATTGACGAGGTGGTGACGAATCTGGAAGTGCTGGAACGAATTAAACCCTCCGAAAGCCTGCTGCGCGCGGTGCTGCATACCAAACATCTGATGAATCCTGACGTGCTGAACGCCGCCCGACAGCTGGTGCGCCAGGTGGTGGAGCAAATTATGGCCCGGCTGGCAAAAGAGGTTCGTCAGACGTTTTCCGGCGCGCGCGACCGGCAGCGGCCTTCGCGCATCCCGCTGGCGCGCAACTTTGATTTCAAAGGCACCCTGCGCGCCAACCTCCAGCACTGGGACCCGCAGCGCGGCAAGCTGTACATTGAATCGCCAAAGTTTATCAGCCGCGTGAAGCGCCACAGCGAAAAATGGCAGCTGATTTTGCTGGTCGATCAGAGCGGTTCAATGGTGGATTCCGTGATTCATTCCGCGGTCATGGCGGCCTGCTTATGGCAGTTGCCCGGCATTCGCACGCACCTCGTGGCGTTCGACACCAGCGTGGTGGATCTCACGGCGGATGTCGCCGACCCGGTCGAGCTGCTGATGAAAGTTCAGCTCGGCGGCGGCACCCATATCGCCCAGGCCGTAGAGTATGCGCGGCAGCTGATTGAGCAACCGCACAAGAGCGTGATTGTGCTGGTGAGCGACTTTTTTGAAGGCGGAGCGAACTCGCTGTTGATTAACCAGGTCAAGCAGAGCGTACAAAGCGGCATCAAAGTCCTCGGCCTGGCGGCGCTGGACGACGCGGCGTCCCCCTGTTATGACCATGAAATGGCCCAGTCGCTGGTCAACGTCGGGGCGCAAATCGCCGCCATGACGCCCGGCGAGCTCGCCTCCTGGCTGGCGGAGAATTTACAATCATGATGCCTTTACGCCCTGAATTACTGGAGCTCACGCCGCAGGCGCTCACCGCGCTGAGCAACGCCGGGTTTGTGAAACGCGCTCAAAAAGAGCTGGATAACGGCAATATCCCCGCGCTGGAGCAGGATGAGGCCGGTACGCTGACCGCCGTTTTTCGCGATGGTACCCGTACCCGGCTGGAAAAAGATCGGGCACTCAAAGAGTCTAGCTGTACCTGCGGCGCTAGCGGCATGTGCCGCCATCGCGTGATGCTGATCCTGAGCTATCAGCGCGCCAACGCCGGTCACGCGGCTCCTGAAGGGGAGCCAAACGCTGACGAGCGCTGGCATCCCGGCCTGTGGCAGGAGGAGCTGGCCACCCTGCCCGAGTCGATTCTCAAGCGGGCGCAGCAGCTGGCGGATAAAGGGCTGACGGTGGAATTGTTCTGCCGACCCAACGAAACGCCGTCGGCAAAGCTGCCGATGAGCGATGTGCGTTTTTATTCCCGCAGCAGTATCCGCTTTGCCCGCTGCGACTGCATCGAAGGCTCCCTGTGCGAGCATATCGCGCTGGCGGTGCAGGCCTTTACCGACGCCGAAGCCCAACAGCCGGGCTTTACGCATCTGGTCTGGCAAACCCGCAGCCGCAGGGTCGCCGCCCGCGGCGGACCTTTTGCTACGCCCGAGGGCGAAGCCTGTCGACAAAGCCTCCGTCAGCTAAGCCAACTGCTGTGGCAAAACGGCGTCAGCCAGCCGCCAATCAGCTTCGAAGCCGCGTTCACCCGCGCGCAGCGCGCAGCGCATGCGGCCAACTGGCGCTGGGTCATCGGCGCGCTTGCCGAGCTGCGCGAAGGCGTCGATGCCTGCCAGCAGCGCGCCAGCCACTACGTGCCTGAGCAGCTGCTGGCCCAGCTCGCGGGCCTTAATGCCCGTCTTGAGAGCGCCGACCGAATGGCGCAGCTTGCCGATGCCGGCCAGACGCCGCCCCTGCCGTGGCGCACCGTCGTCGGTCAGGGTATTGCCGGTGAAGCGCAGCTCGATCATCTGCGGCTGATTTCCCTTGGCATGCGCGGCTGGCAGGATAACCAGCAGTACGGCTTACGTCTCTGGTTTAGCGATCCGGATACCGGCAGCATTTTGCATCTGTCGCACCGCTGGCCGCTGGCTGAACGGGCGCAAAATCCGCTATGGCAGCGCCGCCTGTTTACCTTTCAGGCCGGCATACTGGCGGGCGGGCAAATCATTACCCGGTCAGCGCGCCGCACTGCCGGCGGCGAGCTGCTGCTGGGCGCCCGTCAGCGCCTGAGCAGCAGCCTTCCGCTCACCGAAGATGCCTGGCTTTTGCTCAGCGCGCCGCTGCGGCAGCCGGGCGCCGCGGCCCTGCGTGAGTATCTGCGCCAGCGCCCCCCGACCTGGGTGCGCCCGCTCAATCAGGTTGATAACCTGTTTATTCTGCCGGTGGAGGCCTGCCTTGCCGTCGGATGGGACGCCGCCCGGCAAACGCTGGATGCGCAGGTCCTCAGCGGCGTGGGAGAAAACAACGTTTTGTACTTGTCCCTTCCCGCCTCCGCCAGCGCGCCGTATGCCGTTGAGCGGATGGCGGCGCTGCTCAGACAAGAGGACGATCCGGTGGTGATGGTTTCCGGGTTGGTCAGCTTTCATCACGGGCAGCTTAGCCTGGAGCCGCTGGTCATGATGACCCGTACCCGCGCCTGGGCGCTGAACGCCGAGCCGCTTCCCGTCGCGCCGTTGCCTGTTGGCGATGTACTGCCGCCGCGCTCGCCGGCCCTGAGCCTGTTGCAGCGCGCCCGGACGCTACTGATCCAGATAGCGCACAACGGCCTGCGCTATCAGCAAAAGAGCCTGTTTCGCGAGGCCGCCACGCTGGGCGGCGAGTCGACGAACCAGGGTTTTAGCCATCTTGCGCGTCTGCTTCAGCAACTGGGCGAGAGCGAAACGGCCACCGCCGAGGATACGCTCAGCGCCATCGCGCAACTCTGTATACAATTAGAGATGATGATTGATTAACAAGGAATGATAATGAAATTTAACCGCAGGATCACCGTCGCTCTGGGCGCAACGCTATTGATGGCCACGCTTGTCGGCTGCGATAACAACAAAGATGAGGTCAAAACGTTCAACAACACGATCAACGGCGTTGACCTGACCTACACCTATCACTACAAAGACGATGTCGTTACCCGCCAGGACGCGGATAACACTATCCCCTATAAATCGCTCGGCGTGAGCAACGAAGAGCAGGCGCGCAAGGTCATCGACCCCATCGGCGCGGCCTACAGCAAAATCAAAGGCGTCACCCACAGCGTCGACTATAAAGAGAACGTCGCGCAGGAACACCTCTCCATCGACTTTAATCAGGCTAAAATCAGCGAGCTATGTCACCTGCCGGGGGCCAGCTTTTCCGACTGTTCACAAAAGTTTATTTCGCTGAGCGAGTCGGAGAAATTGCTGAAATCGCAGGGTTTTAAAGAAGTGAAATAGCCTTGCCTGGTCTGGAGAACTCCCGGCTGGCGCTACGCAAGCCGGGTTACGGGGCCGTGCCTTCGGGTAGCCCGGTTCAGGCGTTTACGCCGCAAGCCGGGGGAGGCATATCACGATTTCGCGTGTTCGCGCTCGGTCAGCCCGCGCAGGAAGTAGCGCAGGAACTGATCGCCGCATTCGCGGAAGTTTTTATGCTCCGGGGCGCGCATCATGGCGGTGATTTCCGGCATGGAGACGCGGAATTTCTGCTGGGTGAGGATAGCGAGAATATCATCCGTCTTCAGGGAGAAGGCGATTCGCAGCTTTTTCAGCACGATGTTGTTGTTGACCCGGCGCTCGACAGCGAGCGGCGGCGCGGATTCATCTTTACCGCGCTTCGCGTAAATCAGGCCGTTAAGGAAATTGGACAGCACAATATCCGGGCAACGCGCAAACCCCTCTTCGTCTTCTTTTTTCAGCCAGGGAACCAGCTGTTCCGCGCTCACCGGCGCATCCGCCAGCGCAAAAATACTTACCAGGCCGTTGTTGTTGGTTTTCAGGGTGTAGCGCAGGCTACGTAAGATATCGTTACTGATCATATTGCCTTCATGATGAAAAATTCTGCCGCTCAGTCTATCACGATTCCGCCATTTTACAGCCCAATCGCCTCTTTCAGGCTCTTCAGATAGCGGCGGCTGACCGGTACCGTTTGCCCGGCGCGCATCAGCAGCTCCGCCTGGCCGTTCTCCTCAAAGCGGATCTCCTTGAGATGGGACATGTTGACCAGGTACTGGCGATGGCAGCGCAGCAGCGGCGTGCGGCTCTCCAGGGTGCGCAGGGTCAGCTCGGTAAAGCCCTCCTTTCCTTCGCAGTCGGTGACGTAAATCCCGCTCATCCGGCTGCTGACGAAGGCCACGTCTTCCATCTGCAGCAGCCAGATCCGGCTGTGTCCGGTGCAGGGAATGTACTTCAGCGCCTGCTGAGTATCGTCGAGGACGGTCATATCCTGCAGGCTGCGCTCCTGGCGCAGACGAACCAGCGTTTTTTCCAGCCGGGCGGATTCAATCGGCTTCAGTAAATAATCAAACGCATGCTCTTCAAAGGCCTTCACCGCGTACTCGTCAAACGCGGTGAGGAAGACGATATAGGGGCGATGCTCGGGATCGAGCATGCCGACCATCTCCAGGCCGCTGATGCGCGGCATCTGGATATCCAGAAACAGCACGTCCGGGCGCAGCTTGTGCACCGCGCCAATCGCTTCGACGGCATTCCCGCATTCGCCGACGATCTCAATATCAGGCTGGGTCTCCAGCAAAATACGCAGGTTTTCACGCGCCAGCGGCTCGTCGTCGACAATTAATACTTTTAACATGCGTTGTCCTCCACAGGCAGTCTCAGCGTGACGCGGGTAAAACATTCCGGTTCGCAGGTTACGGTGATCCCGCAGTCGGCGCCGAAGCGCGCCCGCAGCCGGCGGTCGACCAGGTTCATGCCCAGCCCGCTGGCGCTGGGTTTGTCCTGGTACAGCCCGGCATTATCTTCAATATCCAGCTGCAGCCAGCGTTCGTGTTGACTGGCGCGGATGGTGATCTCGCCCACCCCGAGGTGCTGCGAAGTCCCGTGTTTAATGGCGTTTTCGACGATTGGCTGCAGGGTAAACGCCGGAAGCTGATGCTGTCCCAGCGCTTCGGGCACCAGCATCTGAATCTGTAAATTGGCCTGAAAACGCGCTTTCTCAATCTGCAGATAGGCGTTCACATGCTCAATTTCATCCGCCAGGGTGACGATTTCCGCAGGCCGCTTCAGGTTTTTGCGAAAAAAGGTCGACAGATACTGCACCAGCTGTCCGGCCTGGTCGCTATCGCGGCGAATCACCGCTTTTAGCGTATTCAGCGCGTTGAACAGGAAATGCGGGTTCACCTGGGCGTGCAGCAGTTTGATTTCCGATTGCGTCAGCAGCGCTTTTTGCCGTTCATACTGACCGGCCAGGATCTGCGCCGACAGCAGCTGCGCAATCCCCTCTCCCAGCGTACGGTTGATCGAGCTGAACAGGCGGTTCTTCGCTTCATAGAGCTTAATGGTGCCGATCACCCGCTGATTTTCGCCGCGCAGCGGGATAACCAGCGTCGATCCCAGCTTACAGTTGGGATGAATCGAGCAGCGGTAAGGCACTTCGTTGCCGTCGGCGTAAACGACTTCGCCGGAATCTATCGCCTTTTGGGTATACAGCGAAGAGATGGGTTTACCGGGAAGGTGGTGATCGTCGCCGATCCCGGTAAACGCCAGCAGCTTATCGCGATCGGTTATCGCCACCGCGCCGATATCCAGCTCCTGGATCAGCACCTGCGCGACCTTCATGCTGTTCTCTTCGTTAAATCCCTGACGCAGGATCCCTTCCGTCGACGCGGCAACCTTCAGCGCCGTGGCTGAGAAAGCCGAGGTATATTTTTCAAACATCGCCCGCTTATCCAGCAGGATGCGCATAAACAGCGCCGCCCCGACGGTGTTGGTAACCATCATGGGCGCGGCTATGCTCTGTACCAGATGCAGCGCATCTTCGAACGGGCGAGCGATAAGTAGAATAATCAGCATCTGCACCATTTCGGCGAAAAAGGTGATCGCGCCGGCGGTAAGCGGGCTAAAGACTTTATCCGGCCGCCCGCGTTTGACCAGAATGCTGTGCACCAGGCCGCCGAGTAGACCCTCGACGATGGTGGACACCATGCAGCTCAGCGCCGTCATGCCGCCCAGCGAGTAGCGGTGAAGGCCGCCGGTCAGCCCCACCAGACCGCCGACTACCGGGCCGCCCAGCAGGCCGCCCATTACCGCGCCGATGGCCCGCGTATTGGCGATCGAGTCTTCGATATGCAGGCCGAAGTAGGTGCCGAGGATGCAGAAAATGGAAAAGGTCACGTAGCACAGCAGCTTGTGCGGTAATCGGACGGTGACCTGCATTAACGGGATGAACAGCCGCGTTTTGCTCATCAGCCACGCGATGACCAAAAACACGCACATCTGCTGAAGCAGCAGCAACACCAGATCGAACTCGTACATACCCGCAGACCACACTTCATTTGAAAGCGCGTAACATACACTGCTTGCTTATAACTTTCTTTGAAGCAATACATGAAAATGATAATTCATGGTTAAGATCACACTTCTCCGCGTCTCGACGGTCCTTTTTTGTACAAAAAACAGACAAAAATTCCCGCTTCGGCAAACAGCTTCTACAGTTAATGGAGGAGAACACAGCGGGAGGAGAAAATGGCGCTTTATACAATCGGCGAAGTTGCCCAGCTTTGCGATATCAATCCCGTGACGTTACGCGCCTGGCAGCGGCGCTACGGATTACTGAAACCCCAGCGTAGCGACGGCGGTCATCGCCTGTTCAACGAATATGAAATAGACCGCATTCGCGAAATTAAGCGCTGGATTGAGTCCGGCGTGCAGGTCGGGAAAGTGAAAACGCTGCTGATGGATAACGAGCAAGAGGTGGCCGACGGCTGGCGCGCTCAGCAGGAGATCCTGCTCGGCTATTTGCAAACCGGTAGCTATCATCGCCTGCGCATGTGGCTTAAGGAGCGCAACCACAGCGACTCTGCGCAAATTCTGGTCAAGCACCTGATTAACCCTTTACGCCAGCGCCTGCTTAGCCCGCAGCCGACGTTGCTGGCGCTGCGTGGCATCCTTGACGGTATTTTGATTAATCATATCGCCCGCAGTCTGTCATCCACGGCAAAATATCCCGGTAACCATGCGCTGGTTGTGGGCTGGAACGTTAGCGATATTACCCGGCTATGGCTGGAGGGATGGATAGCCAGTGAGCAGGGCTGGCGGGTGGATATTCTCGCCCATTCGCTAAACCAGCTCCGGCCGGAACTTTTCCCCGAGAGTACGTTGATGGTCTGGTGCGGAGAGACGCCCTGCAGCGCCCAGGTCAACCAAATGCGTCTCTGGGAGCAGCAGGGGCAGATTATCTGGCTCAATCACGCCACCGCCACGTCACCCGGAGGCGGCGCCTGATGCGCCTGTCCGGGCTACCGGATCGCAGATTGCTGTGGGTCCGTAGCCCGGCTAAGCGCAGCGCGAGCCGGGGATATTGTCGTCGCTAAAAAGCAATTAATGTTTTATTAACACCTGCGCTTCACCGTATAATCCCTGCGTTAACATCAGGAGCCTATTATGAAGCCAGCGAAAATTGCGGTGATTACCCTGTTCTTATTTATGGCCATCAGCGGCATCGGCGGCGTGATGCTGGCCGGTTATTCGTTTATTGTTCGCGGCGGTGTCGGCTGATTCGCCGGTTCAGCCGTTCAAAACCGCGGTCGACGATAATCGCCGCCAGCGCCACCAGCAGCGCCCCCTGAATGACATAAGCGGTATTAAATCCGCTGAGGCCGATAACAATCGGCGTACCGAGTGTATTCGCGCCAACGGTTGAAGCAATGGTCGCCGTACCGATATTGACGATAGTCGAGGTACGAATTCCGGCGAGCATCACCGGCGCCGCCAGCGGCAGCTCAACCTTCATCAGTCTCTGCCAGCCGCTCATCCCCATCCCCTGAGCGATAGTTAATACCCCGGACGGTACCGCCCCAATTCCGGCCAGCGTGCCCTGCAAAACCGGTAATATGCCATACAGCGCCAGCGCGATCAGCGCGGGCTGCCAGCCAAATCCCATCACCGGAACCGCAATCGCCAGCACCGCGACCGGCGGAAACGTCTGCCCCATTGCAGCGATGGTCTCTACCAGCGGACGAAACTCATGTCCTCCCGGACGGGTGACCGCAATCCCGGCCCCGACGCCCACGATCGTCGCCGCCAGGCTGGAGAGCGCCACCAGCCAAAAGTGCGCCAGGGTGAGAGAGACAAAACTCTCCTGCTGATAAACCGGACGCGGCAGCTCGGGAAACAGCGCGCTGAACAGCGGCGCGCTGTAGGGCAACGCCAGCAGCAGCGCGATAAACATGGCGCTGAGCCACAGCAGCGGATCACGCAGCGCCTTCACGCCGGGCCTCCTCGCGCAGCAGGTCGGCAAAATGCAGCGTCCCGCAGGCCTCTCCCTGCTCATCGACCACCGGCAGCACCTCGCGGCGATGGGCAACGAACTGCGACAGCGCCTCGCGCAGGGTCATCGCCACGTTTAACGCATCCCCCGCCAGGCGCTCGTCGCGGCGCAGATAATCGCCGACGCCGCGCAGCGATAGCAGGCGCACGCCCAGTTCGCTGCGGCCAAAGAAGGTCTGCACAAACGCATTTTTCGGCTCAAGCAGCATCTGCAGCGGCTCCCCCTGCTGTACCACTTCGCCGCCGTCCATCAACACCAGATGGTCCGCCAGCCGCAGCGCCTCATCGATATCGTGGGTTACCAGCACTATCGTGCGACCCAGCAGGCGATGAATGCGGATCATCTCCTGCTGCAAGGCTTCGCGCGTCACCGGATCGAGCGCGCCGAAGGGCTCATCCATCAGCAGCACTTCCGGGTTGGCCGCCAGCGCGCGCGCCACGCCGACGCGCTGCTGCTGCCCGCCGGAAAGCTGATGCGGGTAGCGTTCGCGCAGGCCGGGCTCCAGCCCCAGCAAGGCCATCAGTTCATCGATTCGCGCCTGGGTTTTCTGTCGCGACCACTTCAGCAGCTGCGGGACGGTGGCAATGTTCTGCGCCACCGTCCAGTGGGGAAACAGGCCGATGGACTGGATGGCGTAGCCCATTTTGCGGCGCAGTTCGAGCACCGGCTGCTGGCGGATATCCTGCCCGGCGAAACGGATCGTCCCGCTATCGTGCTCCACCAGACGATTAATCATCTTCAGCGTGGTCGACTTCCCCGAACCGGAGGTGCCGATCAGCACCGAAAATGCCCCCTCGCGCAGATGCAGATTGAGGTCTTTCACCGCAGGCTGTCCGGCAAAGGCTTTGTTGACGCCGTCAAACTCAATCACCGGCCTCTCCTTTCAGTAATGCGCCCCACAGCGCGAATAACGCATCCACCACCACCGCCAGCGCGATGGTCGGGATTACCCCCAGCAGCACCAGATCCAGCGCGCTGCTGAGCAGCCCCTGGAAAATCAGCGCGCCGAAACCGCCCGCGCCGATCAGAGCCGCCACCACCGCCATACCGACGGTTTGCACGCTAACCACCCGCAGGCTGCGCAACAGTACGGGCAAGGCCAGCGGTAGCTGTATCTGGCGAAAGCGCTGCCCGCCGCTCATCCCCATCGCCGCCGCGCTCTCCAGCGCTTCACGCGGCACCTGCTGCAGGCCGGTCGTCACCCCGCGCACCAGCGGCAATAGCGCATACAGCACTAGCGCGATCAGCGCTGGCGTCATGCCGGTCCCGGAAACGCCGATCTGCGCCAGCGAGGGAAACTCCCGCGCCAGCCCGGCCAGCGGCGCGATAAGCAGGCCAAATAACGCGACGGAGGGAACGGTCTGAATCACGTTGAGAACCGCAAAAACCGGCGATTGCCAGCGGGGATACCGCCAGAGCCAAACGCCAACGGGTAGCCCAATCAGCAGCCCCGGCAGCAGGGTGCCGAACAGCAGGAGCAGATGCTGAGACAGGGCATCGTCAAAAACATCGCGGCGATTGAAATACTCTTTCAGCAAAGAGAGGTCATTGAGCGCGCCGAGTCCCAGCAGCAGCGCGGGCAGCAGCCAGATTTGCGCATTTAGCAGCCAGCGCCACAGGGCGCGGGAGGTCAGGCGACGAACCGCATCGCTGGCGATAAGCAGGCAAAGCGCCAGCGCCAGCCACAGACCGCTGCCCGGCGAGGTGCGGGCTAAAAGAGAACCGCTCTGGGCCAGCTGCACCGCCGCCCTGCCGGCCCCCCACAGCAATAAAGGCAGCAGCAGATCCGCTAGCAGGAAGATAAGCAGCAGCGGGAGGCGCCCTGAACGCCAGCTCAGCAGCGCTATCAGCAGCGCGACCGCCGCCTGCCCCCCCGCCAGCCACGGCCAGACCTGCCATAGCCAACGCCCCTCGCCGGATAACAGCCGGTTAGGGGCATAATTGATAAACGGCAGCGCCATCGCCAGCAGCAGTAGCAACGCCAGCAGCAGCGCAACCCGGTTACCGCAACGAATCGTCACGCGCGCGCTACTTCAGCAGCCCTTTTTGTTGCAGATAGTCGGCGGCGACTTTCTTCGCATCCAGCCCCTCTACCGCAATGCTGGCGTTCAGCTTTTGCAGCGTCTTTTCATCCAGGCTGGCAAATACCGGCTGTAGCCAGTCGGCTATCTGCGGATAGGCTTTTAACACCGCTTCACGCACTACCGGGGTGGGCGCATAAATCGGCTGCACGCCCTTCGGGTCGCTCAGGGTTTGCAGACCCAGCGCGGCGACCGGGCCATCGGTACCGTAGGCCATCGCCGCATTCACGCCGGAGGTTTGCTGCGCCGCCGCTTTGATGGTGACCGCCGTATCGCCGCCCGCCAGCGACAGCAGTTGATCTTGCTTGAGCGTAAAGCCGTAGGCTTTTTCAAACGCCGGCAGCGCGTCCGGGCGTTCAATAAACTCCGCCGAGGCGGCCAGCTTAAAGTCGCCGCCCTTTTGCAGATAGCCGGCGAGGTCGCTTAATGAGGCGAGGTGGTTTTTCTCCGCCAGATCCTGACGGACGGCGATAGTCCAGGTATTGTTGGCCGGAGCCGGGGTGAGCCAGATGAGCTTATTCTTTTCCGCGTCCAGCTTTTTGACTTTTTCGTATCCCTGCTGCGCGTTTTTCCACGCCGGGTCGTTCTCCTCTTTGAAGAAGAACGCGCCGTTGCCGGTATATTCCGGGTAAATATCCAGCTCACCGGCGGTTATCGCCCCGCGCACCACCGGGGTGGTGCCGAGCTGGATTTTATTGACGGTTTTCACCCCATGACTTTCCAGCACCTGCAAAATAATATTGCCGAGCAGCGCCCCTTCGGTGTCAATTTTTGAGCCGACCTTAACCGGCTCGGCCGCCTGCAGCGGCAGGCTAATCAGGGCCGCCAGCGCCAGCGCGCCTGACCAAACACTTGCCTTTATCATCCTCGCGTCCCTCTTTAATTTGCGCTCCATTAACAGGAGCTTAAGAGAAAAGCGTAGTTCATTTAGGGCGGAGCGGAAAAAGAAAAGGCCGATTAATCGGCCTTTAGGATAACGGAAAGCGTGTTCCCGGGCTGCGGCTGGCGCCTTACCCGGGCGACAAATCGCCATTACAGCAGTTCAAACTCGCTCTGCTTCACGCGGGCGGAATCGACGCCGATAAAGACGTTGAATTTACCCGGCTCGGCGTCGTACTTCATCTGCTGGTTCCAGAACTTCAGCGCCTCAACGTCAATCGGGAAGCTGACGGTTTGCGTCTCGCCCGGCTTAAGGGTCACCTTTTTAAAGCCGCGCAGCATTTTCACCGGACGGCTCATGGAAGCGGTAACGTCCTGCAGATAAAGCTGAATCACCGTCGCCCCTTCGCGCTTGCCGGTATTGGTCACCTGCACGCTGGCGGTCACTTTGCCGTCACGTTGCAGGGTCGGCGCCGACATTTTCACGTCGGAAACGCTAAAGGTGGTGTAGCTGAGGCCGTAGCCAAACGGATAGAGCGGACCGTTGGCCTCGTCAAAGTAGCGCGAGGTGTACTTGTTCGGCTTATCCGCATTGTACGGACGACCGGTGTTGAGATGGCTGTAGTAGGTGGGGATCTGCCCAACCGAGCGCGGGAAGGACATCGGCAGCTTGCCCGACGGGTTGTAGTCGCCGAACAGCACATCGGCAATCGCGTTACCGCCTTCGGTACCGGCAAACCAGGTTTCGAGGATCGCATCGGCCTGCTGATCTTCTTTCACCAGCGCCAGCGGACGGCCGTTCATCAGCACCAGCACCAACGGCTTGCCGGTCGCTTTCAGGGCGCTAATCAGGGCGCGCTGGCTCGGCGGCAGGGTGATGTCGGTGCGGCTGGAGGCTTCGTGGGCCATGCCCTGCGCCTCGCCCACCACGGCAACCACCACGTCAGACTGCTTCGCCGCCGCCACCGCTTCGTCAATCATCTCCTGCGGCGAGCGCGAGTCAACCTGCACCGCTTTCTCATACAGATTGAGGAAGTCGACGATGCCTTTATCGTCGGTCACGTTGGCGCCTTTGGCATAGATAATCTTGCCTTTGTCGCCCAGCGCGTTCTGCATACCGGTCAGCACGGTCACCGACTGATCGGCAACGCCCGCCGCCGACCAGCTGCCCATCATGTCGCGCTTGCTGTCGGCCAGGGCGCCGATCACCGCGATAGTGCCCGATTTTTTCAGCGGCAGCGTATCGAGACGGTTTTTCAGCAGCACCAGGCTTTCGCGCGCCACTTCGCGCGCTTCTTTGCGATGCAGGCGGCTTTCGGCGTTGGTATCCTGCGGATCGGAATCTTTCGGCCCCAGGTGGCTGTAGGGGTCGTTAAACAGGCCCATATCGTATTTGACGTTCAGCACGTGGCGGGTCGCGTCATCCAGCTCCGCCATCGTCACCTTCCCGGACTTCACCAGCCCGGGCAGATACTTGCTGTAGTACTCGTCGCTCATGCTCATGTTGATGCCGGACTTCAGCGCCACGCGCACCGCGTCTTCCGGGTCCGACGCCACGCCGTGTTTAATCAGCTCCTTGATGGCCCCATGGTCGGAGACGGTGATGCCTTTAAAGCCCCACTGGTCGCGCAGCACGTCCTTGAGCAGCCAGGCGTCGGAGGTCGCCGGGGTGCCGTTAAGCGAGTTAAGGGCCACCATGACCGCGCCGCTGCCGGCATCCAACCCCGCTTTGTACGGCGGCATATAGTCGTTGAACAGGCGCTGCGGACTCATATCAACGGTGTTGTATTCTTTGCCGCCTTCGACCGCGCCGTAGGCCGCAAAGTGCTTGACGCTGGTCATCACCGAGTAGCGATCGGCCGGGCTTTTCCCCTGCATCGACTCCACCATCGCCCTGCCCATCTCGGTAGTCAGGTAGGTATCTTCCCCGAATCCTTCCGAGGCGCGGCCCCAGCGCGGGTCACGGGAGACATCGACCATCGGCGCCCAGGTCATGTTCAGGCCATCATCGGCCGCTTCGTACGCCGATACTCGCCCGACGGTATTCACCGCGTCGAGGTTAAAAGAGGAGGCCAGACCAAGGCTAATCGGGAAAACGGTGCGCTGACCGTGGAGCACGTCATAGGCGAAAAACAGCGGAATTTTCAGGCGGCTGAGTTCCATCACCTGATCCTGCATAGTGCGGATATCATGGCGGGTCACGGTGTTAAAAATCGCCCCCACCTGACCTTCTTTGATCATTTCGCGGATGGCCTCTTTCGGGTTATCCGGGCCGACGCTAATTAAGCGCAGCTGACCGATTTTTTCATCCACCGTCATTTTCGTCAGCAGTTCCGTCACAAACGCATCCCGCGCCTGCGGCGTTAGGGGATGATTGCCGAACAATTCATCCGCCAGCGCGGGTTGCAGCGCCAGGCTCACAGCGACGCCTACAGTACAAAGCCATTTCATTTTTATCCCTCATTGTTCCAGTCGACCAGATCGGCGAAAAGATAGCAAAAGTCGAAGTCTGCCATAAACATAAACGAGACGCCTGAATAAAGCGCGCGTTGTTCTCTGATTTTTCGAAACATTGATGCATCAAATTGTCATACAAAGCGCTATTCTTATTTTTGATAATTTTGTACCACCACAAGGAGTGGAACATGTCATCTGCAACAACCAATAACAACGCTTTTCTGGCTGAACTCACCCGTCTGGTCGGCTCGTCCCATCTGCTCACCGACCCGGCTAAAACCCAGCGCTACCGTAAAGGCTTTCGCTCCGGCCAGGGCGACGCGCTGGCGGTGGTCTTTCCCGGTACGCTGCTGGAGCTGTGGCGCGTGCTGAACGCCTGCGTCAACGCCGACAAAATCATTCTGATGCAGGCGGCCAACACCGGCCTGACCGAAGGCTCAACGCCGAACGGCAACGATTATGACCGCGATATCGTGATTATCAGCACTCTGCGCCTGGATAAACTGCATCTGCTGGATAAAGGCGAGCAGGTGCTGGCTTATCCCGGCACGACGCTCTATTCGCTGGAAAAAGCGCTGAAGCCGCTGGGCCGCGAGCCGCACTCGGTCATTGGTTCATCCTGCATCGGGGCATCGGTGGTCGGCGGGATCTGCAACAACTCCGGCGGCTCGCTGGTCCAGCGCGGCCCGGCGTACACCGAAATGTCGCTGTATGCGCAAATCGATGAAAACGGCAAGCTCAGCCTGGTGAACCACCTCGGCATCGACCTCGGCACGACGCCGGAGCAAATTCTTAGCCGCCTCGACGACGAGCGGGTTAAAGATGAAGATGTCCGCCACGACGGTCGCCACGCCCACGATCATGATTACGTCACCCGCGTGCGCGACGTGAATGCCGATACCCCAGCGCGCTACAACGCCGACCCGGACCGCCTGTTTGAATCCTCGGGCTGCGCCGGCAAGCTGGCGGTGTTCGCCGTGCGCCTCGATACCTTCCCGGCGGCAAAACGCCAGCAGGTCTTCTACATCGGCACCAACCGCCCGGAAGTGCTGACCGAAATTCGCCGCCATATTCTCGCCGAATTCAACCATCTGCCGGTGGCGGGCGAGTACATGCATCGCGATATTTACGATATCGCCGAGCAGTACGGGAAAGATACCTTCCTGATGATCGACAAGCTCGGCACCGATAAAATGCCGTTCTTCTTTACCATGAAGGGCCGCACCGACGCGATGCTGGAGAAAGTGTCGCTGTTTAAGCCGCACTTCACCGACCGCTTTATGCAAAAGCTGGGTCACGTCTTCCCGGCGCATCTGCCGGAGCGAATGAAAACCTGGCGCGATAAATACGAACACCATCTGCTGCTGAAGATGGCGGGCGACGGCATTGAAGAAGCCCAGGCCTGGCTCGGGGAGTATTTTAAGAACGCCGAAGGCGATTTCTTCGTCTGCACCGCGGAAGAAGGCAGCAAAGCCTTTCTGCACCGCTTTGCCGCCGCGGGCGCGGCGATCCGCTACCAGGCGGTTCACGCCGATGAAGTGGAAGATATTCTGGCGCTGGACATCGCCCTGCGCCGTAACGATACCGACTGGTTTGAGCATCTTCCCGCCGATATCGATAGCCAGCTGGTGCATAAGCTCTATTACGGCCACTTTATGTGCCACGTTTTCCATCAGGATTACATCGTGAAAAAAGGCGTCGATGCCCACGAACTGAAAGAGAAAATGCTGGTGCTGCTGAAGGAGCGCGGCGCTCAGTATCCGGCCGAGCATAACGTCGGCCATCTGTATGAAGCGCCGGAAAGCTTAAAACGCTTTTATCGCGAAAACGATCCCACCAACAGCATGAATCCGGGGATCGGTAAAACCAGTAAGCAAAAATACTGGGGCGAAGCGCCGGATAAAACGACAAGCGCCGCCGACCCGCAATAATCCGCACGGGGGACTGTTCAGCCCCGGGGCTTCTGTATTACGCTGCACGCCGGAGAATTCTCCTCTCCGGCAAACCCGTTTAAGGAACCCACCCATCATGTCCGCAGTGGATAAGCTACATGACGCTGACTTAGAGATCCGCGAAGCGCTGCCCGATGACGCCCACGCCATCGCCGCGCTGTACGTCTGGCACGTGCTCAATGGACGCGCCTCGTTTGAAGAGATCCCGCCAACCGTCGATGAGATGCGTAAACGTATCAAAACCGTGCGCGATAGCGGTCTGCCGTGGCTGGTTGCCCTGTGGCGCGGCACCATCGTCGGCTACTGCTACGCCACCTTTTACCGCCCGCGTCCGGCCTATCGCTACACGCTTGAAGAGTCGATTTACGTTGAGGCGGGAATGGGCGGACGCGGTATTGGCAGCGCCCTGCTCTCGCGGCTAATTGAGAAATGCGAACAGGGACCGTGGCGGCAGATGCTGGCGATTATCGGCGACGGGCATAGCAACGCCGGGTCGATTGCGATTCATAAAAAGTTCGGTTTTAGCGTGGCGGGACAGCTGCGCAGCGTCGGCTATAAGATGGGCGACTGGCGGGATACCCTGATTATGCAGCGCCCGCTCGGCGATGGCGACTGGACGCTGCCGGAGTAGCCTCTCGGCGTAGTGGGTAAGCGGTAGCCCGGACAGGCGCGCCGGCGCCGCCTCCGGGAAAATCCCCCGGCTCGCGCTGCGCTTAGCCGGGCTACAGGTATCCAGCGTTCTGCGCGCCGCAATCCGGGGAAATGGGGGTTAATCGTTCTGCGCGGTCTGCGCGCCGCCTTTCAGCATCGCATCGGCCATCTGCGCTTCACGCTGCTTTTTATAGCTGAGCGCGGAAGCCGGAACCGGCATCACTTTTCCCGTTTCAATCCACGTTCTCAGACGGCTGGCGTCGGCAAAGTGGGTATATTTGCCAAACGCATCCATCACCACCAGCGCCACCGGGCGCTGATTAATCACCGTCCGCATAATCAGGCAGTGGCCCGCCGCGTTAGTAAAGCCGGTCTTGGTCAGCTGAATATTCCAGTTGTCGCGGTAGACCAGATGGTTGGTATTGCGGAACGGCAGCGTATAGGCCGGATGGGCGAACGTCGCCATATCCTCTTTGGTGGTGCTCAGTTGGCCAATCAGCGGATACTGTTCGCTGGCGATCAGCAGCTTAGTCAGATCGCGGGCGGTAGAGACGTTATGAATCGACAGGCCGGTAGGCTCGACGTAACGGGTACGGGTCATCCCCAGCGCCTGCGCCTTGGCGTTCATCGCGCGGATAAACGCGTCGTAGCCGCCCGGATAATGGTGCGCCAGGCTGGCGGCGGCGCGGTTTTCCGACGACATCAGCGCCAGCAGCAGCATATTGCGGCGGCTGATTTGGCTGTTCAGGCGCACGCGCGAATAGATCCCTTTCATCTCAGGCGTCTGGCTGATATCAACGGTCAGCATTTCATCAAGAGGCAGATGGGCGTCAAGCACCACCATCGCGGTCATCACCTTCGTGATCGACGCCATCGGGCGAACCAGATCCGGCTGGCTGGCATAGATGATTTTTTTGCTGGCAAGATCGACGATCATCGCGCTGCCGGAAGCGATATCCGGCTGGGAGGCGGTCACCGCCGTGGAAGTTTTAGCCATCGCCTGGGGCGCAAAAGGCACAGCCAGCAGCAACGTCAGGCTGAGCAAAGAAACTCGAAATTTGGTCATCGTGAACATTCTGAAAAGTATTTTTGCACGTTATAAACGTACGCCGCGGCGCTGGGGATAACACCGCTGGCAAAAATCATCATACCCTGTCAGAACGCGAGCTGGCTAATAAGAATCGTGAACAAATGCTGCATTGCCGACATAAAAATCTATTTATGCCGGCAATGAGTTAAATCAGAAGAGTCGGTAGCCGTATCCCCAGAGAATGACGGTGATAGCCAGCAGCACTTCCAGCACCAGCACCCCGATCGCCAGGGTCGAGCTGGCGAAGCTCAGCCCCTCTTCTTTATTGATGCCAAGGAAAGTCGGAATACCGAGATACAGCAGATAGCCGGTATAAAGCAGCGCAACGGTTCCCACCAGCGCGCACAGCCACACCAGCGGATAGAGCGCCACGAGCCCGCTAAGGAAAAGCGGCGTGGCGACATAGCCGGCGAAAACCATACAGCGCTTAAGCGATGGCCGCTGCGGATAGCTTCGTGCCATCCACCAGATAACCCGCCCCATCACCGCCACCCCGGCGAGCATCACGGCATAAAACAGCACCGCCAGGGCCAGCCCGGTCATCAGCGACAGTTTTACCACCGTGCCGTCGCCGAAATTCCAGCCCAGCTGCGTGGTGCCAATAAAGGCGCAGATAACCGGAACCGCCGCCATGACCAGCACATGGTGCGTATAGTGATGCGAAACGGTTTCGTTTTCGCTTTTAATAACGCTCATCTCTTGATTAGGATGAGAGAAGAGCCCCCAGACATGGTTCATAGCGTCCCCCTTGTCACGGCGTGGTACAGCACTGATCCAAGTATAATTCACCTTGTAGATTATTTTGTGTACAGCGATAAAAATGCGCTTCCCCCGCATTTTTAGCATCAGGGTGTATGATTAAGGGACTGACGTTTTATGGAGTTAATCTTTATATGGATATCAATAACCTGATTTCCCAGTACGGCTACGCGGCGCTGGTCATTGGCAGCATGGCGGAAGGCGAAACCATCACGCTGCTCGGCGGCGTGGCGGCACATCAGGGATTATTGAAGTTCTGGCTGGTGGTTATTTCGGTCGCCCTCGGGGGCATGATTGGCGATCAGCTGCTTTATTTGCTCGGCAGGCGCTTTGGCGGACGGATCCTGCGGCGGTTTGCGCGCCAGAAAAAACGGATCCAGAAGGCCCAGCGGATGATCCAACGGCGTCCTTATCTGTTCGTCATCGGTACCCGCTTTATGTACGGCTTTCGGGTTATCGGCCCGCTGTTAATTGGCGCCAGCCGCCTGCCGCCGAAGGTGTTTCTGCCGCTGAATATTGTCGGCGCGATTATCTGGGCGTTAATTTTTACCACGCTCGGCTATCTCGGCGGCGAAGCGATCGGCCCGTGGCTGCATCATCTGGACGCGCATCTGAAACACTGGATCTGGCTGATTCTGGCGGTGGCGCTGGTGGTTGCGGCGCACTGGTGGCTAAAACACCGCGAGGCAAAGAAGAAAGAGTGACGAGAGTTCCCGGATGGCGGCGTAAACGCCATATCCGGGCTACAAACTCCACAGACCACGTAATCTGTAGCCCGGCTAAGCGCAGCGCGAGCCGGGGAAACAGGACTACTTCGCCGCCTGATGATACCCGCCGCCCAGCGCGGAGGTCAGCTGAATGCTGGCATCAAGCCACTGGCCGCGCAGGCGCAGCGCGGTGACGCGCTCCTGCAGCGCCGGCAGCTTCGCCAGGCTGACGCGCGAGCCGGAAATAATCCCGGCATTCATCCGCGCCTGGGCCAGCGCGACCATCCGCTGAGCATCTTTTTCAACCTGCTGCTGCTGCTGATTTTTCGCCATCAGCGTTTCCATCTGGCTGGCGGTTTTCGCCACCTGATTCACCGCATCGACCACCGCTTTGTTGTACTTCGCTATCGACAGGGCATTTTGCGCGCTGGCGATATCCAGATTCGCGTTCAGGCGGCCGCTATCAAAGATCGGCAGGGTCAGCCCGGCGGTGACGCCCATCTGCTGGGCAGAGTGGCGGAACAGATCGCTGAGATGCAGGGCATCCTGCTGCAAGAAGGCCATCAAGTTGATATCCGGATAAAACGCGGCTTTCGCGGCATCCACTTCGCTTAATGAAGCTTCGATATACCAGTGCGCGACCTGCAGGTCCGGGCGTCGCGCCAGCAGCTCATAGCCCAGTTGGTTGGGCATTTGCGCGCTGACGGCGGGTAAATCCGCCGGATGAAGATTCAGCGCCCGGCTCTGGCTGTTGGTCAGCGCCATCAGCCGCGCTTCGATCTCTTTCATATTGCCCGCTACGTCGGCGAGCTGCTGATCGGTTTTACTGACGTTAATATCGTTCTCTGCCCCTTCGGCCGAGTTGGTGATCCCGCGCTGGTACAGCGCAGTATCCACGGTAACGACATTATTCTGTTCGCGCTTCACCTGCGTCAGCACGTTTTTAATGGCCGCTTCGGTCTGCCACTGCCAGTAAAGGCGAGCGACGCTGCCGGCCAGCAGTTCGCGGGTCTGGGCTTCTTCGGCGACCTGGGCTTTGACTTCACCGATGCGCGCTTTCAGCAGCGCGCGGTTTTTACCCCACAGGTCCAGATCCCATCCGGCGGTCAGTCCGAAGGTGCCGTTGGTGTACCACGGCCCGGTGTTGCCGTCGGTATCGGTGGCAAACGGCCCCATCAGCCCCTCGGAGGACATTTTCTGTCGTTCGATATCGGCGGAAAAATCCAGGTTCGGCCCCAGGCTGGATTGCGACATCCGCGCCTGCGCTTCCGCCAGCCTGATGCGTTGTTCGGCAATCTGTATGTCCGGCGCATTGGCTAAGGCACGCTGAATCAGGCTATTGAGCTGCGGGTCATGGTAATCCTGCCACCAGTTGCTCTGCGGCCAGCCGTTTTTTACGGCGGCGGGCAATTCCATTGCGACGTGGGATGCCGGGGTCTGCTGCTGGAGCGGCTTGCCAGTATCGTGCGATGGCGCGCAGCCCGCCAGCGCGATAACCAGTGGCAGGCCAGCCAACGCGCGTTTGCTCAAAGTCAGGTTCATGAAATCGGTCAGGTGATTAAATAAGGTCGGGTATATTAAGCTACTTGCATCATTGCCGTTTAGTAAAGCGTGTGCCGTAACTATTAGCAGGCTAAAAATAAACTTCTCATGGAGTGATAATGAGTCAGAACATCTATGACGATCCCGCTTTTTTTGCCGGATACGCCACCCTCGATCGTTCGGTAAAAGGGCTGGAGGGTGCGCCGGAGTGGCCAACCCTTCAGCAAATGCTTCCACCGTTATCCGGTTTACGCGTCGTCGATCTTGGCTGCGGCTACGGCTGGTTTTGCCGCTGGGCCCGGGATCAGGGCGCCGCGCAGGTGGACGGGCTGGATCTCTCCAGCCGAATGCTGGAGCGCGCCCGCGAAATGACGGAGGGCGAAGGTATTCGCTATCGCTGCGAAGATCTCCAGACGCTTACCCTGCCCGCCGATAGCTGCGAGCTGGTCTATAGCTCGCTGGCGCTGCACTATCTGCCCGACGTCGCGCCCCTGTTCGCCACCGTTTACCGGGCGCTGACGCCTGGCGGCACGCTGCTGTTCTCCGCCGAACATCCCATCTACACCGCCCCGCCTCAGCAGGGCTGGCAGGTGGATGAGAACGGGCAGAAAAGTTGGCCGGTGAGCCACTACCAGCAGGAGGGCGAGCGCATCAGCAACTGGTTTGCCGACGGAGTGAAAAAACAGCACCGCAAGCTGTCCAGCTGGATAAACCTGCTGGTGGCCGCCGGTTTTATCATTGAGCATCTGGATGAGTGGGGACCGACGGCGGAGCAGATTGCCGCTCAGCCGGCGCTGGATGAAGAAAAAGAGCGGCCGATGATTTTTCTGCTGCGCGCGCGTAAGCCGGCGTAATACGCAAAATGGCCCGGAGGTTATCCGGGCCGAGGGTTTTAGCTACTGTCGCGCATTTCTGCCGGGTGGCGGTTAGCCGACGCAACCTCCAGACGATTACTCTTTTAAGCTGCCGCCGTTAGTGGCAATGACCTCTTTATACCACCAGAAGCTCTTCTTGCGGCTGCGCGCCAGGGTGCCGTTGCCTTCATCGTCGCGATCGACATAGATAAAGCCATAGCGTTTGGACATCTCCGCCTTCGACGCGCTCACCAGGTCAATAGGCCCCCAGCTGGTGTAGCCCATCAGCTCAACGCCGTCCTCGATTGCCTCACGAACCTGCACCAGATGGTCGTTAAGATAGCTGATCCGGTAATCGTCGTTGATGCTGCCGTCGGCTTCCACCTTATCCTTGGCGCCCAGGCCGTTTTCCACGATAAACAGCGGCTTCTGATAGCGATCCCACAGCACGTTCAGCAGCGTGCGCAGACCGAGCGGGTCAATCTGCCAGCCCCATTCCGAGCTTGCCAGGTGCGGGTTCGGCACCATGCTGAGAATATTGCCGCGCGCTTTTTTGTTCAGCTCTTCGTCGGCGGTCACGCAGCCGGTCATATAGTAGCTGAAGGAGATAAAGTCGACGGTCTCTTTCAGGGCGGCGCGATCGGCATCGGTGATGTCGAGGTTAATGCCGTTGTCGCGGAAATAGCGCAGCATATAGCCCGGGTAAGCGCCGCGGCACTGGACATCGCCAAAGAACTGCCAGCTACGGTTCTGCTGCAGGGTTTCAAAAATATCGTCCGGTTTGCAGCTGAGCGGATACATCAGGCCGCCGAGCAGCATATTGCCGATTTTGCCCTCAGGCACGATGTCATGGCAGGCCTTAGCCGCCAGCGCGCTCGCCACCAGCTGATGGTGAATAGCCTGGTAGACTTCCGCTTTGCTGCTGTCGGCCGGCAGTCCGACACCGGTCATCGGCGCGTGCAGGGACATATTGATTTCATTGAAGGTCAGCCACAGTTTGACCTTCGCCTGGTAGCGCTCGAACACCGTACGGGCGTAGCGCTCGAAGAAGCCAATCACTTTGCGATTGCCCCAGCCGCTGTAGTTTTTCACCAGCGCCCACGGCATCTCATAGTGGGACAGGGTTACCAGCGGAGTAATATTGTGCTTCGCCATTTCATCAAACAGCTTATCGTAGAAGGCCAGCCCGGCTTCGTTTGGCTGCGCCTCATCGCCGTTGGGGAAAATACGCGCCCAGGCAATCGATACGCGCAGGCAGTTAAAGCCCATCTCGGCAAAGAGGCTGATATCTTCCGGATAACGGTGGTAAAAATCGATGGCGATATCCTTAATGCCGCTATCGCCGGGCACGCGTTCTACCACATCGCCAAATACGCCGCGCGGCTGGACGTCAGAAGTGGTTAATCCCTTCCCGTCTTCCATATAAGCGCCTTCAACCTGGTTTGCCGCGGTCGCGCCGCCCCATAAAAACGCCTGTGGGAATGTCTTCATTCATCTCTCTCCTGTGATTAACGGCTTAC
Organism: Klebsiella grimontii; assembly: GCF_900200035.1. GTDB lineage: Bacteria > Pseudomonadota > Gammaproteobacteria > Enterobacterales > Enterobacteriaceae > Klebsiella > Klebsiella grimontii. The sequence continues at coordinate 105,541 of NZ_FZTC01000022.1, forward strand.
GGACAACAGCGGCTGACCGGCATCCACCGCGCTGGCGGAGACCATGTCGAGAGTACGAAAATCGTCGCTGTTGCTGATAATAATGGGCGTCGCCAGATCATAGCCGGCGTCCAGAATCGCCTGGCGGTCAAACTCCAGCAGCAGGTCGCCCGCTTTGATTTTGTCACCCTCTTTTACATGGGCGGTGAACGGCGCGCCATCGAGCTTAACGGTGTCGATGCCAACGTGGATGAGCAGCTCAATGCCGCTGTCGCTCAGCAGACCGATGGCGTGTTTGGTTTGAAAAATGGAGGCGACTTCGCCCGAGAACGGCGCGATAACCTTGCCCACTGAGGGAATAATCGCCACGCCCTGGCCCAACAGGCCGCTGGCGAAGGTACTGTCAGGCACCTGATCCAGCGCCAGCACGCTGCCGGTCATCGGCGCCAGGATGTCGTTTTCCGAGGCCGGCGCCACGACAACCGCAGCCTGCTCAGCGCTGCTGCGCGGCAGCCCGGCGACGAGGGTAAGCACGCAGGCGATGATTAACGAGGCAAACATCCCCGCCGCGCCGCCCCATACCGTAGCGTCAATGCCCTCCGGCGGGATCATTTGCGCCAGGGTGAAAATGTTACCGAAACCAAAAGAGTAGACGTGGCTGTCGCTAAAACCAACCATCGCGCCGCCGATGGCGCCAGCAACGCAGCCGAAGATAAAGGGACGGCGTAAAGGCAGGTTCAGACCATAAATCGCCGGCTCGGTCACGCCAAAGATCCCGGCGGAAACCGCAGAACCCGCCAGCACTTTTTGCCGCGCATCGCGAGTGCGCAGGAAAATCCCCAGCGCGGCGCCCACCTGGCCCATCACCGCAGGCAGCAGCATCGGCATCATCGAATCATGGCCCAGCACGGCGAGGTTGTTAATCATTAACGGTATCAGGCCCCAGTGCAGCCCGAAGATAACGCATACCTGCCACAGCGCTCCCATCGCCGCTCCGGCAAGCCAGGGCGCAACCTGATAGATAAGCTGATAACCATTGGCCAGCAGCTGGCTCAGCCAGGTGGCTACGGGGCCGATAATCAGAAACGTGAGCGGTACGACGACGGCCAGGCAAATCGCCGGCGTGAAGAAGTTCTTCATCGAGGAAGGCAGTATCGCGTTGCTGCGTTTTTCAATCCAGCAGCTGACCCACGAGGCGAGGATAATCGGAATGACCGAGGAGCTGTAATTGATAAAGGTCACCGGAATACCGAGGAAATACTCCGTCGCGGCGCCGGGAGCCATGCTGGCGTCAAACGCTTGAATCATCAGCGGATGAGTTAACGCGCCGCCGATCACCATGGTAATAAAGGGGTTGCCGCCAAATTTCTTGCCTGCGGTATAGCCGAGAAACAGCGGGAAAAAGAAGAACAGCGCATCGCTGGCGGCAAACCAGATTTTATAGGTCGCCTGCTGCGTCGTTAACCAGCCGCAAACCACCGCCAGCGCCAGCAAGCCTTTGAGGATCCCCGAGGCCGCCAGGACGCCGATAAACGGGGTGAAAATACCGGAAACAATGTCGATAAGCTGGCCGATAAGCGACACTTTTTCGCCTTTTACCGCCACCGGCTCACTGTCATCCGTCAGGCCGGCTTCGCTGCGCACCGCCAGCCAGACATCGTGCACGTGATTACCGATAACCACCTGAAACTGGCCGCCGCTTTCGACGACCATAATGACGCCAGGGTTCGCCTTCAGTCCTTCGGCATCCGCCTTCTTGCTATCTTTGAGCTTAAAACGCAGCCGTGTAGCGCAGTGAACCAGACTCACAATATTCTCTCTGCCGCCTACCCGAGTGAGAATATCCTGCGCGAGTGCTTTATATTCCATGCTGTTTTTCCTTACTTCCGCTGCCCGCAGGCATCGTTAACTGAGTATTAAAAATAAAAAAACCCGAGAACAACGCCGTGTAGGCGTTGCGCTCAGGTTTTGCCTGCGTAATGCAGTAACAATCCAGTTGTAGCGCGGGAGCTATGCGCCAGGCCCGATCGGCGCTTAGCGTCCCTCTTTTCTCACCCGCTCAATATGAATGGCGAGAAACATAATCTCTTCCGTCGTCAGCGGCCGCTGGTAGCTCTTTTGCAGGTGCCGGGCGACGGTTTCCGCACACTTCCACGCTTTAGGGTAGTTATCCTTTACCGCGCTGTGCAGCGTCACATCATCATCTTCGACCACCGTTCGCGTCAGCATGCGCTGGGCGAAAAACTTGAGGTGGGTGACAAAGCGCTGGTAGCTCAGCGACTCTTCGTCGTAGTTCAGCGTCAGCTGATACTTCACCAGCTGCAGGATCTCCTGCATGACCCGGGTCACGTGCATCACTTCCGGCATTTCGCTGTTGAGCTGCGCCGTGACCAGATGCAGGGCGATAAAACCCGCTTCATCTTCGGCCAGTTCAACCCCGAGCCTTTTGCTGACGATCGCCCGCGCCTCCTGCCCTAACTCAAACTCCTTCGGATACAGCCGCTTTATTTCCCACAGCAGCACATTCCGAATGGCGATGCCCTTCTTCTGCCGCTCAATCGCAAAGTGGCAGTGGTCGGTCAGGGTAATGTACAAACTATCCTGTAACTTACCGAGACGACCGCGCGCCAGATCGATGATCCGATCGCAGGTGGTCATCACTTCTAACGGTATCTGACTGAGTAATTCACCTAAACGGCCAACCAGTTCATCGCTCTGCAGCGCGAAGACCTTTTCAATTTTACTTTCATCAAGAGAGTCACCAACGCGTTTTTGAAAGGCAAGTCCTCGGCCCATGACTACCTGTTCACGCTGCTGCTCATCAACAACCACCACTACATTATTATTAAGTACTTTGGCGATTTGCATATGAACCCCAAAAACAAAAAAACCTGACCCCGACGGATGCCAGGAAATCAGGTTTTGCCTGCCGGAGCAGTAACAATCGGTAGTGAGTATTTCACTGTCCGCCGGGTAATCTCAATGGGACAAGCTAAAAAATGTGATGCCGGTCAGATAGTTTAGCTACGCCAGTCGTTAATCGTGCGCGCAATGCTGGTTGAATCCTGTAGGGTGCGCACCGCGCTGAACAGCTCAGCAGCCTCAAGGTATTCTTTACGCAAATAGCTCAGCCACTGTTTGATACGCGCGACGTGATAAAGACCGGTGTCGCCCTGCTTTTCCAGGCGGGTATATTTTTGCAGCAGTTCGACCACCTGCGGCCAGGGCATACGTGGTTCGTTATATTTTATCACCCGGCTCAGGTTTGGAACGTTCAGGGCGCCGCGGCCAATCATCACCGAGTCGCAGCCGGTCGCGGCCAGGCAATCCTGGGCGCTTTGCCAGTCCCAGATTTCACCGTTGGCCACCACCGGAATAGTCAGGCGCTGGCGGATTTCGCCGATGGCCTGCCAGTCGATGCGCTCCGCTTTATAGCCATCCTCTTTGGTGCGGCCGTGCACCACCAGCTCGCTGGCGCCCGCCTGCTGGACCGCATCGGCAATTTCAAATCGCCGCTCGCCGCTGTCCCAGCCAAGCCGTACTTTTACCGTGACCGGCAGATGGCTGGGAACCGCCTCGCGCATCGCTTTCGCGCCGCGATAGATAAGCTCAGGGTCTTTAAGCAGCGTCGCCCCGCCGCCGCTGCCGTTCACCAGCTTTGACGGGCAGCCGCAGTTGAGGTCAACGCCCCAGGAACCGAGCTCGACCGCGCGAGCGGCGTTTTCCGCCAGCCACTGCGGATACTGCCCGAGCAGCTGCACGCGCACGCGGGTGCCGGACGGCGTCAGGCTGTTGTTATGCAGTTCCGGACACAGCCTGTAGAACGATTTTACCGGCAGGAGCTGATCCACCACGCGCAAGAATTCGGTGATGCAGAGATCGTAATCATTCACTTCGGTCAGCAGCTCGCGCACCAGCGAATCGAGCACGCCTTCCATCGGCGCCAGTAATACACGCATATTGTTTATCATTGCCCGGAAAAAAGAGGCGCTATGTTAGCGCCTCTGGATGCGGGTTGAAAGGGGCCAATATCGGTTTTCCCGGCGGCGGCGCTGCTTCCCGGCTGGCGCTGCGTTTAGCCAGGCTACGCGACCACCGCTATCTGCGGGCCGGTAGCCCGGGTAAGGCGCCAGCCGCGCCCCGGGAAGTGCGCAGCCGCTTAACGCGCTTCCAGGCAGTTATCCTCTTTCCAGCCGTACAGCCACTCGATGCCGCGATAAAACTCGCTCTGGGTTTTGCCTTTCCACAGCAGATTGCGCACCTGACGCTCAACGCCGGCGGCGTGATAGACCCGCCCCATTTCCCGCGTCGACCAGACGATGCGCGCGGTACGCGGAATACGTACCGATTCATACAGCGCGAAAGCGCGGGCGGCGTCGCCGTCGCATTGCGCCAGCGCTTTACCCAGCGTCACCGCATCTTCCAGCGCCATACAGGCGCCCTGGGCCATATACTGCGCCACCGGATGCGCGGCATCGCCAACCAGCGTGATGCGGTCGTTGCCCCACTTCTCTACCGGCTCGCGGTCGGCGGTGGACCAGCGACGCCAGGAGGTCGGTTTGTCCAGCATCTGCCGGGGACGCGGGTGGATGCCTTTAAAGTAGGAGAGCACCTCTTCTTTACTGCCGTCGCGCACGCCCCACTCTTCCTGCTGCCGACTATGGAAGGTTACCACCAGGTTGTACTGCTTGCCGCCGCGCAGCGGATAATGCACCAGGTGGCAGTGCGGACCGGCCCACAGCACCGGCGCGTTGATGCGTAAATCGTCCGGCATATCGGCGGCGTCAACCACCGCGCGATAAACGACATGGCCGGTTACCCGCGGCGAATCGCCCAGCAGGCTTTGGCGCACCACCGACTTACCGCCGTCGCAGCCGATCAGAATATCCGCCGTCCAGCTGTTGCCTTTATCATCAAACACCGTCACGTCATCGGCGGTCTGGCGGATATCCACTACCTGCGTCGATGTACGATACTCAACGGCCGGATGGGTCAGCGCCGCCTCCCAGACGGTGGCGTGGATATCCACCCGATGGATCACCGCATAGGGTCCGCCAAAATGGTCGCGGAAGGCCTGTCCGGTCTCAATATGCACCACCTCTTCGCCGTTGACCGCATCCATCATAGTGATATGGTCGGTAAACACCGCGCGCTGGCGGGCGACTTCGCCGACGCCGAGGCTGTCGAGCGCCGAGAATGCGTTTGGACCCAACTGGATCCCGGCGCCGATTTCGCCGATTTCATGCGCCTTTTCCAGCAGCATCACTTTGATGCCCTGGCGCGCCAGAGAGAGCGCCGTGGCCGCTCCGCCAATACCGCCGCCGACAATAATTGCTCGCATCACTTTTGCCATGTTGCCTCCTAAGCCGGGATCTTATCTTGTTGGTTTTCCGGCGCGGCGGCGATAAATGCCGGCAGCCGGGTACAGGCGTCATAAACCGCCTGGCAGCGCGGATAGTGACTGAGATCGCAGCCCATCCTCAGGGCGTTGGCCCACTGCGGCACCAGGCAGCAGTCCGCCAGGGTAGGCGCATCGCCCACGCAAAAATCGCCGGATTTCGCGTGGCGCAATAGCTGCTCGACGGCGCTGAATCCCTGCTGGATCCAGTGCGCATACCAGCGTTTTTTCTCCTCTTCGCTTACCTTTAGCTCGTCGCCAAGGTAGCGTAAAACGCGCATGTTATTAATGGGGTGAATATCGCAGGCGATGGCGTAAACGATCTCCAGTACCCGCATCCGCGCGCTGTCCGCCTGGGGCAGCAGCAGCGGCTGCGGATAGTGCCGGTCCAGCCAGTCGGCAATCGCCAGCGACTGGCCGAGGGATTCGCCTTTGTCGGTAATGAGCGTCGGCACCAGACCGACCGGGTTCAGCCGCCGGTACTCCAGCGCGTTCTGCTGGCCGATGCGGATGTTAACGCCGACGCTCTGGTAGTCGATGCCTTTCAGCGCCAGCGCAATCCGCACGCGGTAGGACGCTGAGCTATTAAAAAAACTGTACAGCTTCATCATTCACCTCACACCACGCGCACGGCGATTGGCGTCAGTCCATCGACGTTGCCGGTGATGACATCGCCTTTCACCACCGCGCCGACGCCTTCCGGCGTGCCGGTGAAAATCAGATCGCCGGGCTGCAGCTCAAAGAAACCGGAAAGATAGCTGATGGTTTCGTTAACCGACCAGATCAGGTGGCGAATATCGCTGCGCTGATGATCTTCCCCGTTTACCTGCAGCCAGATTCCGGCCTGGCTCACGTCCGCCGTATCCGCTTTATGCAGCGGCGCAATCGGCGCGGAAAGGTCAAAAGCTTTACCAATCTCCCACGGACGGCCCATCTGGCGCATCTCCATCTGGCGATCGCGGCGGGTCATATCCAGCCCCGTGGCATAGCCCCAGATATACTCATGGGCCTGCTCCAGCGGGATATCGCTTCCCCGCTTGCCAATCGCCACCACCAGCTCAATTTCGTAGTGATAGTTATCGGTTTGCGTCGGATACGGCAGGTTCAGCGTTTCTCCCGCGGCGACGGGCACCACCGCATCGGCAGGCTTGCAGAAGAAGAACGGCGGTTCGCGATCCGGGTCAAAGCCCATTTCACGCGCGTGAGCGGCGTAGTTGCGGCCCACGCAGTAAACGCGGCGCACCGGGAACTGCTCATCGCTGCCGACAACCGGAACGCTAATCGGGGCCTGGGGTGCAAAAACGTATTGAGTCATGATTCGATTCCTTATTCTTAATTTTTAATAACGCGCTTCGCGGAACAGGCCGAGCGCTTCCTGCACGGGACGGTCCGAAAAGCTGAATAACACGCTATCTTCGGCGGAGATAAAAGAGACGGCGTGCCAGGTCGGCACCACGAAGATATCTTTTGCCTGAAAAGCGAAGGTCTGTTCGCCAATGGTGACCTGGCCGCTGCCTTCCACCACGTGATAGACGGTACTGTCGGTGGTTTTCGCCGCTCGCGAGGTAAACCCTTTCGGTAACAGCTGCAGGAAGGCGCCCATCGACGGCATCGGGTAGCCGCCGGTGACCGGGTTGACGTAGCGCATCTTATAGCCATCCCACTCGTCGGCATCGCCCATCCGCGTCAGATCGTGCAGCGCTTCGCGGCTGCGGTCGTAGCGATAGTTAAAGATGGGCGAAGAGTTACCGGACTGATGGCGCAGCGGCAGCATGTTGGCGGCGTAGCGCGGCAGATAATCCCCCTCTTTGCGGGTCACCGGCTGCTGATCTTGCGGATAGTCCTCCGCGAAGCCGCAGCCCAGATAGTTCACCAGCGGCAGATCGAGGCCGTCGAGCCAGATAACCGGTTCGTTGCCGGGGTTGCCGTGATCGTGCCAGCGCCACTGCGGCGTCAGAATAAAGTCGCCGGCGCGCATGGCGGTACGTTCGCCGTCAACGGCGGTAAACGCCCCTTCGCCTTCCACGACAAAGCGCAGCGCCGACTGGTTGTGCCGATGGCTCGGCGCCACTTCGCCGGGCATAATCAGCTGCAAACCCGCGTACAGCGAGGAGGTAATCGACGACTGCCCGCGCAGCGCCGGGTTTTCCAGCACCAGCACGCGGCGTATCGCCTCTTTCGCGCCAATCAGCTTGCCGCTTTCCAGCAGCAGCGGGCGAATCTCCTGATAATTCCAGTAAGCCGGCGCGCAGGTGGCGTTCGGCGTTTTCGGCACCAGATGGTGCAGCGATTCCCAAAGCGGCGTCAGGTTTTGCCCGGAAATATGCTGGTAAAACTGCTGACGGCCGTTATTTGCTTCCGTGGTGGACTGGGACATAAGCGTTCTCCTTATTTATTCACAATGCCTGCGGAAGGCAGCGCGGCGGGTACAGAAGTCGGGTTGCGGACGGCAAGCGTCAGCAGGATAAGCATCACGGCGCTCACAACGGCCGGGACGGCGATAACAAAAAACAGGGTATCGAATGAGAAATTCATCGCCATCATCACACCGCCGGAAAGGGAGCCAACGATGGCCCCGCAGCGGCCAACCGCGTTTGACCAGCTCACGCCGGTCGCGCGGCTTTGCGTGGGATACAGCGTTGCGGTTAGCGCATTCAGCCCCACCTGCGAGCCGCTGATGCCGATGCCGGTGCCGAAAATCGCCAGCGCCATCAGCCACAGGCCGTTCTCGCTCAGGCCAATCATGACGATACACACCGCCCCGAGGCCGTAGCTCAGCGCCAGCACCCGATAGGGATTGAAGCGATCCATCAGCACGCCGAGCAGCAGCGCGCCAAAGGTGCCGCCAATCTGGAAGGCGGCGGTGACCCACGAAGCGTGCTGTAAATCAATGCCCCGATGGTTTAGCAACGTCGGCATCCAGCTGGAGAGCAGATAGATAATCAGCAGGCTCATAAAGAACACCACCCATAGCATTAAGGTGATGGCCAACTGACGCCCGGCGAACAGCTGGCTGATACTGCCCTTCGCCCCTGCGGCAGGTTCATCAAGCCAGAAATGCGTGTCGTTATAGCGCTCGCCGGTAATGGCGCCGACGGTTCTGGCGATCGTCGCCTGCGGCAGCTGGCGACGGATCTGCCAGCGCGGAGACTCGGGAAGCAGAGGCACCAGCGCCACCGCCAGTATCAACGGTAAAACGCCGCCGAGCACCAGAATGCCGTGCCAGCCGATCAGCGGCACCAGCTGTGCGCTGACCACGCCGCCGAAGGCGGAACCGAGGGTGAACCCGCAAAACATCAGGGTTACCAGCGCCCCGCGCCGCCGGGCAGGCAAATATTCCGAGGTCATGGTGATGGTATTAGGCATTGCGCCGCCGAGGCCGAGGCCGGTCAGAAAACGCAGGAACACCAGCATTTGCAGATCGGGGGCAAACGCGGAAAGCAGGCTGAACAGGCCGAACAGGGCGACGCAAAACTCAATCACCCGTTTGCGGCCAAAGCGGTCGGAGAGCGGCCCGCAGAGCAGCGCCCCGGCGGTCAGGCCCAGCAATCCCGCGCCAAATAACGGCGCGAGGTCGCCGGCGGTGAGCTGCCAGTGGCTGCGGATATCCGGCGCGATAAAACCAATCGCGGCGGTATCAAAGCCATCGAGCATCACCACCAGGAAACAGCAGATAATCACGCGCCACTGTCGGGCGCCGACCGGCGCGGCGTTGAGCAGCTTCTGTAATTCAAGTCGTTGAGTCATCGTTATGCCTCAGTGCAGGTAGGGGTAGGTGTTGTATTTATTTCTTTTATGTTGCGAGTTTGTAACTCAGGCAATGAAATGTACAATGGTATTTCGGGCATAGACATAACCTGGAGGTTATCGCTAATGGCGGACTGGACGCAGAAACTGAAGCTGCACCATTTACAGATGCTGGTGGCGCTGGGGGAGCAAGGCAATCTCACGCAGGTGGCGAAAATGATGAACATTACTCAGCCCGCGCTCTCCAAATGGCTCAGCCAGTTTGAAGACGAAGTCGGCATGGTTTTGTTCGAACGCCATAGCAAAGGCCTGCGCCCGACCGAAGGCGGGAAGCTGCTGCTTCAGCACGCCCAGCGGCTGATTAACGATATGTCGCGTTCGCAGTATGAGATCGAGCGTTTTAAGCAGGGCGGACAGGTGGGCAGCCTGATGATTGGCTGTTCGCCGGTGGCGACCGACTGCGTCTCGCAGGCGATCCTCGAACTGCTCAAAGAGATGCCGACCCTGCACCTGAATATCGAAGAGAAGGTCATGACGCCGCTGCTTAACGATCTGCTCGCCGGCGTGGTGGATGTGGTTGTCGGACGCGTCGGCGGACGGGCGCTGGAGCTGCCTCTGAGCTACCGGGTGCTCTACACCGAACCGGTCTGCTTTGTCGCCCGTCCCGATCACCCGCTGGCCCAAAAATCGCGGTTAAGCTGGGCCGATCTCTCCCCCTGGCGCTGGATCGTCTGGCCCACCGGCACGCCAATTCGCCTGAGCATCGACAACGCGCTGGTGGATAACGGCGTGATGCTGCCGGAAAACACCATTGAGTCCGCCTCGATGAACGTCACCAGCAACCTGCTGCAGAGCAGCGATATGGTCTCAATTCTCTCCTTGCGTCTGGCGCAGCGCTACGCCGCCCAGCACCAGCTGGCGATTCTTAATTTGCCGCGCATTGAACAAAAAGGTAGCGTTGGGGTGTTCTGGCGAAAAAGTGAAACGCCGTCGCTGGCGCTGAGCCGGTTTCTGCACTGCCTGTCGCTGCAATCTACGCTCTGATAGCCGTCCGTTTTGCTGTTCCCCCTCTCTATTGCAGGTATGCGTAGAATTCATGATGTGATCGGTAGCACATTTTTGGCTTTAATTGTATGATGAATGCGGTTCATCAAGGGTTATTACCATGAGTAAATCACTGATTATTGTCTGGCAGTATCTGCGCGCTTTCGTGCTCATCTACGCCTGCTTGTATGCGGGCATTTTTCTCTCTTCGCTCCTGCCGATCGCCATTCCCGGCAGCATTATTGGCATGCTGATTCTGTTTTTTCTGCTGGCGCTGCAGATCATGCCGCCACAGTGGGTTAACCCCGGCTGCAACATCCTGATTCGCTATATGGCGCTGCTGTTTGTGCCTATCGGCGTCGGCGTCATGCAGTACTGGGATTTACTGCGCGCGCAGTTTGGTCCGGTGGTGGTGTCCTGCGCGATAAGCACGCTGGTGGTCTTTTTAGTGGTCAGCTGGAGTTCACACCTGGTTCACGGTGAGCGCAAAGTGGTTGGACAAAAAGGAAGTGAAGAATGATCCATGAAATCTGGTGGTCGCTGCCGCTCACTCTTGTCGTCTTTTTCCTTGCCCGCAGGCTGGCGGCGCGGTTTAAATTTCCGCTGCTTAACCCGCTGCTGGTGGCGATGGTGGTGCTCATTCCTTTTCTGCTGATAACCGGCATCTCCTACGAGCGCTATTTCCTCGGCAGCAAAATTCTTAACGATCTGCTGCAGCCGGCGGTGGTGGCGTTGGCCTTTCCTTTGTATGAGCAGCTGCACCAAATCCGCGCCCGCTGGAAGTCAATCATCACCATCTGCTTTATCGGCAGCGTAGTGGCGATGGTCACCGGCACCACCGTTGCCCTGTTGATGGGCGCAACCCCGCAGATTGCCGCCTCTATTTTGCCGAAATCGGTGACGACGCCGATTGCCATGGCGGTGAGCAGCAGCATTGGCGGGATTCCGGCGATCAGCGCGGTGTGCGTGATTTTCGTCGGCATTCTCGGCGCGGTCTTTGGTCACACCCTGCTGAACGTGATGCGCATCCGCACCAAGGCCTCGCGCGGCCTGTCGATGGGGACCGCATCCCACGCCCTGGGGACCGCCCGTTGCGCTGAGCTCGACTATCAGGAAGGGGCGTTCAGCTCGCTGGCGCTGGTGCTTTGCGGGATAATTTCCTCGCTGGTCGCGCCGTTCTTATTTCCGCTTATTTTAGCGGTGGTTGGATAAATGTGATTTGAATCACATTTTTAAATGCAACACGAATTAGTTGCAGTAACAATGAGATGTTTATCACATATACAGGCTGTCGCCCCCCGTACACTAGATTTCCATTACATTGTTATGAGGCAACGCCATGCACCCACGTTTTCAAGCTGTTCTTCCCCAACTGGCGGCGGACCTGCAAGCGGCCATCGCCCCGATGCTGACCGATCGGCATTTCCCGGCCCTGCTGAATGCAGACCAGGTTGCGGCGCTGCAAAGCGCAACGGGACTGGATGAAGACGCGCTGGCCTTTGCTTTGCTGCCGCTGGCGGCGGCCTGCGCGCGGGCCGATCTTTCCCATTTTAACGTCGGCGCGATTGCCCGCGGCATCAGCGGTACCTGGTACTTCGGCGGCAATATGGAATTTCTCGGCGCCACTATGCAGCAAACCGTGCACGCCGAACAAAGCGCCATCAGCCATGCCTGGCTGCGCGGCGAAAAATCCCTGCGGGCGATTACCGTTAACTATACTCCCTGCGGCCACTGCCGACAGTTTATGAACGAGCTGAACAGCGGCCTGGCGCTGCGCATCCACCTCCCCGGTCGCGAGGCGCATTCGCTGCAGCACTATTTGCCGGACGCTTTCGGCCCGAAAGATCTGGACATTAAAACCCTGCTGATGGACGAGCAGGACCACGGCTTCCCGCTCAGCGGCGACGCGCTGGCTCAGGCGGCGATTCAGGCGGCCAACCGTTGCCATACGCCTTACAGCAATTCGCCCTCCGGCGTAGCGCTGGAGCTGAAAGACGGCACCCTTTTCACCGGCAGCTATGCCGAGAACGCCGCCTTTAACCCGACGCTGCCTCCGCTGCAGGGCGCACTGAATCTGCTGAGCCTCAACGGATACGATTACCCGGATATCCAGCGCGCAATTCTGGCCGAAAAGGCCGATGCGGCGCTTAACCAGTGGGACGCCACCGCGGCGACGCTGAAGGCGCTGGGCTGCCATAATATCGATCGCGTACTGTTAGGTTAGTCACATTCTGCGGGCCAAACGGCCCGCACTGTTGAAAATCCCCGCAATTAAACGACGGTTTCTTGCGCTTGCCCGACGGGTAAAGTAGCCTGAAGCTTCCCTCATCCACTATTGAGCCAGGTTCATGTTAAAGCGTGTGTTATACAGCCTGTTAGTCCTGTTCGGCTTGCTGCTGTTAACCGTGCTGGGTCTTGACCGCTGGATGAGCTGGAAAACCTCTCCCTATATTTACGACGAGCTGCAGGACCTGCCCTATCGCCAGGTCGGCGTCGTGCTCGGTACCGCTAAGTACTACCGTACCGGGGTTATCAACCAATATTATCGTTACCGGATTCAGGGCGCGCTGAACGCCTACAACAGCGGCAAGGTGAACTATCTGCTGCTCAGCGGCGATAACGCGCTGCAAAGCTATAACGAGCCGATGACCATGCGCCGCGATTTGATTAAAGCCGGCGTCGATCCGGCGGATATCGTGCTGGACTATGCGGGTTTTCGTACGCTCGATTCGATTGTTCGCACCCGTAAGGTCTTCGATACGAACGACTTTATTATCATTACCCAACGCTTCCACTGCGAGCGGGCGCTGTTTATTGCCCTGCATATGGGGATTCAGGCGCAGTGCTACGCGGTACCATCGCCAAAGGATATGTGGAGCGTTCGCCTGCGCGAGTTCGGCGCCCGCTTCGGCGCGCTGGCGGATCTCTATATTTTTAAACGCGAGCCGCGCTTTTTAGGCCCGCTGATCCCCATCCCCGCGCAGCAGGAAGTTCCCGACGGCGCGCAGTCCTATCCGGCGGTCACGCCCCAGCAGCTGCTGGAGCTGCAGAAAAAAGAGAAGTAGCCTCGTTATCTGGCAAAGAGGGGTTCATGATAAGCAATAGATGGCCGATGCAAAGGCGCGCATCGGCCATCTATTGAGGACGCTATTGCAAATCTTTACCGTATTTAGGAGAGCGAGGGCCGTACAGCATCCCTGCTGGCGCGGCAGGCGTGAGCAGTCGCGCATCGGCAATACCCGCGACCTTATAGCTTCTGTCGGTCATGGTGTTGACTATCTGGTCAACGGCCGCCTGGATAAGCATGCCTAAAAGCGAACCGCCGCTACCGTCACTTTCGCTGCTGGAAGCCACCGCGCTGCCTTTCCATAATAGTTTTCCGTTACGAATATCCACCAGCTCACCGGAAACGGCGACGCGGGTATCGCTGTTGATAACCTGATACGATGTCCCATATTCCGTGACCTTAAGATAGAGCACAGCGTCAGCGCCAAAAATTTCTCTTAGCTTTTGATGGCTGACACCGTGCATTTCTTCACCATTCACGACGCCATTTTGTTTAAAGGTGTTATCAACGACGGCAACAGGGAAAACATAATATCCCGCCTCGGCAAGCGGCAGCGTGACCTGCGAAAGGACCCCATAGCCCGCTTTAACGTCCGGTGATTCGTTTTTCGGCAGCAGGACCAGAATACTCTTCGGTTTACTCTGCCTGAATGCCGTGTAGTCATAGGATTTTTTCGGCGCGCAACCGCTCAACAGTAGGGTCAGTAATAAACCCGCGCATATTACATATAACTTTTTCATGCTTTGCCTCCCTGCATTTTCTTCAACAGAAAATCCATAAACTGGCTGGATTCAGGAAACAGCCGTTTCTCCTGTTCAAATTCTGTTTTTGCCAGCTCCGGATGACCGGTATCGATATATAACATCCCAAGATGCGCATGCAGTCCCGGAGGAACAGGAAGCGCCTGCGCCCGCGCTTTTTCAATATCTTTTTTTAATGTTTCGATTTGCTCTTGTGGCCCCATATCCAGCGCGTAATACTCATAAACCACAGGCTGATATTCATTCCAGCTATAGAGGGGTTTGGGGCTTGTCGCACAACCGCTTATCACCGCCACGGCGAGCAGAATTAAAACAGAACGGATAATATTCATTTTTAACATCCATATTATGATTTAAAGCGACATTTCACCGTACGCACACGGGAAATGTCGAAATCAGAACGATTATTTAGCCGGTGTCCACGCACCGCTTTCGATACCTGCAACCAGATTATTTACGGCTTCGCGGATAGCGAGATCCAACACTTTTCCGTTTAGCGTGGAGTCATAGCTGGCGGTACCGCCGAATCCGATCACTTCGCGGTTAGAAAGCTCAAATTCCCCGGCACCCTGCGACGAAAAAACGACTTCGGATGTCTGGACATTCACGATATTAAGATTGACTTTGGCATAGGCAATTTGGCTCTTCCCTCTTCCCAGGATGCCAAATAATTGATGGTCGCCGACTTCCTTGCGCCCAAATTCGGTCACGTCCCCCGTCACCACGTAGTCAGCGCCCTTCAGCGTCTGGCTGGTCCCTTTTATACTGGCTTCATTCTGCAACTCGGCCATATTACTCCGATCGAGAACATTGAATCGCCCGGTTTGTTGCAAATGTGTTATGAGAATTGTTTTTGACTGATTACCCAAACGATCAACGCCATCAGAGAATACGCCATTCATATAGCTGGAGCGGTTATCAAACTTACCCACTGAAATTGGGCTGCGAGCGCCGTGGTAAGGCGTATTCCAGGTCGTCACCTTAGCGACTTCGAGTGAGCGGGATGATTCTTTTGCACAACCGCTTAATAATACGAGGCTTCCGAAGCCTATCACAGCTATCATTTTCTTTAACATTCGAGGGTTCCTTTCCATTATCAAAACAGCAAATGAGCATAATATCCTTAGTTTGCGGAAAAATACATAAACACATGTTTACATTTTGCCAAAAATAGTAACGTATTCCAGATATGAAAAAACCAACGGCTATTGGCACCGCAATATTAATTTTCGTGATCCCGTCCCGCGCAAATAAAAAAAGCTGCCCGCAGGCAGCTTTTTCCGAGAGAGAAACTTACTTCTTCCGCGCGTACTTCAGCGAATCCAATGCTACAGCGAAGATAATAATCGCCCCTTTGATAATGTACTGCCAGTACGGGTTCACGCCGATATAGGTCAGACCGTAGTTGATGACGGTGAAGATAATCACCCCGGTCACCACGCCGAACACGGTGCCGACCCCGCCGCTGAACGATACGCCGCCGACCACGCAGGCGGCAATCGCATCCAGTTCATACATAAAGCCAAGGTTGTTGGTCGCCGAACCGATGCGTCCGGCTTCCAGCAGGCCGCCGAAGGCGTAGAACACGCCGGAGAGCGCATAAATCATCAGCAGGTTCAGAGCGACGTTGACGCCGGAAACCTTCGCCGCTTCCGGGTTGCCGCCGATAGCAAAAATGTTTTTGCCAAAGCGGGTCTTGTTCCACAGGATCCATACGAAGAACACGGCAATCAGCGCATAGAAGGTGATATACGACAGGCGGAATGAACCCAGCGCCACAAACCCCTGGGCAAACTGCGAGAAGTGGCTATCGAAGCCGGAGATCGGCGACGCGCCCACAAAGTCGTAATACAGGGAGTTGATACCGTAAACGATGATCATCGTGCCGAGGGTGGTGATAAACGGCGTCACGTTCAGGTAAGCAATGATAATGCCGTTGATAAGGCCAATCACCGCGCCGATCGCGCACACCAGCAGGATAACCAGCGGAATCGGCATCGTGGCCATTTCCGGGAAGACCTTATTGGCGTTGTCCACCGCCTGCAGCATGGTGGCGGCGATAACCGCCGCGAGGCCGACCTGACGTCCGGCTGAAAGGTCGGTACCCTGAGTGACAATCAGTCCGGCCACGCCGAGCGCGATAATAATACGCACCGAAGACTGGGTCAGAATATTACTTAAGTTCAGCAAGCTTAAGAAAGTCGGATCCTGGAAAATAATAATAGCCAGTAATACTAAAAGAACCACGTAAATCCCACCTTCTTTCAAATAGGTGAGAAAACTCTTTTTATTTAACGCACTCATGAGGAGCCCCTGATCTTAAAGGTGCAACGACGCAAGACGGAGAATTTCGTTTTGCGTGGTGGTTTTAGTCTCAACAATTCCGGCAACGAGACCATTGCTCATTACCAGAATACGGTCAGTAATACCCAGTAGCTCCGGCATCTCGGAGGAAATAATAATGATCCCTTTGTCTTTTTTTGCCAGCTCGGCGATCAGCTGGTAAATTTCGAACTTCGCCCCAACGTCAATCCCACGCGTGGGTTCATCGAGCATCAGTATTTCCGGCTGGGTTAATAGCCAGCGACCGATAATAACTTTCTGCTGGTTGCCACCGGACAACGAACCAATTTGCGTGTGCTGCCCCGGGGTTTTCACGCGCATCGAATCAATCACCCATTGGGTATCGCTTTTCATGCGTGAATTATCCAGCAATCCGACCTTATTCTTGTATTTTTTAATATTGGAGATCAGCGAGTTAAAACCGATATCCAGGTAGGCATAAATTCCCGTCGAGCGGCGCTCTTCGGTCACCAGCGCAAAGCCGTGGTTGATGGCTTCATTGGCGCTATGGTTGTTAATCTTCTTACCGTGCAGCCTGATCGTCCCGCCGGCCTTCTCGCGAATGCCGAATAACGTCTCGACGATATCGGTACGTTTCGCTCCGACCAGCCCGGCAATCCCCAGAATTTCGCCTTTGTGCAGATCGAAAGAGATATCGCGAATCGACGGCTGGCGCAGCGAGGTTAAATTGCGCACCTCAAGAATCACCTCGCCCGGCTTATTTTCCTTGTTCGGGAAGCGCTGATTGAGGGAGCGGCCTACCATCATCGCGATGATCTTATCCATATCCAGCCCTTCCAGCGGCTGGGTGGCGATCCACTGGCCGTCGCGCAGGATAGTAATTTCATCGCACAGCTGGAAGATCTCTTCCATTTTGTGGGAAATATAGACAATGCCGCAGCCGCGCTCTTTCAGCTTGCGGATAATTTTAAACAGATGATTGACCTCTTTTTCAGTTAACGAAGAGGTCGGCTCATCCATAATGACAATTTTGGCGTTATAGGAAAATGCCTTCGCAATTTCAATCATCTGCATTTGCGATACCGATAGCGTACCGACGCGAGCGCGCGGGTCGATATCAATATCCAGCTCATCGAAAATCGCTTTGGTATCACGATACATTTTGTCCTGATCGACAAACACGCCTTTGGTGGGATAACGTCCCAGCCACATGTTATCCATCACCGAACGCTGTAAGACCAGGTTTAATTCCTGATGAACCATTGAAATACCGTTTTCCAGGGCTTCTTTAGCCGAATGGAAATCGATCTCTTGTCCCTGAAAAAGAATACTGCCGGAATCTTTTTGATAGATCCCAAATAGGCATTTTAATAATGTTGATTTGCCCGCGCCGTTCTCCCCCATTAAGGCATGAATAGAGTGGGGACGAACCTTGAGGTTCACATTATCGAGAGCCTTGACGCCAGGAAACGATTTGTTGATGTTGGTCATTTCCAACAAATATTCGCCTGACCGTTCGCTATTATTGCTGACCATAGTTATACCTGGCTGCGTGCGTGCATACCCCTGCCGACGAATTAACGACGAACAGGGACGGGTTCTGTATCAGGAATAATCGGGCGTACAGCGCGCACGCCCGCAGCTTATTAAGCTATTACTTACCGATAAATTCGCTCAGATTGTCTTTATCAACGCCCACGTACGGTACGCGGACAATCTTATTTTCAATTTTCCAGTTAGTGCCGGCAGCCGGTTCTTTCCCATCGGCGAGATTTTTCGCCAGATCGAAGGTGGCTTTCGCCTGGTTGTTGGCATCGTTCAGCACGGTACCCGCCATAGCGCCGGATTTAACCAACGCTAACGCTTCCGGCAACGCATCGACGCCGAACACCGGGATGCTGCTCTTATTGTGGGCCTTCAGCGCTTCTACCGCGCCCATGGCCATCGCATCGTTGTTGGCGATAACGACTTCAATTTTGTTGGCGTTCGGGCCAGACAGCCAGGCATCCATCTTATCTTTCGCCTGTGCGGTGTCCCACATGGCAGTGTCTAAGGCCAGCTGCTGGGTTTTGAAGCCCTTGTCGTTCAGCTCTTTAATCACGTAGGTGGTACGCGCTTCCGCATCCGGATGACCCGGTTCGCCTTTCAGCAGGACAAACTGAATCTGGCCGTCTTTATTCAGATCCCAGTTCGGGTTCGCTTTCCAGTGTTTGGCAATCAGGTCACCCTGAATCACGCCGGACTCTTTTGAATCGGTACCGACATAGTACGCTTTATCGTAGCTATCCAGCGCCTTACGGGATGGCTCTTTGTTAAAGAACACCACCGGCACGTTCTGGCCACGGGCTTTATCGATGACCGTCCCCGCCGCCGCCGGGTCAACCAGGTTAATCGCCAGCGCCTTCACGCCTTTTGCCAACAGGACGTCAATCTGATCGTTCTGCTTGGACTGGTCGTTTTGCGAGTCATTCATGAGCAGCTGAACATCCGGCGCCGATTTGCCGTCTTTCTCAATTGCCTTGCGCACCACCGACATAAAGTTGTCGTCGTATTTATAAATCGTCACGCCGATACGCGTATCTGCTGCGTGCGCCGCGGCGCCGAATAACATGCTGGCCATTACAGCAGACAGGGTTAACACCTTCTTATTCATGGAATCTCCGGTTTTATTATGCAGGGTCTTTGGTGTGAAAATGGCTGGCGAGCGTTACATTAATGTTACTGCACAGCGACATTCACGACTGTAATTCTGTCTTCCGTGTAGGGTAACGCTCCTGAAAAACGGCTTTATTCATCGTTTAACGCCGATTACTGCTGTAAAAGTGATTAATCACCGTGACATAGTATGTTCAGACTTGTAAACGCAGCAATCATAGTCAGCTTAATGTTAACAAACTGTGAAATCACTCACATATTGAAAGCGGTTACATCAGGCAGATAATTAGTTAGTGATCGGCCCCACAATTTGCCTCTGCGCCACCGAATGTCGGCGCACCAGCGTCGGCATAAAACAGTGGCTGGCCTCACGATCCAGCTTCCCCGCCGCCCCCTGTAGCGCCAGCTCGGTCGCCAGTTTCGCCATCGACATAATCGGGTAGCGCACCGTCGTCAGCTGCGGATCGGTGTAACGGGAAATGGGGATATCATCAAAACCGATCAGCGAAAGATGCTGCGGTACGGCAATGCCGTTATCTTTAAGCGTCGTGAGCGCGCCGGCCGCCATGCTGTCGTTATAGGCGAAGACCGCGGTCAGACCGAGGTTGCGCCCCAGCAGTTCGACCATCGCCGCCTCGCCGCCCTGCATATCAGGCGACCCGGAACCCACCCAGCTTTCGGGAGCGACAATGCCGTGCTCATGTAACGCTCTGAACCACCCTTCCCGCCGTAAATCATCATCTTCGATACCGTGATTGGAAGAGAGATAGCCGATGCGCTGGTGGCCATGATTGAGCAGCATGCGGGTCGCCATCAGCGCGCCGCTGACGTTATCCAGCCCAACGCAGCGGTGGGCGTACCCCGGCACGATGCGGTTAATCAGCACCATTCCCGGCATATGCTCCATAAAATCCCCCAGCTCCGCGTCGCTCAGCGCTTTAGAGTGGACGATCAGCGCCGAACAGCGCTGGCGAATCAGCACCTCGATGGCGTTGCGCTCTTTTTCCGCTTCATGATAGCTATTGCCGATAAGCACATATTTATGATGCTGCTGGGCGACGGTATCAACCGCTTTCACCAGCGCGCCAAAAAAGGCGTCCGACACGTCCATCACCACCACGCCGATGGTATCGCTGACCTGCGTCGCCAGCGCCTGCGCGTTGGCGTTCGGCCGATAGCCCAGCAGCGACACCGCCTTCATTACCGCTTCTCGCGTATCCGGGCTCACCAGCGCGCTGTTATTCAGCACGCGCGAAACCGTCGCGACGGAAACACCCGCCTGGCGGGCGACATCACGAATGGTGATCATACTCACCGACCTGTAGAGCATTGCAGTACGTCACACTCACCTCCTGTGTTCAGCAAGGAGGCTATTCTGGCAGCGACGTGCCGCTCGCTACGTGAGTGAGGTCACAGGGATGGAAACGGTTACATCCATTTTGTTAATGATTGTGATCCAGATCGTTATCTGGATGTATCTTTTAATGATGTCCCCGATGCACGCAGGGTTAATTGACGCCATAGCCACTCAACGGGGCCTTGACGGAAATGACGTAGCCAAAACCACGAGAAGAGGAGATTGACCGCCCATACGGGCGGCACGAAGGCTAACAGCTGTAAGCGGTCATACTTCATAAACAGGCCGAAGCGGTAAAACAGGGTGGTGCAAATCAGGGTCTGCAGCAGATAGTTGGTCAGCGCCATGCGCCCGACGCAGGCAATCGCCCCTACCAGACGAAACTTACACAGCTGCGGCCAGAAGCCCCAGGCCAGCGCCGCGTAGCCGATGGTTTGCAGCGGCGCGCTCAGCTCGCGCGGCGCCTGTAGCAAAAATGCGCACCAGCGATAGTCCCAGCCGAGATGCCACTGGGCGATGATAGAGGGCAAATTGACCGCCATTCCGGCGGCAATCAGCAGCCCGCCGGTACGCCGGTAGTGGCGAAGGCTGAACTGCCCTTTGAGCCAGCCGCTGCGCATCAGCGCGGCGCCCATCAGCATCATACCGGCCAGCTGCCAGCCGTACTGCGCGCCCAGCGCCAGCAGATTATCCGACAACATATCTGCGCGATTGCTTACCGCCTCAAGGCCGCCTTTTAGCTTCCAGTACTGCTCGTACTGCAAATTTGCCGCGTCCGGCAGCCACGAACGATTGGGCGCATTGCCGGAAATCAATCCCAGCAATAGCAGGACCGCCACGCCGATGATGTATAGCACCACGCCGGTATTAAACAGCGATTTGACATCGTGGGCGTCGCGCACCATTCGCCAGCCCACCAGCCCTACCAGCGCATAGGCCAGCAGAATATCGCCGTCCCAGAAAAACAGACCGTGAATAAAGCCAAGCAGCGCCAGCAGCGTCAGGCGCGACTGGATCCAGCGCTTGCCGCGCGGCAGCAGCAGCTGAAGTCCGGCGCCAAACAGCAGGGCGAAGAGGGTCAGGAATTTGACCTGCGCCAGCAGATCGAGAATCGCCCAGGTCCAGGCGTCGCTGGCGGAAATGTTCCCGGACCACGCGGGGTTGAGGTAAGCGGCCTTCGGTAAACCGAAGGCGCTGATATTCAGTAGCAGGATACCGAGGATGGCGACGCCGCGGACAAAGTCCAGCGTGACATTTCTCTCCATGTACCCTGCTCCGTTTTAGTTGTGGTGACGTACGGCGCGCAGGAACTCCTGGCGGGTATTCTGGCTGGATTTAAACAGGCCGCCCAACGACGTGGTGGTGGTGGCGCTGGTCGCATCGCGAATGCCGCGCGCTTTCACGCAGTAGTGTACCGCATCGATGGAAACCGCGACGTTGCTGGTTCCCAGCAGCGTTTGCAGCGCGGTGAGGATCTGCTGCGTCAGTCGCTCCTGCACCTGAGGGCGCTGGGAGAAGAACTGCACGATGCGGTTAATTTTCGACAGGCCAATCACCGAATCTTTCGGGATATAGGCCACCGTCGCTTTGCCGTCGATCGTGACGAAATGGTGTTCGCAGGTGCTGGTCAGGGTGATATCGCGCACGGTCACCATTTCATCAACCTGCATCTTATTTTCGATGACGGTGATTTTAGGGAACCGGGCGTAGTCCAGGCCGGAGAAAATCTCATCGACGTACATTTTGGCGATGCGATGCGGAGTCTCCATCAGGCTGTCATCACTTAGATCAAGGTTTAACAGCTGCATAATCTCGGTCATGTGTCCGGCGATCAGACGCTTGCGAGTTTCATTATCAATTTCTTGTACTGGCGGACGCAGCGGCGTCTCCAGCCCACGAGCGACCAGCGCTTCATGAACGAGTATGGCTTCTTTACTCAGTGATGACATTTTTGTTCTCCTGCAGGTGTGGCGCTCTTTGCTCTTCTGAGGGCAAAGTTTGTATTCATTGTGCGTGAGGTGACGCACAGAATCCAGTAGCCGCATCGATAATTGTTGAAATTGGCGTCACCTCTCGTTCCACGCCGCCAGACCAGCGCACTACGATGCGTCACGCAACGCCCTGCTCACCTTGCCGCAACCAACCCAATCGCCGGCCGATAGCGCGATTCCAGCGCTACGACAACGTCAGCATGTTGGTTAAAAGTTGCATTAATGATGCAATACGTTCCGAAAAGGAGGAAGTGAAAGTTACTCACGAGGCCATGAAATATCTGTATTATGGAAAATTACGTCTGAGACACTTAAGGAGCCCTGCATGGAACTGCTCGAAGAGCACCGCTGTTTTGAAGGTCGGCAGCAACGCTGGCGGCACGACTCCGTAACGCTGAACTGCGCAATGACCTTCAGCATCTTTTTACCGCCCGCCAACGCGGACGCGCCGCCGCCGGTTCTCTACTGGCTCTCCGGCCTGACCTGCAATGATGAAAACTTCACTACCAAAGCGGGCGCTCAGCGCGTCGCCGCCGAACTGGGCATTGCGCTGGTGATGCCGGACACCAGCCCGCGCGGTGATAATGTTGCCGACGATAGCGCTTACGATCTGGGTAAAGGCGCGGGCTTTTACCTCAATGCCGCCCAGGCGCCGTGGTCCGCGCATTTCCGCATGTACGATTACCTTCGCGACGAGCTGCCGCAGCTGATTGCCCGCGAGTTTACTCTCAGCAGTCGCTGCGCCATCAGCGGACACTCCATGGGCGGCCACGGCGCGCTGGTGATGGCGCTGAAGAATCCGGGCCGCTTCGTCAGCGTTTCCGCGTTCGCGCCTATCGTTAACCCGACCCAGGTTCCCTGGGGTCAAAAAGCGTTTACCGCCTATCTGGGAGCGGATGAAGCGGCCTGGCAGGCCTGGGACAGCTGCGCGTTAATGCAGGCCAGCAGCGAATCTGACGCGATTCCAACCCTGATTGATCAGGGTGACAGCGATGCATTTCTTGCCGAGCAGCTGCAGCCGGCGGTACTGGCGGAAACCGCGCGTCAGAAAAGCTGGCCGTTAACCCTGCGCATTCAGCCCGGTTACGATCACAGCTACTCCTTTATCGCCTCATTTATTGAGGACCACCTGCGCTTCCACGCCCGGTACCTCTTCACCTGATCATCTCAATGCGTCGTGAAGCCCCTTCCCGGCGCATTGATACGCAAAACACCTCACCAACAAATCGTCATAAAAACTAATACATACAGCGAGATAGTGTATTTCCGTCATCGGGGGGTATGATTTTGGCGGCGCTTGAGGCTTTCGTCTCAGGGCAGGATTGAGTTTTACCGTTGTGCTGAGGCAGAAAGAAGAGGGCTGGCAGGTTTCCCCGCCAGCCCTCTTTTATTGCCCGGTTAGAAGCGGTAATCGACGGCCATAAAGTAGCGGCGACCTTCTTCTGTATAGCTATAGTCGTCGCGGCTTAGATCCTTATCGCCGACGTTAAGCACTCCGGAGCGCAGCTTGACATTTTTGGTGACGTTCCAGGCCGCGCCGATATCAAACATGGTGTAGCCGCCGGGCGTTTTGCCCGTCGCGCTGACCGATCGCTGTTCGCCGGTATAGTTGGCGGTGACGTAGAAGGACCAGTCGTCCAGCGGTTTCCAGTCGAGGGTACCGTTAGCGGTATGGAACGGCAGCGTTTGCAGCGGTTTATCGCCGCCGTTGCTCAGGTCACGGCCATCGTTATAGGTGTAATTAACCGTCAGCTTCCATTCGTCGCCGAACGGCACCTTCAATTCCGTTTCTACCCCTTTGATACGCGCTTTATTGACGTTGAAGTAGCGGAAGATCGGCACGCGTTTCCCGTTCACCGTTTTCCAGCCGACAAAGTTCGGGTAGCCCGGCGCTTCGCTGGCGCTGGAGGTACGCAGGATATCAATCATATCGTCAACGTTGTTCTGGAAGGTGGTGACGCTTCCTTCCACGCCTTCAAGCCAGCCTTCTTCGCCGCGGTAGTAAAGGCCCAGCTCGAAGCTTTCGCTGGTTTCCGGTTTCAGATCCGGGTTACCGATAATGCTGCACGAGCCGCGGCAGGAGTTGGTGGTCCAGTCCGGGTTCAGCTGCAGCAGGGATGGCGCTTTAAATGCCGTCGCCCAGCCGCCCTTCACGGTCACGGTATCGGTGGCGTTATACACCAGATAAGCGCGCGGGCTCCAGTGATCGCCATAGGTCTGGTGATCGTCCATGCGAATGCCGGTGGTCAAGGCCAGAGGTTCGATGATCCGCCATTCATCTTCAAGGAACAGCGCGTACTGGCTGGCGGAGGTGGATTGACTGCCGCTGCTCAGATTGACCGGGTCTTTCAGCTTATCGTGACGCCATTCGCCGCCGAAGGTCAGCAGCTGGTTAATCATTCCCAACGGCAGAACGTATTTGCCGTCCACCGAGTTACTCTCAGAAGTGATGGTCCCGGCCTGACCCGGATTTTTATTATCCACTTTCTCGCCGTAGAATTTCAGCTCGCTATTGCCGACATCCCAGCGGCCGTTGTGGCTCAGGGAGTAGTTCTGGCGCTCGAGGCGGTTGCGATCAAGCGAGTCGGAATCCCGATCCTGGCGATCAAACCCGTAGCCTGCGGTCATGTCCTGATTATCGGTTGGCGTCCAGGCGAATTCGACGTTGCCGTCGCGGCTGGTGAAACCTTCAATACGCGGCGTTTCGCCCGCTGCGTTGCTGGAAGCCTGCTGATCGTCCTTGGCGCGCTTTGCCAGGCTACCGTAGGCCTTCATCCCCAGCACGCCGTCAATCAGCGGGCCGCTGGTAAAGAACTGACCGTTGTACGTATCGCCGCGATCGCGATGTTCCTGAATGGTGGTGTCCGCGCTGAGGGTGCCGGTCCACTGCTGGCCGACTTTTTTGGTGATGATATTCACCACGCCGCCGAGGGCGTCGGAACCATAGAGTGAGGACATCGGCCCGCGCACGACTTCGATACGCTCAATGGCATCAACCGGGATCCAGTTAAGGTCAAAATCGTTGTGGCGAAAAACGGCGTTGCGCGAGTTAACGCGTTTACCGTCAACGAGGATCAGCGTATAGCCGCTGCTGAGGCCGCGAATGCTCACCCCTTTGCGGTTATCCCCTTCGTTGGTGAGCTGCACGCCCGGCACTTCCCGCAGGACATCCTTCAGGTTTTGTACCGGTCTACGCTGCAGATCCTGCTGGGTGATAACGCTAATACTGGCGGGCGCATCTTTGACGCTCTGTTCAGTTGCCGCCGCGGTGACGACCAGCGTTTCTTCGTTAACGTCGGCGAGCGCCGGAAACGCCAGGGATACGACGGACGCGCATAATCCGGCCCGGACAAAAGGGTTTAGCCTGAACATTCCATATCTCCATGAGGTGTACAACAAAACAAACAAAAAAGGTCCTGCTCACAGGTACTGTCGGCATAGCGCTCTAACGGCGTATGCACGCAATTTTTTACAGTAGATGTGGCTGGTCACCCCTTGTCAGTCTGACCCTCTGCAAGATATGGGGATTGGCTTCATCCTGAATTTGATGGAAATGATAAAGATAATGATTACAATTATCAATAAAATTGTGGAGAAATGTGTCAATTTGTAAGGGCTGGGGGCATAAAAAAACCCTCTGCGTGAGAGGGTTTTATCTGACTGCGCCAGCGCGGTTTAGCCTTTAAAGCGCTCCGGGAACTTCATTTCGCTGTAGCGTACAAAACGCGTCCCTTTCGCCAGCTTGTAACCAAACCAGATAACCAGGAATAGCGGAATACCGATATAGGTTGCCGCCACGCCGCCCCAGTCGATGGTATCTTTGAGGAACGCTTCGTAGTTCTGGCCCAGGGTAATGATCAGGCACAGCACGAAAGCGAAGATCGGCCCCAGCGGGAAGAAGCCTGAACGATACGGCAGGTCGTTGAGATCGTTCCCTTGCAGCACGTAGCCGCGACGGAAGCGATAGTGGCTGATGGCAATCCCCAGCCAGGCGATAAAGCCGGTCATGCCGGAGGTGTTCAGCAGCCACAGGTAAACGGTCTGATTACCGAACATCGAGCTCAGGAAGCACAGCCCTGCAATCACCGTGGTGGCATACAGCGCATTCCGCGGCACGCCGCCTTTGGACAGCTTAGAGAAAATACGCGGCGCTTTGCCATCGCAGGCCAGGGTGTAGAGCATGCGGGTGGACGCGTACATCCCGGAGTTACCCGCCGACAGCACCGCGGTCAGGATAACCGCGTTCATAATCGCCGCCGCCGACAGCAGCCCCGCGTGCTGGAAGACCAGCGTGAACGGGCTAACGGAAATATCTTTTACGTCGTTACGCAGCAGGCTCGGATCGGTATACGGAATGATCAGGCTGATAATCAGAATCGCGAACACATAGAACAGCAGGATACGCCAGAACACCTGCCGTACGGCGCGCGGAATATTCTTTTCCGGGTTTTCCGACTCGCCGGCCGCGATGCCGATAAGCTCGGTTCCCTGGAACGAGAAGCCGACAATCATCGCTACGCCAATCATTGCCGCAAAACCGCCGGCAAACGGCGCATCGTCGATAACCCAGTTGCTCCAGCCCGCAGGCTGCGCGCCTTTAAAGATACCGAAGATCATCATCACGCCGACAATAATAAAGATGATGACGGTGGCAACTTTGATCAGCGAGAACCAGTACTCCGCTTCGCCAAAGCCTTTTACCGAGATCCAGTTCAGCAGGAACATGATGCCGAGGAACAGCGCGCTCCAGACCCAACCGGGCGCATCGGGGAACCAGTAGGTCATCACCAGCTGAGCGGCAACGAGGTCAACGGCGATGGTTACCGCCCAGTTGTACCAGTAGTTCCAGCCCAGCGCGAAACCAAAGCCTTCCTCAACGTAATTTTGCCCATAGGTTGCAAAAGAGCCGGATACCGGCATAAACGCCGCCAGCTCGCCGAGGCTGGTCATCAGGAAATAAACCATCAGGCCGATGAGAATATAAGAGAGCAGGGCCCCGCCAGGGCCCGCCTGAGAAATTGTTGCGCCAGAGGCAACAAAAAGACCTGTACCTATGGAACCGCCAATCGCGATCATGGTCAAGTGGCGCGCCTTCAGTTCACGACGTAAACCGGGCGCTTCTGTGGTTTTAGTATCCGAAACCATGTGAAAATGCTATCCATCCAAAAAACGAGGCGAGATTGTACCAGAGTGTCTGTGATCCATCCGATACAATTGCAAAGTTATAAGAGAGCTTCATGATCGAGCATGGATTATTAGTAAAGCATGAAATCCCGGAAACGCCAGCGCGCATTGCGTCGCTTTTACACGTCGCAATAATGCAGAAATCGCTGTAATGCCTTGGAAATATGCTTCTGCCGGTGATGAATGCGCCACAAGGTGCGGGTTAAACGCGGCAGCGGAATCGTCAGCTCTACCAGCGACCCCACTTCAAGCTGCTCCGCCACCACGCGTCGCGACAGGCAGCTAATGCCTAAACCATGGCGCACCGCGTGCTTGATGGCTTCCGAGTTGCCCAGCTCCATCCCCAGATGAAACGCCGGTAAATGTGAGAGTAATAAATAGTCGACGATTTCCCGGGTCCCGGAGCCGTGCTCGCGTAAAATCCACGGCGCTTCCGCCAGCCGTTGCAGCGTCACCTCCCCTTCAAGGAGCGGCGAATCCGGCGCGGCAAAGACAACCAGTTCATCTTCCAGCCAGGGTTCGGCGATAATATCCGCGGCGTGACAGGGGCCTTCAATCAGCCCGATATCCACGCGCAGATCGGCCACCGCATTGATCACGTCCTGGCTATTGCCTACGCTCAGCTCCAGCGGTAAATCCGGCAGATCGCGTCGATAGCGCGCAATGATTTCCGGCAGAATATAGTTACCGATGGTGCTGCTGGCGTAGACGCGGATCGCGCCGTTGTCGCCGCGAAACAGCTGTTCTATCTCCAGCGCCCGCTCCAGCAGCGCCAGCGCCCGCGGATAAAGCAGTCTGCCGTGCTCGTTGACCACCAGCCTTTTCCCTACGCGGTCAAATAGCTGCACGCCCAGCTGCCCTTCGAGATCGGTCAGCGCCGCGCTAACCGCCGATTGGGAAAGCGCCAGCATTTGCGATGCCTGCGTCGTCGAACCGCTTTTTAATACTTCAGCAAACACTTCCAGCTGCCGTAGCGTGATATGCATGATTTTTCCTGCCTTTATAGACGACTCGCGATCCGCGGCGTAAGACTGATGCCCATCGTTGTCAAACCGCGAAACCGCGTATTTACCACTTATTTCGATTAATTATAAATATATAATCAATTTTATATTTAAGCCAGCGGGTCGTATGCTTTTCCCAGACAAAGGAGAAGGTTATGACAGCACTCACTTTACCGACTAAACATCGCCCATTGCGGCACTTTGCACCTGGACTGGCGCTGACCGCCGTGCTCACCGGCGCAGCGCTGTGGGCCGGTAGTTTTCCGGCTATCGCCGGCGCGGGCTTCAGCGCCCTCACGCTGGCCATTTTATTCGGCATGGTTATCGGGAACACGGTTTACCCGAAAATCTGGCAGCCCTGCGACGGCGGCGTGATTTTTGCCAAGCAGCACCTGCTGCGTCTCGGCATCATTTTATACGGCTTTCGCCTGACGTTCGCCCAGATTGCCGACGTCGGCGTAGGCGGTATCGTCATTGACGTGCTGACGCTTTCCAGCACCTTTTTTATCGCCTGCTTTCTTGGGCAAAAGGTTTTCGGCCTGGATAAACATACCAGTTGGCTGATTGGCGCCGGCAGCAGCATCTGCGGCGCGGCAGCGGTACTGGCGACCGAACCGGTCGTCAAAGCGGAAGCCAGCAAAGTGACGGTCGCCGTCGCCACGGTGGTCATTTTCGGCACCATTGCCATCTTCCTGTACCCGGCGATTTACCCCTTCCTGGCGCACTGGTTTACGCCGGAAGCCTACGGCATTTATATGGGGTCGACGATGCATGAGGTTGCTCAGGTTGTCGCGGCAGGCCACGCGGTGGGTCCGGACGCGGAAAACGCGGCGGTGATTGCAAAAATGCTGCGCGTGATGATGCTGGCGCCGTTCCTGCTGTTCCTCGCCGCGCGCGTGAAGCAATTATCCCCGGCCAACGGCGGGGAAAAAAGTAAAATCACCATTCCATGGTTTGCGGTCCTGTTTATTCTGGTGGCGGTGTTTAACTCCTTCCACCTACTGCCGAAAGCGGTTGTCGAAATGCTGGTCACGCTGGATACCGTACTGCTGGCGATGGCGATGGCCGCCCTCGGCCTGACCACCCACGTCAGCGCGCTGAAAAAAGCTGGCGCCAAACCGCTGCTGATGGCGCTGATGCTCTTCGTCTGGCTGATTGTCGGCGGCGGCGCGATTAACCTGGCCATTCATAGCCTGATGGCCTGAAGCCCCTCGCGACTCAGGTTGTATTAAGGATGATGTAACTCTCCGGCTAAGCCGCTATCATTACCCTCCCCCAGCGGCTTATCTGGAGTTTTTTTATGAAATATATTGGAGCGCACGTCAGCGCCTCCGGCGGTGTAGCCAATGCCGCCATTCGCGCAGCCGAAATCGGCGCGACCGCATTTGCCCTCTTTACCAAAAACCAGCGCCAGTGGCGCGCCGCGCCTCTGAGCGACGAAACCATTGCTGAATTTAAAGCCGCCTGCGAAAAGCACCATTTCGGTCCGGGGCAAATTCTGCCGCACGACAGCTATCTGATAAACCTCGGCCATCCGGTTGAGGACGCGCTGGAAAAATCCCGCGATGCGTTTATTGATGAACTTTCCCGCTGCCAGCAGCTCGGCCTGACGCTGCTGAATTTCCATCCGGGTAGCCATCTGCAGCAAATCCCGGAAGACGAATGTCTGGCGCGTATCGCCGAATCGATCAATATCGCGCTGGCAAAAACCGAAGGCGTTACGGCGGTGATTGAAAACACTGCCGGCCAGGGCAGTAACCTGGGCTTTAAGTTTGAGCATCTGGCGGCCATCATCGACGGCGTAGAAGATAAATCACGCGTCGGCGTATGCATTGATACCTGCCATGCCTTCGCCGCAGGCTACGATCTGCGCAGCGCCGAAGAGTGTGAAAAAACCTTCGCTGATTTCGAACGGATTGTCGGTTTTCAGTATCTGCGCGGTATGCACCTGAACGATGCGAAAAGCGCGTTCGCCAGCCGCGTTGACCGTCACCACAGCCTGGGTGAAGGCAATATCGGCCATGACGCTTTCCGCTGGATTATGCAGGACAGCCGCTTTGACGGTATCCCGCTGATTCTGGAAACGATCAATCCTGATATCTGGGCGGAAGAGATCGCCTGGCTGCGGGCTCAGCAAACGGAAGAGGCTAGGGTCTGATATGAACGACAGGGAAAAGCAGATCCTCAAAATTTTGCGGCGCAACCCGCTGATTCAGCAGCATGAGATTGCCGATATTCTGCAGATTAGCCGCTCCCGCGTAGCCGCGCATATTATGGACCTCACGCGTAAGGGGGCCATCAAGGGCAAAGGCTACATCCTTACCGAGCAGGAGTATTGCGTCTCGCTGGGCGCGGTGAATATGGATATCCGCGGAATTGCCGATATCCATTATCCTCAACCGGTGTCAAACCCGGGTAATATCCAGTGCTCCGCGGGCGGCGTGGCGCGAAATATCGCGCATAACCTGGCGCTGCTGGGCCGCGATGTGCATTTGATTTCCGCCGTCGGCAGTGATTTTTACGGCGAAACGCTGCTGGAGCAAACCCGCCAGGCCGGCGTAAACGTACAGAGCTGTATCCGCCTGCACGGCCATAATACCGCCACCTATCTCTCCATCGCCAATCCGCAGGAAGAGACGGTACTGGCGATTAACGATACGCATATTTTACAGTCGCTCACGCCGCAGCTGCTGAATCAGTATCGGGATCTGCTGACGCATGCGGGCGTCGTTCTGGTCGATTGTAATTTAACGGAACAGTCGCTGGAGTGGGTGTTTACCCTGACCAACGCCATTCCGGTGTTTGTTGATACCGTGTCCGAGTTTAAAGCGCACCGCATTCGCCCGTGGCTGGGAAAGATCCACACGCTGAAACCCACGCTGCGCGAACTGCAGATCCTCTGGGGCGAGCCCATTGAAAACGAGGCCGATCGCGATCGGGCGTTAGCATGGCTGCACGAAAGAGGCACCCAGCGGGTGGTGATTTACCTGGAAGATGACACGATTTTCTGTAGCGAAGCCGGTGGTGAACGCTTCCGGATGAGCCTGCCGGGCCATACGACGATAGACAGCTTTGGCGCCGACGATGCGCTGATGGCCGGGCTGCTTTATAGCTATCTCGACGGCAGCGACTTTAAAGAGAGCGCCGCTTTCGCCATGGCCTGCACCGCCATCACCCGCGCCAGCCACAGCATCAACAACCCCTCGTTGTCCGTTGATAACGCGCTCAATTTACTTGCCAACGGATAGCAGCGCACCGCTGACGCGGCGCGCGCATCACGTTATGCCAGCCCAATAAAGAACCCGGCGATGGTGGCGCTCATCAGGTTAGAGAGCGTGGCCGCCGCCAGGGCGCGCAGCCCAAGCTGGGCAATTTCCGGCGCGCGCTGCGGTGAAATAGCCGAAAACGCCCCGACAACCACGCCGATCGAGCCAAAGTTGGCGAAACCGCACAGCGCAAACGAGATAATCGCAACGGTTTTCACGTCCAGGTTCCCGCCGCTTTGCAAGTAGGGCGAGAAGTTGAGATAGGCAACGAATTCGTTGATCGCCAGCTTTTGTCCAATCAGGCTGCCCGCCAGCGTCGCATCGTTCCAGTCAACGCCCATGATCCACGCCAGCGGCGCGAGCAGAAAGCCGAAAATCCCCTCCAGCGTGGCGTGACCGAAGCCAAACCAGCCGCCAATGCCGCCGATAATACCGTTCAGCAGCGCGATAATCGCCACAAACGCCATCACCACGGTTGCCACCCCGGCGGCAATTTTCAGGCCGGTCATCGCCCCTGACGCCGCCGCCTCGATCACGCTTTTCGGCGGCGTCTCGCTGAAAGAGAGATTGTCGAAAGTGACCTGGGATGCTTCAGTTGCCGGGCTTAGCATACGGGCAAACAGAATCCCGCCGGGAATAGCCATAAGCGAAGCGGCCAGCAGATAATCAATCGGCACGCCCATACCGGCATAGCCGATCATCATCGACCCGGCGATCGACGCCATCCCGCTGCAAATCGCGGTAAACAGCTCATTGCGGTTGAGCTTGTTGATAAACGGTTTGACGATCGCCGGGATCTCGTTTTGCCCAAGGAAAATGGTGGTCACGGCGACGAAAGACTCAATCTTGCTGATATTCAGCGCTTTCTGGAAGATCCCGCCGAGGATACGGATCAGCAGCCCCATCACGCCGAGGTAGTAAAGCAGACTGATCAACGCGGTAACAAAAATGATGGCGGGCAAAACGCGGAAGGCGAAGATAAAGCCGGCGCCGTCAAACAGCACATCCATCTTCGGACCGACCAGTGAACCAAAAATAAACGCGCTTCCGGCGTCGCTATAGGACATAACTTTGTGTACCCCAAGCGCGGCCTGCTCGACCAGCCACTTGCCCGGCGGAAAATAGAGCATCACCCCGCCAATCACGATTTGCAGCAGCAGCGCTGCCCCTACCGTTCTGATGCTGATGCGTTTTTTATTAACTGACAGCGCAAAGGCAATGGCCAGCAACACCACCATCCCCAGAAGACTTCTCATGATGTCCATAATGATATCCTTACCTGGTGGAAAACCCGGCGCAGGCCAGGCTTTCGGTATCGTTGATATCGGGGCGGGCAACCGCAAACGGCCCGCGACTGTCGTCAGGCGATCTGCTGATACTCTTTGGCAATCTCGCAGGCCAGAATGGCGTTGTTGAAGACCAGCTGAATGTTGGATTTCAGGCTATCGCCGCCGGTCAGCTCCGCAACGCGCGCCAGCAGGAACGGCGTGCTCGCTTTACCCACTACGCCCTGCTCTTCCGCCTCCTTCACCGCCTGATTGATGGCGGCATTGATTTTCTCTTCCGGCATCGCGAACGCTTCAGGAATAGGATTTGCTACCACCATGCCGCCATTCAGACCCGATTGCCATTTCACCGCCATCGCTTTGGCGATGTCTTTGGCGCTATTGAGGCGAATGCTGACGTCAAACGGGCTGGTTCGGCAGAAGAATGCCGGCAGCGCCGAAGTTTGATAACCAATAAGCGGAACGCCAAACGTTTCTAAATACTCGGTGGTTAAACCGAGATCGAGAATAGATTTCGCACCGGCACAGACCACGGTAACGTTGGTATTAGCGAGCTCCTGTAAATCGGCGGAAATATCAAACGTGTGCTCGGCGCCACGATGTACGCCGCCGATACCGCCGGTCGCAAAGACTTTAATTCCGGCCATCGCCGCAATAATCATGGTAGACGCCACGGTAGTCGCGCCATTTAATCCTGCGGCGACAACAAAGGGTAAATCACGACGACTGACTTTGGCGACGTTATGTCCTTCGCGGCCCAAAAGTTCAATTTCTTCGCGGCTTAAGCCCACTTTCATTACGCCATGAATAATCGCAATGGTTGCCGGCACCGCTCCCTGGCGACGAATAGTTTCTTCTACTTCCAGCGCCGTTTGCGCATTTTCCGGAAACGGCATGCCGTGAGAAATAATGGTCGATTCCAACGCCACTATCGGCTGATTGTTTTTTAATGCCTGCTGAACTTCCGCAGAAACCTGTAATAATTCAGAGGAAATATTTAATTCAGACATATTCTTTCTCCACTACCTTTTTTACGTTGGCGTAAGATAATTCAGGGTTATTGGTGAATTCCGATGAAAGCGCCAGAGAAGAGCATCCCTGAGCAAACTTCACCGCTTGCGAAAATGAGCAACCGTCGAGCCAGCAGCAGGCAAGACCGGCCATCATCGCGTCACCGGCGCCGGTGACATTGACAACCTGGGTTTTCAGCGGCGCGGACCAGCCGCGTTCCCCATCTCTCTCGCTGTAGTAAACGCCATCGCCGCCCATGCTCAGCACCAGGCGTTTCAGGCCATGATGGTGAAACCAGTCGGCTACGCGAGCCACATCGTCAGTGCCGGACAGCGCGATGCCGCTCAGCGTTTCTGCCTCAATCCGGTTCGGTTTCAGGGTGTGAATACGCCCCAGGTGCTGGCTGATTTTCACGCATTTCCAGGCTGAAACCGGGTCAACAAAAATGGGCGTTGAGCCGCTATTTTCCATCAACCAGGCCAGCGCCGACTCGCTAATATTACAGTCAACGACAATCACCGCGGCACCGCAGATAAAATCTTGATGCTGCCTTAAAAAGGCCGGCGTAATATGCTCAGTGATGCTCATATCATTAATCGCCACCAGCATTTCACCGGTATTATCAAGCAGCGACAAATAGCTTGATGTGCCTTCACCCGGGATTATCTGACATTTATCGACGTGAACCCCGGACTGGGCCGTTTGTTTTAATAATGAATGACCATAAAAATCGTCACCAACAACGGATAATAGCCACGCCGTTTTATTCAACAAGGCAATATTTTGCGCAATGTTGCGCCCCACGCCGCCGGGAGTATATTTTATTTTCCCAGGATTAGAATCAGCGTAGTTTAGCGACACATTGGAATAGCCAGCCACATCCATGTTTGCCGATCCAATAATCACAACGTAATCATTTTCAGGCATAAAAATACCCTCCAGCATAAAAAACGCTATGGCAGTAGAATTATTTAATATCAGGAAATAAACACCTCACGATTCACAGCACTTCATTTAAACACATGTTTGAATGTGAACATGTGTTTATGGTAAGCGGAATAATTTTAAAGTAAAGAGAAGCAAAATAGGATTTTCATATGAACATGAACACAATCACAAAATTTGGCCAGTATGGTTTTTAAACAGTTTAAAAATGCGAAGGAGAGCACATACGGTGGGATGGGAGGAGGAAGAATGCGGCATAAAAAAAAGGGCAGAGAAGACTCTGCCCTTGAGAAGCGTTTGCTACGTCGATCAGGCGGCTTGAACTTCAGGACGTTTCAGCACCGCGTAGGAGAGACCTGCGACCAGCGTACCGACCACAATCGCCATCAGGTAGCCAAGCACCGGCGTAATCGCACCAGGGATCAGCAGGACGAACAGACCGCCGTGCGGCGCCATCAGCTTCGCGCCAACCCACATGGACATCGCGCCGGTCACCGCGCCGCCAACGATACAGCAAGGCAGGACGCGCATCGGGTCACGGGCGGCGAATGGAATAGCCCCTTCGGTGATAAAGCACAGACCGAGAACCAGCGCGGCCTTTCCGCCTTCCTGCTGCGCTTTGTCGAACTTTTTACGCGCAATCAGCGTCGCCAGGCCCAGGGCCAGCGGTGGAACCATACCCGCCGCCATGATGGCCGCCATCGGCGCATAAGTCTGGGTACTCAGCAGGCCAACACCAAACGCGTAGGCCGCTTTGTTCACCGGACCGCCCATATCGGTACACATCATACCGCCGAGGATCGCACCGAGCAGAACCGCGTTCGCCGTGCCCATAGTTTGCAGCCAGTGGGTCAGACCTTCGAGGATCCCGGCAACGGGTTTACCAATCAGGTAAATCATCGCCAGACCGACGATCAGGCTGGAAACCAGCGGAATGATCAGGATCGGTTTCAGCGCTTCCATACTTTGCGGCAGCTTCAGCTTCGTACTGATCGCTTTCGCCACATAACCGGCAAGGAAACCGGCGATAATACCGCCGATAAAGCCAGAACCGGTGCTCACCGCCAGCATACCGCCGATAAGACCCGGCGTCAGGCCAGGACGGTCAGCGATAGAGAAGGCAATAAAGCCCGCCAGAACCGGTACCATCAGCGCGAAGGCTGAGCCACCGCCGATTTGCATCAGCGCCGCGGCCAGGGTGTCTTTCACCTCAAAGGCTTTAATACCAAAAGCGAAGGAGAGCGCGATACACAGACCGCCCGCCACCACCATCGGCAGCATGTACGACACGCCGGTCAGCAGGTGACGATAGGCGCCCGCAGACTCTTTTTTGCCTTCCGCCGCGGCCTGGGATTTACCCGCAGGCTGATACGGTTTCGCTTCAACCACGGCTTTATCCAGCTCCTGCGCGGTTTTCTTCAGCGCCAGACCGGTGGTGGTGCGATACATCGGCTTACCGGCGAATTTCGCCAGATCCACTTCGATATCGGCAGCGACGACCACCAGATCCGCCTGTTCAACCTCTTCCGGGGTGATTGCATTGCCCGCGCCTACGGAGCCGCGCGTTTCAACCTTCACCCACCAGCCGCGTTTTTTAGCTTCGGTTTCAATAGCTTCCGCCGCCATAAAGGTGTGCGCGACGCCGGTCGGGCAAGCGGTGACCGCCACAATGCGTTTTGGGCCGTTAGCCGCAGTCGGCAACGCAGCAGCGGCCGGAGCGGCGTAAGGCGTCGCGTGGCTTTTGGCCTCACCGAGGAACAGCTCCGGGTGAGCCACGGCGCGGTTGATATCGCCGAGATACACCTTTTTGCCGTTCAGCGCGCTGTCGGCCGGCAGCGCCGTGCCCAGCACAATCGCCAGCTCAGCGTCGTTTGGGTTATCAATCAGTTCGAGTTGCGCTTTTTGCGCCGCGGTGCTTAACAGGGTCTTCGCCATATAGGCGCGGGCCTGTCCAAGCCCGGCATCAATAATCAGCAGCGTTTTCATTATGCCTCTCCTGCTGTTAATTAAAGGGTTGTAAGTCGACGCGCGCCATCATTGCGGCCAACTGGGTACGATCGGTAATACCGACATTGCTCTGACTCACCGCCAGCGCGGCGACTGCCGTTGCCAGGCGCAGCGTATGTTCGCTGGACTCACGCATCAGCAGGCCATAAATCAGGCCGCCAACCATAGAGTCGCCGGCGCCAACGGTGCTAACCACTTCAACGGAAGGCGGTTTGGCAATCCATTCTCCGGATGCGTTGACCCACAGGGCGCCTTCTTCGCCAAGAGAGATAACCACGTGGGCGATCCCCTGCTCACGCAGCGCATGAGCGGCTTCAATGACATCTTTCATCTCAGGCAGCTTGCGGCCAGCCCAGATTTCCAGCTCGCGACGGTTAGGTTTCACCAACCACGGCGCCGCTTTCAGCCCCGCAACCAGCGCTTCTCGGCTGCTATCAAAAATGATGCACGGGCACTGGCTACGCAGACGGGTCATCCAGTCGGTGAACGCTTCCGGGCTCACGCCGGACGGCAGGCTGCCGCTTACGCAGACCATATCGAACTGGCCCAGCCAGCTCAGAGAATCGTTAACAAAACGCTCCCAGTCGCCCGGCGTCACTTCAAAGCCGGAGAAGTTAAAGTCGGTGACTTCGCCATCTTTCTCAGTCAGCTTGACGTTGATACGGGTACGGCCCTGAACGACCTGAAAACGGTTTGCGATGCCCAATTCACTGAACAGCTGCTGAAAACCATCCTGATTGTCTTTACCGAGGAAACCGCCAACGGTGACGTCGATACCGAGATCTTTCAGCACTTTTGCAACGTTGATCCCCTTCCCTGCGGCGTGCAAACCGGTGGTGCGAACGAGGTTAACCTCGCCGCGTTCAATTTCCGGGGTAAAACCCACCAGGTCATAGGCCGGGTTTAAAGTAATCGTTGCGACACGTCTGCTCATTTATGCGCCCTCCCCAAGGCCTGCGGCGATCGCTTCGCCAATCGCATCCAGCGCCTGCTGCGCATCTTCACCCTGCGCGGTAAAGCGCAAGCGGTGACCTTTCTTCACGCCCAGCGCCACGACTTTCATCAGGCTGCGGCCGTTTGCCGGTTTGCCCGAACCATCAAGGTTGGTGACGGTAATGTCGCTGGAGAATTGTTTAATGGTATTAACCAGCATCGTGCCGGGACGCGCGTGCAGCCCGTGCTCGTTGCGGATAACGTATTCCGCGCTGAGAACATCTTCGGCAATCGCATCGTCGCTGGTCAGGAGAGCCAGCAGCGTGGCGCCATCAGCCTTCAGCAAGCGGTCAGCTTTTTTATCCAGGAGCAGATTGCTCAGGCGATTAAGCACCGCCGTCGGCTGGTCATCGGCCATCGCGACGGTGATCAGCAGAGAAACCGGCTGCTCATCGCTGGTGAAGGCGTTGGCCGCGCGGCTGACGGCAACGGCGCTGCGCAGGTTGCCTTCGGTGCTGTCGTTCAGCCAGATGCCCTGACCAAGGTTCAGCGGTTTATCATTAATCGTACGGCTAACAAAGGAAGCATCGACGGCGCCGGCTTCTTTCAGCCGCGCGGCGTTCAGCGCCTGCAGGGTCAGCAAATCGCTGGCCGCAACGTCCAGGGTCAGCGTCTCGTTATCCAGCTTCAGCGCTTCGCTCTGCTTTTCGCCCATCAGCAGGGCGCGCAGCTCTTCGGCGGTCGTCGCGGACTTAAGCTGTTCAGCCACGGAGTCGTCGCTCAGCACGTGGGTCAGCTGACGCAGCAGCCCAAGGTGTTCATCCGAGCTGGCGGCGATACCGATGGCGACGTAGGCGGTTTGCCCTTCGCCCCAGGTCACGCCCTGAGGGAACTGGTAAACCTGAACGCCGGTTTTCAGCACCTGGTCGCGGGTGTCGGTGGTACCGTGCGGAATCGCAATACCGTTCCCCAGAAAAGTGGAGGTTTGCTGCTCGCGAGCCAGCATCCCGTTGACGTAGCCGTCTGCCACGTTGCCCGCGCTGACCAGCGCGGAGGCAACCTGACGAATAGCCTCTTCTTTATTACCGGCCTGCTGACCGGGATGAATATCCTGTACAGATAACTGGAACATGGTTCTCCTCTCCTGCTGAATTGAATCGTTTCAGCTACTTTGAGAAAAAATGCGTCATCTACCTGCCGGAGAATCTCCCGATGACGCTGAAACGTTTCAAGAAGTCTGTACCTTTATTAGCCATCAGGCAAGGAAAGTTGGAATCCTGATAACAGAAGTTAGAGATACAGCACACTTTTGCTGAAGCGGGAGCGCCGAGACCGGCAAAACTTCAGCTTTCTGCTGAAGTTTGATTTTGAAACGTCTTTTTGATTTATTCGTGCCCTGGTACTGTTCATTTTCTGAGTGACGGCGTAAACTCCGCGACTCCTGAAAACCGATGAACGCCGACATGCAAAACAGTAGCGCCGCCCTGCCACGACGCGGGTTTGATCTCACCTCTTCCGCCTTTCTGATCGTCGCCTTCCTGACGGGTATCGCCGGGGCACTCCAGACGCCGACGTTGAGCCTGTTTCTGACTAACGAGGTTCACGTCCGACCGGCGATGGTCGGCTTCTTTTTTACCGGCAGCGCGGTGATCGGCATTCTGGTAAGCCAGTTCCTCGCCGGGCGTTCGGATCGCAAAGGCGACCGCAAGCGGCTGATCGTCTTCTGCTGCCTGATGGGCGTGCTGGCCTGCGTGCTCTTCGCCTGGAACCGTAACTACTTTATTTTGCTGTTCGTCGGCGTATTTCTCAGCAGCTTCGGCTCCACCGCGAACCCACAGATGTTTGCCCTCGCCCGCGAGCATGCGGACAAAACGGGCCGCGAGGCGGTCATGTTTAGCTCGATTCTGCGCGCTCAGGTGTCGCTGGCATGGGTTATTGGGCCGCCGCTGGCCTACGCGCTGGCGATGGGTTTCGGCTTTACCGTGATGTATCTCAGCGCGGCGGTCGCCTTTGTGGTCTGCGGCGCGATGGTCTGGTTTTTTCTTCCCAGCATGCGTAAAGAGCCGAAGATCGCTACGGGCCATCTCGAAGCGCCGCGCACCAACCGCCGCGACGCGCTGCTGCTGTTTATCATCTGTACGCTGATGTGGGGAATCAACAGCCTGTACATCATTAATATGCCGCTGTTTATCATCAATGAGCTGCATTTATCGGAAAAGCTGGCGGGAGTCATGATGGGCACCGCCGCCGGGCTGGAGATCCCGACCATGCTGATTGCGGGCTACTATGCCAAACGCTTCGGCAAACGCTTCCTGATGCGCATTTCGGCGGTGGCCGGCGTGCTGTTTTACGTTGGCATGCTAACCGTACATACCCCCGGACTGCTGCTGGCCCTGCAGGCGCTGAACGCCATTTTCATCGGTATTCTCGCCGGTATCGGCATGCTCTATTTTCAGGATCTGATGCCCGGACAGGCGGGTGCGGCCACTACGCTTTATACCAATACCACGCGCGTTGGCTGGATTATCGCCGGTTCGCTGGCGGGCGTCGTCGCGGAAATCTGGAGCTATCACGCCGTCTTCTGGATTGCGCTGGTGATGGGCATCGCCACTCAGGCCTGCCTGTGGCGTATTAAAGACGTTTAAAGGATGTTCGCGCCGGCTTGCGTCGTCACGATGAAGTGCTCAGTTCAAGATGAAGCAGCCAGATCATGGCGTCATCGCGATTGGTGGCGCACATTTCCGCTTCCGGCTTCAGGCTGGCGCATACTTTCGGCCTTAACGGCGAGCCAAAAATATGACACAGGTTATTTTCCGATAGCTGTACG
Organism: Klebsiella grimontii; assembly: GCF_900200035.1. GTDB lineage: Bacteria > Pseudomonadota > Gammaproteobacteria > Enterobacterales > Enterobacteriaceae > Klebsiella > Klebsiella grimontii. Next base: position 146,307 of record NZ_FZTC01000022.1, read on the forward strand.
CAGCGGGTGTTTGCCGGCTTGCCCTGCGGCATGCCCGGGATAGGGCTGGAGATAGAAGGAGCGATACAGCAAGCTCCGCATTCAGGGCGGCATTCCATAATCGACTCTTCCGATAACGCGTTTAGCAGCCCAGCCTAAACGTTTTGCCTGAAGATAGCAAAACAGGCGAATTCCACTTGCCTGAAAGGCCCGGCGCGAGTAGTTTTACGCGATATTTTCGACCCTTTAAGTGACAGGATGACTGCAATGCCAAGAGCGAATGAAATTAAAAAAGGTATGGTGCTGAATTACAACGGCAAACTGCTGATTGTTAAAAATATTGATATTCAGTCACCGAGCGCCCGCGGCGCAGCGACGCTGTACAAAATGCGTTTCTCCGATGTGCGCACCGGCCTGAAAGTGGAAGAACGCTTTAAAGGCGACGACATCGTCGATACCGTCACCCTGACCCGCCGCTTCGTTGACTTCTCCTATATCGATGGCAACGAATACGTCTTTATGGATAAAGAAGATTACACCCCGTATATCTTCACCAAAGAGCAGATCGAAGAAGAGCTGCTGTTTATGCCGGAAGGCGGCATGCCGGATATGCAGGTTCTGACCTGGGACGGCCAGCTGCTGGCGCTGGAGCTGCCGCAGACCGTGGATCTGGAAATCGTAGAGACGGCGCCGGGTATCAAAGGCGCATCCGCAAGCGCCCGTAACAAACCGGCGACGCTGAGCACCGGCCTGGTCGTTCAGGTGCCTGAATACCTGAGCGCGGGCGAGCGCATTCGTATCCATATCGAAGAGAGCCGCTACATGGGCCGCGCGGACTAAACTCTGCGTTTGCAACATCATAAAGGGCAGCCAGCGGCTGTCCTTTTTTTCGCACCTTATCCGCAGCGCCTGGCCCTCTCTCTGCTGGCAACGTTGCTCTCCCTTCACACGCCGCAAAGTTGTTATACCAAAAGTAATTAAACTGTCGCTACTTTCCGCCATTAAGCGCGCCCGCTTTTCAAGCCAGCCGGGTAGCCAGCCAAAAAATGATGACCGAGCTCACATTAAGCGGATAAACAAGGCTCACCAATTTAATTTGTTGTCATATAACTTTACACTGGGAATGTTAATTATCCGTTAATCAGGTGTGTTAAGAATGACTACCATAGCTACGGCTACGCTGCCGGAAGGCGTACAGCTCCCTCAATATGACCGCAGTCATCTGCGTTCGCGTATTGTGCATTTTGGTTTCGGCGCGTTTCATCGCGCGCACCAGGCGCTCCTCACCGATCGGGTGCTTAACGCCGGCGGCGGGGACTGGGGGATTTGTGAGATCAGTCTGTTCAGCGGCGATCGGCTGATGAGCCAGCTTCGCCAGCAGGACCACCTGTTTACCGTGCTGGAAAAAGGCGCCGAGGGCAATCAGCCAATCGTGGTCGGCGCCGTCCATGAATGCCTGAACGCAAAACTGGATTCGCTGGCCGCGATTATTGAGAAATTTTGCGAACCGCAGGTCGCCATCGTCTCTCTGACCATCACCGAGAAAGGCTACTGCATCGATCCGGCCAGCGGCCTGCTGGACATGTCGCAGCCGCGCATTATCCACGATCTGCAAAACCCGACGCTGCCGCAATCGGTTCCCGGCATTCTGGTCGAAGCCTTATCGCGCCGCCGTCAGCGTGAACTACCGCCGTTTACCGTCCTCTCCTGCGATAACATCCCCAACAACGGGCATGTGGTGAAAAACGCCGTGCTGGGAATGGCCGAAAAACGGAGCCCGGAGCTGGCGCAGTGGATCGCCGAGCGCGTCAGCTTTCCCGGCACCATGGTTGACCGTATTGTGCCAGCCGCCACCGATGAATCGCTGGCGGAAATTAGCGCCGCGTTGGGCGTAGAAGACCCCTGCGCCATCAGCTGCGAACCCTTCATTCAGTGGGTCATCGAAGATAACTTCGTTGCCGGACGCCCGGCGTGGGAAACCGCGGGCGTTCAGATGACCGATGACGTACTGCCGTGGGAACAGATGAAGCTGCGGATGCTCAACGGCAGCCACTCGTTCCTCGCCTGGCTTGGCTATCTGGCAGGTCATGCGCATATTAGCGACTGCATGCAGGATCCGATTTTCCGCGGCGCCGCATACCGACTGATGCTTGACGAACAGGCGCCGACCTTATCTATCCAGGGCGTGGATCTGACGGCGTATGCTGACAGCCTGATCGCACGCTTCAGCAATCCGGCGCTGAAGCATCGCACCTGGCAAATCGCCATGGACGGCAGCCAGAAACTGCCGCAACGTATGCTTGACGGTATTCGCGTCCACCTTGCGCAAGGCAGCCGCTGGCCGCTCCTGGCGCTCGGCGTCGCGGGCTGGATGCGCTACGTCAGCGGTATTGACGATGGCGGAAATGCCATTGATATTCGCGATCCGCTGGCCGATAAGATACAGAAACTGGTCTCCGCCAGCGATGAACACCAGCGCGTGGCGGCCCTGCTCTCGCTTGAGGAGATCTTCGGCCGCGACCTGCCGCAGGATCCGCAGTTTGTCGCTCACATCACCGCCGCATGGCATCAGCTTGCCGCCTTTGGCGCGCGGCAGGCGATTGCCGGCACGCTGAACGCTTAACAATAACTGCCTTTTAGCGGACAGAATCCCCTTCTGTCCGCGCTAAGTCTTCTCTTTCTCCCTTTTTTTCGTCAGGATAGGCGTAACTGTTACAACATTACATTTATCCTGGAGAAAAAGTGACCAAAACCAACTTGATCACGGGGTTTCTCGGCAGCGGCAAAACCACGACGATTCTGCATCTGCTGGCCAATAAGCCCGCGGATGAAAAATGGGCCGTGCTGGTCAACGAGTTTGGTGAAGTGGGTATTGACGGCGCGCTGCTGGCGGAAAGCGGCGCGCTGCTCAAAGAGATCCCCGGCGGCTGTATGTGCTGCGTAAACGGCCTGCCAATGCAGGTCGGGCTCAATACCCTGCTACGCCAGGGCAAACCCGATCGCCTGCTGATAGAACCCACCGGGCTGGGCCATCCTAAACAGATCCTCGATATGCTGACCGCCGCGGTATACGAGCCGTGGATCGACCTGCGCGCTACCCTGTGCGTGCTGGACCCGCGCCAGCTGCTGGACGAAAAAGCGGTGACCAACGACAACTTTCGTGACCAGCTGGCGGCCGCTGACGTTATTATCAGCAATAAAGCCGACCGCTCGACGGAGGAGAGTCAACGCGCCTTTGCCGCATGGTGGCAAGCCTACGCAGGCGATCGCCGATTCGTCAGCGCCACGCGGGGTAATATCGACCCGGCGCTGCTTGATTTACCGCGCCGCAACCTTGCGCCGCTCCCCGCCAGCGCCGAACACGCCCACGGCCACGAGCAGAAACAAGGCCTTGCGGCACTGAGCCTCCCCGCCCATCAGCGCTGGCGCCGCAGCCTCAATAGCGGTCAGGGCTATCACGCCTGCGGCTGGATTTTTGACGCTGAAACCGTTTTCGACACCGTTGCCCTGCTCGAATGGGCGCGCCTGGCGCCGGTCGGGCGCGTCAAAGGCGTTATGCGCATTGCGGAGGGGCTGGTACGGATCAATCGTCAACAGCTTGATCTGCATATTGAGACGCAGAACGTCTCCCCACCCGACAGCCGCATCGAGCTGATTGCCGATACTGAGACGGACTGGAACGCACTGCAGGCCTCCTTGTTGAGGATTCGTTTAAGTTAAGACGGCTATGGTTGCCGTCGTTTACCCAATACATGATAGTTATGATTAAAAATCGAATTCCCCTTATCCTGCTGCTGAACGCGGCGGGTATAGCGCTTTTTTGTTCATGGTACCTTCCCGTTAACCATGGTTTCTGGAATCCGCTGGACTCAGCGATCTTCTATTTCTTTAATCACCTGGTTGGCGTGAGCACCGCCTATACCTGGCTGCTGGCGATTATCAATAACCGCGCCTTTGACGCCTGCTCGCTACTGGCGATGGGCAGCCTGATGCTGAGCTTCTGGTTCAAAGAGCAGAGCGCCGGACGCCGCCGGGTGATTATCATCGGCCTGGTGATGCTGCTGGCTGCCGTCATTATCAATCAGCTGGCCCAGCACCTGATGCCGGTTAAGCGCGCCAGCCCTTCGCTCTCTTTTACCGACATCACCAAAGTGAGCGATGTGATCTCATTCCCCACCAAAGACGCTTCAAAAGATAGCTTCCCGGGCGATCACGGGATGATGCTGCTGATATTTGCGTCATTTATGTGGCGTTATTTTGGTCGCCGGGCGTTTGCTATCGCGCTGGTGATATTCGTGGTGTTCGCTTTCCCACGCGTGATGATTGGCGCCCACTGGTTTACCGATATTGCAGTCGGCTCATTAACGGCGGTGCTCATTGGCGCCCCCTGGGTATTGATGACCTCATTGAGCGATAAGGTTATTGCCTTATTTGAGCGCCACCTTCCGGGTAGAAAAGCAAAAAATTAAATCTATCTTTACAATTAATTAATATCATTCATAAGGGATCGTTCTGGGTCCCTTTTTTTGCCCGCGCCTGTTTTCTCATCACGTATCATCTTCCTGTCATATTAATCATCTTAAAAATGAGTAAATTGCGTATTTTTTACCCACCACTGCCGCTATTTTGTCCTTTGCCGATGATTCACTTTTTGTCGCAAAAATACTTATAAGAAAATGCGTAAAACCGCTCGCCATCCCCCGGTTGATCGGGTAACCTCAATCTCGTTTTGCCTCGTCAGCAACATCAATTCATAGAATGAATAAATTTGTGCGTGACTCCACAGTTTTATGCTTACGGAATTGTCTCATTGCGACCAGGTAATTAGGCTCTAACACGTTTGGCATTTTTTATAACGACATTGTCGTTAAGGACAACAAGGGATAACACACAGCATGGTCAAATCTCAGCCGATTTTGAGATATATCTTGCGGGTCGCCCCCGCGATTGCAGTTGCGGTTCTGCTTTCCGCGTGTAGTTCAAATAGTACCGCCAGAAATATGCATTCTGAGACGCTTGCTGTGGGTAGTGGCGATTTATCATCACTGCAAGCCTCTCAGGATGAATTTGAAACGATGGTCCGCAACCTGGACGTGAAGTCCCGCTTGATGGATCAGTATGCCAGCTGGAAGGGCGTGCGTTACCGCCTCGGCGGCAGCACCCGTAAAGGCATCGATTGTTCCGCCTTTGTGCAACGGACTTTCCGTGAACAGTTTGGCCTGGAACTGCCGCGCTCCACTTCAGAGCAGCAGGATTCCGGAAAATCGATCAGCCGCGCCCAGCTGCGTACCGGTGATTTAGTTCTGTTCCGCGCCGGCTCCACGGGCCGCCACGTTGGTATCTATATCGGCAACAATCAGTTTGTTCATGCATCCACCAGCAGCGGTGTGACCATTTCAAGCATGGATGAGCCATACTGGAAAAAGCGCTATAACGAAGCGCGACGCGTTCTGAGCCGTTCGTAATCGTCTTCTGCCGTTGGTTAATCCCTTGGCCAACGGAAGAAACAAAAAAACACTGCCGAGGCGGTGTTTTTTTTTGCTCGCCAGCCAATAAACTTCGTAAAATAAGCTATGTCTTTAAGCAGGGATAGAAAAAGCGTTTTTCTATCAGCCCTTTGGCGCACATCAACAATACGGACTGACTATATAGCCTATGCCTACCCGTCACCTCGCTCCCCGGCGAAAAAACTGGCTGACCAGTATATGTATTGGAATAGCCGTCGCCCTGCTGGCCGGTAGCATCCAGTTTATGGTGATTTATCACAACCGGGCGGAGCGTTTTGACGTCATTATTAACAACGTCCATACCTATCTGCAGGACTATTTTCACGATTTAAATCAGACTATCCACGGCCTGCAGCCGCTGGTCGATGAGCCATGTGAGAACGTTGCCTCAGGCTTAACCGCCCATGCGGCCTTCAGCCCAAACGTACGCGCCGTCCTGCTGGTCAAAAATGGCCTCGCGTTTTGTTCCTCCGCTACAGGCGCGATGAGTACGCCCTTAACCCAGCTCATACCGCAGCTTGATGTTACTCAAGCGGTCGATATGGCGATTCTGCCCGGGACGCCAATGATGCCCAAAAGCGCCGCGCTGGCGTTGTGGGTTCGTAGCCCCCACGGCGGGAAAGACGGTATTTTTGTCTCGATTAATGCCAACCTGACGCCCTATATCCTCTATTCAGCGCGACAGAATGATTTCAGCGGCCTGGCGCTGGCCATTAAGGACGTCGCCATTTCCACCTTCAGTAACCAGCTCATCGACCCGCAGACCCTGCTCTCGCCGCCTATTCGCCAGACGCAAATTGACGGCCTGCCGCTGAAAGTCTATCTCTACGCCAACAGCTGGCTGGCGGAGAATACGCAGTTCGCTCTGCTGCTGGGCGTCGTGTGCGGACTGCTGGCCGGACTTTTAAGCTACTACGTTCTCACCATTAAGTCGGACCCGCGTAAAGAGCTTCTGCTGGCCATCAAAAACGATCAGTTTTACGTGGTCTATCAACCGGTGGTGAGGTCAGAGACGCTACAAATCAGCGGCGTTGAGGTGCTGATGCGCTGGCGGCATCCGGTGGCCGGCGAGATCCCTCCCGATGTCTTTATCAACCTTGCAGAAACCCAGCAGATCATCGTTCCGCTTACCCGCCATCTCTTAACGTTGATTGCGCAGGATGCGCCTGTTCTGCAAACGCTCCTGCCCGCCGGAAGCAAGCTGGGGATCAATATTTCCCCCATTCACCTACACGCCGGGAGCTTTCAGCAGGATCTGCAGCGATTTACCGCCGCTATGCCGACCGACCATTTTAGCGTGGTGCTGGAAATCACCGAGCGCGCGATGATCGATAAAAATCGTTCCTTAGAAAACTTCGACTGGCTGCACGAGCAGGGTTTTGAAATTGCGATTGATGATTTCGGTACCGGCCATAGCGCGCTAATTTATCTGGAACGCTATAACTTTGATTACCTGAAGATAGACCGCGGCTTCGTACAGGCTATCGGCACGGAGACCGTGACCTCGCCGGTGCTGGACGCGGTTATCACCCTAAGCCGCCGGCTGAAGCTCACCACCGTCGCCGAAGGCGTGGAAACGCAGGAGCAGGCGGAATGGCTGCGCGATCATGGGGTAAATTATTTGCAGGGATACTGGCTAAGCCGGCCGCTGACGCTGGAAGCGCTGATCGCCGCCCATGATGAACCGGCGAAATATTTCCCAACCCGCTAAGGGTCCTTTATTATTTGCTATCAGAGGCCGGGCCGTTTCAGGCCCGGCATGGGAGGACGAGATCCTGGTTATTTTTGCGCGCATCAGCCTGATACTGCTGGCCTTATTTAGCCTGCAGAGCCAGGCGCAAACCATTAAAGAGAGCGACAGGTTCGCGATTATCGGCGAGCCGAAATACGCCGCAGGCTTTACCCATTACGATTATGCCAATCCCGCCGCGCCTAAAGGCGGCGCAATTACCCTCGCCGCCATCGGTACCTTTGATAATTTCAACCGCTACGCCATGCGCGGCAACCCGGGTATTCGTACCGAAAGCTTATACGATACGCTCTTCACCACCTCTGACGATGAGCCCGGCAGCTACTATCCGCTGATTGCCGAGCATACGCGCTACGCCGATGATTTTTCGTGGATGGAGATTACGCTCAATCCGCGCGCCCGCTACCACGACGGCAGCCCCATCACCGCCAGCGATGTCGCGTTTACCTTCCAGAAGTTTATGACCGAAGGGGTGCCGCAGTTTCGCCTCTATTATAAAGGCACCCGCGTAAAAGCCATCGCTCCGCTCACCGTGCGCATTGATTTAGCCGCCCCGGGCAAAGAGAACATGCTTAGCCTGATGACGCTGCCCGTTATGCCGGAAAAATACTGGAAGAATCATAAGCTCAGCGACCCGCTCTCTGCGCCGCCGCTGGCCAGCGGCCCGTATCGCATCACCGCCTGGCGCATGGGCCAGTACATTACCTACTCGCGGGTAAAGGACTACTGGGCTGCCGATTTGCCGGTCAACCGCGGGCGCTGGAATTTCGACTCGCTGCGCTACGACTATTATCTGGATGACAACGTTGCTTTCGAAGCCTTTAAGGCCGGCGCCGTCGACCGCCGCGAAGAGAACGTTGCCAAAAACTGGGCGACCCGCTACGTTGGACGCAACTTTACCCACGGCTATATCGTCAAAGACGAATACACCAACACCTCGGCGCAGAACACGCAGTGGCTGGCGTTTAATATTCAGCGCCCGGTATTTTCCGATCGCCGGGTGCGCGAAGCCATCACCCTCGCCTTTGATTTTGAATGGATGAATAAGGCGCTGTTCTATGGCTCCTACAGCCGCGCCAACAGCTTCTTTCAGAATACCGAATACGCGGCGCGCGATTATCCGGATGCCGACGAGCTGGCGCTGCTGACGCCGCTGAAAAAAGAGATCCCGGCCGAAGTCTTCACGCAGATATACCGGCCGCCAATTTCCAGCGGCGATGGTTTCGCTCGCGCAAACCTGCTGAAAGCGGATGCCATCCTTAACCAGGCGGGGTGGATAGTGAAAAACCAGCGCCGGATGAATGCGAAGAGCGGCAAACCGTTACGCTTTGAGCTGCTGCTTCCCTCCGGCAGCAGCGATCGCTGGGTCCTGCCCTTTCAGCACAATCTTCAGCGGCTCGGCATCGTTATGGATATCCGCCAGGTCGACAACTCCCAGTACAGCAATCGCAAGCGCAGTCGGGATTACGACATGATGCCAAACGTCTGGCGCGCCACGCCCTGGCCCGACACCGGCCTGCAAGTCTCCTGGGACTCCCAATATATTAACTCCAGCTACAACGCCTCTGGGGTCCAAAGCCCGGCCGTCGACCAGCTCATCGCGCAGATTATTCGCTGGCAGGGTAATAAGGAAAAGCTGCTGCCGCTGGGCCGGGCTCTCGACCGCGTGCTGACGTGGAACTATTACATGCTGCCGATGTGGTATATGGCCCAGGACCGAACCGCATACTGGGACAAATTCTCCTTCCCGCAGACCCGCGCGATCTACTCCTCCGGTTTCGAAAACGGGTGGTACGACGCAAGCAAAGCGGCCAGACTCCCCGCGGACAGACGCTAAGGAATTAAGATGGGTGCATATCTGCTCCGCCGACTACTGCTCATCATCCCCACCCTGTGGGCGATTATCACCATTAACTTTTTTATTGTGCAGATTGCGCCCGGCGGCCCGGTCGATCAGGCGATTGCGGCGATTGAGTTCGGCGATCGCGGCGGCTTGCCCGGCGCCGGTGACGGCGGGATGGCCGCCAGCCATGCGCGTACCGGCGTCAGCAACATCAGCGATGGGCACTATCGCGGCGGGCGCGGGCTGGACCCGGAAGTGATTGCCGAGATAACCCACCGCTACGGCTTTGATAAGCCTCTGCACGAGCGCTATTTTAAAATGCTCGGAGATTACCTGCGCTTTGATTTTGGCGATAGCCTGTTTCGTAGCTCATCGGTGCTGCAGCTGATTAAAGACAGCCTGCCGGTCTCTATCACCCTGGGCTTATGGAGTACGCTCATTATCTATCTGGTGTCGATTCCGCTGGGGATCCGTAAAGCGGTCAGCAACGGCAGCCATTTTGACGTCTGGAGCAGTACGCTGATTATTATCGGCTATGCGATCCCAGCGTTCCTGTTCGCCATTTTGCTGATCGTTATCTTTGCCGGCGGCAGCTATTTCGATCTCTTTCCGCTGCGCGGGCTGGTGTCCGCCAACTTCGACAGCCTGCCGTGGTACCAAAAAATCCTCGACTATCTCTGGCATATCACCCTACCGGTGCTGGCAACGGTGATCGGCGGTTTTGCCGCCCTCACGATGCTGACCAAAAACAGCTTTCTTGATGAGATCCGCAAGCAGTACGTGGTTACCGCCCGCGCCAAGGGGGTAAGCGAAAAGCAGATCCTCTGGGGACACGTGTTTCGCAACGCGATGCTGCTGGTGATCGCCGGTTTCCCGGCTACCTTTATCAGCATGTTTTTTACCGGCTCGCTGCTGATTGAAGTCATGTTCTCTCTTAACGGACTGGGGCTGCTGGGCTATGAAGCCACCGTATCTCGCGATTACCCGGTCATGTTCGGCACGCTGTATATTTTTACCCTGATTGGCCTACTGCTGAATATCATCAGCGATATCAGCTATACGCTGGTCGATCCGCGTATCGATTTTGAGGGCCGCTAATGTCATTTTTTAGTCCCGTCAATCAGGCCCGCTGGGCGCGTTTTCGCCACAACCGCCGCGGCTACTGGTCGCTATGGATCTTTTTAGCGCTTTTCGCCTGTAGCCTGTGCGCCGAGCTGATTGCTAACGATAAGCCGCTACTCGTCCAGTACCGCGGCAGCCTCTACGTCCCGCTCCTGAAAAACTACAGCGAGACCACCTTCGGCGGCAGCTTTACCACCGCCGCCGACTATCAGGACCCGTGGCTGCAAAAGCGGCTGGACGATAACGGCTGGGCCCTGTGGGCGCCGGTTCGGTTCGGCGCGACGACCATAAATTTCGCCACCGATGCGCCCTTCCCTTCGCCGCCGTCAGCCCAGAACTGGCTTGGCACCGATGCCAACGGCGGGGACGTGCTGGCGCGAATTCTGTACGGTACGCGCATTTCCATTCTCTTTGGTCTGCTGCTGACCTTCTTCTCCAGCGTGCTGGGCGTGATGGCCGGCGCCGTTCAGGGCTATTACGGTGGAAAGATTGACCTCTGGGGACAGCGGTTTATCGAGGTATGGTCGGGAATGCCGACGCTGTTTCTGATTATCCTGCTCTCAAGCGTTGTGCAGGCCAACTTCTGGTGGCTGCTGGCCATTACCGTGCTGTTCGGCTGGATGACGCTGGTCGGCGTCGTCCGCGCCGAGTTCCTGCGCACCCGTAACTATGATTATATCCGCGCCGCGCAGGCGCTTGGCGTCAGCGATCGCGCGATTATTCTGCGCCATATGCTGCCTAACGCCATGGTCGCCACCCTGACCTTCCTGCCGTTCATTCTGTGCAGTTCGATAACCACCCTGACCTCGCTCGATTTTCTCGGCTTTGGCCTGCCGCTGGGCTCTCCTTCGCTGGGTGAACTGCTGTTGCAGGGTAAAAACAACCTTCAGGCGCCCTGGCTGGGCATCGCCGCCTTTCTGTCGGTGGCGGTGCTGCTGACGTTATTGATTTTTATTGGTGAGGCGGTTCGCGATGCCTTTGACCCAAGCAAGGCGGTGTAGCATGACGCAACCTCTGTTAGATATCGATAACCTCTCCATCGCCTTTCGCCAGCAGGGAGAAACCACCTCCGTCGTCAGCGAACTGTCGCTGCAGATTGCCGTCGGCGAGACCCTGGCGCTGGTCGGCGAGTCCGGCTCCGGTAAGAGCGTAACCGCGCTATCGGTGCTGCGGCTGCTCCCGTCGCCGCCGGTCAGCTATCCCACCGGCGATATCCGCTTTCATGGTCAGTCGCTGCTGCACGCGGATGAGCGCACCCTGCGCGGCGTGCGCGGTAACCGCATCGCGATGATCTTCCAGGAGCCGATGGTTTCGCTTAATCCGCTGCATACCCTGGAAAAACAGCTGTACGAAGTGCTCTCCTTGCATCGCGGGATGCGTAAAGAAGCGGCGCGCGGAGAAATCCTCGACTGCCTGGAGCGCGTCGGGATCCGCAATGCGCCCCGGCGGCTGGCTGACTATCCGCATCAGCTGTCCGGCGGCGAGCGCCAGCGGGTGATGATCGCCATGGCGCTATTGACCCGCCCGGAGCTGCTTATCGCCGACGAACCCACTACCGCGCTGGACGTCTCGGTGCAGGCGCAAATCCTCACGCTACTGCGCGAGCTGAAGCAAGAGTTAAATATGGGGCTGCTGTTTATCACCCATAACCTGAGCATCGTTCGTCAGCTCGCCGATCGCGTCGCGGTGATGCAGAACGGCCGCTGCGTCGAACAAAACGGCTGCCAGGCGCTGTTTTTCGCCCCCGAACACCCTTATACCCGCCGCCTGCTGGACAGCGAGCCGTCGGGCGATCCCGTCCCGCTCGCGCCCGATGCCCCGGTATTACTGCGGGCGGAAAACTTGAGTATCGCCTTTCCGATACGTAAAGGTCTGCTGCGACGGGTTGTCGATCATAACCGCGTCGTTAATGCCGTCAGCTTTCATTTGCGCGCGGGAGAAACGCTGGGGCTGGTCGGCGAGTCAGGATCGGGCAAAAGCACCACCGGGCTGGCGCTTCTGCGTCTGATTCATTCCGCTGGCGCGATCGCCTTTGACGGTGAGGCGCTTCAGGGACGTAACCGTCAGCAAATGCTGCCGCTGCGTCGCCGCATGCAGGTGGTGTTTCAGGACCCTAACTCATCGTTAAACCCGCGGCTCAACGTGCTGCAAATTATTGAAGAGGGACTGCGCGTTCATCAGCCGACGCTCACGCCCGCCGAACGGGAACAGGCGGTGATTCAGGCGATGCAGGAGGTAGGTCTCGATCCGCAATCCCGGCATCGCTACCCTGCCGCCTTCTCCGGCGGCCAGCGTCAGCGCATCGCTATCGCCAGGGCGCTGGTCGTCAAACCGCAGCTTATTGTGCTGGATGAGCCCACCTCATCGCTGGATAAAACCGTGCAGGCGCAAATCCTCGCGCTGCTGAAGGCGTTACAGCAAAAGCATCAGCTGGCCTATATTTTTATCAGCCATGATTTACGCGTCGTACGGGCGCTGTGTCATCAGGTGATGGTGCTGCGGCAGGGAGAAGTCGTCGAGCAGGGTGAGTGCGAGCGCGTATTTACCGCTCCGCAGCAGGAGTATACCCGTCAGCTGCTGGCGTTGAGCTGACGGTCAGAAGGGGTTGTTGCCGGAGAAGGGTTCAGCAATCGCCACGCCGAAATTTTTCAGGCGACAGGTCGCGGCAAATTCGTCCTGACGGTTAACAAACAGGCACGGTTCCCCTTCGCATTCCACGACAGAACTGTCGACCTCGATGTCGCTAAGGGCCTGGCTGAGTTTATGCATGACCGGCCACGCGCTTTCGCCATCGGGGCTGAGTAGTTTCAACGCCACGAGGCTGTTTTCACTCTGCGAGCCGTTTTGCGGAATCGGTTCAACTCTTGAACCTGCAAAACCGGCCAGCCAGCGATAGCTCTGCGGCAGACGGTGTACGATAGAGAGTTGCAGTGTATTCACGTGTTTACCCCGGAAGCAAAATACTTCACAATAATTTTACATCAATACTAACACATTATTGACAACTAGTCCTAATCCTGCACAGAAAACGCTTACACCAGTGGCATAGCCGTGTTATTGGTTTGTAATGTAAAAGTTTATAATTGTGCAGGTGGAACATCTTCGGGCTATATGTACCCGTTTCTGTGATCTAAAACAACTTTTTTATCGCAATCATGCGACTTTTAGAGCGATTTGATTTTACATAAAATAAACAAATTACTGAACTGAGAAGCCGGCTTCGGTTGATATGCATCAAAAAAAGGGGCGATATCGCCCCCTGAAAGTCGCTTAGCGCGCGGCTTTGCGCCGTCGGCTGGCGTAGAGATAAAAGAGAATGGAGCTGCTGGCGCAGAAGGCGATGGAAATCAGCATTGGCCAGGCGGTGGTAAACGTTGCCATCGATAGCAGCGCGCCGACAATGGCGCCAATGCCGAAACGGAAAGTGCCTGCCAGCGAGGAAGCGGTCCCCGCCATATGCGGAAACTCATCGAGAATCACCGCCATCGCGTTGGAAGAGACCATCGAAACGCAGCCGATGAACGCCGCTACGCCAAACACCAGCGCCCAAAAACCCACGTCAAACAGCGCGCACACCACCATCCATACCGCCATGGCAAACTGGATCCACAGCCCGGCGCGGAACATATTCAGCGCCCCAACCCGCCGCACAAACCGGCTGTTGATCATGGTCATGACAAACAGGAAGACGACGTTCAGCGCAAAATAGTAGCCAAAGTGCTGCGGGGAAACGTGGTTAATATTGATATACACAAACGGGCCGGCGCTCAGAAACGAGAACATCCCGGCGAAGCTAAAGCCGCTTGCCAGCATATAGCTGAGCACTCGCTTATGGCGAAACAGGGTCGCGAAGTTGCCTAACGTAGTACGAATGTGAAACTTCTGCCGGCGTTCCGGCGGCAGGGTCTCGCTAATAAAGAACGCGATCATCGCCGAGGCTAAGAGTGCAGCCAGCGCGAGGATCCAGAAGATCGCATGCCAGCTAAACCACACCAGCACAGCGCCGCCGACCATCGGCGCCACCAGCGGCGCGACGGTCGTCACCAGCATGACGAACGACATCATCCGCGAGAACTCTTCTTTGGGATAGATATCGCGCATCAGGGCGTTAATCACCACGCTCGCCGCCGCGGCCGCCAGACCGTGGAAAAAGCGCATGGTAATCAGCATATCGATAGTCTGCGACAGCGCGCAGGCCACCGCCGCCGCGGCAAAAACCAGCGTACCGCCAAGAATAACTGGCTTACGCCCTAAGCTGTCCGCCATCGGGCCATACAAGAGCTGGCCGAGGGCAAAGCCCAGAATATAGGTGCTCAGCGTCATCTGCGCGCTGCCGTCCGGCACGTTAAACTGCGCCGCGATCACCGGCAGCGCCGGAAGATACATATCAATCGACAGCGGCATTAACATCGCCAGCAGGCCAAGAATAAACACAATCCCTAATGAAGAATTCTGCTTTGCCGTCACGTTTTACTCCGCGCATGTTGGCCGCCGACGCTGGCAATTTCAGCTTCCGTCAGCGGACGATACTCACCGGGCGCCAGCGCCGCATCAAGCGCAATGTCGCCAATACGTTCGCGATGCAGGCCCACTACATGGTTACCCACCGCGGCAAACATTCGCTTAACCTGATGATAGCGCCCTTCGCTAATGGTCAGGCGGACCTCGGTCGGGGTCACGACTTCCAGCACCGCCGGTTTGGTCAGCTCTTTCTCATTATGCAGCTGAACGCCTTTGGCAAACTGCTCGGCGGTCGTCTCATCAACCGGGTTTTCCAGCGTCACCAGATAGGTTTTTTCACAATGATGGCGAGGAGAAGTAATGCGGTGAGACCACTGACCGTCGTCGGTCATCAGCACCAGCCCGGTCGTGTCGATATCCAGGCGACCCGCAGCATGCAGCTTGTGCGCCACCGGCACGTCGAGGAAATAAAGCACCGTCGGATGATCCGGATCGTCGGTGGAACACACGTAACCCTGCGGCTTGTTAAGCATAAAGTAGCGCGGGCCGTTCTGCTGAACCAGCGTATTGCCGTCGTACTCGACGTCGTGCTCCGGCAGAAGCTTGAAGGAAGTGTCTTTTACAATGTCGCCGTCCACGGTAACGCGGCTGCCGCGGATTTCACGCCCGGCAATAGCCCGGCTAACGCCAAGTTGCTGAGCGATAAACTTATCAAGTCGCATGAGATTTTTTTAGCCTGTAAGAGTGCTGGAGCGGGCAACGCGCCCGAAAAAGAAGAATTTCATAGGTAGTATAACGAGCTATTAACACCACTCAAGGGAAAAGATTCGTGGCATACTATTCGCGAGTTAATTAACCGCTATAAATTCATGACCTTTACACTACGTCCCTACCAAAAAGAAGCGGTCGACGCCACGCTCGCCTGGTTTCGCCGCCACCATGAACCCGCCGCGATTGTCCTGCCGACCGGCGCAGGTAAAAGCCTGGTCATCGCCGAACTGGCGCGCCTGGCGCGCGGTCGGGTACTGGTGCTGGCGCACGTTAAAGAGCTGGTGGCGCAGAACCACGCCAAGTATTGCGCGCTCGGCCTGGAGGCGGATATTTTCGCCGCGGGCCTTAAGCGCAAAGAGAGCCACGGTAAAGTGGTCTTTGGCAGCGTGCAGTCGGTCGCCCGCAACCTTGACCAGTTTCAGGGGGAGTTTTCGCTGCTGATTGTCGACGAGTGCCACCGCATCAGCGACGATGATGACAGCCAGTACCAGCAGATCATCAGCCACCTTCAGCAGGTCAATCCGCATCTGCGCCTGCTGGGGCTGACCGCCACGCCTTTTCGCCTCGGTAAGGGATGGATTTACCAGTTCCACTACCACGGTATGGTGCGCGGCGATGAAAACGCGCTGTTTCGCGACTGCATCTACGAGCTGCCGCTGCGCTATATGATTAAGAACGGCTACCTGACGCCGCCGGAGCGGCTGGATATGCCGGTGGTTCAGTATGACTTCAGCCGTCTCCAGGCGCAAAGCAATGGCCTGTTCAGCGAGGCCGACCTGAACCATGAGCTGAAAAAACAGCAGCGCGTCACGCCGCATATCGTTAGCCAAATCGTCGAGTTCGCTCAAACGCGTAAAGGGGTGATGATTTTCGCCGCCACCGTTGAACATGCCCGTGAAGTGACCGGGTTACTTCCGCAGGGCGAAGCGGCTTTAATTACCGGTGAAACGCCGGGGCCGGAGCGCGATCGCATCATTGAAGCGTTTAAAGCCCAGCAGTATCGCTATCTGGTCAACGTCGCGGTACTGACCACCGGATTTGATGCGCCGCATGTCGATCTGATCGCCATCCTGCGCCCGACCGAGTCGGTGAGTCTTTACCAACAGATCGTCGGCCGCGGCCTGCGCCTGGCGCCGGGTAAAACCGACTGCCTGATCCTTGATTACGCCGGGAATCCGCACGATCTCTATGCTCCGGAAGTGGGGACGCCGAAAGGAAAAAGCGACAACGTGCCGGTCCAGGTGTTTTGCCCGGCATGCGGTTTCGCCAATACGTTCTGGGGGAAAACCACCGCCGACGGCACGCTGATTGAACACTTTGGCCGCCGCTGCCAGGGCTGGTTTGAAGATGACGAAGGCCATCGCGAGCAGTGTGATTTTCGCTTTCGCTTCAAAAACTGCCCGCAGTGCAACGCGGAAAACGATATCGCCGCCCGCCGCTGCCGCGAGTGCGATACCATTCTGGTCGACCCCGATGACATGCTGAAAGCCGCGCTGAAGCTAAAAGACGCGCTGGTGCTGCGCTGTAGCGGAATGGATCTGCAGCACGGCGCGGATGATAAAGGCAGCTGGCTGAAAATCACCTATTACGATGAAGATGGCGCGGACGTCAGCGAGCGCTTCCGCCTGCATACCCCCGCCCAGCGCACCGCCTTTGAGCAGCTCTTTATCCGCCCGCACACCCGAACGCCGGGCGTGACGCTGCGCTGGATAACGCCCGCCGATATCATCGCCCAGCAGGCGCTGCTGCGCCATCCGGACTTTGTCGTGGCGCGCATGAAGGGGCAATACTGGCAGGTGCGGGAGAAAGTATTTGATTATCAGGGCCGATTTCGCCGGGCCAATGAATTGCGCTAATCCTCCGCGCGCCTGAGGTTTTGGTTGCCGCAAAAACGTATGGCAGCTATAATGCCGCCCGCTTTTGCATTCGCAAAGCAGATAATCTGCCTGCTGCTGGGTCGCCTGTAGCAGGATTTATATATAGAGAGACATCAATGTTTACTATCAATGCAGAATTACGTAAAGAGCAGGGTAAGGGTGCGAGCCGCCGCCTGCGTGCAGCTAACAAATTCCCGGCCATCATCTATGGCGGCGAAGCTGCGCCAGTAGCAATCGAACTGGATCACGACAAAGTGTGGAACATGCAGAACAACGCTGAGTTCTACAACGAAGTTCTGACCCTCGTTGTTGATGGCAAAGAAGAGAAAGTTAAAGCTCAGGCTGTTCAGCGCCACCCGTTCAAGCCGAAGCTGACTCACATCGACTTCGTTCGCGCTTAATCGCCGACTGAAAGTTGTATGGCAAACGCCCCGCTCCGCAAGGTTCGGGGCGTTTTGTTTATCAGGCTAACAGCGTTGCCGCATTCAGCGCCAGATGCTGCAGCAGCATAATCGTTTTCGCATCGACGATTTCCCCTTCGCCAATAGCCCGCAGCGCTTTTTCCAGCGGCCACTCCAGCACCTCGATATCTTCCCCTTCCGTCGCCAGGCCGCCACCGTCGCCGCGCCGATCGTCGGCAGAGTATTCGGCGATGAAAAAGTAAAGCTTCTCCGTCACCGAACCGGGGCTCATGTAAGCGGTGAATACCGGCTCAATCCGCGTGACGCGAAAACCGGTCTCCTCTTCGGCTTCGGCAACGATGCGCGCCTCCGGCGAAGCGTTATCCAGCAGTCCGGCGGCGGCTTCGATCAAAAATCCATCATGACCGTTAATCCACACCGGAAAGCGAAACTGGCGAACCAGCACTACCGTTTGCTTTTCGCGGTTGTAGAGTAAAATCACCGCGCCGTTGCCGCGGTCGTAAGCTTCCCGACTCTGCTCCTGCCAGCGTCCGTCCCGGCGCAATAGTTCGAAAGTATATTTCTTGAGCGTATACCAGTTGTCCGATAACAGCGTTTCGCGGATATGGCGAACGCGCGGTGCGTCAGCGTGCATGTTTTTCCCCTTTTAGGTGACAGAGAGCAACATAACATGCATAATCGTGCACAAACAAGATCAATCATGAAGGTGTTTTGATGCTCGCCAGCCAGAGAAAACAGCAAATTTTGCAGATCCTCGCCGAGGAAAAACAGGTGATGTCAGGGGATCTCAGCCAGCGCTTTAGCGTCTCAGAAGACTCCATTCGCCGGGATCTGCGGGAGCTGGCCGCGGAAGGCAAACTGCAGCGCGTCCACGGCGGCGCGCTGCCGGTTTCCGAAGCCATCGCGCCCATTGAAACAAGAAAGAGCGTGCAAATGGCCTCAAAGCAGACCATTGCCCAGCGCGCGGTAGAGCTCATTCAACCCGGCCAGGTGGTGATTATCGACGGCGGCACCACCACCGGAGAGATGGTGCGCCTGCTGCCGGCTACCCTCGCGTGTACGGTGGTCACCCACAGTCCGGGGATCGCCGTCGCGCTGGTGGATAAACCGTTGATCGAGGTGATTTTGATTGGCGGCCGGTTGTTTAAACATTCGGTGGTCAGCGTCGGGTCCGCAGCCCTGGAAAGTATTTCCCGCATCAATGCCGATCTGTTTTTTATGGGCGTCACCGGCGTTCACCCACGGGCGGGATTCACCACCGGCGATTATGAAGAAGCGGGGATCAAGCGCGCGCTGGCGACGCGGGCTGCCGAAACGGTGGTGATGGCGTCACAAGAGAAGCTGAACTCCGCGTCGGCTTTTGCTATCGGCGGGCTGGGTCTGGTCAGTACGCTGATCGTGGATACGACGTTAGACGAGACGCTGCGCCAGCAGTTAGCCATCGATGGCGTAGAGATCGTCTGCGCCGGATAGCTCAGGCCCAAGGCTAAAAAAATCCCGACCCGGCGTCGGGATTTTGCGTTTTAATTCCCGCCCGAGGTGCGGCGCTGCAGCTGATCGCGCAGGTTAGGCGGCGTGCCTTTAATGGTTAAGGTATCCGTGGCCGGATCCCAGAATACCCTCTCGCCCAGCAGCATCGCGTCAAAGTTAATGGTTAACCCGCCGCCGCTGCCGGCAAACTTGGTTAACTGACGCAAAGTGCTGCGATCCGCCGGGAAGCTCTCTTCCAGCTCGTAGCCCTGTTCGGCGGTAAATTCCTGAAACGTCTTCTCGCTGACGCCCGCCAGCTCTTTTGACAGCGACTCCAGCTCGATTTCCTCACCGGCCTGCAGCTGTTCATTGCAGTAGCTGTATACCTGCTGGCGCACGTTTTGACGCTCAGATTTATCCAGCTGCGCATCGGCGGCGAAATCATCCAGCGCCTGCAGCAGGCCGCGGTTCTGCGCTTTCGCGTTCAGCCCTTCGCTGGCGCCGAGGAAATCCATAAAGAAATCCGCCACCTTGCGCCCTACCCGGCCTTTCAGGAAGGTCAGATAGCGCGTTGACTCCGGGTTGGTTTCCCATTCGGTTAAATCAATACGGGCGACGATATCCGCGTGATTGATATCCAGATAATGGGTGGAGCTGATATCCAGCTCTTCATTGACGCGCATGCTGCTTAAATTGTTCAGCACCGCCACCATCAGATATTCCACCGCCAGATAGCGATACTGGCAAAACAGCACGATTCCGCCTTCAGCAAAGGGATATTTTGCCAGTTCGTCGCGCAGGCGACCGGTAGCGGCGCGGCTGAACGGCAGGAACGCTTCTTCGCCCTTACGCTGCCCGCGCAGCGCCTGCGCCAGCTCGCTCTCTTCATTAAACAGGCCGTAGGCTTTATTTTTCGCGCTGTAGACACGATGCAGTTCGGCCATCATCTCCACCACCGTCGCCGTCGGCTCCAGCAGTGACTCGCGCAGCACCAGCTCCAGATTTTGTTCATCACGTTTGATTAACTGATGCAGGGCAATCTGGTCGATATCCAGACTCATGTTAAACTCTCCTTTTAGACCGGGCGGTATTCAACCACCGGCGGGGCGACGACGCAACCGCCGCGTGACTCTTTGCGAGCGAAGCCGCGCGCTTTTGCGTCGCGGCGAAAAAATGCGGAAAAAAAGCTGCTGCTACGGTAATATGTTGCCCTTTCACGAACAAACAGATTTTGAGTTTATGCCGCAATTATCCCGCTATAGCGATGAACACGTCGAACAGCTGCTCAGCGAGCTGACGAGCGTTCTGGAAACACATAAAGCGCCCGTTGACCTGTCACTGATGGTACTGGGCAATATGGTGACTAACCTGATCAATAGTAGCGTCGCGCCGGCGCAGCGTCAGGCCATCGCCCGTTCTTTTGCCCAGGCGCTGCAGTCGTCTATCAACGACGATCCGGCGCACTAAGGATAACGAACAACAGTATATGGTGACTCTTCGTCAGCCCTACCGAGAAAAAGTCTCCCAGATGGTCAGCTGGGGACACTGGTTCGCCCTTTTCAACATGTTGTTGGCTATGGTGCTCGGCAGTCGCTATCTGTTTGTCGCCGACTGGCCAACGACGCTTGCCGGACGTCTTTTTTCGTACGTCAGCCTCGTTGGTCACTTCAGCTTTCTGGTCTTTACCAGCTATGTGCTGATCCTCTTTCCGCTGACGTTTGTCGTCATATCCCAGCGCTTAATGCGCTTTATCTCGGTTGTTCTGGCGACCGTGGGCATGACGCTGCTGCTGATCGACAGCGAAGTTTTCACCCGTTTCCACCTGCATCTTAATCCCTTTGTCTGGGAACTGGTGATTAACCCCGATCAGAACGAGATGGCGCGCGACTGGCAGCTGATGTTTATCAGCGTGCCGATCATTTTTCTGCTGGAGATGCTGTTTGCGACCTGGAGCTGGCAGAAGCTGCGCAGCCTGACGCGTCGCCGCCACTATGCGCGTCCCGTTGCCTGGTTCTTCTTTATTTCTTTTATCAGTAGCCACCTGGTCTATATCTGGGCGGACGCCAATTTCTATCGCCCGATAACCATGCAGCGGGCCAACCTGCCGCTTTCCTATCCGATGACGGCGCGCCGTTTTCTGGAAAAACACGGCCTGCTCGACGCGCAGGACTACCAGCGCCGCCTGGTGGAGCAAGGCGCGCCGGAAGCCGTGTCGGTACAATACCCGCTGAGCGATCTGCGTTATCGCGATCTCGGTACCGGCTATAACGTGCTGCTGATTACCGTTGATAATCTTAATTATTCGCGCTTTGAGAAAAACATGCCGGCGCTGGCCGGGTTCGCGAAAGAGAACGTTAACTTTACCCAGCATATGAGCTCCGGTAATACCGCTGACAGCGGCATGTTTGGCCTGTTCTACGGTATTTCGCCGAGCTATATGGACGGCGTCCTCTCCGCGCGTATTCCCGCGGCGCTGATTACTTCGCTGAACCAACAGGGCTATCAGCTGGGCCTGTTCTCGTCCGACGGCTTTAGCAGCCCACTTTACCGCCAGGCGCTGCTGTCCGATTTTTCACTGCCAGCCGCGAAAGCGCAAAGCGATGAGCAGACGGCCAACCAGTGGATTAACTGGCTGGACCGCTACGCCCAGGATGAAAACCGCTGGTTCTCATGGGTTTCGCTCAACGGCACCACCCTTGACGACGGGCAGCAGCAAAACTTTGTCCGTCGCTACAGCAGCGCTGCCGGTGCGGTCGATACGCAAATTGGTCGTGTGCTGAACGCGCTGCGCGAAGCGGGCAAGCTGGACAACACGGTGGTGATCGTGACGGCGGGCCGCGGAATGCCGCTGAACCCGCAGCATGAGCAGTTTGGCTGGTCGCGCGAGCAGCTGCAGGTTCCCCTGGTGATCCATTGGCCAGGCACGCCGGCGCAGGAGATCGCGACGCTGACGGATAACAAAGACGTGATGACGACGCTGATGCAGCGTTTGCTCCACGTCTCCACCCCAGCAAACGAGTATTCGCAAGGTGAAGACCTGTTTAGCGCCGCCCGTCGCCGAGCCTGGGTCACCGCAGCGAATAGCGATACGCTGGCCATTACCACGCCGAAAGTCACCGTCGTGCTTAATCACAACGGCACTTACCGAACATGGAACAGCGACGGCGAGAAAATTAACGATCAAAAACCGCAGCTCAGCTTGCTGCTGCAGGTGCTGACCGATGAAAAACGCTTTATCGCTAACTGATTGATTATTTATAAATCAATCAGGCATTTCCCGGCTTGCATTCGCTTGGGGAACGGGTAATATTGTTCCCCACGAATCGGCACGTAGCGCAGCCTGGTAGCGCACCGTCATGGGGTGTCGGGGGTCGGAGGTTCAAATCCTCTCGTGCCGACCAAATTATTCACCGATTAAATCGGTAACCCCTTAAGAACCCGCACTCTTACAGAGACTGCGGGTTTTTTAATGTCATATTTCCTCCCTGTTCTCAGCAAAACGAACCAGTCACTTTGATTGTAAATCATGGAAAAGCTTCTATTATTTGATGGTACACGTCATTTTTCTGAAGGATTCACATGAGAGTTAATGGACTTACGAAGGGATTTTTCATCCTGATCGTGCTGATCGTCACCCTTGCTTTTTTCGACGTTCTCTCCCCCTATTATTCAGCCATTTTATGGGCAGCAATTCTGGCGGTCATCTTCCACCCGGTGAAGAACAAACTGCGCGATCGGATCGGCGAGCGCAACGGCCTGGCGGCGTTTCTGACGATAGTGATTATCTGTCTGATCGTGTTTACCCCGCTGGCGATCATTCTCTCGTCGCTGGCCTTCGAGCTAAACGTGGTTTACACCAAACTGCAGCATAACGATACCCAGTTCCCGACCGTGGTAGCCAGCCTGTTTGCGCACCTGCCGGAATGGGCCAGGAGCTTCCTCTCAGAGCATGACCTTGATAGCGCGGAACAAATTCAGCGCCAGCTTTCGGACGTTGCGCTTAAAGGAGGCCAGTACCTGGCCGGTAGCGCATTCCTGATTGGTAAAGGCACCTTTGGTTTTACCATTAGCTTCGGCATCATGCTTTATCTGCTGTTTTTCCTGCTCAAAGATGGTCCGTACCTGGTCAGGCTGATCCTTGAATCCCTGCCGCTATCGAATCACGTGAAGCAGCATCTTTTCGCCAAATTTGCCGCCGTCGCCAGGGCAACCGTCAAAGGTACCGTAGCGGTCGCCCTCGCGCAGGGCGCGCTTGGCGGACTGGCGTTCTGGATCGTGGGTCTTGATGGCAGCATCCTGTGGGGCGCGCTGATGGCGTTTCTGTCGCTGATTCCGGCGGTGGGCTCGGCGATCATCTGGGTTCCTGCGGCAGTCTATCTCTTCGCGACCGGTCAGCTATGGCAGGGGGCGTTTATCGTTGGCTTTTTTGTGATCATCGTCGGCCTGGTCGATAATATTCTTCGCCCTCTACTGGTTGGCAAAGATACCAAAATGCCGGACTACCTGATCCTGATCACCACCATCGGCGGTATGGAAATCTACGGCATCAACGGCTTTGTTATCGGCCCGCTGATCGCCGCCCTGTTTATCGCCTGCTGGAACCTGCTGTCCGGACGCGATCACGCCGGAAATATCGACGAGCTTGATGAGGATTTCTTAGAAGAGGGTAAAAATCACGAGGAGTAACGCGTTCCTTTTGGACCGCGCAGGTATACAGGGGGAGCCTATCCCCCCGATCGGCGCTTTTATTTGGCGTAGCCTTTAAACACGCCGTCCTGAGTGACGGCTATTTTGCCGTTGGCGTAAACGATAAAGTTGTAAAGCCCCTGCTGGTAAACGGTCGCGTCTTTATTTTTCTCAATCACCGCCGCCGCTTTACCATCAATACTTAAGCCGGTACTGGTGCCTTTAATCTCCATGCCGTTAAAGTGCCGGGTTTTCACCTTCGCGCTCTGACTATGCTGAACGGCAGCGGCGGCGTTTTCTAACGCCTGCTTCTCATAAGCTGCATTCATCGAGGCCTGACGATTTTGCTCCGCTAAGTAGCAGGTATCGCGGGAAATCCCCCTCGCCTCGCAGTTCGCCAAACGCTGTGACTCGGAAGTACAACCTGCCAATAGCGAAGAAACCGCCAGCGACGCAACCAGTAAAACCTTTTTCACTTTCATCTACCATCACTCATATCAATTATTTAAATGAACAATTCCCTTTCAATTAATTTCCCTTATGAATCATTCTAAATGACGGAAGATAAATATAACGAATGAAATAATCTCATATGTAAATTAATTCTTTTATTGATCATAATCATTTTAAAAATTCACCTATTCAATAATAGGCGGTAGCGGAAAAACGCGGGCTGCCGCAGGTGATGAATAACTGCCCCCTACCGCAATAGCAGAACTTATAACTAGAAACTATGAAAACTTTGGTAAACACCACTACTCATAACGCAAACTAATGCTAACATTGTGCTGTTTATGATTGATAACAAAGGATTACTCACGTGAAAAAAATCACTACGTTTGCCGCCTCCCTGCTGGCCATTGCCTGCGTTTCCGCGAGCGCCGTTGCAGCTGAGCAGCCGCTGGAAAAAATCGCTCCGTATCCTAAGGCGGAACAAGGGATGAAGCGTCAGGTGATTCAGCTGCCGCAGCAGCAGGATGAGTCCGCATTAAAAGTAGAGCTGTTAATTGGCCAGACGCTGGAAGTCGACTGCAATCGCCACCGGCTTGGCGGCCAGCTGGAAAGCAGAACCCTGGAAGGCTGGGGCTACGACTACTACGTGTTTGATAAAGTGACGTCACCCGTCTCAACCATGATGGCCTGCCCGGACGGTAAAAAAGAGAAGCAGTTTGTGATGGCTGGCCTGGGCGATGCGGGCATGCTGCGTTACAACAGCAGGTTACCTATCGTGGTTTATACCCCGGCTAATATCGACGTGAAATATCGTATCTGGCGAGCGGACGAAACCATCGGCGCTGCCGTTGAGCGTTAATGGCTAAGACAGATTCCGGCGGCCTGAGCCGCCGGAAAGCATTTACAGCGCGATATCCGCGATAGGTTTGCCTTCAGGCAGCGGCTTCAGCGTCGCCTGCGGCACATCATCAGCAGCGGTAAGCGGCTCATAGTGCAGTTCCAGCACTTCGCTGGTCCACGCCAGCGCCCTTTCAATTTCCGCCGCGTTGCCATCCAGACGCGTACCGTAGCTCGGTATAATCGCTTTCAGTTTCGCCTGCCAGTCCGCGGAGTTGATCTTCTCTTTGAACACTTTCTCCATCAGCTGCAGCATGATTGGCGCGGCGGTGGAAGCCCCCGGCGAGGCGCCCAGCAGCGCGGCAACGGTACCTTCATCATCGCTGACGACTTCGGTACCCAGACGCAGAACGCCGCCCTTCTTCTCATCACGCTTGATAATCTGCACGCGCTGGCCGGCCTGCCATAAGCGCCAGTCTTCTTTGCGCGCTTCCGGGTAGTACTCGCACAGCGCTGCGTGACGATCTTTGTCCTTTTGCAGCACCTGGCTAATCAGATATTTTACCAGATCGAAGTTATCCAGCCCGACGTTGAGCATCGGCATGATGTTTGATGTGTTGGTGGAAGCCAGCAGATCCCAAAGCGAACCATTTTTCAGGAAGCGGGTTGAGAAGGTAGCGAACGGCCCAAACAGCACCACGCGTTTGCCATCGATAATACGGGTATCGATGTGCGGAACCGACATCGGCGGCGCACCCACTTCCGCCTGGCCATAGACTTTAGCCAGATGGTGGTTAACCACTTCCGGGTTCTCACAGACCAGGAACTGCCCGCCGACCGGGAAGCCCGCGTACTCCTTCGCCTGCGGAATACCGGTTTCCTGCAGCAGGGTCAGCGCGGCGCCGCCGGCGCCGATAAAGATAAACTTAGCCTTGATAACCCGTTTCTGGTGGCGATTGTTCGCATCCGCCAGCGTGACGCTCCAGCTCTTATCGGCATTGCGCTTAAAGCGGCGTACCACGGTACCCAGCTGAAGCGAGAAATTGTCATGGGTTTGCAGCCCGGCGATCAGCTGACGGGTGATTTCACCGTAGTTCACGTCGGTGCCGACTTCCGAGCGGGTTGCGGCCACCTTCTGCTGCGGATCGCGTCCTTCCATTACCAGCGGAGCCCACTCTTTAATTTGTTGATGATCTTCGGAGTAGCGGATACCGCGGAACAGCTCGCTTTGTTGTAAAGCCGCATAGCGGGCGCGCAGGAAGTTAACGTTGTCTTCGCCCCACACGAAGCTCATGTGCGGCACGCTGTTAATAAAGGATTTCGGCTTTTTCAGAATGCCCCGGGTCACCTGGTGGGCCCAAAATTGACGAGAAATCTGGAAAGATTCGTTGATACCGACCGCTTTATCGATATTGATACCGTTAGCGGTTTGCGGCGTATAGTTCAGCTCCATCAGCGCCGCGTGGCCGGTGCCCGCGTTGTTCCATCCGTTCGAGCTCTCTTCCGCGACGCTGGACATCTGCTCGACCATGGTAATAGACCAGTCCGGCTCCAGTTCCTGCAGCCAGGTTCCCAACGTGGCGCTCATGATGCCGCCGCCAATCAACAATACATCCGTCTCTTGCTCATGGCGGGTGTTGGTCCGAGTGTTATTGGAACCAACCGCCTGTGAGCTGGGTACGGCCATCTTTTTCTTCATCGGATTTGAGCCTTACTTTACTCGCTTTTTTATTTAGCGCAGGTGAAACGATTCTCGGCTTCAAAGGTAACACTGAAGAAAAAAAATTTAAATATTGTTTAAATTTTAAGTTGAGTTTTGAGATCTGTTATAAAAATGTTTAATAAATGTGTATCACAAATCACATTTTGTACTGGTGTCAGCGGCGCTTACGCGCTATTATCCTCGGTTTTGTGACCGACCGCACGTAAGTAGCGATCGGTCCTGCCGCCAAATTTTTAAAATCTGCGAACTTTTTTTATGCCTCCAGTTTCTGATTCCGCTACCTCCGGTAACGCTGGCGCATTAGGCCAGATACTGCGTTCGCCCGCGCTGCTGACGCGTGAAACGTTGGCTGGCGTGCTCACCGCACTGGCCCTGATCCCCGAAGTCATCTCCTTCTCCGTCATCGCTGGGGTCGATCCGAAAGTTAGCCTGATTGCCTCCGTGGTGCTGTGCCTGGCGATGTCGCTCCTGGGCGGACGGCCTGCGATGGTCACCGCGGCCGCCGGGTCGGTGGCGCTGGTTATCGGTCCAATGGTGCATCAATACGGCGTCGGCTACATTCTGCCGGCGGTCGTTCTGGCGGGGGTTATTCAAATTTTGTTTGCCGTTTGTGGCATGGCGCGCCTGATGCGCTTTATCCCGCAGGCGGTGATGACCGGTTTTGTTAACGCGCTGGGTATTCTCATCTTTTTTGCTCAGGTACCGCATTTCTGGAGCAAGCAGCCGCTGATTATCGGCCTGTTCGTGTTAACGCTGCTGATTGTGCTGTGGGCGCCGCGCTTTATTAAGGCGATCCCTTCTCCGCTGATCGCTATCGTTCTGTTGACCCTGTTTACCGTTTTCAGCGACCAGCTGCTGCCGACCGTCGGCGACGAAGGCTCCATGAGCGGCGGACTGCCGGGATTCACCAGCCTGATGGTGCCTCTGGACTTAACCACGCTGAGCATTATCTGGCCCTGCGCGCTGAGCATCGCTTTTGTCGGCCTGATGGAGTCGCTTCTCACGGCGAAGCTGGTCGATGATTTGACCCATACCCCTTCCAGTAAAGCGCGCGAGAGCGCTGGTCTGGGCATCGCCAATATCCTCGCCGGGTTTTATGGCGGCATCGCCGGATGCGCAATGATCGGTCAGACTATCGTTAACGTTGAAATGGGCAAAGCACGTAGCCGCGTCTCGACCATTGTCGCAGGCCTGGTGCTGCTCCTGCTGGTGACCGCGCTCAGCGAAGTGATGGCGAAAATCCCGATGGCCGTTCTCGCCGGCGTGATGGTGATTGTGGCGGTAAAAACCTTTAGCTGGCACAGCGTTCGTCCGGCGGAGTTGGCGCGCAACCCGTGGCCGGAAACGCTGGTGATGCTGGTTACCGTCGGCGCGACCGTCAGCACCAGCAATCTGGCCATTGGCGTCCTGGCAGGCCTGGTTTCAATGGCGCTGATCCCTCGCCGCCTGCGTAATCAAGCGCAGGCTACATCAGAAAAATCGTCGCCAGCCCAAGAAAAATAAAGAATCCGCCGGTGTCGGTAATCGCGGTAATCATCACGCTGGAGCCGACCGCCGGATCGCGACCCAGCTTAACCATCACCATCGGGATAATCACGCCCATCATCGCCGCCATCAGCAGGTTGAGCATCATCGCCAGGGTCATTACGCCGCCAAGCTGCGGATCGTCATACAGCCACCAGGTAATCGCCCCCATAATCCCGCCCCAGACGATCCCATTGATCAGCGCGACGCCCATCTCGCGCAGGATCAGGAACGAAAAGCTTCCCGGCTGAATATGCTGTAACGCCATCGCCCGCACGATCATGGTGATCGTCTGATTGCCGGTGTTGCCGCCGATCCCGGCAACAATCGGCATCAGCGACGCCAGCGCCACCAGTTGGGAGATAGTGTGTTCGAAACCGTCGATAACGCGGGAGGCGATAAACGCGGTGCACAGATTCACCGCCAGCCAGGCCCAGCGGGTCTTCACCGCCTTGCTGACCGGGGCAAAAACGTCGTCATCGTTGCTCAGGCCGCCCATCCGGCGTAAATCGTTGTCCGTCTCTTCATAGACCACGTCGACGATCTCGTCGATGGTTAAACGCCCCATCAGCTTGCCGTCGGCATCAATCACCGCGGCGCTAAGTAAGTCATCACGTTCAAAAGTACGCGCCACTTTTTCCGCGTCCTCGTGCGGCTGGAAGGTCACTGGATCGCCTTCCATCACTTCCCCCACCCGCTTCTGCGCATCGTTAAGCAGAATGGTTTGTAGCTCGAGTTCGCCGAGCAGCAGCTTATTGCGGGTGGTCACAAACAGTTTGTCGGTGTTCTCCGGCATTTTCCCTAATCGCCGCAGATAGCGCTGTACCGCCGCGAGAGTGGCTTCCGGACGAACGGTAATGACCTCAAACTCCATGATCGCACCGACGGTATTGTCGGCGTAGCGCATCATCTGGCGAATACGCGCGCGCTTATCCGCAGGCAGGGTTGCCAGCAAACGTCCGGTCAGATCGCGCGGCAGGTGCTGCAGCAGGTAGACCTGTTCATCAATATCGAGATTTTGCAGCGCGAACAGCAGGTCGTGATCGCTCATCTCCTCGATGAGGTCGCCCCAGACGCTTTCCGATGCCTCCAGCAGCACTTCACCGCGCTTATCGTCAGCGACCAGCCGCCAGAGCGCGTTGCGCGCATCATAAGGCAGCGCCTCAAGCGCATCGGCAAGGTCCGGTGGCGGCAGGTGTGAAACCAGCATCTCCACTTCCGCCAGATCGTCGGCAAGCGTGTTGTCATCGTAACGTTCAGCGAGGGTTAATTTTCCCAGCAGCGAAGATGTGACGGCTTTATCGGTGCTCAGGAGCCAAATGAGGCGGGCGCGCTCTTCGTCACGCAATCTGGCGCTTTTTTTATGCAAAACGGACATCGGTCAGGCAATCCTTGTAAAAATATCTGTCAGACCAGCAGGCCGGAAGCCTTAAGCATAGCGCGAGGAGGCGGAAATAATAACCGCTATGAATTCAGTCGACGGAAAAAACAGCAGCCTGCGGGAAGCCCGGAGGTCGGCTGGCGCCTCCGGGATGAGCCTGCGCTATCAGGCGGTACGGGCGACCGCGTCGCGCGTCGCCAGCTCGCGCTCTTTTCCGCTCAGCTCCGATAGCTGGCCGCCGCGCATTTCCAGCAGCCTGTCGGCGTGCTGAAAGTAGTGATCGTCATGGCTAATAGCAAAGAGGGTTTTACCCATCTCCTTCATCAGCGGCAGCAGCACCTGATAGAACTCACGGCGGAAATGGGGGTCCTGATCCGCCGCCCATTCATCCAGCATGATGATATCTCTGTCTTCTGCTAACGCCAGCAGCAGCGCCACGCGCTTTTTCTGCCCTTTTGACAGCTTCAGGTCGAGGATTTTGCCGTCATCCAGCCGTAACTTATGGTTCATCTGCAGATAACCCAGCCACTTCTCCACCAACGCCGGGTCAGCCGCCTTCCCTTCCGGCCCCAGCAGCCTGTCGAACAGCCAGACGTCGGTAAACACCGCCGAGAACAGCTTACGATAATCTTCCGGTTTATCCGCCGCCATCGGCTGACCATCGAGCAGGATCTGTCCGGATACCGGCTGATACAAGCCGGTCAGCAGCATAGCCAGCGTCGATTTCCCGCTACCGTTGCCGCCAATCAGAAAGACCAGCTCACCGCGCTTGAGGGTCATATTAATCGGCCCGACCGCAAAGCTGTTGTCAGGATAATGAAAGGTGATATCGCGCAGCTCGAGAGTCTGCCAGTGGGGATGCGCCTGCGGCTGCGGAAATTCAGCGCGATACGGCGCGAGCGAAAATTTATTCAGCTTGTTGAACGCCACCTGCGCGCTGAGCAAAGTGGGCAGCGCGCCAACCGCGGAAAGCAGCGGCGTGCGCAGGAATAATAGGGTCAACGAGTAGGTCGCCGCTACCGCCGTATTGGCCCAGCCCAGGCTGTTGGCCATCCAGAAGACCAGGCCAATCGCGCCCAGCATCATAATATTCGACCAGTTGACCGCACTCAGATGGAAAGTATCGGCGCGAACAATATGGTGCCGATATTCTTGCGCATCGGGGAGATAGAGCTGGTTAAACACATACTCAGCTCGCTCGCGGTTGAGGGTCAGCTCTTTGCGCCCCTCGAGAACCGTCTGGTAATCGTGATACAGCTTATCTTCGCTTTCGCGCAGCGAGGCCATGTGTTTATACACCCGCGATACCAGTATAAAACCGCCCCAGATGGTCAACGCCAGCCACAGCGCGGTAACCAGCATCATTTTTCCCGACAGCCAGGCCAGATAGGCGGCGGAACCGAAGGTGAGAATAATCCCCTGCACCAGCTCCGGCAGACGCACGAAGGCAATGGTGATATTACGGATATCGCTGGTTAACCCGGCCAGCAGCGACGCGCTGCCGATTTTCTCGATCTTCTCGATTTGCGTGTCGAGAATGCGCTTAATAAATTCGCCGCGCAGGCGGTAGACAAAATGGTGGCCAAGCGTGGTCAGCGCCAGCTGCGAACCGAGCGTGACCGCCATCAATAGCAGTAGCAGCCCGAGGAACTCCGGCAGGACCGTCAGGGAAGTGTCGACAAGGGTAATCAGACGCAGATTAATAAAGGCGATAAGCCCAATACCCAGCGCCGCGCTCAGCAGGCTCAGGGCAATGACGGAGATAAACGGCCAGCGATACTGACGCCAGACAAGAAGAAGAAGTTCCATAACGCATAATCCGGGCAAGCAAAAACAGCCAGCAGTTTAAACTGCTCGACGATGACAGCAAGAATAATTCTTATTTTTATTCTTTATTACCCGCCAGGCGGAAAGTGAGATTGTAACGACAGGCGCCGGTCTCCGGATGGATGCCCTCTTTGAGCGGCTGAATACCATGGTAAAAAAGCCGCGATTCGCCGCCCCAGACCACCACGTCGCCGTGCTCCAGCAGCACCCGCTGTAGCGGATCGTTACGCCGCAGCCCGCCGAACTGAAATATTGCCGGCAGCCCCAGCGAGACGGAGACAATCGGCGCCCGCAGGTTATGCTCGTCTTTATCCTGATGCAGCGACAGCTTCGCGCCGGGCTGGTAGCGGTTGATAAGACAAGCATCCGGGGTAAAGCGCGCATAGCCGGCCGCCGCCGCGGCCTCTGCGGCCAGCTCGCGGAAAAGCGGCGGCATTTGCGGCCAGCGCTTGCCGGTCAGCGGATCGTCGGCAGCATAAAGATAGCCGTGCTGGTTCGTGGTCCAGCCCAGCTCGCCGCAGTTGGTCATCGCTACCGACATCGTGTAACCACCGGGGGTGACCATCTGGCGAAAAGGCGAACGACCGGCAATCCCGGCGATTGCCTGCAACAGCGCCGGGGCGCGTTCTCGGGCGTAGCGGCGCAAAATTATCGCCCCCGGAGCCAACGGCTCCTGCCAGGGCGGCGTATCGGCAAAAAGATCGAACATTATTTCTCCTCGGATGACGCTTCTCGTGCCAACAGCAGCGCCTTGCGCGCCGTTCCCCAACGATAGCCGGATAGCGCCCCATCTTCGCGAACGACCCGGTGGCAGGGAATAACCAGCGCTAGCTTATTAGCGGCGCAGGCGCTTGCCACCGCTCTCACCGCGCGGGGGCGGCCAATACTTTGCGCGACCTGGCGATAGCTGCGGGTCTCCCCCGCCGGGATCTGACGCAGCGCCTGCCAGACCTGAAGCTGAAAAGCCGTGCCGCGCAAATCCAACGGCAGGGAAAACGGCTGCCGGTGGTCATCAAGATGGGAAAATACCTGCGCCACCCGCTGACGAAAAGCCTCGTCGCCCGGATGCAGCCGCGCATTGGGAAACAGGCTGGCTAATTCAGCACAGAGCAAGGCATCGCTCTCTCCCGGTAGCACGGCGCACACGCCCCGTTCACTCTCAGCCACCAGACAGCGTCCCAGCGGACCATCGCCGCATACCCAGGTAATATCGAGATCCTCGCCGCCGCGGCGAAACTGGCGGGCGGTCATCCCCAGCGCGGCATCTGCCTGCTGATAGTAGCTGCTATTGTCCGGGAAGCCGGCCGACAGCGCCGCATCGGTAATTTTCGCCCCCTGCCCCAGCGCTTCGCGTAAACGGCGAGCGCGCCAGGCCTGTTGCCAGGCTTTAGGGGTCATTCCGGTGACGGATTTAAAGAGGCGGTGAAAATGAAAGGGACTGAGCGCGGCCTGGCGCGCCAGTGCCTCCAGCGTCATCGGCGTTTCCTGCTCCAGCAGACGGCACGCGGCGGCCACTTTCTCTACCTTCTGCTGCTGCGGGTCGCTTTTTTCCGGCTGGCAGCGTTTGCACGGGCGAAAACCTTCCGCCTGCGCGGTTGCAACGTCAGGGTAAAAGCGAACATTTTCCCGCAGCGCGCGACGCGAACGGCAGGTCGGACGGCAGCAAACGCCAGTGGTCAGCACGGCAAAAACAAACTGACCATCGGCGCGGGCATCACGTTCGCATACCGCCTGCCAGCGGCGCTCATCGGTATCAATCATTATCGGTTTCATCACGGACTCCTGCTGTAAGTGTATCTGCAGTCTGGGCCGAAGTCCGTTAACAAAAACCCGAAATCTTGCGCTTTAATTTTTCTCGCCGACGAGGAACGCGCGGAACTGCGGCGACATCCAGGTTTTAAACCCGTCCCCCTCTTTGACAATCATATACACCGCCAGCCCCTGTTCGCGAACCACGTCCTGCGCTTTTTCCGGCCCCAGCACCATCAGCCCGGTATCCCAGCCGTCGGCCTCCAGCGCCGTCGGAGCGATAACGGTCACTGAAACCAGTTTATGATCGATAGGTCGCCCGGTCTGCGGATCGATAACGTGCGAGATGCGCTTACCGTCAAGCTCATAGTAGTTGCGGTAGCTGCCGGAGGTACTGATGCCATGTCCGTTGATATCAACGATCGCCTGCACCGCGTTTTCACGATCGGTCGGCTTCTGGATAGCCACCCGCCACGGCTGCCCTTCCGCATTCATCCCCCGGCTCACCAGCGCGCCGCCCACCGAGACCAGATAGCGCGAGATCCCTTCCTGCTCCATCAGGCGCGCCAGATGATCGGCGGCGTAGCCTTCACCTACGGTAGAGAGATCGACGAACAGATCCGGAATGTCTTTTTGCAGATACTGTTGGCCGGCCTGGTTGATCACCATCAGATGCTGTAGTCCACTGCGCGCTTTTGCCGCGGCGATCTGCTGCGGATCCGGCGTTTTGACCGGCTGTTTATCCGGGCCAAAGCCCCATAAATTGACCAGCGGCCCGACGGTGATATCCATTGCGCCATGGGTTTTTGCGCCAATTCGCAGCGACATCGTCACGATATCCGCCATCGCCTCGTTGACCGGCCACGGCGATGTACCCGGCGAATGGTTAAAGCGCATCAACGCTGAATCGTTCTTCCAGGTGGAAAGCAGACGGTCGTCAGCATCGAGCTGAGCCTGCACTTTCTGGCGCAGCGCCTCGGCCTTCGCCTCATCAAGGTTGATGACGCTGACCCGCCAGAATGTGCCCATGGTTTTACCCTCCAGCACGGTGGCGGCGGATTTTGGCGTCTGGGGAGAAGTGGCTGAATCACAGCCTGAAAGTAATACGCAGGCGCCGAACAGGGCGGCGCGAAAAAAAGTAATATCCATAAAATTGGCTTCCTCTGGCTAAGGCGCAAAGAGTACACCAGCAAGGTTAAACCGGGCATAAAAAAAGGCGCCATCGGCGCCTTTTTTCAAACTTCAGCGTGCTTAGAACTGGTAAACCAGGCCCAGAGCAACGATGTCGTCGGTAGAGATACCGGCACGAC
Source organism: Klebsiella grimontii (assembly GCF_900200035.1). GTDB lineage: Bacteria > Pseudomonadota > Gammaproteobacteria > Enterobacterales > Enterobacteriaceae > Klebsiella > Klebsiella grimontii. The sequence goes on from NZ_FZTC01000022.1 coordinate 180,999, forward strand.
GGGTAAATTCGTTGTCGTCCAGCAGGTTGATTTTGTAGTCAACGTAGGTGGACATGTTTTTGTTGAAGTAGTAGGTCGCGCCTACATCAACATATTTCAGCAGATCCTGATCGCCGAAACCTTCGATGTCTTTACCTTTGGACTGCAGGTAAGCCACGGACGGACGCAGACCGAAGTCGAACTGGTACTGAGCAACCACTTCGAAGTTCTGCGCTTTGTTAGCAAAACCGCTGATGGAGTCAGAATCACCGCTACCGCTGAAACGAGTAGCATTATAGGTCTGGGTGTACTGAGTCGCCAGGTAGATGTTGTTGGCGTCATATTTCAGGCCACCGGTGTAGGTTTCAGCATTGTCACCACGACCTTTGGACAGGTTATTCTGATCGCCATTACGTTTAGAGTGAGAATACGCGAAACCAGCGCTGATACCGTCGTAGATATCATAGGTCAGAGAGGTGCCGTAGCCGTCACCGTTCTGTTTCAGAGCGCCACGACCGTTGTTGGTCGGGGAAGTACCTTCACCGCTTACGCTGCCGTTTTTACCCTGATACTGCAGAGCAAAGTTCAGGCCGTCAACCAGACCGAAGAAGTCAGAGTTACGGTAGGTTGCCACGCCGTTAGCGCGAGACTGCAGGAAGTTGTCAGAACCGTAGGTGTCGCCGCCGAATTCCGGCAGAACGTCAGTCCAGGAAGTTACGTCGTAAACAACGCCGTAGTTACGACCGTAGTCGAAAGAACCCGCGTCGCCGAATTTCAGACCCGCAAACGCCAGACGAGTCCACGCCTGATCGCTGGAGCTCTCGGTGTTGTTAGCCTGGACGTTGTATTCCCACTGGCCGTAACCGGTCAGTTGGTCATTGATCTGGGTTTCGCCTTTGATGCCCAGACGCATGTAGGTCTGGTCGCCATCTTGGCCTTTGTCGTCAGAGAAATAGTGCAGACCGTCGATTTTACCGTACAGGTCTAATTTGTTGCCATCTTTGTTATAGACTTCAGCCGCATTCGCTGCGCCCGCTACCAGCAGTGCCGGTACCAGGAGGGACAGTACTTTAACTTTCATGTTATTAACCCTCTGTTTGTTATATGCCTTTTATTATTGCCACTGCTTACTGATTACCCTTCTAATCAGTCGGCTATTTCATTGTGCTGCAAAATGCAGAATAATCCAACAAGAATATGATACTAAAACTTCTAAGATGTTTCAAAATACCCACAAGATGTTTCAATTTGTAAATGCAAGGGAACTTTTTTTCCGCACAAAAAGCTCATAAAAATAAGCACTAATAATCAAAAAATAAAAATTATCAATAAACGTCAACGAGTTACACAGTTACACACCTATAGCACTGAATGGTAAAACAAAATTCTCATCTGGGACTAAAATTAATCCCGCTATCATCATTAACTTTATTTATTACCGTCATTCAGTTCTGAATGTCTGTTTACCCCTATTTCAACCGGATGCCTCGCATCCGGTTTTTTTTACCCTTCTTTACACATCTTTAATTATTCCCTGCTAGCCGCGAAAAAAATAACGGTTATTAATCAAACAACTTACGGCTAAACCCAGGGTCATTTATATAATTTCTTGTTATTTAGTGCTATTTACATTCTCGAATCCGTAAATAATTGTACAAAAACCACCGGGGCGTACATCTTTGTACGCCTTATTGGTTTGAGATAAATCTCAAGGCAAAAAAGTCATTGTAGGGTATTCAGATGTATGGATTTTGCACGTTAACCTTTATACTGTTCGTAGCATCTGCGCTGCCCCCGGTTAACTTGGTGCAACAGTCCGTTTACACACACTGATGAGTCGTACTCTCACACGATGACCCCGAAAAAATTTTCCCTGATACCCGGCAACATTACTCGCTTCTTTATTCTCATGGTCATCGTCCTGCTGGCGACGATGGGGGTCATGATCCAAAGCGCCGTTAACACCTGGCTAAAAGACAAAAGCTACCAGGTGGTCGATGTCAGCTACGACTTACATAAACGCATCGATACCTGGCGCTACGCCACCTGGCAGATTTATGACAATATCGCCGCGACCTCGTCCAGTTCAGCCTCAGAGACAGGGCTCCAGGAAACGCGATTAAAACAGGATGTTTACTACCTGGAGAAACCCCGGCGCAAAACGGAAGCGCTGATTTTTGGCTCGCATGACGGCTCAACGCTGGAAATGACGCAAAAGATCTCCAACTATCTCGATATCCTGTGGGGCGCCGAGACGATTCCCTGGTCGATGTATTACCTGAACGGGCTTGATAACAGCCTGATTCTGGTTTCAACGCTGCCCTTAAAAGATCTCTCTTCCAGCTTCAAAGAGTCGACCATCAGCAGCGTCGTCGAATCACGACGGGCAGAAATGCTGCTTCAGGCCAACACCTTAGATGAACGCGAGACCTTTTCGTCGCTGCGCCACCTTGCCTGGCAAAACGGCTACTACTTTACTTTACGCACGACATTCAACCAGCCCGGTCACCTGGCGACCGTTGTCGCCTTCGATCTGCCCATTAACGATCTCATTCCTCCCAGTATGTCGCTGGAGAGCTTCCGGCTGGAGCCCGATCCGTCGCAAAGCGTCAACAGCAATCCGGATAAAGAAGCCGCCGACATCGTCAGCATTAACTTTAACGGCCCGCAGATTGAAATTCTCACCACCATTAATACCACCGGTATGCGTCTGGTCTGGATGGTCCCCTTTAGCGAGCTGATTCTGGAGTCCTTGCAGAGTATCTTACTGCCGCTGTTGCTGAACATTGGTCTGCTGGCGCTGGCGCTGTTCGGATTTACCACCTTCCGTCACTACAGCGGCCGCAAAAGCATCGTGGGAACGGCGGTCTCTTTGGTAGCCAATAATGAGCTGCGCGCCCAGCGCGCCATTCACGAAGAGATTGTTTCCCTGCTGCCGCTAGGGCTGCTGGTGCACGATCAGGACGCTAACCGTACGGTGATAAGCAATCCGATTGCCGATCATCTGCTGCCGCATCTGAACCTGCAAAACATCATTAACATGGCCGATCAGCATCAGGGCGTGATTCAAGCGACGGTGAACAATGAACTGTATGAAATCCGTCAGTTCCGCAGTCAGGTTTCGCCGCGTACGCAAATCTTTATTATTCGCGATCAGGACCGTGAAGTGCTGGTGAATAAGAAGCTCAAGCAGGCCCAGCGCCTGTATGAGAAAAACCAGCTGGGCCGCACTGCTTTTATGCAGCATATCGGTACGGCGCTGAAGCAGCCGGCGCAAACGCTGGCGGAAGAAGCCGCGGCGCTCGGCATAGCCGAAAGCCGCAAGCTGGCCCAGCATGCGGATGAACTGGTCCAGCTGGTCGATGAAATACAGCTGGCAAACCTGCTGGAGAGCGATAGCTGGAAGAGCGCACAGGGTCTGTTCTCCATTCAGGAATTGATAGATGAAGTGGTGCCTGAAGTCCTGCCCATCATCAAACGTAAAGGTCTTCAACTGCTGATTAACAACGCGCTGCCGGCCAATGAGCAACGCTACGGCGATCGCGACGCCCTGCGCCGCACCCTTTTACTGCTCATCCGATACTCGGTTACCACCACGCCTATTGGCAAAATCACCCTGGAAGTGAGTAAAGATGAATCAGCGGATGACCGCCTGACCTTCCGTATTCTGGATACCGGCAACGGCGTTTCGGCGAACGAAATCGACAATATGCACTTCCCGTTCCTCAACGAGACGCAGGCAGACCTTTACGGTAAAGCCAATGCCCTCACCTTCTGGCTCTGCGATCGCCTGACCCGCAAGCTAGGCGGGCAGCTCAATATCAAAGCGCGCGAGTCGCTGGGCACCCGCTACTCCCTGCATCTAAAAATGGCCGCCAGCGCAGAGGAGAGTGATTCAGGGGAACATCTGCTCGATGAGGTCGTGATACTGCTTGATGTGACGGCCAATGAAGTCCGCCGTATCGTCACCCGCCAGCTTGAAAGCTGGGGGGCCACCTGCATCACGCCGGATGACAGAATCACAAGTCAACAATATGATCTCTTTTTAACGGATAATCCGTCTAATCTTACTGCTTCGGGCTTGCTTTTAAGCGATGATGAGGTCCGGGTTCATAAGATTGGTCCTGGTCAGCTCCGCGTGAATTTTAATATCAGCGCTGCGATGCAGGAAGCTATCCTCCAGCTGATTGAGCAGCAGCTTGCAGAGGAAGAGGAGCACCCTTCCTCTGCCGGTAGCGAAAGTAACGCCGAACTGCATGCCAGCGGCTATTACACGCTGTTTGCTGACACGGTACCAGATGATGTTAAGAGGCTGTATAATGAACGGGCAACAGGCGATTTCGCCGCGCTGGCGCAGACCGCTCACCGCCTCAAAGGGGCGTTTGCTATGCTAAATCTGGTACCCGGCAAGCAGTTATGTGAAACGCTTGAGCATCTGATTCGTGAAAAAGATGCGCAAGGCATAGAAAAATATATCAGCGACATTGACGTTTACGTCAAGAGCTTGCTGTAGCAAGGTAGCCTAATACATGAACAATATGAACGTAATTATTGCCGATGACCATCCGATCGTACTGTTCGGTATTCGTAAGTCACTTGAACAAATTGAGTGGGTGAACGTTGTTGGCGAGTTTGAAGACTCCACGGCCTTAATCAACAATCTGCCAAAGCTGGACGCACACGTCCTGATTACCGATTTATCCATGCCCGGTGATAAATACGGCGATGGCATTACGCTTATCAAATACATCAAGCGTCATTTCCCGGATCTGTCCATCATTGTCCTGACAATGAATAACAACCCGGCGATCCTGAGCGCGGTGCTGGATCTGGACATCGAAGGGATCGTCCTGAAACAGGGTGCGCCAACCGATCTGCCTAAAGCGCTGGCCGCGCTGCAAAAAGGCAAAAAATTCACCCCGGAAAGCGTTTCGCGCCTGCTGGAAAAAATCAGCGCCGGCGGTTACGGCGACAAACGTTTGTCGCCTAAAGAGAGTGAAGTACTGCGTCTGTTCGCCGAAGGCTTCCTGGTCACCGAGATTGCCAAAAAGCTCAACCGCAGTATCAAAACCATCAGTAGCCAGAAAAAATCGGCAATGATGAAGCTCGGCGTGGAAAACGACATTGCCCTGCTGAACTACCTCTCTTCCGTTTCCCTGAGCTCCACGGACAAAGACTAACGTCTTCCTTCCCGGATAGCGCTGCGCTATCCGGGAAACTGCCTTACTCCCTTCCCTTACGTACCCGTGCGGCGTAGACCGTCAGGGTTTGCTTGATAATATCCAGAGTCACCGGCTTAGAAAGGCAGCTGTCCATCCCCGACTCCAGGCAGCGCTGCTTCTCTTCCGCCAGGGCGTTGGCGGTGACCCCGATCACCGGCAGCGTGAGTCCCAGCTGGCGTATGCGCTGGGTCAGGCGATAGCCATCCATATTCGGCATGTTGACGTCGCTAAGCACGATATCAATATGCTGCTTGCTCAGAACATTCAGCGCATCGACCCCATCATTTGCCGTTACGCACTGATAGCCCAGCGATCCCAGCTGATCGGCCAGCAGACGTCGGTTAATGGGATGATCGTCCACCACCAGGATCATCATGTCATCATTGCTGGTGGTTTGCGCATCCGCCGCGGATAGCGCGGGCCCGTTTTCCGCGCTGGCCACGGCGATATGGAAGATGCGTCCCAGCAGCGGCAGCAGTTCATGCGGCGTGGCCACGCTATGCAGCCATTCGCCGGGCGCCCGCTCCTGCGGAATACCGATATGGCGTCGACAGAAGATCACCATCGCACCGCCGGGCCAGGCTTCACGCGCCTCGCTATCGGTCAATAAAATATCTTCCGCTCCCGGCGCTTGCCCCGCATAGCGGCGGACCGGGATACCGTGGTAATTCAGCAGCTGCTCAACGAACAGCGCCAGCGAGCTATTATCAATCGCCAGCCAGCAGCATTTTTCAGCCAGGCCGTCAATCAGCAGCGGCGGCGTATTTTGTACGCCATACAGTGGGATACGAATGGTGAACCGGCTGCCCATCCCGGGCTCGGTTTCAACGGCAATATCGCCATCCATCATGCTGATAAGCTTTTCACAGATCGCCAGACCGAGTCCCGTCCCCTGGAAGTTGCGCTGCACGCCGGTGCCGACCTGGAAGAACGGATCGAACAGGCGTACCACCTCTTTCGCCGGGATCCCCTCCCCGGTGTCTCTGACGCTGATTTGCAGATAGTCGCCCGCCCGTTCCACGTGCAGAATAATGCAGCCGGTATCGGTAAACTTAATCGCATTACTTAGCAGGTTGGAAATAACCTGCTGCAGGCGCATGGGATCGCCGGACATCAGCTGCGGTACGTCAGGCTCAATAAAGCAGTACAGCCCCAGCTGCTTACGCACCACCAGCGGCAGATAGTTGGCGGAAATATGGTTCATGACCTCGCGCGGCGAAAACTCCCGCGGCTCAATTTTGAGCTGCTCGGACTCAATTTTTGAGAAGTCGAGAATATCGCTAATAATTTTCAGCAGCAGGCTGGAAGAGTTGTTCATCGCCGTCACCAGGCGATCGACGCCCTTCGGCAGCTCTTTGGTCTGCAATAAATCAAGGTTACCGATAATTCCGTACAGCGGCGTGCGCAGTTCGTGACTAACGGTGGCGAGGAACATTGATTTCGACTGGCTGGCCTGCTCTGCGGCCTGGGCCATCTCCTGCAGCGACTCCTCCATTTTGACGCGCGCCGAGACATCCACCAGCACGCAAATCGCCACATTCTCATTACGGTAGCGCGAGTGGACAAAGCTGATTTGCAGGTTGGTGTTATTGCTGGTCAGCACATCGACAAAGTTCACCTGCTGGCCGCAGATAATTTGCGTCAGCCGCTGCCTGTCCTCGTGGGTTAACATGTTGAGATAGTTATGCGCCAGCTCGTTACTCAGGATGTTGGTGCCGTCGAGCGTACGTAAAATACAGATCCCCACCGGCGCGGAGGCAACAATTTTTCGGTTGAACTGCTCATGCTCTTCCAGCCGCTGGGCGTCATTTTCTGCCGGAATAAAAATCCGCCGTTCATACATGCGGGCGAGGACAAAAAGGAGGACGCCGGTCAGCAGATTGAGCACCACGGCGTTCAGTATCAGCATCCGGATGCGTTCCAGCACCTGATCCACCGGCACCGAATAGACAATGCTCAGGGATGATGGCGGCAGGTTTTTTTTCATCGCCAGCTCGCGAAAACCGGCGGTATAGCCGAACCACAAACGCTCCTGCATCCACTTCGCATCCGGTTTAATATTGCTGTCCGACCCGGCAAGCGAAATCAGCGACTGACCGTTATCGTCGAGGATAGTGACGTTCATCGGCAGACTGCCGGGGGTAAAGAAGCTTTCCATACGGATGGTTTGCTCAACGCCGAGCATCGCCTGCAGGCGATTCGCCACATAGATTGGGGTCAGCGCATAGAAATAGCCCACGCCCGGACGCACGCCCTGGCTTATCCAGAACAGATTGTTACCGCGCTCGTTTTGCGGAGCGTCGCGATACTGCTCAATCCGCTGATGCAGTACTTTTAACGCATGGTCCCGCTCCAGCGGAATATCACGCAGGCCAAAGTTGGCCATACACAGATTGTCGCTGCCAATCAAAAAAATACGATTGAGGTCGTAGGCCGTTGAGAAATTGTCGCGCCAGTAGCGCATAAACCACGCCAGTGACTGTAGCGAATTACGCCAGGTCGTACTCATCAGCGCGCAGTCGGAATCCGGGTAGAGCGGTTCAAAATTAGGTATCGCGATATCGCCGCGCTGAACCGGCGTATCGCCGCCTTCGCCGCCGTCCATCGGCCGGTTGCCCGCAACGTACTTCAGCTCTTTGATCACGTCGGCCGTACGTTGGATATAGCGCTGCGCCTGATCGGCATTGAGGTTAAATTCCTGGCGAATTTCCGATTCGCGATCGTGCAAAGCGTTGACGATGTAAAACACCGACACAAAAGCGACCAGCACCCACAGCAGTACCGCCAGCGCTCTGAACAGATAGCGTGAAACCTTTAACGTGTTATGGAAAGAAGCTAGATATTTCAATGTGGCGATGCTCGGCCGTCAGGGGCTCAACAGAATGGCGTTAAGGTAACGATAAAACAACGGTCCCGCAACGGGAAAACAAAAAGGGTCGGGGATAGCCCCGACCCTTTCAGAACAATTACCGCAGAGAATTACTCTTCGTCTTCGGCAATATCATCGTCGGTATCCGCTTCCGGCGCGATATCCTCATCGCCTTCCGCCGCGCTGCCGTCGATGGCATCCAGCTCTTCGTCATCAACCGGCTCAGCAACGCGCTGCAGGCCAACCACGTTTTCATCTTCCGCGGTGCGGATCAGAATCACGCCCTGAGTGTTACGACCGACAATGCTCACTTCAGAAACGCGGGTTCGTACCAGCGTGCCCGCATCGGTGATCATCATAATCTGGTCGCAGTCATCTACCTGCACCGCGCCCACAACGGAACCGTTGCGTTCGGTGACTTTGATAGAGATAACGCCCTGGGTCGCACGCGACTTGGTGGGATACTCTTCCGCCGCGGTACGTTTACCGTAGCCGTTCTGCGTGACGGTCAGGATGGCGCCTTCGCCGCGCGGAACGATCAGCGAGACCACCTTGTCATCGCCGGCCAGCTTGATGCCGCGCACGCCGGTGGCGGTACGGCCCATCGCGCGGACGGCGTCCTCTTTAAAGCGCACCACTTTACCGGCGGCGGAGAACAGCATGACTTCGTCCTGACCGGAGGTCAGATCGACGCCTATCAGTTCGTCGCCTTCGTTAAGGTTAACCGCGATAATACCGGCGGAACGCGGACGGCTGAATTCGGTCAGCGCCGTTTTCTTCACGGTACCGCTGGCGGTGGCCATAAAGACGTTCACGCCCTCTTCGTATTCGCGGACCGGCAGGATCGCGGTGATGCGCTCGTTGGCTTCCAGCGGCAGCAGGTTGACGATCGGACGACCGCGCGCGCCGCGGCTGGCTTCCGGCAGCTGATACACTTTCATCCAGTAGAGACGACCGCGGCTGGAGAAGCAGAGGATCGTGTCGTGGGTGTTGGCCACCAGCAGACGGTCGATAAAGTCTTCTTCTTTGATACGCGCCGCAGATTTGCCTTTACCGCCGCGACGCTGCGCTTCGTAGTCGGTTAACGGCTGATACTTCACGTAGCCCTGATGCGAAAGGGTCACGACAACATCTTCCTGGTTGATCAGGTCTTCGATGTTGATATCGGCGCTGTTAGCGGTGATCTCGGTACGGCGCGCGTCGCCGAACTGTTCACGGACCAGCTCCAGCTCTTCGCGGATAACTTCCATCAGGCGATCGGCGCTGCCCAGAATATGCAGCAGTTCCGCAATCTGTTCCAGCAGCTCTTTGTATTCGTCGAGCAGTTTTTCATGCTCAAGGCCGGTCAGTTTCTGCAAACGCAGATCCAGAATCGCCTGTGCCTGCTGTTCGGTCAGGTAGTACTGGCCGTCGCGCACGCCGAATTCAGGTTCCAGCCATTCCGGACGCGCGGCGTCATCGCCTGCGCGTTCCAGCATCGCGGAAACGTTGCCCAGATCCCATGAACGGGCGATTAAGCCAGCTTTCGCTTCCGCCGGCGTCGGCGCGCGGCGAATCAGCTCAATAATCGGATCGATGTTGGCCAGGGCAATCGCCAGCGCTTCAAGGATGTGCGCGCGATCGCGGGCTTTACGCAGTTCGAAAATCGTACGGCGGGTCACCACTTCGCGGCGGTGGCGCACGAACGCGGCAATAATTTCTTTCAGGTTCATGATCTTCGGCTGACCATGGTGCAGGGCAACCATGTTGATACCGAAGGAGACCTGCAGCTGAGTCTGCGAATAGAGGTTGTTAAGCACCACCTCACCCACCGCATCGCGCTTCACTTCAATCACGATACGCATGCCGTCTTTATCAGACTCGTCGCGCAGCGCGCTGATGCCTTCGACGCGTTTGTCTTTGACCAGCTCAGCGATTTTCTCAATCAGGCGCGCTTTGTTCACCTGATACGGAATTTCATGCACGATGATGGTTTCGCGACCGGTTTTCGCGTCAGCTTCCACTTCCGCGCGGGCGCGAATGTACACTTTACCGCGACCGGTACGATAGGCCTCTTCAATGCCGCGGCGACCGTTGATGATCGCGGCGGTCGGGAAGTCCGGGCCCGGAATATGTTCCATCAGCCCTTCAATGCTGATGTCTTCGTTTTCAACGTAGGCCAGACAGCCGTTGATCACTTCGGTCAGGTTGTGCGGCGGAATGTTGGTCGCCATACCTACCGCGATACCGGACGAACCGTTGACTAACAGGTTCGGGATTTTGGTCGGCATAACGTCAGGGATCTTTTCCGTGCCGTCATAGTTATCGACGAAATCCACCGTCTCTTTTTCCAGGTCGGCCATCAGTTCATGGGCGATCTTCGACATACGGATTTCCGTATAACGCATCGCTGCGGCGGAGTCGCCGTCGACAGAACCGAAGTTACCCTGGCCATCTACCAGCATGTAACGCAGGGAGAATGGCTGCGCCATACGTACAATGGTGTCATACACGGCAGTATCACCATGAGGGTGGTATTTACCGATTACGTCACCAACGACACGGGCAGATTTTTTATAGGCTTTGTTCCAGTCATTGCCCAATACGTTCATGGCGTATAGTACGCGACGGTGTACCGGCTTCAGGCCATCTCGGACATCCGGCAGCGCACGGCCAACAATGACCGACATCGCGTAATCCAGATACGAGCTCTTCAGCTCTTCCTCAATGTTGACCGGTGTAATTTCTCTCGCAAGGTCGCTCATCTAACCGCTATCCCTCTACTGTATCCCGGATTCAAAGGTCGCAAATTATAACACACCCGTAGTGATACGGGTAAACCTATACCCAATGATTTTCGCGCGGCGGAAGGCGACAGGGATAGACGGTTTATTCATCCCTGAGGCCTGATATACTCGCGGGTCTGAACTGAACAGGAGTAAAAGCGCCCATGAATGCCGAAAAACCGTCGGTGGCCCACAATGTTGATCATAATGAAATCGCTAAATTTGAAGCCGTCGCCTCGCGCTGGTGGGATTTAGAAGGCGAATTCAAGCCGTTACATCGCATCAACCCTCTACGTCTTGGCTATATCGCGGAGCGCTCCGGCGGCCTGTTTGGCAAAAAGGTGCTCGATGTCGGCTGCGGCGGCGGCATTCTGGCTGAAAGCATGGCTCGAGAAGGCGCAACGGTGACCGGTCTGGATATGGGTTTCGAACCGCTACAGGTGGCCAGGCTGCATGCCCTGGAGAGCGGTATTCAGGTCGAATACGTCCAGGAAACCGTTGAAGAGCACGCGGCGAAGCATGCCCGGCAGTATGACGTCGTCACCTGCATGGAGATGCTGGAGCACGTCCCGGACCCGCAGTCGGTGGTCCACGCCTGCGCGCGGCTGGTCAAACCCGGCGGCCAGGTCTTCTTCTCGACTATTAACCGTAACGGTAAAGCGTGGCTGATGGCGGTCGTGGGCGCCGAATACGTTATGAAGATGGTGCCAAAAGGTACCCATGACGTGAAGAAATTCATTAAACCGGCGGAGCTGATCGGCTGGGTTGATGAGACTATTCTGAAAGAGCAGCATATTACCGGTCTCCACTACAATCCGTTGACCAATACCTTCAAGCTGGCGCCAGGGGTTGATGTTAACTATATGTTGCATACAACGGCGAAAAAAGCATAACGTCAGCTGTATTTCCTATGATGATTGCGCGGCATCAAGCCGCGTGATTTTTTCTTCCGATGAAGAAATCAGCACTCGATCAAATTTTCATTTTTTTTTCTGATTTATTGACATCTTCTCCAGGCCTTATGTGGCGTGGACTTGGCGATTATTACCCTTCCGCAACCTCAATTTAACCTCAAAATCAACTCTTGTACTCAAAAGAATCCTTACTAGAATACTCACCATATAGCGTTTCTTTTATCGACAACCCCCTACATATAGTATTTATCCACAGAGTTAGTCACAACGGCGATCTGTGGATAAGTGGGGGATATTTTCTTTCACGGACAGGTATAATCCACATGAATCAGAGTCTGCTGGTGACAAAGCGCGACGGTAGCACCGAGCGCATCAATCTCGATAAAATCCACCGCGTGCTGGATTGGGCGGCAGAAGGACTGAATAACGTTTCCATCTCCCAGGTAGAACTGCGTTCCCACATTCAGTTCTATGACGGCATCAAAACCGCCGACATTCACGAAACCATTATCAAAGCCGCCGCGGACCTTATTTCCCGCGACGCCCCGGATTACCAGTATCTTGCCGCCCGCCTGGCGATTTTCCACCTGCGTAAAAAAGCCTACGGCCAGTTTGAGCCGCCAGCGCTGTTCGACCACGTGTCGAAAATGGTGAAAAACGGCAAATACGATACTCATCTGCTGGAAGACTACACGGAAGAAGAGTTCAAGCAGATGGATTCGTTCATCGAGCACGATCGCGATATGACCTTCTCCTACGCGGCGGTTAAGCAGCTCGAAGGCAAATATCTGGTGCAGAACCGCGTCACCGGCGAGATCTATGAAAGCGCCCAGTTCCTGTACATTCTGGTCGCCGCGTGCCTGTTCTCCAACTACCCGCGCGAGACGCGTCTGGACTACATCAAGCGTTTCTATGACGCGGTGTCGACGTTTAAAATCTCCCTGCCGACGCCGATTATGTCCGGCGTGCGCACCCCGACCCGCCAGTTCAGCTCCTGCGTGCTGATCGAGTGCGGCGACAGCCTGGATTCGATTAACGCCACCTCCAGCGCCATTGTTAAATACGTCTCTCAGCGCGCCGGTATCGGCATCAACGCCGGTCGCATCCGCGCGCTGGGTAGCCCGATTCGCGGCGGTGAAGCGTTCCACACCGGCTGTATTCCGTTCTATAAGCACTTCCAGACCGCAGTGAAATCCTGCTCGCAGGGCGGCGTGCGCGGCGGTGCGGCGACCCTCTTCTACCCGATGTGGCATCTGGAAGTCGAAAGTCTGCTGGTGCTGAAAAATAACCGTGGCACCGATGCCAACCGCGTTCGTCACATGGACTACGGCGTACAGATCAACAAGCTGATGTACACCCGTCTGCTGAAAGGCGGCGATATCACCCTGTTCAGCCCGTCAGACGTCCCGGGCCTGTACGATGCGTTCTTCGCCGATCAGGACGAGTTTGAGCGCCTGTACACCAAATACGAGCAGGACGACAGCATTCGCAAGCAGCGCATTAAAGCGGTAGAGCTGTTCTCGCTGATGATGCAGGAGCGCGCCTCCACCGGCCGTATCTACATCCAGAACGTCGACCACTGCAACACCCACAGCCCGTTTGACCCGGTGGTCGCGCCGGTGCGCCAGTCCAACCTGTGCCTGGAAATCGCCCTGCCGACCAAGCCGCTGGAAGATGTGAACGACGAAAACGGTGAAATTGCGCTGTGCACCCTCTCCGCTTTCAACCTCGGCGTTATCGATAGCCTTGATGAGCTGGAAGAACTGGCGGTGCTGGCGGTTCGCGCGCTGGATGCCCTGCTGGATTATCAGGACTACCCGATCCCGGCAGCCAAACGCGGCGCCATGGGCCGTCGTACGCTGGGCATTGGCGTAATCAACTTTGCCTACTATCTGGCGAAGCACGGTAAACGCTACTCCGACGGCAGCGCCAACAACCTGACGCATAAAACGTTCGAAGCGATTCAGTACTACCTGCTGAAAGCCTCTAACGAACTGGCTATCGAGCAGGGCGCGTGCCCGTGGTTTAACGAAACCACCTATGCCAAAGGCATTCTGCCGATCGATACCTATAAAAAAGACCTGGATGCGATCGTCAATGAATCCCTGCATTACGACTGGGAAGCGTTGCGCGAATCGATCAAAACGCACGGCCTGCGTAACTCCACGCTCTCCGCGCTGATGCCGTCCGAGACCTCTTCGCAGATCTCCAACGCCACCAACGGCATTGAGCCGCCGCGCGGCCACGTCAGCATCAAAGCGTCGAAAGACGGGATCCTGCGCCAGGTGGTGCCGGATTACGAAAAACTGCAGAACGGCTACGAGCTGCTGTGGGAAATGCCGAACAACGACGGTTACTTGCAGCTGGTCGGTATTATGCAGAAGTTTATCGACCAGTCGATTTCCGCCAACACCAACTACGACCCGACCCGCTTCCCGTCAGGTAAAGTGCCGATGCAGCAATTGCTGAAAGACTTGCTCAACGCCTATAAGTTCGGCGTCAAAACGCTGTACTATCACAACACTCGCGATGGCGCGGAAGATGCCCAGGACGATCTGGCGCCGTCCATCCAGGACGACGGCTGCGAAAGCGGCGCATGTAAGATTTGATAATATTGCCCGGCGGCGCGTCGCTTGCCGGGCCTACGGTATATTGTAGGCCGGGTTAGCGAAGCGCCACCCGGCTTGTAATTCCAGGACAGGATCCCCACTCATGGCATATACCACTTTTTCTCAGACCAAAAACGATCAGCTGCTTGAGCCGATGTTTTTTGGTCAGCCGGTGAACGTCGCCCGCTACGATCAGCAAAAATATGACATCTTCGAAAAGCTGATTGAAAAACAGCTCTCCTTCTTCTGGCGTCCGGAAGAAGTTGACGTTTCCCGCGACCGCATCGACTACCAGGCGCTGCCGGAACACGAAAAACACATTTTTATCAGCAACCTGAAATATCAGACGCTGCTCGACTCGATCCAGGGACGCAGCCCGAACGTCGCCCTGCTGCCGCTGATTTCAATTCCGGAGCTGGAAACCTGGGTTGAAACCTGGGCGTTCTCAGAGACCATTCACTCGCGCTCCTACACCCATATCATCCGCAATATCGTTAACGATCCGGCGATGGTGTTTGACGATATCGTCACCAACGAGCAGATTCAGAAACGCGCGGAAGGGATTTCCAGCTATTACGATGAATTGATTGAGCTGACCAGCTACTGGCATCTGCTGGGCGAAGGCACCCACAGCGTGAACGGTAAAACCATCACCGTGAACCTGCGCGAGCTGAAAAAGAAACTCTACCTGTGCCTGATGAGCGTGAACGCGCTGGAAGCCATCCGTTTTTACGTCAGCTTCGCCTGCTCCTTCGCCTTTGCCGAGCGCAAGCTGATGGAAGGTAACGCCAAGATTATCCGTCTGATCGCCCGCGATGAAGCGCTGCACCTGACCGGTACTCAGCACATGCTGAACCTGCTGCGTTCCGGCGTCGACGATCCGGAGATGGCTTCAATCGCCGAAGAGTGCAAACAGGCGTGCTACGACCTGTTCGTGCAGGCGGCGCAGCAGGAAAAAGAGTGGGCGGATTATCTGTTCCGCGACGGCTCGATGATCGGCCTGAATAAAGATATTCTCTGCCAGTACGTTGAGTACATTACCAACATCCGCATGCAGGCGGTGGGTCTCGATCTGCCGTTCCAGACCCGCTCCAACCCGATCCCGTGGATCAACACCTGGCTGGTGTCCGATAACGTGCAGGTGGCGCCGCAGGAAGTGGAAGTCAGTTCTTACCTCGTCGGACAGATCGATTCCGAAGTCGACGCCGACGATCTGAGCAACTTCCAGCTCTGATGAAACGCATTTTTTTGAAGATTTCTGACACTCGCCTTGAGTGTCAGGATGAACATCCCTCCCTGCTGGCGGCTCTGGAATCGCACAATATCGACGTGGAGTATCAGTGCCGCGAAGGCTACTGCGGCTCCTGCCGTCTACGGCTGGTTTCGGGCCAGGTTGACTGGCTCACCGAGCCGCTGGCGTTTGTCCAGCCGGGAGAGATTTTGCCCTGCTGCTGCCGGGCGAAAGGCGATATCGAAATTGAGATGTAAGTTTTGTCGGCTGGCGTAACGCTTACCCGACCGACAAAACTGCCGTTCACAGGCCGGGTAAGCCCGGCTTTTTACTGCTTCGCGTTCAGGAACTGCACCGCTTTATCCGGGAAATCAGTAAACAGGCCGTCGACGTCCGCCTGGCGATACAGCACGTTGTAGAGCTGATTGACGTCGGTTGCGTACTCCGGCAATTGATCGGCACGGACCGTATACGGATGGACCTGCATATGGCTGGCGTGAGCTTCTTTGACCATAGCCGTCAGCTTCACATCACCCGGCTTCGAGCCTTCGGCCACCAGCATATGGTAGTCCGGACCAATGCCGTCAGCGTACTGCGCGATCTGCGCCATCGCCCCCGGTTTGAACATCCAGTCATAGCTGTAGTTCACCCATTTGCCGTCGGCCTGCCGCTGCTGGGTTTCATTCCAGTCGGTATAGGCGATAAGCTGCACCAGATTGAGATCCATCCCCATCTTCGGCTCCAGCTCGTGTTTAATACGTTTCAGCTCATCCGCGTCAAAGCACTGCAGATAGACCTTATCCTGCTTGCGGGTATAGCCATACTCTTTCAGCACTTTAAGCGTACTGGCGGCAATATCCTTACCTTCCTGATGATGGAACCACGGCGCTTTGATTTCCGGGTAGATGCCGATGTTTTTGCCGGTTGAGTGATTCAACCCCTGCACAAACTCAATCTCCTCTTCAAAGGTATGAATACGGAAATCAGACTTCCCCATCGGGAAACGGCCCGGATAAGTTTGCACGTTCTTGCCATCTTTCGGCTCAAACCCTTCGGTAAACTTCAGCGACTTTATCTCGGCGAGCGTAAAGTCGATGGCGTAGAAGCGGCCATCCTTACGTGCCCGCTGCGGGAAACGCTGCGCCACGTCGGTCACCCGGTCCAGATAGTGGTCATGCAGCACCACCAGCCGGTCGTCTTTAGTCATCACCAGATCTTGCTCAAGGTAATCGGCCCCCTGAGCATACGCCATCGCTTTCGCCGGGAGGGTATGTTCCGGCAGATAGCCGCTGGCGCCGCGGTGGGCGATAACGATTTTCTCCCCCGCGACGGCGCTGAAAGAGAGCGCGGTAGCGGCCAGCACCATGCCGCTCATCAGAGCGGTTAATTGACTTTTCATCGCCGCTCCTTAGCCTTGTTTCATCTGCTGGTGATGACGTCGTTCACCCAGCATCACGATAATCAACAGCAGGACAGCCAGCACGCTGCCGCCGATCATCACCATAAAGCCGCCGTCCCAGCCGAAGAAATCGACGGTGTAGCCAACGATAGCGCTCGCGGCTACCGAGCCGCCGAGATAGCCGAACAGGCCGGTGAAGCCCGCGGCGGTGCCGGCGGCTTTTTTCGGCGCCAGCTCCAGCGCATGGAGGCCAATCAGCATCACCGGGCCATAAATCAGGAAGCCGATGATGATCATGCAGGCCATATCCACGCCCGGATTACCCGGCGGGTTCAGCCAGTAAACGACGGTGGCGATGGTGACCAGGGTCATAAAGAAGACGCCGGTCGCGCCGCGGTTGCCTTTAAATACTTTATCCGACATCCAGCCGCACAGCAGGGTGCCCGGGATCCCCGCGTATTCATAAAGGAAGTAGGCCCAGGATGATTTATCCAGCGCGAAGTGCTTAACCTCCTTCAGATAGGTCGGCGACCAGTCGAGGATGCCGTAGCGCAGCAGATAGACAAACACGTTAGCGACGGCGATGTACCACAGCAGCTTGTTCGGCAGGATGTACTGCATAAAGATCTGCTTTGCGGTCAGCTCTTCTTCGTGTTTCTCGCTATAGTCGTCGGGATAATCGTTTTTATACTCTTCGATCGGCGGCAGGCCGCAGGACTGCGGGGTATCGCGCATCATCGCGAAGGCGAAAATCGCCAGCAGGATCGCGCCGAAAGCTGGCATATACAGCGCCGCGTGCCAGTCGTTAAACCACGCCATCCCCAGCAGAAACAGCAGCGGCGGGATCCCGCCGCCGACGTTATGCGCGCAGTTCCATACCGACACAATACCGCCGCGCTCTTTTTGCGACCACCAGTGCACCATCGTGCGCCCGCACGGCGGCCAGCCCATCCCCTGGAACCAGCCGCACAGGAACAGCAGCACGAACATCACCATAATGCTGGAGGTCGCCCAGGGGACGAAGCCCATGACCAGCATCACCAGCGCGGCCAGGATCAGCCCTGCCGGTAAAAAAATGCGCGGATTCGAACGATCTGAGACCGAGCCCATGATGAATTTCGAAAATCCGTAGGCGATGGAGATACCGGAAAGCGCAAAGCCGAGATCGCCACGGGAGAATCCCTGTTCGATAAGATAAGGCATAGCCAAAGCAAAGTTCTTACGAACCAGATAGTAAGCGGCATATCCGAAGAAGATACCAATAAAGATCTGCCAACGTAATCGACGATATAACGGATCGATTTCCGCCGTTGGCAAACGCGCCTTATGCGCTGCGGGTTTAAATATACTTAACATATCAGCCTCCGTGGCCATTGCTGTTTTTCTGACGTCGACGCAAAAAAACGTAATTTATTCACTGACTTCTAATTTGGTCGCGATAGTAGGCAAAGCGTAAATCTAATACTGTGAAATGTCGCACACTTTGTTACAGAAATATGACAATGCTTTCCAATATGCGCGCAAAGTCACAACAAATGCTCGAATTACGCGCAAATATGCTCGAAATCAAACATTAAACGCTATCGATATGGCTAAATGATGTAAAACGAACACAGAGGACAGGGAGATGGCCGATAGTCGTGAATATGACGTCATTATTATTGGCGGCGGCGCAACCGGCGCCGGGATCGCGCGCGACTGCGCGCTGCGCGGGCTGAAGGCGGCGCTGGTTGAGCGCTACGATATCGCCACCGGCGCGACCGGGCGTAACCACGGCCTGCTGCACAGCGGCGCGCGCTATGCGGTCACCGATAGCGAATCGGCGCGCGAGTGCATCAGCGAAAACCGCATCTTACGCCGTATCGCCCGCCACTGCATTGAGCCCACCAGCGGACTCTTTATTACCCTGCCGGAAGATGACCCGGCGTATCAGCACACCTTTATCACCGCCTGCCAGCAGGCGGGTATTGAAGCCCAGCCTCTGACGCCCGCCGAAACGCTGCGCCTGGAGCCTGCCGTGAATCCCGCGCTGCTTGGCGCCGTGCAGGTACCGGACGGCACCGTCGATCCGTTCCGCCTCACCGCCGCGAATATGCTCGATGCCCGCGAACATGGCGCCACGATCCTCACCGGCTGCGAAGTCACCGGCCTGCTGCGCGAGGGCGATCGCGTCCAGGGGGTAGCGCTCTACGATCGTCAGCGCCGTGAACCGCTCAGCCTGCGCGCGCAGGTGGTGGTCAACGCCGCCGGGATCTGGGGGCAGCGTATCGCAGAGTATGCCGACCTGCGCATCGCGATGTTTCCGGCAAAAGGATCGCTGCTGATCCTCGACCACCGCATTAACCGTCAGGTTATCAACCGCTGCCGCAAACCGGCTGACGCCGATATCCTGGTACCCGGCGATACCATTTCGCTGATTGGCACCACCTCGATGCACATTCCCTATGACGAAATTGACGACAACCGGGTGACGGCCGGGGAAGTCGATACGCTACTACGCGAGGGGGAAAAGCTGGCGCCGATCATGGGGCGGACCCGGATACTGCGCGCCTACTCCGGCGTACGTCCGCTGGTCGCCAGCGATGACGATCCCAGTGGACGCAGCGTCAGCCGCGGCATCGTGCTGCTCGACCACGCCCAGCGCGACGGCATGGAAGGTTTTATCACCATCACCGGCGGTAAGCTGATGACCTACCGCCTGATGGCGGAATGGGCTACGGATGCGGTATGCCGCAAGCTCGGCAATACCGCCCCCTGTACAACCGCCGATGCGCCGCTTCCCGGCTCGCAGGAGCCGACGGAAACCACGTTACGCAAAATCATCGCTTTACCAGCATCGCTGCGCGGGTCGGCCATTTATCGCCACGGCGATCGTACCCCCGCCTGGCTTGGCGATAGCCGCCAGCACCGCAGTCTGGTCTGCGAGTGCGAAGCGGTCACCGCCGGCGAGGTTCAGTACGCGGTCGAAAATCTGGCGGTAAAAAACCTGCTCGACCTGCGCCGGCGCACCCGCGTCGGCATGGGCACCTGTCAGGGCGAGCTGTGCGCCTGCCGGGCCGCCGGGCTGCTCGCGCGTTTTAACGTCACCACCTCCGCGCGCTCCCTTACCCAGCTGTCTGAATTTCTGAACGAGCGCTGGAAAGGCGTCCAGCCGGTGGCCTGGGGAGACGCGCTGCGCGAAAGCGAGTTCACCCGCTGGGTCTATCTCGGCCTGTGCGGATTACAAAAGGAGCATCAGGATGAAGTTTGATTGCGCCATTATCGGCGGCGGCCTTGCCGGGCTGCTCTGCGGGCTGGCGCTCAATCAGCGCGGCCTGCGCAGCGTGATTATCAGCCGCGGCCAAAGCGCCCTGCACTTCTCTTCCGCCTCGCTGGATCTGCTCTCGACGTTGCCGAATGGCGAAACCGTCACCGATGTTGCTCACGGCATCGGCCAGCTGGCCCGCCAGCTTCCCGAGCATCCTTATGCCAGACTCGGCGCCGAACGGGTAATGGGTTACGCCAGCCAGGCGCAGGCTCTGTTTGCCGACTGCGGTATCGCTATGCAGGGTGAGGCCAGCCAGCCGCATCTGCGCGTGACGCCGCTGGGAACCTTACGCGCGGCCTGGCTTTCGCCGCAGGAGATTGCCACCGCGCCGCTGCCCGCCAACGGCGTCTGCGTGGTCGGCATCAGCGGATTCGGCGACTTCCAGCCGCATCTTGCCGCCGCCTCGCTGAACCAGCATGGCGTTCACGCCGAAGCGCAGGAGATAGATTTACCGCTCCTTGATGTTCTACGCGATAGCCCATCCGAATTTCGCGCCGCCAATATCGCCCGCCGTCTGGACGATGAAACACAGTGGCCGGCGCTGCTGGCGGCGCTGCGTCCGCTGGCGCAGCGGCACCGTTTCATTATCATGCCCGCCTGCTTCGGCCTCGCCGACGATCGTCTGTATCAGTGGCTACAGCAGCGCCTTCCCTGCCCGCTGCGCCTGCTGCCTACGCTGCCGCCGTCGGTGCCGGGGATGCGCCTGCACGCCCAGCTCCAGCGGCATTTTATCCGCGGCGGCGGCACCTGGCTTACCGGCGACGAAGTCATCAATATTAGCCAGCAGAACGGTATCGTTAACGCTATCTGGACGCGCAACCACGGCGATATCCCGCTGCGCCCGCGCTTCGCGGTGCTGGCCAGCGGCAGCTTTTTCAGCAATGGGCTGGTCGCCGAACGCAGCGGCGTGCGCGAGCCTATTCTTGGCCTTGATCTGCAGCAGACGCTACCGCGCGAGCGCTGGTATCAGCAGGACTTTTTTGCTTCCCAGCCCTGGCAGCGTTTCGGCCTGAAAACCGATGCGGCCCTGCGTCCGCAGCTTCAGGGGCAGACGCTGGAGAATCTGTTCGCCGTAGGTTCTATTCTTGGCGGTTTTGATGCCATCGCGCTGGGATGCGGCGGCGGCGTCTGCGCGGTCACCGCGCTGCACGCCGCAAGGTTAATCGGCGAGCTTGCCGGAGGTGAGTCATGAACGACACGCGTTTTGAACACTGCATTAAATGCACCGTTTGCACCACCGCCTGCCCGGTCAGCCGGGTTAACCCGCGCTACCCTGGGCCAAAACAGGCCGGGCCGGACGGCGAGCGCCTGCGCCTGAAAGACGGCACGCTCTACGACGAGGCGTTAAAATACTGCATTAACTGCAAACGCTGCGAAGTCGCCTGCCCCTCAGACGTCAAAATCGGCGATATTATCCAGCGCGCGCGCATGGAGTATGGTCGGCAAAAGCCCACGCTGCGCGATGCGATCCTCAGCCATACCGACCTGATGGGCACCCTCTCCACGCCGTTTGCCCCGCTGGTGAACGCCACCACCGGGCTGAAGCCGGTACGGCGACTCCTCGATGCCGCGCTTAAAATCGATCACCGCCGTACGCTGCCGAAATATGGCTTTGGCACCTTTCGCCGCGCGTATCGTCAGCTGTCTGCTCAGCAGGCGCAATACGCCGAACAGGTGGCGTTTTTTCACGGCTGCTATGTCAACTACAACCACCCACAGCTGGGCAAAGATCTTATCCGGGTGCTGAACGCCATGGGCATCGGCGTGCAGTTATTCAGTAAGGAGCAGTGCTGCGGCGTGCCGCTGATTGCCAACGGTTTTTTTGCCAGGGCGCGCAAGCAGGCGCAGAGCAACGTCACCGCGATGCGGGAAAATAGCCTCCCTGTTATTGCGACCTCATCAACCTGCACCTTTACCCTACGCGATGAATACCCGCACGTACTCGATATTGAGAACCGCGACGTTCGCGATCGTATTGAGCTGGCAACCCGCTGGATCTGGCGTCAGTTGGATGATGGGCGGCCTCTGCAGCTAAAACCGCTGCCGCTGAAGGTGGTCTATCACACCCCCTGTCATATGGAGAAAATGGGCTGGTCGCTGTATACCCTTGAACTCTTACGGCTGATCCCCGGCTTGCAGCTGGAGGTGCTCGACTCTCAATGCTGCGGCATTGCCGGCACCTACGGGTTTAAGTCGGAGAACTACGACTCATCGCAGGCCATTGGCGCGCCGCTGTTCCGGCAAATTGAGGAGAGCGGCGCCGACCTGGTGGTGACCGATTGTGAAACCTGCAAATGGCAGATTGAGATGTCCACCAGCAAACGCTGCGAACATCCCATCTCTCTGCTGGCGCAGGCGCTGGCCTGATACCAGCACCGGCTGCGGGGGGACTAATAGCTCCCCTTTCCCTCCGCCTGTTCGGCTATCGGCTTGAACATCGCCAGCCGTTTATCCAGCGCGCGGGTATAGAGGTTGGTATCAACGCCCACGGCGACAAAATTGGCCCCCCACGCCAGCGCTTTGTGCGCCATCTCCGGGTCAACGGCGAGGAAACCGGCGGCTTTTCCCGCCGCGCGAATGCGGCGGATGCTCTGTTCGATAATGCGCTGAACGTCCGGATGCCCGGCGTTGTCCGGGTAGCCCAGCGAAGCCGATAGGTCAGCCGGGCCGATAAAGACGCCGTCAATCCCCTCCACTTCGAGGATCGCATCCAGATTATCGAGGGCGGTTTTGCTCTCCACCTGAATCAATAGGCACAGTTCATCGTTGGCCTGCGCCATATAGTTCTCTACCCGCCCCCAGCGCGCGGCGCGGGCCACCCCGGCCCCGACGCCGCGGGTGCCCACCGGCGGATAGCGGGTAGCCGAGACGATCTCCCGCGCCTGTTCAGCGGTATCGACCATCGGGATCAGCAGCGTTCTGGCGCCGATATCCAGTACCTGTTTAATCAGGCTACGATTGCCCTCCACCGGGCGAATCACCGGCTGGCTGGCGTAGGGCGCGATGGCCTGCAGCTGATGATACAGGTCCTGAATGGTATTGGGCGCATGTTCGCCGTCAATCAGCAGCCAGTCGTAACCCGAGGTGGCGGCAATCTCAGCCATATACGAAGAGGTCGAGCTCAGCCACAGGCCAATTTGCGCTTCCCCTTGCAACAATCCCGCTTTAAATGGGTTCGATAAAATTGCGTTCATAGTTCTCCCTTACATTAATGCTGTACGCTGTCAGCCTGCGGCACCGTACGATTGACGCGCAGTGAAAAGATAATAACAACTCCGACAATCGCCACGCAGGCGAGCGTCACTAATCCGGCAGAATCACTCGCGAACATTGTTTCAGCCTGGACGCGGATAATCGGCGCCAGAAAACCGCCGATGGCGCCAAACAGGTTGACGAAACCGATGCCCGCGGCCAGCGCCGTACCGGACAACAGCTGCGTCGGCATGGTCCAGAACACCGGCTGTACGGCAATGACGCCCACGGCGGCAACGCACAGCGCGATAATCGCCAGCACTGGCGACACCAGCCCGGAGACGGCAATGCCAATCGCCGCCGCCAGCAGGGTGAATGCGGCAATATTACGCCGCTCGCCGGTACGGTCGGAGTAGCGCGGAATCAGCCAGGTCCCGAACAGCGCCGCTACCCACGGAATAGCAGTCACCACCGAAGCCACAAACCCCACCTTGGTGCCGAGCAGCGCGGCAACCTGGGTCGGCAGGAAGAAGATCAGACCGTAAACCGCTACCTGAATGGTCAGATAAATAATGGCCAGCTGCCAGACGCGGCCGTTGCGCAGCGCATCGGACAAACGCGAAGTCACCTTTTTCTGCTCTTCGCTGGCCAGCTCGCTGATTAACGCCTGTTTTTCGGCAGCGCTCAGGAAACGCGCCTTTTGCGGCGTATCGTCAAGCCAGAAGAAGGTGAAGAACCCGGCGCCGACCGCCAGCAGCCCCTCAATGATAAACATCCAGAACCAGCCGGGATGTCCCATAAAGCCGTGCATTTCCAGCAGCGCGCCGGAGAGCGGCGACCCGAGGGTCAGCGCCAGCGGCGCGCCCATATAAAACAGCCCCATAATGCTGGCGCGGTTCTGCTGCGGGAACCACTGGGAAGTCAGGTAGATCATACCCGGGAAGAAGCCCGCCTCGGCGGCGCCCAGCAGGGTACGCACCAGCAGAAACTTCGCTTCGGTGTCCGCCCACGCCATCGCCGCGGAGAGAAGCCCCCACAGCAAGGTGGTGCAGCCGATCCATTTTCTTGCGCCGAATTTGCGCATCAGCAGGTTGGCGGGCACCCCGAGAAAGGCGTACACCACAAAGAAAATCCCCGCCCCCAGCGCATAGGCCTCGTTGCTCAGGCCGGTATCCAGCTGATAGGTCTCTTTGGCAAAGCCGATATTCGAACGGTCAAGAAACGCCAGCACGTACAGCGCCAGCATAAAAGGGATCAAACGGGCGCGGTTTTTCTTCACCACGCTTTCAAGCAAGGTGTTGCTCATCGTAATATCCTCAACAATGGGCCGCACATCTGCGCTGTGCGGCACGACGGGATCAGTGGCTATAAGGACGTTTCAGGTTGCAGTCGCGGTTCAGCTCGACGCCGAAGCCCGGTTTATCCAGCACGCTTTTATGAATGCGCCCGTTTACCGGCACCGGCTCGTCAACCAGAATCGGGTCAAACTGCGGACGCATCGTTGAGCAATCCGGGCTGGTCATCAGGAACTCGCTGAACGGCGTATTGGTAAAGGTAATGACCGCGTGGTGCGAATAGACCGACGAGCCGTGCGGCACCACCAGCTGGCCGCGCGATTTGGCGATCGCCGCAATCTCCACCAGCGTGGTCAGGCCGCCGCACCAGCCCACATCAGGCTGCATAATATCGATGCCGGTTTCCGACAGCGTGCGGAAAGATTGCAGCGTGCCGTGGTGCTCGCCGCTGGTGACCATCATTCCGGCTGGCGCATTGCGTTTCAGCTCGCGGTAGCCTTCGTACTGCTGCGGCGGCAGGCACTCTTCGATCCACTTAAGGTTAGAGGGCGCGCAGGCGTGGGCCAGTTTAGTGGCGTAATTCACGTCCTGGCTCATCCAGCAGTCCAGCATCAGCCAGAAGTCCGGCCCGCATTTTTCGCGCATATCGGCCACCATCGCGGCATCTTTGCGGATCCCCGCGTCGCCATCGTGCGGCCCCCAGTGGGTCGGCATCTTGCCGCCAATAAAGCCCATCTCCTTCGCCAGATCCGGGCGCGCCCCGGTGGCGTAGAACTGAATTTCATCGCGCACCGCGCCGCCCAGCAGTTTATAAACCGGCAGCCCAACCACTTTGCCGAACAGATCCCACAGCGCCAGGTCGATACAGGAGATAGTATTCATCACCAGACCGCCGGATCCGGAGTAATACATGGTAGCGTTGAGCATCTGGTCATGGATCAGTTTGATATCGCTGACGCACTTACCTTCAATAAAGCGGTTCAGATGTTTTTCCACGATAAAGCAACCCATCTCGCCCGCGGTCGACACCGCAAAGCCGGTCTGCCCGTTTTCGGCTTCCACTTCAACGATCAGCGTACCGAGAACGTTGATGCCAAACGACTGGCGAGACTGTTCATACTGTTTATATTTGCTCATCGGCGTGGCGATATGATCGTCAATCCAGTGATTTGCCCCCTGGTCATGATAATCGCCGCCGCCAGCGCCTTTCTCTGCGGTAGCGCCGCCGATAAACCAGGCGCGGACGTGTTTAATTTTCGGTAGGGTCATGATCTTCTCCTTATTATGAGGCTTGTTGTTCGAAGGGGCTCTTCCACCCCAGCAGACGGGAAATATCTTTGGCGCAGGCAATCGCCCTACCGGCGAGGTAATCGCGATTGTCTTCATTGATTTGCAGACGGGTACCCACCACGGAAATGGCGGCGGTCAGCTCGTTATTGGCGTTAAACACCGGGGCGGCCACGCAGCGAACGTCGGGATAGTCTTCGCCGTTATCGAAGCTCCAGCCGCGGGCGCGAATACGCCCCAGCTCATCGAGAAGCTGCTGGGCGCTGGTGATAGTGGTTGGCGTCGCCCGTTCCCACCGCAGCTCGCTGATAATCGACTCCTGAACCCGCTCGGGCTGCCAGGCCAGCAGGCATTTACCGATACCGGAGCGATACAGCGACAGGCTCTTCCCCTCATGCGAGCGCACGCTGATGGTGGCCGGGGACTCAATCTTCAGAATGTAGTAGGCGTTGCCGCTGTCGATAATGCCCAGGTGGCAGAGCAGCCCACACTGATCCATCAGCTGCGTCAGGCGCGGACGCGCCAGCTCGCGCAGGTCCATTTTGCTCAGCGCCTGCCCGGCCAGCTCAACCAGCTTGGTCCACAGGCAGTAGTTATCCTGATTATCCATGCTGAGGAAGCGCTGTTTTTTCAGCTCTCCCAGCAGCAGATAGGCGGTACTTTTCGGAATACCCAGTTCGTCAATAATGGTCGCCGCGCTGCAGGGACCGATGCGGGCGATCAAATTGAGAATATCAATGGCGCGGGTCAGCGCCGGGACTTTGCTTGATTCCAACATACTGGACTCCAATCCTGAATACTGGAATCAGTGTTGCGGTTGTCAGGCGGATAAATTGTGAGCGGCTTCAAATGACGACGCTATTCCAGCAGGGTGGACGTTCGGAAGGATAAAAATGCGAGGTAGTACACAGAATATTTAAAAGCAAGTACAGCTGGCTGGACTCATCGCGCGTCGGGAAAGACTCCCGACGCGGAGGTTTGTTTACACCGTGAGAGATTCGACGACGTTAATCCAGCCGTGTTCGCCGGCCACCGGCTGGCCGTTCAGCCAGCGGCGCAGCATGTTCAGTGCCATCATCGCGCACACCTCCTGACGCACCTGCACGCTGTGGCGGCTGGTGGTGAATTTCACCCGCAGCGCGTGGGTGCCGTCCGGCGTAGAAAGCGCAAAATTCAGGTGATCGCTCTCCTGGCCGCTGACCGCCAGCGCCAGGCCGGCAAAATGTTTCTCGCGCCGCTCAGCCGCCCAGCGCGCGGACTGCGCCAGAGTCTCTTCCTGCGACGGAATGACTTCACTGGCCAACAGCGGCGCATTGACGCGTGAAAGCTGTAGCGCCAGCAGGCCGCCGGTAAACTGCTCGCTCAGCGTCAGGCTTAGCTGACGCTCCTGCAGACGACGGGCGATCTGCGCGGGCAGGCCTTCTGTGCCTTCGAAAATCATGCTCTCTCCGGCCACTTTCCGCACTTCCGGCCATAGCGCCAGCATCGCCTCGCGCTGTTCAGCGGGCCCGGTCAGCTTCAGTTCGATAATCGGCATCGAGGAGCGATAGCCCATCACCACTCCCGGCGGCAGCTGCAGATGATCGAGGCTCTGCGCCAGTTCGCTTTCGGAACGGCCGAAGGTGGTCAGACGCAGGCACAGCGGCGCAGCAGGCAGCGGGAAACGCTCGCGCAGGCGCGGTAAGATTTCCTGCTCGACCATCACCTTAAATTCGGAAGGCACGCCGGGGGTAAAAAACATCAGGCAGCGGTTTAGCTGCACGGCAAAACCGCAGGCGGTTCCAACCGGGTTATCGATCATCTCGGCGCTTTGCGGAATTTCCGCCTGTTTACGATTGCTGGCGGCCATGGGCCTGCCGCGCTCGGCAAAGAAACGGGTCATGGTTTCCAGCCACGCTTCGTGCAGAATCAACCCTTCGCCTTTGGCCGTCGCGGCGGCCAGCGCGCTCAGGTCGTCGCTGGTCGGCCCCAGACCGCCGTTGACGATCAGCACATCGGCATGCTCGCTGCGCTCGCGTAAAATCGCCACCAGGGAGTCGAGATCGTCACCAACGGTATGGCGACGCTTTAAGGGTAATCCTTGATTAAAAAAGAAATCCGCCAGCCACGCGGCATTGGTATCGATGATTTGTCCATGCAGTACTTCATCGCCGGTGGACAGCATTTCCACGTTTAACATTGTGAACTCCAGCCTGATAAGTAGAAATACTATATCGCAAAGCGGCTGGCGAAAAAGCCTGAAAATCAGGCGCGGCGGAATACCGCGCCGCAGAGATTAGAAGCTGGCGTTGACGCCGACGTACGGACCGTCAGCGACCGCGTTATCGCGGTTGCCGTCTTTACCCGCCAGGTTGAGGTAGCGGTAGCCGGCTTCGATGCTCAGAGGACGCATAATGGTAAAGCGCGCGCCGGCATTGGCTTCCTGATAGCTGTCGATGCCGCTGGAGAGTGAATCCGGAGAGTAATAGTATTCGCCGAACAGACGGAAGCTGTCGCCGATTTTCCACTGCAGACCGCCGCCGACCGCCGCCGCGTAGCCCTCATCGCCGTTGTTCGGATTGGTGTAAACGCCTTTGCCGCCCACGGTGGCCAGGAATGGCCCAAGGGGGATGTTCAGGCCCAATCCCAGACCCGCCGCATCGCCGTCGTCATCATTGTGCAGCCAGTTGCCGGTTACCGCCAGGCCGGTCGATTCGGTGCCGAATCCGACGCCGAGATTGGTGTAGTGCTCACCGGCCTGCCCGCTGACGCTGATCGCATTTGCCGCCGTCGAGACGAACATCATGCCGGCGAGGGCCATAAATATGCTTTTTTTCATTTTTATCTATCCAGAAAATAATAATAAGAAAATCCCAAAAAACCGCGAAATTGTACTGCCGAATGCTAAGGAATCAATGAACTAAAACGACGTTTGCCATTGTGATTGTAACCAGTTGCTACCGGAATTTTGCCAACGACTCCGGGTATCAATTCGATAGCCAGAGCCAGATTGTCCGTGCTGGCTATTTATTCTACAAAGTGTGCTCAGCTTATTTTTTTCCTTCAGGGAGATGAATAAGTTACATAAAACTTTGTCAGGAGATAAAGATGAGCAAGAAAGGACTAACCACCGGTGCCGGCGCGCCGGTTGTCGATAATAATAATGTCGTGACTGCAGGTCCTCGCGGCCCGATGCTGCTGCAAGATGTCTGGTTTCTGGAAAAACTGGCCCACTTTGACCGTGAGGTTATCCCGGAACGCCGAATGCACGCTAAAGGCTCCGGGGCATACGGCAAACTGACCGTTACCCACGATATCACCCGCTATACCCGAGCAAAGCTTTTTTCCGAAGTCGGTAAAACCACCGACCTGTTCCTGCGTTTCTCAACCGTCGCCGGAGAACGCGGCGCCGCTGACGCCGAGCGCGATATTCGCGGCTTTTCTATCAAGTTCTATACCGAAGAGGGCAACTGGGATCTGGTGGGCAACAATACGCCGATTTTCTACCTTCGCGACCCGCTGAAATTTCCCGACCTTAACCACGTTGTCAAACGCGACCCGCGCACCAACCTGCGTAATCCAACCTGGAAATGGGATTTTTTCTCCCTGCTTCCCGAAACGCTGCATCAGTTAACCATCGACTTTAGCGACCGCGGCATCCCGCGCTCATATCGCCATATGCACGGTTTCGGCAGCCACGCGTTCAGCTTTATTAACGCTGAAAATGAACGTTTTTGGGTGAAATTCCACTTCAAATCCCAGCAGGGGATCGCCAACCTGATGGATGATGAAGCGAAACGCCTGGTAGCAGAAGATCGCGAGAGTTCGCAGCGCGATCTCTATGAGTCGATTGAAAGAGGCGATTTCCCGCGCTGGACCTTCTACGTGCAGATAATGCCGGAAGCGGAAGCCAGCCGGGTCCCTTACAACCCCTTCGATCTGACCAAAATCTGGCCGCACGGCGATTATCCGCTGATTGAAGTCGGGGTACTGGAGCTTAACCGCAACCCGGATAACTACTTCGCTGAGGTTGAGCAGGTCGCGATGAATCCGGCGAACGTGGTACCTGGCGTGGGCTTCTCTCCGGACCGGATGCTGCAGGGACGGCTGTTTTCCTACGGCGATACCCAGCGCTATCGTCTGGGCGTTAACCATCATCAAATTCCGGTCAATGCTCCGCGCTGCCCGTTCCATAACTATCACCGCGACGGCGCGATGCGCGTTGACGGCAATAGCGGCAACGGCGTCACCTATGAGCCCAACAGCTTTGGCGTGTTTCAGGAACAACCGGACTTTAGCGAGCCGCCTTTAAGCCTTGAAGGCGCGGCGGCGCACTGGGATCACCGGGAAGATAGCGACTACTTTAGCCAGCCGCGCAGACTGTTTGAGCTATTAGGCGAAGATGAGCATCAGCGTATGTTCCAGCGTATCGCCAATGATATGCGGGATATTCCTGAGTTTATTCAGCAGCGACAAATTGGCCTGTTCAGCGAAATCCACCCCGACTACGGCGCGGGTGTTGCAGCGGCGTTACAGGCCTTAAAGCACGGGGAATAAGTACTGATGGCAGCCCTTAAGGCTGCCATTTTGCGCTTTTTAAACGATTTTAGTGCCGGAGCTTAGCGAGCTGCTGCTGCGATAAACCGGTCAGCTTTGCGACCTGAGAAGGCTCAAGCCCCTCATCCAGCATCGCCAGGGCAATGCGTTGCGTCGCCTCCTGCAGACCTTGATGTCGGCCTTCATTTCGGCCTTCATTGCGACCTTCACGTCGGCCCTTTTGTAAGCCCTTTTCTATCCCCGCCTTCATTCCCTGAAGGATCCCCTCTTTACGGCCACGCTCTTCCAGAAAATGAGCAATATTCATCAGCGTCTCCTTATGCGGCTTGAGCGGCGTCTTTTGCGCGAGCTTGCGTAAAAAGGCCACCGGATCGGCGGCGTTACCCGCCTGAAGCATATAATTCAGCAACGTTTTAAACTGCCGACGCGTAGTGTATCCCAAGGATAATATTCTGACCAGTTGCTCAGAGATGTCCATCAGGTCCCGCTGGCGGATATGTTTTTGCAGTAGCTCAAGCATAGCGACCCGGCGGTGCTGTACAAGCCGATCGTCAGGGATCTCAGTGACGTCTATTAGAGGAAAACTCCGGCTATACAGCCGCTCGGCCATCTCTGGCTGTGGAAAGCCATCCAGCCAGCGCGTTGAATACGGGTAGGGGCTGGTCCTGCCGTGATAAAGAGCAGAGGAATCACCAGCGGCAGCTGATGATGCCCTTTATCAAGATGACGCTGCATCGCCGCGATGGCGTATCGCATCAGGCGAAACGCCATATGCCTGTCGGGAGAGCTTTGATGCTCAATGAGAATGTAGATATACCCCTCTCCGCCATGGGTTTTTAGCGAATAAAGGATATCCGAATGGCTGGCGCGTAAGTCCTCTTCAATAAAACTGCCGGACTCCAGCTGCAGCGTCCGCAGATCGCACTGTTCCCGCAAATGCTTCGGCAAATGAATATGCAAAAAATCGCGCGCCGTTGCCCGTTGGGACAAAAGATGTTTAAAGACCGCATCGTGCGGCGAGTGGCTTGCTATCTGTTCCATGATGGCCCCTGACCAATTAACTTGCGCTCACCCTACCACCACTCGCATTCACCGCGCGTTTTCGCTTGCGGTTTGCCGAGGCGGCTCGCAAACTGGGCCATTACAATTTTTATCCGCATCATCATTAAGGAGAAATCATGCGTCAAAGGACTATCGTCTGCCCGCTCATTCAACATGAAGGCCACTATCTGCTGTGTAAAATGGCCGACGATCGCGGCGTGTTTCCCGGCCAGTGGGCGCTCTCCGGCGGCGGCGTCGAGCCAGGCGAGCGCATTGAAGAGGCGCTGCGGCGAGAAATTCGTGAAGAGCTGGGCGAAAAACTGCAGCTGACCAACGTCACCCCGTGGACCTTTCGCGACGACGTCCGGGTTAAAACCTACGCCGATGGCCGCCGGGAAGAAATTTATATGATTTACCTGATCTTCGACTGCATCAGCGCCAATCGCGACGTGACGATCAACGAAGAGTTTCAGGACTACGCCTGGGTGAAAGTCGAGGATCTTCCTCACTATGATTTGAACGTGGCGACCCGCCGGACCCTCACCCTGAAAGGCTTACTCTGAACGCGCGCGCAAAAAGCGCAGCCTGACCTTCAGCCCGCCCAGCGTTTCGCTCCGCAGCAGCTGCGGATGGCTGCGGTGCAGGCGCGCAATATCGCTAACCAGCGCCAGGCCAAGCCCGGCGCCGGGGTTATCCCCCACGTTTTCCAGACGATGAAACGGCATGAGCGCCTGCTGAATCTGCGCATCATCGATCCCCGGCCCGCTATCTTCGACGTCCAGCAGCACCGCCTCTCCGTCACGATGCAGGCTGACGGTGACGATCCCCCCCTGCGGCGTATAGCGAATCGCGTTATCCAGCAGATTCGCGCACAGCTCGCTCAACAAAACGCCGTCTCCGGCGATGGTCACCGTCGAGGTTTCCCCCTCATAACCGAGATCGATAGCTTTGCTCCGCGCCTGCTGAAGACGGGAAAAGCAGCTATGGTGAACGATCTCCTGAAGGTCTACCGGCGGGAACGCCTGTTCCCCCTGCTCTTTCCGTTTGATGGTAGCCAGCTGCAGCAGGCGCTCGGTGAGCAGGATCGTGCTATTAAGCGTGCCGCTCATCGCCGCCAGGCTCTCGCGCCACAGTCGGGGATCGCCGCTCGCCAGCGCCACCGAAGCCTGAGTTTTCAACACCGCTAGCGGCGTTTTGAGCTGATGAGACGCGTCGGCGCTAAACCGCTCCTGGCGGGAAATCATCACCCGCAGCCGGTCGATATAGCGGTTAAAGGCGACGATCAGCAGCCGGGTTTCCGACCACGGCAGCAGCTCCGGCAGCGGCGTCAACAGGCCGGGTTCGCGCCGTACCATCAGCGCCGAAAGCTGGCGCATTGGCCGCAGCACGCGGCGCAGCAGCCAGCCGGCGAGCACCAGCGTCAGCAGCACTAATAGCCCCTGCGAGATCCATGATGAAAACAGCAGCTGTCCCGCCAGCCAGCGCCGCGACTGCAGCGTTTCGGCGATATAGATTTCCGCCATGCCGACAACGCCGCCTTCGTTAACCGGCTGCAGCAGCCGCGCCACGCGAATGGCCTGGCCGCGATATTCGGTATGATAAAACCACGCCAGCGCCGGATAGAGATCGGTACGAGAGGTTGATGGCGGCATTGGCGGCAGGTCGTCAAAACCGGAAATCACCCGCCTCTCGGGATCGAGAACTTTATAGTACAGGCGATCGTTCATATTCAGCTCAAAGCTATCAAGCACCACCCAGGGAACATTCACTTCCAGCCTGCCGTGGCGTACCACCAGACGCTCCGCCACCGTGCGGGCGGAGGAGAGCAGCGTACGATCGTAAGCCTGGGTCGCCGCCTGCAGGGCGCTGACGTAGCTATTGAACGCCGACAGCCCCCACAGCAAAACCAGCGGCAGGCCGAGAAACAGCAGCAGCTGGGCGAATAACGACTGCGGTTTACCCCACCTCATGATGAGCGAGCTCCAGCACGTAGCCCAGGCCGCGCAGGGTCACGATACGCACGTTGCTCTCCTGAAGTTTCTTACGCAGACGATGAATATACAGCTCAATGCTTTCCGGGCTGACGTCATCGCTGAGGCTGAAAACCTGTTCAAACAGCTGCTGGCGCGACACCGGCCGCGTACGGCGGAACATCAGCACCGTCAGCAGCGCCTGCTCGCGCGGCGTCAACGACAGCGTCTGCCCGCGCAGTAAAAAATAGCCTTCATCGCGATATTCCAGCGCGCCAATCTGTTGCACCTCATGCACCTGGCCTTCGCTACGCCGCAGCAGCGCGCGCAGCCTGGCATCCAGCTCTTCGAGCTCAAAAGGTTTTGGCAAATAGTCATCGGCGCCGACGTTCAGCCCTTTAACCCGATCCGCCACCGCGCTGCGGGCGGTTAACAGCAGGACGGGAAGAGTCTGCCCGCGCTTTCGCAGGCGCTGCACCACCTCCAGACCGTCGAGTCCCGGCATGCCGATATCCAGCACCGCCAGCGCATATTTTTCGCTTTGCAGCAGATGATCGGCCGCCCGGCCATCAAATACGCAGTCCACGGCAAACCCGCCCTGTACCAGCGCTTTCTCCAGCCAGTGAGCCAGCTCACGGTTATCTTCTGCCAGTAAGAGACGCATATCACATCCTGAAAAGTTGCTGCCGCGTTGAAAGGGAAATGAAAGGTAATTGTTTTAACAATCATGCAACCGAATAGCCACATGCCGGTTCACATAATCAAAAAAACGTACCCTGTAACTGACTGAGGAAGCCTATGAATATTCCATTCCTGCGCCATCTTAGCGCCCTCGCGCTATGCCTTTGTACCGCCTCCGCCTGGGCCGTCGAGGCGCCTTCCCGTACCGAATGTATCGCGCCCGCCAAGCCCGGCGGCGGCTTCGATCTCACCTGCAAACTGATTCAGGTCAGCCTGATGGAAACCGGCGCCATCAAAAAACCAATGCGCGTCACCTACATGCCCGGCGGCGTAGGGGCAGTGGCCTACAATGCGATCGTCGCCCAGCGTCCCGGCGAACCCGGTACCGTGGTCGCCTTTTCCGGCGGCTCGCTGCTCAACCTGGCGCAGGGCAAGTTTGGCCGCTACGGCGTGGATGATGTCCGCTGGCTGGCCAGCGTCGGCACCGATTACGGCATGATCGCGGTACGCACCGACTCGCCGTGGAAAGACCTGCCGTCGTTCATGGCGGCGATGGAAAAAAATCCCGCCAGTATCGTCATCGGCGCCGGCGCCTCAATCGGTAGCCAGGACTGGATGAAAGCGGCGCTGCTGGCGCAAAAAGCGAACGTCGATCCGCACAAAATGCGTTACGTGGCCTTTGAGGGCGGCGGCGAACCGGTCACCGCGCTGCTGGGCAATCACGTACAGGCAGTCTCCGGCGATCTCAGCGAAATGGTGCCTTATCTACAGGGCAATAAAATCCGCGTGCTGGCGGTCTTCGCTAACGAAAGGCTACCGGGCGCGCTCGCCGATGTCCCCACCGCCAAAGAGCAGGGCTATGACCTGGTATGGCCGATTATTCGCGGCTTCTTCGTGGGCCCGAAAGTCAGCGACGCCGACTATCAGTGGTGGGTGGATGAGTTCACTAAATTGCAGCAGACCGACGCGTTCAAAAAGCAGCGCGAGCTGCGCGGCCTGTTTGAATTCAACATGAACGGCAAGGAACTGGACGCCTATGTCAAAAAGCAGGTGGAAGCGTATCGCCAGCAGGCGAAATCCTTTGGCCTGGC
The DNA here is from genome assembly GCF_900200035.1 of Klebsiella grimontii. Lineage (GTDB taxonomy): Bacteria > Pseudomonadota > Gammaproteobacteria > Enterobacterales > Enterobacteriaceae > Klebsiella > Klebsiella grimontii. The sequence continues at coordinate 216,387 of NZ_FZTC01000022.1, forward strand.
AAAATAATTAACGGAGGTTGCGATGAGCGATCGTATTTTTGCCGGTGTGTGGCTGCTGCTCTGCGCGGGGGGAATGTTTATCGCCTGGCAAATCCACAGCGAATACGCCTATGAACCCGTCGGCCCGCGCCCTTTCCCGGTAGGCATTATCGGCCTGATGCTGCTGTGCTCTGTTTTACTGCTTCTGCGTCGGCCCGACGCCATCACCTGGCCTGGGCGTCTGGTTTTACAACGTTTATTGACAATGGTGGTGGCGCTGGTGGTCTACGCGTGGGGTTTTGAATGGCTGGGTTTTCCTCTGGCCACCGCGCTGCTGACCGCCGTTTTTGGCCTGCTGTTTGGCGCCACCCTGCCCGCTGCCGGGGTAGCCGGCGTGGCGATGGGCATCGCGCTGTGGTACGTCTTTGACGCCCTGCTCGATGTCACCCTGCCGCTCGGCGTCTGGTTGAGTTAACGGAGGAGTTTATGGATATCTGGATTTATCTGTCGCAGGGCTTCGCCGTCGCCATGACGCCGACCAACCTGCTGATCGCGCTGATTGGCTGCTTCGTTGGCACCATCGTCGGCCTGCTGCCGGGCCTGGGCCCAATTAACGGCGTGGCGATCCTACTGCCGCTGGCCTTTGCCCTGCATCTGCCCGCTGAATCGGCGCTCATTCTGCTGGCCACGGTCTATATAGGTTGTGAATACGGCGGACGTATTTCATCGATCTTGCTTAACGTGCCCGGCGATGCCGCCGCCATTATGACCGCCATCGACGGTTATCCTATGGCGCAGCAGGGGCGCGGCGGCGTGGCCCTGTCGATCTCCGCCGTCAGCTCCTTCGTCGGTTCAATGATCGCTATCGGCGGGATGATTCTGTTCGCCCCCATACTGGCGCAGTGGTCGCTGGCGTTCGGCCCGGCGGAATATTTCGCCCTGATGGTTTTCGCCATCACCTGCCTCGGCAGCATGATGGCGCAAAATCCGCTCAAGTCGTTCCTCGCCGCGTTGATCGGTTTGGGGTTGGCGACGGTGGGCGTTGATGCCAATACCGGGGTGTATCGTTTCACTTTCGACAGCGTTCATCTCTCCGACGGCGTGCAGTTTATCGTGGTGGTGATTGGCCTCTTTTCGGTTTCGGAGATCTTGCTGATGCTGGAGAGCACCAGCGGCGGGCAGAAGCTGGTGCGCAAAACCGGCCGTATGCTGTTTAACGCTAAAGAGGCGGGACAGTGCGTCGGCGCGACCCTGCGCTCATCGGTGGTGGGTTTTTTTGTCGGCATTCTGCCGGGCGCGGGGGCGACCATTGCCAGCGCCATCACCTATATGACCGAGAAAAAGCTCAGCGGCAACAGCGACACCTTCGGGAAAGGCGATATTCGCGGCGTCGCGGCGCCGGAAGCGGCGAATAACGCTTCCGCCTGCGGCTCGTTTATTCCGATGCTCACGCTCGGCGTCCCCGGTTCCGGGACCACCGCGGTGATGATGGGCGCGCTGACCCTCTACAATATTACCCCGGGGCCGGCGATGTTTACCGAACAGCCGGATATCGTCTGGGGGTTAATCGCCGCGCTGCTCATCGCCAACGTGATGCTGCTGATTATGAACATTCCGCTGATCGGTCTGTTCACCCGCATGCTGACCATCCCGCTGTGGTTTCTGGTCCCGGCTATCGCCGCCGTGTCCGCGGTCGGCGTCTACGCGGTGCACAGCACCACCTTCGACCTGCTATTGATGGTTGGGTTGGGCGTGCTCGGCTACATCATGCGTAAGATGCACTTCCCGATGTCGCCGCTGATCTTAGGCTTCGTGCTGGGGGAGATGCTGGAGCAGAACCTGCGCCGCGCGCTCTCCATCAGCAACGGCAACGTGGCGATTCTATGGCAAAGCGGCGTGACCAAAACGCTCCTGCTGCTGGCCATCGCGGTGATTGTTGTGCCCCCGCTGCTGCGATATATGCGTAAACGTCAGCAAAAAACGCCCGGCGATATTCCCTCCTCCTGATAGACAACGTCATTGGCGGTCGTCAACCGCCGCCAATGACGGTATCGATTGAATTTCTCCTGCATCTGCCTGATAGTTATCGTTTTAACTTTCTGGTGATCCGTTATGACCGTCGCAGCATCCCGTTCGGGGTTAACATTCGCCGCGCTGGCGCTGGCCCTGATCCTCGCTTACACCGGTATCAGCGCAGGGGACAAACTCACCTGGCTGATGGAAGTCACGCCGGTCATTATCCTCGTTCCGCTTTTGCTGGCCACGCGCTCGCGTTATCCGTTGACGCCGCTGCTTTACACGCTGGTTTTCTTCCATGCCATCATTTTGATGGTCGGCGGTATGTACACCTACGCCAAAGTGCCCATCGGCTTTGACGTACAGGAATGGCTGGGGCTGAGCCGCAACCCCTACGATAAGCTGGGACACTTTTTCCAGGGGCTGGTCCCGGCGCTGGCGGCGCGGGAGATTTTGCTGCGCGGCGGCTACGTTCACGGGCGTAAAATGCTCGGTTTCGTGGTCTGCTGCATTGCGCTGGCGATTAGCGCCGTCTACGAGCTGATCGAATGGTGGGCGGCGCTGGCGCTGGGACAGGGCGCCGATGAATTTCTCGGCACCCAGGGCGATCCCTGGGATACTCAGTCCGATATGTTCTGCGCCCTGCTCGGCGCGCTGACCACCGTTTTTGCGCTGGGCCGCTGGCATACGCAGCAGCTACTGCACGTCCAGCGCTTCTGAGGCGGAGCTCTCCTGCTGGTTGACCCAGTCGCGTAGCGCCCGGCGGGAAATTTTAATTCCGCCGGTTTTCAGCGATTCAGGCAGCCGCAGCCAGCGCACCGGCTGCTGAAACCGCGCCAGCTTATCGGCGCACCAGCCTGCCAGCTCGGACGGTTCGCAATGCGCGCTGCATTCCACCACCGCCACCGGCCGCTGGCCAAACTCCGCGTCATCCTGCGGCACGATAAAAACTTGCCCAATCAATGGGTGTGCGCCGATAACCCGCTCCACCTCTTCCGGCTGAATACCTTCTCCGCCGCTAAAAAAGAGGTTATCCACTCTTCCGAGGATAGTCAGCCTGCCGTGCTCCAGCTGTCCCCGATCGCGGGTGGCGAACCAGCCGTCGGCATCAGCGATGGGGACCGTTTGCCCATCGCGCCAGTAGCCTTCCGCCATGCTGTCCGAGCGCAGCCAGACCTCGCCATCGACAATCCGCACTTCGCGCCCCGGCAGCGGCCGCCCGACATCCGCCAGGCCGTCCGCCTCCTTGGCGCATACCGTGGAGGCAAACTCGGTTAGCCCGTAGCCGCACCAGCAGCGGATACCGCGCCTGCGGGCCTGTTCGGTGAGCGCCACCGGAATCGCCGCGCCGCCGAGCAGAACCGCTTTTAACGACACCCCGGCGTCGCCGTTAAGCAGGCGCCATAGCTGAGTCGGCACCAGGGAGGCGTGGGTACAGCCGCGTAACGCCTGTTCCAGCGGCTGCTTGTCGCGTACCGTCAGGCCTGCGCCAGCAAATAGCCAGCGCCAGAGAATGCCCTGACCGGAAACGTGAAACAGCGGCAGCGACAGCAGCCAGTCATCGTGTGGCGCAAAGGGTATCATCGCCAGCACGCCCTCTGCGCTGGCAAGATGGGCGCGAAAAGCGTGCACCGCCGCTTTCGGCAGCCCCGTCGACCCCGAGGTGAGCGTCATGGAAGCGATACGATCTTCTCGCCAGGCCGCCGCGTACGCGCCGTCGCCAACGCGCAAAACTAAGGCATTAAGCGCTACCGGAAGGTCGCCGCCGTTCAGCGCCAGCGCGTGGCGCAGGCCAAGGGACGGCAGCAGTTCCGCCAACAGAGGAGCCGGCAGCTGCGGATTCAGCGGCAGAACGCGCGCGCCGCACTGCAGCAGGGCCAGCAATGCCAGCAAAGCATCGGGCTGGTTGTAAGCGCGAAGCAGCACGCCATCGCCGTCGCTGACCCCCTGGGCGTGAAATCCCGCCGCCAGCGCATCAATGCGCGCGCACAGTTCTCGCCAGCTTAGCCGCCGCTCATTCAAGCGCAGCGCCCGGGCCTCTTCCCGCCGTTGCCGCCAGTGACGCCAGGGCCAGTCGCTAAAGGTCACAGCAGCGGCTCCAGCTCATCAACGCTCAGACACGGCAGCTCGCTATCCGGCCAACGGCGCACCAGTTGGCCGCGCATCAGGCTCAGGGTGTCCAGACCGGGTATCGTGTCCGGGGTAAGCCAGGCGGCGATTCGCGCCAGCTGCGTCAGTCCAAGGCTCGACTCAATGGATGAGCTGATCACCGCCGTCAGCCCCAGCGCATGCGCCTGCGCCACCTGCTGGCGTACCTTTTGCAGGCTGCCGGTCAAGGTCGGTTTAATCACCACCGCCCGCAGCCCCGGCTCGGCGGCAAAGCTAAAGTCCGCCTCGCGCAGGCTCTCATCCCAGGCGATAGCGATACCCGTTTCTTTCGTAAAAGCGCGCGAATCGTCGCGATTTTTACAAGGCTCTTCGAGAAAGGCGATGCGGCTGCGATAGTGCGGATTAACATATTTAGCGAACTGCTGGGCTTTCAGCGGCGTCCAGGCGCGGTTAGCGTCGAGGCGCAGCGTCAGATCGGGAATCGCCTCCAGCAGCAGATTGACCACCATACCGTCGCGCACCGCCTCATACAGGCCAACTTTGACCTTGGCGACCTTCTCGCCGGGCATCAGCGAAAGCCTGGCGAACAGCTCGTCCGGGTCGCCGGAACAGAGCGGCGCCGCACGATAATCCGCCGCCTGCGGCAGCTCGCCGCACAGTTCCGCCAGTGCGCAGCTCGCCCCGAAAGCCGCCGACGGCGGAGCCGGCAGCGCGCCGTCTTCGCCATCTCGCCAGGCGCTCGCCCACGCCAGCAGCGCCGTCCGCGCGTCATCCAGCGTTTCCAGGCTGAATCCCGGCAGGGGAGAGATTTCCCCCCAGCCTTCGCGCTCGCCGTCGCGCAGGCGCAGAAGCAAACCATCGCGGGTTTTTAACCGCCGTTCACGCAGCACCACACCCGCGTCCATCGGTAGCTGCCAGCGGTAGACCTGCGCCTGCCGCATTACGGATTCCGTTTAAATTTGCTGAAGTCCGGCTGGCGCTTCTGGTTGAAAGCATTGCGCCCTTCCTGACCCTCTTCGGTCATGTAGAACAGCATGGTGGCGTTACCCGCCAGCTCCTGCAGTCCCGCCTGGCCGTCGCAGTCGGCGTTCAGCGCCGCCTTCAGGCAGCGCAGCGCCATCGGGCTGTTTTGCAGCATTTCCCGGCACCAACGCACGGTCTCTTTTTCCAGATCCGCCAGCGGCACCACGGTATTGACCAGGCCCATATCCAACGCCTGCTGCGCGTCGTACTGGCGGCACAGGAACCAGATCTCACGGGCTTTTTTCTGCCCGACGATGCGCGCCATATACGAGGCGCCCCAGCCGCCGTCAAAGGAGCCGACTTTCGGACCGGTCTGGCCAAAGATAGCGTTTTCCGCCGCGATGGTCAGATCGCACATCATATGCAGGACATGGCCGCCGCCAATGGAATAACCCGCCACCATCGCCACCACCGGTTTCGGGCAGGTGCGGATCTGCCGCTGGAAATCGAGAACGTTGAGGTGATGAACGCCGGAATCATCCTGATAGCCGCCGTAGTCGCCGCGGACCTTCTGATCGCCGCCGGCGCAAAACGCTTTGTCGCCTTCACCGGTCAGCACGATGACGCCGATATTGTCGTCATAGCGGGCATCCGCCAGCGCCTGAATCATCTCTTTGACGGTCAGCGGACGAAATGCGTTGCGTACCTGCGGGCGGTTGATGGTGATTTTGGCAATTCCGTCCGCCGATTTTTGGTAACGAATGTCGGTGTAGCCTTCGGAGCAGTCCTGCCATTCAATCGGGGCGTAAAGCATTGCTTCATCAAGAGAGATCATAAAGTGTCCTTCAGTTAACTCGCTAAAAACTGCGCCAGACAAGCCACGACAGCATCGGGGTTTTCCCGATGCGCGTTGTGTCCGGCATGATTAATCACGTGCGTGGTGGCCGATAGCTCATCGGCGATGGCGCGAAACTTGCCGTCGCGTTCACCGCAAAGGTAATGAAAAGGGAACTCGCGCGCCCGTAACGGTTCGCGGAGATCGGGCTGTTCCGCCAGCGAGCTGGCCTGCAGCATTGCCGCCAGCGCACCGCCGTTATTGCGGCTGCGTAGCGCAATCAGCGCCGCCCGCTGCGCGGCATCAAGGGAAGCAAAGACCGGCTGCTGATACCAGTCGGCAAACACCTGGGTCAGCGGCTCGCGGCGAAAGCGTTCAGCCCAGGCGGCATCGCCGCGGCGGCGCAGCAAGCGTTGGTTTTCATCCGTTAACCCCGGATGCCCCCCCTCCACCACCAGCCCGCAGAGCCCTTCGCGCGGCTGGCAGGCAAAGTACATGGCCACCCGTCCGCCAAGGGAGTAACCCACCAGCCAGTACTTAAGTATGTTGTAACTATTAAGCGTTTTCTCAACAAGATAACCAACCTCGGCCAGGCTGTTTGCCGCAATATTCGCTGAACCGCCGTGGCCCGGCAGGTCAATATAGAGACGCGAATACGCGCCAAACGCCTGGCCGACCGTCAGCCATTCGTGACAATCGCCGGAAAAACCGTGCAAAAAGACCAGCCAGGGATGGCCCGGCTGGCCGCGTTCGGCCAGCGCGTGGAGGATCATAGCTGACTCACCTGCGCCAGCAGCCGCTGCAAAGTTTGCGTACCGTCGGTTTCGTTGACCACCAGCTCAATCAGCGTCGCGCCGGGCGCTCGCCAGGCAACGTCCAGCGCCTGTTCCAGTTCATTCCAGTCCGCAGGGCGATGATAGGTCAGATCGAACATCGCCGCCGCATGGGCGAAATGGATATTCTGCGGCATCAGATAGAACTGGCTTCGCTGCGCCTGCGGCGTGGGCAGCAGGGAAAAAATCTGCCCGCCGTTATTGTTGACGACAATCAGCACCATCGGCGCTGAAGCCTGACGCAGCAGCGCCAGCGAGTTGAGATCGTAAAGCGCCGACAGATCGCCGACGATAGCCAGCGTAGGGCGCGCGCTGGCGCGCTGCACCCCGGCCGCCGTCGCCAGCAGGCCGTCGATTCCGCTGGCCCCGCGATTGCTGTAGACCGGGTAACCCGCCGGTAGCTGCGACAGCGCGTCAATTAAACGTACCGCCAGGCTGTTGCCGACAAACAGCTGCCCTTGATCCGGCAGATAGCGCCGGATTCGCTGCGCCAGCTGGGCCTCGCCGAACGCCTCGCTGCTGGCGACCGCCGCCTGCCAGGCCTGGCGCGCCAGTTCAGGAATAACGACGGCCCACGGCTGGCGTTTTTCCGCCGGGTGCTGCTCAAGCCAGCGGTCGATGGCGCAGACCAGGCGACGACCGCGATGCTGGGCAGGATCCAGACGCCCCGGCAGGTTGTCCACCAGCCAGTACTCTTCGGGTTCGCAGGTAGCCTGCCACTGCAAAACGCGTTTGCTGGTCAGGCTGCTGCCCAGTTGAACAATGATTTGCGCCTGCGCCAGTTCGCTGACCGCTTTTGCGTTGCCGAGCCACAGATCGGCGCAGGGAAGCGGCTGCCCGGTTTGCGAGAGCACATCGCCAATCAGCGGCCAACCGAGCGTTTTCGCCCACTCGGCAACCTTCTGGCCCTCTTCCGCGCTCATCCGTCCGGCGACCACTACGCCGCGTTTTTGGCGCCAGAAAAACCAGTCACGCTGCTTTTCGCTTGAGGTCTGCAGAGACTGACGCAGCCAGGGCTTATCGCTCTGCCACCAGTCGCCGAGCTGCTGCTGCCATTCGGCGCCGGTGTCGTCCATATCGCCATACAGCGGTTCGGCAAACGGGCAGTTAATATGAACGCCGCCGACGTGCAGCGCGCCGAGCGCCTGGTCGAGGGTCGAGACCAGCCAGCGGGAGGAGATATCCTGCGACGGGCGCGGAAGGGATATTGTGTGCGACGGATGCGAGGCGAACATGCCCGGCTGGCGTATAGCCTGATTCGCGCCGCAGTCGATCAGCTCCGGCGGCCGGTCGGCGGTCAGCAAAATGAGTTTTTCGCCGGTCAACCCGGCTTCAATCAGCGCCGGATAGAGGTTAGCCGCCGCGGTACCGGAGGTCACAATTACCGCCACCGGCTGGCCGCTGGCTTTCGCCAGCCCTAACGCCAGATGGCCAAGACCGCGTTCGTCAAAGTGGGTATGGTGAATAAACGCGTGGTTTTCCGCCGCCGCCAGGGTTAAAGGCGTCGAACGCGATCCGGGCGCAATGCAGATGTGCTGCACGCGGTGGCGGGTCAAAGCTTCAAGGATCACCGCCGCCCAGCGTCGGTTAAATGCGCTTACTGACATGAATTTGTCCAGTATCAAATATTGAGGCTAAGTATAGATAAAGCAGACTGTTGCCGTTTTGATATGCATCGTTTTATCTATGTTTCTGTAAGCAGTAACGAACGCAATCCCGCGGCTTTATTTTCAATTTCCTGCCACTCCTGCTCAGGGTCAGAGCCGCTGACGATCCCCGCCCCGGCATACAGTCTGAGCGTATGGTTTTCGACTTTCGCCGAACGCAGAGAGACGCAAAATTCGCTTTGCGCCAGCGACAGATAGCCAGCGGAGCCTGCATACCAGCCGCGGGTAAAAAGCTCATTACGGGTGATAAAATCCAGCGCCACCTGACGCGGCAAACCCGCGACCGCCGCCGTGGGCTGAAGCAGATGAAGACAGCGGGCATCATCGGGTTTATCCAGCTCGGCCCATATACAGCGCCGCAAATGCTGAACTTTCCGCAAACGAACAATCTGCGGCGGCAGCACTTCCAGCGCGCGCGTCTCCCCTTGCAGCCGCTGGCAGATATCCTCCACCACCAGCATATTTTCGCGCTGATTTTTATCGTCGCCCATCAACCAGTTGCCCAAACGCTGGGCCTGACGATCGTCCGCATGGCTGGCGACGGTTCCCGCCAGCGCTTCGGTACGCAATAGCGCGCCGCGCCGCCGCCACAGCCGTTCCGGCGTTGAACCCACGAATGCCTCTCGCGGGGTAAAGGCCATCAGGAAGTGGAAGCAGTTAAGATTGCTGCGACGGCTGGCGGCCATAATCGATCCGGCGTTTAACGGCGCGGCGAAATGCAAATCGGTGGCGCGAGCCAGCACTACTTTATCCATCTCCCCCGCCGCTATCGCCTGCGTCGCCTGCGTAATCAGCGCTCGCCACTGCGGATAAGCCGGGAAATGCTGTTCGCTAAGCAGAGAGGGCATCGCGGTGGCCTGCGCCTGTTTCGCCGTCAGCGAATCGAGAAATTCACGCGCCGCGCGGGCATCGTCGCGGAGCGAGCTCTCGCTGGACAGCACCAGACGTAGCGTGGCGCTGCCGCCCAGGCGACGCCACTCCAGCCTCGGCAATAGCAACAGGCCCTGCTGAGGATCAAAGGCGTTAAGGCCGCAAATTCGCAGGTCATCACGCCCCTGCTGGCGCAAAAAATCGTGCGCCAGCGTCAGGGAAGCAAAGGTTTTTACCGCTCCCAGCGCCGCCAGCTCTTCATCGCCGCTGCGCTGCTGCCAGTAAAACTGCGGCCACTGCCGCTGATGGTTGCACCACAGCAGCGGATCAAAAGCGTCATTCAGCGCAAAGGAGATATCGTAAATTCGCGTGCCGGGCGATGGCGGGAACGCTTCATCCAGGCAGCGGTATAGGCTTTCCAGCGCGGTGGAAACAGACAGCACGCGAACCTCCACGGAGTAAAAACCCCACATTATACGGGGTACTACTGAGGAATAGCAGTACCCACGATGAGGGAGCGGCTTTTAATTCGCGCGACGGTCAGTGAGTGGCGATTTCGTACGCCATGCCGATATGGTCGATGCCGTCCTCGTCGTAAACTTCGGTCACCGGCACAAAACCGAAGCTGGCGTAGAATTTTTGCAGATGCGCCTGGGCGCCAAGATAGATGGCCTTTTGCGGCCAGTGTTGACGGCAGCTGGCCAGCGCCTGTTCCATCAGCTGATAACCCAGCTTCTCGCCGCGCGCCGCCGGGCTGATAATCACCCGGCCAATCACTACCGGTTCAAACTCGTCATCGCTCTTGAGAATGCGCGCGTAGGCCACCAGTTCATCGCCGCGCCAGCCGAGAAGATGGCGGTTCTCTCCCACCAGATCGTCGCCGTCGATGTCCTGATAGACGCAGGATTGTTCGACAACAAACACCGCACAGCGTAATTTCAGCACGGCATATAGCTGGGGGACGGTCAGTTCGGCGTGGTGAAGATCCTGCCATGTCATCATCTGCGGTTCCTTAGTTGGTATACTTTGTTTTTTTGACCCATGCCCTGAGGATACTGGACGATGGAATTACTCTTTTTGGGGACATCCGCTGGCGTGCCGACCCGTACGCGTAATATGACGTCGATAGTGCTGAATTTGCAACAGCCAACAATGGCGGAGATGTGGCTGTTCGACTGCGGAGAGGGAACTCAGCATCAGTTTCTGCGCACCGCCTGTCACCCCGGCAAACTGAACAAGATTTTTATCACCCATTTACATGGCGATCACCTTTTCGGCCTCCCCGGCCTGCTGTGCAGCCGCTCGATGCAGGGCAATACTCTGCCGCTGACGCTGTACGGGCCAAAGGGGCTTAAAGAGTTTGTGGAAACCGCGCTGCGCCTGAGCGGCTCCTGGACCGATTATCCGCTCACTATCGTCGAAGTGGAACCGGGGCTGGTGTTTGATGAAGCCGGCTTCCGGGTCACCGCCTGGCCGTTAAACCATCCGGTCGAGTGCTATGGCTATCGTATCGAACAGCATGATAAGCCGGGCACCCTCGATGCCGCCCGGCTTATCGCCGAAGGCGTGCCTCCCGGCCCGCTGTTCCACCGTTTAAAGCAGGGGCTGACGGTTGAGCTGGATGGTCGGGTGATTGACGGCAGCCGCTACCTCGGCCCGGCAACGCCGGGTAAGAAGCTGGCGATTTTCGGCGATACCGCCCCCTGCCCGGCGGCGCTGGAACTGGCCCGCGGCGTGGATCTTATGGTCCATGAGGTGACCCTCGAACAGGCGATGGCGGAAAAAGCGAATAGCCGTGGCCATTCAACCAGCCAGCAAACCGCCGCGCTGGCGCACGACGCCGACGTCGGTACGCTTATCGCCACGCATTTTAGTTCTCGCTATGACGCTGAAGGCTGCCAGCGCCTGCTGGCAGAGTGCCGAGAGATATTCCCGTCTACCGTGCTGGCGGAAGATTTCATGGTCTATACCGTAGAATAAAAAAGAGGCGTAACGCGGCAGAGACAAAAGCCGCGAATACGCCGCCAGCTACTCTTCAACGTAGCTGTTATAACGCAGGATAGATTTCAAATTCCGATAACCCAGGTAATCCTGGATAGAGTCGTCATCAATGCCTTTTTTTCCCAGTTCATAGCCGCAGGCATGGCGCAGCATCCGCGGGTGAATATTTTGCTTCAATTTTGCCAGCTCGCAGCATTCACGAATAATCTGGTAAAAACGCTGACGGGTCATTTTATTACCGCGAGAGGAGATAAATAATAAATCATTTTGCGCCGGATAACACTCTCTGGCCAGCAACCAGCGCTGCAGTGAGAGAACCTCTTTCGGTTGTAATGGATGATACCCAGAAATACCGTGACGCGCCCGGCGAATATAAACTCGTTTTCCCGGCAGGTCGATATCTCGCAAAGTTAATGCGGTAATTTCGTTAATCCGGCAGCCGTGCAAAAAGCACATTTGAATCATGCAGCTATTTCTTTCCGGGTGAGCACAATAGTTTGCGGCAAGTACCAGTCGCTCAACATCCTTTACGCTCAGATATTCCGTATCTTCCTGCATACGCCATTCCTTTTCATCCAGTTAGCTCATCAGGTCATTGATAGGTAAATGTTAACTGCACCACCGATTCAAAGTTACCCGCCGTCGCTCCGCCCTGAGTTGAATATAAACGGGCAGCCAGCGGAAAAACGCCCTTTTGCGTACTGCTGTTAATCGCAACCGTCATCTTGTCCTGATTTTTATAGGTCGTGGAATGGTCGCTATTGGTTATTTGCAGCGCAATACGCTGCGCCGCATCGCTGGCCGCCACATTGGCGAAATGCGTGGCGTCATCGCCGTCCGTCACGCCGTCAAACTTCACCGTCGCTTTAGTGGTTCCTGCCGGGCAGTTTTCGACATTTAAGGTAAAGGTTTTCCACTCCGAAGCGGAGCCGGCCGCCTGAAAATTTGTTTTCACCAGCGTACCGAAATTCACCTCTTGATATTTTGTATCAGTGCTCACATCGCAGGGATAATAATAAATCGTGCCTTTTATATTTAAGGGTATTCCGCCCCAGGATGAAAAAACAGGCAGCAACAATGCCAACCATAGCGCCTTTTTCATTATTGACTCCTGCTATTCAATTTCAGCCTGAATGGTTGCCGTGGCGGTAAACCCACCGCCAGCGGGTAAATTACCGGTGGTATTTATCGGATAGACTTTCATAGTGGTATCCCCGGTCTGGGTCGAATAGTTCAGATCGACCGGCAGCAGCCCTGAAATCACTGGAATTTTGGTTCCGGTAATACTTTCAATCCGCACCGCAATATCGCTATTGGTCGTCACCAGCGCAGTGTTGTCATGGGAGTCAGCCGTGCCCTGGAATGAGAGAGCAATTTTAACCCCTGCCGAAATATTGGTGCAGGCCACGGTCATATTTACCTCGTAAGGAGTGAAGCCCGTCGGCATCTGGTTGGCCGTTTTGAAGTTATTGCCAGCAATATCGCCAAAATCAATGTTAATTGGCTGACCGGTATTTATTTCGCAGGACTGCGGTACCGTAACCGAGCCGCTCATTGAGATCTGCGTTAATGGATTTGCACCGTAGCTTCCAGAGATTCTTGTTCCATAGACATTAAGGATAACCGTCGGAGGGATAGTCACCTGACCAACAAATGGTCGAGTAAAATAGAGCGAAACGTATCCCACTGAACCACTCTGAAAAGTTGAACCGCCCGCATTGCAAGCAAAGCCCTGGTTATTGTTATTGCTTTTATTGTCGATAGGTGTTGGGAAATAGTCATTCACGCCCCCGGCAATATATAGCTCGCTGGCAATTTCCAGATATTTATTAAGCTGATAATAATTTACCCCGCCTCGACTTTGCGTCGCAGCCATCCCAGGTACCGTGGCTTTAAAATATGTAGGCCCAGTGATATAGCTGCCACAATCACATTTTGCATTATAATTTCCCCCGGTATTCCAACGGTACAGGCGAGGAAACGTCATCCCAGCCTGGTTTTGCGAGGGATTAGTAAAGGTTTCAATAAATGAGAATGTATTGCGAAATGGAGCGTGACCAGCCGAAGTCGTCTCACACCACCCGGTTGCCGCCATCGCCTGCGGCGATAGCGCCAGCGCCGACAGGCCTGCTAATATTGCCCATAAAAATCGTTTCATTATTTCTGCATCCTTTCGATTAGCGGCATAGCCCCGGGGCTACAATAATGCCGGTGAGCGTTTTACCTGACGGCAGCGCGTACTGAATCCGGCAGCGCTCCTGTGCGGCCGCTCCCCATTTCACGTTAAGCGCTCCATTAGACTCCAGCCCGGTCAGATAAACTTGTCCGCCCTCGCCAACGATAAATGCCTGCTCTGACGCCGCGGCTCCGGGTACGCTGACCATCGCGCCGAAAGGTACCGGCTGACCATTCGCCCGACGAACCGTCATCAGAACCCGGCTACCGACGCTAGTGGAGTAGTTTGCGCGAACCACCGCCCCGCGGGTTGGCACCACCGTTTGAGTGGTTAGCTCGAGATCGACATCGTCCGGCATCGTGCTGGTGTCAAGGGTCAAGATATTCTTGCGATACGGCGAGGCGTAAGGCACCACGGCGTAGCCCCGCCAGTCGGTTCTGACGCCGGTCTGGTTATTGATCCCAACCCCGGAAGCGCCGGGCGCTTTAACTAAAGCGAGGGTTTCGCCAAAAGGCTGCCCCAGCGTCAGGCCATTTTCATGCGCCAGGACTCCACCGCGCAGGGCGTAGTTCAGGCGATGGCTGTATTTATCATGGCTGTAGCCGCCGGTAAGCTCGCCATAGGTCGCGCGCCAGTCGGCATTAATGCTGCCGCTCTCCCCTCGTCCCTGGCTGGTGTATCCTTCCTGTACGCTCCAGCTCAGGTTATCACGCTCAAGCAAAGTGCCGGAAAGGCCCAGGTTGTTGCTGGTGGAGCCATTCTTACTGCTGTTCAGGGAGTAGCTGGCATAAACTGGTTTCGGCAGCCATTCCCCCAGCGGCACGCTGATGCTCAGAGCGAAAAGGTGGTCTTCATCATTGCGCGTTCCGGTATTCTGGTCGGTGGTATTACGGTTATAGCTGTAGTTCATGCTGTAGCTGACGCCGCGCCAGCTATTGTTGTATCCCACGCCGACGGACTCCATCGTGCGCCCGGTGTTCCAGTAATCTTCGCGGATATAGTTTAGCGAGAGAGACCCCATTTCTTCGCCAAGGCTCTGGCTGAGCGTCACTTCCCCGCGATTGCGCCGCCGTTCGATTGAAGGGGTATAATTATCGTCCCGATAGGTATCCAGCACCTCCTGCATATCCCAGTAGCCGCTGGTAGCATAGCGATATCCCGCCAGGGAAATGTTAGTCCCCAAGCCTGGAAGATCTTTGCTATAACGAATACGCACCGACTGCCCGCTCTCTTTGTCTTGATCCTGTCGGTTCGACCAGGCCTGGGTGACATCGGTCGATACGGCGCCAAGATCGCCAAGGTTTTTCCCCACCCCCAGCGCCAGGGACTGATATTTGCTGCTAAACTGACCGCCGCCGTACAGGGTTATCCCCAACGGTAGACCGTAAATAGCCGTCCCCTGAGTAAGGGGCGTTTCATCAATGCTATTGTCGTAGGCCCGGTATACGCCGGAGGTCACGCTATATTTGAGGCGGCCCTCGCGCTGCAGGACAGGCAGTGAAGCATAAGGCACGATCAGGTTTTGCTCGCTGCCATCGGATTCTTTAATAGTGACCGATAAATCGCCCGAGCCACCGGTCGGATACATATCGGTGATTTCGAACGCGCCGGGGGAGACATAGGTCTGGTAAATCTCATAGCCGTTCTGACGAATAATGACCTGGGCATTGGTACGCGCAATCCCGCGTACCACCGGCGCATAGCCGCGCAGGCTTTCCGGCAGCATATCGTCATCGGAAGCCAGCATCGCCCCGCGAAAAGGAATGCCTTCGAAAATGTCGGCGTCGGTGCTGCTATCGCCCAACGTCATCACCCCTTGCAGGGCATTAATATTACGCTGGGCATAGGTATAAACCGTATCCCAGCTGTTACTGGACTCGCCTTCGCTGCTGTTACGTGACCAGGTAGTGTAGTTGCGCAAACGCCACGGACCCATGTTGATACCGGGACGCAGGTTAACGTATTGGTTGTCACTATCCGGCATGTCATTCTTGCGCGACCAGTTATTCGCCCCGCTTACGGAGTAGTTCAGCAGAAGGGCCGCTATGCCGTCATCCCACTGCTTCGGGTCGACCCAGCCCCGCGCCGCGCTGGTAACCGCCGCCTGAGGGAAACTTAATAACAGGCGTTGCTGACTAAAACGAAAGTCAGCCGTTGCCTGTGGTATAACGCCCAAGTCCGCGCAGTCCGCCGATTTACGGCCTAATTCAGGGAATTGCTTAACGCGCACGCCCCATTCGGCAAGCTCTTCAACGTTCAGACACGGCTGCAGGGCCGTTTCCCCCGGGATCCGGCTTTGCTGAAAAGTGACATCCCGGGTTTCCATAAAGATATTGTTGAGGTAAATATCGACCCGATAGGTTCCCGGCTGCTGCCCTCCAGCGTGTTCGTAAGCCGATAAATCCCTGACCCCCGTCTGCGGGCCATCCATTTCCAATAACGCCGGGTTAAACACATCCCGCGCCAGCGCAGTATCACACCACGGTATCAAGGCAACGGCCAGAGCTCCGGCTATCCGGTTAAGCCGCCATTTGTTATGATTATTGTTCATTGTCTCTGGAACTCCCTGGCCTGATAGCCTTTACAAATTAGCGCTGTGCTGCGCGCCAATACCGCCGTAATCATTAATCAGTTTCCACTGCAAAGAGCCTGTACTGCCGCGCGGCAAATCAAAACGCGCCGTCGCGCCAGGCGCCACCCAGTTGGCTTCTTTGACTTCCGCGCCACCGATTTTCACCTCGGCGAAATTCATATAAAACGCGGTGGGATTAGTGACCTGTAGCGTATTGCCGCTGCGCGTCCAGCGAAGCTGATCCGTCACTGTTTCCGGCGTTCCCTCGACGGATTTCGGCCGATAAATTAATTTGATACGGGTTTTAATAGCGATCTGTAATGTGTTGGCGCCAGCTTTGGCCTGTGAGGATGGAATCGCTTTGATATTCATCCAGAACATACTTTCTTTGTTTTCGGGCAATCCGCCGCTATAAATCACCCGCAGGCGGGTCTGCTGCTCACCGTCCAGGCGAAATAACGGCGGCGTTAACAGAAAGGGCGCGGCCCCTTTATCATTCTCCACCCAGCTCTGAATAAGATAGGGTGTAGCATCATTGTTGGTTACGCTCAGCGTGGCCTCTTTTTTACCGCCCGGATAAATCAGGCGAGTACCGCCGGTCACGACGCCCGCATGTGCCGTAGCGCCCACCAACAGCCATCCAGCCATCAACACTTTCAGGTATCGTTTCATCTCCAGCTCCCTGGAAAAG
This sequence comes from Klebsiella grimontii, assembly GCF_900200035.1. GTDB lineage: Bacteria > Pseudomonadota > Gammaproteobacteria > Enterobacterales > Enterobacteriaceae > Klebsiella > Klebsiella grimontii. The sequence goes on from NZ_FZTC01000022.1 coordinate 233,099, forward strand.
CGAGCCGATTTCGGCTCGCTAGCACGGTCTAATAGACGGAGGATCAGTTGTAGCTGATAGTGAAGTTAGCGCTACCGTTAGCTTTACCAGCAACAACAGTTGTGTCGGTCTGGATATAACGAACGCGGAACGGCAGATCGATATCACCGGTAGATGGGATGGTCAGGCTGGTAGAACGGGTGAACAGCGGCAGGGTACTGTTAGTGCTGCCATCAACCAGCTGCAGAGCCACGCCTGTAGCGACATTAGGTTCTGCGGTCAGCTGCAGTTTGCTATTGTCGCCGCCGACATTAGTGCCGGAGAACAGTACCGATGCTTTAGTAACCGTAGTCGGGCAGTTTTTCAGTTGGATATCAAAACCTTGCTCAGCCGCAGTAGAACCGGTACCGGTAAACGCCGTCTTGGCGATCTGTCCCATTTGGACTTCCAGCGGGTTAGACAGGTCGTTGACCACGTCGCAACCAGCATCAATGATGTCGCCAATAAACTTCACCTGACCGTCATCTGCCAGCGCAGCACCAGAGATCGTCGCGCAGGCGGCAACAACAGCAGCAAGTAATGTTTTTTTCATGATTTGTCCTTTTCAATGCAGTCAATGCATTAACTTAAAAGCGCAATACCGTGCGCATCCTTTTATTTACGTTTGATATTAATAACACAACAAAACATTGACCCATGAAATGGATATAATATTCTGAAGTGGTCATTTTGTATCAATTTGACCACTTCAATTAATTGAAATATATATTGCCAGGGAGGGCATTTTTTATTTCGTATTTACCAGGAAAAAGCCTAATAAACACGATAAAAAACTAAAGAGTGGGAAGAGGTACAAACCATACGTGAAGCTAATTAAAAAAACCGAAAAATAAATGACGTCTATATTTAATGTAACCACATGAAAATAATAACAAAAAACATTGTTAATCATAAATTGACATTGTTACCACCTGTGGATAGCATAGGAGTCAGTTTGATACAAAATGACTATTTCATTTACCAAACCTCTCTAAATCTTGCATCATTACTTGCCGTATAAATAACCGTATGCTGAATATTCCGGTGCCCAAGAAAATCCTGAATTAATCGCGTATCCACACCGTTATTCGCCAGCGCGAAACCACACGCGTGGCGCAGCATATGCGGATGCGCATTAATTTCCAACTGGGCAACAAGGCTCAGATTTTTCATCATTTGATATATTCTCTGGCGGGATAAAGGCTGGCCATTACGTGATAAAAAGAGCCAGCCGGAATTATTCCCGGGGTAATTATTACGCACACGCAGCCACTCGTTGAGTACCTTTACCTCTTGTTTATAAATAGGATGCGTGGTTGAAAAGCCATTTTTCAGCCGACGAATATAAATGACCCCGCTTTGAATATCGATATCAGAGAGCTTCCAGTGACGAATTTCGCTCACCCGACACCCATGATTAAAACACATCCACAGTAAACAGACATCGCGTTCCGGATTTGCCCCCCGCCTGGCCGCTTCAACCAAACGCTGAACCTCCCCGATGGTCAAATGCTTACGCCTTGTTTTCATTCACTTTCTCCATCTACAAAACACAACAGTGTGCGTAGTAATAATAGTACGGAAAATAAGAGGATGAGTGGAAATGTAAAGTGAGATTAATATGATAAAAAGCATGAATATTACAAAAAATATTAAAGCAAAGGTCCCACCGCTTTCGCGTAGATAAAAAAAGGACCGCCGAAGCGATCCTTTTTACCCACGACGGATATGATTACATCAGCGGCGTAGCCAACTGTACGATGCTGATTAACGGCTGCGGCCATACGCCCAGTACCAGCACCAGCAGCGCGGAGATCAGCACCACGATGCCCCCGGCGCTGTACTGCCAGTTAGACGGCGCATCGCGATTCAGTTTCTCTGGCGCGCTCAGATAGAGGCTCACCGCCACGCGCAGATAGTAGTAGAGGCCAATCGCTGAACCCAGCACTACCGCCCCGACCAGCCACCACAGGTGCGCGTGCACGCCTACCGCCAGCACGTAAAACTTACCGATAAAGCCCAGCGTCATTGGGATACCGGCAAGAGACAGCATCATCACCGTCATCACCGCCGACAGAATCGGACGATGCCAGAACAGGCCTCGGTAGGAGTAGAGCGAATCGGCATCAGGGCCGCGGTACGGGCTGGACATCAGGCTCACCACGCCGAACGCGCCGAGGCTGCTGAACAGGTAACCCGCCAGGTAAACCCCCACTGCTTCCATCGACATCTCGCCGCTCTGCAGGGCAATCAGCGCCACCAGCAGGTAGCCAAGATGAGAAATGGATGAGTAGCCGAGCAGACGTTTAATATTGGTCTGGCTCAGCGCCATCAGGTTACCGAAGATAATCGACGCAAAGGCGATAAGACCCAGCACCACGCGTACCGCCTCACTGCCGCCAACCGGCATATAGAGGAACAGACGCATCACCACGCCGAAGATGGCGATCTTGCTGGCGGTCGCCAGGAAGGTGGAGACCGGCGCAGGCGCCCCCTGGTAAACGTCCGGCGTCCACAGGTGGAACGGCACCAGCGACAGCTTAAAGCCGAGGCCGACAATCATCAAACCGAGACCGGCCAGCAGCAGCGGCTCGTGCAGCATGCCATCCGTCAGGCTCTTACCGAGCGCCAGGAACGAAAGGTTGCCGGAATTGGCATATACCAGCGCCATACCGAACAGCAGGAACGAAGAGGCAACGGCGGACAGAATCGTGTACTTGATGCTGGCTTCCAGCGAACGTTTCTGGCGGAAGGCGTAGCCGACCAGGCCGAACAGCGGCAGCGAAATCAGTTCGATACCGAGGAACAGCGCCGCCAGATGGTTAGCGCCCGCCAGCAGAATGCCGCCCAGCGCGGCGATCAGCACCAGCAGATAGAACTCTTCTTTATTGTCCTTGTAACCCTCAAGCCATGGGTAGGCGAAAGTACAGGTGGCGAGGCTCGCCAGCAGCACCAGCCCGGTGTAGAGCATCGAATAGCCGTCTACGCGAATCATCGGCGTGACGTCCATCGCTCCGTTCTGACCCACGAACCAGAGTGATATCAGCGCGGCGTTCAGGCCGAGAACCGACAGCGTGGCATTGAGGAAATGATTGCGTCGCCACGCAATGGAGAGCATCACAACCACCACCGTCAAGCCGACGATCAGCAGCGGTAGCAGTGCGATCAGTTGTTGTGGAGTTATTGTCATGGCGAATTACGGCCTTGTAGTAGAAACAGAATTAACAAACCACTGCTGAATGTTGCTCATCGCAGAGTGCGAGGTGTCCAGAATCGGCTGTGGGAAGAAGCCCAGCAGCACCAGCAGAACAACCAGCAGCAGGATGATCGACAGTTCACGCAGGGACATTCCCGGCAATGCTTTCGCGGCGATTTCGCTTTTTGCTTTACCAAAGTACGCGCGATGCAGCATCGACAGCGAGTACACGGAAGCGAACACCAGACCGAAGGTAGAAATAATCGTAATCACCGGTACGGTTTTATAGCTGCCGAACAGAATCATAAATTCGCCGACGAAGTTACCGGTACCCGGCATCCCGAGGGTCGCGACCGCAAAGAACATCGACAGCGCCGGCAGCCACTTGATTTTGCTCCACAGACCGCCCATCTGACGCATATCGCGCGTATGCAGGCGCTCGTACAGCTGGCCGCAAAGGATAAACAGGCCGGCAGCGGACAGGCCGTGGGCAATCATCTGAATCACCGCGCCCTGGTAAGCCAGCTGGCTGCCGGTATAGATAGCAATCAGCACAAAGCCCATGTGGGAAACGGAGGTGTAAGCAATCAGACGCTTGATATCGTACTGGCTGAAGGCCATCCACGCGCCGTAGAAAATACCGATGACGCCCAGCCACATGGCGATAGGGGCAAATTCGGCGGAAGCGTTCGGGAACAGCGGCAGCGCAAAGCGCAGCAGGCCGTAGGCCGCGGTTTTCAACAGAATCCCCGCGAGGTCAACGGAACCGGCGGTCGGCGCCTGAGAGTGCGCGTCCGGCAGCCAGCCGTGCAGCGGAACCACCGGCATTTTTACCGCGAAAGCGATAAAGAAGCCCAGCATTAGCATGTATTCCACGCCGTGGGACATCGGGGTTTTCAGCAGTTCTTCATAGTTGAAGGTCCACACGCCGGTAGCGTTGAAGTGGACAAACGCCAGCGCCAGGATGGCAATCAGCATCACCAGCCCGCTCGCCTGGGTATAAATGAAGAACTTGGTTGCCGCCGTGATACGCGTTTTACCGTCAGAGGCTTTATGGCCCCACAGCGCGATCAGGAAGTACATCGGCACCAGCATCATTTCCCAGAAGAAGAAGAACAGGAACAGGTCGATAGCCAGGAATACGCCGATCACGCCACCGAGGATCCACATCAGGTTAAGATGGAAAAAGCCCTGATATTTCTCGATTTCGCGCCATGAACAGAGCACCGCCAGCACGCCGAGCAGCCCGGTCAGCACCACCATTAGCAGCGACAGGCCGTCGATAGCCAGATGGATGCTGATACCGAATCGCGGGATCCACGGCATCACGAATTCCGACTGCCACTGCGGAATACCGGTTGATTGCGTGAGAGAATAGCCGCCCTGCATCCACAACTGCAGGCCAAGCAGAAACGTCAATCCCATAGTGATCAGCGCGATCCAGCGCGGCATCTTCACGCCAAAGCGTTCAGTCTGCCAGCACAGGAAGCCGCCGATAAAGGGAATTAATATTAGCCAGGGTAATAACATGGCGATCTTTATTCCTTGTTAAAGTCCCGTTCAGGACCGATTTTCAACGAATTCTCACAGAAAATTCACTTCGAATTGCGGGTTTTGTTGCCCGGCGGCGCTCTGCCCGCCGGGCCTACGGGTAAGCGCTACCCGACAACGCCCGCCCTCCGCAAACTCAACGCAATACCATCAGCAGCGCCAGCACCACGACCGCGCCGATGCCCATTGAAGCCACATACCAGCGCAGATAGCCGTTCTCACTCACCACCAGGCCTTTGCCTGCGAAGCGGGAAAGGATTGCCGGAATGTTCATCAGCGCATTCAGCGGATCGCTCTTCAGCAGCCACGCCACGCCGAGGAACGGCTTGACGAATACTTTGTCATACAGCCAGTCAAAGCCCCAGGCGTTGTACCACCAGGTACCGAGCAGACGACCCGGCGCGCTGTTGGCAATCGACGTCACCAGCGTGCGTTTACCCAGCCACAGCCAGGCGGCAATCAGAATGCCCGCGATGGCAATCACCCCGGAGGCGATTTCCAGCGTCATGACGCGTCCGTGTTCAAGCTCGGTGGTCTGCGGCAGCACGCCTTCCAGCGGCGGCACAATCAGCGCGCCAACGAAGGTCGAGAGCACCAGCAGCACAATCAGCGGCAGATGATGGGTAATCCCCTTCCCTGCGTGAGCGTGAATTTGTTCTTTACCGTGGAACACGATGAAAATCATACGGAAGGTGTACAGGGAGGTCATAAACGCCCCGACCAGACCGGCGACCATCAGATTAAGATGACCGTTCGCCATCGCGCCCGCCAGAATCTCATCCTTACTGAAGAAGCCGGCAGTCACCAGCGGCAGCGCGGACAGCGCCGCGCCCCCGACCAGGAAGCAGACGTATACCAGCGGAATTGACTTACGCAGGCCGCCCATCTTGAAGATGTTCTGTTCGTGGTGGCAGGCGAGGATCACCGAGCCGGACGCCAGGAACAGCAGCGCTTTAAAGAACGCATGGGTCATCAGATGGAAAATCGCCGCGTCCCACGCCTGCACGCCGAGCGCGAGGAACATATAGCCAATCTGGCTCATGGTGGAGTAAGCGAGCACGCGTTTGATATCGGTCTGCACCAGCGCGGCGAAGCCTGCCAGCACCAGCGTTACCGCCCCGACGATCCCCACCAGATGCAGGACTTCCGGGGTCATCAGGAACAGGCCATGCGTGCGCGCAATCAGATAGACACCGGCGGTGACCATGGTCGCGGCGTGGATTAGCGCGGAAACCGGCGTTGGGCCCGCCATCGCGTCCGCAAGCCAGGTCTGCAACGGCAGCTGCGCGGATTTACCCACCGCGCCGCCCAGCAGCATCAGGGTAGCCCACATCAGCATGTTGTTGCCGGCCTCAAAGTGCGCAGGCGCCAGTTCGACCATTTCGCGGAAGTTCAGGGTGCCCAGTTCGTTGTAGAGAATGAACAGCGCGAACGCCAGGAACACATCGCCGACGCGGGTCACCACAAACGCTTTCATCGCCGCCGCGCCGTTCTTCGGATCGGTGTAGTAGAAGCCGATCAGCAGATAGGAGCACAGGCCCACGCCTTCCCAGCCGAGGTACATCAGCAGCAGGTTATCCGCGAGCACCAGAACGACCATGCTGGCGATAAACAGGTTGGTATAGGCGAAGAAGCGGGAGTAGCCCTCTTCACCGCGCATATACCAGGAGGCGAACATGTGGATCAGGAAGCCGACGCCGGTGACCACGGAGAGCATGGTCAGAGAGAGGCCGTCCAGCACCAGGTTGAAGCCAATGTTGAAGTCGCCGACCGACATCCAGGTCCACAGCGGTACGCTGAGCGCCTGTTTGCCGTTGGCAAAGAAGTCGACGCCGACAAACGCCGTCACCAGCGCCGCCAGGCCTACCGAGCCAACCCCTACGGTGGCGGATAAATTTTCCGACCAGCGGCCGCGGGAGAAGGCCAGCAAAACAAAGCCAATCAATGGCAAAAGAATGGTTAAGGCAAGCATGTTCATCCGCGCAACTCACTTACTGAATCGATGTTCAGGTTCTGGCGACGACGATGGAGCTGCAGCAGCAGCGCCAGGCCGATACTCGCTTCCGCGGCGGCGAGGGTGATGGCGAGGATATACATTATCTGGCCATCGGTCTGGCCCCAGTAGCTCCCTGCAACCACGAAAGCCAGCGCGGCGGCATTGATCATGATCTCCAGGCTAATCAGCATAAACAGCAGATTGCGGCGGATAACCAGCCCCGTCAGGCCGAGGACAAACAGGACAGAGGCGAGGATCAGTCCATGTGTTAAAGGGATCATGCGTGTTCCTCCGTTTTTCTTTTATCGCTGTCGTTCGGACGATTGCTCAGCACTTCCCCGGCGCGTTCTTCGCGACCGATATGGAAGGCGACAACCAGACCCGCGAGCAGCAGCATGGAGGCCAGCTCCACCGCCAGAACGTACGGCCCAAACAGCGCGATACCCACCTCTTTGGCGTTAATCGCCGCGCCGTCGATACCCTGATCGTTAACGCCGAGAATGGCGTAAACGATCACCACCAGCAGCACCGCGGAAAGAATGGCCGGACCAATCCAGATCCCGGGTTTCAGCCACTGACGTTCCTGTTCGATTTCGCTGCCGCCCAGGTTGAGCATCATCACCACGAACACGAACAGCACCATAATGGCGCCCGCATAAACGATAATTTCCAGCGCGCCGGCGAAGTAAGCCCCCAGCGAGAAGAACACCCCGGCAATCGCCAACAGCGAAATGATCAGGTACAGCAGCGCGTGCACCGGATTTGTGTGGGTGATCACCCGCAGGGTTGCGAGGATGGCTATCAGGCCACAGATATAAAAAGCGAATTCCATTGCCCTCTCCTTACGGTAACAGGCTCTTGACGTCGATAGGCTTGGCTTCGTTCTCTGCTTCGCCCTTATCTTTGCCGTCGATTGCCATACCCGCCATCCGGTAGAAGTTATATTCCGGGTATTTACCCGGACCGGAAATCAGCAGATCCTCTTTTTCGTACACCAGATCCTGACGTTTGTATTCGCCCAGCTCAAAGTCCGGGGTCAACTGAATCGCCGTGGTCGGGCACGCTTCTTCGCACAGGCCGCAGAAAATACAGCGTGAAAAGTTGATGCGGAAAAACTCCGGGTACCAGCGGCCGTCTTTGGTCTCCGCTTTTTGCAGAGAGATACAGCCTACCGGACAGGCTACCGCACACAGGTTACAGGCAACGCAGCGCTCTTCGCCGTCCGGATCGCGCGTCAGCACGATACGGCCACGGTAGCGCGGCGGCAGATATACCGGCTCTTCCGGGTACATCCGAGTTTCTCGTTTGGCAAAGGCGTGCATCCCGATCATGCAGATACTGCGGACCTGGGTGCCAAACCCTACCAATAATTCTTTTAAGGTCATGGTCAATTCACCCCTTATTGCGCCTGCCAGAGAATGACAGCCGCCGTTACCAACAGGTTGATCAGCGTTAACGGCAGGCATACCTTCCAGCCAAAGGACATTACCTGGTCATAGCGCGGACGCGGTAATGATGCGCGGATCAAAATGAACATCATCATAAAGAACGCGGTTTTCAGCGCGAACCAGATGAAAGGAGGTAACCATGGGCCATTCCAGCCGCCGAAGAACAGCGTCACAATCAGCGCCGATACGGTAACAATGCCGATATATTCACCGACGAAGAACAGACCGAACTTCATGCCGGAATATTCGATGTGGTAACCGTCGGCCAGCTCCTGCTCCGCTTCCGGTTGGTCAAACGGGTGACGGTGACATACCGCTACGCCCGCAATCGCAAAGGTCACAAAGCCAAAGAACTGAGGAATAACGTTCCACAGATGCGCCTGGTTGTTGACGATATCGGTCATGTTGAACGAACCGGCCTGCGCCACTACGCCCATCAGGGAAAGCCCGAGGAATACTTCGTAGCTCAGGGTCTGGGCAGAAGCACGCATCGCGCCAAGCAGCGAGTATTTGTTGTTGCTCGACCAACCGGCGAACAGCACCGCATAGACCGCCAGGCCTGCCATCATCAGAAAGAACAGAATCCCGATGTTTAAATCGGCCACTACCCACGTCGGGCTGACCGGCACAATGGCGAAGGCCAGCAGCAGCGAAGTAAAGGCGATAACCGGCGCCAGAGTAAAGATCACGCGATCCGAGAAGCGCGGAACCCAGTCCTCTTTAAAGAACATTTTGATCATGTCGGCGACGAGCTGCAGCGAACCGCCCCAGCCCACGCGGTTAGGTCCATAACGGTTCTGGAACAGGCCCAGCAGACGACGTTCGCCGAAGCTCATAAACGCGCCGCAGGTCACCACGACCAGCAGAATCACCACCGCTTTAAGGATGCTTAACAGAATGTCGATGAGATCGGGAGTTAACCAACTCATGCTTTCGCCTCCTGCAGAGTATCAATACGCGCTCCGGTCAGTACCGGCGCAATCCCTGGCATGCCCATCGGTAAGCCAACCTGCCCTGCCGTCAGCCCCGCCGAAATCACCAGCGGCAGGCTAAGCGCCTGGCCATCAACGCGCAAAGAGACCATTGCGCCTTCGTTCACCCCAAGCTTCGCGGCATCTGCCGGGTTCAGCTTAACGTACGGCTGCGGCATGCGGCTCTGGAATACCGGAGAACGCTGCGACAGCTCGTCGCTGCCGAACAGGTGATAGTAAGGCGCGATACGCCATTTCCCGTCCTCTGCCTGGAAGCTTGCCGGTACTGCGGTAAAGTACTCAAGACCGCTAGCGGAAGCTTCAAACAGACGCACGCCCGGATCGCCGTGGCGCAGTTTACCGCCCACTTCATCCTGGAACTTGTTCCACGCCTGCGGGGAGTTCCAGCCCGGAGCCCAGGCAAATGGAATTTGCGAGCGCGGCGCGGACGGCTGGTTGTTCCCTTCCATGGAGAAGGCGAACATGGTGTCTTTATCCTGCGGCTGACGCGGTTCATGCACGCTGATGTTGGCGCGCATCGCCGTACGACCGCTGTAGCGGTGCGGTTCACGGGCCAGCTTCTGGCCGCGAATGCGGAAGGTCGCATCCGGCGCGGCGTCTTTGATACCAGCCAGCTGCGGCAGTGCGGCAACGGCAGCGTCAATCACGTGGTCCAGCTGGGTCCAGTCAACCTGACGATTGTTCACGGTGCTGTGCAATGAGTGCAGCCAGCGCCAGCTCTCCAGCATTACGGTTTTCGCGTCGTAGTAGGCCGGGTCGTAAACCTGGAAGAAGCGCTGGGCGCGACCTTCGTTGTTGACCACGGTACCGTCGCTTTCCGCAAAGCTTGCCGCGGAGAGCACCAGATGCGCTTTTTCCATAATCGCCGTACGCTGATGGTCAACCACCATCACCAGCGGCGCTTTCGCCAGCGCCGCATCAACGCGGGCGGCTGAAGCGTGGCGGTGCAGGTCGTTTTCCAGCACGATAACCGCATCGGCTGCGCCGGTTTCCAGTTCGCTCAGCGCCTCTTCAAGCGAGCCGCCGCCGATCATGCCGAGGCCAACGCTGTTGACCGCGCGGGCGACCATCGTCACGCCGACATCGGCGCCGCGGCCTTTCAGGGCTTTCGCCACGTTGGCCGCCGCCTGAATCACTTCAATGCTGCCGGCGTTGGTTCCGGAGACAATCAGCGGTTTTTTCGCTCCGGCTAACGCCTGAACGATCACGTCGATTTTGCCTTTCAGCTCGCCGCTCAGCCCTTCGACCGCCGGGGCGCTTTCATCCAGCGCATGGGCGATGGCAAAGCCGAGGCGCGCCTGATCTTCCACCGGCGCGCGGTAGGTCCATGCGGCGATGTCATCGAGGCGGGTGTCATCAATATTGGTGACAAACAGCGGATGCTTCGCGCGCTGGCCGATGTTAAGGATCGCGGCGATCTGCCAGTCGGCGACTTTCTGCACCGCCGCCATTTCGCGCGCTTTGCCTTTCACCGCCTGACGCACCGCCAGCGCGATACGCGCGCCGGTCTGGGTGATGTCTTCGCCGAGGATCAGCACCGCATCGTAGGATTCGATTTCGCGCAGCGCCGGGGTATGGATACCGCCTTCGCGCAGCACTTTCAGCATCATCTGCAGGCGCTCTTGTTCGCCCTTCGCGATGCCGGTATAGAAGTTCCCGGCGCCGACCAGTTCGCGCAGCGCGAAGTTGCTTTCGAGGCTGGCGCGCGGGGAGCCGATACCGATCACTTTCTTCGACTGGCGCAGAATATCCGCCGCCCCCTGCATCGCCTGCTCGGCGTTAAGGGTAATCAGATCGTCACCGCGGCGTTGAACCGGCTGACGCGGACGGTCTTTGAGATTCACATAGCCGTAGCCGAAACGACCGCGGTCGCAGAGGAAGTAGCGGTTAACGGTACCGTTATAGCGGTTTTCGATACGACGCAGTTCGCCATAGCGTTCGCCGGGGCTGATGTTACAGCCGATGGAACACTGCTGACAGATGCTTGGCGCAAACTGCATGTCCCATTTACGGTTATAGCGCTCGGAGTGCGTTTTATCGGTAAACACGCCGGTCGGACAGACTTCCACCAGGTTGCCGGAGAACTCGCTTTCCAGCGTGCCGTCTTCCGGGCGCCCAAAGTAGACGTTGTCGTGAGCGCCGTAAACGCCAAGGTCGGTGCCGTCGGCATAATCTTTGTAGTAGCGGACGCAGCGGTAGCAGGCGATGCAGCGGTTCATTTCGTGCGAGATGAACGGCCCCAGATCCTGGTTGCGGTGGGTACGCTTGGTAAAGCGGTAGCGACGGAAGCTATGACCGGTCATCACGGTCATATCCTGCAAGTGACAGTTGCCGCCCTCTTCGCACACCGGACAGTCATGCGGGTGGTTGGTCATCAGCCACTCAACTACGCTTTCGCGGAACTGCTTCGCTTCTGCGTCGTCGATGGAAATAAAAGTGCCGTCGGATGCCGGAGTCATACAGGACATCACCAGGCGGCCACGCGTGTCTTCCGCGTTCTGATATTGCTTCACCGCACACTGGCGGCAAGCACCGACGCTCCCTAGCGCCGGATGCCAGCAAAAGTATGGAATATCAAGGCCCAGAGAGAGACAAGCTTCTAGCAGGTTGTCCGCTCCGTTGACCTCGTATTCTTTGCCGTCTACATGAATCGTAGCCATTTGCGTGCTTCCAAAAATAAAAAACCTTTAGATTACCAGCGCGTCTTAAGCAGGTTCGGCTGAATACCGTTAATTGCATGGGTATTGCTGAACTGCTGCTTAATGCCAGCCTCGAATTCTTCGCGGAAATATTTGATCGCGCTCTGCAGCGGTTCAACCGCGCCCGGCGCGTGCGCGCAGAAGGTTTTACCCGGACCGAGGAATCGACACAGTTGCTCAAGCGTCTCGATATCTCCCGGCTGGCCTTCGCCGCGCTCCAGGGCGCGCAGGATCTTCACGCTCCACGGCAGGCCGTCGCGGCAGGGCGTACACCAGCCGCAGGATTCGCGGGCAAAAAATTCTTCGAGGTTGCGCACCAGCGGAACCATGCCGATCTCGTGGTCGACGGCCATCGCCAGCGCGGTACCCAAACGGCTACCCGCTTTACCAATGCTTTCGAACTCCATCGGCAAATCGAGGTGCGCTTCGGTCAGGAAGTCGGTGCCCGCGCCGCCCGGCTGCCAGGCTTTAAACTTCAGACCATCGCGCATGCCGCCCGCGTAATCTTCGAGGATCTCGCGCGCGGTGGTGCCGAACGGCAGTTCCCAGACGCCCGGGTTCTTCACCCGTCCAGAGAAGCCCATCAGCTTGGTGCCGGCGTCTTTACTGGTAGAAATGTTCTGATACCACTCGACGCCGTTGGCCAGAATCGCCGGAACGTTGCACAGGGTTTCAACGTTGTTCACGCAGGTCGGTTTCCCCCATACGCCGGAGCTGGCCGGGAACGGCGGCTTCGAACGTGGATTGGCGCGGCGGCCTTCGAGGGAGTTAATCAGCGCGGTTTCTTCGCCGCAGATATAGCGCCCTGCCCCAGTGTGCACAAACAGTTCGAAGTCAAAACCGGTGCCAAGGATATTTTTCCCCAACAGGCCCGCTTCGGTCGCTTCGGCGATTGCCCGGCGCAGGTGCTGTGCCGCTTCGATATATTCGCCGCGCAGGAAGATATAGCCGCGGTAGGCTTTCAGCGCGAACGCGGAGATCAGCATGCCTTCCACCAGCAGGTGCGGCAGCTGTTCCATCAGCAGGCGGTCTTTATAGGTGCCCGGCTCCATTTCATCGGCGTTACACAGCAGGTAACGGATGTTCATGGACTCGTCTTTCGGCATCAGGCTCCACTTCAGACCGGTGGAAAAGCCCGCGCCGCCGCGCCCTTTCAGGCCGGCGTCTTTTACCGCAGTGACGATTTCATCCGGCGCCATGCCGGAGAGCGCTTTACGCGCCCCGGCGTAGCCGTTTTTACTCTGGTATTCATCCAGCCATACCGGCTGTTTGTCGTCGCGCAGACGCCAGGTTAACGGATGGGTTTCGGCAGTACGAATAATGGTTTTCATTTATACCGCTCCAGGAGGTCAGGAATCGCTTCCGGCGTCAGATAACTGTGAGTGTCCTCATCAATCATCATGGTCGGCCCCTTGTCGCAGTTGCCCAGGCAGCAGGTCGGCAGCAGAGTGAAGCGGCCATCAAAGGTGGTTTGACCCGGTTTGATATCCAGCTTCTTCTCGATCGCCGACTGAATGCCCTGGAACCCGGTGATATGGCACACCACGCTGTCGCAGTAGCGAATCACGTGACGACCCACCGGCTGGCGGAAAATCTGGCTGTAGAAGGTCGCCACGCCTTCTACGTCGCTGGCCGGGATCCCCAGCACATCGGCGATAGCGTAGATTGCGCCGTCCGGCACCCAACCGCGCTGCTTCTGAACGATTTTCAGCGCTTCAATGGACGCCGCACGCGGGTCTTCGTAGTGGTGCTTTTCGTGCTCAATCGCCTCACGCTCTGCCGCACTCAGCTCAAAAGCCTCGGTTTGTGGTTGTTGATTCTCGTGCATAATTAGCGGTCCACGTCTGACATAACAAAATCGATACTACCCAGATAGACAATCAGGTCGGAGACCAGACTGCCGCGAATAGCGGCCGGGATCTGCTGCAGGTGCGCGAAGCTTGGCGTGCGCACGCGGGTACGGTAGCTCATAGTGCTGCCGTCGCTGGTCAGGTAGTAACTGTTAATACCCTTGGTCGCTTCAATCATCTGGAAGGATTCTTGCGCCGGCATGACCGGCCCCCAGGAAACCTGCAGGAAGTGCGTAATCAGGGTTTCGATATGCTGCAGCGTGCGCTCTTTCGGCGGCGGCGTCGTCAGCGGGTGATCCGCCTTGAACGGGCCTTCCGGCATGTTATCGAGGCACTGCTGAAGAATGCGCAGGCTCTGGCGCAGCTCTTCCACTTTCAGCATCACGCGGGTGTAGCAGTCGGAGACGCCACCGCCGGTCGGGATTTCAAAGTCGAAGTTTTCATAGCCAGAATAAGGACGCCATTTACGTACGTCGAAGCCGATGCCGGTCGCGCGCAGGCCCGCGCCGGTGGTGCCCCACTCCAGCGCTTCTTTGGCGTTGTAGGCGGCAACCCCTTTCGAACGACCGATCAGGATGGTGTTGCGCAGCGCGGCCTTTTCATAGGAATCCAGACGCTTCGGCATCCACTCGAGGAATTCACGCAGCAGGCGATCCCAACCGCGGGGCAGGTCGTGCGCGACGCCGCCGATACGGAACCAGGCCGGGTGCATACGGAAGCCGGTAATTGCTTCCACCAGATCGTAGATCTTTTGGCGGTCGGTAAAGGCAAAGAACACCGGCGTCATCGCCCCGACGTCCTGGATAAAGGTGGAGATGTACAGCAGATGGCTGTTGATACGGAACAGCTCGGAGAGCATTACGCGGATGACGTTGACGCGATCCGGCACGGTTATTCCCGCCAGTTTCTCCACCGCCAGCACGTACGGCATCTCATTAACGCAGCCGCCGAGGTACTCAATACGGTCGGTATACGGAATGTAGCTGTGCCAGGACTGGCGCTCGCCCATCTTCTCAGCGCCGCGGTGGTGGTAGCCGATATCAGGAACGCAGTCGATGATCTCTTCGCCATCAAGCTGCAAAATAATACGGAACGCACCGTGCGCGGAGGGGTGGTTAGGGCCGAGGTTAAGGAACATAAAGTCCTCGTTTTCGGTCCCGCGCTTCATGCCCCACTCTTCCGGTTTGAAGGTCAGCGCTTCCATTTCCAGATCCTGTTTGGCTTTGGTCAGCTCAAACGGGTCAAATTCGGTTGCGCGCGCCGGGTAGTCTTTACGCAGCGGGTGGCCTTCCCAGGTCGGCGGCATCATGATGCGGCGCAGATTCGGGTGACCATCGAAGGTCACGCCAAACATCTCCCAGGTTTCACGCTCATACCAGTTGGCGTTCGGGAACAGTTTGGTGAAGGTCGGCAGATGCAGATCGTTTTCAGACAATGCGACCTTGAGCATGATGTCGCGATTGCGGTCGATTGAAATCAGGTGATAGAAAACGGAAAAATCCGCGGCAGGTAAACCGTCGCGGTGCGTGCGCAGACGTTCGTCCATGCCGTGCAGGTCAAACAGCATCACGTAAGGCTTCGGCAACTTCTTCAGGAAATCACCCACCTCAAGCAGCTGTTCACGCTTCACCCAAACCACCGGAACGCCGGTGCGGGTTGGCTGAACGGTAAAGGCATCCGGCCCAAAACGGTTGCGCAGTTCGCCGATCACCGGGTCATCAAGGTGATCGCGGGTTTGCCAGGCTGGTGCGGCGTCATGCGCGGTTAAATCGGTCATATTGTTCACCATTGCAAAAGGTCCGTGGTGACTGCCGGCGAGACTTCGCGCTGTAGTAGATTGATTTGCGAAGTTTTCATCCCGCCCGCAGGCGCAAGTTAAATCTCGTCCGGAGTCCGCAGATTGGTCACTGCAATACGTTCGCCGCGTTTACGCTCGCGTTCCGACTGCATATTGGCGCGATAAACGCCCTGATCGCCTACCACCCAAGAGAGCGGACGACGTTCTTTACCAATGGATTCCTGCAGCAGCATCAGCGCCTGCATATACGCTTCCGGACGCGGCGGACAGCCCGGGATGTAAACATCAACCGGAATAAACTTATCCACGCCCTGCACGACAGAGTAAATATCGTACATACCGCCGGAGTTGGCGCATGCGCCCATCGAGATAACCCACTTCGGCTCCAGCATCTGGTCATAAAGACGCTGAATGACCGGCGCCATTTTGGTAAAGCAGGTGCCCGCGACCACCATCAGGTCAGCCTGACGCGGGGAGGCACGCAATACTTCTGCACCAAAACGCGCAACGTCATGCACCGCAGTGAATGACGTCACCATTTCCACGTAGCAGCAAGAAAGGCCAAAGTTGTAAGGCCAGATTGAGTTCTTACGGCCCCAGTTCACCATGTCATGCAAAGCGTGTTCGAGTTTCCCCATATACACGCTTTTGTTGACTTCTTGCTCCAGGGGGTCGGTTACGATCTCCTGTTTTTGCAGGGGGTAACGGTCGTTCTCACCGTTAGGATCGATGCGGGTGAGCGTATAATCCATCTTATTGCCTCGCTTTTACTGCGTATGACGGTTAGTGGGACTGTCTGTTTCCGGGTTAACCAGCGTGCGACGGGAGCGCGCAGGCGTCCAGTCCAGAGCGCCAATACGAACGAGGTAAACCAGACCAGCCAGTAGCACTAAAATGAAAATTGCGGCTTCCACAAAGCCGACCCAGCCGCTTTCACGGATAGAAGTCGACCATGCGTAGAGATACAGGGCTTCCACGTCGAAGATAACGAAGAACATGGCAACCAGATAAAACTTCGCAGAAAGACGTAAGCGAGCCGAACCGACGGAGTCGATCCCGGATTCAAACGGCGTGTTCTTGCTACGCGCGCGCGCGCGTCCGCCAAGGTACCAACCGCCGATAAGCATCAGGCAGCACAGGCCGATAGCGATGATGAGAAATATAGCGAATGCCCAATGATGAGCGATGACTTCAGTGGATGTTGACATACGCATTGCTTAACCAAAAAAGTGTAGCGCTAAAACCCTCTGCTCTTACTGGCAGATGAACGCCACAGCGTTTCACGGGGAGGAATAAAAAAATAGCCGTGCAAAAAAGCGTCCCTGGGTGATGTGGAAGGCCAGTTGCGGTGGCTTTTTACTCCTTTCATTAACCTTTTGTCAACTTTAACAAAAGTTTTCACAACATTAATTTACATTGGATTTTTTTCATTAACATTAAATGCCCTTTTATGCGGAATAACCTTGCATACTCTTCGGATTTAGTGCTGTTGAATCGTGTCCGTTTCCGCCGTAAATCAAAATTACCCGCCTATTTTGACAGGATTTAGCCACGATTCCTCCCCCTAAAGAGGGGTATTTTCTTGATCTGTGACACGCTTTTGTTAATTCAACCAAGAAAACGGCAACAAACTATCCGGTTTTTTAACATTAGCAGGAAGTATTGAAAGTGCAGAGAAAAGTCGAGAAATGAGAGGAAGAGCAGATCTAACTCACTGATTTACATCAAAACAAATCAACAAAACATTCTATTAATCAATAAAATTTGAAAAAAACGAACCGCAGCGGCGATTTCACACGTCGGGGGTTCGTTTTTACACTTACATTTTGTTACCAGTTTTTGTGATGTTTGTTAGCTTTTCCCACTCAGGAAATAAGGGAATTATCTCCCCCTTCGGGGGTATAAACACGTTGCGTGGACCACGGCTGGTACTCCGCGCTCAGCGACTGAAAAATAGCCTGCGTCAGTTCGCTTGCCTGCTGAGAATCGCAGTTCAGCATATAGTGGGTATCCGGCAGCACGGGTAAGCCGTCACACCGCCCCGGAACGCGGAATTCAGGGCTCATCATCTCTACCGGCTGCGCGGTCACCCCAAGCCCGGCCTTCACCGCCGCCTTCACCCCGGCCATTGAGGTTGCCGCGTGGGAAAGATGCCAGGGGACGCGAGCGGCGTTGAGCACCGCAACGATCTCTTCCCGAAACGGATCCGGGGCATCCAGCAGAACAAGCGGGACAGACTCGCCCTGAGGGAGGACGTAGTCCGCTGCGCAGTACCACAACGTTGGCGAAGCGCGTAGCGTCAGCATGTCAAAACCCTTCGTGGGTCGGGTGGTCAGCGCAAGATCGATAGCTCCCTTCTTCAGCCGATCGACGATATCAATATGATTGAGAACTTTGATTTCAAGCGTCAGCCGCGGATAAAAACTGCCAATCCGATTTAATAAACACGGTAAAATAGTATCCGCTGTCTCATCTGACGCACCAACGGTCAGCGTTCCCTGCAGGCTACCGAACATGAGCGACATGCAGGCTTCATCATTAAAACGCAGAATTTTCCGCGCATAGCCCAACAGCTGAATGCCCTGCTCGGTCAGAAGTTTATTGCGTCCTTGGCGAGCAAAAAGTTCTTTGCCGACCAGCTGCTCCAGCCGCTGCATCTGCTGACTTACCGCTGACTGAGTCCGGCATACCGCAACGGCGGCAGCGGCAAATGTATTGAGATCGGCGACGGCAACAAAGGTTCTCAAGAGGTCGAGGTCTAAATTTAGTATCGAACGATTTTCATTTATCATATTTGCTTCACATTCAGGCGGCTAATGCTGACCTGCCTTGTTGATGCTGTGCTCCAGGTTTCCGGCTATTCCTTAAGCTTCGCGTGACCCGCCACGGGCAGACGGATGAACAACTGGACGAACGTTATTGCATTAGAAAGCACTCATCCGCAGCAAATGCGCGGAATTTCAGAGTAATATTTTGCTCGTATGCCTGAGCACTTTTAATTACGGCGCTTTGTTTTTTTGTGATGAGACGCAAAAAATAGCCGTCAATGACCATTGCCTGCATCCGCACCAGCGACAAACTTTGCCATCGCGCTCAGGAAGATAACAAAAACCTGCAATAACAATGTATTAATAAAGAAACAGGCTACCTGGCATAGCCTCATATCGGTATTAACGACGTTATTCTAACCGAAAACCACAATATTTATAAGCGTTAATCAGTATTATCTCAGGCAATTTTAAATGCTGACCCGCGCTTTAATTAAATTACAAATCTAAGAATATTCCTTGCATAAAATAAAACTCATTTATCAATTAAATGCTTTTCATTAAAAATATCTGGCAAAGTTGTTAAAACATTCTGTGTATTGTGAATTAAACGTACATATGAAAGCGACGCGGTTTTTGCGCAAAAAATAAGCACTTATTTCCGTTAAATGAACAAGCCAGATAAACGTTTACAGAATCAGTGGATAACACAATATATGACCACCAATGAAAGTATTAAAGGTTTATTGTATAAACAAAACACCCACCCACCAGAGAAATCAATTAAACCAAAAAAACATGAATAGCAAAATCTTCTCCTGTTAACCCTTCAAAACAGCGGGGATGCGGAGTACATTATTCCGTGCTGACTTCCACGGCAGGGAGTGGCGATAACAGCTAAAAGGTCAAGGTTCATGTCCCCCATCGAAAAATCCAGCAAGTTAGATAACGTCTGTTACGACATCCGCGGCCCGGTTCTGAAAGAGGCGAAACGCCTTGAAGAAGAAGGCAACAAAGTCCTGAAGCTGAACATCGGCAACCCAGCGCCGTTTGGCTTTGACGCGCCTGACGAAATCCTCGTTGACGTCATCCGCAACCTCCCGACTTCCCAGGGCTATAGCGATTCAAAGGGCCTCTATTCCGCACGTAAGGCCATCATGCAGCATTACCAGGCTCGCGGCATGCGTGATGTGACGGTCGAAGATATTTATATCGGCAACGGCGTTTCCGAACTTATCGTTCAGGCCATGCAGGCGCTGCTGAATAGCGGCGATGAAATGCTGGTTCCGGCGCCGGATTATCCGCTCTGGACCGCCGCAGTCGCGCTTTCCAGCGGTAAAGCGGTGCATTATCTCTGCGATGAGTCGTCCGACTGGTTCCCGGACCTCGACGATATCCGCGCGAAAATCACCCCGCGTACCCGCGGCATCGTGATTATCAACCCGAATAACCCAACCGGCGCGGTGTACTCAAAAGAGCTGCTGATGGAGATCGTCGAGATCGCCCGCCAGCATAATCTGATTATTTTCGCCGATGAGATCTACGACAAAATCCTCTACGATGAGGCGCAGCACCACTCTATTGCGCCGCTGGCCCCGGATCTCCTCACGATCACCTTCAACGGTCTGTCAAAAACCTACCGCGTTGCCGGCTTCCGCCAGGGCTGGATGGTGCTTAACGGGCCGAAGAAACACGCAAAAGGCTATATCGAAGGTCTGGAGATGCTGGCCTCTATGCGCCTGTGCGCCAACGTCCCGGCCCAGCATGCGATCCAAACCGCTCTCGGTGGCTATCAGAGCATCAGCGAATTTATTGTTCCTGGCGGGCGCTTATATGAGCAGCGCAATCGCGCCTGGGAGCTGATTAACGACATTCCGGGCGTATCGTGCACCAAGCCGAAAGGCGCGCTATATATGTTCCCGAAAATCGACGCTAAGCGCTTTAATATTCACGATGACCAGAAGATGGTGCTCGATTTTCTGCTGCAGGAAAAAGTCCTGCTGGTTCAGGGTACCGCCTTTAACTGGCCGTGGCCGGATCACGTGCGTATCGTGACCCTTCCGCGCGAAGACGATCTTGAAATGGCGATTACCCGTTTCGGGCGTTTCCTTTCCGGCTACCACCAGCTCTGACTTCACCTGTCCAGCCGCCGGGATTTGCATCCGGCGGCAATCCCTGCGCACAATGTCACCCGACGTCGTAACTGATTAAGGGTTCCTATGAGTCAGAGTCATTTCTTTGCCCACCTCTCCCGCCTGAAACTGATCAACCGCTGGCCGCTGATGCGTAATGTGCGCACCGAAAACGTCTCCGAACACAGCTTACAGGTCGCGATGGTGGCCCATGCGCTGGCGGCGATCAAAAATCGTAAATTTGGCGGTCAGGTTAACGCCGAGCGCATTGCCCTGCTGGCGATGTATCACGATGCCTCGGAAGTTCTGACCGGCGACCTGCCGACGCCGGTAAAATATTTCAACTCCCAGATCGCGCAAGAATACAAGGCCATCGAGAAAATCGCCCAGCAGAAACTGGTCGATATGGTTCCTGATGAACTGCGCGATATTTTTGAGCCGCTCATCGACGAACAGCACTACAGCGACGAGGAAAAATTCCTTGTCAAGCAGGCAGATGCGCTTTGCGCCTACCTGAAGTGTCTGGAAGAGCTATCGGCGGGGAATAATGAATTTCTGCTGGCCAAAGGCCGCCTTGAGAAAACGCTGGAATCGCGCCGCAGCGCAGAGATGGACTACTTTATGCAGGTTTTCGTGCCGAGTTTCCACCTTTCGCTTGATGAAATCAGCCAGGATTCGCCTTTATAAAATAACCGCTCCCCGGCCAGCCGCAGCCTGACCGGGGAAAGAACGCTGCTGAATCAGAACGGAAACAGCACCGGGATCAGCAGAACGCACACCACCATCACCAGGATAGTAAACGGCACGCCGATTTTGACAAAATCGCTGAATGAGTATTTACCCGGCCCCAGTACCAGGGTGTTCACCGGCGACGATACCGGCGTCATAAACGCCGCCGAGGCCGCCATGG
Source organism: Klebsiella grimontii (assembly GCF_900200035.1). GTDB lineage: Bacteria > Pseudomonadota > Gammaproteobacteria > Enterobacterales > Enterobacteriaceae > Klebsiella > Klebsiella grimontii. The sequence goes on from NZ_FZTC01000022.1 coordinate 254,457, forward strand.
CGACCACCATCGCAAAAGGATAAGGCGAAACGCCCATCGACTTTGCCGCGGCCAGCGCAATGGGCGCCATCAGTACCGCGGTGGCCGTATTGGATATAAACAGGCCGATAGCCGCGCACATCACAAACAGGCAGCCAAGCATCAGGTACGGTCCTTTACTTCCCGCCACGTCCATTAATCCCTGCACCACCAGATCCACGCCGCCGGTTTTCTGCAGCGCCAGAGCAAAAGGCATCATCCCGACGATCAAAATAATGCTCGGCCAGTGAATGGCTTTATAGGCGCTTTCGGCGTTAATACAGCGGAATTTCCCCATCAGCAGGCAGGCAACGATCGCCGCTATGGGGTTCGGAATTTCGTCAGTCAGCATCAGCGCGACCATCAACACCAGACAGAAAATTGCGTGTGGCGCCTGGCTGTGCGCCGGCGAGGCGTCATTAACCTCAATGGGCATATTCAGCACCACAAAGTCACGACCCCGCTTGGCCAGCAGCGCTATCTGCCGCCAGTTCCCCACCACCAGCATGATATCGCCAAGCTGCAAAGCTTCATCGGTGACCGCGCCGTCAAGAGCTTTGCCATCGCGTTTCAGACCCACGATGTTCAAATCGAAACGGGTACGAAAGGCGATTTCGCGCACCGTCTTGCCAATCAGTTCGGAATCCGGGATCAGGGAGACTTCCGCCATCCCTACGTCCAGCGCCTGATCGGAAAAGTATTCGCCGCGCAGCACCATGGGCTCCAGCATTTGCTCGCCGCAGAACTGACGTAAATCCACATCGGAGGCCGACATATCGATCAGCAAAACGTCGCGGGCGCGGAACTCCGATACGCCGTTAACGTTAACGATAACCCGCCGGAAGCGCCGCCAGCGCTCAACGCCGATGACGTTCGCCCCATAGCGCTCGCGCAGTTTCAGGTCGTCCAGGCGCTGGCCAATCATCGGCGAGCCAGGGCGAATGGCCAGGCGGCGCGCGCGCCCTGTGAGGTGATAATCTTTGATAAGATCGCGGAAGGTGCTTCGCTTACGGCCATCGCGGACCTGTTCGCCTTCGTCTCCCTTAAGCATAAAGCGCATCACCAGCATATAGAAAACGCCCAGGACCAGCACCACCAGGCCTATCGGCGTGACGCTAAAAAAGCTGAATCCTTGCAGCCCTTCGCGTAATAGCTCGCTGTTGACGACCAGATTGGGCGGTGTGGCCACCAGAGTCATCATTCCGCTAATAAGTCCGGCAAAACTGAGCGGCATCATCAACCGCGAAGGTGACGTGTTCATGCGCATTGATACGCTGAGCACCACGGGAATAAAAATGGCCACCACGCCGGTCGAGCTCATAAAAGCGCCTAGTCCGGCAACGGTTAGCATTAAATAGACCAGCATTTTGGTTTCGCTGTTACCGGCAACCTTCACCAGCCAGGAGCCCATTTTGGTGGCGACCCCGGTGCGCACCAGCCCATCGCCAATAATGAAAAGCGCGGCGATAAGGATAACGTTGGGATCGCTAAATCCCGAGAAGGCCTCGCTGAGCGTTAAGGTGCCGCTAAGGACAAAAGCGACAATCACCAGCAATGCGATAGCATCCATGCGCACTTTTCCGGTGGCAAAGAGTACGACGGCTACGGCAAGAAGAGATAACACCCAAATCAGTTCACCGTTCACAACTTATCCTTGTCAGAAGATGGAGTTGGAAGTTTGGCATAAAAAAGCCCCGCCGGCGCGGGGCTAAATCATGAGATTAATCTTTAAGGCTAACATTCACATTGCCGTCAGGCAGGCGCTCAACCAGCAGATTTTCAAGCGTTGTTAACACCAAATCAGCTTCATCAAGACGCGGCGCATCGGCGGGCACATTGACCGCGATGGTCCGACAACCGGCATTCAGCCCAGAGAGCAACCCGGCAGGGGCATCCTCCACCACGGCGCAATCTCCCGGCGCCAGCCCTAACAGCTCGGCCCCAAGCAGATAGGCATCCGGAGCGGGTTTCCCGTGCTTTACGCGCTCGGCGGTGACGAAAACCTTCGCCTCAGGCAGCCCCGCGGCGCGGTGACGGGCGTGGGCGACGGGAATCGAACCTGACGTCACGATCGCCCAAGGGATCCCCGCGTCATCAAGCGTCCTGAGCAGCGCCACCGCTCCCGGCAGCGCCGTTACGCCATCCGTATCCGCTGCTTCGACCTTTTCCAGCCAGACGAACTCGGACTGAATCTCTTCTTCGCTGCGGCCGGGAAGAAAATGACGTAATGAGGTTATCGCCTGTTTGCCATGAATAAAGTTCAACACTTCATCATGAGGGATACTGAATCGATCCGCCCATTTGCACCACGAACGCTCCACAACCGGCAACGAATCGACCAATGTCCCGTCAAGATCAAACAGGAAACCTTTACACTGCACGGGAACCTCCATCAGGCGTTGATAATTTGATTAATTTCGTTACTGCTTAAATGATACTGGCGCGGGCAGGAGTGCCAGGTGCTCAGCATGCGCTGGTATTTTTCCCACATTGGGGTCTGGGAGTTAAAGCCGTGAGTCCCGGCATCAAAGTGGCTGTAGCGCCCTTCAACGTTAACCATAAAGCGGACATAGCCGAGGTAGCGGGCCTCGGTCGCCACGTCAAATCCGAGGAAGGTGACCCGACGCTCGTCAATCCCGCTGGCGTCCTTCAGGTTCGTCCAGGAGACATGCAGCGCGTGATACATCTCCATGATATCAATGATGGTGCGACACGTTTCTTCGGTAAGCTGGCCAAACTCGCGGTCCAGCTCGCGCATCTGCAGCCCGTATCCACGCTCAATGATGGTCTGCAGGCGGCGGTAGCGTTCAGCGTTGTCCGGATCGAGCATCGTCATCATTTTGTATTGATTCGACAGAATCAGACGCTGCGCATTGGTCATTTCCATTTTTGACTCCTGTTGCACTTTTACGGCGTGAAAAAAGAAGGCGCATGAATTATGCGCCTTCTTTTATATGCGTTTTCCCGATGCAATTACAAATCATCAAGGAAAGTTTTATCCAGTTGTTTGAAGGCGCGCTTAAGCGTGTCAGCTAAAGCCTGATAATCAGGCTTTCCGTCTACCGGCGTTAACGCCTGCCCGGCCTCCTGCAGTTTACCGCGCACTTCATAAAACCAGCTCAGTATCGACGGCGGCAGCGGCGTCACTGAACGCTTGCCCAACCACCATAAACCCTGCATCGGCAGGCTCAGCGCAAACAGCGCGGTGGCGACGGCCGGGCCCAGCTGGCCACCGAGGGCGATTTGCCAACACAGCGTGAAAATCGCCACCGGCGGCATGATACGAATCGCATAACGCGTGGCGCGAATAATGCGGTTTTCAATAAACACCGGAGCAAGGCGCTTATCCAGAGGCCAGGTCTTTGCATAATGCTGCCCGTGGCGAAACAAGCCAAAAAAACTCACAGAGCGATTCTCGGGACCGGACATGGCTTACCTCAACTTTACATATAAAACTTAAAAAATTTGTGCAAAACACCAACTGTGTATGACAACGTTCAAAAGATTTTGGCAATGGCGCACTCAATCAGGTATTCTGTGCGCACCTGAGGGGCGGTTAGACCCTTTTACCAGGTTAGTCAAATTATCGCATATTCTGCCACTGGCTGAAAATTATGCAAAATGACATAAAATCAAATGTACTTCTCTCATCGTGCCCGAAAACAGTACAAGGCATGATGTTAATCATAAATGTCAATGTCATCCTGCGCTACGCTTTGTGACACACTGACGTTTTTTTAGCCACGTATCATAAAAGGTACTTCCATGTCGAGTAAGTTAGTACTGGTTCTGAACTGCGGTAGCTCCTCTCTGAAATTCGCTATCCTTGATGCCGTCAACGGTGACGAATACCTGTCTGGTTTAGCAGAATGTTTCCATCTTCCTGAAGCCCGTATCAAATGGAAAATGGATGGCAGCAAGCAAGAAGCCGAATTAGGCGCTGGCGCTGCTCACAGTGAAGCGCTGAACTTTATCGTTAACACTATTCTGGCACAAAAACCAGAACTGTCTGCTCAGCTGACCGCAATCGGCCACCGCATCGTTCACGGTGGTGAAAAATACACCAGCTCCGTCGTTATCGATGACTCCGTTATTCAGGGAATTAAAGACTCCGCGTCTTTCGCCCCGCTGCACAACCCGGCGCACCTGATCGGTATCGCAGAAGCCCTGAAATCCTTCCCTAATCTGAAAGACAAGAACGTTGCCGTGTTCGACACCGCGTTCCATCAGACTATGCCGGAAGAATCTTACCTCTATGCCCTGCCGTACAGCCTGTACAAAGAACACGGCGTACGTCGCTACGGCGCGCACGGCACCAGCCACTTCTATGTGACTCAGGAAGCCGCGAAAGTTCTGAACAAACCGGTTGAAGAGCTGAACATCATCACCTGCCATCTGGGCAACGGTGGTTCCGTTTCCGCTATCCGCAACGGTAAATGCGTTGACACTTCCATGGGTCTGACTCCGCTGGAAGGCCTGGTGATGGGTACGCGTTCTGGCGATATCGACCCGGCAATCATTTTCCATCTGCACGATGCCCTGGGCATGAGCGTAGACGCCATCAACAAAATGCTGACTAAAGAGTCCGGCCTGCTCGGTTTGACCGAAGTGACCAGCGACTGTCGCTATGTTGAAGACAACTACCAGGAAAAAGCTGACGCTAAACGTGCAATGGACGTTTACTGCCACCGCCTGGCAAAATACATCGGCTCCTACACCGCGCTGATGGACGGTCGTCTGGACGCCGTTGTGTTCACCGGTGGTATCGGTGAAAACGCCGCGATGGTTCGCGAACTGTCTCTGGGCAAACTGGGCGTACTGGGCTTTGAAGTTGATCACGAGCGTAACCTGGCTGCCCGTTTCGGCAAGTCTGGCTTCATCAACAAAGAAGGCACTCGCCCGGCTATCGTCATTCCGACCAACGAAGAGCTGGTCATCGCGCAGGACGCCAACCGTCTGACCGCCTGATTCCACACCGCCAGCCTAGCTGGCGGTGCTGTTTTGTATCCCGCCTGATACTGGCGGTAACGAAAGAGGATATATCGTGTCCCGTACAATCATGCTGATCCCTACCGGAACCAGCGTAGGCCTGACCAGCGTCAGCCTCGGTGTTATCCGTGCTATGGAACGTAAAGGCGTTCGCCTGAGCGTCTTTAAACCTATCGCTCAACCGCGTGCCGGTGGCGATGCGCCAGACCAGACCACCACCATCATTCGCGCGAACTCCGACCTTCCGGCCGCAGAGCCGTTGAAAATGAGCCACGTTGAGTCGCTGCTCTCCAGCAACCAGAAAGACGTGCTGATGGAAGAGATCATCGCCAACTACCACGCCAACACGCAGGATGCTGAAGTGGTGCTGGTTGAAGGTCTGGTCCCGACCCGCAAACATCAGTTTGCCCAGTCTCTGAACTACGAAATCGCGAAAACGCTGAACGCTGAAATCGTCTTTGTGATGTCCCAGGGTACCGATACCCCGGAACAGCTGAAAGAGCGCATTGAGCTCACCCGCAGCAGCTTCGGCGGCGCGAAAAACACCAGCATCACCGGCGTCATCGTCAACAAGCTGAATGCGCCGGTTGACGAACAGGGCCGTACTCGCCCGGACCTGTCGGAAATCTTCGACGACTCTTCCAAAGCAAAAGTCGTGAAGATCGATCCGGCTCAGCTGCAGAACGGTAGCCCATTACCGGTTCTGGGCGCGGTGCCGTGGAGCTTCGATCTGATCGCCACCCGCGCGATTGATATGGCGCATCACCTGAACGCCACCATCATCAACGAAGGCGACATCAATACCCGCCGCGTGAAGTCCGTCACCTTCTGTGCGCGTAGCATTCCGCACATGCTGGAACACTTCCGCGCAGGTTCTCTGCTGGTCACTTCCGCGGACCGTCCTGACGTACTGGTCGCCGCCTGCCTGGCCGCGATGAACGGCGTGGAAATCGGCGCCATCCTGCTGACCGGGGCCTATGAAATGGACCCGCGCGTCAGCAAGCTGTGCGAACGCGCATTTGCTACCGGCCTGCCGGTATTCATGGTTAACACCAACACCTGGCAGACCTCTCTGAGCCTGCAGAGCTTCAACCTGGAAGTGCCGGTTGACGATCACGAGCGCATCGAGAAAGTTCAGGAATACGTGGCTAACTATATCAACGCCGACTGGATTGAATCCCTGACCGCGACTTCCGAGCGCAGCCGTCGTCTCTCTCCGCCAGCCTTCCGCTATCAGCTCACCGAGCTGGCGCGTAAAGCAGGCAAGCGTGTTGTGCTGCCGGAAGGCAACGAACCGCGTACCGTTAAAGCCGCGGCTATCTGCGCCGAGCGCGGTATCGCGACCTGCGTACTGCTGGGTAACCCGGATGAAATCACCCGCGTTGCCGCTTCTCAGGGCGTAGAGCTGGGCGCCGGTATTGAAATCGTTGACCCGGAAGTGGTTCGCGAAAGCTACGTTGCTCGCCTGGTCGAGCTGCGTAAGAGCAAAGGCATGACCGAAGCGGTTGCCCGCGAGCAGCTGGAAGACAACGTGGTTCTCGGCACCCTGATGCTGGAACAAGACGAAGTCGACGGCCTGGTATCCGGCGCGGTTCACACCACCGCCAACACCATCCGTCCGCCGCTGCAGCTGATCAAAACTGCGCCGGGTAGCTCTCTGGTCTCTTCCGTATTCTTCATGCTGCTGCCGGAACAGGTTTACGTTTACGGCGACTGCGCGATCAACCCGGATCCGACCGCTGAACAGCTGGCTGAAATCGCTATCCAGTCCGCAGACTCCGCGATTGCCTTCGGCATCGAACCACGCGTAGCCATGCTCTCCTACTCCACCGGTACCTCTGGCGCCGGCAGCGATGTAGAGAAAGTACGCGAAGCGACGCGTCTGGCGCAGGAAAAACGTCCTGACCTGATGATCGACGGCCCGCTGCAGTACGATGCTGCGGTCATGGCTGACGTAGCGAAATCCAAAGCGCCGAACTCTCCGGTTGCCGGCCGCGCTACCGTGTTCATCTTCCCGGACCTGAACACCGGTAACACCACTTACAAAGCCGTACAGCGTTCTGCCGACCTGATCTCTATCGGGCCGATGCTGCAGGGGATGCGTAAGCCGGTGAACGACCTGTCCCGTGGCGCGCTGGTTGACGATATCGTCTATACCATCGCCCTGACCGCGATTCAGTCGTCCCAGCAGCAAGCATAATCTGCCCGCTGGATGAAAAAAGGCGACCTCACGGTCGCCTTTTTATTTACAGCAGCTCTCGCGCCGCCGAGACTATATCATGCGCCGTCAGGCCATACTCCTTCTGCAGAAAGTCCTGCGTTCCCACCTGGCCATAGCGCTCCTTCACCCCCACACGACGCATCGGAACCGGGCAGGTCTCCACCAGCACTTCCGCCACCGCCGATCCCAGCCCGTTATGAATACTGTGATTTTCACAGGTCACGATACGCCCGGTTTTTTCGGCGTAATTTTTCACCAGCATGCGGTCGATGGGCTTCAGGGTAAACATATCAATCACCGCAGCGCTGACCCCTTCCTGCTCAAGCTGACGCGCTGCCTCAAGGGCTTCCGCCACCATGATCCCGTTGGCTATCAGGGTGATGTCGTCACCTTCGCGCAGCACATTACCTTTGCCAATCGTGAACGTCGAACCCGGCGCGTAGACGCTCGGCGCCTGTTTGCGGATCGTGCGTACCCAGTAAAAACCGTCGAGATCGATAAGCTGCCGCAGGATATCCTCGAACATCACCGCATCGGTCACTTCCAGCACCACCGAATGCGCGAGGCCGCGCACAATCCCCATATCTTCAAATGACATATGGGTTCCGCCGTTATGACAGGCGGTCACCCCCGCGTCAGAGGCAATCACTTTGACGTTATTCCGCTGATAGTCCAGCGCCATAAACAGCTGGTCGAAGCAGCGGCGGCTGGCGAAAGCGGTAAAGGTATGGACAAACGGCTTGCGCCCGGTCAACGATAGCCCGGCGGCGGTGCCGATCACGTTCGCTTCCATAATGCCGCAATTGATGACGTGCTGTGGATGCTGCCGCGCAACGCCGTCCATCGCCATAGAGCTCATCAGATCCGCTTCCAGGGCGATAATCGGGCTATGGGCTTCAATCTGCTGCGCGACAAACCCGGCATAGACTTTACGCATCTCTACGGCATCTTTTTGTCCTGCAGGTGCAACTTTAATCATGTTCGGCCTCCAGCTGGCGAATCGTCTCGTTTAGCGTCTCTTTCATCTCGCCCGTCAGGCGCAAGTGATGGTTATTACTGAGATTCTCGAGATACGGCACGCCCTGGCCTTTCACGCTATCGAGAATGACTACCCGCGGGCGCGCATCGACGGGAGGAACGGGCTGAACCGCCGCCAGCAGTCCGGGGATGTCATCGCCTTTGACGGTAACGACGTCAAAACCAAAGGCGCGGAATTTATCTTCCAGATTGAAGGCGCGAATGATCTCGTCCAGCCTGCCGTCAAGCTGTAGCTTGTTCCAGTCAACAAACACGGTCAGATTATTCAGGCAATGATGGGCAATAAACTGGAACGCTTCCCAGCACTGGCCTTCATTCAGCTCGCCGTCGCCAACGATGCAGAATACCCGATTCGCCCGCCCCGCCAGCTTATGCGACAGCGCCATTCCGCCGGCGATGGAAATCCCCTGTCCCAGCGAGCCGGTAGTGGCGTCCACCCCGCGCGTTTTCAGCCGGTCCGGGTGGCTTGGCAGCCGCGTACCGTTCTGGTTTAGCGTACTCAGCTCTTCTAGCGGAAAATATCCCTTAATCGCTAACGTGCTGTATAGCGCCGGGCCGGCATGACCTTTCGACAGCACAAAGTAGTCGCGCTCGGGCCAGTCCGGATCGGCGGGGTCGATTTTCATCACCGCGCCGTACAGTACCGCCAGCGTCTCCACAACCGACATACTGCCGCCGTAGTGGCCGAAACCGAGATCCGTCAGCGATTTAAGGGTGGCGACGCGAATATCCCGCGCCAGTTGGGTCACTTCTTTCACATTCATGATTTAGCTCCGCTGTTCTCCTGCGCGCCGCCGCCCACAGATCTCTTTTTCGCAAAAACGTTGTACACCACCAGCAGTACGAACAACGCCACCACAAGTCCGGTAATGGCAAACGGCGACAAATAGCGGGCCAGGTTACCCAGCACGATACCGACGGCGCCGAAATCCGCATCCGAGAAAGTGGTGTTGGCAAAGCCAATCGCGCCCAGCACCGGCAGCAGCAGTACCGGCAGGAAGGTGATCAGCAGGCCGTTGGCAAACGCCCCGATCATCGCCCCGCGCCGCCCACCGGTGGCGTTGCCAAATACGCCGGCGGTCGCGCCGGTAAAGAAATGCGGCACCACGCCGGGCAGAATCAGCACCCACTTGAACTGCCCGCAGAGGAACAGCCCGACCAGGCCGCCGAGGAAGCTGAACAGGAAGCCAATCAGTACCGCATTGGGCGCATAGGGATAGACCACCGGGCAGTCCAGCGCCGGACGGGCATTAGGCACCAGCTTCTCCGAAAATCCGGTAAAGGCCGGGACGATTTCCGCCAGGATCAGACGTACCCCTTGCAGGATGATGAACACCCCGGCGGCGAAGGTAATCGCCATGATGATGGCGTATACCAGGTAGTTCTGGCCGCCGCTGAAGGTGTTTTCAACATATTCACGCCCCGCGCTCACCGCCATAATCAAATAGATAATCATCATGGTCAGCGAAATGGAGATGGAGCTGTCGCGCAGGAAGCTCAGGTTTTTCGGTAGGTTCATCTCTTCGGTTGAACGCGAGCCTTTACCGCAGACGCTACCGATCCATCCCGAAAGGACATAGCCCAGGGTGCCGAAGTGGCCGAAAGCGATGTCATCCGTGCCGGTAATACGCTTCATATAGCGCTGGGCCAGCGCCGGGAAGAACGCCATCACCAGGCCGAGGATCAGGGAACCGGTAAAGACCAGCCCGATACCTTCAAAACCCGCCACGGTAAGAATCACGCCGATCATACAGGCCATATAGAAGGTGTGGTGGCCGGTCAGGAAGATATACTTCAGACGCGTAAACCGGGCGACTACAATATTCGCTACCATCCCGAACGCCATTATAAGCGCGGTTGAAGCACCGTATTTTTCCAGCGCAATAGAAACAATCGCCTCGTTATTAGGAATAATGCCCTGAATATTAAATGCGTGTTCAAACATGCCCCCCAGCGGATTCAGCGAACCGACTAATACCGTCGCGCCGCCGCCGAGAACAATAAAACCCAGAATAGTTTTAATGGTTCCCTTGACGACATCGGAGAAAGATTTCTTTTGCGCTACCAGACCAATTAAGGCAATTAAACCGACCAGTACCGAGGGTACTTTGAGTATATCAACAACAAAATTCAGCGTTTCAAGGATAAACATATCCACCTCGCTATAAATAGTTATTGTCTGGCGAACCACGCGCGCAGCTGCGCTTCGAGTTCGTTAATATCGATGATGTTGGTAATCACCACCAGCTGGCTTTCCGGGACGCTGGCGCTGGCGGCAATATCTTTTGCCATCACGAATAAATCTGCCGCGCCCGGCGTTGCCGACGACAGATCGGAGTGCTCAACCTCAGCCTCGATATCGAGCTTTTTCAGCACCTTTTTAATATTCATCTCAACCATAAAACTACTGCCCAGGCCAGAACCGCAAATTGCCATAATTTTCATTGTTATCACCTTTTTTTGGGTAGAGTACGTCCGCATCACGCAGGTGCGTAATGGGTTATAAGTCGGATAATAAAATTAAATCAGAAACGCGCGATGATAGTTTTTATCTCCTCCAGGTTGGTTGCCTGATGTAATTTATTCATATCTTCATCGCTGGAAAATAATTCCGCCAGCGCAGAGATTGTTTCGATATGGCTATGCTTATCCGGGGCCGCAAGCATAATGACAATATCAACCGGGTCGAACTCTTCCGAGCCAAAGGACACGCCCTGCCCCAGCTTCAGCAGCGACAGACCTAAGCCTTTCGCTCCCTCCTCCGGTCGCGCGTGCGGCATCGCCAGACCCGGAGCCAGTACATAGTAGGGCCCCAACCTTTGATGCTGCTCCACGATGGCCTTTACGTACGCAGGTTCTATCACACCGGCCTTGAGCAGCGGTTGGGCACAGATGTCCAGCGCCTGTGGCCAGGTTTCCACGCTCTGCCGCAGCATGATGGTGGCATCCGAGAGCCATGTTTTGAGCATTTTGTCACCCCCACTTTTAGCAAAAGATGGGCAAACTTTATGCAAGCCGCCAAGAGTTATCTGCGAGAGCGATCACAAAGATAGCGCTACCAACGTTGAACATTCAGATTTGTGATAGCGCTATCAATTCGCAATCATCCCATCAAAACGCAGCAAAAAGGCCCGTTTAAGGCGTATACTCCTGACACGTGAAGTAATGGATGATAATAAAAAACGTCTGTTTAGCAGGAATGTGTATGTCTCTAACCCGAAAACGGCGTAGTACCGGTAAAGTCACGATCGCCGACGTTGCGCAACTGGCTGGCGTAGGAACGATGACCGTGTCCCGCGCCCTTCGCACGCCGGAACAAGTTTCCGATAAGCTACGTGAAAAAATCGAAGCGGCGGTGCAGGAGCTGGGGTACATGCCTAATCTTGCCGCCAGCGCGCTGGCGTCAGCCTCCTCACGAACCATCGCCATGGTGGTGCCAAATCTTGCGGAAGCGGGCTGCTCGGCGATGTTTGCCGGGCTTCAGCAGATATTACAGCCGGCAGGATATCAAATCATGCTGGCGGAATCGCAGCACCGTCTGGAGCAGGAAGAGAAACTACTGGAAACGCTGCTGGCTTCTAATATTGCCGCCGCCATTCTACTGAGCGTTGAGCACAGCGATACCGTACGCCACTGGCTGCAGAACGCCTCGATTCCGGTGGTGGAGATGGGCGCAATGCGCGCCGATCCTATCGACATGAATATCGGCATTGATAACGTGGCGGCGATGTTCGAGCTGACGGAGATGCTTATCCACCGCGGCTATCAGAATATCGGTCTGCTGTGCGCCAATCAGGAACAGTGGATTTTTCAGCAGCATTTACAGGGATGGTATAAAGCCATGCTGCGCCATCACATGTCGCCAAACCGGGTGATTAACGCCGCGCTGCCCGCCAACTTTTCCACCGGCGCTTCACAGCTGCCGGAGTTTTTGCTGGCATGGCCGGAACTCGATGCGCTGGTCTGCGTTTCCGATGAGCTGGCATGCGGAGCGCTGTATGAATGCCAGCGTCGGCGCATCAAAGTTCCTGATGATTTAGCCGTCGTCGGCTTTGGGGATAGTGACGTAAGTCGGGTCTGCCAGCCACCGTTAACGACGATGGCGGTACCGCATCACAAGATTGGCATCGAAGCCGGCCGTGCTCTTCTGGAGCGGCTTAGCGAGGGAAACTGGAGCGACAGAAGACCCATCGCATCCAGTTTATGCATGAGGGATAGCTGTTAAAACTACTCGGCCTCTTCCTGCTTTTCGCTTTTTGCTGACTCATTATTGGCATTGCGGGTCATCCACAGCGCCAGCGCTTTTAATGAATCCGGGGTGAACTCATCGCAGCGGGCGGTGATCTCTTCCGGCGTCAGCCAGCACACTTCGCTCACTTCTTCTTCCTGCAGGGCGAACGGCCCGTGCGAGACGCAGCTAAACAGGCCGCCCCAGACGCGGCAGTGTTTATCTTCGTAGTAAAACTGCCCGTGGTCAGCAAAAGGCACGCCGGCAATACCGAGCTCTTCTTCCGCCTCCCGGCGCGCGGACTCCAGCATTTGCTCGTCAGCCTGCACCACGCCGCCGGCGGTAGCGTCCAGCATGCCAGGCTGGAAATCTTTTGTTTCGGTACGGCGCTGTACCAGGATTTTGCCCATCCCATCATGAACAACAATGTAGGTCGCACGATGACGCAAACACTCCGCACGCATTTGTTCGCGGCTGGACTGTGCTATCACCTCATTGTTTTCATTAACAATATCGACCCATTCTGTGCTTGCCAAATGATTCTGTTCCGCCATCAGGAAACCTTACTTTTTAAAGCGCTCTTGCGGCGCGTCTATACGGTTGAGGGGTAAATTACGGGTAAATTGCGACCTCTGCAATAACCTGATTATCATCGAGTGCTAAAACCTGCAATTGCCCCTCGTTCAGCAGACCGTAGCTGGCGGTAAATCCCCCTTTAGGGATGCTGACCGAGCCGGGGTTGAAGAGGAAAATCTCACCGCGTTTCTCGGCAACCGGAATATGAGTATGACCATAAGCCAGCACATCGCCAGCGGCGAGGGGAGGCAAATTATCGGGGCTATACAGATGTCCGTGGGTCAGAAACAGGCGGGTTCGCTCGCTCAAAACCTGCTGCCAGGGGGCGGTAATGGGGAAATGGAGCAGCATCTGATCGACTTCGCTGTCGCAGTTGCCGCGTACGGCAATCACCCGCTCCGCCACGCGATTGAGCGCCTCCGCGACCTGGGCCGGAGCATAGCCTTCGGGAAGGGCGTTACGCGGCCCGTGGTTAAGCACATCGCCGAGGATAACCAGCCACTGCGCCCCACTGCGCGCGAACAGCTCAAGCACGCGTTCAGCGGCAGGCAGAGAGCCGTGGATATCCGAGGCAAACATCAGCTTCATACAATTTATCTCCACGCATGACGATGCGTCTATGATAACGGAACCGCTGAAGCTTATCAGCCCGCGCGTTTGGCTGAGAGTGCGACGTAGCGCTGTACCGACGCCCGCTGCCACTGGAAGGCGGCGTAATCCGCCAGCGCGGCGGGGACCTCATCGCCGTTAAGGACCAGTCGATTGAGCATCAGCGCCAGGTCGGTATCGGCAATGGACCACTCGCCAAATAGATTCTGCCCGCCGTGGGACAGCAGTACGCCAGCCGTTTCAAACAGCTTAGCGGCGCTTTTTTGCCCGGCGTCGCTGAGCGGAGGCTTCTTTGCGCCGCCAAAGACCACGTCCGTTGAGCGTTCTTCACGGATCGGCATTAAATCGCTGCGCAGCCAGGCCTGTACCTGACGCGCCCGCGCGCGCTTTTGCAGGTCATGCGGATAAAGCCGCTCCCATTCCGGGGGCGCAAAGCGCTCGTCCAGATATTCGGTAATCGCGGAGGATTCGCTCAGAAAAAACTCGCCGATCTCCAGCAGCGGTACGCGTCGCGTCGCGCTGTAGCCTTTCCAGCCGCTTTGCAGATGCTCGCCGCTGTCGAGGTTGACGGTTTTTAGGGTAAAAGGCAGGCTCTTTTCCTGCAGGGCAACGTAGACGGACATCACATATGGCGAGAAAAAATCGGCGTCGGACCACAGGGTAATCGCGGGCTGGCTCATAGCATCCTCAATGGCTAATGTAATGGGGCGATACGCCAACATATCCTGTCTTTCAGAGGATGTCACTGACCGCTAGCCTCAGGATCTTACATACTTCTCTGAGGTGTACGCTATCGGCGAAAGTCATCCAGAATGAGGCAAACCTGCCGGATGATGCCAGTTCACCTATACTCGAAAAGTTTGCGACCTGTGACGGCGAGGGACTCTCATGATCGATCTTTACTACGCACCCACCCCCAATGGCCACAAAATCACGCTCTTCCTTGAAGAAGCGCAGCTGCCTTACCGCCTGATCCGGGTGGATATCAGTAAGGGGGAGCAGTTTCAACCGTCGTTTCTGGCGATTTCACCGAACAACAAGATCCCGGCGATCGTTGACGATGCTCCCGCCGACGGCGGCGCCCCGTTAAGCCTGTTTGAGTCCGGCGAGATCCTGCTTTATCTGGCTGAAAAAACCGGCAAATTACTGAGCGGCGAACTCCGCGAACGCCACGTTACGCTACAGTGGTTATTCTGGCAGGTCGGTGGGTTAGGGCCGATGCTCGGGCAAAATCATCATTTCAACCACTTTGCTCCGCAGGCGGTGCCCTACGCCATTGAACGCTATCAGGTGGAAACGCAGCGTCTGTATGGCGTGCTCAATCGGCGCCTTGGCGAGAGCCCCTGGCTTGGCGGCAATCACTACAGCATCGCCGATATCGCCTGCTGGCCGTGGGTGAATGCCCATCAGCGCCAGCGTATCGACCTCGCCAGTTTTCCGGCGGTGCATAACTGGTTCGAGCGCATTCGCCAGCGCCCGGCCACCGTTGAAGCGCTGCTGAAAACAGAAGCCCATTAACCCCCTGCTCGCCCGGGAAGCTTTGATGTATGATGGCGGAAATTACTACACGGAGGAAGCCTGCAATGTCTCAACCAGACGCCATTATTCGAATTAAGAACCTGCGCCTGCGTACTTTTATCGGAATTAAAGAGGAAGAGATCGCCAACCGCCAGGACGTGGTGGTTAACGTCGCTATCCATTATCCGGCGGAGAAATCACGCAACAGCGAAGACATTAACGATGCGCTGAACTACCGCACCATCACCAAGCGCATTATTAGCCATATTGAGAATAACCGCTTCTCTCTGCTGGAAAAATTAACTCAGGATGTGCTCGATATCGCACGCGAACATCACTGGGTCACTTATGCTGAAGTAGAGATCGATAAACTGCATGCGCTGCGCTACGCCGATTCGGTATCCATGACGATGAGCTGGCGGCGTTAGGCGCATCATCTTAGGGAGGCGCTATGAACGTTCTGCTTACTGGCGGTACCGGCCTGATAGGCCGACATCTGATCCCCCGGCTACTGGAGCTGGGGCATCACGTAACGGTTTCAACGCGCAGCCCGGAAAAGGCCAAAAGCCGCCTCGACCCACGCGTCACCCTGTGGCGCGATTTCGAGCATCAGGCGAACCTCAACGGCATTGATGCCGTCATTAATCTGGCAGGCGAGCCGATCGCCGATAAACGCTGGACGGCGGAGCAGAAACAACGTCTCTGCCACAGCCGCTGGGATATCACGCAAAAGCTGGTCAAGCTGTGCAACGCCAGCGATACGCCACCCACGGTGCTGATAAGCGGTTCCGCCACCGGTTACTATGGCGACCTCGGTGAAGTCGTGGTTACCGAAGAAGAGCCGCCGCACAACGAGTTTACCCATAAGCTTTGCGCCCGCTGGGAGCAAATCGCCTGTGAAGCACAGAGCGATCGCACCCGCGTCTGCCTGCTGCGTACCGGCGTGGTGCTGGCGCCGCGCGGCGGCATTCTGGCCAAAATGACGCCGGCTTTTAAACTTGGCCTCGGCGGCCCTATCGGTAGCGGAAGGCAATATCTGGCGTGGATCCACATCGACGACATGGTCAACGGTATCCTCTGGCTGCTGGATAACGACCTGCGGGGGCCGTTTAATATGGTTTCCCCTTACCCGGTGCGTAACGAGCAGTTCGCCCACGCGCTGGGCCATGCGTTGAATCGGCCCGCCATTTTCCGCGTCCCGGCGGCGGCGATTCGCCTGCTGATGGGAGAATCTTCCGTTCTGGTACTCGGCGGCCAGCGCGCGCTGCCAAAACGCCTGGAAGCCGCCGGATTTGGCTTTCGTTGGTACGATCTGGAAGAGGCCCTTGCCGATGTCCTGAAATAGTTCAGGGGCCTTCAGGGAGGTCTCGGCGATCTCCCTGCTCTGTTATTTGTGGAACCCTCCTCGCAACGCGTAAAAACCACCGCGTCTGTCGCGTCTTAACTGTGAATCTCATTCCAGCGATCTCCCCTTCACTCTGTCATAACCCCTGCGTGTGATTTAACTTTACCCAACCGTTGACATCCGTCAACATTATATTCAGTATTAGCAGGACACATTGATGAAGGAACATCCGGATAAACATATCAGAGCCGCTATTGACTACGCGCTGGCGCGCGGCTGGATTTTTCTCCCTGGCGGCAAAAGCGCGCACTGTTTTGGGCGACTGATGTGCGGAACAGCCCACCATCGGGAACACATGATGAGCATCTGGTCAACGCCGGCGGCGCCCATGCACCATGCCAGGCAAATCATCCGCATGGTCGATCGCTGTCTGGTACCCGTATCGGGTCAGATTAACCACAAGAAGGATTAAACCATGGCGCTGTATAACTTTACGCTCACCCTCTCCGGCGTCACCGCGCATACCGTGGGACTAGAGGATGCGCTGCATGCGGCAGGCTGCGCTGATGCCCTGGTCTGCTTTTACGGAACGGCGGTCTATCTGGAGTTCGACCGCGAATGCGATTCTCTCGAACAGGCCATTTTGTCAGCGATTGCCAATATCGAATCCGCCCCGGCCCTGAATGCGCGGGTCGAATCCGTCGATTCCGCGCTGGTTGGATTAAGCGATATTGCTGAACTCACCGGCCTGACGCGACAGGCCATCGCCTTATTGAAAGATGGCGCACGAGGCTCGGGCCAGTTTCCAGGGCCGGTACAGCGGGTGAAAGGCAATTCGCCGCTGTGGCGCTGGAAAACCGTCGTCGGCTGGCTGGTGATGGAGGGACGGCTTGCCGGGGATTCACCGCTGGTCGCCCACGCCGAGGTGCTGGACAACCTCAACCTGGCGCTGCAGTTGAGGGCGACGCAAGAGAGCAACACCGTGCTGCGCTATCTCGGCGGGCTCGAAAATCAGCGCCGGGCTTCACCGAGGGTCGGTTAGACTCAGCGCTTTATGATGTTAAGGTGGCGGAATAATCCACCTCTATGGACTGCATGATGATAATACTCACTACGCCGCGCCTGCGCCTCTCGCCGTTTCACGCATCCGACTGGCCATTTTTCCTGCGCTTACGGCGAGACCCGGAAGTGATGCGCTATATGGGCGAGGTTCTTGAAGAGCCAGCGCTGCGGACGCTGTTTGAATCCCGCTGCGCTGACCCTGGCGTATTCGTACTGCGCGACGCCAGCGGCGCGGCGGTTGGCGATATCGGCCTGCGCATCAGCGGTAAAAATCCGCACGAAGCGGATATCGGATACGCTCTCCTGCCCGATGCTCAGGGAAAGGGATACGCCAGCGAAGCGTTAAAAGCAATTTGCGACTACGGCTTTAACCAGCTCGGCGTTCACGCGATAAATGCCTGGGTTCTGGGCAATAACGCTGGCTCTTCCCGCCTGCTGGAAAAACACGGTTTTATCCGCATTCAGGTGCTCGAAAAAGCGTATCATTTGAACGGAATGGACTACGATGACTGGGTGTATCGGCTGGAGCGCTAGCCGTCCCGGCGGAGGGGATTCCGCCGGGGGCATAGGCAGTATTACTTTAACGAGCCCTTCAGGAACTGCTGCAGGCGCGGGCTTTTCGGATTGCCGAAAACATCGTCAGGGTGCCCTTCTTCTTCAATCTTGCCCTGATGCAGGAAAATCACGTGCGAAGAGACATGGCGCGCAAAGCCCATTTCATGCGTTACCACGACCATGGTTTTCCCCTCTTCCGCCAGCTGCTGCATAATACGCAGCACTTCGCCCACCAGTTCAGGGTCAAGCGCCGAAGTCGGTTCATCAAACAGCAGTACGTCGGGCTCCATCGCCAGCGCGCGGGCAATGGAAACGCGCTGCTGCTGGCCGCCGGAGAGGTGCACCGGATATTTAATCTGCTGGCGTTCGTCAATACCGACTTTTGCCAGATATTTGACCGCCCGATCGCGGGCTTCCTGTTTGCTCAGGCCTAACACCTGAATCGGCGCTTCCATCACATTTTCCAGCACCGTCATATGGCTCCACAAATTGAAGTGCTGGAACACCATCGTCAGGCGGGTACGCAGCAGGCGCAGCTGGTTCTTATCTGACACCTTTAACTGACCGTCTTTATCGCGAACCAGGCCAATGTTTTGCCCGTTAACGACGATCGTCCCTTCGCTGGGCTTTTCAAGAAAGTTAATGCAGCGCAAAAAGGTACTTTTACCGGAACCGGATGAGCCAATAATACTGATCACGTCTCCGGCTTTCGCCCGCAGTGAGACGCCTTTCAGTACCTCATGCTCGCCGTAACGTTTATGCAGATCGATTACATTTAATTTATTGTCGGACATGGCGTTCTCAGTGCGTCGAAGAAGGTTTGATGTGCTGGAGCCAGCGCTTTTCCGCTCTGCGGAACAGGCTAATCAGCACATACGAGATAATTAAGTACAGTACTGCGGCAATACCAAAGGCGGTAAACGGCTGGTAGGTTGCCGAGTTAATATCGCGGGCAATTTTCAGCAGATCCGGCACCGTGGCGGTAAAAGCCAGCGCGGTGGAATGCAGCATCAGAATCACTTCGTTGCTGTACGCAGGCAGAGCGATACGCAGCGCGGAAGGCAGGATAATGCAGCGATACATTTTAACCGAGGAAAAACCGTACGCCCGGGCGGCCTCTATCTCGCCTGCCGGCACTGAACGAATCGCCCCGGCGAAAATCTCCGTGGTATAGGCGCAGGTGTTCAGCGTCAGCGCCAGCACCGTACAGTTCAGCCCGCTGCGAAAGAAGGCGTTCAGCAGTTCAGTGCCTTTGACGATTTCCAGCGTATACATCCCGGAATAGAACACCAGCAGTTGAACGTACAGCGGCGTGCCGCGAAAGATATAGGTGAATAGCCAGATAGGGAACTGGATAAATTTGTTGCTCGACACTCGGCCTATTGCGAGGAAAACCGCCAGGATGCCGCCCATCACCACGGAAGAGATCAGCAGCCAGAGCGTAATCGCGACGCCGGTAAAGCGGTAGCCGTCGGTCCACAGCAGGGATTTCCAGTACTCCTGAATAATGTCAATCACAGGTCAGCCCTCTTCACGCCCACAGAGTAACGGCGTTCGAGCATCAGCAGCACACCATTGGAAACCGTTGTAAATACGAGATAAATCAGGCCGCAGACGATGGCGAAGTAGAACGGCTCCCAGGTGCTTTTACCCGCCAGCTGGGTTGCCTTGACCACATCCTCCAGCCCCAGCAGCGAGACCAGCGCGGTCGCTTTGAGGATCACCTGCCAGTTGTTGCCTATTCCAGGCAGCGCATAGCGCATCATTGCCGGGAACAGAATGCGACGAAAGGTTTGCCCGCCGCTAAAGCCGAAAGCCGTCGCCGCTTCAATATGCCCCGTCGGCACCGCCAGGAAGGCGCCGCGAAAAGTTTCGGTGAAGTAGGCGCCGTAAATAAAGCCCAGCGTGATGATACCCGCCACCATTGGGTCAATATCAAACTGCGCCAGGCCAAGCGCATCGGTCACGCTGTTAAGCGCGATCTGCAGCCCGTAGAAAATCAGCAGCATCAGCACCAGATCGGGGACACCACGGATTAAAGTGGTATAGCCTTCAAAAATCAGCGCTAATGGACGATTGTTAGAAAGTTTCGCCCCAGCGCCCGCCAGGCCGATAAGCACCGCCAGAACGACCGAGCTTAACGCCAGCTCAAGGGTGACCAGCGCGCCCTGAAATATAACCTGTGAAAACCCGTACAGCATGCTGTCTGCCCTGTCTGTCATCAACCATCGCGCGTGAAATCACGCGCGATGGGGTACGCGGGATGATTAGTCGCCGTACACGTTAAAATCGAAATATTTCTTCGCCAGCTTGTCGTAGGTGCCGTCCTGGCGCATCTCGGCAAAGGCTTTATTCAATGCTTCACGCAGTTCGTTGTCCTCTTTACGCAGCCCCATACCGGTGCCGACGCCGAACAGCTTCTCGTCTTTAATCGACGGGCCGCCGAACTGATAATCCTTGCCGATAGGCTGTTTGAGGAAGCCTTCGCTGGCGGCGACTTCATCCTGGAACGCAGCATCGATACGTCCAGCGGTCAGGTCAGAATAAATATTGTCCTGCCCCTGGTAGGAAACGATTTCAATACCCTTCGGCGCCCAGTGCTCGTTGCCGTAGGTTTCCTGAGTGGTACCCTGCAGAACGCCAACGCGTTTACCTTTCAGCTTCGCGAGGTCTGGCGTAATATCGCTGCCTTTTTTCACGACCAGGCGCGAATCCGCCGCGTAAAGCTTGTCGGTGAAGGCAATTTCCTGCTGACGTTTTTCGGTGATTGAAAGCGAAGACATAATGGCATCGATTTTCTTCGCTTTTAAAGACGGGATCAGCGCGTCCAGCGGGTTCTCAATGAAGGTACATTGCGTATTGATGCGCTTACAGAGCTCTTTTGCCAGATCGATGTCAAAACCAACCAATTCACCCTGTGCATTCTTGGATTCGAACGGGGCATAAGTAGGATCGGTGCCGATGCGGACTTTTTGTGGAATGGCTGCGAATACAGTGGAAACGCTGGAAAGGGCCAGCGCTAAAGAGAGAGACAACGCCAGTTTTTTCATAACTATCCTCAACAGACTGTCATTCTAACGGATTTATTAGAAGTACTTACGGCAGTTATCGTGCCATTATTCGCCCCGGTAAGGCAAAACATTCCGCGCCAGGAAGCAAATTTTTTCGCATCAGAAACGCTTAACTATGCACTTATTAACATCCCGTGCGGAATTCTTTGCACCAAAGCGATCCGCAAAAAGCGCAGTTGCACCAATAATGGGCAGAAATAGATACGCGTGGCCCGGAGTCCGGGCCAGCGGGCGTCTTACTCACCGTAAACGTTGAAGTCGAAGTACTTCTTCGCCATTTTGTCGTAGGTACCGTCTTTACGCATGTCAGCCAGCGCTTTATCAAACGCGGCCTTCAGCTCGCTATCGTCCTTACGCAGGCCGATGCCGGTACCATCACCGAAGAATTTTTTGTCTTTAACGGAAGGACCGGCAAACGCGAAATCTTTACCGGCGGGTTGCTTGAGGAAACCTTCGCTCGCGGCCACTTCATCCTGCAATGCGGCGTCAAGGCGGCCAGCGGAGAGGTCTGAGTAAATCAAATCCTGGTTCTGATAAGCCACGACATCGACGCCGTGGCTGCGCCAGCGTTCATTACCATAGGCCTCCTGGGTAGAGCCCTGAAGCACGCCGACATGCTTGCCTTTCAGCGATTCCAGCGTTGGCTGAATCGGCGAGCCTTTGGCGGCAATCAGGCGCGAGTCGGCGGCGTAGAGCTTGTCAGAGAAGGCGATTTCCTGCTGGCGTTTTTCCGTAATCGACAACGAAGAGATGATAGCGTCGATTTTCTTGGCCTTCAGCGACGGGATCAGGGAGTCGAAATCGCTGCCAACCCAGGTACATTTTACTTTGATACGCGAACAGAGCTCATTGCCCAAATCAATGTCAAAACCCACGAAATCCCCTTTCGCATCCTTAGAAGAGAAAGGCGCGTAGGTGGCATCGGTGCCAATGCGAATACTCTGCGGCAGCGCGGCGAACGCGCTGGAGGCGCTGCAAATGCCCATCATTAAAGAGAGAGCCAGGACCGTCTTCTTCATAGGTTACCCTTAAGTGTCGTGATGTTGTTATGCGATGCGTTATTTTGTTATTTATGCTGCCGACAAAATCTTGCACGTTTTATGCCATTTTCTCAGTGCGTGCTGGAAATGGCGTTAAATTTGTTAAATAAAGGTTGCAAGTTTGTCTTAAAAGGGAAGATACCAGCAATAACGGATAAACCGCAGTGTCACAGCGCAAAAAAACAAATTAAATGTTGAGGATTTGATCGAGGCGACAAAATTGCACTGCGGCAATGCAGATGTGAATAAAGCGCACTATCTTAGTGCGCTTTACGCTCCCTGCCAGCGGGTAAAGAGGTCTTCAGGAAGAGAAATATCAAACTGATCGATAACGCGGTTGACCGTTTGGTTTATCACGTCATCAAGGGTCTTTGGCCGATGATAAAACGCGGGAACCGGCGGCATAATCACCGCGCCCATTTCCGCCGCCTGGACCAGCAGACGCAGGTGGCCAAGGTGGAACGGCGTTTCCCTTACGCACAGCACCAGCGGGCGACGCTCTTTGAGCACCACGTCTGCCGCCCTGGTCAATAGCCCATCGGTATAGCTATGAACAATGCCGGAAAGGGTCTTCATCGAACACGGCAAAATGACCATTCCCGCGGTTTTAAAAGAGCCGGAAGAGATGCTGGCGGCGATATCGCGGGCATCGTGCACCACATCGGCTAACGCCTGCACCTCCCGCAGGGAGAAATCCGTCTCCAGCGCCAGCGTCTGCCGCGCCGCCTGGCTTAAAATAAGATGGGTTTCGACATCAGGCACCTCGCGCAAAACCTGGAGCAAACGCACGCCGTAGATTGCGCCGCTGGCGCCAGATATACCGATAATGAGTCGCTTCACGATGATTGCCCCTTTCCCACGATGGCGCAGACTTTGCCGGATTATAGCCCCCGACGCAACCGCGGACCCGCAATTGGCGCGAGAAAATAAAAAAGCCCGCAGTCTCCGGACCGCGGGCTTCTGGTGAATCAAGGCATTACCCTTCGTTGTGCATCTCCAGGTTTTCCACTTCGTTCTGCAGCTGAACCGCTTTTGCGTCGTCGTTGCGCAGAGAGTCAAGGAAATCCAGATAGGTCTGATCAACATCTTTGGTGACGTAGATACCGTTGAACACCGAGCATTCGAACTGCTGAATATCCGGATTCTCAGCGCGCACCGCGTCAATCAGATCGTCCAGATCCTGGAAAATCAGGCCGTCTGCGCCGATGATCTGGCGAATCTCATCCACTTCACGCCCGTGTGCGATCAGCTCATTGGCAGTCGGCATATCGATGCCATACACGTTCGGGAAGCGAATTTCCGGCGCCGCGGAGGCCAGATACACTTTCTTCGCCCCGGCTT
Source organism: Klebsiella grimontii (assembly GCF_900200035.1). Taxonomy (GTDB): domain Bacteria; phylum Pseudomonadota; class Gammaproteobacteria; order Enterobacterales; family Enterobacteriaceae; genus Klebsiella; species Klebsiella grimontii. Next base: position 278,068 of record NZ_FZTC01000022.1, read on the forward strand.
CGCGCGCCATCTCGATAATCTGCTCTGAGGTAGTGCCGCGCACGATGGAGTCATCCACCAGCAGCACGTTCTTATCGCGGAACTCGGCGCGGTTGGCGTTAAGCTTACGGCGCACGGACTTACGGCGCAGCTGCTGGCCCGGCATGATAAAGGTGCGGCCAACGTAGCGGTTTTTAACAAACCCCTGGCGGTAAGGTTTGTCGAGAATACGGGCAATTTCCAGCGCGATATCGCAGGAGGTTTCCGGGATAGGAATGACCACGTCGATATCCAGATCTTCCCACTCGCGGGCAATTTTCTCGCCCAGCTTCGTGCCCATATTAACGCGCGCGCTGTAGACGGAGATTTTATCGATGAAGGAGTCCGGACGCGCAAAGTAGACATATTCGAACAGGCACGGGTTGCTGACCGGGTTCTCCGCGCATTGACGAGTGAACAGCTGACCTTTTTCGGTGATGTACACCGCTTCGCCAGGCGCCACGTCGCGCAGGAACTCAAAGCCCAGCGTATCCAGCGCCACGCTTTCCGAAGCCACCATATACTCGGTGCGGCCATCGCCGATATCGCGCTTGCCCAGCACCAGCGGACGGATGCCGTTCGGGTCGCGGAAGGCGACCATGCCGTGGCCGATAATCATCGCCACGCAGGCGTAAGCGCCGCGAATCTGGCGGTTGGTGGCAGCGATCGCCGCAAAAATGTTGTCTGCTTCCAGCGGATAGTGGCGGTAATTGTCCAGCTCGCTGGCGAAGATATTGAGCAGAATTTCGGAATCAGAGGTGGTGTTGATGTGGCGGCGTTTTTCTTCAAACAGCTTTTTACGCAGCTCGTGAGCGTTAGTCAGGTTACCGTTGTGCGCCAACGTAATGCCGTACGGCGAGTTGACGTAGAAAGGCTGTGCCTCGGAGGCGCTGGAGCTGCCCGCCGTCGGGTAACGAACGTGACCAATACCCATATTGCCCTGCATACGCTGCATATGGCGAGCTTCAAAAACGTCGCTCACCAGTCCGTTCGCCTTACGCAAACGGAAACAGTTGTTCGCATCAATAGTGATGATGCCTGCGGCATCCTGGCCACGATGCTGAAGCACCGTTAACGCGTCATAAATCGACTGGTTTACCGGCATAACACCGGCGATACCGACAATACCGCACATACGTCTTTTCCTCGTTAAGCTACATCCCAACGCTTATGCTTTGGGCAAGAAACTTGACGAGCTCTGCAGATAGTCAAAAAACCATCTGATAACGAAACTGAACTGCGGGATAAGCTCAGACTTTTGCCAGTCTTCGCTTTTCGCCATACCGGTAAAGCTATCGAGAAAGAACAGAATCGCTGAGACGATTAACACCCCGCGCAGGGCGCCAAAGCAGATCCCTAACACCCTGTCGGTTCCCGACAGGCCGGTTTTTTCCACCAGCTGACCTATCACAAAGTTAACGATAGCGCCGACGATAAGCGTTGCGATAAACAGTATCGCGATAGCAATCCCATTTCGGACCAGTTCGTCTTCAAAGCCCGTGAACCAGACAGCCAGGTAAGTGTAGTAATGACTGGCAACAAAGAAAGCGCATCCCCAGGTTACCAGCGATAAAGCTTCACGAACAAAGCCGCGGATCAGGCTAACCAGTGAGGAAAAACCAATCACCGCAATTATGGCGTAATCAATCCAGACCATATACGTCCCACGATTTTACGCCCTGTCGTCCGGTTCGGGGCGCATTCTAACAGAAAAAGAAAACGTTTGCGTAGGGATTTCCATGCCCTACAGAAATAAAAATGGCGCTGAAAAAACATTCAACGCCATACTGCCTTTCGCCTCTTCAGGGCGCGTCAGACAGGGGTTCCGGCCCTCTACTCCTTTAAAAAAGAGAGAGTTAGTTCGGGCTGTAGCCCATGACCACGCCGCTAAGTCCTGAAATCTGCTTCAGCTCGCCAAGCTGGCCTTTCAGCTTATCCTTCGAAGTATCCGGCCCCACGAGGATACGAGTGATTTTACCCTGCACCGGCGTCGAAGGCGACGTGTAAACTTTAAAGCCGGAAGCGCGCAGCTTACCAACAATTTCGTTGACCTTATCGGCGTTCTTCAGCGCGCCCAGCTGCACAACATAAGCTTTGCCGGTCGGCGCCGGAATTTCAGCCTGCTGCTGCGGTTTAGGCGGCGGCGTCTGCGCCGTAACCTGCTGCGTCTGCGGTTTCTCTACCGGCTTAGGCTGAGGCTTCGGCTGAGGTTTCGGCTGCGGCTTCGGCGTCACAACCGGCTCCTGGACCACATCAAAACTGTTGTTGTTCACCGGTATTCGCGACGGATCCAGCGATGGCGCAGCGGCATCGCCTGCTCGCACCTCTTCCGCCGCCCCTTCCGGAGGCTGCGAAGGCAGCGCCTGAGTCGCTGCAGGTAACATATCCGGCTCATCGCGATCCCCCGGCTTTGGCACCAGCGGGATCGCGGCAAACTCATCCTGATAATGTTTTTTCTGACCATCCAGCAGCCCTGGCAGGATAATCACCCCCAGCGCCACCAGCACAATCGTCCCGACTAAACGGTTCTGAAACTTACTCGCCACCGATTCTCCCCGCGTCTATTTCTTCCATTACATGCGCCACCGTGTGGAATGAACCACATACCAGCACCGTATCTTCAGGTCTGGCGTCCGCCATCGCGGCATGCCACGCCTGCGCGACGCTAATATAGACTTTGCCTGTGCGCAAATGTTCCAGCAGCTGCTCCGCCGTGGCTCCACGCGGCCCTTCCAGCGGCGCGCAGTACCAGTCGTCAACTTCCGTCTGCAGATTTGCCAGCGTACCTGCGATATCCTTGTCATGCAGCATACCAATAACCGCCAGCACGCGCCCCGTTTTCGATAAGGTTCTGAGACGCCCCGCGAGATATGCCGCCGCATGCGGGTTATGGGCAACATCAAGGATCGTCCGGGGAGCCTCGCTGATTATCTGGAATCGCCCCGGCAGCATCGCGCGTTGTACGCCGTCGCGAATCGCCTGCTCGCTAACCTTAAGCCCGCTGGCGCGCAAGGCCGCAATCGCCGTAGCCGCATTCGGCATCGGAACCTGCGGCAGCGGCAGGTCGGTCAACGCCCCCTGCCGATCGAAGAAAGACCAGCCTTGTTCCCCGGCCTCGTACCGCCAGTCAACGTCACGGCGCAGGAGCCGCGCCCCTTTTTCATCCGCCACCTGAGCAATGGTCAACGGCATATCAGGTTCACCGACGATGGCCGCTTTGCCGGCGCGGAAAATACCCGCCTTTTCGCGGCCGATGCTTTCGCGATCCGGCCCCAGCCAGTCAGTATGATCGAGGGCGATACTGGTCACCACCGCCACGTCGGCATCGACGATATTGGTCGCATCCAGGCGGCCGCCCAGGCCCACCTCAAGAATCACCACATCCAGCCGCGCCTGCTGAAACAGCCACAGCGCGGAAAGCGTGCCGAACTCAAAATAGCTCAGGGAAATCTCACCGCGCGCGGCTTCAATTTCGGCAAAAGAGGTAGTGTGCGCCAGCTCCGTCAGCTCCTCGCCCTGCACGCGCACCCGCTCGGTGTAGCGTACCAGATGCGGCGAACTGTAAACTCCAACCTTGTAGCCCGCCGCCATCAGCGCCGACTCCAGGGTACGGCAGGTAGTGCCTTTACCGTTGGTTCCCGCCACCGTGAAGACAAACGGCGCCGGTTTTAATACCGCCATCCGCTTCGCGACCTCGCTGACGCGCGCCAGGCCGAGATCGATAGTTTTGCTGTGCAGATGCTCCAGATAAGAAAGCCACGTAGCCAAGGGCGACGCGGCCTGAGGAATAGGTTGTTTTTCCATGATGTCCGGCAAGAGTTAAGATCGCTACGCGTATAAAAAAGGGCAGCGCCGTCAGGCCTGCCCTCTCCATTATCAGGCCTCTGGTTCCTGATCCGGTACCGGCGGCACCACCTCGCCTTCGTGAGCGGGTTCCGGATTTGGCGCCGGAAGGTTCATCAGCTTCGCCAGGATACTGGCCAGCTTCAGACGCATTTCCGGGCGGCGTACGATCATGTCGATCGCCCCTTTCTCAATCAGGAACTCGCTGCGCTGGAACCCCGGCGGCAGCTTCTCGCGAACGGTCTGCTCGATAACGCGGGGACCGGCAAAGCCGATCAGCGCTTTTGGCTCAGCGATGTTGAGATCGCCCAGCATTGCAAAACTCGCCGAGACGCCGCCCATGGTTGGGTCGGTCAGCACGGAGATATACGGCAAGCCGCGCTCCTGCATTTTCGCCAGCGCAGCGGAGGTTTTCGCCATCTGCATCAGCGACATCAGCGCTTCCTGCATACGCGCGCCGCCGGATGCGGAGAAGCAAATCAGCGGGCAGTTGTCTTCCAGAGCCTGCTCAACCGCGCGAACAAAGCGCGCACCGACCACGGAGCCCATTGACCCGCCCATAAAGGAGAATTCGAAAGCGGCGGCAACAACCGGCATATCGTGCAGGGTGCCTTTCATGACCACCAGCGCGTCTTTTTCGCCGGTCTCTTTCTGGGCGGACGCCAGACGGTCTTTATACTTTTTCGAATCGCGGAACTTCAGCACATCTTTCGGCTCGAGCTCGCTACCCAGCTCCACGAGGGAACCTTCGTCCAGCAGACTATGCAGGCGGTTGCGCGCCGACATACGCATGTGGTGATCGCACTTAGGGCAAACCTCCAGGTTGCGCTCCAGCTCTGCGCGGTACAATACCTGTCCGCAGCTGTCGCACTTGGTCCATACACCTTCAGGAATACTTGCCTTACGGGTGGGGGTTATATTGCTTTTAATTCGTTCAATCCAGCTCATTGATAACCTTTCTACCTGAACCTGGTCGATGCCAGTTTTGTCGCAAGGGGCGCATAATGCCATTTTTGCCCCTTACAGACCATGAATGTTGCACATTAAATCATAACATCCCGTAACATGGGATAAAAAAGTGGTCGAACCGCTCACACTTCACTCTACGGACGGCGGCATACCGCCCGAAGATCGTCGCCGCGTTATTTCGCCTGTTTCGCCGCCGCCCGCTTGTGGCGGATGACTTCAATCACGCCAGGCAATACGGAGAGGACGATAATCGCCACAATCAGCAGCTTAAGGTTTTCCTGTACGATCGGCAAATCGCCGAACAGATAACCCGCATAGGTAAATAACAGCACCCACAGCAGCGCGCCAACAACGTTATACATCGCAAAATGACGATAGGACATATGCCCCATTCCCGCCACAAACGGCGCAAACGTTCGGACGATCGGCACGAAACGCGCCAGAATGATAGTTTTACCGCCGTGGCGTTCGTAGAAGCTATGGGTCTTATCCAGGTAGCTGCGGCGGAAAATTTTCGAATTGGGATTGCTGAAAAGCTTTTCACCAAACAGCCGGCCAATCGTGTAGTTCAGCGCATCGCCAACAATCGCGGCAATGACCATCAGCAGCACCATTAAATGCACGTTGAGATCGTTGGTCGGCAGCGCGGAGAGCGCGCCCGCCACAAACAGCAGAGAATCCCCCGGCAGGAACGGCGTGACCACCAGACCGGTTTCGCAGAACAGAATCAAAAATAAAATCGCGTATACCCAAATACCGTACTCCGCGACCAGCTCAGCCAGATGCACATCAATATGCAGGATAAAATCAATTAAAAAGTGAATCAGGTCCATAGTTTGCGTTAGCCCTTAATAACCCGGTTAGTCCGCCAGAAACAGCGGGCCCATCGGCATGACCGGGAGGTCGTAGCGGGCCGGGTAGTCCACCGACACCAGATACAATCCTTCCGCCTTTGCCGTTGCGGCGGCAAGCGTCCTGTCTTTTGCCGCCAGAAGTTCTGCAATCCAGCTCTCTGGCTGGTTACCGGCACCTACTTCCATCAGACTGCCGACAATGTTCCTTACCATATGATGTACAAAGGCATTCGCTTTGATGTCCACCACCACATATGCACCATAACGGGTGACGTTGATGTGCATCACGTTGCGCCACGGCGTGCGCGACTGGCACTGTACCGCACGAAACGAGGTGAAATCATTCTCTCCCAGCAGACACTGAGCGGCGCGCTGCATCCGCTCCGCATCCAGCGGCAGATAATAATGGGTTACGCCGCGGCTCAATACCGCCGGCCGCAGACGATGATTATAGATAACATAACGATAGCGACGCGCCGTGGCGCTGAAGCGGGCGTGAAAATCTTGCGGAACCGGCTTCACCCAGCGCACCGCAATGTCGCCGGGTAAATTGGCATTCACGCCCAGCGTCCATGCGGCATCCTGACGCTGCGCGCGCGTTTCAAAATGCACCACCTGACCGGTGCCGTGAACGCCGGCGTCCGTACGGCCGGCGCAAAAAACGTTAACAGGCTCGTTCGCCACCTGCGAAAGCGCCTTTTCCAGCTTCTCCTGCACGCTGCGAACTTCATTCTGCCGCTGCCAGCCGTAGTACTTGCTGCCATCATATTCGATGCCCAGCGCAATTTTGTAGACCGGCGGCTGCTCCATCTCAGACATCAGTACAGATACTCCTGAACCAGCTTCTCAGCGATTTTCACCGCCATCAGCGCGCCGCCAAAACGGACGTTATCGGCAACGGACCAGAACTGCACCTGCTCCGGCATCCCGTAATCGTTATGCACGCAGCCGACGGAAAGGCGGCCATTACCGGAAGCATCGCCGACCTGCGTCGGGAACTCGCCCTCTTCTGACAGCTCGATATCTTCGCCGCGGCTAAGGGCATCGCGCGCCTCTTCCGCCGCCAGCGGGCGCTGCGCTTCAAAGCTGACCATCTGTGCATGACCGTAGAATACCGGCGACTGAACGACGCTTGCGGAGATCATCAGGCCGTCATCCTGCAGAATTTTGCGGACTTCATCGACGATACGACGCTCTTCGCGCACGCTTCCTTCCCGATCGGGCAGCAGCGGCAGCATATTGAACGCCAGCTGGCGGCCGAAGAAGTCGTCCTCATCGATCGGAACACCGTTAAGCAGTTTGGCGCTCTGCCCCGCCAGCGCATCGACCGCTTTTTTACCGTGGGCGGAGGCGGACAGCAGGTTGGTCACGCTGATGCGCGACAGGCCGCCCTGATCGATCAGCGGTTTTAACGCCGACAGCAGCTGGCTGGTCAGGCTATTCGGTACCGCAATAACGTTACGATTGCGGTAATCCGCCAGCACGAACGGGTTGACATCCGGCACCACCAGCGGCACGTCCGGCTCCAGCGCAAACAGACCGCTTAAATCAATCACCAGGCAGCCCGCGTTTGTGGCGTCGTCGATATACGCCGCGGTCGCTTCGACGCCGGCGGCAAAAAAGGCCAGTTGGACCTGGGTCCAGTCGAATTCGGTCGCATCCTGTACGACAACCGACTTGCCCGAAAAGCGCAGATGTTCCCCAGCGCTATCGCTTCGAGCCAGGGCATAAATATCCCCCACCGGGAACTGACGATCGGCAAGCGTTTCGAACAGGGCTTCGCCTACGGCGCCCGTTGCGCCCAGTACGGCAATATTCCAGCCTTCAGACATGGTGGTGTACTCCAGAAAAAAGCGGCCCTGCCGGATTATCCAGCAGGAGCATTAAGATGATATTAACGAACAGGATGATGTACGGCGTTGAAGCCCAGCTGGCGCAACAGCGTCGCCGCCTGCACATCGCTGCACTGCACGTACAGCGAAGACCATTCACGGCGTTCCTGATAATTTTTGCGCAGTTTGTCGAACTCGCCCGCAACGCCCGCGACTTTTCGCAGCGGCGCATCATCGCGGCGCACATCATACACCAAATGCGCCAGCCGTTTTAGCGTTGCCTGATCGAGCGGCCCGTGCAGCGTAATGCGGCCAAATTCCGGCGCCGGCAGCAATGTGTCCAGCGCCACCTGCTGCGGATGACCAATAAACGCGCTGTAGGCCTCAAAAACCTGCGTCGTGCCGCGCGCTTTTCCTTCAAGGGTATAACCGGCAATATGCGGCGTACCAATATCCACCCGCTTGAGCAATTCGGTATTCAGGTCCGGCTCCGGCTCCCAGACATCCAGTACCACGCTTAACGACTGATTGGCCTGCAGCCGCTGCAGCAGCGCGGCGTTATCCACCACAGGCCCACGGCAGGCGTTGATTAAAATCGTCCCCGGCTTCAGGCGGCGAATCAGCGCCTCATTCGCCAGGTGCAGCGTTTTGTACTGCCCTTCCTTATAGAGCGGCGTATGGAAAGTCAGAATGTCCGCTTCCTGCACCAGCTCGTCGAGGGTGTGAAAATCGCCCTCATCGCCACGATCGGCGCGCGGCGGATCGCAAAGCAGGGTTTTTATTCCCAGCGCCTCAAGGCGCTTTTGCAGGCGCCCGCCCACGTTACCGACGCCCACGATCCCGACGGTACGGTCGCTAAGCGCAAAACCATCGCGCTCGGCCAGTATTAACAGCGCCGAAAACACATATTCCACCACCGCGATAGCGTTGCAGCCCGGGGCAGCGGAAAAGCCGATTCCCGCCTGCTGCAGCCACGCCTGATCGACATGATCGGTACCCGCCGTCGCGGTGCCAACAAATTTGATCGCCTTGCCGGAAAGCAGCGCTTCGTTAACTTTGGTGACGGATCGCACCATCAGCGCATCGGCGTCATTCAACGCATCGACCGGGACAGGGCGGCCAGCAACGGCCTTGACTTCCCCCAGGCGGCTAAAAAGCTCGCGCGCATAGGGCATATTTTCATCAACGAGGATTTTCACGGTTCAGTACCTGTCTGAGAGCGAGAGTAAACCGGGGAAGTGTGCCATAATCTGGCCGCCAGGAACATCATCACCCGGCCCTTAGTACAGCAATACGCAAAGGATTAATCATGACGCAACCCGTTTCAGGTATGTCCGAACGCCCTCCGGGATCGGGCGAACCTCCGCTCACCACTCAGCAGCGTACCGCGCTTGAGCGGCTCATTACGCGCCTGGTGGCCTTAACCTCGCAGCAAAATGCGGAAGTGTGGGCCTGCGTAAAACACGATCTTAGCCTGAAAAACGACGCGCCGCTGCTGGCAAGCCATTTTGCCGCCGCCGAGCACAGCCTGAACCAGCGCTTAATCCTCGCCCAGCAAAATCATCACCGTCGGCAAATCCTGGCGCAGCTGAGCGAACTGCTGAACCAGGGCAACAATCGCCAGGCGGTCAGCGATTATATTCGTCAGCATGACGGTCAAACCGCACTGCATGCATTGACCCAGCCGCAGCTGGAGAATGTTCTGCAACTCCTGCAAAGCGGCCAGCTGTCGATTCCTCAGCCGCAGCAGCGCCCGCCAACGCATCGTCCGCTGCTGCCAGCGGAGCACAACACGCTCAATCAGCAGGTGACCAAACTCGCCGCGGCCACCGGCGAGTCCAGCAAGCTTATCTGGCAATCCATGCTGGAGCTAAGCGGCGTCAAGAGCGGAGAGCTGATCCCGGCGACCCACTTTACGCCCCTCTCCTACTGGCTCCACGCGCGGCAAACGCTCAGTTCTCAGGCTGCGCCGACGCTGACCTCGCTGCAGGCCGCATTAAAACAGCCGCTTGAAGCCGCGGAATGGCAAAGAGTGATGGATTTTGCCCAAACCCACTGGCACGCGACGGCGCAAACGCCGCTCAGCGCGGCTCAGCTGCTGACGCTGCTTAACAAAATTTTCGTGCTCAGGGTCGCCAGAGCCCAGGAGACGCTGGCGATCCCGCCGGTTCAGGCGCCTTCCGCCTCACCGTGGCTGGCATTGAAAAAACCGTGGGTTATCGCGCTGGCAGCTATCGTGGCGCTTGGCCTGCTGTGGCTGGTGATTTAAAGACATCTCATCGGCCCGCATGGCGGGCCGAATGAAAGCGCTACTTACGCAGCGACACCAGGGTAACCAGGATCCCCAGTACGGCGCATATTGCCGCGGCCAGGAAGACCGAAGAGTAGCCCAACGAAGTCGCGAGCAGCCCGGTAAGCGGGCCGGTGACGCCGTAGGAGATATCCTGAAACGCGGCATAGCCGCCAAGCGCCGTTCCCCGTACCTGCGGCGGTACCCGCTTCACGACCTCGACGCCCAGCGCCGGGAAGATAAGCGAGCATCCGCAGCCAGTTAGCGCCGCGCCAGCCAGCGCGATCCAGGCATCGGGCGCCTGCCAAAGCAGCGCCAGGCCTATCGCTTCAATCAGCAGCGAAACGATGGCCACTTTTACCCCGCCGAAGCGATCCGGCATCCAGCCAAACAGCACGCGCATCAGCACGAATGCCCCGCCAAACGCGGTCAGCGTAAAGCCGGCCATCGCCCAGCCGTTGCTGGCGAAATACAAAGAGACAAAGGTGCCAATTACCGCGAAGCCAACGCCCTGAAGGCCAAGACCGATACCGGGCCGCCAGATCATCCCAACCACGCTCCACAGCGACGGGCGCTCGCCGCCGTGAGCAGGAATTTTACGCACCGTGCCGTTAATCGCCCAGGCCACTAACGGCAGTACCATGGTGACGCAGGCCAGCGCCGCGACGCCGTAATGGCTGTAGATTAGCAGCCCCAGCGGGGCCCCGGCCGCCAGCGAGCCGTAGATCGCCATGCCGTTCCATGACATGACTTTACCGGATCGCATGGGACCCACCAGCCCCATCCCCCAGCTTAAATTCCCGGTGAGCAGCTGGCTTTCCCCAAACCCCAGGATCAGGCGGCCAAGCACCAGCAGGCCAAACTTCGCCATCACCGGCACTGGCAGCAGCGCGGCGCACAGCCAGGCGCCCCCCGCCAGCGCGCAGGCCAGCATCCCCTGCAGGACAGAGCGTTTGGCGCCGTACTGGTCGGCAAGGCGGCCGGCATAGCCGCGGGTTAATACGGTCGCCAGAAACTGAATACCGACAGCGATGCCAACCATGGTGTTGCCGAATCCCAGTTCCTGATGGACAAACAAGGGGATAACCGGTAGCGGTAGGCCGACGGTCATATAGGTCAGAAAAACGGCGAAAGTGATGCGAAACAGCGAACCATTCGCTGAAGGGGTATGTTTTGTTTCAGTGACTGCGGACATGCTTTACTCCAGTTCGCAGAGTAAGGCGAGGTGATAGCCACGCCCCCTCCACCTGATTATCAGGGTTAAGGCGCGTTGGATGACGTTAAACGCTTACGCATTATCTGAGAGACTAATGTTGTGGCAGGAGTTTGCCTTTTCGCGCAGGGGTCTGTCAAGAATACAAAAAGGGGAGCCAACGGGCTCCCCTGGTAAAGCGTGCTCGTTATGCGCTGTATTTGCGCATCACCAGCGTGGCGTTAGTCCCGCCAAAGCCGAAGCTGTTAGACATCACGGTCTTCAGCGCGCGTTCAGTCGGCTCGGTCACGATATTCAGGCCAGCCGCCTGCTCATCCATCTCTTCAATGTTGATGCTCGGGGCAATAAAGCCGTGTTCCAGCATCAGCAGGGAGTAGATAGCTTCCTGTACGCCAGCGGCGCCCAGGGAGTGGCCGGTCATCGCTTTGGTCGCGGAGATAGCCGGGCTGTTATCGCCAAAGACTTCACGAATCGCCCCCAGCTCCTTCACATCGCCTACCGGGGTAGAGGTGCCGTGGGAGTTCAGGTAGTCAATCGGCGTATCAACGCCGTCCATCGCCATCTTCATGCAGCGAACCGCGCCTTCACCGGACGGGGCAACCATGTCTGCGCCATCGGACGTTGCGCCGTAGCCAACGATTTCAGCATAGATGTGCGCGCCGCGCGCCAGGGCATGTTCCAGTTCTTCAACCACAACCATGCCGCCGCCGCCCGCGATAACGAAACCATCACGGTGGGTGTCATAGGTACGAGACGCTTTTTCCGGCGTTTCGTTGTATTTGGTGGACAGCGCGCCCATCGCGTCGAATTCACACGCCATTTCCCAGCACAGCTCTTCGCCGCCGCCGGCAAACACGATATCCTGTTTGCCCAGCTGGATTTGTTCAACGGCGTTACCGATGCAGTGGGCGGAAGTCGCGCAGGCGGAGCTGATGGAGTAGTTCACGCCGTAGATTTTGAACGGTGTTGCGAGGCAAGCGGATACCGCTGACGCCATCGCTTTGGTCACCACGTAAGGGCCAACCGCTTTCAGGCCGCGCGGGCTACGCATTGCGTCAGCGCCGAAAACCTGAGATTTAGAAGAACCGCCGGAACCGGCGATCAGACCCACGCGCGGGTTTTGCTGATAGACTTCATCTTTCAGGCCAGCATCTTCAATAGCCTGCTGCATAGAGAGATAGGAATAGATTGAGGCATCGTTCATGAAACGAACCACTTTACGGTCGATCAAGCCGGTGGTGTCCAGTTTGACGTTGCCCCATACGTGGCTGCGCATTCCCGAATCTTTAAACTCTTCAGAGAAAGTGATCCCGGAGCGTCCTTCACGCAGAGATGCCAGGACTTCCTGCTGGTTATTACCAATACTGGAAACGATGCCCAGGCCAGTAATCACTGCACGTTTCATTCAATACCTCTGTAAGTCGCACTATAGTAAGTTTCGAGTCGCACAATAGCGTACACTTGTACGCCGAACAAGTCCGATCAGCCAATTTGTGTATAAATTTGCGCCCTCAGGCACACATCGTTAAGATCGTTCTACGCCTTGTGATTCGAGTAACTTACGTGAAACAAAACGCCATACAACCTGCCAACCTGGAATTCAACGCTGAGGGTACACCTGTTTCCCGAGATTTTGATGATGTGTACTTTTCCAATGACAACGGTCTGGAAGAGACGCGCTACGTCTTCCTCGGCGGCAATCGGCTCAATGAACGCTTTCCAGGGCATCCCCGCCCGTTTTTTGTGGTTGCCGAAAGCGGGTTCGGTACCGGCCTCAATTTCCTCACGCTGTGGCAGGCGTATGACGTTTTTCACCGCGAGAATCCACAAGCTACCCTGCAAAGATTACATTTCATCAGTTTCGAAAAATTTCCGCTGAAAGCGGACGACCTGCGCCTCGCTCACCAGCGCTGGCCGGAGCTTGCAACCTGGGCCGAGCAGCTGCAGGCGCAGTGGCCTCTGCCCATCGCGGGCTGCCATCGTCTGCTGCTGGACGAGGGCCGGGTCACGCTGGACTTGTGGTTTGGCGATATTAATGAGCTGACCAACGGGCTCGATGATTCGCTTAATCGGCAGGTGGATGCCTGGTTTCTCGACGGCTTTGCCCCCGCAAAAAACCCGGACATGTGGACGGCGGAGCTGTTTGCGGCGATGGCCCGTCTGGCCAGACCCGGCGGCACCCTGGCGACCTTCACCTCCGCCGGTTTTGTGCGCCGCGGGCTGCAGGAAGCCGGCTTCAGCATGCACAAGCGCAAGGGTTTTGGCCGCAAGCGCGAAATGCTCACCGGTGAAATGCTTCAGACGCTGGAGATCCCCGCACGCGCGCCGTGGTTTGCCCGCAGCGGTACGGAACAGCGCGATGCGGCAATCATCGGTGGGGGGATCGCCAGCGCCCTGCTCGCGCTGGCGCTGCTGCGCCGCGGATGGCAGGTGACGTTATACTGCGCCGACAGCGCGCCGGCCGAAGGCGCCTCCGGAAACCGCCAGGGCGCGCTCTATCCGCTGCTCAGCCAGCACGATCCCGCCCTGGCCCGCTTCTTCCCGGCGGCGTTTACTTTCGCCCGCCGTCTGTACGACACGCTGCCGGTGATGTTCGATCATGAATGGTGCGGCGTGACGCAGCTGGGCTGGGATGTCAAAAGTGCGCAGAAAATCGCTCAGATGATTGAGCTTAATCTGCCGCCGGAAATCGCCGTCGCCGTGGACACCGAGGCCGCAGAGCAACAAACCGGTGTCGAAACCGGCTGCGGGGGCATCGCCTATCCGGCAGGCGGCTGGCTTTGTCCGCAGCAGTTAACCGCTGAGCTGCTGGCCCTCGCCGCGACTCGCGGACTCCGCGTTCACTACGATTACCCGGTAGAGGCTCTCAGCGCAGACAATAGCGGCTGGCAGTTAAACCAGCGCCAGTACCACGAGGTCGTGATACTGGCCAACGGCCATCAGTTGACCCGCTTCAGCCAGACGGAGCATCTTCCCATGTACCCGGTTGCCGGTCAGGTCAGCCATATTCCGACAACGCCAGGGCTATCGAAATTGCGCCAGGTCCTGTGCTACAACGGCTACCTGACGCCGCAAAACCCGCATAATCAGCAGCACTGCATTGGCGCAAGCTACCACCGAGGACAGGCAGATGCCGCGTTTAGCGCCGACGATCAGCAGCAGAATCGGCAGCGCCTGATTGACTGCTTCCCGCAGGCGGAATGGACGCGGGAAGTAGACGTGAGCGCGAATCAGTCACGCAGCGGCGTGCGCTGCGCAACCCGCGATCATTTGCCGATGGTCGGCAACGTGCCTGATTATGACGCTACCTTAAGCGCATATGCCTCGCTGGCTGAACGCCAGGAGCAGGCCGGAGAAGCGCCGGTTTACCGCAACCTGTATATGTTGGGCGCGCTGGGTTCACGCGGCCTGTGCTCCGCGCCGCTGGCGGCTGAAATTCTGGCGTCGCAAATGAGCAATGAGCCATTACCGATGGATAAAGAAACGCTGGCGGCGCTGAACCCTAACCGGCTATGGGTCAGAAAGCTGCTGAAAGGGAAAGCGGTGAAATAATCGAGGGAAAATCGGGCCCGGCGGAGCGATCGCCGGGCTTTGGCAGAAAGCAGAACTATTTCTGCATCGCCTTCTGATACAGACTGTTCCACATTTCCTGCACCAGAATCTGATCCGGCGGCGACAGTTCGCCCGCGCTGATGGCTTTTGCAAGGCTCTGGGCGACTTTGTCATGCACCGCTTGCGCAGTATGCTCGCCCTCTCCTTCCAGCTCGGCCACCGCCAGCGTCAGGTGGCCGCGCAGATAACCGCCGGCAAACAGTTCGTCATCACTGGCGTGGTCGACCATATTATCAATTAACGCCAGAATGCGTGATTCAAACTCCGCGATCATCTTCTTTCCTCATAGTATGTAAAGCGTGGCCTTAGTGCAGGTCTTCCGGCCACGGGAACTGTTCTGCCGTCAAGGGCGGCGTTTGGTAATATTCTTGCAGCGCCTTAATGAAACGCGCGGGACGCTCGGGGATCCCCTGCTCCAGATAGGTCATCACCTGGGCATGCACACGCCGCTGAAAAGCGATGCGGTCGGGTTCAAAATCCCCCTCCAGGTTGTCGCAACTGACGTTAAATGGATATCCCGCCGCCACGCAAAACAGCCAATCGAATGCCTGAGGCTTCACCTCGACGTCTTCAAATTTAGACTGAGTCATCGCGTCGCGACCGTCCGGGCAGTACCAGTAACCGAAATCAACCTGCTCGCGGCGCGCCTTTCCGGCAATGCACCAGTGCGATATCTCGTGCAGTCCGCTGGCATAAAAGCCGTGGGCAAAGACGATGCGGTTGTAAGGCACGTCATCATCTGCCGGAAGATAGATCGGTTCGTCATCGCCTTTAATCAGACGGGTATTAAAATCGTCAGCAAAACAGCCGTCGAAGATCGCGATCAGCTGTTCGTATTTATGCGTGCTGTTCATTAGTTCATCCCCAGCCAGTGGAGGATCTCCTGTCCATGGCTGTCATAAAGCAGTTTTGCACTCATCACCGCCGACACCACGACGATCATCGGTCGAATCAGTGACTGTCCTTTGCTCAGCACTAGCCGCGATCCCGCGCGAGCGCCGATAAATTGCCCGGCCATCATCACAAAGCCGGTAGCCCAAATGACCTTGCCGCCGATGATGAACAGCAGCAGGCCGCCAACGTTAGACGTCGCGTTCAGCAATTTCGCATGTGCGGTCGATTTCGCCAGGTTGAACCCGGCCAGCGTGACGAACGCCAGCGCGTAAAAAGATCCGGCGCCCGGGCCAAAGAAACCGTCGTAAAAGCCAACGCAGCCGCCGGCGATCAGGGCAAACGGCAGGCCATACAGACGGCGCTGCCGGTCCTCTTCGCCGAGCTTCGGCATCAACAGAAAATAGAGGCCGATACCGATAACCAGAATGGGCAGTATTTGCTTAAGAACGTCGGACTGAACGTGCTGAACCAGCAGCGCGCCGCCGGTCGAGCCGAGAAAGGTCATCAGAATATTCAGCTTCTGATCGGCCAGATTCACCACCTTGCGGCGAATGAAATACAGCGAAGCGGACAGCGACCCGCCGCAGGCCTGCAGCTTGTTGGTGGCCAGCGCCTGCGCAGGGGGAAGACCCGCCGCCATCAGGGCCGGAACGGTCAATAACCCGCCGCCGCCCGCCAGAGAATCGATGAAACCCGCCAGAATGGCCACGAAGAACAGTACGACCAGTACCGTCGGTGACACCATAAAAACGTCGATAAAACTATCCATTAAAGAATATGCTCATCCAGTAGCGCCTGGCAGGAAGGCGGCAGCGGAGGCGGCGTCTTCTTCACAGGAGGGGTTGATCCGGGTTTAGGGGGTTCAAACCAGCTTTGCAATTCCGCGCCGCAGCCATCGCCAGCCGGAGGCGGGGCCTGATCTTCACACTCGAGGCTGCCGGCCGGGCAGCGCAAGCGTACGTGCATATGCGCGCGGTGCTGGAACCACGGGCGGACCTTGCGTAGCCAGTCGCGATCGTTACCGGCATCCAGGCACAGTTGCTGCTTAATCGCCGGGTTGACGAAAATACGCGTGACTTCGCTATCTTCCGCCGCCATCTTAATCAGCTGGCTGATTTGCGGGCTCCATAGCGACGGTACCACGCGCTTGCCGTCGCGGGCCACCAGATCCAGAGCCTGTGGTTTCAGCAGCTGAGCTGAACTCCAGCGCGCCTGCGGCAACTGAAGAAAAATATCGACGTCCAGCCCGGACTGATGGCTGGCGTGGCCGCCGTTAAAGCGTCCCCCGGCCGGCATACCCATGTCGCCAATCAGCACCGTCCCCATGCCTTTATTGTGCACCTGATTGCTCAGACGTTGAATAAACTGCACGAGGTCCGGATGGCCGAAGTAGCGGTTCTGATCGGTACGCATCACCTGATAGCCGGTGGCGTTTAACGGCAGCGCCTGGGCGCCAACGATACAGCCATTGGCAAAGGCGCCAATGGACTGCGGGCTGCCGCTAACGGGCTGCGTGATTTTCTGCCACGGCGTTGCCGCCAGGCTGGTAGCGCTGGCGAGGAGCGCCAGCAGTGCGATAACGGTTTTTTTCATCTATTACCAGCGTGGAATTGATGTCGTCACGTCGCCGTTTTGCGCGCGCTGACGCATAAAGTGATCCATTAACACGATCGCCAGCATCGCTTCGGCAATAGGTACCGCACGAATACCGACGCATGGATCGTGACGCCCTTTGGTGATCATCTCGACTTCTTCGCCAAAGCGATTGATCGTGTGTCCAGGTACGGTGATGCTTGAGGTCGGCTTCAGCGCGATATTCGCCACGATCTGCTGACCGCTGCTGATGCCGCCGAGAATGCCGCCCGCGTGGTTGCTCTGGAAGCCCGCTTTGGTAATTTCATCGCGGTTTTCGCTGCCGCGCAGTTTCACCACCTCAAAACCATCGCCAATTTCCACGCCCTTCACCGCATTGATGCTCATCAGCGCGTGCGCGATATCGGCATCCAGGCGGTCGAATACCGGCTCGCCCAGCCCCGGCGGTACGCCATCGGCCACCACGGTAACCTTCGCCCCGATGGAGTCGCCCTCTTTTTTCAGGCCGCGCATCAGTTCATCAAGCGCTTCGATTTTGTCCGGATCCGGGCAGAAGAACGGGTTCTGCTCTACCTGATCCCACGCTTTTATCGCCAGCGGGATATCGCCCATCTGGGTCAGGCAACCGCGAATCACAATACCGAATTTCGCGGCGAGGAATTTCTTGGCAATCGCCCCGGCGGCCACGCGCATGGCGGTTTCACGCGCAGAGGAACGACCGCCGCCGCGATAGTCGCGCAGACCATATTTCTGCTCGTAGGTGTAGTCAGCGTGTCCCGGACGGAAAACGTCCTTAATGGCGCCGTAGTCCTGAGAACGCTGGTCGGTATTCTCAATCAGCAGGCCAATGCTGGTCCCGGTGGTCACGCCCTCGAATACGCCGGAGAGGATCTTCACCTGGTCCGGCTCGCGGCGCTGGGTGGTATAGCGCGAGGTTCCCGGACGACGGCGATCGAGATCGTGCTGGAGATCGGCTTCGGTTAGCGGAATGCCTGGCGGCACGCCGTCAACGATGCAGCCCAGCGCCAGGCCATGCGATTCGCCGAACGTCGTGACGCGAAAGAGTTGTCCAATTGTGTTTCCTGCCATCACGGCTCCGTTTTTGTCGTTATGTTTGCGTGTTGTTTTAGTCTTTATAGATGCCGAAATGCGCGCGGGCGGCAATCAGCTGCGGTTTGGTCAGCATAAAGACGCCATCGCCGCCATTTTCAAACTCCAGCCAGGTAAACGGCACGTCAGGATATTGCTCCATCAGATGTACCATGCTGTTACCGACTTCACAAATCAGGATACCGTCATCGCTGAGATAATCCGGCGCGCAGGCCAGGATCCGGCGGGTCAACTTCAGGCCATCGCTGCCGGAAGCCAATCCCAGAACCGGTTCATGGCGATATTCGCCCGGCAGGTCGGACATATCTTCTTCATCAACGTACGGTGGATTGGTCACGATCAGATCGTATTGCACCTTCGGCAGATCGCGGAATAGATCGGAGCGAATCGGCGTCACGTTATGAATTAAGCCGTGATCTTCCACGTTCTGCTCGGTCACGGCCAGCGCGTCAAGAGAAATATCCACCGCATCGACTTCCGCTTCCGGGAAAGC
Source organism: Klebsiella grimontii (assembly GCF_900200035.1). Classification (GTDB taxonomy): domain Bacteria; phylum Pseudomonadota; class Gammaproteobacteria; order Enterobacterales; family Enterobacteriaceae; genus Klebsiella; species Klebsiella grimontii. The sequence continues at coordinate 296,789 of NZ_FZTC01000022.1, forward strand.
GTATGCGCAGGCGATGGCGATACAGCCGCTGCCGGTGCACATATCGAGGATGTGCTGCGGATAGTGGTCAATCAGGCCGGAAAAATGGTTATTAATGAGTTCGCCAATCGGCGAGCGCGGCACCAGCACGCGCTCATCAACGTAAAACTCATGGCCGCAGAACCAGGCTTTGTTGGTCAGATAAGCGACCGGAATGCGCTCGTTAATACGGCGAATGACGCGCTCAACGATGCGATGTTTTTCGCTGGAAGTCAGACGCGCGGTACGCATATCTTCCGGAATATCAAGCGGCAGATACAGCGACGGCATCACCAGCTGTACGGCTTCATCCCACGGGTTATCAGTGCCGTGTCCGTACCAGATATTTGCAGCGCTGAAGCGGCTTACCGCCCAACGCAGCATGTCCTGAATGGTATGAAGCTCATTAACGGCTTCATCAACAAAAATTTTATCCACGCTATCCCCCAGGGCACGCTCTGCTATAAATTCGGCGGCTAGTTTGCCACGAAGACGGGGATAAATCAGCATTCTTAGGTCAGGCTGAAGGGGAAAAATAGGTTTTCCTTGCCTGGATGCGTGGCGAGTCGGGTAAACTACCGACAAAGAAAAAATGAGATCAGGTAATGAAAAAGAAAACATCGCTAAGCGAGGAGGATCAGGCATTGTTCCGGCAGCTGATGACCGGCACGCGTCAGATTAAGCAGGACACTATCGTTCATCGCCCGCTACGCAAAAAAATCGCTGAGGTCCCACCCAAGCGGCTGCTTCAGGAACAGGCTGACAATAGCCACTACTTTTCCGATGAGTTTCAGCCGCTGCTGAATACTGAAGGCTCGGTGAAGTACGTGCGCTCGGACGTCAGCCACTTTGAGCTGAAGAAGCTGCGTCGGGGTGATTATTCGCCGGAGCTGTTTCTCGACCTGCACGGGTTAACCCAGCAGCAGGCCAAGCAGGAGCTGGGAGCCTTGATTGCCGCCTGTCGTCGCGAGCATGTATTCTGCGCTTGCGTGATGCACGGGCACGGGAAGCATATTCTCAAACAGCAGACGCCGCTGTGGCTGGCTCAGCACCCGCATATTATGGCGTTTCATCAGGCACCAAAAGAGTACGGCGGCGACGCCGCACTGCTGGTACTGATTGAAGTTGAAGAGTGGCAACCGCCGGAGCTTCCGTAAAACGTCAGCCCCGGAGGGGATCAGATAGCTTTCGCCATCTTCAAATTGCAGGGGCTCATTTGCCAGTTGAATTCGCCTTTGCCGCTGGCATCAAGCGTAACGCAGGCAATCGCCGAAGTGGTGAACATCGGGGGCGTTTCCCCCGGGCACAGCTCTGAGACGAGGTACCCCACCAGAGGGAGGTGGGACACGACCAGCGCCGTCGCCACACCTTCATTCGCCAGCGCCTGCAGATAAGCGCTAACCATGCCAACATCGCCGCACGGCGTGAGTTCCGGCATCACGTCGACATCTTTTGGCAGATTCATGCACTCCCCAACAATTTCCAGCGTCTGTTCTGCACGCAGGAAGGGACTCACAAGAACCCGCTCAATATCCACTTTTTGACCTTTCAGCCAGGTTGCCATCTGACGAGACTCATCGCAACCGCAGACGGTTAATGGACGAACCGAGTCACTGGCTGCATCGAGGGCAGCGTCGCCGTGACGCATGATAAAAACTTGCATATTGCACCGCTTTTGTTAACCAGAAGCACCGCGGTCTTACCGACGTAGACGATACGCAGGTGACCCGGTGGCCGGGCATTGTGCCTGATCCATTCAACGAATGAAACGCTGTTTTTTACCTCAATGGCGTAAGTATAGTCAACTATTGCTTACAAAATCGCCAAAGCGCAGCGCCGTACGTTGCCGGATTTACCTTCTTTGACCATAACTTAGGTCCTACGTTCCTCAGCGGGCCAAAAGGTCGCCCCCTGCTCGGCCATGTGTAACAAAGTGTCACATGGTGTAAAACGCGGGCCGTACTGAGCGGCCAGGCGCTGCAGTATCGCCGCGACCTCCCCCGCTCCCAGGGTATCCATATAGCGGAACGGGCCGCCAAGAAATGGCGGAAAACCAATGCCAAACACGGCGCCGATGTCGCCATCGCGGGCGCTGCGAACCACTCGCTCATCGAAGCAGCGCGCCGCTTCGTTAAGCATCATCATCACGCAACGTTCCGCCACCTGCTGTTCTGACAAGCGCGCCTGCGGAGAGGAAATACCCAGTAAAGAGTAGATAGCCGGGTCGGGCCGTTTTTTGCTTTTACGCCCTTTTGCCGCATAAAGATAGAAACCCCGGTTATTTTTTCTCCCTTTGCGATCGTCATTCAGAATCGAGCTAATGATGTTTGCAGGCGGGCTGAAACGTTCTCCCCACGCAGCTTCCAGCACCGGGATAATTTTGGTACCGGTATCGATCCCCACTTCATCAAGGAGCTGAATCGGGCCAACCGGAAAACCGAATTTAACCAAAGCGTTATCAATATGCTCTACCGGCTCGCCTTCCATCAACAGGCGCATGGCTTCATTTATGTAGGGGGCCAGAATGCGGTTAACATAAAAGCCCGCTTTATCGGCGACGACAATCGGCGTTTTCCCCTGCAGTTTCGCCAGCTTAACCGCTGTCGCAATTGTCTGCCGATCCGTACCGATATGGGGAATCACCTCCACCAGCGGCATTTTGTCTACCGGACTAAAGAAGTGAAGCCCGATGACCCGCTGCGGCCTGCTTGCCTGCGCCGCGATCTCGCCGATCGGTAAAGACGATGTATTAGAAGCAAAGATCGTCTCCGGACGACAGTGCTGTTCAACTTCGCTGACCATTTTTTGCTTGAGCGCAAGATCTTCAAATACCGCCTCGATCACCACATCGCGATGTGCGAATCCCTGGTAATCTAACGAGCCGGAAATTAATCCTATCTGGCGATCGCGCTCACTGGCGCGCAGATAGCGGCGACGCACCTGTTTGTCGAGCAGATCCCAGCTGTACTTCAGCGCGTGATTTATCCCGCGCGGCTGAATGTCCTTAATGCGTACCGGTAATCCGCCTTTGCATGCGGTGACGTAAGCGATACCGCCCCCCATCAGTCCTCCGCCAAGGATGCCCACGCTGCGCAGCGCGACGGGCTCAGCATCCGCGCCACGATCTTTTTTCAGATCGGTGCTGGCGAAAAAAATCGACCGTAGCGCCTGCGATTGCGGCGTCATCGCCAGTTCGCCAAAAGCGCGAGCCTCCTCTGCATAGCCGCTGCTGCAGCCCTGCGCCAGCCCGGTTTCCATCACCTGCAGAATGCGCTCAGTTGCCGGGTAGTTTCCCTGGGTTTTGTGATGCGTCTTTTTCGCTACCAGACGAAACAGCAGGCTGCGGCCAAGCGGGCCTGCGAGAATACGTTCGCGCGCCGGAACAGCGCGGCTTGCCGGGCGACCTTTGAGCGCCAGTTCAACCGCGGTTTGCAGAAGGATAGTCTGCGCCACCACCTCATCGACCAGCCCCGCCTTCAGGGCCTGACGCGGGCGAAGCTGCTTACCGGTGAGGATCATCTCCAGCGCGCCGCTGACGCCAATTAATCGCGGTAGGCGCTGAGTTCCTCCGGAGCCGGGCAGCAGCCCTAGCTGAACCTCCGGCAGACCAAGCCGGGTTTTATCGTCATCGCTACATACCCGCCCGTGGCAGGCCAGCGCCAGCTCAAGCCCGCCGCCCAGACATGCGCCGTGGATAGCGGCAATCACCGGAATCGACAGCCCGTGGATCTCGGCCATGATTTGCTGACCCTGGCGGGCCAGCGCTTCGGCTTCCTGAGCGGAATGGCAGCGGGCAATCATATTGATATCCGCCCCGGCGATAAAATTATCCGGTTTTGCCGAGATAAACACCGCGCCGCGCAGTTCTTTATTGTCACGGATCTGACGGATGATCCCCCGAACCTCGCTGGCGAACTCAGCTTTCAGGGTATTCATTTTTTCGCCGGGCGCGTCAATGGTGATGACGGCGATATTGTCCGGGCGAACCTCAAGCGTAAATGCCGATACGGTTTCCATTATTCGGCCTCCAGAACCATCGCTGAACCCAATCCACCCGCCGCACAGGCGGTGACCAGCCCAAATCCTCCGCCGCGACGGCGCAGCTCATGCAGCGTTTGGGTAATCATCCGCGCGCCGGTGGCGGCAAACGGATGACCGTAGGCAATCGAGCCGCCTAGCACGTTAAATTTACTCTCGTCCACTTCCCCGATCGCCTGAGAGCGGCCAAGCACTTCGCGGGCAAAGCGATCGCTGGCCATACAGTGCAGGTTAGCCAGCGTTTGCGCGGCAAAAGCTTCGTGCATATCAATCAGGGTCAAATCAGCCAGCGTCAGCCCCGCTCTTTCCAGCGCCAGCGGCGTCGACCAGGCCGGGCCCAGCAGCATATCCTGGCGAACATCAATCGCGGTAAAAGCGTAGCTTCGCAGATAGCCCAACGGGACAAGACCCAGCTCTTTCGCCCGGGACTCGGTCATCAGAATCACCGCCGCTGCCCCATCGGTCAACGGCGTACTGTTAGCGGCGGTCACGCTCCCGTGTTGGCGATCGAAGGCCGGGCGTAACTTTTGGTAATCCGCCAGGGTTGAATTTTTACGAATATTATTATCCTGTTCCAGCGGCTCACGGAACGGCGGCGTATACGCCGTCATCACTTCTGCCGATAGCTTCCCTTCCTCCCAGGCTTTGGCGGCAAGCTGGTGCGAACGAAGCGCCAGCGCATCCTGCCGTTCGCGGGTGATACCCCAGGTTTTCGCCATTTGTTCGGCGGTATCCCCCATTCGCAGGCCGGTTGAGTATTCGGCAACGGCTGGCGGTACGGGCAAAAGGTCGCGAAAACGCAGACGGGAAAATAGCTTAAGGCGCTGCCCCAGCGTACGGGCTTTATTGGCATCCACCAGCGTTCGGGCAAGTTTTTTGCTGACACCAATGGGTAATACGGAAGAGGAGTCGGCCCCGCCGGCGATACCCGCGCGAATAGTGCCTGCCATCAGGCTTTCCGCGACGTTGGCCACCGCCTGAAAGCTGGTCGCGCAGGCGCGGCTGACGCTGTAGGCATCAGTATGCACGCTCATACCGGTCCCCAGTACAATTTCCCGGGCAATATTCGGCGCTTCCGGCATCTGCACCACCTGACCAAATACCAGCTGTTCTATTATGTCCGCGGGGATAGTACTGCGAGCCAGCATTTCGCCGACCACCAGTTTACCTAAATCAACGGCCGGCACGCCGTGGAAAGCCGTCGCCTGTCGGGCAAACGGAGTACGTAAACCGCTGACTATCGCGATACGATCGCCCTGGCGGGTGACTAGCGGTAATGCCTGACTCATAACGCTCCCCTGTTAACCGATAAAACAAAGTGGTCTGACCTGATAACAGTTTTAACTAATATTTTACATTAAGCCAATCGGGGAAGCGAAAAAGTGGGAGCCAAAACACATTGATTAGAAAAGGTAACGCCCCTGCCATGAGGGGCGTCCGGGGAAAGGATTAGCGCAGGCCGAGCTGGAAAATCAGGGTTTCAGCTTCACAGCTGAACACGAAATCGATATCCAGCTTCACGCCACCCTCTACGTCTGTAAAGGTCGGGGTGATTTTGCACGGCTCAGATTCAACGTTACGCGCTCTTTCGCTTAATGCGGCGAGCGTTTCTTCTGCCTCGGCACGGTTCGCAAACACGCGGCTATAGGATGCGGTGCAATCGGTGTTGTCCATAATGGTGCCAACATCCATACAGCAGCAAACCGGGGTTTCATCAGCACTGCATTTACTCATCGTAGATTTCCTCTGTATATGCACTCAAAGTGCCAGACAAACAATGTGCTTATTTTACGCCCAGGGCATGCCAGCCTCCAGTCGTTAATGGCGACAAACGGGATAAGTGACCGAAATCACACTTAAAAATGATCCAAAACAAAAACCGCCCACTTTGGGTATCAGCTGCCCCAGCAAAATTGCCAACTGGATCGCGTTTCTTAGATCACAATTGAAAAAACTTATAAACAAACTTGCAACATATCATCTGGTCAGACCTATACTCAGCGCACTGGTCTGATTTCTCTGTTGTAAAGCAGACCCTACACTTCGCGCTCCTGTTACAGCATGTAACATTGTTTAAATAAAAAATAACTCTATGAGGTTATGGGCATGAGCCAGAAAACCCGCCTTACCCAATCTGCCCTTGCAGTGGCTGTAGCAATGGTTTCAACCCAGGCCTGGTCAGCAGGCTTTCAGCTTAACGAATTCTCTTCATCGGGCCTTGGTCGCGCCTATTCAGGTGAAGGCGCTATTGCTGATGATGCGGGCAACGCCAGCCGTAACCCGGCGTTAATTATGATGTTCGACCGTCCAACCTTCTCGGGCGGCGCCATTTTCGTCGATCCTGATGTCAACGTCACCGGCAGTTCAGTTATCGGTAATGATGCCAGCCAGGACAATATCGCGCCAACCGCATGGGTGCCGAATCTGCACTTCGTGGCGCCGATTAACGACCAGTTCGGTTGGGGGGCCTCCCTCACGTCGAACTATGGTTTAGCCACCGAGTTCAACAACGATTTTGCCGCAGGCTCGATGGGCGGTACGACCGATCTCGAAACGCTCAACCTGAACCTGAGCGGCGCATATCGCCTCAACGACCACTGGAGTTTTGGTTTGGGCTTTGACGCCGTCTACGCGCGGGCGAAATTAGAGCGCTATGCGGGCGATTTACCGGATATCATCGGCGCTCAGCTACCGGGAATGGTGAAAGCAGGCAAACTCTCCCCGGCTCAGGCGGCGGCAATTGGTCAACAGGCCGGCGGTATCAGCCGCGACACCCAAATTGCTCGTCTGAAGGGGGATGAATGGGGCTTCGGCTGGAATGCCGGTATTTTATATGAAGTCGATAAAAACAACCGCTACGGTTTGACCTATCGCTCTGAAATTAAAGTTGATTTTGATGGGGATTATAAGAGCAGCCTGCCGTCTTCCCTCAACCCCATCAACTCTGCTCTGGGCCTGGGCCTGCCGTACGGCACCGGCGGCTCCACGATTGGCGGTTCTCTGACGTTGAATCTGCCAGAAATGTGGGAAATTTCAGGGTATAACCGCGTGGCGCCAAAATGGGCCGTTCACTACAGTCTGGCTTACACCAGTTGGAGCCAGTTCCAGGAGCTGAAAGCAACCAAAACCAGCGGTGGCGAAACACTGTTCTATAAAGACGAAGGTTTTAAAGATTCCTACCGTATCGCGCTGGGTACCACCTATTATCATGACGATAACTGGACCTTCCGTACCGGTATCGCCTTTGATGATAGCCCGGTACCGGCTTCCAATCGCTCTATCTCTATTCCGGACCAGGATCGCCTGTGGCTCAGCGCCGGTACGACTTACGCCTTTAATAAAGATGCCTCAGTCGACGTCGGTGTGTCCTATATGCACGGTCAGCACGTTGAATTTACAGAAGGGCCATATACCTTTAAATCAGAAGGTAAAGCCTGGCTCTACGGCGCGAACTTCAACTACCGTTTCTGATCCTCAGCAGCAACAAAAAAGGGTGAACATCATGTTCACCCTTTTTACTTTCAACCCGTCGGTTACTGTGAATCGATATCTTTAAGATCGCCCTCAATCGCCTGGGCGTTGGGGTTCTCATTCGGAGAAAGTTTACCGCCGTTGGCGATAAAGTCGTGACGCTGGAAGTAGGCTTCACGCATTAAGATATACGGATCGGAGGACTGACGAAGCAAGCCGTCTGAATCCAGCAGCTGCGCGCGCGTTTCAACGCCCTCAACCATCCATTTACCGATAGACATCGGCCATGTCAGCCAGGAAAGAACCGGATACAAGTCATCCGCCATATCCCCCCCCTCATCACGCAGGGTGAAGCTGCCGTAGAAAGGCAATTGCACATATGGACCATAACCGACGCCATAGTGACCCAGCGTGCTACCGAAGCGCGCAGGCTCAACGCGCTGCAGTTTCGGATTCGCCATCCCGGCCACATCAACCAGGCCCCCCATCCCAAGGATGGTGTTCAGGAAGAAACGCGTAAAGTGCACCATTCCTTTATAGGGATCGCCTTTCAGGAAGGAGTTCACCATTACCGCCGGCTCTTCAAGGTTGCTGGTAAAATTACTCAGACCATTACGCGCAGGCTGCGGAACATAATCACGCCACGCCACCGCGACCGGGCGAAGGACATAGGGATCGACAACATTAAAGTTGAAGTTGAACATGGTACGGTTAAAGCCTTCAAGCGGATCTGAACGCCCCTGCGGTTGATCGCCAGAACTAGAACTGGCGCATCCCACCAGCAATGTGGCGCCAAGCGCAAGCGCCGACAGGCGAAAATTCATAGGTGTCTCCCTGTTAATTTTAGCTATCGCTGGGGGTTATCGGGGGACAGCTGCCTCCATTAAGATATCGCCCGTAAGCATGTGCCTGCTTTCAGCATAGCCTTTTTTAGCATCATTGTTGATGTCCCGATTCTATACACATTTTGCAATTTCCGTATTGCTAATCTTGTCATTGTGAAGAATTTAGGAGCTTATCCGACCCGAACAGCCGAAACCGCTCTACGATTATAATAAAGACCCATCGTTGAGGAAAAGTGATGAAACCGCAAACTCACCATGATAGTGAAGATGTTGAGGTAGAAAGTGATGAAAAACAGAATGGTGAAGAAATTGAGGTTGATGAAGAACGGCTGCCTTCACAGGCAATGGCTACCCATGAAGTGATTCGCCAGGAAGGTGAGAAAGAGCTTGAGCGCGATGCTATGGCGCTACTATGGTCAGCGATTGCCGCCGGACTTTCAATGGGGGCTTCGCTGGTCGCCAAAGGTATCTTCCATGTCCATCTTAGCGAACTTCCCGGTGGTTTTTTGCTGGAAAATCTCGGCTACACCTTTGGTTTTGTAATCGTCATCCTCGCTCGCCAACAACTGTTTACCGAGAACACCGTGACCGCCGTCCTGCCGATTATGCATAAGCCCACGCTCGGCAATATCGGCCTGCTGTTGCGTCTATGGGGAGTCGTACTGGCGGGTAACTTAATCGGAACCGCTATCGCAGCATGGGCGTTCGATGTCATGCCTGTTTTTGATGAGCCCACTCGCGAGGCTTTTCTCAAAATTAGCCTGAAGGTGATGCAAAATCCGCCGCTGGAGATGTTTGCCAATGCGATTATCTCCGGATGGCTGGTCGCGACCATGGTATGGATGTTTCCTGCCGCGGGTTCCGCAAAGATTATCGTCATCATCCTGATGACGTGGCTTATCGCCCTGGCAGACACCACTCATATCGTGGTTGGCAGTGTCGAAATTTTCTATCTGGTGTTCAACGGAGCGCTGCCGTGGCAGGAATTTATCTGGCCTTTCGCTCTGCCAACGCTTGCCGGCAACATATGCGGCGGGACCTTTATTTTCGCTTTATTAAGCCATGCGCAGATCCGCAATGACATGAGCCATGAGAAGAAAGCGCGTGCCGCTGAAGAGAGAAATAAACGCTAAGTGGCTATAGATTAAGCAGTTGGCCCGCACAAGCTTAACGCGCGCCGAAAATAACGCTATAATGCGGCGCGTCGTCCCCTTAGTTAAATGGATATAACGAGCCCCTCCTAAGGGCTAGTTGCAGGTTCGATTCCTGCAGGGGACATTCTCATCAGTTTTTCCAGACCAACAGTTAACGCCCTTCAGGTAACGCCCTTCATTTTTCGCTTTCAGCGCACCAGCAAAGCCTGGCCGGTGGTGATTTAAGAAACCGATCTACAAATTCTTGCAGACCTGATGCTTCAGGGCAGATGAATATTATCATGCCACAGGCCGTAAGAGCGGTTAGTGGAAATAAACATCTAATATTGAGTTGTTCCAGCAAGGAACGCGCTATTGATGAGATTTAAATGCCCTCAACAAATAAATAACAAACAAATCATTCATAATAAAAATATATAATATGAATTATAATAAGTATATAGCTCATATCAAATTATAGGACTTCGAATTAATGTGAATTCAAGCTAAAAATCATATGAATCGTGCTAATTCATCAAAGCATTACTAACAAATACCGTATAAGATATTTTCACTGCCAAATTAACATCAACAACACAAAAGTAACCATCTCGTAAGAAGAAAGTAATTATGATTAGTAAAACCGAAAGAAATATATGGAAACAAAACAATATCCCGCCGTTAGAATATTGTTCCATTTCCCGCGCGCAAAAGCTGCTAGATTGTGAGATTGAAGATTTACTCCACTGGCATGATATCGGTGCAATAAACCTGTGCGTAAAATTAACTAGCATCACAGGAACGTTAAATATTGCTCTGACTCAGAATAAAGAAAGCATAAACAAACGCTCTCTTTATAGTGTGAATCAAAGCGATACTTTAAAAAAAAACGAAGCGACATGGTCGTATTATTCCAGGGTAGATCGAGTTTTAGAGCTGAAAGATAGCGTTTCGGCTATAGAGACGCAGCAAGGTAACCATGCAATACAAATCCAGCTTAAAGCGATTGTTTCTGGGCTTTGGTATGTTACCTCAAAAAATCTTGGAGAACTGCTAGAATGCCCCGAACACAACCATTTAGCAAAAGAGGTTAGTGCAATAAATCCTGCTAACAACACTCTTTTTTGCCATTTTTCTCCAGATAATAGTAGTAATCTGCCAATATCGATCAATAAAATTTACATTATCAGCAAGGATGTAGAGAAGATTTATGAGCATACCATAAGCAGTCGCCCCCTTGAGCTCGCCAGGGAGCCCACGATTATTTTAAATAAAAAGATCATTAATGAACCTCAATTCACTTTACAAAATAAAACCCTTACTGACTTCATTGATGAATTCATGAAATTAAACCCAGAGCTCGATAAGAAATCCCTCTACGTTAATGAGAATCTTGATGTGTAATATGAGGTTTGCGAAAAGAGTAAAAATGAGATAGATAGTGTTAACGCGGCGCTGAAAAATACAATAAATGATCCATAGCCGCCCTCTGATATTACAAAAATGTCAATTAGAATAGTCCGTGCTCTGCTGCCGAAGATAAGGTAATTTATAGCTAAAAATGCGGACAGGAGTATCTTTTCATCTGCTCGCTGGCTTTATACTTCACTCCCCTGTTTTACTATGATCTTTAGCTACTTCAGTTAAATTATCTCGTATCAACTAGCATAGCGCTTTGCCTGGCGATAGCGGCAAATTCGTGCATACCAGCATGGCCTCCGACTCCCTGAACGTTGTATCAACCAGACGGATCTTTCCAGTCGCTCAGAAGCCGTCAAATCTTCAGTTGGCGTACGCTTATTGCGGGAAGAAGCAAGCATTGCCTGTTTCATCGTCATACTCCGCAGACGAAGCGAAGGGGTATTGGTCAGCGGCATCCTGCTGGTACAGAGGGCAGCGGCCAAACTAACGGAGCGCTTCAGTTACCTATCCTGGCCAGGCTTAAAGGCACTGGCCTAATCGCTTATCGGCTCTACGGTTTTATTTCGCGCTTGTGTCTTAGCATTACTTTTCACCCTCGCACGCTCTTCGTACGAATAGCGCCTTTCGAAATGATTAACTTCCTGAATCCGCCCGCTATCCCTCCCCCGCTTTCAGGCAGAAAAAAGCCCAAAATCAAACAACTATATCAATACGAAAATCATCGTTGATGGCCGTCGCCAGAATAAAATTTAATACCGAATGAAATTAATGTGTCGTCGAATCACGACACTCGTAAGTAACTAAAAATTAATAAAAAAATGGCTCTTGTTTCCCTCATTTTTTAGGCGTACATTAGCGCCATCTGGAGCAGTTTGAGCTCAGAATTTACAGCTATCGCCATCGGAAAAAGTGAATTTTTTGTGAGCGATAGTTGAACAAACAACGAAGGTCAAATTCATTTAAGGCGTCTCGCCGAGATCGCGGAGTGATGAGTCGTGAAATATTTTTTAATGGGCATTTCTTTTATGGTCATCGTTTGGGCCGGGACTTTCGCCCTGATGATCTAGCTGTAACGGTGTTAAAAAAAGGAGCCTCTCGGCTCCTTTTTTTATTCGTTGCTTTCGCTGGTTAGCTTCGTCGATGCGGGCAGCAGTCCGTCTGCACGGAACATGGATTTAATACCGCGCACCGCCTGGCGGATACGATCGCGATTCTCAATTAAAGCGAAGCGTACGTGGGTATCGCCATAATCCCCGAAGCCGATACCCGGCGAAACGCAGACTTTAGCATCCTGCAGCAGCTTTTTAGCGAACTCCAGCGAGCCCATCGCCGCATACTGTTCAGGGATCTTCGCCCATACATACATTGACGCCTTCGGACATTCCACCATCCATCCGGCCTCATGCAGCCCTTTCACCAGCACATCGCGACGGCGCTTATACTGCTCGGCAATGTCGCGAACGCACTGCTGATCGCCTTCAAGCGCCGCAATGGCTGCAACCTGTAGAGGGGTGAAGGTGCCGTAGTCGTGGTAGCTTTTAATACGCGCCAGCGCATTAACCAACGTTTTGTTGCCAACCATAAAGCCGATACGCCAGCCCGCCATATTGTAGCTTTTCGATAGCGTAAAGAATTCGACGGCGACATCTCGCGCACCGGGAACCTGCATAATAGAGGGCGCTTTCCAGCCATCATAAACAATATCGGCGTAGGCCAGATCGTGCACAACCAGTACGTCATAACGCTTCGCCAGCGCCACGACCTTCTCAAAGAACTCCAGTTCGACGCACTGCGCGGTCGGGTTGGAAGGGAAACCGAGGATCATCATTTTCGGCTTCGGGTAACTCTCACGAATGGCGCGCTCAAGCTCGTTAAAGAAATCTACGCCTTCAACCAGAGGTACCGAGCGCACCTGGGCTCCGGCGATCACCGCACCGTAAATGTGAATAGGATAGCTGGGATTGGGCACCAGTACGGTGTCGCCATGGTCAAGCGTCGCCAGCATCAGATGCGCCAGGCCCTCTTTTGAACCAATGGTCACTATCGCTTCTGATTCCGGATCGATCTCAACGTTATAACGCTCTTGATACCAACGTGAAATCGCCCGGCGCAGGCGCGGAATTCCGCGAGAGGTGGAATAGCCGTGCGTATCGGGACGCTGGGCAACGGTGCATAGCTTCTCGACGATATGCGGCGGGGTCGCGCCATCGGGGTTACCCATGCTGAAATCAATAATATCTTCGCCGCGGCGTCGCGCAGCCATTTTCAGTTCAGCGGTGATATTAAAAACGTACGGGGGGAGACGATCGATACGCGTAAAACGGCGTTCAGGACTGAATTCAGCCATAGATTCCTCGGATTAACGTTAGCGCCCGGACCGTCCGAGCGACGCTGCTGCATGTGCAGCACGTTTAGAAAATAACCCGAAAAAATTCCCGCTGTCGAGGGGAAAGGCAAAAAAAAATTCTGGCGTTAAAAACGGGCATCAATTCAGCAAAATAGGGCAGCAATGTTCTTTACCCACCTCGCTTAACTCATTAAAATTAACATATTGATATCTATAATTTTACTTGAATCATTTCTCATCGGTAGACGCTGTTGAATCTCAGGCCTTTATCATTAATCCCCTTTTATTTGTAATACTTTTCCCTATTCATCCCTTCAGCTGGCCTTCTGCCGCGAGGTTTTCTATCATATTGCTTTCTCGCGATTAACACGGCGCACACATGCACGAAATATTTACTATGCTGCTGGCGGTTTTTGACCGTGCGGCATTAATGCTGATTTGTCTCTTTTTCCTCATTCGCCTGCGCCTGTTTCGTGAACTTCTGCATAAATCCGCGCATACGCCAAAAGAGCTGCTGGCCGTTACCGCGATCTTCTCTCTCTTTGCCCTGTTCAGTACCTGGTCAGGCGTACCGGTCGAAGGATCGCTGGTCAACGTGCGTATTATCGCAGTCATGTCCGGCGGGATCCTATTCGGTCCCTGGGTTGGGGCGATTGTCGGCGCGATCGCCGGGATACATCGCTACCTGATCGATATCGATGGCGTCACCGCCGTCCCCTGTTTTATTACCAGCATCGTCGCCGGTCTGCTCTCCGGTTTTATCAGTCGTAAAGTACCGAAAGCGCAGCGCTGGAAAGCGGGGATCCTCGCCGGGATGCTATGTGAGACGTTAACCATGATCCTCGTGGTCGTATGGGCGCCTTCGTTGGCGTTGGGGATCGATATCGTGTCAAAAATCGGTATTCCGATGATCCTCGGCAGCGTATGTATCGGCTTTATCGTTTTGCTGGTGCAGAGCGTTGAGGGAGAAAAGGAAGCCAGCGCCGCCCGCCAGGCAAAACTGGCGCTCGACATCGCCAACAAAACGCTACCGCTGTTTCGCCACGTCAATAGCGAGTCCCTGCGTCAGGTATGCGATATTATCCGCCGCGATATCAATGCCGATGCTGTCGCCATTACCAATACCCAGCAGGTGATGGCCTACGTCGGTGTCGGGGAAATCAACTACCGCGATAACGACGACGTTATCAGCCCGACGACGCAGCAGGCGATCCGCTATGGAAAAATCATTATCAAAAACAATGATGAAGCTCATCGGACGCCGGAAATACACTCCATGCTGGTCATTCCGCTGTGGGAAAAAGGCGTCGTCACCGGTACGCTAAAAATCTATTACTGCCACGCGCACCGCATCACCTCTTCATTGCAGGAAATGGCGATTGGCCTGTCGCAAATCATCTCCACGCAGCTGGAGGTCTCCCGCGCTGAACAGCTCCGAGAAATGGCCAATAAAGCCGAACTGCGCGCGCTGCAGAGTAAAATTAATCCCCATTTCTTATTTAATGCCCTGAACGCCATTTCGTCGTCGATTCGCATGAATCCAGACACCGCGCGTCAGCTAATTTTTAATTTGTCGCGCTATTTACGCTACAACATTGAATTAAAAGATGATGAACAAATAGATATCAAAAGGGAGCTGTATCAAATCAAGGATTATATTGCGATTGAACAGGCTCGCTTCGGCGATAAGCTGACGGTGATTTATGATATTGATGATGAAGTCAGTTTTATGATCCCCAGCCTGCTTATTCAGCCGCTGGTGGAGAATGCTATCGTCCACGGAATTCAGCCCTGCAAAGGAAAAGGCGTGGTGACCATCGGCATTAATGAGTGCGGGAATCGAGTACGGATTAGCGTTCGCGATACGGGGAACGGTATCGACCCCGCGGTGGTAGCAAGGGTAGAAGCTGACGAAATGCCGGGAAATAAAATCGGTTTACTCAACGTTCATCACCGGGTCAAGCTACTGTACGGAGAAGGCCTGCATATCCGACGCCTGACGCCGGGGACCGAAATCGCTTTCTATGTGCCAACCCAATACGCGCCTCAGGTGGCTACGGAGTCGCTGCTGTCATGAGCGGAGATAAAATGAAAGTCATCATTGTGGAAGATGAGTTCCTCGCGCAGCAAGAGCTCACCTGGTTGATTAATACCCATAGCGAAATGGAGATTGTCGGTACCTTTGACGACGGACTCGATGTGCTGAAGTTTTTACAGCACAACAAAGTCGACGCTATTTTTCTCGATATCAACATCCCGTCGCTGGATGGCGTACTGCTGGCGCAAAACATCAGCCAGTTCGCGCATAAGCCCTTTATCGTTTTTATTACCGCGTGGAAAGAGCATGCGGTGGAAGCCTTTGAGCTGGAGGCGTTCGATTACATCCTTAAACCCTACCAGGAATCGCGCATTATCAACATGCTGCAAAAGCTGACCGGCGCCTGGCTGCAACAGCAGCAGGCTAGCACAGCTACCGGAGCAGCGCCCAATCCGACCCGGGAAAACGACACGATTAATCTGATTAAAGATGAGCGGATTATCGTCACCAGCATCCACGATATTTACTACGCGGAAGCACATGAAAAGATGACGTTTGTTTATACCCGGAAGGAATCGTTCGTGATGCCGATGAATATCACAGAATTCTGCAACAAGCTGCCGCCCGCACACTTTTTTCGCTGTCACCGCTCGTACTGCGTCAATCTGAACAAAATTCGCGAAATCGAACCCTGGTTCAACAACACCTATATTCTGCGGCTTCGTGACCTTGAGTTTCAGGTTCCGGTGAGCCGCAGCAAGGTGAAAGAGTTTCGCCAGCTCATGCATCTGTAGGATTTCTTACCCAAATAAACGTTTTATTCGGGTAAGATTCGGCGCTTACAGAACCTGCCCGAGCGTCTGACGCAGGTGCGCGCCGGAGCCCAGCAGTCCCGGATTGTCGTGAACGATCAGATACACCGGAATATCCTGGACGAAGGCTTTAAACCGGCCTTTATCTTCAAATCC
Source organism: Klebsiella grimontii (assembly GCF_900200035.1). Taxonomy (GTDB): domain Bacteria; phylum Pseudomonadota; class Gammaproteobacteria; order Enterobacterales; family Enterobacteriaceae; genus Klebsiella; species Klebsiella grimontii. The sequence continues at coordinate 313,069 of NZ_FZTC01000022.1, forward strand.
GCCGCGAAAACCGGACGCTTTAAAGAATTCGAGGAAACGCGGCACAATGCCGCCAGCAATATACACGCCGCCAAAGGTACCGAGCGTCAGCGCCAGGTTACCGCCAAATCGCCCCATAATGACGCAAAACAGCGACAGGGCGCGACGACAATCGATGCAGGTATCGGCCAGCGCGCGTTCGGTGACATCTTTAGGCTGCAGGTTTTCCGGCAGACGCCCATCAGACTTAACGATCGCATGATAAAGATTGACCAACCCGGGCCCAGATAATACGCGTTCGGCGGAGACGTGCCCCAGCTCGGTACGCAGCTCTTCCAGAATAATGCCTTCTTCTTCGCTATTGGGCGCGAAATCCACATGGCCGCCCTCGCCCGGCAGACTCACCCAGCGTTTATCAACATGTACCAGATGAGCAACGCCCAGCCCGGTACCTGCGCCATAGACGGCAATCGGCTTACCTTCCACCGGCTTCGCGCCGCCAAACTGAATCAGATGTTCAGCTTTCAGCATGGGGATTGCCATCGACACCGCAGTAAAATCGTTAATGATTTCCAGATGCGAGAAACCCAGGTTCTTTTTCATCTCAGCGATAGAAAATGCCCAGGTGTGGTTGGTCATCGCCACCCAGTCGCCGGTAATCGGACAGGCGATGGCAATACAGCCGTCTTCTACCTGGACGTTATGCTCTTCCAGATAGACCTGAACAACGGCTTCAAGACTGGGATAATCGAGCCCGGAATAGGTCTTGGCACGGGATATTTCCCCGCTTGTAAGATCGCATAACGCCAGACGGGCATTCGTTCCGCCAACGTCCCCTACTAAAGCAAATTTTGTCATTCCGTTACGGCTCCGCTAAAGTCAAAATGATTCTTTGGCACACTCTAAATTCATGACGACCTAACAACAACGACCAACGTATAAGTGCCCTTTGTTTAGCGACCTATGTCACAGTTAGGCTGTAATTTATGAAAATATTGTGCGGCACGATCGTCAGGCTACCTCGTTACTTTATCGTTTCAGCACCATTTGCGCCAACGTCCTAAACGCGTACGGGCAAAGTAGTGCTTCGAAATTTTCAGAAGGATATTTTCATGCTGCACCCGCGCGCCAGAACGATGCTGTTATTATCGATACCCGCAATCGTGATCGGTATTGCTGCCAGCCTGGTATTGATTGTGGCGATGAAAACGGCAGCCATGTTGCAGAAGATTCTCTGGAGTAACCTGCCAGGAGCTCTGGGCATGAACGCCAGCGGCCCTTTCTGGACGATCGCTATTCTCACCTGCACCGGCATTGCCGTAGGTCTGGTCGTACGTTTTAGCCCAGGGCACGCCGGACCCGATCCGGCCACCGAGTCGCTCATTGGCGCCCCGGTGAGCCCCAGCGCGCTGCCCGGCCTGCTCGCGGCGCTGATAATTGGCCTGGCAGGCGGCGTTAGCCTGGGGCCGGAACATCCTATTATGGTAATTAATATCGCTCTGACGGTGGCCCTTGGTTCACGCATTTTCCCCCGCGTCAGCGCGCTCGACTGGACGATCCTCGCCTCTTCCGGCACCATCGGAGCGCTATTCGGTACGCCTGTTGCTGCGGCGCTGATCTTTTCGCAAACGCTGAACAGCAGTAACGATGTCCCGCTCTGGGACCGGCTCTTCGCACCATTGCTTGCCGCGGCGGCGGGCTCTTTGACCACCGGGCTATTTTTCCACCCCAATTTTTCGTTACCTATCGCGCAGTACAATCAGTGGCAGCTTGTCGATATCTTTAGCGGGGCTATCGTTACGCTTATTGCTATTGCCGTCGGCATGGTTGGCGTTTGGTGCTTACCGCGTTTACACGCGCTGATGCAACGGCTGAAAAATCCGATCTTAACCCTCGGTATTGGCGGATTTTTATTGGGGATCCTGGGCGTCATCGGTGGACATATTACCCTGTTCAAAGGCCTCGAAGAAATGCAGCAATTAGCCTTTAGCCAGACATTGACCGCCAGCGATTTCATGCTTATTGCTTTGGTGAAGATGGCGGCGCTGGTGCTGGCTGCCGCCTGCGGCTTTCGCGGCGGGCGGATTTTCCCGGCGGTGTTCGTCGGCGTCGCGCTCGGACTGATGCTTCACGCGCACGTGGATGCCGTCCCGGCCGCTATCACCGTTTCCTGCGCGATCCTCGGACTGACGCTGGTGGTGACGCGCGATGGCTGGTTGAGCCTGTTTATGGCAGCGGTCGTGGTGCCAGACTCCACGTTACTTCCGCTGCTGTGCATCGTTATGCTTCCCGCCTGGCTATTACTTGCCGGGAAACCGCTGATGATCGCCAAACGCCCCAACGATTAAACGCGGCTGTTTCTCTCTTCCAGTGCCTGAGTGACCGTACGCAGAAAATCGGGGATATCCATTTTTGGCAGTATCACCTCCACCAGCGTCAGCCTGTCTGAGGCGACGCTGCTATTCATCGCTTCCTGTAGTTCCTGCGTGCGCGTCACTCGCCAGCAGCGGGAGGGGACGTCCGGAGCGAAAGCGTCAGGCAGACGATTCCAGTCCCAGAGCGCAATATCGTTGTAGCGTTGCTCGGGACCGTGAATCGCGCGCTCGACCGTATAGCCTTCGTTGTTGAGCAACAAAATCAGCGGACGCTGCTTATCTCTGAGCATCGATCCCAGCTCCTGAATAGTTAACTGCGCAGCGCCATCGCCAACAATCAGCACCACCCTTCTCTCCGCTGCCGCGATTTGCGCCCCGTAGGCCGCAGGAAGGGTAAAGCCTATCGATCCCCATAACGGCTGGACGATCAGCGTCGCGTCGACCGGAAGCTTAAGCGCAGCGGCGCCAAAAGCGGCGGTACCCTGATCGGCAAGGATAATATCTCCAGGACGGAGCTGTTTCTGCACCGTATTCCAGAAGTTTTTCTGCGTCAGGCTCCCCTCTGGCGCGCCACTCACGCCGGGCGCCTGAATATTCGGCGAAACCCATTCTGCCGCCAGGCTGGCAGAGAGCTCGATTAAAATGGCGAGCGCCTTTTCCATGGGAATCCGGCTGAACCAGCGATCGGCAACCCGAACGGCAAAGGGCTGTATTTCTATCGTTTTTTCCAGTGGAAGGTGCTGGGTAAAACCGGCGGTAATAGTGTCGGTAAAACGCGTACCGATACAAATAATGGTATCCGCGTTTTCGATAGCATCGCGAGTCTCCTCCGCACTGGCTATCCCGCTATACGTCCCGACAAAACCGCTCTGTTGCTCATCAAAAAGACCTTTGCCCATGAGCATCGTGGCGTAAGCAACGGGTACCTTCGCCACCCACTCTCGAAGAGCGTTTTGTAACCCATAGCGCTGGGCGAGAAAATCGGCCAGCAGCGATACGCGACGGCTGCTTCTTAGCATCCGTCCGGCGTGCTCGCGGAAACCCGCCAGCTGGTTCTCATCGGCGGGCAGCCCCTGAATAAGCAAACGATGAGCAGGCGGCGTGGTCTTTGCCTTCGCCACATCGGCCGGCAGCATCAGATAACCAGGACGATGATGGGTGAGCATTTCGCTCAGAACCCGGTCTATTTCATGGCAGGCATTTCCCGCCGCCAGCACCGCCTGAGAGCAGGTAATTTGTTCACTCATACGCGAAAAATGGCTGAAATCGCCATCGCCAAGCGTATGGTGCAGCAGCTCGCCGCGCTGCTGGGCGCCGGTACAGGGAGCACCGACGATATGCAGGACCGGTACATGTTCAGCGTAGCTCCCGGCGATGCCGTTCAGCGCGCTCAGCTCGCCGACGCCATAGGTGGTCAACAGCGCGCCTGCGCCCTTGATACGCGCATAGCCATCAGCGGCATAGGCCGCGTTTAGCTCATTTGCACAACCCACCCACCCTAAATTCCGATGCGCAATAACGCTGTCGAGAAACTGTAAATTGTAATCACCAGGTACGCCAAACAAGCGGTCTATACCGCAGTCTACGAGACGATCCAGCAGATAATCGCCAATGGTGTAAGTCGGTTGCATATCCCCACTCTCCTCTCATGCAGATAAGTTGAGTATTGAATAAGCAGTTGCGCTGTCCACATTGCACCCAACAAATGCGGTGGCAAGTAAAATTTACGCGTTCAGGGAGTATACTCGGCGCCAAAGATTCTTTAGTGTAAACGTATACACAACCCTGTTTTATCTGCGGAGGAAGTATGGTTTACCAGGCAAACGCCACGCGATATCAAACGATGGAATACCGCCGCTGCGGTCATAGCGGACTAAAGCTACCGGCAGTTTCTCTGGGGCTTTGGCATAATTTTGGCGATGAAACGCGGGTGGAAACCAGCCGTCAGCTTCTGCGTCACGCATTCGATCTCGGCATAACCCATTTCGATTTAGCCAATAACTACGGGCCACCGCCGGGATCGGCGGAGAGCAATTTTGGCCGTATTCTGAAAGAGGATTTTTTGCCCTATCGCGATGAGCTGATCATCTCCAGCAAAGCCGGTTACACCATGTGGGACGGCCCCTATGGCGACTGGGGATCGCGCAAGTACCTGATCGCCAGCCTCGATCAAAGCCTTAAACGAATGGGCCTGGACTATATCGACATTTTCTACCACCACCGCCCTGACCCCGAAACGCCGCTGCTGGAAACCATGCGCGCGCTGGACCACATCGTCCGCCAGGGCAAGGCGCTGTACGTCGGCTTGTCTAATTATCCGCTCGAACAGGCCCGGCAAGCCGTCAACATCCTTAACGATCTCGGCACGCCGTGCCTGATTCATCAGCCAAAATATTCGATGTTTGAACGCTGGGTCGAAGAGGGATTACTGGATTTCCTGCACACCTCGGGGGTGGGAAGTATAGCGTTTTCACCGCTGGCGGGCGGCCAGTTAACCAACCGTTACCTGCACGGCATTCCGGCTGACTCCCGCGCCGCCAGCGGTAGCCGGTTCCTGCAACCGGATCAGCTTACCGAAAGCAAACTGGAAAAAGTTCGCCAGCTGGACGCGCTGGCCGAATCCCGCGGACAGAAGCTTTCGCAGATGGCGCTGGCCTGGGTGCTGCGCGATGAGAAAGTCACTTCGGTACTGATTGGCGCCAGTAAAACCTCGCAGCTCGACGATGCGGTTGGCATGCTGGAAAACCGCCATTTCAGCGCCGAAGAGCGGGCAACCATCGACGCGATCCTTGCGGTGTAAATTCATTGTTACTTTAGCAAAAAGTGCTCTCACTGGCGATTTAGGAGTTCCTCCGATACGACGGGGCTTTACCGCCCCGTAATATCAGGTTAACAGGCCGACAACGGCCCCGATCGTGAAGGAGAAGAGTATGTTCAGGTCACTGATTTTGGCTGCAGTGCTTCTGGCTTCAGCGCCATTGGTCGCTAATGCTGGTGAAATCACCCTGTTGCCATCAATAAAATTACAAATTGGCGATCGCGACAATTATGGTAACTACTGGGACGGTGGCGGCTGGCGCGACCGTGATTATTGGCGTAGACACTATGAATGGCGCGATAACCGCTGGCGTCGTCACGATAACGGCTGGCATCGCGGCTGGGATAAACGTAAAGCCTACGAGCGCGGCTATCGTGAAGGCTGGAATGATCGTGATGACCGACGCGGCGGTTGGGGTCGTGGACCAGGCGGTCGCGGACATGGCCACGGCCACGGCCACGGTCATCATTAATATTTATTGTAAAAGGGAGCCATCCGGCTCCCTTTCTCGTTGTCGCGTTTAACTAAATATCGTCCCAACAATCAGCCAGCCGTTAAGCGCCACAACGACTGCGACAATCGCCCACCCCAGCAGTTTTACCCACCGGGAATTGACCAGATCGCCCATCAGGCGCGAGTCGCTGGTGAATATCAGCAGCGGCACCAGCGCGAGGGCAATACCGAAACTCAGCAATACCTGGCTCATCACCAGAATACGCGTGGGATCCAGGCCCATTAAAATCACGATAAACGACGGCAGCATGGTGATCGCCCGACGAAACCACAGCGGGATATGAAAGCGGATAAAGCCCTGCATCACCACCTGCCCCGCCAGGGTCCCAACAACCGTAGAAGATAAACCCGCCGCAATCAGACTCAGGCCAAAGATGGTGGCTGCCGCGTGGCTCAGCAAGGGTTCAAGCGTCAGATAGGCCTGATCGAGGTCGGCAACTCCGGTGTGGCCGTTGAAATGGAAGGCCGCGGCGGCGGTCGCCATCATTGCCAGGTTGACAAAACCAGCAATGGTCATGGCAATCGCCACATCCCAGCGCGTGGCGTTATAGCGATCTTTGCGCGTGCCTCCATGCAGGTGCTGAGTGAGCGACGAGTGTAAATAGATGACATGCGGCATAATGGTCGCTCCCAGCACCCCGGCGGCAAGAAACACCGCCTCGCTGGTCGGCAGAGATGGAACGAGCATCCCTTTCGCTAACGGCGCCAGCGCGGGCTGAGAGAAGATAAGCTCTACGACATACGCCGCCGCGACGAACAGCAGTAGCCCGCCAATCACTTTTTCCAGCGGCTTTTGACCGCGACGCTGGAGCATCAGAATCAGAAACGTCGCAATCCCCGTCAGCACCGCGCCCTGCAGCAATGACACGCCGAGAACCAGCTTAAATCCGATAGCCGCGCCAATAAACTCGGCAAGATCGGTCGCCATCGCGATAATTTCGGCCTGCACCCAGTAAAACCACACCACAGGACGCGGATAATGGTCGCGAATTTGCTCCGCCAGATTTTTTCCGGTGGCGATGCCCAGCTTCGCCGACATCACCTGAATCAGCATCGCCATCAGGTTAGCCCATACCACCACCCACAGCAGCTGGTAGCCAAAGCTGGCACCGGCCTGGATGTTGGTGGCGAAGTTACCCGGATCGATATAGCCGATGGCAGCAATGAACGCCGGCCCCATCAGGGCGAGCTTAATCTTGCGCGCTGCGCGACCGCTGCTATTCTCAACGCGACTGTTTGTCATTTTCTGCCTCTGGAAATATAGCCTTTGCTATGTTTCATGCTATCAAAATGCGAATGATTATCAAGTTCATTTGGAATGGTGATAATGATTGCTATGATAGGAGGGAACGATAGCGGGTCGGCAACTGAAAAACCGGGGGAACTGATAAACGCTTTTAATTAATCACCAGAATAGTACAAGAGAGCAACTTTTAAAACCTTTACGTAACATAACAAAAATGCATGGTTGATCACTATTTTTGCCATTAGTCACATATCCTTACAATAGTGTGTGCTAGCTCTCGTTTTCTTTGCGCTTGTTACATAGAATGTGCACAGAAATTTAACCTGCCTCATATTTGGAGCAAATATGGACCGCGTCCTGCACTTTATTCTCGCGATCGTAGTGGTGGCCATTCTGGCCCTGTTGGTCAGCCACAACCGTAAGCAGATTCGTATTCGTTATGTCATTCAGCTGCTGGTCATTGAAGTGCTGTTGGCCTGGTTCTTCCTGAACTCTGACATTGGCCTGGGTTTTGTGAAGGGCTTCTCCGAGATGTTTGAAAAACTCCTCGGTTTCGCTAATGAAGGGACAAATTTCGTCTTCGGCAACATGAACGACAAAGGTCTGGCGTTCTTCTTCCTGAAAGTTTTGTGCCCGATCGTCTTTATTTCCGCGCTGATCGGTATTTTGCAGCATATTCGCATTCTGCCTATCGTCATTCGCGCTATCGGTACCGTACTGTCCAAAATCAACGGCATGGGCAAGCTGGAATCCTTTAACGCTGTCAGCTCCCTGATTCTGGGCCAGTCCGAAAACTTTATCGCTTATAAAGATATTCTTGGCAAGATGTCCCGCAACCGCATGTACACCATGGCGGCGACCGCGATGTCTACCGTCTCCATGTCTATCGTGGGCGCGTACATGACCATGCTGCAGCCGAAATATGTGGTCGCGGCGCTGGTACTGAACATGTTCAGCACCTTTATCGTTCTGTCGCTGATTAACCCGTACCGCGTCGACGAAAGCGAAGAAAACCTGCAGATGTCCAACCTGCATGAAGGCCAAAGCTTCTTCGAGATGCTGGGTGAATACATCCTGGCGGGCTTTAAAGTGGCGATTATCGTTGCCGCCATGCTGATTGGCTTCATCGCGCTGATTTCCGCGCTGAACGCCCTGTTCGCCACCGTCACCGGCTGGTTCGGCTATAGCATCTCCTTCCAGGGGATCCTCGGCTATATCTTCTATCCGGTAGCCTGGGTTATGGGCGTACCGGCGGGTGAAGCGCTGCAGGTAGGGAGTATTATGGCCACCAAACTGGTTTCTAATGAATTCGTCGCCATGATGGATCTGCAGAAAGTTGCCGCCACGCTCTCTCCGCGTGCGGAAGGCATCATCTCTATCTTCCTGGTCTCCTTCGCTAACTTCTCCTCTATCGGTATTATCGCCGGGGCAATTAAAGGATTGAATGAAGAGCAAGGTAACGTGGTTTCCCGCTTCGGCCTGAAGCTGGTGTACGGTTCTACGCTGGTGAGCGTGCTCTCTGCGTCTATCGCCGCGCTGGTACTGTAATTAGCGAAAGCCGGGCAAGTCCCGGCTTTTTCATGTCCGCAGTTCGCTCAACGGCAGCGGCTTACCGATCAGATACCCCTGCAAATAATCAACGCCTAACTCAAGAAGCTTTTCCCGCTGCTCAGGCGTTTCAACATATTCCGCCACCACCTTCATTTTCTTAACCTTGGCCATTTCAATAATAGATTTGACCATAATGGCATCCAGCGGATCGGTCTCGATATCACGCACGAAGCAGCCGTCAATTTTCAGGATATCGGCCTGCAGGCTTTTCAGGCGCTCGTAGTTAGCGTAGCCGGTACCAAAGTCATCAATCGCGATGCCGCAGCCGAAATCTCGCAGCAGCTGGATGTTATGCATGCTGGTCTCAACATCGGAAAATGCCTGCTCCTCGGTAACCTCAATCGTTATCGCCTCTGCCGACAGGTTATGGCGTTTAAACAGAGCGATGATTTGCGCCGCGCTATCCTTTTGCATCAGCGTATAGGGCAGCAGGTTAACGGAGAAATGCCGACCGTGGTGGTTTTTGAGCGAACTAAACAGCGTTTCCAGTACCTGCATATCAAAACGCTGGCTCAGGTTAAATTGCGCAATCAGTGGAATAAACCTATCGGGCGTAATGATGGTATTACCGCAGCGCATACGGCTAAGTATCTCATAGTACCCTTCTCCGCAGGCATTCCGGATAGGCTGGGCGTACAGCACCACTCCACGCTCGCTAAGCGCCTGTTTAATTTTCGCCAGCAGCCGTACCTGTTCGCTTGTTTGATCGGATATCTGCTCTTGCGCCGCGTCCAGCGCTAATACGCGCCGCCCCGCCCCGGCCTGCTCCGATAACCAGCTAAGCTGACCGAGCATCGGATGAAGCTCGGATTCTTTACCGCCGTAGCCGCCCCATGATGCGCCAAATTCCAGATCCAACGCCTGGTTGTTCCAGCTAAACTTTTTATGGTTAAGCGTGGAAACAATATGATTTAAACGCGCCTCTGGCTCCGGGCCATTGAGCACCAGCAACAGCTCGCTGCCGGGGAGCTGATATATGCGCTCTCCCTGAGCCAATAGCGGCTGTAGTTTGCGGGCAATCTGCCTTTTGCTCTCTACTCTCATCATCATGCCGTAATGACGACTCAGAAAATCCAGATTCTGAATACGCAGGCTGCTGATGGCAACAGCAGGGTTTCGCTGCAGGTGGCTCTCCAGCGCGCGTAGATTCGGTAAACCGGTTAGCGGATCTTCTTCCGCCTGATCTCGCCACCTGAGCTTCATTCTTTCACTGTGAGCATAGATATCCGCCATATAAAACAGGCAGATAGTGAAACAAATTAGTACTGAAAGAACAAATGATAGTGAATATTCAGTTTGTACCCCATGTAAAAAATTCTGGTTATACGCCACGAGTAAAAAGGCGGAAACGGACCATGAAATGCGAATCAGCGTATGTCCCAGGCGGCTAATACCAATGAAGTATAAAATGAAAATAAGCGGGACTAAATAACCGGCAATAAAAACAGAATCATAAGGCGTACACAGCACCAGTAATATTGTCGCCAGGGCCACAAACCAATACAACGTAAATACCCGCTGCTCGCGCGTCCGCCACGCGTGACAAAGATTGCGCCAGAATGCTCGCGCATAATGCGGACTGATAATCATCCGCAACGGATAATAAAAGAATGTCGTAAAAATTAATGCGGCGCTAATCAGGCTTTGTATATCGATAATGGTGTAAATAACTGACATATTGCCGAAATAGCTGGAGATCGCCAGCGGAAACGAAAAAAAACGCCCCGCCAGGTACATAGTGACCTTCAACAGGAGGGGAGCGAAAAAGCCTCCCCAAAAAATCCTCGCGCCCATATGTTTTGCCGTCAGCGCGGCGCGCCAGCGCCTTCCAAGCTGAAAGCGGACAATAGCGCAGGAGACGAAAACCGAAAAGAGCTGGCAGAATAGCAGGATCAGCGCCTGGGCTAGCGTCAGATCGATTATCCAGGCGTTGGTGATCGCAAACGCGATTATCAATGGCGCAACGGCGTAGCGGCCAAAAATAAAAAGCACCGAATACATTAAGCTCAGCGGTAACCATGCCAAATAAATTTGATTTCCGTCAATAATGGTTTGCGGCGAAATAAATCGGGACAGCGGAATTGCGATAAGGCAGACCAGGAAAGCCAGCAGAGTTTTTTTGATCTTAATGTTAAGATGATCAATCATTATTGTTAATTAAAACTCCGGCTGCAATAAATATATTTAGGCAACAGATATTATGTTGCTTAATAAAGGCAGGCAAGATTTTAAATAGTGAAAAAATCTGAAATTACTTAACGCAGAGGTTTGCTGACTTATTCAAAGAATGCTTTACATTTCCTCCAGCAGACAAACAAAAAACCCCCGCCGTAGCGAGGGTTCCGAATTTGGTGGAGCTAAGCGGGATCGAACCGCTGACCTCTTGCATGCCATGCAAGCGCTCTCCCAGCTGAGCTATAGCCCCACAGGACCTCTTTACGAACCAAACCTGATGGGTGCAGGTTTTGGTGGAGCTAAGCGGGATCGAACCGCTGACCTCTTGCATGCCATGCAAGCGCTCTCCCAGCTGAGCTATAGCCCCGTAACGTAAAGCGTGTCGTGTTGACGGGCGGCATAATATGAATTCCTTCGCCAGGTGTCAACGGCAAAATCAATCCCAGCTATTTGATCGCTGAAAAAGCAGGCAAACGGCTGGCATTGCGAGCCTTATCGCAGCCAGAAGCTAAACATGTCACGCTTTCCTTTAAAAGGATGCTATAACATGTGCAACTAATTCCCACATATTTACTCAGGAAATAGTATGCTCAAGGAACGAATGACACCTGAAGAAATAGCGCATCTGACTGGCTTCAGTCGGCAAACGATTAACAAATGGGTACGCAAAGAGGGATGGCAAACTTCCCCACGACCCGGCGTACAGGGCGGTAAAGCGCGCCTCGTACACGTTAATGAGCAGGTTCGCGAGTTTATCCGCAGCGCACAGCGCGTGGCCGAAAACCCCGTCCCCTATTCCGCAACGGATAACGATCTGGAATCTCTGCTGCTTACGCTATGTAAAGAGATGACGCCGGGTGAGCAAAAGCTGTTTATGTCGCTGTTGCTACGCGAGGGGATCACCGGGCTACTCAACCGACTGGGTATCCGCGATCGGTGAAATCATGATGAAACTCAAAGAAAAAATGACGCCAGCGGAGCTTGCCGAGTGCCTTAATCTCGCCCGGCAAACCATTAACCGTTGGGCCAGAGAGCAAAACTGGCGGACGGAAGCCATACCCGGTGTGAAAGGCGGGCGCGCTCGCGTGATTGTCATCGACAAAGCGGTAATCGATTTCCTGGCAAATATCCCGGCGCTGCGCCATTTAACCCTTGATAACCAGCTGGCGGAACCAGTCGTTAAATACTTTGTGAATGATGCTGATACGATCTGGCGCCAGATTGTCGAGACCATGCACCTGATGACCCCCGCAGAGCAGTTGCACCTGCGCGATCTTCTTGCCCGCGAAGGGATCAGCGGGTTTCTATCCCGGCTGGGTATTGCTGATGCTAAAAAATAGGCAAAAAAAACGGCGGGGTTAGCTTGCCCCACCGTTTTATAAATCCCGATATTACTATCAGGATTGTTGACTTTCCCGTTCAGCAATAAAGGCCAGCGCTTTATTGATTCGTTCTACGCTACGTGACTTACCGATTGCATGCACGGTGACATCAAGCGCCGGAGACTGGCCTGCACCGGTCACCGCGACGCGCAGCGGCATCCCCACTTTTCCCATTCCCACTTCCAGCTCATCGGCCGTCGCCTGAATCGCGTGGTGGACGTTTTCGGCCGTCCAGTCACTCATGGCGGCTAATTTGTCGCGCACCATTTCCAGCGGCTGGCGGGCAACCGGACGCAGATGTTTTTTCGCCGCATCGGCATCAAACTCGGCGAAATCTTCATAGAAATAGCGGCAGCTCGCCGCCATCTCTTTAAGCGTTTTGCAACGTTCGCCCAGCAGTTTCACCAGTTCAGCCAGCTGAGGCCCGTTACGGGTGTCGATATTTTCCTGCTCAATGTGCCACTGTAAATGCGTTGCCACATATTCCGGGGCCAGCGAATTGATATAGTGGTGGTTCAGCCACTGCAGCTTTTCCGTGTTGAACGCGCTGGCAGATTTGCTCACCGCGCCCAGACTGAACAGTTTAATCATCTCTTCGCGAGAGAAAATCTCCTGGTCGCCGCTGGACCATCCCAGACGCACCAGATAGTTCAGCAGCGCTTCCGGCAGGTAGCCGTCGTCGCGATACTGCATAACGCTGACCGCGCCGTGACGCTTGGAGAGTTTTTTACCATCGTCGCCGTTAATCATCGAGACGTGGGCGTAAACCGGCACCGGCGCATTCAGCGCTTTCAGGATGTTAATCTGGCGCGGGGTGTTGTTGATATGGTCTTCGCCACGGATAACGTGGGTGATCTCCATATCCCAGTCGTCAACCACCACGCAAAAGTTGTAGGTCGGGGAACCGTCGGTACGACGGATAATCAGATCGTCCAGCTCCTGGTTGCTGAATTCGATCGGACCGCGGATCTGGTCGTCAAAAACAACGGAACCCTCTTCCGGGTTGGCAAAACGGACAACGCAAGGTTCGTCGTCAGCATGATGCTCGTGGCCATGGCGGCAGCGACCGTCGTAGCGCGGCTTTTCACCTTTCGCCATCTGTTCTTCACGCAGCGCTTCCAGGCGCTCTTTGGAGCAGTAGCATTTATAGGCCGTGCCCGCCTGCAGCATTTCATCAATGACGGCGTTGTAGCGATCAAAACGCTTGGTCTGGAAGTACGGACCCTCATCCCATTCCAGGCTCAGCCAGTTCATACCATCCATGATGGCTTCAATGGCCTCCGGCGTTGAGCGCTCGAGATCGGTGTCTTCAATACGCAGCACAAACTCACCGCCGTGGTTACGTGCAAAAAGCCAGGAATAGAGAGCAGTACGCGCGCCGCCAACGTGCAGATAGCCTGTCGGGCTGGGCGCGAAGCGAGTTTTGATTTTCATGAAGTGGCCTTACGTTTGATAAAGGTGCCGACACGCGGCAGCGTTCGTTAGATTTTATGGGGGAATATTCTAACACCGTGGGCTGATTCCTCAATGTTGTTACCGTTTCAACGTCACGCTTTCCCCTTTTTGTTTATAAATCATGCGCCACAGATGACATTGCGATCGTTTTGTTTAATTTTACGACGAACAAACAAATTATTTAGAAAAGGCGTTGACTCATTTCCAACTCTCCCTATAATGCGACTCCACACAGCGGGGGTGATTAGCTCAGCTGGGAGAGCACCTCCCTTACAAGGAGGGGGTCGGCGGTTCGATCCCGTCATCACCCACCAACTACTTTACGTAGTCTCCGCCGTGTAGCAAGAAATTGAGAAGTGGGTGATTAGCTCAGCTGGGAGAGCACCTCCCTTACAAGGAGGGGGTCGGCGGTTCGATCCCGTCATCACCCACCATTTTCTCGCCAGCTGGATTTCTTGCCGTAAAATGAAGTACCGAAGTGGGTGATTAGCTCAGCTGGGAGAGCACCTCCCTTACAAGGAGGGGGTCGGCGGTTCGATCCCGTCATCACCCACCACTTCGGGTCGTTAGCTCAGTTGGTAGAGCAGTTGACTTTTAATCAATTGGTCGCAGGTTCGAATCCTGCACGACCCACCAATGTAAAAAAGCGCCCTAAAGGCGCTTTTTTGCTATCTGCGATACACAAAGCCGGAGCAGCCTTTTACCTTGCCATCCGGCAATGACGCTTAATTCACTAGCGCCGCAACCAGTTTCTCCAGCGCAGGCGTCGCCTGATGCTGGTCATAGACGATATACAAATCAGCGGGTATCCGCTCTTCCAGCGGACGAAACGCAACCCCCGGCCATGCCATCTGCGCGTAGCTATCGGCGATGAGCGTAATGCCGATCCCCATACTGACCATCGCCAGCACCGTTTGCGGCTCCATTACCTCACGGATAATCATCGGCGAGAATCCGGCACTCTGGCACACGCGTTGTAAAAACGTCCAGTCGGTATGTATTGAGGGCATAGTGACAAAATATTCGTTACGCAACGTCGCAAGCGGGATCGCCTTACGCGCAGCTAGCGGATGCTCTTCCGGCATGGCCACCAGAAAAGAGGACTCATGCAAGCGCAGGCTGGTAAAGCCAGGAGAAGGCGCCGTCGCCATTCGCCAGACGCCGGCGTCCAGCTCGCGTCGTTCCAGCATCGCCATCTGCATCGCGGGCATATTCTCTCTGAAAAGCACTTCCACGTTAGGATGCTCTTTCAAAAAACGACGCATCACCGGACGCATTTTTCCCCACATTGCCGTGCCTATCACGCCCAACTCCACCCGCCCGGCCTCACCCCGCCCAATCTGTTCCACGCGCGCCAGAGCCTGATTCGCGCTGGAAAGCAGACGACGGGACTCCTCCATCAGGATTTTTCCTGCGTGGGTCAAGGCCACGCTGCGGGAGTGACGAACAAACAGTAGCGTGCCGAGCTGCTGCTCCAGATCTTTGATGTGAATGCTGAGCGGAGGCTGCGACATATTCAGCCGCGCCGCCGCACGACCAAAATGCAGCTCTTCTGCGACAGCCAGAAAATAGCGCAATAACTTCAGATCGATACGATGCGTGCGTTCCATGGCTCATGCGCTCCTGGGGCGAAGGATAATGCGCAAAGTTACCACATTACATCAGAGAAAATGAAACGGCGGGACATGCCCCGCCGCTGAAGAGGATTAATGGGCCAGCTCTTTCTCCATTCGCTGCTCAGGTTCATGTTTATAGCGGAAGAACAGGGCAAAAATGACCGCCAGCATTAATGAATAGGCTGCGAACACCAGCCAGATGGTCTGCCAGTCCTTTACGCCGTCCAGAGAAAAGTAGTCCACGGCCAAGCCGCTGAGAACCGAACCAACCCACGCGCCGACACCGTTCACCATGGTCATAAACAGCCCCTGCGCGCTGGCGCGAATATTCGCTCCCACCTGTTGCTCAACGAATACCGACCCTGAAATATTAAAGAAGTCGAATGCGCAGCCGTAAACAATCATCGACATCAACAGCAGTACAAAACCGAACGGAGACGGATCGCCAAAGGCAAAAAAGCCAAAGCGCAGCGTCCACGCCAGCATACTCATCAGCATGACCGTTTTAATGCCAAAGCGTTTCAGAAAGAACGGAATAGTGAGAATAAAGGCGACTTCCGCCATCTGCGAAACAGAAAGCAAAATAGAGGGATAGCGCACGACAAAGCTGTCGGCAAACGCCGGGTTGCGGGCGAAATCATGCAGGAAGGGGTTACCGAAGACGTTGGTGATTTGCAGTACCGCCCCGAGCATCATTGCGAAGAAAAAGAAAATGGCCATCCGCGGATTTTTAAACAATACGAATGCATCCAGCCCCAGTCTCGCGGCCAATGTGGTGCTGGCTTTCTTCTCGGTCACGGGAATTTTCGGTAGCGTAAACGCGTAGAGCGCCAGCAATAACGACGCGGCAGAGGCGATATACAGCTGAGCGCTGCTCAGCTCCAGCCCCATCAGGCTCACCATCCACATGGCGACAATAAAGCCGAGCGTGCCAAACACGCGAACAGGCGGAAACGCGGTCGCCGGATCCTGACCGGACTGCGCCAGGCAGGAGTAGGAGACGCTATTAGACAAGGAGATGGTCGGCATGTAGGCCATCGCGTTAATCAGCATTACCCAGAACATGGTATCCGGGTCGGTAACGGTCGTCGCATAAAGAAGCACTCCTGCGCAGACCAGATGGCAGAGCATGTAGGCCCGTTCTGCACGTAGCCATTTATCGGCAATAATTCCCATAACGCCGGGCATGATAATAGCCGCCAGCCCTTTGGAGCTATAGACCATACCGACGTTTGCGCCGGTGAAATGCAACGTGTTTATCATGTAAGAACCCAGGGTGACCAGCCAGCTTCCCCAGATAAAATATTGCAAAAACGACATGAGCTTTAAGCGAGAGGCGATACCCATTTTTCCGTTCCTTGCCATTAAAGTAAAACCCCGCAAGCGGGGTCATATTTATTATTTTTTTCAGGCCAGTTTGCGCAAGAAGCCGCAGATCAGGTTGATAAAGTTCTGCCGGGAGAGTTCGGCCGCCGCCAGGGTTTGCGCGTGAGATAATTTCACATCGCCCAGCCCTTCAGCCAGATTGGTAATCGCTGAGACTGCCACCACTTTTAACCCGCAATGACGGGCGGTAATCACTTCCGGCACCACGGACATCCCCACCACATCGCCGCCGATAATCTGCATCATGCGAATCTCTGCCACCGTCTCAAAATTCGGCCCGGGATAGGAAACAAATACGCCTTCGGTCAGCGGAAACCCTTCCTCCGCCGCCACGCTCTGCAGAACGGCGCGATAATCCGCATCATAGGCGTTGGCCAGAGAGAAAAAGCGCTCGCCGAAACGTTCATCATTCGGGCCAACCATTGGCGTGCCCGGCATCGTATTAATGTGATCGCTGAGCGCCACCAGGCTACCCGGCCCGACCTCCGGGCGCAACGAACCGGCCGCGTTAGTACAAAACAGTAGTTCACACCCCAGCAGCTTTAGCGTGCGGATAGCATCGGTCATCACCGGCATGCCCCGTCCTTCATAGAAGTGCCCGCGCCCTTTCATGCAGGCAACAGGTACGCCGGCCAGATTTCCCAGCACCAGCTCGCCGGCATGGCCGTGAACCGTACTCACCGGGAAGCCGGGCAGCTTCTCGTAAGATATCGCCACCGCATCTTCAATTTGTTCCGCCAGCGCCCCTAGACCAGAACCAAGAATAAAAGCCACGCGCGGCGTAAAATCCGGCTTATATCCGCGAATAATATCGGCGCTATACCAGGGGTTCTGTGAGAAAAGCGTGTCGCTCATAAGCTGTCCTTAAAAACTGAAGAATGGATAAAATGATTGGCTACCATCTTGTTATAACGATGCGACGCAATCGATTACCAATACAGTTTTCCCGGACGTTTGATATCAAAAAGCTATTGATTTCATTTCTGATACAAGGGATCGTTTTCGCGTAAGGCGGTAAGCCGGGCCGCCTGCAGCCGCACCACCTCCCACAGCGCCTCTGCGGCTGTCGATAGGGAGCGGTTTTTACGCCGCGCCAGCATCAGCTGGCGTTCCACTACCGGCGTCAGCCGCTTCACCTGCAAACGGCTCCCCTGCGGGAGCGGCAGCGCTAATGCGGGTAATATACTGATGCCTATCCCCGACTCAACCATCGGAAATAGCGTGGCCGGATGCCCGATTTCCTGCACGATGTTCGCGGTAACGGCGAATCCTGAAAGCGCAGCATCAATCAGCGGACGGCTGCCAGAAGCATAATCCTGCAAAACCAGCCGCTGGTGCTGTAGGTCCTGCCAGCTCACCGCGTCCCGTCCGGCAAAAGGGTGATCGCTGCGGCAAAGCAGCAGGAATGGTTCAGCGAGAACCGTCTCGCACTGTAAATCGGTCGCGGCGCCGGGATCGATAACGATACCAAAATCCACTTCTCCCTGCCGAATGCTCTCCAGCACCCACTGCTGGGGGCGATCGTGCAGAACGAAATCTATCTCCGGATAGCGCCGGTTGCTGTAGGCAATGCACTGCGGGATCAGATGGGCGGAAATGGTCTGGCTGGCCGCCACCCGCACGGTGCCCATCAGCTGCTGCCCGACTCGACCGGCCTCACGCAGCGTGCTATTGAGTTCATCCAGCAAGCGCTCAAGCCGGGCCGCCAGCTGCTGTCCTGCCTCCGTGAGCACCACTTCACGCGTCGTTCGGTCAAGCAGGCGTACGCCGGTCTGGTACTCCAGCTCTTTTACGCTATGGCTGACCGCAGACTGGCTAAGACCAATACTCTCCCCTGCCCGGCTAAAGCTTTTAACGCGGGCAACGGTCACAAAAACTTTTAACTGACGCAGCGAATAATTCATCTCTTTTTTTCATGAATAGATGCAATAAATCGATTTTATTTCTCAAACTAAAGAAAGCACAATAGCGACATCGATTTTCAGGAGCGTTTATGAAATTTTTCCGCATTCTTGATCCATTCACCCTAACGTTAGTCACCGTCGTCCTGCTGGCCTCCTTTTTTCCTGCGCGCGGCGGATTTGTCCCCTTCTTTGAACATTTAACCACCGCCGCCATCGCGCTGCTGTTCTTTATGCACGGCGCCAAGCTCTCCCGTGAGGCGATCGTTGCCGGGGGCAGCCACTGGCGTCTGCATCTCTGGGTTATGTGCAGCACGTTTATCGTTTTTCCCGTGCTTGG
Source organism: Klebsiella grimontii (assembly GCF_900200035.1). Classification (GTDB taxonomy): domain Bacteria; phylum Pseudomonadota; class Gammaproteobacteria; order Enterobacterales; family Enterobacteriaceae; genus Klebsiella; species Klebsiella grimontii. The sequence continues at coordinate 331,866 of NZ_FZTC01000022.1, forward strand.
CGTGCTGTTCGCCTGGTGGGCGCCCGTTAACGTCGATCCGGCGCTCTATACCGGGTTTATTTATCTCTGCATTCTTCCCGCCACCGTCCAGTCGGCCATTGCGTTTACCTCTCTGGCGGGCGGCAACGTGGCGGCTGCGGTATGCTCGGCTTCGGCCTCAAGCCTGCTGGGGATCTTCATTTCGCCACTGCTGGTCGGCCTGTTGATGAATCTGCACGGCGCGGGCGGGAGTCTGGAGCAGGTCGGCAAGATTATGCTGCAGCTGTTGCTGCCGTTTGTGCTGGGACATCTCTCGCGTCCATGGATTGGCAACTGGGTGGCAAAACATAAAAAGTGGATCTCGAAAACCGACCAGACCTCCATCCTGCTGGTGGTCTATTCGGCGTTCAGCGAGGCGGTGGTTAACGGTATCTGGCACAAAGTCGGCGTTGGTTCGCTGCTGTTTATCGTTATTGTCAGCATCGTGCTGCTGGCGATTGTCATTGCTATCAACGTGTTTGTGGCGCGCCGGTGCGGGTTCAATAAAGCGGATGAAATTACGATTGTCTTCTGCGGGTCGAAGAAGAGCCTGGCGAACGGCATTCCGATGGCCAATATTCTCTTCCCGACCTCAATTCTGGGAATAATGGTGCTGCCGCTGATGATCTTCCATCAGATTCAGCTTATGGTCTGTGCGGTGCTGGCGCGGCGCTATAAGCGCCAGGCCGAAGCGTTACAGGCGCAGGAGAAAAATCGCGCCTCCGAAGCCTAACGCGGACGCTTAAGGGGCTCGACCAGGCTGGTCAGCCCCTCCGTTTTAATCAATAGCGTTAATGCCATCAGCTCGCCAAGATGCCCGGCGGGAAATTGATCCTTACGGGCAAACCACAGCAAATACTCTTCCGGCACATCGATTAAGCGCCGCCCTTTGTATTTACCAAACGGCATTTCCGTATTGGCAATCTCAATAAGCTGCTCTTTATCCACGCGACTCTCCGAGCAGACGCAGCATTTCGTCTTCATCGATCACCGCAATCCCTAGCTCCTGCGCTTTGGCGAGCTTAGAGCCCGCCGCCTCCCCGGCGATAACCAGGTCGGTCTTCTTCGACACGCTGCCCGCCACCTTCGCGCCGAGCGCAACCAGCCGGGCTTTCGCATCATCACGGGAGAGCTGACTCAGGCTACCGGTCAGAACCACCGTTTTGCCGGCAAAGGGGCTATCGATCTCTTCCGCATTGACCACCACCGGCGCCGGCCAGCGGACGCCTTCTTTACGCAGCTGAGCAATCACTTCGCGATTGCTCTCTTCGGCAAAGAAATTACGCACGTGCGTGGCGACCACAATCCCGACATCGGGCACTTTTTGCAGATCGTCAATTGAAGCCTGCTCCAGCGCCTCAATGGTGCCAAAGTGGGCCGCTAAACCGGCTGCCGTCGCCTCACCCACTTCGCGGATCCCCAGCGCGTAAAGGAAACGGGCAAAGGTGGTCTCTTTTGACTTCTCCAGCGCATCCACCACGTTTTGCGCTGATTTTGGCCCCATGCGATCGAGCCCGGTAAGCTTACCCGGCGTCAGTTGAAAGAGATCGGCAGGCGTATGCACGTACTCTTTTTCAACCAGCTGATCGATAATTTTATCGCCCATTCCCTCCACGTCCAGGGCGCGACGGGAGACAAAATGCTTGAGCGCTTCTTTACGCTGGGCGCCGCAGATCAGACCGCCGGTACAGCGGGTCACCACTTCGCCTTCTACGCGTTCAACGTCGGAATGACATACCGGGCAATGGGTGGGAAACACGATTTCACGCGTCTCCTCCGGGCGTTCTGAGAGAACGACGTTCACGACCTGAGGGATAACATCACCGGCGCGGCGAATAACCACCTTATCGCCGATGCGCAGCCCCAGACGCTCGATTTCATCAGCATTATGCAGCGTCGCGTTGCTGACCAGGACGCCGGCGACCTGTACCGGCTCCAGACGCGCTACCGGCGTGATGGCGCCGGTACGCCCGACCTGAAACTCGACATCGCGCACGAAAGTCATCTGCTCCTGGGCCGGAAACTTAAACGCCACCGCCCAGCGCGGCGCGCGGGCCACGAAGCCAAGCTGTTCCTGAAGCGCAAGCGAATCCACTTTGATAACCACACCGTCAATATCAAACCCCAGATTCGGCCGATCTTCTTCAACCTTGCGATAGTAAGTAAGCACTTCCTCTGGAGAATGGCAGAGCTTTACGCGCTCGCTGACCGGCAGCCCCCAGAACTTAAACTGCTGCAAGCGCGCTGAGTGGCTTCGCGGCAGCTCGCCGCCTTCCAGCACGCCCACGCCGTAGCAAAAGAAAGTGAGTGGACGCTTCGCGGTAATCCGCGGATCGAGCTGGCGTAAAGAACCTGCAGCGGCGTTTCGCGGGTTAGCAAATACCTTCCCGCCGGTTCGCCGCGCCTCTTCATTGATTTTTTCGAACCCCGCCTGCGGCAGGAAAACCTCTCCACGAACCTCAAGCCGCTGCGGAATATTGTCGCCGCGAAGCTTCAGAGGGATAGCGCGAATGGTGCGTACGTTGGAGGTGATATCTTCACCGGTCGTTCCATCGCCGCGGGTCGCCGCCTGTACCAGCAAGCCGTTTTCATACAGGATACTGACCGCCAGGCCATCCAGCTTGAGCTCACAGCAGTAGGTCAGATCATCGGTATTTTTCAACCGATCCTGAACGCGCTTATTAAACGCAAGGAAGCTCTCTTCATCGAAAACGTTATCCAGCGACAGCATCGGCACTTCATGGCGAATCTGGCTGAATGCGGCTAGCGGTGCGGCGCCGACGCGCTGGGTAGGTGAATCGGGCGTAATCAATTCAGGATGTTGAGCTTCCAGTTCACGTAGTTCACGCATCAGCCGATCGTATTCAGCATCAGGAATTTCCGGCGTATCCATGACGTGGTACAGGTATTCATGATGGCGAAGCGTGGTTCGCAGTTCAGTCAGTTTTTGTTCGTTCGATTCCATATCACACCATCAATGATAAAAAACCCCCGACGGGCGGGGGTTCAGGATGAGTAGATGAAACGCAAGAAGATGAATCAGGCGTTAGCCTCTTTCACTTCACGAATACGGTCTTGATATTCGCGCAGTTTTTGCGGCGTCATCATCCGACGCTGATCGTCTAGCACTACGCCGCCGACTTCATCGGCAATGTACTGCGCGGACTGCAGCATCAGCTTAAAGTTTTGCAGTTCATCGCCAAAGGACGGAACCTGCATAAAGATAGTTACCCCAGGCGTCATCATATCCGCCATGCTGTCCGGATTGAAGGTGCCGGGCTTAACCATATTGGCCAGGCTGAAGAGCACCTGACCGCTGCCGTCAGGGCTGAGGTGGCGATGGAAGATATTCATATCGCCAAATTTGAAACCCGCCTGCTGGATGCTGTTGATTAACAGCTCGCCGTTAAGCTGCGAACCGTGGTGCGCGGCGACGTTCATCACGATGACCGTCTCCTTACGCTCTTTAGGCTGCGGCGCGGCCTGCTGCGGCTCAGGGGCCTGAGGTTCTGGCGTCGGCTGAAGCTCTGGAGCGATGGCGGGTTGTTGAACCGGCTGCTGCACATGCTGAACGGGTTGCTGTGGCTGCGGAGGCTGTACCGGCTGCATTACCGGCTGCTGAGGCGGCACGGCGTGATGCGGTTGCTGAACCGGGGCCTGCGGGCGAACAGGCTGTTGTTGCGGCGGCTGCGCTGCACGGACAGGCTCTTCCGGGCGCACAGGTGGCTGCTGCGCCTGACGCTCATAAGGAGGCTGATACTGGTGCTGCGGCTGACGAGGTGCTTCATGCTCCCCATGAACGCCATTCGGCGCATGACTGGCCCGATGAACCCGGACTTCACCAACGCCTTCAACATCGTCATTAAAGTCGTCGCTTTCCGACTCTTCATCGTCGCGTGACTTCATACGTTTCAGTGGGCGATCGCGAAACATCGAGGAGCGCTCTTTACGGCTGGTCCAAAAACCGTGCACCAGTAAAGCGATTATGGCGATCGCGCCAACAATGATTAATATCAGACGCAAATCCTGCATCATTATATTCTCTGTTGTTCTAACACCTTGCCACCACGGCAAACATTTACTCACTAAGAGTATTTGCCGATTACATCAAGTGCAAGTGCGTCTGGGGCTTTCACTACATAAAGATGAACTAAATCGTGCTTTTTGCTGTTTTTTCGAACATTTCCTAACTGGTTATTGTCTGCTAACCCGATAAAATAGCCCGGCATTCAGCCTGGATGTCAAAAAAGGAGCATTACCTGACTATGGTTTCATCATCCGTAACGACCCCGCGCAGTGGCGTCTACTACTTTTCGCAGGGTTGGAAGCTGATCGGGCTGCCGGGGATCCGTCGATACGTATTCCTCCCTTTGCTCGTCAACATTATTCTGATGGGCGGCGCATTCTGGTGGTTGTTCACGCGTCTGGGCAGTTGGATCCCCTCTTTGATGAGCCATGTTCCTGAATGGCTGCAATGGCTTAACTATCTGCTGTGGCCCATGGTGGTCATTTCTATACTGCTTGTCTTCGGCTACTTCTTCTCGACAATCGCCAACTGGATTGCCGCCCCCTTTAGCGGCCTGCTGGCCGAGCAGCTTGAAGCGCGCCTGACGGGCGCGACGCCGCCGGACGTCGGGATTTTCGGCATCATGAAAGATGTGCCGCGCATCATGAAGCGTGAGTGGCAGAAGTTCGCCTGGTATCTCCCGCGGGCCATCGTTCTGCTGATCCTTTACTTCATTCCCGGTATCGGCCAGACCATAGCTCCCGTGCTGTGGTTCCTGTTCAGCGCCTGGATGCTGGCGATTCAGTACTGCGATTATCCTTTTGATAACCATAAGGTGCCGTTTAAAACGATGCGCCAGGCGCTGCGCACGCGTAAAGTGACCAATATGCAGTTTGGCGCCTTAACCAGCCTGTTTACCATGATCCCGATACTGAACCTGGTGATACTGCCCGTCGCTATTTGCGGCGCGACGGCAATGTGGGTCGACTGCTACCGCGACAAACACGCGATGTGGAAGTAGCGCTATCGCTTTCGGAGCGGCTTATGCCGCTCCTTATTACTTCTGGCTTGTCATTATTTCTCTTCCGAATATAGATATGCTAAATCCTTACTTCCGCATATTCTTTAAGCGGGTATGCTGAAGCCGTACTCCCAAATTTCATACAGTTAAGGACGGGCCATGAGTAAGATTTTTGAAGACAACTCCCTGACTATCGGCCATACGCCGCTGGTACGACTGAACCGCATCGGTAACGGGCGCATCCTGGCAAAGGTAGAATCTCGTAACCCGAGCTTTAGCGTAAAATGCCGTATCGGTGCCAATATGATTTGGGATGCCGAAAAACGCGGCGTGCTGAAACCCGGCGTTGAGCTGGTGGAACCGACCAGCGGTAATACCGGTATCGCTCTGGCCTACGTGGCTGCGGCGCGCGGTTATAAACTGACGCTGACGATGCCGGAGACCATGAGCATCGAACGCCGCAAGCTGCTGAAGGCCCTGGGCGCCAATCTGGTGCTGACCGAAGGCGCTAAAGGCATGAAAGGCGCCATCCAGAAAGCCGAAGAGATTGTCGCCAGCAATCCGGAGAAATTCCTGCTGCTGCAGCAGTTCAGCAACCCGGCCAACCCGGAAATTCATGAAAAAACCACCGGCCCGGAAATCTGGGAAGATACCGATGGTCAGGTTGACGTCTTCATCTCCGGCGTCGGTACTGGCGGTACGCTGACCGGCGTGAGCCGCTATATCAAAGGCACCAAGGGTAAAAAAGATCTGATTACCGTTGCCGTTGAACCCACCGATTCCCCGGTTATCGCCCAGGCGCTGGCAGGCGTTGAGCTGAAGCCCGGCCCGCATAAAATTCAGGGTATTGGCGCAGGCTTTATCCCAGGCAACCTGGATTTGAAGCTGGTGGATAAAGTGGTTGCGATCACCAACGAAGAAGCCATTTCCACCGCGCGCCGCCTGATGGAAGAGGAAGGCATTCTGGCCGGGATCTCTTCTGGCGCCGCCGTTGCCGCTGCGCTGAAGCTGCAGCAGGATGAATCCTTTACCAATAAGAATATTGTGGTTATCCTACCTTCTTCAGGTGAGCGCTATTTAAGCACCGCATTGTTTGCCGATCTTTTCACTGAGAAAGAACTGCAACAGTAATGCCAGCTTGTTAATATCGTGTAAAAAAGCACCTTTTCAGGTGCTTTTTTGTGGCGCACATCAAACTTTTACCCCTCCTGGCATTGATTCACTTCGTTGGGTCTGGTATTTAACCAGCACATTTATTTCGATGCGCGAAATTATTCCGATTTGGATTTCCATAAGCTGAATCGATTTTATGATTTGGTTCAAGTCTTCCTTTAGCGGCATAATGTTTAATGACGTGGTAGACGTTAACGGCCTGAAGGTTTCCACAGCGATTCGCTGCTGCTGGTGCCGGAGCCGGATACGTGATGCCGGCGCTAACGATACAGGCTAAAGTTTGGCCGTTAGGCTAAACTTTAGGTCCACAACACTAAACCTATAAGTTGGGGAAATATAATGTTCCAGCAAGAAGTTACTATTACCGCTCCGAACGGTCTGCACACCCGCCCTGCTGCTCAGTTTGTTAAAGAAGCAAAAGGCTTCACTTCTGAGATCACTGTAACCTCCAACGGCAAAAGCGCCAGCGCCAAAAGCCTGTTCAAACTGCAGACTCTGGGCCTGACCCAGGGCACCGTTGTGACTCTCTCTGCCGAAGGCGAAGATGAGCAGAAAGCAGTTGAGCATCTGGTTAAACTGATGGCTGAACTCGAGTAAGTTCACGGGTTCTTTTTAATATCAGTCACAAGTAAGGTAGGGTTATGATTTCAGGCATTTTAGCATCCCCGGGTATCGCTTTCGGCAAAGCTCTTCTGCTGAAAGAAGACGAAATTGTCATCGACCGGAAGAAAATTTCTGCCGATAAGGTTGATCAGGAAGTTGAACGTTTTCTGAACGGCCGCACCAAGGCCTCCGCCCAGCTGGAGGTCATCAAAACCAAAGCTGGTGAAACTTTCGGTGAAGAAAAAGAAGCCATCTTCGAAGGGCACATCATGCTGCTGGAAGATGAGGAGCTTGAGCAGGAAATCATAGCCCTGATTAAAGATAAGCATATGACTGCCGATGCGGCAGCCAATGAAGTTATCGAAGGTCAGGCTACTGCCCTGGAAGAACTGGATGACGAATACCTGAAAGAGCGTGCGGCTGACGTACGCGACATCGGTAAGCGCCTGCTGCGCAACATCCTCGGTCTGGCCATCATCGATCTGAGCGCGATTCAGGATGAAGTTATTCTGGTTGCCGCTGACCTCACTCCGTCTGAAACCGCGCAGCTGAACCTGAACAAGGTGCTGGGTTTCATTACCGACGCGGGCGGTCGTACTTCCCACACCTCCATCATGGCGCGTTCCCTTGAACTGCCGGCCATCGTGGGCACCGGCAGCGTGACCAGCCAGGTGAAAAACGGCGACTATCTGGTTCTCGACGCGGTGAATAATCAGGTTCTGGTTAACCCGAGCGACCAACAAATCGAAGAACTGCGCAACCTGCAGGCTCAGGTCGCTGAAGAAAAAGCGGAACTGGCTAAGCTGAAAGACCTGCCGGCCATCACGCTGGACGGCCATCAGGTTGAAGTCTGCGCCAACATCGGTACCGTACGCGACGTTGAAGGTGCCGAGCGTAACGGTGCAGAAGGCGTTGGCTTATATCGTACAGAATTCCTGTTCATGGACCGCGACTCGCTGCCAACTGAAGAAGAACAGTTCGCCGCTTACAAAGCCGTTGCCGAAGCGTGCGGCTCGCAGGCGGTTATCGTTCGCACCATGGACATCGGCGGCGACAAAGAGCTGCCGTACATGAACTTCCCGAAAGAAGAGAACCCGTTCCTCGGCTGGCGCGCGGTGCGCATCGCCATGGATCGCAAAGAGATTCTGCGTGACCAGGTTCGTGCAATCCTGCGTGCTTCCGCTTTCGGTAAACTGCGCATCATGTTCCCGATGATCATCTCTGTTGAAGAAGTGCGTGCACTGAAAAAAGAGATCGAAATCTACAAACAGGAACTGCGCGACGAAGGTAAAGCTTTTGATGAGTCCATTGAGATTGGCGTGATGGTGGAAACCCCAGCCGCTGCGACAATTGCTCGTCACTTAGCCAAAGAAGTTGATTTCTTTAGTATCGGTACTAATGATTTAACGCAGTATACTCTGGCAGTTGACCGTGGTAATGATATGATTTCACATCTTTACCAGCCAATGTCCCCGTCCGTGCTGACGCTGATTAAGCAAGTTATTGATGCTTCTCATGCTGAAGGCAAATGGACTGGCATGTGCGGTGAGCTTGCGGGCGATGAACGTGCTACACTTCTGTTGCTGGGTATGGGTCTGGACGAGTTCTCTATGAGCGCCATTTCCATCCCGCGCATCAAGAAGATTATCCGTAACACGAACTTCGAAGATGCGAAAGTATTAGCAGAGCAGGCTCTTGCTCAACCGACAACGGACGAGTTAATGACGCTGGTTAACAAGTTCATTGAAGAAAAAACAATCTGCTAATTCACGAGATGCGCGGCCCAAATTACTGCTTAGGAGAAGATCATGGGTTTGTTCGATAAATTGAAATCTCTGGTTTCTGATGACAAAAAAGACACCGGAACTATTGAGATTGTTGCCCCGCTCTCTGGCGAGATCGTCAACATTGAAGACGTGCCGGATGTAGTTTTCGCGGAAAAAATTGTGGGTGATGGCATTGCTATCAAACCTACTGGCAACAAAATGGTTGCGCCGGTAGATGGTACCATCGGTAAAATTTTTGAAACCAACCATGCTTTTTCAATCGAATCTGATAGCGGCATCGAGCTGTTCGTTCACTTCGGTATTGATACCGTTGAACTGAAAGGCGAAGGCTTCAAACGTATCGCTGAAGAAGGCCAGCGTGTGAAAGTCGGCGACCCGGTTATCGAATTCGATCTGCCGCTGCTGGAAGAGAAAGCCAAGTCTACCCTGACTCCGGTTGTTATCTCCAACATGGACGAGATCAAAGAGCTGATCAAACTGTCCGGTAGCGTAACCGTGGGTGAAACGCCGGTTATCCGCATCAAGAAGTAATTCTTGCCGCAGAAGAATGGCGCCTCTCAGGGCGCCATTTTTTTATCTCGCCGCTTTAAACGGCCGATAGCACTTCTCCCGCGAAAGTATTTTCATCCCCTCAGGGCCGCTTTCCAGAATCCGCTTCTCGCTGTCAGAAACCTGTAAATCACACTGATATCCGCCCACGGCGCCAAATAGCGACCCCACTTCGCAAACATCTTCCAGCGCTTCGCTGCCGGTCGTCTCAAAATGACCGACGACTCTTCCCTGCTGGCGCACCACTAAGCGATAGCTCTTCATACTCCCTCCCCTCGCGGCGGCAGAATGAGCTCATCGCAGCCCTGTTCCTCGGTCCATGTCATGACCGCCAGCACCCGCTGCGCGGCGGCTTTAGCGGCATCGCCCAGCGGTATCCCGCAAACCAGGCCGCTCGCCAGTTCGGCGCAAAAAAGGTCGCCCGTTCCCTTAAGGTCGGTTTCTACACGCGGATGTTCGATCACCTCGACCGACTCTGCGCTAACCACCAGCACGTTGATCGTGGCGCTATCCGCTCCCGGCGCGCTGGTAATAACCACCCATTGCAGTGAATCAGAGAGCAGACTACGGGCGGCAATAATCGCCTCCTGCTGATGATGACAAGGCAGGCCGCTTAGCGTCTCCAGCTCAAACAGATTGGGCGTGATCCCCTGAGCCAGCGGGAGCAAATGCGTACGATAGGCTTCAGGGATCTCGGCCTTGACGTAGATACCGCTATCCACATCGCCAATGACGGGATCAACGAGAATACACAGTTCAGGACGCTGCTCGCGAATGCGCTGCAGCCATTGCGCCAGACGCTTAATCTGCACGGCGCTGCCCATATAGCCGGTCGTTACCGCCCGCAGCTCGCGGAGCGCGTCACGCTCCTCCAGCGCCTTTAAATAACCGGCAAACCACTCTTCCGGGATCACCCCGCCGTAGTAGGTATCGTAATGCGGCGTATTGCTAAACAGCACCGTCGGCACCGCCATCACCCGCAGGCCGTGCTGCTTTATCGCCGGTATCGCAATACTGTTGCCTACGCTGCCGTAAACCACCTGCGACTGCACGGCCACAATATCGACCTGCAGCGCACGGCTTTTATCGCTAAAGAGCACCGATTGTATTTCATCTTGCTGATCCATCCTTTCTCCTCCCGCTGGACAGCGAGTCAGACTCTGATTATCATTCGTCCTATGCTAAAATTCATTTTGTCATAGGTCAATAATGATCGTTGGAAAAACTGCCAGTGAGATCTTCGATAATATCCGCCATCTGGTACAAAGCGGCGCGCTCAAGCCTGGCGATATTTTGCCGCCGGTCCGCGAGCTGGCGGGCAAGCTGGCGGTTAACCGCAATACCGTCGCTGCCGCCTATAAGCGCCTGGTAACCTCCGGTCTGGCCGTCAGTCAGGGGCGTAATGGCACCGCCATTAAAACGCATAATACTCTTCCCGCCCTTGAAGGGGGCGATCCCTCTTCCCCGCTGAAGGATATTTCCAGCGGCAATCCCGATCCCGCTCGCCTGGCGAACCTCAAGCACTCCCTCGGCGCGATTGCTTTAGCGCCACGTCTGTACGGCGATGCGGCGGTTGAGCCCCGGCTGGCCGCGTGGGCCAGTCGCTGGGTTAACCCGGATCTGGAGATGGACGCCGAGATTAACCTCGCCAGCGGCGCCGTCGATGCGCTTGAGCGCCTGCTATGCGCCCTGTTGCTGCCCGGCGATAGCGTGGCCATTGAAGATCCCTGCTTTCTCAGCAGCATCAATATGCTGCGCTATGCCGGTTTTCACCCTTCGCCGGTGCCGGTCGACGGGGAAGGCATGCAGCCTGAGCCCCTTGAAGAGGCGCTGCGCAACGGCGCCCGGGCGGTCATTATCACCCCGCGCGCGCACAATCCGACCGGCTGTAGCCTCAGCGAATCCCGCGCCCGGGCAATACGCGAAATACTGGCCCGCTATCCGCAGGTTCTGGTGATTGTTGACGATCATTTCGCGCTGCTCTCCGCCACGCCCTGGTACTCCCCTATCGCCGCGGAAAGCCAGCGTTGGGCGCTGGTACGCTCCCTGTCAAAAACCCTGGGGCCGGATATACGTCTGGCCATCGTCGCCAGCGACGCCGACACGTCGGCGGCGCTGCGCCTCAGGCTTAATTCCGGTAGCCAGTGGGTCAGCCATCTGTTGCAGGATCTGGTCATCGCCTGCCTTAACGACAACGCCTTTATGGCCTCTCTGGCGGAAACCCGGCGCCACTATCGTCAACAGCATGAAAAGCTGATTGCCGCCCTCGCCAGCCGCGGAATCACCCACCTGACGCCAGGAGACGGGCTTAATTTTTGGTTCCCGCTGGAGGAGCCGAGTCAGCCGGTGGCGCTTCGTCTGGCGCACGCCGGCTGGCTGGTTCGCGAAGGCGAAACGTTCGGTATCCGCGAACCAGCGCACGGGCTACGGCTGTCGCTTGCGACGCTAAGCGAGAATGAAATTAATAAGCTCGCCAATGACTTATACCAGATATTACAACAACAGTGACGGGAGTTAACGCTATGCAGATCCACTTTATCGTCCATGAAGTCTTTGAAGCGCCGGGAGCTTACCTGCGCTGGGCGCAGGCGCGCGGCTACGGTATCAGCTGGTCTCGGGTATATGCGGGAGATGCGCTCCCGGAAAACGCCAACGCCTTTGATATGCTGGTTGTGCTCGGCGGCCCGCAGTCGCCGCGCACCACATTAACTGAGTGCCCCTGGTTTGATAGCCACGCCGAGCAGCGTTTGATTGCGCAGGCCATTGCCGCAGGACGGATCGTGGTGGGGATTTGCCTCGGCTCGCAGCTTATCGGTGAAGCGCTGGGCGCGCCGGTCATGCAGAGCCCGGAAAAAGAGGTCGGCCACTATCCCATCACGCTCACCACCGCGGGCCTGCAGGATGACAAACTGGCCCATTTTGGCCCCTCGCTGGTCGTCGGCCACTGGCATAACGATATGCCGGGCCTGACGCCAGAGGCGGAAGTGATGGCCTCCAGCGAAGGCTGCCCGCGGCAAATTGTGAAATACAGCGACCGGGTCTATGGCTTCCAGTGCCACATGGAGTTTGACGCTGAGGTCATCGAGCTGCTTATCGCCCATTCACAGCAGGAGCTTAGCGCCGCCAGAGGCAGGCGTTTCATTCGTAGTGAACAGGAGATGCGCGCCTGGGATTATCGCGAAATGAATGAGAAGCTATGGGTGTTCCTTGATAAGCTGACGGCAAAGTAAGCAAAACGCTTTTATTCAAGCCCGACAATGCGAGAATCGCCACAAATGCACAATCCCAACCTACAGCTTAAAGCCGCCATCGAAGCCTGCGATCGCGCTATCTCCCAGGAAGATTACGCGACACTGATGGAGTATTACGCTGAAGACGCCGCGCTGGTCGTCAAACCAGGCATGGTGGCCAGAGGCAAAGAAAATATCCGCAACGCGTTTATCGCCATTGCCGACTATTTTCAGCACCGGCTGGTGGTGACGCAGGGAAAAATGGAGATCATCGAAGGCGGCGGCAATGCGCTGGTGATTATGGAAACCCGGCTGGATATCCCGACGGAAGCCGGGATAACACAGGTCACGCGGCGCGCAACCTATGTCTTTCGTCAGCAGGGCGAACGCTGGCTCTGCACCGTGGATAACTCCTACGGTACCGACCTGCTCGACGCGCCCGAGGTTTAAATTCCCGCGCCCTGGGTAAAATGCTCTTCGCCAAATACACCGGTAGAAAGGTAGCGATCGCCGCGATCGCAAACGATCGCCACCACTACCGCGCCGGGATTTTCGCGGGCAACGCGCAATGCGCCCACCACCGCGCCGCCGGAACTGACGCCGCAGAAAATCCCTTCCTTCACCGCCAGCATCCGCATGATGTTTTCGGCATCCTGTTGATGGATATCGAGCACCACGTCCACCAGCTGCGCGTTAAAAATGCCCGGCATATATTCGGCAGGCCAGCGGCGAATGCCGGGAATACTGCTCCCCTCTTCCGGCTGCAGTCCGACGATGCTCACCGCTTTATCCTGCTCGCGCAGAAAACGCGATACGCCGGTAATGGTGCCGGTGGTGCCCATGCTGGAGACAAAATGGGTGATCCGCCCGTCAGTCTGCCGCCAGATTTCCGGCCCGGTGGTGGTGTAGTGCGCGTACGGGTTATCAGGATTGTTGAACTGATCCAATAGCTTGCCTTCGCCGCGCTGGGCCATTGCTAACGCTAAGTCACGCGCGCCTTCCATTCCCTGCTCTTTCGTCACCAGAATCAGCTCCGCGCCGTAGGCGCGCATGGCGGCACGGCGCTCCTGGCTCATGTTGTCCGGCATCAGCAGCTTCATCTGATAGCCTTTAAGCGCGGCGATCATCGCCAGCGCAATGCCGGTGTTGCCGCTGGTCGCTTCAATCAGCACATCACCGGGCTTAATCTCTCCGCGCTTTTCAGCCTCGACAATCATCGACAGCGCCGCTCTGTCTTTCACCGAGCCCGCGGGATTGTTGCCTTCGAGTTTGACCCATATTTCGCTGCCGTTGTCCGGCCCCATGCGCTGCAGTTTGACCAGAGGAGTATTGCCGATGGTGTATTCGAGTGTATTCACGATTTCTACTCAATAAAAAAGCCGGGTGGCGCTTCGCTTACCCGGCCTACAAGACGCAGTGATTACTGTAGGCCCGATAGGCGAAGCGCCACCGGGCGATAAACTACGCAATAAGCTATCAGGCCGATTCAGCCAGAGCAAGCTCCTCGCGCGGCTCAATACGTTCATTGCCGTTGTACAGACGCGCGTTCTGCAGGCCAACAAACAGGCGTTCCCCGCGATGCGGCGCGTCTTCACCCTGATGCACCACGGTTAGCGGTTCGTCATACCACCCGAGAGGCTGCACAACTAATTGGGTGTAGTGGCCTTTCGGGCTCGCTTCCAGCACCTGTACCGGCAGCGGCGAATCCAGGCTGGTGCGACGGCTGATGTCCACTTCCCACGGACGCAGGAACAAATCGACCGGCCCCTGGTACGCCGGGGTATAGCCCAACGGCCAGCGATGCGCGCCGACGTGGAACTGACCGCCGCGAAGGGTTCCCTTCAGGCGGTTAACTTCGCCCATGAACTCCAGCACAAAACGCGTGGCCGGCTCGCGCCATACCCGATCGGGCGCATCGGCCTGTTCGATATTGCCCTGGCTCATGACCACCACGCGATCGGCCACTTCGGTCGCCTCTTCCTGATCGTGCGTAACAAATACGCTGGTAAACTTCAGCTCTTCGTGCAGCTGACGCAGCCAGCGTCTCAGTTCTTTACGGACCTGGGCGTCCAGCGCGCCAAAAGGTTCATCCAGCAGCAGAATCTGCGGTTCAACCGCCAGCGCGCGCGCTAACGCGACGCGCTGCTTCTGCCCGCCGGAAAGCTGGGCCGGATAGCGATCCGCCAGATGCGCCAGCTGGACCATCTCCAGCAGCTTGGTGACTTTTGCCTTGATGCCGGCAGCATTCGGTCGTTCACGACGCGGCAGTACCGTCAGGCCGAAGGCGATATTGTCGAACACCGTCATATGGCGAAACAGCGCGTAGTGCTGGAACACGAAGCCGACTTTACGGTCACGCGCATGCACGCGGCTGACGTCGGTACCGTGAAAACGGATATGGCCGCTGGACTGATTTTCCAGCCCGGCGATGATACGCAGCAGCGTGGTTTTCCCGGAGCCTGACGGCCCCAGCAGCGCGACCATCTGTCCGGAGGGGATATCCAGCGAGATATCATTCAGCACCTGCGTGCGACCAAAAGACTTCTTAATATTGGCAATCTCAATGCTCATGATTTCCCTCCAGTTGCGCGCGTTTTTCCTGATTGGCCAAACGCCATTGCACCATACTCTTCAAAAACAGGGTCAAAATAGCCATTAACGTCAGCAGTGCGGCGGCGGTAAACGAACCGACGGAATTGTAATCCTGCTCCAGTAGTTCAATTTGTAGCGGCAGCGATAAGGTTTCGCCGCGGATTGAGCCGGAAACCACCGACACGGCGCCGAATTCACCGATCGCGCGGGCGTTAGTCAGCACCACGCCGTAGAGCAGCGCCCAGCGAATATTGGGCAGCGTAACCCGGCGGAACATCTGCCAGCCCGACGCGCCGAGCAGAATCGCCGCCTCATCTTCATTGCTGCCCTGGCTCATCATCACCGGCACCAGTTCGCGGACCACAAACGGACAGGTCACAAAAATGGTCGCCAGGACCATGCCCGGCCAGGCAAACATAATCTGCAGGTTATGCTCATCGAGCCAGCCGCCCAGCGGACCGTTAGAACCGTAAAACAGCAAATAAACCAGGCCCGCCACCACCGGCGAGACGGCAAACGGTATATCCAACAGCGTCAGCAGCAGCTGACGGCCTGGAAAGGTAAAGCGCGTCACCAGCCACGCCAGCAGCGTACCGAAAACCAGGTTTACCGGTACGGTAATCAAGGCAATCATGACCGTTAGCCAAATGGCGTGCAGCATGTCCGGGTCTGCAAGGTTTTGCAGTACCGGCATCAGGCCTTTGCTAAAGGCCTGCACGAAGATATAGACCATCGGCACAATCAGGATGAAGGCAGAAACCAGCACCCCAACACCTATCAGAAACCATTTTCCCCAGTTAATGCGGGGAGCGTCATAACGCTTCAATTGAGCAACGATCGCCATTAATGACCTACCACGCGTCGACCAAAGCGACTTTGCAGAGTGTTAATCGAGTACAGCAGCAGCAGCGAGGCCGCGAGGATCACCGAAGCAATCGCGCTCGCCGCCGGGTAATCAAACTCCTGCAAACGGATAAAAATCATCAGCGAGGTCACTTCCGTTTTCCACGCAATGTTGCCGGCGATAAAAATCACCGCGCCAAACTCACCGAGGCTGCGGGTAAAGGACAGCGCAACGCCCGCCATCAGCGCCGGGGAGAGCTCCGGCAGCACCACCTTGCGAAAGCTCTGCCAGCGCGTGGCGCCCAGGGTTTCCGCCGCTTCTTCATATTCCGGGCCCAACTCTTCCAGCACCGGCTGCACGGTACGCACCACAAACGGGATGCTGGTAAAGGCCATCGCCACCGCGATACCGAGCCACGTATAGGTGACTTTAATATCAAATTTCGCCAGCCACTCGCCGTACAGCCCGTTCACGGAGAAGAGCGACGCGAGGGTTAAGCCGGCAACGGCCGTCGGCAGCGCAAACGGCAAATCCATCAGAGCATCCAGCAGCGTGCGGCCCGGGAAGCGGTAGCGGGTTAAGATCCACGCCATCAGCAGGCCGAAGACGCCGTTAAAAATCGACGCCACAAACGCCGAGAGTAGCGTCACTTTATAGGCCGCCACCACCTGCGGGTTGGTGACCACATCCCAGTACTGCGCCCAGCTCATCTGGGCAAGCTGCATCACCAGCGCGCTGAGCGGCAACAACAGGATCAGGCAGACGAACAGCAGGCTGGTCCCGAGGCTTAAGGTAAAGCCCGGCAGCACGCGTTTAGTCGATACTGCAAACATTACTTACGCCCCGCCGCCAGCAGTTTGTCCAGCTCGCCGCCGCTGGTAAAGTGGGTTTTCATCACTTCCGGCCAGGAACCAAATTTATCTTCCACGCGGAACAGATCGGTCTGCGGGAATTTATCTTTCAGTTTGTTCATCACGTCCGGGTTATTCACGCGATAGGAGTAATCGGTGATGATGGTCTGCGCCTGCGGGCTATAGAGCCAGTTCAGGTAGGCTTTCGCCGCTTTCTCTGTTCCGTTGGCCTGCACGTTTTTATCCACCCAGGCGACCGGGAATTCCGCGAGGATATTGGTTTTAGGAATGACTACCTCAAAGCCCTGATCTTCGTACTGTTTCCGAATGTTATTTACTTCAGATTCAAAGCTAATCAGCACATCGCCAAGCCCACGCTCGGCAAAGGTGGTGGTTGCGCCGCGCCCGCCGGTATCAAACACTTCGACGTTTTTCAGAAACTGGGTCATAAACTGCTCGGTTTTCGCTTTATCACCGCCGTCAGCTTTGTCCGCCGCGCCCCACGCCGCCAGGTAGGTGTAACGGGCATTGCCGGAGGTTTTCGGGTTCGGGAAAATGAGCTTCACATCGGAACGCACTAAATCATTCCAGTCGTGGATATTTTTCGGGTTACCTTTACGCACCAGGAATCCCATCGTCGAGTAAAACGGCGAGCTGTTATTCGGCAGACGGCTTTGCCAGTCCGCCGGGATCAGTTTGCCTTTGTCGTGCAGAATCTGGACGTCGGTCACCTGATTGTAGGTCACCACGTCGGCCTTAAGCCCCTGCAGAATCGCCAGCGCCTGTTTTGATGACCCGGCATGAGATTGTTTAATCGTCAGCTTATCGCCGCCGTTATCTTTCGCCCACTGCTGTTCAAACTGCGGGTTAAGGGCGGCAAACAGCTCGCGGGAAACATCGTAAGAACTGTTCAGCAGTTCCGTCGCCTGCGCCTGCGCGACCAGCAGCACAGAAGCAGCCAGCGCCAGATATCCTTTTGTTAATGATTTAACGGCCATTGCGCACCCTTATCAATATGATGATTTTCTGCTGATCATCATATTTATAACGGCTATGAAAGGAGTAACGGTTTTATATACCGTTTGGCGATTTGGAAGTCGAAAAGAGAATAAGGAAATGGCAAAGCTTATCTGAATCACTCATCCAGAACCGGAAACCGTTCGACGCTTGCCTGCCGCGCCGAACGGTTTCCTCCCCTTGTGGGGAGAGGGGAAATCTTACAGCGCCAGCAGTCTATCCAGCGAAGGCGCGAAGTAGTATCCGCCGGTCACCGGTTTGGTAAAACGCAGCATCGCATCGCGCTTACCGTCGGTATCGCCGAACATGCTCAGCAGCTGCTGCTCAATGTTGTACAGACGGGCGCAGTAGGCGCAAAAGTAGAGGCCGTGGGTACCGCTGGCGGTGCCGTACGGCAGGCTCTGACGGACAATCTTCAGCCCTTTTCCCTCTTCTTTCAGATCCACGCGGCTCAGGTGAGAGGTGTCCGGACGATCGTCGCCGTCAATCTCTTCGTTGGCTTCTTTGGTGCGGCCAATCATCATCTCCTGGTCAGGAACGCTCATGCGATTAAGCTGCTTGAGGTTGTGCTCCCAGCGCTGCACGAATACGTAGCTGCCGCCCGCATCGACGCCATCCTGAATCACCGCCACTTCACGGCGCGTCTCTTCGCCGGCCGGGTTTTCAGTACCGTCGACAAAGCCGCTCAGATCGCGCTCTTCAATCCAGCGAAAACCATGAATCTCTTCTTTAACATCAACTACTGCGCCAAAAGCGGACATAGCCGCCTGCGCCACAGAGAAGTTCAGTTCATGCTGCGCGGAGAGAATGTGGATCAGCACATCGTACTGGGTCGACGGCGCCAGACCTTTGCCGTAGGCCGGAAAGTCTTTTAGCTCTTCGGCCCCAACGCCGCCGCTCAGCTGACGCCAGACGTTATGGCCAAAAGCCACCACCGCCCCCAGCTTCGCTTGCGGGTATTTCGCCTGAAAGGTGGCTAACTTATCGGCAAACACTTTGCTGGCTTCACGCAGGGCGTCAACATCGCCTTTGACATTTGCTTCAATCCAAATCGCCGCACGGCAATGTTCCGGCAAAATGCCGCTCTGAACCTGAGACATCGCTCCTCCTGAAAAATAGGACAGCCACAACGCTGTGGCTTTTTTAAGGCGCTATTGTACCCGCTTTTTCAGGACCTCGAATCACTTCAGATCAAATTAGCGGCGCCAGATAATCTTACTCACTTTCCAGTTCTTCAGCGTGTCGTCGGAAGGCATTAACTCTTCAGGACCGTTCCAGTTGCCGGTAAAAGCATAGCTAATATGCTGGCTGCCCTCGGCCTTGCATTCCACCACGGCACCGTTGTCGTTGCTGCCTTTTTGGCAGTTGCCAAACGCCTTGCTGTAGATATCGCTGAACGGGGTACCGATTTTCACGCCGCTGGCGGCTTTGATATTGCTATCGCGCACGTCGATGCGGCTGATAGTCCCGCTCTCGCCGTTGATGGTCAGCGCGACCTTGTCATCTTTTAACGCTTCGAAATAGCGCACAATATTACCGTTAGCCGTTTTCATGCCGCTGCGCAGGCGGTAGCTGCTGCCGAGCGCATCGCCGAGCGCCTGTTCGCTCAGCGGCGTTGACGCCGTCAGGTTGCCTACGCCCTGTTCGGTCACTTCCGTGGAGGAGCCAAACCAGTTCCACGGATAGGCCGCCGACCAGTTCACCGAGCTCATCGTCGAGCAGCCGGTTAAAGCCAGCGGTAGTGCGCAGAGAAGTAAACGTAGCGATTTCATGACTGAGTGTCCTTTCTGATTTATTCAACGCATGTTGGAGTGCGCGATCGGCAAAAAGTGCCGTTAAACCTGTTCTTCGCGAAAACAGGCCTTCAGCCGACGGCTGCTCAACAGCCACCAGAGCGCGTAAAGATCCGCCGCCAGCAGGCCGATGGTCACCGCCGAGGGCGATTCGCCGCTCATCCACAGCAGCGGTTGCCAGACCAACAGCAATAGCTGGGAAAGCGCCAGCAGCCAGCGCATCAGGGGCCAGAGCCGGGGAAAGCGCTGACGATGCCCGCTAATGATAAACGCCAGCACCGCCGGGATGCCGGGAAGCAACCCCAGCCAAAAATTATCGTGGTCCGGATAAAACAGATTCAGCAGCGCGTCGCCCTGCTGGCGCGACGCGCCGGCCATCAGAAATAGCACCCACGTCCGCGCCTGAAGCAGCAGCACGCACCAAAAAAGAAACGGTAAACGCAGGCGGCCGTGGGTATCAAAATCGGCGGGGATAAACTCAGTATTCTTCATCTTCAATTAGGCGCTTGCCGAGGCACAGCACGTCTGAATGCTCATAGCCAAGGCGTTCGTACATTCCCTGCACCACATCATTATCTTCGCGTACCATAATGTTTATTTTCGGGCAGCCGCGGGCAATCAGCTTTTTCTCCAGCCGATTAAGCAGCGCGTTAGCAATACCGCGTCCGCGATATTCAGGATGCACCCCCAGATAATAAGCAGACCCGCGATGACCGTCATAACCGCCCATCACCGTGCCGACCACTTCCCCGTTAACCTCGGCGACCAGGAACAGGCTGGCATCGTGATTCAGCTTACGTTCAATATCCATTTCCGGATCGTTCCATGGGCGCAGGAGATCGCAACGCTCCCACAGGGTAATGACCTCTTCGAAATCTTGCTGGCGAAAAACGCGTATCTCCATGGTATTCCCCACCATTGACGGTTAAAAACAGAGATTATGGCGCGATTGTGCCCGATAGCCAATATCAGGCGCAATGAGCCGCAAAAAATGGCATAATATGACTTTGTCATGTATTGAAATGAAAAGTAAAACAATTCTTATTTTGAATGGTCGTATCAGAAAACACGATACGATATAACATTGGTTACCACTTGTTTGCAATTCAGGCCGAATGAGCACTTTTAAACCTTTAAAAATACTTGCTTCGCGCCGCCAGGTGCTGAAAGCCGGGCTGGCAGCAATCACGCTTTCAGGGATCGCCTCACAGGCCAGCGCGAAAGAACAACAGCCATTGAAGACATCCAATGGGCACAGCAAACCCGCAGCGAAGAAAAAAGGCGCCAAACGCGTCGTGATGCTCGACCCGGGCCATGGCGGTATTGACACCGGTGCTATCGGCCATAACGGTTCAAAAGAGAAGCACGTGGTGCTGGCGATCGCCAAAAACGTACGCAGCATCCTGCGCAGCAACGGTATCGATGCGCGCCTGACGCGCAGCGGCGACACCTTTATTCCGCTCTATGACCGCGTGGAGATCGCCCACCAGCACGGCGCCGATCTCTTTATGTCAATTCACGCTGACGGCTTCACCAACCCGAGCGCGGCCGGCGCCTCCGTTTTCGCCCTTTCCAACCGCGGCGCCAGTAGCGCCATGGCAAAATATCTCTCGGATCGAGAAAACCGGGCGGATGAAGTGGCCGGCAAGAAAACGACGGATAAAGACCATCTATTGCAGCAAGTGCTGTTCGACCTGGTACAAACTGATACCATCAAAAACAGCCTGACGCTCGGCTCGCATATCCTGAAAAAGATTAAGCCGGTGCATAAGCTGCACAGCCGCAATACCGAGCAGGCGGCGTTCGTGGTGCTGAAATCGCCGTCGATTCCGTCGGTGCTGGTGGAGACATCGTTTATTACCAATCCGAACGAAGAAAAACTGCTCGGCACCACCGCGTTCCGGCAAAAAATCGCCACGGCGATTGCCAACGGCATTATCAGCTATTTCCACTGGTTCGATAACCAGAAAGCCCACTCGAAGAGACGTTAATGAGACCCGATGCGCACCAGGTAAAAGCCTTCCTTCTTCAGCTCCAGGATGCTATCTGCCAACAGCTCAGCGCTGTTGACGGCGACGAATTCATCGAAGATAGCTGGCAGCGGGAAGGCGGCGGCGGCGGGCGCAGCCGGGTGCTGCGCGATGGCGGGATCTTTGAGCAGGCTGGCGTGAATTTTTCGCACGTGCACGGCGATGCGATGCCGGCTTCCGCTACCGCTCACCGTCCTGAGCTGGCTGGCCGCAGCTTTGAAGCGATGGGCGTATCGCTGGTCGTGCATCCGCGCAGCCCCTATATCCCCACCAGCCATGCCAACGTGCGTTTCTTTATCGCGGAAAAACCGGGCGCCGATCCAGTATGGTGGTTCGGCGGCGGCTTCGATTTAACCCCCTACTACGGCTTTGAAGAAGATGCCGTTCACTGGCATCGTACCGCCCGCGATCTGTGCCAGCCCTTTGGCGAAGACGTTTATCCGCGTTATAAAAAGTGGTGCGATGACTACTTCTTTCTCAAACACCGTAACGAGCAGCGCGGCATCGGCGGACTGTTTTTCGATGATTTGAATGCCCCCAGCTTCGACCATTGCTTCAACTTTATGCAGGCGGTGGGTAACGGCTATACCGAGGCGTATTTGCCGATTGTCGAGCGACGCAGGGAAATAGCCTGGGGTGAACGCGAGCGGGATTTTCAGCTCTACCGTCGCGGGCGCTACGTGGAGTTTAACCTGGTATGGGATCGCGGCACCCTGTTCGGCCTGCAAACCGGCGGCCGCACCGAATCCATCCTGATGTCGATGCCGCCGCTGGTACGCTGGGAATATAACTACCAGCCGGCAGCGGATAGCCCGGAAGCGGCGCTAGGCGAGTTCATTCAGGTGCGCGACTGGGTATAAAATTGCCTGATGGCGCGGTTCATAGGCCGGATAAGGGGTTTACGCCGCCATCCGGCGCTGTTTTTCCCGATGGCGCTACGCTTATCAGGCCTACGATAACGGCACGAAACGCCATCCGGTAAATCAATCGCCATCACGCCCACTGCCGCATCCGCTGATGCAGCGTCAGCGACGGTTTCTCGGCGAACAGCTGCTGATAATCGGTGGCGAACTGGCCCAAATGCCAGAATCCCCACTGCATTGCGGCATCCTTAACCGTGGCGCTCTGCGACCACGGGCTGATCAGCTCCCGGCGCACCGCGTTTAACCGTATACGCTTCAGCCACGCGTTCGGCCCTATTCCGAGAATCGCGTGAAACGCGTTTTGCAGCGTGCGGCGGCTAACGTACAGCTGATTACACAGGTCGAGAACGGTCAGCGGCTCCGACATATTCTCCAGTACATACTCCCGCGCCCGGGACAGCAGCCGCCGGTAGCTCTGATGGCTGATGCTCTCGGCGGTGACGATCGGTTGGGCCTCCTCCAGCATCGCCCCCATCGCCAGCAGCAGATTATCGCCCAACACTTTGCGCACCGCGGGCTGATGCAGGTTTTCCGGATTCTCGCTGAACGTCGCCAGCGCCTGCTGCACGAAGCCCCACAGCGCCGCTTTATGCTGCTCTTTAACTTCCAACGCCGACTGATTACGCAGCATATGCAGCACTCTTTCCGGGTGATGCAGGAAGCCCGCGTGGCGGGTAATCACGTCCTCTGAAATGACCACCCCAAGAATGGTGTAATCGTCCGGCGTACTGAGTTCGAACTCCGTGCCGCCGGGCCGGGTAGCGATTTCGGCGCTGCCGAGGCACTGCGAGCCAATAAATCCCTGCTCGCCGCGGGTGGCCGGAATACCGAACCAGAACGAGTTAGGCCACACCAGGCAGGACTGGCGCAGCGCCAGACCGGTATATTCACGAAAGACCTGAATATCATCGAGCAGGATTTCAGTAAATTCACCGTGGAATTTCCCGGGATGAAGCTGATCGTAAATCTGCTGCCAGGCGGTAATCGTCAGGGCATGTTCATAGACATCGGTGGTTCGCCGCTGGTGAACGTTGTCCACCTCGACCATCGGCGTTAGCTTAACGTCTTCGGGTAATGCTTCATGATAAAGATGGTGCAGGTTGACCGGTGTTTTCTTTTTCATGATCTTTTAAACCGGGAGCGTTTTCACGCTCCCGGCACCTCCGACAGGTTAATTTTTTAAGCGATAGCGGCTACTGCGTTTACGCAACGCTCCGGTAGAAAACAGCTGCTCCAGCGCCTTCCTGGCTTCCTCAAGCGACCAGTCGAAATGCGCGGCCACTTCCCCGGCCGTCATTCCCTGACGCGCCGACGCCAGCAGCGTCAGTAAGGGCGCGGAGGATTCCGCTTCCTCGGACCGCTCAGGCGGCTCGGGCGCTTTCGGCGGCCGTTGAAAGCCGCCGATCAGCCACTGGGTATCCTCTTCCGGGCGACCGAGCTCCCGACGGCTAATAACGCGCCCCGTACGCTGCGCCGCAGCGCTGCCGGCATCCAACGCCGCCCGGCATGCCGCCAGGTCGCCTTCCACCACCAGCGTCAGCCTGCCGGGGTCGAGAACCTCATGGCTGAGCAGCCGCACGTTGGCCGCCTTCAGCATCGCATCCGCCGCGTCAACGGCGGCGACCATACCGTCCACTTCCAGTAATCCCAGGGCGTTGATCATCGCTTCCCCCTTACGCGCGCTGGATTGGATGACGGGCAATATCCAGAACGGCATCGGTAAAGGCATTGCAGGCGGCTTTACAGGCGGCCTGGCTACCCGTCAAAAACGCGGCGGAATAGTTGGTTTCCGACGGCGGCGGCACGTAGGTCACCAGTTGAACGTCGGCCGATTTCATTGCCGCATCGATGCCGAAGGTCGCCTCCAGCGGCGGCGCCACCAGGTAAGCGATCGGATCGCCCAGCGCGATACCGGAGGTAGACGAGAGATAAGAGCCGGTTCGCGACACCACGTGCGCCAGAAACGCCGTATCTTCGGCATCGTTGGCCCACTGGAACGCGGCCCCATTTTCGATATGCGCCACCATCGCATCCAGACCGGCGCGAACTTCCGCCGGGTTCGGGCCGCCCAGCATAATCAGCACTTCACCTGCGGTTGGCGAAGGACCGTGAGCCGCGCCGGCGTAGAGCGAGCGGCCATATACCACTTCGACCATCGCCTGTTTTGTCGCTTCGTCAGCGGCAATATAAGTCACATCATCTGAATCCGCCGTGATGAGTCCGAGGCTACGTATATGCGGCGGTAATTTTAGCTCGCGGGCAAAGCCGTCATTCACTGAAGCAATCACGCGCATGGCCGTCACCGAAGGGCGAATTAAATCTAATGCAGGCATGATGCCTCCTTACCGAGTCATGTTGATGCCGGAAGCCTTCTGCTCCAGCATGCGTTTGGCCAAATCGACGATCACCGCGGCGGCTTCTACCGGCGGCGTGCCGCCCTGGTGGATATTTGAAATACAGGTCCGGTCCGCTTCGACGGTGGTGGCCACGCGCGGCGAATAAACGGCGTAACAGGAGAGGCTTTCCGACTGCCCCAGCCCCGGACGTTCGCCCACCAGCAGGATCACCACTTTCGCGCCGAGGATTTCGCCAATCTGATCTTCAATTTTGACCCGCCCGTAGCGGACGAAGAACGGCGTACCGACCTTCAGCCCGGCCTGCTTCAGCCCCGACAGCAGCGGCGGCAGGATCTCTTCATAGTTGACGGTGATCGCGTCGGTAGAGAGGCCATCGGACACCACCACCTGAACGTCAGGATTCGCCACACACTGCGCCTTCAGCGCCTCAATCGCCTCCGGACTCAGCCGACGGCCCATATCCGGGCGCGTCAGGTAGAGGTTTTTGTCGCTAATTTCGGAGCGTACCTCCAGCAATCCCTGGGTTTTCACCCACTCTTCCGGAACCTCTTTCAGCACCGTATCCTTGGAGCGCGAGTGGTCGGCGAGAAAGCGCAGCAGCGCGAGGGTGCGCGGACGCGGGCCGGCGCGGCCGGTACACACGCGCGCCGCGGTGCTGCGCTTCAGTTCGGCCAGCACTTCCGCGCGATGCGGCTGCTGCACGCCAATCCAGCCTTTCGCCTCTGGCGAACCTAAATCCAGCGTGCAGCTCTCCGCCGCCACCTCACACTGGCTGGCGCATTTCGCCACCGTCGCCTCAGGCGCTTGCGTAGTCGTTTGCGGTTGTCCCATTGACGCCATCACGCTACGTACAATTTCTTCAATCTGCTTTTGATCCATCATATGTCATCCCCGCGTCATCAAAAGAACAGTGACGGATCGCCCGCCCGTTTGGTCAGACGACCGTTTGCCATAATGCCCATGGTTTCCAGCCAGCGTTCGAACTCCGGCGACGGCCGTAAATTCAGCAGCTGACGGACGGTGGCGGTATCGTGAAACGCGGTGGTCTGATAGTTGAGCATGATGTCGTCGCCGAGCGGCATGCCCATGATGTAGTTGCAGCCGGCGGTGGCGAGCAGAATCATCAGGTTTTCATTGAGGTTCTGGTCGGCGTCGGCATGGTTGGTGTAGCAGCAGTCGCAGCCCATCGAGATGCCGCTCAGCTTGCCCATAAAGTGGTCTTCCAGACCGGCGCGAATAATCTGCCGATCGTTATAGAGATATTCCGGCCCGATAAAGCCCACCACGGTATTGACGAGGAACGGATCGTAGTGCCGCGCCAGGCCGTAGTTACGCGCCTCCATCGTCACCTGATCGGCGCCGAAGTTGGCACCAGCCGACAGCGCCGAGCCCTGCCCGGTTTCAAAGTACAGGCAGTTCTCCCCGGCGATACGGTTGAACTCGGCGCCGACCGCCCGCGCCTCATCGAGCATCGCCAGCTCCACGCCAAACTCTTTTAGCCCCTTTTCGCTGCCGCAGATGCTCTGGAAGATCAGGCCGCCCGGGGCGCCGCGGCGGATCGCTTCAATCTGGGTGGTGACGTGCGCCAGCACGCAGCCCTGGGTGGGGATATTGAATTTATCGATAACGCCATAGACGGTATCGAGGACGCGGGTCAGGTTCTCCACGTCATCGGTCACCGGGTTGACGCCGATCACCGCATCGCCCGCACCGAAAGAGAGCCCTTCGTAGATTTGCGCGGCAATGCTCTGCACGTCATCGCGGGTATCGTTCGGCTGCAGGCGGCAGCTAAAGGTGCCCGGCAGGCCGATGGTGGTGTTGGCTTTTTTAATCACCGGCATTTTCTTCGCGCCGTAGATCAGGTCGGCGTTGGAACAGACCTTCGCCACCGCCGCCACCACTTCTGAGGTCAGCCCTTTGCGCACAAACGCAATATCGTCGCTGGTGACTTCATCGTTGAGTACGTATTCGCGCAGGTCGCTGATGGTCCAGTTTTTAATCCGCTGATAGGCGGTTTCGTTGACGTCGTCCTGGATCAGGCGCGTCACGCAATCCTCTTCATACGGAATCACCGGGTTGTTACGAATATCGGCGACCGTCATATCGGAGAGCACCTGCTTCGCCGCCACGCGCTGCTGCGAACTTTCCGCCGCCACGCCCGCCAGCACATCCCCCGAACGCAATTCGTTGGCTTTAGCCAGCACCTCTTTTACATCCTTAAACTGATAAACATTGCCGAACAATGTGGTCTTTAGTTTCATAAGTCGTTCCCTCAGGAAGGAAATGCGAGTGATTTCACCGTCACCGGCACAACCGATCCGCCAAAAAGAGGCGTACCAATGTCGATATAGTCCCCCGCCCGGACGCTCACCTCATCGATGACCGCCAGCGGGAGTTGTTGTAATTGCGGGCGCAGCAGCATGCCCAGCGCTTTGCCAAAGTCCTGTTCCGCCACCACCAGCAGTGGATGCGGGTTGGGAAAGCGCGCGACAAAAGCCAGTAGCGCGTCAATCACCACCAGCAGGGTGGCGTAGCGCACCGGTAGCGATGCGGGAAGCGCCAGCACGTAAGCATCCGTTTTAGGATCCAGATCGAGCTGCATCAGCGCCTGCTGCCAGGCGCTCAGCAGATCGGCGTCATCAAGCGGGATCGCCACCGGCAGGTTGCGCAGCGGTAGCTGAACCCCCTCCAGCCAGATGGTGCTACCAGAGAGCGAAAGCGTGTGCGCGCCGGCGCCAATCACCGTGGCGCGCACGGTTTGCGCCGGGAACTGCACGTTCATCTCACGCAGGCGCGGATGCTCGTGCAGCGCCGTGGCCAGCAGCGGTCCAATGTCAGAAAAACAGAACGGGTCGGCGGGCTGGTGGCGATAGCACTCGCCCACTCCACCGGAAAGGGTAATCACCTCAGGCTTAACGCCTGCGGGCAGCAGGCCGGTTTGCATCAGCCGTTGCGCCAGCGGGGAGAGCGCGCCGTCGATGACTTCGACGATCAGCTCCGCCATCCGCCGCGCCACCTGGGTAAGCTGCCCGGCGCTCAGCGAGCGGGCGCAGGTTCCGGGGCCGAAAACCGCATCGGCAATCATCTGTCCAGGCTGATGCGCGTGGACCACGCGCCCCTGGCCGTCGGTCTCCAGCAGGCGACCGCCGACGTTGAGGCAGGCGGTGCCGCTGACTTTGCCGGCGTCAAACAGGGCATAGTTTGACGTGCCGCCGCCGATATCGATGTTGAGAACCCGGCACAGGCGCTGTGCCGACAGGGCTTGCGCCCCGGCGCCGTGACCGGCAATCACCGACTCCAGGTGCGGCCCGGCGCTGGCCACCACGAAATCGCCCAGCGACTGCGAGAGCGCCATCACCGCCGGCCTGGCGTTACGGGTTTTCGCGCTTTCGCCGGTAATAATGATCGCCCCGGAATCCACCGATTCGGGGGCAATGCCGGCGGCCTGATACTGCGCCAGAATCAGCGTCTTGAGTTCGGCCTCCTTCAGACCGCCCTGCTTATCGACAGGCGTGAAGAAGACCGGGCTTTGCCAGCTAATTTCGCGTTTGATGAATTCGTAGCGCGGCACCTGCGACACCGCAGCACGGTTAACCAGCTCAAGGCGGGAGAAGATCACCTGAGTGGTGGTGGTGCCGATATCGATACCTACGCTCAGCAGCTGGCGAGTTTTCACGATTGCGCCTCCGCTTCGGTTTTCGCTGCCGCGGGTACGTTTTCATCTTTTGGCACCAGCAGCATCGCCACGCCGATAGCGGTGACGCCGCCGATCAGCTTGCCGACGATCATCGGGAAGATCATGGCGTTCATGTTAGCGGCGGCGAAGCCCAGGTGGTCGCCCAGCGCGAATGCGGCGGAGACGGAGAACGCGCAGTTGATCACTTTGCCGCGGGTATCCATCTGCTTCATCATGCCGAACATCGGGATGTTGTTAGCCAGCGTCGCCACCATCCCGCCAGCGGCCATATTATTGATTTTCAGCAGATTACCGACGCGCATCAGCGGCTTTTCAAACCAGCGGGTCAGCAACAACACCATCGGGTAAGCGCCGAGCAGCACGCAAGAGATCGAACCAATAACTTCGATAGCGCGCATCACCTCGCCGGGCTGGTCGCCGGGAGCCATAAAGATCGGGTCAAGCCCTGGGATCAGATCCCAGCCAAGCAGGAACTTGATGACCGCCGCCGCCAGGCCGATGGTGATCAGCGCCACCAGAAATTTGGCGAAGATCTGGAAGCCGTTGATCATTTTTTCCGGAATAAACTTCAGCCCCAGCGCGACCAGCACCGCGACGATAAGCACCGGGATCATATTCATCAGGATCAGCGCGAAGGTGAACTCTACCGGCTGTCCGTTAATCTCCACGCCGGAGTACATGGCCACCAGACCGCCGGCGATACAGCCGATCGGAATCGTGACGATCCCGGCCAGCACGCCCAGCGCCAGGTAGCGGCGATCGGAGGGTTCGATGATGCCGAGCGCGACCGGAATGGAGAACACCAGCGTCGGCCCCATCATCGCCCCGAGGATCAGGCCGGAATAGAGCCACGCCGCCACGTCACCGCCCGCCAGCTCTTTGGCGAGGAAGAAGCCGCCCATATCGCAGGCCAGCAGCGTTCCGGCGAACATCGACGGGTTGGCGCCGAGCATTTCATACAGCGGAATAATCACCGGACCGAGCAGGTGCGCCAGTACCGGCGCCAGCGCGGTCATCCCGACCATCGCCAGGCCCAGCGCGCCCATCGCCATAAAGCCCTCTTCGAACTGGCCGCCGGATCCCTCGATGCTTTTGCCAAACTTGCCGAGAAAGCGCGCCGAACCGCCAAACTGCGACAGGATCCTGTCCACGGCGGCAATCAGCATAAAGAACATCATGATGTACATGATGATTTCGTTAATTCCCATAGCCTTTACTCCCTGTCATTTAAGATTTGTATTAACACTCTGCGGTCTTCCCCCGGGGGCGGCGCAAAGCGCCTTGCCCGGGCTACCGGTTCAGCGCGGCTTGCCAGGCTTGTAGCCCGGACAGATGCGCAGCATCGCCTCCGGGAAAATTCGCCGGTGTTAAGGCCGCATTAGTGCGCCGCCGCGTACAGATCGATAATCTGCTCCCGGGTGGCGGTGCGTGGATTGGCGCGCAGACAAATGTCTTCCTGCGCCGCCTGCGCCCATGCGCTGAAATGTTCGGGCTTCGCCCCGGCATCAGAGAGTCGTTTGCTCAGGCCGACTTCAGCGATCAGCGCCTCAACGGCGGCGATTGCCTCGTGGTCATCGGTTTTTTTAGCGATGAGCGCCCGGCCGATTTGCCTGAACCGCTCGCGGCATACCATGCGGTTAAACGCCATCACCGTTGGCAGCAGCATGGCGTTAGCCTGCCCGTGTGGAATATGCAGCGCCGCGCCGGGCTGATGCGCCATCGCATGGCATAAGCCCAGACCGGCGCTGGAAAAAGCCATTCCCGCCATGCAGGAAGCCAGCAGCATACTTTCGCGGGCGGCGAGGTCGTGGCCGTAGCCCACGGATTTCGGCAGCGCCTGGCCGATCATCGCTATCGCGCCAAGCGCCAGACTATCGGTGAAGGGCGTCGCGTTGAGCGCGCTGTACGCCTCAACGGCGTGGGTCAGCGCGTCTATCCCGGTCATCGCCGTCACCTGGGGCGGAACGCCTTCGGTCAGGGCGGCGTCGAGAATCGCCACGTCCGGCATGAGCGAGGCGTGGGCCAGCACCTGCTTGCGCCCGCTGACCGCATCGATGATCACCGTCACGTTGGTGGTTTCTGAGCCGGTTCCGGCGGTGGTCGGCACCGCAATCAGCGGCAGACGCGGGCGCAGTACGCTGCTTTCCGTCATCTCACTTAGCGTCTGCTCTGGGTTGGTGACCAACAGCGCCACCGCTTTCGCCGCGTCCAGCACCGAACCGCCGCCAAAGGCCACCACGCCGTCGCACTTCGCTTCGCGCAGCTGCGCCACTGCCGCGCAGACGTCGGTAACGCACGGCTCCCCTGGCGGACAGGGCCAGACGGTCATGGCCACGCCTTTCACCGCCAGGCTGCGCGCAAGCCCCGCGGTCAGTCCCGCCTGATGCAGGAAGCTGTCGACCATCACAAACAGATGGTTTACGCCTCGCGCTTGCGCTTCCTGGCCACAGGCGCTGAGCGCGCCGAGGCCGCACAGCGTCACCGGCGGCACGCTGAAGGTTTTCACCCGCTGCAAATTCAGGGTGTCGAATGCCTGAAAGAGCGCCGTCTGCAGTTCAGCTTGCATTGATTCCCTCCGCTTTCTCTCTCCCGCTGCTGGCTATCGCCAGCGGGGTCATAAACAGGCTGTGCTGCGGTAAATGCACCTGTAATTCCGGGAAGCGCTTACGAAACAGCGCATCCACGCCCGGCTGCATGCAGGAGCCGCCCGCCAGCCACAAATCGGCTATTCCCTGACCGTCAATATGACGAGCGACGATCTCCGCCATCTTTTCGTACACCGGCTTCACCACCGGCCAAATCTCCTGCGCGTTGCTGCGCTTGTACTGCTCCGCCTCTTCCAGCGGGATGCGGCGGTTACCGGCAAGGGTCAGGGAGATATGGTGGCCGCCGGTCGCTTCATCGGCGGAGTAGGTCACCTTGCCGCGCTTCACGATGGCGATCCCGGTGGTGCCGCCGCCGATATCCACCACGCCGGCGTTATCGAGCTGCAGCAGGTCCGCCACCGCGGTCGGTTCATCGAGTACGTGACTCACCTCTAACCCTGCGGACTCCAGCACGTTGATCGAAATACGCGGGTCGGTGCCCGGCGGAAATGAGGTCGCCGCATGAGTGAAGCGGCAGCCAAGCTGCCGTTCCAGCGCGTCGAGATGGCGGCGCACGATGGTGACGGCGCCGAAGAAATCCCAGACGATGCCGTCGCGCACCACGTCCGCCCAGTCGAGGCACACCGCAACCGGCAGCCTGTCGCCGTCGACCACCATCGACACCACATCGCAGGTGCCTAAATCCACGCCCAGCCACAGCGGCGAACCGCTGAGCGCAGGCGTCTGGTTACACAGGGCCGCCGCTTTTTGCAGCCGGGGCGTGAGCCAACGTTGTTCGTCGTGTGCCATCGGTCATCCCTTATACAATTCGGAAGGCGTCTACCAGCACGCAGCGGCGCAGGCGGACAAAGGTGCGCGCGCTGGTCACCCCCTCCCCGGTTGGCGTGGTGATGGTCATGGTGGTCCAGCCCTCCCCGCCCAGGCCGAGTCCGGCGATGCACGGCCCGTTTTTGACGAAAATGCTGGTATCAATGGCGTTCGCCATCTGGTTCATGTTGTCGATATTGCGCGAGTGCATCGCCGCCGTATGGTGGCAGCCGCCTTCCAGCTGAACCGCCAGCGCGATGGCTTCGTCGACGTTGGCCACCCGTACCACCGGGAGCACCGGCATCATCAGTTCAGTGACGGCAAACGGATGGCTGGCCGGGGTTTCAACGAACAGCAGACGCGTCTGCGGCGGAACGTTCAGGCCGATGGCTGCGGCAATCTTGCCGGCGTCGCGGCCAACCCAGTCGCGGCTGACGGTGCCTTTGCCGCGCTCGTCGATATTTTTGAGCAGCACCGGCTGAAGCTGCTCGGCCTGAGCGGCGGTGAGCTTCACCGCCTGCTGGCCTTCCATCAGGCGCATCAATTCGTCGGCAACGCTATCGACCACAATCAGCACCTTTTCGTCGGCGCAGATGATGTTGTTATCAAACGAGGCGCCTTTGACGATGGACTGCGCGGCGCGCGCCAGGTCGGCGGTTTCGTCGACCACCACCGGCGGGTTACCGGCCCCGGCGGCGATCAGACGTTTATTGGTATGTTTTCGCGCGGACTCCACCACCGCTTCGCCGCCGGTGACCACCAGCAGACCAATGCCGGGGTACTTAAACAGCCGCTGGGCCGTTTCAATATCCGGGTTCGCCACGGTGACCAGCAGATTGGCCGGGCCGCCCGCGGCAATCACCGCCTGGTTGAGCAGCATAATCGCCCGCTGAGAGACCTTTTTCGCCGCCGGATGCGGGGCGAACACCACGCTGTTGCCCGCGGCAATCAGGCTGATGGCGTTATTAATCACCGTCGCCACCGGGTTGGTGGATGGGGTGACCGAGGCCACCACGCCCCACGGCGCGTTTTCAATCAGCGTCAGGCCGTTATCGCCGGTCAGCACCTGCGGAGAGAGGCACTCCACGCCCGGCGTACCACGCGCCTGCGCCACGTTTTTGGCAAATTTATCCTCCACCCGGCCCATGCCGGTTTCGCTCACCGCCAGCTCCGCTAATTCCCTGGCGTATTTTTCGCCCGCCTCGCGAATGGCGTGAATCGCCAGCTGACGCATCGCCACGCTTTTCAGCCCCTGCTGAGCCACTTTTGCTGCCGCGACGGCGTCATCAAGGGAGGCGAAGACGCCCATTTCATGAACGGTGCTGTCCGGCTTGCTGCTGTCCGTCATTTTCAGCAGTACCGCTTTCACCACCTGTTCAATATCCTGTTGATTCATGATGTTCAGTCCTATTTATGGAAAATCACCTGACCGCCGGCCACCGCTTCATCGACGATACCGATGACGCACAAATCGACAGGAGACGCCTCGCTGCGGTGCGCCTGTCGCGCCGAGCTGCCGCTCACCAGCAGTACCCATTCCCCGGCCCCCGCGCCGATGCTATCGGTGGCGACGGCGCACTGCCCGTCAGGCTTCCCTGCGGCATCAATCATCTCCACCATCAGCAGCTTGTCGTGCGCCAGCCCCTGATGGCGGACGGTGCAGACAATGTGTCCCGTGACGACTGCCAGTTTCATACCCGCCTCCCTGGATTACGTGGTGAGTCGTAGGCCTGATAAGCGCAGCGCCATCAGGCAATAGCGCGCGTTAATGCCGGATAGCGGCGCTTGCGCGGCTTATCCGGCCGTGAGTCAAATGTTGCTGTCGCCTTTGAAACTGATGGGGAACACCTCTTCCAGATCGCCATGCGGGCGCGGAATAACGTGCACTGAGACCAGCTCGCCAATGCGCTGCGCCGCCGCGGCACCCGCATCCGTCGCCGCTTTGCACGCCGCCACATCGCCGCGCACCATCGCGGTCACCAGACCGCCGCCAATCTGCTTGACGCCAACCAGCTTCACGCGCGCGGCTTTTACCATCGCGTCAGAGGCCTCAATCAGCGCAACCAGGCCCCGGGTTTCAATCATTCCTAATGCTTCCATTGTGTTTTCCTCTCATGGGGTCCAGAACGGGACCGTTTATACAACCCGTGTTTGCGAGCGGTTTACCCGGCTCGCGTCAGTCTGGCGCGGCACTGCTGCCACCAACGCCAGTTCGATAATTTCCTGCACGCTACAGCCTCGGGAGAGGTCGTGAAGCGGCGCGGCAAGTCCCTGAATCAGCGGCCCGACCGCGCGGTAGCCGCCCAGGCGCTGGGCGATTTTGTAGCCAATGTTGCCCGCCTCCAGCGAGGGAAAAACCATCACGTTGGCCCGGCCCTGTAGCGGACTGGCGGGCGCTTTTTGCGCGGCGACCTCCGGAACGAAGGCGGCGTCAAACTGCAGTTCGCCATCAACCATCAGCTGCGGGGCGCGCTGGCGTACGATCCCGGTGGCCTGCTGTACGTTGGCGACGTTGGGATGACGGGCGCTGCCGTTGCTGGAAAACGACAGCATCGCCACGCGCGGCTCTTCGCCGGTGATGGCCTGCCATGTTTCCGCGCTGGCGATGGCGATATCCGCCAGCTGCGCCGCCGTCGGCTGCGGCACCACGCTGCAGTCGGCGAACCCTAATGCCGGTCCGGCGTACTGCGGAAGCATCAGAAAAATCGACGACAGCGTTTTGCAGCCAGGCTGAAGGCCAATAATGCGTAATCCGGCACGCAGCACGTTCGCCGTCGAGGAGAGATTGCCGGCAATACACACGTCGGCCTGACCGGCGCCGACCATGGCGGCGGCGAACATCAGCGGGTCGTTGAGTTTTTCCTCGGCGTCCGGCGGCGTTTTTTCCCCGGCGCGGTCCAGCCAGCGCCGGGCAAACGCTGCGCGTATTTGCCGGTTGCTGAGCGGGTCGACGATCTGCATACCGTCCATCGGCAGGCGATGGTTGAGGGCGAACTGGCGCAGGGCAAAAGGGCTGGCGATCAAAATCGGCTTTGCCAGCCCCTGCTGCTGGAGATAGTGCGCCGCTTTGAGGACGCGAATATCCAGCGCGTCCGCAAACACCACCCGGGCGGGTGAACGCAAAGCGAGCTGACGGGCGCGTTCAATAATCATTGCTCCCCTCCCAGACGCTGTTGGATTTGGCTGACGGTCAGCGGATGTTTCGCCACGCTTAAAATCATCATCACGTAGACGGTGCTGGAGAGGCGGTTCAGCGCCTGCAGAAGGTCCGGGCGCAATACCTCAAAACTGCGGGTAATAAAGACCTGCGCGGCGACCGTTTCCGTTTCACGAATTTTACAGCGCAGCAGATTGAGCAGCGCGGCATCGCGGCCGTGGCTGGCTTCCGGCACCAGATGATCGTGGTCGAGATAGCGCAGCGGCTGGTGGGAAAGCCGGTGCAGCGCATCCTCGTTCAGCCCGACGATGGACTGCGCCGCCAGCGGTTCATCCAGGGCGTCGGCGCGCATAATGTTGCCGAGGCGCGAGCGGATATCCGCCAGCCACGGCTGCCAGGGCTCCGCCAGTTCGATTTGCAGCCAGACTGCCAGGGCGATAGTGGCGTCGAGGGCGGCGCGAAAGCCCAGCCGCGGGTCGCTTTTGGCGACCATTTTTTCCGCCGTCAGGTGGGTCAGGGTGTCCGGCTTTTTCTTCACCGCCTGGCGGCACAGTTCGCAACAGGCCTGCGGGTGCGTGTCGCTGCTGGTCAAACCGTGTACCGGCTGCGGCTGCTGCGCGTCGTCATCAACGAACAGGCTGCCCTGCTCGTCGATAAACTTGATGCGCAGACGGCGGCTTTCCAGCAGCTCCCGGGCCGATGGCGTCAGGCGGGCGTCGGCGGGCAGATGAATTTCTGCCCCTTCGCTGAGCGTATGATTCGCTCTGAGCCAGGCTTCGGTGATGAAATCTTTCATAGCGATTGCCAGTTCGCAGGCCAGGCGACGTACAGGAAGCGCACCGTCGACGGCGTGCCGAATTCAATGCTGGAGCCTTTCGGGATAAACATCACGTCCCCGGCTTTGGCCACCATGGTTTCGCCTTCATGGCGCACGTGGAGTTCGCCCTCCAGCACCATATCGACCTCGTCATAGTTCAGCGTCCACGGGAAAAAGGCGTTTTCCCACTGCATAAACCCGGCGGCCATGCTGCTGCCGTCCTGCTCGGTAATTAAATCCGTCAGGCCGACCCGGTGCGGCTCCGCGCCGTCGAAGCGGCCGAACTTCACGCTGCCGCCGTCAATAACCTTCACGCCGCCTTTACCGGTAACCGCCTTAAAGCTGGGCTGCATCGCGTCCATCCCCAGCGACTGCTTCTCCTTCATCACTTTTTCCATTAGCTGCGCCACCAGGCTTTCGGTAAACTGCCCTTCCGGCAGCTGCGCGATAATGGTTTCGCGAATGCGCTGGCTTTCGGTTTTATCCTCTGCCGCCGGTGCCGCCGGCTCTGGCGCAGATTCATCGCACTCCCGGATGGCGACGCCCAGCAGCTCCGCGACTTCGCGGGCTTCCGGGGTGATGATGCTGGCGCGCAGCACAACCGATATTTCCGCTTCGCCTCGTGCGTGGGCCGCACGAATATCGTTAGCTGTGATAAGTTTCTTCACCTGCCCCTTCCTCCTTTTGGCTGAGCTCACTCAGGTAATTCACCAGATGCTTTACGCTTTGCGGATCGTGACCGTTGAGTTCGAAAATCGGTTCCTGAAACCCCATCTCGTAGAGCAGTTGCCGCACCGCGGCGACGTCGGCGTCCGGCACGTCCGTTTTGCTAATCGCGGCGATGTGTCGTTTATTCGCGCCAATATCCAGTAGCCCAGCGGGTAAGCGACTTTCGGTATCGTTGGCCGCGTGGACATAAATCAGCGTATCGACATCCTGCAACGTGGTAATTAATGCGTGGTACCAGCGCGGATGGCTGAAATATTCTCCCGGGGTGTCGATATCGCCTTCTTCATTAAATTCCACGGCCTGCGTTTTTCTCGCGAGGGAATAATTTCCCTGCAGCGCATTAAATAGCGTTGTTTTTCCCGCGCCCACCGTACCGACAAATGCAATACGTTTCATCGCCGCACCTAATTAGCTTTTGGTTAACTCGCAGAGGGTATAATTTAATAATCGACCGAGCCCGCTTACCGTCTGTAGCAGCGCCTCTTCTACCGCGCCGACCGAGCCGTAGATCACCAGCGCGCCGCTAAACCGGTCGAGAAAACCGATATGCACATCGGCGGCCTTCATCGCTAAATCACCGGCGATCATCGCGGTTTCTCCAGGGGTTAAGGTCATAATGCCGATAGCGCCAGATTCGGGAACGCCGATCTTTTTCGCCAGTTCTGCCCCCGGATGCGCGATCAGATGCGCCAGCGTCACCTGCTTACCGGGTACAAATTCCTGAATGATGCGTTCTTTATCCATGGCTCACCGCTCCGCTAAAACTTGCGCTTATCGTGACAAGTTTCCGCGGGAGTAAATAACAAAATTCGGCAAGTTGATTTGAAAGGTGAGATAGATCACTTATAAACAGAAATAAAAAAGCGCGGGAGAATTCCCGCGCCTGAAATAATTAAATGAAAATTACAGTGGCTGAGTTTGCGCTTCGACAACGGCCAGCGCGACCATATTTACGATACGCCGTACCGAAGCAATTGGCGTCAGAATATGCACCGGCTTCGCGACGCCCATCAGCACCGGTCCGACGGTGACGCCTTCGGAGCTGGAGACGCGAAGTAAGTTGTAACTAATACGCGCCGCTTCCATATTCGGCATCACCAGAATATTAGCCGAGCCTTTCAGCGGGCTATCCGGCATCCGCTCATTACGAATGCTTTCCACCAGCGCGGCATCACCGTGCATTTCGCCATCGATCATCAGCTCCGGCGCCTGCGCCTTCACCAGCTCCAGCGCCTGGCGCATTTTGCTGGCGGACGGGCAGTCCGAGGAGCCAAAGTTCGAGTGCGACAGCAGCGCCACCCGCGGTTCAATACCGAAACGACGAACGGTTTCCGCCGCCATCAGGGTGATTTCGGCAATTTGCTCCGGCGACGGATCGTGATTGACATAGGTGTCGGCGATAAAGGTGTTGCCGCTCGGCAGCAGCAGCGCGTTCATCGCCCCGGCCGCATGAACCCCTTCGCGGTAGCCGAACAGCGGCTGTATGACGCTGTAATGCTCGTGATAGTCACCGATGGTGCCGCAGATCATCGCATCGGCTTCGCCGCGCTGCACCATGATCGCGCCGATCACCGTGGTATTGCTGATCACCGCCCGCTGCGCCTGCTCCTGAGTGATCCCGCGGCGCTTCATCAGGCTGTAATATTCGTTCCAGTACTCTTTAAAGCGCGGATCGGATTCGTTATTCACGATCTCAAAGTCAACTCCGGCTTTAATCTGCAGCCCTAGCTTCTGGATTCGCATCTCAATGACGCCCGGGCGACCGATTAAAATCGGTTTCGCCAGCCCAAGAGAGACCAGTTCCTGGGTCGCGTGCAGGACGCGGGAATCTTCCCCTTCCGCCAGCACTACCCGCTTCGGCTCTTTACGCGCCTGGGAGAAAATCGGCTTCATAAACAGGTTCGTTTTGTAGACGAACTCGCTGAGCTTCTCGATGTAGGCGTCAAAATCGGCGATCGGGCGGGTCGCCACGCCGGAGTCCATCGCCGCTTTCGCCACTGCCGGGGCGATCTTAACGATCAGCCGCGGGTCGAACGGTTTCGGAATGATATATTCCGCGCCGAAGCTCAGGTCCTGATCGCCGTAGGCGGAGGCCACCACTTCGCTCTGTTCGGCGTGCGCCAGCTCGGCAATCGCGTGTACTGCCGCCAGCTTCATCTCTTCGTTAATCGCCGTTGCGCCGACGTCCAGCGCCCCGCGGAAGATGAACGGGAAGCACAGAACGTTGTTTACCTGGTTCGGATAGTCAGAACGTCCGGTACAGATAATGGCGTCGGAGCGTACCTCTTTCGCCAGCGGCGGCAGAATCTCCGGCTCCGGGTTGGCCAGCGCCAGAATCATCGGCGCGCGGGCCATTTTTTTCACCATCTCCGGAGTCAGCACTTTTGGGCCTGAGCAGCCAAGGAAAATGTCCGCCCCGTCAATCACGTCATCCAGCGTGCGTTTGCCGCTGTCTTCTACCGCATAGGCCGCCTTCGTCTCCGCCATATTCGGCTCACGGCCCTTATAGATAACGCCTTTCGAGTCGCAGACCACGATGTTGTGTTTCTGCATTCCCAGCGCCACCAGCAGGTTCATACAGGCGATCGCCGCCGCGCCCGCGCCGGAGACCACCATCCGCACGTCGGAAATGTTTTTCTCCACCACCCGCAGCCCGTTGAGAATCGCCGCGGTACTGATAATCGCCGTCCCGTGCTGATCGTCATGGAAGACCGGAATATTCATGC
This sequence comes from Klebsiella grimontii, assembly GCF_900200035.1. Taxonomy (GTDB): domain Bacteria; phylum Pseudomonadota; class Gammaproteobacteria; order Enterobacterales; family Enterobacteriaceae; genus Klebsiella; species Klebsiella grimontii. The sequence continues at coordinate 371,199 of NZ_FZTC01000022.1, forward strand.
GCTCGCGCAGCTTTTGCTCGATGTAGAAGCACTCCGGCGCTTTGATATCTTCGAGGTTGATACCGCCGAAGGTCGGCTCCAGCGCCGCAACGACGTTGATAAATTTGTCCGGGTCCAGCTCATCGACTTCAATATCGAACACATCGATGCCGGCGAACTTTTTAAACAGAACACCTTTGCCTTCCATCACCGGCTTACCGGCCAGCGCGCCGATATTGCCCAGCCCCAGTACGGCCGTGCCGTTGGAGACCACCGCGACGAGGTTGCCGCGCGCGGTATATTTATAGGCTGCCAGCGGGTCCTTCTCGATTTCCAGACAGGGCGCGGCGACGCCCGGCGAGTAGGCCAGGGCCAGATCGCGTTGGGTAGCCAGCGGTTTTGTCGGGGAGACCTGGATTTTTCCGGGGACCGGGAATTCGTGGAAATCAAGGGCGCTTTGTTTTAACTGCTCATCCATTTTATCGTTCCTTTCACGTATCGATCGTAGGGGGTGAAGCGTAATGGCCTACCTGGTGTTCACCCTAAAGGGTCACCTAGTATCTCGCCTGACGGCTTCGTAAACTTTGAACACCGCCAAACTCTCGCCATAACAAAGTTATATTTGTTATCGATTTATAATGTTTATGTAACTTAGTTTCAGAAGCAATGATAGCCCCGTCTGCTATGCTTTTTAGTTATGCAACTCATCATCCTCTCTATCCTAAACCAATAAAAACTCATACAACCTATTGTTTCAGGAGCACATTATGTCCCGTAGAGAACTCGCTAACGCCATCCGCGCCCTGAGTATGGATGCAGTCCAGAAAGCCAACTCCGGCCACCCCGGCGCGCCGATGGGCATGGCCGATATCGCAGAGGTGCTGTGGAACGATTTCCTTAAGCACAATCCTGAAAACCCGCAATGGTACGATCGCGACCGCTTTATTCTCTCCAACGGCCACGCGTCGATGCTGCTCTACAGCCTGCTGCATCTGACGGGCTATGATTTGCCCATCGAAGAGATAAAAAACTTCCGTCAGCTGCATTCCAAAACGCCGGGCCACCCGGAAATCGGCTATACCCCGGGGGTTGAAACCACCACCGGGCCGCTGGGGCAAGGGCTGGCGAACGCGGTGGGGCTGGCTATCGCCGAGCGCACGCTGGCGGCGCAGTTTAATCAGCCAGACCATGAGATCGTCGACCACTTTACCTACGTGTTTATGGGCGATGGTTGTCTGATGGAGGGGATTTCTCACGAAGTCTGCTCTCTGGCGGGTACGCTAGGACTGGGCAAGCTGATCGGCTTCTACGACCACAACGGCATTTCCATTGATGGCGAAACCAAAGGCTGGTTTACCGATGACACGGCAAAACGCTTTGAGGCCTATCACTGGCATGTGGTGCATGAAATTGACGGCCACGATCCCGAAGCCGTGAAGAAAGCGATTCTGGAAGCCCAGAGCGTGAAGGACAAACCCTCGCTAATTATCTGCCGTACGGTGATAGGCTTTGGTTCACCGAATAAAGCCGGCAAAGAAGAGGCTCACGGCGCCGCGCTGGGAGAACAGGAAGTAGCGCTGGCGCGCCAGCAGCTGGGCTGGCATCACCCGGCGTTTGAGATCCCAAAAGAGATTTACCGGGCCTGGGACGCGCGTGAAAAGGGACAAAAAGCGCAGAAAAGCTGGGAGGAGAAGTTTGCCGCCTATCAGCAGGCCCATCCTCAGCTGGCAGCGGAGTTTACGCGGCGTATGAGCGGCGGACTGCCTGAGTCGTGGGATGAAACGACGCGGAAATATATCGCTGAACTGCAGGCCAATCCGGCGAAAATCGCCACTCGTAAGGCTTCGCAAAATGCCCTCGATGCCTACGGCCCACATCTACCGGAACTGTTGGGCGGCTCCGCGGATCTCGCGCCGAGTAACCTGACCATCTGGAAAGGTTCGACTTCGCTGAAAGACGATCCGGCGGGTAACTATATTCACTACGGCGTACGTGAATTCGGGATGACGGCCATCGCCAACGGCATCGCCCACCACGGCGGGTTTGTACCTTATACCGCCACCTTCCTGATGTTCGTCGAATATGCCCGCAACGCGGCGCGGATGGCGGCGCTGATGAAAGCGCGGCAAATAATGGTCTATACCCACGACTCCATCGGTCTCGGCGAAGACGGCCCGACGCACCAGGCGGTAGAACAGCTGGCCAGCCTGCGCCTGACGCCAAACTTCAGCACCTGGCGACCGTGCGATCAGGTCGAGGCCGCGGTGGCGTGGAAACTGGCGGTAGAGCGTCATAGCGGGCCGACGGCGCTGATCCTCTCCCGGCAAAATCTGACCCAGATGGCTCGCACGCCGGAGCAGGTACAGAATATCGCCCGCGGCGGCTACGTACTGAAGGACGCCGGCGGCAAGCCGGACCTGATCCTGATAGCCACCGGTTCAGAGGTCGAGATCACCGTTCTGGCCGCGGAGAAGCTGCTGGCCAAAGGGGTGAACGTGCGCGTAGTCTCCCTGCCATCGACCGACGTGTTTGATGCCCAGGATGAAGCCTATCGGGAGTCCGTGCTGCCATCGGACGTCAGCGCCCGCGTCGCCGTGGAGGCCGGGATCGCCGACTACTGGTATAAATATGTGGGACTAAAAGGAAAAATTGTCGGCATGACCGGCTACGGTGAATCGGCCCCGGCCGATAAGCTCTTCCCTTACTTCGGCTTTACCGTTGAGCATATCGTCAGCGTAGGGGACGAGGTACAGAACGGGTAACCCATAGCGTGGGCCAGGCGTCTGGCCCCTGCCAGTTATCACACTGCGGCTGCTGCGCGTAGCGTACCAGGCTAAAGCGCTGGCCGTCATAGCGCCAGCGCGTTTGCGTCCCGCAGTCGCCGGGCGCGCGCCCTTTATCCAGCGTCACCAGCTCCTGGCGTCGATCGTCGTAGCGGGCGTTCACCAGCTCGACGTCACGCGGCACATCGCCGGGCGGCTGGAAAGGCAGCGTAAGCCGTAGCGGATGAGCAATATACGGTTGCTGACGCGACACCAGCCAGGCCAGCCAAATCGTGTTGTAGGCGCCCGCTTCGCAGCTGGTCATCAGCAAAACCTTATCGTCGGTTAGCGCGGCAACCCGCACCTCGCGGCGAAACGGATCCAGCGAACAGGCGCTGCTGTTCATGCGCTCGTTGCCGTAATCCATTAAATCGTTAAGTTCATCGCGGCTGAGGGGCGATTGCGCGACGTCGATTCTCGCTACCGACCGCAGCGCCGGCGCAGGCGGAACGCTGAGCGGCGGCTCTTCCCCCTTCCCCACCCACGCGGTTTCGCTCCCCACGCGCTTCTGCCGGTTATCGATAAACAGCAGAGCGGCTTTCAGCCCCTGTAGAGAGATACTCTGTAGGCCATTTTCAAGCGTCATCGTCTGCGCGTCCTGCACCTGCTGCAGGAAAGCATCAATGGTGACGCTATCGTCGGTTTTAAGCAGTTTGTCGGCGATCTGCCAATGTTTATCGCCCAGGGACAGGGGTTTACCATCGAGGCGAAGGCGCGGCGCAATGGGCGCCAGCGCCGCGACCGGGTTGCCCACGCCGCCGAGCTCAATACGCAGGCTGGCGCTGGTGGCCGCCCCGGCGCTGCGGGTGAGGGTCATGACCAGGCCGTGATGCAGCCCGACGTTGCGGGCCACGCAGAAGTTCTGATTGTTGCAGGTTACCTGCCAGTCATTGAAGAGCTGTTGCGCCGGCGCCGCCCGCACCAGCGACGTCGGCAGTAAACCGAAAAGCAGAAATAAAATAACCCGATGCAACATGAGCGGCACAACCCCGGAAAAAACGCCATACACAGCGGCTATGTTCACCAGCGGCGAGGTTTTACTCAATCGGATTTATCAGAGATCCCCGTTCATCAGCCCGGAGGTTTGCAAATACTGCAGCAGGATCACCGCTTTGCCATCGCGGATCTCCCCGTTCGCCATCATCTCCAGCGCCCGATGATAAGGGAGCTCCAGCACCTCAATATCTTCATCATCAACGCCGCCGCCATCGTTGGCCCGCTGAGTATCGTCATATTCGGCAATAAAGAAATAGATAAGCTCGGTGACGCCGCCGGGCGACATAAACAGTTCAAACAGTTTGCGCACTTCACCGACTTCGAAGCCGGTCTCTTCAATGGCTTCTTTACGCACGCACTCCTCCGGCTCGTCGCTGTCCAGCAGCCCGGCGCAGGTTTCGATCAGCATCCCGTCTTCGTTGCCGTTTATCCAGGTCGCGATGCGGAACTGGCGAACCAGCACGACGGTCTGCTTATGGCGGTTATACAGCAAGATGGTAGCGCCGTTGCCGCGATCGTAGACTTCGCGTCTATGGCGAACCACGCTGCCGTCGCTGCGCGTCAGTTCATAGGTCATGTTGCGCAGAACGAACCAGTTTTCGGAGAGGATTTTATCTTTGATAACGTTGATATTGAGTGACATACGGGCCCCACAGCGTGAAATAACGATATCATACTACGCTGCGGAACCCGCTTTGTCGTCAGTGAAGCGGAATCGATTTAACGCCGAGGAAATCCATGATCCCCTGCGCCGCGTGGCGGCCTTCCGCCATGGCGGTCACCACCAGATCGGCGCCGCGCACCGCATCGCCGCCGGCAAACACTTTACGATGGGTGGTCTGATAGCGATAGCGGCTTTCCACATTGGCTTTAATCCGCCCGCGGCTGTCGAGCTTAACGCCGACGGATTCCAGCCACGGCATACCGTGCGGATGGAAACCGAAGGCCATGATCACCGCGTCGGCGGGCATGACAAACTCGCTTCCGGGGATCGGCGACGGGCTGCGGCGCCCCTGAGCATCAGGCGTGCCCAGCCGGGTGCGCAGAAAGCGTACGCCGTTGACGTGCCCCTCTTCGTTCAGCTCCAGGGTCACCGGTTGGACGTTAAATTCAAACTGCGCCCCCTCTTCGCGCGCGTTTTTCACCTCTTTCTTCGAACCGGGCATGTTGGCTTCATCGCGACGATAGGCGCAGGTCACCTGCTTCGCGCCGTGGCGCAGCGCGGTGCGCACGCAGTCCATCGCCGTATCGCCGCCGCCGAGCACCACGACGTTCAGCCCTTCGGTGTTGACGTAAGGCTCTTCCGGCAGCTCCAGCAGCCCCATCACCTGTTTGGTGTTAGCGATCAGGAACGGCAGCGCGTCATATACGCCGGGCGCGTCTTCATTCGGCAGATCCGCTTTCATCGAGCGATAGGTTCCGGCGCCAATAAATACCGCGTCATAGTCATCAAGCAGCGTCGTCAGCGGGATATCTTTGCCTATCTCACAGTTCAGCTCAAAGCGCACGCCCATCTGGGTAAAGATTTCCCGCCGCCGGGCCAGCAGAGATTTATCCAGCTTAAAGGCCGGAATACCAAAGGTCAGCAGGCCGCCGATTTCCGGATGGCGGTCAAAGACCACCGGACTCACGCCATTGCGCACCAGCCGGTCGGCGCAGGCAAGCCCGGCAGGACCCGCGCCGATAATCGCCACCCGCTTGCCGCTTTCAACGACCTGAGAAAGATCCGGCCGCCAGCCGTTGGCCAGCGCCTGGTCGGAGATATAGCGTTCAATATTGCCGATGGTCACCGAACCATGCTCATCGCGCAGCGTGCAGGCTCCTTCGCACAGGCGATCCTGCGGGCAGACGCGGCCGGTAATTTCCGGCAGGCAGTTAGTCTGGTGAGAGAGCTCAACGGCGGCGGAGATATCCCCTTCTTTTACGCGCTCGATCCACTGGGGGATGTGGTTATGCAGCGGGCAGGTCCATTCACAAATGCTGTGCTCGCCGCACTTCAGGCAGCGTTCCGCCTCGCGGTTGGCCTGACCAGCGCTGAATGGCAGATAAATTTCGTCAAAGTTCGCCTTACGGGTCTCGGCGGATAGCTTGTCGGGCTCGCCGCGCGGCGGCGTCGCCTCCATCTGCGCGACTTTTCCGGCGGAACACGCCAATACCGCCGCGCCGGGATGACCCAGACGCGCCGCGCGCTGACGCCGCTGCTTCGCCAGATTCAGCAGCGTGCTGTCCGTCGCCAGCTGCAGCGCCTCGGCCGGACAGTTTTGCACGCAGGCGGGCCCCTCTTCGCGACCATCGCACAAATCGCATTTATGCGCCGTCGCTTTGACTCTGCCCTCCTCTACCGGCGTCAGGACGATCTGCATCACGCCAAACGGGCAGGCAACCATACAGGATTTACAGCCGATACATTTCTCCTGATTCACCAGGACGCTGTCGTTAAACTGGCTGATAGAGCCATTCGGACAACTGCGGGCGCACGGTGCCCCTTCACAATGGTGACAGGTTACGGCGTTACGTTTTTGCTCGCGCTTGATAACCGTAATACGCGGCAGAAAACGCTGCGGGGTCAATACATGCTGCTCATCGTTATGCGCCATGACGCAGGCAACCTCACAAGCCTTGCATCCGATGCATTTATGACTATCGCTTAAAATAAAGTGGTTCATGACATCCTTCAGTCTTCGTGGTGAATAACCCCTCAATTCGCATGACTATCTATTACCCGACAAAACGGTGCCGGAACAATGTGCATTTGCACAGGTTGCCGATTTTTTGGTAATAACCCGAGGTGGATCAATTTTTTTGACTTAAATGAAATTACGTTTTATTTAGCTAAGTAATAATGGTCACGTTTGCGGCGGCGCGCAGAGAAGCAGGCGCTGATAGAGATAGAAGGAGAGTTCTTTACGCTGCCATAAAAGGCACACGATAAATTACACTATCTCCTTATTTTCTCCACGATTGCCTGAGGGCTTGCCGCTAGAGTGTCACAGGCTGTGCAATAACAAAAAAATGTGCAAAATGAGGTCCTAATTCTGATGGCGAATTTTTTTATCGATCGCCCCATTTTTGCGTGGGTTCTGGCAATCCTTTTATGCCTGACCGGTACCCTCGCAATTTTGTCGCTTCCCGTTGAGCAATATCCTGAACTTGCCCCACCCAACGTGCGGATCACAGCAAACTATCCCGGCGCTTCGGCACAGACGCTGGAAAATACCGTCACTCAGGTTATCGAGCAGAATATGACCGGCCTCGACAACCTGATGTATATGTCATCCCAGAGCAGCGGCACCGGACAGGCCACCGTGACGCTGAGCTTTACCGCCGGAACCGACCCGGATGAAGCCGTCCAGCAGGTGCAGAACCAGCTGCAATCGGCGATGCGTAAGCTCCCACAGGCCGTCCAGAACCAGGGCGTAACGGTACGCAAAACCGGGGATACCAATATCCTGACGATCGCCTTCGTCTCCACCGACGGCAGCATGGATAAACAGGATATCGCCGACTACGTCGCCAGTAATATTCAGGACCCGCTCAGCCGGGTGAATGGCGTCGGCGACATTGACGCTTATGGTTCCCAGTATTCGATGCGCATCTGGCTCGATCCGGCCAAGCTCAACAGCTTTCAAATGACGGCAAAAGACGTCACCGATGCCATCTCTTCGCAGAACGCGCAGATCGCCGTCGGCCAGTTGGGCGGCACGCCATCGGTGGACAAACAGGCGCTCAACGCGACGATTAATTCACAATCGCTGTTACAAACGCCGGAACAGTTCCGTGATATTACCCTGCGGGTTAATCAGGACGGTTCGGAGGTCACCCTCGGTGACGTCGCCACCGTCGAGATGGGAGCGGAAAAATACGATTACCTCAGCCGCTACAACCGCCAGGCGGCGTCCGGGCTGGGGGTTAAGCTGGCCTCTGGCGCAAACGAAATGGCGACCGCCGAACGCGTGATCGACCGCCTGAACGAACTCTCCCAGTACTTCCCGCACGGCCTGGAATATAAAGTCGCTTACGAAACTACCTCATTTGTGAAGGCATCGATTACCGACGTGGTGAAAACGCTGCTTGAGGCCATCGCGCTGGTGTTCCTCGTGATGTATCTGTTCCTGCAAAATTTCCGCGCCACGCTGATCCCGACCATCGCCGTTCCGGTAGTGCTGATGGGGACCTTTGCCGTCCTCTACGCCTGCGGCTACAGCATTAACACTTTAACCATGTTCGCGGTGGTGCTGGCGATAGGCCTGCTGGTGGACGATGCCATCGTAGTGGTGGAGAACGTCGAGCGTATCATGAGCGAGGAGGGCCTCTCGCCGCGGGAAGCGACGCGAAAATCCATGGGTCAGATCCAGGGCGCGCTGGTCGGTATCGCCATGGTGCTATCGGCGGTATTTGTGCCGATGGCCTTCTTCGGCGGCACCACCGGCGCGATCTACCGCCAGTTCTCGATTACCATTGTCTCGGCGATGGTGCTGTCGGTTCTGGTGGCGATGATCCTGACGCCAGCGCTGTGCGCCACGCTGTTAAAACCGGTTCACAAAGGCGAAACCCACGGACAGCGGGGCTTCTTCGGCTGGTTTAACCGCACCTTTAACCGTAACGCCAGCCGCTACGAAACCGCGGTCGGCAAAATTCTTCATCGTTCGCTACGCTGGATAATGATCTACGTCCTGCTGCTGGGCGGAATGGTCTTTCTGTTTCTGCATCTGCCTACGTCGTTCCTGCCGCTGGAAGACCGCGGCATGTTTACCACCTCGGTGCAGTTGCCAAGCGGTTCGACCCAGCAGCAAACCCTGAAGGTGGTGCAGCAGGCGGAAGACTACTTCCTGAACAATGAGAAGCAAAATGTTGAATCGGTGTTCGCGACCATCGGTTCCGGCCCCGGCGGCAACGGCCAGAACGTGGCGCGTATGTTCGTACGCCTGAAAGACTGGGACCAACGCGATCCCACCACCGGCTCCTCTTTCGCCATCATCGAACGCGCAACCAAAGCGTTTAACAAAATTAAAGAAGCCCGCGTCTTTGCCAGCAGCCCGCCGGCCATCAGCGGTCTGGGCAGCTCCGCCGGTTTCGATATGGAACTGGAGGATCACGCGGGCAACGGGCACGAAGCGCTGATGGCCGCCCGCGATACCCTGCTGGAGCTGGCCGCTAAAAATAACCAGCTCACCCGCGTGCGCCACAACGGCCTCGACGACAGCCCGCAGCTGCAGGTGGATATCGATCAGCGTAAAGCGCAGGCGCTGGGCGTCTCTATTGACGATATCAACGACACGCTGCAGACCGCGTGGGGATCAAGCTACGTCAACGATTTTATGGACCGCGGCCGCGTGAAGAAGGTCTACGTTCAGGCGGCGGCGCCGTATCGCATGCTGCCGGACGATATCAATCTGTGGTACGTACGCAACAGCAGCGGCACGATGGTGCCCTTCTCCGCCTTCGCCACCTCGCGCTGGGAGACCGGTTCACCGCGTCTGGAGCGCTACAACGGCTACTCGGCGGTAGAAATCGTCGGTGAAGCCGCGCCGGGCGTCAGTACCGGTACCGCCATGACGCTTATGGAGGAGCTGGCCCAGCAGCTGCCGAACGGCTTTGGCCTCGAATGGACGGCGATGTCCTATCAGGAACGCCTCTCCGGGGCGCAGGCGCCAGCGCTTTACGCCATCTCGCTACTGGTGGTGTTCTTGTGCCTGGCGGCGCTGTACGAAAGCTGGTCGGTGCCGTTCTCGGTGATGCTGGTGGTGCCGCTGGGGGTTATCGGCGCGCTGCTGGCGACCTGGATGCGCGGTCTGGAAAACGATGTCTATTTCCAGGTGGGCCTGCTGACGGTAATCGGCCTGTCGGCGAAAAACGCCATTCTGATCGTCGAATTTGCCAATGAACTGAATCAGAAAGGCGAAGATCTGCTTACCGCCACGCTCTCCGCCTGCCGCCAGCGTCTGCGGCCAATCCTGATGACCTCGCTGGCGTTTATCTTCGGCGTACTGCCAATGGCCACCAGTACCGGGGCGGGCTCCGGCAGCCAGCATGCCGTCGGCACCGGGGTAATGGGCGGGATGATCTCCGCCACGGTGCTGGCTATCTTCTTCGTGCCGCTGTTCTTCGTGCTGGTGCGCCGCCGCTTCCCGCTCAAGGAGCGGCCGCAATAATCGGGACGCGCCCTGACGATATTTTCGCCGGGGCCAAATAACAGAAAAGGCGACCGGACAGGTCGCCTTTTTCATGTGGTCGCTTCAACTGCATTATTATTCTGCCTGTGAAATCGCCATGCTTTTATTGCGGAAAACTATTTACGAAGCATGCCTTCGATAAAGTCTTTCCAGTTCCCCAGTTCGTGTTCAATCATAATAGCCTCTCTTATTATTATGGGTGATTTTATGCAAATTCATTGATGGTTAAAAGATGGTTTGCGCTATCGCTCTGATGACTATCATTACCCCCCTGCTGAATACCCCTTTCATTCGTAAGTACTATGAGCCTAATTTGAGCAATTTAATGTGACCAACAGCAACATTTAGCAACATTTGCACATCAGCCTATCGTGCCAGGATCGCCCTGCCGCTAGCAGTAGCCGCCGTTCAGCGCGCAAAAAATGTTCAGAGTGTAAACCTGGATATATATCAGGGGGAAAAAATGATATTTATTAAAACAATTCACGTATTATTTATTGAAGGCTTATATATTCGGAAGAATCTTAGCTAATCATTTAATTCAACGGGAAAGGTTTAATCATGCTCACCATGTACGGGATAAAAAACTGCGACACCATAAAAAAGGCCCGCCGCTGGCTGGAAGCCCAGCAGATAGAATATCGTTTTCATGATTATCGTGTCGACGGTCTGGATCGCAGTTTATTAGATACCTTTATCGCTGAACTCGGCTGGGAAGCGCTGCTTAACACCCGAGGGACAACGTGGCGCAAGCTGGACGAAACGGTCCGCGCCGGTATCAATAACGCCGACGCAGCGGCGAAACTGATGCTGGAAATGCCGGCAATCATTAAACGCCCATTGCTCTGCGCGCCCGGTCAGCCTATGCTGCTGGGTTTCAGTGAATCAAGTTATCAGCAGTTTAACGAGGTGTAGTCTATGTCTTGCCCGGTCATTGAGCTGGCTCAGCAGCTTATTCGCCGCCCTTCCCTCAGCCCCGATGATGCGGGATGCCAGGCGTTAATGATTGAACGTCTGCGTGCGATTGGCTTTACCGTTGAACCGATGGATTTCGGGGATACCCAAAACTTCTGGGCCTGGCGCGGGCGCGGGGAAACGCTGGCGTTCGCCGGTCATACCGATGTCGTCCCGTCGGGCGATGCCGATCGCTGGATTAACCCCCCTTTTGAGCCGACTATTCGCGACGGCATGCTGTTTGGCCGCGGCGCGGCCGATATGAAAGGCTCGCTTGCGGCGATGGTGGTTGCCGCCGAGCGCTTTGTCGCCCAGTATCCGGACCATAAAGGCCGTCTGGCCTTTCTGATCACCTCGGATGAAGAGGCCAGCGCCAAAAACGGCACCGTTAAGGTTGTGGAAGCGCTGATGGCGCGCAACGAGCGTCTGGACTACTGCCTGGTCGGTGAACCCTCAAGCACCGAAGTCGTCGGCGATGTGGTGAAAAACGGCCGTCGCGGCTCGCTGACCTGCAACCTGACCATTCACGGCGTGCAGGGGCACGTGGCCTATCCGCACCTCGCCGATAACCCGGTTCACCGCGCCGCGCCGATGCTGGCGGAGCTGGTGACTATCGAGTGGGATAAGGGCAACGAATTTTTTCCGCCGACCAGTATGCAAATCGCCAACGTGCAGTCCGGGACCGGCAGCAACAACGTGATTCCCGGCGATATGTTCGTCCAGTTCAACTTCCGCTTTAGTACCGAGCTGACCGACGAAATGATTAAAGCGCGCGTCGTGGCGCTGCTGGAGAAATACGCGCTGCGCTACAGCGTTGACTGGTGGCTCTCGGGTCAGCCGTTCCTGACCAGCCGCGGTAAGCTGGTTGATGCGGTGGTTAACGCCATTGAGCACTATAATGAAATAAAACCGCAGCTGCTGACTAACGGCGGCACCTCCGATGGGCGTTTTATCGCGCGTATGGGGGCGCAGGTGGTTGAACTGGGGCCAGTGAACGCCACCATTCATAAAATAAACGAGTGTGTGAATGCCGCCGACCTCCAGCTGCTAGCGCGGATGTACCAGCGCATCATGGAACAGCTGGTCGCCTGACGGCATCAATAGAGAAGAGGTAAGCGCATGGATTGGCTAACGAAATACTGGTGGGTTCTGGTGTTGGTATTTTTGGTGGGCGTGATGATTAACGTGATTAAAGATCTGACCCGCGTTGACCACAAAAAATTCCTCAACAATAAGCCGGACCTGCCGCCGCATCGCGACTTCAACGACAAGTGGGACGATGACGACGACTGGCCGAAGAACGACCCGTCGAAGAAGAAGTAAGCAATTTATTTCAGATTGCAGCAAAGACATCGCCCGGTCCACGCAACGCTTCCGCCTGCGGGACCGGTAGCCAGGACAGATGCGCAGCATCGCCTCCGGGATTTTTATTTACAGCAGTTCAATAATATCGCTGTCTTTTGGCGTGCTACCGCTGAGCGCTTCGTCGAAATAGTGCTTCGGTACGGTAAAGCGCAGATGATCGAGGGCAAACTGCATACTGCGATCGTCAATCGCGTGCCCCAAATCTTCAACAATATCCAGCGTCACGTCACCGCCGGCCTGCTGCAGCGCCTCCTGCCCCGCCACCGCCCACGCCAGATCGATCACCCGATCTTCGCCGCCGTGGATCAGGTGCACGGTGGTCGCGGTCGTCGCCGTCTCCGGCAGCGTCGCATAGCGGCCGTTAAAGGCGATCACCCGCGATGCCAAACCCGGCTCGGCTTTAATGCTCTCCAGCGACATAATCGCCCCCTGCGAGAAGCCGATCAGCGCCGTCGCCTGCGGGCTGACGCCGCTCTTCTGTTGCCAGTAGCGAACCGTTTCAATGAAGGTCGGCATGATCGCATCCACGCGCTGCTGGCGGTTTTCTTCGCTGACGCCCTGCACGGAGAACCACTGGCGCCCCGGAGGCGGGCCGCACGGCTCCGCGCCGCCGATGCTGACGATCAGCGCTTCGGGAAAGAGCGGCGCAAACCAGCTGCCGATTTGCCCCATTGCCACCGGGTTATCGCCGACGCCATGAAACAGCAGCAGCAGTTGCTGTGCAGGTGTCGCGGGACTTTGAACAATAAAATGATCGTGTTTCATGGCTGTCTCCTTAATGTCTGCAAGGAAGTTTACGCCGCAGGCGAAATATGACCATGCCATTTAGCTGAAGGAGTTAGTTAAAAAAATTGCAGCATTTGAACCTGCTGGCGCAGGTCGTTGGCACGATCCGCATTCACGCCTGATAGCGCCTGCGCCGCTTCTTCGCGCAGCCTGACCAGAAGCGCTTTCCGTCCGGATAAACCTAGCGTTCGGCAAACCGTGGTCTCATCCTGCTGCTGCAGGCGGGCCCGCAGCGCCGGAAGCGGCAGATCCACCCGTATAAGCAGGCGATTGAGGCTACCCGCCGAGGTCAGCAGCGGACGATGGGCAAAAGCAAAACCCGCCACTTCCAGCCAGTCCTCTTCACTAAGAATAGTCGCTTTCCGCTCCGGCAACGGCGAAGGCTCATCTCGCCAGTCGCGCAGCCAGAACTCATCGCGCAGCAGACGCGCGGACTCTTCGCTTGCCAGCCGCTGGCCCGCTTCGCTGAGAGGATAGAGCGCCATCGCGGTATAACAGCCGCTGCTGGCTTCCCGATGGGTGCCCAGCCGCACCAGCGTAAAACCGCAGCGTTGCCAGAAGCGCCACAGCTCAGGCGTGTAGCCGAAACTCACCGACAGATAATCCCGCTCCGCAGCCTGCGACGCCGCCTGGGCCACCAGCCGCTGCCCCAGCCCTTCGCGCTGGCGAGCCGGATGCACGGCAATACGGCTGATACGCAGCCCTGTCAGCGTGGCCGCTAGCGGGCTGCCGCCGTGCGCCGCCAGCGACTGCGCCACCAGATTACCGCGCGGACGGCGGTAGCCGGCCCACACCGCCTGGCTAAGGGATGGCTCAAGACCGCCCTCCTCCACCAGCCACAGCGCCCCGGCGATGCGGTTGCCGCTGCGGGCGCAGGTAAAATGCTGCCCCGGCGCATCCATCATGCGCCGCAGATCCAGCGGCGACGTGCGATAGTGGGCGCCGGAGAGCAGCTGATACATCGCTTCTGGTAACGCAGGCTGTCGCCGCCAGCTCTGCTGGCTGACGCTTTCCAGCGCGATATCGCCGCCTGGCGCGTGCTGAAAGGTCTCGTCGTTGAACAGCAGCAGCCGCGCAATCGCCGCCTCCAGCGGACAGCCGCTCGCCCAACGGATGGGCGCCGTCAGGCTAAACTGCCGCAGATGCGCAAAGCTGGCGCAAAACTTAAGCAAAAAGCCGCGCCCGGTCCCTTCGTACCCCTGCACGGTGGTGGTCAATAGCGTCCTCGGGAAGCGGGAGACAAGCTGGCGCAGCAGCGGCCCGGGGATAGCGGCGGCCTCGTCAACAATCAGCCATCCGGCGCTACAGCCGGAAGCCAGCAATGCGTCGGGGGCCATAAAGCGGAAATCCTCACCGGCGAAAGCCGCCATGACCTCCGTCGCCGCGCGCGCCGGTGCCGTGACGATGGCATCGCCTGCCAGCTGGCGAATAAGCATTCCCGCGAGAGCGGACTTTCCTCGTCCGCGTTCGGCGGTCAGCGCCGCAATACCAGGAGGGGAACCGGACAGTTCGGCAAGCACGGCGGCCTGCTCCGCCAGCGGATGACCATCGGCGGGACGCCATCGCGGACGCGCGGCAAACGCCGGCACTACGCACTCCTCGCCCTGCCGCCAGAGAATGGACGCGTTATCCGCACTACTCTGTTGGCAAAAACGATAAACAAAATTCGGCGTGGAGATGGGGTCGGGAGCGTCGCTCCAGCGCAGAGAATCCGCATCAGGACGAGCCGGCCATTGCGCGAAGTCGGGCGTGAGTAATACCAGCCAGCTCCCGGCGCGCAGCGTACCGGCTAACGCGGCAAACGCCGCGACGTCAAAACCCTCGCGGGCATCGAAAAAGGCGTGCTGAAATTCGCGGCCCAGTAGCGATTTCAGGGCAGCAGGCGAGGCGTACGGTTCAGGCATCGGCCGCGGACCGACCCACAGTCCGTCTGCGGCCAGCTCCGTACGTACTGTTTGCGCCTGACGCAGGGTCCAGGCATCGTCGCCGCTGAGAACCAGCAGACGACGAATACCTTCGCGCGCCATCTGCGCCGTCAGGTGACGCAGTTCATCCATGGCCGGAGAGCATTACAGCGCGTTGCCGAAGGTGTTGCACTGCGCCGGGTCGCCGCTATCAAAGCCGCGTTTAAACCAGGTATAGCGCTGCTGCGACGTCCCGTGGGTAAAGCTGTCCGGCACCACGCGCCCCTGGCTCTGCTGCTGCAGGCGATCGTCGCCAATCGCCTCTGCGGCGTTCAGCGCCTCCTGCAGATCGCCGGTCTCCATATAGTCCTGCTTCTGCATATTGTAGCCCCAGACGCCCGCGAAGCAGTCCGCCTGTAGCTCCATTTTCACCGACAGGCGATTCGCTTCCGCCTGCGAAGCGTTTTGCTGCAGCTGGCGCACTTTCGATTCAATACCCAGCAGCTTTTGAACGTGATGGCCAACCTCGTGGGCGATAACGTAGCCCTGCGCGAAGTCGCCGCCGGCGCCGAGCTTGCTTTGCATCTCATCGTAGAATGACAGGTCGATATACACCGTGCTGTCCGCAGGGCAGTAAAAAGGCCCCATCACCGATTGGCCGGTGCCGCAGGCGGTCCGCGTCGCGCCGCGATACATCACCAGCTTCGGCTGCGCGTACTGGCGGCCCATATCTTTAAAAATCGCGCCCCAGGTATCTTCCGTGTCCGCCAGAATCACCTTCGTGAATTTCGCGGCCTCTTCATCCTGCGGGCTGATGGAGCGTTGAGTGGTGGTTTGCTGTTGTGTTACCGGTTCGCCGGTCAGCATGCCGGTTAAATCTACGCCGTAATAGCCCGCCACCAGGACAATAATCAGCAGCACGATGCCGCCTTTGCCGCTGGGGAGACGAAAACCGCCTCCGCCGCCCATTGGTGAACCAGATTGACCACGACGATCTTCCACATTGTCGCTTTCGCGACGTCCTTGCCAGCGCATAAGCACCTCAATTCATCATATTAACCAATGAATAAGATCGTAGGCGGTTCAGCGAAGGATTACCACAGGAAACAGCAAGAAGAGCGCCAGAAGAAGAAAACTTCTTCTGGCGTCTGGGGATTAGTCGAGCTTCACGCCCAGGCGATGGGCGACTTCTTCGTAGGCTTCAATCAGGCCGCCGAGGCTCTGGCGGAAGCGGTCTTTGTCCATTTTATCCATGGTTTTTTTATCCCACAGACGACTGCCGTCCGGAGAGAATTCGTCTCCCAGCACCACTTCGCCTTTGAACAGACCAAACTCCAGCTTGAAGTCCACAAGGATCAGGCCCGCGTCGTCAAACAGCTTTTTCAGCACATCGTTAGCTTTGAAGGTCAGCTCCTGCATCCGCGCCAGGTTCTCTTTGCTCACCCAGCCAAAGGTTTCGCAATAGGATTCGTTGACCATCGGATCGTGCATGGCGTCGTTCTTCAGGAACAGATCGAACAGCGGCGGATTCAGCTCAATGCCTTCTTCAATCCCTAAGCGTTTCACCAGCGACCCGGCGGCGCGGTTGCGCACCACGCACTCCACCGGCACCATATCCAGCTTTTTAACCAGACACTCGGTATCGGACAACAGCGCTTCCATCTGGGTCGGGATACCCGCTTCCGCCAGCTTGCTCATAATGAAATGGTTAAACTTGTTGTTCACCATGCCTTTACGATCGAACTGCTCAATGCGAGCGCCGTCCCCTGCTGACGTATCGTTACGGAATTCGAGTATCAACAGATCCGGGTTTTCGGTGCTGTATACCGTCTTCGCTTTACCACGATACAACTCAGCTTGCTTTTGCATCTTTGTCACTCCAGTGATGATTAACGATAAAAATTTGTGCTTTTCTGCCGACGCACACGTTTGCGTCACTATACATTAAAAAGGGCCGGATTGCTCCAGCCCTGTTAATTACTTACTTAATGCGGCCTGGAATACGGCAACCAGGGCATCGTTTTGCGACTGCGTCAGAGTATGACCTTTCGGGTCGATGAACTGCAGACTGCTGCGGTTATCGAGGTCCCCGACCTGCAGTTTATAATCGCCGGACACCAGCTGCGGGTCGCGAGCGCCCAGATCGGTCCAGCCGCTGTCGGAAAGCGGTTTATAGGTCACGGACAAGTTACCCTGAGAGCGAGAGCTATCGGTGACCTTCATACCCACTTTTTCCAGCGCGCCCGGCAGGCGTTGCCACACCAGGTTAAACGGCGCGCGAACGATCAGCATCGGCAGGCCGGTATCATCAGCGCCGCTCTGCACGTCGAAGGTCGCCCCGGCATTTTTCTGCGCGGCGTTCTGCGCGCTGGTGGCGTTCAGATCCAGACCTTCGGAAATGACGTTCAGCATGGCGGTACTGTAGCGCTGCAGCGAAGCCGGATCGGCAACAGGTTTACCCGCCTGCTCCAGATTCACCAGCTTCACGATCACCGCCTGCTGATAGCCCTGCTGCTTAACTGAGATTTGATAGCGACCACGGTACTGCTGGTCTTCATCGAGGCGATTCCATTCGACCCAGTCGGTATTCAGCGTCTGGCTGGCATCGTCGCGTTTAGCGATAGTGTAGTTTTTCGACTGCACGATGCTTGCCACCTGCGCCCACAGCGAACCGCTGCGACCGTTTTCCACCATCAGCGTCGCGGTATCGCCGTTAAACTGCGTACGCGCGCCGCTGACCAGCGCCAGAGGCTGGGCCGGCGGACGGATGTCCAGGGCTTTGCCTGTGTTACCGGTGCTGGTTGCAACCGGAATATTATAATCACCCACCTGAACCGGCAGGATCATCCCTGCTGGCGCGTGAAGTTCACTAAGCGGCGTTGCCTGCAAATAGGCCTCGTCGCCGCTCACCTGACGCTTATAGCGCGAGTCAGAACTACAGGCCGCGAGGAGTAGAACCAGCGAAACACCCGCAACCTTCGCCAGGCGCGACTTCTGTACTGAGTAAGCCATCAAATCTCCCTAAACTTTACAGCAAACCGGCATGCTTCAGCGCTGCGGTAACGACCTTAGTACCGTTTTCGGTAATCGGGGTCATCGGCAGGCGTAACGTATCGGTCGCCACAAGACCCAACGCCTTACAGGCCCACTTGACCGGGATAGGGTTGGGTTCGACAAATAATTTGGTATGCAATGGCATCAGACGCTGGTTAATCGCACGAGCTTCGGCAAATTGACCTGCTAGCGCCAGTCGGCACATCTCGGCCATTTCACGCGCCGCAACGTTTGTCGTTACGGAAATCACGCCATGGCCGCCTAGCTGCATAAAGTCCATTCCGGTCGCGTCATCGCCGCTCAGCAGAATAAAGTCATCTGAAACCAGCTCTTTGATCTGATGAACGCGGCTTAAGTTCCCCGTCGCTTCCTTAATACCGATAATATTTTTAATTTCCGCCAGACGGCCAACGGTTTCAGGCAGCATATCGCAACCGGTACGGGACGGCACATTATACAGGATTTGCGGCAGGTCAGTATGCTCTGCGATAGCTTTAAAGTGTTGGAACAGCCCTTCCTGGGTCGGACGGTTGTAATACGGCGTGACCGTCAGGCAGCCAACCACGCCGCTATCGTTAAATCGTTTGGTCAGGCTAATCGCCTCTGCGGTTGCATTGGCACCGGTGCCGGCAATAACCGGAATACGCCCGTCGGCCAGTTCCAGCGTCTGCATGACCACGTCACCATGCTCTTCATGGCTCAATGTTGCGGACTCTCCGGTAGTTCCTACCGAAACGATCGCCGAGGTGCCGCTGGCGACATGATAATCAATCAGTTTTTTCAGGCTTGACCGGCAGACGTTGCCGTTTTCATCCATCGGCGTGACAAGCGCTACAATACTTCCCGTAAACATGGGCCATCCTCAGAGCATAAGTGGGACAAGATTCTCAATGTTACGTTTGGAGTCGCAATAAAAGCAAGAGACCCGATGCCATCAGGGATGTTGTATGCCGGTTTTTTTTATGCTTTCCTAACGTTACCTCACCTTTTTAAAGGAAGAACAGGTTTGACAGCCTCATTACAACACTATCTGGTTATTACCGCGTTGGGTGCTGACCGCCCAGGCATCGTGAATACGATCACTCGTCACGTCAGCAGCTGCGGCTGTAATATCGAAGACAGTCGGCTGGCCATGCTTGGCGATGAGTTTACGTTTATCATGCTGCTTTCCGGCTCGTGGAATGCAATTAACCTGATTGAGTCAACTCTGCCGCTGAAAGGCGCCGAGCTGGATCTGCTTATCGTGATGAAGCGTACAACCGCGAGGCCGCCTCAGGCGATGCAGAACACCGTCTGGGTTCAGGTTGAGGTGCCGGATTCGCCGCATATCATTGAGCGATTTACGGCGCTGTGCGATACGTGGAAAATGAACATTGCCGAGCTGGTTTCCCGCACTCAGCCCGGTGCAAACGACGAGTCAGCACAGCTTTTTATCCAGATCACCGCCCACAGCCCGACTACGCAAAATGCATCAAATATCGAACAAGCGTTCAAAGCCCTATGTACAGAACTGAATGCACAAGGCAGTATTAACATTGTTAATTATTCACAGCATGATGAACAGGATGGAGTTTGAGTGATGAACCCACTGAAAGCCGGTGATATTGCACCGAAATTTAGCTTACCGGACCAGGACGGCGAGGAAGTAAATTTGACCGACTTCCAGGGACAGCGTGTTCTGGTTTATTTTTATCCGAAAGCCATGACCCCGGGCTGCACCGTACAGGCGTGCGGTTTACGCGATAATATGGACGACCTGAAAAAAGCAGGCGTTGAAGTACTGGGTATCAGTACGGATAAACCAGAAAAACTCTCCCGTTTCGCCGAAAAAGAGCTGCTGAACTTCACTCTCCTGTCTGATGAAGATCATCAGGTATGCGAGCAGTTTGGTATCTGGGGTGAAAAAACCTTTATGGGGAAAACCTACGACGGTATCCATCGTATTAGCTTCCTCATCGACGCCAACGGCAAAATCGAACATGTGTTTGATGATTTCAAAACCAGCAATCACCACGACGTGGTGCTGAACTGGCTGAAAGAAAACGCCTGACGCTAAGACAAACGCAAGACGCCGGGTCGTTCTCAACCACCCGGCGTCTTTTTTTAGGGCATTCCTTGCGGCTTCGCGCTAATGCTCGTCTTCCACGATCAGGCCATCCGGCCAGGCGTGCACCACCGCTTTGATGAGCGTCGCCAGCGGAATCGCGAAGAATACGCCCCAGAATCCCCACAGACCACCGAAAATCACCACCGACAGAATAATCACCAGCGGATGCAGGTTAACGGCTTCCGAGAACAGTACCGGCACCAGCAGGTTGCCATCCAGCGCCTGAATAATCAGGTACACCGCAAACAGGCTCCAGAACTCGGTTCCTGCGCCAAACTGGAACAGCGCCACGCCCACCACCGGAATGGTGACCACAAACGCGCCGATATAGGGGATTAATACCGAGAACCCCACCAGCACCGCCAGCAGCAGCGAATAGTTGAGGCCAAATAGGATAAAGCCAATCCACGTCGCCACGCCGACGACGATCATCTCCAGCACCTTGCCGCGGATATAGTTGGTAATTTGCTGGTTCATCTCTTTCCACACCTGCCCGGCCAGCCCGCGGTTGCGCGGCAGCACCCGGCGTACGGCGTTAAGCATCTGCTCTTTATCCTTCAGCAGAAAGAAAACCATCAGCGGCACCAGCACCAGATAGACCGCCAGGGTCAGCAGCCCGACCAGCGAGGCCAGCGAATACTTCACTACCGAATCGCCTACGGTTAACATGCGGCTGCGCATATTCTCCGCCATCGCGTCGATAATGCCGGCATCCATTAAGGCCGGATAACGGCGCGGCACCGTCGCGGCGAAATCGGAAAGTTTATTCAGCATTCCCGGCATATCGCGGATCAGATAAATGCCCTGCTGCCAGGCAACCGGCATCACCACAAACGCCATCAACAGCAGGATGCCAACGAACAAAATCAGAACGACCGAGGTGGCCCAGGTACGTGAAAAACCGATACGCTCCAGCCTGACGGTGGGCCACTCCAGCAAATAGGCCAGAACAATAGATACCAGTAGAGGTGCCAGCAGGCCGCTGAAGAAAAACATAATGCCGAACCCAGCCAGCAAAATGACCAGCAGCGCTATCGCCTCCGGATCGCTGAACCGACGACGGTACCACTGCATTAACATCTGAAGCATAAAACCCTTCCCTGAAGAGCGGAGCTGTAACAATCTCGGGAATTGTATCGAAATGTCACAAAAAAGACTTCGCTTTTTATGGGTAAAACCACAAACATTAATGACCGGGTGAATATCATATTTGCAACGCCGCGAACGACGGCTAAACTCGCTGAACCTGCTTGCGGTCAGGGAACATTACGCCGCACAATCGGTCAAACTGGCACACCTACATTACAGGACAGAGGTTATGTTCAGGCAGTTGAAGAAAACGCTGGTGGCGACCGTCATAGCGTCGCTGACGCTGGGTTCAATATTACCTGCTTTTGCCGATACCGCAGACACTCTGCCGGACATGGGCACCTCCGCAGGAAGCACGCTCTCCATTGGCCAGGAAATGCAGATGGGAGATTATTACGTGCGCCAGCTGCGCGGCAGCGCGCCGTTAATTAACGATCCGCTGCTGGTGCAATATATCAACGGTTTAGGCATGCGCCTGGTGGCGCACGCCAATTCGGTGCGCACTCCGTTCCACTTTTATCTGATTAATAACGATCAAATAAACGCCTTTGCTTTCTTCGGCGGTAACGTCGTACTGCACTCGGCGCTGTTCCGCTACTCGGATAATGAAAGCGAGCTGGCGTCGGTCATGGCGCACGAAATTTCTCACGTCACCCAGCGCCACCTTGCCCGCGCGATGGAAGACCAAAAGCGCAACGCTCCGCTGACCTGGGTTGGCGCGCTGGGGTCGATTCTGCTGGCGATGGCCAGCCCGCAGGCCGGCATGGCCGCGCTGACCGGCACCCTGGCGGGCAGCCAGCAGGGGCTGATCAGCTTTACCCGCCAAAACGAGGAAGAGGCCGACCGCATTGGTATTCAGGTCCTTCAACGTTCAGGTTTCGATCCGCAGGCGATGCCGGCGTTTATGGGCAAGCTGCTTGACGAGTCGCGTTACTCGACCCGGCCGCCGGAAATGCTGCTGACCCACCCCTTACCGGAAAGCCGTCTCGCCGACGCCCGCAACCGTGCGAACCAGATGCGCCCGGTGGTCGTGCAATCCTCGCCTGACTTCTACCTGGCGAAAGCCAGAACGCTCGGAATGTACACCTCCGGCGACAATAAGCTGGGCAACGACCTGCTGAGCAACTGGGAAAAAGGCAATATTCGCGAACAGCACGCCGCCCAGTACGGCCGCGCGCTGCTGGCGATGGGCAGCAACAATTACGATCTGGCGCGCAAAACGCTACAGCCGCTGCTGAGCGCCGAACCGCAAAATGCCTGGTACCTTGACCTGGCGACCGATATCGATCTCGGACAAAAGCGAGCCACAGACGCGATTAACCGCCTGAAGGGCGCCCGGGAACTGCGTACTAACCCGGTACTACAGCTCAACCTCGCCAACGCCCTGCTGGAAGGCGGGCAGCCGGGGGAAGCGGCGACGATCCTTAACCGCTATACCTTTAACAATAAAGATGACGTCAATGGTTGGGATTTGCTGGCGCAAGCGGAAGCTAAGCTGGGAAATCGCGATCAGGAGCTGGCAGCGCGCGCGGAAGGCATGGCGCTGGTAGGCCGACTCGATCAGGCCATTACCCTGCTCAGCAGCGCCAGCTCACAGGTGAAATTAGGCAGCCTGCAGCAGGCCCGCTACGATGCGCGTATCGATCAGCTGCGTCAGCTGCAGGAACGCTTCAAACCGTACCAGAAAATGTAAGGAGATCTCATGTCCGATACGGTCAAAATCTATCACAATCCGCGCTGCTCCAAGAGTCGCGACACCCTGAGCCTGCTGAAGGCTAACGGCATCGACCCTGAAGTGGTGCTCTATCTGGAGACGCCGCCGGATGCCGCCACGCTGCGCCAGCTGCTGAAGATGCTGGGAATGGCCAGCGCGCGCGACTTAATGCGCCAGAAAGAAGATCTCTATAAATCCCTCGATCTCGCTAATCCGCAGCTCAGCGAAGAGGCGCTGATCCAGGCAATGATCGATAATCCAAAGCTGATTGAGCGGCCTATCGTCGTCAGCCACGGCGAGGCCCGTATCGGTCGTCCGCCGGAGCAGGTACTGGAGATCGTCAACTAAACAGGAGGAGCCTCAAGCCGCAGCTCTGCTAAAGCTTGAGGATCTCTTTTACAAAAGGAATGGTCAGCTTGCGCTGGGCGGTAATCGAAGCGCGATCGAGCTGATCGAGGGTCATAAATAGCGAACGCATTTCGCGATCCAGGCGCTTGAGCAGGAAGCGGCAGACGTCTTCCGGCATTTCGAAACCGCGCAGCCTGGCGCGCAGCTGAAGCGCCTGGAGCTTATCTTCATCCGACAGCGGCTGCAGCTTGTAGATTTGCCCCCAGTCGAGACGCGAGGCCAGATCCGGCAACCCGAGATTAAGCTGGCGCGGCGGTCGATCGCCGGTGATCAGCAGCCGGGTTTTACCAGACTCGAGGATGCGGTTGTAGAGGTCGAAAATCGCCATTTCCCACAGTTCATCGCCCGCCACGCATTCAATATTATCGATGCAAACCAGCGACAGCTGTTCCATTCCATCCAGCACTTCAGGAACGAACCACGTCCGTTTATCCAGCGGAACGTAGCCCACCGCATCGCCGCGCTGGGAGAGTTCCGCGCAGGCCGCGTGCAGGAGATGGCTGCGCCCCGCCCCTTCCCGTGACCAGATATAGATGTATCCGCTATGATCCTGCCGCAGCACGTTCTGAAGGGCAGCAAGAAGAGAAGGGTTATCACCCGGCCAGAAACTCGCGAAAGTTTCATCATCGGGAAGATACAGTGGCAAAGAGAGCTGTGCCGGTGCGTTCAGATGGACCTCAACATAGGCTTGCAGAAAAACGCGGAGAGTTTAGCACAGAAATAGGCAAGGAGAGAACCGGGCGGGATCGCCGCCCGGTATAGGGATCAATGTTTTGCTTCTTCGCTATCCACAGCGTCGAGGACCACCTCTTCCGGACGCAGCACGCTTATCAGCTTGAAGATCAGGCTCAGGCCGATGCCGACAATGGTCGCCAGCGCCATGCCTTTCAGCTCAGCGGCGCCGATATGCACTTTCGCGCCGCTGACGCCGATGATCAGGATAACGGAGGTCAGAATCAGGTTCTGCGCCTTGTTGTAATCGACTTTAGATTCGATCAGCACGCGAATCCCGGATGCGCCGATGACCCCGTACAGCAGCAGCGAAACGCCGCCCATTACCGGCAGCGGGATAATCTGGATCGCCGCCGCCAGCTTGCCGACGCAGGAGAGCAGAATCGCGATGATCGCCGCGCCGCCGATAACCCAGGTGCTGTAGACGCGGGTGATCGCCATCACGCCAATGTTCTCACCGTAGGTGGTGTTTGGCGTTGAGCCAAAGAAGCCGGAGATCACCGTAGACAGGCCGTTGGCAAACATTGAACGATGCAGGCCCGGATCGCGGATCAGATCTTTTTTGACGATATTGGCCGTCACCACCAGATGTCCAACGTGTTCGGCGATCACCACCAGCGCGGCGGGCAGAATGGTGAAAATCGCAAACCATTCAAAGCGCGGGGTGTAGAAGGTCGGCAGCGCGAACCAGTGGGCATCGGCGATGGGCGTGGTATCGACGACGCCCATCACGAAGGAGAGCGCGTAGCCGACCAGCACGCCGATTAAAATCGGGATAATCGCCAGGAAACCGCGGAACAGCACCGAACCGAAAACCGTCACCGCCAGCGTCACCATCGAAATAATGATGGTTTTGCTGTCCGGCGATTGCCCGTCAGCGGGCAGCAAACCGGCCATGTTCGCCGCGACGCCCGCCAGCTCCAGGCCGATAACCGCGACAATCGCCCCCATCGCCGCCGGCGGGAACATCACGTCCAGCCAGCCGGTTCCAGCTTTTTTGACGATAAAGGAGACGATGCAAAACAGCACGCCGCACATGATGAATCCGCCGAGAGCGACTTCGTAACCTAGCGGCAGCAAAAGCAGCACCGGAGAGATAAACGCAAAGCTCGATCCAAGATAAGCCGGAATTTTGCCTTTGCAGATGAAAAGATATAACAGCGTTCCGATGCCGTTAAACAGCAGTACCGTAGCCGGGTTGATATGGAACAGAACGGGCACCAGTACCGTTGCGCCAAACATGGCGAACAGATGTTGCAAACTAAGCGGGATTGTCTGTAAAAGCGGCGGTCTTTCACTCACCCCGATAGCACGGCGCGTCATGGCATTTTCCTCTGAGAGTCGTTTGTTGATTGCTGTTGGTGTGTTTTATTCAAAAAAAAGCCGACTCTCAAAGTCGGCTTTTTCTACTTCATCAATTATTTCGTACCAAAAATCTTATCGCCGGCGTCGCCGAGCCCCGGAATAATGTATCCGTGCTCGTTCAGGCCCTGGTCAATGGACGCGGTGTACAGCTCAACGTCCGGATGCGCTTTTTCCAGCGCGGCGATGCCTTCCGGGGCCGCCACCAGAACCAGCACCTTAATGCTGCTGCAGCCCGCTTTTTTCAGCAGGTCGATGGTGGCGATCATTGAACCGCCGGTTGCCAGCATCGGGTCAACCACCAGCGCCATGCGTTCGTCGATATTAGATACCAGCTTCTGGAAGTAAGGAACCGGCTCAAGGGTCTCTTCGTTACGGTAGATGCCCACCACGCTGATGCGCGCGCTGGGTACGTGCTCAAGCACGCCTTCCATCATTCCCAGACCCGCGCGCAGAATCGGCACAACGGTAATTTTCTTGCCTTTGATCTGCTCAATTTCTACCGGGCCGTTCCAGCCTTCGATGGTGACTTTTTCAGTCGCCAGATCGGAAGTTGCTTCATAAGTCAGTAAGCTGCCAACTTCTGAGGCGAGTTCACGGAAGCGTTTGGTGCTGATGTCGTGCTCACGCATCAGGCCCAGCTTGTGTTTGACGAGTGGGTGTTTCACTTCCACGATCTTCATTCTCTTTCTCCTCTGAGGGGCAGCCACAAAAAAAATCGCCGGATTATACCGCCTTTTACCTTTTACGCCATAGCCGATATGTTTGACCGGGATCAACCAAAATGCTTTACGCTGCCTGAGCCAGTATAAGACAAAATAAAAAAACCCCGCGAAGGCGGGGCTGGATGGGGCTTTACGGCAGTTTTATAGCTTGTCGCCGTTGCTGCCGATAACCTGCTGATACCAGGCAAAAGATTTCTTGCGGCTACGCGCCAGCGTGCCGTTGCCCTCATTGTCCTTATCTACATAGATAAAGCCGTAGCGTTTTTTCATCTCACCGGTTCCCGCGGAGACCAGGTCGATACAGCCCCATGGGGTGTAGCCCATCAGGTCCACGCCATCCTCAACGACCGCTTTTTTCATCTCGGCGATATGGGCAGAGAGATAGTCGATTCGATACTGGTCATCTACCGAACCGTCCGCTTCGCGAACATCAATGGCGCCGAAGCCGTTCTCGACGATAAACAGCGGCAGCTGATAGTGATCCCAGAACCAGTTCAGGGAGTAGCGCAGCCCGACCGGATCAATCTGCCAGCCCCAATCTGACTTCTGCACGTACGGGTTAGAGACCAGGCTCTTGCTTTCATCATAATCCAGCTGCGGGTTGTCATCCGTTGCTTTCGTGGCGAACGACATATAGTAGCTAAAGCCGATATAGTCGACGCAGCCCTGGGTCAGCGCCACGCGGTCTTCTTCGGTGATATCCAGCGCAAATCCGCGGCGCTCGAAGTAGTTCAGCAGATGCTGCGGGTAGCGGCCGCGGACGTGAACATCGGTAAACCAGTAGCGGCGGTGCATGGCGTTCATCGCCATCATCATGTCGTTGGGCGCGCAGCTCAGCGGGTAAATCGGGCACATGGCGATCATGCAGCCAACCCACAATGACGGGTTAATTTCGCGAGCGGCTTTAACCGCCAGCGCGCTGGCGACCAGTTCATAGTGCGCCGCCTGATACATAACCGGCTCGCGGTCCTCTCCCGGCAGATATTTCAGTCCGGAGTTGGTAAACGGCGCAAAATCCTCGTGGAAGTTGGCCTGGTTATTGATCTCATTGAAGGTCATCCAGTACTTCACTTTATGCTGGTAGCGGGTAAACACCACCTGGGCAAAGCGGACGAAGAAATCAATCAGTTTACGGTTACGCCAGCCGCCGTACTCCGTCACCAGATGGTACGGCATTTCGAAGTGGGAGAGCGTAATCACCGGCTCGATGCCGTGCTTGCGGCACTCATCGAACAGGTCGTCGTAAAACTGCAGCCCGGCTTCGTTAGGCTCTTGCTCATCGCCCAGCGGAAAGATGCGCGTCCAGGCAATGGAGGTACGGAAGCACTTGAAGCCCATTTCGGCAAACAGCTGAATGTCGTCTTTATAGCGATGATAAAAATCGATCGCCTCGTGGTTGGGGTAGTTTTTCCCCGGCAACACGCCATCGGTGATTTCGCGCGGTACGCCGTGCGCGCCTGCGGTCATCACGTCGGCGACGCTAACCCCTTTACCGCCCTCTTTCCAGCCGCCTTCCAACTGATGCGCCGCCACCGCGCCGCCCCACAGAAAACCTTCTTTAAATCCAGACATGTTCTCTCCCTATGCGCAGTCGCCGCTATGCGACCGGTATTGCTGATTGAAATGGTAAACCGCGCCTACCAGCCCGGCATCGTTGCCGTGGCTAACGGTGTCGATATATTCCGCAATGCCAAACCAGGCCAGATGTTCGCGCAGCAGCGCCAGAAAGCCCGGCCGTTCCACAATCCCGCCGCCGATCAAAATCGTTTGCGGGTCGAATAAGTTAACGAGGTTATATAGTCCGGTGCCCAGGCCGTTAAAGAATTCCGCGACCAGACGTCGACAGATGGCGTCGCCCGCATCGTAGCGGTCAAAAATCTCTTCGCCAGTGACGTCATCCAGCGCCTTGCCGATATGCTCAGCGTAGCGATGGCGCAGCACGCGCAGCGTGCAGTTTTCATTCATCGAATAGCGCCGCACATCGCGGGTACCCGGACGCGCGGTTTGCATATAGCCGAACTCGCCGGCGCGGAAGCGCGCGCCGTGGACCAGCTGGTTATTACAGAAAATCGCCCCGCCGATGCCGGTGCCGATGGTCAGGACCAGAAAGTTGCTCATGTCGGCGGCTTTACCCCGCCAGCGCTCGGCCAGCAGTACGCAGTTAGCATCGTTCTCAATGGCCACGGGCAGGCGCACCTGCTGCTCAAGCCAGTCCTTGATGGCGAAGTTATCGAATTTACGGATGGCGCCGCCCATTTCGATAAAGCCGGTATGAGGGTTAACGTAGCCGGGCGCGCTGATGGCCACCCCTTCGCACGCCGGGTGCGCGGCGATCCACACCAGCATCGCCTGCAGGATCTGGTCGCCGTCGCTGTCGATGATGGTCTGCTTTCCTTTCTCCAGCAGCGTGCCTTCGCGCGTCATTACCCCCATTTTTAACGCCGTGCCACCGATATCAAATGCGGCAATTTTCATCCTCAGCTTTCCTCCAGAATCCATCAAATTCACGGTTTCTCTCTGCTTGCAGCACAAAAGAAACCGGTTTCAGTGGCATGATGATTATTCCCGGCAACGCTGGCAAGCAGAAGACTGTACCCGGTTTCATTTTCGTGAACAGTATCAAATTTGCGCACTTAACGGCCGTTTTACGTCGACTGCAAAGCAGGCTCGCAAACGTTTGCTATCCCTGTTAGAATTGCGCCGTTTTTTATTGCTACCGCAAA
Source organism: Klebsiella grimontii (assembly GCF_900200035.1). GTDB lineage: Bacteria > Pseudomonadota > Gammaproteobacteria > Enterobacterales > Enterobacteriaceae > Klebsiella > Klebsiella grimontii. The sequence goes on from NZ_FZTC01000022.1 coordinate 400,092, forward strand.
CGCGTGGAGACTTCGCAGTGACCGATAAAACCTCTCTCAGCTATAAAGATGCCGGCGTGGATATTGATGCAGGCAACGCTCTCGTCGACCGTATTAAGGGCGTGGTGAAGAAAACCCGTCGCCCGGAAGTGATGGGTGGACTGGGCGGATTCGGCGCGCTGTGCGCGCTGCCGCAGAAGTATCGCGAACCGGTTCTGGTCTCCGGCACCGACGGCGTCGGCACCAAGCTGCGTCTGGCGATGGACCTGAAGCGTCACGACACTATCGGTATCGACCTGGTCGCCATGTGCGTAAACGACCTTGTGGTTCAGGGCGCAGAGCCGCTGTTCTTCCTGGATTACTACGCCACCGGCAAACTGGATGTCGATACCGCGGCGAGCGTAATCAGCGGCATCGCTGAAGGCTGCCTGCAGTCAGGCTGCGCGCTGGTGGGCGGCGAGACGGCGGAAATGCCGGGCATGTACCACGGCGAAGACTATGATGTGGCTGGTTTCTGCGTCGGCGTAGTAGAAAAATCAGAAATTATCGACGGTAGCAAAGTGGCCGACGGCGACGTGCTGGTGGCGCTGGCTTCCAGCGGCCCGCACTCGAACGGCTACTCTCTGGTGCGCAAAATTATCGAAGTCAGCGGCGTTGACCCGCAAACCACCGATCTCAACGGTAAACCGCTGGCCGACCATCTGCTGGCGCCGACCCGCATTTATGTGAAATCCGTACTCGACCTGATTGCCAACCTCGACGTGCACGCCATCGCCCACCTGACCGGCGGCGGCTTCTGGGAAAACATCCCGCGCGTCCTGCCGGACAACACTCAGGCAGTCATCGATGAATCCTCCTGGCAGTGGCCGGACGTGTTCAACTGGCTGCAAACCGCCGGTAACGTCAGCAGCCACGAAATGTATCGCACCTTTAACTGCGGCGTTGGCATGGTTATCGCGCTGCCGGCGGAAGCGGCGGATAAAGCCGTTGCCTTCCTGAACGACAAAGGTGAAAGCGCGTGGAAAATAGGGTATATCAAAGCCTCTGATTCCGAACAGCGTGTGGTCATTGAATGAAAAACATCGTGGTGCTGATTTCCGGTAACGGTAGCAACCTGCAGGCGATCATTGACGCCTGCGCCCGGAAGAAAATCAACGGCACCCTGCGTGCAGTCTTCAGCAACAAGGCCGACGCGTTCGGCCTTGAGCGCGCGCGCGTGGCCAATATTCCGGCTCACGCGCTCGCCGCCAGCCAGTTTGCCAACCGGGAAGCCTTTGACCGCGAGCTGATGCACGAGATCGATGCTTACGCGCCGGATCTGGTGGTGCTGGCCGGCTACATGCGGATTCTTAGCCCGGCTTTTGTCGCCCACTATCAGGGGCGTATGCTGAATATCCACCCTTCCCTGCTGCCAAAGTATCCGGGGCTGCACACCCATCGCCAGGCGCTGGAAAATGGTGATGAAGAGCACGGAACATCGGTGCATTTCGTCACTGACGAACTGGACGGAGGCCCGGTGGTTCTGCAGGCTAAGGTACCGGTGTTCGCTGAAGATACCGAAGACGACATCACCGCCCGCGTACAAGCTCAGGAACACGATATCTACCCCCTGGCTATCAGCTGGTTTGTCGACGGCCGCCTGCGCGCGGAGGGCAACGAAGCCTGGCTTGACAATGTTCCTCTTCCGCCGCAGGGATACGCGGCAGAAGAGTAAACTTTCCCGCCTCTGGCGTCCGCTGGAGGCGTTTTTCATTGGCTCAGGCTTCCCGCACCGATGACCGCTCGCACTTTTCCAGACACAGCGCTTGCGTGTTCCAGCCTGCCGGTAGGGGGACTGGACGCTGCCAATCAAGTCCTCTGACGACCAAATCGGAAACCCCTTGCGCAAACAGGACGGGTAGCCCTCCAGGATAGGGTTCGACTCCCCAGGCCTTTCCCGTCTCTGGATTGAGGCACCAGGCGTTATCGATACCCATTCCTGTTGGCGAAAGAGGATTACAAGGCGGACGAATATCATAATTCCCCTGCCCGCCGTGGCGATGCAGCCGCTGGGTAAGCTGAATATTCTCAAGTCGTATTCGATTGATCGTGGCTGGGGTTTCACTGTGCATATTGATGGCGCCTTCACATTCTCCGCTAAGCCCGCGAAACTGGATTTGCGTAATCTCACCGGGCTCGATCTGCGGATGCCTGCGACGCGCGGAGAGGAAAATCGGGTCCGCCTCCCCCCAGTGACAGGCTGGCGCCGCCACACACGCAAAAGTCATGCTGGTAAAGAGCATTCTTCGTAGCCGGCCACCATCGCGTGAAATCAGGCCAATACCGCGATTCGAATCAAAGATAGTGCAATTGCTGACCACAATATCTTCAATATCTTGCCAGGTTTCCGTGCCGATTTTAAAAGCGCAGCTTTTTGAGTGCAGGGTACAATTGACGATTGTCACTTGACGTAAAGGTCGTTGGATAGCCGCCGGTTTATCGGTGGTTTTCAGACAAATTGCATCGTCCGCCGCACTAAAAAAACTATTAGCAATATGTACCTGCTGACAGCTATCGATATCCAGCGCATCAGTATTCGCCATGGTCAGATCGTTATCAACGCTAATGCCATCAATCACCACCTGTGAACACGAAACAAGATGAATGGTCCACATCGGCGCATGGTGTACACGGATATTTTCCAGCCTGACCCGCTGGCAATTTTCCAGAAGAATGATGCGCGGTCGCTGTTCGGCGGGCGTGCGATAGCCCATATCGTCAACCGATGAGGAGAACCAACCATCGGCATTACCGTAAATAGTACCGCCCCCACAAATCGAGATATTTTCGGCATCCCGGGCATAGAGAAAAGCCCGGTCGGAGCACTCTGCGCGGCTTAAGGCCACCGCCTGGGTGAAGTCAGCATAATTATCGCTGACGATGAGTTCCGCACCGGGTGACAACCACAGACAGGTATTTGACCCCATGCGTAACCCGCCAAGGTAATATTTTCCACTTTCCACCACCAGCGTACCGCCGCCCGCTTGCGATAAGGTATCCAGCGCTTTTTGAAAAATCTCAGTGTCGCGAGTCATACCATCTGCGTGCGGGTGCCAGTTTGAAAGAAAAATGTTCATAAGTTTTCCTGAGATGAAACGGGAAAGCTATCTGAACACAGTCATTATCGATCGCCGTAGGGCAAAACAGCCCTGACATAGGTAATCTGTCGGCATTCTCACAACTCCCTTTTTTCCCGCCGTTCATCTGTGATTAAGCACACATTTCTTCTCCCATCTTCCGCAGAAATAGCGATAGACATCACATTTCATTTTTTCGCCCGTGCGAATACTGCTGGCCATATCACGCTATTTATTTCATTTAATCCGCTTTCAACGCCTCGCTCTCAGTTCTTAACAAAAGCGACTTGATGACGATTCCGCAAAATTTTCACCTCTTTTACTGTGCTACTTCCTCTTTACTGACAGAAGAGACAGGAAAAATGACGAGGACAGTAACGGCACCACGGGAAGTAAAAACACGCAATATTCTCTGCTGGGGGATGGGCGATATCTTCGGCAGCGGCGCAATGACGATCACCGGGCTTTGGCTGCTTTATTTTTATATTGAAGTGGCGGGTCTTTCTCCCGCCGCCGCCGCATCCATCTTTGCGATCGCAAAAATTTGGGATGGCATCACCGACCCGATCATGGGTTATATCACCGACAATATTCGCACGCGCTGGGGGCGACGCCGACTATTCTTTATTATCGGCGCGCCGCTCTCTTTTTGCTTTGCCCTGATGTGGGTAAGCGGTTTTGGCTATGCCTGGTATCTTGGCACTTATTTGTTATTCAGCACCGTTTTTACTCTCTTGATGGTGCCCTACGATACGCTGCCCGCGGAGATGACATCGCGTTACGATCTGCGTTCAAAAATGTCTGGCGCGCGGATGCTATTTGCCCAGGCGACAGCGTTTTTATCTGCACTTATCCCAGGACAAATTTTGGCGCACGTCGCCGATAAATCGCAGGCATTTTTATATATCGGCCTGGTCTTTTCCGTACTCTTCGCCCTACCGTGGATCTTCGTTTGGCGGGGAACCTGGGAGCGGGAGAATCTGCCGCCGCCTTCGGCTCAGCGCGGGATGGGAAAAACACTTATCTCGCTGTATCGAGAGATGGCTTCAACTTTCCGTTTACGTACTTTTCGCATTCACATCATGATGTACGTGGGCGGAGCCGTCGCCCTGGATATTTTCGGCTCGCTGTTTATGCACTATCTCACCTACGTACTTCAGGTCGGCGCATCCTTAGCTTCCCAGGCAATGAGCCTGATGACGCTATTTCAATTTTTTGCCATCCCTTTCTTTACCTGGCTTTGTATTCGCATCGGCAACGGCAACGCCTACAAATTGGCGATTGGATTGATTATGTGCGCCTTATTGTGGTTCAGCCAGCTTTCCGCCTCCATAAGTCATTTGTCATGGCTCTTATTGGGTGGAGCCATCGTGATGGGTATCGCACGCGGCGGAACCTATCTTATCCCATGGAACGTCTACAACTTTTTACCTGATGTGGATGAAGCTTATACCGGCGTCAGACGTGAAGGCATTTACGCGGGCGTCATGATGCTAACGCGCAAATTTTCCCAGGCGCTAGCCCTGTTTATTGTCGGACTGGCGCTGGAGGCGTTTGGCTTTACCAAAGGCGCTGAATCGCAAGATGCCGCCGCGCTAAACGGCATCTGGTGGGTATTCCTTATCGGACCGGGTTTACTCACTCTGCTGGCGATGTACGGCGCGTTTCGCTTTCGTCTAAGCCAGGAGTGTCATCAGACGCTGACCTGCGAGCTAGAGCGTCTGCGGTCTGGCGGTAAACCAGAAGATGCATCAACGCAGGTACGACAAACCGTAGAGCTGCTTACCGGACATCCGCATATGAATACCCACTGGCAGCACATTGCTGAAACGACAACACAAGGGAATCACTATGTCGCAGAAAATAAGCCATCCTGAACTCATCCTTCTTATCGAAAAACTGATCGATAGCTTCACCGCTATTCAGGATGACAGCGGTCAATTCCTGCAGCGCCTGCCTGACGGGCGCGTGATTGACACAAAAGGCTGGGCGGGATGGGAATGGACACATGGCATCGGCTTGTTTGGTCTCTACCGCTACCATGAACTTACCGGATCGTCTCGCGCCAGGCAGATTATTGACGACTGGTTCAGCGCCCGCTTCGCCGAAGGAACGCCGGAGAAAAATATTAACACCGCGATCCCTTTTTTGACGCTTGCCGGTCGCTACCAGCAGGACGCTCGTCACGAATGGCGCGCGTATCTGGAAGTCTGGGGAGATGCACTTTATCGTCAGATTCCACGTACTGATGAAGGCTGCATGCAGCATGTCACCTACGAAAACGCGCATTATCAGCAAATCTGGGATGACACCTTGATGATGGCGGTTCTGCCTCTGGCCAGGCTTGGGCTTTTATTACAAAAACCTTACTGGGTAGAAGAAGCAAAATTTCAATTTCTACAGCACCTTCACTACCTTACGGACAGAAAAAGCGGTTTATGGTTTCACGGCTGGAACTTCAACGGCAGGCACCATTTTGCCGGGGCGCTATGGGCTCGCGGTAATAGCTGGATAACATTGGCGATTCCTGAACTGCTGGAAATGCTCAATCTTGATGAGCATGACGCCTTCTATCGCCAGCTCTGTAACATCCTGCAGGGCCAGGTATCCGCCCTCGCCCGCTGTCAATGTGAAAACGGGCTATGGCCGACGCTATTAGATGATGCCACAAGCTACGCTGAAGCCTCAGCAACGGGGGGATTCGCAGCCGGTATCCTGAAAGCGATACGTCTCGGCTACCTCGACGACCGCTATCTGCCCGTTGCCGAACGAGCAATTGCAGGCATTATTGAGCATATCTCGCCGGAGGGGGAATTAACCCAGGTCTCATTTGGCACGGCAATGGGACACGATCTTGACCATTACCGGCGGATCCCCCTGACCGCGATGCCATATGGCCAGGCGCTGGCGATACTCAGCCTGGTCGAGGCTTTATACCGCACGCGGTAATACCTAATGCCTGAGCGCCGACAGTTCGCTGCTCAGGCTATCAGCCAGGCTACGAACCCGACCCGCATCGAACATAATATGAAACCCAGGCGATGCTTCGCGCATCTGCTGGCAAAGCATCTCCATTTCGGATGCCCCCTGATACAACGCCTGCACGTTGATATGGCAGATTTCTCTCATACTCCAGCTATTCTCCACCTCACGAGCAAAATGCAGCGTAAAAAAAGCCTTCTGCGCATGCGTGAACAGCTGACAGTAGAGCGCCAGCCCTCGCCATTCATTCTGCCAGAGCCGATAGAGCGCCGCGGGAAACGCGGCATTCTCGGCAAACTCCAGCGCCTGCGCGCATAGTTTCAGGGCCTCTGCCGCGACCTCATCCTTCTCTTGCGCAATTCGCGTGAGGTTTTCCATCGATTTTTGCGGATCGTCACGCGTGAAGTGGATGTCCTGGGCCGACCCCGGCAGCCAGTGATCGCGCGCCAGCTGGCTGTACAAACTCCATACGGCCTGACCATAGCTTTCCGGTAGCTGACTATGGCGGTGAAAAACGTGATCGCGGACGTAAATCGCCTGGTAAAGCAGCTCCGTTGCCTGCTCCAGTAGCTGCTGAAAACGGCGGGCGACTGAAACATCGGGGCACCAGCCGTAACGCTCAGCCAGCCAGAGATCCAACAGCTGCTCCTGGGTCTTTCCCGCGCCATGACCTAACAGCTGGCTACAGGCAAACAAATTGCATTCGCTTAACGTTTCCGGTATCCAGTGGTTATCAACGCTCTCCCAACTGGTTTTGCATATCGCACCGGTGATTCTGGGATTCGCGCTTTGGCACCACAGCAGTCGGCCTTTTAACTCATCGATGCGCAAGAAAGGCATAACGCCCCAACCCACCTCTTCGCCGGCTAAATCAATATCAACCCAGACGTCGCGCAGAGTGACCTGAAGCAGCGCGGGATTATTTGGAAATGCTGGCCAGAAACGTTCTGGCGTTAACTTGATCGATACCGAAACGGTTGGCGGAAGCGGCTCGATAGCATCGAGAACGGTGCCAAGATCATCATTACTTGCAGGGAAAACCCGTAAAACCAGATGTTTATTTTGCGCGCTAACCACCTGGCTCAGCGCCTGAAAACAACGGCGATAGAGCACAAAGCTTTGCGACGGTTGCCGGGCATTTTCAGGCTCATCCCTGGCGTTTATATCCCATTTAGGACGCGTAATCGGCAATAAACCATCGGTGCTGGAAAGCGCAATAATTAACCCCGTTAACGCTGGAATTCCCTGACAAACGCCGCGAATTTTGTCTGTCAGCCAGCGGCTCCAGAAATCGACATCAAAAAGGATCCCTTGCTGGTTATCCAGCAGATACTTATGCGACAACAGCAATTCCGTTGGGAACCCCAGCTCTTTCGCCTGTAAATAAAATCGCAGCCCCTGCTCGCGGCAATACATGGCGAGACGATTAAGGTAGACACAGCGCGCTCGCTGCTGACTGGAAACGCTATCGTTATAGTGAAAAGGCGTATATCCCTTCGGGGACACCAGCTTACCGAAGAGATCTGCCTGCCCCACCACGATAGTATTAAAGCCGTGCTGAGAGGCATACCTGACCAGATTGCATACCGATGACCAGTTCCATATATCCTGATTATTCAGTTCTAACGCCCGCGTCTCCCACATGGTTTTGCTCCTGAATCTCACCTTGCCTTGACCATAACGTATGTCGTGAAAATCGTCTGTTTTTCTTCGCTATATACTGCAAGAAAACAGTCATACTTCTTTGACATAATTGGACATTCAGTGGCAAAGCTCGCCATAATGAAAAAGCAACATACATCAACCGGAGTGTGAGCTGTAATGGGCCAGGAAAAGCTATACATCGAAAAAGAACTCAGCTGGTTGTCCTTTAACGAACGCGTACTTCAGGAAGCGGCGGACAAAAGCAACCCGCTGATTGAGCGCATGCGCTTTTTGGGAATTTACTCCAACAACCTCGATGAATTCTATAAAGTGCGGTTCGCCGAACTTAAGCGCCGCATCATCATTAGCGAAGAACAAGGCAGTACCGCCCACTCTCGTCACCTGCTAGGCAAAATCCAGGCTCGCGTGCTTAAGGCCGATCAGGAATTTGACGGCTTATACAACGAGCTGCTGCTGGAAATGGCGCGTAACCAGATTTTCCTGATCAACGAACGCCAGCTCTCCGTCAACCAGCAGTCCTGGCTGCGTAACTACTTCAAGCTGTATCTTCGTCAGCACATCACGCCAATTCTGATTAATCGCGAAACGGATCTGGTGCAGTTTCTGAAGGATGATTACACCTACCTGGCCGTCGAAATTATTCGCGGGGATACCATCAATTACGCGCTGCTGGAGATTCCGTCTGACAAGGTGCCGCGTTTTGTGAACCTGCCGCCGGAAGCGCCTCGCCGACGCAAGCCAATGATTTTGCTAGATAATATCCTGCGATACTGCCTGGATGATATCTTCAAGGGCTTTTTCGATTACGACGCGCTGAACGCCTACTCGATGAAAATGACCCGTGACGCCGAATACGATCTGGTGCACGAGATGGAATCGAGCCTGATGGAGCTGATGTCCTCCAGCCTGAAACAGCGTCTGACCGCCGAGCCGGTGCGCTTCGTTTATCAGCGCGACATGCCGGACGCAATGGTCGAAATGCTGCGCGATAAGCTCTCCATCTCCAACTACGATTCGATGCTGCCGGGCGGTCGTTACCACAACTTTAAAGACTTTATCGGCTTCCCGAACGTCGGCAAAGCTAATCTGGTCAATAAACCGATGCCGCGTCTGCGCCATCTGTGGTTCGATAAATTCCGTAACGGCTTTGACGCGATTCGCGAACGTGACGTGCTGCTGTACTACCCGTACCATACGTTTGAACACGTCCTTGAGCTGCTGCGCCAGGCCTCTTTCGACCCAAGCGTGCTGGCTATCAAAATCAACATCTACCGCGTCGCGAAAGATTCACGGATTATCGATTCGATGATTCATGCCGCCCACAACGGTAAGAAAGTGACGGTGGTCGTGGAGCTGCAGGCGCGTTTCGATGAAGAAGCCAATATTCATTGGGCTAAGCGCCTGACCGAAGCCGGCGTGCACGTTATCTTCTCCGCGCCGGGCCTCAAGATCCACGCCAAGCTGTTCCTGGTTTCGCGAAAAGAGGGCGATGAAGTCGTTCGCTATGCGCATATCGGTACCGGAAACTTCAACGAAAAAACCGCGCGGCTTTACACCGACTACTCGCTGCTGACCGCCGATGCGCGCATCACCAATGAAGTCCGCCGGGTATTTAACTTTATTGAAAACCCCTACCGCCCGGTCAGCTTCGATTATCTGCTGGTGTCGCCACAAAACTCGCGTCGCCTGCTTTATGAGATGATCGATCGCGAAATAGCCAACGCGCAGAATGGCCAGCCGTCGGGGATCATGCTGAAGCTGAACAACCTCGTCGATAAAGGCCTGGTAGACCGTCTCTATGCCGCGTCTAGCTCCGGCGTGCCGGTTAATTTACTTATTCGCGGCATGTGCTCGCTGATCCCCGGCCTCGAAGGCATCAGCGAAAACATTCGCGTGACCAGCATTGTTGACCGTTTCCTTGAGCATGACCGGGTTTATTGCTTTGAAAACGGCGGCGATAAGCAGGTTTGGCTATCGTCGGCGGACTGGATGACGCGCAATATTGACTATCGTATCGAAGTTGCCGCGCCGCTGCTGGATCCGCGGCTGAAACAGCGGGTGCTGGATATTTTCGATCTCCTCTTCAACGATACGGTGAAAGCGCGCTATCTTGATAAAGAACTGAGCAATCGCTACGTGCCGCGCGGCAATCGCCGTAAAGTCCGTGCACAGATGGCGATATACGACTACCTCAAATCACTTGAACAGCCCGACTAACCTATGCCAATAAACGATAATGCCCCTCGGCCGCAGGAGTTCGCTGCGGTCGACCTCGGTTCGAACAGTTTTCATATGGTGATCGCCCGCGTCGTTGACGGGGCAATGCAGATCATCGGTCGTCTGAAACAGCGCGTACATCTGGCCGACGGTCTGGATGAAAACTCTGTACTGAGCGAAGAGGCTATGACGCGCGGGCTGAACTGCCTGTCGCTGTTCGCCGAGCGCCTGCAGGGTTTTGACCCGTCAAGCGTGTGCATCGTCGGCACGCACACGCTGCGCCAGGCGACAAACGCCGCAGAGTTCCTCAAGCGCGCGGAGCAGGTCATCCCCTACCCCATTGAAATCATCCCCGGCAACGAGGAAGCGCGTCTGATTTTCATGGGCGTGGAGCATACGCAGCCGGAGCGAGGCCGTAAGCTGGTCATCGATATCGGCGGCGGCTCTACCGAGCTGGTGATCGGCGAGGATTTCGAGCCTCGCCTGGTGGAAAGCCGCCGTATGGGCTGCGTGAGCTTCTCTCAGGCCTACTTTGCTGGCGGCGTCATCAACAAAGAGAATTTCCAGCGCGCGCGTCTGTCGGCCGTGCAAAAGCTGGAAACCCTGGCGTGGCAGTTCCGCATCCAGGGGTGGAACGTCGCCCTCGGCGCGTCGGGCACCATTAAAGCCGCCCACGAAGTGCTGGTGGCCATGGGCGAGAAAGACGGGTTCATCACTCCCGAGCGCCTCGAGATGCTGGTCGAAGAGCTGCTGAAGTATAAAAACTTCGACTCGCTGAGCCTGCCCGGGCTCTCGGAAGATCGTAAAGCCGTTTTTGCGCCCGGCCTGGCGATTCTCTGCGGGGTGTTTGACGCGCTGGCGATTAAAGAGCTGCGCTTATCCGACGGCGCGCTGCGCGAAGGCGTACTGTACGAGATGGAAGGACGTTTCCGTCACCAGGATATCCGTAGCCGCACCGCGCAAAGCCTGGCGAACCAGTACAATATCGACCGCGAGCAGGCGCGTCGGGTACTGGAGACCACCACGCATATTTTTGAGCAATGGCAGGAGCAGAACCCTAAGCTTGCGAACCCTCATCTGGCGGCGCTGCTGAAATGGGCGACGATGCTGCATGAAGTCGGCTTAAATATTAACCACAGCGGCATGCACCGTCATTCGGCTTATATCCTGCAAAACAGCGATCTGCCGGGCTTTAATCAGGAACAGCAGATGCTGATGGCCACCTTAGTGCGCTATCACCGTAAAGCGATTAAGCTGGATGATTTACCGCGTTTCACGCTGTTTAAGAAAAAGCAGTTTCTGCCGTTAATACAGCTGCTGCGCCTTGGGGTGCTGCTGAATAACCAGCGACAGGCGACGACCACGCCGCCAACCCTTACGCTGAAAACCGAGGCGAACCACTGGACGCTGACCTTCCCGCATGACTGGTTTAGCCAGAATGCGCTGGTATTACTCGATCTGGAAAAAGAGCAGGAGTACTGGGAAGGCGTGCCTGACTGGTGGCTGAAAATCAGCGAAGAAGAGAAGCCTGACGCGACAAGCTAGCTTCACTCATATGGGCCGGACTTTCCGGCCCATTCGTTTATTCATCCTCAACCAACGCCTCAAGCGGGGCCGGTTTGCCGATATCATAGCCCTGCATGTAATCAATCCCCAGTGAAACCACGGCCTGACGAATCTCTGGCGTTTCGACATATTCAGCCACCACCTGCATATTTTTCATCCTCGCAAGAAGGCAAATAGAGGCAACGGCCTGATAGTCCAGACTACTGGTCACCAGGTTACGAATAAAACTGCCGTCAATTTTCAGCAGATCCGCATTCATCGTTTTCAGCCGCGCGTAGCTGGCATAGCCGGTGCCAAAATCATCAATCGCGACCCGACAGCCCAGGTCCTGAAGCTGCGCGAGGGTTTTCCGCGCTTGTTCGGGATTGGTCAGCGAATGGTTCTCCGTCAGCTCAAAAATAATCTGCCAGGGTTCGATGTCATAATGCTCCAGCAGCGTTTTTACCTGCTGATGGAAATGGCTGTTACTCACAGAAAAAGGTGAGATATTTATCGCCAGACGCATTCCCGGAAGCTTTTTGCGCCGCTTGTCCATAAAGATGAGCGTATGTTCAAGGACCCAGCTATCAATACGCGCCGACAGTCCAAACTCGTGCGCCACCGGTAAAAAGGTATCCGGCATGATGACTTCATCATCGTCGTTCAGCATCCTGAGCAGAACTTCGTGGTAGCTATCCCCCCGGATGCCGACAATGGGTTGCGCCATCAGCATGAAGCGATCCTGCTCCAGCGCCTTCACCAGCTGATTCATTATAGTGACTTTGTCTTTCAGCTCCTGTTGCGTATTGATGGCTCCGCGACGCTGTAAATTTTCAGGACTGCCGGTGGCGAGGGAAAGGTCGGCCGCGCTGCTGAGTTCACCCAGCAGTAAATGCAGATGAATCACCGGAGAGCGAACGTTGCAATAGCTGAACCCCACGGGTGGCTGCAAAGGCATGCCATTCCAGACAAAACGAAACTTTTTGAGATGCTCATAAAGCAGGGGGATTCGCTGCTGATGCTCTTCGCTGTTCAGATGGACTACCAGCTCATGCCCGGCCATCTGATAGATATCCTCCCCACTCTGCAATAGCTCGCTGAGTGACTCGGCCAGCAGCTGCTTGTACTGGATACGCAACAGAACGCCGTAATGGCGGCCTAATATTTCCAGCTCAGGAATGCGTAAGAAGCACAACACTGACCAGGAGGATTTATTTAACGCCCGGCTCAGCGCCCGAATATTGGGCAAGCGTACAACCGGATCCATGAAGGCCATCCTGCGCATGCGCGCATAAAAAATTCTCTGCTGCGTCGCCAGCATCGCCATATAGGCGATAATAAATGAAAACACCAGATAGCTGGAGGAGGTAATAGCCAGCTGATTGTTGTAAATCGGTGAATGTGGGAGATATTGATTATGAAAGTGAATTATAACAATTAAAACAGGAGACCAGACCAATGAAATGAAGCGATAACCAAAGCGCATAGCGCCCCAAAGCATCACTGGCATAAGTAAAGACAAGGTATAATTTGTGCTAAAAATAGTGCTCGTACTATTCAACGGCATTAATAGCAGCACCAATAAAATGATCAGCACTGCCGCCCATAAAATAAATTCTAAGCGTTTTATTTTTGGATCGATCTGCAGGCGAATCTGAGAAACAAACCCTCGAATATAGAGAGGGTTGCGGATAATTCGAATAAGAAAATAGCATAACGGCACGCCGGTCAAGCACCCAGCCATAAGGGCCTGAAAGGTGATAAGCGAACGCAAGCTTAAGGGATTAACACCAATCAACCCAGTAGCGCGGGGATGAATTCCAAGGTACTCAGCGAGTTGGGAAAGAACAAGAAAGATCAGCGATGGCAGCAGCATCTGCCAGACCAATCTCTGAGGCATCAGTCTCACATTGCCATGCGAGATTTGCTGCCTGCGCGGGACAAAAACGCGATACCCGCCCCAGGAAAGAACCGTCGGAATAAGAAAATGAAAAATCACGCCGATGGAATCTTCCAGCGTCATGCCGCGCGTAATGGTAAGCAACAAACCGAGAACGATTCCCGGCAAAGCGGCCCAGCCGAAAAACAGCATCAGGCTCAGTACTAACGCCAGGGGTAAATAGTAAAGATAAACTTCATTACCATCGAGTAATGCATCGGTGTTAGCCCATCTTGCCAGAGGGAGTAAAAGAACAGACAAGATCAGCGGCAACGCCCACCATTTATCCCGATATTGCCTGTACAGTTTAATTATTTTCATAGATGCTCTACGGATAACCCTAAATCCTGCAGGGTATATTCAGGCGGGCATCCAACCAACCTTCATTATCGCGCAAGGAATAACAACGCGGAACTGGCTGGTGATTTTAGTTGTCGGAAAAAATAGACGATTGATATAAATCAAGAAATCTCGAGGCTAATATTAATAATGCCTTTTTTTTAACATCAATCTGCGATAAGCAGAAAGCATGTAAATACGAGGATTATCTTATATAACATTAATTAATGTTTTATCCCTGGGATTTTTACATCCTCATCAATTGACCCTTCCGCTTTACTGTGCCTTAATACGCACATCGCCCATCTTTTGGGTATACTTTAAGGAACCTTTTGTGAGTCAGGCACCCAGTATGCGTAAACGACATCGATTTAACCGTCGCATGACCCGTATCGTACTGCTTATCAGCTTTATCTTCTTCTTTGGACGCTTTGTCTACTCCTCCATCGGTGCCTGGTATCATCATCAGGATAAAAAGCAGTCGCAACAATCCACCATCACCGTTGATCCTTCCGACTCGCTGAAAACGCCTGTGCAAAAGTAAGCGCTGCGTACCGCGTTCAGCAACCGATTTGAGGTAGCAAACGCAGCACTTCAGCAATGCCTTTGCTGATGATTTTATCCTGGCGCATGACGACACCGAGCTGGCGATACAGCAGCGGAGTCAACGATTGCACATTCAGGCCGATGCGATCCTGCGGATGCTCTACCGCCATACGCGGCACAATGCTGTACCCCAGTCCCGCGCGCACCATACGCTTAATTGCCTCAATGCTGCCTAACTGCATGACGGGCACAACCATCAGTCCATCATGACGAAACCAGCCATCAATCAGATCCCGGGTTCCACTTCCCGCTTCAAAGGCAATTAACGGCAAGGATTGGAGTATTTCTGGCGTCAGCGGCAAGGGCGGCTCGTCCTGTCCATCGCTAAAAATACAGACAAACTCTTCATCTAATACCGGCGTTACCGCCAGGCTGCGTCCGTTCGCCGGCAGCGTACAAAGCCCGAGATCGAGCCGATTCTCTTCGATAGCCCGAACCACTTCCAGCGTATTGCCGACCGTGACCTTCACCGTCAGCAGAGGATGATCCTGATGCAGCTTCTGCAACAGCGAAGGTAACAGATGGATACAGGCGGTTGCCCCGCTCCCCAGCGTCACCGAACCGCTAATTTCCCGGTTGAATTCGCTAACCGATTGCACCGCTGCGCTCACCGCCTGCTCAATTCGATCGCTATGCGCCAGCAAGGCGATTCCGGCCGCCGTCGCCTTAATGCCCCGCCCGGTGCGCTCCAGCAGTCTGGTCTGCAGAAATTGTTCCAGCTGACGTACCTGTAGGCTTACCGCTGGCTGCGACAGCCCTAGCAGGTCAGCTGCGGCTGAGAAGCTTCCGCGCTGTACCACCAGGCGGAACGTCGCCAGATTTCCCAGATTGAGCGTCGTCATCACAAAGTTTCTCTTATAAGGGTCATAAATGGACCGGCCTGCCTCCACAATAGCGTGCAGGGTATGCTGCGACAACAGCGTAACAAAATGGACGATCATGGATACACCTACAAAATCACTCTCCGCGCCGGGCTTTGTCACGCTTGCCGCCGGGTGCAACCAACTGATTAATTGGGGCATATCGTTTTATATGCCCGGCACTTTCGCCAGGGCTATCGCCCATGAAACCGGCTGGGCCGCAACGGAAATCTACTTTGGCCTGACTATCGCCATGCTGATGATGGCGATGCTCTCCCCGTTTGTCGCCCGGCTACTGGCCCACTTTGGCGGCCAACGGATAGTGGTCACAGGTACGCTGATGATTTCAGCAGGCTGCCTGATCATGGCTTACGTTCATAGCCTGTCGGCCTGGTTTGCCGCCTGGGCCCTGACCGGAGTCGGCATGCGCCTGGCGCTCTATGACGCGCTGTTCGCCGCGCTGGTGAATAGTTATGGGCAAAGCGCCAGACTCACCATCTCGCGCGTGACGCTGGCCGGAGGGCTGGCTTCGGCTCTGTTCTGGCCGCTCGGGGCAGGGTTGCTGACGCAGATGAACTGGCGGCATGCGCTGCTGATCTATGCCCTGTTCGGCCTGCTTAGCGCTATGCTGCTGTGGAAAATGCCAAATCATAAATTGCCCTCCCCCCGGCGGACAATTAAACGCCAGCGGCTCTCCGGCCGCGATAAGCGCTCCGCCCTGCTCTACGCGTCGCTGATTGCGCTGGTGACCTTCGTTTCCAACGGTACCTCGACGCATCTCCCGGAGTTTATCGCCAGCGTCGGGCTGCCTGTCGCAGTGGGAATGCTGTGGGGGATTGGGCAAACCGGCGCGCGCTTTCTCGAAGTAGCGTCCGGTTCCGCCCTTACGCCGTTAAGGTTAACGCTATTGACCACCCTGGTGATGCCGCTCTGCTTTGCGCTCGGTCTGAGCGGGTCTTATCTCTCCTGGGCGGCCGGCGGATTTGTACTGGGTTACGGCGCGATCAACGGCCTGACGACCGTATTTAAAGCCACCCTGCCGCTGCAGCTTTTCGCCGCGGAGGATTATGCCCGGCGAACCGGCATTCTGTTGATTCCCGCGCAGCTGCTGGCCGCCGCCTCGCCGTTTGTCTACGCGTGGCTGAATCATCATCTTGGGATGAGGGGCAGTTTAGCGGTTTCTGCCGCGCTGGCGCTGGTGGTTTTCGGCCTGGCGATGTCAATTGCATGGGATCACCGTGAGAAGACGCCCGCGGAGATTGAAGAACGGGGCTAACAGTATGAATCCGGTGACTTTGATTTATCGGTAAGACAAACCGTATTCATCGTTTTAGAGGATGCCGTAAGTTACGGTAATTCTTATAAAAAATGCCATTAATGACGTCAATCACTAATGGCATTATTTTATTCAATTAACACAAAGAATAAATTTTATTCCCACTCAATGGTCGCCGGCGGCTTACCGCTGATGTCATACACCACGCGGGAAATACCGTTGACTTCATTGATGATGCGGTTGGACACGCGGCCTAAGAAATCATACGGCAGGTGCGCCCAGTGCGCGGTCATAAAGTCGATGGTTTCGACGGCACGCAGGGAGACCACCCAGTCGTACTTACGGCCATCGCCCATGACGCCGACGGAGCGAACCGGCAGGAACACGGTGAACGCCTGGCTCACTTTGTTGTACAGGTCAGCTTTGTGCAGCTCTTCGATGAAAATTGCGTCCGCGCGACGCAGCAGGTCGCAGTACTCTTTCTTCACTTCGCCCAGCACGCGCACGCCCAGACCCGGGCCCGGGAACGGGTGACGGTACAGCATGTCGTACGGCAGACCCAGCTCGAGGCCAATCTTACGCACTTCATCTTTGAACAGCTCGCGCAGCGGCTCAACGAGGCCCATCTTCATCTCTTTCGGCAGGCCGCCCACGTTGTGGTGAGATTTGATGACGTGCGCCTTACCGGTTGCGGAAGCGGCGGATTCGATGACGTCAGGGTAGATCGTGCCCTGCGCCAGCCATTTAACGTCTTCCAGCTTCAGCGCTTCTTCGTCAAACACTTCCACGAACACGCGACCGATGATTTTACGCTTCGCTTCCGGATCGTTTTCCCCCGCCAGCGCAGACAGGAAACGCGCCTCGCCTTCAACGTGAACGATATTCAGGCCGAAACGGTCGCCGAACATGTCCATAACCTGCTGGGCTTCGTTCAGACGCAGCAGACCGTTATCCACGAAGACGCAGGTCAGATTTTTGCCGATGGCGCGGTGCAGCAGCATGGCGGTCACGGAAGAATCCACGCCGCCGGAGAGGCCGAGGATCACTTTATCGTCGCCAACCTGCTGACGAATGCGCTCAATAGCATCGTCGATAATTTTGGCTGGCGTCCATAGCGCCTCACACTGGCAGATATCGCGTACGAAACGCTCCAGCATGCGCAGCCCCTGACGGGTGTGGGTCACTTCCGGGTGGAACTGCACGCCGTAGAAGCGCTTCTCTTCGTTAGCCATAATGGCGAACGGGCAGGTTTCGGTGCTGGCAACGGTGACGAAGTCAGACGGGATGGCGGTGACTTTGTCGCCGTGGCTCATCCAGACGTCCAGCATCGGCTTACCATCCGCGCTCAGCGCATCTTCAATACCGTGGATCAGGGCGCTATCGGTTTGAACCTCAACCTGGGCATAGCCAAACTCACGCTCATTAGACGCTTCAACGTGTCCGCCCAGCTGCATCGCCATGGTCTGCATGCCGTAGCATACGCCGAAAACCGGCACGCCGGCTTCGAAGACATACTGCGGCGCGCGCGGGCTGTTATCCTCGGTGGTGCTTTCCGGGCCGCCGGAAAGAATAATGCCGTTAGGATTAAACTCACGAATTTGAGCTTCAGTCACGTCCCATGCCCACAGTTCGCAATAGACACCTAATTCACGAACGCGACGCGCAACCAGCTGGGTGTACTGAGAACCGAAGTCCAGGATAAGAATACGATGTTTATGAATGTTATCCGTCATTGACGATAATTCCGAGGCAAGTGATACAGGTTAAATAAATCGCCCGGCGCGTGGCCGGGCGATGAAAATCAGGAGCCCATGCGGTAGTTCGGGGATTCCTTAGTGATGGTCACGTCGTGAACGTGGCTCTCCTGGATACCCGCGCCGCTGATGCGCACGAATTCCGCTTTGGTCCGCAGGGTGTCGATGGTACCACAACCGGTCAGACCCATACAGGAGCGCAGGCCGCCCATCTGCTGGTGAATAATCTCTTTCAGACGCCCTTTATAGGCGACGCGACCTTCGATACCTTCCGGCACCAGTTTGTCGGCGGCGTTATCGGTCTGGAAGTAGCGATCGGAGGAACCTTTAGACATCGCGCCCAGGGAACCCATACCGCGGTAAGACTTGTAAGAACGGCCCTGATAGAGTTCGATTTCGCCCGGAGACTCTTCGGTACCCGCCAGCATCGAACCGACCATGACGGCGGCCGCGCCCGCGGCAATCGCTTTCGCGATATCGCCGGAGAAACGGATACCGCCGTCGGCGATAACCGGGATACCCGTGCCTTCCAGCGCTTCAACCGCGTCGGAAACGGCGGTGATCTGCGGAACGCCCACGCCGGTCACGATACGGGTCGTACAGATGGAGCCAGGGCCGATACCCACTTTCACCGCGCTGCAGCCGGCTTCCGCCAGCGCGCGAGCGCCCGCACCGGTCGCCACGTTGCCGCCGATGATTTGCAGGTCAGGGTATTTAGCGCGAGTATCGCGAATACGCTGCAATACGCCTTCAGAGTGGCCGTGAGAGGAGTCGATCAGCAGAATATCTACGCCCGCGGCAACCAGCGCATCAACGCGCTCTTCGTTGCCCGCGCCCGCGCCAACCGCCGCGCCAACGCGCAGGCGACCCTGCTCATCTTTACAGGCGTTCGGTTTACGTTCTGCTTTCTGGAAATCTTTAACGGTGATCATGCCGAGAAGATGGAAGCTGTCATCCACAACCAGCGCTTTCTCAACGCGTTTCTCATGCATTTTGGCAAAGACCACTTCGCGGCTTTCGCCTTCGCGAACGGTCACCAGACGCTCTTTAGGCGTCATATAAACGCTCACCGGCTGATTCAGGTCGGTGACGAAACGCACATCGCGACCGGTGATAATGCCGACCAGCTCGTTGTCTTCGGTCACCACCGGATAGCCAGCAAAACCGTTGCGTTCGGTCAGTACTTTGACTTCGCGCAGGGTGGTGGTTGGCAGGACGGTCTGCGGGTCGGTCACCACGCCGGATTCATGCTTTTTCACGCGCCTTACTTCTTCAGCCTGGCGTTCAATAGACATGTTTTTATGAATAAAGCCGATGCCGCCTTCCTGTGCCAGGGCAATTGCCAGACGCGCTTCAGTCACGGTATCCATTGCAGCGGAAAGCATAGGAATATTCAGACGAATGGTTTTCGTCAGCTGAGTGCTGAGATCGGCGGTATTTGGCAGAACGGTTGAGTGAGCGGGAACGAGGAGGACGTCGTCAAACGTCAGGGCTTCTTTAGCGATACGTAGCATGGGCAATATCTCGACCAGGGTGGATAAATATTGCCGTGGCATTATACAGAGCGTAACCGATTGCATCTACCCTTTTTTGCAAATAATACTTGCGATCCCCTCCCAGCAGGTTACTATCGATTGAATAACCTGCTGATTTAAAATTTGATCTTGCTCACATGTTGCCATCTCAATCCCCCTCAATTTACACGGTTAGCCGCCTCAATCAGTCGGTTCGACTGCTGCTGGAACGTGAAATGGGCCAGGTGTGGATTAGCGGCGAAATTTCAAACTTCAGCCAACCCTCTTCTGGTCACTGGTACTTCACCTTAAAGGACGATAACGCCCAGGTGCGCTGCGCGATGTTCCGCAACAGCAACCGCCGCGTGACCTTCCGCCCGCAGCACGGGCAGCAGGTGCTGGTACGCGCTAATATCACGCTTTACGAGCCGCGCGGCGATTATCAAATTATCGTCGAAAGCATGCAGCCGGCGGGCGAAGGTCTGCTGCAGCAGAAGTATGAACAGCTCAAGGCAGCGCTGGCCGCGGAAGGCTTGTTCGATCAGCAGCATAAAAAAGCGCTCCCCTCCCCCGCGCACTGCATTGGCGTTATTACCTCTAAAACCGGCGCTGCGCTGCACGATATTTTGCACGTGCTCAAGCGCCGCGATCCTTCCCTGCCGGTCGTTATCTACCCGACCGCCGTACAGGGTGAAGATGCGCCGGGGCAGATCGTTCGCGCCATTGAACTGGCCAACGCGCGCCATGAGTGCGATGTGCTGATTGTCGGACGCGGCGGCGGTTCGCTGGAAGATCTATGGAGCTTTAACGACGAGCGGGTGGCGCGGGCGATTTTCGCCAGCCCTATTCCCATCGTCAGCGCCGTAGGCCATGAGACCGACGTCACTATCGCCGACTTTGTTGCCGACCTGCGCGCGCCAACGCCTTCCGCCGCGGCAGAAATTGTCAGCCGCAACCAGCAGGAGCTGCTGCGCCAGCTCCAGTCCGGGCAGCAGCGTCTCGAAATGGCAATGGACTACTTCCTTGCCAACCGCCATCGCCGATTTACCCAAATTTTTCACCGCCTGCAGCAGCAGCATCCCCAGCTGCGGCTGGCCCGTCAGCAAACGGAACTCGAAAGATTGCGCCAACGCATGCGTTTCGCTCTTGAGACGCAGATGAAGCGCGCCGACCAGCGCCAACAGCGCGCCGCGCAGCGCCTGAATCAACAAAATCCGCAGCCGCGCATTCACCGCGCCCAGAGCCGTATTCAACAGCTGGAATACCGGCTGGCGGAAAACATCCGCGCGCGTCTTGGCGATCAACGTGAACGCTTCGGTAATATGGTCACGCATCTGGAAGCCGTCAGCCCGCTGGCGACGCTCGCCCGCGGCTATAGCGTCACTTCCGTCAGCGACGGCAAAGTGCTGAAACAAACGACGCAGGTGCGCGAGGGTGACCTTCTCACGACCCGCCTGAACGATGGTTGGGTAGAGAGCGAAGTGAAGAACATCACGCCGGTGAAGAAAACCCGTACCCGCAAAAAAGCCTGATTATCCTGCCATTTCGACCGGTGATAACTATACTGCAGTCATGCCCTTTTAAAACGGTTTTACCCGGCTAAGGAGCGTGACATGCCAGAAGCTTATCCCCGTTATGTGATCCCGCCCTACATCTTACGTCGTATTGTCGATCGTGGTTCTCTTCAGCAGCAGCGCTGCGCGCAGAATACCCTCAGCCATGTTCAGACTCTGATGGCGCACGTTCCGGGCCGCCCCGCCGCCGCCCACGTCACCACGCCGGGCCTGCTTGAGCGTGACATTTATGATGCCGGGCAGACCCAGGATCTGCCGGGTACCCAGGTCCGTTTTGAGGGACAGCCCTCTAACGGCGACGTAGCCGTTGATGAAGCCTATGACTATCTCGGCATCACCCATGATTTTTTCTGGAAGAGCTACCAGCGAGATTCGCTGGATAACCGCGGGTTGAAGCTCACCGGCAGCGTCCACTATGGTCACGAATATCAAAACGCGTTCTGGAACGGCCAACAAATGGTATTCGGCGACGGCGATGGCGAGATTTTTAATCGTTTTACTATCGCTATTGACGTAGTGGCGCATGAGCTAAGCCATGGCGTGACGGAGAGCGAAGCCGGTCTCATCTATTTCGAACAATCCGGCGCGCTCAACGAATCACTATCGGATGTCTTTGGATCGCTGGTCAAACAATATCAGCGCCAGCAGACGGCTGACAAAGCGGACTGGATTATTGGCGAGGGGCTACTCGCGAAAGGCATCCACGGCAAAGGTCTGCGCTCTATGTCGCAGCCGGGTACCGCTTATGATGACCCTATCCTTGGCAAAGACCCGCAACCCGCGCATATGAAAGATTTTGTTCATACCCAGCAGGATAACGGCGGCGTTCATATTAACTCCGGTATTCCTAATCACGCCTTTTATCTCGCCGCCAGCGCAATCGGCGGTTTTGCATGGGAAAAAGCGGGATATGCCTGGTACGACGCGGTGTGCGATCACTCTCTGGCAAAAGACGCCGACTTCTCCGCCTTTGCCAGACTGACGATTCACCATGGCGAGAAACGCTCTGGCAAAGAGGCCGCTGATGCGATTACTCAGGCCTGGGAGCGGGTCGGAGTCGCGCTATGAATCTCCCCGATCTCAGCGATGACGCGGTCATTGAGCTGGCGCGCGAGGGTGGCGTCGCCTGGATCCCGGCGCTCAGCGGGATGCGGAAGATTGTCGTTGCCCGGCTTAACGAGCAACAAAGGCAGCGGATCGCGACGATTCTCCAACAGTCGCTACCGCTGGGCAAACCGCCAGGTCAGCCCGACTCGCCGGGGAGCGGCGACCAGCGTTTCTTCCGCATTCAGATAATTAGCGAACAGCATTATCACAGCCTGATTATCCTCATTCCCGAGGAGCGTGCGCCAAATTCACTGATTGAACTCTGGCGCGACGGCGAAGGCTGCGTCAGCGATAAAGGTTAAATCGGCACAAACTCGACGCGTTTTTTTGAAATCAGCCCGTGACCGTGCTGGCAGAAGTAATCCACCGCGCCGCAGGCCTTTAATACCTCCAGCGGCTGGTGGCAATCCGGGCAGCGGGCTTCAACAACATAATCTTTCGCACAACGCTCGCAATGGGCGCTATTGCCCTGCACAGCAAGCTGCGCATGGCACACGGGGCAATCAAATTCCATGGTGACTCCTGACAATGGGTATATAGCTTTATTTTATCACGGTTGCATAATCTGTGGCTGCTGCCGGTCATTAACCCTCCGCAGGCTATTCGCCCCCTGCCTGGCCGCCGCGTTTAATTTTATTCACCCTGCATACTGAATCGGGACTGAGCAAAAGCGTCATAGACCTGCTTATCGGTGAACGGCGGAAAAGTGGCCCGTTTAGCGGCATCAACCAGCGCGGCACAATATGCTTTATTACCTTCGCTCGTTGTCACGCTATTCAGTTTACCCTCATCGCTAAAACTCAGATGTATCGTGCATTTTTTACCCGTCCAGCCGTAGCGATTGGATAACCGGGAATCAATAGACTCTTTTATCGCTCTCGCCTGCCTGCCATATTCATCGTCATCGCTGAATCGTCCGGAGCTACAGCTCCCAAGCGCTGATGTTTTATGGCAGTCAGAAGGATGAAACGGCGCACAGCTGCTGGCTAAAATAACCAAACCGACCATCACTATTGTTTTTTTCATATCCCTGTTCCCGGCGTTTATTACGATTGTCCCTACGTTATTTCACGTGCGTTCAACTTTAGCGAAAAGGGACGCCCCTGCTTTGAATACTGCCGGGCTGGTTTGGCGCTGGCACCTCTACGCAAGACGGCCCGGGCGTGAAATGAATGGTAATGATGTTATTGCTGGAAGGCTTCCCTTTGACGTATCGCCATTTTTCCATTGCGGCCCTGACTTCATTATCAAACATTCCTGAAGGATCGGAGCTTAATAACTGAACGTTAATCACCCGCCCGTTCTCATCAACGTCAAATTGCGCTTTAACCTGACCTGGTATTCCTTTTTTTTCAGCTTTCGCGGGATAAGCAGGCTTAACGCGCGGTTCAATCGCTTGTGATTCAGCAGCACAGGCTATGGGAATAAGACACAGCATCAGGAGAGTTAAAAGGCTTTTCATTCTGACCTCATTGTCACAAAAATATCTATCCTCCTTGGTTTTTCTCACATTTATAACGCGGCCTCAAGCGAGTTTATTATTATTCTGCGCATGAACAATAGCGATAATAAAAAAGCCCGACGGGTGCGGGCTTTAGATTTTTGAGGCTGGCGGCTAACTTACTTGCTTTTCTTAATATGCTTGATCAAGCGCTTACGCTTACGCATCTGGTTCGGCGTCAGGGTATTACGTTTGTTGGCAAACGGGTTTTCCCCTTCCTTGAACTGAATACGAATCGGCGTACCCATCACTTCCAGCGATTTACGGAAGTAGTTCATCAGATAGCGTTTGTACGAATCCGGCAGGTCTTTAACCTGGTTACCGTGAATCACCACGATCGGTGGGTTATAACCACCGGCGTGGGCATATTTCAGCTTCACGCGACGGCCGCGCACCAGCGGCGGCTGATGGTCTTCGGCAGCCATAGTCATAATGCGGGTCAGCATAGCGGTGCCCACGCGACGGGTGGCGCTGTCGTACGCCTCGCGTACGGATTCGAACAGGTTGCCAACGCCGCTGCCGTGCAGCGCGGAGATAAAGTGCACGCGGGCAAAGTCGATAAAGCCCAGACGGAAGTCGAGGGTCTCTTTCACCTGCTCTTTCACTTCCTGGCTCAGGCCGTCCCATTTATTGACGACAATCACCAGCGAGCGGCCGCTGTTGAGAATAAAGCCCAGCAGGGAGAGATCCTGATCGGAAATCCCTTCGCGCGCATCAATGACCAACAGCACCACGTTGGCATCTTCAATCGCCTGCAGCGTTTTGATCACCGAGAATTTTTCGACGACATCGGTAATTTTCCCGCGCTTACGCACGCCTGCGGTATCAATAAGAACGTATTCCCGCTCATCGCGCTGCATCGGGATGTAGATGCTGTCGCGAGTGGTTCCCGGCATATCGTAAACCACCACACGATCTTCGCCCAGAATACGGTTGGTGAGCGTTGACTTACCCACGTTCGGGCGGCCCACAATCGCCAGCTTAATCGGCAGATCCTGCGGGTTAAAATCATCTTCCGGCTCTTCAACTTCTGCGCCGTTCTGCTCCGCTTCAAACTGCGCCCAGTATGCCGCGTCCTCGTCCACTTCTTCCGGCGGGTTCACCTCGTCAACCCACGGTAGCAGCACATGCTCCAGCAGGCTGGTGACGCCGCGACCGTGTGAAGCGGCGATGGGATAAATCTCGCCTAAACCCAGCGACCAAAAATCGGCAATCGCCTGATCGGCATCGATGCCGTCAGTTTTGTTTGCCACCAGGAAGGTCGGTTTTTCACGAGAGCGCAGATGTTTCGCAATTGCCGAATCCGCCGGCATCAGGCCCGCACGCGCATCGACCATAAACAGCACGACGTCCGCTTCTTCGATTGCCAGCAGCGACTGTTCCGCCATCCGCGTTTCTACGCCATCTTCGGTACCGTCGATCCCGCCGGTATCGATACAGATAAATTCGCGGCCTTCCACTTCAGCACGACCGTACTTACGGTCACGAGTCAGCCCCGGAAAATCCGCGACCAACGCATCGCGAGTGCGCGTTAAGCGGTTAAAAAGCGTGGATTTTCCAACGTTAGGGCGCCCGACAAGCGCGACCACAGGTATCATGTTAAATGCCTCATACTAAAATCGATACAACGCCATTTTCACGGCGTTTTTAAAAAAGCCAAAACGGCCCCTGTCTGCCAGGGGCCGTTTCTCAAAAATAGACTACCGCTGTTGTTAACGCGTAATCGCGTACAGCGTGCCGTCTTTCGCCTGAATCAGCAGCTTGCCGTCAGCCACAACCGGATCGGTCAGGAAGCCTGAGCTGTCTACCTTTTGCTGAGCCACAAAGTGACCATCTTCCGGGTTGACCCAGTGCATATAGCCTTCGCTATCGCCAACCACCAGGTTGCCATTATACAGCACAGGCGCCGTCAGCAGACGGTGCAGCAGATCGCTTTGCGTCCACAGCGTCACGCCGCCGTCGGTGGTAAGCGCCAGCAGACGGTCGTTTTGATCAACCAGGTATATACGGTTGCCGTCGACGATGAAATCGTTCACTGAACCCAGCTCGCGTTTCCACATAATCTGGCCGCTGCGCAGATCCAGCGCCGTCAGGTTGCCGTTATAGGCCAGCGCATAAATCACGCCGTTCACTATAACCGGCGTCGTGTCGACGTCGTTAAGACGGTCGATTTCAGTCGGACCGGTGGCGGTAGAGATACGCTGTTGCCAAATCATCTGGCCCTGCTGCATCAGCACCGCGCTGACGCGACCGTTATCGCCGCCCACAATCGCTGCGCCGTACGCGGTAGCCGGAGCGGATTCGCCGCGCAGAGAGAGCGCTGGCATATCCAGGTTAACGGTCCATTTCACCGCGCCGTCAGCTTCGTTCAGCGCCTGCAGCTGACCGTTAGTAGTATGAATCAGCACCATACCGTCGCTGACGACCGGACGGGAAATCGCTTCACCCGCCACGCTCGCTTCCCATGCAACGGTACCGTCGCTGGTGTTCAGCGCGTAAACTTTCGCTTTTTCGCTACCGATATAAACATGGCCGCCGGAGACGGTCACGCCGCCGGAGAGCAGCGCAGGCGCGCGGGAGAACCAGCCGTCTTTCTCGGCCAGGTTAACCGACCACACCTCTTTGCCGTCGCCTGAATTCAGGGCTTTAACGGTGCCTTTACGATCGGCGGCATACACAACGCCATCAGCAAACGCCGGGTGCAGGTTAGAGTAGAATTCGCCAATACCGCCGCCAACGGAGGTGCTCCAGGACGTGGACGGCGTAAACTGGTTTTCCACCGTCGGCAGTGGCGACATTTTCACCACATCTTCTTCGCTGTTAAACAGCGAACAACCGCTCAATAAGGTAACGGAAAGCAGCCCTGGCAAAAGTAATTTACGCAATTGCATCGAGTCCCTCTCAGATGGACAAATTATTTATTTTCATACGCATCATTTCGCTGAGCGCCGGTGAAGCATCGCTTTTCGCGCCCGCTTCCCATGCCGCTTTCGCCCCTTGCTTATCGCCTTTGCTCAGCAGGATCTCGCCGCGCAGGTCGGCGACAATCGCGGTCCAGCCTTCGCCTTTCACGGCATCCAGGGTTTTCAGCGCGGCATCAGGCTGCTTAAGCTGCAGCTGTACGCGAGCAAGACGCATATTGATAACCGATTTCAGGTTATCATCAGAAGCGGCTGACAGCCCCTGCTGAAGCTGCTTTTCAGCGTTCTGCAGGTCGTTTTTATCGACAAACTGCTGCGCCAGCTCAAGAGACGCAAACGCACCATAGGTGTTTTTGCTGTCGGCGGCAAATTTCTGCGCCGCGTTCAGCGCTTCTGGTTTATCCGATTTGAGCGCGGAAATCGCATTTTCATATGCCAGAGACGAGCCCCTGGCGGTGTCCAGCTGATGGGAGGTCCAGTAGCGCCAGCCAACCAGCGCGCCAACGCCCAAAATCACCCCGACGGCCAGCGCCTTGCCATTTTCAGCAAAGAAACGCTTTAACGCATCGACCTGATCGTTTTCGTTATTGTAAAGTTCCACGCAGTCCTTCTCCTGACTAATGATTCCCGGGAGATTAACCCAGAAGTGTGCGCAAATGCGCGGCAACGCTATCCTGCGTTACGGTAGTTTGCTCACCTGAGCGTAAATCTTTCACTACCACGTTTCCGTCGGCGATTTCTGATTCGCCCAGCACCAGCGCAACGCGAGCGCCCCATTTATCAGCGCGCGCAAACTGCTTCTTAAAGTTGCCGCCGCCGTGGTTGGTCATCAGCTTAACGCCGGGTAACGCATCGCGTACCTGTTCAGCCAGACGCATTGCTGCGGACTGGGTGTCAGTTCCGGAGGCTACCAGGTATATATCGACAACAGGATCGGCTTTAAATTCCGGATTCACTGCCTGAACCAGTAAAACAAGACGTTCCAGCCCCATCGCAAAGCCGACGCCAGGGGTAGCGCGACCGCCAAGCTGCTCAACCAGACCATCGTAACGGCCTCCGGCGCAGACGGTGCCCTGGGAACCGAGGCTGGTGGTGACCCACTCAAACACGGTGCGGTTGTAGTAGTCGAGACCGCGTACCAGACGCTGATTCACGGTATAGCGAATACCGGCATCATCCAGCAGCGCGCACAGCCCGGCAAAATGCGTTTTGGACTCTTCATCAAGATAGTCGCCCAGCGTCGGGGCGTCGTTCAGCAGCGCCTGGACGTCCGGGTTTTTAGAATCCAGCACGCGCAGCGGGTTGGTGTACATGCGGCGTTTGCAGTCTTCGTCCAGCTTATCTTTAAACTGCTCAAGATAGGCCACCAGCGCGTCGCGATAGTTAGCGCGAGCCTCCAGCGAACCGATAGAGTTCAGCTCCAGCGCAACGTGGCCGGAGATACCCAGCTCGCGCCACCAGCGGGCGGTCAGCATAATCAGCTCGGCATCGATATCCGGCCCCTGCAGGCCAAACGCTTCGGCGCCAATCTGGTGGAACTGACGGTAGCGGCCTTTTTGCGGACGTTCGTGGCGGAACATCGGCCCAATGTACCACAGGCGCTGTTCTTGATTGTACAGGAGACCATGTTCGATACCGGCGCGTACGCAGCCAGCCGTGCCTTCCGGACGCAGAGTCAGGCTATCGCCGTTACGGTCCTCAAAGGTGTACATCTCTTTTTCAACCACGTCGGTCACTTCGCCGATAGCGCGTTTGAATAACGGGGTCTGCTCTACAATCGGCAAACGGATTTCGCTGTAACCGTAGCTACCAAGCACCTGCTTCAGTGAGCCTTCAATGCGCTGCCAGAGAGCGGTTTCGCCCGGCAGATAATCGTTCATGCCACGGATGGCTTGAATGTTCTTTGCCACGTTTATTCTCTTTATATATACAAAAATGAACCCCGGCGCCTCGCGCCCGCAGGTTCAATCATACACGGGAAGCGTATCGCTTCCCAACACGTTATTTCGCTTCAACCTGCTGGATATCGATACGACGCGCCTCATCCAGCATCGATGCTTTAGCGCGAATACGCGCTTCCAGCTGATCGATCATATCGTCGTTATCCAGCCTGTCTTTACGTACGCCGTCTTCGTACAGGCCGCTTTTCTTATTGCCGCCGGTTACGCCGAGGGTGGAAACCAGCGCCTCGCCGGGACCGTTTACCACGCAGCCAATGATCGAAATATCCATCGGCGTAATGATATCTTCCAGGCGCTGCTCCAGCGCGTTAACGGTACCGATAACGTCAAACTCCTGACGTGAACAGGTCGGGCAGGCAATAAAGTTGATCCCGCGAGAGCGAATACGCAGCGACTTGAGAATATCGAAGCCCACTTTGATCTCTTCAACGGGATCCGCCGCCAGAGAGACGCGCAGCGTATCGCCGATCCCTTCAGACAGCAGCAGGCCGAGGCCGATCGCGGACTTCACCGCGCCGCTGCGCGCGCCGCCCGCTTCGGTGATCCCGAGGTGCAGAGGCTGATCGATCTGTTTCGCCAACAGGCGATAGGATTCAACCGCGAGGAACACATCGGAGGCTTTTACGCTGACTTTAAACTGATCGAAGTTGAGACGATCGAGATGATCGACATGGCGCATTGCCGATTCCAGCAGCGCCTGCGGGGTCGGTTCGCCGTATTTTTCCTGGAGATCTTTTTCCAGAGAACCGGCGTTTACCCCGATACGGATAGGAATATTTTTATCGCGAGCACAGTCCACCACCATGCGGATACGCTCTTCGTTGCCGATATTGCCCGGGTTAATACGCAGGCAATCAACGCCGTATTCCGCTACCTTCAGCGCAATGCGGTAATCGAAGTGGATATCGGCAACCAGCGGGACGTTAACCTGCTGTTTGATAAGTTTGAACGCTTCCGCCGCATCCATCGTCGGCACCGAAACGCGCACGATATCCGCGCCAACGCGCTCGAGGGCTTTAATTTGATTTACCGTCGCCGCCACATCGGTGGTACGCGTGTTTGTCATCGACTGTACGGCGATAGGGGCGCCATCGCCAATCGGCACATTCCCAACGTAAATTCGTTTTGATTTTCTACGTTGAATCGGAGCCTGGTTATGCATGAAAAATCTCCCGCGTTACCCGTCTGTTACTGCGCCGGTGATTGTTCGGCATTAAGGGTCAGACGTGCAACCTGGTTAGTTCTGATAAAACGACTTAAATCGACAGGTTTACCCAAATACTGAATCTGTACCGCTGCCGGGGCGCCGATTTTCAGTTTATAAGGTGCCTGGCCGCTCAGGTTGAGGTTACCGCCTTTACGCTGCAAACCGCTGAACAGCTTTTTACCGGTCGCATCGCTCACTTCCAGCCAGCAGTCGGCGGTGAAGTTCAGCACCAGATCCTGCGCGGAGGCCGCCGCAGCGGTCACGTTTGCCTGATCGGTCGGTAACGGCGTAGTTGCCGCCGTATCAACGTTTGCCTGCGAAGGCGCGACCACGGCGTTATTCTCGACCGGAGCCGGGGCAGGTGCTGGAGCCGGCGCCGGAGAGGTCTCGACAGGCGCGCTGTTGGCAGCGGTGTCCGGTGCGGAATTCGCCGATTGATTATCCAGCGGGATGCTTTGGCTGTTGTTATCGCCAGAATTCAGTTCGGCGGAGGATTGATCGGCCATCGTGGAGATCTCATCCTGCTGCGCTTTGTGGTCCTGCCACCACCAGGCGCCGCTGAGGCCGATCACCACGAACAGCACCAGCCAGGTAAAGCTCATCAGCCAACCGTCGCGCTTTTTGCGACGTTTACCCAGCGAGAAGGTCTGCATGGGGGCAACTTTCGCCGCCCGAATCGGAGCCTGCTTGGCCATCATCGGCAGCAGCTCTTCTTCTGGAATGTGCACAAGGCGAGCATAAGAGCGGATATAGCCGCGCAGGAAGGTTGAAGCAAGATCGGCGGGTGCCTTATCGTCTTCAATATCACGAACCGTGGAAACCTTCAGGCATAAGCGTTCAGCCACCGCCTGCTGGCTGAGCCCGAGTTGTTCGCGGGCATTACGCAGACGCGCGCCCGTAGTGTTTGCTTCTTGATGGTCTTGAGTGGCTTCAGTATTCATTCGCTACAACTACTGGTACGTGAAATTTAAAATTCAGCGCCGGTTACCCCGCGCCGCGAGACATCTGCTCAACGTCAGACAAACAGTATAAGTCCGTATGACCTGGTATCACAGAGACTTATCAAAATTGAATGCTAAGCGGTTGTTGTACCGCTACATACTGCCTCAAAGTCGACAAAAACGCACCGTAATTATTAACCACAACAGCGTATTTCGCCCGGCTATTCCACAAATATGCAACGCACCGCCCAGGCTGTGCGCTGCATCATTTATGATCAGACCGCCTTCACGTCGATCGCTTCGCCCTGCATACGTTTACGCAGCGTACGCTTGGTACGGTCGATAACGTCGCCGGCCAGCTGACCGCAGGCGGCGTCGATATCGTCGCCGCGGGTTTTACGCACGATCGTGGTGAAACCATACTCCATTAACACCTTGGAGAAACGGTCGATACGGCTGTTGGAGCTACGGCCATACGGCGCGCCAGGGAAGGGGTTCCATGGGATCAGGTTGATCTTGCACGGCGTATCTTTCAGCAGCGCGGCCAGCTCATGCGCATGCTCGGTGCCGTCGTTGACGTGATCCAGCATGACGTATTCGATAGTGACGCGGCCCTGGTTGGCGTTGGACTTCGAAATATAGCCGCGCACCGAGTTCAGGAAGGTCTCGATGTTGTATTTCTTGTTGATCGGCACGATTTCGTCGCGAATGGTATCGTTCGGCGCGTGCAGAGAGATGGCCAGCGCGACGTCAATCATATCGCCAAGCTTATCAAGCGCTGGCACCACGCCGGAGGTGGAGAGCGTGACGCGACGCTTAGAAAGACCAAAGCCGAAGTCGTCAAGCATGATTTCCATGGCCGGAACCACGTTAGTCAGGTTCAGCAGCGGCTCGCCCATCCCCATCATCACCACGTTGGTAATCGGACGTACGCCGGTGGTCTTCACCGCGCCGACGATTTTCGCCGCGCGCCAGACCTGGCCGATAATTTCCGAAACCCGCAGGTTGCGGTTAAAACCCTGCTGGGCCGTAGAACAGAATTTACACTCCAGCGCGCAGCCCACCTGGGAAGAAACGCACAGGGTGGCGCGATCGTCTTCCGGGATGTACACGGTTTCGACGCGCTGATCGCCAACGGCAATCGCCCACTTGATGGTGCCGTCGCTCGAGCGCTGCTCTTCCACGACTTCCGGCGCGCGGATCTCCGCGACTTCCTTTAATTTTCCGCGCAGAACCTTGTTGATGTCGGTCATCTCATCAAAGTTATCGCAGCAGTAGTGATACATCCATTTCATCACCTGATCGGCGCGAAAAGGCTTTTCGCCCATGTTTTTGAAAAACTCGCGCAGCTGCTGACGGTTCAAATCCAGCAGGTTGATTTTGGCATCTTTGTTCGGCACCGTCAGAGCGGCGCTATCAGGCGTGACTATTTGTTCAGACATAATTGATTCCGGCCTCGTTATTACACGTTATGGCCCCTGGAGGGTTGAAAAAAGAAACGCCCCGGGAGCGACTGCTCATCCGGGGCGCTGTATTCTACAAATTCTGGCCCATCAATACCACGTTTGCACGCTGCAATGATGAAAAAATCTGTAACTGCCTGGCAGATCCTATAAGGATTTTCGATTGTCGCAAGGCGGCAAGCAAGTGAAGCCCCGGGAGCATAGATAACTATGTGACCGGGTGAACGCGCGCAGCCAATACCGCGACGGTCGAAAAGCCGACGAGGATTAGCGGGTGCGCGGACAAACCTCGCCTTCAGCAAAGAAAAACGCGATTTCGCGCGCGGCGGATTCAACAGAATCGGAACCGTGGGTGCCGTTCTCGGTGAAGCTGTCAGCGTAGTCTGCGCGCAGGGTACCCGCCAGCGCGTTCGCCGGGTTGGTTGCGCCCAGCAGGTCACGATGACGCTGAACCGCATTTTCGCCTTCCAGCACGGAAACCACGATCGGACCGGAAGTCATAAATTCAACCAGACCGTCAAAGAACGGGCGACCTTCGTGCTCAGCATAGAAGCCGCGAGCCTGCTCAACGGTCAGATGCAGCATTTTGGTGCCAACAATTTTGAACCCTGCAGCTTCAAAGCGAGAAAAGATGCCGCCAATAACGTTTTTTGCCACCGCGTTTGGTTTGATGATGGAAAAAGTACGTTCAATAGCCATGATAACCTCTTTATATATGTTGTTCTGTTTCGCAGATGAGACCGATAAATACGGCGCGAATTATAATCATCATCTAAGGCGGTTGCCTATGTGTTTAGGTAACATTTTTTTAAAAAAAAGCGACCTTAAACAACAAATCCGGCTAATTCAGGCAAGTTCTGTTTATTGCACGGTGAAGTTAGCGGCAACAATCTGCCCCGCCTCATCCATCACCACTAGCTGATAACTATCGGGGCGCTCAAGGTTAAGGATGGCGCTGGCGCCTTCCGCGGTCAGCGGTTCGCCGTTCAGAAACCACCAGCGCCGCCCTTCCCCGCCGGTCGTTTGCAGCGGCAGCATCACCTTCAGCTCGCCGGGCAGACGTTTAACCACCGCGCCTTCACGGATGCCGGATAGCACCAGCGGGGCGGCATCGACGGTTTGCACCGGCGGGCAGTCCGCCGAAACCGCCGGCAACCTGGCGCGACGCCGTTCGCCCGCGGGCAGCCAGGGTTCAAGCGGCAGCGGCCAGACGTCGAGGCTTTTCGCCACCGCGCCTGGGCAATCTGCCGCCACCCGCTCCCCTTTCTCATTCAGCCATACCGGAAAACGAATCCCGCGAATCCCCTCCTGACCAGGCAGCAGCAGGGTCGGCGGCTGGCTCTCGTCGAGCAGCCAGGTTGCCAGCCGTCGGCGGCAGTTCGCGTCGCCCGCCGCTAAATTCTGCCCGCCGGGCCAGCACACGGTCCCGGCGCTGACCGACGACGGGCGAGGATCGGCCGGTAATCCGCCGCGGCTCATAGCCGGTCGCGCCAGCAGCAGATTATTGACCTGATTCAGCAGCGGCACCGCGCTGACGAAGCCAAACTGTCCGACGACCGGCGTGCCGTCGGGCCGTCCGGTCCAGATACCAATCAGATAGCGGGCATTCACGCCGATCGCCCAGGCGTCGCGATAGCCGTAGCTGGTGCCGGTTTTCCACGCCAGCGGCACCACCTTCACCAGCGACGCATCGGGCACCGGCTGCGCTTCGCCGGCCAGTATGCGCCGCACGATCCACGCGGCCCCCGGCGACAGCAGCGGCCTCTCAACCAGCGGCGAGTCCGGCGTGATGCGCAATTGTCCCGCCTTGCCGTGGCGGGCGAACGCGCTGTACGCCGCCACGATATCCGCCAGACGCGCGCCGGCGCCGCCGAGGATCAGCGATAAATTCGGCTCCGCGCCGGCGGGTAGCATCAGCGGCAATCCGGCATTGCGTAGCCTGGCGGCAAAACGCTTCGGTCCGTAGGCCTCCAGCACCTGCACTGCCGGAAGGTTCAGCGAGCGAACCAGCG
Source organism: Klebsiella grimontii (assembly GCF_900200035.1). Taxonomy (GTDB): domain Bacteria; phylum Pseudomonadota; class Gammaproteobacteria; order Enterobacterales; family Enterobacteriaceae; genus Klebsiella; species Klebsiella grimontii. The sequence goes on from NZ_FZTC01000022.1 coordinate 434,571, forward strand.
CGTCGCTGGCGCTCACCGGCCCGTGAAACCCGCTGTCAAAGTTGCCCGGTCGGTAGTCGCTAAAGCGTCGCGGCACGTCCTGCAGTAATGAGGCCGGATGGATCAGCCCCTCATCCAGTGCCATACCATAGACAAACGGCTTCAGTACCGAGCCGGGGGAGCGGATCGCCGAGACCATATCAATATGACCAAAGCGGCTATCATCGCCAATATCCACCGATCCTACCCAGCCGCGCACCTTCATATTGGTATGGTCGACCACGATCATCGCTAAAGAACTGCGCGGCGGCAGGCGCGATTTCCAGTTCAGCGCCAGATCTTCCAGCTGCCGCTGTAGCCCGGCATCCAGCGTCGTGACCACCTTCTCTGCGCGGCTGCTCGCCAGCGCGCGGCGGGCAAAAAGCGGCGCCAGCTGCGGCATCTGCCGCGGAAACAGCCAGACGGGCTCTTCGAGAGCTTCTCGCACCGGCTGCGACGGCCACACGCCCTGGCTTTCCATTCGCAGCAGGACTTTATCGCGCGCCGCCTGCGCCCGCTCGGGCCAGCGGTCCGGACGTAAGCGGCTCGGCGCCTGCGGCAATACCGCCAGCAGCGCCGCTTCGCCGTAGCTTAGCTGCGCGGGGGGTTTACCCAGATAGGCCCAGCTGGCCGCGCCGATCCCCTGCAGCGTACCGCCGAACGGCGCCCGGTTGAGGTAGAGCGTGAGGATCTCGCTTTTTGACAGATGCCACTCCAGCTGCAGCGCTCGCCATAGCTGCCGCAGCTTGCCGCCAAAGGTGCGGGGATGAGGATCGAGCAGGCGCGCCACCTGCATAGTGAGGGTGCTGCCCCCGGAGATCACTCTGCCGGAAGTGAGATCCTGCCAGGCGGCGCGAGCGATCGAGAGCGGATTGACGCCGGGATGATCCCAGAACCAGCGATCTTCATAGTGGATCAGCGCCTGTAAATAGCGTGGCGAAACGTCGGCCAGCGTCACCGGATAGCGCCAGACGCCCTGCGCATCGGCAAAGCGCCACAGCGGCGTGCCGTCTTCCGCCACCACCACTCTGGCAGGCGTAACCTCATGCAGCGGCAGCGGCCATAGCCGATCGGCCGCCAGCAGCAATAGCCACAGCAAAAAAATAAACGCCGCCAGCCAGCGCCAGCGGCGTTTTATACGCTTCAATACCCGCATTTAGGGCGCAACGGTTAGCGGTCCGCTGGCCGCGCCGGTTGCCCGCCACTGCGGCACGTACATTGACTCGACCTGCGGCTGCGGTACCTGATAAGTGCCCGGCGTCACCGCGCGCGCCAGATAAACCAGCGTCACCGGCTGGCCATCATTGATAGCCACCGCGGCGACGAAGCGATCGTCGCGAAACTCAATGTGCTGGATATCCGCCTGCTGCATCTGGTTAAGCAGATTCTGCACCGCTTCGCCATTTTCCTGCAGGCTGGCGCTGCTGTTAGCCAGATTCTGGTTTTCCAGCTCCAGCCCCGCCGGGAGTAAATCCACTACCAGCGCGTCCGGCACGTTGCGTTTGGCCGTGACTTCCAGCTTCACCAGCACCAGTTCGCCGCTGCGCAGCGAAGCGAGCGATTTCTGCTGGCCCTGGGTATCGAAAATTTGCCGTTCGATTCCCAGCACGTTGCCTCCCGGCTGCGGAGCGCTCTGCGGATATCCGCTGCTGTCGAGGCGAAGCCACAGCGCCTGCTGGCCGGTGTTGGTGACCTGCAGCGCCGCCAGCTGGTCGCCGGTCAGGTTGCGGATTTGCGCTTTATCGCCGGAGAGCGGTTCGGCCTGCACGGAGGTTTGCGCCTGCCAGCTGCCGGGACGGTCCTGCAACGTACGCCCGGCCAGGAACAGAGCATTACTCTCCTGCGTCGAAAGCCAGCGCTGGCCGTATGCCTCTTCCGCCAGATTGCTGAGCAGCGTATTTTGCGCTTCCGGCAGCAGTTTATTCTCCTCCAGCAGCGCCAGCTTCAGCGCATCGTCGCGCAGCTCGCTGCCGTAATCGCCGAGCCAGCGGTTCGCATCCTGGCGCGGCGTGGCCATCGCCAGCTTCAGGGCCTCGTCGCCGCGCGGCGCATCGCCCATCAATTTCAAGGCGACGCCCAACTGCAGCAGCGGCAGACCGGAACGCGCCTGGTCGTGACGACTCCAGATCTCGCGCAGCGCGCCGAGCGGCGCTTTCTGCTGCCGGGCCAGCACCAGCGCGGCATAGGCCTGAGCGGCAAAGCGGCTGGCCTGGGCATCATCGCTATAGCGGACGGTCATCAGCCCCGGCTCCTGTAAATAACGCAGCAGACGCTGGTTACCGCTGTTGACGGCGTTAGTCGGGACACTGTAGCCCTGCTCGCCCGCCCGGACGAGGAAGTCCATCGCGTAGGCCGTTAGCCAGTACTCCTCCGGACCCTCTTTATCCCACAGGGCGAAACCGCCATCATCGCGCTGCATCTGCAGCAGGCGAGAAATGCCGATATCCACCGCCGCGCGTCGTTTTTCATCGCTATCGCCGCTGATGCCCAACGCTTTAAGCTGGACGGCGTTGGTATAGAGCGACGGGAACAGCCCGCTGGTGGTCTGCTCCAGGCAACCATAGGGATAGGCTTTCAGGTCGCGAATATAGCGCGCCAGGTTCAGCGGCGGCTTGCCGCTGAACACCAGCTGTCCCTGCAGCGTCGCCGGCGAGAAGCCCTCACTTTGCGCCGCCGGAGCCTGCCAGCTTTCGCCTGGTTGCAGGACGGCGCCCGAATTGACAGTTTGCGCCGGGAAAGCCGGACGCACGCCGAGCTTCCACTGTTTTTGCATTGGCGTGAACGTTTCACCCGGCAGGTTCACGCCGCTGATGATGGCATTCACCTGACCATCGCCGAAACCTTCATGCGCGCGGACGGGTACAAACAGGGTGCTGCGCGCGCCGGGCGCCAGCTGCACCGGCGGTATTTCTCCCCCTTCAAGCTGCAGCAGACCGCTGGCGGCCAGCGCAACGTTGAGGGTTTGCGGCTTATCGGTCAGGTTACTGAGATCCAGCGCCAGCCGCGTGGTATCCCCGCTGGCGAGGAAGCGCGGCATGTTCAGCTCGGCAATGACCGGCGCAGCCACGATCGTTTTCCCTTCGCTGCTGCCAAAATCGTCAGCGGTCCACGCCTGGGCCATCACCCGCAGTTCGCCGTTAAAGTCGCCAATCGGCAGAGTCACCGTCCCTTCGCCTTTCTCATCCAGCACCACCGGCTGCGCCTGCTGGGCGATAATCGTCACGTGGTTAACCGGCGGTTTGCCGCCGCGCTTAAGTTCATCACCGTCGCCGCCGAAGCGCAGGCTGGCGAGTCTCCCCTGCCCCTCAATCACCTGACCATAGATATCGTAAATATCGGCCCCGTAGCGTTTCTGGCCGAAGAAAGCGTTCCACGGGTCCGGCGTCGCGTAGTCGGTAATATTCAGTACCCCGCTATCCACGGCGGAGAGCAGAACGTTAACCTGTTTCGGCATCTCGCCTTCTTTGACGCTGGCCTTAACCTTCACCGTCAGCGGCTGGTTCGGGCGCATTTTAGCCGGCGCCTCCAGCGCCAGATTCAGACGACGGTTTTCGTCGCCGAGCGGCAGGTGCAGCAGGCCCACCGCCCGTTTTGGCGTCGCGGAGCGGGATTTATCCCCCTGACGAATAACCAGCGCGCTGAGGTACAGGTCGTGACGATTCCACGCTTTATCCACCGGGATCGATAAGTCCATCCCTTCCGCCGGGACGTCAATCTCCTGCCACCATAGCGGCCCTTCGCTTGATTCCACCAGCGCATAGCCTTTACCGGCTGCCGGCGCGGCGATATGAAGCTTGATGGTATCGCCCGGTTTATAGGCCGGTTTATCCAGCTTCATGGTGACGCGGTCCGGACGCGCCGCCCCCTGGCCGTCGCTGTTATCCTGCCAGCTGTATCCGGCCCAGAAGCGCACGCTGCTGACCACATCATCTGGCCCTTTGACTTCCAGGCGATAAGAACCCCACTCGACCGGGAAGCTCACTTTCGCCGTTTGTCCGGCTGAAATATCCAGCGACTCCTCGCCTTCCTGAAGATCTTTTTGATCGAACTGCGACTGCCAGCCTTCGCTATCGGACCAGTTCCAGTAGTAGTCGCGGCGTTCGCGAATTAACCGCACCTGTAGCCCGGAGACCGCCTTCTTCTCACCTTTCGCATCGGCATACACAATCTCAAACGCGGCGGCGCCGTTTTCATCCACCACCGGCTGCTTGACGGTGCTGTCGGTGCGATAGTCATAAACCTCTTTCAGGGCAAATTCTGGCCGGATACCCGGTAGCGTATCGGCAGGCCAGATTGGCTGTCTGACGGTGCGCGTGACCGGACGTCCGCCGGACTCCAGCAGGCTGGCCTGCAGGATCACCTGCAGCGGAGAGCGGCTCTCCTGCCACTGGCTGGCGGCGGTGACTTCTGCATGGCCCCGAACGTCCAGCGTGGTCTGTACTTCATCCAGGCTGCGGGAAAGGTTCTCTTCGGCAATGTCGCCAAACTGGAAGCCCGGCAGCGCGGGCACGGCGTCGCGCAGCGGACGCAGGAACAGTTTGCCCTGCAGCGAGTTGCCGCTGGCCGGCGCGCCGTACAGATAAGCACCGGTCACCGCAAAGCTAACATCCGCAGCCGGAGAGACGGGCGCATTTTGCGGCGTGAGATTTAGCGCCATACGCTCAGGCATAAAATCTTCGACGTGAAAATCCCACTCGCGCGGCTGGTTGTCGCCGGTGCTGGCGCGAATGTGCCACATCCCGGTCGCCGCGCCGCTATCTAGGGGATAAGTAAACTGGTACAGGCCGTTAACCGGTTTGCTGACCGTCGAACGAATGACCTGGCCGTCCGGCTGCACCACTTCCAGCTTCACCGGCTGCTCGGGGAGCGGTTTACCGTCGCTATCGCGCAGTAAAGCGTTGAGGATCACCGTTTCGCCCGGACGATAGAGATCCCGCGGACCAAACATAAATAGCTGCTTGCTGAACCCCGGCGCGCCGGCAATGGAAAATTCAGCCAGGTCCAGCGCCGGGAGTTTGAGATCCAGCAGGGTGGTTTGCCCGTCCTTACGCGCCAGCAGCAGCGCCGCTTCTTTGTCCGTTTGCAGCGTCACATGGCCCTGGCCGTCGCTCTTCGCCTGCGCCAGCGTCTGCCCTTTGGCGTTCAAGAGCTGAACATCGATATCGGACTGCGCCGCGCCGTTTTCCAGACTTTGGGTAAAGACATCCAGCCGGTTGTGGTAACGGTGCGCGGATACGCCGATATCGCTGAGGGTGAACAGCGTCGCGGCGTTGCTGTAGCTGTAGCGGCCCGCCTGGTTCATCACCGCGATATACACGCCCGGCTCCTGCAGCGGTTTGATATCCGCCAGCGGCAGCAGCAGTTTTTCACGCGTATTACGCGCGGGGTTGAGGTCAAAACGGCCGGTATAGACCAGATCGGCCATCTTCAGCAGCTCGTCCGACTCCCAATTGCTCAATGAATTACGGTATTCCCATTGGCTGACGAAGGCCGAAAGTGATTCCGGTTTAATACGGAAAAAATTGACGTCGACGTTATCGACATTCAGCGCCATCACCGGCAATCCGGCCACTACTTTCCCCGGCAGCAGCGAGCCGCGGCTGGCAAAGCCGATGCTCGGGGCAATATCGCGGGTGGTAATGGTTTTTTCAAAGCTGCTGTCAAAGGTCGCTTTATTCAGCGCCGCCAGGGTTGGATCTACCGATACAATCAGCTCGCGTTTTGGCTCAAGATGGCGAAGCCGCAGCTCTTTCAGGTTAGGCGCCAGCTCCCAGGCCCCATCAACTTTGCCGCTTTTTTTATCGACCAGATGTACGCTACGGGAGAAATCCTGGTCCGGCTGCAGAGGGATTGAGAAGGTCAGCACCATCGTCGACGCGCCGTCGAGCTGTACTTCCGAGGCATCCAGCAGCGTTAGCGCTTTGCCTTTGCTTTTTTCCGCCAGCGCCGCCAGCTGGCTGGCATCCGGCTTCGCGCTAGCTTTATCCGTCGCCGCAGACGCCGCGGGCGCAGCTGCCTGCGGTTTGCCGCTGTCGTCGCAGCCGGTCAACGATAGCGCGGTGAGCAGCGCCAGAGATAGTGCCGCCAAACGAAATGGTTTCATCCTTCTAACCCCTCGGCCCGCAGGCCGGATACATTAAGTGAACACATTATTATGCGTTAACAATATCATTACCAACAGCGACGAGAATAGAATCAAACTCCCGAGAGTGAATCATCCGTGATACGGTCGCCACTCTGGGATCCATAACTTGTCACTCTCCCGGAAAACGTCGACAATTCACTCTTGAACAATAAAAAAGGAGACGCCGATGTCTACCTCGTTTTTTGTCGCTGCCGACTGGCTGGCGGAACATATTGATGACCCGGAAATCCAGATTATTGACGCCCGTATGGCTCCGCCGGGACAGGAACAGCGCGATCTTAACGCTGAGTATCAGGCGGGCCATATTCCCGGCGCCGTTTTTTTCGATATCGAAGCCCTCTCCGACCATACCAGCCCGCTGCCGCACATGATGCCGCGCGCGGAGGCGTTTGCCGTCGCCATGCGCGAACTGGGCGTCAGCAGCGATAAGCATCTGGTGGTATACGATGAAGGCAATCTCTTCTCCGCGCCGCGCGCCTGGTGGATGCTGCGCACCTTCGGCGTTGAAAAAGTGTCTATTGTTGCCGGCGGCCTCGAAGGCTGGCGTCGCGATGAGCTGCCGCTGGAGCAGGGCCTCCCTGAACTGCCGGAAGGTGATTTTGACGCTCGTCTCGATCCGCAGGCGATCAAGCGTCTGACCGATGTGCTGCTGGTCAGCCATGAAGGATCGGCGCAGATCGTCGATGCTCGCCCGGCCGGGCGTTTTAATGGTCAGGTGGCCGAGCCGCGCCCGGGTTTGCGCAGCGGGCATATTCCCGGCGCGCTAAACGTCCCCTGGAGCGAACTGGTGATTAACGGCGAACTCAAAACCACCGATGAACTGAACGAGATTTTCGCTCGCCAGGGCGTCGACTTTGAGCAGCCGATTATTGCCAGCTGCGGATCCGGCGTGACGGCGGCGGTCGTGGTGCTGGCGCTAACCACGCTGGGCGTTAACGGCGTCAGCCTGTATGACGGCTCATGGAGCGAATGGGGCGCGCGGACGGATTTGCCGATTGAACCGGCGCAGTAGACAAAGCAACGGGGGCGTAAGCCCCCGTTCGGTTAGATAATGCGATTGTGCTTAAAGTCACGCAGGAAGCTGCCCCAGCGTTTTTCATAGAACGGCGTAATGTGGGCAATCATAAAGTGGCTAATCCCCTTTTCACCCTCCACCACCTGGCAGATATCAATCGGCTCGTCGCCGGGAAGCGTATCGGTCGCAACGCTGCCGGTGGCCTGAATCACCGCCTCAATATCGCCTTCCGCTTCAATACCAATCAGCAGGTTGGCCGGGGCATCGGCGCTGTCTTTAATAGAGCATAAAAACGCGCGCTTCACCGTTTTCAGCGTCTTGAACAGCGTGGTCAGCGAGTCCACCATCTGCGCGGGCGGTTCGGCAACCTCAGACAGCAGCAGCGACTCGCCGCCCTCAAGCACGGTCTGGGTACTGAGCGGGCTGCCCTCTTCCCCCAGCAGATGGCTAATTTCTCGCGGCGCAAACTCTTTGCCAGTAGGGAGTTTGGCATTGAGATAGAGCGTTTCGCCCAGGGTCATCGCGAACAGCGTGCGCACCGGCATCACCACGAAAGACTGTTCGTCCTCAACGGCCTGCTGCAGCGCTTCCAGCGAGGTGAAAAAAGGAATAACCGATGTGCCATCATCTTTTTCCCAGTGCAGCAGGTCCAGTACGCTATCTTCCACAACCTGCTCGCCCTGAGCGGCGGCTCCCGGCACCCAAACGGTGGCTTCGAGCAAAGTACGGAAAAACGCCGGACGGTGGCCTGGCTCGGTCGCCGCCTTCTCCAGCAGGGTTTCTAGCTCATTTTTAGTTTCGGACATAGTTTCGCTACTTCAAAATCGCCCGGCGGCGCTGCGCTCGCACGGGCCCACGAGTTTTGTCGGTCGGGTAAGCGCAGCGCCACCCGGCAAAATCCATTACTCTGCCGTCAGCAGGTTGGCAATGGTGCGCACACCGAGGCCGGTCGCGCCCGCCGACCACTGCTCAACGGCAGATTTACGGTAGGTCGCCGAACAGTCGATATGCAGCCAGCCCTGGTGATAGTTCTCCACGAAGTGGGACAGGAAGCCCGCTGCGGTGCTGGCGCCCGCCGGATAGGCCGCGCTGCCGGTATTGTTCAGCTCGGCGAAGTTCGACGGCAGCTGGCCGCGGTGGAACTCAGCCAGCGGCAGACGCCAGAAGGCCTCGTTTTCAGCCTGCGCGCTCGCCAGCAGGCGATTCGCCAGACCATCGTCAAAGCTGAACAGCGCGTGATAATCATTACCCAGCGCGGTTTTCGCGGCGCCGGTCAGCGTGGCGGCATCGATAATCAGCTCAGGCTTTTGCGCAGAAGCATCGATCAGGCCGTCAGCCAGCACCAGGCGACCTTCCGCATCGGTATTCATGATTTCCACGGTTTTACCGTTGCGATAGTGAATAATATCGCCAAGTTTAAAGGCGTTGCCGCTAATCAGGTTATCGGCGCAGCACAGATACAGCTTCACGCGCTTATTGAGGCCGCGAGTGATGGCAAACGCCAGCGCGCCGGTCACCGTTGCCGCGCCGCCCATGTCGGACTTCATCGAGTCCATAAAGGCGCTCTGCTTGATGCTGTATCCGCCGGAGTCAAAGGTGATGCCTTTACCGACCAGGCAGGCGTACACCGGGGCTTCTTTATCGCCGGTTGGGTTATAGTCCAGCGCCAGCAGGACCGGCGGGCGCTCGGAGCCGCGACCGACCGTGTGCAGGCCCAGGTAGTTCTGCTCGCGCAGGTCTTCACCCTTGGTGATACGATAAGAGACGTTATCGCAGGCCACGCTGCACAGCAGGTCTACCGCACGCTGCGCCAGCTGTTCCGGCCCCAGCTCTTCCGCCGGGGCGTTAATGGTGTCACGGACCCAGTCAATAATGGTCAAGCGGTTATCCAGTTCGCTTTTCTGCGCATCGTCGAGGGCCGGCCACTCCACTTTGCGGCTGCCTTTCGGCCCCTTATAACCCGCCCAGAACGCCCATGCGCGGTCGGTGTCCCAGCCTTCGCCATCAAGCGCAACGTGTTTGATGCCCATGCCGTCAATTTTCCGCGCCGCGCGCTGAATCAAGCCCAGGTCGTCTTTGCCGTTCAGGTGCAGGGCGATGCCGTCGTTATTAATGCTGTAAGACGCTTTTTCTCCCCAGCGCGCATCGGCTGGCTGAGCGGTAAGCGTAATTTTCATAGCTTCGGTCATTATCATTATCCTTCTTAGCAAACGGGCCGCCGTATGGCAGCCCGTAAAGTTCTTTCGCCCGTTGATTTATCCGGCTTATAACCACCGGGTAAATCATAACGCGAAAATTATTCGGCTTCGTCTAACCAGACTAGCAGAATCGCCTCAAGAATTTTTTCATTGGATGCGTTTGGATCGTCATCAAACTCTTCCAGGTCGCATATCCACTGATGCAGATCGGTGAAGCGAACGGTTTTCGGGTCGAGATCCGGGAAGGCGTCGTACAGCGCTTCGCCGATTTCGCGACTATCGGTCCATTTCAGTCCCATATTAATGCTCGCGTGCGTGGTTGATGGTGTAACGCGGAATTTCGATGACCAAATCTTCGTCAGTCACCCGCGCCTGGCAGCTCAAACGGCTGTCGGGCTCAAGCCCCCAGGCCTTATCCAGCATGTCGTCTTCATCTTCGGTACTTTCCGCCAGCGAGTCAAAGCCTTCACGCACGATGCAGTGGCAAGTGGTGCAGGCACAGGATTTTTCGCAGGCGTGTTCAATCTCAATACCGCTACGCAGCGCAGCATCAAGAATGGTCTCACCGGTCTCAGCTTCCACAACTACGCCATCCGGACACAGGTCCTGGTGGGGCAGAAAAACAATTTTTGGCATTTTAAACCTCGTCCACGGATTGGCCTTTCAGCGCGATACGGACCGATTGATCCATACGACGTGCGGCGAATTCCTGGGTTTGTGTGTCGATATTTTTAATCGCTTCTTTGATTGCATCGGCATCATCGCCTGCCGCAGCGGCGCGCACTTGCTCCGCGGCGTCATCGATAGCCTGACGCTCTGCGGCGCTTAACAGCGCGGCGTCGGCGGCCAGCGCGCTGACCAGACTTTCCAGTACGCGCGCGGCTTCAACTTTTTGCTCGGCCAGCATGCGCGCCTGGACGTCCTGTTCGGCGTAGCTCATCGAATCTTTAATCATGCTGGCGATCTCGCCATCGGTCAGACCGTAGGACGGTTTCACCTGGATAGAGGCCTCGACGCCGGTCGATTTCTCCATCGCCGTCACGCTCAGCAGGCCGTCGGCATCCACCTGGAAGGTGACGCGAATATGCGCCCCGCCCGCCGGCAATGCCGGAATGCCGCGCAGCGCAAAACGCGCCAGGGAGCGACAGTCCTGCACCAGCTCGCGCTCGCCCTGCATGACGTGGATAGACATCGCCGTCTGACCATCTTTGAAAGTGGTGAACTCCTGCGCGCGCGCCACCGGAATGGTGGTGTTGCGCGGGATAACCTTCTCCACCAGACCGCCCATGGTTTCCAGCCCCAGGGAGAGCGGGATCACATCGAGCAGCAGCAGTTCGCTGTCCGGCTTGTTGCCCACCAGAATATCCGCCTGAATCGCCGCGCCGATGGCGACGACTTTATCCGGGTCGATAGAGGTCAGCGGCGTACGGCCAAAGAATTCGCCGACGCGCTCGCGCACCAGCGGCACGCGGGTCGAGCCGCCCACCATCACCACTTCCAGCACCTCTTGCGCCTCAACGCCGGCGTCTTTCAGCGCGCGACGGCAGGCCAGCAGAGTGCGTTTGACCAGCGGCGCGATCAGATCGTTAAACTGGCTGCGGGTGATTTCCCCCTGCCAGCCGCCGACATTCACCCGCGCCGTCTCGGCATCGCTGAGGGCGATTTTCGCCGCGATCGCCGCATCGAGCAGCTCGCGCTGCAGGCGGTTGTCGCTGCGATCGCTCAGGCCAGCCTGCTCGCGCAGATAATCGGCCAGCAGGTGGTCGAAATCGTCGCCGCCGAGCGCGGAATCGCCGCCGGTAGCCAGGACTTCAAACACGCCGCGGCTTAAGCGCAGCACGGAGATATCAAAGGTGCCGCCGCCGAGATCGTAAACCGCGATGACCCCTTCCTGACCGGAGTCCAGGCCGTAAGCAATCGCCGCCGCGGTGGGTTCGTTCAGCAGACGCAGCACGTGCAGGCCCGCCAGACGCGCCGCGTCTTTGGTTCCCTGACGCTGAGCATCATCGAAGTAGGCCGGCACGGTAATCACCACCCCGTCGAGCTCGCCCGCCAGCGCTTCGGTAGCGCGCTCGGCCAGCGCCTTGAGGATATCGGCAGAAACGCGAATCGGGTTGAGCAGACCGCCTGGCGTCTGAATCATCGGCAGGCCGTTTTCGCTTGCCTGCAGTTGATAAGGCAGATGCGGGTAGCGGGCCTCGATATCGGCCAGAGAACGCCCCATCATGCGCTTGACCGAGCTGATGGTATTGACCGGATCCTGAGCGGCGTTTTGCCGCGCGTCATAGCCCACCGTCAAACCCGAAGCCTGATAGTTCACCACCGACGGCAGCAAATAGCGCCCTTGACGGTCGGGCAGAGTTTCGGCCTGGCCGCTACGCACGGTAGCCACCAGTGAATTGGTGGTGCCCAGGTCGATACCCGCCGCCAGACGTCGCTGGTGCGGCGCGGCGCTCAGTCCGGGCTCACTAATTTGTAATAAGGCCATAATTGCTTCCGAAAATTAAAAATCGAGCAGTTTTTCTTCGAGTTGTTCCGCACTGCTTCGCAGTTTATCGAGAAAACGCAGCTTGCGCACGGTATCCGCCGCCGCCTCCCACGTCTCGTTATTCAGTTGTTCAACCATCAGCTGATGCCGGGTATCAAATTGCGCTTTGACCCGCTTGATAAAGCTTTCCAGCCGCGCTTCATCCTTCGCTTTGCCTATTTCATCCAGCTCTTCGCGCAGCTCCAGCTGTTCCATCAGGAACGCGGTATCGCGCACGGTGTGCTGCTCGCTGGCGAGATCGAAACCATGAAGCGAAAGGAGATATTCGGCGCGGGTCAGCGGGTGGCGAAGGGTTTGCCACGCCTGATTAATGGTGGCGGACTGCTGCACCGCGGCGAGCTGTTCGGCCGCGCTGCCGCTGGCGAACTTATCGGGGTGATACTGGCGCTGTAGTTCCTGGTACCGGGCAGCCAGGGGTTCTAACGAAAGGGTATAGCTGGCCGGTAACCCGAAGAGGGTAAAATAGTCCATAGCAACCTCAGGGTTAACGAGATAAAGCAAACCCCACGCGCAGCGAGACTACGGTGGGGTCAGGGATAACCGATTACACGTTAAAGCTTTCGCCGCAGCCGCACTCGTCCTTCACGTTCGGGTTGGTGAACTTAAACCCTTCGTTAAGGCCTTCTTTGACGAAGTCCAGCTGCGTACCGTCGAGGAACTGCAAACTTTTGCCGTCGATCACGACCTTCACGCCTTTGTCTTCAAACACGGTGTCTTCTGCCGCTGGTTCGTCAACAAACTCCAGTACATAAGCCATACCTGAACAGCCGGAAGTTCTGACTCCCAGGCGCAGGCCAAACCCCTTACCGCGGTTAGCCAGAAAGGCGTTGACTCGCGCTGCTGCACTGTCGCTTAAAGTAATCGACATAACAAACCTCAACTCTTAATTATTTTGCTTCACGTTTGCTTTTGTAATCCGCAATCGCGGCTTTAATCGCGTCTTCCGCCAGAATAGAGCAGTGAATTTTGACCGGCGGCAGCTCGAGCTCGTCAGCGATATCGGTGTTTTTAATCGCCTGAGCTTCGTCCAGCGATTTCCCTTTTACCCATTCGGTCACCAGGGAGCTGGAAGCAATAGCGGAACCGCAGCCGTAGGTCTTGAAACGCGCGTCTTCAATGATACCTTCATTGTTGACTTTAATCTGCAACTTCATCACGTCGCCGCACGCCGGCGCGCCAACCATACCGCTGCCGACGTTTTCGTCGCTATTGTCGAAAGAACCGACGTTGCGCGGATTCTCGTAATGATCGATAACTTTTTCGCTGTAAGCCATGATGAATTCTCCTTATTGGTGCCGAATTAGTGATGTGACCATTCAATGCTGTTCAGATCCACGCCCTGCTTGAACATTTCCCACAGCGGTGAGAGTTCGCGCAGACGGCCGATGGAGTTGCGGACCAGATTGATGGTGTAGTCAATCTCTTCTTCGGTAGTAAAACGACCTAAAGAGAAACGAATAGAGCTATGCGCCAGCTCGTCGGTCATCCCCAGCGCGCGCAGCACGTAGGACGGCTCGAGGCTTGCGGAAGTACAGGCTGAACCGGAGGAAACCGCCAGGTCTTTCAGCGCCATAATCAGCGACTCGCCTTCAACGTAGTTAAAGCTGACGTTGAGGATATTCGGCGCGCCCTGCTCAAGGTCACCGTTGAGATAAACCTCTTCCATATCTTTCACGCCGTCCCACAGACGGTTACGCAGGCCGCGCAGGCGGGCCATTTCGCTTTCCATCTCTTCTTTCGCGATACGGTAAGCTTCACCCATACCGACGATCTGGTGGACAGGCAGCGTACCGGAACGCATGCCGCGCTCGTGACCGCCGCCGTGCATCTGCGCTTCGATACGAATACGCGGTTTACGACGCACGTACAGCGCGCCGATACCTTTCGGGCCATAGATTTTGTGGCCGGAGAAGGACATCAGGTCAACTTTCAGCTGGCTCAGGTCGATAGGCAGTTTGCCCACGCTCTGGGTCGCGTCAACGTGGTAAATGATACCGCGGGCGCGGCACATCTCGCCGATGGTAGCGATATCCTGCACCACGCCGATTTCGTTATTCACGTGCATAATGGAAACAAGGATGGTGTCATCACGCATCGCGGCTTCCAGTTCTTTTAAATCGATAATGCCGTTACGCTGCGGGGCGAGGTAGGTGACTTCAAACCCTTCGCGCTCCAGCTGACGGCAGGTGTCCAGCACGGCTTTGTGTTCGGTTTTGCTGGTGATGATGTGCTTGCCTTTTTTCTGATAAAAGTTGGCTGCACCTTTAATCGCCAGGTTATCGGATTCCGTCGCGCCGGAGGTAAAGACAATTTCGCGCGGGTCGGCACCGACCAGCTCGGCAATCTGATTACGGGCGATATCTACCGCCTCTTCAGCCTGCCAGCCAAAACGGTGGGAACGGGAGGCCGGGTTACCAAAGGTCCCGTCCAGAGTCAGGAACTGCATCATTTTCTCGGCAACACGCGGGTCCACCGGCGTGGTTGCGGAGTAATCGAGATAGATCGGTAATTTCATTGCTCTATAAACTCCGTACATCGCTTCAATGCAAGGAATCAGGCAACCGGCTGGATGTACGACCGAGTACACAGGATGGCGGAGCATCCCGGCCTGATTCGAAAATCTTTTTTATCTTTTTGGCTCAGCTCGTTTCAGCTTGCAGCCGAATAGCTGCAAGATGAAACTGAACGAGAACTACGCGCGCAGTTTGACGTCAATAGCGTCCTGAGCACGGGTATTACGCTGGGATTCATGGTTGTGCTGACGACCGGAGACATCAAGGATTTCCTGGTTATTCACCAGTTCGCCCAGCGTGATGTTATTCAGAAAACCGGTCAGTCGCTCGCTCAGATCGCGCCACAGCGCGTGAGTAAGACACTTATCGCCGCCCTGGCAGCCGCCTTTGCCCTGACAACGGGTGGCGTCAACGGATTCGTCTACTGCGCTGATAACTTCGCCAACCGCGATGCTACCCGCTTCTTTACCTAACAGATAACCGCCGCCTGGACCACGTACGCTGGAAACCAGACCATTTTTGCGCAGGCGAGAGAACAGCTGTTCCAGATAGGAAAGCGAAATTCCCTGACGCTCTGAAATATCAGCCAACGGAACCGGACCCGATTCAGAGTTGAGCGCAACGTCAAGCATCGCGGTCACGGCATAACGCCCTTTAGATGTCAGTCTCATGTCTTACTTAACCTCAAACTCGCCCCTGCCCGGGCTTTTTATTAATATGGGTATTGCATAGCAAGGCAAGTCTGACATTCCCGAGTAAATTGGTCAACTATTTACTTGACTGTTTTAGTCAGGTATTTGGCTTTCCGTGCCGTTTTACTTAAGCGCGATCTGATGCCCGCCCCCATCGGGGGAGGCGATCGGTAGGCCGGGTAAGCGCAGCGCCCCCCGGCAAACAGACAGCGCTATTCTTTATTCTTCTGCTCAATTGACGCCAGCATACCGCGCAGGATGTTCAGCTCCTGGCTTTCCGGGCGGGCGCGGGTAAACAAACGGCGCAGCTTGTTCATCACCTGGCCCGGATGACTGGCGCGGATAAACCCGGTTGCCAGCAGCGTCTGCTCCAGATGGCCGTAGAAACGCTCTAAATCATCCACCAGTGGATAAGGCGTTTCTTCATGCTCGACGACGGGCTCATTTTGCTCCTGCGCCGCCAGCCATGCCATACGCACTTCATAGGCGATGACCTGCACCGCCATCGCCAGGTTCAGCGAGCTGTATTCCGGGTTAGCGGCAATCGCCACGTGATAGTGACACTTCTGTAGCTCGTCGTTAGTCAGGCCAACGCGTTCGCGGCCAAATACCAGCGCAACCGGCGCATGCTGCGCTTCGGCGACGCTTTTCAGGCCGCATTCGCGCGGATCGAGCATCGGCCACGGCAGCGTGCGGGAGCGGGCGCTGGTTCCGACAACCAGGCTACAGCCCGCCAGCGCTTCATCGAGGGTGTCGACGATGTTGGCATTGCCAATCACGTCGCTGGCGCCGGCCGCCAGAGCGATGGCCTGAGAATCGGGTTTAACCAGCGGATTGACCAGCCAGAGGTTGGTTAACCCCATGGTTTTCATTGCGCGGGCGACAGAGCCCATATTGCCGGTGTGTGAGGTTTCTACCAGTACGATTCGAATATTTTGCAGCATTATGGTTCTTCGGCTAAAGATTATTCGTGCATGCTATCATAAAACGGAGACATAGGCAGATTTCACTGTTACTATATGCGCCGTTTTTTCCCGTTCTTTAACATCCAGTGAGAGAGACCGATGCATCCGATGCTGAACATCGCCGTGCGCGCAGCGCGCAAGGCGGGTAATTTAATTGCCAAGCACTACGAAACCCCTGACTCCGTAGAAACCAGCCAGAAAGGCAGCAATGATTTTGTGACTAACGTCGATAAAGCCGCCGAGGCGATGATTATCGAAACCATTCGCAAATCTTACCCGCAGCACACCATCATCACCGAAGAAAGCGGTGAACACGCAGGTGAAGATCAGGATGTTCAATGGGTTATCGATCCACTGGATGGCACCACCAACTTCGTAAAACGTCTGCCGCACTTCTCCGTGTCCATCGCCGTACGCATTAAAGGCCGTACTGAAGTCGCCGTGGTTTACGATCCGATGCGTAACGAACTGTTCACCGCGACCCGCGGCCAGGGCGCGCAGCTGAACGGCTACCGTCTGCGCGGCAGCAGCGCTCGCGATCTGGATGGCACGATTATCGCCACCGGCTTCCCGTTCAAAGCAAAACAGCACGCGACCTCTTACATGAATATCCTCGGCAACATGTATACCGAATGCGCGGATTTCCGCCGCACCGGTTCCGCGGCCCTGGATCTGGCCTACGTTGCCGCTGGCCGCGTTGACGGCTACTTTGAAATCGCGCTGAAACCGTGGGATTTCGCGGCAGGCGAGCTGATCGCCCGTGAAGCAGGCGCTATCGTCTGCGACTTTACCGGCGGCCATAACTACCTGCTGACCGGCAACATCGTTGCAGGCAACCCGCGCGTTGTAAAAGCCATGCTGGCCAATATGCGCGAGCATCTGAGCGAAGCGCTGAAGCGTTAATCTCTCACTGAATGAAAAGCAAAAAGGAAGCCGCGGCTTCCTTTTTTTATCCCGTTAAAACGGACGCAGGCCGCCGCCCGGAGGTATCGCACTACTCCACATCACGATAGCCGCCGCCAGCAAAATCACGCCGCCGGCCAGCGCCAGCGTCGCCCAGCCTACCTGCTTCCATGGCGCCGGCGCCCGGTTCGCGCTCAGCCTGACCGCCAGTTGACGGAATCCGTGAACCAGCAGCGCCAGCGCGCTAATGGTGAGCGAGGTTCCCGCCGCCATCGCCATCGCGGCCGCCATCCCCCAGCCAAATACGCCGATAACCTTACTGAACAGCAGCACCATAATGGCTCCGGAGCAGGGCCGCATCCCCATCGACAGCACAATCGCCAGCCGCGCCCGCCAGTCATCGCCGCTTTGCAGCTGTTCCGGCGCCGGTAGATGCTGATGCCCGCAGCCGCAGTTGGCGTGATGAACATGATGCGGGGTAAAAGCGGTAAATTTCGGTCGCCGCAGCAGCATCCGCAGCTTTTTCAGCGCCCGCCAGCACAGCAACAGGCCCAGCGCGCCGACCAGCAGATAGCTTCCCTTTTCCAGCCAGAAGCTGCTCAGGTGCAGCGCTCTTGCCGGAAGACGTAGCAGGGTAAGCACGACCACCACTAAAGCGATGGCCACCAGCCCCTGCAGCAGCGAGGCGGCCAGGGTCAGGCCAATGCTGGATTTCAGCTTCGAAGGATGGGTCGCCAGCCAGGTGGTAATCACCACTTTACCGTGCCCCGGCCCCAGCGCGTGCAGGACGCCGTAGACGAAGCTAAACCCCAGCAGCGACAGCCCGGCGGCGGAGGGATTTTCCGCTACCGCCTGCAGAAGCCGGCTTAGTTCAAGATTCAGCGCGCGCTGCCAGACCGCGCTTTGCAGCAGCACCTGCGGCCAGGCCTGCCATAGCCAGAAGCCAGCCCCTGCCGCCAGCAGCAAAAAGAGCGCCAGCGGCCAAAGCTGACGCCAGCGCGGAGAACGGCTGTTTTGAGTAAAAATCAGCGACATTGCAGCGTCACCTTTTGCGCGAAGTAATTCCCCAGTTCCATATCCTCCGGCGGCGCATCCGCTTTATCCAGCGACTGCGCATAGGACAACATTTTTTCATTCGGTTTCGGCGTCATCATGTTTGCCGCGCAGATCGTTTTCATCGCCGCCGGCAGAGCGAAATCAGCGTCTTTGTCATAATACATATCAACGTAATAGGTCGGGTCGTAGGTTGAAAAGGTAAAGGTTTGCCCGGCCAGAGGCTGCGGCTTCGCCAGCGGTAGGGTAAAGGTGAGCACCGCCTGATGGCCGCTGCGCTCCAGGCCATAGCCGTCGGGTCGATTATCAAACTTTACCCGCTGGCCGTTATGCCATAGCTCGCTGAAATAGTGCTGGCCCAGCACGTTCGCCATCACTTCCGCCGCCAGCTTTTTCCAGATTTCGCTACCGGGTTTAGCGTTGCCCGCATCATAGAGCAGATCGGCGGAGGTGATTTCATCCATCGTCCAGCGCATTTTAAAGCCGGTGAGCAGGCCATTTTCCGCCACGACCTCCGTTTGCAAACTGATGAAACTGTGCGGATGCGCCGCCGCGGATAGCGATAAAAACATGAAAAACGCTGCGCTGACGCATTGTTTCACTCTCTTCATCTGTTCCTCACGTGAAAAATTCTGTGAACCGCGCCAGCAATCCTGATGTAAAGACGCGGGCGTGCCCTGCTCACCCTGAATACATTAACTACGCTTAACGAAAACCCTAACTGGAACTAACCGGATGATGACAGTGATTGAACCACCATCTGTGCTTTCCAGTCCACAGCGCCGTAGCCAGGTGCTCCTGATGTTTTATCTGCCCGGGCAATCCGTGACGCCCGAATGGCTGGGTAGCCTCACTCAGGTTGATGAGGATACCGCCAGGCAGGACATCGCGGAGACGGGACGCGAAATTCAGCGTTATCACCGCTTGACCCTGACTTCACAAGCGGACGGCAGCTATCGGATGGAAGGCGCCGCGCTCGATCAACGCTTGTGCCTGCTGCACGCTCTGCGCCGCGGGCTGCGTCTGTGCCCGCATTTTGTCAGCCACCATTTTACCCCGGCATTAAAAACGCAGCTTAAACAGCAAGGTATCGCGCGCACGCTGTATGACGACACCAATCTCCAGGCCCTGGTGAACCGCTGCGCCCGGACCCTGAACCGGCAGTTTGACTGCCGCGACGTGCATTTTCTGCGTCTTTATTTACAGTATTGTTTACTGCAGCACCACCTTGGGCAGAGCCCCTCTTTCACCCACGAGCAGCAGCGCTGGGCGCAGGCCGCCGCCGAGTTTACCCTCGCGGAGGAGATTGTTCGCCACTGGCAGCGTCGGGTGGCGACGACGCCCCATGCCGGAGAACAGCTGTTTCTGACCCTGCTGTTTATGCTGCTGAAAACCCCCGATCCCATCCGCGACGGGCACCAGCAGGACCGGCGTCTGCATCTGGCCATCTCCGGGCTGATTCACCGCTTTCAGAACCTGGCGGGGCGTCCGTTCAGCGATGAGCAGGGTCTAAGCGATCAGCTCTATATACACCTCTCGCAGGCGCTACACCGCAGCGTTTTCGCTATCGGTATCGATAACGCGTTGCCGGAGGAGATTGGCCGTCTGTATCCCCGTTTGATGCGCACCACTCAGGCGGCGCTGGAGGAGTTCGAAGCCAGCTGGCAGGTCCGCTTTAGCCAGGAGGAAGTTAGTTTAATCGCGGTGATTTTCGGCGCGTGGTTGATGCAAAAAAACGATCTGCAGGAGAAGCAGGTGGTTCTGCTTACCGATGATAATCCTGACCTTGAGCAGTCGCTGGAGCAGCAGCTGCGCGAGTTAACCCTGCTGCCGCTCAATATTAAGTA
Source organism: Klebsiella grimontii (assembly GCF_900200035.1). Taxonomy (GTDB): domain Bacteria; phylum Pseudomonadota; class Gammaproteobacteria; order Enterobacterales; family Enterobacteriaceae; genus Klebsiella; species Klebsiella grimontii. Next base: position 454,468 of record NZ_FZTC01000022.1, read on the forward strand.
TTTGAGCGTAAGCACCTTTCAGAAAGAGGGCGCGCCGAAGGAAGTGACGCTGATCGTCACTCCCTATACCACGGCGCTACCGCTGTTTTCACCGCCGCTGTTTCATGCCGACGAGACGTTCAGCGCTCATCAGCAGCAGCAGATTTGCAAGATGCTCGAGGCCTAAGCCACCGCTTTTGGCCGCACCACCAGCGCCGGTAAGGCCACCAGCGCCATCACCCAGAAAACGCCCTGGTGCAGATGCTGGTAGAGAAAGCCGGCAAATACCGTCATTACCGCAATGCTGCCGCCCATCGCTACTGCGGAGTAGACAGCCTGCAGGCGGATCACTTCGCTTCCCTGGCGAGCCGCGATATAGCGCATCGCCGCCAGATGGCACACCGTAAAGGTGCCGCAGTGGAGGATCTGCGCGACGATAAGCCAGGGTAGCGCCGTCGTCCAGCCCATTAGCGTCCAGCGAATCACTCCGCACGCCGCGGACAGCAGCAGCAGATCGCGGGCACTAAAACGGCGGAAGACTTTTTTGCTCAGCGCGAAAATCACCACCTCCGCCACCACGCCCAGCGACCACAAATAGCCCACGGCGGAGGCGGAATACCCCGCCTCCTGCCAGTAGATTGCGCTGAACCCATAGTAGGCGGCGTGCGCCCCCTGCAGCAAACAGACGCAGGCGAGGAAGCGCCAGCTTTGCCGCACCAGCGTAAGCCAGGCCGACAGCCCGGCCGCTTCCTGGTGGCGGGATTCCCCCTGCGGCTGCACCGACGGTTTCAGCAGCATGCCGATCAGCATTGACGCGATACCGATGCTGAGCATCACCAGAATCATCCGGTAGTCATACAGGCTGACCAGCTTCCCGGTCAGTGCCGAGCCAATCACGAAAGCGATCGATCCCCACAGGCGCACGCGCCCGTAGTCCATGGTGATCTGCTTTTGCCAGGTATTCGCCAGCGCGTCGGTCAGCGGCACCAGCGGCGAGAAAAAGAGGTTAAAGCCGACGATAATCACCATTAGCCAGGCGACCTGGTGGCCGATCCAAAATGCGAGCGCGAAGAGCAGCGTCAGCAGCGCCAGAATGCGCAGAGAAGAGATAAGACGGGACGGGTCGCTGACCCGCGGGGCAATCAGCAGGCTGCCAAGAAATCGCGACACCAGCCCGGCGCCGAGCAGCATGCCGATCGTTTCCGGCGTCAGGCCAAGTCCGGAAAGCCAGACGCTCCAGAAAGGCAGGAAGATGCCGTAGCTAAAGAAGTAGGTGAAATAACTTAGCGCCAGCCAGCGCGTGGAGTGCAAGACCATAATTCCCTCCCGAATGGAGGCGACAGTCTGGCGATAAAGCGGGGCGGGTGCAAGATGCCCTCGCCCCATAAATGGCGCTACTCGCGCCCCTGAACGTCTATTTTTAGCGAAAAATTCAGCGTATCTCCGGCGCCCAAAACCCGCAGCCCCGGCTGGCCGTCCATGTTATGGGCGTTTACCGGGTGAGTTTGCGGCTCGAGGCAAAGGAACGGTTCACCCTGCATTCTGAAGAGCATCAACCACGAAGTTTGCGAAAGAATTGTGATAGTCATCACATCACTTACTATCCTCGCTCGTCCACTCCAGCCGGAATAGCCGACGTTCAGCCAGCGATCCTCACCGTACTGCGGGTGGCTGAAATCGGCATGGCCGGGAAGATGGCTTTGCCAGTCCAGCGGAAGGTGTTGTTCCCCTTCCGGCCAGTAGCCACCGGCAGTAAACTGCACCGTGCTGCGCTTATCAAAGGAGAAAAAGGGATGAAAACCGCAGCCGTAGGGGATAGGCGTGCTACCGCAGTGGGTAAGCGTCAGCGATGCTATCAGTTGGTTACGCAGCAGCTGGTAGCGGATCTGCGCCAGGTAATCGAAACCGCAGGCATGTTGCCGACGCAGCTGTAACACGCAAAAGTCGCCGTCGCGCGCAATGATATCCCAGCGCTGTAGCCACCCGTCGCCGTGGAGAAAAAAATGCGCGTCGGCGTGGTGACGAGGCAGGACTATCTCGCGTCCCTGAAAAATAAAGCGGTTTCCGGCGACGCGATTGGCCATCGGCAGCATCGGAAACATACCGCCGGCGGGATTTTCATATAGCACCGGCGCCTGGTATTGCCGCGAGAATAAACTTTGCACTTTGCCGCCCAGAGAAGAGACGCACATCCGCAGATGCGCGTTCTCCAGAATCCACTCTTCCGCCATTAGCGCGTCTGCTCCTGCTTCGCCGCATTAACGCCCGTATGGCGTTGCGCCAGCTGTTCTTCCAGGGCTTCGAGAGTTACCCCTTTCGTTTCCGGCACGTTGCGCAGAATATAGAGATAGCCGGCAGCGCAAATGACGCCATACAGCAGGAAGCTGCCCGCCGCGCCCAGCCCGGCATTAAGCAGCGGGAAAGTGTAGGTTAACAAGAAACAGGCAATCCACAGCGCCAGGGTGCCTAAAGACATCGCGAGTCCGCGAACGCGGTTGGGGAAGATTTCCGCCAGTAGCACCCAGGTGACCGGCGCCAGGGTCAAGGCGTAAATAGCAATAGCCGCCAGCACCAGCAACAGTACCGGCCAGCCCATAATTCCCATGGCGTAAGCGCCGGCAATCAGCACATAGATCAGCGTTAAGCCTGAAGCGCCAAGCAGCATCAGTTTACGGCGGCCGATTTTATCCACCAGCGGCAGCGCGGCGAGGGTAAATACCAGGTTTACAACCCCCGTCGCGACGATCGATTTAAGCGTGCTGTTAATATCGAAGCCCGCTGAGGCAAAAATCTCCTGTGCGTAGTTAAAGATGACGTTAATTCCGCACCACTGCTGGAAGACGGCGAGAACCATGCCAATGATAACGATCGGTTTAACCTGCGGAGCCAGCAGTGCGCCATAGGATACTTTATGGTTATCTTTTTCCAGCGTGTGCGCGATGTCGCGTAATATTCTGTCGGCATAGTCGGCGGAACCAATGCGTTCCAGCGCGGCTCGGGCACGCTCCGGCTTACCGGCCTTCATGAGCCAGCGCGGCGATTCGGGAACAAAAAACATCAGGACCAGAAACGCCAGCGCCGGAACCAGTTCCGCACCGAACATCCAGCGCCAGCCCATCTGTCCGTTCCAGGTTTCCACAATCATCTGCTGCGTTGCCCCCGTCGCCACCGGCTCCGCAATCATCAGGTTAATAAGCTGAGCGGCCAGCACGCCAATCACGATAGTGAGCTGGTTGACCGCAACAAAGCGCCCTCTTTTTTCTGCCGGGCTGACTTCGGCGATGTAAAGCGGGCTGAGAGCGGATGCCAGACCAATCCCCACGCCGCCCACAATGCGATAAACCACAAACATGTCGAAACTACTGGCGACCGCCGTCCCCCACGCGGAAGCGCTGAACAGCACGGCGGAAAGTATTAATGGCAGCTTACGCCCGAGTTTATCGGCGCACCATCCCGAGATTAATGCGCCGAAAACGCAGCCCACCAGCGCCGAGCTCATTGCCCAACCGGACTGCGCCGGGTCGGTAATGGAAAACCAGGCTTCATAAAACGGCTTTGCGCCGCCAATGACTACCCAGTCATAGCCAAACAGTAAACCACCGCAGGCGGCGACCAGACAGATAGTCCAGACGTAGCCCATTTTCAGATGTGTCTGCGCGTTATTCATAATGATTCCTCTATAAGGGAAACGCAGGGAACAGTAGGGTTCAGGCGGGCCAGGCCCGCCCGTTTCAGGTTCAGGTTCAGGTTCAGGTTCAGGTTCAGGTTCAGGTTCAGGTTCAGGTTCAGGTTCAGGTTCAGGTTCAGGAAAACATGCCGCTTTGCAGGGCGTGACGAATCAAATGCGCCTTATCATGAGCCGGGTTCAGCTGCAGCAGTTGCTGCATCGCCTGCTGGCTGGCGGATAAGTTGCCCAGCCCCAGATGGCCCAACGCTTCAATAAACAAACAGTGCTGCTGGTGCTGCTGCTGCGCTGAGACATCAAGCACCACCAAATCCGGGAGAGAGACGGCAAAAAAGTCGGCTTGCGGAACGTCATCCCGATGCTGCCCGGCCCAGGCGATAAAATTCTGGAAGTGCTGCTCGGCCTGCGCCGGGTTACCGCCCTTACGCAGCGCGATGCCCTGCCAGAAAAGGTAATCAGCGGGCTGATCGTTGTAGTAACGCCCGGCGTCCAGCGTTGAGCCTCCTTGTAGGGCAAGCTGGTAATATTCTGCTGCCTGCTGTGCATCCCCAGCCTGTTCCGCGCAGTAGCCCAGCAAATACCAGATATCGTTGTCCGTCTGCCCGGGCAGTCGCCCCTCCCCCAGATTATCGGGATAGCGTAATGCGTCTTTCAGACAGTGCGCGGCCTGCGTAAACGCCTCGCGTTCGATAAACTGCAAAGCCCGATGCAGCTGATTGAGCAAATACTGACCGGTGATTCTCCCTTCCCCGCCTTCCCAGGGATGAAACACGCGCGTACCGAGAATAGCGGCGGCATTGGCATAATGGCCGGCCGCGTTCCACAGGCTTAGCAGCTCAGCGGTCAGATCGTCCCGCTTCAGCACCACCGCTTTGCGCGCCGCCAGCGTTTCCAGTCGTTCGTTTACCGGCGTACCCAGCGATTTTTTCAGGAAATCAAGCTCAAAGAGGAAGCGCGCATTTTCGGGCTCAAGCTCTACGGCCCGCTGCAGATAAGCCAGCGCCTGCGCGGCATCCTGTTGTTTGTTCCAGGCGTAGACCCCGAGCAGGCGATGAGCGGGCGCGTAGTCGGGAGATTTTTCCAGCGTCTCGCGCCAGCAGCTGACCGCCTCTTCATAGCGACGTTTGCTGTACCAGAAACAACCGAGCAGATAGCGGGCAAAAGCGCTATCGCTCAGAGTTTGCAGCATCCGGACTTCATCGAGCGTATTGGGGAAACGCACTTTTTGCGGATGGCAGCGCTCGGCTTCGGCAATTAACTGTTGCCGTTTATTCGCGTCATCACTTAACGAGGCGCGCCACAGCATCGGCAGCGCTTCCTGGCAATCCAGAACCTCAAGCACCTCCTTCGCCGCCTGCTTCTGACCGATGGAGAGCAGCCAGCCCGCCAGCAGGCTGCCGTTGATCCCTCTGCGCCCCGTTACCCGCAGCAGGTTCTCTCGCGCTTCGTCGCCGGGCTCAATCATCCAGCGCACGCAGTGCAGCGGATAGCTCAACGGGTATGGTTTAAGGCAGGCGAAAATATACTCCTGCGCCGCTTTCGTCCGCCCGCTCTTCGCTAACGCCAGCGCTTTCAGCCCCATAGCCAGATGGTTGCTGGCGTTGAACTGCAGGCTGGTGTTGACCTTTTCCAGCGCGTCGACCGTATCACCGCGCTTCATCGCCAGCCGCGCCAGCGCCCACCATGCAGCATCGCGGCAGTTACCGCTCCAGGATGCTTTATAATAGTGATCCCAGGCGCCTTGTTCATCTCCCTGCCTTTCCAGCGCGCTGGCAAGCAGCATACTGGCTTCGCCATCGCGCGGATTTTTATTCAGACGATGAGCGCGAAGTAGCGCGGCGCGGGCACATTGCTCCGCTAAAACCCAGTCGGCCTGGTTAAACGCCAGCGTCCCGAGAGCAACATTATTACGATAATCCTGCGGATCGAGGGCTATCGCCCGGCGATAGTAATCTGCGGCATAGCGGCTGGCGTGATTGTATTGTTCAAGATGCTGGCCGATAAAATAGAGCTCATCACCGTTGTGAATCTCTTCAGGCATCGCCGGCGCAGAGGCCGGTTCGGGCAGCGGCGTCTGCTGAGTAATATGTTCGTGATAATCCAGTAGCACTTGCTTGTCTGCACTTTTCACCTTAATGGTCAAACGACCGGCGTCATTTTGCGGCAGCGTATGCCGCCAGCTCTCTCCCGGCTTCAGCGTAAGCTGAGTCTCATACAGCGGCTGCTTTTCCGCGCTGAGTTCAACAACAATATTTTCCAGCGGCGCAATGGCGTAAACGCCGAGCTGCAGCTGCTCAGAATCGCGAACCAGCTTCAGCGCCAGCTGCGTATTGGCATTTTGCACCATCCCCAGCTCGCTATAGGGAAGGAAATTTTGCACAAACACCTTCTCTTCATAAGGCGCAAGCCAGGTAAAGTCAGGCTGGTTATCGGTGTAGACGCCGGTCATTAGCTCAATATAGGGGCCGTTTTCATCCGTCAGATTGCGGTCCCACGCCTGGCCAAAGTCGCCATAGCCCCAGCTCCACTGTTTTTTGCCCGGCGAAACGTGGTGGTCGGCGACATGCAGTAGCCCACCGCGCTCGTCGTGGTGATAAGCGCCGACAAAATCGTAGTCCGATTTCTCCGCCATATACGAGGTGGGTACAGGAACGTTTTTATAACGGGAGATATCGACGCCCGCAGAATAGTCGACTTTGTAGTAGGTGCCGGTGGCAATAGGGAAAGCGGAAACATCACGCTTGCCGTGATCGAACACGGCGGTGACGTCGGGCGGAAAAACGCTCTGATGAGCATCGCCGCCTTTTACCGCCGGGTTGGCCCACCACAGGAAATGACGCGGCGTGGCGTTACCGTTAAAGACCTTGCCGGTAATTTCAATCAGCGCGCGGTCAGGATAAAGTGTAAACCCGGTCATGACCTGCAAACCGCGCATGGGCTCCGCTTCCCCCATCCATACGGTCTGCACGCCGTTTTCCCCGCACTGGATCGAAAAGTCGACCGGCATAAAGGTCGTCGGGCGATGATGCTGCGGCCAGTTGAACTCGATACCGCCGGAGATCCAGGGCCCCAGCAGCCCCACCAGGGCGGGCTTCACCACTTCATTGTAATACACGAAATCGCGCTGTTTAACCTTGTCATACGCCCGATGTATACGGCCGCCGAGTTCCGGTAACAGCATAATTCGAATGAAATCATTCTCCATCCATACTGCCTGATAATCGCGCATCTCACGTTCGCCGGTCAGGGTGTCAATCACGCCGTAGGGATAGACGTTACCGGAAGAACCTTGATAAACGCGTTTTTCCAGAAACATGGGATTCGGATCCTCCGCCCCCGTTGTCCACGTAGGTAATGTAATTATTTCCTGCCAGACCTTAACCGAACCGTACATGACGCCTCCACTAAACAAAGTAAGGTAAAATTCGCTATGGGAGGAGTTTATATCGTCACTTAGCTGCTAAAATGCGCAATGCTCACGCAATATAGTTAAGGGAGTTAAGTGTATGCAGCGTACCGGTTTAAATAACGCCCGGGTCAGACAGACCAATAAATCCATTTTTCTGGCTCATCTCTGGCGGGAGAAGCAGCTGAGTAAATCCCAGCTTTCTCAGCTCACCGGACTCTCTATTCCGGCGGTGAGCAATATTCTTGAAGAGCTGCTCAGCGAGGGACTGATCGACCATTCCACGGAAAAAATGAGCAAACGCGGAATGAACAGCGGAAGCTACCAGATCCCCGCGCGCGGAGCCTGGACGCTATGCATGAATATCACGCCAACCAGTATTGAGTATCAGCTTGCCGACGCCCGTCTACTGGCAGTTGACGGCTGCCAGCATGTGCCCATCGACGCGCCTACGCCGCAGGCCCTGCTGGAGAGCATTATTGCATGCTGGCGGCGTATCCACCGTCTCTACCCGCAGCACAGTATTCATCTCGCGCTTGGCGTCCATGGTCAGGTAGATCCGATAACCGGCGTTTCACAAACCATGCCCCAGGCGCGCTGGAAAACGCCGATTGAAATAAAGTATCTGCTGGAAGAACAGCTCGGCGTGCAGGTGCGGGTAGATAATGACTGCGTGATGCTGGCGCTGGCCGAGAAATGGCAGCATCAGGGCCCACAACCGGATTTTTGCGTGATCAACGTCGATTACGGTATTGGCTCATCGTTTGTGATTAACGATCAGATTTATCGAGGAAGCCTCTACGGCAGCGGGCAGATTGGACACACGATTGTGAATCCTGACGGCAAGGCCTGCGACTGCGGCAGATACGGCTGTCTTGAAACCGTAGCCTCCCTCAGCGCGTTGAAAAAACAGGCGCGAATGTGGCTCAAAACCCAGCCTGAGGCGCAGCGCTCCCCGGAGCAGTTAACCACGGCATCGCTCATTGAGGCCTGGGAAAAGGGGGACGTGCATATTCGCGCATGGGTTGACAGCGCGGCCAACGCCATTGGCTTAAGCCTTTATAATTTCTTGAATATTTTGAATATTAATCAGATCTGGCTATACGGTCGCAGCTGTGCCTTTGGCGAACAGTGGCTGGAAAGTATCGTTAAACAAACCGGCTTTAATCCCTTTGACCACGGCGATACGCCGCGAGCGCACGCCACTCAAATCGGCTTTGGCACACTGACCCGCGCCCAGCAGCTGATGGGGATCGGTTATCTGTATGTTGAGGAGCAATTGCAGACGCTGCGTTAATCATCAGGGGGACGTGGCGGAGCGCAAATTTGTGTATTACGTTTAAATCACACGTCTCTTATAACGAGCTGATTATGAACACTCTACGCTACTTTGATTTTGGTTCCTCCCGCTCTCTGCTGCTGCTGATTGCGCGTATCGCGGTAGTGGTGCTGTTTATTCTTTTCGGTTATCCCAAGCTGCTCGGCTTTAGCGGCACGGTGCAGTATATGGCCTCCTCCGGCGCGCCGATGCCAACGCTTGCGGCCATCATTGCCATTATTATGGAGGTGCCGGCGGCCATTTTAATTGTGCTGGGCTTTTTCACCCGCCCTCTGGCAGTGATCTTTATTTTTTATACTCTTGGCACCGCGGTAATAGGCCATCACTACTGGGATATGTCTGGCGATGCGGTGCTGCCGAACATGATTAACTTCTGGAAAAACGTCAGCATTGCCGGCGCCTTCCTGCTGCTGACAATAACCGGGCCCGGCGCTATTTCCCTCGATCGACGCTAATCTTCAGACGTAAAAAAGGCCGCGATTGCGGCCTTTTTAATTTTAACGGCTAACGATTACGCATAAACCGGGAAGCGGGAGCAGATGTCCAGCACTTTGCCCTTCACGCGCTCAATGACCGCTTCATCATTGATGTTGTCCAGCACGTCGCACATCCAGCCGGCCAGCTCTTTCACTTCCGCTTCTTTAAAGCCGCGACGGGTGACCGCCGGAGAACCGATACGGATACCGGAGGTCACAAACGGGCTCTTCGGATCGTTCGGTACGCTGTTTTTGTTGACCGTGATGTTGGCGCGACCCAGCGCAGCGTCAGCTTCTTTACCGGTCAGGTTTTTATCCACCAGATCCAGCAGGAACAGATGGTTTTCAGTGCCGCCGGAAACCACTTTGTAGCCGCGGTTCAGGAACACTTCGACCATCGCTTTGGCGTTTTTCGCTACCTGCTGCTGATAGACTTTGAACTCTGGCTCCATCGCTTCTTTCAGCGCAACCGCTTTGGCCGCGATAACGTGCATCAGCGGGCCACCCTGGGCGCTCGGGAATACGGCAGAGTTCAGTTTTTTGTACAGTTCTTCGCTACCGCCTTTCGCCAGGATCAGGCCGCCGCGCGGACCCGCCAGGGTTTTATGGGTAGTGGTGGTCACCACGTGAGCATGCGGAACCGGGTTCGGGTACACGCCTGCGGCAATCAGACCGGCAACGTGGGCCATGTCAACGAACAGGTATGCGCCAATGCTGTCAGCGATTTCGCGCATTTTTGCCCAGTCAACGATACCGGAGTAGGCAGAGAAACCGCCGATAATCATCTTCGGTTTGTGTTCCTGAGCCTGCTTCGCCATATCTTCGTAGTCAATTTTGCCGGACTCATCAATGCCGTAAGGAATGATGTTATACAGTTTGCCTGAGAAGTTAACCGGAGAACCGTGAGTCAGGTGACCGCCTTGCGCCAGGTTCATACCCAGAACGGTGTCGCCCGGCTGCAGCAGAGCGGTATAGACCGCGAAGTTGGCCTGGGAACCGGAGTGCGGCTGCACGTTAGCGTAGTCAGCGCCAAACAGCTCTTTCGCGCGGTCGATAGCCAGTTGCTCAACGATATCGACGTATTCACAGCCGCCGTAGTAGCGCTTACCCGGATAGCCTTCAGCGTATTTGTTAGTCAGCTGAGAGCCCTGCGCCTGCATAACGCGTGGGCTGGTGTAGTTTTCGGAGGCGATCAGTTCGATGTGCTCTTCCTGACGTACTTTTTCTTGCTCCATAGCCTGCCACAGTTCGGCATCATAATCGGCAATGTTCATTTCACGCTTTAACATCCGCATCTCCTGACTCAGCTAACAATAGAATTTCGGCCTTAAAAGGCGGTCCGATTGGACAACGGCCCACAGTATAACTGAATCATTCTGTGATAACAGGTCTTGACAAAGGATTTTACGCAAACGATTGGCTCCGCGTAACACAAGGCTTTGAGCAATAAAGCTCCTGCAATTATCAACGGATTTGTTTTCAGGTTTGTGATGCGAATATTTCATGTTGTCACTGCCGTAGGGCAAAGCGTTAAAGAACCATTTACAAAGCAGGGGTATTTTTATAAGATGCATTCAAAATGCATCATTAAGATAACCTACAAAGGAAGCTGCTATGCTCGACGCGCAAACCATCGCTACGGTGAAAGCCACCATCCCCCTGCTGGTTGAAACCGGTCCGAAACTGACCGCCCATTTTTACGACCGGATGTTTGCTCATAATCCTGAACTCAAAGAAATCTTCAATATGAGCAATCAGCGCAACGGCGACCAGCGCGAGGCGCTGTTCAACGCTATTGCCGCCTATGCCAGCAATCTTGAGAACCTGCCTGCCCTGCTGCCGGCGGTGGAGAAAATCGCCCAGAAGCACACCAGCTTCCAGATCCAGCCCGAGCAGTACAACATTGTCGGTACCCACCTGCTGGCCACTCTTGACGAAATGTTCAGCCCGGGCCAGGAAGTACTGGATGCCTGGGGCAAGGCCTACGGCGTACTGGCCAACGTCTTTATTAATCGTGAAGCGCAAATCTATAACGAAAGCGCCAGCAAAACCGGCGGCTGGGAAGGCACCCGCGCGTTCCGCATCGCTAAAAAAACGCCGCGCAGCGCGCTGATTACCAGCTTTGAGTTTGAGCCGGTCGACGGCGGCGCCGTGGCTGAATACCATCCAGGCCAGTATCTGGCGGTCTGGCTGAAGCCGGAAGGTTTCCCGCATCAGGAAATTCGTCAGTATTCCCTGACCCGCAAACCCGACGGCAAAGGCTATCGCATTGCGGTTAAGCGCGAAAACGGCGGGCAGGTTTCAAACTGGCTGCATGATTCCGCCAAAGAAGGCGATGTGATTTATTTGGCGGCACCAGCGGGGGATTTCTTCCTCAACGTGGCGCCAGAAACGCCGGTCACGCTGCTCTCCGGCGGCGTGGGGCAGACGCCGATGCTGGCGATGCTTGACGTACTGGCGAAAGCGCAGCATCCGGCGCAGGTGAACTGGTTCCATGCGGCAGAGAACGGCGACGTGCACGCCTTCGCGGACGAAGTGAAAGCGCTGGGTGAAACGCTGCCGAAGTTTACTTCTCACGTCTGGTACCGCAGTCCAAGCGAAGCGGACCGTCAGGCGGACGCGTTTGATAGCGAAGGTTTGATGGATTTATCGGCCCTGGCCGACAAGATCGGCGCCCCGCAGATGCAGTTCTATCTCTGCGGCCCGGTGGCGTTTATGCAATTTGCCGCGCAGCAGCTGGTTGAATTGGGAGTCAATAAGGACAACATCCATTACGAATGTTTCGGGCCGCATAAGGTACTGTAACCCGGTATAATAACCCCGGTGGCGGTGCGCTTACCGGGGCTACAAATCTGGACGGAATTGAAGTTCTTAAGCCATCATCCGTTTTTTAAGCTTAAATCGCCGCGTCGTCTTCTTCGCCGGTGCGGATACGAATCACGCGCGCGACATCGAAGACAAAGATTTTACCGTCGCCGATTTTGCCGGTCTGCGCCGTACGGATGATGGTATCCACGCAGGTGTCGACGATATCATCGGTGACAACGATTTCGATTTTCACTTTCGGCAGAAAATCCACCATATACTCCGCGCCGCGATACAGCTCGGTATGCCCCTTCTGGCGGCCAAAGCCTTTCACTTCCGTTACCGTCATCCCGGTGATGCCGACTTCGGCCAGCGCTTCGCGCACGTCATCCAGTTTGAAAGGTTTAATAATCGCATCAATCTTTTTCATGGTGTTCCTGTCTTAGTCGCGTAACCGGTTGCTAACCGTATCATAACTTGCGTCATCCTACGGAGCTACTCTTTAAAGTCGTTAGCGTCGAGCTCGTGGCGCGACAGCAGCTTATAAAATTCGGTGCGGTTGCGCCCCGCCATCCGCGCCGCATGCGTGACGTTGCCTTTGGTAATTTGCAGCAGCTTGCGCAGGTAATTGAGCTCAAACTGGTTCCGCGCCTCGACAAACGTCGGCAGCGCGGTGTTTTCCCCTTCCAGCGCCTGTTCCACCAGCGCGTCGCTAATGACCGGCGAAGAGGTCAGCGCCACGCACTGCTCAATCACGTTCACCAGCTGGCGCACGTTGCCCGGCCATTTGGCGGCCATCAGCCGCTTCATCGCATCCGTGGAGAATGCGCGTACAAAGGGTTTATGGCGATCGGCAGACTGGCGCAGCAGATGGTTCGCCAGCAGCGGAATATCTTCCGTACGCTCGGCCAGCGGCGGGATTTTCAGATTCACCACGTTCAGGCGGTAAAACAGATCTTCGCGAAACTCGCCGCGCGCCATCGCTTTTGGCAGGTCGCGATGGGTCGCAGAAATAATCCGCACATCAATGTCGATATCGCGATTGCTGCCCAGCGGGCGGACTTTACGCTCTTGTAAAACGCGCAGCAGTTTTACCTGTAACGCCACCGGCATATCGCCGATCTCATCCAGAAACAGCGTGCCGCCTTCCGCGGCCTGAAATAGCCCCTCCCGGTTGCTGACCGCGCCGGTAAAGGCGCCGCGCGCATGGCCGAATAGCTCCGACTCCAGCAGCTGTTCGGGGAGCGCGCCGCAGTTAATAGCGACAAAGGGTTTGTCCCGGCGCGGGCTGGCGTTATGGATGGCCTGGGCGATAATCTCCTTGCCGGTACCGCTCTGGCCGTTAATCAGCACGCTCACGTCCGACTGCGCCACCATCCCGGCCTGCTCCAGCAGGCGCTCCATCAGCGGGCTACGGGTCACAATCGCCTGGCGCCAGCGCTCATCGGTCGTCGGCGCGCTCTGCTCCAGCGCGTCATCAATGGCTTTATACAGGGCGTCTTTATCCACCGGCTTGGTGAGAAAGCTAAACACACCCTGCTGGGTCGCGGCGACGGCGTCCGGAATGGAACCGTGCGCGGTGAGAATAATCACCGGCATTCCCGGCTGCACCTTCTGGATTTCGCTGAACAGCTGAAGGCCGTCCATCTCGTCCATCCGCAGATCGCTGACCACCAGATCCACTTTGTCACGGCCCAGCATGCGCAGCGCCTCCGGCCCGCTCTCGGCGGTCAGCACGCTGTATCCTTCGCTGACAAGACGCATGCCCAGCAGCTTCAGCAGGCCCGGATCGTCGTCCACTAACAGCAGGCGGGCGGGTTTACGGATCGTCATGAATCACCTCCGGGACTTTATCGCTGCCGTGCCCGGCGTCTGAGCTAAAGTTCCCGCCGGGTTTACGGCTGGAGAGCTGACGCTCGATATCGGTGAGATTCTCCAGCTTGCGGGTCGTCAGCTCGAGCTGATTGCGTAATTCAATTTCCTGCTGACGCAGCGTCTCAAGCTCCGCATCGCTTGACTGCTGCAGTTTGGCGTAGCGGGAGCGCTCGTCAATCAGCTGAAGCTGCCGGCCCTGGGCATCGCGCCAGAGCTGATAGAGCGGGCGAACCTGGGCGGCAATTTGCGGGCTAAAGGTATCCAGGCTGGCCACCAGATCGCGACGCTCATTGGGCGTGATTTTGGCATCGGCCAGCAAAATGCCGCGCTTAAAGGCATCCTGCCAGCTGTTGGCATCGTGCTGCCGGGCTTCAGCCCGCGCCTGTACCGGAGCAAGGCGATCCGCGCAGTCAATTCCCCGCAGCCAGTACAGCGGGTTTTTATCGCTGGCCTCGCTCTGCAGGGTCCAGATGTCGGCGCACTCGACCGAAAGAAAATCGGCGACCTGGTGCTGCGGCAGCGCGGAGAGCGTTTTGCCATCCGCAGCGTGTGGTGATGTAGAGGCGGAACATCCCGCCAGCGCCAGGCACGAAATGCCTGACAGCAGCCATCCCCTGAGGGGACGGACAAGTGCGAAGAAGTGGGACATAATCACCCGATAGTTATACGTTATTTTTTCCAGACTCGGCGACGGGGAGCGTGATACGAAAACAGATTAGCCCGGATTTATCATCAACCAGGCTCAGCTCGCCCTGCATTTGCCGTACACAGTCGCGGGCAATGCTCAGCCCCAGACCGCTGCCTTTTACCGCCCCTTTACGCTGGTGGCTTCCCTGATAAAAAGGCTCAAAAATCATGTTTCTCTCTGCGGGCGGGATCGGCTCGCCGTTGTTAATGACGTCAATGCGCACCTGCTCGCCGTGCCGATAGCTATGGATTCGAATGTTACCGGATTCAGCACCATAGTGCACCGCATTGGAGTAGAGATTATCCAGTACGCTCACCAGCAGAGCAGGCTCCGCTTCGCAAAAACGCTCGCTGAGCGCCAGTTCGGTATGCATCATTTTAGCTCTTGCCGGCAGGCTGTGGGCGGAAACCACGTTTTCCACCAGTTCGGCCAGGTTGACCGTCTCGCGCGCAATCGGGCCATCGGCCTGTTTGCGGTTGTAGTCCAGCAGCTGCTCAATCAGCTTTTGCAGGTTGCGGCTGCTGTTATCCAGAATCTCCACGATCTCCTGCTGCTCGGGCGTCAGCGGCCCGGCCACCCGGTCGGCAAGCAGCTCTGTCCCTTCGCGCATGCTGGCCAGCGGCGTTTTCAGCTCATGGGAAAGATGGCGCAGGAACTGATGCCGCTGGGATTCCAGCCAGGCAAGGCGTTCGCTCAGCCAGATAATGCGTTTGCCGACGGAGCGCAACTCGCGCGGACCGGTAAACAGCGCGGCGTCATCCAGGGATTTTCCCTCCCCCAGCCGGTTAATCATTCTCTCAATGCCCTTCACCGGGCCGATAATCATGCGGGTAAAAAGCAGCACCAGCGCCAGGCTGAGCAGAAACAGCACCAGCGCCTGCCAGCCGAAGAACTGACCGCGCTCGGCGATTTCCTGCTGCAACTGCTGCCCGCGCGAATAGACCACCGTTCGGGTCGCCTGAACCATGTCGCTATTGGCGGAGGCAAACGCTTCCAGGCTGGCGGCTGACTTCGCCGCCGGACCGCTATTTTTACACTGCAGCTCCGCCAGATCGTCGAGATCCTGACGCAACGCCCGCCAGATTTTCTCATCAGGCAGGACGCCCGCGTGAGCATCGAGCATTTCACTGTAGCGTTGGCGCTGATTCTGGTAGACCCGCGCCAGCGTCGGATCGTCCAGCACGCAGTACTGACGGTAGCTACGTTCCATCTCCAGCGATGCGTTAATCATCGCTTCGCTGCGGCGGGCATCGATAAGCGTGGTACGGTTGATATGCGCCGCCTGCGCGCTCAGCGCGTTGAGGCTTTGCCACGCCTGCCATGCCAGCACCAGCAGCGGAAGCAAGATCAGCACGAAGGATAGCGTGACCAGCTGGCGCAGCGAACGGGGAAAAAGGGAGAGTCGCTTCAAGGATAGTGTCTCAATCATTAGCTCATGACGATGCTAACTGAGGACGCAAGAAACATCTACGCCAGAAATAATAAAGCCAGGCTACGGGAGCCTGGCTTTATTAAGCAATGAGGCGGTGCCTTACTCGACGTTTCGCCCGATGACTGATAAAGCAGAGCTGTTATCAGGAGTTGGACGGCAGGCACCTGTTTGTGCGTCATTCGAAGTTTATGTAGCGCGTCCCGAAGGGGCTGACATAAGAAGGTGAATGAGCCACTGGTTATAATTATGCACGAACTATGCCACATCTCAAAACATTTTATTAACACAATGAAATATAATACCTTTTTACTATTCAAGCGTATAAATAATGATGATCGTTTTTTGCGCAAAGTGTCGCTGATTAGCAACACCGGATGAATGGTTTAGCAATGCTATTATAAATCAACAGGTTAAATGTCTCCTTTTGACGACATCGCTATAGCGCGTTTGTCGGCGATCCCCGACACCTTTTGCCGATGAGCTTCACAAATAAAAAAGCCTCCTGCGCGGGCAGGAGGCTTAATGCGATTCGCGAACGGTTTTTAGCCCAGCTGTTTACGCGCGTTGCGGAAAATACGCATCCACGGGCTGTCTTCGCCCCAGTTTTCCGGGTGCCAGGAGTTCGACACGGTACGGAACACGCGCTCCGGGTGCGGCATCATAATGGTCGCGCGCCCGCTTTCGCTGGTCACCGCGGTGATGCCGTTCGGCGACCCGTTCGGGTTAGCCGGATAGTTTTCCGTCACTTTACCGAAGTTATCGACGAAGCGCAGCGCCACCAGGCCTTTGCTTTCCAGCTGCGCCAGATGCGCGCCATCGCGGACTTCGACCTGCCCTTCACCGTGGGATACGGCAATCGGCATCATCGATCCCACCATTCCCTGCAGCAGCAGCGACGGGCTCTGGGTCACCTCAACCAGGCTGAAGCGCGCTTCAAAGCGGTCTGACTGGTTACGCACAAAGCGCGGCCACAGGTCGCTGCCCGGGATCAGCTCGCGCAGGTTAGACATCATCTGGCAGCCGTTGCACACGCCCAACGCCAGGGTTTGCGGACGATGGAAGAAAGTGGCAAATTCGTCGCGAACGCGTTCATTGAACAGGATTGATTTCGCCCAGCCCTCACCGGCGCCTAAAACGTCACCGTAGGAGAATCCGCCGCAGGCCACCAGCGCCTGGAAGTCAGCAAGACCGGTACGGCCCGCCAGCAGGTCGCTCATATGCACGTCGATGGCATCAAAGCCGGCACGATGGAACGCTGCCGCCATTTCAACGTGAGAGTTTACGCCCTGCTCGCGCAGCACCGCGACCTTCGGACGCGCGCCGGTGGCAATATAAGGCGCCGCGATATCCTCATTGATATCGAAGGAGAGCTTCACGTTGAGGCCCGGATCGGCATCGTTGGCTTTCGCCTCGTGCTCCTGGTCGGCGCACTCCGGGTTATCGCGCAGACGCTGCATTTGCCAGGTGGTTTCCGCCCACCACATGCGCAGCGTTGTGCGGCTTTCGCTGAATAGCGGATGACCGTCGGCCTCGATGACAAAGCGATCGCCCGCCGTAGCCTGGCCAAGATAGTGAACGCAATCCGCCAGACCATGAGCGGCCAGCAGCGCTTCCACCGCCTGGCGGTCGGCGGCACGCACCTGAATCACGCCGCCAAGCTCTTCGTTAAACAGCGCGGCCAGACGATCCTCGCCGAGCGCGGCGATATCAACCTTGACGCCGCAGTGGCCGGTAAAGGCCATCTCGGCCAGCGTGACCAGCAGGCCGCCGTCAGACCGGTCGTGCCACGCCAGCAGCTTACCTTCAGCCACCAGCGCCTGCATCGCATCCCAGAAGCCTTTCAGCTGCGCGACATCGCGAACGTCGGCAGTCACATCGCCAAGCTGACGGTAAACCTGCGCCAGCGCGGTCGCGCCCAGGGCATTGTTCCCCTTGCCTAAATCAATCAGCAGCAGGGCGTTATCAACGGTTGCGAGCTGCGGGGTGACGGTACGGCGTACGTCTTCCACGCGGGCAAAGGCGGAAATCACCAGCGACAGCGGAGAGGTCATCTCGCGCTGTTCGGTACCTTCCTGCCAGCGGGTTTTCATCGACATGGAGTCTTTACCCACCGGAATGGTCAGTCCCAGGGCCGGGCAAAGCTCTTCGCCAATCGCTTTTACCGCTTCATATAACCCGGCGTCTTCGCCCGGGTGACCGGCTGCGGCCATCCAGTTTGCCGACAACTTCACGCGATTGAGCGCGCCAATCTGCGTCGCCGCGATGTTGGTCAGCGCCTCGCCGACCGCCAGACGGGCGGAAGCGGCAAAGTCCAGCAGCGCCACCGGCGCGCGTTCGCCAATAGACATGGCTTCGCCGTAATAGCTGTCAAGGCTGGCGGTAGTCACCGCGCAGTTAGCCACCGGGATCTGCCACGGCCCCACCATCTGATCGCGCGCCACCATACCGGTGACGGTGCGGTCGCCGATGGTGACGAGGAAGGTTTTCTCCGCCACGGTCGGCAGGTGCAGCACGCGATTCACCGCGTCGGCAATAGTGATTTCCTGACGTACCAGACTCTGGCCCTGGGCTTTCAGCGTCTGCACGTCGCGGGTCATTTTCGGCGTTTTGCCCAGCAGCACGTCAAGCGGCAGGTCGATCGGGCGATCGTCAAAATGGCTATCGTCGAGGCTCAAATGCAGCGCTTCGGTGGCTTCGCCAATCACCGCGTACGGCGCGCGTTCGCGGCGGCACAGCTCATCAAACAGCGGCAGCTGCTCCGGCGCGACCGCCAGCACATAACGTTCCTGCGATTCGTTACACCAGATCTCCAGCGGGCTCATGCCCGGCTCATCGCTGAGGATATCGCGCAGTTGGAATTTACCGCCGCGTCCGCCGTCGCTGACCAGTTCCGGCATCGCGTTCGACAGACCGCCGGCGCCGACGTCGTGGATAAACAGAATCGGGTTGGCGTCGCCCAGCTGCCAACAGCGGTCGATAACTTCCTGGCAGCGACGTTCCATCTCCGGGTTATCGCGCTGTACGGAGGCAAAATCCAGATCGGCATCAGACTGGCCGGAGGCCATTGAAGAGGCCGCACCGCCGCCGAGGCCGATGTTCATCGCCGGGCCGCCGAGAACAATCAGCTTCGCGCCGACGACAACCTCGCCCTTCTGCACGTGTTCGCCGCGAATGTTGCCGATACCGCCCGCCAGCATAATGGGCTTGTGATAGCCGCGCAGCTCTTCGCCGTTGTGGCTGGCGACCTTCTCTTCATAGGTACGGAAGTAGCCGTTAAGCGCCGGACGACCGAATTCGTTGTTAAACGCCGCGCCGCCCAGCGGGCCTTCGGTCATGATATCCAGCGCGGTGACGATGCGATCCGGCTTGCCGAAATCCTCTTCCCACGGCTGTTCAAAACCGGGAATACGCAGGTTCGAAACAGAGAAGCCCACCAGGCCCGCCTTCGGTTTCGCGCCGCGCCCGGTCGCGCCTTCATCGCGAATTTCGCCGCCGGAACCGGTCGCCGCGCCCGGCCACGGAGAGATCGCCGTCGGGTGGTTATGGGTTTCGACCTTCATCAGAATATGCGCGTCTTCCTGGTGGAAGTCGTAGCGGCCGGTTTCGTGGTCGGCGAAGTAGCGACCCACGGCTGAACCTTCCATTACCGCGGCGTTGTCTTTATAAGCAGACAGCACGTAGTCCGGGGTTTTCTCAAAGGTGTTTTTGATCATTTTGAACAGCGACTTCGGCTGCTTTTCGCCATCAATGACCCAGTCGGCGTTAAAAATCTTGTGTCGGCAGTGCTCAGAGTTCGCCTGCGCGAACATATAAAGTTCGATATCGTTCGGGTTGCGGCCCAGCTTCTGGAAAGCATCCTGCAAATAGTCGATTTCATCCTCGGCCAGCGCCAGCCCCAGACGGAGGTTGGCGTCAATCAGCGCCTGACGGCCGAGGCCCAGCAGGTCAACGCTGGTGACCGGAGTGGGCTGATGGTGGGCGAAGAGTTTTTCACCCTCTTCCAGCGCCGTGAAGACGCTTTCCATCATGCGGTCATGCAGTTCGGCCGCCACCAGCGACCACTGTTCGTCATTCAGGCTGCCCGCTTCGACGTAATACGCCACGCCGCGTTCCAGACGCACCACCTGAGACAGGCCGCAGTTATGGGCGATGTCGGTAGCTTTAGAAGACCAGGGAGAGATGGTGCCGGGACGGGGGGTAACGAGCAGTAGCTTGCCGGTTGGAGTATGGCTGCTTAGGTTCGGGCCATATTTGAGCAACCTTGCCAGACTCTCGCGATCGTCGCCGCTGAGCGGGGCGCTAAGGTCGGCAAAATGAACGTACTCGGCATATATCGTGCTGACCGGAAGGTTGGCCGCCTGGAAACGTGCCAGCAGTTTATTGATACGGAATGCCGACAGTGCAGGTGAACCACGCAAAATTTCCATCATAAGTCTCTCGTCTTCGAAGCTTTCATGGTGAGCCAGGGGGGAAACGGGCGCCATTATAGTGAATCCTGCGCCCCGACGAAACCGTTTGCGTAGAAATAAAATGATTGCCGGGGTTTATCAATTAATGTGACTCATCTCGCGAATAAGTTGCCAACTGACGCATTCTTAAGCAAAATGCCGCTCAATCCAAGACAACCTTTTACTTTTTCTGGTCATAATCTGCTGAGGAACCCGAAGCTGCAGAAGATTAACTATCTGAAAAAACTAAAGATTAATTATCTGCTCATCGGCATTGTGACCCTCCTGCTGGCGGCCGCCCTGTGGCCGTCTCTCCCGTGGATGGGTAAACCAGAAAACCGCGTGGCGGGGATCATGGCGCGCGGAGAACTGCGCATCAGCACCATTAATTCGCCGATGACCTTTGCGACCCTCAATGATAAAACCTACGGTTTTGATTATGAGCTGGCGCAGCAGTTTGCCGACTACCTTGGCGTCGAGCTCAAAGTCACCGTCAGGCAGAATATCAGCCAGCTCTTCGACGATCTCGATGAAGGCAAAGCCGACATGCTGGCTGCCGGTCTGGTCTACAACTCCGAGCGGGTGAAAAACTATCAGGTCGGACCGACCTACTATTCCGTTTCGCAACAGCTGGTGTATCGCAAAGGCAACCTGCGCCCGCGCACCCTGGCAAATCTTACCGCCGCGCAGCTGGCGATCGCTCCCGGGCACGTGGCGATTAACGATCTCCAGGCATTGAAAGAGCAAAAATATCCCGACCTCGACTGGCGCGTGGACGATAAGCGCGGGACGACGGCGCTAATGCAGGCGGTCATCGATGGTAAGCTCGACTATACCGTGGCGGATTCGGTCGCCGTCAGCCTGTTCCAGCGCGTTCACCCGGAGCTGGCCGTCGCCCTCGATATCAGCGACGAGCAGCCGGTCACCTGGTTTAGCGAAAAAGGCGAAGACAATTCCCTGTCGGCGGCAATGCTCGATTTCTTCAATAATATTAATGAAGACGGCACCCTGGCGAGGCTGGAGGAGAAATACCTCGGCCACGGCAACGATTTTGATTATGTCGACACCCGCACCTTCCTGCGCGCCGTAGAAAGCGTTCTCCCGGACCTGCAGCCGATGTTTGAAAAATATGCCCGACAGATAGACTGGCGTCTGCTGGCGGCTATTTCGTGGCAGGAATCGCACTGGGATCCGCAGGCCACCTCTCCTACCGGCGTGCGCGGGATAATGATGCTTACCCGCAATACGGCCCAAAGCCTGGGGTTGACCGATCGCACCGACGCCGAACAAAGCATCGACGGCGGTATGCGTTATTTGCAGGATATGATGAATAAAGTGCCGGAGTCGGTGCCGCAGGACGAGCGCATTTGGTTTGCGCTGGCGGCTTACAATATGGGCTACGCGCACATGCTTGACGCGATGGCGCTGACGAAAAAGCAGAAAGGCGACCCGAATAGCTGGGCCGATGTCAAACAGCGTCTGCCGCTGTTAAGCCAGAAAAACTACTATAGCCGCCTGAAGTACGGCTTTGCACGCGGACACGAGGCCTACGCCTACGTCGAAAACATTCGCAAATATCATATTAGCCTTGTGGGCTATCTCTCTGAAAAAGAGAGAAAAGAGGCGCAGATGGCGGCCCTGGGCGAACACTATCCGGCGGTCATGCCGGAGGAGCTGGGTAAGGAAGAGCAGTACGCCATGTCCTTTTTCAGCTTCCGCGCAGAAACGCTGGTGGACAACGCGAAGCTGAAAATCCCCGGCGCCGGGCATTAGTCCTGCACTTGCTGGCCAGCTCGCTTCAGCGCTTTTTTCTCTTCGCGCCGCCAGCGAAAGAAATCGCTCAGCATGCCGGAACAGGCCTCCGCCATAATCCCTTCCGTTATTTCTACCCGATGATTCATGCCTGGATGATGCAACACATCCATCAGCGACCCGGCGGCGCCGGTTTTCGCATCCCTGGCGCCAAATACCAGCCGGGAAATACGGCTGTGCACCATCGCTCCGGCGCACATCACGCAAGGCTCAAGGGTAACGTACAGCGTTGCGTCAATCAGGCGATAGTTTTGCAGCACCAGTCCGCCCTGACGCAGGGCCATAATCTCGGCGTGCGCGGTCGGATCGTGGCGGCCGATTGGCCGGTTCCAGCCCTCGCCGATGACCTGATGATTATGCACCAGCACGGCGCCGACCGGCACTTCGCCCTCTTCCCAGGCGCGTTTGGCCAGCGTCAGGGCGTGACGCATCCAGTATTCATCATTTAATTCATGGTCAGACAAAGCGGGCACTCCTGCAGAAAAGCGGGGCGCATTATACATGGGCGCTATGTATTACACACTATTCTAACTGCTGAAGATCGCCCTGCGGCGTCACCCGCCAGCGGTGCTGGCAAAAATAGAGCAGCGGGTTATCCTGCTCGCTGTCGCTGTAGCCGCTGTACAATCGCAGCGGAGCGCCGATTTTTTGTTCCAGCTGCGCCACTTTTTCATTGCCGAGGCAGCGCAGGGTTAATCCCCAGCCGCCGCAACGACGCTCCATCCGGCTGGCGATCAGGTTCACTCGCGGCAGCCAGGGAGTATCAAAATAAACCTGCTCAACCAGCGACTGCGGCGAACCGGTAATCAGCCAGACATCGGCGTCCGTGCTGGACAAATAATGGTTAAGCCGCGACTGAACCACCGGGAAGGCCGTAACGTGCTGGCGAAACCAGCGAACAAAATCGGCCTCCAGGCGTTTAAGGTGATGCTCGCTGCGTCCGAAGGTTGAAGCCCACAGCAGCAGGCTCATCGGCCAGCGCGCGGCGCGACCGTACAACATCAGTCCGGCGGCAATAACAGGCAATAAAGGAAGCACCAGCAGCGCATTCAGCGGCTGATGGCGCAGGATATAGCGCAAAAAGCTGCCGAACATATCCTGCTGATGCAA
Organism: Klebsiella grimontii; assembly: GCF_900200035.1. Taxonomy (GTDB): domain Bacteria; phylum Pseudomonadota; class Gammaproteobacteria; order Enterobacterales; family Enterobacteriaceae; genus Klebsiella; species Klebsiella grimontii. The sequence continues at coordinate 477,523 of NZ_FZTC01000022.1, forward strand.
GGTTCCATCCAGATCAAAAAAAACCACTCTCCGCGTGCTGCTATTCAAAACCTACTCCCATGTACGATCGCTCGATTACCAATAGCTTAACAGCCTTGCGTCGCCAATAGCGAAAACATACGCTGTCGTTGAATCCGGATTAAGAAAACACATTTGCAGAGAAATCTTAGGCATAGAATTTTTAATTCGCGATAATCCTCTTATAATCGAATACAAAATTCTTTCAGCCGAGGGTGAAGCTGTCCTCCGGAGCCGCTATGAACTGTTTGACCCGTATTCGCCAGCGCTACCCTACGTTGGCCGCAAGCGATAAAAAACTGGCCGATTTCATTCTGGCTCAACCGGATCAAACCCGCCACCTTAGCTCACAGCAGCTGGCGGGCGAAGCCGGCGTCAGTCAGTCAAGCGTAGTGAAATTTGCGCAGAAAATGGGCTTCAAAGGCTTCCCGGCGTTAAAGCTGGCGCTGAGCGAAGCCCTGGCAAGCGCCCCTACGCCGCAGTCCGTACCGGTGCATAATCAGATTCGCGGCGACGATCCTCTTCGGCTGGTTGGCGAAAAGCTGATTAAGGATAACATCGCGGCTATGCACGCCTCGCTGGACGTCAACACCGAAGAGAAGCTGCTGGAAGCCGTCACGCTGCTGCGCCACGCCCGACGGGTGATCATTACCGGTATCGGCGCATCGGGCCTGGTGGCGAGAAACTTTAGCTGGAAGCTGATGAAAATCGGCATTAACGCCGTCTCTGAACAGGATATGCACGCGCTGCTGGCCACGGTACAGGCGATGTCGCCGGACGATCTGCTGCTGGCCATCTCCTACTCCGGTGAACGACGCGAGATCAATATGGCGGCCGGTGAAGCGTTACGGGTAGGGAGCCAGATCCTGGCGATCACCGGTTTTAACCCCAACGCGCTTCAGCAGCAGGCTACGCTATGCCTGTACACCATTGCGGAGGAGCAGGCCACGCGCAGCGCCGCGATCTCTTCCACCAGCGCGCAGATGATGCTGACCGATCTCCTGTTTATGGGGCTGGTGCAGCAGGATCTTGAGCACGCTCCGGAGCGGATTCGCCACAGCGAAGCGCTGGTGAAAAAGCTGGTATAACGCCGAGTACCCCGCCAGCTGGCAGAAACTCACTCACTCTTATTGGCTCAAGCCGGGCAAAATTTCTCCGCTACGGATGGTCGCCCCACGGTTGAAAAGAGCTGGCCCGGGCGGAAAATGGGCGTATAATGCCCGCCCTGTTTGTGTTGTTTCTGAGAATTTCCTGATGGCGCTGTTAATCACCAAAAAATGTATCAACTGCGATATGTGCGAGCCTGAGTGCCCGAATGAGGCGATATCCATGGGTGATAGCATTTATGAAATTAACAGCGACCGCTGCACCGAATGCGTTGGCCACTATGATACGCCGACCTGCCAGAAGGTGTGTCCGATCCCGAATACCATTCTGAAAGACCCGGCGCATAACGAAAATGAAGAGCAGCTGTGGGATAAATTTGTCCTGCTGCATCACGCGGACAAATTATGACATTACCGGATGGACTTATCCGGCCTGCCTGTAAATCTAACTTTCGATAATCACCGTGGCGCAGGCATAGTGGCGTTCATCGGCCAGCGTCACGTGAATGCTGCTGACGCCCAGCCGCTCGGCCAGACTCTTCGCCTCGCCCCACAACCGTAGCTTTGGCTTCCCCAGCTCGTCGTTGTAAACCTCAAACTGGTTAAACGCCAGGCCATTGCGGATGCCGGTGCCAAGCGCCTTGGCCGCCGCTTCTTTAACGGCGAAACGCTTAGCCAGAAAACGGACCGGCTGCTGATGCTGTTGCCATATCGCCCACTCGTGATCGCTCAGTACGCGACGGGCCAGACGGTCGCCGCTGCGGGCGATCACCGCTTCAATACGGGCGATTTCAACTATATCAGTACCCAGTCCGAGAATAGCCATCAGGCACGGGCTTCCAGCATCAGACGCTTCATTTCCGCAACCGCCTCTTTCAGGCCGCTCATCACCGCCCGGCCAATAATCGCATGGCCGATATTCAGCTCGTGCATTTCCGGCAGCGCCGCTATGGCTTTTACATTATGGTAGGTCAGGCCATGACCGGCATTGACCTTCAGCCCCAGACTGGCGGCATAGGTCGCCGCTTTGGCAATACGCTCCAGCTCTTTTGCCTGCTCAGCGTCGGTTTGCGCATCGGCGTAGCAGCCGGTGTGAATTTCGATATAGGGGGCGCCCACGTCCGCTGCGGCCTTAATTTGCGCGTTGTCCGCATCAATAAACAGAGAAACCAGGATACCGGCGTCGGCAAGACGTTTACAGGCATCGCGCATTTTGTCGAGCTGGCCCGCCACGTCCAGTCCGCCTTCGGTGGTCACTTCCTGGCGTTTTTCCGGTACCAGGCAGCAGAAATGGGGCTGAGTCTCACAGGCGATATTCAGCATCTCTTCCGTCACCGCCATCTCAAGGTTCATGCGGGTATCCAGCGTCTGGCGCAAAATACGGACATCGCGATCGGTAATATGGCGACGATCCTCGCGCAGATGGACGGTAATACCGTCAGCGCCGGCCTGCTCGGCGATAAAAGCCGCCTGTACCGGATCCGGATAAGCGGTACCGCGGGCGTTGCGTAATGTCGCAATGTGGTCAATGTTGACCCCTAACAGTAATTCAGCCATGACAATCCTCGTTAATCGTTATTTGTTTTATCGGCTCGCGCAGCCCGCGCGGGCAAAAACTGACGAAAAAGCTCGCGACTTTTTAGCGGCTTCCCGCCCAGATAGGGCTTCAGGGCGATACGTGTGAAACGTTTTGCCGCGCGCAGCGCATCGCTGTCGGGAAATTCACGGCTCGCCAACGCTTTAAGATGGTGCCCGGTAAAGGTGCTGTTATCAATAACCACGCTGGCGATAAAGCCTTTTTCTTCACGGTAGCGATAGGTCATCGCATCGTCAACCGCTTCTCCACTGCCGGCGCAATGCAGGAAATCCACGCCATACCCCAGGTGCCCAAGCAGCGCCAGTTCAAAACGCCGAAGCGCCGGTTCCGGCGAGCCGCTTGCGCCAGCCAGAGACTGGATACAGTGCAAATAATCGAAGAAGAGTTCGGAGAAGCGCGTTTCGTGCTCAAGCACGCGAGAGAGCAGTTCGTTGACGTAAAGGCCGCTGTAGAGCGTGATACCGCTAAGGGGGAGCGCCAGCGAGACGGCTTCCGCGCTGCGCAGCGTTTTGACTTCGCCGCGCCCGCCAAAGCGAAGCAGTAAGGGAGTAAAGGGCTGAAGCGCGCCTTTGAGGTTGGAGCGTTTAGAACGTGCGCCTTTAGCCACAAGGCGCACGCGGCCGGATTCTTCCGTGAAGACGTCCAGCATCAGGCTGGTTTCGCTCCAGGGACGACTATGCAGGACGAAAGCGCGCTGCCAGCCTTCCATCAAAATGGCTCTTAGAGATCGTCGCCGTAACCGAGACTGCGCAGCGCGCGTTCGTCATCAGCCCAGCCGGATTTCACTTTCACCCACAGTTCGAGGTGAACCGGCGCTTCAAACATATCCTGCATGTCTTTACGCGCTTCGATACCGATAGTTTTGATTTTGGCCCCTTTGTTGCCAATCACCATCTTCTTCTGCCCTTCACGCTCAACCAGAATCAGACCGTTAATATCGTATCCGCCGCGTTCATTGGTTACAAAACGCTCGATTTCGACGGTGACGGAATACGGCAGTTCGGCGCCAAGGAAACGCATCAGCTTTTCGCGAATGATCTCGGAAGCCATAAAGCGCTGAGAACGGTCGGTAATGTAATCTTCCGGGAAATGATGAATCGCCTCCGGCAGATGCTTACGCACAATACCGGCAATAGTATCAACGTTCAGCCCGGTTTCCGCGGAAATCGGCACGATATCGAGGAAGTTCATCTGGCTGCCGAGGAACTGCAGGTGCGGCAGCAGATCCCCTTTTTCCTGTACGTTGTCGACTTTGTTGACCGCCAGAATCACCGGCGCTTTGCCGTCGCGCAGCTTGTTGAGCACCATCTCATCGTCCGGCGTCCAGCGGGTACCTTCAACGACGAAAATAATCAGCTCAACGTCGCCAATAGAGCTGCTTGCCGCTTTGTTCATCAGGCGGTTTATCGCACGTTTTTCTTCCATATGCAGGCCCGGGGTATCGACGTAGATCGCCTGGTACGGGCCTTCAGTATGAATACCAACGATGCGGTGACGCGTCGTCTGCGCTTTTCGGGAAGTAATAGAGATCTTCTGCCCGAGCAGCTTGTTCAGCAATGTGGATTTGCCCACGTTTGGACGACCAACGATGGCAATAAATCCGCAGTAGTTTTTTTCTTCGCTCATTCCAGCTCCAGCTTTTTCAGCGCCTGTTCGGCGGCAGCCTGCTCCGCCTTACGACGGCTAGAACCCGTGCCAACCACCGGTTCACTCAGGCCGCTAACCTGGCAGTGGATAGTAAATTCCTGATCGTGCGCTTCTCCGCGTACCTGTACAACGAGGTACGACGGCAGCGGCAGATGACGCCCCTGCAGATATTCCTGCAAGCGGGTCTTCGGATCCTTTTGCTTGTCACCAGGGCTGATTTCATCCAGACGACTCTGGTACCAGGAGAGAATAAGGCGCTCAACGTTCTGAATATCGCTGTCGAGGAAAATCCCGCCGATTAAAGCTTCAACGGTGTCCGCCAGTATCGATTCACGGCGAAAGCCTCCGCTTTTCAATTCACCCGGCCCAAGACGCAGACATTCACCTAATTCGAACTCGCGGGCAATTTCTGCCAACGTGTTACCTCGCACCAGCGTCGCGCGCATGCGGCTCATATCGCCTTCGTCTACCCGAGGGAAACGATGATAGAGCGCGTTTGCGATCACAAAGCTCAATATTGAGTCACCTAAAAACTCCAGGCGCTCATTGTGTTTGCTGCTGGCACTGCGATGAGTTAATGCCTGTTGCAACAGCTCCTGATGATGAAAAGTGTAGCCCAGCTTCCGTTGAAGCCGATTAATTACGATGGGGTTCATGCGTTACCAATAGATGAATGCGTCAAAAATGCAGCACACGAAACCGACCTGAGTAAAAACCAACGCGGTTTCGTGTGCTGTGTCAATCTTACGAGAGACAACCTAAAACTTCGGGGGGATATTCTATACGCAACGACAAGGGATGTCGTTAGTTTGAATAGATTTAAATCTTAAATAATTCACGCTGCCGTTACTGCGGCGGCAGCGTGAAGAGGGCAGGAAAATTACTGGATACCGCCGATACGCGATAAACGTACGCCGGTAGGCCATTCGCCTTCCTGTTTTTCGAAACTCATCCAGATTGCGGTCGCTTTACCCACCAGATTCGCCTCCGGCACAAAGCCCCAATAACGGCTGTCGGCGCTGTTATCGCGGTTGTCACCCATCATGAAATACTGTCCCGGCGGGACAATCCAGGTCGCCAGCGGCAGACCGGACTGGTGGTAATACATCCCCACCTGATCCTGAGCAATCGGTACGGTCAGAATACGGTGCGTCACTTCGCCCAGCGTCTCTTTACGTTCGGTCAGGCGGATACCATCGGCTTTGGTCTCGCCTTTCGGCAGCTGCCAGAAACCGCTGGTCGCTTCGCCGCCGTTGCTACGGGAGAAGGTCTGAACGAAATCGCTCGGCTCAACGTTGGAGTAAGTAACCGGCAGCGCGTTGCCGCAGGCCTGGCCAGAACTACAGCCCGGCTGGATAGTAACCTGTTTAGCTATGGGATCGTAGGTCACTTTATCGCCCGGCAAACCGACCGCGCGCTTAATATAATCCAGGCGCGGATCTTGCGGATATTTAAAGACGACAATATCGCCGCGTTTGGGATGCCCGGTTTCGATCAGCGTTTTCTGGTAAATCGGATCTTTAATACCGTAGGCAAACTTCTCAACCAGAATAAAATCGCCGATCAGCAGCGTCGGCATCATCGATCCGGATGGGATCTGGAAGGGCTCATAAATAAATGAGCGAACCACCAGCACAATCGCCAGAACCGGGAATACCGAAGCGCCGGTTTCCAGCCAGCCCGGTTTCGGGCCAACCTTTTTCAGCGTTTTCTTATCTAACTGGTCGCCGGTCGCCGCCTGGGCAGCGGCCTGACTTTCGCGACGTTTTGGCGCAAAGATAAACTTATCCAGGCACCACAACAGACCCGTCACCAAAGTAGCGATGACCAGGATCAGGGCAAACATGTTCGCCATGCCAACTCCTTAGGTTATTTGCCGTCTTTACCAACGTGCAGAATGGCGAGGAACGCTTCCTGCGGGAGCTCAACGTTGCCGACCTGCTTCATCCGTTTCTTACCGTCTTTCTGCTTCTGCAGCAGCTTTTTCTTACGGCTGACGTCGCCGCCATAGCATTTCGCGAGGACGTTTTTACGCAGCTGTTTCACGGTAGAACGGGCAATAATGTGGTTACCGATGGCAGCCTGGATAGCGATATCGAACTGCTGACGCGGGATCAGCTCTTTCATCTTCTCTACCAGTTCGCGGCCGCGGTACGGCGCATTGTCGTTATGCGTGATCAGCGCCAGCGCATCCACGCGCTCGCCGTTAATCAACACATCCACACGCACCATGTTGGAAGCCTGGAAGCGCTTGAAGTTGTAGTCCAGCGACGCATAGCCGCGGGAGGTGGACTTCAGACGGTCGAAGAAATCGAGTACCACTTCCGCCATCGGAATTTCATAGGTCAGCGCCACCTGATTACCGTGGTAGACCATGTTAGTCTGCACGCCGCGTTTTTCGATACACAGGGTAATGACGTTGCCTAAAAACTCCTGCGGCAGCAGCATGTGACACTCAGCGATCGGCTCGCGCAGCTCCTGGATATTGTTCAGCGGCGGCAGCTTCGACGGGCTATCGACGTAGATAACTTCTTTCGAGGTGGTTTCTACTTCATAGACTACCGTCGGCGCCGTGGTGATCAGATCCAGATCGTATTCACGCTCCAGGCGCTCCTGGATGATCTCCATATGCAGAAGACCGAGGAAGCCGCAGCGGAAGCCGAAGCCCAGCGCGGTAGAGCTTTCCGGCTCATAGAACAGTGAAGCATCGTTGAGGCTCAGTTTGCCCAGCGCGTCACGGAAGTTCTCATAATCATCAGAGCTTACCGGGAACAGGCCGGCATACACCTGCGGTTTCACCTTTTTAAAGCCAGGCAGCGCTTTCTCCGCCGGGTTGCGCGCAAGCGTCAGCGTATCGCCGACCGGCGCGCCGAGAATGTCTTTAATGGCGCAAACCAGCCAGCCTACCTCGCCGCATTTCAGCTCGGTACGGTCAACCTGTTTCGGCGTGAAAATCCCCAGACGATCGGCGTTATACACCTGACCGGTGCTCATCACCTTAATTTTATCGCCTTTGCGCATGGTGCCGTTTTTAATACGCACCAAAGAAACGACGCCGAGGTAGTTATCAAACCAGGAGTCGATGATCAGCGCCTGCAGCGGCGCCTCCGGATCGCCTTCCGGCGGCGGAATATCGCGCACCAGGCGCTCCAGCACATCCGGTACGCCAACGCCGGTCTTCGCTGAACAGCGTACCGCATCGGTGGCATCAATACCGACAATGTCTTCAATCTCTTCCGCCACGCGTTCCGGATCGGCTGCGGGCAGGTCAATTTTGTTCAGGACCGGTACGACTTCAAGGTCCATTTCCATCGCCGTATAGCAGTTAGCCAGCGTCTGGGCTTCTACGCCCTGACCGGCATCAACCACCAGCAAAGCGCCTTCACAGGCGGCAAGCGAACGAGAAACTTCATAAGAGAAGTCGACGTGGCCGGGAGTATCGATAAAGTTCAGCTGATAGGTTTCGCCATCGGCCGCTTTGTAATCCAGGGTGACGCTCTGCGCCTTGATAGTGATACCGCGCTCACGTTCAAGATCCATGGAGTCCAGAACCTGGGCTGCCATTTCACGATCGGAAAGGCCACCGCAAATCTGGATAATACGGTCAGACAACGTCGACTTACCGTGGTCGATGTGAGCGATGATTGAAAAGTTACGTATATTCTTCATATTTAGAGTTAATTATGCCTTACGCGAATCATGAGGCCGCTGTTCTGTGCCTGACGTTTTTTAATCCGAAAACGCCGCATTCTACACTACATCCACGAAACCAGGAAATGCTCTTACCGCTAGCATAACCGGAGTAAATGACGAGTTCTTGCGGGAGTTGTAAATAAAGATAAGGGCCAGTGAATCACTGACCCAGTTGGGAGGAAGGCGTCTCGATGCGGACTAAATCTGGCGGCAAGCCGACGCTGATAATAACCGGCTGCCACGACTGCCGGGAGGCTAAGCCCGGCGAAAGACCGCGCGCGACCAGAAACCCACCCACGCCGCCCAAAATTGCCCCGCATAGCGAAGCGAAGTCGTTGGTAAACAGCACCTGGAATATCGATGCCATCACGAACAATCCGACTAACGGCGCCATATACACCAGTACTGCCGACCCGAGCAGGCTACTCTCAGCAATGCCCAGTTCCACTTTTTGCCCGACCGACAGCGGCTGCTCGCAGGGAACGCTAATGGTATGGCTGGTTTGCGGCCCAAGCTTATTCAGTACCCGGCTGCCGCAGCCGGCGCGGGAAGCGCAGCTGCTGCAGGATGCTTTAACATCGCAATGAACCAGCGCAATGCCATTATTCCAGGAGACGACCGTCGCCCACTCTTTAATCATTGAACTGCCCTGAATTTAATACTGTCGGAAATACGCTTTGCCGTTTGCGGCGGCAGCTCGCCAACAATGGTTATCTCTGCGTTATCACGCACGGTAGTCGCCACGGTACGACGCCCGGTACGCAGCAGCTGATCGCTGCTATTCGCGGTGGCGCGATTAATATTGATAGAGAAACTAAACAGCCCATCGGAATACAAACGGGACTCAACCGGACCATCAAAGGTAGGGAGACGACGCTGGCTGCTGGACACTTCGGCAACGCCCTGCGGCAGCCAGGTTGGCGCCCAGTTAAAGTTGGCCTTATTGCCCCCCTCCGGCACCGACAGCTGCGGAGGCAGATTCGCTTTAGATAAGGTTTCCATGCTGGCGCTCACGTTATCACCGACGTTGAACGAGACGACCCGGAACTGCTCAAGCGTTTCACCATCGCGGTCAAGCAGATCTACGCGCAGAGGCAGCTTAGTTTCAGCGTCTAGCCATGCGATATAGCTATAGCGGGTGCCATCGCGAGCCACGACGCGCACCACATCGCATAAACGATCGGCAATACGCGTTCGTCCAACGGAAATAAAGTCGTAATAGGACGCCAGACGTTTAAAGTCGGAGTAGACCAACGAAGGCAGGGAATCAACGATATAGTCGCCGTTCAGGGTAAAAGGATCGAGCCCAGGTTCAAAGTAGCTGATTTCCGTTCCGCGCAGCACGACTTCGCGACGAGGTCCGTCAAGTTGCAGGAGCTGAGCCAGGGTGCGATTATCCAGTTTAGCGTGTCGATAGCGCAGCGACTCAACGCCCTGCTTGTTGATGCTGACGAAAGAGAGCTCGTAGTTGAGGGACTGGCTGGCCAGGTTCATCTGCTGCAACAACGCCCCGGACGATGTATCAGCCGAGGCGTTGACGGAGAAGAACAGGCTGCCTGCCATGAGCGACATGGCACACCAAAGTTGCTTCATTACTGCGATTGCGTTCCTAAAGTTTGATAGCCCGGTACCTGAACGGCGGCTTGCTGAGTCTGGGCCTGACCAAACTGGAGCTGTTCCGCATGCAGGCGACGCTGCAATTCATAGTCCTGCAGCATAGCATTAATTCTGCGGCGCTGTTCCTGTACCTGAGCCTGCTGACCGCTACCCGCTGAAGCCTCAGCCGGTACGCCCAGGCTAACCGGGCTGGCCTTACCCATCATCGGCATGGTGTTAAACACCGGCGCCTCCGGCTGCTGGGATGAATCAGACTGGCCATTATACTGCTGGACGCCGACAATCACAGCGAGGGATACGCACGCGGCAACGCCCATCTGGGTGAGCGAACTGGCCCATGGGCGTACTTTTTGCCAGAAAGGCATCTGACGCCACTGGTGCGGTGCGGGCTGAGATTCAGGAATAAGAGGAACCGTCTGACGAACGGGCTCGTTTTCAATGGCGGCCATGACGCGAGCTGAGATATCAAAATGGAGCACCTCACTCGTATCGCCTCGCAGCGAATCGCGGATGAGATGGTAGCTCTCCCAGGTTTTTTGCATTTCAGATGAACGCTCCAGCTCGTTGAGCAGTTCGTTATCCAGCGTTTCACCATCCATTAAGGCCGAAAGTTTTTCTTTCTGCATGCCTGATACCCTTTTCCAGTATTCCGCTATCGTCAACGCCTGATTAGCGGTTGAACTTTATTATCAATAGCTTCTCGCGCCCGGAAGATGCGCGAACGCACTGTGCCCACCGGACAATCCATGATGGCGGCTATTTCTTCATAGCTCATGCCATCCAGCTCCCGCAAGGTGATTGCCATGCGTAAATCTTCCGGAAGCGATTCAATGGTACGAAAAACTATTTGTCTCAGCTCTTCTGACAACATTAAGTTCTCAGGGTTCGAAATTTCTTTCAATGCCCCGCCACTTTCGAAGTTTTCAGCATCATTCGCATCAACATCGCTGGACGGCGGACGGCGTCCCTGAGCAACCAGATAATTTTTCGCCGTGTTGACGGCGATGCGATATAACCAGGTGTAAAAAGCGCTATCCCCCCGGAAAGAATCCAGCGCACGCCATGCTTTGACGAACGATTCCTGAACAACGTCAGCGATATCGCCCGGCGGCACGTAGCGGGAGACCAGGCTTGCAACCTTATGCTGATAGCGCACCACCAGCAGGTTAAATGCTTTCTGATCTCCTTTCTGGACCCGTTCAACGAGGACCTGATCCGTTAACTGCTCGCTCATCCGAGGTAATGTCTCCCCAAACCCAATTCCCATGCGTATTCAAAAACACCACCCAATTACTGCATAAATGAGCAAGCAGAGGGTTGGAGTGTCTGAAAACAATAAAGTTCCGTTACGCCTTTGTTTTTCGTCCGGCACCGGCTGACGGATTGTTATCTCTCATTATATGTCCCGGTAGCTAAACGATATGTAAGATAATAAGAAAAAGCGCAAGACCCGCCAGAAGGGTAACGTAACCCGGCTTTTATTTCACTATAAAATCTGAAGCTAACGAGCCGCTTCGCAAAACCTTTTTTCGCTTCCCCGCCCGCCTCATTAAGCCGTAATGTTTAGCCCTCACAACAATGAGTAAAAAAATTGTACGATTTCTCGCGGGCTGGTGCTATTGTTCGCTTATTGTGTTTAGTAAATTAAACAAAGGCTATGAAAACAACTTCCGATTCCTCCTGTGATGTGCTGATTATTGGCAGCGGCGCTGCCGGATTATCCCTTGCCTTACGCCTGGCGGAGCGCTGCACGGTCACGGTTCTCAGCAAAGGCCCTATCAGTGAAGGTTCTACTTTTTACGCGCAGGGCGGAATTGCCGCCGTGTTTGATGAAACCGACAGCGTGGAATCCCACATCGAGGATACGTTGATTGCCGGGGCGGGTCTTTGCGATCGCCATGCGGTGTCGTTTGTGGCGAGCAACGCCAAACCCTGCGTTCAGTGGCTGATCGATCAGGGCGTCTTGTTCGATACCCAGGTACAGGCGAACGGTGAGGAGAGCTACCATCTGACCCGCGAGGGGGGGCACAGTCACCGCAGAATCCTCCATGCCGCCGATGCGACCGGTAAAGCCGTTGAAACCACCCTGGTGAGCCAGGCGCTGGCCCACCCCAACATCCGCGTGCTGGAGCGCAGCAACGCCGTTGACCTGATTATCTCCGATAAAATCGGCCTGCCCGGTACGCGCCGGGTGGTGGGCGCGTGGATCTGGAATCGTAATAAAGAAGCGGTTGAAACCTGTAGCGCAAAAGCCGTAGTGCTGGCAACCGGCGGCGCGGCGAAAGTTTACCAGTATACGACGAATCCTGACGTCTCTTCCGGCGATGGTATCGCGATGGCCTGGCGTGCCGGCTGTCGGGTCGCCAATCTCGAATTTAATCAGTTTCACCCAACCGCGCTGTACCATCCGCAAGCGCGCAACTTCCTGTTAACGGAAGCGCTGCGCGGCGAGGGCGCCCTGTTGAAACGCCCGGACGGCACGCGGTTTATGCCGGAGTTTGACGAGCGCGGCGAGCTGGCCCCGCGCGATATCGTCGCCAGAGCCATCGATCATGAGATGAAACGCCTGGGCGCTGACTGCATGTATCTTGATATCAGCCATAAACCCGCAGAATTTATTCGCCACCACTTCCCGATGATCTACGAGAAGCTTCTGGGGCTTGGCATCGATCTGACGAAAGAGCCGGTGCCCGTCGTTCCCGCAGCGCACTACACCTGCGGTGGCGTCATGGTTGATGATAACGGGCGTACAGACGTCGACGGACTGTATGCCATCGGCGAAGTGAGCTATACCGGATTACACGGCGCGAACCGCATGGCGTCAAACTCGCTGCTTGAGTGCCTTGTCTACGGATGGTCCGCCGCCGAGGATATTGTTAAGCGCATGCCTTTCGCGCAGGCGGTCAACGAACTGCCATCGTGGGACGAAAGTCAGGTCGAAATACCGGATGAACTGGTCGTGATTCAGCATAACTGGCATGAGTTGCGCTTGCTGATGTGGGACTATGTCGGCATCGTGCGCACCACCCGCCGCCTCGAGCGCGCCCTGCGCCGCATTAATATGCTGCAGCAGGAGCTGGACGAATACTACGCCCGCTTTCGCGTCTCCAATAATTTACTGGAGCTGCGTAACCTGGTACAGGTTGCCGAGCTGATTGTGCGCTGCGCCATGCTACGTAAAGAGAGCCGAGGGCTGCACTATACGCTCGACTATCCGGAACAGCTGCCGGATAGCGGGCCATCTGTGCTCTCGCCGCTGGCTCACATAAAAAGATAAAAATCCTGGGTCAAAGCGGTAAAACCTTCGGAATACTGCTGCTCCGGCCCACGGATAATCAACCTGTCGCTAAAGCACTCGTCTCCAGGCGTTGGAGAAAAAGCCAACAGAACCCGATGCGGCGGACGCATTTCCGTTTCCGCAACATCGGTACGCAGACGCAGATGCCAGCCCATATTCTGCGCCCGTTGCACAAAGGCGTTTCCAATGTCGACCGGAAGCACGACGCAGAAAAATCCCTCCTCCGTAATCAGCTCGGCGGCGCAGGTTAATAATGTCGCATGATCGAGTGAGGAAGTATAACGAGCCTGCTCGCGCTGCGAGGTTGCGCAAGGCACGCCGTCGGCAAAAAAGGGCGGATTGCTGACAATCAGCTCGTAGCGCCGGGTTTGCGGCGGCTGCCATTGCTGAATATCCGCCTGATGAATCTGCAGACGCCCGGCCCATGGAGAATCCGCAGCGTTTTCTTGCGCCTGCGCTGCCGCCTCTTCATCCAGCTCCACAGCATCTACGATAACCGTCTCCCCGGTTCGCTGCGCGAGCATCAGCGCTAACAGACCGCTGCCGGCGCCGATATCCAGCACGCGTTTAACCTGGGCGATCGGCGCCCATGCGCCAAGTAAAATACCGTCGGTACCCACTTTCATCGCGCATCGGTCGTGGGCGACAAAAAACTGCTTAAACGTAAAACCATTGCGCGGCAGCGCAAACTTCGACTGGGACATCCTCGATAACCTTGCGGGCAAAAAACTTCTGAGCTTAAGGCTATGCACAATACCGGAGAACAGATAGCCTTACAAACAGATGAACATTGCGTCCGTAACGTCTATAATCGGCGGTCCACTCAGAGGTAGATCATGACTGTAACGACTTTTTCCGAACTTGAACTCGACGAAAACCTGCTGGACGCACTCCAGGATAAAGGTTTCACACGCCCGACAGCCATTCAGGCCGCCGCTATTCCGCCTGCGCTTGATGGCCGTGATATTCTCGGTTCAGCCCCGACCGGCACCGGTAAAACGGCGGCGTATCTCCTGCCAGCGTTGCAGCATCTGCTCGATTTTCCGCGCAAGAAGTCTGGTCCGCCGCGCATCCTTATCCTGACCCCCACTCGCGAACTGGCGATGCAGGTTGCCGACCATGCGCGTGAACTGGCAAAACATACTCATCTGGATATCGCCACGATCACCGGCGGTGTCGCCTATATGAACCATGCCGAAGTGTTCAGCGAGAACCAGGACATCGTGGTCGCCACGACCGGTCGCCTGCTGCAATATATTAAAGAAGAAAACTTTGATTGCCGCGCCGTTGAAACGCTGATCCTTGATGAAGCTGACCGCATGCTGGACATGGGCTTCGCGCAGGATATCGAACATATCGCCGGTGAAACCCGCTGGCGTAAGCAGACCATGCTGTTCTCCGCCACCCTCGAAGGCGACGCCATTAAGGATTTTGCCGAGCGTCTGCTGGAAGAGCCGGCGGAAGTTTCGGCGACCCCATCCACTCGCGAACGTAAAAAGATCCATCAGTGGTATTACCGCGCGGATGACATCAAGCATAAAACCGCCCTCCTCGTGCATCTTCTGAAGCAGCCGGAAGCGACGCGTTCTATCGTCTTCGTACGCAAGCGCGAGCGCGTGCATGAACTGGCGGGCTGGCTGCGTGAAGCGGGTATCAATACCTGCTGGCTGGAAGGCGAGATGGTGCAGGCGAAACGTAATGAAGCGATTAGCCGTCTCACCGATGGCCGTATTAATGTATTAATCGCTACCGACATTGCCGCCCGCGGTATCGATATCGCGGACGTGAGTCACGTATTCAATTTCGACTTGCCGCGCACGGCGGATATCTACCTGCACCGTATCGGTCGTACCGGGCGCGCGGGTAAAAAAGGAACCGCCATTTCTCTGGTTGAAGCCCACGACCACCTGCTGCTGGGTAAAATTGGCCGCTATATTGAAGAGCCGTTAAAAGCTCGCGTTATCGATGAACTGCGTCCGACCACCCGAGCGCCCAGCGAGAAGCAAACCGGTAAACCCTCCAAGAAGGTTTTAGCGAAGCGAGCAGAGAAGAAAGAGAAAGAAAAAGAGAAGCCGCGCGTCAAAAAACGCCACCGCGATACCAAAAATATTGGCAAGCGTCGTAAACCAAGCGCAGCGGATACACCGCAGCAGTCAAACGAAGAGTAAAAAAACGCCGGGATATCCCGGCGTTTTTATATCAAAACTTAAACTTACAGGCTTTCGGTAAAAGTACGGGCGATAACGTCGCGCTGCTGTTCCGGAGTCAGTGAGTTAAAACGTACCGCATAGCCAGACACGCGAATGGTCAGCTGCGGGTATTTTTCCGGATGTTCAACCGCATCCAGCAGAGTTTCGCGACGCAGAACGTTAACGTTCAGGTGCTGGCCGCCTTCAACGCGGACTTCAGGTTTCACGTCTACCGGAATTTCACGGTATTCGATCTCGCCCAGATTGCTCACCGCAACCACGTCATCTTCAGCAAAACCGGCCTTTGCGCACAGGCAGCGGGCTTCGCCTTTTTCGCTATCCAGCAGCCAGAAAGAGTTCAGCAGGTCGTCGTTTGCAGCTTTAGTAATTTGGATACCAGTAATCATTTTTTGCCTCCCAGGCAGGGTTTGTTCGATTATTGGCCTTCGCGGCCAATTGGTAAAACCATTGTTCTATGAGTGTATATATATCAGCCGGGCACCCGGCATTCTTTGATTTAAATCAACAAAAACCACATCACAAAAGTGGTCATAGCTGGATATTATTGTTTTACATCAAGTTACGCCGTGTCGGAAACCAAATAAATTTGTAAATTTTCAATTTTTTTTGCATGAAAAACGGCAATCGCGCGGAGCAAATTTTGTGATGTTGAAAGATGCAGTTAAGCTATGGCGATGACACTTTGCAGGAGAGCAAAATGACCACCCCATTAACCTGGCATGACGTGCTGGCAGAAGAGAAGCAGCAACCCTGGTTTGTTAATACCCTGAAAACCGTAGCTGAAGAACGCCAATCGGGAATCACCATCTATCCCCCGCAAAAAGATGTCTTTAACGCGTTTCGTTATACGGAGTTAAGCGACGTCAAAGTGGTGATCCTCGGCCAGGATCCTTATCACGGACCCGGGCAGGCGCACGGCCTGGCCTTCTCGGTTCTGCCAGGAATTCAGATACCGCCGTCGCTGCTGAATATGTACAAGGAGCTGGAAGGGACGATACCGGGCTTTCAGCGCCCGACTCACGGTTATCTCGAAAGCTGGGCGCGTCAGGGTGTTTTGCTGCTCAATACCGTATTAACGGTTCGTGCCGGGCAGGCGCACTCGCACGCCAGCCTCGGATGGGAGACCTTTACCGATAAAGTGATTTCATTGATTAACCAGCATCGGGAAGGCGTGGTATTTCTGCTATGGGGTTCGCATGCGCAGAAGAAAGGCGCGATAATCGATCGCCAGCGCCACTGCGTGCTCAAAGCGCCGCACCCGTCGCCGCTCTCCGCCCACCGCGGGTTCTTTGGCAGTAATCATTTCGTGCAGGCGAATCAGTGGCTGGCCGAACGCGGCGAAGCGCCGATTGACTGGGTACCCCGGCTGCCGGCTGAAAGCGAATAGCTCTGAAAATGAAAATGCCAGCATTACGCTGGCATTTTGACGCTGAGACAAGGTGTTACGCCTTGTTCTGACGCCACCATTCAGCCAGCAGCACGCCGGTGGCTACGGACACGTTCAGGCTTTCAACGTTACCGGTGCCTTCAATCGCGATGTTCAGATCGGCGCTGGAAATAGCGGCGTCGGAAAGACCGTCACTCTCCTGGCCTAACACCAGCACCATTTTCTTCGGCAGCTCGGCTTTAAACAGCGGAGTCCCGTTATGGCTGGAAGTAGAAACAATCGCGTAGCCCGCTTTACGGAAGCGCTCAAGCGTATCAATAAAGCTGTCGCCCGTAATCGGTTCAACGTGTTCCGCGCCGCCTTCCGCAGTACGAATCGCGGCGCCGGATTCCATAACGCCAGCATCCTGCACCACCACGCCCCTGACGCCAAAGTGCGCGCAGCTGCGCATAATCGCGCCGAGGTTATGCGGGTTACCGACATCTTCCAGCGCCAGAACACAATCTTCAGCATCGGCTTTAGCTACCCACTGCTCAACGGAAGTGCCATGGCGCTTTTTAATCAGGAAGCAAACCCCGCCATGGTGTTCAGTGCCGGACGCTTTCGCCAGCTCGGCTTCATCAACCACGTGATAGGCTTTACGATTCGCCGCCATCCAGCGCAGCGCTTCTTTGAAGCGCGGGGTCACGCTCTGGATAAACCAGGCGCGTACAATGGCGTCCGGACGGCTCTGGAAGAGCGCCTGGCAAGCGTTTTCACCATAGACGCGGGTTTCTTCCGCGCGCTGGCGACGCAGCACTTCAGGATCGATAAAGCTTTTTCCGCTGATCCCGCCGTGATCCGCTTTTACCGGCGCCTCATCACCCGGCGCACGGGATACGGTACGCCACGGAGAGGAACTCTCACCGCCAAAGCCTTCACGCTTGCGATCGTCACGTTTACGATCGCCACCGCGGCTCTCTTTTTCATCGCGCGCAGGGCGGTTACGACCGTCAACACGAGACTTTCCTGGACGTCCCCCGCCCTTCCCGGTACGCGGGTTATGGGTACGTCGGTCAGAATCATCATCACTGCGGACATACATCACTTTGACCTTGCCGCTTTTATTTTTCAGTTCGTCGTCGCTCATTCATTTTCTCCACCTGCGCTGCGCGAAGCGCGCAGATTACCCGATGTGTCATCACTTAGCCATTATTTCATTTAAAAGCCTGAGTCTATCGTATTCATTGAATAAAACTCATTGTCCTTTATTAGCTGTGCATCGATAATATGTAACATTACAGAAACAAATCGGCCACGTGCCGCGCTGCAACCCATAACCAGAGGTTAGTTATGAATACCGTTTGTGCCAGTTGTCAGGCTCTGAACCGCATCCCCGACGATCGTAGCGCCGATGGCGCGAAATGCGGGCGCTGCGGTCACGATCTTTTTGATGGCGATGTGATCAACGCGACCGGGGCAACGCTGGATAAACTGCTGAAGGACGATCTGCCCGTTGTTGTTGATTTCTGGGCGCCGTGGTGCGGCCCCTGCCGTAACTTTGCGCCAATCTTTGAAGATGTGGCTGAAGAACGCAGCGGTGAAATGCGTTTCGTGAAAGTGAATACCGAGATGGAACGCGAACTGAGCGCTCGCTTTCGCATTCGCAGCATCCCGACCATTATGATGTTTAAAAATGGCGAAGTCATCGACATGCTGAATGGCGCCGTCCCCAAAGCGCCTTTCGATAGCTGGCTAAATGAAGCAGGCCAGCAGTAAACCTCACGGGGCACCGCTTGTGCCCCGTTTTCACCTCTGCGACAATGGCGTTTTTTCTTAGCGATCCCCATGACTGATAACGCCGTCCTCCGCCTTCGCGCCGAACGCCTCGCGCGCGCTACCCGGCCTTTTCTTGCTCGCGGCAACCGCATCCACCGCTGCCAGCGCTGCTTGCTACCGTTGAAACAGTGCCTCTGCGCCACCCTCAACCCGGTTGCCGCTACCAGCCGTTTTTGCCTGGTCATGTTCGATACCGAGCCAATGAAGCCCAGCAATACCGGACGCCTGATTGCCGATATCCTGCCGGATACCGAAGCCTTTCAGTGGTCACGAACCGAACCACCGCAGGCGCTGCTGGATTTAGTCGCCGACCCGCAATATCAGCCGATGGTGGTTTTTCCTGCGTCTTATGCCGACGCAGAGCGTCAGGTTCTTGATTCCCCGCTCCCGGGTAAACCACCGCTGTTTATCATGCTTGATGGCACCTGGCCCGAAGCGCGAAAAATGTTCCGCAAAAGCCCCTGGCTTGACGCGCTGCCGATGATTTCCGTCGATCTGTCGCGCATCTCCGCTTATCACCTACGGGAAGCGCACGCAGAAGGTCAATACTGTACCGCCGAAGTCGCGATTGCGCTGCTGGATCTGGCGGGGGATAAAACCGCGGCCGCGGCTCTTGGCGATCACTTCAGCTTATTCAGAACGCGCTACCTGGCAGGAAAAACCCAGCATAAGGGCAGTATCACAGCACAACTGATAGAAAACGTTTAAAATCATTCGGTCACTGGGGATCAAAGGAGACCGGTATGAGCCAACGAGGCCTGGAAGCATTGCTGCGGCCAAAGTCGATCGCCGTTATTGGCGCGTCAATGAAACCACAGCGCGCCGGTTATCTGATGATGCGCAACCTGCTGGCTGGCGGGTTTAACGGCCCCGTCCTCCCCGTTACGCCAGCGTGGAAAGCGGTTCAGGGCGTACTGGCCTGGCCTGACGTCGATAGCCTGCCCTTCACGCCCGATCTCGCGGTGCTTTGCACCAACGCCCGCAGAAACCTTGAGCTGCTGGAAGCGCTGGGGCAAAAAGGGTGCAAAACCTGCATCATTCTCTCTTCCATACCCGAACAGTATCCCGCTCTGCTGGAATGTGCCGCTCGCTATCAGATGCGGCTGCTCGGCCCGAACAGTCTTGGCCTGCTTGCGCCGTGGCAGGGTCTTAACGCCAGCTTTTCGCCGGTGCCTATACATCGCGGTAAACTGGCGTTTATTTCGCAATCGGCGGCGGTCTCCAATACTATCCTCGACTGGGCTCAGCAGCGTGAGATGGGTTTTTCTTACTTTATTGCGCTGGGCGATAGCCTGGACATCGACGTTGATGACCTGCTTGATTTCCTCGCTCGCGACAGTAAAACCAGCGCGATTTTGCTCTATCTCGAACACCTCAGCGATGCCCGCCGCTTTGTCTCGGCGGCCCGTAGCGCATCGCGTAATAAGCCGATCCTGGTGATTAAAAGCGGACGCAGTCCGGCTGCGCAGAAGCTCCTGCACGTCAACTCCGGCATGGATCCGGCGTGGGACGCCGCTATTCAGCGCGCAGGCTTATTGCGGGTACAGGATACGCACGAGCTGTTCTCTGCGGTCGAAACCCTCAGCCACATGCGCCCGCTGCGCGGCGAGAAACTGATGATTATCAGCAACGGCGCCGCTCCGGCTGCGCTGGCGCTGGATGAGCTCTGGCTGCGCAACGGCAAACTCGCTGCTCTCAGCGAAGAGACCAGCAGCGCTCTCCGTCAGGCATTACCGGAAACTATCGCTATCGCCAACCCGCTGGATCTCCGCGATGACGCCAGCAGCGAGCATTACCTCAAAGCGCTGAACATATTGCTGGATAGCCATGACTACGATGCGCTACTGGTGATCCATTCCCCCAGCGCTGCCGCGCCGGGGACAGAGAGCGCGCTGGCGCTGATTGACGCTCTGAAGCGTCATCCGCGCGGCAAATACGTTACGGTTCTCACCAACTGGTGCGGTGAGTTCTCTTCACAAGAAGCGCGGCGTCTGTTTAGCGATGCGGGGCTGCCGACCTATCGAACGCCTGAGGGAACGATTACCGCTTTTATGCACATGGTGGAGTACCGGCGTAACCAGAAACAGCTCAGGGAAACTCCGGTCCTGTCAGATTCGTTAACCACTAACACTGCCGAAGCGCACAGCCTGCTGCAACGCGCAATGAATGAAGGCGCAACGTCGCTGGATACCCATGAAGTGAGCCCCGTGCTGCGCGCTTACGGTATTCATACTCTGCCAACGTGGATTGCCGCCGATAGCGCCGAGGCTGTACATATCGCCGAGCAGATTGGCTACCCCGTCGCTCTGAAGCTACGCTCGCCCGATATTCCGCATAAGTCGGAAGTTCAGGGGGTTATGCTTTATCTGCGCACGGCAACCGAGGTACAGCAGGCCGCGGATGCGATCTTCGATCGCGTCAAAATGACCTGGCCTCAGGCGCGTATTCACGGGCTGCTGGTGCAAAGCATGGCTAATCGCGCCGGGGCGCAAGAGCTGCGGGTTGTGGTTGAGCACGATCCGGTTTTTGGGCCGCTGATCATGCTGGGAGAAGGCGGCGTCGAATGGCGGGCTGAGGATCAGGCCGCCGTCGCGCTCCCGCCGCTGAATATGAACCTTGCGCGCTACCTCGTTATCCAGGCCATCAAAAGTAAAAAAGTGCGCGGGCGCAGCGCGCTGCGCCCGCTCGATATACCCGGCCTGAGCCAGCTACTGGTACAGGTATCGAATTTGATCGTCGACTGCCCGGAAATACAGCGCCTGGATATTCACCCTCTTCTGGCTTCCGGCCACGAGTTCACCGCGCTTGACGTCACGTTAACGCTCGCCCCTTTCACCGGCGACAGCGAAAGCCGCCTCGCCATACGCCCTTATCCACAGCAGCAGGAGGAGTGGGTGGTGATGAAGAATGGCGAACGCTGCCTTTTCCGTCCCATACTCCCGGAAGATGAGCCGCAGCTGATGGCCTTTATCGCTCAGGTCACAAAGGAAGATCTCTATTATCGTTACTTCAGCGAAATCAACGAATTTACCCATGATGATTTAGCCAATATGACGCAGATCGACTACGATCGAGAAATGGCCTTTGTTGCTGTGCGCGCCACGGCCGAGGGGGATGAGATCCTCGGCGTGACGCGGGCGATCTCCGACCCGGATAATATCGATGCCGAGTTTGCCGTCCTGGTGCGCTCCGACCTGAAAGGTATGGGTTTAGGCCGCAAGCTCCTGGAAAAGCTGATTGCCTATACGCAAAACCACGGCCTGCAGCGGCTGAATGGTATTACCATGCCGAATAATAAAGGCATGATCGGCCTTGCCAGAAAGCTAGGATTCTCGGTTGATATTCAGCTTGAAGATGGGATTGTCAGTTTGTCTCTACAGCTTGTACCTGAGCAATTACAAACGGCTGGCCGCAATTGTTGACTACTTTAACGGGCAGTAATGGTATTATTGCCCGCTTACGTCGTCTGCATGGTACAGAAGACCCTTCAATAAACAGAGAAGAAACGCACTGTGATGTTGTCAAAATTTAAACGCAATAAACATCAACAACACCTTGCCCAACTCCCTAAGCTTTCTCAGTCAGTTGATGATATCGAGTTCTTTTACGCTCCGGCAGATTTTCGGCAAGCGTTACTGGCCAGGATAGCTCAAGCCACCCAGCGTATTTGTATCATTGCGCTTTATCTGGAACAGGATGATGGCGGCAAAGGAATTTTGCAGGCGCTATACGACGCTAAGCGTCAGCGTCCAGAATTAGATGTGCAGGTGCTGGTCGACTGGCATCGCGCCCAGCGCGGGCGTATTGGCGCCGCGGCGTCAAACACCAATGCCGACTGGTACTGCCGCATGGCTCAGGAAAACCCCGGTGTTGACATCCCGGTTTATGGCGTTCCGGTCAATACCCGGGAAGCGCTCGGCGTTCTCCATTTCAAAGGCTTTATCATTGATGACAGCGTGCTCTACAGCGGCGCCAGTCTGAATGACGTTTACCTGCATCAGCACGATAAGTATCGCTATGACCGCTACCAGTGCATTCGCAACGGTAAAATGGCCGATGTGATGTTCGACTGGGTTGAGAATAACCTGGTGCAAGGGCGTGGAGTTAACCGCCTTGACAGGGCCGATCGGCCAAAAAGTCCGGAAATCAAAAATGACATCCGTCAGTATCGCCAGGAACTCCGCGATAGCGGCTATCATTTTCTCGGCAATGCTGATGAAGATCAGCTGTCGGTTACCCCTTTAGTTGGTCTGGGGAAGACCAGCCTGCTGAATAAAACCATTTTCCATCTGATGCCCTGCGCTGAGCATAAGCTGACTATCTGTACCCCTTATTTCAACCTGCCCGCTCTGCTAGTGCGTAATATCATTCAACTGCTACGCAGCGGGAAGAAAGTTGAAATTATTGTTGGTGATAAAACCGCTAATGATTTCTATATACCGGAAGATCAGCCGTTTAAAATTATCGGCGCGCTGCCCTACCTTTATGAAATCAATCTGCGGCGCTTTCTGAGCCGACTACAGTATTATGTCAACACCGATCAGCTGATTGTCCGTTTATGGAAGGACGACGATAACAGCTACCACCTGAAAGGCATGTGGGTTGATGACGAATGGATGCTGCTGACCGGCAACAACTTGAACCCGCGCGCCTGGCGACTGGATTTAGAGAACGCGATTCTTATCCACGACCCGAAACATCAGCTTGGCGCAATGCGTGAAAAAGAGCTCAATCTCATCCGCAAACATACTACGATCGTTCAGCATTATCGCGATTTGCAAAGTATTGCCGATTACCCGATAAAGGTACGCAAACTGATCAGGCGTCTGCGACGTATTCGAATCGACCGTCTTATCAGCCGTATTCTCTGAATTCTCGCCCCGCCCAGCGGGGCTTTTTCTGGAATTAGTATGCGCGTCATCATGCTTATTGTCCCACTATTATTACTGACCGGCTGCAGCCATATGGCTAATGATGCATGGAGTGGCCAGGATAAAGCCCAACACTTCCTCGCCTCAGCCATGCTTTCCGCCGCAGGCAACGAATATGCCCAACATCAGGGCTATAGCCGCGACCGTAGTGCCGCCATTGGCTTTATGTTTTCCGTGAGTTTAGGGACATCGAAGGAGCTATGGGACAGCCGCCCATCCGGGAGCGGCTGGAGCTGGAAGGATTTCGCCTGGGATGTGGCAGGTGCCACTACCGGCTATGCGGTATGGCAGCTGGCACATCAGTAAGCCTACAAACGTAGACCTTTGCCTTTACGATGTAGCGTCAGGGACACCAGGAATGCGATCGCTCCCATTACGGTCACGTACCAGTAAAAAGCGTGCTCAATTCCTGCCGATTTTAACGACAGCGCGACGTACTCGGCCGAGCCGCCAAATAGCGCATTCGCCACCGCATAAGATAGCCCAACCCCCAGGGCGCGTACCTGTGCCGGAAACATTTCAGCCTTCAGAATTCCGCTAATTGAGGTATAAAAGCTCACTATCAGCAGGGCACATATTACTAAAGCAAATGCTGCATACGGCGAACTCACGTTCTGTAATGCATTGAGAATCGGGACAGTAAAGACGGTAACAAGTACGCCAAAACAGAGCATTGAGGTCCGGCGGCCAATCTTATCCGAGAGCGCGCCGAAAAGCGGCTGAACCAGCATATAAACAAATAAAGCCGCGGTCATAATCATGCTGGCGGTACCCGCCGTCATGCCAGCGGTGTTGACCAGATATTTCTGCATATAGGTTGTAAAGGTATAAAAGCTTAATGAACCTGCGGCAGTGAATCCGAGCACCATGATAAATGCCTTGCGGTTACGCCATAATCCTTTAAACGATCCCGCTTCTTTTAACGCGCGAGTTTCCTGTTTTGAGGTTTCGTCCAACTGGCGGCGCAGCCACAGGGCAACGATGGCTAATACTGCGCCGAGAGCGAAGGGGATCCGCCATCCCCACGCATGCAGCGCCTCATCGCTGAGGATCTGTTGTAACGCAACAACAACAAGTACAGCCAGAAGTTGGCCGCCAATCAGCGTGACGTACTGAAATGAGGCATAGAAGCCTTTTTTACCTTCTACGGCAACTTCGCTCATATAGGTAGCGCTGGTACCGTATTCTCCGCCAACGGACAGACCCTGGAATAAACGAGCCAGCAATAGCAGAGCCGGAGCCCAGGTCCCTATCGTTGCATAACCCGGCAAGCAGGCAATCACCAGAGAACCAAAACACATCATGCAAACAGAGATAAGCATGGAGGTTTTACGTCCACGGCGATCGGCAATACGCCCGAATATCCAGCCCCCGATCGGACGCATCAGAAAACCAGCAGCGAAGACCCCTGCAGTTTGTAACAATTGCGTAGTGGTGTTGCCAGAAGGAAAGAAGATGTGCGCAAAGTAGAGTGAGCAAAATGAATAGACGTAGAAATCAAACCATTCAACCAAATTCCCTGATGATGCCCCTACGATTGCCCATATACGACGCCGGGTATCACCGTGATCCTGGGATTCACGTTCGCTAATACTGCTTTCTGTCATTGTAATTCTGCTCCAGCAAAGACTGCAATCTGCTGTGTTGGATGACCCAACTCACTCAGACAAATTAATTAGTAAACCAAATGTTATATAATTGTTATTATTTTATATGTGATAAATATCACATTTTATTTCTTACTGTGGCGATTCAAGATTAACGCGAACGGACAGGCTGGGATGAAGTGAAATATGAGGGTAAGTCCCTCTGGACAGGCTTTTATATTACAAGGAAGGAGGGGAACGCATGGCTGGCCGGGACGATTTTGCTTATCTGAAACGCAAAAAGCCCATCCGT
>NZ_FZTC01000006.1 GCF_900200035.1 Klebsiella grimontii
CGTTAGTCGCGGAACGACGGATAATGTCTTGCGATTGATAAGCCATAATTCGTCTCCGTTACGCCTTTTCCACGTTCACGAGGAAAGCCTTGAACTCCGGCGTCTGCGTGTTCGCATCACCGACAAACGGCGTCAGGGTATTGGCGATAAACCCTTTCTTCGCCACGCCTTCGTAGCCCCAGTGAATCGGAATACCGATAGTATCGATATCCTTACCGTCCGCTTTCAGCGTGCGAATACGCTTGGTCACCACCGCCTTGGCTTTGATATAACCGCGGTTAGAGGAGACCTTCACGGTATCGCCATGGGCGATGCCGAGCTTGTTGGCCAGCTTCTCGCCGATCTCCACGAACTGTTCCGGCTGCGCGATGGCGTTAAGCAGCGCGTGCTTGGTCCAGTAGTGGAAGTGCTCGGTCAGACGGTAAGTGGTGCCGACGTAAGGGAATTTATCCGCTTTGCCCATCTGCTCAAGGTCGCCTTTAAAGACGCGCGCGGCCGGGTTCGAGACCACGTTCGGGTGCAGCGGGTTAGTGCCCAGCGGCGTTTCAAACGGCTCGTAGTGTTCCGGGAACGGCCCTTCCGCCATCTTATCGATAGCGAACAGACGCCCCATTCCTTCCGGCTGCATGATAAACGGCCCGACATCGCTGTCCGGCGCCGCGGCGCTGTAGTCCGCAATATCCACGCCGCCCCACTTCGCGCCATCCCATTTCAGGAGCTGGCGCTTCGGATCCCACGGTTTACCCGCCGGGTCCGCGGAGGCGCGGTTATACAGAATGCGGCGGTTGAGCGGCCACGCCCATGCCCAGCCCAGCGTATTGCCCAGGCCCGACGGGTCGGCGTTATCGCGACGCGCCATCTGGTTGCCGTCCGGCGTCCAGCTACCGGCGAAGATCCAACAGCCGCTGGAGGTGGTGCCGTCATCGCGCAGCTGCGCAAACGAGCTGAGCTGCTGGCCTTTCTTGACGATCACCGCTCCGGTTGCCGGGTCGGTAATATCTGCCAGCGCCTTACCGTTGCTTTCCATCGCGACTTCTTCTGATGCCGGTTCATGCGGTGTGGCGTAGTTCCACGTCATGTTCAGCACCGGTTCCGGCGCCGGTCCGCCCTGTTCGGCGTACATCTTGCGCAGGCGTAAGAAGATGCCGGCGAGGATCTCACCGTCGGTGGTCGCAATCCCCGGGGCGTCCGCGCCTTTCCAGTGCCACTGCAGCCAGCGGCCGGAGTTGACGATAGAACCGTTCTCTTCGGCGAAGCAGGTGGACGGCAGGCGGAACACTTCGGTCTGGATTTTCGTCGGATCGACGTCGTTCGACTCCCCGTGGTTTTGCCAGAAAGTGGAGGTTTCGGTGTTGAGCGGGTCGATGGTCACCAGGAACTTCAGCTTCGACAGCGACGCGACAACCTTGTTTTTGTTCGGGAACGACGCTACCGGGTTGAAGCCCTGGCAGATATAGCCGTTCACTTTACCCTGGTTCATCATCTCGAAGTATTGCAGGACGTCGTAGCCCTTATCCCACTTCGGCAGCCAGTCAAAGCCCCAGCTGTTTTCCGCCGTCGCTTTATCGCCAAAGAAGGCCTTCATCATCGAGACGAAGAATTTCGGGTAGTTACCCCAGTAGTTCACCTGGCCCTTCAACAGCGGTTTCGGCGTGTTGGCGGCGAGGTAGGTTTGCAGGTCAGTCTGTTTCTCGCTCGGCAGCGTCATATAGCCTGGCAAGCTCTGCGACAGCAGTCCCAGGTCGGTGAGACCCTGAATATTGGAGTGGCCGCGCAGGGCGTTTACGCCGCCGCCCGCCATGCCCATATTGCCGAGCAGCAGCTGGATCATCGCCATGGTGCGGATGTTCTGCGCGCCGATGGAGTGCTGCGTCCAGCCCAGCGCGTAGAGGAACGACGCGGTTTTATCGTGCGCGCTGGTTTCCGCGATGTATTCGCAGACTTTGAGGAAGTCGGCTTTTGGCGTCCCGCAGATGTTTTCGACAACTTCCGGCGTATAGCGGGAAACGTGCTGCTTCAGCAGGTTCCAGACGCAGCGCGGATGCTGCAGCGTGGTATCGCGTTTGGCAAAGCCGTTTTCATCCAGCTCATAGTTCCAGGACGTTTTATCGTACTTGCGGGCTTCGGCGTCGTAGCCGCTGAACAGACCGTCTTCAAAGCTGTAATCTTCACGCACAATCAGGCTGGCGTTGGTATAGGCTTCAGTATATTCACGGTTGATTTTTTCGTTGTTCAGCAGGTACAGGATGACGCCTGACAGGAAGGTAATGTCAGTACCGGAACGAATTGGGGTATAGAAATCAGCCACCGCCGCGGTACGCGTAAAGCGCGGATCGATCACAATCAGCTTCGCGCCGTTGTGAATCTTGGCTTCCATCGCCCAGCGGAACCCAACAGGGTGTGCTTCAGCGGCGTTGCCGCCCATCACCACCACGAGATTGGCGTTCTTGATGTCGACCCAGTGGTTGGTCATCGCACCGCGACCAAATGTTGGAGCAAGACTTGCTACCGTTGGTCCGTGTCAGACGCGCGCCTGGTTGTCGACCGCGAGCATACCGAGCGCGCGGGTAAATTTCTGGGTTAAATAACCGGTTTCGTTACTGGAGGCGGAGGCGCACAGCATACCGGTGGTCAGCCAGCGGTTGACGGTAGTGCCTTCGCTATTCTGCGCGACAAAGTTGGCGTCGCGGTCTTCTTTCATCAGCTTAGCGATACGGTCGAACGCTTCATCCCAGCTGATTTGCTGCCATTTATCAGAGCCTGGCGCGCGGTATTCCGGGAATTTCAGACGGCTTTCGGAGTGGATAAAGTCCACCAGACCGGCCCCTTTAGGGCAGAGCGCACCACGGTTGACCGGGTGGTCCGGGTCACCTTCGATATGGAAGATAGACGCTTTGGCGTTTTTCGCGCCGTCGCCGAGGCTGTACATCAACAGCCCACAGCCGACGGAACAGTAAGTGCAGGTGTTACGGGTTTCGCGGGTGCGCAGCAGCTTATACTGCCGTGTTTCCGCGAGCGCTAAACCGGGCGCAAAGCCCAGCGCCGCTGCCGTGGTTCCTGCCATACCGCCAGCGCAGATCTTAAAGAACTGCCTTCTGCTGACCTGCATGGTTCGCTCCTTGTTTCGACATTGTCACATATAGTTATTTGCTTTGCGGTAAGGGCCGCAAAGGTTCAGAATTAGGGGTAATTTCCCTCGTTCCCGAAGGGATATAAACAGAATACCACATTGTGTGTATGCCTGTTCCAATACGGTTAAGACAAAGTGAACAAGAAGCCTCTTGAACAAATCGAAAATGTGACAGATATCACAGGTTATCGCCAGGTATCGCTCTGGAAGCGCCAAAATTTGCAACATCCTCAGCCAGACGAGTTAGCTGAAGAGGTACCCGTTGCGCTGGTCTATAACGGCATCTCGCACGTGGTGATGATGGCGACGCCGAAAGACCTGGCGCAGTTCGCCGTGGGCTTTTCCTTATCCGAAGGGATTATCGAAAACCGGGGCGAGATTTATGGTATGGACGTCCTTCAGGCCTGTAACGGCCTTGAAGTGCAAATCGAACTCTCCAGCCGCCGCTTTATGGGGCTGAAAGAGCGCCGTCGCGCGCTGGCCGGGCGCACCGGCTGCGGCGTATGCGGCGTTGAGCAGCTCAACGATATCGGCAAGCCCGTGCAGCCGCTGCCTTTTACCCAGACGTTCGATCTGGCGAATCTCGATCGCGCGCTGGCGCACCTGCATGATTTTCAGCCGATAGGCCGCCTTACTGGTTGTACTCACGCCGCGGCCTGGGTGCGCCCTTCCGGGGATCTCGCGGGCGGTCACGAAGATGTTGGTCGCCACGTGGCGCTGGACAAACTCCTGGGACACCGAGCGGAGTCAGAAGGCGCCTGGCAGAACGGCGCGGCACTCGTCTCCAGCCGAGCCAGCTATGAGATGGTGCAAAAGGCGGCCATGTGCGGGGTGGAAATCCTTTTTGCGGTCTCTGCCGCCACCACGCTGGCGGTTGACGTCGCCGAGCGCTGCAACCTGACGCTGGTGGGATTCTGCAAGCCGGGCAGGGCGACCGTTTACACGCATCCGCAGCGGTTAATCGCGGGTTAAATTTAAGTCAATTTTTTTGAATGATGACAACAAATCCTTCCGCTTTTTGTTTGGCGGTGTGCGAGCTACTATTTATCACATCAAGGCACGGCGCCTTATTCAAACAACTAACGTAAAGGGTTTATATCATGAAAAGCATCAAAACTTTTGTCGCAGTTATCGCTCTGGCCGCTTCTTTTGGTTCCTTCGCTGCGAAAACCGTGACCGCAACCGCCGCAACGATGGACGGTGCAGAAGCGAAAATCGCCGCTCAGGCCCAGGCCGCAGGCGCATCGTCTTACAAAATTACCGAAGCGTTTACCGGTAACCGCGTGCACATGACTGCGGAACTGAATAAATAAGCGTAAAGCTACTGTCGAAAGAGCGCCCAAGGGGCGCTTTTTTTGTGTCTACAGAAATATTTATTTCATTGTTAATTAAGTATTTTTATTCGATGGTCCGCTTATTGCAACGCGATGAACAGTCGACAATAAAAGGTCCCCGCTATGTCGCTGTTCTATCAAAACCCCGTGATTCATGCCGATTATGCCGATCCCGATGTCATTCGCACAGGCGATGATTTCTGGATGGTGGCTTCCAGTTTCCATCAATTGCCTGGCTTACCGCTTCTCCACTCACGCGATCTCATCCATTGGCAAATCGTTAACCATATTGTTAAACGCCTGCCTTCGCCGGAATATGACAGCGTTCAGCCGGGAAAGGGGATTTGGGCGCCCTCCATTCGTTTTCATGATGGCCAGTTTTGGGTTTTCTACAGTTTGCCCGACGAGGGTATTTTTGTTTCCCACGCCCGGGATCCGTTAGGCGAGTGGAGCGAACCCTATTGTCTGAACGCCTCCCCCGGCTGGATAGACCCTTGTCCGTTCTGGGACGATGATGGGCGAGCCTGGCTGATTCACGCCTTTGCTTTTAGCCGCAGCGGGGTGAAAAATAAGCTCCAGCTTTTTGAAATGGCGCCGGATGCATCCCGGCTGTTGGATAACGGCCGGATCGTTGTTGACGGAACGCCCTCGCATCCCACTCTGGAAGGCCCCAAGCTGTATAAGCGTAACGGCGAATACTGGATATTCGCCCCGGCCGGCGGCGTCAAGCGAGGCTGGCAAACGGTCATGCGCGCCCCGACGCTATCTGGTCCATGGCAAAGTCGCGATGTCCTGCACCAGGGGAATTCGCCGATAAATGGTCCTCATCAGGGGGCGTGGGTTGAACTGGAGAATGGTGAAAACTGGTTTTTCCACTTTCAGGACAAAGGCGTGTATGGCCGGATAGTGCATCTTCAGCCGCTTTGCTGGGGCGCTGACGGCTGGCCGCAAATTGGCCAGAGGCTTAATGACACCGGTAAAGGCCAGCCCGTCAGCCTGCATCGTTTACCCGCATTGCCCGTTGCGCCGTGCTGTTTACAGACCAGCGACGATTTCCGGCACGGCCAGCCCGGTGTTCAATGGCAATGGCAGGCAAACCCCCAGCGCCACTGGCTCACGCCTCATCAGCAAGGGCTACGCTTGCGCTGCGCGCTAACCTCAGGCGATATCAGCCTGTATCGCTTACCTCAACTGCTGCTGCAAAAGTTTCCCGCTGAACGTTTTGACGTGCAGACCGCGGTTGATCCGATGTTTTCTCAGGATGGCGATGAAGCGGGGATCGCGATTTACGGTCAGCGCTTTGCCGCACTGTGCGTAACGTACCGCGCGGCGAATTTGCAGCTCGCGCTATGCCACGGATGGATAGACGATCGCGGTGAAACGCATCAACAATCCATCGGACTTGAGGAGGTCTCCGGTTGCAAGGAGATTGAGCTAGGATTTCAGGTGGACTATGACGGGGTGGTCCATTTTCGTTATCGGCTTGCGCAGCGTGAATGGCGGCAGGTGACGCCGCAGTTTTCCGCCGGGGCGGGAAAATGGATCGGCGCGCGTATGGGTATTTATGCCCGTGGCGAGCGTGAAAACGTCAAAGGCAGCGCCATATTCTCACCGTTTATCGTGCGTTTGCAGTAAGCCCCGCGGGCGACCCCAGAAGGGCAGCGAAGCTGCCCTTTACGGCGTTTAATCGAAGTAATAGCGAATGCCGAGGCGGAATCGCACCTGATCGTCGTGATTCTGATCCTGATCGAGCCAGGCGACTTCCGCATAGGGGAGCCAGTGTTTATCGACGCGGTAGCGCGCCACAATACTTGGCTCCCAGTGAGTTTTCTGCCCGTTAGAGGCATTGAAGTCGTTTGTGTTGACAAAGAACTCCGGGTTGAGCTGGAGCCACAGTTTCTCGGTCGCCTGGTAATTAAGGTACAGGTCAAACTGATGGCTGTCGTTATAATCCATATAGCCGTTGTAATCGCGATCTTTATGGGTCATATGGTTATAGCGATAGCGGCTGCTAAAACTTAAGGTTTTACTGATTTTATAATCGAGACTGATATAAGGAGCCAGCTTTGTTCCTTTATTATCAATATCGGTTAATCCGCCCGGCGTCAGCGTCCATTTTTCATTAAGCGGGATCGGATACCAGCCTTCAAATTCCTGGAACGAGCTTTTCATTTGATTAAAGTCTTGTCCGAGGTCGTACATTGCTGAGGCCAGCACCCCTGCGCCATTATCAAATATATGACCCAGGCCTATTTTATACTGATTTTTCTCCGAAGCCGTAGTATGCGCGTAGCGATTATCAACCCAGGTTGCCGCGGCAAACGTATTTAGCGTAAAGCAGGACAGCGGTATGCCGATTAAAAGCGTGCGTAATGTTTTCATTTTTATTCCTGTAGGATTTATAGAATACCGTCATTTCGATAAAGCAATAAAAGACACTTATTAAATAGCAATTGCTGTGCCAGAATATAAAACCATTTAAATACATGGGGTTGTTTTTATGTGTTGAGTGTTAATTCGACACTGGTTGGTTTTTTTATTTGCGTCGAGACACATCACGAGTAAGAGGACGGCTCCCTTTTATTAAAGGGAGCCAGGGGCAGCGTTAAATTATGCCAATACCCGCAGCGGCAAAGCCAAAGACAATCAGCATAATTAATACCTTATTCGGGCTAACCTTTTTATTCAGTAGCTTCAGGCAGCCCAGGACTAAAAGCAGAGGAATTAATCCAACGCAAATTTTGTCGAGGATCTCCTGCAGCACAAAGGGCTGTCCGGCGATGGTGGTTTTAAAGGTAGTGGTGAACTTCACCATGCTGGCGCTCATCGCCCCCACCATCATCAATCCCATAATCGACGACGCTTTCGTTATACAGCTCAGCAGTCCCGACTGCGTCGCTTCGGCGATATATTTCGAGCCTAAGCGGTAGCCCATGACGCCGCCGTAATAGCGCAGCAGATAGCTGGGAATATTGTAAATCAGCAGGAACAGCAGCGGCCCAAGCGGATTGCCCTGCGACGCCAGGCCAATAGCGATCCCGGTGGCGATAATACGCAGCACGCCGTAGAAAAATGAATCGCCTACCCCGGCAAATGGCCCCATTAAGGCCACTTTGATGCCGTTAATACTCGAAGTATCAAAGTTCGGGTTGGCGGCGTTCTCCTTTTCCATCGACAGCGTCAGGCCCATAATAAAGGGCGCCAGATGCTGGTTGGTATTGAAGAACTGGCTGTTTCGCTTAAGCGATTCAAGATAACGGTGCGGGTCGTTGGCGTAGATTTTCTTCAGCATCGGCGCCAGCGCCCAGCCGTAGCTTAATCCCTCCATGCGGGTGAAGTTCATCGACCCCAGCAGCGGAAACTGGCGGATAAAAAGCTGACGGAAAAGCTTTTTCTCGCTTTTATCATCGGCGTAAGCGCTAACGCCAGGTGTCTGGATATCAGTCATTGAAGAACCCATCCTTATCGTCGACTGAAGCGGGCGCAGCCGCCGTTGCCGTTTGTTTATTCGCTTTAAGTTGATTGAATTCGTTAAAGCACAGATAGACCGCTACCGAGGCCGCGATAATCGCGATCCCCATAATCGGCAGCTGCAAATAAGCCGCCATCGCAAAACCGATAAAAAAGAAGGCGGCGATATTACGGTTCCACAGCGCCTTCAGCAGAATGGCGAACCCGAGAGCCGGGAGAATGCCGCCAACCGCCGTCATGCCGCGCATGACCGTACCCGGAATGCTCTCGACCAGGCTGCGGATGACCTCGGTGCCGAAGAGCACGCCAAAAAAGGCGATCAGGGCGAAGGGGATGCCGTAAAAGAAGGTCATACCGAGCGTCAGACCCAGCGCCGCACGGTCACGCCCTTGTTCCAGTAGCGCATCGTATTTTTCAACCAGAGCGGTATAGACCAGCTTCAGCACCTGATAAACAAACACCGCCAGCAGGCTGATCGGCAGCGCCAGCGCAACGGCCACCGGCGGTTCGGCGTGGGTCAGGATCGTAAAAGCGGTTGCCAGCACCGAACCCACCGCCAGATCGGCAGGAACCGAGCCGCCGATGGTGATGGTGCCAAGGAAAATCAGCTCCAGCGTGGCGCCGATGATAATCCCCTGCTGCAAATCTCCCAGCACCAGACCCACCAGCGCGCCGCAGATGAGCGGACGTTCGATCAGCGGTTGGCCCAGCGTATGGTCGGCGGTTTTCACCAGAAACATAATGACAGCAACAAGAATTGCGGAAGTTAACATAGCGACCTCGTTTAGCTGGCGGCGTTGCCCAGCATCTCAATCAGGTTTTTTACCGGATGAGAAGGCAGGACCTGGTATTCAACGGCAACGCCGCGGTTGGCGATGGCGTGGAAATCCGCCACATCTTCCGGCGTCACGTAGACGGTATCGCTAATGCGCTTTTTCGCCGCCAGATTGTCGGTGATGCGCCCGAAGTTAGCGACGTTTAACATTTTTATTCCCGGCACCTGCTCGACAAGCCGACGGGCGTCGGCGGCGTTGTTAACGATCACCATAATTTTCATGGCTTCTGAACGCGGGTCGTTAAGCACATCCCCTGCATCCTTTACCGCCATGATGGCGCACTTTGCGGTATCGGGAGCCGCCATGCGCAGCGACATTTTCTGCACTTCGTTATTCACGATCTGGTCATTGGCGACCAGGATGCGGTTCACGCCCAGATGCTTGGTCCATACCACGGCAACCTGTCCGTGGATTAAACGATCGTCAATACGTACTAAAGAAATCATGGTGTAGCTCCAGTTAGCAAAAGTAGGGTGTCCAGACGCGGGAAAGGCGAACCAGGGCTTCGAAATAGAAGTAATCGCCCCAGAGGTTAGGTTCGTTAATGCCCATATTGCGGCCAAAGTTATAAACGCCTTCGCGCAGCAGGCCGTCCTGCGCGTGGGCAAAGTAGCGCTCGCGTAAATTGCGCATCATCAGTTCAATAGCGTTGCCGTAGGCCGGACGCAGCGGGTCGGTGAGGGGTAATAGCTTCAGCAGTTCCGCCAGTCCGCAGGCCGCGATCGCCGCCGCAGAGGTATCCCGGTACTGGTTATCTTCGGCAGTAAAAATCAGATCCCAATAGCAGACAAAATCTTCCGGCAGGCGGTTAAGAAAATAGTGCGTCAGGCGGCGAGAGAGCTCGGGCTGCCAGGCATCGCCGGTGTGGGTATATCCCAGCGCAAAACCGTAAATTCCCCAGGCCTGACCGCGCGACCAGCAGGAGCTATCGCTGAACCCCTGGTGCGTATCCCCGCGTAGCGGCTTGCCGTTATGAACATCCATATAGAACGTATGAAAAGTAGAGGCGTCCTCACGCACCAGATAGCGTGCGGCCTGCGCCAGATGACGGCTGGCGGCCTCGCGCCACCGTGGGTTACCGGTTTCGTTGGCGGCCCAAAACAGCAGCGGAACATTGAGGTTGCAGTCGATGATCATTCGCCCCTGACGCGCCGGGTCGTTTAAATCTCCCCACGCCTGAATCACGCCCGCCGTGGCGTTGAAGCGGCGATAAAGCAGTTCGGCCGCGCGCAGGGCGAGTTCGCGGGCGCGCAGGTTGCCGGTGAGTTTCCAGGCGTTAACGCAGGAGAGCAGGTAGAGGAAGCCGAGGTCGTGAGTATCAACCTTGATTTCCTTATCGAGCCGCTCTTCAAAACTATCGAGCAGGCTTTCCGCTACCGCCCGATATTTTTCGTCGCCGGTGACCTCCCAGGCAAGCCACAGCATGCCGGTCCAGAATCCCTCGGTCCAGTCGACTCTTTCAACGCTTTCATAGCGGCCATGGCTGGCGCTGGCGGCAGGAAAGGTTGCCGTAAAGCGCGGCAGCATGGCGTCAAGCCGGATCAGGATGTCGCCGATGGCCCCGTCAAGCCAGGCACGATCCAGCCCCGGCTGCGGTAAGAAGTAGCGGCTATCAAGCGCTTCAAGTGCGATAGTCACAGGCTGTCCTCCCCGGCAAAGAAATCATCAATATTGTCCTGCGTTTTATGCTGTGTCGCCTGGCGCGCCGCCATGATTTCCGGCAGCAGATTCATGTACTGCATTGCTCCGCTGGCGGCGGCAAATGCGTCCTGGAGCCGCTGGGCGGTATCGGTGTGTTCCGACATGCAAAACTCCATCAACATAATCAGATTGGCGCCGCTGATAACGTGCGCGTGAGGGTATTTGACCATCATCTGTACGGCGGTATTGTTGACGCTGCCGCCGGGCATATCGGTAAACAGCACCAGCTCATTGCCGCGACCGGCTGCCAGCCGGGCGATAGCGTCAAAGCGGGTGGCCAGTTCAGCCGTCGAACCAATTTCGCCGCAGTAGGCGCAGACGGGCGTGACGCCATGATCGTCGCCAATCAGCAGATTTAATGCTGAGACAATCCCTTCGGCATAGCGGCCATGAGTTGCGATGTACATCTCTCGCATTTGCGTTCCTTAATATGTTCTGGGTAGCTGAGGGAGATTTAGCAATCACCGTGCCATGTTTTTATCTTTATGTTTTTAAACGATAAAATAGTTTTTCTGGACGCTGTTTTCAGTGTTGAAAGGGCGAGGTTCGGCAGTGTCGAGCGCGCGGCCAGACGACGCCGACCGCGGAGGGTTAATGTTCAGGGGCAAAGGCGATCCATGGCTCCATGATTTCATAAATCATCAGCACTTCAGTGAGCGGCAGGGTGATATTGTATTTGCGGTTCAGGGCCTGGAAAAAAGTGTCATGGACGGCGACAAAGGCCTGCTGTTCAAGCGTCAGCGCAGTTTCTTCGCGATGGCGTACGCCATTATTCACCATCACCCGTTCGATCATCAGCGCGATATGCATAAACAGATTGATGCGCAGATAGCTTTCAAAATGGATTTTGTAGAAGGATTCATACTGTTTAATGACCGCTTCAACTTCATCAATGATTACCACCGGATTGAGGAAATTAAGCCGGCTGGCGACGCCTTCGACCGTGAATAGCTTGACCACTTCATCAATCATGGGCTCCAGACCGCCTTCCATTAGCAGCCCGTTGAAATAATCACGTTTTAACACCTGCGTCTTTTCTTTAATCAGCTGCTCTACGCTAAGTAGCGGAATATACCCGGCTTCCAGATCGGTAGTCGTAATGATGAGCCGCGTACCGTTCAGCGCCGGATCGGCGTGGGCGATTTTCCATTTCAGATCGTCATACTCCATCGTAATGATATCGATCTCCTCCTGGGCCAGGAAACGCTGGACGATATCTTTCAGCTTGCGGGAGATCCCTTCGCCGGAGATGCAGGAGATAATGATTTTATTGCCCGGCAACACGCCCGCGTAGTAGCGCGTTTCCACCTCATACGCTCCTTTGGCGCTCTCAATAATCGCCTCCATCGACAGCTTGTCCTGGATTTTGGCCGCAATATCCAGCGCCATGGCCGTGCTGACGTTGTTGATAACCAACAGCTCACCGTGCAGATGGAGCTTAATCTCTTCGTAAATCTCTTTTAGCGACCCCATATCCACCAGAATAATCAGCCCCGCCCCCTGCCTAAGACGGGAAACATGGGCGATCAGCAGGTCGATAATCTCCCTGGTCGACGTCGCGTTCGCCATGTCGAAGGCTTTAAAGTAGTAGCCGCCGGTCAGCTGGTTGGCGATACCGGCAATGCTCGACGCGGTGGCGCGGCCGTGGGAAACGATAATCCCCAGAATCGGATCGTCTTCGCCGGCGAGAGTATGAAAAGCGCAGCTTAGCAGGGGCAGCAGCAGGGGCAGCGGCTGCCGGGTGACATGTTTGCTCAGCAAAGCGAGACACTCCTCGGCCAGCAGCCGCGCCTTCGCGGAGACATAGTCGGAAATGGTTTGCAGTTCGCTTGCATTGACCGTCTCCTCAGCGTCATGGCGCGCGTAGCTGACGCAGAGCCAGACCGCCTTGCGGATCTCCTGGCTACAGGAGATGCCGGTCAAACTCTCCAGTTCGTCGAGAGCGTGAACGGTGTTCTGCCAGATATAGCCGCTGTACAGCGCCTCGGCGGCAACCGCGCCGCTGACGGTGGTCAGCAGCTGTTCCATTTTGCGATTCAGCAGCAGCACGTTACCGCTGTGGCAAAAGTCGCGAAAAATCACCTCATCGCGCATCGCCTTTGGCAGAAACTGGCTGGCGCACAGCGCGTCATTATCCGCATTAGCGGCAATACGGATTATTTCGCCGCCGGACGCCGGGCCGCGTAGCGTAATAACCTCGGCCTCGCGATTATCGCTCCAGGCGCTGGCGCACATCACTTTAATCTGGTTTTTTAACTCCCCGATATTGCCGCGCACCGGTGAGGCGACCAGCTGATGCATCAGCTGATTATCGAGATGGATATCCCGACGCAGGCTGTGCGCTTCTTGATGCAAAAAGTGGCTGACCTGCGCGACGCGCTCGGTAAGCGGACGCGAAATATAGTTTGGCAGCGTGACGCGCACCGGAATACGGCGACGGAAGGTGTTGAGCAGGACGGTGTCGATATTTTCCGTTGTGGCGAAGATAAAGCGCAGCGACGCCGGATGGCGCGTACGGTTATCGCCAAGGCGGTAGAAATACCCCTTGTCCATAAACAGAAATAGCTTTTCCTGGTTCTCTGCCGAGAGGCGATGAACCTCGTCGAGGAACAGAAACCCGCCATCGGCATCATCAAAGGCGCCGCGTTTTTCGCGGTCGGCTCCGGTGAAAGCGCCCCGGATATAGCCGAAAAGGGTCGCCGAAAGCAGCTCCGGGTTATTGGCGTAGTCGGCGCAGTTAAGCTCAACGAAAGGTTTGTCTGCTGCGATAACGCCGCGTTCGAGGGCATACTGATAAATTAGCGTCGCCAGGTGGCTTTTGCCGACGCCACTCTCTCCGGAGAGCAGGATAGGCAAGCCGTCACCGGGGTAGTCCACCGCTGAGCGGCACAGCGCGACGGCTTCGGCCAGACTGCCGTGTGCGCCAATCAACGGCTGAAAGGCGTCGTGCTTTTTCGACACTATGAGTGATGCCTGAACGCTTTCCTTACCGTTGGTCTGTACAAAGAAGCGCACCGGCCGGGTATTTTCTTTACTCAGATGGCCGTCATCGCACAGCCTGTTAAGGTAATGGCTGATAACGCTGCGGTTAACCTGCATAAAGTCCGCACAGTCCTGAGCCGTGAATCCCGCGGGTTTATGCGCATAATGAGTCACTATTTTCTGGAATAACTTTTCTTTTGCCGACAGCGCCATTTTTCAATGTCCTGGGTAGAGTAGAAAATAGCGTCGATTTTATTTAGACACTAGACACTACTATTTTTATTAGACACTGAGTACTTTCTACGCCATTAGATAAAAATGAAACTACGTTTTGATTAGAATGTGATGAAGATCGCCACCGATTTGATGGGGTGTAAAAGCTGGCGCCCCGCCCGCAAGCGGCCGAAGAACCGGGCAGCCTGAACGGGGCGATAAACGCGCCGTGAACCTTCCTGACGTAAAAAAATGCGCTATTTATCACATTTCTGCTTTTTCATTATCGCTGGGCTTAAAGATGAAAAGGGGCAGCCCGCCGGCGAAATTATCTCCTCAAGTAACCTAATGATATAAAAGAAAATAAAAACGTAACTGTTAAGATGAGCCCATTTTATAAAAGAGATATTGATCACACAAAATGCGCTAATAAACCCGCTGTCAATATTAGGTTGGCAGAGATTTATCAGCATATTGTGATCTCTCTTGCAAATAATGCCCTTGAACTCAGGGAAAAATGTGGGCAGGCAAAACAGCGGAGACGGGCAATGAAAATTGGCATTGTTATTAGCGGCGGCGATGTTTCAGGAATTAATAATTTTATATTCCAGATTGCCAGACTGGCGAATGCCGATATCACCATTTTTAATGGTGGAATACCTGGGCTGTTGGATAAAAACCATCAGGAGGTGGCCTGGCGCGATCTGGTCGATTTCTCCATCGCCTCTATTCCGATCATTACCTCCGGGCGCACCAGTCGTCGGTTGCTGCGCAGTGAATATGAAACAATAGCCAAAAAAATTAAATCACTGCGCATTGATGTGCTGATTATGGCCGGCGGCGACGGTAGCCTGCAGTTTCTCAATACGCTGAGCGAATTTGATATTAACTGCTTTGGCGTCGGGATGACTATCGATAATGATGTGTACGGCAGTGATTATACGATTGGTTTCTCCACCGCCTGCGAGCAGATTATTAAAGAGGTTTCCCGCTTAAGAAATACCGGAAGAGCATTACCGGGCCGCGTCTTTATGGTCGAAATTCTGGGAGGGTATTGTGGAGAGCTAACGTTGCAATCCGCGATAAAAAGTAACGCCGATATCGCCCTGATCCCGGAATCGCAGCTGCCGTTGGAAACGCTGGCCGAGCGGGTGAAGCATAAGCTGACACAGCAGAACAGCGTGGTGATCCTGTGCTCTGAAGGCTACACCAGGGAATACTCTCCCGGATTTCAGGGAGCCATTGATACCATGATTAAGCAGCTCGAACCGCAAATTGGCGTGCGTATTCGTAAAACTATCGTTGGCTACGGTTTGCGCAATGGCGATCCGACCTGCGAAGAGATTTACCAGGGCACGATTATGGCCAGTGAAGTGGTTCGCTGCATTCAGTCAGGGATGAAAAATAAAGCCATTATAATTAATGCAAGTAACAAACCTATTCCGATTGATTTAATTAGTATGAAAAAACGTCTGGTCGACACTGAAGGACATCATTATAAACTTGCCAAACAACTCAATATAATTTGAGGAGACCCTACATGCTGAAAATTCTATGCGTATGTGGCTGCGGCCTCGGTTCAAGCTTTGCCATTGAAATGACGGCGAAGGCGGTTTTAAAGAAGCTGGAGATTCCAGCACAGATTGAACATACCACTATTTCCGAAGCTGGGGCGTTTAAATCAGATATGATTCTGACGCAAAAAACCTTTGCCGATATATTAACAGCGGATGCCAGCGAGGAGGAAATTAAACGCGTAGTGGTACTGCATAAGCTGACGGATAAAGACGAGATTGAGGCAAAGATCGTCGCATTCTTAAAAGAACGTAACCTGAAGGTAGCGGACTATGAATAGCTTTGTAGAGTTTATCGTTAAAGATTTACTCGGCCAGGCATCGATATTAATTGCATTTATTGCGATGCTGGGCCTGATTCTGCAAAAAAAATCAGCGGGTAAAACGGCGGAAGGGACGTTTAAAACGCTGCTCGGTTTCTTAATTATGATGGCCGGGATCAACATTATTGTCGCCACGCTAACGTTCCTTAACGATATTTTCACGCAGGGATTTGGCATGAAAGGCTACATTACCGATGTCGCCGCCATCGCCGGATTAGCCAACCGTGAATTAGGTTCCGAAGTCGCGTTGACCCTGATGGTGATTTTTGCCGTCAACATCATTATCGCCCGCCTGACGCCGCTTAAATATATTTTTCTGACCGGCCAGGCGCTGCTGTGGATGGCGACTATCGGCGCGGTAATTGGCTATAAAGCCGGGCTGACCGGGCTTCCGCTGATTTTAACCGGCGGTATTTTCGGCGGCGTGATGGCGGTACTGATGCCCGCCCTGGCGCAGCCGGTGGTCAGGCGCATTACCGGTTCCGATGACGTGGCGCTGGGGCACTTCTGCACGATCGGCTATCTGGTGCAGGCGGCGGTGGCTAAAGTGGTGGGGAAAGGGTCTCGCTCAACAGAAGACCTTGAATTACCGGATAACTTTAAGTTTCTTCAGGATACCTATCTCGCGATGGCGGTAGTGATGGTGCCGATGTACCTCATCCCCGCGGTTGCGGCGGGCCCGGAATATATCGCGCAGTTCTCCAACGGCATTAACTACCTGATGTACGCCTTTATGCAGTCCATTCAGTTTGTGGCGGGGGTATTCGTTCTCTACAGCGGCGTGCGCCTGTTGCTTAACGAGCTGGTGCCGGCATTTCGCGGGATTGCGATGCGCATTGTCCCGGACGCTAAGCCCGCGCTGGATTGCCCGGTGCTGTTTCCCTATGCGCCTAACGCGGTGATCGTCGGCTTCCTGGCGACCACCGTCG
Organism: Klebsiella grimontii; assembly: GCF_900200035.1. Taxonomy (GTDB): domain Bacteria; phylum Pseudomonadota; class Gammaproteobacteria; order Enterobacterales; family Enterobacteriaceae; genus Klebsiella; species Klebsiella grimontii. Next base: position 16,494 of record NZ_FZTC01000006.1, read on the forward strand.
GCTCCATCATCGGCATGCTGGTGTTTCCCATGTTTGGCCTGGCGATGATCCTGCCCGGCCTGTTAACCAACTTCTTTGCCGGGGGGACGGCGGGTGTCTTCGGCAACGCGCTGGGCGGCCGCCGCGGGGCGATGATTGGCGGCGTCATTCACGGCCTGTTTATCACCTTCCTGCCCGCCATTTTGGTACCGATGCTGGAAAGCTACGGTTTTACCGGCGTCACCTTCAGCGATTCGGACGTCATTAGTTCCGGTCTGGTATTAGGCCACGCTTTCCAGAATAACTGGCTATTTGTCGCCCTGTTCATTGTTTTTGTTGCCGCACTGGCATGGTTCGTAAACGGTAAATCAGCGAAGCCGAAAGGGGAAAATGTTCATGAGTCTGTATAACTTCAACGCTATTCTGAAAATTGCGCAGGAAAGAAATTTTAAGGCCATTGGCTCATTTAATTTGCACTGTATTGAAATGCTGCCAGCATTTTTTAAAGCGGCGCAACAAAGCCATAGCCCGTTAATGATTCAAATCTCTACCGGGACGGCGGAATATCTTGGCTACCGGTTACTGGTGGATGCGGTTCGTTCATTAGCGGAAAGTGAAAACGTGCCGACCTGCCTGCATCTGGATCACTGCTCTGATATTAGCGCCATCGAAACGGCCATGGATGCCGGATTTACATCAGTGATGTACGACGGCTCCCATCTGGATTTGGAAGAGAATATCGGCAATACCCGCATCGTGGTGGAGATGGCGCGCCCGCGGAATATCACGGTAGAAGGCGAACTGGGGGCGATCGGCGGATCGGAAGACGGCAAAGCCGTGGCCGCGGAGGATATCTGCTTCACCACGGTGGAGGACGCCAAACGCTTTGTGGAGGAGACCCGGGTGGATATGCTGGCGGTCTCCGTGGGCACGGTGCACGGCCTGTATACCGGTAAGGCGCAAATCCAGCACCAGCGGCTAAAAGAGATTAGCGCCGCGACCGGCGTGCCGTTAGTGCTGCACGGCGGTACCGGCGTCAGCGATGAAGATATGCGCCAGGCCGTCACTGAAGGCATTAACAAGGTGAACGTCGGCACTGAAATGAATGTCCAGTGGGTCGATCGCTGTAAAACCACCTTTGAAAAAGGCAAAGTGAACGACAGCGTACGCAAATTTTTAATTCCGGCGAATAACGCGGTCACCCATGTATTAATAGAAAAAATCGCGCTGTTTAAATAAAAGCTTATTTTAAACCGTATTTTGTTGCCCTGCTGTCCGTCAGGGAGGAGCTCGCTATGTTTGAATCTTTGAAAACGTTGTGGAAAAAAGAGAGTCAACCACCGCAGGATTATGACGAACAGTCCCGTCAGCTGGCCGGGGAAATAGCCAGACTGGAAGCGGAACTACAGGGCAACCCGGCTAATGGCGAAATACAGAAAGCCTTAATGCTGATGTATAACCGGGCGCTGGCGGTGTATGCCAAAAGTAAGAGTCATCGGCAGGAGATAGATGCGCTCTTTGTGCGTATTGATGAGTTACGCAATGTAATTCGCCGCAATATTTAGGGAGTGATGATGACGATAAAAGAACTGCTGATAGAGGCCGATGCGATTCAGGTCGGCGTCACGGAGTCCGACTGGCAGAAAGTGATCCATCTGGCGGCCAGCCCGCTGGTCGCGAAAGGGTATATCTCGGCGGATTACGGTCAGGCGGTAATCGATAATACCCTGAACCACGGCGCCTATTACGTTTTCGATGAAGGCGTCGCTATCCCCCACGCCAGGCCGGAATGTGGCGTCAGGCGTAACTGTTTTAGCCTGGTCGTGTTGGATAAGCCGATTCATTTTGCCGATAGCGAGAAGGCGGATATTGTCATTATGTTCGGCGCGCAGGACAGCAATGCCCATATTGAGGAGGGCATCCGGGCGATTATCGCCCTGCTCGATAATAACGAGACCATGGCGAAGCTGCGGGCCGCCAGCAGCAGAGAGGAGGTCGTCGCGTTGTTATGAACAGACATCTCACACCCGGCTGCAAAACGGTGATTTTAATTAACGGCATTCCCGCCTCGGGCAAAAGCACCGTCACCCGGCAGCTATCGGCAACCTTCAATCTGCCGCAGCTGACTATCGACGGTATTAAAGAGCCGTTTATGGCGTGCTTTAGCGAAATCGACAGATCTTTCAACCGGCAGCTGGGCTGCGCCGCTTATGAAGTCATCTGGTCGATCGTCGGCCACGCTCCGGCAGGCTGTATCTGGTTAATCGACGCCTGGTTTGGTTTTCAGCCGCGCGAAACGTTGCAGCGGCAGCTGCAGCAGGCGGGCGTTGAAAAGGTTCTGGAGATCTGGAACCGCATCTCGCCCGAGCTTGCGGTGTCGCGCTATGCCAGCCGGTTGCAGGATCGCAGGCCGGGGCACCCGGGCGAAGAGTATCTCCCGGAGCTGGCTCAGCTGGCGCAGCGGGCGGAACCCATGCGGCTGGGGCCGGTGTTTACCGTCGATCAGCAAAAACCGCTGGAGATGGCGCCTGTTATCCGTTGGCTCGAAGTACAAATGCAGTAATTCCTTAACTGCAGCTGCCCGGCGGCGCTTCGCTTTCGTGGCCTACAGGAATTGCGTAATTACTTGATATTTCGGGTTTCGTAGGCCGGGTCAGGCGATACCCGCTATCCGCAGCAGCGCCGTCGCCACGGCGGCGGCGATAATCACCACGATCAGCGGCATCTTGCGCCAGGCGAGGAACACCGCCAGGCCAACGCCCAGCACCCGCGCCATCCCGGCAAAATGTTCGCCCTCGTAAAAGGTGGTCGCCAGCGCCACGGAAAAGAGCAGTACCGTCGCCGCATCGGAGAGCAGCGCCTGGGAGCGCTCGGAAAACGCCAGCCGGCTGCCGAGCTTCGCTCCGCCTAAACGCATTAAGTAGGTGCCCAGCGACAAAATCGCAATACCGGCGATAAATAGCGTCATATTGCCCATTATTTTTTCCTCGTCAGCAGGCCAAACAGCGACAGTAAAACCGGCAGACCAACCGGCGCGAAAGGCACGGCGGCCAGCGATAGCGCCGCTCCGCTACAGGCGCGGATCAACGTGGTGCGGTTTTTAAAGGCCGGCACCACCAGCGCCAGAAGAATCGCCGGGAATACCGCATCGAGGCCAATGGTCTCCGGCGCCGGGAGCAGCTTGCCGACGCCCGCGCCTAACAACGCGCCCAACGGCCAGATCAGCGCCACGCCCAGGCCGCACAGCCAGTAGGCGGCCCGCCGCTGCTCGGGGGTTTTCTGCGACAGACCAAACACTACGCTTTCATCGTTCATGATGTGGCAGCCGAGGAAGCTGGCGGCGCGCTGGCCGACCAGGTCGCGCACCGTTACGCCGAAGGGAATATGGCGCGCGTTGACCAGCAGCCCGGCCGCCGCCGCCGCCAGCGGGTTGCCGCCGCTGGCGACAATGCCGATAAACATAAACTCTGAAGCGCCCGCCAGGACGCAAACCGAAAGCACAAAGGGGACCCAAATCGGGAAGCCGTAGGCGACGGCCAACGAGCCGTAGGACATCCCGACGATGCCTACCGCGAGGCAGACTAAAACAATTGCTCTGAGGGTGTCGCCCTTAAGCGCGGCGAAGTGCTGTTTCATACTCTTTAGCCATATCGAACGAATTTCCATTATAATGAACGTAACAGAATCGCATTTCAAGACGAACGAATCGTTCGTTATAAAAAACACGGAGGGCTGTATGACTCAGCCAATTAGCCTGATTGCCAAAAGCCTGGTACGTGAGCGCGCGCGCACCGGCCTTTCCCTTGCCGAAGTTGCGCGGCGGGCGGGAATTGCCAAATCAACGTTATCGCAGCTGGAATCCGGCAACGGCAACCCGAGCCTGGAAACCCTCTGGGCGCTGTGCGTGGCCCTTGATATTCCCTTTGCCCGGCTGCTGGAGCCGCAGGTCAACACCACGCAGGTTATCCGCCGCGGCGAGGGGACGAAGGTGGTCGCCGAGCAGGCGAACTATCAGGCGATTTTGCTGGCCGCCTGCCCGCCGGGCGCCCGGCGCGATATCTATCTTCTGCTGACTCAGCCGGGCGCGGACCGCATTTCCCACCCCCATCCGCCGGGTTCGGTGGAGCATATTATTGTCACCCAGGGGCGGGCGCGGGTCGGCCTGACGGAAGCGCCGGAAGAGCTGGGGGAAGGCGATTACATCTGCTATCCCGCCGATCGGCAGCACGTTTTCCAGGCGCTGGAGCCGGACACCCAGGCGCTGCTGATTGCCGAGCAGAACTAAATTTAATAACATTCTGCGCATTTATTCGTAATCCGCAGAATGTTATGTCGTTATATATGTTAATGATATATATATTATTTTACTTCCTATAGAACCGGGAATATCGCTTTTCCGTTTATTCTTTTTCTTCATTTTTGTTTGCTTCCGTTTCGTCTGGAAACATGGGATTGATGTCACTCTTCCACCCTTAGGTGGTTCGTATACTGCAACGGTGATATCGGGGTTAATTATGTTTCTTGAAGAACGTAGAAAGTCTATTTTACGATATTTAGATGAACATGAACGTGGTTATGTTAATTATTTTTCTGCTCATTTTAATGTCACGAAAGAAACGATTCGCAGTGATTTAAATACTCTTGCGGCGATGGGCTTGGTGCAGCGCTGTTATGGCGGAGCAATTATTTCGCGCCGTAGTTTGCAGGCGGAACTTATTTCTGAAACCGGTGATAGTTTTGAGGTGCTGCTGCAACCTCTTAATCACCGTAAATCACCAGGCGATGAGCGACAAAAAGGAAAAGTTATGCAGGGTAAGGTATGTGTATTTGGCTCGTTCAACGTTGACATTGTGGCGAAGGTGGAACGCTTCCCGCGAGGCGGTGAATCGCTAATGGCGCTGGGTAGCAGCCTGGGACCGGGAGGGAAAGGTGCAAACCAGGCAACGGCCGCCAGTAAAGCCGGTGCTCAGGTGCATTTTGTTGCCAAGGTGGGTAAAGATCAGTTCAGTCATTTAGCAGCAGATCATTTAACTCGCTCTGCAATTCACTCTTACACGCTTTATCAGTCAGAGAGTGAACCAACCGGTAATGCGATTATTTATGTTTCTCAGGAAAACGGCGAAAATATGATTGCTATTTATTCCGGGGCAAATACTACTATTACCTATAGTGAAATTCAGAAAATTATTCCGGAATTATCTTCATCAGATGTTTTATTGGTTCAGCTGGAAAATAATTTCGATGCTACTCATTCACTAATCAAGATAGCGCATGAGCTGGGTAAGCAAGTTATTCTTAATCCCGCCCCCTATTCTGCTGAAATTATCCCCAGCATCCCCTTTGTAGATGTCATTACGCCGAATGAAACGGAAGCATCTTTATTATCGGGAATCGACATTAGCGATTTTGATACGGCAAAAGAAGCGGCGCTACGTATCGCCAGACTCGGCGCTAAAAAAGTGCTGATTACGATGGGGTCGCGCGGTGCGCTGCTGCTGGATAACCACCAGTTCAGTCATATACGCGCTTTCCCAGCCGTCACCGTGGATACCACCGGTGCCGGCGATGCTTTCAACGGTGCGCTGGCCGCATCGCTTGCCGCCGGAAATAGTCTGGTGCAGGCCGCTACCTGGGCCTCCGCCTTCGCCTCTCTGGCCGTGGAGCTGGAAGGGGCATCCAATATGCCTGAATTTGAACAGGCAAACGCACGACTCCGTACCCTCTGAACTCAGGAAAAAACAATATGAAAACGATTAACGGTATTGTCCCAGTAATGCTGACGCCATTTGCCGCTGACGAACGGATAGATTATCCGGTGCTGGCGAAATTAATCGACTGGTATCTGGAGAAGGGCGTTGATGCGCTGTTTGCCGTCTGTCAATCAAGCGAAATGCAGTTCCTTTCCTTAGAAGAACGCGTTGAGCTGGCGCGTTTTGTGGTACAGCGCGTTAACGGCCGCATTCCCGTTATCGCTTCTGGCCATATCAGTGATGATATTGAAGCGCAAAAAGCCGAGCTGCTGGCGATGGCGCAGACCGGTATTGATGCCCTGGTGCTGGTGACTAACCATCTCGATCCGCGTAATGAGGGGAGCGACGTTTTCTATGCAGTGCTGAATACGTTGCTGGAAACGCTGCCAGCCTCGCTACCGCTCGGCCTTTACGAGTGTCCGGCGCCTTATCGCCGGTTGCTTACCGATGATGAATTTACATGGTGCGCCAATAGCGGGCGCTTCGTTGTGCTGAAGGATGTGAGCTGCGATCTACCGACCGTTGAACGTCGCGTACGTCTGGCGCAGGGCACGCCGCTCAACGTCATTAACGCCAACGCGGCGATTGCCTGGCCAGCGATTTTGGCGGGCTCACAGGGCTTTAGCGGTGTGTTTACCAACTTTCACCCTGAACTATATAGCTGGCTGTGGCGAGAGGGGAAAAACCAACGCGCACTGGCCGATGAACTGGCGATTTTCCTCTCTCTGGGGGCGGTGAGCGAAACGCTGGGCTATCCGAAAAACGCCAAAATCTACCATCAGCGTCTGGGGACTTTCGACAGTATCACCTGCCGGGTTAATAAAGATGATGTGCTGAATAAGTACTGGGGGCTGACGGTGATTCTCGACCAGATTCGCGCCGGAACCGAACAGTGGCGTCAGCGTATCGTGGGCTAAGCGGAGGATGCCATTATGATCGTAACCAGTCTGAAGGCATGGCCCGCACAGTCGATGGCTTATCATCCGGTTATTCGCCAGGCGCTGGCTTTTCTTGCAGAGCAAGATTTTCAGGATTTCACGCTGGGAAAAATCGACCTGATCCCTGACCGACTCTTTTGCCTGCTACAGGAGATGGATAGCATGCCTTTTGCCGAGGCTCGTCCGGAATCGCACCGTCAGTTTATCGATATTCAGTACCTGATTTCAGGCCATGAGCGTATGGGCGTCAGCCGCGTGGAAAGCGGTCTGCATACCGTTGTGGATGATCGAACGCCGCAGCAGGACATCATGTTCTGGCGGGTAGAAGAAGCAGAGACGCAGGTAACGTTAACCCCCGGTATGTTCGCGATTTTCTTCCCGGAAGATATTCATCGCCCCTGCTGCCATCCTCTGGGCGGTGGTGTTAGCCATCTGCGCAAAGCGGTCATCAAAATCGATCGCGCATTACTGGAGGTATCGGCATGAGCACCGTGAATCAGACTTCCTCGGCGGTAATCGAGCCGCCGAAACTCTCTCGCCGGCGCTGGGGGATTATTTTGATTTTGCTGCTGGCTGCGGTGGTGAACTATCTTGACCGCGCCAACCTGAGTATTGCTAATACCACCATTTCGAAGGAGTTTGGTTTCTCCGGAACCGAAATGGGTCTGCTGCTATCGGCGTTTCTCTGGCCTTATGCGCTGGCAAACCTGCCGGCCGGCTGGCTGGTCGACCGTTTCGGCCCAAAGAAGATGTTCACCGGCGCGCTGACGCTATGGTCTGCCGTGACCTTTCTGATGGGATTTGTGAATACCTATAGTTTCTTCTACGGCCTGCGGGTGCTGCTGGGGGTGGCAGAGTCGCCGTTCTTTACCTCTGGTATCAAGATCACCCAAAGCTGGTTTTCGGATAAAGAGCGCGGCCTGCCGACATCGATCATCAATACGGGTTCGCAAATCGCTAACGCCATCGCGCCGCCGCTGCTGACGCTTCTGCTGCTGTGGGTTGGCTGGCGCGGGATGTTTATCGCCGTGGGTCTGCTGGGTATACCGTTGATTCTGGCGTGGCTGAAGTTTTATCGCGATCCGGATGCGCGGGAAGCGATGCTGATCCACACCGGTAAGGTGGTGATGGCTGAGGCCGATAAGCCACAGGTTAGCTGGGGCGAGCTGTTTCGCAATAAAACGACCTGGTTCATGATCTCCGGCAACTTCTGCATCATGTTTACTATCTGGGTTTATCTGACGTGGCTGCCGGGTTATCTGGAAACGTCGCTGGGATTCAGCCTGAAGCAGACGGGCTTTATTGCCTCGATTCCATTCTTTGCCGGTATTCTTGGCGTCCTTTGCGGCGGGATGCTCTCTGACCGTCTGGTGCGTAGAGGGATTAATGCGGTAACGGCGCGGAAGGTGCCTATTGTGGTGGGGGCGGCAATGGCGGCCTGTTTTGTGATGCCAATTCCGTTTGTCAGCAACAGCGGTACCGCGATTACGCTACTGACGCTGGGCTATTTCTGCTCGCAAATGCCGTCCGGGGTTATTTGGGCGCTGGCGGCGGATATGGCGCCCAAAGAGCAGGTCGCTTCTCTCGGTGCGATCCAGAACTTTGGCGGTTTTCTCGGTGCAGCGCTGGCGCCGGTGATCACGGGGATTATCCTTGATGCTACCGGTCAGTTCACCAATGTCTTTATTCTCGGCGGCTGCCTGCTGTTCCTTGGCGCCTGTCTCTATGGCTTCTTTGTGCGTAAACCGCTGGCGCAGTAGTTTTTCCTCAGGACAAAGCGCCGAATGGCGCTTTGTCGCTGTTGCTGGACGCCATGCCCGTATTGCGGGACACTAGCCGCATTCTTCCGCGAAGACAGGCATACCTATGTCGCTGAAAGCCATTGCTAAAGAACTTGGGATCTCGGTAACGACCGTCAGCCGCGCGTTAAACGGCTATGACGACGTGTCGCAGGAGACGCGCGCCCGCGTGGAAGCGGAAGCCCAGCGCCGCGGATATCGCCCCAATACTTTCGCTCGTCGCCTGAAGATGGGCAAAATCGACGCCGTCGGCCTCGTTTTCCCCGTGCGCCCCGCGCCGCTGAATAACAACGTCTTTCTCGAAATGGTGGGCGAAATCAGCCACGAACTGGCGAGCTACGAGATTGATTTACTGCTGATTGCCGACGATGAACAGGCCGATAAGCACGGCTATATGCGTATGGTGCAGAGCCGCCGCGTCGATGCGCTGATCGTCGCGCATACGCTCGATGACGACCCGCGCCTGATTCAACTGCTCTCCGCCGGCTTTCCTTTTCTGGCGCTGGGCCGCAGCCGCCTGCCGCAGCCCTACGCCTGGTTTGATTTCGATAACCAGGCGGGAACGTATCGCGCCACCCGCCACCTGATTAGCCAGGGGCACCGACGCATCGCGCTGCTGAGCGAAAATAACAATCAGGCTTTTATTACCCAGCGCCGCAACGGTTATCTGCAGGCGCTGCGCGAAGCGGGCCTGGCGGATACCTGGCTGCGCAGCGTGCCGCCCACCCGCCGCGGCGGGTTTCAGGCAACCATGGAACTGCTGCGCTTGCCTGAACCGCCAACGGCGATTGTCACCGATTGCAATACTCACGGCGACGGCGCGGCGATGGCCCTGGCTCAACTGGGGCGTCTGACTGGCGATAACCGTGTTGCATTAGTGGTTTACGACGGTTTACCGCAGGATAGCATCATTGAAACTCCGGTTGGCGCGGTGATTCAATCCACCCGCCAGGGTGTGGGTCGCCAGATAGCCAGCATGGTTCGCCGCTTAATCGCCGGTGACGATCTCGCCTCGCTCCAGGTGCTCTGGCAGCCTGAATTTATCTCCGGCGAAACCGCCTGATTTCCCGCCCGTCAGATTAATTTCCTGAACTCGATCACGGATCCGAAACGTTTTGGTTGGCGTCCGAAACGTTTCGGATCAACAGTAAGACATTCCTTGTTGTGGAGATGTCTAATGTCTGATTCGATTTTACGCCTGCAAAGCGCAGTGGCCGACGTGGTGATCAAAACCCATCCGTTCGCCGAAATTATCTACTGGGGGCCGCATTTAAGCCACTTTTCGCCGCAGGATGCCGCCAGCATCGCCCGCCCGGTGGCCAACGGTCGCCTCGATGTCGATTCCCCGGTGACCTTGATGGCCGAACTGGGGCACGGTCTGTTTGGCGCGCCGGGTATTGAGGGCCACCGCCAGGGGCTGGATGCCTCACCGATGTTCACCACCACCGAGGTGGTGCAGGACGGGCAGAAGGTTACTCTCTTCAGCGAAGACGCGCAGGCTGGCCTGCGGTTATGCAGTGAAATCCAGCTTGATAGCAGCGGCGTACTGAGCGTGCGCCATGGCTTAACCAACCTGCGCCCGCAGCCGTGGCAGGTGGATCGCCTGGCCGTCACGCTGCCGGTCGCCGAACGCGCCCGCGAAGTGATGGCCTTTCATGGCCGCTGGATCCGCGAATTCCAGCCCCATCGTCTCATTCTGGAACACGACAGCTTTGTGCTGGAAAACCGCCGCGGACGCACCTCTCACGAACATTTTCCGGCGCTGATTACCGGCAGCCGCGCCTTTAGCGAGATGCAGGGCGAAGTGTGGGGCGTGCACCTGGGCTGGAGCGGTAACCACCGCCTGCGGGCGGAAGTGAAAACCGACGGGCGGCGCTACCTGCAGGCGGAAGCGCTCTATCTGGCGGGCGAAATGGCGCTGGCGGAAGGGGAAACGCTGTGGACGCCGAACCTCTACGCCAGCTATTCAGCGCAAGGGCTGAACGGCATGAGCCAGCAGTTCCACCGCTATTTGCGCGAACAGATTATTCGCTTCCCGGACAACAAGGCGCGCCCGGTGCATCTCAACACCTGGGAAGGGATCTATTTTGACCACGACCCGCAGTACATCATGCGCATGGCGGATGAGGCGGCGGGGTTGGGCGTAGAGCGCTTTATCATCGACGACGGCTGGTTTAAAGGGCGCAACGACGACTGGGCGGCGCTCGGCGACTGGTATCTCGATGAAGAAAAATATCCTGACGGTCTGACCCCGGTTATCGACCACGTGAAGTCGCTGGGGATGGAGTTCGGCATCTGGGTTGAGCCAGAGATGATCAACCCGAACTCCGATTTATACCGCGCGCATCCCGACTGGGTGCTGGCGCTGCCGGGCTATACGCCGATCCCCGGACGGCATCAGTTTGTCCTGAACCTGAATATCCCGGAAGCCTTTGATTATCTGCTGGAGCGGATGAGCTGGCTGCTGGGCGAGCACGCCGTGGACTATGTGAAGTGGGATATGAACCGCGAGCTGGTGCAGCCTGCGCATAACGGTAAAGCCGCCGCCGATGCGCAAACTCGCCAGTTCTATCGCCTGCTGGATACGCTGGTGGCCCGCTTCCCGCATATTGAATTTGAGTCCTGCTCCTCCGGCGGCGGGCGTATCGATTATGAAGTGCTGAAGCGCAGCCATCGCTTCTGGGCTTCCGACAATAACGATGCCCTCGAGCGCAACACCATTCAGCGCGGCATGAGCTACTTCTTCCCACCGGAAGTGATGGGCGCGCACATCGGCAACCGCCGCTGTCACGCCACTTTCCGCCAGCACAGTATCGCTTTCCGCGGCCTGACGGCGCTGTTCGGCCATATGGGGCTTGAGCTGGATCCGGTGAGCGCCGATGAGCAAGAGCGCGCGGGTTACCGCAAATACGCGGCGCTACACAAGCAGTGGCGCGATGTTATTCATCACGGCGTGCAGTGGCGTATCGATATGCCGGACGCCACAACCCTCGCGCACGGCGTGGTGAGTGAGGATAAGAGCCAGGCGATTTTCCTCGTCAGTCAGCTGGCGATGCCGGACTACACCCTGATGGCGCCGCTGCGCGTGGCGGGACTGGAAGCGGGAGCCCGCTACCGGGTGACGCTTCTCGACCATCCCGATATCCAGATTACGGGAGAGGGCGGCCATACGATGCGTAAGCTGCCGGAATGGATGACGACACCGCAGACCGTAAGCGGCGAGTGGTTACAACAGGCGGGGCTGGCGCTGCCAATCCTCGACCCGGAAAGCGCCATTTTGATTGGCCTGCAACGCGTGTGATGGTAACGGGCCGCGCGTCGGCCCTTTTTGAGGAGTACACAATGAACCCGACCGTCTGTACCCATAAAAACAACCCCAATTTCTGGATTTTCGGGCTGTTCTTCTTTCTCTACTTTTTCATTATGGCCACCTGCTTTCCGTTTTTGCCGATCTGGCTATCGGACGTCATCGGCCTGAATAAAACCGAGACCGGTATTGTTTTCTCCAGCCTGTCGCTGTTCGCTATCTGCTTTCAGCCGATACTGGGCGTGATCTCCGATAAGCTGGGGCTGAAAAAGCATCTGATGTGGATCGTGACCGTGCTGCTGGTGCTGATCGCCCCCTTTTTCCTCTATGTCTTTGCGCCGCTGCTGAAAACCAATATCTGGCTCGGGGCACTGAGCGGCGGGGCCTACATCGGCTTTGTTTTCTCCGCCGGCGCCGGGGCGATGGAAGCCTATATTGAGCGTGTGAGCCGCAACAGCGGGTTTGAATACGGCAAGGCGCGGACTTTTGGCTGCCTCGGCTGGGCGCTGTGCGCTACCACGGCGGGGATGCTATTCAGCGTTAACCCCGAGTGGGTGTTCTGGATGGGGTCAGCCGCCGCGCTGGTGCTGGTCGTACTGGTGGCTATCGCGAAACCGCAGGCCAGCCAGACCGCGCAGGTGATGGACTCGCTGGGCGCTAACCGATCATCGGTCGATTTAAAAACCGCCGTGCGCATGTTCCGTCAGCGCAAAATGTGGATGTTTATTCTCTACGTTATCGGCGTCGCCTGCGTATATGACGTCTTTGACCAGCAGTTTGCCACCTTCTTTAAATCTTTCTTCGCCACGCCGGAATCGGGCACCCGCGCCTTTGGTTTCGCGACCACCGCCGGGGAAATATGCAACGCGATTATCATGTTCAGCTCGCCGTGGATTATTAACCGCATCGGCGCGAAGAATACGCTGCTGATTGCCGGGATGGTGATGGCGGCGAGGATGATCGGCTCATCGTTCGCCACGACGGCCGCTGAAGTGGTGGCGCTGAAAATGCTCCATGCGCTGGAGGTCCCGTTCCTGCTGGTGGGGGCGTTTAAGTACATTACCGGCGTGTTTGACGTTCGGCTGTCGGCGACGATTTACCTGGTCGGCTTCCAGTTTTCCAAACAGGTGGCGGCGATTTTTCTCTCCGCTTTTGCCGGAAATATGTATGACCGTATCGGCTTCCAGGATACCTATATGATCCTTGGCGGCATCGCCCTGACCGTCACCTTGATATCCGCCTTTACCTTATCGGGCAAGGCCACGTCGGAAAAGATGCGCGATAACGCCATGACGGTTTAGAAAACAGGTCGATAATGCACAGGGATGTGCTGGAGAGATGAGGAAAATTTGCACTATGGATATGAAAGCAAGAATGAACAGCGGCGAGCTCTATCTTGATTCAGGATATGGTTTACCGGAACAGCGGCTGATGGGCAAGGCGCGGGCCTATGAGTACAATCACTCGCATCCTTTTAATCAGGAATTAAGAGACGATATTATTCGACGCATGTTTGCCAGCGTCGGTAAAGCGTGCTGGATAGAACCGCCGATTAATATTGCCTACGGAACTCACACCACTATCGGCGATAATTTTTACGCCAACTTCAACCTGACGCTGGTTGATGATGCCGACATTATCATCGGCAATAACGTGATGTTTGCGCCCAACGTGACTATTTCCACCGCGGGCCATCCGGTTCATCCGGATCTGCGCCACACCCAGCAGCAATTCTCGCAGCCGGTTATCATCGAGGATGGCGTATGGCTTGGCACCGGGGTGATTATCAACCCTGGGGTCACTATTGGTAAAAACTCGGTTATCGGCGCCGGAAGTGTGGTGAATCGCTCAATACCAGCGAATGTCGTCGCTGCTGGCGTCCCTTGTCGGATATTAAGAGAAATTAGCGATGAGGATAAGAATAAATATCAACTGTTTGCGGGGTGAATAGCCAAAATAAAATAGAAAAATCTGCCTGATATAAAAAACAAAAAATAAATACGGGTGAGTTTATGACTCACCTGGCCCTCTTTTACCTCCGGAAAATAAAAATGAATAAAAAAGCATTATCGATAGCCATGGGTTTGTCTTTAATAACGGGTTCAGCGGTAGCAAAAAATAATCACCTGACTCTTGAACAGCGTATGGAACAACTGGAAGCGCGGCTTGCCGCCGCTGAGAATCGGGCGACGGTAGCGGAAGAGCAGGTTCGGAATTTACAGACGCAACAGGATGCCGCTATTCAGGCGGCACAAACCAGCGTAGCGGTTAAAAGCGTGGCTCCGGCTGCAGAGAGTAAAAAGAATATGACCGCGCCGGAGTTGAAATTAACGGGCTATGGCGATCTGAAAATCTACGGTGACGTGGAATTCAATATGGATGCGGAAAGCAAACGTGGCTTGCTGGCGATGACTAACGCTGATGTTGGTAGCGACCCAACCTACGAGAACTGGGATTTAAACGGTCGTATCCTGCTCGGCTTCGATGGTATGCGTAAAACGGACAGCGGCTATTTTGCCGGGTTCACCGTCCAACCGCTGGCGGATATGACTGGTTCGATGAATCTTGATGATGCCGCGTTCTTCTTTGGTCAGGAAAATGACTGGAAGGTTAAGGTGGGGCGTTTTGAAGCTTACGACATGTTCCCGCTAAATCAGGATACCTTTGTCGAGCACTCCGGCAATACCGCCAACGACCTGTATAGCGACGGTCATGGCTATATCTATATGGTGAAAGAGGGGCGCGGGCGTTCTGACGCAGGCGGCAACTTCCTGCTAAGCAAGCAGCTTGATAACTGGTATTTTGAGCTCAACACTTTGTTGGAAGACGGCACTTCGCTGTATAACGACGGCGGTTACCACGGTCGCGATATGGATCAGAAAAAGAACGTCGCTTACCTGCGCCCGGTGGTCTCCTGGGCGAAGGACGAAGTGTCCGTGGCGGCGGCCATGGAAGCGAACGTGGTGCAAAACGCCTATGGCTATCACGATGCGCAGGGCAACTTCGTCGATCAGTCCGGCCGCACAGGTTATGGCCTGACTATGACCTGGAACGGCCTGAAGAGCGACCCGGATAACGGCGTGGTGGTGAACCTGAACACCGCTTATATGGATGCCAGCAACGAAAAAGATTTTACCACCGGGGTGAACGCGCTGTGGCGGCGCTTCGAACTGGGCTATATCTACGCGCATAACAAAATCAGCGATTATGCTGGAGTCATTTGCGAGAACGACTGCTGGATTAAAGACGAAGGTACCTACAATATTCATACTATCCACGCGTCGTATCAAATTCCGAACGTGATGAATATGCAGAATTTTAATATTTATCTTGGGGCCTATTACTCTATTCTGGATAGCGACGATAAGCTGAGCCAGAGCGATGACGACGATCGCTATGGCGCGCGGTTGCGCTTTAAGTATTTCTTCTAATTATTTAAGTATTCAACGATCATATTATTGAATAGTATTTTTATTGATAATAATTTCAATAATATAAAAATTATACCAATGCCTCATTCTTAGTGAACATGAAATCCACAACGTTGTGGTTTACATGGATTATAAGGATGAGGCCCTTTCATACACGCCCTTCCGATTAAACTTGTCTCAGCCAGCTAAATTGAGAAGGCCGAACGTGCTTCCATGTAACAAAGCAACATGTGAACTGGCTTACATTTCCGATCGCGATCACAATTTATAGTAAGCACCAGTGTTAGGGGGCGTACTCAATCATCATGGCATCGATCAAAGACGTAGCGAAAAGAGCGGGGGTCTCGACGGCGACCGTATCACGAGTGCTTAACAATCATCCCAGCGTGGTGCCGGAAACCCGGCAGGCGGTACGCGATGCGATGGATTATCTCTGCTATGTGCCCAGTAAGAGTTCGTTTCAGCTTAGCGGTAAATGTTCAGGGCTGATTGGTGTGGTGTTGCCTAATCTGATGAATCCTCACTTCTGTGAACTGCTGGCGACAGTGGAGGAAGAGGCCCGGTATATTGGCAAATCGGTGATCGTTAAAACGCATCAGAATCAGCCGCAGCAGGATAAACATATTATTCATACCCTGGTGGGAATGGGCATTGACAGTTTGTTATGGGTACCGACGGAAGCGGAGGCCGAACTTTCCGAATGGTTAACCATTACCCGCATCCCGGTCGCCATCGTCACCCAGGTGTCCCGCTTCTTTAATTCCGTTTCGATTAATCAGGATCGCGGGGCGGAAAGCATTGCGGAACATTTTATCCACACGGGTCATGTTTCATTTGGCTTTGTTGCCCAGGAAGGCGTTGATAATCGCAAGGTATCGTCGTATAGCAAAAAAATAGCGAGCCACGGCTTAACGCTCGCCAAAGATAATTCGTTCTGGATAACCAAAGGTGAAGGTGAGAGAGTTTCCGGGCATATTCAAATTCTTGATGTCATTATCGAGAAGCTCAGCGAGCCAGATCGTACCTGTTCATGCCTGTTGGTTTATAACGATATTGCTGCCAACTATATTATCGATGGGCTTAAAGAAAAAGGTATCTCCATTCCAGAAGATATCGCTATTGCCAGTTTTGATAATACCCTGCTGGCGCAAACCAAAAAAATTACCAGCGTGGCACAGCCGGTCAATGAAATTGCTCACCTCGCGTTCCAGATGGTAAAGCATCAACAGCAGCCGGACAGTATTGAAATGCATGAAATCGTCTCCCGGTTAATTATCCGCGAGAGCAGCGTAAAGATTAATATTACCTCCCTGTAAGGGATAGGTATTTAGTAATGGCGCAACGTTAGCGTCATGGGCTCCTTTTAACAAAAAATAGGTGTATTTATGTCTGCTACCGCAATGGAAAAGCCAGGCGCTTATGAAAAGCTCGGGCTCAGGGAGAAGATCGGCTACGGCATGGGTGACGCCGGGTCGGGAATGATATGGAGCGTCCTGGCGCTATATCTGACGTGGTTTTATACCGATGTTTATGGCCTGAATGCCGGGGTGGTTGGCACATTATTCCTGGTTATCCGTATCTTTGACGCTTTTAGCGATCCGCTAATGGGGGCAATCTGCGACCGCACCGTCTCGCGCTGGGGTAAATTCCGCCCATGGTTATTATGGATGGCGTTTCCGTTTGGCTTGGGCGCGGTACTGATGTTTACTACCCCCGATCTCAGCATGAACGGCAAGATTATCTATGCCTGGGTCACCTACCTTGTCATGTCGCTGATTTACACCGCGATTAATATTCCCTATTGCTCAGTCGGCGGCGTGATTACCCTCAATCAGAAAGAGCGTATGGGCTGTCTGTCCTGGCGCTTTTTCCTTAATGGCCTGGCGACATTAATTATTTCCTCCTCTATTCTGCCGTTAACGGACTGGCTGGGTAACGGCGATCGCGCCTCCGGTTTCCAACTGACCATGATCATTATGGGCGGCGCGGCAACGCTAATGTTCCTGTTCTGCTTCTCCAGCATTAAAGAGCGGGTGGTGTCGGTGAAGCAAAACGAGTCGTTAAAGAAAGACCTGCGCGATATCATCAAAAACGATCAGTGGCTATTGATGATCTCTATTACCTTCCTGAACGTTTTCCCGGCATTTATCCGCGGCGGTGTAACCATCTATTATGCTACCTATGTGATGAAGGCGTCTGTCGGATTTATTACCTTCTTTATGGCGCTGGGCGTGGCCTGTAATATGCTGGGCAGCGTGCTTGCCAAACCGCTTACCGATCGTTTTGATAAGCTGGCGCTGTTCCGCGTTATTAATATTATCCTTGGTATTCTCTCGTTTGCGCTGTGGTTTATTGATCCGCAATCGCTGACCCCGCTGATGACGCTGTTCATCATTATTAACGTCCTGCATCTCATCCAGTCTGGCCCTATTCTGTGGGCGATGATGTCCGACGTCGACGACTACGGCGACTGGAAATTTGGTAAACGCCTGACCGGTATCTCCTTCGCCGGTAATCTTTTTATGCTGAAAATGGGGCTGGCGGTGGCCGGCGCTATCGTCGCCTGGATTCTGGCGTTTACCGGCTATGTCGCGAATGAGCCGCAGCAAAATTCGCAAACCCTCCAGGGCATTATCGTGATGTTCTCCCTGCTGCCGATGGTGAGCTATTTCATCAGCGCGTATCTGGTGCGCTACTTTAAGCTCAATAACGCTTTTCTTGAAAGAATTAAAACGGATCTGGCAAAGCGCGAGCTGGAAAAAGGCCGCGGTTAATGATCGGGAGCGCAGAGTATCGGTTTTATTCAACAATGATATATCTACGATTTAAATATTTTTTATTGATTTCCATTTAATATCAAAGGAGGTTTTATGGTGCCTGAAAATTATTATGACGTCACGCGGTGGCCGGTGGGTAATCCCTATCAGGATATTGGCGAAGTGATTAATAGTATTATCGCCGATATTAAATCCCGGCAAACCGAAACCGATATCAACGACGGTGGAAAACCGGGCGCCGCTATTTTTATCCCGCCCGGCGATTATCATCTGACGACGCAGGTCTTGATTGATATAAGCTATTTAAAAATAATGGGCGCCGGGCATGGTTTTGTCTCTTCAAGTATTCGCTTTAATACCCCTGCGGATGAATGGGCGAACCTGCACGATCTGTGGCCGGGCGGGAGCCGTATCCTGGTCGATCTCTGCCCGCAGGACGGCGATGAAGAGCACGCCGGCGCCGCGTTTTATGTAAAGCGCAGCGGGGCGCCGCGTATCAGTTCGGTCGCGTTCGAAAACTTCTGTATTGATGGCCTGCACTTTGTTGATGATGGGCTGGGAAACAACGACCCGGAAAATACCTACACCAACGGTAAAACTGGAATTTATATCGCCAGCGCGCAGGACGCCTTTCGGATCACCGGGATGGGGTTCATCTACCTCGAGCATGGCCTCACCGCGTACAACAGCGATGCGATGGCGATCCATAATAACTTTATTGCCGAATGCGGTAACTGTATCGAGCTCCGCGGCGCTGGGCAGGCGTCAAAAATAACCGATAACCTGATTGGCGCAGGCTATAAAGGCTATTCCATTTACGCGCAAAACTTCGGCGGGTTATTAATTTCTACCAACAATATTTTCCCGCGCGGCGCCAGCAGCGTCCACTTATCCGGCGTTGTACGCTCCTGCGTCACCAGCAATCGATTCCATTCGTTTTATCCAGGCATGCTGATAATGGAGAACAACTGCGCGGAGAATCTGATCTCGGCAAACCACTTCTTGCGCGATCGTGAGCCCTGGCCGCCGATGCAGGCTTATGACAATGGGCGGGATGATACCTATGGCTTGCTGTATATTGAGGGAAGTAATAACTCGATAATTGCCAATCATATTTCCGAAACCCTCGATGTCCAGTATCTCAAGCCGCGGGGAATAAAGCCGATCGTCATCCGTCTTGTTGCCGGTAAGGAAAACTACCTTGCCAATAACCATATCGTGGCGACAACTGAGGCGTCGGCGGCGCAGGCGCAACCGTCGGAAGAGGATGCCTGTTTTGCGGCGCAGGTCAGCGCCTTGCTCACCACGGACAGATTAAAAGCCCTCGATGCGGTCGCCGTGCTGGTAGAAAAGAGCTCTGCGCAAAACACGATACTGGATAGCGGAAGCGACAGTCAGGTGCTGATGGACAGGGCGGTAAACGCCTTCAGGGCCACGCCCGTTCCCGGAACGATTTAACGCTCTTCAACCTCAAGCGGTGGCCCCGCTAAACGCAGCGGGGCCGTCATGGATTTAATCGAGATAAAACACCTCTTTAAGCTCCGCGCTTACCGGGCTGTTATCCGGGTTGGCGGGCATCACATCGCGCATATGGCGCCACCAGCGCTGGCACACCTCCGTGTTGGCGACGGCGTCCCAGCGCGCTTCCGATTCAATCTCCACCGTGGCGAACAGCAGGTTGCGCTGTTTATCGAGATAAATCGCGTAGCGGTGCGCGCCGTGGGCCTTCAGCACCGCTTCGAGCTCCGGCCAGATGGGGTTATGACGGCGCTGATACTCTTCATGCGCGTCCGGGTTGACCTGCATGACGAAAGCTTTGCGGATCATAAGGCCTCCAGATAGAGCTCGCGGACTTCATCGCGGCTGGCGGCGCGCGGGTTGCACGGCGCGCACGGGTCGGCCAGCGCTTTGTCCAGCCAGCCTTCGATATCGGCTTTGCTAACGCCAAGCTGGCTGAAGCCTTGCGGAATGCCGACGCGTTTGCTCAGCGCGCGGATGGCGTTAATCGCCTCCATGCTGGCCGCCTCATCGCTCATGCCGCGGGTATCGACGCCCATCGCCTGCGCCACGCGGGCGAAACGGGAGATGGCGTTCGGGCGGTTAAAGTTTTCGATGATCGGCAGCAGGATGGCGTTGCACACGCCGTGCGGCAGGTTGTGGGTGGCGCCCGGCTGATGGGCCAGCGCGTGCACCAGGCCGAGACCGGCGCTGTTAAACGCCATGCCCGCCAGATACTGGCCAAACGCCATCTGCTCGCGGGCTTCAAGGTTATGTCCGTCGTCCACGGCTTTCGGCAGCCACAGGTTGATCAGGCGAATCGCCTCCAGGGCGTTGGCGTCGGTCAGCGGATGCGCGCCAACGGACACGAAGGCTTCAATGGCGTGGGTCAGCGCGTCCATGCCGGTGGCGGCGGTAATGGCGGGCGGAATATCCAGCATCACGCTGGCGTCATCGACGGCAATATCCGGGATGATATTGGGGTCGATAATCACCTCTTTCACCTGGCGCTCGGCGTCGATGATCACCGCGTTGCTGGTCATCTCCGCCGCCGTTCCGGCGGTCGTGTTGATCGCCACCAGCGGCACGCCGGGGTTGGTCACTTTGCCGACCCCGGAGTAGGCGGTCGATGGCCCCGGGTTGGCGGTGAGGATTTTGACCGCTTTGGCGGTATCAATCGGGCTGCCGCCGCCGAAGGCGATAAGGTAATCGCACCCGGCCTCGCAATACGCCGCGTAGCCTTTTTGCACCAGCGCCTCGGTGGGGTTAGGGAACACCTCGTCAAACAGATGGTAAGCCATCTGCTGTTCATCCATAGCGGCGAACAGGCTGTCGAGCAGCCCCAGCTTCACCAGTTGGCCGTCGGTGACGATCAGCGCCTTGCCCCAGCGTTTACCCGCCACCAGCTTGACCATATCGCCGATTGCGCCTGCGCCGTGAAGGCTGATTTTGGGCAGTGCCAACATAAAACTCATGATAATTCTCCTTAATATTGATTTTGGGAAATCCGTTTCCCCTCACCCATCCCCGGGTCGCGGCTGGCGCCTTACCCGGGCTACAGGGTGGGCCGGTAGCCCGGACAGGTGCGTAGCACCGCCTCCGGGATTGAGGATGAGGGGGAAATTAAATTCGTCTTCGCTGCATCATCCGCCGGGTAATAATCGGCAGCGAGATCACCACGATCAGCATCGCGCCGATGATGATCGACATCACGATCCCCGGCACGTTGAGCAGGCTCAGGCCAAACGTCACCAGCCCCATCAGGAAGGCGGCGATAATCACCCCCACCATGCTGCCGGAGCCGCCGAGAATATTGACGCCGCCGAGCACCGCCATGGTGACGACCGCCAGCTCCCAGCCCATCGCCAGCGTCGGACGCGTGCTGCCGAGCCTCGAGGTCAGCAGTACCGCCGCCAGCCCGGCCATCAGCCCGACCAGCGCGAACAGCATCAGATTGTGGCGCTTAACGTTGATGCCGGAGAACCAGGCCCCGGTCGGGTTATTGCCGATGGCGTAGGTCCGGCGGCCAAAGTTGGTTTTATGCAGCAGGAAGGTAAAGGCGGCGGCGAGGAGGATAAACAGCGCGAACTCAAAAGAGAGCGCCCCCCATACGTAGCCCTGGCCGAACCAGGCGAAGCTCTCCGGGTAGTGGTTGAGCGCCTTGTCGCCGAGCAGAATGTAGGTTATCCCGCGATACAGGCTCATGGTGCCGATGGTGATGACGATCGACGACAGGTTAAAGCGCGTCACCAGGATACCGTTGAACAGGCCGCACAGCAGCCCCACGCCCAGCCCGACGGCCACCAGCAGCGGCGTATCCATACCCGCCGCCGCGCAGAAGCCCATTGCCGTTGAGCTCAGCGCCATCGTCGACGCCACCGAAAGGTCGATCTCTCTGGCGATAATCAACATCGCCATCGGCAGCACGATGATCGCTTTTTCGGTGAAGTTAAACGTGGCGTCCGACAGGTTCCAGATATTAAGGAAGTAGGGCGACGCCAGGGCGTTAACCACGAATACCGCGAGGGTCACCGCCAGCAGAAACCCTTCCCAGCACAGCAGACGACGCAGCGGCGACGGCGCGGCCGGGGCGCTTTTCATCTCTTCAGACATCATTATTTTGCTCATGATTTCACCGCCTGTTTCTGCCGCGCCAGCGCCGCGTTGCGCAGGATTAACCGCCCGTGGGTCTTATTGCTGCGCTCGTTAAGCAGCACCGCAATCACGATCACCGCGCCGGAAATGGCCATTTGCCAGAACGGCGAAATGCCAATCACCGGCAGCGCGTTATTGATAACGCCGAGGAACAGCGCGCCGCACAGGCAGCCGATCACGCGACCTGTTCCGCCCATGGTGCTGATGCCGCCGATGACGCAGGCGGCGACCACTTGCAGTTCAAAACCGTTGGCGACATCGACATAGGCGACGGCGAAACGCGAGATCCACAGATAGCCGCAGAACCCGGCCAGCGCGCCGGAGAGGCAGAAGCTGACAAACTGCATTTTTCCGGCGTTAATCCCGGTGTAGTACGCCGCCGTCGCGTTGCCGCCCGCGGTGTACAAGGCCCGGCCGGTACGGCTGTAGCGCAGGAAATAGCCCACCAGCAGCAGCGCGGCGATGGCGCACCAGCTCAGCAGCGGCAGCCCCAGCAGCGAGGCGCGCGGCAGGCCGAGAAAATCGGCGCTCATCTGGTGCGAGTTCACCCAGCCACCGTCGGAGAGCAGGAAGATAATCCCGCGGTAAATACTCATGGTGCCCAAGGTGACCACGATGGCCGGAATACCGAGCCGCCAGACCAGAAGACCGTTAATCATCCCCATCAGCAGGCCCAGCAGGGTCGCCAGCGCCAGCAGCGCCGCCACCGGGATACCCGGATAGTGGGCGTTGAGCAGGGCGACGATCATCCCGGTCAGCGCCAGGTTGGCGGCCATCGACAGATCGATGCCTTTGGTGAGCAGCACCATCATCTGGCCGAGGGCGAGGATGATCAGAATGGCGGTGTCGTTAAACATCTCCACCAGATTGCCCGGCGAGACGAATGACGGCGCCCGGCTGCCGATCGCACCGATCATCAAAATGATGACCGCCGCCAGCAGCGCTTCGCGGTGTTTCAGTAGTTGTCGCCACATTACGCTGCCTCCTGACCAATGCCGCTGGCGGCGCTGACGATGGTTTCCGCCGTCGCTTCACCGGCGCGGTACTCGGCGACCATCAGCCCTTCATGCATCACGATAATCCGGTCGGCCATACCCATCACTTCCGGCAGCTCCGAAGAGACCATAATCACCGCCAGCCCCTGGCTGACCAGTTCGGACATAAACTGGTGCACCGCCGCTTTGGAGCCGATATCGATGCCTTTGGTCGGTTCGTCGAGGATAATCACCTCGGGATGGGTCGCCAGCCATTTACCGATCACCACTTTTTGCTGATTGCCGCCGGAAAGGGTCTCCACCGCCTGCCGCCAGCTAAAGGCCTTAACCTGCAGGCGCGAGGCGTACTCATCCGCCAGCCGCCATTCGCGGGCATCGTTAAGCACGCCGCCGGGGTTCAGTTTGCTGAGCTGCGGCAGGCTGATGTTCTGGGCGATCGGCAGGGCGATAATCGCTCCCTGCTTCTGCCGCTCTTCCGGCACGCAGACGATACCGGCGCTGATGGCGTCGGCGGGCTGGCGAAAGCGCATCGGTTTGCCCTTCAGCACGATATCGCCGGAAGAGGGATGCGAGACCCCGGAGAGCGCCTGCATCAGCTCGGTGCGCCCGGCGCCCACCAGGCCGTAAAAGCCAAGAATCTCCCCTTTGCGCAGGCTGAAGCTGATATGGGCGAACTCGGTGGGGTGGCAGAGGTCTTTTACCTCCAGCACCGTTTCTCCCGGAATACAGTCGACTTTCGGATAGGTTTGGGTAATCGCGCGGCCCACCATCATCGCCACCATCCGCTCTTCGGTGATGTCGTTAATCGCGCCGGAGCTGACGTACACGCCGTCGCGCAGAATGGTGTAGTAGTCCGCCAGCTCGAAAATCTCATCGAACTTATGCGAGATAAACAGGATCGCTTTGCCGTCCTGCTTCAGGCGCTCAACGATTTGATAAAACTCTAGAATTTCATGCTGCGAGAGCGCGGCGGTCGGCTCATCGAGGATCACCACCTGGGCTTCAAAGGAGAGCGCCCGGGCAATGGCGACCATATGGCGCTGGGCGATGCTGAGGGTTTTCAGCGTCGCGCGCGGGTCAATCTGCACCTCAAGGCGGGTGAGAATTTCGCTGGCTTTGCGGTGCATGGCGGGCCAGTCGAGCTTCTTCAGCAGGCCGCGATGCAGATACTGGCCGACGAAGATATTTTCGCTGACCGAGAGTTCGTCAAACAGCACGGTTTCCTGATGAATCGCGGTGATCCCGACCTTGTGCGCCGACTCCGGGTTCGGCAGTTGGATAGGGATCGCTTTATAGAGAATCTCGCCCTCTTCGGGCTGATAAATGCCGGTCATCACTTTGACCAGCGTCGATTTCCCCGCGCCGTTTTCGCCGATTAAAGCGGTCACTTTGCCGGGCCACAGATCGAGCTGCACGTTTTCAAGGGCGCGCACACCGGGAAAAACCTTGGTGATGCCCTTCAGCGACAGCAGTGGGGTGGATGCTGACATGATAGTTCTCCGTAAAATTACCCTTTACCCTCCCCCAAAGAGCGAGGGAGGGGGTTGTTCCCTCGCCCTTGAGGAGAGAGGGCCGGTAAGGGGGATCAGAAGATTTTTGAGAACTTATCGATGTTGCTGGCATCGTAGACGAACGGCTCGGCCATCGCGCCGCTACCGTCGGCGTCCAGCTTCACTTTGCCCAGCTTGCCCATATTGGCTTCGGTTTTGGTCGCCGTGCCTTTGACTAAATCGTCGGCCAGATACGTGGCGGCGTAGCCGAGGTCAATCGGGTTCCAGATGGCGAAGCTTTTGCTGGCGCCGGACTTAATCGCCCCGGCCATTTCCGACGGCAGCCCCAGCCCGGTGACGTAGACCTTGCCGATTTTGCCCTGATCTTTTACCGCCTGCGCGGCGGCCACGATCCCCACCGACGAAGGCGAAACAATCACTTTCAGATCCGGGTATGACTTCAGCAGGCCCACCGCTTCGCGGTAGCTTTTATCCGACAGATCGTCCCCGTAGGCGACGGTCACCAGATTGACGGACGGATACTGCGGCAGCACCTTTTTCATCTCCTCAATCCAGATGTTCTGGTTGGTGGAGGTGGGGGTGGCGCTTAAAATCGCCACGTCGCCTTTTTCTACGTTCAGCGCCTTCAGCGCATCGGCGGCGAGCTTGACGTTGGTTTCGCCAATCAGCGCATTGTTGGATGGGTTAAGGTGGATCTGGCGGCCCGCTGGCGCGACGCCGGAGTCCCAGGAGACCACCTTAATACCGCGCTGCATCGCTTTTTTCAGCACCGGCACCACGGCGTCGGGATCGTTAGCGGAAATGGCGATCGCATCCACCCCCTGGGCGATCAAACCATTGAGCACTTCGATCTGCGCTTCGGCGGTGGTAGTGGTCGGGCCGGTATAGATCACTTTGACATCGCCTAACTCTTTGGCCGCCTCCTGCGCGCCGACGTTCGCTGCTTCGAAGAATCCATTTCCCAATGATTTCGCCACGAGGGCGATTTTGACTTCGGCTAAAGCGGAACCGGACAACGCCAGGATGGCAACGGTGAGGATCAAGCTTGTGTTTGTTTTCATTGCTTTTACTCCACATGAGTTAGTTTTGTAGGGTTTGCAGGTGATTTTTTCGCCCCGTCTCGGTGAGCGGGGCGCGATGTTGTTATTGATAAAGGTCTAACGCGGACTGCAGGGGGTGAACGTTGAAGCGTTTGCCAAGAGCTATCAGCTCTTCGCGGGTGATGGTTTGTTTCATCCCGCCCATTGAATAGACTTTCACCAGCACCTCGGCGGATTTCTCAGCGGTATCGATCAGGCCGAAGGTTTCGTCCAGATTGGGGCCGCTGCCGAAAACGCCGTGGAACGGCCACAGCACCAGCGAATGTTTCTGCATCGCCTCGGCGGTGGCCTGGCCGATTTCGTCGGTGCCCGGCACCATCCACGGCAGGATGCCGACGCCGTCCGGGAAGACCACCAGACATTCGGTGCTGCCTTCCCACAGCTTGCGGGTGAACAGATCGCTGCTGTTCTCCAGCACGTAAGTCAGGGCGATCAGGTTGGTGGCATGACAGTGCATGATCACCCGGTCTTTGCCGTTGGTCAGCTTGATGCGCTCGCTGTGCGACAGGAAGTGCGCCGGCAGCTCGGAAGTGGGCACCGCGTCGTTGGTCAGGCCCCACAAAATATGGTATCCCGCGCCGTCGCTGTCGACTTTCACCACCCCGAGGTTAGCCGCCGGGTCGAGCTGGACGTTACGGAAGAATTTACCGGAACCGGTGACGATAAACGGCTGGTTAGCCAGCGTCGGCATCGGCTGGCTCAGGGCGATATAGCGCGGTTTGGCGTGAAAATCCGCCGCGTAGGGTTCAATATCCGCTTCGTCCAGGCGCAGCGTCAGGTTGCCGCCGTTGCGCTCGTCCCAGCCTTTTAGCCAGGCGTCGGAAGTGGCTTTAATCATGCCCTGGACGAACCAGGCGTCGATAATGGTCTGCATAGTCTTGTCTTTCCTGTTGATTCGGCGCGGGGTTGGCCCCTCACCCTGAATATGTGCGAGCCCCCGGATTGCGCCGTAAACGGCTTATCCGGGCTACCGGTTCGTAGCCCGGCCGCGACCCGGGGAACGGCCAGGCATTACCCGCGCTGGCTCAGAACCGCATTTTCATAAGCGCGTACGTTATCCAGCCACTGGCTGCCCGCCGGCGTATCGTGACGCTGACAGTACATCTCCCAGATGGCCTGCCACGGCAGGCACTTCTGCTCTTCCAGCAGCGCCAGACGCGCGGTGTAATCGCCGTCGGCTTCCAACTGACGCAGCTGGGCGGTCGGCTCCAGTAGGGCGCGCAGCAGCGCTTTCTTCATATTGCGGGTACCAATAACCCACGCCGCGATGCGGTTAATCGAAGCGTCGAAGAAATCGAGGCCGATATGCACGCGGTCGAACAGATCGTGACGGATGATTTCGCTGGCGATGGCCTGGGTTTCGTCATCCAGCAGCACCACGTGGTCGCTGTCCCAGCGTACCGGGCGGCTGACGTGCAGCAGCAGGCGCGGGATATAGAGCATCGCGGCGGAGATCTTGTCGGAGATGACCTCCGTCGGATGGAAGTGGCCGGCATCCAGGCACAGGGCGGTCTGGCGGCTGGTGGCGTAACCCATGTAGAACTCGTTGGAGCCGACGGTGTAGCTTTCCGCGCCGATACCGAACAGCTTGCTCTCCACGGCGTCGATGTGGTGTGCCGGGTCGAGCTTTTCGCTAATCACTTCATCGAGCGCGTTCAGCAGGCGCTGGCGCGGCGCGAAGCGGTCGACGGTAATATCCTTCATGCCGTCCGGGATCCAGATATTCATCACCGATGGCGTGCCCAGCTGCTCGCCGAAGTAAGCGGAAATACGGCGGCTGGCCTTACAGTGATCGATCCAGAACTGACGGATTTCATCGTTGGCGTGCGACAGCGTAAAGCCGTCGGCGCTTAGCGGATGCGAGAAGCAGGAGGGGTTAAAATCCAGCCCCAGCTTGTTGGTTTTCGCCCACTCAACCCAGTTTTTAAAGTGCTCCGGCTTAATTTCATTGCGCGATACCGGCGTGTCGGACTCCAGATAGAGCGCGTGCAGGTTCAGGCGTTTTGGCCCGGGGATCAGGCTCATCGCCTGCTCAAGGTCGGCGCGCAGCTCGCTGGCGTTACGCGCTTTGCCCGGATAGTTGCCGGTGGCCTGAATACCGCCGGTCAGGCTTCCTTCCGGGTTTTCGAAACCGACGACGTCATCGCCCTGCCAGCAGTGCATGGACACGGGCAGGCGATCCAGCTGGCGCAAGGCCTCCTCGACGTCCACGCCGACGCTGGCGTAGCGCTGTTTGGCAATTTCCCAGGCTTGTTCAAGTTGAGTGGTCATGCGCAAAGCTCCTTGTTCTGTTGTGGCTGAAACTGCGCGACGAAGCGGGCAATTTCATTTTCAGGATTAGGGGTAAAGGTAGTGAGGGCGTAGTTTTGTCGTACCACCTGACGGAATTCATCGACGTTGTTCAACTCATCCAGGGTCATCAGCTGGATACCAATATTGCCAAGCGTGGAGGCCTCAACCGGGCCGGCAACCACGGTGATGCCGCAGGCGTCGGCGCACAGCTGGTTAAGCAGTTCGTTCTGGCAGCCGCCGCCGACGATATGCAGCTGGCTGAACGGCTGACCGCGCAGCGCCGCCAGCTCGTTGAGCACCCGGGCGTAGAGCAGCGCCAGGCTGTCGAAAATGCAGCGCGCCAGCTCAGCGTCGGTATCAGGAACCGGCTGCCCGGATTCGCGGCAGGCGGCCTGAATTTCCGCGCTCATGTCGTCCGGGTTGATAAAGCGGTCATCGTTACAATCGATGACGAAGCGGCAGGCCGGAAGCGCGGCGGTACGCGCGATCAGCGCCGGCAGGTCGCTGACGTTTTGCTCCCTGAGCACCCGCTGTAGCAGCCACAGACCCATAATATTTTTCAGCACCCGATAGCGGCCTTCGGCGCCGCCTTCGTTGGTAATATTGGCCCTTAGCGCCGCATCGCTGGTGCAGGGGATTTTGCTTTCAAAGCCCATCAGCGACCAGGTCCCGGAAGAGAGATACGCGGCGTTTTTGCTGGCCAGCGGCGAGGCGATAACCGCGCTGGCGGTATCGTGGCTGGCGACGGCGACCACCGGAATGTGATTGCCCTGCGGGCAAATCCAGTGGCCGATGACGTTGCCGGGATGGGTCGGCGTACCGAACCATTCGCGCGGCGCGCCGCTCCAGTTCAGCAGGTCTTCATCCCAGCTATCGCTGTTGATGTTGACCAGCTGCGTGGTGGTGGCGTTGGTGTATTCCCAGTTCATGTTGCCGGTCAGGCGGAAGCTAAAGTAGTCCGGGATCAGCAGCGCGTGCGCGGCCTGGCTGACCAGCTCCGGCTGCTGTTCAACCAGCGCGCGCAGCTGATAAAGGGTGTTAAACGGCAGAAACTGAATGCCGCTGCGGCGATAGATTTCCGCGCGGCCCAGCTGGGCTTCGGCGTGGCGCATCAGGCCCTGGGTGCGGGAGTCGCGATAGGAAACCGGCAGGCCGACGCGCTGGCCCCGTTTATCCAGCAGGACATAATCCACGCCCCAGGTATCAATGCCGATGCTGTCGATCAGGATGCCTTGTTCGCAGACCTTCTCCAGACCGCGGCGAATTTCCCCTTCCAGGCTATCGAGATCCCAGCAGTCGAAGCCATCGACCTTCTGCAGACTATTGGTAAAGCGGTGAATTTCGCGCAGGGCCAGGGTTTGCTGGCCGGGTTGATAGCTGGCCAGCATCACCCGCCCGCTGGAGGCGCCTAAATCGACGGCGACACAATGACGAAGACTCATGGGAAGATCCTTGTGAAAATCATTGCATGCAGTCTAAAAAAGTCGCGTCAGGCTCACCTTCTTGTTACTGACAGGGAAAATTGGCCGCTGGCAAGAAAGCAAAGGTGACCGTGAGAGAGGTCACAGTTTCGTTTTCTCCGCGGTGGCGTGAGGGATGTGATGTTGTCCGCAGTTCCCGATCTTTCCCGTCATTTCTTGAAAAAGCGGCAGGCTTTACGATTTTTACGGTCAAAAATTGAAGGCCGGATCGCCGCCCCTTAATTACTATTTGCTCCACTGATTGATAACATTTCTCATTTCGAGGAGCTGCTATGACCATGTTGCACAGTGTGGATTTCTTTAAGTCCGGCGTTTCAGCTGTCGCCATTGAGCCGCGGCTCCCGCAATCCGCTTTTCCCGAACATCACCATGATTTTCATGAGATTGTTATTGTGGAACACGGTACGGGAATTCACGTTTTCAACGGCCAGCCCTACACCATCAGCGGCGGTTCTGTCTGCTTTATTCGCGATCACGACCGCCATCTCTACGAACATACCGATAATTTGTGCCTGACCAATGTGCTCTATCGCGCGCCGGACGCGTTTCGCTTTTTGTCCGGCCTGAACGCGCTGCTGCCGCAGGAGCAGGAGGGAAATTACCTTTCGCACTGGCGGGTTAATCAGAGTGCTTTGCAGCAGGTGCGCCAGATTGTGGAGCAGATGGAGGAGGTCGGCGCGGATGCGGATATGCACGCTATCGCCAGCCGCGAGATTTTATTTATGCAACTGCTGGTGCACCTGCGTAAAAGCAGCCTGGCGGAAGGGGCGTCGGACAACGAGGCGCGGCTGAACCATTTAATGGCCTGGCTGGAAGATCATTTTGCCGAAGATATCTGCTGGGAAGAGGTCGCGGCGCGGTTTTCACTCTCCCTGCGAACCCTGCATCGCCAGTTAAAACAGCAAACCGGGCTGACGCCGCAGCGCTATCTGAATCGGGTGCGGTTGATGAAGGCGCGCCACCTGCTGCGCCATAGCGATGACAGCGTGACCGATATCGCCTATCGCTGCGGATTCGGCGACAGTAACCACTTTTCGACGCTTTTTCGCCGGGAGTTTGCCTGGTCGCCGCGCGATATTCGCCAGGGACGCGACGCCATTCTTCAGTAACGCGAGAACAGTCAACGTTTTAGCAGGCATAAACGCGAATAATGACTCGTTTTTTCGCGTTTGGAGTTGATGTCGTGGCAGCTCAGCTGATTCTTCGCAAAGATGAATTTTTCGCCTCTCCCGCTCAGGCGGTGGCGGTAGCGGATCGCTATCCGCAAAACGTCTTCGCCGAGCACACCCACGAGTTCTGCGAACTGGTGCTGGTGTGGCGGGGGAACGGCCTGCACGTCCTTAACGATCGCCCGTGGCGCATTACCCGCGGCGATCTGTTCTATATCCGCGCGGAAGACAAACACTCCTACGCCTCGGTGAACGATCTCGTCCTGCAAAACGTCATTTACTGCCCGGACCGGCTGCGGCTTAACTTTGACTGGGCGGCGCACATTCCCGGCCTGTTCGGTACTCCGTGGGTTCCGCACTGGCGGATTGGCAGCAGCGGCATGGCGCAGGTCAGGCAGGTGATTACCCAGCTTGAACATGAGAGCAGCCGCAGCGATGCGCAGGCCAATAATATGGCCGAGCTGCTGTTTGCCCAGCTGGCGCTTATTCTTCAGCGCTATCGCTACGCCACCGATAATCTGGCGGCGACGCAAAGCGAAGCGCTGCTCGATAAGCTGCTCACCGAGCTGGCGGGCAGCCTCAACCGTCCCTTCTTTCTTGACCGTTTTTGCGAGCGGGAAGGGTGCAGCGAACGCGCGCTGCGCCAGCAGTTTCGTCAGCAGACGGGGATGACCATCAACCACTACCTGCGCCAGCTGCGCATCTGCCACGCGCAGTATCTGTTGCAGCATACTGAACGGCTGATTGGCGAGGTGGCGATGCAGTGCGGATTTGAAGACAGCAATTACTTTTCGGTCGTGTTTAACCGCGAGATAGGCATGACGCCGGGGCAGTGGCGGCAGCGCAGTCGCGTAGTGGTCTGATTGATTAGTTTTTGTAATGTATTTTCTGAAATGTTTATTCTGCATTTAGTAAAAAACAAAATAAATATTTAATGCTCTGTGGAATAAATCACAGTTATTGCCCTTTTTTTACTCTACACTCGCTGTACTATTTTCACGGAGGCCTTATGTTAACCTCATTGATATTGCGAGTATTAAAAAGCATGACTTTAATTTTGCTTTCAATCGATAGCAAAATTAAAGTCATGCTTGCTGATTCATGCTGGTTTAATTCCGTCAACGACCTGGCTGAAAGTGATATTGCTCCTGCGCCTTGTGATGAAATCCAGATAACCCAGAAGTGGTCCCAGCTTTGGGATTGCGCGGGCCAGGCGCTGTGTTCCGGGTTTAGCCAGGCCGTTCAGAAAGAGGGGCACTGCCGCCGCTTGCTGCCGCAGGCTTTACTGTGCTCGCGTAAGCGCGATGAACTGGCGTTCAGCTTCCGTATTTCCAGCCTGCATCAGCTTGTAGTGTGCCGCCACGCCAGCGGTGCCGATAGCGACAGCGTCGCAAATAACCCAATTTGTTTTTCTCAAAGCACAATGCGCATTCTCGCCATTGTGCTTTTTTTATCGCCTGAATCGACCAGAAGGATGCGTTATGTACATTGTTTGTGTAGCTGCTTGCCCAACGGGCGTGGCCCATACCTATATGGCTGCGGAAGCGCTTGAAATGACGGGTAACAACCGCGGTCATGAAGTGAAGGTTGAGACGCAGGGGAGCCTCGGTGCGGAGAACGTTATTACCGATGACGACCTGATGCGGGCGGATGCCGTCATTATTGCCGCCGATGTCGCTATCGATGGTAAAGAACGTTTTGACGGCATGATTAAGCTGGAGTGCGCCGTTTCCGATCCGATTAAATTTGGCGATGCCGTGTTTGAAGCGGTGGAGCAGGAGGTCGCCAATGGCTAAGTTTCAGGGGGGAGGGAAGCCTTCGGCGGGCGCTGAAGTGAAAAATGCGATTATGACAGGTGTTTCCTGGATGCTGCCGTTTGTCATTGCCGGTGCGGTGTTAATGGGGATTGCGCGTATCGGCGCTTCTGCCTGGGGCATTGATAATATCTGGGACGCCAGCCATGAGCAGGCCGCCAGCATCGTGGTACAGGCGCTGCATAAGTTCGATGGTTTTGGCGGTCTGGCGCTATCCCTGATGCTGCCGGTGGTGGCGGGGTATATCAGCTTTGCGCTGGCGAATAAGCCGGGCCTGGCGCCGGGTATGGTCGGCGGGCTGCTGGCCAGCAATCTGGGAACCGGCTTTCTGGGCGCGCTGGCGGCGGGATTTGTCGCAGGCTATATCGTGCGGGCGCTCAATCGCTACGTAAAACTACCGAAAGCGCTGGCCTCAGCCGGGCCAATTTTTATTCTGCCAGTGGGCGGGACGCTGCTGACCTGCATCATTATGGCTTTTGTGATTGGCGCGCCGCTGGCGGCACTGAATCACGGTATGGAAAGCTGGCTGCTGTCGATGTCCGGGACAAATAAGGTTCTGCTGGCGGCGGTGATTGGCGGGATGGTGGGCTTTGACCTCGGCGGGCCGGTCAACAAGGCGGCGGTTACCACGGCGATGGCGCTGCTCGCTTCCGGTATTTACGATCCCAACACCGCCGCGCAGGTCGCGATAATTGTGCCGCCCATTGGTCTGGGCGTGGCGACGTTAATCTGGTCATCGCGCTTCCCTGAATCGCTACGAGAAGCGGGAAAAGCCTCGACGTTAATGGGACTGATCGGTGTTTCAGAAGGGGCAATTCCTTTTGCGCTGGCAAACCCGCGCATCATCATCGTTAACGTTATTGGCTCTGCCGTGGGGGCGGCGATGGCGGTAGGGCTAGGCTCGGTAAACCACGCGCCAATCTCTGGATTCTATGGCTGGCTGGCCGTTGAGAGCTGGCCCGTTTATGTCCTGTCTATCGCCTGCGGCTCAGCGATAATCGCAGTAGGATCGCTGCTTATTTTTCGCGGGGTTGCGGAGAGTGCAGAGAAAGACAGCGTGAAAAAAAACTCACCAGCGCCCAAATTTAAAGCCAGTCGATAGATGCGCGCTACGCGCCTCTGAATTTAAATTTTTTCTATTCAGTGTGGATAAATATTTGCACGGGATACGCATGTCTGAAAACAGGAATATAACTAATGAAAACCGTTCATTTAATTCAGCATACGCACTGGGATCGCGAATGGTATTTTACGGAGAATGATTCTCAGGCCCTGCTTTATTATTTTATGGCCGATCTCCTGCAACGTCTGGAAGCCGATGAAA
Source organism: Klebsiella grimontii (assembly GCF_900200035.1). Lineage (GTDB taxonomy): Bacteria > Pseudomonadota > Gammaproteobacteria > Enterobacterales > Enterobacteriaceae > Klebsiella > Klebsiella grimontii. Next base: position 50,313 of record NZ_FZTC01000006.1, read on the forward strand.
CATTAGGTCCGTTTATGCTTGATGGCCAAACCGTAGTGCTCGAAGATTACTTTCAACTGGCACCGGAAAATCGCGAACGCGTGCAGGCGCTGGTGGCGGCAGGGCGGTTGTTAATTGGCCCGTGGTATACCCAGACGGATTTTCTGGTGGTCGGCGCGGAGTCCATCACCCGCAACCTGCTGCTGGGAACGCTGGACTGCGAAAAAATGGGGCCGCGTATGGCCGTGGGCTATATTCCGGACTCCTTTGGCCAGAGCGCGCAGCTACCGATGTTCCTCAATCAGTTCGCCATTGAGCATGCCGTGATCTGGCGAGGCTGGAGTGAATACGATAGCGAAAACAGCGAGTTTTGCTGGCGCAGCCAGGACGGTAGTTGCGTCACGACGGCAGTATTACCTCAGGGCTATGGTTGTGCGAAATGGCTGCCTACTGAGCCGGAGCAGGCCTGGCCGCGGCTCTCTGCGATCCTCGAAAAGCAGGGCCTCTTTAGCCGGAGTTCGCAGCTATTACTGCCCAACGGCAATGACCAGTCGCCTTTTGAATATGGTGTACCCGCGATGCTGGAGGCGCTGAACGCCCGGCAAAATCACTATCATTTTATCCGCAGTGATTTTAAGCGCTATTTTACCGCTCTTGCGCAGTCCGGCACGCCGCTGGATACCTTTGAAGGCGAGCTGCTCAGTCCAAAATATATGCGTATCCATCGTGGGATTTTTTCCACCCGAATGGATATCAAACAGGCGAATGCCCGGCTGGAGAATTTCCTCAGCCGCCAGCTTGAACCGCTGCTCAGCGTCGCTTGGCGCCTGGGGCTTCCATATCCGCAGCAGGCGGTAGAGGCCATCTGGCGCGAGATGATGAAATCTCACGCTCACGATAGCATCGGCGGGTGTAACTCTGACCGGGTTAACGCGATGGTAAAAGCCCGGCTGTTATCTGGCCAGGAGAAAGCAAGCCAGCTCTATGAACTGAATATGCAGATGCTGGCGAAAGGGATCAGCGCGCAGCAGCAGGGTAAGAAAATCCTGGTTTTTAATGCGTTGCCCTACACACGTGATGGCCTGGTAGCGCTGACGCTATACCTTCCCGGCGCTGATTTTCGCATTGTTGATGGTGATGGGCAGACCTGCCGTTGGCAAATCTTGCGCGAAACATCACAGGACATGTCGGTCATAGTCCAGGAGCTGTCGAACAGTAGCGAAGCGGTTTTTTATCGCAAATGCGAAATCTTACTGGAAGCCTCCGCTCTGCCCGCCTGCGGCTATACAACGTTTTATCTGCAAGAAGGGAGGGCGTGTGATTTTGCCGCTCCGTCATCGGCAGACAGCGCGCTGGAGAATCCCTGGCTGCGCCTGACGCTTGAGCAGGGGCGCATCGTTCTGCTGGATAAACGCAGCGGTAAGCGCTGGGCGGACTTAATCCAGTTGGTGGATGGCGGCGATGCGGGGGATACCTATAACTATTCCCCGCCGGAAATTGACTGGCGCATTAGCGCGGAAGGGGCGCTGGTGTCCGTCGCCTGGCAGCAGGGCGCGTTGGCCGATACGCTGGCGCTGAGCTGGTCTATTGCTGCTCCGTTGACCCTGGAAGATCGCCTGCGTCGTCAGCGTAATGCGCGGCTCGACGTCAATATGCTGATTACGCTGGAGCATCAACGTCCCGTGCTTGATGTGCAGGTTCACGTTAACAACACCCTGCGCGATCATCGCCTACAGGTTGAAATACCCACTGACATCGCGCAAAGCGTCCATTTCGCCGATCAGCCGTTTGGCCTGATTCACCGCGATAATCGGCCTTCAACGCTGGATGTCTGGCAACAGGAAAACTGGAGCGAAGCGCCGACCGCGCTCTGGCCGATGCAAAGTCTGGTTATGATGCACGATGGACAGCAAGGCATGAGCGTGGTGACGGAGGGATTACGCGAATATGAGATCCCCGAGGAACGTCCGTCCGTACTGGCGATCACCTTGCTGCGCAGCGTGGGATGGCTGGGGAAAGCCGGCATGCCCTGGCGACCGGGCCGGGCTTCCGGTATGGCTCTCCCCTCGCCGGACTCGCAAATTGCAGGTGAATTCACCGCCCGATTCGCCCTGATTCCGCTGCACGATGGTGAAAGCCCGAACTTCTGGCGCGAAGTGGAGGCCTGGCGTACACCTGCTATTGGCTGGCTGGATTCAGGCTGGGCGCGATTCAAAACCAACCCTTCAGAACAGACCTTCCCGGCGGCGTACAGCCTGCTGCGCTGGGATACGGCGCTGCATTTCAGCACCTTGAAAAAGGCACAGTATGAAGAGGCATTAATTTTGCGTGGCTGGAACCCTGGTTCGCAGCCGGTTAGCAGCCTGACGCCTGAAACGGTTGATGACCTGTGCGAGGTCACGCTCGCCGAACAGCCTTGCGCCCTCCCTCGCACATGCGTGCCCGCCTGCGCACCTGTTACCTGGCGCATTGCGTCGAACTCTAGAGGATAACGTTGTGTTGAAGATTTCTTTTATCTGCCCGCTGGAAAACGGGCTACATGCGCGACCCGCCAGCGAACTGGAGCAACGCGTCAACGCCTTTAGCGCCCGGATTGATCTGTGTAATTTGCGTAACCAACGACGGGCGGATGCGCGCAGCGTGCTGGCGATGATTGGTGCGGATGTGGTCTATCAGGATCCGTGTGAACTGGTGATTGATGGCCAGGATGAGGCGGCGGCGTATCAGGCGCTGAGGCGGTTTATTCATGATGAATTGGCCGGGTGCGATGCGCCCGTTGCGGTGGTTTCAACTCGCTCTGAGCAACCTTTACCGGTGTTCCTTGCGCAGACAACTTCGCCTTTTGTGCGCGGCAACGGCGTGAGCCCGGGGCTGGCCCTTGGCAGGACGATGCTGCTGGGAACGGTCGATCTGTGGGCGCTGGCGCAGCAGCAAGAACCAGAAGAATCCGCAGCTCAGCATAACGCCATGCAACATGCGCTGCTTCAGGTCCGTCAGCAGCTGCGCCAGGAGCATCAGCATGCACAAGGGGACGCGGCGTCGGTGTTACAGGCGCACAGTAAGCTGCTGGATGACGCGCTTCTGGAAAGCACATTACTCGCGCCTCGCCAGCAGAGAAATACCCTGGCGGCGCTGGCGGCGGCGTTGGATGAGCTTTGCGCTCCTCTGCGCGAAAGCAGAAGCGTCTATTTACGCCAGCGGGTGCTGGACCTGCAGGATCTCGGGCTGCGTCTGGCGGCATATCTGACAGCGCAGCCGCTTACTACGCTTGCGCCTTTGCTTCAGGATACGATTGTAATAAGCCCCGCGCCGATGACCCCTGGCCAGCTTCTGGCGCTGCGTGGCCCCAGGCTGAAAGGGATTATTATGGGCGATGGCGGCGAAACGTCGCATACGGTGATTCTGGCGCGTTCGTTTGGTATCCCGCTGCTCAGTCTGCCTGTGGCGGAATCGGGGTCGATACCGGGTGGTGAAACGCTGCTGCTCGATGCTCGCCGTGGCGTAGCGATCCTCTCACCGGACGCGGTGGCGCAGCGTTGGTATCAGCTGGAAACGGAAAAACATCAGCGTATTGCTAACCGCCTGCAACCGTTTATCGACCAGCCAGGGGTCATGCAGGATGGCGAAGGCGTTACGCTGCTGGCGAATATAGCCCTGGCTGCGGAAGCCGATTCGGCGTTTGCTGCCGGAGCGCAGGGTATTGGGCTGTTCCGTACGGAAATGCTCTTCTGCGAACGCAGCTCGCCGCCCGACGAAGAAGAGCAGTACCAGGCTTATCGTCATGTGCTGGAGCAGGCGCAGGGCCGCAAAGTGGTGATCCGCACGCTGGATATTGGCGGCGATAAGCCCTGCGACTACCTGAATTTACCTGAGGAAGAGAATCCGTTCCTCGGCTGGCGCGGGGTTCGCCTTTATCCCGCATTTATGGCCCTTTTTGTCACCCAGATGCGGGCGCTTTTGCGCGCCAGCGCCGTCGGGCCGTTGCATATTATGGCTCCGATGGTGGCGACGCTTGAGGAGATTAAGTGGTTGCATACGCAGTTCACGCAGACTCAGGCTGAGCTGACGGCGCAGGGTGTGGCGACCGGAACCTGGTCACTGGGCATGATGGCTGAAGTCCCCTCGGTGCTTTATTTACTGGATAAAGCCGCCGCCTGGATTGATTTTGTTTCCATTGGCAGTAACGACCTGGCGCAGTATTTTCTCGCCTGCGACCGGGGCAATGCCAGCGTACGCCATCTTTACAATTACTTTGATCCGGCATTTTTGCAGCTGCTGCAAGAGATGACGGCGCGGGCGCATCGTGCAGGCGTGGAGATTAGCCTGTGCGGAGAAATGGGCGGCGACCCGCAGGCGCTGCCGCTGCTGCTGGGGGCCGGGCTGCGCCATATCAGTATGTCCGCCAGCCGTATCGGTAGCGCGAAAGCGCAGTTAACAACGCTTTCCGCCGTTGAATGCCAGCAGATGCTGAAACAGGTCGTGGCGGCCGAGAGCGGGCAAGATGTGGTGGCCCTTTTGCAGAAACAGTCGATAACTACCTTTCCGGTATTCGATCCCCGGCTGATCCTGCTCGATCGGGGCATTGACGCTAAGGCTGAGGTGATTAAGCGCCTGACCGACAACCTGGAAATTGAGCAGCGTGCGCGCTGTGGTGCGGAGGTGGAAGCGGCAATCTGGCAGCGCGAGGCCATCTTTTCAACCGCCCTGGGTTTTGCTATCGCGCTCCCCCACTGCAAATCGCCCGCCGTTACCAGCAGCAGCGTATCGGTTATGCGTCTCGCTTCACCGCTGGCGTGGAATGAGGAGGTTTCCGTATCGCTGATAATTATGCTGACAGTGAGTGAGGAGGAGAAAGGTGACCATATGAAAATATTTTCTCGGCTGGCAAGAAAATTAATGCATGCTGATTTTCGCCAACAATTGCTGGAGGGCAATAACCCGCAGGCGGTTGCCGAATTGCTGCAACGGGAAATTGCGATGTAATTATTTAGCCGTTGCTAAAAGTTAATTTATTGATGTGCTGATTTTTACTGCTTTCAGGGCAGCGGCATCGTGCTGCCTTTATTCACTACGTAATCAGGAGGAGAAACATTTCTTTAGTTAGCTTTCTTATTTTAATAAATTAATAAAATGGATGATTCTTATGAAAAAACAATACCTCTGTGGACTATTTTTAGCAGCAAGTTTTTCCTCGCACGCCACCTATATTGATTACCGGCATGAGTGGCTGGGCGATCAGCATAAACAAGAAGATCGTATCAAAATGGGGCATTCTTTAAATAACGGTATTTACTTTAGCGTTGAGGGGAAGTGGGAGAGTAAACAGGGCGGCTTCTGGGATAATCTCTCCTCAAAAGGGAACGAATTTGAACTTGGCTACAAATATAAGCTACTGGACAATCTCTCCATTACTCCCTCGTTTGCGCTGGATTCGGGGGAACGCGATACGGCATACAAGTTTAGTGTGAAGAGCGTCTATAACTGGACCGATGCTTTCTCCAGCGGAGTTCGGCTGCGCTACGCTGTTCGCGACTATGAACGAGAGTATGATCCCGATAGAGCCAGCCAGCACTACTGGCAGGCAAACTTCTATCTAGGCTACCGGATTTATGACGTCTCTTTTGATTACGATTTTGAATATAAATTCGATACCGACTATCCAGCCTTACGCGGAAAAGAAAAAGATTATGTGCATAATGTGACGGTGGCCTGGAGAGGAAACAAAACCTGGGTGCCTTACGTCGAATTAGGGTATGTTTCATATGATGATGGTTCATATGTAAAAGATGGCAAAACTTATCGTGATGCCTGGGAGATGCGTTATCGCGTAGGTATTACCTACAACTTCTAATTATTTTTATCTAAAAATAAGGAGATGCAATGAGAGTAATTTCCATTGCTGGAGTAGCGGCGTTTTTTCTCTGTACGCACGCGGCTATGGCTACAGAAAATTATCAATACCGTGTCGCATTTATGCCGGATATCCATTTTCATGACGTGTACGGCGAATTTCAGGACGGCGCATTTAGCGGGCTGAAGAATAGCAAGAGCGGGCAGAATGCGATGATTCGCACCATGTATGCGCAGCTTACGTCAACGCGATTATTTAATGAAAACTACTTTGCCCTGCGCGCGGCGCTGGATGACGCCGGGAAAAAGGGGATAAAACTGATCGCGCTGCCCGGAGACTTTAGCGACGATGGACAGTCTGTGCATATTCGCGGACTGGTGACCCTGCTGAAGGAGTATGAGCAAAAATATGCCATGCGATTCTTTGCAACGCCGGGTAATCACGACCCGAACCGACCCTTTGATTTACCTGATGGGGAAGAGGATTTCTTAGGGCAGGGAGGGAAAACGCAGCGGATTTTTAGTTTTGGCGCCAAAGAGTGTACAGGCTATCAGGGGAAAACCGCACTTATTCCAACAGGTGCGGAATTGCCGACTATCTGTAGCGAGGAGATGGTAAGCCGCGGCTATGAGTACATTATGCAAATGATGGCGCCGTTCGGTATCGATCCGCAGCCTGAAGATATCTATTGGGAAACGCCTTACTCATCCTATGGGCAGCAGGATTACACGTTTGACAAAGCCAAACAGGCCAGCGACTTCCGCCAGCGGCAGTATGAGATTTGCGCCCAGGGAACCGGCGGTGCATATCGGCAACCGGATTATGGCCCCTGTTTTACTGTCGCTGATAGCAGCTATCTCGTTGAGCCGATACCGGGTCTATGGCTGTTGGCCGTTGATGCGAATGTCTACGTGCCGCGCGAGGATGCGGATCTGACGAATCCGCAGTCTGCTAAAAACTTCGCGGGTTCAGGTGACGCAGGCTACAACAAAATGCTCACTCACAAGCAGCAGGTGGTGGCGTGGATGACGTCCGTTGCCATGCGGGCAAAAGAGCAGAAAAAGACGCTGATCACCTTTAGCCACTTCCCGATGGTCGAATTCGATAACGGTGCTGCTGGCGATCTGGAGTCCATCTTTGGCGAAGGTAAATTTCAGTTGAAGAGGGCCCCGAAAGAGGATACCAGTCATGCGTTAGCGAAGACGGGTATTGGCGTACACGTAGGCGGACATATGCACTTTAACGATACCGGCGTGCGTAAATATCCTGACGGTAGCCTGCTATTTAATATTCAGGCGCCTTCCATGGCGGCCTACGTTCCGGCGTATAAAATCCTCAATTTCTCTAATCGGAGCGAGATTGATGTTCAGACCGTTATCCTGGACAGCGTGCCGCGCTTTAATGAGCTTTTTGAACACTACCAGCAAGAGTGGGAGCATCTGAAAGCCACAGGTTCTCCGCACCTCTGGAACAAAGCGGTGCTAAGCGCGAAGGATTATTATGACTTTACCAATTGGCATATCACCGAACTTACCCGGCTGCGTTTTATTCCCGAAGAGTGGCCATGTGAAATTCGTCAGATGCTTTTTAGCCTGAACGGTGCGGAAATGTTGACGCTGAGTCAGTTGAGCAGCCATACCTCTTACCATGATGTTCTGACCGTCCCGATGAGCAGCGATCGTGCCGTTTGCGCTAAAGGAGATGCACCGCCTGTTAGGGCTATCGGGCAAATTTATCTGCAAAAGAATGCCGCAGCATGGCAGCTTGCGCAGCAAAAAGCCCAGGCTTTGGCCCAGGATGCTGGTATGACGCTGGATCAGTTCGCCTCATGGAATGGCTTTGATTTGGCAGTGGATTTTTATCGTCTGCGCAATGCCGATGAGCTGGCGCTGCGCGATATTTCCGCACAACGCTTACGCGAATATCAGCTGTTGACTCGCACCCTGGCGCAGTCGTTACCTGCTGAGGCCTCGGCGCTGACGGCGGATAGCGGCTTCGAAGCCATCTTCCGCCTGCGCTTTGGCAGCATTTTTAGCGTGATAGATAAATATCTGCGGGGTAACCCCTCACGAAATTTCCATCTGAATAGCGAAACGGGTGAAATCTCCGCGCGTTAAAACCCTGCCCCTGCCCGATACGGCAGGGGCGTAAATTAGTTTGCCATCCCCAGGCCAACGATATTGGCGGCGATAATAATCACTACGCAGCCGAGGCTGAGTACGCCTACCGGGCGACGACCAGCGTTGTTCCACTCTTTGAGTATCAGACCGACCAGGCCACCGCACAGCACATAGAAGCTCATATGCAGCATCCAGCTCATGTAGTCGTACTGCGCTGGAATACTGGCGTGTCCCCAGGCGTAGAAGAAGAACTGGAGATACCACATCAGGCCGCCGAGGGCGGAAAGCAGGATATTGCTGATGATGAGCGGTTTTGCCAGCGAGAAGTCGGCTTTTATCGACAGATCTTTCACTTTTGCCAGACGGATAAAGCAGAAGCCGAGGTTAACCAGCGCGCCGCCGCCCATGATCACCACATAGCTTGGCAGCGCGGTGTAAAGCGGGTCGACGCCGAGCGCGGCGGCGGCTTCATGCATCGGCTTGGCGGCGTTCATGGCAAACGACATACCGGCCGAGAAGATGCCGCACATCACCGCCAGGACCAGCCCCTTTTTCAGGTTGAAGTCTTCGGCTTTGATACCCATTTTGCGCTCTTTCAGCTGGCCGGCGCGGGTGACGATACCCACGCCAATGACCGCCACCAGCACGCCGAGCAGCGTCATCTGACCGCCTTTAGTGTTAATGAGAACATCAAACTGACCGTTAAGAATCGGGGTCATAAGCGTGCCGACAATCAGCGTGATACCAATGGCGATGCCGATCCCCATCGACATGCCGAGGTAGCGCATCGTCAGGCCGTAGTTGATATTACCGATACCCCACATGGCGCCGAACAGGAAAACGGGCAGCAGAGTGGAGGCGTTAAAAGAACCGTAATAGGCCCAGAAATCGGGCAGCAGCATGGCGCTGATGGCCCAGGGGAGGATCAGCCAGGAGACAATACCGCCGATAGACCACATGGTTTCCCAGGACCAATGTTTAACTTTCTTGAACGGGGCATAGAAACAGGCTGCACTGGCCGCACCTATCAAATGCCAAAAAATACCCATCGTAATCGCGTGATTCATTGATTTTATCCTCATCTATTTTTTATCGGATAAATCTTCTTCCGACCCGATGAGTGTAAAAATCGGTCAGTTTTTCCGCCTTTAAGCTGTTGCCACCGGAAGCCTGAACCTGGCAACCAAAAACTTAATTAGTTGTTCTGTATCACAAAATGACATCTATCACCCCTTGTTATAACCTTATTAAAAATACGGCATTGATAAGCGTTTTCAATATCATTTAATTAACTATAATGAACCAACTGCTTACGCGGCATTAACACTTTCCGCCGCTCGACAATAATGGAGATGATTATGAGTTACACACTGCCTGCCCTGCCGTACGCTTATGACGCCCTGGAACCGCATTTTGACAAGCAGACGATGGAAATCCATCACACTAAACACCACCAGACCTACGTGAACAACGCCAACGCTGCGCTGGAAAGCCTGCCTGAATTCGCGAGCCTGTCCGCAGAAGAGCTGATTACCAAACTGGATCAGCTGCCAGCAGACAAAAAAACCGTTCTGCGTAACAACGCCGGCGGCCACGCTAACCACAGCCTGTTCTGGAAAGGCCTGAAAACCGGTACCACTCTGCAGGGCGACCTGAAAGCGGCTATCGAACGCGATTTCGGTTCCGTTGACAACTTCAAAGCGGAATTTGAAAAAGCGGCGGCGACCCGTTTCGGCTCCGGCTGGGCGTGGCTGGTGCTGAAAGGCGACAAGCTGGCGGTGGTTTCTACCGCTAACCAGGACTCCCCGCTGATGGGTGAAGCTATCTCCGGCGCTTCCGGCTTCCCGATTATCGGCCTGGACGTGTGGGAACACGCTTACTACCTGAAATTCCAGAACCGTCGCCCGGACTACATCAAAGCGTTCTGGGACGTGGTGAACTGGGACGAAGCCGCAGCGCGTTTTGCCGCCAAAAAATAAGGTTGCATTGTGCTGAGCGAGAAGCGAGTCTGATGACTCGCTTTTTTTATATCCGCAGCAAAGGAGCAGCGATGCACTATCCGGTGAATGTCTTTGTGGGCAAGGTAAGGGATTACGACGGCAGCCGTCCAAGCGCCATCGGGAAAGTCCAGGTCGATGGTGAACTGACCCTCGGCGATTTGGGGCTGGAGGGCGATGAGCAGGCCGAGAAGAAAATTCACGGCGGACCGGACCGCGCGCTGTGCCACTATCCCCGAGAACACTACGCCCATTGGGCGCTTGAACTGCCGCAGCAGGCGGATCTTTTCTGCGCCCCGGCGTTTGGCGAGAATCTCTCGACCGAAGGGCTGACGGAAAAAAACGTCTACATCGGCGATATCTTCCGCTGGGGAGAGGCGCTGATCCAAGTGACGCAGCCGCGCTCTCCGTGCTTCAAGCTCAACTATCATTTTGCCGTCAGCGATATGGCCCAGCTTATGCAGAACAGCGGCAAAACCGGCTGGCTGTATCGGGTGGTGGCGGGCGGGCAGGTCTCCAGCGATGCGCCGCTGGCGCTGGTATCCCGGCTTAGCGACGTCAGCGTTCACGAAGCGGGGGCTATCGCCTGGCAGATGCCGTTTGATGATGACCAGTACCGCCGTTTACTTTCCGCGGCGGGGCTGTCGGTAAGCTGGAGCAGAACGATGCAGAAGCGGCGTTTAAGCGGGCAGATCGAGAATAATTCGCGGAGATTGTGGGGAAAGTAGCGCTTCCGTGCGCGTTTTCGTATGGCGGCGCGTTGCGCCTTATCCGGGCTACCCGTTTCGAATCCGGCCTGGCGAAGCGCAGGCCGGGGGATCAGGTGCGCTTGTACAGCGGCAGCCAGAGGGTTAAACGCAGACCGCCCAGCGGGCTGTCGTCGGCTTTTACCCAACCGCGGTGCTGTTGAATCGCCGCTTCGACAATCGCCAGACCCAGGCCGGTACCGCCAGACTCGCGATCGCGCGCCTCATCGGTACGGTAGAACGGACGGAAAATCTGCTCGCGATCCTCAGGACTCACGCCCGGCCCGTCATCATCGACGTTAACCGTAATCCCGTCTTTATCCACCGAGAAGCTCACTGAAATTTTGGTATGCGAGTAGCGCAGCGCGTTGCGCACGATATTCTCCAGCGCGCTTTCCAGCGCATTGGGGTTACCGTACAGCGGCCAGGGCCCCGGCGGATACTCGACGGTGAACGATTTCCCCATCTGTTCGGCTTCAAAGGCGGCGTTATCCAGCACCTCGCCCCACAGCTGGTTGGCTTTCACCGTTTCGCTGACCAGCGCGGTTTTGGCCTGATTGCGCGACATCACCAGCAGGTCGTTGATCATGCTATCGAGCCGATGCGCTTCCATCTCAATACGCTCCAGCTCTTTACTTTCCCCGCTGCGGCGGCGCAGAAGGGCGGTGCCTAACTGCAGGCGGGTCAGCGGCGTGCGCAGCTCGTGGGAGATATCGGACAGCAGACGATGCTGGCTGGACATCATGCGCTCCAGCGCGGTCACCATCTGGTTAAAACTGGTCCCGGCGGCTAAAAATTCCTGCGGACCGGCTTCCAGCTCCGGATGCTGACGCAGGTTGCCCTGGGCGACTTCATCGGCGGCATTTTTCAGCTTACGCGCCGGTTTCGCCAGGCTCCACGCCAGCCACAGCAGCAGCGGGGCGCTGACTAACATGGTGACGATCAGCAGCAGTAACGGCCGGTCGAACAGCAGATTGATGAAGTCAGATTGCGACGTGTTGGCAGGGCGAATCAGATAGAGCTGGTAGTTATCTTCTCCATCCCTGACGGAAAAAGGCCCGACCATTTCCAGACGACCATAGCGCTTTTTCTGCGGATGGTCGGCGTTATCCGCCTGGCCGATAAAGTTGCGGATAATCTGCATTTCGTTGCGTTCGGCACCGATAACGCGACCTTCGCTGGTAACCAGCAGCAAACGCTGGCCCGGCGGAGCCCACTTATCGATGGCGCGAAACAGACGACGCCACCACATCAGGTCGTTTGGCGGATCGTTCGCCAGTTCGGCCTCGACGTGTTGTTCAATCATGATGCCCTGACGTTGCTCGCTCTCCAGCAGCTCGGTCATCTGGCGCGAGTCCAGCTTGGGCAGCATCAGAACCAGCATCAACACCAGCGCCAGCGTGAGCCAGAAAATAGCGAAGATGCGTGCGGTTAAACTTCCAATCATGAAGCCGATACCATCAGATAGCCGCGTCCGCGCAGGGTTTTAAACCACGGGTGGCCGTCTTTGCGCTCCGGCAGCTTGCGCCGCAGGTTGGAGATGTGCATATCGATCGCGCGGTCGAATGGCGTCAGGCGTTTACCTAATACTTCCTGGCTCAGGTGCTCGCGCGAAACCACCTGGCCAAGATGCTGCGCCAGGAGATAGAGCAGGGTGAACTCGGTGCCGGTCAGCTCCAGGGTCAGACCATCGAAGCTGGCTTCCTGGCGACCGGGGTTAAGGCTCAGCGCATCCACTTCCAGCGTCGGTGAACCGGCTTCGGTTGTCTGCTGCTGCTCGCTCCAGTGCGACCGGCGCAGAATCGCGCGTATACGCGCCACCAGTTCGCGATCGTTGAACGGCTTAGGCAAATAATCGTCCGCGCCCAGCTCGAGGCCGAGAACGCGATCCAGCTCGCTCCCGCGGGCCGTTAGCATGATAACCGGGGTCTGGTGCGTCTGACGCAACTCTTTGAGCGTGTCGATACCGTTTTTCTTCGGCATCATTACATCAAGCAAAAGTAAATCGATGCTGTCGTCCAGAAGGGCCAGCGCCTGTTCCCCATCATGGGCCACGAGCACATTAAAACCTTCCATATCGAGCAGCTCTTTTAACAGGGAGGTGAGCTCCCGGTCATCATCTACTAACAGGATTTTATTCATTGTTTAAATACCTCCGAGGCAGAAATTACGTCATCAAGGCTCGCTAATCCATGACTTTACGTTGTTTTACACCCCCTGACGCATGTTTGCAGCCTGCATCGTAAACTCTCTCTCGTTGAATCGCGACACAAACGTTTTGGGAGTATGTGATGCGCAATGTTATCGCTGCCGTCATGGCCTCAACGCTGGCGCTAAGTGCATATAGCCAAGCCGCTGAAGTCGTCACCAGCGTTAACTGGCTTCCCGGAGACGAAAGTGTCCAGCGCAGCAGCCAGAGCCATATGTTTGACGGCATAAGTTTAACTGAACAGCAACGGCAACAGTTACGAGATCTTATGCAGCGGGCACGCCACGACAGGCCACCCGTTAATGTTAGCGAAATGGAGACAATGCATCGCCTTGTCACCGCAGAAAATTTTGATGAAAACGCTGTGCGCGCTCAGGCAGATAAGATGGCGCAGGAACAGGTTGCCCGCCAGGTCGAAATGGCAAAAGTTCGCAACCAGATGTATCACCTGCTAACGCCAGAGCAGCAAGCGGTTTTAAACGCTAAGCACCAGCAACGAATGGATCAGTTGCGTGAGGTTGCACGGATGCAAAAAGGCTCAGCGATGATGCTTTCGAGTAGTAGCAATACCCTGCAACCCCAGTAACAACCCTGTTTTCCTTGCCATAGACACCATCCCTGTCTTCCCCCACATGATGTGGGGGTTTTTTTTGCCCTTTATTCAGCGCCCTCCTGGCTCCCCGTCGCGGTAAAAGATCGGGTTATACTAAGCGCATCGCGAAGTAAGGAGCGTTTATGAGTCAATCCTATGGGCAACTGGTGAGCCGCGCGGCGATTGCGGCGACGGTGATGGCCTCTGCGTTACTTTTGATCAAGATTTTTGCATGGTGGTATACCGGATCTGTGAGTATTCTGGCGGCGCTGGTTGATTCACTGGTGGATATCGCCGCCTCGTTAACCAACCTGTTGGTGGTGCGTTATTCGCTGCAGCCTGCCGATGAAGAACATACCTTTGGCCACGGTAAGGCGGAATCGCTGGCGGCGCTGGCGCAAAGCATGTTTATCTCCGGCTCGGCGCTGTTTCTGTTCTTGACCGGTATTCAGCATCTTGTTCGTCCTGAGCCGATGAATGCGGCAGGGGTAGGGATGGTGGTGACGCTGGTTGCGCTGGTCAGTACGCTGCTGCTGGTCACGTTCCAGCGCTGGGTGGTGAGAAAAACCCAAAGTCAGGCGGTACGGGCGGATATGCTTCATTATCAGTCTGATGTTATGATGAACGGCGCAATTCTGGTGGCGCTGGCCCTCTCCTGGTACGGCTGGCACCGGGCCGATGCGCTGTTTGCATTAGGTATCGGCGTCTATATTTTATATAGCGCGCTGCGTATGGCCTATGACGCCGTTCAGTCGTTATTAGACCGCGCGCTGCCTGATGAGGAACGCCAGGACATTATCAATATCGTGACCGCATGGCCAGGCGTCAGCGGGGCGCACGATCTACGAACGCGGCAGTCAGGGCCGACTCGCTTTATTCAGATTCATTTGGAAATGGAAGACAACCTCCCGCTGGTTCAGGCACACGTGATTGCCGACCAGGTGGAGCAGGCGCTGTTGCTCCGTTTTCCTGGGTCCGATGTCATTATCCACCAGGACCCCTGCTCTGTGGTGCCGTTAGGGCGGCAGGGTGTTTTATGATCTTTAGGTTATAGTCTGTAAACTCGATGTAAAAGTGTGGGGCGGATCGGCATTTTTTGTATAAATTACCGCCATTTGGTCTGACCTGAATCAATTCAGCCAGAAGCGTTTGATATACTATTGCAATTATCGTTGTGCACTCCTGGTGAGGGGCGCTTCAGGCAACAGGATTATTTTTTGCTTCCTAAGTTCAGAGGTAGTCATGATTAAGAAAATCGGTGTGTTGACAAGTGGCGGTGATGCCCCGGGCATGAACGCAGCAATTCGTGGCGTTGTGCGTGCGGCATTAACGGAAGGTCTGGAAGTTTTTGGAATCTATGACGGTTACCTCGGCCTGTATGAAGATCGTATGGTTCAGCTCGACCGCTACAGCGTTTCCGACATGATCAACCGCGGCGGCACCTTCCTGGGGTCGGCGCGTTTTCCAGAATTTCGTGAAGAACATATTCGCGCCGTCGCCATTGAAAATATGAGAAAGCGCGGCCTGGATGCGCTGGTGGTTATTGGTGGTGACGGTTCCTATATGGGTGCCGTGCGTCTGACTGAGATGGGCTTCCCCTGCATCGGCCTGCCGGGCACGATCGACAACGATATCAAAGGCACCGACTATACCATCGGCTTCTTTACCGCATTGAGCACCGTGGTAGAGGCTATTGACCGCCTGCGTGACACCTCTTCCTCCCACCAGCGTATTTCCGTTGTGGAAGTGATGGGCCGTTACTGCGGCGACCTGACCCTGGCGGCAGCTATCTCCGGCGGCTGTGAGTTCATCATGGTGCCTGAGGTTGAATACACTCGCGACGACCTGGTCTCAGAAATTAAGGCGGGTATCGCCAAAGGTAAAAAGCACGCGATTGTGGCGATCACCGAGCATATGTGCGACGTCGACGAGCTGGCTCACTACATCGAGAAAGAGACCGGCCGTGAAACTCGCGCAACCGTACTGGGCCACATTCAGCGCGGCGGCTCCCCGGTTCCTTATGACCGTATTCTGGCTTCCCGCATGGGCGCGTACGCGATTGACCTGCTGCTGCAGGGCTTCGGCGGCCGCTGCGTCGGTATTCAGAACGAGAAGCTGGTGCACCACGACATTATCGACGCTATCGAAAACATGAAGCGTCCGTTCAAAAGCGACTGGCTGGATTGCGCTAAGAAGCTGTACTAAGCCTCCGGCGGAAACAAAAAGGCCTTCTCAGAGAGAAGGCCTTTTTTTATGTGCGGGACGCTACTCGATATCCAGGGCATCCTCGGAAAGGATAATCCCGGTATTATCGGCGTAGAGATGGTCGCCGGAAAAGAAGGTGACGCCGCCGAAGTTGACGCGCACGTCGCTTTCGCCGATTCCTTCACCTGCGGCTCCGACGGGGATGGCGGCCAGCGCCTGGATACCGATATCCAGCTCTTCCAGATCGTCAACCTGACGCACCGCGCCATAGACGACCAGCCCTTCCCACTCGTTTTGTACGGCCAGACGCGCCAGGTCAGCGTCAATCAATGCGCGTCGAACGGAACCACCGCCGTCAACCAACAGGACATGACCACGGCCGTTCTGTTCGAGCATATCGTAGAGCAACCCGTTATCCTCGAAACATTTTACCGTGATGATTTGTCCACCAAACGACGAGCGCCCCCCAAAGTTGGAGAACAGAGGTTCCACGACGTTGACATCCTCCTGGTAGATGTCACAAAGCTCGGAAGTATCGTATTTCATAGGCTTAACGTTCAGTTGCTGCGAGAATTTTCAGTATATCGCGTGAATCATGCTGTTGGCAAAATCATCAATTGTTAATTGATATTTGTCAGTTAAGCCGCAAGCCTGCTGAAAATAATTCCGATAACAAACAGCAGGTTGGTCAGCAGCGCCCCTTTAACCGTTCTTTCGAGCATTGGACGCATGGCGACGGGGTCGCGCTCGCGCATCACATAACGCGCCTGCTTAACCAGCAGCGGCGTCGCCAGCAGGAACAGCCAGCCCCACGGATTATGCAGCGAGATCAGGTTAAACAGCGCCAGGCACAGCAGCGCGCCAAACAGCAGGCAGGCGTGATAGCGGCGAGCGTTAACCGGCCCCAGGCGCACGGCGAGGGTGTTTTTACCGTTTTCGCGATCGCTGTCGATATCGCGCAGGTTGTTAATATTCAGCACCGCCGTCGCCAGCAGGCCGCAGGCGGTGGCGGGTAAGAAAATGACCGCCTCAACGCTGTGCGCCTGCAGGTACCAGCTCCCGACGACGCTAAGCCAGCCGAAGAACACCAGCACGGAGATATCGCCAAGACCGATGTAGCCGTAAGGGCGAGTGCCGACGGTATAGGTAATGGCGGCCACGATCGCGAGCCCGCCGAGGACCATAAAACCGATAAAATCGGCCATGGTTTGCCAGGACAGGAACAGCAGCGCCAGGCCGGAGAGACAAATCAGCGCCACGGTGAGAATCAACGCGCGTTTCATCTGCGCCTGGGTAATGGCGCCTTTCTGCATACCGCGCAGCGGGCCGATACGGTCAGGTTTATCGCTGCCTTTTATCGCGTCGCCATAATCGTTGGCCAGATTGGAGAGGATTTGTAATAAACCGGCGGTAATGATGGCCAGCAGCGCAACCCAGGGATCGAAACTGCCCTGATGCCAGGCAAGCGCGGAGCCGACAATGATGGCGGCAAAGGCCAGAGGTAACGTTTTTGGGCGCAGGCTTTCCAGCCAGGCCTGGGTGCGAGTGATTGCGTGTTCGGTCATAAGTCCCGGCCAATAAAAAATGGGGCTCTACCCTTCATACTTCAAGCTGCAGATACGTAGGCTACGCTGATTCACCCCAGTCATGTACTTATGCACACTCCTGGGGATGAATTCCCTTGCCGCATGATTCGGCCTTCGGGACCAGCGCAAGCGCTGTTCAAACGGTTAACCGTTTTGTCCTGCAACTCAAATTAGTAGGGTATCTATAGCCCCATCTAGTGTGATGAAAATATATTGAACCGGATTATAAGATAAAACGGCTCAGATCTTCATCTGCCACCAGAACATCCAGATGCTTACCGACATATTCCGCATCGATGGTGACGGTTTGGCCGTTCATTTCGCTGGCGTCGTAGGAGATGTCTTCGATCAGACGCTCCAGCACGGTATGCAGACGACGGGCACCAATGTTCTCGGTGGTTTCGTTGACCTGCCATGCGGCCTGAGCGATACGCTTGATACCCTCTTCCGTGAATTCGATATTGACGCCTTCGGTCGCCATCAGCGCTTTATACTGCACGGTGATGGACGCGTTCGGCTCGGTCAAAATACGCTCGAAGTCGTGGGTGGTCAGCGCTTTCAGCTCAACGCGAATCGGCAGACGGCCCTGCAGTTCCGGGATTAAGTCAGACGGGCTGGCGACCTGGAACGCGCCGGAGGCGATAAACAGAATGTGATCGGTTTTCACCATGCCGTGCTTGGTGGAGACGGTGCAGCCTTCAACCAGCGGCAGCAGGTCGCGCTGTACGCCTTCACGGGATACGTCAGGGCCGGAGGAGTTGCCGCCGCGCTTACAGATTTTGTCGATTTCGTCGATAAACACGATACCGTGCTGCTCAACGGCGTCGATGGCATCCTGCTTCAGCTCTTCCGGGTTGACCAGCTTCGCCGCCTCTTCTTCAATCAGCAGCTTCATCGCGTCTTTAATTTTCAGCTTACGCGGTTTTTGCTTCTGGCCGCCCAGATTCTGGAACATGGACTGCAGCTGGCTGGTCATCTCTTCCATGCCCGGAGGGGACATGATTTCAACGCCCATCGGCGCAGCCGCGAGATCGATCTCAATCTCTTTATCATCGAGCTGACCTTCGCGCAGTTTTTTACGGAAAGACTGGCGCGCGGCGGAGGGTTCCTGAGGCTGTTCAGCCTGGCCCCAGTTGTTTTTCGCCGGCGGGATCAGCACGTCAAGGATGCGCTCTTCCGCCAGCTCTTCCGCACGATAGCGGTTTTTGTCGATGGACTGCATGCGCACCATTTTGATCGCCGCATCGGTCAGATCGCGGATGATGGAGTCCACTTCCTTACCAACATAGCCGACTTCAGTGAATTTCGTCGCTTCGACCTTGATGAACGGCGCATTGGCGAGCTTTGCCAGACGGCGGGCGATTTCCGTTTTACCGACGCCGGTCGGGCCGATCATCAGAATGTTTTTTGGCGTGACTTCGTGACGCAGCTCTTCGTTGAGCTGCATACGACGCCAGCGATTACGCAGAGCGATGGCGACGGAGCGCTTGGCTGCGTCCTGGCCGATAATGTGTTTGTCCAGTTCGCTGACAATTTCGCGTGGGGTCATTTCAGACATGGGAGATCCTTACGCTTTGGAGGTCAATTCTTCGATGGTATGGAAGTGGTTGGTATAAATGCAGATATCACCTGCAATACTCAACGCTTTCTCTGTGATATCGCGTGCGCCCATATCGGTATTTTCCAGCAGGGCGCGAGCCGCGGCCTGGGCGTAGGGACCGCCGGAGCCGATAGCAATCAAATCGTTTTCTGGCTGCACCACGTCGCCGTTACCGGTGATGATGAGCGAGGCGTTTTCGTCAGCCACCGCCAGCAGCGCTTCGAGCTTGCGCAGCATCCGGTCGGTACGCCAGTCTTTCGCCAGCTCAACGGCGGCCTTTACCAGGTGGCCCTGATGCATTTCCAGCTTACGTTCAAACAGTTCGAACAGCGTGAAGGCGTCAGCGGTGCCGCCCGCAAAGCCGGCAATCACTTTGTCGTTATACAGGCGGCGCACTTTTTTCACGTTGCCTTTCATTACGGTGTTGCCCAGCGTGGCCTGGCCATCACCGGCAATAACGACATGGCCGTTACGGCGAACACTTACAATTGTAGTCACGAGCAGACCCCTTGGTTGCAAAAGCGGAATAGGGGCCCCGCGGTTTACGCGGGGCAGAATGCAATTATAGATGGGGGGGATTTTGAGGGTTTCAACCCCTGGCGGCGAGACGAATGCAGTTTGCGTGTCCGGCCATTTTCAGCCGTTCAATCATATTGCTGGCGTTTTCTTTGCCTTTCAGCGGCCCAATCACCACGCGATTCCAGCCGTTATTGGTGGTGATGTGCGAGGCGAAGCCTTCAAACGCCAGCTGCGCGCGCACGGTTTCCGCCTGCTCAGCGCCTTTAAAGGAGCCGCACTGGATCATCCAGCTGCGATCGTCTTTTTTCTCCGTCGCGGCGGTTTTCGGCGCTTCTTCTACGCGGGTTACCGGCGCGGCGGCCTGGGCTTTAGGCTGCGCGGTACTGGTATGCGCTGGCGTTTGCAGCAGGTCCTGGTACGGCTGCTGATTAGACGCCGTCTGCCTCGGCTGCTGTTGTACCGGCTTCGGCTGCTCGACGACCCGCGGCTGGGTTCGCGGTTGCTGTACCTGCGTCTGCTGCTGGGCCTGCGCGAGCTGTTGTTGCTGTACCTGCTGCTGAGCTAAACGCTGACGCTGCAAGGTTTGCTGGCGCTGCGCCGGGGTTTGTTCATTCCACGGCACTTCGGTCAGCTGCGTTGGCTGCTGACGCATATCGGCCTGCATCTGCGCCAGCAGCTGGCGCTGCTCGTCCGTCAGCTGCTCCGGCTTCATGACTTCGCCGCCCGCCGTGGGTTCCGTAGGCGCGCGTACCCCGGGCTGACGGCTTTCCAGCTCTTTAATATAGCGCCAACGCTCTTCCGGCTTCGGCGGCAGGCCGTTGCCCGCGGCCTGGCGGTTCTGCAGCGCTTCAGCTTCTTCTTTCTTATGGTGAGTGATGAAGTACAGTCCACCGATAAAGGCCACCAGCACTGCCGCGGCGATGGCCACCATAGTCGGTGAAACCGCCGAAAGGCCGCCTTGTTTGTTCCTTGAGCTTCGCGTATTGCTCTTTTTGCGCCGCGAAGAAGCCGGTTGGCTGCGGCGTACATAATCTCGTTGTGCCACTATCGTTTCGCTGTCTTATTCGTTTTTCAGCCCGCCATGTTACTTAAGCGGCGGGGCTTTGACCAGAAGAGCAGGCCCGAAAGCCTGGTGGTTATGTTCGGATTTTGCGTGTACTGCCGCGAACGATAAGCTCGCAGTCAAGTAATCGTGAACCGCTGCTGACGTTATGACCGTGCAGTTGGTCCAGCAAAAGCAGCATCGCTTCGCGGCCAATATCAAAACGTGGTTGCGCGACGGTCGTCAATGGCGGATCGCAAAATTCAGACAAAGAGATGTTATCAAAACCAATAATAGACAGATCTTCAGGAACTTTCAGGCCGCGACGCTTCGCCAGCGATAATGCGCCCAGCGCCATAATATCGCTATGGCAGAAAATAGCCGTCGGCGGTACCGGCAGCGCCAGCAGCTGTTCCAGCGCGCTGGCGCCGGCTTCATAGGTAAAGTTGCCGCGGGCGATATAGTGCGGATCGACGGTTATCCCGCTGCGACGCAGCGCCTGGACATAGCCCTGCAGGCGGTAATGGCACAGCGGCATCTCTTCCGGGCCGGCGATACAGCCGATACGGCGGTGCCCCAGCTCGTGCAGATAGTTCACGGCGTTAAACGCGGCGGTGAGGTTATCGATATGGACCGTCGGCAGCTCCAGCTCGGGAGCGAATTCATTGGCCATCACCATCGGCGGCAGATTGCGCTGCTCTTCCACGCCCGCATCGAAGGGTAATCGGGAGCCCAGCAGCAGCATGCCATCGATCTGCTTGGTAATGATCAGGTCGATAAAGGTCTTTTCCTGACGGTTCTGGTGGGCGCAATCGCCGATCAGCACCAGGTACTCTTGCTCCGCGGCGGTGACTTCAATACCGCGAATGATCTCGCTGAAGAAGGGGTCGCAGATATCCGGCACAATCACCAGGATGGTGCGCGACTCGTTGCGCTTCATATTGCGCCCGAGCGATTGCGGTAAATAGCCGACTTCAAGCGCGGCCTGCTCAACCCGGTTACGGGTGCTCTGCGAAACCTTATCGGGGTTCATTAACGCTCGGGATACGGTTGCCGTGGAAACGTTTGCCTTTTGGGCAACGTCTTTCATAGTGGCGGCAACGACCTGTTTTTTGGGCTTCACCTGATTTCTCCTCGCTGACTGGCGCAGACACATCCCTGGCGTTCTGACATCAGCAACATTTTTAACAGATAGTACATCCAGAGAGTTACAGAATTTTCATGAAAAACGTGATGACGGTTGAATTTTTCGATCCGCCTCGCAAGAGAAGCCTTAACCTTCAATAGGATCGACGTCCAGAACCCATTTCACTTTTCGCGCTTCCGGCAGCGTGTTAATCAACGCCAGCGTTCCGCTGACGATATGCTGCAGCTGAACGCGCGACGGATGCTGGAGGAGAATTTGCCAGCGCCAGCGGCCGCCGCGCTTTGGCGCCAGCGCCGGAACCGGCCCGAGCACCCACAGTTTCTTATCGGCCAGCGGGCTGGCCTGCAGCAGATTGCGCAGCTGCTGTAAAAAAAGCGGCGCCTGCTGGTTGTTATGATCTTCGGCGCGAATCAGCACGTGGCTGGTCCACGGCGGCAGCTGCATGCTCTGCCGTTCCGCCAGCGCCTCCCCGGCAAACGCGTCGTATCCTTTATAAAGCAGCGTTTGCAGTAGCGGGTGCTCCGGGTGGTGGGTCTGCAGGATCACCTCGCCTTGTTTGCCCGCCCGGCCTGCGCGGCCTGAAACCTGGGTGTAGAGCTGAGCGAAGCGTTCCGCCGAGCGGAAATCGGCGGAAAACAGCGCGCCATCGACGTCCAGCAGGGAAACCAGGGTGACATCCGGGAAGTGGTGCCCCTTCGCCAGCATTTGGGTGCCGATAAGAATGCGCGCGCCGCCGCGATTGACGTCGGCAAGATATTGTTCAAGCGCGCCTTTGCGGCTGGTGGTATCGCGGTCAATTCGGGAAATCGGGATATCGGGAAACAGCGGTCCCAGGGCCTGCTCAAGCTGTTCGGTCCCCAAACCGACCGGTACCAGATGCGTCGAACCGCAGGAGGGGCACTGGCGCGGAATCGGGCGCTGGCTGTCGCAGTGGTGGCAGCGCAGATGATGCTGGGCCTGGTGCAGCGTGTAGTAGCTGTCGCAGCGCGGACACTCCGCTATCCAGCCGCAGTCGTGACACAGCAGCGCCGGCGCGAAGCCGCGACGGTTCAGAAACAAGATCACCTGGTTATCGGCCTGCAGATGCTGGCGCATACGGCCAATCAGCGCCGGAGACAGTCCGGCCTGCAGCTGCTGGCCTTTTAAATCCAGGACGTGCTGCTGAGCCGGACGCGCGTTGCCCGCTCGTTTGGTCAGCTTCAGCTGGCGATACTTGCCCTGGCGGACGTTATAGAGCGTCTCCAGCGCCGGGGTCGCCGAGCCGAGGATAATCGGGATTTGCTCGCTATGGGCGCGCCAGACCGCCAGATCGCGAGCGTGATAGCGCCAGCCCTCCTGCTGTTTGTAAGAGCTGTCGTGCTCTTCGTCGATAACGATCACACCGAGGTCTTTAAACGGGGTAAACAGCGACGAGCGGGTACCGATCACAATCGCCGCTTCGCCGTTTTTGGCTTTTAGCCACGCGGAGAGGCGTTCGCTGTCGTTCAGCCCGGAGTGCAGCACTTCCACCGGGGCGTTAAAACGGTGGCGGAAACGCGCGATAGTCTGCGGCGTCAGGCCGATTTCCGGCACCATCACCAGCGCCTGGCGACCCTGCGCCAGCACGTTTTCAAGGACGCTCAGATACACTTCCGTTTTGCCCGAGCCGGTGATCCCGGCCAGCAGCCAGGCGGAAAAGCTGTCCGAGGCGCTGTGGATCGCGCCCACGGCGGTGGCCTGTTCGGTGTTAAGACGCAGGCGCTCGCCGGGTACCGAGAAGCCTGCGCGCCAGTCGGTGATGGCCGGCGCTTCGCTGGCCAGTTCCGCCAGGCCTTTACCCCTCAGCGCCTGCAGGGCGGCGTCGTTAAATTCCAGTTCGGCGACCTGATGGCGCCAGATCTTCCCCTGACGCAGCGCCGCCAGCGCCTGCTGCTGTTTCGGTGAGCGCTTAAGGCTATTGATATCAACCGCTTGCCCCTGTTCGGTGGCAAACCAGTACCACATTGGCGCCGCGCTGGCGGGTTTCCCCTGGCGCAGCATGATCGGTAGCGCGTGAAACAGCACATCGCCGATGGGATGATGGTAGTAGTCCGCCGCCCACAGCAGCAGCCGCCAGACCGAAGAGGAGAAGACCGGCTCGGCGTCGAGGACTTCAGCCACCGGCTTGAGTTCGTCGAGCGGCAGTTCGCTGCGCTCACTGACCGCCGTTACGATACCTATCCGCTCCTGTTTGCCGAACGGGACGCGCACGCGACAGCCCGCTTTGACCGGCATGCCGTCAGGCAGCAAATAGTCAAAAGTGCGGGGCAGCGGAACGGGCAGGGCAACGTGAGCGACGGGCATTTAATCTTCCTGACTTGAAATCTGGCGGCTTAGTATACACATTGTGATAAGGGCTCGCGGATCAGTTTGCATATGCTGGTCAAATTCTGTATGATTCGCCGCCTTTGATGCGCTTTGTGCGGCATCAAAATCTATTACCCGGCAATTTCGCTTTGCGCAATCGCACCGGGAAATTATTAACATCGCGTGGTGTCTGGCGTTAGGGCTGGAAGAGCGACGCGGCCTTAACTGAGGTTCTCCCATGAAAAAAGATATTCATCCGAAATACGAAGAAGTTACTGCTTCCTGCTCTTGCGGTAACGTCATGAAAATCCGTTCTACCGTAGGTCACGACCTGAACCTCGACGTGTGCGGTAAATGCCACCCGTTCTACACTGGCAAACAGCGTGATGTTGCTACCGGTGGTCGTGTTGACCGCTTCAACAAGCGCTTCAGCGTACCGGGTACCAGCAAGTAATTTGCTGAAGAAGCCGCCTCAGGGCGGCTTTTTTGTCTCTCGCGCGCAACCGCGCAAAAAAAGCAGAAGATTTCTTCTGCTTTTTTTATGGTTTTAGTATTCCCACGTATCCGGGTCGATGCCCAGCTCGCGCATAATCTCTTTCGCCGCTTCCGGGATTTCATCGCTGCGCTCTTTACGCAGGTCTTCATCGTTAGGCAACGGTTGACCGGTAAAGGCATGCAGGAACGCTTCGCACAGCAGTTCGCTGTTGGTCGCGTGACGCAGGTTATTCACCTGACGACGCGTGCGTTCATCGGTGAGGATTTTTAACACCTTCAGAGGAATGGAAACCGTAATTTTCTTTACTTGCTCACTCTTCTTACCGTGCTCAGCGTATGGGCTGATATATTCGCCGCTCCATTCAGCCATGAGTTACCTTTAATCCTCTATTCATTAGTTAAGGGCCTGAACGCGAGTCCTGGCCATAATTACGCGTAGTTTACCGTAGAGGGGCGCGTCTGACACCAAACAAGCCGCTACGGATGTGCGCTAATGCATATAATTTTAACGGCTATTTCCAGTTTGCTCAATCTATACGCAAAGAAGTTTAGATGTCCAGATGTATTGACGTCTATTATAACAATGATTACTCTGGTGCCTGACTTTTCACCGACTCAGCCCAGGAACTCCCCAACATGACGCGTAAACAGGCCACCATCGCAGTGCGTAGCGGTTTAAATGACGACGAGCAGTACGGTTGCGTTGTCCCGCCCATTCATCTCTCCAGCACCTATAACTTCACCGGATTTAACGAACCTCGCGCCCACGACTACTCTCGTCGCGGTAACCCGACCCGTGATGTGGTGCAGCGTGCGCTGGCGGAGCTGGAGGGCGGCGCGGGGGCGGTTCTGACCAACACCGGCATGTCGGCCATTTTGCTGGTCACCACCGTATTCCTGAAGCCGGGCGATCTGCTGGTGGCGCCGCACGACTGCTACGGCGGCAGCTACCGCCTGTTTGATAGCCTGGCGAAGCGCGGCTGCTATCGCGTGCTGTTTGTCGATCAAAACGACGAACAGGCGCTGAGCGCCGCGCTGGCGGAAAAACCGAAGCTGGTTCTGGTCGAAAGCCCAAGTAATCCATTGCTGAGAGTTGTGGATATTGCGAAAATCTGCGGTCTGGCGCGTGAGGCCGGAGCGGTCAGCGTGGTGGATAACACCTTCCTGAGCCCGGCTTTGCAGAATCCGCTGGCGCTGGGGGCCGATCTGGTGTTGCATTCATGCACCAAATATCTGAACGGCCACTCTGATGTGGTGGCCGGGGTGGTTATCGCCAAAGATCCGGCGACCGTCACCGAACTGGCATGGTGGGCGAATAATATCGGCGTCACCGGCGGAGCGTTTGATAGCTATTTGCTGCTGCGCGGCTTACGTACACTCTCTCCGCGTATGGAAGTGGCTCAGCGCAACGCGCTGGCGATTGTCGACTATCTGAAAACCCAGCCGCTGGTGAAAAAACTGTACCATCCGTCCCTGCCGGAAAACCAGGGGCATGAGATTGCGGCGCGTCAGCAAAAAGGTTTTGGGGCGATGTTAAGCTTCGAGCTGGATGGCGATGAGCAGACGCTGCGTCGTTTCCTGAGCGGGCTATCGCTGTTTACGCTGGCGGAATCGCTGGGCGGCGTGGAAAGTCTGATTTCCCACGCCGCGACGATGACCCATGCGGGCATGGCGCCTGAAGCGCGTGCGGCCGCCGGGATCTCAGAAACGCTTCTGCGGATTTCGACCGGTATTGAAGATGGTGAAGATTTAATTGCCGACCTGGAAAATGGCTTCCGGGCAGCAAACGAGGAATAAACATGAGTGTGATTGCGCAGGCAGGGGCGAAGGGTCGTCAGCTGCACAAATTTGGTGGGAGTAGTTTAGCGGATGCGAAATGTTACCTGCGCGTCGCGGGTATCATGACGGAGTATTCGCAGGCGGGCGATATGATGGTCGTCTCTGCCGCCGGCAGTACCACCAACCAGTTGATCAGCTGGCTGAAGCTCAGCCAGACCGATCGCCTCTCTGCGCATCAGGTGCAACAATCGCTCCGTCGTTATCAGATGGATCTCATTTCTGGACTGCTGTCGCCAGACGCTGCCGATACGCTGATCGCCACGTTTATTCAGGATCTTGAGCGTCTTGCCGGGCTGCTGGATGGCGGCGTCACTGACGCGGTATATGCCGAAGTCGTCGGTCACGGCGAAGTCTGGTCGGCCCGCCTGATGGCGGCGGTGCTGAACCATCTCGGCGTAGAGGCCGCCTGGCTGGATGCGCGTAGCTTCTTACGCGCCGAGCGCTCCCCGCAGCCGCAGGTGGATGAAGGCCTCTCCTATCCGCTTTTGCAGCAGCTGATGGCGCAGCACCCGAACAAACGCCTGGTGGTGACCGGCTTTATCTCGCGTAACAACGCCGGGGAAACCGTTCTGCTGGGGCGTAATGGTTCTGATTATTCCGCCACCCAAATCGGCGCGCTGGCCGGGGCGTCTCGCGTCACTATCTGGAGCGACGTAGCCGGGGTTTACAGCGCGGATCCGCGGAAAGTGAAAGACGCCTGCCTGCTGCCGCTGCTGCGCCTGGATGAAGCCAGCGAGCTGGCCCGCCTGGCGGCGCCGGTGCTGCATGCCCGTACGCTGCAGCCGGTCTCCGGCAGCGATATCGATTTACAATTACGCTGTAGCTACACCCCGGATCAGGGCTCTACGCGCATCGAACGCGTGCTGGCTTCCGGTACCGGGGCGCGCATCGTCACCAGCCATGACGATGTTTGCCTGATTGAGTTCCAGGTGCCCGGCGGTCAGGATTTCAAACTGGCGCATAAAGAGCTGGACGCCATTTTAAAACGCGCCCAGCTGCGGCCGCTGGCGGTTGGCGTACACGCCGACCGTAAGCTGCTGCAGTTCTGCTACACCTCTGAAGTGGCCGACAGCGCGCTGAAGCTGCTGGACGAAGCGGGGCTGCCGGGCGAGCTGCGTCTGCGTCAGAAGCTGGCGCTGGTGGCGATGGTTGGCGCTGGCGTGACCCGTAATCCGCTGCACTGCCACCGTTTCTGGCAGCAGCTGAAAGGCCAGCCGGTAGAGTTTACCTGGCAATCAGAAGAGGGCATCAGCCTGGTCGCGGTGCTGCGCGCCGGGCCGACGGAAAGCCTTATTCAGGGGCTGCATCAGTCGTTGTTCCGCGCGGAAAAACGCATTGGCCTGGTGCTGTTTGGCAAAGGCAATATCGGCTCCCGCTGGCTGGAGTTGTTCGCTCGCGAGCAGACGACGCTCTCCGCTCGTACCGGTTTTGAATTTATTCTTGCCGGGGTCGTGGATAGCCGCCGCAGCCTGCTCAATTATGAAGGCCTCGACGCCAGTCGTGCGCTGGCGTTCTTTAATGATGAAGCGATTGAACAGGATGAAGAGTCGCTGTTCCTGTGGATGCGCGCGCATCCGTACGATGATCTTGTGGTGCTGGACGTGACCGCCAGCGCGCAGCTGGCCGACCAGTACCTGGATTTCGCCAGCCACGGCTTCCACGTTATCAGCGCGAATAAGCTGGCTGGCGCCAGTAGCAGCAGTAAGTATCGCCAGATCCACGACGCGTTCGAGAAGACCGGGCGCCACTGGCTGTACAACGCCACCGTCGGCGCCGGTTTACCGGTCAACCACACGGTGCGCGATTTGATTGATAGCGGCGATACCATTCTGGCGCTGAGCGGTATTTTCTCCGGCACCCTCTCATGGCTGTTCCTGCAGTTTGATGGTACCGTGCCGTTTACTGACCTGGTCGATCAGGCCTGGCAACAAGGACTGACGGAGCCGGACCCGCGCGTCGATCTCTCCGGGAAAGACGTTATGCGTAAGCTGGTGATTCTGGCGCGTGAGGCGGGTTACGACATCGAACCGGATCAGGTGCGCGTGGAGTCCCTGGTGCCTGCCCACTGCGAAGAGGGCTCTGTTGATCACTTCTTCGAGAACGGTGAAGCGCTGAACGACCAGATGCTGCAGCGTCTGGAAGCGGCGCGCGAGATGGGCCTGGTGCTGCGCTACGTCGCGCGTTTTGACGCCAATGGTAAAGCCCGCGTCGGCGTGGAAGCGGTGCGCGAAGAGCACCCGCTGGCGGCGCTGCTGCCGTGTGATAACGTCTTTGCCATTGAGAGCCGCTGGTATCGCGATAATCCGCTGGTGATCCGCGGTCCGGGCGCCGGTCGCGATGTGACCGCCGGGGCGATTCAGTCGGATATCAACCGCCTGGCGCAGCTGCTGTAGCCATAAATACAAGACCAGGCGACGCCTGGTCTTTTCGCTCTAGTGCGCCGCGAAAACGTCTTTGGCGGCAAACAGACCGTTCAGAGCCGCCGGGAATCCGGCATAGACCGCCATCTGCATGATAACTTCCGTAATCTCTTCCTGCGTCAGCCCGACATTTAACCCGGCGGCAATATGCACTTTTAGCTGCGGCGCGGCGTTGCCGAGCGCCGTGAGCGCGGCGATGGTGGCTATTTCACGACTGCGTAAATCGAGTCCCGGCCTGGCGTAAATATCGCCGAAGGGGAACTCAATCAGATAGCGGGCGAAATCGGGGGCGATATCTTTCAGGCTGTTGACGACGGCATCGCCGCCTTTGCCGTCCACGCGCTGTAGCATTTCTTGTCCGGTAGTATAACGTTCGCTGCTCATAGCCTATTCCTCGGTGTGATTATGCGTTACGAGGAAGGTTAGGGAAGTTTAGCGGACTTGAGTAATACCCTTTTCGTGATACCTTTTAAGCATGACAAATTCACGCTTACATACCCTCGATATTCGCCTGCTGCGTTACTTTGCCGTGGTGGCGGAGGAAAATAACATCAGCCGGGCCGCAGAGCGGCTCTTTATCTCGCAGCCGCCGCTGAGCCGTCACATTCGTCATCTGGAAACGCTGCTGGGAGTGACGCTCTTTTTACGCCATACCAAAGGCCTGATCCTTACCGATGAGGGAAGACGGGTGCTGGACATCATTCGGCCGCTGCTGGCGCTTCAGGAGCACACCCTGGCGGCGCTGAGCCAGCTCTCGGCGCCTGCGCAGCAGCTTCTGCGACTGGGGCTGACGACGGCCTTTGAACAGGGCGTTTTCGCCGCCGCGGAATCCGCTCTGGGGGAACAGACCGGCGCTTTGCATATCACTCGTCAGTCATCACCGGCGCTGACCCGGCTGGTGCGAAAGGGCAAGCTGGATGCGGCGCTGGTGGCGCTGCCGCTGAATACCGAGGGGCTTCACCTGCATCCTTTGTCTTACCAGGAGCCGCTCATCGCTGCGTTACCCGCATCCTGGCCGGAGGCCGCCACGGCGGACCTGGCGTTAAGCGCGCTCAATCATCGGCCGCTGTTCTGGTTTAGACGCGAGCGTAATCCCGATTTTTTTGACTATACGCGACGTATTTTTGATCGGGCAGGCTATTCGCCCGCTTACGTGGAGGAGCCCGCCGAGCATGATGTTCTGCTGGCGCGCATTGCGCGCGGAGAAGGCATGATCCTCCTGCCGGCATCATTTTCCGCTATCCAGCGTCAGGGGGTGGTTTTTTGTTCTCTGCGTGATGCCAGCCAGCAGCTTCCGCTTAGGCTGGGCGTGGTCACAATGCCCGCAAATGAGGGGTTACGGGAAAGGGTGATAGCAGTCCTTGAAAAATCATTACTTTAGCGAATGCGACTTGAATTAATTTCATCTTGTCTGAATATTCCTCACTGTTTACGCTGATTTTTCTATTGACGCCGGTGCTCTTTTCCGTCATTTTTACATCTGGACGTCTAAACGTATAGAAGTTCGCGACACAACAAACAATAAAATGCGATTGATGAGGTAAGGTATGAGCTTTTTTCACGCCAATCAGCGGGAAGCCCTGAATCAGAGCCTGGCGGAAGTACAGGGCCAGATTAACGTCTCTTTTGAATTCTTTCCGCCGCGCACCAGTGAAATGGAGCAAACCCTCTGGAAATCCATCGATCGCCTGAGCAGCCTGAAGCCGAAGTTTGTCTCCGTGACCTACGGCGCCAACTCCGGTGAACGTGATCGCACCCATAGCATTATCAAAGGCATTAAAGATCGTACTGGTCTGGAAGCCGCACCGCATCTGACCTGTATCGATGCCAGCCGTGATGAGCTGCGTACCATTGCCAAAGATTACTGGGATAGCGGGATTCGCCATATCGTTGCGCTGCGTGGCGACCTGCCGCCGGGGAGCGGTAAGCCGGATATGTATGCGGTCGACCTGGTCACGCTGCTGAAAGAGGTTGGGGACTTTGATATTTCCGTCGCGGCTTATCCGGAAGTCCATCCTGAAGCTAAAAGCGCGCAGGCTGACCTGCTTAATCTGAAGCGCAAGGTCGACGCTGGCGCCAATCGCGCGATTACCCAGTTTTTCTTTGATGTGGAAAGCTACCTGCGTTTCCGCGACCGCTGCGTCTCCGCAGGTATCGACGTCGAAATTATTCCAGGTATTTTGCCGGTCTCTAATTTTAAGCAGGCGAAAAAATTCGCCGATATGACCAACGTGCGTATCCCGACGTGGATGGCGAAAATGTTTGAAGGTCTGGATAATGACGCCGAAACCCGCCAGTTGGTAGGGGCGAATATCGCCATGGATATGGTGAAGATTCTAAGCCGCGAAGGGGTGAAGGATTTCCACTTCTATACCCTGAACCGCGCGGAAATGAGCTACGCGATTTGCCACACGCTGGGCGTGCGCCCGGCGTAAGCAGGCTTCCTTCTATTCTCTCTTTTCTTTGCGGCGTCGAAGCATATTATTCGGCGCCGCGTGTTCTGGTTATTCCTTAAAAGCATCCTGCTGAAACACTTGTACGATCGATAAAACCAGGCGCCTGAGCAATCAGAGGTGTCTATCAGCCAGCAGCAGCGGTACGTTTTGCGTCTTCATCAGAGAAAGGGTATCAGGGGGCAGGCCGGTCTGGCTGATAACGAGGTCAAAGTCGGCCAGACGACCATGGCCCGCAAGGAACGTTTGACCAAATTTACTTCTGTCCGCCAGCAGGATTTTTTGCCGCCCGGCGCGCATCAGCGCTTGCTTGACGTGGGCGTCGGTCATTTTTGGTACCGTTAACTCACCGAGTTCGTTGACGCCTTGAGTACTGAGGAAAACCTTGTCGGCGTGGATATGACGAAAGAAGTCGGCGGTGCTGAAAGAGATCATCCCCTGGCTGTCATCTTCATATTCGCCAGGCGCCACGATCAATTTTATATTTTTTCTTCCTTTCAGTAGATTAACTACCGGAACGGAGTTGGTTATCACCATGATTTTTTTATCGAAAATAAACTGGGCGAGCGCCAGTGGCGTGGTGCCACAGTCGATAATGATCGTGTCGCCGTCCTCAACCTGCCCGGCGGCTTTCTGGCCAATCAGGTGCTTATCATCGACCATTTGTATCGATTTTAGCTGAAAGCTGGGCTCGACGCTGGCGCCGCTGGTTAAATAGGCTCCGCCGTAGGTTGTTTTTACAATGCCTTGTTTTTCAAAGAAAGAGAGGTCGCGACGGATGGTCATTTTGGTGACGCCGAACTTGTCGGCGAGTTCATTAACGACGACTTTTTTGTCCAGTTGCAGAATGGCGTAAATGCTCATTCTTCGATCTGATGACTGCATATCTACGATTCACCCAAAGGAAAATCGCACTATAAAACACATCGTTTTGGCTGGCAATGGGGCGTGAAAGGAACATAAAAGAACACGTCCGTCAAAAGACGGACGTGTCTGGAGGGGTTATTCCCACTCTTGCAGGAAGCGCTGGCCGTACTGGTCGGCCACCAGAAGCGCCGCATAGACCTGATCCGGCGTCGCGCCGCCGGGCATATTGTGGATGGTTTCACCTTCCGCGCAGGCGGCTTCCGCCACGGTACGCATTTTGCCCGGGATATCGGCTTTAATATCCAGCTGCGCCAGGGTGATCGGCAGCCCGACGCTATGGCACAGCGCTGCCACCGTTTCAATCTCTTCCACCGGCGCGTTTTCCAGAACCAGCTGCGTGAGCGTGCCGAAGGCGACTTTTTCACCATGGTAGTAATGATGGGCATCCGGAATCGCGGTCAGGCCGTTGTGGATAGCGTGCGCAGCCGCCAGGCCGCCGCTTTCAAACCCAACGCCGCTCAGGTAGGTGTTGGCTTCAATCACCCGTTCCAGCGCCGGCGTCACAACGTGCTGCTCTGCCGCCAGCATCGCTTTTTCACCCTCTTCAATCAGCGTGTTGTAGCACAGTTCAGCCAGCGCCAGCGCCGCCTGGGTGCATTTACCGCCCGCCATGGTGGTCGCGCCGCTGCGGGAGCAGGCACGCGCTTCAAACCAGGTCGCCAGCGCATCGCCGATACCGGCTGCCAGCAGGCGTGCCGGGGCCCCAGCAACGATTTGCGTGTCAACAATCACCATGTTCGGGTTGCGCGGCAGCATCAGATAGCTATCAAACTCGCCATCATCGGAATAGATGACCGAGAGTGCGCTGCACGGCGCATCGGTAGAGGCAATCGTCGGCGCAATAACCACCGGAAGATTCATAAAATGTGCTAATGCTTTTGCGGTATCCAGCGTCTTGCCGCCGCCGATACCGAGCACGGCTGTGCATTGGGCAGAATCGGCGATACCACGCAAGCGATTGATTTCATTGTGTGAGCATTCACCGCCAAATGGAGCGATTTCGCCGACCAGCCCAGCATCCGCCAGGCTTTTACGCAGTTTTTCTTCGGCAAAACCGAGGACAAATTTATCGCCAACGATGAGCCAGCGTTCAGCCAGCGGTTTGAGGTAGCCGCCAAGGCGAGTCATTGCGTCCGCGCCCTGAATATACTTACCGGGTGATTGAATAATGCGATCCATTTCTATTCCTCCTGGATGACCGTGATGCCACCCCCCTGGGCGGCTCGCCGATCGGGTTACAGGTTCAGAGTTCCAAAGGCGTTATTCCAGTCCTGCTCAAACTTCTCAATGGCTGACTCTACCGCAGGGGTACCGAGCATTTGTTGCGCTACGTCTAACGGAAGGGTAATAGCTTC
This sequence comes from Klebsiella grimontii, assembly GCF_900200035.1. GTDB lineage: Bacteria > Pseudomonadota > Gammaproteobacteria > Enterobacterales > Enterobacteriaceae > Klebsiella > Klebsiella grimontii. Next base: position 83,720 of record NZ_FZTC01000006.1, read on the forward strand.
GCAACCGGCTAACAGGCAGTCCAGAGCCTGACGAGGCGTCTTAAAGCTGGCGGCCAGCACTTTGCTTTCCGGCGCATGCAGTTCCAGCAGGGATTGCAGTTCCTGGACCATACGGATGCCGTCACCGCCCTGGGCGTCGACGCGGTTCACGTAAGGCGCAACATATTTTGCCCCAGCGAGCGCGGCCAGCAGACCCTGAGAGGCGCTGTAGACCGCTGTGCCAAGCGTAGGGATGCCTTCTTTTTTCAACAACTTGATAGCGGCAAGGCCTTCAGCAGTCACCGGAATTTTTACTACAATACCGGGGACGGCGTTGCTCAGGCGTTTGGCTTCTTCCACCATGCCCTGCGCGTCGCGGCTCATGGTCTGGGCGAACAAAATACCTTCCGGGCCGACGGCTTTTTGCAGGCGCGGCAGAACATCCCAAACCGGCGTTTTACCGGCAGCGATAATGCTGGGGTTGGTGGTGACTCCAGCCAGCGGATAGATACGTGCCAGGCGTTCAACTTCTGCTACGTTTGCGGTGTCCAGATAGAGTTCCATGATGCTTTCCTCAGTGCTTAATTCGGTAGTGTCGTTGAGGTAAGAATACGGCTTTCACTCGACGGGTCGCCAGATGACAAATTTGCCAAAAACTGGATAAATGTACGCATTATGAGTAAGGATGATTTAGATCACGTTTATCCCGTCATCCGGATTAAGGCCGGAATAAAAGCGCGCACAAAAGTCAGGTTTAACACACAAAAGTCTAGTTTTTTGCCGGGGCTGTTTTTTCCGTCAGCTGGCTGTGATATTGACGGCGATACTCCGACGGCGAGCGTTCGGTGTTTTTGCGAAACAGGCGGCAGAAGTAGTTGCTGTCGGCGAAACCGCAGGCGTGGGCGATATCTTTCACTTTCATATCGTGGCCTTTTAACAGCATTCTGGCCTGCTCCAGGCGGATGTGATTCAGATACTCGTTAAAGCCCATTGGCCCGCATTTCTGGAACAGGTGGGATAGATAGTTTGGCGAGAGATAAAACGCCTGCGCCACCGACTCCCGGGTTAACGGGTCGGCAAAGTGGGCGTCAATATGCTTACGAATCGCTTCAAAAAGCGCCTGGCTGCGCGATGAGGTTTGTACCTGGCTGCCCAGCAGATCGGCACAGTGGCTGAGCAGGCTGGTGACAATAAAGCGGGCCGTGTGCTGCTCCCGCGGCTGCATCTGCATTTCATTCAGCGCCTGCAGCAGAAAAGAGCCGACCCGGGGACCGCGGCGCGGAACCTGCTGTTTATCCAGCACGTTAAGCGCGCTGCCGTCCCAGTGGCGCAGGACGAATTCCAGCTGCTGTTTACCAAATAAGATAGTGAGCAGAGTGGAGGGCGCCAGCCATTGCGGGTCATTCCATCCGCCAGCGGGAATATACAGCACATCGTGCGGCATGAGCTGGGCGCGATCGGCTTTAATCGCCGGATCGTGAAGCTGACCCGCAAGCATGATTTCGAGGCGCGGAAAATCGACGCATAGCGCATTCTCAGAAGCCGGCCTGGTCTCGGTGGAAAAGCGAATCTTTCCCACGACCGCCGGGCCTTTAACAAAAGAATCAATGACCTGATTAATGTCGCTATCCATTCTCTCTCCGCGTAATGCGATCTTTTTTCATCATACCTAACAAACTGGCAGGGGGAAAAGCCGCGCGGTTTTTCTGCGAAGTGTATTGTAAGACTTGGTTGATATGTTATATCGTAACATATTATTGCAAACATAAACTCAGGAGAGAGTGATGACCAAAAAGATTTCCGCCCTAGCGTTTGGCATTGGCATGGTAATGGCGAGCAGCCAGGCTTTTGCCCACGGTCACCATAGTCATGGCCCGGCGCTGACCGAAGCGGAACAAAAGGCGAGTGAAGGCATTTTTGCTGACCAGGACGTAAAGGACAGGGCGCTGAGCGACTGGGAGGGGATCTGGCAGTCGGTTAACCCCTATCTGCTGAACGGGGATTTAGATCCGGTTCTGGAGCAGAAGGCCAAAAAGGCCGGTAAAAGCGTGGCGGAATATCGGGAATATTATAAGAAGGGCTACGCTACCGATGTCGACCAGATTGGTATCGAGGATAACGTCATGGAGTTTCACGTCGGGAAAACCGTCAACGCCTGTAAGTACAGCTATTCCGGTTACAAAATTCTGACCTACGCATCCGGTAAAAAAGGCGTGCGCTACCTGTTCGAATGCCAGCAGGCGGATTCAAAAGCGCCGAAGTTTGTTCAGTTTAGCGATCACACCATCGCGCCACGCAAGTCCCAGCATTTCCACATCTTTATGGGCAATGAGTCCCAGGAAGCGCTGCTGAAAGAGATGGATAACTGGCCAACCTACTATCCTTATGCGCTGCATAAAGAGCAGATTGTCGACGAAATGCTGCACCACTAATAAAAAATAGCTCCGGTAAACGCGATGCTTACCGGAGCTACGGTTTTTAACCCGGCTCGCGCTACGCTTAGCCGGGCTACAGGTTTCTTAAGGCGAACTAGCCGGTATTACGCATACCTGCCGCGACGCCGGCGATGGTGACCATCAGCGCTTGTTCAACGCGCGGATCCGGTTTTTCGCCTTTCTCTTCTGCCAGACGCGAACGGTGCAGCAGCTCGGCCTGGAGCACGTTCAGCGGGTCGGTATAGATATTACGCAACTGAATAGACTCCGCGATCCACGGCAGGTCCGCCATCAGGTGGGAGTCGTTGGCGATGGCCAGCACCACGTTAATATCGGCGGACAGCAGTTTGCGCAGCTCTTCGCCGAGCTTCCACAGTTCTGGTTTCACCAGACGCTGATCGTAATATTCCGCCAGCCACAGGTCGGCTTTTGAGTAGACCATCTCCAGCATGCCGAGGCGGGTCGAGAAGAACGGCCAGTCGCGGCACATGCTTTCCAGCTCGCTCTGCTTGCCGCCTTCGACGACTTTTTGCAACGCGGCGCCGGCGCCCAGCCAGGCTGGCAGCATCAGGCGGTTCTGCGTCCACGCGAAGATCCACGGAATGGCGCGTAGCGACTCGACGCCGCCGGTCGGGCGACGTTTGGCCGGACGCGAGCCCAGCGGCAGTTTACCCAGCTCCTGCTCCGGCGTTGCGGAACGGAAATAAGGAACAAAATCTTTATTTTCACGCACGTAGCCGCGGTACATCTCGCAGGAGACGTCTGACAGCTCGGCCATGATGTCGCGCCATTGCGCTTTGGGCTCCGGCGGCGGCAGCAGGTTGGCTTCCAGAATCGCGCTGGTATAGAGCGACAGGCTGCTGATGGTGACTTCCGGCAGGCCGTATTTAAAGCGGATCATCTCGCCCTGTTCGGTGACGCGCAGGCCGCCTTTCAGGCTTCCCGGAGGCTGAGAGAGCAGGGCCGCGTGCGCCGGCGCGCCGCCGCGACCGATAGAACCGCCGCGACCGTGGAACAGGGTCAGCTCAATACCGGCTTTTTCACAGGTCTTAATTAAGGCGTCCTGCGCCTGATACTGCGCCCAGGAAGCGGCCATAACCCCCGCATCTTTCGCCGAGTCGGAGTAGCCAATCATGACCATCTGTTTGCCCTGGATAAAGCCGCGATACCAGTCGATATTCAGCAACTGGGTCATCACGTCGTCGGCGTTATTCAGGTCGTCCAGGGTTTCGAACAGCGGGGCGACCGGCAGCGCGAAGCCGATACCGGCCTCTTTCAGCAGCAGATGCACAGCCAGGACGTCAGACGGCGTTTTGGCCATCGAAATCACGTAGGCCGCAATCGAGCCGCGCGGCGCTTCGGCGATCACTTTGCACGTCTCAAGCACTTCGCGAGTTTCTTCGCTTGGCTCCCACTGGCGCGGCAGCAGAGGGCGTTTGGAGTTCAGTTCGCGGATCAGGAAGGCCTGTTTATCGGCTTCTGACCAGCTTTCATAGTCGCCGATGCCGAGATAGCGGGTCATTTCGCCCAGCGCTTCGGTGTGGCGGGTACTTTCCTGACGGATATCGATACGCACCAGCGGTACGCCAAAGGCTTTTACGCGGCGCAGGGTGTCGAGCAGCTCGCCATTGGCGATAATGCCCATACCGCAGGCTTGTAGCGACTGGTAACAGGCGTAAAGCGGTTCCCACAGCTGCTCGTTTTGCGTGATAAGACCCGCTGGTTTCGGCAGTTTCTGCCCTTTCAGGCGCGCTTCCAGCCAGGCCTGCGTCTCCATCAGCTGCGTGCGCAGCTTTTTCATCAGGTAACGATAGGGTTCCTGCGCGCCTTCCGCGCCAGCCAGATCGCGCAGCTCATCGGTACACTCGACCATCGATAGCTCGGAAATCAGCACCTGGACGTCTTTCAGGAACAGATCGGTTGCTTTCCAGCGGCTGAGCAGCAGGACGTGGCGGGTAATGTCGGCGGTCACGTTCGGGTTGCCGTCGCGGTCGCCGCCCATCCAGGAAGTAAAGCGAACCGGAACAAAGTCGACCGGCAGCCGATAGTTCAGGTTGTCTTCCAGCTGTTCATTCAGCTCGCGCAGGTAGTTTGGCACGCCTTCCCACAGGCTATTTTCAACAACCGCGAAGCCCCATTTCGCTTCATCCACCGGGGTCGGGCGATGTTTGCGGATTTCATCGGTGTGCCACGACTGGGCAATCAGCTGGCGCAGACGGCGCATGACCTGATGACGTTCATAGTCCGCAATGTCGTTGTTATCGAGCTGCTTCAGGCAGCTGTTGATTTCACCCATCTTATGGATCAGCGTACGACGCGTGATTTCGGTCGGGTGCGCGGTCAGCACCAGTTCCAGCGACAGGGATTCAACGGCTTGCTTAATAATGTTTTCGTTGAGGTCGGGTTGCTCTTTAAGCTTTCTCAGGGTGCGGGCAATCACTTCAGGATTACTGGCCGCTTCGCCTTTTGGCGAAATGCTGTGGTATTGCTCAGCGGTATTCGCCAGGTTCAGAAACTGGCTAAAGGCGCGCGCCACCGGCAGCAGCTCGTCGTTGGACAAGTTTTGCAACGTGGTGAGCAGTTCCTGGCGGTTGGCTTCATTGCCAGCGCGAGAAGATTTGGACAACTTACGGATAGTTTCGACACGATCAAGAATGTTTTCTCCTAGCGCATCCTTGATGGTGTCGCCCAGCACCTTACCGAGCATACTGACATTACTACGCAAAGCGGAATATTGTTCGTTCATGTTACCCCAGACACCCCATCTCATTTTATTTTGTTATATCCGGCGCTCGATAATTTGAGCAGTGGATAAGCAACCGTCTTTTATAAAGCCACGTAAAAACCCCCACGTCAATTGTTGCGAAATCGCTTCAGCAAACGAATAAATGGCGGCAATTTGCGAAATTTAACTCGGAGGTCGCTTGATAAGTGTTGCTTATGAAAATGTGATAATTGTCACCCTCTCGCGTCGATGAAATCGCCCGAGAGGATGCGTATTTAATGCCAGCAAAAATGGTGGACCACCTGAGTGATGAGCTCGCGGGTCGGCTTAATAAAGCGCGTTTCCAGGTACTCATCCGGCTGGTGGGCCTGGTTGATAGAGCCCGGGCCTAATACCAGCGTCGGGCAGAGGGTCTGAATAAACGGCGCTTCGGTACAGTAGTTCACCACGTCGGTTTGCGCGCCGAGGAGTTTTTCTACGACCTCAACCAGTTTATGGTCCGGCGGACATTCGTAACCGGGGATCGGCGGATGCAGTTCAGAAACGGTCAGGCGGCCAGGCCAGCGCTCGCTCACCGGCGCCAGCGCCTCGTTCAGCAGCCCGTTGAGATCGTTGAGCGTCATTCCAGGCAGCGGACGAATATCCATATGCAGTTCGCAGCAGGCGCAAATGCGGTTGGAGGCATCGCCGCCGTGGATGGCGCCGAGATTCAGCGTCGGCCAGGGAACGGTAAAGGCGGCATAGTGATAACGCTCTTTTAAGTCGTCGCGCAGCTGCATGATGCGGCCAATGGCGTCGTGCATCAATTCAATCGCGTTGACGCCGCGTGCCGGGTCGCTGGAGTGGCCCGACTGCCCCTGAATGCGAACCGCGTTGGACATGTGGCCTTTGTGCGCGCGTATCGGCTGCAGCGATGTGGGCTCGCCGATAATGGCGCAATCCGGTCGCAGCTGGGTCGTCTCGGCGAAGTAGCGGGCGCCGGCCATGCTGGTCTCTTCATCGGCCGTCGCCAGAATATAGAGCGGCTTTTTCAACTGAGTGACGTCAACGTCGCGCAGGGCGTCAAGAATAAAAGCGAAGAAGCCTTTCATATCCGCGGTGCCGAGACCATACAGCTTATTGTCGTGCTCGGTCAGGGTAAAAGGGTCGCGGGTCCAGCGGCCATCATCAAACGGGACGGTATCGGTGTGCCCGGCAAGCAGCAGGCCGCCAGCGCCATGGCCGCTGCTGGCCAGCAGGTTGAATTTATTGCGCGTGTCCGGGACTGGCTGAACTTCAACATTAAAGCCGATATCGCGGAACCAGCCAGCCAGTAAATTGATTAAAGACTCATTGCTTTGATCCAACGCCTCTTCGGTTGCGCTGATGGAGGGTGTGGCGATCAGCGCGCGGTAAATCTCGATAAAGGGCGGTAATTTGTTTTTCATTGTTGACACACCTCGGGTCGTGATAGTATCAATATTCATGCATTATTTGTGAATAAAAATACATTATCGTTGAGCGTAAGAAAACCCATCGAATGTAAGGATGATGCTCTTACGGCTCAGCAGGGTGGGGAAGGCAACGGTCTTCCAGGGCAAATATACGTAAGCAAGAAGGTGAAGAGCCCCAATGTTGAACACGCTGATTGTGGGCGCCAGCGGTTATGCCGGCGCAGAGCTAGTGGCCTATGTAAATCGCCATCCTCATATGACCATAACCGCATTGACGGTCTCCGCGCAAAGCAATGATGCGGGAAAATTAGTTTCCGATTTGCATCCGCAGCTGAAAGGCATTGTCGATCTGCCGCTGCAGCCGATGTCCGATATCAGCGAGTTTAGCGCCGGAGTCGATGTCGTTTTTCTGGCTACCGCGCACGAGGTCAGCCATGACCTGGCGCCGCAGTTCCTCGCCGCTGGCTGCGTCGTGTTCGATCTCTCCGGGGCGTTTCGCGTGAATGACGGCGCCTTCTATGAAAAATATTACGGTTTCACTCATCAGCATCCTGAACTGCTGGAGCAGGCGGTTTACGGCCTGGCCGAGTGGAGCGTCGAAAAGCTAAAAGAAGCCAATCTGATCGCCGTACCGGGCTGCTACCCGACGGCGGCTCAGCTGTCGTTAAAACCGCTGATCGACGCGGGGCTGCTGGATCTTAACCAGTGGCCGGTAATCAACGCGACCAGCGGGGTCAGCGGCGCCGGGCGTAAAGCCTCTATCGGCAATAGCTTCTGCGAAGTCAGCCTGCAACCTTACGGCGTTTTCAACCACCGTCATCACCCGGAAATTTCAACCCACCTGGGCGCGGATGTGATTTTTACCCCGCATCTGGGCAATTTTAAGCGTGGGATTCTGGAGACCATTACCTGCCGTCTGAAGCCCGGCGTGAGCAAAGAGCAGGTCGCGGCGGTGTTCCAGCAGGCCTATGCGGATAAACCGCTGGTACGTTTATACGATAAAGGTGTCCCTGCATTGAAAAATGTCGTGGGTCTGCCATTCTGTGATATCGGTTTTGCGGTCCAGGATGAACACATCATCGTGGTGGCGGCGGAAGATAACCTGCTGAAAGGCGCGGCCGCGCAGGCCGTGCAGTGCGCTAATATTCGTTTCGGCTTCGCTGAGACGCAGTCTCTTATTTAAGGTGTGATGATGAATCCTTTAATTATCAAACTCGGCGGCGTCCTGCTGGATAGCGAAGAAGCGCTGGAGCGCCTGTTTACGGCGCTGGTGAACTACCGCGAATCCCATCAGCGCCCGCTGATTATTGTGCACGGCGGCGGCTGCGTGGTGGATGAGCTCATGAAGCAGCTCAACCTGCCGGTAAATAAGAAAAACGGTCTGCGGGTCACGCCGGCGGATCAGATCGACATTATTACCGGCGCGCTGGCGGGAACTGCCAATAAAACGCTGCTGGCGTGGGCGAAGAAGCACGGCCTGGCTGCCGTTGGGCTATTCCTCGGCGACGGCGATAGCGTCAAAGTGACGCAGCTTGATGAAGAGCTCGGTCATGTCGGATTCGCTCAGCCGGGTTCTCCGGCGCTGATTAACACGCTGCTGGCGGGCGGTTATATGCCGGTCGTTAGCTCCATCGGCGTCACCGATGAAGGCGAGTTGATGAACGTCAACGCCGACCAGGCGGCGACCGCGCTGGCGGCAACGCTCGGCGCAGACCTGATTCTGCTGTCTGACGTGAGCGGCATTCTTGATGGCAAAGGGCAGCGCATTGCGGAAATGACCGCCGAGAAGGCTGAACAGCTGATCGAGCAGGGCATTATCACCGACGGCATGATCGTCAAAGTGAATGCGGCCCTGGACGCGGCGCGGACATTAGGCCGCCCGGTCGATATCGCCTCCTGGCGCCACGCGGAGCAGCTTCCGGCGCTGTTTAACGGCACGCCGATCGGCACGCGTATTCTGGCATAATCAATTTATCATTTTGTCGGCCCGGTAAGCGCAGCGCCGCCGGGCAATAAAATTCAAAGATATTAAGGAAGCATGTTATGGCACTTTGGGGTGGGCGTTTTACTCAGGCAGCGGATCAGCGGTTCAAACAGTTCAACGACTCTTTGCGCTTTGACTATCGCCTGGCGGAGCAGGATATCGTTGGCTCTGTCGCCTGGTCCAAAGCGCTGGTGACGGTGGGTGTTTTGACTGCTGATGAACAACAGCAGCTGGAAGAGGCGCTGAACATTCTGCTGGAAGACGTGCGGGCTAACCCGCAGCAGATCCTCGAAAGCGATGCGGAAGATATTCATAGCTGGGTGGAAGGTAAGCTGATCGACAAAGTCGGCCAGCTGGGCAAAAAGCTGCACACCGGGCGTAGCCGTAATGACCAGGTGGCGACCGACCTGAAGCTGTGGTGCAAAGATACCGTTGTGGAACTGCTGTCGGCGAATCGTCAGCTACAAAGCGCGCTGGTCGAGACGGCGGAGAATAACCAGGACGCCGTCATGCCGGGCTATACTCACCTGCAGCGCGCGCAGCCGGTGACGTTCGCCCACTGGTGTCTGGCCTATGTCGAAATGCTGGCGCGTGATGAAAGCCGTCTGCAGGATGCGCTTAAACGTCTGGACGTCAGCCCGCTGGGCTGCGGAGCGCTGGCGGGTACCGCCTATGAAATCGATCGTGAACAGCTTGCCGGCTGGCTGGGCTTCGCATCGGCGACCCGCAATAGCCTGGACAGCGTGTCCGATCGCGATCACGTACTGGAACTGCTGTCCGATGCCTCAATCGGTATGGTCCACCTGTCGCGTTTTGCCGAAGATCTGATCTTCTTCAATACCGGCGAAGCGGGCTTTGTTGAGCTTTCTGACCGCGTGACTTCTGGCTCATCCCTGATGCCGCAGAAGAAAAACCCGGATGCGCTGGAGCTGATCCGCGGTAAATGCGGCCGCGTGCAAGGCGCGCTGACCGGCATGATGATGACCCTCAAGGGGCTGCCGCTGGCCTACAATAAAGATATGCAGGAAGATAAAGAAGGGCTGTTTGACGCGCTTGATACCTGGCTCGACTGCCTGCATATGGCGGCGCTGGTGCTCGACGGTATTCAGGTAAAACGCCCGCGCTGCGAAGAAGCGGCGCAGCAGGGTTATGCGAATGCCACCGAACTGGCGGATTATCTGGTTGCTAAAGGCGTGCCGTTCCGTGAAGCGCACCATATTGTCGGTGAAGCGGTGGTCGAGGCCATTGCCCAGGGCAAGCCGCTGGAAGATCTGCCCCTGGCCGATTTACAGAAATTTAGCCGCGTTATCGCCGAGGATGTCTATCCAATCCTGTCGCTGCAGTCGTGTCTGGATAAGCGTGCGGCTAAAGGCGGCGTTTCTCCTCAGCAGGTTGCTCAGGCGATTGCCGACGCTAAACAGCGCCTGGTTTGAGTCGTCTGCGGGCTGCCTGTAAGGTGGTCAATATATGAAGCTCGGGCAACGCCCGGGCTTTTTTTATGCCAAAAAAAAGCGGACACAAGGTCCGCAAAAGTTCACGTTGGCTTTAGTTATCCGGGTAGAAAACTGTTGAGGAAGCGCGATGATTTTCTGCAGTTTTCCTCATTTATGGGTTTATTATTGAACAGAAACCTTGATAGGGATAATCGTTCGTTGCTATTCTATCTATCGCCATGGACTATCGTGGCGATGGAGGATGAATAATGAATATTCGCGATCTTGAATATCTGGTAGCGCTAGCCGAACACCGCCACTTCCGCCGTGCGGCGGATTCTTGCCACGTCAGCCAACCTACGCTTAGCGGGCAAATCCGTAAGCTGGAGGATGAGCTCGGCGTGATGTTGCTGGAACGCACCAGCCGTAAGGTTCTGTTCACCCAGGCAGGGCTGCTGCTGGTGGATCAGGCGCGTACCGTGCTACGCGAAGTCAAAGTGCTGAAGGAAATGGCAAGCCAGCAGGGAGAGACCATGTCCGGGCCGCTGCATATTGGGCTGATCCCGACGATTGGCCCTTATCTGCTGCCGTTGATTATCCCGATGCTGCATCAGACCTTTCCCAAGCTGGAAATGTACCTGCATGAAGCACAAACCCATCAGCTTTTAGCGCAGCTTGATAGCGGTAAGCTCGACTGCGCGATTCTGGCGCTGGTCAAAGAGAGCGAAGCGTTTATTGAGGTGCCGCTGTTTGATGAGCCCATGATGCTGGCTATTTACGAAGATCACCCGTGGGCGAACCGCGAGTGCGTGCCGATGTCGGACCTGGCCGGTGAAAAGCTGCTGATGCTGGAAGACGGCCACTGCCTGCGCGATCAGGCGATGGGTTTTTGCTTTGAAGCGGGCGCCGATGAAGATACGCATTTCCGGGCGACCAGCCTCGAAACGTTGCGTAACATGGTGGCTGCCGGTAGCGGCATCACGTTGCTGCCAGCCTTAGCCGTGCCGCAGGAGAGAAAGCGCGATGGCGTGGTCTATGTGCCCTGTATCAAGCCGGAACCGAGACGTACCGTGGGGCTGGTTTATCGCCCGGGTTCGCCGCTGCGTAGCCGCTATGAACATCTGGCAGAGGCCATCCGCGGGAAGATGGATGGCCATTTCGATACCGCGTTAAAACAGGCGGTTTAAGCCATTTAACGCGGCTACCCGATAGGCTTCCGCCATCGTCGGGTAGTTAAAGGTGGTGTTAACGAAGTACTCAATGGTGTTACCACCGCCTTTCTGCTCCATTATCGCCTGGCCGATGTGAATGATTTCGGCCGCGCGCTCGCCAAAGCAATGAATCCCAAGGATCTCTTTCGTTTCGCGATGAAACAGGATCTTCAGCGTACCGACGCTCATGCCGACAATCTGCGCTCGCGCCAGATGCTTGAACTGCGCGCGCCCTACCTCGTAAGGCACTTTCATGGCCGTCAGTTGCTGCTCGGTTTTGCCAACGGAGCTGATTTCCGGAATGGTGTAAATACCGGTAGGGATATCTTCAATCAGATGCGCCGAGGCTTCGCCTTTCACCAGCGCCTGGGCTGCGATGCGCCCCTGGTCGTAGGCGGCAGAGGCCAGGCTCGGGTAGCCAATCACATCGCCGACGGCATAAATATGCGGCAGGGCGGTTTGATACATACTGTTGACCTTCAGCTGACCGCGGCTATCGGTTTGCAGGCCGATATTTTCCAGCGCCAGAGAGTCGGTATTCCCGGTGCGGCCGTTAGCGTACAGCAGGCAGTCCGCTTTGAGCTTTTTACCGGATTTCAGGTGCATGATGACGCCATCATCCACGCCCTCAATCTTTTCGTACTCTTCATTGTGGCGAATGACCACGCCGCTGTTCCAGAAGTGATAGGAGAGGGAGTCGGACATTTCCTGATCGAGAAACGCCAGCAGGCGATCGCGGGTGTTGATCAGATCCACCTTCACTTCCATTCCGCGGAAGATCGACGCATATTCGCAGCCGATCACCCCGGCCCCATAAATGATCACATGGCGCGGTTCGTGGTGCAGGCTCAGGATCGAGTCGCTGTCATAAATGCGCGGGTGATGGAAGTCGACGTCTGCCGGATGGTACGGGCGTGAACCACAGGCAATCACGAACTTTTCCGCCGTCACCGTTTCCACGGTACCGTCGTGGCACTCCAGCGCGATAGTGTGCTCATCAACAAAATGGGCATTGCCCTGCAGGATTTCGCAGTGGTTACGCTCATAGAAACCCTGACGCATATGGGTTTGCTGGTTAATGACGCTGTCTGCATGGTTCAGGATGTCGGCGAAGGAAGAACGAAGAAGACGGGAATGGTCGCTGTAGAGGGGATTTTGGTTAAACTCGATAATACGGCTGACGGCATGGCGGAGGGCTTTTGACGGGATGGTACCCCAGTGGGTACAACCGCCGCCGACGTTATGGTAGCGCTCAATGACGGCAACGCGTGCTCCCTGTTTCACCAGCCCCATGGCGGCACCTTCTCCGCCAGGACCGGAACCAATCACAATTGCATCATAATCCCAAGAGTGTGACATGGCATTACTCACCTGTTTTATACATAAAATAAACACGATGATAACATTCGCCGCGCTTTAACCCAATTATCGTTGTGCTTTTTTGCGGCATAAAAGCAGAAACAGCTCGTAAACAATCATTCACAATCCAGTGTAAACCGATTGGTTCTGATCTCTGGTATAGTGCCGGAAGGGCTTATGGAAGGATTCAGACAACGTGATGGGCGTAAGAGCGCAACAAAAAGAAAAAACCCGGCGTTCGCTGGTGGAAGCGGCATTTAGTCAGCTAAGCGCTGAACGCAGTTTTGCCAGCTTAAGCCTGCGCGAAGTTGCGCGGGAAGCGGGGATCGCCCCGACGTCCTTCTATCGCCATTTTCGTGATGTCGATGAGCTTGGTCTGACCATGGTGGATGAAAGCGGGCTTATGCTGCGCCAGCTGATGCGCCAGGCGCGCCAGCGTATTGCGAAAGGCGGCAGCGTCATTCGCACCTCTGTTTCCACCTTTATGGAATTTATTGGCAACAATCCGAACGCCTTCCGCCTGCTGCTGCGGGAACGATCCGGTACGTCTGCGGCGTTTCGCGCCGCCGTGGCGCGTGAAATTCAGCATTTTATCGCGGAACTTGCCGACTATTTAGAAATCGAAAACCATATGCCGCGCGCCTTTACCGAAGCGCAGGCTGAAGCTATGGTCACCATCGTATTTAGCGCTGGCGCCGAGGCTCTCGATGTGGGCCCGGAGCAGCGTCGACAGCTGGAAGAACGCCTGGTGCTGCAGCTCAGAATGATCTCGAAAGGCGCGTATTACTGGTATCGCCGTGAACAAGAAAAAATATCAAATCATTCCGAATAACGTGAAGGACGAGCAATGAAACACTCAGTACAAGATAGAGGTACGCTGCTGCTGGCGCTGATCGCAGGTTTATCCATTAATGGTACCTTCGCCGCGCTATTCAGCTCCATTGTCCCTTTTTCCATCTTCCCTATTTTGTCGTTGGTGCTGACGGTTTACTGCCTGCATCAGCGCTATCAGAATCGTAGTATGCCCGTGGGTTTGCCGGGGCTTGCCGCAGCCTGCTTTATTCTCGGCGTGCTGGTTTACAGCACCGTCGTGCGCGCGGAATATCCGGACATCGGCTCTAACTTCTTCCCGGCGGTTCTGTCGGTGATTATGGTGTTCTGGATTGGCTACAAGTTGCGCAATCGCAAGAACGCGGTCGCGGAATAATCTTTCCCCCGGCAACAGCGTTGTTGCCGGGTTTTCTCACCCGACTTTACTTCTTCGTCAACAGCACGCCGCATTCCATATGATGGGTATACGGGAACTGGTCGAACAGCGCCAGGCGCGCGATCTCGTGGGTCTCACTGAGCGTTTCCAGGTTCTGGCATAGGGTCTCAGGATTGCAGGAGATATACAGAATACGCGGGTACGCCTGCACCATTTTCTCCGTCTCGCTATCCAGCCCGCTGCGCGGCGGATCGACAAAAATCGTCTCACACTGATAGCTCTTCAGGTCGATACCCTGTAGACGATTAAACTGCCGTACGCCATTCATCGCCTGGGTAAACTCTTCCGCCGACATCCGGATAATCTGCACGTTATCAATGTGGTTCGCTGCAATATTGTATTGCGCCGCCGCGACGGACGGTTTGGCGATTTCCGTTGCCAGCACCCGTTCGAAATTACGCGCCAGCGCCAGCGAAAAGTTGCCGTTACCGCAGTACAGCTCAAGCAGGTCGCCGGTTGCGTCTTTGGTAGCATCGATAGCCCACTCCAGCATCTGGACGTTCATCGCCGCGTTCGGCTGGGTGAAGCTATTCTCAACCTGACGATAGATCATTTCGCGCCCGCCAACTGGCAAACGTTCATCGATATAGTCCTGATCCAGCTCGATTTTCGTCTTTGTGGCGCGGCCAATCAGGTGCACATTCAGATTTTGCGCCCGCAGCGCATCGCGGAAGCGCTCAGCCTGCTGACGCCATTCGTCGTCAAGCTTCTTATGATACAGCAGTGATATCACGGCCTGATTACTCAGGGTGGTCAGATAATCCACCTGAAACAGTTTATGACGCAGTACCGGGTTATCGCGTACGCCTTCAATCACCGCGGCCATCAGCTGATTAATCAACTCGCTGGCGGCCGGGAAGGTATCGACGCGGATACGGGATTTGGTCTGCTGATCGAACATAATGTGGTACAGATCGTCGCCATCGTGCCACAGACGGAACTCTGCGCGCATACGATAGTGGCTGACCGGCGAACGAAACACTTCCGGAACCGGGGCGCTGAAAGGCGCCATCATTTTCTGCAAACGGACGACTTTTTCTGCCAGCTGCGCTTCATATTGTTCGGTAGGAAGGTGTTCGGGGGTCATGATGCATCCTGAATAAAATAAGTACGCGGGGGATTGTAGGGAAAGCGCCGGGGATGTCCAGCCCTGATGATATAAGGAAATATAACGGTAGAAGTCTGGACATCTATATGTTTCTGATTATAGCATCGTGCTACCGGTCCTATGAGTTAATAGGGAATCCAGTGTAAATCTGGAGCTGACGCGCAGCGGTAAGGAAAAGTGGGATGAGCGCATTATGCAGACACTGCGGTTATTTAGCGGGAAGTCCTCATCCATCAAACACTCCAAGCCCGAAGACCTGCCGGAATACGTCGCATTTGGTTTCTATCATCGCGTGCTACTGATAGAGCCGGCGGCATCCTTTGTTTATTACGGATGCTTTAAAATGATTAAAAAAGCTTCGCTGATGACGGCGCTCTCCGTCACGGCATTTTCCGGCTGGGCGCAGGACAGCAATTCAGATACGTTAGTGGTCACAGCAAACCGTTTTCAACAGCCGGTCAATACGGTCCTTGCGCCGACTGATGTGGTTACCCGGGAAGATATCGAGCGCTGGCAGGCGAAAGATTTGAACGATGTGATGCGCCGATTGCCTGGCGTGGACGTCGCGCAAAATGGCGGCATGGGGCAATCTTCCTCTCTGTTTATCCGTGGTACTGAAGCCAAACAGGTACTGGTGCTGGTTGACGGCGTTCCCATGGCCCGACCTGGAATTACAAACAACCCTGATTTGAATCAGATCCCTTTATCACTGGTGCAGCGCGTCGAATATATCCGTGGCCCGCGTTCGGCGATTTATGGATCCGGGGCTATGGGCGGGGTGATTAACGTCATTACGCATTCTGATAAAGAACAATCCAAAATTACCGCTGGGGTAGGTTCTAAAGGTTACCAACAATATGACGGCACCCTGCGCCATCGCTTTGGCGATACGGTGGCGACGGTTGCGGGCTCCTATGAGGGTAATAAAGGCTTCAACGTTCAGCCGGGTTCAACCTGGGAGCACGACGGCGATCGCGACGGTTTTCGTAATAAAACGTTTTGGGGCAGCCTCGAGCATAAATTTAACGAGAATTTTGACGGTTTCTTCCGCGGACACAGCTATACCAACAACTCTGATTACGATCTTGGAAGCCCGCCGTATAGCCCGGCCTACAGCGCCGATGAAAGCCAGCTCTATAACCAAAGCTGGGATGCGGGGCTGAACTTTAATTCCGGTATCTACTCCTCTCAGCTTATCGCCAGCTATCAGAAGGTAAAGGACTATAACTACAGCAGTATTTATGGGCGTTATAATGATGGGACGACGCTCGACAGGATGACGCAGCGTAACCTGCAGTGGGGCAATAACGTTATTGTGGGTCATGGCTCTGTCAGCGCAGGGGTGGACTGGCAGCAGCAGCGGTTAACGTCATCAGACACGACGATGTCGGATACCTATAAACGTGATAATACGGGGTTATATCTGACGGGCCAGCAGCAGTTTGGCGATGTGACCCTCGAAGCTTCCGGGCGTGAAGACCACGATGAGCAGTTTGGCTGGCACGGTACCTGGCAGACGACCGCAGGCTGGGAATTTGTCGAAAACTATCGCCTGACCCTCGGCTACGGTACCGGCTTCCTTGCGCCTTCGTTAGGGCAACAGTTTGGTTCGACCCGATTTGGTATCAACGCGAATCCCAACCTGAAGCCTGAAGAGTCGAAGCAGTGGGAAGCGGGGCTGGAAGGGCTCACTGGTCCCGTGGACTGGCGCTTGTCCGCGTACCATTACAAGATTACTAATCTGATTACCTATTACTCCGATCCTGTCACCTATGAAGGGGAGTACGACAATATTAATGCCGCGACGATTAAAGGCGTGGAGTGGACGGGAAGTGTCGACACCGGTATTTTCAGCCATCGCGTAACGCTGCAGTATGTCGATCCGCGTAACGATGATAACGGTGAAGTGCTGGCCCGACGTTCTAAACGACAGGCAAAGTATCAGCTGGACTGGTCCGTGTTTGATGTCGATATGGATGTGTCCTGGCAGTATTATGGGAAGCGCTACGATAACAACACCTCCCAGTACAACAATACGCAAAGGATTTTGCCGAGCTACAGCACGGTAGACGTTTCTGCATCGTATCCGATCACCGATCGCCTGACAGTTCGTGGTAAAATAGCTAACCTGTTCGATAAAGATTACGAGACAGCTTATGGCTACCAAACTGCAGGACGAGAATACTACTTGTCTGGCAGCTACACCTTCTGATCCACGTCCCACCGTGCTGGTGTTTGATTCCGGCGTCGGTGGGCTGTCGGTTTACAACGAGATTCGGCAGCTTCTGCCGGATCTGCATTATATCTACGCTTTCGACAACGTTGCTTTCCCGTACGGCGAGAAGAGCGAAGCGTTTATTGTTGAACGCGTCCTTGAGATCGTTACCGCAGTTCAGCAGCGCTATCCGCTGGCGCTGGCCGTTATTGCCTGTAACACCGCAAGTACCGTTTCCCTCCCCGCATTACGCGATAAATTCGCCTTTCCGGTTGTCGGCGTCGTTCCGGCGATAAAACCCGCGGCACGCTTAACGGCGAATGGCGTTGTTGGCCTGCTGGCAACGCGCGGAACGGTAAAACGTCCTTATACGCGCGAACTGATCTCCCGCTTTGCGAATGAATGCAAAATCGAAATGCTGGGGTCGGCAGAGCTGGTGGAGCTGGCGGAGGCTAAGCTCCACGGTGAGCCGGTCCCGCTGGATGAACTGCGGCGTATCCTGCGTCCCTGGCTGCGAATGCAGGAACCGCCTGATACGGTTGTGCTGGGGTGTACGCATTTCCCTCTATTACAGGAAGAGCTGCAGCAGGTTCTGCCGGAAGGGACGAGAATGATCGACTCCGGGGCGGCGATTGCGCGTCGCACGGCCTGGCTATTAGAGCACGAAGCGCCTGACGCAAAATCGAGTGATGCCAATATTGCCTACTGTATGGCGCTGACGCCTGAAACCGAACAGCTTTTGAGCGTTTTGCGGCGCTACGGCTTCGAATCGCTGGAAAAATTACCGCTTTCATAGCGTTTTGCACAAAAAAGAGACGGTTGAAATATTTTTTGAAAACAGGGCTTGTCAACGTCTCAGAACTCCCTATAATGCGCCTCCACTGACACGGAACAACGGCATGCAAGCCGCCGGGTCAGCGGGATTCAGCGATGAATACCGGCAGAGAAAAGCGAAATTAAACGCTTGACTCTGAATGAGGAAAACGTATTATACGGGACCTCGCAACGGTGCGCGACAGCCGCGTTTCACTGCTCTTTCACAATTTATCAGACAATCTGTGTGGGCCCTCAAAGTGACATGGATTCTTAACGTCTTCGGCCGAA
>NZ_FZTC01000029.1 GCF_900200035.1 Klebsiella grimontii
CAACTAAATGGGTGCAGTGCAGGTTAATTGAAAAATTACTCGGGGCTTTCTGCTTTCTGCCACACAACATCCAAACCACTCAAACATCATGAGGCAAAAAAGCCTCAAGCGCCGTCATCATTATACCCTGTATAACCCCACCCTCCCAGGTCTAAAATGATGATAAGTGAATAATATTTTAGATAGTTTTTGACGTATTTTCTGCCAGGCTCACCAGCCTCTTCTGAGGTTGAGTCGTCTCTTGCTCCCTGCCGGTCTTCTCCCGATTATCCCCTTCTGCTTTCCCTGAAACTGCCCATGTTGTCGTGCCAGGCGGTGACTAACAGTCCAGTTACCACGTTCGTATTGGGCTATGTATGGTTCTGTGTAGACACAGAGCAGCGCCAAAACAACCCCCTTGTTCTCCAGATACGCTCGTACTTTTTGTTTACAGAAGGGTCGGGGCTGCTGTTTGAAGATTAACTCTAAAAAAACGACGAGTGACCATGTCAAAATTCCCCAGGCATTATCAAATAGCAGTAGCGGCATATTGGAATAGTTATTGTTGTGCAAATATCAACCACCAGCTAATGAGACTGAGCAGCCTGTATACATTTTCCCTGATTGTGATACTTCAGAGTGTAGCGATCGGTATGGAGTCCCACTGGGTCGTGTAAGCCGGAGAGAGCATGTCTCTCTTCATTGTCCACGCCGGTGCGATGCCTCGACCTGCAAACCATACTTTGCCTTTGCCTGAATTATTGATCGTATCCAGTACGTTCATGAGTGCATCGCTGTTCGCATAAGGCTTCCCTTCATCAAACAGCGAGAGCTGAGTCACGCCAGCTGGTTTGAAATCGTTCAGCATGACGCCTGCCTTGGCGTAGTTATGTCCCTCTTTCCAGATCTTATCCAGAGCACGCCCAGCAGCTGCAATAAGGTCTCGTGTATCACGTGATGGGATGCTGAGTCGCTCGCTTGCAATTTTGCTGTAATACGGTTCATTTTTGGAAAAAGGAGAGGTTTTAATGAAAACAGACAGGTGGCCGCAGTACTGACGTTCCTGCCGCAGCTTTTCCGCAGCACGTTCAGCATACTGGCAAATTGCCTGCCGCATGGATTCATACGTTGTAATGCGCTGTCCAAAGCTCCTGCTGCATACGATCTGTTGTTTTGGCGGAGGGGCATCTTCCAGATTAATACAACTTTCCCCCCTGAGTTCTCTTACGGTACGCTCAAGGACTACAGTGAAGTTTCTTCGTATGAATGCAGGGTTTGCCCTAGCCAGCTCCAGCGCAGTGGTTATGCCCATTGCATGAAGCTTACTCGTGGTTCGTCCACCAACCCCCCACACCTCCTCTACCGGCATCAGAGAAAGCATCTTGTCGATCCGATTACGCTGGCCTGCAGTCAGCGCGAGTACCCCTCCGAACTGGGGCCAGGTCTTGCTGGAATACTGGCAGGCTTTTGCCAGCGTTTTGGTCGGAGCCAGCCCCACACCAATAGTCAGGCCTGTACTTCGGTAGACGTGCTCACGCAGCTGGTGGCCGAAATCTTCATATGACATACAGTTTTCAATGCCACCCGCCCAAATAAAAGATTCATCAATGCTGTACTCTTCTACGCCAGGCGATAATTCCGCCAGACAGGACTGTACCCGGGAACTTAGACTCGCGTAGAGTTCATAATTGGACGAAAAGGCTATAACAGGTTCTGAGAACTTCTGATCACGTAATTTGAACCAAGGTAATCCCATAGGAATACCTAATTTTTTGGCTTCTTTTGATCTGGCGATTACACAGCCGTCGTTATTACTCAAAACAATCAATGGCTTATCTCTAAGGTCAGGGCGAAAAACCTTTTCGCAGCTTGCATAGAAGCTGTTTACATCAGCCAGTGCATACATCAGATATTACCCCGAGCACGGTGAACCCAATGTGTCACCACGCCGAAAATAGTAAGTTCATCAGGATTAGGGAAAATAGGCGAATAGGCATTATTCATGGGCAGAAGGGCCAGTTCCGGAGTAGTCTGGAGCTGTTTAACTGTGAAGCCACCGTCCACTTCGGCAATCACAATGTCTCGGTTCTGAGGACGTAGTGAACGGTCCACCACCAGCAAATCTCCATCCCGCATTCCTACATCCTGCATGCTGTTCCCTTGCGCCCTGACGAAATAGGTTGCAGAGGGATGCCTTATGCAATAATCGTTCAGGTCTAACTCACTGGAGGTATAGTCTTGGGCCGGGCTTGGAAACCCGGCAGCGCATCGGTCCACAAACAATGGGAGCGCGATTACTTCAGGGTTATCTTTAGGAATCAAAAACATAAGCAGAATCTCTCAAAAATACACAACTGTATAAATACACAGTATAATTTGTATTTTTTCAGGTGCCTAGTCCATCAGGACTCAAGTAAACAGATTCAAAGGCAACCTCATAATTTCTGGCTGTTTTTCATCTGGGTAAACCCAAACACTGGCATCGAGGCGTCTACCAGACGATATCAAATGATGAAGCTGATCGTACACTCCATTTTGATTGCATCAGCCCTTTAATTCCCGCTTGTGACTCATAAATAATGATTACAATTACGACACGTGATAAATTATAAAAAAAGGAGGGCGTTTCTCATGAAAATGAAACCTATCATTCTAACAATAATGTCAGGCTTATTGCTTACTGGATGCGATCAAGTTAAAGACTCGGTTGACAATTATGTAAAGCAGGTTTTCTTAATGGATGATGCTTTTAAATTACCATCGATAGTTATTTCTCCAGGTTGGAGAATTAACGATCACGGAAGTATTGCAGAAGTATATGGGAATAAAGATTGTCCTACCTTATTTGGCGATGACATTAGGTCGGGATGTATTGTTATCGATCCGGAAGATGAAACCGTAAGAGCATTCATAGTTAAGGCGAATTCAGGACGCGAAGAAGTGGTCAAGGAAGTATGGATAGTGGAGCATCGGGGAGAATTCCCGCACGTCAATTTTAGATTAAAACGACCTGATAACTCATATGTAACCCCTTGGCACCAGGCATAATACCGTGGAGCTATCTAGGATATTAGGTTATTGAGTTGAATTTTGTGTAAACGTCTATACGAAAGAAAAGTAACTTTCCTTGAGCAAATATTCTAACATTGAGTTGCTTCATCATGAATGCAGGAGAAGAAATTGCCAGGAACGCGCTACTGTTTGAGTTAATCGACTAGACGAAATCAGGGATGCGCCCCCTGCTCGCCAAAATTCATTCGCATCACTCCCCACGAGATTGTGGGCACACAAGAGAGGAATCACGGAGAGCTTTCGCTATCGTCCATCCCCCCGTTTACGGGGCCCGCCCCGAAAACCATCAATTCCGAAAAGACCAACTGGTCTATAACCCCCGCATGCGGGGGACATACATACAGGGAAGCGGGACTGACGCGCTGAAGAACCGATAACCCCCGGATGCGGGGGATACACTTCCAGACACCAGGTGGAACCCGGTCATACAACCGATAACCCCCGCATCCGGGGGATAAACTGTGGCGAGGTCGTCGCCCCATATTTAGTCTACCGATAACCCCCACAACCGGGGGACACACTCGGGAAGGAGATTTTATGATCTGGTTGTGGACCGATAACCCCCGTCCCCGGGGGACGCACTGCAACTGAACAGAATTGGGATCATTGATATGACGATAACCCCCGCCAGCGGGGGACATACTGCTGGTTAAGCTCAGCAGGTAGAGCGCCTGCCCCGATAACCCCCGCCTGCGAGAAACAGACCGCGTTTTGGCAACAGCGCCGCAAATGGGACACCAATAACCCCCGGCTGCGGGGGACATACATAACCTCGCTCATCCAGGTCATTTCTGCCTACCGATAACCCCCGCCAGCAGGGGACATATACAGTCCTTGGCGATGAAACTGTTAACGGAGACCGATAACCCCCGCCAGCGGGGGACATACATAATCAAATAAGCAGCTCACCGCCCCTGTGGCCGATAACCCCCGCCAGCGGGGGACATACCAGAGTGCGCGGTCTCATGGTTTGACTAAATACCGATAACCCCCGCCAGCGGGGGACATACTAGCCCAACAACGAGAGCCAGTAATCCAATCGCCGATAACCCCCGCCAGCGGGGGACATACTCCAAAACTAACCAATTGATTGTAAAATAATAAAATGCCACTCGCAAATCTACCAACTAATGGCGTTAGCGGGTAGTGAAATCGAACGATTGGTTATCATTGAATGCCTTCACCATCGCAGTCAGCTCATCCCCTTTAATATTTACGCCATTAGGTGTGATGCTGATTTCCCCCAGAGTAACGGGGACCAACTCACCCGGTTTCCACGTAGTCACTGTCCAGTTTGCCTCCACCAGCCCACAGTTATGGTTTGCATGACCACCAAAACGAGGTTCGGCAGCAAAACGAATTAGCGCGGAAATGAACAGTCCGGCTTCTTCGTCAGTCGCATTTTTAATGCTCATGCGGTGGCTGAGTTCTGCGCCGGTAATGAATGCTTCGTACGGGTCGATAGGACGTCGAATAGATTCACGGGATTCCTGTTTCTGGTCCTTCCTTGCCTGAATCTTTTCGTCCAGAACTTTCAATTTGATCTGGAGCTCAGCCTTCGCGTCTTTATCTGCAGACTTCATCTCTTTTTTGATTGCGTCTTGTTCAGATTTAATCTGGGAGATATCAACACTGGCTTCTGCCTGTTCTTCCAACAGCCGTTCAAGGCGGTCGACCTGGTCCGTCTCAAGATAATCCATCAAGTTTTCGTTTCTTTCAAACATAATGGCGCGAGCCCCGCCGCCAAACATAGCCCATTGGTTATCACCTGTCGGAATAGCATTTCCAATGCCAGCTTTCCCGCTCAGACCCCAGCGGCCAAAAAGACTGAGCAGGGGATTTTTGCTACGCAGTTCAGAACCGGCATTAATTTCGCCTGCAGCAAAAGTTTCCGCCTCACCATTAATATCTACGCCCTGGGCGAGCATGAAGTGCTCGGCAAGGTCGAACGGAGCTTTACCTTCGGTATTGAGACCCACACGATCGACAACGACCAGGTGAGCAGCATGGCGGAGGGTACCTCGAATGCTGGTGCCGGGGAAATACGGTGCGGAATTGAAGCCACCGTTGCGAGGCAAACGATGCCCTGTAGTTGTGACTGCATTTTTTAAGGAAACGGTCATTGGTTCTAAAGTCGAAATTTTACCGTTGAAATTTAAAGTTCTCATATTAGTTAGCCTCGCAATAAAGCAGAAATCAGTTGAGTTCGGACTGGTGCTGGATAAACCACGCTGGTTTTATCACCGATGAAATAGGGGGGAACGAGAGGAGATACACCTCTAATCCCATCTAGTCCCTTATTAACAGGTACGGGTCTTGTCGCCATCCCTTCGAAGGAAATGCTCGTGTCGCAATCCAGGGGAATAATCATCACGTTATTGAATTCCCCGTTAGCCGCTGAGAAATAGTCGTACCCGACGCCAACATGGGCGTGGTTAAGGAGAATTTCTACAGATTCGTCGTCGCCGACAAAATCAAAAGTTAAATAAGGTGCGGAATACGCAGGTCGGGTTGTCATCCTTTTTTTAGTTGGGCCACCGGTCGTGATTACCCGGGTGAACTTGCCGCCACGGGAGCGAGGTGAAAACATAGCGGAGCTTAATTTCTCATCTCCGAGGTAATCACACCGCACGCTGCTGGCCGCACCTATCCCCTGCTCAGGTGTAATACCAAAACGCAGAGATGAAGCGTGGAAAACACCTAGTTCGTCGTTAAAAAGAAGAATTTCTTTCAGTCGTGCCAGAACAGTATCAGGCTCGTTACTGGGGATAACCTGAGATAGTGCTTCATAGAGGATGCCGTCTAATGACGGGGCAATCCCGCTGATTACTACCGGCGTCAGGGATGACATAATTACCCTATACGGTTTTAGATTTAACACTGGATGTCCTCTTCACAATGTGCCGGAGAGAGTATTTCGCATGAGCGGTATTCACGGCGGAATCGAACGGGAATGATATGTTCCAGGGATCGATGCCTTGACGACAGGTCGGCAGGTTCCGGGAAGCGCGGGTCAAGAATCATTATTCTGATACTATCGGTTTCACTGCGGATACCCCGCCCTACCGACTGTTTCCCTTTGCGGATAACTTTTCGCAAATTTTCGAGGTAAATAGTCCGGTGAACGGATTCCAGAGTGAGTCCATAGCCACGGTCTTTCAGGTAACCGTAAAGGCTTTCAACCTTCATCCTGTCCGGCGGCGGGAAAGGGATTCTGGTGATGAGTAGATCGTGGAAAATCTGTTCGCCTTGCTCTCCTCTCGGACTCAGACCAACAGATGCGCCAGCTGAAATCAGAATGCCAGGCTTCTTCTGGTAGAGTTTGATTATTTCAGATAGCGGCTGACCCGCCTGCTGGATATATACCGGTTGCGAAACTTCACCCAGTCGACCGGCGATAGCACGGGTTTCTGAATGACTCGCAGTTAACACCAGGACGGGGCCAGGCATGCGGGATAGCTGGTCAGTGACTGCAGCAAGCCATTTACTGGAAAACTCCTGTTCTTTGGGGTCGCTAAAGACTTTAGGGAAAGCCGCACCGGCTATAGTAAGAGTCATAGTGCCATAGCTTTCTGGAGCGAAAATTCTTTTGATTGAAACCATATCGTCATTGAGCGCCAGCGTTTTGCACAACCACTCCATGCCGCCCTCTGGTGTGTTGGTAATCGCAAGCGTAGCGGACGTCAGTAATGCGCTGCGCCACTGGGTGCAGTACCTGCCAAGGTTCATACCAATAAACGGATTAACAGCGATTAAAGCGGGTTCATAGCGAACTTTGGAGACACCGATCCCTTTCTGCCCTCCGGACATCCCGAGCATTTCCCACCTGTAGATGCAATCAAAGAAAGATTTACGGGGCTCTTCATCTTTGATTTTTCGCCCGACCATCGCCAGCGCTTTAAAGCTGCGGTCAAAGAGTTCAACGGCTTCGGGCGTACTACAAAAATGCAGACCACCAGCGATTTTGGTAATATCGCTTTCCAGCTCTTTGATAATCTCAACGCCAGTTCTAGGGATATATGCGCTGAACGAACTGAGCAACTCGCGGAGATTGAAGCGGCGTTGTTTCCAGACCTCTAACATATCGACAAACATGTCCGCCTCATCGACGATCAGGTACAGATTCTCTTTGTCTCCCAGGATGCCGTGATTGCAAAGGCAATCAATCATCACCATAGCGTGAGTTGTGACGATGAAGTCTGCGTTCAGTGCTTCACGTCGAATATCGTTAACATTCTGGATATCATCCCAGAAAGAAAACGTGACCATATCCGGCTTTATCAGCGTCGGTAGTTCACCATACTCCTCTTCAAATTCAACCAGAGGTTTTGACCAGCCCCGTAGTTTTTCAAGAAGCTGAACGGTCTCCGAATCATAGGTATCACTCACCCGAAGGAGCTCCCGCACTTTATCCGGCGAAATATAGCTGGCTTTCCCCATCAGACGGGAAAAAGTAACTTTTATTCCGGCCTCTTCTGCCATACGTTCCAGACTTAGACGGTCGCTTCTGAAAATCTGATGCATCAGGGCATGGGAGTTAGTTGCGATAACAAATTTTGCCCCAGGGTTTTTCACCAGAATCTGCATGGCCGGAACCAGGTACCCTAACGTTTTACCCACACCTGTTTCGGCGCTGAGTAACGCCAGCTTGTTTTGGACATTAAGGCCCAGGCCAGCGGCCTCAATAAAGTCCTGCTGGACTTTACGTAAAGAAAGCCCGGCGCTCGTGAAACAAGCAGCTGTATCCATGTTCATAGTCCCTGCCCTGTCAGGTGCATGAAGCCGCAACCAAAGACTCGTTTGGGACCAATGCCAAAGACAATAGCTTTCTCTGCTTCCTGTTTGTTGCTGACAACGACCGTACCCTGGATCGTGAACACCGGTAGCGTAAAGCCACGACCGGAATTGCCCTTCCCAACGTGAACAATTTCAGCCCCACCTACGACAATATGGTCGGGCTCGAAACCGGCATTGATTATTTTGTTAACGGCCAGATCATGTTTTTTATCGTCAGAAGGTGCGTACTGACGTCGGCCAGTACCTTCTGTCTGATTGGCTTTATGGAAAATGGCCATGGAAGTGATGAACGAAATCCCATCCCCCTCGGATAGCGTAAGCTCACGCGGTTTTTCACCGGGTAGGCCAAGAGGTGATGCTGTGCGAACAAGCAACTGTGCATCATTAGCGGTACCAGGAAGAATTTTAAAAGAATATGGCAGCTTCTCCCCCTTCCGCTCCTGAACGAAGAAATCCAGGTGCTGGTGGATTCGATAAATACTCGTGTGCGGTATCCGTAAACGAAATGCATTATCGTAGAAAATCATAGTTATACCTTTTTCAAAAGACGCAAAATGCTAAGGCGCTGATGCGGATCAGTCGGTAACAACTGCAACAAAGGAATGAGGTTGTCTTTTTTAAACTGATTAGATGCTGCCTCAGGGGTTATCCGTGAAAAGGCCAGTTGGGTTACCGTTCGAATAAAGGCATCTATTTCTTTTTTGGAATAGTTCTGCATTTCCAGATGAAGTTCTTTAGCTTTATTTAAATCGAGCGTGAAAAGGACTTCATTCTGAGTGGTCATTAGCTGATCCGCACAGGTAAAAATAGCATCGCCGCTAAGACTAACCCGTAATGACCGGATAAGCTCGTATGTTTTGACACCGAAGTTTTGGATATAAATGATCGGGAATTTCAGGTTGGTGTTAAACAGATATTCCAGGTGCTGACCGCTCGTTGCAGTCACAACGTTCACTGCTTCGAAAAAATGCGTGGGTAGCTTATTGACCACCCCCTGAGGAGCCAATAAAACAGCGCTGTTATTTTCCAGATTAATGACTGCCCCTACCCCTGACCACATGCCAAATTTCTGTCCGGTGGTGGGTTTTTTTGGGTTCTCGACGCCCATAAGCTCTGGCGCTGAGACAAAAAAAGTCTGACAGGAACGGCAATGAGCCACGTTTTCACCATAGCCATTGACCATCAGGAAACCGGCATGACCAAACTCGTCCGGGTCACGCTGACAACATGAACATTTTTGAGGGATAGATACTGATTCCCCCATGAAAGGTTCCACGATATGTGTAAGCGACTGAAAGACTAAATCGACTGGATGAGTCAAAATTATTCCCCTTAAAAGCCCACCATAGCGATGGCGGCAAGATTAAAAATGCATAACCGCTGTCCACCCTCAACCAGAGAAATGACTGAGAGGACATTTTATTCTTTGATTGGGGTATGAAAGACCTCAACCAGAAAAGGTGGGGGATGATCGCCTTCACCTGATCACTTATTTTCTAGTGCAGAACGGGACCTGTTTTCGGTGGTTCCACGGAGTTGTCTTTGCCTTTCATCTCTTGCAAATCGCTATGCCCCATCAGCGTCGAAAACATAGTGCGGTAACCCACTGGTAAACGCGACAGTAGGCCCGTGCACAATTCAAGGTCGACCGGTTGCCCGGTGACCATGACTCTATGCCCAGAAGCATGGACCGCCTGAATACATTCTATGACTTTGTCTGAGTCAAACCGGAGAATGTCATCAATGACTACGTCAAATCCTGTGAACATCGTGGAGATATGATCACATTCGGCAAATTGCTGAGGTGTGGGATATAAAGCATTCGGTAATTCGAGTTTTGCCAGATAAGATTTACCTGCGCCTGCTTCACCGATGATAAATACCAGTGCGTTATCTTCTGTTTGCTTTAGATAAAGGGCAATCGCGCCCCTGTAATTCTCCACATTTGCTTTTACTAAAGCGGGCAATGCATTATCTCGTTTCATAGAAAATACCTTATTAGTTTTTATTTCATTGAAAAAAGAACACTACTAAAATACGTATCAATCATTTTTCCAGTAAGTCACGCCATCATCGCAACTGTAACCGGTCTGCCCTGGCTCTCCGCCAATAAACAGGCCTGCCTGCCCTTTCAGGGATATACCGACACCAGTGGTTGTTGACCCATCTTTTTTAGCAACAATTTTACAGTGGTCTTTTGCCCAGTCTCGCCATTCAGCTTCATTTTTGTTTTTGGCAGAAAAGAATAAGGTCGTAAAGAGTATCGTCCCGCCAAGAGCAATTAACAAAACAAACAATGTGAGCAGTGGTTTTAAATGGGAAAAATCTTTCCTAAAAACACCAAAAACAATCATCAGGAACAGCATAACTAATAACAGAATGCCAAACGCACGAACGGGAAACCAGGAACCCGCCTCCCATATAGAAGACAATTCAACACCATCAGAACTCATATTTTCACCTTAACAAATGTGCGTCAATTGACTGTAAATTCTAAAATCGAACTAAATTCCGATTGTTCAGGAAAAACAGGCTTAAGCCCTGCACGTCTAGCCATCCTCGTTGCCAGGATTAATATGTCTGTTGTGTCGGATAATGTGATCTGCTTGTGTGCTATCTGGATATCTTCATCTGTTAGCACTAATCCAGAAGGTGTAAACACCCCTGACTCAATGGTAATAACGAAGGTAGCACCTTGCTCATTAAAGAGAACCATCTCCGTAAGAGCACCAGCAGCACGATAGCTCGTCAAAATAATTTTGGTGATAATCCCGTGAGCTGCGATACATGAATTAATGAATCCATCGCCTTGCTCAGTCTGAATAATGCGGTCGGTAGAAGTCACACCAAACAGAAATTTTGAACCGTTTCTTTCCTGATTGTTCGTGTCAGTCATCACTGTCACCAAAGGCTTCATAGTACGCAGAATCAACAGCCATTCCCGCTTCATAGGCCTGCACCCAGTCAGCCTTTTCTCCAGCGACATCACCATTCAGTTCAGCCAAAATCTGGAGTTGTTCAAACCAAAGCTCAAACGATGAATTTTGTTTTGTTGAAGCGAAATCAGCCATGCTTTTTCACCTTATCAACCTGATTAGTTGACCGCCGGAACATCATCATCACAATACCGATACCAATAAGCACGGTCGTTCCGTATATAAAATAACCCCCAAGGTTATAGATATTTACGCCCAGCAAGGTTAGAGACTGTCCGTCTGGTATAAGAAAATTGAAAACAAAATACCACCAGCCAAAAAGTGTACCTTCCAGGAAAAGCATTTTTGGATAAATACTGATTGAGCTTGAAGCAAACAAATACAGAGCCACCAGCAACACAATCATTATCCAGAAAAATGCAGCTATAACAGCTGAAAAACCAAAGCTCAGAAATGTAAAGGCGACGGAATCTTTTCCTGATAAACCGCTGAATCCATAAACCAGCAAAGCCACAACGGCAAATAAAATAATAAGCTTAATAAAATTCATTTTATGTATGTCCCTGGCTTGTCTGAAAACAAGCCGGTAATGTGTTCGAAATGAACTTAACAGGATGTTAGCCGGGGATATCTCCCCGGTTACGGATTATTACCTTACTGTTCTGTAGTTTTTTTCTGGATTTTTTCCAGATGTTTATCGTAGCTGTCTTTGGCCGCAGTCAGCAGCAGAAACTCTTCATAGGATAAAGTCAGCTGATACTGCGCTTTAGCGAGAACTTCCGCACCGTCTTCCATAAACGGAATTTCTTTCGCTTCAGTAACGATACGGTTAATAACATCAAGGGAGTTGTCTACAATCTCCTTAGAGATTTTTTTCGGCAGCACATCGAATACAGACGGCTGAGTTTTGATATTTGGTTTAGGTTCGCGTTTCGGTGCCGGTGTTGGTGTTGGTTCGGTATTGTTACTCTCTGCACCTTCTTCCGAGCCACCAGCCGCGCCAGCCACGCTACCCGCAGAACCATCCACCGCACCACCGGATGCGCCGGATGCGCCGGATGCGTCACC
The DNA here is from genome assembly GCF_900200035.1 of Klebsiella grimontii. Classification (GTDB taxonomy): domain Bacteria; phylum Pseudomonadota; class Gammaproteobacteria; order Enterobacterales; family Enterobacteriaceae; genus Klebsiella; species Klebsiella grimontii. The sequence goes on from NZ_FZTC01000029.1 coordinate 11,853, forward strand.
TGCATCAGTCGTTGTAATGGTTGTCACGTTGCCATCAGATTCACCGGTGGGGCCGTTTTCGCCTGTCCGTTGAGCCAGAATGACCTGACCAATAGTTTTGTCAGTGGCTTTACCAAACTTATCAAACGCTTCCTGAATGATAGCAACACAGTTATCAGGGTATTTTTCCATCACGTCGAGCGCCGCGTAATATGCGACAACACCTTTTACGACCAGACCTTTTAACGCTTCCGGGGCGGTGTGAACTTTGAGCAATTTACGAACATGGGTAACGGAGACTTTCCGGGCTTCGGCAAGTTCCTCAATGCTCATAGGCTCTTCGCTATCGTTGTGCAGGCGGTACAGTGATTCTGCCTGCGCAACGATAGAAACCGGCAGTTGATCGTTACCTTTAAGGTTAAAGAGCTCTGCTTTACCATCCGAGCCACGAAACTCGTCAACACGGATTTTATCTACCGGGCCTTCTCCACGTTCTTCGCGAATTTTATTAGCCAGAGGGATTGCACGGTGACGGCAGTGTCCCTGACGAATGACAACCTGGCCATCACGAACCTGGACAACCATAGGGGCCATTTCCAGAGGGCTATCGGCATATTGCTGCGCCAGACGCGCCAGGTGGTCCTTAACTTCCGGGAGTTCCCAGTAAGCCTCACCCAGGCCTGCGGTACGGGTGTTGAAGCCAGGGATAATGTTCAGATGCGTCGGGTCCATAACAAGACCATTGCCCAGACGACCACCGATACCATTTTTTTCTAAGAAGGTGCGCAGAGAAACATTTTCGATTTTGGTTTTAGCTGGAGTTGCCATAGTTGCAGTAGTCATTGAATTTTCCTCTTCCTGTTGTATGTGGTTAAACGGTCATTGCCGTTGTTAGACCCAGGATACATTTTCAAAACGCTCCATCAAGCCCCTATTTTCACTTTGGCGTGAAAAAAGTTACTTTTTTTTGTTCACGGCAAAAATTCTACACATGATTTCTTTGTGACAAGGGAACCAGGAGGCGGATTTTAGTGTTTAGAGGAAGAAAATTTTTGTAGTGGTTTCCCGTATTCCATAATTTCTGGAGCATTTTTAATGAGATGCGAGAAATGAAGGGTCATAGAGAGGATGCGTGTTTCATTGGTTTTACGGCATAAATCGTCAAAAGTTACTTTTTTTGAGGGTAGAAAAGACGCTCGGACACGTTTACCAGGGCAGAAAAGTAACTATTCAGGTGCTGAGTCCGTGTTTTCAAAAGTAACTTTTTGATAAAAGCAACGATCGGGTAAGGAGGCAAAGTTTGTGGGGAAAGGAAAAATTATTTTTATCTGATTGTGAAAATCATAGACGTTCGACCTCTAATGTTGATTCCTGTTCGAAAAATGGACGAACGAACGACGATGAAAAAGTAACTTTGCAGGTTCAGAACCACGCCGTCGGAAACATAGCAGGTACCAGTATCCTGCTATGCACAGATCAGCGCATCTGTTTAGCTCGCCTTTGATTGCAGCTCTTTGCGAGCGTTCGCGATCAACTCGTTCACTTCGTCGCGGTCAAATCCTGGCATTGCGGGCAGAACCGTATCAGAAGGCACAGCATCAATCCACTCCAGCGCAGCAACCAGTGCACTGAGTAATTGTTCGTTAGTTTTCATTCAAACCTCTCTTAACCATTTTATTTATAGTGTTTTTTAAAAGTAACTTTTTCTGACTGCAAACCATGCTCATGCTGAGCAGGTCAGCGTCCATTCCCCGAATGATGCCTTTTCGCTCGAATCTCTTCAATTAACTCATTGTACTTCTGTTCAACCGAGGTCGTGTCGAGACCCATTCGTTTGGCTTCTGCAATGCGTAGCTCTAAATCGAGCAGGTCTGCACATCTCGTCACCTGCGGAGTATCGACGCCGTTAAGAATGGCAGGAGGATTGAGATAAAGTGCTGTACATTCCATATTGGTGAAAATTACCGCTGATTCCACTTCCCCCCGCTGGAGTTGGCGCAGATTAACCGCATCCACATATGCAACTGGTTTTTGACTGGCTCTTGCCAAAAACGTTTGAGCCAGCCACCGTTTTTCTTCATCACAATACGGGTTATCAGCAATTTCCTTAATGCGCCCTAAGCTCATTCCACCGCCATCGGGCCTGAAGGCTTTGCTCTCAGACATGTTCCGTCCTCTGCATCTCAGTTGAGTTAAAGGATCAATCCAGGGTGACGAGCCTGAATGTTTTCGTCAGAAAATCTATGCCACGTTGATATGCTTCAGCCAGAATGCGATCTTCATCAGAAACACAATTCCAGGACCGAATGGTCTCAAGTCGGCTTCGCCAGATTTTCAGCAACACAACTTCAAGATATACCCGGCGATCCACCAGCAACTCCGGTGAGGCCTCCAGTATATAAAAGTTAATTTGCTTAACTGCCGGGCATTGGGCTATTTCGGTCATTCTGATGCCCATCCGAGAAGAGCGTTATGCAGCTCCAGAGCACCGGAAGTCCGGAGTTCTGCATCACTGTATGAAATACCCAGTCGGTCCATGACGCAATCCGCATCCAGAAAGTCTGAGCTTGCGTCCAGAGCGTCTTTAACGACCTGCTTATGTTTAACCTTTAATAGGTTACTCACTTCATCGTTAAATACATCAAATTTTAAACCAGCGATAGCAGACTGAACTGCGGGTATCATGGCTGCGGAGTCAATATCATCAGCAAAGATGATATCTGTTTCCATTTCAACATTACCCTTAAGCCAGGCGAGAAGTATTTCTAAAGAATTTTGTGTACTCATAATAAACCCCAGAATAAAGTAAGCAGATATATCACCTTGTAGTGATGCGCAATTTATGTGCGAAAACCACAGATAACCCGAACTCCAGGGTACATTATTTAATTGCGTATGCAACCCCCATTTTAATAACAAAGATGGAGGTTAACGGAAGATCTATTAACTCGAATTAAGCCAGAAAAACAACAATAGCACCTAAACATACCACGTCATAACTTCTGAATTAAAACACGGCCATACCGGTGTTATATACGAAAATTTATTTTCATTAAACCCTTTGCAGCCATTTTTCAATTTCACCCTCAATCTGGATAAAATTAATTAACTCTTTCTGGCATTGTTCCTTACCCCAGGAACCCTGCCACTGGCAACGATAAAGGTACTTTCTTTCCAACATTTCCATTTCATCAAGATTCCCCATTGAGAACTGAGGCCATATGTCGTGCCAGCATACATCATAGGTGACCTCTGCTGGTGGAACGAAAGTCATCGCATCTGCACAGATAATTTCTACGCGTTTATCGTCCGCAAAGCTCGCGGCGACAAGGTTGATCACGTCCTGCTCTTTCTCAATAACAGTAACGTGCGTGACGTCTGCTTTCATTAATACTGCATTAAGCACCATTCCAAGGCCCAGTCCATTGATAAGCACGTGGCCTGTCGCCCGCTCGATGAAATCCATGCAGGTCCGTATTTCCATCGGTGTGTTGGACATCACGACATCACTGTTGTATGAGAGACGACGATACTCTCCCGCTGGAATAAATTCATCCTGATTGCCTGAAAAGTCGGCACGAATAGCAAGACGTTCTGCGTCATTTTCGGTGATAGTGAAAGTATCCAATGTCCACGAGCCGGATTTACCGTCTTTGACTGGGAGATCAGAAAAAATAGCGTTCATACGGCCTACCTGAATTTCCGAGACGTTGATGACGTAAAATTATCACAGTATTGCAGCTGATGCAGGGATATGGAGCCAAGAAAGTCTATTTTTCCCGCCGCCATTGTATGTAGCGCTCAAGTCGCATACACATTAGTGCTGTATCCCGTGCCCCCTGAGCCGCAACCGCACTTGACGTACGCCGACCGCCGTTCCCGGTGAACTCACGTAGAGAGGCCCCCTGTAGCGACTTAATATCACCTCCCATTCGTGAGAAAAGCGCTTGCAGATCGTCAAGGTTAAGGTGTTTCCACCGATTATCCGACTGTTCGATATCATCTTGGTTTGCTTTCTCATAGCGTTCCTCACGTGTTAAAAGCTCACCCGGTCTAGCTTTCCTGAATGCTTCTGTAGCACCTTCAATTGCCCGAGCCTTACTGCTGGCAAAGATATATTTAGCGCCAGCTGAATATCGGTATTTCCATCGTTCGCCGAAGTTCTGTAGTAGGTCAAATTCAATTAGTTCCTTTTCAGTTACCATAATTCAGCCTTTACTTTCTGGTTAAACACAAAAAATCAGGTTAGATTTCGCGAAAAGTATATTAATCTGCTCGCGCATAAACCCTTATATTATGAAGCCTGCGCTGCTTTTTTCTTCCTAAACTCTACAACGGAATACCAGGCAGAAGACAAGAAAGAGAAAACGCAGATAAGATATTTGAATTTATCGCCTAGAACGTAACCATTAATCATCATGGCGAGAATTATGCCAGCGGCTATAATCCACGCAACGCCACTCCAAAGATGCATTTTTTCCGCCACAATGTTTATCAGAATGAAAATGCCTGCAAGGAGCGCCCCCCATAATGCAGGTTCCTCCAGGAACGGGTTTATAACGAGGTTGATACCAGTAAAAAAAGTAACCACTGCAAATGAAACGGATTTACGCATACTAACCACCTTCATGGAAAAAATTCATAAGCATCACTTTCTTCCTCCCTTTCCCAGTATCTGATTTTCCGGCGAATAGCCGGAGGGGGTTTTAGGTATTAATGCTAATATACGGCTCAACGTTCAAGGAAAGACTGCCGATTTACGGATAGTAACGGTATTCAGGATTTACGGCTACTGACAAAATAATCGGCCAACTAATATCCCCCACAATGACGTTTACCAGTCACTCTTTACCGAAAGTATTCTCCACTACCAGTCCCCCCCTTCAACCCTCAAGCCAGGAGCTGCATGGGCTAAAAGCTCCTGCTGCGCCACGTCAGACTTGCTATGGCTCTCCCCCAGCAGTAAGCATAACGTGCCGGATGCGGCATAATACGATGCATCCGGGAAATGCTCGTGAATTTCATCCAGGAGTCTGGAGAGATTTTTTGCCGTCCGGTAAAAACGGGAGGCGGCGTTTGGCATTGCTTCGCTCAACAATTCATGTGCTGTAACATCGTCATTATTGATTGCGTCTAAAACCTGATTCTGATCCACTTAACAGACCTCCCGATATACATCCTGAAAGGGTTGGTGCAAACCAGCAACTGACTCATCATGCTCTCGTTAACTGACAAGTTGACTGATCGTTACTGAATATTTCCTTTGAGTGCGAGAACCCTGTGTTTATGCTCCTCGCTTTGTGGCATGCCGGTGAAGTTAACTGCAATAAAATAGTCAAGACGGTCTTGTGGCGTGGCGTCATCAAGCACCACGGCGGTTAACGTGGGGGCACCAAAGGCGAGTTGCTCACCACGAGTTAGGTCCTGCCAGAAAACCGGCCCCCCTGCGAGCGCCAGTGAAATTTTGTTGTTGATAAACAGCCTTAACGTTGTCAGTCGCTGCTTGCCGTCAACAACCTCAATATATGCACCATCCCGGGACGCCCAGTCGGGGGCTCTCGCCAGCGCCACATACCCCAGAGGAAAGCCGGATATCAGCCCCTGTAAAAAAGCCTGTTGTTCCTCATGCCCCCAGACATAGTCACGTTGATAGTCGGCATCGAAATCCAGTGCGCCATCCTTCAGCCACTTGATGTACATGTCAACCGGATACTCCCCCGTTCTGGCCCGAAAGATTTCAGCGTCCCGAACTCTGTTGGTACTGGTCATAATTCTCATCTTCCTTTCATACCGGCCACATTCGAATGGCTAACTACACCAGTGAATCACATGGTTTGAGTCGTATTTTTTTCCGTTGACGATGATAGCAACTCCCGTATCGCGTGTGTCTCGTACAAAACCAATGCCTAACAAATTACCGTTCTCATCCCATGCGATGATCTGCGCTCCATCGAGTGGCCGCTCTTGAGGGAAAAAAGCAGCATACCTCCCTTCTGCAACGCGGAGCCTTTTACCTTTTCGCTCTGTTTCTGCCGGTGCGACTGACGCAGATTGAGCGTTTATGTAAAGCGGCAACGTCTTACCAGACTTTGGCTCAGTCGTCATGGCTGCATAACGAGTATGCCCCTTGAGAAGACGTATTGCCGCCTCTCCATCCACGTAGAACATAGGGATGTTTGTTTCTTGTTGTTCGCAATCAGGTGAAGTGTTCCCTTTAAGGAGTTGCTCATGCTCTTTCAGACCAGCAGTAGCTACAGAAATCAACGAATCAAAATCACAGACCATCGTCTTACCATGATGCTCATCTGAATTAGCGATGACCGTTAAAGAACGAACGAGCACTGCATTATCAGCAACAAGTATTTTCAACCAATCCTGTAACTCAATGTTCCCAGGGCATGCGGATATCTGGCGTAACTGTAGTTCGTTTAATGCTTTCATTTAATTCACCATGAAATATTTAAGTGAAAATATCGCGTTACCACTCAGATAACACTAAAGTTGATTAAATTATCCCAATCCACCAGCTGTTTAGTTGTTCTTTTTTAAAGCAGGCCTGTCGCCTGCTCTTCCAGAATGGATACAAGCGTAAATGTCCATTGCTGCTGGTGGAAGGTATTTATAGGGTTTGCTGTGTATTATTTCCGTTCTTTACCCATTACCGGCACGACACTTTGTTTGTCACACATTACTGAACTTAATCACCGTCAGGGAACTCTTGTTCCACTGCCTGGACCATTTCAGCCTTCTCTTCATGAGTCAACGCTTCCCAGGCAACTTTAGCCAGTGGCGGGTTACCATCAGTCTCTGCTGTAATGTACGACCATAGCTTTCTGTAAAGATCATCACCCACGCCGTCGAGACATTCAGCCACTTCATCAACTGTCCAGTAATTAAGTAGGTCTGGCATAGCGATTTCATTATCAGGGCAATCGTCAGAAGTACAAACATCAGTATCGTCATAGCTGCGTCCGCAATGGTCGCATTCAAAATTAATTACATGCTTTTTTTGTTCAGGTACCTTGCTCATGTTCATCGCTCCCGGAATGTGGTGTCCAGTCTTGGATAAAATTATTCGACCTCAAACCAGGATACTATTTCGAATCGTTTTCGCAAGCCCCTAATTGCATATCACCAGGAAAGAAACTTTTTCTGACGGCATCCAATGGTCGCTCCACAAAAAATAAACCATGGTGATTTCATAAACACTGAGAAATAATTAACGATGAATTAAAATATTCTCCCCGAAGCATGAAAAAGTAAACATGGAGAATATCTAAAAACACCCGATAGTGCCGGGGATTATCACTGCTGGGGAGAAAAGAAAGTAACTTTTTCTGACTGTTATGCTGACAGGTATCCGAGATCAATTGCATCATGGCACTGTAAGCAACCCTCATCAGGGCAAACCGCGCTCTTTCCTTGTCTGAGAACCATTTGCGGCTTTTGCTCCTTCAGGCGTCAACTTCACGCTATACCAGGTGTAATTCTGCTTTACGCAATCACTGCAAAAATCAACGAGACCATTTCTAAAGAGGACGGGAAGCGACGGGCAGTTGACTCTGCGCGTACCGTTGTCCTCATCTCCACGCCTTCCATCGCCCTGTAGAAAGTATCTGGTGCCGCTTTTCATTCGGCGCAGCGTATAGACTTGCGCGTCTGTTAATCTGATTTTCTGTGTCATGACTCATCCTTTTTAGCAGCCAGGCAGGCTTCCTTCAGTACCCACTCCACGGCATCTTTCCAGGCTCCCGTTTCTACTGACGGATTTTCACGTTTAACCTGTTCATAAAAATCTACAGCTTTAATCAATGCATCCGGCACTACCGGCACTACCGGCGCTGGCTTAGCGTGGCGAAAGAGCGGGATATCTCCCGCCTCATGGTTCTGTTTGCCCCAAATCAGAGAGGTTTCTCGGCCCATAGCAATGTGATGAAGGTTTCGTTCATCGGTGAACACTATCGGCTCGCCGTCCATTGCGGCCATGCGACGTTCCTGTAGCTCTCGCAGCGCCAGTGCGAGGTCGTCATTCTTTGCAAACGCTGTTAAATCGTATTCTGTGGCACTTTCCAACAATTCTGAAATCCGGCGATCTGTTAACTGGTTATTGGTCACTGATTGGTTCCTCGTGAAATTTTATGGCCCGGAGCATAACAGCGTTGCCGGTCTTTGCTGATCCGCCAGCCAGCTTCGCGCGCCTGCTGAGAAATGTCGGTCATATTCCGGCCAATAAAATCAGCCTGCCCTTGCGGATAAATTTCCCCAGACTGACAACCTTCACAGTCGCAATACAAATCTGCGCAAAATCCCTCAGTTATGCCCATCTACTCAGCCTCCACCTTGATGCCAGCAGCAGCTAGCAAAACGGCCTCTACTACCTCCATGGAAGGAGTGCCCTCCCAACATTCGCATTTGTCGTCGTAGCCTATCGCGTTCTGAACTTTGCTGATAAATTCCGGATCAATTTTCCAACCCGGGCCAGAATCTTTAGGTTTCGGCAGCTTCACGGTGCGGGACTCCAGCTCTGCAATCTTTCTCTGCTGCTTTAATAGCTTTAGCTGGAGAATGACTAACTGGTCTCGTGCCACTTCATTCTCGGTTTGTATGTTCTCCAGCGCCTCTAGAATGCAACTGTCTGGATTTACCGGAGCATTGCCAGCCAGCATACGGATAATAGCGGAACCGCGTGCGGCATATTCAGTAATGGATACGTCAGAGCCAGTGTCCACATCGTCGATCTCAAACCGTAAATCTACTGTGTCGCTATCGATATCAGCAGCCTCAAAACCACCGATAAGCTCTAGTACGGCGGCTACATGCTCGACCTCATCTGGCACGACCTGTTCTCGCCGCTCGACCTCGGTTCTCCAGCCGTGATACCACATAAATGCGCAGTACGCGGCAACGTCGCGGGGGTCACCTTTAGCGATATGCTCGTGGAAAGCTGTCTGGCACTCAATTTCCCAATTTGCGTATGACCAGTTATCTGAGTGGCCGTACTTGAGTTGCGCCTTATACAGTTTTTCAGCCAGTGCTGTGCAGAAGTTGGTCACCAGCTTTTGCGTATCCGGGTGAAGCCCGGATGGAACTGACGGGATACATTTTCCGTTCAGTTTTGCCACTTCATCAATACATCGGTGCCAGACGTCAACGCCTGTGCTTAATTCATGCGCATTTATGCGATCATTCGACATCTTAGGGGGAAGCTTAATGCCCACCGGTTCGCGACCTGTTGCTGCCTTGCGACGTTGCTGTAGCTCTGCCAGAAAGGCTTTAGCATCACTGAAGATTTCAAAATTCTCTCTGTCTGCCGGGTCACTGTAATGTTCTTCCATCGCAACAAAGTAATCACTGATGGTGGAGAGGCGTTCGTCTGTTAAAGGTAATTTAGTGGTCATTTGTTAAGCCCTCACCCAACCTTTAGAGGTGCTACGGATTTGCCCTGCCTTACGTAGTGCTTGCAGTCTGCGGTCAAGGATTCTGAACGGTTCCGGCTTGTTCTCTTCAGCCGCGATTTTTTTGCATTCCTCAGCTACATCCCTGACGTACACACTGGAAAATGGCGTTGGTTGCCCACCAATTTTGTTCATTATTTTTAAATCGAGCACTTCATATTTGGTCATTGGTTGGCTCCGTCTGACTTTAAGTTGTCAATGCAGAACTGCGTTAGGGCCGTGGCTTTCTCGCCAGTTATTCGATACCTGTATGGCTTCCCGAACGAGTCTATCGTGTCGCCAAGTGCGTACCAGTCGTCAGTATAGGAGCACGATTCGAACTTCCTCCCATCCCCACCTGTGACATAACGATGGCGACGGGTAATCCCCCTGTGAGTACAACAACCGCCCTGCCAGCAGGTCGCGCCAGCAGGGATAAAATCGCGCTTAGCCATTACTCCTCATCCTCTGGTACAGGGACCACTTCTATCTGGTAACCAGCAGCACATTTAAACTCTTGACCACCAGCCAAATATAAAGTTACGTCGTGGTCGTCAAAATCGGTTTCAATTACCCTTAATATCAGACCATTAACATTAACAAAGTCACCGGCATCTATGTGCACCGCCACAATCTTTCCAGGCTTGTTCCTGTCGACACAACTTGCCTCAGCGTTCATGCCAGATGCTCGGTCCAGTCGCACAACTTCGGCTGGAATTAACAGCCCTGACTCCAGTTCTTGGTTTCTCTTTTCCAACTCGGCAATGCGCTGGAACATCTGCGTACGCTCAGCGAAACTGTTAATGGCTTTACGCTCCCAACCGTCGCTTTGCTCACGTAAAGTTGCAATCAGAAAAAGCGCTTCGGCTAATTCCTTAGGTTTTGGTGGGTTAGATTCCAGTTCTCTGATTCGAGCAGACATGGCATCGCCACACGCTTCCGCATTTTCTTCCAGAGTTGGGGGATCGCACTCAATTCCATCAAATGGTCTGACTCCCCGGATACAGGCTGCGGTTACGACTCCACTCATCACTGAATGCGCCTTCTTCTGTGCCTCCACCAGCGTTGCAATATATTTTCGTACGACCCGTGCGTATTGAGTAGAAGGTGTGGGGAATTCACTGATCAGCTTCAGCTGTGCCAACGCAGCATTGATTTCATCTTGTGTCAGTTCAGTGATATCAGGCATCTCTGTCCTCACCGATAATTTCTGAGATCAAACGATCAACGATCCACTTGTTCAAGTTGTGAACTGAAGGGAAGCGTTTATATCTCCCCCCCCTGCCATTTCTTTGCCCACGCTGAGCATTCCAACGTCGGAGTACGCCATTGTTAATTTTAGGCGGCAGTACGGTGATATCAGTTTTCATGCTGGACTACCTTTTGCGCGGGCGATGGCCTCATGCGCTGCCCATACAGAGTGTTTGTCAGGAATGGCGAGTCCACGCTGTTTTCCATCCTGGTCGCGCTCGCCGGTGTCGCAAGCAGCAGAAAGTCCTTCCAGGGCTGTCAGTAATTCATCACGTTGCCCTGCTACCTTCGCATACTCAATCGCGGCGGCTTCCATTGCGGCTTTATGCTTCTTGTAAGCCTCATAGGCGTGCCAGGACTGGCCTTTGCGCACGCTTGTGGTAATGTCCGCTACCTGTTCTGGCGTCAGCGTGGTCAAAGGCTGTGCCGGGTAAATCAACACCTGACCGGCATCCCAGTCGAATCCAGCCTGAATGGACTCGACTTCTACTGATGGTGTTGCTCCGATACTACCCGGAGAGTGGATTAGGATCGTGACTTCAGGATCGCGGCGCTGGTTGATTTTGTTTGCCCATATGGTTGTCACCAGTTCACAGAACTTCGCAAATTTCATACTGCGCTTTCCTCAAATAGAACTTCGCCATCGATACCGCCTAAGGCGTAAATTATCGAGCCGTCGTCCTTGTTATCTATAGGCGTTGCGCTCCAACCTTCTCCGTCTGGTTCATCATCATCGCCAACTAGCGCAAAACCGCCACTTACAACTCTGGCTTCGTAATATTCGCCCTCGGTCCACCAACCCTCAGTGTCTTTGATGCATTTTATTAACATAAAGCGGATCCTTATTGCCTGGTTATATAGAATGCACCCTGAAGATACTGGGCCCAAAAAGCAGGTAAATTCTTTGTGTGCACGATTTATAATCAGAGCTTCCTGACGTAACCAATCTGTGCGTTAGAACCAAGAAGCTTTTTGTCATAGTATAAACGAAGAACATTTTTAAAACGGCCTGTTGGGCGCATTTTCAGGTTATGCGCAACAAAAAGAGAATTTATATTTATGACAGTAAACTTAACTATCCCTGCTTTGCCTTTTTCTCTGCTTTCATTTTGTGATAAACAGCCCAACTCAAAGCGTCCAGTTTTTTCAACCCAGATTTGTCATATAGGTAGATCCCATTATTACAGGCATGTTCTTCTTCGACTTTCTTTTTGAGTTGGTCTAACTCGCCGTAAGTGAGTGTAGACAGTTTAACGCGGTTCCAACTAAAGTTACGAATATGAGCGCTCATTTGCCTGTCTCTTTCACTACGTGAATTCTATTATTGTTACCACCAGGATAGCAATTTCGAGTCTTAAATCAACCCCTATTAATATTTTATACGTCATACCATCCATAATCACTGGAGAACTACAGCGAGAATATGATAATCAGAATAGTAACAGCGTGATTATTTTTACTCTGATGGTAATAAGGGGTCATTATAAACAACCTGAGCAGCAACGTTTGCAAAGAATGCCTCCTTTGTGTGACTGTTGAGTGCCCGAGCGAAGGTATTGTTGAGCACCCCTGCATCACTGCCGTCAACAATATAAAGTGCAATTTTTGTAGCAAGCCGTGCCTTGGCCTCTTTTAACTGCATATCACGGCAGGCCCTGGGAATGTACTCCACGATCTGGGCAATAGACTTTTCAGTTTGATTAAACATTAAAAATATCCTCGGTATGTGTGATAGCAACGATGGCATTCCGGAAAAAATTTATCCTGCACTAAAACAGGTATCGGCCCTGCACATAAGATTCACATGCAAGGTGGGGCAAAAAAATTTCGCTAGATTAATAGATTCAATGACTCCCTGGCGCAACCGGTAAAAACATATAAAAAGTTACTTTCCAGGTAGTCAGACGACACGGCAGTTATAAATCACTTTCCAGTCGTGATAGTCTTTCCCGTCATTAAGAGGACTGAGTTTAACGACATTCTCTGCCACCCCATTCATTACCAGCACACGTTCAATTCCGGAAAACCAGTCGTCGTCAGAGTTCAACGGGAACCAGAGATTATGATTAGCACCACTGAGAAGCTCATTATTACAGAAATGAATCCCTCTACCGATTTTTGTAACACAGCCGGTGACAATAACTTCATGTCGACCGCCATTATCGGTGGCTGGTAAATCCGGCTGAACTGAATTACACCCGTGTTCTTTGCCCATTTCCGACTCCTTGTTTTTCTATACTACCCATAACATTTAGACCTCGGCCAGATAGGTTGAGAGTCCTTAGTAATGAGTTGTTACCAGTCCCACGCCAGCAGACCATCTACGATTTCTGCGTCACGGTCAAAATGAACACATTCGTACCCTGCTTTAAGTACTTTTTCGATATTTTCAATTGTAGGCCATGAGATACCATCATCTCGTAAAAGCTGTTTCCACCCCGGATTTTCAACGCTGGTCCGAATAATAAAACCATATTCGTTTACGTGAATCCAGCTACGTCCACTATCTGTACGTGGATTATAACTGGCATCCGTTAATAACTCGGTATCTTCTTTAGCAATGTGCGCGGTGCTGATAACAGCGGTGGTGTAGTTTTCTTTAATTTCAATAGTCATGTCAGGTTACCTTAACAATTAGTCTTGTATGTTTAAATAAGTGGGTGTATTTTTCAGACTCTGGATGGTAGAGCGTCAGGGTATCGACTAGCCATAATCTCATTAATTTTTTCAACGAGGTCAGGGCGTGTGAAAGTCACATGAGCTGAACCTTTCCAGAAGGATTTAATAGTGAACCACTCACAGCTAAATACACCTTCTAACGTATAGCTGTTTAGGCTAATAAAATCCCTGTACTGGCTTCCTTCAGCAACCCGGGAATCTGGCACGTTTTTCTTGTCGAGCAGGCAAAAAGCACGAGCGAGATCGTTAATCCAGTTCTGAGCATTAGACCTGACCGAAGCATATCGGGTTCGTGACACATTTATGGACAATACACCTTCGAGGATAATTTTCTTGCTCAGACGGCAGGGATTATTTGTTTTGTAGTCCCAGGACAGATTACGGAAAACATCAATAATACCAGTAACAAAAGTTTCATTTTTCGAGGCATGAAGATGCTGAAACGTACTGATGACATTGTCTAGGGTGACTTCCGGGCATTCTTCGCTGTATAGCTGGTCATTCCATTTGTCATGTTGCTCACTGCTCATCAACGTAAACATCCCAGTCTGGGTCATCAAGCGTGTCCAGATACTGCTATCAACGCAACGAGCCACCCGGCGTCGGACAGCCTCTATATCATTTTCTTTATGACAACGCCTGCCGGTCGCAACGATCTCATCCAGCCCCGAGAACCAGTCCTTTTCAGCCGCAGCGGCAAACAGCTGTTCCGCTTCTCTGAGTTTCTCTAAACCTTCCATAAACGCCGCAATCCCAGCTGTGCGTTGAGCAATAATTAAATCAATAGCAACAGAAGGAATAATTTCCCCTGTGTTCTCTGATGTGTTTAGCTCAGCAGTCAGTGTATTTTCTACGGACATATAAAACTCCCGGGTAGATAAGGCTAGTATTCAAAGTGTTGTTCGATGAAACCAGGATACCTTTTTTTATCACCTCATCAACCCCCTATTTTTAAAATTTTAATAGAAAAGTTACTTTTTGGAGTGTGAGCGTTCAGATTCTAAAATCATGAGATTATGATGCCGTAGTGTTTACGATAAATATAAAAACTGGAGAGCAGAATAAAACTAAAATCACTCAGTGATTATGGTGTTACTTAAAGTTGCTTTAACAGACTCTGCGAAACAATTTGAAATCGTGAATTTTTTTCTGATTGTATTTCGAGGTATAGTTGTGGATTTATTGGGTATAATTAAAATTGGTGTATCTTTGGGGTGGAAAGCCCCTCAATAAAATCGGAGCTTTTTGAATTAATTCAGATGCAAATCTTAGAATCTAATTGAGGAAGCCTGTCGATGAAAAAACTATACTTAGAGAGTCTTTCTGATTCCAAAGTATGCAAAAGCAATGTCTCTGTCCTGAACAGTAGAGCATTATTCGCCCATACATCATGCTGCAATTTATTAACCGCTTCGCCGGTTCGGTATGATTCCATCATAGGTTGTATTTTAACGGGTGCGACTTTTTGATAAGAGGGATGGAGTCTTGGTTTCCATTCATCCAGGCCAATATTTAACCCTATGCATTGCGAAATAAGGTCAAATTCACTGTCCAGCACAATCGTTTTAATATTGTGCTGAACAACGCCAATGTTTTCAATAGCCCATTTATATTCCGTTGTAAATTGACTGATTTGCTTGTCATATTCAAGAAGCAACCCAACCATGGCTTTCCGGTTTTTTAGCATGCCAACATTAAGCCGTTTATTTGGATACGGTCTTCCGCATGAAAGCGCATCACCTTTAATCTCGAATTCCAATTCCGGGATCGTCACTGATTCAAGTTGGCATTTATTTGAAATAATGTGGTATAGCGTTGGAACAAGATGCAGATACATGATTCCCTCCAAAACGTTGCAGATCTAGCAGCTTAGTTTATTCAAGCCAAAACTGGGTTATCGCTACGCGGTCTCCCCTAAGTAGTTTCTTTAAATTAGCCTCGTGAAAAGCCTGGTAATGCTCAATATTCGATTTACAAAAGGCTTCAAGTTCTGGTTCGGTCAGTCGAGGTGAATAAATCAGGACTGTCTCGGTTTCATCGTCCGCGAATTGCTCGGTGCCATCTGGATACATGAGCCGTGGAACTCCCCCAATAAGCATTTCTACCTCGGTAATAAATGGGGTCTTATCTTCTCCATGGATATTTAAAAAAACCGCCCTGTCATTCATTGATGTGCTCCTGTAATCAGAAATATAATATTTTGTATTTATCCGGACTGAACCTCACGTTCAGGAACAGCGGCGTATACCCTGGCTCTATGGTGTGTTCATCAAAGAAAAGTCCACGTGCATTATTTTCCCTTATCTTTCTTTTAAGCAGTTTTATAAACTTTGACTTTAAAAATGACTCTTGCGACACTTCCACCTGTGAAATCGGTATGGAATAAATATTTTTCGAGTGCCGGTAACCATCGAAATCATTATAACAAAGGTTTATACTAATTAATTCTGGGCGCAAAGCTCTTACTTTAAATGCTAAATCATATGCAGATTTCTTATCTGACTCGTTGATTTTAATAAATGATGAATCATGATAATTCTCCGGTAATACCGTAACGATACATCCAGATGTTATATCCCTGATTAGTACGTACCAACCTTCATCCAGGCGACTATAAATCAGTATATGTTTTTTTAATATTCCTGGCTTTGAACCCAAATCGACATATTCCCTTTTGTCGATCATATCAGTGAGTACATGCAGGGGAAGTCGGGAACGCTGCATAAGTCTGAGTCTGGCGTGATCGGTTATTCCTGTGTATACCATATCTCCTCCTTATCTACTGATTTGTGAGAAAATTAATTATTCATCCTTGACTGTTAATAACCCCCACCGCATCCTGAATCTGAAGTATCCGAATTACGGCAATCGGCACCATTGTTAATGATGCTTTCCGCATGATTGTTGCTTGTTGATGAATAATAAGCGCTATGCATAATCAGTGAAGAATCACTACTATCATTCTGTTTATACCGATGAGTCTGGGGTTGACCCAAGATGGGTAATGATTTCTCTTCGTTCTTTATCGTTCCCGGTTCAAAAGTTGCGTTACGGGTAATGAAAAGATGCCAGCTAAATGAAAACAACCATGCGATCATCCCGTAATAAAACAACCAAGGCCAGTTACGTAATAAATAGCCTCCGTGATAGGCCAGAAGTAAGATACAGCCCCCACCCAACAGCACCAATTTCCGAAAAAGCATAAGCACCTCCATGCAAAAGTAACTTTTGCGAGTGAGTTTTAAGAATGCAGCATGCTTTTCTGGTCCATAGATTGCCCGGAATGCCCAATATCAATAACCGTCGCCGTAGGGAATGCAATACCGATTACATTATCAATAGCGGCACATCGACTTACAGCACCCATAATCATGTGCAAATCATTAAGAGTTAAGGAAAAATCCAGATTCACGCGCCTGATAGCATCTGCTTGACTAGCCGCATCAGCAGTTTTGTACTTGTTGTGGTTATAGAAGGCCACACAGATACTCTCACCCTCACTAATGTCCTCTGTGAGAGCATCATCGACAATGATACCAACCGATGGCTCAATGCCTGCGCACGTGCAGATAGCCTCTGAGATAGCCATAAGTTTGTTCAGGCTGGGATTACAACAGATCTCAATTGATACCGTCGCCCTTGACTTGATAGCTTCAGTTGAGTTTTGGTAGTGTTTCTGACTATAAAATGAAACTGTCATGCTGCTCATAAGATTCCTTTTCTGAGTTAACGTGTATCAGCAAAATCGTGTGGCCCAGAATTATGAAAGTCCAGGCCATCACTGGAATTGTTTACTGTCCGGTTGCGTCACCCGTTTGGTCAGCATCTTTTGCTTCTTTTTTCTTCAGTCCAATGTGGCATATAAAATAGGCCACAGCCAGGATCCCGTATACCTGCCAGAACGCCCAATCCGAGAGGAAATAGCCCATATGATAAGACAGAATCAGCAGGCCGATGATGGGCACCAGTAATGCTTCGCGTTTAATGTTCTTCATTTTTACCTCAAAAGTTACTTTTATTGGTTGATGTGCAGTTCGTGTATTGTGTGACTACCCTTCTTTGCTCTCAGTCGCAGTTCACCCCCACAACAAAAAGGACCAATCCATTACTGACATTAAGTCTGTCGAGATTGATCTGATCTGAGGTTAAAGCCCTGAGGTTTGATTCAGACGCATCCAGGGGGTATAGCGGTTGTGTCAAAAGAAGCGCATTGTCATCCGAGCACGTTAACCCGGCAGACATAACAAATGACTGGTAATCCCGACGGATACATTGTCGAACCTCATCGCTATCAAAGTTAAAATAGTCGAGGGATTTTGGACAAAATACTTCGCCTGCAACCTGCTCCAGTACCACAATTTTTTCTGGGAGTATTTTTAGCGGTAACACCGCAGCCTGGAACTGGTTACAACTGTACCCTCCACATTGTTCTTCCCCGAGAAACCAGTCCTGTGAGGGTGAATCAGGGACAGTGATCGTTGAGGCCAGCACCAGAACTGGGTATTCATCATTAGGGCAAAACCAGGGCGCGAAATGTTTTTCCGAAATATCAGAAATATTCCTTCCATACAGAAATGGTTCAATAGTAGGGATCATATACCTTCGCTGCTCCGATATAATTCCTTATTAACTATATAAGGACATAGAATCTTGTGACCGGCACATAGTTTGTTCATAACATCCGTGCAAGACCTGAATACAACAAAATTGTATCCTGAAGCACAAATAAATTTCTTAGTTATGTAGATGAATTACCCTTTGTAGAAAATTTATTTTCCCTGAATGCCAAGTATGCCTGTTTTCCTTATCATCAGGTATTGATGCACACGACGCGCAGCAGATGAGTAAGATATGTATTCATGTCCACATTGCCTGCATCGACAGACATAGCCGGTACCTTTGGCTTCCTCGACCGAGACGTCTTCCCAACCAGTATAATCGAGCCCTGCTCTGGCCCGGTGCCAGTTCTTTTCGTAGCAAGGTACGCAACGCAGGCTACGTGTTCTCCGACAGCTTCCTCTCCCCCCCATAAGCGTTCTACACCTTCTTTTACTTCCTAATCAACAGGAACAATTATACAGATTTAAACGTTGTGTAAACCCCCAAAGTTAATATTTAGAAATAAAAATCCTTTTAGTTTCATAAACATTCAGTGATTTTAGAATAAAATGAATGAAGAGACTGAAGCTACAATGTTGAGATGAAATTGTGCTGATGGAAGTAAAACCCGCCAGCACTAATGTGCTGAGTTATGCTTATTTGCCTATTTTACCTATGAGTTGATATCTTCAAATTTCGACAGACCAATTACGTAAATCACGATTGCACACGCTCCAAGGCCCAGTGATTCGCTAATGTCCCGGGTAGAAACAAGATAAACCAGACAAGCGGTAAGCACCTGTGTAACGAGAGCTCCGGCAAAGAACATGAAAGCTCCCCGTCTTATTATTGCCAACAGAGCAACCAGGGCTGGTGTTATGATAAAAACGACTAAAGTACCTATAAGCTCGACTACCTCTGGAAAGTTGCTTTTAAGTGAGTAAAGCAACGCCATAAACAGCAATGCGGGAATACCCACAACAAGGGTGTCTTTGAGTGGTAAATGTTTCATGTTATTCATTTTGTTACCTCGCCCGGAAGTTAAACTATCTAAATAATACTCATTATAACCATCCATCTAAAAGCATTTCCCTGACTTCCTAGCAGTAACGGACTGTTTAAGTTATTTCTTTTCCTCACTGAAAGTTTGAAGATCGATTACTGCATCATCGACGCACTGTTTATTTATACAGTATTGATATCTAATGAGTTTATTTCCTATATCCTTCCCAAAAAGTCCCATAGTTCCGAAAAATTATTTCAGCACATTGTAAAATTGTTCAACCTGTGATGAGCAACGACATTCCGGTGCTACATCTGGTGGGTTAGTTTAAAAAAGTTACTTTTGATTGTGATAAGCCTTGAGTGATCAATTGAGGCCAGGACAAGCCAGACGTACAAGTGAAGACTCATTTATGGCCTTCGATGCCTTGCTCAGTCCTATCTCTCATTTATATGTTCGTCCGGATGCACGACGAAATGGGATCAGCTGCTCTGACAGGGCTTATCGCCAAAAGTAACTTTTAGTCCCAGTTAAGTGGTGGAAGATTGAATCTCTAAAGCGCGCTGTCTGGAAAACTCTGATGAGTTTTAAACAGGACAACGCATCGGGCAAATATGAAAAGTTACTTTTGAGTAAGGGAGTACCGCCGTACGAGTATCAATACCAATTAAATAACGCTGAATGTTAAGGGTTTAGGCCGGAGACTAGTTCCGCACACATCTGTTATCAGATTTTCTGTTCAGTAGAACAATGATTCTGATCCATTTTGTCATCGCTCATACGTACGAACGATGACTTTTTGCGTTGCGCTAGTGATAGCGGGAACTGTCTTTAGAAGACAGTATGAGTGAAGGGAAGGTGTATATGTAGCTCGCGACAATATATCCAATTGATTTTTATTAATTTAATCATCAATCCATACAATCTGTTTTGTTCCAGAACGTTCCTGGCATTTGCCTTTTTGTCGGGAGTATTTTTGACGAGCAAAGTACGTTAACGTACGAACGATGACAATAGGTCCGGATACACGCATCCGGAGACCTTGAACGTACGAACGATGACGTTTTGATAGTTAGATGGGGTATGCCCCAGGTTTTTTTGCGTCCGAAGGAAGGCAATCAGAAAATGAACGAGTCTCATGGCATCCCTGAACGGTAGGGAAGCGCTTCCCGTGTAGTTTCAGAAATCCAAGTCTCCCTCTGTTAGTTGAGCAGTCTCACTCCTCGCTAAAATCCGCGTCTTCAGCCTCTTCATCATTATTCTTGCCGTTTATCTTTTTCATCTTATCGATGGAAACAAGAACTGCAGCAATCTCTTCGCCGGTAAACCCAGCTGCTTTCATCATTTTCAGTTTTTCAAGCAACGGGTCATCCAGGATCGGGTCATTTTGTGCGGGTGCCAGAATAGGTTCCTTTTTCGCACCGAGAGATGGGCTTCTTTTTAGGATATGAAATTTGATGTTTCTACCGACCTTCTCTTCATGGTATTGCAGATAACCTATCTCATGTAGCTCATGAAGTGAGCGCCGTATAATTTCATTCTGAGCGGAGACGCGGGAAGTTAACCGCAGTCGGTCTCGGAATCGTTTCATGCTGATTGGAGCCGGGTTCTTCGGCAAGCTCGCCAGATAGGTATACAACGCCTGTGCAGACTCTTTTCGTTGTAAGCTGTCCAGTGCCTTAAGCCGCAAAAAAACCTTATAATCAATCGCGTAAAGCTCTTTGATGCGGGGGTCACCTTCTATCTCGATCTCATTTGTTTTGATGTTATAACGTGCCCAGTTTATCAGGCCGGTAGTAAGCGTGGAATCTTCGTTTCTGAACTGAAAGGTCACCATTCTTAGCTTAACCATCGAGGCGTCGATACGCGCTTTCATGTGCTTATTCGATCGTGCCGGGTCAAATCCACAGTTTTTGAGGAACGTTGAGAATGGTAATTTTATTCTTCCCGAAACTGAGACATCGTTAAAATCGTGAATCGTCCTGACAATTCCCAGCCAGACTCGAAAATCGGTGTTCATATCCAGCCGGGGGCTAGATAGGGAGATCTCCTTGTACCCTTCACTGGAAGCGACCTCCATATGCTGGAGCTCGTTTGACACGTCCATAGTCACGACTTTATCAATGGAACGTGTTTTGCCAGTAGCCAAGGGAGTCGGGACAAATACCCCTAGTCTTAGCAGCGCAACGGGTTGGACAGTGCCTGTGTTCCCAGGTGCGAAGTGAGTAACTTTGCCTGTTTGTCCTGTCACTTCAAAAGAAAAATCACCCTTCCCACTGATATCTTTAGATATTTCTTGGTTTACTTTCTTCACAGGCTATCCTTGTGCAAACGTACGAACGAGTACCTAATATCATATCAACGATGTTAAAAATACATACAAACGATGACTAATTTCAACCTACCAATGACAAAATCACGTACGAACGGTGTCAAAATCCCATACGAACGATGTAAAAAAGTGACGATTTTTCTCATATAATCAATGGGATGAAGGAGCGGGGATCCTTTAGGTTTTATTTGGGTTAGATCTTGGATCATATTGGGATCTATTATTGGTTATACCCTGTGGATAACGGTGATAAGTGTCTTGACCCTCCAGGTTGCTCGCAAAACCAGCAAAATAGCTCCTTTCCGGGTATTCACCCCCTGCACCTCCCGAAGCTGGATTCCAGATCGGGATAAACAACGGCAAACAAGCGGAAAAAGACAACGTACGAGCGCTGTCATTTTGTTTTAAAAACTGTTATTTATTAATATGATAAATAAAATGACAATGGCTGTTGTATCTCTGCCGGGCAATGCTGGTGGTAGAATTTTAGAACAGCTAACGGTGAAAATAATCGCCTCTAGGACAAAATGCCCCTGAAACGCCACAGGATTAATCGTAAAATTTTTACGTAGGTAGATACCTTTTTTCTGATAAATGTGTCCAGAGAGCGTTTACGGGCTTCTGAGGGGCTAATTGACTGACGGATTGGCTTGCTGAAAGGTTAGATCTTGTTTGATCCGGAAAGGATCTGCGAAATGTTGGATTAGCGGGCCAAGCGGATCCCTGAAAGCCTAGAGACATTGACCATTTTGAGGACGTTAACCGGAACCGTCCATAGGGGACGAATAGATATTTCTTCGTTCGCTGTCACCGGTTGGAAAGGCGAAGCGCGGCAATCACCTTTCGCTGTTCCACTGCCCTACCGGGGCCGAAATGACGGAAGTTCTGGGCATTCCGATACCTGTATCTACTTAACAGCCGTATTTTTTTCAGCGAAATTTAAGCCAGTAAACATCGGATATTCTCTACGCCATAATTCCTTATGAATTACTGGATAGTGCTATAATGATTTTCCTTTCTGAATGTGACAGGTATTTTTGTTCTTCGTTTGGAAATATTTAAAATAAGGTGCGACATCATATATAGGCGCACCTCCCTGAATACAAATTATGACCTGATGTTTTTCAGTTCACTACGTGCATCTTCAATATTTCCACGCGCTTCTTCAAACGCTACCCTTAACCATTCCCGGTCAAACCAGTTCCGCACCGGACTATTTTCGTAAATGTGGACCAGTTCGGCATAATGTTGCCCGTAAACTTTTCCTGTAGATTTCCCTCTCACTATGATTTCGAGGTTCTTCAGTACACATTTTCCGTTAAGAATATCCGCTATACACGAATCTTTATATTCATCATCCCAAGTATCAGACGTGTCCCAGAACTCCTCTTCGCTTTCGGTGACAATGATTTCGAAATTGGCTGTTGCTCGTGACATAACAAGCTCGCCTTCATAGGCTGGAGTCATGCTTTCATGAATTTTATAACCGTCGTTTTCAAGCGTGTTACAAATCTGCTCAATACTTTCCCTTATGCTCTCCAGAACGTCATTAAAGCGGACTTCATATTCGATGTTGTCAGGGTAATTTTCTAACAGGGTCCGAATTGTATTGGCATGCGAATATCGGTAGCCATAACCGTTGCGCTCAAGGATGAGTGTAGTGCCACTGCCTTTTATTACTTCGGCAACCTCTTCTGCTAGTTTTTCAGAGATGTGGTTATCTTTCAGCAGACCAGACAGTAAGGTCAAAATTTCTTTGTCATGCAGCACACCGTAAAATGCCACTCCATCTCCCTGGCAGTAACGTAATGAATAGTCCAGTTCCAGATCGGCAGGCCAACCATGACCCAGCAGAGTGTTTTGACAGTGACGGTTAAACAGATTGTTAAAAGCGTTCATTGCGGATTCTCCAGCAGTTAAGGATAGTGTGCGGCTTGACCTGTGCCGTGAGACAAACGCAGACGGGGAAAACAGAACAAAAAAGGGCGATGAAGGAAGCCGCAGCTCAAAATTTTTGCAGGCTGAATGCCTGTAAAAATTTTGTGACCGGGTGACTGAGGCGGCGATAGCTTCCCTTTGAAGTGATGTGACCCGGCTAAAGTGGTCTCACGGCACAGGTCCCGGTACCCGGCAAACCGGGGACCGTGGGCCTGTGCTGGTGGATTGAACGAAATTTAAATTGCAGGGGGTTAAAATGGAGAAAAGTGGATCTTGATGATTTACTCGTAACCGTATTTCGTGGCGGCTTTTACGGCTGCATCATACAATTCCTCTTTAGCCATTTTTTCTTCTCCGCCACAATCAAGTGTCACGGTCCTGAAACTGAAACTTGTGAGGTCTGGCTCATTACGCGATTTTAACTTGCAAGATAAATATTCTTTCCCTATTGGTACCAGGCCCATGTTTCTGTCCTGCCAGCTGGAATAAGACACGTACGATGCAGCGATAACGCTAAAGAATACGAGAAATGTCCATTCTTTCCGGTTTAACAGGTCCTTACGGAAAATTGCTCCGGCGATGGTCATCACCGGCATAATCCACACAACAATACTGGTTAAAACAAAGAACTGGCTAAACATTAAGCCCCCCTAATACCACCTTTCGTTAATTCCTGCTGGCGGTTTGAATTTATCACCGGACGTATGTTTCCTTACGGAACTGTCCTCCTTAAGGATAAACATCATTGCCAACTCTTTATTATCAAAACTGTGCCTGGTGACCGTATGTACCGGCGCTTCGATATTGCTCAATGAAATGGTTCCGTCCGACCCTTGTGGACAGATATCGAACCAGTGGTGAATTCGATATATTTCCCCATCACATTTCAGCACCGGGAGTGGGCCTTCTGACAGAGACTTGGGCAGTTTTACTTCGAATACATCAACAGCTTCCTGCTCCTGTTGGTGAGACGAGCCCAGTAGTTTATCGATGATAAACTCGTCGTTATCGTCTTTGAGATTATCGGCAATATATATATTGCGGTGTAGTCCGCGTTCAGCTTCCGAGATAACAAAAAAGAGTCGGTTTTCTAACATCCGGAGTTGGCTGTAGGCACTGAACGAAATAGAACCGTATTCAACGTTATCCATACTAAGCTTACGGTCAGCGCTAAACATGCCGACATCTGGAGTTTTCTGCGACATGCCCAATGCCAGTCGGTTACCCTGTTTTTCAATCCTTTCCCGTTTGCCTTCCTTTTGAGCAAAGCGCGAGACGTACTCATGGAAAAGTTCCTTTTTTAAGGAATCGCTGGCATTGTGGTAAAAATACCCCACAGCCTCATTTCCTGTGGTTACGTATACGTACTGCCAGACTCCGCGATCGATGTAGATGCCAACAGGTATCATTAAAGTGGGCTGTTGCACCTGGCCTCCGGTTTTGCGGTAATCATTCATTTCGCAGTAAGCCATCATCCATTCACGCACTCCAGCCTCAAATTCTACGGGATTAGCCGGAGACAGCTTTTGCAGATCCTCTTTACCCGTTTCAATAAATTCAAAGGCTCTTTGTTTCTCTTCGAAACTGCCGAAAGCCGATTTCAACCCTTTCCACTCGCTGGCCTCCGGCCATTGGTAGAGTGTGGTTTCACATACGCTATTTTTGCTTAGCAATACAGGTCTGGAAGAATCGAGTTTTAGCCCCTTTAGTGACAATTTAAAGGTCAGCAATATAACCCATTTATGGGTTTCCAGGCGGTCATCTCGTTCCTCGTCAGTAGGGGTAACATACAACGCCAGCCGGGAATTAGTGGTAACAACCAGACGTAATGGCAGGCTCCCACGAGAAATGGCCATCTCCACGGCGGCCTCTTTATGGCTCAAACCACGCCATGCGATCAGGTCCATCATGCCAAGTATTTCTTTCCAGCTTTTCTCGTTTTCAATGCCTTCGCTAAGTGGTTGGCCTTTTCTATCTGCCCGCCAGTTGATGATTGTCTTATCGACGATCTCCGCACGGTTTGCTTTCGTCCCTATGTTGCCATCCACCAGCGCTCTGAGGAGCTTTTGTCGATATGGCTGCTCATGTTCTTCTTCCTTTCGAAGAACGGCAGAGAGACGCTTGAATAGCTTTATGAAGTACATGAAACCTTTACGGCTTGGTCGGCTGTGAATGTAATAGTCGAGGTCGTCTGCTTTTACCGCATCAAGACAGAGGTATCCCACACTGCTGGAATCTTCCCACACATCACGTTTGAAATTCGTGAGTGACACTTTCGCATTAAACTCGCGCACATCATTAGGCCGTTTACGCCGGTAGATATCCTTTTTGACCGGTACATCCACGCAGATCTCATTGTTTCGGGTATAGGCCACCGCCATTCCCTCATCATTGATAAAATCGGCCGTAAAATAATAGGAGCCCCGATAACTGGAGCCAGTGTCAGGTTTCGTAGCACTCGGCGCGGTTTTAGGGTTACAAACAGTTCTCCATTCGCAAAACACCCTTGAACCAGGCCGCAAATGGCTGTTGGCTTCACTTATGTATTCTTCAATAGAAGGACGGACTTTTGCGTCAGGATCGTCCAGTAACCCGGTACCGTCATGGTCATGAATAAAGCGACAATACTTTTCCTGGAAGTCCATAGAAACAAAACTAAAGCGATCCTGCGGGTCGTAGAACTCACCAAACAGCTTGAGCCGGTGGTCAAGACCACAGCAGAGGATGAGGAACCGATAATAGTGCAGAGCAACCATCTCATGCGTTTTCAGGCGGTCCGTATAGGACACGTCATTGAAGGTAACCTGTGCACCATCAGCACCGCGAAAAATATTCCCCTGTTCATCAGTTGTCGGGAAAAGCGTATGGGCGCCGAGGTGAGATTCTACACCGGAGTATACCTGGAACAGTCTTTCTCCGTCCCGGACCATAAGGAAAACGGTCTGGTTTCTGGCATTCATCTCCCAGTTAGCCCACCGGTCCTGATAATCAATATAGCGGCGGGTGGTTGTCATACACACGACACACCGCTCAGACGGGAATATCTGCTCTACCAAGCCAGGATGGTCATTCAGTGCTTTGAAAAACAGTGGTAGTTTTTCAAAATCGAACCATTCTCCGATATCGAGGTAAATCGCCGTTTCTTCATCGACCACCAGCTTACGTTGAACAAAGGTTAACGGAACGTGTGCCGGTGCCGAATCGCCTTCTTTGATAGTGTTCACGACAACATCTTTTCCGATGTAGAGGTCGAGGGATTTAATACCATCCATCAGCTTGTTAAGCGTTTCCCGGCTTTCTTCCGCGACAGCAAGTTGAGCTGCTGCTGATTCTTCCAGATAGGGTGTGATAGCCTGAACCGCCCTCGAAATCGCAGAATTTTTTTCTTTAATCCAGTCGATTTGAGCCTGTGCGATTTCATGTCTGAACTCTACGACCTGCTGCAGCTGCGCTATCTTTGTTTCGTCGATACCAGATGACAGAGCGGAGCCAAGAGAGGTTATTTCGGTAGACGGCGAGTGACGCGTAAGCATGGGCAGCTGTTTTTTATCATTACCTGCAGCTGATGAACTAGCCTTCTTAGCTTCTACGCGCGAGAGTAATTCAGTTCGCAGAGCATCAGGATCAGCCATGGTTTCGGTCATTTGCTGAGTAAGCTGGCTCACACGGTTCTGAGCAGCCATAAGTTCGTGGCTACGGATATCCTGTCCGTCATCTGCAAATTCAAACTTGTCCAGAAAGTCGTTGAACAGAAAGCGATGCTCTTTGAACGATTTTGCTGTGCTGCAGCTGCGACCAGCTGCATCGGTATATTTGTAAACAAAGTCCTTATTGAATTTTGATGGGTGGGTGCGGAGGATCACAGTGTGCAGAGCATTATCGACCCAGCGGAGCGACTCAATCAGTAGCACTTCATCCTGTTCAATACGTTCTTCAGGAATAGCGTGCTTAGCACGCCAGTATTGTCCACCCTGGAGAGAATGGAATTTCTGAAGGCGCTCTGGTTGCTGTTCGTGTGGGATAATGTCAGGCATAAAGCCATCTCCTGTGATTGTTCACTCCGCTACAGGCAGAATGAATAATGAGTTTTTTACCTAAAACGGCCGCTACGCGAATAACTCACCGTTATCAATAATCGGGTTCATCTCAAATCCCGGAAATTCTGAGAAAAAACCGGTGGACGAAATTCGTAACCATTCGAGAATACTATCAAAACACATCCACCTGCGGTTGAGCCGTTCGGCGGCAAGGCCTGTTTTGAGAGACCCGGCGAAAGGATCAACGACAAGTTCGTTTTCGTCTGTCAGGAACCGAATGAAAAAGTCAGGGATGGCCGTCGGGAACATTGCCCCATGTGCCGGCAGCCCTAAGCGCTTAGCCTCCTGATGAAACCGGCGAGTGTCTGCACATGCATGCCCTCTGATAATCACATTTTTAGGGATAGCCCCGTTTGTGTTGTGAGAAAAGGCCCCGGGTTTCAGGGTATGAGCACCGTCACCGTACATGGCCGTACGCATCTCTCCGCCCTGGGCGATCAATGCGCTATGCCTCTCAGTATGGGGCTGCAACACACGCTGGTTGCAGGAGCGGACAGCATCAGGATTATTGGTCAGCCAGAAAATCATTTCATGGCCTGCCAGCAGGTGGATTTTTTTGCGGCAAGCCCAATATGTCGGCGAAGGTGCCTTACTCATATTGACCCATGGCAACCGGTCCATAAGGTAGAGGTCAAGCTTCTCGCACAAAGACAGTAACAGTCGCTCCGGATAGAGAGAACGTGAAGGCTGACCCGGATTAAAAATGTCCTGACCGATATTCAGTACGAGAGAACCACCGTCGACCAGCTGGCGTGCAATCGGGCGAATAGCGTCTACGATGAAATCAATATAGTCACTGTCGGTTTTGAAGGCGGCGGCATAATCACGCTGCTTTCTTAGCGGATATGGCGGAGACGTCAGGCAAAGATGAACCGGTTCTGTATTTCCTGGTAGAGCCATCGTAGAGTTACCAAAAATAGCTACCCCAAGGTCCGTACTGAATGCCACTAGACGTGCCCCTTCCCGCGCTTCGGAAAGTCCGGATTTGTTTTTCCTGCAGTGACGCCATAGAGAACGGCCAGAGCTTAAACGTTCGATGACGTTCATGGATTTTAGTGTTTGTTGAAACCAGCGAATACGGTGTTTAATTTTATTATGGGCAACACCCGCCGTACCGAATTTTTCTTTTGTATTGAACGCATCATCTGAAATAGCAAGGCGAGACTGAACCTCCCGATACAACTCATCATTAGTGAGTTCGCGGTCAGATTCAGAATAAATAGCTTCGATTAAATCCATGTTCAGACGTGACATAAAAGACTCCGGTAAATTTCACAAACCCATTATCTCACATTTAGATCTGTACGCCAGGGGTAGATTATAAAAAAGGAAAATTTATTGTGTGTTGTTGATGACACCAACATAAACATTAACTGTTTATGGTTGGTTTGCATTCATATTTTGATAAAACTATTTACTTCTGATTGTATTGACTGAAGGAGCTCTGGTTATGGTTACGAGCCCCTCCTGAATTCAGGGGGCCCGATAGTCTCTTTCGATTCCAGTAGATAAATTATCGGGTGGAAATTTGCGGTAATGTCAGACTCAAAAAGTTTAATAAAACATCTTGAGATTCTTCCATAACTTCGCGGGCGACTTCATGAGACATCCGACCATTTTGAAATTTAACATTATCACTGGATAAGATTTTTTCCGCCCATTCAATATTATTAACAGCAAAACAGCTTTCGTCAGATAACAGGAATAAAAAACATCCATGCTTGATAAACTCTCTCTGACCCAGAAAAGTTGTGTTCATAAACGTCGCCCTTTAAATGAATTTAATTGCTGACAGCGTTAATTCGCTCTTCCGGTGTATCCCCAAGTTCAAGTATCTGTCCGGCCCCATTGAGGAGCATTTTATTTCCATGCATGGTTGTAACAATGGCTCTCCAGGCATCCCCTCCATTCTCCCCCCAGTACTGCAAGCCTGCCTGTTCCAGGTCATCTCCGCTGGAAAAAAACCGGGCACCCGGTAACTTGTCAGTATCCAGATCCACTGAAAAGTCGGACTGAATACAAATGCCGTTTTGTGTCATGAAGTACAGGCTGCGTACGGCTTTTTGTTCTGAGAGAATAGAGCTCCCGTCTGAAAGCAGCTGGTGGGTGGTGACTACAACGGTATACACGTTGCGACAAAGAGGCGTCGCAGCCATGAGAAGGACCATGGCGTCTGCAACAGCATAGAGACCAAGGAGTTGCGACAAAATATCACGCTGAGAGGGAAACGAAAACGACAGAACATCGTAACCACAGGTACGGTCTTCCGAGGTACCGGAATTGCGGAGGATTTCTTGAAGTACCTTACTGCCACTGGATTGCGGATCAATCCACGAATCCTTCTTCTGACTGTTTAAAGCAGATTTCCAATTTTGAGGAGCCATACCGTTAAAAGTGAAGGTGATTTTTACGCTGTTTTCTGATGGCATATCGCCCCCCCTGATTGCTGGTGCCGTAGTTTAATTAAGTGAATTGAATGCGGGGCCAGAGTAGTCAGTCGTAATCTCAGACGCCATATCCTTAGATAAGGATTCTTTTAATACGTTTATATACTTCTCGATTTTGTCGTCAGAAAGTGAGTTTATATCGATACCGACCCCATTTGGAGCCAAGTATTTCTCATTGAAATGCATGAACTCTTCCCGGTTAGAGGGAATATCTCCTGAACTGATAATTACAAAATCCTCAGTAATTTGTTTTACAACTGGTTTGCCATCTACAACTTCAACGAGGAAAACGTCCTGGTCCTTGACTGAAACGGCTTTGCTGATGTCTGAGATTGCCATAATTAATCCTTGAACATTTATTTTCGAGTTAAATAAGTACATCACCATAAAAACAATAAGTAGCATGAGTATATTATCGTATTAAAAATGGCATTGCCAGGTGTAGATTTGTTTCGCTGTTATATATAAACCCATTCAATCTTTATGGTGTTTTTAATAGTTGAAACCATTTAGGGGAGTGAAACTGAACACCCTATGAAACCGAATGCCCAGCTCATCAACCATACAGATTCAATAATTAGGTAAAATATTTTGACTGTGATGCTCCAGTAACGCATTGAGCTCTTTACTGCGTAAACAGACGATACGATACAGATTTTGTCTCTCAGGTTCGTCCATAGACCGGTAGATCGAGATCAGAAGCTCTGAATCAGTCTTATCGAATGGATTAACCGTATCAGGCGATTGTTCCCGGTTCTCTTGCGGTTCATTAAGCTCGATGAGAGTATCCAGCGCCTGACATTGTTCAAGCTTGAGCCTGAAGCTTCTTTCCAGAGTAGTGATTTCTTCATCTGGAAGCTTCTGCAGTTCTTTAGCCAGACCGTCACAATTAGCCTTCAACGAATCCTCTTCTCCGGATACAAAGCCGCGTATCCATTCCGTTGACACACCAATAGCACTAGCGATGTTATATAAGTCCGATTCGCGGGCAAGGCCGGTGTGAAACCATGATTCGACATCAGCAGAATCGACACCCGCGATCACCGCAACTTTATCCGCGTCCAAATTATAGTCCATCATAATATGAATCAGATTGAGAGGTTTGAAAGAGACCTTTCTGTCCAGGCCTGAAGAAACATAATGAGCTAAAGCAAGACGTTGTGCAGTTTCAGCAGGATCAGGTGAGAGGTATTCATAGTTCACCGATGCTTTGTCCATAGGCCCACCACGAAGCTGGTCGAGGAAAATCTTATTTACTCCCGGCGTAGGAGCCAAAATGCTGCACTCTTTGCCCTGGTCTTTTTTATCACAACCCTTCTCATTCTTACCTGCATCATTATTCTGAGGGGACTTGCTGTGTTCATAAGCCATGATTTTTCTCTATGTAATTTTGAGTGTTAACTATCACTGAATTTTCTATCCAGTGGCGAGACTATCAGATTCAAAATGAGCTTTTCCCGTTTGGCACCATTAAACGCCGTTACAGACAATTTATATTTTGAAAGTTACTTTCTCTGACTGTTAAGTGTAGCGACCTGCAATCGAAAACGGTCCGACCTGCATTCAGCGGCTTTTTCGACCGGAATTAACTGCGACCAGCGCCCACCTCAAACCAGAGATAACTGCGAATGAACCTGCATTCAATCGCGCCGACCTGCATTCCATCGGCGCGAACCAGAATTAACTGCGAGTGACCGGGAGGCGCTGGCCAGATACGGCGCGGGCCATTCGGCCCTTGCGTTGGTCCTATATCGGCAAGCCAGCAGCCAGCATGCGCTCACGGATTTCTGCCGTGCGCTTCGGTTCAAGCTGATTGCTGAACAGCGATCGGATCTCCGATGCCTTAGCGTCGAACTGCTCGACCATGTCCTTGAGCCGGTAGCCATGTCGCGCCAACGTCGGCTCCAGGTCGTCGAGCTGGCGCGACATCACCGTTTCCACCAATTCCGCCGTCACCGGTTTTTCGCCGGTCTGGTAGCCCGCTTCCAGCGCCAATGTTAGATGCAGCTGGACTTGCAGCGGCGTGCGCAGCTTGGTGGCCAGTATGTCGATTGCATCGGCCGTCAAGATCGACTCCGACTCGACCGTGTTGCCGGTACTGACGCCAAGCAGCCAATGAATGTAGTCGCGTTGGCTGCCGGCGATGCCGTCCAACGTGAAGATGTCGGTGCGATAGCCGATTTCTTCCATCGTCGGCCGGCGCAGGTCGTTGCGCAATTTGGGATGGCCCGCCAGGATCACCGACAGCCGGCCGCCGACATCTTCCGCCAGTTCCATCAAGCGTTTCAATCCGATCAGCGTGTGTCCGTTCAGGTCGTGCGCTTCGTCGATGAACAGTGCCACCGGGCGCTTGCCCTTTTTCAGGAGCTCTTGCAGCTCCCGGTCGCGTCGCTCGTTCTGCTTGGGAATCTGAACCAGCTTGTCCTGGGCCAGGTCGTAGTAGAGGGCCGTAATCAGGGTGGCGAGCTTGATGCTGTGCTTTTCCACCGAAATCGATTTGGCGACGGTCACCCGGTTCTCCTCCTTCAGGATCTGCTGCAGGCGGCGCAAGGTGACCGTCTTGCCGCTGCCCACGACACCGCAGACCGCAATTAGCCGCCCTTGCATGATGGCGCCCCTGATGTCCTTGATGAGCTGCTGGTGATGCTCGGTTTCATGATAGCCCGCCTGGCTGAGCGCTTGCGTCAGTCCGTAATACTGCATTACTTCAACTCGCATGGTCTTCTCCGGATTTTTTATTGCGAAAATAATCGCGTACGCGCGTCAGCACAATGCTGCGGGTCAGCGTCTCGCCCAGCACCTGGTCGATGAAGGCCCGATCGGCCGGCGGGAGCTTGGCCAGCGGTTGCGCCAGGTCGTTGGCGATTGCCAGCTTGGCGGCGATGATGCTGGCGAAATGGTATTCGTGCGCTTCCGCATCGAATGGCTGTATGGGAAACTCGCTGGATAGATTCAACGGCGCCAGCCGCAGATCCTCCCCGGCCAGCGCCGCGATCGGCAGCTTGAGCTGGTCCGCCAGCGAGCGGATGCGGTCGGCCCGCTCGCAGGCGGCGCCGCGCTTGAATGCCCGGTAGCGGCCCAACGGAATCGGACCGGACACCGGATGGTAAGGGCCGCTTCGGGTTCCCTCGTACTCGACATACAGTTCGCTGTCGAACAGCCCCCACAACAACAGCACCGTTTCGCCGGCCATGTCCGGTTCCACCTCATAGGCGGTGCCATCCACCGAGACGCGCGCATCAATGCCGACTTTGCGCCGCTCCGGTTCGCGGGCGAAGCGGCAGTATTGTTCCCAGGCGCACATGGCCCGGATGCCGTCGGGCGGGAAATTGGCGATCCAGTCCTCGATCCGGGAATGTGGTTCAGCGCGGTGGTCTTGCCGGTTGTAGCGCAACAGGTAACGCATCAGCCACGCGTTGGCCTGTTGTTCGGTTTCCGGCTTGTGAAAGTGGTACAGCGTTTCGTGGGCATCCTTGACGGTGCGGAAGGGGCGCTCGACCTTGCCCTTCGAGCGGGCTGTCACGCGTTCGCCATCCTTGCCTGCCGGGATGTGGGTCAGCCACTCGATGCCCAGGGACTGCATCACGTTCTGGAATACGCGACTCTTGGCCACCGGGCCATTGTCGAGAT
This sequence comes from Klebsiella grimontii, assembly GCF_900200035.1. Classification (GTDB taxonomy): domain Bacteria; phylum Pseudomonadota; class Gammaproteobacteria; order Enterobacterales; family Enterobacteriaceae; genus Klebsiella; species Klebsiella grimontii. The sequence goes on from NZ_FZTC01000029.1 coordinate 45,242, forward strand.
AGATCATCTTGGGCCGGCCCTGGAATGGAAATTCGGCCTCGCCCTTCGCCGCCATCGCATTGAACAGAAAGCGCAGTGCCGATTCTGCATCTTCGCCGTAGACGCAGCGGTATTCGAGAAAGCACACGCCGCTTCGGTCATCGACTACGCTGTACAGCATCAAGGTGGGATCGCCTTTGGCCGGGTCCACCCAAGACGGCGCTTCGATGCGTTTCAGGTCGGACGGCGACATGTCGAACTGCCAGCAATCATTGCTGTATTCGGCCTGGAAACGTACGGCGGGCGGCTGCCGGCGCAGGCGCGCCTGATCCAGGTGCCAACGCGTGAGGTATTCATTCACCGTGCTGCGCGTCAGAACACCTTGCGGTGCGCGCACCAAGCCTTGCCCAGTTTCGACGCCATACTCTTCCAGCAGCTCAATGGCACGCTTGGTGGACAGGTGCCGCCCTGCCTTGTTGGTGGTTCTGAGTTTGAGGGCGGCGACCAGCTCGCAATAACGTTCCAGCTCCGATCGGGGCATCAGGCGCGGCGTGCCGTGATCGACACGATGCGCCGCGCGCGGCTTGAGGAAGTCCTTCAGCGCCCGATACACGGTGCTGGCGGAGATGCCGTACAGTTCTGCGCTCGCTTGCACCTGCGCCGTCCGCTCCGGACTTTTGCGGGGCAAGCGGTCCAACCGCTGCCGCAACTGCAGTAGCGAATCGGACGGGATCTGCTTACGCCGCCCCGACGACATCGCTGTCCGCTTTGGTCAGATAGTTGTAGAGCGTCAATTTGGAAATGCCCATCATCTGGCAGATTTCCTTGATCGTGTGCTTGTCTTCATGGTGGAGCCGCAAGGCCAATGCCAGTTTGGCGGGGTCGAGCCGTTTTGGCCGGCCACCCATCCGGCCGCGCGCACGGGCAGCGGCCAGGCCCGCCAGAGTGCGCTCGCGGACCAGGTTGCGCTCGAACTCGGCGAGGGCGCCGAACAGGTGGAACACCAGGCGTCCGCCGCTGGACGTGGTGTCGATGTTTTCCTGCAAGCTGCGCAACCCGACCTTGGCTGCTTCGAGCCGTTCCACCAGTGTGATCAGGTTCTTGAGCGAGCGGCCTAGCCGGTCCAGGCGCCAGATGACGACGGTGTCACCGGCGCGCAGCACCGTCATCAGTGCGGCCAGGCCAATGCGATCGGCCTTCGCGCCGCTTGCCATGTCCTCGAACATCCGCTCGCAACCGGCCGCCTCCAAGGCATCCCGTTGCAAGTCGAGGTTCTGGTCATCGGTCGATATCCGAGCGTAGCCGAGCAGCATGGCGTCAAGTCCAATTAATCACGGAATTTCAGTGTAGCTGGACTTTGAATCTTGGAAAGGGATGATGGAGCACCGGAATGCAGGATATAGCCACTTTTTGCGGTTTACTTGAGATAGTGCAAAAAACCTCCGTTTTTTGGACTACACTTGGCATAGGCGACCGGTAGCAAACGGCCATTTTCTGCCGCTCGTATCACAGACCAGTTCGATGTTAGATCGGCAATTTGACTGGGGTGCGCTGGTAAGGATACAATACTACACAAGACGATGATGCAGAAGAATGGGATGGGAAAATAGGTTCTTTGAAGCTGTGAAAAAATGAAAACACTCACATGAAAGGGGGTTGGTATGAATACACGATTATTTGCATTCGTCGGAGGAGACATCGGTCTTTGGCGGATCGTTGGAACCGAAACCATAGTTGGCAAGTCACTGCCTGAAGCCAAAAGGCTCAACGTAATATCTGCCTCAGAGTTGCAACCTGAAACCAGTGCGCCCTGGGTACTTCGTGGAATAACAAGCAATGAACGGTATGTCATGCGCGAAGAGAAGAGCGAAATTGTGGCGAAGCAGCAAGGGCTGGCGCGCCCGGAAGCAACTTGCGCAGCGTTGATACCGATCCGAAAAAACGCAGCTTGGTGGGAATTCACGCAAGACGAGCGCCGGAGTGTTTTCGAAAAGTCAAAGCACATCCAAATCGGGCTTAACTACTTGCCTGCAGTAGCGCGCAAGCTCCACCACTGCCGTGACCTCTCAGAAAATGAACCGTTCGATTTTCTCAATTGGTTCGAGTTCGCGCCAGCCCATGAGGCTGAGTTCAACGCATTGCTTTCCGAACTGCGTGCAACAGAGGAATGGAAGTACGTTGACAGAGAGGTCGACATCCGTCTCATGCGAGAAGATGTCTAACCCTTCGTTCAAGCGGACGCCTGACGGCGCCGCTTAACTCAAACGTTGGGCGTCATAAACGCATGAGTGACTCCACCACAATCATCATCTGGGTCGGCCTGACGTTCGTCGCCGCGGGCTTGATCAAAGGCGTTGTTGGTATGGGCCTCCCCACGGTCGCGATGGGCGTGCTCAGTCTCGTCATGGCGCCGGCTTCTGCCGCAGCGATGTTGATTGTTCCATCCCTCGTTACAAATGTCTGGCAGTTGCTGGCAGGGCCGGCGTTTGGAGCGCTACTTCGACGGCTGGCAACAATGATGGTTGCAGTCTTCGCAGGGACCATCCTTGGTATCGGTGTGCTCACTGGGCAGTCAGCATCATTGGCGGGTGCGGCGCTCGGAGCCGTCTTGGCGCTCTATGGGGTAGTCGGCCTCGCCGCGCCCCGCTTCACGGTTCCCGCGAAAGTCGAGCCTTGGCTCTCGCCCCTGATCGGTCTTGTCACAGGCCTTGTCACCGGCGCAACGGGAGTCTTCGTCATACCAGCGGTCCCTTACCTCAATTCTCTTGGCCTGGCGAAGGAAGATCTCATTCAAGCACTTGGGCTCTCCTTTACTGTCTCCACTGTTGCGCTTGCGTGTGCCCTGGGTCTGAGTGGTCAATTTCAGCTCACAGCAGCCTCGAACTCGCTCCTGGCTGTTGTGCCCGCCTTGGCGGGTATGTTCATCGGGCAGCGCGTACGCAGTAAGCTCCAGCCAGAGATGTTTCGCAGGTGGTTCTTTATTGGCCTCGTCGTACTTGGTGTTTACATGCTCGCCCGCGTGCTTGGTACGAGATGACGCCCAACCACCGCATCGAGACGGACCGTCACCAGCGGCGCTCCGCGCCACTGGCTCCGTCCGCTAATGCGGGACGTTGAGCGGCAGCTTACTTTCATGGCCACTGGCGCCTTTGGGTCGAAACTGGCCATCCAGGAAACAAATTTTTGCATGGAACAACCTGCCCCTTTTCAATATTTCAGTCGCAGTTAATTCTGGTTGGCGGCGATGAAATGCAGGTCAGCGCGATTGAATGCAGGTTCATTCGCAGTTATCTTTGGTTTGAGGTGGGCGCTGGTCGCAGTTAATTCTGGTCAAAAAAGCCGCTGAATGCAGGTCGGAGCTATTTCAAACGCAGGTCGCTACACATAAGGGCAGAAAGTCCCCTCATTTTCTGAAGTGCTGCACACTTGATAGTGCGTCAGCTGCTGGCTATAAATCCTGGCGTCGATAACATGTTGCCCGTCATCACACATCAGAACGACGATGGGATAACCAAGGCCGCTTACTTCGGGTCCTTGCTGGTCAATGAACGTACACTGAGTAAAGTCCCTGGAGCCGGACGATACTTCCTCAATTCCAACCGCTACAGAGGTTTCAAGGGAATGGAAAGCCAGACAAATAACCAGGGCGCTGACTGTTAAAGTCAGAGCGAGTGGACTACGTCTGCACCATGCTAAAACAAACCCACAGGTAATAAAAAACGCAATCAGAATAAGGGCGAGGTAGTAAATTTTCTCTAACATTTTAATCTAATGACCGTTCTATGATTAATGTCAGTCAGCACAAAGCTGGTGGCGTCTCATCTGACGATTGGCTATACGTTGTTTGATCCGTACCCGGGCTTCTGCTCTTTCATCTATGCAGAGCATCTGTCCTATCAACATAAGATGCCTTTCTCCGCGCTCCTCATCCGTGAGAAAATCGATCGGAGTACCCGAATAATCAGGCGGCAACGGCTTTGCATCCTCCCAGCGTGATATCGCTATAGCCGAAAGGCTATCAAGACGGGTTTGTACGCATTCCCGACCAAGAGACTTGAACAGTTCGATCGCCCGTACCTCGTCCAGAGTACTTTCCGTTTCTGGCTGTTTCATCATAACTCCTTACGCATGGGCATGAGCGGTAAGCTTGACCCGGCTTGCGCCACCATCACCCCAGGTAAAGAGCAGGCGGTATTTTGATGAAACCCGGATAGACGACATTTCGCCTGCCCTTTCACGTTCACGCAGCCGGGTATGATGGATTTTTTCATAGTTGCGGCTCTTCAGGCGTATCAGGTCAGCTTCGCTTGCCGCATTATGCAGCTCCTCAAGCGCCCTTTTCAGACTGTTAGTTATATCCGTTGGAAGACCTGACTGCGATTTCCCGCTTTTAAATAACTTCTCAAGGTTCTTTTCTTCAAATGAATGAATCATATTTTCTCCTTTGTTGAAAACATGATTGCATATTAAAACGCTGCATCAAGGGGTCATTTTTAGTTTGATCGTGAAAATTCATAAATTAATTACCATAAACATCCGCCATTTATGATTGATGATTTTCCAACAGGGCTGGTTCTGACTTCATAATTTCTGAATGTTTATGATGATAATACTTTTCCGAGGTGATTTTTCACTCATCGCATAATTAGGGGGTTATGGTGGCTTGGTGAAATGATATAATATGATAAAGATAAAGGGGGCGGCTTATGTCAGGTTGTATCAATTGTCAGACTATCTTTACTGAAAAAAGCAAAATGCTTATAACCTCAGAAAATAGTGCAAACTCTATCCTGGAGCAACTTGAGTCGGCGGGGGTTCCTGTTGAATCACAATGCCGTTCAGGTTTTTGTGGTGCATGCAGGCTCAAGAAAAAATCAGGAGAAGTCACTTACGACTGCGTCCCCCTGGCTTACGTGGGTGCGGATGAAATTCTTCCATGCTGCTGCCGTCCCTGTGGCGATGTAGTCCTTGATATTTGATCATAAACCCTGATTGCTACGCTTTAAAACCCGGGGGGGGGCTATGGCGAAGAAAGGAATAGAAAAAATCGTACAGGAGGCTCTGTTAAAGGGTTATACCGTAAACAGAAGTGAAGACCGGTTTGAAATTTCTAAACCAGGTAAAAAACTAATTAGCCTGGTGATCTTGCCTGATGGTACGGCCTATCGCGGTGATGTAGAACTGACCATTACCAAAACGATATGGACACAGAAACAGATGAAAGAAGTTCTTGGGCTTTCTGTCTCAGAAAAGTAACTTTCTTTGATTGCAGCAACTATCAACAACACGAGAGAGACCACTATGTCGGACCAGGCTAAGTATTATGATTATTACCTTGTTGAAGGGCCAAAGGTTAAGGAGTTAATTGAATCCTATTATGCACTCGGCGAACAACGTTCCAGGGTGCTTGATGACGCCTGCAAGTTAGTCGGGGCAATTGCATTCATTAATTCAAGCGGTTTGGGGGATAAAGGGGATAAATTGCGCGCCTTTGCCTGGGATGCCGATTTTACGTTTCCGTGCCCCATCACGATAAAAGAACGGTCTATATTCAATAATAAACCGGTAGTAATTGTACGTGGCAAAGGCAACACAAAGGAAGGTCGTGAGTACAATAAAAAACTGGATTCAGTCATTAAATCAGCAAATGAAAGCCTCGGTTCTTACCCTTGTTGGGCATCTTACATCATTAACCACTATGGCGTGATGCGTACAGCACAAGGAGGTCCATCCTCCTTCCACAAGCATGCCACAGCCATGCTGACAACAAATTGCGGTATGCTCCGTGAAAGAAATGATGTTCTGGTATTTTGTATTCCGAATAGAGAAGACAGATTCAGAAACGAAGTATCTATCCCCCCTGAGTTTAAAAAATTAACCTATGGACAGTATTATGATATGACTTCCTCTCAGTGAGAGTTTTTATTATCTTTAACTGAAATAGCAAGCAACATTTCTTTTATAGAAAAAGGAAAGAACATGAGTGGTTTTATTATGGAGCTATATTTTATTAAATATAATTCTAGATGTTAGGGGGTTGATGGGCGAGTTAAATGGAGTAGGATAACACTAATAACTCAAAAAGAGGTGGTCATGAAACTTCAACAAAATGAAAACTGGCAAACCCGCTCTCGTGGTGATAACGACAGTGAATACCAGATTTACCTTGCCTGTGCAGATAATGGTAACGGTATTGACGTCACTACCGGAAAACCACTAAAAACTTACGATGAATGGTGTAACAGCTGATTAAGGGAGCCATAAATGGGTAAGTATTATTGGGCAATTTGTCCTCACTGTGAAGGCCACGGTACCATGGACAACCCGGCGTTTTCGGATGGTTTTACCAGCTCTGAACTTTACGATATGGAGCCAGAGGAACGGCACAGGATCCTCAACGGTGCATATGATGTTGCCTGCAGCAGCTGTAAAGGCAGTGGGAAAATTAAGGTCCCCATCATCAGTGCCCTGACTTTCAGTGAAAAAAAGCTCTGGTCTTAGAACGCCGCGATCGTCGTGAGTTGGCTGACTTAGCTCAAATGGAAAAAATGGAACGGATGATGGGGTGCTGATTCTATCAGCACCTATCTGTTGCGGGCATACGCAAGACTGACTTTGCAAAAAAAAAAAGCTAAATCCTTTTTTATGGTCAGTAAAGACAGAAAATCCACAGCATTGACCTTTACGATAGAGAGACTACGATCCAAAAAGTTCAGGAAGCTATTATGAAAACCCCCAAATTTTCAAACTTGCCCCGTGCCCTACTGCCAGCCCTTCTGCTGACGGTATTCATGAGTTCTGGTAGCTTTGCCAGAGGTTTTGATGAGCCACCCATAGATACATTTTGCTCTAATGATTCACGAGAGTTGAATCACATTACCGATCTGATGAATGAACGAGGCCCTACCTCTGTGAAGATTTCAGAGGAAAACGCACTTCATCAAGAACTGGACGAACTGTCAAATAAAATGTCCCTGATGTTGATGAACACAGTTAAACAAGGTGACATTGAAGAGCTTAATTCGAACATTAAGCATCTGATTACTATTATTGAAAGCAAAGACAACGAAGCGGATATTTCGAATGTTGGTGCGGAACTCAATAAGTTAACATTAACAAAGAGTGAGATTGTTGATTTGATGGCTTCTGATATCGCAAAAGAAGCTCAAGAGACTCTTGTCGCCATTGATAAAAATGCGCTCTTTCGTTCGATGACATTAGCAGGTAATCAGGAAATGAATGATGTCAGTAACGAACTCAAGCAACTTGAAGACTTGAGAAAATTGAGCATTCGGCTTGAGTTTTATTTAAATTGTTTCAATCTTTTTATTCTGTCTATTGGTATGATTTCAGTGATGACATTGATCGCATATAAGTACACCCCGTTCAAAAAAGTACTATCTAAGCTAAAAAAGTAATGTGAAATTAGAATCTGGTCGATAATTAAATTTAGAGGGTATGAATGAGTATGAAAAACAGCAAAGAGGATTGGTATTTAATTCGCAACCTTAAATGGTTGAGTCCGCTTGTTATTCTTTCTTTTTGCCTGTTAAGCTCACAGGTATACGAGATTTTAGGTGAAAACAATGTTATCCCTGAGTATATTATAAAAATCATTGCGGCAATCGCACTATTCATCAGTGCATTTAACGCAAGAATGACGCCAACCATTTCCGCCAGAATCTTTATCATCACGATCTATATTTTTGGGTTTAGTGTTTTAGTTTTTTTACTTTACAATTTTTTTACGGGGAACGTTTAATCTTCAATTTGGATTTTGCTGGAGGCTTATTTAAATGATTTCTAACGTACCTACAGGTCGGATGGTAAAAGTCATTAGGACGACAGGCCGGAGTAGTGACTACCTAGGGCCTTGCGAGATTTGCTCGGAAAATATGTCCGAGTCGTATGCAGCCCGCTATGGAAGGGAAAGGTTGAAAGAAAATGGAGTCGTATATATCGATAAATCAGGGGGTAGCACATACGGGCATAAAGAATGTTTATTGGCAATGGTTGATGTTAAGCCTGATACCTTGGCACTCCATCTCTGCTGCGGAAAATCAAAAAAGTAACTTTCCTCTACCTGATTGCACTTCACTTTTAGCCCGGTTCCGGTATTTTTCTTTGAAAAAAAAGCCTGTCATTGACAGGCTAAACTAAAAACTCAAACTCAGTGCACCACATAAATATTTTAAAACTTCGATATTACTGAAACTCGCTTTCTTCAAGCATCAACGCATTGCCTACTATATAGTCATCAGGCCTGATAGCACTTTTCGCTATGAGTGTCGCATTGTTGTTTCCTGGTAAGGACAGAAGCTTTCCTTCTTCATTAATGACCAACCAGCTGTAACGAATGCCATCATGTACAATAACAGGATTGAGCATTACAGCCTGAATGTAACCGCCTACCATTTGTTGCATATCTGCAAGCGAGAATGCACCGTCATTATTACGGCTACCTTCAAGGTCCTGAGGGGATAGCTTGCGTATACTATCATCTGCTGTAATCAGTAATGCCATAAGTTCTTCCTTTCTAGCGATGCAGCATTCATTTGTCTTTAGCCATATACATCTTTTCAATGAACGGGATAACCCAGGGCCGAACATAGTGGAAATACTGCTCTTCGTCGGTTTTAGAGTCAGCGTTTGGTGCTTTCTCCACCTTTGTCATTGTATTGTAAACAACAACATTGTTCACAGATTCCAGAATAATACGACACATTTTTATATTACCCGTCTCTCCTTCTACAGATGCCTGGTAATTCAATTCTGCAGTAATCTGGTCTCGGATTTTCATATGTTACCTTTTAGAGTGATACGGGATGCATCTATTTTTCCACATATAAATGCTTAGTCAATAAAATCCCGCATTTTGATTGTAATAAATAATAATGAGTACGCATGGTGTAGACTTATCGGAACGAGTTTAATGCTCTTTCCTGTGAGTCTTTCATTGATGAGAACATCGCGCATATCTATTCTTACATTTAAAGTCGCTTCGTCAATCCCTTAAATTCTTTGGATGCCACATTTGAATTCAACAGGTATTTTCCATCTCATAAACAGTGAGAAATTATAAAGAAGAAATAGCGCCATTGTGTTTTCTAACTTGATTTAAAATGTTGGTGTGACTACGTTGAGGAACATAATGTTGAGGTGGTGATGATATTTAAACCTATGTCATTAGCGTTGTTTTCAAACATTTAGTGCTAGTATTCACGTTTTTTTATCAGCGTAACTTCTTGAACATTTAAATAAATTCACAGTTAATCATCCCATTTCCCCAGCCCCACTCTGTCTCTTTTAGCCTTGCTTCTAACCTCAGGATCCGTAACATCACTCATAAACAGTGAGTGTTTATGGTGGAGTGGTTTGAATGAGTCTTCTGGCGGAGTGGTTGCAAACAAAGTGTTCTGCGAATGTTTGGATATACGTTAAGCGCTTATCCGCTAACGATACCGGCGCTACAAGATCCCACCAGTCTGGTCTTTACATGCCGGGAGCCGTCATTGATGAGCTCTTCCCCTCCCTCCGTGATACTCAGTTAAGAAATCCTGAAGCTCTTTTTTCTGTTCACGTGTCATCTCATCCTGATTGCCCTGACCTTCATGATGTAAGGGCCATTTACTACAACAATAAATTTTTCGGGGGAACCCGTGATGAAAAGCGTCTGACGGGCTTTGGCAGACAAAATCCTCTCCAGAATCCGGAGAATACCGGCGCTCTGGCACTTCTCGCCTTCGACCATGTGCCTGGAACATCTTCCAGTTATTGTGATGTCTGGGTCTGCAAGGACCTGACCGAGGAAGATATTCTTGAACCAATTATTGGTGAAGTTATCCCGGGAGCAACGATTTTTGGTCCTGGAGACAAAATAATTGGAGGGTTGGTTACAGAAAATTCTCCTGGCAGAACAAAGTATGTGCTTCCACTGGAATGGACTCACTACTTCCCTTCAGGAAGGGAAATTATTGGTTTTGCTGCGTGTCATTACGATAGAACAACTGACGATCCGGACTCACAACTGATGCGGAGGAGGAAAATTGAGTTTGAAATTTTTCTTGCCGTTGAGGAACTGCACGTGCTGGGTCAGATAGCCGAAGGCTTTGCCACGGTGAATGATTTTATTACGCTTGCTAACTCAGTGAGTAACCGGAGGAAGTCTCGTGCCGGGAAAAGTCTTGAGTTCCATCTTGAATCTCTTTTCAAAGAACACGGTGTAATGAGCTTTGAAACTCAGGCTATCACGGAAGGTAAGAAAAAACCCGATTTCATCTTTCCTTCCGGTGCTGCCTATCACGATCCTTATTACCCTGCTGAACAGTTACGCATGTTGGGGGTTAAAACCACCTGTAAGGACCGCTGGCGGCAGGTACTGAATGAGGCTGACAGAATTGATACAGTACACCTGTTCACCTTACAGCAGGGCGTATCTGTGGCACAGTTCAGGGAAATGCAGTCTGAGGGGATACGGCTCGTTGTACCGGTAGGGTTGCATAAGGCCTTTCCCGAGGAAATCAGGGGTGAGCTAATGTCACTATCTGCGTTTATCGATGAACTTAAAAAACTCTATTGGTGACATCCCCCCACATCTGGCGAGAGTCGTATGCGCAATGGGATGATACCAGCATAGATATTTGAAGAGCCCCTTGGGGCTCTTTCAATACCTTCTATTTCCGCGCCTTCACAGCCTCGATGATCCGTGACTCCAGCAATTTCGCTACTGCATCGAATACCGGCACGATGACGGAATTTCCGAACTGGCGGTAAGCCTGAGTATCGGATACGGGGATTCTAAAAGTTACTTTCCCTGGCTGCTCAAATCCCATTAGCCGGGCACACTCACGCGGTGTTAGACGACGAGGACGTCGGGTCATGTTCTCTGGGTCGTTAAAGTTCTTTTCACCGAGTTCGCTATCCCAACCACGATCAACGAGCGATTCTGAACCATCCTTGTGATATCTCGCTGATATTGTGCGAGAAATTGCATCATCATTTTCAGGCTTCACCAGTCCAAAACCAAAACCATTGCCTTTCTCTTGGTGTTTTTTGGCGTATTTATAGAGATAATCCCACAGCTTTGGCGTTAGTGTGTATTTATCATCAACATCACTGTCAAGGAGCTCTCTGAACAGTACTTTTCTTTCAGGGAACAGAGAAGAAATGTCACCAAGGCTAAATCCCTGACTTAAATTCAGATCACGTCTGAAGCCTACCAGAACAATACGCTCCCGGTGCTGAGGGATGAAATGCTTACCATCTATAACTTTTGGATCATCGGCACCTGTAGCCTCAGCATCGGCAACGTCGTAACCGAGTTCATTCAGGGTATCCATAATGACACGGAAAGTTTTCCCTTTATCGTGGCTTTTGAGGTTCTTGACGTTCTCAAGTACAAAGATGGCCGGTTTTTTTGCCATGATGATACGAGCCACATCAAAGAATAAGGTCCCCTGGGTATCACATTCAAAACCGTGTTTACGGCCAAGTGAGTTTTTCTTACTGACTCCGGCAAGGCTAAAGGGCTGACATGGAAATCCAGCTAACAGGACATCATGATCGGGTATCGATTTATCGATATGGGTGTAGGCGTCTTCTTCGCTGATATCTTCTTTATGACTGAGGGTCACATCGCGGATATCCGAATTGAAGATATGCGCTTCGGGATCGCAATACCAGTTTGCTTTATAAGTTTTTACTGAATAGCTGTTCCATTCACTTGTGAAAACACACTGGCCGCCAATGGCTTCAAACCCATGACGGATACCGCCGATACCGGCGAAGAGATCGATGAACCGAAAAGCATAATTGGGGTGGTTAGCTGGCGGCTGCGGGAGCAGCCTTTCAAGAAGCGATGCCTCAGTTACGGTAAGTGAACGAGGCCCACATTTTCCGTTAATCCAGCGGTTCAGGGTCTCCCTGGTCCAGTCTGAATTTCCCAGCTTACGCAGAAGTTCGGCAACAAACTTCTGATCATAGATTTCAAGGACTTTCCCTATCAGTGACAGGTCCCTTTGCTGTTGTCTGGCCTCTTCATTACGTGCCTCTTCCACCAGCTCTTCCGCAAGGGAATCAAATTCAGACATTATTGCCTCCACAGGTTATCTGCGTGATAGTTTATCACTCATTTAACCCAGCGCAAATAATATCTGTGGTTTTAACCAGTATAACGAGCTCTGCCCAGCCAGGCCTCCCATTGTTTGTCAATGTCTTCGTCATTATATCCATCTTTAGCTCGGAGATTCTCCCAACCAGAGAGAGGCCCCCCTTCGTTGTTCTGTTCCCACCATGCTTCAAAATTTTGTTGCTCTTGGTGGTACGCAAATGCTTTTGTCGAATGGGTGTCCCGGGCTTTATAGCCCTCCCACATTGCCGACATCATGACAAACCACAGGTCCCCAGAACCATCCTTCTTTTTATCGAAAAACCAGTCGATGAATTCATGGGACATCCCGTGCTTGTCAGCCAACTCGTAACGTTTATCCATAAAAATTCCCCTCCTCTTTCTGCTGATGCTGTTCTTCTTTAGTAACGAATCGTTTCGCCTAAAACATAGCCAAATTTTTTTATAGAACTCACAGCTGGTTATATTCTGAACTGTAACTTCCTATGATCTGGTGAAGGGTCTCATGAACATGCTCATCAATGGTGATTTGGTGGCCCTCAATATACTCTGGAGCATCCTTTAGCCCTTTGTATACGATTTTGTCCATGCCAAACTGATCTGCCGTGATATCGACAACAAAGAGCATTCCATTTACGTTGGCAACAACCCAATAATGCCCTTTCATACCGGCGGCAGTAAGTATTCCACCATCATCAACACCATCTCCACCGGCGATACGTGTCCTGACACCTGAAAATTTCTCCAGGAGCATGGATACCAGAATCGAACCATACATGCAGGTTCCTGTGGTATCAGATGAATTGAGGCTACTGGAGATTAAATTTTCAAAAATACGCCGGGACATCTCCACCACCTCACGCGGATGAGAGTGTTGTTGCGTCATTATGCCTCCTGTCAACGGTCAGCTCCAGGAACCTATACGTTCTCATTCGTGCTGTCTTAAATGTGTTTATCGGTTATCTATGCCATCCAATTGCATGGCAAACTTGATTTCTAGTGAGCGGCGTAATGCCTTCAGGGCGCGTTCTTTAGTGCTGAACTGTGGTATGCCATTCTGGCTACCATTCATACCACGCATACGACGGGAGGCTGCATCAACAACTTCGCCCTCCTCCCGGGTGCCGTGGACACTATTACCGCTCCATGTCGGATAAACAGTGCCAGAGGCCACGTTGAAGCTCCATCCGTTTTGGTAATCCCCCGAGGTCTCCGGTACGGGCATATCACGTTCAACCCGATAGTCAGACCAACGTAAAGCTCTGTTTATTCTGGCCTGTGCCACCAGCTGATCATAGGCTGCTTGTTCTTTTTTATTCATCGCCATAACTGACAATCTCCTTTGATGGTAATTACAAGTTAGCCAGGTACGTCATTTCTTTTCAGGCTTCGTGATGTCTTGAATGTTTTTTAATATCAGAGCTATTTCGGAACTTCGGTCCTTCAGGAGTTCACTCAGGTCATCCCATATACCGACTGGTATTGGTCTGTCACCAGAAAGCCACTGACGGATGCGTCTGCCGTCCGCCAGTCCAAGGGCTCTGGCGAGTTCTGTTTGCCAGCGCTCACCAAACAGCAACTGACCTGCACTGATGAGCAATCCGCGTCTGTTGTCGTTCTCACTGGTTGATTTCATATCTGGTTTCATCTCTGCGGGAGAGCTCCCATCCGGCGAATTGCCGAAATACTTGCCTCCACGCCAAAAAGATTCTCAGCTGGTGGTTTCTCGCCTGCAAGCTGGCAGGCGGTGCAGGCTGCCTGATATGAGTTAGTTCGCTCCCGGAAAAGAGCCTGGAGAGCGACTACAACCAGAGTACGGTCGTCACCTGTTAAATCTTCAAGTTTCATACAAGCCTCATAAGTTATGGGTCAGTAGGGGCTGAGAATGGTTAATCCTGATTAATACCGTACGCTGAAAAGTCCTGAGCGTTTCCTGTCACAGCTGATAGAAGACGGAGGATGTTCTCTTCTCCGATGACAGCGAGCGCGGTCGGCATCAATCCGAACTCATCGTTTGTCAGACCAATTGCCATTTTATGCTCGCTGTGTCGACTAGCCGACTCGATACGGTCTATGAAGACGTCAATGCAACCATCGATACCGCGTGCTGCAGCAGCTTTGGTCATATCACAGGCATGGTCCCCGTTCAGTACGAAAAAGACTCGTCCATCCAGAACCAGAGCGGTTGTATCGCAGCCATACCCGGCAGATGAACTGTTATAGCTGATATGAAAGCGCTCAAATCCGCGAGTCATATTGGGCGCTGGGGTATTGATCACAGGAACAACATCTGAGGAAAAACCCAGCTCAGCTAATTGAGGGATAGTTGACATGAACGCCTCCTGAGGCAGTTAATGGGCGGCTCCGTAGCCTTCCCTTTCAATATTGATTGTACCTTAAATTAGGTACAATGCAAGCTAACATTTATACTCTAAATTTATCTGGAAGATAAACCATATTTATATGAAACATATGGTTTTTTTGGGATATAATATAAGCGAGACCGCAGGTCTTATTCGTCCTTGAATGACGATACTTCAGGGACATTTTATAAATGAGAATGGAGAAAGCCTATGGCCTAATCTGTTGTAAGGAGGTGTTTTATGGATAAATGGATTTTTGAAGAAGATAAAGTGACGCAGGGAATTGTAGCGTTACAAAAGGTAGGACGTATTCCGACAGTGACAATCAATCCGGCTTCGGCTGTTTTGAAGCGTCACCAGAAGAAGCGTTATGCAAGTGCAGTACAGTTCAGTGCGCCAGTGTTATTTGAAGATTGTGGACGCTACAACCCACCCGGTGGTTCGATTGCCGTGTGGTACGTTGCAGACTCATCATTAACGGCAGCGGCGGAAGCATACGGACGTTTACTTCATTTGGGTGGTCCTGTTAATTACCCAGAGAAAGTCTTACATCAGCATTATATGTGCTCGATAGATGTCAACAGAACGGTAAAAGTGATCGATATTGTTGGTTTATGCCAGCTGCTTCACATTCCACCTGACAGTGTTGAAAACGAAAACTATACCTTCACACAATGGCTTATGTCGTATTTGCATACGCATTTTGGAAGTGATTTTGATGGGATCTCTTATTCTGGAAGGCACTATCGCTACAAGCGTTGTTACGCTTTCTGGGAAATGCCTGGTAAGCCACCAGCTTTCACTGATACTCCCGGGGGGATGGTACCTTATGCATCTTTCAGGGAGACAGATACAGGGATTTTTCCTGTAGGTTGGCATGGCACGTTCATGACCGGCGAAGAGATGTTTGAGGAATTACTAAACTTCAGAATTATGCCCGAACCGAAGTAATTAAAAAGGGGCGCGGTATGCCCCTTTTTTCTTAATCTCAGCTGGCAACATGGCTGCCGAATAGTCGTGCGGCCCGAACGGCCAGGGCCAGTTCATCTTCAGCTGCGCCATCAGTCAGGATCTGGACGGGTGTTTTGGTTTGCTCATCGCTGACCGCAATCGGTGCTTTGAAAACCTCCAGCCGCAACACCGGATGGGTATTTTCATCGAATGCGTCCATGATGTCTTTAAATCCAGGTCTCAGACCTTTATCAGTAAACTGGAAGACCGGGAACATAAAGTCACCGTTTTGCTTAAAGGCCAGAAGCTGATTCTTCTTCACCCGGATGTTCACTGCCTGTCGGGTAATCCCCAGTATGTCAGCCACATCATTGACTTTAAGGGTGCCGCCCATTTCCTGAAGGCTTCTGTAAAAAGCTTCCAGATTTTCACGACGGCGATGAACCTTACGCATTTCATACTCAGATGCGCGCGTTTTCTGCTGCATTTGCACAGAGTACAGCAACTGCATCAATGAGCCATCATCCAGTGTGATCGCTTCCATGGCCTGAGATTTGTCCTCAAACTCTGGCATCAGAGACAGTGCAATATTGTTTATTCTTTTCAGTAAATTAAGCTGAAAATCTGTCAGGTTACCAGTAGTGTCTGGTAGTTTTTCCGCTGTGGTGTTTTTGTACATAAGCCACCTCCATTTGACGATTATTATATATCCGTTTCGCGGAATGGTCAAACATAGGGACTAGCGCCAGGAATTAGCCAGGTTCCAACTATCACGGAATGTCCGTATGATCGGTGTGATGAGAATAAACAGGATAAGCCGTTATGTTTAAAAGCCTTGCCGAGTATCTGCAGTCTCAACGAGACAGGGAGGAAGCACAGAAACGTAAACTAAACCTGTTAAAGCGTACCGTAAGGAATGGTGAGGCGGGAGAAATAATCGCAGGACTGATTGACCTCGGTTCAGTTGGTGTGGATTTTAAAAAAACGACGACCGATTACATCTGTGAGTACTTTGCATCCGCCCGTTCTATTGATGTGTTAGTGGTCATGCTATTTCTCAATATGAAGCATCCCCTCTCCGATGGAGCAATAAAAAAAGCCTATGCAAGGCAAACCGACTGCGAAGATTCGAGGTCTGCTTATATAGGCCTGATAGTGGACACTATGGATAAACGCCGGTAACCCCACAATCCTCCGCTAACTGGCGTCTCCTTTTTTCCTTAGAAAGGCCATACTGACCTCGTCACGCAAAACAGAAACGGTCTTAAGTGCTGCCTCAAGTCTCGATGCAGCCAGATCAAGCTCGTTCCCGTACCAGGTCAAGGCCTCAGTATCCATGCCTTTTGTTTCAATGGTCGGAGGTAGCTCAAGCAGTTCGGGTTTTTTCTGCTTTAACGAGAACAAATTCATTTCATCAATAGTATTGAACTCACCAACGATGCTTTCTTCATAGTCCGGTCGCTGAGACTGTACCACCAGCCTGAAGGGAGGTTCGTTAGAATACATGAAAATGGGTTGCTGACGTGTAAAAATCCATTTTGCCTGGGCGTCGTGGGCTAGGACACAAGCCTCTTCGTAAGTTCCTGCATTTCCAAGCACCGATGAGCGGTCCCACGCTCCACCGTTGAGACACCTGACCGTAATTGAGCCGTCTGGTTTAGTGATCCCATAAGGATGATCCCACCATTCATCCAGCTGTTTTTTGCTTCGTTCACTGTTAGGGGTGTCATCAAAATTGGCCGGAAGTTTTGGGTCAAGTGGTATCTGAGATGGCATACGTTTATCCGTTTTCACCATGTTGAGGCATAAAGCCGGACAGACGCGATACGATTACTGGTAGGTGCATCATGCCCGATAATGCCTAGACTTGAAAAATCATATATAACAGGGAACGGGAACAATGCAAAAAAAATTGCTGATAATGTTGGTCTGTGCCACAGGCATTCTTTCAGGCTGTAAGGAGGAAGGTATCACCCCAACCGGCGAAGCATGTATGGGCACCGATAATGACAGTCTGGTAGAAGGTCTGGAGGGAAAATGCCAGAAAGGCGATATCATTGCGACAAAACACCCGGCATATTTTTGTGATTTCAAAAGCGAGATTGCTTTAAATAATTACAACAGTGCGATATGTATTTATACCGGTAAGCAAGCTGATGAACGGATTAAAGAAGCCGACAGCAGCTCAAGAAAAGACAGCAAACCTTAACGCTGGTAAGCCTCCCTGTGCTCCAGAAAGTATGAAAGCTGGGGTTCCAGAGCTGCTGTGGCATCATAGACCTCAAACCAGAACACAACCGGTCTCTCTATGACCGTCACTAGCCCGAATCGTTGGGCGGTGCGGAAATTGACAGAATAGGCTTGAGCGCGTTCGGGCTGGTGGGCAATCTGTTTTCTGAATCCTTCAATCGTATACGTCGATTTAAACAGGTTACAGTGAGAGCATGAGGGATACAGGTTGTCGAGCTCATGCCGCTCCGGGTGAAATACACGTCCGTTAGAACGGACAAAATGAGAAACCCGACTCCCCTGAGGGGCCCGGACTATGTCAAAATCACGACGTACGGGCTCAACATGATCAGCATGCCAACCAGTCTCTTTCAGCTCACATGCGCAATACGCACAACGGCTTGCAAATTTAAGCCTAAGTTCAGCTCGCTGTGATTTTGTGATCTTAGTTTTAGGTTTGGTGGCTTTACCTGGCAAATCATCTTTATCTACGATGTTCTTGTGGGAGGGCGGCTCAACCAACTCCCCGCCCCTTTTGATTACTCTTTCAGCCATGACTACTCCAGAAAGTAACTTTTGGAATTACAGGTTTTTACTTACAGTAGCTTCAGTCTTTCGTTCCGCTAAAGCTTTTAAGATTAACGACAACATCCGCTTTTTGTTCTGGCTTAATGCCAAATTCATTTAGCATTCTCATTCTCAGATCCCATCTCTCATCATGACACCAGTGTTTTATGTTATTAACACTAGCTTCGCCGTCGTTAATGAGATTTTCAAGCGGGACATCATTAGTTCCAGTAAAAAAATCTTCATTATCGCGGCCATTATATTTTTCGATATATTCCAGCAATTGCCTGTCAAGTATGCCAGCCCAGGTTTTAGGGAGCATTAGATAGCGATAAAAACAAATAACAACAATAACCCCCACCCCCCATGAAATTAGTGCAATTAAACCTGACCGTGTTAGACAAAATAAAAATAAAGATAATAGCATCGGAGCGACAACTGTAGCAGCCCATAAAGGAGGGGGAGTATTATCCTCTATACGTAAACATGTAAATATAATCCACCAAAGCTTTTTCATTTTAAGCTTAGTCAGTTTCTTTAAATCACCTTCAGCATTCATACTGCCCCTTCTAATTTTTGCAATCATCTTTCTTTTCCTTCGTATAATTCCCACTGCCGGATATATTCGTCATACTGAAGCTTAGGGACATTAATGATAACGCCACCGCAGTCTTGTTTATTAACTGGTTCGGAAAAGGTTCCTGTAGGTATGTTCACCTCCAGAAGTTTACAGTCTTTTTTCCAGTGTCTCCCTGCTTCAAGCTCATCCATCGTAAATGATCTACTGGTAAAAATGACAGCCGTGACGATCGCAGCCAAAGCTATCATAACGCCAAAAGCCAAGATATAATCTATATTCATTCGCAGAGAAATTTTTTTAGGGATAATGAATTTAGTCAGCGTGCACAAAAAACCGATAACAATAAGGAATAAGCATACACCATTAAGCCAGGCGATATTATTCCCTTCAAGATAGTAAGCTGTCATTGCCTGTCTCCTTGCAGTACTTCTATTGCATTGTTCAAAACTTTGTCGTTTGAACAAATATATGTTGGTTTGTGCGCCAACCCATCCTTCCTGATTGGTCCTGAATTCATAACTTTATCGTGATTTTCGAGTACCATTAAATTTATCCGGTAGGTATTGAGTATGGAGCGAATTGTCTTCCCATAATTCGATAGAAAGAGGGTAATCAGCTATCGACAAATGAAGGCCTGCATACTCACTCTGTAAGTTACCTATTCACTGAATATTTCCTTGATTAACTCCGATATGGTTATACTCTTATTGCCATTCATAACATGGTCATAATCAGCTGCGTTTACATTTTCAACGACATCACCGCACTGAAGCCGATTTTGCTCGGAAGAAAAAAAACCATTATCAATATTTTTTTCTACCAACCGGCAGTCGTTTACCCAATGGCGGGCTTGTTTTTCCGGTATATCGTCATGGCCTGGATAAAACAGCAAGCTATATCCACCTAAAACAACTAAAGGCACAACGCCTAATTTAAAAATATTGCTCATAACATAACCTTCAATCAATTAATTTAAATGTTACAACCCAAACGAGTGGGTTTGATGCCCAACTGTCCCCCCCATAAATCTGGTTCCATAAACTTTGATAAGATCGGCGATACAGCTCATTCATTTCAACATAGTGGTCCATCTCTTCAGACCAGAACTGAAAGAATGAGTCAGGGGTATCATAATTTCGGGCGACAACGGTTTGATCCCATACTTCAGTCAATATTCCTTCTTCATACGCATCCTCATAACTGATATCAGCAAGCTTCTCTAACCGGGAACCGGATATTTCAAGCAGGTACCGGCTTGCCCATCGAGGCATACCAACTGGCGTTGCCCAGGCCAAATCACCCTGAGTTGTCCGTGCTTTAGCTGGGAACATTTTGTGCTTCGTTTCTGCGGTGATCTCACGGTATTCCTTATCAGCGCGGTACTGTACCCCCGTCTGAACCAGGAAGGGAGATTCAAGCGTTCTTTGCCATTCCGATCTGGCCGTTTCCCTTACCCAGATCCTGTCGCCGGTTTGCCCATATGGACATTTTAATACCGGATGTATTGCCCCGGGGTTCTTTCCTGCGTCCATACTTTCTGAGAAATAACGCCCCCCTTTGACTGGTCGTCTGAATTGCGTTTTGTTGCCGCTCTGAAGACACACAATCTCTTCGGGTGAAAATGTCAGTGGACGGATTTTTGGTTTTGAAAATAACATTCAGATACCCTTAGTCATTGAGGTTTGATGATAGTTATGCTCGCCGTCTCCATACATTGAAATAGACATACCCTATTCCAATAAGAAAAGGTGCGTAAACCAGCTGGTACTCAAGATAAATATCTCTGCGAAACCTGATACTGACATAAAACTGAACAACAGAAAGAATGCCAAGCACCAGATGATGCGAGAAAAGGGAAAAAACCAGAAACCTGATGTTCTTTTGATGCTGTTGAAGGGTAAAAAGACGTAGTGCAATTCCCATGGTCACCAGTACCAGAAAAATGGGTTGAGAGTGCGGGAATACCATAATTTGGCAACAGGAAATAATTGTGAAGTACCCAGCTACCAGAATATTGAATCTTCGCGTTATGGTAGTAGTAGACATATTCTCCTCAGTGCGCAAAGTGTACGAATTTTTAAGACGCTACCGCCCTTCCCTTTAACCTTGCAGGGCACTGGCCTTAAATGCTGGATTTAATCTAACATAACGAATTTTGAGATTTTCCCGCCACGAGACTCATTCTTGCAGTTGAGCGTTTTTTTTAACGTTCAAAGATGGATTTTTCTCTGAATGCCTCTTGATACATAACCTCATCAATTAGCTGATCAAGAATTCTGTTAGTAATGAAACTGTCATTAGGGCTGTGAATCAGCCTTCCTCTTCTGCGAAGCCGCTTTCTTCTTGCTGTGTATACTTTTTTCTCATTACCAAACCTGAATGCAGGTGTCATTTTGACTTCTCCGTATGGATTAGTCTTTTGACAATAGCAATTTAGATAGCTCCTGGAAGACCCTATTTTTCTGTCGCATTTTTTTTCGCCATGGCTTTTTTCGTCCTGTTATTCAGAAATTTTCGATCCTGATTTTGATATAACTGGATTATTGGCATCAGGCCTATTCATACGGAAAAGGGAACCTTTGATGAGCTCAAAAAACGTGGTTATTAGTGCGAAACATCCGGTTGCCGGAAACCTGTACTTGGAAATGATCCCGGATAGCGAGGTCGGGTTTTCAGATATCTATCAGATAACAGACAGTCTTTCTCGTGCAGACGTTCTGCCCTGTGACTGGCGAGAGCTTAAACGGCAGTGGGGTAAGGACTTTCTGGGCCATGGCTCATGGGATGTGTACTACATAAAACAGCATGTGAACCGGATTAACTGGTTTGGCAATGACAGCATTAAAAACATTGAGATCAGGCACAGCCTGTCCATAAAAGAGCTTATTGACTGGGTTTCAGATCCCAGCCGTTGGATAGATATAGCCGTCGAGGTGGATGATACCAGTGGCTCCAGACCAATGGCCGTAGCCATGGTGAATCAGGAGCTGGACGTTTAGTCAGGATTTGCCCTTTAAAAAGTCACTTTTACTGGGTGCAGGTAATGTACGTAGGCATAAAAGTTACTTTTGGCCTGCATGTGGTGTAGGCGATTTGGTTGATATTTGGTTCAACCTTTTTTTTCGGGAGAGAGTAATGCGAAGTCCCAAAACCAGAATTGCCCTGATTGATTATGAAAATATCGGAAGCCTTGAGGGAGTTTCCCTTCATGACTTTGACAAAGTGCTTTTCTTCACGGGCGCTAAACAGGAAAACATTAAAATTCCTGTTACGTCCCTGAGCTCTGCAATTTCTTTACGCATTATTCCGGCGACTGAGGTATCCAAAAACAATGTTGATTTCCATCTGGTCCTGGAACTCGGACAACTGACCGCATTGGCCGGGGATACGTCACACTTCTCTGTTATCTCCCGTGACAAGGGCTATGACGGTATTATTGCCCGTCTGAAAGCAACAGGGATCAGCTGTACAAGGATCTCTCCAGCCCTGCCCGTTCCGCAGCCGGTTAAAGACAAGGCTTCAACAATGAAAGTGATGAAAGCCAAAGAGCATGACATGGGCTACTGGATTAACAGACTGAAGCTTTCCTGCGCATCCTCCCCTAAATCTCTCCCGGCCACACCAAAGGCCTTACAAAATTACCTTTCAAATTTGACGGGGCAAAAGACCTGTTCATTGCTGAACGAACGGATTAAGCAGGAGCTGATTAGTCTTGGTTTCATCTCGATTTACGAAAACACGCTGGTGTGGAATCGCTCATTACACTCGCCAGTCCAGAAGAGCAGGCGTGCTGTTCTCCAGCAGGTGAAATAAGCCGCTGGCCTGAAGTGCAGAATCATAAACATCCGTTTTTTTTCAACGGAGAAGGAAAGTAACTTTTAGGCATGTATCGCTCCATCAGTGGTTAAGAGCGACACACAATGCGACCTTTTAACCATGCTTTAGACTGGTACTGATATGAAATTCAAATCCAAGCTTCTGGCGGCATTAATCCTCGGCACCCTTTCATTGCCCGGCCATTCCCGTGTTTATGAGTACACAATCAATGATATCTACGGTGTGGAGAAATCCGTTAGCGCCGATTCAGCAAAGCTGAACACCACGGAAAAAATCCAGCTTAGCCTGATTTCAGGGTTGGACAGGAAAATCCGGGTGACGGTGAAAAAAGGCGACGTGAATGTCTACAGCACGACGACAGAAAGCGTGAAAGTTGCCGATCGCATCAAATCATCATCAGATGAAGAGTTTTACGGGAAAGTTATAACCCTGCCCCCGTTAAGTGATGGGCTGTATACCATCACCTCGGAAATATTGAATACCCAGGATGCCCTTATTGATTCGACAACCCAATCATTCCTGATTGATACGTCTGGCCCCACTGCCGATAACATGAGTATTGACCAGCGTCCGGGTTATGACATGGTCCTTACCGGAAACCTCTGGGAACTAGGGCTTGGGGCAGAAGCAAAACTCTATGTCACCGTCAAAAATGTGAAAGCGACGGCCGGTTTTGATAAAGCCACTATCCAGATCCTAAATCCTGATAATACCGTCTATTCAAAAATGGACATGGTTTACGACAGCGGTTCAGCATCGCTTTCTGTTCCGTGGACTAAGGGGAGCGCGGTTAAAGCCGACTGGATGCCGGTGTCTAATGCGGATACTGAATATCGCTTTCGTGTCACGCTATACGACAAGGCCGGTACCCGAAAAGTCCTCCCGGATCAGAAGTTCCTCTTTGACTCGGATTTAGGCGAATACACGCTAGTCGCGGTTTATGACCCTACAGCTGAAACCAGTGTTATACCCGGATTTAGTAAAGGGTATGTTGAATATAAATCGGGGATGACGGTCAATCAGAATCCCATCACTTTTATCTACCGTGTCCCCTCTACGAACCGCAGGGAGTACCGAAAAGGCGGACTGGCCTTCGGGAACATAATTTCTGAGGCGAACGGCTACAGCTATGTGTCGGTCACGACGCCTTACCAGACGCTCTCTGTTATCCATAACGGCTATCAGTGGGGCGGAGCCAGTGTTACCTACAATATTAAAATGGGGGCAGACGCGCCGGTAAGCCCCACTACTCCTGACGTGTGGATTACCTCGGACAAGAAAAGCGCGGTAAGCTCATATGATTACCTCTGGAAAACAACCGATCTTCCGGTGACATTTCTTAGTGCCCGCGTGAAAGCGTCTGCACGAAATTACATTCAAAAGGCTATGTCTAATACCGGCGATTTCTTATGTGACATTCCTGTCGGCGAGCTGGAGTGTGAAGGGAAAATTGTAGGGAATATTAAAAAAAGTGGTAACGGCCATATGGGGTTTTTCTTCAAGATGACCAATGCCGATGGTTCCCTTTTCTCACAATATGCTGAAAGGCGACAATACTGGAATGCTGACCAGTTGCCCAGAATAACTGGCTATGATTACCAGGAAGACAAGAAAAAGGTTCTGCTATTTGTGAATCTGCCGGGGAACGGCAGTTTACGGTACAAATTGCAGCTCAAGTCTGCTGTTCTGATTAATGCGGATTCAAATGTCCAGGTGTTAACCGGTACCAATACAGCGATTGCTGGTGATGATTACACCTACACGTTTGATTTGGGAGCTCTCCCGGAAGGCAAATATAACCTTACCTTCCTTGCCAAAGACACCTTTGATAATGAATCGTCATCCCCGTTCATCACGCTGGTGAACGATATGACTCCCCCTGACGTCATATTTAATTATGAAAATGCCCCGCTCACTTCTGGCTCTACTGTGTATGGGCTGGAGAACATAGCGATCAGCCTGAATGACGCGCTGACAAAACCTGTTCTTGAACGTCTTGAGCTGAAAGGTGGCCCCGCATCTGATAGCGTGATTCTTGGCTTCAACCAGAATGCCGATGGCTCCCATACGCCAGATTATCCCCGTCTGTTCCCTACCCTTGACGAAAATACCGATAAATACACCCTGACCGCGTATGCAACGGATACCAAAGGGAACGCCACGCAGAAAAGCATTCAGTTCGCCTACTATCCGAAAAATCTCGTTACCCTGGAAAAACTCAAAACGCTGGGTGTGGTGAAGGCGCTGAAAACCAGCGACAACACTCCGCTGGCCGTCATGCGTACCGGCCAGTTGAGACGTAACGATGGCTCCCTGGTTCAGGGTGTACAAACGGCCAACATCACGCTCAGGACTGACGCTAATTATGCGATCAACATACTGGGTACTGTCATTCAGCCGGGCGAAACCAAAGAAATCCAGATAGACCTCGGCGCTGGCGTCAACGCAACAGTCCCAATTTTCCCGGCGACAAACGGTGCTACCGGGCAAAGCGATTTCATCATTGAGTTTCCGCAAATTAAATAGCGGCTCACGATTACCGGTCCCTGCTGGTGGGCCGGTAATTTCTGGATAAACACGACAACGGCTGATATGACGGCCGGGAAGAGAGAAAAGTTACTTTCTTCACTCTGATTTCAAGCCTGCTGGGAATGATTTGATATGAATACCAAGATAAAACTGCTAACAACGTTAATCCTCGCGACGATCTCCTTTTCATCGCATTCACGGGTCTATGAGTACACCATTAAGGATATCTACGGCGCGGAGAAATCAGTCAGTGCGGAAACCGGCATTCTTAACACTAACGAAAAAATTCAGTTGAGCCTGATTTCCGGCCTAGATCGCAAAGTACACGTATCTGTCCGGAAGTCAGGTACGGAGGTCTACGGCACGACAACCGATAGCATTAAGGTAAGTGATCGAATTAAGGCATCAACAGGCGAAGAGTTCTACGGGAAAATCATCACGCTTCCTCCCCTGAGTGATGGTCCCTATCAGGTGATCTCTGAAATACTTAACACGCAGGGTAATCAGGTCGACTCAACCACGCAGGATTTCATCATCGATAGTGTTGGCCCAACCTCGGACAATCTCAGCATTATTCAGAAACCGGGTTATGAAATGGTCACTCAGGGAGAACGATGGGAGCTCGGACTTGGGGCGGAACAAAAATTATATGTGAACGTGAATAACGTTAAGGCCGCGACCGGTTTTGACAAAGCAACCCTACAGGTCATAAATCCGGACAACAGCGTCTATTCAATAACGGACATGGATTACGATAGCGGGTCCTCTTCGCTGTCAGCTCCATGGACGTTAGGGGAAAGAAAAAAGGCTACCTGGATGCCTACATCAAATGCTGACGTGGAGTATCGTTTCCGGGTCACACTTTACGATAAGGCTGGTACACGAACTATTTTACCGGAACAGAAATTCGTTTTTGATAATCAGTTGGGAGAATACACACTTTTTG
The DNA here is from genome assembly GCF_900200035.1 of Klebsiella grimontii. GTDB lineage: Bacteria > Pseudomonadota > Gammaproteobacteria > Enterobacterales > Enterobacteriaceae > Klebsiella > Klebsiella grimontii. Next base: position 71,350 of record NZ_FZTC01000029.1, read on the forward strand.
CAATACGCGACCCCGAAGCTCAGACAAGTGTAGTTCCTGGAGTTTCTTCAGGTTACGTAGCGTATAAAGCAGGCATGACGGTTAATCAAAATCCGATAACTCTCATCTACCGGTTACCAAAAAACAACGTAAGAAAATATAATAAAGCTGGGTTAAGTTTTGGGACAATCGTTTCAGAAGCTAACGATTACGTATATGTGGCGGCTACAACTGCTTATAACATCAGATACGATATCCATAATGGGTATCAGTGGGGTGGCGCTACCGCCACTTATAATCTGCAACTGGGACCGGATACCCCTGAAAGTCCGGAAACGCCTACTACCGTCTGGCTCACGACCGACAAAAAGGGTGAAATCAATTCTTTTAACTATTTGTGGAAGACAAGCGATCTCCCGGTGAAATTCATTTCAGCGAGAGTCCGTACCTCTGCTAGAAACTATCTCCAGAGAGCGTTTACCGGGAGCCTGGAAATTTGTCAGATCCCGCCAGGCGAAACTGAGTGCAGCGGGCCTGTATCATGGACTATTGCCAAAAGCGGTAATGGTAGCGTGACCTATTCCTTTAAAATGTTTAACGAGGAAAAGACACTATCCTCAATAAATCAGGAAAGGCGTAACCACTGGAACACCAATCTTCTTCCCAGGATAACCGGATACGACTATCAGGAAGATAAGAAAAAAGTGCTCTTGTTTGTGACGCAACCAGGCAATGGCAACTTCAGGGACCAGCTCCAGCTTAAGTCCGCTGAACTGATTAATGCCGATACCAGCGTGCAGGTACTGAATGGAACCAAAATTGCGCTTTCTGGAGAAGATTACACCTATACGTTTGATCTGAGTAAGCTGGCGGAAGGAAGATACAATTTAGCCTTTCTGGCAAAAGATACTTTCGAAAATGAGGCATCATCTCCATTCATCACGCTCGTGCATGATATGACGCCTCCTGAAATCAGCTTTAACTACGAAAATGCCCCGCTCCCCTCCGGTACCACAGTCTACGGACTGGAGAATATCACCGTTAACCTTAACGATGCGCTGACTAAGCCAGTTCTTGACCGCCTGGAACTCAAAGGGGGTCCGGCATCTGATAGCGTGGTCCTCGGATTTAACCTGAATGCTGACGGGAGCTACACTCCTGATTACCCAAGGTTGTTCCCAACTCTGGATGCATCGACGGATAAATACACTCTCACTGCATATGCCACAGATGCTAAAGGGAATACGTCCCAGAAAAGCATTCAGTTCGCCTACTACCCGAAAAATCTCGTGACACTTGAAAAGCTGAAAACGCTAGGCGTGGTAAAAGCGCTCAAAACCAGTGATAACACACCGCTGGCCGTTATGCGTACCGGTCAGCTGCGCCGAAACGATGGCTCTCTGGCCCAAGGTATACAGACGGCCAATATCACGGTCAGAAGCGATGCTGAATATGCCATCAACATTCTGGGGACGGTGATCCAACCAGGGGAAACCAAAGAAATACAGCTCGACCTCGGAACTGGCGCAAATTCTACAGTACCGATTTTTCCGGCAGTTAACGGTACTACAGGACAAAGTAACTTCATCATCGAGTTCCCACAACTTAACTAACTATCGACGGCCACCGCCTCTGCAACGGGGGGCTTGGTGTTCCTTGCCATATGGCTTTGTTAAAAGCATGCAATCAGAAAAAGAAAGTAACTTTCGCCAAGGCATAACCTTCTGTAATTCTCTGGATAAATTTGATATGAAATTGAAAATCAATTTACTGACTACGCTAATACTGACCGCCCTTTCACTACCCTCATATGCTCGTGTCTATGAATATGCGATCAAAGATATCTACGGAACGGATAAATCAATCAGCGTGGATTCTGGTGTTCTAAATACCAACGAAAAAATTCAGGTAAGGCTCATATCCGGTCTAGACAGAAAAATTCAGGTAACGGTGAAGAAAGACAATGTTGGTGTATATAGTTTTACTACGGATAGCGTGACGGTCAATGATCGTATCAAGGCTTCTACAGGTGAAGAGTTTTACGGAAAAACGCTGACACTTCCCCCACTGAGTGACGGTAGCTATGTCATAACCTCGGACATCCTGAATACTCAAAACATGGTTGTCGACAGCACGTCTCACAATTTTATTATCGATACTGTAGGCCCTTCATCAGATAACCTGAGCATAAACCAAAATCCCGGATACGATATGGTGTTAACTGGCGAACGTTGGGAACTGGGTCAGGGGGCGGAAGCAAAGCTTTACCTGAATGTTAATAACGTCAAAGCTGCAACAGGTTTTGATAAAGCGACAATTCAGGTGATTAAACCTGATGACACGGTCTATTCCATTACCGATATGGTGTATGACAGTGGGTCATTATCACTTTCTGTACCGTGGACAAAAGGGAATATGAGTCGGTCATCATGGATGCCTGTATCAAACGCTGATGTGGAATATCGCTTCCGTGTGACGCTCTATGATAAAGCGGGGAACCGCAAAGTTTTGCCGGACCAGAAGTTCATTTTTGACTCAGACCTTGGCGAATACACCTTGTTTGCTGTTTATGACCCTACTTCGAAAACGAGCGTGGTTCCAGGCTTTAGTGAAGGTTACATAGCATATAAGCCGGGAATGACCGTAAACCAGAACCCTTTGACACTGGTGTACCGGGTGCCATCGAATAACCGCAGGGAATACAATAAAGCTGGTTTGAAATTCGGAACGATTATTTCCGAAGCGAATGGCTACAGCTATGTATCAGCTAAGACCGCCTATAAAGTCACGTACACCATCCACAACGGGTATCAATGGGGTGGCGGCTCACTCTCATATGATATCAATTTAGGAAGTGAGGCTCCAGTCAGCCCGGCAGCACCAGGAGCATGGTTAAGATCGGATAAGCAAGGAGAAATGAATTCAGGAAGCTATCTTTGGAATACCAAAGATTTGCCCGTTAAATTCAGCTCCGTTAGGATAACTGCGTCTCCACGAAATTATGATCAGAGGGCGATGAGTGGAAATACAGAGATTTGTCAGGTACCGGCTGGTGAGTCTGAGTGTATCGGTGCAGTATCCTGGTCTATTCCAAAATCAGGTAATGGTATTACGACCTACTCATTCAGATTGACAGATATGGATAAAACATTTTCATCAGTCAGTATAGAAAAAAGACACCACTGGAACACTGACCTGCTACCCAGAATAACTGGATATAGTTACCAGGAAGAAAACAAAACCGTCCTGTTATTTATAACGCAACCTGAGCGCGGTAAATTCCGAGACCTGTTACAACTCAAATCAGCAGTTCTGGTTGATTCCGAAACTGGCGACCAGTTGCTGACAGGAACCCAGACTTCCCTTTCTGGAGAGGATTACACATATAGTTTTGACCTGAGCAAACTGGCCGAAGGGAAATATAATCTGAGCTTCCAGGCAAAGGACACCTTTAACAATGAAACATCGTCGCCATTCATTGACCTTATTAACGACAAGACGCCTCCGGTGGTTAGTTTTAACTATGAAAATACCACCTTATCATCCGGGGCTACCGTCTACGGGCTGGAGAACATCAGCATATCGCTAAATGATGCGTTAACCGTCCCCAGCCTTGTCAGGCTTGAGCTTAAAGGCGGACCTGCATCTGACAGCGTTGTCTTAGGTTTTAACCAGAATAAGGACGGTAGTTATACCCCTGACTACCCTCGTCTCTTCCCTAGCCTAGATTCAGATACGGACAAGTATACACTGACCGCATTTGCTACCGACGCGAAAGGCAACACGACACAAAAAAGCATTCAGTTCGCCTACTACCCTAAAAATCTCGTCACCCTTGAGAAACTGAAAACATTAGGTGTGGTTAAGGCGCTGAAAACCAGTGACAACACACCGCTGGCCGTCATGCGTACGGGCCAGCTACGACGTAACGATGGCTCACTGGCGCAGGGCATACAAACGGCCAATATCACGGTCAGGAAGGACGCAGATTATGCGATCAACATTCTGGGGAACATTATTCAACCCGGGGAGACAAAAGAAATTCAGATAGACCTTGGGAACGGGAAAAACTCAACCGTCCCAATTTTTACAGCGGAAAACGGCTCTACCGGTGAAAGCAACTTCATTATCGAATTTCCGCAAATCCAGTAATCACTAAACACTAAATAAGCCCTGATTAGGTTAACACCTGATTAGGGCCTTAGCCCTGGAGTCACCACCGTTTACCTACCCCCTACCCCCTACCCCACCAAAAAAAGTAACAAAGTAACTTTCTAGAATCGTTAATCGTCACTTCAGGACGATAGATACCAGCTTTGCTGGGAGGTTTCCAAAAATGATCAACGTCGTTTTCGACATGATCAGATCCGTTTTTGCTGTTTATTACTCCCCTCCCCCAGTTTAAAGGGGGGGAGGCTTTTTTTTGGACGGAAAACGGCCCGGATTATTCGTGAGTAGGCCGGGCGCAGCCCTATCCAGCAAGGCTTAAACCACGCATGGCAGTTTCATACATACGAATGAGCTTTATACACAACGCTTTAATCTGATTGTATGTATTGTCATTAACTGGAACAGAATTGAGTACATAATCAAGTAAAACGCATTCTTTCTCATATATGACGACATAGAACGTATCGGAGTAACTTCCTCGTTCCAGGCTGAATTTATACGTCATTTCTTTAACTTGAAAATCAAACTTCCTTCCTGTCATCTTCAAAATGGACTTTGTATTTTGGTCAATGTAATCATTTTCATGATAAAAAAAACCATCCAGTGAAACTATGTTTTTGTAACTGTCATATCCGTAGTTGTTGAAGGTACGAAAGTAGGCTGGAGACATTCTAAAATTCGTTTTTTTACCGTCCCAACTGATCCAGCGGCTATATATATTTTTATTGATTAATAACCCCTTTATGGCGTTGATTAATCCAGTATCCATACCATGTTTTGATTTAATCATCGAACGTAGATGACTTTTAAGTATTGCAAGGTTAATTTCGGCAATGAAGGCTTTTGAATCGGTCACGTCATACACTTTGTTTTCAATAACTTCATTGTGGTCAACGAAAACTAACCCCATGCATTTTCCTTTTGAACTTGTCCATTTGAAATCAACTCGTTGGGAACCTATGAGGTCATCATGTGAAATCATGACGTTACGAGGTGCGAAAATCTTACTCGGTGCTTGAATCTGGCCTTTATTAAACATTGGGCTTACATGAATGAAGCCATCACTTGCTAGGATACTATAAGCGATATCTTTAATAGCTTCATTAAGATAGCTTTCTTCGCAAATCTCTATAGTTTTATCATCAGCTAGACTGTGTTTAAAAAAATGTTGTTGTTTGAGGTCGCCAATTCCAACTTCTTTATGATAATCAATGCGACGTCCGCATTGAGTGCAATAGTAATCAATGCCAGATGTTAGTCGAGCATGGTAGGTGTCATATAACATGCCATTTTTGTCTTTAGCAAACAGCAAATATAATTCTTCCATATCCTACCTGTTCAGTTGATTTATGAAAAAAAGACATTCAATCCAGACCTGCAACCTTTCCCAATCTTATCAGCATGAATAAAATTTTTTCTCTACTAACAACCTAATTTATATGGGCGTAAATCAAAAACCTTTCACCAGGTGTCATAGACCGTTCATAGCGTCACTGCGAACAAGGGGGTTGTTTTGCCCTGCCGGGTTGTCATGAAGCCGCTGGGCGTCAAGGGGCCGGACTGCGAACAAGGGGGTTGTTTTATCCTGCCGGGATATCAAGAATCCGCTGGGCCACGCGGAGTAGAACTGCGAACAAGGGGGTTGTTTTACCCTGCCGGGTTGTCATGAAGCTGGGCGTCAAGGGGCCGGAATGCGAACAAGGGGGTTGTTTTGTCATGCCAGGCTACCAGGAATCCGCTGGACCTAACGGAGCAGGACTGCTAACAAGGGGTGGTTTTGTCCTACCGGGCTGTCATGTAGCCGCTGGGCCACCCGGAGCCGGACTGCGAACAAGGGGGTTGTTTTACTTTTACTAAATGATAAAGTCATGACCCCTATTAAGGGCCATGACCATACCATTTTATGATTATTTTGATTTGCCAATACTAACTTTAATTAAACGTTCTATTTCATTAATGGTTTTCTGACTTATACGTTTGAACTCAAAACTTACTTTTTGACCGTCTTTGCTCTTCCTGACACGTGCGTAAGTGTCCTTATCTTCGAAATCTACAATATCTGAAACAGTCCATGTAGGCGGTTTATTTGCATCATTACAGAGAATGGTAAGTACTGAATACAAACCATCTAAAATGGATTTCTGGACTTCCTCAATATCATTAACGTTAATGATTTTATTGTCTTCTGTACCGACTTCAGATGTTAGCTCTGACAAAGGGATTTTATTTGCTTTTGCGATTTTTTCAATTCTAGCCAATTTACCATAGTAAGTATTAGGTATCCCTTCCCTATCAGGGAAAATTCTAATTAGTTCTTCGTTAACTTTAGCCGCCTGGATTCTCTTTCTTATCGACTCAATGCTAATATTAAAATAAGAAGCAAGTTCCTCATTGGTTTTGAACTCTTCATTTTTCATGATTTGAAGGTACTTAATACCCACTTCACGATATGAGAACCTTTTCGCTGTTTGTGCAGCATTTATGATACAATCGACATCTGCACTACTTACCTCTTCATCAAATACCCATAAAGGCAGGTCTACCAAACATTTGATGCAGCAATAACGACGCCGACTACCCTCAATCAGGTAATATTTACCGTCGCGGTATACAGCAATAGCTTCAGTAGTAACCCCATTTTCTTTTATAAGGGGGAGTATTTCCCTTGTTGAAAGGTCGTCAATTGCCTCTTGATTTCGAGGGTTTAGCTCATGAACTAACGTTTTCTCTGCCACTTCTGAACCAGTAATTACTACGTAGCGAGCCTCTACTTTACGACCATTTGATAGAGTAAATAGGCGTTTTTGTACAGAAGGAGCTTTTAGAGGCGGAAGCCCGCTTTTTTGATCAACAAATGTACGCTTTCCGTTTCCGGTTAAGTACTTGTCTTTGCTCGTACCGCGTTCAACATCACTCATTATTCACTGTACTCCCTAACTGAAAAGCTTTTAATCTCATTGATAAGTTGTTGATATACAGACTGAACAGACATTTCCGCAATATCATACTGCTTTGAAGAACAGAGCTCTTCTGATTTTTTAATATCGAGTACAGTGCGACCTTTTTCAGCTGCTGCAACGAAAGCTTCTGAATGTTTAATATTTGTGGTCATGAAACGGTCACGTACAGTTCTTACAAGTTTATTTAAAGTACGAATCTCATGCTGGCTTCTGTCATCTACATTCACAGCCAATACATTTAGCCATTTAATGTTTTCGCCTTTGGAGGGCAATTGTGCCAGACGGTCTGAAATAGTTATCATATAGTTTGTTGTAGAAGCAAAATCATATTCACGGGGTGTAATCGGAACAAGAATTGCGTCAGCCGCTTCATTTGTTGACCAAATGATTGGAGAATCTTGCGGTGGTGTATCAATAAAAATGAGATCGTACTTTTCTTTCAATACAGGGATAACTACATCGCGAAACCTAGTTAGTAGCTTGAGTCTTGCTTCCTTATCCAGACTCCAGTATTTGTCAGTAAATCTGTCATCAGTCGGGAAAGCTGTTATTACGTCCATGTTAGGTAAATGTGTAGAAAAGGCCATTGTCCCAATAATTTGTTCTTCCGTGTAACCTTGATTTATATACTGAGTGAAATCATTATCTTCAATTTCACTAAGCAAAACATCGGTAATAGTTAGATAAACACTGTCATCGCTAGTGGTATGGATAAGATTATTTCCCAATGAACCTTGCGGGTCCAGATCAATTACACAAATCTTAGCATTTAGATTAAGATCTAAAGCAGCTGAGGTTGCTAATGTGGCTGTTGTTGTACTTTTACCGGTTCCACCTTTATGGTTCTCCGTTACGATTACTCGTGGCAAATACATGTCACGGTATTTAGTTGTGCCCATTGCATCCATAATTTTTTGAACATCCCAACGGGTATAGAGGTGACTTTTATTTTGAAAAATAGGTTCACCAATTACTTGTTTCTCATGGAGTTCTGTAAGTATTCTACTAAATGTATTTCTTGATTTGCCAAAAAAGTCAGAGAGAGTTTTTTTATTCAAACAATGGTTATAGATAAGACGGTCTAATCCATCTACCTGTTCATCAGAAACATCTACCCGGCTTGAATCAAGGATGATTTCCTTAAGACTTGCTTGTTCATTTTTCATTTTCAGGCCGATCGTACGAATATCATCTAATATGCTCATGGTCTCTCCTTAGGTTAGTTTTCACATTATTAATGAGGATTGAGCGCATTACAAGGTAAAAGTGCATTGCAATGCACTTTTATCGTATTTAGTGCTCAAAATAACTTTACACGCACAATCCAAAATGTTCGCTTTATGAACAGTGTCAATTCAACATATTGATATAAAAGGAAAACAATCAATAACCATAAAAATATTCCGATTTGGCAAATTCTACAGCTTTCGTGCTAGGTCTTATACCTAACATCTAAAATTACGCATCCGTTTTGCATGTCCAATGATCACGATTTCTCCCCTCCCTCCCCTACCCTACCAAACCCTCCCCGTCCATTCCTGATGCTGATTGCAATAACGGGGTTGTTATAACTAACAGTGGACCAGTTCGTTGCTGATTCATATTGTGGCTGACTGTGTACAAGACGATAGATTCAACAGGGTGACGACCTACTGGGCATCAGAAAGCCGCAGAGTTTCCCCGGAGCCAGACTGCACAAAAGGGAGTTGTTATATCCTGCCTGGCTATCATGAATCCTAGGGGCCACGCGGAGCAGAACTGCGAACAAGGGTTTGTTTTACCCTGCCGGGTTGTCATGAAGCCGCTGGACCTCCCGGTGCAGGACTGCGAACAAGGGGGTTGTTTTATCCTGCCGGGCTGTCAGGAAGCCGCTGGGCCTCCCGGTGCAGGACTGGGAACAAGGGGGATGTTTTATCCTGCAAGGCTGTCAGGAATCCGCTGGGCCTACCGGAGGCGGACTGCGAACAAGGGGGTTGTTGTACCCTGCTGGGTTGTCATGAAGCCGGTGGACGTCAAGGGGCCGGACTGCGAACAAGGGGGTTGTTTTGTCCTGCCAGGCTGTCAGGAATCCGCTGGGCCACCCGGAGCAGGACTGCGAAAAAGGGAGTTGTTTTATCCTGC
>NZ_FZTC01000010.1 GCF_900200035.1 Klebsiella grimontii
CGATTTGTTCCATTTCAAAAACGGTAAGTTCTTTCATGTTAATATTCCTTTAATAGGGGAGAAGATAATATGAATAATGACTGTGACTACAGTGCAAAATACTTATTAACGATGAATATCGTTGATGAAAAATTTAGGAATTTTCATCAGGTATCAATGCATTATAGTTTTTATTCATAATATTTATGGTTCATTCTGCATTTACTTCGATTTTCACCAACCGAAAATGGAATTGACGATTTTCACTAGCCCATATTTCTGTGCTATTTTCGCAAGATCGCGACCGGCTGTAGCACCAAACATTTTTCGCATGTTTTTCTCGAAAGGATCTGTTTGCGGTTGGCTTCCCGATTTGTTTGTTGTTGCTGGGTTAAATAAGTCAGAAAATAAAGACATTAAAGATAGTCCGCCTTCAATTTGTCCCATTTCTTCATTTGTTAGCCTTTTCATAATCAAGTCTATCCTTTGCTATATGATATTGAAAATTAAATGAAGTCAGCTCTTATTAAGAATTGACCGCGAAATGTTGCATCAGAATTTTTATAAAGTCAACGTGAAGGGAATGAATTAATTGATGATTTTAAAAGGTTATCTAATTGAAGTGGCAAGATACGAATACTCCGTTGCCACTCCAGTTAGTGTTTATTTCTCTTGTAATACTACTTCAAGCAAGGCGCTCACGTTACCCTGCGAAATAGTTGATGAAAACCGATAGTAGTCCACGCTGAAATTAATTTCTTGGGTAGCTTTAACATTGTTAACAGAATAATCGTCGTAATCAAAAAATTTGACAGGTGATACGCCCTGCTTAACAATAAAGCCTACATTTTTGGCGCCGCCAGCGCTTTCACTAGTCGAATTAGTTAACACACCATCGGTTGATGTTGAGCCAGATATGGCGTTAAACCAATAATTATAGCTTGATCCCAATACATCCCGGGGGCAGTTCATTTCCAGAGTGACATTCTTTCCTTTTCCAGTGGAGTTCGGAGGTGTTATTGCTTTCAATTCGGCAACTGAAATGTCACTGAGTTTGATTATACTCCCCCCCTTTGCCGTCAAATTACAGGATGTAGAACGGTAGGTAATTGGGCCAATATTTGTATCAACTTTTAGCAGGACAGTATTAGATGTCAGGGTATTGATTTGTCCTGCTCTACCTACTGCATATATGGCACTTATTTGAGGAATTGTATTTATTGACGTGTCAATGACTGGTTTTGTCTTTATCAACCAGATAGTCCACTGCTTTACTGGAGTAGTGGTAGTCGTTGTCATGGGAGTCATCCCGGCGGTAGCTACTACCGGACGCCCGGGCACACCTATTAATCCATCTGAAATCTGAAAGCCAATACCATCTATACCTGTTTCATATACCGGTTTTCCTTGCATACCCTTTACACCAGGGACTTCTGGATGTGCGCCTACGTCAATCCGATACATATCGGGGTCTGTAGATGTGATATCACAGCCATAAGCACTTTTCATAGTGTTTATACCCACTGTTTTTGCATAAAGAATGCTGCCGACAGGTAACGTGTCATCCGCTAAAATTCGGGGACTGAAAGGCACACCAAGATTTTTCGTGCTGCCTAGATATTTACAGTCAGCAAAGCTTTGCGAACTGAAAAATAGCATGCCAATAATTAATATTATGTGTTTTTTCATAAAAACTCCCGTTCCCTGAGATCTCATTAACGGCATACCGCGGTGGTTTGTCTTAACTGTCCATTTGTATCGGACAGGTTATAATCAGCCTTGCATTGCTGCTCAGACTTTTTACCCCATTGAATAGCCAATTGCCCGGTATCTTTTAAACCTGAGAGGTAAACTAAGCCATCATCGCTGACGATACCTGCTGGCGCATCAAGTTTTGATGTTGGGACCACCGTTGCTCCAAAAGGAACCACAGTGCCAGATGGCATTACGAGTTTGATGAAGGCACGGCGACCAATACTACTGTCAAAACTAACACGTGTAATTGCACCTCTTGTAGGGACCGTGTTTTTACTCGATTCAGATAATTCCATCTCATCGCCCAAGGACGCTTTATCAAGCGACAACATGGTCCGGTGATAAGGCGTCAAATAAGGATAAATAGCGTATCCACGATAATCAGTTGAAATCGTTGGGTCCGTTTCCATACGTACATTAGTTAATCCTGGCGCCTTAATTAAGGCCGCGCTCTCCGATATTTCTTGCCCAAAAGTAATGCCATCGGCATGGGCTAACATACCACCACTAAGGCCGTAATTGATTAACTGACTATTTTTGTTGTAACTATAGCCTGCATTAACTGACCCCATTGAACCGCGATAGTTACCATATAAAGCACCGCTGGCATTTTCGCGATTGCTATAACCTTGCTGGACGCTCCAGTCAAGATTGTTATTTTCCAGTGCAGTGCCGTTCAAAGATACATACTGATCTGTAGAGCCTGGATTGCTATTGGTAATGCTATAGGATGCATATGTATTAGGTAGCCACTCGCTTAAAGGTACCGATATGTTAAACGAGAAGACATGGTCATCTTCTACGGTACGGCCTCCGCCGTCCCCTCCCCACGAATATCGACTATAGCTGTAACCGGCATAGTAACTGAAGCGACGGAACCCAGCGTTATAGCCAATGTTTACTGAGTTGTTATGGCGATTGCTATCCCAGTAATCTTCAAATATACCGGATACAGAAAGGCTTCCGAGCCCGGAGCCCAAACTTTGACTTACAGTGATATTGGTTCTGTTACGTATAGAACGGGATGAATAGCCGCCATAGTGGTTATTATAGGTATTAAATACGTCGGTTAGTGTATTGTATCCTGAAGTTGAATAGCGGTAACCAGCTACTGTTATATTAGTACCTGTTTCAAGAATATTTTTACCATAGCGAATGCGCCAGGACTGACCGGTTGTTTTCTCTGAATCTTTTTTCTTAGACCATGCATCAGTCACATCAGCTGATACAGCACCAATATCACCCAAGTTCTGCCCAACACCAAGAGCCAGTGCTTGATAGTTTGATGCGGCCTGCAACCCAGTATAAAGAGTTGTATTGCTTAATATACCGTAGCTGATTGTGGCCTGAGTAAATGGTTTCTCATCAATATCCCCACTGTAGGGACGATACTTACCACTGGTAATCTCATACTCCATTTGCCCTTCTCTGAGCATTAATGGTAAGGAAGCATAAGGTACTATGAAGTTTTGTTTTGAACCGTCGGATTCTTCTACTGTGACATACAGATCACCGTTGCCGCCGGTTGAGTAGAGATCAGTGATTTCAAAGGCGCCAGGAGCGACAAAAGATTGATAGATCTGATAACCATTTTGTTTGATGACTACGCGGGCATTAGTTCGGGCTATACCGCGAACGATAGGCGCAAACCCTCGCAGGCTATCAGGAATCATATCTGTATCAGTGGCCAGCTGAATTCCTGTAAACGGTACGCTATCAAAAATACTGGATAAAGAACTACTTTCACCCATCACTAGCGTGCTTTTTAGTGGAATAATGCTTCTTTGGGCGTAAAGGTAGACTGAATCCCAATCACTTGAGCCACCCGCTGATTTATTCCAGGTGCCAAGATTACGCAGGCGCCACGGGCCAATATTCAGGCCAGACTGTAAATTGAGGTTGTAGTTTTCATTATCGGCCTCATAATCCTTACCTGAGCTGAATTGGTAATTGACCAACAACGCATTAATGCCTTCATCAAATTCTTCTGGCGGAACAAAACCTTGTACAGCGTTCGATAAAGCCGCTTGCGGTATGGATATAATTAACTGTTGCGAATTGAAGTTAAACTTAGCTGAGAAATCAGGTATATCGCTAGCATTGGCACATCCATTTGCGTCTTCTTTTAAAAACGGAAATGCCTCTGTTCGCAATCCATAGCTTGCAAGTTTTGCAATGCTTAGGCATGGGGAAAGTTTATTGTCACCAGTAGTTGAGTCTTTTTGTTCGACAAACAAAATATCTGCTGTCTCTTTCATTTCACTATTTAAAATCACATCAACACGATACTTTCCTGGAGCCTGAGCATCTTGCGTAGCATATATTGATAAGTCCGGAATTGATGATGGGTCGGTTTGACCTACTGATTTCATAAATTCAGGATCAAAGAAATCACGTGCCGAAACGCTATTGCATAAACCAAGGGCTAACGCAGGAATGAGAACGAATAAAAACTGGGGCGCACCACAAAAAATACAATCATTTTTTTTTATTGAAATAGACATACTTTTCACCCTGGTCGATCAAAGAACGAATTAAAGAGTTGACGAGTAGGCTGTACCCATGCCGCCATTGTCGGTGGCAATTTTCCATTCTATTTGGGAACCATTAATACCCGTAGGTAACGTAAACTCTCTAGTAGTAAATGCGTCGATGTTATTAATTAAGTTGCTCACCTCCGCACCATTAATTTTTATTGATTTAAAATACATAAAGAATGGGGTGGTATTCTTAACTGTTATCTTATTGTTACTTCTCCGCCATTCTAACTTTTTGGCTTCCTGATTAATGGAAAGTTCCTGTAAAGCCAATGGGCGATAGATTAAGCGCATTCTATGGCGCACTGCCAATTGGATCTTGTTTTTTTCTGTATCTGTATCGTTGGTTGGCGGGATAGACATTACGTTAAAAAAGTAAACGGTCTCCCTATCCTTTGGTGCGCCAGAGATGTTGGCATTTGGAAATATACGCAAAGTGTTTCTCTGATTTGCTTCCAGACGAAAAAGGGGCGGGGTTACCATGAAAAAAGATGTACTACTTCCTTCGCGGGGTTCTATCCATGACTTTATCAAATATGGAATATTGTCTTTATTCTCCAGGTTTGCGTTTATTTCACGGACCCCTTCCTTGTAAAGATGACGAGTAGAGTCAATGACTACACCTGCATTGGCAGTGAAGGTTGTGGTTAGAGAAACAACTGCCATTATTTTCAATAAAGACTTAAACATAATTCATTCCCTGAATAAAATAATGGGATCTGCCGAAGGCAAACCCCATTGAATTTGTATTAATAGCTGATAGTGAAGGTCGCTACGCCCTTAACTGCACCATCTTTAACGCCAGCTGCAGTTTTTACATATGCAGCTTTAAAGCGCATATAAGAAATTTGGCTAGGCTTATAGTCGATGGTCTGAGCAGTGGTGCCGGTGAAGCTTACGCGAGAACCGTCGGTGTTAACCAGGGTTACAGCGGCGTTAGTAGCCGGGCCTACAGCAGTGTTGGTCAGAACGTTATCCTGGCCGCTGATGTAATCGCCAGTAACGCTGACGTTGATATTACCAGTGTAATCAGTAGAGCCTTTCTGGCAATCAGTAATGGTGTACTCAATATCTTTAGCAAGACTCATATACGGAGTGTTTACTGCTAAGCCTTCCAGTTTAGAAGCCTGGACATCATCCAGCGTCAAGGAGCCGCCATTGATGAGTGCTGACGGAGTAACGTTACAGGATTCACCTTTATCAGTTACGTTTCCCAGAATAGTCAGGTTAGAACTGTTTCCTGCCGCGAAAGCCTGTGCGCTCAGAACTGCTGATGCAGCGACCATTACAGCTACGATTGTTTTTTTCATTTATTTAATCCATTTATAAAAGCTTAAAAATTCCTGAATAGATGCCTGGCTTGGTTATCAACTATAACTATTGTTAATAATTAACTAGTAGTTAATGACTGACTGACCTTTATCTGCGCCTGAGCCCTATCGTTTCCTTTCGCTCGTCCTTATGCCAGTCTTCAGGCTTTATAGGCTTGAGCGACGACGAATTTAAATGGAAGGGGGGCAAAATGCATGTGAATTTTATCTAAAATTTATTTAAAACTTGAATTGTCATTAGTTCATGTTTTGTTGTCTGTTTAGTAATGGTTTAAGATGGCTAGTATAATAATGGCGCCATCGTCTCTTTGCCTAAAAATAACATGTTAATCTTGTTCATGTCGGACGGATAACGTGGTTTTTTTGTCTGCAGTCAACTAACTCCGGTTGTGAAAAGGATTTTCTGGCCTTTGACGATGAACTCTATGTTTATTTGTTGTGATTTCACATATCCAATAAAGGAAGGGATAACATTATGGTATTCAACGAATATATCATTAATAATGAAGTTATTTTTGATACAAATGTGAATAAGCTAAAACCATTAGGTGAGCACGGTGATTGCGTTGCGCTAAATGCACCTACCGCGCGTTGTCTTCAACTATTGCTGGAAAGCAATGGAAAAGTTATATCTCGTGAGGAGTTTTTAGATACAGTGTGGAAAACGAGAGGCGTTGTTGTCTCGCAAAATACGTTCTATCAAAATATTTCGCTATTAAGAAAGTCACTACTAAAAGCTGGATTATCGCAAGATATCATTGTTACTGTACGGCAGCGTGGCTTTGTTTTGGCAGCAGATTCCCACGTTGATTTTTTGTCCAGAACCGATGAGGAAGAGTCAGGAAATTTAGAAAACATACCGCTAATAAGCAATGTTGCTCCTCTCATGGCGGAAAGGAAGGTGCTTGATAACCCCGCAAGGACTCCAGAGTTACATATAAATGATAATAATAAGCAGCCAGCTTTGAGTTTGCCGGGCTGGTTTTTGCTGCTACTGGTAGCCTTAATAGCAACCAATATACTTTCTTTAATATTATGAATAAAATTAATATGTGCTTAGGCTATTCTTTTATACGTATATGTAATATTTAGCTGGGTTGATTTTTTCACGTGAAGTAATGTTGCATTTGCGTTCTGATGTCAGTCAGTGACTGCATCCTGATAGTGTCTGCCAGGCCGGGCCCGGCAGACATATTGATTAGCGCTGTTTTAAGCCCAAATCCAGCGGTGTTTTGCTCGGTTCACCACCGATTTCCCGTGCAAGTTTTGGTACTAAATAACCAGATACCATCGTGAGCAGTTCACGCATAATCTTCCTCGCCTCTTCGTCGCTGACCATAAAATGTGCTGCGCCCTGCACTCTATCCAGAACGTGAAGGTAATAAGGCATGACTCCGGCATCGAATAACGCATTGCTCAGATCGGCGAGCGTGCGCGCGTCATCGTTTACGCCGCGCAGTAGTACGCTTTGATTAAGTAAAGTGACGCCAGCTATACGCAGACTCTTCATCGCGGTACGAAACGCCGCATCTATTTCGTTAGCATGGTTGATATGGTTCACCAGCAGTACCTGCAACGATGAAGCAGAGATACGCGCAACCAGCGTATCGGTAATGCGCGCAGGAATCACAATGGGCAACCGACTGTGGATACGCAGACGCTTAATATGCGGGATGGCTTCCAGCTGCGTAAGCAGCCAGTCTAGTTCTGGGTCTTTCGCCATCAGCGGGTCACCGCCGGAAAAAATGATTTCATCCAGCTCTGGATGAGACGCAATGTACTCCATAGCCATCTGCCAGTTGCGCTTATTACCCTGGTTTTCAGCATAGGGAAAGTGGCGGCGGAAGCAATAACGACAATTAACCGCACAGCCGCCTTTAACCAGCAGTAACGCGCGGTTGCTGTATTTATGCAGTAGACCAGGCACAACGCTGTGCTGTTCTTCCAGCGGATCGGTGGTAAATCCCGGAGCATTAACAAACTCCTCCCGGGAGGTAAGTACCTGACGGAGAAGTGGATCGTTGGGGTTTCCTGGTTCCATACGGGCAATAAATGCCCGCGGGACACGCAGTGCGAACAGGCGCCTGGCATCGCGTCCCGCCAATAGATTCGCATCAGCGTCTACATTTAAAAGATGCAGCAGTTCATCAGGACTGGTCACAACATCGGCAAGTTGCGTTAACCAATCTTCTCTGGATGGGGTATTTAGGGTTACAATATGCGCCATTTTGTGGCTTAGCTACCAATTAACAAAGTTTCAGAGGGCCTTATGGCGACTTACTATAGCAACGATTTTCGTGCCGGTCTTAAAATCATGATGGATGGCGAACCTTATGCAGTTGAAGCCAGTGAATTCGTTAAACCAGGTAAAGGCCAGGCTTTTGCGCGCGTTAAGCTGCGCCGCCTGCTGACGGGTACCCGTGTAGAGAAAACCTTCAAGTCTACGGATTCTGCTGAAGGCGCGGACGTTGTCGATATGAACCTGACTTACCTGTACAACGACGGTGAGTTCTGGCACTTCATGAATAACTCTACTTTCGAACAGCTGGCCGCTGACGCTAAAGCCGTTGGCGACAACGCTAAATGGCTGCTGGATCAGGCTGAATGTATTGTGACTCTGTGGAACGGTCAGCCAATCTCCGTTACGCCGCCGAACTTTGTTGAGCTGGAAATCGTTGAAACCGATCCAGGCCTGAAAGGCGATACTGCTGGTACCGGCGGTAAACCTGCAACTCTCTCCACTGGCGCCGTGGTTAAGGTTCCGCTGTTCGTACAGATCGGCGAAGTCATCAAAGTGGATACTCGCTCTGGCGAATACGTATCCCGCGTGAAGTAATTTATGCGCTGAGATGGTTGGCGCAGCGTTTCGCTGCGCCCTCTACCGAGCGTAGACGCAGGCAGGGAAGATGGCTCATAAATTAAAACTTCCGGTACTACTATTATTACTAAGCTGCGCTCTTCTGGCCGGATGCAATACGGCTCGCGGCGTCGGTGAAGATATCCAAAGTCTGGGCCATGTCATTTCTCATGCTGCCAGTTAACCTGATTTCATCAGGAAATCCTCATTCACAATTAGTTTCTCCGTTTGGCTCAATCCTTTTAACCTCTTTTTCTCTTAAAAATCGCCGCGTTTCCCTCATCCTGGACCAGTTTGTCTATGCTTATAGAGCACGATAACTAAAACTGGTTAATAAGGATGACATTATGGTAAAAAAAGCGATTGCAGCGTTCTTTACGGTTTTGGCACTTTCCTCTGTACTGACTGCCTGTAACACCACGCGCGGTGTTGGTCAGGATATTTCAGAAGGCGGCAGCGCGATTTCGGGCGCCGCGACCAAAGCTCAGCAATAGACCATAGCGGTACGGCCGCTGGTCGTACCGTTCTTCCTCACCTTAGTCACGTCGTGTATAATTCCTGTGAAATATCATCTACCTTACGGGACGACCTGTAAGCGTTTCACATCTGGGGACGGCCCCATCAAAGGAGCCATATGTCCTGGTTAGTTCTGTTTATCGCTGGTCTGCTGGAAGTCGTCTGGGCAGTCGGTCTGAAATATACCCACGGTTTTAGCCGCCTGGTGCCAAGCGTAATAACGATTGCCGCCATGGTCATCAGCATGGCGCTGTTGTCATGGGCGATGAAAACGTTGCCCGTAGGGACGGCTTACGCCGTTTGGACCGGAATAGGCGCGGTCGGCGCAGCCGTGACGGGTATTATCCTGCTGGGCGAATCCGCCAGCCCGATGCGCATTGCCAGCCTGGCGTGCATTGTGATTGGCATCATTGGCCTGAAAATGAGCGCGCATTAATACTGCTGATTGACCCATAGCAGTTTGCTCACGTCGAATCCTTGCCGGGTAGCGATATCCAGCATCTGCTGCTTCACTTCCGGCGGGATTTTCGGCGTGCGCGCCAGTAGCCAGAGATAGTCGCGATCGGGTCCACAAACCAGCGCGTAGCGATAATCCTTATCCAGCGCTATCACGCTATAGCCGCCATAGAAGGGGCCGAAAAATGAGACCTTCAGCGCGGCGCGAGTGGGTTCCCCGGTAAAATAAGCTACGCCATCGGTTTTTTGCCACATACCCCGATCGGGGTTGTAGCCTTTATTTACCACGTTCAGCCCGCCATCATCGCGCAGGCTATACGTTGCGGTGACTTTTTCCAGGCCGCTTTCAAAACGGTGATCGAAGCGGGCAATCTCATACCAGGTACCAAGATAGCGTTGAGCGTCGAAGGGGCTAACCACGGTTACGCCAGGAGGCGGTGCCGGCGTAGTACAGGCTACAAGCAGAAATGAAGCGGCAACAACCGCAATAACGGGTAGCAGACGCATAATTTTTTCCTTGCCAGTTTTAAGCTAAGTGTAGAGTCAGGCAGGAAAAATGCGGCAGAATTTTCTTGAGAAGCGAGCCCGGTAACAGAATGCTACCGGGCTTATTGCAGCTGAGGTAAAAGCCGCGTACGGCTATCCGTTTAGATGAACAATATGCCGACGAGGGTGACGACGGTCAGAATCGCCGCGAGTCCATAGAAGACCCACTTACCGTTGGGTACGTGAATTTTCAAATCGTGCATCGCATGGTGAATACGGTGAAGCCCGCACCATAGCGGCAGAACAATCATCAGGAAAATGAATGCACGGCCAATAAAACTATGGGCAAAAGCCAGTACGCGTTCATAGCTGAATGCGTCAGCAGGCGCGAGGCCCAGCGGCAGCATAATACCTACCAGCAGCACAATGACGGGGGCGATAATCGCTCCCCACATGCCGCCAGCGCCAAACAGCCCCCAGAATACCGGCTCATCCGAACGTTTTGGATTGGGATTAATCATTCCAGCCTCCTTACCAGAACAGCGCGACAAACAGGATCACCACGGTGACGACCGCAGTGACGACCCAAAGCCCTTTAATAATTGGCTCTGGCCCCATTTTCTCGCCTTTAAGGATAATATTGGCGGCTTTCGGCGCCAGCTCAAACCAGGTTTTGGTATGCAGCAGTGCGGCTGCAAGCGTGATCAGGTTCAGGATCACGACAATCGGGTTTTGCAGGAAACCGATATAGCCCGCCCAGCTCTCCGCGCCATGCTTCAGTGCGAACAGCCCGTAAATCAGCACGATGCTGAACCAGACCGTGGGTACCGCCGTTCCTTCACGCAGCATATAGAAGCGATAAAACGGCAGCTTTTTCCACCAGGTGGACGGCATCGGCCGCACGTAGGGTTTGCGTTTAGTCGTCATACAGCACTCCTTAGCGTGGTTTCAGGGTGGCGATAAGAAAGTCTTTCGAGCTTTCTACCTTGCCCTGCTGGATCGCGGCCGCCGGGTCGACGTGTTTCGGGCAGACTTCGGAGCAGTAGCCTACGAAAGTACATGTCCAGACGCCATTCTGGCCGTTAAGCTGCGCCATACGTTCCTTTTTACCGTGGTCGCGGCTGTCTTCGTTGTAGCGATGGGCGAGGGTGATCGCTGCCGGGCCGATAAACTCCGGATTAAGACCAAACTGCGGACAGGCCGCGTAGCACAGGCCGCAGTTGATGCAACCGGAGAACTGGTGGTACTTGGCCATTTGCGCCGGCGTCTGCGTGTTTGGGCCCTGATCGGGCGTGCGCGGGTTGCCAATAATGTACGGCTTAATGGCTTCCAGGCTTTCGATAAAGTGGGTCATATCGACCACCAGATCGCGCTCGATTGGGAAGTTGGCCAGCGCCTCGACTTTAATACCTTTGGTGTATTCGCGCAGGAAGGTTTTACAGGCCAGCTTTGGCACCTTGTTCACCATCATGCCGCAGGAACCGCAAATCGCCATGCGGCAGGACCAGCGGTAGCTGAGGTCTGGCGCGAGGTTGTCCTTGATGTAGCCCAGAGCATCAAGCAGTGAGGTTTGCTCATCGTAGGGAACTTCATAGAAAGCGCTGTGCGGTGCGATGTCCACTTCCGGGTTGTAGCGCACCACTTCGACTTTCATATTTTTCATCTCAGCCATTCGTCGTCTCCTTCTTCTCGGCTGCTTCCGCTTCCGCACCGTACACGCGTTTTGCCGGCGGCAGAGTGGTGATTTTCACCTCACTGTACTCCAGACTGGTATTACCGTCGGCATCGCGGAAGGCGAGGGTATGCTTGAGGAAGTTGACGTCGTCACGCTCGGTGCAGCCTTCGTCCAGACGCTGATGCGCGCCGCGGGACTCTTTACGCGCGAGGGCGGAATGCGCCATACATTCGGCGACGTTCAGGCCATGGCCCAGTTCGATGGTGTACAGCAGGTCGGTATTGAACACGCTGGAGGTGTCGGTGATACGCACGCGCTTGAAGCGCTCCTGCAGCTCGGCCAGCTTATCAACCGTTTTCTGCATAAGCTCCGGCGTACGGTAGATACCGCAGCCTTCTTCCATTGACAGGCCCATTTCGTCACGAATCTTGGCCCAGTTCTCGTTACCTTCCTGATTAACCAGATCTTTCAGGCGGTTCTCGATATCGACGACCTGCGCGTCCAGCGCGGCGCTATTGGCTTCGCCCGCTTCGGTTGCGCGCTGCATGGCCTGTTCTCCGGCCAGACGGCCAAACACCACCAGCTCCGCCAGGGAGTTGGAGCCAAGGCGGTTGGCGCCGTGCAGGCCGACCGAAGAACATTCGCCCACGGCAAATAGCCCTTTGATGCGGGTTTCACACTGCTGGTCGGTTTCGATGCCGCCCATGGTGTAGTGCGCGGTCGGACGTACCGGAATGGGATCTTTCACCGGATCGACGCCAACGTAGGCCTTCGAGAGTTCGCAGATAAACGGCAGACGTTCAAGCAGCTTTTTCTCGCCCAAATGGCGCAGATCGAGATAGACCACATCGCCTCGCGGCGTGGGGATCGTGTTGCCCTTACGCCATTCGTGCCAGAAAGCCTGGGAGACTTTATCGCGCGGGCCCAGCTCCATATATTTATTTTTCGGTTCGCCCAGCGGAGTTTCCGGACCCATGCCGTAATCCTGCAGATAGCGGTAGCCGTTCTTGTTGACCAGAATACCGCCTTCGCCGCGGCAGCCTTCCGTCATCAGAATTCCGGAACCCGGGAGACCGGTGGGGTGATATTGCACGAACTCCATATCGCGCAGCGGTACGCCGTGGCTGAGCGCCATACCCATACCGTCGCCGGTGACGATACCGCCGTTAGTATTGTAGCGATACACGCGTCCTGCGCCGCCGGTCGCCAGAATGACCGCGTTGGCGCGGATTTGCACCAGCGTACCTTCCATCATATTCATCGCGACCAGACCGCGAGCCTGGCCATCATCCACCAAAATATCCAGAACAAAATGCTCATCGAAGCGCTGGATTTGCGGGAATTGAAGCGAAGTCTGGAACAGGGTGTGCAGCATATGAAAGCCGGTTTTATCGGCAGCGAACCAGGTTCGCTCGATCTTCATGCCGCCGAATCGCCGGACGTTGACGCTGCCGTCCGGGCGGCGACTCCACGGGCATCCCCACTGTTCGAGCTGGGTCATTTCCGTCGGGCAGTGATGAACGAAGTAGTCAACGACGTCCTGCTCACACAGCCAGTCGCCGCCTGCAACGGTGTCGTGGAAATGGTACTCAAAGCTATCATGATCCTGCGCGACGGCAGCGGAACCCCCTTCAGCAGCAACGGTATGGCTGCGCATAGGATAGACTTTTGAAATTAGAGCGATTTTAGCATTTGGATTAGCTTGCGCGGCGGCTATTGCGGCGCGAAGACCTGCTCCGCCTGCGCCTATTACGGCAAGATCGGCTTGAAAAGTTTGCACGACATTCCTCCAGTTTTTGTTTATTTCGCCGCCGGGCTGGCGAAAACGTATCACTGCTCCTTTATAGGTAAGGAGTATAGCCGTAGGGTCATAAGGGAAAATTGACGTGTTCGATTTTTTTATCGTTCTGTGCGGTTGTTTATCTGCTTGCTTTATGCTTTTGGGTTATCAATAAATTAAGTGTATGTAACGCGTTTACGCATTCGCACAAAATTTGTTTCATCTGCCAGTTACGAGTAGACTTCGTGCCCTTGTTTCAAATCGGAGAAAGTACCATGAGCGAAACGGCAACCTGGCAGCCGAGCGCATCCATTCCAAATCTGTTAAAACGTGCAGCGGTGATGGCGGAAATTCGCCGTTTCTTTACCGACCGCGGCGTGCTGGAGGTGGAGACGCCCTGCATGAGTCAGGCGACGGTGACGGATATTCATATGGTCCCGTTTGAGACGCGTTTCGTTGGTCCTGGCCACTCTCAGGGGCTGAACCTGTACCTGATGACCAGCCCGGAATATCACATGAAGCGCCTGCTGGCGGCCGGCTGCGGCCCGGTGTTTCAGCTATGCCGTAGCTTCCGTAATGAAGAGATGGGGCGTCACCATAATCCGGAATTCACCATGCTGGAGTGGTATCGTCCGTGCTATGACATGTACCGGCTAATCAACGAAGTAGACGATCTGCTACAGCAGGTACTCGACTGCCAGCCGGCCGAAAGCCTCTCTTATCAGCAAGCCTTCCTGCGTCATCTGGAAATCGACCCGCTGTCGGCAGATAAAACGCAGCTGCGCGAAGTGGCGGCGAAGCTCGATTTGAGCAATATTGCCGATACGGAAGAGGATCGGGACACGCTGCTTCAGCTACTTTTTGTCATGGGCGTCGAGCCGCATATTGGTAAAGATCGTCCGACGTTTATCTATCATTTCCCGGCCAGCCAGGCGTCACTGGCGCAAATCAGCACTGAAGATCATCGCGTAGCGGAACGTTTCGAGGTCTATTACAAAGGCATTGAGCTGGCTAATGGTTTTCATGAGCTCACCGACGCCCGCGAACAGCGGCAGCGTTTTGAGCAGGATAACCGCAAGCGTGCGGCTCGCGGCCTGCCGCAGCAGCCCATCGATCATCATCTGCTGGCTGCCCTGGAAGCCGGGCTGCCGGATTGTTCCGGCGTAGCGCTGGGCGTTGACCGGGTGGTGATGCTGGCGCTGGGCGCAGAAAGCATCGGCGACGTTATCTCGTTTACCGTCGACCGCGCCTGATCTTCCTTTCCACTTTCCTGCAGGACATTGACGGGGATGATCGCCGATGTACGGCGGTATGGTTGATTGTCCGGTAGTGCGATCGTTCTGGCCTTGCCTGCTTTCAGGCAAGGCCGTTCTTACAGGCTGCCGGGCGTGCGGCTGGTTTTCCCTGCCGAGGTTAGCGCTCTGCTGCTTTTTCTGCCATCAATGCTCTCCAGGCGCATCTGGAACGGCGGGAACGGCATATCGATACCGTGCTCGCGGAACCCGGCCAGAATCAGCTGATGCATCTCGTGGCGCAGCGGCATACGGTGACCCATTTCGGCGGCGTAGATACGCAGCTCGAAAATCTGGATCCCCTGCTGTAGATCAACGAGGAACACTTCCGGCGCCGGGGTATCGATAACCAACGAACAGCGGTGCGCGGCATTTAACAGGATCTGCGCCACCTCTTCGGTATTGGCATCCACCGGCGCAGGCACCGTTAACACTACGCGGGTCACGGAATCCGACAACGACCAGTTGATGAACTGTTCGGTGATGAACGCCTTGTTCGGCACGATAATCTCTTTACGGTCCCAGTCGCTGATAGTCGTGGCGCGAGTATTAATACGCGTCACGCTGCCGGTGAGATCGCGAATAGTGACCGTATCGCCAATCCGTATCGGTTTCTCAAACAGGATAATCAGGCCGGAGATAAAGTTGGCGAAGATCTCCTGCAAGCCAAAACCGAGACCGACGCCGAGGGCGGCAATGAGCCACTGTAGCTTGGACCACTCAATGCCAATCATCGAGAAGCCGACCAGACCGCCGATCAGCATCAGCAGATACTTCGTGATGGTGGTGATGGCGTAGCCGGTGCCCGGCGTCAGTTCCAGATGCTGGAGGATCGCCAGTTCCAGCAGCGCGGGCAGATTGCGCACCAGCTGGGTGGTAATAATCAACACCAGGATGGCAATCAGCACCGCGCCGAGGGTAATCGGCTCCAGGCTCTCAACGCCCTGTACCGTAGAGGTGACGTCCCACAGCGAGATATTCTCCAGGAAGCCAAACGCGGAATGGATTTCTGACCACAGCACGATAACCGACACCAGCGCGATCAGCATCAGCAGGGAGCGCACCAGACGCAACGACTGGGTACTGATGGCATCCAGATCGACCTCGCTGACCTCGGCTTCCATTGAACCTTCCGGGCTGCTGGTATGCTGAGCCTCTTCTTCGCCACGTGCGCGCTGGGCGAGGATCTCCGCCCGTCGGTGCTTGGCGCGATCGAACGCCAGGCGGCGCCGCTGGATCAACATCCAGCGGCGGATGATGTGATAGACCACCAGCAGCAGGAACCAGATGGCGACCGAGGTTTCGAGCCTGGCGAGCAGCGCCTGCGCCGTGGCGAGATAGCCGATCGCCGCCGCCAGCATCGCCACCAGCGGCGCGCCGAGCAGCATATTCCACAGCAGCCGGTTCAGCATATTGTCGCCGCTGCCTTCTTTATCCAGATACAGCGGGATTCCGGCGCGTTTCAGGCTCAGGGTCACCATCGCCAGCGCGCCGCAAATCAGCATAAAGCAGAGGCGGCCCAGCGAGGCGGAAAACTCGCGATCGTTGAGGTTATCGAAGGTAATCAGCGCCATAATCAGCGGCACGATCAGCCCGATGCTCATCAGGTAGTAGCGCATCGCTTTGCTGACGCGGCTACGCGGCCAGCCGAAGTGGGCGACGAACAGGCCGTTCGGGCGGGCGAACGTGGCGCAAATCATCACCACCCACAGCAGCGGCACCGTGGCGGTGACGCTATCGCCAATGGCGACCGCCAGCGGGAAAGGCCAGGCGGCCTGCAGACCATAGCCCAGCGTCATCCACAGTACCGGCAGCGGCGAGGCCACCAGTATTGACCAGAACACCGTGCGCAGCGTGAGCCAGAAGTGATCCTGCGTAACCTTGCCGACGCGCGCGCTGGAGCGCTCAAGGAAGCTGGTGAAATGGCGGCGCGAGCTGATGCTGAACCCCACCAGAATGAGCGCGACGAAGAGCGGCAGCAGGGTCTCTTTGCTGGTGAGCATCATCATGCTGGCTTTGCCGAGCTGGCTCATGGTATCGAGCGAGATCAGACGGCGTAGGTCCTGAACGATCTCCAGCGGCCATGAGAAGCCGATTGGGCTGACGTCGGAGGTCCAGAACAGATAGCGGTGGGTCGCTTCGTTGATCTCTTTAAGCGCATCCTCAAGCTGACCGTTAGCGACTTTTAGCTTGGTCAGTTCGAGCATAAGCGTATCGCCACCGCGCAGCAGGGAGTTGAGCAGCTCAGTCTGCGTACGCATCTGAGCCTGCAGAATACGGTTCTGCTCGCTGGTGAGCGGTTCCCCATCCGCCTGACGAATTTGTCTTAGCTGCGGCTGTTTGCCGAGCTGATCTTCATAGCGTAAACGCTGCACGCGCAGCTGCGCCATTTCGGTATCCAGCTGCTGCGGTCGCGGGATTTCCGGCAGCCGCGCAACCTGCGCGCGCAGGGCTTCGCCGAGCAGATTGGAAGAACCCAGCCACTGGGACTGTTCGCGCAGGGTGTTTAAAGCCTGACGCACCTGCAGGGTTTGATTGGTCGCCTGGCGCTGCTGCGAGGCGATCAGATCCATCCGCTGCGCCTGCTGGTTGAGCGCCTGCGACAGCTCGCGGTTAACTTTAAACTGCGCCACGATATCCGGCGGCAGGTTTTCGCTGTTTTCCGCCAGCAGTTCGGTGCTTTCCAGCGCTTTCTCCGCCTCGCGCTGTCGTTGATTATTTAGCTGATTACGCAGCGCCTGTAGCCAGGCGTCGAGCTGTTCGCTCTCTTTCTGCGCCAGCTCGGAGCGCAACCGTGAAAGTTCCTGACGGTTATTGGCGGAGAGCTGGGCCAGATCGAGCTCATCGACCAGCGCTTTCAGCCGCGCGGACTCCGCCTGCAGACCAAGATTCTGCGCCTGCGCCAGCGGCGTATTGCTATTTTGCGCGCCAACCCGGCGCTCAACCTCGTTCAACTGGCGGCGGGCATCGCTCTGCTGCTGCGGCAGTTGGTTAAGCGAGTCGGCGATGTCCCGGGCGCGATCCTGCTCCTGCTGAGCTTTACGGCTGGCTTCCAGCAGCTGGCTGCTGACCTGGAGAATCTCCTGGTTCAGCGCATCAGAGGAGAGGGTAGTAGAGACCTGGCGCGGCTCATCGCTCAGATTATTGAGCTGCGCGCGCAGGGTTTGCGACAGTTTGGGGAAGTTATCGATAACGTCCTGGTACTGACGGACGCGCTCAAGGGAAGCATTACGCTCCTCAAGGGCGTTGAGGGCAGATTGCAGGACTTCGACGGTCTCAGGCTGGGCGGGCTTCGCCGCCTTCGCCTGTTCCAGTTCCTGAGCTATCTGTTTAGCATCCGGGGCTGTCGCTGCGTACGCCCCAAAACTGAGGCACCAGGCCAGCAGGAAAGTGTATATCAGGCGCACGGCGTAACCTTTTTCTTTCAGGAATTAACCTTCGTCTTGTTTATCGTCAACCAGCGGACTGGCGGCATGTTCAGCGCGGACTTCTTCCTCTGCCAGCGGAGCGGGCTCGACAGGCGCTACGGCTTCAGGCGCGGTTGCCAGCGGCTGGCCTATTTTGGTGGCCGACAGGCTGTGTAACTGCTCAACCAACGTCACCTGGCCTGGCGCAAATAGGTTGATCACCGTGGAGCCCAGCTTAAAGCGGCCCATCTCCTGGCCTTTAAGCAGGGCGACGGAGCCTTCGCTATCGCCGGCGGGCCAGGTCCAGCGCTTAATGACGCCTTCACGCGGCGGCGTCACGGTACCGGACCATACGGTTTCGATGCTGCCGACGATGGTGGCGCCGACGAGGATCTGCGCCATGGGGCCGAATTCAGTATCGAACAGGCAGATGACGCGCTCGTTGCGGGCAAAAAGATTCGGCACGTTTTGCGCGGTCAGATGGTTCACGGAGAACAGGTCCCCCGGCACGTAGATCATTTCGCGCAGAATACCGTTGCACGGCATATGCACGCGGTGGTAATCGCGCGGTGACAGATACGTGGTGACGAAGCTGCCGTTACGAAACAGGTCGGCCATCTGGTAGTTACCGGCCAGCAGCGCTTCCAGGCTGTAGTTGTGACCTTTGGCCTGCAAAATTTTGTCGTCTTCAATGGCGCCGAGCTGGCTGATGACGCCATCGGCAGGCATCACCAGCACGCTCGGGTCGGTGTTTAACGGACGTACGTCATCGCGCAACGGGCGAACGAAGAAATCGTTAAAGGTGCGGTAGCTGGCGGTGTCAGGCTTTTGCGCCTCTTTCATATCGACCTTGTAATATTTCACGAACAGATCGATGACCAGCTTTGTCAGCCAGCCTGCTCGCTTGCGCGCACCCCAGCCTGCGAGGCGGGTGAGCCACAGTTTAGGCAGAATGTATTGCAGTGAAAGTTTAAGATCGTTTAACAAGGTAGCCTCCAGGCCATTATTTGTCGTTCCTGGCCCCGCGCAACAGCGGGACCTGAAAAAGGGGGACGATTCTAACGATGCTCAGGTTAAATGTCAGTCATCAGATGATGAAAAGCTTTTACGCGTTTTTACCTGTACCTGCGCCATGCTTTCCAGAATGCGGTGGTAGTTTTCAAATCGGCTTTCGGCGATTTCCCCTTTCTCCACCGCTTCGCGAATGGCGCAGCCCGGGTCAGCGTCGTGCTTGCAGTCGCGGTATTTGCAACGGCCTAAATAATCATGGAATTCGACAAAGCCGTGGGTGATTTGTTCCGCGTCGAGGTGCCACAGACCGAACTCGCGTACGCCCGGCGAATCAATCACATCGCCGCCGTGCGGGAAGTGGTACAGGCGCGCGGCCGTGGTGGTGTGTTGCCCCAGTCCTGAGACGTCCGAAACGTCATTGGTAAGGATTTGGTCATCATGCAGGCCCAGCAGCGCGTTCAGCAGGCTGGATTTGCCTACCCCGGACTGCCCGGCAAAAATACTGATACGATCGGTGAGCGCCTCTTCAAGCGGCTTCAGGCCATCCTGCGTGCGGCTGGAAACCATCAATACGCGATAACCAATATGGCGATAAATGTCCATCTGCTCGTTGACGAAGGCCATGCTCTCCTGATCCAGCAGATCGATCTTGTTGAGTACGATCAGCGGCTCAACGTTCAGCGCTTCGCAGGCCACGAGATAGCGGTCGATAATATTCGGAGAAAGCTCAGGCAAAATCGCGGAGACAATAACAATCTGATTGATATTGGCGGCGATAGGTTTGACGCCGTCGTAGAAATCCGGACGCGTCAGTACGGAAGTTCGTTCATGTACGGCCTCGACGATACCCTTGACGTTGACGCCGTCAGCTTCGCTTTTGCCCGGGCGCCAGACCACGCGATCGCCGGTAACCAGCGAACGAATAGTTCGGCGAATATTGCAACGGTGGACGCTACCGTCGGCGGATTCGACATCGGCATGCATGCCAAAGCGGCTAATGACGGTCCCTTCGGATTTCTCACCGAACAGGTTGTCATCAAAATCGGCCTTCTCCGAAGTCGTTTTCAGGCGGCGCTGGTGGTTGGCCTTCACGCGGCGCTGTTGGCCTTTGGAGAGTTTATTTTTACTCAATCGAACTGGCTCCTGGTCGCCCTGTACGGGCAAAACCTCTATGATACACGCTATTTTAGATGAATATAGTGACGTAAGAAGGGTGGAAAATAACATGAGTGCAGATGAAAACAACCTGATTTGGATCGATCTTGAAATGACGGGGCTGGATCCGGAGCGCGATCGCATCATCGAAATCGCCACCCTGGTGACCGACGCGAATCTGAACATTCTGGCGGAAGGGCCGACGATTGCGGTACACCAGTCAGATGCGCAGCTGGCGTTGATGGACGAGTGGAACGTGCGTACCCATACCGGCAGCGGGCTGGTGGAGCGGGTGAAGGCGAGCACCCAGGGCGATCGTGAAGCCGAACTGGCGACTATCGAATTCCTCAAAAAATGGGTACCGGCGGGTAAGTCGCCAATCTGCGGCAATAGCATCGGCCAGGATCGCCGCTTCCTGTTTAAATATATGCCGGAGCTGGAAGCCTATTTTCACTACCGTTACCTCGACGTCAGCACGCTGAAAGAGCTGGCTCGTCGCTGGAAACCGGAAATTCTTGACGGTTTTAAGAAACAGGGGACGCACCAGGCGATGGACGATATTCGCGAGTCGGTCGCGGAACTGGCTTACTACCGCGAGCACTTCATCAAGCTTTAATGTTTATGCCGGGGCCAGAAGCGCCCCGGCATGACGTCTGATTATTTAAACCACTTCTGTTCCATCGCCTGGAATTCCGGCGAGGCCTTTACGACATCCAGAGCGGCATTGAGGTTATTCAGCAGCTCAGGATCGTCTTTACGTACCGCAATGGCGTACTGCTTACCGTAGTAGCCGGGATCCGTGGCGCGTTCGTCCATCATGGCGTAGTCGGGGTTATCCTGGAGCCATTTCGTTAACGTCTCCTGATCGCCCATCACGCCGCTAATCACGCCTTCTTTAAGCGCGCGCAGGGCGCTTTCGTCGCTGTCGTAAGGCACCGCATGCACGGCTTTTTGTTTGTCCCGCAGATAGCGCTGATGAAGGGTGCCTTTCACGACGCCGAGTTTTTTATCCTTCAGATCGGCAAAGGTATGGGCGGCGTCTTTCGCTGTGACCACTACGCCGGACAGCGCCTGACGATAGGGATGGCTGAACGCGACCTGTTTTTCCCGCATCGGAATCACTTCGATACCGGCAATCACGGCGTCGAATTTCTTAAAGCGCAGCGCCGGGATGAGGGTATCGAACCCCTGGGGAGTAAATTTGCATTCAACCTGCATCTGCTTGCACAGCGCATTGGCCAGGTCGATATCAAAACCCGTGGGTTGGTTTTTGCCACTGACGGTTTCAAACGGCGGATTGGCCGTCGTTGTCCCAAAATGTAGCGTTGTTGCCGATGCTGTTCCTGTGGCAAGCGTGGCCAGCAGCAGGACGGTAAGCGCTTTTTTCATTTTATTTCCCTGGTTATCATCGTTGTTGACCGTCAGCGGGCGATATCCGCCTGTAAACTTGAGCGATTTTGCGCCTTTAGCGAGCCCGGAAAAAGTCATTTTGCGGCATTTGCTGTTTATTTAGACAAACCAGGCCTGGATGTGGTGATAAAGTGGTCACTTAAACCAAAAACGAAAAAAATTGCGTTCAGGGGGGTTGCAGCTAAATCGAATTCTCGTATAATGCGCCTCCCGTGACGAAGCAGAAATGCAAATCACGACGCCATAGAAATATGGCCAGAAGTATGCGGGAATAGCTCAGTTGGTAGAGCACGACCTTGCCAAGGTCGGGGTCGCGAGTTCGAGTCTCGTTTCCCGCTCCAAAAATTTGAAAGTACCACACCCAAGCGGGAATAGCTCAGTTGGTAGAGCACGACCTTGCCAAGGTCGGGGTCGCGAGTTCGAGTCTCGTTTCCCGCTCCAAAATTTGAAAGTTACCACACCCAAGCGGGAATAGCTCAGTTGGTAGAGCACGACCTTGCCAAGGTCGGGGTCGCGAGTTCGAGTCTCGTTTCCCGCTCCAAAATTTCTTCTCATATCCAGTTTATCCACAGCGCAACTACGCGTCATGAATGCTTTTCGCGATGTCCTGAAAATACTGTGAACAGAGTTATCCACAGGTTAGTCTTTCGTCTTTTCTCAGAAAAACACTTCACTATGTAAATAGTATTTTTATATATAACTGAAATATAAGAATTAAATTTCATTTCAAAGTGTTAATCCGATCACTTGACGAACGTCTGCCCGTTGAAACGCAATGTGTTTTTATTTTTATTCACACCCTGTGAATGAATCAGGCGTCGCGCGGTAGTCCTTTTTCAACCACCCTGACCAGCCGTAGCTTCTTGGGCAATTGCACCTCAACCACATTGGCATTTCGTTTTGCCATTTGCTGCGTCATCGCCCACTCGATGTGTTCATCGAGAAGTGGGTGCTCACCCCGGCGGCTCTCCAGCGCTTTGAGGTTGGCTTCATCCCAGGGCGCATTGCCCAGCGCGACAGCGATATTACGTAGCCAGCGCAGATGGCCAATACGGCGAATAGCCGATCCCTCCGTCACTTTTAGAAAATATGACTCGCTCCAGGTGAAAAGCTCCAGTAACTCAGGGGCATGCAGCGCCTTGCGCGGGCTGAAATCATCTTCATCGGTCAGCTGCGCGAAGCGGTTCCACGGGCAAATCAGCTGGCAATCATCGCAGCCGTAAATGCGGTTACCGATCAGCGGGCGGAACTCTTCCGGGATGGCGCCTTCCAGTTCAATCGTCAGATAGGAGATACAGCGCCGGGCGTCGACGGTATAGGGCTCGACGATGGCGCCGGTTGGGCAGATAGTCATGCAGGCCACGCAGCGCCCGCACTCTTCCTCGACGGGTTGGTCGATGGGAAGAGGGAGGTCGATAAGCAGCTCGCCGAGGAAAAAGAACGAGCCGGCATCGCGGCTGAGGATAAGTGAGTGCTTACCTGTCCATCCCAGCCCCGCTTTTTCGGCTAAAGGGCGTTCAAGAATCGGCGCGGAATCGACAAAGGGTCTAAAATTGAGCGAAGCACACTGCGCCTGAATCATCTCACCTAATTTTTTCAGGCGATGACGTAACAGCTTATGATAGTCCCTTCCGAGGGCGTAACGGCTAACGTAACCCCGCGCGGGATCTTTCAGGGTGCGGGCGAATGCGGCATTAGCGGGCAGATAGTTCATCCTCACGCTAATCACGCGTAAGGTACCGGGCTGGAGTTCATGAGGGCGCGCGCGCATCATGCCGTGGCGCGCCATCCACTCCATTTCGCCGTGGTATTGTTTATCCAGCCACGCCTGTAGTTTAGGTTCGCTGGCGCTGAGATCGGTATCGGTAATACCGACCTGCTGGAACCCCAGCTCTGTGCCCCACTGTTTGATTTGCTGCGCTAAATGATTGAGATCGAGGGGCTGTGACATGATGGACCATACGATGACGAAAAACACCGACAGTATACCACATATCATCTGGCCGGCGGAGGCGCTACGGCGGGCGGAAAAAGAGGCGGCGGATGCCCTTGGGCTGACGTTATATGAGCTGATGCGCCGTGCGGGCGAAGCGGCTTTTGAACTTGCCTGCGTACAGTATCCAGGAAGCCAGCACTGGTTGATTCTTTGCGGCCACGGTAATAACGGCGGAGACGGCTACGTGGTGGCTCGCCTGGCGCAGGCGCGCGGGATTCAGGTTACGCTGCTGGCGCTGGAGAGTGAGAAGCCGCTGCCGGAAGAGGCCAGCCTGGCGCGTGAAGAGTGGCTTAACGCCGGCGGGACGATTCACGCCGCGAACATCGCCTGGCCTGAAGATATCACGTTGATTATTGACGGCCTGCTCGGTACCGGGCTACAGAGCGCGCCCCGGGAAAACGTCGCTGAGCTTATCGCGCATGCTAACGCTCATCCGGCGCCGGTTGTCGCGCTCGATATTCCCTCTGGTCTGAACGCGCAGACAGGTACGACGCCAGGCGCGGTTATCCATGCTGCTCATACCATCACGTTTATCGCGCTTAAGCCGGGGCTGCTGACCGGCAAAGCCCGCGATGTCGTGGGCCGCCTGCATCATCACGCTTTAGGGCTTGAGCGCTGGCTGGCAGGCCAGACGACGGCAATCAGTCGATTCGATGCCTCGCAGCTTTCCGACTGGCTGCCGCCGCGACGCCCAACATCGCACAAAGGCGATCACGGTAAGCTGGTGATTATTGGCGGCGAACCGGGTACGGCGGGAGCCATTCGGATGAGCGGGGAAGCGGCGCTGCGCGCGGGCGCCGGGCTGGTGCGCGTCCTGACTCATAAGGACAATATCGCCCCCGTTCTGACCGCCAGGCCGGAGCTGATGGTCCATGAACTGTCATCCCGCGCGCTTGAGGAAAGCCTGCAATGGGCGGATGTCGTCGCGATTGGGCCGGGTCTTGGTCAGAGCGAGTGGGGTAAGAATGCGCTGCGCCAGGCGGAGAATTTTCGCAAACCGATGGTCTGGGATGCGGATGCGCTGAACCTGCTGGCAATCAATCCCGATAAACGTCACAATCGCGTGCTGACGCCGCATCCCGGCGAAGCCGCCCGTCTGCTGAACGTGAGTGTGGCAGAAATTGAAAGCGATCGCTTACATTCTGCACAACGTCTGGTAAAACGTTATGGTGGCATCGTGGTGCTGAAAGGTGCAGGTACGGTCGTGGCGAGCGAAACCGGCGAAATGGGCATTATTGACGCCGGTAATGCTGGAATGGCCAGCGGCGGGATGGGCGATGTGCTGACCGGCATTATCGCTGCGTTGTTAGGCCAGCGCCTGGCGCCGTATGATGCCGCCTGCGCCGGATGCGTTGCTCATGGCGAAGCCGCCGATCGGCTGGCGGCGAGACACGGTACCCGCGGAATGCTGGCGACCGATCTTTTTTCCACGCTCAGGCGTGTTGTTAACCCGGATGTGATTGACGTAGACCATGATTAACCGAGTGATTCCTTTACCCGATGAGCAGGCGACTTTAAGCCTTGGCAACCGCGTCGCGCAGGCATGCAATGGCGCGACGGTCATCTATTTGTATGGCGATTTAGGGGCGGGTAAGACCACCTTTAGCCGCGGTTTCCTTCAGGCTCTCGGTCACCGTGGCAACGTTAAAAGCCCAACCTACACCCTCGTCGAGCCTTACAGTCTCGAGAATTTGATGGTCTATCACTTCGATCTGTATCGCCTGGCGGATCCTGAGGAACTCGAGTTTATGGGGATCCGCGATTATTTTACTGACGATGCTATCTGCCTGGTGGAATGGCCGCAGCAGGGCACGGGAGTACTGCCGGACCCGGATGTTGAAATTCACCTCGAGTATCAGGCACAAGGGCGTGAGGCGCGCGTAACCGCGGTCTCCTCATTGGGTGAGTCTTTATTGGCGCGTTTGGCTAATTAGCCTGAAGGACGACGGGATGATGTATCGCTTAACCAGTTGGCTGGCCGCCGCGCTGATGCTGTTCAGCATTCAGGCCACTGCGGCAAGTTTATCCGATATCCAGGTCTCAAATGGCGATCGGCAGGCCCGCATTACCATTAGTTTTATCGGCGAGCCTGAGTATTCGTTTAGCCCCCAGGGCAAACGCATCGTGGCGCTGGATATTAAACAGACCGGCGTACTCCAGGGGCTACCGCTGCAGTTTAGCGGTAATAATCTGGTAAAAAGTATTCGTTCCGGGACGCCGCAGGATACGCAGTCGCTGCGCCTGCTGGTGGATTTAACTGCCGATGGCAAAACCCGCGCGGTGAAACAGCAGAACGGCTCTAACTACACCGTGGTGTTTACGATTAACGCCGACGCACCGCCGCCACCGCCGCAGCCAGTGGTGGTTAGACAGGCGGAAAGGCCCATGGCGCAGCCCGTGCGTCCGAGCGAACCCGCACGCAACCCGTTTAAAGCCGATAACGACCGGCTCACCGCGGTGACCAGCACCAGTAGCGTAACGCGTCCCGCGGCGCGTACCGTTTCTGGCGACGACAAAGTGATTATCGCCATTGACGCCGGCCACGGCGGCCAGGATCCGGGGGCCATTGGCCCGAACGGCACGAAAGAGAAGAACGTGACCATTGCTATTGCGCGTAAGCTCCGCGCGCTGCTGAATGCCGATCCGCAGTTCAGGCCCGTTCTGACGCGCGACGGCGATTACTTTATTTCAGTCATGGGACGATCTGACGTCGCGCGTAAGCAAAACGCCAATTTCCTTGTCTCCATTCACGCCGACGCTGCGCCGAATCGCGATGCAACCGGAGCCTCGGTTTGGGTACTTTCCAACCGCCGCGCGAACAGCGAAATGGCCGGCTGGCTCGAACAACATGAGAAGCAGTCCGAGCTGCTGGGCGGCGCGGGTGATGTGCTGGCCAATAGCCAGTCGGACCCTTACCTGAGCCAGGCGGTGCTGGATTTACAGTTCGGCCATTCCCAGCGCGTCGGGTATGATGTGGCGACCAATGTGCTGAGCCAGCTGCAGCGTATCGGCGATTTACATAAGCGTCGTCCTGAGCACGCCAGCCTCGGCGTACTGCGTTCGCCGGATATCCCGTCGATCCTTGTCGAAACGGGTTTTATCAGTAATACCGGCGAAGAGCGGCTGCTGGGCAGCGATGCCTATCAGCAGCAGGTCGCAGAAGCGATTTATAACGGTCTGCGTAACTACTTTATGCAGCATCCTCTGCAATCCGCGCCGCGCGGGGCAGCCGCGCAGACCGCCAGCGCAGGTTCGTCTGATGGGACGTTGTTAAATTAAGGAGACGGCCATGCCGATACAGGTTCTACCGCCGCAGCTCGCCAACCAGATTGCCGCAGGTGAAGTGGTGGAACGACCGGCGTCGGTGGTCAAAGAGCTGGTGGAAAATAGCCTCGATGCCGGGGCGACGCGCATCGACATTGATATTGAGCGCGGCGGGGCGAAGTTAATCCGCATTCGCGATAACGGCTGCGGCATTAAAAAAGACGAGCTGGCGCTGGCGCTGGCCCGTCACGCCACCAGTAAAATTGCTTCGCTGGACGACCTTGAGGCGATCATTAGCCTCGGCTTTCGCGGCGAAGCTCTGGCCAGTATCAGCTCAGTGGCTCGCCTGACGTTGACCTCGCGTACCGAGGATCAGCAGGAGGCCTGGCAGGCCTATGCCGAAGGGCGCGATCAGGCGGTCACCGTGAAGCCGGCGGCGCACCCGGTGGGGACAACGCTGGAAGTGCTGGATCTGTTTTATAACACCCCCGCCCGGCGCAAATTTATGCGCACCGAAAAAACCGAATTTGGCCATATCGACGAGATCGTCCGGCGCATCGCGCTGGCGCGTTTCGACGTCACTATCAACCTCAGCCACAATGGTAAAGTCGTGCGCCAGTACCGGGCGGTATCGCAGGACGGCCAGCGCGAGCGGCGTCTGGGCGCGATCTGCGGTTTGCCATTTCTCGAACACGCGCTGGCGATTGAGTGGCAGCATGGGGATCTTACCCTCAGCGGCTGGGTGGCCGATCCTCTGCATACCAATCCGACGCTGGCGGAGATTCAATATTGCTACGTCAATGGGCGGATGATGCGCGATCGCCTGATTAATCACGCGATTCGTCAGGCCTGTGAAGACAAACTGGGGGCCGATCAGCAGCCTGCTTTTGTGCTGTACCTGAAGATAGATCCGCATCAGGTGGATGTGAACGTCCACCCGGCCAAACATGAAGTGCGTTTTCATCAATCGCGCCTGGTGCACGATTTTATCTATCAGGGCGTGCTGAGCGTCCTGCAGCAGCAGCTGGAGGTGCCGTTGGCAAAAGAGGGCGATGAGCCCGCGCTGCGGCAGGTGCCGGAAAATCGCGTTGCGGCAGGCGGCAATCATTTTGCCCAGCCGGCGGTCGTGCGTGAAAACGCGGCTCCCCGATATCGTGATGAGCCCGCCGCGCCGCGCTTTAACGCTGGCGGTTCGCGAGAACCTGCCGCCTCGGGGTCATCTTCAACTGGCGGAGCCGGCTGGCCGCATGCGCAGCCAGGCTATCAAAAACAGCAGGGTGCGCTCTACCGCCAACTGCTGGATACTCCTGCCGCGGAGCGCAAACACAAATCTCCCGCACCGGCGGCGGAAGGCCTGTCAGGTCATAGCCAAAGCTTTGGCCGCGTGCTGACCATTATCGATAGCGACTGCGCGCTGCTGGAGCGCGACGGTAAGTTAGCGCTGCTGGCCCTGCCGGTCGCTGAGCGCTGGCTGCGCCAGGCGCAGCTGACGCCGGGCGCAGAGGCGGTTTGCGCCCAACCGTTGCTTATCCCGCTACGGATAAAAGTGTCCGAAGAGGAAAAAGACGCGCTCAAGCAGGCGCAGTCGGCGCTGGCAGAGGTCGGGATTGAACTCCAGTCCGATGCGCACCACGTGACGATCCGCGCAGTGCCTTTACCCTTAAGACAACAAAATTTACAAATCTTGATTCCTGAACTGATAGGCTACCTGGCGCAGCAAAAAACCGTCGACGTCGGCAATATTGCTCAGTGGATGGCGCGTAACCTGGCGAGCGAACATGCGCAGTGGAATATGGCGCAGGCGATTGCCGTCCTGGCGGATATTGAGCGCTTATGTCCGCAGCTGGTTAAAGCGCCGCCGGGTGGTCTGTTACAACCTGTTGATTTACATTCGGCGATGAATGCCCTGAAAGATGAGTGATGTAACCGAGGCAAGCCTGCCTAAGGCAATATTTTTAATGGGCCCGACGGCCTCTGGTAAAACCGCATTGGCGATCGCCTTACGTAAAGTTTTGCCAGTAGAGTTGATTAGCGTTGATTCAGCCCTCATTTATCGAGGAATGGACATCGGCACGGCCAAGCCGGATGCCGCGGAGCTAAGCGCTGCGCCGCATCGGCTGCTGGATATTCTTGATCCGGCTGAAGCTTATTCCGCGGCGGATTTTCGTCGTGATGCGCTGGCTGAGATGGCTGATATTGTTGCCGCCGGGCGTATTCCGCTACTGGTTGGCGGAACGATGTTGTATTTCAAGGCGTTGTTGGAAGGATTGTCGCCTCTACCCTCGGCTGACCCTGAGGTCAGGGCCAGGATCGAGCAACAGGCCGCAGAGCAAGGATGGAACGCGTTGCACCAGCAGCTACAGGAAATTGATCCGGTTGCCGCCGCGCGTATTCATCCAAATGATCCGCAAAGACTTTCCCGAGCACTGGAAGTTTTTTTCATTTCGGGTAAAACTTTAACGGAGCTGACGCAAACGTCAGGTGATGCTCTGCCGTATAAGGTGCACCAGTTCGCCATCGCCCCGGCGAGCCGTGAACTGCTCCATCAACGCATAGAACAGCGTTTTCATCAGATGTTGGCTTCAGGTTTTGAAGCAGAAGTGCGGGCGCTTTTTGCCCGGGGAGATTTGCATACGGATATGCCTTCCATTCGTTGTGTCGGATATCGCCAGATGTGGTCGTACCTAAATGGCGAGATCCCGTATGATGAAATGGTTTATCGAGGTGTTTGCGCCACGAGACAGTTGGCTAAACGTCAGGTTACCTGGCTGCGCGGTTGGGAAGGTATTCACTGGTTAGACAGTGAACAACCTGAACAAGCGTTCAACAAAGTATTACAGGTTGTTGGTGCTAGCCTGGACTGAACGTGTACAATTGAACAGGTATCGTGCGTAATTTTTTTAAGAATCGTAAGGTTCTGAGTACAAAACAAGCATACATATAAGGAAAAGAGAGAATGGCTAAGGGGCAATCTTTACAAGATCCGTTCCTGAACGCTTTGCGTCGGGAACGTGTTCCGGTTTCTATTTATTTGGTGAATGGTATTAAGCTGCAAGGGCAAATTGAGTCTTTCGATCAGTTCGTGATCCTGTTGAAAAACACGGTCAGCCAGATGGTCTATAAGCACGCAATTTCTACTGTTGTCCCGTCTCGCCCGGTGTCACACCACAGCAATAATGCTGGCGGCGGTACAAACAACTATCACCACGGTGGTGGTGCGCAGGGTACTTCTGCGTCGCAGCAAGACAGCGAAGACGCCGAATAAGGCAGAAGCTGTTTTTCCACGTCGGGGAGCCAGGTTTTCTGCGTTCCCCGCTGGTATTTTATAAGGGGTTTACGCTTGTTTGACCGTTATGATGCCGGTGAGCAGGCGGTACTGGTACACATCTATTTTTCGCAAGACAAAGATATGGAAGATCTCCAGGAGTTTGAAACTCTGGCCTCTTCCGCCGGTGTCGAAGCAATGCAGGTGATTACCGGTAGCCGTAAAGCACCGCACCCGAAGTATTTTGTTGGTGAAGGTAAAGCTGTCGAAATAGCGGAAGCCGTCAAAGCGACCGGAGCATCGGTCGTGCTCTTCGATCATGCCCTGAGTCCGGCTCAGGAACGAAACCTGGAGCGCTTATGCGAATGTCGGGTTATCGATCGTACCGGCCTGATTTTAGATATTTTTGCCCAGCGAGCGCGTACCCACGAAGGGAAACTGCAGGTCGAGCTGGCGCAGCTGCGTCACATGGCGACTCGCCTCGTTCGCGGCTGGACCCACCTTGAAAGACAGAAAGG
Source organism: Klebsiella grimontii (assembly GCF_900200035.1). GTDB lineage: Bacteria > Pseudomonadota > Gammaproteobacteria > Enterobacterales > Enterobacteriaceae > Klebsiella > Klebsiella grimontii. The sequence goes on from NZ_FZTC01000010.1 coordinate 30,691, forward strand.
CGGGATTGGTTTGCGCGGCCCGGGTGAAACCCAGCTCGAAACTGACCGCCGTTTGCTGCGTAACCGTATTATGCAGATCCTGGCGCGGCTGGAAAAAGTTGAAAAACAGCGCGAGCAGGGACGGCGTTCACGCGCCAAAGCCGATATTCCTACCGTGTCGCTGGTCGGTTATACCAACGCCGGTAAATCCACGTTGTTCAACCAGATAACTGAAGCCGAGGTCTATGCTGCGAACCAGCTGTTCGCCACTCTGGATCCGACGCTGCGCCGCATTGACGTCCCTGATGTTGGCGAAACCGTACTGGCGGATACCGTAGGTTTTATCCGCCACCTGCCGCACGACCTGGTGGCCGCGTTTAAAGCGACGCTCCAGGAGACGCGCCAGGCGACGCTGCTGCTGCATATTATTGATGCGGCCGATGTGCGTGTGCAGGAAAACATTGACGCGGTAAATACGGTGCTCGCGGAGATCGAGGCCGATGAGATCCCGACGCTGCTGGTTATGAATAAAATCGACATGCTGGATGATTTTGAGCCGCGTATCGATCGAGATGAAGAAAATAAACCGATTCGGGTCTGGCTTTCCGCCCAGACCGGGGTTGGCGTACCGCTGCTTTTTCAGGCTTTGACGGAACGGCTTTCTGGTGAAGTGGCGCAGCACACGCTGCGCCTGCCACCGCAGGAAGGCCGGTTGAGAAGCCGGTTCTATCAGCTTCAGGCGATAGAGAAAGAGTGGATGGAGGATGACGGTAGCGTTGGTCTGCAGGTGCGCATGCCGATCGTTGACTGGCGTCGCCTCTGTAAACAAGAGCCAGCGCTGGTTGAATACGTGATTTGACCTTGCAGCTTGCCTGAAGATATTAACCCCTGTGGGGATATCAAAAACAAATATGGAGCATATACATGGCGTGGAATCAGCCCGGTAATAACGGACAGGACCGCGACCCGTGGGGAAGCAGCAATAACCAAGGCGGCAACTCTGGGGGAAATGGCAACAAAGGCGGTCGCGATCAGGGACCTCCCGATCTGGATGATATCTTCCGTAAGCTAAGCAAAAAACTTGGCGGCCTGGGTGGCGGAAAAGGTGGACTGGGCGGCGGTAGCGGCTCTCAGGGACCTCGCGGGCCAATGGGCGGGCGTATCGTCGGCATCGTTGCCGCCGCTGCGGTTATTATCTGGGCAGCCAGCGGTTTCTATACCATTAAAGAAGCTGAACGTGGCGTCGTCACTCGCTTTGGTAAATTTAGCCATCTGGTTGAGCCTGGCCTTAACTGGAAACCGACCTTCATTGATAGCGTTCAGGCGGTTAACGTTGAGTCGGTCCGTGAACTGGCGGCTTCCGGCGTCATGCTGACGTCTGACGAAAACGTCGTGCGCGTTGAGATGAACGTGCAGTACCGCGTGACCGATCCGGAACGCTATCTGTTTAGCGTCACCAGCGCGGACGACAGCCTGCGTCAGGCTACCGACAGCGCCCTGCGCGGCGTGATCGGCAAATACACCATGGACCGTATCCTGACCGAAGGACGTACCGTCATTCGTAGCGATACTCAGCGTGAGCTGGAAGAGACCATTCGTCCGTACAACATGGGTATTACCCTGCTGGACGTCAACTTCCAGACGGCGCGTCCGCCGGAAGAAGTAAAAGCCGCGTTTGACGATGCGATTGCCGCACGTGAAAACGAACAGCAGTACATTCGTGAAGCGGAAGCTTACACCAACGAAGTTCAGCCGCGGGCTAACGGTCAGGCGCAGCGTATTCTTGAAGAAGCTCGCGCATACAAGACCCAGACCGTTCTTGAAGCTCAGGGTGAAGTGGCTCGCTTTGCGAAAATCCTGCCTGAGTATAAAGCGGCTCCGGAAATCACCCGCGAGCGTCTGTATATCGAAACCATGGAAAAAGTGCTGAGCCATACGCGCAAAGTGCTGGTTAACGAGAAGGGGAGCAACCTGATGGTTCTGCCTCTGGATCAGATGCTGAAAGGCGCCGGCGCGCCGGCGGCAAAGAGCGATAGCAGTGGCGCAAGCGATCTGCTGCGTCTGCCGCCTGCATCCAGCTCAAACAGCGCCAGTAACGCTTCTACCTCTACGGGAGGCACCATTATGGACCAACGCCGCGCCAACGCGCAGCGTAACGACTACCAGCGTCAGGGGGAATAACGATGCGTAAATCTGTTATCGCGATAATTGTCATCGTGCTGGTGGTGCTCTACATGTCCATCTTTGTGGTCAAAGAGGGCGAGCGCGGGATCACGCTGCGTTTTGGTAAAGTTCTGCGCGACGATGAAAACAAACCTCTGGTGTACGCGCCAGGACTGCACTTCAAGATTCCGTTTATTGAGTCTGTGAAGATGCTCGATGCGCGTATCCAGACGATGGACAATCAGGCCGACCGCTTCGTCACCAAAGAGAAGAAAGACCTGATCGTTGACTCCTACATCAAGTGGCGCATCAGCGACTTTAGCCGTTACTACCTGGCAACCGGCGGCGGTGATGTCTCCCAGGCCGAGGTGCTGCTGAAACGTAAATTCTCTGACCGTCTGCGTTCTGAAATTGGCCGTCTCGATGTGAAAGACATCGTGACCGACTCCCGCGGTCGTCTGACCCTGGAAGTGCGCGATGCGCTGAACTCAGGTTCCGCGGGCACGGAAGATGAAGTCAGCACGCCGGCTGCCGATGACGCGATTGCCAAAGCGGCAGAGCGTATTGAAGCGGAAACCAACGGTAAGGTTCAGGTGATCAACCCGAACAGTATGGCGGCGCTGGGTATTGAAGTCGTCGACGTGCGAATCAAACAGATCAACCTGCCGGCTGAAGTGTCTGAAGCGATCTACAACCGTATGCGCGCCGAGCGTGAAGCGGTTGCCCGTCGCCATCGTTCACAAGGTCAGGAAGAAGCTGAAAAACTGCGCGCGACCGCGGATTATGAAGTGACCAAAACGCTGGCGGAAGCCGAGCGTCAGGGACGTATCCTGCGCGGTGAAGGCGATGCGGAATCGGCGAAACTGTTTGCTGACGCATTCAGTCAGGATCCGGGCTTCTATGCCTTTATCCGTAGCCTGCGCGCGTACGAGAACAGCTTCCAGAGCAATCAGGATGTGATGGTTCTCAGCCCGGACAGCGATTTCTTCCGCTATATGAAATCACCTACGGCAACGAATCGTTAATAACTGATGGCATAAGTAAAAAGGCGCCCTTTATAAGGCGCCTTTTTTACAACCGAGCTGGAATTAATTGCCGAGAAGTTTATTGAGCAGACCGCCGATTACCGGCAGGCCTGCCAGGGTACTCTCAATGGCTCCGCCAACGGTGAAACCAACCGTCTCGCCTACGGTTTTGCCTAAATCGGGAGCAATAGTTGAAAGATTGATAGTGCCTATAATCGGCAGTTCAATGTTCAACATATCGCTGCTGAGCGACCACACGGCGGCGCCAGCTTTTGCACCTATAGAAGCGAGACTATCCTGTAACCAGCCTGCGCCGCTTACGGCGTCGATTTCAATTGCGGTTAATTCTCTCATCATAATCCTCCTGATTATTTTATGCTCGTATCTGAAACTGATACGCGCTGGCATAGTTGCAATTTAAAAAAACACATTCAATACAATAAATTATGAATTTTGTTTCACTAAATAGGTTCATAATAACGATGAAATACCGGACAATATGAAATAAAAGTAAACGCAACGTTGATAAACGACTGGTTCTGTACTGGGCGGCGTATAAATAAAGGTGGATAATGAATTCAACAATCTGGCTGGCACTGGCGCTGGTTTTAGTCCTTGAAGGACTGGGTCCGCTGCTTTATCCACGCGCGTGGCGTCGAATGGTCGCCACCATGAGCCAACTACCGGATAATTTATTACGCCGGTTTGGCGGTGGTCTTGTGGTTGCTGGCATCGTCATCTACTACATGTTGAGGAAAACGATTGGCTGAGCGTAAAGTAGACTAATTTCCCGTCTTTCGAGTGCAAAAAGTGCTGTAACTCTGAAAAAGCGATGGTAGAATCCATTTTTAAGCAAACGGTGATTTTGAAAAATGGGTAACAACGTCGTCGTACTGGGCACCCAATGGGGTGACGAAGGTAAAGGGAAGATCGTCGATCTCCTGACTGAACGGGCTAAATATGTTGTGCGCTATCAGGGCGGTCACAACGCCGGCCATACTCTCGTAATCAACGGTGAAAAAACCGTCCTCCATCTTATTCCATCAGGTATTCTTCGCGAGAATGTCACCAGCATCATCGGCAACGGTGTCGTGCTGTCTCCGGCTGCGCTGATGAAAGAGATGAAAGGTCTGGAAGACCGTGGTATCCCTGTCCGCGAGCGTCTGCTGCTTTCTGAAGCTTGCCCGCTTATCCTCGAATATCACGTTGCGCTGGATGTCGCCCGCGAGAAAGCGCGTGGCGCGAAAGCTATCGGTACGACCGGTCGCGGTATCGGCCCGGCTTATGAAGATAAAGTGGCTCGCCGCGGTCTGCGCGTTGGCGATCTGTTTGATAAAGCCACCTTCGCTGAGAAACTGAAAGAAGTGATGGAATATCACAACTTCCAGCTGGTGAATTTCTACAAAGCCGAAGCGGTTGATTACCAGAAAGTTCTCGATGACGTGATGGCGATTGCCGACATCCTGACCGCGATGGTTGTTGACGTTTCCGATCTGCTCGACCAGGCGCGCAAGCGTGGCGATTTCGTCATGTTTGAAGGCGCGCAGGGTACGCTGCTGGATATCGACCACGGTACTTATCCGTACGTGACCTCTTCCAACACCACCGCCGGTGGCGTGGCGACCGGTTCCGGTCTGGGTCCGCGTTATGTAGACTACGTTCTGGGTATCATTAAAGCCTACTCCACTCGCGTAGGCGCGGGTCCGTTCCCGACTGAGCTGTTTGATGAAACCGGCGAGTTCCTGTGCAAGCAGGGTAACGAGTTTGGCGCCACCACCGGCCGTCGTCGTCGTACCGGTTGGCTGGATGCCGTGGCGGTACGCCGCGCGGTGCAGATTAACTCCCTGTCGGGTTTCTGCCTGACTAAGCTGGACGTCCTGGACGGCCTGAAAGAAGTTAAAATCTGCGTTGCCTACCGTATGCCGGATGGCCGCGAAGTGACGACCACTCCGCTGGCTGCTGACAACTGGGAAGGCATCGAGCCGATTTATGAAACCATGCCGGGCTGGTCTGAAACCACCTTTGGTGTGAAAGAGCGCAGCGGCCTGCCGCAGGCAGCGCTGAACTACATCGCACGCATTGAAGAGCTGACCGGCGTACCGGTTGATATTATCTCTACCGGTCCTGACCGTACCGAGACGATGATTTTGCGCGATCCATTCGACGCGTAATGATCTCCAGGGGCGCCGTTAAGGCGCCTCTTGTTTTTACTGTTCGCCCGCCCCACTTAAATAAATTAGCGGCCTGAGCGCTGGCTGGTTTATCATCAATAGTAATTACGTCTACCGACGCACTCTGTTTTTCTTTTCCCTGAGGTTGATTGTGCAGTTAACGAGTTTCACTGATTACGGATTACGCGCGCTGATCTATATGGCGTCGCTGCCGGATGGAAGAATGACCAGCATCTCCGAAGTAACGGAGGTTTACGGCGTTTCTCGTAATCATATGGTTAAAATAATCAATCAGCTAAGTCGCGTAGGGTATGTGACGGCGGTACGGGGAAAGAACGGAGGGATTCGTCTTGGTAAACCGGCAAATATGATTCGCGTGGGTGATGTTGTTCGCGATCTGGAGCCGCTCTCGTTGGTCAATTGTAGTAGCGAATTTTGCCATATTACGCCCGCCTGTCGTCTGAAACAGGCGCTTGCTGAAGCCGCGCAAAGTTTTCTCAAGGAACTGGATAACTACACGCTGGCCGATTTGGTTGAAAAGAATCAACCGCTTTATAAATTATTACTGGTGGAGTGACGTAAACTTCACTGGAGATGACAACGGAGGAACCGACATGTCACAAGATCCTTTCCTGGACCGCGAATCTGAAAAATACGCTAATCCAATCCCGAGCCGGGAATTTATCCTCGATCATTTAGCAAAACGCGAAAAACCGGCTAGCCGAGATGAGCTGGCAACAGAGCTGAATATTGAAGGCGAAGAACAACAAGAAGCATTGCGCCGCAGATTGCGCGCAATGGAACGCGATGGTCAGCTGGTCTTTACGCGTCGTCAGTGCTATGCGCTGCCGGAACGTCTTGACCTGCTGAAAGGTATCGTTATTGGCCATCGCGATGGCTATGGCTTCCTGCGCGTGGAAGGCCGTAAAGATGACCTGTATCTGTCGTCTGAGCAGATGAAAACCTGCATTCACGGCGATCAGGTGCTGGCGCAGCCGCTGGGCGCCGACCGTAAAGGCCGTCGGGAAGCACGAATTGTCCGCGTACTGGTGCCAAAAACGGGCCAGATTGTGGGCCGCTACTTTACCGATGCAGGCGTCGGCTTTGTGGTACCGGATGACAGCCGTTTAAGCTTCGATATCCTGATCCCCCCGGAACAGATTATGGGCGCGCGTATGGGCTTTGTCGTGGTGGTTGAGCTGACCCAGCGTCCAACCCGCCGCACTAAAGCGATCGGTAAAATCGTTGAAGTGCTCGGCGACAATATGGGGACCGGCATGGCGGTCGATATGGCCCTGCGCACCCATGAAATCCCCTACGTCTGGCCGCCAGCGGTCGAAAAACAGGTCGCCGGCCTGAAAGAACAGGTACCGGAAGAGGCGAAAAAAGGGCGCGTTGATTTACGCAGCCTGCCGCTGGTCACCATTGATGGCGAAGACGCCCGCGACTTTGATGATGCCGTGTACTGCGAGAAGAAACGCGGCGGCGGCTGGCGTCTGTGGGTGGCGATCGCCGATGTGAGCTACTACGTGCGTCCGGGGACGCCGCTGGATGGCGAAGCGCGCAGCCGCGGCACCTCGGTCTACTTCCCGTCTCAGGTGGTTCCCATGCTGCCTGAAGTGCTCTCTAACGGCCTGTGTTCACTGAATCCCCAGGTCGACAGACTCTGTATGGTTTGCGAAATGACCATTTCAGCAAAGGGGCGTCTGACCGGCTTCAAATTCTACGAAGCGGTGATGAGCTCCCACGCCCGTCTGACCTATACCAAAGTCTGGCATATGCTGCAGGGTGACCAGGATCTGCGCGAGCAGTACGCGCCACTGGTTAAGCATATTGAAGAGCTGCATAACCTTTACAAAGTGCTGGATGGCGCGCGCGAAGAGCGCGGCGGTATCTCATTTGAGAGTGAAGAAGCTAAATTCATCTTCAATGCTGAACGCCGTATTGAACGCATTGAACAGACTCAGCGTAACGATGCGCACAAGCTGATTGAAGAGTGCATGATCCTGGCGAACATTTCCGCTGCGCGCTTCGTTGAGAAGGCCGAGGAACCGGCCCTGTTCCGTATCCATGACAAACCAAGCACCGAAGCGATTACCGCCTTCCGTTCGGTTCTGGCGGAGCTGGGGCTTGAGCTGCCTGGCGGCAACAAGCCGGAGCCGCGCGACTATGCGGAATTACTGACGTCTATCGCCGATCGTCCGGATGCGGAGATGCTGCAAACCATGCTGCTGCGCTCGATGAAACAGGCGATATACGACCCGGAAAATCGCGGTCACTTTGGCCTGGCGCTGCAATCCTACGCCCACTTCACCTCGCCGATTCGCCGCTATCCTGACCTTTCTCTGCATCGTGCGATCAAGTATTTACTGGCGAAAGAGCATGGACATAAAGGCAACAGCACCGAGACCGGCGGCTGGCACTACAGCATGGATGAGATGCTGCAGCTGGGGGCGCACTGTTCGATGACCGAACGCCGTGCTGATGAAGCGACGCGCGATGTTTCGGATTGGCTGAAGTGTGATTTCATGTTGGATCAGGTCGGTAACGTCTTTAAGGGCGTGATTGCCAGCGTGACCGGCTTTGGGTTCTTCGTCCGTCTGGATGAGCTGTTTATTGACGGTCTGGTGCACGTCTCTTCCCTCGATAACGACTACTACCGCTTCGATCAGGTAGGGCAGCGTCTGATCGGTGAATCCGGCGGTCAGACCTATCGTCTGGGCGATCGTGTAGAAGTGCGCGTTGAAGCGGTCAACATGGACGAGCGTAAAATTGATTTCTCGCTTATCTCCAGCGAACGCGCGCCGCGCAACGTCGGTAAAACCGAGCGTGAAAAGGCGAAGAAAAGCGCCGGAGGTAAATCGTCCGGGCGCCGCCGCCAGGCGGGCAAGCAGGTGAACTTCGAGCCAGATAGCGCATTCCGCAAGCAGAAAGGCCAATCTCAGCCGAAGTCCGCTCAGCCAAAAGGCGAGAAGAAAGCGAAGAAGCCGTCGGAGAAAACCCAGAAGATCGCCGCAGCGACCAAGGCCAAGCGCGCGGCGAAAAAGAAAATAGCTGAGTAATGATCTCCCTTTGCCCCGGCGTCTCCCACCATCGTGATGGGGCCGGGGTGAAGGGACTGAAAACAGAACCTAAACGAGTAGATAAATGAGTGAAATGATTTACGGCATCCACGCGGTGCAGGCGCTGCTGGAGCGCGCTCCTGAGCGTTTCCAGGAAGTCTTTATTCTGAAAGGCCGTGAGGATAAGCGCCTTATGCCGCTGATCCATGCTCTGGAAGCGCAGGGCGTGGTGATTCAGGTCGCCAGCCGCCAGTTTCTCGATGAGAAAAGCGAAGGCGCCGTTCATCAGGGGATTATTGCCCGCGTGAAGCCCGGACGTCAGTATCAGGAGAACGATCTGCCGGATCTGATCGCCTCTCTCGATCGGCCGTTCTTTTTGATCCTCGATGGCGTGACCGATCCGCATAACCTCGGCGCCTGTTTACGTAGCGCCGACGCCGCTGGCGTGCATGCGGTGATTGTCCCCAAAGACCGCTCTGCGCAGCTGAACGCCACGGCGAAAAAAGTGGCCTGCGGCGCGGCGGAAAACGTCCCGCTGATCCGCGTCACCAACCTGGCCCGCACCATGCGTCTGCTGCAGGAAGAGAACGTCTGGATCGTCGGGACCGCCGGTGAGGCCGACCATACCCTGTTCCAGAGCAAGATGACCGGATCGCTGGCTTTGGTGATGGGCGCGGAAGGCGAAGGCATGCGTCGCCTGACTCGCGAACACTGCGATGAGTTGATCAGCATTCCGATGGCCGGTAGCGTATCGTCGCTGAACGTATCGGTTGCAACCGGTATTTGCCTGTTTGAAGCGGTGCGCCAGCGCAGCTAATCTCTTCTTTCTGAATAAGCCATTCTCCGGAATGGCTTATCTTCATCAGTCCTGTTCATCCTCTCGCTCTCTCTGACGGGCGATTTCGAGACCTCTTTCCACATAGTTCAACACCTGGCTCAAGAGTAATTCATCTCCCGGTTCATCTCCCGTTTGCTCGATGAATTTAAGCCGCGCGCCTCGATGCTTTAATACCTTGATGAGATTAAGAAAATTTCCAATGGGGTTCTGCTCTTCCAGAATGTCTGCGCAGATCGTGTCTTCATCAAATGACGTGACGTAACCCGAAGCGTTCAGGTTCTGTTTGATGGCGTTGATAGCGAGATGGGGAAAATGGCGGCGGATAAGCGGGATATAGATCAGCGCGTTTTCCCGATCTTCAATAATTAAATGAATCATGAAATTCCCTTTCTGATTGTGAGAGAACTTTATAACAGAGTTCTCTGACGGAAAGTGCGCCGTTGTCCATACTTATGCATAGAGCCATTGAAGGAGGGAAACATAATGCACTGGCAAACTCATACCGTATTTAATCAACCCTCGCCGCTGTGCAACAGCAACTTGTTCTTGTCCGATACCGCCCTGCGTGAAGCCGTCGTCCGCGAAGGCGCGGGCTGGGATGGCGATCTGCTGGCGAGCATTGGTCAACAGCTGGGGACGGCGGAATCGCTGGAGCTGGGGCGCCTGGCCAACAGCAACCCGCCGGAACTGCTGCGCTATGACGCCACGGGATCGCGGCTTGACGATGTTCGTTTCCATCCGGCCTGGCATCTCCTGATGCAGGGACTATGCGCTAACCGGGTACATAACCTTGCCTGGCAGGAGGACGCTCGAGAAGGCGCTTTCGTTGCCCGCGCTGCCCGCTTTATGCTGCACGCGCAGGTAGAAGCGGGAACCCTGTGTCCCACCACCATGACCTTTGCCGCTATCCCATTGCTGCAGCGTTCCTTACCCAGGCCCTTTAGCGACTGGTTATCACCGCTATTAAGCGATCGCTACGATCCGCATCTGATACCGGGGAATCAGAAACGCGGGCTGCTTATCGGCATGGGGATGACTGAAAAGCAGGGGGGATCTGATGTCCTGAGCAACACGACCCGTGCGGAGAAGACCGCCGAAGGCTTTTATCATCTGATTGGACATAAATGGTTTTTCTCCGTGCCGCAGAGCGATGCTCATCTGGTACTGGCGCAGGCGCCGGCGGGGCTCTCCTGCTTTTTTGTTCCGCGCCTGCTGCCGGACGGTCAGCGTAACGGCGTACATCTGGAGAGGCTGAAAGATAAATTGGGTAACCGCGCGAACGCCAGCAGTGAAGTCGAGTTTTTCAACGCTTGCGGTTGGCTGGTCGGAGAAGAGGGGGATGGCGTCCGGCAAATTCTCAAAATGGGCGGCCTGACCCGCTTTGACTGCGCCCTGGGCAGCCATGCGCTGATGCGCCGGGCCTATTCGGTGGCGCTGTACCATGCCCTGCAGCGTCAGGCGTTTGGCAAAAATCTGGTCGATCAGCCGATGATGCGTCAGGTGCTGGGGCAGATGGCGCTGCGGCTTGAAGGGCAAACCGCGTTTCTGTTCCGCCTGGCGCGGGCATGGGACAGGCGCGATGATGCGCAGGAAGCGCTATGGGCAAGGTTGTTCACGCCCGCGGCGAAATTTGCTATCTGCAAATCCGGGATCGCCTTCGTCGCCGAGGCGATGGAGGTGCTGGGCGGCTCCGGCTACTGTGAAGAAAGTGAACTGCCGCGTTTGTACCGTGAAATGCCGGTAAACAGCATCTGGGAAGGTTCAGGGAATATTATGTGTCTGGACGTGATGCGGGTTGTGATGAAGCAGCCGGCGGCGCTTGAGCTTCTGGCGGCGGAGTGCGCGGAAGTGAAAGGGCAAAATCGTCATTTCGATCGGGCGTGGCGGCAGCTGCAGCAGTGGCTACGGCGCCCTCTGGAAGAGCAGGGACGGGAGATTACCCGGCTGGTTTATCTGCTTGGCGTTGGCGCGCAGGTATTACGCTTCGCTTCACCGCCGCTGGCTGAAGCCTGGTGCCGGATGATGCTCGATACGCGCGGCGGCATGCGCCTGGATGAGCAAACGCTCGACGACTTACTGTTACGGGCAATGGGGCGCGGACGCCAGGCGCCTCAGGCATAAAGAATGGCCTGTACCCGCCAGTTATCCGGCTGCTGCTCCTCGTACATCTGGACGATGCGATACCAGGACGCGCCCTGCTCGTCGGCCTGCACGGCGATGGCGTGCTCCACATCCTGCTGGCTGCCGGAGATGTTGTTAACGCAAATCAGGCCAATTTCGTTCAGGCCAGTTACGCAGTCAGCGCTGGCAAACTCCGCCGACTGCGCGGAAGTATTGGCCGTGGCGGAGGTCAGCATCAGGCTGGGTAGGGTAAAAGTTCGTTTCATCGTCAGCTCCATTTCACATAGTCCTGAGGGCAGTCCGTTGCTAACGTTCTGCCAGGTTTACGGCTGGCTGAACGTTATTAGGCGCAGGAGAACGTGAATGGATGCAAAGCAGTGTCAAGCTGGCTTAAAGGTTGACCGCTATTGACGGTACAAAATTGCCTGCGAATACCACTGGCCTGGAACCATGGTGTCATCAATCATAATGATGACGTAGTAATCCGCCTTAGCCGCCTCTGCTTTGACCTTCAGCGCAGCCTCTACATCCATCGGCGAGCCGTACATTAATACGCTCACCGTCCCCATCTTCTGCAGACCCGTCGTCTGGTTACGCTGGATCTCTTGTGGATGGTTGGTTGCTGGCGGCGGCGCCTTTGGCGTCCCCTGTAGGGCGCTACAGCCGGTTAAAGCGATTGCCAGTAACCACGGTGTAAACCTACGCATAACCATATCTCGTTTCCTGTTAGCCATAGTGTAGTGGTAGCCTGAATGTCATTGCCGGGGAATGTTCCCAAATTGTTATCCCGTACGCGATTTTCGAATGAAAATATCGTGAAAGCGTAATCTGGTTCTCAAGATTATGAATCATGTGCGAACGCGTGGCTTGAGTACTAACATAACATCACTTTAGAGAAAGGAGACGGTAAATGATCGCACTAGAAATGCGTAACCTTGCGGGCGGGGAGGTTCTCCATGCGTACCCGCAGGGCGCCGCGGATACTCCGCTTCCCTGCATTGTCTTTTATCATGGCTTTACCTCTTCTAAGCTGGTCTACAGCTATTTCGCCGTTGCGCTTGCAGAGGCGGGGTTTCGGGTGATTATGCCTGATGCTGCGGAACACGGCGCGCGCTACCGGGGAGACGAACAGGGGCGGATGCAGCGCTTCTGGCCGATTCTGACGCACAATTTTGTTGAGTTTCCGGCATTACAGGAGGCGATTCGGGAGCAAGGATGGCTTGCGGGCGACAGGCTGGCGGTGGCCGGCGCATCGATGGGTGGAATGACTGCGCTGGGGATTATGACCCATCACCCGGAGCTGAAAAGCGTCGCCTGCCTGATGGGGTCAGGCTATTTCAGTACGCTCTCGCAGACGCTTTTTCCTTCGCCTTCGTGGGAGGCAGGGCAGCTGGCGGAGTGGGACGTCAGCCAGCAGCTGGCGACCCTCGCCAGCCGACCGCTGCTGCTCTGGCACGGCGATGAGGATGATGTGGTACCGCCGGGGGAGACCTTCCGTCTGCAGCAGGCGCTGCAGCAAAACGCACTGGCCGACAACCTAACCTGCATCTGGCAGAAAGGCGTCCGTCACCGCATTACGCCGGAAGCGTTAGCTGCGACGGTGGCTTTTTTTCAACGTCACCTTTAAACGCGAATCACCTGAACGCCCTGATCTTCAAGCTGCTTGAGAATCGCTTCATCCGCCTGTTTACCGGTTATCACCAGGTCGATTTGCCCGGCCTGGCTGAAGAGCATTCCGGCGCGTTCGCCAACTTTGCTGCTGTCGACCAGTACCGCGAGTTTGCCGACGACGTTAAGCATCTTTTGCTCCGCCATCGCCGTCAGCATATCGGTTTTATATAGCCCCTCCGCGGTCAACCCTTTGCCGCTGGTAAACATCCAGTGCCCAGCGTACAGGCTGTTTTCGCTGCCCTGAGGGCTCAGCGTGATGGAGTGGCTGCGGTTATACTGCCCGCCCATAATAATGACGCTGTCGTGTTCCTGATCGATCAGGTAGTTAGCCAGCGGCAAATAGTTGGTGATGATCTGCACCGGTTTACCGCACAGTTCTTGCCCAAGCAGGAATGCGGTAGAGCCGCAGTTTATGACGATGCTTTCGCCCGGGTTCACCAGCTGCGAAGCCGCGCGCGCAATCCGTACCTTCTCATCGTGGTTTTGCGCCTGGTGAATATTCATTGGCGACCAGCGCGGGCGCTGCTCGCTGACGGCTTCTGCGCCGTTGCGGACTTTTTTCAGCTTGCCGCTTTCGTCGAGTTTGTTGATATCGCGTCGTGCCGTCGCCGGAGAAATTCCCAGCCGGGAAATCACCTGCTCCACGGTGACAAATCCCGTTTGTGCCAGCAAATCCAGTAAAATTTGATGTCTTTGCGCTTCCGTCATGAGCAAATCCGATTAAAAGTGATAAGCAAAGATGATATTTGAAATCAGGTGAAAATACTAATGCTGACGGGGATAATTTCCGGCGGGCGGTCCCGCCGGAGAAGCCTTACAGGAAAGACTTAAAGGGCAGGTCCGGCTCCATGGTGAAGCAATCGTCGAATCCGCGCGGATAGTGGTATTCGAAGTTATCTTTATCCAGCGGCCAGGTGAATTTCCCACCCACCTGCCAGATGAAAGGCTTAAAGCCATACTTCAGACGGTCTTTTTTCATTTCCCACAGAACGCGGATTTCCTGCGGATCGGCCTGGAAGTTTGACCAGATATCGTGATGGAACGGGATCACCACTTTGGCATTCAGCGATTCGGCCATGCGCAGGATATCGGCGCTGGTCATTTTGTCGGTGATACCGCGCGGGTTCTCGCCATAGGAACCGAGAGCCACGTCGATCTGGTGTTCGTTACCGTGCTTCGCGTAATAGTTGGAGTAGTGGGAATCGCCGCTATGGTACAGGTTGCCCCCCGGCGTTTTGAACAGGTAGTTCACCGCGCGCTGATCCATTCCGTCCGGCAGTACGCCTGCCGCTTTTTGATCCGCGGGTAAGGTAATCAGAGCCGTACGGTCAAAAGCGTCGAGCGCATGAATTTCAACATCTTTTATTTTGACCACATCGCCCGGCTTCATCACGATGCAGCGCTCTTTCGGTACGCCCCAGCCAATCCACAGATCGACGCAGGTTTGCGGGCCGATAAACGGCACGTCATCGGCGCAGTTCTGCATAACCGCGGCGGCCACGTTCACATCAATGTGATCGTTATGATCGTGGGTAGACAGCACGGCGTCGATCTGGCGAATAGCGAACGGATCGAGAACAAACGGGGTGGTGCGCAGGTTGGGCTGGAGCTTCTTCACGCCGGCCATACGCTGCATCTGGTGGCCGGTTTTCATCAGCGGATTCCCGTGGCTTTGCTTGCCGGTACCGCACCAGAAATCGACGCAGATATTGGCTCCGCCTTCGGATTTCAGCCAGATGCCCGTACAACCCAACCACCACATCGCAAAGGTGCCCGGCGCAACCTGCTCTTGTTCAATTTCTTCATTCAGCCAGCTACCCCATTCCGGAAAAGTGTTCAGGATCCATGATTCGCGGGTGATGGTTTGCACTTTACTCATTTGTTTTTCCCTCACATATTATCAAAAGTAATCACGATGTGATTTGTTTTGACGAATACTGGCATCGTTTGTTCAGGATTGCAATCCTGAATTTCGCCCTTCATGAGAGGAATAGTGGGGGTTAAAAAGAGGCGGAGGCATACTTCATGATATGCGTGTTATTTTATTTAATTGATTTACATATACTATTTTTCAGGTTATGAAAATGAGAATTAATACCATGACGGATTGTGTGATTATTTGCGGCGTGCGTCACATTTAATCAAATATAATCTTGTTGTGATTATTTTTGATTATTAGAGTGATCGCAACAACCAACCTGGGCGTAGCGTGCGTTCAGAGCGTCCACCTTCTGGAGTGTGTTATGGAGATTCTCTACCACATCTTTACCGTGTTCTTTAACCAGGTTATGACCAACGCCCCGCTGCTGCTGGGTATTGTGACCTGCCTGGGTTATATCCTGCTGCGCAAAAGCGCCAGCGTTATCGTTAAAGGAACAATTAAAACCATTATCGGTTTTATGCTGCTGCAGGCCGGCTCCGGCATTCTGACCAGCACGTTTAAACCGGTGGTGGCGAAAATGTCTGAGGTTTACGGCATCAACGGCGCTATTTCTGATACCTACGCCTCCATGATGGCGACCATTGAGCGGATGGGCGATGCCTACAGCTGGGTGGGCTATGCCGTGCTGTTAGCCCTGGCGCTGAATATTTGTTATGTCCTGCTGCGGCGTATTACCGGTATTCGTACCATCATGCTGACCGGGCACATCATGTTCCAGCAGGCGGGGCTGATTGCCGTCTTTTTTTATATCTTCGGCTACCCGATGTGGACGACGATTATCTGCACGGCGGTGCTGGTGTCGCTCTATTGGGGCATTACCTCGAACATGATGTATAAGCCGACCCAGGAAGTGACCGACGGCTGCGGCTTCTCCATCGGACACCAGCAGCAGTTCGCTTCATGGATTGCTTACAAGGTCGCCCCGTATCTGGGTAAAAAAGAGGAGAGCGTTGAGGATCTCAAGCTGCCGGGCTGGCTGAACATCTTTCACGACAACATCGTCTCCACGGCCATCGTGATGACCATTTTCTTCGGCGCGATTTTGCTCTCCTTCGGCATCGACACCGTACAGGCGATGGCGGGTAAAACCCACTGGACGATCTATATCCTGCAAACCGGCTTCTCGTTCGCCGTCGCTATTTTCATTATCACCCAGGGCGTGCGCATGTTCGTCGCCGAACTTTCTGAAGCGTTCAACGGCATTTCCCAGCGCCTGATTCCCGGTGCCGTGCTGGCGATTGACTGCGCCGCGATTTATAGCTTTGCGCCAAACGCCGTCGTCTGGGGGTTTATGTGGGGCACCATCGGCCAACTGATCGCCGTCGGTATTCTGGTCGGCTTCGGCTCTTCCATTCTGATTATTCCGGGCTTTATCCCAATGTTCTTCTCTAACGCCACCATCGGCGTGTTTGCTAACCACTTTGGCGGCTGGCGCGCGGCGCTCAAAATTTGTCTGGTAATGGGGATGATCGAAATTTTTGGCTGCGTCTGGGCGGTGAAGCTGACCGGTATGAGCGCCTGGATGGGTATGGCGGACTGGTCAATTCTGGCGCCGCCGATGATGCAGGGCTTCGCCTCCATCGGTATCGCGTTTATGGCCGTCATCATCATTATCGCACTGGCTTATATGTTCTTCGCAGGGCGCACGCTGCGTGCTGAAGAGGACGCGGAAAAACAACTGGCAGATGCTTCTGCTCAATAAGGAGTTTTGACTATGACCGTACGTATTCTGGCTGTATGTGGCAACGGGCAAGGAAGTTCCATGATCATGAAGATGAAGGTGGACCAGTTTTTGACCCAGTCAAATATCGATCACACGGTGAACAGCTGCGCGGTGGGTGAATACAAAAGTGAACTAAACGGCGCGGACATCATCATCGCCTCCACCCATATCGCCGGTGAGATTAGCGTCTCCGGCAACAAATATGTGGTTGGCGTGCGCAACATGCTCTCGCCTGCGGATTTTGGCCCAAAACTGCTGGAAGTGATCAAAGCGCACTTCCCGCAGGATGTGAAGTAAGGAGACCAAATGAAATTACGCGATTCGCTGGTGGAGAATAACTCCATCCTTCTCCAGGCCGACGCCAGTACCTGGCAGGAAGCCGTCAAGCTGAGCGTTGATTTACTGGTGAAGGCGGATGTCGTTGAGCCGCGCTACTACCAGGCCATTCTCGATGGCGTAGCCCAGCATGGCCCCTATTTTGTGATTGCTCCCGGTCTGGCGATGCCGCACGGCCGCCCGGAAGAGGGGGTTAAGAAAACCGGCTTTGCGCTGGTCACGCTGAAAACGCCGCTGGTTTTTAATCACGAGGATAACGACCCGGTCGATATTCTGATCACCATGGCGGCCGTGGATGCCAATACCCATCAGGAAGTCGGCATCATGCAGATCGTCAACCTGTTTGAAGATGAAGCCAATTTTGACCGTTTACGCGCCTGCCGCACCGCGCAGGAAGTGCTGGAATTAATTGATAACGCCACGGCGGCGGCCGTTTAAAAGGAACACTACAATGTCATTACCTATGTTGCAGGTTGCGCTCGATAATCAATCCATGTCTTCCGCGTATGAAACGACGCGCCTGATAGCCGATGAAGTGGACATTATTGAAGTCGGCACCATTCTTTGTGTGGCTGAAGGCGTACGCGCCGTTCGCGACCTGAAGGCGCTCTATCCCAATAAAATCGTGCTGGCGGACGCCAAAATCGCCGATGCCGGTAAAATTCTCTCCCGCATGTGCTTTGAAGCCAACGCCGATTGGGTCACCGTGATCTGCTGCGCGGACATCAACACCACCAAAGGCGCGCTGGACGTCGCGAAAGAGTTCAACGGCGACGTCCAGATCGAACTGACCGGCTACTGGACCTGGGAGCAGGCGCAGGAGTGGCGCGAAGCGGGTATTCAGCAGGTGGTTTATCACCGTAGCCGCGATGCCCAGGCGGCCGGTGTGGCGTGGGGCGAGGCGGATATCAGCGCGATCAAACGCTTGTCCGAAATGGGCTTTAAAGTCACCGTCACCGGCGGCCTGGCGCTGGAAGATTTACCGCTGTTTAAAGGTATTCTCATTCACGTCTTTATCGCCGGTCGCAGCATTCGCGACGCCGCTTCTCCGGTAGAGGCCGCCCGGCAGTTTAAACGTTCTATCGCCCAGCTGTGGGGCTAAGGAGCGGTCATGCTGTCAAAACAAATTCCGCTCGGTATCTATGAAAAAGCGCTCCCCGCGGGGGAGTGCTGGCAGGAACGCCTACGGCTGGCGAAAGAGCTCGGCTTTGATTTCGTCGAAATGTCGGTCGATGAAACTGACGCCCGTCTGGCGCGGCTCGACTGGAGCCGGGAGCAGCGCCTTGCGCTGGTCAACGCGATTGCTGAAACCGGGGTGCGGGTACCCTCTATGTGCCTGAGCGCCCATCGCCGCTTTCCGCTCGGTAGCGAAGACGACGCGGTTCGGGCGCAGGGCCTGGAGATTATGCGCAAAGCGATTCGGCTGGCGCAGGATGTGGGTATTCGCGTTATCCAACTGGCGGGTTACGACGTTTACTACCAGCAAGCCAATAACGAGACGCGCCGTCGTTTCCGCGACGGGCTAAAAGAGAGCGTCGAAATGGCGAGCCGCGCGCAGGTGACGCTGGCGATGGAAATCATGGACTACCCGCTGATGAACTCGATCAGCAAGGCGTTGGGCTATGCCCACTATCTCAATAATCCGTGGTTCCAGCTTTACCCTGATATCGGCAATCTGTCGGCATGGGATAACGACGTACAGATGGAATTGCAGGCCGGGATCGGGCATATCGTTGCCGTACATGTGAAGGATACTAAACCGGGCGTATTCAAGAACGTGCCGTTTGGCGAAGGCGTTGTCGATTTCGAGCGCTGCTTTGAAACGCTCAGGCAGAGCGGCTATTGCGGCCCGTATCTGATTGAAATGTGGAGCGAAACGACCGACGATCCGGCCGCTGAAGTTGCGAAAGCGCGCGATTGGGTGAAGGCGCGGATGGCCAGCGCCGGTCTGGTGGAGGCGGCATAATGCAAACGTTAAAACAGCAGGTCTTTGACGCTAATATGGATTTGCCGCGTTACGGACTGGTCACTTTTACCTGGGGTAACGTCAGCGCCATCGACCGTGAACGTGGGCTGGTGGCGATTAAGCCCAGCGGCGTCGCCTATGAGACCATGAAAGCGGACGATATGGTGGTAGTCGATCTCAAGGGTAAGGTGGTGGAGGGGCGCTATCGTCCTTCTTCCGATACCGCCACGCACCTGGCGCTGTATCGTCGCTATCCAAGCCTCGGCGGCGTGGTGCATACCCACTCGACGCACGCGACGGCCTGGGCGCAGGCGGGCCTGGCCATTCCCGCGCTGGGGACGACCCACGCGGACTACTTCTTTGGCGATATTCCCTGCACCCGGGCGTTAAGCGCGCAGGAAGTGGCTGAGGCTTATGAGCTGAACACCGGCCGCGTAATTATTGAAACGCTGGGCGACGTTGAGCCGCTGCATACGCCGGGCATCGTGGTCTATCAGCACGGGCCTTTTGCCTGGGGCAAAGATGCGCACGATGCGGTGCATAACGCGGTGGTGATGGAAGAAGTGGCGCGGATGGCGTGGATTGCGCGCGGGATCAACCCGCAGCTGAAGCCCATCGATAGCTGGCTGATGGACAAGCACTTTATGCGTAAGCACGGGCCAGATGCCTATTACGGGCAAAAGTGAAAGACGTGCTCCGGAGCATTCATCTTTATGATGAATCAACCGGTCTGCTCCGGAGCCATTTTTAGTTTTGCTGATAAGCCGACGGCATACAGCGCATACCGATCAGCGTCAGCACGCAGATTACCGCGCCGGCGTAAAACGTCGAGGCGGCACCGAATACTTCCCACAGCACGCCCGCACCTGCGCTGGCCAGCAGCAGCGCAACGCCGCTCATCAGGTTGAACATCCCGAACGCCGTTCCGCGCAGCTCCGGCGGGGCGGTATGCGCCACCATCGCCGCCAGCAGTCCCTGCGTCATCCCCATATGAATGCCCCATAGCGCCACGCCGGCTAAAAGCGTGCTCCAGTGGCTGCTTAAGGCCAGCACGATATCGGCGGCGATCAGCACCAGCAGACCCCACTGCAGCATTTTGCTGTGGCTCATGCTGTCCGATAGTTTACCGAACGGATAGGCGGTCAGGCTGTACACCAGGTTCATCGCGACCATCACCAGCGGAATCGCGAACAGCGGGATCGCCATCTGCTGGGCGCGCAGCACCAGAAACGCTTCGCTGAAGCGGGCGAGGGTAAAAATCGAGCCGATAACCACAACCCACCAGTAGGCGGCTGAAAGCTTTTTTAGGTTCTCGCGGCGCAGGGGATTGGTCCGTTTCCGGGTGATCGGCGTTTTTGGCTCTTTTAGCCCAAAGCCTAATAAAGCGATGGAGAGCGCGGCAGGAATGACCGCGACCCAGAAAATAGACTGGAAGTCGTTATCCCAGAGAAACATCAGCGCGACGGCAAGCAGCGGTCCCAGAAAAGCGCCGATAGTGTCCAGCGCCTGGCGCAGCCCGTAGGCGGCGCCGCGGATTTCCGGCGGAGTGACGTCGGCGACCAGCGCATCCCTCGGCGCGCCGCGTATCCCTTTGCCCACGCGGTCGATCATTCGCGCGCTGAACACCACGCCGGAGGTTGGCGCGATGGCGAAAAGAGGTTTGCTTAGCGCCCCCAGGCCATAGCCGAGCAGCGCAAGGCCTTTGCGTTTGCCGACATAATCACTGATGACGCCAGAGAAAACCTTCAGCATCAGCGCGGTAGCTTCAGCAACGCCTTCGATAATGCCGATAATAATCACGCTGGCCCCCAGCGTGGTGGCCATAAATAGAGGAAGAAGGCTGTGGATCATCTCTGACGAAACATCCATCAGCAGGCTAACGCCGCCAAGAACCCAAACCCCTTTCGGGATACGGCTTAGCGTGGCAAAACGCGGAACCATGAATCACTCCGGATAATCATGTGGTTAAAGAGAGATTAAATCAGGTTACGTTCCTGCTGATAAGGCACGAAGAAAAATAATTCTCAATTGCATTAAGACTTCGCCCTGACTATCGGGCGAAGTCAAAAAACAGGCAAATTAACGGTAAATGGCCGCACTGGCGTGAATCGGACCGTCGCTTCCCGGTTCATGAATGAGGATCGGCTGGAAGTATTTCGCTCCCTGAGCATCGCTCTGCTGGCTAAGCGCCTGGTCGGCTTCCTGCTCGGTGGCGATGTTGTGGTTGATATAGATAACGCCGAGGCTCTGCACATCGTCCATGTTGCGGGCCTGGCGGGCATCGATTTTAATAGCAGCCAGCGCGTTGGCGCTCAACAAAAGCGCTGCCATCATGGTTATGAGGATGTATTTCATCATCTACGCTCCTTATGACAGTCCTGACGTTAACCCGCTTCCCTGGGGTATGGATTGCTTCTAATCTAAGTGTAATCGCTGCCTCGCTGGCGTATCGCGACCATTTCTGATGCAGTTGTTCAAAAAATTGTCGCTTCCGCCGTTGATTAATTTTAAATCACTGGCTTAAGGCCACTTCGCGCTTAGTGCGAATTATTTGCACAATTCACTTGTCTTAAAACCCGCTCGCCCGTATTATGACGCGTCAATTTTTCAGCCGCCCTTTAACACGTTCCTTGCCTCCATGGGCCGCGGCTGACCCAGACAGGAGGCTGAATAATCCGTAAGGAGCAATTCGATGCGTCATTACGAAATCGTTTTTATGGTCCATCCTGACCAGAGCGAACAGGTTCCGGGCATGATCGAACGTTACACTGGTGCAATCACTGCAGCAGAAGGTACGATCCACCGTCTGGAAGACTGGGGCCGCCGTCAGCTGGCTTATCCGATCAACAAACTGCACAAAGCTCACTACGTTCTGCTGAACGTTGAAGCGCCGCAGGAAGCGATCGATGAGCTGGAAACTAACTTCCGCTTCAACGACGCCGTTATCCGCAGCATGGTAATGCGTACTAAGCACGCTGTTACCGAAGCATCTCCGATGGTTAAAGCGAAAGACGAGCGCCGCGAGCGTCGCGAAGATTTCGCCAACGAAACCGCAGATGATTCTGAAGCTGGGGATTCTGAAGAGTAATCCTGATGACCAACCGTCTGGAGCTGTCCGGCATTGTATGCAGGACTCCACTTCGTAAGGTCAGCCCGTCAGGAATTCCACACTGCCAGTTCGTGCTTGAGCATCGTTCAGTGCAGGAGGAAGCCGGTTTTCACCGGCAGGCATGGTGCCAAATGCCCGTGATAATCAGCGGACACGAGAACCAGGCCATTACTCACAGTATAACGGTCGGTAGCGCAGTAATCGTTCGAGGGTTCATCTCTTGCCACAAGGCAAAGAACGGCTTGAGCAAAATGGTTCTGCATGCCGAGCAGATTGAATTGATAGATTCTGGAGACTAGCCATATGGCACGTTATTTCCGTCGTCGCAAGTTCTGCCGTTTCACCGCGGAAGGCGTTCAAGAGATCGACTATAAAGATATCGCTACGCTGAAAAACTACATCACCGAAAGCGGTAAGATTGTCCCGAGCCGTATCACCGGTACCCGTGCAAAATATCAGCGTCAGCTGGCACGCGCTATCAAACGCGCTCGCTACCTGTCCCTGCTGCCGTACACTGATCGTCATCAGTAATCGGTCACGGTCCATTAATACGACTTTGAGAGGATAAGGTAATGCAAGTTATTCTGCTTGATAAAGTAGCAAACCTGGGTAGCCTGGGTGATCAGGTTAACGTTAAAGCGGGCTATGCTCGTAACTTCCTGGTACCACAGGGTAAAGCTGTTCCTGCTACCAAGAAAAACGTTGAGTTCTTCGAAGCACGCCGTGCTGAACTGGAAGCCAAACTGGCAGAAGTTCTGGGCGCTGCTAACGCACGTGCTGAAGCAATCAACGCACTGGGCACCGTTACCATCGCGTCTAAATCTGGCGACGAAGGTAAACTGTTCGGTTCCATCGGTACTCGCGACATCGCTGACGCTGTAACTGCAGCTGGCGTTGCCGTTGCTAAGAGCGAAGTTCGTCTGCCGAACGGCGTTCTGCGCACCACCGGTGAGCACGAAGTGGACTTCCAGGTTCACAGCGAAGTTTTCGCTAAACTGGTTGTTAACGTTGTAGCTGAGTAATTTATTACTCAACTCACGTCGAGACGCCGGCCTTGTGCCGGCGTTTTGCTTTTCTGTCTTTGCTGAATCTTTTCCTGGTATGGTGGCTATTCTTAGCAACTTTCTGGATAATAAAATAAAACACTATTTTATTTCTGGTGAAGTGAATGGACGCACCCTCGATTTTTACCCGCAAGAAAGTGGCTTATGCCTGCGCAACCCTCTGCTGCCTGCTGTGGGGAAGCTCCTACCCGGCGATTAAAAGCGGCTATGAACTATTTCAGATTGCCACTGATGATGTGCCGTCTAAAATCGTCTTCGCTGGCTATCGCTTCCTGTTTGCCGGAGCGCTACTGCTGCTCTTCGCGCTGGCGCAGCGTAAGCCGATCGCCTGCTTAAATTCCCGTCAGTGCGGCCAACTGGCGATACTGGGCGTCACGCAAACGTCCATCCAGTACATTTTCTTCTACGTTGGCCTGGCGTTTACCACCGGCGTGAAGGGCTCGATTATGAACGCCACCGGCACCTTCTTCAGCGTCCTGCTGGCGCACTTTATCTATCAGAATGACAGGCTGAGCTACAACAAAGCCGTCGGCTGCATTCTCGGTTTTGCCGGCGTGATGCTGGTGAACGTTAATCATTCATTGAGCGATTTTAGCTTTGTCTGGCAGGGCGACGGTTTTGTGGTGCTGGCGGCTTTTATCCTGTCGGCGGCGACGCTGTACGGTAAGCGCATTTCGCAGACGGTTGACCCGACGGTGATGACCGGCTGGCAGCTGGCGTTTGGCGGCCTGGTGCTGGTTGGCGGCGGTTACCTGACCGGCGGAACCCTGGCGGTCCACAGCGCCGCTGCTGCGCTGGTGCTGGCTTATTTGACCCTGCTCTCTTCCATCGCTTTTGCGCTATGGAGCGTGCTGCTTAAGCATAACCGCGTGAGTATGATTGCGCCGTTCAACTTTGTGGTCCCGGTTGCCGGCACCGTGCTGTCGGCCATCTTCCTCGGCGAGAATATTCTTGAGCTGAAATATGCGGTTGCGCTGGCGCTGGTGTGCACCGGGATCTGGTGGGTAAATAAGCCCGGCAAAGCTTCACGGCTGGCCGGGTCAGTTACCCGGCCGTGAGATCTTAACGGACGCGAATAAAGCTGCCGTTCGACTGGCGGGTAAACAGCACCTGCTGGCCGCCGCCGGTATCGATGGTCAGCCCGGTGACTACGCCATTGGCGTTCTGACGGATCTGTACCGTCTGCCCGGTTTGCAGTGAGCTTAGCGGTTTTCCTGCGCCTTCCACCTGGGCCATGGCGTAAACGTCGGTCGGCGGCAGGTTGTGGTCGCGGAACAGCTGCGCGAGAGTTTTCCCCGATTCAATGCGGTAGGTCCGCCACTGCTGCTCGATGCCCGGCGTCGACTGCGGCTCCTGATACGGCTGGGAAGCGGCCTGCTGCTGCGGCTGATCCGGCTGCTCATCCTGAATCGGCTCCGGCGCGACCGGCGCCACCTGATCGGCATCGTTCACGGGCGGCGTATTGGTGATGGGCGGCAGCGGGACAGCCTGATTACCGGAAGAGGGCTGCGACTGGGATTGCAGGTTGAGATTCGCCTCGCGGCTGGCCTGAACCTCGCTGCTGTTATCCTCGGAAGGGAGCAGAACGCCGATAATCACCAGCAGCGCTCCGGCAATAATGCCCCGGCGGTGCATCGGCGGTAGCGGATCCATGAGGCGAAAATGATCCGGGGCGTGCCAGATCTTCGCCAGGGTAGATGTCAGTTCAAAGCGCCCGGGCATGGCTTTCCTCCTGCTCCGCATATTTTTATCCTGCTCTCTCTAGAGTATAGATGGCTAACTTCCTGAAGGACGAGACAAAGCTATGTTTCGTGAGGTTAACCTTATCCCTCTATTGTTTCTGTTTCCCTTAGATTTGTCATCATCCAGGCGACAAAGTTTTACCCGTCGTGCTATGGCTGATATGCTTCCCACCTCTTTTCTCTGCTCATTGTCTTTTGCATTTTGGAAGCCAGAGAGCATGAGAGCCCCCACGAAAAAAGGAACAAAGATGGCAACCCCAACTTTTGACACGATCGAAGCACAGGCAAGTTACGGTATCGGCTTGCAGGTTGGACAACAGCTGAGCGAGTCTGGCCTGCAGGGGCTGCTGCCGGAAGCGCTGGTCGCGGGTATTGCTGACGCGCTGGAAGGTCAACAGCCGCAGGTGCCGGTGGAAGCCGTTCACCGCGCGCTGCGTGAAATCCACGAACGCGCTGACGCCGTGCGTCGCGAGCGTTTCCAGGAAATGGCCGCGGATGGCGAGAAATACCTGGAAGAGAACCGCGAGCGCGAAGGCGTGAACAGCACCGAGTCTGGCCTGCAGTTCCGCGTTCTGACCCAGGGTGAAGGCCCGATCCCGGCGCGTACTGACCGCGTTCGCGTCCACTATACCGGCAAACTGATCGACGGTACCGTCTTCGATAGCTCCGTCGCGCGCGGCGAGCCGGCTGAATTCCCGGTGACCGGCGTAATCGGCGGCTGGATTGAAGCGCTGACCCTGATGCCGGTAGGTTCCAAATGGGAACTGACCATTCCGCACAGCCTGGCCTACGGCGAGCGCGGCGCGGGCGCATCCATTCCTCCGTTCAGTACCCTGATTTTTGAAGTTGAACTGCTGGATATTATCTAAACAGCAGGTGCTTCCTCTCCCGCAGGGGGGAGGAGGCCGCTTTAAATAGTGTAAAACCCTTAAGTTATGAATTTGCTGGAACTTTATATTGCATATCGGCTTAATGGGTGTATTTTTGTGAGCTGTTTCGCGTAACCGGAGTGATATAACACTCACTTTAAACATAAAATTAACATTATATCTAAATCATAGTATTCATCCCTCCGATTCTTACCTAATATCGATAAACCCTCGTTCCAGGGTTAAGACGAATGAAGGGCCAGTAGAGCCCGAACAACACAGACAGGTACAACAGGAAAAATCACATGGTAGATCAGGTAAAAGTCGTTGCCGACGAACAGGCTCCGACTGAACAATCGCTGCGGCGAAATCTCACTAACCGGCATATTCAGCTTATCGCTATCGGTGGCGCGATCGGCACCGGGCTGTTTATGGGCTCGGGTAAAACCATCAGCCTTGCCGGGCCGTCAATTATTTTTGTTTATATGATCATCGGCTTTATGCTGTTTTTCGTCATGCGCGCCATGGGTGAATTACTGCTGTCGAATCTTGAATATAAGTCGTTCAGCGATTTTGCCGCCGACCTGCTGGGACCCTGGGCTGGCTATTTTACCGGCTGGACCTACTGGTTCTGCTGGGTGGTCACCGGGATGGCGGACGTGGTGGCGATCACCGCCTACGCGCAGTTCTGGTTCCCGGGACTCTCCGACTGGGTCGCCTCGCTGGCAGTCATCCTGCTGCTGCTGGGCCTTAACCTCGCTACCGTGAAGATGTTCGGCGAGATGGAGTTCTGGTTTGCGATGATCAAAATCGTCGCTATCGTGGCGCTGATCGTCGTCGGCCTGGTGATGGTGATGATGCACTTCCAGTCACCGACCGGCGTGGAAGCCTCTTTCGCCCATCTGTGGAATGACGGCGGCTGGTTCCCGAAAGGCATCAGCGGATTCTTTGCCGGCTTCCAGATCGCGGTCTTCGCCTTCGTGGGCATCGAGCTGGTGGGAACCACGGCGGCGGAAACCAAAGATCCTGAGAAATCTCTGCCGCGGGCGATTAACTCGATTCCAATCCGCATCATTATGTTCTACGTCTTCGCGCTAATTGTGATTATGTCAGTGACGCCGTGGAGCTCAGTGGTGCCGTCGAAGAGCCCGTTCGTCGAGCTGTTTGTGCTGGTGGGGCTGCCGGCGGCGGCGAGCCTGATCAACTTCGTGGTGCTGACCTCGGCGGCCTCTTCCGCCAACAGCGGCGTGTTCTCCACCAGCCGTATGCTGTTCGGTCTGGCGCAGGACGGACAGGCGCCAAAAATGTTCGCTAAGCTGTCGAAGCGTGCGGTACCGGCGAAAGGCCTGACCTTCTCCTGTATGTGCCTGCTGGGCGGCGTGGTGATGCTGATGGTCAATCCGAGCGTGATCGCGGCGTTCACCATGATTACCACGGTGTCGGCGATCCTGTTTATGTTCGTCTGGACGATTATCCTGTGCTCGTATCTGGTCTATCGCAAAAAGCGCCCGCAGCTGCATGAGCAGTCCAAATACAAGATGCCGCTGGGCAAACTGATGTGCTGGGTGTGCATGGCCTTCTTCGCCTTTGTGCTGGTACTGCTGACGCTGGAAGCCGATACCCGCGAAGCGCTGATGGTGACTCCGCTGTGGTTTGTGCTGCTGGGGGCGGGCTGGCTGTTTGCCGGCAAGAAGCGTCTGGCGAAATAAAAAAATGTTCGGGAGAGATTTTTAACGTTGCTTGCAGCGGCCCGTCATAAAAAAGGCCACCCGGGGTGGCCAATAAGACTGACAATGTCGAGGGCGCCTGCGGGCGCCTTTTTTATTACTTTCCGGCGAGGGCACGCGGGAACAGCACGTTATTTTCGAGGCTGATGTGCTCCATCAGGTCATCAATCAGTTCGTTGATGCCGTTGTACATCGCTTTCCAGGTGGTGCAGGCTTCCGGCGGAGGCGTCACGTTCTGCGTGATGTGCTTAATCACCTCCAGCAGCTCGCCCGCTTCATCATGCTCGCTTTCCATGACGCTGATAGGACCGCCGGCCTGCGTTCCCATGCCCTGTTTGATCATCGGGAACAGAATCTGCTCCTCTTTCATCATATGGCTGGAAAGCTCCTGGTGCAGCATGGTCAGATACTTGGTCAGGCCCTTCGGAACGTTGGGCTTGTCGGCATGAACGCGCTCGACTTTGGTGGCCTGTAAAATTAGCTCCGGCAGCTGTTCGCGATGCCTGTCGTGATAGCGAACGATAATGTGATCGATGATGTCCGCGTAGGGCGCAGCCCGCCAGTCGCGCTCCACCGGCTCTTCCGCCAGTTTAGCCAGCTCGGCTTCAATCACCGCGACGTCCAGCTCTTTGCGCGACGCCGCGCGCTCCAGCGTCTGTTTGCCGCCGCAGCAGTAGTCCATATCATATTGACGGAACAGCGCGGAGGCGCGCGGAATCGTCAGCGCCAGCTCGCCTAAAGGTTGGTCACGGAAAGCCATAGCAGTTACCTCGTCATCAAGAATATAAGTTGTATTTTAAATGCATCTTATTCTCCTGGGAATACCCCTTTGGGATACCTGGCTATTTTTTCTCGCTGACCAGCTCCTGCAGCGCGGGCTTTTCCGGGCGGGCACGCACCGCAGACACCACGCCGAGCACCAGCAGCAGGATACCGCTGAAGGTCAGAAGCGGCGGCAGGCTCTGGCGCAAAAGAAAGGTATACAGCAGTCCGGCAAGGGTTTCGAAGACAATCAGCGGCCCGAGGATCACCGTTGGCAGACGCTGGCTGGCGACGTTCCAGCACCACGCGCCGACCCATGAGCAGAAGATAGCGATCGCCAGCATCAGGGTGACAAATACCGCCGGACGCGGACCGAAAGGCAGCGGAAAGTCCGCGTGCTGGCCGTGCAGCCACCCGCAGGCGATGAGATACCCGGCCAGCGATACCGGCAGGGTGACCAGCGCCTGGGCGGTAGCCCACATCATCGGCGGTTTGTCCGGATTTTCCCGCAGCCAGCGGGCATTGCGCAGTGCGTACCAGGCCCAGCACACTACCGAGATTAGCGCCAGCGCGATACCGGAGCCGTAGCGCCAGGGGCTGAAATCGGGTAAACCCTGATGCAGTTCGGCAATATTGACGCACGCGAGGCCGAGGGCAATACAGACCAGCGCCGGAAACAGGCGTCGCCACGGCAGCTTGCCGTCGCGCTGGCTATAGAGCAGGTTAGCGAAAACCGGCAGCACAACCGGCAGGGTGCCGATAATCATCGTGGAGACCGGCGCGCCGGTACGCTGAATCGCGCTGGCCAGGCAGACGTAATAGATTAAGTTACCCATCATGGTCAGCCCCAGCGCCGTCCACCAATCTTTCTCGGTGAGCTGGCGCAGCCGCGCGCGGCCCAGCCAGGCCAGCGGCAGGGCGATAAGCCCCAGCGCCAGATAGCGCCCCATCGACTGTAAAACTGCCGGGTATTCCGGCACCAGTAAAGGACCCACGAATATCAATCCCCACATCAGCCCTGCCAGCAGGGCGTACAGCACACCACTAATCATCACGCCTTCCATTACTCTTTTCGTTGCCGACAGTGTAGGCGAGGCAAAAGCGGGAATATTGTATGAGGTTGCGCATTAGCGCGGGAGAACCTGCTTTTGATAACGCACCGGCGTAATGCCGTAGCGGCGGGTGAACGCGCGGGTCAGGTGCGACTGGTCGGTCAGTCCGGCGGCGAGGGCGACGTCGGCGGCGGGCATGCCGTGGGTGAGAAACGCTTTGGCGCGCCACAGGCGAATCGCCATCAGCATCTGGTGCGGCGTGACGTGAAAGTGCGCTTTGAACTGGCGTTGAAAATGGTATGGGCTGAGCGCTGCCACCTGCGCCAGCTCATCGAGGGTGACCGTACGCATATAGTTATCGTGCAGATAGTCGCGTACCCGCTCGAAGCGGTGACGGGCCTCGGGCAGCGCAGCGGCGTGATGGGCAAACGGACGGAAGGTATCGATTAGATCCAGCAGCAGACCCTGCTGCGCCAGCGGATCGTCGGTATGCCACAGGCCATAGATAAGATTGCCGATTTGCCGGGAGCGCAGCGGATCCTGGCGAACCACCTCGCTGAACCACCAGTGGCGTTCGCCGGTCACTTCTTCCAGCGTATCCGGGTCGAGATAAATCATCCGATAGCGCCAGCCGTCGGCGGTTTCCGCCTCGCCGGTGTGCAGCTCATCGGGATTCATGGTGACGATAGAGTTGACCGAAGCCACGTGCTGGCTGCCCCGATAGCGAAAACGCTCGGCGCCGAGCTCGATCGCGCCGATACCAAAGGCTTCATGGGTGTGCGGTTCAAAGGCGTAGCGGGAGATATGGGCATGATATAGCTCAACGCCGGGCAGCTGCGCCAGATGGCGGAAGCGCGCGCTGTCTCTTTCATCATTAAACTGCTCCGGTACGCCTTGCATGCGATAACTCCCGACGGACATCCTTTTATTATTGAGGATGGCCCGCCGGGATGCTACAAAAATTAACCACTATGTAACAGTTACAGAATGCCTTTGACGCTCTTTGCCAGCGTCGTGGTTGGGCGACCGATGAGCTTACTCAGAGTGCGGCTGTCGTCGAACAGACCGCCTTTGGAAGCGCCGGTATCGGAATCCGCCAGCATATCCGCCAGACCGGCAGGCAGCCCGACGCCCTTCAGCGCGGCGGCGAAGTCGGCTTCGCTGAGGTTTTGATACACCACATTTTTACCGCTTTGTTTGCTCAGCTCTGCGGCGAGTTCGCTCAGCGTCCACGCCTCATCACCCGCCAGCTCGTACACTTTTCCGGCGTGGCCCTCTTCGGCGATAACGCGAGCGGCGGCGGCGGCGTAGTCTGCGCGGGTCGCGGAGGCGATTTTGCCGTTACCGGCTGCGCCGATAAACACGCCGTGCTCAATCGACGGCGGCGCGCTGGCGAGATAGTTTTCGGTGTACCAGCCGTTGCGCAGCAGGGCATATGCAACGCCAGAGTCGGCGAGCATTTTCTCGGTGGCGATATGCTCATCCGCCAGCCCCAGCGGAGAGGTATCGGCGTGCAGCAGGCTGGTGTAGGCGATAAATTTTACGCCGGCGGCTTTCGCGGCGTTAATCACGTTGCGGTGCTGGACGGCGCGCTGGCCGACTTCGCTGGACGAGATCAGCAGCAGTTTGTCTACGCCCTGCAGGGCGGCGGTCAGCGCGGCTTCGTCGCCGTAGTCGGCCTGACGAACCACTACGCCCTTTTGGCTCAGCGATTCGGCCTTCGCCGGGTTGCGCACGATAGCCACAACCTGGTCTGCGGGTACGGTAGTTAACAGATTTTCCAGGACGTGCTGGCCAAGCTGGCCGGTTGCGCCGGTAATTGCGATCATAGGTCTTCTCCTTCGTGTTCATTGGCAGTTGTGGTAAGCTAACACCTTAACTAACTTTTAGTAAGTACGTACAAAAAGGTAAGTATGAATATGGCGAATCTGACGCTGAGCGAGCAGCTACGCAACGGCAACCTGTTTGCCGAACAGTGCCCCTCGCGGGAAGTGCTCAAGCATGTGACCAGCCGCTGGGGCGTGTTGATTTTGGTGTCTCTGCGCGATGGCACCCATCGGTTTAGCGATCTGCGGCGTAAGATCGGCGGCGTCAGCGAAAAGATGCTGGCCCAGTCGCTCCAGGCGCTGGAACAGGACGGCTTTCTTAATCGCGTATCCTATCCGGTGGTGCCCCCGCACGTTGAATATAGTCTGACTCCGCTCGGTGAGCAGGTAAGCGAGAAGGTGGCGGCGCTGGCGGACTGGATTGAACTGAACCTGCCCGTGGTTCTGGCGAACCACGGGCAGGTAGCCTGAGGGTGATGCCTGGGTAGCCCCGGTAAGCGTAGCGCAACCGGGGAAGGGGCAATTACTGACTCAAATCCAGCTGATAAATGGCAAAACCGATATCGTCGGTGGCGACCTGACGCATTGGGTATTGCGCTTTCTCTTTGATAAACGCCGCGGCCTTATCGCCCGGAGAGGTTTCAAAGCGAATATCCAGCGGTACGCTGCTGTGGATCGGCGCCAGGCGCCAGTTGTTATCCGCCGCCGGATGGATCTCGCCGTTTTTCTTCGACTCCGCGCCAATCCACGCCGCCAGCACCGAGCGGTTTTCATCCGGTGAGGCGAACGCGATATGATCTTCGCCGGTGCCCTGGAATTTACCGCCGTAGGCGCGGTAGTTGTTGGTCGCGACGAGGAAAGTGGCGTTCGCATCGATCGGCTTGCCGTTAAAGGTCAGATGCTTAATTCGCTCGGCCTGCGGATTGACACTGTTGCATTCGCCGTCGTAGCGCGCCGGCTGGGTGATATCAATCTGGTAGTTCACGCCATCAATGACGTCGAAGTTGTAAGTGCGGAAGCCGTCCCAGTTAATCAGCGACTGCGGCTTGCTGCTGGCGGGGTCAATCTGATTGAACTGCCCGGCGGAGCACTCCAGCCACTCTTTCACCTCTTTACCGCTCACTTTCATCACCACCAGGGTGTTGGGATACAGGTAGAGATCGGCGGCATTGCGGAAGGTGAGCTGACCTTTTTCCACTTCCACAAAGCTGGCCGGATCGTTTTTCCGTCCGCCGACTTTAAACGGCGCGGCGGCGGAGAGTACCGGCAGCTTCGCCAGATCCGGGTCGCCCTGAATATAGTGCTCCACATAGGCTTTCTGGGCCATGTTGACTACCTGTACGGTCGGGTCGTCCTGCACCAGC
Organism: Klebsiella grimontii; assembly: GCF_900200035.1. Taxonomy (GTDB): domain Bacteria; phylum Pseudomonadota; class Gammaproteobacteria; order Enterobacterales; family Enterobacteriaceae; genus Klebsiella; species Klebsiella grimontii. The sequence goes on from NZ_FZTC01000010.1 coordinate 63,203, forward strand.
GCCAGGTAGCTGTACATATTATCCGAGGATTTACCGATCGGTTTGCCGACAAACTCGCGGGTGGCGTCATGGTCGGCTTTTAATACCGCCACCATGTTGCTGTCTTCTGCCGCCAGCGATTTCTTCGCCGCCGCATCGTAGATCGGGCGCGCTTCGGCTTTCGCTGCGCTGACCTGCCATTTGCCGCTGTCGTTGTTCAGAACCAGATCGACCACCCCAAGATGATCGCCCCACATGCCCGGCATCACCGCCGGTACGCCGTTCAGCGTACCTTTAGCGATATCCGCGCCTTTAATACCGGCAAAATCTTTGCTCGGGAAGACGGCGTGCGCGTGGCCGAACATAATGGCATCGACGCCGGGCACCTGGCTTAAATAGTAAACGGAGTTCTCCGCCATCGCCTGATACGGGTCGGCGGAGAGGCCGGAGTGGGCAATGACCACGACCACGTCCGCGCCTTTTTCACGCATTTCCGGGACAAATTTGCGCGCGGTTGCGGTAATGTCGTTGACGGTGACTTTGCCGCTGAGATTGGCTTTATCCCATGTCATAATCTGCGGCGGTACGAAGCCGATATAGCCAATACGCAGCGTCTGCGTTTTGCCGTCGCTATCCTGAACCTGGGTATCCTGAATCAGATAAGGCGTAAACATCGGTTTGCCGGTTTTGGCATCGATGATATTGGCGTTCACGTAGGGGAATTTCGCGCCGGCCAGCGCTTTGTGCAGGAAGTCGAGCCCGTAGTTAAACTCGTGGTTACCGAGGTTCCCCACCGCATAGTCCAGGGTATTCATCGCTTTATAGACCGGGTGAACATCGCCCTCTTTCAGCCCCTTCGCCGCCATATAGTCGCCCAGCGGGCTGCCCTGAATGACGTCGCCGTTATCGACCAGCACGCTGTTTTTGGCTTCCTGGCGTGCTTTTTCAATCAGGGTTGCGGTGCGCACCAGGCCAAATTTTTCCGTGGCGCTGTCTTTGTAATAGTCAAAGTCCATCATATTACTGTGCAGATCGGTGGTTTCCATGATCCGCAAATCGACCGTCGCCGCATTTACGCTGGCGGCGATCAGCGTGGCCAGCAGCGTTGCGCTAAACTTAATCATCAGTGGCGTCCTTTTTTATGAGCAATGGCACAGAAGAAAATGTATTTACATTCTGTTGCTTACAGAAATGTGAATCATGCCAGAAAAGCGATGAATGAAACCGCCATCGTTATCACAGATAGCGGAACTCACAATGATGCGATATAAATAAAACAACGAGTTAACGCCACTGTAACCAGACGAGGTGGAGAATGTTAGAACAAGTATGTCAGCTTGCACGGAACGCGGGCGATGCCATTATGGAAGTTTACGATGGAAAACAGCCGATGGACATCGCCAGCAAGAAGGACGATTCTCCGGTCACGGCCGCGGATATTGCGGCGCACAAGGTGATTATTAGCGGCCTGCTGGCGCTGACGCCCGATATTCCGGTTCTGTCGGAAGAGGACCCGCCGGCCTGGGAGGTGCGCCAGCACTGGCAGCGCTACTGGCTGGTGGACCCGCTGGACGGCACCAAAGAGTTTATCAAGCGCAACGGCGAGTTTACCGTCAATATCGCTTTGATTGAAAACGGGAAACCGATCCTTGGCGTGGTCTACGCGCCGGTGATGAAGGTGATGTACAGCGCGGAAAAGGGCAAAGCATGGAAAGAGGAGTGCGGCGTTCGCAAGCAGATTCAGGTCCGCGATGCGCGTCCGCCGCTGGTGGTGATTAGCCGCTCCCACGGTAATGACCCGGAGCTGCAGGAGTATCTGGAGCAGCTTGGCGAACACCAGACGACCTCAATCGGTTCGTCGCTGAAGTTTTGTCTGGTCGCCGAAGGGCAGGCCCAGCTTTATCCGCGCTTCGGGCCGACCTCCACCTGGGACACCGCGGCCGGTCATGCGGTCGCCAGCGCCGCCGGGGCGCACGTTCACGACTGGCAGGGGCGTACCCTGGATTACACGCCGCGTGAATCGTTCCTCAACCCCGGCTTCCGGGTCTCTATTTATTAAGCAGCTTGTGCAGCAGGGCCACTACCTGCTGCACTTCCTCCTGGCTGAGCGCGCCGTCTTTAGCCCACTGTACGCGGCCGTCTTTATCCAGCACCACGATGGCCGAACTCTCTTCATTGAGCTGCCATGCTTTGCGGACCACACCGTTGCTGTCGACGATAAACTGCGACCAGGGGTAGAGCTGCTTGTTGCTCTCAATACTGCTGCGGACAAACACGCCTGAACCCGGGATAGCGTCATCGGTATTAACGATGGTGGTGGTTTGATAGCGATCGTGCGGGAGCTTCGCGCTCTTAATGGCTTCAATCAGAGTGGCGTTTTTTTCTTTTGCCGACGAGCGCCCGGCAATATGCTGCACGACGCGCACTTTCCCCGCCAGCTGCGCGCTATTCCAGCTTTTATAGCTAAACTTATCGTTATTCAGCACCAGTTCCCCTCGATCCGCGACGCCGACCGGCGCAACGCGCTGACCGTCGACAAAGTTGTGCGCCGAGGCGATCAGCGGGAACAGGAGACATGAAACGGCCAGTAATCTACGTAGGGTCATGGTGTTTCCTTTTATTATCTTTGCAGGTGATCCGACCACTTGGTCTTCTTTAATCATAAGTGCGATTTATGCGCATTACCCGCAATGATGGTGCCAGTTTGCGTGTTAACGCACAAATTCGTCCAAAATCGGCGACTTATACTACCTTCATCGGATGCCTGAAACGAAAACTCTGAATTATTGTCATCATAAGGTAAATAAACTTATACATACTGGGTATCACTCAGATTCTGGACTATAGTTTCAGGGCACTAAAATTTGCGCTTCCGGTACGTGGGCTAACTGTGGCACCACAGGAGCGTAACCCTGGCAGGAGACAACAATGAAAATTTTCCAACGCTACAATCCGCTACAAGTAGCGAAGTACGTGAAGATCCTGTTCCGTGGACGTTTGTATATCAAGGACGTTGGCGCTTTTGAGTTTGATAAGGGCAAAATCCTTATCCCGAAGGTGAAGGACAAGCTGCATTTGTCGGTGATGTCCGAAGTCAATCGTCAGGTTATCCGTCTGCAGACAGAGATGGCATAATCTGAAAAGTGGTATGGCTACACGGTAAAAAGGCGGCTCCCAACGGGAGCCGTTGATGTTTCTGGACCTACCCCTTCATTTCCGCATAGCGTTTGCGGTACTCGCCCGGCGGAATGCCGTTATGCTTGCGGAAAATGCGCGTGAAATAGACCGGGTCTCCATAACCTACCGACAGGGCGATTTTGTTAAGCGGCAGCGACGTGGTTTGGATCAGCCACTTTGCGCGGTTAATGCGCTGCGCCTCGCGCCAGGCGTAAACCGTTTGCCCCAGTTCATTTTTGAACAGATGCGCCAGCCGGGAGGGGGAGATAAAAACCATCGCCGCCAGGTTCTCAATCTTAATCTCCTGGGCAATATGTTCGTTAAGATAGTCGCATACGGCGTTAATCCGCGGATCGTGGGCGTGGCGGTTGCTGATCGGCTGTCGCTGAAAGCAGCTCAGGATCAGGCGCTCCAGCGCGTTCATCGCCAGCGCCTCCGACAGCGGGGCGGAAGCGGAGTGATGGCGGATGACCTCATAGAACAGATCGCGCAGGCTTTGCAGCTGCTCAGGATCGTTGACCGTGGTTTTGCCGATACCGTGCGCTGTTTGATCCCACTTTAGCCAGTCTATCCAGTAGGGGCGAGGGATAAAGTAGATCCATAAGTGATCCCAGTAGTCGCTGTGTTCGTCCCGTCCATAATGGTGGGGAACGCCGGGGGGAAAGAGCAGCAGGTCGTTTTCACGAAACAGAAGAGAGCCGTCGCCCGCTTTCGCGCGCGCCTGGCCGCGCAGGGTCAGATTGATGATGTAACCTTTCATTCCCTGCGGGCGGTTAATGTAGTAGTCCAGCTTTGAGCCACGGGTGATGGGAGTAAAGCCGGCGACGACCCAGGCGTTGAAGGTAAAGGTCTTCATCAATGGCGAGAAGTTCAGTAGCTCATTGATATCCAGTTCCATCGTTTCCCCCGCCCGAGTGCCGCCGCTCGCTTAACTTTCGATGATACTAAATTCCCATGCCCTGAGACGCAACGGCTGGCCGCAGTGAACTTTTTCCCCGCTCAGCAGCGCGTTACCCGATGTCTCGCTGATAAACGCCAGCGGATCGCCGGAGTAGTTAAACAGGAAGTGGATGCTATTGCCGTCGCGGTTGCGCATCTTTTTGACCACCAGCGGATAGCGGTAGGCCGAGGTGCGTGAACGCAGATCCAGACCCGCCGTCAGCCGGTCGAACAGCTGACTAATCAGCGTTTTTTGCGGCAGGAAGCCAACGTAAATCGCCCGGCCCTGGCCGTAATCCGCCTCGGTGGCGGCGGCATAATCGCTCCATGCCGGATGCTGATAGCGCAGTAGCGTACGGGTACCGGCGTCCGGCGTCAGCAGCTCCATCCACAGCTCGGCCTGGTTATCTTTACTGCAATCAATGTCCGCGCTGCACGCGCTTACCGTCGTCTCTTCCGGCAGGGTGAACTGGCTGTAGCTCACGCCGCAGCTTTCGCGCAAAACTCCCGGCTGCGCGCCGCTGCGCACCTTCACGTTTTCATCGCTAAAGCCCGATTTAAAGCCGATCAGCGCTCTGCCGCCCTGTTCAATATAGCGGTTAATGCGCGTAAGCAGGCCATCATCCGCGGCGTAGAGTCCGGGTACGATCAGCACGCGGTAGCGCGCGGTTTCCTCGTTAACGTCGTGAATAATATCGAGGCTGATATTGTGGTCGTACAGCGCATCGTGGAAGCGGCGGAAAATATCGTTATAAATATTGCCCTGCGCGTCGCCGGGGCGGAACTGGTTGAGGGCGTCCATCGCCTCATTGCTGATCAGCAGCGCGACGTCGTTTTCCGCCTTCAGCTCCGCCAGCTGCGGCGACAGGCGGGCGAAGTCAGCCCCGATAGTGGTGGCCTCCTGCCAGGTCGCGTTGCGCGAAAAGTCATGGCTTAACAGCCCTTTCCAGTAAGTTTCGAACGCATTATGAATCGAATGCCAGTGCCAGTAGGAGACCATCGCCGCTCCCGAGGCCACGTGGCTAAAGGCCTGCAGGCGCAGCTGGCCAGGATAAGGGGTCCACTGGGCAAAGCCTTGCGCCTGGGTTTCCAGCACGAAGTAGTTGTTGCCCTGCTTGAGCGAGCGCGTAATGGCGCCGCCAAACGCGATTTCCCGCCCGGTCAGGTGCTTCTGGCTCGGGTGATAGATATCGACACCGGCAATATCCAGCGCCTGCGCCGCCGCAAAATGGTCGACTCGCGGCTGCACGCCGTAGGAGTAGCCGCGCCATTCAAAATCGAAGTTGTGGGTGACGAACTGATGCGGCTGGGCATATTCGCGCACGATCTCCGCCTGCCAGGCGAGATACTCCGTCACCTGCTGGCGCTGGTAGCGAGAGAACGCGCAGGCGAGGCTGGCGTTAATGGTATTCTCGACCGGCGGAAAATCCTGCCAGCTATCAATACGGTTGCTCCAGTAGTCCAGACCAAAATCGTTATTCAACCGGTCGAGATCGGGGTATTTTTCTCGCAGGCTGCGCACAAACCCCTCCTGCATATAGCGGCCGATATTATCGTAATGCTTGGTTTCATTATCCAGCTGCCAGCCAATAATTGCCGGATGTCGCTGCACGTGCGCCATTAGCGTACGAATAATCTTTTCGGCATAGCGGCGAAAGGTCGGGTTGACGATATCCATAATCTGGCGCGGGCCATATTTTTGCTGGCCATCGACGGTGGTGACCAGTATGTCCGGATGTTTAGCCGCCAGCCAGGCCGGGACGGCGTAAGTCGGCGTGCCGATAATCACCGCGATCCCCGCCTCATGCATGGCATCCAGCACCCGGTCGATATGATAGAAGTTATATTCGCCCTCCCGGGGCTCGAGCGTACTCCAGGTCGATTCGGCAATGCGCACCACGTTAATGCCCGTTTCCTGCATTAAGGCGATATCTTTCGCCAGCCGATCTTCCGGCATATATTCATCGTAATAGGCCACGCCATAAAATAAATCAGACATACAGGTTACCTCCTTAAATTAATGCGCGGGCGCCGGCTGCGGGGCAAAAGCGCGCGCTTTATCCAGCGTAATAAATGAAATCAGCGTAAAGCACAGGGCGATACCGCCGAGCACGATATAGCTGCTGGTAAAGCCCATGCTCTGGTACATATGACCGATGCCGGTAGAAAGGAAAATAGAGCTAAAGCTTTTCGAAAACTGGAAGCCGATTAAATAAACCGTGGCTGATAGCAGCGGGTTGAAGTTGGCGGTGATATATTTCAGCGCGGCGACGAGTAATACTGAACTTTCAAAACCGTGCAGCAGTTTAATCAGGCTAATGGACACAGGACCCATAGCCCAGGCCGAGCCGATAATGCGCAGACTCATAATCATTCCGCAGTACAGCAGCGCATTTTTCGGGCCGATTTTATTCACGAACCATGGGGCGAAGAACATCACCACCGCATCAAGGAAAATCTGACCGGTGGTTAAATAGCCGAACACTTCCGCGCCGCGCGCTTTGCTCTCAAAGAAGTGGCTGTAATAGATGGCGAACTGCTGGTCGTAGGTTTCATATACTGCGCCGACGCCAATCGTGTAGATCGCGAAGAACCAGAATTTCTTCATTTTCAGCAGCGAGGCGGCGTCGCTCAGGGTGACCGGAGAGGCTTTACGACTCTGCATCGCGCCTTGTTTATGCGCGCTGATCTGCATTTTCCAGACAATGACCAGCAGGCATACGCCGGCGCAGCTGGCCAGCCAGAAAATCATGTTCTGGTCGATGCCGTAGAGCTTGCCTGCCGCGAAGGTGCCAATAGCCGCGCCAATGCCGCCAAACATTCTGGCGCGACCAAACTCAAAGCCGGAAGCGCGGCTGACTTTATCAATGTAAGCTTCGCAAATACCGCAGCCTGCGCCGTAGGCCATGCCAATATAAATACCGCCGGCCAGCGCCCCGAGAAATACGTTAACTTTTAATAATGGCGCAAAGACGTAGATCCAGTAAGGGGCGAAAAGGGTAATAATGATGGCCAGCATCCACATCAGGTTTTTACGATAGACGAGCCTGTCGGAGATGAACCCGAATAATGGTTGAACGCAAACGGCAATAACCGCAGTAAAGGAATAAACCAGACCGACATCGGTGTAATTAATACCGATGGTTTCCGTTAACCACAATGATAAATAAGGATAGCAGCATCCCCAGCCAATAAAGAAGAACAGGAAGAACAGACAGCTTATATAGTAGTTTTTATTTGATTCTATCATGGTAACCCTCGCTTCCTTTATTCAGGAATATGATCGTGTAGTCGCGAGCAAAGTTACCTTTTTGCGAAGCGGGGAGTCATGAACGTTTCGCTATGGAGCAGTAAAAATCTGCTATCGCCCGAGGGGCGTGAGCCGCCTCACATTCGGGCAATAAAAAAGGCGGATTTTCATCCGCCTTATCGGTTCGTCAAACGCGTTACGCCGACTCTTTATCACTATTCGCCGCGTCCGGTAGCTTGGGCACCAGCACCGTCGGCTTATTGTCGATACGGGTCACCAGCAGCTGATCGATGCGGTAGTTATCGATATCCACCACTTCGAACTTATAGCCGGAAAATTTCACCGCGTCGGTCCGCTTGGGAATTTTACGCAGCATAAACATCATAAAGCCGCCAATGGTCTCGTAATTGCCGGACTGCGGGAAATCATCGATATCCAGCACCCGCATCACGTCATCAATCGGCGTTCCGCCGTCGATGAGCCAGGAGTTTTCATCGCGCGCGACGATCTGCTCTTCCAGCCCCTGGCCGACGAGGTCGCCCATCAGGGTGGTCATCACGTCGTTCAGGGTGATAATCCCGACCACCAGCGCATACTCGTTCATGATCACGGCGAAGTCTTCACCGGCGGTTTTAAAGCTTTCCAGCGCTTCAGAGAGCGTCAGGGTATCCGGGACAATCAGCGTATTGCGAATCTGCACGCCGCCGGTCAGCACCAGGCTCTGGTTCGCCAGCACGCGGTTCAGCAGATCTTTAGAATCAACGTAGCCGATGATGTGGTCGATATCTTCGTTACACACCAGGAATTTGGAGTGCGGATGCTCCGCGACCTTATTTTTCAGGCTCTGCTCATCCTCATGAAGATCGAACCAGATGACGTTTTCACGCGAGGTCATGGATGAAGGCACGGTGCGCGATTCTAGCTCGAACACGTTTTCAATCAGCTCATGCTCCTGCTTACGCAGCACCCCGGCCAGCGCGCCGGCTTCCACGACGGCGTAAATATCATCGGAGGTAATGTCGTCTTTACGCACCATCGGAATTTTGAACAGGCGGAAGATGTTGTTGGCCATGCCGTTAAACAACCACACCAGCGGGCGGAAGATAAACAAGCAGAAGCGCATCGGGTTGATGATGCGTAAAGCGACGGCTTCAGGCGCAATCATACCGATGCGTTTCGGAGTCAGGTCAGCAAACAGAATGAACAGGCTGGTGACCAGGGTAAAAGAAATAATAAAGCTCAGCTGCTCGGAGAGCTCCGGCGACAGATAGCGGCTCAGCAGGCCGTAGAAAGCCGGTGAAAACGCAGCATCGCCGACGATACCGCCGAGAATCGCCACCGCGTTGAGACCGATTTGCACCACGGTAAAGAACATACCGGGGTTTTCCTGCATCTTCAGCACGCGTTGAGCGTTGATGTTGCCATCATCGGCTAGCAGCTTGAGTTTGATTTTACGTGATGCGGCCAGCGAGATTTCCGATATCGAAAAGAACGCACTGACGGCTATCAGACAGAGTATGACTAAAATACTGTTTAACATATCTTATCTGACCGTTGAGATCAGATCCTCGGAAGGGAAGTGGATAACGCTAAGTGGAATTCACAAAAAGCCGGTCCGAAGGCTCTGGACCGGCGATAGCACGGCGTAGTATAGCGTAAGGTACTGTAAAGCCGCCAGAGCGTAAATTATTCAATCCGGCGGCCTGCGGGAACCACGCGGCGGCATCAGGCCTGCGGCGGCAAACAAACGCCGATTCCGCCGATACCGCAGTATCCGTACGGGTTTTTATGCAGATACTGCTGGTGATCGTCTTCGGCATAATAGAACGGCTTCGCCGTCGCTATCTCGGTGGTGATCGTCCGGGTGTCGTTCGCTTCATTCATTGCCGCCTGGAAACGCGCCAGGCTGGCCTGTGCCGCCTCGCTCTGCTCCGGCGTCAGCGGATAAATCGCGGAACGATACTGGGTACCGCGATCGTTACCCTGCTGCATACCCTGCGCCGGGTCGTGGTTTTCCCAGAAGACCTGGAGCAGCTGCTCATAGCTGATAACCTGCGGATCGTAGACCACGCGCACCGCTTCGGCGTGGCCGGTCTCGCCGCTGCACACTTCGCGGTAGGTTGGGTTTGGCGTATAGCCGCCGGTGTAGCCGGCGGCGGTACTGTAGACGCCGGGCAGCTGCCAGAACAGGCGTTCGACGCCCCAGAAGCAGCCCATGGCGAACAGAGCGATTTCCATTCCTGCGGGAACGTTGGTCATCGAGTGACCATTGACGGCGTGGAGCGTAGCCACCGGCATCGGCGTGTTGCGTCCCGGCAGCGCGTCCGCTTGGGCGACAAGATGCGTTTTATCAAATAGACTCACGGTGGGCCTCTCAAAACAGAAAATGTGGTTAAGGTTGTAACCAAGCGCGTCTTTTAACACAATAAACGCGCTTAATACGTCTAGATTTAAACATAAGAATTATTTGGGATAACGTCTATTTTTCAACCCTTGATTGTTAGGGTTTTGTTAAGCCGTGGAGCGGCGCTTTCGTTTCCTTCGGGGGGAAACAAGGATATTCAGGAGAAAACGTGCTACAAATCCGCCAGTTATGTATCACCAGCCTTTTGCTGGTCAGCGGGGTCGCCAGCGCAGCGAGCGTGCGTTTGCAGGTTGAGGGGTTATCCGGGGAACTGGAAAAAAACGTCCGCGCCCAACTATCTACGATCCAGAGCGATGAAGTCACGCCGGACCGGCGCTTTCGCGCGCGCGTTGATGATGCTATCCGCGAAGGCCTGAAAGCGCTCGGCTACTACGAACCGACGATCGATTTTGATTTACGTCCGCCGCCGGCGAGGGGCCGCCAGGTCCTGATCGCCAAAGTCACGCCCGGCGAGCCGGTGCGTATTGGCGGCACCGAAGTGATTTTACGCGGCGGCGCCCGAACCGATCGCGACTATCTGGATTTGTTAAAAACGCGCCCGGCGATCGGCACCGTGCTGAACCACAGCGACTATGATGGCTTCAAAAGCTCCCTGACCCGCGTTGCGCTACGTAAAGGCTATTTTGATAGCGAATTTAATAAAAGCCAGCTCGGCGTCTCTCTCGACCGGCATCAGGCCTTCTGGGATATCGACTACAACAGCGGCGAGCGCTACCGCTTTGGCCCGGTCACTTTTGAAGGCTCGCAAATTCGCGACGAATATCTGCAAAACCTGGTGCCGTTTAAGCAGGGCGACTACTACACCTCCCAGGATCTCGCCGAACTGAACCGCCGCCTGGCGGCAACCGGCTGGTTTAGCTCCGTCGTGGTGGCGCCGCAGTTTGAAAAATCCCGCCAGACCAAAATTCTGCCTTTGCAGGGTGTGGTCTCTCCGCGTAAAGAGAATACCGTTGAAACCGGGGTCGGCTACTCAACCGACGTCGGGCCGCGCGTCAAAGGCACCTGGAGAAAGCCGTGGATGAACTCCTACGGCCACAGCCTGACCTCCAGCCTCAGCCTTTCCGCCCCGGAACAGCAGCTTGATTTCAGCTATAAAGTGCCGTTGTTAAAAAGCCCGCTGGAGCAGTACTACCTGATGCAGGGCGGCTTTAAGCGTACCGATCTTAACGATACCAAAGCCGACTCTACGACCCTCGGGGTATCACGTTTTTGGGAGATGTCGAGCGGCTGGCAGCGCGCGCTGAACCTGCGCTGGAGCCTCGACCACTTTACCCAGGCCAACGTCACTAACACCACCATGCTGATCTACCCCGGCGTGTCGGTGAACCGTACCCGCTCGCGCGGCGGCCTGATGCCGACCTGGGGCGATTCGCAGCGCTATTCGGTGGACTACTCCAACACCATGTGGGGCTCGGACATCAACTTTATCGTGATGCAGGCGCAGGACGTCTGGATCCGCACCCTGTATGACCGCCACCGCTTCGTGGTGCGCGGCAATCTTGGCTGGATTGAGGCCGATAACTTCAGCAAGGTCCCGCCGGATCTGCGTTTCTTCGCCGGTGGCGACCGCAGCATTCGCGGATATAAATACAAATCTATCTCGCCAAAAGATGATGACGGCAAGCTGATGGGGGCCTCGAAACTGGCCACCGGCTCGCTGGAGTATCAGTACAACGTGAGCGGCAAATGGTGGGGCGCGGTGTTTGTCGATAGCGGCGAAGCGGTGAGCGATATCCGCGAGAGCAACTTTAAAACCGGCGCCGGCCTCGGCGTGCGCTGGCAGTCTCCGGTCGGACCAATCAAGCTGGATATCGCCAGACCGATCGGCGACAAAGAAGAGCACGGTTTACAGTTTTATATCGGCCTGGGGCCTGAATTATGAGTTTATGGAAGAAGATAAGCCTCGGCGTACTGATTTTTCTTGTGCTGCTGCTGGGGACGGTAGGATTCCTGGTGGGGAGCACCACCGGCCTGCATCTGGTGATCAAAGCCGCCGACCGCTGGGTTCCGGGGCTGGAGATCGGCAAAGCGACCGGCGGCTGGCGCGATTTGACGCTGGAGAACGTGCGCTTTGAGCAGCCGGGCGTGGCGGTCACCGCTGGCCAGTTCCACCTCGGCGTCAAGCTGCGCTGCCTGTGGGACAGCAGCCTGTGCGTCAACGATCTTTCTCTGCGCGATATTTATGTGGCGATCGATACCAGCAAGATGCCGCCGGCGGCGCCGGTTGAAGAAGAAGATAGCGGCCCGCTGAATCTCTCCACGCCTTATCCCATCACCCTGAGCCGGGTGGCGCTGCATAACGTCAACGTAAAAATTGACGATACCGCCGTCTCGCTGCGCGACTTTACCAGCGGTCTGAACTGGCAGGAGAAAAACCTGACCCTGACGCCGACCTCCCTGCAGGGGTTGCTCATCGCGCTGCCGAAGGTGGCGAAGGTGGCCCAGGAGCAGGTGGTCGAGCCGAAAATTGACAATCCGCAGCCGGAAGAAAAGCCGCTCGGCGAGACGATGAAAGATCTGTTCTCGACGCCGGTGCTGCCGGAAATGACCGACGTCCATCTGCCGTTGAATCTCAATATTCAGGCCTTCCGCGGCGAGCAGCTGCGTCTCACCGGCGATACCGATATCACCATCTATAATCTGCTGCTCAAAGTCAGCAGCATTGATGGGCAGATGAAGCTGGACGCGCTGGACGTGGACTCCGACCAGGGCAAAGTCACGGCTTCCGGCAACGCCCAGTTGCAGGATAACTGGCCGGTCGATATTACCCTCAACAGTACGCTGAATATTGATCCCCTGAAGGGCGAGAAAGTGCAGTTGAAAGTGGGCGGTGAAGTCCGTAAGAAGCTTACGCTCGGCGTGGATTTAAACGGTCCCGTGACGATGACCCTGCGCGCCGAAACGCAGCTGGCGGAGGCGGGGCTGCCGCTGGATATGGAGATTAAAAGCAAGCAGCTTTACTGGCCGTTCACCGGCGAGAAAGCGTATCAGGCTGACGATCTCCTGCTGAAATTTAACGGCAAGATGACCGACTACACCCTGGCCTTCAGCACCGCGGTCAAAGGGCAGTCGCTGCCGCCGGCGAAGATTAACCTCGACGCCAAGGGCAACGAGCAGCAGGTCAATCTTGATAAGCTGACCGTCGCCGCTCTCGAAGGGAAAACCGAACTGAAGGCGCTGCTCGACTGGCAGCAGGCGATCAGCTGGCGCGGTGAACTGACGCTTAACGGTATCAACACCGCTAAAGAGGTGCCGGACTGGCCGTCGAAGCTCAACGGCCTGATTAAGACCCAGGGCAGCCTGTACGGCGGCAGCTGGCAGATGTCGGTACCGGAGCTGAAAATCACCGGTAACGTGAAGCAAAATAAAGTCGATGTGAGCGGGTCGCTGCAGGGCAACAGCTATATGCAGTGGAAAATCCCCGGTCTGCATCTGGCGTTAGGCCCCAACAGCGCTGACGTGAAAGGCGAGCTGGGGGTCAAAGATCTTAACCTTGACGCCACCATTGACGCGCCGCATCTCGACAACGCCCTGCCGGGCCTGGGCGGGACGGCGAAGGGGCTGGTGAAAGTTCGCGGCACCGTCGACGCGCCGCAGCTGCTGGCGGACATCACCGCCCGGGCGCTGCGCTGGCAGGAGCTGTCGGTGGCCCAGGTGAACGTGAAGGGTGATGTGAAGTCAACCGACCAGATTGGCGGTAGCCTCGACGTGCGCGTGGACCGTATCAGCCAGCCGGGCGTCAATATCAGCCTGGTGCAGCTCAATGCGAAGGGCAACGAGAAGCAGCACGACCTGCAGCTGCGGGTGCAGGGCGATCCGGTCTCCGGGCAGCTGTCGCTGGCGGGGAGCTTTGACCGCAAAGCGGAGCGCTGGAGAGGCACGCTGAGCAATACCCGTTTCCAGACCCCGGTGGGGCCGGTGGCGCTGACGCGCAATATCGCGCTGGATTACCGTAACCTCGAACAGAAAATCAGCATCGGGCCGCACTGCTGGACTAACCCGAACGCCGAGCTGTGCGTACCGCAGACCATCGACGCCGGGGCAAGCGGGCGCGCGGTGGTGAACCTCAACCGTTTCGACCTCGCGATGCTGAAGCCGTTTATGCCGGAAGCGACCCAGGCCAGCGGCGTGTTTAGCGGCAATGCCGATGTGAGTTGGGACACCACCAAAGAGGGGCTGCCGCAGGGCAAAGTGACGCTGAACGGGCGTAACGTGAAGGTCACTCAGACGGTCAACGACGCGCCGCTGCCGGTGGCTTTCGATACTCTCAACCTCACCGCCGATCTGCATAATAATCGCGCCCAACTGGGCTGGCTGATTCGCCTGACCAACAATGGTCAGCTGGACGGGCAGGTGCAGGTCACCGATCCGCAGGGCCGACGCAATCTGGGCGGCAACGTCAATATCAACAACTTCTCGCTGGCGATGATTAACCCTATCTTCTCGCGCGGCGAAAAGGCGGAAGGGAGACTGAATGCGCGCCTGACGCTTGGCGGCAACCTTCAGAGTCCGCAGCTGTTCGGTCAGATGCAGCTGAATGGCGTTGATATTGACGGTAACTTTATGCCGTTCGATATGCAGCCGAGCCAGCTGGCGATGAATTTCACCGGTACCCGCTCGACCCTACAGGGAACGGTGAATACCAGCCAGGGCCACATCGCGCTTAGCGGCAACGCCGACTGGACGCAGATTGACAACTGGCGCGCGCAGATTGCGGCGAAGGGCAGCCGGGTACGGATAACCGTGCCGCCGATGGTGCGCCTGGATGTCTCGCCGGACGTGGTGTTTACCGCCACGCCAAGCCTGTTTAACCTGGATGGCAGCGTTGATGTGCCCTGGGCGCGTATCGTGGTCAACGAAGTGCCGGAAAGCGCCGTTGGGGTCTCATCTGACGAAGTGATGCTGGATAAAAATCTGCAGCCGATTAAGCAGCAGAGCGCCGGTATCCCTATCAACAGCAACCTGACGATTCACGTAGGCAACAACGTTCGTCTCGATGCCTTCGGTCTGAAAGCGCGTCTGACCGGCGATTTGAAAGTGGCGCAGGATAAACAGGGGCTGGGACTGAACGGGCAGATCAACATCCCGGAAGGCCGCTTCCATGCCTACGGCCAGGATCTGATCGTGCGTAAAGGCGAGCTGCTGTTCTCCGGTCCGCCGGATCAGCCGCTGCTGAATATCGAAGCCATTCGTAACCCGGACGCCACCGAGGACGACGTTATCGCCGGCGTTCGCGTGACCGGCTCGGCCGATCAGCCGAAAGCGGAGATTTTCTCCGATCCGGCGATGTCGCAGCAGGAAGCGCTCTCTTACCTGCTCCGCGGGCAGGGTTTAGGCAGCGGACAGAGCGATAGTGCGGCAATGACCTCCATGCTTATTGGTATGGGGGTTGCACAAAGTGGTCAGGTTGTGGGTAAAATCGGCGAGACGTTTGGCGTAAGCAATCTGGCGCTGGATACCGAGGGAGTGGGCGACTCCTCCCAGGTGGTGGTCAGCGGCTATGTGCTGCCCGGTCTGCAGGTAAAATATGGGGTAGGGATCTTTGATTCCCTGGCGACGTTGACGTTACGTTATCGCCTGATGCCTAAGCTATATATGGAAGCCGTGTCTGGTGTAGACCAGGCTCTCGATTTGCTCTATCAGTTTGAGTTTTAGCAATGCGAATATTTGTTTACGGCAGTTTACGACGCAAACAAGGCAACAGCCACTGGATGACCAACGCTCAGTGGTTGGGCGATCATAGTGTCAATGATTATCAACTGTACAGCCTGGGCCACTATCCAGGCGCGGTGCCCGGCGATGGCACGGTACATGGTGAAGTCTATCGTATTGACGCATCGACGCTGGCTGAATTGGATGCGCTGCGTACCAAAGGCGGCGAGTATGCTCGTCACCTGATCCAGACGCCCTACGGTAGCGCCTGGATGTATGTCTATCAGCGCCCCGTTGAGGGCTTCACGCGGATAGAAAGCGGCAACTGGTTGGATAAAGACCAGTATTAATAACGATAACGCCACCTTCGGGTGGCGTTGTTTTTTGCGGGGGTAACTTTTGTCGCCCCGCCAAGGCGCGTTAGTCGCTAACCGGGAAATGGCTCAATATCCCAAATAAAAACACCGCCCGGAGGCGGTGTTTTCGCTAACCTGAGTGCGGCAGAATTACTTCTTAGCGCGCTCGAAGGAAGCCACGATTTCAGCTTTCGCCGCTTCGGCGTTGTCCCAGCCGTCAACCTTAACCCATTTGCCCGCTTCGAGGTCTTTATAGTGCTCGAAGAAGTGGGTGATCTGCGCTTTCAGCAGTTCCGGCAGGTCGTTCACATCTTTGATGTGATCGTACTCTTTGCTCAGCTTGGTGTGCGGTACCGCAACCAGCTTCGCATCTTCACCGGATTCGTCGGTCATTTTCAGTACGCCGACCGGACGGCAGCGGATGACTGAACCTGGCTCCAGCGGGTACGGCGTCGGGACCAGAACGTCAACCGGGTCGCCGTCCAGGGAGAGAGTGTGGTTGATGTAGCCGTAGTTGCACGGATAGAACATCGCCGTGGACATGAAACGGTCAACGAACAGTGCACCGCTCTCTTTGTCGACTTCGTATTTAATAGGATCTGCGTTCGCCGGGATCTCGATCACGACGTAGATGTCTTCCGGCAGATCTTTGCCCGCAGGTACGTTGAGTAAGCTCATGTCTGTTTCCTTTAAAATGTATGGCAAACAAGTGCCCGGTATTATAGCCAACTCGCATCGAATGTCTTCGCTTCTTTTTCTCCAGAACGGGTGGGGGGAGTCTGAATTTTTCCCCGCTATACAGCCTGAAAATCCATAAACATAGCCGCATACTGAATAAATTTATGTAACCGTTTTCATTGCATATGCTTGATATCTCAAAGCGTGAAAAATTTCGTCATAAACGGCGAAGCTCGCGCGGGTCGCGAAGCCTCACCGGCTCTCCGCTGCTGAAAAGCGTATCGATTAACATCTAATTAACTTTTTTGAAGTGTGATGTAACGCATTCAGTTACATCTCCGATTGTCTATAGTTTGTTCGCCGGTGAGGCTTTAACCAACAATAACCCTACGAGGATCCTCTTATGTGGAAGCGCTTACTTCTTGTCACAGCAGTTTCCGCAGCTATGT
This sequence comes from Klebsiella grimontii, assembly GCF_900200035.1. Classification (GTDB taxonomy): domain Bacteria; phylum Pseudomonadota; class Gammaproteobacteria; order Enterobacterales; family Enterobacteriaceae; genus Klebsiella; species Klebsiella grimontii. Next base: position 80,108 of record NZ_FZTC01000010.1, read on the forward strand.
CGTCTATGGTCATGGCTGCCCCTCTTACCGTAGGTTTTTCGCAGGTCGGTTCTGAATCCGGCTGGCGTGCGGCCGAAACTAACGTCGCGAAGGAAGAGGCCGCGAAGCGCGGCATCACTCTGAAGATTGCCGACGCCCAACAAAAACAGGAAAACCAGATTAAAGCCGTACGCTCCTTCATCGCTCAGGGCGTCGATGCCATCTTCATCGCTCCGGTAGTGGCGACCGGCTGGGAGCCGGTACTGAAGGAAGCGAAAGAAGCCAAAATCCCGGTATTCCTGCTCGACCGCTCAATTGATGTCAAAGACAAAGATCTCTATATGACCACCGTTACCGCGAACAACGTGCTGGAAGGCCAGCTGATCGGTGAGTGGCTGGTGAAAACCGTCGACGGCAAGCCGTGTAACGTTGTTGAACTGCAGGGCACCGTGGGGGCCAGCGTGGCGATTGACCGCAAGAAAGGCTTCGCTGAAGCCATTTCTAAAGCCTCCAATATCAAGATTATCCGCTCCCAGTCCGGCGACTTTACCCGCAGTAAGGGTAAAGAAGTGATGGAGAGCTTTATCAAAGCGGAGAACAACGGCAAGAACATCTGCATGGTTTACGCCCATAACGACGACATGGTGATTGGCGCCATTCAGGCGATTAAAGAGGCCGGGCTGAAGCCGGGCAAAGATATCCTCACCGGCTCTATCGACGGGGTGCCGGATATCTATAAAGCGATGATGGCCGGCGAGGCTAACGCCAGCGTTGAGCTGACGCCGAATATGGCCGGCCCGGCGTTCGATGCGCTGGAGAAATACAAAAAAGACGGCACCCTGCCTGAAAAAGTCACCATCACCAAATCGACCCTTTATCTGCCGGATACGGCGAAAGAAGAGTTAGAGAAGAAGAAAAATATGGGCTACTAAGTAGCGAAAAACAGGCACGCTCCCGGTGGCGCTATGCGCTCCGGGCGACAGGTTCATCGCCGTCTGCGGATTGAGTAGCCCGGACAGGCGCGCAGCGCCGCCTCCGGGATTTTCCCGGTCGCTAAAGCGCGGCTGAGCTCCCTCTCCCTGCCGGGGAGAGGGTTAAGGTGAGGGGAGAGCATGAACGGCGAACAACATCAGGAAATCCTTCGTACTGAAGGGCTAAGCAAATTTTTCCCCGGCGTGAAGGCGCTGGATAACGTTAATTTCAGCCTGCGCCGGGGCGAAATCATGGCTCTGTTAGGCGAAAACGGCGCGGGTAAATCCACCCTGATTAAAGCGCTTACCGGCGTCTACCACGCCGACCGCGGGGCAATCTGGCTGGAAGGCCGGGAAATCTCGCCAAAAAATACCGCCCACGCCCAGCAGTTGGGGATCGGCACCGTCTATCAGGAAGTGAACCTGCTGCCTAACATGTCGGTGGCGGATAATCTGTTTATTGGCCGCGAGCCCCGGCGCTTTGGCCTCCTGCAGCGCAAAGAGATGGAAAAACGCGCCACCGCGCTGATGGCGTCCTACGGTTTTTCTCTCGATGTCCGTGAACCGCTGAACCGCTTTTCGGTCGCCATGCAGCAGATTGTCGCGATCTGCCGGGCAATTGACCTGTCAGCAAAAGTGTTAATTCTTGATGAACCGACCGCCAGCCTGGATACCCAGGAGGTGGAAATGCTCTTCACCCTGATGCGCCAGCTGCGCGATAGCGGCGTCAGCCTGATTTTCGTCACCCACTTCCTCGACCAGGTTTATGCCGTCAGCGACCGCATCACCGTTCTGCGTAACGGCGGTTTTGTCGGCTGCCGGGAAACCCGCGAGCTGCCGCAAATTGAACTGGTGAAAATGATGCTGGGCCGCGAGCTGGAGCATAACGCCCTGCAGCGTGCGGGCCGCACCCTACTGAGCGATAAGCCGGTGGCCGCCTTCGAAGATTTTGGCAAAAAAGGCACTATTGCACCGTTTAATCTGCAGGTCCGTCCCGGTGAAATCGTCGGTCTGGCAGGACTGTTAGGCTCAGGACGCACGGAAACCGCGGAAGTCATTTTCGGCATTAAACCCGCCGACAGCGGCAAAGCGTGGATCAAAGGCAAGCCGCAAACCCTGCGCTCGCCGCATCAGGCATCGTGCCTCGGGATCGGCTTCTGTCCGGAAGATCGTAAAACCGACGGCATAATCGCCGCCGCCTCGGTGCGGGAAAATATCGTTCTCGCGCTACAGGCGCAGCGCGGCTGGCTACGACCGATTAGTCGCCGCGAACAAAATGAGATTGCCGAACGTTTTATTCGTCAACTCGGTATTCGTACCCCCAGCGCTGAACAGCCGATCGAATTTCTCTCCGGCGGTAATCAGCAGAAGGTGCTGCTCTCCCGCTGGCTGCTGACGAAGCCGCAGTTCCTGATCCTCGATGAACCGACGCGCGGTATTGACGTTGGCGCCCACGCCGAAATCATCCGCCTGATCGAAACCCTGTGCGCCGATGGCCTGGCGCTGCTGGTCATCTCTTCAGAGCTGGAAGAGCTGGTGGGTTACGCCGATCGGGTGATTATCATGCGCGATCGCCAGCAGGTGGCGGAGCTGGCGCTGAGCGAGCTCTCCGTACCGGCGATCATGAACGCTATTGCGGCATAAGGAGTAACCGATGATGCCTCAATCTGTTCCGAAAAGCGGCCAGCCGAAACGGTGCTTTAACTGGCCAAAAGGGATGCCGCAAATTATTGCGCTGCTGCTGGTGCTGGTGGTTGACAGCCTGGTCGCGCCGCATTTTTATCAGGTCGTGCTCCAGGACGGGCGGCTGTTCGGCAGCCCGATAGACATTTTAAACCGCGCCGCCCCGGTGGCGCTGCTGGCGATTGGCATGACGCTGGTTATCGCCACCGGCGGGATTGACCTCTCCGTCGGGGCGGTGATGGCGATTGCCGGCGCAACGGCAGCGTCGATGACCGTGGCAGGGCACAGCCTGCCGATTGTGCTGCTGGCATCGCTGGGGGCCGGCGCGCTGGCCGGTCTGTGGAACGGGATCCTGGTGGCGGTGCTGAAGATCCAGCCGTTCGTCGCCACGCTGATCCTGATGGTCGCCGGGCGCGGAGTGGCGCAGCTGATCACCTCCGGGCAGATCGTGACCTTTGACTCACCGCATCTGGCGTGGCTGGGTAGCGGGTCGCTGCTGCTGTTCCCGACGCCGGTGATTATCGCCATCGTCACGCTGGCGCTGTTCTGGCTGTTTACCCGCAAAACCGCGCTGGGAATGTTTATCGAAGCGGTGGGGATTAACATTCGCGCGGCGAAAAACGCCGGGGTAAATACCCGCGTCGTCGTGATGTTGGCCTACGTACTCAGCGGCGTTTGCGCGGCAATCGCCGGGATTATCGTTGCGGCGGATATTCGCGGCGCGGATGCCAATAACGCCGGGCTGTGGCTGGAGCTGGACGCCATCCTGGCGGTGGTTATCGGCGGCGGCTCGCTGATGGGCGGGCGCTTTAACCTGCTGCTCTCGGTCATCGGGGCGCTGATTATCCAGGGCATGAATACCGGGATCCTGCTGTCAGGCTTCCCGCCGGAGCTTAATCAGGTAGTCAAAGCGGTGGTGGTGCTGTGCGTACTGATCGTCCAGTCGCCGCGCTTTATCAGCATACTGAAGGGGATGCGCGGCCATGATAAAACGTAATTTACCGTTAATGATTACCCTCGCGGTCTTCGTACTGGGATACCTTTACTGCCTGACCCAGTTTCCCGGCTTTGCCTCGACGCGGGTGATCTGCAATATCCTGACCGACAATGCCTTTCTCGGGATCATCGCCGTCGGTATGACCTTCGTGATCCTCTCCGGCGGGATCGATCTGTCGGTCGGGTCGGTGATCGCTTTTACCGGGGTCTTTCTCGCTAAAGCGATCGGTTTCTGGGGGATTTCGCCGCTGGTGGCGTTTCCGCTGGTGCTGGTGATGGGCTGCGCCTTTGGCGCGTTTATGGGCCTGCTTATTGATGCGCTGAAGATCCCGGCGTTTATCATCACCCTCGCCGGGATGTTTTTCCTGCGCGGCGTCAGCTACCTGGTCTCGGAAGAGTCGATTCCCATTAATCATCCGGTCTATGACGCCCTTTCCGGACTGGCATGGACTATCCCCGGGGGCGGGCGTCTGAGCGCGATGGGGCTGCTGATGCTGCTGGTGGTGATCGGCGGAATTTTTATGGCCCACCGCACCCGCTTTGGCAATCAGGTTTACGCCATCGGCGGCAACGCGACGTCGGCGAACCTGATGGGGATCTCCACGCGGAGCACGACGATCCGCATCTATATGCTCTCCACCGGACTGGCGACGCTGGCGGGGATCGTCTTCTCCATCTATACCCAGGCGGGCTATGCGCTGGCGGGCGTCGGCGTTGAGCTGGACGCGATTGCTTCAGTGGTTATCGGCGGCACGCTGTTAAGCGGTGGGGTAGGGACGGTGCTCGGCACGCTGTTTGGCGTAGGGATTCAGGGGCTGATTCAAACCTATATCAACTTCGATGGTACGCTCAGTTCATGGTGGACCAAGATCGCCATCGGTATTCTGCTGTTTATCTTTATTGCGCTGCAGCGCGGCCTGACGGTGCTGTGGGAGAATCGGCAGAGCTCGCCGGTCACAAGGGTGGGACACTGATTGGAGAATTTCCCCTCCCGTACGGCGGGAGGGGAAGAGGCGCGTTACGCGTCCGGGAACTCTTTAATAAAGTTCTCGACGTCTTCAACCATATGGTTGTTGCCGACGAAGAAAGAGCGGCGCTGGTGCAGGCTTTCCGGAATGATATCCAGAATACGCTCTTTACCATCGCTGGCTTTACCGCCCGCCTGTTCCGCGAGGAACGCCATCGGGTTGCATTCGTACAGCAGGCGCAGTTTACCGTCCGGGTGGCTGGCGGTGCTCGGGTAGAGATAGATGCCGCCTTTTAGCAGGTTGCGGTGGAAATCCGCCACCAGAGAGCCGATGTAGCGCGAGGTGTACGGGCGCTGGGTCTCTTTATCTTCTTCCTGGCAATGCTTGATGTACTTCTTCACACCCATCGGGAACTTGATGTAGTTACCTTCGTTAATCGAGTAGGTGTTGCCCTTTTCCGGGAAGCGCATGCGCTCCTGGCACAGGCAGAAGACGCCAAGGGACGGGTCGTAGGTAAAGGCGTGGACGCCGCAGCCGGTGGTATAAACCAGCATCGTCGAGGAGCCGTAAACCACATAGCCCGCGGCGACCTGTCGGTTGCCCGGTTGCAGGAAATCTTCTTCAGTAACGGGGGTTCCCACCGGCGTGACGCGGCGATAGATAGAGAAAATCGTTCCAACGGAGACGTTAACGTCGATGTTAGAAGATCCATCCAGCGGGTCCATCAGCACCACGTATTTGGCGTGTTCACATCCTTCAAAGACGACGATTTCATCTTCTTCTTCAGAGGCGATCCCGGCAACAATATCGCGTGCTCGCAGTGCGGCTTTCAACTTTTCATTGGCAAACAGGTCGAGTTTTTGCTGCACCTCGCCCTGAACGTTTTCAGCACCGCTGGCACCCAGGATATCGACCAGACCGGCCTTGTTGATATCGCGGTGGATGATCTTGGCGCCTAACTTTATCGCCGACAACAAAGCAGTAAGCTCGCCGGTTGCGTGAGAGAACTCGTGCTGCTTTTCGACAATAAATTCACCTAACGTTTTCATAACCCGTTCCCTGCATGTTTATGTGAAGTAAAACGAACATAACAATCTTAACAAAGAATAAAAAAAGTTCGCACAGGTGAATCGCGCCAGCAAAATACGGATTCGCCTTAAATGCATTTCTTTCACCCCCAACATCCCGGTAAACTGTGCTTCAGATAAGAGAAGGAAGTGACGAATGCGCATTCATATTTTAGGAATCTGTGGCACGTTTATGGGGGGGCTGGCGATGCTGGCGCGTTCCCTCGGTCATGAGGTAACGGGGTCGGATGCGAACGTCTATCCGCCAATGAGTACCCTGCTGGAAAATCAGGGAATTGAGTTAATTCAAGGATATGATGCCAGCCAGCTGGATCCGCAGCCGGATCTGGTAATTATCGGTAACGCGATGACGCGCGGAAACCCGTGCGTGGAAGCGGTGCTGGAAAATAATATCCCTTACATGTCCGGACCGCAATGGCTGCACGATTTCGTGCTGCGCGATCGCTGGGTGCTGGCGGTTGCCGGAACGCACGGGAAAACCACCACAGCCGGCATGGCGACCTGGATCCTCGAAGCCTGCGGCTACAAGCCGGGCTTTGTTATCGGCGGCGTTCCGGGCAACTTCGATGTTTCCGCGCGCCTTGGCGACAGCCCGTTCTTCGTGATTGAGGCCGATGAATACGACTGCGCTTTCTTCGATAAACGCTCCAAGTTTGTTCACTACTGCCCGCGCACGTTGATTCTCAATAACCTTGAGTTTGACCACGCGGACATCTTTGACGATCTGAAAGCGATCCAGAAACAGTTCCATCATCTGGTGCGCATTGTGCCGGGCAAAGGCAAGATTATCCTGCCGGAGAACGACATCAATCTGAAACAGACGATGGCGATGGGCTGCTGGAGCGAGCAGGAGCTGGTCGGCGAACAGGGCCACTGGCAGGCGAAAAAGCTCACCACAGATGCTTCCTCATGGGAAGTGTGGCTGGACGGCGAGAAAGTCGGCGAGGTGAAGTGGGCGCTGGTTGGCGAACATAATATGCATAACGGTTTGATGGCCATTGCCGCCGCCCGTCATGTCGGCGTGCAGCCTGCCGATGCGGCTAACGCGCTGGGCAGCTTTATTAACGCCCGCCGGCGTCTGGAGCTGCGCGGCGAAGCCAACGGCGTGACCGTGTACGACGATTTTGCCCACCACCCGACGGCGATTCTGGCGACCCTGCAGGCGCTACGCGGCAAGGTTGGCGGTACCGCGCGTATTCTTGCCGTGCTTGAACCTCGTTCCAACACCATGAAAATGGGTATCTGCAAAGACGACCTGGCGCCGTCCCTTGGCCGCGCGGACGAAGTCTTCCTGCTGCAGCCGCAGCATATTCCGTGGCAGGTCGCTGAAGTGGCTGACGCCTGCGTTCAGCCCGCGCACTGGAGCGCCGATGTCGATGCGCTGGTGGAGATGATTGTTAAAACTGCCCATCCGGGCGACCACATTCTGGTGATGAGCAACGGCGGATTTGGCGGCATTCATCAGAAGCTGCTCGATAAGCTGGCGAAAAAAGCCGAGGCGGCCGAGTAGGCTATGCTCCTCGTTTATCCGCCCTCCGCGCGAGGGCGGAGGGTTTTTGTGACCAGGATGGTTCATGTTGATTTCACAAAGAGTGACCTCTACCGATTCCGCGCATTTTCCCGCGCTTGACGCGCTGTACGGCAGGGCCTTCCCGTGGCATGAACAGCGTGAAGCCGAGGCTAAACAGCAGGCGCTTGATAATCCGCATTATGAACTGGAAGCCTGGTTCGATGATGGCCTGTTTATTGGCCTGAGCGGCTGCTGGCGGTTTACCGACTATGTCTATATTGAGCATCTGGCCGTTGACGACAGGTTACGATCGCGCGGCTACGGCAAGCGGTTGTTAGCTGAAATACTTCAGCGCGCGCCGCTGACCATTCTGGAAATCGATCCGCTGACCAGCGAGATCGCCCATAAGCGCCTGCGCTTTTATGACACCATGGGTTTTTGCGCGAATCCCTGGGCCCATCGCCACCCGAGCTATCATCAGGGGATCGCCGATCATGAATTGATCGTGTTGAGCTACCCGCAGCCGATTAATGAAGCGCAGTACCAGCGCTTTGCGCAGGATTTGCGTTTGGTGGTCATGGATCGGGCTGGTGCGGTCAAGGTTTTGTAGCCCGGATAAGGCGCGTCAAGCGCCGCCTGCGGGAAAGTATATCCAACGTGGCCTCTGAACCATTCCCCGGTGGCGGCTGACGCCTTACCGGGGCTACGGGTTACTGCCGTTTGCGGTTCGGTAGCCCGGACAGGTGCGCGGCAACGCCTGCGGGAAACAGCGCTACTCCTTCGCGATAGGCGTTTCGTTTTCCGCGACTTTGGTATCGCCCTGAATGGCCGCGATTTTCTTCTCCACGTCGGCAACCTGCTCGCTGCTGTGCAGCAGCGTATAGGTCAGATCAAACTGGGTGCTTGCCCCAGGCTGAAGCTGCTTAACGCGTTTTTGCTCGCGCTCAATGGTCACCGGATAGGCGTAGCTGGTGCCCGGCTCAATACCGGTTACGTAGCCCTGTTTCTCAGTATCGGTGTTTTTCCACAGCGTCAGCACCGGCAACTGGCGGGTATCAAACTGAATCGATGCCCCTTTATCGCCGGCTTTGTTGACCACGGCGGCCAGGGTTTGATGATTTTCATCCGCCAGCGGCTGCATATTAAACACCATTTCATCGAAACCTTTGGTTGGACCGGCGTAGGTTTGCCAGGTTTTTAAGCCAGCCTTGGCGTAGTCATTGAACGGGCTGATGCTTGAAATCGGCGCCAGGAAGCGGGCCCCCTCTTCGAGGATCGGCTTGCCAAAGTTGCTGTGATAGATAATTTGATAGTCATGCGGATAGTCGGCATGGTTGGTTAAGACATCGTGCAGGCTGAAGCTGTTGCTGCCGGGTACATAGCGCAGCTCGGTCATGGTCTGCAGATCCGCTTTCTTAAACGTGCTCTCCTTCACCAGTCCGCGAACGCGAATTTCATACGGCGCGGCGTCCGCGACTTCCACTTCCACCTGTGAGGCCGGCGTGTTGCCAACTTTGCCGTGCAGAGTATAAATCTGACCGTCTGCGGTTACCGGGTGGCCGGTCCATTCATAGCCGCAGCGCACCATCATCTCATTGAACCCTTCCAGCCAGCCCAGCCCGTTACGGCTTTCGAGGTTTATGAATGCCGGGTTGACTACCTCTTTAACCGGCGAGTCCCAGCCCATTCGCGAACCAAACCCTTCGATTTTCAGCAGGTTCATGCCGCGGGTCGGGCTCAGGGTAATTGTCAGGCCGTCTTTGCTGTGGATGACGAGGATTTTGCTGCCTTCTTGTTTACCGCCGTGAAGGACTTTTTGCTCAATGCTGAAATTATGATCTTTAATCTTCAGCTGATCGCTGGTTATCTGCCAGTTTCCTTTATCCATGCCGCTTTCAGCGCTTGTCAGCACCCACGTTTTTGCTACTACTGGCCCAGAAACAAGCATAGCGATTACGGTTAAAGCTAATGTTTTTTTCATTTTTTATTCCTTTTGCTGAATCGATTGTGTCGCTGATGGAGGGAATTTAGTTGCAAGTGGATTATGAAAATGTGAAGTGTCTCACCTGGTGAGAAAATGGCCGTTTTTATATTTTTAAATGAGATTTAAATCGCGTTTTTTAGGCAATTATAAAAATGTTTGCTAAAAATATGTGATTTAAAGCGAAATAAGCTTTAACGATTCAGCTATTGTTGGCCACGGCTATGATGACGTCTGTGGAACCGATAAGGCCGCCGGGTTTTAATTACCTATGCGGCCCTGGTTGACTCTGCTTTACCGTTTAAGAAAAACGCAGCGGGGAGGCGATTAAGCGCCGTAGAATGCCTGGGTATAGAGCCCTTTGACATCCTGAACGGACGGATAGTTAGGGTTAGTTAAGGTGCAGGGATCGTCGACGGCATGGCGGCTCATTCTGTCGAGAACATTCACAAAGGTCACTTCATTGATTTCAACTTCATCGCACTGGCTTAGCGTTTTCGGCACGCCCAGACGTTGATTCAGCGCGTTGATCGCATCACTCAGGTTATTGATGCCTAAAGCCGCTTCCAGCTGGCGATATTTTTTGGTGAACTTCGCGTTATATCGAATGATATAAGGCAACATAATCGCGTTCGCCAGCCCGTGGGTAATACCAAACTCGCCGCCAATTTTATGCGCCATCGCGTGGACTAATCCCAGCGAAGCATTAGTGAAGGCGATTCCCGCCAGCGCAGAGGCGTTGTGCATATGCATGCGGGCGTTTATATCATCAGGTGAGCGCCAGGCGGTTTCCAGATACTTAAACACCAGCCGAATCGCTTCTACCGCATAGGGATCGGTAAACGAGTTGGCCGCGGTGGACACATAGGCTTCAATCGCGTGGGTCAGAACGTCCATACCGGTGTGAACGGTGACGTGCGGCGGCATTTTTGCCGGAATTGTGGGGTCGAGAATAGCAATATCCGGCACCAGATCGGCGGCAACAATCGGGTGCTTAATATGATTTGCCGTATCGGTGATCACCGAGAACGCGGTGATTTCAGAGGCGCTGCCGCTGGTGGAAGGAATCGCTACAAACCGGGCTTTATTGCGCAGCGCTGGCATAGAACCGACCGGGAGGATATCTTCAAACTTCAGCTGCGGATGCTCGTAAAAACACCACATGACTTTGGCGGCATCAAGCGCGGAGCCGCCGCCAATCGCCACTATCCAGTCTGGTTCAAAGGCCTGCATCTCTTTTGCGCCGCGCCAGACGGTTTTAATGGATGGGTTGGGTTCGACATTATCGATAATAATGCATTCCATCCCCGCTTTATTAAGTTCACTAACGGCTTTATCCAGAAAGCCAAAACGCTTCATTGAACTTCCGCCGGTGACTAATGCGGCTTTTTTACCGCTCAGCGTGGAAAGGTGTTCTAAAGCGTTTTCGCCATAAATAATACTACGAGGAATTGAGAAGGCCTGGGTCATAGGAAACTCCATTTAATATTAAGGATTTTTTTAGTGTGCATTCATCATTTTCGATTCAGCGACATGTGCAGAGTAAAAAAATCGAATTAATGCTCCAGATATTGCCGGAGCAATATCTGGAGGGAGCTTTTTCTTTTAAATCCGCCATATTTCCAGGAGGGAGGCGATGGCGGCAACTCGAATTAACTGGAGAATAAGCGGCGATTAAATCGTACCGTCCCAGGAGTCGACTTTTTCGCGTTTCGCTTCCTCTTCATCAAACCAGCGCGAGGTCACGCATTTTGATTCGGTGTAGAAACGTACGCCGTCTTTGCCCAGGCAGTGCAGATCGCCGAAGAAGGACTGCTTATGGCCAGAGAACGGGAATACGCCGACCGGCACCGGGATACCGACGTTGATACCGACCATACCGCCGTGGGTGCGTTTCTGGAATTCACGGGCGTAGTAGCCGCTTTGGGTGAAAATAACCGAGCCGTTGGCAAACGGGTTATTGTTCATTAATTGCAGACCTTCTTCGAAGGTTTTCACCCGCTTAAAGCACAGCACCGGCCCGAAAATTTCCTGCGTGCCGACGCTCATCTCTTCGGTTACGCGATCCAGTATGGTCGGCCCGACGTAGAAGCCGTTATCCTGGCCCGGCACCTTAATATCGCGACCATCGAGCACCAGCTTCGCCCCTTCCTCAATGCCTTTATTAATCCAGCCGATCACCGACCGTTTATGGTCTTTAGAAATCACCGGACCCATATCGGTATCGCGCAGATAGCCGGGGCCGATTTTCAGCTGTTTGGCTTTTTCGACGACGGCGGCAATCAGCTTATCGGCGATCTCTTCCTGCACCACGACGACCGGCAGCGCCATGCAGCGTTCGCCCGCGCAGCCAAACGCGGCGTTGATAATCCCCGCTGCGGTGCGGTTAATTGGCGCATCGGCCAGCACCAGGGCATGGTTTTTCGCTTCGCACAGCGCCTGAACGCGTTTGCCATGAGCGGCGGCTTTGGAGTAAACGTGCAGGCCCACGGAGGTGGAGCCGACGAAGGAGACGCCGTTGACGTCCGGATGGGTTAGCAATATATCGGCTTCGTTACGTGAGCAGGTCACCACGTTGATAACCCCATCCGGCACCCCTGCTTCCTGATAGAGCTTGGTGATTTCCATACAGGTCATCGGCGTCATACTGGCCGCTTTTATCACCATGGTATTACCGGAAGCGACGCATAATGGCGCCATCCATCCCATCGGGATCATCGCCGGGAAGTTAAACGGCACAATACCGGCGAACACGCCAATTGGCTCACGGTAAAGGTTGGTGTCGATCCCGGCAGAGGCGTCCATCAGGTTTTCGCCGGCCATGAGAGTGGGAATCGAGCAGGCAAGCTCGGTGCCTTCTTTCGCTTTTAAAACATCGCCCTGGGCGTCGCCCCAGGCTTTACCGTTTTCTTTTGCCACCAGCTCGGTTAAACAGTCCTGATGCTGGATTAATAATTCGCGAACGCGGAACATAATTTGCGAGCGTTTAATGGCTGGCGTATCTGACCACGCCGGAAAGGCTTTGCGCGCCGCGGCAACGGCATCCAGCACTTCTTGCTCGGTGCAGCAGGGGGCCTGAGCCATCACTTCCCCGGTACTTGGGTTATAGACGTCCATATAGCGTTCGGTCTGCGATACGCGCCATTGACCATCAACGAAATATTTCAGCCTTGGTACAGTAGTCATATTTTTCTCCATGATGATAGCTGTCGACTCTCTAAAATCTGGCTCTGACCGGCGGCGAACGGCTTAGCGCCGGGTCAGCCACTTTCGTGAATAGTGAATCCCTGATGATTACCGGGCGATTCACCTGCGGCGGCGCGGAAGATTTGGTCGACTTTCTTCTGAAGAAAGCCTGCAGACGCCTGGTTTTAATTAACAGAACTGACTGGCCAAAATACGCGCTCGCACCGTTTCGTTTCTCGCGACTTAATGAAATTAATTTTTCATTATAATGATGTATGAAATAACAAAACCGTTTTGAGAGATGGATCAAAGATAAGCAAACTGCTGATAAAGTCAGCGTTATAAAGGCGGTTTTTTTTATTTAAGTTAATGATATTAATACATTGTGATTTATCTGGCAGCGTTAGAAGAAAGGTGGAATGACCAGCCAGGCAGGAATGGAACGGCTTTTTTGTGAAATAAAAGTTAAATATAAACGCCAAATGGAATTAAAATGAAAAATTACAACCGATTTAAAGCCATGACAACGGCGACGGGCTATCGACCATGTGATTTGTAAGAGGAGGTGGGGGGGTCGCCCGGATTGGGCACGGGCCGTAATCCGGGGGAGTCGTTCAGAATTAGCCTTCGCTTTCGGCCAGTTCTCGCAGATACTGGAAGATAAGACGCGCGGACTTCGGCGGCTTGTTGCCTTCTTTCTCTTTTTTGGCGTTGCGGATAAGCGAACGCAGCTGCTGACGATCGGCGTCAGGCCACAGGTTCAGCACTTCAGCCACGGCTTCATCACCATTATCAATCAGACGATCGCGGATCTGCTCAAGCTTATGGAACAGCGCAACCTGCTGGTTGTGGCGGTTCTTCAGCTTGTCCAGCGCCTGACGAATCGGCTCGACGTCGCGGCTACGCAGCATTTTACCAATCAGCTGCATCTGGCGGCGGCGGCCTTCTTTCTTGATACGCTGGGCGAGTTCAATCGCGTCGCGCAGGTCGGTATCCAGCGGGATTTTATCGAGCGCGTTTTTACCCAGCTCGACCATTTCCGCGCCAAGACGCTTCAGTTCTTCGGCGTCGCGCTTAATTTCACTTTTACTGACCCAGATAATTTCATCGTCTTCATCTTCGACGTCATCACCAGGGACGTCGTCGAGCCAGTCTTCGGGCTGCTTTGTCATCTCAGGCTCCTTAAAAAAGAGACTAATGTTACCAGTTAAGGCGCGCACTGAAAAACGGTTCTCTGTTAGACTTCAGTTAACTCCTTCTTACATTATGGCATTAGCGATGAAAGTCATCTCTCAAGTTGCACAACAGCGTAAGACGCTGGAAGAGGCCGTGACCACGGCGCTGGAACTGGCGGCAGGCAAATCCGACGGCGCGGAAGTCTCCGTCAGCAAAACTACCGGTATCGGCGTTAGTACCCGCTACGGCGAAGTGGAGAACGTAGAATTCAATAGCGATGGCGCCCTGGGCATCACCGTTTATCACCAAAACCGTAAAGGCAGCGCGTCTTCGACCGATCTTAGCCCGCAGGCTATCGCCCGCACGGTGCAGGCGGCGCTGGATATTGCCCGCTACACCTCGCCGGACCCGTGCGCGGGCGTGGCGGATAAAGAGCTGCTGGCCTTTGAGGCCCCGGATCTTGACCTGTTCCATCCGGCGGAAGTGTCGCCGGACGAAGCCATTGAGCTGGCCTCCCGCGCTGAACAGGCGGCGCTGAAAGCCGATAAGCGCATCAGCAATACTGAAGGCGGCAGCTTTAACAGCCACTACGGCATTAAAGTCTTCGGCAACAGCCACGGTATGCTGCAGAGCTACTGTTCGACCCGCCATTCGCTCTCCAGCTGCGTGATTGCCGAAGAGAATGGCGATATGGAGCGCGATTACGCTTACACCATCGGGCGGGCGATAGACGATCTGCAATCGCCGGAGTGGGTTGGCGAGGAGTGCGCCCGCCGTACCCTGTCGCGCCTGGCCCCGCGTAAGCTATCGACGATGAAAGCGCCGGTGATTTTCGCCAACGAAGTCGCTACCGGTCTGTTCGGGCATCTGGTCGGAGCGATCGCCGGCGGGTCGGTTTATCGTAAATCCACCTTCCTGCTTGATGCGCTGGGTAGCCAGATCCTGCCGGAGTGGCTGACCATTGAAGAGCATCCGCACCTGCTGAAAGGACTGGCTTCCACCCCGTTTGATAGCGAAGGCGTCCGTACGGAACGCCGCGATATCATTAAAGACGGCGTGCTGACCCAATGGCTGCTGACCAATTACTCGGCGCGCAAGCTGGGGCTGAAGAGCACCGGCCACGCGGGCGGTATTCACAACTGGCGGATCAACGGCCGCGGCCTCAGTTTTGCAAAGTTGCTTAAAGAGATGGGAACCGGTCTTGTCGTAACGGAACTGATGGGGCAGGGTGTAAGCGGCGTCACCGGCGACTACTCACGCGGCGCATCCGGCTTCTGGGTAGAGAATGGCGAAATTCAGTATCCGGTCAGTGAGATAACCATTGCAGGAAATCTGAAAGATATGTGGCGTAATATCGTGACCATCGGCGACGATATCGAAACGCGCAGCAACATTCAGTGCGGTTCCGTGCTGCTGCCGGAGATGAAAATCGCCGGGCAATAAAACCTGTGTGCTAAATAATAAAAAAGGAAGTGAGCAATGCGTAAAAAACTGTTAGCGATGCTGGCCGTATCGGCTTTTGCGCTCGGTTCGGCATCGGCCTTCGCCGATCTGGGCGAAGACATGGATACCCTTGCCGAGAACCTGCAAGTGGTGCAGAAAACCTCCGACGCCGGCGAGCTGAAAGCGGCGCTGAATAAGATGCGTACGGCGGCGGTGGATGCCCAGAAAGAGACGCCGCCGAAGCTGGAAGGTAAAGCGGCGGACAGCGTGGAAATGAAAGATTATCGTCACGGTTTTGATGTGCTGATCGGCCAGATCGACGGCGCGCTGAAGCTGGCCGATGAAGGTAAAGTTAAAGAGGCCCAGGCCGCCGCGGAAGAGTTTAAAACCACCCGCAACGCCTATCACAAGAAGTATCGTTAATCGTTTTTAGATTTTAGGTATTTCTGCCGGGCGGCGGCTGACGCCTCGCCCGGCATGGCAAACTGAAAAATACTCCCAAACCCCAAACCCCAAACCCCAAACCCCAAACCGTTCCGCAGGCCCTTGCAGGTGGGTAAGCTGACGTAAAAAACTACCTTCATCACATTTTTCTCTTTTCTACTCAGCGGGTTCCGTTTCAGCATCGCTGGCGTTTTTGTGATATTCATCACGCGAATTTTGTTAAGTGAACACATTCTTTGTGGTTATGTGAAATGAATCACACCTGCCGCCGTTCTTTCCACTTCGAAGTGGAAAACAACTCGCTACAAACTCTTTCTCCCCGGCATTAGTGTTATCTCCAGAGACATCAACGGGGTAATTCAAGTGAATAACGGAGCGGTAACACACGTCCCAGAGGAGCAGGCCACGCTAACCGAGCAGCTGGCCGATAAGATGCTGCAGCAGGTTTTCGCGCTATTAAGCCGCCGCAACATCGTCCCCAACGACGTGCAGGAGCAAATGCTGACCTCCCACGTTCGGGCGATGGCCCATCGCTCAATCAGCGGCGAGCCGCTGCCGGAAGTGGATGCCAGCCTGTTCGAAGAGATCTCGGAAGATTCAATGATGCTGGCCCGCGAAGTGGTCGCACAGTTCGGCAATCTGCCAGATGAAGAAGCCTGGCTGCTGTCTGTCCACTTCGAAGTCGCGAAAGATAACCTGTAAGGAGCACTCAAATGGAACAAATCACCGTTGTTATTGGCGATCGCCTGGGTAAAGGACAAAAAGTTGCCGCAGGTGCGGAAAAAGCCGGCGCTCGCGCCGTTGTCGTCCCGGGCGTTGCCGCGGATATGAAGCTGGGCGACATGATGAAAGCCGAAAACGCCACCTTCGGTATCTCTTTCTGCGGCAGCGGCGGCGCAGGGGCGATCACCGCGCAGAATAAGCACGGCTACAAAGCAAAATATGGCATGCGTTCCGTTGATGAAGGCGTCACCGCGATCAACGAAGGCTACAACGTTCTGGGCTTCGGCTTTATGGATAAAGAAGAGCTGGGCGAACGCCTGGTTGAGGCCTGGAAGAAGAAGTACGGCGCGTGAGCATGAAAGAGCAATTCACCACCACGGTGAGCGTTACCGGCAAAGGCGAGAGCAAAGCGCGCGCTTTCGCCGATGCGCTGAACCATGTTCAGGCGGCGGTGATGAAAACGTCGCCGCACATTCTACTGCGTATTGAACCACAGGATGTGGAGGTTGTTCATGCGCGTGAAGCGGTACGGAAAGAGGCGTTTTTATTCTTCTTTCTGCGCCGCGAGCGACGGAGCTACAGCGTGGAGCTGAAGGTCACCGTCACCGTGACCGCCATTAATCTCGATAAAGTGGATTTCGTCACGCAAACCTGATTTTCACCAAAGGGTCAGACTATGTTCCTGATAATTTTAATAAAATCGCTCATCATCGGCGGCCTGGTCGGCGTCGGCGTTGGCGCCGGAGCGGCACGCATGTTTCATGCGCCCACCACGCAGGGGATGGGGGCGTTTCGTACATTGGGCGAGCTGAATTCATGTGAAGGCGATCCGGCTTCCCACTTTTCTTTTGGCCTGGGCTTCTTCTTCAACGCCTGGGCCTCTTCCGTCGCGGCAGGCTCCTTCACGCAGGACGTTGACCACCGCATCATCCCCAACTGGGGGGCGGCGGCCCTGATGATCAAAAACCGCAACGTCGGCGAGACGCTGCACGATCCGAAAAAGATGGCCATCGCCTGCGGCATTATCGGCATGATCGTGGTCGCTTTCCTTAACCTGACCGCCTCTTCAGTACCGGAAGCGCTGCAGGTGACGGCGGTCAAAGTCCTGGTTCCGGCGGCAAACCTGCTGGTGAACACGGTGATGCCGGTTATCTTCTGGCTGGCGGCGATTGATGCCGGTAAAAAATCGGGCTTCTGGGCGACGATTTTCGGCGGCGCGGCGCAGCTGATTATGGGTAACGCCGTACCGGGCCTGGTGCTGGGCATCCTGATTGGTAAAGGCGTAGAAGAGAGCGGCTGGCACCGCGTCACTAAAGTGATGATGGTGGCCATCGTCGCGCTGTTCGTCCTGAGCGGCTTCTTCCGCGGTTTCGACATGAAGATGATTGAATCCTTCCATCTGACCGTGCCGAACTGGCTGGAACTGATCCACAACTCGCTCAGCGGTAAATAACAGGAGCCTCTCATGGAACAAAATAAAGGTTTTTGGTATGCCGACTGGTCGTTCCCGATCTTTGTTGGCCTGCTCTCCTCCGGCGTCTTTGCCGGGACGCATATGTACTACCTCTACGGCATCGGCGCGTTTAACGAAGTCGCTTTCGTGGCGATGCTGAAAGCGGGGATCGATACCGGGGCCTACGGCGCGGTGGCGGCGTTCGGCGCCAGCTTCCTGTTCGCGCGTATTATCGAAGGCTCGCTGGTGGGGATTCTGGATATCGGCGGAGCGATTCAGACCGGCGTCGGCCTGGGCGTTCCGGCGCTGCTGCTCGGCGCGGGCTTTGTTTTCCCGGTCGCCAACTTTGCCGCCTCTCTGGCCACCGGCCTGGTGCTTGGCCTCGCCATTGGCTACATCATCATCCTGGCGCGTAAATTCACCATCAACCAGAGCGACTCCACCTACGGTGCGGACGTCATGATGGGGGCCGGTAACGCCTCCGGCCGCTTCCTCGGGCCGTTGATTATTCTCAGCGCCATGGCCGCTTCTATTCCTATCGGCATCGGTTCTCTGGCGGGCGCGCTGCTGTTCTACATCTGGCAGAAGCCGATCACCGGCGGCGCGATCCTTGGCGCGATGCTCCTTGGGTCAATTTTCCCGGTGGCGATTAGTTAAGTCCTGCGGGCGCATCGGCGCCCGCGTTAACTGGAGAGAGATATGTTTGATTTACTCCTGCGCCGTGCGCGCCTCGTCGACGATACCCTGACCGATATCGCCATCCGGGACGGTAAAATCGCGGCGCTTGGCGAGATTAGCGCCCCTGCGCGCAAAACTATTGCGCTGGACGGCAGCTGTTACGTCAGCGCGGGCTGGATTGACTCCCACGTTCACTGCTATCCGAGCTCGCCGATATACCATGATGAGCCGGACAGCGTGGGGATTGCTACCGGCGTGACCACCGTGATTGACGCGGGCAGCACCGGCGCGGACGACGTGGATGATTTCTACCAGCTGACCCGCGAAGCCGCGACCGAGGTTTATGCCCTGCTTAACATCTCCCGCGTCGGGCTGATTGCCCAGAATGAACTGGCCAATATGGCGAATATCGACGCGGAGGCGGTGAAGCAGGCGGTCAACCGCTATCCGAACTTTATCGTCGGCCTGAAGGCGCGGATGAGCAGCAGCGTGGTGGGCGAAAACGGCATTACGCCGCTGGCGCGCGCGAAGGCGATGCAGCAGGAAAACGGCGGCCTGCCGCTGATGGTGCATATCGGCAACAATCCGCCCGACCTGGATGAAATCGCCGATCTGCTGACCTCAGGCGACATCATTACCCACTGCTACAACGGTAAACCCAATCGTATTCTGACGCCGTCCGGCGAGCTGAAAAGCGCGATTACCCGCGCGCTACAGCGCGGCGTGCGCCTTGATATCGGCCACGGTACCGCCAGCTTCAGCTTTGAGGTGGCGCGTCGGGCGATTGCTATGGGCATTCTGCCGCACACCATCAGCTCCGATATCTACTGCCGCAACCGTATCGACGGCCCGGTGCGCTCGCTGGCGCTGGTGATGTCGAAATTCCTCGCCATCGGGATGTCGCTGCCGCAGGTCATCGACTGCGTGACCGCCAACGCCGCAGACGGCCTGCGTCTGACTCATAAAGGGCGGCTGGAGGTGGGCTACGACGCCGATCTCACGCTGTTTACCCTCGCGCAGACGCCGACGGTGCTGGTGGATGCGGAAAAAGAGAGCCTTCAGACCGACACGATTCTGCAGCCGCTTGCCGCCGTTCGCGCGGGCAGGGGCTATCTGACCGAACAAGGGAGCGCGGAAAATGCCTTCGATTTTTGAGAAATATGATTTAAAACAGGTTATTAATACCTCCGGTCGTATGACCATTCTCGGCGTCTCCACGCCGCGGCCGGAAGTGGTGGAAGCCGCGATGGCGGGCATGAACCAGTACTTCGAGATGAAAGATCTGGTCAATAAAACCGGCGCGTATATTGCGAAGCTGCTGGACGTGGAAGGGGCGACCGTCGTCTCCTGCGCCTCGGCGGGTATCGCCCAGTCGGTGGCGGCGGTGCTGGTAAAAGACAGCGACTGGCTGCTGGAAAACCTGCACGTGACGCCGATCGAAAACAACGAAATCGTGCTGCCTAAGGGCCATAACGTCAACTTCGGCGCGCCGGTGGGCACCATGGTGGCGCTGGGCGGCGGCAGGCTGGTGGAAGCGGGTTACGCCAATGAATGTTCCGCCGGGCAGCTGGCGGCGGCGATTACCCCGCGCACCGCGGCCATTCTGTATATCAAATCCCACCACTGCGTGCAGAAAAGCATGCTCAACGTGGCGCAGGCGGCCGCGGTGGCGCAGCGCCATAATCTGCCGCTGATTGTCGACGCGGCGGCGGAGGAAGACCTCCAGGCCTACTATCGCGCCGGCGCGGATCTGGTGATTTATAGCGGCGCGAAGGCGATCGAAGGGCCGACCAGCGGGCTGGTGATCGGCAAAACCCAATACGTTGAGTGGGTCAAACGCCAGTCGAACGGCATTGGCCGGGCGATGAAGGTGGGCAAAGAGGGGATTCTCGGCCTGACCTGCGCCATCGAACACTACCTGACGGCGAGCAAAGAGAGCGGTGAGCAGATGGTGGCGAAGATGACGCCGTTTATTCAGCAGCTTAATACGCTTAATGGCGTGACGGCGCGCGTGGTCTGGGACAGCGCCGGTCGCGATATCGCGCGGGCGGAGATTAAGTTTGATGAAGCGGTGACCGGCGTCAATACCGGTGATTTGGTCAACGCGCTGAAGCAGGGCGAATACGCCATCTACTTCCGCGGCTATAAGGCCAATGAAGGCATTATTGAAGCCGATGTCCGCAGCGTGAACGCGCAGCAGCTGGAGATTGTCTCCCGTCGGATTGCAGAGGTTCTGAACAAGGAGAAAAACGCATGAAACTGACCCCTAATTTTTACCGTGACCGCGTCTGCCTGAACGTGCTGGCGGGCAGTAAAGATAACGCCAGCGAGATTTATGAGGCGGCGGAAGGTCATGTACTGGTGGGCGTGCTCTCCAAAAATTACCCGGACGTCGCCAGCGCGGTGGCCGATATGCGGGAATACGCGCTGCGGATTGATAACGCGCTCTCCGTGGGGCTGGGAGCCGGCGACCCGAACCAGTCGGCGATGGTCAGCGAAATCTCGCGCCAGGTGCAGCCGCAGCACGTTAATCAGGTATTTACCGGCGTAGCGACCAGCCGCGCGCTGCTGGGGCAGAACGACACCGTGGTCAACGGCCTGGTGTCGCCAACCGGTACGCCGGGGATGGTGAAGATCTCCACCGGCCCGCTCAGCAGCGGCGCGCCGGACGGCATCGTACCGCTGGAAACCGCGATTGCGTTGCTGAAAGATATGGGCGGCAGCTCGATTAAATACTTCCCGATGGGCGGGTTAAAACATCGCGACGAGTTTATCGCGGTTGCCGAGGCCTGCGCCCGTTATGATTTCTGGCTGGAGCCGACCGGCGGGATCGATCTGGAAAACTACGGCGAGATCCTGCAGATCGCGCTGGACGCCGGCGTGAGTAAAATTATCCCGCATATCTACAGTTCGATTATTGATAAAGCCAGCGGTAACACCCGCCCGGCGGACGTGCGTCAGCTGCTTTCGATCACCAAACAGTTAGTCAAATAGCGCCGTTGCCCCTTACCCCGGCCCTCTCCCAAAGGGTGAGGGAGAATACCGAACTGTACCCTCGCCCCTTTGGGGAAAGGGTTAGGGTGAGGGGAAACCCTTAGCGAACCATCAAGGAGCCACCATGCCAACCGCTCGTCACCTGCTTGTTGCTTCACTCTCTCTACTCGCCGCCGGCGCCGCTGCGCAAACCCACTACGCCTGGGTCGGCACCTACAACCCCAATGGCGAAGGACTGTACCGCTTTACCGTTGATAGCCAGACCGGGGCGCTGCGCGATAAAGCGCTGGTTGCTAAGCTGCCTAATCTTGCCCAGCTCGCCGTCTCGGCGGATGGCAAAACCCTGTACGCCGCCAGCGAAGTGGACAAGGGCGTGGTTCAGGCGTGGCGCATCGGCAGCAACGGCGAATTGAGCGAGCTCAATCAGGTCGCTTCCGGCGGCGCCGGGCCGGTTTATCTCTCCCTGACCCCCGATGGCCGCCATCTGCTGGTGGCAAACTACGTCAGTGGCAGTATCGCGGTGCTCCCGGTGAAGGAAGAGGGTAACCTGGGCGAAGCGGTGGATATACATCAGGATCAAGGGCCTGCGGGTGCGGAACGCCCGGCGGCGGCCGTCGAAGGCAGTTTTGCCATTAGCGATCATAACGGCCCCCACGCCCATATGGTCGCCGCCGATCCCAGCGGTAGGTTCGTTTACTCCACCGATCTGGGGCTGGACCGGATCTATCAGTACCGGCTGGATAACGCCAGCGGCAAGCTGACGCCGAACGATCCGCCGTTTATTGACGCCTCATCTCCCGGCGCCGGGCCGCGCCACTTTGTGTTTACGCCGCAGGGCGACGGACTATGGCTGATTAACGAAGAGGCATCGACGCTTACCTTCTATCATCTTGATAAGCAAAGCGGCCTGCTGCGCGAGGGGAAAACGGTCTCGGCGCTGCCTGAAGAGTATAAGGGCACCAGCTTTGCCGCCGGCCTGGTCCTGAGCCGCGATGGCAAGCAGCTGTACGTCGCCAACCGGCTGCATAACAGTATCGCCCACTTTACGGTGCTGGCCGACGGCAGCCTGAGTCACCAGGAAGATATCTGGACCCGCGGCGACTACCCGCGCACGCTGACCCTGGACAGTCAGGGGCAGTGGCTGTACGTCATGAACCAGCGTAGCGACAACATTACCCGTTTCCGCGTCGCGCCGAAGGATGGCAGGTTGACGGTCTCCCCGGACTACACTCCGGTCGGCGGCCCGTCACAGATGGTGATATCCGCTCAACCCTGAGCCGTAAGAAAAAGGAACTGACATGCGATTTCCCAATCAACGTTTAGCGCAGCTGTTTACTCTGTTGCAAAACGAAACGCTGCCGCAGGAGGAGCTGGCGCAGCGGCTGTCGGTTTCTACACGCACGGTGCGCGCGGACATTACCGCGCTGAACGCGCTGCTGCAGCACTACGGCGCGCAGTTCACCCTCACTCGCGGCAGCGGTTATCAGCTGGTGATCCACGATCCGTCGCGCTATCAGACGCTGGAAGAGAGCGCGCCGAAAGCGCAGCACATCCCGCGAACCGCGGCGGATCGCAGCCACTTTTTGCTGGTGCGCTTTTTAACCTCCGCGTTTTCTATCAAGCTGGAGGACCTGGCCGATGCGTGGTTCGTCAGCCGCGCCACCTTACAGGGCGACATGGTTGACGTACGCGAACGTTTTCAGCGTTATCAGCTCACCCTCGAGACCCGTCCGCGCCACGGCATGAAGCTGTTCGGGAGCGAGGTCTCCATTCGCGCTTGCCTGACCGATCTGCTGTGGGAGCTGAGCCAGCAGGGGCCGCTGAACCCGCTTATCGGCGAAGAGGCGTTTGACGCCAGCGTACCGGCGCTGCTGGCGGGCGTGCTGCAGGAGACGTTGACCCGCCATCACGTGCGCCTGACTGACGCGGGAGAACGTTTTGTCTGCCTGTACGGCGCGGTTGCCGTGCGCCGCGTGAGCGAAGGGTATCCGCTGGCCGACTTTAGCGCCGAGGATGTGGCGCAGAACGTGCGCGACGCCGCCCGCGAGCTGGCGAGCACCCTGCAACAGCTGGCGGGTAAACCGCTTGCCGCGGCGGAAGAGGAGTGGCTGTGCGTCCATCTTGCCGCCCGTCAGGTGCAGGACGTCGATCCGGGCACCATCAGCGCCGACGACGACGAAGCGCTGGTGAACTACATCCTGCGCTATATCAATCAGCAATATAACTACAATCTGCTGGACGACGCCCAGCTGCATGCGGATTTACTGACCCATATTAAGACCATGATCACCCGCGTGCGCTACCAGATAATGATCCCCAATCCGCTGCTCGATAACATCAAGCAGCACTATCCGATGGCGTGGGACATGACCCTGGCGGCGGTATCCAGCTGGGGAAAATATACCCCCTACGCCATCAGCGAAAATGAGATCGGCTTTCTGGTGCTGCATATCGGCGTCGGGCTGGAGCGCCATTACAATATCGGCTACCAGCGTCAGCCGCAGGTGCTGCTGGTGTGCGATACCAGCAACGCGATGGTGCGGATGATTGAAGCTATTCTTCAGCGAAAGTATCCGCAGCTGGAAATTGCCGCCACCCTCTCGCAGCGCGAATATGAACAGCGGCAAGAAGTCGCGGAAGATTTTGTCATCTCCACCGTGCGCATCAGCGAGAAAGATAAACCGGTGGTGACCATTGCGCCGTTTCCTACCGACTATCAGCTCGACCAAATCGGCAAGCTGGTGCTGGTGGACCGCACGCGTCCGTGGATGCTGAATAAGTATTTTGATGAGGCCCACTTTCAGGTAATTGATGCTCCGATGGATCGGCAGACGCTGTTTGCCACGCTGTGCCAGCAGCTGCAGCGGGAGGGGTTTGTCGGCGCGGAGTTTCATGATTCGGTGGTGGAGCGTGAGGCTATCGTCAGCACCATGCTCGGCGACGGCATCGCGCTGCCCCACGCCCTTGGGCTGCTGGCAAAAAAGACCGTGGTTTATACCGTGATTGCGCCGCACGGCATTGCCTGGGGCGATGAAACCGCGCATATCATCTTCCTGCTTGCCATCAGCAAAAGCGAGTATGAAGAAGCGATGGCGATCTACGATATTTTCGTTACCTTCCTGCGCGAACGCGCTATGGCCCGCCTGGCCGTCACCCGCAGCTTTGATGAGTTTAAAGCGGTGGCGATGGAGTGCGTCAGCCGATTTTGATTTGGCCCTTCGCCACGTTTTCCGTATCTGTCACCGTTCACAACATCACGCCACGACCGTCGTCATCTGCCCAGGAAAACGAATCTGAATCACGCCGCCCCATATGCACATCAACTGTGACTGGGCGGTGAGGGCGGGTATATTCCCCACCAGCACCGTGGGTGAGCCTGGCATCCACGGCGCGGGCGTTGTCGGAATACAGGGCATCGGCGTCAATACCCCAAGCGCTGCGGCGGTAGCGGCGGCCACCGTCGGGTTGGCGATACTGTTGCAGATCCCGAACGGCAAAATATTCACAAACGGTTTGTTATCCATAATATTCGCCATCGGCATGTTGCTGACGAGGGTGGGGCTGGTGAGCAGTACGTTCAGCATCGACGGCGCAACGCCAAATGAGCACTGCAATAATGCGCCGGTACAAACTCCGGGACAACTCATGGTAATACCCCCAGTTGCCGCCACAGTCGGCGGATGATGACTCGCGGAATAAACTGATGCGCTTTTATAACATTCAGCGCCCGTTTATTAGTTTGAACAGATACTACATAACCAAAGTAATAAATAAAGTAGATGCGTTTTTTGATGCATATCACTATTCATAATTTAACCTGTTAAAGAGTTGATATCAGCGAGCGGTTTTCATCGATGTATATTTTGTTGGTTGTTTTACATCTAATTGATTTTGGTTAATTAATTGTTTTAATTTGATTTTTATCAATTATCATTCGGTGATTGGCAGTAAAGAATTTGATTGATATTTATTTGTGGTTGTGTTTTTTATATTGCTTATGGTTATCCTGAAAAAATACTATTTGAATAGTGGGGCGACAGAATTAGCACTACGAATATTCTCGTAACAGGAATGGGCGAATATAGGCGAAGACGCTTAGCATAAAAATCATTGTATTAGTTCAATGTGCGTAAAAATAATAGGAATGTGAAAAAAAGCGGTGCGATTCGGCTGATGGCGGAACTGCCGCTACCGGTTGCCGGCTGATTGATAAGGAGCAAAAGATGGATGCGATTTTTTTAAAGCTCGACGATATCGAAGGTGAAAGTCAGGCCAAAGGATTTGAAAAAAGCTTGAGATCATGAGCTACAGCCATAACGTGGCGATGCAGATCGCTAATGACGTCAGTAACACTGAACGTACCTCAGGACGGGCGCATGTCGGTGAAATGTCGTTGACCAAGTTTGTCGATCTCGCGACGCCAAAGCTCAATGAGTACTGCTGTAGCGGGAAACCGATTACAGAAGCCGTTCTGACGTTGTGCCGTAATGATAACGGAAAAATGCTGCCATTTATCGTATATACCATGATGAACGTCGTTATCTCACATCTGAGCGTTAGCGGCGGTTCCGGCGGCAAACCGGTCGAAACGATGTCGCTGAACTTTACCAAAATTAAATGGGAAATCACCGCTCAGAAATCGGATGGTCAGAAAGAAGGCAACGTC
This sequence comes from Klebsiella grimontii, assembly GCF_900200035.1. Classification (GTDB taxonomy): domain Bacteria; phylum Pseudomonadota; class Gammaproteobacteria; order Enterobacterales; family Enterobacteriaceae; genus Klebsiella; species Klebsiella grimontii. The sequence continues at coordinate 106,047 of NZ_FZTC01000010.1, forward strand.
TCTTCCGTTTGGGATGTGGCGATGAATAAGAAAGGTAGCTGAGGGTGGAAGCTTCGCACCGCCTGCCTTTGCGGCAAATTATGCCGTTATAAAATCAAGCTACGTAGCGCCGGGTATCAGGTCGAGGATCAGGAGGCTGGTGTTCCTGCGATTGCCGTAGGTAGGTGCGATGGTGATGATGTTTATCATCAGGCTGACCGGCGTTAGCGCTGCTGCTGAAAAGGAATTTCCCATGCCCGAAACCACCATCATCAAACTCACCCTGACCGGCCTTACCGCCGCGACCGCACGCACCGACTCCCAGCTTAACGGCCTGACCACCGCCACTGTCGCAGGAACCACCTCCGTGCCGTTAATCCTTGATACCGTGCTGGCGACCCATCTAACAACAACGATCAACAATGCCGACTATGACGGGCTGATTGCCGAGGCGCGCCAGCTTCCGGCGACCAGCAACGCCGATCGCTATCAGTTTGTGCTGCGCCCCTGGCTGTGGTGGCTGACGCTCTCCAGCAACAACCGCGTTTTTCAGAATCTCAACGCGCAAGAAATTGTCGAGAAGGTGTTTAAGGACGGCGGATTTACCGACTACAAGTTCCAGCTGAAACGCAAACCGGCGAAGCGTGAATACTGTCTGCAATATAAGGAAAGCGACTTCAATTTTGTCTCGCGGCTGCTGGAGCAGGAGGGGATCTTCTGGTTCTTCACCCATAAAGAAGGCAAGCATACGCTGGTGCTGACGGATGATAACAGCGCCTGCCCGCCTATTCCCGGCGAGAAAAAAGTCAAGTATCAGGCGGCTCAGAACGGCGGGCGGGAAACCGGAATGATTCGTTCGGCGCAGCTGCGTTTACAGGCTACCGCGCAGGGGGCTCACCCCGGCAATGATAAATCTGAGCAGCCGAAACAGCTGATCGGCGAAAGCGACTGCCCAGCGCTGATGGCAGGGCACTGGTTTACCCTCGCCGATCATGACGACAAAGCAACCAATATCGACTGGCTCATCACCACCGTCAGCCATGAATATGACGGCGAACGCTACCGTAACCGTTTTACCGCTATCCCGAAAGCCACCCCGTATCACCCACCGTGCGCCACGCCGAAGCCGTTTATGCCTACGCAAACCGCAACGGTGGTCGGCAAAAATGGAGAAGAAATCTGGACTGACAAGCTCGGACGGGTAAAAGTGCAGTTTCCGTGGGAGCGGGAAGGCAAAAACGATGAGATCGGCTCCTGCTGGCTGCGGGTCGCCACCGCCTGGAGCGGTAACGGCTTCGGCGCGCAGTTTATCCCGCGCATTGGTCAGGAAGTGGTCGTGAGCTTTATCGACGGCGACCCGGATAAGCCGCTCATTACCGGCTGTGTGTACAACGGCGCGAATGCCCTGCCGTATGCGCTACCGGCGAATCAAACTCAGTCGGGCATTAAAACCCACAGCGAACAAGGCTTTAACGAACTGCGCTTCGACGACAAAAAAGATGCCGAGCTGCTGGCGATGCAGGCGCAGAAGGATTTTCAGGTCACCGTGCTGAACGACAGTACAACCATCGTTGGCCATGATGAGATCCTGAGTGTGAAAAATAAACGCAGCGTAACGGTGAAGGGCGATCAGGAACACGCTATCGACGGTAATGAGACGCATAAGGTAAAAGGCAACTACACGCTCAATGTTGACGGTAATCTGACGATTAAGGTCAGCGGCACGCTCACCCTCGAGAGCGGCAAAACCCTGGACATAAAGAGTGGGGCGGGTCTTAACGCCAGCGCGTCAGGCAGCATGAAGCTGGATGCCGCCAGCATCGCCAGTGAAGCCAAATCCTCACTGTCCCAGAAAGCCGTAACCATCAGCCAGGAAGCAAGAGCGACGCTTACCAGCAAAGCCAGTGCCACCCAGACCGTTGACGGCGGCGGGATGCTGGTGATTAAAGGTGGCCTGGTGAAAATTAACTGATGAACGCCATGCTGGTATTAACGCAAATGGTGCACAACCTGGTTGCTGCTGCCGCGCCAGATTAGCGCCGGGTCTTTGAGATCCTGCACAAATTTGCCATCAACCAGCACGTTGATGAGATCCACCACCTGCATCTGCGCGTCGTTAAGTTCGGAAAGCGTGTAGCCGGTCCATACCCAGATGTCTTTACCGGGGCACTCGGCGCGAACGCGCTGAACCAGTTTAAGGATCTCCGGGACGTTCTGCGGATGCAGCGGGTCGCCGCCGGAGAGGGTGATCCCCTGGCGCTTAACGCGCGTGTCGTTGAGGTCGGCAATGATGCGGTCGGTCATCTCGGCGGTGAACGGCATGCCGGAATTTAGCCGCCAGGTGCTTTTGTTGTAGCAGCCGGGGCATTCGTGAACGCAGCCGGAGACAAATAGGGTGCAGCGGGTGCCCGGACCGTTAACGATATCTACCGGGTAGTACTGATGGTAATTCATTGTTTCCTCTTCTCATTTGACGCTATAGCGGCGTTGGCTGCGCTCGTGCGCCCAGGTCACTTACTACAGTAAGCTCCCCGGGACTTGCTCGCTTGCCGCCTTGCTACAACGCCAACTGATTTGAGGAAACCCATACATATAGTGGCGGTAGCCCTGGATAAAAAGCGCGTTGCGCCGCGATCCGGGAACGGCTCCTGAGGGGCCAAACGGCTACTGGTCGGTACCCTCTCCTCGTTGGGGAGAGGGCTAAATCGCGCGGAATTAACCGATCTGCCCGTTACCCAAATGCTTCACGCGGCGCTTCACTTCTTCCTGCTTGCCGGCGTTGAACGGACGCGCGTCCGGGCTCCCGAGGTAGCCGCACACGCGGCGGGTTACCGATACGCGAGAAGCATCGTGGTTGCCGCATTTCGGGCAGGTGAACCCTTTGCTGGTGCACTCGAACTCGCCGGTAAAGCCGCACTCGTAGCATTCGTCGATTGGCGTATTGGTCCCGTAATAGGGTACGTGCTGATAGCTGTAATCCCAGACGTCTTCCAGCGCTCTCAGGTTGTGCTGAATATTCGGGTACTCGCCGTAGCAAATAAAGCCCCCGTTAGCCAGCGGCGGATAAGGCGCTTCAAAATCGATTTTGTCGTACGGGTTCACCTTCTTCTCCACGTCGAGGTGGAAGCTGTTGGTGTAATACCCTTTATCTGTCACGCCTTCAATGACGCCGAACTCAGCGGTATCCAGACGGCAGAAGCGGTCGCAGAGGTTTTCGCTCGGCGTGCTGTACAGGCTAAAGCCGTAGCCCGTCTCGTCTTTCCACTGGTCTACCGCTTCGCGCAGGCGCTGAACGATGGCGACGCCTTTCTCACGCAGCGCAGCGCTATCGTACATATGCTTGTTGCCGAACAGCGCGTTGATGGTTTCATGGATGCCGATATAGCCCAGCGAAATCGACGCGCGGCCGTTTTTGAAAATCTCCGAAACGTCGTCGTCCGCTTTCAGACGCACGCCGCAGGCCCCTTCCATATACAGAATCGGCGCCACGCGAGCCTTTACCCCTTCCAGGCGGGCGATGCGGGTCATCAGCGCTTTACGCGCCAGCTGCAGGCGTTCGTCGAGCAGTTTCCAGAACTCGGTTTCGTCGCCTTTCGCTTCCAGCGCGATGCGCGGCAGGTTGAGGCTGATAACGCCGAGGTTATTGCGGCCATCGTGCACCTGTTCGCCGTCCTCGTTTTCCCACACGCCGAGGAAGCTGCGGCAGCCCATCGGGGTTTTGAACGAGCCGGTCACCTTCACGACCTGATCGTAGTTGAGGATGTCCGGGTACATACGCTTGCTCGCGCACTCCAGCGCCAGCTGTTTAATGTCGTAGTTCGCATCGCCGAACTTGTGATTCAGGCCGTCGCGAATGGCGAAGACCAGCTTCGGGAACACCGCCGTTTTGCGGTTTTTACCGAGGCCCGCGATGCGGTTGCGCAGAATGGACTGCTGAATCAGGCGCGATTCCCAGCTGGTGCCAAGGCCAAAACCGAAAGTCACGAACGGCGTCTGACCGTTGGCGGTATGCAGGGTGTTCACTTCATATTCCAGCGACTGGAAGGCGTCGTAGCACTCTTTCTCGGTGCGGGAACGGGCGTAGCCTTCAGCGTCAGGGATGTGCCACTCTTCGGCAATTTTACGGTGCTTATTGAAGCTTTCGGTAACAAACGGCGCCAGTACTTCATCGATGCGGTTGATGGTCGTACCGCCATAAATATGGCTGGCGACCTGAGCGATAATCTGCGCCGTCACCGCGGTAGCGGTAGAGATAGACTTCGGCGGTTCAATCTCGGCGTTGCCCATTTTAAATCCCTGGGTCAGCATGCCTTTAAGATCGATCAGCATACAGTTGAACATCGGGAAGAACGGGGAGTAGTCGAGATCGTGATAGTGGATCACGCCGCGCTCGTGGGCCATCACCACGTCATGCGGCAGCAGGTGCTGGCGCGCGTAGTGCTTGGCGACGATGCCTGCCAGCAGATCGCGCTGGGTAGGGATGACTTTGCTGTCTTTGTTGGCGTTCTCGTTGAGTAACGCCGAGTTGGTCTGCTCAACCAGGCCGCGAATTTCCTGGTTCAGACGACCGCGCTTTTCACGTTGGCTATCGCGGTCGTGGCGATATTCAATGTAGGCGCGCGCCAGCTGCTTGTACGGCCCGGACATCAGCTGGTTCTCAACGGCGGTCTGGATCTCGCTGATATCCACCTGGGCGCGGCCCTGCATTTGCTGGCTAACGACTTCTGCGACGGTGGCGCAATAGTCTGCGTCATCGACTCCCGCTGCTTTAGCTGCACGTAGAATTGCTTCATTAATGCGCTCTGACTTGAACGGCACTTTACAGCCATCGCGTTTCATCACATGCGGTGTCATGATCACTCCATAATTTTTACAGAACAGGTTATCCACAGAGGCGGAAGGACAATCGAAGCCACGAGGCGCTATAGCTGCCGCCGTTTCCCTCCGATCCCGGCCCTTTTTATCCACATCCCATCACCGCCTGAGTACGATGGGCGTGGTGACATAATAGACTATTAATACAATATGTGGGGCCGGGACGCATTTTAAGTTCTATATGTAGTGCTTTGCATCAAAGATGTTTGCAATTTTATTGATGCAGAACAAAGTAAAAAGAGGAGAGCAGGAATGATGGGCGCTTGCGCTTAATGTAAACTTATCCGCTTATAAAATAAGCAAAAATGGGGCCTGAACGCAGGAAATTCAGGCCCGAAAGGGATAACGTCAGGCGAGCAGCGCGTCGTTAAGCAGGTCGACCAGCAGTAGCAGGGCGTAACGCGCGGCCTGCGCATTCTCAGGCAGGGGCAATAGCGCGGAGGCCATATTGCTCAACGCGTGGTTGGCCGGGGTGAGGGCGAAAATCGTCGCTTCCTGTACCCGGGCCAGCAGGGTGGCGCCCTGCAAAATCGCGTCGGCCTCGCCGGTTGCCAGCACCAGCAGGAGATGATCGTCGCTGAGGGTACTGGCTATCATCCGCATCAGGGCGCTGTCCTGGCAGAGATTCATCACGATACCGATGGAGAGCAGCTGGTGCTGAAGCAGCGTCGCCAGCGCGATATCCTGCGCGCCGAGGGCAAAACAGTGCACGGCGCGGGCATTTTGCAGGCGCGTGCGCAGCTTTTGCAGCGTCGACTCGGGCGTGCTGACCAGCTGCTGCTCCAGATTTGCGCTAATCAGGCTTAACTTGTCGCGCCACGCGGCGGGCAGCGCGGCGCTCTCCTCGTTTAGCCAACTGGTGCGACGTTCGCAGGCCTGCGCCAGCTGCTTGCGCAAATCACGAATATCTTCGCAGCCGACGGAGCGGGCAAAGCGGGTAATTGTGGCTGCGCTCACGCCAGCGCGCACCGCCAGTTCATCAATCGAAGCGCTGGCGGTAAAGCTTAAATTCTGCAGAATAAATGCCGCGACTCTTGATTCCTGAGCGCTAAAGCGCGCCATGCCTTCCTGTAACTGCCCTACGATATCCATGCTTTCAGCCTCTTTCTCCGCCACCGCCTGATTGAAAATATTTTTCAAATAATGCTGGCTTTTTATACCACTTAATCACGCGCAACGCCTGAGATTATTGTCGGTTTCGCTTATATGGCGGGGTAAAGAGGTGAAAAATAACGCTCCGATCACGTACGTGAAAAAAATTTTCATATAGCCTTCACCCATACCGGCACCTCGTCTTATAGTCGATGGTGTCTATTTAGCGCTCGCTCAAGCAAAACCCATTGGGAGGAATTATGCCACGTATCGTCCTGTGCTGCGCCGCCGGAATGTCCACCAGCATGCTGGTTAACAAAATGACAGCCGAGGCGCAGCAGCGCGCGCTGGCGCTGGAGATTTATGCCGTGCCCGTTGCCGAGTTTGAACGCGAGTTGCCGAATGCCGACGTGATTTTACTGGGGCCACAGGTGAAGTACGAAGCGGCCCGACTGACCGAGCTTGCTGCCCCGCACGGGAAAGCTGTTGCGGTAATCGATATGGCGGATTACGGCATGATGCGCGGGGCCGCCGTTCTTGATAAAGCGCTCGCTCTGCTGAACCACTAACGCTTTCCCATCAACGCGTTCATTTCGCAAAGCCGCTGCGGCCTTGCGCGGGGATCTGTACGCCAAAAATGAGGCCACTATGCAAACATTGAAAATTGCCGTCATCGGCGGCGGCAGCAGCTATACGCCGGAACTTATCGAAGGCATTATCCTTCGCCATCAGCAGATTCCGGTCACGGAACTGGCGCTGGTCGATGTCGAAGCCGGGCGCGAGAAAGTGGCGATTATCGCCGCGCTGGCCCAGCGTATGCTCAAGCGCCATGGCCTCGAACAGGTTAAGGTCAGCGTCCATTTCAGCCTGGATGAGGCCATTCGCGGCGCTAAATTCGTCCTGACCCAGCTGCGGGTCGGGCAGCTGGCGGCGCGGGCGGCGGATGAGCGGCTGGGGCTGAAATATAACCTGCTGGGCCAGGAAACCACAGGCGTCGGCGGATTCGCCAAAGCGCTGCGCACCATTCCGGTGATGTTGCAGGTCGCGCGCAAAGTGGAGGCGCTGGCACCCGACGCCTTTATCCTCAACTTTACCAATCCGGCGGGGATCGTGACGGAGGCGGTGAGCCGCTACAGTAGCGCCAAAATCATCGGCCTGTGCAACGTGCCGATCAACATGCAGCATACGATCGCCGGCATGCTGGAGGCAAAAGCAGAGGAGGTCAGGCTGAGCTTCGCCGGGCTGAATCATATGGTCTGGGTACACAAAGTGATGCAGGGGCGGGAGGATGTCACCCGTAAGGTTCTCGACATGCTGTGCGACGGTCAATCGCTGTCGATGAACAATATTAAATCGTTGCCGTGGCCGGCGGAGTTTCTGCGGGCCCTGAAGGCGATTCCCTGTCCCTATCACCGCTATTTCTGGCTGACGCCGGCCATGCTGGCGGAAGAGATTGAGGCGGCGAAAACCAAAGGCACCCGCGCGGAGCAGGTGATGAAGGTGGAACAGGAGCTGTTTGATATCTATGCCCGACCTGAGCTGGATGAAAAGCCCGAACAGCTTAGCTTGCGCGGCGGGGCTTACTACTCCGAAGTGGCGGTGGAGCTGATTAACGCCATCTACAACAATCTTGGCAAAGAGATGGTGGTGAATACCCGCAACAACGGCGCGATCCACGGTTTTGATGATGATGCGGTGGTGGAAATTAACAGCCTTATTGACGCGCAGGGCGCGCGACCGCTGGCCTTTGGCGCGCTGCCGCCGATCATGAACGGCCTGACGCAGCAGGTGAAAGCCTTCGAGCGCTTGACGATTGAGGCCGCGGTCCACGGCTGCCGGGATAGCGCGCTGCTGGCGCTGGTCAGTAACCCGCTGGTCGGGAATGTGACCGATGCCCGGGCGCTGCTTGATGAGGTGTTAACCATCAACCGCCCCTGGCTAACGCAGTTTAACTAAACTTTTCCGCCTTCGGGGATACCATTATGTCTCGTACTTCATTTATTGAACGCTATGTCATGCCCGCCGCGCTGAAAATCGGCGGCCAGAAGCATGTCCTGTCGGTACGCGACGGCATTATTCTCAATATGCCGTTTATGCTGATTGGTTCGTTTTTCTTGATATTCGCCTACCTGCCGATTCCCGGCTACGGTGAGATGATGGCCAGCGTATTTGGCGATGCCTGGCGCGACAAAATGCTGTACCCGGTCAAAGCGACCTATGACATCATGGCGCTGCTCTCGGCCTTCGGCATTGCCTACCGGCTGGCGGAAAAATATCGCACCCTGGACCCGCTTAGCGCCGGGGCGATGTCGCTGGTGGCGTTTGTGATGACGATCCCGCAGGTGACGCTCTTTACGCCGGCAGATGGTTCAGCGGCGCAACTTGTCAAAGGCGTGCTGCCGGTGGGGATGATTGGCAGCCAGGGACTGTTTGTGGCGATTGTGATTTCGCTGCTTTCCACGGAGATCTACCGCCTGGTGGCCAGCCGTAATCTGGTGATCCGCATGCCGGACGGCGTACCGCCGGCGGTGGCGAAATCCTTTCTTGCCCTGATCCCCGGCTTCTGCGTGCTGGCCGTGGTGCTGGCGCTGCGCCTGATCGTCGAAGCCTCGCCGTTCGGCGATATCAATAGCATGATCACCACGCTGATTGGTATTCCGATGTCGCACGTCGGCGGTTCGCTGCCGGGGATGATTATCTCGGTGATCCTGATTGGCATTCTGTGGACCCTGGGGCTGCACGGCGACACCATCGTGCTGGTGTTTATTCGCCCGGTCTGGCTGTCGAATATGTCGGAGAACCTGGAGGCGTTTCAGAACGGACTGCCGATCCCGCATATCATCACCCAGCAGTTTTATGACCTATGGATTGCGCCCGGCGGTACCGGGGCGCTGCTGGGGCTGGTGATTTTTATGCTGCTGCGCAGCCGTAGCCAGCAGATGAAACAGCTGGGGAAAATTGCCGCGCCGGGGGCGCTGTTCAATATCAGCGAGCCGATGGTATTCGGCATTCCGCTGGTGATGAACCCGTACTTCTTCCTGCCGTTTATTTTGACGCCGGTCCTGTTGGTGATTGTCTCGTATACCGCGATGGCCACCGGGCTGGTGATGAAGCCGGCGGGGATTGCGCTGCCGTTTACCACGCCGATTTTTATGAGCGGCTATCTGGCGACGGGGGGACATATTTCCGGCGCGGTGCTGCAGGTGGTGAACCTGGCGATCTCGCTGGTGATCTATTATCCGTTTTTCCGGGTATGGGATCGCCTGAAGGCAAAAGAAGAGCAGGCGTCAGCGCAGCCGGAAGCCAGCCCGACGCTGTCTGCGGCGGAGCGTATTTAAAGCGTATTCCCGGAGGCGGCGCTTGACGCGCCTGTCCGGGCTACCGGCCCGCAGACGTCTGTGAATCGGTAGCCCGGCTAAGCGTAGCGCAAGCCGGGGAGGGGGTTACTCCTGCAGCCACCATACCGCTTCAAACGGACGCAGGGTCATAGCGGCAGGACGGTTTGCCGCTTCCGCGTAGTTGCTCATCAGCATCCCCCATTCGCCGCTCATCGCTTCCGGCTGCCAGCGCTGAAACTCGCGGCTCAGGTTCGCCACGACGACCAGCGTTTGTCCCTGCCACTGACGGCGGTAGCACCACAGCGACGGATGTTCCGGCAGCAGGTCCTGATAGTCGCCCCAGGTCAGCACCGGCGCGCTCTTGCGCAGCGCAATCAGCTGCTGATAGGTATAAAACACCGATTCCGGGTCCGCCAGCGCCGCTTCGGCGTTGATCTCGCGATAGTTATCGCACAGCGCAATCCACGGCTCGCCTGCGCTAAAACCGCCGTGATCAGCGCTGTTCCACTGCATTGGCGTACGGCTGTTATCGCGCGATTTGCTGGCCAGAATCGCCAGAAGTTCATCCGGGTCCTGACCCTGCGCCGCGCGTTCGATAAACATGTTGTGGCTCTCAACGTCGCGATAATCGGTAATGCGCGTAAAGTGCGGATTCGTCATGCCGATCTCTTCGCCCTGATAGATATAGGGCGTGCCCTGCATACCGTGAAGCACCATCGCTAGCATTTTCGCCGCCGGGACGCGGTACTCCCCCTCGTCGCCGAAGCGGGAGACGATGCGCGGCTGGTCGTGGTTACACCAGAACAGCGCGTTCCACGCGCGATTGTGCATCCCCTGCTGCCAGTGCCTGAACAGCGATTTCAAGGCCACAAAATCCGGGCGCGCCAGCGTCCACTTCTCGCCGCCGGGGTAGTCAACCTTCAGATGGTGGAAGTTAAAGGTCATCGACAGTTCGCCGCCGTCGAGCGCCGCGTACTTCTGGCAATGCGCAAGCGTGGTGGAGGACATTTCGCCGACCGTCATCAGGTTGCGCGGGGTAAAGACATCGCGGCTCATCTCCTGCAAAAATTCGTGCGCTCGCGGGCCGTCGGTATAGAAGCGGCGGCCGTCGCCATCCGTATCGGACGGAAAGGTCTGGTCTTTGGAGATCAAATTGACCACGTCGAGGCGCAGGCCGTCGACGCCGCGATCGGCCCAGAACTCGCACACTTTTTTCAGCTCCGCGCGCACCGCCGGGTTTTCCCAATTCAGGTCCGCCTGCTCAACCGCGAACAGATGCAGATAGTACTGCTCGCTTTCGGCGTGCCACTGCCAGGCGTTACCGCCAAATTTAGAGCGCCAGTTGTTGGGCGGCGTGGTGGGTTCACCGTCGCGCCAGATATAGAACTGGCGATACGGACTCTCTTTATTGAGCGCTTCGCGGAACCACGCGTGTTCGGTCGAAGTGTGGTTCAGCACCATATCCAGCACAATGCGGATCCCGCGAGCGTGCGCCTGAGCGACCAGTTCGTCGAAATCGTCCAGCGTGCCGTAGGTTGGGTCGATAGCGGTATAGTTGGCGACGTCGTAGCCATTATCCACCTGCGGCGAGACGTAGAACGGCGTCAGCCAGATGGCGTCAACGCCGAGCTTTTGCAGATAGTCGAGGCGGGAGGTCACGCCGCGCAGATCGCCGGTTCCGGTCCCGGTCGTGTCCTGGAAACTCTTCGGATAGATTTGATAAATAACGCCGTTTTGCCACCAGAGGGGAAGGGTATTCATATCGCGTTCCTGCTACAGCAAGGGGGCGCCTGGGCGCCCCGAAAATAAGAAGTCAGACAATCTGTAAGGTGCCCTGGCGGAATTTGCGCTGGTAGACGACCGTCGTCAGGACAATCGGCACCACCACGGCGATGGCCATCGCCAGCGCGTAAACCTGCCAGTAGGTTGGCTGGATAGAGAGGATGCCCGGCAGGCCGCCGACGCCGATACCGTTGGCCATTACGCCATTCAGACCGCACAGTAGCCCGGCAAGACCGGAGCCGACCATCGCGCACAGCATCGGGAAGCGGTACTTCAGGTTGATACCGTACATGGCCGGCTCCGTGACGCCGAGGTAGGCGGAAATGGCGGCCGGAACGGAGATTTCGCGTTCATTCTGCTTGCGGCTGGCGATGATGATTCCCACGACCGCCGACGCCTGGGCGATATTGGACAGCGCAATCAGCGGCCATACCGGCGTCCCGCCCATGCTTTGAATCATCTGCATATCGATGGCGAGCGTGGTCTGATGAACCCCGGTAATCACCAGCGGCGCGTACAGGAAGCCGAACAGCGCGGCGCCAATCGGCGCGAAGCTGCCGGTTAACAGGTGACGCACGGCCCAGGCCACGCCGTCGCCAATCATGCGGCCAAACGGGCCGATAAAAGCGTGCGCGAGGAAGACCGCCAGAATCAGCGAACAGACCGGTACGATCACCAGATAGAGATAGTCAGGCACGATGCGTTTCAGCCGCGTTTCGATAAAGCCGAGCGCCAGTCCCGCCAGCAGGGCCGGGATAACCTGCGCCTGGTAGCCGACTTTCTCAATCGTGAACAGACCAAAGTTCCAGACTTCCGGCACCTGCTGGCCCAGCAGGTAGGCGTTCATCAGCTGCGGAGAGACCAGCGTGACGCCCAGCACGATGCCGAGGATCGGCGTGCCGCCCATTTTCTTGACCGCGGACCAGCAGATGCCCACCGGCAGGTAGAAGAAGATCGCCTCGCCAATCAGCCACAGGAAGTCATAAATAGTTTTCAGCGACGGGTGCATCTGCGCCAGCGTCTGGCCGTTGCTCATCGGTAGATCGCCGATCACGTTGCGGAAGCCTAAGATCAGGCCGCCGCTGATCAGCGCAGGCAGTAGCGGAAAGAAGATCTCCGCGAAGTGTGAAATGAGCTGTTCATGCCATTTCATATTTTGCCGTGCGGCTTTTTTGGCCTGCTCTTTGTCGGCGCTGGCCTGGCCGGTGGTCGCCAGCAGCGCTTTATAGTAGTCGCCAACCTCGGTGCCGATCACCACCTGGAACTGTCCGGCGTTGGTAAAGCAGCCCTTCACCATGCGTAGCTGTTCAATGTCTTTCGGTTTGGCGATGGCCGGATTATTCAGCACAAAGCGCAGACGGGTAATACAGTGGCTGACGGTGGCGATATTGTCGCGCCCGCCCACCAGTTCGATAAGTTTATCGATGTCCTGCTGATTCACTTTACTCATGATGAGGCCTCATGACCGAGGGGGAGAGATAGCATATTTAACTTGAGCTGAATCCTAACCGCTTCGTTTGAATTGCAAAATGGGAACGTTCCCGAAACGCAGCGAAGATCACATAAATCGCTCAGGCGGACTTAATTCAGTACGGCGGGAATGACGATTTGACGGGGCTCACGGTTGCCGGCGATCTGCTCGATCAGCTGCTGTGCCGCCTGGCGTCCGGATTCGGCATAGCCGGGATCGACCGTCAGGATCTCCGGGTGGAGAAACTTCATCAGCGGCGTGCTGCCGACGCTGGCAAGCTGGAGACGATCGATTCCCTGCTGCTGGAGATACTTGCTGGCCCCCAGCGCGAGGGTATCGGTAGCGCAGACCAGCGCGCTGGTCTCTGCCGATAGCACCTCTGCGACGCTTTCGTAGCCCTGTTTCATGCCCAGACCCGGCAGCGCGGCGAGGGGAGTGAGGCGTTTTTTCAGACAGAAATCGAGATAGGCCTGGTGGCGGCGCTGCCCGGTGGTCACATCGCTATGCGGCACGCCGAGGAAGCTGATATGGCGATGCCCGCGATCGTAAAGACGCTGCATCAGCATCCTGATCGACCCTTCATCGTCATAGCAGACGGAGGCGATGCCCGGCGCGTCGCGGGCCAGCAGCACCAGCGTCTCCCGCCAAGGGGTGAGCATCTCTTGCTGGATGCCGGTAAAACCAAACAGCACCACGCCGTCGATATTGCGCCGGGCGAGCATGCCGAGATGCTCCTCGACCAGCGCCGGGGAGAACTGACTTTCCATCATAATCGGATCGTAGCCCTGGGCGTAAAAGGCGGGGAGCATGGTCTGAACGGCGAGGTTTTCCGACAGCGAATCCAGACGGGTGACGATGATCGCCACCACTTTATCGCTCTGGCCGCGCATCGCCCTGGCGGAACGCGAGGGCGAAAATCCGTGCTGCTGCATCACCGCTTCCACTCGCTCGCGAGTGCGTTCGCTAACGCCGCTTTCGTTATTAAGCACGCGGGATACCGTCGATTTCCCGACGCCGCTTAAGCGCGCGATATCTTTGATGGTCAGCCGGTTTTGCATGCAGGGTTCTCGTTGTGGTCCGATTAAAGTCAGCCTAATGCTACTCAAGGAAACCACAATGAGCAAAGTCTGGTTTACGTCTGGTTTAGCTACCCGGGGGTATCATCGCCATAATAGCCACAAATAGATTATCGGTGACGATATAATTCGCGCCGTTTGTATTCATTTACCGGAGATTTTATGGACCCCGAACCCACTCCCGACCCTCGATGGAGCCATCTTTTTTTCCGGTAATCCCGCTTAGCGCTGCTTTACCGGAAGCGTAAAGCAGCGACGTCCTTGATGTCCCTGCCATAAAAATAATATGCCTGACAGGTAAGGTTGACTCGCGCCTGTCGGTAGCGCTGCGTTCGCTCGCGCGAGCGCGGAGGGACTGTTTATGTTGAAAAATTTTACCCGCCAGCTGTTTGCCCAGCTTGGCCGTCATTTACCGCGTCGTTTAGTGCAACGCGATCCGCTACCCGATGCCCGCAATCTGGCGAGCGCGCCGATCCCGGATTCTCTCGGTAAGCAGTGCCTGAACGTGGCGGCAATGGATGAGAATGAAATCTGGCGCGCTTTCTCCAGCCATCCGGAAGGGCTAAACGAAGGCGAAGTGGCGCAGAAAATCGCGCAGTACGGCGAAAACCAGATCCCGGCGCAGAAGCCGTCGCCGTGGTGGGTGCATCTGTGGAGCTGCTATCGCAACCCCTTCAACCTGCTGCTGACCGTCCTGGGTATCGTCTCCTACTCGACGGAGGATCTGTTTGCCGCGGCGGTTATCGCCCTGATGGTGGGGATCTCCACGCTGCTGAACTTTATCCAGGAAGCCCGCTCGACCAAAGCGGCGGACGCCCTGAAGGCGATGGTCAGCAACACCGCGACGGTCCTGCGGGTGGTGAACGAGCAGGGCGAGAGCCGCTGGTGCGAACTCCCTATCGACCAGCTGGTGCCGGGAGATATCGTCAAGCTATCGGCGGGAGACATGATCCCGGCAGATCTGCGCATCATTCAGGCGCGCGACCTGTTTGTCGCCCAGGCCTCGCTGACCGGGGAATCGCTGCCCGTCGAAAAAGTGACCCGCACCCGCGACCCGCTACAGACGAACCCGCTGGAGTGCGACACCCTGTGCTTTATGGGCACCAACGTGGTGAGCGGATCGGCGCAGGCCATCGTTTTCGCCACCGGCGGCGGCACCTGGTTTGGCCAGCTGGCCGGTCGCGTCAGCGAGCAGGAAAGCGAGCCGAACGCCTTTCAGAAAGGCATCAGCCGGGTCAGCATGCTGCTGATCCGCTTTATGCTGGTGATGACGCCGATAGTGCTGCTGATTAACGGCTACACCAAAGGCGACTGGTGGGAGGCGGCGCTGTTCGCGCTCTCCGTCGCGGTGGGCCTGACCCCGGAAATGCTGCCGATGATCGTCACCTCGACCCTGGCGCGCGGGGCGGTGAAGCTGTCGAAACAGAAAGTGATCGTCAAGCATCTCGACGCGATACAGAACTTTGGCGCGATGGACATTCTGTGCACCGATAAAACCGGTACCCTGACGCAGGATAAAATCGTGCTGGAGAACCACACCGATGTCTCCGGCAAAGTGAGCGAACGCGTGCTGCATACCGCCTGGCTCAATAGCCATTATCAGACCGGACTGAAGAATCTGCTCGATACCGCAGTGCTGGAGGGAGTGGAACTGGAGCCGGCGCGCGGGCTGGCGGAACGCTGGCAAAAAGTGGATGAGATCCCGTTCGATTTTGAGCGTCGCCGTATGTCGGTGGTGGTGCAGGAGCAGGACAACGTCCATCAGCTGATCTGCAAAGGCGCTTTGCAGGAGATCCTCAACGTCTCGACCCAGGTGCGCTATAACGGCGACATCGTACCGCTGGACGACACCATGCTGCGGCGCATCCGTCGCGTGACCGATACCCTCAACCGTCAGGGATTGCGCGTGGTAGCGGTGGCGACGAAGTACCTGCCCGCCCGCGAAGGCGACTACCAGCGCGCGGATGAGTCAGACCTGATCCTCGAAGGCTATATCGCCTTCCTCGATCCGCCGAAAGAGACCACCGCCCCGGCGCTGAAGGCGCTGAAGGCCATCGGCATTACGGTCAAAATCCTCACCGGCGACAGCGAGCTGGTGGCGGCCAAAGTCTGCCACGAAGTGGGGCTGGACGCGGGGGATGTGGTTATCGGCAGCCAGGTTGAAGCGCTGAACGATGATGAGCTAGCCGAGCTGGCAAAACGTACGACCCTGTTTGCGCGCCTGGCGCCGCTGCACAAAGAGCGTATCGTGACCCTGCTGAAACGCGAAGGACACGTGGTGGGCTTTATGGGCGACGGCATTAACGACGCCCCGGCGCTGCGCGCGGCGGATATCGGTATTTCCGTCGACGGCGCGGTGGATATTGCCCGCGAGGCGGCGGATATCATCCTGCTGGAGAAGAGCCTGATGGTGCTGGAGGAGGGGGTTATTGAAGGCCGCCGGACCTTCGCCAATATGCTCAAGTACATCAAAATGACCGCCAGCTCCAACTTCGGTAACGTCTTCAGCGTGCTGGTGGCCAGCGCCTTCCTGCCGTTCCTGCCGATGCTGCCGCTGCATCTGCTGATCCAGAACCTGCTGTACGATGTATCCCAGGTCGCGATCCCGTTTGATAACGTTGACGATGAGCAGATCCGTAAACCGCAGCGCTGGAACCCGGCGGATCTCGGGCGCTTTATGGTCTTTTTTGGGCCGATCAGTTCGATATTCGATATTCTGACGTTCTGTCTGATGTGGTGGGTGTTCCATGCCAATACGCCGGAACATCAAACGTTGTTCCAGTCTGGCTGGTTCGTGGTTGGCCTGCTGTCGCAGACGTTGATTGTGCATATGATCCGCACGCGCAGGATCCCGTTTATTCAGAGCCGCGCGGCCTGGCCGCTGATCGTGATGACGCTGCTGGTGATGGTGGTAGGGATTGCGCTGCCGTTCTCGCCGCTGGCAGGCTATTTGCAGCTTCAGGCGTTGCCGCTAAGCTACTTCCCGTGGCTAATTGCCATCCTGGCGGGCTATATGACGCTGACGCAGATGGTGAAAGGTTTCTACAGCCGTCGCTACGGCTGGCAGTGAGCGGGGAGCTTTACGCGCAGAAACAACAAAGGCAGCCGTTGGCTGCCTTTGTTCATACCGCATCCGATTAGCGACGAATGGCGATCGCTTCAATCTCAATCTTCACGTCTTTCGGCAGACGCGCCACTTCCACGCAGGAGCGCGCCGGGAAGGTGGCGTCATGTTCAGTGAAGAAGGCTTCATAGGCGGCGTTCACGGTGGCGAAGTCGTTCAGATCTTTCACGAAAACGGTAGTTTTAACGATATCGCCCACTTTCAGACCCGCGGCTTCAACGATGGCCTTCACGTTGTCCAGCGACTGACGCGCCTGAGCGGCGACATCTTCCGGCACGCTGCCGGTTTTCGGGTCTACCGGGATCTGGCCGGAAGTGATAATCATGTTACCCAGATCAACACCCTGAACGTACGGGCCGATAGCTGCGGGTGCATTTTCCGTCGCGATAGTTTTAGACATGAGTTCTCCTGAATCACAGCATTATATAAATCTTTCGCGTCGCTAACTGCGAAAGATGAGAGGTAAGAGACCCGGCCATTATAGGGAGCCGGGTACGCAATACCAACCTCAATTAGTTCGCCAGAACCACATTATGTGAGAACTCTTTTTCACAATATTTGCACTTCAGCGCGATATCGTTTTCACGTTTTTTTACCGCAAAGCTGGAAGAGACCGGCTCGGCGTGGCTGATGCAGTTGCTGTTGGGGCAAACCAGCACGTTGTTGATGCGATCCGGCAGATGCGGACGGGATTTACCGACCACTTCATAATCATCAATGCGGTTCACCGTCGCCTGCGGCGCATACAGGGAGAGCTGGTTGACCTGCTCGTCGGTCAGGAAGGTGTTTTCGATTTTGATTAAATCTTTGCGGCCCATTTCGCCTGACGGCAGGTTCAGGCCGATGGTGATGCGCTGATCCGTTTCGGTCAGTTTGAACAGGGTTAGCAGCTTAAAGCCGACCTGCGCCGGGATATGGTCGATAACGGTGCCACGTTTGATGGCTTCTACCTGTAATTTGTTGTCGTGTGTCATCTCTTTTTCCCCTTACAGTGCCAGATCGCTATTCAGTACCAGCGCCAGTAACGCCTGGCGCGCGAAGATGCCGTTGCCCGCCTGCTGGAAGTACCAGGCATGCGGCGTTTTATCGACATCGGTGGTGATTTCATCAATACGCGGTAGCGGGTGCAGCACCTTCATGTTGGCGCGGGCGCCTTCCAGATCGGCGGCGCGCAGGACAAACTGCGCCTTCACGTTGGCATATTCCGACGGGTCGAGGCGCTCTTTCTGCACCCGGGTCATATACAGAATGTCCACCTCTTCCATCACCTCTTCAATGGCGCTATGCAGGCTCCAGGCAATGCCTTTGTCGTCGAGCATGTCGAGGATGTACTGCGGCATGGCCAGCGCGTCCGGCGCGATAAAGTAGAAGCGGTTGCCGTTAAATTTCGCCAGCGCCTGGGTCAGGGAGTGAACGGTGCGGCCGTATTTCAGATCGCCGACCATCGCGACGTTAAGATTTTCCAGACGGCCCTGGGTCTCCTGAATGGTGAACAGATCCAGCAGGGTCTGCGTCGGATGCTGATTCGCGCCGTCGCCGGCGTTGAGTACCGGAATACCGCCGGAGAACTCGGTCGCCAGGCGCGCCGCGCCTTCCTGCGGGTGGCGCATAACGATGGCATCGACATAGGTGCTGATGACCGAGATGGTATCGGCCAGGGTTTCGCCTTTTTTGCCCAGCGAGGTGTTGCTGCTGTCTGAGAAACCGACCACGCTGGCGCCCAGGCGGTGCATCGAGGTTTCAAACGACAGGCGGGTGCGGGTCGACGCTTCAAAAAAGCAGCTGGCAATCACTTTATGCTTCAGCAGCTCAGGCTGTGGATGGGCTTTGAGCTTTGCTGCGGTTGCCAGTACCAGTTCAAGGTCTTCGCGGCTGAGATCGTTTATAGAAATGATATGTTTTTGATACAGCGGATTAGCCATGTTTATCTCCTGACGCCTGGGCAAAAAAAAAGCCCCTTAAATAAGGGGCTTTACGAATACGGATGCAACGGAAAGAAAAAACGGCAGGCCAGCGCCTGTTTTCAGACGCGGTAAGACGCGATGTCGTACACACTGAACCATAATTCCTCCCGGCAAAACGGGTGGCATTATACGCAGCTCAATTTTCGGATCAAGCGATTAATCCACAAAAGGTAAACGTTTGCCTGGAGAAGAGTGCGGTAATGCAAAAAACCCTGAAAAAGAGGTGGTATGGCAGTGCGAAGGGGGGTATAAAACGGAAAATGAAAAGCTGTTTTATAATCAGAGGTTATTATGATCGTTGGGAACATTCACCATCTGCAGAGCTGGCTGCCGGCGTCTCTGCGCGAAGCTATCGAACACGTTAAGGCCCACGTCACCGACGCGACGCCGCTGGGTAAACATGATATTGACGGCAACAATCTGTTCTATCTCATATCCGAAGATACCACCGAGCCGATGGCTGACCGCCGCGCCGAGTATCACGCCCGTTACCTCGACATCCAGATTGTACTCAAAGGCCAGGAGGGCATGACCTTTAGCGTTCTTCCCGCCGGTGCGCCGGATACCAACTGGCTGGCGGATAAAGACATCGCCTTCCTGGCGGAGGGGGCGCAGGAAAAAACCGTCATCCTCAGCGAAGGCGACTTTGTGGTGTTCTATCCCGGCGAAGTGCATAAGCCGCTGTGCGCCGTCGGCACGCCGGCGAAGGTGCGCAAAGCGGTTGTGAAGATGCTGATGGCGTAAAAAATATCCCGGGCTGCTCGCCGAGGCTATGGTTGTTGCGGTCCGGTAGCCCGGACAGGCGCGTCAAGCGCCGCCTCCGGGAACGCCCACGGGCTGCGGCTGGCACCTTGCCCGGGCTACAGATCCGTGCGGTTTGGCGGCGGATAGCCCGGATAAGCGCAGCGCAATCCGGGGAAATATCGTGAGAACGCTTACTTACCCAGCGTCGCCACCATCACCGCTTTGATGGTATGCATGCGGTTTTCCGCCTGATCGAAAACGATGCTGGCCGCGGATTCAAATACCTCGTCGGTCACTTCCATCCCGCCGTGCAGGCCGTACTCCGCCGCCATCTGTTTGCCGAGCGTGGTCTGGTCGTCGTGGAATGCGGGCAGGCAGTGGAGGAATTTCACCTGCGGATTGCCGGTCAGCGCCATCATCTCGCTATTCACCTGATACGCGCGCAGCAGCGCGATACGCTCAGCCCACTTCTCTTTGGCTTCGCCCATCGATACCCAGACGTCGGTATAGATAAAGTCAGCGCCCTTCACGCCCGCGGCGATATCTTCGGTCAGCGTAATATTGCCGCCGTTTTTCTGCGCCAGCGTCCGGCACTGCTCGACCAGCTTCTCTTCCGGCCAGCAGGCCGTTGGCGCGACCAGACGCAGATCCAGACCGGTCAGCGCGGCGGCTTCGAGCATGGAGTTGCCCATATTATTCCGCGCGTCGCCGGCGTAGACCAGGGTCATCTGGTTAAAGGCTTTGCCCGGCAGGTGCTCTTGCATGGTCAGCAGGTCCGCCAGCAGCTGAGTAGGGTGGAATTCATTGGTCAGGCCGTTCCAGACCGGAACGCCGGCATATTCGGCAAGAGTTTCCACCACTTCCTGGCCATGACCGCGATATTGAATACCGTCGTACATGCGTCCCAGCACGCGGGCGGTGTCTTTAATCGACTCTTTGTGGCCAATCTGGCTGCCGCTTGGTCCGAGATACGTGACGCGAGCGCCCTGGTCAAATGCGGCAACTTCGAAAGAGCATCGGGTGCGGGTAGAGTCTTTTTCGAAGATGAGCGCGATGTTTTTGCCGGTGAGATGCTGAATTTCGATATTGTTTTTCTTATCAGCTTTGAGCCTGGCCGCCAGTTCAAGCAGGGCGGTAATTTCTGCAGGAGTAAAATCAAGCAACTTTAAAAAATGCTTCTGATAAAACGCGGACATGGTTCCCTCACATGGCTTAGACCATTTGTTGAATTAAAATTCACTTTATATGTATGAATATTCATTTGCAACCCCGTGTCATAAATCTTTCGCTCAGAAGGTGGAGGCAATCACGGCGGTATGTGACAATAGAAGCATCTGCGACACATTATGAGGAACGAGCCATGGCCAACCCGGAATTACTGGAAGAACAGCGTGAAGAAACGCGTCTGATTATTGAAGAGCTGCTCGAAGACGGCAGCGATCCGGACGCGCTGTATACCATTGAGCACCATCTCTCCGCCGATGATTTCGAAACGCTGGAGAAAGTGGCGGTAGAAGCCTTCAAGCTGGGCTATGAAGTGACTGAGCCAGAAGAGCTGGAAGTGGAAGAGGGCGATACCGTTATTTGCTGCGATATCCTCAGCGAATCCGCGCTGAATGCCGAGCTGATCGATGCCCAGGTTGAGCAGCTGATGACGCTGGCGGAAAAATACGACGTGGAATACGACGGCTGGGGCACCTACTACGAAGATCCTAACGGGGAAGACGAAGAAGGCGATGACGACGAAGATCTCGTTGATGAAGACGACGACGGCGTTCGCCACTAGGTAGCAGAGGTATACGGCGGTGCGTTATGCCGCCGTATAGCAAGGAATTTTAATGGATTACCCGCAAATACTCGCCCCGATTTTAGGTTTTCTGCATTGCCCAACTCCTCAGGCGTGGATTGATGAAGCCCGTAAACCGGAAAATCTTCCGCTGCTGTTGACCGACCATATGGTGTGCGAGCTGAAAGCGGCGCAAAACGCCATGCTGCTGGTACGTCGATACGTCGCGGATAAAGACGGCGCCGATGAGCTGCTGGCCTGCCTGAAGCCCTATGAGGACTTCACTTACCGCTGGGGCCCGGAGCCGGATTTCGTCGCGCTGCATAAGCAGATAAACAAAAGCGCCATGCCGCAGACCGACGATCCCTGGGGACGTCAGCTGCTCGACAGCATGATTTTGCTGATCAAAGAGGAGCTGCATCACTTCTGGCAGGTGCGCGAAATCATGCTTTCCCGCGATATTCCCTACGTCAAAATCACCGCCAGCAATTACGCCCGCGGGCTGCGTCGGGAAGTGCGTTCTCACGAACCGGTGATGCTGATCGATAAACTGATTTGCGGCGCCTACATTGAAGCCCGTTCCTGCGAGCGTTTTGCCGCGCTGGCGCCATGGCTGGATGACGATTTGCAGAAGTTTTATCTGTCGCTGCTGCGCTCCGAAGCGCGCCACTATCAGGACTATCTGGACTCAGCGCAGAGGATTGCCGCGGACGATATCAGCGAACGCGTGCGCCAGCTTGGCGAGGCGGAAGCGGCGTTAATTAACGCGCCTGAAGCGGAGTTTCGTTTTCACAGCGGCGTGCCGGTCTGAGCGCCAGGCCGCAGCTTCACCGCAGCGGCCTGCGCCCATCACCGATTAGCGTTGTGGTCTTTGTCTGATGCTGTGGCCGGTACAAGGAACACTCAGGAGCTACAATACTTTCAGCATCGTGACTTCGCAGTCAACGTGGCCGGTGCAGCCCAGCGGCCCGTCGATATGCTCAAAGCCGAGATGCTCATATAAACCGACCGCTTCTTTAAGGAAGGCGGTGGTTTCCAGATAGCAGCGTTTGAAACCTTGTTCACGGGCGTAATCCAGGGCCATCAGCGCCAGCTTTTTCGCCAGCCCCCGGCCGCGCGCGGAGGTCATAAAATACATTTTCTGCAGTTCGCAGATATCGGGCTCGCTGCAGGAGAGCGGCGCCACGCCGCCGCCGCCAACCACTTCACCATTCAGCTCAACGACCCAATAGGCGGAACCCGGTTGGCTATAAAGCTCATAGAGTTGATCCAGATTCGGATCGGCGACCGTATAGCCTTTATCGGCGGTCAGACCATATTCGGCGGAAACCTGGCGGATAACGTTAGCTATCGCCGGATTATCATTAGCCGTGATGCGGCGCAGGGTTAGCGGTAGGGTTGCGCTCGTATTCATGTGAAGACTCATTGCAAAATGATGACGGATAATGTTGTTAATAACATTGCGGAAGGGGAGAGTGCAAGCGAGGATCTTTCACAGAAAACGCCCCTTACCCGGATGGGATAAGGGGCGAGTGAATTACAGCGCGGCGATAACCGCCTGCTGCTCAATCAGCTTCGCTTTCGCTTCTGCGTAACCTTCCAGCTTCTCACGCTCTTTGGCGATCACCGCTTCCGGCGCGCGCGCCACAAAGCCTTCGTTGGAGAGTTTGCTTTCGATGCGGCCAATCTCGCCTTCGATTTTTGTCACTTCTTTCGCGAGGCGCGCCAGCTCATCTTCTTTGTTGATAAGACCAGCCATCGGGATCAGCAGCTCGGCGCCGTCGATAATTTTGGCCACCGAAACCGGGCCTTTATCATCGGCGGGCAGCACG
This sequence comes from Klebsiella grimontii, assembly GCF_900200035.1. Lineage (GTDB taxonomy): Bacteria > Pseudomonadota > Gammaproteobacteria > Enterobacterales > Enterobacteriaceae > Klebsiella > Klebsiella grimontii. The sequence continues at coordinate 129,110 of NZ_FZTC01000010.1, forward strand.
GTGATGCTTTCCAGACGCGCCAGGTTCAGCAGGAAGCTACGGTTGTCGTTCACGCGACGAACCGCGGCTTCGCTGCAACCGCGCAGCAGCAGCTCCAGCGGCTTACCTGGGGCGATGTTCATTTCCGCACGGATGTTACGCACGGCGACGATCGCCTGCTTCAGCCATTCGGTATCGGCCAGCGCCGCTTCGTCAACCTGAGACGCATCGTACTGCGGGAACGGCTGCAGCATGATGGTATCGGCAGTGATACCGCAAATGACCTTCACGCGCTGCCAGATGGTCTCGGTGATGAATGGGATAATCGGGTGCGCCAGGCGCAGCAGACCTTCCAGAACGGTTACCAGCGTGTGGCGGGTGCCGCGCAGCTCAGACTCGGAACCGCCGGTCATCACCGGCTTGGTCAGCTCCAGATACCAGTCGCAGAACTGGTTCCAGGTGAACTCATACAGAATGCCCGCGGCGATATCGAAACGGAAGCCGTCCAGCGCCTCGCGGTAGGCTTTGACGGTCTGGTTGAATTCCGCGAGGATCCAGCGGTCCGCCAGCGACAGGGTCATCTCGCCGCCGTTAAAGCCGCAATCCTGATCTTCGGTGTTCATCAGCACAAAGCGGCTGGCGTTCCACAGCTTGTTACAGAAGTTACGGTAACCTTCCAGACGCTTCATATCCCAGTTGATATCGCGGCCGGTAGAGGCCAACGCCGCCAGGGTAAAGCGCAGGGCGTCGGTGCCGTGCGGCTCAATGCCGTTCGGGAACTGTTTCTCGGTGCGTTTGGCGATTTTTTCCGCCAGCTGCGGCTGCATCATGTTACCGGTGCGTTTTTCCAGCAGCTCCGGCAGGGAAATGCCGTCGACCATATCCAGCGGGTCGATAACGTTGCCCTTCGATTTGGACATCTTCTGGCCTTCGTCATCGCGGATCAGGCCGGTCATGTAGACGGTTTTAAACGGCACCTGCGGCTTGCCGTTTTCATCTTTGATGAAGTGCATGGTCATCATGATCATGCGGGCAATCCAGAAGAAGATGATATCGAAGCCGGAAACCATCACGCTGGTTGGGTGGAACTGGCGCAGGGCATCGGTATTTTCCGGCCAGCCGAGGGTGGAGAAGGTCCACAGCGCGGAGGAGAACCAGGTATCGAGAACGTCTTCGTCCTGGCGCAGCGCCACGTCGGCGCCGAGGTTATTTTCCTGACGTACTTCGTCCTCGGTGCGGCCAACGTAGACGTTGCCGTCGTTGTCGTACCATGCCGGGATGCGGTGACCCCACCACAGCTGGCGGGAGATGCACCAGTCCTGAATATCGCGCATCCAGGAGAAATACATGTTTTCGTACTGCTTCGGCACGAACTGGATATCGCCGTTCTCAACCGCCTCTACCGCCGGTTTTGCCAGCACGTCGGCGCGCACGTACCACTGGTCGGTCAGCATCGGTTCGATCACCACGCCGCCGCGGTCGCCGTACGGGACGGTCAGGTCGTGCGGTTTGATCTCGTCCAGCAGGCCCAGGGCATCGATAGCGGCAACCACCGCTTTACGCGCGGCAAAGCGCTCCAGCTTCTGGAACTCCGTCGGGATGGCGTTTGAGTAGACGTCAGACTCGTTGCCTTTGGTATCGTAAACTTCCGCGGTTTCGCGGATATCGCCGTCAAAGGTCAGAATGTTGATCATCGGCAGGGCGTGACGCTTACCGACTTCATAGTCGTTAAAGTCGTGCGCCGGGGTGATCTTCACGCAGCCGGTGCCTTTTTCCATATCGGCGTGTTCATCGCCAACGATCGGAATGCGGCGGTCAACCAGCGGCAGGATCACGAATTTGCCAATAAGATCTTTATAGCGCGGGTCTTCCGGGTTAACGGCCACGCCGGTATCGCCCAGCACGGTTTCCGGGCGGGTGGTGGCAACGACCAGATAATCTTTACCGTCAGCGGTTTTCGCGCCGTCGGCCAGCGGATAGCGGATATGCCACATCGAGCCTTTAGACTCGCGGTTTTCCACTTCCAGATCGGAGATAGCGGTGCGCAGTTTCGGGTCCCAGTTGACCAGGCGCTTGCCGCGGTAGATCAGATCTTCTTTATACAGGCGGACAAAGACTTCTTTGACGGCGTTGGACAGGCCTTCGTCCATGGTAAAGCGCTCGCGCTCCCAGTCCACGGAGTTGCCCAGGCGGCGCATCTGGCGGGTAATGGTGCCGCCGGACTCCGCTTTCCACTGCCAGATTTTATCGATAAAGGCGTCGCGACCGTAGTCGTGGCGGGTTTTACCTTCTTCGGCGGCAATCTTACGCTCAACCACCATCTGGGTAGCGATACCCGCGTGGTCGGTACCGGCCTGCCACAGGGTGTTTTTACCCTGCATGCGCTGGTAGCGAATCATGGTATCCATGATGGTTTGCTGGAAGGCATGACCCATATGCAAACTGCCGGTGACGTTCGGCGGCGGGATCATGATGCAGAAGGACTCTTTGCTTTCATCGCCGTTAGGCTTGAAATAGCCCTGCTTTTCCCAGTGCTCGTAAAGCGGCTGTTCGATATCTTGGGGGTTGTATGTCTTTTCCATTATTTCCAGGTTGCCGTGTTCAGGTTGAAACCAGCCATGCGGTACGCTTTATAACGTTCGCGCGCCAGTTGTTTCAAAGAATCTTCATAAGGGACGAAGTCTATCACTTCTGTGAAAGCGGTGGCAAAATCTGCAAAGTTTAGCCGCAGGCTAATCAGTATATCCCGCGGGCTACTGTTGCGCTTTTGCGGCCAGGCGATCTCCACCGGCGCGCCGCCGCGCGGACCTTCTCCCGCCAGATTATGCGGAACAAAACTTTCCGCTGGCCGCGCCCACAGCGCCTCGTCCAGACGAATGGCCTGCTGCTCATCTTCGCAGGCGATGAGCACTCGCTTGCCGCTGCGCCAACGTTCTGCGGCAATGTCACACACCAGTTGTTCAACGGCGCTCAGACCGTCTTGTTGTGTGTCGTTGTCCAGAAGGTAGAACGTTGCGTTTTTCATATATGGGGCTTCTTGTGATGACTTTAAATGCTTAAGCCGGGTGGACCCGGCCTACGGTGTACTGTCGTTAGTAGGCCGGGTACACCCGGCACGTTGCATCACTCTTCGCCGGTAAATCCAGCGCGGTTGAGCAGGAACTGCGACAGCATCGCCACCGGACGACCGGTCGCGCCTTTGGCTTTCCCGGAACGCCACGCGGTACCGGCGATATCCAGGTGCGCCCAGTTGTACTTGCGGGTAAAGCGCGCCAGGAAGCAGCCCGCGGTAATCGCTCCGCCTGGACGGCCGCCGATGTTCGCCATATCGGCGAAGTTAGACTCCAGCTGTTCCTGGAACTCGTCGCCAAGCGGCAGACGCCATGCGCGATCGCCCGCCAGTTCGGAGGCGCCGATCAGCTCGTGGGCCAGCGGATTGTGGTTCGACATCAGGCCGGTGATGTGATGGCCCAGCGCTATCACGCAGGCGCCGGTCAGCGTCGCCACGTCGATTACCGTCTCCGGCTCGAAGCGCTCGACGTAGGTCAGCACATCGCACAGCACCAGACGCCCTTCGGCATCGGTGTTCAGCACTTCAACCGTTTGCCCGGACATCGTGGTCAACACGTCGCCTGGTCGGTAGGCGCGACCGCCCGGCATGTTTTCACATCCGGCAAGCACGCCGACAACGTTCAGCGGCAGCTGAAGTTCTGCCACCATGCGCATTACGCCGTACACCGCCGCCGCGCCGCACATATCGTATTTCATCTCGTCCATGCCTTCGGCTGGCTTGATGGAGATGCCGCCGGAGTCAAAGGTCAGGCCTTTACCGACCAGCACGATAGGACGCGCATCCTCCGCCGGGCTGCCTTTGTATTCGATAACCGACATCAGTGATTCGTTCTGCGAACCGTTGCCGACCGCCAGATAAGAGTTCATTCCCAGCTCTTTCATCTGCTGTTCGCCGATAACGCGGGTAATGACGTTCTTACTGTAGGTATCGGCCAGCTGGCGCGCCTGAGAAGCCAGATAGGCAGCGTTACAGATGTTTGGCGGCATATTGCCGAGATCTTTTGCCGCTTTAATACCGGCGGCAATCGCCAGACCGTGCTGAATGGCGCGTTCGCCGCTGGTCAGCTCGCGACGGGTCGGGACGTTGAAAACCATTTTACGCAGCGGGCGGCGCGGCTCGCTTTTGTTGGTTTTCAACTGGTCAAAGCTGTACAGCGTCTCTTTGGCGGTCTCGACCGCCTGACGCACTTTCCAGTAGTTATTGCGGCCTTTGACGTGCAGCTCAGTCAGGAAGCAGACGGCTTCCATCGAGCCAGTATCATTCAGCGTATTGATAGTTTTCTGAATGACCTGCTTGTATTGACGCTCATCCAGCTCGCGCTCTTTACCGCAGCCAATAAGCAGAATGCGCTCCGACAGAATGTTCGGCACATGGTGCAGCAATAAAGTCTGGCCAGGTTTGCCTTCAAGCTCGCCGCGACGCAGCAGGGCGCTGATATAACCGTCGCTAATTTTATCAAGCTGTTCGGCGATGGGGGAGAGGCGCCGTGGTTCAAAGACGCCGACCACGATACAGGCGCTCCGCTGCTTCTCCGGGCTACCGCTTTTTACACTGAACTCCATGCACTACGCTCCTGAATCTTAAAGACAACGACGGTGGCTACGGATAGAATTGAAAGCTTTCGTAACTCATGTCCGCTGTTGTGGTGACTTCGTGTTAATCTTAACGTTATTACGGCCTTGGTTCGTCAGAAAAGATCCTGATACGCAGAACCAGCGAGTCATTTAATCTTAGCGATGTTTTCGACGACCAAAGAGAATAAATGACGTTTAAGCCATGAAACAAGCAATTTTCCTGCAATAAAACGGGTTTTTACGGGCGTATTTATAGTGATAATCATAAGATATCTGGTTCGTGAGACGCTGAAAAGCCAGTTGGCGATCCTATTCATCCTGCTACTCATTTTCTTCTGTCAGAAACTGGTCAGGATCCTCGGCGCCGCTGTTGATGGCGATATCCCGACCAATCTGGTGCTCTCGCTGTTAGGGCTGGGCGTACCTGAAATGGCGCAGCTCATTCTGCCCCTGAGCTTATTCCTCGGGCTGCTGATGACGCTGGGCAAACTGTATACCGAAAGCGAAATCACGGTGATGCACGCCTGCGGCCTGAGCAAGGCCGTGCTGGTGAAAGCCGCCATGATTCTGGCGCTCTTTACGGGCATCGTCGCGGCGGTCAATGTGATGTGGGCCGGCCCCTGGTCTTCTCGTCACCAGGATGAAGTGCTGGCGGAAGCGAAAGCGAACCCCGGCATGGCGGCGCTGGCTCAGGGCCAGTTCCAGCAGGCCAGCGACGGCAGCGCGGTGCTGTTTATTGAGAACGTCAACGGCAACCGCTTCAGCGACGTTTTCCTCGCTCAGCTGCGGCCGCGAGGCAACGCGCGCCCGTCGGTGGTTGTCGCGGATACCGGCGAGCTCTCGCTGCGTAAAGACGGCTCGCAGGTGGTGACCATGAATCAGGGCACCCGCTTTGAAGGCACCGCGATGCTGCGCGACTTCCGCATTACTGACTTCAAAAACTATCAGGCGATAGTCGGCCATCAGGCCGTGGCATCCGATCCGAACGATACCGAGCAGATGGATATGCGCACCCTGTGGCGTACCGATACCGATCGCGCCCGGGCGGAGCTGCACTGGCGCTTCACGCTGGTCGCGACGGTGTTCATCATGGCGCTGATGGTGGTGCCGCTTAGCGTGGTGAACCCGCGCCAGGGCCGCGTGCTGTCGATGCTGCCGGCGATGCTGCTCTATCTGGTGTTCTTCCTGCTGCAAACGTCGATTAAATCGAGCGGCGGTAAAGGCAAAATGGACCCGATGATCTGGATGTGGGCGGTAAACCTGCTCTATTTCGCGTTGGCCGTGCTGTTGAACCTGTGGGATACGGTGCCGATGCGCCGCTTCCGTGCCCGTTTTAACAAAGGAGCGGCGTGATGCAGGCGTTTGGGGTACTTGACCGTTATATCGGTAAGACGATTTTCAACACCATCATGATGACCCTGTTCATGCTGGTTTCCCTCTCCGGCATCATCAAGTTTGTCGACCAGCTGAAAAAGGCCGGGCAGGGCAACTATGATGCGCTGGGGGCCGGAATCTACACGATTCTCAGTGTGCCGAAAGATATCCAAATCTTCTTCCCGATGGCGGCGCTGCTCGGCGCGCTGCTGGGGCTGGGGATGCTGGCGCAGCGCAGCGAACTGGTGGTGATGCAGGCTTCCGGCTTTACCCGCCTGCAGGTGGCGCTGTCGGTGATGAAAACCGCGATTCCGCTGGTGCTGCTGACCATGGCGATAGGCGAGTGGGTTGCCCCGCAGGGCGAGCAGATGGCGCGTAACTATCGTGCTCAGCAGATGTACGGTGGGTCGCTGCTTTCCACGCAGCAGGGGCTGTGGGCGAAAGACGGCCATAACTTTGTGTATATCGAGCGGGTAAAAGGCAGCGATGAGCTGGGCGGAGTGAGCATCTACGCCTTTAACGACCAGCGCCGCCTGCAGTCCGTTCGCTATGCCGCGTCGGCCAAATTCGATACCGAGAATAAGCTCTGGCGGCTGTCGCAGGTGGATGAATCCAACCTGACCGATCCGAAACAGGTCACCGGAACGCAGACGGTCAGCGGGACCTGGAAGACCAACCTGACCCCGGATAAGCTCGGCGTGGTGGCGCTGGACCCGGACGCACTGTCCATCAGCGGCCTGCACAACTATGTCACCTATCTGAAGTCCAGCGGTCAGGATCCGGGCCGCTATCAGCTCAATATGTGGAGCAAAATCTTCCAGCCGCTGTCGGTGGCGGTGATGATGCTGATGGCGCTGTCGTTTATCTTTGGCCCGCTGCGTAGCGTGCCAATGGGCGTCAGGGTAGTGACCGGGATCAGCTTCGGCTTCATCTTCTACGTGCTGGACCAGATTTTCGGCCCGCTAACCCTGGTATACGGCATTCCGCCGATTATCGGCGCGCTGCTGCCGAGCGCCAGCTTCTTCTTGCTGAGCCTCTGGCTGATGATGCGCAAATCCTGACGTAACGCGCCCCCTTCCTGAAGTCAGAAAGGGGGCGTTTTTTTAGCGTTTCCGCCCGCCAAGCAAGCTTCCCAGCATTCCCCTGACTATCTGGTTGGTCACCTGACGCACCGCGCTCTTGGCTGCCGTTTGTACGATACCGTCGCGTTTGCCACCGCGCGGCCCGGTGGTACCGAACAGAATGTCTTTTAATCCGCCGAGCAGGCCGTCGTCCTCGCCGTTTTGCTGGCCTTTTACCGGCGGCGACTGCTGTTGCTCCGTTATGCTCTGAACGCCCTGTTGCAGCATTTCAAAGGCCGATTCACGGTCGATCTCTTCTTCATATTTCCCGTACAGCGACGAGTGGTTAAGCAGTCCGTTACGTTCGTCATCGGTGACCGGCCCCATACGCGAGCAGGGGGCGATAACCATTGCGCGTTCCACTATTGAAGGGCTGCCTTTCTCATCAAGAAAGGAGATCAGCGCCTCCCCCGTGCCCAGCTCCTGGATCGCCTGTTCGGTACTGAACGCCGGATTCGCGCGCATGGTTTGCGCGGCGGTTTTTACCGCTTTTTGATCTTTCGGCGTGAAGGCGCGCAGAGCGTGCTGCACGCGATTGCCCAGTTGACCGAGTACCGCATCGGGAATGTCCGCCGGGTTTTGCGAAACGAAATAAACACCGACGGCCTTAGAGCGAATCAGGCGGATAACCTGCTCGATTTTATCCAGCAGCACCTGCGGCGCATCGTTAAACAGCAGATGCGCTTCATCAAAGAAAAAGACCAGCTTTGGCTTCTCCTGGTCGCCGGCCTCCGGCAGCCGTTCGTAAAGCTCTGAGAGCATCCACAGCAGGCTGGCGGCGTACAGCTTCGGCATCTGGTAGAGCTTCTCGGCGCTCAGGATATTAATCACCCCTTTACCCTCAGCGTCGACGCGCATCCAGTCCTGAATATCGAGCATAGGTTCGCCGAAAAAGTGCTCCGCGCCCTGCTGCTCAAGGGTAAGTAACCCGCGCTGAATCGCCCCAACGGAGGCGCTGCTGATATTGCCGTACTGGTTCTGAAACGCTTTGGCGTTGTCGCCAATGTATTGGGTAATGGCGCGCAGGTCTTTAAAGTCGAGCAGCAGCAGCCCGCGATCGTCGGCGATACGGAAGATGATATTCAGCACCCCGGACTGAACCTCATTGAGGTTGAGCAGGCGCGCCAGCAGCAGCGGCCCGAGATCGGAAACCGTGGCGCGCACCGGGTGGCCTTTTTCGCCGAAAATATCCCATAGCACCACCGGATTGGCGTGCGGCTGCCAGTCCGTTGCGCCGATTTTTTCCAGACGCGCCTGCAGCTTTTCCGAACTTTGGCCCGACTCGGCGATACCGGTGAGGTCGCCTTTCACATCGGCCATAAATACCGGAACGCCGATCTCCGAGAACGACTCCGCCAGCTTTTGCAGGGTGACGGTTTTACCGGTCCCCGTGGCGCCGGTAATTAAGCCGTGGCGGTTGGCCATAGCGGGCAGTAAATGCAGCTGTTTATCTAGCGTGCGGGCAATCAGCAGAGGTGCGCTCATGATCGATTTCTCCATTTATCCTGCTGCGAGTATAGGCAACCTGATGACAAAAGGAGGGAAATCATGCGCGCCTTCGCTTATTCGCTTCAGGCGCAGTGGCGCTGAATTAACGCGATGCTCTGCTCGATTTCGCGGCGGATATCGCCTTCGCTCCAGTTTGCCAGCTCCGGCGCGAAGGGCTCGAACGCATACACGCCCTGATAGCCGCGCGCCTCCAGGTTTTTGACCTGCTCGCAGCTTTGCAGCTGGTCTTTTGCGCTCAGCATGATGCGCTCATTGTCGGTAAGAGCTTCGCGCGGGCGGGTATCCTCTACGCCGGAAAGATGGACCAGACCGATTTCGCCGATATCCACCTGGTTAAACTCCTGCTCCGCCTGCGGATAAAGATGATGATGGAAGGTATCGATCAGCAGCTTAAACGGCACCCGCGCGTCGTGGATTAGCGTTTGCGCCTGCGCCGAGGAGCGCAGCGAGCTCTGCGGGAAACCGAGCGGTTCCACCAGCCCCTGAATGCCGTAGAAGGCGAATAGCGGCGCCAGGTCGCGCAGGGCGTTAAGGGTTTCGCTCGCCGGAACCTCGGTACCATCGTTCAGCGGGCACAGCACCAGCGATTTGGCGCCAACGGCTTTGGCTTCTTTTAACAATGACTCCGTCAGGCTACGAACCTCTGCGGTGCGGCAGTTGAAGGGGTAGACCGCGTTGATCGTGAGGATCTCAATATGGTAGCGGTCAGCCAACTCCCGCACCTGCTGATGGCTCAGGTCGTCGGTTACTTTTCCGCTGGGGAGGTCGTTACGTAGCTCGACTTTGTTCAGCCCGAGGCTGTTCACCAGCCGGAAAAAGGCCTCAATGCTGAGTGACGGGGCGATCTTGCGGTTGATGCAGAAACGTTGCGATGCAATAGCCATTTTGACTCTCCTGAAACGTAGGGATCGAATTCGTTCGAATGCCTCATAGTCAAAACATTTATTCCAAAATTAGCAATGTATGAAATGGCGGTTTTTTGAGCCGACTCGCAAAATATTTTTCTGTTGTGCTTTCATTGCTGCTGGTTCCAGGAGGCGCTACGTCTAATCTCTTTTTATCGGACTTTAGCGCGCAAGGCGGCGTTTCCTTACAATAAATTGCGACCATCGTCACCAAAATTGAATTTCATTAGCTATCAATATTGAAATATTAATTTCATTTTACTACGGTTATAGCACAGCAGATCCAGTAATGGGCCGTACTGCGTTGGCCCCCGATACCCCATACAGATGAGGCGAGAGCATGACTATCACAGGAAACTTTATTGGCGGGAAAACCGTTACCAGCGGCAGCAACAAAACAATGCCGGTATTCGACCCCGCGACGGGCAAAGTGGTCCGCGAAGTCACGTTATCGACCGCGCAGGAAGTCTCTGACGCCATTCAGGTGGCGCGTGATGCTTTTGAGAGCTGGTCGCGCACCACGCCGCTGCGCCGCGCGCGCGTGATGTTCAATTTTAAAATGTTACTGGAACAGCATGCTGAAGAGCTGGCGGGGATTATCGTCAGCGAGCACGGTAAAGTGTTTTCCGACGCGATGGGTGAGCTGACGCGCGGCATGGAAGTCGTCGAGTTTGCCTGCGGTATTCCGCATCTGATTAAAGGGGAGTTCTCATCGGATGTCGGCACCGGCGTTGATAGCTATTCGCTGATGCAGCCGCTGGGCGTGGTGGCGGGCATTACGCCGTTCAACTTCCCGGCGATGGTGCCGATGTGGATGTTCCCGCTGGCGCTGGCCTGCGGCAACAGCTTTGTCCTCAAGCCGCCAGCGCTGGCGCCGACCGCCGCGGTGCGTCTGGCGGAATTGCTGAAAGAAGCAGGGCTGCCGGATGGCGTCTTTAACGTGGTGCACTGCAGTAATGAAGACGCTGAGCAGCTCTACCGGGACCCGCGGATCGCGGCGGTAAGCTTCGTGGGCTCGTCCGGCGTGGCGGAGCATATTTATAAAACCGCCAGCGCCTATGGCAAGCGAGTACAGGCGTTTGGCGCGGCGAAAAACCACGCGATTGTGATGCCGGATGCCGATCTGGATGCCACCGTGAACGCCATTATGGGCGGCGCGTTCGGCTCGGCGGGCGAGCGCTGCATGGCGCTGCCGGTGGTGGTCGCCGTCGGCGATGAGACGGCGGATAAACTGATTGCGCGCCTGAAGCCGCTGGTGGAGTCCCTGAAGGTGGGGCCGGGCTGTATGCGCGGAAAAGAGGAGAACGAAATGGGGCCGGTCGTCTCCGATACCCATCAGAAAAAAGTGCTGGGATATATTGATAAAGGGGTCAGCGAGGGGGCGACGCTGGTGGTTGATGGCCGCAAGCCGCAGGTTCCCGGGTTTGAAGAGGGGTACTACGTCGGCGGAACGCTGTTCGACAACGTCACGCCGGAGATGACAATCTGGCGCGAGGAGATTTTTGGCCCGGTGCTGGGTATTGTCCGCGTGGCGGATTACCACAGCGCGCTGGAGCTGGTGAACAGCCATGAGTTCGGCAACGGCAGCGCCGTCTTTACCAGCAACGGCCACACCGCGCGTGAATTTGTCCATGATGTCCAGGCCGGAATGGTTGGGGTCAACGTACCGGTACCCGTTCCCATGGCCTTCCATAGCTTTGGCGGCTGGAAACGCTCCGTATTCGGCGCACTGAACGTGCATGGCCCGGACGGCGTGCGCTTCTATACGCGTATGAAAACCGCCACCGTCCGCTGGCCGCAGGGTCAGCAAACCGTATCTGAATTCAGTATGCCGACGTTAGGCTAATCGGCGAAGGAGAGCGCCATGTCTTTACTGGCTAAAGCAAAAAAAGAAGGGCAGATTCAGCACATCACCCCACAGAGCGCGGGGTGGAAGTACATTGGTTTTGATGTCTGGATGTTAAAGAAAGGACAAACCGTCACCCTGGAAAGCGGCGATCGCGAACTGTGCCTGGTGCTGGTCGCCGGCCTGGCTTCGGTAAAAACCACGCGGGCGGATTTCCCGAACCTCGGCCAGCGTATGTCGCCGTTTGAGCGGACGCCGCCCTGGTCAGTCTACGTGCCGCCGCAGGATAAAGTCGAAGTGACGGCAGATTCAGACCTCGAGCTGGCCGTATGCAGCGCCCCGGGTAAAGGAACTTTACCGGCTCGAGTTATCTCCCCGCAGGACGTGGGCGTAGAGCATCGGGGTAAGGGGCGCAACCAGCGCCTGGTGCACAATATTCTGCCGGATAGCGCGCAGGCGGACTGCCTGCTGGTGGTGGAGGTTTACACCGAGGAAGGGGCGACCAGCTCATGGCCGTCGCACAAGCACGATACGGCGCTGCCGGGCCAGGAAACCCAGCTGGAAGAGACCTACTATCACCGTTTCGATCCGCCGCAGGGATTTGCCTTCCAGCGCGTCTACACCGATGATCGCAGCCTCGATGCCTGCATGGCTCCCTACAACCACGATGTGGTCATGGTGCCGCGCGGCTACCATCCGGTGGCGGCGATTGCCGGGTATGACAGCTACTATCTGAACGTAATGGCCGGTCCGGATCGCAAATGGATGTTTACCTGGGAAGAGGATCACGAGTGGATCAACAGCCCTGATTATCCCCGCCACGATTAACATTGGTTGATAATAAAAAGGCCGGTTAGCAACGCTAGCCGGCCTTTTTGATCCTGTAGCCCGAATAAGATCGTCGTCGCAATTCTGGCACATCCCCGGCTTGCGCTGCGCTTAGCCGGGCTACGGGTTTACCGTCGTCTGCGGACAAGTAGCCCGGATAAGACGTTTACGTCGCCATCCGGGAGGCATGAAAAATTTAAGCCAGCTGCTTCGTTTCTGCATCCTTGCTGCTGTTCAGCGCCAGCGAGACCGCCAGCGTCTGGGCCAGGCACAGCGAGGCCACCTGCGAACGGAAACCATCAACCTGCGCCTCGCGCACCACAAAGCAGACGTCGCTGAAGGCCGCCAGCGGGCTGACCTGGCTGTCAGTAATCGCTATCTGTCGTGCTTTACGCTGCGCGCCGAGCTCCACCAGTTCAACCACTTCCCGCGCATACGGAGAGAAGCTCACCGCCACCACGACATCTTTCGGCCCGACCAGGCTGAGCTGCTCGGTAAACATGCCGCCCAGACCGTCAATCAGAAATGCTTTACGGTCCAGATGGCGCAGAGCGTAGGTCAGATAGGAGGCGACGCTAAAGGAGCGGCGCAGGCCAATAACGTAGATATTCTCCGCTTCCGCCAGCAGTGCGACCGCGCGCTGCAGATCGTCGCCGGAGGTCTGCATCGCCAGCTGCTGTAGCGCCTGGGTATTGACCATGGTGAACATATTCAGGATTTCGGTCGGCGTTTCCGGCGGGGTTGCGTCATCCGTCGTGGTCTGGCGGAACAGACGTGCGCGCTCGGTATAGTTAGCCGTCTCTTCCATCAGATGCTGCTTGAACATCTGCTTCATTTCGTTGAAGCCGCTAAAACCAAAGGCGTTAGCAAAGCGGATCAGCGTGGAAGGGGGGACATCAGCTTGTTGCGCGATAGAGGCCACGGTGTCGAAAGCCACGCTATTGCTGTTATCGAGAATATAGCGGGCTACCTGTTTCAGGCGTTTGCTTAACGTGTCGTAGCGACGCCTGATTTCATCCTGCAAGATGGTAAGTTGGGTCGGATTATTGGCCATAGATTGCGCTCTGAGAAAATGAAAGGAATATAATTTCCAGTGTATCAAATGAAGCGAATTTTTCATTTACAACGATGAAATACGCGATTCATTTCACGAAGATCCAGAAAAAAGCCCGCATCTTCGAAAGAGGATGCGGGCGGGGGCTGAATCAGCCGCGGGCTTCTCGCCAGTAGCCGATGAGCGTAAGGTAGTTGCGTTTCACTTCGTTAATTAGCGCCTCGTCGCTGAGCTCGCCCTGCATCCAGCGCCGTGAAGGCTGGCCAAAAATGGTGCGTCCTACGGCAAAACCTTTGATCATCGGATGCTTCGCCGCTTCGGCAAAACCGGCGCGCAGACGGTCCGAAGGGGCGTCCAGGCCGAGGATTAAGATCCCGCGGCACCAGCTATCTTCTCGCGCGATCAGTTTGCCGATCCTTTCCCATTCCGCGCTCGACAGCGGCGGCAGCTTCCACCAGTCCGGCTGGATGCCCAGCTGATAGAAGTGCTCCAGCATGTCGTGGTAGTGGCGTTCATCTTTATCCGGGCCGTTTTCCGGCAGGATGATTTCCAGCAGCAGCTCATGCCCGGACTTGTTGCACGCCTGCCAGACCTCCAGCAGCAGCGCATCCTGTTCGGCGCGCAGCTCGGCGGGATCGGCCGGATGATAGAAGACCAGGCATTTCACCACGTGCTCCAGCGGCCAGTCGATCAGCTGGGAACCGATGTTGCCATGTTCCAGGCGCAGCGGGCGCGAGCTCGGCATTTCAATCGGCCGACCAATCCACCAGCCCTTGCCGGTGATGGCATTGAGCGAGCGCTGGCCGTAGGTGCCATCGGCGAGGATGCCGCTGCGACCGTCAAGACCGGCTTCGTCTGCGGCGGCTTCCGCGGCCGCCAGCAGCAGCAGCTTCAGCTGCGGAATGCAGGATTCATCACGCCCGGTTTCCAGCGCCAGATCTGCCAGCTGTTTACGGTGGTCAAAGGCGAAAATGCACAGCTCCGGCCACGCCTGGCGGCGGCTGGTGACGCGATGCAGATGGTTGAGGCGATCGTCGATATCCGGACGCGGGACCGATTCTGCCCGCGACAGATAGTCGTCAAGCTCGGCTTTGGTCGGCATCGCGGGCGCGCAGCCGTGGCGTGAAACCACCAGCGCGCCGCAGGCGTTAGCGTAGCGACAGGCCTGCTCCCAGCCTTCATCGTTAAGCCAGCCGCGCAGCAGGCCGGACATAAAGGCATCGCCCGCGCCCAGCACGTTAAGCACGTCTACGCGTACGCCCTGCTGTAGCGGCACGCTATCCCAGCTGTCGGGAATGGCGCCTTCCAGCACCACGCAGCCCATCGGGCCGCGCTTGCAAACCAGCGTCGCTTTCGTGGCGTTACGCACGTTTTTCAGCGCGGTCAGGGTATCGGTGCTGCCGCCGGCAATATGAAACTCTTCTTCAGTACCGACCACCAAATCGAACAGATGCAGGACTTCCTGCAGTTGGCTGGTCACCTGGCCGGATTCAATGAAACGCGTTTCACCGTCACCTAAAGAGGTTAAACCCCAAAGCACCGGACGATAGTCGATATCCAGCGCGGTGCGCAGGCCGTGACGGCGTGCGTACTCCAGCGCCTTCAGCACCGCTTCGCGCGTGTTGGCGTGCGAAAGGTGGGTGCCGGTTACCGCCAGCGCCCGGGAAGAGGCGATGTACTCTTCCTTAATATCTTCTGGCGAAAGGGCCATATCGGCGCAGTTATCGCGGTAAAAAATCAGCGGAAACGTCTCCTGATCTTTAATCCCCAGCATTACTAACGCCGTCAGGCGCTGCTTATCGGTGATCAGATATTCGGTATCGACGCCGGCGCGGCTCAGGGTTTCGCGAAGAAAACGGCCATTATGCTCATCGCCCACGCGGGCGAGCATCGCCGATTTTAATCCCTGAATGGCGGTGCCGAAGGCGACGTTGCCGGAAGAGCCACCCAGGTATTTAGAAAAACTGGCGACATCTTCCAGCCTCGCGCCAATCTGCTGGGCATAGAGATCGACTGCCACCCGGCCAATACAGATGACGTCGAGTCGCTTTACTGCTGCATTCATAGCTAGGGTTTCCTTTTGCATTTCTGCTGTACGGAAGAGTCGGACTGCCGACAGCGTCTCCGAAAACAGCCTGAGGGTTATTGGTTACCCTTAGTTTGAGAAATAAATATTTCATTTGCAAACTAGATCGAAATTAAAAAACCAAAAATGTGAGGGATATACCACTATGCCGCGCTGAGCCTCATTCTGCCTCGGATCCTGCACAGCGGCTGAAAGTTAAACGGACGTCAGTTGAACATCTATCTTTACCTATGATTTTTAAGGGGATATTAAGAGGTGGGCCGCGTAATTTGCACGTTATCCCCGATACAGGATGCGAATGAAACGGGTGAAATGCATAGAGAGTTTGATCCCTCTCGCAAAATGAAATATTTCTTCTGTATTTCTATTTAATGAAAAAAATGTTTGCCTATAATCCAAAAGTATTCCAGTGACGTTAACGATTTTCCTGACTCATCGCTCGTATCGCTGCGCAAGGCAAAACGCTAACCCACACGCAAATACTGAACAATAAGGATTGGGCAACATGGGCAAACTGAGACTGACAATGGCGCAGGCGCTGGTGAAGTTCCTGGATAACCAGTACCTGGAAGTCGATGGCGAAGAGCATAAGTTCGTCAAAGGCATCTTTGCTATCTTTGGCCACGGCAACGTGCTGGGAATGGGGCAGGCCCTTGAACAAGATAGCGGTGAAATGCGGGTCTATCAGGGGCGTAACGAGCAAGGGATGGCGCATGTAGCTACCGGTTTTGCCAGACAGTCCCTGCGTCGTCAGATTATTGCCTGTACCTCCTCCATTGGCCCCGGCGCGGCAAACATGATTACCGCCGCCGCCACCGCGACTGCCAACCGCATCCCGCTGCTGCTGCTGCCGGGCGATGTGTTTGCGACCCGCCAGCCTGATCCGGTGCTGCAGCAAATCGAACAGAGCCACGATCTCAGCATTACCACTAACGACGCGTTTCGCGCGGTGAGTAAATACTGGGATCGCATCACCCGTCCGGAACAGCTGATGAGCGCCTGCATCAACGCCATGCGCGTGTTGACCGACCCGGCGGAAACCGGTGCGGTCACGCTTTGTCTGCCGCAGGATGTCCAGGGCGAAGCCTGGGATTATCCGGAGTCGTTCTTTACCCGTCGGGTACACCGCCTTGACCGCCGCCCGGCCAGCGCCGCGCAGCTGGCGGATGCCGTGGCGGCGATTAAAGCCAGCCGTAAGCCGCTGATCGTCTGCGGCGGCGGGGTGAAATACTCCGGCGCAGGCGAGGCGTTGACCCGTTTTGCCGAGCGCTACGGCGTTCCGTTTGCCGAAACCCAGGCGGGTAAAGGCAGCGTTGTCTCTTCGCATCCGTATAACGTGGGCGGCGTCGGCGAAACCGGCTGCCTGGCGGCGAACCTGTTGGCGAAAGAGGCGGACTTAGTCATCGGTCTTGGCACCCGTTTCAGCGATTTCACCACCTCGTCAAAATGGATTTTCCAGCACCCGGGCGTGCGCTTCCTCAATATTAACGTCAGCAACTTCGATGCCTGGAAGCTGGATGGGATTCCAATGCTGGCGGATGCCCACGAAGCCCTCACTGCCCTGGACGGCGCCCTGTCCGGCGAATCCTGGCAGGCTGGCTGGGGCGAGCAGATTGAAAGCGTGCAGAGCCGCCAGCTGAAAGAGACCCAGCGGGTTTACCAGGCGGTGTGGCAGGAAACCGCTTTCGTCCCGGAAATCGACGACCATCTGGATCGGGAATCGGTGTATCGCGAATTTCGCCAGATAACCGACTCCACCCTGACGCAAAGCAGCGTTCTTGGCGTACTTAACGAAACGCTGCCGGCGGATGCGGTGATTGTAGCGGCGGCGGGGAGCCTGCCGGGAGACCTGCAGCGCGTCTGGCGCAACCGGGCCACCAACACCTATCACGTTGAATACGGCTACTCCTGCATGGGGTATGAAGTCAGCGCCGCGCTGGGCGTGAAGTTAGCCCAGCCGCAAAGCGAGGTCTATTCGCTGGTCGGCGACGGCTCGTTCATGATGCTGCACTCCGAGCTGGTGACCTCCCTACAGGAGCGCGCGAAGATCAACATCGTGCTGCTCGACAACATGGCCAACGGCTGCATTAACAACCTGCAAATGGAGCACGGGATGGACAGCTTCGGCACCGAGTTCCGCTTCCGCTGCGCCGAATCGGGCCAGCTGCAGGGCGGCCTGGTGCCGGTAGATTTCGCCACTGTCGCTGCCGGCTACGGCTGTAAAACCTGGCGCGTCACGACGCTAGAAGAACTACGCCACGCGCTGGACGCCGCGCGCCGCGAAACCGTCAGCACCCTGATAGACATTAAAGTGCTGCCGAAAACCATGGTGCACAAATACGGCAGCTGGTGGAACGTCGGCGTCGCGCAGTCTGCGCTCTCCGAACGGATCCGCAAAGTGGCGCAAATGATCAATGAAAAACGCGCTCAGGCGCGGGATTACTAAAACAGAACACAAACCCTGAACCCTACAAATCTCGGGAGAAAACCAACTATGTCACTCAAATTAGGTGTCATCGGTGCCGGCGCTATCGGTAAAGAACATATCCGTCGTTGCACTCAGGTACTGCAGGGAGCCACGGTAGTGGCGGTTTCGGACATCAACGAAGAGAACGCGCGCGCCGCGGTTGCGCTGCCGGGCGTGCATGCCGAAGTGTACGCCGACGGTCATGACGTGATTAAGGCCAGCGATGTGGATGCCATTCTGGTCACCTCATGGGACCCCACCCACGAAGAGTACACGCTGGCCGCCATCGCCGCTGGGAAGCCGGTGTTCTGCGAGAAGCCACTGGCGATGAGCGCGGAAGGCTGCCGCCGTATCGTTGATGCGGAAATGAAAGCCGGTCGCCGCCTGGTGCAGGTTGGATTTATGCGCCCTTACGACGAAGGCTATCTGGCGCTGAAAAAAGTGATCGATGACGGCGACATCGGCGCGCCGCTGATGCTGCGCTGCGCGCACCGCAACCAGTCGGTGGGCGAGAACTACACCACCGATATGGCGATCACCAACACCCTGATTCACGAGTTGGATGTGCTGCGCTGGCTGCTGAATGACGACTATCGCTCCGTGCAGGTGCGCTTCCCGCGCTCCACGTCCCACACCCATGCGCGCCTGAAAGACCCGCAGATCGTGTCGTTTGAAACCAAAAAAGGCACGCTGATCGATGTGGAGGTCTTTGTGAACTGCCAGTACGGCTATGACATCCAGTGTGAAGTAGTAGGGGAAACCGGAATTGCCCGCCTGCCTGAGCCGTCGGCCGTGCAGATGCGCAAAGCCGCTAACCTGTCGACCGCTATTCTGACCGACTGGAAGGATCGCTTTATCAAAGCGTATGACGTTGAGCTGCAGGCCTTTATCAATGATGTTCAGGCCGGCCAGCTGCATGGCCCATCGGCGTGGGATGGCTACGCGGCGTCCGTCGCTGCCGACGCCTGTATCAAAGCGCAGGGAACCAGCGACCCGGTTGAGGTGACGCTGCCTGAATGCCCGGCATTCTACAAACGCTAATCCCGCTTTGCTGACGGAACTTCTTTGCACAGGTAACGACGATGAAAATTGCTTTTGACGTTGATGTTATTAAAGACCTCGGGGTTACCCGCATGGTCCACCAGGTGGCCGAATGGGGCTACAAATACATTGAGCAATCGCCGCACCCGCAGATCAACCCGTTCTACAAGCACCCGCGGGCCAGCCGGGAAATTATGGCTGAGTACAAGCAGGCGCTGCGCGATACCGGCGTGGAGCTCTCTTCGTTTATCTGCGTCTATCGCTGGTCCGGTCCGGATGAGCTGCGCCGTCAGGCGGCAGTGAAAAACTGGAAACGGCTGATCGAAATCGCGGTTGAAATGGGTGTACAGGTGATCAACACCGAGTTTTCCGGCGATCCTAACCAGCCGGAGATTTGCGATGAGATGTTCTATCGCTCCATGGAAGAGCTGCTGCCGATTTTTGAGCGCGAAGGCATCCGCGTTGAAATTCAGGCGCATCCGTGGGACTTCTGCGAAGAGAACAACGAAACCGTCGATATCGTGAAGTCGTTCCGCAGCGATAACGTGAAGTACGTTTACAGCGTCCCGCACACCTTCTTTTATGACAAAGGCGTGGGCGACGTTGAGAAGATGCTGCGCTACGCGGGAAGCGATCTCTCCCACGTGCTGATCGCGGATACCCGCAACCATACAAAACATTGCCGCTATATCGTTAACCCACCGGGCGTAGATGCCGTCGTTCACCAGCACGTGGGCGTCGGGGAAGGGGATGTTGATTTCGACGCGCTGTTCCGCACTCTGCGCGATATGAAATTTGCCGAACAGACCTTCAAGGTCGGCGGTGAGCCGATTGTGGCCACCTCGCTGTTCGGCTACCCGGAAAAAATGAAATACCAGGCAGTGGAAACCCGTGAACTCATCGAACGTGAATTGCTGCGCCGGTGAGGCGCAGCGGCAGGAGCCCCTACTATGAACAAAGATAACGTAAAACTGGCCATCGCCCCGATTGGCTGGACTAACGACGATATGCCGGAGCTGGGCAGCGAAAATACTTTCCAGCAAATCGTCAGCGAAATGGCGCTGGCGGGCTTTACCGGCAGCGAAGTCGGCAGCAAATATCCGCGCGATCCGGCGGTTCTCAAGCCGATGCTGGATATCCGCGGCATTCAGATTTGCAACGCCTGGTTCAGCACCTTTTTTGCTAACGGCCAGCGGGAAAAGACCATTGACGAATTCGTTAACCACATGAATTTTCTGCATGCTATGGGCGCGAAAGTCATCGGCTGCTCCGAGCAGAGCGGCAGCATTCAGGGGCTGGAAAAGCCCATCCTGGAGAATGCGAAACCGTGCTTTAGCGAAGAAGAGTGGCAGCGGGTGGCGGAGGGCTATAACACCCTCGGTCGTCTGGCGGCGGAAAAGGGCATGCAGGTCTGTCTGCATCACCATATGGGTACCGGTATCCAGACGACGGCAGAGATCGACAAGTTTATGTCGCTGGTGGATGACAAAGTCTTCCTGCTCTACGACACCGGACACGCCTGGTATTCCGAAGGCGGCGAAGAGCCGATGCTGGCGATTCTGAAAAAATATCTGCCGCGCATTAACCACGTACACCTGAAAGACGTGCGTCCGCCGGTGATCGAGCAGGTGCGTCGCGAAGGGCTCTCCTTCCTGGACGGCGTGAAGAAGGGGACCTTCACCGTGCCGGGCGACGGCGTTATTGATTTCCGTCCGGTGTTCAAACTGCTGGACGAACATGGCTATAAAGGCTGGATGGTGGTTGAGGCCGAGCAGGATCCGGCGCTGGCCAACCCATTCGAATACGCCGTAAAAGCGCGCAAATATATCCGCGAGACGGCAGGAATCTAATCGTTGTTTCATTTTCAGGCCATACGTCGTATGGCCTGCTTTTTTTACCCCATCACTCAGCAGTAGCTCAAGACGTAGAACGAAAACAACACGTCGGTGAGGCCTCGGCCTCTGCATTCAGACTAGAGCAAATCTTCCCTCAAACAAGGCGGGTTACTGGAGTCTATTATGTCTAAGGAACAATATCTTACACTCAATAAAGCGTCGGGACCGAATAGCGAGACCCCGACAACGCCCTTTGTAAAAGTTGTCGCCCTGATCGCGACGCTTGGCGGTTTACTTTTTGGCTATGATACCGGGGTGATTTCCGGTGCTTTACTCTTTATGGGCACCGAGCTTCATCTTACTCCCTTTACCACCGGTCTGGTCACCAGCTCGCTGCTATTCGGCGCCGCCTTTGGCGCGCTGCTTTCTGGCAATCTGGCGAATGCGGCGGGCAGAAAGAAAATTATTCTGTGGCTGGCGGTGCTTTTTGCCATCGGCGCGATAGGCACCTCTATGGCGCCGGACGTTAACTGGATGATTTTCTTTCGTCTTATTCTCGGCGTGGCGGTCGGCGGGGCGGCGGCCACCGTACCGGTCTATATTGCCGAGATAGCTCCCGCGAATAAGCGCGGACAGCTGGTTACTTTGCAGGAACTGATGATCGTATCCGGTCAACTGCTGGCCTATATTTCTAATGCCACGTTCCATGAAGTCTGGGGCGGGGAAAGCACCTGGCGCTGGATGCTGGCGGTGGCGACGCTACCCGCCGTGCTGCTCTGGTTTGGCATGATGTTTATGCCGGATTCACCGCGCTGGTACGCGATGAAAGGGCGCCTGGCGGAAGCCCGTCGCGTGCTTGAGCGCACCCGGCATAAAGATGATGTTGAGTGGGAGCTGCTGGAAATCACCGAAACGCTGGATGAACAGCGCAATCTCGGTAAGCCCCGGTTCAGCGAGATTATGACCCCGTGGTTGTTCAAGCTGTTTATGATCGGTATTGGTATAGCGGTTATTCAGCAGCTTACCGGTGTAAATACCATTATGTACTATGCCCCCACGGTACTGACCTCGGTTGGTATGACTGATAATGCCGCGCTGTTTGCCACTATCGCCAACGGCGTAGTCTCAGTATTGATGACATTCGTTGGCATCTGGATGCTTGGCAAAATTGGCCGTCGCCCAATGACCATGATTGGTCAGTTCGGCTGCACCGCCTGCCTGGTCTTTATCGGTGCGGTCAGCTATCTGTTGCCGGAGACGGTTAACGGCCAGCCTGATGCGCTGCGTGCCTATATGGTTCTGGCAGGGATGTTACTGTTTCTGAGCTTTCAGCAGGGGGCGCTGTCGCCGGTGACCTGGCTGCTTATGTCGGAAATTTTCCCAACCCGTCTGCGCGGTATTTTTATGGGGGGGGCGGTATTTTCAATGTGGATTGCCAACTTCCTGATCTCCCTGTTCTTCCCGATACTGCTGGCGTGGTTAGGGCTTTCAGGCACCTTTTTTATCTTCGCCGGTATTGGCGTATTTGGCGCGATATTCGTCATTAAATGCGTACCGGAAACTCGCCACCGTAGTCTTGAACAAATCGAGCACTATCTGCGGGATAAGCTGGACACCAGTGAAGAAGGGCAGGCCGCCAGGGCCCGGCGAATAGTGGCTGAATCGCAGGCGAATAAAGTGTAACGCTGAGCGGTATCTGCGATGCTGGATAGGTACTCAGCGGTCTGTACGGCCCGGGCTAATGAGCCGTATCGAACGATCCCCTCCCCCTTGAAACAGGGGGAGGGGGTACACTGCTTCCGTACGGTATGACAGAAGATACCTCAACTATCGACGGGGATAGCGAGGGAAAGGGCTACTTCACTTCCGCCAGCGCGGTTTTATCGACGTAGGGCTTCATCAACGCATCGGCTTCCTTCTGCGCCGCCTGCACCGCGGCTTCCGGGGTAACATTGGCATCATTGACCACCGCGGCCAGCTGGTTTTCCATCGCCTTACGCACGGCAACGGTCTCCCAGGTGGAGTACCATGGATGGGCATACTTCAGCTGTTCGAGGGCGATAGCCGCGCGCGGATCCTGCTGCAGATACGCCTTCATTTCCGGCGTATCGTAGGCGGCCTTACGCGGGGAGAAGTAGCCGGTAAAGCGACTCCAGGCGCCGTTGACCTGCGGGCTCACCAGATACGTCAGGAACTGATACGCCGCTTTTTTCTGCGCGTCGTTGATGCCCTTGAAGCTGACCAGGCTGGCGCCGCCGATCGGTACCGCCCGCTGCTCTTTAGCCGGCAGCATCGCCACGCCCAGCTCAAAATCTTTGCTGTTCTCGCGCATAAAGCCCAGCGCGCCGGTGCTCAGCATCGCCATTCCGACTTTGCCGGAGAAGAAGCTGGCGCCGATCTGTTTCGAATTTAACACCCCGGAAGGCATCACTTTGTCTTTATAGACCAGGTTCTGCCAGAAGCGCAGGGCGCCGATGGTGGTTGGCGTGTTGTAATAGACTTCGCCCGGATAGTCCTCGTTAAAATATTTCCCGCCGTTAGCGCGCACTAGCGCCGAGAAGATCCAGCCGCCGTAATCATCATTAGTCGACGGCAGCATGATCCCCCACTGGCCTTTGCTTTCGTCGGTCAGCTTTCTGGCGTCCGCCAGCAGCTCGGCCCAGGTTTGCGGCGGCTGTTTGATCCCGGCCCGATCGAACATCGTTTTGTTGTAGTAGAGGATCGGCGTCGAGTTATGGAACGGGATCGCATAGGTGGTGCCCATCACCTGGGCGTTTTTATGCATGGCGGGCCAGAACGCCTTCACCAGAAAATCCCCCGCTTTTTGATCGCCATACTGGAACAGCTCATCCATCGGCAGGATCTCATCCTTCAGCGCCAGATCGGTGGTGAAGTTAGCGGACATAATCACCAGCGCGGGCGGCTGTCCGGCCTTCTGCGCTGATTCGGCTTTGATCTTGGTGGTGTCGTAGTTACCGGTAAAGATCCCGCGCACTTCGACATCCTGCTGCGACTCGTTGAATTGCTTAATGACGCGGGTCATCTCCATGGTCAGCTTACCGTCCACCGGCGCCGGGAACATGAAGTCGATCTTCTCTTTCGCCAGCGCCGCGCCGCTCAGGGCAAGGCTGAGCCCAACCGCGAGAGCGGTGAGAGGTTTAAACATAGTTTGTCTCCATCAGTAAGCACCTGTCCACAGGCTATTTTATTTGCCAGTTTGGCCCTGGGCAGTGCTCAGAATCCTCACGTACTACACGTACGCTCCGGTTCTTCCGCGCTGTCCGTGTCCAAACTGACTGCAACAATTACGCCTGATGTACCGGCGCTAAATTATGCTGTTTCTCAGCATGAAAAAGATGCACATCGGCAGGTGAAAAGCCGAGGATCAGCGAATCGCCTTTCTCCGGTACCGCGCCGCGATGGCGACGGCTAAAGCGTAAGGTGCCGATGGGGGTACTGACGTGGAGCAAATAATCGGCTCCCATCAGTTCTCGTTGCAGCACGGTGGCGGGCAAGCGCAGATGGTTCTCCTCCACGCGGTCGCTGATATGTTCCGGGCGAATGCCTAACCACACCCGGGATTCTTCACGGTAGCGCGGCGGCAGCGGATAGCGCAGCTCACCCAGTAATACCTCACCATCAGCGCAGGGCAGCGAGAGCAGATTCATCGCCGGAGATCCGATAAACCCGGCGACAAACAGGTTGGCCGGGTTGGCGTAGAGATACTCCGGTCGCCCGACCTGCTGTACGTGGCCGCCGTTCATCACCACGATGCGGTCGGCCATCGACATCGCTTCCGTCTGGTCATGGGTGACGTAGACGGTGCTGGTTCTGAGCTGCTGGTGGAGGTCCATAATGCTGTCGCGCACTTCGCTACGCAGGCGGGCGTCAAGGTTGGAGAGCGGCTCATCCATCAGGAACAGGCGCGGATTGCGCACAATCGCCCGCGCCATCGCCACCCGCTGCCGCTGGCCGCCGGAGAGCTTCGCCGGCTTGCGATCGAGCAGGGTATCCAGCTGCAGCATTTGCGCGACTTTATCCACCCGCGGCTGCCAGCTGGTTTTCTCCTCTTTGCGTACCTTCATGCCGAAAGTGATGTTGTCGCGCACCGACAGGTGCGGAAACAGCGCATAGTTCTGAAAGATCATCGCGAAATTACGCTCTCTGGGCGACATGTCGGTGATGTTCTCATCGTGCAGCCAGATCTCCCCCTCGCTGACCGGCTCCAGCCCGGCGAGCAGGCGCAGCAGGGTGCTTTTACCGCAGCCGGACGGGCCCACCAGCACCACGAATTCCCCTTCGCGAATATCCAGCGACAGGGCGCTGAGGGCCGGTTTACCGTCAAACTGTTTACTGATGTTTTGCAGACTAAGCATGGCGTTTAGCGATCTTCCGTTGGGCAGCTGATATTTTCGTCGTACATCCACGGTCCGGCGTAGTGGGTCAGCGGATGCTGATAGCTCACCCACTGCTCGTCGACCTGGCGATGCATCAGGCATGACGCCGGAGAGAGGTCGTAATACGGTCGGGTATCTTCATGAAAGTAGGGCACCTGGTGGACGGTTCCCGGGATGGTGGAGATGATGGCCTGGCGATACTGGGTCATGGTCAGGCTGTGGTTATGGCCGCAGAAAATGCGCGTCAGCGACGGGAAACGCTCAACCAGCGCCAGCAGACGATGGCCGTTTTCGCAGGCGATAGGGTCCATCTGCGCGTTGCCCAGCGGCAGCGGCGGATGATGCATAAACACCGTCGCCGGTTTATCGCCGCCATCAAACAGCTGAGACTCCAGCCACTTGATGGTTTCCTCGGTCAGCCAGCCTTTCGACGTACCCGCGCGGCTGGAGTCGATAAACAGCAGGCGAGTGGCAAAATCGTCTACCGCGTAGTGTATGTTTTGCGCATCGCGGCCGAGCTGCGGGCACAGCGGATGCAGGTATTCCAGAAACAGCGCTTTATCGTCGTGGTTGCCGGGAATGAGATACAGCGGATAGTTCAGGCTGCCGAGGATCTGGCGGGCGACCTCATACTCTTCCGGGCGGCCGCAGTTGACGATATCGCCGCTCACCACAACCGCGTCCGGACGCTCCTGCAGGGCGTTCAACTGGGAGACGACGTCGGCATTAGCGGCGTTGACGTCAATAAAGCCGTACAGCTTCTGGCCGCGGCTGCGGAAATGGGTATCGGAAATTTGCGCTAACAGCATGAAGAGCTCCTTATTTGATCCCGGAGAAGCCGAAGCTTCGCAGGAACTGTTTCTGGAAGAGGATGAACGCGAGCATCAGCGGCAGGCAGACCATCAGCGTGCCGGCGCCGATGATGCCCCACTGACCGCCGGATTCGGCGCCCATGGCGAACGAGACCAGCCCCACGGTCAGCACCTGTTTGTCCGGGTCGTTCAGCATCATCAGCGGCCACAGATACTCGTTCCAGTGGTAGGTAATGCTGACGGTGGCGAAGGCCAGCACCGACGGCCAGGACATCGGCAGCAGCACGCGGAACAGCACCTGCCACCAGCGACAGCCCTCCATCAGCGCCGCCTCTTCCAGCTCTTTGGGTATGGCCAGAAACGCCTGACGCATCAGGAACACGCCGAACGCCGAGGTGAAGTAGGGCATCATTACCCCAGTGAGGGTGTTGAGCAGGCCGAAGGTTTTCAGGGTCAACATGTTCGGCACCATCATCACCACCGGCATGATCATCAGCTGGACGAGGAACATCAGGAACAGCGTCTTCTTGCCGCGGAACTCGTGGCAGGCGAAGACGTAGCCGGCGGTGGTGATGGTCAACAGCTGCGCGAAGAAGGTGCCGAAGGTGAAGATAAGGGTGTTGGCGTAGAGGCTCAGCCAGTCGGCGCTGTCCCAGGCATCGCGGAAGTTATCCAGCGTCAGCGGCATACGGGGCAGCAGCGAGGCCATATCCTCGCCGAAGGTCGTGGCGCTAAACGAGGTTGCCAGCATCCATAAAAACGGGCTCATCCACAGCAGCGCCAGGCAGCACATTAATACCGTGAGCGTAAAGGGCTGCGAGCGGCGCAGGCGCAGCCAGAGCGGGCGCGATGCGCTGTGCGATCGCAGCGCCAGCGGCGAGATTTCAGCGCTCATAGTGCGCTCCTTTCTCCAGCAGTTTGAGGTTAATCAGCGAGAAGGCAAACAGCCCGGCCAGCGTCAGGAAGGTGGCGGCGGAAGCTTTACCTAAATCATGGGTGTCCCAGGCGAGGTTCTGGATGTAGTAGAGCAGCACGGTCGTGGCGTTATCCGGCCCGCCGCGGGTCATCACCGCCACGTGGTCGATCTGGGTGATGGAGTAGATCAGCGCCGTGGTTATGACGAAGCTCAGGGTCGGGCGCAGCAGCGGCAGCGTCACCTTAAAGAACACCTGCGTGCGGGTGGCGCCTTCCATTATCGCCGCTTCGCGCGTGGAGGCCGGAATGCTTTGCAACCCGGCGAGGAAAAACAGCATGTAGTAACCGGCGAACTTCCACACGCCAATCAGCGCCAGCGCCAGCAGCGCGCTATTGCTGCGCCCCAGCCAGTTGTTGTTCATCGGGCCAAACAGCTTCGCCAGATAGTGGTCGAGCAGGCCAAGGCCGGGCATAAAGATAAACAGCCACAGCGCGGCGGCGCTGACCATCGGGATAATCATCGGGAAGAAGAAGGCGGTGCGCAGCCAGCGGTTGACGCGGTGATTCTCGGTCAGGGCGACCGCCAGCAGCAGGGCGAGGGTCACGCCCGGTACCACCGTCAGCAGGATATAAAGCAGGTTATTCACCAGCGACTGCCAGAAGACGCTGTCGGCGAACAGACGACTGAAGTTCTCCAGCCCGACATACTGGCCGCCGTCGCTGACCATGCGGGTATCGAACAGGCTGTCATAAACCGATCGCCCGAGGGGAAACCAGGTAAACAGTAATAAAAACAGCAGGGAAGGCGACAGTATCAGCCAGGGGAGCCAGGTTTTTCTCATGGTGGCGGACGTCTCGTTCAGGCGTTTGTAGAAGCCCGGATTGTGAGAAGGATTGACTGCAAACGTATGGCGGGGAGATGACGGTTTAATGACCAGGGAAACAAGCGCCGGGCAGACGGGCCGCCCGGCATCATCCCGGCCAGTGGCGTTCAGGCCGCGCGGCTGCGGCCTGAAGCATGATGAGGAACGATCAGAAGTCGGCTTTCAGCACCACGCGGTAGCGGGCCTTGCCCTCGCGAACGTGCTTCAGCGCCTCGTTGATCTGCGACATCGGGAACAGCTCGGTGGTCGGCGCGACTTTGCTGCGTCCGGCAAATTTCATCAGCTTGCGCAGCTCGGCCGGGTTGCCGGTGGCCGAACCGGAGATGCTGCGGTCGCCGCCAATCAGGGTAAACGCGGGGACCGGGAACGGCTTCATTACCGCGCCGACGGTGTGGAAGTTGCCGCCGTACGCCAGCGCTTCAAAGTACGGCTGCCAGTCGAGGTCGACGGCGACGGTGTTGATAATCAGGTCGAACTGGCCGGCCAGCGCCTTTAAGGCTTCGGGATCGCGGCTGTTCACTACGCGATCGGCGCCCATTGCCAGCACTTCCTGCTCTTTCGCCGGATTGGAGCTGAAGGCGGTGACTTCCGCGCCCATCGCGTGCAGCAGCTTGATGGCGATATGGCCGAGGCCGCCAATGCCGATGACGCCGACGCGGCTGTTCGCCGTGACGTGATGCATCAGCAGCGGCTTGAAGACGGTAATGCCGCCGCAGAGCATCGGCCCGGCGGATTCAAGATCGACGTTTTCCGGCAGCGGGATCACCCATTGCCAGTCGGCGCGCAGCTTATCGGCGAAGCCGCCGCGGTTGATGATGGTGGGCACCGAGCCTTCCAGACAGTTCACGTGGTTGCCGCTGATACAGGCGTCGCAGTGGCCGCAGCTGCGCGCCGTCCAGCCAATACCGACCTTCTGGCCAACCTTCAGCCCTTTATCCTGCGCCGCGCTGCCCAGCGCCGCCACCCGGCCTATCACCTCGTGACCGGCCACCAGCGGATAGCTCGACATGCCCCATTCGTTGTCGATCATCGACAGGTCGGAGTGGCAGATCCCGCAGTACTCCACCTGCACTTCGACATCTTCCGGCTTAAGGTCGCCGGCATCGTACTCCCACAGCGACAGATCGGCGCCCGCTTCTTTGGCGGCGTAACTTTTAATAGTGCTCATGACAGTTTCCTTGGGTTTGGCGTAGTTAAGAAGGAAGTGTAGAGCATGGGGCGAGGGGACGCTTGGCAGAAGGAGGGGGGATGGGGGTTATAGAGGAGGGCAAAATGTACCCTGAAGAGGCTAACACACTGAGCCGATGAAAAATTCATCACTTGGTGGCAGGTGAATGCAACGTTGCTTGCATGGCAGCGTGCGACAGGTATAATCCAGAACGTTTTCCGTATCCTTTCCGTGCCGGAGTGGCGAAATCGGTAGACGCAGTTGATTCAAAATCAACCGTAGAAATACGTGCCGGTTCGAGTCCGGCCTTCGGCACCATACGATGCAATTAAGTCGCCTAAGGGCGGCTTTTTTTATTTCTGAAATCAGCTAGATACTCTAAATTCTGTTCGTTTCTTGTTCTCATAATATCTGATGGTATCTGTTGGCATATCGCATGATACAGGATACCGATCCGTATATCGGAAGTTCGATTTTAAGTGGTATACGGTTTTGAGCAATGTGAGCGGTTGAAAGAGGTAAAAGCCTGGAAGGTGGGGACGTCAGGGATGTGCCAAGAGGGGCGCTGTTAAGTCCGCACTGTATTCATTAGAAGGGAGAATGTCAGTCCAAGCCGCCTTCCAGTCACACAGTTGTGAAAGCTAAGCCCATATGTCCGCTGAGTGCCATAAGCGGACATCTGCGTTCTGGGCCAACACAAACGGGAGAGCGAGAGTAATTTTGTATTAAATGAACGTACCTGTCATCTGTCAGGTCTGAGAGGCACCCCCGTCTGCGAACAGCTCTATACCATTCACATAACTTGAGGCATCACTGGCCAGGAATGAAACTACAGAGGCTATTTCTTCCGGCTCTCCGATACGTCCCAACGGACTTTTAGCGGTGAGGAAGGCGATCCCCTCTTCGGCATTATCGCCAAATGCGGCTCTGAGAGACGCTGTATTCACAGGACCCGGGCTGACAATGTTTATGCGTATACCCGTCCCGTGCAGCTCTGTAATCCAGCTTCTCACCATGTTTCTGACTGCGGCTTTGGTCGCACCATAAATACTCATGGTGGGTCCCGGGTCTGCTGACGCCGTCGAACCAATGATAATCACGCTCGAACCCTTTCCAAGCAGGGGCATAGCCTGCTGAACAGTCAACACAACACCTTTAACATTTGTGGCAAACTGATCGTGGATCTGTTTTTCAGTGATTTCACCAAGCGGAGCATGGACCCCACCGCCGGCATTAGCGACAAGAATATCAATGTGGCCGAATTCCGTTTTAACCTGTTCATAAAGCGCATCAATACTAACCTTGCTGCTGACGTCAGCCACAATACCTTTTACATTTTTCCCCAGCGCCTTTACCGCCTCCTGAAGGGTTTGTGCATTCCGGCCAGTGATAATGACATCTGCGCCTTCGTCGCTCAGATCTTTCGCTATAGCCAGACCAATACCGCTTCCGCCACCAGTGATAACGGCGAACTTTCCCTTAAATGTCTGATTCATAATTGCACCTTGTGGCTTATTGTAGTGGTCACTATATTCAACCTTGAACAAGCTGTCACTAACTGATTGTAGCGTTCACTACAAAAAAGTTTTAAGATGGCATTCAGAAATACTTCTGATGCAAGGGAAAAAACCTATGAGCGATACCGAAAAAACAATAAAAGCACCCAGGCGGATATTTGACAGAGAGTCTGGCGTGCAGACGGCTAAAGCGCTGTTTCATCAGCATGGTTATGATGCTGTAGGTATCACGGAACTGACAAAGACGCTGAACATAAATCCTCCCAGCCTTTACGCCGCTTACGGTAGTAAAGCAGGGCTGTTTGAACGCTGCCTGGATCTCTATGTTGCAGAAGGAAACCTGCCGGCTGACAAAATTCTGACTCCGGGCAGGCCGCTGGATGAGGCGGTTGCAGATCTTTTTATGACTGCTGCACGTTTATACGCCCGATCCCCGGTCCAGCGAGGCTGTCTTGTGGCTGAAGGTATGCGTGCCGACGATCCGCAGGCCCGGGAGCTGGCAAGTCGCTATGGTGAGGCAGGAATTCAGTTTATCAGAAATTATATCCGGCAGTATGAACCTGCACGGGCCCGCGAGCTTTCTGAT
The DNA here is from genome assembly GCF_900200035.1 of Klebsiella grimontii. Taxonomy (GTDB): domain Bacteria; phylum Pseudomonadota; class Gammaproteobacteria; order Enterobacterales; family Enterobacteriaceae; genus Klebsiella; species Klebsiella grimontii. Next base: position 160,081 of record NZ_FZTC01000010.1, read on the forward strand.
TATGTCGTGACAACGCTGCGGGGCTTTTCTGCAGCCGCAGTAACGGGACTGTCAAAAGCCAGGTTAACTGCCGTGGCTCAGCTGGCCGGTCAGGCATTCAGCGCTCTCCTGGAGCCAAAAAATGTTTAACTAGGAAATAAAAGTTATGTCTGTTATCGACCATGTTGAAATTGCTGTAAAAAATGCTCAGGTATCGCTCAAATTCTTTGAAGCAGCTCTCGCTCCGCTGGGGTTCAGCCTGATTATTTCTGTGCCTCCGGAGCGTACTTTATCGGGAGGTGCCCGGTACGGGCTGGGCCCGGAGGGATATCCGAGGCTCTGGCTTCATGATAAAGACATAACTGGCGCTTCAACACATCTGGCTTTTGCTGCCAGTGAGCGGGACATAGTCGACGAATTCTGGCGTGCCGCTCTACAGGCAGGCGGTATAGACAATGGCGCGCCGGGAATTCGCGATCATTATCATTCACACTATTATGCGGCTTTCATCCTTGATCCTGACGGTAATAACATCGAAGTCGTCTGTCAGGAAGGATGAGTAAGAGTGCCGGCCATCACTTTGCGAAATTGAACTACGTCTGAGTTACTGCGTGTTGGGTTTTCCTGGCTGCTACCCACGGAGTGAAATATCTTGAGGTGAGTTATTGCCTCGTTGCGACAGCAAAATTCACTGTCGCATTAAACGTGGTGATTCAGAGAGCTTTCTGCATCATCAGCGTCGTTCCGGAGACTTGCAGCGTCTTTTAAAGGAGAGCGGCCAAAGAAACGGGCGTACTCACGATTAAACTGGGGCACGCTGCGATAACCCACCTCCATGGCAACAGACGTGACGCTCTGCTGACGCGCCAGTAATTTGGTTCTGGCATGAAGAAGACGGACGCGCTTCTGATACTGGACCGGACTCATGTTTGTCACAGACTTAAAATGACGATGAAAGGCCGATACGCTCATGGCCTCCTGCCCGGCCAGTGATTCAACCACAAATTCATCAGCAAAATTATGTCTTATCCAGCGAATCGCATTACCTATCCGCGCCAGCATGGTTCCCGGTGAAGCAATATCCCTCAGCATCCAGCCATGTGGGCCTTTCAGAACATGATAAAGGATTTCACGTTCATACACCGGTGCGAGAGCAGGGATATCTTCAGGACTTTTCATCAGGCGAAGCATTCTTACCCAGGCATCCAGCAGTTCGGGCGTGACGGCAGCAACGGAAAAAGCACCCGACTGTGAATCAGCCTTCACGGGAGGTAAATCAGCCAGCAGTGTCGCAATCCGTTCCGGCGTCAGGGTCAGGCTGACCGCGAGATACGGCTCACCGGTTGCCTCGGGATGGACTTCGCCTACGGCTGGCAAATCTACTGACATAACAAAGTAAGAAGCAGGATTGTAGTTGAATACCCGGTCTCCCACCGTCATGGATTTACTGCCTCGCAATATGAGATTAACCATCGGCTCATAGACCGCAGCCAGTGCATGTGCGGGAACGTTACCCTGCACCATGGCCACACGGGGGATACCGGTTTCGGTTCGCCAGTTTCGGGCATGAGCGGCCAGAAGACGCAGCTCGTCAAGCAGGGGTTCCAGTATCAAAGTCAGCCTCCTCAGTATGATGATTAAAGCGAGCATAAAGCAGAAAAAGGCAAGAATCGAGCAGGAACGCAGAGGTTGACCTGTCCGGGAAGTTTTATCCTTTTTCTATCGCAGACAGAAAGGATGAAATCATGAAAATTGTACTGGTTACCGGCGGCAGTGGCGGGATCGGCGCCAGCGTGGCGCAACAGTGCGCGGCTAAAGGGATGGGGGTGATTGTGACTTATAACAGCCATCCTGAATCTGCCCTGAGGGTTGTGAAGGAGATTGAGGCTTCAGGCGGCCGTGCCGTTGCGCTGCATCTGGATGTGGCTCGCACCGAAACTTTCGGCACTTTCCGCGACGCCTTACTGGACATAGTGAGTGTCACCTGGGAACGTGAGCATATTGACGTGCTGGCCAACAACGCCGGGTTTGGGCTCTTCAACCCGATTGAAACGGTGACGGAGAGTGAGTTCGACAGTCTTTTTGCCGTACACCTGAAGGGCCCTTTTTTCCTGACCCAAAAGCTGCTGCCTCTGATTTGCGATGGAGGGCACATCATCAACGTTACCAGCGCCACCACGCGCGTGGCTACGGCAGGTGTTGCGCCCTACGCTGCCTTTAAAGGCGGCCTTGAAGTACTGACCCGCTATATGGCCAAAGAGTTCGGGCCGCGGCGCATCCGGGCAAACGCAGTCTCTCCGGGTGCAATCCGTACGCCGCTTGGCGGAGGACTGAATGATGAATTTGAGACTCTGCTCGCCTCACAGACCGCGCTGGAACGCGTGGGAGAGCCGGATGATGTCGGCCGGGTTATCGCAGGCCTGGTCTCTGATGACAGCGTCTGGATTAACGCACAATCCATCGAGGTTGCCGGCGGCTACCAAATCTGAATCCTTCCGGAGGTTTTATGCTCGATCATCTGTTTTTAACGGTCAGCGATACAGACCGTTCTGTCCGTTTCTATACGGAAGTGCTTGCCCCTCTCGGCATCACGGTTCGTCATGATTATGACGGAAAAGAGGGGCCGCCCGGCCACCCGGATTTGAAAGGGTTCGGTGCTCAGGGCCGGATCTTTTTCTGGCTACGCGAAGGAACTGTTGCGCCAGCTGCTGTACATGTCGGGTTTGTCGCGCGAAATCAGACAATGGTGAATGAAGCCTATGCTTCAGCCATGCGTGCCGGCGCGTCTGACAATGGCGCACCCGGTGCCCGGCTTCACTACGATCCCCGCTACTACGCCGCCGGCGTTTTCGACCCCGATGGCTACAGCCTGGAATTTGTTTATAAAGAATGGCAGCACCCTCAACCATGAAAACATTACTGATTTATGGCGCCACCGGTTACACGGGACGCATGACCGCCGCGCAGGCTAAAAGTGCCGGCCTGAATATTATTATTGCCGGCAGAAACAGGCAGCGACTGGCCGCACTTGCCGGTGAACTTGACGTCAGTATGCGGGTATTCGGCCTGGAGGACGCTGCTGAAACCGCGCTGCAGCTGGCAGGCGTCGACATTGTGCTGAACTGCGCCGGGCCGTTTACTGCTACGGCAGAACCGCTGATGAAAGCCTGTATAGACCAGAGTATTCATTACCTTGATATCACAGCGGAAATTAACATTTACAGGCTGGCTGAGTCACTGGGAGAAAGAGCGGCGCGGGCCGGGAGTATGCTACTGCCGGGCGTGGGCTGGGACGTGGTACCTACCGACTGCCTGGCCGTTCGCCTTGCACGACATGTACCGGAACCACGACGGTTGCGTATAGCATTACAGGTGGCCGGAACGATGTCCCGGGGGTCTGCCGTCAGCGCAGGCGAAATAATCGCAGCCGGCCTGCTGGAACGTGTTAACGGTATTCTGATGACGAAAGAGGATGCGCAGCCCGGCTGGTTTGATTTTGGTGAAGGCCCTGTGGCCTGTGCGCCGCTTTCCTTTGGCGATCTGGTGACGGCATGGCATTCAACCGGTATTCCGAATATTGAGATGTTTGTGCATGTAACAGGGGATGCCTTTCCGCAGGGTGATTTGTCCCTGCTTCCTGAAGGACCCGGGCAGGATGAACGCGATGCAAATCGCGCACGCGCTGTTGCTGAGGTCACCGGGGCTGACGGGAGGGTCCACCGGGCTGTGATCGGGACGGTTAACGGATATTCCTATACGCCGCTTGCGGCCACAGAGGCTGCGAGGCGTGTCCTGAACGGTGACAGTTTTCCCGGTTTTCAGACACCGGCGATCGTTTTTGGTAGTGAGTTTGCGCTGAGTATTCCGGGTACGTGGCTCCAACTGTCCTGACTTTATTAATAAGCTGCACCGGTCAGCATTGAGCTGGCCGGTGCCCCGCATTGCCGTTCTGGCACTGATGGCTGACGGGTATAAAAAAGTGAAGTCTACTACGCTCTCTCAGTCTGCGAACTGTCGATAGGCGTGCCCACATGAAACTGAAGTGCACCCATCAAACGGGGAACCACGTTGCGCGATGTAAACCGCCACTGGCCGTCGTGTTTTTCAAAACTGTCGTAATACCGTCCTGTGCATACGGGCTGCAAAGGAAACCCCTCCAGTTCCTGATGCACGGTGAAATAGCTGACGCAGGTAGCTGAATTACCGGAAGGTGAAACATCTATCAGCACATTAGAAACGTTATGCCACGTCCGGGGAGTTCCGTCCTTATGACGCTGAACGCCACGGTTAAGAAACTGCTCAACCTCTTCACTACCATGAGCCATATCACTAAGAACAATAAATTCAGCATGTTTAAACAATTCGGCATTCTCAGCAAATTTCCCGTCATCCAGGTTGTGGGCATAGGTAGCGAGTAACCGCTGAATTTCTAACTCATCGAAATAATGCTGTTCATTTTCTGCACGAACGGAATTAATCATAATTTGAACTCCTAAGGTCAGGGTTGAAATGGATCCGCCACGCACCAACTAGGCGAACCACATTAAATATTGCCGTTGAAAATCAGCGCAACAGGTCCACTGCCGACAGGAAGCATCTGTGCCGGACCAAATCGTGGCAGCAGGGCCGGTTCCCGCAGAAGGGAGGACTGCTATGTTGCCCAAAAATATTCCTTCTCCAGTAACAACAGTCAGATCTGAGATGCGCCGCCATCGGCAAAAATTTCCGCGCCGTTGATATAACTGGCATCATCACTGGCGAGGAAGATAACAGCTTTTGCTATTTCTTCTGTCTGGCCGATGCGGCCAATCGGGCTGCGGTCACGCAAAGACTGCAGGATGGCGTCAACGGGATCAGGAAGGAAATCGTGTAAGGATTGAGTATCCACCGGTCCGGGGCTGAGGATATTAATGCGAACGCCAGCACCTTTTATGTCCACAATCCAGCTGCGTACCATTGCACGTAAAGCAGCCTTGGTGCCTCCATAAACACTGAGGCCCTGACCGGGATTAATGGATGCCGTTGAGCCCGTGATAATAATGCTGCTTCCTGGTTTCATAAGTGGTAATGCTTTCTGAACGGTAAACGTGACACCCCTTACGTTCGTTGTGAACTGACGATCGAACTTCTCCGGGGTAATCTGCCCGAGGGGTTCAAATTCGCCCATGCCGGCATTTGCTATCAGAATGTCAATGCGACCAAACCGGGACAATATTTGCTTATAAAAATTATCCAGTTCGGAGAGGCTGGATACATTCACCTGAAACTGACTCGCATCCGGTCCAAGAGTACTGAGTGCAGATTCAAGTTTATTCTTGTCCCGCCCGGTAATGATCACAGTTGCACCGAGTGCTGCTAATTCCTGTGCGATCCCAAGCCCAATGCCAGATGATGCGCCGGTCACAACCGCGATTTTGTTCTGAAAAGAGTGAGTCACTGTGTATTCTCCTCATTGCCGTGAGTTAGGTGTATAGTGATCACTACACGTAAAAGTAAAACACTGCAAGTTAAAAAATTAACATAAATTAAAAAAATCTTTTATATCAACAATATGGATATATAACTTTATGCTGATAATTTTAGTGATTACTACAAAAATGGATTCAGGAAGCAAATTGAAATAAGAAAACAGGTTGCGATGAACTGCATTTGATCGCGAAGCATTAGTCGCAATTGCACAGGCACACTTTCATGAACATGGCTATGACGCTGTCAGAATTGCTGACCTGAAGCGGGCGCTGAATATCAAGCCGACGGATATCAAGGTACACACCTGACTATTCATCGATAATCATGAGGGTCCATACAAGACAACGGTCAAACGTGACGTAAAACAGTCCAAATCCGGTAAAACCATTCAGACGTGCCGAAATCATCAGGAGCTTTTTTCAGGATTCTTGCCGGAGTAAAGGTAGCAGAAACGGCTATCTCGCCTCAAAATGACGCTAAGGCGCTCTGCAGGGGGCCGCCCAAGGAATTTTATGTCTAATGTGGCATAACTACCCTATCGCCATGATTTTGACGTCCGCTTCTCGCTCACAGCGGACCTTCAAACCAGCCATCTCGTCCTCTCTGTGCCGAAAGCTGAAGTAGCTAATAGCACTTATTGTTGATCAATGAAGAGCTGGTCAATTGAATAGGCTAATTTAATTGATAGCTAGCGTAACTATGAGGAGACACACTCATAGTGATGAGCGTGTTCCCATATAAATGATCAGATTATGATAACGCAGCTCGTTCATAAAGAGGCATAATCTCTTGATAAACCTGATTGTAAAGCTCTGATTTTAGCAGACTGTATTTTTCAGTCATAATAAGTGTTTTAAACTGATTCGTTTCTCTTTCAAATGAAACTGAGCCGATAATTAGCTGGCTATTAGTTGATAAACCATTAATACATAAATCGAATAACTTTTTTGTTGTGCGCGGATCTGGATCTTGTTGTTTAGGCGAGTCAATTACTACTGGAAGCATAGGACTTGTCGATTTATCTTCTATTGTTTTTAGAAGAGCATAGTGATAAGCCAATATTGACCTTGGAGCACGGCTGCCTGTTTCGCTCTTAGAAATCGGACCATATTGAAGAATAGTTCCAACTTTAGGATCTTTGATACCTAACTCAGTTTGCGCAAACTTCAGTGACTCTTTAAACTTATCATTGATTTCTTTTGCTCGCTTTTTATCTTCGAACTTTGCTATTTCTTTTGAAAGCTGAGTTCTAGCAACATCCAATTCGTCTATTTTTAGCAGTAATTCGTTAATTTGCTCATCGAAAGTTACCTCAACCTGCTTACTTGCTTGAGACTTAATAACGTCTTGAAGAGTCAGTTGCTCTTTGACTTCCAGAAGCATGTTTTTGAGTTCTGAGCTTAAGCTTATAGCCTGTTTCAAATCTTCTTTAATTTTAGAGAGTTGATCATCATATACAGATTTTTCCTCATACAACTTTGGTATGATTTGCAATAGCTTTTCTTTATTCTCAAGTACTACATATCTCGCTTCTAAGCCTGCCGATGGTAGCAAAGAATCTATATCATTTTCATCGAGCTGTCTTTTTGATTCCTCTATTTCTGTTACTAATTCATCTCGTAGAGATAATATTTTTATGAGCTTAATTCTGTATTCTGTTTCTTCTTGATGTAAGTCTTGGCACTTACGAAGGAAACGTTCCAGCAGCTCTTCATAATATTTTACATCCACATCGAAAAGTACTCTTCCAAATGACTCTTCGAATCGCTTTTTAGCTCTCTTTAGAGCTTTTAACGTCGTTCGGATTTCAACAAGATCGATATCAATTAAATTAATCTTTCCTTGTAAAGTATAGTACTCCTTTGGTTTTACACCAGTATGAAAATTCAAGATATTTTTTTGCCAGTCCTCATACATAGCCAAACTGCTAAATGAATCTAAAACCTTCCCCCAACCGTTATCTTGATCAATATAGTAAGGGAGATAAAGACTTGCTGGTTGTGCTTGTCCCTGAACCAAATTAGTTTTAGTCACAAGCTCCAAATTGAAATCAAAGACATCACGCACAGCTAATGCAATCTCTGCACGAGAGCTAGAGGTCACTAAGTGATGCTCTTGTCCTGCTGTTATATCGAAAATGGAAATACGTTTTTCGTGGCGAAGAAACGCATAGTCACGATTATTAACACAAATAACAACTTTTGAAACAAAGTTATCTTCTTTCCACTTTTTATCCAGTCGAACATCAGCACCTAATGTATGATATAAGCTCTTAATAAAGCTAGACTTACCTGTGTCGTTCTCACCTGTAATGATATTAATATCAGGTGAGAACTTGAAGGAGAATCCTTTCTTATCGCGAAGGGATAATATATGAGCACTTTTAAAGTATATGCTTTTCATTATTCACCTCCCTCTAAGAGCTTCTGGATTATTGAGTAAATAACTATGCATTCTTTCTTCCCTGACTTTAAAGTCAATGCATAATCTGGACAAAGTGCATCAATTTTGTACATGGTTTCAGTTAGATATAATTTCAAATCCGAGTGAGCACTCGCCTCATCGTAAAGGCTAATTGCATATTCTAGATATACAGTCGAAGGATTTTTTTTGTTTTGGTTAAGGTCGATGCAAACTTGTGAGAACATGGCTTGCAGGATAATGAGCTGAAGCGATGTTTTGCCAAGATCATTGAATAGGGGACTAGCTTTGTCCCAATCAGGCTTTAAACTATTACTTGCATTCAAGGAATCAAGCACACCATTCAATGCTTCTGATGAGAAACCCTTTCGTGAGATAAGTTCAGGAAAATTAATAATATCTGCGGATTTTACCTTGGATTTTTCTCGACACGCCTGTTCAAGCAAAGAAGCTAATGCATTAACACTCAGGCTAATGCTATCGCCAAACTTCTTGCTAAGGAAATCGCATAGTTTACCTTTTAGATGTGTAATGTGGTCATCTAGGCTTAATGAGGATTGAACGAAACGCATAACAGAAAGATCGATACTGGAGTCATCAAGCTTTACTTGATCTTTGATTGCTTTCTTAAAGCTCGTCTGATACTCCACTTTGACTTCATTTGCACCAAAACAAGACTTACCACCGTTTTCCTCACATAGATTGAAAGAAGCATTAGTAACAAAAAGGAGCTTGGGTGAATATTCGGCGAAATTCTTTTGATGAATAAATAACTTACCGATGATAGATATGGGGTTCTTCTTGGTGCTATTACTAAGAGTGGATGCAGTCCAGTGTTTCTCTCTTGTTTTTACTTGAGCAAATGTGAGTTGTGTTGGAGAAACTTCGTCATCAAGAATAAGAACATCATCATGATATTCGAAGATAAACACATAGTTCTTTTCATCTAGTTCATATTCCAGCATTTGAGATAAAGCCCAGCAAGTTTGATAGTCAAACCCACGTTGAGCAATCTCACCGCCTCTTTCAGACTGCGGAATACTAACTAATGTTTCAGCTAACCCCATATACTCCCTTATGTTTAGTTCAATGGACTCGCGTAACAACATCATTAATCCGATTGAATACAAATAGTAGCATTAGCACGAACTATTGGGTAACACATTCTGAAAGTTAAAAATATGTGAGTTGCAACATCGAAACAGGGAAGCTAAGTAAGCGACTTTGTCTCTAGCGAAGTCATAGCTCTATTCGTTCAGAGGAGGACCAAGAGTCTTTGAAGTACGTGCTGGCGGCGCTCGCCAAGCGTTTTGGAGGCGATGAACATGGTGAAGACTATGAGAAGGTGCGATCGGTTGCCTTCACACGTTTCTACGGCGAGGACGACGAAGATGGTCTTGTTAGTCTGCAGCGTTTCGCAGTTGGGTTAGTCCAGAGCTTGATGGCTGAGATTGTGACCTGCTCCTAGATGATTAATACGCCACTATGCTGGTAATGTCAGCAGATCGCTCATAAGGGACAACCATACTCAAATCTCCCACATTGCAGGAGATTTGAGTATGAACACGTCACCGTGGAACAAAGACCGTATCATAGGCCAAAAAAGGCCACTTCAGATATCTCATATCTGGGGTATCCGAATCCGACTTGAACTGGAAGGTAAAACGCGCGATTTAGCTCTGTTCAATATGGCACTGGACAGTAAGCTTCGAGGCTGTGATCTGGTCAAACTCAAAGTATCTGATGTTGCATATGGTAGCTCTGTTTCGAGCAGAGCAACGGTATTGCAACAGAAAACCGGTAGCCCTGTGCAATTTGAGATAACCAAAGGGACAAGAGAAGCTGTTGCTGCATTGATAAAGCTTGGCAATTTGCACAGTAAAGACTTCTTGTTTCGGTCTCGGATCGGAACTAACCAGCATATTTCAACCCGGCAATACAACCGAATCTTTCATGGGTGGGTAGAAAAGCTTGGTCTCGAAGAGACGCTTTACAGCACACATTCCATGAGAAGAACAAAACCTTACCTGATCTACAAGAAAACCAAGAATCTCCGGGTGATCCAACTTCTGTTGGGTCATAAGAAACTGGAAAGCACAGTCCGTTATCTGGGCATTGAAGTCGATGATGCGTTAGAGATTTCTGAATCGATTGAAGTCTAAGGTTATCAGGGCTGCAACAGCAGCCCTGTGCCAAGAGCGGACATTGTCAACGTTTTATATAATTCAATGGTAACGTATATCGCTAACCTTGCCTGTAGATTTTAAAGATTTGAAGGGGGCTTAATGAAGCAACAGTCAGAATCACTTTTACCTTTTAAAATCAGTAGGATTCATACAGAAATAGGTGTATTCAAAGTCTATGGATACAGATCATCATTCCGCGCAAGGAAAATGACTATCATCCTCTCAACGGTTTTCATACTTTCCACAGATGGCTGGGAAGAGCTCGCCTTAACCCAAACCAATAATGATTTTATGAAACAACTAATTCCTTACCTAGAATGCCATTTAAAGGCAAGTTTTTAGCTTCCTAATTAGCCACAAATAGACATTATCATTGAGCCACCACAACATATGTCAAAACTAAGTTCAGATGTCCGGGGCGGGGCTGCGGATGTTTTCCTGGACTGTTATGTTGTGATCCCAAGATGCTGCCGGTACTTCACCGGACTCATTGCACCTAATGATAGCTTGATACGTTTCTCGTTATACCAGCGTATGTACCTGTCCAGGAAGCAGATAAATTTTTCCAGCGTGATACCAGTCCAGTTTCTGCCATAGAACATTTCGTTTTTGATACGCCCGAAGAAGCCTTCACACGCAGCATTATCCGACGAGCATCTGATCTTGACCCACCATCTC
>NZ_FZTC01000026.1 GCF_900200035.1 Klebsiella grimontii
CAGGAAAACATCCGCAGCCCCAAAAGTGACATTACTAAATGGTTCTAACAAACTTAGTGCGCATAATCATTGTTATGTTAAATCATGTTGACTGTTAACTTACTTCATGAACTAAGATGGTTCGCATAAAATCATAGAGTTAAGCTCCCCCCACATCTTTCGTTTGCTGACATTATGTTTAAGAGCTACTTTCTTCATATCCACCAACTTTTCTGAGGATGCCTCAGATGTTTGTACTTAACCAGTTGAGCGTTGCTCCAAACCGGCGACTTTGGACATTGGTTGACACCACCACTAACTTACCTCTTTTGTTTCCACTTCTCTTTCTCATTGATCGCTTATCTTTACGTTCCGTATCCACGCAGTCATCTACGCTACAGGCTCTAAAATTTTTTTATGAGTACTGGCATCAAAAGCATGGTGTCACTTTCTGTTTTAGCTTCCATCTGTCTGGATACAATCCATCGATTGCAATTAGTGAGCTTGAAGCATTCTTTCATTATCTAGAATCAGGAAACCTTGTGCTGCCAAAAGTTGGCTACGCAGTAATTAGCAAACACAATACTAAGATTAATCATGTGCATGCAGTCTGTCGTTTTATTAACTATCTGATCAGTACTTACGTTTCGCCACGTTATATGGATGGCTCCCCGAAAGAGCTTTCTCGTTACGCTTTACAATTATGCAGGCGTTTGTCGGTGTATCGTTCTGATTTTCGACCTAGTAAGCAAAAGCATTCACATAAGCATTTTAATAGCCTTACAACAGACATGGTCAGGAAATTTTATGAGGTTATTAGACCTGGATCGTCTTCCAATCCAAATCCTATTAATCCCTTCCCTGCTGGAGACATTCAATTCAGAAATTATTTAATCTGTCGTCTTCTGTTGAATTATGGATTGCGTGTAAGTGAATTACTTCTGTTAGAAACATGCTCAATTAAGCCTAACATCCAAGATGGGCAATTCAGTATCATAGTGACGTCTGTAGATGATGATGTCAGCGATCCAAGGAAACGATTGCCGTCATTAAAAAACTCCTGGGCACATAGGGTTTTAGCATTAGACATAAATGATTACAACCATTTAAAAATATACATTGATAAAATAAGAAAAAAAACCTCTCATAGTTTCATATTCACATCAACTAAAAGGAATACCCCTCCACTATCATATCACTCTATATATTCTATTTTCTCAAAAATTGACTGTGCATTTAAAAAAGAGTATCCGCAATTCAGTAATGAAGAAAGCATTGATTCTATATTTAGCATAACTCCACACGTAACTCGCCATACGTGGGCTTATTTAATCTTAAAGAGAACTTATACTGAAAAATATCGGTCTATTATGAGGAGTTGCCGGCTTGCAGGAGTTGATTTCTCTATAACAGGTCTGATGAGTGAAGCTAAAGATGAGCTACGTCTTTTAGGTGGATGGAGTCATAATAGCCATATGCCAGAATTCTATGCTCGCCGTTTTCTTTCTGAGCAAGCTAACTTTTCCAATGTCACACGTATTGCTGCAGACTCCTCAGAAGATGAATTCATTTCATTGATATATCAATCAACTACGGAAATCATCAAATGAATATAATCTCAGCGATAGATGACGAAAACAAGCATATCTTTTTTACATGTGAACAAATAATAAAAATAAAAAGTCTTTGTATTCCATCTAAGATTCACTTAAGGTCAGCCGATACTTTCGATGACAAACATATATTTGCAGAGACTAATGATTGGGCGTTTCATTACTCCGGGATCCAATTACACATTAATTTCAAAACGGATGATTATACCACCAAATTAATGAAATACATATTATTCCGTTATGCATCATCAAAGTCCCCTGGAACTATATATCGCGTTCACAGCGCCTGGATAACCGCAATTGAATATTCTTCGAAGCAAGGAGTGTTCAATTTTAAGTTGTTAAACTCTTTCCTTGAAAAGGAAAATATATCACCCACGTATTTTTTCTACATTATTTTTGGCCTTAAAATCCTTTGCATAGATGAATTCCCAGGCTTTACTTTAGATGACTATGAAGATCTTGAATTCATTCCTCGACCCAATTCAAATAATTGGGGTGTATATCAAAATATAGATAACATCCTTGAACCATTTGAAAAAAACATGATCAGTAAAGGTCTGTTTGAAATGGCTACTGCCATCTCACGAGGCAGAAAATACAGTCTGGAAGAGCTTCGTAATGCCGCTGTTCTGGGGCTAAGTTACGTCACAGGCGGTCGTCCGGTTCAGTTAGCTAAATTGGCTGCGCGTGACTTTCGAATCGATACTTGTAATACAACTACAGGGTTGTTTCGTTATAGCATCCTTTTACCATATGCCAAGCAAAGGCACGTTACTACTGAACGGTTGATCCTAGCGCTCCCGCCGGAAATCGGTGCTCTTGTTAAGCACTATATATATAAAGCAAGATTGTCTCCTACCGATAAAATGTTTGATATGGGGGGATCAGCACCTAAATTTGTTTCTCAGTCGATTAGTCAAGCGACTCTATTTTTTAGTCCACAAGATTATCAGAATGCCGTAGTTTGCGGCGAGGCAGCCCTGCCATCAATCACATCAACCGATTTACGCCACAATGTTGGTCACTCATTGGCTATGCAAGGAGCCAGTGCGGAAGAGATTGCTCACATTCTTGGCCATTCATCACTTGTTGTAGCAAAGCACTATATCCTGGCGACACCAGCGTTGGCATTGATCCGCGCTAAAGCACTCGGTTCTAACCCTGTATGGCAAAACATGGTAGCTATGATGCTGACTGGTAAGTTGGTCACTTCAAAGGAATGGCATGGTCGAAGTGTAGTTGGCATGGTTGGCGATCGATTGCACTATGAGATTGGCGGCTGCGCGAGAACTGATGACAAATGCCCTTTCTGTGAAGTCCGTTGCTGCTATGGTTGCTTATATTACCGCCCTTTCCTTGATGGCCACCACCAGGACGTATTAGATAGCGTCTCTAAAGAAGTCGATGAGCTGATAGCGGTTTCAGATAGCGTCAGTAATGCTCACAACCCACTAATTTCTATCCACGAGACGACGCAAATCGAAATCAAGTCAGTGATAGCCCGTTGTCATTTGCATAACGTCAGAGGTTGCGAGAAATGAAAAAAAATATAGAGAACTTTGACACTTTTATCGCAGAACAGAAAGCCTGGTTCGAAGAGAATCTGGCAGCAGATTTTGCAGAATCATGGAATAGTCTTGTCTGGATATGTGGGAACAAAGGTTCCGGCTGGTTACGTGGCAACGGTGTTAGTGTATTGCGATTTGATGAGATTAACCGGCTCAAAGGAATCGACGATCGCCATATTGTATCCGATACTTATCAGTTGTTTATGAAAGCCATGCTGGTTCTCGTCTATCGAGGCAGAAATCGCAGCATTTCCCCTGCGGTTGCTGTTGCAACACTGATTATTTTGAAACGCTGGTACTGCGCGCTGATTAAAATAACCGGGCAAACACATCCCATTTATCTGACTACAGATGTCGTACGTAGTGCGATGGATACTCTGAGTGCAGCATCCCAGCCAGGTGATTCCAACATAGCCAACTACAAGGGACGTTGCGTTAAGATTCAAAAATTAGTAAACCATCACACGTTCACATTGGTGACACTGCAATATGTGTCCGATGAACGTTACACCAACCAGACTAATTTGACCCGAAAAGCCCGGGAAACAATAGCCCTCAAACACAAGGACAAGCTGGATGATACAACCAATGATGGTGAAGATGCACTTATTACAATTCGAGGGTTCCTTAATATCGTGTCACTAATCCAGCGTGTAGAAAACGGCACTGAAAAGATTGCTCTCAATTGCCTTCTGCTACTCATCATCACGGGTTTTCGTTCCGTAGAAGTATTTAATCTCAGGCAGGATGCGTTGGTCAAACGACAGATAGATAACCCTGACATCAGCAGACGTCTGCGTGACAAAGGATTGCCGGATTATTTTCTCGGCATTCGCTATGTTGGTGTTAAGGGGGCTGGCGAGCGAACACATTGGGTCGAACCCTTAGCCGTTCCTCTGGTCGAAAATATATTCAACTCAGTTAAGTCGTTAACGGCAAAGTTGCGTAATCACCTCACAACATTAAGGTCGAATGATTTTGTTGACTATTTACCCAAGGCTATCAGTGACATTACTGAGGATTTCATTGAACTTGATTATGTTGTAGCACACATAGTTCAACCCTCATCAGAGCTTCGAGGTCGTGCAGGACTGCGTGATAAGGTCTCGAAGGCATTAGCGAAACGAGACTGCCGACCAACAAGAATCACTTCAGGCACTGGTAAAGGAAAGGTAATCCATTATTCAAAATCAGATCTTAGTCGTTATCTTAAAAACGAATTTGACGGTAACGATGCAAATACTCCTTGTACTCATTCGTGGGTTGACAATGGTAAAAGGTATGAAACTAAATATGAGGATTTGCTGTTTTTGTACCCTAAGGGGTCGTTAACTTTAAAGCGAGGTATGACTCTGAAAACTATACCATTACCGTTTAGTAATGATGGCATGAACAAGTTTCTTGGTAATTTTGAAGGCTATGTTTCTATATTTGATAAGTACAATCTGTTGGAAGATGATGGCCGCCCTACCCAGCTTCGTACTCATATCCCCCGTCACAATATAAACACTTTTCTAGCAATTGCAGAAATTTCAGAACACTTACAAGCGATGCTGATGGGGCGTGTCGATATCACTCAAAATAACCATTACCAGCATCTAGCTCTCAAGGAGCGGCGAAAGGCTGCTTCTCTTTTTCCGTTAGTTCCAAGTATACAAGAGCAGGTAATATCTACTACTGTTGGCGCTGATACACCACTTGATGCGGTAAAAAAAAGCGGTATGATGGTATTTAGCAGTACGCAGAATCGGGAAATCAATATAAAGGCGAATCTGCATACCTTTGATAATCGTGATGATGTTGCAGGATTCATCGAAGCATCGTTAGGCGATGGATTATTCGAAGACATAGCCGCTGCGTTCGAGGAAATAAGTAAAAATGAAGGGCCATCGCAAGCGTCTGAAATGGTGAAAAGGCACGCGGTACTGCACCCATTGAAATTGGGGTCCTGCATGAGAGACATTAACTTGTGGGGATGCCCTTATCGAATGAAGTGCCAGGCACTGAAGCCCTGTGAGCATTTCACTTTGACCGGTCGTATTGATGAATACTCCGCTGTTGTCGCCAAAGGTCGTGCGTTAAACGAGGCTAAGTTTGCTTTCGAACAGTATACCGCAGTCCTTCCGGACAACCAGCTAATGCAGGGTAATATCGAAGAAAATCTAGCACAGATAGATGTCTTAACTAAGAAATTACGCAGGCGCTCAAATTCGTTGCAAGTCATCCCCTCTGAGGTGGTCCTGTCTGGAGAGATGAAAGTAGAAGGTGAAATTCGTACTTTGGCTCAATTATTTGCCCTCGAGTACCAAAAAATCAAACAAGGAGAAGACTGATGCGTGGTAAAGAATTGGATACTCAGATCGAGCATGAACTCCAACTGATGTTGATCGAAGGATTTGATAAATCGCCTATTTCAGCTAAAAGCTTACACTCCAGACTTAAATCAAAAGGCATCATCAATGGTGGCTTAAGTACATTAAGTAACATTGAACGAAAGCGTCTTATTGCAGTCTATGTCGATCAACAACTATCTCCTTTAAATCTTCGCCCCAAAGAAAAGCAGCAGTATGTGAATCGTAAGACTCGCCAGGCTCTGCTTGGTCGTAATCAGCAGCTACAGGAAGAGAATAAAGAGCTTCGCGAACAGCTCGCACAGAATACCTTGTCATTAATTGAAATTGTCAAAGCAGTAAAAATAAATACGGTTATATCCGTAGAAAGCCTTCTTGCTCCGCACTTGATCATGGAGTTACACGAAAGAAAAAAGAATCAATAAGTTGATATGGCAATAATTTTGTGCTATTAACGTATAAATAAACGCCATGCTCTATTCTAAAATGAGCATGGCAACTTTCAACGTCCCCTCTTTTGGGACCATGATTTCAGAGGATTTCTTCCATTGTAATGCTTGGTTGAGTTCATTACATCATTTTAACACTGCACTTTCATTATCTTCAAAAATCGCGATAACCTGCAGAGGTATATCATGTTTTGTCAGTATGTATTGTTGTAATTCTCAACAATTTCTATCGCACACTCATAAGCACTTCGCAAAATAAACTGCGAAACAGTCTCACCAGAGATTGCAGCTGCTTCCTCAATCATTCTCAAAGAATTACTGGGTAATATAATAGATATATCCTCATCCATCTCCCCACCTCTTTTTAATATTGCAAATGGCATGATATATCAATTTCAGGCGGAATCCAGAAAGGAAGAAATACAATTGGCAATTGTTCGACTGAGTATAAATAATAATCATAAGCAAAATTCCCTTTCCAATCATAGCATGGAACAACTGCATAGCCTTTATGAAACTTAACTCTTTCCCAATTAAGAAAAGATGGATGCCGCCGTTCAATTCTAATCACATTCCGCTTCCGATTAACTGCGTTAATAAATTGAATCTCATCGTACATTGGCAGATGTTGGTATGATGAGGATTTATAGATAACATTCAACCATTTTTTGTTTCTTTTTATTAACTTTCTTTTCATATCACCACGCTAATTAATAAACTGATAAGCACTTTTTTATGGCGTTGCATTATATGCAACTTTTGATAGCCTGGTAATATAAAAAAATAAAATCATTTGAAAAGAAAGTAAGAAAAACGCATGTGTATAAAAAATGAACGCGCAGTATCTCCGGGATCCGGAAAAACTTTTGCCAGTGCAGCCGGATACAATTGTGTATGAATGTCGGAGAACGTTCATCCTCTTTATTTAATCCATTGACCTAAAACAGTTTTCACACAATGCTGACATAAATCTAGTTGAAGCGTTTCACCATCACCAAATACAGAACCATATCCGGCTATATGCTCAATGGACATAAACTCGTGAAACTCAAAATCGCCACTCTCAGCATGAATGTTGCATCGGTCGCATGTTTTAGCCGAAAGAGACATGATTTCTTTTGTTGAAAAATATTGCATATTCCCTCCATAGCACGATTCCATAATTTAGCAGTTTTTAACTAATAAACATACTGTAAGTATCCCGTTTGACCGGAATATGAAATTTTAGGTTCTTCTGACATACTGATTATTTCTTACGGAGCAGATTGTCACTTCCTTTAACCCAATGAATTCTGTATCCTAAGTGGTTAGATTTCTTTCAGTGAATCGCCACGGATAATCTAGACACTTCCGAGCCGTTGATAATACTGGTTTTCATATTCTGTCGGTGACATCTGATCGCTGGAACCATGCCGACGCTTACTGTTATAAAACATTTCGATGTAATCAAAAATATCGCTGCGGGCTTCTTCCCGCGTTCCGTAGATCTTTTTCTTTATCCGTTCTCGTTTCAACAACTGGAAAAAGCTTTCTGCAACCGCATTATCATGGCAGTTACCGCGACGGCTCATGCTGCCCTCCAGGCCGTGTGATTTCAGGAACGACTGCCACTCATGGCTTGTGTACTGACTGCCCTGATCCGAATGAACCAGCACCTGTTTTTGGGGATTACGCCGCCATACAGCCATCAGCAGTGCGTTCAGGACAATGTCCTTTGTCATCCGGGATTGCATGGACCAGCCGATAATTTTGCGTGAGAACAGATCAACAACCACGGCAAGATACAGCCAGCCTTCGTGGGTCCTGATGTAGGTTATGTCCGTTACCCAACGCTCATCCGGAGCATCCGGATTGAACTGTCGCTGGAGCCTGTTGGGCGACACGATACTGGCCTCGCCTTTACGTGCCCGCGGGCTCCGGTATCCGACCTGAGCCTTTATCCCGACACGTTTCATCAGTCGCCAGACTCTGTTCACTCCGCACTGTTGCCCGCTGTCCCGCAGATCCAAATGGATTTTGCGATAACCATAGACGCATCCCGATTCCAGCCAGAACTGTTTAATCTGCCCTGTCAGCCTCAGGTCTGCCTGATGGCGTTGTGAATGCGGCTGCTGAAGCCAGGCGTAAAAACCACTGGGATGAACATCCAGCACCCGACAGAGCAGGCGAACAGGCCAGCAACAGGAGTTGTCACGGATAAAGGCGTACCTCAGTCGGACAGCTTTGCGAAGTACGCCGCGGCTTTTTTTAATATGTCCCGTTCGTCGGTAACCCGCTTCAGCTCTTTCTGGAGACGGCGGATCTCGGCCTGAGCATCTGACTGTTCTTTATTAGTGGAAGAATCTGAACCGTACTTCTTTATCCAGGCGTAAAGGCTGTGGGTGGTGATATCGAGACGTGTTGCAACGCTGGCAACAGAATAACCGCGATCAACAACCTGTTTGACTGCTTCAATTTTAAACTCTTCGGGATAACGCTTACCGCTCATGGGCACCTCTCTTTAAGCCATCTTAAATGACTCTGAGGTGTCTGTTAAACCCGTGGCGATTCACAGCGAAAAAATAGCGGGGTTAGCCATGAACCAGAAATACAGACCTTTCACCTCCCTTTCGCGCCGTAAGCGCCGCGCTAAAACTTTCGAAGTCAAAAATCTTATTTACCGTGAACGATATCGTTGTGGTGGCCTATTCTATGACGATTGCGATATGAATGCAGCAGTTGCAAGTGGAAACTGGAGGTGGAGCGACATACTTTTCCTGGGGAGAGACCCTGCGGTTTTCTGGAATGCGGAGATAATTACGGCCAGTGAAGCATTCAATGACAGAGTCGAATCCATCGCATTCGATGAAGCATGGTCGATGCTAGATGATGACGAGAGACAATACGATTTTCGCTATAAATCGGCGTTCCCCCAGTTCGCTGGGCTGACATGGATGGAATATATCGAGAAACGAGAGCAGGAAATTGCCCGAGAAAACCCACCAGTAGTTCATTGTGGCTATCGCATCCTACCGGGCTATGTAAGTGGTATTGGTTTGCAGATCATCGTTGATGTTGATTTGTTGAACCGTGACGTCATTGAATCGACCATTGCTGATTTCATTGCACGTGATGAAAAGAATGGACCTCGGATAGATTAGCGTGTTCCAAAATTTTTCAAGAGATTTTCTAGCTAACTCTAGATTAGGATCACAATGCGCGGAAATCCACAATGACCCAAGAGAACAGAATGAAAATAGCAAAACCGCTGCTGAAGAGCCCGTCCGGTGAAGTCACCGCCCTCATTGAAAACGGCATGGACTTCCTAGACAAGGCGCGTGAAGAGTTTGAAGCCGAAAAGTATAAGCATTCGGTTGTCAGTTTCTGGACCGCAGTGGAAATTCTGCTCAAAGTGCCCCTGGCGAGCGAACACTGGACGCTGGTCTGCAGCGGCAAAAGGATCTCCCGTCAAAACTATCTTGCCGGTAACTTTCAGTCGGTGACATTTGATGAGTCCTGTGCCCGGCTGAAAGAAATCCTCGAAAGCCCCCTGCCCAAAGAGACCGAAGCCCTATTCAACACCATTCGCAGTCATCGCAACCGCGTGGTGCATTTTTTTCACGCGGCGTTCAGTGACACTGACGTCAATAACATTCTGGCAGAACAGGCACGGGCATGGTTTGCGCTGAACCGGCTGATGCGTGAAGACTGGCAACAGCATTTTGAGGCCCCCCTTGGCTGGAAACTGGCATTTAATGAAACACGCCTCCTACGTGGCAACGAATTTTATGCCGAAGCCCGTCTGAAACATATCCATCCGGAGCTGGAAAAAATCAGGGCTGAAGGCACCGAATTTTATCCCTGCCCCATCTGCAAGAAGCCGGCGTGCGTCGAGAAGGCGACCGCCGTCGGGAAGCATGGCCCTGTTGTCTGCGTTGAGTCCTGTAAGGTCTGTTTCCATACTACCCGTTATGTGAGGTATATCTGCGAGTGTGATACAGCGCAGATACTTCCTGTTGAAGAAGGGGATGGCGAAACCTTCACCTGCCCCACCTGTAACGTGGAGTTCATAAGGTACGACCTGCTTGATGAGGAATATTTTCGCTCAGTTGACGAAATGGCAGACGCTATTGACCAGACTGAATGCGCGTCCTGTGATGGCCATGAGACGGTCTGCGTGTTTGGTGAGGGCTTATTATGTACGAGATGCCTTGAGGTCCAACCCGACATTATTAGCTGTAGTTGCTGTGGGAAGGAATTAGATGAATTGGGCATTACTAATGGCATTAGCTTATGCCTAGATTGCAATGAAGCAATGGTTGAAAGCTATGGAGATTCGTAGGCCGACGATAAACTATGAATGTCTTTAATAGTAACCGTTAAGTGAGCGCTGTAATGTCGGTTATTTGTCGTTGAGATCTACATTATATGACAGGAGTTTAGTCAGCCATTCGCCAGTCAGCAAGTTTTCCACGAATAGAGTTCCATCTTGTTAGAAGGAACTCTGATCTAAGGACTCTGAGACCAGATTCACAGGCGGCAGTGGCTCTACGATTACCAATAAAAGGGCAATTACTTGCCCTTTTTTATCAGTCTGCAACGGTTTTTAAACCATTGATGCAATTGCACCACAGTCATGAGGTTTATCGAAACCAGAGGTGCTTTTAACATATTCACTAATCAGCGCACCAATAACCTTAACCGACTCTTTTTTCGTTGTGATGAAGCCCAGAGGCATCGTCACTGGCAACGTTTCGGGTTGAGAAATATGATATATAGCCACAGATAGCGTATCCTCAAGATGAAGGATCTCAACATTACCATCTAACAGTCCTTCAACTAGCCCTTTACCGCACGCGTGGAATTGCCCAAGTTCATGCTTCCACTGTCTGGCAACGCGGGCATCAGCCGCATCCTGGACGGGTACGTACAGCACCGGTTTATACAGCCGCTTATCTTTCGTCGCCGACTTGTTAAGAAAATCGCTCAGGCTTGAGGTAAATCGGATGCTCTTTGACCAGTAGGGATCTGATGGTGCTATCCAGACGAACGGGCTACCTCCATGATCGGCTTTGTCTCCGATACGCTGAATGAGAATCGGCGTCAGAGCTTTCTGCAGCTTTTCCCAGTTATTTTTAGAATAAACCGGGCCTAAAAAAGTGGTCCTGCCTGAGCCTGAGTATTCTTCCAAGGCCTGCATATCCTTGATAAAAGCGGGATTAAGCTGATTTGTTTTAGAGTCAAACAGCTTAAGCGTAAGGTCATCGTTGAGGGATAGCATGGCCTTAAAAATGCTCATGGTATTGTTATGTCGTGATAACCTTGCTATCTCAACAGCCATTAATTCATGAACACATTCCGAACTGTTTAACTGTTCATAGTCTTCACGCTCGACAGCCTTACCATCGTTATCCATTTTAAATTCCGTTGTTAAACGGAGCGGTATTTGCCGCAGCTTATTAACAGAATTAACGGTATAGATGGAAGGTTGCTCTTTTCCGCCCTGAGCCTGCAGGTGAGACAGGTAACCTTTATCCAGGATTTGATTAAACTGATACTGAAAGTGCTTCTCAACCAGTTTCTCACTTTGAGAAATGTTGTTGTCATCAACCTTTAATGTTAACCCTCCCCTCCAGTGGTCCTGGAAAGTCTGGTTGCTAAAGCAGCTAAATGTCGCTAAATCAAAGGATAAGGTACCGCCACTGTCCTGGATAGTTGAAAGGTGCGGTATCTCGCCAACCTCTGAAAAATAGCCATTTGATTTGTCGGTTAAGGTCAGTCTGCCGTCTGAGGAGAGCGTCAATTCGCCACGCTGCACAAGATCGGAAATCGCCTCCTCTGTCTCACGGTGGGTCAGGCCGAAATAGGTTGCTATTTGTGCTTTGCTCATCGAGGCTACATGAACAAGTCTCAGCACAAACTCCCGGATGAATGGCAGCCCTTTCTGGGAAACATAGGAAAACTGAATGTTAAACCTCTGTGCGGGCAGCAGGAAGTCAACCTCGTGATAGGTTACTTTGTTATCAGATATCATTTCTTTTTGCCTCCCTGCTGAGCGGAGAGGAATCTGTATCCAGCTTCCTGACCTCGTTCAGCCATATAACTTACAACGGAGCCTAATGGCAGTTCTTTATTGTTTCCCTTCCAGATATCGGCATTGCCCACAATCAACAGGCGATCCATTGCGCGTGACATCGCGACATTTATACGGTTTGGAGCGCGTAAGAAACCTGGACTATGCTGCTTATCCGAACGCGTCAGTGACAGGATGATGATCCGGTTTTCCTTGCCCTGATAACTGTCAACAGTGTCAATTTTAACAATGTCCTTAAATCCCTCGATCCAGATTTCCTGATTGAATTTCTGACGGAGCAGCCGCTTTTGTTCGGCATACATACATATCACGCCGATAGCGGCTTCATCTTTGTTAACGAGCTTTGAAAGCTGAGCGATAAATTCTTCATTCTCTGACACCTGTTTAAGAACAGAAATAATCTCGTCAGCTTCACATCGGTTGTAAATACTTGTTCCGCGATCTTCAAGATGATGCGCCCGGTGGCCCAGATTAGCAGTATCAAGCCAGGTTACGACGCTACGCAACGCTTCTGGAGCGTACTGATAGACATCCGGAATTACCCGTTCTCCATTCAGAAGCTTCCTGTCATAGAACGTCTTCGATACGAGATCACCAATTGGTGGAGCCATACGATACTGGGTCAGTAGAGCTGCACTCGCTTGCGCACCATAAGCAGAGTTAAAGGCACGGGCAAAGTCACTTCGTAATACCTCGTCAATTTCAGTGCGGGAGTTATTGATACCCAGCTTCCTCGCTAATGCCGCCTTGTGGGCATCTGAGTACAGTGGAGGAAGCTGCAGGTGGTCACCCACCAACAGGACGCGTCGGGCCGACTGCATTGCAATGGCCAGTTCACTTGCAATTGAACGCGCCGCCTCATCAATAATTACCCAGTCGTAGATATTCTCCTGAATGCCAATGTGCCCCTGTCCAATACCAACGCATGTGCCAGCCACTAACTGCCTGGAGCGAGAATAAAACTCGTCCAGGTTCACTCGCTCTCCCGACATAGCATCCTGCATATCACGGGATATTTTAGCTAATGCCTTTACTCGTCTTGCCTCATCAGGTCTGACGCCATACTCCGTACAGAGCTTGGAAATCAGAATGTCTTTTGCTGCAGAGACCTTCACGCCTTTATCGAGATTAATCCCATATTCCTGACTCAGCCTGGAGCGGATGGAAAAATCGAGTTCGACTGCAATATCTTTCAGTTCACCGATATCTTTTGAATCCGTTAAATCGTTAACCTGATAGAGCAACTTCTCAAGGTGATCGATTTGTCTAAATAACCTGAGCTCAGCAAGTACAACACCCGAAATAAATCCCGGCTCCAGACCAATGGCTTCACTCAACGCTTCGACACGGTACTTAATTTCAGCATTGAACAGTTCGCGCTTCTCAGTTGTGATTGCGTTTGAATACACATCTTTCAGGCCAGGGGAAACGGCCCCCTCCCGGTTGCTGAACCTGACAACGTCCAACTCAGTACCAAGTCGGGAACAGTGCTTCCTGATTCGCTCAGCCGCTGTATTCACAGCCTCGTGTGACTGGCTGACCAGTAAAATGCGTTTGGTATTCTGTTTCTCGATCAGGTAGTGGACAAAGGCCGCGATGAACTCGGTTTTACCGGTCCCCGGAGGCCCCTGAAGCAGGGAGAGAGGACCATTATCGACCAGTTTGTTAAACGCCTTTCTTTGCTGCTCATTCAGACTGATCTTGTTTCCGTGCTGGTCTTCACGGTCGTATCTGGCAAAATCGGCATCGCTGAGAGTAATACCATAATTTTGAGCCACCTGTTTGCAGGATGGGTCGAACAGGTCAATTAAGTCAGGCAGCACACTTTCTCGATCGAGGAGACGTTCCAGTGCGCGTTTACGTTTCTGATAAGACGCCCGATCCTGCTTTGTACGGAAGAAGACAATATCAGAATCCTTCAGCCTGTAGGCTGCTGAACGCACTTTGACCAGACGGATCTCTTTGAGCTCTGACTTCTTAAGTGACACCTCACCTATAAATCTCTCAACACTTTCCTGATCGACCTGTAAGGCTTCGACTTCATCACTACTTCTGAAAGCACCGAGTGGATCAACGTCTGCAGAGTAAGGGAGAAGAAGCTCTCCATGAGCATCTGCAACCGGGACCACCTCCCCGCTGACTTCAATGTTTGGATAGGATTCTGTTTCAGTATCCAGAACGGCGCGCCACAGCTTCACCGTCGGGATTTCCAGCACTTCTTTTAAAGCAGGTTCAAGCGCCTGCTTATCAAGCCTTGCAAAGGCATCTTTTAGCTGAAGCGTAAGCGGATCCTGTTCCTGAACGTCTTCTGATGCGGTAATCAACTCGATTGCCCGCGCAAAAGATTCTTCTTCATTAAGCAATACTGTCAACGCCGACATATCCTGCGGACTGCCGGGAATAATCCTGATGCCGGTACTAATTTCGAACTGGCTTTCATCAATATCTTGCTTACGAATAGTTGTGCGAGCCCATGGCCTGAAGCCATGAATCAGCGTTTTCTGCTCTTTGTGGAACACTGCAGTGAAACTGCCACCTATCCCGGTGAAAGTTACTTTTACTTCAGCTGGGTCTTTAGGATTTGGTTCAACTTTGACATACAGATGCCCGTTATCTGGCAGGACAGAGATGATTTCATCGGCATTTCCTGCTGTTATCTCTATCAGGGCTTGTTCTGACGTTAGGTCATTACTGTCTATCGTTTTTTTAAACCGCCCTAAATCCTTAAACCCAAAAGCCAGATCTTCCAGTTCAGCCTGGATGGCATTCGCAATAGTCGGATAAATGTCTGATTCCTGCCCCCATGACAAACCTAATAACTCGCAGGACATCTTCATCACGGCATAATTGTCGCGTTCAAATGAAGTACAATTATCGATGTATTCAGGGCTGTAGCAGTGGTTTTTAGATTCGTCACCGGACGGTGAAAAATCGGGGATATCGATGAGAAAAAGCGAACGACTCTGTGTCCCAAGCATCACATTGCCTGGGTGGATGTCCCCATGAGAAACACCCAGACCGTGTAAGTGCTCAACGGCGGCGACAAACTTATCAATGAGGTCGATTTTTTCATCATCCGGGACCACCATTTTATCCCAGGTTTCTCCCTGAACCAGATCAGTGACCATGTACAGACTTGATGATTTGGATGCGATACCGAATTCACGAATTTCAGGCAGATACGTTGGTTTAACTAAAGAAAGCTGCTCAACCTGTTTTAAAAACTTCATAACCTGGAAGTTTACTGACGGATCGTCGCCCTGCACCCCCACGTTCAGCCAGGCCTTCACGAGCCTTCCACCCGAGATATAGACTTCTTTGTCGGATGTTTCTACCAGAAAGTCGTCGTCTTCCCGGTACTGACGAGAGTGGTTGATAGCATGCCGGTAAGGGTCAAGCTCAGTATCATCAAATGTTGGGATAGCCTTGCCCGCAGGTTCGGCTTGTTTCAGGACATCAAAGAATTCAGTAGCGGAAGCAAATTTTGCAGCAACGGCATCCAGTAATACATCTGAATACCAGTGCTGGCTGTTTAGCATACTGTCCTGTACTGTCTCCAGACTCTTTGGCGACATTCGCTTACCGCTTAACAAGTGCCAGGCTACAAGGCCCAGGGCATGAACATCCTGCTGAAAAGGCGTAAGTTCGCCCTCATCAAGCATGTCTTTTACCTCGACTGCACCTACGGATAAAAGCTTACGGTAATCGCCGACCGTTCCGGCTGGCCGGTGGTATGCCGAAATAAAGTTCGAAAGGGCTACTTCTTTTGAAGGTGAAATCCACAGGCTGTGATCGGCGATATCCCTGTGCGCAATTTTCATTTCATGGAGATCGCTAAACTTCGCAATGAGCAGTTTGACCACATTCAAGCGGTCCATGTCAGAAAACGCCTTGCCATATTTTCCGATAAATTCGTTAAACCGGACATGACCCGGCGGAAGCTCATAGACTTCGCTGTACTCGGTCGTCACCTCGTCTTTCTGAAAACTCGTTAAAGACCTCAGACAGTGGTTATACAGGTCACGGTTCTGGTGATTGATGTGCTGTAACACTTCACGCTCACGTGAAACGATCTGAGCTCGTCCTTCCGGCGTGTTCGCTTTCGTTCCCGCGATATTCCTAAAATTCCACACTCTGAGCAACGCTTCGCTGTTTGCTGATATCTCAGATTTTGCCAGATATTCCCGATACACTTTTTTAGGATGCTCGAAAATCATATCCTTAGCTTCGTAGCCATTAACTCTCAGGGCTTTTGGCGCCGTTTGAGGCCCCAAGAATAGGTTATCAAAAAGAGGAAAATCCTTGTTAAGAACCTCGGAGCCTCGGTGCGGTTTGAAGTAGTTGTTGAATGTCCTGCGATCGGCAAACTTCAGAAAATTTTTTAACGAGATCGTATGGTGGAGTTGTTCCTCCGGCAGCGCGCTGAAGTCCGCATTGCCGGTCATCACAACAAAGAAATGAACAATCGGGGTATAGCCTTTGTTCGTAAAACGGTCTGCCAGACGCTTGAGTTTGTTGTCTAGCATGAATTTTTTGCCACGGGTCACGCTTACGGGCGAGCGCCCCATGTTCTTGTCACCCTTATACCAGGTATCACCACGCGCGGTTACAGGCTGATGGTTCCAGTCTTTAAGTTCAACAATGATCACGTTGCAGTGTGTGACAATAACTAAATCGAATTCACCCTCTTTTTTTGCCTCAACAAATCGAAAACCTGCATAACCTTTCCAGGGGAACATTCCAGTGCCGGTAAAACCATAGCTTTGTAGTTGCTCGCTAATTGAACCGCCACGGACAGGCTTGTCAGGCGTAGATACGTTGACTGAAAAAGCAGCCTTTATTTTCTCGATAGCCAACACTTCCTGCTCTTGTAATCCACCATCCCACATTTCTACTTCCAACGAAGTTCCCCTTAGATTTCAGTTTAAATTTGCTTAGAAAGTCAGGCCATTTATTCTGGTCAATAACGGATGAATCGGACTAATTGCTCTCTATGCCACTATTAACCATAGATTTTATAACATCATCGATAGTTTGAAGCACAGACGGGCTCACTAGTGAAGTTCAATTTGTAAGCCAAAGTGTGCAGAAAGAGACCTTCATACATGCTTATGTGGCAGTCAGCTTCTACTACGCAATGTAAACAAAGAGATAGCTGTCTTGTGACATAAAATACGCAACATTTCTCCATAGCAATAGCAATAGCAATAGCAATAGCAAGGCCCACAACTCGGTGATAAGAAACACTACTCATTGATGCTTATCAATTTTAATGCCTATTTCCCACCGCGTAGATCCTAAAAGAGGCTAAAGCGGAAAGGGAGTGCCTGCCGTTCATTGTGTTCCAGGTACGGATACGGTATACCCCATCTTCATCTGTCTTTTTCTGGCTGCTATCGTGGAGTGAATATCTGCTTGATCAGAGAACCACATGGAACTGACTCATACCAGGCCCGTATCACCTCATCGTTCAGCAAGAAAGGGAGGGAGCCACCGCTGATGAGGGCTTTGTTGTAGATGTGCCCGTTGGCGATTCTGAATTCCGCTTTACCACGGGACTGCCTGCATTGTCGGGAGGAAGAATGATCTGATCCAAAAGTTTTATTTATTCAACAAAGCCTAATCCCAGTTATACCTCCAGTCTACAAGCTGCCATAATAGTCAATTAATTGCTTGCAGAATTTCTTGCTTCGGGTGTTACCAACATAACTGCCGTTTAACAAAGACCTGAATTGTCGGGATTTTTCATTATTTAATCCTCTAAATTTATCTTGATTACTATGATAGATGTATATTGACTCAAACTCTCCAATGTTATTTCTTAAAAGCTGTCTATCTATATCTACTGCTATATCGCTGGTTAATGACATATATCTCTTTAAAGAATCTAACTCAACCCTGTCATGGAACTTATCCTCCACCCGATCAACAAGGACGCCATTATCAATTCTGCTGAATGAATGCGCCGCTCGATTTCTTATCCTCCTCATTTTTTCCAACGTTTCAATATTATCACGAATTGAGTCTGGTAATTCTAAAAATACAGACTCAAAACTTTTAGCCCTATCATACCAAGTTCCTTTTACGATAGAGGTTAATATTTTATCGATACTCACTGATTTGGTATTTTTAATTAATTTCACCCCATCAATCGCTCTAAAATCTCCAATTATGGCACCAGGGTCTGATAGCAAGGAAATTGTTACAATCCTTTTTATATAAAATTCCAAATATGAAAGAATTGATGTTAAGGAATTTATATAGCATAAGTTCTGGAAACTTTTGAAATTTCCCATCCAGAGTGTTTTGCTTTTCTCTACTCTTCTGGAGTCCACCCCAGAAACATGAAATATATCATGAATAGTTCGGTCTGCTTTTTCATGTCTTACTAAATATTCCCCAAAGCTTTGTAAGGGTACAAAACTCCAAATGTAATCATTTATTTCGCAATGGTGCTTGTTAAAGATTCGGTAAGAATTTGTATTTGGATCAAGACATCTCCATCGATTGAAGCTTTCGTTCTCATCTTCGTTCATCATTAACATAAACTCCTTATTTAAATTTTAGAGCTTTAATTGTACTATATTAACCATCTTGTCCTGAATATATTCCACATATAAATCCCTCCAAATTTAACAATATTAACACCATCAGAGACATCATTCCTGGGGCGTGGACCGCCCCACCCCGGTAAATGATCCTCTCCACGACTGCAGACAAATTCTATCCTCACGACGAGACCTGTTCAAAGGCCTCAGGATATGACCCTGTAATCGCCATTCATGAGATGACCGCCTTTTTTAATACTTGGAAAATGTCCGCTTAAGTTGCAGAGATTAAATATATCCTCAGGTATAGTTTGTACAGTTTACTTTTTTAATGAAGTATGAGCATAAATTGAAAAAAAATAAAATACACCTAATGTCAAACATGCATCCGTTATGAAGATAAAGTAGTTCTGCGCATGAAAGTCATTTAACAAACGCATACCGAGAAAGGACACCAGTAATGCACCCAGAATGAGGACATAGCTCAGGCCTGTCATGAAAGAAGAAAATGTACGATGTTTATTATAAAAATTACCTTCTCGAGTAAAACTTACGCTACTAGTCGGTAGATTTAATGCTGATCTTATATCAGTTTCAAGACCACTTAAGTACTGATAATTGCGTCTTATAAAACAGGTTTTATGGTAAAGATTTATTGTAAGATAAAAAACTACTATTATGAATATGCTTTGTATGACACCATAGGGAAAGCTTTTCTTGAGCTCCTTTATCCGATCATCACTCGCAATTCCACATAATTTAGCAATAATATCAACAAGTAAGGGCTGAGCTTCAGAAACATTGAAGGTCAGTAGTGTCGAAAAGCCGACAACAGCTAGCAAAATAAGCAGCGACTGATTTCTGCTTTCCCATACTGAAAACGTTAGTTCATAAGTTTTATGATAATGCTCAACCAGCAGTTCTTGGTTCTGCATGACAACCTCAATCTCTTTAAGTTATTTGAATTTTATAACCGCCTTGAACAAATTGGCCTGAAATATTGCATCCTTAAGGGCGTTATGATTAGCTGTCATCGGTACATCGAGTACTTTCGTCATATGAGATGATTTACTTTCGGACCATGACGTTGCCAATCGGCCCATAAACAGTGCTTTAATGTCAAGTGCGCTAAAACCAAATGGATTTTCTCCAAGGTAAACGTGAAAATAATAGTTAATAAACGACCAGTCAAAAGGGGCATTTAGGCCAACAAAGATAGGTATATCATCTGACGACGTTACTTGGTCTATCCACTGTTTAAAAGCCAGCATTGCCTCCTGCGGTGGAAGGCCCCTGTCCTCCAATTCTTCCAGGGTAAGTCCGGTTATTTCAAGCGCAGCAGGAATAAATTCGGATGTTGTTGGTTTGAGTTCGCATGAGAAGTTAACATTCGTATCAGATACCAGACATGCTCCAATACTGAGCAAACTGTATTTCCCAGGGACCGGGCCGGAGGCTTCTATATCAACAGAGATGAATATTTCTTTTTTTACTGTCATGGCATTAACGGATCCATTGAGACTATTGTCGAGCGGGATTTAATTGAATTCCAGTGTGCAAGGAATTCACGCTTTTTGTCTTCAACCATACCTGCATCGCTCCACATGTGGGTTGATACAGT
Source organism: Klebsiella grimontii (assembly GCF_900200035.1). Classification (GTDB taxonomy): domain Bacteria; phylum Pseudomonadota; class Gammaproteobacteria; order Enterobacterales; family Enterobacteriaceae; genus Klebsiella; species Klebsiella grimontii. The sequence goes on from NZ_FZTC01000026.1 coordinate 20,206, forward strand.
CTGAATGTCAAACGGTAACTGAGTCCCTTCCTTGGCCAGTATCATTGTGGTATGTCCTCTCCCTAATGCATATCCTAGCTCAAGGAAGCAGTTTGGTCTTGACCCCGTAAGGTCTGCAATCACCACCCGGCTTCGGTGAAGTCGTTCAAAAACTTCCTGGTTAACATTCGCATGCTCATAACCCTGGCTACCATCAACAATGACCATACGATACCCCAGTTCATTTTCCATAACGGGTGTAATAACACAATCAAAGTAGTTCCTCACTGCTATGTAATCTTCATGTGCCCTATTCATTAAACAGACAAAAAATGCAGTAGGTGGCGTAAGGTTCTTCAGAAGTTGTATGACGGTCTCAGCACGTTCTTGCGGACTTTTGCGGTTAGGAAAATCCAGCAAATTAATCCAGTCATGAGACGAACGATCATCTTCTGTTTTAAAGAGTCTCTCTGAATGCGAGCTAGCCAGTGCATACTCAAAAATTTTACGGGAACCTGTGTTATTTGCGCCAATATTGAAATTGAGAGGGATAACTGGTTTACCGGCATCATGATAAAGATTTGATAGAAACAACACCCCCTCACTCCCACCGATGGTAATGAGCACGTCGCCTGATCGGGACTGTATCTCCATCCTTTTACTGGCCATATTCCAGTGGGCTGCACTTTCAATCCTGACATGTGAGGTGCCCCGATATTCATCCCATTGTTCAATATATTCTTCGGGGATTTGATCCTCATTTTTATGGTGTTTTACTGCAATAATAAGCGGGCCCGGGGTCCCTGAAGGCCGGTGATGAAGATTTTTTATGACTTCATTCCAGACTAACCAGTCAAAACATATCGGTTTGTTGTCATTGGTACGAAATTTTTCGGCATCAACAGGAATTACAAAATTTGCCCCCTGACGAACTAACCCTCGAACGAGGCTGGCAACAAACGCCCGGGCTTTGTCCACCTCTTCACCAGATGCAAGCTCTATTTGCTCCGGAATGCTGCCCGTAATATGAATCCGCCTTCCTGACAAAAAGTGACTAGGCATGTTACCGGTCCTCCATGACAGGTGATGATTTTAGTGAGAGAGCTGTCTGAAGGATAATCTCGTATGATAAAGGTTTATCCGGAAAAGCTTTTGCCAGTGCAGCCGGATACAATCGTGTACGAATGTCGGAAAACGTCCATCCGGGTTTTCCTTCATTGGGACCTGTAGCCTTAACCAGGACACTTTTTTGCTGAGTTGATAAACCTAAACCTTGTAAATCCATATCAAATAGCGCCAGTCGCTCTGCATCGCTCGGACGAGAAAACTCCTCCACGACAGCGGCACGGCGGATAAGGGCTGCGTCAAGTACGGATAAGCGGTTAGTACACAGAAAAACGACGATACGGCCCTGATATTTTCTAAGGTCGTCAATGCATTGAATGAGGGTATTCACAGCAACCTTATCTTCATGATGGCTATGCTCTTGCGTTCGCGATGAAGCAAGTGAGTCGCCTTCATCAATAATCAGTATGCCACGGCGATTTTTTCCAGCAGACTTTATCACCTCTGCAAATGCCTGGTTTATAAGAGTGCCCATCTCACCGACTTTGCCACTCCCCCTGACTCTGTTACTGATTTTAAAGAGAATGGAATCTTCTGCTCCAGAATCTTTGGCAAGCATGTTTGCAATACATTCAGCTGTTGCAGTTTTGCCAGTACCCACATCCCCATGAAAAATAACGAGCGGGTACTGGTCTGATACTAGGCTGCAGATGGGTAAATTATTCTGATGAAACTTTGCCCCCCAAGATTCCAGTTTCCCCAGATTCAGCAGTAAACGTAACTGGTTGTGGATTTTACTGTATCGATTGTCGAAACCGAGCAATGTTTTCTGTCGTGAAAAAAGGAAACCATCAGGTAACGGTGTCTCGCTGTCAAAAATCTTATTTTGCTGATTCATCATGAAAAATCCTTTCTTTCTATGCCATATCCATTGCTTTCATAATCACGTCCCTTTCTAGAATTAAGGGACGAGTGCGATGTGTCTGCAGTGCTGGGTGACCAAGCGATCTTGAGTTTAGATTTAAGTTTATCTCTGGCGGTTTGATCATAGGCACTTGTGTAGGATATGACGATCCTTAGAAAAGGCGCCGGTACGGTTGGCCACAGTACGCCGCCGGGCCTGCTCGTCTGCAGCCCGTCAGCTTCCGAATTCACAACATAACGGATAGCCCGAATTTCCTTCCCGTCACTAAGGAGTGTCAAATCGATATGTTTAAGATATCCGTTGCATGCTAAAAGCTCTACATCGTGCGCCCATTTTTTAACTTGCTCAACGTCAACGGCTTTTGTACTTTCGGCAATCATAATGAAGTCGGCAGTGACTCGACGCATTACATTTTGAACATCTGCCACCGAGTAGGATTCTGTTGAAGAAAATGACTGACTCATGCTTCTTCCCTTACTTTTAAACGTGGACCAAAGAGCTCTTTCCAGATAGCCAAATCGTCCTCTACTGAAGCGTGATGAGCAATCTCCCATGCTTCGGCAGCAGCATCTACAATCTCAATTCTTTCGTCATCGCTCAGACGACTGGCAACATTGTTGGTCACGCAAACCGGGTCGATAATGACAACTGGATCTGAAAAATCAGGAATATCATTCCCGTTCTCGGGAAAAAATATTTTCTCTTTAAGCCCTGACTGAGCAATGTAAAGCAGAAACTGCCTGAAGCGGCTCTCAATACTTCCTTCTTTACCGTTCTTATCAAGTAGAAAAGCCAGAATAAGCTCAATGGTAAATGATTTCAGATGGATTAACCCGGCGTGATTTCGCCACTTTTTAGCCAGTCGAACAAGCGTTCTGAAGTCATTGTCTGTTTCTTTTCTGTCACGAATAAACTTTATTTGACACGGCGCGCAGGTGTGAAGCTTTGTCCCCTCATGGATGTCGAATTGCCATCCATATCCGGCTTTATCGATGTCTTCTATCACAGGAACAACGTCAACATTCAGCCCGGATTTTACGAAGGTCACGGTTGCCGCTTTTCGCTGTAATTGGAAATCTTCAACAGATTTGTTGGGGTAGAGTTTTACCAGAGCGTTGAAGATTTTTTCGCTGAGACTCCCGAGGGTTTCCTGGGTAACATCCTTTCCGGAAATATAAAAAACCACATCTACATCGACAGGATCTTCATGTGTTTTACGCAAAATTGTAAATTTTGCAAAGGAACCAGCCTTAACAACTTTGGTTATTTTGATCTCATCCTGCTCTTTCACGGATTTTTTTAGCTCAGTAATAAGCCGATCAACCTGAGCATGATATTCAGTTCTTTTATCCGAAGGAAGCCTCAGGACATTACTGTCATAGTAGCGGAGTTCTGTGTTGCTGAGCGGCATGTTTGATCCTTTGTTGACGTTTCTCAGACTGGGGCTGATGACCACTTTTTTTGGAAGTGTCATTGACAAAATAGTGCCGCTTCGTTTGTTTTCAAGGGGCGACGACGAAAAAAAGACAGAATGTATAAGCTCGACCATTTTGCTTCAGGAGGGGAAAATTGGACTCCTTCTAATCCCTATGGCAGAACCTGTGTAGTACAGCTAACTGATCGGCTCCCGAGAGGTTGATGCAATATAGGAGTTAACAATCTCCGTTTCTGGCACGCAGCAGACAGACTGTACGACCTGTACCTGGGAAACGGGACGTTTTGAACTGGTGCCCAACGATAAGGCCATTAAATCCAAGTACTAAATCATCAACGATACCCGCACTACGGTCCGCCACGCCTATCCACTCCAATTGCCCACGCTCTAATTCAGCATAAATGGCTGCGCCGGCTCTTTCATATTGGCCCATGGCCCATATAGCCACGCATTGCCCGGCGCTCGCCCTCTGCTGGGGGCAAGGTTTTTGTTTTCACAATCTTCATTGATGAATCGGGCTTTTCATTTAAAGTCATTCGCTATGCCGCCTAATGATCTCGATTTGCCAAACCAGACAAACAATTCTGGTGTGCTTTTTTGCGCAGGTAATAGAGTGCACAGATTATCGTACATTGTCATATTCTTTACTATGCTTATAAAGATCGAAGACCCACCAGGACAATTGTTTCTCAACTGCCATTCTTAGTGCTTGGTTTGATTTCAGCGATGCATCTTGGGGAATGCCCTCTGGCGTAAAATCGGCAAGCTGTTGCTGGATAAATTTCAGCCGAAATTCTTTCTCCTCAATGCTCTCAATAAAGTTTTTAGTAACGAAATGGCTTATTCAAAAGTCGTTAATTACTTTATCCATTGTCAATATTTTACTAATGAATTCGTTATCAAAACCATCAGAACTTGATAAACAATTTATTACTATAATAATTAATGTCAATTTTTATTTTTTTGTTGGATGATTAAACGGGTTATTTGGCTGCAGTGATGTGTTCATCACATTCCTTTATTTGGATGATTTTAAATTAAATTAGCGTCTACCACCAATTTTCAAGCAAGTCAGCGCCCCGTCTTGTAGACCTTGAGAATTCATTAAGCCACTATACCTTAACAACGCTACCGCCATCAGGGACGTCAGTCCTGATTAAGCATTGATATGTCTAAATGTTACCAAAATTATCAAGTTATTCAAGAAGGCAATCAGATATCTCTTGAATTTTTATATGCTTGGTTATGCGATTGCTATGGGACATGGTTTATGAACTGTAGTAGACCAAGCTGTCAGAAAATGCTCATAAGAAGCGCATTCTTAGCAAGTTCATGAAGATCTTTGAATATGGGGTAATCTTTCTATTAAAAATATTAAGTTAAAACAATGAGATGTTTTTAATTTATTTTATGAACTAGATTTCTATACAACATAAGGCAAATATGTTGGGTTTGTTCTTAACTTCATGAGTTCCTCTCTTTCAGTAACTTACCGATGAATCAGTCAGTTGCCAAAGTTTAGTTGTGGACTTACGATGACTTCATAACGCAAAAATTACGGGGCATCCGCTAAGTTCATGGCATATTCCATCTTACATTTATCAAGGAACAACCAGAGAACTCATCTCATAGTTGATGATGTGACTACCCTACCGGTCATGTTCGCCACAATTTATGGAATGAATGAACTGAGCAAGAAACACCTGGGGACTCAGGAAAACATTTTGTGTTCGCTGCGTTTCTTTTACGTCTATTACTATAAGAAGCACAAACAAACATTTGACTACGATTTCTATCGGTCTGGCTACAATATCTCCTATTTTATCAGGGAGCTTGATGGCTTCTTTACTTACCTGCTCGGGAAGCAACACCTGAGTAACGAGCCCGACATAATTGCTACTGGGTTTATACATTCTGCAATCTCCAGAGCCAACAAGTACACCTATGGTAGGCTTTGTTGAATAAATCAGATTTCGGGTAAGTCTCCCCCGTAGCGGGTTGTGTTTTCAGGCAATACGCACGCTTTCAGGCATACCTGCTTTCGTCATTTTGTTCAGCGCTCGTACCAGGGCCATAGCCTCCGCAACCTGACCATCGTACTCACGCAGCGTCAGTGAACCCCCGAACAGCTGTTTTACCCGGTACATCGCCGTTTCCGCTATCGAGCGACGGTTGTAATCTGTTGTCCATTTCCACCGCGCATTACTCCCGGTCATTCGCTGATTAGCCACTGCACGGTTACGGTCTGCATATTCACCGGGCCAGTAACCCGCACCTTTTCGGGGAGGGATAAGGGCGCTGATTTTCTTACGCCGCAGTTCATCGTGACAGAGCCGGGTGTCGTAAGCGCCGTCTGCCGATGCTGCCCTGATTTTTCTGTGAGTCTGCCGGATAAGACCCGGGAAGGCTTCTGAGTCCGTCACATTGTTCAGCGACAGGTCTGCACAGATGATTTCATGTGTTTTGCTGTCAACTGCCAGATGCAACTTTCGCCATATACGACGGCGTTCTTTGCCGTGTTTTCTGACTTTCCATTCGCCTTCACCAAAGACCTTCAGCCCGGTGGAATCAATCACCAGATGCGCGATTTCACCTCGGGTGAACGTTTTGAAACTGACATTAACCGACTTTGCGCGCTTGCTGACACTGGTGTAATCCGGGCAGCGCAACGGAACATTCATCAGTGTAAAAATGGAATCAATAAAACCCTGTGCAGCCCGCAGGGTCAACCTGAACACGCGTTTAATGACCAGAACGGTGGTGATGGCGAGATCAGAATAGCGCTGAGGTCTTCCCCGTGATGAAGGCGTTGCCGACTCATACCAGGCCTGAATAGCTTCATCATCCAGCCAGAAAGTTATGGAGCCACGGTTGATGAGGGCTTTATTGTAGGTGGGCCAGTTGGTGATTTTGAACTTTTGCTTTGCCACGGAACGGTCTGCGTTGTCGGGAAGATGCGTGATCTGATCCTTCAACTCAGCAAAAGTTCGATTTATTCAACAAAGCCCTCCGTAAGCTGACTGAAATGAATCCGCGCTTCATGCTGGCTTTAAAAGAACAAGAAGAAGCTCTTATTGTACTTGAGGCTCTTGAAACTGACGCTATTAAGGCTCAGGGCGAGAAAAAACTGGTTTCCCTGATTTCTGATGATCAGAATAACCCATTATGTCGGGTTATTGAGCGAATTAATGAGCAAATGCTAATTGGTAAAATCCCCAAAACCCTGGCGGATCTGTTCTTTATTGAACAGAAACGTATAGAGAGAAATAATAATGGCTAAGACCCCACGCAGTCGCAATGCAGACGATAAAGTCATTCAGGGTAAAGAACTTGATGCTTACATCAAAGCCGAGTTACAAGTTATGGTGCATGAGGGACTGGAAAAATCCCCCATTCAACCATCCACATTACATGCCCGTCTTAAAGCCAAAGGAATAATTAAAGGGGGCATTAGTACCCTGACCTCTCGTAAAAGTATCATCAACAATTACAAACTTCGCCAGCATAACAACTACGAAGACGGTAAACGAGAGTTGACTACAGATGAAAAGGATAAATTGGCTAAGGGGCGAACCGGTGCTGCTTATATAAGTAAGGCAAATCGTCTTGATACTGAAATTATAGCCTTGAAAGCTAAATATGAACGAAATATTCTGGCGCTCGCCGACATCATTGAGTATGTCGACAACGCAACCCCAATCAAAGTAGAGGATATTCTTGCTGACGATCTCATTCGAGAACTTGCTGAGCGCAAAAGAAATTCAAGTATGAGCTAATACAGCCGACTCAAGAGTAAACGCCCTGCTCTTTACGTAAAATTAGTGCAGCAACTATCAATACTCCCTCGTCTGAATCAATTATGTCGAAGGGAGTCTTGTATTTTAATGCCCGATTTGGTTCATTACACCAATTTAATGTTGCCCTTTCGTTACCTTCAAAAAGTTCAGTAGCCCTTGTATAACATCATTTTTTGTCATCATATTTTACGCCTGAAGACGTTTTGAGTGCATCGATGAGGTTACTTCGCTCTTCCTCTGTCATCCGGGATATGAGCAATGCAAGTTCAGCTGTTGTCTGATCATCACAAAAAAAGTAGTTTAACGGCACATTTAACTCTGTAGCCATCCGTCGAAGCGTATCAATATCGGGGACATGTCGTCCTTTCTCGTAATGATTCATACGACTGCTAGCCGATGCGGGATCAAAGCCAACATGGAGCCCCAGAGAGCGCTGTGATAGTCCCGCCCTACATCTCGCTTCCTTAAGTCGTTCTGGTATCGGATTTTTTTCTGACACTGATTCATCTTCATCGGCCTCGGGTGCTTAGATTGTCTAAGTATCTTTCATTGTTGTATACTTAGCAATCCTAAGTTAACAGCCTTGTTTTAGCCCTATGAATAGTCAAGTAATCAACCCTGAGTCGTACATATTTTCTGCAATCTTTTATATTGGGAAGGATAATTTCACCAGTAACGATGTAGCGAAAATTCTTATCGAGCGATTTTCACTTCAGAAAACTTTTTTAAAGGCTAAAGCTTTTACTTATAATCAAATTCAACGTCTGGTTAGAAATGGGTTATTAAATAAAGTACGAATAGTTGGTGTATATCAATATTCATACTCAACTACCTCTGAGTTTAACGTTGCAATAAAAAGTGTAGATTTAATTGAGGTACCATCAAGTTCTTCTTGTCAACTTGTTTCAAGTGCAACCAGCAATGAAAACATTAAAATAAAGTCTCTTATTGAAAAATACAGCAGTGAGTTGGCGAAAGTATCAGGAGCAAAGGAGATTTATGAAGAATTGATCATTGCTGTGCCAAGTAGAGAGGATGAATTTAGAAAACTTTCTTTTGAGCAAGAGAGAAAACACATTAAGATAAATGAAAAAATAAATACATTAATTAGAATTGTTAATGAATCTGTTTCGATAAATCAATGAATTTTGAAAAATACTTGAAACTAAATGGATTCATGAAAAAGAGAGGGCAAAGCCTTGCCCTCTCCCCTCATGCACTGATAAATCATCATAAAATGATGATTTACAGCACGCACCACTATATGCTAGTCCTTAATAAATATAATCCCAGCCGACTCCAGATGCAACCTTTCAGTTTACACTGCTACTCATTAAACAATGAGTTCATCATTACACCTTATAAGCTGTAAAGTATAAAAACTCCTTACAGGCTGTTTTTTTAAGAGCATCGAGCATATTTTAAACTAATCAACATGGTCACCTACTTATGAATACTGCTTTTCCAGTTAAACTTCTTAGCCAGTTACGCCCGCTTTTAATTGGTTTTCGTAAATCGAAAGGATTAACTCAAAAAGAATTATCTGCTAGATTGGGTGTGACTCAGCAGACTTATGCTCGCCTTGAGGCAAATCCTTCAAAGGCAAGTTTTCAGCGACTATACAAAGTGTTAAATATTTTAGGGGTGGAGATGTCGCTTAGTTCTGTGCCTATTTTAACGGATGCAAGATCTTCAAATTTTGTAGAAAAAGAGTTTGATTTACCGGCAAGGAGTGAAGATTGGTGATAGTTGCCCAAATGCAGAATGACGGATGAAGAAGCTTTAGGACCTCATCTAAATTTTTGCCGGATACAAGCGCTTTATAAAGATAATGAATCTTCCTGAAAAGCTTGAATCACGTTGTTTATTTGCGGTCATGGCCTAATAGTTAGACCTTGGTCTCTGGCGTCCTGATGAAGTCCGCTGCGTGCCAAAAACGGACATTATAAAACTGGTAGTCTTTCAGATCAGAACAAATCCAAAATGAGCTATTGCAATCAGGTCCACAGCGCGGATACATTACGCATGTTGTTACTTTGTATCATCAGGATGCCGTTGACCGTGTTTATTCGCCGTGAAGTCATTTCCAGAATCGTGCTTATCATCATGGCAGTTGCCGTGCTGAGCAGTTCGCTTATGGTAAAACCACAGGCTGCATACAACATTCAGGAAACAACAACCGTCAGCGAACATCAGCACGACAGCGATGAACCACTGAATGAGCACGATCCACTGCTGTTTCACTCCCACGGTAGCGTGCATCACCTCAATGCCGATCATTCCCACGATCTGAATAAACTCTTTGCTCTGACTGCCCTGCACGCCTGGAATCCGGGAATGCGGGTAATGTTTGCGTTGAGTTCAGAACAAATACTGCAAATGCCGCAGACCACCCCCGAACGCCCTCCGAGAATCCTTTCTGCGTAATAACTTCTGTTAATTCGTTATTATTCAACATGTAAGGATTGTTATGAATACCAGCCTTGATACACAGGGCCGGTTGAGCGCCGGCCTGCTTTCTGCTCAGGCGCGTTCGGCTTGTCTGTTTTTCCTGTTGCTACTGCTTTTCTACAGCCAGGGCGCGTATGCCCACGGCGTGGCGGAAGGCGACAAAGGGTACATCCAGGAGATCACCGGGATTAACATCATCCCGTTTATCTACCTTGGCGCGAAGCACATGGTGACCGGTTATGATCACTTGCTGTTTCTGTTCGGGGTGATTTTCTTCCTCTACAAAATGCGCGATATCGGGCTGTACGTCAGCCTGTTCGCTATCGGGCACTCGACGACGCTGCTCATCGGCACCTTCTTTGATATCAGCGTCAGTGCTTACCTCATCGACGCCATTATCGGGCTGTCCGTGGTCTATAAGGCGCTTGATAACCTTGGGGCATTCCAGCGCTGGTTTGGCGTTCAGCCCAACACGAAGCTTGCGACGCTCATCTTTGGATTCTTCCACGGTTTTGGTCTGGCAACCAAAATCAAAGAATTCGAAATCTCTCCCGATGGCCTGTTCGTCAACCTGATTGCCTTCAACATTGGCGTTGAAATCGGCCAGTTGCTCGCGCTGAGCGCCATCCTGATCGTCATGAGTTACTGGCGGCAAACGGCGAGCTTTTTCCGACACGCTTATACCGCCAATGTGGTGATGATGAGCTCAGGATTCCTGTTAATGAGTTACCAGCTTTGTGGCTACATTTTAGCCTGAGGGAGATAAAACAATGTACAACACTGATTTACCAACACGCGCAGAATTACCTTCTGCCATCAAACTGATGCAGTCCACAATCCTCGCCGCCATCGTGGCGCTGATGCTGCTGATCACCATCGTTATGCCTTCGGAATACGGCATTGATCCTACTGGGATGGGTCGTTTACTGGGGCTTAAGCAGATGGGAGAAATCAAAACGCAGCTTGCCGAAGAGGCTGATGCCGATAATCAAGCCAGCGCTGTTCAGCAAGGACAGCTGGCTGCGCCGGTTAATGAGCGACCGATCCCGGATAATCCTCCGGCAATAACGCAGAACACCTACCCGGAGCTGAGCGTTCCGGCGACCACGAGCGCGCCGGAAGTACCAGCGGCTGGCTCGCAACGTCATCAGATGCTCATCACCCTGAAGCCTAACGAAGCTGCCGAAGTTAAACTGGAAATGCGTAAAGATGCCCGCGTGACCTATCAGTGGACCAGTTCCGGGCCGGTAAACGTGGATGCACACGGCGATCCGGTCAACGCCCCGAAAGGCTTCTACCATGGCTATGGTAAAGCCCGGCAGATCACATCCGGAGACGGCGTTTTACAGGCCGCGTTCGAGGGTAAACATGGCTGGTTCTGGCGAAATCGTGGGTCTGAGACCATCACGATCCAGCTTGATACCAACGGCGACTACCTGAACATCAAACGGGTTATCTGATAAATCAGGGGCAGGATAACCTGCCCCATTTCACACAGCCGACAGCCCGGTCAGGCGTAGTATCAGCCCGGCGAGAGCCGCCAGGGCAATAACGTGCGTAACCTTCCATTTTAATCTGAAAAGCGCAAACGCAGCGGCGACGGCAATCAGGGCGGCAGGGATATCGATCCCTCCCTTTGCGCCTTCCGGCCATATGGTATGCCAGATAAAAAACAGCCCCAGATTAACAATGACGCCCACTACGGCCGCCGTGATGGCGGTTAACGGTGCCGTGAAACCCGCCTTGTTGTGGGTCGTTTCGATAAACGGCCCGCCTGCCAGCACGAAAATGAAGGACGGGAGAAAGGTAAACCAGGTCACCATACAGGCGGCAACGGCTCCACCGACAAACAGCATATCCGCGCCAAAAACGGCATGGGTATACCCACCGACAAATCCGACAAAGGTCACCACCATAATCAGCGGGCCGGGCGTGGTTTCTCCCAGCGCCAGCCCGTCCATCATCTGCCCGGCAGTCAGCCAGCCAAAATTGGCGACAGCACCCTGATAAACGTATGGCAGGACGGTGTAGGCCCCACCGAAGGTAAGCAGCGCAGCCTTCGTAAAGAACCAGCTCATCTGCGTCACCGGATGCGCCCAGCCCAGCCCCAGCGTCAGCACCGTCATGGGAATAAGCCAGAGCATTGCGCCCGCCACCACAATCCTTAACAGTTTCGCCCAGCTGAACAGGGCATGCGCCGGTACGGGCGTATGATCGTCAATAACCGCAGCACCACCGGCGGCGTTCTCCTGTTTGTTATGCCCGCTGCCGCTGTGAAATTTTTCCGGCGCGATGCGTCCGCCGATAAAGCCAGTTATCGCTGCTGAAATAACGATGACAGGGAAAGGAACGTTCAGGGCGAAAACGGCCACAAAAGCCGCAGCAGCTATGGCCCAGTGGGCACCGTGCTTCAGCGCCCGGGAGCCGATGCGATGCGCCGCCTGCAGCACGATTGCCGCAACGGCGGGTTTAATGCCGTAAAAGATACCGGCAATAATGGCGACATCTCCCCAGGCGATATAGATCCACGACAACGCGATAAGAATAAAAAGCGAAGGAAGGATAAATAACAGCCCGGCGATGACGCCGCCCCACGTTCTGTGCATCAGCCAGCCGATATAGGTCACAAGCTGCTGCGCTTCCGGACCGGGCAGCACCATACAGAAGTTGAGTGCGTGAAGGAAACGGGACTCGGAGATCCAGCGCCGGTTCTCGACCAGCTCCTGGTGCATGATAGCTATCTGTCCGGCGGGCCCGCCAAAGCTGATAAACCCCAGCTTGAGCCAGAACCAGAACGCCTCCTTCAGGGGGATCGGCGAGGGCTTAACGTTTTCCTCTGCCAGCGTCAGCGACTCCGTTTTGTTCATCATGGCCGGACCTCATTTCAAACGTCGTTAACAGACCATCAAACAGCGAACAGGCCGCTGCGAGTAATGTGTCATCATCCGTAATGCTTTCACGTAATCCTGCCAGTACACTTTCAACGCCAGCCGCTTCGGGAGGCTGAACCCCGCCAACATCAAGGTAATGTACCAGCATTGCCAGACCATTCAGGGCATCCCCCGTCAGCCCGAAGCGGACCATCAGTACTTCAAAGGTCACCCGATTATCGATGTGGCTGAAGGTCGCCCCATCAAAATCAAACCCCACCGCCGTTGCCGGGCAATCATTGCCATCCTCAAGCCAGAGAAACTGCGCATCAGGATCGATAAAACGCCGTATAAGCCAGGCGCTGGCAAGCCTGTCAATCCAGGGTCTGCGACGGGTTGCCCAGATCCGGTTGTGGAAATCCTCAGGCATCAGTTGTGTCAGTTCGCCGCTGACGGCGTGGGGTTCACCGGGAGAGATGAACCTGTTAATGCCTGCTTCCAGTTCCGTCAGGCTAAAGACGGCCTGCGCCTGCGCTTCACCAGGAAAGAAATCAATCGCCACAATCCGATCCAGCTCGCGCCGAAGTTTTCTCACCACCTTCAGCTGGCTGACGGCGGTTTCCTCATCCAGGTCGTTTTTACACACCTGTAGCCTTTCCAGCAGGACCATGTACTGCTGAGAACGGTCGAATAACGGGCGGATTTCCTCTTCTTCGGGCGTTGCAGCGTTAAAAACAAAAGCCGCCCCCCCCTCATCGCGAATTTCACGACTTATATCGTTAAAGATCTCCTGGCCCTGTTGCGCTTCAGGCAACAGATAAACGCCGTCGCGCAGCATGGCGGCACCGGTGTTTTTTAATGCCCGCCAGACACGCATACGCAACGTGGCCTGCTGAGTGGGCAGCGTCAGGATAAGAATATGTAGTTTCATGATGTAGAGATTAATACATTATGTAGAATTTACTACGCATAATTTCTTATATGCATATAACAATGGGGGGCCATCCAAAAAGAGAGCCACTAAAATGTAATACCGCTTGCCAGGCACACCGCTATTCTCTACTCTTTCCACATCCCCCCCGGGGGGATGTGGAAAGCCAGGAGAGTTTCTGATGCTAAGCATTCTTTCTGATCGTACATACCGCCACCTGTTTATGGCGCAAATAATTGCCCTTATCGGTACCGGTCTGGCGACCGTTGCGCTGGGCCTGCTGGCCTATGATCTGGCGGGCGACAGGGCCGGGGCAGTTCTGGGAACGGCGCTGGCGATTAAAATGAGTGCTTATATTCTGGTCGCCCCGGTTGCCGCCGCCTTCGCTGATAAATTTCCCCGCCGCACGATGCTGGTTACGCTGGATCTGGTGCGTGCTCTGGTAGCCTTTGCACTGCCTTTCGTGACCCAAATCTGGGAAATTTATATCCTCATTTTCATTCTGCAATCGGCATCAGCCGCGTTTACGCCAACTTTCCAGGCCACGATTCCTGATATCCTCCCGGACGAGCGTGACTACACCCGGGCGCTCTCGCTCTCCCGGCTGGCCTACGATCTTGAAAGCGTCATCAGCCCCATGCTGGCGGCCGCGCTGCTGACGGTGATGAGTTTCCACAACCTGTTCGCAGGCACCGCCGTCGGTTTTCTCGCTTCCGCCATTCTGGTTGTCTCCGTCACCTTGCCCAAAATGCAGGCGCTGGCCGTTCATCGCACTATTTACGACAAAACCACGCGCGGGATGCGTATCTTCCTGAAAACACCAAGGCTGCGGGGGTTGCTGGCGCTGAATATGGCCGTTGCAGCGGCCAGCGCGATGGTGATCGTCAACACCGTGGTTCTGGTGCAGGCCGACTTTGGTTTCTCACAGCGTTCCACCGCGATTGCGCTGGCGTTCTTTGGCGTGGGGTCGATGATATCGGCGCTGATACTTCCGCGTCTTCTCGACAAAATGAGTGACCGGCTGCCAATGATGGTCGGAACCGCTTTACTGGTCGTTGGCCTTGGACTGGGTATTTTACTTAAGGATTATTTTACGCTGGTCGCGCTCTGGGCTTTGCTGGGCGTTGGCTACTCGCTTTCCCAGACGCCATCCGGGCGTTTATTACGCCGCTCATCAACACAGGAAGACAGGCCTGCTCTGTTTGCCGCGCAGTTTGCCCTGTCACATTCCTGCTGGCTGGTTACCTATCCGCTGGCCGGATGGGTAGGGGCAACCTGGGGAACTCAGGCTTCTTTTATTGCGCTTACCCTTGTGGCGGCGCTCTCTCTTTTAACCGCCGTGCTGATCTGGCGTCCGGAACACGAAGTGTATTCGCAGTTGCACAGCCATCAGGATGCTGAAGCGAAAACCGAAATAACCCATGAGCATGATTTCGTTATTGATGACGAACATCCCTCATGGCCGAAGCGAAAAAAATAATTACCCAACGTTCGTACTATCAGGAGAGGATAAACCGATAAAAAGTGTGATCCTTACGTTGATACACATTATCTTATCCCCTCCACCCGGAGAGGATAAAAATGACTGTTCACGCTTCACACCCCGACATTATAAAAAGACTTAAACGTGCCGCCGGGCACCTGAAAAGCACCATCCAGATGCTTGAAGACGAAAAAGCCTGTCTGGATATCGCCCAGCAACTTTATGCTGTGGAAAAGGCGATAACAAACGCCAAGCGTACGCTCATTCACGACCATCTCGATCACTGTCTGGAGGATGCCCTTCACGCCGATCATGGCGGGTCTGACACGACGCTTAACGAATTTAAAGAGATCACCAAATATCTTTAAGGCAAGTGAAACATGACTGATTTTTCCGCTCTGTTGCAGCAAGGCGTGGCTAACGCCTGGCTGTTTATTCCCAGCGCTATTTTACTGGGTGCGCTCCACGGGCTCGAACCGGGTCATTCCAAAACGATGATGGCCGCTTTTATCGTGGCTGTCCGGGGAACCGTTAAGCAGGCTGTTCTGCTGGGGCTTGCTGCCACCCTTTCCCACACTTCGGTTGTCTGGTTGATTGCTCTGGGTGGAATGTATATCAGCCGCAAGTTTACCGCTGAATCTGCAGAGCCCTGGTTCCAGTTGATTTCTGCGGTCATTATTATCGCCACTGCCGCATGGATGTTCTGGCGCACCTGGCGCGGCGAAAAGTTGTGGAAGATGGAGCAGGAACAGGAGCATTCCCACGGCCACCATCACGATGAAACACGCGTCATCGATACCGGTCACGGCAGCGTTGAACTCTCAATCTTTGAGGAAGGCCAGCTGCCTCACTGGCGTTTACACACGCTCAGCGGCAAAAAATGGGAAGCGCGGGATATTTCGCTGGTGACCAACCGTGGCCCGGGTACTTTTTCACAGGTGTTCGACTTTGTTGAAAAAGACGGTTTTATGGAATCCACCCAGCCGATCCCGGAACCGCACAGCTTCGATGTCCGCTTAACCCTGGGTCATCGCGGCCATGTGCATGACTATGACGTAGCGTTCCGTGAGCACGACCACGATCACGACCATGACCACTCGGCTCTGGAAGGTCTGGACGTGAATTCTCAGGAATATCAGGATGCGCACGAAAAGGCGCACGCGAACGATATCAAAAAGCGTTTTGCCAATCGTAAGGTCACAACCGGGCAGATAGTCCTGTTTGGCCTGACCGGCGGGTTAATCCCTTGCCCGGCAGCCATTACCGTTTTGCTGCTCTGCATTCAGGTGAAAGAGTTTACGCTTGGTGCTGCCCTGGTGCTGTGCTTCAGTATTGGCTTAGCCATTACGCTGGTTTCGGTGGGCGCGGCTGCGGCGTTCAGCGTTCGCCAGGCAACCAAACGCTGGAGCGGATTTGATACGCTGGCGCGTCGTGCTCCGTACTTCTCAAGCGTGCTGATAGCTCTTGTGGGGATATATATGGGCTATCACGGCATGACAGGCATTATTCAATAATGTGTTAAAACCCTCTTTCTCTGAAAACTTTGTAATTCGACCTGAACATTAAAGGTTCAGGTCGAATATTTTTTAGAATTTCTGGTTCCCGACAGCCGTTATGGAGTGTATGACCGCTTCATGCTCAAAGTTGCCTGTCAACGTGGTCAATCTCCCTTACCGTAGCCCTAGAGTACAAAAAATACCTTAACGAATGGAAGGGACTTCCCCTGATTATGCGCCTGATTAACTCTTGTGCAATCATGGGATACACATCGTCCCGGAGGAATTCGTTATGACTATCACGACTGTCGGTATCGATCTTGCTAAAAATGTGTTTGCTGTTCACGGTGTTGATCAAAATGGTAGAACTGTTCTGGTTAAGCCTAAAGTATCGCGTGCTGCACTTCCTGAGTTAATTGCAAGTTTGCCTCCCTGTGTTATCGGGATGGAAGCATGCTCCGGGGCTCACTACTGGGCAAGATTGTTTCGGCAGTATGGTCATGAGCCACGTCTGATGGCTGCTAAGTTTGTATCGCCTTATCGTATGGCCGGAAAATCAGGAAAAAATGATGCAGCTGATGCTCAGGCTATCTGTGAAGCTGTTCGTCGTCCGCATATGCGGTTCGTACCAGTGAAAGACGAAAGCCAGCAGGCCATGCAGTGTTTACATCGTACCCGTCAGGGTTTTATCGAAGAGAAAACAGCAACGTATAATCGTCTGCGAGGATTGATATCTGAATTCGGTGTCATCGCGCCACAAAGTGCTGATGCCCTGCGCCACATGGTTTCTGTGCAGAAGAGCTCTTTACCGCTTCAGGTTCAGCAATGTGTTGATGATTTGATGGAACACGTTGATCGCATTGAAGCTAACATCACTGAATATGACCGAATTTTGTCCCACATAGCCAAAACAGATCATCGCAGTCAGCGGCTGATGGAGCTAAAGGGCGTTGGTCCCACAACGGCCTGTGCACTGGTCGCCAGTATCGGTAATGCACATGATTTTAAAAATGGACGTCAACTGGCAGCCTGGCTGGGGCTGACGCCATCACAATACAGCAGCGGGGGAAAGTCGAAACTCGGCAGGATCACAAAAGCCGGTGATTCGTATCTGCGAACGCTTCTGGTTCAGGGGGCTCGTTCAGTGCTTATTGGCGCCGGGAAAAGGACTGACTCATTCAGCCGTTGGGTTTGTATGTTGGTTGAGCGCAGAGGGTACTGGCGGGCTGTTGTGGCCATCGCCGCCAAAAATGCGCGGCTGTGTTGGGCATCACTACATTACGGTGATGATTTCCGGCTGTACTCAGTCAACTAAAGCTCGAAGCTGTATAACCATCTGACCTGCAATTCGTTGATGATAAAGGGTTAGACCCCGTGAGGCCTATCTGGCTATTGTACAGGATATACGTATCCGCTTAACGAACAAGAACCTCACGCGCGTCTTTCATCAGGGCCCGAATCGATGACGATTCATCATGGCCGTTTATAGTACCGCAGTCTCTCCCCTTTATTTTTACTGAAGAGCAGACAGAAACCATAAATACCGGCTTTGACATGCCGGGGAAGTCCTTATAGTACAATAATTTTCGATATCCAAACTCACCCCGTGTAGAACACTTCAATGTAATCGAAGATATCCGCCCGGGCCATATACTGGATTATATAGATGCGTTTCCTGATCCGTACTTTTTTCAGCGAACTGAAGTACGATTCGGCCACCGCATTATCCCAGCAGTTGCAACGTCGGCTCTCGTGAAAAATGGCAAGATAGCGCGGTTATGGGTGGAGTGGTTTAAAGTTTAAATCCTATCGTGTTTGAAACCTATAGTGAAAACCGTGATCTACCACTGGGATCCCCAGCTAATTCCTTTATAGCAGTGTATCTTAATGTGGCTTCGCCACTACCCACAAATCATCAGGGCCGAGATAGCTCAGATTGATCTGGCCGTTATTCATAGCGACCGTCGCTCGCACAAGACCTCGCCGATTAAGGTTAAGAGGGTGTTGTAGCAGACCAATCGCGTGCCCATCTGGTGCAAGCACTAGCGGTTGTCCGTTCCAATGAAAGAGACCGACTGGAGTTCCGGGGAGCGCCGGAACATCGAACCAATTGACGTTTCCAAGATAATCTCGCCGCGCCCAAGAAAGGTTGTCTGACGGAGCAAATTCCTGGATGAATTCGAGCCATATAGTCCTAGCTTCGACCGTTGGCCAGTTTGGTTGTGCCGAATAGACAGCGAGACCAGGTGAACGCAACCAATCGTGCAATTCCGCCCCGTTCGTGAAGTTAGCAGCCGTATCGGTGACGGCCTTGATGGCCGCCAGTCGTGAATTAAAACCCGCCTGGATCAGTATTGAGGCTGAGCGGTTCATCGTCCCCGTTTCGACAGCTGGAACAGCAAGGCCGAGTTCATAGTCTTCCAACGCTAGTGCAGGCATGCCAACGGTATCACCGTTGGCGGCGGCACGTACCCGCAACGCCTCCATAGCCCAAGGAAGACGGTAGCCCAGACCGCCCTCAATAAATTGCAATGCATCTACCTCCTCTCCGGCGATCATCATTGCCAACGGATGCCCAAGCAGCCAACCTCTGAGGATTTCACGCCAATTCGCCGGGAGTGTGTCTGGTTCAAACGGATAAAAGGTGAACACGCGTTCGGCGATTTCTGTGATCGCAGTGATTGCAGCCTCATGATCTGATACAACCAAGGCTGCATTAGCTTGCATGAGAAGATTGTTCGCCTCCGGTGCAATTGCATCCAGTGCATGTCCAGCTTCAAGGCCAAGCCCAGCCAGAAAATAGCCACGCCGTGTGACGGCAGTCGAATTCGCCCAGATATAACGGCTCCGAGTAAACAGCGCGGTGCGATAGGCAGCCCGTGATTCGTCGTTAACACGCAGCAGGCGGCGTTGCCAGAGTGAAGATTGGAGAATATTATCGAGAGCGGTCTCGATCTGATCATCGGGTACATCGGCCTCACCAATGAGACTGAGAATGGCGGTATCTAGTGTCGCCATATGGCGATCCCACTCTTTCAGCGCCTGCTCTCGCTCATCAACCTTTTCACCGGCAACCTCTGGGAAGACCCATGCAGCAGCATTATTGATAACATAGTCGATCAAACGGTCGAGATTACCGCCAATGCGGGAGTGCATGCGGCTCAGCAGCGAGAAGATGAGCTGGATGAGCCCGCTTTCCATCTCACGAGCACCGTGGTCTTCTATCAGATTGACCCATTTGTTGTGCTTCCTGTTATTCACATCTTCAAAGATGGGATAGAGAACAAGGCCTTCTACATCAATATAAGCACGGCCTGCGCGGCCGATGACATTCTTGAATTCCGAAACCTTGATCAATTCACCGTGCCGGTAGAGCGAGTGCATGACAACCGCTGTCGCCGAGAGATTGAGTCCCTGCGCCAGAGTCGGCGATGAGATCGTGACCTTGAGTATACCTTCTCGCAGAAGGCGCTCGATTTCCTTGCGATAAGCTGTCGGCAAGGCACCATGGTGAAGAGCCACACCAAGCCGAAGGCATTTCAGAATATAGCTGTCTGTCCCAAGCCATTCCTCACCGAGTGCAATAGCGATCTGCAAAGTGGTCAATTCGACTGTTAGCAAAGACTCGAGTGCACCGCGCGAGTGTAAGTCAACGATGACCTTGGCAAATGGTTCGACGCTGCGGCGCTCTGGGCAATAGATCAACACTGTCTGACCATCTCTGACTAGACGCCATGCAGTTGCAAGGCTCAACTCCTGCTGATTGTCCGGAAAGAGTCGGTTGCGACGCTTCTTCGGTGGTACGAACAGCGGCGGTGCCGCACCAGTGAGAAATCTGGGCACAAATGGCCTTTCCTCACCAACGCGAAGATTTAGGCGCGCTGTCGGTGAATTCCAAGTGACCTCGCCGAACCGCAAACGCGTCGGGCGCCAATCGTTCTTAATGGGACCTCCCGGTTGATCGCGCCGTAGCCACGCCGAGAAGTCTTCCATTTGATCTCCGTCCGGAAGAATTGCCGATAGACAGACTATGCGGCGTTGATCTGCGTCCTGACGACGTAAGAGGCGCTGAATCTGAACCTCGTAACGAACTTCGCGCTCACCTGAACCAATCATATGGCCCTCATCGAAAACGAGCAAGCCCACATCGTCGAGCAGTGACGGATCGTTCCTCAAGGCGAAATCGAGCTTCTCTGGGGTTGCGACAACAATATCACGCCCGCGGATGGCATCTTCGTCGAAGCCGGACACCCCGATGCTGCCATAAAGGGCAGAAATGGTCTTGCCGAGAGGCCCGAAGGTACGCTGAAGTGTGGCTTCGGTTTGCGCTGATAGAGCGCGAAGCGGGGTTACGACAATGGCACGCCGCCCACCGGCTAAACATCTCAGAATAGACAATTCAGCGATGCGGGTCTTACCTGCGCTGGTCGGCAACGAAACAACGAGGTTGTCAGTCTGGTTGACAGCTCGCGATGCCGCTTCAATCTGCGACGGCCACAAATCGACCTCTGCCCTTGGGCGTCGAGCGAGCAAGCCAATGAAGAGTTCACGAAGGACAGGCCACGAAGGGGCAACGCCGCCAGCGGGAAGCAGCGGAACTTTTTCGTGGAAGGTGTTCGACCAGAAATCGTTAAGCAGATGGATAGCAATCCGGTGCACCCACCATTGCGGTATAAGGTTCAGCTCCCCGCAGATATCGAGGTTTTCACGAAGCTGGGCGATCGCTCTTTCGAGAAGAGTATATTCACCGCGATCTAGGGCGAGCAGGAACATCGAAAAGGCACCGAAGAAAACATCTGTCAGTGCGAGATTCAGGCCTTCGAAAAGAAAGTCCTTTCCATCTCGTTCCGCCGCATCGGCAACGATGGACTCGGTGAGGTGCTGCTGTAAGAATGTCGTAATGGTCGCATCAGATCCACGACCATCGAGACGAAAGGTATATACGCGTGTACGCAGCGAATTGATATCTCGGCGTATCAACAGAGTGAGCGCATGCTCGATCGGCGAGAAATTTGCTTCATCGGCCACAATTGCGAGGAGGGAATATGCCCGGGCAGAAAGGTGCGCGAGGTGATAACTGGCAGCAGCAAGGAGGAAATGGAAATCGCGATCAGCTTCTTCGCGATTGCCGTTGGCCATGACCGACTCAAGCGCTGTCGCCGCCTGTTCGAATGCGATCCGTGCTTGATTCGGGTCGCCATCTGACTCTAAAAGGCGCAGACCTAGTCCAAGCAAACCATACGCGTAACTGTGAAGATCGAAGCTGAGTTGAGCCGAGAAATCCGGCGCACCAGGAGGAAGAACACCGTTACGCCAGATCATTGCACGTGCCTGACCTCGTGCAATGAGCCTGCCGCGAAAGCCGACCGTCGCCGCGTCAGTTATAGCAGCAATGATAGCATCAGGGGTTGTTGGCATCTGCAATTACTCGATCGTAGACAGCTCCGACAAAAGCAGCATGGTTGTCGATGTGCAAACCGACACCCCATTGGCCAATCGGACCAGGATAAGCCTGTAGCGCCTGCGTTAGTAGCGCCTGTGGGGGGTTACCTGAAAACGTGAAGAGTAGATGTTTAACACTCTCGGGCGGGATACCGTGCCGGTAGAGCGCTTCGTCGATTGCGTCTACGAGCGGTGCATTGGTGCCTATCTCCATAAGTCTGGCCGAGATAAAAGATAATGCATGCGACGAGGGAAGGCCGTTATCCTTATCTAAGCCGCTCCGAGCCTCATCAAGCGTTTGAGCGCGCAAGTTAATACGGCTTTTAGCTTCTGTTTTCAGGAAGCTGAGTCGCTGTGTTTCAGCGTCGAGAAGCATACCGATGACATCATCGCCGCGCATTGCCATATTCCTATGATCCTTCCAGCGCAGTCGTTTGATAGGCGCGCGATAACCGCTGTACGCTTCGATCCATTCTGTAGCATAGATCTCGCCAAGGTCACCCGATCTAATTTGCGCCGTTTGCGGAAGGAGATCGCTGAGCATATGAGCAGCCGCTGTCTTACCCAACTTCGCAAGAGCGGTCGCAATCCGCGCCTCTGTAGTGTAGTGGGCGGGGATAGCCCTAGCTGTCATCTGAATGCCAGTCGCAATATCTCCTAGTCGGCCCGTCATGACACGAACGTGGTGATTACCTAATGGCATGTCGGCCGAGTCGCACCAATCATAGAACGGGACCATACCCTACTCCTTAATTCGCAAACAACTTCGAGTCTTGTCTTTTTGAGGATAGCGTTAAGTAAGGGAATCTCCTCGCTACCTTTTTTTCTGTGTGCCATCCAGCTTGCGATGAATAAGCGAAACCAACGTAAGGATGTCCAGCGCATCCAGTTCAGACATGGGCCAATTCTTCTTAGGCGAATGGGCTAGTGGATTGCGCACAGCGCCGAATAGACCAATGAGTAAATTCGCAAAACCTTTTTGTTCGCTCTTTTCTGAGTCGGTAGAGAGCGGTCCCAAGGACAGAACTGGTTGTTGTCCGGTAAATGCCTTGTTCACCAAGTCGGCACCATCGCCGCTCAACCCAGACAAGTGACGAATACGTTCCGCAACCCCTTTCGTCGCCTCGAAGACGGCATGAAAATAGTTTTCGTCCAGAAGTTCTGCACGACAATAGTTCAAAACTTCTGCATGCACAGCACGGCTTTCGAGTGCAGCCTTAAGTCGCCCGGCGCGGGCTCGGGCAGAATCGAGTGTTGTTGCTTTAGTGGCGTTCGTGACCTTACCATCTTCACGGACATAAAAGCCGGAAAAAGCTAGGACAACATTGAGTTCATCACGCCTCCAGGTAAATACTGCTGGATCACGAGCGTAATTTACCGGGTTCATCGCACGGTTAATGAACATGATGAGATGGTTGCCGACCTGATATTGGTTCTGCGCACCTACGAGCGCATTATACAGCCGTTTCCATTTTGTCATGCTTGGCGATGTGTCGGCAACTTTGATTTCTTGTAGAAGTCGCTCGATCTGCGACCCACTCAAGCCACGTTCGGTATCAGCAAGAACGCGACAGGCGGCCTCAAGGTGCTGAGAGTTGAATAATGGAATACGTATCATAAATTATCTTTTTATCACCTTTCAGACCCACTCGAGCGCCGTGATAATCGATTGTCCTTCAGTACCGACCTCCACAAACAAAGCGTGCTCGTAGCCAAGCTGCTACTTATAACCTTGAAGTTTCAGTAGATCGATTCGTCTATCTACGCGACTCGTTGATTTTTTGAATTTTAAGACCAGATGATTCTGTTGTGTACCTCGCCGATGCACGATCACATCAGGAAATACTGTCTTTGCTTCAACGTCTTCGCTGTCTGGATAAAGCTCCAAATGTCTGAGCCGTTTAGGTTCTACACCATCCCGGTTATATTCGCAATCTACATTCCAACCGGGGAAAGATAGCTGGAGGTACATCGCAAAGCGAAAGGTAATGGACCGTTCGTTAGCATCAATACTGAGTAGACCATGATCATTAAATCGTAGCTCGGACAATGCATGTGACACAGGTTCGCCTGGTTCATATTGATAGAGGTAGCGTATTGGATCCGGGGTCAGTGCCATTATCACGCTCGCATACTTAAGGAATTTTATTGGATTTTTCAGTACACATTCGGTTACCAACTAAAAGGTATAATAACTGAATACTAAAACCTGATGCTCATCACAAAATCAGAAAAACAAGTTCATGAACCAATGGTAGAAAATTCGTATGATTTGTGTTCGGCTACTTGCACAGTTATGAACCAAAACTTAGTTCATAAGTGCATGCTTTGATTGCTCTATGAGAAAAAATTATTTTATTACAGTGGGTTGCGAACTTTTTGATTATAAATTTAATTATGTATTTCCCTCAAACCCAGAATAGTTAAATGCGAACTGTATATATATACAGGTACTATTTCAGACGCTACCCTCTCACTTTGTAAGTCTTGCTTCAGGGTTAATGCTATGAATGTCCATAAGAGTTATCAAACTATCACCCACTACCATTTTGATTGGTTGACCCCTGCTGGCGACTACCCCAAATCTGCTATTATGGTAGTTGAATGCAAGGATGGCCGGTGGATGATAGTTCAGGAGTTTGGGGAAGATTATGGCTGCTTCGAAGGTGTGCTGAAGAATGAAAGCGATCTTATCACTAAGCCTACTTTTTATCCCGGCTTGCGAAGTGCAGCTATCTCCGGTTTTGGTATGATGAAGCAATTATACCCACTGTACGATGATAATCTCTTTAATGAATTCCTTTTAGAAATTTCGGAATAGGTATTTATATGACCAATATCCTTATGCCCGATTGCCTTGTAATGTTAAATAATCTCTTACAGGCTATTGAGAATGCACCCGTTGAGTGCGATGGTCATACATTAATGATAAGCAGTGCTCTAAATCATGCAGGCATTTCTCATCAACGAATGTGCGGGGTAGTTAAAAACCCAAAAACAAACTTTGAGTTATATCCACACTTCTGGATTCAGATAGGCGAATTTACTCTGGATTACCGACTCAGGATGTGGGTTGGGTATTATTCCGGTGAAAAACTAGCAGAGGATGCCCCTCACGGGATATTCCATGTTCGAGGGCTTGAGTATCAATACGCTTCTGGTACCCTTTGCCCACCAGCAGAGCTTGACTTTAATTTATTGAACTTTATGAGTGATGATTTTTACGGAAAAATTAACCATACTGAACTTACCGCTCTTGCACATTCAGTAAATTTAAGTGACTTAACCTGTGTAAAAAATCCTTGATAAATATGTCGAAAATACATCTCATTACTACATGTGCGAAAAGTAAAAACGGCCCGGTTCTGGATACTGTATTTCCCTACAATATTCCGGATATATGGAATGCGTACCAGCAATGGAAATGTCTTGTGCAGTCCAGATACACTTCGGGTAAAGATGAAATTACTGAAACCCAAAATATATACCGTGGCGCTCACTGGAATACGGCTAAGTCTATTGCAGCCTCACATTCTCGTATCTGCCTCTGGGTTATTTCTGCAGGTCTGGGCCTGCGGCACAGTTCTGACCCCGCAATCCCTTATGAAGCGACGTTTTCTCAGCCTGGAAAAAAGAGCGCCAGCATCTGGGGAATGCTGACCTCCGACCCTGTTCTGCCGGGAAAAGTAACTTCTCTTGCGGAGCTGTTAAGTTTGTACCGGCATGATAGCTTTGTCATCGCCGCCTCTCCCGTCTATCTGAACGCTGTAGAGGACGATCTTCTTAAAGGAATGGCTTATCTCACCTGTCCAAGAGAACAGCTTAAAATCGCTTCCAGCGCTTCCTACAACGGCAGATTAAGGGAGTATGTGCGATACGGTGGAATCCTGATGATGAAAGACCTTAATTCGAACATGACGACTCTGAACATAAAGCATGCTGGCATGCTGATCCATGATATGGGGATCATGCCAGACACACTATGATTGATCAGATTGGCGGCGAACCTCGATATCAACAATGTGGCGAGGTGTTCGCCCAAGCCGAGGATCGCCATTGGCGACGGCGATGATGTCCTCATGCTCGTCGCCAGCCCACAGGCCAATAAGCTCGTGCAGAAAAAAATCCGCGTAGGAGCAGCTGGCGTCCCGCACCTGCAACGCCGAAACCGAGGTTTTGCTCGTGTGCAACTGAGTCAAATTCCTAACGAGCCGCGCTGGGGCAACCCAGAGAACCGGGCGAGGCGAGGCCGGAGTCGCGAACAGATAGTAGGCGTGTTCTGACTGCTTGAGTATGTCCTCGCACTGCTTCAGGTTGATGCCTACCCTCGAACTGAACCCCCGTCCCGAATCAGTGCCTCTGCGCTTTTTTACCTGCATAAGGGTCGCACGCTGAATAACTGTTTCCCCCTTTTCCACGATACGGCTCAGGAACAGCACGTCTGCCCCCAGCGGAGCACCGGCTGGTGTATTCGCCCCTTCCTCCCGCTTGCTGGGTTGACGCACCTTCACTGTTAAGCTCGGATACCTCCCCCGCGTCGTAATTGAGAGTTGGCGCAACTGGTTGCTCACATTGCCGATCGCCTCCATCGTCAGAGTCAGGAGGCGCGCCGTATGGGCCTCCTCGTCCTCTCCCCAGGTCTCCGAATATTCGCGACAAAATTCTTCCTCAATCTGGCTAAGCGCCCTATAGATGACTTGCTCCACAGAAGGATCGCTCAGCCAAGTTTGGGCTCCTACGCTAGGCAACTCTGTGACTCCCTCGCCTCGTCCTACCGGCCCCTCTAGGTCCAGTGCACCCTGCTTGGACCGCAGTAGTCCCTTGCACCTCAGTTGCAGTTGCCTTACATCAGTGCTGACAAGCCGATTCGCAAACGCCAGATGTTCCTCGTCATCCATCAATCGCAAAAGCACTGGCTCAACTTCGGCGAATGCCGTCTGCTCGAGCCAAAGGCAAGCAAAATTGAGGAGCCCCTGGGCTAATTCTGGATCCTCATTCACCTGTTCGAACAGATCCTGTCGCCAGGCCTCGCGGGCGGCCGGGCCTAGTTGTGTCCACAGCGATTCTCGGTCCCACGACCGAGATGGCAATTCTTTGAGGCTGGCAGCGACGCTTTGCTGGCTAGATCGCGCTGGGTCTCCAAACTTGTGCCAGGCCGCAGCAAGCGCGAGGTCCGAGGGTATGGTGTCCACGTACAATGTAGCAAGCCTCGAGAAGGCTTTGGCAACGCACCCCTTGATATAGTCATACTTCTCTTTCTTCGAATGGATGTTCCAGCGCAGGAACAAATTACGTACATCCTCCGGCAAGATCGCACAGCAATGTTCGATTAGCTCAGGAAAGACTGCCGGAGCGGCTCGTTCAAAAACCTGTTCACAGACCCACCGGGACGTCTGCACCTTCGACGAATTCTCAAATAGAGTTAAGACGAACTCAGGCCTTCTGTTGCTTGAATAGTCCGACGACCTGTCAATATTTTTTTCCAGGTAGTCACATACACACTGCCAATGCTGCAGGATCAGTTGATCGAAAGCCCAATTATTCCCTCCGTGAGTAGGGGCGACAAGTTGAAGAACATAGATGCAATCTTCCTCGGAAGTATTGACCACCAACGCCTTCATGATCTGATGATCGGCCAAATATTTATTCCGAGAACATGAACGGTTTTCGAGCAACCATTCAACCCAAATAGCACGCGGCTCGATTTTCGCTACAATGGTTTCGCGTAACGCCGAGGGATCGCCATTTAGTATGCAATCACTGAAGGTCTCCTGGGCGCACCGGTAAGAAGTTTGGTCCAAGATAGAGCGCGACTTCTCGATCCCCGTGGGTCCGTGTCCGAGAATTTTTAAGGTCAGCGCTATCTGCCCGTGCTGTGCCGCGTTCTCGAATTCGTAAATAAAGTGCTCACGCTCAGTTTGCGAACCATATAGCCAATGCGTAACCCTAACACCAGAGTTCTCAGTTGATAGGTGGGAGTAGTCCAGATGAAGCATGTCTTTATGGATGGTAAAATACCGTGCGAGGAATTCGACAAGCGGCTGAGCCCAACCTTCTAACGAAATACTGGCAACTGCCGATTTATTGTCGAAGTCAATATTTACGAACAAGATGATCCCCTTTCCCCGTAGCTGGCACCGACGACCTTCGCCGTGGTGGTCTGCAAATTCTCAATAAGTCTACAGTACGCGGGTTGACGATATGCCGTAAAGAGGTATAACGGTATATGGGTAGCAGTAGTACTCCTAGCGAGAACTTTGACCTTTGCGGTTTCGTGGTCTGTTTTTGTGATGTGACGATCGAAAACCGCCCTACTTTTCCAGGAGTACATTAAAGGATTTCAGATATGGAAATTTTATCAACTTTCAGCTTCAAGGACTTAATCGCCTTTGCTGTACCGGTAATTATTACTGCCTTATTTTTCAACAGAAGAAGGAAACGAAAAAGCATAAGAGTTAACTGCTCATTTTTATTTATTGTTTTATCTGTCGGATCTGCCCTCGAAATTTGGGGGAATATCTACGAAACGTTCTCTTACAGGAACAACCATCTATATAACAATGATAAGTTCACCACCGTGTTCAATTACGATATTCCTAAAATCGTATTTTTTTCCATTATCATTGTGGCTTCTATTACCCTTTTCATCCAGGAAGTTCGTATCAGGAAAACTCTTCTGTAAAATTAAATATTTGTACTTATCAGCAAGGCGGGCTAACAAACTGTCTCAGCCCCGGGATAAAACATTCTCCTGCTTCACTCGCTTTAAAATTTTTATCTTACGGGGCATTCGAGTGACTAACCAGCCTGCGAAACTAGGCCATTGTCCCGCAACTGTCAGAACCCGGACTGAAGCCCCGGCGCCGGAAAGCGCTTTAATCCCCCCATACTTCTTCACTCGGAAACAAGCATTGAAAGTAACTTTTCTCCGTAACTCCCAGTATCTGAACCACCTGACCCATTAACACCATTACGAACTGTTTTTACTCGATGAGAAGTAATACCCAATAACTGTGCCGGTGACGGAACAAGCCAGTGTTGAAAAAACATCAAACAGCCTTGTATTTCCAGAGGCCGAGGACAAAAATGTCAGGAGTATTAGAAAGAATGGCATTATGATCCCTAATACCGAAGTTATTCGTCCATTTATTCTTGCGGTCATGATTTCAGCCTTACCGATCCCCCCACAACAACCGCATGCCAGCCCGGTGAATGATTCAAGATACCTTTTTCGCTGGAAGCCCCAGTAACGTGGTATCTCTCCCATACCTTGCCTTCTTTTTACGCATACCACACATGAATTCCCGTTGGCTCCATTGCTACATGTCCCGGATCCCGAACAATGGTTACAGTGGTATAAAACAATATTTTCAGACATGAATAATTCCCCAGGCACAATAATTGATAATGAGTGTTGAATTAACAAAGCCTTCAGCCTCCCCACTCATCGCTGAACAGAGAGGACTGATACGGACACCTGTTAATGAAGACTCTCTTCTTTGAGGTCGATCGCCCTGAGCGTCTGATGGAATTCGGTATCGCTGATGGTACGGGCCTTTCGCATACGGAAAAGCTCATTACGTTGCGCGATAATAGCCTCACGTTGCATAAACTTCTCAAGCCTGGTGCGTTTCATCAACTCCAGTCCGACGTCGGTTTGTTCATCGCTGTAGTTGTAGTGAAGCCGCCGCTGGTATGTCTCAAGGAGCATATTTCCGGCATCAGCTCGTAATGCCTGCTCATCGGGATCATCGACAGGCTGGCTAAGCAAATCGCTCAGTCGGTTGATGGCCGCTTCAGTCAATGCTGCACCGATATTGCCGCTACCGGCGTCATGAGGCAAATCCTCTCCGAGAGAGCGTGTCATGAAGGGAAGTCCTACAGCTGCCACAATAAGTGATAACAGGATCACCGCCATTGAGAGAAAGATAAGCAACTCTCTGCCCGGGAATGGTGACCCGTCATCCAGTACGACCGGAAGCGTCAGTATCCCCGCCAGAGTGACTGAACCCTTCACACCCGCGAGAGCCATCACGGCCATCGCAGTGAACCGGGGGCGCGCAGTCGTGACCTTACCCCGTCGTTTCTGACGAAATACCGTCAGGGTTATGGACAGCCATACCCAGATGAAACGCATCACGCCAAGGGCTAGTGTGATAACCACAGCATACAGCAGTAAGTACCACGGGGATGAAGCGCCTGCCTGTTGTGCCACATCTGGCAGGGTCAGTAACATACGTGGCAACTGCTCGCCCAGCATCAGGAAAATCATCCCGTTTAGCGTGGTCTGAAGCATATTCCACACGGCACTGCTTTTCATGCGTGTGGCCGGTAAACGAGGCCCCGACAGCTGCTCATAGTGCATAGCGATGCCTGCGGCTACGGCAGCCAGGATCCCCGAGACATGGAATGCCTCAGCGAGAATATACGCCGCAAACGGGATAAGAAGGCTAATCAGTATCTGAATGGCCGGTTCTTCGCGTGTCCGTTTCACCAGAAAATTATTGCACTTACCGGTTACCCAGACGACCACAAGACCGCTCAGAATGCCACCGAAGGCCATCAGGAAGAATTTAGTCACCGCCTCTCCCGGGGAGAAGGTACCGGTGAGCACTGCAGCAATCGCAAAATTAAATGCCACAAGGCCGGATGCATCGTTTAGAAGGGATTCGCCTTCGAGGATATGCGCCATTCGTGAGGGCAGCGGAGAGTTTGCAGTCATGGCAGAAACGGCCACCGGGTCAGTTGGTGACAGAATCGCAGCGAGCGCAAATCCGGCGGCCACCGTAACCGCCGGGATAAGCCAGTGAATAAACCAGCCAATGCCAATAATGGTGACCAGAACGAGTCCAATCGCCAGTGACAGGATGGGTTTCAGATCACTGAAAAACGCATCCTTTGGTATTCGCCAGCCATCCAGAAACAACAGAGGGGGAATGAACAACAGCAGGAAGATATGCGGATCGAAATCAACCTGGAAGCCTCCGGCAGCGAGACCAGCCCCCGCAGCTATCTGGATCAAAGGTAATGGAATTTTTACGGGCAACAAATGAGATATAAACACAGTAACAACTATCGCTATCATGAATACAAGAACAATGGTAATCAGCGACATATTGCCCCTCCTCTTCTCATGGCAAACTCTTCAGGCATGTATGTTCATCCTTATCAGCAGGTGACTCTAATAGAGTGTTTATTCTAGGGGGGACGGGGATCGCTGGACAATATGTGTTGCTGTTTTTTCTGTTAAACCTTCCCGGTAATCCGTTGATGCCAGCTCCTTACCCCTGGTGTAACTTTCTGCGTTTCATAATCGGCGTTTATTTCATCATATTCAGAATATGAAACGCGCGCCTTCAGGAGAAATACTGACGATACTTCATGATGACTTCGGATACTGTTTCGTCAGTCATCCCCTCTCTATATTTTGTTGACACCAGATTTTCACACCCAGGTGGAAAACGGTGCGACTCATCATCAATAATAATAAAATTACTGATACCCAGATGTTGGGAATTTGAAAGACATTCCCTGTACCGGATATATTCACTATCCGGTACACTCTGAAGTGAAGGTGTAACGCCAATGATTCTGTTCCGGTATGATACTGGGAAAAGATGCTTTAGCCCCTCTAAAGACATCGTTTCCCTCCAGCTGCTGGAGACCACGATGAGGATTTCTGGACATTGAGTTAAAATTTCTTCAAGCAGGGGCATTCTTTCAAAGGACTCATTCATCCTTCGATGCAGGACGCCGTCAAAATCAAGATAGAGCAGAACAGCTCCGTCTGGATGAGTGGCAATTGCTACTTCAGGCGAAGCTGTAAATTCATATAATTGTGTATTTTTAACACGACTTCTAGTTAAACTGTCGTATAGCATAGCACTGAGAATGAGAATAATCACAGAGGCGGCAAACACCGCCCCACCAGCAGAAAGTGAAAACAAAGCCCCTGTCATCACTCCCCCTTTTGCTCTTCATACTTGATTTTAAGAGTGGAAAATCCATCAAATTCTTTACTTTCAAGATTAAATTCATCCGCTATTAATTTCAGCCCACCCAATGAAGAAAACGGAGGCACTGATAATTTAATATCTTTGATTACATCTGTATTATTAACTACTGTATCTATGTCTTTCATGGCTTTATTCAACCAAAAATGACTTTCCGACATAAGTGAAAAAACATACTGAACGTCATCTTCTCTTTCACAGATTATGCTTCTGCCATCAAACTTAACCGTCTCCTGGTTGAAGTAATCTGCCAAAAACTTCAAATGCGCATTGCTTAAAGATAAGTTTCTGTAAGCGTCTTTCATGCCGCCGTTGTACTCTGAATCAGCCAGATGAAAAGCCTTATAGACTTCCTCATAC
Organism: Klebsiella grimontii; assembly: GCF_900200035.1. Classification (GTDB taxonomy): domain Bacteria; phylum Pseudomonadota; class Gammaproteobacteria; order Enterobacterales; family Enterobacteriaceae; genus Klebsiella; species Klebsiella grimontii. The sequence goes on from NZ_FZTC01000026.1 coordinate 52,453, forward strand.
CGGTTATGCAATCTTTTTTTTGACTTAATGCTTTTATAAAGCATGTACGATAAGAAAATAATCAAAAGTAACATACTGTAGAAAATATTATTTTGTTCGAACATAAAAACCACCCTGTAAATTATTGCCATGTATAAAATAACAAAAACAGAACCCTTACAATTTAATTACCGGCAGCAAGGTCTATGGCTTTTTGAAGCCTGTAAAGTTCGGGAGCACCAGGCATTACTGTGGTCGTTTTGTTTTGCGGATTCTTAATGTTCATGACGATGAATACCGGAGTACCACTATAATTGAGCTTATCAGCCAGCATCATGTTCGCATCAAGCACATTCTGGAGCTGGTCACGTAGCTCTGCAGCCAGAAGGAAGTTACCGTGTTCGTCAAGAATATCTTTATACCCCAGCCCATGAACCAGCGTTGCCAGATTTTTCGGTGAGTAATCCTTTCTGGCCTGAAGCGCTATTCCGGTCTCGTTCATTAATTTATTATGAAACTCATAATATTTATCCTGACCGTATGTCCGGAAAATATAAAGACCAATTTTCGCGCCCATACCTGAAATCGGAGTACGGTCTGCAAAGATAGTGAAATCTTTAAAGAACGTTCGCACATTTTTGTTCGCGCTAATGGCCTTCTCAAGAACCGGGCTGGATTGCTGGCAGAAGTGGCACATGTAATCAAAAAACTCGATTACGGCTACATCCGCATTATCCGGACCGTAGTTTGGTGTGTAGGTTGATTCCAGGAGAACGTCTTTTGTATTCACTACATTAGACATTTTCTCCCCATCGCGGTTAGACTCCAGGCGTTTACCTGCTTCAACCAGGTTTTCAGGATGGTCGATCAAATATTGAGCCGCCGTCTTTCCAATCAACTCTTTGTCCTGTTCTGTCAGGACTAAACCGGCTGGCTGATTCGCCTGAGGCTCTGTAAGTGCTGAAGTATTGATCATATTAGTCTGCTCAATAGACTGTTTATTGATAGACTCATTAGTACGATCATTCGATTTCATCAGGTTACTGCCAGGTCCCCAGATCACCGAACCGGCTACAAAGCCACCAACCACCAGGGCAATATTAATCAAAGTACGTTTTTTAGAGCTTTGTTTATTTTCCATGATTTATCTCTGTGCGTTATTTAATTTTACGCGATGCAACTGATGCATCCGACAGACAATTTATTTACTGGTCTTTCGGCTGCTGCTTTCAAGTTCATCCACGGCATCCTGAATAACTTTCTGGATATCGATATTTCCGGCCGTCATGACGACATCATTGACTGAACCCCGGATATCAGGCGCATCATCCAGTAATGCGGACATTCGTTCAGGAAGGCCGCTGTTTTTCAGTGAGGCGTAATGGTCACTCAGCCCTGATGATTTCATCAGGTTATTGCTGGTGATTGATGAAGGTAACTCCGCATCCGGGAATGAAATATTTTCAAGGCTGTCTTTTGTTTGTGAATAGGCAAAGATACCGCCGATGATACCCACATAAACCACAGTTCTTATTAATCCCATGACAGGCTCCGTATTATGCGCTGTAGATAGTTATCGGGCTTAACACCCTGTTAATTTGCACTGGCGACGATTTGTCTGAATGCCCTGATGCTGATGCTGATGCTGATACTGATGAGTTCATTTCGGTCTGTATTTTCTTACCGGTAGTGTTTACATCATCAAACACCCGGCCCATAGAACTCTTCGTCGGAGTTCCCGCAGCATCAAGCAGCATGATCGGTTTTTCGGTACCGTCGACATCGACATCAACAAAAGTAACTTTGCAGCCGCTCTGATCACAAAAACTGGACTGTGCTGAAAATGACACAACCACGACCGCTGCAATTGCCATAAATTTCTTCATCGTCTCTCCCGGAGAGTTATTTTTTCTGATTGGCCGTTTTCAGGCTATTAAGCATTTGGTCCGGGTCTCGTAAACCCGCAAATACCATAGGCTCCCCTTTCAGGCTTAAACCCGCTGGCGTGCCTGAAAGTCTGAACATGTTCCCTGCATTGAACTGGTCCTGAACCGAATCCATACAGGCTTTTGTTGGCTGCTTATCAGGCAGGCCATCCCCTTTCATTGCTTTAGTCAACGCGGCCGGTTTATCTTCCGTACACCAGACTGAAGCCATGTTCCGCGCAATCATGGAGTTCATACCGGCCCGAGGGTATGCGATGTATTTTATGGTGATCCCTTTATCCAGATAGGACTGCAGGTCGTTATGTAGCTTCTGGCAAAAACCACAGGTGATATCAGTAAATATCCCTATGACATATTTTTCATCAGGCGCTTTGTAGGTGATAGTATCGAGTTTTTCAATATAGGCTCTCATCCCTTTACTGATAAACTCGTCAGTTGTGTTTTCAACATCAGCACCTTTCACCCGGAATAAATTACCGGTAAATATGTAAGCACCGTCAGAAGTGACATAACTGGTACCTTCTTTAGAGAAAACCGAATAAATCCCCTCCACCGGTGATTTTTCAGCAGTGACAGCATCAATACCGAGGGCTTCCAGTTTTACTTTAACTTCAGCGGGTAATTCAACGTCGGCATACGCTGGTATGGATAATAATGTCAGTGCAATAACAACAGGTTTTATCATTTCCTACCTCCTGAATTACTGTACCAAACAAGAAAAAATATTTTTCCGACCAGGCGGTGTTTTTACCCCGGGAGAGAAAAAAATCTTTTTGAGGTCGTGTAACCTGTAAAAGTTACTTTTGAGGAGCGGGTTGATGACAAAATTTTTATTGGGCGCAGCGTTGTTCGCAACATTCACCGTCAATGCCAGCACCACATTCAATCCGCCCCAGGATCGCCCGAGGCCCCAAAACGTACCTGAGGCGGTAAAGAACCAGTGTTTAACGGATGCAGCCCGTTTTTTTGGTATCGACAGTGACCTGGTTTTCACTCTGTTTGATAATGAAGGTGGGAAGATTGGTTCATTTGTACTCAACACCAATGGGTCATGGGATATTGGCCCGATGCAGATCAATTCATCAAATCTGGCTGAGGTAAAATCTCACTTCCCCGCGATAACCTGGCGTGAGCTTGCTTATGATCCCTGTGCTTCTTTCTGGGTGGGTACATGGTGGCTGCACCGGAAAATTATCGACCGGAAGGGGAATGTTTTTGAAGGAATTGCAGACTATAACAGCAGAACCCCACGCGTCAGAGCCAACTATATTTTCAAGTTCATGGAACGATATAACCGGCGTCTTCAGCGTAACGGGAAAATGATGCAACTCAATGCATGGACAGGGCTTGATCGCGTAAAACCACAAACGCCAGAGATATCGGGTAAGCTCGCGAACAACTCACCGCCACAACCCTGAACGATGCAATCAGTAAAAGTCACTTTTATCTCACCGTTGCAGGGTGTGCCGGTACCGGCGTGTCGCCATGTCCGGACGCCCCATTCAGTCCAGAACAGGGGGCCCGGTTCCCTCATGGACATCGTTAAATGTTCAAATCAGGGCTCTGTCACAGCATTCTTATGCATCTTTTCCTGCAGTGGCCCTAACTCTCGTGAAAGGGATGAGAAGTAGGCATGTTTCTCCCACAGTGAACGCTCCCCGATAACATACAGCCGCTGTCTGGCCCTGCTCACGGCCACATTCAGGAGGTTAGGTTTGCTGGCCGCCCAGGACTTTGCCCCATTTTTCTGAATGTTTCCCCCCAGCACAAGCACGACCACGGCCGCTTCCTTACCCTGTGTCGTGTGCACGGTCCCCGTTCGGTTGGAACGGAAACCGGTCCGGGAAGCGAGTTTTCTGAGCTTCATGGCGCAGTCCTTAAATGGCGAAATCAGGAATACGTCGTCAGGTGCTATGCCGTATTGCTCTTTCAGTGTCAAAAGTAACTTTTCTACTGCAGTACCTTCCTCAGCGATCCAGTTCCCTTCACATGATTTACCTTTAACATCCAGCCAGCCACTGTCAGGCAAACACGACGTGCTTTGCTTTTTCCCATGCACCATGAGCCCGCCGTAGGCGATATTATTACTGATACTGAACATGGGATCGTCACAACGCCGGTGTACTCGTAAAGGACAGCCTACCCATACCTGCCCTTTTTCAACATCCGGTAGCCAGGTTCCCAGCTCCATCGTTTGATCAGCAAGCACCTGTGCCGATATTTTACCCGGCCACCAGCTGGCTGGAATATCATAGGATTGTGCAAGTGCCCCTTCGACAGAGGAAGGAATACCGCTCACCGGCTCCAGTTGCTTTGGATCGCCCACGACAACCGTTCGTTTTGCCCGCCATACTGCTCCTGCTGCCTGCTGCGGAAGGGCCTGCCCTGCTTCATCAATCAGTAACCACCCAATGGCTTCTTTGCCGATTTTTTTAAACATGCGCGGAACAGACGCAAACGTTGTGGAGATAACGGGGACAACCAGACTCAGTGAATCAAGGGCAAGCGCTGCCTGTTTATCTGGTATCTCCTTACCATTAAGCCAGTCACTCACCAGATTCAGGTTTGCTGACATTTCAACGGGGTGAGATTCAATAAATGCGCGGTGAACATCCAGTGCCGCAAGAAACATCCTCTCCCGCGTATCCCGCCATCTCTTACTGAGCCATGGTGCTGACAGTTCCCTTTGTTCATCCGTTGCGTTACGGTCCGGCCAGGCATCCCCCATCATGGTCCTGGCCTCTGCCAGTTCCGAGATATCCCGGGCAACCTTTTCCCTGATTGCTGTCTCTCTGCTGACAGAAAGCGCCAGCTCCGATTTAAGCGCCTCAGTCTGACTGTGCGCTTCATCACGGAGGGCTTGCGAGCTCGTCAACGCCTTAATATGTTCGGCGAGTGTTGTACGCAGTGAATCCATTTCATCGGTCAGTCGCTGATAACGCCCCCACCACTCTCGCGGTATTTTACCCAGTGAGAAAATCGCCATCAGTATGCCTGGTTTATTCGCCTCATGCTGGTGGACGCGTTTATCGGCTTCCGCCAGTTCCCGGTGTAACCGGGTACCAGCTTCTTCCTGTCCGGCAACATCAGAGGAAAGCGCCAGGTATATTCCGTTCTGTTCTGACAGAGCGGCATTAATCGAGGCCCGGCTCTCCCCGCACTGGATGAGTGCCTGCTCCTGATTGTTTATCTGTTCTTCAAGTTCTGAATACCTGACGAGCTCCTGACGTGCTTCATCTTCGATGACTGTGGCTTTCTGATAACGAATAACAGCCTCTGACCAGGACATTGCGGGTTTACGGGCTCCCTGCGTCGGCTTCAGTAAATTAAGATGGTAATGCAACCCTTCACCCCGGGCGGGTGAGAATGTCTCCGGAGGCACTGTCGGTTTTTGATTCCGCTCATCGGGCTTTTTCCACCAGAAAGTATTCAGGAAATTTTCCCGGTTTTCTTTATTACCCAGTTTTGCGGCCAGAAGCCCCCATGCTGGTTTACCCATCAGGTGCGAAGCCAGTTCGCTGAAATAATCTGACTGTTTTGGTACCCATTCAGGTACAGCGTCAATACCCGGGAGTTCGAGCGAGATGTTTTCTACTGCGCCGTTATTGGCAGAGGCAACGATGATGGATGTCCCTGCAATGGAATCGTGAAGCGGAAAGAAGGGGATGGTTTTCTTATCGCATGTAAAAGTGCCTTTGTTTAAGAAAACCCTGTTCTTGTGCTCAATCAGTTTACCGGCACGCGCGGTGACGACTGCGGCCACCACATCACGAAGGAGTGTTGTCTTTCCTGTGCCGGGTGGCCCATTGACAGCAAAAATACCGGGTGTCTCAGCATTTTTACGCCACAGCTCATTAACGGCTAACTGCTGGCTGAACGCTAACGGATATAGAGAGGGCCATGTGCCGACCGGCGGTTGCGTGGGACGCAGTCTGTCAAATGCAGCATCTAACCCCTCCCCGGTTCGAACATCCGTTACCTGCCTGTTCTCCCGGGACACGGACGTCATGTAGTCAAAGAAACCTCTGCCAACATTTTTCTTTTTCCAGTGTCCTTCGAGCGCCTCCATCTCATGAATGTAAAAGCTGTTTATCAGATCATCCGGTACAGCACTTTTGGTTTTTTCCTTTCCTTTCCCCTCTGTTCTGCTGCTGGCTGAGTTCGTTTTGGTACTCTCAACGGAGAGATTCACCTCATGGCTATTCTGTGAGATCCTGACTGTGGCGCACTTAACAAGGCAGATAGCATGCTGCTCCATTGCCTCATAAGGGAAACCGGTCTTCTCCAGTACCAGTTCGCCAAGCGTCTTAATCCAGGCAACATCAGCTGCCAGCTCGTCACGCTGTAAACGGACAGCTTCAGCATCAATCCATTGCATAATATGCAGGGTCAGCTGATCAAATTCAGGGAATCCGCTGTCCATCATCGGGAGTGTATCTGACAGCGCGGGAAGCCCCGTCAAGTCCGGACTGACGGGTGTTTTCAACGCTTTCACACCCTGGTCATGATTTAACACCTGTGAAGCAGCCCATGCGGGCATTGACAACATGAATGATGTGGCCTGGGGGATACCTTTATTGCTGAAACTGACATCGAACAACCGGCTTTTGCCAGTGTTCCGACTTTCAGCGACGTCATCATGGGCACCAAGCTTTTCTTCAAGCTGATCGGCTACGACCGAAATATTGTAGATCCCGCATTGAGCGGAGTAACGCCAGACCTTGCCTGAGGGGACGGGTTTTCGAACATGCTCTGTATCCGTCCAGGGAAGCAGCCCGTCGAATGTCACCATGTACGCTGGATTATCTATGTCACGAGCATTTTCTTTATCAATACTTTGTGGCGTCAGTGCCTCAATAGCTTTCCAGAAGCGGAAGACATGTTGCACCTTTTGTAAGCTTTCCTTCACTGAAACCTCATTCATCTGTCCAGGCTTATGTAGGGACGCGATCCCTGTGTCATAAAGCAGCTATATACCGCATTAACTCAACCCGCCCTCACGCATTCTGGCTGAAAAGTAACTTTCCGGGGCTATGCCAGGTTACCCCTGCCCTTAATGGATAAAAACGGTTCTGTATCAACGGATACACCATAGGATATGGGCTGTAAAGCCCCCTTTTGAGATAAGGCGGCATCCGGACTTGATGAAAATAGTGGGTTGGAGGAGAGTTTAAATAGTTTATAATCTAATCAAATGAGAGATAACAGAGGGCTACCCAATGATGTACGAACTGTTTGGATTTGAACTTTCCGACTTCAAAGGGCTCTTCTATGTCTTTTGCCTAGCAGTGCTTGTATATCGTTACATCACTGTAGGACGCAAATACCCGCTCTTCGGTACCCGTGAGAAAGATACCGATAGGGTTGTCTCGGAATCGTCAAACAATACTTATCGTAATCCGGTTGAATATGATCAACATGATATTACAGATTTACGTTCGACTGAATATTGGTGTTATGAACAAGAACAAAATCAGAGACATGATGACTAGCCTTGATATTGTTGGACAGTTTTGTACTTAAGAACAAAGAGTCTTCGCAAATCGTTATAAATAGCCATTTTTTCTCTTAACATTTTCCCTGTCTACATCAGATAAACCATTCGCCAGAGTAAAAACGAGTCTTTCAGTATGCCCTGTAGTGGAGCGTGTTTACGCCATACTTCGCTAATATTAAAACGAACGGTGCTCAGCACCGTTCAAATCACCTCGCCAAAATCAACCGAAATATGGTGTTTATTAGCGCTGAGTGTGTGATGGGGATCAGCGCTTTTAAACGGGCCTTTTAATTAGTTTTTTCGATGCTTATCCAAGAACTCTTTCGCAAAATCCTGGCCTTGTGTGGTTCCGATGCTTTCCGGTAAGCTTGCGATAAATGCAGGGTAAGCGGCTGCTGCTTCTGGCCCATATCTTGGGTTTTCAGCCAGTTTATTCTGGACAGTCCTCATTGCTGTGTCCTGCGCGTCCCGAAGCTGGGTTAATTTATCGTCCGTCATACCAGGTTTGTTTTCAGCTAAATTGCTGGCCTGTCTTAACTGCATATTGTTGCTCATGTTGCCGATGAGCGTTTGACCGGATGAACCGTTTTCTAGCTTCATTGAATCACCGACATAACGGTCTGAACCGGCTCCAGTAAACGTTTTTGCTACTGTTCGGTTGCTATCAAACACCTGTTCTCTGGCTGCCTGCCCTTTATCCCTCAGGTTCGGGCTTCTACTGTTACTGTCGCGCATATCTCCGCCCAGCTCGTAATCAGAGGACCCAGTCGGTACTCTGGTGGCCGTGGTGCCGGTATTGTTGACGGCATTATTCACAACATCCGAAAGCCCATTTTCATAACCATTATTTTTCCCGTTCAAAGCTAACCGGGAAACACGGTCAACATCGGATGATGAATAATTTTGACCTGATAGCTGGTTGAATGTAGAACGCCATGCTTCAGCTTCTTTAAGGCTGTTTTCTCTGGCCTCACCAGTCTGATTGCGGGCAACTTCGGAGTGTAACGCCGCCTGGCTTAAGGCGTTTTTGGAGTCTTTCTCTTTGTTCCCGGACGGGCTGAAAGTCTCCGCACTTCTCGGCATATCATGCGTTTGCATGTCTCTCATCGTTTGCTGAGTCGAGGCATTGATATCACTTGTTTCTGCATCACCCAGAACTGTACTTTGTGTGCCTGCAACTACGGATTGTAATGGACTATCGGTATCCGCTGCCTGTTTAGCCTTGTCTATGGTCTCATTGACGTTCCCCAAAGGTAACGTATCTTCGACCCTTTGAAGTTTTTGCGAATCTGCCTGAGTATGGACTTGTCCGTTATTTTCCCCGTTGGTATTAGCTACGTGAGCTCTGCCATCGCCCTCATTAAGTGTGCCAGCTGTCATTCCACCAACTTCCGTTGTTGGTTGTGCTTTCGCAGCCTGTTCTCGCTGAGCGAGCCCACCGGTTACAGCACCCTGCTGATTAGAAACATTACCAGAAACTTGTCCTGCAGAAGGCACTGCGGACGTGTCCGGAGCTGTTTGTGCCTGTTCCTGCCCGCTGGCATAGTTGCCACCAGTACCCAGCCCTACAAACTGATCCAGTTTCTCTGTCGCAGGCGAGATAATCCCGGCATTGGCACCCATGATACTGACAGCATTTTTAAGCATTTGAGAGGCTTGTTTAATATCGCCCAGATTATGAGCAACAGTCTCACCAGAATCCATACGAGATAGTTTTTCAGCTTCGTTAAACATCATTTTAACAAATGCATCGTTGCCGTTTCTCGTGTCTCCCAGCGTGTTACTGCCATTTAATGTCCCTTTCATTTCGTTCCATTTACCCACTGCTGCTTCACGATTTAAACCTGAAGCCTGCGCCCAATCACCTACAGTTTGCGCTGTCGCTGGTTTACTCAGGGTGTCAGACACTTTGGCCCCGTCAATGTTCAGACTGCTATTCATTGAAAGTTGTGAAGCCTGTTCACCTGTTTTACTGAATGCATTGCTCTCTTTATTAGTGACAGCCTGGGCGTGTTCCTGCATCTTCTGTGCCGTTTTTTGGTAACTGTCAGAGTCAGAGAAACCATTCTGGATCACATTGGACTCCAGCTTAGCTATGTCCTTAGAAAAACCATCACCATTTTTCATGCTACTCATCAGATTGTCAGTGAGGGCTTTTTTCGCACCGTCAGATAATTGACTGTTTCCTTGAATTCGTGCTGCTATCTGCCCTAAAAGTTTTCCTGATAAACCTGCTCCCCCCTCTTCGCCACCGCCTTTCCCTGCACCACCTTTACCACCCAAATTTAAACCTAAGTCTGCCATTCCGCTAAGGATGGCAGAGGCCGCCATAGATTTAAGGGCATCTGATGATACTCCAGTATCTTTTCCGAGATTTCTGGTCATCCCGGCCGCTACATCATCGACAAGTTTCATTCCGCCCTGGTTTGTTGAACCTGCTGTTTGTGTTCGATTACCTTGTGTTGCACTGGCCCAGGCTTCATTTAACGCCTGTTTTGAGCTGAGAGTGGAGGTCCTGTCGGTCCCTATCGAGTTCTGGCCTGATGCTCTGACTGTATCACTCAGCGATGCACCCAACCCAAGAGTTGGCATCATCCTGGTCTGAGAATCCAGAAGCCCTCCTGACGACATGCCACCACCTGTTGTAGTGGCTGCGGTGTGTGTCTGGTCACCAAAGGACTGTTTACCCGCATTCCCCGCCGACCAAACCTCTGGTGTGACGTGGCCGGTATTGTTTGGGGCATCAGGTGTGACATTTTTCAACGCTCCCATCATCGGGTGAATGCTGGTGGTCAACAGGAATAGAGTCAGCATCGGCACCATGCAATACAGAGCTGAGGCCACAGACAGGTAGCTGCCGTACGTCTCCTGAATGCTCCCCATATTTGCCCAGTTCATCGTGGTCTGAACCCCCAGCGATGTCCATGTGTCAAACTGTTGATTCAGTACCATCTTCACGTATGCGTTTACCATGACTGCCGTTATCGGCCACATGTTAACGAATACAATTAGCTGCAGATACTTAGCGGCTGAAGCGATACCTTCCCCCCCTAAAAACAGGATCGCAATCAGAGCAAAAGGGGCGACCATGTAGCTGAACATTTCCAGGAACGATATTGCAGCGCCTGAAATGTTGAGCCAGAGCTGCCCTTGACTAACCATTGCATTCGTTCTTTTCATGCTCGCTTCGAAGAGCTGATAGTCTGCCGCTATACCTAGCGCCTTCCTGTACTGGAGAACGCCTTTGTCGACCTGATTAAGAACGAATGCAGCTGTTGTGATATTGTGAGCCTGACCTGCGCTTCCAAAAAGCGTGGTGGCCGCACCGCCGATAAAGTCAGTTTGTTGACCATTATCCTCTTGTTGCGGCGCAACAAACTGATTCATCTGCCCAAGATTTCTCATAATTGAAGCGCCTTGAGGCGAGGCGAATGCAGCTTTTACCGCCGCCCATGCATCCGTACACGACGCATACTGCAGTCCGGTAGATGTCACCATGGGGACGCTGGCCGTCTTCAGGCTGTTGGCCGTCATTGAGTCCATAACATTTATTACGGACCCAAGGTCTGTTGCATAGATTTCATTCAACGCCACGCCTCTGAGTGCTGTCTGAACCTCTGAATCCTGGGTCGTTTTTATACAGTCTCGGGCAATAGACTGAATTATTCTGCACACATCGAATGTCACCGGTTTTTCGCTTCCGCTCATCGTATTCGGAAATGCCTGACAGAACCCGCTCGACTCCCCGCCCCACTCCATATATTTGACCATTTTGGTCATTGGACCCAGTGTCAAGCTGTCATCCAGCGTATCAGTGACCTGTCCTACCGGGGTGAGCGGGTCAAACGCTGCCCGCCAGTCTGTAATAAGACCATGTAATAAACCGGTAGTGAGCTCTCCCGAGGCAGCAATAAAAAGCGGGACATCATCGATATTTCTGACTTCGCCTGTTTTCACCGACTCCAGCGTGACATCGGCTTTAATGACGGCAATTGAATAGAACAACAGCCCCATAATCCATGAGAATATTGGGACATCAGTTTTACTCGGGGCGAGTACCCACTTCATTGATTTATAGAAGAGTCCAATAGCAGCAGCATAAGCCGCAAATTTGATCCATTCATTTGAGCCGTGGCTGGAAAAAATCAGTGCGATCCCATTAAAAGCCGTATAGACGAAATCAATTTCACCAATGGTGTATATCGTGAAATTACTCATATCAGCCCCCGTTCCCGCTATCACCATAAGTGCGTTTTTTAACGAATGCCATATCCCAGTAGGCCAGAACTGTTTTTTCCTCTGTGTTCTGAATGGACTGCACTTCAGAGGCACTGCGGATTTGGTTTCTGAATGTCTGGTTTATTTTTTCAAGTTGGTCTTTAAATGATGTCATCGCCTCAGAAGGAAGCGTCATATTTGTCATTTTATTTTGGACATTACTAAGCAGCTCGATCGTGAAATTTTTCGCCGCTATCGTACTGATATCATTGATGTACTGAACGCCCTCAGCAGCAGACAACGTCTGTAGGGTTGGTATGATATTATTTATTCCCAACATACCGATTAATCGACGTTGATCTTGTGACAATTCAGTGTCATTTCTCACAGCCCGCTGAACTTCAAGTAATGTCTCTATAATGGTTTCAGAAAGACCTTTGAATTGTGTAGAATCCTGACGCATTTCAAGACACTGGGCTTTCTTGTTGCTGCTTAAATCAGGTGCCGGGTTGCAGACATTTATTTTAACATTGCTTGAACCAGTGCCTTTTATGAAGTCTGAAGCTTTCATCGTTGGTGGGATCGGTGTTATCGCAGAGTTTTCACCGTTACTGTCCCAACTGACAATAAGCGTACCCGTCAGTGACATGATTTGTTCAGCTAATTTATAACCCGTTAATTCAGTCACACCACCTACATTCATATTGCCGTTATCAATACTCATGAAGCCCTGGTAGACAATGTTTCCCGCATATTTTTCTTTAAAGGCCTCTGGATCTTTTGCATAGTTCTTTTTGTTTACGTCACTGGCAGACTGACTCATGGTGCTACCGAAATCCGGGAAAAGACCGGACACCATAGAGTCAACAGCGCCGCCGCCGAGCCCAATATTCTGAGTAAACTCCTGCGGAGTACCCAGCCCGTTCTGTAGAAATTCGTACGTTGCGTTGCAACTGTCTTTGGCGAATTTGTTCAGCGCGGCGAGTTTGTCCTGAATGTTGGCAATAATAGCTGCGCAGTCGGCGCAAATTGCGGAGACCGCAGTGTTAAAGGCGTAGACGGCTGAGCCCTGCGCTATGCCACGCCCAATCTGCACGAGTTGGTCACCGTTGATCATACTGAAGCTGCCCAGAAAGATATCGATGCCGTTACAGCCGACACTAGCTTTAGGGAAACTCACATTTACGAGGTTAGTGTTGACTTGAGGCTGCCTGTAAGAAAAACTCCCCCCAACAGCCCCTACTCTCGATGCGGTTCGGACAGTTGCCGGATCTGTGGAGGCAACCATACCTTTGAATATGCCCTCCATGACGTTGGCAGAGTGGACCTCTTGCATGGAGAACACGCCAAAGAACATGGCCGATAAAAGTAACTTTTTGAGGAAAGTTACTTTTTTAATGTAAGTAGCCACTGTAGCCCCCTTCATTTGCAGTGATACCTGCATCAACCTTATCGGTCGTCGGCATGTCATATTCGCTGAGTTTTTTATCCATTATGTTCTGAAGAAGATAAGGATCCTGCTCATAACTCATCTTATTAACCGTCAGTACATCCCTGTCACCGAGGACATACTGTTTTTTAATATCGAGGGTATTCTGGAATGATGCTTCGTCCAACAGGTTCATTCCTCTTGCGGCCAGGATAATCGTGTTCTTTAACTCTTCTGCTGAGACCAGACCGGTACTTACTCTTGTTGCCTGGGATCCGTCATTTGACATCAGATAAACGGTAGGAACTTCCGTAATGGCATACTGTTTGATCATTTCCATAGTGGCACGACCATAACGAGGAAATATGCCGTTATGTAAAGGACGTCCATCAATACTAACTGGCATAATATCGATGTGATAATAGTTCTGCATGAAATTGAGAATCTGACTTTGTTCATGACAGTACTGACAGGTGCTTTGGAAGAAGAAGAAAAGACCACTTTTCTGGAATATGGAAGAAAGCGCTTTTTGCTGATTTTCCTCAAGTCCAGCGCGATGCGCATTTAATGCAACGGTCTCGGTTGGTTGACGCCTTTTTTCTGACATCATGGGATTATTAATGAAATAGTCTCTGGTTCGGTCAGAGAAGCGGGTGGCAATATCCATCATGAGTCGGTTAGCAGTATAATAGCGGGACAGATTCTCATCGGTTGGATTGTCCATCGCCGCAAAACGAAGATTCAGCAGGTTTTCTTTGAGCCAGCGTGAATCAAGTTTTAGTTCTTCATTTTGGTTATGGGAGGGAGAACCTGATAATGGTTGTTGGTCCTGTTGTTCTTCTTCCTCAACAGGTTCTTTGTCGTTATACCAGAAAAAGCCTTTTTTCAGTGACTGGCCTGAAACAAATGGTGTTGTTCCGGCATACTGAGTTTCGGCCACCGACGTTGTAGAAAGCACCAGCAATGAGCTAATGATGGTTTTCAGGATAAATTTTTTTGTGATCTGCATATGCTACCCCTTGATGGATAGCATTATCATCCCATAAAAAAAAATCAGTTTTCCTGGATAACAGGGGTCTTTTTAAAAAGGAATGATTTTTCTTTCATGTTGTTCCCTGCTCACACATTAGGATGTTGCCGGAACTTTATGGCGCTCCACAGGAGGCGGGAGGAAACTGACTTTTTGCAACATCTCATAGTAACCACTTAATCCCCCTCTCACATCAGTTCAAAAAGACTTTTATCACTTCTGATTTGTCGCGAAAAATTAAACTGAGAAATTTTGATTTTAGTGGGGGATATTCATTCTCTGTATCAGGCATGGGCAGTGCATCCTGAAGTCGAAGAATAAAGAAAAATCTTAAATGATAAAACACACATATGATTTATCAATGATAAGTATATCGTTAGCACGATTAATGGCGTCAGGTTTTTTTAGCCAACGCAATCCGTGACACCGTTTCCTCTGCCTGTATAAGAAGAGTTAACTGGTGAGATAAATTGCAATTTCTTGTCGTGAGGATTTCCTCTATACGGGTCTTGCGGTCAGGATTTTTTATCATGCGTAAAAAGCGGGAAGGGCTTGAAAGGTATTCTGCTAAACGAATACTGACAGCTGCGGAACTGGAAGAAAACAAGGCATCAAGCTCTTTATCGAACCTGATTTTCCCCGATGGACAGGTTGCTCTTTTTAATGGTGTGAGCTCGTGAACGAGTTGGATGGTACTATCAGGAAAATATCTTTTTAGATCTTCTGCTCTTAATGCCGTATGGACTACTGGCAGATATAAATAGGAAGCACAACGGACATTCAAATCTGGTGATAGTGTTCGTAACCGATTATGGATGCAATCAGACATATGATAAAAGCCCCGAGCATCTGAAGGTGTTGTAATTCCAGTTGCCGAGAAAGATATATGACAGATTGTGCTTGCAGTGTGTAAAAGTTGATTTTCCATGACCTCATCATCACTTTTCATCAAAGGGAACAACAGACTGTGAATAACGCATGATAGCGACTTTGCATTTTTTAGCACTACATGTCGGACAGGAGTCAAAACCGGATGGTGAATGGATGTAGGGCTTGTTGCAGACAAGACAGAAATCTTTATAGTCTGCTTCAGACATCCCATTAAGAACATCGACGATTTTGTTGATTTTTAGTGGGTAGATATCAGGTGAATAACCCGTATCAATTAACAAATCAATTAATGCGTTGAAATCCATTTCTTTCGTTGATTCATCGGGTCTTTGTGGATCATAACCGAAAATATGAATAGCGTGATTGACGACGACATTAGAAAGTAGCATGGCATACTTATCTCCAAGCCATGATCCAACCCCCCGTCTTGAACTGGCCGTTCTGGAATACTCCAGCCTGTCCGCAATTTTACGACCATAGAGATGCGCTATTGTGTACTTATTGGCATCGAATTCTACTAATTTATACGCGCTTGCGATCTGGTTCAGGTAGCTGACTTCATTTTTCTTTATAGCCATTATCCGCAATCTCCTAACATTGCTCCTGAGTTGGCACAATGGCACGGTGAAGTTCCATACCCTGGCGGTTCTGAAAAGTTACTTTTTAACGATATTCTGTTTAACGTTTATCAATTTTTTTGCGAATGAACTGACCGTGCTTTGACATATCCTGGCGCACAACCTGTAAAGTCGACCTGATTCGTATAATCTTTAAAATGTTTTTAGCTTCTCAATTGATTCTTTTAAGCTAAATTCAATGCGCAGATTCTCAATATTTTCACGAGGTATAAAACCATCTAGAACATCAGACATTATCTCGTAGGCCCAAGCAAAGACTTTAACATCACGACGGCCAGAATCGTATTGAATGAAACGTGGAAACAAAACAACGTTTGTCACCTCAACAAAGGCGTTCATCTCTGTATCGGCCAGCATCTGAAAAGCGTCATTCGATAACGATAGATAGGCGCGAACAAATGCCGGATTGAACCTAACGAGGTTCCACAGATTGACAAGGAAATTCATCTGTATTGAGACGATGTTTTTTCTAAACAACTCCAGATCCGCAGGTTTATAGACATACTGCTTTCCGCTAAATAATTCGCATGACGCATTTGGTTTAAGCTCTGAACTGTCAAAAGGCCTGCCGTATGTTTCAAACTTCAGGTACTGAGAGTCGTCGCGAATTTGTTTTATCAGGTTATTCCAGGAAACTTGCTGTCCGTTTACTCGTGGTATTAACAGGCTGCCAGGCCGCTCCTCTGATTGCGCAATCCGATTAAGTCGGGAATCCGTAGTCGGATGAAAAAAACGCCCGAGAAGGATCTCTGGAATATAGCGATAGTCTGATGCCAGTTCACGTGGTAACACGGACATCAGTTTTTGCTGACTCCGTATTAACTGTAACTCCGAACGGAGAAAAGCTTTTACGACCGTGTCAGTCTGTACGTTGGGTTGTATGACCATACGCTCTCCGGGCTCTTTCCAAGCATCTATATCTGCTATAGCGGTATGTGTTTTCCGTAAACATTATGATTATATCATAGCTATCCAGGCTAGAGAACAACAAAACTGGTACTAATATTATTAGATACTATCCATGATAAAGCCTCAAGGCAAGATAGAACGAATTGGCACTTATAACATTGGGCACTTTTTTTTAGAAATTCCTTAAAAAACCGACTTTTCATTAGTACTTTTTGGTGGAAAAGGTACTAATGAAAAAACTATGTCATTAGTACTTTTTTATGGAAAAAGTACTAATGAAGCTCTGAAAATGGTTTATGGCTCATGAGTACTTTTTGTCAAAATAGTTACTTATGTATAAGGGATACTATCAACACTCAGTTAAAAGTTACTTTTTTCCTCTGCGTGCTCTGAAAACCTTCTGATTCAGGACATCTCGTCACAACGGAAACGCTCTGAGTGCCTTCATTTTGACGGCATCCTTCCCTGAGGGACCAAAAGTTACTTTTTTCTCGGCTCAGTCTGTATAGAAAAAAATTTTAAAAAAACTAATAACCGGCTTGTTAGTTCAGAAAATCCGTTCCTGATTCCTGTATCTTTTTGGGCAGGAGGGAACTACGCATGAATTCAGAAATTATTGCTCACCAGGAAACCGTCATTGGTAACGCTGTGCTCTATATCGAATTGCTGAAACAGGAAGCCACCCTTGTCCTAGATCAGTACTGGAATGTATGGAAAGCCAGGAACAAGTTGATATCAGATACAACCTACGCGAATGGAGGAAAATTCAATCCAGGCAGATTTGCACCAGTGATAAGAAAAGTGGGCTCATCCCAAAAAGTTACTATTTCCTGGAAAGATTTCTCCCCCAGGTTTAAAAATCGAATTGAACACTACGGGGTTCTCGTTAAACCTAAACTCGGCGGTTACAGTGTTAGCTGTTTTCCTAAAGCTCTGGACTGGGAGCTGGAGATGATTCAGGAAACAGAAAAGAAAATTATACCCATCCGCGAATTACTGCATGAGTACCATGAGCGCAGACTTGCGGACATCAAGCGTCTTGAAAAACTGAAGAGGTTATTATAATGGCTGAAAATACATCACAGAGAAACACTCCACGAACTCAGCGAAACGTGGGCAATAATCGCGCTTTGGGCATGGTCATCACAAAACTCAAACCGCTATCCAGCGTGTTTTATTTGCATTTCCATGAAAAGAACCGCGCCCGCCTTCGCCAGTTCAACGCGATCTCTAATGCAATTTATAATATCTTTCGCCTGGTCGAGTCAGACCCGACGACTGGCACAAAAGTTAATAAGTGGTTGACAGGCATCTATACTGAATTGTCAGGTAATGTAAACACCTACAAAGTGCAGATTGATAAAAGCCTTTCGAAAATTCCGGTGCAGGATTCGTCGTTTGACGGGTACAACTACGAGGAATTTGAAATTCGCTGGAATCATCCACTGACCTACAAGTTACTGGATATTATCTCAACCATTAATGTCATGACGCGCCAGGCACACCAGTTGTGGTTATTCGGTGAAATCACCCAGCAGGTGCATGACCGTATTATCCTGCAGCTTTTAAGCTCCCTGCAGGCCGCCATGGATTCAATTACCAAAATACTTGACGCGGAGAACCGTGCTTCCGGTAAATACGATGCACTTCCATTCATCAAAAACATCAAACGTTTTAAATCTGTTGAGCTGTATATCGCCAGCCTCGAAACCAAAGTTCCGGATAATCCATCATCCGAAGCCATCACGAAGGGTCCTGAACCAGAACTGCCTGATGACCAGATGAATTCTGGTGTTGATGCAAGCAAAGCTGCGGTAAAAACGGAACAGACTGAAACCGCGTCAGTCAACCCGGAAAAGGCGGCTGGTAAAACAGGACCTTCCGTTGCTCCTGTCCCGGCACAATAAAGCAAACAGGTTGATATGAGTATTATATCCAGTTTATTCATGAAAATTAGGGTCGCCCTCTTCGGAGGGCCTGACTATGAAATTGTCTATGATACGGATGATGAGTATGACATACCGCACACGCCTAATAAGGACGTGCAAAACTACCTCGACTATCCAAGTAAGCCAACGGGTATAACACTCTATTCAGAGCGTGAGATTCTGTCTGTCCATGCTAATCGGTTGCAGGAAATCAATATGTATATCGGTCTCCCTAATTCTGACCTGAGCGATGAAGCATATACATTCACGAACCTGATTATCAAACCACTGATGGAATTTACGCGCTGGATCCACCTTCTACCCGCCTCAGAGAATCATCACCATGCAGGTACGGGGGGGTTATTAACACACAGTCTGGAGACGGCTTTTCTGGCTTTAAAATTCGCGTACAGTACTGAACTTAGCCCTATTGGTTTACAGGATGAAGAGCAGGTACGTAAACGGCGGTACCTTTATGCTGCGTTTATTTGTGGTCTGTTACATGACGCAGGAAAAATATTTGACGTTGACGTTATTTCTTCAACTCCAGGGGTTAACAGTACGTGGCGTCCACTTTCAGCCAGCCTGATGGACTGGGCTAATACGAATCGTATTATGTCTTATGAAGTAATATGGCGCAAAAGAACTGCGAATGACCACTCTGTACGGGCTCCCGTTTTTTTAGAACGTTGCCTGAACGATACCTGCCTGAATTACCTGAGTGACGTCGTCAAAGAACGAATGTACGATAAAATGCTTGCCTCCCTAGGTAATTACACTACCAGCGATGATTTTATATCCCGTTGCATGAGGACCGCCGACTGGCATTCTACCGGTACCGACACAAGTTATCGTTATGATAAGCAATCCGGCATTCGTGCATCCGATACCGCAGCTCGTGCCATTTCAATTATAAAAGATAATATTAGTGCGCTTAACATCAACGGCTTCGATTCATCACCTACACTCGCCGGGCAGAATGGTCCCTCTCCCGTTCATATTATGATTATCGGAGGGGCTGTTTACATCAATGAACACACAGCCCTTGATTACATACTGAATCAGTTCAAAAAACTGGGTGTTAATTTCCCGGACGGCGAGATTGGTCGAAAATCACTGACGGATTTATTAGTGAATGGCGGCTATATAGAACCATACGGAGATCAACGCATTGCTCACTTTTTCCATCGCGGTGAATTTACTGAGATGGACATTCAACGAATGTTTAGTGACGGCATCAAAGGCCTGAGCTGGTACTCGCTTTTAAAAATAAAATGGGTAGGTTTCCTGTTTAAATACGATGTCATCCCAGAGAATCTTCCGGGGATATTTAGTATCAATGACACGAACGATTATGTGTATGTCGACCGTAAAGGTAATGACACGATTTACACTCGCCCGATCTCAATTGGTATCAAATCAATTCGGCTTGGTAATGGTAATCTTACTGATGAGCCTGTTACACCGGATGATGCACCACAACCTGATTCAAAACCAGCTGAACAATCTGAGAATGCGCAGGAAATGGCAGTCAGCATTGATCAAGATAATTCCGTCTCAGACGAAGAGAACAGCACTAACCCTCAGGTTTCAAGTGAGGAAGTGGAAACTCAGCAGAAAGAAAACAAACAAAAAAACACCAGCAAGAAACAGAAGAAGAAGGAAGCAATTACAAAGGAAGAATACATAACCCGTCTACAGCATCAGTTTAATAACAATGCGATTACGCCGTCTGAAATGGCACTAATTGATGGTCTGCTGCACGTCTCCGACAGTTACATTCGGTCTATTGCCCCCCTTGATGATACTAAGTTAATGGAGTCTGAGCTCTTTACACTCTCGCTCAGAATCGGGAGTATTAATGAAGAATTTAGTGTCCCGGCCAATGACGGAAAACGATATACCCAGCTCAGTAATGAGGTTTCGCTTATTCAGCTACGTCATCAACCCGATGTAAAATCTGTTGAGATGCTGCCTCTGCTTTCCTCAGATTTATTTGGTGGTGTGACACCGGATGAGACTGCATCAGCATTTAATTTATCGGTATTAAAAACCGATGTTTATCCTGAGCCACTTCCTCCTGAACGTTATGAAAAAGAGCTGCCCGTGGCTACAGATAGTCAATTTGAGCCGTCTGATATACCACCATCTGAATACCCTGACATTCAGACAGATGACGCGGACCAGTCATGGGGGGATTACGATATGTACTCACAGGATGACAGCGCTATTCAGATGAGGGGGGAACTGCCTGATGTGTCAACTGACATCCATGGAGCGGGTGAACTTACGAAAAACCGGCAACTCCTTGAATCTGTAACGGGTAATTCTACGGATTCCACGGTTGTTGATGCGGCCGATGAGCAGGAACAGGAAGGCTTCAGTGAAATCAATCGTGGTTTTGAAGAGCTGTTTGCACGACAGGATCATATTATTACGGACCCGGCGATTGTCATTACAGAAAATATTGAGGAAGCTGAATTACTTCCATTGCCAACAGATGAGGTTGCTGGTGCAACTGACAGCGATACCCTTCAATCTGATATTGATACGATCATCACACTCCTAAATAAAATCAGACTGAATAACACCTCAATTACGGTCAGACAATTGCTGCTTACTGTCGTGGTGACCGATATCAACTTTTGCCTCCGGCTTCGAATCACTGAAGATATCGCTTCATGGGGGTTTGATCAGGATGAGTTAGCAAAACTCCGCTCTGCTTTTTCTCAATTCCCTATTGCTAAGGTAAAGGTGGGGTTTGGTAGACCTATCCGACACTACATGATCCGCCTGAAAGACATTCAACAGGGCGCACAGCGCAACAATATCTTTTATGACGAATTTATTGCTTTCTTTAATCACCAGGAGGAGGGGTTATGAAACGCCGGAGTCGCAATAATTTACACACTCAGGAGATGCTTTACCGCCCTGCGCTGGAGTTTCGTTCCGCCGTGATATTGGTCCTTTTTTCCATCTATGTGCTTATTGATTCATGGAGTCAGACACATGGATTCAGCGAGATCCCCTTCTATTGCTCCCTCGGGTTAATTGCCTTTGCCAGCTGGCGGATATGGCATGGTGTTCCTGTTTTCAGGGCACACTGGCGTTTATTTCATCGTTCTATGGATTTCCTGTCTCTTGAAGATTTTCGAATGATTAACAACGCACATTACTTTGCCGATGACCGGAAATACCAGAAGCTGGCTACCCTTCAGGAGACCGGTGGCGCTCCCGCGAAGAATCCGGTTAATCGACTTTTACGCAGGAAAGAAAAGGTGGAACTCCCCCAGCGTACAACCTTTTTATGCAACGGTTTCAAATGGGGACCGGAACACTCAGAACGGACCTACCAGGTTCATAACCTCTCCAGTGATTTACATGAAGTTCAGTTACCTTTTGTGCTGAATCCCATCACCCGTCATTATCGTAAACTCGCGACTGACCTCGGCGGGAACTATTCTATTTTCGGCGTGGATAAAAAGGTTCCTATTTTCGTCAATGAAGATAATTTCTTTGGTCATACCCTTATCACAGGTAACGTCGGTACCGGAAAAACCGTTCTTCAGCGACTTTTGTCCAGCTCGATGCTTCATCTTGGGCACATTGTCCTGGTCGTCGATCCAAAGAATGATTATCAGTGGAAGGCAGGACTTCAGGATGAGTGTGATAGCCTCGGGAAACCTTTCCTGCATTTCCATGTTGGAACGCCATCAAAGTCTGTTTCTTATGATGTAAGCTCTAACTACGTTAAGGATACTGATCTTTCAGCGCGTATCATGAGTATCATTTCAGGTACCGATGGTAAAAATGACCCATTTATTAATATTGCAGAAGGTCTTTTAACCACAGCCATTGGAGCTTTGAAACTTGGTGGTAAAAAACCTACCTTACAAAATATTTACTATGCAATACGCTCCTGGCAAGGACTTTTCGTTACAACCCGAAATGCTCTGCGAGGATTCTATGCACACCATCTTGGTACAGATTGGCACTTAACTGTTCAGACCTCTCCTAATCTGCCTATGGCGGACGAAATGAAGCAACTTCAGGGTTATTTTTACAATAACTACTTTGAAGATAACTCTCCCAAATTAATGTATGGCATGGATACTGTTCTGGAGTGTTTCAAATATATCGCGGGTGATGAAACGCACTACTACAAAGTCACTGCCAGCCTCATGCCAATGCTCAAGCGGCTGTCGCAAAGCCCGATGGATATTTTACTTTCGGCAAATGACGTAGACAATCCGGAGCGGATCATCGTAAACAGCCACGGGCTCTTCAACAGTGGCGGTGTGCTCTATATCTCGCTGGATGGTCTGTCTGACCCTAAGACAGCACGTGACCTTTCGCAACTGATTACCTCGGACATCGCCGCAGAGGCGGGTAGCCGCTATAACACGGCTTCTGATTTATCAGCAGCACCGCGTGTCTCAATGTTTATTGACGAGGCTCATCAGGCCATCAATATGCAGATGATAAATCTGCTTGCACAGGGTCGTGCAGCCAAGATAGCTTTGTTTATCTCGACCCAAACCATATCAGATTTTGTATCGGAAACCAGCGCCGATACAGCTGACCGTATCACCGGGCTTTGCAACAACTACATTTGCACTCGTGTTACCGATGCTAAAACACAGGAACTTGTCCTGACCAAAGTGGGCCAGGCCAACGTCTCAATGAACCAGGTCACCTACACCACCAGCGCGGGCACCAAACAGTCACATACCGATTTTAATGGTTCAATTTCCGAACGCAAATCCACCACGATGGTGAGTGCAATTCCACAGGAGTTGCTTTCAATGATACCTACTCTTCATTTTATAGCCTGCCTTCAGGACGGGCGAAAAATCGTGGGGCAGATGCCGATAACCATACCGGGCAAGTCAATGCGCAGATCGACCAGTTTAGTCGATATGGTTATGAAATCACCTCACAAACTGAAAACGAGACGTAATCTCAATGTTGATGAAATCCTGAGTAAATCACAAAAGGTGGTCTGATTATGGAGCGTAAACAGGTTTCCCGGGCATCTTTGCTCAGTATGAATTCAACTCAACCTAAATATATTTCACGCGCCAATAAGGCGCTGAAACAGTACGGCATTGATGTTGACGATGAGTCCCTTCCGGAAATACTGTCGCGATATGCACAGAAGCTTACCGGTGATCTTTATAAGGTGTATGCCCATGACACCATTGAGAGTCTGGATGTGCTGGCCCGGACGCTGTCCGAATTTTTTATCATACGGTATGCCGTCACCATCGTGACGCACGACGATAAGGAAGTGTCTTACAACTGGTCAGTCTCGCAGGGCCCTTTCACCGGCTGGCTCAGTCAGCTGCTGGCCGCCAGCATGGCTAAGAGCCACAGGGTTGACGTCCAGATCGATACCAATCAGGAACGCATGGCATTTATCCAGGTTAACTCAGAGCGGCTGGGATGGTACCTGTTACCCGCGTTTGTCGATATCTCAGGATTACTTTCCCTTTTCCTAGACATGCCTGAAAAGGTTGAATATCAGGTGATGCGCCGTAAACGAAACGGCAAGGTGCCCGACATCCACCAGCATGACCTTGGCATTTTCGAAGAGGATGCCCTTATCTCCGGCCTGAAAGAAAAGTTACTTTTATGGAGCGGGAACCTGTGCGATCCATCTGATGAATACACCTCTCTTTTCAACCGGGTCATTGACCTTTCAATCCTGGGCAACCGCCACCAGCCATCGATGTACCGCAAGAGCTGTATTATTCAGTCGGTTCTCGATGAGTTCTCCGCGTCGGTATTGTCCCTCCCCGTCCGGTTTAATGGAAATGCATTATGCGCAGTGTGGACCCCCTGGTCTGAGCCGTTTAGCCAGTTCTCTCGTTTACGTCCAGTAGATGAAGATACGGTTTATATGCCCTCCCCGGGCCAGGTGCGCTGGAAAAATGCAGACGTGCACCGAAAAGTAACTTTTTCTCTGATATCCAGGTTGATCGCATCAGATGACCTTGCCTGTTCGGGCATTCTTCATGGCTGGAAGAATCACTACCTCGACAGAGCAACGAACATCCGTCTGGCTACCATCTGGACCGGACTGTTTTCCGATTAATAACAAACCTGCAGGTGAATCTAATGGCTGAAAAAGATATGGCGGCGCAGCGCATGACGATGCTGCGCTTTGGGTTAGGGCTGGGTCTGTTGATTTATTTTCTGTTCAACGTTTATCTGGAGGACACGAATACCCTTTATAAAGATATCAGAGCGGAGGTGAACGCCAGCAAATCGCTTATGGATGTCAACAGATGGCAGAAAGTGACCCAGAATACGGAAAAGACGTTTAATTATCTCTTTGTAGAATTAAATCTCACGAGTTACATAAATAAAGTTCTTTTACCCGAGGATGATAAAACAAAACCGGCGAAGGGGATGAACCTTGCGGTAAACAAATTCATGAGCCCGAGCTATACCGCAGCCCGAAACATCCCTCTAATGATGTACCAGGCCATTTACCGGTGGTATCTGCTGGTAGGCTGGTTTTTCACATTCCTGCCCCTGATGATAGCCTTAGCACTGGATGGTTATTACCAGTGGAAAATGAAGAGATTTGTTTTTGGTGATGTTACAATTCAGCTCTACCGCCTCTGGTTCCGCTCGCTGACGATAATCGGCGTGTTGTTATTTGCGTATCTGGTCGTCCCTAACCTGAATTTATTCTACGGGCTGACACAGTATTTCCCGCCGCTTGCTCTGGCGTTGCTTGCTATTGCCATTAACCGGCTTCTTGCGCATTACCAAAAACTCATGTGAGGAAATATATGTTCAAAAAAAGGCCACCTCAACCTGAAACAGGTTCTGTTCAGGATGTGGTATCACGTGAAAGTAAGAAATTTTTCCGTTTGTATAAATCGCATGTGTTATCAAAAATGGTCCTGACAATAATTGGTATTGGTTTTGCTGGTTATAGTGGCTGGTCCATGTATCAGGATAAACAGAAGAACGGGAAAGGCGCGGACCATATTGCGGTCATCCGTATTCATGGTGAAATGGGAACAGGCACCCCTACAGGTGATGGGGTTATTATTGCCCGTGCTTTACGCGAAGCGTGGAATAATCCCCACGCCAAAGCGATTCTCATCGATGCCGAATCTGGTGGTGGCGGCCCGTCTGACGCCATCAATATTTACAGGGAAATAAATGCGCTGAGGGCATCCCTTCATGGGGCTCCGGGCATCACTATAGATAATTCAGGCCAGATTGAGTCATCGAATAAAAATGACACACAACCAGCGCCAGCCGACGAAGTTAAACAGGCACTCCTTAAAGCACTGGGGACCGGAAACGGAAAATTACCAGCAGCAGCCCGTGACGTCAGACCGATAATCGTCAGCATTAAAAATATGTGCGCCTCTGCCTGTTATTACGCCGCCTCATCGGCAGATGCCATTTATGCAGATCCTAACGCTATTATCGGCAGTATCGGCGTACGTATGGACCACTGGGATGTGTCCAGGATTATGGATCGCCTTGGCGTGGCTAACGAACCGTTAACGGCCGGTGCCTATAAAGCATCCCTTGACCCATGGCGTCCCATTGATGACGAAACCAAAGCATTTCTGCATAGTGAGTTGCTCGACAAAATGCATGAACAGTTTATTCATGATGTCGAATCTGGCCGCAAAGGAAAGTTACTTTCCCGTGAACAGGCGGATAAAGAACTGCTCTACACAGGGCGTTTCTGGCTGGGTGACCGGGCGAAGCAGTTTGGCCTTATCGATGATACAGCCACCAGCACTGAGGTGCGTGAACGGCTGAGCATCGTCTATGGCACCACACGTTTTCGAGACTATAACGCGCCAAAAGCCACGTTAAGCAGCATGCTGGGGCTGTCCCTGGACGTTAATCTGAAAGAGACGCTGTCCGGTGCGTTGAATCCCACCAGCCCGGTGAGGTGACGATGGACCTGACCACGTTATCGACCATCTTTCTGGTGTTCGTCATGCTTATTCTGTCATGCATTATTCTGTGCGTCTGGCCGCTTATCAGTAACATGTTCAGTGAACAGCGTACGCGTAATGCCCTGAAAGGACTATTGGCCGATCTGGAGGGAAGACTCATATCAGATGTTACTCTTCCGCTGAATTCATCGCAGACGACACAGATTGACCATATATTTATCAGCACGAAAGGGATCTTCATTATCGAAGAGAAGCATTATGCCGGTGACATTTACGGTGCCCTCGACGATAAATCATGGACGGTGGTGTACGGCTACGGTAAAGCGAAACACAGGATGTTGAATCCGTTCCTCCAGAATAAAACGCACATATCAGGCGTATGTCGGGCTATTAAGAGGGATGATAAGCACATCATCAACGTCGTGTTACTGACCGGGCGCAGTAAGTTCATGGCGGACCCCGTACCGGAGTGGTTGTGCTCTAATTGTGATGACCTTGGGAACAAGTTCAACTCGTACGAGGCAGAGCCTGTTTTTAGTGTGGAGGAAACTGGCTGGATCGAAAATGACCTGCGTAAAGCTATGCTTCCCCAGACGCTGCTGACCGACCTCGGGCACGTCTATTCACTGAAACTGAAACACCGGCAACCCATATCCGTACCGCACAGAGTGACCTATTTTACGTTACTGACAACCACCCTGTTCTTCCGTGCGCTGAAAAAGTTATTTTCACGTAAGCGGTCTGAAGTCATCCATAAACAGTACCGCGAATAGCGCTACCCGTTTCATCATCAGATATAAACAGGGCCACCAGCGGGCCCTGTTTAGTTTATATAGTCAGATGCCGGTGGGTTAAGGTGAGGCACCGACTGCCAGGCGTGGATCATGTTGACCATTTGCTCCGCGATCCCCATTGACTGGTTTAGCCGGTATGCCGTCCGGGCCACCATCCTTTTCTGATGTTCATCAGATTTCACATCCACCAGCCTGAAGCGCCACCACTGATTGCCGCAGTGAATGACACATATATCAAACTCGGCATTGACCACTGGCAGGTAGTGACGGAGATTCAGATCCTGCAGAAGTGAATACGCCTGAGGCATATACCGTCCATCGAATGAGCCCGCCCAACGATACGTTGCGATGAATGGCGGTGAGTCCAGAGATTTAAGAAATGTCATGTCAGGTCCACCAGCAGCTTTACCAGTCTCTTATTATAAAGATTCAAATGCCTCCTCAAAGCCCCCTTTTTCACCCGGGCAATAAAGTGACTTTCGCCCGCTCCGGTAAAAGTGACTTTTATCGACATCGTAACCAGGTCTGGTTCCATATTTAGTGCGAGTTTTTGGTACCGGTACTTTGGGTGGATGGTCAGCGACAGGATTAAGGTGATCGGGTAATCATAAACAACCAGGAATTATGAGGCGCAATGATGTGACTGCCCCGGTGATTAAAAGTGACTTGTGTCGAAGTATACAACACGTGGGATGTGCCGTGGGTTCGCAGGCCCCAAAGGTGGGAACAGTAGCTGCGACGTCTGAAGCTCTGCACCACCTGCTTAATGACGCCAGGGAAGCCTGCTCACCACGGCGAGTCCTTCACAAACCGGCTGACTGATATCATCGCGTTATTCTCTACATACCAGTCCACCAGCTGTTTGTCGTTCATCCCCTCAGGGGTTTGCACAACAGCATTGTCCGGGCCTGAATGGACCTCGGCTACCAGTACCAACCCTATCGTGCCAGCAATGTCCCTGAGAGCGGTAAAACGGTGTGCCTGCTCCACGTCAAGGTCAGCGAAGCGTACGCCGTTCAGAGAGGCGATAAACGGTAAGAATGACAGATTGCTTTTCCGTCCTGCTCCAGACGCTGGGGCATCTGGTAATGCAGCTATCTGTTCGAGTGATAGTGAATCCAGGCCCCGATTGCTGTGGGTTAAGGGCAAAACCAAACATCCATTATTTTCTGATTGCTGTTCATTTTTCATGTTGCCTGCCTTTCGTTGCGGTCTGATAGAGTGGTCACTATACAATACGCTTTCGTTGAATTTACATTCACGTAGGTGACGTATGAAGCAGGACTCAAATTATTACTTCTTAGATCCATTTTTTTTCCCCCGAAAAGCGAAAAAATAAATGAGGGCTGTCGTAAAAGAGCCACCCAGCCAAGCCCAAAAGAAATCCCAGGAAAAAAAAGTTTTATCCCGGGGACTGCCTGTTTCTATAGAGTTTAGCACTGGGTAGGTTTTAGCCTTCCAGACCAGCTCGTCATACTCGTTTTTTGTCAGACGAACATAGTTGTCATCATCGGGTTCGGAGACGTCGGAACCTTCGACTAGGGCACTGGCCTGCAATGTGCCGTTTTTATCAGCAGAATGCACCCACGATGTGTCCGGGCTTGCGGCCTCCGCCTGTGATAAAAGCGCAATACAACTAATAGCCAGGAGTATTGTGTGTTTTCTCATTACGTTAATTTCCATTCAATAAGACGATCATCCAGTCCATCCACCAGCAGCAGCAGCAAGGCAAAGGTTTATATCCATGACTCAGAAAGTTACTTTTGCCTTATGAGTCCGGTGCCATGAAGTTTATGCCCCTAGAAAAATTCGTCTAAATTCATCGACACCTTAACACCAAGCCAGAGCACGTTTGCTTGTAATGCATAGGCGGATAGCTTAATGAGCATCCCCTCCTGCATAAGACCTTTCAACGGTATATTGTTCATATCACAAAACAAAGTGACCACCAGCAATACATAGAAGAATGCTAAAGGAAACGTTCTGAAAAAATATACTGTCATTGCCGCAAGCCCACGAATTACGTAGAGCGTACTCATGACAAAGGTTTGAGTACGAGAAGGTGGTTCCTGAATTTTGATATTCATGTGAATGTCTTTTTGTTGGAGGATGGATTTATTATGCTCAGGTGAAAAGGTTAACCAGCATACCCAGCTCGATTAACCCACTCCACACTTCAGATAGTCGGGCTGACTTCTTTGTACCAGAGTCGGATTGCCTCGAACCTGCTGGAAGTGCTCGCCATGGATCCTGAGACTTTAAAAATAGTTTCAACTGATATAACGTCTATGTTTTTATCTTCCAGCCATTTATTCATGTCGATGGTGGCCTGCCACTCCCCCCTGTCAAAGGTTTGTCTGTCATCTCTGAAATCATGAAATTTAATGCCCATATTTGACTCCTGAAAAAATAAGTAATCATTAAAAACGCGAATGACTGTCTTTCAGCATTATACATAATCATATTGTCTGTCGTAGCCACTGGTTAGAGCATTCAGCTCATTTCAGGTTTTTTTATATCATCGCCCATTCATAATCACCCTGGCATTTCAGGGTTAGTATCCGGCGGTAGATAAAAGTTACTTTTCTCTGAATGCCTGCCCCTGGTGACTGCCAACATCCACCAGCAAAACCAACATCATCGATGTGATGATATCCCCCCCCTTCGGGCCCAGCACAATGGCATTCTATGGGCGCGCATGAGCCGCTACTGTCAGCATTAACTAACTATTCGAAAAGTTTCTGAGTTACTGAAGAACATTACTGAAGCCGATTATTACGTTTTGCGATTAACTACATTTATCGCCACCAGAAAAGCATTTCAGATTTACTCCATCCGAATATCATGACCTGTTGTGATAATATCATCGCATATTCACCCATCATTAATAGCGAGCCTACATGGAACACAAAAGCGATCGGAAAGAATCATGCCTCATCCCTACTACTTCAGATGATAAGTTTGTATTTATTCTTACACTCACATTGACACTCATCTGTTTCGCCATAATATCTGCCTTGACCTTTCTGGTCTCAGATGAAGAAATTAAATCCCTGAGGGTCTGGTTTTACATCCCTTTTGTATTTTTCTCTTTTGTATCCTACCTCTCATATTGTGCCTGGCGTGGTTCAAGGCCGAAGAAGCCATGAACAAATTAATACTGTCCCTTCTTCTTTGCGTCCCACTTGCGTCAGGCATTTCTGCAGAAAGTGACCCTGATGTCAGACCGCCAGAGAAAAAATAAATAATCGCATTATATGAACTGTCTCCGGTAATCGGATTGATTATTTCTGATATTGCCAGTGTGCGTAGACATAATTGCAATGACACAATGACCATAAAACGTATGCAGGGCACACTGGCTAATGATGTGTTTGTGTGCGACACACTGAGACGGAACGCGGCAGATCGTTCATATATGGACTCAGAGGCATACCGGGCCGAACTGAACCGGAACTACAGGCAATGCCACTAAAGAGCGCCAGCTGTCGTGCTGTGCGCTTCCTGAAGGCTTTTTACAGCTGATACCAAAGACTGGCCCTCTGGCGTAGAGATAGCGTACCCCGACGTTATGACGTCATTGAGTCCTGGTCGTCTTGTTGCCTGTTTTCCGTCCACCGTCGACAAAAGTTACTTTCTTCGCCTGAAGATTCATTATTGCTGTGTACCCGATAACCCGTAATTTACCAGGCATTATGAGCTTGCAATCACTTAAGGCGGATGTCCCTTACCTCACTCGTATTTATCCAGGCATTATGCAAACTCATACCGGCCCAATGATGCCGATCATAAATAGCTTTTCCTCTGATTGTGTTTTGTTTACCCCAGTCATCCTTTCCGGCCACTGACATTATCAGGGATGGTTGGCATTATGTTTCTGTGTCATATTTCGGCCCGGTGTAAAATAATCGGTAAGTGGTGCTGACCATGATGAAGTTTTTAAAAGTAGCAGGGATATCTGTTTTAGCGCTGGCCGTGTTTATAGCAGTGCTTATAGCGTGGTACTGGCTGGACGCCCGTGCGTCTCTCCAGGCGGATATACGCGCCTGCCCTTCAGTGACGACAGAGCAGGCCACAGCCGCCGTTTTAAAGAATGTCCTGTTAAATGGCGAACGGCTGTTTTCGAAGCCCCATTTAACTCAAAAGGATGTGATCATTGAGGAACGAGGGGTGCAGGTAGGACAGACCGGCACGCTGGTACCGTTCAGGATTGACGGCGTAACTGACCGGCGTTACTTCGGTATGACAGGTTGCGCATCGCTGGATGCGGTTGAATACGCCACGGAATATTTTACAGAGCCCTGACAGCGGTATGGCGTTTCACGCCCGCTCTGCACGTCATCATTGCGTCAGATCCTTCAGGTAATGTGCGGGGTGCCTGCCAGTGTGAGCGAAAGTAACTTTTCCTCTGATTGCCTTCATCACTTCTTTCAGAAAACAGTACATGACGATTGAGCAACCTGCATCAGTACAAGGGAAAGGATCGGATACGTGCGGTCAGCCACTCCCCCTTACCCCCCTCTGTGCCCGCGAACACTTTTGGTCGTTTGGAAAAATCGCAATCAGAAGAAAGGTTCCGGGTTTCTTGGGTGATCGGCGTGCGCCAGTTGGCCCGCCAGGTGCTTTAGCTGGTTTGGATTGTACATGCTTGCCCCACCAGCTGACCGTCATTCTATCCCCATGTCCTCGTCAGCGTTAAAGGCGATCGCCTCTTCATCCATGAACGCCGGATAATTAAACTCCTCCACTGCTTTAATAACGTCCGGGTGGTTGCGCCAGTATTCATCCACAATACCGACGGATAACTGTTCTGCTTCCTGTCGCAACTGACGAGCGGTCTCATAGTTGTCCCAGCCGCTTTCGTAGCTGGCTTTCTCGTAGAGTGCCTTCTGTTGCTCTTCAATTCGGCGGATTTCCTCCAGACTAGCAACGTGCCCGTACCATTCCAGGTTGCAGGCATTACCGGCAACCACTAGCCGTTCATTTTCATCCCGGATTTCGATCGTTCTTTCATAAAAGCTGACCGGTCCGCAGTCTCTGCACATCCACGGATCATAACTATCCTCTTCCTCCCCACGTTCGTTCCATTCACCCCGCATAGCGGCTTCCTTTGCCCGTTCCAGCGCATCTGCCACGGTCTGGGCTTTACCCAGCAGGAATGTCCCGTCAGTGATGTAGGTGCCTTGCATCGGGTCATCTTCAGGGTATTCCACACGCCCTGTTACATAGACACTGAACCGATACTGTTTCTCTTTCTGATTGACCAGATAGCTTTCGCGTTTTGCTGTCGCCTCGTCCTGATAAAATGCCAGGGATTTTAACGGAAATGGCATATCCCTTAGCCATTCATCGCGGGCAAGCCGTAGAGCCAGACGCTCGACGTTCGACGCAAGGTCGTACACTGCTTTACTTGTGATAGCCCCGCAGCGCCTGAGTAAGCGGACACATTGTGCAGCGGATTGCCTGTGGCCCCCAATCATGCTGTAAAATTTATCTTCGTCGATATCGATTTCCGCCCGACAGATGGCGTCATGCAACATGAAATCGCCCTCGTGTTTTGCCAACTCCACCAGCGTGGTCATAATATTGGCAAACACATCTTCATTCTCTGCAGCAGTGATTAATTGTGTTGTAGTCATTTTATTGTCCCTGTCTTTAACGTTGCGGCGCTCCCTTAAGAACACTCCGCTGGCTGATAACCAGGATAGCAATTAAAATCAACGCATCAAGACCCAAAATAATTAACGAATCATACCGTTCAAGGGGTACGATGAAGGGTTTAATATTGAGGAACTATGTCTGTGTGATGACCTCAGCCTAAAAAGTTACCTTCCTGTTTATCTCAGGCCATAATTTTGCACTGTTTATGGACTGTGTTATTTTATCGAACAGTTATCTATACTAATAAACTGTCAGTGTCTATATGCCCAGCAATTACCCCCCCCCGGATAATAATAACCAGTCTCGCCGGGTGGCAGTGGTCGGACATTTCTTTTCCTGATTGCAGTTTTTTAAATAATAAATTAACATAACGGAAATTGAAGCATCGATGCATTGATTTAATCATTTATCACCCTGAATATTATTGTTAATGTCGGGTTTCAGGGCGGATTAATAAATTTCAACTTTACCCATAGAAATGTGTTATTACTAACGGTATGACTTATGAGGGGTCCGGCATGACACTTACGGCATATTACCAGTTAAAAAACACAAAAAATGCAGGGCTCGGTATCGAATTGCTGGATAGTGAAGCTGCTGCCTTTATTGTTCTGGAAGAATGCAGTTATGAAAAACCGAATGAAATTGCCCGCTACGGACACAACGGTACAGCTGGCGATCGCTCGAACGCCTTCAGTTGCGCGATGAATAAAGCGCTGAGCTCTCAGAATTACAGCGGCGCAATGTGTGATTACAACGTTTACGAAGAAACCGCCTGAATCTTCCTGTAGTAGCTGTGTGTAGTCTTTGCCCGCCACTGGTGGGCTTTTTTTTGATTTCCCCTCCCCGGTCGTGCGGTTTTTTAATTGGTATCCGGGCAGGAAAAAGGGGCTACCAGCGAACCGGTAACCCCTTCATAAAGCGCTTCAGGCATGTCAGATCAACCCAGCTCCTGAAAAGGCGGGGTTTCCCCCGCCTCCAGGTTGCTACTTACCGTTGGATTCGTAAGCCAGGCTTGCCGCGACCTCCCTGTCCCCGTCCTTTAGCCGGAGTTCGCATAAGCGGTTCCGGGTCAGGCATGTGAATATCAAGAGCGTGATACACACGATTAATACGCACCAGATAAGGGCGTTTCGCGGTAGTTTCATGGTTTACTCCTCCTTGCAAATTGCACGGTAAGAGGCCATACTGGTGTTGACTAGACATACAGTGGGCCTCGGGTTGTACTGACCCCAAAAAGTT
>NZ_FZTC01000023.1 GCF_900200035.1 Klebsiella grimontii
AATCCGGCCCCCGCAACCAACATCATAAACACCCTCAAGGGTGTTTTTTTGTTTCTGCGCTCCGCAAAATCTTATGCCTGATTCAGGGAACGCCGCAGCGCCGCCCCCTAATGCCTTTCTCAGCCCTTCGGCAAAACAATATTGCTCGCCGCCAGCATGCCCATCTCGTGGTACATCGCGCAGGCCGCTTCCACGATCGGCATCGCCAGCGCCGCGCCGCTGCCTTCGCCCAGACGCATCCCCATATTCAGGTAGGGCTCCAGTTCGAGATGCATCAGCGCCGTACGCGCGCCCTTCTCCGCCGAATAGTGGGACGGGATTAGATAGGGTTTCACTTCCGGCGCAATTCGGCACGCCGCCAGCGCCGCCGCGTAGGAGAGGAAGCCGTCGAGCACCACCGGCAGGCCGCAGGAGGCCGCGCCCAGCATCACGCCCGTCATCCCCAATAAATCAAAACCGCCCACTTTCGCCAGCACGTCCAGGCCATCATTCGGGTCGGGTCGATTGACGGCAATTGCCCGACGCACCACCTCCACTTTGTTAGCGACTTTCGCCAACGGCAGATTAGCGCCAATCCCCACCACCTCCTGGGCATCGCTGCCGGTCAGGACGCTGACAATCGCCGCCGCCGGGGTGGTATTCGCCATCCCGAGCTCCCCGACGCCGAACAGCGTCACGCCATCCTGCGCCAGCCCTCGGGTATAGCGCATCACCTCCAGCAGCAGCTCTTCCGCCTGGCCGCGGCGCATTGCCGGACCGACGGCGATATTGCCGCAGCCGCGCGCCACGCGCATGTTGATAACGCCCGGAATAAGCTCGGCATCGATCCCGACGTCAATGACGTGCACCTTCGCGCCCGCCTGCGCCGCCAGTACGCAAACGCCGGTTTTGCCTAGCGTCATATTCGCCGCCTGAATCGCGGTGACCGCTTTCGGCGAGATGGCGACCCCTTCGTCCCACACGCCGTGGTCGGCGCACATCACCAGCAGCGCCTTCTTTTTCACCTGCGGGACGCCGTCAAGGCCGGGCATGCCCGCCAGCTGTACGGCAAGATCTTCAAGGCGTCCAAGGCTTCCGGGCGGCTTCAGCAGGCCGTCAATATGAAGCCGGGCGCGCGCCATCGCGTTTTCATCAGGCGCAGGGATCGCACCCAGTAGAGAGGTTAAGCTTTGCATAGAGGTTCTCGTCATGTTGGCTGGCTCAGGGCAGAGCCAGCAGGAAGAATAACTCCCGGTACGGAGCGCCTGATTTACTTGATTTTCACACCGATGCCCGACACCACCAGCCAGACGTCGTCCGCCGCCGCCGCAAGACGCTGGTTGACGCGCCCGGCGATGTCGCGGAAATGGCGGGCCAGACGATTCTCCGGCACAATCCCCATCCCCACTTCGTTGGTCACCAGCACCACGCGGGCCGGACAGCGCTGGCAGGCGGCGATCAGGACGTCGATTTCGGCGTCGATCGCCCGTTCCATCGCCGCATAATCCCAGCCGTCCGGTGCGCTGTCGCCGCCCAGCGCAAACAGCAGGTTGGTCACCATGGTGGTGATGCATTCCAGCAAAATCGCCTCTTGCGGGGCGATATCCGGCGTTATCAGCTCATCAAGCTGCTGCCAGCGCTCGGCGGTACGCCAGTGTGCGGGCCTGCCGTCGCGGTGGTGCTGGATCCTCGCCGCCATCTCGTCATCAAAGATCTGCGAGGTGGCGATGTACAGTACCTGCGGCGCATGGGCAATCAGCGCTTCGGCATGACGGCTTTTACCGCTGCGCGCCCCGCCGGTGACTAAAGTCAGCATATGGGCTCCTGATGCTGGCGCATGATGGCGTAGATTTTTTCGATATCGATATACTGGCGCATCGCGTCGGCCAGCAGATCGAACTGGCGGGATTTATACTGCGCATATTCGAAATCGCTATCCAGCGCCGCCAGCCCTTTACACTGGCGCAGGCCGTTAACCAGCGCGCGGGTAAATTCATCGCTATCAAACAGGCCGTGCAGATAGGTGCCAAACGCCAGGCCGTCATCGCTGACCGCGCCGTCCGCTACGCTCAGCCCGTTTTTATGGAGTTGCATCAGCGAACGGCAGCCGTCGCGAAGCTCGGTTTCGCCCATATGGATCTCATAGCCGCGTACGGCCAGCCCCGCCGTTGCCGCCAGCCACGCCGGCAGCCCTAGGGCCAGGGTCGCCGTCACCTGGGTCGTGGTTTTGTGCTGCGCAAAGTGGGTGACGGTATTGAGCAACCCCAGCCCCGGCTGCGTGCCAAGCCCCGACTCCACCTCATCAATAATGGTTTCGCCGAGCATCTGGTAGCCGCCGCAGACCCCCAGCACCGGTACGCCCTGACGCCGGGCCTGCAGTACCGCGTGCGCCATACCGCTTTCGCGCAGCCAGCGCAGATCGCCGAGCGTGTTTTTACTGCCCGGCAGGATAATCATATCCACGCCCGCCAGCTCCTGCGGCTGGCGAACGTAGCGGACGCGGACGTCCGGCTGCGCCGCCAGCGCGTTGAAATCGGTAAAATTGGCGATGTGCGGCAGCTGAACCACGGCAATCTCAATGTCGCGCCTGTCGGTGCGCAGATATTTACCTTTTTGCAGCGCCACGCCGTCCTCATCTTCGAGATCGACGTCCAGCCACGGCATCACGCCGAGCACCGGGACGCCGGTGAGCGCTTCTATCTGCTCGATCCCGGAGTAGAGCAGCGCCACGTCGCCGCGAAATTTGTTGATAATCACCCCCTTGACCCGCGCGCGCTCGTGGCCGTGCAGCAGCGCGAGGGTGCCGTAGATAGAGGCGAATACGCCGCCGCGATCGATATCCGCCACGAGGATCACCGGGCACTGCGCCATCTCGGCCATGCCCATATTGACGATGTCGCGATCGCGCAGGTTGATCTCTGCCGGGCTGCCCGCCCCTTCCAGCACCAGCACATCATGTTCGGCGGCCAGGCTGTTATAGACCGAGAGGATCTGTTCGCGCAGGCGCGGCTTATATTCGTGATAGCTCACCGCGTCCATATCGGTCGCCACCTTGCCCATCAGCACCACCTGCGCTTTGCGGTCGCTGGTCGGCTTGAGCAGCACCGGGTTCATGCGCACATCCGGCGTAATCCCCGCCGCTTCGGCCTGGAAAATCTGCGCCCGGCCCATCTCTTTGCCATCCGGCGTAATACCGGAATTGAGCGCCATATTCTGCGATTTAAACGGCGCGGTGCGCTGACCGTCCTGATAAAAAATACGGCACAGCCCCGCGACCAGCACGCTTTTACCGACGTCAGAAGCGGTGCCCTGTAACATAATTGCCAGCGTCATGACGCCTCCTTCATCGCGTTGCTTCGCATCCGCGTAAAAAATTCTTCTTCGGTTTTACACAGCGGCAGCCCGAGCTGCGCGTGCAGCTTCACCAGCCACGGCTGGGTAAGCCCGGCCTGGGCCATCAGTTCGCTGCGGGCAAACACCTCGCCGGGTTCGCCGTGCGCCAGCACTTCGCCGCGGCGTAACACGTAAACCGCATCGCTAACTTCATAGATCAGATCGATATCGTGGCTGGAGATCGCCACGTGGTTGCCCCGATCGGCAATGCGCTTAATGATGTCGATCATCTGCGCGCGCCCCGAGGGATCGAGCCCCGCCGTCGGCTCGTCGAGCAGTAAGTAGCGCGCCTGCAGCACCAGCGCCCCGGCTATCGCCACGCGCTTTTTCTGCCCGTGGCTCAGGCACTGAATCGGCTGGTGACGAAACCCCTGGGCATCGACGAGAGTCAGCGCATCGTCCACCCGCCGGGCGATTTCCTCTTCCGCAACCCCCAGGTTACGCAGGCTAAAGGCAATATCGCTGTCGATATCGGTATAGAAGATTTGCTGGTCCGGGTCCTGAAAAACGGTCGCCACCTGCTGGCGCAGCGCCAGCAGGCCGCGCTTGCTGTAGTCCAGCGGTTTTCCTTGCCACTGCACCGCCCCGCTCTGCGGGCGCAGCAGACCGCTCAGATTCATAAACAGCGTCGATTTTCCGCAGCCGTTCGCCCCCACCAGTCCGGTCACCGCGTGATGGGAAAAATCCAGCGTCAGCCCCTTCAGCACCGGCTCGTCCTGATAGCGAAACCAGAGATCGGTCGTGGCAAGCATACTTATCCTTAGAGGTGAAAATCACCCTGATACAGTTTGATATCCAGCGTGGTGCTCATCTGCTGGTAGCGGATCATCACCCGGGTAAACAGCAGTCCTACCAGCATGGCCAGCGAACGATAGCCCTTCGGCACGCTACGGTAGCCAAAACGTAATGTTTGCGCACGGTGAATCGCCAGCGCTTCGTCTAACAGAATAAAAATAAAGCGCCAGGTCAGCAGGATTTGCTCGGTCAGCAGCCGCGGCACCCGCCCACGCTTGAGCAGCACAATAAGCTGCGGGAACGGCAGATTCAGCACCAGCCAGAAGGTGGACGCCAGCGCCGCCAGGCTGCGCCAGAAGGTCTGATTGGCGGTCGTCAGCCCCTCCGATGTGATGCCCAGCCGGACGCCGCCCAGCGGCAGGCTCACCAGCAGATCCTGCGGATCGCGGCTGACGCTAAACAGAATGGTCAACACCCCGATCAGCAGGAAGCCAAACGGCAGCGCCATCCAGCGGCACCAGCGCCACGGCGAGACCCGCAGCAGCCAGCAGGTTAAGGCGGCAATCAGCGCCATTTCGATACCCTGCCCCAGCGGTGGCAGGGTAAAGGCCAGCCCCATCAGCAGCAGCCAGAACAGGAACTTGCGCTCCGGCGCGACGTGAAACCAGCGGCTCTGGTAGCTGAGTCGGTCAAACCCGGTCATCACGGCGCTGTCTGCCTTTGCTGTAGCCCAGAATATAGAATATCACCGCCGCGCCAAGAGAGCCCTGGAGCGTAAACAGCAGGCTCTCAATCTCCCCGCTTGCCGGTTCATACAGCGGCTGGAACCACGGCTCATAATGCGGCGCGACCACCTGAATCTGGCTCTCCGCCTCGCCGTCCGAGCCGCCAAACTCGCCGCCGTGATCGACAAAGAACGGCAGGATCACCAGCGCCACCACCATGGCTAACAATATCAGCGTCTTTTTCATGTTAATGCCCCTGTGCGGTAATTAGCTGACGTTTGGTCAACTGGTCGTAGATCATGACGGTTAACAGCCCTTCAGCAATGGCGATCGGGATCTGGGTCAGGCAGAAGATCCCCATAAACTTGACGATCGAGCCGGTCGCGCCGGCAGTCGGATCCGGGAAGGCCACGCCGAGCTGGACCGAGGTGACAAAGTAGGTCACCAGATCCGCCAGCATGGCGCAGAGAAACACCCCGACATCGCGACGAATGCCCGCGCGGCAGGCCATTTTCCATACCATATAGCCGACCACCGGCCCGATGACCGCCATCGACATGCCGTTCGCGCCGAGCGTCGTCAGCCCGCCGTGCGCCAGCAGCAGCGCCTGGAACAGCAGCACGATGGCCCCAAGGATCGCCACCACGCCCGGCCCGAAGAGAATCACCGCCAGGCCGACGCCGGTCGGGTGCGAACAGCTGCCGGTGACGGAAGGAATTTTCAGCGCCGAGAGGACAAAAATAAACGCCCCGCACAGCGCCAGCAGCACCTTCTGGTTATTATCTTCCTGCACGATACGGCGCAGGCGAACCAGCCCGTACCACAGGCAGGGTAAAAACAGCAGCCACCACGCCAGGGCCCACATCGGCGGTAAAAACCCCTCCATGATGTGCATCGCGAAAGCCTTTTCGGGCACCACTATCAGCAATAGCGCCGCAGCTAAGCCGCTGAAAGACAGCTGTTTTAGCTGTTGTTCAAGTTTCATTCTGCATACTCCCACTGTTTGTTGACCAGAATGGTCGAGAAATAGGGCAGCGGCTGGTCGTCGCTGACTTCAGTCAAATGACGCCAGCACTGCTCGCCCGGCAGCGTGGCTTCGGACATCATCAGCGCGGCATCCAGCAGGCCGTTTTTCGCCAGCAGCGCTTTGATGCGGGGAAAGCGCCCGTAGACTTTCATCAGCACCAGGCTTTCATGCTGGCGCAGCGCCTGCTCGATTTCCGTTTCCGGCGCGGTGCAGGAGATCACCGCCAGCGACTGCTGTTCCATGGCCAGCGGCGTTTTTGAACGCGCGGCAATGGCGGCGAAAGAGGTGACGCCGGGCACAATCTCCAGCCACTCCGGGCAGCCGATGCGCTGGAGTAAGAACACCCAGGTGCTAAACAGCATGGCGTCGCCAAGGGTAATAAACCCGACCTGCTTGCCCGCTTCCACTTCCTGAACCAGCGCGGCGGCGACCTCGTCCCACACCGCCTCTTTTTCCGCGCTGTCGGCGCTCATCGGGAAATGGCAGCAGCGCACTTCGGTCTGTTCGCCGATATATTCGCGCACGATGGAGAACGCGAGGCTGTCGCCGCCTTTACGTCCGGCGGGCGCGTAGAGAATGTCCAGCGTGCCCAGCACCCGCGCCGCGCGCACGGTGATCAGATCGGCGGCGCCGGGGCCGGTGCTCAGGGCGTACAGTTTGCCGCTCATGCCGCCTCCTCCATCGCCAGGCTCAGCGCCTGCCGCAGGTGGGCGACAAACATCGCGCGCACCGCCGGATTCTCTCCCAGTCCGTTCAGCCACGGCGTCGCCGTGATACCGGCGGCGTTGAACAGCGTTTTCCAGGAATCCTCTTCGTCCGAGGCCATATCGTTAATGGCGTGATCGCCGGCCACCAGCATCAGCGGCATCAGGTGCACGCCCTTCACCCCCTGCTGGCGCAGGCTGTCGATAAGAATATCGACCTCCGGATAGCTCTCGACCGCGCCGACCCGCGCCGGAAACCCCTTCGCCGTCATCATATGGTCCAGGCAGGCGTAGGCGGCGAAAGCGTGATGGCTGGCGCCGTGTCCCATAAAAACTACCGTTTCATCGGCGGCAAGCGGCGGCATCTGCTGGCGCAGCGCCTGCATCAGCTGGACGTAATCGTTATGGCTGCTCAGCAGCGGCGCCCCCAGCGTCAGGCGGAGGAACAGCGGGCGCAGGCTTTGCACTTCGCGGACGATCTTTTCATACTCATCGCCGTTGATAATGTGCAGCGACTGAATCGCCACATCCTGGTAGCCCTGCTCGGCCAGCTTCTGCAACGCCTGCAGCGGGGTATCAATCTCAATGCCGTCGCGCTGTTTGAGCTTGCGGATAATCATCCCGGAGGTAAAGGCGCGAAACGTGTCGCGGTCCGGGCAGCTGGCCGCCAGCTCGCGCTCGCAGGCGACGATGTTTTTTTCACAGGTGTCGGGATAGCTGGTGCCAAAACTGACCACCAGAAGCGCTTTTTTCATTTCTGACTCCTTAAGCAGCGGCCAGCCAGCGCGCTAAGCGCCGGGCAAAGGCAGCCTGACTTTCCAGTAATTCTTCACCGGTCACCAGCGGCGCCGGGCGCGTAATCACGATGCAGGGGATACCGGCATCCAGACAGGGTTGTACTTTTTCCTGATAGCCGCCCTCGGCGCCGGAGGCCTTGGTGATCACCACATCGGCCCGGCACTGGCGGTAGAAAGCGGCGTTGAACTCGGCGCTGAACGGCCCACACAGGGCGAAGATCTCGCCAACGCCGAACCCCAGCGCGGCGCACTGCGCGATGACATCGGCTACCGGCAACACCCGGGCCAGCAGCGTTTTTTCGCCTAATCCCGCCCGCCAGCGCGCCAGATCTTTGCTGCCCGTGGTGAGCAGCACGCGCGGACCGAAGCGCCGCGCGACCTCGCAGGCCTGTTCAATGCTCTCCACGGTATAGAGCAGCGGATGCGTCAGGCCGCTCAGCTGTTCAGGGCGCTGATAGCGGCTCAGCAGCACGCCGGCGGTTTCACAGGCCCGGACGATATTGCGGCTTACCGCTTCGGCGTAGGGGTGCGAAGCATCGATCACCCAGCGGGTCCGGTTGGCCTTCAGCCAGGCGATCATCTCCTCCGGCTCAAGACGCCCGCAGCGCACCCGCCCGCGAATATCGCCCGCCAGCTGCTGGCCGGTCGGCGTCGCCACCGACAGGGTGTAGCGAACCTGCGCCGCGTCAAGCTGCTGGCACAGCGCCCGCGCGTCGCTGGTTCCGCCGATCACCAGCACCTCACTCACAGCACGTAGCCCCGCGGGGTGATCATCAGGCCATCCTGGATATAGGTCGCTTTATTGCCGACGATCACCAGGCTGGTCATATCGACCGGTTCAAAATCCATTTCCCCTAAGGTGGTCAGCCATTTCTCCTGCTTTTTACGTCCGGCGGACTTCACTACCCCCACCGGGGTCTGCGCGCTTTTGCTGGCCGACAGCAGCTCAAAAGCGCGCGCCAGATGCCCTTCGCGGCCGCGGCTGCGCGGGTTGTAAAAACAGATCACGAAGTCGGCTTCCCCGGCGGCGACAATGCGCTTTTCAATCACCGGCCACGGGGTCAGCAGGTCGCTGAGGCTGATATGGCAGAAGTCGTGCATCAGCGGCGCGCCCAGCAGCGAGGCGGCGGCGATGCTGGCAGTCATCCCCGGGATCAGGCGAACTTCCACATCCAGCTTCTGCTTGCTGACCAGCTCAAGCACCAGTCCGGCCATGCCGTAAATACCGGCATCGCCGCTGCTGATCAGCGCCACGTTATGCCCGGCCTGCGCCAGCTCAATCGCCGCCTGGCAGCGTTCAATCTCTTTGCACATCCCGGTTTTGATCACCTGCTTATCGCCGGTAAAGGCTTTCACCAGGTGGGTGTAGGTTTTATAGCCAACGACGATTTCCGCCGCCTGCAGCGCCTCAATGGCCTCCATGGTCATCATTGACTGCGAGCCAGGGCCGATTCCGATTACGCTTAACATCAGTGTGAAACTCCCAAAGTAATAGTGACGCCCTGTTCGCGCAGGGTTTCGCCCAACAGTTGCCCATGGCTCAGCAGCCAGGCCGCCGGGCCGGATACGCTCCCCACGCCGACGGTGTTTCTGACGAACGATGAAGCGGGAAAGTGATGCTCATGCTCGCGCAGCGCATCAGCGGTAAAGGTTTCAAACGGCACGCGGCAGCAGGAGGCCAGCTGAATCAGCCCCTGCTCGTGCTTCTTCAGCGTGACGCTGCCGATGGCTTTCAGCGCCAGCGGATCGAGGCGCTGCGCCTCAAGCTGGCGCGCCAGCAGCGTCGCTAACAGCGGGAATGGCGTATCGCGACGGCAGCCAATTCCGGCGACCACCCGCTGCGGTACCAGCTTCCAGTGCGGCACGGCGATCGCCGGCAGTTCGTTGCGCAGGGTGACGCAGACCAGCGCGTCCAGCTCAGGAAGCTGGTGCAAATCGGTCACGGTGATAAATCCACGCCGGTCGCAGCGGCTGACGTCTTCATCCAGCTCGTCGTCCCACCACAGGCCGACGCGCTGATGGCTGACCAACATCTGGTTGACGGTTTTCACCGCCGCGCGGAAGTCGACCATTCGGGCATTAAGCTGGAACGCCAGGGTATCCAGCGCCGCCATCTCGTTGACGTCGGTGGCGGTGGTGATCACCGGATCGGCGCCGAGCATCCCGGCCAGATAGCGGCTCAGGGCATTTGCGCCCCCCGCGTGGCCGGAAAGCAGGCTAATAACGTGCTGGCCGCGCTCGTCAATCACCACCACCGCCGGGTCGCTGAACTTGTCATTCACCAGCGGGGCCAGCACGCGTACCGCGATCCCGGTGGCGCCGATGAAGATCAGCGCCGAATAGCTGCTGAAGGCCTCGCGCGCGGCGCTGGCAAAACCGTTTTCAAAGGGAAGAAACCCCTCCTCCAGCAGCTTCTCGCTGGTAAAACAGGTTAACGGCAGCATCGCCGCCAGCCGTTTCGCCAGCCGGACGCCGCCTGGGGTCAGGCAAAAAAGCGCGATTGATTCAGGCTTTACGGTATTCATGGCTAAAGTCCGCCGCGTAGAGTTTTGAGTAGTGATACTCAGAGCCCAGGAAATTCCCGACCAGAATGAGCGCCGTTTTGCGGATCCCCGCCTCGCGCACCTTGTCGCCGATATCCGCCAGGGTGCCGCGTACGGTCTGGCTTTCCGGCCAGGTCGCTTTATAGATCACCGCTACCGGCGTGGTTGCCGGGTAACCGCCTTCAATCAGGCGCTCCGCTACCCGATGAATACGCTGCACGGAGAGGTAAATCGCCATCGAGGTCTGGTGGCTGGCAAACGACTCAAGCTGCTCGCGCTCCGGCACCGGCGTACGCCCTTCGAGGCGGGTAATAATCAGGCTCTGGGAGACTTCCGGGACGGTGTATTCGACGCCCAGCTCCGCCGCGGCGCCCAGAAACGCGCTGACGCCCGGCACCACCTGCCAGTCGATGCCGCGTTTAGTCAGCTCTTCGCCCTGCTCGCGTACCGAGCCGTACAGCGACACGTCTCCGGTCTGTAAACGCACCACCGTTTTCCCGGCGTTAACCCCGGCTTCCATCAGGTCGAGAATTTGCTCCAGATGCAGTTCGGCGCTGTCGTGGCACTCAGCGCCAGGCGGACAATACTCCAGCAGCTCGGTGTTTATCAGCGACCCGGCGTAGATCACCACCTGGGCCTGCTGGAGCAAGCGGTAGCCCTTGAGGGTAATCAGCTCACGGTCGCCCGGCCCTGCGCCAACGAACCACACACTACGGGGATCAAATGTCTCAGCCATGGTTTTCTTCCTTCTGACAGGCGATAACAAAAACGGGATTATTCGGTTTGAAATAGTGGCCGCTGCCAAGCGTTGTCAGCGCTGAAACGTTCAGCTGCAGGCAATCAACCTGTTCGATTCCCTTCAGCCGCAGATAGTCGAGAGCGGCGTTCAGGTTCTCCTGGAGGATAAAGGTCATCACCAGACGACCGCCGGGGTAGAGCTGCTGC
Organism: Klebsiella grimontii; assembly: GCF_900200035.1. GTDB lineage: Bacteria > Pseudomonadota > Gammaproteobacteria > Enterobacterales > Enterobacteriaceae > Klebsiella > Klebsiella grimontii. The sequence goes on from NZ_FZTC01000023.1 coordinate 10,849, forward strand.
CACGACCAGTCAATGAGCGCGTCGAGGCGGCCGCCGCTGCCGCCCATAAAAATGGCATCGGCGCGTTCGGTGATCACCATCGGCGCTTCGCCGGGCAGGATCTCAATGTTGCCGCAGGCGAAATGCTGGCGGTTTTCGTCCAGCAGCTGCAGGGCCGCGGGGTTGCGTTCGACCGCCGTCACCTGCAGCGAGGGATACTGCAGCGCCGCCTCAATTGACACGCTGCCGGTACCGGCGCCGATATCAATCAGGTGGCTTGCCCGGTGCAGTTCAAGTTTGGCCAGCGCCAGCGCGCGAACCGCCTCTTTGGTCATCGGCACCTTCTCGCCGCGCAGAAAAAGCTCATCTTTCATCGAGGATCACCACCGCGTTCATCTCATATTCACCGTCGACCTCACTGACCGGTAGCCAGCGGATCCGCTCGTTATCCATCGCCAGATTTTCGCCAATCACCATCCAGCGATACCCTTTTCCCCGCGCCGCCAGCTGGGCGGCGATTTCCCGCGGCCCGCAGCGCCCGTCGGTCACCATCGCCACCTTGCGCTGGCGCGCCAGCTCATCAAAACAGACGTCTCGCCCGTGGCTGCTGGTCAGCCAGATATCGTTCATATCGATACCGGCCTTCGCGCAGAGATACTGCACCGCGCTGATGCCGGGAATAATGCGCACGCGATCGATGCCAAAGTGGGCTATCAGCCGCGTACCGATGCCGTAAAAGAGCGGGTCGCCGGAGGCCAGCACCACCACCTTCTGCGCGTCACGCTCGCCGAGCCAGACCAGCAGTTCGGCGATATTGGCCCCCAGTGCAAACCGTTCGCCGTCAAACTCAGGGAACTGCTGCAGATGCCGCTTGCCGCCCACCAGCGCGTCCGCACTGGCGACCGCGTCCCGCGCCGCCGGCGTCATCAGATGCAGGCCCGACGGGCCCATGCCAACCACCGTTAACATGACATCTCCCGCGCAATCTCGGCGATCGGCCGATTGCTGCCGAGGACCTTGTTATCAAAGGAGAACATGATGGCGTCGCAGACGGGCGGCGCTTTGGTAAAGCGCAGCATCTGCATCACCCGCAGGCAGATGCGTTCGGCAAGATGGTGATAGATATGCTGAAAACCGTACGCGTCGATGTGCTCCATCGCCGCTTCGGTGGTATCGCATTCGCTCACCAACTGCAAAAGCGCCAGCGGCGCGCCCAGCAGCGCCAGATGCGCGACCAGGGTTTCCATCCGCGCATCGGCGATATGGCTGTGGGTGTGGAAGATCCCGGCGGCGACTTTAATCAGCTTGCCAGGGTGGCCGATCAGCACAATCTGGCGGAACCCGAGGCGCACGGCCTCTTCAATCATGTAGCCGACGAAGTTGCTCATGGTGACCACCACCTGCGAATCGATGCCCATCTGCTCGCGGACGAAGCGCTCGCCGTGGTTGCCCGGCACCAGCACCACCCGCTCCAGCCCCGCCGCGCGCTTAATTTCCAGCTCCAGCGACAGCGAACGCTTCCAGCTCTCCTCCGACATCGGCGTCACGATACCGGTGGTACCGATAATCGAGATGCCGCCCAGGATCCCGAGCCGCGAGTTATAGGTTTTCTGCGCCCGCGCCTCGCCCTCCGGGGCGAAAATCTCGACTTCGGCCCCGCGCGACGGGCCTATCGCTTCGCGCACCGCCGACTCAATGGTATGGCGCGGAGTGCGGTTAATCGCCGGGCTGCCGATGGGCAGGCCGATGCCTTTGCGGGTGACCGTGCCGACGCCTTCGCTGCCGCGCAGGGTAATCTCGCCGGAATCGTCGAGCGTCACGCGGGCAAAAATCAGCATCCCGTGGGTGGCGTCAACATCGTCGCCGCCGTCTTTACGAATGGCGGCGATCGCCTGCTGCCCTTCGACGTGCGGCGACTCGACGTTAAGGCACAGGGTGACGCCGGAAGGGGTAACAATGGAGACCTGATGAATCAGATGCTGGCGCATCACCATCAGCGCTGCGACCTTGGCTGCCGCCGTCGCGCAGGATCCGGTGGTATAGCCTTTGCGCAGCGCCTTGCCGTTATGCCACACCGGGGCGTCAAAGGATTGCTCGCTCATCGCGCCCCCTGTAAGTGGTACAAAATGGCGTTGACGATGGCGGCGGCGACGTTGCTGCCGCCTTTACGACCCAGCGCGGCGATACCCGGCAGGCCACTCTGCGTCAGGGCCTCTTTCGACTCCGCCGCGCCGACAAAACCGACCGGCACGCCAATCACGCCGTTGACCGCGACGTCATGCTCCAGCAAACGAAACAGCGCGGTGGGCGCATTGCCGAAAACAAACACCTTCTCGCCCTCTTCGGCGACCGCGATATCGACCGCCGCCATCGAGCGGGTCATCCCCTGCGCCTTGGCCTCCGCCACCACCCGCGGATCGCTGATATAGCAGCGGCACTCGCCGCCGAATTTCGCCAGCAGGGTTTTATTGATCCCGGAGAGCGCCATGGTGGTATCGGTATAAAGCGTGCAGGGCTGGCTCAGGGCGGCGCTCAAGCGCGGAAGAACGTCGGGCGAAAACCACAGAATATCCAGCCAGTCAAAATCGGCGGTGGTGTGGATCACCCGCTTGATAATGGCTTCGTGCAGCGGGCTGGCAAAGCGGTAGTCCGGGCGGGTCTGCGCAATAATGTCGCCAATAATGTCGAAGCTTTTCGCCTCAATCGCCTGCGGTTGCTGGATATAGTGCATTCATTTGTCCTCAGGCTGCGCCGACCAGCCAGTACCGGACCGCCATAAACAGCGCCAGCGCCAGGGTCGAAGACACCCACATCAGTCGAATCGTTCGGGGAATATCGTCTACGGAAATATCGCGCGTCGCGTCGCCGATCCACGGCTTCTCCACGCGCTGACCAAAATAATCGTTAGGGCCGCCAAGCCGGATGCCGAGCGCCCCGGCGACCGCCGCTTCCGACCAGCCGCAGTTCGGGCTGCTGTGGTTGTAGCGGTCGCGCCAGCCGATGCGCAGCGCGCGGCCGCCCGCTTCACCGCAGAGGAGAGCGGCGAGGCTAATAAGCAGCCAGCTCAGGCGCGCGGGGATAAAGTTGGCGACATCATCGAGGCGGGCGCTGACCATGCCGATCGCGCGATATTTTTCGTGCTTATAGCCAACCATCGAGTCCAGGGTATTGACCGCTTTATAGGCCATCGCCAGCGGCGCGCCGCCCAGCAGCAGAAAGAAGAGCGGCGCGATAATGCCGTCGACGGTGTTCTCCGCCACCGTCTCCACCACCGCGCGGTTAATCTGCCGCGCTTCAAGCTGCGACGTATCGCGCCCGACAATCCAGGAGAGTTTGATACGGCTTTCAGCGAGATCGCCCGCGCGCAGCGGATGCTCTACGTCCCGCGCCGACTGCGCCAGGCAGCGTCCGGCCAGCACGGTGAAAATCATCCATACTTCAACCAGCCAGCCAAGCCACGGATGGACCGCCTGCGCCAGGGTCAGCACGCCCCAGGAGACGCCCCACGTCAGCCCGACCACCACCAGCCACATCACCGCGCCGCCGAGGCGCAGGGCCACATCGCTGTGACAGTAGCGGCGCACGCCGCGCTGAACGGCGGCGATCAGGTTACCAATCCAGCGCACCGGGTGCGGCCAGCTCTGCGGATCGCCGATAATAAAATCAAGGAGCCAGGCAACGCCCCAGGCCAGCAGCGTCATAGCGCGCTCCTTGCCGCAGCCAGCCAGTGGTTAAGCATCATGGGACGCTGCGCAAAGTGCAGGTGCAGATAGCTGGCGAACGTGTTGCCCACCTGCCAGCCGCCCGACCACTGCTGAAGGGTGATGCCGTCGCGGACTTTGCGGCAGGCCAGGACCGCCGGGGACTCGGGGGTAAAATCCGAGTAGTGAAACTCGTGCCCGCGCAGGGTTTCGCCGGGCGCCGCCAGCAGAGTTTGCCGCATCGCCCGCGCCTCGCAGTAGCCAAAGCGGGTCAGCCGTTTGCCCATTTTGCTATGGCCGGGAATAAGGTTGGCCATTGGATAGATCTCACCGCTGGCATCTTCAAGGGTGCTGCCGAGATACATCAGACCGCCGCATTCGGCGTAAATCGCCACGCCACGTCGGTGCGCCTCCTGCAGCTGCGCCAGCATCGGCGTATTGGCCGCCAGCGCGGCGGCGTGAATTTCCGGATAGCCGCCGCCGAGCCAAATCATCTGGCACGGAGGAAGCTCGCTATCGTGCAGCGGGCTGAAGCGCACGATATTCACCCCGCAGCGCTCCAGCAGCGTGAGGTTATCCGGGTAGTAAAAGTTGAAGGCTTCGTCGTCGGCCAGCGCCAGCGTCAGGCCTGCGCCAGCATCAGAGCGCGGCAGCGGCGGCCACTCCCCGGCGGGTAATGAACTGAGCTGGCTGAGGGTAAGAAGTCTTTCAATATCCAGGGTTTGCGCCAGCATGTGGGCAAAATCGCGCCACGGCTGCTGGTTCACCAGCGACTCGCGGGCGGTAACCAGCCCCAGATGGCGTTCGGGTAACGCCACCCCTTCCACTCGCGGTACGTAGCCGAGCACCGGCAGCCCGCAGTAGCGTTCAATGGCGCCTTTGAGAAGCTGATAATGGGTTTCGCTGTTGACGCGATTGACGATAACGCCCGCGATGTTCAGGCTGGGGTCGAAGTGCTGAAATCCCATCACCGTGGCGGCGATAGAGGTGGAAACCGCTTTGCCATCCACTAGCAGAATAACCGGACAGCCGAGCTGTTTGGCCATCGCGGCGGTGCTGCAGTAGCCGGGGTCGGCGCCGAAGCCGTCATACAGCCCCATTACGCCTTCAATAACCGCGATATCCGCCCGCTGCATCCGTTCGCAAAACAGCGCGTTAAGCACCGGTTCCGGGAGCATAAAGCCGTCGAGGTTGCATGAAGCGACGCCGCTGACGGCGGTGTGCCAGCCGGTGTCGAGGTAGTCCGGGCCGACTTTGTACGGCTGCACCCGCATGCCGCGCTGCTTCAACAGGCTGAGCAGGCCAAGCGTAACGGTGGTTTTACCACAACCGCTGCCGGTACCTGCGAGAATAAATGCGTGCTGCCTGGCTGCCATACCCCGATCCTGTGCCGGGTGGTAGGGCTGCGTGCATTCCCAGTCTTTCGACTGTACGCATCTGAGCAACCCACTTCCCACCGAAGTTGTTGATTATTACCGACAGGCAGGTCTTCTGGCTTAGCGTCGTCCTCCCCCATCCTTCCCAATCCGGTAAGCGGATCAGTGGCTAAATATGGGTTCGTCAGCATCACAGCAGCGGGGGCTGCGGGGGATTCACACCCCCTTCCCTGGCGCCTGTCGGTTTAGTCCGTCGCGATTCGAGCGGGACTGCCCGGCTCGAATGCTTTCATGTACATCTTACGGAAGCTGGATGACTCCCGTCGTTTGCAAAGGATGCTTCATTACGCCGATGGCGCTCTGAAAATCGTTTCAGGTATCACTCTATCCCATCAAATAAATAAAAACTGGTGCAGCTTATCGCTCACTCATTATTATTTTGTTGCGCTATGACAATTTATTGCTCTGAATGAGATATTTTCATTTTATAATGAGCCAGATACGCGGACATATCAAAAATCGGCAATAACAAAATATTGTCATTTAAATTGACTCAGTTTGTGATCTGGCGTTAATTTGCTGGCGATAGGCCTGCGGAGTCACCTGATAAGCCTGGCGAAAAACTTTGCAAAAATAGCTGGTTTGCGAAAATCCTAAATTTCGCGCGATGCTGGCGATGCTCCAGTCGCTGTGGCAAAGCAGCTCTTTGGCGCTCACCATCCGCTGATGGTTCACCCACGCGTTAAAGCCGATTCCCTGATATTTTTTGAACAGCTTACTGAAATAGTAGGGGCTGAGATAAACGTGGGCGGCGACGTCTTCCAGGCGCAGCTCGTCGGATAAATGGGCGTCAATGTAGCGCAGCGCCTTCTTCATTTTACTGTCGTGAGGACTCACCGCCCGGCTGGCGCGCGCGGGTTCAGGCTGCTGCGGATTGTCTTTAATCACTACAAAATTAAGCTGCTTTTTCAGGCAGTTCTCGACGATCAGCTTCAGTAAATCCGCGGAGGCAATCACTCTTGAGTAGTCCATCTCCGGCACGTCGCGGAACGCTTTAAGCAGCTCGGGGTCAGCCTGCCAGCGGTCGTCGACGTTGAGGATATCCACCAGCTCAACGTCATTGCTTAAGCGCACCTGGCCACAAAGCACGAAGCCCACAAGGTGTCCGGCGATAACCAGCGGAATGGAAAAATCGGTTAACCCGGCGTGGCAGCGGTAGATACAGAGCGCATCGGTTTTCGAGGCCTCGAGGCCGCCGCAGCGGTCGCTCATTCGGCAGCGGGTGCTGTGCTGGGGATGCTGGCGCATCAGCTGGCAGAAAGGGGTGAAATTAAACAGTTCGGATATTTCATCACCGTGAATATTGACAACCACAACCGCCAGACTGGTGGCCTGCGCAAAATCCTGTGCGATTTTATTAATGAGTTCTGAGTTCAGTGTGCTCGCAGAAATCATGATAAAACCTCTCAGTTAATTTTTTGTTATAAATAAAACATTTCTTTAATATTCACTTCCTTTCATCATCATTTACCGCCAACGATAAAAGAATATTACGATAGCAAAAGTCTCCCATCCGTGGGAGACGTTTTTGGCCAGTTCGTGATACCGGTTCATGAAATTTTTTAGCTATTTCAGCCGATACATTAATCCTCTAATTTACAGGTATTACACGGTAAGTTATTCCCGATCAGATAACGATAGATCGCCGCGCCGAGGCAGGCGCCGATCAGCGGCGCAATAATCGGTACGATAAAATACGGAATATCCCTTCCGCCGGTCATCGCGATATCGCCCCAGCCCGCCATCCAAGTAAACAGCTTCGGTCCAAAATCACGCGCCGGATTCATCGCGAAGCCGGTCAGCGGCCCGGTTGAGGCGCCAATCACCGCCACCAGCAGGCCGATCAGCAGCGGGGCCAGCGGCCCTTTCGGTACGCCGTTGCCGTCGTCGGTCAGCGCCATAATCATCCCCATCAGCATGGAGGTGATCACCACTTCAACCAGCGCCGCGTGCCAGATGCTCAGCGACGCCGCCGGGTAGGTGCTGAAAATACTCGCCAACTGCAGGCTCTCTACGCTGCCGCGAGCGATATGGTGGGCGGATTCAAACTCGGTAAACATAGTGCTGTACAGCACATAGGCCAGCACCGCGCCGCCAAAGGCGCCTGCGACCTGTGAAACGATATAGGGGAAAACTTTACGTCCGGGAAAGCAGGCAAATAGCCATAAAGCCACGGTCACCGCCGGGTTGAGATGGCCGCCGGATATTCCCGACGTCAGATAGACGGCAAGCGAGATCCCCAGCCCCCAGATAATGCATATTTCCCATAGCCCGAGGCTCGCGCCCGCCACTTTCAACGCGCTCAGGCAGCCGATGCCGAAAAACAAAAATAGCCCGGTGCCCAGAAACTCGGCGGTACATTGCGCTTTTAACGAATCATTCATGGTGACACCTTCTTAGCAGAGTTCGTGTCCTGACCAGCCAACCTCCTGCTGGCAGTAGAGTACAACGAGCATCACTATATGAACTCCGCTCCACAAATTGTTGGCAACCTGCCGACGGCGGCCCCGGAAAATTCGGGCATCAATAACAAATTATTGTCATGGAATAAGCCGGGAAAGCTACGCTGACGCGTAGATTCTGTAATTAACCGGTCCCTTTGGCATGCAAAAATATTGCTAAAACCAACTCCTCTTTTTCCAACAAACATCACAAATTCGTTTTCCTCGCATAGCAGATAAAATTTAATCCGTCATGAACAAATTTGTAAATATGGAATATACAAAACAAGATAATCACATAAAATAAAATAAAAATAGATAATAAAATCATCATATTAAATTTATAAACGACAATTTTATATTATCCAACACCCACTATTTTTTCATCATCAAATTCAAGTCAGCCATTCTTTTTCCTCGCATCTTCTTATAGTCCCAACTATCGGAACACTCCATGTGAGGTCTTTATGCAACAAGAAGCACTAGGAATGGTAGAAACCAAAGGCTTAACCGCAGCCATAGAGGCCGCTGATGCAATGGTGAAGTCAGCCAATGTGATGTTAGTGGGCTATGAAAAGATTGGCTCCGGGCTGGTCACCGTCATCGTGCGCGGCGACGTTGGCGCGGTAAAAGCGGCCACCGATGCCGGTGCCGCCGCCGCACGTAACGTGGGAGAAGTGAAAGCCGTACACGTCATCCCACGCCCTCACACCGATGTAGAAAAAATCTTACCGAAGGGAATTAGCCAATGAGCAGCAATGAGCTGGTTGAACAGATCATGGCTCAGGTGATTGCCCGTGTGGCAACGCCGGAACAACAGGCCATCCCTACTGAAAACCATCCAATACGAGAGACGGCTATGGCAGAAAAAAGCTGCAGTTTAACGGAATTTGTCGGGACCGCCATTGGCGACACCCTGGGCCTGGTGATCGCCAACGTCGATACCGCCCTGCTGGACGCGATGAAGCTGGAAAAACGCTATCGCTCCATCGGCATTCTCGGCGCCCGCACCGGCGCTGGCCCGCACATTATGGCGGCGGATGAAGCGGTGAAGGCCACCAACACCGAAGTGGTCAGCATTGAGCTTCCGCGCGATACCAAAGGCGGCGCGGGCCACGGTTCGCTGATTATTTTAGGCGGCAACGACGTTTCCGACGTTAAGCGCGGTATCGAAGTCGCGCTGAAAGAGCTCGACCGCACCTTCGGCGATGTTTACGGCAACGAAGCCGGGCATATCGAGCTGCAGTACACCGCTCGCGCCAGCTACGCCCTGGAAAAAGCGTTCGGCGCGCCGATTGGCCGCGCCTGCGGCATCATCGTTGGCGCTCCGGCCTCCGTTGGCGTGCTGATGGCCGATACCGCGCTGAAGTCAGCCAACGTTGAAGTCGTGGCCTATAGCTCCCCGGCGCACGGCACCAGCTTCAGTAACGAAGCCATTCTGGTGATTTCCGGCGACTCCGGCGCGGTCCGCCAGGCGGTCATCTCGGCGCGCGAAATCGGCAAAACCGTTCTTGCGACCCTCGGTGCTGAACCGAAAAACGATCGCCCGTCCTACATCTGATACCCACGAGGCTGATTCATGAGATCGAAAAGATTTGAAGCACTGGCGAAACGCCCTGTGAATCAGGACGGCTTCGTTAAGGAGTGGATCGAAGAAGGCTTTATCGCAATGGAAAGCCCGAACGACCCGAAACCGTCGATTAAAATCGTTAACGGCGCGGTAACCGAGCTGGACGGGAAACCGGTAAGCGAATTCGACCTGATCGACCACTTTATCGCCCGCTACGGCATCAATCTGAACCGCGCTGAAGAAGTGATGGCGATGGATTCGGTCAAGCTGGCCAATATGCTGTGCGATCCGAACGTCAAACGCAGCGAAATCGTCCCGCTGACCACCGCGATGACGCCGGCGAAAATCGTCGAAGTGGTTTCGCATATGAACGTGGTCGAGATGATGATGGCGATGCAGAAAATGCGCGCCCGCCGCACCCCGTCCCAGCAGGCCCACGTCACCAACGTCAAAGATAACCCGGTACAAATTGCCGCCGACGCCGCCGAAGGCGCATGGCGCGGATTTGACGAACAGGAAACCACCGTTGCGGTAGCGCGCTATGCGCCGTTCAACGCCATCGCGCTGCTGGTGGGCTCGCAGGTAGGCCGTCCGGGCGTGCTGACTCAGTGCTCGCTGGAAGAAGCCACCGAGCTGAAGCTCGGCATGCTGGGCCATACCTGCTACGCCGAAACCATCTCCGTCTACGGCACCGAGCCGGTCTTTACCGATGGCGACGACACGCCGTGGTCGAAGGGCTTCCTGGCCTCGTCCTACGCCTCTCGCGGCCTGAAAATGCGCTTCACCTCCGGCTCCGGCTCGGAAGTGCAGATGGGCTACGCCGAAGGCAAATCCATGCTTTATCTGGAAGCGCGCTGCATCTACATCACCAAAGCCGCCGGCGTTCAGGGGCTGCAAAACGGCTCGGTAAGCTGCATCGGCGTGCCGTCCGCGGTGCCGTCAGGCATTCGCGCGGTGCTGGCGGAAAACCTGATCTGCTCGTCGCTGGATCTGGAATGCGCCTCCAGTAACGACCAGACCTTTACCCACTCCGATATGCGTCGCACCGCGCGTCTGCTGATGCAGTTCCTGCCGGGAACCGACTTCATCTCTTCCGGTTATTCCGCGGTGCCGAACTACGACAACATGTTCGCTGGCTCCAACGAAGATGCCGAAGACTTTGACGACTACAACGTTATCCAGCGCGACCTGAAGGTGGACGGCGGTCTGCGTCCGGTGCGTGAAGAGGACGTCATCGCCATCCGTAACAAAGCCGCCCGCGCGCTGCAGGCCGTGTTTGCCGGAATGGGGCTGCCGCCGATTACCGATGAAGAAGTTGAAGCCGCGACCTACGCCCACGGTTCGAAAGATATGCCGGAGCGCAATATCGTCGAAGACATCAAGTTCGCCCAGGAAATCATCAATCAAAACCGCAACGGTCTGGAAGTGGTGAAAGCGCTGGCGCAGGGCGGGTTTACCGACGTGGCCCAGGACATGCTCAACATCCAGAAGGCCAAGCTGACCGGGGACTATCTGCATACCTCCGCGATTATCGTCGGCGACGGACAGGTGCTGTCAGCCGTCAACGACATTAACGATTATGCCGGTCCGGCAACGGGCTATCGCCTGCAGGGCGAACGCTGGGAAGAGATTAAAAACATCCCTGGCGCTCTTGATCCCAACGAGATTGATTAAGGGGTGAGAAATGGAAATTAATGAAAAATTGCTGCGCCAGATAATTGAAGACGTGCTTAGCGAAATGAAGGGCAGCGATAAACCGGTCTCGTTTAATGCGCCGGCGGCCTCCGCTGCGCCTGCTGGCGACGGTTTCCTGACCGAAGTGGGCGAAGCGCGTCAGGGAACCCAGCAGGACGAAGTGATTATCGCCGTCGGCCCGGCGTTCGGCCTGGCGCAGACCGTCAATATCGTCGGCATCCCGCACAAAAGCATTCTGCGCGAAGTGATTGCCGGTATTGAAGAAGAAGGCATTAAAGCGCGCGTGATTCGCTGCTTTAAATCCTCCGACGTGGCCTTCGTCGCCGTTGAGGGCAATCGCCTGAGCGGCTCCGGCATCTCTATCGGCATCCAGTCGAAAGGCACCACGGTTATCCACCAGCAGGGGCTGCCGCCGCTCTCCAACCTGGAGCTGTTCCCACAGGCGCCGCTGCTGACCCTGGACACCTACCGTCAGATTGGTAAGAACGCCGCCCGCTATGCGAAACGCGAATCGCCGCAGCCGGTCCCGACGCTGAATGACCAGATGGCGCGGCCGAAGTACCAGGCGAAATCGGCCATTTTGCACATTAAAGAGACCAAATACGTGGTGACGGGTAAAAACCCGCAGGAACTGCGCGTGGCGCTTTGATAAAGGATAACTCCATGAATACCGACGCAATTGAATCGATGGTTCGCGACGTATTGAGCCGCATGAACAGCCTGCAGGGCGAGGCGCCAGCGGCGGCTCCGGCGGCTGGCGGCGCATCCCGTAGCGCCAGGGTCAGCGACTACCCGCTGGCGAACAAGCACCCGGAATGGGTGAAAACCGCCACCAATAAAACGCTGGACGACTTTACGCTGGAAAACGTGCTGAGCAATAAAGTCACCGCTCAGGATATGCGTATTACCCCGGAAACCCTGCGCTTACAGGCGTCGATCGCCAAAGACGCGGGCCGCGACCGGCTGGCGATGAACTTCGAACGCGCCGCCGAGCTGACCGCGGTACCGGACGATCGCATTCTTGAAATCTACAACGCCCTTCGCCCCTACCGTTCAACGAAAGAGGAGCTGCTCGCTATCGCCGACGATCTCGAAAGCCGCTATCAGGCGAAGATTTGCGCAGCTTTCGTTCGCGAAGCGGCAACGCTGTACGTCGAGCGTAAAAAACTCAAAGGCGACGATTAACTACAGGGGGCGGTGATGCGATATATAGCTGGCATTGATATCGGCAACTCATCGACGGAAGTCGCCCTGGCGACTCTGGATGAGGCTGGCGCGCTGACGATTACGCATAGCGCGCTAGCGGAAACCTCCGGGATCAAAGGCACGTTGCGTAACGTGTTCGGGATCCAGGAAGCGCTTGCCCTCGTGGCAAAGCGCGCCGGGATCGGCGTCGGCGATATTTCGCTCATTCGCATTAACGAAGCCACGCCGGTGATTGGCGATGTGGCGATGGAAACCATTACCGAAACCATCATCACCGAATCGACTATGATCGGCCATAACCCGAAAACGCCCGGCGGCGTGGGGCTTGGCGTTGGCATCACTATTACGCCGCAGGAGCTGTTAACCCGCCCGGCGGAGGCCCCCTATATCCTGGTGGTGTCATCGGCCTTCGATTTTGCCGATATCGCGAACGTTATCAACGCCTCCCTGCGCGCCGGGTATCAGATTACCGGCGTCATTTTGCAACGCGACGATGGCGTGCTGGTCAGCAACCGGCTGGAAAAACCGCTGCCGATCGTTGACGAAGTGCTGTACATCGACCGCATTCCGCTGGGAATGCTGGCGGCGATTGAGGTCGCCGTCCCGGGGAAGGTTATCGAAACCCTCTCCAACCCTTACGGTATCGCCACCGTATTCAACCTCAACGCCGAGGAGACCAAAAACATCGTCCCGATGGCCCGGGCGCTGATTGGCAATCGTTCCGCCGTGGTGGTCAAAACGCCATCCGGCGACGTTAAAGCGCGGGCGATCCCCGCCGGTAACCTGGCGCTGCTGGCCCAGGGGCGCAGCGTGCGCGTGGATGTCGCCGCCGGCGCCGAGGCCATCATGAAAGCGGTCGACGGCTGCGGCAGGCTCGATAACGTCACCGGTGAGTCCGGCACCAATATAGGCGGCATGCTGGAGCACGTGCGCCAGACCATGGCCGAGCTGACCAACAAGCCGAGCAGCGAGATTTTCATTCAGGATCTGCTGGCCGTCGATACCTCGGTACCGGTGAGCGTCACAGGCGGACTGGCTGGGGAGTTCTCGCTGGAGCAGGCCGTCGGCATCGCCTCGATGGTGAAATCGGATCGCCTGCAGATGGCGATGATCGCCCGCGAGATTGAGCAGAAGCTCAATATCGACGTGCAGATCGGCGGCGCCGAGGCCGAAGCCGCCATCCTGGGCGCGCTGACCACGCCGGGCACCACCCGACCGCTGGCGATCCTCGACCTCGGCGCGGGCTCCACCGATGCCTCCATCATCAACCCTAAAGGCGAAATCATCGCCACCCACCTCGCCGGAGCAGGCGATATGGTGACGATGATCATTGCCCGTGAGCTGGGGCTGGAGGACCGCTATCTGGCGGAAGAGATCAAGAAGTTCCCGCTGGCTAAGGTGGAAAGCCTGTTCCATTTGCGCCACGAGGACGGCAGCGTGCAGTTTTTCTCTACGCCGCTGCCCCCGGCCGTCTTCGCCCGCGTCTGTGTGGTAAAGCCGGACGAACTGGTGCCGCTGCCCGGCGACTTAGCGCTGGAAAAAGTGCGTGCCATTCGCCGTAGCGCCAAAGAGCGGGTCTTTGTCACCAACGCCCTGCGCGCGCTGCGTCAGGTCAGCCCCACCGGCAACATTCGCGATATTCCGTTCGTGGTGCTGGTGGGCGGTTCGTCGCTGGATTTCGAAGTCCCGCAGCTGGTCACCGATGCGCTGGCGCACTACCGCCTGGTTGCCGGGCGCGGAAATATTCGCGGCAGCGAAGGCCCGAGAAACGCGGTGGCCACCGGGCTGATTCTCTCCTGGCACAAGGAGTTCGCGCATGGACAGTAATCACAGCGCCCCGGCCATCGTCATTACCGCCATCGCCGGCTGCGACGGCCTGTGGCGCGAAGTGCTGCTGGGCATTGAAGAGGAAGGCATCCCTTTCCTGCTCCAGCATCATCCGGCCGGAGAAGTCGTGGACAGCGCCTGGCAGGCGGCGCGCAGCTCGCCGCTGCTGGTGGGCATCGCCTGCGACCGCCATACGCTGGTCGTGCACTACAAGAATTTACCCGCATCGGCGCCGCTTTTTACGCTGATGCATCATCAGGACAGTCAGGCCCATCGTAACACCGGAAATAACGCGGCACGGCTGGTCAAAGGGATCCCTTTCCGGGATCTGAATCGCTAAGCAACAGGAGAACGGCAGAATGAATAACGCACTGGGACTGGTTGAAACAAAAGGGTTGGTGGGCGCTATTGAAGCCGCCGACGCCATGGTGAAATCCGCCAACGTGCAGCTGGTTGGCTACGAAAAAATTGGCTCGGGTCTGGTGACCGTGATGGTTCGCGGCGACGTCGGCGCGGTTAAAGCGGCGGTGGACGCGGGCAGCGCGGCGGCAAGCGTGGTGGGTGAAGTGAAATCCTGCCACGTGATCCCGCGTCCGCACAGCGACGTTGAGGCCATTTTACCGAAATCAGCCTGATTGATGGCGAATAAGGAGCACCGCGTGAAGCAATCACTGGGATTACTTGAAGTTTGTGGTCTGGCACTGGCTATCAGCTGCGCCGATATCATGGCGAAATCCGCTTCTATCACGCTGGTCGCCCTCGAAAAGACCAATGGTTCAGGCTGGACGGTGATTAAAATTACCGGTGATGTGGCCTCCGTGCAGGCGGCTATCACCACCGGTGCGCAGTTTGCCGAACAGCGAAACGGCCTGGTGGCCCACAAAGTCATCGCCAGGCCAGGAGAAGGGATCCTGCGCGCGCAGACGCCCCCGCTCTCCGTCATGCAACCTGAGCCTGAAGAGTCAGAAACGGCGGATGTCGTTTCTGAAGCGCCAGCAGAAGAGCTCCCGCAGGAACAGGGGCTGGTTAGCTGCAACCTGTGTCTGGACCCGAAATGTCCGCGCCAGAAAGGCGAGCCGCGCTCGCTTTGCATTCATCCCGGCAAGCGAGGTGAGGCGTAATGGATAAACAGCTTCTGGAATCAACGGTCAGTAAAGTTCTCGACGAGATGCGCCTGCGGCCCATCCCGCTGGGGGTTTCAAATCGTCATATCCATCTGTCCGCGGCGGATTACGAACGCCTGTTCCCCGGCCATCCCATCAGCGAGAAAAAAGCGCTGCTGCAGCCGGGACAGTACGCCGCGGAGCAAACCGTCACTCTGGTGGGGCCGAAGGGGCAGCTGAAAAATGTACGCCTGCTCGGCCCACTGCGCTCGGTAAGCCAGGTGGAAATCTCGCGTACCGATGCCAGAACCCTGGGCGTTGCGGCGCCGCTGAGAATGTCCGGCAACCTGAAGGGCACGCCGGGCATCCGCCTGGTCAGCCCTTTTGGCGAGCTGGAGCTGACGTCAGGGGTTATCGTCGCACAACGGCATATTCATATGTCGCCGCTCGATGCGCTGATCCTGCGGGTCGCCCACGGCGACAGAGTGTCGGTGGCCATTGAAGGCGACGATCGCGGGCTGATCTTCAACAACGTGGCGGTTCGCGTTTCGCCGGACATGCGCCTCGAAATGCACATTGATACCGATGAGGCTAACGCCGCTGGAGCCGATAGCCCGCAGGCCTTTGCCCGGCTGGTAGGCCCGCGATGAACGGCGAACTTCTGCAGCGCATTGTGGAGACGATCGTCTCCCGACTGCAGCGGCGCGCCGAAAGCACGGCGACGTTGAGCGTGGCGCAGCTACGTGATGCCGACTGCCGGAGTCTGTTCTGCCAGCACGCGTCGCTGCGCGTTCTGCTCGTCGACCTGCCGCTGCTGAACCAGTTGGCGGAGGCGGACACCGACGATGCCGCCGCCAGCAACATTCACGACGCGCTGGCTTTCGGCATCCGCGTGCAGCTCACCCTGCACGGCCAGCTGCTGCCGGTTATCCCGGTTAAAAAACTGGCTCGCCTGCCGCTGACCTTTGCCGATGAACGCGGGCTGCCGCTGGTTCTGCACGCAGGTTCGGTGCTCAGCTATCGCGACGTCGCGCCGCTGGGTCAGGGGCATCTGGTTATTCAGCGCAAATGCCTCGTGACCGCCCTGGCGCGCGACGCGGCGCGCGCGCGGAATATTCAATTAATTAAGCAGGAGTAAATCATGCATCTGGCACGAGTCACGGGCGCGGTTGTCTCCACGCAAAAATCGCCTTCCCTGGTCGGGAAAAAGCTTCTGTTGGTGCGGCGGGTCAGCGCCGATGGCGAACTTCCCGCCTCGCCCACCTCCGGCGATGAAGTCGCCGTGGACTCCGTCGGCGCAGGCGTCGGCGAGCTGGTTCTGCTCAGCGGCGGCTCCAGCGCCAGGCACGTTTTTTCCGGGCCAAACGAGGCCATCGACCTCGCCGTTGTCGGCATTGTCGATACGCTTTCACGTTAAGGAGCGACTATGGCGATTTATACCCGAACGGGTGACGCTGGCACCACCTCACTCTTTACCGGCCAGCGGGTGAGCAAAACCCACCCGCGGGTTGAAGCCTACGGCACGCTGGACGAGCTGAACGCCGCGCTGAGCCTGTGCGCCTGCGCCGCCGCGGATGAAAACCACCGCGCCCTGCTCGAGGCCATCCAGCAGCAAATTTTCTGGTTTAGCGCCGAGCTGGCCAGCGACAGCGAACGGCCGTCGCCTAAACAGCGCTACATCAGCAGCGAAGAGATTTCCGCCCTGGAAGCCGCCATCGATCGGGCCATGGCCCGCGTTGAACCGCTGCACAGCTTTATTTTACCCGGCCGCTGCGAAGCCGCGAGCCGCCTGCATTTTGCCCGCACGCTGGCCCGCCGGGCCGAACGCCGCCTGGTGGAGCTGGCGGCGGAAGTCAACGTGCGCCAGGTGCTGATGCGCTACATCAATCGCTTATCAGACTGCCTGTACGCCCTGGCCCGCGCCGAAGATAGCGACGCGCACCAGAACAACCTTATCCGTGAAATAAGCCGGCGCTATCTGGCCGCCAGCCAGCCGAGCCGCAGCAAGGAGACGACGCCCGTGGCCCTCTCATTCCACGATCTACACCAGCTCACCCGCGCCGCCGTCGAGCGCGCGCAGCAGCTACAGGTGCCGGTGGTGATCAGCATCGTTGACGCCCACGGCACCGAAACCGTGACCTGGCGGATGCCGGACGCCCTGCTGGTCAGCAGCGAACTGGCGCCGAAAAAGGCCTGGACCGCGGTGGCGATGAAAACGGCGACCCATGAGCTGAACGATGTGGTTCAGCCGGGCGCCGCGCTTTATGGCCTCGAAACGCATTTGCAGGGAAAAGTGGTCACCTTTGGCGGCGGTTACGCCCTGTGGCGCGACGGCTTATTAATCGGGGGTCTTGGCATCAGCGGCGGCAGCGTTGAGCAGGACATGGACATAGCACGGACCGCCATCGCGGCCATTAACGTGGGAACTCATCAATGAATACTTCTGAACTCGAAACCCTTATTCGCACCATTCTTAGCGAACAGTTAACCCCGGCGCAAACGCCGGAGCAGCCGCAGGGCAAAGGGATATTTCAGTCCGTCAGCGAGGCTATCGACGCTGCGCACCAGGCGTTCTTACGTTATCAGCAGTGCCCGCTGAAAACCCGCAGCGCCATCATCAGCGCAATGCGCCAGGAGCTGACGCCGCTGCTGGCCGCGCTGGCGGAAGAGAGCGCCAATGAAACGGGCATGGGCAACAAAGAAGACAAATACCTGAAAAACAAGGCTGCGCTGGACAACACCCCCGGCGTGGAAGATCTCACCACCACCGCGCTGACCGGCGACGGCGGAATGGTGCTGTTTGAATATTCGCCGTTTGGCGTAATCGGGTCGGTCGCGCCGAGCACCAACCCAACGGAGACCATCATCAACAACAGCATCAGCATGCTGGCGGCGGGCAACAGCGTCTACTTCAGCCCGCATCCGGGGGCGAAAAAGGTCTCACTCAAGCTCATCAGCCTGATTGAAGAGATTGCCTTCCGCTGCTGCGGCATTCGCAACCTGGTGGTCACCGTGGCGGAACCGACGTTTGAAGCCACCCAGCAGATGATGGCCCATCCGCGCATTGCGGTCCTCGCTATTACCGGCGGCCCCGGCATTGTGGCAATGGGCATGAAGAGCGGTAAAAAAGTGATTGGCGCCGGCGCGGGCAACCCGCCCTGCATCGTCGATGAAACGGCGGATCTGGTCAAAGCGGCGGAGGATATCATCAACGGCGCCTCGTTCGATTACAACCTGCCCTGCATTGCCGAGAAGAGCCTGATTGTGGTGGAGAGCGTCGCCGAACGTCTGGTGCAACAAATGCAAGCCTTCGGCGCGCTGCTGCTGAGCCCGGCCGATACCGATAAACTCCGCGCCGCCTGCCTGCCTGAAGGCCTGGCCAATAAGAAGCTGGTCGGCAAAAGCCCGTCGGCGATGCTGGAAGCCGCCGGGATCGCCGTTCCGGCGAAAGCGCCGCGCCTGCTGATCGCTATCGTCAACGCTGACGATCCGTGGGTCACCAGCGAACAGCTGATGCCGATGCTGCCGGTGGTCAAAGTCAGCGATTTCGATAGCGCGCTGGCGCTGGCGCTGAAGGTTGAAGAAGGCCTGCACCATACCGCCATTATGCACTCGCAAAACGTCTCGCGCCTGAACCTCGCGGCCCGCACTCTGCAAACCTCGATATTCGTTAAGAACGGCCCCTCTTATGCCGGGATCGGCGTCGGTGGAGAAGGCTTTACCACCTTTACTATTGCCACGCCAACCGGAGAAGGAACAACCTCGGCGCGCACGTTTGCCCGTTCCCGTCGCTGCGTGCTGACCAACGGCTTTTCCATTCGCTAACCGAGGTGGCGATGAAGACTTTCTCACTACAAACGCGGTTGTACAGCGGTCAGGGTAGCCTGGCGGCGCTCAAGCGCTTTACCAACAAGCACATCTGGATTATCTGCGATGGCTTTCTTGCGCGCTCGCCGCTGCTGGAGACCCTGCGCAACGCGTTGCCCGCAGATAACCGCATTAGCGTCTTTAGCGAGATAACCCCGGACCCCACTATCCACACCGTGGTACAGGGCATTGCGCAAATGCAGGCCCTGCAACCGCAGGTGGTCATCGGCTTCGGCGGCGGATCGGCAATGGATGCGGCGAAAGCTATCGTCTGGTTCAGCCAGCAGAGCGGCATCAGCATCGAAACCTGCGTGGCGATACCGACCACCAGCGGTACCGGTTCAGAAGTGACCAGCGCCTGCGTGATTAGCGACCCGGATAAAGGCATCAAGTACCCGCTGTTCAACAACGCGCTGTACCCGGATATGGCGATCCTTGACCCGGAACTGGTGGTCAGCGTGCCGCCGCAGATTACGGCCAACACCGGCATGGACGTGTTAACTCACGCGCTGGAGGCGTGGGTCTCTCCGCACGCCAGCGACTTTACCGACGCGCTGGCGGAAAAAGCCGCCAAACTGGTGTTTCAGTATCTGCCCACGGCGGTGGAAAAAGGCGACTGCGTGGCGACGCGCGGGAAAATGCACAACGCCTCGACGCTCGCCGGCATGGCGTTCAGCCAGGCGGGGCTGGGGCTTAACCACGCCATCGCGCACCAGCTTGGCGGACAGTTTCATCTGCCGCACGGCCTGGCCAACGCGCTGCTGTTAACCACGGTTATCCGCTTTAACGCCGCTGTTCCCCGTGCTGGCAAACGCTACGCGCGGTTGGCCAAAGCCTGTGGATTTTGCCCGGCAGAGGCCAACGACGTCACGGCGATCAATGCCCTGATCCAGCAAATCGAACGACTCAAGCAACGCTGCGCGCTGCCTTCGCTGGCGGTGGCGCTGAAAGAAGGACGAACCGCGTTTTCCGCGCGTATTCCGGCCATGGTGCAGGCCGCGCTGGCTGACGTCACGCTACGCACCAATCCTCGCCCGGCCAGCGCCGAGGAGATTCGGGAACTGCTGGAGGAACTGCTATGAGTCGCGCCGTCAACGCTGTTGAAATGGCCCTGAGCGCCGATGACATCCGCGAGCGCGTTCGCGCGGCGGGCGTGGTCGGCGCGGGGGGCGCGGGATTTCCCGCCCACGTGAAGCTACAGGCGCAGGTAGAAATTTTCCTGGTCAACGCCGCCGAGTGCGAACCGATGCTCAAGGTCGACCAGCAGCTGATGTGGCAGCAGGCTTCGCGCCTTGTCCGCGGCGTGCAGTACGCAATGACGGCAACCGGCGCGCGCGAAGGGGTGATCGCCCTGAAAGAGAAGTACCGCCGGGCTATCGACGCCCTCACCCCGCTGCTGCCTGCCGGTATCCGCCTGCATATTCTGCCGGATGTCTATCCGGCGGGCGATGAGGTGCTGACTATCTGGATGGCGACCGGCCGCAGAGTCGCGCCCGCCGCGCTGCCGGCCAGCGTTGGCGTGGTGGTCAATAACGTACAAACGGTCCTTAACATTGCCCGCGCGGTCGAACAGCAGTTTCCGGTCACCCGCCGAACGCTGACCGTTAACGGCGCAGTCGCCAGGCCGCTGACCGTCACCGTTCCTATCGGCATGCCGCTGCGCGAAGTGCTGGCATTGGCGGGCGGCGCGACGGTCGACGACCCCGGTTTTATTAACGGCGGCCCGATGATGGGCGGGCTGATTACCTCTCTCGATAATCCGGTGACCAAAACCACCGGCGGCCTGCTGGTGCTGCCGAAAAGCCATCCGCTTATTCAGCGGCGGATGCAGGATGAGCGCACGGTACTTTCCGTCGCCCGCACCGTCTGCGAGCAGTGCCGACTGTGTACCGATCTCTGCCCGCGACATCTGATCGGCCACGAACTCTCTCCGCACCTGCTGGTGCGGGCGGTGAACTTTCACCAGGCCGCCACGCCGCAGTTGCTGCTGAGCGCCCTCACCTGCTCGGAATGCAACGTCTGCGAAAGCGTGGCCTGCCCGGTGGGGATCTCGCCGATGCGCATCAACCGGATGCTGAAACGCGAGCTGCGGGCGCAAAACCAGCGCTACGAAGGGCCGCTCTATCCGGCCGATGAGATGGCGAAGTATCGCCTGGTGCCGGTGAAGCGGCTGATCGCCAAACTGGGGCTAAGCCCCTGGTATCAGGAGGCGCCGCTGGTGGAAGACGAACCGGCGGTCGAAACCGTAACGTTGCCGCTGCGCCAGCATATCGGCGCCAGCGCGGTAGCCAACGTTGCAGTGGGAGAAAGCGTCACGCGCGGGCAATGCGTTGCCGATATCCCGGCAGGCGCGTTAGGCGCGCCGATTCACGCCAGCATCGACGGCGTGGTTGCGGCCATCAGCGAACAGGCCATCACGGTGGTAAGAGGTTAACCATGTCTCAGGCTATAGGAATTTTAGAACTCACCAGCATTGCCAAAGGAATGGAGCTCGGCGATGCGATGCTGAAAAGCGCCAACGTCAATCTGCTGGTCAGCAAGACTATCTGTCCGGGTAAGTTTTTGCTGATGCTCGGCGGGGATATCGGCGCTATCCAACAGGCCATTGAAACCGGCGCGTCGCAGGCCGGCGAAATGCTCGTCGACAGCCTGGTGCTGGCGAATATTCACCCCAGCGTACTGCCGGCCATCAGCGGCCTGAACAGCGTGGACAAGCGCCAGGCGGTCGGCATCGTTGAAACCTGGAGCGTTGCGGCCTGCATCAGCGCCGCCGATCGGGCGGTAAAAGGCTCAAACGTCACCCTGGTGCGGGTGCATATGGCCTTCGGCATCGGCGGTAAATGCTACATGGTGGTGGCGGGCGACGTTTCCGACGTCAATAACGCGGTTACGGTCGCCAGCGAAAGCGCGGGCGAAAAAGGGCTGCTGGTTTATCGTTCGGTGATCCCGCGCCCGCATGAAGCGATGTGGCGACAGATGGTGGAGGGATAATGGAAAGACAGCCGACAACGGATCGCATGATTCAGGAGTACGTGCCGGGGAAACAGGTCACCCTCGCGCACCTGATTGCCAACCCAGGGAAAGATCTCTTTAAGAAGCTCGGTCTGCAGGATGCGGTTTCCGCCATTGGCATCCTCACCATTACCCCCAGCGAGGCGTCGATTATCGCCTGCGATATCGCCACCAAATCCGGCGCGGTGGAGATCGGTTTTCTCGACCGTTTTACCGGCGCCGTGGTGCTGACCGGCGACGTTTCCGCCGTGGAATATGCCCTCAAGCAGGTGACGCGCACCCTGGGCGAGATGATGCAGTTTACTACCTGCTCAATAACCCGGACGTAGCGCGATGAAGCGTCTGATGTTTATCGGCCCGAGTCAGTGCGGCAAGACCTCGCTAACCCAGGGCCTGCGCGGCGAAGCGCTCCATTATAAGAAAACCCAGGCCATTGAATGGTCGCCGATGGCCATCGATACGCCGGGGGAATATCTGGAGAACCGCTGCCTGTATAGCGCCCTGCTGACCAGCGCCTGCGAGGCTGATGTTATCGCGCTGGTACTGAATGCCGACGCCCAGTGGTCGCCGTTTTCTCCGGGGTTTACCGCCCCGATGAATCGCCCGACGATTGGCCTGGTCACCAAAGCCGACCTCGCCGACCCTCAGCGGATATCGCTCATCGCGGAGTGGCTTACGCAGGCTGGCGCCGGGCAGATTTTTGTTACCAGCGCGTTGAACAATTCGGGTCTCGACGCGGTGCTGGATTTTCTGAATTCGAAGGAACCCTTATGTCTTACAAAATAATGGCCATTAACGCCGGCAGCTCATCGTTAAAATTCCAGCTGCTGGAGATGCCGCAGGGCGAGACGCTCTGCCAGGGATTGATTGAACGTATCGGCATGGCAAACGCTCAGGTGACCCTCAAAACGCCGGCGCAGAAATGGCAGGAGTCGGCGCCGATCGCCGATCATCGCGAAGCCGTCACGCTGCTGCTGGAAAAGCTCCTCGGCTACCGCATTATTGAGAGTTTGCAGGATATTGACGGCGTCGGCCACCGCGTGGCGCACGGCGGCGAGCGCTTTAAAGATTCGACGCCGGTAACCGATGAAAGCTTAGCGGAAATCGAGCGTCTGGCCGAACTGGCTCCGCTGCATAACCCGGTTAACGCCCTGGGAATCAAAGTCTTCCGCCAGCTGCTGCCCGATACGCCATCGGTAGCGGTGTTTGATACCGCTTTTCACCAGACGCTGGATGAGCGCGCGTTTATCTATCCGCTGCCGTGGCGCTACTACAGCGAGCTGGGCATTCGCCGCTACGGCTTCCACGGCACCAGCCATAAGTACGTCAGCGCGACGCTGGCGGAAAAGCTGGGCGTGCCGCTGAGCGCCCTGCGCGTGGTGTGCTGCCATCTCGGCAACGGCAGCAGCGTTTGCGCAATCAAAGGCGGGCGTTCGGTGAATACCTCAATGGGCTTTACGCCACAGTCCGGGGTGATGATGGGCACCCGCAGCGGCGATATCGATCCGTCGATTTTACCGTGGCTGGCGCTGCATGAGGGGCAAACGCCGGAGCAGCTGAATCAGCTGCTGAATAACGAATCCGGCCTGTTGGGGGTTTCCGGCGTCTCGCACGATTATCGCGATGTCGAACAGGCGGCGGACGGCGGTAATCGTCGGGCGGCGCTGGCGCTGGCGCTGTTTGCCGAGCGCATTCGCGCTACCATCGGCAGCTATATCATGCAGATGGGCGGAATTGATGCGCTAATTTTTACCGGCGGCATCGGCGAAAACTCGGCCCGCGCCAGGAGCGCCATCTGCCATAACCTGAATTTCCTCGGGCTGTCGGTCGATGAAGAGAAAAACCAGCACAACGCCACCTTTATCCAGGCCGAGCATGCGCTGGTCAAAGTGGCGGTCATTAATACTAATGAAGAGCTGATGATTGCCCGCGACGTGATGCGCCTCGCGCTGCCCGCGGCGGAAACCTTAACCGTTTCAGCCTGATTTCGCCGCCCGGCAAGTTGCGGTGAATCATGGTAATAGCGGGATCGGCATGACACTATGCGCCCTGGAAACCTGAGCAATAGGTGAATATGTGGCCGTAGCGCAATGCCCCGCCTCCTGTGGGGAACTCATCCAGGGCTGGATCCTCGGCAGCGAGAAGCTGGTCTCCTGCCCCGTTGACTGGTACAGCACCGTCGAGGTGGACTACGGTTCGCCTCGCGCAGATGAACGCCCGCTGTCGCGGGCGATGGTCGACCGGCTGCTGGGCTACTGGCGCTATCCGGCGGAGCTAGGCAAAGAGATTCGGATCGATATTTGCTCCACGATTCCGGTCGCCAAAGGGATGGCCAGCAGCACCGCGGATATCGCCGCGACGGCGGTGGCCACCGCGCATCATCTCGGCCATCCGCTGGATGAAACCACCCTCGCCCGGCTCTGCGTTTCCCTGGAGCCCACCGACAGCACCCTGTTCCGCCAGTTGACGCTATTCGATCACAATACCGCCGCCACGCAAATTACCTGCGGCTGCCAGCCTCAGCTCGATCTGCTGGTGCTGGAAAGCCCCGCCACGCTGCTGACCACCGATTACCACCGCCTTCCCCGTCTTGAAAAGCTGCACGCCCATTCCGCCGCGCTGCATCAGGCCTGGGAGAAAGTTCAGCAGGCCTGTCAGACCAATGACCCCCGACGGATGGGCGAGGCGGCGACGCTTAGCGCCATCGCCAGCCAGCATCTGCTGCCGAAGCCGGGGTTTGATACGCTGCGGGCGCTGGTGGAAGAGTGCGATTTATACGGCATTAACGTGGCGCACAGCGGCAGCGTGGTCGGCCTGATGCTCGACCGCCAGCGTCACGATATTGAGTATTTGCAGCGGCGGCTGCAGGAAACGAGGCTTAGCGAGCTCTGGCCCCGGCAGCATCTGCTGCGCATGGTGCAGGGCGGCGTCGAACTGCGCTAACTCTGCCGCAGCCATACCTCCCCGGAGGCGGCGCTGCGCGCCTGTCCGGGCTACCGGTCCGCAGAAGACGGTAAACCGTAGCCCGGCTAAGCGCAGCGCGAGCCGGGGAGAAGCCGTACCGATGCATTAATCCCGCCGCATTCCCCGGGTTGCGGCGCTGCGCGCCTTATCCGGGCTACCGCTCCGCAGTCGGCGGTAAACCGTAGCCCGGCTAAGCGCAGCGCGAGCCGGGAGAAGCCGTACCGATGCATTAGTCCCGACGCATTCCCCGGAGGCGATGCTTGCGCATCTGTCCGGGCTACCGGTCCGCAGACGGCTGTAAACCCGTAGCCCGGTTAAGCGCAGCGCGAGCCGGGGAGAAGCCGCACCGATGCATTAATCCCGGCGCGTTCCCCGGAGGCGATGCTTGCGCATCTGTCCGGGCTACCGGTCCGCAGACGACGGTGAACCCGTAGCCCGGTCAGCGCAGCGCTACCGGGAAGAACTGCAGACGAACAATGGCGGCAGACGCTCGGAACATCTACCCGTTAAAAACCCGCCTGAAAGCCGTCAGCAGCTGCGTATTCTCCTGCTGGCTGCGGATCGCGACGCGGAAGTAGCGCCCGTCAAGCCCCGGGTAGTTGGCGCAGCTGCGGATCAGGATGCGCTGTTGCAGCATTGCGTATTGCAGATCCAGATCCGGCACCTCGCAGCGCAGAAACAGATAATTTGCCTGCCCGGGATAGACCGTCAGACCGGGAACGTGGCGCAGCTGATGGTAAAAGCGCTGCCCCTCTTCCGCCAGCCACCGCCAGGTTTTCTTCTGATAGACGCTATCCTGGAGAATGATTTCCCCCGCCAGCGCGGCAAAGGCGTTGATTGACCACGGCATCTGGCGCTCGCGCATTCGCGCTACCGCCCGCGCATCGCCATTGACCAGATACCCAAGGCGCAGACCGGGAATAGCATAAAACTTAGTCAGCGAACGCAGCACCCACACGTGCGGATTGTGGCTCAGTAGCGGAATAAATCCTGTCTCATCGGGGATAAAATCGATAAACGCTTCATCGAGAATCAGGGCGATTCCCAGCGACTTACAGCGTTCAGCAATCAGTTTCAGCAGACGGCGCTCGGGCAGCAGACCGGTTGGGTTGTTCGGGGTGCAGAGAAACAAACAGTCCAGATCCGGCGTCAGAGCGTCGAGAATCGTTCCGGTGAGCTGCCAGCCATCCTCTTCACGCAGCAGAAACTCCCGCACCGTGCAGTCCACCGACTGCAGCGCCCGGCGGTATTCGGCAAAGCCGGGGGTGACGATCATCGCCTGGCGCGGCTTCAGGCCCTGAACCAGCGTAAAGATCGCTTCGGTTTCGCCGTTTCCGGCGAGGATCCACGAGGCGGGGATGTGATGGTGTTCCGCCAGCGCGAGGTGCAGCTGCTGATACTCAACGTCAGGATAGCGTTCGGCGCAGGCCATATTGTCGATGATGGCGCGCTTTAAGCTTTCCGGCATCCCCAGCGGATTGATATTGGCGCTAAAATCCAGCAGCTGTTCCGCACAGATGCCCAATAGCGCGGCGGCCTCGCGGATATTGCCGCCGTGGGCGCTCTTCAGTAGAGCCATGTACCTTTCCTGTTGCGTTACCCTCGCCTTGCCAGCGTCGCGCCGTCGGCGAAGTAGGCTTTAATCCCTGCCAGAATCGACTCTGCTACTTCCTGCTGGAATTTCGCCGTTTTCAATTTACGCTCTTCTTCGACATTACTGATAAACGCGGTTTCCACCAGAATCGATGGAATATCCGGCGCCTTCAGCACCGCGAAGCCCGCCTGCTCAACCCGATTCTTGTGCAGGTTATTAATGTTGCCCATCTTTTCCAGCACCGCCTTGCCGAACTTCAGGCTGTCGGCGATGGTCAGCGACTGCACCATGTCGAACATCGTGTGGTCGACGTAGCGGTCGCCGCTTTTGCTGACGCCGCCGATCAGATCCGAGGCGTTCTGGGTCTGCGCCAGATACTTAGCCGCGGTACTGGTGGCCCCTTTGGTTGACAGGGCAAACACCGACGATCCGCTGGGCTGACGGCTGGTAAAGGCATCGGCGTGAATAGAGACAAACAGGTCGGCGCGCTGCTTCTGCGCCTTGGCGACGCGGACCTTCAGCGGGATAAAAACGTCCTCGTTGCGGGTCATATAGACCTTCATATTACCCTCTTTCTCGATCAGCGCGCGCAGCCGTCGGGCAATCTGCAGCACCACGTCTTTCTCGCGGGTGCGGTATTTCCCCACCGCGCCGGAGTCTTCGCCGCCGTGGCCGGGATCGAGCATGATAACAATGGGCCGATCGCGCCCGGCTTTACCCGGTTTCGGCCCGCTCTCCGCCGGCGGAACCTGCCGCTGAAGATCGCCTTTGTTGTAATCTTCAAGCAGCGCCAGCAGCGGATCCTGTACGTCGGTGGCGTTAGCGGGATAGAGGTCCATAACCAGACGCTCTTTAAACCCGGCGACCGGAGCCAGCGCGAACAGCTGCGGTTTCACATTCTGTTTTAGCTCAAACACCATGCGCACGGTTTGCGGATCGAATTGCCCCACGCGGGCGGATTGAATATAGGGGTCGTCGCCGCGAATCTGCCCCCCCATGCCTTTAAGTACGGAGTTGAGATTAACCCCTTCCAGATCCACCACCAGCCGTTCAGGATTGCTGAGCGCAAACTGCCGATATTTCAGGATATGGTTGGACTCCACGGTCACGCGGGTGTAGGTCGACGATGGCCAGACGCGTACGGCAACCACCTGCGCCGCGGCAGCCAGGCCAACCGGGCTCACACTCATTAACCACATGGCGCCCGCCCCTTGTAAAAAACGGCGGCGGCTTAATCCTGACTTGTATCCCGACATGCCACTCCCAAGCAGTAAGAAATCATTCGTATTGAAAACAAACAGATTGACCGGAAACTTTAACGAAAGGCGTATAACCTGTCATCAATAAAAGGGTAAACAATCTTTGACACCCTGATTTGGCTCACACCTTTTTCCTGGCTCCGCCCAAAATTGGGGCTTGCGTTTGCCGGTAAAACAGAATAAAAATACAGTAATTACGAATAATCATGCATTGAGGTTGTGTCATGGTGAAGGAACGTCGCACCGAACTGGTAGAGGGATTCCGCCATTCTGTCCCCTATATTAACGCCCATCGGGGTAAAACGTTTGTCATCATGCTGGGCGGAGAAGCCATTGAGCATGATAATTTCTCTAGTATTGTCAACGACATTGGTCTTCTTCACAGTCTGGGCATTCGCCTGGTGGTGGTCTATGGCGCTCGTCCGCAGATTGACGCCAACCTGGCGGAGCATCGCCATGAGCCGGTTTATCACAAACAAACCCGAGTGACTGACGCCAAAACGCTTGAGCTGGTTAAGCAGGCGGCGGGTATGCTGCAGCTGGAAATTACCGCGCGCCTGTCGATGAGCCTCAACAATACGCCGCTGCAGGGCGCCCACATCAACGTGGTCAGCGGCAATTTCATTATCGCGCAGCCGTTAGGCGTGGATGACGGCGTGGATTACTGCCACAGCGGGCGCATTCGCCGCATTGATGAAGAAGCTATTCACCGCCAGTTGGATAACGGCGCGATCGTGCTGATGGGCCCGGTTGCGGTGTCGGTCACCGGCGAAAGCTTTAACCTGACCTCCGAAGAGATTGCCACCCAGCTGGCGATTAAGCTGAAAGCCGAAAAAATGATTGGCTTCTGTTCATCGCAGGGCGTTTACAACCAGGATGGCGAGATCGTCCCCGAGCTGTTCCCCAACGAAGCCCAGGCGCGGGTTGAAGAGATGGAAGCGGACGAAGACTACAGCTCCGGCACCGTGCGCTTCCTGCGCGGCGCGGTAAAAGCCTGCCGCAGCGGCGTGCGTCGCTGCCACCTGATCAGCTACCAGGAAAACGGCACCCTGCTGCAGGAGTTATTCTCACGCGACGGTATCGGCACCCAGATAGTGATGGAGAGCGCCGAGCAGATCCGCCGCGCCACCATTAACGATATCGGCGGCATCCTCGAGCTGATTAGCCCGCTGGAACAGCAGGGCATTCTGGTGCGGCGCTCGCGCGAGCAGCTGGAGATGGAAATCGATAAATTCACCATTATTCAGCGCGACAACACCACTATCGCCTGCGCCGCGCTCTATCCTTTCCCGGAAGAGAAGATCGGCGAAATGGCCTGCGTGGCGGTGCATCCGGATTACCGCAGCTCATCGCGCGGCGAAGTGCTGCTCGAGCGTATTGCCGCGCAGGCGAAGCAAATGGGCCTCAGCAAGCTGTTTGTGCTCACGACCCGCAGCATTCACTGGTTCCAGGAGCGCGGATTTACGCCGGTCGACGTCGACCTGCTGCCGGAAAGCAAAAAAGAGATGTACAACTATCAGCGCCGCTCCAAGGTGCTGATGGCCGACCTGGCCTGATTCTCTCCCCCGGAAAGCGCACGGCTGACCGGGGATAACATCACCGGGCGGAAAAGATATCCGCCAGGCCGCTGCGCCGTTCGGTACGTGCGACAACTGCCTGGGTCAGCACCTGCTCATCGGCATAGATCGACAGCTGCCGTTTGGCACGCGTAATAGCGGTATAAACCAGCTCGCGGGTCACCAGCGGCACGCTGCGCGATGGCAGAATCAGCGCCGCGTGATCGAACTCCGACCCCTGCGATTTATGCACCGTCATCGCCCAGGCGGTATCGTGCTCCGGCAGACGGCTTGGCTGTACCGACTTGATGCTGCCATCGGGCATCGGGAACCACACCCGCAGGCCATCGTCTCTTTCCAGCGCGATACCGATATCGCCGTTAAACAGCCCCAGCGCGCTGTCGTTGCGGGAAATCATCACCGGACGGCCTTCATACCAGCGCGAATGGCGCGGCAGAGCAATCGCCCGCTTGCGGTTCAGCATCTGCTCCAGCTGTTCGTTCAAGCCGCTGACGCCATAAGGGCCATCGCGCAGCGCGCACAGTAGCTGAAACTCGCTAAAGGCGGCAATCAGCTCTGCGGGCTCGGCCCGTTCACGCAGCAGCTGCAGAAAACGGCCGTAGCCCGCCTGCGCCTGAACGAGCATCGCTTCATACTCCTCGGTGGAGCTCAGCGGATGCAGGGCGATATCGTCGAACGACTGACGCAGCGTCTCCCTGACCGCGCGGCGTTCACCGCTGTTCACCGCCCAGGCCAGATGGCCGATACCGGAGTGGCGGCCAAAACGGTAGCTTTTTTGCAGCAGGCACAGGCTGTCGCGCAGGGCGCCGGCAATCTCGCTTTCGCCTGCCGGCACCGGCTGACCGGTCAAGCGGCCAAGCTGCGCCGCCCGCGCCGGGGTGAACCCTGCATTAACCCACGCGCAAATATCTCCCAGCACCGCGCCGGCCTCTACCGAAGCCAGCTGATCGCGGTCGCCAAGGAAAATCACCCGCCCGTGTTCAGGCAGCGCGTCGATCAGACGCGACATCATCGGCAGGTCAATCATTGAGGCTTCATCCACCACCAGCACGTCAAGATGCAGCGGGTTCCCGGCATGATAGCGCATCCGCTGGCTCCCCGGCTGCGCGCCCAACAGGCGATGGAGGGTACTGGCTTCGGTCGGCACCAGCGCCTTTTGTTCGTCGGTAAGAGGGAGGCGGCGCAGCGCCGCGCCGAGGGATTCGGTCAGGCGCGCGGCGGCTTTACCGGTCGGCGCCGCCAGACGAATACGGCAGCGCGGGCTGGCGTTGGTTTGAATCAGCGCCGCCAGCAGTTTGGCGACGGTGGTGGTTTTACCGGTCCCGGGGCCGCCGGAGATCACCGAAATCCGTCGGGTCAGGGCAACCGCGGCAGCGACCTTTTGCCAGTCGATTTCATCCCCTGGCGGAAACAGCGCGTCGAGCGTCGAGGCCAGCCGGGCTTCATCTACCTCCAGCACCTGATTGGCTTCGTTAAAGAAGCGCGCGACGGTTAATTCGTTGCGCCACATGCGGTTGAGATAGAGCCGCTCGCCGCAGAGGATCATCGGCGTCGGCCGCTCACCGCGGCTCACCGCTTCCGAATCGAGCAGCAGCGGCAACCAGCTCTCCGCAGCGCCGGTTAGTTCAAGGATTTGCTCGCTCAGAGCCGTTGTCTTTGCGCTCAGGAGCTCATCGTCGGCAAGACGTGAAATCGGCAGGCAGACGTGCCCCTCTCCGGCATCGCGGCTGAGAATGGCGGCGGTCAGCTTCACCGCCGGGTGCGCCTCCTGCGCCACCATGAGCGCAAACTGAACGTCCAGCGGGCGCAGCAGGCGCTGCTCAACCGCCTGCAGCAACAGTTCATCCATGGTCATAGCACAACCTCCTGGGTTTCCCCGGCAAACAGCGCATCGAGGCCGTTAATCAGCGGCAGCGCCGGTCGGGTGGTGAAGATCCCCTGCCCGCCGTCCTGCCCGTCCATGCCGCGCAAAAAGAGATAAATAACGCCGCCGAAATGGCGTTCGTAATCATAATCGGCAATACGGTGGCGTAAATAGCGGTGCAGCGCCAGGCTATAGAGCTGATACTGCAAATCGTAACGATGCGAACACATTGCCTGCCTCATCGCTTCCTGGGTATAGGCCTCGCGGTTTTCCCCAAGCCAGTTGGATTTGTAATCCAGCAGGTAGTAGCGGCCGTTGTGGCGAAACACCAGGTCGATAAAGCCTTTCAGCATACCGCGCACCTGGCGAAAATCGAGCGTGGGGGTATCGACGGAGAGCGGATCGTACTGCCGAATCAGCGCATCCAGACGCAGGGGATCCAGCGGCTGTTCGATGGGCAGATAAAACGCCATCTCCACCTGTTTATCGCGCGCGCTAAGCTGATTGAGGGCGATCTCCGCGCCAGGCAGAGGGGTTCGCAGCACGCCGTCGAGCCATGCGGTCAACACCGGCGTCCACTTTTCCTCGAAGCCGCTCAACTGGAGTTTTTCCGCCATCCAGTCGGCGGGAACCGGCTGGGTAAAATCGAGATCTTCGAACAAACTGTGCAGAAACGTCCCCGGCGACGCACCGCGCGGGAACTGGTGCGGCGTAAGCTGCGGCTCCTCCACGACCTCACCGACGCCGGCGGCATCGACGTCCAGTCGCGGCAGAAGATCCTGCGCCGCGCTGTGTCCATTCTGCTGCAGGCCGGAGTAACTGGTGACCCGCCAGTCATCGGTCACCGACCGCTCGAGCATACGGGCTGAAAGCGGCGGCAGCGCCGCCTGCGGAGCCTGCCACGGCGTCTGCGCCGCCATATCCGGCAGCTGCAGTGCAATGTCCCCGCTGCAGAACGCCTGCAGGCGCGCCATCAGCCCCGCGGCATCCATCGCTTCCCCATCCTGCAGCAGGCGGCCCAGCGCGCTGTGATGAAAATCGCTGGCGCCGGGTTTGTCGCTGCGTCGGGTGCTGAGCGGCGCCACGCCAAGGCTACAGTGCCAGACCGCGCGGGTCAGCGCGACGTAAAGCAGACGTAGGTCTTCGGCCAGACGCTCGGCCTCCGCCAGCGCCATGCTGCCCTCATCCTGGCCCAGGTCAAGAACGGCGGCAAAGGAGCTTCTGTCGTGATAAAACGCCTGATCCTGCTTACGGAACCGCGCGATAAACGGCAGCCAGACCAGCGGATACTCCAGCCCTTTCGATTTATGGATGGTGACGATCTGCACCAGATGCTTGTCGCTTTCCAGCCGCATCTGCTGGCTGGAGGCGTTGCTGTCCGGTTCGGCGATATGCTGCGCCAGCCAGCGCACCAGCGCATGTTCGCTCTCCAGCTGGTTCGCCGCCTCCTGCAGGAGCTCGCTGATATGCAGAATATCGGTCAGGCGTCGCTCGCCGCCGTTGGTTGCCAGCAGATTTTCAGCGATGCGCCGCGCGCTCATCAGCGCGCGCAGCATCGGCATGACGCCCCGCTGCCGCCAGAGTTGCCGGTATCGGCTAAACTCCTCAACCAGCTCATCCCACGCCCGTTCGTCGTGATTGAGATTTTCGATATCCAGCGCGTTAAGGCCAAACATCGACGTCGCCAGCGCGCTGCGCAGCGTATTTTCGCGCTCGGGAGCCAGCACCGCCTGTAGCAGCCACAGCAGCTCCTGCGCCTCCGGCGTTTCAAACACGCTATCGCGATTGGAGAGGTACACGGAAGGAATCGACAGCAGCTGGAGGGCATCGCGGATTAAAGACGCTTCCTGGCGATTACGCACCAGCACCGTGATGTCTGAAGCCCGCACCGGCTCGGCTTTTTCACCGCGCCACAGCAGCGCCTTGCCCTGCTGGCCGGCGCTGAGCCAGTCGCGGATTTGCGCCGCGCAGAGCTGAGCCATAAACGTCTGGTAATCCCCCGCGCCCACGGCCTCGCCCGACATCAGCCAGATATTCATCGCCGGTATCGCAGCATCATCGACGGTAAAGCGCAGCCCCTGGTTTTTATCGGCCGACTTCACCGGCATAAACGGGATTTCGCGGAACATAAAGGGGTTATCGCTGAGACTAAACAGGCGATTGACGCTGTCAACCATCCCCGGCGCGGATCGCCAGTTGGTGTCGAGCGTATAATGGGCGGTGACGTCCCCGCGCGCCTTCATATAGGTGAAAATATCCGCGCCGCGGAAGGCATAGATAGCCTGTTTGGGGTCGCCAATCAGCAGCAGCGCGGTGTCCGCCTGACGCCGCCAGATGCGGCGAAAGATGCGGTACTGCTGCGGGTCGGTATCCTGAAATTCGTCGATCATCGCCACCGGAAAGCGCTGGCGAATCGCGCTGGCCAGCGCTTCGCCGCTCTCCCCGCGCAGAGCGTCATCCAGGCGGCTGAGCATATCGTCAAAGCCCAGCTCGCCGCGGCGGCGCTTCTCCCGCGCGACCGCTTCGCGGATTTCAACCATCGCCCTGGCGATCACCAGATCGGTCAAGGTTAACGGTGACGCCAGCAGCGCTTCTACCGCGCTGAACAGCGGGTGTACCGGCGGCGCGCCGTCGGCTTTGGTGCGCTCAAGCAAGAAGGCCTGGGAGAACTTTTCCAGCGCATCCGGAAGCTGGTAGCTCAGGGTCTCTTCCTCGGCCCAGGCGGTCACTTTCTCCAGCCATTTCCCCTGATTGCCGCGATTGAATTTGCGCCGGTCGAGGCCCGAGTTTTCCAGCACTGCCTCAACCTCGCCCACCTGCGCCAGCCACTGCTGCTTCAGCGCGTTGATACGCTCGATAATTTGCTGATGGCGTTCGGCCAGCGTTTCATCAGCCGACGGCGGAGATTTAAGCTGCGGCGCCTCCCCCTGCAGCCAGCGGTCGATGGATTTCAGCAGGTCGCGCGGCCCTTTCCACGCTTCGTGGATAACCGCCGCGATTTCGCGCGGCAGCGGGTAGCAGTGGCGACGCCAGAAGTCGGCGCAGGCCTGATAGCGCAGGCGGGATTCGTCTTCAATCAGCTGCTGTTCGAACAGCATGCCGGACTCAAAGGCATTGAGGCTCAGCATTCGCTGGCAGAAGCCGTGAATGGTAAACACCGCCGCTTCGTCCATCTGGCGTTCGGCCAGCAGCAGCGTTTGCGCGGCCTGGGTTTTATCGGCAATTTCCGCCAGCAGCCCGGCGTAAAGCGGGTCGTCGGCGCTGTCGCGCAGGCAGGCGATACGCAGCTCATGGATGTTACTGCGAATACGCCCGCGCAGCTCTTCGGTCGCCGCTTCGGTAAAGGTCACCACCAGCAGCTCTTCCACGCTGACCTGCCGGGGAAAGGCGGATTCACCGCCCAGCCCCAGCAGCAGCCGCAGATAGAGCGCGGCGATGGTAAAGGTTTTTCCGGTGCCCGCAGAGGCTTCTATCAAACGCTCGCCCGTCAGGGGCAAGCGCAGGGGGTCAAGAGACTCAGCGGTGTCGGTCATTCATTCTCTCGCATCAGGGGTAAGGATTTCTGCAATGCGCTGACGTTCTCCCAGACTTTGCCATCCTGAGGATGCGCGTACTCCGCCTTGCCATTCTGGCTACCGGAAACCTGGGAGAGAATTGCCATGCCCTGCGGATCCACCACCGTCTGATGGAAGAAGTCGGCAAGCTTTTGCGGCGTCAGCAGTTTAATCTGAGCCACTACTTTATCACGTGAATCGAAGCGCATATTACCGCGATCGAAATCTTTGCTCAGCTTCGATGCTTCATCGCCGAGAGTCTGCGGCGCCTCCAGCATCTGGCCAATCACCGCCTGCTGAATCTGCGCAAACTCTTCCGGCTTCATCGCCCGCAGTTTGGCTTCCGCCGTGGGGAAGAAGGCCTGGAAACGCTGCCAGAGGTAAGCCGGCTGCTTATCGTTGCTTTGCAGCAGGAAGCCCATCCCCCACTGGCGGCCAACGTTCATCGAGAAGGCGAAGACCGCGTAGCCCAGCTGTTCTTCCGTACGCAGCTGGTTATAGAACCACGGCTGGACGATTTGCCCGAGAAGCGAGCTGGCGGCGGAGCTGGCGTATTCGTCAACGTTCGGCGGCGCGAAGACGGCGGCCAGCGCGGAATCGGTGCTGTTACCCGCTTTTTCAAAAATCGCCAGCTGTTTGCGGTCGACCAGCACATCTTTGTTGCGGCACCACTCGTTGCCGTCGGCGCCCAGCTGTTTTTGGATCTGCCGCGCCATGGCGGTGGATTGATCGGCGGTGAGATTACCGATGACCATCAGCTCCGGTCGCCCTTTCGCTTTGAGATTAGCGCGGTACTCCAGCACCTCTTTCAGGGCGATCGACGGCAGCAGCGCCCGCCGCTCTTCACGCTGGAAGTACGGCACCTGCGAAACCATCTGAATCGGCATGATCGCCTGATCGTAGGCTTTGCCTTTATCCGCCGAATCCATCATCTGGGCGTACCAGGATTTGGCCTGCTCCAGCTGTTCTTCGGTTGGCGTATAGCTGAAGTAGCCGTCGAGCAGGGCGTTAAACAGCTCCGGCAGATGCTGGGTATAGCCGTTGGCGTTAACCATCAGGCCGTTATTCGCGCCGGTAGAGAAGCCGATGCCGCCGACCGCCGCCTGGTTGCTGAGCTGGTCGAGCGCGATACCCGCCAGGTAATCATTGAGCGCAAATATCACCTGGCGGCGGGCGCTGTCCATCGCCTGCGGGTTGCGCAGCACCAGCGAGATATCCGCTTTCGGTTCGCTGGCGAAATACTGGCTCGGCGCGTAAATCACCCGCAGCGTCGGTTCATCAACGATCAGCTGCGGATGCGGGTAAGCCTTGTCGCTTTTGATTAAGCTGAAATCATCCGGAATATAGGGGTTCAGCACCGGCAGCTTGAGGTCGATGGCGCTGGACTTCTGCTGCCAGTCGGCAAAGGTCTGCTCGCTGATTTTATCCACCTGATAGGGCGCATTGACAAAGTAGGCGGTCTTGTTATGCGGCTCTTTCGGGCTGATGTACCAGATGCGGGCGTTTTGCGGCGTCATCATCGCCAGGCGGTCTTTTATCGCCTGCGGATCGTAGCGATCGGCAATGTTGACCACGTCCAGGGTATGTTCGACCGGCACGCGGATCATGGTGTCCGCCAGCCATTCGACGTAATCCATATTGCGGTTGATGGACGGGTAGCGGAAGTCGAGCGCCAGCACGTGGGCCAGTTCATCAAAATAGCGTTTATCAATCCCCTGGCTGCGCAGCAGATTGAGGTAGCTGAAGATGGCCGCGGTAACTTCATCGCGGTGCGCCAGCCCTTTGTCCGTCAGGGTCGCGGATATAGCCAGCACCCCGCTGTTGCCGTTGACCACCGGGTCGGAGTCCGCGCGAATGCCTTCAACCAGCCCCTGCTTTTGCAGCCAGTCGGAGAGCGTGCCGGGGCTGCGGTTACCGATCATGTAGGTCACCAGCTCATCGGTTTTGCTGCGGAACTTGTCGCTATTGTTATCAATGCGGAATTCCACGCGCAGCACTTTGCGCGGCATCGCCGGGACGTAGTGAATGATGATGCCCTTTTGCGCATCGGTCACCACCGGAACGGTAATCTCCGGTTTGCTGATATCGTGGTTCGGTACGCGACCGTAGGTGGCCGCCGCGATGCTCGCCAGCTCCGGCAAAGGCTTGTTGCTGTAGATCACCGCTTTCATCAGGTTGGCGGAATACCAGCTATCGCGGAAAGCGTGCAGGGCATCAAGCACCGGTTTGCCGGGCTTGTCGCTCAGCGTTTCAAGGTTACCGCCGGAAAACTGCGAGCCGGGGTGCGCCGGGTTGATGGTTTCCGCGCTAACCTGCGCCATCCGCATCCCGTCCCGGGTACGCGCCATCGTGAGCTCGGCATTGACCGCATTACGCTCGCGGTCGGCATATTTTTTATCCAGCAGCGGCGCGGCGATGGCGTCGGCCAGGCGATCGACCGCGCCGTCGAGGGCATCGTTTTCCACTTCAAGATAGAAGGCGGTGCGATACGGCGCGGTGCTGGCGTTGTGGCTGCCGCCGTGCATTTTGAGAAACTCGGCGAGGCTGTCAGGCTGGGGATACTTTTTCGACCCCATCAGCGTCATATGCTCCAGGAAGTGGGCCAGCCCCTGATGCTCGGCGGGATCCTGCAGCGATCCCACGGGAACGACCAGCGCCGACAGCGATTTTACCGCCTGGGGATCGGAAACCAACAAAACCACCATGCCGTTATCGAGGCGAATCGCCTGATATTGACGGGTATCTTTGTCGCTTTTACGGATGGTTTCCTGGATCGGTTGCCATCCGGTGTCTGCCTGACTTAACGGCGCCCAGAGGGCGGCCAGTAAAACAATAACCTTGAACCATAAACTGCGGGGCATTCACGGACCTCATCATTAACAAACCTGGCGCTGCACAATAGGCAGCCTTTATAAAACATCAGTCCGTGATTCGTTGCGCATCATAAATGAACAGCCGTCCAGTGCGCAATTTTTATACTATTACAATGTTATTCGGACTGATGGAAACGAAACACCGGTAACAAATAACGCTGCGTTTGCGTCAGGATCTCTTCATAGTATTCTGGTTCCAGGGTGCGCCACAGGCGCTGATACCAGACGTCGGCGCCTTCACCGCTGACCACCATGTTCCCTTCATAAGCCTGAAGAAATTTACTGCGCGCTTTTTGCTGCGTCTCTTCGTCCATTAACATGACATCCTTTTCGGCGTCATAACAGACTTTTAGCCATGCGCCGCCGCTTTCCGGCAGCAGCAGCAGCGGTTTGGACATTCCCTGCAGGTAGCCGTCAACCAGATCGTTGAGGTAGCCCTGGGCCTGCTCCTGCGCCAGCGGAGGAAAACGCCACTCGCCCTCTTTACGCACAAACAGCCGACTTTCGCCGGTACCGCCGCTAGCACAATAGACAAGATGCTCCAGCCAAAGTTGCATCCCTTGGGCCACGCTTAATAGCGAAGGCCGCCAGCGCAGCAAACCGTCGGATTGTACCTGCTGCAGCCAGCCAGTTATGTTGACTCCGTTGCATTGCAGATCGATTTCCATGCTTTGCCCCGGCTGGCGGCAGGCGATTACCCGTTCGGCCAGGTTTTGCATCTCCTGACGCTGGGTTTCCCAGGCCAGCTCGCCGAAAGCGCCGTAGGGTAGCTCGCCGGCGGCGCGGAAACGGCGATACATCACCGA
Organism: Klebsiella grimontii; assembly: GCF_900200035.1. Taxonomy (GTDB): domain Bacteria; phylum Pseudomonadota; class Gammaproteobacteria; order Enterobacterales; family Enterobacteriaceae; genus Klebsiella; species Klebsiella grimontii. The sequence continues at coordinate 49,177 of NZ_FZTC01000023.1, forward strand.
GGCGTCCTGCTCTTCAATCAGGGTGTTGAGCAGCTGCTGGTTCAGCTGATAGCGGCTCAGCCCTTCGAGGATAAAAGGTTCATCGTCGGGGATCTCGCTCTCCTCCGAGCGGAAATTCACCCGCAGCCGCTGCTGAAAGAAGGCGCGAACGGGGTGCTGCCAGAAGCGCAGCAGCTGTTCGAAAGGTAAGTGATCGATGTCCGGCGTCGGCAGCGGCTGGATGAACGCGCCGTGCGCTTCCCCCTGCTGGCTTGCGGCCGCCAGCCATTCCCGGGCATAGCTTTGATCTTCATTGGCCAGAAAATTAGCGGCATCGAAAGGCATGCGTGTATGCAGATGCGTGATGTGCTCTTTGACCCGCCGTTCACTGGCATCGCAGTCCAGCTCTTCGTCCCCTTCCAGGCAGTGGCTCTGGCCGATGTAGTCCGCCAGCTCCTGGACCAGAACGGAGGGATAGCGTTCACTGTTATCCTGAATAGAACGGCCGATATAGCTGATGTACAGTTTCTGCTCGGCCGACATCAGGGCTTCAAGAAACAGATAGCGGTCGTCATCGCGACGGCTACGGTCCCCGCGCTGCGGCTTCTGGCTCATTAAATCGAAGCCCAGCGGCGCCAGGGTGCGCGGATAAACGCCGTCGTTCATCCCCAGCAGGCAGACCACCTTGAAAGGAATCGAACGCATCGGCATCAGGGTACAAATATTGACCGGGCCGGCAAGAAAGCGCTGGCTGATACGCTGCTGATCGAGCCTCTGGGACAGCTCATCGCGGAGTAGCGACAGCGGTACCGTTTCGCCATACTGCGCGTCGACGCCGCCGTCAATCACCGCCTGCCACTGCTGTTCTATCAGCGCCAACGCGGCCTCCGTTTCGCTGTCCGGAAGGAAGAAGTCGTTTAGCAGGTCGCGGCATACCGGCAGCCACTCGGCTAATGGGCGATCCTGGGCCAGCCCGCGACGCCAGAGATTGAGCTGCATCAGCAGCGACGCCAGGTTGCCCACCAGCTCGGCGATAAGCCCGCTCGACTCATCATAAGGCAGAACCGAGCGCCACTCCCCTTCGCTGCTGTCCATGGCGTAGCCCAATAGCATACGCGTCAGACCAAAGCGCCAGGTATGCTGGCCGGTCGCCGGGAGGTCGAGCTCACGCACGTTGTCGTCATCCATTCCCCAGCGTACGCCGGATTCGTTAACCCACTGGCGCAGGTAGCGCAGCCCCTCTTCGTCGATGTTAAAGCGCGCGGCCAGTACCGGAACGTCGAGCAGCGCCAGCACGTCTTCGCTGGCGAAGCGGCTGTCGGGTAGCGAAAGGAGAGTGATAAACGCCTGCAGCGCCGGATGCGATTCGCGGGCGCGCCGGTCGGATATCGCCCACGGCAGCCAGCGCTCGCCGCTGGCGCTGCCGAAGACCGCCTGGATATAGGGGCTGTAGCTATCGATATCCGCCACCATGACGATAATATCGCGCGGGGTGAGTTCGGGATTCTCTTCCAGCATCGCCAGCAGCCGATCGTGCAGCACCTCAACCTCGCGCTGCGGGCTGTGACAGACATGAATCGTCAGGCTGCGGTCGTCCGCGGCCAGCAGCCGCTTGCTGCCGCTGTTGGCAAACTCCTCGGCGCTGCGCCCGGCCACCGCCGCATTGCGCAGCTCAAGAATATCCGCCTGCAGATTATGCAGCAGGTTATCCGGCGCGATATCGACAAAGGCGTCCAGCTCTTCATAGCGCTCAAGACCCGCCAGCAGATAAATATAGTCGCGCCCCAGCTTGCCCCAGGAGGCCAGCAGCGGATTACCCACATCCTGCTCCCCGGCGTCGTTGAACAGCCCCGGAGCCTGTTCCGTATCGCGAAACAGCGGCAACGCCCGCGTCGTTTCGCGGTGGTGGCGCCGCTGGCGGGACAGCAGCTTCGCGAGAAATGCCGGGTCTTTAATGTCGCCCCAGTAATAGCGACACGGGTTGGTGAAGAGGACATAGACGTCGACATGCTTACCCAACGCCTGTAGCGCCTGCAGGTATACCGGCGGCAGCGCCGAAATCCCGCAGATAAAGACTCGCGACGGCAGCCCGGCAGGCGGCTCTTCGGCCGCTTCAAGCGCGCTGATAAAGCGTTGGTACAAATTGGCGCGATGCCACAGCGGCTGGCCCAGCTCGGCGGTATATTCCACCAGCGCTTTCCACAGCGGCGCCTGCCACTCCTGCGCATCGCCCAGGCCGTCCACGCGCTGGTCGGCCTCCCAGCGCATCAGCCACTCGGGGCGATAAACCAGATACTGGTCATAGAGATCGGCGACTCTGGCGGCCAGTTGGAACAGCTTACGCTTGTCGCTATCGTCGTGCAGGTAGTGGCGCAGTAGCGTAAAGGATTCATCATCAAGCCGCTGCGGTAGCAGGGTCATCAGTTTCCAGCTCATACTTTGCTTGCTGAACGCGCTTTCTCCGGGAATATCTTTCAGTACCCGCACGAACATATCCCAGATAAAGCTGGCGGGCAGCGGGAACTCAATGTTGGCCGCGATGCCGAAGCGCTGCGCCAGCGTCATCTGCAGCCACTGCGCCATCCCGGTACTCTGCACCAGCACCATTTCCGGCATAAAAGGGTCATCCAGCCGCTGGCGCTCGACGATAAACTCCATCAACGCTTCAAGCACATCCAGACGGTTTGAGTGGTACACCCTTAACATATTCGCTCCTGGCTACTGACTGACCGGGCAATGCAGCCGGGTCATCTGCGCCCGCCTGGCTGCGGGCATGGTGATCGTTACCGTGATGCTGACACATCTTTGCACCGATGTCTGCATACGGGATATCTGGCGATTCGCGGGAATCACCGGTGGGCTAAGCTGAGCGAATCGCCACGCATCGCGCCACAGCTGACGGTACTGGTTGAGCTGCATAAAGCCGTTGGCCAGCCCGCGCTGATAGCCCGCCAGCGCGGTCACGGTCACGATCAGCAGCACCAGCGCCAGCAGCGTTTCCGGCAGGCTAAACCCTCTCTGCCGCCTCAGGGCATCTGACATAAGCTCGCCTCCTTTAACGGACAAAAATCGCTCCAGCCGTGAGGCGAAAAGCGGACCCTGTTTTGTTCAACCGCGCCGGTTTGCCACAGCAGCATGTCGCCGCTGCCGCCGATCAGCAACACCGAGGCGTCGCTGAAGATCCGCAGGCAGGCGCGCCAGCCGAGCGCGACCTCCTGCTGACAGCTCACCGCTTCCCGCAGCGGCCAGGAGAGCCCCTTCCCCCACTGCAGCGCGGAATGCGCGCCGGCGGCATCGCGAAGCGCCTGCGTTTCGCTGGCCGTCTGCGCTAACAGCGAACGCTGCTGCTGGTTCAGCCCCTGGAGTAATAAACTGCCGAGCGCTAACAGCAGCAGCACCATCAGTAGCGAAGAGAGCCCGCGCTGGCGATTCACAGGTTATATCCCGTCACGGCGTATTCCGCCCGCGCGCGGATTTGCGGGTCGGCGACCGAGTGCGCCGCCAGCGTAATCGATAATTCCGGCGAGAAGCCCGCCCTCTCCAGGCGCGTCACCTGAAACGCGGTGACCTGAATCGCCGCCGGGTTGGTCATTTTCTCCCAGCCCTTACCGCTACAGGCGCTAGCTCCGCGCAGGGTTTCCAGCGCGCCGTCGCGCAGGCGGAACCCGGTGGTATCCGCTTCCGACGGCGGCGCGCTATTCCAGACGCCATCGCTGTTGCCGTCCCAACTCACCAGCAGGCAATCACCGCCGCCTGCGATATATAGCGCCTGCCCGCGACAGAAGCCACGGCAATAGCCGGCGCGCTGCAGATGCTTCGCTACGGTGTAGATTCGCTGCCAGAGCTCGTTTTCCAGCGACTGCTGGCGGGTCTGGCGAAGCGTAGCCCACTGCAGCGCCGGGAGAAAACGCGCGCTGCCGAGCAGCAGCACGGAGCTGATAGCCATCGCGATCAGCGTTTCCGGTAGCGAAAAACCGCGGCATGTTACAGGCATGATGCCGTCTCCTCGCCGCGACAGAGGCGGATTCGTCCCCAATTTGAAACGATTATGTTCCAGCCGCCGGCCGCGCTTTGCAGGCGGATATGTCCGGCCCAGGCGGTATTACGCAGGCCATAAAATCCCAGCCCCGGCGTCATCGCGCTGAGCGAAACCTCCGGCCAGAGCGGTTGCAGCGTGAAAGCGTTCCTGACGCTACAGTCGGCCATCGGCCCGCTGGCGCTCAGGCACCAGCCCGCCGCGCCCTGGCCGATGCTTAACACTCTATCGCGGTTGTGCCAGTTGGCGTCATCGCGTAGCAGCACCAGGTAGTCGCGGACCTGACAGGCGGTTTGCCACAGGCGCTGCTGCCGTTGCCAGCTCTGCCAGCCGTACAGCCCGCTGGCGCCAAGAATGACGACCACGACCATCGTGACCAGGGTTTCAATCAGGGTGTAGCCATGTTCTCTGTTCATGGCCCGAGTATGCGCAGCATTGAGGCTTTATTCGAACGGTAAAATACGGGTTTGCGTCGCGCTTCGGAGAGTATTTATGGTATTGCAACGGGTTGCAGAGACGCAGGAAACCTGCTCGCAAAAACGCCGTCTGGCAGTGGGTTACCGCGCCGTTTGGCCTGGCTGGCGCATAAAAAAACCGGCGCTCGCAGGCGCCGGTTTTCGTCGTCACTTCCGGGTTAAATCGCCACTGGCGCTTTAATCCCCGGGTGCGGGTCGTAGCCTTCGATTTCGAAGTCTTCAAAACGGTAGTCGAAAATCGAAGCCGGCTTGCGTTTGATGACCAGCTTCGGCAGCGCGCGCGGTTCGCGGCTCAGCTGCAGGTGCGTCTGCTCCATGTGGTTGCTGTACAGGTGCGTGTCGCCGCCGGTCCAGACAAAGTCGCCCACTTCGAGGTCGCACTGCTGCGCCACCATATGCACCAGCAGCGCGTAGCTGGCGATATTAAACGGCAGGCCGAGGAACACGTCGCACGAGCGCTGATAGAGCTGGCAGGAGAGCTTGCCGTCGGCGACGTAGAACTGGAAGAACGCGTGGCACGGGGCCAGCGCCATTTTGTTCAGCTCGCCGACGTTCCATGCCGAGACGATAATCCGACGCGAATCCGGGTCGTTTTTCAGCTGTTCCATCACCGTGCTAATCTGGTCGATATGACGGCCGTCCGGCGCGGGCCAGGAACGCCACTGCTTGCCGTAGACCGGCCCCAGATCGCCGTTTTCATCCGCCCACTCGTCCCAGATGGTGACGTTGTTTTCGTGCAGATACGCCACGTTGGTGTCACCCTGCAGGAACCACAGCAGTTCATGGATGATGGAGCGTAAATGACAGCGCTTGGTCGTCACCAACGGGAATCCTTCCTGCAGGTTAAAACGCATCTGGTGGCCGAAGATAGAGACGGTGCCGGTACCGGTGCGGTCATTTTTTTGCGTGCCCTCGTCGAGCACTTTCTGCATCAAATCAAGATACTGTTTCATGGTTCCTCAAGAATTTTGTTGCTGCGGACGACAACGGTACGCCCAGACCATCATGATGATACCCGCAAGCACCATCGGGATCGAAAGAATCTGCCCCATGCTGATGTACTGTACCCAGCCGCCGGTGAACTGCGCATCGGGCTGGCGGAAGAACTCCACGATGATGCGGAACAGACCGTAGCCAATCAGGAACAGACCGGAAACCGAACCGGCCGGACGCGGCTTGCGGATAAACAGGTTCAGGATCAGGAACAGCACGACGCCTTCCAGCGCCAGCTCATAGAGCTGCGAAGCGTGACGCGGCAGCGCGCCGTAGGTATCGAACAGCGATTGCCACTCAGGATGCGACGGCAGCAGCGCCAGATCTTCCGCCCGAGAGCCGGGGAAAATCATGGTGTAGTGGAAGTTCGGATCGACGCGGCCCCACAGTTCGCCGTTAATAAAGTTGCCCAGACGCCCGGCGCCGAGGCCAAACGGAATCAGCGGCGCAATGAAGTCGGAAACCTGGAAGAAGGTGCGCTTGGTGCGTTTGGCGAAAATGATCATCACCAGAATCACGCCGATCAGGCCGCCGTGGAAGGACATACCGCCGTCCCAGACGCGGAACAGATAGAGCGGATCGTCGAGGAACACCGGCAGGTTGTAGAAGAAGACATAGCCAAGACGCCCGCCGAGGAAAACCCCGAGGAAGCCGGCGTACAGCAGGTTTTCCACTTCGTTTTTTGTCCAGCCGCTGCCCGGACGATTGGCCCGACGGGTGGCCAGCCACATCGCAAAAATAAACCCGACCAGGTACATCAGGCCGTACCAGTGGAGGGAGACCGGTCCAATGGAAAAAATTACCGGATCAAACTCCGGAAAATGCAGGTAGCCACTATTCATCTGTCACCATAAACACTTGTTATTCCGCCGAAAGTGGACAGCGGGGATCGTTCGCGCGCGTTTGAAACGGGCGCTCCAAAGGCTGCGAATGATAGCATAAGCGCGAAGGGCGATCCGCGCCGGACATGTAAAAGATATGTATACGAATGCGAATACGCGGCTGAGCATTCCCGGAGGCGGCGCGCTGCGCCTGTCCGGGCTACCCAACCCGCAAACTGTAGACTCCGCTACCGGCCGCCGCGAATCAGGCCGCCGAGTCCGCGTCGCTCCATAAAAGCCGCGACCTGATGGCGCACTTCGGCGGTCATCTGCGCGTCCAGGCTACGTTGGGAAAGCTCCTGAGCCTCATTAATATCGATACGCCGCAGCAGATATTTCACCCTCGCCACCGAACGACCGTTCATCGACAGATGGCGATAGCCCATCCCGATCAGGATCGTCACGCACATCGGATCGCCCGCCATTTCGCCGCACAGGCGCAGGTCGATACCAAAACGCTCGGCGTCGCGGGCAATCATCGCCAGCGCCCGCAAAACGCCCGGATGCAGGCTGTCGTACATACTGGCGACCCGGGTATTGTTGCGATCCACCGCCAGAATGTACTGGGTCAGGTCGTTGGTGCCAACGGAGATAAAATCGACGCGATTCGCCAGCTGCGGCAGCATAAACACCATCGACGGCACTTCCAGCATCACGCCGAGACGCGGACGGGGAATGGCGTAGCCGATCATCTCTTCCACTTCGCGGCTGGCGCGATCGATCAGGCGACGGGCCTCATCCACTTCATCGAGACTGGTGACCATCGGCAGCAGGATACTGAGGTTTCCGGTCGCCGCGTTGGCGCGCAGCATCGCGCGGACCTGCACCAGAAAGATCTCCGGCTGATCGAGCGTGATCCGAATTCCGCGCCAGCCAAGGCACGGATTCTCTTCGCTGATCGGCATATACGGCAGCTGTTTATCCGCCCCGATATCCAGCGTGCGCAGGGTGACCGATTTCTCGTTGAACATCTGCAGCATGCCCTGATACTGGGCAACCTGCTCCTCTTCAGACGGGAAGCCGCTTTGCAGCATAAAGGGGATTTCGGTACGGTAAAGGCCGATACCGTCGACGAAATTGCCGAGCTTTTCTTCGTGCTCAGGGCTGAGGCCCGCGTTGAGCATCACTTTTACCCGCTCGCCGCTTTTCAGTTCAGAAGCGCGTTCAAGATCGTCCTCAGCCAGGCGACTAAGCTCGTTCTCTTCGCTGATCAGGCGCTGATACTCTTGCAGCAGCACCGGCTCCGGGTCGACCAATAGCTCGCCGCGATAGCCGTCGACAATCAGGGTATGCCCGTGCAGCAGCGAAGGCTGAATATCCGCGCCCATTACCGTCGGGATCCCCAGCGCGCGCACCATAATCGCGGCATGCGAGTTGGCCGCGCCATCGCGCACCACCACGCCGGCTAAACGATCCTGAGGAACCTCCGCTAAGGTGGTGGCCGACAGTTCATCCGCCACCAGTACGATACGCTCCGGCCAGGTGTTTGGCCCCTGAATACTATCATCAAGATGGAAAAGCAGCCGCTGGCCCAGCGTGCGCAGATCGCCCGCGCGCTCTTTCAGATAGCCGTCGCTGAGCGCGGCAAACTGTTCGGCAAACTTCTCGATAATCTTCTTCACCGCCCATTCGGCCACCGCGCCTTTATCGACTTCGGCGAACAGTTCGCGGCGCAGACGCGCGTCGGAAAGCAGGTGCGAATAGAGGTCAAAGATGGCCGCCGTCTCTTTTTGCGCGCCGGCAGCGTAGCGCTTGCTGTAGCGGCGAAATTCGTTCGCCGCCTCTTCCAGCGCGCCAGTCAGCCGCTCGCGCTCGGAAGCGGTATCGAGCGTCGAGGCTTCATACACCTGCTCCATCAGCGGCAGGCTGACGTCCATCCAGCCTTCGGCAATCGCCACGCCTGACGAAGCGGGCAGCGCGCGGATGCGGGTCTGACGATATTGACCAAACAGCGCGTTTAGCTGGGACTGAGAGAGAATGCCGGCGATTTGCGTAGCCAGGGTGACCAGAAATGACTCTTCGCTTTCATCAAACTGGCGCAGTTCGCGCTGCTGTACGACCAGCACGCCGAGCAGCTGACGCCGCTGGATAATCGGCACGCCGAGGAAGGCGCGAAAACGGCCCTCTTTTACTGCGGGAATGTATTTAAAGCTGGGGTGCTTTTGCGCGTCGGCGAGGTTAATGGGTTCCGCCAGGCGGCCCACCAGGCCCACCAGACCTTCGTCAAAAGCGAGCGCAACGATGCGCCCGCGGGGCTTTTTCAACCCGCGCGTCGCCATCAGGTAATAACAGCGTCGGTCATTGTCAGCCAGATAAACCGAACAGACTTCCGTCTCCATCGCGGCGCAGATATCGGTGACCAGGATATCCAGCGCCTCGTTTAAACGCGGCGCACTCGCGACCTTCTCGACTATTTCTCGCAACCGAGTGAGCATAATGTGCGTGGCTTAACCTCTTTTACGTCGATATGCAGGCGCGCTTTGCGGCTTAGGCGTGCTTTCCGCCAGCGCCATTGTGACGCTGGCGAACTCTTTCATCACCCTGCGGTATACGTCGCGCTTAAACGACACCACCTGGCGCACCGGGTACCAGTAGCTTACCCATCGCCAGCCATCAAACTCAGGTGTACTGCTGGTTTGCATATTGACATCCGCATCGCTGCCGATCAATTGCAGGAGAAACCACTTCTGTTTCTGGCCGATACATACCGGCTTTGTGTCCCAACGCACCAAACGTTTAGGCAATTTGTAACGCAACCAGTTACGGGTTGAAGCAAGGATCCGCACATCTTTACGGCTTAACCCCACTTCTTCGAACAATTCCCGATACATCGCCTGCTCTGCTGATTCTCCTGGATTTATGCCCCCTTGCGGGAACTGCCACGAGTGCTGACCATAGCGCCTGGCCCACATAACCTGGCCCTGGCGATTACAGATTACAATACCGACATTTGGGCGGTAGCCATCGTCATCAATCACCGGACTACCTCAAAATAAGCTTCAATGTGAATGATTGTTTCACACTCGCTGGAAACGGTAAACCACTCTGTGAGAGCGATGAGTTCGAATAACATTTGAATAACTCACAGTAATACCCAGAGTTATAAACAGCGAAAGCCATACCCGGACGATTTTATTCACTTTTTCTGTGGATAGAGTTGTGAAGAAGTATGGAATTAACCAGGGAAAACCCGGAATCATCCGAACGGCGTAGTCATAACCCTTAATAATAATGACCTAATTTTCATTATGTTAGCATGTTTAAATTTCATAATTCACAGTATAACGTGATGATCATCACATAAGCGATCCTGGAACTGATGAAAGATCGAGCAATGTTGGTTTTATCCACAGATTACGCAAGCGAGCTGGGCATATTTTGTCTAAAAACTCGATTTTCCTCTCACGTCAAGGCTGTAAATGGAAACAGTAGTGGGGCTTTTCCCCAGTTATCCCATTTTTCTGTGGATAACAGGGTGTAAGATCCTGTTCATTGTCGGTGACCAGTTCTGGAAAACCCCGTTTCACCATTTTCACCGCGGCAAAAAAACGAAAAAAAAGTCATACGAATCATCAAATTGTCATACTTACTCAAGAAAAGGTAAACTCTATCCACAACGGATGAAATTACTGCTCACTTTTTAGTCAGAGGTTTTACGTTATGCCGACCATCGCGCCGCTCTTATCCCCTCCGCAAAGCCAGGAGCAGCTTCTGGCTCAGGCGCAGCAGCTGGCAGGCTATTCGCTGGGTGAACTGGCCCAGCTTGCCGGGATTCCGATTCCGCTCGATTTAAAACGCGATAAAGGCTGGATCGGCATTCTGCTGGAGATATGGCTGGGCGCCAGCGCAGGCAGCAAGCCGGAGCAGGATTTCGCCGCCCTCGGCGTCGAGCTGAAAACGATCCCCATCGATTCTTCAGGCCGCCCGCTGGAAACCACCTTCGTCTGCGTCGCGCCGCTCACCGGCAACAGCGGCGTGACCTGGGAGAGCAGCCACGTGCGCCATAAGCTCAAGCGCGTGCTGTGGGTGCCGGTAGAGGGCGAGCGTACGATCCCTTTGGCCGATCGCCGCGTCGGCGCTCCGCTGCTGTGGAGCCCCAGCGAAGAAGAAGATCGCCAACTGCGGATGGACTGGGAAGAGCTGATGGATCTGATCGTGCTTGGCCAGGTCGAACGCATTACCGCCCGCCACGGCGAAGTGCTGCAGCTGCGCCCGAAAGCGGCAAACAGCAAAGCGCTGACCGAGGCCGTAGGCGCCCGCGGCGAGCCGATCCTCACCTTACCGCGCGGTTTCTACCTGAAGAAAAACTTTACCGCCGCCCTGCTGGCCCGCCATTTTCTTCTCTCCTCCTAAATAACGGCCTGCAGATGATTATTTTTTTGTTCTGTCGTGACGGTTGCATATAATCGCATCTTTCTATTTTGCAGGACTTTGAACGATGTTATTTGCATGGGTAACCGATCCTAACGCCTGGCTGGCGCTTGGTACGCTGACGCTGCTGGAGATAGTGCTCGGGATCGATAATATTATTTTCCTCTCTCTGGTGGTCGCTAAGCTGCCCACGGCGCAACGGGCTCACGCTCGCCGCATTGGGCTAATGGGTGCGATGATCATGCGTCTGGCGCTGCTGGCGTCAATCGCGTGGGTCGTCAAGCTCACCAATCCGCTCTTTACCGTGCTAGGCCAGGAGATCTCGTTTCGCGATCTGATCCTCCTGCTGGGCGGGCTGTTCCTGATCTGGAAGGCGAGTAAAGAGATTCACGAATCGATCGAAGGTGAAGAAGAAGGGCTGAAAACCAACGTCCATTCCTTTATGGGCGCCATCGTGCAGATTATGCTGCTGGATATTATTTTCAGTCTTGATTCGGTGATCACCGCCGTCGGGCTATCAGACCATCTGTTTATCATGATGGCGGCAGTGGTCATCGCGGTGCTGGTGATGATGGTCGCCGCCCGTCCGATAGGCGATTTTGTTGACCGCCATCCGTCGGTGAAAATGCTGGCGCTGTCGTTTTTGATCCTCGTCGGCTTCACGCTGATGCTCGAAAGTTTCGACGTGCACGTGCCGAAAGGCTACATCTATTTCGCGATGTTCTTTTCGATTGCGGTTGAAAGTCTCAACCTGCTGCGCAATAAAAAAAATCCGCTGTAGCCCGCTAAAATGCAGCCCTGAAACGGGCTGCAATCCTTTTTTAAGACTTAACTGCTTTTTATGTCTCATAAATCAGGCTATTAATATACTGGTACGAGGTGCGGCTATAATAGGGGTGATAACGATGAAAAAATGGGCAGTATTGATTTCCGCCGTAGGACTGGCGTTCTCGGTTTCCGGTTGCAGCAGCGATTACGTCATGGCAACCAAAGATGGTCGCATGATTCTGACCGACGGTAAGCCCGCCATAGATGACGATACCGGCCTTATCAGCTACGAAGATCAGCAGGGTAATAAAATGCAGATCAATCGTGACGACGTTTCGCAGATTATTAAACGTTAAGACCCGCCGACAGGCAGCGATGTCTCCTTTATCGCCGGGTTGAGCAGCTTTCATTATTCTTCAGATTTAAGAAAAGAGTCGGGACATACCGGATCTGCCCGCCAGGATTAAGCGGGCCGGAGCGCGTCAACCCGGCTTTTTTGATTTTTTACTTCCCCTTTTTCTCCCCCTCTGCCATTTTTATATTCCTTTGTCGGGGAACGCCTGACCTTGTTGATAAAAAAAGGAAGCCGGCTATGCAGTATCACCGTATCCCACACAGTTCTCTTGAGATCAGCACGCTGGGGCTGGGCACAATGACGTTTGGTGAGCAGAATAGCGAGGCAGACGCGCACGAGCAGCTTGATTACGCGGTTAGTCAGGGCATTAACCTGATTGATGTCGCTGAAATGTATCCCGTCCCGCCGCGCCCGGAAACCCAGGGCCTGACGGAAACCTACGTCGGCAACTGGCTGGCGAAGCGCGGCAATCGCGAAAAGCTGGTTGTCGCCTCTAAAGTCAGCGGCCCTGCCCGCAATAACGACAGCAGCATTCGTCCTGACCACAAGCTGGATCGCAAAAACATCCGCGATGCGCTGCACGACAGCCTGAAGCGTCTGCAGACCGATTATCTCGACCTCTATCAGGTCCACTGGCCGCAGCGCCCGACCAACTGTTTCGGCAAGCTGGGCTACACCTGGGCCGATTCCGCGCCGGTCGTCACCCTGCTGGATACGCTGGACGCGCTGGCCGAATTCCAGCGCGCCGGTAAGATTCGCTATATTGGCGTCTCCAACGAAACGGCGTTTGGCGTGATGCGCTATCTCCATCTGGCGGATAAGCACGATCTGCCGCGCATCGTGACGATTCAGAACCCGTACAGCCTGGTGAACCGCAGCTATGAAGTGGGGCTGGCGGAAGTCAGCCAGTATGAGGGCGTTGAGCTGCTGGCCTATTCCTGTCTGGCGTTCGGTACGCTGACCGGGAAATACCTCAACGGCGCGAAACCGGCGGGCGCGCGCAATACGCTGTTCAGCCGTTTTACGCGCTACAGCGGCGAGCAAACGCAAAAAGCAGTGGCGGCCTATGTCGATATCGCCAGGCGGCACAATCTTGATCCGGCGCAGATGGCGCTGGCCTTCGTGCGTCGTCAGCCTTTTGTCGCCAGCACCCTGCTCGGCGCAACGACCATGGAGCAGCTTAAGACCAATGTCGAAAGCCTGCATCTGGATCTGAGCGCAGAGGTTTTAGCCGAGATTGAAGCGGTGCATCAGGTTTATACCTACCCGGCGCCGTAAGGCCGTAAAAGCGCCCGGATTGCGGCTAACTCCTTATCCGGGCTACTCCCTCTGCGCTTAGCCGGGGATATTTCCCGTACCCGGGCGACGAAATTGCGCAACCGCGCTGGCCGCTTTCCCGGAGGCGATGCTGCGCATCTGTCCGGGCTACACGTTCGTGCGGTTTTGTAGCCCGGGCAGGCGCAACGCGCCGCCTCCGGGAGATTATTTACGCCGTCCCCAAATCCACAGGGCGGCGATCGCCAGAGCAAACACCGTACCAAAGCCAATCCCCACGCCGACGACAGGAATGCCGATGCTCACCGCCAGCGAATAGAGGCCCAGCATCAGCAGCATCGCCACGTTTTCACCGAGGTTTTGCACCGCGATAGCGTTACCCGCGCCGACCGTATGTTTGCCGCGCTCCTGAAGCAGCGCGTTCAGCGGCACGATAAAGAAGCCCCCGAACGCCCCGAGCAGCAGCAGCAGAGCAAACGCCGGCAGCAGCGCCTGCTGGATGGCGAAAAAGATAACCGCCACGCCAATCAATATCCCGGCAGGCATACAGCGCGACACCGTTTCCAGCGTCACCAGCTTCGCCGCCGCGCCGGCCCCCAGTACGATCCCCACCGCCACCATCGCGTTAAGGTAAGTCGGCATGGCGTTGCTGGTAATGCCCAGCGCCACCGGGACCCACAGCACCAGCAGAAAGCGCAGCGTCACGCCCGCCCCCCAGAACAGGCTGGTGCCGACTAACGAAAAGCGCGTCTCACCGTTGCGCCATAGCGTCGTACAGGCGCTAAAGAAGCTGTGGGTCATCGGCCTGAAGCGCCACGACTGTCCGGGGCGAGCCGCCGGCAGCTTCGGGATCCACAGGTTGGCGACCACCGCCCCGGCGTACACCACCGCGCAGACGCTGAGCGCCGCCACGACGTGCCAGTCGGCGAGGATACCGCCCGCCATTGAGCCGAGCAGGATCGCCGCAATGGTCGATGACTCCATCAGGCCGTTCGCTTTCACTAACTTATCGCCGGTGGTCAGCTCGCCGAGAATGCCGTATTTAGCCGGAGAATAGGCGGCGGCGCCGATACCCACCAGCGTATAGCCAATAAACGGATTCACGCCGAAGCAGATACAGCCCGCGCCGACCAGCTTCAGGCCGTTAGCCGCCATCATTACCCGCCCTTTGGCAAAGCTATCGGCAAACTGTCCGACAAACGGCGCGAAGAGAATGTAAGCGCCCACAAACAACATCTGTAATACCGGCTGGCTCCACTCCGGATAGAACAGCTGCTTCATCAGCGCCAGGGTAGCGAACAGCAGCGCGTTATCGCCAAACGCCGAAAGAAACTGGGCGCAGATAACCGCCATCATCCCTTTCGAATACAGCGAACCGTTAGTGTGTACTGACTCACTCATCCGAATCTTCCGTCTGTTCAACCATGCCTTTAAGGGTGACAAAGTCCGGCTTGCCGCTGCCCAGAACCGGGAGCTGCTTGAGCCAGCGAATGTCGCGCGGTACCGCCAGCTCCGGTACGCCGTGTTCACGGGCATAGCGCAGCAGTTTTTCACGATTCATTTCATTATCGGTAGTAAACAGCACCAGCGCCTCGCCTTTGCTGGCATCCTGTTTAATCGCCGTAGCGTGCATTTTGTCCGGCGAAACCGCCAGCGCCACCTGTTCGACCATCTCCAGCGACACCATCTCACCGGCGATTTTGGCAAAGCGCTTCGCGCGGCCCTGAATCCGCACGTAGCCCTGCTCGTCAAAGCTGACGATATCTCCGGTGTCGTACCAGCCGGCCTCAACTTCGCCGTGCTGATTTTCCGCCGCTGGCGCTTCCAGTACCCCAGGATTTTCCACCCGCAGATAGCCGTTCATAATGTTTGGCCCTTTAAGCTGCAAACGGCCCCCTTCTTCAATTCCCGGCATCGCCAGCAGACGCGCATCCATCCCCGGCAGAATGCGGCCAACGGTGCCCACTTTCGCCGCCATCGGCACGTTGATCGAGACTACCGGCGCGCATTCGGTGACGCCGTAGCCTTCAAGAATGCGCAGACCAAACTTGTCCTGCCAGATCTGCTTCGTGCTCTCCTGCAGCTTCTCCGCCCCGGCGACAACGTAGCGCAGGCGGTAAAAATCATACGGATTCGCGAAGCGGGCGTAGTTGGCAAGGAAGGTGGAGGTGCCGAACAGCACGGTACAGTTTCGGTCGTACACCAGCTCCGGCACCACGCGATAATGCAGCGGGCTGGGATAGAGGAACACTTCCGCGCCGGTAAACAGCGGCGTCAGTAGGCCAACCGTCAGGCCAAAGGAGTGAAACAGCGGCAGCGCCGACATAAAGCGGTCGTTCGCGGTAAAGTCGGCAATGGTTTTAATTTGTTCGACGTTGGCCAGCAGGCTTTTATGGCTATGCACCACCCCTTTCGGATTGCCTTCCGAGCCGGAGGTAAAGAGGATCATCGCCGCGTCTTCCGGCTGCTGCTTAACCTGAGCCAGCTTCGGCATCATCAGGTGAGCAAAAATCCACAGCTTATCGACGGCGGTGACGTCGCCTTTTAAATCTTCGAGGAACACCCAGCGCACCTGGGTCAGCTGCTCCGGCAGGTGCCAGAGTTTGCCTTTATCGAGGAAGGTGCGTGAGGTAAAGATGGTTTTGATTTCCGCGGCGGTAATGGCGCTGCTCAGGCCTTTGACCCCGGCGGTATAGTTCATCATCGCTGGGATCCGCCCGCGGGCAATCGCGCCGAAAATCACCGCCGCGCTAATTCCGGCGTTCGGCAACATCAGGCCGATTTTTTCGCCCTGGGCGCTGTATTTTTCCAGAATGCGCGCCACGAAGAGGGTTTTGGTCAGCAGCTTACGGTAGGTGTCCGGCTGAAAATTGATATCTTCCACGCAGTTTTTGCGCGCGCCGAAGCGGTCCTGGGCCGCCAGCAGCGACTCATACAGCGTTTCGCGCGGGCGCACCGCCATCCGCGCTTCCATCATGATCTGATGCAGCATTTCACCGGCAATTTTACGCCGCTCGCGGGCGCGAGGCGCATCGGGCATTGGCAGATGCGTCGGCGGCAGCAGGTGCAGCTGAATGCGCGGGAACAGACGGCGTTTGACCAGCCCTTTCAGGCGGCTGAAGGGAGTTAATTCAGCACCTTCGATTCTCAGCGGCACAATAGTCGCCTGTGACTTCGCCGCCACAAAGGCGGCGCCGTCGTAAATTTTCATCAGTGAACCGCTCACCGAGATTCGCCCTTCCGGGAAAATCACCACCGGACGCCCCTGCTCAATCAGGCGGACCAGATGCTTTATCGACATCGGTTTGGTCGGGTCCAGCGGCACAAAATCAATAATCGGCTTTAGCGCGCGCATAAACCAGCGATCGCTGATTGAGGAATAGACCGCGAAGACCGGGCGCACCGGCAGGAAAAGCGCCAGCAGTACGCCGTCAATAAAAGAGACATGGTTTGGGGTGATCAGTACCTTTTGCTGGTACAACGCCTGCGTGTCACCGGTAAGCCTTACCCGATACAATCCTTTGAAAAGCAGTCTAAAAAATCCCAAAAGCATAACAACTCCGTTTGACCGGTTAATCAGTCAAAGCAGGTTACATGAGAAGGGGCGGAAAATGCACCAGGAGGAGCGGAATTCAGGACAAAAAAAACCTGCGCATCCGCGCAGGTCGGTGCAAGATAATCAGTACGAAAAGCGTACTTAAAAAACTCACCAATCAATACCTCTGGGATCCTGATTGTCTCGTTTTTTCCGCCGCTGGCGCCAGCCATAAAACGCAAGTGAATGAGCCTAAGTGCAACCAGTTATTACTTTTTTCGCGAACTGTAACAATGGCCAACGGCGGGCAAAAAAAAACCTGCGCATCTGCGCAGGCTGGTGTAATTAAGTGGTCAACCTGAAGTTGACTCCACCTATCAATACCTCTGGGATAGCCAGAGTATCAATGCAATGAATGGGTAAACCAGCGAACATTCGCAACAGCCAATCGCAAAGTGTAAGCAAAGGTGTGAATTGTCGTTTCCCGGAATCATTCTCCGCTCGCCTGTGGGTAACTATTTCACCCGCAACGCTAATCTGCGTCACAATTGCATGAACCCAAAAGTCGCAAGCCTTGAATCTGCCGCGCTTTCCCGTAACATAAACGTTATGTAAACGCTTACCCTAAAAAAGGCCTGGTATGGCGACTATTAAGGATGTAGCCCGGCTCGCAGGAGTTTCCGTCGCTACCGTCTCCCGCGTTATCAACAATTCACCGAAAGCCAGCGAAGCGTCGCGCCAGTCGGTAGGCGCCGCGATGGAAACGCTAAATTATCATCCCAACGCCAACGCCCGCGCGCTGGCGCAGCAGTCAACGGAAACCGTCGGCCTGGTGGTAGGTGATGTCTCCGACCCCTTCTTCGGCGCGATGGTGAAAGCCGTCGAGCAGGTCGCCTACAATACCGGTAATTTTTTGCTGATCGGTAACGGCTATCACAACCTCCATAAAGAGCGCCAGGCGATCGAACAGCTGATTCGCCACCGCTGCGCCGCGCTGGTGGTCCACGCCAAAATCATCCCCGATGACGAACTGGCCTCGCTGATGAAGCAAATTCCCGGCATGGTGCTGATTAACCGCATCCTCCCCGGCTTCGAGCAGCGCTGCGTTGCGCTGGATGACCGCTACGGCGCATGGCTCGCGACCCGCCACCTGATTCAGCAGGGGCACACCCGCATCGGCTATCTCTGCTCAAACCACGCTATTTCCGATGCCGAAGACCGCCTGCAGGGCTACTACGCGGCGTTAAAAGAGAGCGATCTGCCGTGTAACGATCGCCTGGTGACCTTTGCCGAACCCGATGAGAGCGGCGGAGAACAGGCCATAACCGAGCTGCTGGGCCGCGGCAGAAACTTCAGCGCCGTCGCCTGCTATAACGACTCAATGGCCGCCGGCGCAATGGGCGTATTAAACGATAACGGGATTGATGTGCCGCGCGAGATTTCGCTGATTGGCTTTGATGATGTGCTGATTTCGCGCTACGTGCGCCCGCGTTTGACCACCGTACGCTATCCGATTGTCACCATGGCGACGCAGGCCGCGGAGCTGGCGTTAGCGCTGGCGGAACATCGCCCGCCGCCGGAGATTACCCACCTTTTCAGCCCCACGCTGGTCCGCCGTCACTCGGTGATTGCGCCTCTCGAGAGCGATAAATCGTAGCGGTATAAACTGACGGCGACGGCCGGATAATCCAGGCCTTCGCCGATATACTGCCAGCCGAAACGTTCATAAAAATCGCGGCAGGCGGAGTAGAGAAACAGCTCGCTATAGCCCTGCGTTCGGGCATAGCCGATAACGTGCTGCTGTAGTTTCCCCGCCACCCCCCGCCCGCGCGCTTCAGGAGCCACGTAGAGCGCCGCCATCCACGGATAGAGATCCTGACGGCTGATTAAATCGCAGCGCCACAGGCCGACGGTGCCCAGCAGCATCTCCCCTTCAGCGGCAATAAAGGTTATCGGCAGCGCCCCCGGGGTCTGGCTATGCCCGACAATGCTGGCGAAGAACGCCTGCGGCAGCGTTTCACCGCCAAAAGCCTGCCATAGCCATTCCGTCACCCGTGAAGCGTGCTGCGGCGCGGCGTGGAGGGGCTGAATGATCACACCAGCTTCCCCTGAAAAATTGGGACCGATTCAAACAGATAGCCGTCAAAGTCCGGCGCGTCTTCATCGGAGAGCTCCAGCAGGCTGTTTTTGACGTTTTCAAGATGCTGCCACATTGCCTGCCAGGCCCCCATCACATCGCGTCGGCGCAGAGCGGCGAGGAGCGTTTGCCGGTCGCCGAGCCACTTCAGCCGGTACGCCCGGCTGGCGATATGCACGTTGAACTGCTGCCACAGCGGGCTGCTGTCCATCTGCAGCCAGATACGCTCGACCGTCGCCAGCAGCATCTGATTTTGCGTCGCCCCGGCCAGCACCAGGTGAAACAGACGGGCGTTATCCTGGCTGGTATCGTTGGCGGCAATGGCCCGCTGCTCCTGCTCGATAATGCGCTTCAGGTTATCGATATCGGCGCGGGTCGCCATTTTGGCAGCAAAGGCGGCGATATTGCTCTCCAGCAGCTGGCGGGCCTGCAGGATTTCGAACGGCCCGACGTCGCTACTCAGCATCTGTTCTTCCTCGCTATCGTCCTCGTGCGGGATGCGCATGACATACACCCCGGAGCCCTGGCGAATATCGACCGTCCCCTGCAGCTCCAGCATCAGCAGCGCTTCGCGGACGATGGTCCGGCTCACGCCGTAGGTCTCGGCGATATTGCGTTCCGGCGGCAGGCGCGACCCGATGGGGTAGCGCCCCTGCGCAATCTGTGCGCGTAAATCATCACCTATTTCCTGGTAGGGTTTCTTTTCCGGCGGAATGATAGCCTTCTCCACAATATCACCTGTGCGTTATGAACCTGCGAGTCAATATCGGCCGCTATCTTAGCAAAATTTCCGTCCGCCTAGCGCCACTCATCGTCAATATCCAGCGTCAATTCGCGACTCTCGCCTAGCTTACGGAACCAGCTGGCGGAAGCCTTGGGCCGCCGGGCACGATTATTTTGTAAATCGATTTCAATCAGCCCGTAGCGATTTTTAAACGCGTTCATCGGCGAAACGTTGTCGGTAAAGGCCCACAGCATGTAGCCGTGACAGTTGGCCCCCGCTTCCCTCGCGCGCAGCGTTTGCCACAGATGCTCGCTGATAAAACGGATCCGGTAGTCGTCGGCGATGGCGCCTTCGCGATTGCGAAACTGCCCTTCGTTTTCCACGCCCATGCCGCTTTCCGCCACAAACCACGGAATATTGCGATAGTCCTGCTTGATCCGCATCGCCATATCAAAAACGATTTGCGGATAAATTTCCCAGCCGCGAGAGCTATTCATCCGCCGCCCCGGTAGCTCAAAGGGCTCATAATAGTAAGCCGGGTGGAACGGCGTCTGCGGATGCCAGGCGCGCGAGGGGGCTTTGACGCGATGCGGGTAGTAAAGGTTAATCCCCAGCTCATCGACGGTGTTTTCGCGGATAAGCGCCAGCTCTTGCGCGTCATAATCCCATGAGACGTGGTGCTGTTCGAGCAGGGTCAACAGCTCGGGCGGGTAGACGCCGTGGACCAGCGGATCGAGGAAAACCCGGTTATAAAACAGATCGTAGCGTTCGGCGGCGCGAACGTCGTGCGGCGCGTTTGAACGCGGGTAGGTGACCTCCGGGTTAAGAATGCAGCCGACCGTGCCGCGATAGCCTTTCTCGCGAAACAGCCGGACCACTTTTGCCGTCGCCAGCACCTTGTGGTGATTCCACTGCATCCAGGTGCCGGTGTTCTGCTCGTAAGGCCAGCGCAGCGCATCCAGATAAACGCGGGTCTGCACGACGATCGGTTCATTGAAGGTAAACCAGCGCGTGACTTGGTGGTGATAGCGGGCGAACACTTTCTCCGCGTACTGCACAAACAGCTCAACCACCTTTTTCGACGCCCAGCCGCCGTACTGCTCCAGCAAATAGCCGGGAAGTTCATAATGCTCAAGGCAGATCATCGGCTCGATGCCGTTGGCCAGCAGTTCATCGAAGAGCTGGTCGTAGTACGCCGCATAGTCTTCATCGACCGTGACGTTTTCATAGTCGGTGAGAAAGCGCGACCAGTTAATCGACGTGCGGTAGTGGGTCAGCCCCGCCAGCTTCATCAACTGCACGTCTTCGCGAAAGCGGTTTATAAAATCGGTCGCCACCGCCGGGCCGTAGCCGTTATGCCAGACGTGGCGGTCGTTTTTGTACCACAGATCCGGCCAGGAGTCCTGGCCCTCTTTTTTGCCGCTCCAGCCCTCGGTTTGCCACGCCGAAGCGGCGGCGCCGAGGATAAAGTCGTGGGGGATCGCCATCCTTACTGTCGTCATCGTGTCCTCATATCTGTTGGCTGGTGGGAGTGTTTTCCGCCTGGCGCTGGGCGTTTTCCGCGCGTCGGGAGGCAATTTTGACGAACGGCAGATAGATCAGCACCGCGGTCAGAATGCAGATAAGCTGCGTCACCACCGCGCCCATCGAACCCGCCGTGGAGAGCCAGGCGTTGATCAGCGGCGGGGTGGTCCACGGCACCATCACCACCGCTTTACCGGCAAAACCGGCGGCGGTTGCGAAGTAGCCGATGCTGCCGGTCACCAGCGGCGTGATAATAAAGGGGATCGCGAGGATCGGGTTGAGCATGATCGGCATGCCGAAAATCACCGGTTCGTTGATGTTGAACAGGCCCGGTCCAATCGACAGCTTGGCGATCTCTTTCATCTCTTTACGTTTGGTGGCAATCATCACCGCGATCAGCAGGCCAATCGTCAGTCCCGATCCGCCAATGCTCATATAAACATCCCAGAACGGCATGGTGATGATATTCGGCACCTCTTTGCCCTGCTCAAAGGCGCTCATATTGACGGTGATCGCTCCCAGCAGCAGCGGTTCGCGGATCGGTTTGATCATCTGGTTGCCGTGGATGCCGATAACCCAGAACAGCTGCGCGACAAACATCAGCAGCAGGATCCCCGGCAGGCTTTGCACCACGCGTTCCAGCGGCTGCTGCACCACCTGATAGACCGCGTCATACAGGTACATGCCGGTGGCCTGATGGAAAATAAAGCCAAAGGTGGCAATCACCGTGGTGGTGATAATGGCCGGGATCAGCGCGGAAAATGACGCCGAGACGTTGGGCGGCACGGTATCCGGCATCTTGATCTTCAGCCCCTTGCGGCCCTCCAGCCAGCAGTAGATCTCCACCGACAGAATGGCGATAAACATGCCGAGGAACAGGCTGCGGGTATCAGAAAACTGGCGCAGCAGCACATCTTTCACTTCATGCATTTGGCCGTCGACCATCATCTCGACGGTGGTCGGCGTGACGCAGATAAAGCAGATCACCGCCAGCAGACCGGGGAACAGGCTCTTGATGCCGTTAATCCGCCCCAGTTCGATGCCGATAAGAAAGACCGCGCCAATATTGAGAAAGTTAAGGGTGGCGTAATTGATGGCGCTGGTAATGGGTTTCAGCGCCGCCAGAAACGAGAGCGCCTGAAAGCTGGCGAGCCCGTTTTTCGGATCCAGCACCATATTGGAAATCAGCACCGAAAAGGCGCCAACGATGATCACCGGCATCAGGGTAATAAAAGCGGATTTTATCGCCATGATATAGCGGTAGCTGTTGAATTTCGTGGCGAAACTCCCCAGTGAGTCGATCAGTTTGTCCTGCAATGCCATAGAGGATACCTCAGGTTTAAGGGCTTATAGCGCACCAGGTGTACAGCCAAACACCTATTGGCATACCAAAAAATAGCGACTGGTGAAAATAAGTTCTGTGATTAAGCTCCCAACCCGCTCATTGGTATTCCAGAAAGGCGATAATTGGCATACCGCATTGGCGGTTTTACTTTCCACCCGATCAATTCCTGTAAAAGCGTGATCGCGATGGTTTTTTTGCCGCGCCATGAGGCCATATCCCCCTGAATGTCTGTGATAAACTGCGGGTTACCACGTGATATCAGGAATCGGATGAATGGCTACAATGCTGGATGTCTCAATTCGCGCAGGCGTCTCTAAAGCGACGGTTTCCCGCGTGTTGAACGGCACGGGTCAGGTGAAAGAGAGCACCCGCCAACAGGTTTTTAAGGCGATGGAAGAGCTGGGCTATCGGCCTAACTTTCTCGCCCGCTCGCTGGCGAACCGCACCAGCAACAGCATCGGTCTGGTGGTTTCCACCTTTGACGGCTTCTATTTTGGTCGCCTGCTGCAGCAGGCCTCCCGCCAGACGGAAGCCTGGGGCAAACAGCTGATCGTCACCGACGGCCACGATGCGCCGGAGCGTGAAGAAGAGGCGGTGCAGATGCTGGCCGATCGCCAGTGCGACGCCATCGTGCTCTACACCCGCCATATGAGCGAAAAGAAGATCATGTCGCTGATTGAGTCCATCGCCATGCCGCTGGTGGTGATTAACCGCGACGTTAGCCAGGCGCGGGAGCGCTGCGTGTTCTTCGAACAGCAGGATGCGGCGTTCCAGGCGGTGGAGTACCTGATTACCCAGGGCCATCGCGATATTGCCTGTTTAACCGTGCCGATGCACACGCCGACGGGCAAAGCCCGCCTGGAAGGGTATCGTAACGCGCTGAAAAAGCACGGCATCAAGTGGGATCCGGCGAAGGTGAAATACGGTGACTCCACCATGAGCCGCGGCTATGAGCTGTGCTGCGAGCTGCTGGAAGAGAAGACGCCGTTTAGCGCGCTGTTTTCCTGTAACGATGATATGGCGCTGGGCGCGTCGAAAGCGCTGCATCAGGCAGGGCTGCGGATCCCGCAGGATATTTCGCTGTTTGGTTTTGATGACGCGCCGAGCGCGAAATGGCTGGAGCCGGGGCTATCGACGGTCTATTTGCCGATCGACAACATGATCACCACCGCTATCGATCAGGCCATTAAGCTTGCCAACGGTCAGCCGATCGAGACCATACCGCCGTTTACCGGCAAGCTGGTGCTGCGCGAGTCGGTGACAACCGGCCCGTATTACACATAATTAGCTGGAATCGCCCGGTGGCGGTTAACGCCTTACCGGGCCTACAAAAATCCGCAATCCCCTGTAGGGCGGGTAAGGAGCCAGCCGCCACCCGACAGAAACGCAAAAGGCCTTCGGGTACCACTTTACAGCAGCTCAAGCGCCAGCAGCTCTTCAATGGTCTGGCGACGACGAATCAGCCGCGCTTTGCCGTTGTCGAACAGCACCTCCGGCAGCAGCGGACGGCTGTTGTAGTTAGAAGACATCGACGCGCCGTAAGCGCCGGTATCGTGCAGCACCAGATAATCCCCCGGCGCCACCGCAGGCAGCAGGCGGGTTTCCACTTTCCCCCCTTCCTGCTGGGTAAAGACATCGCCCGATTCGCACAGCGGCCCGGCCACCACGGTTTCAATCTGCGCCGCGGCGCGCAGATCGCGACCATCCGCAGCGAGAGCGGTAATATGGTGATAGCTGCCGTACATCGCCGGGCGCATCAAATCATTAAACCCGGCGTCAATCAGCACGAAGTGGCGGCTGCCCATCTCCTTCACGCTGCGAACCTGAGAAACCAGCACCCCGGATTCCGCCACCAGGAAACGACCCGGCTCGATCTCAAGCTTCACCGGATGACCCAGATGTTTAGCGATCTGCTCGCGCGCGGCGTTCCACAAGCCGAAGTAGTGATCGGTGTCGATCGCCTCTTCATCTTCGTGATACGGGATCGACAGCCCACCGCCGGCGGAGATCGCCTGCAGATCCTGGCCGAATTCAACCACCTGTCGCACCATCGCGCCGCAAACCTGTTCCAGGTGGCCATAGTCGACCCCAGAACCGATATGCATATGAATACCCACCAGCTGGAGCTGGTAACGGCGCATCACTTCCAGCGCCGCCGTTAAATGGCTGTGCCAGATCCCGTGCTTGCTGTTTTCGCCGCCGGTATTGGTTTTTTGGCTATGGCCGTGGCCGAAGCCCGGGTTAACGCGCAGCCAGACGCGATGGCCAGGAGAAACTTCGCCCAGCTGGCTCAGCATATCGATAGATCCGGCGTTGACCGGGATCTGCAGTTCTTTAACCCGCGCCAGCGTCGCGTCGTCGATCAGGTCAGCGGTAAAGACGACATCGTCCGGATGCTGATGCGGATCGTACCCCGCCGCCAGCGCGCGCTCGATCTCGCCCAGCGACACCGAATCGACCTTCACGCCCTGCTCGCACATCAGGCGCAGAATGTGGATATTGGAGCAGGCCTTCTGCGCAAAACGCACCACGTCGAACTTGCTCAACTGGGCAATCTGGCGGCGGATAATCTGCGCGTCGTAAACCCAAACCGGGCAGCCGAACTCGGCGGGCAGACGCAGCAGGTTTTCTGCGCTCAGGTCGGTATCGGTGGCGTAAAGCGAGTGTGGCATAAAGAACTCCGGTGCTGTGTGTGTGCGTTATCTCTGTTTTTTACGATTACGCCACAGCGCGTACGTAATAAAAAATATCGTTTTATTACCAGTCTATGCAAAAATGATATGGCTTGCGCCACTTAAGGAACACCCATGCCCGCCGTCAACCTGCGCCATATTGAAATCTTCCATGCGGTGAT
This sequence comes from Klebsiella grimontii, assembly GCF_900200035.1. Classification (GTDB taxonomy): domain Bacteria; phylum Pseudomonadota; class Gammaproteobacteria; order Enterobacterales; family Enterobacteriaceae; genus Klebsiella; species Klebsiella grimontii. Next base: position 74,430 of record NZ_FZTC01000023.1, read on the forward strand.
GACCACCGGCAATCTGACCGAGGCCGCGCGCATGCTGCATACCTCGCAGCCCACCGTTAGCCGCGAGCTGGCGCGTTTTGAAAAGGTGCTGGGGTTGACGCTATTCTCCCGTACCCGCGGGCGCCTGCAGCCTACGGTTCAGGGATTACGTCTGTTTGAAGAGGTCCAGCGCTCCTGGTATGGCCTGGACAGAATCGTCAGCGCCGCGGAAAGCCTGCGCGAGTTCCGCCAGGGGGAGCTGTCGATAGCCTGTCTGCCGGTCTTCTCCCAATCGCTATTGCCGCTACTGCTGGCGCCGTTTTTAGCCCGCTACCCTGACGTCAGCCTGCAAATCGTCCCTCAGGAGTCACCGCTGCTGGAGGAGTGGCTATCGGCCCAGCGCCACGATCTGGGATTAACGGAAACCCTGCATACCCCCGCCGGAACCGAGCGTACGCCGCTGCTGACCCTCAATGAAGTGTGCGTACTGCCGCAGGGCCATTCGCTGGCGGCAAAGCCAGCGCTGACGCCGGTGGATTTTCACGGCGAAAACTATATTAGCCTGTCGCGCACCGATAGCTATCGCCAGCTGCTCGATGCCCTGTTTGTCGAACATCAGGTCAAACGGCGGATGGTGGTGGAGACGCACAGCGCCGCCTCCATTTGCGCGATGGTGCGGGCCGGGGTCGGCATTTCGGTGGTTAACCCGCTCACCGCCCTCGATTATGCCGGGAACGGCGTGGTGGTACGCCGTTTTAGCGTTGAAGTGCCTTTTACCGTTAGCCTGGTGCGCCCGCTGCACCGTCCCGGCTCCGCGCTGGTCGATGCTTTCGCTCGCCATCTGCAAGAGAGCATGCCGCGCATCCTCACCCCGCTCGAAGCGGTACTTACGACAGCATAAATTCCACCGCGTCCGCCGCATGAATCGCGGCCGTATCAAATACCGGCAGCGGGCTGCTCTCTTCCGGCACCAGCAGGCCGATTTCGGTACAGCCGAAAATCACCCCTTCCGCCCCCTGCTCCGCCAGCAGCTCAATAACCTGAAGATAGTAGTCGCGCGAGTCTGCGCTAAAGGTTCCCAGACACAGTTCGTCGAAGATGATCTGGTTGATACGTTCACGATCTTCCGCCTCTGGAATCAGCGTGTCGATAGCGAACTGCTGCTGCAGGCGGCCGCGATAAAAATCCTGCTCCATGGTATAGCGCGTCCCCAGCAGAGCCACGCGGCGCTGGCCCTTCGCGGTAATCGCCCGGCCGGTCGCATCGGCAATATGCAGGAACGGCACATCGCAGCGCGTTTCAATGGCCTGCGCGACCTTATGCATGGTGTTGGTGCACAGGACAATCCCCTCGGCGCCCGCCTGCTGTAGCCCGAGCGCCGCCCGGGCGAGGATCTCACCCGCCCGCTCCCAGTCGCCGCTGGACTGGCAGACTTCAATTTCGTGGAAATCCACGCTATGCAGCAGCAGGCTGGCGGAGTGCAGCCCGCCGAGGCGCGTTTTAATCCCTTCGTTAATAAGACGATAGTAAGGAATCGTCGATTCCCAGCTCATGCCGCCTAACAGACCAATCGTTTTCATCATCCCTCCGTGCGTGAAGTTTCAGTAAAACAAAGTTGTGATCGACTTTCCACTTCTCCAGGCGATCGTTTCCTTTTAGAAGATTATGCGATAGATTAAATGAAACATTGTTTCATTTAATTACAGGACCAGCGGATGTTTATTTTTCATAAAGAGACCACCCTTGAAGATCTGGGCAATGGCGTCACCCGCCGCATCCTTGCGCACGATGGCAAGATGATGGCGGTTGAAGTGAACTTTGAAGCGGGCGCTATCGGGCCGATGCACAATCACCCGCATGAGCAGCTCACCTATGTGCTCTCCGGCGAATTTGAGTTCACCATCGGCGATGAAAAGCACGTGGTCAGCGCCGGCGATACGCTCTACAAGAAACCGAACATTATGCACGGCTGCGTGTGCCTGAAGCCGGGTACGCTGCTTGATACCTTTACCCCCGTTCGTCAGGATTTTCTGCAACAGTAATCTCTCCTCCCCGGGGCATGCCGCGCATGCCCACCATTTTCTGAACTTTTCCGCTACAAATAATTGTCATAAAGTATGTCGCACCGCAATGATTAGCAGCGCAAGCAATCTCGCCTGACTAGCCTCTCTCCGTCGGACTCTCATCCGTATCTCTGACCTCTCATCTCTGCAAAATGCGCGCTCCAGCACCTTTTTGAAACATCGTTTCGACTTTGATCACATTTCCGCGATCAACCGAATGACTCCGTAATAAATAGCAATAAAATAAAATTAAAACGGCGTTTTACAAAATCAGGACGCCGGGTAAGACAAAATCAAAAAACACATGTTCTTCAGGGATAAGAAGAAAGAAAAGTTTCAACCAATCAACCATCGCCAGGGAAGGATTTACCGCTGACATACCAGGAACGCATTAACTTTCCGGCGGCACGGGCCGCGGGAAAGGCAGTAACCCCGAATCCGTATTACAAACTCGCAAGCCAGGTAGGTATGTATGAATGAAAACAAAATGCTGGGATTGGCATGGATATCGCCCTATATCATAGGGCTGATAGTCTTTACCGCCTTTCCCTTTGTTTCATCTTTCTTCCTCAGTTTCACTGAGTACGATTTGATGAGTCCACCGGTGTTTAACGGCATCGAAAACTATCGCTACATGCTGACCGAAGATGGCCTCTTCTGGAAATCCATGGGCGTGACGTTCGCGTATGTCTTTTTAACCATCCCGTTAAAACTGGCTTTCGCCCTGGGGATCGCTTTTGTCCTCAACTTTAAGCTGCGCGGCATCGGTTTTTTCCGTACCGCCTACTATATCCCGTCCATCCTCGGTAGCTCGGTGGCGATTGCCGTTCTGTGGCGAGCGCTGTTTGCTATCGATGGCCTGCTGAACAGCTTTATTGGCGTGCTCGGCTTCGATCCGGTCAACTGGCTCGGCGAGCCCTCGCTGGCGCTGATGTCCGTTACCCTGCTGCGCGTTTGGCAGTTCGGTTCGGCCATGGTTATCTTCCTCGCGGCGCTGCAGAACGTTCCGCAATCACAATATGAAGCGGCGATGATCGATGGCGCGTCAAAATGGCAGATGTTTATGAAGGTCACGGTGCCGCTGATCACGCCGGTGATTTTCTTCAACTTCATCATGCAGACCACTCAGGCGTTCCAGGAGTTTACCGGCCCGTACGTCATTACCGGCGGCGGCCCGACCTACTCCACCTATCTGTTCTCGCTCTATATCTACGACACCGCCTTTAAGTACTTCGATATGGGCTACGGCGCGGCGCTGGCGTGGGTGCTGTTCCTGGTGGTCGCAGTTTTTGCCGCCATCGCGTTTAAGTCTTCGAAATATTGGGTGTTCTACTCCGCCGATAAGGGAGGCAAAAATGGCTGATATCCAACACATGTCTGAAGCAAGGGACATCGCCGAACGCGAAGTCGCGAGGACGCTGCGTCGTGAGAAAATCAACGCCAGTATCCGCTATGTGATCCTGCTGTTCGTCGGCCTGCTGATGCTCTACCCGCTGGTCTGGATGTTCTCGGCGTCGTTCAAACCGAACCACGAGATCTTCACCACCCTGAGCCTGTGGCCTGCCCACGCGACCTGGGATGGCTTTATCAACGGCTGGAAAACCGGCACCGAGTACAACTTCGGCCACTACATGCTGAACACCTTCAAGTATGTGATCCCGAAAGTGCTGCTGACCATTATCTCCTCTACCATCGTGGCCTACGGCTTTGCCCGCTTCGAAATTCCGTGGAAGAAATTCTGGTTCGCCACGCTGATCACCACCATGCTCCTGCCGAGCACCGTACTGCTGATCCCGCAGTACCTGATGTTCCGTGAAATGGGCATGCTGAATAGCTATCTGCCGCTGTACCTGCCGCTGGCCTTCGCCACCCAGGGGTTCTTCGTCTTCATGCTGATTCAGTTCCTGCGCGGCGTTCCGCGCGACATGGAAGAAGCGGCGCAGATCGACGGCTGTAACTCCATTCAGGTGCTGTGGTACGTGGTGGTGCCGATTCTGAAACCGGCGATTATCTCGGTGGCGCTGTTCCAGTTCATGTGGTCGATGAACGACTTTATCGGTCCGCTGATTTACGTCTACAGCGTGGATAAATATCCGATCGCGCTGGCGCTGAAAATGTCCATCGACGTCACGGAAGGCGCTCCGTGGAACGAAATTCTGGCAATGGCGAGCATCTCCATTCTGCCGTCCATCATCGTGTTCTTCCTGGCACAACGCTACTTCGTACAGGGCGTTACCAGCAGCGGAATTAAAGGTTAAGAGGGAAATATCATGGCTGAAGTTATTTTCAACAAACTGGAAAAGGTCTACTCCAACGGCTTCAAGGCGGTACATGGTATCGATCTGAAAATCGCGGACGGCGAGTTTATGGTTATCGTTGGGCCGTCCGGCTGCGCCAAATCCACCACCCTGCGCATGCTGGCCGGTCTGGAAACCATCAGCGGCGGCGAAGTGCGGATCGGCGAGAAAATCGTGAACAACCTCGCGCCAAAAGCGCGCGGTATCGCGATGGTGTTCCAGAACTACGCGCTCTATCCGCATATGACGGTGCGCGAGAACCTCGCCTTCGGCCTCAAGCTGAGCAAGCTGCCGAAGGATCAAATTGAAGCCCAGGTTAACGAAGCGGCGAAAATCCTTGAGCTGGAAGAGCTGCTGGACCGCCTGCCGCGCCAGCTTTCCGGCGGCCAGGCCCAGCGCGTGGCGGTTGGCCGCGCAATTGTGAAGAAGCCGGATGTGTTCCTGTTCGATGAACCGTTGTCCAACCTCGACGCCAAGCTGCGCGCTTCGATGCGTATCCGTATTTCCGACCTGCACAAGCAGCTGAAGAAATCCGGTAAACCGGCGACCACCGTTTACGTTACCCACGATCAGACCGAAGCGATGACCATGGGCGACCGCATCTGCGTGATGAAGCTGGGCCATATCATGCAGGTGGATACCCCGGACAACCTCTACCACAAGCCGAAAAACATGTTTGTGGCCGGGTTTATCGGCGCGCCGGAGATGAATATTCGTCCCAGCCAGCTGGTTGAGCAAGCGGGACGCCTGCATCTGACCGTTGGCGATGGCCTGCTGCCGCTCAACGACAGGCTGCAGAGCAAGGTCGACACCCACAAGAACCAGCAGGTGTTCTTCGGCGTGCGCCCGGAGTTTGTCTCCATTTCCGATGAACCGTTCGCCGAAGGTTCATGCACCGGCGAAATGGTACGCGTGGAAAACATGGGCCATGAATTCTTCGTCTATCTGAAGGTCGCCGATTATGAACTGACCGCCCGCGTGCCGTCAGATGAAGCGAAGCCCATGATTGAGAAAGGGCTGCATCGCAAGGTGCATTTCAAATTCGATCTCAACAAGTGTCATATCTTTGACGCCAAAACTGAACAGAACATCTCTCTGTGAACCCTGGAGTATTAAAATGAAAAAAGTGCTTTTAAGCGCCGCAATCTCCGCAACTTTGGCCCTTACCGCGTTACCTTCCATGGCGAAGGATGTCGACCTGCGTATGTCATGGTGGGGCGGCAACGGCCGCCACCAGGTGACCCTGAAGGCGCTGGAAGAGTTCCATAAACTCAATCCGGATATCAACGTGAAGGCGGAATATACCGGCTGGGACGGTCACCTTTCGCGTCTGACCACGCAAATCGCCGGCGGCACCGAGCCGGACGTGATGCAAACCAACTGGAACTGGCTGCCGATCTTCTCGAAAAACGGCGAAGGCTTCTACGATCTGAATAAGATGAAGGACGTGATCGACCTGAGCCAGTTTGACGCCAAAGAGCTGCAGTCCACTACGGTGGACGGCAAGCTTAACGGTATTCCGATCTCCGTCACCGCGCGCGTGTTCTACTTCAACGACGAGACCTGGAAAAAAGCGGGCGTCGAGTACCCGAAAACCTGGGACGAGCTGATGGCGGCGGGTAAAACCTTCGAGAGCAAGCTGGGTAAACAGTATTACCCGGTCGTGCTGGAGCACCAGGATACCCTGGCGCTGCTGAATTCATATATGATTCAGAAGTACAACCAGCCGGCTATCGATGAAAAAACCAAAAAATTCTCCTACAGCAAAGAGCAGTGGGTCGAATTTTTCCAGATGTATAAAAAGCTTATCGACAGCCACGTGATGCCGGACACCAAGTACTATGCCTCGTTCGGTAAGAGCAACATGTATGAAATGAAGCCGTGGATTCAGGGTGAGTGGGCGGGGACCTATATGTGGAACTCCACTATTAACAAATACTCCGACAACCTGAAGCCGCCGGCGAAGCTGGAACTGGGCAGCTATCCGATGCTGCCGGGCGCCACCGACGCGGGTCTGTTCTTTAAACCTGCGCAAATGCTCTCGATTGGTAAATCGACTAAAAACCCGGAAGCGGCGGCGAAGGTGATCAACTTCCTGCTGAACAGCAAAGAAGGGGTTGAGACGCTGGGCCTGGAGCGCGGCGTGCCGTTGAGCAAAGTCGCGGTGCAGTACCTGACCGAAAACGGCACGATCAAAGAGGACGATCCGGCGGTATCTGGCCTGCGTCTGGCGCAGTCCCTGCCGGCCAAACTCTCGGTGTCGCCGTACTTTGACGACCCGCAGATCGTCGCCCAGTTCGGTACCTCTCTGCAGTACATCGACTACGGGCAGAAAACCGTGGAAGAGACGGCAATTGACTTCCAGCGTCAGTCTGACCGTATCCTGCGCCGCGCGATGCGCTAATTGACCGCTATCCGTATCTACCCCGCAGCTCCGGCTGCGGGGTATTTTTTTAGCAAGGAGTGAATCGAATCATGAAAGGCAAAATCATCCCGCTGAGCTTTCTGCACACGCAGGACAGCGAAACCGGTCACCAGGTGATCCGGATGACGCCACCGCATGTTATCTGCCATCGCAACTATTTCTATCAAAAATGCTTTACCCGGGATGGCGGCAAGCTGATTTTCGGCGGCGCGTTTGAAGGCCACTGGAACTACTATTTACTCGATATCGCCGGCCAGCAGGCGACCCAGCTCACCGACGGGCCGGGCGATAACACCTTTGGCGGTTTCCTTTCCGCCGACGACCGGTCGCTGTGGTATGTGAAAAACAACCAGCAGCTGCGCCGCGTGGATCTGGCCTCGCTGGAGGAACAGGTCGTATATCAGGTGGATGACCAATGGGTAGCCTACGGAACCTGGGTCGCCAATAGCGATTGCAGTCAGATGGTCGGAATCGAAATCAAAAAAAGCGACTGGCAGCCGTTGACCGACTGGGGCAAGTTCCGCGCATTCTACTTCACCGAGCCGGAGTGCCGGTTGATTAATATCGATCTGCGCAGCGGCGAACAGCGCGTGGTATCGCAGGAAAAACGCTGGCTCGGCCACCCGATTTACCGCCCGTTTGACGACAGCACCATCGCCTTCTGCCATGAAGGTCCGCGCGATGCTATCGATGCCAGAATGTGGCTGATCGACGCTGACGGCAGCAACATGCGCAAGGTGCGCCAGCACCAGCCGGGTGAGAGCTTTACGCACGAATTCTGGGTACCGGATGGCTCCGCGCTTTACTATGTCGCGCATCAGGAAAACGATCCGCATCGCTATCTGTATCGCGCCGACCCGGCAACCCTGGAGAACCGCCAGCTGATGGCCATTCCTCCCTGTTCACATTTGATGAGCAATCACGATGGCTCGCTGGTGGTCGGTGACGGCGCGCCGCACAGCACCGGCGATATCCAGTTTAACGATCCGTTTATCTGGATGTTTGATATTGCCGCCGATAAGCAGACCGCGGTGTGCCGCCACGACTCCACCTGGAAAGTGATTGAGGGCGAGCGCCAGGCGACGCATCCGCATCCGTCATTTTCACCGGACAACCGCTGGGTGCTGTTTACCTCCGATAAAGAGGGCATGCCCGCGCTGTATCTGGCGGAGGTGTAGTGATTCGGCAACGTCCCGGCTCGCGCGGTGCTTAGCCGGGCTACCGCCGTGTGCGATCCCCTAGCCCCTGACAAATACGCGGCATCGCCTCCGGGAATTATCACCCTGCTTCCCCGGGGGCGGCGCAAAGCGCCTGCTCGGGCTACAGGTTCACTGCCGTCTGCGGACAGGTAGCCCGGACAGATGCGCGGCATCGCCTCCGGGACTTATCCCCCGGCTTCCCCGGGGGCGGCGCAAAGCGCCTGCCCGGGCTACGAGTTCACCGCAGCCTGCGATCCCGTAGCCCGGGTAAGGCGTTTACGCCGCGACCCGGGAAAAATCGTCAGAAGAAATATTTAAACCGCACCCGCGCGCCGTAGCGTTCATCAGTATTGCCGCTTTTCGCCGCCGATGAATCGAGCCATGACGCATAGGCCCCGAGATAGATATTAAAGTTCGGCATATCCATAATATTCGGCAGATGCCATGAGGTATGAAGGGTGTGAATGTCGTAGCGCCCCGGCGCCAGAATGGCGCAGTCGCCATCGCACTCCGCGTTGACGCCGGACATATTAAACTGGTCGATTTTGTTATGCGCGTAAATGTAGCCCAGCTCCACGCGATGCCATAACGCATTGATACCGGCGCTGAAATCCTTTTCGTCCGCCGCATCCAGATACGCGGTGCTTACGTTCACCACCGCCCCGTCCTCGGCATCAGTTTTCAGCGTATTCCAGCTCATTGTCATACCGTAGCCGGTACGGCTGGACTGATCGACCCAGCGCCCGTTCTGAGTCTGATAGCCATAAGCGTTATTGACGAGGTTGCTCTCCATCGCCGCGGCCACCGACCAGGGACCGGATTGCCAGGCAGCGACCGGGCGCACATAAACCACGTTTTTGCTGTTATCCAGCGCGTTGCCGTGATAGCGCTGATCCACAAACAGCGAACTGCCGTCCTCCACCAGCGTATTGACCTCAAAGTACCAGTTATCAAGATTTTTACTGAGCAGGAAGTTGCCGCCGCTGCTGCTGCGTCCGCGCCCCTCTTTCATCATATAAATATAGCCGTAGCCGTCGCTATACAGGTCGTTCGCCGTATTACCGGAATATTCAATAAACGTATCCTGATTAAGCGGGAACATATCGTAGGCTTCGAAGCGACCGATTTTAATTTTCCAGTCATCCTGCTGACCAAAGAAAAAGGCCGCGTCATCAAGATTCATTTTGCCATTCATATCCGCCAGCGGCTGCACGCTGAATCCGGCATATTTACCGTTAGCCCCTTTGCGTAATCCATCAAAGCCGAGAAGAATACGTCCGTTAATATCCCAGCGCTCTTTATCCCCCGGCGCCCAGTTTTTATTGGCGCTGGTTTTTACCGACGTCAGGCTACCGGTACGGCTGGCGCCGTCCATATTAAACTCAACGTCGCCATAGAATTTTAACTCACCATAATCATTAAGCTGCAAAGCGGGCTTAGCCGGCACGACGCTCGCCACCGTCGCCGGCGCCTCCTGGTTTTTCAACGCGCGAATCTCCGCCTCCGCGCTGGCCGCCCGCTGTTCGGTCGCCTTCAGGCGTTGTTCCATTTGTGCCAGCCGCTCCTCAAGGGATAACGGCGCCTGAGCATTAGCCAGAGGGGTAAATAAAGACGTCAGAACACAACCGACCCAGATTTTATTCATCGGAAAACCCTTTATTATTTAGTTAAATAGTATTTTTTATTTATGGGTAAAGCTCGACAATAATAACCCGTCCACCGTCGAAGACGGGTTATTAACAACTATTCAGTAAAACTTATCCCAGCTGCCAGGCTCCTGCTTCTTTTAAATATGCAGAGCCGCTCCAGGAAAATAACGCTAATTCACGGCGAGCGGCGTCAGGATATATACGACTGCTGAGACAGGCCTCGCCATCATTCACAAACACCTCTACCGAAGAGCTATCGAAGAATATCCTCAGCTTCAGATCGGCGCCTTCGGTCAACGGGACGCTGCGGGTGCCGCAGAGGCCATACTGCGGATAGTGTCGCTCAAGCACCAGGCGCTGCATCTGCGCATCCACGTAAACGCGCAGACCATCGCCGAAGCTCAGGCCATACTGTTCAGCGCTGCTGCTGGCGCAGTCCCAGTGCAGGATCACCTCCATCGCCTCGCAGTTTTCCACCGTCGTGGTCTGCTGGTTCTTCAGCGTCGTGACCGGCCACGGGAAGCTGGCGCCGCGCATACTCTCAACCTCTTTCGCCGGACGCATCTGCAGACGGTTATCGGCGCTCAGGCTCAGCTCCCGCGGCAGCGAAAGCATGCCCGCCCAGCCGTCCTGCTGCTCCGGCAGCGGCGATTCCCACATATCCAGCCAGCCGATGACAATGCGGCGACCATCGGGCGTGAGGAAGCTCTGCGGGGCGTAGAAATCGTGCCCGTGATCCATTTCGACAAACTCCCCCTCGCGTACAAACGCCTGCCCCGGCTGCCACTCACCGAGCAGATAGCCGCTCTGGAACAGGTTGCGGTTGCGATAGCCTTTCGCCGCCAGCCCCTGAGGGGAGAACATCAGGATATGTTTGCCATTGAGGGCGAAGAAATCCGGGCATTCCCACATATAGCCCATCTCTTTTTCCGCTTCATCAAGCACGCCCGCGTCCTGCCACTGGCGCAGATCGGCTGAGCGATACAGCCGCACCTGGCCGGTATCGCCATCGCGAGCGCCGACGATCATGTACCAGCTGTCCCCTTCTCGCCACACTTTCGGGTCGCGGAAATGGTGCATGCCCGGCGGGGTGTCGACCACGATCCCCTGGCGCTCGAAGTGAATCCCGTCGCGACTGGTCGCCAGACACTGCACCTGATACAGGTTGGCTTCATCACTGGGATCGCCGTGGAATTTATGCCCGGTATAAATCAGCGCCAGCGTATCGCCATCCACCACCGCGGAGCCGGAGAAGCAGCCGTCTTTATCCTCCGGGCCTTCCGGGGCCAGCGCTACCGGCAGATGCTCCCAGTGCACCAGATCCTTACTGCGCGCGTGACCCCAGTGCATCGGTCCCCATTGGGTGGAATACGGATGGTGCTGGTAAAAAGCGTGATACCAGCCGTCGAACCAGACCAGGCCATTGGGATCGTTGATCCAACCCGCGCGGGCGGCCAGGTGATAGCGCGGATACCAGCGCAGGTTCAGCTCTTCATGTTTGGCCTGCAGTTCTTGCTCGGCCCGGGGAATGGAATACGTCATATTGATTACTCTTTTGATTCAGATAGCGGAAGTTTGCGGCATCAGCGGGTCCGAAGAGGACTTACTGGAACGCAACAAGAAGATGGAGATAAAGGTGGTGCAGAACACCAGCAGTCCCATAATCAGATAGGACTGGGCGAAGCCGTATTTCTCATAGCTATAGCCAGCCAGCGGCGACAGCACCGTCGCGATAACCGAGCTGGTGCAGGCAAAGCCCACCAGATACAGCGTTGAGGAGAGACGTTTGTCGAAGTTCAGGCTGTTGTATTTAAAGATGGAGACCAGCAGCACCGGCAGCTCGACCGCGTGCAGCAGTTTAGTAATGGAGATAAGCAGCGGCCCTTCCACCAGCCCGGACGCCACCATCCGCATCGCCATCACCATCCCGGCGAAGATCAGACCGTTTTTCGCGCCAATACGGTTAACCAGCCACGGCGCGCAGAACATACCGGCGGCTTCCAGGAACACCTGGAACGAGTTCAGGTAGCCGTACATCTCGTTGCCTTCCTGTAAGGTCGGGAACTGGGAAGAGAAGTAGACCGGGAACTGCTGATCGTAAACGCCGTAGATACAGGTGCCGATGACGAAGAACACCAGCGCCCAAAAGCGCGGCAGGGTCAGCAGACGCAGAGCATCCTCCAGCGTCACTTTACCGCCCGATACCGCCTCCTGCATGGCGTGCGGCGCGGAAGAGACCCGCAGTCGCGCCAGTAGTATAAAAAAGACCAGTCCGGAGCAGCTGGCCACCGCGAAGTTTAAATGCGGGTTAATATTGAACAGCAAACCGGCGAAGAATGTCGCCACCGCCCAGCCCAGCGAGCCCCACATCCGCGCTTTGCCGAATTCAAACTGGCTCTGGCGCGCGACGCGCTCGGTGTAGGACTCCAGTACGCCGATACCGCCGTTGAAGGTCAGTCCGATATAAATCCCGCCGAAGATGCTGCCGAGCAAGACGTTAATTTTGAGCAGATAGCCAAACAGCATATAGGCCGGGCCGGAGAGGATCAGCAGAACGGTAATGTACCAGAGCAGATTTTTACGCAGGCCGAGTTTGTCCTGTATAAAGCCATAACACACCTGCGCGAAAAGCGCCGAGACGGAAAGCACCGAGAAGATAATCCCGGTATCCCCCGGTTTAAGGCCCACTTCCTGGTGCAGCCAGATCGAGAGCAGCGAACCTGAAGAGGACCAGGTCACGAAAAAGAAAAACAGTAACGCGCTGAGTAACGGATAGCTTTGTGAGGGGTGCGCTTTCATCATGACATTCTCATGTAGGAGTAATGCTGATATGGTAACGTTAACAAAAAACGAATCTCATGTCGTTTTGCTGAGATTCATGATGTTAATCACAAAAGTTAACGTTAACATAACGAGAGTGCGATCGCGATCAAATATTCCTCGTCTGCATCGGCACCGGGTGTACGATAGAATATCGTATGATCCTTTTACATCAGTAACTTAGTAAAACCCGTTGCCGACGGCAGGGGTGGAGCACTTAATATGGCATCTCTGAAAGATGTGGCAAAGCTGGCGAATGTGTCGCTGATGACGGTCTCCCGGGCGCTAAACAGCCCAGAAAGACTCAAGCCAGAAACCCTGGCTCGGGTCCAGGCGGCTATCGAAGAGACTAACTACGTCCCCGACCTGTCGGCGAAGAAAATTCGCGGCGCCCACGCGACGCCAAACACCATCGGGGTGCTGGCGCTGGATACCGTCACCACGCCGTTCTCGGTGGAGATTACGCTCTCCATCGAAGAGACCGCGCGGGCGCACGGCTGGAACAGCTTCGTGGTCAACATGTTCTCTGACGATAGCCCGGAAACCATTGTCGACCTGCTGCTCTCCCACCGTCCGGACGGGATTATTTATACCACGATGGGCCTGCGCCAGGTGCCGCTTCCGGCCAAGCTGTTAACCCTCCCCTGCGTGCTGGCCAACTGCGAAAGCCTGCACGATCCGGTGGCCAGCTATATCCCGGACGACGAACAGGGTCAGTATACGGCGGTGCAGGCCCTGCTGGCCGCGGGCTACCGCCGTCCGCTGTGCCTGCATCTGCCGGCGAATCATCTGGCGACCGTCCGCCGCCGTCAGGGGCTGGAACGCGCCTGCCGGGAAGCGGGGATTGACCCGGATACGCTCGACCACAGCTATATGGCCTATGGCGATGAGCACTATCGCGATATTCCCGCTGTCGTGCTGGCGCATATTCAGCAACCCACGCTGCCATTCGACTCGGTGATTTGCGGCAACGACCGCATCGCGTTTATGGTCTATCAGACGCTACTGGCGCAAGGGCTGCGCATTCCGCAGGATGTGGCGGTGGTGGGTTACGACAATATGGTGGGGATCGGCGATCTGTTTTTTCCGCCGCTCTCAACGGTGCAGCTCCCGCACTATGATATTGGGCGCCTGAGCGCCCTGCACATTATTAACGGCGACAGCCACCGGGAGACGGTACGGGTTGCCAGCCCGTGGCTGCCGCGCGAGTCCTTATAGTTAATTGCCGATATTGCGCAGCTTCTCGCCGGACATCAGCTTGCGTTCAATATGCTCAAGGGTGACGTTTTTGGTTTCCGGGATCAGCCAGAAAGTCACGCCGATAAAGGCGACGTTCAGCGCGGTATATAGCCAGAAGGTTCCCGCCGCGCCGATAGCGTCCAGCAGCGTCAGGAAGGTCGCGCCGATAATCATGTTCGACACCCAGTTGGTGGTGGTTGAGCAGGTGATACCGAAATCGCGGCACTTCAGCGGCTGAATTTCCGAACACAGGATCCACACCACCGGCGCGGCGCTCATCGCATAGCCGGCGATACACATCATGGTCATCCCCACCGACAGCCAGGAGAGACCGCTGGAGGCGGTGCCGTTATCAAACTGCATCAGGCAGTAGCCCAGCACCAGCGTGCCGATGGCCATCACGCTAAAGCCGATTTTCAGCGCCGGTTTACGCCCGGCCTTATCGACGGTAAAGACGGCGATAAAGGTGGCGAACATAAAGGTTAACCCGACCACCAGGGTCGCCACCATCTGCTGCTCGGTAGTGGTGAAGCCGGCCATTTTGAAGATGCGCGGCGCGTAGTACATGATGATATTCATCCCGGTAAATTGCTGCATCGCCTGCAGCAGCATGCCAAGGAATACCGCCCGCCGCACGTTGCGGTTGACCTTAAACAGCGCCCAGCCGCCCTGCTTCAGCTTGAGGCTTTCACGGATCTCATTCAGCTCGTCGCGGGCTTTTTCGGACGTGTCGCGCAGCATCCGCAGCACCTCTTCCGCTTCTACGTGACGCCCTTTTTCCGCCAGCCAGCGCGGGCTGTTCGGCAGGAAGATCACCAGAATAATCAGCACCAGCGCCGGCAGCGCCAGTACGCCAAGCATCGCTCGCCAGTTGCCGCTGTAGCTGAACGCGGTATCGGAGAGAAACGCCATCACGATCCCCAACGTCACCATCAGCTGATACATGCTGATCATCTTGCCGCGTACGTTTTCGCTCGCCATTTCCGACAGATACAGCGGCGCGGTATAAGAGGCGATCCCCACAGCGACCCCGAGAACGATCCTCGCCGCCAGCAGCATTTCGACGCTGCCGGCAAAAGCGGAGCCCACGGAACCGGCCACGAACAGCACTGCGCCCACCATCAGGCTGTATTTGCGCCCGAGGCGAAAAGAGAGCCAGCCGTTAAATAACGCGCCGATAGCGGCTCCCAGCATCATGCTGCTCACCACCCACTCCTGCAGGCGGCTGGATAAAACGAAATGATCGGTAATAAAGGGCAGCGCCCCGGCAATTACGCCGATATCAAGGCCAAACAGCAATCCTGCCACCGCGGCGGCAACCGAGACAAACTGATTCATGCGCCGGGTATCGCGCTGCGTACGCGGCATGGTTGTAGAGTCGTGACTGATTGAGGTCATTTTTTTCCCGCCAGACGAAGTAAGAGATACGATGAAACTACGGGATCGGCGGCGCAAGGTGTCAGGCGTGACAAGCCAAAGATATGGATTAAGTTGCTACAGGCAATGGTTTTGTGATGGACATTCAACTTTCCAAAGAACAGAAAATAAGCATTTCAACTTCATCGGCCCTTGCTAAACATAGATACTCTGCCAGGAAACAAGTAAACCATATGGACTATTTCAATTTCATCATATGGACAATTGATATTGAGCCATAAAAAAACCCTGCCGCAGCAGGGTTCCATTTTGCGCTGATAACGCGGCAAACGTTAGCGCGCCAGCCAGCCGCCATCCACCGCCACGGTGTAGCCATTGATGTAGTCAGAAGCGCTGGAGGCCAGGAAGACTACCGGCCCCATCAGGTCGCTCGGCAGACCCCAGCGTCCCGCCGGGATACGGTCGAGGATCTCGCTGCTGCGCTGTTCGTCGGCGCGCAGCTGCTGGGTATTGTTGGTCGCCATATAGCCCGGCGCCAGCGCGTTGACGTTGATGCCGTGCTTCGCCCACTCGTTCGCCAGCAGGCGGGTCACGCCCATCACCGCGCTTTTAGACGCCGTGTAGGACGGTACGCGGATCCCGCCCTGGAAAGAGAGCATCGAGGCGATATTGATAATCTTGCCGCCGGTACCCTGAGCGATAAAGTGCTTCGCCGCCGCCTGAGACATAAAGAATACGCTCTTAATATTCAGGTTCATCACGTCGTCCCAGTTTTTCTCGCTGAATTCAATCGCGTCTTCGCGACGGATCAGACCGGCGTTGTTAACCAGGATATCGATATGCCCGAACTCCGCTACCGCACGCTCCAGCAGCTGTGGAATGCCGTCAATCTGGCGCAGATCGGCGGTCAGGCTGAGAAAACGGCGGCCCAGCGCCGTGACGCGCTCAATGGTTTCCGTCGGTTCAACAATATTGATACCCACGATATCGCAGCCGGCTTCCGCCAGGCCCACCGCCATACCCTGGCCCAGACCCGTATCACAGCCGCTGACCACGGCCACTTTGCCCTGCAGGGAGAATGCGTCGAGAATCATACTTGGTTCCTTAATCTTTCAGAGCCTGTGTAGGTACAGGCAAGGTTCTGATAGTCCAGCCTGCTGCTTGTGCAGACCCTTATGGTTTGAAGAACTCTCAGGGATTGACCCTTCTAAAAATAAAACAGAGTTCCGTTTTACTGTGAGCACATCTTAGCCCCGGCTAAAGTCATTTTCAATTATTATTAAAACATCGTTTCAATTTTAAGACTGATAAATGTTAAAAATGCAAAACAGATCACGAAGCGCCGGAGGATTAATCCGGAAATGTTGATTTAATTCATTAAAATACAGTCAGTTATAGTTAACTTTAAAAAAAGACCATAGATTGAAGAAAATCGACAAGAAATCAAAGACCGCCGGGATGCGTGCCGCACGTCGCGCAAAAAACGCGATCTGCAGCAAGAAGTTGTTGCGAATTGCGTCCGCCATCACAAATAATGAAACGATGTTTTGATAAATTAACACCTATCTTTTAATTCTACTTCCACTGGCCGGTCAACGCAGGCGAGCGGCATCTCAGGAAGGCAAAGGAGTACATCATGGCTAAAGGCATGCGGGTTAAACTGAATTATGAAGTCAGCCGCGATCCGGACACCGGCGCGGAGATCACCCGTTTAACCCCACCGGAAGTGACCTGTCATCGTAACTATTTCTATCAGAAGTGTTTTTTTAACGATGGCAGCCATTTGCTGTTCGCCGGCGAGTTCGACGGCAACTGGAACTATTATCTGCTGGACCTCGAAAAAGCCGAGGCGGTGCAGCTAACGGAAGGCGCCGGTGATAACACGTTTGGCGGTTTCCTTTCCCCGGATGATAAATCCCTTTATTACGTGAAGAACGACCGGACGCTGCTGGAAGTTAACCTCACGACGCTGCAAGAGCGCGAAGTGTATCGCGTCGCCGATGACTGGGTTGGCTACGGCACCTGGGTGGCCAACAGCGATTGCACCAAGCTGGTCGGCATCGAGATTGCCAAAAGCGACTGGACGCCGCTTAACGACTGGCAGATTTTCCACGATTTCTTCCACAAAGGCCCCCGCTGCCGCCTGCTGCGCGTCGATCTGCAAACCGGCGAAAGCCGCGTGATCCACGAAGAGAAAAAATGGCTGGGCCACCCGATCTATCGTCCGTTCGATGACAATACCGTCGCCTTCTGCCATGAAGGCCCGCACGACCTGGTCGATGCGCGGATGTGGATGGTGAATGAAGACGGCAGCAACGTGCGTAAAGTCAAAGCGCATGCTGAGGGCGAAAGCTGCACCCACGAATTCTGGGTCCCGAACGGCTCCGCGCTGGTGTACGTCTCTTATCTGAAGGGCCAGCAGGGGCGAACTATCTATAGCTTCAACCCCGATACCGGCGTCAATGAAGCGGTGATGCAGATGCCGGCCTGTTCGCATCTGATGAGTAATTTTGACGGCACGATGCTGGTTGGCGATGGCTCCGGTACCCCGGTGGACGTCAAAGACACCAGCGGCTACACCATTGATAACGACCCGTATCTGTACGCTTTCGATGTCGCGAAGCAGGCCTATTTCCGCGTCGCGCGTCACGATACCTCCTGGGCAACGGTAGCCAATAGTCGCCAGGTGACCCACCCGCACCCGTCCTTTACGCCGGACGATAGCGCCATTTTGTTCAGTTCCGATAAAGACGGTAAACCTGCCGTGTATATCGCGAAGCTGCCGTCACAGCCTGAGATGCTGAAGGCATAGCGTTAGCCACTGTTTGAGTTAGTGTTTCTGTAACTGGCCTTGCCCTCCTTTTGGAGGGCTTTTTTGTGCCCGCCGTTTTCCCCGGATTGCGCTGCGCTTATCCGGGCTACATGACGTGCATAGGGGGTAGCCCGGAGAGGCGCATTGCGCCGCCTCCGGGAAGAGGGATTCATACCAACAGAAAACCCCGGCTGACCGCTCCGGGGGAAAACGATGAGGATATTTTTTAAGTTAGAACGAGTAGGCGACACCTACGCGGAAACGGGTCTGGCGGTCGCTGCGATCGTTGACGCCAACGTTGCCGAGCTCGCCGTACGGCGCCCAGTTTTTATCCAGCTTATAGGCAACCTTAAGGTTGTACTCCTGCGAGTACGGTTTATTGTCGTTACGATTAACCCCTTCCGAACTCCGCGCATAAACATAGTTCAGCTCGGTACGCCAGTCGCCTAAAACAAAACCGGCCCAGGCATCACCACGGTTAACCTTATCGTCATCTTTTCCTGCACTCGCCGGATAGCGCGTGTATTCATAACGATAGCGGGCGGCAACGTAGAAACCATTATCGAAACTGTACTGCACATGCAGATTAGGCTTATAGATTGAACGGCTATCGTTACTTTCAATAACAAATCCCGGCGTTACCGCGAAGTTCTTATCCGCCTTCCAGCGCCAGCTAATGGTCTCTTCATGACCATTACCGACAACATCCGAATAAGGCTGACTGGCGTTATCGCCACCCGATTTCCACTTCGCTTCAACGGAGAAGCCAAAGCCGTTATCAAAACGATGGGAGACGGAAACGCGGTCGGCGTTGCTCTTGTCCGACTTCCCCCCATCGATGAATTCGTGACGTAAATCTACCGTGACAGCTGAAGCCGCGAAAGACATGCCGCAGAGTGCAGCAAGGGCCAGAGATCTTGCGAACATAAATTACCCCTCATAATTAAAATATCGTTTCGTTTTTATAAAACCGTATTTTATTTTTTAGGCAATAATGTTTTAGTGATCGCGATCGTAATTATTTGTTTCAAAAAAGGTGGCACAGAAAGACGTGACAACGCTCAACAAAATAGCGCGCCAGGGAGGGATTTTGTGAGGGAAAAAGGCCAGGCGACAAAAACAAAAAAGCCTCCGCGCGGAGGCTCACTAAACTGATATCAGAAAGGGCTTATTAACGTTCAACCGCCAGCGCCACGCCCTGGCCGCCGCCGATACACAGCGTGGCCAGCCCTTTGCGGGCGTCGCGTTTGATCATCTCATGCACCAGGGAAACCAGGATCCGGCAGCCGGAAGCGCCGATCGGGTGGCCCAGCGCAATGGCGCCGCCGTTGACGTTCACCCGCCGCTCGTCCCATTCCAGCACCCTACCCACCGAAATGGCCTGGGCGGCAAAGGCTTCGTTGGCTTCGATAAGATCGACTTCATCCAGCTTCCAGCCCGCGCGCTCAAGGCAGCGGCGGGTAGCATGGACCGGGGCGATGCCCATCAGCGCCGGATCGACGCCCACGCTGGCAAAGGCGCGGATCCGCGCCAGAATCGGCAGCCCCAGCGCCTCGGCTTTGGTCTCGCTCATCATCATCACCGCCGCCGCGCCATCGTTAATGCTTGAGGCATTGCCCGCGGTGACCGAGCCCTGCTGGTCAAAAGTCGGCAGCAGGCTGGCCAGCGCTTCAGCGCTGGGGTCGACGCGCGGCTGCTCATCGGTATCCACCAGCCGCGGAATACCGTTGAGTTCGCTGGTCACCGGAACGATTTCATCGCGAAAACGGCCGGAGTCAATCGCCCGCCGCGCTTTGTGCTGCGAGCTAAGCGCCCACGCGTCCTGCAATTCACGGCTAATACCGTACTCGCGCGCCAGGTTCTCCGCCGTCACGCCCATATGGTAGTCATTAAACGCATCCCCCAGGCCATCGTGGACCAGGCTGTCGATAAGCTGGCTATTGCCCAGCTGCGCGCCGGTCCGGCTATCGGTCAGCACATGCGGGGCGCGGCTCATATTCTCCTGCCCTCCGGCGATCACCACATCCGCTTCGCCGCACTGAATCGCCTGAGTCGCCAGGTGCAGCGCTTTCAGCCCGGAACCGCAGACGTCGTTGATGGTAATGGCAGAAACGGTATTAGGCAGCCCGCCGCGTATCGCCGACTGACGCGCCGGATTCTGTCCGGTTCCTGCCGTCAGAACCTGGCCGAGGATCACCTCATCAATACTCTGCGGATCGACGCCGCTGCGCTCCACTAACGCCTTTACCACCACGCTGCCCAGCTCCACCGCAGAATGACGCGATAGCGTGCCCTGAAAACAGCCGATTGGCGTTCGCAACGCGCCGACGATTACGACATCTTTCATCCTCTACCTCTGCTCCGCCTCTGCGCAAAGAAACAGCATCATAGTAGTGAATTGTTATCAAAAAATTTCGCAATTGTTTAAAAAAAGTGAGGGGAATCACAAAGATCGTCGGCGATGGCAAAAATGGCCCCTATTTGCGCCCATGCCCCTGCAGATGCTGACGCAACCAGCTTCCGGCTTCGCCCGGCGGCGCTTTTTTATTCCACAGCAAATCGGTAGAGATCGTCCGCGGCCAGCCGGCAATATCCAGCGCCACCAGGCTTCCGCTGCCGGCAAACTCCTCCACCAGCGCGCTGGGCAAAATACACCATCCCAGCCCCTGAGCCGCCATGCTGAACAGCAGCAGATAGTTTGGCGCTGACCAGACCAGGCCGCGCGCCGGTTCAGCCGAATTGTCCAGATAGGTGCTCAGGCGCAGTTCGCGCCAGCTGAACAGCTCGTCACGGGTGACTCTACCCTGAGCCGCCAGCGGGTGCCGGGGCGCCACGAAAATAGCCATTTCGGTTTGCATCGGCAGGCGGATGCTGCCTATTTCTGTCGGGTAGCTCTCCCTGGCCTCAATCAGCCCTACCTGCGCCCGCTCCTTTTGCAGCAGGTCGATAACGTCGTCATCTTCGCCAATCAGGCACTCAAATTCGGTATGCGGAAAACGGCGATCGAACTGCGCCAGCAGATCTTCTAGCACATCGGGATGCAGCGTATCGGAGAGCACAAAGGTCAGGCGCGCTTCGGTGTTGCCAGACAGCGAAATGGCCAGTTCATCCAGCCTGTCGCTGGCCGCCAGAATCGCCTTCACATAGCTCAACACCTGTTCGCCCTGCGGCGTCAGCGTCGGTTGCCTGGAGGTGCGATCGAACAGCGTCACGCCAAGATCGGCTTCCAGGTTGGCGATTGCGGTGCTGATGGTGGACTGGCTTTTACGCAGCCGCCGCGCCGCGCCAGAGAACGAACCGCAGGCCACGGATTCGACAAAAGCGGTTAAAGCTTCGGGAGAATAGCGCATGAACTATCTACTTTATCGATGGATACTATCTTTTGTTTATCATATTTATCCATAAAATGCCGGGTAATTTCTTATAAAGTCCGGAGGCAACAAGCCATGCAACAAGTCAACGCCCAGCGCAAAACGCTGACGGAACGGGTCATTCACGCTATCAGCTTTGAAGGTCTGGCGACGCTGATCCTCGCCCCGACCGCCGCATGGCTAATGCAGCGTTCGGTGGTCGAAATGGGCGGGCTCAGTATCCTGCTCGCGACGCTGGCGATGGTCTGGAACATTATCTATAACGCCCTGTTTGACCGCCTGTGGCCGGTTTCCCGTGTCGTCCGCAACCTGCGGGTCCGCGCGCTGCACGCGATCGGCTTTGAGTCAGGCTTTATTCTTATTGGCGTCACCATGGTCGCGCTGGTGCTGGGCGTCTCGCTGATGCAGGCGTTTATGCTGGAAATCGGCTTTATGCTGTTCTTCCTGCCCTATACCATGGCCTTCAACTGGGCGTGGGATACGCTGCGCGAGCGCGTGATGAAGGTTCGCCAGCAGCGAATCGCCGCCCGCCGCTCATCCTGCACGGATCGCCCGATTGATTGACGGGCGCCCCGCCGCTTCACTTATTAGCCAGAAACTATCGCCGCAGCCCATTCATAAATGTGATAAATTGCACTCCTTTTTGTTCGTTTTCTGGTTGATAAAGTCGCATAATGTCTAAAATTTGGTCTAAAGAAGAAACTCTCTGGAGTTTCGCCTTATATGGCACTGCTGTAGGCGCTGGCACGTTATTCTTGCCGATCCAACTGGGATCCGCGGGCGCCATTGTTCTTTTCATCACCGCGCTGGTCGCCTGGCCGTTGACCTACTGGCCGCATAAAGCGCTGAGCCAGTTTATTCTCTCCGCCAACATCGCCCCGGGCGAGGGGATTACCGGCGCCGTTAACCACTACTACGGTAAAAAGATCGGCAGCCTGATTACCGGTCTCTATTTCCTCGCCTTTTTCGTGGTCGTGCTGATCTACGCGGTCGCCATTACTAACTCGCTCGCGGAGCAGCTATCCCGGCATGTCCCCATCACCTCGCAGGTACGGGCGCTGCTCAGCCTGGCCGTCGTGCTGGTGCTGAATCTGATCTTTTTAATGGGCCGCCACGTCACCATCAAGGTGATGGGCTTTTTAGTCTTCCCGCTGATCGCCTGTTTCCTGTTCCTCTCCATCTATTTAATGGGTAGCTGGCAGCCGGCTTACCTGACCAGCCAGATGCAGCTGACCCCGCACACGTTCCACCAAATCTGGATCTCCATTCCCGTGATGGTTTTCGCCTTTAGCCATACGCCGATCATCTCGACTTTTGCTATCGATCAGCAGGAAAAATACGGCGAGCAGGCCATGGGTAAATGCAAAAAAATCATGAAGGTGGCCTACACCCTCATCTGCGCCAGCGTGCTGTTTTTCGTCTTCAGCTGCCTGCTGTCGATACCGGCGGGCTATATCGAAACCGCGCGCAATCAGGGGGTCACCATTCTTTCCGCCCTGTCGATGATGCCGGGGTCGCCGGCGTGGTTGGCGGTCACCGGAATTATTGTAGCGGTGGTGGCGATGTCAAAATCGTTCCTCGGTACCTATTTTGGCGTGATTGAAGGGGCCAGCGAAATCGTCAAAACTTCGCTCGCCCAGGCGGGTATTCGTAAAAGCCGCGCGTTCAACCGGGCGATGTCGATCCTGCTGGTATCGACGCTGACCTTCGTGGTGTGCTTTATCAATCCCAATGCCATTTCAATGATTTACGCCATTAGCGGCCCGCTTATTGCGATGATCCTGTTCATCATGCCGACCCTCTCCACGTACCTTATTCCGACGCTGAAGCCCTACCGCTCGGTGGGTAACTTCATTACCCTGGTTGTCGGTTTGCTCTGCGTATCGGTGATGTTTTTTAGCTGATCCTTTCTCTGCGGCGAGTGTCTTGCTCGCCGCACGTTCTGCCAACATTCTCATCCCCCCAATCTCCCTGACGGACATACACTGATCCCTTGCATACCATTAGAGCAGGGGTTTATATGTCCAGCGTAAAATTATCCGGTACCGCAACGTTAGGCGATCGTCAGGTTTATCGTCTGGGATACGGGGCGATGCAGCTTGCGGGGCCCGGCGTCTT
The DNA here is from genome assembly GCF_900200035.1 of Klebsiella grimontii. Classification (GTDB taxonomy): domain Bacteria; phylum Pseudomonadota; class Gammaproteobacteria; order Enterobacterales; family Enterobacteriaceae; genus Klebsiella; species Klebsiella grimontii. Next base: position 97,779 of record NZ_FZTC01000023.1, read on the forward strand.
CGGCCCGCCAAAAGATCCGCAAACCGCTATCCGCGTCCTGCAGGAAGCGGTCGAGTCGGGCGTCAATCATATCGATACCTCCGATTTTTATGGCCCGCACGTCACGAATCAGCTCATTCGCCAGGCGCTGCATCCCTATGCCGACAATCTGTGCATCGTGACCAAAGTCAGCGCTCGCCGCGATGAAAAAGGCAACTGGCTCCCCGCGATGTCTCCCGCGGAGCTCACTCAGGCGGTGGAAGATAATCTGCGCAATCTGGGCCTTGACGTGCTCGAGGTGGTGAATCTACGCAGTATGCTCGGCACTCACGGCCCGGCAGAAGGGTCGCTGGAGGAGCCTTTATCCACCCTGCTGGAGCTTAAAGAGCGCGGGTTGATTCGCCATATCGGGCTGAGCAACGTTACCGCCAGACAGGTGAGCGATGCGCAAAAAATGACGCCCATCGTCTGCGTTCAGAACCAATACAACGTGGCGAACCGTCAGGATGACCCGCTTATCGACGAGCTGGCGGCGCAGCATATCGCCTGGGTGCCCTTTTTCCCGCTCGGCGGCTTTACGCCGCTACAGGCCCGGGAGCTTAACGATGTCGCCGCTTCGCTGGACGCGACCCCGATGCAGGTGGCGCTGGCATGGTTGCTTCAGCGCTCGCCGAATATCCTGCTCATTCCGGGCACCTCTTCGCTAGCGCATCTGCATGAAAATCTCGCCGCCGCGCAATTAACGCTTCCGCCTGAAGCGCTGGCCACCCTCGATAATCTCCAGCCCCACGCCTGATTTCAGGCTTCTGCGGATGGATATTCGCAGAAGCCTTCATCTCAATATTTGCCTGGAATTACCTTAACGCCGCTGGCACTATACATCCTACAAATTAGGCGTTATCTGCTTTATTCTCTTGCGGATAACCCTATGCAAAGCATAGCTTTATACTTTTCCGACTGGCCTCCTAATTGGAGGCTTCTGTCGTTTTTGTCTCGCCCAAATTTTCGGAGTCTTGATTACAGGAAAAACAATATCTCATTCAAAGATTATACAAATCAATTTAGCTGCAAAGATAGCTAACAACATCAAACGCTCATAAAAACATCTGGTTAACACAATCAGAATGTTTGCATTGCTATATAAAAAATCAACCACACACAATAACAATTTACAAGGATTGCACATGACAGAGGGAACGATAAAGACCAGTAAGTATGAAATCATTGCTATTTTCAGGGAAGAGCTCCGAAAGCAGGCGGAGATAGAAGTTTTTGTTAATAACAAAAGCACTATAACCCAGCTAGCGCGGGTGGATTTTGCCGAGTTTCATATCTTAACTACCAGCAAAATCCCCACCGGGCATAAAGTTAAATTTATTCTGCATAGCGATTCAGGAAAAATCGAGTTTTGCTCCACGCTAAAGAAAAGCTACGCCGGCGGCGAAGGAAAATGCCGCAAGGTCGCTTTTACCTTGCCGGAATGTATCCAGGTGGTACAACGTCGGCGCGATCCCCGATTCCGTTTGCGCCACGAGCACGAATTCTTCTGTCACGGTCGACATAAAAATGGAGAAAACTATCTATTCGAAATCAAAGACATTTCGGATGGCGGTTGTGCTCTGATGACCAAGAGCCCCAATCTGAAATTCCTCAGCCATAACGCCATCCTTAAGAACGCCATTCTGGCCCTCGCTGAATATGGCGAAGTGACCGTAGATTTAGTTATAAAAAACGTTGTCATGGTGACGTTAGATGATAACGAGGAGTCGGATAGCTACTACCAAATTTCCTGCCAGTTTAAATTTCGTCATCTTGATAACAAGAAGAGAATAGAGAAAGTGCTGCTCGACTTGATTATGGAAGCCAAGAGAAAAAAGAGAGTCTGAACCATTGGACAGTATATTGCTTTACACTGATGATAATATCATCGGACAATCAGTTCATGATTACTTGATCGATCACGCCACGGACATCACGACCCTGAACTTTCAGGATATAGTGAAAGGAGTCTGCGCTCCCCCGACAGCGACCGTTATTATCAATATCATCCATAAAGATATCTCAGCGGCCACAACGGTTGCCTTACTGAACACTTTGCGCAATCGCCTCGCGCATTGCGCCATGCTGGTTCTGATAGTCAAAAGCGAGCTTTCCAGCCTGTTCCGGGAACTGCTTGATCTGGAAAACCTATTGATTCTCACAGAAAAATCCTCTTTGTCAGCGTATTCAGCCATCCTCAGCAGGCCCTTAACCGCCGAGGGCTGCCAGGGTCTGTGCACCCGCAGAAAGCTAACCGCCAGGGAGCTTCAGGTGCTGGAGTTAATAATTGCCTGCAACAACAATAAAAGGATTGCAGTGCTTCTCGACATCGATCATAAAACGGTCCACAGCCATAAGGTACATATTATGAAAAAACTAGGAATGAATAGTTCGCGGATAATGAACAAAAGCATAGTCAATATGTATCAGTGTTAAAACTAAAAATATGTGGGTGACCAATCAAAGCCGATAATTTATTGGCAACAAGCCATTAATAATCATTCCCATCGGCAGAAAGGTCACCTATAATATCCTCCTCTCTTTACCTCTGACCATATTTTTGACGAGAGATAATGAACGCCACTCTGTTTTCCGACCATAATTTATCACGTAGCGATATATCCGTTCGTTATGTCTTTCAAAAAATGTTTTCCCCAGAAGGTACGCTCGTCGCCGTGGAATGCCTGAGCCGTTTTGACCGCATGTCCATATCGCCGGAAAACTTCTTTCGCTACGCCAATACCGGATTACGTGAAAGCATTTTTATGGAACAGCTGGCACTCATTGAAAAACATAAACAGTGGTTTAAGCAAAATCGCATCTCGGCGACTATCAACGTTGATGACCATATACTTAACGTATTGCTACGCCCGGAGATTAAAGCGCTCGTCAACCATATCGGCTGCGTCCATTTTGAAGTTACCGAGAACTCCAATAAATTATTAAATAATGCACTCGCCGCCTGGAGCAATCCGCAAAGCACCACGCTCTGGCTTGATGATTTCGGTTCTGGCAACGCCGGTATTAGCGCCATTCGCGACTATCATTTCGATTATGTCAAAATCGATAAAGACTTCTTCTGGCTTTTAATGCAAAAAGATTCCGGCCGACCGTTAATGGATGCGCTGGTCACCTTTCTTGCCCGCAACCACCATAACGTAATTATTGAAGGCGTAGAAAGCGAAGCGCATAAGGCGTGGTTACAGGGGATGGAGTGGTTTGCTATTCAGGGACACTACTGGAAAGAAGTCAGCATTGAACAACTGGTTAAAGAAGGTCTCACCGTTTAAATAAATGCCGGATGATTCCGGCATTTATTGTAACATTTGCGCAAGACCATCAACCCTTCAATTATAAACAAGTTCCCAGGTCGCCCAGCTGGTCAACGGACCGCTGGTTGCTTTTTCCGGCGCTGGCGTAACGTAGCCAATGTAATAGGTAAATACGCCGCCATCCACCGCTTTTTCTACCAGCGGCACCCGGTTTTGTAAGGGGTCGGCGGGAACAATTTTATTGCTTTTATCCAGCGTATTATTGTCATTAGTCGACAGCGCGAGGAAAATATGGCTGGCGCCGTCCGCCCGCGTATTCCTCAGATAACCAGCATTTTCATTGCTGACCGCATTGACCGTAAATCCGTCAACCCAGCGGACGTTAACCAGGCGGATCGCGTTTTTATCCGCCGCGCCGCCGTCGTGTCGCAGCTGGCAGTTCGAGAGCTCCAGCGTGAAGGGCTGCGGTTTCATAAATGCCCCGGCGCCCCGTTCGTGGACTTCCGCCAGGCTGACCGGCGCCAGCCAGACGCTGCCGCTCCCGGCGTTGTTGCCGCCGTTAAGGGCCACGCTGCATGAGATATCGGTAACCCGTCCGGCAAAATCCACCCGTCCCCGATCGTAGTTGGTCTCAAAAGCCGACGCCGGGGAGGCAATCAGCATCCCGCTTATCAGGGCCAGTTGAATGAGTCGTTTGCTATTTTTCAATTGTGCTGAATCACGCATACCCGCCTCCCGAATTAATCGTACGTCAGGTTAAAGATCATATGCGACTCCACCTCACCGGTACTGGTGGTCGGCGCATATTGATAGAAGCGCGCGTGCAGAGGCAGGGTGATATAGCGCGTTTCTTGCGTGCGCAGCGTCCCGGCGCTGTATTTCTTATTGAACTCCAGCGGTACGCCATCCTTCAGAACCTGAATACCAATCCCTTTCGCCAGCGAGGAGCCGGCTTTTTCGTTCAGTAGCGCGCCCCGGCTCACCGTAGTGCCGCTCGCCAGCGTACCGGAGAAAGAGGTCTGGATATTGGCGTATCCCGACTCGCTTAGCCCGCCGCTGCACTGCAGCTCAATATTAAAATCCTTCCCGCCCGCGGTGGTGCCGACGCCGTTAAGATCGCTGCGCTTGATGGTGCCGACATCGACGTTCATATTTTTGCCGCTCAGGATGGTACATGAGGGCGATACCACGGTGATGGCGTTGGCGCTCAGGCGGGTTTCGAGGATCGGGTTATTGCCGTTCTCCCAGTCATAAGAGGTGTACTTACCTGCCGCCAGGGTACCGCTGCCGGTCACGCTCGCGGTTTTAATCACCTCCAGCGTAAAGCGGGAGCCTTCCAGCGAATAATTCGTGGTCCTGCTAACGTAGCTCGAGTAAGCGCCAGGATAGATGATATTGACCGTCGCCCCGCCGCGGCTAAACCGCAGGCCGATACCTGGCACGTTGGTGGAATAAATTTTATTGCCCAGATCGGTCGCCCCGGGGGCGACGATTTTGGCCACAAAGCGGTTAGTGCCGCTGCTACAGCTATAGCTGGCCCCGCCCGGCGCCGACATTGTCCAGTCGCGGGAAACGATCACCGACCCTACCGGCAGATCCGGTGGAACCACCACCCGGCCCACTACCATGTCGAGGCTTACCGTCGGCTGCGACAGGCGCGTACAGTACGCCCATGCCGACGTGGTCCCCATCGCCATTAAGCCAATAAAAAGCGTCATTTTTTTCATTAGCGACATAGCGTTTCCTTTGTTTTTTCCTGACTTAATTCCACCGAGCACTGTCCGCCGCTCCACTTAACCGTGGCCTTCGGCGCGCTGGCGTCGCTGATAAACATCATGCTGCCCTGCCCCACCACGCCGATCTCTTTCCCGGACGGGTTGTAAATCGTCGCGGCGAACGGTAGCGGCAGGCCGTTTGCCTGGCGCGCCTGCAGAGTGATGTTGTTCTGCAGCGTAGTATCGAAGGAGACCTTGACCACGCTGCCTTCCCACGGCACAACCTGCGCCACGGTACTGCCGAAGGCGACATCGTCGTTGCTGCCTTTCGGGTCAATCTCAACGGCGTTAATCCGGTAAGGCCGCAGATACGGCAGAATGGCGTAGCCGTTGCTATCGATACGGGTCCCCGGCGAACCTGGCAGCATCGCGCCCGCGGCGTCTTTCGCTTCGATCAGCGCCATGGTGGTGCCGCTTTCCGGCGAGAATACGACGCCGTGCTGATGCGCGATCAGCGTCCCGCTGGCGCCCACGCCGCTCTGGCGATAGCCTTCACCCTGGCTATAGCTGCCGTTCAGCGTCGTCCATGGGGTACGGTAGCTGCCGTTCAGCGCCACATCGTGCTGGCCGCCGGTGGAGGTGGTCGTCGACACGCCGTAGTTGAGGTTGTTTTCGCTATCCAGCGAACCGTTGACGCCAATCTGCGAACTAGCGAAACGCGAATTATTAAACGAGGTATTCGACGTCAGGTTAGCGGTGCGGTTTTCACCGAACCACAGCGGGTAGCTAAAGTTGAGAGAAACGCGATCGTCGCGGCGGTGGCCGGAACTATCCGGGGTATAGACGCGCTGGGCGCTGACCGACCACGAGAGCCGACCGTACATGTTGTTGTAACTAAACTGATACTGCTTTTCCGTCCCCGAACGGTTCCAGTAATCCGCTACCCGACCGCTCAGGTAAAAGCCGCCCCAGCCGTCCGGCAGGTTCTGGTTGACGGTAAACGTCATCCCGTTTTTCTGCCGCCATACGGTGTAGTTGCTGCTGTAGTTCTTCTCCTGATCGACGGCGTACAGAGCGTCGTTCAGGTTGTAGTAGCCTTTGGTGGAGTAGCGATACGCCGCCAGCACGATGCTGGTCTGGGTTTCGGTAAACATGCGGTTAAAGGTGGCGCGATAGCTCTGGCCGTGCTCGTCGAGGGTATCGCTCTTCAGCCGCGAATGGGTGACGTCGAATGACAGCGCGCCGATGCCGGTATTCATCCCGGTCCCCAGCAGGAACGCCTGATAGTCATCAAATCCGGTGACGCCGGTATAGCCGGTGAACAGGTTATTGATACCGTGCTGCCAGGTTCCCTGGTAGAGCATCGGTTTATTACGCAGCGAACTATCGTCGACTTTACCGGCGGAGAGCGCATAGCGGGTCATCCCCGGACGCAGCAGCTGCGCCACCGAGGCGTAAGGCACGCTGAATACCTCGACCGAGCCATCGGCCTCTTTAACCGACACTTCAAGGTCGCTACCGTAGCCGGAAGGATAGACATCCTGCAGGGTAAACGGCCCCGGCGGCACCGTGGTCTGATAGATAATATTGCTGCCCTGACGCACCGTCACCAGGGCGTTGCTTTGCGCCACGCCGCGAATTTCAGGGGCGTAGGAGCGCATCCCGTCGGGGAACATATTGTCATCGGTCGCCAGGTTAACCCCGCGCAGGCCGATGGTGTCAAAGAATTCGCCGTTGGTAAAAATCTGCCCGCCGCTGACTATCGAGTTAATCTGCGGAATCGGCCGCTGCAGATAGGTCTGGTTGCTATTCCAGTGCGCTTTCCCCTGCTGCTGCTGCCAGTTCAGGTTACCGATATGCTTGAGCAGCCAGCCGTCCCACGACAGGCCCGCGTTAACGCCAAGATACGCGCTGCTGTTATCGGAGCCGTTGGCCGAGGAGATATGGCTGTTCCAGGCGTTGGCCATCCAGCCTAAATTCAGCGCCGCAACGCCTTTATCCCAGAATTCCGGGCTGACAAAGTTTTTCAGGCGCTGATCTTCGTAGATTTGCGGTACGGCAATATCCAGTCTCAGGGAGGACTGAATCAGCGTGTCTTTGACGTTGGCCTCGTTGCGCCACTCCTGCAGGCGTCCGCAGAATCCCGCTTTTTCGCTGAGCTGCGGGTTAAACTTTTCCGGCGAGATCCCATATTGCATCAGCATCGCTTTGGTGTAGCAGATGCCCATTTTGCCATCTTTACCGGCGGTGATTTTCAGATCGTAGCGCCCTTTCCACTCGCCGTTGGTATACACATCAAGGGAGTAGACGCCTTCGCTAATCGCGCTGGTCGAGAAACGCGACAGGTCGACCTTTTCGCGACTGCCGACGATAAAACCATCGTTAAACTGATAGATCGTTCCCGGGTTTTCCTGTCCGCTGGAAAATGGCGGAAAGCAGCACAGCGCAACCGCGATAGCCGTGCTTAATCTTCCCGGGCAGATTGACCTCTGCTTCATGATCGTTTCCCTTATTTGACGGTAACTTTCACTGCGACATCTGCGCCATAATCATTAATGTTGTTAACGGTCAGGATCTCGCCTTTGCTCACTGCGGAAGAGAGGGCGATGGTCTGGCTGGACTGTGGGGCAAACATGACCGTTTTGCTGTTGAGCGCTTTGCCGCCGTTACGGGAGATACGGCTTACGGTGATATAAAAGGGCGTCGGGTTACTGACGGACAGGCTGCTGCCGTTAGCGGAGAGCGCTAATTTCTCTGCCGCGGCGTCGCGATTGCCTAATCCGCTGGGACGATAGATAAACTTAAAGCGCGAACGAATCGCCAGCTGCAGAATATTTTGCCCTTCATTCTTCTGGCTGGCCTCAACCGGCGGTATTTCCAGAAGGTTCAGCCACCACAGCGTCTCTTTATCTTTCGCGAGACCCGCGCTGCTGCCGAGTTTAATACGCAGAGTCTGACCGCTTTTCGCATCTACGCGGGAAATAGGCGGCGTGATAATAAATGGCGTGGTAATGGTATCCGGCGTCGCGTCGGCATTACCGTTGTCCAGCCAGGCTTGCGCCAGCGCCGGACGGTCGGCGGTGTTAGAGAGCTGCACCGTTATTTCTTTTTCATTTCCTGGATAAATAAAGCGGGTGCCGTTGACAATAATATTATTGGCGTGGGCCGCAAAACTAAAAATGAAACAGAAAAAAAGGGCAATACGCTTCATGCTGACCTCAGAATAAAAAATAAGCGGCAGCAGTGGCCGCTTTATTATTGTTGTATACCCTGAATAATTTGAATGACGGGTATAAACCGCCCCGGCGCGAGGCGGCTTTATCTCTCAGTCGATATTACTGGTAGGTAATTTCGTAAGTCGCATAGCTGTTAACCACACCGGTGGTAACAGTCGTCGGGGTGCTGGTCGCGTAGCCGACGTAGTAAGTGAAGCGCGCGCCATCCTGAACGGCAGATGCGTCGCCGACCGCTTTAGGCTGAGTGCTGTCGCCCGGGATGATTTTTTTGGTCAGCGCGGTCGCGTTGTCGGTAGACAGAACCAGCTGGATATTCTTCGCGCCAGCGGCTTCAGTGTTAGCCAGGTAGCCCTGCTGTTTAGCGGTTGCGCCAGCCAGCAGGTTACCGCCGGTCCAGTTCACGCCCAGTTTGCTCACATCATCCTGTTTAGTACCATCAGCAGCCTGGCAGTCAGAAACATCGATGGTGAAAGATTTCGGTTTCAGATAGGTATCCGCCGCGGCGGCTTTAACTTCAGTTAAAGTAACCGGAGACAGGTATACGTTCGCATCGCTGCCCTGGCCGTTTACGGAAACAGTACAAGATACGTCGGTAACTTTACCGAAGAAATTAACCTGACCGCCGCCTACATTGGTATCAGCAGCATTTGCAGCCATACCAAAAAACGCAGTCGCCATTGCAGCAGAGAGAAGAACCTTTTTCATTGCCATTTCCTTGTCAGAGTGAATTAAGTATCAATGAGCAAACAGTTAATTCGCACAAAAGTCAGAAGCGATTTGCGATGCTCACTTGTGCAACTGTTAATAGAAACTTCGACTGACCGGAAGCCGCAATATTTAAGGCGTCAGGAACGAATTCAATGAAAGAATTCGTCGAGGCTGTCGGCGTCAAAGAATGCTATTTTTCGCTGACAAATATACATATGTTCACGAGCTGTTAATCAATGTAACAGATAGCTCACAACTATTAATTGCGGGGGATTGATAGCAAGAAACAAAGGCATTGTTATTTACATTGAACGGGGAAAGGCGATATGGAATTAACAAAACAGCAACCTATCTTGCCATAAAAGGCTATTTCTCCCCATAGAGAACACGCTTAATTAATCATCCGCGACGATCTTTCCGCCAGCTGAAAATGCAGATGCAACGCGCGCCACCCTGCCGGCGTAATCGTCACTTCGCGAAATCCCGCGGTGGTGGTAAACCAGCCTTTCTGCAGACCGTGCTGCAGCAGCGCCGCCCCAGCCGCCCCGCCAAGGTGAAGGCGGCGTTCGCTCCAGTCCAGACAGCCGCAGCACGCTTTACGCCGCGAGGTGCGCTTCACCGTCACCCCCAGGCGGGCAAAATGCGTTTCTCCGGCGGGCGTCAGGGCCGTACCGTCAGGCGCTATCCACGCTTCGCGCAGCATAAAATCATATAGCGATACCGCCACTTCTCCGGCCAGATGATCGTAACAGGTGCGCGCAACGCGCAAATTCACCGACGTGCTGGTTGAGAGCGTCACCGCGCGCTTGCCGGCCATGGTCATCATATTCTCCAGCAAACCGGCGACGTCGCTACCGGCCAGACGGTAGTAGCGATGGCGGCCCTGGGCCAGGCAAATCAATAAATCGCTGTTGACCAGGCGGCTAAGATGCGCGCTGGCGGTCGAGGGGGAAATATCCGCCACGGCGGAAAGCTCGGTGGCCGTCCACGCCCGGCCATCCATTAAGGCGCAAAGGATCTTTAGCCGCGAGGCATCGGCCATCGCCGACGCCACTGTCGCCATCGCCTCGGCCAGCGACTCGTCGTCTTCAATCAGCTCAACAGGTTTTAACATAGCGCCTCGCTTATTTTCCCCCCGCAAACCGTAGCCATATTACAGGGGATCGGAATGGGAAGAACGGTATTCGCGCAGCATCTGAGCCACCCGAATGTGATAACAGGCGAAAATACTCTCCCGCCCCTCTTTCTGCGCAGCCTGATGGCAAAGGTTGCGTTTCCATGCCAGCACCGCGTCCTCATCCCGCCACCAGGAGAGCGACAGAATTTTCCCCGCCGTGCTCAGACTTTGAAAACGCTCAATGGCGATAAAGCCGTCAATGTTGCTCAGCAGCGGCTTCAGCTCTGCCGCCAGCGCCAGGTAACGCTCCTGGCTCGCCGGAGTGACCTCGGCTTCAAAGAGTACTGCAATCATTTCGTCGTCCTCACGCAATCAGTGTGAGAGTCACAGTAGCTTTTTACCCGAGCCCAATGCTTCGTTGACGGGCGAAATATAGCCGCCCTATTTGCTCAAAAAGCGCCCATTGCATTCACAAAAACAATGATTAATGAGCCGAAGCAGGAAAATTGCGTTTCTGGTCAGATTATTTTCCGTGACGAAAAACACGTTCATGCTAACTCATCCATTTGTTTTTATTGAAAATAAAAAACAAAAGTTTAGTCACCCGTCATCGTGTTGTCATAAAAATGTGATCTTAATCGCACTTTTTGCAACGCACGTTATAGTTAGCAGCCTTATTATAAGTCCATCGAAAGCAAACACGCTTTCCACCATAAAAGTTAAAAGGATAAACACCATGAAAAACGTAAAATTACTTGCCGCTGCCGGTATGCTGTCTCTGGTCTCTTTCGCTAGCTTCGCTCAGCCTGTTAGCGTAACCGCAGACACTCTGGACAACGCCGAAGCCAAAATCGCCGCCATTGCTAAAGATCAGGGCCAGTCATACCACATTACCGAAGCGTATACCGGTAATCAGGTTCATATGACCGCCGAGCTGTCTAAATAACCGAATGGTTGCAGAGGGAGCTGCCGGACAGGTCGCCTGACGGCGGCTGGTCTGGCTCCCGCCACATAATAAGCACGCAGCAATGTCGAGCCCCTTAATGGGGCTTTTTTTGTTGCTGGCGAACAGTGAACCCACAGCCCGGGCGGCGAGTTCGCCGCCGTCTGCAGTCCGGTAGCCCGGACAGATGCGCAGCATCGCCTGCGGGAAATTCAGCGACTCTGCGCTCTGCTCCCGGGGGCGGCGCTTGACGCGCCTTGCCCGGGCTACAGGTTTATTACCGTCTGCAGTCCGGTAGCCCGGACAGATGCGCAGCATCGCCTCCGGGAAATTCAGCGACTCTGCGCTTTGAACCCGGGGGCGGCGCTTGACGCGCCTTGCCCGGGCTACAGGTTCATTACCGTCTGCGATCCACTACGGCTCTCTTATTCGATAACGCACGCTGAATCGACAGCACGCTGAGCAGCACAATCACCAACCCTACCAGCGCCATTCCCTCAATTTTTTGTCCAAGGAAGATCCAGCCTAATAGCACCGCCGTCACCGGACTCAGCAGGCTCATCGCCGACACCGCCACCGGGGAAAGGCGGCCGATGCCGCGAAACCACAGGCCGTATGCCAGCATCGCCCCGGCAACGCACAGCCAGAGATAGCCCGCCGCCTGAGTCAGCGTCACATGGTGCAGCGGCGGATCGACCAGAAACGCCATCGGCGCCAGTACGATACCGCCAATCAGCAGCTGCCAGCCGGTTAGCGCGACGACCGGCAAAGCGATCGCCCAGCGGCGCGATAGCCAGGTTCCCAGCGCCATACTCATCGCCCCCAGAAATGCGGCGGTAATCCCCAGCGGTTCAAGGGTGGTTTGCGGTGACAGCAGCAGCATCGCCATCCCTGCGATCCCCATCAATGCCGAGAGCACCGCCAGCCAGGGCGATCGCTGACGATCGACGCACCAGGCCAGCAGCATCACCAGCAGCGGCTGAATGGCGCCGATCACCGCCGCCAGACCGCCCGGCAGCCGATAGGCGGCAATAAACAGCAGCGCCTGAAACGCGCCGATATTGAGGATCCCGGTGACGATCAGCTTCCACCACTCGGCGCGCAGCGGGAGACGGCGGCTCCAGATCAGCAGAGCGATCCCGGCCGGCAGAACCCGCAGCAGCGCGGCGATAAACGGCCGATCGGGCGGCAGAAACTGCGAGGTCACAATATAGGTGCTGCCCCAGATGACGGGCGCCAGCGCGGTCAGCAGTAAATCAACGATCAAATTACGTGAAACAAAGGCCATGATTTTATCTTCACATCAAGGTAAATTGTGGACTAAGTATGTACCGACAATTATCTTGATATCAAGACAAGTGAGCATTAATGGACAAATCACCGCAGACCGACGCCGTGGATCGCATTCTTGAACAGTGGAAACGGGAGCGCCCCGATCTCGATTGCAGCCCGATGGGGCCGATCGGCCGCCTGAAACGCTGCACGATGCTGCTGGAGCCGCGCATCGAAGCGGCCTTTGTGCGCCACGATCTGGTGCGCTGGGAGTTTGATATGCTGGCGACGTTACGCCGGGCGGGCGATCCGTTCATGCTGTCGCCAACCCAGCTCTTTTCAACGTTAATGATCACCTCCGGCACCATGACCCATCGTCTGAAGGCGCTGGAAAAACGGGGCTTGATAAGCCGCCAGCCGAACCCGGAAGATGCCCGCAGTATGCTGGTGGCGCTAACGCCAGCGGGACGAGAGCTTATCGATAAGGCGGTGGAAAGCCACGTGGAGAATGAGCGGCAGCTGCTGAGCGGGCTTTCCGCAACGCAGCGCCAGCAGCTGGATGAAGCGCTGACGGTTTTTATGCGCCTGCTGGAAAAGGGTTAACCCACGCCGGCCTGGAATAAGTCGCTGACATTGTTGCCATTACTTTCCCGGAGGCGATGCTGCGCATCTGTCCTCCGTGTTACGCTCACCCCTTACCGAGCGGAAATGGGCGATCCTGCACAACCGTCTTCATCACCAGCGTAGAGCGCAGGTGCTGCACGCCCGGCATCGCCGAGAGCTTGTCATCATACAGTTTCTGGAACGCCGGGAGATCGCGCGTCACCACGTGCATCAGGTAGTCCGGATCGCCAAACAGGCGCTGCGCCAGCACGATCTGCGGGATCTCTTCTACCGCGTCCTCAAACGCGCTCACCGCTTTCTTATCGCCTTCTTTTAACGTCGCGAAGACAATCGCCAGGAAGTTGAAGCCCATTTTGGCCGGATCCAGATTGGCCCGGTAGCCGGTAATGACGCCTTCCTGCTCCAGCGTCCGCAGCCGTCGATGACAGGGCGAAAGGCTGAGATTCACCCGCTCGGCCAGCTCGGTTATCGACAGTCGCCCGTCGGCCTGGAGCTCAGCAAGAATTTTTCGATCGATGCTATCCATTTGGAATATTTTCCCTCAGAAGACCGCTTAAGAGCATAACATTGAAAGCTCATTGCGCAATAAACTCGATATTCTTTCCCTCAAACAACCGCCGCTTAACGAGGGAAAATGATGAGAAACTGCCGTTACCACGCAGAGGTGCGCTGACCATGGAAATGAGCTTTATCGCCAGCTTTTGGCTGGTCTCCTTTCTGCTGATCATCACGCCGGGCGCTGACTGGGCCTATACCATCAGCGCGGGAATCAACGGACGCCGCGTGATACCCGCCGTCGCGGGACTCATGTCTGGCCACCTGCTGGCCACGCTGATCGTCGTCGCCGGAATCGGCGTGTTAATCGCCGGCCACCCGCTGGCGCTGTCGACGATTACCCTGCTGGGCGCAGGCTATCTGATGTGGCTGGGGATCGCTGTTTTGCGCCATCCGCCAACGCCAGGCAGCCAGCAATACAGCGCGGATAGCTGGAATCGCTGGGCGATTAAGGGGCTATGCATTAGCGGTCTGAACCCAAAAGTCTTTCTTCTGTTTCTGGCCCTGCTGCCGCAGTTTACCGACCCCCAGGGGAGCTGGTCTCTGGCCCAGCAGATGTCGGCGCTGGGCGGTATACATCTGGTGACCTGCACGCTGGTCTATTTACTGGTCGGCTACGGCGCCAGAGCGCTGTTGGCGACCCGGCCTCAAATCGCACGAAAGGTCAGTATGGCTTCCGGCGTGATGATGGTCGCCGTAGCCGCCCTGCTGTTCGTGGAGCAGTTGAGGTAGGGGGAAGTATAAGGCGTGAGCGGCCGGTCTGCTCTCGCCACTGCGTTATTAAAAAAACGCCCCGCTTCACGGCTATTTTTTCATCAGCCATAACCTCACTTTAAATTAGCCCACACGCGACTCCGGGATCCTTATCAGCCTCATTTTTGATTATGCGCCCTTCCGATATAATCCTCTTAGCAGCAGCTAAGGTTTATCTCACTTTAAATAAAATAACTCTTACCATCCGCCAGAATTCTTGTGCTTCCTGTTTCCCCTATTCATAAGAAGGTTTTTGCAGTATGGTTAACAATATTAGAAGTTATATACTGCTGTATACCCACTTAAGGAGAAAACAATGAGCAGGATATGGGCCCTATCCCAAAGAGTAACGCCAAACAAAAATATAAATATAAAAACTGCCTATCCAAAAGAAGTCACATCGCTTAAATATTGCCCGCAGCAGCAATAAATAATGCACATGCAGACGAGCTTAATCATTACCTGATAACGGCCAAAAAATGCGTTAGCCGACTGCATAATAAAGGGAACTCAATGAAAAGCAATGCTATTTTAAAAAAAAGGAACTTCCTGACTCACAACGAAATTGAGTCATTACTCAAAGCGGCCAACAGTGGCGCACATGCCACGCGTAATTATTGTTTGACATTATTGTGTTTTATTCACGGATTACGCGCCAGTGAAATATGCCGCCTGCAAATTTCCGATATCGACCTCAGTTCTAAATGCATCTATATTCACCGCCTCAAAAATGGATTTTCGACAACGCATCCTTTGTTGAATAAAGAAATCCGTGCATTAAAAAACTGGCTACAGGTCCGCGCCGCATACCCGCAATCCGACAGTGAATGGCTATTTCTTTCGCGAAAAGGTAATCCTCTGTCTCGCCAGCAGTTTTATCAGATTATTTCCGCATCTGGCGATAATGCCGGGCTATCGCTCGAAATTCACCCGCATATGCTCCGCCATTCATGTGGCTTCGCCCTGGCCAATATGGGCATTGATACTCGTCTTATCCAGGACTACCTGGGTCACCGCAACATCCGCCATACCGTATGGTATACCGCCAGCAACGCTGGCCGTTTCTATGGTATCTGGGACGAAAGCAGAGACAGACAGCGGAGCCCTGTTCTGCCGTAGCACTCGATGCCAAGGATGGCGTCAAAATAACCAACTGGCAGCGGCAAACATTAAAAAGATAACCATACGCTGTTTATGATTATTGTTCCGGCAAGTTCACAGTTCAGTGATGATTTATCTTATTAACACCCCACGCATAACCCTGGATATAAATGCATCAACACTCATCCGTTTAAAATACTCGCAACCATATTTTTTCCTTTCATTTTTATACACCTGAAAGAGAACCACGACGCCGATGTTGTGGCTATCAATAAAATCTATAAGAATAAGATTTACTATCTGACAATATTCTGCGCCGCAGCCGCTATATAATGTCATTATTCAACTATGATAATCCCCTTCATATAATACGTGATTAACCTTACGGATTATTTGTGAGCGCCCCCAGCGGTCAGCTGGGTCGTGTTAATTTTCAAGATCATATCAGGAGTTATTTATTGTGAACCGACGTCGTTTTCTTACCGGTAAAGAAGTACAGGCGATGATGCAGGCAGCCCGTCATGGGCAAACGGGAGAGAGGGATTACTGTCTTATCCTGCTCGCTTTTCGTCATGGTATGCGGATTAGTGAATTACTCGATCTGCACTATCGCGACCTCGATCTGGTCGAAGGCCGCATCAATATTCGACGGCTGAAGAATGGATTCTCCACCGTACATCCCCTGATGATCGATGAATGTGACGCCATCAGGTGCTGGAGCCAGTTACGCGCCGCCTGGAAAGGCGCGCAAAAAACCGATGCGCTGTTTATATCGCGACGCGGTACCCCGCTTTCCCGTCAACAAGCCTACCGAATTATCCGAACCGCCGGCATAGACGCAGGGATGGCAACGCATACTCACCCGCATATGCTGCGCCATGCCTGCGGTTACGAGCTGGCGGAGAGAGGAGCGGATACCCGCCTTATCCAGGACTACCTCGGCCATCGAAACATTCGCCATACCGTACGCTATACGGCCAGCAACGCCGCGCGATTTGCCGGACTCTGGGAACGCCATAACCTGATGGAGTTGAATTTACAAAATCAGAAAGTTGAAAATAAGAATTTGATAAATAAGGGAAAATAACTTACCGAACAGGTCAATTGGGGCCAAACTGTGTGCATCATAAAAATATTCAGTAACCTTTTGCAACCACCGAATGTATCAAACAGAGCATGAAAATCAATATCACATTGATTAATCATGACTTTTTATTTTAATTCTTTTTCAGAATCTCTCTTCTCTTCGCTGGCCATCCTTTCTGACGATGCGTTGCCGATAGCCATCCATGGCTCGTTCATGCCTTATTATTTCAACTTATTATATCGGTAAAATTTAAAAAATAAGCTTAAAACTCTAAATACGTAACCTCAATATCAAAATTTAAGTCAAATTCACCAATGAGTCAAAATGGCCCCAAATGTCTCATTGTTTGGGTGAAAAACATGCAGAACCGCAGCCGAAAACTTCGGCTGATACATGAAATACCTGGAGGTCATGATGACGGCCAGATCGGTTCGTAATCCCGATATTGTACAAAGGAAAACAACATGAAGATCAAAACACTGGCAATGGTTGTTCTGTCAGCCCTGTCTCTGAGCTCCGCGGCGGCGCTGGCCGACACCACGGTTAATGGCGGCACGGTGCATTTTAAAGGGGAAGTCGTCAACGCAGCCTGCGCCATTGACGCGGGTTCAATCGATCAGACCGTTCCAATGGGCCAGGTTCGTTCGGCAAAACTCGCTACTCCAGGCAGCACCAGTACGGCTGTCGGTTTCAATATTCAGCTGAACGATTGTGATACCACCGTTGCCACCAAGGCCGCCGTCGCTTTCACCGGTACCGCAATTGACAGCACCAACACCACCGTACTGGCGCTGCAAAGCTCCGCGGCAGGCAGCGCGAATAACGTCGGCGTGCAGATTTTGGACCGTACCGGTACGCCGCTGGTGCTGGATGGCGCGACCTTCAGCGCAGCTTCCACCCTAAACGATGGCACCAACGTCATCCCGTTCCAGGCGCGCTACTATGCGACCGCTGCAGCCACTGCCGGTACCGCTAACGCTGACGCGACCTTCAAAGTGCAATACCAGTAATTCATTCATCAGGCAGGGAAGCATATCGGGCCAGGAAGGCCCGTTATCCATAACGGAACTCGGGTGATAACGATGCAAAGGATGAAGTCAGGTCTGTTGATATTTTTGCTCCCATCGCTGGCGCTGGCCGGTAATCAATGGAACGTCACGCTGCCCGGCGGAAATATGCGTTTTCAGGGCATCATCATTGCCGAGTCCTGCCGCGTTGAAGCTGGCGACCAGCAGATGACGGTCAATATGGGACAGATCGGCAGTAATCGGCTTCATTCAGCCGGGGAAGATACGAATCCGGTTCCCTTCGATATCCACCTGCAGGAGTGCAGCACCGCAGTCAGCGAGCGCGTTGGCGTGGCGTTTCACGGCGTCGCCGATGGTAAAAACCCGGACGTGCTCTCGGTCGGTGAAGGACCAGGAATCGCAACCGGCGTGGGTGTTGCTCTGTTTGATAAAGATGACCATCTGATCCCACTAAATAGCCCTCCCGCCGCGTGGACAAAATTGTATACCGGGCCAACCACGCTGCACTTCGTGGCGAAATACCGGGCAACAGGGCATCAGGTCACCGGAGGCGCAGCCAACGCTCAGGCCTGGTTCTCCCTGACCTACCAGTAATGAATCAGCAGACGAACCGAAAACAGGAAAAGACGGTGACGATAAAAGGGGTAAACGTGAGAACAACACGGGCGATAACGCGCGGTTTACTGGCGGGGGCGCTGATGATAGCCACCATGGGATTTACCGCTCGCGCCGAGGCTGGCGTGGCGCTGGGGGCGACCCGCGTCATCTATCCTGCCGGACAAAAGCAGGTTCAGCTGGCGGTCACCAACAACGACGGAAAGAGCACTTATTTAATCCAGTCATGGGTGGAGAATGCCGACGGCGCGAAGGATGGCCGCTTTGTCATCACCCCGCCGCTGTTCGCCATGCAGGGGAAAAAAGAGAACACCCTGCGCATCATTGATGCCACCAACAACCAGCTGCCGCAGGATCGGGAAACGCTGTTCTGGATGAACGTCAAGGCGATCCCGTCGATGGACAAATCAAAGCTCAGCGACAACACCCTACAGCTGGCGATCATCAGCCGCATCAAGCTCTATTACCGCCCGGCAAAGCTGGCGCTGCCGCCGGATCAGGCTGCGGAAAAGCTGAGGTTTCGCCGCGGCGCAGGCACGCTTACGCTGATCAATCCCACCCCCTACTACCTGACGGTCACCGAACTCAACGCCGGTACCCGAGTGCTGGAAAATGCGCTGGTTCCGCCGATGGGTGAAGCCAGCGTTAAATTGCCCGCCGATGCCGGTCGCGAAATTACATACCGGACGATTAACGACTACGGCGCGCTGACCCCGCGGATACAGGGCGCCACGCAATAACTGACGGGAGGCCACGTCCTCCCGGAAATAAAAATAAGAACTGACAGCCGGGCGACTTTGGACCGGAGGGACTATGTCACATCTGAAATATGGACTCGACGACCTGGACTCCGAGCGTAAAAGCAGCCACGGGCCGGGGAATACGCGCGCTTTCGCTCAAATCACGCTGGCTCTGTTACTTGCCGCACCGATCTTTTCTGTGCAGGCGGAGCTCTATTTTAATCCGCGTTTTTTAGCGGATGACCCTGCCGCCGTGGCGGATTTATCAGGATTCGCCAGCGGCCAGGAGGTCCCTCCGGGAACCTATCGCGTCGATATTTACCTCAATGACGGGTTTATGACCACCCGCGATGTCACTTTTAATAGCGGAGAAAACGATCGCTCGCTGGTCCCCTGCCTGACGCGCGGACAGCTGGCCAGCATGGGCGTCAACACGTTATCCATTGAAGGGATCGGCGCTCTGGCATCCGATGCCTGCGTACCGTTAACCAAAACCATCAAGGACGCCACTACCCGCTTCGATGTCGGCTTGCAGCGGCTGTATCTGACCAT
>NZ_FZTC01000025.1 GCF_900200035.1 Klebsiella grimontii
AGGCACCACCTTTATGAAATATTCAGAAGGATTTACACGCCTGTGGCCGTCTGTAGGAACTGCAATAAGTTATTGCGCTGCCTTTTATCTGCTTTCCCAAACATTGGAAAATATACCTACCGGTATTGCTTACGCAATTTGGTCTGGTGCGGGAATTGTACTAATAAGCCTAGCTGGTTGGTTGGTTAGCGGTCAAAAACTTGATTGGCCCGCAATTGCAGGAATGTTCCTTATTTGCGTTGGAGTTTTGGTTATTAATATTTTTTCAAAATCTTCTGCGCATTAACTTTTTACCGAAGCATATTGGCCAAAGCAAAAGGATTTCCTTGAGATCCTTTCTTTCTGCGCGTAATCTTTTTCCCTGTAAACAAAAAAACCACCGCTACCAACGGTGGTTCGTTTGCCGGAATTCAGAGCTACCAACTCTTTGTTCCGATGGTAACTGGCTTTCACGGAGCGCAGATACCT
Source organism: Klebsiella grimontii (assembly GCF_900200035.1). Classification (GTDB taxonomy): domain Bacteria; phylum Pseudomonadota; class Gammaproteobacteria; order Enterobacterales; family Enterobacteriaceae; genus Klebsiella; species Klebsiella grimontii. Next base: position 469 of record NZ_FZTC01000025.1, read on the forward strand.
AAACTGTCCTTTCAGTGTAGCCGCACTCAGGCTTTCACTTCAAGAACTCTGTAGGCATTCTCTACAATCTCTGCTCCGTGAACCCAGTTACCAATGGCTACCGCCACTGGCGATTTGTCGTGTCTTTCCGGGTTGGACTCAAGTTGATAGTTACCGGAACGGGCGTGGTAGTCGGACTGAACGGGGGGTTCGTGCATACAGTCCATCCTGGAGCGAACTGCCTACCCGGAACCGAGTTTCAGGCGTGGAATGAGAAACCGCGGCCATAACAGCGGAATGACACCGGTAAACCGAAAGGCAGGAATGCGGGGGAGCACGAGGGAGCCACCAGGGGGAAACGCCTGGTATCTTTAAGCCGCATCGGGTTTCGCCACCGCTGATTTGAGCGTCATTTTCGTGATACTCGTCAGGGGGGCGGAGCCTATGGAAAAACGGCAACTCCGCATCCTTTTCTTGGCCTTTCCTGCTTCGAGCGGCATTTGCTTATCCCGTAATCTGTGAGCTGGTAACGCCCGCCGCAGTCTCACGGCAGGAGCGTAGCGACCGAGTGAGCGAGGAGGCGTCATTTCATCACCACCTGCATTTTGCACTTACGCCCGGCAGCCGCATTTTTCCCCTGTCACATGAAGCACTTTCATAAATTACCACTCCGTCATAACATGTTTAGCCAGTATACACTCCGCTAGCGCTACGTGACTGGTTCAGGGCTGCGCCCCGAAACCCGCTAAAACCACTGCCGCGCCTGCGGCTTGTCCAACACCGTGCCGACCGGGAAAAGATTTCCCGTCCGTCCCGGCGTTATCAGGAGGCCGGATTGGCAGACAAACGCAGCAAAATGCTCACCATGTGGGTGACTGAGGACGAGCACCGGCGTCTGCTGGAGCGCTGCGAGGGTAAGCAACTCGCGGCCTGGATGCGGCAGACGTGCCTGGACGAGAAGCCCGCACGCGCCGGCAAACTTCCGTCGATCTCGCCGGCGCTGCTTCGTCAGCTTGCCGGCATGGGGAACAACCTTAACCAGATTGCCCGCCAGGTTAACGCCGGTGGTGGAAGCGGACACGACCGCGTGCAGATTGTCGCCGCGCTGATGGCCATCGATGCCGGACTCGAGCGGTTGCGGCATGCCGTACTGGAAAAGGGTGCTGATGATGATCGTTAAGTTTCATCCTCGGGGGCGCGGCGGCGGCGGCGGGCCGGTCGATTATCTGCTGGGTAAAGATCGCCAGCGCGACGGCGCCAGCGTTCTGCAGGGGAAGCCGGATGAAGTCCGGGAGCTTATCGACGCCTCGCCCTACGCCAAAAAGTACACTTCCGGCGTTCTGTCTTTTGCCGAACAGGATTTACCGCCCGGCCAGCGCGAAAAGCTGATGGCGAGTTTCGAGCGGGTTCTGATGCCCGGACTCGATAAAGACCAGTACAGCGTGCTGTGGGTTGAGCACCGGGACAAGGGGCGGCTGGAGCTGAACTTCCTGATCCCGAACACGGAGCTTCTGACCGGCAAGCGGCTACAGCCGTATTACGACCGCGCCGACCGTCCGCGCATCGATGCCTGGCAGACCATAGTGAACGGCAGGCTGGGGCTGCATGACCCGAACGCGCCGGAGAACCGGCGGGTGCTGGTCTCGCCTTCCGCGCTGCCGGAAGCGAAGCAGGAAGCCGCCCAGGCGATTACGAGCGGCCTGCTTGCCCTTGCCTCATCCGGGGAGCTGAAAACGCGTCAGGACGTCACTGAGGCGCTGGAAAGCGCAGGTTTTGAGGTGGTGCGCACCACAAAAAGCAGCATCAGCATTGCCGACCCGGACGGGGGGCGAAACATCCGACTGAAGGGAGCCATCTATGAACAGTCTTTTAACGCTGGCGAAGGACTTAGAGCAGAAATCGAAAGCGCAGCAGCAGACTACCGGCGAGATGCTGAAAGCCGCATTCAGCGAGCACGAGAAGTCTGTCAGAGCGGAACTGAGCGAAAGCGAGAAGAGAATCAGCGCCGCCATCCTCGACCACGACCGGAAGCTGTCCTCAGCCATGAGCCAGCGCACGAAAGGGATGCTGCGCATGGTCAGCCAGACGTGGCTGACCATCGTTCTGGTCTCCGCGCTGCTGATAGCGTCGAGCGCGGGCATTCTGTGGTGGCAGGGGCAGCAGATACTCGAGAACTATACGACCATCCGGGAGCAGAAGAGCACGCAGGCCATGCTGTCAGAGAGGAACAGCGGCGTACAGCTCTCGACCTGCGGCGAGCAGAGACGCCGCTGCGTGAGGGTGAACCCGGAAGCGGGACAGTTCGGAGAGGACTCGAGCTGGATGATACTGGCGGGGAAATAGCACATGACGGAGCTGGAAAAACAGTTGCTGAGCGCATTAGAGCAGCTACAGCAGGACTACTCGAAAAGGCTGGACGAGTGGGAGAACGCCTTCGCGGAATGGCGGACGATGTCTGGTCTTATTCAACGGGAGAACGCGGCGCTGAACGAGCGCGTCACGGTCTTGAGCAGGCAGGTGCAGAGTTTGAGCGAGCAGCTGCGCCGGTTGTCGAAAGGCTGAACGCGATAGAAACTCACCGGCAGCAGGAGCGGGCGGTGCAGCACCAGAAAGCGCTGGAGCTGGAACGATCGCAGTGGCAGCATCATGGTCCTTCGCTATGATAAGCCGGGTTCTATTAATTAGTTGTTATGTAAAGATATTTAAATTTTTCAACATGAGGTATTTTTATGAATACATATATTTTCCTGGGAGGCATAGGCACCACCTTTATGAA
>NZ_FZTC01000032.1 GCF_900200035.1 Klebsiella grimontii
TAATGTTCTTCCTGGAAAAATAGGGGAACTGCTTCCAACAGGTAACACTATACCATTCAGGCAATAATATCGGTATTGGTCCACCAGAAGGTGAAGAAAGTTACTTTTTATGATGTTCGATTCCCTCATCAAAGCAAAAGTTAGTCACTTACCCTCCAGTTTTCTCGATTTCTTGCTCGGCTGTCACCGGCTCATTCTTCGCAGCACTAGACAGTCTTAATACCGAATACATCGCGCCGGTGGCGACGGTTCCAGCGATAATAGATAACAGATATATCCCGACGTGACCTACCGCTGGGCTGCCCGGTTATACAGGGATACATTTTTTCTGGAGCATTACCGGCGGACACTGTCCCGGACAAGATCCGATCATTACGAGAAAAAGTGGAACAGCAGAGTCTACATAATTAACTGTTGTAAAAAAACCGACGCTAACGGACTTCTGTCCATATTCGGGCATTTCCCTGGTGGTGGCTATTCGGGAAAGTTACATTTACTGAATGTGAGGCACTCTTTCTTCGAGGTTGCTGGATAAAATATCCCGCCGAACTATCTGCCAGGCTCAACGGGATAGTATTGAGATTATGACCGGACAAGCAGAGATGCATTATCGTGATAGGCATAACGATCGGGTACAGCACAACCAATCTGCACCCCGGAATGGTCCGGAGTCAGAATCAGCCCACCTTGTGCAACATGTATATGCAGAAGGTTATCACCTCCGGCCACGTTTAGGTGTAGCGCAGGGACACCGTGATTGATTTCGATCAACACCCCAAAGCATGGCTCTCCAGTCTCGCCCACCAGCTCCAGTGATGTCTGGTTCGCTACATGGAGGGTAGCGGTGTAAGGGCGCCCGTCTTCATCGGGGAGCATCTCACTGTCTTCCGCAATGCGCCAGTCTACCATTTTGAGCTGTAACTGTTGTTCGATACCCTGTGTCAGACCGGCATTACTTAAAATCCCCTGAATACCCGCTCGCTGTGATTTCACAGATACAGGAACAGATACTGCCTCCATATCATCACCTTCTTGCCAGCCCTCTATGTGATAGTTAGCCCAGACATTGTGATCCGGTGACGGAAGACGATCATCTGCTTCAATATGCAGATAGGGTGTGCAGTCGACATCAGAGAGATAGGGTCTCGATATATCTCCGTCAGTAACCCCGTTAACGACACCACCACAGAAATCGGCAACAACACATCCGATGGCCTTCATGAACTCCTGGTGAGCTACACGTGTGTCCAGTTCGCCAAGCAGTTCAGGTTTAACCAGAAGAGCCGTTACAATTTCGGCCAGTTCTGCAGGTAAAATTTGTTTTGTCATGTTGTCTCCGGTGTAACTTAATCAGGTGCGGTTAACGAAACAGGAAAGTATATTGCTATCGGAAGTCAGATAACCGTCAGGAACTGCTTCAACACCCGATATTCATCAGGAGTGAGCGTTTTCAGGTCGGTTTTTTTTATAGAGGAGCCAGAAACAAAATTGATGACTCCATCGGTATCTTTTTCACCGCCAGTGCGATAGTTAAGCAGTATGTCATCGAAGCGATGCTCTGCGTTGACGTTAGCCGGGCAGCGAAGAATAAATTTCTCTGGAAATTCCAGTTCACCGTGGATCTCGGTAAAAGAACAGAAGTAATAGTGCATACTTTCTGTAAATGCGGTTCGCTCAGCTTCAAGGAACTCGTGGTTACCAGTCCAGCGAATAAAGTCACGGGAAACGACACAAGCAGCACCGCCATAGCCATCGGTGCGTCTGAAGTTATTGGAGGTGTGTGATACTTGAAACTCGATGAGTTCATTTCTTTCAAAGGCAATGAGTGATGCCTGAGCAAAAAGCGCTGCATGCTCTGAATTGAAATTACCGCAATCACTGTGAACAAGGAAACCCTCAGAACATATTTCACCATCAAATGACCAGTCGCAGTCATCAATAACTTCATCAACAGTTCTGTCCGGATGATTCAGCACACAGTGACGCACAACACGTTCCATTTCAGACAGGTTTTCAGTGCTCGGACAGGAGATGAGCTTAGCAATGAAATTGTCGTCAGGCTCAAATAACTCATTCATTGCTTCCAGTAGAACTTCGCTCTGAACGGGGGTGGTATTAATAACAAATGCAGAAAGCGAATAATAGTCAGCCATTTTAATCTCCATGTAATATTTAAGTATAAAGAGGCAAGGAAGTTTTAATACGCTCATCATAACAAATAGAATTAGCTCATCAAGAGGGTATTTTTAAAAGCATTAAACTCATAATTCAGGAACAATTTATCTGAATGTTTATAGGTTGTCGCCACTAAAAACACCACCAAACTTTAGATGAGAGGCAATTAAAAGTAAGATAAAATGAGTTTATCCGCCCTGATTGCTGGATGAAATTAGCAATCACATTGAAAATGTAATACTCAATGGCAATGCTGAAACACACAAATTGTATTCCCATAAAGTAATTGAGCTAAGAACATAATCAATTTCATCAAGCAACTCATGTAACGAGTTGCACCAGATATAGTCACTTCGATATTTAGTAATCCAGAATCTTGACCACCATGTTCTGAGCATCATGAAAATATCACTATCACCTAGACACTGACCATGGATCTCATCGTGCCAGTCCCTGAGCCATTGTTTGTGCTCCCCAGGACGGCAGAAATTGAGGTGCTGGCTTGAAATGGCCTTAGCGGTATGAAACGAGATTTCTTTTGATTGCGAATGGCTGGTGGTCTTGCGCTGGTCCCGCAGTTCCATAATCCTTTCACGGTGATCGCGGCGCTGTGTTACCCGGGGCTGTAAGCCTGGAAACATCGCTACGGCCACAGACCATGAGAGCGGCAGAGTAAAGGCTTCTCCACGGGTATCAATCAGGAGATCGATAGCACGGATGTAATCCATTTTTGTAGCCTCACCACGAACTGACGGATCATAAGAAGCATCGACCTGACGGACATCACTTGATGTAATTTGAGCCTTACCCGTTAATGCTCTGAAAAAAGCTTTTGCATAGGCCAGCTCCCCCAGATTCCTGCCCATGGATCGACGGCGCTCTACGTAAGCAACAGAAGCCATTGCACAGTGTTGATATAAGCCAAGAGGAACAAGTTCTGTACCTGCCATGAAATTTAACCCTCATTTAAAAGCTGGTTTAGTTGACATGATTATCCTACCAGGTTTTATTTGTTCCGTAAGGGGTGTTTTGAATAGTGAAATCACAGGAAGAAAAAAACCTGGATAAACACTGAATGTCTATGAAATGGTACAGGGAATTAAAAACTATCAATTTGAAAATTTCAGTGTTAAGATGATTTCGTGAATTACTATGAGATAACCACCTTTTCACGTATTTTGAACATTTTAGCATCTGGCATATTTTACATATTCGACGTTTTATTTCACTACATACTGATGATGCCCTTTATAATTTCTTGGTATTTAATTTATATCATTTACTTTAGTGATGCCGGGTTATCCAGTCTGATGGAAAATATGAAAGATGGAGTGGGGATGTGTCTGATTTTAAATCTACCAGCAGCATGTTTATATGTGGCATATAAAACATGGATAGATTACAAAAGCGATACAATAACGTTACCTTAAAATTAACCCCGGCAATTTCATCACGTTCAAATAAAAACCACAAATAGACAATGGAAGCCCTGCAAGATGTTAAGGCTTCCCCTGCCGAATTACCTGATAAGGTTTTCAATTAAAGAAGAAATATAGTCTCTGTCAGCATGGCAACCCGTTAGTGTTACAGGATCGAAAACGATATTGTCTGAATCAACATAACGGAGACGTAGGTAAACTTCCTTTCGCAATTCATTCTTCCTGTTTTCCATCAGGACCGGAGAATAATCCCTTGGAGCCATTAGCATTATACATAATGCAGCGACAATACCTATTGTCATATAAAAGTAAAACGAACTTTCAAATAAATCCACACCTGTCTTTGACAACTCAAATCCAGTGAGCATGAAAATTCCATATGTACCATAAGTGAGAATGTTCAATGCGATGAATCCCACAACCAGGTACATTAACAGCTCATGCATTCTCGATATATCCGGTTCAGCTGTTTTGCCCTGAGGAGGCGCAAAAATAGCCGATCGCCCCGTCTGATTTGTTTCGCTACCAGAGTAACCGCCACCACCCAGAACTACGCCGGACTGAGATAGTCCACCGCCTAAGAGTGTGCCGGATTTTTGTGTAGTTGTCGTCTCTCGCAGATATAAACCACTAATGGATACTCCCTCAGTGGGGCCGTAGCTGACCTCAATAATTTTCATAAAATCATCCGTTTGTTCAGGTGACAACCATCTTAGCAACAGCAGTACCCGGTGTTTTTCTACACAGAGCGGAAAAGTGCATTTAACCAAAAATTTTCTATGGGCCTGAAAACTGAACATAAAAATGGCGAGCCTAACTGAACACAACTTGATAGCTAAATGGTATTCTTCTTGAAAACCGGCAAAGGATTCAACTAACCAGGGGTGGTTTGTTGAATGTGGAGCATTCGCCCCTTTGCCGGTTTGACTCTTCCTGCCTGAAGCCGACACCTCTGAATCTGCAGGCTTTCTTATTAAGTCCTGACCATTTCCTTAAACACGACAGAGTTGCCGGATTTTTGTTCAATCCCATGATTATTACGTGACAGTGTCACTTAGTAGATTCTATTTGATTAGAATCATGCCGTGATGGTTACAGGTGAAACAGCTAGTTTGCTAACATTATTTTTATGCTTTGCTTGTGTATTAATGAAAAGGCGTTTCATTAATATCATCGAACTTAGATCGGAAACATAAATTCAGATTTGAAGGATTTTGGAGATCGGATATCGGTTTGACTAAAATTCGCCCATTTTTTAACACTTCGAATAATAACGATTATTCCAAGTGTTAAAAAACGGTAAAAACAAGGAGAGCGGTTTTGTGCATCTAACTATGGGGGCAAAAAAGTAACTTTTTCGTCTAAATTCAGCCAGGTTGCGCTACATGAAATCTGAGAAAAAATGAAGGGGTGAGTGCGTCAGATTTTACGTAGCGCACGAAGCCTAAAGTGAACATTTCCTGAGCAAAAATCATCAGTCATGGTTTGAGAAGAAAGTCAGGGGGGAGCAAAAGGGCCGAAGCCCTTTATCTGTTCAGCCGTTAACTTCTGGTTTTGGTGGGGAGTTGGGGAAGGGGGCCAGCCGGTGCAACCCAGGAGGCCCAGCCATTCTTACCATATCGCTCATTATAGTAACTTTCTTTGATCGCCTTCCGCGCCAGATATGAAGCGGATTCCATACCAAACACCTCAATAGGAAACAATTCATGGCCCCCTGTATCTGTCAGGCAAAAATCAGGGAATACATCATTATTTGAGGCGTCATATCGAAGGGGTTTGATAAACGATCTTTCCTGTTTATGTAGATAATTAAGCATGGTCAGTTCATAGCTTGAATCAGCCGGGATCCAGTTATCATCAACCGTCATCAGGGCTAACTGGAGGGTTTTGAGATAGTACGCATCTTTCCCTTTAAATTGCCCCAAATCCCCTATAGCAATACAGATGACGTTGCCTCCGGCCCTCCAGTTTGCTATTTCAGTGGGGAATCTCTTCTCCAGAAGAGTCCAGTCTTCTGTATTCATGAGCACGACCGGAACACCAGAAAAATACTTAAGCGGGAGACGTTTTGATTCATTGGAATGCTTTCCAGGATTATATTTTGACAGTGCATTCACGCAAATGAGACGTTCTTTGTTAATCAGAACCTCTTCTGTCATTTTTATATTCCTGGCTACCTGGGGAGTCGATGGATATGCCCCAACCAGTAAATGAGAGGACAGTGGAAGTGAGGCCACTTTTATTTTTTCCGCTGAACTGGTTAGAAGGTTGAATACCTTTGCTGGATTACGTTTCCCGGCCATTTTTGGATACCAGCGATTCAGGCCGCTGTCATCCCAAAGGAACTGGAGTAAACCTAACAGTGACATACTATTTTGCGAGACCCCACCGGGGGTATTCCTGTTATCTGGTGGCACGATCGACGTTGATTGCGAGTCAGATGAGGCTAATGCCACGTCGAGCCTGATACCATAGCCACCATCTTTAAGGTCTTTGACCACGCTTTGTGTGTAGCATTTTAACCCTGAATTATCTTTATCCAGAGTGAAGAAAATACAATCAGGAGAATGCTGGCTACCTGTATTCGGATACCGTGCCAGAAAATACGTATCGCCGGCTGTATGATATTTTACGGCAAGTAATTTTGGGCCTTTTCCCTTACAGGAACAGCTTACCTTCGCGTCTACAGAAGCGTGCGCACGAGATAAAACGGCATACCAGCTCTTTTTAAATTCCTCTTTGGTCTGGAAGTCTCTTGAATACCTTTTACTGTCCACTCCATAAGATACAATCACATCACTTACAGTAGACATAAGCCCCCCCTTTTCCTGAGCTGATATACTTTTTTATTCGCTTTCGGCATTAATTTTCATATGGATTGACACAATAGCATGTAATTAATAAAGTAACCTATACTTCGAAAGTAACCTTTCAAATTCATTGTAATTTTTCCCGTTCAACTCACAATGAATGATTATAACCCAGAGACAGTAAATGATTAATATCCCGATGACCAGATTTACCATTGTCCCTTTGTCTGTATTTATTTTATCTGTGCCGATGCTTTCCTGTGCTGAAACCATTTCAGGGAAAGTTGTGCGAGTTATTGATGGCGATACTGTCCAGGTTTATGACGGCGCTACAAATACCAGAGTGCGGCTCTATGGGATTGATGCCCCGGAGAGTAAGCAGGCCTTCGGCCAGAAGGCAAAGCAAGCCATGACACAGCTGGCAGCAAACAAGGTTGTCGTTATTGAGGACCACGGGCAGGACGTGTATGGCCGTATGCTGGGTACCCTCTATCTGAATAACCAGGATCTTAATGCCGTTATGGTCGCAGAAGGCATGGCATGGGCATATCGTTATCAGGGGCGGCTTACGGTTCCTCAGTATGGTTCTCTTGAGCAAAATGCACGTAACGCAGGTAAAGGGTTATGGTCTGACCCACACGCGGTAGAGCCACGCCAGTGGCGTAAAGCAAATAATTAAGCACTGAGTGACATTTCATCCTTTAAGGCATCGAACCGGCGGCCATTTAAAAAGTAACTTTTATTTTGTCGCTGTCATTCAGAAATTACAGAAAAACCGAGGTTTTTTATGGTCCAGATTCTCAATACAACGGGTTTGAATTATCACGTAGAGCAAACCATCGCGAATGCCGAAGAGCGCATTATCCTGATAAGCCCTTACCTGAAACTCAGCGCCAGAATTAAGGAGCTTATTGAAGATAAAAACCGTATGAAGGTAGATATTCGTATCATCTACGGTAAATCTGAACTCAACCCAAAAGACCATGAATGGCTGGTCAGTTTGCCCTACGTTCGACTGAGTTTCTGCCAGAACCTTCACGCTAAATTTTATGCTAATGAAAGCCAGAGCCTGATATGCAGCCTTAATCTGTATGATTTTAGCCAAATCAATAACCATGAACTGGGGGTGTTAATTGTTAAAGATGAAGACCGGGAAGCATTCAATGCTTCTATTACAGAGGCCCAGCGTTTAATCCGGATCAGCACTGAAAACATTCCATCCCCAGCATCATTGCAAACCGCTGACTCTGATTCGAAAAAAAATCAGGAACAGAAAAAAGATGTTTCGAAATCATCCACAAAAAGTGACGATAAAACTCACGTATCTACTGATGATAAAACCACTGATTTGGATGACAGCGCAGGCAAAGACGATGAAGCTAATGCCGAGCCTGCAAATAAATTAACCACCACAAATTTATCAAAACAGCACAAGATGGGGTTATCCGACATGTATACGAAGCTGATCACAGCGGGATACCTCAAAGATAATGATGGTAAGTATGAATTGACACCGTTAGGGGTATCTATTGGCGGTGAAAGTAAACTTAATCGTTACAGAAAAAATGGAGAGAAATATTTCATGTGGCCTTCTGACATCTCAATCTAATCTGGCCTGCCGATAAAATAGTTGGGTGGTTTTGATAACAAAGCCACTCTTGATTGAATCATTGCTTCAATGCTCCTACCCAGTCATCATTCTCTTAACGATACCCGCCAGAAAGTTACTTTTCTTCAACGACAGCAATGTTATGGTCAAAATCCCGCGCTCGCTCTTTATGAATATGTGCCTTTAAAACAGGGTATTGACGAAGCGATCTAATATGTCATCCTTTAAAAAAAGGGGACAATATGACTTCCCACGAACTGAAAGAAACGAATCTTGTAGAAAGCGTTGTGTCTGAGCGGGACATGGCAATGAATCTCTTTATTAATGGATTAACTGCCATATCCGAAGCGGAAAAACTGATGGGCATCTCCCTTATTGATCAGCTCAGAATTGCATATGTTCGCTTTAACCCAGCCCATTTAGATAACCAGATAGAGAGGGCGAGAGTTTTGATTGACAGAGAATCATGGAAGAAACTCATAGACCGAACATCATTAAATATTTACTGGAATGCACCTCAACTGAAATCATTTATTGACGAATTGATAACAGAACCGCCCATTATGACGATTCAGGCAGCAAGAGAGAAAGTCTCTCATACGGTTAATAATCGGGCAGACATACTCTGCGAGGGCCTGGTTTCATGCCTGGGTAATCTGAGCCATGATTTTAAAAAGAACGCCCGAAGCTTTGTTATCAATGAAAATATGGTCATAAAAAACGGGTTCAAGAAGGATGTACACTACCTTGACGAAACGGATCGAGACCTGAACAGCCTCAATGACCTTTACAGGATTTCCCGGTACATAGAAGGGCTATCCTACAGCCAGCAGGATGTTATCGTTCCTAAGCTTTTTGCTCTTCGAGAGAAGAATGATTATCAAAAAGTTGACTATATCGACACGGATTTAAATATTAAATTTATTGTGTATGGAAACGGAAACATCCATATGCGGTTTATGGATAGAAAGGTCCTGGATGGGCTTAATGATGTGCTTGCATCATACCAGAGAAACAACCTGCCTGACGTGAAGTAAATGCCCCGGCACTGGGTGCCGGAGCTTTAAACTACTGCTGAATACCTTCGACAGAGATAATAAGCTCAACGTCCTGCGAGGCCGGTCCAAGGTCGGTGGTGATATTAAAGTCTTTAAGGTGGATATTGCCGGTTGCTTCAAAACCTGCGCGTTTACCACCCCACGGATCATCGCCTTTTCCAATGAGTTTCGCATCCAGCGTTACCGGGTGCATTACACCATTCAATGTAAGGTCGCCGGTGATATCGAGGCCTTCACCATTCTTTTTAACTTCTTTGGAAACAAAGGTGGCTTCCGGGAATTTTGTAGCATTCAGGAAAGAGGCTGAACGAATGTGCTTATCACGTTCAGCATGGTTAGTGTCGACGCTACCCATTGCAATTTTGACACTGACTTTGTCCGACGCCGGGTTAGCTTCATCGTAAGTGAATGTACCGTCAAAGTCTTTGAAAGTACCATATAACCAGCTATAGCCCAGGTGTTTAATCTTAAAATTGATAAAGGCGTGTTATTTAGTTCATTGATTCATCCGTAAAGCTCATCTATATATACTTACGTCAATCTGGTTTACATAAACTTAATATTCACTCTTCCATTTCGATTTTTCAGGTTTCGGCTGTTGTGTTGTTTACCACCCAACCTGTTTGTACATCCAAATGTTAATTGATTTAAGCTCAAACCTGACTATTCAGTCGCATAGCGGACCATGGCCTAAAAAAGTGATTAAGAATTAGCCAGTACAAAATTCTATAATCAGAATTATTCCCTTAACCCAACCATTAATGAATCTCACTCTGTCATTAAAAATATCGACTTACAAATAAATCGTTCTAGGAATCAGTCCATTTAATGTGCGCATACATAATACTTTATAAAGAAAGCTTGCCGAATTATGTGTACTTAATATATTGTATGTCCAGCACCGAAGAGACACAAACAATCAAAATACGAGGTCATAATGAGCGAGACACTACAGGTTCTAAACAATATTCGTACACTTCGCGCTCAGACACGGGAAGTGGCTTTAGAGGCGCTCGAAGATATTCTTGAAAAATTAACGGTAATCGTTAGTGAGCGTCGTGAAGAAGAAAAAGCAAATGAAGAAGCAAACCGGGTGCATTTAGAAAAACTCAGTCAATATCGTGAAATGCTGATTGCTGATGGTATTGATCCGAGTGAACTAATGTCTACAACCGGTATCGTAAAAGAACGGAAGCAGCGTAAATCTCGTCCTGCGAAATATGTGTACACCGACGATACCGGTGTGGAGAAAACCTGGACAGGCCAGGGACGTACACCGGGTCCAATTCAGGCCCAGCTCAATACAGGCAAATCACTTGAAGATTTCCTAATCGAAAAGTAAATTTCGAATCGATATGAAGCCACCATTCTAAGGTGGCTTTTTTCTTTTACTCAATAGCTGTTTAACACGTCTTGATGTTTTCAACCCACTGCGCTTGTCAAAGTACCTCAAAGACCGTAGTACGAACTTCTGACCCATTACATCTCTTCCTTCACCGCTGTACTGGATGATCTGGTATTAACGACTGAAGTACGCCAGTGACCTCTCTTGTGGTATTCTTCTTTCCCCAGTAGCTGCACTAGCACGGAGATTTCTTTGACTGTTCTACCTACCAAACGCCCAGATACAGAACTGGCTCACTTTTCATGGTGTATCCTTATCGCTGTTGCGCTTGCTCGCAGGGAAGGAAAGATACAGTCTTCGCTACAAACCCATATGTTTATTATGCAATGGTTGTCTACTGCACAGAAACGTAAACTGTTTCCCAGATCATTAGCACAGGATATTATCTGGTTACAGGAACAGGGTAAGCATAAGGGCCCGTCTGCACGCCTGTATAATAAGGTTGAATATTTATGGCTGGCGAGTTCAGGTGAGTTAACCAAACAGAGTACCTTATTCAGGTTCACCTGCATGATAGACACACTTCGAACTATGGGATGGCAGGATTATCTGCTCTCGGATACAGACTGGCAGAATGGCTGGACATCTGGCCCCGGGAAACCTTCTATCTATACGCAGAAATCAACGCTTAAAGATTTTTTTACTCAATCTGGAATGCTCATCCAGCCCCTTAGCATACGCTTGTCCGGATGTACTGACGGTATATATCCCTTGCTAGAGCAGTGTAGGCTTAGTTACGAGTCTCAACCTGCAACCGAAGGGTTTTCCGTTCTGCAGTTAAATGCTGATACGAAATGATGAGCATGTTATCTTCTTCAGTCAGAAAGCACAGACGCACTAAGGTTGAATGAATAACTGGCTGAATACCAATTCGCCTGAGAACGAGAACCCGTTAAATGAAAAATGATATGATAGTTCCATATATCGATCCTTTTATAGAGTACAAAGGGTTAATAACTATCTGTTTGGTTGTTTTCCTGGTTTTCTTGCTTTGGTTAACACTAAGGCATCTTGCAACCTATTATGTCGCCATTAAAATACAGACAGCCCATAAGAAAGGACTCGCTAATGATGACCATCCTGAGGTCACCCAATGGCTCAAAAACAAGAGTATTACGTTCTTCTGCTTGCATCTTGCAGCACTGGTCGTCATATCATACAGCGCAATTCGTTTTTACTTGCAGAACTATCCGTAACCACGGTTGTCATAGCATTTACTACAGAACATGCAGACTACAGGGCTATCAATAAGGATGTTTTCTGGCCGACTCAAGATCTCGACACATCAATAAGTTAGTGGAGTCTTAAAATGAAAGTGAAAGAGTTAATCGCCATGCTGAATGAAAGAGACCCTGAGGCAATAGTTCTGATTTCCGGCTATGAAACAATAGGAGGCACGGAAGTCGCAGAAGCAGATGTTCTCGTTGAAATGCAGTCTATATGCTTAGACAAGGCTGATAATCTGACAGGAAATCGTAAAGTTGTTCCTTCTGGTGGTGAAGTTTCTGTTTGGTTAGGCTGGAAAGACGATTACCGTACAAACATGTTTTTAGAAGATGCCCAAATTCCTGATAAAGACGAATGACGTTCAGTGAAGCACCAAAGGCAGATTGTCAGTTCGTGGAACTTGAACACCCACAAAAATAATCCCCTTAATAATCAATAACTTTGTCAATGCAGTTTTAAAGTGTCACCTCTTTCTGCAACATAGAAATGGCACTTAAAGCTCATGTTTTGGTTGCGGTTCAACTTGTAAGGAGGTGTATAATTTCCTTGGGATTTTTCTAACAAAGAAGGATTACAGGAATGAGTGGGAATTACTGTGCATTTTATGTTGCTGAGCCTTTTCATGAGGGCGCTCTGGGAGCTCATGCTACGAAAGACTTCGTTTATTACAACACACTGAGAATGTGGAAAGGAGCGGACTCCGGTTTCCCTTTTACCAATTCACACGATACAACTTATAACGTTCGTGATGGCAGTAACTGGGAGCAAACTTTAATGCCTCGCCTCAGACAGCGTCTGCGGAATTCTAAGAATATTATTCTATTCCTGAGTGATCGAACTATAAATTCTCGCGCTCTACGAGAAGAAATTGATTACGGTATTAATTCCTTGGGGCTTCCTGTAATTGTAATATACCCTGACTATGACACAAAAGAAAGTTTGCTAGTTAACAACATTTTAAAGCAGCAAATACAAAATTTATGGTCTAAGATTCCCGCATTCAGAGATTCAATGCATTTAGTTCCCACGTTGCATATCCCAATGAATAAAGCTCTTATCAGACAATCACTGGCAGATAGTAAGTTTATGGTGAAAACCAAAACCGTTCCAGATGTATATAGATATAGCGCATAATGTAACTTAAGCGCCGATTGTGGCGCTTTGTTTTTGCATAGATATAGGAATATTAAATGTCTAAGGTTAGTCTCTGTGACAAGCAGGTTTTCAATGAGTTTAAGGGATATGCATCATTATTGTTCGGTTTTATCGGTGCAGTTGTTATTTTTGTCGACATTCCTGCAAATCAAAAAATTGCGGCAGGTTTAGCTTGCATTGCAGTGCTTATTATCGCCTATCTTTGGTTATGGTACAGAGCAAATAGCTTGAGGGAGATTAATCTAACCATTGAGGAAAGTACTGTTATCATTAAAACAGGAGATATCTTCAAACAGGAGGGTTTGAAAGCGATCGCTTTCAATGAATATTTTGATACTCAGGTTGATGAGCGAATTATTGCCGGAAGTAGTCTCAATGGTAAATTTATCAACGAACATTTATCTTGTACTGTAAGTGAGTTGGATGATTACATTAGTAACTATAGGTTCGATGCCGAAGAGATAAAAGATAGAAATGAGGAAAGGATTGAAGGTAAAAAGCAAAAATTTGAAATTGGCACTATTTGTGTTTATGGTGATTACATACTCACTGCGCTATCTAAGTTTGACGAGCACAATGTAGCTCATCTCACAATGCCTGAGTATTTAGGTTTTCTAATAAGTTTTTGGGATAAGGTTAATCGAGTCTATGCTCAAAAAAGTGTTTCTGTCCCAATCTTTGGGTCTGGACTTACAAGAATAAAAGGCCACAAAATTATCGATGAGCAAGATCTATTAAAGATAATGCTTTGGACTTTTAGGATAAGCGAAATGCGATTTAAACATCCAGCGAAATTAACAATAATGATCCATGAAGGGAAGATAGATAAAGTCAATCTTTTAGAATTAAAGACAGCAAGAAATGGCTTGTGATTAAATTAATGATGAAGGCCTAAGCAATGGCCTTCGTAAATTAAATACCATTGACAATCCATTCAATTGCACCAGGGGTGCGAATCCAGGTTTTTAAATTATTATTCACGTAATATATGGCTTCATCCATTTCACCTAACGTAATATATCCACTGTTAGACTTGGGCTGTAATCTGCACTTCGATAACAAGCCGGGGATGTGTCTATTAGAATCAATCGCAGCTTTAGCGATATCATTGGCATCTGGGGATGACTGCCGGTAGGCGAGGAGGGCGCGTGTATACTGAAGAAACGGGCGCATATCCCCAGGATAATCGTCCAGTAGCAAGGCCAGATCATCCACCATTTCAAGCTCAAGGTAATAGTTCGCTAATAAATGACGAATCCCCTGGTTATCGTTCGGGTTGAGCTTCAGCATTTCGCGGCAGTGAGCCATAGCCGGATAAAAATTACCTGACTCCCATAAGGCCTCAGCCAAAGCTGCTTTTGCTCTCATATATGGACGTGTTTCGACAAATCCCCAGAAACGTCCTGCGAACTCCTGAAAATCCTCGCCAAGAGCAATGCTGGCTGCGTACAAAGCCGTCTCCAGATTCCCGATTTTTGACTCAGGAGGTTCTTGAGATAACTCGCAGTAGAATGAGTATGCGTCAGCACAGAGCGGGGATTTCTTGATAGCTTTTCTGATGAGTTTCAGCACAACGTCCAGGTCATCAGTTTCCCAGGCATCGAACATGAACTCCTGAGCCGCAGCCAGATCCAGATGTAATTGCTCAGAACTGACAGCATTTTTATACAAATCAACGCGCTTTTTAGTCGGGAATTTAATCATCTCAAGTATCCTTTTGGGGGCTCACTGTTCCGGTACTTTGCAGCACTGATGGTCGATTCTATCGCTTTGAACTTGCCACAAACAAGCTCGGGTCTGCCAGAACGGGATTGATAGCCCGGAGCTGTTCCTGGACGCGCACCTGAGCCTTACGGCTGGGCGATTTTTTGCTTCGTTCCCGTTTGCCTTCGCTTTCCCGCTCATCCTGTTTTACCTGAGCCAGTCTGAGTACAGTCCCGAGACGTTTGTTATCGACAATCTGCCCCTGGTCGACACAGGCCAGCTTATCAAATGCCTGGCACTTAAGGCTCCGGTGTCCATAGTGGAAGGCGAGGGTGCCATCGGGATAGTCCAGTATTTTAATTTTTTCACCGGCAAGACGGCTATTTTCTTCTGTTGGGTCCATGAGATAAAGGATCTTATCGTACTGGAATGTCAGTGATTTCGACACGGTACGAACATCATGCCAGGCAAAGATGTCTCTTAACTCACCGGGGCTTTCCTGCACCGGACGATGCAAATCTTTCGGGAACCTGGCCGGACGTGAGAATCGGCGGTTAAAGTCTGCAATGAAAGTGGCAAGCCAGGCATTTGCAGCCTCAATGCCGGTAATACCTTCCAGACGCATTTCTTTGATCAGTCGATCCTGAAGCGTCTGATTCGCACGTTCCACGCGGCCTTTAGCTTCAGAGCTGTTGGCACATATAAGCTCGATTGCCAGGTCATAGAGCACACGTCCGAACTGGGTAACGGTGGTATTGCGGTTCTCCGGACCACTGACGCGAAATATTGCGTGTTTGTCACTGTACAGCGATACCGGTTTCCCATGCTGCTCAATGTATTCCCGGGTTGCCAGCATGTAGTCAAAGGCTGTTTCTGACTCGCTGAACCGCAAATGCATCAGGCGGCCGGTGGCATCATCGATAAATACCAGAAGGCAGCATTTTGGCGCACGGCCTTCAAACCAGTCATGGTGGGAGCCGTCGATCTGGATAAGTTCACCCAGGCAATCACGCCGATGTCGAGGTTGATAAACCCGTGACTTGCGACGAGCATGCGGAACCCAGAGTCCGTCCGACGTCATCCAGTTGCGGACAGTCTCGATTGAAAGCCGGATATCATGACGCTCTCTGAGTTTTTCTGCGGCCAGTGTGGGTCCAAAGTCGCTGTAGTTTTCACGTATTAGCGTGAGTACGCGTAGTTTGAGAGATTCGGTCAACCGACGGTTGCTGGGTTGACCGCGTTTGCGGCTGACAAGTCCTTCAGCACCAGAAACCCGGTAACGATTGATAAGCCGTTGCGCCTGACGTTCTGAGATGCCAAGCTGTGACGCTGCATCGCGACGGCGTAGGCGCTTTTCACAAACAGCCTGTATCACTGGCAAGCGATGAATTTCTTTATCTGACATGGTCACCAACATCCGTTGAGTCCCTTAGAATTGCATTCAGTTTAGCTTACTCTAAGGTGACGTTTCTATCTGGATAAAAGGGAGTGCGGACGAATTCCTGGACCTTCAGGGGTTAATTTATGCATTCATACGAGGACCGGATCCGGGCCGTCGAACTCTATTACCGGTACGGAAAGAAAGCCTCCGTTGTCGTCATGGAGCTGGGATATCCTTCCACAAAACAGCTGGGCCGTTGGGTTCGGATTTATGAAGAGAAGGGCGATTTACCCAGGGAATTAAAGCCAAGAGAACGCTATTCACGGACACAGAAAATTGCTGCTGTTGAGCATTATCTTACTCACGGTGGTTGCCTGTCGTACACTCGCCGAGCCATCGGCTACCCCAGTAACGAAATTCTAAAGCGCTGGATTGAAGAGTTTTACCCAAATGCGCGTCCCCTGGTCATTCGCTCAGGCACAAACAAATGCTTCAGCCCGGAAGAGAGGTCTCAGGCCGTCCGGGAGCTCTGTAACCGACGTGGAACCGCGCGTAAAGTTGCACAAAGCATAGGCGTCAGCGTCCCGGTCCTGTACAAATGGAAGAAAGACCTTATCAGTGACGAGGCTTATCAATCCATGCGCAAACGAAAGGCAGCCCCTCAAGATAAAAATCAGGATGCTTTACTCGGTGAAATCCAGCGACTCAGGCAGCAGGTTCATCAGCTGCAGCTCGAACGTGACATACTGACAAAGGCGAATGAACTGATAAAAAAAGATCTGGGCATCAGCTTTCTGACACTGAAAAACAGGGAGAAAACCCTGATAGTTGATGCCCTTAAGAAAAAGTACCCCGTTGCTGAGTTGCTAAGCGTTCTGCAACTTGCCCGCAGCTGTTATTTTTACCACAAAGCCAGCAAACGTCTGTGCGATAAGTATGCGGAAATACGCGTGATCATGGCCGATATCTTTGAGGAGAATTACCGCTGTTACGGCTACCGGCGCCTTCACGCGATGCTTCGCGGTAACAACAGGGTTATTTCTGAAAAGGTTGTCCGCAGACTGATGGCAGAAGAGCAGCTCGTTGTTAAGCGCACCAGGCGACGACGATACAACTCTTACTGTGGCGAAATCGGCCCGGCACCGGAAAATTTACTCGCCCGGGATTTTAGTTCCTGCAGGCCAAATGAGAAGTGGCTGACCGATATTACGGAGTTCCAGCTTCCGGCTGGAAAAGTCTATCTGTCGCCGGTTATCGACTGCTTTGATGGCCAGGTTGTAAGCTGGTCGATAGG
>NZ_FZTC01000001.1 GCF_900200035.1 Klebsiella grimontii
TTTCTGAGACGACCCCATCAATGACGGCTTCGCCGTCCTCTTTGGTAAACGCGCCCTGCTGCGGGTCCGGCAGTATGTCCAGAACCACTTCGGAGGGACGGCACAGCTTCGTGCCGAGCGGTGTCACTACCACCGGGCGATTAATGAGGATCGGATGAGCCAGCATGGCATCGAGCAGTTCGTCATTGCTGAAGCGGTCTTCTGCCAGGCCGAGCTGTTCGTACGGTTCGGTATTTTTGCGCAGCAGGTCGCGCACGCCGATGCCCATATCCGCAATCAGCTTCTTCAGCTCATCGCGTGACGGCGGCGTTTCCAGATACAGAATAACCGTGGGTTCGGCGCCGCTGTTACGGATAAGCGCCAGGGTATTGCGGGATGTCCCGCAGGCCGGGTTGTGGTAAATGGTAATGTCAGTCATAAGCGGTACTCCGTAAAGGGGCTGCACGGGCGCAGCCCCGGGGTTAAAGTTAAACAGACAGGCGCAGGGCCAGCGCGGCCAGCGTGACAAAAAGCACCGGCAGGGTCATCACGATGCCCACGCGGAAGTAATAGCCCCAGCTGATGGTGATGTTTTTCTGTGCCAGCACGTGCAGCCACAGCAGGGTTGCGAGGCTGCCGATAGGGGTTATTTTCGGGCCGAGGTCACAGCCGATGACGTTGGCGTAAATCATCGCCTGCTTCACCACGCCCTGTGCGCTACTACCGTCAATCGACAACGCGCCAACCAGCACGGTGGGCATGTTGTTCATGACGGACGAGAGTGCCGCCGTCAGGAAGCCGGTGCCGAGCGTTGCGCCCCATACGCCGTGCTCTGCAAACCGGTTCAGGGCGGCGGAAAGGTAATCAGTCAGTCCGGCGTTACGCAGTCCGTATACCACCAGATACATGCCCAGCGAAAAGATAACGATCTGCCAGGGCGCGCCTTTCAGCACCCTGCCGGCGTCAATCACGTGTCCTTTGCGGGCAACCAGCCAGAGAATAAACGCCGCCACCGCCGCCACCAGGCTGACCGGCACGCCGAGCGGCTCCAGAGCAAAAAAGCCAACCAGCAGAAGAACCAAAACCACCCAGCCAGCCTTAAAGGTTCGTGCATCCCGGATGGCTTCCCGCGGTGCCTTCAGCTTCGCCAGGTCATAGGTGACCGGGATGTCCCTGCGGAAAAAGAGATGAAGCATCACCAGCGTGGCCGCAATGGAGGCAATGTTCACCGGCACCATGACGGATGCGTACTCGCTGAAGCCCAGCGTAAAGAAGTCAGCCGTTACGATGTTCACCAGGTTCGATACGATGAGCGGCAGGCTGGAGGTGTCAGCGATAAAGCCCGCTGCCATCACAAACGCCAGCGTGGAGCCGGGAGTGAATCCCAGCGCCAGCAGCATGGCAATAACGATCGGCGTCAGAATTAGCGCGGCTCCGTCATTGGCAAACAGCGCCGCCACTGCGGCACCCAGCAGAACGATATACGTGAACAGCAGCCGGCCCCTGCCGCCTCCCCAGCGGGAAACGTGCAGCGCGGCCCACTCAAAAAAGCCGGACTCATCGAGCAGCAGGCTGATAATGATGACCGCAATGAACGTGCCCGTGGCGTTCCAGACAATCTGCCAGACCACCGGAATATCACCGATGTGCACCACGCCGGTCAGCAGCGCCAGCGCCGCACCGATGACGGCACTCCAGCCAATGCTCAGCCCCTTCGGCTGCCAGATGACCAGTACCAGCGTCAGGATGAAAATCGCACCTGCCAGAAACATACCCGCTCCTATTGAATACAAATGCCTGTTAAACCGGACTGATAAATTTTCGATGCGTAATATATTCGATAATCCAGATATATACCGGTAAATTTTTAAATGCAGACAGGCTTGCCGTTGGTGGTGGCGTTATCGCGTTCAGCCTGCCGGCTGAGCTGGCGGATATCATCCCGCTGGCAGAGATAAGCCTGTTCGATAACCGCCGCTGCCCACGCCGGCATATGAGGCGACAGACGATAGTGGATCCATTTTCCGTCCCGCCGGTCGGTAAGCAGCCCGTTTTCTCTCAGCAGAGCCAGATGCCGTGAGATTTTGGGCTGAGTTTCTTTCAGCACGGACGTAAGTTCACAGACGCAGAGCTCCCCTTTTTCGCGTAGCAGCAGCACGAGGCTGAGTCGGGTTTCGTCGGAAAGGCTTTTAAAAAGCTGCAGGGGGGACACGGGTGGCATGGTGACTCCTTATTGTGACTGACCTGAGTGTACCTGTGAAACTTTCTCCGTCAAATTTATATTCACTTAATCATATGTATGTGCGAACGCCGGACGAGCCTGAGTATAGCGCGCGAAAAGATTTGATACTATTTTGAAAATCTTTCGATACTGCTCCGGGTGGCTCAATAGAAGAACTTTTGATACCACCCGAGCTGGTATAGGCGTATCGGTAAGCTATTGCTCTGTATTTTCTTGAAGTGTTTCGATATATGCCCTCAAAAAATCTGAATCTACTGAGGTATTAGGGAATTTTTGAGTAAATTCCATCCACATAACATCCATTTGTTCCTGATCAAGACTACTGAGCGCAAGACTGGCTGCCTCTGAAGAGCGAAAGCGACCACCTACCGGGACAAACCCATCCTTAATGTAAAACTCACCGTTTATTTCTGTAATTCTCATAATTAACTCACGTTAGCTGGTTGGTGTATAAGTAAGCAATGGAGCAAAAGAGACTCCATTATTCGCAGTGTTGATATACTCAACCACTGTGGTCACCACTTTGTTATCAACCATATTCATATTACCCAGTCGCTGCGTGCGAACGCAGGCAGGAAAAGAACCATGCGTCGGAGGCCCCCAGCGCGTCACAGAATCAAAAATACAATCATTTGTCGTAAAGCCACGGTCACCGCCCTCGACATAGGAAAATATGGCTCCTCTGACGCCAGAAAGATTGACGAAAGCCCGGCTCGCCAGATTGACCTGCGCAATATAGCCTCCACGGAAATCCGCTTTGTGTTGGTAGTACGAATTCAGCTGTGCCAGATTACAATCAATGAATGTGACAGGCTTTCCTGCCGGAGACTGCGTCCGCTTCACGGCTCCATTGAACATACACGAGTAAAATGTGATGTTATTCACAGTATCAGCGGCAATATCAAAATCACTGATAATAGTGGACGATATGACAGTAAGCCCGTTTGTTCCATAATGTGGAATTAGCTTGTCAATGGTGCAATTGAACAGCACGCCATTCACCATACGGCAAACCCCGCTTCCGTCCGAATATGACATGCGGCTATTGCAGATAGTTATTGGTTGTCCATGGTTATAGTAACCCCGGAATGATGAGGCCGTAATCGCTGCATAGTCACCATAGGTACTCGAAACTATGCTGGTATTCATTGACAGTGCACTGGCAAACGAAGCATACAGATTTAGTGTAACAGCAGGTGTTATCGATACCGTGCCAGCATCATCAGAAGACATTGCATCCAGTACAACCTGGCCAAGTACGCTATTACTCAATAATAAATTTGAATTTTGATAGGTAAGTCCAGAAGGTGAAAGCGTTGTGCCATCATCTGTGGTCAGTATCATCAGCCGCTCAGCATGAATCGTATGTATTTCAGAGCGGATAACGTTGATACCCATCTGTTTATGATAGGCCCGTTCAACCTGTAAACGACCTATCCACAGACAGTTTGACGTATCACCAAAGGCGGAAATCTGAAATGCATAAGATGCAATGTTACCGCATAGCTCTACTGAAACAGACTTAAATGCTGAATCCCATACGCTCCCGAGGAATATACCGTGACCATTGAATCCGGTCGCTCTCATTGCTTCAATCGTTATCAGAGCGCCCTTAATGAAAATCCCGTTAGACAGGCTGTTTCTGCTGTCGCACTGTATCTGTAATAGTCCGTTGACGCAGACATTCACCGCCCTGTCATCACTCCAGCGGGTATCCGGGTTACCAAAAGTTACAGCAAAACGGGCATCATGCAGATAACTGAAATTTTCAGGATCAAGGAGAAAGCGTCCCGAAAAGTCAGTAATAATATGTCGAATACCTGTGAGATCGATGGTTTTAGAGATTCGCCAGGGACCGCCACGTAAATCTATTCCGTAACTCAGCTCTTTGGCTACCGCGACAGCATTAAGAACTGCATCAGTATTATCAATATCCGGGCTATTGCCTTGTCCGCCAAACATAAAGGGCGTTATGGACTTAATACCATCTTCGGTCGTGCCTCCCCATGTCAGGCCTGAACGACGCGCACCTTCAATTTTCAGCGTACTCCAGACCAAGTCGATATTTCCGCCTGAAAAATTTTTAATTGCCGTTGCAATCTGGTTGTATTTCGTTTTATCCGGCGTGTCTTCTACAAGTTCAAGTATTGCAAGTAACTCGGCCTGAACGATATTAAACCAGTCAGCAC
The DNA here is from genome assembly GCF_900200035.1 of Klebsiella grimontii. Classification (GTDB taxonomy): domain Bacteria; phylum Pseudomonadota; class Gammaproteobacteria; order Enterobacterales; family Enterobacteriaceae; genus Klebsiella; species Klebsiella grimontii. Next base: position 4,411 of record NZ_FZTC01000001.1, read on the forward strand.
CGGGCCAACTGATGCCGCCTTGCTCCTGACTTTCCCCAAACCAGCGCGTGGAAATCGACTGGGTTTCCTTTGGCTCCGGCATCTCCGGGACGCCGCTGGTATTGTCGAGATGATACATGACGACTCCTTACGGCTTCTCAGGCCAGACAATATCGTGGGCAGACGTATCCACGCGGCTTAACGCAAGGCGGTATTCTTCCCAATGTACCAGTTGCGTGGCTTCATCGTCAGTGGCCTGTCCGCTGCTGACGGCATAGTTCAGCAGTGAGATCTGCTCGGATGCCGCAGACAGCAATTTAACCTTCTGACGGTCAGCCTGAGCGGCAAGATAAACCCGCTCGGCCTCTGTATTTTTCACCCAGGCTGAGCCATCCCACTCATCAAACTGTCCCGGCATTTTGAGGGTATAACCGTCAGGAACGGGACCCACTTCAAGAATGGTGATCGTCTCGCGGGTTTCGGTATTCCAGGCAAGCTGGCCGCGCAGGTCTTTGAGGTAAATCCATTCTGTGCCGTTCCAGCGGGTGACGAACGTCGGCTTGTCTTCTGGCGGTGCAACGAACGTGCAACCCTCCGGCAGAATAAACCACGCGTCAGAAACGACGTGCTTAGTCCCGTTGCTCTCGTAATAAAGCTGACCGGTTTTATCTTCAACTTGCGTCCACTGGCCATCCGTGAACAACAGAACGTAACCGGCATCAGCGACCGGCGGCTCAATAGTCACAGCCCATTCAGGAAGAGACTCACTCAGCGCGGAAATAACAAAACCGGTGCCGTGAATATTCCAGTAACGGGTCCCGCGAATATCGTCCACATATTCCCATTCACTATTTTTAAATATACCGGTCTGGCCTTTACCCGGCTCACAGGGAATATGCGTGGTATTAACAGGCAGACCGGTGCCTGCCGGAATAGTCATAAAGACCGAACCATTATAAACACCATCGGCATCGTACTGATAAAGCCAGATGGCCTGCGGGTTTTGAGAGAATTCAAATGACATTATGCTAACCTCACGATGGCGTTAAAGGCGATATTTTTGACGGTGTTTTCAGTATTGCCGGTGCTGGCCACCGTGGCCGTGTGAGCATGAGCGCCTATATAGACGGTGTGATGGTGCGCCGGGGCGGTGCTGGTGTTGTTGCGGGTGCGATGAGAATCGTTATCTGACCCGACCACATAATCGCTGTCCCAGACATCACCCGGAGCAACCATTCCACCCTGATGGAAGTGCTCGTTGTCGTCGCTGGTTGTTTTGGTGCCGAGGTCGGTACTGCTAATCGTCGCATTATGGGCGTGAGCCTTTATGCCGTCGGCTTCAAAAGACAGCAGCGCACGCCCGGAGGCGGGCAAAAACTTGATAGTCTGGCCGCGCATGTCCGGCAGAACGCCGGAGGGATACGCCACGGCAAGGCGCGGATAAGCGATTTTATCGAAGCCCTGACCGAGCATCAGCGTAAAGCCGGTCGGCGCTGTCGCCCCCGGCCACGCAAACGGAATACCCGGCGGCAGCATATAGTCCGAGGAGAAAATACGGATGGCCTGCGCAAACTGATCCAGCTGCGTTTTATCCGGCGTGATATTTGCCAGCGCCAGCACGTTCAGCATTTCTGCCTGAATAGCATTAAACCAGTCTGCGCCCGGATAACTCGGCGCAATACCGTCGCCGCCTTCGGTAAACCAGCGGCGCTCGGTAAATAATACCGGCTTAATAGCGGGCATATCAGGAACGGAAGAGGCATTATCCAGGTGATACATAATTAAACCTCGTAAAGAAAATCATAATCGTGGCCAGCGAGCCGGTAACGACGTAAAAAACATTCCAGTATCTGCGCCTGTAAACTGATTAACGGCGTCAGGACGTTGCTGATACTGCGAAAGCGGATCATCGGCATATCCGTGACCGTCACCTGCAGCAGGTAGCGGTATTTATGCGAATAAATCGGATACATGATGTCGCGCATCACGTGATGCGGCAGGATTTCAGTCACCTGAATGGTGAAGCCCAGTGCATCCTTCACGGCCTGCTCAATCTGCCAGGTGGCCAGCCCGCCCTTGCGGTGATACTTCTCCACCACGGCATCGCGGCGACGGTCGAAGCCGTCCGGGATGGCGTTACAGTCCGGCAGACCGAGATAGTCCTCCCAGTCGGCCAGCAGCAGGTCAGTGGTCTCCGGGCGCATCTCGGTGACCAGCAAATCCGCGTTCGCCTCCGCCAGCTGCAGGCGGGAACTGAAGCCCCGGAGCAGTGACGTCAGCGCCGCCGTCTGGTCGCGCGGCCATGCCTTACCGCGTGGCATCAGCTGCTGCAGGACGTCCTGCCAGTCCTCTACACGATGCGCCATGTGATTGCTCCCAGCGTCAGCAGCTCATAGTTCTCGCTAGCCTGATTGGTGGTGAGGTCCAGCTCGTAGTCGGTGACACCCGTCGATGAGCCGATGGCCGTTCGGATGGCAGAGAGCAGCAGCGTGTCGCCCGGCGAGACCGAACGAAACAGCGCCTGCAGGCTCAGGGTGACCGCAGAGCGGATGGCGGCAGTGTCGGGGATGACGCGAATGGTCAGCGGTACCGGCTTGAGCGTCAGCGGGATGGGCCAGACCTCGATACCGCCGGGCTTGCCGACGTAAGTCCCGGTTGCCGGGTCCTGATGGCGGAAAAGGTACGCCTGCATCGCCTCGCGGTCGGTGCCGGTCGGGATAATGTCCGTGCGCTGGTCGTAGACCCATGCAAGGCCCACCGTACCCAGCCCGTGCCAGCAGTCAAAGGCCCATGCCCGGCTGATACCCGGCAGTTCGGTGGCCCAGATAACGTAATCATGCAGCGCGCCGCCGGTTGGCGGGTTACGCTTGCGGTACAGCAGACGGGTCAGCAGCTCGGCCACAGACTCGACGTCCGCGCCTCCGGAGATACCGGCATCCGCCACCACGCCATCGCTGTTAACCCCGGCCACCGGGGAAATCAGAGTCAGGACGTCGCCCGCCGTCAGGTTGCCGCTGAGGCCCGTCTCGTCAGCCTGCACGGTGACGGTGATTTTGCCCGCTGACGGGTCACTGGTGGCGGTGACGTGGTAGCGTACGCCGTCCTGCGTCTGCATCTCCGTATCGAGCGGCAGCGGTCGGGTGCCGGTGAAGGCGACCGGTCCGCTGGCATAGGATGCAGCCTTACGAATAACGCCCTCATAGCGGGCGGTATCAATGATGGTTTCGTCAGCGGACTGCTCTGACGGGATAATCTGGTTTTTAATCCACGTCTGATAATCGTAGACATCGCGTAAAGCGCCACTGAAAGCGGTATTTAACGCGCGTTCAACGCCGATAATCGGTAATTCCTGGTCGAGGGCAATCTCTAAATCCTGAATACCGGCACGAATAAGCTGGCGGAGCGTCGGGACATTAAATGTAGCCATTTTCTACCGCCTCCCAGCGTTTCTTTATTTCGACGGTTAACTCGGTTTTATCCGGGCGGGTGAGAATAATGGTTAATGCCAGCCAGTTAATACGGGGAATAGTGGCAATGACCTGCGCATTTCGCGCATAGCCGTAGCGTAATAACGGCTGCATGGCCAGACGGGCGTAATTCTCCGCGCGGAGCCTGACCTCTTCGGTCAGCTTTTCACGGTCAATCAGCCAGAGCTTTGAGCCCCATTCAAAATCGCTGTAAGAATTACCGCACCAGCCGCGACGGTCATCGGTGCCGTCGGGTATTTCGTCGCTGGTATCTGCCCGCGCATCAGTAAACAGGCAGATATACACCAAAGAAACAAGGCCCTCGTCAAACGAAAGGCCATTGTGTTCAATCTCGATATCGCCGCCAGCGGGCAGGTGCCAGTTTATTCTGATGGTCATAAGGGTTTAGTCGTGTTTTCACCGTCACCATCCTTATGAATATGGTCAAGGAAACTTTTCCCCTTAACCTGAATATCTTCACTGAAAGAAGTGGGGCCGGTGATATTTATCTGTTTACCGATAATGTCACAGCTCTCTTCGGCAACCACATTTACCGTCTTCCCTGTTATTTCAATCACGCCATTCTTTTTCAGGCGAATAATATGGCCTTCCTGATGATAAATAACAACGTCGCCTTCTTCACCGCCACGGGGACGGCTCCCTTTATCCTCGACGGCGATGGCCACCATGCCGCCGCGACGGCCACCGACAGCAACGACAATCGCCTCTGAGCCCGCAGGCGGAACGCTGGAAAAGCCATAGTTCTGGAAGCGCTCGACGTCGTCGTTAGTCTCATCGGCCAGCGACTGCACCTGCAGGTTCTGCCGACCGAGGCTGTCCGTCACGATACGGACCAGCGCACGGTCCACCATCAGGCGCAGGCGGCGGCCCATAGCGGCGATAGAGCGGGAAAAGTTAACTGCGTTCAGTCCCATGTCACCCCCACGGAAGTCTTTGCCTTCTTGCCTTTACTTTTAGCTTTCTGTTCAGGCATATCCAGCGACTCTGGCGGGACCAGTGTCAGCACGGTCAGCCGCCCCTGATCGCCTTCCATAAAGGAAACGGACTTAATCAGCCAGGTGACGTCGAGCTGCTGAATGGCATCGGTTACCTTCACCAGCCGATTTGTCTGCCACAGCGGACCGCTGATACCGTTCTCACGCCAGCCCGCGACGGTGATTTCGGTGGTATTGGCTTCACCCATCATATGAGCCTTGTGCCATTCGCCGCGGGCGCTGGCACCGCCGACCGTCAGGCTGTCCTCGTTGACCAGAATCTTCGGACGATAGCGGGTTATTTCCGGGTCGCTGACTACCGTCTGACGGCCGCCGATCATCTTCACCGGCTGGTCGTCCCATGTTGAACCGCCCGCGCTGGCGGAGCCCTTGACGATGTACTGGCTGGCCCGTTCGCGCCAGCTGAAGCGTCCACGTGCAGCCAGAATATTGTCGCCGAGAGTTAGCGCCACTCCGGCCCGTTGGGTGGATGCGCGGGTGATGACCAGCCGACCGTAAGCGTCTGACGTCACCAGAACGCCGCGCTGTTTGGCCAGCCGGTCGAGCAGTTCAAAGCCGGTTTCACCCTGTTCGAGGGTGATGCTGCCAAAGGCGTCGCCGGTGTCGGTCTCGTTAACCACCTCGATGCCGTAGGGTTTGCAGATGGTGGCTGCCAGTTGCTCCAGCTTCTGACCTTTCCACTGACCGGATTTATCGACCACTGAACTGTCCACAAGGTCACCGGTCTTGTCGCGACCCATGACGCGCAGGGAGACATTCTCCGAGTCATAGCTGGGAATAAAGTCGTCAATGTAGCCTGTCAGCACGCGGTCGCTGCCGATATCAACGGTGCAGGACTGCCCCGGCTTGATGGAGCGAGGAGCCGCAGCAGACCAGCGGGCGGTAACGGTCAAATCAAACTCTCCGGCGATATTGTCGAGAGAGCGGTTGATGGTCATATCCGTCCAGCCGCCCCAGACCTTGCCGTCAACGTCAAGGGTTAACTCTTCAGTCATTGCTGATGATCTCAATCGTCTGTGAAGGCGTAATAAAGGAGGGATAGCGCAGCCGGTTGCGGGTCACCAGTTCGTCCCGGTTCTCCGCGTCGCCGGTCTCGCGGTAGGCCAGCAGCATGACCGGCACTGTCCGGGCAGGCGTTACGCGTCGTAGTTCCGGCAACTGGATGCTGCGGATGCGTACATCATTTACCACCGCGAACCGCAATTCGCGAAGGGAGCGCCACAGCTCACGGAGCCCGCTTTCGACGGCTTCCGCAGCGGTCTCGCCGAGACGCTCCGCCAGCTGGTCGCCGGTGCTCTGCGCATCCTGACCGGTTTCAAAGGTCGCGGTGGCCACCGCTTCAGCCTGAGCGACCAGCGTGGAGATAATGACCAGACGGCGGAAGTCGTCGATATTGGTCTCCATCGCTGCCGTGGTCTCCGGCGTCGATGCCGGTGTGACGCTGCTGGCAAAGCCGGTATCAGTATTCACGCTGATGTTATCGACAAGGGATTTGGTCGCAGACTGCGCTGCCCGGTCGCCTTCCCACTTATCGCGTAGCTGGTCATAGACCCGCAGTGCGAACGGGGGCTCAGATACGAGGTCTTTCATATCGCTGATGAGGCCAGTAATATCGCGGATCATTTCACCGGGTGCGGCGGCTACAATACCGGCGAGGTCCTTAAACCGGTTGAGGCGGTCCATCCACTCGCTGAGCGCATCCGGCAGGGTCGGCAGGCTGGTGACAAAGCCCTCCATATCCTCCAGCAGGGTATCCACCATGCTGCCGACACCGTCGAGCGCCGCGAAATAATCACCGCTGGCCAGCGCTTCCTTGACCTTGTCCGCCGCGCTGAGCGTGGTGGCGCTGGTGTCTTCGTTGCCGGACGGGAACAACTGCTCGCCAGCCTCGTACACCTCAAAGGAAATGTAGACAATGCCGCCTTCTTCGGTGGAGAGACGATGCGTAACGCGGCCCACCTGAACCTTCTGAACGCCGAACCACGGATGCACCAGTTCACCGGGACCGGCAGTATTGAGCGCGGCCAGCAGGCGGTTCATCTGGTCGATGTAGTCACTGCCGAGCAGGATCGCGTTAATCTGCTGCTGAGTCAGCACCGCGCCGTGGTCTTCCGTCCAGCCCACCTCTTTTTTGGGGTAAGCATGGGGGATGGCGCGGCGGCCGCCAGCGCCCTCGACGTCGCGGAAAAAGAAAGGTACGCCCCGGAACGAAGCATCACGCAGGTCTTCCCACTTGATGGCCATTAGTCTTGCTCCGTACTGCGTAATCCGGTACCCGCACTCATGGTGACGCCGGGGGCGTTGACCTTGACGCTGGTCACCTGAACCCGATCATCTTTAACAGAGACCTCGATACTGCCTTTCAGCTCAGGTTGCTGCAGGAATGGGTAGCCAGACTGATTTTGTGGCTGCATAGACGCCCACGGCGACGGGTCTTGGTAACCCGCAGGTGACGGCGAGGAAGACGTGAAAAAGTTTTTGATGTCCTCCCACATCGTTGAACGCTCATTGTTCTGCTGAACCCTTTTAAGGAGTTCTTCGCGTCCTTCGTCCGAAAAAGGGTCCATATCAGTTAACCCCATCAACTTACTGGCAATTAACCCACCCCGGGCAAGCATTCCAGGCCAACCTGGAAGGTCGGCGGTAGTATCAAGAAGATCGTTAACCTTATCTTCTCCTGTTCCACCCAGCCCACCTGCTGGCCAGTTGGTCACATAAACTGGCATTACACCTGAACCAAACACATCAGCGATACCATTAGGTATACCCTTACCTTTATTTGGATTAAGTACGTCCCAGACACCTTTACCAAACTGAAACGCTTTGCGGGCTGCAATAACCCCCCCGACTGCGATGGCGATATTTTTACCAATCTCCAGCCAGTGCTGGACGGTTTCCTGGTCAACGGAATTAATTGCATCAGCCAGCTCCTGGACTGGTTTTGCGAGATTGCTGTTTGCAAATTTTTTCCAGGTGGTGTTTAGTGCAGTGACGGCTGATGTGAAATCTTTAGATGCATACTCGGCATCTTTCATAATGCCCTGACCATCGGCCACTACGCCGTTATAGCGTTTGAGGTTCTCCGCACCTTTACCGGACGTCACGCTGCTAAGCAACAGGATGCTATCCTGATTAAATCCGGCCCCCAGTAAGCGTGCGCTCTGAGTTTCTGCGCCTTTATTCCCTGATTTTTTTGCAATCTCTCCCATCAGTGTTGGCAGTGATCGCATTTTTCCGTCTTTACCGAAAACATTTATGCCATTCCGGCGCAACTCCTTCACAACCTTCGGAAGCTGCAGATCCCGAATCAGGTTCTCAACTGCAGTAGAGGCAGTGGTCGTATCACCGGTAGCATCGACCGCGCTCTCCAGCGCCACGCCGACGTCCTTCACGCCCCGTACACCTGTTCCCCCTGCGGCGGCATACATTGAGAACGCTTTTACGCCGCGTTCGGCGATATCCTTCAGTTCAAACGCACCTTCTTTACCGAGCTGATTCAGGGTATCCATTGCCTGCAGGGTGTCTTTCTCGTTGCTCAGGTTAAACTTTGTGAACTGAGAGAAGAGTCCTCCGATACTTTCACCATCAGCACCTGACGCAGCGATAGACGGTGCTATGATGTTTCGGTTCTTATAGCCGTAATCAATATCACCAGTCACCGTCCCGACTTTCTCAATCGCGCTGACCACTTCACTGTCATCGACACGAAACTTGATCGCAGCATCCTGCATACCGCCAAACATCTCGGACATTTCTTTTTTGGTCTTCTCTGCTGCCAGTCCCATACGTGTGATGCGGCGATCTGTCGCGGCAAAGTCTCTCAACATGGCACCACCGGCAAAACCGGCAATCATGGTGGTATATCGATTGCCCAGCGCATCCAGACCACGACCAGCCGCCGCCGTCGTGGCTTTGACAACCGACATTGCCCGCTGATTTGTGCGGGCGAACTCGGACATGTTGGCACCGTACTGGCGGGCTTTGGCGGTCAGGTTACCTGCCAGATTGATGAGTATTTCAGTGGTGAGGCGGTTTGCCATGTTGCTTCCTCAGCTGCTCTGTCAGGCGCAGCAGCTGCCGGAGAGGCAACTGCTGCAGGTAGGACATATCAAAACGTTGGGAAAGATTGACGATAAGGTTACTCAGCGCCGTCGCCAGCGGCACCAGGTCGCCCCCGTGACGCGGTCTCCGAAAGCAGGTCATCGAGAGCAGCTGCTTTACTGCTGAGTAACTCCAGGTCCTCTGGGTGAAAGGCGTAGATTTGCTTGAGGGACAATGGCCCCGGTATCTCACCCACAGAAGCAATCTGTCGCCGCAGCATACCCAGCCCCATCAGCACCTCAGAACAGTACGCCACCGCCTTGCCATTCTCCCCGATGACCACGCGCTCCGCCTCAAGCTGGGCGTCGATAACGTCTTTTGAGGTCAGCTCGCGAAAGGTCACTTCTTTGTAGCGGATCTCATCGTCAGTGCCTTTACCGGCGACGTAACCGTGTTTTAAGGTGATTTTCATCTCAGCCATGGCTTACACCTTCACCAGTTTTTCGCCAAGGAAGTTGGCGCTGATGGTGCCAGCGTCTTCATCCAGCGTGGCCGGTTCAGCGGTCGCCGCGCCGGTCATCATGTAGGTCAGACCATTATCGCCTTCAAACATGACGGTAACCCCCTCCCAGCCACTGATTTCAACCACATCGACATCCTCTGCAGCTGCGATGGTCATCTGGATCGAGGGACCCGCCATCTTGCCTGCCAGCCCCCAGACCTTGCCGCCGCCCATATGCTGGGTACGTGTTTTACCGCCCGGATTGAGGGTGGACTTACCTGTGGTTTTGATTTCGCGGCCATTAATACGGATGGCCGCCTGGCCCAGAATGCTCATAAAGGCTCCTTAAAGTTTGTACTGGACGAGACCGGCCAGCACACGCAGCTGGTTGACCAGGTTCGGGTGGCAGATGAAGTTCAGGCGGTTTTTATCGTCGCCGTCGAGATACACATCCAGCGTGTCTTTGTAGTCGTCGAAGTCCTCAACCAGACCCGCCGGGATAAGCTCAGTCAGCGCGATATCCAGCAGCTCGGCGCGGGCAATCTTCGGCGTCATCACCGGCTGGCCCGGATCAAGCAGGTCGAGCACATCATCCCCGGCCAGCTTGTGACGCGGATAGCGGTTGGTGAACCGGTTTTTGATGACGTAGCGGATACGCCCCAGCGTCGCCGGTGACTGCACGTCGAGGTACGACGTATCGGCGTCACCATACTGGTTGACGCGGTACATGGTGATTTCACGCTCGATGCAGACGTTGTCGCTGGCATCAACGTAATGGGTGGCGATGCCGTCATGCAGCAGCAGGTTGCGCTCCGGCATATCCCAGCGCACTGTCTTGACCGGCGGCAGGATGCCCGGCAGCACCAGCGTCTGCAGCGGACGGGCCGGGTCGTTGGCCAGATAGTATGACGCTATACCGCCGTAAGATGCCGCCCACAGCCAGTGCGGTTGCGGTGCGATGTTGGTCCCGATGCAGGAAATTAGCCAGTCATTGCGGGTTTCCCCGAAGGTGCCGCTTTCGGCATGGGTGCCCCGGTAAGCCGTCCAGAGCTGTGCCTCAATCATCTTGAGTGGCCCCCAGCGTTCGAGCAGTTCATCCCGGATAGTATTCAGGCTCTGCGTATCGTTGAACGGGAACACAATATCGGTGTACCAGTCATCGCCCAGCGCCGCGACAACCGCCGCAATATCCGGGGTGCCGGTGCCGCCGTTAAAGGCGTTGATGGCCACCGCAACGCCTGCAGGGTTCTGCTCGCCGGTATAGTAGTTGAGACGGACGTCCATCGCATTGCCGGTCGCGCCTTTCCAGTTGGTGGTCAGGGTGACGACGTCGGTCGAATCCGCTTTCAGCGCAGCAGTAACCTGCGTATCGGGCAGTTTGTTAACGGCGGCGATAATGGCTGTCGCGGTAGTGTCGGCGGTATCGTCAGCGCTGACGCCAACCTGCACCGATATACCGTTAACCAGCAGGGCCAGCGTACCCGCAGCAGTGGCCGGGCCGGTGATGGTCAGCTCTGCTTTTGAGGCAGCACCGGCAGCAATATCAGCCAGGCCCATCGCCCACACTTCGGTATAGCTGTTCGCCTTACGCAGGGTTTTGAGCATCCCGGCCAGCATGGAGCCTTTGCCGTAAAGCTGGTCTGCGGTGCCGTCGCTGGTGATGCGGTTTTGCGTCAGAGCGGCAGCGGTGCCGGTCGCACTCTGCTGGCCGATGACGATAATTTTGCGCGACTGCGCCGGGGCGCTGTCGAGCGCCTGAGAATTATCAATATCGATGTACACCAGCGGAACGCGGATATCAGCAGGAATATTACCCAGTGACGACATATCACTTCTCCTTTGCGGTTCGGGTCTGGCGGACTTCCGCCGGTTCGGTTACGGATTCAGCCTGGATATCGGTGATAACAACATCACCTTCAGCTTCGCGGCGATGCCACCATGCACTCATGAGGAGCGTTTCCCCTTCAGGACTGAGGCGCTGGCCATCAGCTTTTCGCACCAGCAGCCCCGCGTGGGCGGGCTTGATATGTTTTTTCATCGTTATGGCTCTCTTACGTTAATAACGCCTTCAATCGGGATGGTGCCATCGCCGACCTGCAGCGTGGCCCCCAGTCGCAGGAAGTCCGGGAGGGTGGCAAGGTCGATCACATCATCCAGGCGGAACTCCTGTTCCCACGTCACGGCCCACATGGTCAGCCCCAGATCGTTAAGCCCGCCGGAATAGATATTGTCGGCGCTGACGGAGGTGGCCAGACGTTCGGCCTTCATGCCGTCAGGGGCCCCGCGCTGGACAATACGGCGAACCAGCTTACCGACCAGCACCTCGCAGCGGGTATCACGTGTATAGCCCCATGCATCGGTGGCCATCACATACGCCGCCCAGGTGATTTCGCCGACAGTACCGCCAGCCTGAGCGCGGATGTTGCGCACCCGGAGTGCGGCCAGACGGATACAGCCATCACGATCTGACAGCCAGGTTTTGACCTCAGCCGGGGTGCTGAACTGGCCGATATGGCGTTCAATCACGCTGACGCGGTCAGGCTTGTTTTGCTGAGGTTCGTTCAACAGCTCCGGCTTCAGCCACGCCACTATGTTCTCAGCGGCGGAGACCGTGGAGCCGGTGGTCAGCAGGGACGGACGTTCATTGCTCACGGTAATACCTCACTCCAGAAATCGCCGATGACATGCATCAGCTCATCACTGTTTGCGGTGGACAGCCCGAGGTACTCGCGCTGCGGAATATTCATCTCGCGGGTATGAGAGCCCACGGTCTGCCAGACCGGATGCTTCAGCGCCCGGCCAAACGCCTGATGAATGAGACGCTTATGAGCGCTGACCGGGACGCTACCAGCAAAACCGTCCTGGTGAACGCCGCTGTAGCTGAGTGGCGAACCCACACGAACGCGGCCACGCTCGACGATGTACTGGATGCTGTCGAGCAGATCGCCATTCCCCTGCAGCAGGCTCTGATTCCCGCTGCGGGTCTTGCGGTATCCCTCGGACCATTCCTCCCAGCGCTCGCCAGCCGGTGAGGTTTTCTCGTCGCTGATGCGGCGGCGGGTCTGCGATTCAACGACAGCGCCGATACTCTCCAGCAGCTCCTGCTGCAGCGAGCTGTCGGAGAGCTTCTCTATGGCCAGTCGCATCTGCTGCAGCTTCTCAGCACCGATAACCTCAACCGATATCCCCATCACAGCACCCCTTTGAGGTTGTTACGGGTGAACAGACGTTTGTTATCGGAGACAACTATCATCCTGCCGTTATCAGTCTCAGGAGCCGGAGTGTCGGTCGGCAGGCCTAGGTCGCGCGTCCCGTTCGCCATCTCCTTCAGGGTCTGGACGGCGCTGTCGTAGCGTTTCTGAATCAGGTCAGTGATCTGATTGTCGCGCTCGGACAGCCAGTAAATGGCGATGGATACGGCTACCCGGTGCAGCGGGCGCGGAACGGTGGTGATGTTCAGCGGCAGCTGATAGCGCTTAGACAGAAACGAGTTGATCTCAGCGTCAGCATCCTCGATGGCCGTGACTATCTTCGCCTCGTCGAGCTGGTTCGTTGCCTTGTCGATGGCCATAGTCCATACCAGCGAACCATCTGTGGCCAGCAGGTCATCACGGGTAACGTAAATACCCATCAGCCTTTCTCCGCTACCGTCTGCAGGACCGTCACCACCAGATGAGGCTCAGCTTTCAGGCGCTCGGCGGTTTCGTGACTGATGAAGCACTCCACCACCACATCACCCTCCAGCGCGTTCGCCTCGTTATCGCCATCGGGATCGTCGCTGACAAACACATGCACCGGCTCACGCGGCCAGAAGCGGCCACAGCGCCAGAACCCGCGCTCATGTCTGGCGCGAACCTCCAGCACCACCAAATCATCGGTTGCAGGGGATGCGGTGATAAGGTTCTCACTTCCGCCACCGGCGGCCAGACCTTCGGGGGTCAGGTTTGTCTGTAATTCACCCTGAACGGTATTAAGGTGGTCAGTTGAAATGTGGGCCGCAGGCGCGGAAATGCTGACGTTATCCCCGGTCAGGGTAATGACGTCACCCGATGACTGAAACGCACCAGCATCGACAGGCTTCAGGCTGACGGGGGACGCACCCACCGCAACGTAATGCCCTGGTAATGTGACTGACCGTTCAGCTCCCGGCAGGTCAGATGCATCAGCCTGTGCCACTTCCGGCGCTGAAATCTTGCCAGCGCGACCTTTAGCGCTTTGCTTACCCGTTGCTTTTTCTTTCGTTCCACTCACTGTTCCATCCTCATTAAAGGTGGGTTACAGCGGGTTTAACGCCCGCTGTAACGGTTTTAAAACGCAGACTGGCGATTACGCCGGGGTGGTGATAAACGGGCTGTCGACGATTTCCACATCCTTGTAATAGATGTTGGAGTTACCGCCATCGACCAGCATTGCGTCGATGATCTTCTTCGCGGCTGCGCGGTTGTTCGGACCCACGACCAGCGTGGTCGGACGGATACCCAGCGGCGAACCGGAATCGCGCTTCATGCCCTGCAGTACCTTCACCGCCGCTTCATAGTTGGCGACAGTCAGCGGTGCGCGGGACCCGCAGGCGGTCTGCCAGAACCCAAAACCGACGTTGCAGCGCCCATCCACGCCATACAGGAACTCATTGTTCTTGAAGGTGTGTTCGCTGCTGAGGTCATCCAGTGCCTGGAAGTTAAAGGCGCGGCGCTTCTGGTAAAGGATGGGTTTAAGCACCTGACTTTCATCAATCAGGAACCACGGCTCACCTTTGTCGGTTGCGATATCACCCACAATGTTGCTGTAGGTGCCGCCCGCCATCGGATGGTCGGTATCAAAGAAGTTCTGGCCGTCAAAACACAGGGTGGTGAAACCGGCAACCAGCAGCGGAAAGCTCAGCGTGTCAGGGAATTCGGCGACCTGCTGACCGAACGCCTGCGCAATGACGCTGTACTGGCCAATCTGGTCATCTTCGATATTTTCGCGCTTGACGCGGATGGAGTTTTCCCAGGTCTTGTTGGCGATGGTATAGCCGTACTGAGACAACTGCGCGAACTGGCGCTCACTGACCCACTCTTTGATGGTCGGCAGGTCCGAGAGCCAGCCATACGTATTGGACGCAGAGCCGCTCGGCACTTCAGTAGCAATGCGCAGGTACTGCGGAGTCACACCTGCGAGACCTCGGGTGAAAGCTGCGCTCAGGGAGGTGGTGAGCGCGTGCAGGATTTCTGCTGACGGTTGCGGCATTCTTATTGCTCCTGTTTCGGTTTAGCGGCGAGAAACTCTTCCTGGGTAAGACCCATGCTGCGACACATCGCCAGTTCGGTTTCGGTCAGCGTGGTCTGCTGCCCCTTGTTCTCTTTACCTTTGGACGGGTCCTGATTGACCAGCGGCTGCGCAGTTTTCACGAACTCGGCAAACTGCTGACGGCCTTCTTCACTGCGGCAAAGGGCCAGATACATATCGCGGTTAGCGGGCGCGACTTTCCCGGCGGTTACGGCATCGTCAACCAGCGCGGTGGCCGTCTTCTCATCCAGTGTCTTCAGACGATCTTCCGCTGTCTGAGCGCGGTTCAGCGCCAGTTGATAGGTCTCCTGCGGGATGAACTTTGACAGGTCCGGGTTCTGAGCACGGTTCAGCGCGGTCTGTTCGCTGTTCTTGATGGTCTGGATCGCTGATACGGCATCGTCAACCGACGCGGTCTCAGCCAGCCCCAGTGCCGTGGCAATCTGCACAGGTAAAGGCATGGTGTTCTCCGAGTTAAGAGCGGGTAAATACAGGTTGGGTTTGTTGGTCAGGCCAGCGCTGGAAAGATGCGAGACCTGACCGGTAGGGAAATGACGGAAAGCCGGACTGTAATAGCGGTACTTCTTACCGCGAACGAGCGCTTCGCCGTCAGGCGTCCATTCGATATGACCGTCAATGCTGCCGTCGGCGTTGACGCGCATGGCATCAATCCAGGCATAAGCCGGGGCTTCTTCACCTTTAGGCCCAAGCAGCTCGGTGGAGTGTTCGGCATCAAACGGCAACGTCGGGTAACGAAAGGACGTGGCAATAATGGCCTGCGGATTGTCGTTTACCCACGTACGGCCATCCCGGCCAGTGAATGTGCCCGCAGGGATCATCGGCAACCATTCCGGCAGCGGCGTGCTGGCATCCGACAGGTCGGGAAGCTCGAAGCACAGGGCCAGAAATTCGAGTTGTGTTGCAGGCTTTGGCATGGTGCTGTCCGTCGTTAAAGGTAACTGACGGACAGTGTCGGCTATGCGGGAGAAGAAAGTGGATTAACCGCTTTCCCTGTATATAAAGGAAGAGTGCCGGGCAAGCGCAGCGGGAATACCGTTCAAACCCCGTTCAAAAACGCCGTGGCGCGTTTAAGAAATTTTCAGAGAATCATCGTACCACAAATGCCGATAAAGTCTCTGAGCGCGTTTGAGGCGGATTACCGCCTCGTTTAGTTGTCACTGTCAAAGGCGTTTTGCTTCGCGGCCAGCTGGCGCTCCAGTTCGGCCTGTCGGCGCATACCCGGATTGTAGTCCCAGCCCGGATCAATCCCTTCCGGCACCATCTCCTCTTCGCCGGTGCGCTTGTTCACCCACTTCACCCGTTTGACCGGCGGGGCTTCGGTGCGGATCGGGACGGTCTGGCGGATAACATGGCCGGTTGGCTGTCCGCTGTCGTCGAGCTGCTGCACGTTGCGCGGGACACCATTTTTCTGTAACTGATCGTACTCGTATTTGCTGACCTGGCGAACCCCGCATTTACAGCCCCAGCCGTTGGGGCCGATGTGTGTCTGCCAGAACGGGTCGTCAACAGGCAGGCAGAGGTCAGCCCATTTCAGGTGCTCGGCGCGGTGCTCGCGTGACGGACCCAGCGTATACAGCAGATAGGGCATTGCGCGTTTAGTACGCTGAATACGTTCCCACTGACCAGCACTACGGGCAGTACGCATGTTGGTATCGTAGATGGTGCGCAGACGACGATCGCTGCCGAGCTGCACTGGCTTTGTCTCACCTGTCAGCGGGTCATCCATCATCTGCTGACCCCACCATCCACGCTTCACAAGCAGAGGCTTCAGCACCTCCCGGAATTCAGCGAAAGACTGACCACTGGCCATCGCGTCTTCGACCAGCGCTTTGACGTCTGAGAGCAGGTCGAGCTGCGTCATCTTCGCCACGGTAAAACCGATGCTGTGCTCCTGCTTCCAGACATCGCGATAATCGAAGCCCGGCGTCAGCTTTTTCGACTTCAGCCAGGCGAGTGCCTCTTTGGGGATAATATCGGGAGCTTTAGCCATCGTTCGCATCTCCCAGTGCACGTGCCTTAAAGCTCAGCATCGCCAGCTGCTCGACGAACGCGGCAGGTTCCAGCGTCTTCTGCAGGTCCGGCAGACGTGCCAGAAACTCCTCAAAGCTCCCCGCGTCTTTCGCCAGCTGCAGCACCGGACTGGTAAATGTATCGCCGGTCTGCTCCCAGTCCTTCAGCGCCTCGCTGACCATCGCATCAATCGCATCGTCCTGCGAGCGGTTAAGCGCCAGTTGCTCACGGTTGAGCGCCGGTGCCGGGCTGAAGGCAGAGAAGCTGTTGGACGGCGAGAGTACCACCGCGCCGGTCTCCGGCTCACCCAGACCAAACTTGTCCCGGACCTCTGATTCCTGCACCCGCAAACCACGATCAACCAGGGGGATAAGCGCATCGACAAAGGCTTTGAGGTCCTCCGGCTCGCTGATAGCCAGCTTCACACGCGGATACTTTTCCTGCGGGCCGTAGTTGAACTGAATAAACGGACGGACCAGAAACTCATTGAGGGTGTTTTCCAGCTGACGGGCATCCCAGCGGGCAATATCCATGCGCACCCGGTCATGTACGTCGGCCTGAGACCGCGAACTGCCGTCATCGGTGGTCATAGTTTGCCCCAGTACGGCCTTACTGGTCTGGGCGTCGCACCACTCCGCCATTTCTTTAAAGAGAGCACCACCGCCGTTACGGCTGGCCGTCTCCTGCATCTCAAGCTGCATACTCTGGGGGATAGCACACCCGGCATCGGAAGCGATGGAACTGATGGCGTCAATGAGGATCTTAATCTGCTCATCGGAGGCATTGGTCCCGTACTTGCCGACGACGATGGGAATGCCAAACTTCTCGGCGAACGCCCACCAGTCACGGACGGTGAAGGACTTCAGCATATACATCACCGCCACCAGACGGGCCAGACCGTTACGCAGGGGCAGACCGGACTTGAGGCGGGGATAATGGATAACATACTTACCTGGCGTCAGCGGGATACCATCAACCGGCTGCTCATCGGTCAGCAGGCGGAACTGGCGCAGGGTTTCGCGGTCAGTTTTGAGGAAACGCGGGTCAACCCATTCGTAGTCGCGGGGTTTCCAGCCGTCACGGGTGTCCCAGAGGATTTCGCAGACACCCACACCCTTGCCGAGCCCGTCAAGCAGGTCAAACAGCAGCTCAGGTATCTGCGGCTGCTCAATCAGATCGCGTACGGCATCAGCCAGCATCACATCATGTTCATCGTCGCTCGCCGCTTCCACTGCCGGAGGAATACCGGCGACGGTCAGCTTGCGGGTACGTAAGACGCTGGAATAGTGCAGGTCGCGCTCTTCCATCTCTTCGGCAAGGATAAAGTAATCAGTAGCATTGCCTTCCGTCACATTACGTAACACCCCGGCCAGTCTGGCCGGGGATATGGTACTCGCCACGCTGATGCCCGGAGAGGGTCGCCTGACGCTGACGCTCCCGGCCCGGGCCTCTGCTTGTTTCATATCCGATTCACTGACAGTGACCGGCTCACCCGTTGAGGGACTCAACAGGCTGCGGATGGCCCCGGTAAGTTTTTTTAACATCAGAGCAGTCCTCGCTGATTTTTAAGACCACGGGTGATACGCAACTGACGATGACTGTCGCTGTTGCGCTGCTGTTGGGGAGTGTTAAGCCGGTGCAGTTCGTAGCGCTGGCAGTCCTCTTTACTGGCGAGAAAGGCGAGGAAGATCGCATACGCGCTGTCGCCGTGACGCTTGTGGCCATCGCTGCCGGTGTTCTCCCGGTCATCAATACCCGGCACTCCGCGCTGAACGACAATCTGCCCGAGGTCGCTGATAACGTCCTCATGCTTCGGCAGTACCAGTTCATCGTCTTCGAACGCGGCCTTGAAGCGCGGCATGTTCTCGCGGTAGTGGGCGACGGATGGCATCACCACCTCCACCTCAGCGCCGTACTTCTCCGCCGCCTGCTCGGCCAGATAGTTACCGTTCCCCCGGCCATCGAGCTTGATACCGTCGCGGCGGGGCAACCGATCGCAGATAAAGAACAGCGCCTGCTCCTGCTGCTTGTAGGGCACATTGGCCAGCTCGACCAGGAACGGCACGGTGCGGGTGGTGTCATCGTTGACAATCATCGGCGCAAAAACGGTCAGGTGTCCCGACCGCGCAAAGTCTTCTCCGAGGCAGTGGCGAAGGTTTTGCGGCAGCGTGTTCAGCACGGGCAGCACCTCCTGATCCAGCCATTCCTGCATATCCAGCGCCCGGATGATTTCCGGCATGGCATTGAATTCTGCCGTGCCGGTAAAGCGCAGAACGGGACCGGCTCCCCTCGCTGCACGTTCACGGATGGAGCGGGCCAGATAGGTGCCGCCGCCGTTCTTCGGCTCGCAGTAGTATTCCTCGCGGGCGTCTTCTTCGGTGGCGGTATCGCTCAGCAGGTTCGCCAGCCACTCCGTCTCGGCATCCGGTGACCACGGCTTTTTCGTCACCTGACAGATACGGCGATACAGCCCCTCGCTGATGGCCAGTTCGATATCAATACGGTGAACGGAGTACCGTTTCTTGCCCGCACGGCTGTCAGTGATGATGGTATTGAACAGGTTTTCAATGCCGTTATGGGTGGAGATCAAACGGACCTTAGAGCCCCACATGGTCAGCGCCAGCGCCGCTTTCAGCACGGCAGCGAGGTCTTTCTGGAATGCCGCTTCGTCGATGATGACGTTACCCTGCATACCGCGCAGGTTTGAAGGGTTTGACGATAGCGCCTTGATTTTGAAGCCGCTGGCAAAGTTGATGACGTAAACCAGTATGTCCTTGTCGTCATCCTCCAGCGCTTCCTCGCCAATCGCGGAGGCCGCGAGATTATATGCCTTCGCCCACATGGCGCAGGCGTCAATAAACTCACGCGCCATGTCTTTGGTGGTGCCGACATAGAAGGTGTCGGTTCCTCCGGCTTCCGGTGACATTGACCCGCTGAGCGCCGCCTCGGCGGCTTCCGCCCACGTCAGGCCGGTACGACGGGATTTCTCGGCAATCTTGAGCTGGGACGTGTCCGCAATCCAGCGGCGCTGATACGGCAGCAGCACCTGATCCGCGTCGAACTCGCCCGCCAGAATGGCGCTGGCGGACTGATTACGTAACTGTTCCTGCGCTGACAATGGTCCGGCCATCATACGATCCCCAGAATCTGGCGACGGATATCAGCGGCGGTTTCCGCAGACAGCCCGGCACTTTTCGTGATTTTCTCCGCCTGCGCGGCGGCTTCTTCGGCGAAGGCCTGGCGGATCTCTTTCTCGCGTTTGTGGCTGGCCATCGCGGCGGCTTCCAGACGCTGAGCAACCAGCGCCAGCTGGCCGAGGGCCTTCGGCTCAACCGGGCCTTCTTCTTCAGCGAGTGACATCGACGTTTCGAATGCCAGCGTTTTCACAAACTCCATCAACAATTTGCCGACGTCCGACGTCGGCGCAGAACCCAGCTTCGCGGCCCAGATTTCCGCCATTTCGCGGGAGGCGCGAATTTTGGCCCCGAACTCTTCCATACGGCTGGCGTATCGGTTCAGGCCCGTGCGGCTAAGCTTCATGTCTTCCGGCAGGTTGTGGCCGTCAATCAGTTCGTTGATGGCCTCGCGGATCTCTTCCTGGGTGTGGCGTTTCTCACGCAGCATCTGATGCAGCTGATCACGTACACCATCAGGCAGCAGGTCGATTTTGGAGGGGCGGCCACGGGTCGGTTTCTCAACTGCCATGTTTGCTCCTTGCTGCCTTTGCCAGCTGCAGCTGGTTTTTCCGCTCTCTGGTGATGGCCCGACCCAGCGTTTCAAATGCACGTCTGAACTCAGGATTCTTGTTCAGAAACGTGTTGGTAAAGCTATCAGGAGAGCTGCGGTCATAAGGTTTTCCGGTCTCTTTCTCGCTCAGCGGCGCGATAACCTGAGACTCAATCTCAGAACAAACCATGACTGCGGCCAGTTGATAAAAAATACGCCGCTGTGCTTCGGTATAAGGTTTAGTCTTAGCCATCATTATCCCCTCGCTCGGGGCTTTTTCACCCCCGGAACCGTAGCCAGACCGCTGGCGACGTCATCACCGCGACCGGTGATTTCAGCCACATAACAGCCGGAAACATCCGTCAGACTGACCAGACCCTGCTCACGCAGCCACGCCAGATGCGTGCGCACGGTATCGCGGGAAACGCGATGGCCATAAGTCTGCAGGCACGTCTGCAGAATCGACTCGTTGGCGCTGTCACCGCATTCGATAAGGGATCGCAGAATAACCAGGCGCTGGTCCTGGTCGAGAATGTCACGCATAGTCACCTCTTATTTTTCCTTCAGCTCGTTTTCCAGAAGCAGATCGCTGACGTGTTTCACCTGGCGAATCGCCGGGCCCAGTTCGCGCAAATCGCCCCGCAGGTTGCTCATCTCCAGCTGCAGCTGGTGAAGGTCTTTCTGGCTGGGTAGCCCCGCGATGGTGTTTTCAATGCCCTGCAGACGGGTACGCAACAAATCCAGCTCCTCACGTTTGACGTAGGTTTTGGCCAGCAGGAGCTGGATGACATTCACGGCGGACATAAATAGCGCCCAGATGATCGCCCAGTTACCCTTAATGATTTCCCAGCCCATGCTTCCCCTTATGTTCTCTGATGGCCTGACAGGTGAAGCAGGTCGCTGCGTACGGCAGCGCCCGGAGTCGCTTCGCCGGAATCGCCGCGCCGCAGTCGTTACAGAACCCGTACTCATCCGGTAGCTCTTTAACACGCTTTAAATGCTGGTTTAAGAGCCGTTCCCGTTCTTCCATTTCAAGGTCGCTGGCGCGATCAAATGCTTTAGTCATTTACCCACCATGACCTTGTGTTTGCTGGATTTGCTGTACCGGGCGAAACCGTCCAGCGTCCTGAAACCCAGATAACCCAGCGCCGGGGTCGCCAGCATCAGCGCGATATCCCAGTCTGGTTCGGGCATGGTAAACGCATGGCCGAAAGCACCGGCCACCGCGCCAGCCTGCTGACCCAGAGACATGATCATCACGTAGGCAATGCTGCTGTAGAGGGATAAGCGGGCCATCAGCGGGCGGGTCTGACGGACATATTCGTCCGTGGCGTTGTCGCCGTTGCGGATGGTTTCCTGCTGTTCATGTTGCGCGGCCTGCTGGTCGGCCATCTGCGCCTTGTCCCGCTCCAGCTGGAACTGCTGCAGCTGTACCTTGAGGGTTTCCAGCTGTACCAGCTGTTCGGGGGGCAACTGTGCCAGCTTCTGCTCCAGAACACGCTGCTGGTCGGCTGGATTGATGGCACCGTTGACGGTCTCGACAATACTGGCCACCGAGTCTGCGGCTCTGGCGGTATCGCTGCCGAACCAGCCACCGACAGTGCGGACCAGAGAGGGGCCCGCCTTGAGCAACACGGAGGCCACGGTGGAAAGGGTTATCGGATCCATTTGAGGGGCTCCTTATGTGAAGCCCATAACCAGAGAAGGAAGGCAGTCAGTCCAGCCAGCGGATTAAACAGCAGGATCCACGGGTCTTTTGCATTCGCGGGAGCGACGGCCAGCAACAGGAAACCAGCTCCCCAGATTATCCAGGACAACATACCTGACCACCGGCGAGCAGAATTACCCGGCTGCAGCAGACGGTAAGGCAGATTGCCGAGCCATACGCTCGCCCCAATTAACAGCACACCGGCGAAAGTGAGCCACCAGACAATAAACGCCTGACGGCCAGTGAAGCTGCAGAACAGCAGCGACAATCCCACCAGGATCACCACCGTCCAGCCGGACTGAAATACCCGGAGCAATGCCAGCTTCAGCCAGTCGGTATTCAACGATTTAAACATGATGTTTTTCCTTGTATCGCTGGCACTGCCAGACGATGTCTCTTGTATCGACGGAGTCCCAGCCTTTGCGGTAGTAGCTGGCATGAGTACCGTCACAGCCTGTGTAGTCCTGTGGAACGGGCGGAGGGCCACCGGCTACCATGTGAAGTACCTCCTGACGGAGGCGGTCCCGCCGCCCCGCGCGTAACGATGAATCCCAGCCCTTACCCATGCTCAGCTCCGGGGAACCGAGACCTGACCACCGACGACCTCCTGACAGGCGTTCGCCAGCTCATCAAGACGGTTAAACCAGCCATTGAGGTATTTACCCTGCGAAGAATTGGCTTTGATGATCTCGGCGTAATAGCGGGAACGGCGCAGAAAACAGCGGGTCAGCAGCCATTCGGCATCAGCGCCGATTACTGCTTTGGTGGTTTTGGGGCCGACAATGCCATCAGCGGTGACGCCCACTGCATCCTGCAGGAGCTGGATCGCTTTTTTAGCGCCATGTTGCACGGAGGAATCAAAGACAAAGAGTGAGATACCGTCTGGCCAGTCAGTGCAATAAGCCGGATACCAGTAATCGCGGAAATAAATCTGTCCGGCCTGTTCTTCGGTCAGGTCCTTAATTCGAGTATCTGGTTTACCGTCACCATCCACGTCGGTTTTGCCATCGGCAAGACCATCGCGCCTGTCGGAAATGCCGTATTTGGTTTCGCCGCCTTTGTCGGTCGGGTCATTAACATAACCACCTTCGCGGGCGAGAACGAAAGCGAGCGCGTGAGAAAATGCGGGGGTAAATGATGTTGTCATGCCTGCACCTTTTACAAGGAAGAAGGTAAATGTGGGTTCCTTCTCATTTTGTGGCAGGCATAAAAAAAGCCGGATTAACCGGCTTCCTTTAAGTTTGATTGGACTAGATAAATAGAAAATCTTTGAATGAGTAAATCATCACCGCAGATACAATCAAAAAAACAATTATAAAGCCAGTGCTTTTATCCGTTTGTACAGGGTATTCCTTAGCAATAGAAAGCAGTGTTTTTCTCCTGTATAAATAGATAAAGAATGGAAAAATAAATAAAGAACTAGCACCCCAAACGATAGGAGACAAACCGCTTCTGTAGCCTTTGTTAACTCCATCTTTAACAGTATGCATTCCAATATGATTGTTTGCTGCATCAAAAAACACCCAGAAGCAACATACAATAATCACTAAATTTATAAAAATACCACCAATCATTTTTATCACTCCATGTCCAGCGAATACTGACGTTTACTTAGTTCCAGCCTGCGCATACGCCTGATAGCTTTATACACTGTTTTGTAGGTGACCTGGTAGCGTTCGACCAGTTCTGGAATGTTATTCCCCTTGAAATCTCGCCAGATGCGCATATCCCTGATGAGTTGTTCCAGCACCTGACCGCGAGGAAAATAAATCTGCATCCCACCGATTTTACTGCTGATGGCTGCGACCAGTTCAATGGAGTGGCGCGGGTCATAGCCAAAGCGCTCAAGCTCCTTACGCAATAAAGCGTTCAGTTCGGCCAATAACGACGGAAAGCGGGAGCTTTCCATCTCACCGTCGATGTGATCCAGAATGCTGTCGTCCTGCACATCACCAAAGAGATCGTCATTCATACTCATTTTTTCCACCTTCTGGCTGCGTCAGCGTAAGCGCTGCAGATTGTGTCATAGTCCCGGCTTTCTTCGCCGGTGACCGGATTTTCAGGGAGACGGAGGCGGTGTGCTAACATAGCCTCTCTCATCGCCCGAATGTGCCATTGCTTCAGGCTCTCAAGGAAATTCGCTTCGGCATCACCGCGCAACCATTCCAGGCTGGAGACACCAGCGCCGCCATTACGGATACGTGTCTGGCGCTGGACAAAACGGTCGAGCGCAACATCGCTACCGTCCCGGATAAAACCCTCTTTAAACATCGTTTTCCATATTGCGCGGATTTTCAGGCTCACATCTGACGGGGCAGACATGCGGCGCTTAGAGCGGCGCTGAGGTTTGCTTTTGAACCCCTTAGCCTCCAGCGCCTGAATAACATTCTGCAGCTCGATGATGGTCATCTCGCGACAGCTCGACTTGCCGGGAACTACCGCCCCCAGCAGGGAGCGGTAAGTGTCATCGTCAAGCGCCAGCTGATTTTTGGCGATATGGATAATCTGGATTGCGTTTGAGCGAGTCATTGGTTACCGCCTGTAGTTGATGAGGACCATAAAACCGATAAACGCGCAAATCACAGCAGTAGCCCCTCCGGCGATGACAACCACCCAGAACAGAAATGTGCCGATTGTTGCAATCACTTAAATCACCTCCACCTTTCCACCATTACCGGTTACACGATAAATCTGCGGGGGTAATCCAATATGCTTCCGGTTACTGCCAATAAGTGCAGACCAGACCTGAATATCATTGAGTCTGGATGCAACCCATACAGCACGATTACGCAATCCCTTGCGGCGGAGAACCCGACGCTTATGGGCATTAAACACCTGCGCCCAACGGTCTTCCGATAAATTACCTGCCGCGCTGAATGCGCGTCTGTGCGTGGCAACGCGCTGCTCTCTCCAGCACTGATTCAGCATTTCGAGGGTGGTTGCTTTAGCCATGAGATTTATCCTCCGTCCGCATACGTTCGGCATACTGCTGCTCGCGCATCATCTTCTGAGCCGCCTGCATCAGCAGACTGATGGCCGTACGGGCGCGGGCGGCGGCATAACGATTGCTGGTTTTGGTGTCGCGATAGAGGGTTTCTGCCAGCCCCATCTGCTCTGTCGCTTCCTCCAGCAGCCCCAGAACGGACGGACCAAAGGGGCTGACTGGTTGCGACTCAACACCAACAACCTGAGCCAGACGCGCCATCTTGCGATTTTTTTCATTGTCTATCATGGGGCCCACCCCGTTATGACGCAGTTGCTCAATCATGATCTCGACATCCGCCGCTTCTTCAGCCACTTTGCTGATGTCGGTTTTGTGGTTAAGAAAACGCGAACAGGCAGCAGATAATTCGCTGGCTTCTTCAGAAAGAACCAGCACCTGAGATTCAAATCCCCATTTGGCGAAAGCAGCCTCAAAAATACCTTTTTTTTTCGGATTCATAATATGTCCCTACTGATTTTTGGCGTGAGCAACCCCACGGCGCTAACGCCGGAAATTAAATAAAATCAATTAACGAATATTCAGAGCTTGGCTAAATCCAGCGATATCTGCTTATAAGTGCCATCATCCTGACGCTCATATAAACGCAGGTACTGACTGGTTCCCGTCACCTGAATCGCGTCCGCGACGGCGTCCATCGCTTCATTCCATTTGGCATCGTCAATATTCAGTGAGCGGAGACCCAGAACCTGATTGATATCAATCCGGCCCTGTTTATTGACACGGAAGGCATGATCGACCATTGCCATAATCTTTTCATTAGCTCCGGCAGACCATTCATGAATGCAGTCATCAATCAGCTTTTTCGCTGCCTGAATGCGCTCATCAAAGATGCGATGCTCTCCTACGGCGCGAACCAACTTATAACGGCCATCAAAGCTGGCCAGTGTGACATTGCCTTTGGCACCGCCATACTCCACGCCGTACTCCGCTGCTGAAAGGTCAACAAAATCATCGACTTTTGCCATAGAGCCCAGCTTGAACTCGACCAGCGACTGGCGCTGCAGACGGGCCGCTTCAACGACGCCGATAACCAGCTCATCGCGCAGCTTATCCAGTGGTTTAATCTGTGATTCAGGAACTAAATGCCCCTGAGCGTTAATCCGGTAACCTTCCGGAATGGTATTTAAAGTATTCATCAAAGCCTCACTGAATTAATAGCATTCTGAAAAAACAATATTCGAAACAACCCGACGACTTAATTCCATCTTTTCGGCAATAACCGGAATGGTCAGACCCTCTTTATAAAGCTCGCGGCAAAGATAAGCATCATGCGCGTCTGCTGGTTGAACAAGAACCGACAGGCCCCAGCGGTTAGCCTGAGACTGAATAGCCTGACGGGTGCGGTTAAGCCTGTCGGCAATCTGCTGTGACGTCAGCTTTCCGGCATTTTCACGAACGAACTGAATTTCCTGCTTAGTCCACATACGGCGCTTTTCCATACTTACCTCCAGATAACATGACAGCCTTCAAGGGTGGCCATCCACACGGAACGGGTCCCGGTGGGGCAGCGTTCAATCAGATGATTAGCCCTGTTCACCAGTTCAGTCGGCGGACAGGTGATTTCCAGACACGGGCGGCGCATCCACACCCGCATCTCCATAACACGACTACCGCGCGCCTGCAGCCATGCCTGCGCAGCGGTGGCCATACCAACATGTTCAGCAATACGTTCAGTAATCATGGTGTTAACCCCTCAGTAACGTTGAAACATCAACATCCAGATCCAGATCACGCAGTGCCTTGCGAATGTAGCTTTCGCTGACAGCTTCACCCGCGCCGTGAGCCGTCATCGCCGCCAGCCGCAGGGAGTGGCTAAGGATACGCAGTGCGCCGGGCTTCTGTGCGATCTGCTGGAGCAAATCACGCTCTTTTTCACCGGTGATATGCCAGGCATCCGCAATCGCGGCCACATCGGCCTTTTTGGTTTTGTTAATAGCGACACGTTTGGCGATACGGGAGAACAGACGGGCGAACTCAACGGTACGGTTACCGCCGGTCATGTTGCTGTATACGCGGTGGTTACCCATCAGCACCAGTCCGACGCGGGTAGCTTCCTGCAACAGACGCAGCTCTTCGAGCGTTTCAGCACCCAGATGGTCGGCTTCATCAATGATGACAAGGCCCTGAGTGCCATCAAGACGGCGGCGCAGTGCGCGGGCCAGCGGCCCCTTACGGCGAGGCGCATCATTCATCCCGAGTTCATATGCCAGCTCGGTCAGGCACTCCAGCACACTGGCACATGAAGGGGTGATCGTTATCATCCAGACGTTATCGTTACTGCGACGATATTCGCGGGCGGCTTCTGACTTGCCGACACCGGGGTTACCGCAGACCACGCCGATGCACTCCGTCAGGTGCGCATAGCGGAAGGCTGTCCAGATTTGTTTAACGGTTGGCGTCTCAATAAAGCGCGGCGGCTCCGGCAGTTCGGCAGCAGAATGCTGTTTATTGACCCAGCGCTGCAGGGCTTTCTCGACGCGGTCGTTATCACCGGCATATTTGTTGTTCATGAAGCCACTGACCACACCGGTTGATAAGCCGGTTTCACGGGCAACCTGAGCAAAAGTAAAACGGTTACCATCGACAAGGTTGCGCAGAACCTCGCGAATATCGGAAATATTCACCTCAGACATAATTCACTCCATTATTTGAAGGGTAATTAAATGGTTTTAAATCGCGTTTTTACGCTTATTTGATTCCAGAATATCCAGCGAGTTATTCAGATATTCATCCTCGCTGTATTCCGCATCCTCCACTTCCGCCAGCGCCACCGGTGTCGTACCGCGAGTGGGGCGATAGACGTTGCCATGCAGCCATTCCTGCTCTGCCGGAGCTGGCAGGGTGTGGACGTTCTCAGCCTCGGCCAGACGGACTTTCTCCTCGCCACGCTGGCGCATCCCTTTGATGCGTTGCTGGCGTTGGTGATATTCAGCAGTGACCGGGAATGCCTGCTGTTTATTACCATCCCAGACAGCCTCACAAATAAAGGAACCATCAAGACGACGAATTACAACCTTTGTTGCGTCGTGAATATCGTAATTAACCAGCACTTTATTACCGTGCTCGTTATTCAGCTCAGCGGAGTAATACAGGTTATTGAATAAACGGACCTCACAGCGGTTGACGGTACGCTCTATCTGCGGCATGAACATCTCGCGCAGCTCCAGCTCCGACAGCCACTCGATTTCTGTCCCTTCTTTCTCCAGCTTATAGCGGCGGAACTGCGCCGGAGTGAAGTGCTCACCATCACCACGAAGCGGCAGAGACTCATGCGGGCGGTTGTTGTACCACTCCACACCGGCCTCAATGTGCTCAATGAGTGATTCCCATGAGGGCAGATCGCGCAGGGTCTGCTGCTGTTTTGCCGTCAGCTCTTTCCCTTTATTCGCTGCATTCGTCGCCGACTGCAGCGCTTTTGTCATGCGGCGAACGGTGCTGCGGTCTGCGCCAGTGCCGTAGTAGGTGGCGAACTGGCGCGAAATACGCATGGCCAGAGAACGGTTGAGACGTTCGATAATACCTCGCCCCTGCGGGTTTTCAGGGATTCCCAGCCGGTGATCGATGCCGAGGCGGGGCAGAATACCGGTCAGCTCCGCATCAAAGGTATTATTGGTCTCACCACCACCGTTATCGGAGTAGTACAGGAAGGGCTTGCCATGGTTTTTAATGCCGTGGCGCAGGGCATCGGCAACGGCTATCACACTTTCAGACAGCGCCAGACTCCAGCCGACAATATAACGGCAGCTACCATCCAGGATAAACGTCACCTCCGGCGAGAACGGGTTGCCGTGGTCAGGATGGGCGACTTTCATCTTCATACCGTGGCCGTCACCAATCCAGACGTAATTAACCGGAAGTGACTCCCAGTCACGGCGGACAAAGCCCTCATACTGGCGGAACTCACTGCCGGTGATCCGGCCTTTCTGTTTAACCACTACCGGTAATTTATTCATGGCATAACACACCTGATCGTAAGAAGGGATTGCTGCGGCCATCAGGGCATCATCCTGATAACGCTCAGCCCATTCAGCAGCAAAATCATCGTATGCCTCCTGAATACCGCGCCCGTCAGGCCGACGATAAAAGCTCAGGAACTCTGGCAACCATCTGATTTCTTCCGGCTTAACAACCTGACGTTTGCCCGGTGCAAGCAAAAGAAGACGTTCAGCTGCGGAGCGGGTCTTATTAAAATCCGCCACCCAGCGCTTGAGTGATATTTCACTCAGCGACCGTGACGCTCCTTTTTTGGCGTTCGCCATTGAGACGGCAGCGGCCAGCCGCTCAGGTAGTTCACCACTCTGAGCCTGACGCACGATCTCGCGAATAGCTTTTGCCCGGCTGTATCCCGGCAGTTCACCGAGGCGCAGCACTTCAACGACCAGCGCCATACGCGCGTCAGCAGTCTGGCGCTGTGCTGCTGTCAGACCGTTCAGCTTCTGCTCCATCAGCGCCGGGCATTTGCGGTACACCGCGATTTTGCTTTCCTCGGCACCTTTGACGCGTGGCGCAGTCGATGCGGTAACAGGGGCGACAGGCAGCTCTTTCGGTGAACCGTTCATCAGTTCTTTTATCTGGCGAGCACGTAGCGCTTTCTGAGCAGAGTCAGGAAGGCAGTCAATGTGATATTCGAAAGCCTTTGTACCCTGACGTTTGCGCACAAGAGTTGGCGCGTCGGCTGTCCGCTTGTTCATCATTCCGCGAATCCCCTGCTGAGTGCCGGGCAAACCGGGAAGGCCAACTAATTCATTCACAGTGACAAACATGATCACAAATCCTTGTTGTATCGGCTTGGCCAGATTGAAGAGGGTTCCAGATTGAGAGCACTCGCAATAATGCGCTCACCTTTAGGATATGAACGAGCCAGCGCATTTTTCAGCGTGTCGGGGCTTAGCCCGGCACTGGTGGAAAGGCTGCGCATTGTCACGCCGCGCTTGTGAAGCTCGGCGACAATGTCAATGCGATGCCAGTCACGCACTTCATTTCTTTCCATAGTTCGTTTACTCTTAAAAGTTATCCGTCGGAGTAATCCGCCGGGGTTATCCGTAGGAATAGTATTGATCCAAATAAGCATCACGTAAAGCAAATATGAATCTTTCTTTTGTATTTATGCGATTTAGTGAGCCTAATTTGAATCATCTCTTTTATAATCAATGCGTTAAACGGGAAAGAAAATGACTACTGGAAAAGCAAATGAAATTGCTTTTGATGAAGGCAGAAAAGAAAGCTTTATCAAGAGACTGAAATCGCTAGTAGGAAACCGCAGCGTCAGGGCTGCAGCTAAGGATTGGGGGTTATCTTTCTCTACACTTAATAACTATCTATCTAGAGGGACTGAACCCTCTTTTTCAGCTATGCAAGCAATCGCATCAAAAGAGCAGGTAACACTGGACTGGCTGGCCTTTGGTGTTGATTCCAATTTGAGTCAAACAAGGGCTAATGAAGAGGCTCGGAACGTGTATATCGACCCAATCAAAAGCACTTGGAACATGATTTTTGATACTCTGGGACCTGAAGAACAGAAAGAAGTCCTCGATTATTGTTTGAAAGAAGGTGCGCGAAGCATGGTGGGGCTTATTGCCTCAATAGCAGAAGCAGACAGAACACTGATGGGTCTGAGTCTAGATGAGAAAGAGCGCTTACTGAGGCTTAATGAGCAACTGAAAAAAGGGTCATCTGAGAGCGATCAAGGCATAGCCAAAACAGACCTTCCTGAAACAACCAAAAAGGCCGGTTAAAGTTTGCTGTCGGTAAAACCGGCTTGTTATTTTGAAGTGTGATAGAATTGGTTTTGAACACCGCCTTTTGACCAATGAAGGCTTTTAAGCAACAGTATCAAAAGTTTTGCCGATCGGCTCAATTTCTCTTTGACTGGTATCAAATACCCAAACAGGGTGAAGCCAGTAATCCCGCGGATTCCCGTTAAATTCCTTCTCTTCCCGGTAATATCAAATGATTTCCCTCTTAACATGAGCATGCAGAAGGACTTTCCGTCCGGATGCGCCTGACCGGCATTCCATGAACAGCGTTTTTGCCCTGCGCGTTGACCCCGTTAACAATTCGTGTAGAGTAAAAAGCGCTTTTTGCCGTGGTTCATCTGCCCGGCGGGCATTTGTGGCCGGTACTGAACGTCTGTTCATCCGGTCTTTCTGATTACCCGCGCTGCTCTGTCAGCCGTGAAGGAGTGATAAACACCACCATGCGTCTTACGCCACCCTGAGTCGTACCCCTCCTCTGTCGCACTGAATAAACTTCGGCGCGCACTCAAAAACATCCCGTCTGCGGATGTGCTTTTTCGTACGTAAAATTTTTGCCCTCACGGGCTGACCGTAATCAAAAACTGAGAAATGACTATGCTGCTGTCCTCGACGCGTAAGGACTGGCTGGGTAACGTCCGTGGTGACGTCCTTGCCGGTATTGTGGTCGCGCTCGCGCTTATTCCCGAAGCGATCGCCTTTTCCATCATCGCCGGAGTCGACCCGCAGGTCGGGCTCTACTCTGCGTTCTGTATTCCCCTGGTTATGGCCTTCCTCGGCGGCCGTCCGGCAATGATATCGTCCGCCACCGGTGCGATGGCGCTGCTGCTGATCACGCTTGTAAAAGACCACGGCCTGCAGTATCTGCTGGCGGCCTCGGCGCTGACCGGCGTACTGCAGCTGGCGGCCGGCTACCTGAAGCTGGGCAGCCTGATGCGCTACGTCTCCCGCTCGGTGGTCACCGGTTTCGTGAACGCGCTGGCCATCCTGATATTTATGGCGCAGCTGCCGGAGCTGACCAACGTCACCTGGCACGTTTATGCCCTGACCGCTGCGGGCCTGGGCATCATTTATCTCTTCCCGTATCTGAACAAAACCATTCCCTCGCCGCTGGTCTGCATCATCGTGCTGACCGCCATTTCCATGTGGCTGCACCTGGACGTGCGCACCGTGGGTGACATGGGCAAACTGCCGGACAGCCTGCCGGTGTTTCTGATCCCGGATATCCCGCTTAACCTCGACACGCTGATGATTATTCTGCCGTACTCGGCAGGACTTGCCGTGGTGGGGCTGCTGGAGTCGATGATGACCGCCACCATCGTGGACGACATGACCGACACGCCGAGCGATAAAAACCGCGAGTGCAAGGCGCAGGGCGTGGCCAACATCTGCACCTCCTTTATCGGCGGCATGGCGGGCTGCGCGATGATTGGCCAGTCGGTGATCAACGTCAAATCGGGCGGGCGCGGGCGGCTTTCCACGCTCACCGCCGGCGTGGTGCTGCTGCTGATGGTGGTGTTCCTGCGCGACTGGGTGTCCCGGATACCCATGGCGGCTCTGGTGGCGGTGATGATCATGGTCTCCATCGGCACCTTCTCCTGGCGCTCCATCAGCAACCTGCGCAGCCATCCGCTGTCAACCAGCGTGGTGATGCTGGCCACCGTGGTGGTGGTGGTGGCGACCGATAACCTGGCGTTTGGCGTGCTCACCGGCGTGCTGATTGCCTCGCTGAACTTCGCCACCAAGGTCGCCCGCTTTATGGCGGTCTCCTCTGAGCTGAAGGACGACACCCGCACCTATACCGTAGCCGGCCAGGTATTCTTTGCCTCATCCGATCGCTTTATGAGCCACTTCGACTTCCGTGAAGCGGTGGAGCGCGTGGTGATTGACGTAACGCACGCCCACTTCTGGGATATCACCTCCGTGAGCGCGCTGGACCGGGTGGTTATCAAGTTCCGTCGCGAAGGCACGGAAGTGGAGATCAAGGGTATGAATGACGCGACCCGCACCCTCGTTGACCGCTTCGGAGTGCATGACAAGCCTGAAGAAGTGGAAAAGCTGATGGGTGGCCATTAATTTACTGGAGAAAGCATCATGAATAACACCGTTATTGCCTGCGTTGACGGCTCGCCGTCAACCCGGCCGGTCTGTGAGTATGCTGCCTGGGCAGCCGGTAAACTTGGCGCGCCGCTGGCGCTGCTGCACGTGCTCGAAAAGAGTGAGACTCCCGCCGTGTCTGACCTGACCGGGAGCATTGGTATTGACAGCCGGGAGCAGCTGACCGAAGCGCTGGTCCGCGTCGAGGGTGAGCGCAGCCGGCTGCTGATGGCGCAGGGCAAGGCCGTGCTGGCCGGCTGTGCGGAGCTCCTGAAGCAGACCGGACAGCCGGACGCACAGCTGCTGCAAAAGCACGGCGCACTGGACGAAATCCTGGCGGAGCTGGGCGAAGTCCGGCTGATGGTGCTGGGGCGCCGCGGGACGCAGAATCAGGTAGGCAGCCATCTGGAAAGCGTCATTCGCCTGCAGAAAAACCCGGTGCTGATTGTGCCGGAGACGTTTACGCCGCCGGCGCGGGTGATGTTTGCGTACGACGGCAGCAGTGAGAGCCGTAAAAACCTGACGCGCCTGACGGTCAGCCCGCTGCTGCACGGCCTGAGCTGTCATATCGTGATGGTCAACGGTGACATGTCAGCCCTGCAGGATGCGCAGGCTGTTCTTCAGGAAGCCGGTATCACGACCGAGACACGCCTGCTGGAAGACGAGTCCGTAACCGGGGCGCTGTGCCGCTACGCGGACGCCCATGATATCGACCTCACGGTAATGGGGGCCTGCGGGCACTCCCGGTTACGGCGATTCTTTATTGGCAGCCACACCACGGAAATGCTGTCTGAAAGCCGTCAGCCCCTGCTGATGCTGCGATGAAACAGGCGGGCCTGATATCAGGCCCGCCTTCACAGGGGAAAGAGGATGACGGGTATGAAGGTAAAGGCGCGTTATTGCGGCGCATCCGTCCTGATACCGGTGGCCAGCAGGCTGGCGCCAAGAATGTAGACCAGGCAGAACAGGGCCTGAAGATGCAGGGTGACATGGTTATCTATCAGCACGCCCATGATTACCGGGGATGCCCCGCTGGCAATCACCGTCCCTGCCTCAACCGCCGAGCGCACCCTGGCCAGCTGCGCCGGACCAAACAGCTGTACCCAGAGCGCGGTGGCAAGCGTTGAGGCAATGGCCGACGATACGCCGGTCATAATCAGGTAAAAAGGCGTCACCCACTGACCGTTGCTGAGCCATAGCGCCAGCATGGCCAGGGCCTGTGGCATCAGAAACCACGGCAGCAGCCTGCGTGGTGAGAGCCGGTCAATCAGCGGGCCAAACGACAGCAGCGATACCGCCTGGGTAATGGCATAGGCAATAAACCATACCGCCACCCACGACAGCTCCCAGCCTTTCTCCTGTGCCAGCCTCGCCTGGTGGAAGAAGAAGCCGGTGGTGATAAAGGGGGAGGCCAGCACGACAGGCAGCGCCAGCAGCAGGTTGCGGTTTCGCCATACCGGCGCCTCTTTTTCTTTCTCCTCACCCCGCTTTCTGAACGTACGCAGCGGCTTCTCTTTCCCGCGGGGCAAAAACATCAGCGCGACCCCCACGCCGGCAACAAGCATTCCGGCATTGATGCCCCAGGCAGCGCGCCATCCCGTCAGCGCGCTTATCTGCACCGCAATCACAGGAAAAACGGCCTGCGCCAGCGAGAGCCCCAGCGCGATGGCGCCGAGCGCCTTGCCTGCATCAAGGGGGAACTGGCGCGCCGTTGCGGTCAGCGCAGTATGCACCATCAGTCCCTGGCCGCCGAGGCGCAGAAAGTAAAACCCGATGCACAGCATCCACGCCGCCTGTGCGCCGGAAACCAGCAGGCAGGCCGTGAGCAGCAAAAGGGTGACCGCCAGCGTGAAGCGGCGGGTCGTGGTGTAGTCAATCAGCCGTCCGGCCCAGGTCAGCGTGATGGCGCTCATCACCGTTCCGATTGCGTACAGGCCGCCCAGTCCGCCGTCGGTGAGCCCAAAGGCCTCACGAAAATCCTGCCCGTAAAGTGAGACAAAATAGGTCTGTCCAAAGCTGGACATGGCCATCAGCATCGCACCGAACGTAAGGTGAGAGGCGTGATGAAACATAAACCGAAAAAGCTGACGCATGAATATCCCTGAAGGCGGGCTGCAGCCCGCCGATTAATCACGACGTGTCCGTACCGGCTGCTGCGGACACGGCGCCTGCGTCCCTGAAGCAGGTACACGCGGGTTCACCGTGAAAGGTGGCAGTCCCGTAACGGATATGAGAGAACGGTACCCGGCGCGGACTGGCTGTCGCGGCAGGCTCTCTGATAAAGGACGGGCGAAGAGAAACTCAGGGTGGCGTAATGTGCATGACTCACAGTCAGATATAAAATGCTGCCGAAACGATAATTTTTAATGCTCTTCAGGTCAAGCCTGAAAACGGGCTCCTCATGCCCGCCGCAGGGGGAGTCGCACAAAAACAGTGGATAGCCGCTTGATTAACGCCCGTGACCGGGCCAGAATTGCGGCGAGGTGATGGCGTTCCACCTTACCCAACCGCTTCCCCTGAGAAGCTGATGACGCCTGATATTACTCCCCTTTAACCGGGAGTATGTCAGGCCGCCCCGTATCATCAGCCTGCATACTCCCTCTGACACAGAGGTAAACCCCGTGAAATCTTATCTGGCCATTATCATTGGTGGATCCGCTGGCTGCCTGATCCGCTGGCTGCTTGGCGCACGCCTGAACAGCCTGTTTCCTGACCTGCCACCGGGCACGCTGGTAGTGAACCTTGCGGGCGGATTTATCATTGGTGCGTCGCTGGCCTGGTTCATGCGCCATCCTGACCTGGATCCGGCCTGGCGATTACTTGTTATCACCGGGCTGTGCGGTGGGCTGACCACGTTTTCCACGTTTTCCCTGGAAATATTCTCACAGCTGCAGTCCGGTAATTATTTCTGGGCGTTTACTTCACTGCTGGTACACGTAACCGGCTCCATTCTGATGACTGCCCTGGGTTTTTTTGTCGTCACATGGCTGCTGTGAGCGTGTGGCTGATGACGGATAAAAATGCCCCTGCCTGCGGCAGCTTTACAGGGCTTTACCTCTTCCGCCTGAAGCGGGCCGGACGTTATGATAAAATTAACGTCACGCTAATTCGTTAATTTATCAGCAATTAATTATCGTATTTTTTATATCTTCAGCGTAGCTCAGCCGGCTTATCCTCTGATAACCAGCGGTTGTATATCAGGGGAAGGCCTGTTTTTTTTGAATAAAGGGAGGGAGTGTGTCAGAAATCCCAGACAGAAATAAAAAGAGGATGTCAGAAGTGCCATCTGCATTTTTCAGCTCGCCCGCAGCCGGCGGCATCGTGCTCATCATCGCCTCAGCAGCCGCTATCATCGTGGCTAACTCTCCGCTCAGGGAGGGATATGAGGTATTCCTGAAATACAACGCCGCCGGCCTCTCCGTTGAGCACTGGATAAACGACGCCCTGATGGCCGTGTTCTTCATGATGGTCGGCCTGGAAATCAAGCGCGAGCTTCTCACCGGTCAGCTTGCCACCTGGGGCCAGCGCGCGCTGCCGGGATTTGCCGCGCTGGGCGGGATGGCCGTGCCTGCGGCCATTTACGTATGGTTTAATGCGGGCAGCGATGAAACCCTCGCTGGCTGGGCAATTCCTGCCGCCACGGACATTGCCTTTGCGCTCGGGGTACTGGCACTGCTGGGCAGTCGCGTACCTGCCTCGCTGAAAATTTTCCTGTCGGCGCTGGCTATTCTGGACGACATGGGCGCAGTGGCTATTATTGCGCTCTTCTATACCAGTAATATTTCGTTTCTGATGCTGGCCGGTGCGGCGGTCACGGTTGCTCTGCTGTTTATCATGAACCGTGCCGGGATTACCCGGCTGTTTCCCTATCTGCTGGCGGGGGGCGTGCTGTGGTTTTTCATGCTTCAGTCCGGGGTGCACGCCACCATCGCGGGTATCCTGCTGGCGCTCTTTATCCCGCTGCGGGTAACCGATCCGGATAAACAATCCCCTCTTGCCCGGCTGGAGCACGGCATCAATCCGTGGGTGACGTTTCTGATACTGCCGCTGTTTGGCTTCGCAAATGCGGGGGTCGCGCTCTCCGGTATGACGGCTGATGACCTGATGTCGCCGGTACCGGTCGGCGTTGCGCTGGGCCTGTTTGTTGGCAAGCAGGCGGGCATTTTCGGCCTGTCGCTGCTGGCCGTCAGCCTGGGCCTGGCAAAACGGCCTGAAAAAAGTACCTGGCTGCAGGTTTACGGCGTATCGGTCCTGTGCGGAATAGGGTTTACCATGAGCCTGTTTATCGGCAACCTGGCGTTTGCAGAAAGCCCCCTGTTGGTGGACGAGGTCAAGGTGGGGGTACTTGCCGGCTCTGTACTGGCAGCACTGGCGGGTATGCTGATACTGCGCTTTTCTCCTTCGCATCCTTCCCGGTAACGCATTCGGGTCCGGAAAATCCCCGTGATGACGGGGATTTTTATTTCCCTGCAAACTTATTAATCAACAGGGCCACCTTCATTACCGTCGGCATTTATTCAGGTGCTTATCATCACACTGGTGCCCGCATTTATAGTTTGCCGAAAAAATTCGCACCGTTAATCATGCAGGTACAAACAAAAAGCAGTCTTTTTGTCAATCATGGCAACTTTTCCTGGCCGCCCCCGGTTATGTCGGTTCTCTCGCCTGTTATTAATGTAGCGGGTAATGTCCCATTTCAAAAAGGGGAAAGGGAGAGGCATGCTGATGTCTAAAATCAGAATGCCCCCGGAGTTCTGTTTATGGATGAGAACCTACAGCTGCTTGTGTCCTGCCAGAATTTTCAGGCCAATGATACCCGCCAGAATCAGTCCGAAACAGGCAATGCGTAACAGGCCCTTATCTTCATTTAAGTAAATTATTCCGTACGCTGCTGTCCCTAAAGCACCAATCCCGACCCAGACCGCATAAGCGGTTCCTACAGGAATAGTCCGTGTTGCCAGGGACAAAAAGTACATGCTCACACCGATAAATGTCAGGCAAAAAATACTGGGGTAGATCCGGGTAAATCCCTCAGTCCGGAGCATTGACGCGGCATAAAAGACTTCGGCTATGCCGGCAATCACCAGATACATCCATCCATTCATAAAACTCCTTTAACGGCTCATCAAAACCAGCAATATTGTGGGCAATGTTAACTCTGTTTTTAAGCAGGGGATCATCAGCATCAACCGCGAAACCCTTTCCGGCACAGGAAAAAATCGCTGCCTGCGTCGGGTTAACTGCCTGGGCCCAGTTTTTTTAACCTGAAATAGGTGGCCCTGGATATGCCGGTTTTCTCCATCACCAGTTTAATGGGCGTTTCGTGCCGGATAAGCTCCAGTGCGGCGGCCGATTTGTGATGAGGTTTCCGTCCAAACCTGACGCCTGCCGCCATGGCGATGACCCGGCCTTCGTTTGTGCGCTCCAGGATCCGCTCCCGCTCAGCTTCAGCAACGGCAGCAAGGATCTGAATGACCATTTTACCCATCGTGCCTTCAGTACTCAGTCCATTCTCCAGAAACCGGATGGCTATTCCCTTTTTATAGCAGGCATCAACAATGTGGATCATATCCGCTGTGTTGCGGCCAAGCCGGTCCATTTTGGTACACATGATAATGTCATCTTTTTCGGCACGGGCAAGCAGCCGTTGTAACCCTTCACGTTCGTCCGTGGCGCCCGACATCATGTCAGTAAAAATCCGGTCATCTCTGACGCCTGAAGATTTCAGCTCCATGATCTGCGCCGTCAGTTTCTGATGGCTCGTTGATACCCTTGCATATCCCAGTAATGCCATATTGGTCTCACAAATCGATACTGATACTGCGTAGTATCATAAAGCATAAAACACGATTTTTGATACTCATGTAAGCACGCACTTTAAAAGGTCTCAAAACTTATAATATCTGAGACTATCAAAATTTGAGCAGAGCGATACCCTTACGAAAGGATGCGGGATGAGTGACGGTTTTCTGACCAGTGAACAGACCGAAAACTACGGACGGTATGCCGCCGAGCCTAACGAGGTTCAGCTGGCCCGGTATTTTCATCTTGATGAACGCGATCTTGTTTTTATTAATCAGCGCCGGGGGAAACATAACCGATTTGGGATTGCCCTTCAGCTAACCACGGCCCGTTTTCTGGGAACCTTCCAGACCGATCCCTTGCAAATACCTCCCGGCGTCCGAAATTACGTTGCATTACAGCTGAACATTCATCGCCCTGAGATCATGGCCCGATACGCCCAGAGAGAGAATACCCGTTGGGAGCATCAAAGGCTGATCAGGCAACACTCTGACTACCATGATTTTGGCGATTTCCCCTGGTCGTTCAGACTGAAACGTCTGCTTTATATCCGCACATGGCTCAGTAACGAGCGCCCCGGTCTGATGTTCGATTTTGCCACGGCATGGTTGCTCCAGAATAAAGTATTGTTGCCCGCAGCCTCAGCGCTGACGAGGCTCATTGGCGAAATTCGTGAGCGGGCAAGCAGGCGTTTGTGGCGCAGACTGGCTGCATTACCTGACAGCTGGCAGACTGAGCAACTGGCCGGTCTGCTTGTCATACCGGAAGGACAGCGGGTTTCCGTGATGGAGCAGATACGAAAAGGGCCCGTCAACGTCAGTGGTCCGGCCTTTACTGACGCACTTCAGCGCTACACACGCCTGCGCAGCCTGGAGTTTTCCCGGCTGAATTTTGCCGGGCTGCCTGCAATTCAACTCCGCAACCTGGCTCGTTATGCTGGCATGGCTTCGGTAAAATATATCGCCAGAATGCCGGAGGAACGGCGGCTGGCCATCCTGACCGCGTTTGTTAAAGCACAGGAAATTTTGGCACTCGATGAGGCTGTCGATGTTCTGGATCTGCTGATCCTCAATATCACGCGTTCAGCGAAGCAAACCGGGCAGAAAAAACGGCTCAGAACGCTCAAAGATCTTGATCGCGCGGCGCTACTTCTGGCACATGCATGTACGCTTTTACTGGATGATAAAATGGATGACGCAGCGCTGCGTCAGACTATTTTCAGCCACGTACCAAAGAACCGGCTGGCGGAATCCGTAGGTAAAGTCAATGAGCTTGCCCGCCCGCAGGACACAAATTTCCAGGATGAAATGGTCGAGCAATATGGACGGGTTAAGCGCTTTCTGCCAGCGATGCTGCGTGATTTACATTTTCAGTCTGCCCCTGCCGGCGAA
This sequence comes from Klebsiella grimontii, assembly GCF_900200035.1. Classification (GTDB taxonomy): domain Bacteria; phylum Pseudomonadota; class Gammaproteobacteria; order Enterobacterales; family Enterobacteriaceae; genus Klebsiella; species Klebsiella grimontii. Next base: position 44,196 of record NZ_FZTC01000001.1, read on the forward strand.
AATACGCTATCGGCCATACATTACCTGGCCGAACTGAGTGGTTCGAAAAAACGCCTCCTGGAGAATGCGCCTGAGCAGATCATTACAGGTCCCTGGAAACGTCTGGTGTACGACTCCGAAGGCCGGATACAGCGTGCAGGATACTCATTGTGCCTGCTGGAACGCCTTCAGGATTCGCTGCGTCGCCGCGATATCTGGCTGGAGAACAGCGATCGCTGGGGCGATCCGCGTCAGAAGTTTCTTCAGGGGAAAGAATGGCAGGCTCAGCGGATCGCCGTATGCCGGGCGCTTGGACACCCCACCGATGGTGGAAATGCCGTTAAACAGCTGGCAACCGAACTGGACGAAACCTGGAAAACGGTGGCCTCACGCTTTGAGCTGAATGCTGCCGTGAGCATCTGTCATCAGGGTAAATATCCGTCCCTGACCATCAGCAGTCTGGAAAAACTGGAAGAACCGCAGCCGCTGATTCTTCTGAACAGCCGCGTCAGGCAGCTGGTCCCCCCTGTTGATCTGACAGAGCTGCTGCTTGAAATTGACGCCCGGACTGGTTTTACCCGCGAATTCACTCATGTGAGTGAGTCTGAAGCCCGTGCTCAGGATCTTAACATCAGCCTGTGTGCCGTACTGCTCGCTGAAGCCTGCAATATCGGACATGAACCGCTGATCAAACACAGTATTCCGGCACTGACCCGCCACCGTCTGAGCTGGGTAAAACAAAACTACATTCGGGCTGAAACGCTGGTCAGCGCTAATGCCCGGTTGGTCGATTTTCAGTCCACGCTGGAACTGTCTGAGCGCTGGGGCGGCGGAGAAGTGGCTTCTGCAGATGGGATGCGCTTTGTCACTCCTGTAAAAACGCTGAACTCTGGCCCTAACAGAAAATACTTTGGCTCAGGGCGTGGGATCACCTGGTACAATTTTGTTTCTGACCAGTATTCCGGCTTTCACGGCATCGTTATCCCCGGTACGTTGCGTGACTCTATCTTTGTGCTGGAAGGGCTTCTGGAGCAGCAGACGGGGCTGAATCCGGTGGAGATTATGACGGACACTGGAGGGTCCAGCGACATTATCTTTGGCCTGTTCTGGCTGCTGGGCTACCAGTTTTCGCCCCGCCTGGCAGATGCCGGTGAGGCGGTATTTTGGCGTGCAGATAAAAATGCGAACTACGGGGTACTGGATGAGCTGGCGCGGGGATGCGTTGAACTGTCAAAGATAGAAACCCAATGGGATGAAATGATGAGGGTTTCCGGTTCTCTGAAGCTGGGTACAGTCCACGCCTCAGAACTTGTGGGCTCGCTTTTAAAAAGTTCCCGTCCGTCAGGGCTGGCGCAGGCGATTATGGAGGTGGGACGGGTCAACAAGACGCTGTACCTCCTCAACTACATTGATGATGAAGAATATCGTCGCAGGATACTGACTCAGCTTAACCGGGGAGAAGGCCGTCACGCCGTGGCAAGGGCGATCTGTTACGGCCAACGTGGTGAGATTAGAAAACGTTACCGTGAGGGGCAGGAGGATCAACTGGGTGCGCTGGGGCTTGTCACTAACGCAGTTGTATTGTGGAACACGCTTTATATGCAGGAAGCGCTATCACATTTGCGCAGCGCTGGTGAGATCCCGGAAGACGAGCATATCTCACGCCTGTCGCCACTGATGTACGGTCATATCAACATGCTGGGACATTATACGTTCACGCTGCCGGAAAATATTCTGAAGGGAGAGTTGAGGCCATTAAATTTCAATTCAAACAATGAATTATTGCCTTAACGTGGTTTTTTACACGATTGAACCTCGAACCCCTATCACCAGCAGATGCGTGACCTTATCGACCTGGTGGTCCGGCTTGTCTCCCGGGGATGCCTTTATGCGCCAGCAGCGATACTGGCAGGTGCGGGTCTTCTGGTGTGGGGATTTCCGCAGGACGGTATCCGTCTGGTGACCGCCCTGCGAACTATGCCCGCAACAGAGCTTGTGCAGCTGGCCGGCATCGTCCTTCACTACGTGCTGTTGATTTCCGCCATATCGGTCCTGATTGCTGACCTCGTGGCTGGTCAGGGGGTGCCGAACAGATACCGACGTGCGTTGCTGGATCGGTTGCCGGCAGATGCCTGGTGCATCAGAAGAGGGACTGAGCGTTGACGGGACTGCGCATCAGACTCATCGGGAGCGATTGCCGGCGACGCCTGAATCCCGTTCAGCCGTGGAAATACCGTTATAAACAGAACTGACAAGAGCTGGCTCGTTACGCTTGTTATTCAATTAAAAGAATTGACCAATTAAAAAGGTGAACTAATGAAGCTTGATGCTGTGAAGACTGTTCGCGATTTAATGCGCTATTGTCATATGCCCGTATGGTGTCAGCGTGAAGTCAGAGATATGAGGGTCGGTGACATCTATTTTTTAGGGAAATATAAAGAGGTGATGTTTTCCGGGGAACTAAATGAAGACGTCGATTTTGTAGGGGAGGCATGGATCGAAAAGGAGAGAGGGATATACAAATACCATGCGACATGGACGATACCAGTAAAACCCTCCCGGGCTTTTGTCATGACTTCGGGGCAATTTAAATTACTGAAAGGTGGTGTCGTGGATTTCAACGGTGACTTTTCATCGTTTCGTTCATTTGCTCTGGTTTCACGCTATCTCAATCGACTGGTGATGAAAATGAGCAATGAAGAACGGCATGAATTCTATAAAGTCGGTTCCAGGCCACTTTTTCGTGGCATTTGTATTGATAAGGAGTCAATAAGCCGAAGGCCGCACTATATCAAAGACGGAGAAGTTTTACGTCGTGTCTGGCTAAATTACAGCAATCAATTACCGATGCATCCCCTGCAGGCTATTGTGACAGCGGCAATAGCGCTGAAACAAATTTAAGGAAATTCATATGCGGTTTTTTATTGCAGCAAAGAAATCTCCGGGGAAAATTCTTTCAGAAGGGCTGAGTGGAATGCTGAACAGAGTAAAGAAACACATATGGATTGATATGGTTATAAAGCGAGGCCCGGAATGGCAAAAATATTAATGATGACGGGCGCCATCGTCATAGTACTGGGTCTGCTGGGTTTTCTTGTTTTGCTTGTGAAGGGACGAACAACGGGGAAGACCTCTCCGGTACTGCAGGCACTGAAAGCGGCGGGTATTCGCACCACCGAGGCGGAACAGCGACTGTGTCGTCAGCGGGCCTGGGTGAGCAATGACATGCTGATGACGCCACGGGAACAGCATTTTTACCGGGCGTTGCTGAAGCACACCGACCAGAAACGCTGGCTTCTGTGCCCGCAGGTGCGGGTGGCGGATATCGCCAGCCTGGCACCTCATATCCGGCCTCGCTCCCGGACCTGGTGGCAGCTGTTCCGGATGGCCTCACAGTGGCACTGCGATGTGGTGGTGGTGGATATCACGACCTTTGCCATTGTGGCCGCTGTCGAACTGGATGATGCCTCGCACCTGAAAAAACATCGGGTACGCCGGGATATTCTGCTGGAAGAGGTACTTCGCCAGGCCGGCATTCCGCTGTTGCGGGAGCGGGATTCAGAGAAACTGGTCAGGTGTGTGAGGGATTTTCTGAAGCACCGACACGACATCACTGAATGTCATCAGGAGTGAAATCACAGTGGCACTGCGATGTGGTGGTGGTGGATATCACGACCTTTGCCATTGTGGCCGCTGTCGAACTGGATGATGCCTCGCACCTGAAAAAACATCGGGTACGCCGGGATATTCTGCTGGAAGAGGTACTTCGCCAGGCCGGCATTCCGCTGTTGCGGGAGCGGGATTCAGAGAAACTGGTCAGGTGTGTGAGGGATTTTCTGAAGCACCGACACGACATCACTGAATGTCATCAGGAGTGAAATCGTATGAGTATAGAAAAAAGAACGACCCGTCAAACCCCAGCCAGCCGGTGGTGGTTGCCCGGACTGCTCAGTCTGGCGCTTTACACGCCAGTGCCGGCAGTCAACGCCGCGTCCATCGAGACCGGCTTTTCCCCGGAAGGAACGGCCCTGCAGCTGGTCCTGAAGACCATCGATTCAGCGCAGCAGGAAATCCGCCTGATGGGATACTCCTTCACGTCGCCGGAGGTGACTCGCTCGCTTATTGCGGCAAAACGGCGTGGAGTGGATATCAGGGTAGTACTGGACCAGAAGGCGAATACCGGGAAAGCCAGCGTGGCCGCCATGAACGTGCTGGTCAGCGCGGGTATCCCTGTCCGCACCGTCGACGTATATACGATCCTTCATGACAAAGTGATCGTCGCAGACAAACGCAATACCGAGGTCGGCTCTTTCAATTTCAGTCGGGCTGCGGACCGTTCGAATTCAGAGAATGTGCTGGTCGTGTGGGATGACCCGGTTGTCGCCCACAGTTACCTGAACCACTGGGCATCCCGCTGGGCACAGGGAACGGACTGGCAGAGTACGTACTGAAAATCGTTACGTTTTTTAACCTGAACTTCGCGCCAACGGAGATTAGGTTATATAACAAAAAATAACATAGCCACTCGCCGCATCAGGCCAGCTGTAGTATCTTTGTTCAGGTATTTAGTTAAATGCTTGAGGAGGCAGAGATGTCACAGGCCATAAACGCAGTTACTTCCTCATCTAAACGCCCCTACAGAAAAGGGAAACCACTTTCTGCTGCAGAACGGCAGCAGAAGGCTGTTGCGCGTAAAAAAACGACGCACAAAGAGGTGAGGGTGTTTGTGCGCGATTCACTTAAAAATCAGCTTCAAATCATGTGTGAGAGTGAAGGAATTACTCAGGCAGAAATGATTGAAAGGCTTATTGAAATGGAGTCCGCGAAGCTTGGAATTGATGTAACGACGTCACATTCTTGATCCATCCGGCTTTGAGTGCTAGATTACTGATCGTTTAGAGATTTCTGGCTGGCCACGCCGCAAGGTGGCAGGGAACTGGTTCGGATGGGGAATTTACCTGGAACCAGAAAAGCAAAAACCCCGATAATCTTCTTCATTCTTGGCGGAGCGAAAAGATTAACGGGGCCTTTCAAAACTGCATAGAAGCTGTTGCTCTATGCAGGGAGTATAGATTCATGCTCAGAAAAGTTCAAGACCTTCTGTGCTCACTCCTTCCGTGCAACATAAGCGCAGGAAGCGGTGGCTGACCAGAATTCAGAAAACTCATTTCATTACGTTCAGGTTAAAAATGCCGAGCCGCGTTTTATGGCGCGTGAAGGCAAAAAGACACTGCCGTTCTGTCGTAAGCTGATGGCCAAAGCCGAAGGCTTCACCGCTACCTTTGATTTTTCAATCCATGTTGCCTTTGCCCGCTCACTGGGTAAGCGCCGCCGCATGCCTCCTATACTGCGTCGACGTGCAATTGACGCGCTCCTGCAGGCAATGTGCTTCCATTATGATCCGCTGGCCAATCGCGTGCAGCGCTCGATTACCAATATGGCCATCGAGTGCGGGCTGGCCACGGAATCCGCAAGTGGCAATCTCTCTATCTCGCGGGCGACCCGTGCGCTGCGCTTTATGTCCGAGTTGGGCCTGATCACCTACACCACGGAATATGACCCGCAGATTGGCTGTAACATCCCGACCGACATGACGTTCACGCCGGCTCTTTTTCAGGCTCTGGATGTGTCAGATGTCGCTGTCGTGGCCGCGCGTCGTAGCCGTGTGGAGTGGGAAAACAAACAGCGTAAAAAGCAGAGCCTGCCACAACTGGAAATGGACGAGCTGATCGCTAAATCCTGGCGTTTTGTACGCGAGCGTTTTCGTAGCTACCAGGCTGAGCGTAAATCACATGGCCAGAAGCGAGCGACAGCTCGCCGGGATGCTTCACGCCAGCGTAAGGATATAGAGACGCGCGTTCGTCAGCAGCTGACCCGTGAATATGCCACCGGCCGCTTCAGAGGCGATCATGACGCGCTGAAGCGTGAGGTGGAGCGACGTGTGACGGAACGAATGCTGATATCCCGGGGCAATAACTATACCCGCCTGGCGCCGTACCCCGAGCCCATATAAACCTCCCACTTTTTTATCCGGCCGACGCCGGAGACTTTCGCTCGCCCGTCTTCTGCAGTTGCCTGATTTCTGACCATTCCTGTAACAGCCACCACGGCCACCTCCTGATTTTTCCTTTTCGTGGATGAAATTTCAGGTCTCCGGCCCCGGTTTTTTGACCGGATTTTACTTATACACATTTAACTGCAAGGGAACTATTCACAAGGCTACACCCGACACGTTTCCTGGGTGCCCGTCGAAAGAATTACAGACCGCATGGTTCCCTTTAAATACCTGCTCTGTACTTCTTTTAAAGATCTGAATCTCTTTCATCTCAAAGGAAAACCTGTTCGCCGTCTGTCCTGTGGACAGTCTCAATGAGGCCTTCGCTGGCAGCGGTCGCAAACGCCCGCGCCGCTCAGAATCGAGAAGTACCTCCCGCCGGCAAGCGGCGGGCACAGCACCAGCAAGCACTTTAGTTACAGCATTCAATTAACCATTTAAACAAACCTCCGGCGCCGTCCTGCAACACTGAGCCCCTCTCAGACCAATATTCAGTTCCGTGCACAGCGGTAACTACATAACTCATCCCACCACTGAAAAGCGCCGCCGCCCCCGGCCGAAGGCCGGGGAACAACATCGCTTTTAATAATGGGTGTTGTAACTACTCTTCTTCATCGCTGTGGGTGGAGCTGCGGTCAGTTGTTTGGTACACGCTCGTAAGCGGCCCTGCGGCCCGCTAACGCGGAGATACGCCCCGACTGCGGCTATCGCCTTGCCGGGACCACTCCGACCGCGTACAGCGGCGTCTGAGATGTTTTTCGCGGGTATGGCTTTGCAGCTACCATGTTAAGTTCCCTGGTGTCGCTGAAATAGTTGATGAACATCCCCCTAAGCGTCAGCAGCAAGCTGCCGCCGCTAAGGCCCCGGAAATCACGCCCTTTACGTCGTAAACGCCGTAAAGCCCGCTCACCGGGGTTAAAAGGGATTACTTTTACTTCTTCATTGCTGTAAGCGGGTTAAGGCTAATCAGGGCAGGGGGTAGGGTGGCAGAGTTTATAGCCAGGTAACCGGCTACGCCGGGCTTTCGGCGCCATTTGACTCCACAGACACATGTAACCTCATCTGGCGCCTCCATGCCGCTGACGCGGCATCCAGAAGTTTCCCGATGCTGTAAGTCTTAACGTCTGCTTTGTGCCAGAAGCGGACACTGTTCACAATATCGAGTTAATCATTGGATATGTTGATCGCTCCCATTGAAAAATTTCACATTATCCAATATATCATTGTTGAGGCTTCCCTCTTACACCTCTAAAGGATAACTATCATGGGTCTTAAACCTGGTCCAAAACCAATTGCTAAATCGACAGGAAAACCGGATCAACGTCGACGTGATAATAAAGATACTCCTGGTAATACCCCGGGACTAAAGCCTAGTAAATCTACAGGGAAATAAAAAATTCAGGGTATATATGTCTTATTTATACCCTGATTACATATCCAGATTACTAAAGATGTTTCTGCAACCAGATGCGCGTACCTTCTGTTTCATACGCCTTTGCACCATACCCTTTCGCAAGAAGGGACTCTGGTAAATACTCGTCATATTTATCTAAGTACTTTTCTGGAACATCTGTGGCAAGATCAAATGCAGATGGCAAGCCTGACAACAGCATTTCTTTCAGCGCGTGCTGAACGGAAGCTACACTGGAGTTATCGATTTCTATAACGCCAGCAAATGAATTTGCTTTAAAACCACAACGTATGAGCAAGGCTGTAATCGTATTGACAACTTTATCCCCCATCCAGGGTATTACGTAACAGTGTTGTCCACTCGTAATAAAACACTCATTTTGAAGTTTAAAACGCTGAAAGTTACTACAGCCTTCCGCAAATAGGTTTCTGGCGGCAGTATCGGCATAATCTACTTTCTTGCTACCTATTGCTATGCGGTAATCACCTTCCCTATAGATAGCGAGCATTTCCTGACGAACGGCATCATGAACAGACATACCTCCCCCACTAAATTGTGGTGGCTGACCGCCTTTGGTTGCCTCTACATAGATAACTTTTTTCTCTGTCTCGATCTCTGTCACTTTCCAGCGCCGCCCACCGAAGATGATGTGTTGGTCTGGTAGCAGTGGGGAGTCCACAGGCACTGTTCCAAGGGTTCTGTTTCCGGTGATAATGCGGAACTCTTCTGGTGTATTGAACACGGCATAAAAAGTGTAATGGTTAGTCAGTTTCTCCCCCTCTGCCCCAACAACCATTTCGCCGCTAGCAAGTTGAGCGAGTAGGCCACATGCTCCCATATGTTTAAGCAGGCTTTTGAAATCGTTTAAATCTACATTTCTGAACGGCCCTGTCTGGCATAGTTGTGACCAGAGCTGGTCGGCACGAACTCCACCCCATTGTGCGGTAATTGCAAGAATCTGGTGTAGCAGCGTGGAGTAATGCATCTGCCGGGAATCGGCAGGCTCAAACCATTGTTTAGAGATCATCAACCTGATCATTGCCATCGACTGCACCAACTGGAGTCGTAGGTGATCAACGATACTGCTACTCACAGTAAGCTCATTTTCTGTAATTAGCATTCTGAGTACTGACGGGGAATCGCGTCGCCCAGAACGCCCCATTCGCTGGCGCAAACTGGAAACAGAATGCGGAGGCGTAACTTGGATAACCGATTTAACCTTACCGATATCAATTCCCAACTCAAGCGTCATTGTACAAACAGCTGTTGTGGGCAAATTTCCTTTCTGAAGACGAGATTCAAGCACCTCACGTAATTCCTTGGCAAGGGAACCATGGTGGGGGAAAAATTCATTCGGAACAATTTGTTCCTCACACATGTCGCTCAGCGTTGCCGCAATGCTTTCAGTGCGTTTTCGGCTGTTTGCAAAGACCAAATGAGAATCGCCACGGCAAAGTCTAAAAATGTCAGCGCAAACGTCATGTTCAGCTGAACTCTGAAGTTCTTCCTCATTTTGGATCACTCGCTCCAGGTATCCTTTGACCTGTACCTGAAGAGTGGCCATGCTATTACTATCTGTAACAGTTACGCAGGGGAGTCGTTTGTCCGGGCGCAACATTTCGGGCACTTTCTCCAGTTCCCCCAGCGTGGCACTCAACGCAACGCGGGGAATTGGATTTACCTGGCATCCTAGCACATGGTCAATTCTATTGAGCAGAGAAAGCAGCTGTACACCACGCTCTGAACCAATAAAAGCATGAAACTCATCAATAACGATGTATGCGACTGAAGAAAACGCCTGTTTGAGCCAGCCCATTGAATTTATGAGCAAAGACTCAAGTGACTCAGGTGTAATCAGTAAAATGCCAGCAGGGTTCGTCCGAGCCTTCTTCTTTTTGCTTTGTGGTACATCCCCGTGCCAGGGAGTCACTGGCATTTCCAATGCATCTCCAAGGCTCCCAAGACGACGGTACTGATCGTTAATCAATGCCTTCAACGGACTGATATAGACGATGCCAAATCCATTCGTGAGATCTGCAACTGCCGAACAGGCAGGAAGAAAGAAAGCCTCTGTTTTACCCGCTGCTGTACCTGCACTGATTAGCACGTCTCGATCACGGGCTAAAATTGCCGGGATAGAACTCTCCTGCAAGGGCCTTAATGTCGACCACCCCTGCTTGTAAACCCACTTACGGACGCGGGGATCGAGGCTATCGTAGGCACTGCTCATAGTTTGAAGTTCGCCAGTCCGTCGTCGTCATCGCTTTCCTCCGTAGTGGTGTCATCCATATCGCTGGGCCGGTCCTCTTCAATCGCCACACCCTCGATTAGTGTTTGCCAGTTCATCGTTCTGTTTTGTTCCAGCACGGCCAGCATGTCCAGGAAACCTTTTATGGTATTACGGGGGGTACGGAAGTAAGCGTCTCCAATGGTTTTACTACAGTGATGCAGGAATCCAGTCAGTGCCTCATCTGGTACCAGATAATTCTCTGGATCTCCACCGGCATAAACATGACGAAGATTTCTCAGCAAAATATACAGTTCCTCAGGGGTGAGGCTGGCAAGATGCAAAGTGGGGGATGAGTAGTCAATCACACCTGCTTTTTGCGCGAACCGGTTTTCCGCCAGACGCGACTGGAGCGCCTCATAGCTGTAAAGACCTTTACGCGGATCGAAAAGAAACTCTGGCGTACCCCCGAGGATAAAACCAATGTTCTCGGCTGAGCCTTGCAGGCAGTCATTCAGGATCCGCAAAATCTGTTCGTAGTTCGCTGTTCTTGCTTGCGTATTATTCAGCTTCAAGAGGTTCACCATTTCGTCGAGGCTGACCAAAAGACCGGCATAGCCTGCCTGGCGGACAAAAAGGCTCATCAGCTTCAAAGAATCATAGAATGATGCGTCTGAGATAATAGTCCGAACGTCGAGATCGTGACGGGCATCAGTTTTAGTAGTGTACTCTCCACGCAACCAGCGAATGGCATTGGATTTTAGCGTTTCGTTATCCTGCTCATGCCCCCGCCAGAATGCATCAATGACCTTCGCAAAGTCATATCCACCGACCATATCTGATAGTGCTGCCAGGCGTTTATGAATAACTGATGAAACCTCGGAGCCGTCCGTGTCAGCTTCCTTCCTTGCCTCCGTAACGAACCTTTCAACAACGCTAAGTAACGCATTACCATCCGGCTTGTTTCTGGTGGACATGTTTTTCATGAGCTCAGAATAAAGATTACGAGCCTGACCTCCCGATGAGTGAATACGTCTGTCAGGAGAAAGGTCAGCACTGACTGACACCAACTTCTTCTCCAGCGCAATAGAGCGCACAACACTCAGAAAGAACGTTTTACCAGAACCATATTCACCGATGATAAGTCTGAAGCTTGCACCACCGTCAGCAATCCTCTCAATATCCTGATGGAGAGCGGTGATCTCATTCACGCGGCCAACCTGGATATGCTGAATGCCTATCCTTGGCGTTACACCTGACTTAAGTGACTGAATAATAGCGTCGCGTTCTTTCACTCTTATACGTGTTACAGACATTCACTATCCCTCTAATTCTTTGGCAATTTCCAGGTCAACCCAGATATCATCATCGGCATCGTCCAGTACTGGAGCATCAACCACCGCATAGGACCAGTCATTGATCACCTCAAGCGCACCGCCGAGCATCAAATTCAAATTTCCGCACAATTCTGTCGCCTCTTTTAGGGACCACTGTTCTTTCTCCAGCAAACTGCGATAAAGCTGGCTATGTGCGGAGTCAAGTCCCCCCGCCTCCGTTGATGAGGCTGGAGCGCTTTCTGGCTCTTCCGGTTCTTCTTCGGTGAAAATTGTGTTCAGCAATTTACGAACATCATCCGTGGCAGATTCGTGGCGGGCAAGTACATTAGCATCCAGTGTGAACCCTGCTGCTGGCTGATCAGTTGGTACAGACGAGACGAGATCATGTTCAGTTGCGGAATGCTGATGGATATTGCTCGAGACAGATGAGGGATCCAGCCCCAAACTTGAATAAATCTTCTCAAGCTGTTTGATTTCGGCAGGCGCTATTGTCCCATCCGAACAGGCAACACTAACGATAACCTTACCCACAGCAGCTTTTTCCGCGGCCCCCATCAACTCAATCCTACTTTTCATTCCTGTCATATTGGCTGGGGTATGAAGTTGCCACGTTAAATACGCATGTAGAGAGCGTTTTTCATCATCGGTGAAGCCAGGATTGTTGTTGATGGCATTCTCAAGCACTTTCTGTTCAGCTTGATCAAGAGAATCGTCAATCAAGGCGACCATCGCCCCTAATCTGAGCGTCATTACGGCTGAGATAAATTCAGGAGAAGGTGAGAAGCGTCCACCTTCGGCGGCAGGGAATAGAACAAGTGTCCCATCAACATCCGCCTTCACATGGTGATAATACGGGTCAGGTGCCAGACCGTAACCCATCTTCAGAGCAAAGGCCTGCATCAAATCGGCCTCTTTTTTATTGATCTTATTGGGGCAACTGGCATTCATATGTGCCCAAAAGTCAGCAACTGAGACTAACCCCTCCTTGACGAGGATCGCCTCATCAGCCCAGCGTTTGAATGAGCTTAATATTTTTTCTGCGCTTTCATTAACTATCTCTGAAGGGAGCAGCATAATTGCAGCCGTATCATTGACTGACGTACCTTTCCTACCAAGGTAGCGACTATAAGCATCAAGTTCATCTGTACATATATCGGCAAGAGCCATAATTTTCTGGACAGGGCTCTTCAACGCACTTGGATCAGGCAGGTCGGGAACAGGAAGTCGAACACCTCGCAAACTAGGACTTGCTGGTGTGTAATCTAACCTCAGGCGCGTTTTATTCGCCTTAACGACCATCCCTTCACCATATTTGAGGGTGTAACGCCGTTTGAAAAGTGCAGCAAACTCTTTAGCACAGCGGCGAGCCGGGGTACGCAGCGAATACTCGGTGTGGTTTATTACCCAGTTCAACGCCAGTTCAGCTGATACAGGAACTCCTTCATGTACAGTTTTTGCAAGAGCCAGCTTAAATTGCATGCTGTTGCTGAAACCTGAATTGCTATCGAGCTCAGTGGCTAAGCCCATGTTCGGGCGCAGAATAGACATGGCTTCGAGTAATTGGGTCGAATATCCACGGAAGGAGCGGTTCTCAATGAATATCGATCTTAACCGAGCGACTTCATTGAACAGATTACGGAACTCAGCATCAGGGAATTTTGGGTCAGTGGAATCTACGAGCGCTTTTCTTTCCAGGCCGTAGAGGTAGATAAAAACATAGCCGATAGGACACGATGGATCAGACCTATCGCTGGCAAGCCAACTGACATACGCACCGCGTGCTTCTGGGGAAAGAGAGGAAAAACTGGGCCAGTATCCTAATGAACTGTCCTCGTAAAGATAAGAAGTAGGTTTTATCTTACATGTGTCATCAATTAATGATGCCTCACTTCCATCGTCATAATAGCCGCCTGATTCCTGACCGGAGGGCTTCATACGTTGCCCCACGTAAATGTGGCCACCGCTAATTGCTACACCAGCTACAGTTATCATCTCACCCGGAAGTACCCATCGAGCTAGTGCACCTGCTGACTTTGAGGTGTTGCGGTAATGATTGGTTGTCACCCGAAGTTCAACACCCCGGCCACCGCTCAATGTAAAAGTTGCAAGGTTATCGTCTTCACTATCATCGTTTCGCACAACCGCCTCTTTTTTCTTGATGTCAGCGAGCCATTCTTTTGGCGGTGCTTTCACGGGGTCTGAAGCATAAGACTTTGGAGATTTACGTTTTTTCTTTCTAAAAAACAACAAGTAAATGACAAAAATCGCCGCCAAAAACTTCAATAACTCCATGATATATAACCTTAAAATCATTCTTCACGCATATTTACAAGCAGTGATGAAGGCAGGGCAAGTGGATTAATCTCAAAATAATACTTCTAAATTGCGAGGGTTAAAAGCAAATCACAATTAAAATTAACCCAATGATTTAAATGATAAAAATCATTTAATAATGTGTTTAACCAGCAGTGAAATTTTAAGGTGTTAAAACCTGTTAGGCGATTCGTCTCTAAATGATGTTGTACTACTGCTACGTTAACATGCGAGCAAATGTACTGCGGATGCACATCTGACCACTGTATGATGATACTTACCTATTCGCTGAGAATCTCGGCAACTTTATGGCAGGGAAGCTTTTAGAGACTATACCGTCTCGAATTTCAGCAGACCTTCAGCATCCTAAGCTTGTCTGCTGTAGGCCAGGAGCGGTCATTTATACGTAGTAGCTCAATGACTGCTTCGTACATAAAGCTGTCATTGGACTTTCTGACCTTACAAGGTAATCTGGCTTGCAAGGAAGCCGACCTTGCGGGACCGGTATAACGCACTGTTATATGCCATAGGAGGACTAGTGGAAACGACAGACGGCTTTGTTGAATAAATCAGATTTCGGGTAAGTCTCCCCCGTAGCGGGTTGTGTTTTCAGGCAATACGCACGCTTTCAGGCATACCTGCTTTCGTCATTTTGTTCAGCGCTCGTACCAGGGCCATAGCCTCCGCAACCTGACCATCGTAGTCACGCAGCGTCAGTGAACCCCCGAACAGCTGTTTTACCCGGTACATCGCCGTTTCCGCTATCGAGCGACGGTTGTAATCTGTTGTCCATTTCCACCGCGCATTACTCCCGGTCATTTGCTGATTAGCCACTGCACGGTTACGGTCTGCATATTCACCGGGCCAGTAACCCGCACCTTTTCGGGGTGGGATAAGCGCGCTGATTTTCTTACGCCGCAGTTCATCGTGACAGAGCCGGGTGTCGTAAGCGCCGTCTGCCGATGCTGCCCTGATTTTTCTGTGAGTCTGCCGGATAAGACCCGGGAAGGCTTCTGAGTCCGTCACATTGTTCAGCGACAGGTCAGCGCAGATGATTTCATGTGTTTTACTGTCAACGGCGAGATGCAGCTTACGCCAGATACGGCGGCGTTCCTGGCCATGCTTTTTGACTTTCCACTCGCCTTCACCGAAGACCTTCAGCCCGGTGGAATCAATTACCAGGTGTGCGATTTCACCCCGGGTGGGCGTTTTGAAACTGACATTAACCGACTTTGCCCGCCTGCTGACACAGCTGTAATCCGGGCAGCGTAGCGGAACGTTCATCAGAGAAAAAATGGAATCAATAAAGCCCTGCGCAGCGCGCAGGGTCAGCCTGAATACGCGTTTAATGACCAGCACAGTCGTGATGGCAAGGTCAGAATAGCGCTGAGGTCTGCCTCGTGAAGAAGGTGTTGCTGACTCATACCAGGCCTGAATAGCTTCATCATCCAGCCAGAAAGTTATGGAGCCACGGTTGATGAGGGCTTTATTGTAGGTGGGCCAGTTGGTGATTTTGAACTTTTGCTTTGCCACGGAACGGTCTGCGTTGTCGGGAAGATACGTGATCTGATCCTTCAACTCAGCAAAAGTTCGATTTATTCAACAAAGCCAAGGTAGGTATAAAATGGGATGGATCCTCTGCTTCTGGCATCTATCGGTCAGAATGACATCATGATGTGGTCTGCTATTATTGACATCCTCCCCGCCCTTTAGGGCGGGGAGGATGTCAACTATGAGTGTTGCCTGAAATGTCGCCAGCCCCCGGTACAGCAGAAGTATCTCGGGCTTTCTGCGTTTGCTCCTGGTGGGTATGGCCCCCGCAAGCGGGGGATATTGCTAACTGTCGTTTCAACAAAAAGTAACTTTTTTCACTTTGCCCCTCAGTACAAATTAGGGGCTTGCCGCGGATGTACCATGCCTGAATATCTTCGAGTGATGATTTGGTGCGGCTTTGTTGAATAAATCAGATTTCGGGTTCCACCTGACTGACCTGCTGCCAGAGCGGGGCGTGATGCTCCGGCACGGTCTGCCAGCCGGATGCAGCCGAACAGAGACGGTGCGATGCCATCTGCTGCTCATTACTGTAGATCCGCAGTTCATCATCCAGCGAGATCCGTATTGATACCGGCTGGCCACACAGGCTTTCCGGCACGCTGTAACGGTTTCCGCCAACCTCGATATAGCCATCCCAGGAGACATGACGGATATCGAAGTAGCTGGTATCGAAGTCCGTATCCGGCAACGGCTGCAGATGCTCCTGTTCCTGCGTGAAGCGCTGTTCCGGTGTCTGCCTGAACTGGCGAAGTTCCCGCCTGTCGGCAACGTCAGCCATCCACTGCTCCAGTAGCTGATTAACCTGGGCGAAGCTGTCGAACCGGCGGTACCGGACGAAGAAGTTCTCCTTGAGGTATTTCACCATCCGCTCCACCTTACCTTTGGTTCTGGCCCTTTATGCTGACTCATTATTTCTGGCCATAAAGGTTCTGGCAGTGCCATCTTTCGGGTCAACAAAGGTAATATCTTCAGGATCACGACGAGGGCTGGCCAATGACAGAAATATTACGGGTTCTTCAAGAAGGGTTGGTAATGCATGGACAACATTACGCTCGAAAAAAAGCACGTGGCCGGGGGCAAATTCGGCTTCGTCACGAGGATCTTCCATCCAGAGCGTCCCCATGAATCCCTGAATAACCTGACGCCGGAGGATCACCTGCTGATGGCTGAAAAACCGGAACTCTCAAAAAGTGCGTGGAACTAAAACAGGTGTGCATTACTCCACCTCATGTTGAAGAGACCAGACTGCATCAGAAAATTGCACCATAACTGAGCAAGCCGCATCCCATTGGTGCAAAAGTGTCTCCAAAAATAAATAATCCATTGATTTAACTGTGCTTTAAAAATGGCATGAATTTTTCATGTCGGGTATATGCAAGCAGGGGCAACCCTTAAGCCTTGAATCCATTAAATATCGACAGGTAATGAAGCCTGATTGTCCTAATAAGGACAATCAGGCTTTTTTATTAATGCAGAGAGCAAACATACGTGCAAACTATTGATATTGGAATTTTGCTTTCCACAGAAGGTACCTACAGCCACCTGGCGAACAGCACACTGCTTGGTGCGCGCCATGCCTTAGAGGAAATCAATGCCGATCCTGCTTATCCTTTTCAGCTGCGGGCCCGACATATCAACCCTGCGGGTGAACTCGCAGCCTACAGTGAAGCGGTGAGCACCTTTATCGCTCACGGCATCCGCCATATCTTCGGAACCATTACCTCTGCCAGTCGGAAGGAGATTATCCCGGACCTGGAGCAGCATAACCTGCTGCTGTGGTATGGCTGTCCTTACGAGGGGTTCGAGAGCTGCGAGCAGGTCGTATATCTGGGCGGTTGTCCGAACCAGACTCTGCTGCCACTCCTGCGGCTGGCGCTGGATATGTTCGGAAATCGCTCCTGGCTGATCGGCTCTAACTACGTCTGGGGCTGGGAAAGCAATCGTATCGCCCGTGAGGTAGTGGAAGGTTCCGGCGGTACGGTGGTGGGCGAAAAATATCTGCACCTGAGAAACAGCAACGTGACCGAGTTGATTGAGGCGATTCTCAGCACAGAGGTAGATTTTGTACTCAATAACCTGGTAGGCGAAACCTCTTATGCGTTTCTGCGCGCACTGGACGAGGCCTGTCTTCGCGATCGGCGGACGTTAGCGGTGCTCAGCTGTAATTTTACCGAAGCCGAAGTCGCCGAAGTCGCGCCACTAAGGGCGGTACGTTTGCTTTCCTGCGGACCGTTTTTTGAGAGCGTCGATCTCGATTTTTGCGCGCGGCAGCACCTGCAACATGGCGCACAGCGCATCTCCCACTACTACATCGGCGGCTGGCGGGCAGTAAGGCTGTTTGCCAATAGCCTGCGCGAGGCCGGAAACAGCGAGCCGGGTGCGGTGCTGGCGGCACTGCATCGTCAGCACGACGTTGATTCTCCGGGCGCTCGCTCAGTAATGGCTCGAAACAACCACGCCTGTTTGCCCTGCTACATCGCTGAGTTGCAACAAACTTGCTTTCAGATACTGCATCGCGAACCGCTGCCGGTTATGCCCGATCCCTATCTCTCCGCGACCGAGCTACGTGAAAGCCGAACGGTTGCAGCCAGACCTGCTCTGAGGATTGTTAAATGAAAACGCTGCTGTCCCCGGATTTAGATGCTCAGCCGCTCCTGCTGGTAGACTGTGAAGCAAGGAGTCGCGAAGCGCTGGAAAAAAACCTGACGCGGATGGGTATCCGCTGGCATCACCTGACCGGAGATGAGGCTTTACCTCCTCTCACCCCCTGTGCAGTACTGGTGGAACTGGAGGCATTCGCCAGCCCGCTAACCCTGAGCCAGATCAATCTGGCGGGAATACCGGTGATCGCGCTGACCTCACATGAGGGACTTTACCAGGTACAGCGCGCGCTGGAGTTAGGGGCAACAGCGCTCCTTACCAAGCCTATTACACAGCGAGCCATCTATACCACCCTGATGATGGCAGTGGGGCTGCGTCAGCAGTTGCATGACATTCAACAGCAACAGATGCTACTGCGCCAGCGTCTGGCAGCAATGCCGCAGATTACCCAAGCTCTGGCGGCCCAGATGCAAGCGGAAAGTATTGATGAACAACAGGCATGGGTTCGCCTGCGCTCGGAATCAATGTGTACGAACCAGTCGGTGGCACAGGTGGCGCAGAAGTGGCTGCTACGAATGTCGTCCGGCAAGCGGGGAGCACAATGAATAGAGTCGGATATTTTCTGCGCCGGCCAGCCCTGCTGCTCTCGCTGCTGTTTATTCTCCTGGTGGTGATGAGCGCGCTGTTTGCCCCCTGGCTCACCCCCTTCGATCCCGATGAACAGTTTGTCGAGGGACTGAGCCTGGAAGGCGCACCGCTTTCTCCCAACAGCACTTACTGGCTGGGAACCGATCTGCTGGGACGCGATCTCTTCTCGCGTTTAATTTACGGAGCTCGTACTTCGTTACTCATCGGTGTTGTCGCCAACGGCACTGCAGTACTGATCGGCGTCCTGGTAGGGCTTAGCGCAGGTTATCTGCAGGGGCGTATCGGAGGGCTGCTGATGCGCTTTACCGATCTGATGATGGCGTTTCCCGCACTGCTGCTGGCGATTGCCCTGGCGGCGATTTTCCAGCCAAGTGTCTGGATCGTGTCCCTGGTGATCGCCATGGTGAACTGGGTGCAGATCGCCAGGGTTATCTACGCCGAAACTAGCGCGCTTAGCGCCCGCGACTTTATCGCCGTGGAACGCACCCTGGGGGCCGGAACGTTGCGTATTCTCGGCGTGCATTTAATTCCACATCTGGCGCCAACGGTGCTGGTCTGGGCCACACTAGGCATCTCCACCACAGTCCTGCTG
This sequence comes from Klebsiella grimontii, assembly GCF_900200035.1. Lineage (GTDB taxonomy): Bacteria > Pseudomonadota > Gammaproteobacteria > Enterobacterales > Enterobacteriaceae > Klebsiella > Klebsiella grimontii. The sequence continues at coordinate 62,913 of NZ_FZTC01000001.1, forward strand.
GAAGCTACTCTATCGTTCCTCGGGGTGGGGGTACAGCCGCCAACGCCGAGTTGGGGCAACATCATCTTTGAAAGCCAGAGCTATTTTACTTCGGCTCCCTGGCTGGTGTTTTTTCCCGGCGCGGCGATTGTGCTGCTGTCGCTCTCTTTCAATATCGCTGGTGACGCCCTGCGCGACGCCCTCGATCCCGGCTTAAAAGGACGAAACTAATGCTATTTCTGGGAAAACGTCTGTTGCATGCCGGGCTGATCCTGCTTGGCGTTACGTTGATCTGCTATTTGCTGCTGTTTATGTTGCCCGCCGATCCAGCGCGCCAAATCGCCGGGCGCAGTGCCACGCCGGAAGTAGTCGAAAACATCCGCCATCAGTTGGGGTTGGATCTGCCGTTTTATCAGCAATATTGGCGTTATCTGCAGGGGCTGCTGCACGGCGATCTGGGACGCTCGTTTATTCAGCGCAGCGAAGTGAGTGAACTGGTTTCCGCCCGTATCGGGCCGTCACTGCAGCTGATGGCGGCGGGTATTCTCTGCGAGTTGGTACTGGGGATCGCACTCGGCACCCTGGCGGCGTTAAAACGCGGCGGGCTGGCGGACCGGCTTCTGATGGCGCTCTCCTTTATCGGTGTTTCGGCGCCGCAGTTCATCGCCGCGATGCTTTTTCTCTATCTTTTCGCCGTGGTACTCAACTGGTTCCCGATGGGAGGCTATGGCGGCTTCAGCCATCTGGCGCTACCGGCGCTAACCCTCGGCCTGCTCGGCAGCGGCTGGTATTCACGCATGTTGCGCTCGTCGATGATTGAGGTGCTGCATCAGGATTTTATCCGTACCGCGCGGGCCAAAGGGCTGGGCCGAACCCGCGTACTGCTGCGTCACGTACTGCCGAATGCCGTGCTGCCGCTAATTCCGATGATAGGCATTGATATCGGCATTTTTATGGGCGGACTGGTGGTAGTCGAATCGGTCTTTGGCTGGCCGGGTATCGGTCAGCTGGCCTGGCAGGCGATTCAACAGGTGGATATCCCGGTGATTGTCGGGGTAACCACCGTGTCAGCGGTTGCCATTGTTGGCGGCAACCTTATTGCGGATCTGGTGCTGCCGTGGGTCGATCCGCGCATTGATGTCAAAAAGTAGCAGGGGAAGATGATGAAAAATGCGTTATTGACAATGGCGGTGGCCGCGGCCTGTTTCTCTTATGGCGCGCAGGCTGACGAGAAGACCGGCGGCGATATCGTGGTGACCTACCAGAACGACGTGGCGACCCTCGATCCGGCCATTGGCTATGACTGGCAAAACTGGTCGATGATCAAAAGCCTGTTCGACGGCCTGATGGACTATCGTCCCGGCACCACCGAGTTGGTGAACGACCTGGCGGAGAGCTACGCCATTTCCGAGGACGGCAAGGTCTACACCTTTGTGCTACGCAAAGGGGTGAAATTCCACAACGGCCGCGAGGTCACGGCGGCGGACGTGAAATATTCTCTGGAACGCACAGTCAACCCGAAAACCCAAAGTCCGGGCGCCGGGTTCTTCAGTCCCATCGCGGGCTATGACGAGGAGGCCAGCGGTAAAAGCACGACCCTGAGCGGTATCGAGGTCGTCGACGATCATACGGTAAAAATCACTCTGAAAGAGCCCAACGCCACCTTCCTGCATGTGCTGGCGCTGAACTTTGCCTCGGTGGTTCCCCGTGAGGAGGTGGAGAAATGGGGCGCCGACTTCGGCAAGCATCCGGTCGGCAGCGGCGCGTTTGAGCTCCAGGAGTGGAAGCTGGGCCAGGAGCTGATCTTCCGCAAAAACCCGAACTACTTTAAAGCCGGCGTGCCGCGGCTGGATCACATAAAGTTCGAAATGGGACAGGATCCCTCGGTCGCTCTGCTGCGGCTGGAAAAAGGCGAAGTGGATATTGCCGGCGACGGCGTACCGCCCGCACAGTTTCTGTCGTTTAAAAACAACCCGGCCTATAAGGGCCTGATGGTCACCGGCGACCAGTTGCAGACCGGCTACGTGACGATGAAAACCACGCTGCCGCCTTTCGATAATCTCAAAGTCCGCCAGGCGGTGAACATGGCGGTCAACAAAGATCGCATCGTGCGCATCATTAATGGACGCGCGGCGCCGGCCAACCAGCCACTGCCACCCGCCATGCCCGGTTATGACAAGGCATATCAGGGTTTCAGCTACGACCCGGCAAAAGCGAAGCAACTGCTCAGCGAAGCGGGTTTCCCCAACGGTTTTGCTACCGAACTGTACGTGATGAATACCGATCCGCAGCCGCGTATCGCTCAGTCTATCCAGCAGGATCTGGCCAAAGTGGGCATCCACGCCAGCATCAAATCCCTGGCGCAGGCGAATGTGATTGCGGCGGGCGGCTCCGCCAGCCAAGCGCCGATGGTCTGGTCCGGCGGCATGGCGTGGATCGCCGATTTCCCGGATCCCTCCAACTTCTATGGCCCGATCCTCGGCTGCGCCGGGGCGGTAGAGGGCGGCTGGAACTGGGCGCGCTACTGCAACAAAGCGCTGGACGCGCAGGCGGCCGCGGCGGACAGCATGGTGAAACCCGACCAGCAGGACGCGCGCATTGAAGCCTGGCGCAAAATCTTCATCACTGCAATGGATGACGCGCCCTGGGTGCCGGTATTCAACGAGAAGCGCTACACCGTACATTCCGCACGCATGGGGGGCGAGGACGCGCTGTATGTCGATCCAGTGCATGTACCAGTCAACTACGACTATATCGGACTGAAATAATTTGATGGCGCCGGGACGGCGCCGCTGCTTAAAGGAGAGTCAGGATGTGCCAAAATTGTCTGGTGAAGACCATTCATCATGCTCAACATCATTTCGGCTGGGATAACAGCCTGAGCCCGGTCCTGCACGTAGCTTCCGGCAGCCAACTGGAGTTTCACTGCCTGGATGCGGCTAACGGCTGGTTCAACGCCGGTTCTACCGCAGCGGATATCCCAACGCTGCCGTTTGATAAGCTCAACCCGGTCAGTGGCCCGGTCTATGTGGAAGGCGCTCAGCCGGGCGATGCGCTAAAGGTGACGCTGGAATCCTTTCGTCCCAGCGGCTTTGGCTGGACTGCGAATATCCCGGGCTTCGGCCTGCTGGCCGATCAGTTTTCTGATCCGGCGCTGACGCTGTGGCAATATGACCGCCAGGGCTTAACCCCCTGCGCCTTTGGCCGATATGGCCGCGTACCGCTGAAACCCTTCGCCGGTACCCTCGGCGTCGCTCCCGCCGCCGCGGGCCATCATTCGGTGGTGCCGCCGCGCCGCGTGGGCGGCAATCTGGATATTCGCGATCTGGCCGCTGGCTGCACATTATGGCTACCGGTGGAAGTAGAAGGCGCGTTGTTTTCTATTGGTGACACCCACGCCGCGCAGGGCGATGGTGAAGTCTGCGGCACGGCGATTGAAAGCGCGATGGACGTGGTGGTGAAGCTGGAAGTGGTTAAAGATATGCCGCTGAAAACGCCGCGTTTCGCCACCCCTGGCCCAGTGACCCAACATCTGGATCGGCACGGCTACAGCGCCTTCACCGGCATTGGCCCTGACCTGATGACCGCCGCCCGCGACGCGTTAAGCTATACCATCGATGCGCTGTGCCGCGAACAAGGGATGTCGGCGGAAGAGGCCTATATGCTCTGCTCCGTGTGCGGCGATCTGCGCATCAGCGAAATCGTCGATCGGCCTAACTGGGTGGTGTCGTTCTATTTTCCCAACAGCGTGTTTAATTAGGAGCGTTATGTCAGCAGTCCTATTTCCGGCGCCGCTGCTCTCGGTCGAGCGCCTGTCGATCCAGTTTGGTACACAGCGGGTGGTGGATGACGTCAGCTTTGCGCTCTGGCCGGGAAAAACTCTGTGCATTGCCGGCGAGTCGGGCAGCGGTAAATCGCTGACTTCGCTGGCGATCATGGGTTTGCTTCCGGAGGAGGCACAGATTCCAGGCGGCGCGATTATTTTTGATAACCAGGATTTGCTCAGCCTGCCGGAGCGGCAAATGCAGTTGCTGCGCGGCAAGTCGGTTGCCATGATTTTTCAGGAACCGATGACCTCGCTCAATCCGCTGATGACGGTGGGCCAGCAGCTGGAAGAGACGCTGCAACGCCACGAAGTGCTGGGCCGCCGTGAACGGCGCAGCCGGGTCAGCACGATGCTGGACGCGGTCAAAATCAGTCATGTGGAGAAGCGCCTGCAACAGTATCCGCACGAGCTTTCCGGCGGTATGCGCCAGCGGGTGATGATCGCCATGGCAATGCTGTGCCAGCCACAGGTGCTGATTGCCGATGAGCCGACCACGGCCCTCGACGTCACTATTCAGGCGCAGATCCTCGAGTTGATGCGCGAACTGCAGCAGGCGTTTTCCACCAGCCTGCTGTTGATCACCCACGATATGGGAGTGGTGGCAGAAATGGCCGATGATGTGCTGGTCATGAGTCACGGCAAAATCATGGAGCAGGCTCCGGCAAAAACGCTGTTTACCTCGCCGCAGGCGGCTTATACCCGCCAGCTGTTGCAGGCGGTACCGGTGCTGGGCCAGGCGCCCGCGCTGGCGCCGGTCGAGGCGACGCGACCGTTGCTCAGCGTCCGCGACCTCAGCGTGCGCTTTCCGGTGCGCGGCGACGGCCTGCGCGTGCGTCGCGAAGTCCATGCCGTCGATGGCGTCAGCTTCGATCTTTTCCCCGGCGAGACGTTGGGCATCGTCGGTGAAAGCGGCTGCGGTAAATCGACGACGGCAAAAGCGCTGATGAATATGGTGCCATTTAGCGGCAGCGCGCAGCTTAACGGACAGGAGCTGCACGGCCTGAAGGACGAGGCGTTAAGAGCGGTACGCCGCGATTTGCAGATGGTGTTTCAGGATCCCTGGGCGGCGCTCAATCCGCGCAAAACTATTTTCGACCTGGTTGGGGAGCCGCTGCTGATTCATGAGCAGATGCCCGCAGTACAGCGCACGGAGCGGGTGGCGCAGCTATTGCAGCAGGTCGGCCTGCCAGCGGAAGCGATGCGGCGTTATCCGCACCAGTTTTCCGGCGGCCAGCGCCAGCGCATTTGCATTGCCCGCGCGCTGGCGCTGAACCCGAAAGTGATCATCGCCGATGAATCGGTTTCCGCGCTGGATGTTTCAGTACAGGCGCAGGTGCTGACGCTGCTGGAAGATTTGCGTCAGCGCTATCGGCTCAGCTATCTGTTTATTTCCCATGATATGGCGGTGGTGGAGCGCATCTGCCACCGGGTAGCGGTGATGTTTGGCGGCCAGCTCGTGGAGATCGGCCCACGAGATCGAGTGTTGCACCATCCGCAGCATCCTTATACTCAGCACTTGCTCAGCGCCGTTCCTATACCTGACGTTCAGCAAAGACGGCAACCCCGAGCCACCAGCGCAATGCCGATAAGACCAGAACCGATCAAACCCATCGGCTATCAGAGAGTACCGCAGCGCTTTACCGATTTTGGCGACGGGCACCTCGTCGCCTGCTGAACAAAAAAGCATTCAAACCGGCGGATTTCCGCCGGTGGCAACACTGTTGCCACACAACTCGACGAGAGGCCATTAAACTGGAAAAGTTAGCACATAGCAGGACATAGAGCCGGTCTAAAATGCCCTAAATGCAACGTACCGTATCTTTTATTGTTAGACAAAACCGGAGGTAAACATGCTTAAACCGTCTTCTCCCTAGTGGTGTGATCTCACCACGCGGGAATTCAGTAAACTGGATATGGCGAATATCGTCGCAGTACTACCTATTTGCGCCGTAGAACGACACGGACCTCATCTGCTGGTTCGGGTGTTTGCTGCCATTAATGCCAGCATTATTGAGCGAGCTGTAGAATTACTGCCTGCCAATTTACCATGCTGGTGTTGGCCACTTTGCCTGTAGGTAAATCTGACGAACACCTAGCTTACCCTGACACACTTTCGTTGCCATATGATGTTCTGGGGAAAGTGTGTTTTGAAATGGCTAAAAGCGCCTGGCGCACAGGTATTCGCAAGATCGTTTTCTGGAATTCACAAGGCGGCCAGCCCTAATTGATGGAAATGGTTTGTCGCCAGCTGCGCATTGAATTGGAGATGTTTGCCGTCGGTGCCAGCTGCTTCCGCCCCAAGACCTCCGAGGTGTAAGGCGCGTTGAATATCGGGAAGAACCGGCCCGAGGCTCGTAATGGGGGCGCGCAGATTCGCGCCAATCAGCACAATGCTGACGTACAAGCCCCAGCGGGAAGTTGTCCTAGTGGGGTTGGAGGGGGAAAGCGCAGAAGACACGGCAACCTCATAACATCAACGAGCCACAAGTGACGTAGCCCTAGTGATGCGTTGGTTGACGTTAACGCTTACGCGAGATTCGGAAGATAGGAGACGGATCCGTATATCACCACATCCCTTAAAATCCGGCGATCAAACCAGCGCCGGACCGGAGTGTCCTTGACTACACCTCGCCCGAAAGGGCGAGATAGCGGGGTAGAGCTAACCAGGACAGGGGGCAAACGGGCAGAATTTATAGTCCGGTAACCGGCTACGTCGGGCTTTCGGCGCCATTTGACTCCACAGACGCATGTAACCTCATCTGGCGCCTCCATGCCGCAAAGCGGCATTCAGAAGACTGGCTGCGCACTGCTCGCCAGTCCGGACCTGATGTTCAGTCCAGGGGCTACGGTTCCGGATGAAACCCGCTTCCGGTTAAGATATATTCAGCTCCCAAAACAAAGGAAAAAACTCCCCAGTGAATCTGACAGAAAAATCAGCACATTTGGCGTGGTGCGCCTTGGTGGCGCTGGCGTTAGCCAGGCAAAACGGTGACGTTGTGTCACCGGTACAGGAAAATCTCTTTCTCACCCGCTGGCTGGCGACAGCACTGAAGCAACGTCGTTTTTCGCGTGACGTGGCCCCTGACATCGAGTGGCTTCTGAAACAGGGCCGACAGCTGGGCGTCAATGCTAAACTGGCCCGTAAGCTGAACTACCTCTGGCGTTCCAGCTCCGGGGAGTTGTCTGCGCAGAATGACCTGTTCCGGTTGACCCATGCTCTGGAAACGGCGAAAGATATGTGCTGGAACTACCGACTATGCAGTTACCCTGAATGACAGCATAAACGGCATTTATCTTTCACGCTCCAGTCTCGATGCTGCTTTTGATGACGATGGTCGACAGATAAATCCTTTGATAGGGGTCCGCTTGGAAAACGGAAAATATCCTACGTCAAGCCTGTTTTTTGAGCTGGCATGACGGGCAGTTGTGAGCGATAAGCAGACCTTCATTAAGCAAACGGAGGTTGATATTTTCCTGTTGAGGAAAAGTGCTTATCACTACTCATACTAAATTTTAGCCTTAGCGCATTTGGCTAAGAATGATACGGTCAAACGGCTTTGTTGAATAAATCGAACTTTTGCTGAGTTGAAGGATCAGATCACGCATCCTCCCGACAACACAGACCGTTCCGTGGCAAAGCAAAAGTTCAAAATCACCAACTGGCCCACCTACAACAAAGCCCTCATCAACCGTGGCTCCCTCACTTTCTGGCTGGACGATGAAGCGATTCATGCCTGGTATGAGTCGGCAACGCCTTCATCACGGGGAAGACCTCAGCGCTATTCTGACCTTGCCATCACCACCGTCCTGATGATTAAACGCCTGTTCCGGCTGACCCTGCGGGCTGCGCAGGGTTTTATTGATTCCATTTTTGCCCTGATGAACGTTCCGTTGCGCTGCCCGGATTACAGCAGTGTCAGCAAGCGGGCAAAGTCGGTTAATGTCTGTTTCAAAACACCCACCCGGGGTGAAATCGCACACCTGGTGATTGATTCCACCGGGCTGAAGGTTTTTGGTGAAGGCAAATGGAAAGTCAAAAATCACGGCAAAGAGCGCCGTCGTACCTGGCGGAAGCTGCATCTGGCCGTTGACAGCAGAACACATGAAGTCATCTGCGCGGACCTGTCTCTGAACAACGTCACGGACTCAGAAGCTTTCCCGGGTCTTAGCCGGCAGACACACAGAAAAATCAGGGCAGCCGCAGCAGACGGCGCTTACGACACCCGACTCTGTCACGATGAACTGCGGCGCAAGAAAATCAGTGCCCTCATCCCGCCCCGAAAAGGAGCGGGTTACTGGCCCGTAGAGTACGCAGACCGTAACCGTGCAGTAGCGAATCAGCGGCTGACCGGGAGTAATGCCCGGTGGAAATGGACAACAGATTACAACCGTCGCTCGATAGCGGAGACGGCCATGTACAGGGTAAAGCAACTGTTCGGAGGTTCACTGACGCTGTGTGATTACGATGGTCAGGTAGCAGAGGCTTTGGGCATGGTGCGTGCGCTGAATAAAATAACGAAGGCTGGTATGCCAGAAAGCGTGCGTATTGCCTGAAAACCCGGTCAGCTACAGAGTCACTCGTCCTGAAGCTGATTTATTCAACAAAGCCTCAGATCACGCGTATTCTGGACAGCATTGCACTGTTCCGAGGCTATCCGGCGACGATAAGAACTGACCAGGGGCCGGAGTTCACTTGCCGCGCACTGGATCAATGGGCTTTTGAGCATGGTGTTGAGTTGCGCTTAATTCAGCCGGGTAAGCCAACGCAGAACGGATTTATTGAGAGCTTTAACGGACGATTTCGCGATGAATGCCTGAATGAGCACTGGTTCAGCGATATCGTTCACGCAAGGAAAATCATTAATGACTGGCGGCAGGATTATAACGAGTGTCGTCCACATTCAGCACTGAATTATCAGACGCCATCAGAGTTTGCAGCACGGTGGCGAAATGGAAAATGTGAAGGTAAACAATGACCCTGACCCAAAATCCTGTTCCATTCAGAAACAGAATTCCGGCATGATAAACACTCCCCTGAACGGAGGTGGTGCCGATGAAAAAGTCACGATTCACCGAAGAGCAGATTGTTTTTGCCCTGAAGCAGGCTGAACTGGGTACGTCAGTGCCGGACGTCTGTCGCAAGCTGGGCATTTCGGATGCCACTTTCTATACGTGGCGTAAAAAATACGGTGGTATTTCTCCTTCGGAGCTGAAGCATATGCGGCAACTGGAAGAGGAAAATCTGCGGCTGAAGAGGCTGGTTGCCGATCTGAGCCTCGACAAGGCGATGCTGCAGGACGTGCTGGCAAAAAAGAGCTGACGCTGGCACGCCTGCGCGAATGGGTCAGGGATTTGCAAGCCCGCTACGGGGCCAGTGAGAGACAGGTCTGTTTTGCGCTGCGGGTCAGCCGCAGCTCGTTTCGATATCGTTCTGTGGCCGCCGACGACAGCGCACTGCGGCTACGCATCCGTGAGATAACCGAAACCCGGGTTCATTACGGGTACCGCCGGGTACACGTGATGCTCAGGCGGGAAGGCTGGCGCGATAATCACAAACGGATCTACCGGCTTTACAGCGAACAGGGGCTGTCACTGCGTCTCAAACGGCCACGCCGCAATAAATCGGCCCAGCGCCGACAACCGCAGCCTCAGGGTCTGTATCCGAATCACGTCTGGGGCATGGATTTTGTCTCTGATGCGTTGTTTGACGGGCGACGACTGCGCCTGCTGACGGTTATCGACCTGTACACCCGCGAATGCCTGGGGATCTGCGTGGGGCAGAATTTGCGTTCAACAGAAGTGGCAGAAATGCTGAACAGCATAGCGCTCAGACGTCCTTTACCTCAGTTGCTGAAAACCGATAATGGTTCTGAATTTGCAGGTAAAATGCTGGACAGATGGGTGTACGAAAGAGGCATCAGAATCGACTTCTCACGCCCGGGAACACCGACGGACAATGCGACGGTGGAGTCCTTCAACGGCAGGTTACGGCAGGAATGCCTGAACGAAAACTGGTTCATGTCCCTGGAGGATGCACGGTGCAAAATCGAGGCCTGGCGCATACACTATAACCAGAGACGTCCCCATTCTGCGCTGGGCTGGATGACGCCATCTGAATTTGCTGAAAAGTCTGCCGGTTGCCTGAATATGCAGCCAACATGAAGCCGGTTATTCCTGATTATGACTGGAGCATATTCGGGGTCAGGGTCAACAAACCGACCTTACTAACTGACGGTTGTATCTAATCCTGGGGGCAGGTCACTCGCTGTACGCTTACGGAAGAACTTCTCCGGGATGTGCTGTTTCAGGCGCGCCACGATGTCCCTCTGCGTCAGCGTCTCTGTGGCCAGCTCGCCCGTGTTGTGGTCGTGGTAGCGAAAGCTCAGCGTGGCACTTCCGGCGTAGTGCGCCAGCCGGGAGCCCGCTATCGGCGGCTTTTTCAGGTAACGCCCCAGGTATTTCACGGTGTTTTTGCCACCGTCCGTCTTTTTTGACATGTAGACGTGCCAGTAGTCGCCTCCGGCCGTCAGTATCAGACTGCGCCATTGTGATTCGGTGGTGATATGTGACAGGGACGGCGGCAGGGCCACGCCTTCGAACCAGACGCTCAGCAGAAGCTGGCGGATATTCCACATCCAGCGGGCGCGCATGGCATCCTTACGGAAGCTGATTTTCTTCCACTTCCCGTGCTCATCGATACCGCCACAGGTGACGGAGACGTGGACATGAGGGTGCCAGTTCTGCCTGATAAAAATGTCAGGGCAGGTCTGCGCGAATACGCCTCATTGTCGCTACATTTTCTCCCTGGCATATAGCGAATTTATTGCCAACGCTGCCGCTGCGGTGCGATTGTCCACACTCAGCTTTGGAAATACAATTTCAAGGTGTTTATTCACGGTTCTGGGGCTAAGGTTTAAAATATCGCCAATTTCGCGGTTTGTTTTTCCCCTGGCAATCCACAGGAGGACTTCGGCTTCTCGTTGCGTCAGCCCTAGGTTGTTTTTCAGGCGTTTCACCGCTTCGACTTCTTCATGTCCTTTGATCTCTTCAATACGTAGCAAACTTTCTCCTTCAGCGGTCCGGCGTGAAAGATAGAATTTCAGAGCGATGCCTTGCGATGAAAGATCTAAGGGTATTTTTAAACCTTCCGTATTGTTCAGCCAACCGATGATCCGGTTTACTATTTTTTTATTGGGTTCATACCCGGTATCGCTGAAGTTTTTCATCAGTTGCCATGCATTGGGCGTGGCCCAGCGTAGTTGCCCCTCTTTGCTAAAAACACATAAGGTCTGGCCAACGGAATCCATCGCGCTATAGGCACTGACCGTTAATTTTGAGTTCCGCAAGTGGGTACGCATTCTGACAACCAGCTCTTCCGTGCGTATCGGCTTAATTACGTAATCGACCACCCCGGCATCAAATGCATCAACGATATTCTGCGTATCACTCAGGCCTGTCATGAAAATAATCGGGGTATGCCGCAGCCCCGGATTTTGCCGCAGGCGCTTACTGGTTGAAAACCCATCCAGATGCGGCATTACGGCATCAAGCAGAATGATATCCGGGGTTATCTGGCTGGTTATCGAAAGGGCTTGATTACCCTCCAGAGCGACCAGAACGGTAAAACCGGCTTCATCAAGCGTGTCATTCAACATACTTACCGTGTTGATATCATCATCGACGATAAGTACCGTCGGCTTTGCTATTGCCATTTTTCTCTCCCTCCGGGCGTTCAAGACTCTCGACTATCTCTTTGAATCGAAAGCGCCTCAGCAACTCGGCAAATTTTTCGCCCTCGGCTTTGCTGATCTGGTTAGCGGAAATATGTTTGTCCAGCAGTTCACGAAACCCTCTCACATAACCCAATCTGGCCATCTCTTTTAACGACTCAATCTGGACACGGGTAAGCTGCGAGCGTGGTTCATGTATTTCCGGCTGCTTTGGCGGCTGACATTCCGTGCGCCACTGGAGATGCAATATTTCACCGATGTTCTCCAGTAGTAAAGGGAAACGCAGCGGTTTAACCAGGTAGCGAACTTCCCCTTCGCCAGTGAAATGGCGGCATTTACCCTCATCCGCTTCCGCAGAAATCATAATTACCGGCGCTAATTGTCCCTTATTACGTAACTGACGTAGCAGTTCCCACCCCGACATTTCAGGCATTGCAACATCCAGAAGAAGAAGGTCGATATGATTTTGCCGGGCTAAATGTAGCGCGACATGACCATTTTCGGCTGTTAGCAGCGTGAAGCCTATGGGCGTGAGTAAATCCATCATCAGCTGCCGATGGGATTCATCATCGTCAACTACCAGCAGGGTGTGTCGCTTGCCTGGATATCCGGTGATTACCGCAGGCTCGGCGGGTTGGTAGGCATCCCCGCTATAGCTTGGCAGCATCAGGGTGAGTTTAAACGTTGTGCCTTCGCCACGGATGCTTTCCACCTGGAGATCGCCACCCATGATATAAGTCAGAAGCCGGGTAATCGTCAGCCCAAGGCCCGTCCCGATCCGACGACTATCGCCGGATACGCGTTCGAAAGGCTTAAAGATGCGTTCCAGGTTCTCAGGGGCGATGCCGATGCCGGTATCGTGAACCGAGAAAAACGCCACCTCGCTACGATACTGGAAATCGAGGGTTACACTGCCTCTGTCCGTGAATTTAACCGCATTAGAAAGCAGATTGATAAGAATTTGCCGGAGGCGTTTCTCATCCGTCATCACCGCCTCGGGCAGCCAGTGTGGGGCGTTGTAGTGAAATGTCAGTCCTTTATCGCTGGCCTGTTGTTCAAACATGGCGACCAGTTGCTGCACCAAATCGCCAATGCGCACTTCTTCACGATATATTTCTAATTTTCCCGCTTCAATTTTCGAAATATCCAGTAATCCCTCAATTAGATTAGCCAGATGCTCGCCGCTTCTGCGCATAATACCGATACCGCGCTGCCGGGCTGGGGGGATATCATCAGCACGTTCGAGTAATTGCGCATAACCCAGCATCGCATTGAGCGGCGTTCTGAGTTCATGAGTAATGCCGGTGAGATAGCGGCTTTTGGCCTGATTAGCATCGTCGGCATCTTCCTTTGCCTGCTGCAATTGCCGGTCCGTCGCTTCATGGGCAATAATTTCTTTCATCAGACGGTCGCTTTGCAGGCGCAATTCCTCTTGCGCAATCTGGCGACTTTTATTTGTCAGGACAAATAGCCAGGTGGTGACGCCGGTTACGATAAGCAGGATAAAAAAAACTTTCCATAACGCCGCGGCGAGAAGGTCCTGCTCGCTGCCGAATTCATCGCGCATCTGAGCGAAAACCAGCATCAAAAGCAGACCGATGACGGAACTGAATAACAGCAAAATGCTGATAAAACTCCACACTCTGGGATCAATTTTGCGTAATGATTTTTCTTTAATAAATATCCCGATAAGCTTTGAAGCCTGTTCCGTATAGCGCGCATGAGGTTTGCAAGTATCGTTGCACTGGACATCGAGAGAACAACATAGTGAGCAAATACTGCCCTGATAAAAAGGACAATAGCTCATCTCTGGTTTTTCAAAATAATTACCGCAGACACAGCATTCCGTTGCCGTGACCTGCACCGGCGTCCGGGAAAAATAGTAACGTCCGCGAGTCAGCCAGGCGATGAAGGGGGCGGTGATAAACGTCAGACACAACGATAACATTGAGGCAAAAACCTGTAGAGGATGACCAAGCCATCCCATCCAGGCTGAGAGACCGCAGAGCATGGCGAGCGTCATCGAACCGATGCCGACAGGATTGATATCGTAGAGATAGGCCCGGCGAAACTCTATTTCCGCTGGTCGTAATTTAAGCCACTTATTTAACGTGAGATCGGCAACCACGCTGCCAAGCCAGGATGTGGCCGCCACCGCATAAATGCCCAGGATATCCTCAAATACGCGATAAACGCCAAGTTCCATCAATAACAGAGCAATACCGACATTAAAAAACAGCCACACGACGCGCCCTGGATGACGATGGGTCAGGCGCAGGAAAAAATTAGACCATGCGATCGAGCCGGCATATGCATTGGTGACGTTAATTTTGAGCTGGGAGAGCACCACAAAAATACCGGTTAATGCCTGTAGCGTTGATGATGAATGGGTGACATAGCTAAATGCCACCAGATACATATGGGTGGGTTCGCTGGCCAGTTCCGCGCCGAGTCCGTAATTAAACGCCAGCACGGCGAGGAAGGAGCCGAGCAGGATCTTGATGGCGCCGATGACAACCCACCCCGGACCTGCGGCAATTACTGCGCCATACCATCTCCAGCGGGCCGGATGTTGTGGCTTTGGTAAAAAACGAACCTGATCGACCTGCTCTCCCACTTGACTTACCAGTGAGAGCAGTACGGAACAGACGGCGCCGAGCTGAAGGAAATCGAAAGAACCATCGCGGGCTGTAATAAAACCAGGGAAGTCGATCCAGTTTTGCAGCACATGATGTTCACGTATTAAAATGAAAATAAAGGGTAATAGCTGTAGCGCCAGCCAGCAAAACTGGGTGAACTGCTGAAAACGGGAAATAAAAGTGAACCCCCAGGTGACGAGGGGAATAACAACAACGGAACCAATCAGATAACCAAAGTGCAATGGCAGGCCAAACAGCATATTAAGCGCCATCGCCATAATAGCGGCTTCCAGGGCGAAAAATATAAAGGTGAAAGAAGCATAGATTAACGAGGTCACCGTGGAACCAAGGTAGCCAAATCCGGCGCCGCGGGTCAGCAAATCAATATCCAGGCCGTTTTTTGCGGCATTAATGGCAATCGGCATTGATAGCGCAAAGATAATAATGCTAACTAAGATAACCGCCACCACCACATAATTAAATCCATAGGTTAACGTCAGCGCGCCGCCAATGGCTTCAAGCGCCAAAAAGGTAATTGCGCTGAGCGCTGTCATAACAACTCGCTTTGCGCTCCAGCGTCGTGCCGAGACCGGCGTATAGCGGAGCGCAAAATCCTCGAGAGTCTGATTGGTCACCCACTGGTTGTAGCGTCTGCGCGATTTAAACGCCTTTTGCTGAACGGTCATTCACTGCTCCTGAAATGATAAAAATGCTGAACTTAACCACAGGCGCGTCTTAGTATTTTCTTGTTATCGCGCACGTGAGCATGTCTTGATTATGAGAATTAACCAATACGTTAAATGACGTAGCCGCTGCGTTACCTCGCGCATTGTTGGATTGATGGACTCTCTCGCATGATAGCCCCAGTTGAGATGAACCATAACGATTATGAGGGCTACCATGAACATTCGTGATTTACCCCAGCCACATAGCAATATGAAAATCCCGAGCCCAGGCCGGTTTCACCAGGCGTGCCTCAAAGCGAAACTTTTGGCGATTGCCGGCCTGATGATGGCAGCTAATACGGCCATCGCCGCCCCGGCGACGTCAGTGGTTAATACCACGGGCCTGGCGGTCACCGACAATAGCGTCAAGGTCGGGATACTGCATTCATCCACAGGCACGATGGCCATCAGTGAAACCGGCTCGATTCAGGCTGAAAAGCTGGCTATTGAGCAGATTAACGCTGCCGGAGGGGTACTGGGGAGAAAAATTGAATATGTACAGGAAGACGGGGCCAGCGACTGGCCGACCTTTGCAGAAAAAGCGCGTAAGTTACTGGTCAGTGATAAGGTCGCCGCTATCTTCGGCGGCTGGACTTCGGCTTCCCGCAAAGCCATGCTGCCGGTACTTGAGCAATATAACGGCATGCTCTATTACCCAACCTTTTACGAAGGGCTTGAGCAATCGCCAAACGTTATTTATACCGGACAGGAAGCTACTCAACAGATAATCTCCGGCATTGATTGGGTAGTTAAAAATAAACATGCAAAAACCTTCTACCTGCTTGGCTCTGATTATATTTGGCCGCGTACTGCAAACAAAATCGCCCGTCACCATATTGAAAAGCTGGGGCTGAAAGTCGTTGGCGAAGATTATTACCCACTCGGTAATACGCAGTTCAATTCGGTTATTAACAAAATAAAACTCAAGAAGCCTGATGTTATCTATGCCATTGTTGTCGGCGGTTCGAATGTGGCCTTCTATAAGCAATTGAAGGCGGCGGGGATCGATATGACGCAGGAGAAACCGCTGCTGCTGACCATCTCCGTCACGGAAGATGAGATCCGCGGTATTGGCGGCGAAAATATCGTCGGCGCCTATGCCTCGATGAAGTATTTCCAGAGTATGGATAATCCGGAAAATAAAAGCTTTGTCGCCGCATTTAAAAAGCGCTGGGGTAATGACATGGTTATCGGCGATGTCACTCAGGCGGCCTATCTTGGCCCATGGTTATGGAAAGCGGCGGTTGAGAAAGCTGGCTCGTTCGACGTGGACAAAATTCGTAAGGCCTCGCCCGGTATTGAGTTCAAAGATGCGCCGGAAGGGTATGTACGCATCCATGATAACCATCATCTGTGGTCCAAAACGGTTATCGGTCGCGCTCGTGCGGATGGGCAGTACGACGTGATTTATCAGACGCCAGAACTTATCGAACCGAACCCATTCCCGAAAGACTAACCGACGCTTCCCCCCATATAGCGTGGGGGGTCTTTGACTTCACCGAGGATACTTCCATGTTCAGCGATTATAACTTCGCCGATTTGGCTTCCATTTTTGTCATGCAGGGGTTTTCGGGGCTCAGCCTGTTCGCCGTGTTTGTTCTGATGTCGCTTGGACTCGCTATTATTTTTGGCCAGATGGGCGTGATTAATATGGCTCATGGCGAGTTCATGATCCTGGGTGCTTATGTCACATGGTTGACCGGTAAGTTTTTCAGCGCTTATCTGCCTTCAATCTTCGGCATCTACTTCTTTGTTGCCATTGCCCTTGCTTTCCTGTGTACCGCCTTGCTGGGTACGCTCGTTGAGAAAATCCTGATACGGCATCTGTATAAACGCCCCCTCGACACGCTGCTGGCGACATGGGGTCTGAGCCTGATTCTACAGCAGTGCTATCGTTCGCTATTTGGTCCCCGCGAAGTCGGCGTTGACTTACCTTCATGGCTAATGGGGTCGTATCAGTTTGCCGACAATATTGATATTCCTGTTAATGGGGTATTTGTTCTGCTGCTGACCGTAGTTATTACCGCTTTTACGGCCTGGCTGATTTATTTCTCCGCCTGGGGAATAAAAGTCCGCGCGGTGGTACTTAACCGCCAGATGGCCAGCGCGGTGGGTATTAATACGGCTCAGGTCGATAGTCGAACCTTCGCACTTGGGTGCGGCATCGCCGGGATCGCCGGAAGCGCCTTTACCATGATCGGCTCAACAGGTCCAACGGCTGGCCAGCAGTATATCGTTGACACCTTCCTGGTGGTGGTGTTTGGCGGCGCGCAAAGTTTGCTCGGCACGCTCGCCTCCGCATTTGCCATTTCACAATCGCAATCCACGCTGGAGTTTTTCCTGAGCGGTTCAATGGCGAAGGTGATTACGCTACTGATCGTGGTCGGCATTCTGCTATTGCGTCCGCAAGGTCTTTTCGCCAACCGGGTCCGCCGCTAGGAGTTTATGATGAAACGCATGCAAAATTATCCGCTACTGGGTATTGCCCTGGTGATAGGCCTTATTTTTATCGTCATGCCGCTAACCCTGGATCTTTTCCGTTTAAACCTGATCGGTAAATACCTGACTTATGCATTTGTTGCCGTCGGGCTGGTACTTTGTTGGGGCTACAGCGGTATTCTGAGCCTGGGGCAGGGCATCTTTTTTGGCCTCGGCGGTTATTGTATGGCCATGTTTCTCAAGCTGGAAGCTTCCTCGCCAGCGGAAACAAAAATGCAAACCACCCCGGGCATCCCGGATTTTATGGACTGGAATCAGCTAACCGCTTTGCCCTCGTTCTGGCAGCCATTCCATTCTTTTAGTCTGACAATTCTGGCTATTTTAATCGTGCCCACTATTTGCGCATGGATTCTCGGCAGCGCAATGTTTAAACGCCGCGTTGGCGGGGTGTACTTCGCTATTATCACCCAGGCTATCTCCGCGATCCTGACGATTCTTATTATCGGACAACAGGGTTACACCGGGGGAATTAACGGCATCACGGATTTACGCACGCTTTTAGGTTGGGATATCCGTACTGATTCTGCACGCTATATCCTCTACTTTATTAATGCTGTTTTACTGATGCTGGTTGTGAGCGCGGGCTATTTTATTGTGAATAGCAAGCTCGGCCGACTGATGGTTGCCATTCGCGATAAGGAAGACCGCGTTCGTTTCTCTGGTTATGATGTCGCGAATATCAAAACGGTGGTTTTCTGCATTAGCGCTCTGTTTTCGGCGATCGGTGGCGCGATGTTCACTCTGCAAGTAGGGTTCATGTCGCCAGGGTTTATTGGCACTGTTGCTTCAATTGAAATGGTCGTTTTCTGTGCCGTGGGCGGGCGAGGTTCTTTGCTGGGGGCAGTATATGGCGCCCTTATCGTCAATGCCGCCAAGAGCAGTATTTCCGAGTCTTTTCCTGAACTCTGGACGATTGCCATGGGCCTGCTCTTTATTGCCGTCGTGCTGATTTTCCCGAAAGGACTGGCAGGGCTTTATCAGCAATATATTCACCCGATCGTGATGTCGCTGCTGCGCAAAAAGAGTATGACCAAACCCAGAGTAAACACCGGAGTGCTGAAATGAAAAATCCGATAAAAGAAATAATTTTAGCGGTAGAGGGATTAACCGTTTCATTTAATGGCTTCAAAGCCGTCGATGATTTTTCAATGTACATCGATGAGGGGCAGATTTACGTTATTATTGGCCCAAATGGCGCGGGTAAGACAACAGTGCTTGATCTCATTTGCGGGAAAACAAAGCTAACCAGCGGCAGCATCAAATTTCGCAATAAGGAACTGAGTAAACTTCGGGAAAATAAAATTGTTCATGAAGGGGTTGGGCGTAAATTCCAGAATCCATCAATCTATGAGAACTTAACGGTATTTGAAAATCTCGAGTTATCTTATCCCAAAGCCAGAACCGCGTTGGGCGCCATGTTCTTTCGTCGCACGCCAGAAATAATCGCTGAGGTCGAACAGGTTGCTGGCGAAATTTTCCTTGCCGATTACCTACATACGCAGGCTGACCTTCTCAGCTATGGGCAAAAGCAGTGGTTAGAAATAGGGATGCTACTAATACAAGATCCTAAGCTCATGATGCTGGACGAACCCGTGGCAGGCATGTCTGTCGCCGAACGCCAAAAAACCGCGCAGCTCCTGCGCAAAATTGCCGGGGGACGTTCTGTACTGGTGATTGAACACGACATGCAGTTCGTCGAAGACATTGCCGATCATGTCACCGTCATGCACCAGGGAAAAGTATTGTCGGAAGGTAGCATCAATAAAGTCAAAAACGACCCTCGGGTTATTGACGTTTATCTTGGTCATTAAGGAGACACGGATGCTGAAAATTTCTGATTATGCTGTCGCATATGGTCAGAGCCAGGTCATCAGTGGACTGAATCTGACGTTAGCAGAGGGTGAAATCGTCGCTCTGGTAGGGCGCAATGGTATGGGTAAAACCACGCTGATGAAATCACTGATTGGTATGATACCGTCCTGTGCCGGTGAGTTAGAGTTTGCCGGTACAAATATTACCGGCTTGCTTAGTTACCAGCGCGTTCAGCATGGCATTGGCTTTGTCCCGCAGGGGCGAATGGTATTTTCAACCATGACGGTTGAAGAAAATATAAAAACGGGGATTCGCCAATCCCGTTCGTTACAGGTTCCTGAATACCTGTATGACTATTTCCCTGTGCTGAAAGAAATGCGCAAACGGATGGCGGGAAATCTTTCCGGTGGTCAGCAGCAGCAGCTCGTTATGGCCAGAGCTCTCGCCGGTAAACCCAAATTACTTTTGCTGGATGAACCAACGGAGGGAATTCAACCGTCAATTATTAAAGAAATGGCAAAAATATTACGTAAGATTCGTGATGCAGAAGGGTTGACCATATTAGTTTCCGAGCAGGTTTTAAGCTTTGTACTCGATGTGTCAGATAAAATTGTTGTTATTGAGAAAGGCAATATTGTTCATCAACAGGCGCGTTCTGGTGCTGATGAAGAACAAATTGCGTCATATCTGTCGGTTTAAATTTATATCACCAACTTAACTACGAGAGGTCTGCTATGGGTAGCACCGGAAGTGTAAGCTCCTGGGATGAAGCGTTATTAATTGCCGCCATCCAATACCCCGTTCCCGTTATTAAAGGACCGGAGGATATCCAGATACAGGTCGATAAGATTTGTAAGGCCGTTGACTCCACCAAAGCCGGATATCCGGGACTTGATGTTATCGTCTTCCCGGAATATTCAACCCAGGGACTGAATACTAAAATCTGGACCTATGACGAGATGTTACTCACTCTCGATAGCACGGAGATTGGTCAGTTCAAAGAGGCCTGTATCCGCAACGGCATCTGGGGGGTATTTTCCTTAATGGAGCGCAATGAAGACCCGTCTCTTCCACCGTACAACACCGCTATTATCATTAACGATCGGGGCGATATCGCTCTGCATTACCGCAAGCTGCAACCATGGGTTCCGATTGAGCCCTGGATGCCGGGAAATATGGGAATGCCGGTATGCGATGGGCCTAAAGGTTCTAAACTCGCCGTCTGCATATGCCATGACGGCATGTTCCCGGAACTGGCGCGTGAGGCTGCTTATAAAGGCTGCAATGTCTATATCCGTATTTCGGGCTATTCCACGCAGGTGAACGATCAGTGGATCTGGACCAACCGGACGAATGCCTGGCAAAACCTGATGTATACCGTTTCGGTGAATCTGGCCGGTTATGACGATGTCTTTTATTACTTCGGCGAGGGTACGGTCTGCAATTATGACGGTAACGTCATTCAGCAGGGGCACCGCAACCCATGGGAAATTGTTACCGCAGAGCTGTTCCCGCGCCTGGTGGATAAAGCGCGTGAAAACTGGGCGTTGGAAAACAATATTTTCAACCTTGGCTGCCGGGGCTATGTCGGCAAACCGGGAGGCGAACGCGAGAATTACCTGACCTGGGTGCGCGATCTTGCCAATGGCGAATACAAACTTCCGTGGGATGAAAATGTCAAAATTCGCGATGGCTGGAAGTATTATCCTGATGGGGTGCAATTAGGCCCGCTACCTAAATAAATTGAGTGTGCCAGGCGCTAAGTCAATCACTTTAAAGACTGAAGTCTGGCGCAGTAGCCCCTGAAAGTTGAATATCCAATTCCAATGAGTAGGGGGCTGAGCCATCCGGTAAGGGCTGAATTTGCCTGCGGGATTGGCTCAGCCCGCCAGACCGGTTTGGTGTTGCGCCGGACAATGTCCGGCGGCAAAGAAGGTAATGACTCCAACTTACTGATAGTGTTTTATGTTCAGATAATGCCCGATGACTTTGTCATGCAGCTCCACCGATTTTGAGAACGACAGTGACTTCCTGCCCAGCCTTGACAGATGCTGCCTCAGATTCAGGTTATGCCGCTCAATGCGCTGCGTATATCGCTTGCTGATAACGTGCAGTTCTCCCTTCAGGCGTGATTCATAAAGCGGCCAGCCATCCGTCATCCATACCACGACCTCAAAGGCCGACAGCAGGCCCAGAAGACGCTCCAGCGTGGACAACGTGCGTTCACCGAATACGTGCGCCACAACCGTCCTCCGTATCCTGTCATACGCGTAAAACAACCAGCGCTGGCGTGATTTAGCGCCGACATAACCCCACTGTTCGTCCATTTCCGCGCAAACAATGACGTCACTGCCCGGTTGTATGCGTGAGGTTACCGACTGCGGTCTGAGTTTTTTAAGTGACGTAAAATCGTGTTGAGGCCAACGCCCATAATGCGGGCGGTTGCCCGGCATCCAACGCCATTCATGGCCATATCAATGATTTTCTGGTGCGTACCGGGCTGAGAGGCGGTGTAAGTGAACTGTAGTTGCCATGTTTTACGGCAGTGAGAGCAGAGATAGCGCTGATGTCCGGCAGTGCTTTTGCCGTTACGCACCACGCCTTCAGTAGCGGAGCAGGAAGGACATCTGATGGAAATGGAAGCCACCCGCACAGCGCGCTGGGATATCACTCCCCGAGGGAATACCGGCAGCGGACATCGTTAACTTAAGATACAAAAGCTGTTCGGAGATGGAGGGTCAAGATCAGGGTGACCTGCGCCATGATGTTATCCGAGCCCTGTTTCCTAATCACTACACCGGTATTTGATTACCCAGGTCAACTTCAGGCTGTTACAGGGACGGCAACCGTGTCAGCACATCCTTGAGATAGGCATACGGATCGTGCCCATTATTACGGGCCGACTGGATCAAACTCATGATCGCAGCAGCGCGCTTGAGTATGCGAACCCACGCCGAGCATTTGAGAAGGCAACGGGATGAACGCTGGCTGGATAGCCGTGGTTTTCTGGGTAGGCAGCCGAATCCATTTGTGGTCGAGGTTGGCATTGAGGCTGTAGCCCAAGGCGATGTTTGCGATGGAGGCACCGGGTTCAGAACACTCCTGAATGACCTGAGCCTTGAAAGATTTGCTGTAGGTACGGCGCTGAGGGCGCATGGAAAATCCGCTTGATGGGCCATGGCCTTCGGCGGCGGTGTCGGGAAGGTGTGTTGGCCGGACGGATACTGTTGAACTACGTTGTCTGGGGCAACGGAAGTGTTTCGGCCCGACTCTGGAACGCGATCCGCAGCGACGACTGGGCAATTCCGCACGTTAGCCTGAGCAGCCTCGGGGAAATCGTCGTCTGGGCGCGCCCAGACGAGTTTCCGCCAAGGAACATGCAGACGAGCAAGGGGCTGCGGGCACTCGGCTACAACGTGAGGATCGGTGTTTGATCGAGGCGCCTGTGGTACACGCAGGCTGACGAGCCAGGCGCTGTCCATTGCCTGATCAGACCGCCCCGCTGCGCCTTGCCTGAGCAGTTGACCTGCATCAATGGGGCGGGAGAACGCTGTACATTGACTCTTGAAGGCTGTCATGGTAAGCGTAATATCTTACAAAGTATTACAATGATTTCCTTGGCCGGAACCGCAAAGCGACGCGATTGGAGAGGGTGAGATGAAAGCGCACCTACAGGGATGAAAGCGCACCTACAGGTGATTTTCACGCTCGATGAATTGGCTGCGTACTTGAAAGTCGGCAAGCGGACGCTTTATCGGCTCGCCGCGCACGGGGAAATTCCGGCTTTCAAGGTGGGCGGGACGTGGCGGTTTCCTCAAAGTGAAATCGATCAGTGGATCAATGATCAGACCCGAGCCGCAGCAAAGAAGGAGGTGATGCGCAAGCGTGAACAGCAGAAGTCATCCGAGCAGCCCGTGTCGCCTGGGCGCACTGCCCGTCACAGCAGGCAAAGGGCTTGAGTAACTCGTTTTCCAATTTTTCTGGAGGTATGACATGGACATCGATTTCAAGAAGTTGGCTCCCTGGAACTGGTTCAAGAACGAGCAGCAAGAGCAGCAGACCGTCTCTTCCCTGCCGGTGCAGCGCAATGACCTGCCAGCGGCGAGCGGGCCAGTCAGCCCGATCCTGCAACTGCATCGGGAAATCGACCGGCTGTTCGATGACGCATTCCGGGGCTTCGGTTTTCCGGCGTTGAACATGCCGCAGTGGCCATCCGATTGGTCGGGCATGCTGAAGCCGGCCCTGGACATCCAGGAAACCGACAAGCAGTACAAGATTGCCCTGGAAGTGCCCGGTGTCGAGGAGAAGGACATCCAGATCACTCTCGACAACGACGTGCTGATGGTGCGTGGCGAGAAGCGCCAGGAACAGGAGAAGAAGGAAGGTGGCTTCCACCGTGTGGAGCGCTCCTACGGCAGCTTTCAGCGTGCCTTGAACCTGCCTGACGACGCCAACCAGGATTCGATCAAAGCATCGTTCAAGAACGGGGTGCTCACGGTCACGATCGACAAGCGCGAGGTCAGCGCGCCGAAGCAGGGACGCTCGATCCCGATCAACGGCTGACGTCGCCGGCTCGTTCGTCACAAGAAAAACCCGGCACGAGACGAGGAGTCGCGGTTCGCGATGCCTCGTCGCCTCAACCTTGTCAACCTTCTCAGGAGCATCAGCATGGCCAGAAAACAATGCCAGGTCTGCGGCCAACCCGCCACCGTGCGGGTGGAAGCCAATCTCAACGGTCGTCACAGCACCATGCTGTTGTGCGACGACCATTACCGGCAATTAGTGCGCCAGCAAAAGCGCACCGTTTCGCCGCTGGAAGCCTTGTTCGGCTCGCGCAGCGGCCTGTTCGAGGACTTCCTCGGCAGTGACTTCTTCCGCATCGGCGGCGACGCGACGCCAGTTGCCGCCGATACCGATGACGTGGTCGATGCCTCGTTTGGCGAGCCCGCCGCCGCAGGTTCGGGTGCGCCGCGCCGTCGCGGCAGTGGGCTGGCCAGCCGCATCAGCGAACAGTCGGAAGCCTTGCTGCAGGAGGCCGCCAAACACGCTGCCGAATTTGGCCGCTCCGAGGTGGATACCGAACATCTGCTGCTGGCGCTGGCCGACAGCGACGTGGTCAAGACCATCCTGGGTCAGTTCAAGATCAAGGTCGATGACCTCAAGCGGCAGATCGAGTCTGAGGCCAAGCGCGGGGACAAGCCCTTCGAGGGCGAGATCGGCGTGTCGCCGCGCGTGAAGGATGCGCTCAGCCGCGCCTTCGTGGCCTCCAATGAACTCGGCCATTCTTATGTCGGTCCAGAGCATTTCCTGATCGGTCTGGCTGAGGAAGGCGAAGGGCTGGCCGCCAACCTGCTGCGCCGCTACGGCCTGACGCCGCAGGCGCTGCGCCAACAGGTCAGCAAGGTGGTCGGCAAGGGCGCCGAGGATGGCCGCGCTGAGACGCCGACCAACACGCCAGAACTCGACAAGTACTCGCGCGACCTGACCAAGATGGCGCGCGACGGCAAGCTCGACCCGGTGATCGGCCGCGCGCAGGAGATCGAAACCACCATCGAGGTGCTGGCCCGGCGCAAGAAGAACAACCCGGTGCTGATCGGCGAGCCGGGTGTGGGCAAGACCGCCATCGTCGAAGGGCTGGCGCAGCGCATGGTGGCGGGTGAAGTGCCCGAGACCTTGCGCGACAAGCGCCTGGTGGAACTCAACATCAACGCCATGGTGGCCGGCGCCAAATATCGCGGCGAGTTCGAGGAGCGCGTGCAGAAGGTGCTGAAGGAGGTGACCGAGCACCAGGGCGAGCTGATTTTGTTCATCGACGAGGTGCACACCATCGTCGGTGCCGGCCAGGGCGGTGGCGAAGGCGGGCTGGACGTGGCCAACGTGTTCAAACCGATGATGGCGCGCGGTGAACTCAACCTGATCGGCGCCACGACGCTGAACGAGTACCAGAAATACATCGAGAAGGATGCCGCACTGGAGCGGCGCTTCCAGCCGGTGACGGTACCCGAGCCGACGGTGGCCCAGGCCATCATGATTCTGCGCGGCCTGCGCGACACCTTCGAGGCGCACCACAAGGTCAGCATCTCCGAGGACGCGATCATCGCGGCGGCCGAGTTGTCCGACCGCTACATCACGGCGCGCTTCCTGCCGGACAAGGCGATCGACTTGCTCGACCAGGCGGCCGCGCGCGTGAAGCTGTCGGCCACGGCCCGGCCGGTGGCCGTGCAGGAGCTGGAGTCCGAACTGCACCAGCTGCGGCGTGAACAGGATTACGTGGCCGCGCGCAAGCAGTACGACCAGGCCGCCGAGCTCGGGAAGCGCATCGAAGCCAAGGAGGCCGAGCTCAAGAAGCTCGTCGAGGACTGGGAGCGGGAGCGGGCCTCCGGCAGTGCCGAGGTCAAGGCGGAACACGTGGCGCAGATCGTCTCGCGCCTGACCGGCATCCCGGTCAACGAGTTGACGGTGGAAGAGCGCGAAAAGCTGCTGCACTTGGAACAACGGCTGCACGAGCGCCTGGTGGGACAAGACGAGGCGGTCCGTGCCGTGGCCGATGCCGTGCGGCTGTCCCGCGCCGGCCTGCGTGAAGGCAGCAAACCGGTGGCTACCTTCCTGTTTCTGGGCCCGACCGGGGTGGGCAAGACCGAGCTCGCCAAGGCATTGGCCGAATCGATCTACGGCGATGAGCACGCCCTGTTGCGCATCGACATGTCGGAATATGGCGAACGCCATACCGTGGCGCGATTGGTGGGCGCGCCTCCGGGCTATGTCGGTTACGACGAAGGCGGTCAGCTCACCGAGAAGGTGCGGCGCAAGCCCTACAGCGTGCTGCTGCTCGACGAGATCGAGAAGGCACACCCTGACGTATACAACATCCTGCTGCAAGTGTTCGACGACGGTCGCCTCACCGACGGCAAGGGCCGGGTGGTGGATTTCACCAACACCATCATCATCGCCACGTCCAACCTGGGTTCGGACATCATCCAGCGACGGCTGAAGGCGCGCGGGGCGGCCGGCGAGGAGTACGAAAAGACCAAGGCCGGAGTCATGGACGTGCTGCGCGGCCATTTCCGGCCCGAGTTCCTCAACCGCATCGACGAGATCATCGTCTTCCATGCGCTGGGCAAGGAGGAGATCCGCCACATCGTCGGCCTGCAGCTCGATCGCGTGGCGCGCAGCGCCGCCAGCCAGGGCGTGACGCTCACTTTCGATCAGACGCTGATCGACCATTTCGCGGAAGAAGGCTACAAGCCCGAGTTCGGTGCGCGTGAACTCAAGCGCCTGATCCGCAGCGAGCTGGAAACTGCGCTGGCGCGCGAGATGCTCGGCGGCGGCATCGGCAAGGGCGATCACGCCAGCGCACGCTGGGACGACAAGGCCGAACGCGTGGTGTTCGAACGCAAAGAGCCACCGCAGACCCCGGCCGAGCCGGAGCAGCCGGATGCCGCGAAGGCGAGCGACGCATCTTGATGGCGGGCGAGGCTGCCGTGTCCGACCCCATCGGCCTGGCACTGGCATGGGCAGCCTCCCTGGCCTCGATCGCGGTGGCGGTCGTGGCCGCAGGTCACGCGGGCGTCTACAAGCGTGATCCGCAGTCGGCCACGCCGTGGGGACTGCTCATCAGCGGCGGCACTGCCCTCCCGCTCGCTGGCCATCCGTTCGCGTGACGGCGCGGCCCATCTGTTCACCTGATCCTCTGGCAACTCAACTTTCGAGGAACAAGGCCCATGGCTGGGTGACGCGGGCAGGCAACTGATAGTCGGTACTCTGTTCGACATCTCTTCTCGCAAGGAAATAGAGCAGCAGTTGCTGCGTATGGTGATCACCGACCCCTTTGCTTCACGGTTGAGAGAACATGTTCGCGCAACCGACATGGCTGCCCGGATTGGGGGGAGGAATTCGCTGTGTTGTTGGAAGCGGCATCGATAGAAGGCGCCCAAGTATGGGCGGAGCGATTTCGTCAGGACACTGCGGCGACAGCGGTGGTGTGTGGAGAGGTGTCGATCAGTTATAGCGCCAGCATGGGGGTGGCTCTCCTTGACCCCTGTTTGCACTCTGTCGAGCAGGTGATGCTGCAGGCGGACAGCGCGCTCTACCAGGCAAAAAAGACAAGGGTGCAACCAAGTTGTGGGCGCACAAGTATTTCAGAATTGAGAGGAGTGGCGATGAAGGAAAAGCAAGCAGACCCGATCAAAACATTTCGCGCCCAATGGGCAGTGATGACGTTCTACGAGCGCTTTGAACAGGTGATCGCGCTCGCGCTGTCCGCAATCATTGCCGTTATCATCGTGGTCTCGCTGCTGCAGCTGATCTCGATCGTCTTCAGCCTGCTGATCATTGATGCATTCAATCCGCTCGATCACAAGGTCTTCCAGACCGTGTTCGGCATGATCATGACGCTGCTCATTGCCATGGAGTTCAAGCATTCCATCGTGAGGGTGGCCTTGCGGCGCGACAGCATCATCCAGGTCAAGACGGTGATCCTGATCGGGCTGATCGCCCTGGCGCGTAAATTCGTGATCCTCGACCCGGAGACCGGCCCCGCCAAGGTCGCGGCGCTTGCAGGCGCGACACTGGCCCTCGGGGCGACTTACTGGCTGCTGCGCGAGCGCGATGACCGGACAGCCGGGGAAAGCTCAGATGATCAGTCGTGATCTGCGCCACGCGCAGAATGTCGGCGCGCGGCATCGCTGGCACAATCGCCTGCAAACCGTGCTGTTGGTGCTGACCCTGCTCGGAATTGCCGCCGTCGCTGGCAGCCTGCTGTTGGGTGACGGCGGGCTTTGGCTGGCGCTTGCGGCTGCGGGGTTCACCCTGCTGCTTGAACCGGCGGCCGCCTCCGGGCTGACCTTGCGGCTGTATGGCGCACGCCCCCTGCACCCGGATGAAGCGCCCGATCTTTGGGCTGTGTTGCGCGAACTGGCGGCGCGGGCCGGGCTGCCTACCGTGCCGGTACCGCACTACGTGCCCAGCGGGGTCGTCAACGCCTTCGCCACCGGTTCGAAGCATCACGCGGCCATCGCGCTGACCGACGGCCTGCTGCGTGGCCTCACGCCCCGCGAGTTGACCGGCGTGCTCGGCCACGAAATCGCGCATATTGCGAACGAGGATTTGCGTGTCATGGGCTTGGCCGATTCCATCAGCCGGCTCACCCATCTTCTGGCCTTGTTGGGGCAGCTTGCGATCGTGCTCAACTTGCCAACGCTATTGCTTGGAGTCACGGAAGTCAATTGGCCCGCGTTGCTTCTACTTGCGGTCGCGCCACAGCTGGCCTTGCTGGCTCAGTTGGGCTTGTCCAGGGTGCGCGAATTCGACGCCGACCGGCTCGCTGCCGAATTGACCGGCGACCCGCACGGGCTGGCCTCAGCGCTCGCCAAGATCGAGCGGGTGAGCCGCTCCTGGCGCGCCTGGCTGCTGCCCGGATGGGGCAATCCGGAACCCTCCTGGTTGCGCACGCATCCAGCGACGGCTGAACGCATTGAGCGCTTGCTGGAACTTGCTCCGCCGCCCGCGATGCCGCCGTTTCCATCGGCCCGTTTCGACCCCGAAGTGACCGTATCACCACGTCCGCCACGCTGGCGCACTGGCGGCCTTTGGCGCTGATTTCAACATGGAGAATGACGTGACCTACCCGACCCCTACAGCCGCCCGGCGCCGGATCGATTCATCCGGCGCTGGCTCGTCATCACTGGCTGCATCGCCGCACTCATGCTGCTGTGGCAGTTCCTGCCCGCCATCGAAGCCTGGTTCAGTCCCCACGAAACAAATGCTTCAGCCCGGAAGAGAGGTCTCAGGCCGTCCGGGAGCTCTGTAACCGACGTGGAACCGCGCGTAAAGTTGCACAAAGCATAGGCGTCAGCGTCCCGGTCCTGTACAAATGGAAGAAAGACCTTATCAGTGACGAGGCTTATCAATCCATGCGCAAACGAAAGTCAGCCCCTCAGGATAAAAATCAGGATGCTTTACTCGGTGAAATCCAGCGTCTCAGGAAGCAGGTTCATCAGCTGCAGCTCGAACGTGACATACTGACAAAGGCGAATGAACTGATAAAAAAAGATCTGGGCGTCAGCTTTCTGAAACTGAAAAACAGGGAGAAAACCCTGATAGTTGATGCCCTTAAGAAAAAGTACCCCGTTGCTGAGTTGCTAAGCGTTCTGCAACTTGCCCGCAGCTGTTATTTTTACCAAAACGTCTGTACGATAAGTATGCGGAAATACGCGTGATCATGGCCGATATCTTTGAGGAGAATTACCGCTGTTACGGCTATCGGCGCCTTCACGCGATGCTTCGCGGTAACAACAGGGTTATTTCTGAAAAGGTTGTCCGCAGACTGATGGCAGAAGAGCAGCTCGTTGTTAAGCGCACCAGGCGACGACGATACAACTCTTACTGTGGCGAAATCGGCCCGGCACCGGAAAATTTACTCGCCCGGGATTTTAGTTCCTGCAGGCCAAATGAGAAGTGGCTGACCGATATTACGGAGTTCCAGCTTCCGGCTGGAAAAGTCTATCTGTCGCCGGTTATCGACTGCTTTGATGGCCTGGTTGTAAGCTGGTCGATAGG
>NZ_FZTC01000033.1 GCF_900200035.1 Klebsiella grimontii
GGGCAGAGAGCTGTGACTACATGGATGAGTCGGATGAGGAAACTGCGTGAGTTAGGGCTCATCAAGACAAAGGCAGGCACGTCTGGTGAGTTTCACTATGTATTAATGCTGAATCCACTAAGTATTATAAAAAGTCATTATGAATCAAATGGTATGAGTAAAGATGAGCGGTATAACGCTCTATTTTCTCGAATGCAAGAGGTGGGGGCTAAGTGGGAATGAGTACATTTTGTGGGGTTCGTGAGCGATACCTTAAAATTTATCAAGAAGCATTTGATGAGGTCGTTGCTACATACGTTGAAGCTGGTGTCTTAGCTGGGATTGAACTGCGTTTATCTCCAATCGATAAAAAGGCTTTATCTGCATGGTCTTCGGAGTGGATGGGGAAATCAGCTAAGCAAAAACATGGAGAATGGCAGTGGGATAGAATGGTCGCCAAGCGGATTAAACGATGTAAGAAGTTTGATCTGGCAATTTGGGGTGATGGGATTCTATGTGGACTCTCTCTTGGTCTGGTCACCCGAGGAAAGAAAACTGTCCGAATGAATTATTTGCAAGCGTGTCCTGTAAAGCACCCTTTGGAAAAGCAAATAGCCGCTATTGCGGTTGCGGTTGCGATTGCTGTAGGACAGCGGGTTGGCGCTGACCATGTAGCAATTTTCAACCCTGTAAATGAGAAGGTCGAAAACCACTACAGAAAGTTAGGATTTGAAAAAAGGACGGTATACAGCCGGTTTGTGAAGAATGCTATGTATATGGACATTCCAAGCCGAGATTAAGCGCCGTGTATACGGCCTCTCTGCTCGAAATCATCGACAGCTGCGGAAGCAACAATAAAGGCAAGCAGGCCTTTGTTGGAAGGTTTGCGGCTGTTTGATGATGTTTCTTCGCGAACCAATTTAGCCTCTTCATTTCTGGCTTTGGTGTCTGCTACGTAACTCATATTTATAGCCTCTGCTTAACGTGTAGTATCACTATACAACATCTTTGTTTGAAAAATAACTATAAGTAGCCAGATAAGCAACCACAACAAGCTGTGAGTATTGTTGACTCCTGGCTGTTCATCAGCGTAATCTTTTGCTCTGTAAACGAAAAAACCACCCGGCAAGGTGGTTTTTTCGAAGGTTCATTAACCGGCAAGTTTCTGAACCGTGGTAACTGGCTTTCGCAGAGCACAGAAACCGAATTCGTTCTAACAGTGTAGCCGTAGTCCGCCTCACACTTCAACACCTCAAGACTTCTTTGTTCTGCGAACCAGATACCAGTGGCTGCTGCCAGTGGCGTTTTGTCGTGCCTTTCTGGTTTGGACTCAAGGTGATAGTTACCGGAATAGGCGCAGCAGTCGGACTGAACGGGGGGTTCGTGCATACAGTCCAGCTTGGAGCGAACTGCCTTCCCGGAACCGAGTGTCAGGCGTGGAATGAGAAAACGCGGCCATAACAGCGGAATGACACCGGTAAACCGAAAGGCAGGAACAGGAGAGCGCACGAGGGAGCCGCCAGGGGGAAACGCCTGGTATCTTTATAGTCCTGTCGGGTTTCGCCACCACTGATTTGAGCGTCAAATTTTATGATGCTCGTCAGGGGGGCGGAGCCTATGGAAAAACGGCTGCTGTGCGGCCTTTCCTTTTTCTCCTCCTTTTTCCGCTCGGTTCTCTCGAGCTTTTCTACGCATGCTCCTCCCGCTCGCCGCAGCCGAACGACCGGAGCGTAGCGACTGAGTGAGCGAGGAAGCGGAAAAGAGACTGGTTTGACACTGAGCACTGACGCTCTGAGGCCTCTTATGACGAAACAACAGAAAACAGCGCTGAACATGGCTAAATTCATCCAGGATCAGTCTCTGCTCCTGCTGGAGAAGCTTAACGAGCTTGATCTTGATGCTGAGGCCGACCTTTGTGAGAAACTCCACGATGATGCGGAGCATCTTTTTCGTACACTGTCATTGAGACTGGATGCATTACAGGATGGTAACTGATGGCCAGAGTGTCTATTAGTGAGGCTGCCCGACTGACGGGTAAGAGTAGAACAACACTGCACAGGTTAATTAAAGCGGGTGACCTGTCCACCTGTAGCGGTGAACGTAATGCAAAAATGGTAGATACTTCAGAGCTTTTACGTGTCTTTGGTCCCTTTGAACACCCGAAGGGTGAACACCATTCTGGACAGGTCTCTAGACAGCGTGATACAGCCTCTGTTGACCAGAGTGAACAGGTGATTCGTCATCTGAAACAGGAGATTGAACACCTGAACACCTTACTTTTGTCCAAGGATTCGCACATCGACAGCCTGAAACAGGCCATGCTCCTTCTTGAAAATCACCAGGCAAAATTAACTGAATCCCCGGCGCCATGGTGGAAATTCTGGAAAAAATCCTGACCCCGTCATGCTTCAGTTTTCCTCTCCGGCCATCCCGGGGAGTTCCTGAACCTTCCCAAAAATCGCCAGATCTCTGAACGCTCCTCACCACTAAAAATACCCACACCCCACGCAAAATTAACATTTTGCGGATTTGTATTTAATATCAGTAGTTTAAGTTGGTGAAATTTCGTTTTTTAAATTTGATTTATATAGATCCGACTCTATGACGAGTCGTCATAGAGTCCCCGGCGAGTCGTCATAGAGTCGGTAACGACTCAGGACTATAAAAACAATGAGTTAATAACGACCCGACTCTAGACCCGACTCTCCGTTTGGTTGTTTTTTAGACGTGGCGACTCTGGGTACGACTCTAGTGAAGAGTCGCCGGTGAATCGTGTGGTGAGTCGTTCGGTGACTTGCCATAACGTGATTGCCGGCCGTCGACGAACCGGATTCCTGAACGTGCTGAAAACCGGTTTTCCGGCTGCGCCGGCAACGCTTCACGGCCACGCAATAAATTGCGTCCCCGTTCACCGTTTTCAGTCTGGATTGGTGCGGGTTTTGAGTTGTCTGGCCTGAATTCATGCTGAAATCCGCCACCAGTCAGTCTGGTGCATAACAATTCATGCCCGTAAAACGCCCTGGTGCGATTTTGAGACGTTTTCAGGGGGCAAGACGTAGGATTTGATGGGTTACGCCACAGAATCGTTTCTAGAGCGTTTGAGCTGTGCGCGTAATGAGGCGTTATGGTAAATGCACTCAAGTAGCTTTACTAACTTAGTTTTATGCCCATCCATATTATCTGCCCCCCTTTGCATACCCCTTTTGAGTACCGCGAGCACAATGAGAACAATATGATAACAATCAGAACAGCGAGTACAAAATGTGCTGTAACTTACTGTTTTATAAAGCGCTTAATGTAATATATATTACATCTCAATTATTTTTTTGTAATTTATTTCATATCTTGTAGTGTGTGTTGTATTGACCTTTGACTCTTTGTTTTTGAATGTTTTCGTATAACTCATTGAAATAAAATGAATTTTTGTAGAGAATAAGTGTATTGACTGGCTGTAAGGATGATTGATATGTCAGAACGAGCAAAAAGATCTGGACGACGCTCTTTGTCAAAACGAAGAGAAGAGCTGCTTGAAGAACTATGGGGTGAGGAACTTGATGATTTAAATATATGGAATAGGGCTGAGCATAAAGGTTTTACGACCGTTCCAAGAACATTAAATTACATCAACCGTATCATTGATCACTTAGCTGGTACCGGTTCCCCAGTGTCTCAAACGTACTTGAGCTTATGGTGCCGTGTGTTTGATGAAGGTTTTGTTGAAATCAGAGACAAAGATTCCATTGCTTATGAGTCAGGGTTTAAT
>NZ_FZTC01000034.1 GCF_900200035.1 Klebsiella grimontii
TGCCCGCGGCACCGCTCAGGTATCGGTGAAGCAGAACGGCTATGAGATTTACCAGAGCACGGTGCCGCCCGGCCCGTTCACCATCAACGATCTCTACTCCGCCGGCAATGGCGGCGATCTGCAGGTGACCATCAAAGAGGCCGACAGCAGCAGCCAGGTCTTCACCGTCCCTTACTCGTCCGTTCCTGTGCTCCAGCGCGAGGGCCATACCCGCTATGCCGTCACCGCCGGGGAGTACCGCAGCGGTAACGATCGGCAGGACAAACCAAAGTTCTTCCAAAGCACCGTAATGCGTGGTCTCCCGGGGGGCTGGACGCTGTACGGCGGCACCCAGCTGGCGGACCGCTACCGCGCCTTTAACCTCGGCGTCGGCAAAAATCTGGGCCAATTGGGGGCGCTGTCGCTGGATATCACCCAGGCCAACGCCACCCTGCCCGATGACAGCGAGCGTCAGGGGCAGTCGGTACGTTTCCTCTATAACAAGTCGCTGACGGATACCGGCACCAATATTCAACTGGTGGGCTACCGCTACTCGACGCGCGGCTATTTCAGCTTCGCCGACACCACCTACAGCCGGATGAGCGGCTACAACGTCGAGACCCAGGACGGTGTGATGCAGATGAAGCCGAAGTTCACCGATTACTACAACCTCGCGTACAACAAGCGCGGCAAAGTACAGCTCAGCGTTACCCAGCAGTTGGGGCGTACCGCCACGCTTTACCTGAGCGGCAGCCACCAGACCTACTGGGGAACCAACAGCGCCGACCAGCAGCTCCAGGCCGGGCTTAACGCCGCCGTCGACGATATCAACTGGACCCTGAGCTACAGCCTGACCAAAAACGCCTGGCAGCAGGGTCGTGACCAGATGCTGGCGCTCAACATCAGTATCCCGTTCAGCCACTGGATGCGCTCCGACAGCACCTCCGCCTGGAGAAACGGAAACGCCAGCTACAGCATGTCCAACGATCTGAACGGCAGGACCACCAGCATGGCGGGGCTGTACGGCACGCTGCTGGAGGACAACAACCTGAGCTACAGCGTACAGACCGGCTACGCCGGCGGCGGCGATGGCAACAGCGGCGGCACCGGATACGCGGCGCTGAATTACCGCGGCGGCTACGGTAACGCCAACGTCGGCTACAGCCGCAGCGACGGTATCAAACAGCTCTACTACGGCCTGAGCGGCGGCGTGCTGGCCCACGCTGATGGCATCACCCTGAGCCAGCCGATGAACGACACGGTGGTGCTGATCAAAGCCCCCGGAGCGGATGGCGTGAAGGTAGAAAACCAGACCGGGGTACGGACCGACTGGCGCGGCTACGCCGTTCTGCCCTACGCCACCGAATACCGGGAAAACCGGGTGGCGCTGAACACCAATACGCTGGCCAACAACGTCGACCTTGATGATGCGGTGGTCAGTATTGTGCCCACCCACGGGGCGATTGCGCGCGCTGAATTTAAGGCCAGCGTCGGCATGAAACTGCTGATGACGCTGACCCACAACGGTAAACCGGTTCCTTTTGGCGCCATAGCCGCCGCTGTCGATAGCCAGAATAGCAGCATCGTCGCCGATAACGGTCAGGTCTATCTGAGCGGAATGCCGATGGCGGGCAAGGTGCGCGCGAAGTGGGGAGACGGGCCCGATGCCAGCTGTGAAGCCGACTACCGTCTGCCGCCGGAAAGCCAGAACCAGGCGTTAAGCCAGCTGTCGGCAGCGTGCCGCTAAGGAAACCATGATGATGAGAAAAAACCTGTATCTGCTGGGCGCCATACTCTCTCTGGTCTCCTTCAGCACTCCTGCCGCCGATAGCACCATCACGATTAGCGGATATGTCAGGGATAACACCTGCGCCGTCGCAGGTGAGTCAAAAGATTTTACCGTCGATCTGATGAATAACGCCGCCAGACAGTTTAATGCCGTCGGCACGACCACGCCGCTGGTGCCGTTTCGCATCGTGCTGTCGCCCTGCGGCGGCTCCGTCACCGCGGTTAAAGTCGGCTTTACCGGCATAGCGGATAGCGACAACACCAGCCTGCTTAAGCTGGACAGCGGCGTATCGGCAGCGTCCGGCATCGGCGTGCAGATCCTTAACGGCAGCCGGGCCCCCCTGCTGCTCAACGCCCCCTCGTCAAACATCGCGTGGACCACGCTGAAACCCGGGCAGACCAACACCCTGAACTTTTACGCCCGGCTGATGGCCGCGCGCGTCCCGATTACAGCAGGACACGTTAATGCCACCGCAACCTTCACGCTTGAATTTCAGTAACCGGAGGCTGAAATGAAATGGACTCATGCACCCTGGCTGCTGGCGGTAATGATGGCCTTCGCCAGCGCCCCCCGCGCCGCCGACGTGACCATTACCGTTAACGGTAAAGTGGTGGCCAAACCCTGCACCATCACCACCCCGAAGGCCACCGTTGACCTCGGTGATTTATACACCTTTAACATGCTTTCACCCGGCTCGGCATCAGGCTGGCATGACGTCACCCTCGATCTCAGCAACTGTCCGGTCGGCACCTCGCGGGTCACCGCCACCTTCAGCGGAACGGCGGACAGCACGGGCTACTACAAAAATCAGGGAACGGCGGGCAACCTCCAGCTGGAGTTGCAGGACACCAGCGGAGCCCGGTTTAACAACGGCACAAGCAAAACGGTGGCCGTCAACGATGCCACGCAATCCACCCGCTTTCCATTGCGCGTCAGGGCGCTGACGGTTAACGGCGGGCCAACGCAAGGAACAATCCAGGCGGTGATTAACGTCACCTACACCTGGCTATAAGGCAGGAGAACGTTATGAATCAGCGGATTACCGCCCCCCTTAGATGTCGTATGGCGCTGGTCAAGGCGCTGTGGCTAGCGATTGTGTTAGCGGGCTTTTCCACCAGCGTCAGAGCTTATACCTGCTACGACTCCACCGGCACCATATTAAATAGCGATTCCGGCGGAAAAGTATCCAACGTCTACGTTAACCTGCAGCCAAGCCTCGGGGCCGGGCAGAACCTGGTCGTCGACTTATCCAGTTCG
Source organism: Klebsiella grimontii (assembly GCF_900200035.1). Taxonomy (GTDB): domain Bacteria; phylum Pseudomonadota; class Gammaproteobacteria; order Enterobacterales; family Enterobacteriaceae; genus Klebsiella; species Klebsiella grimontii. The sequence continues at coordinate 3,026 of NZ_FZTC01000034.1, forward strand.
ATTTATTGTAAAAATGACGCACCGGACAGGCGCAACGACATGGTAAGCATGCTACAGGGATCGGCCTATAGCGGCCTGCTTACCAACTTCACGGGCTCTTTAAAATATTACGGGGTTAGCTACAGTTTCCCGCTAAATTCCCCAACTGCCAGCCACAACTTTACTTCCGGTAACTACACGAGCTGGAATACCCAGCTCTACCTGACGCCAATATCCACCGCCTCCGGACTGGCGATAAGCGCCGGCTCGCATATCGCTACGCTGGTGATGTATCAGGTGGGCTCCGATATCAACGGCGGCGGTAACGTTCGTACCTCAAAATTTACCTGGAACATCTATGCCAACAATAGCGTGATCATCCCGACGGGCGGCTGCGATGTTTCCGCTCGCAACGTCACGGTAACGCTGCCTGAGTACCCGGGTTCGACCGCTGTTCCGCTCACGGTACGCTGCGGGCAAAATCAAAAGATAGGTTTTTACCTCTCCGGCACCACGGCGGATAGCGCCAACACCGTTTTCACCAATACCTCCTCCGCCTCACCGGCTCAGGGCATTGGCGTTCAGCTACTGCGCAATGGCACCATCCTGCGTTCAAACAGTACCGTCTCCATGGGAACCGTGGGCACCTCCGCGGTCAACCTGGGACTCACCGCAACCTATGCGCGTACCAGCGGCCAGGTCACCGCGGGCAACGTGCAATCCATTATTGGGGTGACCTTTGTTTACCAGTAACGCGCCAGCGGCGCGTGATAGAACGGGAATGGACTATATTCTTTCGCCCTGCTCGCTGGTCGCCGATGGATTAGTCAAAGTGATGATGGCCAACAGCATGCAGCCCGTTGTGCTGCCGTCGGATGCGACGACGCTTCCCGGCGACGCGGACATTCGCCGCATCATCGTTTTTCTGCCGGAAACCCCGGCCAGGCTGCTCGCCACCCTACAGCAAGCCGCTGCGTTTCTCGAACATTCGGCAACGCCGCTGCCGATGCTGATCCTTAGCCGCAGCCCGGCCAGTTGGCTGTGGCATACGCTGCTGCATCAGGTCATCGATCACCATTTACTTTCTGAAGTGCGATCCGCCGCCTCGGACCTGCCCGTCCCCAGCCTGACCGCAGTGCTCCAGGACTACATTCTGCAAAGATATCCTTCGCTTAAGCAGCTTGCCGACGAAGAGATACGCCTCGGCGGAAAGCGCCCTGGCGGGCTCACCCGGCCGGAGCTCAATGCCATTCTCGGTCTACTCAGCGGATACAGCGTCAACGCCCAGGCAAAGCGCCGCGGCATTAGTCACAAAACGCTTTATAACCAGCGAACCGCAGGACTGAAAAAAATGGTGGAACATTATCCTCAGCTGGCAACCCGTTTCCCCGGGAGCCAGACAAAAGGGCAGAAGAGCCAGCCGGATGCCGCGCTTTCCGCCTTTGAGCGCGAATTTGTCCACGCGATTCACTGTCGGCAAATTTTCCCGGTTTTCCAGCCCATCACTGACGATCGGATGCGGCTAAAAGGGTTAGAGATCCTCTCTCGCTGGCGGCAAAAAGGACAGGTTCTGCTTCCCGGCGAGTTTTTACCGCAGATACGTTCCGCGTACGCCTGGCTGGTGTTGACGGCCTTTGTGCTTCGCGAGGCCGTGGAGAATATCAATTTACATCCAGGTGAGTTTTATTTCTCAGTCAATATTCCCGCCGCTATCGCCAGCAATGACAACCTGATCCGCATGCTGGAGACCGCGCGCCAGCAGCTGCGCGAGCCCCATCTGTCCTCGAGGCTGGTACTGGAATTTGCTGAAACCCTGGACCTCAACCTGCAGAGTAAAATTGCCGACAATATTTCCCGGCTACGCAAGCAGGGCTTTGCCATTATGCTCGATGACTGCTTTTCACAAAGTAGCGTCATGTTTCCGGTGAGATCGGTCAGCTTCAGCGCCTATAAGCTGGATATGAGCATCGTCAACGATATGCAGCGCGATCCTCACGCCCTGGCTCTGATCAAAAGCCTGCTTTACTACTGCCAGCTAACCGGTAGCCGCTGTGTTGCCGAAGGCGTGGACAGCCTGGATAAATTCAACCGACTGAAAGCGCTGGGAATCGATCGTTTTCAGGGTTATCTCATCTCGCCGCCGGTGGAGCGGGAAAACGTCAGTGACCTTATCCACCAGCTTTTATCCGGTCGCAATCTGAGCCTTATCGACGAATGAAAAATCGCCAGAATACGTCGCCAGCCGCACCAGGCTAAAATAGTTGCGCCAGCGCGCTGGCGCATTTATTTCAGGCGCGGATATCGTCGTACTCGCGGGTATTATCAAATTCATGTTTGGCAAACGGGCATAGTGGAATAATTTTACGCTGCTCGCCGCGCATTTTTTCCACCACTTTCGCCACCAGCTTTTTCCCTACTCCCTGGCCTTTCAGGCTGGGGTCGACATCGGTATGCTCAATAATGCTGAGGTGCTCGCCCGTGGGCACAAAAACAATTTCCGCCACCTGATTCCCGTCGGCGTCATTGACGTAAAACTTATTATGACCTTCCAGTATTTCCATCGTTTCCTCGCTTATTTTTGGCGATACTTCAGTGCGCCGCTCGGGCAGGTATCAATAACCTTAACCACCGTGGCCACGTCCACTTCATCGGGGACGATCCACGGTTTGCGTTTCAGGTTGAAAAGCTTCGCGCTGCCGCGCACGCAGTTGCCCGAGTGCTGACAGATATCGGTGTTAAAGTAGACATCGATCTTCTCGCCGGTATAGGCGCGATAGCCCGCGTCCAGTAGTTCTTTATCCATGACATTGCCTCAGTTCTGACTATTTTTTATAGCTTTGTCTTTAAGCATAGCCCTGCCAACAACCGCTGACTATCGGCGACGGGTGAAATTTTATTTCGGTAGCCGCACGCCGTTAATGCAGAATGAATGATTTTCTATGCACTCTTTAGCCAAAGAAAATGTTCTGATTGCCGATAAAATACGGACACTTCTGTTATATCCATCTTTAATTTCCCCGGCAGTGAGATTAAACTCATTCCATCCTAACCCGAGCACTCAGGTATTTAGTCTTGAATCGCATTGTAAAGCTGGCGCGCCCTTCGCTCTTATTCTCGCTATTTACGCTCACCGGCTGCTCATTATCCCCAGCGATTCCGGTATTAGGCGCCGCCTTTCCAGGCTGGTTCTTCTGCTTATTAGGCGCCTCGCTATTACTTATTCCCTGCCATATCCTGATTGTGCGTCAAGGATGGCAGTCGCGATTTTCTCCGCTGGTCTTCAGCTATCTGGCGCTGATGTTCCTGTTCGCCACGATTCTGTGGTTCCTGTTCTTCGTAAACTAGATACCTATGACTCAATCCCGCTCAAGCGTTATCCGCAAAAAATGGCCCCTGCTGGCGCTCGTTCTCGCCGCTATCGTGGCGCTGATTGTGGTTATCTGGCAGCTGCAAACCTCGCCGGAAACCAACGATGCCTACGTGTATGCCGACACCATCGACGTGGTGCCGGAAGTGAGCGGGCGGATCGTCGAGATGCCGATTCGCGACAATCAGCGGGTGAAAAAAGGCGATCTACTGTTCCGCATCGACCCGCGTCCCTACCAGGCGATGCTTGATGATGCCAAGGCGCGGCTGACCACGCTTGATGCGCAGATTATGCTGACCCAGCGCACGATCAAAGCGCAGGAGTACAACGCGCAGTCGGTCAGCGCCGCCGTTGAACGCGCTAAAGCGCTGGTTAAGCAGACCACCTCTTCACGCATTCGTCTTGAACCGCTGGTGCCGCAAGGGTTTGCCTCACAAGAAGATCTTGATCAGGCGCGAACGGCCGAAAAAGCGGCGCGCGCCGAACTGGAGGCCACCCTGTTGCAGGCGAAACAGGCTTCCGCCGCCGTGACCGGCGTTGATGCCATGGTGGCGCAGCGGGCGGGGATCCTCGCGCAGATTGCGCTGGCCGAGCTGCATCTCGAATTTACCGAAGTCCGCGCGCCGTTTAACGGCGTGGTGGTAGCGCTGAAAACGACGATCGGCCAGTACGCCTCCGCCCTTAAGCCGGTCTTTACCCTGCTGGATGACGACCACTGGTACGTGGTGGCGAACTTCCGCGAAACCGACTTGCAGAACGTGCGGCCCGGCGTTCCGGCCAGAATCACCGTCATGACCAACCACGGCCGCACCTTCGAGGGCGTGGTCGACTCGGTCGGCACCGGCGTTCTGCCCGACGGCGGCAGCGTCATCGAGGGCCTGCCGGTCATCCAGAAGAGTATCAACTGGGTCCACGTCTCCCAGCGCTTCCCGGTCAAAATCGCCGTCAAAGACCCCGACCCGGCCCTGTTCCGTATGGGCGCCTCCGCCAGCGCCGTTCTCCAGCCGCAATAAGGAGACGGGATGCAGAGCCTGTGGCCATTTCTCACCCGTGAACTCCGCGATGCGCCGGGGCGGGCGAACTACACCCTGCGCCTGACGCTCAGCTGCGCGGTGCTGATCGTGCTGTTTATGACGCTGCATATTCCCTTCCTCGCCGTGGCGCTGATCGTGGTGTTTTACGTCAGCCAGCCTAACGTGCTGATGATTAAGCTGGTCAGCGTGGTTTTCGTGCTCACCGTCAGCGTCGCGCTCGGCGGCGTTCTGCTGATTATCAAGTGGACCTACGACTACCCGCTGATCCGTCTGGTCGCTTCGGTAGCCCTGTTTTTCTGCGCGATTTACCTGATGCGGGTGCTGGGTAAGCTGGGGCTGGCGTTTTTCGTGGTAGCGCTGGCGGTTATCTACGCCCAGACCTTCCCGTCGATGACCAGCCAGAGCGAAATTCTGGTACGCCTGCTGCTGTGGCTATGGGTGGCGATCAATACCGCCATTGTGGTGACGCTGCTGGTCAATGCCTGCTTCCAGCAGGCCTTTCCCGGCTATCAGTTTAAAGCTCATCTGGTGGTAATGCTGCGCCAGACGGCGAGGGCTCTTACCCAGCCCGGCGAGGAGCAGCCTACCTTCAAAGCGCTCGCCGGACAGTTTAACCAGCTGCAATCCCTGTATCAGCAGGCCGCGCGCGCCACGCCGGAGATTGCCGCCAGCCCGCAAACCTGGCAGTCGCTGATGGGTGCCGCGCTGCGCTGCTATCATTTGGCCACGCTGCTACAGCCGGGTCATGACCATCCCGACGCGCGCCAGCGCATCGCCTGCGAACTGAATGCGCTGGCGGATAATCTCTCCACCGCCGCGGATTTCCAGCCTCTTCCCGTCCCGCGCGACGGCGCCAACAGCGCCATTTTGCAAGAAATGGCCCAGGTGCTGGCGCGGCTGGCGCGCGGCGAAGTCATCCCGCTGCCGCAGGGCGAAGTGGAAAAAGCGCCGCTGCTTCTGCCGGACGCGTGGTCTAATCCAGCCTATCTGCACTTTGCCCTGAAAACGCTGCTGGCGACCCTGCTCTGCTACGTTTTCTATACCGCCGCCGACTGGCAGGGCATCCACACGATTATGCTGAGCTGCGTCATTGTCGCCCAGCCGGGCCTGGGCGCCACCATGCAGAAAACGTGGCTACGCATCGGCGGCGCGCTGCTGGCCACGCTGATTGCGCTGCTATTAATCGTCTTTGTGCAGCCCTGGACCGATTCGCTGAGCGGCCTGCTGGCAATGACCCTACCGGTCTTTGCGTTATCCGCGTGGATTGCTGCAGGTTCGGAACGCATTGCCTACGCCGGGATCCAGATAGGCTTTACCTTCGCGCTGGCGTTTCTCAGCTGGTTTGGCCCGCTCAGTAACCTCACCGAACTGCGCGACAGGGTTATCGGTATCCTGCTCGGCGTGCTGGTTTCCTCAATTGTTCATCTCTATTTGTGGCCGGATAGCGAAGTGCCGCAGCTTAAAGCGCGGCTGGCGCAGCTGTATCGCCAGCTGGCGCAAACCCTCGCCGCCCGCGACGATGAGGTTCAACTGGTACCGCTCTTTGCCGCGCTGACCGAGAGCGAAACCTTAATCAACCGGGTGTCCGCCGAGCCGCTGGGAACCTACGCCCACCCGTGGCCGGAAGCCAAAAACTGGCCGACGCGGGCGAGTTTTCGTCAGGCAGAAGAGATCCTGCGCCTCAGTGAAGGCTATCGCCTGTACGCGGCGCCGGGGGATACCTTTTTAGCCCGCTGCGCCCCGCGACTTGAGGACTACGCCGCCGGTATCGACGCGCAGCAAACCGCCGCAGAACGCTCTCAGGCGCTTCTCCCGGACCCGGCGAATCCGTTTGGCGCGCCGCTGGTCAACGCGTTGGCAGCGCTGCCAACGTGGCCCTTTGCATCCTCCGTTATTCCGCGACAGGCAACCCGCTCATGATAAAAATCACTCCTCCTCCGCGCGTCTGGCGTACCTCGGCGCTTGCCTTCGCTCTGACGCTGTTAACCGGGTGCGCGTTAATCCAGGACGATCCCGGCCAGGTGCCGCTAGTCAACCCGCAGCAGGCCGAGCTGGCGCAGGTGATCCACCTCGCGAACAGCGGCTGGCCGACGGCGCGATGGTGGGAAGGCTATCAAGATCCCCAGCTCAATATGCTGGTCAACCGCGCGTTGCAGAATTCACCCACTATGCAGGCTGCGCGGCTGCGTATTTCACAATCGCAGTCCACGGTGGAGCTGGCGCAGTCGGCAATGGGCGTTCAGGCTACCGCCGTGGCGGCGCAAAACCGCCTGCGGGTGACCAATAAACAGTTCACCTGGCCCTACTCCTTCTCCCTGCCGGTGGATAAAAACGGCCCCTGGTACACGTTGAATACGGTCGGCGTCGGGGCAACGCTGAATATCGATTTATGGGGCGCCGACCGCGCCCGCGTCGCCGCCGCGATTGGCGAAAAGAACGCCCGCCAGGCGGAGACCGCCGGTATCGAGCTGGATCTCGCCAGCAGCGTCGCCCAGCTCTATTTCGCGATGCAGGCAACCTTCCAGAAAATCGAATTACTCAACCAACTGGAGGCCATCGCCAGTCTCTCGGTGCAGGCCCATGAGCATCGTACCGCGCGCGGCGTCGAGGATAGCGTCGATGTCGCCAACGCCCAGGATGAACTGCTGGCGGCGCAGCAGCAGGTGATTACGGCGCAGGGAACGATAACGCAGTATCGGGAAACCCTGCGGGCGCTGATCGGCGCTGATGCGCATAGCATGCCGGAGATCCACCCGGTGGCGCTGCCGGCGCTGCAGGAAACGCTCCCGGACTCGCTCTCGTTTGAGCTGCTGGCCCGCCGCCCGGATCTCCAGGCCCTGCGCGGCTACGTCAGCGCCTCGATGAGCCAGGTGGACGCGGCAAAAGCGGCCTTTTACCCGCACTTTGATATCAAGGCCTTCTGGGGCTACAACGCGCTGAGCGTCGGCGACCTGTTTAAGTCCTCCTTCCAGCAGATCAACATACTGCCGGGGCTCTATTTACCGCTGTTTGACGGCGGGCGCTTAAACGCCACCCTGAAATCGACGCGTACGGCGAGCAATATCCTGATTAAGCAGTACAACCAGGCGGTGCTGGACGCAGTGCGCGACGTGGCGATTAGCTCCAGCCAGCTGAACGATTTGAACCAGCAGGCCGCGCTGCAGCAGCAGAAAGTGACGGCGGCGATGGTGACCACCCGCAGCGCCAGCGCGCACCATCAGCGCGGGCTGGTCAGCTACTATGCGGCGCAGGAGGCGCGTCGCCCGACTATCGCGCAGCAGCTTTTGCTGCTGGATATCCAGGCCCAGCGGCTCAGCACCGATATCACCCTGATTAAAGCGCTGGGCGGCGATTACCGCGGCCCGGCGCTGAGCGAGAACGCCCCATTGCGCTAGCCTAACAGGCGCCATTCGCGCGCCTGGTTTACCGCCTGGATGCGCCCCTTCACCTGCAGCTTTTCATACAGCTGCTTAAGGTGCCACTTGACGGTTTCCGCCGAAATACCCAGCTCGCGCGCGACGCCCTTATTGGAATAGCCGTCGGCAATCAAACTCAGGGTCTGCTGCTCCCGTTCGGTCAACCGCAGGGCGAGCGGCTGCGGGCGGGCGCTATCAATCACGATCCCGGCGGCGGCGAAGCGCGACAGCAAAACGGCGATATCGGCGGTCAGCGCATCATCCGCCGTGCCGCGCTTGTGTATTTCAGCCAGCAACGCAGCCATCTCTTCCCTCCCCTCCAGCAGGCTGCGCCATAGCCCCTGATGCAGCGCGCGCGCAAGCGCCGGTCGGCAGATAGCCATCGCCAGCTCCCGCTCGCCGGCACGCCAGAGGGCCAGCGCCTGCCTGAGCCGCAAACGCACGGCGAACAGCCGCTCGCCGCTGCTTTCCCGCACGCCGGCCAGCATATCCAGCAGCCGCGCGGCGGCCAGCGGTTCGCCGGCGGCGATAAGGAGGCGGCTCTGGCCGATGGCGATATATCCGCCGACGGATTCCGTCTGGCTGAGGCTCTGCAGACGAAGCAGCAGCGCCTCAGCGGCCTGTTTGTCGCCCGCGTGAAGCGCGACGGCGATCCGCTCCGCCAGCAGCGGCGCCTGCGCCCGCAGCCAGCCGCGCTGGGCCGCCAGTCCTTCGGCATGCAGTAATAGTGATTCGGCCTCCGCCAGCCGCCCCGTTTCCCGGGCCTGGCGGGCCAGAACGATGTAGCTGCGGCTAAGGCCATCGGGCGGACAAAAGCTGTCGATGGTCTCCAGACGCGGAACCAGTAGGCTTTGCGCTTGCTCTCCCTTCCCCTGCTCCCAGGCGATCTCCGCCAGGATGGGCGCAAGGGTTGCGCCGCTGCTGGCGTTCTCGCCGGCGTGCCGCTCCGCGTAGCGCAGCGCCCGTGCCGCCTGGCGTTCCGCTTCGGCGAGATTTCCCTGACGCAGATAGCTCTGCGCCATGACGAACGCCCGGTAAACCGTCACGAACAGGTTGCGGTTAGCGAGGCTAACGCCGGATACCCGCTGCTGCACCTCCAGCGCCTGTTGCGGCCGGGAGTCCGCCAGATGGCAGTAGCTGAGGATATTGCACACCAGACCATCGACCCAGATATCGCCGCAGGGCACCTCGCGCAGCAGCGGTTCGACAATGGCGATACTGCGGTCGATATTGTCGGCAAAGGCTTCGCAGATCGCGCGAACCACCCGCAGCTTAACCCACGCGCTGTGGGCCAGCGCCTCGCCATGCGCCGCCGATTGCATCTCAATGGCGTCCAGCAGCTGGCGGGCTTCGCTGAACCGGAAGCGGTGGGCTAGCGCCCAGGCCAGGTTCAGCTGCAGCGCAATGCGCGACGGGTCAGGATTCGCAGGCAGATAGCGGATCCACTGCACCAGGGTATCGATATCCCCCTCTTCCGCCAGCGACTGCGCGCCGGCTTCCGCATCCTTCGCCGCCGACTTCCCGGCGGCCAGCGCATGGCGTATCGCCTCGGCCCACAGCTGCTGTGAGGCGAACCAGCCGCTGGCGCGGTCGTGCAGCTGGCGAATATCAATCTCACCGCTGTGCCGCAGGCGGTGCAGCAGCGCGTCGCGCATCAGCGGGTGATAGCGAAACCAAAGGCCGCTTTCATCCAGCGCGGAAAGAAACAGGTTATGCCGCTCTATCCACGCCAGCATCGCGCTGGCGTTATTGCGGCCGCAGACGACGTCGCACAGGTCCGGATGCAGGCGATTAAGCATCGAGGTCTGCAAAAGGAAGTCGAACACCTCGGGAGGCAGCGGCGCGAAAATGACTTCATCCAGATAGCGGGAGATTGACCGTGAGCCGGCGCTGAGGCCCATCGCCGCGGAAGCGTCCGCAGAGAGCGCGGCCATTTTCATTCCCGCGATCCACCCTTCCGTGAGCGCGATAAGCCGGGGGATCGCCTGCGGATCCAGCCCCGACGCGCCGGCGAACCAGGCGCGGGCTTCGCTGGGGCTAAAGCGCAGCTCGGGGTCGTACACCTCCAGCAGCTGATCCTGCATATGCAGACGGCTCAGGGCTAAAGGCGGCTGACTGCGGCTGCCGATAATCAGGTGCAGCGCCGGCGGCGCATGGTGCAGCAGCCAGCTCATTCCCTGATGAATCGCCGGGTCGCTGATACATTGATAGTCGTCGAGGATCAGGTACAGCGGATGCGGGCACTGATTAAGCTGATTAACGAGTTCAGCAAAGAACAAGGGGAGGTCGGCCGGAAGCTCGCCTTGCAGCAGCTGCAGAAACGACGGGCTCCACCCCTGCCACAATGGCCGCAGCGCCTCCTGCAGATAGCGTATAAACAGCAGCGGCGCGTTGTCATCCTCTTCAAGGCTCAGCCAGGCCAGCGCATCCCCTTGTCGAAGGCGGTGCCGGTACCACTGCGCCAGCAGGGTGGTTTTGCCAAATCCGGCGGGCGCGCGCACCAGGGTTAAACGGCGGGAGACGGCGGCGTCGAGGCGCAGCAGCAGGCGCTCCCGCGACAGCAGGCTTTCCGGCGTACGGGGCGGCGTAAAGCGCGTGGAGATAAGCGGCAGCGTCCCCGTGAAGCGTAAAGGTTCCTGATGAACAAGCGCTGTCAGCGCATCATCCGCCGAGGATAAAAAAGCCATACTGCGATTACTCCTTAATCCAGTCCGTACGCTCATTATCCCCCCCATCAGGGGGGTAGGCCACGCTTATCGCGCCCGATAGAGTAGTGCCATTCGCCGCAGCGGCTACGACGACATCGGCCGCGGGCCTCCCTAGTTTATTAATCAGTACAAGGTGAGTACAGACATGGCTATCGAAAATAAAGTTGCGCTGGTAACCGGCGCCGGTCAGGGCATTGGCCGCGGTATTGCGTTGCGTCTGGCCAAAGACGGCGCGTCGCTGATGCTGGTCGACGTGAACCCTGAAGGGATTGCCGCCGTCGCCGCCGAAGTGGAAGCGCTGGGACGTAAAGCGGCCACCTTCGTCGCTAACATCGCCGATCGCGCGCAGGTGTACGCCGCCATTGATGAAGCGGAAAAACAGCTCGGCGGCTTTGATATTATCGTGAACAACGCCGGGATCGCCCAGGTTCAGGCGCTGGCCGATGTGACGCCTGAAGAAGTAGACCGCATCATGCGCATCAACGTTCAGGGTACCCTGTGGGGCATTCAGGCGGCGGCGAAAAAATTCATCGACCGTCAGCAGAAAGGGAAAATCATCAACGCCTGCTCTATCGCCGGTCACGATGGTTTCGCGCTGCTGGGCGTTTATTCCGCCACCAAATTTGCCGTACGCGCCCTGACGCAGGCAGCGGCGAAAGAGTATGCCAGCCGCGGCATTACGGTTAACGCCTACTGTCCGGGGATTGTGGGAACCGGGATGTGGACCGAAATCGATAAGCGCTTCGCGGAAATTACCGGTGCGCCGGTGGGTGAAACCTATAAAAAATACGTTGAAGGTATCGCCCTTGGCCGCGCCGAAACGCCGGACGATGTGGCAAGCCTGGTCTCTTATCTGGCAGGCCCGGATTCCGATTATGTTACCGGTCAGTCGATTCTGATCGATGGCGGTATTGTTTACCGTTAAGGGATAAACCCGGCGCAGAACGCGCCGGGTTTTTGCGGGATTACGCGTTAGCCGCGGGCTCCTGCGGCTTGTCGCTACGGGTGTTTTCCAGCATCCGGCGAACCGGAACAATCAGCAGGCACAGCACCGCGGCGCAGATCAGCAGCGCAATGGAGCAGCGTGCGAACAGATCGGGCAGCATATCCAGCTGATCGGCCTTCACGTGACCGCCAATCAGGCCCGCCGCCAGGTTGCCCAAGGCGCTGGCGCAGAACCACAGCCCCATCATCTGGCCGCGCATTCTTTCCGGCGCCAGCAGCGTCATGGTCGCCAGGCCAATCGGGCTGAGGCACAGCTCGCCCAGCGTCAGCATCAGAATACTGCCCACCAGCCACATCGGCGAAACGCCCGCGCCGTTGTTGCTCAGGACGTTTTGCGCCGCCAGCATCATCAGGCCAAAGCCCGCCGCCGCGCATAAAATACCGATAACAAACTTGGTGATGCTGCTCGGACGCACGTTTTTGCGCGCCAGCGCAGGCCACGCCCAGCTAAATACCGGCGCCAGCAGAATAATAAACAGGGCGTTAACCGACTGGAACCACACCGCCGGGATCTCGAAGGAGCCGATCATACGGTTGGTATAGTCGTTAGCGAACAGGTTAAACGAGGTCGGTTTCTGCTCAAACGCCGACCAGAAAAAGGCGGCGGAGATCAGCAGGATAAAGCATACCAGCAGGCGGGCGCGCTCTTTGCGGCTCAGTCCGGCGAAGACGAACAGGTAGATAAAATAGAGCACCACCGACGCCGCAATCACGTAGACCAGCACGCTGGCGACCGCCACCGGGTTAATCACGATAACGCCCTGGGCAATCAGCGCGATGATAACCGCCACGCCCACCGTTAGCGCCAGCAGCCATGCGCCGACGCCGTTTCGTTTCACTACCGGACTGTTCCAGGTGGAATCGAGGCCGACTTCACGGTCATAGCGTTTCATCGCCGGAACGGCAAAGACGCGGAAGATAATCAGCGCGACCAGCATCCCGATGCCGCCGATGCCGAAACCCCAGTGCCAGCCGTGAGATTTAATCAGCCAGCCGGAGATCAGCGGGGCGATAAACGACCCCATGTTGATGCCCATATAAAACAGCGAGAAGCCGCCGTCGCGGCGCGCATCGCCTTTTTTGTACAGGGTACCGACCATCACCGAAATACAGGTTTTGAACAGGCCGGAACCGAGCACGATAAACATCAGGCCGATAAAGAACAGGCTATCGCCCATCACCGCCGACAGGGCGATGGAGAGATGGCCCAGCGCGATCAGAATTGAGCCGTACCAGACTGCCTTTCGTTGTCCGAGCCAGTTGTCCGCCAGCCAGCCGCCCGGCAGCGCGGCAAGATACATGGTCCCGGCAAAGATCCCGACGATGGCCGACGCGTTCTCGCGCGCCAGCCCCATCCCTCCGTCATAAACGGTGGCTGCCATAAACAGGATCAGTAACGGACGAATGCCGTAAAACGAGAACCGTTCCCACATTTCGGTGAAAAACAGCGAACCAAGCGGGTACGGATGACCAAAAAAGGTCCGAGTTTCATTTTTATTAACAGAGGAATGCATAACTTCTCCCAGGATGTCCGCCGCGCTTTAACGCAGCGGAAAGCGTGTTGGCCTTTTATACATAAGGTCAATCATTCACATTTAATATGACGTTATTTAACCATTTGATAACCTAAAAATGGTCCTGTCTAGTCCCTTCCCCCAACTTTTTAGATGAAAAGTCGACAAACGTCTACTTTTACAGATTTAAAGTTGGCGATAGGGGAAATGTGATTGACATCATAAAACCGAGCACGTTATGTAAAATTTATCTTAATAAACAGATAGTTAATAATAGTTATTTTTATCATTAGCGGGCGAAACCCGAGGGGGTGGTAACCTATCTATAACCTTAATAAATCCATGTCTGATAGGCACAATGCCAGGAAAGACCGATAAATCTAACAATTGAAGTTGTGAAGAAAGGGTGAGCAGAGAGCAACGGCAAGCCAGTATCAGCTGCCTCTAAGCCTCAAGGGGCTTTGTATTATCCGTGCAAGGTGAGTACCGGGGACATTCGCCCCGGTTTTTCAATCAATTACTTTTGCTTTTCCAGCGCTTCCCACAGACCCATCAGGTAGGTAACGCCCAATGCGCGGTCATACAGACCGTATCCCGGACGCCCGGTTTCTCCCCAAATAAAGCGACCATGGTCCGGACGAATATAACCATCAAAACCATTATCATGGAGAGCCTGCATTATGCGGTACATATCCAGAGAGCCGTACGCGGAAGGGTGCGCCGACTCATAAAAATCCTTGTCTTTAATAAGTTTAATATTGCGTACGTGCGCAAAGTGAAGACGCTTACGCCGGGTAAATTCAGCCAGAATTTCATAGACATTATTGTCAGGATCTTCGGCAATCGACCCTGTACAAAGGGTGATACCGTTCGCGGGTGAATCAACCGTATCGCAAATCAACGCCAGATCGGCATGATTTTTTACCACACGCGGCAGGCCAAAAATAGAATACGGCGGATCGTCCGGGTGGATCGCCATTTTGACGCCCACTTCTTCACATACCGGAATGACTTCACGTAAGAAATAGAACAGATTTTCCCGAAGCCTGGTATCATCGACATCGCGATAGCGCGCGAACAGCTCCTGAACCTTCGCCAGACGCTCAGGTTCCCAACCCGGCAAAGCAAAACCGTTCGCGTTCTCCAGTACCTCTTTAACGACGTCTTCCAGAGACTTATCAATACCGCGCTTCTCAAAGGCCATGGTTAATGAGCCATCCGGTAGCACATAATTCATATCGGTTTTCATCCAGTCGAAGACCGGCATGAAATTATAACAAATGACTTTTACGCCAAACCCCGCCAGGTTACGGATAGTTTGCTTGTAGTTGTCAATATAGCGATCGCGTTCCGCTGAACCAATTTTGATGTCATCGTGAATGTTTACGCTTTCGATGACTTCCATCTTCAGGCCTGCGGCGTGGGCCTGCTCAATCAACGCCTTAATTTTTTCTACCGGCCAGACTTCGCCAGGGGCAACATCATAAAGCGCCCCGACGACGCCTTCTACCCCCGGCACCTGTCGAATATACTCCAGCGGGATTTTATCTTCCTGCGGCCCGAACCAGCGCATTGTCATCTGCATTTTAACTTCTGCCTTCATCATTGAGATAGTTACCATACTAGTAGTAAAAAGAGTATTCAGTAAGTTTTATTAGATCAATAGTTATTTTAAAAAAAATAAATCTCTCTAACGTCCCACACGTTTTAGGCATCATATTAATAAGTGAACCACTATTAAAACTTGTTATTTATATGTGAAATAAAATGCGCATGGCGCCTATTTTAATTCATTTACGCCCCTCTTTTTTACCATCAGTTATAAATTACCCCTCCCCCTTACCGTTATCACAATGGCCCGACATTAAATAATATGAGTTGAGTCACATATTTCCTATTTGCACTTGTATGGTAGTAGACTAAAATTATACGCAGGGTTTAATGTCGGCGCTCACAGGCACTATCAGAAAGCAATATCCATTTAAATCAGACAGCGCTTTAGGCTAAAAAAACCGTGTTCAGCGTCTACTGGAGAACTTATGCCATTGATAAATGATAGTTTTATGATCAGCAGTCCGACAGGAAAAAAACTCTATCTTGAGATAGCGAGAGAGCAACCTATTATCGATTACCATTGCCATCTTGAGGCGAAGGCTATTTGGGAAAATGAACCTTTCGCCGACATTACGCAGTTATGGCTGGAAGGCGATCATTATAAATGGCGCGCGATGCGGGCAAATGGTATTCCCGAGGAAAAAATCACCGGTAACGCTACCGCTGAAGAAAAATTTGCGGCATGGGCGCAAACCGTTGAGGCCTGCTTCGGTAACCCTCTCTATCACTGGACCCATCTGGAACTTAAATACTATTTTAACATTGATGACACGTTAAATAGCCGTAACTGGCATGAAATAATGACGCGGTGTAATGAGCAATTACGCCGCAAAGAATTCTTACCTCAGGCGTTAATACGCCGTTCAAATGTCGAGGCCCTGTGCACAACGGATGGGCCGCTGGATAATCTGGAATATCATCAGCGGCTGGCGGCAAATAGTGATTTTTCTCCGCTTGTTCTACCGACTTTCCGCCCTGACGAACTCTTTGATACCGATCCAGAAAGCTTTCAGACGTTTATTTCCCGTCTGGCGGAGAAAACCCAAATTCGTATCGCTTCTTTGCAAGACTTTCTGGCCGCTCTGGAATCACGTATCGATTTTTTCCACACTGTAGGGTGCCGCATATCCGATCACGGTCCTCTGGAAATCGTTTACAACCCTCTGGATGAAGCCGCTCTGGCCGCGCTTTTCCAGCGCCGTCTGAAGAACGAGGCCCTGACAAAAGACGAACAGCAGGCGTGGGATAGCGCAATTTTTATCGCACTCGCCAAAATGTATAAGCAGCGCGAGTGGGCTATGCAGATTCACTTTGGCGCAATTCGCAACAATAACAAACCAATGTTTAAGAAGGTGGGCATCAACTGCGGCTTTGATTCCGTTGGCGATCAAACGCTCCTCGCCGGAAGCCTGAATGCGCTCCTCAACGCCATGGGCGAGAACAATGGCCTGCCCAAAACCATCCTTTATAACCTCAATGCCGGCTATAACGATGTGGTGGCCTCTGCGATCGCTAACTTCCAGAGCGGCGAAGATGGCGTGAAATCACCGCTGCAGTTTGGATCCGGCTGGTGGTTTAACGATACTCGCCGCGGCATGGTCAATCAGCTCAATACGCTCGCCGATCAGGGT
The DNA here is from genome assembly GCF_900200035.1 of Klebsiella grimontii. Classification (GTDB taxonomy): domain Bacteria; phylum Pseudomonadota; class Gammaproteobacteria; order Enterobacterales; family Enterobacteriaceae; genus Klebsiella; species Klebsiella grimontii. The sequence goes on from NZ_FZTC01000034.1 coordinate 19,294, forward strand.
TTACTGGCCAACTTCGTCGGTATGCTCACCGATTCCCGCAGCTTCGTCTCCTATACCCGACACGATTACTTCCGCCGGATCCTCTGCGATCTGATTGGAGGATGGGTGGAAAATGGAGAAGTTCCTGACGATAAAAACATTCTTACCTCAATGATTCGGGATATTTGCGTAGAAAACGCACGCCGCTATTTCCGTTTTTCACAAGCCTGAGACAGGTATAAACCATGACCCTTAAAAACAGAAAAGTAACCATTCCTGTCAGTATCGGCTACGGTCTGACGGATATTATGGGCGGCGGCGCCTTTACCGTCATTGGCGCGTGGCTTCTCTTTTTTTATACCACTTTTGTCGGTCTGTCGCCGATTGAAGCGGCTTCAATCGTGGCGATTGCCCGTATTGTTGATGCTATCGTTAGCCTGTTTATGGGCAGCTTCACCGATCATTTCTATAAAAATTATCTGGGTAAAAAATTTGGCCGTCGTCGCTTCTTCCTGCTGATTGGCGCGCCGCTCATGCTGGTTTATATCCTGCTGTGGATGAACGGTATGAATTTCTGGTTCTATCTCGCGGTCTACCTGGCGTTTGAAGTTATCGCGGCAATGGTGCTTATCCCATGGGAAACGCTGCCCTCTGAGATGACCAAAGACTTTAACGATCGTACCAAACTCTCCACTTGCCGAATGTTCCTGTCGGCCTCCGGCACCTTTCTCGCCACCTTTATTCCAGGCCTGTTGATCGGCTGGCTGGGCGAGAACAACGCCGATGCCTATTTAATCAACGGGGTAGTCTTTGCCGTTATGTTTACCCTCTGCGTATTCATTTCCTGGAAAGTCACCTGGGAGCGCGAGTTAACGCCGGAAATGCAGGCAGAAATCGAGAAAGAGACGCAGCCTACGACCTTCGGAGAGAAAATCACAGCCTTCGGTAACTTGTTTAAAGAGTACGCCTCTACCCTGAAGGTGCGCGCATTCCGTAAACACCTGGCTATCTATCTCTTTTCCTTCACCGCGAAGGATATCTACAACACGGTGTTTGTCTTTTTCTGCGTCTACTGCCTGAATGTGTCATCCTCTCTGGCGGGAACGCTGCTGTCGATGAGTATCGTTGGATTGCCGGTCACGCTGGCGGCGGGCGTCGCGATCATTAAATACGGCCCCTCCCGGCTTTATGTTTTCGCCTATACCCTGATGATGCTGTGTCTCGGCGGATTCTTCCTGGTCTATCAGTTCCCGACGGATAACAAAGTAATGCTGCTGGTGATCCTCGCGGGCGTTTATCAGGTCGGCCGCTGCGTACTGGAATTTACCCCGTGGAACGTATTCCCGTTTATTCCGGATATTGATGAAATGATAACCCGCCAACGCCGCGAAGGTCTGTTTGCTGCGGTGATGACCTTCTCCCGTAAAACAACGGTTGCCATTGCGACCTTTGCGGTAGGCCTGCTGTTACAGAGCGGTGGTTTCATGAAAGGTAGCCAGGTTCAGCCTCAGGAAGCCATCACCACGATTGCTATGCTGCTATTTGTCGGCACCGCCGGGCTGTTGATCATCGCGCTATGGCAAGCGCTGACTTTCCATCTGAACAAGCGTACGCACAAAATTTTAGTCGACGAGATCGAACGCCTGAAAGCGCATGGTCGCAAGCAGGATGTGACGCCTGAAGCCCGCCATGTTGTGGAAGATCTTACCGGTTACGCTTATGACAAACTGTGGTGTCAGGATGCAACTGCGCCAGCGACCTCCAATAACCCGGGGGCTGCCCTGAACGGATAGATACGGTCGGCTCCCTGCTGCGTAACGATGCCAAAAATGGGAGCCAATCTATCGCTTCTTTCTGATATCTTGCCTCCGTCTGTACAGCAGGTGGAGGCAAAATCAAATCCCGCTACCGAGGCGCCTCTTCATCCAACGAGATCACCTGAATGCCGGCGTTGCGATACGCCTGAACGTCATCGGGCAGACGATCGATCACCACGGTATCAATCCGATCCGCGGCGGTAAATTGGGCAAGGGAGGTGTTATTCAGCTTGCTGTAGTCGCAGACGATAATCACCTGGCTGGCGTGTTCAACCATGCCGCGTTTCGTTTCTGCCAGCATGATATCGGCCACGCAGGCGCCGTGTTTCAGCGACAGCGAATTGGCGCCCATAAACGCTTTATCGACGTTCAATGTATCGAGAATGGAGCGTCCATTGATCGCCACCACGCAGTGGTACCCCTTCTTGACGATCCCGCCCAGCAGAATGGTTTGAATAGAGGGGCTGGCTTCCAGCTCGCGGGCGATTTGGTAATCGTTGGTCACCACCGTGACGTTTTGTCTGTCGCGAATATTGCGCGCGATATGCAGGGTCGTGGTGCCGGTATCCAGCACGATAATGTCACCATCCTCAACCAGCGCCGCCGCGCGCTGGCCGATGCGCTCTTTCGCGCTGAGATTAACGATTTCGCGCGCGTCAGAGGCCTGTTCAAAGCTCGCCCGCGTGCGAAGAACGGCGCCGCCGTGGGTACGGGTCAGCAGCCCCTCCTCTTCCAGCTGGCGGAGATCGGCACGAATGGTGGCGCCAGATACATTAAAGACGTCACACATCTCAGAAACAGCCACTTTGCGTTTTTCCCTGAGAATACTGAGCAACTTCTCCTGTCTTTCTTCTGCAAACATTCTGCCTCTCTCTATATTTACGGCGCTCTCCGCGCGATAGCATACCTTCAGTCTGGCCCCGCGCTCAGCGCATCCAGCCTGTCGTATAAGGCGGCGGATTGCCGGTAGAGCGTATCAAAAAGCTCGCTGCAGGCCTGGTAATAATCCCGCAGACGCGGATCCGGCGAAATCAGCTTGTCGAACTGCACCGTCTGCCGCACGCCGCTGGCAAAATCCGCGTACAGCCCCGCGCCAACCCCGGCGATAATACCGCATCCGGTGACGCCATTCTCCTGATTGCGCGTGGATAATATCGGAAGATTGTACGCCGCCGCTTTGATTTCAAGCCACAGCGGGCTGCGCGCGCCGCCGCCGGAAGCGATCATTTGCTGCGGATATTGCCCGCACGCCTGCAGCTGGCGAAGGTTGCGCCAGGACGCAAAGGCCACCCCTTCCAGGACCGCGCGGAATAAATGGCCGCGGCGATGCTTGCGCTGCAGGCCGAAGAACTGCGCCCGCGAGTTCGTGTGCTCGGCCAGGCGCTCTCCCGTCAGATAGGGAAGAAAGAGTAGCCCTTCCGCGCCGGCCGGCACCGCGGCTGCTTCCTGCAAAAGCTGCGGGTGCGTTATCTGGTTATCGGCCAGCGCCAGCCGCGCCCAGCGGACGGCATCGCCCCCAGCATCCAGAATCGTAAATCCGCCCCAGGCCGCGTTGGCGAGATGGAGGTTATTGACCAGCGGATGGCGTAACGGCCGCTGCGATACCACCGTTATCAGCGTCGACGTGCCGGTGGAGTCGGACGCCATACCCGGCTCATACACGCCCGAACCGAGCAGAGAGGCCGCCATATCCGACGTACCCGCCACCACCGGGATACCGACAGGCAGCCCCGTGGTATCGGATGCGCGCGGCGTCACCTGGCCGATAATGTCGCTGGAAAGTTTAAGCTCCGGTAGCTGATCGACCCGCAGGCCAAACGTTTCGCAGGCTTGCGAAGACCAGGCGCGGGTTTCGCTGTCCATCAGGAAATAGCAGGACGCCTCGCTATAGTCGGTCGCCAGGGCGCCGGTGAGCATGAAATTAATATAGTCCTTCGGCATTAACACTTTGGCGAGCTTTGGCCAACGTTCTGGATGATGTTCACGCCACCAGGCTAATTTGAAAGCCGGCCACGCCGCCGCGGGGGGATTATTTAAATGCGCCAGCCACTTTTCCCGCCCTTCGCGCGCGGCAAAGGCATCCACCTGCGGCTGGCTACGCTTGTCATTCCACAGCAGCGCCCGGTCCTCCACCAGCTCGCCGCAGTCGTCCAGCAGGACGGTGCCGTGCATCTGTCCGCAGGCGCCAATGACCGCAATCTGCGTAACCGTTTCAGGATAGCGGTAGAGCACCTCGCGTATGCATTCGCAGGCGGCCCGCCACCATAGAGAAGGGGCCTGTTCTGACCAGCCCGCACGCGGCGTGGTCTGCTCATACTCCCTTTGCGCAAAACCGACCATCGTGCCATCAACGCGCAAAATAGCGGCGCGGGTACTGCCAGTGCCAACATCAATCGTGAGTATTTTATCTTTCATCACTGACTCCGGTGACGTTTTATGGCGGGCCATCAGGCCCGCGGTCTCTCAGTTTAATCGGCGTTCAGCTCGGGAAAGCGTTCCGGGTGCTGCTCCAGTTCAGTCAGCACTTTGCTGACCGCGCCGTGGCTCATGCCAAAGCGGCGGACGCCAAGCTGGTAAAGCGCGCGCACCGTTGCCAGATCGCGAATGCCTCCTGCGCCTTTGATATCGATTCGGCCTTTAAGCTGGTCGGCAATGATGCTGACTTTTTCCACCGTCGCGCCGGTGGGCGCCCAGCCGGTGGAGGTTTTGACCCACTTCATCCCCACCTCTACGGCGATATCGCACACGCGGCGAATCTGCTCCTCATTGAGATAGTGCGTTTCGAGGATCACCTTCGCCGGTACCGGCGCGGCGGCGTCCACCACGCGGCGTAAATCTTCGCGCACATAGTCATAATCGCCGGATAACACTTTGCCGATGTTCACCACCATATCGACTTCGCGGGCGCCATCGGCAATCAGCTGCCGCACTTCCTGAACCTTGGTATCAGTAGCATGCCCGCCGCCGGGAAAGCCGACCGGCCCGCCGATCATCACCTCTCCCGTACCCTGCTGCGGCAGCAACGTACTGAGAAACCGCGTCCAGCAGGGCAGCACGTGGACGGAAATAATGTTGTAGCGGGCGGCCAGCTCAGCGCAGGCGCGAACGTCCGCTTCGGTACTGGTAGCCTGGACTGCGCTCAGGTCGACTAAACGTGCAAAACGACGGGTTGTTTCATTCATGGTTTCATCCTGCTCTTTGTTTTTAATTACTTTCATTTAATGCTGTTAAGCGGCTTAAATCCATTTAAAAACGCATCAAATGAAAATAACGTGATCGATTTAGCATTTTTTTATTTTCATTTGTTTTTAATTAGCAGGCAAGAAATGAACAGTGCCCTCGCAGAGCGGGCGTAAACGGTCATAAACGGGCGCAAAGGCAATGTTGCATTTATTTTTGTTTGTTTTTGTTTATGCCTGAATAGCGGGCGAGATAGCAAAAACGCTGGCGGCAGTGCAGCCGAAATGCGTGCGCTATCACACTGTCCGGCAGCGAAAAGCTCGCCTTCGTCGGACATTCCCGAGGTCTCAACGCCCTGCGCAAGGGAAAGGTAATCTGATCATGTACTTCAGGAGAGAGCTATGTTGCCGCTGGAACGTCATCGTTTGATTGTTGAACTGCTGGGCCAACGCGGCGTGATGCGGGTGAATGAGATTGCGCAAGCGACTCGGGTCTCAAGGGAAACGATTCGCCGCGATCTGAGCGAGCTGGAACGGAAAGGGATCTTAAATCGGAGCCACGGCGGAGCGCTGGCGGCGGAAAACCCGCTGCCGACGACCCGAGCGGCAGCGTCCGCCCTGCCGGTCGAAGATAGCCAGGGAAGCTTTCAGCAGAGAACGCTGCTGCACAGCGAAGGCAAAATGCGCGTTGCCCGTAAAGCGCTGCAGTTTCTGCAGCCGGGAAAGACCATCGTCCTGGACGGCAGCAGCACCAGCTGGTTTTTGGCCCGGCAGATGCCGGAGATGGCGCTAACGGTGATTACGCCCTCCATCCGCATCTTGCAAACGCTGATGAGCCGACGCTCGTTGCATCTCGTAGGACTGGGGGGCGATTTTTCCCCGACCGAGGAGTCGTTCTTCGGTGAAACCGCCTCACGAACGCTGCGCGAGTACGCCATCGATACGCTCTTTTTCTCCTGCCAGGGGCTGGAGCGCGATAGCGGCTTATATGCGGGTACGGAAGCCCACGCCGCCCTGCTGAAACAGATGATGCTGGCCGCCCGTCAGACGGTGGCATTAGTCGACGGCAGCAAGCTGGGGCGAACAGGCGTCGCGCGCATCGGCGGCTTAGGCGAACTGGACTGTTTAATTACCGAAAAGTTTGCCGATCCGCTGCTGGAAAAAGAGATGACCTGGCATAACGTCGGCCTACAAATCGCCTGAGTACGCCGTCATGACGTGACGGCCAATACGCGCAATGTCGAAACGCCGCTTCATGCGGCAGGGCCAGACTTTGCCTGAAATCAGCCACTACCGGAATAAAAAGAGGCCTTATGCGTTATTACCTTTCTCCCTCGCTCATGTGCATGGACATGATGAAAGTGACCGAACAGCTGCGCTTTTTAAATAGCAAAGCCGACAGGCTGCATGTCGACGTGATGGACGGGCGCTACGTTAAAAATCTGGCGCTATCGGCCAGCTTTGTCGCGCAGATTCGTCCCTACACATCGCTTCCCATCGATGTCCACCTGATGGTCGAAGAGCCCGCCTCGTTTATCCCGGCGCTAATAGAAGCCGGCGCTGACGCTATTTCACTGCATCCGGAAACCATCTGCCGGGAAGCCTTCCGGCTCATCAATATGCTTCGCCAGGCGGGGAAAGCGGTGGGCATGGTGCTCAATCCCGCCACGCCGGTTGAGAGCATCCAGCACTATCTGCATCTGCTCGATAAGGTCACGGTGATGACCGTCGATCCAGGCTATGCCGGTCAGCCTTTTATTCCCGAAATGCTCGCCAAAATCGCGCAGCTTCATCAGCTAAAAGAGACCCGCGACCTCCACTTCTTGCTGGAAGTCGACGGCTCATGCAACCGCACCACCTACCGTGAGCTGCTGGGCGCCGGAGCGCAGGTATTGGTGATGGGCAGCAGCGGCTTATTCCGCCCGGATATGCCGCTTGAGCAGGCCTGGGAAAAAATGTCCCGCGATCTGTCCGCCGCGCTGCACTCCCCCGAGCGCGTATAAAGGAGCGAATGATGTCAGGAAAAGTCTGCGTTTTTGGTTCATTCAATTTCGACATGGTGGCCAGGGTGGAGCGCTTTCCGGTACCGGGCGAGTCGTTAGTGGCCTGCGGGAGTATGACCAGCGCCGGCGGAAAAGGGGCGAACCAGGCCACCGCTGCGCTAAAAGCGGGAGCGAATGTCCACTACATCGGCAAGATTGGCAATGATACCTTCGGCCATTTTGCCCGCCGCCATCTGAAAGGCGTGGGGTTTAACGCCGTGACGCTGCTGGTCGCCGAAGATATCCCCACCGGCAATGCGCTGATTTATGTGGCCGGCAACGATGCTGAAAACATGATCGCCGTCGATCCCGGCGCGAATATGACGGTGAGCGATGATGAAATCGCCGGCTGCGTCCCCGCTATCGGCTGCGCGGATGTGGTTCTGGTTCAGTTGGAGAACAATCTTTCCGCGATTGAACGGGTCGTTGACGCCGCTAAAGCAGCCGGGGCCTTCGTGGTGCTCAATCCCGCCCCCTGGCAGCCCGTTGATAACGCATTTCTGAGTAAAGTGGATTTGCTTACCCCGAACGCGACGGAGGCCGGGTTAATGACCGGGTGTCAGGTCGATAGTCTCGCGGCCGCGGCCGAGGCCGCCGATGCGCTGCATGCCCAGGGCACGCGCAACGTCATTATCACCCTTGGCGCAAAGGGCGCCCTGCTGAGCGAGCAGGGCGTGAAATCCCCTATCCCGTGCTTTCCTTCTCATCCCCGCGATACCACCGGCGCGGGCGATGCCTTCAACGGCGCGCTGGCGGCGCGGCTGGCCTGCGGCGAACCGCTGCATACCGCGGCCCGATTTGCGGCGGCCTATGCCGCCGTCAGCGTCGAAAAGCAGGGCGCGTCATCCTTACCTGACTACGAAGAGGCACGAGAACGGCTTTTGCGTGCCGCCTCTGATTATGAAATGGCATAAACCCTACTGTATAAAAACCATTAAGAGGATAGCTCAATGAGTACGCTAATAACGGATAAGGTCGATAAAGCGGCGGTCCACAATGAAAAACTGGATACCAGCGCGTATTTACCGCACACCCCCTGGCTGCAATTTTTACTGGTCTGTTGCCTGTTTGCGCTATGGGGCATGGCGGGCAACCTGAATGATATTTTGATCGCCCAGTTTAAAAAGGGCTTCGATTTAACGGATACCCAGACGGCGCTGGTGCAGTCGATTTTTTTCCTCGGCTACTTTTTTGTCGCCCTGCCTGCGGCGGCGCTAATTAAGCGTTATTCCTATAAAGCGGCGATTATTATTGGGCTGTGCCTGTACGCCCTCGGCTGTTTCCTGTTCGTTCCGGCCGCGCAGATCATGACCTACGGCGCGTTCCTCGCCTGCCTGGGGGTGATCGCCTGCGGACTCTCTTTTCTGGAAACGTCGGCAAACACCTACTCAAGCCTGCTGGGCCCGATTCAATCCTCCACCCAGCGCATTAACTTTTCGCAGATCTTCAACTCGCTGGGGGTGATTTCCGGCGTGCTGATTGGCCAGGTGATGGTCTTTGGCGAGAACGATCCGAGCCATGAACAGCTGCTGGCGATGCCCGCCGCCGCCGCGGACGCCGCGCGCCATCAAATGGTCGGCCAGGTGGTCGGGCCCTATCTGATTATCGGCTCCGTGCTGGTGGTGCTGGCGCTGGTGTTCGTGTTTATTAAATTCCCGTCGTGCAAGGGCACGCCGTCACAACAGCAGCAGATCCCGACAGAAAGCATGGGGTCAACGCTGAAACGCCTGTTTGTTATCCCGCGCTTTCGCCTCGGCATCCTGTCGCAGTTTTTGTACGTCGGCGCCCAGGTTGGCGTATGGAGCTTCACGATCCGCTTTGTGCAGCTCGTGCAGCAGGGCACCAGCGAGCACTCCGCGACCTACTGGCTGCTGGCTTCTCTGGTGATTTACGCCGTGGGTAAAACCGTCGCCACCTGGCTGATGAACCGCCTCAATCCGGCGCTGCTGCTCGGCACCTTTGCCCTGGCCGCCACCGCCCTTTTATTGGTTGCCGTATTCAGCAGTTCAATGCTGGCGGTCTATGCGCTCATTCTGGTCAGCTTCTGTATGGCGCCATGCTGGCCGACCAACTTTGGCCTGGTCATTAAGGGCATGGGGAAAGATACCCAGACCGCAGGCTCGATCGTAGTGATGTCGATTATCGGCGGGGCCGTTATTCCACTGGTGATGGGCATTATCTCGGATATGAACGGCGGCAATATGCAAATCGCCTTTATCGCTCCGCTCCTGTGCTTTGTGTATGTCGCTTTCTACGGTTTCTGGTGCGTGCGTAAGGGGGTATAACATGCGCGAACTTATCAACACGATTGCTCATATTGGCTATCAGGTCAGCGACTTAACGCGTTCGCTTGCCTTCTATGAACCGCTGGGCTTTCAGCGCCAGCAGCGGTTTAGCAAGCCGTCGCCGCAGGGCACTATTGAAGTCGCGTTCCTGGAAATGGCGGGCGCCGTCCTCGAGCTGTATCAGCTTCCCGCAGGAACGCCCTTTGACGCTCCTCGCTGCGGTATCGATCATCTGGCGCTGGAAGTCCGCGACCTGGATGCGGTGCAGCAGCGGCTGGCGGCGCTCGGCTATCCGCTCGATGAAGGGCCGATTGAGGAAGAAAATGTGCGCTTCCTGCTTATTCGCGGCCCCGACGGCGAACGGCTCGAGTTCGATGCCTTTAAACGCTAAGCGGCAGGGCTGATCCCCTTCTCCCTTTTAGACCCGGTTAATACGGGTCTAAAAGCGGGCTTCCTCAGGCTTTACAAAAGCCTGCCTGATTCCAGTATTTCTCCCCCCTACCCGGCCTCTCCTGCCTATTGTGCAATGTTACAAAATTGCTTCCGTTTTGTTGATTTTCTATTGTGAGCCATTCGGCAATTTCCTCTCCTGAATTTCCCCAGACTACTTCCAGTCAATACGCAATATCAGGAGAGACAAATGAGCAGCACCTCCGCCGACTTCCAGAATCTTTACCAGGCCCTGAGCCGCAGCGCCGCCCGCAGCCCGGATGCCCTGGCGCTGGCGTTTGAGGATCGGCGCTATCTGTACCGCGATTTTCACCTGCGGGTACAGCGAGCGATGGCGCAGCTTGACCGCATCTGGTCGCTGCGCAAAGGCGACCGAATCCTGCTGGCCTGGGGGAATCATCCCGCTTTTTGCGAAGTCCTTTTTGCCGCGCTGGGTCTGGGCATCGAAGTGGTGCCTTTCAGCACTAAGCTTAAGCAGGCCGAGAGCGAGGAGCTGGTGGGCCATATCGCCCCGCGGGTCGTGCTGTTCGATGCGACCGTACAGGACTGGCTGAAACACACCCCCAACGCGCGCGCGGTTTCACTCAGCGAATGGCAGGCGCTCTCACTTCCCGAACCGCTGACCCGCCAGCCGGTCCCGGTTAACCGCGACGATACGGCGGTGATGATGTTCACCTCCGGTACCACCGGAGAGCCGAAAGGGGCGATTATCACGCACAATAACCTGCTCTGCGCGATTGACGCCTATACGCAAAAACTGAATCTCACCGCCGCGGATAGCACCATTCTGGCGGTGCCTATCTATCACATCACCGGCCTGTCGGCGCTGCTGGCGCTGTTTATTAGCCTCGGCGCGAGCCTCTGGCTACAGCACCGGTTTAACGCCCCGCAGGTAATCAACACCCTGCGCGAGCAGAACATTACCTTTCTGCACGGCTCGCCAACCATTTTTATCCTGCTGTGCCAGGCTGCGCGCGAGCAGAGCGCCAGCCATCCAGGCGATTTCCCCGCGCTACGCACGATTGCCTGCGGCGCGGGCCACCTGAGCGACGGACTGATCGCTGAGCTAAAAACCCTGTTTCCGCATACGGCGATTCAGCCGATCTACGGTCTCACCGAAACGACCTCGCCCGCCACCATCTTTCCAGGCGATGTCTGGGGCAGCGATAAATGCGGCAGCTCGGGGCAGGCGATCCCCGGCCTCGCCATTGCGATCCGCAACGATCGCCAGCAGCCCCTCCCCGCCGGGCAAATCGGGCATATCTGGCTCAAAGGCGATGTGGTGATCCGCGAATACTGGCAGCACAGCGAACGACGCCCGAGCTGCGATGCGCAGGGCTGGTTTTGTACCGGCGATCTGGGCTATCTCGACGACGAAGGCTGGCTGTACATCAAAGACCGCAGCAAGGACATGATCAATCGCGGCGGAGAGAAGATCTACTCGCTGGAGCTGGAGAACATCCTCTCTACCTATCGGGGAGTGCGGGAAGTTGCCGTGATCCCGACCCCCAGCCCGGTCTATGGCGAAGAGCCGGTGGCGTTTATCGTGCCGGACGGTCAGCACCACCTGACCAGCGAAGAGATCCTCGGCTGGCTGAAGGTCAAAATCGCCCGCTTTAAGCTGCCGGCGCGCATTATTTTCACCCGCGTTTTACCGCGTACCCATAACGGAAAAGTGAGCAAGCAGCAGCTCAAAGCGCGCCTCGCGGAATCCATCATCACGCTATCAACGGAGGATAAAAAGTGAGCAGCAAATTTATCGACGCCCATCAAGCGGCGCAGCGGGTCGCCAGCGGCGACACCGTCTGCACCGTCGGGATGACGCTTATCGGCGCGGCGGAGTCCATTTTAAGCGCTATCGAAGCGCGCTTTCTGACCGCGGGCGAACCGCGCGACCTGACGCTGCTGCATGCCGCTGGGCAAAGCGATCGCCAGCGCGGCATCCAGCACTTCGCCCATCCGGGTATGGTGACGCGCCTTATCGGCTCGCACTGGGGCCTGGCGCCGCGCTGGATGGCGATGATCAACAACAACGAAGTGGAAGCCTGGTGTCTGCCGCAGGGGCAGATCGTTCATCTCTATAGCGCGATGGCCGCCGGACTTGCGGGGAGGCTTTCCCCCGTCGGGCTCGGTACCTTTGTCGATCCGCGCATGGAAGGCGGGCGGATGAACGCCCGCACCCGCGAACGGCCCGATCTGATCGAGCACGTGACGTTTCGCGGCGCCGAATATCTGTTTTACCCGGCCATTCCCCTGGACGTGGTCATTGTGCGCGGCACCCATGCTGATGAAGACGGCAACCTCACGACCGATGAAGAGGTGATGAAGCTGGAAGTTCTGCACGCGGTTCTCGCCGCCAGACGCTATGGGGCGAAGGTGCTGGCGCAGGTGAAATATCGCGTGGCGAAAGGCTCGCTGCATCCGAAAAGCGTCACCGTTCCCGGCAACCTGATTGACGCCATTGTGGTGTGCGAAGAGCCGCAGACGGATCACCGCCAGACCTCCAGTTGGGACTTCGATCCGGCGCTGTGCGGCGATATCCAACTGCCCGCCGCGCAGAGCGCGCCGCTGCCGCTCGACCTGCGCAAACTTATCGGGCGGATAGCCTGCCGCTATCTGACGCCCGGCTGCGTCATCAATCTCGGCACCGGCATTCCCAACGACGTTATTGGCGCCATCATTCACGAAGAACGGCTCGGCGAGCAGGTCACCATCACCGTGGAGTCGGGGATCTACGGCGGCCAGCAGGCGGGCGGCGTTGATTTCGGCATCGGTCGTAATCTGAGCGCGATGATAGGCCACCAGGATCAAATGCTCTATTACAACGGCGCGGGAGTCGATATCACCTTTATGGGCGCCGGCGAGATGGACCCGCACGGCCACGTCAACGCTACGCGGCTCGGCGCATCCTGCCCCGGCGCGGGCGGTTTTATCGACATCACCCAGAATGCCCGCCACGTCGTGTTCTGCTCCTCTTTTACCGCCAAAGGGCTGGAGATCGCCTGTGAACAAGGGGCGCTGCATATCCGCCGCGAAGGCGAGGTACGTAAATTCGTCGCCGGGGTTAATCAGATTTCTTATAACGGCGAGCTGGCCCGCGCCAAAGGACAAACCATGCATTACGTCACCGAACGGGCGGTTTTCGAACTACGCCCGGAGGGGCCGGTGCTGACGGAAATCGCCCCCGGTATCGATCTTGAGCGCGACATCCTGGCGCATATGGATTTTCGTCCGACGATCGCCGCGGATCTTCAGGTTATGGACAGCCGCTTGTTCACCCCGCAGCCCTGCGGCCTCGCGGAACATCTGTCCCGGAATTCATCCTCTGACTCACAAGGAAATTAGCTATGAAACTTGCCAGTAAAACCGCCATTGTCACCGGCGCCGCGCGCGGTATCGGCTTTGGCATTGCTCAGGTGCTTGCGCGGGAAGGCGCGCGCGTGATCATCGCCGATCGCGACGCGCACGGCGAAGCCGCCGCCGCGTCCCTGCGCGAATCGGGCGCACAGGCGCTGTTTATCAGCTGCAATATCGGTGACAAAGCGCAGGTCGAAGCGCTGTTTTCCCAGGCCGAAGAGGCGTTTGGCGCGGTGGATATTGTGGTGAATAACGCCGGAATCAACCGCGACGCCATGCTGCACAAACTCTCCGAAGCGGACTGGGATACGGTGATCGATGTCAATCTGAAGGGCACTTTTCTCTGTATGCAGCAGGCCGCCATCCGTATGCGCGAGCGCGGCGCGGGCCGCATTATCAATATCGCTTCCGCCAGCTGGCTTGGCAACGTCGGACAAACCAACTATTCGGCGTCAAAAGCCGGCGTGGTGGGGATGACCAAAACCGCCTGCCGCGAACTGGCGAAGAAAGGCGTCACGGTCAACGCCATCTGCCCGGGCTTTATCGATACCGATATGACCCGCGGCGTCCCGGAAAACGTCTGGCAAATCATGATCAATAAAATACCCGCGGGTTACGCCGGGGAGGCGAAAGACGTTGGCGAGTGCGTGGCGTTTCTGGCGTCTGACGGCGCGCGCTATATCAACGGTGAAGTGATTAACGTCGGCGGCGGCATGGTGCTGTAAGGAGAAAAACGATGACACAGGCTAATGATATTGTGGTTGTCAGCGGCGTCCGTACCGCTATTGGCACGTTTAACGGCAGTCTTAAGCATACCCACCAGCATGACCTCGGGGCGGCGGTTATTCGCGAAGCGGTCAACCGCGCCGGACTTGCGCCGCAGGATATCGACGAAACGATCGTCGGCAACGTCGGGCAAATCGCCGAAAGCGGTTTTATCGCCCGCATCTGCCAACTGCGGGCGGGGATCCCACAGGAGAGCACCGCGTATTCGGTTAACCGCCAGTGCGGATCCGGGCTCCAGGCCCTCGCGGACGGCATGATGCAGCTGCAAAGCGGCCAGGCCGAGGTGGTCGTCGCCTGCGGAACGGAAAATATGACCCAGCTCCCCTACTACCTGCGTAAAGCGCGCGATGGCTATCGCATGGGCCACGGCGAGCTGGAAGATGGGCTGATCTCCATTCTCACCTGGCCGGAAGGGCCTTATCACAACGGCATCACGGCGGAAAACGTTGCGCAACGTTTCGGTATCACCCGCGAAGCGATGGACGATTTCGCCTGGTCGAGCCAGCAGAAGGCGCTGAAGGCGATCGCTGAGGAGCGCTTCCGCGAGCAGATTCTGGCTCTTGAGGTGCCGGACGGCAAAAAAGCGACCCGCCTGTTCGCGACCGATGAACACCCGCGCGACACCCCGCGCGAAAAGCTTGCCGCGCTGCGTCCGGCATTTAAAGCCGACGGCGTGGTGACGGCGGCCAACTCCTCCGGCATTAACGACGGCGCGGCCGCGCTGGTGATGATGACCCGCCAGCAGGCGGAAAAGCGCGGCCTCACCCCGAGTATGCGAATTCGCGGCTGGGCGGTTGCCGGCTGCGGCGCGGAGATTATGGGGTTTGGTCCCTCTCCCGCTACTCGACGCCTGATGGACCGTCTCAATATGGATGTTCACGCCATCGATTTAATTGAACTCAATGAGGCCTTCGCCGCCCAGGCGCTGGCGGTGATGAACGATCTGCGTCTCGATCCGGCCCGCGTCAACGTCAACGGCGGCGCGATCGCTCTCGGCCATCCGGTGGGCGCCAGCGGTGCGATCCTGCCGGTCAAACTGATGTATGAAATGGCGCGCAGCGGCGCGCGCACCGGTCTGGTCACCATGTGCATCGGCGGCGGCCAGGGGATTTCTATGCTGTTCGAGCGCGAAGGCGCTTAGGAAAAGACGGCCCGAAGTGGGGCTTCGGGCCGGGCGTCGTTCGGGTCAGCACCCGGCGACAACCTGTGAGCTGACGAACGGGATCGACGCGATCCCGGCAAGGCTTCTGACCACGAATACGGGGAAATAATAACCATGTCCGCAATAAATGAAAAGGCGGTAAACGGGACGCAGCTGCAGCGCACCCATAAAAAGATCTACCGCCATTTGATGCCGCTACTTATCGTGGCGTACATCATTAGCTTTATTGATCGTACCAATATTGGCATGGCGAAAGCGACCATGTCGGTGGATATCGGCCTTTCCGCAACCGCATTCGGCCTCGGGGCCGGGTTGTTTTTTCTCACCTACGCGGTGCTGGAGATCCCCAGCAACCTGTTTTTAACCCGGATTGGCGCGCGGCGCTGGATCGCCCGCATCATGATCACCTGGGGGATCATCTCCTGCGGTATGGCGTTCGTCACCGGGCCTACGTCCTTTTACGTGATGCGCCTTTTGCTCGGCGCCGCCGAAGCGGGGCTGTATCCGGGCATTATTTACTACCTGACCCTCTGGTTTGGCCGTGAAGAGCGCGCTAAAGCCACCGGCCTGTTCCTGCTGGGGGTCTGCCTGGCCAATATTATCGGCGCGCCGCTGGGCGGATTGTTATTAAGCCTTGATGGAATGTCCGGCTGGCACGGCTGGCAGTGGATGTTCTTTATCGAAGGGCTGCCCGCGATAGCGCTGGCGTTCGTCGTCTGGCGCAGGCTGCCGGATAAACCCGCCGACGCCCGCTGGCTGGACAGCCACGACGTACAGGCAATCACTGCGGTGCTGGAGAAAGAAGCCGAGGAGACGCGCCATACGCCAAGCCGCTTTTCCCTGAAAACCGCGCTCACCACCCGCGTATTTTTGTTGCTGGTGCTAATTTACTTTACCCACCAGTTCTCGGTTTACGGCCTGAGTTATTTCCTGCCGGGGATCATCGGAAGCTGGGGCCAGCTTACCCCGCTGCAGATCGGTCTGCTGACCGCCATCCCGTGGATCGCCGCCGCCGCTGGCGGGATCCTGCTGCCGCGTTTCGCCCGGACGGAACAGCGTTCGCGCAGCATGCTGATGGCCGGGTATCTGGTCATGGCGACCGGCATGGCGATTGGCGCGATTGCCGGCCACGGCGTGGCGTTGCTTGGCTTCTCGCTGGCCGCCTTCATGTTCTTCGCCATGCAATCCATCATCTTTAACTGGCTCCCCTCGATCATGAGCGGGCATATGCTGGCGGGCAGCTTCGGACTGCTTAACTGCCTCGGATTGTGCGGCGGCTTTCTCGGGCCGTTTATCCTCGGCGCGTTTGAGGACCGCACCGGCGCGGCGACGTCCGGCTTATGGTTCGCCGTCGCGCTACTGATTGTCGGCGCGCTGGCATCTCTGTTGATTAAAAGTTCGTCATCCTCTACCCCCGCCTCGGCAAAACAGGCCCGCGGCGAAAACGCTTAATCAGGAGCGCCTTATGCGTATCGAAGTGTTACTGGATTTAAAAACTCGCCTCGGCGAGAGCCCTGTATGGGATATCGAGCAGCAACGTCTTTGGTGGGTAGATAGCCTCGACGGGCGCCTGTTCGCCTGTAACGCGCAGGGCGGCGCGATTAAGAGCTGGGACGTGCGGCAGAAAATTGGCTCTTTCGCCCTGCGCCAGAACGGCGAAGGCGCGGTGGTAGCGCTACAGAATGGCGTTCATCTGCTCGACTTCGCCAGCGGCGGGCTGACGCTGCTGCACCATCCGGAAGCGGACCGGCCCTTTAACCGGCTCAACGACGGTAAAGTCGATCGTCAGGGACGCTTTCTGTTCGGGTCGATGGATATGCGCGAAGAGGAGCCAAGCGGCGCGCTATATCGCCTGGACGCCGATCTGTCACTGCACGTGCTGAAGAAAAATATCATCGTCTCTAACGCCCCCTGCTGGAGCCCCTCCGGCGAAACGTTCTACTTTGCCGATACCTGGACGGGCGAAATCTGTGCCTGGGACTACAACACCGCGACCGGCGATCTCTCTGGCGAACGTGTCTTTTGCCACGTCGATCGCAGCGAAGGCGGCGCGGCGGATGGCGCCACCGTGGACAGCGAAGGCTATCTGTGGAACGCGCTGGTCTATGCGGGCAAGCTGGTGCGCTACACGCCGGAGGGCGAGGTCGATCGCATCATTGAGATGCCGGTGAAAAAAGTCACCAGCGTGATGTTCGGCGGCGAAAACCTCGACGTGCTGTACGTCACCTCAATGGCGCAGCCGCCGCTACCGCGCTTCCCGGAAGATAATCAGCTACGCGGCAGCCTGTTCGCCATTTACGACCTGGGCGTCACCGGCGTAGCGGAACGGCGCTTTGCCGGTTAAACGAATATCCGGCTCGCCGCGATAACAATAATACCCGGCGAACCCACTCTGACCCTGATACCTGGCGGCGCGCGCCATGCTGTCGCGACGCCGCGGAGTAAACACGACTATGACAACAATCAATCAAACACCTGCCGGCGAACAAGGCGCAAAAAAGCGGCTGATACATCGTTTCTCCTGGGTTTCGCTGCTGGTTTGCTGGCTAATCTGGGTGCTTAACGCCTACGACCGCGAGATGATCCTGCGCCTTGGCCCGGTCATCTCTAAGGAGTTCTCGCTCTCGCCGGAACAGTGGGGCAACGTCGTCGCGCTGATTATGGTTGCCCTGGCGGTGCTGGATATCCCCGGCTCCATCTGGAGCGATCGCTACGGTTCAGGCTGGAAGCGGGCGCGCTTTCAGGTACCGCTGGTGCTGGGCTATACCGCCCTCTCTTTTATTTCCGGGATTAAAGCGATCAGCCACGGGCTGACGGCGTTTGTGCTGCTGCGCGTTGGCGTCAACCTCGGGGCCGGCTGGGGCGAGCCCGTCGGCGTCAGCAACACCGCGGAGTGGTGGCCGAAAGAGAAGCGCGGCTTCGCGCTGGGGGTGCATCATACCGGCTATCCGATTGGCGCGCTGCTGAGCGGCGTGGTGGCAAGTCTGGTGCTTTCCGCATTTGGCGAAGGCAGCTGGCGCTACTGCTTCCTGCTGGCGCTGATCGTCGCCATCCCGCTGATGATTTTCTGGGCGAAATATTCCACCGCCGATCGCATCAACACGCTTTATCAGCATATCGATAGCCAGGGGATGACGCGCCCGGCGACCCAGGAAAGCAGCCATGTTGCCAAAGGCGAAGGGATGAAGACCTTTTTACGTACCCTGCGCAACCGCAATATTTCGCTAACGGCGGGCAATACCCTGCTGACGCAAATTGTCTATATGGGCATTAACGTTGTGCTGCCGCCGTATCTTTATCACGTCTCCGGCCTGTCGCTGGCGGCATCCGCCGGGCTAAGTATTATCTTCACGCTGACCGGTACTCTGGGCCAGATAATCTGGCCCTGGCTATCCGATAGCTTTGGTCGTAAACGTACTCTGATCGTCTGCGGTCTGTGGATGAGTATCGGCATTGCGCTGTTCTATTTCGCCACCAATATGCCGCGTCTTATCGCCATTCAGCTCTTTTTTGGCCTGGTGGCCAACGCCGTGTGGCCTATCTACTACGCAATGGCCTCGGATTCCGCCGAAGAACGCGCCACCTCTACCGCCAACGGAATTATCACCACGGCGATGTTTATCGGCGGCGGCATTTCGCCATTGCTTATGGGCTGGCTCATCCAGTTCGGTGGGGGATGGGAAAATCCGGCGGGTTATATCTATGCCTTCTTTACCATGGCGGGATGCGCGCTGCTGGGGATGTTATTGCAGCTGATGACCACCGATAAAACGCCGCGCAAAGCGCATTAACGCAGGAGAACGCATGAAGATTGTTATCGCGCTGGATTCGTTTAAGGGCAGCTGTAGCGCGCAGGCCGCTTGCGCAGCGGTCGCACGGGGATTGCGCCGGGTTGACGCGGGGCTGGAGCTGGTCGAAATGCCCGTGTCGGACGGCGGAGAGGGACTGCTTTCGACCCTTGCGGAAAGTCCGCAGCTGAAGGGCGCGAGGTGGCAGCAGCAGCGCTGTACCTCGCCTTACGGCCTCGCCGTACAGGCCGCGTTTCTGATCCTGCCCGGCGAGCGGGCCATTATTGAGATGGCGCAAAGCTGTGGGCTCGAGCTTACGCCGAAAGCGCAGCGGGATGTGCGTCTGGCCAGCAGTTTTGGGCTGGGCGAACAGGTAAAAGCGGCGCTGGATGCCGGTTGCCGGCGTCTGATTATCGGGCTGGGCGGCAGCGCGACCAACGATGGCGGCATCGGTTTTGCCCAGGCGCTTGGCGCACGATTCTTGCGCAAGGACGGCACGCTGCTGCCGGTTCCCGCCGCGGGCCAGGATCTTGCGCATATCCAGCGCATCGATTTAAGCGAACTGGACCCGCGTTTACGACAGGCCGAAATTCAGGCCTCCTGCGACGTCACCAACCCTCTGCTTGGAACCGATGGCGCCACCTGGGTTTATGGCGCGCAGAAAGGGGCGGATGAGGCGGCACTGAGCGAGCTGGAGGCGGGTATGGCGCACTACAGCCGGCAGCTTACGCAAACGCTCGGCTACGACGTCAGCGAAGCACCAGGCGCCGGGGCCGCGGGCGGTATGGGAGCTGCGCTGATCGCCTATGCGGGCGGCACGCTGCGTCCGGGCATTGACCTCGTGCTGGAATTGCTAAACGCCGACCGCCATCTTAGCGATGCCGCGCTGACCATCGTCGGGGAAGGCTGGCTCGATCGTCAGAGCGCCTTTGGTAAAGCCCCGGTGGGCGTGGCGGGCAAAGCGGCGCGCCACGGCGTACCGGTTGTGGCCCTTTGCGGCGGACGCGATGAGAGCAGTCGGCAATTGTATCAACACCATATTGACGCGATGTGGTCTATCTGCCAGCGCCCTATGCCGCTGGCGGAGTCGATGAACACATGCGAACAGCTCCTCGCCGACGCAGCGGAGAATGTTCTACGAACCTTTCTGAGCGGACGGCGCGGAGAGGCACATAAGCGGATAACTGTATGATTATTACGACGGCGCTGGCTAATGAAATTGTCGCCCGGGCAATGGCGATAATTCATCATAACGTGAACGTGATTGACCATCATGGACAGATTATTGCCTCAGGTGAACGTCATCGTATCGGCGAGCAGCATGAAATCGCCCGCGAGGTGATACGCACCGGTAAACGTATTTGTATTAATAACACCGCGGAAGCCGCGCGTTTTCAGAATGTGCATCCCGGGATTAATCATCCCATTATGTATGACGATCGCGTGGTGATGGTGGTGGGCATCAGCGGCGACCCGGCGGCAATAAGCCGCTATGCTGAACTGGCGGTGCTTACCGCCGAACTACTGGTCCGCCAGGCCATAGAGATGCGGGAAACCAACTGGCGACAGCGTCTGCGCGACACCCTGTTTTGTCAGTACCTTGAGCAGGGAGCCGCGCCCGCCGGACAGGAAGCGCTTCATCGCCTGGTGGAGCTTGGCTTTAATTTTAATGCCCCGCTGATGCCGGTTGTGGTGACCGTGCAGGTCGAACAGCACCAGCTAAGCGAAGTATTGAGTACGCTGCTGCGGGAATTCTCGCAGCTGTCCGGGGTAAGAGACGTCATTTTGCTGGGCAGCAATGAAATACTTATCCTCAATACGCTATGCGAACCCCAGGAGACGATGCTGCGGGGCATCGAGTTTGTTCTCAGCAATCAGATCAGCCATTACCATATCGGGATTGGCGTGCAGGCGGACAACGCCCCGGATATTCGCGAGGCTATCCGATTCGCCCGTTCGGTGATTGAGGTGGGGAGCAAAGTGCAGCCGCAGCGACAAATCTACTACTTTCGCGAGATGGCGATGCTCTGCCTGTTCCGGGTGCTGGAAGACAGCTATATGGTGAATTTTTTTATCAATAACGTACGCCAGCTGCTTGAGCATGATTCCGGCGAAGTGCTGCTGGATACCCTGAGCAGCTTTATTGCCAATAACGCCGAGCCGGGCAAAACGTCGCTGCTGTTGGGGATTCATCGCAACACGCTCACCTACCGGCTGCAGCAGATTAAAAAGCATATTCAGCTCGATCCGATGGTCTTCACCGACCTGACGCAGCTGGCGGTGTCGGTACACTGCTATCGTCGGCAGAACCCGCGCCAGAGCGAATGGATTGATACCTTAAGCTAAAGAGCGGCGGGTGCTCTCGCCCGCCCTGCTGGGGAAATACCCCACAGCCATGTCCGGGAGGAAGCGGCCCAAACGTTACCGGTCGCGGTGTATCACTCTGAGATCGACGTTTATCAAAATAATAGCGCGCCCGGCGTTTTTATCACGAGCGGAGCGCCCGTCGCCGATGGCGGGCTTTTCGCCTCATCCCTTCGGCGAAGCTTGCTCGCTTCAGTCGCCATTTCTGTACATAATTTAATCAAATGGCACCTTTCTTGCCTTTTATCTACGTTCCCCGACGGCGGCGTTCGTCGGTCAATATAGATAAAAAGGACAGGAAAATGGCGCAAATGAATGAAAACGTCGCGACCGCACCGGTCTCTCCCTTACGCGATTTTTTCGCGAAACCACGCATCATCGCCAGGCCCGGTTTTAACCGCTGGCTGGTGCCCCCGGCCGCGCTGGCCGTTCATCTCTGCATAGGTATGGCCTACGGATTTTCGGTTTACTGGTTGCCTATGTCGCAGCTAATAGGAGGAAGCGAGTCCTTACAATGCCCCGTCACGATGTCGTTCTGGCAGCAGCTGTTTACCCGCGATTGCGACTGGAAGATCTCCATGCTGGGATGGACCTACACGCTGTTTTTTGTTTTTCTCGGCTGTTCGGCGGCGCTGTGGGGCAGCTGGCTTGAGAAGGTTGGACCACGGCTGGTGAGCTTTATTGCCACCTTGTGCTGGTGCGGCGGCCTGTTGCTATCTAGCGTCGCTATCTATTTCCACCAGCTTTGGTTGCTGTGGCTGGGAGCCGGGGTCATCGGCGGAATCGGTCTCGGACTGGGCTATATCTCACCGGTTTCGACGCTGTTGCGCTGGTTTCCGGATAAGCGCGGAATGGCGGCCGGGATGGCGATCATGGGTTTTGGCGGAGGCGCGCTGGTGGGGGCGCCGCTGGCAAACGGACTGATGAATTACTTTGCCGGTCCGGCCGGCAACGGGGTATGGCAAAGCATTCTGGCGCTGGCGGCGATTTATGCGCTGTTTATGCTCGCCGGAACCTTTGGCTATCGTCTGCCGCCCATGGGCTGGCACCCTTCGGGCGAGAAGGCGCAAAAAACGATGCGCAATAATCCCACGATCCAGGTGCACGTCCGCGTCGCCTGCCGTACCCCGCAGTTCTGGCTGCTGTGGATGGTGCTGTGGCTCAACGTCACCGCGGGGATCGGCATTCTCGGTATGGCCTCGCCGATGCTGCAGGAGATCTTTGCCGGTAAACTGCTGTCGCTCGATCTGAGCTGGCATGAGCTGAACGGCGAGCAGCTGAAACGCATTGCTACCATGGCCGCAGGATTTACCGGCCTGCTCAGCCTGTTTAACATCCTGGGACGTTTTTTCTGGGCATCGGTATCCGACCTGTGCGGGCGCAAAATGACCTTTGCGATTATTTTCTGCCTGGGCGCCGCGCTGTACGGGACGTTGCCGCTGGTGAATCACGGCGGCTATATCGCGCTGTATGTCTGCGCGATGTGCATTATCATTTCGATGTACGGCGGAGGCTTTGCCAGTATTCCCGCCTATCTGGCCGACGTCTTTGGCTCACAAATGGTCGGCGCGATTCACGGGCGTTTGTTAACCGCCTGGTCTGCGGCAGGGATCAGCGGCCCGGTGCTGGTCAACTATCTACGCGAGTATCAGCTGACGCACGGGGTCCCGCCCGAGCGCGTCTATGATATTACGCTGATGGTGCTGACCGGCCTGCTGGTGATGGGTTTTATCTGTAATCAGCTGGTGCGTCCGCTGACGGAAGAGCATGCGATGACCGCGGAACAGCAGCAGCAGGCGAAAGGTCTGTACACCATCAACAAGAATGCTCAGCTCACGTGGGAGGCCCGTCCGTCCACGCTGCTGCTAACCGTAAGCTGGGTGGCGGTGAGCGTGCCGCTGTTATGGGGCGTCGGCACCACGTTACAGCAGGCCGTGAAGTTTTTTATGTAGGTTCTTGCAGCCGATGCCGCCCGTGATTCCCTGGCGGCTCTTTATGCGCTTACCGGCGTGCCTGACTGGATATGTTGAAGGATCCTCTCGACCGCCTCTTCGGCGGTCAGTACGGAGGTATCCAGAGTCAGGCTGGCGGCCAGCAGGCGAGCAAGGGTTGATTTCCCGGTACCGGGCAGGCCACCAAAGATCAGTAACATAGAGACGACAGCGTCATGTTGTTTCCGCTGGTGATGATTATTGATGATTTTCCAGCTTACCTGAACACGGATCTTATTCAGTCAGGTATGATTAATATTCAATACTGGCTGAAGCGGCATCAGGAGGCGTCTGCAGATAATCGTCACGTCCAGGGCAACGTTCAGTGATAGTGATACCGTCCCGCAGGCAATTTACTTAAGCCTTTTGCCCTCATCATCCACCACTTTCTCGCCATCTTCCTTTGCAAACGCGCCCTTTTGCGCGTCAGGAAGGATATCCAGTACCACCTCCGATGGGCGGCACAGGCGCGTTCCCAGCGGCGTCACCACAATCGGGCGGTTAATCAGGATTGGATGCTGCAGCATGAAATCGATTAACTGGTCATCGGTAAATTTATCTTCCGCCAGGCCCAGTTCTTCATATGGCTCAACATTTTTACGCAGCAGCACTCGTACCGCGATCCCCATATCGGCAATGAGTTTGACCAGCTCATCGCGTGGCGGTGGATTTTCAAGGTAATGAATAACGGTGGGTTCAGTACCGCTGTTGCGGATCATCTCCAGCGTATTACGCGACGTGCCGCAGGCCGGGTTATGATAAATGGTAACGTTGGTCATTTGTGTATCTCATGACAAAGTGAAAGAGAGACGTAGCGCCAGCGCGGCCAGCGTTACAAACAGTACAGGCAGAGTCATGACGATCCCGGTGCGGAAGTAGTAGCCCCAGGAGATGGTCATGTTCTTCTGTGAAAGTACGTGCAGCCAGAGCAGCGTTGCCAGGCTACCAATAGGTGTAATTTTCGGCCCCAGATCGCAGCCAATCACGTTGGCATAGATCATCGCCTCTTTGATCACGCCGGTTGCGGTGCTTCCATCGATAGACAGTGCCCCCACCAGCACGGAAGGCATGTTGTTCATGATGGAAGACAGGAAAGCCGTCAGAAAGCCAGTACCCAGCGTCGCGGCCCAAAGTCCTTTATCCGCCAGCACGTTCAATACCCCTGAAAGGTATTCGGTTAGCCCGGCGTTGCGCAGACCGTAGACCACCAGGTACATCCCCAATGAGAAGATGACGATCTGCCAGGGTGCGCCACGCAGCACTTTGCCGGTATTGATGGCATGACCGCGCTTAGCGACCGCAAGCAGAATGATCGCCCCTGCCGCGGCAATCGCGCTGACCGGAATGCCAAGCGGCTCGAGGACGAAAAAACCGACCAGCAGAAGAATCAAAACTATCCAGCCGGTGCGGAACGTAGCCGGATCTTTAATGGCGTTTGCCGGCGATTTAAGCAGGACCAAATCGTAGGCCGGCGGGATATCTTTGCGAAAGAACAGGTGCAGCGTCACCAGCGTAGCGCCTATGGCGGCAATATCGACCGGCACCATTACCGAGGCATATCCAGTGAATCCCAGCCCGAAGAGATCTGCCGATACGATGTTCACCAGATTCGACACAATAAGCGGCAGGCTGGCAGTATCAGCAATAAACCCGGCAGCCATCACGAAGGCCAGCGTCGTGCCCTTGCTGAATCCTAATGCCAGCAGCATGGCAATCACGATGGGCGTCAATATTAATGCCGCGCCATCGTTGGCAAACAACGCCGCCACCGCTGCGCCGAGCAGAACAATATACGTAAACAGCAAACGGCCACGACCGTTTCCCCAACGAGCTACGTGCAGCGCAGCCCATTCAAAAAAGCCGGACTCATCGAGCAGCAGGCTGATAATAATTACCGCAATAAAGGTCGCCGTCGCGTTCCAGACGATATTCCACACCACCGGGATATCATCGACATGTACAACGCCAGCAATCAAAGCCAGTACCGCGCCCAGCGACGCGCTCCAGCCGATGCCTAACCCCTTCGGCTGCCAGATAACCAGAAAAATGGTCAGGACAAAAATAGCACTTGCCAGTAGCATACCCCCTCCCTGAAGATCACATTCGAAAAAACATATATATTACGGCAAATTTTTAAAGGCAGAACGCTTTACCGCTTCCAGAACAGTTTGCTGATGCCAGCTTGCGGGCGATGGCCTGTACGATCTCCTGTTGGCTTAACCAGGCCTGCGCTATTACCTGTGCCGCCCATGCAGGCATATGCGGTGATAAGCGATAGTGCACCCACTTACCCTGCTTGCGATCCAGCAATAATCCGCTTTCCCGCAGCATAGCCAGATGGCGGGAGATCTTTGGCTGCGACTGATCCAACGCCGCGCAGAGATCGCACACGCACAGCTCCCCCATCTCTTTAAGCAGCAGCACAATACCCAGGCGGGTTTCATCGGACAGATTTTTGAAAAGCTGTAAGGGTGTTAATGACATCATTCCTCCCGATCGTCGACGGACAGGATACTCCACAGAGATATAAGTTCAACACCACATATGAAAAATCATATGTGTTAAGTAACAAAAAACAAGAGGCAAGTATGCCAGGCGGGTTAACCAGATCAATTTATAGGGGAAGAGCAGAATTCAGAAGTCTGGAGCGGGCGAAGGGAATCGAACCCTCGTATAGAGCTTGGGAAGCTCTCGTTCTACCATTGAACTACGCCCGCAAGGAGGTGCGTGGGTCATTATAGACCTTACGCACCCGCTGACAAGCCCAAACCGGGCTAACTGCCGATAAAATAACCTTTTAGCACTTAGGCTTACTGCCCTGTGGCGGCAAATAGCGCAGCGGGTCGATCGCCGTCGCCCGGTAGCGGATCTGGAAGTGCAGGCGCACGGAATCCGCGTCCGAGCTGCCCATGGTGGCGATCTGCTGGCCAATCTTCACGCTCTGGCCGTTGTTCACCATCAGCTTGTCGTTGTGCGCATAGGCGCTGATATAGTCCTCATTATGTTTAATCATAATCAGGTTGCCGTAGCCGCGCAGCTGGTTGCCCACGTACACCACTTTGCCCGCCCCTGCCGCATACACCGGCTGGCCGCGCTTACCGGCGATATCGATACCTTTATTGCCGCCATCGCTGGTGGAGTATGGCAGCACGACTTTACCGCTGGTTGGCCAGCGCCAGCAGCGTTGCCCGACCGGCGGCCAGGAGGACTGCGGCACCGCCGAAGAGGGCGTCACGGCGGCGGTACGTTTCGCTGACGATTTCTTGCCGGATGCCCCCGCCTTCGCCGTGGTTCCTGAACCGCTGTTCAGCTTCAGCTTTTGCCCGACTTCGATGGTATAGGGAGGTGAAATATTATTGAGACGGGCGAGATCCCTGACGCTGGTGCCAGTGGAACGTGAAATAGCGTACAGCGTGTCGCCGCGCTTCACGGTATAGGTGGAACCGGAATCGGATGAGCTGGAACACCCCGCGACGATCAGGCTGCTCAGCAACATTATTGCGATAACAAAGCGTTTTCTCATCAGGCGTCCTGCGCTTAACACAAACATTCACCTCAAAACCAGGGGCGATTATCATACCAGCCCGTAAGGCAATCCCCAATCGCTACCCTTCATACAGAAGTATTAAACGGATAGCCATGCGTAATAATATCCATCAGCGCGGGCAGATAAGGCATAGACGGCAATTTTACCAGCGCCGGGTAGAATATTTGCGGCGAGGGAAAAACATCGACCACGTAGCAGTGGCTAAGTTTATCGGCATCCACTTCTGAAGACGGTAGTAACGTCGCAGCCTCAAGGCCGGAGTCCAGCCAGTCGAGGATAACCCCTGGCTGCGTGATATGCATGATAACCTTCGCATTGACCCCAGATTTACGAAACAGATCCATCAGCATCTCGTAAGTCCCTGAATCTTTTGCACGATGCAACAACACTAATGGCAGCGCCGCCAGCGACGTGTAGCTATAGGGATTAGACGGCGGCTCCGGCAAGCATTTTTTATTGATCACCGCGACCAGCTTAATCGGATCAAAAGAGACATAATCAAAACCTTCGCTACGGTAGGGGCGCTGGATTAAGGCTAAATCAATTGCGCCCTCGGTTAATAACGTCTCGAGGTGGCTGGAGTCGGTAACGGAAATATTTATGGAAGTGTCGGGATGACGTCGATATACCTCCATCAGCAATGCTTTAAAATAATTCTGATAGAGATGAGTTAAGCCGATTCTCAATTCAGTTCTGTTTTTGTGCGCAATATCCGTCGTTTCCCGCGCCGTATCCTCTACCTGGCGTAATATTTCACACGCTTTTCGATAGAGAAAAAAACCGGCTTCCGTAGGCTCAATGCGGTTTCCCCGGCGAACAAAAAGCGATACCTGAAGCTCCTCTTCCAGCTCCTGAATTCGCTTGCTGAGCGGCGGCTGCGCCATGTTCAGAGACTTCGCCGCCTGGCTAACCGAACCTTGTTCCACCACCCGACAAAAATAGCGTAAGCGCTTTAAATCCATCATCATTATCCGCAGTGTAATTTATCACCAGTATCACACTTAGACGGAGAAATAAAAAGCCGCAGCGTTGCTCCTCATATTAATTAATTATTATTTAACACCTTGTTAAAATAAACTTTTTTGATCTACTGACCATCCGGTAAACGGTATTTGTTTATCCGCCGCAGTAAAAATATTGTGCTGGGAGCAAAACTTCTTTTCCGAAGGAACATCCCATGGCAAATAGTGACAACAAAACACCCTCATCGGTACATGATTTACGCTCCGCGCTGGAACTACTGAAAACCCTTCCCGGCGAGTATGTTGAAACCGATACCGAAGTCGACCCGCACGCCGAACTCTCCGGCGTCTATCGTTACGTAGGCGCCGGCGGCACCTGCCAGCGTCCAACCCGCAAGAATGGCCCGGTCATGGTCTTCAATAAAATCAAAGGCTTTGAAAATATCAGCGTGGCGATTGGCCTGAATGGCTCCCGCCAGCGCGTCAGCCATTTTCTCCAGTGTGAACCGGCAAAACTGGGGCACCTGCTGAAGGATTCAGTGGAGAAGGCGATAGCCCCGGTGATGACCCAGGGCACAGCGGTTTGCCAGGAAGTGATTCATCTGGCGAACGATGCCGATTTCGATCTGCGCAAGCTGCTGCCGGCGCCGACGAATACCGAAGAAGACGCTGGCCCCTATATTACGATGGGCCTGTGCTACGCCTCCGATCCAGAAACCCATGAGTCCGATATCACCATTCATCGCCTGTGCGTCCAGAGCCGCGACGAACTCTCCATGTGGCTAACGCCCGGCCGCCACATCGACGCATTTCGCATGAAGGCGGAAGCCGCAGGCCAGCCGCTGCCGATTTCAATCAGCATCGGCGTCGATCCGGCGATTGAAATTGCCGCCTGCTTTGAGCCGCCGACCACCCCGCTGGGCTTCAACGAGTTAAGTATCGCCGGCGCGCTGCGCGGCAAAGCGGTGGAGATGACGCAGTGTAAAACCATCAACGAGAAAGCGATCGCCCACGCTGAGATCGTCATTGAAGGCGAACTGCTGCCCCACGCCCGCGTACGCGAAGACCAGAACACTGATACAGGGCGCGCGATGCCGGAATTCCCCGGCTATACCGGCGAAGCGAAAGAAGCTATTCCGGTGATCAAGGTGAAAGCCGTCACCCATCGCATTAACCCTATCTGGCGCACCACCGTAGGGCCAGGCGAAGAACACGTCAATATGGCCGGTATCCCGACCGAAGCCAGCATCCTGGATATGGTCGAACGCGCGATGCCGGGCAAGCTGCTGAACGTCTTTGCCCATTCGGCGGGCGGCGGCAAGCTGCTGGCGGTGCTGCAGTTCAAAAAATCCTCCCCGGCGGACGAAGGGCGTCAGCGTCAGGCTGCTCTGCTGGCGTTCTCAGCCTTCCCGGAACTGAAGCACGTCATTCTGGTTGATGAAGACGTCGATATTTTCGACAGCGACGACGTGCTTTGGGCCATGCAAACCCGCTATCAGGGCGATGTCGATACAATCACTATTCCCGGCGTTCGCTGCCATCCGCTCGATCCGTCGCAGGTACCGGAATACAGCCCGAGCATCCTGCAGCAGGGAATGTCCTGCAAAACGATATTCGACTGCACGGTGCCGTTCCATCTGAAGCACAACTTCCAGCGATCCAGATTTAAAGAAGTGGACGTGAAGCGCTTCCTGGCAGATTTCGAATAAAAGGAGAACCTCATGACGGCACGCATCATCATTGGTATCAGCGGCGCATCCGGGTTTCAGTACGGCGTTAAGGCGCTGGAGCTACTGCGCCCGCATCCCGTTGAAGTCCACCTGGTCGTCTCTAAAGGCGCGGAAAAAACCTGCGAGCTGGAGACGGATTACCGCCTGGACGAGGTGATGGCGCTGGCCGACGTGGTGCATCCCATCGCCAATCTTGGCGCAGCTATCTCCAGCGGTTCATTTAAAACGCTGGGGATGCTGGTCGCACCGTGTTCAATGCGTTCTTTGGGCGCCATCGCCCACTGCCTGACCGACAACCTGCTCACCCGCGCGGCGGACGTGGTGCTGAAAGAACGTCGTCGCCTGGTGCTGCTGGCCCGGGAAACGCCGCTGAACCTCGGCCACATCCGCAATATGGCCGCTGTAACCGAAATGGGCGGGATTATCTTTCCGCCGGTCCCGGCGCTTTACCAGCGTCCGCAAACGGCGGACGACATCGTTACCCATAGCGTCAATCGCGCGCTCGATCTGTTTGACCTGCAGGTCAACAACATCCCCCGCTGGGGTGAAGGCGAGCTACGTTTTAATTAACCGGAAATCATTCAATGTTAATCGGCCCATATGTAAACGGAGCCGCCGTGATTATCGGCGGACTCATCGGCGCTGCGGCGGGCGGCAAGCTCCCCGAGCGCGTCAAAACGGCGCTGCCGATGACCTTCGGCCTGTGCTCCGTTGGTCTTGGTATTACGCTGGTGCTCAAAGTGAAATATATGCCCGCCGTCGTGCTGGCAATGGTGATTGGCGCCATCCTCGGCGAACTGCTGCATCTGGAAAAGGGCATCGGTAAAGCCGCAGGCTCCACGCGCGGTTTGATCAACAAAGTGCTGCCGCCGGTCAATGGCCTTGGCCATGAAGAGTTTACCGAGAAATTTGTCGCCATCCTGGTTCTGTTTTGCGCCAGCGGCACCGGTATTTTCGGCGCGATGACCGAAGGCATGAGCGGCGATCCGTCAATTCTGTATATCAAAACGATTCTCGATCTGTTTACCGCCGGGATTTTCGCGACGCTGCTGGGCTACGCGGTGATGACCATTGCTATCCCGCAGGTCATTATTCAGATTGCGCTGGCGATGCTGGCGGTGGTTATTCTGCCGTCGATCTCGCCTGATATGATGGCGGATTTCTCCTGCGCCGGCGGACTGCTGATGGTGGCGACCGGGCTGCGCATCTGTAACATTAAGCTCTTTCCAGTGGCCAACATGTTGCCAGGGCTTGTTTTGGTAATGCCTTTGTCCCATTTATGGGCTACCCTAGTGGCCTGAGTACATGACCCGGCGGGTTTGTGCCGGGTCATTTTTCATTTCAGGAGTTGTCATGGCCGGGGAACATGTCATTTTGCTGGACAAGCAAGATAAGCCTTCAGGTATGCTGGAGAAGTATGCCGCTCACACCCTCGATACCCCTTTGCATCTCGCGTTTTCCTGCTGGTTGTTCAATGAACAAGGCCAACTGCTGGTCACGCGCCGCTCGTTGGGCAAAAAAGCCTGGCCTGGCGTGTGGACGAACTCAGTCTGCGGGCATCCGCAAACCGGCGAAACCTTCGAACAGGCCGTTGAGCGCCGCTGCCGCTTTGAGCTTGGCGTTGAGATTACCCGCATCGCCCCAGTCTTTCCGGCATTTCGCTATCGGGCCGTCGCGCCGAATGGCATCGTCGAAAACGAGGTCTGTCCGGTCTATGCGGCACGAATAGCCAGCGCGTTACGGATAAATCCTGACGAAGTGATGGATGTTCAGTGGAGCAATCTTGCGGATGTTCTGAGCGGGATTCGCGCGACGCCGTGGGCGTTTAGCCCGTGGATGGTGATGCAGGCAGCGGACGACAATGCGCGTAATGCGTTGATAAACTTTAGCCGTCAGGCATAAAAAACCCCAGCAGCGCTGGGGTTTCGTTTATTCGCGTAATGCTTATTTTACCGGACGCATCGCCGGGAACAGGATCACGTCGCGGATGGTGTGGCTGTTGGTAAAGAGCATCACCATACGATCGATACCGATACCGAGGCCCGCGGTCGGCGGCAGGCCGTGCTCCAGCGCGGTAACGTAGTCTTCGTCATAGAACATCGCTTCGTCATCACCGGCGGCTTTCGCGTTAACCTGATCGAGGAAGCGCTGCGCCTGGTCTTCCGCATCGTTCAGCTCGCTAAAGCCGTTACCGATTTCACGCCCGCCGATGAAGAATTCAAAACGGTCGGTGATTTCCGGGTTTTCGTCGTTACGACGCGCCAGCGGAGAGACTTCTGCCGGATATTCGGTGATAAAGGTTGGCTGAATCAGATGCGCTTCCGCCACTTCTTCGAAGATCTCGGTCACGATGCGGCCCAGACCCCAGCTCTTCTCAACGTGAATGCCGATGCTTTCCGCAATGGCTTTTGCAGAATCGAAGTTATCCAGATCGGCCATCTCGGTTTCCGGACGGTACTTCTTGATCGCTTCGCGCATGGTCAGCTTTTCAAACGGCTTGCCGAAATCGAAGGTCTGATCGCCGTAAGGCACTTCAGTGTGGCCCAGAACGTCCTGCGCCAGGGTGCGGAACAGGGATTCGGTCAGCTCAATCAGATCTTTATAGTCCGCATAGGCCATATAGAGTTCCATCATGGTGAACTCTGGGTTATGGCGAACGGAGATGCCTTCGTTACGGAAGTTACGGTTGATTTCGAACACGCGCTCGAAGCCGCCGACTACCAGACGCTTCAGGTACAGCTCCGGCGCGATACGCAGGTACATGTCCAGATCGAGCGCGTTGTGATGGGTGATGAAAGGCCGCGCGGAAGCACCGCCGGGGATCACCTGCATCATCGGGGTTTCAACTTCCATAAAGCCGCGGCCGACCATGAACTGACGGATGCCCGCCAGGATCTGCGAACGCACTTTAAAGGTGTTGCGCGATTCATCATTGGAGATCAGGTCCAGATAGCGCTGACGATAGCGCGCTTCCTGATCCTGCAGGCCGTGGAATTTGTCCGGCAGCGGGCGCAGGGCTTTGGTCAGCAGACGCAGTTCGGTGCAGTGGATAGAGAGCTCGCCGGTCTTGGTTTTGAACAGCTTACCGCGCGCGGCAATGATGTCGCCAAGGTCCCACTTTTTGAACTGCTCGTTGTAGACGCCTTCCGCCAGATCGTCGCGGGCGACGTACAGCTGAATGCGGCCGCCAACGTCCTGCAGCGTAACGAAGGAGGCTTTACCCATGATACGACGGGTCATCATGCGGCCAGCGACGGCGACTTCAACGTTCAGCGCTTCCAGCTCTTCGTTTTCTTTGCCATCGAAGTCAGCGTGCAGTTGGTCAGAGGTGTGGTCACGACGGAAATCATTCGGGAACGGGATACCCTGCTCACGCAGCGCGGCCAGCTTCTCACGACGGGCTTTCAGTTCATTATTAAGGTCAATTGCCGCGTCAGCGCCCTGTGCTTGTTGTTCAGACATGTTGGTTCCTCATAACCCTGCTTTCAAACTTGCTTCGATAAATTGATCCAGGCTGCCGTCCAGCACCGCCTGAGTGTTGCGGGTTTCTACCCCGGTGCGCAGATCTTTAATGCGGGAGTCATCCAGCACGTAAGAACGGATCTGGCTGCCCCAGCCGATGTCGGATTTGGTATCTTCCATCGCCTGCTTCTCGGCATTTTTCTTCTGCATTTCCAGCTCATAAAGCTTCGCTTTCATCTGCTTCATGGCCTGGTCTTTGTTCTTGTGCTGCGAACGGTCGTTCTGGCACTGGGTCACTAAGCCGGTCGGAATGTGGGTGATACGCACCGCGGATTCCGTACGGTTAACGTGCTGGCCGCCCGCGCCGGATGCGCGGTAAACGTCAATGCGCAGATCCGCCGGGTTGATGTCGATATCGATATCGTCATCCACTTCCGGGTAAACGAACGCGGAGCTGAAAGAGGTGTGGCGGCGGCCGCCGGAATCGAACGGGCTCTTACGCACCAGGCGATGAACGCCGGTTTCAGTACGCAGCCAGCCGTAGGCGTAGTCGCCGATAATCTTGATGGTCACGGACTTAATGCCCGCCACTTCGCCTTCAGACTCTTCAATGATCTCGGTCTTGAAGCCGCGCGCTTCAGCCCAGCGCAGATACATGCGCGTCAGCATGCTGGCCCAGTCCTGCGCTTCCGTACCGCCGGAACCGGCCTGGATATCGAGGTAGCAATCGGCGCTGTCGTATTCACCGGAGAACATGCGGCGGAATTCCAGCTGTGCCAGCTTCTCTTCCAGCACATCGAGCTCAGCGACGGCTTCGTTGAAGGTCTCTTCGTCGTCGGCTTCAACGGCCAGCTCCAGCAGGCCGGATACGTCCTCCAGCCCCTGAGACATCTGATCCAGCGTATCAACGATGGCTTCCAGCGAGGAACGCTCTTTGCCCAGCGCCTGTGCGCGCTCGGGTTCGTTCCAGACGTCCGGCTGCTCCAGCTCGGCGTTTACTTCTTCGAGACGCTCTTTCTTAGCATCGTAGTCAAAGATACCCCCTAAGAACGCCCGAGCGCTCCGTGAGGTCCTGAATGCGGTTTTTTACCGGATTTATTTCAAACATGGTCGGTTTCTTTTAATGGATTCGTCAAAATGCGGTGATAAGAGCGGAATTCTACCGGATTCGCGCTCTCATTAATATACTGTTGTCAATTTGGCCAGAGGTGGTCAATGATCAGCTGCAGGCTGCGGTTGCCGCGGAACTCATTGATATCCAGCTTATAGGCAAGCTGAACTTCGCGAACGCCGTTATCCGGCCAAAGGGAAGTATCAACATTGAACGCGATACCGTCCAGCAGTGGGCCGCCGCCGACCGGTTCAACCATCACCTTCAAATGACGCTCACCGACCAGCCGCTGCTGCAGCAGACGAAAACGCCCGTCAAACAGCGGCTCGGGGAACATCTGCCCCCACGGCCCGGCGTCGCGCAGCATCTGCGCGACCTCCATGCTCATTTCTGCCGCCGTCAGCGGACCGTCGGAGACCACTTCGCCCTGCAGCAGCGCCGGATCGAGCCACTCGGTCACCAGCTCGCCAAAGCGCTGCTGGAACTCTTCAAAGCGCGCCTCTTCCAGCGATAGCCCTGCCGCCATGGCATGGCCGCCAAACTTCATAATCAGCCCCGGATAGAGCGTGTCCAGACGCTCCAGCGCATCGCGCATATGCAGCCCCTGAATCGACCGACCTGAGCCTTTGAGCGTACCGTCGCCGGTGGGCGCAAAGGCGATAACCGGGCGATGGAAGCGCTCTTTGATACGCGAGGCCAGAATGCCGACGACGCCCTGATGCCACTGCGGGTGGTACATCGCCAGGCCGCCGGGCAGCGTCTCGCCGCTGCGTTCCAGCTTTTCACACAGGGTCAGCGCTTCCGCCTGCATCCCCTGTTCTATCTCTTTACGCGTCTGGTTCAGCGCGTCCAGCTCATTGGCCAGCACCCGGGCTTCGCCGGTGTTGTCGCACAGCAGCAGCGCCACGCCGACGGACATATCGTCCAGCCGCCCCGCCGCGTTCAGACGCGGGCCGAGCGCAAAGCCGAGATCGCTTGCCGCCAGCTTTTGCGGATCGCGGTTGGCGATTTCCAGCAGCGCTTTAATGCCCGGACGGCATTTCCCCGCCCGAATGCGGCTCAGCCCCTGCCAGGTCAGGATCCGGTTGTTGGCATCCAGCGGTACGACGTCCGCCACGGTGCCAAGCGCCACCAGATCGAGTAAATCAGCCAGATTCGGCGGCGCGATGCCGCGCTCCTCAAACCAGCCTTTATCGCGCAGAAAAGTGCGCAGCGCCAGCATCAGATAAAAAGCTACGCCCACCCCGGCCAGCGATTTCGACGGGAACTCACAGTCGCGCAGGTTCGGGTTAATAATCGCTTCCGCCGCGGGCAGCGAATCCCCCGGCAGGTGGTGATCGGTTACCAGCACCGGAATACCCAGCGCGTGGGCATGATCGACGCCAGCGTGCGAAGAAATGCCGTTGTCGACGGTCATAATCAGCTGCGCGCCGCGGGCGTGAGCCTGATCGACTACTTCCGGACTCAGGCCGTAGCCATCTTCAAAACGGTTTGGCACCAGGTACGAAACGTTGCCGTAACCCAGCGCGCGCAGAGCCAGCACGCTCAGCGCGGTGCTGGTGGCACCGTCAGCGTCAAAGTCGCCGACCACCACGATATGCAGCCCCTGCTTAAATGCGCCGTAAAGTATCTCTACCGCTTTTTCGACGCCGGTCAGCTGCGACCACGGCAGCATGCCTTTCACCCCGCGCTCCAGCTCCTGCGCGCTGCGCACGCCGCGGCTGGCGTACAGCCGCTGCAGCAGCGGCGGGAGATCGGCAGGTAAATCGACGCCGTCAACCGCCTCGCGGCGGCGTAGTTGTATCTGTTGTTTCACGCGAATCAGTTACCGCTTGTCTGTTTTTGATGCTCATCGAGGAGCGCTTTCAGGTCTTTCGGATCGCGATAGCCGGGCATAAGGGTGCCGTCGCTCAGCACCATCGCCGGCGTGCCGTTAACGCCAAGCTGCACGCCCAGCGTGTAGTGTTTAGCGATATCAACATCGCAGCTGGCCGGCTGCACGCCTTTGCCGCTCATCGCGTTATCCAGGGCTTTGTTGCGATCTTTGGCGCACCAGATAGCCTTCATGTTCTGCTCGGCTTCGCTTTGCAGCCCCTGGCGCGGGAAGGCCAGATAGCGCACGGTAATCCCCAGCGCGTTGTAGTCGCTCATCTGTTCGTGCAGTTTATGGCAGTAGCCGCAGGTAATATCGGTGAAGACGGTGATGACGTGTTTTTCCTGCGGCGCCTTATAGACGATCATCTCTTTTTCCAGCGCGTTCAGCTTACCGGCCAGCAGCGTATTGGTGACGTTTACCGGCTGCGCGCCGCTGACGTCGTACATCGGCCCCTGGATAATGTGCTTACCGTCATCGGTAACGTATATCACGCCGCTGTCCGTCAATGCGGTGCTGATGCCTTTGATCGGCGAAGGTTGCACGTCCGAACTCTGCACACCCAGCTTCGCCAGCAGTTGCTTAATCGCCGCGCTATCCGCATGCGCCGCACCGGATAAGGTGGTCGCCAGCAGAGTGAACATCAGTAAACCTTTTTTCATACTCAGTCCTTTTTTTCAGCACTCACGCACGCGGGTGATGCTGTTGATGGAGTTGTCGCAGACGCTCGGTCGCCACGTGGGTGTAGATCTGCGTCGTGGAGAGATCGCTGTGTCCTAACAGCATCTGCACCACGCGTAAGTCGGCGCCATGGTTAAGTAAATGTGTAGCAAACGCATGGCGTAACACGTGCGGGGAGAGCTTTTCGCTATCAATCCCCGCCAGTACGGCATAGTGCTTAATTCGATGCCAGAAGGTCTGGCGCGTCATCTGCTGCGCGCGCTGGCTGGGGAAAAGCACATCGGACGCCACGCCGTTCAGCAGCCAGGGGCGGCCGTATTCAAGGTAATTCTCAACCCACAGCACCGCCTCTTCGCCTAACGGTACCAGACGTTCTTTATTTCCTTTACCAATCACGCGCAGCACGCCCTGGCGCAGGCTAATGTCGCTCATGGTCAGGCCCACCAGCTCGGAAACGCGCAGACCGGTGGCGTACAGCACTTCCAGCATCGCTTTATCGCGCAGCTCCAGCGGCTGTTCAACCAGCGGAGCCTGGAGTAGCCGCTCCACCTGCGCCTCACTCAGATCCTTCGGCAGCCGCTGCGGCAGCTTTGGCGAGGCCAGCAGCGCGCTGGGATCGTCCGGACGAATTTTCTCCCGGTAAAGATGCTGGAAGAAGCGTCGCACGGCGCTTAGGAGGCGCGCGGTGCTGGTGGCCTTGTAGCCGCCGGTTTGCCGCTCCGCCAGCAGCGACTGGAGATCTTCGCCGCTGACGCTGGCAAGCGACAGGCCACGATGATGCAGCCATTCCACCACCATCGTCAGGTCCCGGCGGTAGGCGCTTAGCGTGTTCTCCGCCAGATTACGCTCCAGCCATAAGGCATCAAGAAACTGCTCGATTCGTGCGAGATCCTGTTCCACTCCGGCCTCTTTGCTTATTAAAACGGCGCCATTATACCCTAAATAATTCGAGTTGCAGGCGGGCGCGGCCTTTCTGGTACACTAAGCGCAAAGTCACAGCAAGAATTGAGACGTTTCCGCGATGAACATAGGTCTTTTTTACGGTTCCAGCACCTGCTACACCGAAATGGCGGCGGAAAAAATCCGCGATATTATCGGCCCTGAACTGGTCACGCTGCACAACCTGAAAGATGATTCCCCTGCCCTGATGACGCAGTATGACGTGCTGATCCTCGGCATTCCGACCTGGGATTTCGGCGAGATCCAGGAAGATTGGGAAACCGTCTGGCAGCAGCTTGATACGCTGGATCTGCAGGATAAAATCGTCGCGCTGTACGGCATGGGCGACCAGCTCGGCTACGGCGAATGGTTCCTCGACGCGCTCGGTATGCTGCACGATAAGCTGGCGACCAAAGGGGTTAAGTTCATTGGCTACTGGCCTACCGAAGGCTATGAATTCACCAGCCCGAAACCGGTCATCGCCGACGGCCAGCTGTTCGTTGGCCTGGCGCTTGATGAAACGAACCAGTACGATCTGAGCGATGAGCGCATTCAGAACTGGTGCGAGCAAATCCTCGGTGAAATGGCTGAGCAGTTCTCCTGAGCCTTTGCCTACTCTTGCGTCGGTTTCTGTAACACCAGCCGACGCAGGTCGCGCCATTCTCCCGCGTCCATGCTATCCGCCGCGACCCATAAATGCTGGGTACGTTGGTTTTCCGTATTCCGCAGACGCAGCAGCATTCCGCTATTGATTACCCACGGGGTGCCGACG
Source organism: Klebsiella grimontii (assembly GCF_900200035.1). Classification (GTDB taxonomy): domain Bacteria; phylum Pseudomonadota; class Gammaproteobacteria; order Enterobacterales; family Enterobacteriaceae; genus Klebsiella; species Klebsiella grimontii. Next base: position 57,571 of record NZ_FZTC01000034.1, read on the forward strand.
ATATCCCACTCCGCTTTTTGCCAGCGCAGGCGAGAGTCAATCAGCAGCTTTATTTCCCCCTGTCTGGCATGGATCCGCCGCTGGCTGCGCACGCAGTCGAACACCACCAGCGACAACAGTATCAGCCACAGCGGGGTATAGCTCAGCGGCCAGGGCAACACCAGCACCAGCGCCGCCACCACGCCGTGCATCAACAGTGAGAACCATTGCGCTCGCCACGAGATGCGTAAATCAGATTGCCACAGGACCACGTTCCCGATTCCGTGTCTGAATTAATTTTACCATCCGCTGCAGTTCTGCATCAGCCGGTTCGCCATGGTTCATCAACCAGTTGAACAGGTCCGGATCGTCATTTTCCAGCAGGCGGATGAACAACCGCTTATCGTCATCACTGAGCGTATCGTACTCATGCTCAAAAAACGGCATGATGGAGATATCGAGTTCACGCATTCCCCGGCGGCATGCCCAGTGGATGCGAGCTTTATTGTTAATATCCATGTTTTACTTCCTGCTTATAAATATTGCTTAGTTTAACCCGTTTTCGCCGCTGACTTCACTGGAATATCAAGATTCACGAGCGCTATTCCATGAAATCTCTAAAATAATCAGGTTATTGATAATTTCGTTCGCGTTAGCGCCCAGTTTTGAGGGCACGAATGGCCTGGCAAAAGCGCTTGCATTGCACCATAGCTCTTTTACCATTAGTCACACACTCTGCGTTAAGCTATTCAGGATATGACTATGGCTTTTACACCTTTTCCTCCGCGTCAGCCCTCCTCTTCCGCTCGTCTGCCGTTAACGCTGATGACGCTGGATGACTGGGCGCTGGCGACGATTACCGGGCCGGATGGCGAGAAATATCTGCAGGGGCAGATCACCGCTGACGTCAGCCACCTGACCGACGAGCAGCATCTGCTTGCCGCGCACTGTGACGCCAAGGGCAAGATGTGGAGCAATCTGCGCGTTTTCCGTCGCAACGAGGGTTTTGCGTGGATTGAGCGCCGCAGCCTGCGCGATGCGCAGCTGACTGAACTGAAAAAGTATGCGGTGTTCTCTAAAGTGACCATCGCCGCCGACGATGAATCCGTGCTGCTGGGCGTTGCCGGGTTCCAGGCACGCGCTGCGCTGACGCCGCTGTTTAACGAGCTGCCGAATGCCGATAAACAGGTTGTCAGCGAAGGTGCCACCAGCGTGCTGTGGTTTGAGCATCCCGCCGAGCGCTTCCTGCTGGTGACCGATGTGGCAACCGCCACCCGCATCACCGACGCGCTGCGCGGCGAAGCACAGCTAAACAATAGCCAGCAGTGGCTGGCGCTGAATATTGAAGCCGGTCTGCCGGTCATCGACAGCGCCAACAGCGCGCAGTTTATTCCGCAGGCCACCAACCTGCAGGCGCTGGGCGGCATCAGCTTCAAAAAAGGCTGCTATACCGGTCAGGAGATGGTTGCCCGCGCTAAATTCCGCGGTGCCAACAAGCGCGCCCTGTGGTATCTGGCCGGGACCGCCAGCCGCGTGCCTGAAGCCGGGGAAGACCTGGAAATGAAGATGGGTGACAACTGGCGCCGTACCGGCACCGTTTTAGCCGCCGTACAGCTGGACGACGGCCGTCTGCTGGTGCAGGTGGTGATGAATAATGATATGGAACCGGACAGCGTGTTCCGCGTGCGCGACGATGCCGGTAGCCTGAGCATCGAGCCGCTGCCGTATACGCTGGAAGAGCGTTAAAGCGATATTCCCGCCCGCCTTCTCCCCGGAGGCGGCGCGACTCGCCTGTCCGGGCTACCAGCCCGCAGACGACGGTGAACCTGTAGCCCGGCTAAGCGTAGCGCGAGCCGGGAGATTTCTCAAAATTTAAACCTGCCCGACGTACAAATAAATGGCCAGGAAGTGGCACACGCTGCCGCCCAGGACAAAACCGTGCCAGATAGCGTGGTTGTATGGAATACGTTTGCAGACGTAGAAAATAACCCCCAGCGAATAAATAATCCCGCCAACGGCTAACAGCGTTACGCCGCCCACCGCCAGCTTAATCGCCAGTTGATAAACCACAATCAGCGACAGCCAGCCCATCGTCAAGTAGGTCACTAAAGAGAGGATCTTAAAACGATGCGCAATCGTCAGCTTAAACAGGATCCCCAGCAGCGCCAGGCTCCAGATGACGATCATCAACCCGCGCGACAGCGGCGAATTTAGCCCTACCAGCAGAAACGGCGTATAGGTCCCGGCAATCAGCAGGTAGATCGCGCAGTGGTCGAATTTTTTCAGCCACAGCTTTGCCCGCTGATGCGGAATGGCGTGATAGAGCGTAGAGGCGAGGAACAGCAGAATCATGCTCCCGCCGTACAGGCTGTAGCTGGTGATGGCCGTTGCGCCGGCGTTACTATCCACCGCCTGTACTAGCAACAGCACCAGACCGACAATACCGAACACCAGCCCAATCCCGTGGCTGATGCTGTTGGCAATTTCCTCTGCCAGAGAATATCCCTGCGTGATTAACGATTTGCGAACCATATTTGACTCCGAAAACAAGTACGCTTTCAATAGCACACTTAGGTTAACTGAGAATGATTCCAGTGAACACATGTTAGCTAAAATAAAAGGATGAATATTTATGAATATAATAAAATCAATAAGTTAAATTAAAATTTCAACTTACAGTCGTTCATTATTTTATTAAAGCCTTTCGAATTCAATAACATAAAAGAGCTTTTCTTCAGGGTAGATTTCCGCTATCACTTCGCGCAGCTGCGGCAGGGTCATATTCTCCTGCTGCGCGTGCCGTTCGTTCAGCGTATCCAGCGTCACCGTCGAGGTTGCGACTACGCGAATGGTGCAAAAATAGCCGTCATCTTCATAGCGACCAACGCGCAGTACATCGCCGGCTTTAAAGTGCGATTCCGCAGCATCGCGGATGGTAATGGTTTTGCGTCCGGCGAGGATGTCGTCCTGAAAACGCTGAAAAAAGGTTATGTTATTTGGCTGCATGATATCATTCCGTCCTGGTCATTATGAATTGTGAGTTTGCCACTGTGAGTATCTTCTCCCACGCCGCTATCGCCAGTCTCAATAATCTTGAGATGATGGTCTATCACTATGTCATTAAAAATCGCGACAAAGTGATGTACATGACCATCCGCGAGCTGGCGGAAGCGGCCGGAGTCTCCACGACCACCGTCCTGCGCTTCTGCCGCAAGCTGCAGTGCGAAGGCTACTCGGAGTTTCGCGTACGCTTTAAATTATATCTGGAGCAGAATGAGCCTCAACAGGCAAATATCGGCGCCAGCGAAATAATGAGCTTTTTTAAAAGCGTTAATAACGATGAATTTGACCAACTGCTCGAGCAGGCGGTCGATATTATTCTGTCGTCAGAACGTATTATTTTCGTCGGCGCCGGCACCTCCGGCGCGCTGGCAAAATATGGCGCACGCTTCTTTTCTAACGTCGGAAAATTCAGCAACCATATCGACGATCCTTATTTCCCGGTGACCAATGATATGGCGCGTAATGCGCTGGCTATTGTACTGTCGGTCTCCGGAGAAACGGAAGAGATCCTGCGCTTTGCCAGCCAGTTCAGCCTGCATCGCTGTAAAGTGATGTCCATTACCAGCCACGAGCACTCGCGGCTGGCAAAGCTTGCCGACTTTAATCTCTCCTGGCATGTTCCGCAAACGCGTATCGGCGGCGTCTACGACATTACCACTCAGATCCCGGTCATTTATATTCTGGAAACGCTGGGGCGTAAATTAGCGCGCAAACTCCGCTGAAAATAACAGGATGTTTTTTCGATGTAACAAATTCCATCCAGGACAAATTGTTATATCGTGACATTTATATCGCCTTTGTTAGACTCGAAACCAACAAGTAATTATGACGAGATGAGCAAAGATGAAGAAAATTCCTTTACCAAAAGACTTTTTATGGGGCGGCGCCGTCGCCGCGCACCAGGTTGAAGGCGGCTGGAATAAAGACGGTAAAGGTCCGAGCATCTGCGACGTGCTTACCGGCGGCGCGCACGGCGTGCCGCGCGAGATAACCCAGCAGGTAGAGCCGGGCAAGTACTATCCAAACCACGAAGCCATCGACTTTCATGGCCGCTACAAAGAAGACATCAAGCTGTTCGCCGAGATGGGCTTCAAGTGCTTTCGCACCTCCATCGCCTGGACGCGCATTTTCCCGCTGGGCGACGAAAGCCAGCCGAATGAAGAGGGGCTGAAATTCTACGATGATATGTTCGATGAACTGCTGAAGTACAACATCGAGCCGGTAATCACCCTCTCCCACTTTGAGATGCCGCTGCATCTGGTTCAGCAGTACGGCGGCTGGACCAACCGCAAAGTGGTCGATTTCTTTGTGCGCTTCGCCGAAGTGGTCTTCGAGCGCTATAAGCACAAAGTGAAATACTGGATGACCTTTAACGAGATCAATAACCAGCGTAACTGGCGCGCGCCGCTGTTTGGCTACTGCTGCTCCGGCGTGGTCTATACCGAGCATGAAAACCCGGAAGAGACCATGTACCAGGTGCTGCATCATCAGTTTGTCGCCAGCGCGCTGGCGGTGAAGGCGGCACGTCAAATCAATCCGCAGATGCAGGTTGGCTGCATGCTGGCAATGGTCCCTCTCTATCCGTACTCCTGTAAGCCGGAAGACGTGATGTTTGCCCAGGAATCGATGCGTGAACGCTACGTCTTTACCGACGTCCAGCTGCGCGGCTACTACCCGAGCTACGTCCTGAACGAGTGGGAGCGCCGCGGCTTCAGTATCAAAATGGAGGATGGCGATGCGCAAATCCTGCGCGAAGGCACCTGCGCGTATCTCGGCTTCAGCTACTACATGACCAACGCGGTGAAAGCGGAAGGCGGCAGCGGCGACGCAATTTCCGGCTTCGAGGGCAGCGTGCCCAACCCGCACGTTAAAGCGTCCGATTGGGGTTGGCAGATTGACTCGGTGGGCCTGCGCTATGCGCTGTGCGAACTGTATGAGCGCTATCAGAAACCGCTGTTTATCGTCGAAAACGGCTTCGGCGCGTACGATAAAGTCGAAGAAGACGGCAGCATCAACGACGACTACCGCATCGACTATCTGCGCGCTCACGTCGAAGAGATGATCAAAGCGGTGACTTACGACGGCGTTGAGCTAATGGGCTATACCCCGTGGGGCTGCATCGACTGCGTCTCCTTCACCACCGGTCAATACAGCAAGCGCTACGGCTTTATCTACGTCAACAAACATGACGATGGTACCGGCGATATGTCCCGCTCGCGCAAGAAGAGCTTTAACTGGTACAAAGACGTTATCGCCAGCAACGGCGAGAAATTGTAAGCATCTTGCCCCTTTCCAGTCGGAAGGGGGTAAAACTTCCCACAAAACAGACACTTCTTTACAGCGTTAGCGTTGCTAACGCGCGCTCAGCCGATAAGATAAACCCCATCAATCGTTGAGTCGCTGACGCTTACTCCGCGAATCAACGCCGCACGCTGCCGGCTTTTCCGGCGCATCACCATGTAGAAAAATGATGCTAAACGTCTTTAGACTGATCCTGACATGGCTGCTGATCGTTGCCGCCGTCAGCCTGGCGGTGGATTATCTGCGCAAACCGGCGCTGCCGCAGAATTTCTCCAGCACGCCGCTGCAAACGCTTGATGGCCGAACGGTCGATCTGGCGGCCATGAGCCACGAACGCCCCTTGCTGCTGTACGTCTGGGCCACCTGGTGCAGCGTATGTCGTTACACCACGCCATCGGTGGCCGCGTTGGCTGACGATGGCGGTAATGTTATGACGGTAGCGTTACGTTCGGGCGATAACGCCACCCTGACGCGCTGGCTGGCGCATAAAAAAACGGCGCTGCCGACGATTAATGACGCCAGCGGTCAGCTATCCCAACGGTGGGAGGTACAGGTCACGCCGACCCTTATCGTTATCTCACGCGGCGAGGTGAAGTCAGTCACCACCGGCTGGACCAGCGGCTGGGGGATGCGCCTGCGGCTGTGGATGGCGTCGTAGGGAATTTCCCTGCTTGCTGAGCTACGGGTCGATGCGGTCTGAAGGTCTGGTAACCCGGAAATCCACAGTGTAATGGATCACAAAACTCCCGGTGGCGCTGCGCTGACCGGGCTACAAGTTCACAGTTGTCTGCGGGCTGGTAGCCCGGACAGGTGCGCAGCGCCGCCTCCGGGAAAGATTTACGGATTACTTCCCGCCCGCCAGCTCGAGGAAGCTGCCGGTAACGTAGGAAGCCTTATCGCTTAGCAGCCAGACGATGGCCTGAGCCACCTCCTCCGGCTGCCCGCCGCGCCGCATCGGCAGCATCGACTTGACGCGATCCACGCGCCCGGGCTCACCGCCGCTGGCGTGCATATCGGTATAGATTAAGCCGGGGCGCACGCCGTTGACCCGAATCCCCTGCGCCGCCACTTCCAGCGACAGGCCGGTGGTCAGGGTATCAACCGCGCCTTTCGACGCGGCGTAATCCACATACTCCCCCGGCGCCCCGAGGCGCGATGCCGCGGACGACACATTCACAATCGCCCCACCCTTACCGCCGTGCTTGTGCGACATCCGCTTTACCGCCTCCCGGCAGCAGAGGAAGTAACCGGTCACATTGGTGGCCAGCACCCGGTTAATCCGGTCGGCGCTAAGGCTTTCAATCGTCCCCTGAGTAAATAAAATCCCGGCGTTATTGACCAGCGCGGAGAGCGGTTCGCCGAGACGGTCGATCGAGGCAAACATCGCCATCACCTGCGCTTCATCGCTGACGTCCGCCCGTAACGCAACGGCTTTGCCGCCGCTGGCGATAATCTCGTTCACCACGCCGGTCGCCGCGGCGCTATTCTGGTGGTAATTCACCGCCACGGTATAGCCTTCCTGCGCCAGCAGCAGCGCCGTCGCTTTACCTATTCCCCGGCTGCCGCCCGTCACCAATGCTATCGTCATACCATTCTCCCAAAATATAAAGGCGCCGCAGCGCCTTTAAAAGATAGTCTAATCAGCAGATTACTGGTATTCGCTCATCGGTACGCAGGAGCAGAACAGGTTACGGTCGCCGTAAACATCGTCCAGACGCTTAACGGTCGGCCAGTATTTGTTGTTCAGCCCTGCCGGGAAGACCGCCAGTTCGCGGGCGTACGGATGGTTCCACGCGCTCACCAGTTCACCCTGGGTATGCGGCGCGTTCACCAGCGGGTTATCCTCCAGCGGCCACTCGCCGGCTTTCACGCGGTCGATCTCGCCGCGAATCGCCAGCATCGCATCGATAAAGCGGTCCAGCTCCACTTTGCTTTCCGATTCGGTCGGTTCAACCATCAGCGTACCGGCGACCGGGAAGGACATGGTTGGAGCATGGAAACCAAAATCAATCAGTCGCTTAGCAATATCCAGCTCGCTGATGCCGGTCTCTTCTTTCAGCGGACGAATATCCAGAATGCATTCGTGCGCCACGCGACCGTCGCGGCCGGTATACAGCACCGGAAACGCGTCTTTCAAACGGGTAGCGATGTAGTTGGCGTTCAGAATCGCCATCTGGCTCGCCTGTTTCAGCCCTTCTGCGCCCATCATTCGGATATACATCCAGCTGATTGGCAGGATGGAGGCGCTGCCGAACGGCGCGGCGGAAACCGCGCCCTGGCGGGTCAGCATGCCTTCAATTTGCACCACGCTGTGGCCCGGCACAAACTGCGCCAGGTGCGATTTCACGCCAATCGGCCCCATACCCGGGCCGCCGCCGCCGTGCGGAATACAGAAGGTCTTATGCAGGTTAAGGTGCGAGACGTCCGCGCCGATAAAGCCCGGAGAGGTAATGCCGACCTGGGCGTTCATGTTCGCGCCATCGAGGTAAACCTGGCCGCCAAACTGATGCACCACTTCGCACACTTCGCGAATGGTCTCTTCGTAAACGCCGTGGGTGGACGGATAGGTCACCATGATGCAGGAGAGGTTCGCCGCATGCTGCTCGGCTTTCGCCCGCAGGTCAGCAAGATCGATATTGCCGTTTTTATCGCAGGCCACCACCACCACCTGCATTCCCGCCATCTGCGCGGAAGCCGGGTTGGTGCCGTGAGCGGAGCTTGGGATCAGGCAGATATCGCGATGCCCCTCGTTGCGGCTTTCGTGGTAATGACGAATCGCCAGCAGGCCCGCGTATTCGCCCTGCGCGCCGGAGTTCGGCTGCATGCAGACCGCATCGTAGCCGGTCAGCTTAACCAGCCAGTCGGAGAGCTGAGCGATCATCTGATGATAGCCTTCAGCCTGATCGACCGGACAGAACGGATGCAGTTCGGCGAATTCCGGCCAGGTGATCGGGATCATCTCGGCGGCGGCATTCAGCTTCATGGTGCAGGAGCCCAGCGGGATCATCGCCTGGTTCAACGCCAGATCCTTACGCTCCAGCGCGTGCATATAGCGCATCATCTCGGTTTCGCTGTGGTAGCGGTTAAACACCGGATGAGTAAGGATCGCATCGTCGCGCAGCATGCTGGCAGGGATCGAGCGGCTATCGAGGGCCACGTCTTTATCCAGGGTGTCGATATCCAGGCCATGATCGTCGCCAAGGATGGCGCGGAACAGGTTCAGGACGTCTTCACGCGTGGTGGCTTCGTCAAGGGTGATCCCGACGGCATGATGAATATCGCTGCGCAGGTTAATGCGCAGCGCTTCCGCCCGCGCCAGCACAGCGGCTTTATCGGCAACCTCAACGCACAGGGTATCGAAGTAGTGCGCATGGCGGAGCTTAAGGCCTTTTTTCTGCAGACCATCGGCCAGAATATCGGTCAGACGGTGAATACGGCTGGCGATACGCTTCAGGCCAGCCGGACCGTGGAATACCGCGTACAGGCTGGCAATGTTGGCCAGCAGCACCTGAGAAGTACAGATATTGGAGTTCGCTTTCTCGCGGCGAATATGCTGCTCGCGCGTCTGCATCGCCATGCGCAGCGCGGTATTGCCCGCCGCATCTTTCGATACGCCGATAATACGGCCCGGCATGGAGCGTTTGAATTCATCTTTGGCGGCAAAGAAAGCCGCGTGCGGGCCGCCGTAGCCCATCGGTACGCCAAAGCGCTGGGCGGAGCCAAAAACGATGTCCGCGCCCTGCTTACCCGGTGCGGTCAGCAGAACCAGCGCCATAAAATCGGCGGCGACGCTGACAATCACTTTGCGCGCTTTCAGGTCAGCAATCAGTTTGCTGTAATCATGAACCTCGCCGGTGGTGCCCACCTGCTGCAGCAGTACGCCGAAGACGTCCTGATGGTCGAGCGCTTTTTCCGCATCATCGACAATCACATCGAAACCGAAGGTCTCCGCGCGAGTGCGCACTACGTCCAGGGTCTGCGGGTGAACGTCGGCGGCGACGAAGAAACGGTTGGCGTTTTTCAGTTTGCTTACGCGTTTGGCCATCGCCATCGCTTCCGCGGCGGCGGTAGCTTCGTCCAGCAGCGAGGCTGAGGCGATATCGAGACCGGTCAGGTCGAGGGTCACCTGCTGGAAGTTCAGCAGCGATTCCAGACGGCCCTGAGAAACCTCCGGCTGATAAGGCGTATAGGCGGTATACCAGCCCGGATTTTCCAGCATGTTGCGCTGAATCACCGGCGGCAGCTGCACGGCGGTGTAGCCCATGCCAATGTACGACTTGAAGCGCTTGTTACGACCGGCGATCGCTTTCAGTTCCGCCAGCGCGGCGAATTCCGTGGTTGCCTCGCCCACCTGCGGCGGCGTCGCCAGCTGGATATCCTGCGGCACAATCTGGCCAATCAGGGCGTTAAGCGAATCGGCGCCAACGGTTTTCAGCATCTCCTGCTGCTGCAGGGCGTCCGGGCCGATGTGACGTTCAATAAAGGCGTCACGGTTTTCAAGCTGGCCTAAAGTCTGGGTCATGAGCGATGGTTCCTGAACGTGCGGTGAATCGTGATTGTCTGACTGGTTTGCCCGGCGAGCGCTGATGCTTGCCGGGCCAGAATACGCAAAATCATTGGCGTTGCAGGAAGCCAACGCCCCTGCAGCGTGAAGGATGAAGCGTATTTATTCGTCTTCTAACAGAGCTTCATATGCGGTCGCATCCAGCAGCGCGTCAACCTGAGCTTCGTCGCTGGCTTTGATTTTAAAGATCCAGCCGCCGGCGTACGGCTCGCTGTTGACCAGCTCAGGGGAGTCGTTCAGCTCGTCATTGACGGCAACGATTTCGCCGCTGATCGGCGCGTAGATATCGGAAGCCGCTTTGACGGATTCGGCAACCGCGCAGTCTGCGCCCGCTTCAACGGCGGCGCCCACTTCCGGCAGGTCGACGAAAACCATATCGCCAAGCAGCTCTTGCGCGTGCTCGGTGATACCAACGGTATAAGTGCCGTCCGCTTCTTTACGCAGCCATTCGTGTTCTTTGCTGTATTTCAGTTCTGCTGGTACGTTGCTCATCAATTCATCTCCAAAAGGGAAATCACACCACGGCTTTGCCGTTGCGTACAAAAACAGGTTTAGTCACTTTGACCGGCATTTCGCGGTTGCGAATCTGCACTACGGCGGTTTCACCGATGCCTTCCGGTACGCGCGCTAACGCAATACTGTAGCCCAGCGTCGGGGAGAAGGTGCCGCTGGTGATAATGCCTTCTTTCTGATTGCCGTCGGCATCGCTAAAGCGCACCGGCAGGCCGCCACGCAGAACGCCTTTCTCGGTCATGACCAGGCCCACCAGCTGCTCGGTGCCCTTTTCGCGCTGCATTTCCAGCGCTTCACGCCCGATGAAGTCACGGTCAGTCGGTTCCCAGGCAATGGTCCAGCCCATATTAGCCGCCAGCGGAGAGACGCCTTCGTCCATCTCCTGGCCGTAAAGGTTCATGCCCGCTTCCAGGCGCAGCGTATCGCGCGCGCCGAGGCCGCATGGCTTAACGCCCGCATCGAGCAGGCCGCGCCAGAAATCTACCGCCTGCTCGTTCGGCAGCGCGATTTCATAACCCGCTTCGCCGGTATAGCCGGTGGTCGCAATAAACAGATCGCCCGCCTGCACGCCAAAGAAAGGCTTCATGCCTTCCACGGCCTGACGCTGCGCGTCGGTAAACAGCGTCGCCGCTTTCTCTTTCGCCCTGGGACCCTGGACTGCGATCAGGGAAAGATCGTCGCGCACGGTTATTTCAAGACCATAAGATTCAGACTGCTGGGCGATCCAGGCGAGATCTTTTTCACGGGTGGCGGAGTTAACAACGAGGCGGAAATAGTCTTCAGAAAGGAAATAAACAATCAGGTCATCAATGACGCCGCCGGAGGCGGTCAGCATGCCGCTATAGAGCGCTTTGCCTGGCACGGTGAGCTTCGCTACGTCGTTAGCCAGCAAATAGCGCAGAAACTCGCGGATTCGGCTGCCGTGGAAATCGACGATGGTCATGTGCGACACATCGAACATTCCGGCATCGCCGCGCACCGCATGATGCTCATCAATCTGGGATCCGTAATGCAGCGGCATCATCCAGCCATGGAAATCCACCATGCGCGCGCCGCATAGCGTGTGTTGTTCAAACAACGGAGTCTGTTGAGCCATCTTTTCCTCATCGAATAAAACGGAACCAGCCACTATTTTTGGCGTTTTTGCGCCGCGAAAAACGCCGCCGGCATCGCTAACGGACGCCGACGCAAACGTTCTCTTTGGCCTGAACTTACCACCGATATCCGCACTAAACCATAAGCCCGGTCAGGACATCACATTAGCTTATGACTAAAATCAGCCGAAGAGCCTATAGAGTTTTTAGCTACAATAAAGCGAGTTAAGCCGCATAAAATTAAACAAATAAGGTAAAAAAGCAGCGCATGATGATATTTTATGCGAAATGACGAGCCTAATTTCTATAACAAAAAAAAGGTAACATTAATAAAACTAATGCGAAAAACGAGGTGAAATTAGATTATTTCAAATGAGAGGAGAAAACCCGGCGCGAGGCCGGGTGAGAGAAGTGTGATGGACTTAACGTAACCAGGCAGGCAGGTCGTGGAACCCCATCGCCTGACGAATAAGCTGCGGCTTCACGCCGGGCAATGTATCCGCCAGCTTAAGGCCGATATCGCGCAGCAGTTTTTTCGCAGGATGGCTGCCGGAGAACATGTCGCGAAAGCCCTGCATCCCCGCCAGCATCACCGCGGCGCTATGCTTGCGGCTGCGCTCATAGCGACGCAGATACAGATGCTGACCGATATCCTTGCCCTGCGCATGCAGGCGTTTGAGCTCCTCGATCAGCTCAGCAGCATCCATAAAGCCAAGATTGACGCCCTGCCCGGCCAGCGGATGAATGGTATGGGCGGCATCGCCAACCAGCGCCAGACGATGGGCGGCAAACTGCCGCGCGTAGCGGCCAGTCAGCGGGAAAACCTGACGCTCGCTCTCCACGGCGCACAAACCCAGGCGGTTATCGAAAGCAATATTCAGCGCCTGGTTGAAAGCGGCATCGTCCGCCGCCCGCATCCGCTCCGCCTCTTCAGGAGAGAGCGACCAGACGATAGAGCAAAGGTGCGGATCGCTCAGCGGCAGGAACGCGAGGATCCCTTCGCCGTGGAACGCCTGACGCGCCACCGCTTCGTGCGGCTCTTCGGTGCGAATAGTGGCAACCAGCGCATGATGGTGATAATCCCAATAGGTCAGCGGAATATCGGCTTTGTTGCGCAGCCACGAATTGGCCCCATCGGCGCCAACCACCAGCCGGGCGGTTAACATGCCGCCGTCCTGCAGGCTAAGAAAGGCCTCATTCTCTCCCCACGCGACCTGCTGCAGCTGCGCCGGAGCCAGCAGGGTGACGTCCGCGCAGCGCTGCGCTTTTTGCCACAGAGCATGATGCACCACGGCGTTTTCAATAATGTGCCCAAGGTGGCTAAAGCCCATGCTCTGGTCATCAAAGCTGATGCGGCCAAAACTGTCTTTGTCCCACACCTCCATACCGTGGTAGCAGCTGGCGCGCTGGGCGATAATATCCTGCCAGACGCCCAGTTTGTTCAGCAGCTTCTCGCTGGCGGCGTTAATCGCCGACACCCGCAGCGCCGGCGGCGCATCCTCGCTCAAAGGCTGAGGCGCGGCCTGTTCCAGCACCGCAACGCGCAGCCCGCTGCCCTGTAAACCGCAGGCAACCGCCAGCCCCACCATTCCACCGCCAACAATAGCGACATCAACACTTTGCACGTTTCACTCCTTAACGGGGAACCCAACCGAGGGTACGCTGCGCCAGCGCATCGCGCGCCGGGGTAAATAATTCCATCGCCATCAGGCCCAGGTTGCGCCCCGCCACCAGCGGCGCCCAGCGATTGGCAAACAGATGCACCAGCCCGTCGGTGACGCCGATAGTGGCGGCCTTATCTTCGGCGCGCCTGGCCTGATAGCGACTTAAAAGCGAATAGCTACCCGGATCCTCTTCGTCAGCATGCGCCTGCGCCAGCATTTCCGCCAGGCTCATCACGTCCCGCAGACCGAGGTTAAACCCCTGTCCGGCGATAGGATGCAGCGTTTGCGCCGCGTTGCCGACCAATGCCAGCCGATGCGCAACCGTGCGGGCAGCCGAGGTCAGCGACAGCGGATAGACGCTGCGCTTTCCGGCCTGGACGATCCGGCCAAGACGCCAGCCAAACGCCTGCTGAAGTTCATGACAGAAGCGTTCATCCGACCAGCTCAGAACCTCTTCGTGCCGCGACTGCGAATGACACCACACCAGCGAGCAGCGGCCCTGCGACATGGGCAGCATCGCCAGCGGGCCGTGTGGGGTAAAGCGTTCAAATGCGCGCCCGTTATGCGGCTGAGCGGTACTAACGTTAGCGATAATCGCCAGCTGTTCATAGGGTTGCTGCTGCCAGCTGATACCGCAGCGGGCTCCCAGAGTGGAGCGCGAACCGTCGGCGGCAACCAGCAGCTTACCGCGGAGCGTTTCGCCGTTATCCAGCTGCAGGCTCACGCTCTCTTCGCTGCGGCTGACATTTTCTACCCTAGCCGGGCAGTGCAGCGTCACGCCCGGCGCTTTACGCAGTTGCGCAAACAGGCGCTGGCCGACATCGTGCAGCTCAACCACCTGACCCAGCGCCGCCAGCCCATAGTCCTCAGCCTCGAGGGTGACAAACCCCGCATGGCCGCGATCGCTAACGTGCACGCGCCGAATGGCCGTGGCGCAGTCGGCTATCTCTTGCCAGATATCCACGCGCGCCAGCTGCTGGCAGGTACCGGCGGCCAGGGCGATGGCGCGCGCGTCGAAGCCCGGATGCTGCGCGGACTCCGGCGCGGATGCTTCAACCAGATGCACCGGCAGCTTACCGCCGGTTAAGCGAGATATCGCTAACGCCAGCGTCGCGCCGGTCATTCCGCCGCCAACGATCAGGACGCTCATAGCTGGCGCGCCGCCGCCATCAGCGCCTCAATATCATCAGCCTTTTTCACTACCCCGGCGGTGAGGTTCTCGTTGCCGTCCTCGGTAATGACAATGTCGTCTTCAATACGAATGCCAATGCCGCGGTACTGGGCCGGAACGTCAGCATCCGTGGCGATATACAGCCCGGGCTCAACGGTCAGCACCATTCCCGGTTCGAGAATACGCGAACGTTCAACGTCATAGCTGCCGACATCATGCACGTCGAGCCCCAGCCAGTGGCTCAGGCCATGCATAAAGAAAGGACGATGGGCGTTATTAGCAATCAGCTCATCAATTTCGCCTTTCAGGATCCCCAGGCGCACGAGGCCGGTAATCATAATCCGCACCACCTGCTGGTTAACCTCGTTGATCGAGGTTCCGGGGCGATAGAGCTTCAGTGAGGTTTCCAGAGATTCAAGGACGATGTCGTAAATATCGCGCTGCGCCGGGCTGAACTTGCCGTTAACCGGGAAGGTTCGGGTGATATCGCCCGCGTAGCCGCGGTATTCGCAGCCTGCGTCAATCAACACCAGATCGCCGTCGCGCAGCTCGCATTCGTTTTCGGTGTAGTGCAGGATGCAGCCATTTTCGCCGCCGCCCACGATAGTGTTATAAGAAGGGAAGCGCGCGCCGTGACGGTTGAACTCATGGAGGATCTCGCCTTCCAGATGATATTCGAACATTCCAGGACGGCATTTTTCCATAGCGCGGGTGTGGGCCAGCGCGGAAATCTCACCTGCGCGGCGCATCACCGCCAGCTCTTCTGGCGACTTAAACAGGCGCATCTCATGCACCATCGGCCGCCAGTCAATGACCGAGTTCGGCGCCTGCAGATTCTGCCGCACGCCTTTGCGCAGTTTTTCCAGCGCGTTAAACACAATTTCGTCGGCGTAGGCATATTCGCCTTGCGCAAAGTAGATAGCGTCGAGGCCGTTAAGGAGCTGGAACAGCTGCTGATTAATTTCACTAAACGCCAGCGCGCGATCGACGCCCAGCTTCGCGGGGGCAGCTTCCTGCCCAAGGCGGCGGCCAAACCAGATTTCAGCGGTCAGATCGCGCACGCGGTTAAACAACACGCTGTGGTTATGCGTCTCATCGCTTTTAATCAATACCAGCAGCGCTTCGGGCTCATTAAAGCCGGTGAAGTACCAAAAGTCGCTGCTCTGGCGGTAGGGATATTCCGAATCTGCGCTGCGTACCGCTTCCGGCGCGGCGAAAATAAGCGCTGCGCTGCCCGGCTGCATCTGCGCCAGTAGAGCCTGGCGACGAGAGAGAAATTCCTGCTGAGTCATGACGCCCCCTGAACGATTTAATGAATAATTAATGTAGCGTCGGCTTTTGCACTTCCGGCGCAGTGGGTTTCTGAAGAGAGAAGGTGTCGTGACACAGTAGCGCGGCAACGCGTACGTATTCGATAATCTCCTCCAGAGACATTTCGAGCTCTTCCTGATCCTCGTCTTCGTCATACCCAAGCTGAGCAATATTGCGCAGGTCGTCGATAGCTTCGCCGGTTTCGTCTTTGACTTTATCCAGCTTGGGCTGCGTCACGCCCAGCCCCAGCAGGAAATGGTTTACCCAACCCGCCAGCGCATCGGCGCGATCGAACACGCTCACCTCGTCGCCATCCGGCAGGTAGAGCTGGAATAAGAAACCGTCATCCTCCAGCGAATCGCTAGTGGCGGAATGCATGTTACGCAGCGCCTGCGCCAGCTCGTGACCAAAGGCCAGACCTTCGTTGGTCAGATCGTGCACCAACGGCTGCCAGCTGCTGTCTTTGTTGCCGCCGCACAGGATCCCGCTGATCAAACCGTGCATTTCGGCAGGGGTTAATCCCACCCCTTGTTGGTTCAGTAACTGGTCTACAGCGTTGTAGCCAGGCATTTCGTTCTGTATAGACATGCGCATTCGTCATCGTTGGGAGGAATATTCATGATATGCTACCACTTTGGACCCTGGTGAACCAGAATAGGGCTTGTATCTTAAAACCAGGGTAGCTATAGTGTCGCCCCTTCGCAGACCCTCCCAGGGCGTGAAGGCCGCGCAGTCAATCAGCAGGAAGGTGGCATGTCTGCACAACCCGTAGATCTCCAAATTTTTGGCCGTTCACTACGAGTGAATTGCCCGCCTGAACAAAGGGATGCCTTAAACCAGGCAGCTGACGACCTGAATCAGCGGTTGCAAGATTTAAAAGAACGCACTAGAGTCACAAATACTGAGCAGCTGGTCTTTATCGCCGCGTTGAACATCAGCTATGAGTTGACTCAGGAAAAAGCGAAAACCCGCGACTACGCCGCCAGCATGGAGCAGCGTATTCGGATGCTTCAGCAGACCATCGAACAAGCGTTGCTTGAGCAAGGTCGCATAAGCGAAAGACCCGGGCAGAAGTTTGAATAACACTTTGCATTTAACTGTGTTAGAGTAATCGCAAGAACAAAATTTCTCTGAGATGTTTGCAAGCGGGCCAGTCCCCTGAGCCGATATTTCATACCACAAGAATGTGGCGCTCCACGGTTGGTGAGCATGCTCGGCCCGTCCGAGAAGCCTTAAAACTGTGACGACACATTCACCTTGAACCAAGGGTTCAAGGGTTACAGCCTGCGGCGGCATCTCGGAGATTCCCTTCCTTTTTCGTTTCATCCCCTCTAAGTTAATTTTCGGCTTTTGCCGTCGTGTATTAAACTACGCCTGTTAGTATCGTTTGCTTACCGATGAGACTCAGGTATGACTCTACTGTCAGATCCCCCCTATACCAGACAGCAAATTCGCCAGCAGATCCGCCTGCGCCGACGCGCGTTAACGCCGGAGCAGCAAACGCAGTTCGCCCTCCTGGCGGCGGACAGAATGATGGCGTACCCGCCGGTTCTGCTCGCGCATACGGTCGCGGTATTTCTGTCGTTTGATGGCGAGCTGGATACGCGGCCGCTGATTGATCAGCTCTGGCGGGCGGGCAAACGGGTGTATCTCCCCGTGCTGCATCCGTTCAGCCCCGGCAATCTTCTGTTTCTCCACTACCACCCGAGCAGCGATCTGGTGGTGAATCGCCTGAAAATCCGCGAACCGAAGCTCGACGTGCGCGATGTTCTCCCGCTTAGCCAGCTGGATGTACTGGTTACGCCGCTGGTCGCGTTTGATGCCGCCGGACAGCGTCTGGGAATGGGCGGCGGATTTTACGACCGGACGCTGCAAAACTGGCGGCAGCATCGCCTGCAGCCGGTCGGCTACGCCCATGATTGCCAGCAGGTCGACGCGCTGCCGACGGAGCAGTGGGATATCCCGCTGCCTGCGGTCATCACGCCGTCAAAAACCTGGCTCTGGTAGAATGTGCGAACAATTGACATTGCTGTTTTTTTCACCTAAATTCGGGTAAAGGGTGAGGGAGGCGAACCTCCCTCCTGCTTCCTCTCTGTTAATATGCTGGGTAGGCGATGATTAACAGGATAAGCAGCATGATGAAGAGTCTCATCATCGTCCCTTTCCTTTTTAAAGCCCCTGCTTCGGTAGGGGCTTTCTCGTTTCAGCCCCGCGCTGAGCCCTTATCGTAAATCCCTTTCTTTCAGGCACAACGACATCTGACGGTTTTAATCGCCGTTTGCGGCAAGCCTCGCAAAGCGTTTGGAGGGCGACGGGAAATTGCTGAAGGGTCTGTCAGGAGAAAAGGGGCAGGTCGATGACCTGCCCGCTGGCAAAAAAGGCGTTAGAACAGCAGACGGGCGCGGATGGTGCCAGGAATAGCCTTCATCGCCTGCAGCGCAGCCTGCGCCACATCTTCTTCGGCTTCGATATCAATCACCACGTAGCCCATCTGCGGAGTGGTCTGCAGATACTGCGCCGCGATGTTAATGCCCTGGGCCGCGAAAATCTGGTTAAGCGCGGTCAGTACGCCCGGACGGTTTTCATGGATATGCAGCAGACGGCGCCCACCGTGCAGCGGCAGAGACACTTCCGGGAAGTTAACCGCGGAGAGCGTTGAACCGTTATCCGAGTATTTCGCCAGCTTGCCCGCCACTTCCAGGCCGATGTTCTCCTGCGCTTCCTGAGTTGAGCCGCCAATGTGCGGGGTCAGGATAACGTTGTCGAACTCGCACAGCGGAGAGTTGAACGGATCGCTGTTGGTGGCCGGCTCGGTCGGGAATACGTCGATCGCCGCGCCCGCCAGGTGTTTGCTCGCCAGCGCATCGCACAGCGCCGGGATATCCACCACGGTGCCGCGAGAGGCGTTGATCAGCAGAGCGCCGGGCTTCATCAGCGCCAGCTCTTCCGCGCCGATCATGTTCTTCGTCGAGGCGTTTTCCGGCACGTGCAGACTCACCACATCGCTCATGTTCAACAAATCAGAAAGATGCTGAACCTGAGTGGCGTTACCTAACGGTAGCTTGCTTTCAATATCGTAGAAATAGACGTGCATCCCCAGCGATTCAGCCAGAATCCCCAGCTGCGTGCCGATATGACCATAGCCGATGATACCCAGCTTTTTACCGCGCGCTTCAAAGCTGCCGACCGCCAGCTTGTTCCATACGCCGCGGTGCGCTTTAGCGTTTGCCGCCGGTACGCCGCGCAGCATAAGCAGCAGCTCGCCGATTACCAGTTCAGCAACGGAACGGGTATTGGAGAACGGGGCGTTAAACACCGGGATACCGCGTTTTGCCGCCGCGTTTAAATCAACCTGGTTGGTGCCGATACAGAAGCAGCCGACCGCGACCAGCTTCTCCGCCGCCGCGAAGATCTCTTCCGTCAGATGAGTACGGGAACGCAGGCCGATGAAATGGGCATCACGGATGGACGCTTTCAGCTCTTCGCTATCCAGCGCGCCTTTATGAAATTCGATATTGGTGTAGCCCGCTGCGCGGAGGCTGTCCACCGCTTTTTGGTGCACACCTTCAACCAGCAGAAATTTAATCTTGTCTTTTTCCAGTGATACCTTAGCCATTTCCCCGTCCTGTTTTTGTCTTAACTGATGTCGTGCGGAACGAAAGTTCTTCTCAGCAACATATCAAAAAAAACTATTGCGGCAATATGAACGTTTGCGTCGGCATCCTGAAGAAATATCAATCAGCGGGAAATAGCAGGACAAAACACCAGAAAGTAAAAGAAAGGTAGATTGTTACTGAGACAAGGCGCATAAATGTGACAGAAGTCACCAAAATAGGCCTGGAGAAAAAATATTTGCGAGGGAGCGATTCGCTCCCTCGGATCAGACTATTTAGTGATAGTTTTTACACCATCAGCGGTACCAATCAGCGCGACGTCCGCACCGCGATTCGCAAACAGGCCGACGGTCACGACGCCCGGAATACCGTTAATGGTATTTTCCAGCGCAATAGCGTCCAGAATTTCCAGACCAAACACATCGAGGATCACGTTACCGTTATCGGTCACGACGCCCTGACGATACTCCGGACGGCCGCCCAGCTTAACCAGCTGACGCGCTACGGCGCTGCGCGCCATCGGAATCACCTCTACCGGCAGCGGGAATTTACCTAAAATATCCACCTGCTTGGAAGCATCGGCGATGCAGATAAATTTATCGGCGACCGAGGCGATAATTTTCTCGCGCGTCAGCGCGGCGCCGCCGCCCTTGATCATCTGCATATGGCCGTTGATTTCATCAGCGCCGTCCACATAAATACCAAGACGGTCAACGCTGTTCAGATCAAAAACCGTAATACCGAGGCTTTTCAGTTTTTCAGTAGAGGCGTCGGAGCTGGAAACCGCTCCTTCAATCTGCCCTTTCATGGTACCCAGCGCATCAATAAAGTGCGCCGCCGTCGAGCCCGTGCCGACCCCAACGATGGTGCCCGGTTGTACATACTGCAATGCCGCCCAGCCTACTGCTTTTTTCAGTTCATCTTGCGTCATGATTATGGTCCGAGATGTGAATTCCTGTGGCGCATTATAGAACATCCGGGGTGCCATTGTCCCTGCGACGGCGATCACACAACGCAGTCGCCAATTTTTCATCTTCATCAAAAACAAATTTATGTCATAGTGCGAGTTAACGAAAAGTATTAGGGGGCACGCCAGAGCAATGAAACGACCGGACTACAGAACACTACAGGCGCTGGACGCGGTAATCAGGGAACGAGGGTTTGAGCGCGCCGCGCAGAAGCTTTGTATTACGCAGTCCGCCGTCTCTCAGCGCATCAAACAGCTGGAAAACATGTTTGGACAGCCGCTGCTGGTGCGAACCGTACCGCCGCGTCCCACCGAACAGGGGCAAAAGCTGCTGGCCCTGCTGCGTCAGGTTGAGCTGCTGGAAGAGGAGTGGCTGGGCGATGAGCAAACCGGCTCCACGCCGCTGCTGCTATCGCTGGCGGTCAACGCCGACAGTCTGGCCACCTGGCTGCTGCCCGCGCTCTCAAGCGTGCTTTCCGACTCCCCGATTCGCCTGAACCTGCAGGTGGAAGACGAGACCCGGACTCAGGAACGCCTGCGCCGCGGTGAAGTGGTCGGCGCGGTCAGTATCCAGCCGCAGGCATTGCCAAGCTGCCTGGTCGATCAGCTCGGCGCCCTCGACTATCTGTTCGTCGCCTCGAAGGAGTTTGCCCAACGCTATTTCCCTAATGGGGTGACCCGCTCGGCGCTGTTGAAAGCGCCGGTGGTGGCATTCGATCATCTCGATGATATGCATCAGGCCTTTTTGCAGCAGAACTTCGATTTGCCGCCGGGCAGCGTGCCCTGCCATATCGTCAACTCGTCTGAAGCCTTCGTGCAGCTGGCCCGCCAGGGAACGACCTGCTGTATGATCCCGCATCTGCAAATTGAAAGAGAGCTGAACAGCGGCGAGCTTATCAACCTCACGCCGGGCCTGTTCCAGCGCCGGATGCTCTACTGGCACCGTTTTGCGCCGGAAAGCCGCATGATGCGCCGGGTGACCGATGCGCTGATCGATTACGGCCACAAGGTGTTGAGGCAAGATTAACCCCCGCAAGCAGGCCGGAGTCATCCGGCCCGTGTGACCCACTATCCTCTTCTCATATCTTTGAAATACATCACAAAATAAAACATTCTATCCGGCAAAAAACGACGCATCGATGGCTGTTTTTTGCTGGCGACAGGGCCGATGAAAAAGCTCACCGTATTCGCAATACCCCATTTTATTGCGAATACGGAGCACAACATGTCTGAGTTGCAGGAGTGGCAAACGCTCGCCAACAAAGAGCTTAGCCGGCGAGAAAAAACCGTCGACGACCTGGTCAAACAGACGGCAGAGGGCATTGCCGTTAAGCCGCTGTATACCGAAGCCGATCTTGATAATCTGGAAGTGACCGGCACCCTGCCCGGCCTGCCGCCTTACGTTCGCGGCCCGCGCGCCACCATGTACACCGCACAGCCGTGGACCATCCGCCAGTACGCCGGTTTCTCTACCGCCAAAGAGTCCAACGCCTTCTATCGCCGCAACCTCGCCGCCGGGCAGAAAGGGCTTTCCGTCGCCTTCGACCTCGCGACCCATCGGGGCTATGACTCCGATAACCCGCGCGTGGCGGGCGACGTCGGTAAAGCGGGCGTGGCGATCGATACCGTCGAAGATATGAAAATTCTGTTCGATCGGATCCCGCTGGATAAGATGTCCGTGTCGATGACCATGAACGGTGCGGTGCTACCGGTGATGGCGTTTTATATCGTCGCGGCGGAAGAACAAGGGGTTGCGTCGGAGCAGCTCACCGGGACAATCCAGAACGATATTCTGAAAGAGTACCTGTGCCGTAACACCTACATTTATCCGCCGAAGCCCTCCATGCGCATTATCGCCGACATCATTGCCTGGTGTTCGGACTACATGCCGCGCTTTAACACCATCAGCATCAGCGGCTACCACATGGGTGAGGCGGGGGCTAACTGCGTGCAGCAGGTCGCCTTTACGCTGGCGGACGGTATCGAATATATCAAGGCCGCGCTCTGCGCCGGGCTGAAAATTGACGACTTCGCTCCGCGCCTGTCGTTTTTCTTCGGCATCGGCATGGATCTGTTTATGAACGTTGCGATGCTGCGCGCCGCACGCTACCTGTGGAGCGAAGCGGTGAGCGGCTTCGGCGCCACCAATCCGAAATCCTTAGCCCTGCGCACCCACTGCCAGACCTCCGGCTGGAGCCTCACCGAGCAGGATCCGTATAACAACGTGATCCGTACCACCATCGAAGCCCTCGGCGCCACGCTTGGCGGCACCCAGTCGCTGCACACCAACGCCTTTGACGAGGCGCTCGGCCTGCCCACCGACTTTTCCGCCCGCATCGCGCGTAATACGCAGATCATCATTCAGGAGGAGTCGGAGATCTGCCGCACCGTGGATCCGCTGGCCGGATCGTATTATGTGGAGTCGCTGACCGATCAAATCGTCAAGCAGGCGCGGGCCATTATTCAACAGATCGCCGAGGCGGGCGGAATGGCTAAGGCGATCGAGGCCGGGCTGCCGAAACGGATGATCGAAGAGGCCTCCGCCCGTGAACAGTCGCTGATCGATCAGGGCAAGCGCGTCATCGTCGGCGTTAATAAGTACAAGCTGGAAAAAGAGGATGAAACGGCGGTGCTGGAGATCGACAACGTCAAGGTGCGCAACGAGCAGATCGCCTCGCTGGAAAAAATCCGCGCTCAGCGTGACGATGTGACGGTAAAAGCCGCGCTGAACGCCCTCACCCACGCCGCGCAGCATCATGAAAATCTGCTGGCCGCCGCGATCAACGCCGCTCGCGTTCGCGCCACCCTGGGGGAAATCTCCGACGCGCTGGAGGCGGCGTTTGACCGCTATCTGGTACCCAGCCAGTGCGTCACCGGCGTGATTGCGCAAAGCTACCATCAGTCGGACACAGCCGCCGGCGAATTTGACGCCATCGTTGCGCAAACCGAACGGTTCCTGATGGATAACGGCCGCCGCCCGCGCATTCTGATCGCCAAAATGGGCCAGGATGGCCACGATCGCGGCGCCAAGGTGATCGCCAGCGCCTATTCCGATCTCGGCTTCGACGTTGACCTGAGCCCGATGTTTTCCACGCCGGAAGAGATTGCTCGTCTGGCGATAGAAAACGACGTGCACGTGGTTGGCGCCTCATCGCTGGCGGCAGGCCACAAAACCCTGATCCCCGAGCTGGTCGCCGCGCTGAAAAAATGGGGGCGGGAAGATATCTGCGTTATCGCCGGCGGCGTCATCCCGCCGCAGGATTACGCCTTTCTGCAGGCGCGCGGCGTGGCCGCCATTTACGGCCCCGGCACGCCGATGCTGGAGAGCGTGCGCGACGTCCTGACGAGGATTAGCCAGCATCATGATTAACTCATCCACCCTGAGCGACGCCGTTCGGCGATTACGTTTGGGCGAGCGGGCCACGCTCGCCCAGGCCATGACGCTGGTAGAGAGTCAGCATCCTCGCCACCAGGCGCTGAGCGCCCAGCTGCTGGATGCGATTATGCCCTTCACCGGCAACGCCCTGCGCCTCGGCGTCACCGGCACGCCGGGAGCCGGAAAGAGTACCTTTCTGGAAGCCTTCGGCATGCTGCTGATTCGCCATGGCCTGCGGGTTGCGGTGATCGCGGTCGATCCGAGCAGCCCGGTCAGCGGCGGCAGCATCCTTGGCGACAAAACGCGCATGATCGACCTGGCGCGATCGGATTCGGCCTTTATCCGCCCGGTGCCCTCCAGCGGCCATCTCGGCGGCACCAGCCTGCGCGCGCGGGAGCTGATACTGCTGTGCGAAGCGGCGGGCTACGACGTGGTGATTGTCGAAACCGTCGGCGTCGGCCAGTCGGAAACGGAGGTCTCCCGCCTGGTGGACTGCTTTATCTCGCTGCAGATCGCCGGCGGCGGTGACGATCTGCAGGGCATCAAGAAAGGGATCATGGAGATGGCGGATATCGTCGTCATCAATAAGGATGATGGCGAGAACCGCGCCAGCGTCGCCATCACCCGGCATATGTATGAATCCGCCCTGCATATTCTGCGCCGCAAGCACGCCGCGTGGCAGCCGCGCGTTTTGAGCTGTAGCGCGCTGGAGCGGCGCGGCATCGAAGCCATCTGGCTCGCTGTTCTGGATTTCAAAACAACCCTGACTGACAGCGGCGATCTTGAAAAACTGCGCCAGCGCCAGGCGCTGGAGTGGCTGCAAAAGCAGACCGAAACCGAGGCGCTGCACCTGCTGTTTGCCCGAACCGACTTCGAGCGCTACTTCCAGCAAACGCTACAGGCGGTGAAAAACAACGGCCTCTCGCCGCGCACCGGCCTGCGGCAGATTAGCGAATTCCTTCAGAATCATTACTTTGCGTAAAAGGATATTTATGTCTTATCAATATGTTAATGTCGAAATTATCCGGAAGGTTGCGGTCATTGAGTTCAACTATAGCCGCAAGCTCAACGCCTTAAGCAAGGTGTTCATCGACGATCTGATGCAGGCGCTGAGCGACCTCAACCGGCCGGAAATACGCTGCGTTATTTTACGCGCGCCCGGGGGCGCAAAAGTCTTCTCCGCCGGCCATGATATCCATGAACTGCCCGGTGGGCGCCGCGATCCGCTCTCCTATGACGATCCGCTGCGTCAGATCACCCGCATGATCCAAAAATATCCGAAACCGGTGATCTCCATGGTCGAAGGAAGCGTTTGGGGCGGCGCGTTTGAGATGATCATGAGTTCCGATCTGATCATCGCCGCCAGCACGTCCACTTTCTCCATGACGCCGGTGAATCTCGGCGTGCCCTACAATCTGGTCGGCATTCACAACCTGACCCGCGACGCCGGTTTTCACATCGTCAAAGAGCTGATTTTCACCGCCCTGCCGATTACCGCCCAGCGCGCGCTGGCGGTCGGTATTCTCAATCATGTGGTGGACGCCGACGAACTGGAGGATTTTACCTTACAGATGGCGCACCACATCTCCGAGAAGGCGCCGCTGGCGATTGCGGTCATTAAGGAAGAGCTGCGCGTGCTTGGCGAAGCGCACACCATGAATTCCGATGAGTTCGAACGTATTCAGGGGATGCGCCGCGCCGTCTACGACAGCGAGGATTATCAGGAAGGCATGAGCGCGTTTATGGAAAAACGTAAACCGGAGTTCGTCGGCCATTAATCACGCCGGGTTAAGGAGTGCAAAATGAAACGGATGAGCGCCGATGAAGCGGCGGAGATTATCCAGCATGACCAGATGGTGGCGTTCAGCGGGTTCACGCCCGCCGGTTCGCCTAAAGCGCTGCCCGCGGCCATCGCTCGCCGCGCCGGTGAATTACATCAGGCGCAGCAGCCATTCCAGATCCGCCTGCTGACCGGCGCCTCCATCAGCGCTGCCGCCGATGATGCGCTCTCGGCGGCCGATGCCGTCTCGTGGCGCGCGCCGTATCAGACCGCCTCCGGCCTGCGGCAAAAAATCAACCAGGGGAAGGTGAATTTTGTCGACCTGCACCTGAGCGAAGTGGCGCAAATGGTCAACTACGGCTTCTTTGGCGAGATTGATGTCGCGGTGATCGAAGCCTCGGCGCTCGCGCCGGATGGACGGGTCTGGCTCACCAGCGGCATCGGCAACGCCCCAACCTGGCTGCTGCGGGCGAAGAAAGTGATCATCGAGCTGAATCACTACCACAATCCGCGCGTCGCCGAGCTGGCTGATATCGTGATCCCCGGCGCGCCGCCGCGGCGCAACAGCATCGCCATCTTTCATACCATGGATCGCGTGGGCAGCCGGTACGTGCAAATCGATCCGCAAAAGATTGTCGCGGTCGTGGAGACCGAACTGCCCGACGCCGGCAACGCGCTTGATAAAATCAATCCCGTGTGCCAGCAAATCGCCGATAACGTGGTCACCTTTCTGCTGGATGAGATGGCTCGCGGGCGCATCCCGCCTGAATTTCTGCCGCTGCAAAGCGGCGTGGGCAATATCAATAACGCGGTCATGGCGCGGCTGGGTGAGAATCCGGATATTCCCGCTTTTATGATGTATTCGGAGGTATTGCAGGAGTCGGTGGTCCATCTGCTGGAAAGCGGGAAAATTACCGGCGTCAGCGCCTCCAGCCTGACGGTATCCGCCGATGCTTTGCGCAAGATTTACGACAATATGGATTTCTTCGCCAGCCGTATTGTCCTGCGCCCGCAGGAGATCTCCAATAATCCAGAAATTATCCGCCGCCTCGGGGTTATCGCCCTCAACGTGGGGCTGGAGTTTGATATCTACGGCCACGCCAATTCCACCCACGTGGCCGGGGTGAATCTGATGAACGGTATCGGCGGCAGCGGCGATTTTGAGCGCAACGCCTGGCTCTCCATCTTTATGGCCCCCTCCATCGCCAAAGAGGGGAAAATCTCCACCATCGTGCCGATGTGCAGCCACGTCGATCACAGCGAGCACAGCGTGAAGGTGATCGTGACCGAGCAGGGGATCGCCGACCTGCGCGGGCTATCGCCGCTGCAACGCGCCCGCGTCATCATTGATAACTGCGCGCACCCGCTCTATCGGGACTATTTACACCGCTACCTGGATAACGCGCCCGGCGGGCATATTCATCACGACCTCACCCACGCGTTCGACCTGCATCGTAATCTGCTTGAGCACGGCTCCATGCTCGGCTAGCCCTCCGTACCGTCGCGATCTTCCGTAATGTGCTGAAGCATCGTGGCGGTATAGCGATGGTTTTTCAGCGAATAGAGATACTCCTGCATATACATCGCGCTGCCGGGCGCATCGAAGTACTTCAGCTTCGCCGGGTTGACCAGACGCCAGGCGAAGTAGGGAATAACCGTCAAAAACTGCCCCCGCTCTACGGCGCTAATTTTGGCCATAAAGCTGTAGGGACGATAGATAATCGTCGGGTTGATCCCGCTGGGGCGCATATACGCGTCCAGCATCGCCTCAAAATTGGCCCGGTTCTGGAAGCGCATCTGCAGCCAGGGCAGCTCACGTAAAAGTTCCTGCGGCGGCCTATCTTCATAACGGCGGGAAACCAGAAACCCAAGCCGCAGCGGCGCGAGTTCGCTAATGGTCAGATTTTCCAGCTCCTGCACGCGGGCCGAAACGTGCTGCGGCGAGATAATAAAATCGAGCTGACGGTCGAACAGATTATCAATCACCCCGTTCTCGCTGAACTCCACGGCCTGGGTGGTCACCCCATCGTATTTATCGCCCAGGCTGATGAGCTGATCGAAAATTATCGTCGGATAGGTATTGTCGATGCCGATAACAACGTTGCGCGAGCGGCGCGCGGAAAAGTGAATTTCGTTATCGATGGCCGATAAGCGCTGATAAATGGGAAACAGCTTCTGATAGAGCTCCTGCCCCGCTTTATTGAGGCTGATGCTGTTATCTTTGCGGGTAAATAGCGTATAGCCTATCCGATCCTCGAGCGCAGCAATGCTTTTGCCGAAGGGAGACGCGGTCATATGAATTTTTTCCGCCGCTCTGGCGATGTTGTTAGTCTGCGCCAACAAAATGAAATTGCGCATCTTTTTCGAAATAAAGATATCCATGCTCACCTCATAGTAGAACAGGGATATATCCTTACCTCATTCAGGGAAAAGACTTGTGTCGCGCTCTCACTTTTACAGATAGTCACAGAAAAAAGCCCGGCGCGAAGGCCGGGCGATAGGATTACTGCGCCGCTTTGGGTTGTTCGGCGGGTTTCGCCGGCTCCGCAGCTGCTGGCGCAGGCTGGGTCGACTGCAGCTCAAACACCACGTCCACCTGGTCATCAAACTGAATGGTCGCCTGCTCGTAGGTTTCCTGGGCAGAAACCGGCGCCGCATCGGCTTTCATCATCCGCACCATCGGGCTTGGCTGGTAGTTGGAGACATGATAGCGAACGCTATAGACGGGCCCCAGTTTGCCGTGGAAGCCGGTAGCCAGCTCCTGAGCCTGGTGAATGGCATCATCAATCGCCGCTTTACGCGCTTTATCTTTATAAGCGTCCGGCTGCGCCACGCCCAGTGAGACGGAACGGATCTCATTCAGACCGGCTTTAAGCGCGCCATCTAACAGACCGTTGAGCTTATCCAGCTGGCGCAGCGTCACTTCAACGCTACGCACCGCGCGGTAGCCCTTAAGAATGCTTTTGCCGTTCTGATAGTCGTAATCAGGCTGGGTACGCAGGTTGGCAGAGTTAATGTCTTTCTTCGCAATACCGCTCTTCTCCAGGAAGGAGAGATACTGGGCCACGCGCTCATCGGCCTGTTTTTTAGCGGATGCTGCGTCTTTCGCGGAGACGTTAACTTCAATCGCCAGCGTAGCGATATCAGGAACCGCCGCAACGCTGGCGGTTCCTGAAGTGACAATATGTGGGCCGTTCGGCAACTCATTTGCCTGAGCTGCCATTGCGCTAAATCCGAGTGCCGCCGCCAGGGCCATGACTTTTAACTTCACTGTCGTTTCTCCATATTACATTGGTCGTCTATACACAGACGCATGCCAGCAAGCTTAGCGCTTACGCGGAGAAAGTCCATCGGACAAGGCTTAGTTAAGCAGCGCCTGCACGTGGGCCAGGCCATCTTTCGCCAGTTGCAGAGCAATGATCCACATCACCAGACCCACCAGCATGTTAATTATTCGCTGCGCCTTCGCCGTACGCAGGCGCGGGGCCAGCCAGGCGGCCAGCAGGGCCAGGCCAAAGAACCATAAGAACGACGCGCTGATGGTGCCTAACGCAAACCAGCGCTTTGGCTCCATCGCCAGCTGGCCGCCGAGACTACCAAGAACCACAAACGTATCCAGATAGACGTGGGGATTCAGCCAGGTCACCGCCAGCATGGTGACGATAATTTTCCAGCGCCCCTGCTTCATCACTTCCGCGCTGGCCAGCTCCAGATTGCTGCTAAAAGCCGTTTTCAGCGCGCCAAAACCGTACCACAATAAAAAAACGACGCCGCCCCAGGTCACCAGCGCCAGCAGCCACGGCGACTGCATCAGCAGCGCGCTGCCGCCAAAAATCCCGGCGCAGATCAGCAGCAGATCGCTGATGGCGCACAGCAGCGCGATCATCAGATGGTACTGACGGCGAATGCCCTGATTCATCACAAAGGCGTTTTGCGGGCCAAGCGGCAAAATCATGGCCGCTCCCAGAGCAAAGCCCTGAAAGTAATACGATAACATGGGGAGTGATTTCCACTGAAAGAGTCAATGCCGGGGAATATAGCTCGCAAATATCATTAGAGGAAATTTAAAATATTAATCATTAATAAGCCAATCTAATGATCAGATTCGAATAAAAGGCCGGGCGTACCGGCCTTTTAGAGGGGAAACTACTCTGCTTTTTCCTGCGGACGAATCACATGCACATCCATCTGCGGATACGGGAAGCCGATGCCGTTGGCGTCAAAGTCGCGCTTAATGCGCTCCAGAACGTCCCAGTAAACGCTTTGCAGATCGCTGCTTTTACTCCATACGCGTACCACGTAGTTCACCGATGACGCGCCCAGTTCATTCAGACGAACGGTCATTTCACGATCTTTGAGGATACGTTCATCCGATTCGATAATATTGGTGAGCAGCTGCTTCACTTTATCGATATCAGCATCGTAGGCCACGCCGATGATAAACTCGTTGCGGCGCACCGGCTCGCGGGAGAAGTTGATGATATTCCCGGCGATGATTTTGCCGTTCGGCACCACCACGATTTTGCCATCCGCGCTGCGCAGGGTCGTGGAGAATATCTGCACATTCAGCACGGTTCCCGCGATGCCGCCAAGGTCAACGTATTCACCGGCGCGGAACGGGCGGAAGACCACCAGCAGAACGCCAGCGGCAAGGTTAGACAGCGAGCCCTGCAGCGCCAGACCAACGGCTAAACCCGCGGCGCCGAGGACGGCAATGACCGAGGCGGTTTGCACGCCCACGCGGCCCAGAGCGGCTATCAGCGTAAAAGCAATAACGGCATAGCGCACCAGCGCAGAAAGAAAATCGGCAACGGTGGCATCAATATGCCGCGCCCGCATCAGGCGATTCACAGTATTGGAAACAATGCGCGCCACGATCAAACCGACAATAATAATCGCGAGAGCCGCGACGATGTTGACGGCATAGCTCAGCAGTAATGCCTGATTGCGCACCAGCCATGAACCGGCGTTATTTATGCTATCGACAACGTTCAAATCTTCCATTCAACTTTCCTTATGGATACCCGGACGGGAAATAAAATAACCAAACCTGTAATGTCAGCCTGGTTAAGGGTAAACAATAACAGTGCGTTTTGCCAAATTGATCACATTTATTTAGCAACATTTCATATTGTTCAGATAATAAAAAAGCCCGCATTTCTGCGGGCTTCCGGGTAAGAAACGAAATTTTCTTACAGAACGTCGATCGCGTTCAGCTCTTTAAATGCCTGCTCCAGACGCGTCACCATGGAAGTCTGTGCAGCGCGCAGCCATACGCGCGGATCGTAGTATTTCTTGTTCGGCTGGTCTTCGCCTTTCGGGTTGCCCAGCTGGCCCTGCAGGTAAGCTTCGTTAGTTTTGTAGTACTGCAGGATACCGTCCCAGGTTGCCCATTGGGTATCGGTATCGATGTTCATTTTGATCACGCCGTAGCTTACGGAGTCTTTGATTTCCTGAGCGGAAGAACCGGAACCACCGTGGAATACGAAGTTCAGGCTGTTGTGCGGCAGGTTGTGTTTCTTAGAAACGTATTCCTGAGAGTCGCGCAGGATAGTCGGGGTCAGTACTACGTTGCCCGGCTTGTAAACGCCGTGTACGTTACCGAAGGAAGCAGCGATGGTGAAACGCGGGCTGATTTTGCTCAGCTCGGTGTACGCGTAATCAACGTCTTCCGGCTGGGTGTACAGCGCTGAAGCGTCCATGTGGCTGTTGTCCACGCCGTCTTCTTCGCCGCCGGTGCAGCCCAGTTCGATTTCCAGAGTCATGTCCATTTTGGCCATACGCGCCAGGTACTTAGAACAGATCTCGATGTTTTCGTGCAGGGACTCTTCAGACAGGTCGATCATGTGAGAAGAGAACAGCGGTTTGCCGGTTGCAGCGAAGTGTTTTTCACCGGCGTCCAGCAGACCATCGATCCACGGCAGCAGTTTCTTCGCGCAGTGGTCGGTGTGCAGGATAACCGGAACACCGTAGTGCTCAGCCATCTGATGAACGTGATGCGCGCCAGAGATAGCGCCCAGGATGGCTGCGCCCTGAGGAACGTCAGTTTTCACGCCTTTACCCGCGATGAACGCAGCGCCGCCGTTAGAGAACTGAACGATAACCGGAGAACGAACTTTTGCAGCTGCTTCCAGAACGGCGTTGATGGAATCAGTACCCACGCAGTTTACCGCTGGCAGAGCAAATTGGTTTTCTTTAGCGACCTGGAACACTTTCTGAACGTCGTCGCCAGTGATGACGCCCGGTTTTACGAAATCAAAAATTTTAGACATGTTACGTAGTCCTGTATCTGTATCTTCGACCGTTGAAGAAGGTTCGCGAGCTTTTACGCGCGCTGAAAAACAGGCGGGTCTCCCCGCCTGAACTGAATTACTGCTTAGCGCGCTCTTCGAGCATAGCTACTGCCGGCAGAACTTTACCTTCCACGAATTCGAGGAATGCGCCGCCGCCGGTGGAGATGTAGGAGATTTTGTCAGCAATGCCAAACAGGTCGATTGCTGCCAGAGTGTCGCCGCCGCCGGCGATAGAGAACGCTTCGCTGTCTGCGATGGCGTTAGCCACGATTTCAGTCCCTTTGCGGAAGTTCGGGAATTCGAACACGCCGACCGGGCCGTTCCACAGGATGGTTTTCGCATTTTTCAGGATTTCAGCCAGTTTCTCTGCGGAAGCATCGCCCAGGTCCAGAATCTGCTCTTCATCTTTGATGTCGTTAACAGATTTCAGGGTCGCGGTTGCGGTTTCAGAGAACTCGGTTGCCACGCGAACGTCAGTCGGAACCGGGATATCGCAGGTCGTCAGCAGACGTTTCGCTTCGTCAACCAGATCGGCTTCGTACAGGGATTTACCCACGTTGTGGCCCTGAGCGGCAACAAAGGTGTTGGCGATGCCGCCGCCGACGATCAGTTGGTCAGCGATTTTAGACAGAGAATCCAGAACGGTCAGCTTAGTGGAAACTTTAGAACCGCCCACGATAGCGACCATCGGACGGGCCGGTTCTTTCAGCGCTTTACCCAGGGCGTCCAGCTCAGCGGCCAGCAGCGGACCTGCGCAAGCGACGTCAGCGAATTTGCCGATACCGTGAGTAGAAGCCTGCGCGCGGTGAGCGGTACCGAACGCGTCCATGACGAATACATCGCACAGCGCAGCGTATTTTTTCGACAGCGCTTCGTCGTCTTTCTTCTCGCCTTTGTTAAAGCGAACGTTTTCCAGAACCACCAGCTCACCGGCAGCGACTTCTACGCCGTCCAGGTAATCTTTAACCAGACGTACCGGGTTAGACAGTTTGTCTTTCAGGTAGTTAACAACCGGCAGCAGAGAGAATTCTTCGTTGTACTCGCCTTCGGTAGGACGACCCAGGTGGGAAGTGACCATCACTTTCGCACCCTGCTTCAGGGCCAGTTCGATGGTCGGCAGAGAAGCGCGGATACGCGCGTCGCTGGTTACTTTCCCTTCTTTAACCGGTACGTTCAGATCCGCACGGATAAAAACGCGTTTACCAGCCAGATCCAGATCGGTCATCTTAATTACAGACATGGTGAATCCTCTCGTTGATTCTTGATAAAGTTTTGCAGGCGCCTGCGCGCCTTACCTGAAACCTTGTGCGGCCATCGCTAACGTGGTGTCGAGCATCCGGTTAGCAAAGCCCCATTCGTTATCGCACCAGACCAGCGTTTTGATCAAATGCGCGCCACTTACCCGCGTTTGCGTGCCATCGACGATGGCGCTATGTGGATCGTGGTTGAAATCTATCGAGACTAACGGCAATTCCGTATAGTCAACTATACCATGAAATACACCCTGCGCTGCTTTTTGCAGCAACTGGTTGACTTCACTTGCTTTTACCGGTTTTTTCACCGTGACGCTAAGGTCGATTGCCGTCACATTAATCGTCGGTACCCGGACCGCAATCGCTTCAAAACGATCGTTAAACTGAGGGAAAATACGCGTGATCCCCGCAGCAAGCTTAGTATCAACCGGGATGATCGACTGGCTGGCCGCTCGCGTCCGACGTAAATCCGGATGCCAGGAATCAATGACCTGCTGATCGTTCATTGATGAGTGGATCGTCGTTACCGTACCCGACTCAATGCCATAGGCATCATCTAACAGCTTAATGACCGGAATAATGCAGTTGGTGGTGCAGGAGGCGTTGGAGACGATACGGTGCTCGGTTCTTAATTCGTCATGGTTTACGCCAAACACGATCGTCGCGTCGAGATCGTTGCCGCCAGGATGTGAAAAAAGCACTTTCCTGGCGCCGGCCTGAAGATGGGCTTCGCCATGTTCGCGGCTGCCGTAAACGCCGGTACAGTCAAGTACCACATCAACCGCCAGTTCCCGCCAGGGCAACGCCTCAAGGGAAGGTTCATACAGCAGACGGATGGCATCATCGCCAACAAACAGCTGCTCTCTCTCCTGACGCACATCCCAGGCAAAGCGCCCATGGCTGGTGTCATATTTCAATAAATGCGCGATGCCGGCAGCATCCGCCAGTTCATTGATTGCCACCACGGTAATTTCCGCACGACGCCCGGATTCATACAAAGCACGAACCACGTTACGCCCGATGCGACCGAAGCCATTAATCGCAATGCGTATGGTCATAGGTCTCCTGCAAGGCTGTCCATGATAAGAGGTGGCTGACAGAGTAATGCAGCAACGCTCTAAGGGAAACCTTACCTGTCGCAAACTGCGACTGATTGATTAATTGTCGAACATTTAGACGACTGAAACGCTTCAGCTAGAATAAGCCAAACAAGTAATAAAAGGAATGATTGTCCAGCTGGAGAAAGCATTTATCTGACTTACATCACACTTTCACGCTATCTGCTGGGGAATTTATTCCATATTCCAGAATGACGAATAAGCGTAGCAATATCTTTTCGTTGCCGGACCGCTAATACTGATTTATATCAGAAACTATACTGAAGAGCGGCGATATTATTACCGTTACGTCCGAGTTTCGGAGTCCCTCTAAAATCATGACAATTCCCCACATTCAGCCCTCTGCGGCACGTTACTATGCGCTTCGCTTACTTCCGGGCGAGGAGGTTTTTTCCCGCCTGCGCGCGTTTGTGCAGCAACACCATATTCAGGCCGGCTGGATAGCTGGCTGCACCGGCAGCCTAAGCAACGTAGCGTTACGCTTTGCCGGTCAGGATCAAACCGCCTTATTGAACGGAATATATGAGGTGATTTCTCTGAATGGCACGCTGGAATTAGCCGGAGAACATCTCCATTTATCCCTATCCGATCCGCAAGGCGCCATGCTCGGCGGCCATATGATGCCCGGCTGTACCGTCCGCACCACCCTTGAGCTGGTGATCGGCGAACTGACCTCCGTGGCGTTTAGCCGTCAGCCGTGTGCGGTGTCCGGCTATGACGAACTGGTCATTTCATCCCGCTAACGTTTCACTTAAACGAGGTCTTCTATGGCGCGTCGCCAATTTTCCAGCCAGTCTCTGGTCCTGATTGTCATTGCTATCGCCATCAATATGGTCGGCGGCCAGCTGATCAGCATGCTGAAATTACCGATTTTTCTCGACTCTATTGGCACCTTAATCAGCGCGGTGCTGTTAGGCCCGGTGGTCGGAATGCTGACTGGCCTACTCACTAACCTGCTGTGGGGGTTATTGACCGATCCTATCGCCGCCGCCTTCGCTCCGGTGGCGATGGTTATCGGGCTGGTGGCTGGATGGCTGGCGCGGGCGGGATGGTTTCGCACCTTACCGAAAGTGGTGGCCAGCGGTGTCATCATTACTCTCGCCGTCACGCTTGTCGCCGTGCCTATTCGCACTACGTTGTTTGGCGGCGTCACCGGCAGCGGTGCCGATCTCTTTGTCGCCTGGATGCACTCGGTCGGCCAGAATCTGGTGGAGTCCGTCGCGATCACCGTGCTGGGCGCGAACCTGGTCGATAAAATCCTGACGGCGGCCATCGTCTGGGTCCTGTTGCGCCAGCTTCCGCTACGCACAACGCGCCATTTCCCAACCATGTCTGCTGTACGCTAAATGCATCCCTTTACCTCATTAAGCCTGTGGGCGCTCGCCGCCTGCTCCACGCTCCTGCTACCCGCGGGTGCGCCCTTAAGCCTTTACAGCGCGCTGACTTTCATCTGTTTACTGGGAATCAAGGCCACGCGACCGCGGGCAAAATACGTACTCTGGCTGATGATCCCTTTAGGGTTAGGCCTGTGGCTGGTGCACGGCGGCTGGTTGAGCGAATGGATCGCTGGACAAGCGCGTGAACCTGAACGTTGGGCCAATGCCGTCACGCTCTGGCTGCGGATCCTGGCCATCGTATCAACATCGCAGCTGTGGATGCACTACGTGCCGGTTTCGCGGTTTATGCGCGCCCTGTTTGCCTCCCGCTTGCCGCCGGGTCTCGCCTATCTGTTTGCCGGCCCGTTGCTGGTTGTCGAGCAGCTCAAACGCCAGCTGGCGATTATTCATGAGGCCCAGTGCGCACGGGGCGTCCCGCTGGATGAGGCCTGGTATCATCGTTTACGCGCGATGCCTGCATTGATTGTGCCGCTTACCCATAATGCGCTCAACGATTTAGCCGTACGCGGTGCGGCGTTGGATATGCGAGGATTTCGCCTGCATCGGACACGCACCACGCTGTGGGCACCACCGGACAGCACCTTACAGCGTTGGGCACGCTACGCCATGGTGGCGCTGATAGTCACCGAGACCGGAGTCTGGATATGGTTACATTAGAACAGTTTCGCTATCTTCCAACCCATGCCGCGCGCCCACCTGCCTGCTTCGATTTTCACTACGCCGAGCCCGGTATGGTGGCGATTTTTGGCGATAACGGCAGCGGAAAAAGTACGCTTGCGCAGTTGATGGCGGGCTGGTATCCGGATTTCCTCCCCGGAGAAATTGAAGGTAAAGGAACGTTACTCGGGAACCCTATCGGACAGTTGTCGCTCGTCGAACAGGCGAGCACCGTCCAGCTGGTTCAACAATCCCCCTATCTCCAGCTTTCCGGCTGTACATTCAGCGTCGAAGAAGAGGTCGCTTTTGGTCCTGAAAATCTCTGCCTCAGCGAAGACGAGATTATGCGTCGTATTGATGAAGCGCTGACGCTGACGGCATGCCAGGCGTTACGTCATCGCCACCCGGCCACTCTCTCCGGCGGAGAAACCCAGCGGGTAGTCATTGCCAGCGCGCTTGCCATGCAGCCCAGGATATTGATACTGGATGAAGCGTTTAGCCGTTTGACGGCGCAGGCTAGCGCCATGCTTCTGGAGCGCTTGCGGCACTGGGCGCAGGCGCAGCGTTCCTTGATTATCCTTTTTGAACGAACTCCCTCGCCTTTTCTTGCCTGGTGTCAGCAGGGATGGCGACTGCATGATGGAGCGCTTTCCCCGCTATGCTGACGTTGAATCAGGTGACTTATCGCTGGCCCGGCGCGGCGGCAGACTGTTTGCAAAACATCTCGCTAAACCTCGGTGAAAACGAATGGCTGGCGCTCACCGGCGATAACGGCGCGGGGAAATCCACCCTGCTGCGGGTGATGGCCGGACTGCTACCCGCCACGTCCGGTACCGTCAATTTGCTGGATAAGCCGATGGCGCATTATAAAAATCGCCATCGCGCCGGTATGCTCGGCGTCCTGTTTCAGGAAGCTGAAAATCAAATCTTTCACAGCAAGGTGGCTGAAGAAGTCGCCTTCGGGCTGCGGCTACAGAAACGGTCTGCCGCAGAGGTTGCGCAACGCACCGCGGCAGCGCTGCAGCTTTGCCAGTTAGAGGACGTCGCCGATGCGCATCCGCTGGATTTGCATACCGCCCAGCGCCGCATGGTGGCCGTCGCCTGTCTGGAAGCGATGGCGCCAGCAGTTCTGCTGCTCGACGAACCCAGCCGCGATTTTGACCAGCACTGGCTGACGATATTTGAGGAGTGGCTTGCGGTTTGCCGCAAAAGGGGGACCAGCGTAGTGGCTATCAGCCATGACCCGGCTTTTATACAGCGCAACTTTTCCCGCATGGTGCGCCTGGAAAAGGGAAGGCTACTGAGTATTTCCTGAAAAAGAAACGGGCCGCCTGAGCGACCCGTTTTTTACGGTGACAACTAAAGTCTTTACCCGGAGGCGGTGCTGCGCACCTGTCCGGGCTACCCGACCGCACTGGCCCCGTAGCCCGGGCAAGGCGCGGCTTTACCGCGCCGGAAGAGTGAAAGGACTACAGCAGCGCTTTCGCTTTCGCGACCACGTTGTCCACGGTGAAGCCAAACTCTTTAAACAGCAGCTCCGCCGGCGCAGACTCACCGAAGGTGGTCATGCCGACGATCGCGCCGTTCAGGCCCACATATTTGAACCAGTAGTCAGCGATACCCGCTTCGATAGCCACGCGCGCAGAGACGGCTTTCGGCAGCACGGCTTCACGGTAAGCGGCATCCTGCTTGTCGAACGCGTCGGTGGACGGCATGGAAACCACGCGCGCCTTCACGCCTTCGGCTGTCAGTTTTTCGTAAGCGGCGACCGCCAGCTCAACTTCAGAGCCGGTGGCGATGAAGATCAGTTCCGGCTGACCGGCACAATCCTTCAGCACGTAGCCGCCGCGGGCAACGTTCGCCAGCTGCTCTTCGGTACGCTCCTGCTGCGCCAGGTTCTGACGGGACAGAATCAGCGCGGTCGGGCCGTCCTGACGCTCTACGCCGTATTTCCACGCGATGGCGGATTCCACCTGGTCGCACGGGCGCCATGTGGACATGTTCGGGGTGACGCGCAGGGAAGCCACCTGCTCTACCGGCTGGTGAGTCGGGCCGTCTTCGCCCAGACCGATGGAGTCGTGGGTGTAGACCATCACCTGACGCTGTTTCATCAGCGCCGCCATACGTACCGCGTTACGCGCGTACTCGACGAACATCAGGAAGGTGGAGGTATACGGCAGGAAACCGCCGTGCAGGGCGATACCGTTGGCAATCGCGGTCATACCGAATTCGCGCACGCCGTAGTGAATGTAGTTACCGGCAGTGTCTTCGTTGATCGCTTTAGAACCGGACCACAGGGTCAGGTTACTTGGCGCCAGGTCAGCAGAGCCGCCGAGGAATTCCGGCAGCAGCGGGCCGAAGGCTTCAATGGCGTTCTGGGACGCTTTACGGCTGGCGATTTTCGCCGGGTTAGCCTGCAGCTTAGCGATGAACTCGTTCGCTTTCGCGTCGAAGTCAGCCGGCATGTCG
This sequence comes from Klebsiella grimontii, assembly GCF_900200035.1. Classification (GTDB taxonomy): domain Bacteria; phylum Pseudomonadota; class Gammaproteobacteria; order Enterobacterales; family Enterobacteriaceae; genus Klebsiella; species Klebsiella grimontii. The sequence continues at coordinate 96,155 of NZ_FZTC01000034.1, forward strand.
CCTTTCATACGACGAGTAAACTCAGCGGCTTCCTGCGGGAAGGCTTTGGCGTAGGCGGCAAATTTCTCGTTCCACGCAGACTCTTTCGCCTGGCCGGCTTCTTTGGCATCCCACTGGGCATAGATTTCAGACGGGATTTCAAACGCCGGATGTTTCCAGCCGAGCGCTTCGCGGGTCAGCGCGATTTCCGCGTCGCCCAGCGGCGCGCCGTGGGAGTCGTGGGTACCGGCTTTGTTCGGCGAACCGAAACCGATAATGGTTTTGCACATCAGCAGGGACGGTTTGTCGGTGACCGCACGCGCTTCTTCTACCGCGCGTTTAATCGAGTCAGCATCATGGCCGTCAACGCCGCGCACCACGTGCCAGCCGTAGGCTTCAAAGCGCTTCGCGGTGTCATCGGTGAACCAGCCTTCTACATGACCGTCGATGGAGATGCCGTTGTCGTCATAGAACGCAACAAGCTTGCCCAGCTTCAGGGTACCAGCCAGGGAGCATACCTCGTGGGAGATACCTTCCATCATGCAGCCGTCGCCCATGAACGCGTAGGTGAAGTGGTCAACAATGTCGTGGCCCGGACGGTTGAACTGCGCCGCCAGAGTTTTCTCCGCAATGGCCATACCGACCGCATTCGCAATACCCTGACCCAGCGGGCCGGTGGTGGTTTCCACGCCCGCGGTGTAGCCGACTTCCGGGTGACCCGGCGTTTTAGAGTGCAGTTGACGGAAGTTCTTCAGCTCTTCAATCGGCAGATCATAACCGGTGAGGTGCAGCAGGCTGTAAATCAGCATGGAGCCGTGACCGTTGGACAGCACGAAGCGGTCGCGGTCGGCCCAGGACGGGTTCTGCGGGTTATGATTCAGGAAATCACGCCACAGGACTTCGGCAATGTCAGCCATACCCATCGGGGCACCCGGGTGGCCGGATTTGGCTTTCTGTACTGCGTCCATGCTCAGCGCACGAATAGCGTTAGCAAGCTCTTTACGTGAGGACATTTTGACTCCAGATCGGATAATGAAGGCCATGCCCGCAACGACTTGACGACAGCGCGTTTTGGGCTACGCCGGAAAAAAGTGTGAACAATGTAACCTAAGCGGCAAAGCATGTACATGGAGCATCCTTTTGCCGTTTAAGAAATCTCTGGAACACGTTGTGCTACGGCGTAATCCTCTCGCCCGCATTCTCATATAGTATTTATAATTTGCACAGGATACGGCAGGCAGCCATCGCCGTTTTTTCGGATAAATAACCATAAGATTGTGGAAGATAAAAAATGAAATTTCGTTCAGCTATTCTTGCCCTTGGGATCGCAGCAACGCTAACCGGATGCCAGAACATGGATTCCAACGGCCTGCTTAGCTCCGGCGCGGAGGCCTTCCAGGCTTACTCGCTCAGCGATGAGCAGGTGAAAGCCTTAAGCGACAAAGCCTGTCAGGAGATGGATGCGAAGGCGACTATCGCGCCTGCCAGCAGTGAATACAGCAAACGTCTGGGTAAAATCGCCGCCGCGCTGGGGGACAACATCAACGGCCAGCCGGTTAACTATAAGGTATACCAGACCAAAGACGTTAACGCCTTCGCCATGGCTAACGGCTGCATCCGCGTTTACAGCGGGCTGATGGATTTGATGAATGATAATGAAGTTGAAGCGGTCATCGGCCACGAAATGGGTCACGTCGCGCTGGGCCACGTGAAGAAAGGGATGCAGGTAGCGCTGGGCACTAACGCGGTACGCGCGGCGGCGGCCTCCGCGGGCGGCATCGTCGGCAGTCTGTCGCAATCGCAGCTGGGCGATCTGGGCGAGAAGCTGGTGAACTCGCAGTTCTCCCAGCGTCAGGAATCGGAAGCGGACGACTACTCGTACGATCTGCTGCGCAAGCGCGGAATCAATCCGGCGGGTCTCGCCACCAGCTTCGAGAAACTGGCGAAGCTGGAAGCCGGACGCCAAAGCTCAATGTTTGACGATCATCCGGCATCGGAAGCACGCGCTCAGCATATCCGCGATCGCATGGCGGCGGACGGCATCAAATAATTCTCGCCCCGGTTTGTAACAAATCGGACGTTATGGGCGGGCTCCGGACAGCGCACCGCCACCGGAGCGTACACGTCGTACGTGAGGATAGCGAGCGCTGCCCGGCTGCAAAATGGCGAGTAAAATAGTCCGCTTACTCGCCTTTTTTCGCCGCCTGGATATACAGCATTTCCAGCGCCAGGGTCGCCGCCGCCAGGGCGGTGATTTCAGACTGGTCGTAGGCCGGAGCGACTTCCACCACGTCCATGCCGACGATGTTCAGATCCTTGAGGCCACGCACCAGCTTGATCGCCCGATCGGAGGTCAGCCCGCCGATCACCGGCGTACCGGTACCTGGGGCAAACGCCGGATCCAGACAGTCAATATCAAAGGTCAGATACACCGGCATATCGCCGACGATCTGTTTCACCTGAGCGATCACGTCGTCAACGCTGCGATCGTTGACCTGGCCCGCATCCAGCACCGTGAAGCCGTTGTCCTTATCAAACTCGGTACGGATACCGATCTGCACCGAATGATGCGGATCGATCAGGCCTTCGTTCGGCGCGGTGTAGAACATGGTGCCATGGTCAAATTCGCAGCCGTTAGCGTAGGTATCGGTGTGGGCATCGAAATGTACCAGCGCCATTTTGCCGAAGTGCTTAGCATGCGCGCGCAGCAGCGGTAGCGTCACAAAATGGTCGCCGCCGAAGGAGAGCATGCGTTTACCTGCCGCCAGCAGTTTTTCCGCGTGGGCCTGCAGCTTTTCACTCATTTCACGCGCGTCGCCGAAGGCATAAACCAGATCGCCGCAGTCCACGACGTTCAGGCGCTCGCGCATGTCAAAATTCCACGGGAAGCGGTTATGCTCCCACGCAAGGTTCGTCGACACCTGACGGATCGCCGCCGGGCCATGACGGCCGCCCGCGCGTCCGGAGGTCGCCATATCAAACGGTACGCCGGTGATGACCCAGTCCGCATCGCTGTCATACGGCATGAAATTCATCGGTAGACGCAGAAAACCAAATGCGTTGGATACCAGGGAGTTATCGTATTGATGACCTAAGGTGCTCATGGATATGACCTCTTTTACCGTCGTTGTATTGAAATACAAATATAAAAAAACCCCTCCGCGTCGTTAGGCCCGACGAGGAAGGGTTTTGAATGAGTTTACTGCTTAATTGGGCGAATTATCGCCGCAAATTTCTACGCGTTCAAGAAAGTTTGGCGAATGGCGCAATCGGCTTCGCCTTCCTCTTCCCTCTCCATTACGGAGAGGGCGTATATCACTCGTCTTCCAGATAAGTGTAGCCGTATAAACCCGCTTCGAACTCTTCAAGGAACTGCTGCTGCAGGGCGGCGTCCAGGTCCGTATTTTTCACCTGATCGCGGAATTGGGTCAACAGCGTGTTCGGATCGAGCTGCACGTACTGCAGCATGTCCGCAACGGTATCCCCTTCATCAGACAGCTCAACTTCCACGCTGCCGTCAGGGAAGACAAACACGTCTACGGCTTCCGTATCGCCGAACAGGTTGTGCATATTGCCGAGGATCTCCTGGTAGGCGCCCACCATAAAGAAGCCCAGCATAGGCGGATTCTCCGGATCGTATTCCGGCATCGGCATGGTGGTCGCAATACCGTCGCCATCCACATAGTGGTCAATCGCGCCATCGGAATCACAGGTGATATCCAGCAGCACCGCGCGGCGTTCCGGCACCATGTTCAGCCCTTCCAGCGGCATCACCGGGAACAGCTGATCGATACCCCATGCATCCGGCATCGACTGGAACAGGGAAAAGTTGACGTAAATCTTATCCGCCATGCGCTCCTGCAGCTCATCGATAATCGGACGATGCGCGCGGTTGCTGGGGTCGAGCTGTTTCTGCACTTCATGGCACATATTCAGATACAGCTGCTCGGCCCAGGCGCGCTCCTGAAGATTAAAGGTGCCGGAGGAGTAGCCGATGTGGATATCGTGCAGATCCATCTGGCTGTCGTGCAGCCATTCGCGCAGCGAGCGGCGGTTGCCGGTTTCCTGCATCTCCAGCCAGGTTTCCCACATGCTTTGCAGCGGACGCGCGGCGTCTTCCGCAGGCGGAGTCGCCTCGGTATATTCGTTACGCTCAACGCCGATAATGTTCGATACCAGCACGGTGTGGTGCGCCGTGACCGCACGACCGGATTCGGTGATCACCGTCGGATGCGGCAGACCGTTCTCTTCGCAGGCATCGCCAATCGCCCAGATGATGTTGTTGGCATATTCGTTCAGGCCGTAGTTCACCGAACAGTCGGACTGGGAGCGGGTGCCTTCATAATCAACGCCGAGACCACCGCCAACGTCGAAGCACTGAATATTCACGCCCAGCTTATGCAGCTCCACGTAGAAGCGCGACGATTCACGCACGCCGGTGGCGATATCGCGAATATTGGCCATCTGCGAGCCAAGGTGGAAGTGCAGCAGCTGCAGGCTGTCCAGATGCCCGGCTGAGCGCAGAATTTCAACCAGCTGCAGAACCTGGGTCGCCGCGAGACCGAATTTGGATTTTTCGCCGCCGGAGGACTGCCATTTGCCAGAGCCCTGCGAAGCCAGACGCGCACGCACGCCAAGACGCGGCACCACGTTCAGCCGCTCGGCTTCTTCGAGCACGATGGCGATTTCCGACATCTTCTCGATGACCAGATAGACCTTGTGGCCCATTTTTTCGCCCACCAGCGCCAGGCGGATATATTCACGGTCTTTATAACCGTTACAAACAATCACGCTGCGGGTCATACCGGCGTGCGCCAGTACCGCCATCAGCTCGGCCTTCGAGCCGGCTTCCAGACCCAGCGGTTCGCCGGAGTGGATCAGCGATTCAATCACGCGGCGATGCTGGTTAACCTTGATCGGATAAACCAGGAAGTAGTCGCCGTTATAGCCATAAGATTCGCGCGCCCGTTTAAAGGCGGCGTTAATCGAACGCAGGCGGTGCTGCAAAATCTGCGGGAAGCAGAACAGTGCAGGCAGGCGCTGCCCCTGAGCTTCACGCGCTTTCACCAGCTCGGCAAGGTCAACGCGCGCTTCCGGGACGTCAGGATCCGGGCAGACGCTAATATGGCCCAGTTCGTTAACGTCGTAGTAGTTATTACCCCACCAGGCAATATTGTAAGTACGTAGCATCTTGCTGGCTTCCTGGGAGCTCATCGCAACCTCCTGCATGGAACGTAGTACACCGTGATCGCCTGCTGACGAAGGCGAAGATAAAGACATGTCGTCAGACATAGCGAACCTCAAATTTTAGTAACAAGTGTAAAACAGTTGACTACTATCGCAATCCGAAGAAGCGATAACAACCCATAAACAGTCCGAAATCCCAGTAGATAGTGCTGGTCTTGCGGCTGAGCGACCGGTTTCTTATTCATATCATCGTAAAACACGTACCCGAACGGAGTATGACAGTCCGGAGAAACCACGAGAAAACCCTTGCTATCGCAAGAGAGCCCTTGTTCAGTGTTCCAGCAGCCTGCCGGCCCGGGAATCCTGAGAAGCGCCGAGATGGGTAGAACATCGGCTGGTTTGCATGAGAGAGATGCGGGTTGCGGGATAGTGACGCGCGACGGAACGACGCGACGAATCAGGCGAAAAACGTGGGTTCATTATCTGGTATCACCTCCACACTGCCCCGAGACGGGCCAGCGACAAGCCAAAGCTATACGTTCCAGACAGCCAGCGAAAACGCCGCCGCGGGACTCTGTCAATACAGACTGCTTAACCCGGCTGGAAGTGGCGTCACGAAGCAAATGCTCGTGCGCTGTTTTAATGAGCCGCGCGCGGCGTTTTATACCGAGAAGCGGGGTAAAAAGCAAAATAAAAATATGCGCGTTGCCGGGGATTGTCAGGAAAAATTGCCACCGCCCTTTTTCTATAAATGCGACGAATATCAAAAAAGGCTGGAAATGGGGTCAAGAACTGCCCTAAAATAGCCGTCCAGAAGTTAATCCATCTATACTGATTAACACTCAGACTGCTCGTGTCGCTACCTGCAAGCTTTGGTAGAGTCATCCGTCAAAGCCATTCTACACAACAGTATGAGCTACCCGAATCGTCCACAGGTGAAATAAAACATGGCAAAACACCTCTTTACGTCAGAGTCCGTATCAGAAGGGCATCCCGACAAAATTGCTGACCAAATCTCCGACGCCGTGCTGGATGCGATCCTCGAACAGGATCCGAAGGCGCGCGTAGCTTGTGAAACCTACGTCAAAACCGGCATGGTTCTGGTCGGTGGCGAGATCACCACCAGCGCATGGGTTGATATTGAAGAGATCACCCGCAACACGGTCCGTGAAATTGGCTACGTGCATTCCGACATGGGCTTTGACGCCAACTCCTGCGCGGTCCTGAGCGCTATCGGTAAACAGTCTCCGGACATCAACCAGGGCGTTGACCGCGCCGATCCGCTGGAACAGGGCGCGGGCGACCAGGGCCTGATGTTTGGCTATGCCACCAACGAAACCGACGTGCTGATGCCGGCGCCGATCACCTATGCCCACCGTCTGGTGCAGCGTCAGGCCGAAGTACGCAAAAACGGCACCCTGCCGTGGCTGCGCCCGGATGCGAAAAGCCAGGTCACCTTCCAGTACGACGACGGTAAAATCGTCGGGATTGACGCGGTAGTCCTGTCGACCCAGCACGCGGAAGATATCGACCAGAAATCGCTGCAGGAAGCGGTGATGGAAGAGATCATCAAACCGGTCCTGCCGACCGAGTGGCTGAACAGCGCCACAAAATTCTTTATCAACCCAACCGGCCGTTTTGTTATCGGCGGACCAATGGGCGACTGTGGCCTGACCGGGCGTAAAATCATCGTTGACACCTACGGCGGCATGGCTCGTCACGGCGGCGGCGCGTTCTCCGGTAAAGATCCATCTAAAGTGGACCGTTCCGCAGCCTACGCGGCGCGCTATGTAGCGAAAAATATCGTTGCCGCTGGCCTGGCCGATCGTTGTGAAATTCAGGTTTCCTACGCCATCGGCGTGGCAGAGCCGACTTCAATCATGGTTGAAACCTTCGGTACCGAAAAAGTGCCTTCTGAGCAGCTGACCCTGCTGGTGCGTGAGTTCTTTGACCTGCGTCCGTACGGCCTGATTCAGATGCTGGATCTGCTGCACCCGATCTACAAAGAGACGGCGGCATACGGTCACTTCGGTCGCGAACATTTCCCATGGGAAAAAACCGACAAGGCAGCCCAGCTGCGCGAAGCGTCCGGTCTGAAATAATCTCCGCACTCCCCCGATTTCAAGGCCAGCCCCGCGCTGGCCTTTTTACTTTAGCTCCCCTCCGCTGACGCCGAATTCTGCCTTAGCCCGCTCAAAATGGAAGCGATTACATCATATACAGAGCAAATATTTCCCTTAAATACGTGCAAAATGTAATAACGCTTCACTTTGTTACACAATATTTCAGCAAAGTCTGATTAGCGCTTTTAATTTCTTAAGCTAAACTCAATTAATATACTGATTTAAATACGTTTATAGTAATTACGTTTCTTTACTCTAGTGTAACCGATTACACAGCCGTGATTACTATCACATTTTTTTACTACGTATTTACCTACCCTACGCATCGACAGGATCAATAACTCAACCGGAGGGCGTTATGCCTGACAACAAAAAACAAGGGCGTTCGAACAAGACGATGACGTTCTTTGTCTGCTTCCTCGCCGCACTGGCTGGCCTGCTGTTCGGCCTTGATATCGGTGTTATTGCGGGTGCCTTACCCTTTATTGCCAATGAGTTCCAGATAAGCGCCCACACTCAGGAATGGGTGGTCAGCTCTATGATGTTCGGCGCCGCCGTCGGCGCGGTGGGCAGCGGCTGGCTCTCCTTCAAACTCGGGCGTAAAAAAAGCCTGATGATTGGCGCCATCCTGTTCGTTGCCGGCTCGCTGTTCTCCGCCGCCGCGCCGAACGTAGAAGTGCTGCTGATCTCCCGCGTGCTGCTCGGCCTGGCCGTGGGCGTCGCCTCCTATACCGCCCCGCTGTATCTGTCTGAAATCGCACCGGAAAAAATCCGCGGCAGCATGATTTCGATGTACCAGCTGATGATTACCATTGGTATTCTCGGCGCCTATCTTTCCGATACGGCATTCAGCTACAGCGGCGCCTGGCGCTGGATGCTCGGGGTGATTATTATCCCGGCGGTGCTGCTGCTGATTGGCGTGGTTTTCCTGCCGGACAGCCCGCGCTGGTTTGCCGCCAAGCGCCGCTTTGTCGATGCTGAACGCGTTCTGCTGCGCCTGCGCGACACCAGCGCTGAAGCGAAACGCGAGCTGGATGAGATCCGCGAAAGCCTGAAGGTAAAACAGTCCGGCTGGTCGCTGTTTAAAGAAAACAGCAACTTCCGCCGCGCGGTATTCCTCGGCGTTCTGCTGCAGGTGATGCAACAGTTCACCGGTATGAACGTCATCATGTACTACGCGCCGAAGATTTTTGAACTGGCAGGCTATGCCAACACCACCGAACAGATGTGGGGCACCGTCATCGTCGGTCTGACCAACGTGCTGGCGACCTTTATCGCCATCGGGCTGGTCGACCGCTGGGGTCGCAAGCCGACGCTGATCCTCGGCTTTATCGTCATGGCGCTCGGCATGGGCATTCTGGGCAGCATGATGCATATCGGCATCCACTCCGCCACGGCGCAGTACTTTGCCGTCCTGATGCTGCTGATGTTTATCGTTGGCTTTGCCATGAGCGCCGGCCCGCTGATTTGGGTGCTGTGTTCCGAAATCCAGCCGCTGAAAGGGCGTGATTTCGGTATCACCTGTTCGACGGCCACCAACTGGATTGCCAACATGATCGTCGGCGCGACGTTCCTCACCATGCTGAACTCGCTGGGCAGCGCCAACACCTTCTGGGTCTATGGCGGCCTGAACATCCTGTTCATCTTCCTGACCCTGTGGCTGATCCCGGAAACCAAAAACGTTTCGCTGGAGCATATCGAACGTAACCTGATGAAAGGCAGCAAGCTGCGCGAAATCGGCGCGCGCGACTAGCCTGATACGCTTCCTCCCGCCCGGGAGGAAGCTTCTTCTTGCTCTCCTCACCCCGCCGCACTATCCTCTGGCGCTATGAAAACACCCCGAATTCCCATTGCCCTTCAACAGGCCGTTATGCGCAGCCTGCGGGAGAATCTGGCCAAAGCGAACCTCAAGCTGGGACGCCATTACCCTGAACCGGCGCTGGTTTATCAGCAGCGGGGAACCTCCGCCGGTACCGCCTGGCTGGAGAAAAACGAAATCCGCCTTAACCCGGTGCTGCTGCTGGAAAACCAGCAGGCGTTTATTGATGAAGTCGTGCCGCACGAGCTGGCCCACCTGCTGGTGTGGAAACACTTTGGCCGCGTCGCGCCGCACGGTAAAGAATGGAAATGGATGATGGAAAGCGTGCTGGGCGTTCCGGCTCTGCGCACCCATCGTTTCGAACTCGATTCAGTCCGTAAAAATACCTTCCCCTACCGCTGCCAATGCCAGCAGCACCAGCTTACCGTCCGCCGCCACAATCGCGTGATGCGCGGGGAGGCCACCTATCGCTGCGTGCGCTGCGGAGATGTTCTGGTGGCGGAAAAGTAATCTCCGGAAATAATTGGAAATTTTCTGATCTGACTGATTGCGTCTGGCAATCACATTCGTTACGTTGCGGGCTCGTTTTGACACGGAGTTAACGATGTCCCGTATTCATACTTTTGCTGCCGCGTTTCTTAGCGCGGCAGTATGCGCCCCGCTTGCAGCGGAAGGAATCAACAGTTTTTCTCAGGCCAAGACCGCTGGGGTCAAGGTCAATGCCGACGCCCCCGGCGATTTCTACTGCGGCTGTAAAATCAACTGGCAGGGAAAAAAGGGGGTTATCGACCTGGAATCTTGTGGCTATAAAGTGCGTAAAAATGAAAATCGCGCCAGCCGGGTCGAGTGGGAGCATGTGGTTCCCGCATGGCAGTTTGGCCATCAGCGGCAGTGCTGGCAGGACGGCGGGCGCAAAAACTGCGCCAAAGATCCGGAATACCGCAAGATGGAAAGCGACATGCATAACCTGCAGCCGGCGGTCGGCGAGGTCAACGGCGACCGCGCCAACTTTATGTACAGCCAGTGGAACGGCGGCGAAGGCCAGTACGGCCAGTGCGCAATGAAGGTTGATTTTAAAGATAAAGTTGCCGAGCCGCCGGCGCGCGCGCGTGGCGCCATCGCCCGTACCTACTTCTATATGCGCGACCGCTACCAGCTCAATCTTTCCCGCCAGCAAACCCAGCTGTTTACCGCCTGGGATAAGATGTACCCGGTCACGACCTGGGAGTGCGAACGCGACGCGCGTATTGCCAAAGTTCAGGGCAACCATAATCCTTATGTCCTGCAGGCTTGCCAGGCGCAAAAGAGCTAACCTACACTAGCGGCAATTGTTAATTTGCAGCTTCACTCCTCCCCCTTGACTGGGGGAAGAGATATCTGCGCTAAGAACGGAACATCAAGCATGCGCATTCCTCGCATCCATCACCCGGAACGTATTACCACGGGTAGCCAGATAGCGCTTTCCGACGACGCGGCCAACCATGTCGGTCGCGTTTTACGGATGGGTAAAGGCCAGGCAATAGAGCTTTTTGACGGCAGCAATCAGATCTTCGAGGCGGTCATTGTCGAGGCCGGTAAGAAAAATGTTCTGGTTGAAGTACAGAGCAGCAAAGTTGATAACCGTGAATCCCCGCTGCATATCCATTTGGGCCAGGTGATGTCCCGCGGCGAAAAAATGGAATTCACCATCCAGAAATCGATCGAACTTGGTGTAAGCCTCATAACGCCACTGTTTTCCGAGCGTTGTGGCGTTAAACTGGACGCCGAACGTTTGCAGAAAAAGATCCAGCAGTGGCAGAAAATCGCCATTGCCGCCTGCGAGCAAAGCGGCCGCAACGTGGTGCCGGAGATCCGCCCGGCCATGCAGCTTGAAGCCTGGTGTGCGGAGCAGGACGAAGGTCTGAAGCTTAATTTGCACCCTCGCGCCAGCGCCAGCATTAACACGCTGCCCCTGCCGGTCGAACGCATCCGGCTGCTGATTGGCCCGGAAGGCGGCCTGTCGGCAGAAGAGATAGCGATGACCGCTCGCTACCAGTTTACTGATATCCTGTTGGGACCGCGCGTTCTGCGTACAGAGACAACTGCGCTCACTGCCATAACCGCCCTGCAGGTGCGTTTTGGCGACTTAGGTTGAAGCGTTAACGGAGAAGAACAATGATTAAGCTCGGCATCGTGATGGACCCCATCGCAACCATCAACATCAAGAAAGACACCAGCTTCGCCATGTTGCTGGAAGCGCAGCGTCGCGGCTATGAACTCCATTATATGGAGATGAACGATCTGTACTTAATCAACGGCGAAGCCCGCGCCCGTACGCGCAAGCTGAGCGTCGAGCAGAACTACGACAAATGGTACGCGTTCAACGGCGAGCAGGATCTGCCTCTCGCGGACCTTGACGTCATTCTGATGCGTAAAGATCCGCCATTCGATACCGAGTTTATCTACGCGACCTACATCCTCGAACGCGCCGAAGAACAAGGCACGCTTATCGTCAATAAGCCGCAGAGCTTGCGCGACTGTAACGAAAAGCTGTTTACCGCCTGGTTCTCCGAGCTGACCCCGGAAACGCTGGTCACCCGTAATAAGGCGCAGCTGAAAGCCTTCTGGGAAAAACACGGCGATATCATCCTCAAACCGCTGGACGGTATGGGCGGCACCTCCATTTTCCGCGTTAAAGAGGGTGACCCTAACCTCGGCGTCATCACCGAGACGCTGACCGAGCTGGGCAACCGCTACTGCATGGCGCAGAACTATCTACCCGCCATTAAAGATGGCGATAAGCGCGTGCTGGTGGTTGACGGCGAGCCGGTTCCTTACTGCCTGGCCCGTATCCCGCAGGGCGGCGAAACCCGCGGTAACCTTGCGGCCGGCGGTCGTGGCGAAGCGCGCCCGCTGACCGAAAGCGACTGGGCCATCGCCCGCCGCGTTGGCCCCACGCTGAAGGCCAAAGGCTTAATCTTCGTCGGCCTGGATATCATCGGCGATCGCCTGACGGAAATTAACGTCACCAGCCCCACCTGCGTTCGTGAAATCGAAGCCGCCTTCCCGATTTCCATTACCGGGATGCTGATGGACGCCATTGAGCAGCGCCTCAATAAATAAAGCGCTTATTCCGGCTGCAGGCCTGCGCCTGTAGCCTGGAGCCAGCGCAGACGATTCGCTATCAGGTTCAGGCAGGCAATGCGCCTTGAGCCTGAAAGATAAAGTGAATCGACACTCCCTTGCTTTACCCGCATACTGGGTGCTGCTTTTTTGAACCAGGAACAGAACCTCTGACAATGAATTTACAGCATCACTTTCTAATTGCCATGCCTGCTCTCCAGGACCCGATGTTCCGTCGCTCCGTAGTCTATATCTGCGAGTATAACGATGACGGTGCCATGGGCATCATCATCAATAAGCCGATGGAAAATCTGCAGGTTGAAGGGATCCTGGAGAAATTAAAAATCACGCCTGAACCGCGCAATCCCGAGATCCGCCTGGATAAACCGGTGATGGTTGGCGGTCCGCTGGCCGAGGATCGGGGTTTTATACTGCATTCGCCGCCCTCCGATTTTTCCTCCAGCATCCGTATTTCCGATAACACGGTGATTACCACCTCCCGCGACGTGCTCGAAACGCTGGGTACGGATAAACAGCCAGAGAACGTACTGGTTGCGCTGGGCTATGCTTCCTGGGAGAAAGGCCAGCTGGAGCAAGAGATACTGGATAACGCCTGGCTCACCGCGCCGGCCGATCGGAATATTTTGTTCAGCACGCCGATAGCCGACCGCTGGCGCGAGGCTGCGAAGCTGATTGGCATTGATATCGTGACCATGCCAGCCGATGCGGGGCACGCGTAATGAGCGAAACGTTTTTAGGCTTTGATTTTGGTACCAAAAGCATTGGCGTCGCCGTAGGGCAGCGCATCACCGGCACCGCCCGCCCTCTCCCCGCGTTGAAAGCGCAGGACGGTAAGCCTGACTGGAACGTTATTGAGAAACTGCTGAAAGAGTGGCAGCCTGAAGCCGTGATTGTCGGCCTGCCGCTGAATATGGACGGCACGGAACAGCCCCTGACCGCCCGTGCGCGCAACTTCGCGAATAAAATTCATGGCCGCTTCGGTGTGCAGATAACCCTGCATGATGAACGTCTGAGCACGGTTGAAGCCAGAGCTGGGCTATTCGAACAGGGTGGATTCCGGGCGCTCAATAAAGGCAGCGTGGATTCCGCTTCCGCCGTTATTATTCTGGAAAGCTACTTCGAGCAGGGTTACTGAAGCTGAATGATGGCGCCCCATACAAGCGGCAGGCGCCATCATCCTGATTTCATGTTTAGTGGCGCAGATGTTCATTCGCCCAGCTGACCGCCTGAGTGCGGTTCTTCACGCTAAGCTTACGGAACACGTTGTACAGATGGGTACGCACCGTGTTTTCACTGATAAACAGCGCGCGGGCAATATCCAGATTGGTCGCCCCGCAGCGCAGTTCATTGAGGATTTCACATTCACGCTCGGTCAGCGGTGAATTTTCCGCAGGCGCCGATACATGATCCGCCGCATACATCGCCGGGTGCATCACGCTCAATTCAGCCGTCTGTTCGCCGTTCAGCACAGCCTTAACGCCCTCAATTAAGCGCGATTCATCATCGTCATGACGGAAAACACCATACAGCGCTGGCCACTGCGCCATTTCGTAGAGCTCATACTTTTGTGCGCTATTGATAATCAATAAACGGGGGTTATCTGCCTGCATGCGAATAATATCGCGCCATACGCTATTCAACTTTTTATTTGAAACCGCAATATCAAATAATATTACAGAATCTTTCAAAAGACGTTGCGCGAGGGGTTTGTTAATATTTTGCAGAATGACCGATGCGGATAACCTTTCGGCCAGCCAGGTCGCAAATGCTTTGCTTTGAATGGAGGGGTGAGTAATAAAAGTAACCTGATGAGAAAAAGCCGAATTCTCAGATAAATTAATCACTTAAAACTCTCCTTAGTTGATTTCCGCCTTCATGGCGGTTAAATGAATTAACAAGAATACGATCGCCTGTGTATTTATAAATACAAACCACTTTTACACATTGAAACAATATTCCATGGGAATCTTCCTATCCCTGCAAACAGCATAAATCGAATGCCTTAAGAGAGTCAAAAGATTATCAAACTTTTTTCCTGGTTATGAGAGGTTTATGTCAATTCGTTTTTCATGGAATAGATTACTCGGCTTAATCTTAGGTGTTTATTTGTAATATCAAATAAGGTACCAAACATTAATAAAACATTATTATAACAAGCTATTGGTAGGATCTCTGAATATAAAAAGCGCAGCTATAAAAGCCCGGCGGCCGTACGTTGCTGAAAGCTTTGCGTAAATGTTTGCATGCCCGATTGCTGCCCGGTTTGCATCACGCCGGGCAACTGATGCGTTTTCCCCTCTCGGATCAAATTAGCCACCGCCGGGGTGTTAACCAAAAGCTCGTATAACGCAACTCTGCCACCAGCAGCATCTGGAAACAGTTTTTGTGCCAGCACCGCGCATAAGCTCCCCGCCAGCTGGCTGCGAACCTGCTCTTTCTCCTGCGCCGGGAAGACGTCCACCAGCCTCTCAACCGCCTGCGCCGCGCCGCGGGTATGCAGCGTCGCCATCACCAGATGTCCGGTCTCCGCCGCGGTTAATGCCAGGCGGATCGTTTCGCTATCACGCAGCTCCCCTAACAGAATGACATCCGGGTCCTGACGCAGCGCGGCGCGAAGGGCAGCGGCAAATGAGGGGCAGTGGCGGCCGATTTCCCGCTGCTGAATCAGACAGCGCTCGCTGCGGTGAATAAACTCAACCGGATCTTCCAGCGTCAGGATATGGCCGCTGAGGCGCTGGTTAAGATAGCCCACCATCGCCGCCAGGGTGGTTGATTTTCCGCTACCGGTAGCCCCCGTGACCAGGATAAGCCCGCTCTCTTCATTGAGCAGCTCCGTTAAGGCGGCCGGCGCGCCGAGATCCGCCAGCTGAGGGCAGGTTTCCGCCAGCAGACGCAGCGCCAGCGACAGACCGCGATTGTGCGCAAATGCGCTGGCGCGCAGGCGCGGCCCGTCCGCCGGAGTCAGCGCGAAATCGACCTGCCCGCAGGCCTGCCACTGCGCGAGCTGCTCGGCGTTGAGCCAATCAGTGAGTATCTTGCCAATATCGGGAGAGGTAAACGGCGCGGGCTCCAGCTTGCCCTGGCGACGCCAGCGCGGCGCTGAAGCATTGCACAGGTGTAGATCGGAGACGTTATGCTTTACACTAAGGGCCACTATTTCTTCCAGTTCCATAACTCATCCTCGGTATATGAACGATATTGCGCATAACCTGGCACAGGTCCGGGACAAAATCTCAGCCGCTGCCGCACGCTGCGGCCGTGCTCCAGAAGAAGTTACGTTGCTTGCAGTCAGTAAAACGAAACCTGCGAGCGCTATCGAAGAAGCGATGGCCGCCGGCCAGCTCGCGTTTGGCGAAAACTATGTTCAGGAAGGCGTGGATAAAATCCGCTACTTTCAGGAAACGGGCGCCACCGGGCTACAGTGGCACTTTATTGGTCCGCTGCAGTCCAATAAAAGCCGTCTGGTGGCCGAACATTTTGACTGGTGCCATACCGTCGATCGTCTCAAAATCGCCGTCCGCCTGAGCGAACAGCGCCCGGCTCAGCTGCCGCCGCTCAACGTGCTGATTCAAATCAATATTAGCGATGAGCAGAGCAAGTCGGGTATTCCGCCTGAAGAGCTGGACGCGCTGGCGGCAGAAATCGCTAAACTCCCTAATCTGCAGCTACGCGGTTTAATGGCCATTCCCGCGCCAGAGTCAGAATATGTAAGGCAGTTTGCCGTCGCCCAACAAATGGCGGTAGCATTTGCGCGGCTAAAAACGCACTACCCTACCGTCGATACGCTGTCGCTGGGAATGTCGGATGATATGGAAGCCGCCATCGCGGCGGGAAGCACTATGGTGCGCATCGGAACCGCAATTTTCGGCGCGCGCGACTACAGCAAAAAACAAGGAATCTGAGGAACGCCATGAAGACGTTGACTTTCCTGCTCTCAACGGTCATTGAGCTTTACACAATGGTCGTGTTATTACGCGTCTGGATGCAGTGGGCGCGCTGCGACTTTTATAACCCGTTTTCGCAGTTCGTAGTCAAGGCTACGCAGCCTGTCGTTGGGCCGCTGCGCCGCATTATTCCGGCGATGGGGCCTCTCGATAGCGCTTCCCTGCTGGTCGCCTTTATTCTCTGCGTCGTGAAAGCTATCGTGCTGTTTATGGTCGTGACCTTCCAGCCGATTATCTGGATTTCCGCGCTGCTGATCCTCATTAAAACCGTCGGCTCGCTGATCTTCTGGGTTCTTCTGTTAATGGCGATTATGAGCTGGGTAAGCCAGGGCCGCAGTCCGGTGGAATTTGTTCTGATGCAGCTGGCCGATCCGCTGCTGCGCCCGATCCGCAGATTGCTGCCATCGATGGGCGGCATTGATTTCTCGCCGATGGTGCTGGTTCTGCTGCTGTACGTGATCAACATGGGTATCGCCGAACTGTTGCAGGCTACCGGCAACGTTCTGCTTCCGGGGCTGTGGATGGCGCTATGAGTGCCGTCGAAGCCTGCGCTGACGGGTTGGTCTTACGGCTGTATATTCAGCCCAAGGCCAGCCGCGACAGCATCGTTGGTTTACATGGCGACGAGCTCAAAGTCGCCATTACCGCGCCACCCGTTGACGGCCAGGCCAACGCCCATCTGGTAAAATTCCTCGCCAAACAGTTTCGCGTAGCGAAAAGCCAGGTGCTTATTGAGAAAGGCGAACTGGGTCGCCACAAACAGATAAAAATCATTCATCCGCAGCAGATCCCGGACGGGGTCGCCGCGCTGACGGAATAAACAGGATCTCTTATGCAAAAAGTTGTTCTCGCTACCGGCAACCCCGGAAAAGTGCGCGAGCTGGCCTCGCTGCTGGCAGATTTTGGCCTTGATATCGTTGCGCAAACCGAGCTGGGCGTGGATTCCGCAGAGGAAACCGGCCTGACGTTTATCGAAAACGCCATTCTGAAGGCGCGCCATGCCGCGCAACTGACCGGGCTCCCGGCCATCGCCGATGACTCAGGTCTGGCCGTCGATGCGTTAGGCGGCGCGCCGGGCATCTACTCCGCCCGTTATTCCGGTGAAGGTGCGACCGACCAGCGGAATCTGGAAAAGCTGCTCGACGCGCTTCGCGACGTGCCGAACGATAAGCGTCAGGCGCAATTCCACTGCGTGTTGGTCTATCTGCGCCATGCGGAAGATCCGACGCCGCTGGTTTGCCACGGCAGCTGGCCGGGCATCATCGCTCGCGAAGCCGCAGGCAGCGGCGGCTTTGGTTACGATCCGATTTTCTTTGTTCCGACGGAAGGTAAAACCGCAGCGGAGCTAAGCCGTGAAGAAAAGAGCGCCATTTCCCACCGCGGACGCGCGCTTAAACTGTTACTGGAAGCCTTACGTAATGGCTAATTTGCCGCCCCTGAGCCTCTATATTCACATCCCGTGGTGCGTGCAGAAATGCCCGTACTGCGATTTCAATTCGCATGCGTTGAAAGGCGAGGTGCCGCATGACGACTACGTTCAGCATCTGCTGAACGATCTGCGAGCCGACGCTCACTATGCGCAGGGACGTGAAATCGGGACTATTTTCATTGGCGGCGGTACGCCGAGCCTGCTCTCCGGCCCGGCGATGCAAACCCTGCTCGACGGCGTGCGCGAGTCTCTTCCGCTGGCGTCCAACGCGGAAATCACCATGGAAGCCAACCCCGGCACCGTGGAAGCGGATCGCTTTGTCGAGTACCAGCGCGCGGGCATTAATCGTATCTCCATCGGCGTACAGAGCTTTAGCGAACAGAAGCTGCAGCGGCTCGGGCGCATCCATGGGCCACAGGAAGCCAAACGCGCGGCAAACCTGGCAAGCGGCCTGGGGCTACGCAGTTTTAACCTCGATTTAATGCATGGCCTGCCGGACCAGTCTCTGGAAGAGGCGCTGGACGACCTGCGCCAGGCGATTGCGCTCAATCCGCCGCATCTCTCCTGGTATCAGCTGACCATTGAGCCAAACACCCTGTTTGGTTCGCGGCCGCCGACCCTGCCCGATGACGACGCGCTGTGGGACATTTATGAACAGGGGCATAGCCTGCTCAGCGCGGCGGGCTATCAGCAATATGAAACCTCCGCCTACGCTAAGCCGGGCTATCAGTGCCAGCATAACCTGAACTACTGGCGCTTTGGCGACTACCTCGGGATTGGCTGCGGCGCGCACGGCAAAGTGACGTTCCCGGACGGGCGCATACTGCGGACGGCGAAAACCCGGCATCCACGCGGTTACATGGAAGGCCGCTATCTGGAGCGCCAGCATGATGTGGAAGATGCGGATAAACCGTTTGAGTTCTTTATGAACCGTTTCCGCCTGCTGGAAGCCGCCCCGCGCGATGAATTCAGCCGCTACACCGGCCTTGATGAGCGTACGATCCGTCCGCAAATCGATGCCGCCATCGCCGAAGGCTACCTGACGGAAGATGAGCGCTACTGGCAAATTACCGAGCACGGTAAGCTATTTTTGAATTCCCTTCTCGAACTCTTTCTCAGCGAATAACGCCCTCTCCGCCTATCCCGTTATAAAAATAACGGGATAATTAATTGCTCGACATTCTCGAAATATCAATAGCGCTATTTCCGAACTATTTCAACTCAACATTCATAATAAAAATATGTTCACATTAGTTTATTGAAAATAAATATAACCAACCGCACAAAAATACCTATTTGATCGATTCATTGAGAAAAAGTGTGAGTCAGACGGCTTAAAGATGTCAGACAACAAGGATAATATGTCATACAGAAACAAAGAATGACTCTTAAGATATTGACCAATTACCCCAAGTGCATGGAGCCGACTCATGAAAAAACTCTCTTTTTCTCGTTCTCTGGTGTGTGTATCTTTACTTGCCCTGCTCTCTTCAGGCGCCAGCGCGGCTGAAAAAGTCACGTTAAAACTGGCACATAACCTTGAACGCAGCCATGTTGTTCATCAGGCCTTTGAGGAGATGTCCAAAGAGGTTAACCAACTTTCCAACGGGGCTATGAAGATCCGTATTTATCCCAGTAGCCAAATGGGCAGCGCGCGAGAAACGCTGGAGTTATTACAAAATGGCGCGCTGGATATGACCAAAGGTTCCGCCAGCGATCTGGAGTCATTCGATAACGTCTACGCGATATATAATTTACCGTTCCTTTTTAAGGACCAGAATCACTTCAATAAAGTCGTTTTCGGTGAAGTAGGCAAAGAAATAATGGAGTCCACGAAAGATAAAGGCTTCTTTGCGCTTTCCGCTTATGTTGCCGGAACCCGCAGCTTTTACGCCAAAAAGCCCATCACTAAACCGGAAGATTTAAAAGGATTGAAGATCCGCGTCCAGGCCAGCCCGACAACCTTAAAAATGGTCGAATTAATGGGCGGTTCGCCAACGCCCATTTCCTTTGGTGAAGTTTATACCGCCATGCAGCAGGGCGTGGTGGACGGCGCGGAAAATAACGTGCCTTCCTGGGTGCAAACGCGCCATATCGAAATCGCTAAAGTGTTCTCTGAAGATGAACATGCCTCCATCCCGGATTTCCTCGTTATCTCCAGTAAAACCTGGGACAAACTGACGCCGGATCAGCAGCAAATCCTGATCAAGGCGGCGAAAGCTTCCGAAGTTTATCAGCAAAAACTGTGGGACAAGATCGACGCCGACACCCGCGCGCAGGCCAAAGCCATGGGCGGCGAAATCGTCAAAGTGGATAAAGCGCCGTTCCGCGCCGCCGTGCAGCCGCTGTTTGATGACTTCAAAAAAGATCCGAAGCAGGCTGCCCTGCTGGCCAAATTTGAAGCCGCTGCTGAATAACACTTAGCGGGCCAGCCGCTGGCCCGCTTTCACCGGGAAAACAATGATGATACTTAACCGCATAAAGCTGGCGGTGGACCGCGCGATCGCCGCATTCTCCGTCGCCGTTATGATTGCGCTGGTGGTCTGCGTCGTCTGGCAGGTGTTCAGCCGCTACGTGCTAAACCAGCCAAGCACCCTGACCGACGAGCTGGCGCGCTTTTTGATGATCTGGGTCGGGCTGCTGGGTGCGGCATATACCGTCGGCGCCCAGCGTCATCTGGCGATCGATTTACTCGCCATGACGCTTCCTCCCCGCAGGCAGGCACTGCTCAGCGTCATTATTAATCTGCTGATCTTTATTTTTGCCGGGTCAGTGATTGTCACCGGCGGCGTGAAGCTGATTGAAAAAACGCTATCGACATCGCAGGTCTCGGCCGCGATGCAGATCCCCATGGGCTATGTGTATCTGATCCTGCCGCTAACCGGCATCATTATGATGTTTTACACGCTCTGTTTTATCAGCAACGGGCTGAAAAATATGAAGAACGAAGAAGCGGGGGCAAATTGATGGACAGCTATATCGCACTGATGCTATTTGGCTCTTTCTTTATTCTGGTTTTTATTGGCGTCCCCATCTCCTTCTCCATTGGCATCGCCACCGTCGGTTCAATGCTGTTGATGTTCCCGTGGGATATTGCCGTGATTACCGTTTCTCAGCGTCTGGCGAACGGCCTCGACAACTTCGCCCTGCTGGCGATTCCATTCTTTATCTTCGCCGGTACCCTGATGAACAGCGGCGGGATTGCCATCCGCTTAATCAACCTGGCGCAGGTGATGGTTGGCCGCGTACCAGGCTCATTGGGCCACGTTAACGTGCTGGCGAACATGATGTTCGGCTCGATTTCAGGTTCGGCGGTCGCCGCGGCGGCGGCGGTAGGGGGAACGCTTAACCCCATTCAGACCCGGAAAGGTTACGATCCGGCTTTCTCCACGGCGGTTAACGTCTCGTCGTGCATCACGGGCCTGCTCATCCCGCCGTCAAACGTCCTGATCGTCTTCTCTCTGACGGCTGGGGGCGTCTCCGTCGCGTCGCTGTTTATGGCCGGTTATCTGCCGGGCATTCTGATGGGCCTGGCCATTATGGTGGTCTGCGCCATCATCGCTAAGCGTCGCGGCTACCCGGTTTCAGAACGTCCCACCTGCGCCCAGGCGGCAAAAGCGTTTTTCGACGCCCTGCCCAGCCTGCTGCTGGTGATCATTGTGATGGGCGGGATCCTCGGCGGCATTTTCACCGCGACCGAAGCATCGGCTATCGCCGTGGTTTACACCTTTATTCTGTCGGTGCTGATTTACCGGGAAGTGAAGTGGCGCGATCTGCCGAAGCTGATCCTTGAGTCGGTGGTGATGACCTCCATCGTGCTACTGCTGATCGGCTTTTCCGTCGGCATGTCGTGGGCGATGACCAATGCCGATATCCCCTACATGATAAGCGATGCGCTAATGGGGATTTCTGAAAACCCGGTGGTGATTCTGCTGCTGATTAATATCGTGCTGTTAATCGTCGGGATCTTTATGGATATGACCCCGGCGGTACTGATTTTCACGCCGATATTCCTGCCCATCGCGCAGGATTTGGGGATGGATCCGGTGCATTTCGGCATCATGATGGTCGCTAACCTGTGCATCGGTCTGCTGACGCCGCCGGTAGGCAGCGCGCTGTTTGTAGGCTGCTCTATTTCCGGCGTTAAAATTCAGCAGCTCATCAAACCGCTGCTGCCGTTCTACGCCGCCCTGCTGATCGCGCTGATGATGATTGTCTATATCCCGCAGATCTCGCTGTTTATTCCGCAGCTGCTGGGGCTGATGTGACCGACTGACCATAATCGCTACCTGCGCCCGCAGGTAGCGAATTAAAACTTACTTTAACGACCCCACCAGCGCTTTGCGGCTCTCCTCAAGGGAGACAACGCGGCCGCAGACGTCCTTACCAAACTGCTGGAAATCAGCCTCCTGGTTTTTCCATTCGTCCTGAATGGCCGTTTGCAGGCCGCCGAGGCTACCGAGGATCCCCTGCAGCGGGTTACCGCCGCCTTTGAGAACCGCCTTCGCGCCCATCTCGTTGATGCTGTCCTGCAGAATACCGCCCATCGCCTGGTTTACCAGCTGCTGGCCGTCGGCGCGCACCTGATCGATGGCTTTATAGTGGAAGGTCAGCCCATCGTTGCGATGTTCAATAATGCGGCCCATTTGCGCTTTCAGCTGCGCATCAAGCTTGGTCAGGCGGCTATGCATGCTGCTGCTGGCCCCCACCTGTTCGGTAATGATTTTATCCAGCGCGGCGCGGCCTTTTTCTACCCGCGTGCGGGCGCCTTCATCAATCCACGGCAGGCTGCTGCGAAGGCCAGCCTGATAGTCCTGCGCCTGCTCGCGCTGAGCGGCGTTCAGCGCATAGGCTTTCCCGTTAAAGGTCAGATTGCCGTCCGGCTTAATCACCAGATCGCCGTTTTCGCCTTTCACCTGCACCTGCTGCGGGCTGAGGATGACATCGTCACGCGGCGTGACGCTACACTGGTAGTCCGCATGCGCGGACAAAGCGGTGACGGAAAGCGCCACTGCCAACAGCGTTTTGCGCATCATTTAACTCCCTTCAGACAAAACGGGCCGGCAGCTGCCGACCCTTGTCAAACTTAGTCCCACCAGATATCAAAAAGTTCGCTGGTGCGCACATCGGCAAGCCCGCGATCTTCCAGCCACTTACGCACGATGGCCTGGTGTTCTTCGGTGCATTTGCCGATTTCCTGCAGGCAGATCAGCCCTTCCCAGGAAAGATAGCCGCTGCCGTCAAAGGCCAGCTTATTAGGCTCAATCACTTCCTCAATCAGATCGTTAACGGTCTGGTCGATCTGCTCTTCGCTGGTTCCTTCCGCGAAGCGCCACGCGACGGAGAAACCTACTTCCTGAAACTCGTCGATATGCATTTTTTTACGCAGACGACGGCTACGATTCGTTGCCATTATTTCACCCTCTCGAACATTAAGTCCCATACGCCGTGGCCAAGACGATGACCACGCTGTTCAAATTTGGTTACCGGGCGCGATTCCGGGCGCGGCACATAGTCGTTGCTTTCTGACCGGTTACGATACCCTTCAAGCGAGGACATCACTTCCAGCATATGCTCGGCATATTGCTCCCAGTCGGTCGCCATATGGAAGACGCCGCCCAGCTTCAGTTTACTTTT
Source organism: Klebsiella grimontii (assembly GCF_900200035.1). Taxonomy (GTDB): domain Bacteria; phylum Pseudomonadota; class Gammaproteobacteria; order Enterobacterales; family Enterobacteriaceae; genus Klebsiella; species Klebsiella grimontii. The sequence goes on from NZ_FZTC01000034.1 coordinate 119,396, forward strand.
CACCAGTTCGGCAAAAGGTGGCTGAACGATACGGCGCTTATTATGACGCGCTTTGTGCCACGGGTCAGGGAAAAACAGCTGCACCATGCTCAGGGAGTTATCCGGAATCATGGTATGCAGCACTTCCACCGCATCGTGGCACATGACGCGCAGGTTTTGCACGCCCTCTTCTTCGGCGGACGCCAGACAGGCGCCGACGCCCGGCGAATGCACTTCAATGCCGAGGAAATTCTGCTGCGGCTTCTCTTTCGCCATCGCCACCAGCGACGCCCCCATACCAAAACCAATCTCCAGCGTGACCGGCGCTTCACGGCCAAACAGGGCGGCGAAATCGAGCGGCGCTTCGTTGAATTCAACGCCCATCACCGGCCAAATAGTGTCCAGCGCGTGCTGCTGACCTTTGGTCAGGCGGCCCTGACGACGGACGAAGCTGCGAATACGGCGCAGCGGGCGGCCGTTTTCATCGAATTCCGGAGATATGACGTCGTTTTTCATAAAAGTTAAGTCTGCTTGTGAGATGTGTTCGGAAAACGGGCATTATCCAAAGTTACCCGGCGGATGCAAGGGTTTACAGCCCCTCGCCCTTGTGCTGCAATCTGCCACCTTATAATCGCTTTCCCGGAGCCGTAGCTTTGACTTTTCTCGCCGCGCAATTTTCAGCCCAGGTACTGGACTGGTACGACAAATACGGGCGTAAAACCCTGCCCTGGCAAATCGGCAAGACGCCTTACAAAGTATGGCTCTCCGAGGTGATGTTGCAACAAACGCAAGTGGCGACGGTTATCCCCTATTTTGAACGCTTTATGGCGCGTTTCCCAACAATTACCGATCTGGCGAACGCGCCCCTCGATGAAGTCCTGCATCTGTGGACCGGACTCGGCTATTACGCCCGCGCGCGCAATCTGCATAAAGCGGCGCAGCAGGTGGCCACCCTGCACGACGGAAAATTCCCGCAGACCTTCGATGAAGTCGCCGCGCTGCCGGGCGTAGGCCGCTCCACCGCCGGCGCGATTTTGTCCCTTTCTCTCGGTCAGCATTATCCGATTCTCGACGGCAACGTGAAGCGCGTGCTCGCGCGCTGCTATGCTGTCAGCGGTTGGCCGGGGAAAAAAGAGGTTGAGAAACGCCTGTGGGATATCAGCGAAGACGTCACGCCAGCCAATGGGGTCGAGCGTTTTAACCAGGCCATGATGGACCTTGGAGCGATGGTATGTACCCGCTCAAAGCCGAAATGCGAGCTTTGTCCGCTGAATAACGGCTGCGTGGCCTACGCAAATCATTCATGGGCTCAATATCCAGGCAAAAAACCGAAACAGACGATCCCCGAGCGTACCGGCTATTTCCTGCTGATGCAGCACGGCGACAAGGTGTTTCTCTCCCAGCGCCCGCCGGTGGGATTATGGGGGGGATTGTTCTGCTTCCCGCAGTTTGAAGATGAAGATGCGCTGCGGGAGTGGTTGGCCCAGCGGCAGATCGGGGCCGAGAATCTGACGCAATTAACCGCGTTCCGCCACACTTTCAGCCATTTCCATCTGGATATTGTGCCGATGTGGCTTACAGTGCACTCATCCGGCGCATGCATGGATGAAGGGGGCGCACTCTGGTATAACTTAGCGCAGCCGCCGTCCGTCGGTCTGGCGGCCCCCGTGGAGCGCTTGTTGCAACAGTTAAAAGCCGGAGCACCGGTTTAGCTTTCTGGCGATTAAAGAGGATTAAGAATGAGCAGAACGATTTTTTGTACTTTCCTGCAGCGTGAAGCCGATGGCCAGGATTTTCAGCTATATCCGGGCGAGCTGGGCAAACGCATCTATAACGAAATCTCCAAAGAAGCCTGGGCCCAGTGGCAGCATAAGCAGACGATGCTGATCAACGAGAAAAAACTCAGCATGATGAACCCTGAGCATCGCAAACTGCTGGAGCAGGAGATGGTTCAGTTCCTGTTTGAAGGCAAAGACGTGCACATCGAAGGCTATACGCCGCCAGAAAAACAGTAAGGGCCTGACGGCCCTTTACAACAATAAACACAACACGCACTCCCGGAATGATGAAAAAATACTTAGCGCTAGCGCTGATTGCGCCTTTGCTCGTTTCGTGTTCCAGCTCAACCAAAAAAGGCGCCGAGTATAACGAGGCGTGGGTGAAGGACACCAACGGCTTTGATATCCTGATGGGCCAGTTCGCCCATAACATCGAGAATATTTGGGGTTATAACGAAGTTCTGCTCGCCGGGCCGAAGGACTACGTCAAATACACCGACCAGTATCAAACCCGCAGCCACATCAACTTTGATGCGGGGACGATTACCGTTGAAACCATCGCCGGCACCGACCCGGCCGGGCGCCTGCGCCAGGCGATTATAAAAACCCTGCTAATGGGCGACGACCCTAACTCCATCGACCTCTATTCCGACGTCGATGATATTCAGATTTCAAAAGAGCCGTTCCTGTATGGCCAGGTGGTGGATAACACCGGCGAGGCGATTCGCTGGGAGTGGCGCGCCTCGCGCTTCGCCGACTATCTGCTGCAAACCCGCCTGAAAAGCCGCAGCAACGGCCCGCGCATGATCTACAGCATCACCATTAACCTGGTGCCGAACCACCTCGACAAACGCGCGCATAAGTATATTGGCATGGTCCGTCAGGCGTCGCGCAAATACGGCGTTGATGAATCGCTGATCCTGGCGATTATGCAAACCGAATCCTCCTTTAACCCCTATGCGGTCAGCCACGCCGACGCCCTCGGGCTGATGCAGGTGGTGCAGCACAGCGCCGGGAAGGACGTGTTCCGTTCACAGGGGAAATCAGGCCTGCCGAGCCGCAGCTACCTGTTCGACCCGGTCAATAACATCGACACCGGTACCGCCTATCTGGCGATGCTGAATAACGTCTATCTGTCCGGTATCACCAACCCTACCTCGCGTCGCTATGCGGTTATCACCGCCTATAACGGCGGCGCGGGCAGCGTACTGCGGGTCTTCTCCAGCGATAAGGTTCAGGCGGCGAATATCATCAACAACATGACGCCGGGCGATGTTTATCAAACCATCACCAGCCGTCACCCCTCCGCCGAGTCGCGTCGGTATCTGTACAAGGTTAACTCTGCGCAGAAAGGCTACCGCCGCAGGTAATCTCCCTCCAGCGCCCTTGTTTCCTCAAGGGCGCATTCCTTCTGCTATACCCAATAGAGTTGCGCAACTCTTTTACGATTTTCTGCGGCAGTTAACAAAAGCATCCACCGCATAAATGATAGAATCCAACCAAAATAACGCTATAAATGTTATTTAAAACACAAAACAATTCTATATCCGTGAGGATCAAAACATGAATCTTAAGCTGCAGCTCAAAGTACTGTCGTTCCTGCAGTTCTGCCTCTGGGGAAGCTGGCTCACCACGCTCGGCTCGTATATGTTCGTCACCCTCAAGTTCGACGGCGCGGCCATCGGGGCGGTGTATAGCTCGCTCGGTATCGCCGCGGTGTTTATGCCGACGCTGCTCGGTATCGTTGCCGATAAATGGATCAGCGCCAAGTGGGTTTATGCCATTTGCCATCTGGTCGGCGCGCTGACGCTGTGGCTCGCCGCCCAGGTCACCACGCCGGGCGAGATGTTCCTCGTCATCCTGCTCAACTCGCTGGCCTATATGCCAACGCTGGGGCTGATTAACACCATTTCGTACTACCGCCTGCAGTCTGCGGATATGGATATCGTGACCGATTTCCCGCCGATTCGTATCTGGGGCACCATCGGTTTTATCCTCGCCATGTGGGCCGTCAGCTTCTCCGGCTTTGAGCTGAGCCATATGCAGCTTTATATCGGCGCGGCGCTCTCCTTACTGCTGGTGCTCTTCACCCTGACGCTGCCACATATTCCGGTGGCTAATCAGCAGAAAAACCAGAGCTGGACCGCCATGCTGGGCCTCGATGCCTTCGCGCTGTTTAAAAACAAACGCATGGCGATCTTCTTTATTTTCTCGATGATGCTGGGCGCCGAGCTGCAGATCACCAATATGTTCGGCAACACCTTCCTGCACAGCTTTGATAAAGATCCGCTGTTCGCCAGCAGCTTTATCGTGCAGCACGCCTCGGTGATGATGTCGATTTCGCAGATCTCGGAAACCCTGTTCATCCTGACCATTCCGTTCTTCCTCAGCCGCTACGGCATCAAGAACGTGATGCTGATCAGTATCGTGGCGTGGATGCTGCGCTTCGGCCTGTTCGCTTACGGCGATCCGACCCCGTTCGGCACCGTGCTGCTGGTGCTGTCGATGATCGTTTATGGCTGCGCCTTCGACTTTTTCAACATCTCGGGTTCGGTGTTTGTGGAAAAAGAGGTTCGCCCGGAAATCCGCGCCAGCGCGCAGGGGATGTTCCTGATGATGACCAACGGGTTTGGCTGCATACTTGGTGGGATGGTGAGCGGCAAAGTCGTAGAGCACTTTACCGTCGAAGGGATCACCGACTGGCAAACCGTGTGGCTGATTTTCGCCGGCTATTCGCTGGTGCTGGCGTTTGCCTTTGTGGCGCTGTTTAAGTACAAGCACGTCCGCGTACCAACCGGGGCGCAGACCGTCGCACATTAAATAAACGGCTTACCCCAGATTTACGAATAAAAAAACGCGCCCCGGTGTTATCAACGGGGCGCGTTTTTTATGCTTTCAGCACATAGCCATATAGCCGCTTAATGCCGTCAGGGTCCGTTTCGCTGTAGACCCCCTGGAGCTCCGGCGAGAAGCCCGGCAGCATATTGACGCCTTCCTCCAGCGCCAGGAAATAGCGCAGCACCGCCCCGCCCCAGATCTCTCCGGGCACGACGCACAGCACGCCCGGTGGATACGGCAGCGCGCCTTCCGCCGCAATCCGCCCTTCGGCTGCGCTTAAGCGCACCAGCTCAACGTTACCGCGAATAAACTCGCGGTTGGCGTCCTGCGGGTTCATCACCGCCCGCGGGAAGCTCTTCTTGCGAAACATCTCTTTTTGCAAATCCTTCACGTCAAAGCTGACGTACAGGTTATGCATTTCCTGGCACAGCTCGCGGATGGTGTAATCCCGATAGCGCACCGGATATTTGTTAAAGATGGTCGGCAGAACGTCGGCCAGCGGGGTATCGGATTCAATATGCTGCTCAAACCGGGCGAGCATCGCCACCAGCTGCGCCAGCTTCTCCGCGCTCTCTGCGGGCGTCAGCAGGAACAGAATGGAGTTCAGATCGCACTTCTCCGGCACGATGCCGTTTTCGCGCAGATAGTGCGCGAGGATGGTCGCCGGAATGCCAAAATCGGTATATTTCCCGCTCTCGGCGTCGATCCCCGGCGTCGTCAGCAGCAGTTTGCAGGGGTCAACGAAGTACTGATCGCTGGCATAACCTTCAAAGCCGTGCCAGCGCGCGCCCGGCTCAAAGCTAAAGAAACGCCGTTCGCGGGCGATGGCTTCGGTAGGATGATCCTGCCACGGACGCCCCGCCACCACCGGCGGAATAAACGGCTGGATCATTTTGCAGTTGGCGATAATCGCCTTGCGCGCTTCGATACCCAGCGCCACGCACTCCGCCCACAGGCGGCGCCCGCTCTCGCCTTCGTGAATTTTGGCATTCACGTCCAGGGCGGCGAACAGCGGATAAAACGGGCTGGTCGAGGCGTGCAACATAAAGGCGTTGTTCAGCCGCTTATGCGGGCAAAAACGTTCCTGTCCGCGCAGATGATTGTCTTTTTTGTGGATCTGCGACGTTTGCGAAAAACCGGCCTGCTGTTTATGCACCGACTGCGTAACAAAAATGCCCGGGTCATCCGGCGTCAGGTCCAGCAGCAGCGGCGAACAGTCGGCCATCATCGGGATAAACTGCTCGTAGCCGACCCAGGCCGAGTCAAACAGGATGTAGTCGCACAGGCTGCCGATTTTATCGACCACCTGGCGGGCGTTGTATACCGTCCCATCATAAGTCCCGAGCTGGATCACCGCGAGGCGGAACGGGCGCGGCATATCAGCTTTTTCCGGCGCCGTCTCGCGAATCAGATCGCGCAGGTATTTTTCATCGAAGCAGCGATCGTCAATCCCGCCGATAAAACCGAACGGGTTGCGCGATGCTTCGAGATAGATCGGCGTCGCGCCTGCCTGAATCAGCGCCCCATGATGATTGGATTTATGGTTATTGCGATCAAACAGCACCAGATCGCCGCGCGTCAGCAGCGCGTTGGTGACGACTTTGTTCGCCGCCGAGGTGCCGTTAAGGACAAAATAGGTTTTATCGGCGTTGAACACTTTCGCCGCGAACTTTTGCGCGTGTTTGGCAGACCCTTCATGAATCAGCAGATCGCCAAGCTTAACGTCGGCGTTGCACATGTCGGCGCGAAAGACGTTTTCGCCAAAGAAGTCAAAGAACTGCCGTCCCGCCGGATGCTTCTTAAAGAAGGCGCCGTGCTGATGGCCCGGACACGCGAAGGTGCTGTTATCCATCTCAACGTATTGGGTCAGCGTATCGAAGAACGGCGGTAGCAGATTCTCTTCGTAGCCGCAGGCGGCGGCTTCCAGTTCGAGCCACTCCTGCTCTTTGCCGCTAACGATCGCCATGACGCCCTGCGGTTTTTCGTGGTCAGCTTCACTGAACAGATAAACCGGCAGGTTGAACCCGGTGCGTTTCAGCAACGCAAGGATGCCGCTGCGGCTGTCCGCTACGGTAATGACGACTGCCGCCACATCGGTAAAATCGGTACTGTCCAGGGCCACCACGCGACGATGGGTGGACAGGCGGGATACCAGCTCGCGGCTGGCGGCAATGTGCATTGATTTCATGAGCGCGAATACCCGTTTCCGGAGAGTAAAAGGCTTAGGCCAGGGCATCTGTGCTCTGGCCAACGAACTGTCAGGGTCTGGCTGGATCCCAGCTCCGACCGCCAGACATCAGTAAAAGCAGACCGCGTCCGATCTTACTGTTGTCCTGCAGTGAGCCTGCGTTACGCTCACCGCATGGCGGGCAGAAGTTGCAGAGTAAGGGTAGCAAGACGAGGCTGCCTGCGCATCTGTACGCAGCGGCAACGGCGATGTAGCGGCGATGTCGTCATCACGGCGGCCTCATTCAGGAGAGGAGAAAATTCGCGCAATCATGTCACCTTTAAATCTACCGCGCAAGATGAATTACGTATGCAGCCACACCACGGATGCGCAAGCCTTTTTGCCCGTTTGGCGTCATAATAATGCAGTCATTAGGGATAATTAACAGGAGTCATGCTGTGGTTACAGGGCCATTTATTAACGCCGGCGCGGTCCTTTTGGGCGGCGTGCTCGGCGCGCTTTTAAGTCAAAGATTGCCGGAACGGATTCGGACATCGATGACCTCTATTTTTGGCCTGGCGTCGTTAGGCATCGGCATTCTGCTGGTGATCAAATGCGCCAACCTGCCGGTGATGGTGCTTTCAACGCTGGTGGGCGCGCTGCTCGGCGAAGTGTGCAACATGGAGAAAGGCATTAATACGCTGGTCAGTAAGCTCCAGCAGCTGCTTTCGCCCAAAAAGGGGCAGAAAAAGGTCTCAGCGCATGAGTCCTATATTCAAAGCTACGTCGCGATTATCGTGCTGTTCTGCGCCAGCGGAACCGGGATTTTCGGCGCGATGCGCGAAGGGATGACCGGCGACGCCAGCATTCTTATCGCCAAAGCGTTTCTCGACTTCTTTACCGCCACCATCTTCGCCTGCACCCTGGGGCTGGCGGTCTCGGCCATTTGCGTACCGATGCTGGCCATCCAGCTGGCGCTGGCGGCCTGCGCGTCGCTGATTATGCCGTTAACCACGCCGATGATGATGGCGGATTTCACCGCCGTCGGCGGCATGTTGCTGGTCGCAACTGGTCTGCGCATTTGCGGAATTAAAATGTTCGCAGTGGTGAATATGCTGCCGGCCCTGGTGCTGGCGATGCCGATTTCAGTGGCCTGGACGGCGTTTTTCGCCTGAAGATGCGTGCTTTTGACGCAATCTGGTGATAGATTGTTCAGTCTGCTGCGAAACAGATAAATTTCGTTGACGAGGTGCGGTGAATCAGGTTTAATGCGCCCCGTTGCCCGGATAGCTCAGTCGGTAGAGCAGGGGATTGAAAATCCCCGTGTCCTTGGTTCGATTCCGAGTCCGGGCACCACTAATTTGCATCAAAGCACGCTGGTTAAGAGATGAGATCCTTAACGGGCGGTAAATGCAGGGGCCTGTCATACGGAATGTCCTCCGGTGTTTGCAAGAGCGTTTGCACTGGTTGATATCCAGAACTTGTCCCTCAAGATGGGGAACCTGTTCGAGCAGGTTCCCTTCTCTCGATCACCGTTAATCATCCCAGTCAACTACGCTTGTGTCAACAGGTGTAAGTTTCTTTCGCCCGTAACGTCTGTGTGAAGTGACAGCTCAGCTTCGAGCGTTTTTCCAACGATATCCATCTTCAGCTCCACATATTCCATGGTCGTACTGACACTCCGGTGCCCCAGCAGGTCCTTTACCAGCTGAAGATTTCGTTCTGGTGATTTCATCAGTTCCGTCGCCAGCGTATGGCGAAAACGATGTGGCGACACGGTAAAACCACACTCTTTCGACAGACGCCGGAAAAAAGATCGGATCTTCTGATGGACCTTAGCAGCATCCCATTCCACATGACGCTTAAGAAGAATTCTGTTCACATCAAACAGATAGTCTCCGTTTCCGGCCCCCAGTTCCGTTGATTTTTCTATCAGGTGATGCAACCGGGGCTTTAACGCACTGACAATCGGAACCCGCCACTCACGGTGTGTCTTACTGCCCTCCAGACAGAGTTCCAGACACCCTTCATTAAGATTGATGTCTCCCAGCCGGATATGCAGCAGCTGATTTAGCCGCATTCCCGTATATCTGAATGCATCCAGAACCGTCAGCCAGTACCACGCTGGCCAGAGCGCATTACGTCCGCCCCTGATACCGCGCCCTGTCCGTTCAGCCTCTTCAAATTGCTGCATGACAAGATAAACACGAATCAGCTGCGATCGTGTCAGCGTTTTTTTCTTCCTTGTATCCCGCTGAACATTGCTTTTATTGAAGGGATTTTTCCCCGAAGGAAGGATTTCATGTTCCATCCCGTAATTATACAGCGCCCGCAAGTGTGCAATTTTGTTGTTCCATGTCTGAGCCGATTGTTGTTTCTCCTGAAGGAGATAACGCCGCCACTGCAGTACCTGGCGGTGCGTAATTTGCGCAGGCAGGGTATCACCAGAATAACGCCTGAACCCTCTGACAACCTTGTTATAACTCCATTCGGTAGCGGGTCTCAGCCGGTGAGCAAAAAAATATTCTTCAAGCAGTTCATCCCAGGTTATTTCATTACGCATCTTATTCTTCTCCCAAAAAACCAAAACAGATCCCTGTAGAGATCCCTGTGTGTATCTTCCTTATGGAAAGAAAAGGAGCTTGCTGTCCTCCGGAGGTCTCACTCCTTTCAGACGGGCAGCTTTGATAAGATAACCATTAACCCTGCTGAACCGTCCCTGTTTATCTTCTGAGCAGTACAGTTTCGCCCGGGTAAAACGCTCTCCTTTGCGAACACGATGTAGCTGGAGTTTTTCAAACGACGTCTGAATCTGCTCCCTGTGACTGTCACTTCCGGTATCTTTCAGAAATAGAAAGAAAATATCCGGCACCAGAAGGTAAATAAAACCGGCAACGGAATGCACCCGTGAATCAGGCTGGTTGACGGTGATCCTGCCGGATGCCATGCCGTCAGACAGCCAGGCGAGAAAATCCTCGCCCGACCGTGGGGCATCAGCACCGGCATTAATCGGGTGGCACGGCTCTCCCGGTGTACCAGATAACAGACAATCAGCACCGGTATTGATGTACCGGGAGATGTCTTCCGTCTCAACAGGCTCATCAGGTACGTCATTCCCGACGGGCACCACGGTTTCATCCGGCACTATAGCGGCTGGCGTATTCACATCGGCGTCATCCGTAACCTCAGCATCCGATACTGCGGAAAAAAGACTGAGCAGCATATCGGCATCCCCCTGGCTCGGGCTGCCGTTAGCCTGTTCTTCCGGCGGATCAACTCTACTCATTCCGTTCAGCGGTGGCTGACAGTCCCCGCCACCGGTATCGTTCAGAGACGTCATCAGTTCCGAAGCAACGAGTGTCAACGTAGATGAAGTTAAGTTATCGTCCGTCTGAACAGATAACATGCCGTCCGGCGGAGTCACCGAATCTGGCGGCGCACTTACCATAGAAGATTCACCTGTCTCCTTCCGGAGCGCCGGTGAGTCAACCTTCTCAGCGGCCTGGTCGAGCAACATCCTGATAAGAGGCATATCTGGAGAACCATTGTGGAATGCACAGGCAAGACTTAGCAGCGCCCCGAAGTTACCTGAAAGCCAGTTTATCGCTTCTGCGGGCATCAGTTGACCGGCGGCCAGCGCCGCCAGAGCAGAAGCATCATGAGCGTTCAGGGGAGAAGAACGAAATCGGAAGCGATAAGGCGCATCCGGCACAGATATGCCCGGTTGCCAGTTAACGCCGCCGGTGGTTTCGCCTTCAATACAGGCCAGTAACGGCAGGTGATAACACAACGCAGCCCAGAAAATAACAGCCTGCCAGATAACGCCCTGAGCGGCCTGTTCTTCCGGTGCCGCGCCTGGCGGAAACATATACCCCCGGGCAAGCCTGACAGCATAGGCGGTAAAACGCAGGCTTAAATCACCAAATCCCCCGGCATAAGCCCACCGGCCATCAGGTGCCGCCGGCACGTTCTGGGCCCGTTCAAGCAGGAGGTGCACAGGAGCCAGATAAAGTCGCTCATATACTTCGCCCGACAGCGCATTATTTTCCCGGATTTTCTGCAGGGCATCCTGGCGTAATGCGCTGATGGTCAACTCTTCAGCTTTAACCGGAGAGAAATACCCCATTGGTGCCGAAACAGGGTGTTTGCCGGAGGACTCTGTGATAGCCGGCGTACCGGACAAAAACGTTTTGATTTTATTTAACATGGGACAATCGCTTCTCCCCCATCCTTCTGAACATCATCCGTTGCAGATTGTTCGCAATCTTTCTGCTCTTCACCAGCCTTCAGGCACTGCATCAGCTCATTCAGCACCAAGGTCTTACGGGCACGGGTCACGGCCACATACAGCAGGTTTGTTTCGTCCTGTCGTTCTTCGGCAGAGAGCAGCGGGTCGGTGATATCACAAAAATCCTCATTCAGAACGACAACTTCCCATTCCAGCCCCTTACTACGATGCGCAGTAGACACGGTGACCTGCGCATCCTTTTCATGCGTCACAACCTGCCGACGCATGATGGCCAACTTCTGTGGCAACGGAAAATACTCATCAAGCAACCGGATGGCCTGACTCATCTCCACATCCTGTGTCGCTTTCGCAATGGAGCAATATTCCTCAAAGTCCCGATAATCCTGGCGGAGACGGGGGGACTGCATCCGTTCAGGCATATCGGCAGAGAACCAGTAAAGGTCTTCCAGCTCTTCCGTTTTGTACCCTTCAATTCCGCCCACCCAGAAGACTTTTTTGTCCTGCAGGCTGGCAGAGAGCGCGGCACCAATGACACCGGATACCGTCCGGCTGAGAACGGAGTAATGAGGAACGTCAGCAGACAGATGAGCAACCACTTCATCATCCCCACCGCTGCCGGTGACTTTCATCTCCTCTCCGGACATGACCAGCAGCATGTTCGCCATTTCTGCGACCGCAGGGCCAAACCGGAAGCTGGTCGTCAGCCACAGCCGATCGGCCTGTTCCAGCCGGGGAGAACTGAGCGCATTATCAGCCCCCCGGAAGCGATATATCTGCTGGTAGCGATCGCCAACCAGCACAATCCGACAGGGCTGACTCAGGACAAAGGCACTGGTGACCTGATTAGCATCCTGGGCTTCATCAAAGAGAATGGTATCCCACTTACTGGCGAGATCGGGGCCGGACAGTTGAAAAAGCTTCAGATAAACATCATGCGTGATCGGGAAATCAGATTCGGTACGACTCACCTCATACCAGAGAACCTGTACGGCCCCCAGAATTTTATCTTCAGAGAGGCTATGACGATCCTCCTCTGCTGGCAGATGGATAATACCAGGTTCCGGTTCAGCACTACAAAGAAACGCATTCAGCCCCGTCAGCGCCAGGCGCGCCAGCGGCCAGTGCCGAGTGTTTAGCTTCCGGGCCACATCGGTAATACGCAGATTTGCCGTCAACCGGTGCCTGAAATGTCGGCCGAAATGCGACCAGGCCAGTTGGTGGGAGGTTTTGCACTCAACGTTAAAGGGAAACTTTTGTTCGGCTTCGTCGCGGATGGCTCTGTTGTAGGCAAGGTACAACATTTTGCTGTCCGGGTTCGCCTGAGCGAATTGTACCAGTGTGGTGGTTTTACCAGTACCTGCAAACGCATTAACCACAAGCTGATTGCCCTGCCATTCGATGATGGCGTTTTGCTCTGGTGTGGTTATCCATGCCATTGAAATTCTCCGGGAGAGACAGTGAAAAAACTTACACTGTCATCTGCGGGATACCAGGAGTGATATAAAACTAGATATTGATTTGAAGAAATAAAAATTCACCCTGAGAACATCGAAAGCTATACACTCAGATGAATATTCCCGGTAGATGTCCGTGAAGCATTTTTACAGGACGTTCACACAGTTTGTGTGATAGTGATTTACCTACACGTAAACAATCTCTTTCTCTACATTTTGTTAAACCCAAACACGCTATTAGCACTTCCTGGAGGTTCATAACAGGTGACAGAAATTTCTTCATAAACCTGCTGTATCAGTTACCCAAAGGCAGTGGCCAAATTTCGTGAATCTGCTACATCAGTCACCAGTAAGATACATAGGCTGATGGGAGGAATATAATTATCTGTTCCAGTCGAATTTTCATGGCAACCAAGCCAGAAACGCTGAGAATATGATGTTTTTACGTCAAATAAGAAAGTAACCTGAAGTTATTTAATAGCATAGATAAATAATACATCAAAAAAGTAGCACCCTATCTCCATAAAATTATGCATCATAAATTCAAACCCTGTACCTTGCCCGCTGCTCAACTCAGGTGAATAAGTATTTTAATAGATTACCCCCAATACCTTCTGGGGCATATCAATTGTAAAGCTCCCGAGTATGAATAATATCTGCAAATCGCTCATAATCAGACAAATATCGCACCGTGGTAACCCGCCCTTTTTTTTTAAATTCTTCATGGCTATTTCTCAGCCTTACCTCCAGAATATCACGGCAAATTAGGGTGCCCATAGCACTATTACAATAATTCAACCCAAGTTTAGAAATCATTTTTCTTCTCATTGCATACACATGTTTCTCAGATAATGAAAACTGGGCAGCAACATCAGATAAAGATCGTCCTAACCCAAGCTGAAGGCAAATATCCACAATGCGATCAGATGTTGAGACCCAACGAGATTCCTTCTTTGCCATCTCATGTAAAGCACGAATGAATCCAGGCCTTGATATATCCCATGAAATAATTTTGGGAGTAGTACTCATTAATGACTGGATACTAACCCTTAATTTCAACATGATAATAAGACGATATTCAGACAGCCCATGCCATTTCATCATCACTCGTAGCATTTTATAATCAGAAATTGCAAACACCACGACATCACCAGGCGAAGGCGTAAACTCCCTCAAGTTTTCATCCACGTGAATACTAACTTTCCTGGCAAAACAATTAATTTTATCAAAAATACCATTAACCCCTAAAATAAAGTAACTATCATCCGACACAAAATATAAATTCATTTATTACGCCCACTTAAAGAACATATAAAAGAAACGCCCCCTGGATAAAGACAATTACAACCAACTTTTGCAACCTCCTCTATTGGATAGCTTATTTCCAAGCTCACTTACAGGCATATGCAAGCCTTACATCTCCCCCCATGTAAACAGGCCTCTCGCAGGAAACCTTAAAATGTTAAATAATTGCTTCATGTTGCTAATATATTGTTCTAAATATATTTTAAGGCTTCACCCTCAATCTCCGAAAAGCTGTTTCAAATCGATACCGCAAGGTTACTATTTAAATCTTCAGAGATTAAGAGAAATCACATCATTTAAGTTTTTTTATAACCTATTTGATATTCTAAAAAATGAATTTTAGATATATCTCATTGAAATTACTGATGTTATTAGAGCTTTTAAAATTAATATCATTAGCTTACAATTCAAGCAAGCTATAATTTTCCTAATCAAATCATCTATTACCTATGACTTCATTTTATCTACTAGAAAACGAGATTGAATTTCACTACTCAGAACGGAAGCTAAAAAACCGCGCCAACGGCCGGGAGATAACGCTAACTCGGTTAAGTTGTAACATTCTCTTAGCATTATGCAATGATGATGAAGCTGTATTGACGCATCCACAAATAATGCAAAAAGCTTGGGGCGAAAGACACCGGGAGGTTCAATATGCCACTTACTATCAAACAGTATTAATGTTGCGTAATAGCATTCGCGAAATTGGGGTTGAATACGAAGTGGTTAAAACAATCCCCAGAAAAGGCCTGGCTTTGGCTGTCACTTCTACTTTCAAGAAAGAAAAATCAGCAACCGAAATTGTTAATAGTGTAAAAAATGAACTTGAGCATCCTTGCACAAATAAGAAGAACTACTATCCCTATATGTTCAATACACTCACTATTAGCGTTATATTTCTATTTTTAGCCATTCTTTTAATTTACCCTCATTTATTTATTCAACAACGGCTCTTCCGTGGAAGAAATCCTTTTTTTAGTAACTATGTACTAGCCGGCAAAACTGAAAACCACTGCATGTATTATTTCAATAAAGACACAAGCAGTCATTCAAAACACAAAAAATTTATTATCCAAAACAAATTTCTTTGCGAGAAAAATACAAAATTATTTATTACAACTTATGCAACGGCAAAAACCGTAAGTGCTATTCGATGCTATTTACCTTCAACTTCACACAATGAACATTGTGTCAGCTATTATTTCCCTATGTACCAACCTTCACCAACCGGTGGGCTGTAATGCAAAAAATAAAGCACCCTAAAATTATATTTATGACACTGACTTTACTCTTTATCATTGTGCTCAGTACTATATACTGGAAAGAACAGAATAACATCGAATGTTATAGCCATATTACCGTCTTAAAAGACGACCATAAGCTAACAATGATGCTGGTATTTAGCTCACTAAAAAATAGAGGGCAGGTAGAAATAAATGGTTATTATCGTAATGGTAATTCTGCAACTCTGGCGATTCATCGAATGATACAGTTTAATCAGGAAAGGCATGGTGAACATTATACTCTCACCTCTGTTTCCGTCAGAAAATACACAAACGATGAAATCAGTGATACTGAGATCAGCGGTTTATTGCCTGACTTTTTCCTTTTAAGGTACAGAAGCCTATCGTTGAGAGTCAAAACCCTACTTAATGGGCATAGAATGCTTTATCTTTCGGGGATGCCTGTATATTACTGTTATGATAAAAGCTGATGCCTATTGCAACATGATATTGTGACAAGCAATCCCTAAGGTGCTGACTTTAAAAACTATAAAAGTAATAGGATACTCCCATTTGTATAAATGATAACCCGCGTAGTATGAACTTTTATCATATCCTCATTTTCAACGCACCGTCCAGGCCTCACTGTACTCTTCACCAGCGAATAAATCAGCCAGGCCGCCGATCTGTTTCAGCCTTAATATTTCATCTTGATCCATCCCTAGTTCCATGCCAATGCGATTGTCATCCCAACCTAATCTGGATAACTCACGCACAATGTCTGACATCGGTGAAATAGTATGCTTCCCCCGGGCCCTGTTATGACGGATAGTTGCCGCGACCCGCTCCGATTCGCTCCCGTTTGCGGATTTTATTTTGGTCACTGGCAGGTATCCGTGCAGTCTTTTTCCTATTCCCGACTTAATTTTCCCGACAAGGTGCCGATGGAATCCATCAACAACTATATATTTAGACATGTTATCAAAAACGACGATCGGTTGTGTAAACCCATCTGTATCAAGTGAACGCTTCAACAATTTCTTCTCTGCTGGAGCCATAACATTAGGATTGTAATCATTAGCCTGTATATCAGTAACTTTCACCCACAAAACACAGTCTACCGGTTCATTTTTGAACGGGCTTTTTTCATGGATAAATACTCGCAATGTGTTAATAGCCTGAATTTTTTCCTGAGGCGTTGTCATATTTTCCAAATATGTGTTAATAATTAAAAGCAAATCTTTCATATCTAAATTACCCTCCACTCACTTCTTTTTCTGCGCATACGTTCAAGGTAGCGCCCATAATTTTTTGGTTTGTTTGGGCTGAAGGAAAGAGTTCTACACCAAAAGTCATTTTTCATTATAGTCTTACAAATTCTGCGCCATGAAGGGATATCTTTACCACCAAGATCATTTTCCTGTTCGTCCGGAATATCCATGGGGAAACCATGATTTTTATACCACATCAAATAAACTGCAATTTTATTTTTATAATGTTCTGCGGTCTGATGAGGCATTGAATCCAGGAGATAATGCGCGTAACTTCGCCAGGTATGGTGGGCAGGTTTAGACATATCCTTTCGGATATTATAAAATCCTTTATGCTGCTCTGCGTAAATAGCGCCGCAGTTCGCTCCAGCAACACGAGAACAGACGCGGGCCCAGACCTCAGGTTCGAGAACATGAAACAACCATAAACCGCGCCGTTGCTCGGGGCCAAAAGGCTCGCAAACTCGCATAGCTTTCATTGTCACTCCAGCCCTGTACATAAGATCGTATAGAGGATTATATGCAGCGCGTTTGACGCCATTAAAAATCCAGATATCACGAGCTTTCCAGTCATAAAGTGGATAAATAGTACAATATAAAGCATCACTGCCAGCTGTCGTCCAGGGTAAATCGCTGGAATATCGAGTTTTCCGCTTTGATGCTAGTGCCATAAAGCGAGTCAAAGATTCATCAGCGCGAACGCCAACCAGCATCCCCAATGTCTGATCCCTCGAAAGCCATTTTGAGAACGCTGGTATAAATGCTTCAAACGTCATTGCATATTCATAAAAAGGGAAATATTTATAGTCGGTAATTGCATCACCAGGTGGGTTTCTCACCCACTGCTCATCTTTTCCCCATGATACCCATTCCGTTTCAAATTGTGACACGCCATTTACGGTTGTTAGAGGAAGCGCTACCCAAAAAAACTCACTGATCAGATCAGCGTAAAGTTTCTTCATTTTGGATATATGCTCTATTGTGCAATGAAACTGAACTTCCCAGTCAATAAAAAGCACGGAAAATTTTTTATTCTTCTTTCTGGCCACTTCTGCCGTTAGATGAAATAAGACCGTTGAATCCTTACCTCCCGAGAATGAAACACAGATGGTATCAAAATTATCAAAAGCCCATTCCACACGTGAGCCACTAGCATGATAAACGTTTTCGCCAAGTAGTTCTTTTTTTAATCTACGCTCCATTTCTCTTGCCTTTGAACGGCCTCAATATTTATACTTTAAAACTAACAATAGAGTATTGTACCAATATTAAAAATCATCTCCACACTTAAAAAACGGCCTCTTGTTTTTTTCGGATTTATTTTCATCACATTGAGCCTTGCTTTACCCACCCTTAAAAAGAACTCCATAAAAAAACCACCTAACCATCTGATTATAATACAAAAAAACATTAAGACACTTCTCCAAAGAGAGTCAGCTTGTTAATTTTTTTCAGATTTTCACACCTCCCAGCAATTTAACAAACATATAATAACAATTTTGCTTTCTCATTAAATAATAGCCATGATGATAATCATCACATTACAGAGACAAGGTAACTTGATTGCATACAATTGCAAATTCATTAGAGAGCGTCTAAAACAAGTAAACAATATCAAAAGTTAGTCATGTAAAATTCCGAAAATATAAAAAATCTGATAATAAATAGGGTAATGGTATGGGATATATGTAGAATCATTGAACTTGTGCATTCGTATGAGTTTTAAAAGAAAGGGAAATCGATGAAGAAGACTTCATTACACATTTCGCTGGCATTAATCGCAGCTGCATCTCTTGCCGGATGCGATACAACAAATGACGCAAGCAATGGGAACTTTGAAAAAGCAATAAATGAGAAACTTGAAAACCACTGTATTCCATTGCGAACTGGATATTCATTTCCTGTTGTTGACATTTTGTTTAGTACAGAATCACAGTATCACAATCGCTTTGACAAACTGAATGCTTTAGTAAAAGCAGGGCTACTAAGCGCAGAGAAAGAGGATATTATTAAATACAGGGAAAAGGCAAAGCGACATACATACAAACTGACCAAGGAAGGTGAACGATATATAATGGAAAAAACATCTGGTATATTTTGCATTGGTAAATACAAAGTTCAAAAAATTATCAATTTCACTGTTCCATCTGATAAACTGGGGAGAATGCTCTCGAGAGTTAATTACACCTACAGCCCTTCTGAGGTACCAGCCTGGGCGAAATCCGAAGACATAAAGAAGGCATTTCCTCTTATTGTTAGTAATTTAAAGGAAACTCAGGAAGGTAGTATAACCCTATTCTTATACAATGATGGCTGGTCAGCTAACCCCTGATTGCATCACATTTTCAAAGCGAAACCAGGCCGCATTTGCGGCCATTCAATTTTTTCTAAAAGCTCTTCAGTATAACATATTTACGTCTCTAACCTCGCGGATAAAAACTAAACAGAGAAGCAGATTTACCTTGTTAAGACAGCGTCAGGCGCCAAACCGGTACAGACCAGGGTTTTATTCACATATTAGTTCCAGGTCAGTATCCGGCGCATATGAGATAACCAAAGTATTACAGGCCTGAGTCCGTTAAGCTGGAGGCGGGAATAAGCTTGGGGATCCGATGGGAAAAGCGACGTTTTCTGGTTTGCTGAGTTCTGGGTCAGTCTGATATGTTAACATACCCGGGGAGACAGGCTTTTTGTACGGAAAGCGGGTAAAATAACCGAAACTTACTGATAAACAAAAAGAAAGAGTTGTTACAGGGGCATTAAACCAGAAATTGATCAATCGATGAACTTACTGAATTATTTGCTATGACGCATCTTAATGTTTACCGGATGCTTGTCGGAAACAGAGCATATCAGCAAAGAAGGTTGTGATAAAACAGGTAACCAGGCTTTTGATTTGCTAATCTTAGTTTTCCAGGTAACATCCGACACTTGTTTTATTGCGAACATAAAATAGAGGTTAAATTGAAAAATAAAATACAAAAGAAAGCATATTTCAAAAAATTACCCCTATTAATAACCCTCGTTATTTTTAACGTGTCCGTTGCTGTTTCATTAAATATCTATCGCGCATATCTTAACGTAGAATATATATCAACAGGTTTCATTGGCGATCTTCAACGAATCTTTAATGAAAATGAAAGAATTGCTCTTTCCATATCCAGTAGATATTATGAACTAGTGAGTGAAAACTCTTGCCCCGAGGACATACTCAACACTCAACTTATGGGAATGGTCTCGAATCAAAGCAACATTATTCATTCTGGTGTCATTGATGCATCTTGCTTAACGGCTGCGCTTGAGTTTATAAACAAAAAAGCCTCTTCTTCTTTTAAAAAAACATCAGCCGTGCGCTATTTTTATGCTCCATCAATTAATTATTTGTATTTTTTCACTGACAACATAGACAAAAGCATAAACATTTCTCATCTCAATCGAGTTATTCTGGATGAAGGTGACAAGATAAACATTCCTGAGTATTACGATCGTATTTTATCTGACAATATAAAAAGAAAAGGATTATCTGCAACGGATATATATATTGATAAAATCACTCATGAGAAAGCTTATACCATCGTGAGCCATGCGTATAGTTTAAATAAATCTCAACTTATTGGCAATTTATTTTATGATCATACGGCGAGCGAACTCAAAAACATTCTTGAAAAACATTTTAGTGGCAGTGAATCCAAATGGTTATCGGCAAAGCTTGTTGCGATTAGCAGTGGTTTGTCTTTGTGTTTTTTTGGTTCGTGTTCTCACTCTTACATCTCATATGAAATTGAATACTCAGATAAATACCGGTCCGTTGTTAGTGTAAACATACCCGCTTTACTTAAATCGGATAAAATCACATTAATTACTGTCATAGTATTAATATTCCTCTGTTTTGTTATTTTTGTAAGTTCAGCAAAAGCGGCATCGCGAAATTACATTAAAAACATGGTTGATCCCTTGACTAAACTGTATACGCGAAAGGCTTTAAAACACATTCAGCCGGATATCGGCAGTTATTTTATACTTTGTGATGTAAATAAATTCAAGCAAATAAATGATACCTGGGGCCATGCTATTGGCGATATTGCTTTACAAAAAATAGCATCAATCATACAAACCAACATAAAATCAACAGATACAGCTATTCGTCTTGGTGGCGATGAGTTTTTAATCTACATTAAAAAAACCAGTCAAATTCATGTATATGAAATAGTTAACAGGATAAAAACCACATTAAGCGAAAGTCCGTTATATCTGGAAGGTGGATCTATCTTGTTGTCTGTAAGTTTTGGCATTGCAGAACATAGAGGACAATTAAAAGATACGCTCAAAAATGCTGACAAAAATATGTATCTAAATAAAAATAATTCAGACATCTAATTTACGGCCGAATGGCGTCAGATACCCGACAGGCAGTCAGGCATATATAGCCTGACTGCCTGTCGGGGCCCTGGCGACGGTTGCTTGCCGCTAACGCTCAGGGGACATTAATCACAACGTTCAGCGACAGGCACGGAACTTAACGCGGTAGCTGGGCATCTGACAGACCATACGACAACATCATCACCAGTCACCGGCCAGCCGCCCGGACCTCCTATGCCAGCACATCGTTAGCTGCACCCGACATCTTCTTCCTTCCTTACGTGCTAAGCCGGCGACTCCACCACGACTCCTGCCGGGCAGAGGGCTGTGCTTCGGAATCTGTAGTGGCACAGCACCCCGTATTACCCGGAACAGGGCGGCTACAGGTCAGCCCTGTCTGCTCCATTCTCTTCACGGTCATACATGCTGACTATGTCCCGGCACAGCAAAAATCCATGGATACCTTTCAGCCCGCCTATCCGTGACATCATTCGATTTCTGGTCTGGCTGATATTTCGCACAGAGCAGCCCAGTTTCTGTGATAACGTCTCATCCGAACATCCACGGTACAGCCCGTCAATCAGATGGCGTTCCCGGGCTGTCACGGGGATGAACGGCTCCTCCCTGACCGCTGAAAAGACGCTCTGCCGTAATGCATTTGCTGAGACATCCATTGGGATGGTCACGATATTCCGGACATGTCGCCATTCCTGCTCTTTTCTGAATAACGCCGGCGGGGACATCACCAGAACCTTCTCCTGCCTTTCTCCCAGAAAACGCAGTATCAGACGGCGAAGCCGGATGCACCTGACAGCCAGAAGCGTCAGGGTGACCTTATGGCGCAAGACCAGGCTCCGGACACCTTCCCGGGTTATCCTGATATCCGGGAGTGAGAGATAACACGCCTCTTTTCCTCCGGTCATATTTTCCAGCACCGTCCGGATACCGTACCCCAGATAAAGGTTATCGGTAATGACGTGATATGAATGAGTTTTGTCTGGCATCCTTTTCCTCCATGAACGTGGTGCGAATTAAACGTTCGTATTCGTGTTAATCATAAGTCACATACATATTCACCTTGCCGGTCACGGGACCGGTATAATTTACCCCCGCCCGGGTCACCGCGGCATTCTGAACATAGCGGGCCTGGAATGCAGCCGTACTGACGGAGTCATACAGGGGAAGTGAAGCCGGTGAGGCTTTAGTTGCCCCGTGGCTACCCGTATCGGTCACCGTGGTGTTATCGACATTCACCTTTGTGCCGTTGTAGAACAGTTCTATCTCCAGACCGTCAATTTTATTCCCGCCGGCGGTATCATAGAGACTGATGTTCTTGTTGCCGGAAAGCGAGGTGCCGGTGTCTTCAAAGCGGAAACGGACGTGGTTGACCCTGCCAGAGCATTCAAGTGAGAGGTTAACAGGCACCTGAGAGCCGTAGGCTGGCGTACCCAAATAAGTGATGGCGTCAGCAGCCCAGCGCCCCATGGGAATGGTATAATCGGTGGTTCTGAGCTGGCAGGCCGGTGGCACTATCCGGGTGGCTGAAGTGGCCAATATACTCGGAATGACAGTATAACCGCTTGTCCCTGCCCCCATTCTTAAATAGAAATTAGTAGAATTAGATACATTCAATGCGCTGGAATATGAAATGGTCCCCTGCTTTACCAGTGCTGCACGAAGAGACATACTTGCAGCATAAGTCGGGAAATAATATCTTCCTCCGGAGTTATATGCCTGCATAATATATGCCAGATAACCGGTTATTTGTGTCGATGTTCGGGCATCAACCTCTGTGCCGGCAGCAAGGCACATTGTATTACCAAACGCCTGCTGAAAATAAGGGGAACTACCGGAATACGCACATGCCGCATTATATCGCGCCAGTATTTTTAACTGTATTCCGGTATCGGATGTTAGTAGCCCATGAACTCCGCTATAGGGCGTATAATTAGCCAAAAAATACACAAAATTCGGACTTCCTCCAGTGCTGCTGGTACTGTTCGATATACCGGAAGATACGCAATAGAGCGTGGTGTCCGACATAAATTCGCCATACCCCCACTGGAACAGAACCGTGCCATCAGGCGTATTCTGGTCCACCACCAGTGTCCGGGGTACCGCCAGCGGTTTTTCATCCGGGTAATAGGTATAGCAGGTCCCTGCCAGCTGGCCTGCCGCATCGCCCATGGTCCAGTAAATGTTCTCTGCAAACGTTCCGGCTGCCGCCTGGGGCGTAATACACCCGGCAGCCACCACCACGCCCGTATACGCCACCGCATTCAGCAATCCCTTCACAGGCACACCTCTGCCGTCGACTCATGACCCATCGACTCCGCCTGTACTATTATTCCGTCCGGCAGATCCGCTCCCGGTATTGCTCTGGTGCTCAGTAATATGTTCATTGCTGTCTCTCCTGATAGCATGGTGTTTCTCTTGTGCAGACGGCCTACGCAGGAGGCGATGTCAGCGGCAGTTCACGTACATTGTTTTTGTATCGGCCTTCCGGCAAAGTTTGTCCTTAGCCCGGACCACACTCCGTTAGTCATAAGTCACATACATATTCACTTTGCCGGTCACGGGACCGGTATAATTTGTCCCGGTTTGAGTGACCGGGGCACTCTGCACATAGCGGGCCTGGAATGCGGCCGTACTGACGGAGTCAAATGCGGCAGAAACAGAGACAAATGAACCATGACTGCCGGTATCGGTCACGGTGGTGTTATCGACATTGACTTTTGTGCCGTTATAGAGCAACTCTATCTCCAGGCCATCAATTTTATTCCCGCCAGCAGTGTCGTAGAGACTGATATTATTATTGCCGGAAAGCGAGGTGCCGGTATCTTCAAAACGGAAGCGAACATGGTCAACAGCGCCGGAACACTCCAGAGACAGATTAACAGGAACCTGAGGGCCATAAGCTGGCGTCCCTATATAAGCTATGGCGTCAGCAGCCCAGCGTCCCATGGGAATGGTGTAATCGGTGGTTCTGAGCTGGCAGGCCGGGGGCGCTATTGTTATGCCCGAACCATCCAAAAGCCCATAAACATTATAAGTTCCTTTGACGGTTGCCCGAGCATAGAAACTCGCCGTAGATGATGTATGTAATGGTCCATTATATTGTGGTGTACCAACTTTAATTAAAGCCATTCTAAACGAGAAGCTTCCCGTATAGGTTGGCAGTAATTGATTAAGGCCGGGAGGCGCAGATATCCAGTATTTACGCATAGTCTGTGACATAGACGCCGAACTGGCACCTGTCTGCGTTAAGTCAATCTCTGTATTTGCTGCCGGATCATTTACAAAAGATGGGTTAGCATATGATGTTGTGTAATACTGACAATTCGTGGACACTCCGCCGCATACAGAATAATTGGTTCCAGGATCAGTATTAAACCGACCCCATAACTTTAGAGCAAATCCACTATCACTAAGCAGTATATATCCTCTGCTGTCACCCGATACATAAACATTTGAGGTTGCGTATATATCAATATCCCCATTGGCACCACCAATGCCGCTGGAGACGCAGGACATAACAATATCGGAAAATGCTTCGCCATATCCCCACGAAAATATCTCTGTTCCATCAGGAACATCGCTACCTACCACAAAAGTTTGTGGTACCGCTAAAGGCCTGTCATCTGGAATGGTTATACTGCAGCTTCCGGCTGGCTGACCGACAGAGGGTCCGTTAGACCAAAAACCATCTGCACTATAAGTTGTGGCTTCTGCCAGAGGCGTAATGC
This sequence comes from Klebsiella grimontii, assembly GCF_900200035.1. Taxonomy (GTDB): domain Bacteria; phylum Pseudomonadota; class Gammaproteobacteria; order Enterobacterales; family Enterobacteriaceae; genus Klebsiella; species Klebsiella grimontii. The sequence continues at coordinate 143,765 of NZ_FZTC01000034.1, forward strand.
CCCCGGCAGCCACCGCCACGCCAGCGCACGCCACGGCCTTTACCAATCCTCTCACTGATGCACCTCCACCGTCTGCTCCTTGCCCGCGCCCCCCCAGTCGTTCATCCCGCTCCACGTCACGCTCACGCTGTTGCTCTTTATCGTGGCGGGAATTTCATATCGCTCACTTCCCTCCGGCGGTACCATCCGGTACTTGTCCTCCAGACGCTGCCCCTTCTTACCCGGCATACCTACCGCAAGCTCCCCAAAACTCACATGATACTTCGTCGGGTTTGTCGCCCGCAGCCAGCGCTTCCCGCCTGCCGACTCCATTTTCCACGTCAGCTTCGACGGTGCCTCCGCGTTACCCTGCGCATCCAGCCCCGCCGGGCGCACAAACACCTTCAGCCGGCTGCGTATCGCTATCACCAGACTGTTTTCCGCATCCTTCGCCTTAGGCGGTATCTCCTGCAGGTTCAGCCAGTACACCGACTCTCTGTCCTGAGGGATATTTCCCTTCATCACCACCAGACGCAGCTTCCCGCTCTTCTTTCCTTCCAGCTTCATCACCGGTGGCGTCAGTACCACCGGTATATCTTTATCCTTCCCGTCCGTATCTTCCAGCCAGGACTGCACCATGTACGTTTCCGTACTTTCATTGATAATCTCCGCCGGCGTTTCCCTGTCCTCAGCGTACGCCACGATGCGCGTCAGCTGCGGCCTGACCGCCGACTCCGCCGGGGCTGTTGCGCCGGCCAGCATTCCGGCCGCCAGGACCGTGCCCGCTATCGTTCTGGTGTTCACTGATATCTTCATTGCTGTCTCTCCTGATGGCGTGGTGCTTCTCTTGTGCTTCGCTGATACTTCTCTTGTTCATGTGTCGGGCGCATTACGGCCTGCGCCGGGGCATGAGGTTAACGGCAGTTCACGGTCACCTTTTTGTACCACTCTTCCGGCGCCTGTTTTCCTTCCGGCAGCGCCGGCAGGGTGAACTGACACTGCTCTGCCTGCCGTTTGCCCCAGACCACTTTCAGCGTCTGGTCCCGGCGCGCGTCCAGCCCGCTCAGGTAAGCCTGACCGTGGTTCCCCACAATGCCGGCTTCTTCCTTCTCGCCTTCCAGGTAAATCATGGCGCCCAGCGGAATTCTTTTCGGACTCTGTATCTCCACCATGGCCCGGCGTCCCACCCGGGTCGCGAACTTCAGCAGCACCGCGGCGCCGTCGCTGGGCACCACCTTGCGGGCGGAATCCTTTAATTCAACGTTTTGTGAAGACTGGCTGCGACTGGTATCCAGACTGATGTTGTTGTAACGGTATGGCGTCAGCCAGGTCACCATCGCGTGTCCGAAATAATCCGTCTCCGTGTTACCCGCACCGGACACGCTGATACCGGAGGCACCCGGGGTCTCTACGATGGCCACGGTATTACCCAGCGTCGGTGACAGCACCAGGCCGCCGCCATACAGCGTGATACCTCCGCTCATCCCGGCGGAGTACTGGTTATGGCCACTGCTGTGGCTCATGCCGGCTGACACGTTGCCCTTGCTGCCGTTATAGCCCAGCGTGCCGGACTGACTGTATTTTCCCTGCGTGTCCCGCATCATGTTTGCGGAGTAGTTCACCCGGTTATCCCACGCGCTGCCGGTGTATCCCAGGGACTGGCTGTACTGGTTGTCACTGTTGCGGCTCAGGCTGTAGTTCAGGGAGCCGTAATCGCGGCTGCGGCCGCCTGCACGGCCCAGCGGCAGACTGACGGACAGACCTATCTGGGTGTCCGAATTATGAATGTCATGCGTGCGGGTCAGGGACAGGGAGACGCTGGCCGGCCCGATGGTGGTACCGGCCCCCCCGGTAATGGAGGTCGTCTTGCGGCTGGTCCCGTAGTAGCGGTCCTGGCTCATCCCCATGTAGAGGCTGCCGTAGTTGTTCAGGCTCTGGTTCAGCGTCATTTCCACCCGGCTGCGCTTACGCTGCAGCCACTCAGAATCTCCCCAGCTGTAGCCGCTGATATTGTCCCGGCTCTGGCGGGACAGGAACTCAGGAAACTCAAGGAAGTTTTTCGAGCGATACTGGTATCCCAGAATCTGCAGGGAGGTCCCGGTCATGTCAAAATGGCGGGCATAGAGAAAACGGACGGCTGAGCCGTTCCTGGCCTCACCGTCGTTCCAGGTCTCCTGGTGACGCGCCCAGGCCGCTTCGGTGGAGAATGCCCCGATACTGCCCAAGTTCCACGCCACACCGGCGGAGAGGGACTGGTAATCTTCTGACGCCACCGCCGAACTGTTCAGCGTGAAATGCTCAAACCCCCGCTCCAGGCTGCCCGTGGTCACCCAGGGCTCCTCAGCCCGGCTGCCCTGATTACGGTAACGTCCGGCTGCCAGGCTGTAGCGGGTAGAGCCCGGGCGTATCATGTTCGGCAGGGCCGTATAGGGAACATGGAATACCTGCACCTGACCGTCAGACTCCTCCACCGTCACCTCCAGGTCAGCGCCCACCTGAGCGCTGTAGAGGTCATCGATGGCGAACGGTCCCGGCGTCAGGGTGGTACTGTAGATGATATTGCCGCGCTGACGGATAACCAGGCGGGCGTTGGTCCGGGCCACTCCGCGAACCACCGGGGAGTAGCTGAACTGATTGTCCAGCAACATTTTCTGGCTGGTACTCAGGGACACGCCGGTCAGGGGAATGGCCCCGACCATATATCCTGAGGTACTGGTATAGATTTCACCGGCCTGCAGGTTACTACGCAGGAAGGCAATATCCCGGCTCAGATAAGAACGGTCGTGGTTTGACTGCCAGCCCTTACCCGGATTGCGGTAGAACGAATCAATGCTGAAGAAACGCCATGCCCCGAGAGAGCCCACGGTGTTCAGGTTGAGATAGGCGCTGCGGGCGGTGGTGTCATCCGTGCGCCAGCCGTCACCGGACCGGCCTTTGGTTTTTGTGGTGTAAAAATAGCCGTTGTAACTGGTGCGCAGGCTCGGGACGCCGTGGTCCCACTCGTCCGGGGAAATCATGGTAAAGCGCTGCCGGTCAACGGCCTCCTGAGGCACGGTGATGCTCAGCACCTGGTGGGTGGCGTCATAGGCGATGGCGGATGAGGGGATTTTCTGCTCAAGCGGCTCACAGGTGGCCTCGCCGTCTGTTGCGGCGGACGTTTTATCCGGGGCTGTGGCACGGTCATCGTACAGGGCTATTTTTATACCGAGACTTATCAGCTGCTCCCGGGTCAGGCACGGGGCCACCCGCTGTTTTCCGTTATCCACGAAACGCACTTCGGTGTGTTCCGCCAGATTGTCATTGACGCGAATGTCGACCAGCTTCATCCCCGGCGTGACCGCGTCCTGCCAGACAAACACATCCGGCGTGGCCCCGCCTTTATCCCGGCGCAGGAATACCTCATCAAAATCGGAGCTGGCCGGCACGCTCCCGGCCAGACAGCAACCTAAAACACAAAAAATCCCCGGACGGTGCCATCCACCTGCCGTTCTCCGGAAATTTTGTGTGTCAGGGGTGAGTGAAGGCGGATTCGTTTTGCGCATGCCTTTAGCCTCAGTCATATTATTTTATTGTTATCCGGACAGACGCGCGTCTGTCCGCACATCCTGTGCGTAAAAAAAAGCCCCTCCCGGAAACCGGGCGGGGCAGTGATGCATCAGAAATAAGAGATGGTGTAGTTTGCGGTGCCGGTAACCGTACCCGCGGTCACACTGGTGCTGAGGGATTTATAGGCCGCGACAAAGTCCATGTTGATAGCGCCGGCAGTGGACGGCAGGGTGTAACCCGGCGCCACAGCGGTACCGCCGTTCATGTCAATCTGCACACCGGCCGGCGTCAGGATAGCCACGGCCACATCGTCTGCAGCGGTGGCTGACGGCGCGGTGTTGCCGGCAACATACGCATCAGTAGCCGGGGCAAACGGCGTGTCGAAGATGGCACGGACGTTGGACAGGGAGCCTGCTGCGGCACAGCCGGTCAGGGAGATTTTGAACGCGGTATGACCCAGATAGGTACCGGCACCGGCATTCAGTGCCGGTGCCGGCACAGACGGCAGGTTGATGGTCTGGTTAACCGCCGGCGCACCACCACCGACAGACACTCCGGTCAGCGCAGTACAGGCGCTGGCAGTAACGGTGCCGTTAAAGGTGATGGTGCCGTCAGCCGCCATCGCGCCGGCAGACAGTAAAGTGGAAGCCACTACCAGGGAAGCCAGGATACGATTTAATTTCATTGTAATACTCCATTATTTAGTGTTGTTTGAATAACCCTTACTACCCACCACTGCCTTGTGTGGTCGGGCGATTAATGCCACCGGTATCATCTGCACCTGGTGGCAATAATATGTTGCCGCCGGGGATAAACGCCGGCCTGGCTATGATTCACTGCAGGCGCTTTCACCTGCCCGGCAAATTTCGTTTATATCCCGGCAGATAAGCAGGGACACCCGGTTGCAGTCAGGTATGCCGTAATGCATCACCTCTTCCCGGCTCACCCGGTAGACATAATCCCGGGTAACATTAAGTTTTTCTGCTGCATCCCTCACTGACACACCCCCTGTCAGCAGGCTGATAATCCGGGTAACCCGGTCTGACACCTTCCGGTAACGGGCGGGGGCCATTTCAGCCAGGCGAATGACGGAAAATAATTCCCGCAATGAAATCGCCGCACTCATTACCCACGGAAAATACTTTTTAACTGGCCGAAAAACAGGAGAGTCGACCAGAATAACCACCCGAAGTAAATGCAGGGAAAAACGGCGAATAAATTCACTTCTTCGACCGGATTCCGGAATATAGAGCACAAAAACATCGCCGGGCGAGGGTGATACCCTGCTGATATCCCGCGGTATTTTTATTATACTGACATCACCTTTTCTTATTTCTTCGGCATGGCTTACGCCCATAAGGAAATATGTATTATCCGATACAATATGATATCTCATCGATACAGCAGTCCTTTGTTTATCCTGTTTCTGGAATAACTCCTGCGAACGTTCCTGTTGCAAACTGAATTTATTTTTAGCACAGAAAGTTCAAATCCTTTAATTGGTTAAAACGATCGATACAGTCACTGCAATAGATTACAGCTATCATCTGATGTGTTATCGATCGTTATAACCGATTGTACAGGATGACGTTTATTTACGTTTCCCACAAACAAAGAGAGACATCTTTGCAATTCCCCTCAGGCATGACAAAACACTATCAAAAACGACATATCCATTATCTTTGTGCCGGAATATCCGTTCTTTTGTGAAATGACGAGCTGATAACATTGTCAATAAATGTCAACAATAACCTTACCTGACATAAAATAAGGATAAAAACAGTTAAGTATTATTAATATAAAAACGTAAAATTCTGATATAAAATTCCTGGAAGAAAATGACTAAAAAATAAAGGGGAGAACTGGAGAATCAATTTACGCAAGCAATATTCAGACACTGACGATGCCAAATTCCTAACAGGCCTACTGGAATATTTTGGGATTGTAGGCGAGACACCCGCAATAATTTGCGCTCTGCTATTTTTAGAGGGCTGATATTAGACGGCAACGCGTTTTGTCGAACGAATTCCCGGTTACAATCTGTACCGGTATCACTGATATAAGAAATGGCTTCAACGGCCTGGCCGCCAAAATACAGACGGCGCTGAAAGATGCTCCGATGTCCGTCCATGTCTTCATCTTCCGGGATCGCAGCGGCAGCCAGGTAAAACCGCTGTGGTCTACTGGCGACTGTCAGCGCCTTCCGGGTTATCCGGACGTACGTGAAAAGCGTGCCTGTGCTCAGTGCAATGCCAACATGCAGACCTCCGTACCTTCGCGCCCATCGAGCGGGGTATTACAGGACTAGGGCTGCGATACCCCCACGTGCTGGCCTCAAACTACGCAGAGCACACTCCGCTGTACCACCGGCCTGAAGTATAGGCCCGCCAGGGTATGGAGCTGAGTCGCTCACTGCTATCAGGCTGGGTGGATGCTTATATCGGGTTCAACGAGCTGTACCGCAATGGCCGGATAATGCGGGCCCACGCCCGCCGCAACATCCGCAATGTGCACGTCCGCATCCCGTCATCGCTGATGAGGAAAGCGCTGAAACGGATCGGCGAGCTATACGCCATCGAGGCGGAAATAAGGGGAATATCGGCGAGAACGCGAGCGGAAAACGAAACCGCTGCTGAAATCCCTGGAAAGCGGGTTGCGTGAAACGATGAAAACGCTGCCGTGGTACGCTGAGCTGGCGAAGGCGTCTCGTAGGCCCGGAACCCGTGGCCGGCGCTGACATACTATGCAGACGATGACTGGGCCGAAACAACCAATAATATCGCTGAAAATGCCCTGCGGATGGTCAGTAACTTCCTGTTCTTCGATTCTGAACATGGTGGTGAGCGGGAAGCACTGCTGTATAGCCTGATCGGGACGCGCAAACTGAACAGCGAGGATCCAGAAGGCTACCTTCGCTATGTAGCCGACTGGCCGGCCAACCGGGTTGGCAAACTGCTACCCTATTATTTTCTCCTGACGCACCGTAGTCTGTAAATTACACGACCTTTTATCTCGCCCGCTACGGCTCAAAGGTGCCGTCACGGTCGCGCGGAGTTCACAGCTCCGGAGAGCCACCGCCGGTGGTGGGAGGAGCCCATGCCCGGTTTTGGCGGTTACTCCTTATAGCCGAGATGATGAGTCAGTTCAGCATTGAGCGCAGCTTCAGCACCAGACCAACTAGCGATTAACAAATTGATATTTAATAAGCTATTATGTTTTACCCGTTCGTTAGCCAGTGCCTGCAACTGTTTCTCGTCCATAAAATAACCTGCCTTTGATATTGGATTGAACATATCAAGACCAGACAACTACACAAGTATGTACAGACTTTCAACACTCTGTGCCGCTGGACATTTCATTTAAAGCCCCGCCTCCTGCCGCTGCTGAAAATATTCGCTGATGAGAAGTTCTGCGTCCGTTTCTTCCGCCAGGCAGCTATCATTGATGACCACTTTTTCCCTGCGTTTCTGGCCTTTGAATCTGAATGCCGCACCACCCTGTTGACTCAGCCCCATCCTTGTTTGCGCCGCCTTTGCCGCATTGAGGATTTCCCTCACGTTCAGCCTGTCCTTTACAACAGGCTGCGTTGCCGACAGACAACGCCTCCGCCGCCGCCTGACCCACTCACGCTGGGCATCTGACAGACCATACGACAACATCACCTCCAGCCACCTGTCTGCCGCCCGGCGCCACAGGCCTGACGCCTCAAGCTCCCGCGCCAGCACATCTTTAACCGCCGCTGACATTTTCTCCCTTCCTTACAAATAAACCTGCCGCTTCCCCACTCACTCCCGGACAAGGGACAACGCCTTCTGCGTCGGTGACATTTTTTCTACCTGACCAGCGCAGGACAGCATTCAGTTAACGTTTACCCTGAAATAAAAATACCCTGATATCTAACGAAGATATAACTGTTGCCATAAGTTATTTTGTGCCGGATACGATTCCCCGTAGCAGCCTCGGTTCAGATCAGATATCCCATATCTGTATTAAAACGAGGCCGTGTTTTAATTAATCGAAGGATACAATCAACGTGCCTGTACAACTGAATGCTCCCAGAGTAGTAGGCGTAAATCTGGCAGTCATTATATTTGTTAAACTTTTCCCACCACTGTTTCTGAGTAAATTCCCGGTGTCAGCATGGTGAATACCCAGTATAGTTCCATCAGTTAACTGCAATGTAGGTGACCAACTGTCACAAGGAGCCGAAACATCCCAGGTTATTTTAGGGGCGAGCTGAAATTTCCGACCGCTAGGATAATAGGTTGTCATTTTGAAAGGGGACTCAAATGTAGTCATTAGTTTCCCTACTATCGGAGACGGTTGTTCTATTGAAATGTTCAACGATGCAACGTCTACATATTTAGCAGTAAATTCACTAGTAACCTGTTCACCTGCCTGAGCACCGCTCAGTGAATAATACATAGGAACAGATGATGTTCCCGAGTATCTACACTTAACGTCGATGACATCACGGCCGTCATCACTTAGATTGGTGGTAATATAGCTTTCTTTAGCAAATATTTGGGGGCGTATTTGAGATAGTGAACCGCTAGGACTTAATACTTCAGTGATGTCAACGGATTCACCGCCGGAAACAAGGCGGTGTTTAATCTCAAAAAAATACCCATCCACATTCATACCACCAGGAATATAGGGTTCATCTTTAATCGTACAAACAGCATTGAGACCGGCAAGGTGCTCTGCGGTACAGGCAGTTATTTTGAAAGATGATGCTCCAGGTGTGTAAGTTCCGCAACGTACTCCTGCTAGCGTCATATCAGATGACATTGTATCCCCAACATTGAGACCCTTCAGCGAACTATTTCCATTTGAGTAGGAAAGATATGATACATACAATATGGGAGAGGCCGCTACTGCGGAAGCAGAGACCAGTAACATACAGATAATCAAGGCATTGCGTACGCTATGTTGCAATAATCGCATAGGCCCCTCAAGGCATTAAATTTATGTCCATTTCCATCGAAATATCTGCAGCCTGAAACCGTAGACACTGTACTGATGGTTCTTAAAGTTAAAGGCCGACTTTATCCTTCACACCTGACGCAACCTCAGACAGCCAGAGTCTTTCTCTGACTGGCCGCCTGATGCGTTACAGGCGTCGGCCATTTTGTTTTTACTGTGGCAGTTGCCGGCAACAGGGCCATGCAGTTTCCTTCAGCCCCTGTTGCCGACAGACTCACCCGTTACTGATAGGACACGAACAGAGTGCCGGTGGTGTTCAGTGAACCCAGACCCGGAGCTGCTGCCGTTGTTTTCACCACACGGGCCTGCAGTGTCAGGTCCTGAGCCGCTGGTGCAGACGGCGTCAGTGTGAACGTGGTGACGGCGGAGGTATCGTCACTCTTAAGATGTGTAGAGCCCTTCCAGACCTGAACACCCACACCGGTTGCATTACCTGCACCAGCCACGTTATCCAGCGCATTAACGGTATTGGTGGTCGTACCGCTAAACCACACCTTCACCGCTGAAGCCTGTGTCCCGCAGTTTGCAAAAGAGATTTTGAAATCCTTTGACATCGCAGATGTACCCGCAGCTGACCCTGCCCCAAAGTCAGAAGCCGAGATATTACCGAACGCCACGGTACCACCGCCTGAGACAGTGGCGGTGTCGCAGGTATTATCTTTGATATCGCCCGTGAAGGTCACCGAAAGCGGAGTAGCGACAGATGCCGCCAGTACGCCCCATGAAGCCGCTGCCATTGATGCCGCAACCAGTCCTGCCATCAGTTTCCTGTTGAATGATGCTTTCATATTAAAATTCTCCATTGTTGTTTATTAGTGACTTGCTTTTGCTTTACTTTGCTTGCTGATGGCCGTCCGTTCAGGACTGCCGGTTAACAGAAACCTCCGCGCATAATTACCGCGCGCAGACTTCAGATATCTGTACAGGCGACTGCTGCATCTGCGCCTCCGTGAACCGATAACGCACCGTGCACTGCTGGTTCGCTCCCGCCCCCCACTGCGCTTTCAGCTCTCCCTCCGGAGCGAGGCCGGACAGGTACACCAGACCTTCATCACCGACAATGCCGCTGCTGGTCCCGACCGTCACCGTCGTGCCGAACGGCAGCGGTTTACCGTTATGTGTGAGGGTCATCAGAGTCCTGACACCCGTATGGGCTTTAAACTCCGCCCGGACCAGCGCGCCGCGTGTGGGGATGACACGCGTGGTGGTGGCATCCAGCTCCGTGTTTTCGCTCAGGTTGTCCGCGTCCAGCGAAATGGTGTTCTCCCGGTATTCCGTGCTGTAAGGCAGTAACGCATATCCCCGCCAGTCGGTACGTACCCCCGTACCGTTTCGGACCGGTACGCCGGCGGCCCCGGGAACCGCAACCAGAACGCTGGTCGTGCCCGGTGTCTGGCCCAGCGTCAGGCCGTTACGGTGCAATACCGCGCCCCCGCTCAGACCGTAACTCAGCTGGCGGTAGCCCGGACTGTGGCTGTACCCCAGGGACGTGCTGCCGTAAGTACCGCGGTAATCCACGCTGGCATTACCGCTGCCGCCGTGATTTCCACCATCGCCCTGCCGGGCATAACCTTCCTGGACGTTCCAGCTGAGTCGGGCATCGTCAAATACAGAGCCGCTCATACCGGCCATGTAGCTGCTCCGCCCACCGCTGCTGTGACTCATATTTCCGGAAAGTCGGGTTCTGCTCGCCTGCGCGTTCTGACTGCCCGGCAACAGGGCGCTGAACGGCAGAGAGAAGGACAGGTAAACCATCCGGTCCGAATGCGGCTGGGTGCTGGCCTTGCTGTAACCCCATGACAGGTTCAGGTTTGCCTGCCCCAGCGAGGTGCTGTATCCCGCCGTCAGGGAATCCGTTGAATGGCTGCTGTTCCAGTAAGTCTGCCGGCTGCCGGTGATATACATCGAGCCCCATGACCCGAAACGCTGGGAAATATTGCTCTGTATCCGGGTGCGCTTGCTGTTGTACAGGTTGTAGTAGTCCGTGTACGGACGCTGCTCCGGGCGACCATCCGCATCCAGGGTGTCGTAGTCATACAGCCAGCCGGACATCCCCTTCAGCGCGGTCTCATCCAGCGTGTGGAACCCCTTCGTCGAGTAGCGGTAACCCGCCAGGCGGAAGGTGGTGCCCAGTGAACTCATTGAGCGGGCGTACAGAAAACGCAACGACTGTCCCGAATGATGAGTACCATCAGCCAGTTCGCTGTTGGCATGAGTCAGGTCCGCCGATAATGCTCCCCAGCGCCCCAGGTTCACCCCTGCACCCAGCATTCCTGCACGGTATTTCTCTGCCCCCTGAAGGCCGCCATAGACCGTGGTGTTATAAGGCAGGCCCCACTGCAGGGTTCCCTCCGCAAAGGCCGGATTATCGTACTGGTCGCTGTTGCTGCGAAAACGCCCTGCCGCCACGCTGTAACGCATCCGGCCTTCACGCTGGAGCAGCGGGACAGAGGAGTACGGCACCGTAAACGTTCTGGCCGTGCCATCCGCTTCCGTCACCGTCACATCCAGGTCCCCCCCGCTGGAGACCGGATAAAGGTCATCAATAACAAAGGCGCCTGGCGGAACGTAGGTCTGGTAAACCAGGTTACCGTTCTGACGGATAGTCACCCGGGCGTTGCTGAAGGCTGCACCTTTCACTAGAGGAGCAAAACCGCGTATCGTGTCCGGATACATGCTGTCATCGGTGGTCAGCTTCACCCCACGGAAGGCAAACGCATCAAACATGTCACCGTCAGTAGAAGCTTCACCAAGTAACAATCTGCTGCGCAGAGGAATAATCGCCCGCTCTGCATAGGTGTTCAGTCGCTCCCATTTACTCCAGGTTTCGCCGCCACTGGTGGCGTAGCGACTCCATGTGCGGTTGTCCCGCAGGCGCCAGGGGCCGAGGTTGAGACCATTATCGAGATTCAGGTACAGGTTATTGCTGTTGCCGTAATCTCCGTTGCTGTGGCTGCCGTTCAGGTTGTAACCCAACAGCAGGGCATTAATACCGTCATCCCAGCGTTCCGGGGGTATCCACCCCTGTGGCCGGTTCTTCAGCATCGCCTGAGGGATACTGATATCAAGACGCATTGCGGTGAAGTCAAATGCCGTATAGGCCTGCGGAATATAACGTCCCGGAGAAATGCACAGGTCATCTGGCGCATTTGCCAGGGCAGGAATAGCATCTATCTTCAGTCCTGCGTCACGCCAGTCATCGGGGGTCAGGCAGGCCATCAAACCCGTTTTGTCCCGAATGTCCTGGCCTGAAACCAAATCTGAAGACACAACCGAAGACGGCTCATCTGCCTTAGCGATACTGCCTGCCATCGGCGTTTTTGCAGCAGGTACGGAATCGGCAGCGACAAACCGGACATTGCGGGAAGCCAGCCAGGTGCCGTTAAGGTACATCTCCACCTCATAGGTTCCCGGCATTTGCGTCCCTGCCGGCGTCAGGTACGACAGGTCTGCCACGCCGTCCTCCGCCCCGGAAATTAACCCCACGGGAAAGTACTCTTCGGCCTGTAACAGCGCCGGCAGTGCCAGCATCACCATGACAGCCAGCGGCCGCAGCCCATGCGAAAGAGACAAATGCCCTTTATCGCGATGGCGTGTTCGGCTGGCACCGTGGTTTATTTTCGCTTCCCTCATATCCTTCATTTCCCTGCCCCTGCTGTCTGTAGTCTGCTTTTTGTTGTTTTTATGGCATGTCCGGCCGTGTTCCGGCATTCCCCCAAAGGCGCTCCGCGGCATTTGCATGCCAGCCAGCGCGTAGCTTTTACTGCGCGCTACTGAATACTTTTTGTCAGTGCCGGCGTCAGGGCGCCGTGGTCATTAATGGTCCGGAAAGTGACGCTGCTGCCACTGCCAGCCGGCAGCGGTATGCTGGCTTTCCCTTTTGGCGAAACCATGACGTTTTCCAGTTTGTGGCTGCCGGCCTTGATCTCCGTCAGCGTCAGGTAATAGGGGCCGGGGTTATTGATTTCCAGCGTCTTTCCGGACCGGCGAAAAGTCAGCTGCGCCGGTGCCTCACGGAGTTCAGGCTTCAGACCTGCCGGGCGAACAAACAGCTTGATACGGTTGGCGGCAGCCAGAATCAGCGAGTTCTTACCTTCCGTGTCTTTTTTGTCTACAGAGGGAATGGCCTTGACGATAAAGTAATAAAGCGTTTCCCTGTCCTTTGGCAGTTCACCGCCGGTATACATCACCCGCAGGTTATTACCGTCCTCAGGCTTGCTGACATAAAGCGGTGGTGTCACCACAAAGTCTTTTGTTTTGCCGCCAGACGCCGCATCCACCCATGACTGCACCAGAAAGGTGTCCGTTCGGGAGTTATTACTCAGCAGCACGTTGACCTGCTTTGCTCCCTGCGGATATACAATACGCGTCCCCTGGATGGATATACCGCCCTCGGCAAATGCTGAAATTGAACACAGGCATAATGATGCTGCCACAAATCCAGAGGAGAACACTTTATGAAGTTTTAATAATGTCATTTCATATTTCCATGTAAAAAACACATTCCAGACTCTGGCTGCGATAAATGTCGGTGACAATTATCCGCACGGTAATCATGAACAGTATTATTTAACCTTAGCAAACGGCTAATGCCCGATAGCCAGAACAGTTAATGAAGTATGAGGCTAAATCTCTAGCCTTATTCTGGTACTTAATTTGTCAGTACTTTTATCCATATGAAGAATCTCATGGCAAAATATAGATGCAACAGATGAATTGCATTTCCCTAATCCAAATTGATGTAGCAAACGTCGCTTAACGGCATAAATGTATTTTTCACTCATCTGCATTCTGTCCGAGATATCAGGAAGAGAATACTCCTTGGCTAGCAAATCAAATATTTCCCTGGTCTGCCAAGGGATCTCATGTCTGTTGAATGCATGCCTCAAAATCCGTTTTAACAAGCTAATCAATTCCTTAGGCTGCGTGTTCCAGGCAATGATTTGAGGGAACATAGCATTACAAACAAAGGGTTTCATCCCGTTAAGTCTGACCATTATCACCAATCGGCAGGCCGACATGACAGGCAAGCGAATAAGCCTGCGGCGTAAATTGATATTACTAACATTCAACAATACTACATCTCCTGGCGCAGGATTTAGCTGATTTCGCTTTTCATCCCATTTGCTGACATTAAAAAATGTCACAGCCCCGACAGATGGTAAGTTCGCAGTAAAATTCTGCATACCCAGTAAAAAATAGGTATCATCAGACACAAGAAAAATATTCATTTATCGCTCTCCATGCTTCAGCTATCTAAACCACCACAGATAAATGAAATTTAAATATTAAATAATCCCGTTCATGATTTCGTGTCTCTATTCTTATCGAATGTAATAGTTATTGGCAATCGTTTTAAACGATTAAAAGGAATGCATTGATAGCAAATGGCTATTAATAATAAAAATGAAGAGATGTAAATTAAAAGGAAAACAGAAAACATTAGTTTTCTTGTGTAAATATATCTTAGAATCGCGAAACATCCTAACAGCAACACTTCTGGAAGAGAGAATTAATGCATGTCAGGTATAATGCGAAACATCTGAAATGGCATTCAGCGTGCACGCTATTTTTTATTAAAAAAATATGTCAGTACAGGTAAATCGACTGTGGTTAATTCTGAAGGAAAATTCTTAATACAAAAATGGCTTTTTTTGGTTACCTGGCCCACTCCATTCATTTTCTGACTGAAAAAAAGCAAAAAAATATGATTTAGATCAATTATTGAAATGCGATAAACACCAGAAAACAACAGAAATCAGATGATTATTTACTAAAAGGGCACTACATCATGGGCTGTCCAGTGCCACTTTTGATCAGAACTTTCATTGTCATGCGATTTTGCTGAGTATGTGAACGTCCATAATGAATGATGTTGAAAGCACCGTTATCGACTTTTGTGAGGAGTGAATCAGCTTCGCAGCACCAGGCCTTACGAAGGCCCACCTACGCGTATCATGCTAATAGTTTCACTGTTGAATACTTAAAACGAATTTATTCGGCACAACCTGCCCTGAAGGAAAACAAGGACCTGTGAAAATGTTGCGCTATCAGGCGCTGTTATAGGAGGGCAGAGATGTCAATAAAACGCCCCCGGGCGGGAGCGCTGTGGTGTAATTATGCGACCTTTTTTCGCAGTGAATGCAGACGAAGCGACCAGTTACCGAGATAATGGCCTGGCGTCAGCAAGACGCGACGCCGTTCATCAGACAATGCATCGCCAATAACGAGCTCATCGGCCAACCGCAGAGCAACGGCTTGATATAGGCCATCCCGGCAGCGTGATACATAATCTGCCTGATCCAAAACATCGGCAAAAGCCAACACCGTGCAACCCGCACCGTATGCTGATTCACAGGGGGTGATGAACTGACCTCAAGACTATCGCCCCGACCCAGCCGCATAGGTGCGCAAACACAGAGAAAACATAGCCCACATGCCGGGCTGTTGGCCAACCAGCTCTTCTCAACATGCCAGTAGTAACGTGCAGGGAACCAGTCCGTTATCACATGGTCATAATCATCAAATTTGTATTCGTACGCATAAAGGCCACTCTCTGCATTTTTATGAGTGCTTCCCAAACACATGATGGAGACTTAAAATCCATGCCCGCAGTACCGAAGGTGAGAATTCCGGATTGCGAATATCTTCCCCATTTGATTGAAAATGAATCTGCCCTGTCAATAATTGTCTCGAAAAGACCACTTTCTTCTTTTACCTTTTCCCCCTGACATCGAAGCATCCTTGAAGCATTATCATAGCGTTCTCCAGGCAGTAAGCCGTTTGATGGTTGAGAGACTCATTTGAAATACCGAATGTTTAACACCATAAAACAGATATCTGTACTTCATTCTTAACCGACTAATCCCACATTGTTTCCCGCTGTCTCGCAAGTCGAGATGGATCTTGCGATAGCCATAAACGCAACCGGACTCCAGCCAGAACTGTTTGATTTGTCCTGTCAGCTACTCTTTGTTGATGGAAGAGTCCGGCCCGTATTTCTTTATCCAGGCATAAAGACTGTGGGTAGTGATATCGAGACGTTTTGCGACACTGGAAACAGAATGGCCACGATCAACAACCTGTTTGACTGCTTCAGTTTTAAACTCTTCAGGATAACGCTTACTGCTCATGTGCACCTCTCTTTAAGCTATTTAAATGACTCTGAGGTGTCTGTTAAACCTGTGTCGATTCAATGTGTGGACCTGACTCCACAAATAACGAAACCATAGGCCATTTCAACTCCGGCTTTCCGTGGCAACCCACCCGTAGCCAGCATGCTCCACTTAACTCTCGTTTCCCCACCTGACCAGCGCCTCTTCAACCACCCCCGCAGGCAAAAATTCCTGCTCCAGACGACCATGCGGCAAGTGGGTCAAGTAGCGATAAAAATCGAACTCTTCATCAAGCAAGCCATCGAGTATTGCTTGCTGTGCCTTTACCGGCTCAGGAACGGCGCTATGGCTGGCATATTGCTCAAACAACTCACGGTTCATAAGCAGAACATCAAGCGTCGGACGACAGCGCCTGGCTCTCGCCAGCATCAGTAGCCCCCAGCTATCCATGTCCCCCCAATAGGCAACGCGTTTTTCATCCAGAACAGCGCTGGATAACCACTGCACGTCAAGGCCGCACCCTAAAATCGCGATAGTGTCAGATAACGCTGGAAGTTGATGCAGACACTGCTCATTTTCAATCACCAGAACACGCGACACGGGCAATGCCGTTTCCGCCAGTTCCGCCGTCGTTATCCGGCATTTTTTAAAAGGGAGCAATCCGGGCGATAATGGCACAAGCAAAACCCAGTGGCTGGACTCATCAAAAGCATCAAGAAAGGTGGTTAACCCCTGCTCACTGGCTTCGCCGGAAAAACGCACGTCCAGCAGTCGGGTTAATAATGAAATATTATTCTCGATAAATTTGGTATCCACCCCTTGCCCGGAAAGCAGCCTTAACGGCAGCCCTTTTGCGCAACCGGGCTCTAATCGGCAGGCCAGCCTGGCGGCGCTGATGATATCCTGCGGGCTTTTGTGCCGCCAGAGTGAACGATGACTGACCAACAGCAGATGAAAAATAGGGTCAACCTGCTCAATAATTCTCTCCAGCAAGCGAAATTCCCGACTCACCGTCGCATCTGCCGCTGCGTTGATCCAGTCAGAAGGGCCATTCATGATCCAGCGTAACGGCATTGATACCGGCCCGTCGCTCGCCCGATAACTCACCTCTTCCCATTCCACACGCCCAACTGCGACTTGCCGCCATAACTGCACGTGTTGTAAAACGCGCTGAGCCTGCTCTGCGAATATTTTCGCGGAAGGTTTGCCAATGGGCAGACAGAGCGGCCAGTTACCGGGTGGAAGTAAGCGCTCAGCCCGAAGTTTGGCGTTATCCCACTGCCGGGCAAGCTTTTCACGCAGTTCATCAGGAGAATACATTCTACGCGTTCTCCCGTCGCTGGTAGTGTTGTTCAAGCTCTTCCCAGCTCAGCGATGCCATATTTGAATCCTGACCGCGCCGATGGACGACAATCGCCGACCGGGTATGGTCACGCAGCAGGCGCATTTCCTTATTAGGGGTGATAAATACTGCATGTAAGCCAAATTCTCTAAGCGCGGCAATGATCCTGCCCGCCACGGCATGAGAGCTGCGGGAGAAGGCTTCATCAAGGATAATGGTGCCGAAAAGCGGATAACG
This sequence comes from Klebsiella grimontii, assembly GCF_900200035.1. Classification (GTDB taxonomy): domain Bacteria; phylum Pseudomonadota; class Gammaproteobacteria; order Enterobacterales; family Enterobacteriaceae; genus Klebsiella; species Klebsiella grimontii. Next base: position 160,970 of record NZ_FZTC01000034.1, read on the forward strand.
GCTCCCCGCAGGACAAAGCGCATAGCTAAGTGATGCAGTCAACACGTAAGACGCGATAATCTCTTTTTCTCCGCCGCTACCGCCCTGCGAGCCAGTACGTGACTCAATCACATTTCCGCTCTGACGATCCATCACCGATACGGCGAACTCCAGACGAAAACGGGGATCCAGCAGCGCCTTCGCCCCCAGGGTACGGTTTCGTTCGCAGGCATCCCGCAGTTGCGCCACCAGCACCTGTAAGGCCTTATAATGGCTCTCGCCGTTATCATCAACAAACCGGGCAGCATTTAGCTGACGCTGTGCTTTTTCAAGCGTGCGCAGGCTTTCATGGACAACTTTTTTGGTATCCAGACGCAGGTAGCGACCCGGCTGAAAATCGACCCTGAACATGGTTTCATTGAGTTCGCTGAGTCGTGCTTCAATCACCAACACCTCATGATCGATATGGCTGAGCAGTTGCGTTACGCCGTCGTCAGACGAACGATTCAGATAGTCAAGGAAACGGTTGAGCTTTTCAGGCAGGGCTTCTTCCGTCAGCTTCTGCAAACGCTGTAAATAGATAGGAACATCGTCCAAATCAGCCCCTGCCTCAACGAGCGCCCCGGTATCCACACGTTTGGCTTCAGACATACGTTTGGTCAACTCAATGTTCAGTCGATGCAGTTCACCTTTAACGCCCTCAATTTCTTGCTGAATTCCCCGCTCATGTTGACGTTCCAGATCGCGAATGTCAGGCAGTTGCTCCAGAGTCACCGCCGGAAAATGTGAGGCGCACAACTCTCGCTCTTCATCCTGCATACCTTGTTGCGCGGTTTGCTGGGCCTTACGTTCTGTGGCCCGGGCTGAGGTGAGTTCTGTATCCAGCCCGTTAGTGACTTTATTGGCGGCTTTGAGCTGCTTATCAAGTTCAAATTCAACCGTTTGAGCCTCATCAAGTTTTGCTTTCGCTACGCTGGCGTCAGAATCCGGGCGGATCAGATTCTCCAGCCGCTCCTTGAGCGCTTCCAGTTGGCTCTTTGCGCCGGGAACATCGATGTTATCGAAATCAATTTGTTGTATTTTCTGGAATGAAATGGCCTGATTTTGCAAAAGCCCCACCTCGCCTTTCGCAAACTCAAGTGCCTTGTTTGCGGTTTTAACCTGCTCCTGAAGCACGGCAATTTCTTTGGCAAGGAAGTTCAGACGATCGCGGTTATCAAATCCCGTTAGCCAGTCTTCATCAAGGCGTTTCTGATCCTGCTTGTCATAAAAACGCTGTTTACCAGACATTAACCCCTGAACCGTCATAGCATGGGGTGTATCACGCAGTTGTTCAGGACTGTCAACACAATGCCTGTCGCTTTCTGCCAGTAATGCTTTGACAGCTTCTCGCCACGGATGATCTTTCCACAACAGCTTGCGGGTAAAGCCATCATCGAAAAACCGGACGGGAGAGTGCGGTAATTTGACCTCCAGTAGCCGCACATGCAGACGGTTGTTGCGCTGGTTTACCCAGCGCAGCGCTTCCGGCGCTGATTCTGGCGAAACAAGAATACGCAGTCTATTACTGCCAACTGCACGCTCAATCGCACCGCGCCATTGCGCCTCTTCCGGTTTAACCTGAATCAGTTCAGCGACGAAAGGCAGTTCAGACTCATCAACGTTCAGCGCTTTTGCCAGCTCGCTGCGAAATGCCTGATAATGGGCGGGAAGGTTAGAATCCGGACGACGCGCGATCTCGGCGCGTTCAGTTTCCCGTTCGCGCAGTTCTACGGTAATGCTATGGCTGAGCGCGCCTTTTTGATACGCCTCTTCCTGCTTCAGCTTTATATCATCAGCAAGCTGCTCACATCGGGCCCCGGCTTCATGCTGATTCGCCTCCAGCTGTAGTTGGCTCAGGTCAGGCGGCAAGCCAAGATTGCGGGTCAACTGTTGATACTGGCGCGCCAGAGTCTCTCGGCTGCCGAGCGTTTTTTGCCAGTCCTTGATACGCTCGTTCAGTTCATCAATATTGGCGCCGCCGACCTGGAGATAGCGCTGCATACAGTCGCTAACCACCTTTTTTTGCAACTCAAGCCGTGACTGGATCTGTTCTTCGCTGGTTTGTGCCTCACCAAGCTCAGCGTTAAGGAGGCTAATCTTTTCTTGCCAGAGCTGGCTTGCCTGTTGTGCAAACCAGATGGGCAACAGCAATTCCAGCGCCTTCCTGTCAGCAAGTTGTCGCTCTTGCTTCTGGTACTTATCCCAACTCAGGGCGACAGGTTGCAAGGACTGCTGCTGTTTGCGCGCCGTTTCCAGCTCCTGATGAATTTCTGTCAGACCATCAAAACTATTGGCTACTTCCGTCGCGCGATCGAAGGCAGAATGGTCGTCCAGCACCAGCTCGCGGAAAATCTCATCAATGCTGTTTAACTGTTTTAACCCTGCCGCCCGGTTTAACAGCGTAAATGCGTTTTCCCCCACTTCGAAGAAATCCCGCAAGCGCGCCAGATACTGCTTTTTATTGTTCAGCCAAATCCAGATCCCGGTCGTCTCTTTTTCCATTTGCTTCAACGACCGTGCGCCACCGTCATGCCAGATATTCAACCAGTGTTCCAGCGTCTGCCCGGAGTTATCGCTGAAAAGCCAAAGCCTTTTCATATCCGTCACGCTGGAACTGGTGGAATCAAACCACAGCAGCGCTCCCAGACGTACCTGCTGCCCTTCGCGTTCCAGCGTCGCGGCAATACCGGTCACGGTTTTACCCGGTCTGGCAATATGCGATTGCCCCTCACCGCCATCGCCGGGTCCGGATACACCACGCACGTAGGAGATAAGATCCCTGTCGCTTTCATGTCCCCCGGTTGAGGCCAGGTTGTAGCGGGGATTGGCACAGAGTAGCGTCATCAAGGCATCGACCAGCGTCGTTTTTCCGCTCCCGGTTGGACCAATAACGGCGGTACCTTCCTGATGGATGGCTGCCTGATGCAATCCATGAAAACCGCCCCAGTTGAACAACTCAATACGAGTGAGAATAAAAGATTCCTTTCCAGCCAGACGCGCTATTTGATTCATGCGTCCTCCTCACTATTTTCTTTTTCTAACGAATCATTAGGGGAAGTTTGTTGCGTAATTTGTTCCCGTAGCCATGCCAGTAATGCCTGAAGATTCATCGGGTCGGCAAGATGAGCAATAATCGGACGAACCACGATCCGCTCATGCGCATCCGGCGACGTGACCAGCCCATGTCCCTTTAATTGATCCAGCAGGGTAAGCAACCGGGTACGCTCTTTTGATTCACTCCCTGGATCACCAAGGTAAATCTGGAGCTGAGGGAGGAGATCGTCGATAACGATCTGCGCCTGGCTGGCGCCCGTTCCACTTTCTTGCTCCCAAGCAACAAAATGCTGGCGCAGTATGGCAACTAATAATGATTGTTCCAGATTAAGCCGTTGCCGTCTCACCAGAGGGTGAGACCACTCATCCTGTTCTGGCGTTTCATCAAGCCTGACTTTGACATACAGCAGGCCGCGGATCTCATCAATGCCGATATCCAGATCGAGAGGTTCCAGAATGCGAGTCACCTCTTCAGGATGGGTCAGTACGACGCGGTACAGATTGGGTTTACTGGTTTCTTCCAGAAGGCCGTATTTGAGCAATTCCTGAGTCGCTTCGCGTATTTTTTTCAGCGTTCGCGTTTCATTATTAGTTGCAGTTTCCTCAACCGACTCATCGGCAACCGCTTCGTCCGATGTTTCTGGTTCACTGCCTGCATTTGCAGCAACGCCCCGGTTAATCAGCCTGTCAAAAAAGCCCGCCATACCTGTTACTCCCAATCGATATCCATTAATGCCTGACTTTCCAGACCGGTAGTGGGCAGATTAAATCGCCAGCGGCGACCTTCCCCATCACTAAGTTCAGCAAATTCACGCTGTGAATCAATAACCTCAATGCCCACTTCTCTCGCCATGCCAATCCATACGGCGAACGTTTCGAGATCGTGAGCCGGGGGCAACAACGCCGCCAGTTCAGCCAGACCAACGGGGCGATTTTCTTTTACCAGAAGCTGCAACGTCTGCTGAATCAACGCCTCACGATCGAGGCCATTGAAAGCATCCCAGAAATCATCACCAATCTGCGTCAAATCCGCCGCATGATTACTGAGATCCAACGTTTGTTCCGCTTCATCATCCACTTCTTTAAAACGTAAACGTTCAATCGCAGGGACGCCCGTTACCGCTACGCCAATGGCAGGAAGCGGAACCTCTTGTTTGCGAATCATCTGGCGCTGCCAGTCGAGTTTTAACGCCTGATTCAGAAATTCGTTAAGCAGATGACCAACGCGGTGGTGTTCAGCTGCAAGACCGGTTTTCATAAAACCGCAGACATCGCGCTCGCTACGGGCGCGAGCCTGGAGTACGGTCTGCGATTCATCGACCAGGCGTTTAACCAGCCAGCGCAAATCGTGGCGCTGTAGGCGGTTAAGCGCATCTGAAGCGGAAGGATGGCTAAGGATTACGCGCAGCCGCTCGCTCATTGCAGTCAATTCAGCTGACTGGCGTAGCTGTTGCTGAAAACTGTCGAAAACTCTTCCTTCCGGCGTATTAAGCAGCGCGTCCTGATCGTTGAGCAGACGTTCTACTATATCGCCGCGATGATATTGCTCACCAATAATGGATTGCCGAAGCGCGCGGTCGGCCTCGCGCCAGGAGTCTTCAACACGGCGAAAGTCAGCCCGCAGGCTGGAAGCTAAGTTGAAGACCTCTCGAATATGTTCAACCGCCTGATGCGTTTCCAGCACCTCAATATGCCCGGCTTCCGCCTCCTGTAATTCACGTTCCAACTCGGCGATACGACGACGTAAGGTTGCAACCCTGTTTGCCGGATTAGGATTAAGCCGGGTTTCCAGGTTTTCAATTTCTCGCTGTACGGTGGACAAACGGGAAGCCGTAGAGGTCATGAAACGATTATCCAGCGACTCAACAAACGTAATCGCGACCTCAAGCGCATCAGTAGCAAAGACACGTCCATCCCGTTCGACAATTAAACGGCGTTTAATCCATTCCCGCAGTTCACGGCTGGCCTGAAGAGAGGGGTTGTCCTGATTAATGTCATACTGTTCCTGACTCACGTGCGCGACAAGAATGCCAGTAAGAGACTGAATCGCTTCCTCAAGGGGGATACCATCATGTGATTTTTCAAACAGCGTTTTCAGGCAGCCCAATACCAGCGGGGCGCGGCGGGTGGCAAGAAGTATCCAGGCTGGATGCTGATTTTTTGCTGAAATATAATTTTCTGTACGCTGCCTTATGTTTTCTTCCATGTAGCAGAGCCTTCAAAATGCTGGTTGAGGTACACAGACTACGATAATTCGCCGTTGCGGACTTTTTCTCCAGTAGCCTGCCTTACTTTGTGATTTTTATCACAATATTTTCTCCAGTGACTTTTCTCTATTATCAGGAAAAAATACCGGAATCGGTGTTCTACAAGTTCAGGCTAAAGTATGAACTGATAACGTCCAGAACAACTTTACAAGGCAGAATGCAGGAATGCGTGGTGGAAAAATGCGGAAATTGTGTTAACTCCCTATGATAAAAAAATAATAACTCTGCCCCATAACAATGGTGAGATTTATGATATGGAACAAATTGCGTGTCGTAAGAGTGGGATAGTGAGTCAATTAAACAACGATTCTTCGTGATAGCCATCACAAAACCAAAGCGATTTTTTATGGGGGCTTTCGTGGGGGCGCCGATTGAGATACATACCCAAAAAAAACCAATAACAAACAGCACGTTAATCGTGAATATGATTCCGAGTCCGGGCACCACTATTTAAAGAACCCGCCCACAAGGCGGGTTTTTGCTTTTCTGCGACCGGACTCTCCATCGAACTGCATTCGATTATTCGCCGCAAGGTAGTCTTCATTTGCAATGATATTGGGTGGAAACTCGCTTATTAAAAGTTATACCCAAAACAACATGCTAAATCCGGTCAAAACGATAATACAGGCGATATTCAAAAACAGGCCGGCGCGCATCATCTCCTGCTGCTTGATATGGCCGGTGGCGAAAACGATAGCGTTTGGCGGCGTCGCCACGGGCAGCATAAAAGCGCATGAAGCCGCAATGGCAATCAATACCGACAGAATCACAGGAGACATGCCGAACGCTTCGGCCACCGAGGCAAATACGGGAATGAGCAACGCAGCACTGGCCGTATTACTGGCAAACTCGGTCAGAAACACCACGAATGTTGCAATCACCAGGATAATAATAAATATCCCCATATGAGCCACCATCCCGCTAATCTGGTTTGCCAGGAACAAGCTGGTGCCCGTCTCTTTCAACACATTACTTAAGCAAATACCACCGCCGAATAATAGCAGCACGCCCCAGTCAGCCGTTTTCTCTATATCCTTCCAGTGAACCACCCGGGCGAAATTGACCAATATAATGGCGCCTAAAGCCACGATGGTATCGAAGGATTTAAAACCGCCCAGCAGATCGTTAATGGGTCCGCTGAAAATCCAGAAGAATACGGTAAGCGCAAAAATAGCCAGGGTGACTATTTTGCCTTTATCCCAATCGACCCGTTCACTATTCGTTTCGAAGGTCCCCTTAAGTTCCGGCCTGAACACGAGGTAAAGAATCGCAATAGCGACAGGCAGTAAGACGATCATTGCCGGGAAACCGAACTTCATCCAGTCAAAGAAGGAGAGCCCCACCTCGGCGGCGGCAATCGCATTCGGTGGACTGCCGACGATAGTCGCCATCCCGCCAATGCTGGCGCTATAGGCAATCCCCAGGAGCACAAACACATAGGTCGAATGGCTGTTTTTGCTATCGACTTTGCTCAGGATCCCCAATACCAGCGGCATCATCATTGCGGCCGTCGCCGTATTACTGATCCACATTGACAGCAGCGCCGTCACGCCAAACAGCATAAAGACCGCGAGGCTCATTTTACCCCTCGCCATCGCTAATACCTTATCAGCAATGACTTTATCCAGCCCCTGCACATGCATCGCCGCCGCCAGAGCAAAGCCGCCGAGGAAAAGAAATATCGTAGAGTTGGCAAAACTGTTTAGCGCCGCCTGGGTATTAAATACCCCCAGCAGCACGGCCATGACGGGAACCATTATTGCCGTAACGGTCACATGCAGCGCTTCCGTTAACCATAATACGGCGATAAAAGCGAGCATACTCAGTCCCATGACCACCTTCGGCTCATAGGGTAGCGTGTTGTAGAGAACGATAAACAGAACAATATCGAGCAAAATGATGATGCTGTTACGATTAAAAAACCACTCGTGGGTATTGGTGGGTAAAGGACTCATGTCGTTTTTATTCATAGTAGCTTCCTTGTAACTGGTTACGACTGAATCATTACATGTATATGTCTTGCAGGTATAAATTATGTTCCTGTTCTGTTAACTGGATCGTACCAGACAATTTTCCGACTGATTAACTACTGGGCAGGATATTTTTGGAAATAGGGTTCCTGATATAGGTTATTTATTGAAGCGAGCAGGAACATCTTATCAGGATTAATTCACTCACCTGAATTTCCGTCGTTGAACAATGCCCCGGTATACCGGGTACTGATATTTTCGCTGGCACCTGAAAGTTGCCGCTGGGAACTATCGATTATTTTCAGCAATCCTTTTCTGAAATAGAGATAAAGCAGCGCGTAAAAACGGATAATTCGGTGAAAAACCCGGCAAAAAAGCTATTTTCTGGAAATCGACACGCCCAGGCGGCTAACAACCTTTCCCTCCGGATGGCTAAAAAGCATCTTATATTCCTTTTTGCTCTTAACGGCAGACAAAAGTTCTTTAAAATGCCAATTTTGCAGCCCTACCATTCAAATCATCTCGATACGAATGGGCAAAATGTTATGTCAGTTTTTCATTCCGTTAGCGACCTGATTGGTCATACTCCCCTGCTGCAGCTGCATAAGCTGGATACCGGCCCCTGCAACCTGTTTCTAAAACTGGAAAATCAAAATCCCGGCGGCTCGATAAAAGACCGCGTCGCGCTATCCATGATTACCCAGGCAGAGCGCGAAGGAAAATTAAAGCCCGGGGGCACGATTATCGAAGCCACCGCCGGCAATACCGGCCTCGGGCTGGCGCTGATCGCCGCGCAGAAAAATTATCGCCTGATCCTGGTGGTGCCGGACAAAATGAGCCGCGAGAAGATTTTCCATCTGCGCGCGCTGGGAGCGCAGGTGCAGCTTACCCGCTCGGACGTTAACAAAGGCCATCCCGCCTACTATCAGGACTACGCCCGGCGTCTTGCCGACGAAACGCCAGGCGCCTTTTATATCGACCAGTTTAATAACGAGGCCAATCCGCTGGCGCATGCCACCACCACTGCCCCGGAAATCTTCCAGCAGCTGGAAGGCGATATCGACGCGATCGTCGTCGGCGTCGGCTCCGGCGGAACGCTCGGCGGGCTACAGGCCTGGTTTGCTGAACACTCCCCTAAAACGGAATTTATCCTTGCCGATCCGGCGGGCTCCATTCTGGCGGACCAGGTCGAAACCGGGCGCTACGGTGAAACCGGCTCCTGGCTGGTTGAAGGGATCGGCGAAGACTTTATTCCGCCGCTGGCCCATCTTGAAGGCGTCCGCAGCGCTTACCGCGTCACCGATAGCGAAGCTTTCGCCACCGCCCGCCAGCTGCTGCAGGTTGAAGGTATTCTGGCAGGCTCCTCTACCGGAACATTGCTCACCGCCGCCCTGCGCTACTGCCGGTCGCAGACATCCCCTAAACGCGTGGTGACCTTCGCCTGCGACAGCGGCAATAAATATTTATCAAAGATGTTTAACGATGACTGGATGCGCCAGCAGGGCTTTTTAAGCCGCCCATCGCGCGGCGATCTCAGCGATTTTATCGCTCTGCGCCACGACGAAGGGGCAACCGTCACCGCCGCGCCGGACGATACCCTGGCGGCCATCCTCGCGCGTATGCGCCTCTACGACATCTCGCAGCTGCCGGTGCTGGAAAACGGCCGCGTCGTCGGCATCGTCGACGAATGGGATCTGATTAGCCATGTCCAGGGCGACAGCCAGCGCTTTGCTCTGCCGGTCAGGGAAGCGATGACCCGTAACGTGGAAACCCTGGATAAGCACGCGCCGGAAAGCGCGCTGAAAGCCATTTTCGATCGCGGCCTGGTAGCCGTTATCGCCGACAACGATCGTTTTCTTGGCCTCATTACCCGCAGCGATGTGCTGACCACCTGGCGTAACCGACTCGAACAGTAAGGACTTTTCAATGACAAATTTGCATACTCTGAGCGTACATAGCGGCACATTTACCGATGAACACGGCGCGGTGATGCCGCCTATTTATGCCACCTCTACCTTTGCCCAGCCCGCGCCGGGCCAGCATACCGGGTACGAATATTCGCGCAGCGGCAACCCGACCCGCCACGCGCTGGAAACGGCAATTGCCGACCTGGAAAGCGGCACGCGCGGCTACGCCTTTGCTTCCGGTCTGGCGGCCATCTCAACCGTGCTGGAGCTGCTGGATAAAGATAGCCACCTGGTCGCCGTCGACGATGTCTACGGCGGCACATACCGGCTGATTGAAAACGTTCGCCGCCGCAGCGCCGGCCTGCGGGTGAGCTGGGTGAAGCCCGACGATCTGGCGGCCATCGAAGCGGCCATTCGGCCCGATACGCGCATGATCTGGGTCGAAACGCCGACCAACCCGCTGCTTAAGCTGGCCGACCTCAGCGCTATCGCCGCCATTGCCCGGCGGCACAATATTATCAGCGTCACCGACAACACCTTCGCCTCGCCGGCTATCCATCGTCCGCTGGAGCTGGGCTTCGATATCGTGGTGCACTCGGCGACCAAATACCTCAACGGCCACTCCGATGTGGTCGCCGGGCTGGCGGTGGTCGGCGACAACGCCGCGCTGGCGGAAAAGCTGGGCTATCTGCAAAACGCGGTTGGCGGCGTTCTCGATCCGTTCAGCAGCTTCCTGACGCTGCGCGGTATTCGTACCCTGGCGCTGCGTATGGAGCGCCACAGCAGCAATGCGCTGCTGCTCGCCGAGTGGCTGGAGCAGCAGCCGCAGGTCGAAAAGGTCTGGTTCCCGTGGCTGGCCTCGCATCCGCATCATCAGCTGGCGCGCAGGCAGATGGCGCTTCCCGGCGGGATGATCTCCGTGGTGGTCAAAGGCGACGATAGCTACGCCGAGCGGATCATTCGTAAACTGAAGCTGTTTACCCTCGCGGAGAGCCTCGGCGGCGTGGAAAGCCTGGTGAGCCAGCCGTTTAGCATGACCCACGCGTCGATCCCGCTGGAGCAGCGGTTAGCCAACGGGATTACTCCGCAGCTGATTCGTCTGTCGGTAGGGATTGAAGATCCGCAGGATCTGATCGCCGACTGGCGCCATGCGCTGCGCGACTAAGCAGATTGCCCGGCAGCAGCTAACGCTTTGCCGGGCCGACAAGCCCCCCATCACATCAGGCCCGCCGCCCGGCAGAGAATTAAGCGGTCAGCCCGTTCTGGCGCTGCCCCTGCAAAAGATGCTCAACAAACCGCGTCAGCTTCGGCAGCGGGCGCAGGTCCTGCCGCCAGAGTAGATGAACCGGCCTCGGCTGTGGAGTATAAGCCTCCAGCACGCGCACCAGTTGGCCGCACTCGAGCGCATCTGCCAGCAGCACTTCCGGCTGCAGCAGCAGTCCGGCGCCGGCGATCGCCGCCGTTCGCAGCGCGTAGCCATCATTACAGCGCAGAACAGCATCGCGCTTCCAGCGGACGCCCTCCTCCGCGCCCGGCAGCTTCCACTCATTGCGCGCGGTCCACACCGTATGCGACAAACAGAGGTGATCGGCCAGGTCCGCAGGCGTTGTCGGCGTACCGTGGCGGGCTAAATACCCGGGCGCGGCGCAGATCGTCATCCGGTAGGGCGCGAGATACTTTGCCACCAGATCGTTATTGCGGATCTCGCCGATACGGATCGCCAGATCGATACCTTCATCCACCAGATCGACCATCCGGTTGGTCAGATCCAGCTCCACGCGCACGTCGGGCCAGGCCTGGAGAAAAGTGGCGGCCAGCGGTGCGATCACGCAGGCGCCAAACGACGTCGGCGCGCTTACCCGCAGCGTCCCCGCGGGCGCGATCCGCAGCCTCTCCACCGCGCTTTCGGCGATGGAAACCTGCTCAAGGACGCGTTTCGCCTCGTCAAAATAGACCCGCCCGGCGTCGGTGAGGCTCTGGCGGCGGGTATTGCGCTCAAGAAGACGGGTATTAAGCTGCCGCTCGATCAGCGCGATATATTTCCCGACCATCACCGCCGACATATCGAGCCGCGATGCGGCTTCGGTAAAGCTTCCGCATTCCACCACCGCAATAAAGGTCTCCATCGCCCGCAGCTTATCCATATTGCAAACCTCAGGTTAGTAATCATTTAACTTTTAGCCAGTTTATCCGATATCTGTTTTATTAAAGAATAGCCTCTCACCCGAGAGAGGAACCTGCTATGAAAATCATCGTTATTGGCGCCAGCGGTACCGTTGGCCGCGCGGTTGCGCAAGAGTTAAGTCAGCGTCATGAGGTTATTCACGTCGGCCGCACTCAGGGCGACTATCAAGTGGATATCACCTCACAGCAAAGCGTAGAGAGCCTGTTTGAGAAAACCGGCCGGGTAGACGCGATTGTTTCCGCCACCGGTAATCTGTTCTTTGGCCCACTGGCAACCATGACCGACGGCGATTTCAACCAGGGCTTACAGGATAAGCTATTGGGGCAGATTCGCCTGGCGTTGACCGGCCAGCATTATCTGAACGATGGCGGATCTATTACGCTGATTAGCGGGATCGTCGCCCATGAGCCCATCGCTCAGGGCGTCAATGCCACCACCGTCAACGCCGGGCTGGAAGGATTCGTTCGCGCCGCCGCCTGCGAACTGCCGCGCGGAATACGCATTAACCTGATTAGCCCGACCGTATTAACGGAATCGGCGGCAGCCTACGACGGTTTCTTCCCCGGTTTTGCCAGCGTCCCCGCCGCCAGCGTGGCTCAGGCCTACCGCCGCAGCGTAGAAGGCATCCAGAACGGACGGATCTATAAGGTCGGCTACTAACCGGCCGCTGCGGGCTGGAATCCCCCTTCCGGCCCGCGACGGCGCTTACATCCTGTTCCATCAACAGTTACACTGGCCCTTCAATTTGCCTTTTTGAACCACTCATGTTGAAAAAACTCGCTTTTATTGCCCCGCTTTTGGCGCTTATCGCCCTGCTTATCTGGTGGTTCACGCCCCGCTACGCCGAAGAGGATGTCGCGTACTACCGCTCCGTCTTCTGCGCGATCGACCATCAGGACAGCCGCGCGTTTCTCCGCGATATGGAAAATATGATTGAAGGCGGCAATTCGGACTATGCGCTACATAAGACCCATTACGTGCCCGCCCTGGGCCAACGGATGCTGGACACCTGGCAGCAGCTCACGCCGGAAGAACAGAAAAGTATCAGCAAGGACCAGCAGCGCTGTCGCCAGCTGATGAGCGAAAAACAGCGTTCGCGCTAAGAATTCGCGCTGAGCAAAACGAAACGCTGGCAGGAAAGGTTAAACAGAAATTATGTTTCAATTGGCTATTGGCGGCGGCAATCATCAATCTGACGCCGGATTGCCCTTATCATAAAAAGTAGTTGATCTGGTATCGACAAGCTCTTATTTTGCTTCTCAGTTTTTCAACGAGATGAAACTGATGCCTACTATTACAGCCAGTAGTATGAAAGAAGCAAAAGAGTTAATGAATTGCGGGAAGTACAAAGAAATCGTCCTCAATTTCGATATCGATGCTGACGATTTTTTCACCCTCGCCACATCCCAGTCAGCAACCAAAGTCACCATCACAGACAGAAATAATCGCTCATCGGTCAACGCAGAAAAATAATAAAAACCCCTGAGGCTCTTCTTATGCTGTTAGCTATTGGTACCGTCGCTGTTGCTTTTCTTTCCGCATTGATGCTGATCTGGCTTGACGATCGCATTGCCGACCAGGATTAACGACCCGGGCCGACGATAAGTCGCAGAAGGCCCGCCTCTGTGTTTCTCTCGCCCGTAGCCAAAGGCTACGGGCGATTCAAAAACCCCGCCCAGGCCATTTTCACGTTACTCATTGCTGTTTTTCGCTCAACGGGCAGACCATGCATTCGCATGAAGATGGGGGGCTTAGAGAAGAGAACGGCAAGGAAGCCCCGCGCCGCCAACGGCGCAGAGCAGGGCGATTACAGCGACTTCGCCAGACGCTCGACGGCGGTCATCAGACCGTCTGCCGACACCGTAGAGTAGGAGAGACGCAGCGTGCGGGTATCCGGGTTATCGTTATAGAACGCTTCCCCAGGCACGTAGACTACGCCGTTTTCCAGCGTTTTCTTCATCCATTCCATGGTATCGAACGGATAACGGAAGCGAGCCCACAGGAACATACCGCCTTTAGGACGGCTAAACTCCAGATGCTCGCCAAGCTGCGATTCCAGCGCGTCGGCCAGCGCCACGCACTTCTTACGATAATCTTCGCGAATCAGGGCAATCTGGCTTTCCAGACGGTTCATGCTCAGGTATTCCGCGGTGATCACCTGCGAGAGCATGTTAGTGTGCAGATCCGCCGCCTGTTTGACGATCACCGTCTGCTGCGCCAGCCAGTCCGGCATGACGATCCAGCCAATACGCATCCCCGGCGCGAGGATCTTGGAGAAGGTGGAGGTATAAACCACCTGATCTTCACAGCCCAACTCAACCGCGTACTGATACAGCGGGCGGCGCACTTCGTCAGTGAAGCTGATTTCACCGTACGGATCGTCTTCAATGATGACGAAGTCGTGCTTTTTCGCCAGCTCTACCAGGCGGCGACGGCGCGCTTCGCTCAGGGTTTTCCCGCCGGGGTTGCCAAACGTCGGCACCAGGTAAACGGCTTTCACCCGGGTGGTTTCCAGCAGGTCGGCCAGTTGCTCCACCAGCATACCGTCATCATCGGTATCGACGCTGAGAATGTTCGCCTGCGCCAGTTGGAAGACCTGCAGCGCCGCCAGATAGGTCGGGCGCTCAACGACGATGGCATCGCCCGGATCGAGCAGCGTGCGGGCGACGATATCCAACGACTGCTGCGAACCGGAGGTGATATAGACATGGCTTGCCGGGCAGGCAACGCCGCGCGCCTGACACAGTTCGCTAACGGCCTGACGCAGCGGCGGATAACCTTCGGTCAACCCGTACTGAAACGCATCGTTAAAACGCCCGTTCATCACCTGCTGCACCGCCAGGTTCAGGCCTTCGGTATCAAAAAGCTCCGGAGCCGGAATGCCGCCGCCCAGGGAGATCACGCCGGGCAGTTTACTGTGCTTGAGGAGTTCGCGGACGGCGGAGGGCTTAAGTTCACCCGCGCGGGCGGCGAGTCGCCGATCGTGCATACTATTTTCCTTTTCTGTCTTGTTGTTGTGATGTTTTATCTATTTTTTACCGATAATTCTCCCGGTCGCACTATGCTCACTGGGGCTACGGGTTCGTATGTTCGGTAGCCCGGACAGATGCGCAGCATCGCCTCCGGGATATTCTTCAGCATCCTGCGGCCTTCCCCCGGGGGCGGCGCGATGCGCCTTGCCCGGGCTACAAATGCCGCAGGTGACGAGAACCGCAGCCCGAATAAGGCGCTCATCGCCGCAATCCGGGCCAAACTTAACGGCTATCTGTGTCTTTTAGCACGATTAACGGCTCAATATCGCTCTCTTTTTTAACCACCAGAGAATCATCTCCGCGCAGGCAGGTCCCGCCGTAGTTACCGCCGACGGTGAAGGTGCAAACCTGGATGTATTTGCCATCCACTTTTGGCAGGCACCACAGCTGCTGGTAGATATTTTTGCGGTCGAAAAACTGGCCGCTGGTTTTATCCAGCACTTCGTCCTGCGGGCCAATCAGGTCGATATTGTTGCCGCAGCGGCCTGAGATAGGCTTAACCGCATAGCCGCTTTCCGCCAGCTGCTCGTTGACCACAAAATCGGTATCCAGAAGATAGCGATGGTTGGGGAACAGCGACCACAGCACCGGCAAAATCGCCTTATTGCCGGGGATGACCGTCCACAGCGGCTCGAAGACTAATACTTCCGGGCGCAGCAGAACGTCTATCAGGCGAACTTCATTATTCGGGTGTCCGGTACGGATCGGCACCGCCGCGTACTCATCGGCGCTGACTTCCCGCACCTGCTCAATGGCGGTTTCCCATGCCCAGGTTTTCCAGACGCAGTTAACCAGACGACCGTCGGCGTCGATCAGCTGCCC
Source organism: Klebsiella grimontii (assembly GCF_900200035.1). Taxonomy (GTDB): domain Bacteria; phylum Pseudomonadota; class Gammaproteobacteria; order Enterobacterales; family Enterobacteriaceae; genus Klebsiella; species Klebsiella grimontii. The sequence goes on from NZ_FZTC01000034.1 coordinate 176,228, forward strand.
GGCGGCATCCCAGCGCAGCTCATCAAGGCCAAACAGAATTTTGCTCTCGAAACCGGCCTGGGTCAGCGAACGCTGGATAAACTGCGCGTGGTAGTTCTCCTCCAGATCCTTATCCTGCATGATGTGCACGAAAGGACGCGCCCGGCTGTGCTTCCACGCCCCAGCCAGCTCATCCAGCAGGTTTTCCGCCGGGTTGTGGCCGGTGCCGTAGTAGCCCTGTTTCAGCCACTGTTCGAGGATCAGCCCGCCTTCGGTATGGCAGGACGCGGAGTCGGCGTTGTACTCATATACCTTCAGCCCGCGCTCATCCATACAGAAATCCATGCGGCCGGTAATCATATGATGGCGACGCCGCTGCCACGAGAGGCGCAGGCGCGGCCAGAGAATTTTCGGAATATCGAACAGCGCCAGCAGGCTGTCATCCTTCATCACCTTGTCGGTGGCGTGCAGGTACATCAGATGCAGCTCGTTGGTGGCCTTGATAAGCTCCTGCTCGGCGCTTTCGGTGATGGTGAAATACTGGTAAGGGTCTTTATTGATGACGTGGCCGTTGGCTTCCACGTAGGCTTTTTGCAGCGAATCTTTCTCGTTGAGCCAGTTGCCGCGGTATTGGCCTTTATTCGGCAGCCGCGCGCCTTTGATGGCCATCGCCTCACCCGGCAGCACCGGCTGCGGCAGGCTGTGCTCGGTATCGGCGGTTTGGATCATCCAGCCGAGGATTTCGGTATCGGCAAAGGTGTCTTTAATCGTGTAGATGCCGTTTTTCACTTCCAGCGTCAGCTCTCGGGTCCACTGCTGGCCCTGCGGCAGCGGCGAGTGAATCACGTTCTGCTCGGCAATCCTGACCTTATTGCCTACCAGTTGCGTAATCACCGCCACGTGGCCAGTGTGCTTAAACTCGCCGCCTTTCTGCCAGATCAGCAGCGAGCCGGCGATCGGCGGACGGCGGGAGCCGTTGGCGAACGCCTGCAGCGGCAGAATATTGTCGTTGACCACCTCGCGTAAAAAACGCAGGGAGAAGATTTCGTAGGCCATGCCGACATCGGTGAAAACAAAACCGTAGGTGAGGAACAGAAAACGGCGCGCGAACTCCACGCACTGCCATTTGTGCCCCATATACTCATTACCGATATAGCTGCGGAACGTGGCGTCATCCGGGTAATCTTGCGGATTTAAGCTACTGTAATTCGAAGAATAAATCGCCACGCCGCCCGGTGCGTAGCCTAAGAGTGTACCAAACGGGGCGTCACTGCTTGTCGAACCTTTGCTCATTTAGCCTGACCTCAAATTAATGCAGCCCGGGCAGTTGGCGAAACAAAACTCCCTCTTCTTATCCTGCCGCAGGCACTTACCAGACAGAGGTGGAGTGATGATACCACTCATTCGATTCGCTAATCGTGCCCTTAAGGAAAATAAGCCTGCGCCGCCGGGCAAAAGTGATATCGTTATTTGAGATAAAAAAAAACAGGAGTCGACAATGAGCACACCTTCGCATCTGACTGCCCAACCGCTGGTCTGGGGGCATGGCCCACGCACCTTTGAGGTGTTCCTCGAACCCACCTGCCCTTTCTCCGTGCGCGCCTTTAATAAGCTGGATGATCTGCTGGATGAAGTTGGCGCGGATAACGTGACGATCAAAATTCGTCTCCAGTCCCAGCCCTGGCATCTGTTTTCCGGCGTCATCGTGCGCTGCATTCTCGCCGCTTCCACCTTGCCGCACGGCCGGGAGCAGGCGCATAAGGTGCTTAAAGCCGTCGCCGACCACCGCGAAGAGTTTGAGTTTACCGACCACTGCAGCGGGCCAAACATGGACGCCACGCCGCAGCAGATTATCGAGCGTATCGAACGCTATAGCCACGTTTCGCTGGCTGCGGCGTTTGCCCGCCCGGAGCTGCAAAACGAGATCAAATGGCACAGCAAGTATGCCCGCCAGAACGGCATCCACGTGTCGCCGACCTTTATGGTTAACGGCCTGGTGCAGGCGGATCTCGGCAGCGGCGACGACGTCAGCGTATGGGCCGCGCGGATTCTGGCTTAGACCGGCGCACCGAAAGTTTAGCGCCACGACTTCAACACCTCACTAAAAAGGCAGATCAGCATGTCAGAGAATAACTACCAGCCACCTAAAGTGTGGGAATGGAAGCAAAACAACGGCGGCGCATTCGCCAATATCAACCGTCCCGTTTCCGGCGCAACGCACGATCGGGTGCTGCCGGTGGGCGCGCACCCGCTTCAGCTCTATTCGCTGGGGACGCCTAACGGGCAGAAGGTGACCATTATGCTGGAAGAACTGCTGGCATTAGGCGTCAGCGGCGCGGAATACGACGCCTGGCTGATTCGCATCGGCGAAGGCGACCAGTTCTCCAGCGGCTTTGTCGAGGTTAACCCGAACTCGAAAATCCCCGCGCTCCGCGACCACTCCACCACGCCGCCGACCCGCGTTTTTGAATCCGGCAGCATCCTGCTCTATCTGGCGGAAAAGTTCGGCTTCTTCCTGCCCAAAGATCCGGCAGGCCGCACTGAAACTCTCAACTGGCTGTTCTGGCTGCAGGGCTCGGCCCCGTTCCTCGGCGGCGGTTTTGGCCATTTCTTCAGCTATGCGCCGGTGAAAATCGAATACGCGATCGACCGCTTTACGATGGAAGCCAAACGCCAGCTTGACGTGCTCGACAAGCAGCTTGCCCGCGGCCGTTTTGTGGCAGGAGAGGAGTACACCATCGCCGACATGGCTATCTGGCCGTGGTACGGCAACGTGGTGCTGGGGAGCGTTTACAACGCCGCCGAGTTCCTTGATGCCGGTAGCTATAAAAACGTGCTGCGCTGGGCGCAGGACGTCGGCAACCGTCCGGCCGTTCAGCGCGGACGTATGGTTAACCGCACCTCTGGCCCGCTCAACGAGCAGCTTCACGAGCGCCATGACGCCAGCGACTTCGACACGCAAACCGAAGATAAGCGCCAGGCGTAACGCTCTGGCCCACCGGAGGCGCCCACCTCCGGTTTTTAGCTTTCCAGCCGATAGCCCGCCATAAAGTAGCGCTGCGCGGTAGACGAATTTCCCTCTTTAAAGAAGTCCATCACCCAATCTCTTTCCAGACCGTAGCGACGGGTGAGGATCCCCGCTTCCCAGGCGCTAAGCTGGCGATCGCCGGTTTTTTCAAACATGCGGTGCGAGTAGCCAAGCACAAACCCGCGTTCATAGTCGGCGCAAAAGTTCGCCGCATGCGTAGCGGTATCAGCATAGGATGCCTGTAGCCCCGCCATTAAGCCTTTACCAAAATGATTTTCCATCGCGCCCTCCCCACCCAATCGCTATATATTAAATTATATAGCGTTTTTTTAAGCGAGCGGTAGCGCTATTTCTGACGAGTTCGCTAACGTAAATACCGTTCAAACCATGCCAGCGTGCGTTGCCAGGCCAGGTCAGCCGCAGCCCGATCGTATCGCGGCGTGGAATCATTATGAAAGCCGTGATTCACGCCCTGATAGAGATAGGCCTCGTAAACTTTATTATGCGCCTTCAGCGCCTGTTCATAGGCGGGCCAGCCTTCATTAATGCCGCTATCGAGGCCGGCATAGTGCAGCAGCAGCGGCGCTTTAATTTTATCGACCTCCTTCAATGGCGGCTGGCGGCCGTAAAACGGCACCGCGCAGGCCAGCTCCGGGATAGCCACCGCCGCCGCGTTGCTGACGCCGCCGCCGTAGCAAAAACCGGTGATACCGACCTTCCCCGTCGCCTGCGGATGCTTCGCCATAAACGCGACCGCCGCAAAGAAATCATTCATCAGCTTCACGGGATCGACTTTCTGCTGCAGCGCGCGGCCTTCATCATCATTCCCCGGATAGCCGCCGACGGAGCTCAGGCCATCCGGCGCCAGCGCGATATAGCCCGCTTTCGCCACCCGCCGGGCAACGTCTTCAATATAGGGATTCAGGCCGCGGTTCTCATGAACCACCACCACGGCAGGCGCTTTGTCGGCTATTTTCGCCGGCATCACCTGATAAGCCCGCACTTCGCCGTGGCCGTCAGGAGAGGGATAATGAATATACTCCGGGCGGATATCCGGGTCGGTGAACGGTACCTGCTCTGCCAGAGCATAGTCGGGCTTCAGCAGATTAAACAGCGCCAGCGCGGTCATCCCGCCGACGGTATATTTCCCCGCCAGCTGGAGAAACTCGCGTTTGCTGATTTTGCCGTGGGCGTAGTAGTCATAGTATTCGAGCAGCTGCTGCGGGAAATCTTTGGCCGTTAATCGCGTCATCACCCTGCCTCCGTTGTTAAGCGCCCTTTAAGCAAAGCAGAAGCCCGGACATACGCCAGCGCAGAAAAGCAGAAACGGGGAGTAAAAAGCCCAGCGGCCAACGCCGCCGGGAGAGAAGGGATCAGTGTTTCACTTTGGTCAGACGATCGAGGTAGCCCATCACAAAGGCTGACAGCACAAAGGTCAGGTGGATGATGACGTACCACATCAGCTTATTGTCCGGGACGTTTTTCGCGTCCATAAACACCCGCAGCAGGTGAATAGAGGAGATCGCCACGATGGAGGCGGCCACCTTATTTTTCAGCGAAGTGGCGTCCATTTTGCCCAGCCAGCTGAGCTTCTCCTTACCTTCGTTGATATCCAGCTGCGAGACAAAATTTTCATAGCCGGAGAACATCACCATCACCAGCAGACCGCCCACCAGGGTCATATCCACCAGCGACAGCAGGGTCAGAATCATATCCGACTCACTGACGCTGAAAATATGCGGCAGTATGTGGAAGATCTCCTGAAAAAATTTGATCGTCAGCGCAATCAAACCGAGCGAAAGGCCAAAATAAACCGGCGCCAGCAGCCAGCGCGAGGCGTACATAGCATTTTCCAGAAAGCGTTCCATAAGATCCTGTCAGTTAACATAAACGACCGCCATTATACCGCAACAGGGTAACGTTATAGCAACAGTCGTCCAACATGAGAGCGATTCGAGGAGATAAAAAAGGCTGGCGCAAGGCCAGCCTGGGAGATGAGTCGGTATAAGGGGTTACTTGGCTTTGACGGTCTCTTCGCCCACCAGGCCAATCTTCAGATAGCCCGCCTGGTGCAGGGTATCCATGACCTTCATCATCGTCTCGTAGTCCACGGTTTTATCCGCGCGGAAGAAGACGGTGGTATCTTTCTTGCCTTCGGTCAGGGCATCCAGGGACGCAATCATGCTCTCTTCGGTGATGGGGTCATTACCGAGGAACATGGTTTTGTCCGCCTTCACCGACAGGTAGATCGGTTTTTCCGGGCGCGGCTGCGGCTGGCTGGAAGAAGCCGGAAGATTCACCTTCACGTCTACGGTGGCCAGCGGCGCCGCCACCATAAAGATGATCAGCAGCACCAGCATGACGTCGATAAACGGCGTCACGTTGATGTCGTGCATTTCACCGTTATCATCGAGGTTTTCGTTAAAATGCATGGCCATAAAGCATCAACCTACGCGGAGTTTCTGGGCGGTACGCACTGGCTTAACGCCGCTGGCGCTCAGGTCCAGGTCACGGCTTTGCAGCAGCAGAACCTGGGCGGCGACATCGCCAAGTGAAGCTTTGTAGCTGGCAATCATACGGGCGAAAATGTTGTAGATGACCACCGCCGGAATCGCAGCGAACAGGCCAATTGCCGTAGCCAGCAGCGCTTCCGCGATGCCTGGCGCCACGACCGCCAGGTTGGTGGTCTGGGTCTGGGCAATACCGATAAAGCTGTTCATGATGCCCCAGACGGTACCAAACAAACCGACGAACGGGGAAATCGCGCCGATGGTCGCCAGATAACCGTTGCCGCGCCCCATGTAACGACCCACCGCCGCCACGCGACGCTCCAGTCGAAAACCGGTACGCTCTTTAATGCCTTCGTTATCTTCAGAACCTGCGGACAGCTCCAGCTCGTTCTGCGCTTCGTTGATCAGTTGGGAAGTCAGGCTTTTCGCCTCGAACGCGTTAGCGATATCGCTGGCCTGGTCGAGAGAGCGTGCTTCGGCAACCAGCTGCTGTTCACGCTTGAGGCGACGCTTGCTGGCCAGGATCTCTGCGCCTTTGCCGAAAAAGATAGCCCATGTGACCACCGACGCCAGAATCAGGCCGATCATCACTACCTTAACGACAATATCGGCATGATGATACATACCCCAAACGGAGAGATCCGCCTGCATCAAATTATTACCCACACTGTATCTCCAGGACGTAAATCACAAAAACTGCGCACAATAATATCAAAACGGCATCGAATTGATAGTGGTTCTCATTAGTATTTACACTGTGCAGTAAATCACGATTATTTTCCTTGCGCTTACGCAGTAAAAAAGTTGCTGACCCCGCCGTTGGTAAAATTTTTACCTGTATCCGCCGCGACCCGGTACATCAACGGGTATTCATGTTAGTTTAGACGTCCAGACGTATAAAAACAGGTTATCTGAACATGGCTGATAAACATCTTGATACTGCGCTGGTTCATGCCGGGCGCAGCAAAAAATACACCCAGGGCTCGGTAAACAGCGTCATTCAGCGCGCCTCATCGCTGGTTTTCGACACCGTCGAAGCGAAAAAACACGCCACCCGCAACCGCGCCAAAGGCGAGCTGTTCTACGGGCGTCGCGGGACGCTGACCCACTTTTCTCTCCAGGAAGCGATGTGCGAGCTGGAAGGCGGCGCCGGCTGCGCGCTCTTTCCCTGCGGCGCGGCGGCGGTCGCCAATACCATTCTGGCGTTTGTCGAGCAGGGCGACCATATTCTGGTGACCAACACCGCCTATGAACCTACCCAGGATTTCTGCACCAAAATCCTCGCCAAACTCGGCGTCACCACCGGCTGGTTCGACCCGCTCATCGGCGGCGATATCGCCCGTCTGGTACAGCCGAACACCCGCGTGGTGTTCCTCGAATCCCCCGGTTCCATCACCATGGAAGTTCATGATGTTCCGGCGATCGTTGCAGCGGTGCGCCGCGTCGCTCCAGAAGCCATCATTATGATCGACAACACCTGGGCGGCGGGGGTGCTGTTCAAAGCGCTGGAGTTTGGTATCGATATCTCCATTCAGGCCGGCACCAAATACCTGATCGGCCATTCCGACGCCATGGTCGGTACCGCCGTGTCCAATGAGCGCTGCTGGGCGCAGCTGCGCGAAAACGCCTATCTGATGGGGCAAATGGTGGATGCCGATACCGCCTATATGACCAGCCGCGGTCTGCGCACCCTGGCGGTGCGCCTGCGTCAGCACCATGAAAGCAGCCTGCAGATTGCCGAATGGCTGGCGCAGCATCCGCAGGTGGCCCGCGTGAACCACCCCGCTCTGCCCGGCAGCAAAGGCCATGAGTTCTGGCAGCGCGACTTCACCGGCAGCAGCGGCCTGTTCTCTTTCGTGCTCAATAAACGCCTGACCGACGCCGAATTGTCCGCTTATCTGGACCACTTCAGCTTGTTCAGCATGGCCTACTCCTGGGGCGGCTTTGAATCGCTGATTTTAGCCAACCAGCCGGAACACATTGCCGCAATCCGACCTGATGCTGAAGTTGATTTCAGCGGCACGCTGATCCGCCTGCATATCGGGTTAGAAAATGTTACCGATCTGCAGGATGATTTAGCGGCGGGCTTCGCGCGTATCGTGTAAAGTGACACTCAGTGGCAACAATAGCGGACGTTTTTTAGAAAAACGGCCGCTTTAGTTGCGCCCGGGATCAAGGTGCCCGAGCCTCTTCAGGAGTACACTAGACAAAAAACACGGTACCACTTAGGAAAGTCCATGGTTGTCATTCAAGAAATTGTCGCCGCGCTGTGGCAGCATGATTTTGCCGCGTTGGCAAACCCCCACGTTGTGGGCGTTGTATATCTGGTCATGTTCGCAACCCTGTTTCTGGAAAACGGTCTGCTGCCCGCCTCATTTTTACCGGGCGATAGCCTGCTGCTACTCGCCGGGGCGCTGATCGCCAAAGGCGTAATGGACTTTGTACCCACGGTCGCCATTTTAACCGCCGCGGCCAGCCTCGGCTGCTGGCTGAGCTATATCCAGGGGCGCTGGCTGGGTAACACCGTCACGGTTAAGCGCTGGCTTGGGCATCTGCCGCATAAGTACCATCAGCGGGCAACCTGCATGTTTGACAAACACGGCCTGCTGGCGCTGCTGGCCGGGCGTTTTCTGGCGTTTGTTCGCACCCTGCTGCCCACCATGGCGGGCATTTCCGGGCTGCCAAACCGCCGCTTCCAGTTCTTCAACTGGCTGAGCGCGCTGCTGTGGGTTGGCGTGGTTACCGGCCTGGGCTATGCGCTGAGCATGATTCCCTTCGTTAAGCGTCATGAAGATCAGGTCATGACCTGCCTGATGATTTTGCCTATCGCGCTGCTGATCGCCGGGCTGCTCGGTACGGTTATCGTGGTGATTAAAAAGAAATACTGTAACGCCTGAGCGTTTCCAGGGCGGCGCGGATTCGCCGCCCTCACATCCCCTGAATCGTTCTGATTCGCGCCGCATCTTCCCCCGGCGTCATGCCGAAATAACGCTTAAACTCGCGGCTGAACTGCGACGCGCTTTCATACCCTACCCGCATCGCCGCCGCGCTGGCCTTCATACCATCGTGGATCATCAGCATGCGCGCTTTGTGCAGACGGTAGGTTTTCAGATACTGCAGCGGGGAGGTGCTGGTGACCGATTTAAAGTTATGATGGAACGCCGAGACGCTCATATTGGCTTCCGCCGCCAGCTGATCGACGCTGAGGTTTTCCGTGTACTGGCTTTCAATACGCTTCAGCACGCGGCTGATCAGGCTGAAGTGGGTCTGCCGGCTGACCAGCGCCAGCAGCGCCCCGCCGCACGGCCCGGTCAGCACGTGATAAAGAATTTCGCGGATAATCTGTTTGCCCAGAATGCGCGCGTCCAGCGGGCGCTCCATCACGTCCAGCAGGCGCTCCGCCGCGCACAGAATCTCTTCGGACAGCACCGCGGAGTTGATCCCGCTCGACGCCATGGACGGCTGAAACTGCTCATCTTCACCGATATCCATCAGCAGCTCTTGCAGCTGCAGAATATCGACGTTCAGCCGAATCCCCGCCAGCGGCACTTCCGGGGTGGCGAAGGTTTCGCATTCAAACGGTAGCGGTACCGTCAGCAGCAGATACTCATTGGTGTCATAGCGAAAGGTACGCTCGTTAATGTAGCCAATTTTATGCCCGGAAAAGAGAAAAACGATCCCCGGCTGATACATGACCGGCGTCCGCGTCCCCGGCTGGGTACCGTACAGCAGGCGAATATCCGGCAGCAGACCATTAAGCATTTCTTCTTTATCTTTCAGCTGATTAACTTTATGCGTTAATAGCTGGCATATCTCAGCGCGGTTCATTTTTCGGGCCTCTGCGAACGTTTTTATACCTCCGTATTGTGCGCACTTGCGGCGCATTTCTCCAGCCCCAAGGAGAAATGGGCAAGACAACGGCAGGAATGTGCATTGAGGGGAACGGGCGACGGGAACACAATGTCCGTCATCTGACAGAGGGATTGTCTCTGTTGGCGGTTTTATCTATTTGAGGGCACCAGCCATGAATAATTTCGACCTACATACCCCAACCCGCATTCTGTTCGGTAAAGGCGCGATTGAAAATCTGCGCGATCAAATCCCGGCGGATGCTCGCGTGCTTGTCACCTACGGCGGCGGTAGCGTGAAGAAAACCGGCGTGCTTGATCAGGTTCTTAGCGCGCTGAACGGCATTGACGTCCGGGAATTTGGCGGCATCGAGCCCAACCCATCCTACGAAACGCTGATGAACGCGGTGAAAATCGCCCGTGATGAAAAGATCACGTTCCTGCTGGCGGTGGGCGGCGGTTCCGTTCTCGACGGCACCAAATTTATCGCCGCAGCGGCCCACTACAATGCCGACAGCGATCCGTGGGAAATCCTCGAAACTTACGGTAGCAAAGTGGCCAGCGCCATCCCGATGGGCTCCGTGTTGACGCTGCCGGCGACCGGTTCCGAATCCAATAAAGGCGCGGTCATCTCGCGCAAAACCACCGGCGACAAACGCGCGTTTATGTCCAGCCACGTCCAGCCGGTGTTCGCTATCCTGGATCCGGTTTACACCTACACCCTGCCGCCGCGCCAGGTGGCTAACGGCGTAGTCGACGCATTTGTCCATACCGTTGAGCAGTACATCACCTATCCGGTCGACGGCAAAATTCAGGACCGCTTCGCCGAAGGCATTCTGCTGACCCTGGTGGAAGATGGCCCGAAAGCGCTGAAAGAGCCAGAAAACTACGACGTACGCGCCAATATTATGTGGGCGGCCACCCAGGCGCTGAACGGCCTGATTGGCGCAGGCGTGCCGCAGGACTGGGCGACCCATATGCTCGGCCACGAGCTGACCGCCATGCACGGTCTCGATCACGCCCAGACCCTGGCTATCGTCCTGCCTGCGCTGTGGAATGAAAAACGCGACGTTAAACGCGCCAAGCTGCTGCAGTACGCCGCTCGCGTCTGGAACATCACCGAAGGTTCTGAAGAACAGCGTATCGATGCCGCCATCGCCGCAACGCGTGATTTCTTCGAACAGATGGGCGTCCCGACGCGCCTTTCCGCCTACGGTCTGGATGGCAGCTCTATCCCGGCGCTACTGGCGAAGCTGGAAGAGCACGGCATGACCCAACTGGGCGAAAACCAGGATATTACGCTGGACGTCAGCCGCCGTATTTACGAGGCTGCGCGCTAATCAACCTCCTCTCCGACGCGTAAACTCGCGCAAAGGAGAGGAGTTTAACTACCGTTTTTAGCTATTTCGTCCAGACTTAATGCTACCCCTCGGCGGATTTTATTCCGCTGAGTTCATTAACAGGAGGAAGGCATGACACATCCAACCGTTATAAAACTACACGACGGCAACCTGATGCCGCAGCTGGGGCTCGGCGTGTGGAAAGCAGGCAACGAGGAAGTCGTCTCCGCCATTCATAAGGCGCTGGAAGTCGGTTATCGCTCGTTTGACACCGCCGCCGTGTACCAGAATGAAACCGGCGTCGGCAACGCATTGAGCAGCGCAGGCGTCCCCCGCGATGAGCTGTTCGTCACCACGAAACTGTGGAATGACGATCAAAAGCAGCCCAAAGAAGCGCTGCAGGAAAGCCTGAAAAAACTGAAGCTCGACTATGTCGATTTATATTTAATTCACTGGCCGGTTCCGGCAACGAACCACTTCGTCGACGCCTGGAAAAGCTTAATTGAGCTGCAGCAGCAGGGGCTGGCAAAAAGCATCGGCGTGTGTAATTTCCAGGTTCATCATCTGCAAAAAATCATCGATGAAACCGGCGTCGCGCCGGTGATAAACCAGATTGAACTTCACCCGCTGATGCAGCAGCGTCAGCTTCACGCCTGGAATGCGACGCATAAAATTCAGACCGAGTCCTGGAGCCCGCTGGCGCAGGGCGGCGAAGGGGTATTCGATCAGAAAGTTATTCGTCAACTGGCGGATAAATACGGTAAAACCCCGGCGCAGATCGTTATTCGCTGGCATCTGGACAGCGGCCTGGTGGTGATCCCGAAATCGGTGACGCCATCGCGCATTGCCGAGAATTTTAACGTCTGGGACTTCCGTCTTGATAAAGATGAATTAAGTGAAATCACTAAACTGGACCAGAACAAACGCCTGGGGCCAGACCCGGATCAGTTTGGCGGCTAAACCGTAAAAAAGCCGGATAGCGCTGGCGCTTATCCGGCCTGGAGATGTTTTGTAAGCCCGGCAGACGCTAACGCCGCCGGGCAATGCAGCCGAATTAACGACCGGCGACCTTACCGCGTTTTACGGGCTTCTTCGCCGTCGCCCCGCCGTTCGAGCGCTGGTGCACAATCGGCGTATGCTTGGTCAGCGCCGGACGGGTATGGCGGTTCTGGCGACGCGCTTCGCGCATTTCGTCGATCGTCGGCGCCGGTACCAGACAATCGCGACGGCTGCCAATCAGGTGCTTTTTACCCATGGTTTCCAGCGCCTGGCGGATCAGCGGCCAGTTAGCCGGATCGTGGTAGCGCAGCAGCGCCTTGTGCAGGCGGCGCTGTTTGTCGCCCTTCGGCACCACCACATCTTCACTCTTATAGCCAATCTTACCCAGCGGGTTCTTACCGGTGTAATACATGGTGGTTGAGTTCGCCAGCGGCGACGGATAGAAGTTCTGCACCTGATCCAGACGGAAACGATGCTGCTTCAGCCACAGCGCCAGGTTCACCATATCTTCATCGCGCGTCCCCGGGTGTGCGGAGATAAAGTAAGGGATCAGATACTGCTCTTTACCGGCCTGTTTCGAATAGGTATCAAACAGCTCTTTAAAACGATCGTAGCTGCCCATTCCCGGCTTCATCATCTTCGACAGCGGCCCCTCTTCCGTATGCTCCGGGGCAATCTTCAGATAGCCGCCGACGTGATGGGTGGCCAGCTCTTTGATATAGCGCGGGTCTTCAACGGCGATGTCGTAACGCACGCCGGACGCGATAAGGATCTTTTTGATGCCTTTCAGGTCACGGGCGCGGCGATAAAGATTAATCGTCGGTTCATGGTTAGTGTCCATATGCGGACAGATATCCGGGTAAACGCATGACAGGCGGCGGCAGGTCTGCTCGGCGCGCGGCGACTTGCAGCGCAGCATATACATGTTAGCCGTCGGACCGCCAAGATCGGAAATAATGCCGGTAAAGCCGGGGACCGTGTCGCGAATCGCTTCGATTTCATTGATGATCGAATCTTCGGAGCGGCTCTGAATGATACGGCCCTCATGCTCGGTAATTGAGCAGAAGGAACAGCCGCCAAAACAGCCGCGCATAATGTTAATCGAGAAGCGGATCATCTCGTAGGCCGGAATGCGGGCATCGCCGTATGAGGGATGCGGAACGCGCTTATACGGCAGGGCAAACACGCTATCCATCTCTTCGGTGGAAAGCGGAATAGCGGGCGGGTTAACCCAGATATAGCGCTCGCCGTGTTTCTGCATCAGCGCGCGGGCGCAGCCGGGGTTGGTTTCATGGTGCAGGATCCGCGACGCATGGGCGTAGAGCACCTTGTCGCCCTTCACCTTTTCAAAGGAAGGCAGCAGGACGTAGGTTTTCTCCCACGGCTTCGGACGCGGCGGCTGCACGGTGACGCGCTTCGCTTCCTGTTTTGGCGGTGCGACGGTTTTGTTATCCGCGCACGGCAGATCTTCACCGTACGGATGCGGGATTGGGTCGATTTTCCCCGGCGTATCCAGACGCGTGGAATCGACTCCGCTCCAGCCCGGCAGCGCCTCTTTCACCATGATGGCGGTGTTGCGAACGTCGCGAATTTGCCCGATAGGCTCGCCGGCGGCCAGACGGTGCGCCACTTCCACCAGCGGACGCTCGCCGTTGCCGAACATCAGCATATCGGCCTTAGAGTCCACCAGTACCGAGCGGCGCACGGTATCGGACCAGTAGTCATAGTGCGCGGTACGGCGCAGGCTGGCTTCGATGCCCCCGAGGATCACCGGCACATCTTTCCACGCCTCTTTGCAGCGCTGAGTGTAGACCAGCGTAGCGCGATCCGGGCGCTTGCCGGCCACGTTACCCGCCGTGTAGGCATCGTCGTGACGCAGTTTACGGTCAGCGGTATAGCGGTTGATCATCGAGTCCATGTTACCGGCGGTCACGCCGAAGAACAGGTTCGGTTTACCCAGGCGCATAAAGTCGTTTTTATTATTCCAGTCCGGCTGGGAAATAATCCCCACGCGGAACCCCTGCGCTTCCAGCATGCGTCCGCAGATCGCCATGCCGAAGCTCGGGTGATCGACATAGGCATCGCCGGTAACCAGAATAATGTCGCAGCTATCCCAGCCAAGTTGATCCATCTCTTCTCGCGACATCGGCAAGAACGGCGCGGGGCCAAAGCAGGCGGCCCAGTACTGCGGCCAGGAGAAAAGGTCACGATCCGGTTGGATCAGGGATATTGCGCTCATATTGCTTCCGGGGAAATGATAAAAAAATAATCAAAAAGGGCGGCGATTATAAGCCGGAACGATGGAAGAAATGAAGGAGGTTTTTCCGATCCCGGCCAGCAGGGACCGGGACAGAACACATTACGGCGCCGGATTCACCAGAATCTGGCCAATAGAGCCCCGGTCGGCAAGCTCCAGCGTCTGACTTAAGTACTGGAACGGGAAGTGCGGCCAGGAGGGCTGATTGTAATAGACCAGCAGCTCAACCTGGCCATCGATCCAGACGGTATCCTTCCAGCCGCGATCTTCCGGGAACGGCGCGGAGCCGTTGACGTTACGCACCTGGAACATGACGCCTTCAATATGGAACGACTGCGGCCGGTCGGCGCGCACCGTCCAGCGCTCCCAGGTTCCCTGCTGCGCCGTAATATCGATACGCTGCGGATCCCACAGCTGACCGTTAATACCCGGATCGTCGCCAAGCGTGATATCGCGGCTGCGAATCGCCGCGCCGGCCAGAATTTCCGTCGGCAGCAAACGCACGGGCAGGCTATCGGTCACCAGCGGCAGCAGGCCCGTCGGGCGCAGCGTCAGAATCAGCGTGGAAATCAGGATGCTCGACGGTTCGAAAAAGCCGCGAATACGATCGACGATGCTGGCCGCTTCCCCGCAGGTGATCGACACTTCATCGCCGTTGGTCATATCGACCAGAATTTCACGACGCTCGCCCGGCGCCAGCGACAGCTGCTTCAGCGAAACCGGCGCCGGCAGCAGCCCCTGATCGCCGGAAATCACGTGCAGCAATCGACCATCGCTCATCTGCAGTTGATAGCGACGGGAGTTGGACGCATTCAGCAGGCGCAGGCGCACCCAGCCGCGCGACACTTCCACGAAAGGCCCCTGAACGCCGTTCACCAGCAGCGTATCGCCAACGAACCCTCCGCTACCGGGCTCGCTATACTCAGGCGTACCGAAGTTATCCAGACGCTTGTCCTGAATAATCACCGGGAAATCATCCACGCCGTAGTGATTGGGGATCGGCAGATTTTTACTGACATCATCTTCCACCAGCCACATCCCGGCCAGGCCGTTATAGACCTGTTTTGCCATATGGTTTGGCGTGTTGGCCTGATACCACAGCGTCGCCGCGCTTTGGCGGATTGGTAGTACCGGAGCCCAGTCGGCGTTGGCGGACATCATGCGCGCGGCGCCGCCAATCAGCGGACCGGGGACCTGCAGACCGCGGATGGTCATCGCGACGTTTTCCGTCAGGCGGTTGCTGTAAATCAGCTTCACATCGTCGCCGTTCCAGACACGAATAGTTGGCCCCATATAGCGGCCGTTAATCCCCCACACCGATGCGCGGGTTCCGGGCGTAAACGACCAGTGCGCTCGCTGTAGCGTCAAAAATAGCGGCTGCCCGCGGCGGGACTCCAGCAGAGGAGGGATCGGCAGCGCAGGCTGCTGACCAGCGGCCTGTGCCTTCAGCGGCGCGGCGCCTGCGCACAGCGCTACGCCTGAAGCCTTAATGAACTGACGCCGACTGAGTGACATATTTACTCCATGAAATACTGACTAATTAACAAGGGAATTCGTTTCCCGCCAGCAATACGCGCGCGGTTCGCGGCGTTTCCTGTGTTATTTCTTTGCGGCCGCTTCGCGTTCGGCAACTTCTTTATCCAGCTCAGCGATTTTAGCGGACATCAGCTCGCGACAGTGTGTCGCCAGCGCGCGAACGCCCTCTTTTCCATACTGGCTGGTGTCTACCGGCGGCAGCATTTCTACAATCACCAGACCGTTATTCAGGCGATTGAGATTAATTTTATTCGATGTATTAGACACGCACACCGGAATAATGGGCACGCCAGCAGCGACAGCCGCATGAAAAGCGCCGGTTTTAAAAGGCAGCAGACCGCGACCGCGACTGCGGGTCCCTTCCGGAAACATCCAAAAAGAGATATTGCGCTTTTTAAACGCGTTCACGACTTCGGCAATAGTGCCGTGCGCTTTTGCCCGGTTATTGCGGTCAATCAGCAGGTTCCCCGTGAGCCAGTAGAGCTGGCCGAAAAATGGGATCCACGCCAGGCTCTTTTTACCCACGGTAACGGTCGGCGGCTGCACGATATTTGATGCCGTCACCATATCATAGTTATTCTGGTGGTTAGCGATATAGATGGCGTTGCCGTAGCTTTCCGCATCGGCCGGCTTGCGCAGCTCGACTTTCAGGCCGAAAACCGGCGACAGTTTGCCAAACAGGTGACCGAAGGTGGCGACGTGCTTAGGATTACGCGGACTGAACAGACAATAAATACAGCCGAAGATGCAGACCAGAATACAATAGATGACAACGATAATTAGTCGAAAAATAAATAGCATAGCTACCTCTAAAACCCAAACCGCTTAGAATTATACTCGCTGTTTCGCAGATTGCAGGCATCGGGCATCATTGCAAAGCGCGTTAAGCACCCGAACGATGCTGGCGGATATTGTTAATCGCAATGCCTGAATAAACAACGATTTTGCGGTAAATATTAACCTCCCCCGCCGAACTGCGAGGGAGGGTCATCCTACTCTTCGCTATCGCCCGCGGAGGCGCGACGCGGTGAATCAATCTCCACCCGGTCGATCTTCTGCAGTCCGCGCATCAGAGAGCCGCGGCGGCCGCGCTCGCCGGTGACTTTTTGCAGCTCTTCCGGACGGAGTTTGATTTTCCGTTTGCCGACGTGAATCGTCAGCGTACTTTGCGGCGGCAGGACAAACAGATGCGCCAGGCCATCCTGGCCCGCAGCCGCTTCCGCCGACGGGATGTTGATAATCTTGTTGCCTTTGCCTTTCGACAGCTGCGGCAGGTCGCTGACCGGGAACATCAGCATGCGGCCGGCGGCGGTAATGGCCAGCAGCATATCGGACTCGTCCTCAATCACCAGCGGCGGCATCACGTGGGCGTTATCCGGAAGGCTAATCAACGTCTTACCGGCGCGATTGCGCGCAACCAGATCGTTGAAAGTACAAATAAACCCGTAGCCTGCGTCGGAAGCCAGCAGCAGTTTTTGATCATCGGCCTCCATCAGCATATGTTCCACCGTCGCCCCCGGCGGCAGCGTCAGCTTACCGGTGAGCGGCTCGCCCTGCCCGCGTGCGGACGGCAGGGTGATCGGGTCAATCGCGTAGCTGCGCCCGGTGGTGTCAATGAAGACCACCGGCTGATTGCTCTTCCCTTTCACTGCGGCTTTAAAACTGTCGCCCGCTTTATAGTTCAGCCCCGGCGCGTCGATATCATGACCTTTGGCGCTACGAACCCAGCCGCTCTGCGACAGAACGATAGTGACCGGCTCGGACGGCAGCATATCGTGCTCGCTCATCGCTTTCGCTTCTTCACGCTCGCGCAGCGGCGAACGGCGATCGTCGCCGTAGGCGTCAGCGTCGGCCTGCAGCTCTTTCTTCAGCAGGTTATTCATCTTGCGTTCTGAAGCCAGAATGGCCTGCAGATGGTCGCGTTCTTTTTCCAGCTCGCTTTGTTCACCGCGGATCTTCATCTCTTCCAGTCGGGCGAGATGGCGCAGTTTTAACTCCAGAATCGCTTCCGCCTGGGTTTCGCTGATGCCGAAGCGCGACATCAGGGCCGGTTTCGGCTCATCTTCGTGGCGGATAATTTCGATAACTTCATCGATATTCAGAAACGCCACCAGCAAACCTTCCAGGATATGCAGGCGCTTGAGGACTTTTTCCAGACGGTAGCTGAGACGACGGCGTACGGTATCGCGACGGAAAGTCAGCCATTCCGAGAGGATTTCCAGCAGGTTTTTTACCGCCGGACGGTTATCGAGACCGATCATATTCAGGTTGATACGGTAGCTCTTTTCCAGATCGGTCGTCGCGAACAGGTGGTTCATCACCTGCTCCATATCCACGCGGTTAGAACGCGGGACAATCACCAGGCGAGTCGGGTTTTCGTGATCCGATTCGTCGCGCAGGTCATCCACCATCGGCAGCTTTTTATTGCGCATCTGGGCGGCGATCTGCTCCAGCACGCGGGCGCCGGAAACCTGATGCGGCAGGGCGCTGATCACCACCGCGCCGTCTTCTTTCGTCCACACCGCGCGCATACGCACCGAACCGCGGCCATTCTGGTAGATTTTACGGATCTCGGCGCGGGGGGTAATGATTTCCGCTTCGGTCGGATAATCCGGCCCCTGTACGATATCCAGCAGATCGTCGAGCGACGTTTGCGGTTTTTCAATCAGGGTAATGGCCGCCTGAGCGACTTCACGCAGGTTGTGCGGCGGAATATCCGTCGCCATGCCGACGGCGATGCCGGTAGTGCCGTTGAGCAGAATATTGGGCAGGCGCGCAGGCAGCATTTTCGGCTCCTGCAGGGTGCCGTCAAAGTTCGGTACCCAGTCAACGGTGCCCTGCCCCAGTTCGCTCAGCAGCAGTTCAGCATACTTCGACAAACGGGATTCGGTATAACGCATCGCGGCGAAGGATTTAGGATCGTCCGGCGCCCCCCAGTTCCCCTGACCGTCGACCAGCGGATAGCGGTAAGAGAAGGGTTGCGCCATCAGCACCATGGCTTCATAACACGCGCTATCGCCGTGCGGATGGTATTTACCCAGAACGTCGCCGACGGTGCGGGCGGACTTTTTGAATTTAGCGCTGGCGTTCAGACCCAGTTCAGACATCGCATAGACGATGCGACGCTGGACCGGCTTCAGGCCATCGCCAATAAACGGCAGCGCCCTGTCCATGATGACGTACATGGAGTAGTTAAGGTAGGCGTTTTCCGTAAATTCATGCAGCGCGAGGCGCTCTGCCATATCGCTCATTAATCGTGAATCCTCAATCTGCGTACCGGCCGTTCGGACGGCAAAACTACCGGCGATAATACCCTATCTAACGCCCTGAGTCACAGGGCGTTAGGCCGGTTGAGGATCCCTGATTCACGGGTTATGCCCCGACATGAGATCGGGGCCAAATATTATTGCGCGATTTTACGAATCTGCTTTACGTCGATTTCCACAGAGTTCCAGTCTTTATCGACTTCACCCTGAATCTCTACCGTGTCCTGCGGGGTTACGGTCACGCCGTTCCAGCGCTTATGATCGATATCGACGTTCACGATGCCGGAGCTGTCCTGGAATTTATACAGGTCGTCGGAAATACGCTCCACGATTTTACCGCGCAGGGTCACCCAGGTATCGTCACGCAGGGTTTTCGCATTGGCGACCGTTGTTACGCTCCCGTTCGGGCCAATGAACCCGCCGTTTTGCGTGGTCGTCTGGCTGGTTGGCGCGGATCCAGGTCCGGAAAATCCGCCCTGCTCAGCGGCCAGTACCGGCATGGAAACTAAGGCGATGATAGCGGTCATTGCGGCGATTTTCTTCATGATGTGTTCTCCCTTTGTGTTTATATCGTCACTATTACACCGGGCAAAACTTAACAACTTCTTAAGCGGAAAAAATAATTTTTTTTCCTGTACAGCGCGCGCCGCGACGCGCTTTACTGCTGGAATAGCCGAGGGACACAGGAGCAGGAGAATGCGCATTTTACTGGTGGAAGACGACAAACTGATCGGTGACGGCCTCAAAACCGGACTGGCCAAACTGGGCTTCAGCGTCGACTGGTTTACCCGCGGCGAGGAAGGCAAAGCCGCGCTGTACAACGCCCCGTACGACGCCATTGTCCTGGACCTGACGCTCCCCGGTATCGATGGGCTGGATATTCTGCGCGAATGGCGCGACAAAGGCCGCCACGAACCGGTACTGATCCTGACCGCCCGCGACGCGCTCAGCCAGCGTGTCGAAGGGCTTCGGCTCGGCGCCGATGACTATCTTTGCAAACCTTTCGCGCTGGTTGAAGTTGCCGCGCGCCTGGAAGCGCTGATGCGCCGCGCCCACGGCCAAAGCAGCAGCGAACTGCGGCACGGCAATGTGGTCCTCGATCCAGGCCGACTCACAACCACCCTGAACGGCGAGAGCCTGGCGCTCAAGCCAAAGGAGTTTGCTCTGCTGGAGCTGCTGATGCGCAATGCCGGACGCGTGCTGCCGCGTAAGCTTATTGAAGAAAAGCTCTATAGCTGGGATGACGACGTCTCCAGCAACGCCATAGAAGTGCACGTCCATCATCTGCGCCGTAAGCTCGGCAGCGCTTTCATTCGTACCGTACACGGCATCGGCTATACCCTGGGGGACGCATGAAGCGGCTGGGAAAACTGAGCCTGCGGGTCCGCCTGACGCTGCTTTTTTTGCTGCTGACCAGCGCCGCCTGGGGCATGGCCAGCTTTGTGGCCTGGCAACAGACCACCGACAAGCTGGATAAGCTGTTCGATACGCAGCAGCTGCTTTTCGCCCGCCGCCTAAGCGCGATGAATTTCGACGAGCTGCATACTCTCGCGCCGCAGGTGCGGACGAAGAAAAAGGTCAAGCACGGCCATCTCGACGACGATGCGCTGGCTTTCGCTATCTTTACCACCGACGGCAAAATGGTGCTTAACGATGGCGAAAATGGCCAGGATATCCTGTGGGGTAACGACCGGGAGGGGTTCAGCGACGGCTATCTGCGCGGCGACGATGACGAGTGGCGCTTTCTGTGGCTCACCACCCGCGACGGGCGCCATCGTATCGTCGTCGGCCAGGAGTGGGATTACCGCCGCGAGATGGCGCTGGATATCGTCACCTCACAGCTTACGCCCTGGCTGGTGGCGCTGCCGCTGATGTTTTTACTGCTCATCGTGCTGTTAAGCCGGGAACTGGCGCCGCTGAAAAAGCTGGCCACCACGCTGCGCACCCGGGCGCCGGATTCCGCCGAAACGCTAAATAGCGACAACGTGCCTAATGAGGTCCGTCCGCTGGTCGACGCGCTAAATCAGCTCTTTACCCGGACGCACGACACCATGATCCGCGAGCGTCGCTTCACCTCCGATGCCGCCCACGAACTGCGCAGCCCGCTGGCGGCGCTGAAGGTGCAGACCGAAGTGGCCCAGCTCTCGCTGGACGATCCGCAAGGGCTGGATAAAGCGCTGGAGCAGCTCCATCAGGGTATCGATCGCGCAACCCGCCTGGTCGACCAGCTACTGACTCTATCGCGCCTGGATTCGCTGGCGCAGCTGGATGATGTTCAAACGATCGCTCTTGATGAACTGCTCCAGTCGGCGGTCATGGAGATGTACCACCCGGCGCAGCTGGCCGGAGTTGAGCTGCGCCTGCACCTGAACGCAAAGAGCATCATGCGCACCGGGCAGCCGCTGCTGCTAAGCCTGCTGGTGCGCAATCTTTTAGATAATGCCGTGCGCTACAGCCCCGCCGGAAGCCAGGTCGACATCACCCTGGATGCCGGTGAATTCCGCGTACGCGACAACGGCCCGGGCATCAGCGCCGAGGCCCTGACGCGCGTCGGCGAGCGCTTTTATCGTCCTCCTGGCCAGGAGCAGCCCGGCAGCGGCCTCGGGCTCTCCATCGTCAAACGTATCGCCGCGCTGCACGGGATGACAGCAAGTTTCGGCAACGCCCGGGACGGCGGATTCGAGGCGCGCATTCGCTGGTAGCGGCATTATTGCTATAAAAGCAAAAGACTTTGCACATTTTGCTCATTTTACCGCTCTGCCCGACGGGGTAAAATTAACCACAAAATTGAAAAGTTGAGGATAAAAAATGAGCAACATCCTGATTATTAATGGCGCAAAAAAGTTCGGCCACTCTAACGGCCAGCTGAACGACACCCTGACTGAAGTCGCGGAAACCTATCTGCGCGACCTCGGGCATGATGTTAAAGTGGTCCGCGCCGATAGCGACTACGACGTGAAAACCGAAGTGCAAAACTTCCTGTGGGCCGATTCCGTTATCTGGCAAATGCCGGGCTGGTGGATGGGCGCGCCGTGGACGGTGAAAAAGTACATCGATGACGTCTTTACCGAAGGTCACGGCGCGCTGTATGCCAGCGATGGCCGCACCCGCTCCGATGCCAGTAAGAAATATGGCTCCGGCGGCCTGATTCAGGGCAAAAAATATATGCTGTCCCTGACCTGGAACGCGCCGATGGAAGCCTTCACCGAGAAAGATCAGTTCTTCCACGGCGTTGGCGTCGATGGCGTTTACCTGCCGTTCCATAAGGCCAACCAGTTCCTCGGGATGAGCGCCCTGCCGACCTTCATCGCCAACGATGTGATCAAAATGCCCGATGTTCCGCGTTATACGGCAGAATATCGCAAGCATCTGGCTGAAATTTTTGGTTAACTGTAATGAGTTATGAAAAGACGACAAGCGCGGCTAACCGAGCGGCGGCTTGAAGTATGATGAGAATAGACAGAAGGAGTTGAGTTAACCATGTTGACAGTGATCGCTGAAATTCGCACTCGTCCGGGCCAACACCACCGCCAGGCGGTGCTGGATCAGTTCGCAAAAATTACCCCGACCGTTCTCCAGGAAGAGGGCTGCCACGGCTATGCGCCGCTGGTGGATCACGCCGCTGGCGTCAGTTTTCAGACCACCTCGCCGGACTCAATTGTGATGGTCGAGCAGTGGGAAAGCGTCGCGCATCTTGAAGCGCACCTGCAGACCCCGCACATGAAAGCCTACAGCGAAGCCGTGAAAGGCGACGTGCTGGAGATGAGCATTCGTATTCTGGAAGCGGGCATTTAAGCAACGCTGGCCGCCCGGTAAGCGCACGCTACCGGGCAATAGCGTTACCAGTACAGTTTCCAGCTCTGCGTCATGCGCATCAGCGCTTCAACGTAAAAATAGTCCCCCCAGCTACAGCACTCATCGACGCCTTTATTACTCGCCAGATGGTAGACCGAGTGCTTGAGTAAACCATTACCCTTGTCACTTTTTGCCATCAGATAGCCCTTCGTCAGCGAGGCCATTATCGCCATCGCCCACTGTTGATAGCGTTCGCGATCCGGGTCGGTCGTTGGCAACTGCTTAACCAACTCCAGCAGACCGCATACGGCGATAGCAGCCGAAGAAGAGTCTCGCAGCGCATCGGTGTTTATCAGCGCCAGATCCCAATGACAGACATAGTCCTCTGGCAGGCGGTTGAGGAAATAGTTGGCCAGTTTTTTTGCCAGGCCGACCAGCGCCCTGTCGCCGGTATAGATATAGCTGAGCAGAAAACCATAAATTCCCCACGCCTGGCCGCGGGACCAGCAGGAATCATCGGCATAACCCTGCTGAGTATTCCCATAGCGCGGCTTCCCGCTGACAACATCCATATAATAGGTGTGCCAGGTCGAAGCATCTTCACGTACCAGAAAAGCCGCCGATTGCCTGACGTGCGCCAGAGCCGCATCCCTGAAGCGCGGGTCGCCCGTTTGCTCGCTTGCCCAATAAAGCAGCGGCAGATTCATCGTGCAGTCAATAATCATCCGCCCGGCCTGGGCGGGATCGTTGAGATCGCCCCAGGCCTGAATAATCTGCGCCTTCGCGTGAAAGCGCTCCAACAGAGCCTCCGCCGCCATCAGGGAGAACCCGCGCGCGTCGCGATTACCGGTTAAACGCCAGGCCGCCACGCAGGAAAGCGTGTAGAGAAAGCCCAAATCATGCGTATTGGTGTCGTGACGCCCTGCAATACGCAGACCGAAAGTCCGCACGTTTTTCTCCGCCATCTGGCGAAACTTATCTTCACCGCTCATCTCCCACGCCAGCCATAGCTGTCCGGTCCAAAAACTGGTCGTCCACTCGACGTTTTCAGTCAACGGATAATAACCTTCGACGCAGGTCTCAGCGGGAAATTGTTCACCGAATTCCGTTAAATGACGGCCAATCAGTTCAAGGACATCTTCACGCGCCCGCTTCATTTCTTCCCGGAAGCAATCCATTGAGATCGGCTCGCCGGGGAAATCGCGCAATGGTTCCTCTACGATATTATTTAACATATTTCGGTTCCTTATCGCTTAGCTTATTTTGATGCGTTATTTTCTGAAACATTGAGGGTGGCAGAGCTGCGCCGTTTACTCTGGCATGACGATAAGGTAAATGCCGATATCACGGTAAAAACCAGCGCAATCATGCCCATAATAATATACGTTTTCTCAAACCCGATACGATCGTACATAAACCCGGCAGGTGACGAGACGACCACATTACCAACATATAACATCGCCTGATAACCTAACAAATACATCGTTGCATTAACGCGTTTGTCAAAGTGCTCGGCGATATACTTAAATACTGAAACCAACAGCAGGCATATTTCCAGGCCATACAATGGTTTTAATAGCGAAATCAACAGATGGGAATCACACAGGCCAGAAATCACCAACCTGGCGCCTACCAGCAGGCCAACAATTAATAATCCACGTTTTGCGCCAATGTAGTTAACAAAGAATGGAATGACCATATACATAATAAATTCCATCCCGGACTGTACCGTTCCCAGATAACCAAAAATGGCGTTGCCTTTATGGACATCGGCAAAGAACGTGACAAAATAGCGCGAAAACTGCTGCTCCGCGATAAACATCATCCACGCCACCCCGGCCACGTACAGGCAGAATGCCCAGAATTTACGGTTACGCAGAAGGGTATAAACATCCGCCGGAGAAATTTTATCTTTGACCAGCACCTGCGCGGCGTTCTCCGCATTTTCGTTGACTTTCAGGCTTAATAAAACGGCCAGCATCACTATCGACGTGACGCTTCCCAGGATAAAGTTATACGCTGGCGAGAGGTTAAACAGCAGGCCAGAGAAAGAAGACGCTACCGCCCATCCGAGCGATCCCCACATGCGAATTTGCCCAAACTCCATATTGTTCAGACGGCTGTAACGGTCGGTATAGGATTCACAGGCCGCGACGCCCGCATACCAGGCGAAGCTTAAATAGATCGCACCGACAATAATACCCAGCATCGTCTTGGTTAACAGTAGCGGCTGATAAACATAAATAAAAAAAGGCGCCATTAATGCCGACATCAGCACCACAAAATAGAGCAGATATTTACTCATCCCTATTTTATCAAGTATATAGCCATAAATGGGTTTAAGAACAACTGAAAATACGCCATTTACGGCAAAGACGGTGCCAATAACCGCGCCGCTTAGATTCGCTTTTTGCCCTAACCATATGGCGAGCAGGCCAATACTGGCAGACCAGGTGAAAAAATACAGAAAAATGAAGGCGCTTATTTTGTAATACTCAACTTTGTTATTCGTATAGGTACTTTCCATACTATCCTCAGCGAAAGCATGTAAAAAATCGAATAATGAGTTGCCGGGCGTTAGCCCGACCGCGTTTAAAAATAAATAGTTTGCTGGGTTTCTTTTTGGCTATCCATAATAATAAAGCGGCGATCTTGTCGAATGAGTAACGGCATATCGGCAAAAACTTTATTTATCTCAGCGCTGGCGATAACCGCACAGGCCAACCAATGTTCGCCAGGAGCCAGCTCGGTGGATAAAGTGGGAATGGCCGCGCAGGGCGCAAACATAATACTGCTATTGGGCGGCGTGATAACGGCCTCGCCCTGCCTGGCGATGCCGGGAGCAAGATTGGCTATCATGCTGCTCCCATTGCTGGCCAGAATCAGGCTGCTGCCGGCCTCCAGGCAGGGCTCCGCCTTCAGTACCGCAAAGCCCCCCTCCACGGACTGTAGCCGTCGAGCGCTGGCAATGTGGTGTACCCGAACGTGCCAGTCGCCGCAGGGGATAAGCCAGGTGCGGATATGTACGTCTGACCACGGCGACCAGCGGCAGAAAATCGCGTTCTCCGCTACCGTCACTTCCTCGCATTCGCGCCGTCCGCGCCAGTAATTATCGTTGTCAGATAGCAGGAGCATCGAGTCGCAGGCGGCATGCTTAAGGCCATACCGCCCCCGCTCAAGGGTAAAACCAAAGCGGCTGGAGTAGGCAAACCGGGTATATTTGGCTTCGGTATTGACGTAATTATTTAACTCCAGCTGGCCCGACGTCAGCATCGTTACATGGCGAGAATGGCGATCGTGCTGCAAAATTTGCGCCGCTTGGGGTATCACGCGCACCTTAGCCAGCGGCGGCAGCGGTAACTCTTCCGCTAGCCAAAAATCATGATCTGCCGGTAACGCCAGAATCAGGAAAACCTTCAGCGCCCAGTAAGGGGACCCGGGCGAATTATAGTCCTCGCACATCGCCAGATTGGGATAGGCAAAACCCAGCGTCAGAATACCGTCGCGATCGAAAATCGGCTGCTGCTGCCACCAGCGTAAATGGCGTAGGATCAGTCCTTTCACCACGCCAGGAGAAAATTCGTCCACCCCGGAAAACGCCACCGCGCTCCAGAAGGCAATCATGGCGAAACGATAGGTCAGACTGCGCCCAAAGGGTACGGATGAACCATCCGCCGCCGACATATAGATAAAATCCCGGGCAAACAAACGGGAGCGTTCGCGTAACGTGGCGGCCCGCTCTGCATCATCCGGACTCAGGGTGGCGTACAGTAGGCCGTAAAAATGAAAAGCCATAGAGATGTAGTAATCTTTTGGCCGCCCCGGCCCATCGGAGTACCATCCTTCGCCCAAATAGTAGGCTTCCATCATCGCAAACCGGCGATCGATGGCGGCCTGATCGAAGGCTAATCCCGCGCGCTTAAACCCAAGCTGAACGATAATAGCGAAATAGTTCCAGTTGCTGTCGGGCATCTGCGCATCGGTGATTTGATTCAGCCAGCGGTGGAAATTCGCCAGTTCCTTTTCGCTGAATACATCCGTCAGGCGCGTCTGCAGTAACGCCAGGCCCAGACCGTAGGCCGCCATCTCCACCAGCCGCTGATCGTATGGCCCCGTATCGCCCCAATACTGTGGGCTATCGGGATCGGTACCTAGCTTAATCGCCTGGATATATTTCTCAGCAAAAGGCGTCTCTTCACCGCCCGCCCACAGCGGAAATAGCCCCCATAGCGCTCTGGATAACCCCTCCATACCGGCAATATTCGTATCATAATGCGCGCAGGTATCGCCGAGCGTGAACTGCGCCTGACCGGCCGGAAATTGGGCGTCGAGCGCGCTCAGCATCGTTGTAACAGCGCGAATAACGTCGTCACGCGATGACAATGGATTTGATTTTTCTTTCGTTGCCGACCACATAGCTCCCCCCTGATTTAATGGGCAAAGCATAGTGAATCGCCGGGGATGAGAAATGTTACCTCAGTCACACCGGCAGGATAAAAATAAAACAGCAATTGATAAAATTTAAAAAGGTAGTTTATAAAACGAATAATCCCTGCAAAAGTTTAAATTTATTGCACTATGGCGCAGACCTTAAATGAAGAACGTCTGGAACTGATAACCCTCAATGACGCAACGGCGTCGTTTAGCCGGTTATTCGCCAATACGGTCCGCTATCATCACTGGCATCAGTGTCTTGAAGTACTGTACGTAGAGGAGGGGTTCGGCGTGGTGATTGTCGATCATAAGCAATACACCATGCGCCCGGGGAGGATGTTTTTCTTCCCTCCCTTTACGCTGCATAAAATCATCGTGGATGAGCAGGCGCAGGATCGTTACCGGCGAACCATCATTCATCTCGACCAGTATGCCCTGCTGAAAGGATTACGTGATTTCCCCTACTCCCGCCAGCGGCTCCATAATCTGACCCAGCGAGCGGGCCAATCCTGGGTAGTGGACATCGCCGATATTCACCCCCACATCGATTTTTTATTCAGCCGCTATGAAAAGCTGGCCGGAGACTCGCCGCTAAATAGCGAGCAGGTTTCCTGTCTGCTGCTCTCTTTACTCAGCATGCTGAGCGAAGATCATCCCAGCATGTCGGGAATAACCGATGGTACCGCAAGCCAGGTGATGTTCTGGCTTGACGAGAATTACATGCGAAAATTTAGCCTGAGCAGGCTGGCGGAAGAGTTGGGTAAATCGAAGAGCTATATTTCGCGCCGCTTTCATCAGGAAACGGGCGAAAGTATTGTCAATTATCTCAATACGATACGCCTAAGAAAAGCGTGCGAGGCGCTATTGCATAGCCAGCAGAGCGTGCGCGAGATCGCCCGAATGGTCGGGTTTTCAGATGTCACCTATTTTATCAGCGCGTTCGGCAAGGGCATTGGCGAAACGCCGCTGCAGTACCGGAAAAGACATAAAATTTAAAACTGTATCCCGGACGGGGCACGCGAGCCGCCGTCCGGCATTCGCCTGCGTTACCCTTCGATATCCGCCAGATCGCCCTTCTCCTGCAGCCAGTTACGCCGATCTTCAGAGCGCTTCTTCGCTAACAGCATATCCATCATAGCGGTTGTCTGCTGTTCATCTTCATCGTTGATAATCAGCTGTACCAGACGGCGGGTATTCGGATCCAGGGTAGTTTCACGCAGCTGCAACGGGTTCATCTCGCCCAGCCCTTTAAAGCGCTGTACGTTCGGTTTGCCTTTCTTACGCTTGAGCTGCTCGAGCACGCCCGCTTTTTCTTCTTCCGTCAGCGCGTAGTAAACCTCTTTGCCGAGGTCGATACGGTACAAAGGCGGCAGCGCCACGTAAACGTGGCCGTGTTTAACCAAAGTGCGGAAGTGCCTGACGAACAGCGCGCACAGCAGCGTCGCGATGTGCAGACCATCGGAGTCGGCGTCAGCCAGAATACAAATCTTGCCGTAACGCAGCTGGCTCAGGTCATCGCTATCCGGATCGATACCAATCGCGACGGAAATATCATGCACTTCCTGGGAAGCGAGCACTTCATCGGAAGAGACTTCCCAGGTGTTAAGGATTTTACCTTTCAGCGGCATGATCGCCTGGTATTCGCGGTCGCGCGCCTGCTTGGCAGAGCCGCCGGCGGAATCTCCTTCCACAAGAAACAGTTCGGTCCGATTCAAATCCTGAGCGGTGCAATCTGCCAGCTTGCCGGGAAGGGCAGGACCGCTAGTGAGCTTTTTACGCACCACTTTTTTCGCCGCGCGCAGACGACGCTGGGCGCTGGAAATCGCCATTTCCGCCAGCAGCTCCGCCGACTGGACGTTCTGGTTTAGCCACAGGCTGAACGCGTCCTTAACGACGCCGGAAACAAACGCGGCGCACTGACGTGAAGAGAGGCGCTCTTTGGTTTGCCCGGCAAACTGCGGATCCTGCATCTTCACGGAAAGCACGTAAGCGCAGCGCTCCCAGATATCTTCCGCCGATAGCTTCACGCCGCGCGGCAGGATGTTCCGGTATTCGCAGAACTCGCGCATAGCGTCCAGTAAACCCTGACGCAGACCGTTAACGTGGGTGCCGCCCTGCATGGTAGGGATCAGGTTGACGTAGCTTTCGGTCAGCAGCTCGCCGCCTTCCGGCAGCCACAGCAACGCCCAGTCGACCGCTTCGGTATCGCCAGAGAAGGTGCCGACGAACGGTTTTTCCGGCAGCAGAGGCAGGCCGTTAACCGCTTCGCTAAGATAGTCGGTCAGTCCATCGGCGTAGCACCAGCGTTGTTCACTGTCGTTGACCAGATCGCGGAAAACAATCTCTACGCCCGGGCAAAGAACGGCCTTGGCTTTTAACAAATGCGAGAGGCGTGAGACGGAAAAACGCGGGCTGTCAAAAAAGCTTTCATCCGGCCAGAAGTGCACGCTGGTACCGGTATTGCGCTTACCGCAGGTGCCGGTCACATGGAGATCTTCTACTTTATCGCCATTTTCAAAGGCGATGCTGTAGATCTGACCGTCGCGGCGCACGTTCACTTCAACGCGTTTCGATAGGGCGTTGACCACTGAAATCCCTACGCCGTGCAGGCCGCCGGAGAACTGGTAGTTCTTATTGGAGAATTTCCCCCCCGCGTGCAGGCGGCAAAGAATCAGTTCAACTGCCGGAACCCCTTCTTCAGGATGGATATCCACCGGCATTCCGCGGCCATCATCGATAACTTCCAGCGACTGGTCGGCATGGAGAATGACCTCCACGCGTTTCGCGTGACCGGCCAGGGCCTCATCCACGCTGTTATCAATAACTTCCTGACCAAGATGATTTGGACGTGTGGTATCAGTGTACATTCCCGGACGGCGGCGAACCGGCTCTAGCCCGGTGAGTACCTCAATGGCATCAGCGTTATATGAAGATTGCGTCATGGTGTGTATTCGTAGGTCGTTCCGAACCGCTCAGCGCAGGCCCAGAAAATCGATAATCTGAGTGAAATGATCTTCAAAGCCAACAAATGCGTGATTACCGCCCTCCTCTACCGTCTGTCGGCAGGAGGCGAAATAATCAACGGCCTGGCGGTAATCAAGCACTTCATCGCCCGTTTGCTGCAATAACCAGATTAAATCCGGCGCTTCCAGCGGGTCAATTTGCATGACTTTGAGATCGTAAATATGGCGAGACTCTAGCACATATTGCTGCCCCGTGTATGGATTCTCATTGGGGCCAAGGAAATTGTTCAATAGCTCAAACGGGCGCACCGCAGGGTTCACGACCACCGCCGGCAGCATAAAGCACTGCGATAGCCAGGTCGCGTAATATCCCCCCAGCGAGGAACCGACAACGCCTAGCGGTTCGCCGCCGTGCTCCAGCACGATGGCCTCCAGATATTCCGCCGCTTGCGCGGGGTAAACCGGGAGCTCCGGTATCACCATTGAGATGTCAGGATAGGTCCGCGCCAGCCACTCTTTCAGCGCAGTCGCTTTTGCCGAGCGCGGCGAGCTGTTAAAACCATGCAGATAGAGAAGCGTAGACATCAGTATCCTTCTGAAGCGATATCCGGGTGAAATTTCACGCCTTCAAGGCGGCAAACTTCAGTGGTCAACGTGCCATCAGGATGCAGATCCAGCCAGCGCCAGCCCGGAGAGACGGTATCCAGCGTGAAGTTAGCGCAGTGCGGCTTAAACTGCACGCAGGTGGATGGCGTGGCCATCATGCGCCGACCGTTCCAGTCAAGATCCAGTTCCTGATGAATATGGCCGCACAGCAGATGCTTAACGCGAGGAAACGCGGCCAGCGCGCAATCAAGCGCCCCGGCATTGCGCAGGCTATGCTGATCCAGCCAGCTGCAGCCTGACGGCATAGGATGGTGGTGCAACAGCAGCAGCGTATACCGCTCCGGGACTTCCGCCAGCTTCTGCTCAAGCCATTCAAGCTGGAAATCGCTCAGCTCGCCGTGCGGCACGCCGAACACCTGGCTATCCATGAGCAATATTTGCCAATGGTCGCCCAGCAATACGCGTTTAGCGGGGGAGATGCCTGATTCCTGCAGCGTGCTATACATCGCCGGTTGAAAATCATGATTACCCGGCAGCCAGACGCAAGGTGCAGCAAAACTCGCGATGCCCTCAGCAAAATGCTGATAGGCCGCGGCAGAGTGATCTTGCGCCAGATCGCCTGTAGCAACAATCAGGTCGCATTCTCGCTGTGAGGCGTGGATAGCATCCAGTACGGCCTGATAGCTTTCCCAGGTATTGATACCTAACAGCGTTTCGTGTTTTTCAGCAAACAGGTGAGTATCGGTAATTTGTAATATCCTGACTCTGGCCTCACCAGCCAAAGGTAGGTTTAACAGGCTTTCCAAATGGTGTCCTTAGGTTTCACGACGCTAACAAACCGGAATCGCCATCGCTCCATGTGCTAAACAGTATCGCAGCCAATCGGCCAAAAACTGATTAATTTGATGCTTTTCGTCGCGTTGATGCAACTTTTTATTAGGATAATCATACCGCGCTTTGAAGCGAAAGATCTGCTGGCTTGAACACACTTCAGCGACCATTGCATCGTGATAGAGCCGTACCGTCATTGACGGCAGACTCCAGTAGCTCACCGACGGAGCCGTCTGCTCAATCGCCACTAACGTAGTGTAGCGGGTCGATTCGACGATGGTTAATCGGTATTGCGCGTTGCCCACCTGGTAACTCACCTTTTCTCCCGCTGCATCCGTTCGCGGCAACAGGCGGCGCAGCTGGGCAAAGTTGGTTTCACACAGGCGCATCATTTCAGGAAAGTCAGGCGTATAACGCTTCATTTTGTCCACTCGTTGCGTAAATTGTGATAATGCAGTTGCAGCCATTGCAGCGCGATGACAGAGGCTGCGTTGTCGATTTTCCCCTCTTCCACCCATCTGTAAGCCTGTTCCCGGCTCACCACGTGGACACGAATATCCTCATTTTCGTCGGCCAATCCATGAATCCCTTTTGCCGTCGTGGCATCGACTTCCCCCACCATAATAGACAATCTTTCGCTGGTGCCGCCGGGGCTGGCCAGGTAGCTCAGGACCGGTTTAATCCGGCCAACATTAAGCCCGGCTTCTTCCACCGCTTCACGACGGGCGACATCTTCAGAAGATTCGCCTTCTTCTATCATACCGGCGACCATTTCAAGCAGCCACGGGCTCGCGCTGGTATCGTACGCCGCAATACGGATCTGTTCGACGAGCACAACTTCATCGCGCACCGGGTCAAAGGGTAGCAAGACTGCGGCGTGCCCGCGCTCAAAAATTTCACGCGTCACTTCATCACTCATGCCGCCGTTAAACAGGCGATGGCGAAAACGATATAAATCGAGCGAAAAAAAACCGCGATAAAGCGTTTCGCGTGCAATAATTTCTACATCGTTTTTAGAGAAGGTAATCCCCTGCTGATTGACGTCGCTCATTTCGATATCCTGTAGAACATGAAGTTATGAATTTATAGGCGGTGTGGCTACCGTTTTACGGTTCGTATGTTAGATTGGTGCAAATTACCGCCCCATGGCACATTACGCCAACTTTTTACGGTAACAGACTCTATACAATCAGTGATTATTTTTAGAATTTGAGTAGCGCTAAATGCTTCACAACAAGGAATGCAAATGAAGAAACTCTTTCCCATCCTTATCGGCCTGGGCCTGACTGGCTTCAGCGCCATGAGCCAGGCAGAAAACCTGCTGCAGGTTTATCAGCAGGCGCGTATCAGCAACCCTGATCTGCGTAAGTCAGCAGCCGATCGTGATGCCGCATTCGAGAAGATCAACGAAGCGCGTAGCCCATTACTACCACAGCTCGGTCTGGGTGCTGATTATACCTATACCAGCGGCTTCCGTGATGCTAAAGACCAGAATTCCGACGTCACCAGCGGCTCGCTGCAGCTCACGCAGGTTCTGTTCGATATGTCGAAATGGCGCGCGCTGACGCTGCAGGAAAAGAACGCCGGCATTCAGGACGTCACTTATCAGACGGACCAGCAAACGCTGATCCTGAACACTGCGACCGCCTATTTTAAAGTGCTGGCCGCTATCGATACGCTCTCCTATACCGAAGCGCAGAAACAGGCTATTTATCGCCAGTTAGATCAGACCACCCAGCGCTTTAACGTTGGCCTGGTGGCCATCACCGACGTGCAGAACGCCCGTTCACAGTACGATGCCGTACTGGCGAATGAAGTGACCGCGCGCAACGACCTCGATAACGCGGTTGAAGAGCTGCGCCAGGTGACCGGTAACTACTATCCGGAGCTGGCCTCGCTGAACGTCGATGGTTTTAAAACGACTAAGCCGTCAGCGGTTAACGCGCTGCTGAAAGAAGCGGAAAACCGCAACCTGTCGCTGCTGCAGGCTCGCCTGAGCCAGGATCTGGCGCGCGAGCAAATTCGCCAGGCGCAGGACGGGCATCTGCCGACCCTGAATTTAAACGCGTCCAGTAACGTATCTAATAGCAGCTACAGCGGTTCCAAAAGCACAACGCCGGACAGAGATATCGGGCAGAACCAAATCGGCCTGAACTTCTCCCTGCCGCTGTATCAGGGCGGGATGGTGAACTCCCAGGTTAAACAGGCGCAGTACAACTTTGTCGGCGCCAGCGAGCAGCTGGAAAGCGCGCACCGTAGCGTGGTGCAGACCGTTCGTTCCTCGTTTAACAACGTGAACGCGTCCATCAGCAGCATTAATGCCTACAAACAGGCCGTGGTCTCTGCCCAGAGCTCTCTGGATGCCATGGAAGCCGGTTATTCGGTGGGTACGCGTACCATCGTCGATGTCCTGGACGCGACGACCACCCTGTATAACGCCAAACAGCAATTGTCCAACGCCCGTTATAACTACCTGATTAACGAGCTGAATATCAAGTCTGCGCTCGGTACGCTGAACGAGCAGGACCTGGTTGCGCTGAACAATACGCTGGGTAAAGCGATTCCGACCTCACCGGACAGCGTCGCGCCGGAGAACCCGCAGCAGGATGCCAGCGCTGACGGCTACAGCAACACCGCCGCGGCAAAACCGGCATCAGCGCGCAGCACCAGCGGCAGCAATCCGTTCCGCCAGTAATCAAGTTTGCGCAGTCCGCGCTTCGCTTACCCGCCGGGTAAGCGAAGCGTTAAACGTAAGGCAACGTAAAGATCCCCCGCTTTCCGCCCCTATTCGCTTCATTTTCCACCACTCATCCTCTATCCTGAGCGTTAACAAAACGCATACCACTGGGTCCAGGAAGACAAATATGAAACGGACAAAAAATATTAAACACGCCTCCTTCCGCAAAAGCTGGAGCGCTCGACACTTAACTCCCGTCGCGCTTGCCGTGACGGCGGTATTTATGCTCGCCGGTTGTGAACAAAGCGATGAAACGGTTTCTCTGTATCAAAACGCCGATGACTGCTCTGCCGCTAACCCGAGCAAATCCGCAGAGTGCACCACCGCTTACAATAACGCGCTTAAAGAAGCGGAACGTACCGCGCCGAAATACGCCTCTCGTGAAGATTGCGTCGCCGAATTCGGTGAAGGTCAGTGCCAGCAGGCGCCGGCTCAGGCTGGCATGGCTCCGGAAAACCAGGCCCAGGCGCAAAG
This sequence comes from Klebsiella grimontii, assembly GCF_900200035.1. GTDB lineage: Bacteria > Pseudomonadota > Gammaproteobacteria > Enterobacterales > Enterobacteriaceae > Klebsiella > Klebsiella grimontii. The sequence continues at coordinate 210,831 of NZ_FZTC01000034.1, forward strand.
CAGCGGCAGCTTCTGGATGCCGCTGATGGCTGGCTACATGATGGGTCGGATGATGGGCGGCGGAATGGGCGCTCAGCAGCCGCTGTTCAGCTCAAAAAATCCGGCCAGCCCGGCGTATGGTAAATATACCGACGCAGGCGGTAAGAGCTACGGCGCAGCGCAGCCGGGCCGTACCATGAACGTGCCGAAAACCGCGATGGCGCCGAAACCGGCCACCACCAGCACCGTGACGCGCGGCGGGTTTGGCGACTCGGTCGCTAAGCAATCAACTATGCAGCGTAGCTCAGCAAGCTCCTCTTCTTCACGCTCGATGGGCGGCTAAGCGACATGGAAAGAATCAGCATTACCGAGCGCCCGGACTGGCGTGAAAAAGCGACAGAATATGGTTTTAACTTTCACACCATGTACGGTGAGCCGTACTGGAGTGAAGAAGCCTATTATAAGCTGACGCTGGCGCAGGTTGAGAAGCTCGAAGACGTCACCGCTGAGCTGCATCAGATGTGTCTGCAGGCGGTAGAGAAAGTCGTCGCCAGCGATGAATTAATGGCCAAATTTCGCATCCCCAAACATACATGGGGTTTCGTGCGCCAGTCGTGGAAAACCCATCAGCCTTCGCTGTATTCGCGTCTCGATCTCGCGTGGGACGGCGTGGGTGAGCCGAAGCTGCTGGAGAACAACGCCGATACGCCGACGTCTCTGTATGAAGCGGCATTCTTCCAGTGGATCTGGATGGAAGATCAGCTCAACGCCGGTCAACTTCCGGCGGGCAGCGATCAGTTCAACAGCCTTCAGGAGAAGCTGATCGATCGCTTCGGCGAACTGCGCGAGCAGTTCGGTTTTCAGCTGCTACATATGGCCTGCTGCCGCGATACCATTGAAGACCGCGGTACCGTGCAATACTTGCAGGACTGCGCCGTAGAAGCGGGCGTGGCGACCGAATTCCTTTACATCGAAGATATCGGTCTTGGCGAAAAAGGTCAGTTTACCGACCTGCAGGACCAGGTGATTGGTAATCTGTTCAAGCTCTATCCGTGGGAGTACATGCTGCGCGAGGTGTTCTCCACCAAGCTGGAAGATGCCGGCGTGCGCTGGCTGGAGCCGGCATGGAAGAGCATTATCTCCAATAAAGCGCTGCTGCCGCTGCTGTGGGAGATGTTCCCCAACCATCCGAACCTGCTGGCCGCTTATTTCAGCGAAGATGCGCATCCGGAGATGGACAAGTACGTTATCAAGCCTATCTTCTCCCGCGAAGGCGCTAACGTCTCTATCGTGGAGAACGGTAAGGTGCTGGAAGCGGTAGAAGGGCCGTACGGCGAAGAAGGCACCATCGTCCAGGAGTTCTATCCTTTGCCGAAGTTTGGCGATAGCTACACGCTCATCGGCAGCTGGCTAATTAACGATCAGCCTGCGGGGATTGGCATTCGCGAAGACCGGGCGCTGATCACGCAGGACCTGTCGCGCTTTTATCCGCATATTTTCGTCGAGTAACATTGAACCCCGGCAGCACCGCTTACTGCCGGGGTTTTGTTTTTTCTCAAGCGCCAATCACTACTGACAGCATACTCAACGACCCCATTTCTATTCCTTCAACCGGAATAGTGATCGGCTCCTCGCCGTCCCAGGCGCCAAGAACATACAGCAGCGGCAGAAAGTGCTCGGCCGTCGGGTTAGATAACGATCCGCCTTCATGCGCCAGGTAATTCACCAGCGGATGCTCGGCCACGGGCCCTTGCCAGGCGAGGTTCGCCTTCACGTAGTCATTAAACGACTCCGCCCAAGGATAGGGCGTATTCTCGCCGTGCCAGCGCGCGGTACGCAGGTTATGCACCACATTGCCGCTGGCCACCAGCATAATGCCTTCATCACGCAACTGAGCCAGCTTACGCCCCATTTCTAAATGCCATGCGGCGGGTTTCGTACTATCAATACTCAGCTGCACCATCGGAATATCGGCATCGGGATACATTTTAATCAACACGCCCCATGAACCGTGGTCAAAGCCCCAGGCTTCTTTATCCAGCGTCACCGGCACCGGCGCCAGCAGCTCAACCAGGCGTTGGGCCAGCTCAGGTGAACCCGGCGCCGGATAATACGTATCGTAAAGCGCCTGTGGAAAACCGCCAAAATCATGGATTGTTTTCGGCGCCTCCATCGCGGTCACTCCCGTACCGCGTGTAAACCAGTGCGCGGATATCACCACAATAGCTTTAGGCCGCGGCAGCGTCTCGCCCAGATGCCGCCAGGCGCGGGTATAGATGTTATCTTCCAGCACGTTCATCGGACTACCGTGGCCTAAAAACAGTGCCGGCATGCGGATACGTGACATAGTAATATCCTTGGTTGAGAATAGTGGATGCATTTACCTTACGCGCTTTTTATTCAGGATAAACTCAGATAAGCATGATGATGATCGTCAGAAAATTTGAATATCAATAAAATTGGTTTGCAACCAGAATAGAAATTAAAATTTTTATTTAAATTCAACAAATTACCATGATTACACGCTGTTTATTTTCCGCATCTTAAACGTTTTGCAAAATCAGTCCACGGGCAACGTGAGTCACAGAAAGAGGCTTACTGGCAAAAACTTTCAATACTGACTGAGCCGATAAGCATTCTCTGTTATTTGTCGACAAAGAGGGAACATCTTGTAGACACTCTATATCGCGTATTCGCATGTAGATGACAAGATCAACTCTGCATAGCGCACCCGCTCTATTTTTAACCAGCTCGTAATCATTACCTATCAGGAAAAGCTTACTAACGCTATATTTCTGCAGGATATTTTATTCATAACCATTCATTAAAAGAGAATAACCAACTATATACTCTGACAATGAGTATCGAGTTTTCCATATACATAGATTATACTAATAAATTGGTGTTAGCAGCCAACTGAATAAAGTCATGCTCTCCAATAACGTAGTCCAGACCATACTACTTTATGAGATTAATGGGTTAAAAGACCTACATATTAAGAACCGTGTCGCCATAAGACATAGTCTATGGTTGATTGGCAGATAAAATCATTTTATGTCAGGATCGGCATAGTCAATTCATCTCGTGAATCCATAACAAATAAGAAATAAGTTCAAATTATCCAATTTAACATTAAGTAATAAAAATAGTCAGCCGCATATTCTATAGTAAAGGACAATTTTAAGTTAACAGCTATTATGGTGATAAAAATCCGATAGCAAAAAGAAGAAGTTACATTCACATAAAATATATTAAAAGTTAAAAATCGCGCTAAACATGCTTAGCAATTCAGACTATAGTCTAAGAAACGCAATAATAACATATATATTAACTTAAACTAAAGATAAATGTTAACTATAAATAACGAGTGTAACAGATGGTGACATGATAATTTCGCGCCGTAAGTTAATATTAACCCCCAGGTTCTAATATTTAACTTTCAGGATTTTGTTTATATTCGCTAGATATGATTAATCTATAAAGGATTATATTCCATGTTAAAGAAAACACTGCTCGCTGTTGCCACCACTACCCTTTTATCTACAGCTGCTTTTAATGCAAGCGCAATCGATCAGGGTCACGGTATCGTTAATTTTTCCGGCACAGTAATTACTGCACCTTGCTCTGTTGCTCCGGAAAGCTCTCAGATTGACGTAAATCTGGGTCAGGTTGCTGACACCGTGCTGAATGGCGGCCAGTATTCTCAGTCTGCTGACTTCACTATTCAACTGCGTGATTGCGTACTGACCAGCACTGATACTGAAGGCAAAACCACTACTATTAACAAAGTTAATGTGACTTTTACCTCTGCTAACGTTGATGTTTCCGACACTAGCCTGATGTCCAACACCAAAGAAAACAACTACGGCGGCGCAACTAACGTTGGCGTGCGTATCCTGGATGCAGGTTACAACACCGTTACTCTGGGCACCGCAGTTCCGGTCATGTTTACCGATACCAACCCGACTCAGGATCTGAACTTCCACGCACGTATGGAATCTCCGACCAAAAAAGCTACCGAAGGTGATGTTTACGCTCAGGCAAACTACGTCCTGGCTTATCAATAATCACTATTTGTTGTCTTGCTTGATTAATCCAGGCCGGTGAAAACTCACCGGCTTTGTTGGCCTACTTTATTAAAAGAAACGGATTTTATGCGTAATCTCATTTATTCCGATTTAACGCCCAAAGGATTATCTCTTTTAATAAAGCGGGCCCTCTATTCTGTATGTATGGTATTTTCTTTATCAACGTCGATTTATGCCATTGAATTTAATACAGATATGATCGATGCCGAAGATCGGGAAAACGTCGATCTCTCGCAATTTGAAAAGAAAGGCTACATCCCTGTTGGTACCTATTTAGTACGCGTACAAATAAACAAAAATACGCTTCCGCGCGCCTATAATCTCGAATGGATAAAATCGGATAATGAAAATGGGTCTCTGCTTTGCCTGACTCAAGAACATCTAACAGAATTTGGTTTTGCGGATGCGTTTATCTTGTCTCTACAGCCGCTGAACCCGCAAGGTTGCCTCGATCTGAGCCATAAATCGGACCTGGTCACTCGCCTGGACAAAGCGAATATGATACTGACCTTAACGGTTCCCCAAGCGTGGATGAAGTATCGGGCCAAAAACTGGACCCCGCCGGAGTTCTGGGACGTGGGGGTTACTGGTTTTATCATGGATTATAACCTCTACGCCAGCCAGTATGTTCCCAGCCATGGCGACAGCAACCAAAACGTAAATACCTACGGCACGCTGGGTTTCAACTTAGGCGCATGGCGTCTACGCAGCGATTATCAGTACGATCAGTCGTTTACTGAAAATAACTCCAACGGCAGCAACAGCAGTCTGCCGCGAACCTATCTGTTCCGCCCTATTCCATCCCTGGCGTCGAAACTCACCATGGGGCAGTATGATCTCAGTTCCGATCTCTACGATACGTTCCATTTTACCGGCGCTTCACTGGAGAGCGACGAACAGATGCTACCGCCGGACCTGCGCGGATACGCGCCGCAAATAAGCGGCATCGCTCAAACAAACGCCAGGGTCACCGTTTCACAGAACGGCCGTACTTTGTATCAAACTTCCGTTTCCCCCGGACCGTTTACAATTACCGATCTGGGGACCACGTTGCAGGGGCAACTGGATGTCACCATTGAAGAAGAAGATGGGCGTAAAAGCACGTTTCAGGTCGGTTCAGCCTCTATCCCGTTTCTGACGCGTCAGGGCCAGATACGTTATAAAAGCTCCGTGGGCAAGCCTACATCAACCACCCACAACGACATTAACAACCCACTCTTCTGGACGGGAGAGATTTCATGGGGCTGGCTGAGCGATATCTCTTTATACGGCGGCGCGATCGTTACCGCCGACGACTACCAGGCGGCGACCAGCGGAATCGGCTTTAACCTGAATAGCTTTGGCTCCCTCTCCTTTGATGTCACGCGGGCAGAGGCCAATTTACGCGATGACAATGAAGGCAAGCAGCGCGGCTTCAGCTATCGCGCAAACTATTCTAAGCGCTTCGAGGAAACGGGCAGTCAGATAACCTTCGCGGGTTATCGTTTTTCGGATAAAGAATATGTCACGATGAGTGAATATATCAATTCGCGTGATGGTAACAATACCAACAATAATGAAAAAGAGAGCTATGTCCTCTCATTTAACCAATATATCGAACCGTTGGCGCTAAACAGCTATCTGAGCATTACGCGCAATACCTACTGGAATAGTGATACCAATACCAACTATTCATTCTCCGTTAGCCGCAACTTTGATATTGGCGATTTCAAGAATATGTCCGCCTCTCTGGCAATGAGCCGCGTGAGCTGGGGCGATGATGAAGAAAATCAATACTATTTCTCTATTTCAGTACCATTTGAAAACAACCGCAATGTTACCTACAGTTTACAACGCTACGGCGACGACGCCGCTACACAAACTGCAACATACTATGACAGTTCGGACCGCAACAATACCTGGAATTTATCCGTATCTGGCAGCGATAAAGACTATAGCGATGGCGAAGCGGCCTTGCGCGGTTATTACCAACACTACTCTCCCTGGGGCCGGCTAAATGTTAACGGCAGCGTGCAGCCCAGCAACTATCGCACATTAAGCGCGGGCTGGAACGGTTCGTTTACGGCAACGCGTTATGGGGCGGCATTCCATGATTATAGCCCCGGTAATAGTTCCCGCGTCATGGTGGATGCGGATAGCATCTCTGGCGTTGAAGTGAATAACAATCGCAGTAAGACTAATATATTTGGTATTTCCGTGGTCCCATCGGTGGGTAACTATACTACCGCCACGGTAATGGTAAATAATAACAACCTACCCGAAGGTGTCGATGTCACTAACTCGGTTATTCGCACCACGCTAACCGAGGGAGCCATTGGTTATATGCCGCTCAGCGCGACCAAAGGCTATCAAATTATTGGCGTCATCCGCCTGGAAGATGGACGCTATCCGCCGTTGGGCGTTACCGTGACAGATAAATCGACCGGTCGTGATATCGGACTGGTGGCCGATGATGGCTTCGTGTACCTCAGCGGCGTGCAGGAAAATAGTATCCTGACGCTCAAATGGAACGATAAAGCCTGCGACATTACACCACCTAACCACAGTAATGCTGATGGTCAGGCCGTTATTTTACCGTGTAAGTCTCAACATTAATTCAGGATGAAGACAATGAAGATAAACGTAATGAAAAAAGGAATTTTATGCCTGGCGGGCGCCAGTTTTGCGGCCAATGCCGCCGTATCTCCTGACAGAACACGCATCATTTATAACCAATCGGATAAAAGCGTCTCGGTGCGTCTGACCAACCAGAGTCCCGACACGCCTTTCCTTGCCCAATCATGGATAGAGGACAAGGATAATAAAAAATCTCGTACTTATATCACTGCAATACCGCCAATGTTGCGCCTTGAAGCCGGCGAGCAGGCGCAGGTGCGCCTGATGGGGCAAGCAACGCTGGCGCAGCTTCCTGCCGACAGAGAATCGCTATTTTATTACAATATTCGGGAAATTCCGCCGCGTTCAGAACAGAAAAACGTTATGCAGATTGCCATGCAGAGCCGGATTAAACTTTTCTGGCGACCAAAGGCTATCGAAATACCTGATGGACAGGTAAATCTGGTCGGCAAAGTCGACATTAGCCGAACCGCCAGTGGATTGACGCTGAAGAACAAGTCTCCCTACTTTATTACTGTCGGTTATATCGGCGTTAACGGCAAAACATTGCTACCGAAAACCGCCAGCATGATGGCGGAACCCTTTGGCCAGGCGGTCCAGGAAATTAAAAATTTACCGGCGAATTTCCAGGTCGGCTATATTGGCGATTACGGTGGCCTGCATATGTTTAAGATCAGCTGCAACTCTGTTCAGGCAACATGCCAGTCCGAACCGGTGAAAAAGGAATAATAATGAAAAAAGTAATCAGTTTTTTAGCATTATTAGCCTGCCTGTTTTCATTCCCTGCGTGGGCGGTTGACTGCTATCAAAATACCTATGGCGGCCCGGTGAGCGCAACGCTAACTCTCCCCCCATTCACCATCCCTAACGACATCCAGCTAGGGAAAAAGATATGGGAAAGCTCGGACATTAACATTACGGTTTACTGCGATAACGCGAGCGAATGGTCTCCATCGAAACCCACAGAAAATATCTATGCGTGGATAAAGTTATCAGCTTTTAATAGCGGCGATGTGCTCAACAATCCCTATTTTACTTTTGGCGTAACATATGCCGGTGTCGATTATGAAGGCATTAATCAAGGGATCAACACCGGCGCCTGTCTTGATAGACAGGATCACTATCTAATCCCAAGTATCTTTCATGATCCTGTATGTAATGGTTCGTCATTGCAAAAAAATATAACCTTTAACGCCCGCTTCCGCCTGTACGTTAAAATAGCAGCGATTCCTCCTGATAGCTCAACGGTCTATAATTTTGGCGATATTAACGTACTGCAGTTTGATGGTGAAGGGGGAGCGAACCTGCTTAGCAACGCTAAAAATTTACGTTACTATATTTCAGGGCTGGATAATATCCATATTCTGACCTGCACAGCATCAGTTAAGCTGTATCCTGAAAATCAAACTGTTGATTTCGGAGCTATTTATAACTACGAAAAAAACATGCCGGTCCTGAAAAAAAACTTTAGTCTTTCAACTATTCGAGATCAAACTGCAGGCTGCACTGAACGATTTGATATTACTACCAGTTTCTATATTAATGAAAATCTCTACGATTCCACACATCTGGATATAGGGAACGGGCTATTATTAAATATCGTAGATGACACGGCTAATACTGATGTTCTTTTCAACCAATATATGCCTTTTACAACATATATACCCGGTGAACCTTCAACAGTAACGCATAACTATACCGCCGAACTCACTAAAAAACCGTCTGAATCTGTGGCCGATGGGCCATTCAGTAAAGATGTCATCATCAAGATAAATTATCAATAGTCATTAAAAATTTCATGACTGACAATAATAAAGCCGGGATAACCCGGCTTTATTATTTGGCGCAATGTCAGCGATCAGCTGGCTTTACGTTCGTGCTCACGACGGTAAGCCGCTAAATCTTCGATAGTGACCACAGCCATATTATGCTGCTGAGCAAACTCGATGCACTGCGGCGCGCGGGCCATAGAGCCATCATCGTTGGTCAGTTCGCACAGTACGCCAGCCGGTTTGAAACCTGCTAACGTCACCAGGTCGATAGTCGCTTCGGTATGGCCGCCGCGGGTCAACACGCCGCCCGGCTGCGCGCGCAGCGGGAAAACGTGGCCAGGACGGTTCAGGTCGGACGGCTTCGCGCCATCGGCAATCGCCGCACGCACGGTGGTCACGCGGTCAGCGGCGGAAACGCCGGTGGTCACGCCTTCAGCGGCTTCGATGGTCACGGTAAAACCGGTACCGTAGGCGCTGGTGTTGTTCTCAACCATCATTGGCAGGTCGAGCTGTTTACGGCGATCTTCCGTCAGGCACAGGCAAACAATACCGCTGCCGTGACGAATAGTCAGGGCCATTTGCTCAACGGTCATGGTTTCAGCGGCGAAAATCATATCGCCTTCGTTTTCACGATCTTCATCGTCAAGTACCATCACACCGCGGCCTTCGCGCAGTGCATCTAAAGCGTGTTCCACACGTTCAAAAGCGGTACCAAAAGAGGAAAGTAGCGTCTGATTCATGGTAAAAAAAACCTCATTAATTGTATGGTTACCAGAATCAGGGCAGTCTTAGGAGCGCCGGTTTAGCGGCAAAAGTCAACGCAAGCGGGCAGAAACCCGACTGAGCCGTTACTCTCTCCCATCCGGACTCTAACCGTCGGCCCCGGAATTACACCGGATCTGCTGACCTTTCTGCATTCACAGAAAGCGCTCGCGGGCTTTCAACGCTATGGTTGATTTACCGCCGGTGGGGAATTTCGCCCCGCCCTGAGAATAAGCAAAGTCACTATAACGCTATTGACTATCGTCGGCAATGCATAAGCTTCAAACATTTATGGTTTATAGGCACCGACGATCGCACTACAATGAGCCCATAACCGACCAGAGCAGGATACCACCATGATTGACCCGAAAAAAATTGAACAAATCGCCCGTCAGGTTCATGAATCGATGCCGAAAGGGCTCCGCGATCTGGGGGAAGACGTGGAGAAAAAAATTCGTCAGGTGCTCCAGTCGCAGTTAACTCGCCTGGACCTGGTAAGCCGCGAAGAGTTCGACGTGCAGACGCAGGTGCTGCTGCGCACGCGTGAAAAGCTGGCGCTGCTGGAGCAGCGTCTTAACGATCTGGAAAGCCGTTCGCTGAGCGCGCCGGCGACGCCTGACGCAGAAGAGAAGCAGTAAAAACAAGCAACGGGCCGCAAGGCCCGTTGTCATATCGGTAAGGTGGAAAGTTGATTAGTGCTCCAGCTCCGCTTCTGGCGTCATCGCGCTGTTCGCCTGCCGGCAGTACAGCTCATAGCGTTGACAGAACCATTCACGATGCGCTTCATCCATATTGCCAACAATGGCCTGAAGATCGACGGGCTGACCTTGTGCGTTCATTCTGGCGAAACTCTGGGCCAGGAAATCAAAATTCTTCATTAAATACATATCGTTATTCTTCATACGCATACTCCTTCAGCCGTTGGTGTTCTGATTGGTCATATGCTTTTTACTTACTTCAGTATTTATCCTTACCTTAACGTTTTTTGTACGAAAAATGCGCCCAACATGGTGATTTATTGCGCCAAATCATTTATGCCGTCATTAAATAAAAAGAGGCCCGCGATTAGGCGATCGCGGGCCTCTTTTGCACTACTTTGTAGCGGAATCGTCGGTTACGCGGCGTTTAGCGCGATAATCCCGGATATACCGCCGCTACGGTGGGGAGAGAAAACATTACTGTTTGTTATCTTTCTGGATCTTCTTAATGATGTTGGTCGTCGAACAGCCGTCTTCGAAGTTGAGCACCAGCACCTCGCCGCCGTTTGCCCATACCTCTTCACTACCGGCAATCTGTTCCGGCTTATAGTCGCCGCCTTTCACCAGCAGATCCGGCAGAATGCCGGCAATCAGCCGCTGCGGTGTGTCCTCTTCAAAAGAGACCACCCAGTCGACGGCTTCCAGCGCGCCCAGCACGATCATACGCTGATCCAGCGGGTTGACCGGACGAGACTCGCCTTTCAGACGCTTCGTTGATGCGTCGCTGTTCACCGCCACAATCAGCCTGTCGCCCAGCTTGCGAGCGTTCGCCAGGTAGGAAACGTGGCCCGCGTGTAAAATGTCGAACACGCCGTTGGTCATCACCACTTTCTCGCCGCGCTTGCGCGCCGCGGCGACCGCCAGCTTCAGCTCCTCTTCGCCCATCACGCCAAAACCGGTCTCTGAGCGCCCGCGCACCGCGTTCTCCAGTTCGATAGGCGAAACGGTAGAGGTACCGAGTTTACCCACCACGACGCCCGCCGCCGCGTTGGCAAAATAGCAGGCCTCTTCCAGCGTGTTGCCGGAAGCCAGCGTCGCCGCCAGCACGCCGATGACCGTGTCGCCCGCGCCGGTAACATCATAAACTTCCTGCGCCTGAGTAGGCATATGCAGCGGCGGCCGCCCAGGCTGCAGCAGCGTCATCCCCTGCTCGGAACGGGTCACCAGCAGCGCGGAGAGATCGAAATCGGCAATGATTTTCATCCCGCGCTCAACGATCTCTTCTTCATCCTTACATTTACCCGCTACCGCTTCAAACTCTGAGAGGTTAGGCGTCAGCAGGGTGGCGCCACGATAGCGTTCAAAATCCGTGCCTTTCGGGTCAATGAGCACCGGAACGCCCGCGTCGCGAGCCAGCTTAATCATGGTCTGAACGCTGGTCAGCGCGCCTTTGGCGTAATCAGAGAGTACCAGTGCGCCAATGGAGCCCAGCGCCTGCTGAATACGTTCGTGCATCGGCTGCGGGTCGACGCCGGAGAACCCTTCTTCAAAATCGAGACGAATCAGCTGCTGGTTACGCGACAGCACGCGCAGTTTGGTAATCGTCGGGTGCGTCGGGACGGAGACAAAATCGCACTTCACGTTAACGTCGGCCAGCGCCTTACTCAACGCGCGGGCGGCATCGTCAATCCCGGTCAGGCCAACGAGGCGAGAGGTCGCGCCGAGGGACGCAATGTTCATCGCCACGTTTGCCGCGCCGCCAGGACGTTCTTCGATATTTTCCACCTTCACCACCGGCACCGGCGCTTCCGGCGAAATGCGGCTGGTGGGTCCATACCAATAGCGGTCCAGCATCACATCGCCAACCACCAACACTCCTGCACGTTCAAACTCTGGCAGCGTTACTTTCATTCCTCTCTCCTGCGAGACGCAAACTTTGCGCGCGATAATAGCACACCCGGTTTTTTAGTTAAGCCATCAACCACTTCTGCCAGCTGGCGCTGACCTGTTCACGCTCCTCGCTAAACGCCTCTGGCGCCACGTGCCCCGGCTGTTCCTGCAGCGCCAGGTGATGTAGCGCATCGCGCAGCGTAGTGTAAGCGTGAGTTAACGCCCTCGCCTCTCCCTCGTCCATAATGTCATTCTGCGCCAGCAGTTCCAGAATACGGACGTTATCGGACCAGCGCGTGAGCTTCGGTTTATCACTGGCATAGCGTAGGACCAGATACTGGGTAATAAATTCAATATCCGTGATCCCCCCGGCATCGGCTTTAATATCAAAGCGATCGGGATGCTTATTCCCCAGATGAGCGCGCATTTTTTCACGCATTTCCCGCACTTCGGTTTGCAGTTTTTCGCCCTCCCGCGGGGCGGTGAGAATATCCCGACGAATCGCGTCAAAGCGCGCCTGTAGCTCAGGATCGCCGTACACCACGCGGGCGCGAACCAGCGCCTGATGCTCCCAGGTCCATGCCTCGTTTTGTTGATAATCAGCAAAGGAATCGGCGGTAGTCACCAGCATGCCCGCCGCGCCAGAAGGACGTAAGCGAGCGTCCACTTCGTACAGAATGCCCGACGAGGTGCGGGTGCTGAAAAGATGCATGATGCGCTGCGCCAGGCGCAGATAAAACTGCCGACCGTCGATTTCGCGCTCGCCGTCGGTCATCACCTCCATCGGACAATCGTGGAGGAATACCAGGTCGAGATCGGAACTGTAGCCCAGCTCCCAGCCTCCCAACTTGCCGTAGCCGACCACCGCAAAACCGCGCCCCTGGCGCTCGTGAAGGTGCGTCGGCTTCCCGTAGCGGGCCACCATCTGCAGCCAGGCCTGCTGGACGACCGCATCAATCATCGCCTCCGCCAGCCAGGTCAAGTGATCGCTCACTTTCATCACCGGCAGGGTTCCGGCGATATCCGCCGCGGCAATATGCAGCAGCTGCGCCTGCTTAAACTGGCGAAGCGCCTCCAGCTGCTGCTCTTCATCCTCTTCCGGTACGCGCAGCAGATACTGCCGAAGCTCGTCGCGATAGGCATCGGTGGCCGTCGGCTGATAAAGCGTATTCGGGTCCAGCAGCTCGTCCAGCAGCAGCGGGTGACGGGCCAGCTGGCTGGCGACCATCGGCGATGCGGCGCACAGGCTAATCAGGTGCTTTAGCGCGCCGGGGAACTCGCTCAGCAGCTCCAGGTAGGTTGTACGGGTGACAATTCCGGTCAGCAGCGGCGTGATGCGCGCCAGCGGCACCGGGGCATCGGCGCGCGAACAGATTTCGCTAAGCAGATGCGGCATGAGCTGATCGAGCACCTGACGGCCGCGCGGACCAATCGTCCGCCGATCCAGCTCTTTACGAAAATCGGCGATCAGCGCCAGCACGCTGCGGCGATCGTTATCAGCAAGATGCGCCAGCGCCGGGCTGGTATCGTCCTCCTGCAGCGCGTCCTGCCACAGTTCGCGCCAGTACTCTTCAAGCTGTTCATCCGGCGACTGCGTTTCATCGTCGCCGATCAGTTCATTAAACACGCGCCGCACGTTGGCCATCTGCTCCGCCAGCCGCGCGCTGAGCGTCTCCCAGTCGGCAGCGCCCATCCCCCAAGCCAGCCGGGCGCGATTAAGCTCATCCTGCGGCAGAGTTTGCGTCTGCTCATCGTTGATACTCTGCAGCAGGTTTTCGAGGCGTCGCAAAAACAGATAGGCTTCGCGCAGCCTCTGCGCATCGCCTTCCGGCAGCAGGTGCAGCTCCTCGATGGCGGCCAGCGTCGGCAGCAGGGCCCGCTGTTGCAGCATCGGCTCGCGACCGCCGCGAATCAGTTGAAAGACCTGGACGATAAACTCCACTTCGCGGATACCGCCCGCGCCGAGCTTGATATTATCCTTCAGACCCCGGCGGCGCACCTCGCGGGCAATCATTCCCTTCATATTACGCAGGGACTGAATCACGCTGAAATCAATATAACGGCGGAAGACAAATGGCCGCAGCATAGCGCGCAGCTCGCCGGCATAAACACCATCGTTCTCGCCCATGATGCGCGCTTTCACCATCGCATAGCGCTCCCAGTCGCGCCCCTGCTCCTGGTAATAATCTTCCAGCGCGGCAAAGCTCAGCACCAGCGGGCCGCTGTCGCCAAACGGGCGCAGGCGCATATCCACGCGGTAGACAAAGCCATCCTGGGTGGGCTGATCCAGCACCTTAATCAGGCGCTGTCCGAGACGGGTAAAAAACTGCGCGTTATCCAGCTCGCGACGGCCGCCGCGGGTGGAGCCGTGCTCCGGCCAGGCGAAAATCAGATCGATGTCGGAGGAGAAATTCAGCTCGCCGCCGCCGAGCTTGCCCATGCCGAGGATCAGCAGCGGCTGAGCTGAACCTTCCGCATTACACGGCGTCCCCCATTCGCGGCAGCAGGCGGCGTAAAGCCAGTCGCGCGCGGCGACGATTAAGGTCTCCGCCAGCGCGCTGAGCTGCTGTAGACTGCTCTCTTCGCTGACCAGCGATAGCGCCTGGGCCCAGGCGATGCGCACCATAATCCAGCGGCGAAACTGGCGCAGCTCGCGCATCAGCGCGGCCTCATCATTGACCTCGGCCAGGCGAACCCGCAGCCACTCGGCGTAGTGATGCCACTCCAGCGCCTCGGGAGGCGCACTTTCAAGCCCCGCCAGCCACTGCGGCTGCGCGATCAGACTCTGCGCGACAAAATCGCTGAAGGCCATAACCGATTGCGCCCGTTCGCTCAACGTCGATACGGGAAAATCCGCTGGCAGTCGGTCTATGACCGTCTGCCAGTGCTGCTGTAACTGCGAAGAAAGCGGCATCTTAGGGGCTCCCTGGCCTGAAATTATCGTTTTCCACTATGCAGCCAGAACGGCTCCGCTGCCAGCGCCTGGCGACGAAAATATTCGATAACGCTACTGTCGTTATGCGCAATCGCCCGGCGGGTCTCTTGCCAGTTTTCCAGCCACGGCCCGGCGACGTCGAGATAAGCTCCGGATAACAGTTGAACGGTGTCAATTTCGCGGGTCAGGCGCGGAAGCTGATCGACATAACCGTCAGCGGACGGCTGGCGGAAGGCGTTTTTCAGCTCCGCCGCCGCTCTGGAGAGCTGAATATCCGCGAAGCGTTTAAACGATCCGGCAATCTTCTGTTCCCCGGCAGCGTTCAGGAAAGGACGCCAGCCGCGGTTTACCAGCAGATCGGTGAGCGTCAGTTTCGCTCTGACGGTCGCCACGCTGAAAAGCGCCGCCTGGGCCGTTTCGGCCTCCGCCAGCGCCGTTTCGGCTTCGTTCAGACGCTCACGCAGCAGCGTGGTGGCCTTGCGCGGAACAATGCCGCCAAACAGCACCAGCGCATGCCGCACGCGGGCGATGGCGTGCAGAATCTCCGCTTTCGCTTTCGCATTGCCGCGATTGAGGAGTTCATCATGATACAGCCAGTGCGCGAGCGCGCTTTCCAGCGCCGCTTCCAGTGCCTGTTCGACGCTGGCCTTCGGCGCGACGCGAAGGATAGACAACGCGGTGAGCGGACGTTCTTCATTGCCCTGCGCCAGATGATAACCGCGCGCCGCCTTGCTCAAGCTACCCTGGCGCAGTACGCCGGTATCTAGCAGGCGACGGGCAAGGGTCAGAATGTCCTGCGTTTTACCGGACAGCAGTTCCAGCTCCAGTTCACAAATCGGCTCCTGGTGTTCACCGGCTTTGACTGCGCCGCGGTCGAGCGCGATTTCAATTTCGCTATCGCCTTCCTTTACAACCCATCTTTCACGCGCAAAATCAGTGCTGAAAAGCGGCTGTACGTTCTGTGCGAGCTCCGCCGGCAGTTCTCCCTGCGGCCAGACCTCAGCCGGCAGTTTCTCCAGCGCCAGCTCCGGCGTGTCCAGCGGAATGTTGTATTCCGGACGCTGATGCAGGCCGCCGACGACGCGCCCGGCGATTTTCAGCGTCATTTCATAGCGTCCCTGGTCGCCGCGAATGCGCAGCCCCATGTCGTGGCGGCGCAGCCAGTTATCCGCCGTTTCATAGTAAATATTCAGCAATTGACCCGCGGGCGTATGCTTTGCCTCCAGCGTGTTGAGGTGCTGACGCAGCGCGTCAACGCCATCCTGAGCGACGATAAACTTTAATTCGATTTCTTGAGCCATGACTGAATTCTTCCGCTTATATGCTGTGCCGGGAAATTGCGGCGAACTAACAACGATATTTCTTGTCAGTAAATAGTATTTTGCGGCGAATCGCCATGCAATGCGCATTTTGCCGGGCCACCTCCTGGATGATTCCGATTGTGGCGGAAAACTTTGCGTCGCTTCGGCGATGCCACTACTATCGTTCAACTTTTTATGACCAAACGATGACCTGATGCCTAAATTACGCCTTATTACATTGACTTTGCTGGCGCTGAGCGCCGCCACGGCGGTTCACGCGGAAGAAAAACGTTACGTTTCAGATGAACTGAATACCTGGGTGCGCAGCGGTCCGGGCGATAACTATCGTCTCGTGGGCACCATCAACGCCGGTGAGGAAGTCGCGGTGCTGCAAACCAACGACAGCACGAACTATGCTCAGGTACGCGACGGCAGCGGCCGTACAGCCTGGATCCCCCTGAAAGAGCTGAGCAACGAGCCCAGCCTGCGCACCCGCGTGCCGGATCTGGAAAACCAGGTCAAAACCCTGACCGACAAACTGAACAATATCGACACCACCTGGAACCAGCGCACGGCGGACATGCAGAAGAAAGTCGCCGGTAGCGACGCCGTTATCAACGGCCTGAAAGAAGAGAACCAAAAGCTGAAAAATGAGCTGGTTGTCGCGCAGAAAAAGGTAAACGCCGCGAATCTGCAGCTTGATGACAAACAGCGCACCATTATCATGCAGTGGTTTATGTACGGCGGCGGCGTGCTGGGCGTCGGCCTGATCCTCGGACTGGTGTTGCCGCACCTGGTACCGAGCCGCAAACGCAAAGACCGTTGGATGAACTAATTCGTCTTCTCTGCCAGACTTACGTATCATCGTAAGAAAATGAAGACGGGAGAGTAAGGCGTGAAGGTTTATCTGGTCGGTGGTGCAGTACGAGATGCGTTATTAAGGCTACCGGTTAAAGACAAAGATTGGGTCGTGGTTGGCGCCACGCCTCAGCAACTTCTCGACGCGGGCTACCAGCAGGTAGGCCGTGATTTTCCCGTGTTCCTTCATCCGCAAAGCCGCGAAGAGTATGCCCTGGCGCGTACCGAGCGCAAGTCAGGTTCCGGTTACACCGGCTTTACCTGCTATGCCGCAGCCGACGTTACCCTTGAACAAGATCTGCTGCGCCGCGATCTGACGATCAATGCGCTGGCCCAGGACGCCGACGGCCAGATTATCGATCCCTACGGCGGCCAGACTGACTTACGCCAGCGCCTGTTGCGCCACGTCTCGCCCGCTTTTAGCGAGGATCCGCTACGCGTCCTGCGCGTGGCGCGCTTTGCCGCCCGCTACGCGCACCTGGGGTTCCGCATCGCCGATGAAACCATGGCGCTGATGCGCGCGATGGCCGATGCCGGCGAGCTGGCGCACCTCACGCCTGAGCGGGTGTGGAAAGAGACGGAAAGCGCCCTTGCCACCCGCAACCCGCAGGTCTTCTTCCAGACACTACGCGACTGCCGGGCGCTCAAGGTGCTGTTCCCGGAAGTCGACGCCCTTTATGGCGTACCGGCTCCGGCGAAATGGCACCCGGAAATCGACACTGGTCTGCACACGCTGATGACCGTCACCATGGCGGCGATGCTCTCTCCGGAAGTGGATGTCCGTTTTGCCACGCTATGCCACGACCTGGGGAAAGGGCTAACGCCGAAAGCGCTCTGGCCCCGCCATCATGGTCACGGCCCGGCGGGGGTTAAGCTGGTCGAGCAGCTCTGCGCCCGTCTGCGAGTACCGAACGACATTCGCGACCTGGCTAAGCTGGTCGCCGAATTTCACGATCTGATTCATACGCTCCCCATCCTGCAGCCGAAAACGCTGGTCAAGCTGTTCGATAATATCGACGCCTGGCGCAAGCCGCATCGTGTCAGGCAAATCGCCTTAACCAGCGAGGCCGACGTGCGCGGGCGCACCGGCTTTGAAGCCTGCGATTATCCGCAGGGACGCCTGCTGCTGGAAGCCTGGGAAGTTGCCCGGTCGGTTTCAACAAAAGAGGTGTTGGCGGAAGGTTTTCAGGGCGTTGAGATTCGTGAAGAGCTAACGCGTCGGCGAATTCAGGCCGTCGCCCGCTGGAAAGAAAAGCGTTGCCCTCAGCCGCGCGACTGAGGGCGGGCGCTTAGAAGAAGACCACGTAGACCGCTGCCGCGACGATAAAGCGGTAAATGGCGAACGGGATAAACGAAATACGTTTAATCAGCTGCAGGAAGGTTTTAATCGCAATCAGCGCAACGATAAACGCCGTGACAAAACCGACGGCAAACATCGGAATATCGCTGGCGTTGAGGAACCCAATGCTCTTGTACATATCCAGTACGGTTGCGCCCATCATCATCGGCACCGCCAGCAGGAACGAGAACTCAGAGGCCGCATAGCGGCTTACACCCATCAGCATCCCGCCGGAAATCGTCGCTCCGGAACGCGAGAAGCCCGGCCATAGCGCCAGACACTGGAAGCAGCCGATGACGAACGCCTGACGATAGGTCATATCATCAATGCCCACCGCGCGCGGCTGTTTTGGCTTCAGCACTTCCGCCGCGATCAGCAGCACGCCGCCCACAATCAGCGCATACATCACGTTAATCGGGTTAAACAGCGACTTGATGGTATCGTGGAAAATTAGCCCCAGCACCACCGCCGGGACCATCCCCAAGAGAATATGAATAAGCGACAGGCGACCGCTGCCCTGGCCTTCATGTTCGGGCTTTTTACCAAAATGAATGCCGATAAGGCCAAACAGACGGCGCCAGAACATCACCACAACGGCCAGAATGGAACCAAGCTGAATCACTACTTCAAAAGTATTTGCGGTATCGCCTTCAAAACCCAGCAGATGACCGACAATAATCATATGACCAGTACTGGAGACAGGTAAAAACTCTGTCAAACCCTCAACCACACCCAATATTGCCGCTATCAGCAGCGAGTGTATATCGCTCATCCAATTAAACCCTTTAAAAAGTAAAATGAAAAAAACCAGGAACGAAGAACCGAGCTATCAGGCGTGCTTATTTGGCCACAGACAGCGCGCAGAAAACTGAGCGTACAGGTTGTACGCAAGGATTTCGAGCGCTGTTCAGGAACAAAACGGCAAATAGCATAGCCTTATAGCCGGATTCTATGACCGGTATAAACACGCTTTGTTTAACGAGTATGACCTGAAAAGTTTTGTTTCAGATTAAGGCCACGTTCAATAATGACGCCAACGTTGGCCGCTCGCGCTACCGCGCCGGGCTTGCTGACTTTAATACGTACCCATGGCGATTGAAACTTTTCCAGCAGCAGGTCGGCGATCTCTTCCGCCACGCGCTCCACCAGCGCAAAGCGCGCTCCCTCAACGTGGTTGATCACCAGCTCGCTGATATCAGCATAGCTGAGGCAATCGCTGACATCATCGCTGGCCGCCGCTTTGCGGTTATCCCACGCCATTTCGATATCGAACACCAGCTTCTGTTCGATGGTTTGTTCCCAGTCGTAAACACCAATTGTGGTGATTACCGAAAGTTGCTCTATAAATACAATATCCATCACGACCCGCCTGCTTTTTGACTAAACCGGATACCACTTCTGACCAATTATGCGTATTATCCACAGATGCAAAGACATCCCCTAAATAATTTGCGTTGCAGTAAGACCGCGACGCGGCAAGGCTCCAGGCGCACGGCGTTGCGATGCGTCCGGGCGGGCCAACGCGCCGACAGCGCTGGGGATAAACCAACTCTTTCTAAATGGAACAGCTGATGAGTGCAATCGCGCCTGGACTGGTTATCCTCGCCTACCTCTGCGGCTCAATCTCCAGCGCCATTCTCGTTTGCCGCCTCGCTGGCCTTCCTGACCCTCGCGACAGCGGCTCCGGCAATCCTGGGGCGACGAACGTCCTGCGAATTGGCGGCAAAGGCGCAGCCGTAGCGGTACTGATTTTTGATGTGCTGAAAGGCATGCTGCCGGTCTGGGGCGCGTGGGCGCTAGGCCTGACCCCGTTCTGGCTCGGTCTGGTGGCGATTGCCGCCTGCGTGGGCCATATCTGGCCGGTATTTTTTAACTTCCGCGGTGGTAAAGGCGTGGCGACCGCCTTCGGCGCCATTGCCCCAATCGGCTGGGATCTTACCGGCGTAATGGCCGGAACCTGGCTGCTGACGATTCTGCTCAGCGGCTACTCCTCTCTTGGGGCCATCGTGAGCGCGCTGATTGCGCCCTTCTATGTCTGGTGGTTCAAACCGCAGTACACTTTCCCCGTTTCGATGCTGTCGTGCCTGATCCTGCTGCGCCATCATGACAACATTCAGCGTTTGTGGCGTCGTCAGGAAACCCGAATCTGGTCTCGTTTCAAAAAGAAGAAAAAAGCGCCGGAGCAGAAATAACCTTTGCTTCGCCGCAAGGCGGCAATGAGCTTACTCCAGTCAGTGATTCGGGCGAGCGACAAATCTGCCGGGAGCAGATTTGAACGTCGCTTGCGACGGCCCGCCAGGGCGAGGCCCATGGATGGGCCGAGTAGCCCGTAGCCAACGCCGCTGCGGCTCGAAGTATGACGGGCATAAGCTTTTCATATGATCGGGATGATTGCCCCCCGATCAATACTCTTCGCTGCTGTTTTATCTTGATTTTGCAGGGGCGCGACATTGCACGGCACCGTGTTAGCACAGAATAAAAAAGGCTGGCAGGCCACGCTGGACCTCCAGTTTCAATTTCTCGGCGGGAAAACCACGCTCGCCTCCCGTCGCCATGTCGGTCCCCTCACCGTTCAGCGCCCGTTTTATCCCGAAGCAGAGACCTGCCACCTCTATCTGCTTCATCCGCCCGGCGGCATCGTCGGCGGCGATGAGCTCACCATTAGCGCGACCATTGATGCCGATTGCCATACCCTGATCACCATGCCCGGCGCCAGCAAGTTTTATCGCAGCAGCGGCGCGCAGGCGCGGCTTCAGCAAACCCTGACGCTGGCCGAAAACTCGACGCTCGAGTGGCTGCCGCAGGACGCGATCTTCTTTCCCGGCGCCAACGCCGCTTTGTCTACCGCCTTTCATCTCGCCGCCTCCAGCACACTGCTGGCCTGGGACCTGCTGTGCCTTGGCCGACCGGTTATCGGCGAAGCTTTTAGCCACGGCGCGCTCGCCAATCGGCTGGAAGTGTGGGTCGACGGCTCTCCGCTGCTGATTGAGCGCCTGAGCCTGGCCGATGGACAGCTGGCCTGCGTCGCGCAGCAGCCGTGGGTGGGAACGATGCTGTTCTACCCGGCGAACGAAACGCTGCTGGAAGGCGTACGCGAAAAGCTTACGCCGCTGGCAAATTACGCCGGCGCTACGCTCACCGACGGCCTGCTAGCGGTACGTTTTTTAAGCGATGATAATCTGCTTTGCCAGCGGGCGATGCGCGATATCTGGCAATTCATGCGCCCGCATCTGACCGGCAAATCTCCGGTACTTCCCCGAATCTGGCTGACTTAAGAGAACGCTATGGAACTGACACCCAGAGAAAAAGACAAGCTGTTGCTGTTTACCGCCGCACTGGTGGCGGAGCGTCGCCTGGCCCGCGGCCTGAAGCTCAACTATCCCGAATCCGTGGCCCTGATTAGCGCCTTTATTATGGAAGGCGCGCGCGATGGCAAAAGCGTCGCCGAGCTGATGGAAGAGGGACGCCACGTCCTGAGCCGTGACCAGGTCATGGAAGGCGTGCCGGAAATGATCCCCGATATCCAGGTCGAAGCCACCTTCCCGGACGGCTCGAAGCTGGTCACCGTTCATAATCCGATAATCTGAGGTAGCGTGATGATCCCTGGAGAATATCAGATAAAGCCCGGACAGATAGCCCTCAACGCTGGCCGCGCAACCTGCAGCATTATTGTTGAAAATCACGGCGACCGGCCGATTCAGGTCGGCTCGCATTACCACTTCGCCGAGGTCAACCCGGCGCTGAAGTTCGATCGCCAGCAGGCGACCGGCTATCGGCTGAATATCGCTGCCGGCACCGCAGTGCGCTTCGAGCCGGGTCAAAAACGCGAGGTGGAGCTGGTGGCGCTGGCCGGAACCCGTGCGGTGTACGGTTTTCGCGGCGAGGTGATGGGCGCGCTGGAGGCAAACGATGAGTGAAATTTCACGTCAGGCCTATGCCGACATGTTCGGCCCTACCACCGGCGATAAAGTTCGCCTGGCGGACACCGAGCTGTGGATCGAGGTCGAAGATGATTTGACCACCTACGGCGAAGAGGTCAAATTTGGCGGCGGTAAAGTGATCCGCGACGGAATGGGGCAGGGACAGATGCTTTCCGCCGGGTGCGTGGATCTGGTGCTGACCAACGCCCTGAT
Organism: Klebsiella grimontii; assembly: GCF_900200035.1. GTDB lineage: Bacteria > Pseudomonadota > Gammaproteobacteria > Enterobacterales > Enterobacteriaceae > Klebsiella > Klebsiella grimontii. The sequence continues at coordinate 233,202 of NZ_FZTC01000034.1, forward strand.
CGTCGATTACTGGGGGATCGTCAAAGCCGATATTGGCGTCAAAGACGGACGGATCTTCGCGATCGGCAAAGCCGGCAATCCGGATATTCAGCCCAACGTCACGATCCCGATCGGCGCGGCCACGGAAATTATTGCGGCGGAAGGTAAGATCGTCACCGCCGGCGGCGTCGATACGCATATTCACTGGATCTGCCCGCAGCAGGCGGAAGAGGCGCTGGTCTCCGGCGTCACCACCATGATCGGCGGCGGGACCGGCCCGGCGGCGGGCACCAACGCCACGACCTGTACGCCAGGGCCGTGGTATATCTCGCGGATGCTGCAGGCCGCCGACAGCCTGCCGGTCAATATCGGCCTACTGGGTAAAGGCAACGGCTCGAATCCCGACGCGCTGCGTGAGCAGGTCGCGGCCGGGGTTATCGGCCTGAAAATTCACGAAGACTGGGGCGCGACCCCGGCGGCAATCGACTGCGCGCTGACCGTGGCCGACGAAATGGACGTGCAGGTCGCGCTGCACAGCGACACCCTCAATGAGTCCGGATTCGTTGAGGATACCCTGGCGGCCATCGGCGGGCGCACTATCCATACTTTCCATACCGAAGGCGCGGGCGGCGGCCATGCGCCGGATATTATTACCGCCTGCGCGCACCCCAATATTTTACCGTCGTCGACCAACCCGACGCTGCCCTATACCGTCAACACCATTGACGAACATCTGGATATGCTGATGGTTTGCCATCACCTCGATCCGGATATCGCCGAGGACGTGGCGTTTGCCGAATCGCGCATTCGGCGGGAAACCATCGCCGCGGAAGACGTCCTGCACGACCTCGGCGCCTTCTCCCTTACCTCGTCTGATTCGCAGGCGATGGGGCGCGTCGGCGAAGTGGTGTTACGTACCTGGCAGGTAGCGCACCGGATGAAAGTTCAGCGCGGCCCGCTGGCGGAAGAGAGCGGCGATAACGACAACTTCCGCGTAAAGCGCTATATCGCCAAATACACGATTAATCCGGCGTTGACCCACGGTATCGCCCACGAAGTCGGCTCGATTGAAGCCGGTAAACTGGCGGATCTGGTGCTGTGGTCCCCGGCGTTCTTCGGCGTGAAACCGGCGACAATCGTTAAAGGCGGCATGATCGCCATGGCGCCGATGGGCGACATCAACGCCTCTATCCCAACGCCGCAGCCGGTGCACTATCGCCCGATGTTCGGCGCGCTGGGCAGCGCCCGTCACCGCTGCCGTTTGACCTTCCTGTCGCAGGCGGCGGCGGAAAACGGCGTCGCTGAACGGCTGAACCTGCACAGCGCGACGGCGGTGGTGAAAGGCTGCCGCGAGGTACAAAAAGCCGATATGCACCACAACGGCCTGCTGCCCAATATTACCGTGGATTCGCAAACCTACGAGGTGCGCATCGACGGCGAACTGATTACCAGCGAACCGGCGGACGTGCTACCGATGGCGCAACGTTATTTCCTGTTTTAAGGAGCGCACATGCTTTATTTAACCCAACGGGTGGAGACCCCGGCGCAGGCCACGGCCAGCGTTACCCTGCCGATTGACGTGCGGGTAAAAAGCCGCATAAAAGTCACGCTTAACGATGGTCGTCAGGCGGGCCTGCTGCTGCCGCGCGGCCTGCTGCTGCGCGGCGGCGATATTCTCAGCAACGAAAACGGCTGCGAGTTCATCGAAGTGATCGCCGCCGATGAAGCCGTTTCGGTCGTACGCTGCGATGACCCCTTTGTGCTGGCGAAGGCCTGCTATCACCTTGGCAATCGCCACGTGCCGCTGCAAATTATGCCCGGCGAGCTGCGCTATCATCACGATCACGTCCTGGACGATATGCTGCGCCAGTTTGGTCTGGCCGTGGATTTCGCGCATCTGCCGTTTGAACCGGAAGCCGGCGCCTACGCCAGCGAATCGCACGGGCATCACCATCATCACCATCATGAGCACAGCCACTAAATGCCGACGCCGGAAAAACGTCTGCGCTTAATGCAGCTTGCCAGCAGCAGCCTCCCGGTTGGCGGCTACAGCTGGTCCCAGGGGCTGGAGTGGGCGGTGGAAGCGGGCTGGGTAGCGGATACCGCCGCCTTTGAGCGCTGGCAGCTGCGGCAGATGGAGCAGAGCTTTTTTACCGTCGATCTGCCGCTGTTCGCCCGGCTTTACCGGGCCTGCGAAGCGGGCGATCTGGCCTGCGCCCGGCGCTGGACCGCTTACCTGCTCGCCTGCCGGGAAACCCGCGAGCTGCGCGATGAAGAGCGCAACCGCGGCGCGGCCTTCACCCGGCTGCTGGCCGACTGGCAGCCGGACTGCCCGCCCGAGTGGCGCAAGCTGTGCCAGCAAAGTCAGCTAACTGGCATGGCGTGGCTCGGCGTACGCTGGCAAATCGCCATTCCTGACCTGGCCCTGAGCCTTGGCTATAGCTGGATTGAAAGCGCGGTGATGGCGGGCGTCAAGCTGGTGCCCTTTGGCCAGCAGGCGGCCCAGCAGTTGATTCTACGCCTGTGCGACCGCTACGCGGCGGACATGGACAGCGCCCTCGCCGCCCCGGACGACGCCCTCGGTTCGGCGACGCCGCTGGCGGCTATCGCTTCCGCCCGGCACGAAACCCAGTATTCCCGACTATTCCGTTCTTAGGAGAAGGTATGAACATGATTAAGCAACCGCTGCGCGTCGGCGTCGGCGGCCCGGTCGGCTCCGGAAAAACGGCGCTGCTGGAAGCCCTCTGCAAAGCCATGCGCGACACCTGGCAGCTGGCGGTGGTGACCAACGATATCTATACCAAAGAAGATCAGCGCATTCTCACCGAGGCTGGCGCCCTGGAGCCTGAACGAATTGTCGGCGTCGAAACCGGCGGCTGCCCGCATACCGCCATTCGGGAAGACGCGTCAATGAACCTTGCCGCGGTGGAGGCGCTGAGCGAGAAATTCGGCAATCTCGATCTCATCTTTGTGGAAAGCGGCGGCGATAACCTGAGCGCCACCTTCAGCCCGGAGCTGGCGGATCTCACCATCTACGTCATCGACGTGGCGGAAGGGGAAAAGATCCCGCGCAAAGGCGGACCGGGGATCACCAAATCCGACTTCCTGGTGATCAATAAAACCGATCTTGCACCGTACGTGGGCGCGTCTCTGGAAGTGATGGAGCGCGATACCCTGCGCATGCGCGGCGAACGCCCGTGGAGCTTCACCAACCTGAAAAGCGGCGACGGCCTGCAAAATATCATCGCCTTTATCGAAGACAAAGGCATGCTCGGCAAGTAACCCCTGCACCATCCCGGCGCAGAGGTGTCGGGATGGTGCATGCCCCGCCCTCTCTTTAGCCATCCCCTTCATAAAGCCCTGATAGCGCCTGCCCTGCGATGTGGCATAAGGTTTGCTAATTCCAGTCATGCCTAACCATTAAGGAATGACTATGTCATCACTGGATATAAAAACTGATTTACCTGCGCAAACCAGTGCCTCCGGCTCAAAAGAAACGCTGGAAGATTATACCCTTCGCTATGCTCCGCTGAGCTTTCGCCGCTGGGGACCGGGGGTTGTGGCGGTGACCGCCTTAGGCGGCATCGCCTATCTGGCTGACTTTTCTATCGGTGCCAGCATCGGCATGGCGTGGGGCACCACCAATGCGATTTACGCGATCCTGCTGGCGGCGCTGGTTATTTTTCTTACCGGTATCCCGCTGGCGATTACCGCCGCGCGCTATAACATCGACCTCGACCTGATCACCCGCAGCGCCGGTTTCGGCTACTTTGGCTCGGTGATCACTAGCATTATCTTCGCCGGATTTACCTTTATCTTCTTCGCGCTTGAAGGCTCGATCATGGCGCAGGGGCTGCTGGTGGGCCTGGGGATCCCGCTGTGGATGGGCTACCTCATCGCCACGCTGATGGTATTGCCGCTGGTGGTCTACGGCATGAAGGCGCTGACTCGCCTTCAGGTCTGGACAACGCCGCTGTGGCTGGTCCTGATGGTGGTTCCGGTGGCCTGGCTTATCGCCAAAGACCCGGATCTGGTGGATGGGTTTATGAACTTCGCCGGTAAAAACAACGCCGCAACGGTAGACTTGACCGCCATTATGCTCGGCGCGGGGGTATGCCTGTCGCTGATCATGCAGATTGGCGAGCAGATCGACTACCTGCGCTTTATGCCGCCGAAGACCGCGGAAAACAGCAAAAGCTGGTGGCTGGCGGTGTTCTCCGCTGGTCCGGGCTGGGTCGTGTTAGGCGCGATTAAACAGATTATCGGCGCTTTCCTCGGCTTCTATCTGCTGACCCGCTTCCCGGCAGTGCATAACACCGAGCCGGTACAGCAGTTCGTCAGCGTCTTCGATAACCTGGTCCCCGGCTGGCTGGCGCTTACCCTCGCGGTGGTACTGGTGGTTATCTCGCAGATTAAAATTAACGTCACCAACGCCTATTCCGGCTCGCTGGCGTGGACCAGCGCCTGGACGCGCACCACCAAGCGCTACCCGGGGCGGATTATTTTCGTCATCGTCAACCTGACCATTGCCCTTGCCCTGATGGAAGGCGACATGTTCAGCGCTCTGGCGTGGATCCTCGGCTTCTATTCCAACTTTGCCATCGCCTGGGTGGTGGTAGTCGCCACCGATATCACCGTCAACAAAGGCCTGCTGAAGCTGGCCCCGGCGCAGCCGGAGTATCGTCGCGGGATGATCTATAACGTCAACCCGGTGGGCGTGGTGGCTTTTGCCCTCGCAGCAGGCCTGTCGATTAGCGCCTTCTTCGGCCTGTTGGGCGAAACGCTGGCGCCGTTCTCGCCGCTGATCGCGCTGGCGGTGGCTTTCGTAATGACGCCGGTCATGGGGATCACCACCCGCGGGCGCTATTACATTAAACAGCGCGATGACGGGATCCCCGAGCCGCGCTACGATGCGCAGGGCAACGCGTCGACCACCGTTTACCGCTGCCTGAGCTGCCGGGAGGAGTACGAACGTCCGGACGTAATGCATTCGCACAAGCATCAGGGCGCGATTTGCTCGCTGTGTAAGAGTATGGAATAAGTAGGAAGGCAGGCCGACAGGACGTCGGCCTGTGAAACAGAAGACGTTATGCCGCCGGGAGTTCAGCCAGCGGCCAGCGCGGACGAACGGTCACGCCGAGCTCCGCTTTCGCCCCGGAGCGCAGACGAACCATCCCGGCATAGGCAATCATCGCGCCGTTATCGGTGCAAAATTCAGGACGGGCATAGAAGACTTCCCCGCCGCGCTTTTGCATCATTTCCGCCAGCTTCGCGCGCAGCGTACGGTTAGCGCTGACGCCCCCCGCCATCACCAGCCGTTTAAAGCCGGTTTGCTCCAGTGCGCGGCGGCACTTAATCATCAGCGTATCCACGACCGCGTCTTCAAACGCGCGGGCGATATCGGCGCGGGTCTGGTCGTCATCGCCGTTGTTGCGGATGGTGTTCGCGGCAAAGGTTTTCAGACCAGAGAAGCTGAAATCCAGGCCGGGGCGGTCGGTCATCGGTCGCGGGAAGACAAAGCGCCCTTCGGTGCCCTGAGAAGCCATCTTCGACAGCATCGGGCCGCCGGGATAATCCAGCCCCAGCAGTTTAGCCGTCTTATCGAAGGCTTCGCCCGCCGCGTCGTCAATAGACTCGCCTAACAGCTCGTACTGGCCAATGCCGGTGACGCTGATCAGCTGGGTATGACCGCCGGAAACCAGCAGCGCGACAAAAGGATACTGCGGCGGATTATCTTCCAGCATCGGCGCCAGCAGGTGCCCTTCCATATGGTGTACCGGGATCGCCGGAACGTTCCAGGCGAACGCCAGCGATCGGCCAACCGTGGCGCCGACCAGCAGCGCGCCAACCAGACCCGGGCCCGCCGTATACGCAACGGCATCAATATCCTTTGCCGTCAGCCCGGCTTCCTTGAGCGCCGCCTGAATCAGGGGGACAGTTTTACGCACGTGGTCGCGCGAGGCCAGCTCAGGCACCACGCCGCCGTAGTCAGCGTGCAATTTCACCTGACTATACAGCTGGTTGGCTAACAGACCTTTTTCGTCGTCATAAATGGCGATGCCGGTTTCATCGCAGGATGTTTCAATTCCCAGTACACGCATGGCTAGTTTTACCTCGTTTCAATACCGCGCAGTGTAGGACCAATGCGGGTTGATGTAAAACTTTCCTCACCCCTGGCGTTCACTTCGTGTATACTCCCTGTCCTTATAAAAGTCCCTTTCAAAAATCGCGTCGGTGCTTTACAAAGCAGCAGCAATTGCAGTAAAATTCCGCACCATTTTGAAATAAGCTGGCGCTGATGCCAGCGGCAAACCGAATTTATCAAAGGTGAGAGTTACATGCCGGTAATTAAAGTACGTGAAAACGAGCCGTTCGACGTAGCGCTGCGTCGCTTCAAACGTTCATGCGAAAAAGCAGGTGTTCTGGCGGAAGTTCGTCGTCGTGAGTTCTATGAAAAACCGACTACCGAACGTAAACGCGCTAAAGCTTCAGCAGTGAAACGTCACGCGAAGAAACTGGCTCGCGAAAACGCACGCCGCACTCGTCTGTACTAATCTGTTGGGAGCATAGCTCTCAATTCAGACCGAGTTGTAGTTGTAAGGCCGTGCTTCCGAAAGGAATGCGCGGCTTATTTTCGTTTATGCATTAGCATATACACGACATCATTCAGGATGCACTCTGGCAGCAAGGGAGTGAGTCCCGGCGCTTACTCAAGTAAGTGGCAGGGGTGAACGAACTTAGCCAACGCAGAGGCAATCTGAAGGCTCAAGTGTATAAAACGGGGCATATGGCTGGACGAATCCCACGAGTATTTATCAATGACCTGCTGGCGCGCACCGACATCGTCGATCTGATCGATGCCCGGGTAAAGCTGAAAAAGCAGGGCAAGAATTATCACGCGTGCTGTCCGTTCCATAACGAAAAAACCCCCTCTTTCACCGTCAATGGTGAAAAACAGTTTTACCACTGCTTTGGCTGCGGTGCGCACGGCAACGCTATCGACTTCCTGATGAACTACGACAAGCTCGAGTTCGTGGAAACCGTCGAAGAGCTGGCCGCCATGCATAATCTTGACGTGCCGTATGAAGCAGGTAGCGGGCCCAGCCAGATTGAGCGCCATCAGCGGCAAAATCTTTATCAGCTGATGGATGGTCTGAACACGTTTTATCAACAGTCTCTGATGCAACCCGCCGCCGACCCCGCGCGCCAGTATCTGGAAAAACGCGGCTTAAGCAGTGAGGTCATTACGCGCTTTGCGATTGGCTACGCCCCTCCCGGCTGGGACAACGTTTTAAAACGTTTTGGCGGTAATCAAGAAAATCGCCAGTCGCTGATTGATGCAGGCATGCTGGTCACGAACGATCAGGGGCGCAGTTACGACCGCTTCCGCGAACGGGTGATGTTCCCCATCCGCGATAAGCGAGGCCGGGTGATTGGTTTTGGTGGTCGCGTGCTGGGTGATGCCCTGCCGAAGTACCTGAACTCCCCGGAGACCGATATTTTCCATAAAGGCCGCCAGCTGTACGGTCTTTATGAAGCGCAGCAGGACAACGCTGAACCGTCCCGCCTGCTGGTGGTCGAAGGCTATATGGACGTGGTGGCGCTGGCGCAATTCGGCATCAACTATGCCGTTGCGTCGTTAGGAACGTCGACGACCGCTGACCATATTCAGCTGTTGTTCCGGGTCACCAATCAGGTGGTTTGCTGCTACGACGGCGACCGGGCTGGCCGCGATGCCGCCTGGCGCGCGCTGGAAACGGCGCTGCCGTATATGACCGACGGGCGTCAGCTACGCTTTATGTTTCTGCCGGATGGCGAAGATCCGGATACGCTGGTGCGCAAAGAGGGGAAAGCCGCATTTGAAGCGCGGATGGAGCAGGCTCAGCCGCTCTCCACGTTTTTGTTCAACAGCCTGCTACCGCAGGTGGATTTGAGCACCCCGGACGGACGCGCGCAGCTGAGTACGTTAGCCTTGCCGCTAATAACTCAGGTACCGGGCGAAACGCTGCGCATTTATCTGCGTCAGGAGTTAGGCAATAAGCTGGGGATTTTAGACGATGCGCAGCTTGAACGTTTAATGCCAAAACAGTCTGAAAATGGCATCCAGCGCCCTGCTCCGCAGCTAAAACGCACGACCATGCGTATACTGATAGGACTACTGGTACAAAACCCGGACCTGGCCCCGCTGGTACCGCCTCTCGAAGGGCTGGACCCGCGTAAAATGCCCGGGCTTGGTTTGTTCAACGAACTGGTTAAAACCTGTTTAGCACAGCCGGGCCTGACTACCGGACTGCTTTTAGAGCAGTATCGCGGCACAAATGAAGCCGCAACCCTTGAAAAACTGTCGATGTGGGACGATATAGCAGATAAGGATATTGCTGAAAAAACCTTCACCGACTCGCTCAACCATATGTTTGATTCACTGCTGGAACTGCGGCAAGAAGAGTTGATAGCTCGCGACCGCACGCACGGTTTAAGCAGTGAAGAACGCCGGGAGCTCTGGACTATCAGCCAGGAACTGGCCAAAAAATAAGCGAAAGATTAAATCATTCAAGTTGTATCAAGGCAGCAAGAGAACGAACTCCTGGAAGGAAACATAAATCCATGACCAGGATGAAGGAACGCAGCTAACGCTAAGACAACTTGAAGGATGACGTATTTAACGGCTTAACTGCCGAATATCGTTCGGGAAGACCCCGACAGCCGCTCGAGGCGCAGCGGCAATAATATAAGTACGCCCTCGCTTTAAATGTTGGCAGTTCGCCTGCTTACACCAATCAAACGAATTAAGTGTGGATACCGTCTTATGGAGCAAAACCCGCAGTCACAGCTGAAGCTTCTTGTCCAACGTGGTAAGGAGCAAGGCTATCTGACCTATGCCGAGGTCAATGACCATCTGCCGGAAGATATCGTCGACTCCGACCAGATCGAAGACATCATCCAAATGATCAACGACATGGGCATTCAGGTGATGGAAGAAGCACCGGATGCCGATGATCTCTTGCTTGCTGAAACGAACAACAATACCGACGAAGATGCGGAAGAAGCTGCCGCGCAGGTTCTCTCCAGCGTTGAGTCTGAAATCGGACGCACAACCGACCCGGTGCGTATGTACATGCGCGAAATGGGTACCGTCGAACTGCTGACGCGCGAAGGCGAAATTGACATCGCTAAACGCATCGAAGACGGGATTAACCAGGTCCAGTGCTCGGTTGCGGAATACCCGGAAGCGATCACCTATCTGCTGGAGCAGTACGATCGCGTTGAAGCGGAAGAAGCGCGCCTGTCCGATCTGATCACCGGCTTTGTCGACCCGAACGCTGAAGAAGATCTGGCGCCAACCGCCACTCACGTCGGTTCTGAACTCTCTCAGGAAGAGATGGATGACGACGAAGACGAAGATGAAGAAGAAGACGACGACAGCAGCGATGACGACAACAGCATCGACCCTGAGCTGGCGCGCGAGAAATTCGCCGAACTGCGTACGCAGTACGAACTGACCCGCGACACCATCAAAGCGAAAGGTCGTAGCCACGCCGCAGCGCAGGAAGAGATCCTCAAGCTGTCTGAAGTGTTCAAACAGTTCCGTCTGGTGCCGAAGCAGTTTGATTACCTGGTTAACAGCATGCGTGTCATGATGGATCGCGTTCGTACTCAAGAACGTATTATCATGAAGCTGTGCGTTGAACAGTGCAAAATGCCGAAGAAAAACTTCATCACTCTGTTCACTGGCAACGAAACCAGCGAAACCTGGTTCAACGCGGCCATCGCCATGAACAAGCCGTGGTCAGAGAAGCTGCTTGACGTAAAAGAAGACGTCCAGCGCGGCCTGATGAAGCTGCAGCAGATTGAGCAAGAGACCGGCCTGACCATTGAGCAGGTAAAAGATATCAACCGTCGCATGTCCATCGGTGAAGCGAAAGCCCGCCGTGCGAAGAAAGAGATGGTTGAAGCGAACCTGCGTCTGGTTATCTCGATCGCCAAGAAATACACCAACCGCGGTCTGCAGTTCCTAGACCTGATCCAGGAAGGCAACATCGGTCTGATGAAAGCGGTTGATAAGTTTGAATACCGCCGCGGCTATAAGTTTTCCACCTACGCAACCTGGTGGATCCGTCAGGCGATCACCCGCTCTATCGCCGACCAGGCGCGCACCATCCGTATTCCGGTGCATATGATTGAGACGATCAACAAGCTCAACCGTATTTCCCGCCAGATGCTGCAGGAGATGGGCCGCGAGCCGACGCCGGAAGAGCTGGCCGAGCGTATGCTGATGCCGGAAGATAAAATTCGTAAGGTGCTGAAAATCGCCAAAGAGCCGATCTCCATGGAAACGCCGATTGGCGACGATGAAGATTCGCATCTGGGAGATTTCATCGAGGATAACACCCTCGAGCTGCCGCTGGACTCTGCCACCACCGAGAGCCTGCGCGCCGCCACCCATGACGTTCTGGCTGGCCTGACCGCCCGAGAAGCGAAAGTCCTGCGTATGCGCTTCGGTATCGACATGAATACCGATCACACGCTGGAAGAAGTGGGTAAACAGTTCGACGTTACCCGCGAACGTATCCGTCAGATCGAAGCGAAGGCGCTGCGTAAACTGCGTCATCCGAGCCGCTCTGAAGTGCTGCGTAGCTTCCTCGACGATTAATTATCGCCGCGTACCGCAAAAAGCCAGTCAAATGACTGGCTTTTTTTATGCCTGAACGGTAATCATTTATTTAAGAAATATTAAAACCAAAATATAAAACCCTTAAAAATATATTCAGGCCATATTCTTAATTACTTCTTTATAGGCAGATAAACAACTGGACTCACCGTTTTACGTTTGTACTATGGGTTTATGGATAGCCCATAGGGCCTAAAACGGAAGATAAATCATAGGGAAATGGAATGAATAGCAAGCGTAAAATTCAGCTGGCTGATTTTAATAGAACGGTTATTTTAACCACATCTAATACCTTATTTCTCAGTCGCGGAATAGAAAATACCACCATGGATGTGATCGCCCATGAAACGGGTTTTAGCAAAACAACGCTTTATACCTATTTTGAAAATAAAAAAGATATTCTGGATCATCTTATCCTTCAGGGAATGGAGCATTTCCATCAGGAGGTGCTAAAAATAGCCAATCGGCAAAATTCATTTCGCGACTTTTATCGCGAGCTATGCCATGCGCTGATCGCTCTCCACGAAGCGAGCATTGCCTATTTTCCCGCTATTACAGGCAAAATCGCGAGTTCTGAAAAAATCACTAAAAACAATAAAGCGTTGAAAAGTATCTCTATGATTGGTGAACAGATAAACCATATTATCGCCGCGCAAATTACCGACGCCGCCGAAAAAAAAGAGATCGCGCTGAATGCTCCCGCCGCGGACGTCACGATGCTGTTCTGGCTCTGCCTGACCGGACTCGTAGAAAAATCCTCACATAGAGAATCCTATCTTTTACGTCACCTTGAAAAAGACCGTAAATCCTTTCTCGACTTCGCTTTTAACTCAGTACTATTAATGATAGAAAAAGGGAATATTAGCGATAACGCAAAAGCTGGCTAAAGCCTCAGGCTTTAGCCAGCGCAGAGTCGTCCGCAGTGCCTTAAAGCCCTCGCGTTGCCAGCGCCTCGTCAAGCTCCCGGTAGGCCTCCACCAGCTTATCCAGCGTCGCCCGGTTGAGCCCGCTGGGATTTGGCAACACCCATACTTCCGTCGCGCCTATGGTCACCTGCTGTTTGCCCCATTTTACGCCGCGTACCTGAAACGCTTTCTCGAAGGCCTGTTTACCGAGGGTCGCCAGCGCATACGGCTGATACTCTTCCATTTTTCTGACCAGCTCCCGGCCACCGTCACGGAGCTCCAGCAGCTCGACCTCGCTGGCCTGCACCGTTGGGCGCTCGACGAGCATGGTGATCCCGCAGCGAGTATCCAGCAGCTGAAGTTCCTCCTCGGGCTTCAGCAGACGGTCGGTAAACCCGGCCTGGTGAATCACCTTCCAGAAGCGATTTCCCGGATGGGCGAAATGAAAACCGGTATGGGCGGAAGACTTCCCCGGATTGATACCGCAAAAGACGACCCTCAGGTTCGGCGCCAGAATATCGTTAATCATATTTTCCCCAGCTCAATACCTAAAAGGTCATTATAAAGGATTGAAAATGCGTTGTTTATAAAAACAGCAGGCGTGCGTTTTAGGCTGGATTGCGGGGAACAGTTACTTTATAATCCTTCGCCACGGCCCCTTAGCTCAGTGGTTAGAGCAGGCGACTCATAATCGCTTGGTCGCTGGTTCAAGTCCAGCAGGGGCCACCAGATACAGCAAGGGCTGACGAGAAATCGTCAGCCCTTTTTGCATTATGCAGCCCCATCCGGCGCCGCCGCTTAAAATGAGGTCAGGTTACACCAGCGCCTGCAGCTGTTCGCGCATATAGACGGTGAAGAATTCCGGGTTTTTAATGACGATCCGCTTACCGGAGGCAATTTTGTCCGCCCATCCGGCGACTTTTTCCGTGAACCCGGCATCCCATCCCTCCTTTTCACCCCGGGCCGTGACGTCGGCAGGGTTCGCCGGTACGCCTAATTCATGCAAATACTTCAAAATTCCCTTCGCGGTACTTTCATCCATAGTATTCGGCACCGACAACGAGGTGTTCATACCACCAATAAAATCCAGGGCTTTATCGATTGCTGTTGGCATGCTCTTATCCTTAAAATTAACCACGTAATGAACATGCTTACACTATGGACCCATCTTTGCCGGGATATCAAAGAGATCGTTGCCTTTCTTTGATTCAGACCGCAGCTAAACGCTTGCGTGCTGCTTTTCTACTCGACTATTCCGCACCAGTCACCAGGAAACTACTCCATACGTCCGCGCTTAAACTGACCGGCATCGATATCGTAGTGCTTCATTTTTCGCCACAGCGTGGTACGGCCAATATTCAGCAGCTGCGCCATCTCCTGTACCCGACCGCTGGTCACCCGGGCGGCGTGGATAATCGCCTCTTTCTCAATGGCGCTAAAGGTCAGGCTGGCGGGCAGCAGCGATGACCCCGCGTCGGCGCCCGGCCGCTCGGCAAACAGATATTCCGGCAAATTACTCAGACGGATATGGCCGTTATCGCTGCTAATGGCGATATTCTCGATAACGCTATTCAGCTCAAAATCATTGCCCGGCCAGGAGTAGGCCACCAGCTGCGCCAGCGCATCGTCATCCATCTTCAGCCGCGAGGAAAAGCGTTTTTCCAGGCTCTTAAGGCGATTGTGCACCAGCGAGGGGATACTGTTGCGCCGCGCCCGCAGCGGGGGAATAACGATTTCAAAAGAGTGCAGCGCGTAGTAAAGCTGGCGGCTAAAGCGGTTTTGCTCCACCAGATTGGCAAGATCGACGGTAGTGGTGGCGATCACTTTGACGTCCACCGGGATCAAGCGACGGGCGTCCAGACGGGTTAATACCCCCTGCTTGATCACCTGCAGCAGCGCGGACTGCAGCTCCGGCGCCAGATATTCAATTTTTTCCAGAAACAGCGTCCCGCCGTTGGCCAGCTCAAGACGGCTAAGGCGACCGTTTTCATCGTCCGTCGGCGCGCTGCCCATAAAATCCTGGCCCAGGACGCTGTCGGCATACAGCTGGCAGTTGACCGCGATATACGGCCCGCCGCCCCGCTCGCTCTCATTGTGAATCGCCTGGCTGAGCAGCTCTTTACCCACCCCTTCTTCACCGCACAGCAGCACCGGGAAAGCGCCGCGCGCCGCCTGGCGGCCAAAGTGAATCAGCCGCCGGGTTTCCGGGTCGTCCGCCGACATCTGCTCAAAGGTATGGCTCACTTTGCCAAGCTGGCTGGTCATCAGCTGGCGCATCTGCTCGACCGGATGCAGCAGCAGAATAAAGCTGTTGCCCTGCTCTTCGACGATCGGCTTGAGCGTAATCACGGCGTCGACAAACTGATGCTGGCTCTCAAAGGTCACTTCGACATGGTTCAGCCCGCGCGCGTGCTTAATGGCCCGGCGCAGCAGGGCCGGGAGCGTCACCAGTTCATTGATGTTTTTCCCCTGGCTGGCCTGGGCATCAAGATGCAGCAGCCTCGCGGCCTGCACGTTAAGAAACTGCAAAACTCCCTGCTCATTCCACGCCATCACCCCGTCATCCATACTCTCCAGCAGACCGTACATCTGATTAAGATGGCGATTCGACTCTGACAACAGGCTGTCGGTCAGCAGCGAGTTACCGACTTCCCGCGCGATAGCCAGGGTCAGGGAGAGATCCGGCGAAGCCTGCTCTTCGGTCAGGCAGCACAGGGAAATGGAACCGAACAGGCGCCCGTGGTTATCAAACACCGGCGTGGAGCTAAACGACCATCCGTGCAGCGCATGTTTAAAATGCTGCTCGCCCGTCGTTTTGACCGGCTGCCCGAGCATTGAGGCCAGCGAGAGCGCGCAGCTGCCGATAATGCTTTCCGCGCAGTAGCTGCCGTCACGAAATCCCAGCGCCGCCAGCTGGTCGAGGGTCTGCGGATCGCCGCAGCGGCTGAGAATACAGGCGGACTCATCAAGGATAAACAGCGCGCAGGGGCGGTTATCCATAAACTCCCAGGCATCTTCCAGCGCCGCCTGACCAATCGTCAACAGCGCGGTCTTGCGCCGGCAAATCGATTCAAAGGTCAGCCCCTGCGCCTGATGCGGCGTCTGCCAGGTTTCCCGCTGCATAAACTTGCTGCAGCGATGCCATGACTGGGTTATCACCAAAGGAAAGCTCTGAGTCTGCGCAGTCATATCCATTTCCGCTGTTTCATAAACGACAACCCCTCCGGCGGCTACCGCAAGAGGGGGGAGAAAACGCCCCATCGTTTAAATGAGACGGGGCTGGACCACGATAAATTAGCGCGCCAGCCACTGCTGTCCGAGCAGGTCAGCGGTCAGAATCGCCGCATGCACGCTCTGCGCGCTGACCGGGAAGGGCATATTATGAATGGTTTCACCTTCCGCGCAGGTCGCTTTAGCGACTGCCTGAATTTTCTCATCGATGCCCTCTTTAACGCCCATTTGCGCCAGCGTGACCGGCAGGCCGACGGTATGGCAGAAGTTCAGCACCGTTTCGATCTCTTCCATCGGGCTATTTTGCAGCACCAGCTGCGCCAGGGTACCAAAGGCCACTTTCTCGCCATGGTACAGATGGTGACACTCTTCGAGGATGGTGAAACCGTTGTGAATGGCGTGCGCGGCGGCCAGACCGCTACTTTCAAAGCCGATACCGCTGAGGTAGGTATTCGCTTCAACGATGCGTTCCAGCGCATCGGTCACCACCCCGGCCTGGGCGGCGAGGCGGGCTTTTTCACCTTCCGCCAGCAGCGTATCATAGCACAGGCGCGCCAGGCTCAGCGCCGCCGCCGTCGACTGGCCGCCCGCCATGCTGGTGGCTCTGGCGTCGTAGCAGGCCTTGGCTTCAAACCAGGTTGACAGCGCATCCCCCATCCCGGCCACCAGCAGGCGCACCGGCGCTTTGGCGATAATCGCCGTATCCATCACCACCATATCCGGGTTTTTCGGGTAGATCAGATACTCTTCAAACTCACCGGCTTCGGTGTAGATAACCGACAGCGCGCTGGTTGGCGCATCGGTGGAGGCGATCGTCGGGATCACCACCACCGGCAGCTTCTGGTAGTAGCCGATGGCTTTCGCCGTATCGAGCGTCTTACCGCCGCCGATACCCACCACGCCGCGGCAGCCGTGCTGCTTCAGAATGGCGATCAGGCGATTGATCTCAACGTGGCTGCACTCGCCGTTGAAACGCTCCGCATGGCAGCTAATGTTGTGGCTGTGCAAACCTTCCAGCACTTTCTCTCCCGCCAGCTTCATTACGAAGTCATCGGCAATCACGAAAAAGCTGTCCGCCAGGTTTTTGGCGTATTGCCCAAACAGCGTGGATGCATCTGGTCCCTGGAGATATTTGGCTGGAGATTGAATAACTTTTAGCATTCCGTTCACCCTCAAATAAGTGCATGTTTTGACATGATGGGCCCCGGTATTTCCTCGTCCGGCCATGTATTCAAGGCGGGAACGAAAGCGCTACCTGAGCGATGCCATCACTGTAGGGCGAGCCGCGGGCAAAAAAATCTTTCCGGTTTTTGTCCCAATATGAAACAGCACATAAATTTTATTGTTCCATATTGGAACATGAATTCACATGAAACGGTGGGATTGCGATCTCGATCCGCCCCTTCGACGCAAAAGAAGGCCACTAACCGGACGATCGTCGGCCTTTTTCAGCGTCATGGGCGGCAAGAACGGGCAAATTTATTTCTTTACGCAGACCTTGCAGCCAGGTGAAGCGAGATGAAATAGTCGCTTTAGCTCGCATTTTTTCATTTCCTCGCGCAAAAGCGTTTCATTTCGGAACAAAAATGAATAATTACGTTTCGTAATGAAACTCCTTTTATCACAATTTTTTTTCCCGCTAACTCAGCCAGAATCATTACATCGCCCGATATCGCACCTCGTCAGGCGGTACCCCTACACGATGACCGCCTCCATCAGCAGAGAGGCCGCATCGAAACTCCGACGGAGAATAAACAATGAAAAAACTGATTAACCGTGTCGAAGATGTCCTGAGTGAACAACTGGCGGGTCTGGCAAAAGCGCATCCTGAACTGAGGCTGCACCAGGACCCGGTCTACGTGACCCGCGCCGATGCGCCGGTGGCCGGAAAAGTGGCGCTGCTCTCCGGCGGCGGCAGCGGTCACGAGCCGATGCACTGCGGATATATTGGCCAGGGCATGCTTTCCGGGGCATGTCCGGGGGAAATTTTCACCTCCCCGACGCCGGATAAAATGTTTGAGTGCGCCATGAACATCGACGGCGGCGAAGGCGTGCTGCTGATTATCAAAAACTACACCGGCGATATTCTTAACTTCGAAACCGCCACCGAGCTGCTGCACGAAAGCGGCGTTAAGGTCACCACCGTGGTGGTCGATGACGACGTGGCGGTGAAAGATAGCCTCTACACCGCCGGACGGCGCGGAGTGGCCAATACCGTGCTGATTGAAAAACTGGTAGGCGCGGCTGCCGAACGCGGCGACTCGCTGGAATCCTGCGCCGAACTGGGGCGCAAGCTCAACAACCTCGGCCACTCTATCGGCATCGCGCTCGGCGCCTGCACCGTGCCGGCCGCCGGGCAGCCCTCATTCGAACTGCAGGACGATGAGATGGAGTTCGGCGTCGGCATTCACGGCGAACCGGGCATCGACCGCCGCCGCTTCACCTCCCTCGATCGCACCGTTGACGAAATGTTCGATACCCTGCTGGAAAACGGCGCCTATAGCCGCACGCTGCGCCACTGGGACAACGTGAAAGGCGCGTGGCAGGAGGTAGCGCAGACCAAGCAGGCGCTGCAAAAAGGCGATCGGGTTATCGCGCTGGTCAACAACCTCGGCGCCACGCCGCTGTCCGAACTCTACGGCGTCTATAACCGTCTGACGCAGCGCTGCGAGGAAACCGGCATCGTTATCGAGCGCAATCTTATCGGCAGCTACTGTACCTCTCTGGATATGGTGGGTTTTTCCATCACCCTGTTAAAAGCCGATGACGAGACGCTGGCATTATGGGACGCCCCGGTTCACACCCCGGCGCTGAACTGGGGAAAATAAGGAGCACGACATGTCATTAAGCAGAACGCAAATCGTAGACTGGCTCTATCGCTGCGGCGATATCTTCACGAAAGAGAGCGATTTTTTGACCGGTCTGGACCGGGAAATCGGCGATGCCGACCACGGCTTGAATATGCATCGTGGTTTCAGCAAGGTAGTGGAAAAACTGCCGTCAATTGCCGATAAAGACATTGGTTTCATTCTTAAAAATACCGGTATGACGCTGCTCTCCAACGTCGGCGGGGCCAGCGGCCCGCTGTTCGGCACCTTCTTTATTCGCGCCGCCCAGGTGACCCAGGCCCATCAGAGCCTGACGCTGGAAGAGCTTTATCAGACCTTCCGCGAAGGCGCGGAAGGGGTGGTGAATCGCGGCAAAGCCGAGCCCGGGGATAAAACCATGTGCGACGTCTGGCTGCCGGTGGTGGAATCGCTGCGCCAGTCCAGCGAACAGCACCTGTCGATACCAAGCGCCCTTGATGCTGCCTGCGAACAGGCGCAAGCCGCCGTCAACGCCACCATCGCCATGCAGGCCCGTAAAGGGCGGGCTAGCTATCTGGGCGAACGCAGCATCGGGCATCAGGATCCTGGCGCAACCTCGGTGATGTTTATGGTTCAGATGCTGGCCGCAGCAGCTAAAGAGTAAGGAAAATGCGATGGTAAACCTGGTTATTGTTTCTCATAGCGCCCGTCTGGGCGAAGGTGTCGGAGAACTGGCCCGGCAGATGTTAATGAACGATGGCTGTAAGCTGGCGATCGCCGCCGGCATTGACGATCCCGCCAGCCCGATCGGCACCGATCCGATTAAGGTGATGGAGGCCATTGAATCCGTCGCCGACGCCGATCATGTGCTTGTAATGATGGATATTGGCAGCGCCTTGCTGAGCGCCGAAACCGCGCTGGATCTGCTCGATCCGGCGATTGCGGCGAAGGTCCGGCTGTGCGCGGCGCCGCTGGTTGAAGGGACGCTGGCGGCGACGGTGAGCGCCGCCGCCGGGGCCGACATCGACAAGGTGATTGAAGACGCCATGAATGCGCTGGAGGCAAAGCGCGTACAGCTCGGGTTACCATCGCAACCCCCTTCGCTTACCGCCGCGCTGGCCGATGACCGCGACGCGCGCTCGGTTTCCGTAGTGATTCAAAATCCTAACGGCCTGCACGTTCGCCCGGCGTCAAAGCTGGTCGCCGCTCTGGCGGGATTCAACGCCGACCTGGTGCTGGAGAAAGAGGGAAAGTGCGTCACGCCGGATAGCCTCAACCAAATCGCCCTGCTTCAGGTGCGCCGGAACGATACCTTAAGGCTGCTGGCCCGCGGCCCGGACGCCGACGCCGCGCTGGCGGCGTTCCAGGCGCTGGCGACGGAGAACTTTGGCGAGCAAACGGAGGCGACCCCCGCTTTGCAGCCCACCCATGCCGCCCGCATTCAGGGCCAGGTCGTGCTCTACCCTCGGCCTCAGAACAGCGTTACGCGGGAAAAGAGCGCCGCCATCGGTCAGCAGCAGCTGCGCCTGAAACGGGCTATTGATCGGACGCTGGACGATCTTAGCGCGCTGACGGCCCTGGCGGAGGAGAAGTATTCCGCCGACATCGCGGCGATCTTCTCCGGGCATCATACTCTGCTTGATGATCCTGATTTATATACGGCAGCGTGCGATATCGTGCGCGACGAGCAGTGCAGCGCGGAGTGGGCGTGGCATCAGGTGCTGAGCGATTTAAGCCAACAATATCGCCATCTCGACGATGCCTACCTTCAGGCACGCTATATTGATATTGAAGATATTTTGCACCGCACGCTGCGTCACCTTAACGAGAGCAGCGAAGCGCTGCCGCAGTTTAGCGCGCCTTCGATCCTCGTAGCCGACGATATCTTTCCTTCTACCGTCGTGCAGCTCGACGCCCGTCAGGTGAAGGGAATCTGTCTGCAGGAGAGCAGCGAGCACGCTCACGGCGCGATTATCGCCCGCCAGGCGGGCATTGCGATGCTTTGCCAGCAGCGCGATGTGCTGACGACGCTGCAAAACGGCGAGACCGTCACCCTTGATATTCCCGGCAAACGCGTGATTCGCGGCTAACCTGCCCCATCTTTCCACCCCGGAGGCTGTCCCCTCCGGGAACTCGCTTAACTTTCAGGATCCGTTATGTCTCAATTCTTTTTTAATCAACGCGCCAACCTCGTCAACGACGTGATTGAAGGAACCATTATCGCCAGCCCGTGGAATAACCTGGCGCGGCTGGAGAGCGATCCCGCCATTCGCGTGGTGGTGCGTCGCGATCTCGACAAAAACAACGTGGCGGTGATCTCCGGCGGCGGTTCCGGTCACGAGCCGGCCCACGCGGGCTTTGTCGGTAAAGGCATGCTGACCGCCGCCGTCTGCGGCGACCTGTTTGCCTCGCCGAGCGTCGATGCGGTGCTGACCGCCATCCAGGCGGTAACCGGCGACGCGGGCTGTCTGCTGATCGTCAAGAACTATACCGGCGATCGCCTGAACTTCGGCCTCGCGGCGGAGAAGGCGCGCCGCATGGGCTATAACGTTGAAATGCTGATCGTTGGCGATGATATTTCGCTGCCGGACAACAAACATCCGCGCGGCATCGCCGGGACGATTCTGGTGCATAAAGTGGCAGGCTACTTCGCCGAACGCGGACACAATCTGGCGACCGTGCTGCGCGAAGCGCAGTATGCCGCCGGACATACCTTCAGCCTCGGGCTGGCCCTTGCCAGCTGTCATCTGCCGCAGGATGCGGAAACGGCCCCGCGCCATCACGCGGACCAGGCCGAGCTGGGCATGGGGATCCACGGCGAACCGGGCGCATCGGTCATCGCGACCCAGAACAGCGCGGAAATCGTTACGCTGATGGCGGAGAAGCTCAGCGCCGCCCTGCCGGAAACCGGTC
Source organism: Klebsiella grimontii (assembly GCF_900200035.1). Taxonomy (GTDB): domain Bacteria; phylum Pseudomonadota; class Gammaproteobacteria; order Enterobacterales; family Enterobacteriaceae; genus Klebsiella; species Klebsiella grimontii. Next base: position 253,706 of record NZ_FZTC01000034.1, read on the forward strand.
GTCTGGCGGTGATGATCAATAATCTCGGCGGCGTATCGATTGCCGAAATGGCGATTTTGACCCGCGAGCTGGCGCATACGCCGCTGCATCAGCGTATCGACTGGCTGATTGGCCCGGCTTCGCTAGTGACCGCGCTGGATATGAAAGGTTTCTCCCTCACCGCCATCGTGCTGGAAGAGAGTATTGAGAAGGCGCTGCTTTCCGCAGTAGAAACCGCCGGCTGGCAGACGCCGGTGCAGCCGCGCGAAATCAGCGTGATGCCGTCGTCGCTGCGCAGCACCCGGGTAGAGTTTGAGCCCTCGGAGAATAGCGTGGTTGCGGACTACGTCGAGCGGGTGACCGGCACGCTGTCCGATCTTGAAGCAGATCTCAACGCGCTGGATGCCAAAGTCGGCGACGGCGATACCGGCTCCACCTTCGCCGCCGGCGCGCGCGACATCGCCGACTTGCTACAGCGTCGCCAGCTGCCGTTGGCTAACCTCGCTACGCTATTGGCGCTGATTGGCGAGCGTCTGACGGTGGTGATGGGCGGCTCCAGCGGCGTGCTGATGTCAATTTTCTTTACCGCCGCCGGGCAGAAGCTGGAACAGGGGGCAAGCGTCGCCGAAGCGCTAAACGCCGGGCTGGCGCAGATGAAGTTTTACGGCGGCGCCGATGAAGGCGATCGGACCATGATTGATGCCCTGCAGCCGGCACTGGCGGCGCTGGCGGCCGAGCCGGAAAATCTGCAGGCCGCTTTCGCGGCGGCACAGGCGGGCGCGGATCGTACGCTTCACGCCAGCAAAGCCAACGCCGGGCGCGCGTCGTATCTCAACAGCGATAGCCTGCGCGGCAATATGGACCCCGGCGCCCATGCGGTGGCGATGGTGTTTAAGGCGCTGGCGCAGAAATAATTCCCCTGCTCGCGCTGCGCTTAGCAGGGCTACGGGCGCACCGCCGTCTGTGGAGCGGTAGCCCGGACAGATGCGCAGCATCGCCTGCGGGAAAATCACCGCGCAGTTCTCTTTCGTAGCCCGGGTAAGGCGTCAGCCGCAACCCGGGTTTTCTCCGCGCTTACTTGCTGTGCCAGTAGGCCTGCGAACGCACCAGCTGCGGGTCAATCTCTTCGCCTTCAAAGCGCGCCAGCAGCGACTTCACCGCCGCGCCTTCACCGGTCAGCCAGATAAAATAATCGTCCGCCGGAATCACCACCTGCGCCAGACGTTCGGCCACGGCGGCTGGGTTATGCCCTACCACCCACTCGATATTAAAGCCATCAAGATCGGCCAGGTAATCTTGATAAGACGCATCGCCAATAGTCACAATCGCCGTCACCTGCGGCGGCGTCGGAAGCTGCTGCAACCCGAGCAAACGGCGGCGCAGCGCGGGCATTCCGGACTCATCGGTCACGTACAGCTGCCAGGCGTAATCTTCCGGCACCACCAGCGAACCGCGCGGGCCGCCGATCACCAGCTTATCGCCCGCTTGCGCCGTCAGCGCCCAGCGGCTGGCAATGCCGCCGTCGTGAATAAAAAAGTCGTACGCCAGCTCATGACGCCCGGCGTCGTACAGCGGCGTATAGTCGCGAGTCGCCGGACGCACGCCTTCGCCCCAGTTAATGCCTTCATCCGTCACCACCGGCGGCGTGAATGCGGCGCCCGCTTCGGGGAAAAAGAGCTTGGTGTGGTCGTCAAAACCCTGAGAAACAAAACCGTCCAGCGCCTCTCCGCCCAGCACAATACGCTGGAAAGCGTGACCGATACGCTCGACGCGCTGCACGGTCAACTCGCGAAAACGCAGCTCGTTACGCACGCGCTGCGGGTATTTGGGGTTATTTGCCTTTGTCATTTTTCATCGCCTTCGTGAACTGAATAGATATATCTAAAAATCTTGCAAATGATAATGATTGCCATTAAAAAAGAATGCAAGTCTTTTTTGATATAGCCAAATCAAAACGACACAAAAGTCAAAAATAAAAAATAAATCATTTAAAATCATTAAGTTAAAAAATAAAAAAATCCTTCATTGCTACTTTTTATTTTTTAGATATAAATTAGATATATCAAAAATAGAGGAGCAAAACATGAGACATCATCACGAAGAAGGGCGTGGGCCACGCGGACGCCACGATGAGCATGGCGAACATGGCGAGCATGGCCGCAGGGGCGGCGGACGTCGGCAGCGCTTCTTTGGCCACGGCGAGCTGCGCCTGGTGATTCTGGATATCCTCACCCGTAACGCCAGCCACGGCTACGAGCTTATCAAAGAGATCGAAACCATGACCCAGGGCAACTACAGCCCGAGCCCCGGCGTCATCTACCCGACGCTCGACTTGCTCCAGGATCAGGGCTTAATCAGCGTGGCTGACGAAAACGGTCGTAAAAAAATCGCCATTACCGCCGACGGCAGCCAGCTGCACGCGGAAAACCAGCAACAGCTGGAGCAGATTCAGGCCAAACTGCAGGCGCGTATGGTGGGTTGTGAACTGCGTAAAAATCCGCAGATGAAGCGCGCGCTGGAGAATTTTAAGGCGGTACTGGATTTAAAAGTTAACCAGCAGGCCATTACTGAAGCTCAGCTAAAGCAGATCGTCGGCGTGATTGACCGCGCGGCAATGGAGATTTCCCAGCTCGACTAACCCTCTGCCCCATCGCTGGGCAGCCTGCACCGCCGCGACGCGCGCGGCGGAAGCCCTTATTCATGGGGTTTTACGCCTTCAGGAGTAAAACATGCCAATAATAGCGCCGTAAGATTAAATTTTGCTCAATCGCAATTTCACGTTGCGTTTATCCCGATTTTCCTGGCCCGCGCCGAAGTGGCGTAATCCCTGCAATACTTAATTCAGTATCATGTGATACGCCCCGCCCAGGAGCATATTTTGAACAGGTTACCTTCCAGCGCATCGGCTCTGGCCTGCAGCGCACACGCATTGAATCTCATTGAGAAGCGAACGCTCGATCATGAGGAGATGAAATCACTTAACCAGGAGGTCAGAGAATACTTTAAAGAGCATGTGAACCCAGGATTTTTAGCGTATCGAAAATCGGTCACTGCTGGCGGGGATTACGGAGCCGTAGAGTGGCAAGCGGGAGGGTTAAATACGCTTGTCGACACTCAGGGACAGGAGTTTATCGACTGCCTGGGTGGGTTTGGGATTTTTAATGTAGGGCACCGTAATCCAGTTGTCGTTTCCGCCGTCGAAAATCAACTCGCTAAACAACCTCTTCATAGTCAGGAACTGCTGGACCCGCTGCGGGCCATGCTGGCAAAAACCCTCGCGGCCTTAACGCCCGGCAAACTGAAATACAGCTTCTTTAGCAATAGCGGCACCGAATCGGTCGAAGCGGCGTTAAAGCTGGCGAAAGCTTACCAGTCTCCGCGCGGCAAATTTACCTTCGTCGCCACCAGCGGCGCGTTTCACGGTAAGTCGTTGGGCGCGCTTTCCGCCACCGCGAAATCCACTTTCCGTAAGCCTTTTATGCCGCTGCTGCCGGGATTCCGGCACGTACCGTTCGGCGATATTAACGCCATGCGCACGTTGCTGAGCGAGTGCAAAAAGACCGGCGATGACGTCGCGGCGGTGATCCTTGAGCCCATTCAGGGCGAAGGCGGGGTGATTCTGCCGCCGCCGGGCTATCTGCCCGCGGTGCGCAAGCTGTGCGACGAGTTTGGCGCGCTGCTGATCCTCGATGAAGTACAAACCGGCATGGGGCGCACCGGCAAGATGTTTGCCTGCGAGCATGAAAACGTCCAGCCGGATATTCTGTGCCTTGCCAAAGCGCTGGGCGGCGGGGTGATGCCGATTGGCGCCACGATCGCCACCGAAGAGGTGTTCTCGGTGCTGTTCGACAACCCGTTCCTGCATACCACCACGTTCGGCGGCAATCCGCTGGCCTGCGCGGCGGCGCTGGCGACCATCAACGTGCTGCTGACGCAAAACCTGCCCGCGCAGGCGGAGCAGAAAGGCGACATGCTGCTGGATGGCTTCCGTCAGTTGGCCCGCGAATATCCGGATCTGGTGAATGAAGTTCGCGGCAAAGGCATGCTGATGGCGATTGAGTTTGTCGATAACGAAATCGGCTATGACTTTGCCAGCGAGATGTTCCGCCAGCGGGTACTGGTGGCCGGAACGCTGAACAACGCCAGGACGATCCGCGTTGAGCCGCCGCTGACGCTGACGCTGGAGCAGTGTGAACAGGTGCTAAAAGCGGCTCGCCTGGCCCTGGCGGCGCTACGGGTTTCGGTAGAAGAGGCGTAGTGGCTTGCCCCTATGTCCGCAATATATGTCCCCTCACGCTATCCCATAGCAAAGGTTAGCGTGAGGGGACAGTCTTACACCTCCGGCAGCAGGCCGATAAAGCTGCGCTTCTGCCGCGGCTTCGACATCAGCGCCTCCAGCTTCTCTACGCAGGCCAGATAGTGCGGGGTTTTCTTGTGCGCCAGCACCGCCTCATCGTCGATATAGGCTTCATAGATAAAAAAGCGCGTCTTCACCTCCGGGTCCTGCAGCACGTCAAAGCGCAGATTGCCCGGCTCCTGCAGCGCCCCTTCGTGGTTGGCACGGAACACCTCAAGAAACTCGTCGACCCGTTCCGGTTTGATATTGATTTCCACCAGCGTTACGTTCATTGCAGCTCTCCCTGTTTTTCCTCCTGCCAGAACTGATACGCCTCGCGGGCGCTCAGGTTCTCATGCACCACTTTTTTCACCGCCTTCAGCATCGCGCGCGGCGCGCTGGACTGGAAGATATTCCGCCCCATATCCACGCCGGATGCGCCCTGGTCGATCGCCCGCCAGCACATCTCCAGCGCCTCCTGCTCCGGCAGCTTTTTGCCCCCGGCGATGACGATCGGCACCGGGCAGCTGGCGGTGACTTTCTCAAAGCCTTCCTCAACAAAATAGGTTTTCACGAACTGCGCCCCCATTTCGGCGACAATGCGGCTGGCCAGCGAGAAGTAGCGGGCGTCGCGGGTCATCTCTTTGCCCACGCCGGTTACCGCCAGCACCGGCATACCGTAGCGGTTGCCGGCGTCCACCAGCTTGATGATGTTGTTGATCGACTGATGCTCGTGCTCGCTGCCGATATAGACCTGCGCCGCCACCGCGCAGACGTTCAGGCGCAACGCGTCCTCCATCGCCACCGCCACGCACTCGTTGGAAAGTTCGCTGAGGATCGAGTTGCCGCCGGAAGCACGCAGCACCACCGGTTTGTTGGTCGCCGCCGGCACCTGACTGCGCAGCACGCCGCGGGTACACATCAGCACGTCGGTCTCTTCGAACAGCGGCGCGATAGAGAGATCGATCCGCTCCAGCCCGGTGGTCGGCCCCTGAAAATAGCCGTGGTCGAACGCCAGCATCACCGTACGGTTGCTCTGCGGATTGAAGATACGCGCCAGCCGCGACTGCATCCCCCACTCCAGCGACCCGCAGCCCTTCAGCGTATAGAGGGTGTTCTGCTGCGGACGGTCTAAGCCGAAGTTTTTTCCCTCTTTGATATCGTCTAAATCAGCCATCTCATCCTCCATCAGAAATCGTAGTTATTGATATTCTCTTTGGTGAACACCACCCGCTCCGGCAGCAGCACGATGCCGTTGCCTTTCGCTTCATACTGGTAGCCCTGCACGCTGTTCGGCTCGACTTTCAGGGCGCCGAGATCTTTCACATCGACGCTGTCGCCAACGTTAAGATCGCCCTTTTTCAGCAGACGATCGGCGACGTTAACCGCGATCTTGCCCTGCTGCACCACGTCCCACAGGCCGAAGGCTTTTACCGTGCCGCGATCCACGTAGGGGCGCATCACGTTCGGCGTGCTAAAACCAACGATCGCCACGCCCTGGCGCTTGAGGTTTTCCGCCGCCTGGGCGGCCGCCGGGAGCGCGTTGGCGTCAGGAGCGATAATAGCGTCGAGATCCGGGTACGCTTTTAAGATCCCCTCGGCGGTTTGCAGCGATTTAGTGGCGTCGTTATAGCCAAACTGGGTGGTCACCACTTCCCACTGCGGATGTTCTTTTTCAATTTTGGCCTTCGCCTCTTTTACCCACTGGTTCTGGTCGGTCACCGTCGGGCTGGAGTAGAAAAACGCCACTTTGGCGGTGGGTTTCGTCACCTGTTTTTCCGCCATCTCCACCAGCAGGCCGCCGAGCTGCTGCGGCGTCCCCTGGTTGATATAGATGCTCCGGCACTCCGGTTTGGTATCGGAGTCCCAGGTCAGGACCTTGACCCCGCGCTGCATCGCCCGCTTCAGCGCCGGGCACAGGCCGTCCGGCGATACGGCGGAGACGATAATCGCGTTGTAGCCCTGGTTGACAAAGTTGTTGATCAGCTGTACCTGGCCGGAGACGCTCGGTTCAGTCGGGCCGTCGTAGGTGACGTCCACGCCGAGCGCTTTGCCCGCCTCTTTCGCGCCGTTGCCGCCGCTGGTAAAGAAACCGACACCGACCAGTTTTGGAATAAAGACGATGCGGTCCGCCGCCTGGGCCGATGCCATACCCAGCGCCAACGCCAGCACGATCAATTTTGTTTTCATTTTATGCTCCGATTGTTTTACGCGAGAAAAGACGCCGCCAGCTCATCCGCACCCATTCACGGTGCAGGCTCAGCGAACGCCCCATCACCACCACAACCAACAGCGCCCCTGACAGCGCGCTCGACACCTGGTTGGGGATGCCGACCATTTGCAAACCTTGTTGTAAATAGCCCACCAGCAGCGCGGCCAGCGCCGTACCGACGATCGAGCCGGAACCGCCGTAGATATTGGCCCCGCCGAGCACCGCGGCGGTCAGCGCCGGCATCAGCAGGTCGCGGCCTAAGTCCGAGCGCGCCGAGCCGAAATAGGAGACCATCACCAGCGCCGCCACCGCCGACGCCACGCCCACCAGGCCATACAGCGCGTAGGGCATCCCGTTAACGGAAAGCGCGGCGTAGCGCGCGGCGCGCGGGTTCTGCCCGAGCAGAAAAAGGTGGCGGCCAAAGCGCCCGCGGTGGGCCAGCAGCCAGAAGAAAAAGGTGATAACGGCGAACAGCACCAGCGGGATCGGCAGGCCGAACAGGGTCAGGTTGGCGAAGGCGGTAAAGCTGTCCGGGAATCCGCCGATGCCTTCGTAGCCGGTGGCCCCGGCCATGCCCGAAAGCAGCAGCGCGCCGCCGCCGTAGAGGTACAGGGTGCCGAGGGTTATCACCAGCGGGCTAATGCCGGTGTAGTGAATCAGCGCCGCGTTCAGCAGCCCGCACAGCAGGCCGAGCAGCAGCGTCAGGGGGATCGCGAGGCTCATCGGCCAGCCCGCCTGCATCATCACCCCCAGCGCGATAGCGCACAGGCCGATGGTCGAACCGAGCGAAATATCAATCCCGCCGCTGATGATCACCAGCGTCAGCGGCAGCGCCACGATGCCAATGCAGATAAAGTCGCTGGTGCTGAACAGCAGCATATTGAGATCCAGCATGCGCGGATTGAGGGCGCCAAACAGCAGGATCTCCAGCACCAGCAACGCCAGCAGCGCGCTTTCCCAGTTGAGCTTCATTTACGCCACCTCTTTGTTTTTGCGTTCGGGAAACGGGGCCACGCGCTTGCCCCCTTTGTTGCCGGGCTGAAAGCGGCTGTACTTCAGCGCCCGCTGATGGCGGGCCAGCGCCTGGCGCAGCCGCCCGTCGAGCACCAGCACGCCGAGCAGCACCAGGCCGGCGATAAAGTCGTTCCACCACGCCGGGAGGCGGAACAGCACCAGCACGGTGTCGATTTGGGTGAGAAAGAAAGCACCGAGAAAAGCGCCGAGCAGCGTGCCGGTACCGCCCAGCAGCGAGATCCCGCCGAGCACGCAGGCGGCGATGGCCTTCATCTCCAGGCCGCTGCCGGTCTGATTGGGCACAAAGCCGATCTGCGCGGCGAACACAATGCCGGCGCAGGCGGCCAGCATGCCGTTAAGGGTGAATGCCAGCATCCGCGTGCGGTTCACCGCCACCCCAAGCTTGCGGGCAGCGGCGAGGTTATCGCCGACGGCGTAAAAATCGCGGCCAAAGGCGGTGCGCGACAGTATCCCGCCGCCCGCCAGCAGCAGCGCCAGCACCAGCCAGCCCAGCGGCGAAATGCCGATGAACGCCGGTTCCGACAGCGCTTTCAGGCTGTTCGGCAAGCCTTCAATCCACTTACCGCCGGTCCACAGCAGCATCACTCCGCGATAAAGCCCGAGAGTGCCGAGGGTGGCGACAATCGCCGGGATACGTAGCCCCACCACCAGCAGGCCGTTAAAGGCGCCGGCCAGCGCGCCGATCGCCAGCGCGAAGGCGATGGCGGTCATCAGGCCATAGCCGCTATTGAGCGCCACGCCCACCGCGATAGCGCTCAGGCCGACGGTGGAACCCACCGAAACGTCGATATTGCGGGTCAGCATCACCAGGGTCGCCCCCAGCGCCAGCAGGCAAAGGATTTGCGAGCTGGCGAAAATCATGCCCAGGGTTTGTAAGCTGAAATAGGCCGGGTTGAGCGCCACCAGCCCGGCAAACAGCACCACGATGGCGAGAAAGGCGCTCAGTTCGCGATTTTTCAGTAACGTTTTCATGCCTGCCCTCCGAAGGCCAGGGTCATCATCCGGTCAACGCTGACCGCCTGCTGCGCCAGCTCGCCGCTCTGCCTGCCCTGATGCATCACCAGTACCCGGTCGGCCAGGCCGACGAACTCATCGAGATCGCTGGAGATCATCAGCACCGCCACGTTCTGCGCGGCGACGCTTTTCAGCAGCTGATAGATATCGGCGCGGGCGGAAACGTCCACGCCGCGCGTGGGCTCATCAACGATCAGCAGCAGCGGGTTAGCCTCCAGGCAACGCGCCAACAGCACCTTCTGCTGATTGCCGCCGGAGAGCGTACGCACCGGGCGATCGCCATCGGCCATTTTGATCCCCAGCGCCCGGTGATAGCGCTCCACCACCGCCGCTTCGCGCCGGTTCTGCTGCCACAGCGACGGCTGGTTAAACATCACCGTGTTCCAGCGCACCGGCGCATCGAGAAACAATCCGGAAACCTGCCTGTCCTCCGGCAAATAGACCAGCCCGCTGGCCAGCCTGGCGCGCGTGCTATCGCGGCTGATATCGCGGTTCTCCAGCCACACCCGCCCGGCGCGGACCGGGCGCAGACCGTAGAGCGTTTCGGCGAATTCGGTACGCCCGGATCCCACCAGCCCGGCGAGGCCGACGATCTCCCCGGCGCGGATCTCGAGGTTGAGATCGATAAAACCTTCCCCGGTCAAATCTTCTACCCGCAGCACCGGGAAATCCTGCGCCTGGGTGCGGCGATTGCCCGGCAGCGCCAGCCACAGCTTTTGCGTGTCGCTCAGGGCTCGATCGCGACTGACGGGCGTCATCGCGCCGATCAGCTGATTGTCGCCGTACTGCGCGGTTTCCCCGCTCAGCACCACCGCGCCGTCGCGCATCACCGAAACGTGGCTGGCGACCTGGCGGATCTCCGGCAGTTTGTGCGAGATAAACACGATCCCGACGCCGAGGGCCTGTAAAGAGCGGATCTGACGGAACAGGCGTTCGGTTTCCCCCGGCGTTAATGAGGCGGTGGGCTCATCGAGGATCAGGATCTGCGCGTCGCGCATCAGCCCGCGCAGGATCTCCACCATTTGCTGATCGGCCACTTCCAGAGTGCTGGCCGCCACCTCAAGGTTGAGCTGGCAGTTAAGCTGTTGAAGCTTTTCCCGCAGGCGGGTCTCGTTATCCGCCCGCTTCGGCAGACGAAAAAGAATATTTTCCCGCACCGTCAGATTGGGGAATAACATCGGTTCCTGCGGCACCAGATACACGCCCTGCTGATGGGCCTGGGCGGGAGTGAGGCGCGCAAACGCGCGTTCGCCGAAGACAAGCTCACCGCTGTCGGGCGTTTCCACGCCGGCGATAATCTTCATCAGCGTCGATTTCCCGGCGCCGTTGCCGCCCATCAGCGCGTGTACCTGGCCGGAAAGCAGCGTGAAATCAATCTGCTTCAGCACGGTGACGCCGGAGAACTGTTTGCAGATTTGGCGAGCTTCAAGCAGTGGCTTCATCATCGCGCCTCGTTTTGAACAAAAGATTTTTTAAATTAATAATGTTCAAAAGCGTAGACGGTGAACTATATTTACAACCGTGCAGCGATCACAGTTTTATGCTTTCGATCGTTTGAATAAAACCAGCGAACAACGAAAGATCGGTTTTGCCAGTCGGCTCACATTTTCCGACCGCGCAACAACGAACATATGATCTAAATTTTTATAAGAGTTCACTTTATGAGCGAAAAACGCATTACGGAAGAGAGCCGCTACGCCGGGCTGGCGTTAGCCGAGGAGGAGCTGGTGGCGCGGGTGGCGTGGTGTTACTACCACGACGGCCTGACGCAGAACGACATCGGCGAGCGTTTAGGACTGCCGCGGTTAAAGATCTCCCGCCTGCTGGAGAAGGGCCGCCAGTCGGGGGTGATCCGCGTCCAGATTAACTCGCGCTATGAAGGCTGCCTGGCGCTGGAAACCGAACTTCAGCAGCGCTTCGGCCTGAAAATCGCCCGCGTGCTGCCGGCGCTGAATACGCCCCCGATGAACACCCGCCTGGGGATTGGCGCGGCGCAATCGTTAATGGGCGTGCTGGAGCCGGGACAGCTGCTGGCGGTGGGCTTTGGCGAGGCGACCATGAGCTGCCTGCAGCACCTGAGCGGGTTTATCGGCTCCCAGCAGGTTCGGCTGGTGACGCTTTCCGGCGGCGTGGGCCCGTATATGACCGGCATTGGCCAGCTGGATGCCGCCTGTAGCGTCAGCATGATCCCCGCGCCGCTCAGGGTCTCATCGGCAGATGTGGCGGAGATACTGCGCCGGGAAGCGAGCGTACGCGACGTGATCCTCGCCGCCACGGCGGCGGATGCGGCGGTGGTGGGCATCGGCGCCATCGATCAGCGCCGCGACGCCACCATCCTGCGCTCCGGCTATATCAGCGAGGGTGAACAACTGATGTACGCCCGCAAAGGCGCGGTAGGCGACATTTTAGGTTATTTCCTGCAGGCCGACGGCAAACCGGTCGAAGGGCTGGAGATCCATCGGGAACTGCTCGGCGTCACCCTTGATGAACTGGCGCAGCTGCCAACCATCGTTGGCGTCGCCGGGGGAGAAGAAAAAGCGCAGGCGATTTACGCGGCCCTGATCGGCAAGCGGATTAATGGCCTGGTAACGGAAGAGACAACAGCACGCGCGGTGCTTACGCTGGCCTCATAACGGCCTTGCGCCGCGCAACACGAGCGAGGCGCATGTCATGAGTTACCTGTTAGCGTTAGATGCCGGGACCGGCAGCATCCGGGCGGTGATTTTCGATCTCAACGGCCGCCAGATTGCGGTCGGCCAGGCCGAATGGAAACACCTGAGCGTGGACAATGTCCCCGGCTCGATGGAATTCGATCTCACCACCAACTGGCAGCTGGCCTGCCAGTGTATCCGTCAGGCGCTGGCCGCCGCCCATCTCTCTGCGGCGGATATTCAGTCCGTCGCCTGCTGCTCCATGCGCGAAGGCATCGTGCTTTACGACCGCAACGGCGAGGCCATCTGGGCCTGCGCCAACGTTGACGCCCGCGCCAGCCGCGAGGTGGCAGAGCTCAAAGAGATCCACGACGACCGTTTTGAATCGGAAGTGTACGGCGTGTCGGGGCAGACCCTGGCGCTAAGCGCCATGCCGCGCCTGCTGTGGCTGGCCCATCATCGCCCGGATATTTACCGCAGCGCGGCGACCATCACCATGATCAGCGACTGGCTGGCGGCGAAGCTTTCCGGCGAGCTGGCGGTCGACCCCTCTAACGCCGGGACCACCGGCATGCTCGACCTGTTCAGCCGCGACTGGCGTCCGGCGCTGCTGGATATGGCCGGACTGCGGGCCGATATTCTCTCGCCGGTAAAAGAGACCGGCACCGTACTCGGCGCAGTCACCGACGCGGCGGCGGCGCAGAGCGGTTTGCGGGCGGGAACGCCGGTGGTGATGGGCGGCGGCGACGTCCAGCTCGGCTGCCTGGGACTCGGCGTGGTGCGCGCCGGGCAGACGGCGGTGCTCGGCGGCACCTTCTGGCAGCAGGTGGTCAACCTGCCGGAAGTGCGCACCGATCCGGAGATGAATATTCGCGTTAACCCGCACGTCATTCCCGGTATGGCGCAGGCGGAGTCCATCAGCTTCTTCACCGGCCTGACCATGCGCTGGTTCCGCGATGCCTTCTGCGCGGAGGAGAAGCTGATTGCCGAACGCCTCGGCGTCGACGCCTACAGCCTGCTGGAAGAGATGGCCAGCCGCGTGCCGGCGGGTTCCCACGGGGTGATGCCGATCTTCTCTGACGCCATGCACTTTAAGCAGTGGTACCACGCCGCGCCGTCGTTTATTAACCTCTCCATCGACCCGGAAAAATGCAATAAGGCCACGCTATTCCGGGCGCTGGAAGAGAACGCGGCGATTGTCTCCGCCTGTAATCTGGCGCAGATTTCGCAGTTTTCCGGCGTGCAGTTTGACGGCCTGGTTTTCGCCGGCGGCGGCTCGAAAGGGGCGCTGTGGAGCCAGATCCTCAGCGACGTCACCGGCCTGCCGGTACGGGTGCCGGAGGTGCGCGAGGCGACGGCGCTGGGCTGCGCGATCGCTGCCGGGGCTGGCGCCGGGTTGTACAGCGATATGGCGGCGACCGGCGAGAAGCTGGTGAACTGGCATCGGGAATTTACGCCCAATCCGGCGCACCGCGAGCTGTATCAGGAGATGATGGCCAAATGGCAGTCGGTGTACGCCGAGCAGCTCGGTCTGGTGGATAGCGGATTAACGACCTCAATGTGGCAGGCGCCGGGGCTGGCGCGCCGTGCTCCTGTTGTCCCCTCGCCCTAACCCTCTCCCCAAAAGAAGAGGAGAACAGTCCGGACTTATCTGGCCACCGGCGCCATTCCGCCCTTCCTCCTCTTCCTGTGGGAGAGGAGGAAGGGGAACCTTTCGCCGTTCTTTGAATCCCATCACAATCGCCGCACTCCCCTTTTCCCTTTTTGCCCGCGACGGCTAAATTAGTAACTCATCCGACCACATAACAATAATTTTACACTGGAAGAAATTATGAGCCGCTACCCGTCGCTTTTCGCCCCGCTTGACCTGGGGTTCACAACGCTCAAAAACCGCGTGTTGATGGGCTCGATGCATACTGGCCTGGAGGAGCTCCCGGACGGCGCGCAGCGGCTGGCGGCTTTTTACGCCGAGCGCGCCCGCCACGGGGTGGCGCTGATCGTCACCGGCGGAATTGCCCCCGCCCCTTCCGGCGTCACCATGGCGGGCGGCGCGGTGCTGAACGACGCCAGCCATCTCTCCCACCATCGCCATATTACCGATGCGGTACACGAGGAGGGCGGTAAGATTGCGCTGCAGATCCTGCATACCGGGCGCTACAGCTACCAGCCGAAGCTGGTGGCTCCTTCCGCGCTGCAGGCGCCGATCAACCCCTTTACGCCTCACGCGCTGAGCCACGAAGAGATCCTGCAACTGATCGATGATTTTGCCCGCTGCGCCCAACTGGCACGGGAAGCCGGGTACGACGGCGTCGAAGTAATGGGTTCGGAAGGCTATCTGATTAACGAATTCCTTGCCGCGCGCACCAACCTGCGCGACGACCGGTGGGGTGGCGACTACGCCCGACGCATGCGTTTTGCCATCGAGGTGGTCAGAGCCGTGCGGGAACGCGCAGGCAGCGACTTTATTATTATCTACCGCTTGTCGATGCTCGATCTGGTCAGCGGCGGCAGCACCCTGGCGGAAGTCACCGAGCTGGCAAAAGCCATTGAGGCCGCCGGGGCAACGATTATCAATACCGGTATCGGCTGGCACGAGGCGCGCATTCCCACCATCGCCACCCCGGTACCGCGCGGCGCGTTTAGCTGGGTCACCCGCAAGCTGAAGGGCGCGGTGTCGATCCCGCTGGTCACCACCAACCGGATTAACGATCCCGCCGTGGCGGAAGCGATCCTGGCCCGCGGAGACGCCGACATGGTCTCGATGGCCCGCCCTTTTCTCGCCGATAGCGAATTTCTCTCTAAAGCGCAGAGCGGACGGGCGGATGAGATCAATACCTGCATCGGCTGTAATCAGGCCTGTCTTGATCGGATCTTCGCCGGTAAAGTCACTTCGTGCCTGGTCAATCCGCGCGCCTGCCATGAAACCCTGATGCCGATAGCGCCTGCGACCACACCGAAGCGGTTGGCGGTAGTCGGCGCCGGTCCTGCCGGGCTGGCCTTTGCCGTTAACGCCGCCTCGCGCGGGCATCAGGTTACCCTGTTTGATGGTCACCGCGAGATTGGCGGCCAGTTTAATATCGCCAAACAGATCCCCGGCAAAGAGGAGTTCTACGAAACCCTGCGCTATTACCGCCGAATGCTGGATCTTACCGGCGTCGCGCTGCGGCTGGAAACTCTGGCGACCGCGGACGATCTGCTGGCATTTGATGAGGTCATCCTCGCCACCGGGATCGCCCCGCGGATGCCGAATATCGAGGGAATCGAACATCCTAAGGTGCTGAGCTATCTCGATGTCCTGCGCGATAAAGCGCCGGTCGGCGAGAAGGTGGCGATTATCGGCTGCGGCGGGATCGGCTTTGATACCGCCATGTACCTCAGCCAGTCTGGTATCGCCACCAGCCAGAATATCGGCGAGTTCTGCGCCGAATGGGGGATTGATACCACCCTGCAGACCGCGGGCGGGCTGCGCCCGGAAGGGATACAATTAGCGAAAAGTCCGCGCCAGATAGTGATGCTCCAGCGCAAAGCCAGCAAGCCCGGCGACGGGCTGGGGAAAACCACCGGCTGGATCCACCGCGCCACCCTGCTGGCCCGCGGCGTCAAAATGATCCCCGGCGTCAGCTATCAAGGGATCGATGATGCCGGCTTACATGTGACGATCGGCGGCGAATCTCAGGTGCTTAACGTTGATCATGTGATTATCTGCGCCGGTCAGGATCCCCGCCGCGAGCTGGCCGATCCGCTACAGGCGGCAGGTAAAACGGTGCATTTGATTGGCGGCTGCGACGTGGCGATGGAGCTGGACGCCCGACGGGCAATCGCCCAGGGCACCCGGCTGGCGCTATCAATTTAGGGAAAGAAAACCCGACCGGTAGCCCGGCTAAGGCGTCAGCCGCAAGCCGGGGAAACCGGGGAAGCCGATAAGGCTTAGCGCTGCTTGCGCACCTTTGTCGCTTTCAACACCACAAATTTATTATTGGTGGCGATCGTCGTGCAGTTACCGAACGCGCGCTTCAGCTTGCGGAAATAATCGAGGTGGCGGTTGCCGACAACGTACAATTCGCCGCCGTACTTCAGGCTGCGGCGGGCGTCGTTAAACATCTGCCAGGCAATATGATCGGTGATCGCATGCTGCTGGTGGAACGGCGGGTTACAGAGGATCGCGGCGAAACGGTCCGGCTCAATATCGGACAACGCGTTATTCACCACAAACTCGCAGCGCTCGATGTCATCCGGCAGGTTGGTTTCAACGTTCAGCCGGCTGGAGGCCACCGCCATATAGGACTCATCGGTGAACATCACCCGGGCGTCCGGGTTTAAGGCCAGCGCTTTCAGGCCAATCACGCCGTTGCCGCAGCCGAGATCGGCGATCTCGCCTTCAATATTTGCCGGCAGATGTTCCAGGAAGAAGCGCGCGCCAATATCCAGGCCGCTGCGGGCGAACACGTTGGCGTGGTTGTGGATCGTCCACGGCGTACCGTCCAGTTGCCAGCTATAGGTCTGCGGCGCATCGGCCACCTCAGGCGCGGTAAAGGTACAGAAAATCAGCCGCGCCTTTTTCCATGCCAGCGATGTGGTGGTGGTGCCGAGGATCTTCTCAAACAGCGCCAGGGTGGAATTGTGGACATCCCGCGCTTTCGCGGCGGCAACAATGCGGGTTTCCGGCGTGACAACTTCGCGCAGAGCGCGCAGCTGCTGCTCCAGCAGCGCCAGCTGTTTCGGCACCTTAATGAGCACCAGCGCCGGTGCCGCAGGCAGTTCGCTCAGGGGATCCTGAAAACGTACGCTCTCTTCATCAATACCGTTCATCCGCAGGTTGTAGCGGGTCGCCAGCTCAGATATGTAGGAATCGTTGATGCTGACCGGGTTGCGTTCCGCGAGCGCACAGCCCAGCGCGCCGAAGCTGTCATTGAAAATGAGCGTCAGGCCGTCGACGTCATTCACCTGTTGCAGCAGATATTCATCCGCCGCTTCCCACGCCTGAAGCGCTTCCTCTTCAGCATTTGGCGGGAACCGCTCTAATGTGAATAACTCACCGTTTAACTCTACCTGGCTCATCGCCTCTGTGCCTCCGGAACACTAAAACCCGCGAGTTTATACGCAAACTTCGCCCAGTAGAATAGAGATGCGCCGATTATCTCCTTCTTCCGGGCCACAGTCCGTCACGCCGGGAGGTCGTCCTGCGCCAGGCGTGACAGGCGCTTATCGTCCAGGCTGTACTTGCTCATGATGACCACCAGCAGCGCCACCAGCACGCCGGGGAAGACGGTGAACAGCAGCTTGATCATCTGCAGCGCGGAGTCGGTTTGCTGCGCTGCGCCGCCAACGTAATCGCCCCATGCCAGCATATAGCCCACCAGCGCGCCGCCGATGGCGATCCCCAGCTTGATGGCAAACAGGTTTGTTGAAAAAACGATCCCGCTGAGCTTTTTACCGCTGCGTTTTTCTTCCGCATCGATAATATCGGACAGCATGCTCCACTGCAGCGGCGTAGCGGCCAGCTGAATAATATTGATGATAATCACCAGCGCAAAGATAGCGGCCACGTTCCCCGCCGGGACGAAGTACATGCCTATCAGCAGCGCCGCCTCGATGGCCATCGAGATTTTAAACCCTCTCACTTTATCAATATTTTTAAAGATAAACGGAGAGAGCATCGCCCCCAGCACGCCGGAAGCCAGGGTGGTGGTCAGCAGCAGGCTGCCCAGATCCGCCCGCCCCATAATGTTATTGACGTAATAGAGCGTGGTCCCGCCTTTAAACAGCACCGCAATCAGGTTAACGACGTTGAGCGCGAACAGAATGCGCCAGTCCTTGTTGGCGATCAGGGTTTTCAGATCATCAAGAATGCTGCTTTGGTTATTGACCGCGATATCCGTGGTGTAGCGCTCTTTCGTCAGGCCGAAGCAGATAAAGAACAGGATGATGCTTAGGCACCCCATCACAATCATGGTGTAAAAATAGCCGTTTTGCACGTTACCCTGGCCCAGCCAGGCCACCAGCGGCAGCGCGGTGAGCGAGACAATCAGACCGCCAAGCGTACTGAGCGCAAAGCGCCAGGACTGAAGCGAAACGCGCTCGCGGGAATCGTTAGAGATATTATTGATCATCGCGCAATACGGAACGTTAATCGCCGTATAGACCAGTGATAATAAGGTATAAGAAACATAGGCATAAATTAGCTTGCCGGTATAGCCAAAATCCGGCGTATAAAACGTTAAGCAGCAAAGTACGCCAAAAGGAATCGCGAACCATAAAATATAGGGACGGAATTGCCCATATTTAGTCCGGGTACGATCCGCCACCGCCCCCATTAATACATCGGTCACCGCGTCTAATACCCTTACCGCCAGAAACATGGTCCCCATATGCGCCGGACTTAAACCAAATACGTCGGTATAAAACCAAGCCATAAACAGCATGACCGTTTGCCAGACTAAATTACAGCCGGTATCCCCTAACCCATAGCTAAATTTTTCTTTAATACTGATACGGACAGTGTTCATCGCGCCTCCGCCAGAAGATCGTTAATATTTGTCCTCTGTACGTTATTGCTTAGGGCTTACCGATTATGTATAAATCATCCTGTTAAATATAAGAAGAGTGTACTCGATGAGTGACGAATCTCCCGTTTTCGAAAAGATCCCCGTGGGCGCCGGTGAGCTATTTACCCTGCGGGTAGATAACATAAATGATTTCAACGGCATAAACGTAGTCCCTCATTTTCATATGATGGACGAGCTGATGTGGTTCAGAGAGTCAGAGGGCAGCTATTCGATTGGTGATGAGAAATTTACGGTAAAAAACAATACCCTGATTTTCGTCCCCGCCTTAGTGATCCATGAAATGACGCTCCCGGCCGCCGCCAGCCACAAGCGTTATCTTATGCAATTCGAAAAAGAGTGGCTCGAGGGATACGACCTGTCGCTCCCCGCCGCCCACTGCGGCGCGGTCGCTTACCTTTCCGGCGAGGAAGCCGAGCGCCTGGAGCTGCTGCTAAGCTGGTGCGGTGAGTTCAGCGACTTCTCCGATTCGCTGTTTCGCTCCCTGATGCAAAGCGTGCTGCTGCATGCTTTTAATAGCCTTAAAGATTCTGTCCCCATTACCGAACGAACCAACCATCGCTACCTCAGCGAGCTTATTGAACTGCTTCAATCCATTGATGAAAATGAAAATTTTGAAATGACGACCGAAGAAGCCGCCTGCCGCTGCCGGTGGTCAAAATCCTGGTTTTCCCGCACCTTTAAATCCGCCTTTGGAATCAGCTTCAAGAAATTTATGCTGCTGCGCAAACTCAATATCGCTATCAACCTGCTGACCAATACCGACCTGAAGATCAGCGATATCTCGCAAAGCGCCGGCTTCACCGACAGCGCCTACTTCTGCCTCAAGTTTAAAGAGATGATGAACGATACCCCGCAATCTTTCCGGCACAAAGTCAGAAGTACTGCTGCCGTGGGCAGTCGGGCGGACAAATAACTCTTTTTTGTGAGCAACATCACCGGATAAGTAGACGTTTATTATATAAACAGAAACAATCTATATATCTCCTGGGCTGTCGTCTATTTACAATTATCGCTATATTTTGCGCATTAAGGGTAAATACGATGATTCAGAATCCTGTGTTTAGAGGTTTTAATCCTGACCCCAGTATATGTCGGCGCGGCGATGATTATTATGTAGCGGTCTCTTCCTTTGAATGGTTTCCCGGCCTGCCGATTTACCATTCGAGAGATCTTAAACATTGGCAATTACTCACCCACGTTCTTACCGATGATAATAATCCGGATTTAAAAAAGCTGCCCTCCGCCAAAGGTATTTGGGCACCGAGCCTGACCTGGTGTGAAGAGGAAAATTTATTCTACGTTATTTATGGCGTGATGAATTCCATGAATTCGCGATATTTCGATGTAGATAACTATCTTATTACCGCCAGTGAAATCACCGGCCCGTGGAGTGAGCCGGTTTATCTCCACTCTGCCGGGTTCGATGCTTCTATCCTGCACGACAGCGACGGTAAAAAATGGATCGTTTCACTGGAGTGGGAAACCCGCGAAGGTTACGAAAAACCGGGCGCCATTTGCCTGGTGGAGTATTCGCCGCAAAGGCAACGCGTTGTCGGCTATCCGCAGCGAATCTGGCGCGGCGGTACCGATCGCGGCTGTATTGAAGCACCGCATTTGACGCGCCGCGGCGATTATTACTACCTGATGGTCGCCGAAGGCGGCACCGGCTACGGCCATGCGGTCACCATGGCGCGCGCAATGCAGGTCGCCGGCCCCTATGAAGGCGATCCGCAAAACCCCATCGTCACCGCCTGGCCGGAGAATTTTAACGAGCGCCACGACGCAGGCCATCTCAAACCACACTACTTCAATCCGCAAACCTATCTGCAAAAAGCCGGGCACGGCAGCTACGTCGAGACCCCGACGGGCGAAGTCTGGTTAACCCACCTTTGCAGCAGACCCTTCCGCCAGGAGCTGCGCTGCCCGCTAGGCCGCGAGACGGCGATACAAAAGATGATATGGAGCGATGATGGCTGGCTGCGGCTGGCGGCCGGGGGAAACCTCGCTCAGCACCAGGTGGAAGAGTCGAATCTGCCTTCTCAGCCGTTTCCGGCTAAACCAGACAGGGATGATTTTGATGGGCAAACGCTGGATAACGCCTTCTATGCGCCGCGGATCCGCTTTCAGCGCTTTACCAGCCTTGAACGTAAAGCGGGCTACCTTGCCTTACGCGGTCAGGAGTCGCTGAGCTCGCTGAATAAAGTTAGCCTGCTGGCGAAAAAGCTCACCTCGGTATACGCCACTATCGTCACGAAGATGGATTTCAGCCCGGAGATTTATCAGCACAGCGCTGGCCTGGTGCTCTACTACGACAACATGAACTATCTGTTTTTGCATAAAACCTGGGATGAAGCTTCCGGCGCAGCGCAGCTGGCCATCATTTATATGGATAACGGCGAGCGTCACGACGACCCGCAGAAAATCCTCCTTGCGACGGGGGAAGTCTATCTGGCGATGGCTATTAACGGCCGGGAGATACGGTGCTCGTGGTCCGTCGATGGCGAAAAATACCAACACATCGGCGCGGTCTACGACACCTCACGTTTTTCCGATGAATATAGCCGCTACGGCGAGTTTACCGGCGCGTTTGTCGGCATGGCCTGCGTGGATAGCATGCTGCATCGTAAAGAGGCGCTGTTTGACTTCTTTAGCTACCGGGCGGTAGAAGACGCGATAATCGAGTAACGCTGCCTTCTGGCATCCTGCCCGCGCGGGGTGCTAGAATCCCCGGCTGTTGTCGCTGAATGACCCAAACAGGCCGCATGAGCACTTTAACCTATCTCCAGGGCTACCCTGAATCCCTGCTGGCGCAGGTCACCGCGTTAATCAAACAGAACCGTCTCGGCGAAGTGCTGAAAAAGCGCTATCCGCAGGGTCACGATATCAACAACGATAAAGCGCTGTATCAGTACACCCAGGATCTGAAGTCACGCTATCTGCGCGGCGCGGCGCCGATCAACAAGGTGATGTACGACAACAAGATCCACGTGCTCAACAACGCGCTCGGCCTGCATACCGCCATCTCCCGCGTTCAGGGTGGCAAGCTGAAGGCTAAAGCCGAAATTCGCGTCGCCACCGTCTTTCGCGATGCGCCGGAGGATTTTCTGCGGATGATCGTGGTGCACGAGCTGGCGCACCTGAAGGAAAAAGAGCACAACAAGGCGTTCTATCAGCTGTGCTGCCATATGGAGCCGCAGTACCATCAGCTGGAGTTTGATACCCGCCTGTGGCTGACCCAGCTTTCGTTAGAGCGTTCTGCGCCATAGCGCACTGGTTTTGTCATGATGGCGTGCTACAGTGACGAAAGGTCCCTTTTACGGAGTTCGTCAACGTTTATGATACGTTTCGCAGTTGTTGGCACAAACTGGATAACCAAGCAGTTTGTCGATGCCGCCCATGAAACCGGCAAATATAAACTCACCGCCATCTACTCCCGCAGCCTTGAGCAAGCTCAGGCCTTCGCCAGCGATTATCCCGTCGAACACCTGTTTACTTCGCTGGAAGATTTAGCGCAGAGCCCTGACGTTGACGCGGTCTATATCGCCAGCCCTAACTCGCTGCACTTTCCGCAAACCCGCCTGTTTCTACGCCATAAAAAGCACGTCATTTGCGAAAAACCGCTGGCCTCGAACCTGCAGGAAGTCGAAGCCGCGATGAAAACGGCGCGGGAAAATAACGTGGTCCTCTTCGAAGCGTTCAAAACCGCCAGCCTGCCAAACTTCCTGCTGCTTAAACAGTCGTTTGACAAGATCGGCAAGCTGCGCAAAGCCTTTATTAACTACTGCCAGTACTCTTCCCGCTATCAGCGCTATCTCGATGGCGAAAATCCCAATACTTTCAATCCGGCCTTCTCTAACGGCTCGATCATGGACATCGGCTTTTACTGCCTGGCCTCCGCGGTGGCTCTGTGGGGCGAGCCTCGCGCGGTGCACGCCAGCGCCAGCCTGCTGGAAAGCGGCGTCGATGGTCAGGGCACGGTCGTTCTGAGCTACGGTGATTTTGATGTCACCCTGCACCACTCGAAGGTAAGCGATTCCGCCATCCCGAGCGAAATCCAGGGTGAAGCCGGCGCGCTGGTGATCGAAAAAATCTCCGAATGCCAGAAAGTCTGCTTCGTGCCGCGCGGCGGCAAATCTCAGGATCTCACCCAGCCGCAGCATATCAATACTATGCTGTATGAAGCGGAGGAGTTCGCTCGTCTGGTCGAAGCCAACGAGGTGGCTCATCCGGGTCTGGAAGTGAGCCGCATCACGGCGAAGCTGCTGAGCGAAATTCGTCGCCAGACCGGCGTGGTCTTCCCGGCGGATAGTCAACCCGTGGCGTAAAGCTGTGTAAATGGTCCGTCGGCCTCCATTGACGCCATTTATAACCTGTAATACTTTGTTACGCGCAAAGGGGAGTAACTTCCTTGCCGGCCGATCGTCATTACGATGCGTGAAAAACCGCATCCGGTCGCCGGGCAACAGATTCTTGTTGTAAGTGAGACCTTGCCGGAAGGCGAGGTCTATGCATAAAAGCGCAGCGGCTGCCGTCTTCCGACGTCAGCCGTTTTGTTTTTATGTAAGGAATATCGTAATGAATACTGTCGGCACACCGTTGTTATGGGGCGGATTCGCAGTGGTCGTGGTCATCATGTTGGCTATCGATCTGCTGCTGCAGGGACGGCGTGGTGCGCATAGCATGACCATGAGGCAGGCCGCTGGCTGGTCCATTCTCTGGGTTACCCTCTCGCTGTTGTTTAACGCCGCTTTCTGGTGGTATCTGGTGCAGACCGAAGGTCGCGCCGTGGCCGACCCGCAAGCGCTGGCGTTCCTCACCGGCTATCTGATCGAGAAAGCGCTGGCGGTGGATAACGTCTTCGTCTGGCTGATGCTGTTCAGCTACTTTGCCGTTCCGCCTGCGCTACAGCGCAGAGTGCTGGTTTACGGCGTACTGGGCGCGATCGTACTGCGAACGATCATGATCTTCGCCGGCAGTTGGCTGATTTCCCAGTTCGAGTGGCTGCTCTACGTCTTCGGCGCGTTCCTGCTGTTTACCGGCGTGAAGATGGCGCTGGCGAAAGAGGATGATTCCGGCATCGGCGACAAACCGCTGGTGCGCTGGATCCGTAATCATCTGCGCATGACGGATAAAATCGAGGGTGAGCGCTTCTTTACCCGCCAAAACGGCGTGCTCTACGCGACGCCGCTGCTGCTGGTGCTGATCCTGGTTGAGCTGAGCGACGTTATCTTTGCCGTGGACAGTATTCCCGCCATCTTCGCCGTGACCACCGATCCGTTTATCGTGCTGACCTCGAACCTGTTCGCGATTCTCGGCCTGCGCGCCATGTATTTCCTGCTGGCGGGCGTCGCGGAGCGCTTCTCAATGCTGAAGTATGGCCTGTCGGTGATTCTGGTATTTATCGGCATCAAAATGCTGATCGTCGATTTTTACCATATTCCCATCGGCATTTCGCTGGGCGTGGTTGGCGGAATTCTGACGTTGACGCTGCTTATCAATGCCTGGGTTAATAAGCAGCACGATAAGAAAAAGCAGCTGCAGTAAGGCCTGAACGGCCGGGTGAAGACCCTTTTCATCCGGCCAGCAACTTTCTCCGCGTATTATTCTTACTCATGTCACAAAATAGTTAATATACAGTTAAAAAATAAGATCTCAGCGCAGGTAACAGCATTTTACCCTTCCCCAATAGCGTTCTTTCCGTATACTCAACCAGGCAAACATTTATTTACATCCGGACATAAACGTGACCAATAATACGTCGCCGGGACGGACAGCAACATCACTGGAAGGAATGAAGCATGGCAACACAATCACCCCGCTCGACCCTGCTGCGGCGGCTGGCTCAGGGTAGCCTAGTCAAACAAATTTTAATCGGTCTGGTGCTCGGCGTACTGCTGGCGACGGTCTCAAAACCGGCCGCCGTGGCGGTTGGGCTGCTGGGCACGCTGTTTGTCGGCGCGCTGAAAGCGGTAGCGCCGGTGCTGGTGCTGATGCTGGTCATGGCCTCCATCGCCAACCACCAGCAGGGGCAAAAAACCAGTATTCGCCCGATCCTGTTCCTCTATCTGCTGGGGACATTCGCCGCCGCGTTAACCGCGGTAGTGTTTAGCTTTATCTTCCCGTCTACGCTGCACCTGAACGCCGCGGCAGAGAGCATCACTCCGCCATCGGGTATCGTCGAAGTCCTGCGCGGGCTGCTGATGAGCATGGTTTCCAACCCGATAGACGCGCTGCTGAACGCCAACTATATCGGGATTCTGGTGTGGGCCGTCGGTTTAGGATTCGCGCTGCGCCACGGTAATGAAACCACCAAAAACCTGATTAATGACGTTTCTCACGCGGTGACCTTTATCGTTAAAGTGGTGATTCGCTTCGCGCCGCTGGGCATCTTCGGCCTCGTCGCCTCGACGCTGGCGACCACCGGTTTTGAGACCCTCTGGGGTTATGCCCAACTGCTGCTGGTACTGGTTGGCTGCATGCTGCTGGTGGCGCTGGTGATTAACCCGCTGCTGGTGTTCTGGAAAATCCGCCGTAACCCCTACCCGCTGGTGCTGCTCTGCCTGCGGGAAAGCGGCGTTTACGCCTTCTTCACCCGTAGCTCCGCCGCCAATATCCCGGTGAATATGGCGCTGAGTGAAAAGCTGAACCTGGACCGCGATACCTACTCGGTTTCCATTCCGCTGGGCGCCACCATCAACATGGCCGGCGCGGCGATTACCATTACGGTACTCACCCTGGCGGCCGTGCATACGCTGAATGTTCCGGTAGATCTGCCGACCGCGCTGCTGTTGAGCGTCGTCGCTTCGCTGTGCGCCTGCGGCGCTTCCGGCGTGGCGGGCGGTTCGCTGCTGCTGATCCCGCTGGCCTGTAACATGTTCGGCATTCCGAACGATGTGGCCATGCAGGTGGTCGCCGTGGGCTTTATTATCGGCGTATTGCAGGACTCCTGCGAAACCGCGCTGAACTCCTCCACCGACGTTCTGTTTACCGCCGCCGCCTGTATCGCCGAAGACGAACAGATTGCCAAAAACGCCCTGAGCAACTGATTCCTTCCCCCTCCGCTAACGCGCGGAGGGGGTCTCTCCCTGTACCGCCTTTTCGACTTTAAACGGGTCGATTCCCCGCTTTTGCATCCGCCGGAAACGGATGATGTTCATACCGTTCATCAACAGGAAGCTGCCTTCAATCAGGGTGCCGCCGATCGAGCCCAGCCAGAAGTTGTGGATTACCCAGCAGGCGGTCGCGCACCACATGACGCAGCGGACGGTTAACCCCGAGCAGCGAAAGAGCGCCCAGGTGCTGGCCAGCGTGCCAATAATCGGCAGCAGCTCCATAGCATGCTGCAGCTTCGCCAGCCCCAGTACCAGCGTGAGTACGATAAACAGGGCCATCACCCACATCCTGCGGGTACGCATGGAGACCAGGGTGCGGACGGTATTCAGCTCGGCGCTCATTCCCGCCGGCCACGCGCCCATTAAAAAGAAATGCACGCCAATGGTGGCGCTATAGACAGCCAGCTGCAGCTTAAAGCGGCGCTCATCGCGGTTGAAAAAAGTCGTAATCCCGATCAGAAAGGCGATAACGCCGACGCCCTGGGCAAGCCAATACGCGGTCATGAAAAGTCCTTATAAAACAAAACGGCGCATCATTATCTGAAACGCCGCTTTTAAAAACGAGTGTCACGCTATTACCTGTGCCTGTTTATCAGGTCTACAACGTCACGCCGCTTTTAAATATCGCCAGCTCGCGGAAATCATTCCGCTCATTACAGGTCTGCTTACCGTTAGCGAAGTCCACAATGGTATCGACGAACTCCTCCAGCAGCTGCGGCATCGCTTTACCGTGAATCAGCTGACCGGCATCGAAGTCGATCCAGTGCTTTTTCTTCGCCGCCAGTTCGCTGTTGGTGGCAATTTTCACCGTCGGAACGAAACCGCCGTATGGCGTGCCGCGTCCGGTGCTGAAGAGCACCATATGGCAGCCCGCGCCGGCTAGGGCGCTGGTCGCTACCGCATCGTTGCCCGGCGCGCTCAGCAGGTTAAGGCCGTGCACTTTCAGCCGCTCGCCGTAGCGCAGGACGTCAACCACCTGGCTGGAGCCCGCTTTCTGCGTACAGCCCAGCGACTTATCCTCAAGCGTAGTGATGCCGCCCGCTTTGTTGCCCGGCGATGGGTTCTCATAAATCGGCTGGTCATGAGCGATAAAGTACTGTTTGAAATCATTAACCATCGTCACCAGCTTGCCAAACGTCTCTTCATCGCGACAGTGGCTCATCAGCAGCTGTTCGGCGCCGAACATTTCCGGTACTTCGGTCAGCACGGTAGTACCGCCGTTAGCAATCAGGTAGTCCGAGAAACGGCCCAGCATCGGGTTAGCGGTGATGCCGGACAGACCGTCTGAACCGCCGCACTCGAGACCAAACTTCAGTTCGCTCAGCTTACCCGGCTCGCGCTTGTCATGGCGCATCACGTCATATAGCTGACGTAGATGCTCCAGCCCGGCTTCTACTTCATCATCCTGGTGCTGACAGATCATAAAGTGAACGCGCTCAGGGTCGAATTCACCCAGCGTTTCGCGGAAGGCGTCGACCTGATTGTTTTCGCAGCCCAGACCGACCACCAGTACCGCCCCGGCGTTCGGGTGACGCACCATGTTTTGCAGCATAGTGCGGGTGTTAATGTGATCGTCCCCGAGCTGCGAGCAGCCGTAGGTGTGGCTGAAAAGGTGAACGCCGTCGATACCTTCCGCGTCGTTGGTTTCCTTCAGAAAACGGTTCTGCATCTGGCGCGCCATGGCGTTGACGCAGCCGACGGTCGGCAGGATCCACAGCTCGTTGCGCACCCCGACTTCGCCGTTAGCGCGACGATAAATCTGGATGTCGCGATCCGCCGGCTGTACGGCGGGCTCGCTAAGATCCGGTTGATAGCTATACGCGTCGAAATCGCTCAGGTTAGTACGCGTATTGTGGGAGTGAATATGTTCCCCCGGCGCAATATCCGCCAGCGCATGTCCTATCGGCAGACCATACTTAATGACGTTGTCTCCTTTCGCAATCCCGCGCAGCGTAAACTTATGCCCGCGCGCAATATCCTGAGCCAACGTGACCGTATCGCCGTCAATGGTGACTACCGTGCCTGCCGCCATATCCGCCAACGCTACCGCGACGTTATCGTGCGAATGGATTTTAATGTATTGCATATCAACCGACCTCTGGTCTTAGTTCAGTTCAATGGCGAAGTAGTCACGCGCATTGTTAAAGCAAATGTTTTTCACCATCTCGCCCAGCAGCTGAATGTCCGCCGGGGCTTCTCCCGCTTCAACCCAGCGGCCAATCATCTGGCACAGGATGCGGCGGAAGTATTCATGACGGGTGTAGGAGAGGAAGCTGCGGCTATCGGTCAGCATGCCGACAAAGCGGCTCAGCAGGCCAAGCTGCGCCAGTTGGGTCATCTGACGTTCCATACCGTCTTTCTGATCGTTAAACCACCAGCCGGAACCGAACTGCATCTTGCCCGGCATGCCTTCGCCCTGGAAGTTGCCGATCATGGTGCCCAGCACTTCGTTATCGCGCGGATTCAGGCAGTAGAGGATGGTTTTTGGCAGCAGGTTTTCTTCGTTCTGCTTGCTGAGCAGTTTGGACAGCTCTTCCGCCATCGGACGGTCGTTGATGGAGTCAAAACCCACATCCGGCCCTAACAGCTTGAACTGACGCAGGTTGTTATTGCGCAGCGCGCCGATGTGATACTGCTGTACCCATCCGCGGCGGGCATATTCCGCGCCGAGGAACACCAGAACCGCGGTTTTGAACTGCGCGACTTCATGCTCGCTGAGAGCTTCACCGGCCAGACGGCGCGCCAGGATGCTATCCAGTTCGCTTTCGTTGGCTTCCGCGAACAGCACCACGTCCAGCGCGTGGTCAGAAACTTTACAGCCGTGAGCGGCAAAGTGATCCAGACGTTTGGTCAGCGCGGACTGGAGATCGGCAAAGCGGCGGATATCGGTGTCAGACACGTCGCCCAGCTTCGCCATGTAGTCGTTGAAAGTTGCCTGCTCAATGTTGAACGCTTTGTCCGGGCGCCAGCTCGGCAGCACCTTGACGGAGAATGAGCTGTCTTTCGCGACGGAGGCGTGATGCTCCAGCGAATCGACCGGATCGTCGGTGGTGCCGACCATTTTCACGTTCATCTGCTGCATGATGCCGCGAGCGGAGAAGCTCTCCTGCGCCAGCAGATCGTTGCACTGATTCCAGATTTCATCCGCCGTTGCCGGCGAGAGCACCTTACCTGTAATACCAAAAGGGCGGCGCAGCTCAAGATGGGTCCAGTGGTATAACGGGTTGCCGATGGTATGCGGTACGGTGGCCGCCCAGGCGTCAAATTTCTCGCGATCGGAGGCGTCGCCGGTACACAGACGCTCGGCTACGCCGTTGGTGCGCATCGCGCGCCACTTGTAGTGATCGCCTTTCAGCCAGATGTCATACAGATTTTTGAAGCGATAATTCTCGGCAATCTGCTGCGGCGGCAGGTGGCAGTGATAGTCGAAAATCGGCTGGTCTTTCGCGTAATCGTGGTACAGGCGGCGGGCAAACTCAGTATCAAGCAGGAAATCTTCGGTCATAAACGGTGTCATTTTCGTGTCCTCTTCGCCCCCGGAGGAGCCCATCAGATGATTGACTATAATGCTGACAAAGTTATCACACCAATTTCTACAGACCGAAGTATTTTTCGTGAGTTAGATCAATAAACGACGACAAAAAAAGTACCATCAAAGGAGTAAAATCCCCGCTAAAGCGCGCCAGCTCTGGCCTTTGTCGCAAGAATGAATGCCCACACAAACTTTCCCACTTTTGTGACGTCACTCAACTTTTGAAGTTGTATGACAAGTTATCTTGCTGCCGTCGAAACATATAAACCGACGGAATGCATTACCGACGAACAATCACGTCGGATTTACCGGTATGGACACCGAATTTAGACACAACAGTTGATGGCAAGGTTCGGGCCATACGAGGTTTCCTCTCCTGAACCCTCCGTTTCACCTTCTTCGCCTCAGTGACTGGGCTGGAAGATAGCCGCACCCGCTGCGGATATATAACAAACGATGAGGTTTACATGCGTAAAATTAAAGGGTTACGTTGGTACATGATCGCGCTGGTGACGTTAGGCACCGTGCTGGGGTACCTGACGCGTAACACTGTGGCGGCAGCTGCGCCGACTCTGATGGAAGAGTTACACATCTCCACCCAACAGTATTCCTATATCATCGCGGCCTATTCCGCTGCCTATACCGTTATGCAGCCCGTCGCCGGCTACGTGCTGGACGTGTTAGGCACTAAAATCGGCTATGCCTTCTTTGCTATCGCCTGGGCGGTGTTCTGCGGCTCTACGGCGCTGGCGGGAAGCTGGGGCGGACTGGCGCTGGCGCGCGGCGCGGTGGGTGCCGCCGAAGCGGCCATGATCCCTGCGGGTCTGAAAGCCAGCTCCGAATGGTTCCCGGCAAAAGAGCGTTCTATCGCCGTGGGTTACTTCAACGTCGGCTCCTCCATCGGCGCCATGATTGCCCCGCCGCTGGTGGTTTGGGCTATCGTGATGCACAGCTGGCAGATGGCGTTTATCATCTCCGGCGTTCTGAGCTTTGCCTGGGCGATGGCGTGGCTGGTTTTCTACAAACACCCGCGCGATCAGAAAAAATTAACGGAAGAAGAACGCAACTATATTATCGGTGGCCAGGAATCCCATCATCAGACCAACAACGGTAAGAAAATGTCTCCGTGGCAGATTCTGCGCAACCGTCAGTTCTGGGGTATCGCCCTGCCGCGTTTCCTTGCCGAGCCGGCGTGGGGGACCTTCAACGCCTGGATCCCGCTATTCATGTTTAAAGTCTACGGCTTTAACCTGAAAGAGATTGCGATGTTTGCGTGGATGCCGATGCTGTTTGCCGACCTCGGCTGCATCGTTGGGGGCTATCTGCCGCCGCTGTTCCAGCGCTGGTTTGGCGTTAACCTGATCGTTTCGCGTAAAATGGTGGTGACCATGGGCGCGCTGCTGATGATTGGCCCAGGGATGATCGGTCTGTTCACCAGCCCGTTTGTCGCCATCGCCCTGCTGTGCGTCGGCGGCTTTGCTCACCAGGCGCTGTCCGGCGCGTTAATTACCCTCTCTTCCGACGTATTTGGGCGTAACGAAGTGGCGACGGCGAACGGCATGACCGGCATGGCCGCATGGCTGGCGAGCACTATGTTCGCCCTGGTGGTCGGCGCGCTGGCGGATACAATCGGCTTTAGCCCGCTGTTCGCCGTGCTGGCGGTTTTCGATGTGCTGGGCGCCGTAGTTATCTGGACGGTGCTGAAAAATAAATCAGCGGATGACGACAGTACGCCGCTGGAAACGAGTAAACCCGCCACGCAAAGCTAAACGCAGGCGAGTTGCCCCCATCCGAAGCCGCCTTGATACAGGCGGCTTTTTCGTCTGTTTTTATGGTGAGAAGCGCGTAAAAGTGGTATAACAAATCCAATATTGTCGCCATCTCCCGGGAGCGAATATGGAAATCACTGAATCGCGTCGTCTGTATCAGCAGCTTGCCGCTGAGCTTAAGTCGCGCATTGAACAAGGCGTCTACCTTGTGGGCGATAAGCTACCCGCAGAGCGGTTTATCGCTGACGAAAAAAGCGTGAGTCGTACCGTGGTTCGCGAAGCCATCATTATGCTGGAAGTTGAAGGCTACGTTGAGGTTCGCAAAGGCTCCGGCATCCACGTCATCTCCAATCATCCAAAACATCAGCAAATTGCCGATGAATCGCTGGAATTCGCCAATTATGGTCCTTTTGAGCTGTTGCAGGCCCGCCAGCTGATAGAAAGCAATATTGCCGAATTCGCGGCGACTCAGGTGACCAAGCAGGACATCATGAAGCTGATGGAGATCCAGGAAAATGCGCGTAAAGAGAAGTGCTTTCGCGATTCCGAATGGGATCTTCAGTTCCATGTCCAGGTGGCGCTGGCGACGCAAAACACCGCGTTAGCCGCCATCGTAGAAAAAATGTGGACCCAGCGCGTGCATAACCCGTACTGGAAAAAACTGCACGACCATATCGACTCGCGTACCGTCGATAACTGGTGCGACGATCATGACCAAATTCTTAAGGCGCTGATTCGCAAAGATCCGCATGCGGCGAAGCTGGCCATGTGGCAGCATCTGGAAAATACCAAGCTGATGTTGTTCAACGAAACCAGCGATGACTTTGAATTTAACGCCGATCGCTACCTGTTTGCCGATAATCCGGTGGTTCACCTCGATACGGCCGCCAACGGCGTAAAATAGACGCTTATCCCCATACCGGGCAGCGATTCCTTCACTGCCCGCAACGCCCTCAGGGTAAGCAAAGCATATATAGTGTCAGCCTGTGTAAATACACTCGCCACCCTCCTTCGCAATCAGCAAAATCAGAATGCAACAAACTGCAATTTCTCTGACGTAAAGTCAGCGGGTTTGTTACAATTAGATGCATTTTGTCGTTCTGAGAGTTAGCTTTGGCTTACTTCACTTTTAAACAGGGAACCGTTCAGAGCGCAGCAGCGACCCTAATCTAATAAAAAGCTATGTCGCCGTGCATATACCGCGTTCAGACGTGCCGTTAACCGATGTACCAGGAATCGTGAATGGAACTATTAACCCAATTATTGAATGCCTTGTGGGCTCAGGATTACGAAACTCTCGCTAATCCATCCATGATTGGCATGTTGTACTTTGTCTTATTTATGATTTTGTTCCTTGAGAACGGTTTACTGCCTGCCGCCTTTTTGCCCGGCGATAGCCTGCTGGTGCTGGTCGGCGTCCTGATTGCTAAAGGCGCGATGGGCTTTCCGGAAACGCTGCTGCTGCTTACCGCTGCGGCAAGTCTCGGCTGCTGGCTAAGCTATATTCAGGGCCGCTGGCTGGGTAATACGCGAATCGTACAAAACTGGCTATCGCACCTTCCCTCACACTACCACCAGCGCGCGCATCATCTGTTCCATAAGCACGGGCTTTCCGCGCTGCTGATTGGCCGCTTTATCGCCTTCGTTCGTACGCTGCTGCCGACCATCGCCGGGCTATCCGGCCTGAGCAGCGCACGCTTCCAGTTTTTTAACTGGATGAGCGGTCTGCTGTGGGTCCTGATTCTGACCTCC
Source organism: Klebsiella grimontii (assembly GCF_900200035.1). GTDB lineage: Bacteria > Pseudomonadota > Gammaproteobacteria > Enterobacterales > Enterobacteriaceae > Klebsiella > Klebsiella grimontii. The sequence continues at coordinate 285,664 of NZ_FZTC01000034.1, forward strand.
CTGGGGTACCTGCTGGGAAAAACACCGGTATTCCTGAAGTATGAAGATCAGCTGATGTCCTGCCTGATGCTGCTGCCCGTCGCGCTGCTGGTATTTGGCCTGATTGGTTCGCTGATTGTCCTGTGGAAGAAAAAATACAGAAGCCGGGGCTAACAATGGCGATGCAACGATCCTCTCTGCGTCAGATAAGCTGGGTGCTGGGCGGTTCGCTACTCCTGTGCGGCCTGTTCTGGCTCTGGCTCACCGTGCAACAGCAGGAGTCGACCCTGGCTATTCGTCCCGTCAGCCAGGGTATCAGCATGCCGGACGGGTTTTCCGTCTGGCATCATCTCGACGCTAACGGCATCCGCTTTAAAAGCATTACGCCGCAGAATGACGGCTTGATCATCAAGTTTGACTCCAGCGCTCAGGGCGCCGCGGCAAAAGAAGTTTTGGGCCGCGCCCTGCCGCATGGCTATATTATCGCTTTACTGGAAGATGATGATTCGCCTACCGCCTGGATTTCGCGCCTGCGCGATACCCCGCACAGATTCGGATAATGCACGAAAATTCCGAATATTTTCACCCTGTTTGGTGATTTCCCGTTTTACTTACTATCATTAAGTCTGCGGGAGTCACCAGGCTCACGTTAATCAACTGGATAGGGTATATCCTTCAGATATTCCCTCACACAATGGAAGGTCGTATCCATGAAACACCGCATTGCTTTGATCCTGGTTCTGTCTTCACTGAGCGCCAGCGCCTTTGCCATCTCCCCTTGTCAGGAAAAAGAACAAGATATTCAGCGGGAGATAAGCTACGCCGAAAAACATCATAACCAGCACCGTATTGATGGTCTGAAACGGGCGCTTAGCGAAGTGCAGGCAAACTGTAGCGACAGCCAGCTCAAAGCCGATCACCAGAAAAAAATCGCCAAACAGCAGGCAGAAATAAGCGAACGCCAGAATGACCTGCGCGAAGCCGAACAGAAAGGCGATGCTGATAAAATCAGCAAGCGTCAACGTAAACTTGATGAAGCGCAGCAAGAGCTGAAAGCGCTACAGTCTCGCGAGTACTAATCGATTAAGCAAGACCAATATGGACCACTTTCACAGGAGATAAAACATGGCTAAAGATAACGTTGCAGAAGACCTGCGTGCGGAACTGAAAACGCTGGCTGATACCCTGGAAGAAGTGCTGAACTCCTCCACGGATAAGTCGAAAGAAGAGATTGGTAAACTGCGTAGTAAAGCCGAAAGCGCGCTGAAAGAGAGCCGCGTTCGCCTGGGTGAAACCAGCGACGCCATTGTGAAGCAAACGCGCGAAACCGCTGCGCGTGCGGATGAATACGTCCGTGAAAACCCGTGGACCGGCGTAGGAATTGGTGCTGCCGTCGGGCTGGTGCTGGGTGTCCTGCTGACGCGTCGTTGATTATGGCGAATTCTCAAAGCACGCAAGGGCCGGGGCAAAGCGTTTTCGGCATTGGCCAGCGGATAGTCACCCTGCTGGTCGAAATGGTCGAAACGCGTCTGCGCCTCGTCGTCGTGGAGCTGGAAGAGGAGAAAGCCAATCTCTTCCAGCTATTCCTGATGCTCGGGCTGACGCTGCTGTTCGCCGCGTTCGGCCTGATGAGCCTGTTAGTCCTCATCATCTGGGCCGTCGATGCGCAATATCGGTTAAACGTGATGATCGCCACCACCGTGATTCTGCTGCTGGCGGCGCTCATTGGCGGGATCTGGACGTTACGCAAAGCGCGTCGTTCGACGTTCCTGCGCCTGACGCGCCAGGAGCTGGCTAATGACCGGGCATTGCTGGAGGATGACAAGTCATGAGCCGCGACCAGCAGGAACGCGAACGGCAAAAGGCGCTTTTGCTACGTCAAATCCAACAGCAGCGGCTGGATCTCAACGCCAGCCGCCGCCGCTGGCTTGAGGCGACCGCGCCAATCGACCGTGGCTGGAACACCCTGCTCAACCTGCGTTCATGGGCAATGGTCGGCAGCGGCCTCGTCGCGGTATGGTCCGTTCGCCATCCGCGCTTTTTGCTCCGCTGGACAAAACGCAGCCTCGGTATCTGGAGCACCTGGCGTATGGCCCGCAAGCTGTTGCAGCAGACCGCATCGCGCTAAGGCTGATTTCTCACGTCTGGGTTATGTCAGCCGGGTCAGGCGCCAGCCGCCGCCCGGCATCAATATCGTCGTACTGTCCCATCAGATTTGCCCTTCTGCTCGCCGCCCTAATCACTCTCCCGCTGCGCCGCTATATCACCCTTTCTATTCATTTCGTTTATCAATAATTGCTCAGAAACTTTGAAAAAGAACTACAGTTTTCCTTGCTAACAATCACATCTCATCCTCGCTAATATCCTCTCCATCGACAGCAAGCCCGCGTAACTACGCAGGATTGCACCAAAAAACGAAATCGCCGCCCTTTGGGTTTCCTGGAGTTAGAAATGAAAAAATTAGAAGATGTTGGTGTATTGGTAGCGCGCATTCTGATGCCCATTCTGTTCATTACCGCAGGTTGGGGAAAAATTACCGGGTATGCGGGTACACAACAATATATGGAAGCCATGGGGGTCCCTGGGTTTATGCTGCCTCTGGTTATCCTGCTTGAGTTCGGCGGCGGTCTGGCAATCCTGTTCGGTTTCCTGACCCGTACCACCGCGCTGTTCACCGCGGGCTTCACCGTACTGACCGCGTTTCTGTTCCACAGCAACTTTGCTGAGGGCGTGAACTCGCTGATGTTCATGAAGAACCTGAGCATCGCAGGCGGCTTCCTGCTGCTGGCTATCACCGGTCCAGGCGCGTTTAGTATTGACCGCGTCCTGAATAAAAAGTGGTAAGCACACTATACTGAGTGAAAATCTAAAAAAGCGAGGGGATATCTCCTCGCTTTTGCTATCTGAAGGAGGCAACAATGGGACAATTAGTTGACGGCGTCTGGCACGATACCTGGTATGACACCAAATCCACCGGGGGGCGATTCAAGCGTTCTGTTTCCGCCTTCCGCAACTGGCTAACCGCCGATGGCGCGCCGGGCCCAAGCGGCCAAGCCGGATTCGCTGCGGAAAAAGACCGTTACCATCTGTACGTTTCTCTTGCCTGTCCATGGGCGCATCGCACCTTGATTCTGCGCAGCCTGAAAGGGCTTGAGCCGTTTATTTCCGTCTCCGTGGTCAACCCCCTGATGTTTGAAAACGGCTGGACTTTCGACGATAGCTTCCCGGCAGCCACGGGCGATACCCTCTACCAGCACGAATTTCTCTATCAGCTCTATCTGCATGCCGATCCGCACTACAGCGGGCGCGTTACGGTGCCGGTATTGTGGGACAAGAAGCAGCAAACCATTGTCAGCAATGAGTCGGCGGAAATCATCCGCATGTTGAATACCGCCTTTGACGGACTGGGCGCCCGCGCAGGAGATTACTACCCGCCGGCGCTGCGCGCGCAAATTGATGAGCTGAACGGCTGGATCTATGACAACGTCAACAACGGGGTCTATAAAGCCGGATTCGCCACCAGCCAGCAGGCCTATGACGAAGCGGTCGATGGGGTATTTACCTCGCTGGAACGTCTGGAGCAAATCCTCGGCCAACACCGCTTCCTGACCGGTAATCAGCTGACGGAGGCTGATATTCGTCTGTGGACCACCCTGGTTCGTTTCGACCCGGTGTATGTGACCCACTTTAAATGCGACAAACGCCGCATCAGCGATTATCTCAATCTTTACGGTTTCCTGCGCGACATCTACCAGATGCCGGGCGTCGCGGAAACGGTGGACTTCGCCCATATTCGCAACCATTACTACCGAAGCCATAAGACGATCAACCCGACCGGGATCATCTCCGTCGGCCCGCAGCAGGATCTTAACGAGCCGCACGGCCGCGATCTTCTCTTCCGCTAAGCGATTGGGCGCGATTTACCGCGCCCAATAATTCACAAAACAAATATTTACCGCCATTTCATTCACGTCTATTCTTATTTCGATCGCTTTAAAAACAAGTGATTGACGGTTAATCGAGGCGTAGAAATGGACTGGTATCTTAAAGTATTAAAAAATTACATTGGATTTGGCGGCCGCGCCCGGCGCAAAGAGTACTGGATGTTTATTCTGGTCAACATCATCCTGACCGGCGTACTCAGCATCATTGATAAAATGCTTGGATGGCAGCGCGCAGGAGGAGAGGGCATTCTGACGACCATCTATGGCGTGCTGATCTTCTTACCGTGGTGGGCGGTGCAGTTTCGTCGATTGCACGACACCGACCGCTCGGCCTGGTGGCTGTTATTACTGCTGATCCCCATTATCGGCTGGCTGGTGATCCTGGTCTTCAATTGCCAGAACGGCACTCCCGGCAATAACCGCTTCGGGCCGGATCCCAAACCGACTTCCTACTGAACAATGCGCCCCTCGTTAAAAAGGGGCGCAATTTGTTTTATCTGACCATAAATAGCTTCGGAATTTCCCGCAGACACCATGATTTCGCCTCCCCCATGCTGTCCCGGCGCCAGGCCATAATAATGTCGATCTCGTTGCTGTACTCCGGGCTGACCACCCGAAGACGCCCTTCGGCAATATCCTGCTCAACCAGCGGATATGGCATCGTGGCGACGCCCAGTCCTGCCAGCAGGGCCTGGCGTTTATCTTCGATCGAGCTCACGGTTAATCGCGGCTGTTTGTCGAGCAGCTGCACCGTCAGCACCGGACGCTCGCGGGCGGTATCCGCCACCGCCACGCCGCGGTACTTAACGCGCGTCACTTCAGAGAGCGGCTCCGGTTCCTGGTGAATGGGATGATCCGGCGCGGCAACGTAGACGCTCATTACCGAATAGAGCTTCCGGGAGTTAATTTCCGAGGAAGAGCGAAAATGCATATCCGGCGCGACGACAATATCCGCCCTCCCCTGCTCAAGGCGCTCCCATGCCCCGGCCAGCACTTCGGTAATAATCGACAGCTGAGTGTTCGATTTGGTTGCCAGCTTTTCAATTAACGGGAACAGGCCGGTGGTGGGCACCAGCGCCTCGGTGACGATGGTCAGGTGCGTTTCCCAGCCGCGCGATAGCGCTTCGGCATCGGTTGTCAGTTTATCCGCCGCCTCCAGCAAAACGCGCCCGCGCTCGAGCAGCATTCGGCCAACATTGGTGAATTTTGTTCGATGACCTGAACGGTCGAACAGAACGACATCCAGCTCCTCTTCCAGCTTTTGCATGGTATAGCTGAGCGCGGAAGGCACTCGACCCAGTTCATCGGCCGCCGCCGCAAAGCTTCCACGCCGGTCAATCGCATCCATTACGCGTAACGCTTCCAGCGTTAATGCTCTCTCTTTAGCCATCGCACTCTCATTCAGGAAATTTGAACATACCGGGCAGAATATCTGGCTAACAATACAGCGTCCATACCTTTACCATTGATTTAGTGTAAAGAGAGGTCAAGAAGATGATTACAACCCGAACAGCCAAACAGTGCGGTCAAGCTGACTTCGGCTGGCTGCAGGCCCGCTACACCTTTTCCTTTGGCCACTACTTCGACCCGAAATTGCTAGGTTACGCGTCGCTGCGCGTGCTCAACCAGGAAGTTCTGGCGCCCGGCGCGTCGTTTCAGCCGCGCACCTATCCGAAAGTCGACATTCTGAACCTGATTCTGGAAGGTGAAGCGGAATACCGCGACAGCGATGGCAACCATATCCAGGCGAAAGCTGGCGAAGCGCTGCTGATTTCTACCCAGCCCGGCGTGAGCTACAGCGAGCACAACCTGAGCAAAGAGCGCTCGCTGACGCGAATGCAGCTGTGGCTGGATGCCTGCCCGCAGCATGAAAACCCGCTGGTGCAAAAAATCGCTATCGCCGAGGGAGCTCAGCAGCTGCTGGCTTCGCCGGACGGCAGCCAGAAGAGTCTCCAGCTGCGCCAGCAGGTATGGATCCACCATATCAATCTGGCGAAAGCCGAGCAGCTTAGCGTGCAGCTCCACGGCCCACGGGCCTACCTGCAGTCGATTCATGGCACGGTGCATGCACGGGTACAGGAAGAAGAGAAACAGGCACTGACCTGCGGCGATGGCGCGTTTATTCGTGACGAAGCTAACATTACCCTCGTCGCCGATACGCCGCTGCGCGCTTTGCTGATAGATTTACCAGTGTAACAACGGCAGTAAGGGAGTGTGTCAGTGGGCAAGAAGAAAACCAAAAAAGTGGCGCTAGCAGTGCCGCAGCCGCAACCAGAAACCATGACAACGGTGGGTTTTGGTTATGAAGAGATGTTAAGCGAGCTGGAGGCGATCGTCGCAGAAGCGGAGATACGGCTCCAGGATGAAGAAAGCGTTGCCTGACGTCAATATCGGCCCCAGCCGGGGCCGATAGATTTACTCACTCAGTGCCTGAGCTAAATCTTTTTGTACCTGCTTACGCTGTTCTGGCGTCAGGACCTGATTGACATCAAAATAGTACTTCACGCGATAATAGCGAACCTGCTGTTCGACTTTGCTAAACGCCGCCAGCTGATCTTTGACCGCTTTTTCATTCCATTTTCCGGAATCAATCACATCAAATAATACGCCGTCTTTAATATCTTTCTGCGAGATCTGCTGAACGCTTTTCTCCAGCTGCTGATGCAGGCTTTTAATTTTCGTTACCTGATCGTTGGTCAGTTTTAAGTGCTGGACGATCGGATCCTGCGCCGGGACTGGCGCAGCGTTAACATCCGCAGCCTGTGCCGCCATTGAGAAGCCAGTGGCGAGGACGGTTGTCACTGCAATGCGGGTCATTAATTTCATTTTTTCTTTTATCCTGATTAATTATCACCGATGTGGCTGGCTATTATTTTTCAGAAGCAGATGAAGAAATGTAAAAAATAGTGCATATAAATGTAGTTAAAAAAAGAAAACACATAATAAATATGAATAATAAAACCAAATGCATTTATTTAAAATATATAATAAATAAGAAAGGAAAATTAATGGCCGTATGATTCATCCTGCGGTTGATGGCAGACCTGCCTTGCGCATTGTCTCCGCTTTATTGCCAGGTGGTGGCTGACGCCTTAACTGATCGACTACACCCGCGCCCTATGCCCGCTAGCGTCGTGGACAGGCATTCATCTGCCCTGTGTTTCAACCTGCCATATGAAGCAAAAACCCCCGCCATTTCTGACGAGGGTTTTCTTTGAATGAGGAAGCTGACCGTTAAGCCGCTTTCTTTTGGGTATAGCGTCGTGGACAGGCATTCATCTGCCCTGTGTTTCAACCTGCCATATGAAGCAAAAACCCCCGCCATT
>NZ_FZTC01000052.1 GCF_900200035.1 Klebsiella grimontii
GCCAACTTTGATGATACCGCGCTCTACACGACCGGTAACAACGGTACCACGACCGGAGATGGAGAATACGTCTTCGATCGGCAGCAGGAACGGCTTGTCAATCGCACGCTCTGGTTCCGGGATGTAAGAATCCAGGTAGCCAGCCAGTTCGATGATTTTCGCTTCCCAGTCTGCGTCGCCTTCCAGCGCTTTCAGAGCGGAACCACGAACGATCGGGGTGTCGTCGCCCGGGAAATCGTACTGAGACAGAAGTTCACGAACTTCCATTTCAACCAGTTCCAGCAGCTCTTCGTCATCAACCATGTCGCATTTGTTCAGGAACACGATGATGTACGGAACGCCTACCTGACGACCCAGCAGGATGTGCTCACGAGTCTGCGGCATCGGGCCGTCAGTCGCAGCAACAACCAGGATCGCGCCGTCCATCTGCGCAGCACCGGTGATCATGTTTTTAACATAGTCGGCGTGGCCCGGGCAGTCTACGTGCGCGTAGTGGCGAGTCGGGGTGTCATATTCAACGTGAGAGGTGTTGATGGTGATACCACGAGCTTTTTCTTCCGGCGCGTTATCGATCTGGTCGAATGCACGAGCGGAACCACCGTAGGTTTTAGCCAGAACGGTAGTGATTGCAGCGGTCAGAGTAGTTTTACCATGGTCAACGTGGCCGATAGTACCGACGTTGACGTGCGGTTTTGTACGTTCAAATTTTTCTTTAGACACGGCTATATTCCTTACTATAGTGCTCTCCCCTTCTGGAGAGAGCACGGGACTTTGGTTTTAACCCTGCGGCTTATTTACCACGGGCTTCGATTACGGCCTGAGCAACGTTGTTCGGCGCATCATCATACTTCAGGAACTCCATGGAGTAAGAAGCACGACCTTTGGTCAGAGAACGCAGCTGAGTTGCATATCCGAACATTTCAGACAGCGGAACTTCAGCGTGGATCACAACGCCAGTCACGTTGGATTCCTGACCGCGCAGCATACCGCGACGACGGCTAAGGTCACCGATAACGTCACCAGTGTTCTCTTCCGGAGTTTCTACTTCAACCTTCATGATCGGCTCAAGCAGAACTGGTTTCGCTTTCTTAAAGCCATCTTTAAAGGCAATAGAAGCGGCCAGTTTAAACGCCAGTTCAGAGGAGTCAACGTCGTGGTAAGAACCGAAGTGCAGACGCACGCCCAGATCAACTACCGGGTAACCAGCCAGAGGACCCGCTTTCAGCTGCTCCTGGATGCCTTTATCAACGGCCGGGATGTATTCGCCAGGAATTACACCACCTTTGATGTCGTTGATGAACTCATAACCTTTCGGGTTAGAGCCCGGCTCCAGCGGGTACATGTCGATAACGACGTGACCATACTGACCGCGACCACCAGACTGTTTAGCGTGTTTACCTTCGATATCGGTAACTTTCGCGCGAATCGCTTCACGGTAAGCAACCTGAGGTTTACCGACGTTCGCTTCAACGTTGAATTCACGCTTCATACGGTCAACGATGATGTCGAGGTGCAGCTCACCCATACCGGCGATGATAGTCTGGTTAGATTCTTCGTCAGTCCATACGCGGAAAGACGGGTCTTCTTTAGCCAGACGGCCCAGAGCCAGACCCATTTTTTCCTGGTCAGCTTTGGTTTTCGGTTCAACAGCGATAGAGATTACCGGCTCAGGGAATTCCATACGCTCCAGAATGATCGGCGCATTAGGATCGCACAGAGTGTCACCCGTAGTTACGTCTTTCAGACCGATAGCAGCAGCGATATCGCCCGCGCGAACTTCTTTGATCTCTTCACGTTTGTTAGCGTGCATCTGTACGATACGACCGAAACGCTCACGTGCAGCTTTCACGGAGTTCAGGATGGTATCACCAGAGTTAACCACACCGGAGTACACGCGGAAGAAGGTCAGGTTACCCACGAACGGGTCGGTAGCGATTTTGAATGCCAGAGCAGCAAACGGCTCATCATCGCTAGCGTGACGCTCAGCCGGAGTATCTTTACCGTCGTCCAGGATACCGTTGATCGCAGGTACGTCAACCGGGGATGGCAGGTAGTCAACTACCGCATCCAGCATCGCCTGAACACCTTTGTTCTTGAACGCAGAACCACAGGTTACCAGGATGATTTCGTTGTTCAGAACGCGCTGACGCAGAGCAGTTTTAATCTCTTCTTCAGTCAGTTCTTCACCACCCAGGTATTTCTCCATCAGCTCTTCAGAAGCTTCAGCAGCGGACTCGATCAGGTTCTGGTGCCATTCTTCGGCCAGTTCCTGCATGTCTGCCGGGATATCTTCGTAAGTGAAGGTTACACCTGCATCTTCTTCGTTCCAGTTGATGGCTTTCATTTTCACCAGGTCAACAACACCGGTGAACGCTTCTTCAGCGCCAATCGCCAGCTGCAGCGGAACAGGGTTCGCGCCCAGACGGGTTTTGATCTGACCAACAACTTTCAGGAAGTTCGCACCCATACGGTCCATTTTGTTAACGAACGCAATGCGCGGAACTTTATATTTGTTTGCCTGACGCCATACGGTTTCAGACTGAGGCTGAACACCACCAACTGCGCAGTAAACCATTACTGCACCATCAAGCACACGCATGGAACGTTCTACTTCGATAGTGAAGTCAACGTGCCCCGGGGTGTCGATGATGTTTACGCGATGCGGTTCATACTGCTTAGCCATACCTGACCAGAATGCAGTAGTCGCTGCGGAGGTGATAGTAATACCACGCTCCTGCTCCTGTTCCATCCAGTCCATGGTGGCAGCGCCGTCATGAACTTCACCGATTTTGTGGTTTACACCGGTGTAGAACAGAATACGTTCGGTAGTAGTAGTTTTACCGGCGTCGATGTGCGCACTGATACCGATGTTACGGTAGCGTGCGATGGGTGTTGTACGAGCCATTTGATTCCTCGTTATTTCTTTAGGCGTTCAGTTAAGTTATCCAAAACGGGCGACTTACCTGAAGCGCCCGTCTGGTGACTATGACTCCGAAGGGATTACCAACGGTAGTGTGCGAACGCCTTGTTGGCTTCTGCCATACGGTGAACGTCTTCACGTTTCTTAACTGCAGTACCTTTGTTGTCTGCAGCATCAGAGAGTTCGTTCGCCAGACGCAGAGCCATGGATTTATCACCACGTTTACGAGCAGCTTCAACGATCCAACGCATTGCCAGAGCATTACGACGAACCGGACGGACTTCAACTGGAACCTGATAAGTAGAACCACCAACGCGGCGAGACTTAACTTCTACAGTCGGGCGCACGTTGTCGAGAGCGACTTCGAAAGCTTCCAGTTCATTTTTACCAGAGCGCTGAGCCAGGGTCTCCAGCGCGCTGTATACGATTGCTTCTGCAGTAGATTTTTTACCATCTACCATCAGGATATTTACAAATTTAGCCAGCAGTTCTGATCCGAACTTAGGATCCGGCAGGATTTTACGCTGACCAATGACGCGACGACGTGGCATGGAAATACTCCGTTGTTAATTCAGGATTGTCCAAAACTCTAAGAGTTTAGTTTGACATTAATATAAAACGTTTGGCCTTACTTAACGGAGAACCATTAAGCCTTAGGACGCTTCACGCCATACTTGGAGCGAGCTTGCTTACGGTCTTTAACGCCGGAGCAGTCAAGCGCACCACGAACGGTGTGGTAACGAACACCCGGAAGGTCTTTAACACGACCGCCACGGATCAGGATCACGGAGTGCTCCTGCAGGTTGTGACCTTCACCACCGATGTAGGAGGTGACTTCGAAACCGTTAGTCAGACGCACACGGCAAACTTTACGCAGTGCGGAGTTAGGTTTCTTAGGAGTGGTGGTATATACACGAGTACATACGCCACGTTTCTGCGGGCAGGCTTCCAGCGCCGGCACGTTGCTCTTTGCAACTTTGCGCGCGCGTGGTTTGCGTACCAGCTGGTTAATTGTTGCCATTAAATAGCTCCTGGTTTTAGCTTTTGCTTCGTAAACACGTAATAAATCGCCTCATATAATATGAGGACGCAGAATTTTAGGGCGGTGCCGAAAAGGTGTCAAGAAATATACAACAATCCCGCCATTACCAGGCCAACTGACCCGTATGTTTGACGGTCAGTCTGACGAACTCAGTATAGCTAACCCTGATGACGCTGTCCGCAATTTGACCAGCCAGCCCGCGGGCTTCGATATCTTCTTGCAGAGCGTAGATAGAAATGGGGGCAGATTGCAGGATTTCAAGGAAACGCCCTTCCGCGATGGCGGCGATAACGCCGTCCGACAGCAGGAGAAGATCGTCACCCTCTTTTATCAAACGGCGCATCGTCGCCATATCAGCGTGCCAGGGGGAAGTGCTTAGCGTATGGAGCATTCAGGCCTCAGAAACGCAGTATCACGTTAAAATCATCAAGCCGGGCGCGCAGAGCCTCTGGCTCCAGCCATTCACCGTCAACGACCCACGGCGTAGCAGAATTCAGGCCGCGCTCCCGTGCTGAAGCAGCGCAAATCCAGCACTGTTCGATATCGTATAGCGATAAGAGTTTGAAGGTAGAGATATAGTCGCGCGCCAGCACCGCGGCAGGCCGCTGCTCTGAAAGCAGCTGAAATACGCCATCGCCCACGAAGAAAACGCCGATCTCTTCCGTCAGGGCTGAGGTTGCCAGCAGGGCATCCAGCCCTTCCCTGCCCGATGCTGAACCATGGGGCGCAGACGAAAAAATAAAGGCTACGCGTTTCATCAGAACTGCACCATGCGATCGCAGGTTAACGCGGCTTCCGCCAGCGCGCCCAAGCCACTCAAGGTAAAACCCGGCTGCAAATTATGCGCAGGCAAACTCAGCTGCCTGGCCTCCTGTTCATCAGTGATTCCACGGCGTAAAGCTGCGGCTACACAGATATGCAAGGAAACAGCGTGCTTCTCATGCAGCGCCTGCCAGGCCCGAACCAGATCAAACTCGTCGCTGGCGGGAGCCGTAAGCTGATTCGCGTTGTAGACGCCTTCACGATAGAAAAAGATGCTGAGCAGCTCGTGCCCCTCCTGCAAAACGGCGCGGGCAAACTGTAATGCGCTGCTGGCCTGCTGGGTACCGTAAGCGGGGCCCGTCACCGTAATGGCAAAGCGCATTATTTATCCAGCCCCTGGAAATCTCCGCTTTTGAACTGACGAATGTAGAGATAAACCGTGTGCTTAGAGATGTTCAGCCGATCGGCTACCTGGTTAATGGCATCCTTGATATCAAAGATCCCTTTCTCATAGAGGTTCAGGACGATCTGCCGATTTTTGGCGTTGTTAGAAACGTTACGGTCAGCGTTCACCTCTTCAATTGTGAACTCAAGCGTCTGGGCAACCAGATCGTCAACCGATGAAGCAAAGTTGACCTGCGAGTTTACCTCCGTCGTTTCCGGCGGAATAAAGGTGCTCATTATTTGTGAGAACGGCACATCAAGATTCATGTTGATGCACAGCAGGCCGATAACCCGATGGTCACGGTTGCGGATGGCGATTGTGACCGATTTCATCAGCACACCGCTTTTTGCGCGGGTAAAATAGCATTTGGAAACGCTGCTATCGGCTCCAGTCATATCGTGCAGCATGCGCAGCGCAAGGTCGGTAATTGGCGAGCCGATTTGTCGGCCGGTGTGTTCACCGTTGGCGATACGAATAGCGGAACATTTTAAGTCCTGCAATGAGTGCAATACGATTTCACAGTGGGAACCGATGAGCATCGCTAACCCGTCCACTACCGCTTCATAGGATTTGAGGATATCGAAGTCGGTCTGGTCAAAAGGACGTTGATCCAGTAAATCAAGCTCACTGGTCTCGTTGGTTAAAAGCGACCTGGACATGAAAAAAAGCACTCCTTTTCAGGAGCCTGTCGTTATCGTCAGGGCAGGCTCATCATCATTATTAATCTATCTAAAGTAATACAGCGCCTGAGGTTCTTTCCAGTTTTAATTATATCTGCCCGCAATAAAAAAGCCGCCGCCCCTGGAGGCGGCGGCTTAAAACCGATTACTTCTTAGCGTCAGCGGCAGGGGCTTCAGCGGCTGCTTCAGGCTTGGCATCCGCTTTCGGGGCCGGTTTAATATCCAGCAGCTCTACATCAAATACCAGAGTAGAGTTCGCCGGGATGCCCGGTACGCCGGTTTTGCCGTAAGCCAGATCCGGTGGAATGACCAGCTGGATTTTACCGCCTTTCTTGATGTTCTTCAGGCCTTCGGTCCAGCCTGGGATCACGCCGTCCAGGCGGAAGGAAAGCGGCTCGCCGCGGGTGTAGGAGTTATCAAACTCTTTACCGTCGATAAGCGTACCTTTGTAGTTAACCACAACGGTATCGCTGTCTTTCGGCGCTTCACCGGTACCCGCTTTTTCGACTTTGTAGAGCAGGCCAGATTTAGAGGTTTTCACGCCTTTCTCTTTCGCAAAGGCGTCACGGTAAGCTTTGCCTTTCGCTTCATTCTCAGATGCGTCTTTTTCCATTTTCTGCTGAGCAGCCGTTTTTACGCGGGTTTCAAACGTCTGCAGAGTCTGTTCGATCTCCTGATCGGACAGTTTGCTCTTATCAGCAAAAGCGTCCTGAACACCGGCGATCAGCTGATCTTTATCTAATTTGATGCCCAGTTTTTCTTGTTCTTTCAGGGAGTTTTCCATGTAACGTCCCAGCGATGCACCCAGCGCATAAGCAGATTTCTGATCGTCATTTTTGAATGCCGATTTGCTGTCCGTTGCGGGTGCCGCTTTCGCTGTCGTCTCAGCAGCGAAGCTCAGCGGTGCATTCAGGGCGACGGCCATTGTGGTCGCCAGCAGCGTTACTTTAAACAGTGATTTCATCCATTTCTCCAGGGCCGGGGCATCTCACCCCAGGGTTATCGTAAAAAACAAAAAACGTACTATAGAACGTTGCAGAACAAATCAACATACAGACGTACCTGAATATCGCCTCATTTCAGACTATTTTTGTATGAATTAGTTTCCCGTCAGACGTAACGATGCTGCGCGGATGCTGAAACTTCAGTAGAATCCGCCCGCAGGATAAGACAGAAGAGGTTACTCATGCACGATAGCACTTTAGAGACTCGCCTTGCGGAGCTGGAGAGCAGACTGGCGTTTCAGGAAATCACTATTGAAGACCTCAACAAAACCGTCACCGCCCACGAGATAGAAATGGCAAGGATGCGCGAACATATGCGCCTGATGGTGGAAAAATTGAAAGCGACTCAGCCATCCCACATGGCTTCACAGGCGGAAGAAACGCCTCCTCCGCATTATTAAGACGTAAAAAAAGCGGGTCTCCCCGCTTTTTTCTATTCCGCAACGCGAGCGTAGCGGAATTAATGACAACCGCAGCCGCCGTTACCGCCGCAACCGCCTTTGCCGTGTTCGTGGCCATGGTCATGGCCGTGACCGCCGCAGCAACCGTCGTGATCGTGGTCGTGGCCATGATCGTGGCCGTGAGCACCGTGTACATGACCATGCTCCAGCTCTTCCGCCGTTGCTTCGCGAATCGCGACGACTTCAACGTTGAACTTCAGATTCTGACCAGCCAGCATGTGGTTACCGTCAACAACAACGTGTTCGTCACCCACTTCGGTGATTTCTACCGGTACCGGACCCTGATCGGTTTCCGCCAGGAAGCGCATGCCCACCTGCAGCTCATCAACGCCCATAAATACATCTTTAGGTACGCGCTGAACCAGGTTTTCGTCGTACTGACCGTACGCGTCGTTAGCGCCGACTTCGACGTCAAATTTGTCGCCTACGTCGTGGCCGTCCAGCGCGTTTTCCAGGCCGGAAATCAGGGAACCGTGACCATGCAGGTAGTCAAGCGGCGCGCTTACCGGAGACTCATCAACCAACACACCGTCTTCTGTACGTACCTGATAGGCCAGGCTGACCACCAGGTCTTTTGCTACTTTCATGATATCTCCTGAGCATGGGAAGAATAGTGGCGCAGATTGTAGCGGAATTCTGCAGCCGTGTACCCTCTAGCTTAAAAAAAGCCGATAGATAACGCTAGTCCGGATGAAAAATGCCTATCACTTGCTCTTCTTTGCGAACATGCTCGCGAACCTCTTTATCCGCCTCACGCATCTGGTGCCCGCACTTAACGCACTCAACAATATCGACATTATTCTCACGCCACATCGCCAGTGAATCCTGAGCCTGGCACGCCGGACATTTCGCACCGGCAATAAAACGTTTACGCACAGCCATATTATTTACCTTTATTCAAATTCATCCCAGCCGTCTAACTGCCTGCTCTCTTTTTGCATCTCACGCTGAAAGATCTCCTCCAGCTCGCGTCTGGCTTCCCGCACGCGGGATATCTGCAGGGTATCACTATGCACCGGCATTAACTCGCGTAGCATCCGCATATCAAGGCGCCGAAAGTGCAGCTGAGCGCGCTGCGCCTGATGGGGATGCATGCCCAGCGAGATCAGCGCTTTTCGTCCCAGCTCCAGCGCGCTGGAGAAGGTTTCGCGAGAAAATTGCGCCACTCCCGCCTGCAGCAGCTCATGGGCCTCAACGCGTCCCCGCGCTCGCGCCAGAATATGCAGATGTGGAAAGTGTTGTTGACACATCTCCACCAGCTTCATGGTATCTTCCGGCTCGTTACAGGTAATTACGATCGACTGCGCGTCTTCGGCTCCCGCTGAGCGCAGGAGCTCCAGCTGCGTCGCATCGCCAAAATAGACTTTATAGCCATATTTACGCATCAGATTGACCGCGCTGATATCGCGCTCCAGTACCGTGATACGCATTTTGTTCGCCATCAGCAGACGGCCGATCACCTGACCGAAACGACCAAAACCCACGATAATGACCTGCGGTTTGTCATCTTCAACCCACGGCGCCTCACCCTCTTCTTCGGGTTGATTCAATCGCCGCGAAAGCACTTTATCGATGAGCGTCATCAGCAGCGGCGTGGTCATCATCGACAACGTCACCGTCACCAGCAACAGGGCCATCTGATCGTTTTGAAACAGACGAAGCGAAGCGGGGAGTGAAAACAGCACAAAGGCGAATTCCCCTCCCTGGCTCAGCACGCCGGCAAACTGCACCCGTTCCGAACTGCGCAGGCCGTATACCCGCGCCAGAAGATACAGGACGAGACCTTTTACCGTCACCAGCACTGCGACGCTGACCACAACCCACAGCAAATGGGTATAAAGCACTCCAAGATTCAGCGCCATGCCAACGGAAATAAAGAACAGACCGAGGAGAAGCCCTTTAAACGGATCGATGGCGATTTCCAGCTCGTGGCGATACTCACTCTCTGCCAGCAGAACGCCGGCGATAAAGGTCCCCAGCGCCATCGACAAACCGAGCGCATCCATAAACAAAGCCGATCCGAGCACCAACAGTAGCGTCGCGGCGGTGAAGACTTCCCGCACGCCGGATCCGGCGATAAAACGAAATACCGGCCTCAGCAGATAACGCCCGCCGACCAGCATTCCGCCGAAAGCCAATACCTTCATCCCTATGGTGAGCCAGTTAAAATGGTCGTCACCAGAACCCGCAAGCAATGGAACCAGCGCCAGGGCCGGGATCACGGCCAGATCCTGAAACAGCAATACGGAGAAACCCAGCTGTCCGGATTCGCTGCGGCTCATGCCCTTCTCACGCATCAGCTGCAGCGCCATCGCGGTGGAAGACATCGCCAGCCCAATCCCGCCGACCACCGCAGCGCGCCATGAGAAGTCGCTCAGCATAAGCAAACCGCCAAGAATGAGCGCGCTGAAGGCGACCTGAGCGGCCCCGACGCCGAAAATGGAGCTTCTCAGCCGCCACAGTTTGGACGGATTCAGCTCCAGTCCGATGATAAACATCAGAAAGACGACGCCTAATTCTGAGAAGTGAAGAATTTCATCCACATCGCTGATGAACCCTAATCCCCAGGGGCCGATGGCGATACCGGCCAGCAGATACCCCAGTACGGCGCCAATACCCAGCCTCGCCGCCAGCGGTACCGCCACCACGGCGGCAAACAGAAATAACACCCCGGCCAGCAGTAAATCAGCTCCCGCCATTTGGACCTCCAGCCGTTACAGGATTAGCCAGCCAATCGCGGTAGGCGCGAGCGCGGCTTTTCAGGTCTTCGGGAGATTGCCGACGCGCCCAGTAGACGATAATCGGGCTCATCCAGTGCATACGGCACATGCCGGCAGTCAATTCAAAAGGGCGGAGAATGTCATTCATCGGATAACGATGGGCATCGCGCCGGTAGGCGCTCTCCGGCTCGCCGGTAGTAATGACGCTACGCCAGTACTTTCCCGCCAGCTGATTCCCTCCCGCCCCGCTGGCGAAGCCGCGGCTGAGCACCCTGTCCAGCCACTCTTTCATCAGCGCCGGGCAGCTCCAGGTATAGAGCGGATGCTGGAAAACAATCACCTCATGCTGGCGCAGGAGATCCTGCTCCCAGGCGATATCAATAAAAAAATCCGGATAGTGCGCGTAGAGATCGTGCACGGTCACATTCGACAACTGTAAGGCCGGTTCAAGCAAAACCCGGTTGGCCACGGAATCCTGAGATTCTGGGTGGGCATACAGCAGCAAAACTTTCGCTGTCTGAGACATCTTTCCCCTCCCGAACGTCTTCTGGCGGCCTGTGCAGCGGCTGCGTCCCGACGCAACCAGAATGACTTTGTGTATCATCTTCATTTTGGGCTACCATTGCGGCCCGGTTGAGCGATTCGCTCCACACTACATTATCATAATGACAAATTAACATAGTCAGAACATACGGCGCCTTATGATTGTTTTCTCCTCCTTACAAATTCGTCGCGGCGTACGCGTCCTGCTGGACAACGCCACCGCTACCATCAACCCAGGGCAAAAAGTCGGCCTGGTGGGTAAAAACGGCTGCGGTAAATCCACGCTGCTTTCGCTTTTGAAAAACGAGATTAGCGCCGACGGCGGCTCGATGACCTTCCCCGGCAGCTGGCAGCTGGCCTGGGTTAACCAGGAAACACCTGCGCTTGCGCAGCCGGCTATTGACTATGTTATTGATGGCGATCGCGAATTCCGCAAGCTGGAGGCGGATCTGCACGCGGCCAACGAACGCAATGACGGTCACGCCATCGCGACGGTACACGGTAAGCTGGACGCCATCGACGCCTGGACCATCCGCTCACGCGCGGCCAGCCTGCTCCACGGACTCGGTTTCAGCAACGAACAGCTTGAAAGACCGGTGAGCGACTTTTCCGGCGGCTGGCGTATGCGCCTTAACCTTGCTCAGGCGCTGATTTGCCGTTCCGATCTGCTGCTGCTTGATGAACCGACTAACCACCTCGATCTCGACGCGGTCATCTGGCTGGAGAAGTGGCTCAAAGGCTACCCGGGGACCCTGATTCTGATCTCCCACGATCGCGACTTTCTCGATCCGATCGTCGACAAAATTATCCATATCGAACAGCAAACGATGTTCGAGTACACCGGCAACTACAGCTCATTTGAAGTGCAGCGCGCGACCCGCCTTTCGCAGCAACAGTCGATGTACGAAAGCCAGCAGCTGCGCGTCGCGCATTTGCAGAGCTACATCGACCGTTTTCGCGCTAAAGCCACCAAAGCTAAACAGGCGCAAAGCCGTATCAAAATGCTCGAGCGCATGGAGCTCATCGCGCCTGCCCACGTGGATAACCCGTTCCACTTTAGCTTCCGCGCGCCGGAAAGCCTGCCCAATCCGCTGCTGAAGATGGAAAAGGTTAGCGCCGGCTATGGAGAGCGGGTGATTCTCGACTCAATCAAGCTGAATCTGGTTCCCGGTTCGCGCATTGGTCTGCTGGGGCGCAACGGCGCCGGTAAATCGACGCTGATTAAACTGCTGGCCGGTGAGCTACAGCCGCTGCACGGTGAGATTGGTCTGGCGAAAGGCATCAAGCTTGGTTACTTCGCTCAGCATCAGCTGGAATTCCTGCGCGCGGATGAATCCCCGCTGCAGCATCTTGCCCGCCTCGCGCCGCAGGAGTTAGAGCAGAAACTGCGCGACTATCTGGGCGGTTTCGGCTTCCAGAGCGATAAGGTCAACGAACAGACGCAGCGTTTCTCCGGCGGCGAGAAAGCGCGCCTGGTGCTGGCGTTAATCGTCTGGCAACGGCCAAATCTGCTGCTGCTTGATGAACCCACCAACCACCTCGATCTCGATATGCGTCAGGCGCTAACCGAAGCGTTAATCGATTTTGAAGGCGCGCTGGTGGTGGTTTCGCACGACCGCCATCTGATTCGCTCCACCACCGACGACCTTTATCTGGTGCACGATAGCAAAGTCGAACCTTTCGACGGCGATCTTGAAGACTACCAGCAGTGGCTGAGCGACACGCAAAAACAGGAAAACCAGGCCTCAGAAGAGCCGAAGGAAAACGGCAACAGCGCCCAGGCGCGTAAAGATCAGAAACGCCGGGAAGCCGAGCTGCGTACGCAAACCCAACCGCTGCGCAAAGAGATTGCCCGCCTGGAAAAAGAGATGGAGAAGTTCAACGCGCAGCTGGCGCAGGCGGAAGAGAAGCTGGGCGACAGCGAATTATACGATCAAAGCCGCAAAGCGGAACTCACCGCGTGTTTACAGCAGCAGGCTAGCGCGAAGTCCGGGCTGGAAGAGTGTGAGATGGCCTGGCTGGATGCCCAGGAACAGCTGGAGCAGATGCTCCAGGAAGGCTAACGGCATGATGCAGTACCAAAAGGCGGGAACGCCCGCCTTTTTTAATCCCACTCCCCGCCGCTTAACGCTGCGCCGCCAGCCGGGCGCGGATCTGCGACAGCGAGGCATAGCCGTACAGCTTGCCATCCAGAAAGCGCGTTTTTAACTCGCCCTGCTGCTCCTGCTCCAGCGTTTGCCCATCGTACAGCTGCAGTTCCCCCACGGCGTCGCGTTCCACGCGCAGCAGACCACGCGCCGAACGTTTGAGGCCATTATCGGTTTTCGGCTCCTTAAAGAGGGCTCTTCCCTCGCCGTTCACCTCCCCCCAGGTCGCCTTCATCGCGAAGCCGAAGGTATCGCGGGTGTTGTACTGGTAGGTAAAGGAACCCACGCCGAACACCACGTTAGCGCTGGCAAAGCCTTTCGCTTCCAGGCGACGCAGGATCTCATCCGCTCTGGCGAGAGTAATGGAATCGCCGTAAATCAGGCCGACATGCGGATCCAGTACCTTGTATCCTTTTTCGTTAATCGTACCGCCGAAGATTTCCCACAGTACTTCAACGGAGCCTTTCTCCTCGGCGCTGCGCTCGCTGCGGGTGTCGTCGTCAGCCGCCGTTCCGCACAGAATAGCCACCGGATCGCCGCTGTCCGGACGGAATACGACTCGCCCCTGGCGCCGCATAATTATCGCCTTCAGCTCGCGGGTGTATTCGGTCAGCACCTGCCAGTAATCCCAGGTATCCGAGACGATAGAGACGAAACCCTGCGGGTGGACTTCGGTAATCAGCCGGCGAAAGGTTTCAATTTCCCGCTCGCGCTCGCCCATACACATCACGCTGTGTTCCGTGGCCGGAATGCTGGCGCCGATAAGCTCATCTTCACCGCGAGTGTAATAATCCCGGGCATACAGCAGCGAAGGCAGGCTATCGGTACCTTTGAAACTGGCCAGATGTCCGCAGCCCGACTGCGCAGTGTCGTGCAGCCCGGACATCCCCCGAAACGAAAAGTCGTGACATTGGAAATCAAGGTGCGTCAGATCGCTACAGGTTTTCTCCGCCCAGCGTTCGCAAATCAGGCGATAGTGGTGGGCAATGGTCGCGTTGGTTGACGCTTTCCACAGCTCCGCCGAAAGCACCGTCTCCAGATAGTTCACCAGCCAGAAGAACTCAGGTTGCGTATTGGTGATGGTCAGCACCGGTACTTTCATCGGCACCTTGGTACCTTCATCGAGCGCTTTGATATGCAGCGGTAAATAGCCAAGCCGATGCAGAGCACGAACAGGCTCCACCCCAACCGTATCGCGCCCCAGATAGCCGTCCATCACCTGCTTATACTCGTTGACGACCTCCTCTTCCGGGCGGGCGAAAAACGCCTCGTTAAACAGATCGACCAGGAACCACTGCAGAAACCCCTGCAGGCCGAAAAATACCAGCTTGCCGTCGGCCTGCGGCGACTGGAAAAAACGATCGCTGCGCGGAGTAAAGTTTGAGTAGACCTTCGTAGTCCCCTGCGGATACTGCACGCGATGGGAAACTTTATAACCATCAATAGCCAGAATCGGATTTATTTTCATCATATTATCCCCAATGTGCGCGGTAGATAGCGTCTATATCGATAAGCTCCAGCTGCGGGTGAGCCAGGGCAGGAGAAGTCAAAGAGGTGGTGGCGTAAACGGCATCGATGCCGTTATTCAACAGATGCTCTACGCCTTTGGAAAAAATACCGTGGGTGACGTACAGACTCACGCTGCGGGCGCCCGCCTCGCGCAGCACCTGCGCCGAGCCGATAAAGGTGCCGCCAGCGTCGCACAGGTCGTCAACAATAAGCACCGCTTTCCCCGCGACATCACCGGCCAGCAGGGAAAAACTGGTTAACGCGCCGCTGGCAAGGTCACGCTCTTTACCGAGGATCGCGAACTCTCCGGCGCCGCAGGCTTTAGCCACAGGGTGAATCTTCTTGAGCGCGCCGGCATCCGGCGCCACCAGCATCAGCTCCCCGGTAGCAATAGCCTGACGCAGAACGGCGCTCTGCAGAAGACAGTGCTGCTGGGCAACCGCAACCATATTATTGACTGCCGCCGCCGCGGCATCGCTATGCGGGTCAAGCACCACGACTTTGTCAAAGCCAAGGGTATTAAGCTGCCGAGCGAAGACCTTCAGAGCAAAGCTGTCTCCCGGCACCATATGGCGATCCTGACGCGCCCACGGCAGCCACGGCAGTTCCAGATGGCTAAACGCCACGTCGGTAACATGACGCACGGCCTCCACCAGCTGCGCCAGCAGCATAAAATCGTTCATATCGCGCAGAGTAACCGCCCGGATGCGCATCAAACGGGCGGAAGGCGGTAATTGATCGGTCACCTTCAGCCACACAGCGCCATCGGGAAAGACGCCGCTGGCAAGCGTAAACGCCTCATCATCCAGTTCCAGGGTAAATTTTTCGCTCATGGTGACCTCCGCTCATTAAATTGTGTCTCTAAGACACAATCAATAATGTCCCTAAGACACATATGATGCAAGTGTTAAATGTCATTTAAGCGGAAAAATGGATTAGGCTATTGAAAAATAATAACAAAAATAGAGACTTGCTGCTCAGGAAGGGGCTGGTACACTTGTCAGCGTTCTTTTCCGCTGCGAGCGCTCTATGACCACCGATGCCGAATACCTCAGCCAATACGATGCCAGCCGCTTTCCCTCGCCGCTGGTGACCGTCGATAGCGTCCTGTTTACCCTGTATGAAGGGGCGCTATGCGTTCTGCTGGTTGAGCGCGCTCATCCGCCGCAGCAGGGGGCGTGGGGGCTACCCGGCGGCTTTATCGATCTGGCGCACGATGATTCAACCCGCGCCACGGCGCTACGTAAGCTCACGGAAAAAACCGGGATTTCACCGTCATGGCTGGAGCAGCTCGACACCTTTTCCGGGCCGGATCGCGATCCGCGCGGCTGGAGCCTGACTATCGCCTGGTTTGCGTTAATCTCATGGGTAGATTGTCAGCCGCATATCGCCAGCGTCAGCGATGCCCGCTGGGTGCCGGTGGCGCAGCTGGATAGCTATTCGCTGGCTTTCGATCATCAAAAGATCATCGACGCCGGTCTGCACCGCTTACGCCAAAAAACGATGTACTCTTTACTGCCGGTTTACTGTCTGCCGGAGACCTTTACCCATGGTCAGCTGCTGGAAGCCACGGAAATCATCCTTGGTCAGCCGATTCAACGCAAAAGCCTGATTCGCCGCTTCGAAGCCTCCGGAATGTTTGAAGAGACCGGGGAAACAGCGGCAACCGGCGCGCGCAAAGCGCGGCTATGGCGGCGTAAATCCGGCGTCGATTTTCATCTCTTTTCACGTAACCTGCTGACCGATTAGCCGCAAGGCCACATATGGGCTAACCTGCGCACTTCATGCGCGGTATAGTATGTTATAAAGATTATTTATTGCTCTGGTGCTATGGTTGATATCACTCCTACAGAAATGACGCCCCCTGAAGACGACTCGCAGCAGTTTCATCCGATGCGCGGCTTAGGCAATCGTCATTTGCAAACCATGTTGCCGCGGCTAATCCGTCGCAAACTCCGCTTTACTCCCCACTGGCAGCGTCTGGAATTGCCGGACGGCGACTTTATCGATCTGGCGTGGAGCGAAGACCCTTCGCAGGCGCGTCATAAACCACGCCTGGTGGTGTTTCATGGCCTGGAGGGCAGTCTGCACAGCCCTTACGCCCACGGACTTATCCATGCGGCCATGCAGCGCGGCTGGCTGGGCGTGGTGATGCACTTTCGCGGCTGTAGCGGCGAACCCAACCGGAATAACCGCATCTACCACTCGGGCGAAACGGAAGATGGCTCCTGGTTTCTGCGCTGGCTCCAGCGCGAGTACGGCACGGCCCCCACCGCCGCGGTGGGATATTCGCTCGGGGGCAATATGCTGGGCTGCCTGCTGGCAAAAGAGGGCGACGCAATTCCCGTTGATGCCGCGGTTATCGTCTCGGCGCCGTTTATGCTGGAGGCCTGTAGCTATCATATGGACAAAGGTTTCTCCCGCGTTTATCAGCGCTATCTGCTCAACCTGCTGAAAGCCAACGCCGCGCGTAAGCTAAAAGCCTATCCCGGCTCTCTGCCCGTCGATTTACGCCAGCTAAAAAGCATGCGCCGTATTCGCGAATTTGACGATAGCATCACGGCCAGGATCCACGGCTTTGCCGATGCGCTGGACTATTATCGCCAATGTAGCGCCATGCCGCGCTTAAGCGATATCACTAAGCCCACGCTGATTATTCACGCGAAGGACGATCCCTTTATGGATCACCACTCGATTCCCCCGCAGGAACAGCTGCCGGCGAATGTCGAATATCAGCTCACGGAGCACGGCGGGCACGTGGGTTTCGTCGGCGGCACGCTGCGTAAGCCGGAAATGTGGCTTGAAAAAAGAATTCCGGATTGGCTAACCCGTTGGTTAGGAGCGCAAATATGATCATTCCCTGGCAAGATCTCGATCCCGAAACGCTGGATAACCTGATCGAAAGTTTTGTATTACGTGAAGGCACCGATTATGGTGAACATGAACGTTCGCTGACGGATAAAGTCGCTGATGTTAAACTGCAGTTGAAAAGCGGAGAAGCCGTGCTGGTGTGGTCAGAACTGCACGAGACGGTGAACATTATGCCCCGCAAGCAGTTTCACGGCTAAGGCGGCACACACTATCGTTTACTCTGGGAGTTGTTATGTCTGCCAAACATCCGGTGATTGCCGTCACGGGCTCCAGCGGCGCGGGAACCACGACCACCAGCCTCGCCTTTCGCAAAATCTTCGCCCAGCTTAATCTGCACGCCGCCGAAGTTGAAGGCGATAGCTTTCACCGCTATACCCGTCCGGAAATGGACATGGCGATCCGTAAAGCGCGCGATCAGGGCAAACATATCAGCTACTTTGGCCCCGAGGCTAACGACTTCGGCCTGCTGGAACACACGTTCGCCGAATATGGGCAAAGCGGCAAAGGCCAGTCGCGCAAGTATTTACATACCTATGACGAGGCCGTGCCGTGGAATCAGGTTCCGGGGACCTTCACGCCCTGGCAGCCGCTGCCCGAACCGACTGACGTCCTGTTTTATGAAGGCCTGCACGGCGGCGTGGTGACGCCGCAGCATAACGTAGCAAACCATGTCGACCTGCTGGTTGGCGTGGTGCCCATCGTCAATCTTGAGTGGATCCAGAAGCTTATTCGCGACACCAGCGAACGCGGCCACTCTCGTGAGGCGGTGATGGATTCCGTGGTCCGTTCGATGGAAGACTACATCAACTTTATCACC
The DNA here is from genome assembly GCF_900200035.1 of Klebsiella grimontii. Lineage (GTDB taxonomy): Bacteria > Pseudomonadota > Gammaproteobacteria > Enterobacterales > Enterobacteriaceae > Klebsiella > Klebsiella grimontii. The sequence goes on from NZ_FZTC01000052.1 coordinate 17,922, forward strand.
CCGCAGTTTTCGCGCACCCACCTCAACTTCCAGCGCGTACCGACGGTGGATACGTCCAACCCGTTTGCGGCCAAAGCCATCCCTTCGCTGGATGAAAGCTTTGTCGTTATCCATTTCCGTAATCTAAAAAATATCGATTTCCCCTGGCTTCTGGCGATGCTGCAGGGCTCGTTTATCTCGCATATGAATACGCTGGTGGTACCGGGCGGGAAAATGGGGCTGGCGATGGAACTGATCATGGCGCCGCTGGTTGAGCGCCTGATGGAAGGCAGGAAAATAAGCTAACGGTCAAAACCCCGGTGACGCGTTTGCCGGCCGGGGCCCTTTCGGCTTACCCTTCGATCACTTCATAAGAGTGGGTAATGTTTACCGCTTTCTCAAGCATCAGCGCGACGGAACAATACTTTTCCGCCGACAGGTCGACCGCGCGAGACACGGCAGCGTCCTTCAGTTCTTTACCGGTCACGATAAAATGCAGATTGATATGGGTAAACAGACGCGGAGCCTCTTCGCGACGCTCAGAAGTCAGCTTAACTTCGCAGTTGGTAACGTTATGACGGCCCTTCTGCAATATGGAAACCACATCGATCGCGCTGCATCCGCCTGCCGCCATCAGAACCATTTCCATTGGGCTGGGCGCTTTATCCCCGGAATTGCCGTCCATCAGAATCTGGTGACCAGAAGCCGACTCACCGATGAAGGTTAACCCTTCAACCCACTTCACTCGCGCTTGCATAAATTTAACTCCAGGGCTGTAATTTTCCCGACAGATTACGCGTACATAACAATTCTCGCAACGGAAGGCGACCTGGGTCATGCTGAAGCGAGACACCAGGAGACATGCGGCGAAAGCTATGCTAAAACAATCTGGATGCTACAGTAATACATTGATGTACTGCATGTATGCAGAGGAGTTCACATTACAGGCTGCAGAAAACTTTCAGCCGGATTCCCAGGTATAGGGATTCAATACGATTGCATGCCCGGATGCCGTGTAGTGTCGGCACCCGGAGATAGCTTATAACAGAGGATAACCGCGCATGGTGCTTGGCAAACCGCAAACAGACCCTACCCTTGAATGGTTCTTGTCTCATTGCCACATTCATAAGTACCCATCAAAGAGCACGCTGATCCACCAGGGTGAGAAAGCAGAAACGTTGTACTACATCGTTAAAGGCTCCGTGGCTGTACTCATCAAGGATGAAGAAGGTAAAGAGATGATCCTCTCTTACCTTAATCAGGGCGATTTCATCGGTGAATTAGGCTTGTTTGAAGAAGGCCAGGAGCGTAGCGCTTGGGTACGTGCGAAAACCGCATGTGAAGTGGCCGAAATCTCCTACAAAAAATTCCGTCAGCTGATCCAGGTTAACCCGGACATCCTGATGCGTCTCTCTTCGCAGATGGCTCGTCGTCTGCAGGTCACGTCTGAGAAAGTGGGCAACCTCGCCTTCCTTGACGTTACCGGTCGTATCGCTCAGACGCTGCTGAACCTGGCTAAACAGCCGGATGCGATGACCCATCCGGACGGTATGCAAATTAAAATTACCCGTCAGGAAATCGGCCAGATCGTCGGCTGCTCCCGCGAGACCGTTGGCCGCATCCTGAAAATGCTGGAAGATCAAAACCTGATCTCCGCGCACGGTAAAACTATCGTCGTCTACGGTACCCGTTAAGTCGGTAAAACGGCGTATTGCCTGACGATACGCCGTTTTTGTTTTCTCCTCATGTGGCGCAGGCTGATTTACCACCCTGAAGTCAACTATGCACTGCGGCAAACGCTGGTGTTGTGTCTGCCGGTCGCGATTGGGCTTCTGTTTGGCCACTTACAGCAGGGGCTTCTGTTCTCTCTGGTTCCCGCCTGCTGCAACATTGCCGGGCTGGATACGCCGCATAAGCGTTTCTTTAAGCGTCTGATTATCGGCGGCAGCCTGTTTGCCGGCTGTAGCCTGATCGTCCAGCTTCTTCTGCAACGCGAAATCCCTTTGCCGCTAATCCTCACCGGTCTGGCGCTGATCCTCGGCGTCACGGCTGAAATCAGCTCCCTGCACGCGCGGCTGCTGCCTGCCTCGCTTATCGCGGCTATTTTTACCCTCAGTCTCGCGGGCAACATGCCGGTGTGGGAGCCGCTGTTAATCTACGCCCTCGGCACCTTATGGTATGGGGTGTTCAACTGGTTCTGGTTTTGGCTCTGGCGCGAGCAGCCGCTGCGCGAATCCTTAAGCCTGCTCTACCGTGAGCTCGCCAACTACTGCGAGGCCAAATACAGCCTGCTTACCCAGCATACGGACCCCGCCACATCGCTGCCGCCGCTGCTCAACCGCCAGCAAAAGGTGGTGGATCTGATTACCCAGTGCTATCAGCAGATGCATATGCTGGCGGCTAACCAGCGCAGCGATCACAAACGCCTGCTGCGCGCTTTCCAGGTTGGACTGGACCTTCAGGAGCATATTTCCGTCAGCCTTCATCAGCCAGAAGAGGTGCAGAAGCTGGTGGAACGCAGTCACGCGGAAGCGGTGATTCGCTGGAACGCGCAAACCGTTGCCGCCCGCCTGCGGGAGCTGGCGGACGATCTGCTCTACCACCGTTATCCCCGGCGCTTTCAGATGGACAAACAGATCGGCGCGCTGGAAAAAATCGCCTGGCAGCATCCGGATAATCCTGTCGGCCAGTTCTGCGCCTGGCACTTCAGCCGCATTGCCAGAGTTCTGCGCACCCAGCGCCCGCTGTACGCGCGTAACCTGATGGCGGATAAAACCCGCCGCCTGCCGCTGCTGCCCGCGTTGAAAAACTATCTGTCGCTTAAGTCGCCGGCGTTACGTAACGCCGCGCGTATCAGCGTAATGCTGAGCGCCGCCAGCCTGATGGGCAGCGCGCTGCATCTGCCTAAGCCCTACTGGATCCTGATGACCGTGCTGTTCGTGACGCAAAACGGCTACGGCGCGACGCGGGTACGTATCGTCCATCGGGCTGCCGGAACCATTGCGGGGCTGGTCATTGCCGGGCTCACGCTGCACTTTCACGTTCCTGAAGGCTATACGCTGACCGCGATGCTGTTCATTACGCTATTGAGCTACCTGATTATTCGCCAGCATTACGGCTGGGCGATGGTCGGATTTACCGTGACGGCGGTGTACACCCTGCAACTGCTCACCCTGAACGGCGAGCAGTTTATCGTCGCCAGACTGATTGATACGCTGATTGGCTGTCTGATTGCTTTCGGCGGCATGGTCTGGCTATGGCCGCAGTGGCAAAGCGGTCTGCTGCGCAAAAATGCCCACGACGCGCTGGAAGCCGATCAGGAAGCCATCAGGCTGATCCTTAGCGACGACCATCAGGCCCCGGCGCTGGCCTATCAGCGCATGCGCGTTAATCAGACGCATAACGCGCTGTTTAACTCGCTAAATCAGGCGATGCAGGAACCCGGTTTTAATTCCCACTATCTCGAAGACATGAAGCTGTGGGTGACCCACAGCCAGTTTATTGTCGAGCACATCAATGCCATGACTACCCTGGCGCGCGAGCACAATATGCTGACGCCGGATTTAGCCCAGCGTTATCTGGAGTCCTGCGAGATTGCGCTCCAGCGCTGCCAGCAGCGGCTGGATTCCGACGGGCCCGGCAGCGCGGGGGATGTGAATATTATGGAGGCGCAGGATGCGGAGGTCCCTCGCGGACCGCTCAGTACGATGGAGCAGCACTTGCAGCGCATCCTCGGGCATCTGAACACCATGCACACCATTTCATCGGTGGCATGGCGTCAGCGTCCGCATCATGGCATCTGGCTGCGCGCCACTAAGCGCTAAGCACCCGCTCAACCGCCTGGGCAAAGCGCGCCATGCCTTCAGCAATATCGCTATCATCAATCACCAGCGACGGTACGAAGCGCATCACGTCTGGTCCGGCATTGAGCACCATGACGCCCGCCTCTGCGGCTGCATACAAGAAATCGCGCGCCTTCCCGTGATACTGCGGCTTCAGCTCGGCGCCGATCAGCAGACCCATGCCGCGAATATCGCTAAACAGATCGAACCGCGCGTCAATTTGCTGAAGGTGCTGAACAAACAGCTCGCGCTTCGCGGTGACGCCGTCCAGCACTTCCGGCGTGTTAATCAGATCGAAGGCCGCCCCGCCGACCGCGCAGGCCAGCGGGTTACCGCCGTAGGTCGAACCATGGGAACCGGCGTGGAAAGCGCTGGCGATATCATGGGTGGCCAGCATCGCGCTGATAGGGAAGCCGCCGCCAAGCGCCTTGGCGCTGGTCAGAATATCCGGCGTCACGCCGTAGTGCATATAGGCAAACAGCGAGCCGGTGCGCCCCATACCGCACTGGACTTCATCAAACACCAGCAGTGCCTGGTGCTGGTCGCAGAGATCGCGCAATCCTTGCAGGAATTCCGGCGTCGCCGCCGTCACTCCACCTTCACCCTGAATCGGCTCGACCACCACCGCGCAGGTATGATCGTCCATCACCGCTTTCACCGCGTGTAAATCGTTAAACGGTACGTGAACGATATCGGCCGGTTTCGGCCCGAAACCATCAGAATATTTGGGCTGACCGCCGACGGAGACGGTAAACAGCGACCGACCGTGAAAGGCGTTATGGAAAGCGATGATTTTGGTTTTGTACGGACTATGGCGCGTCACGGTGTAATGGCGCGCCAGCTTGAATGCCGTTTCGTTGGCTTCCGTCCCGGAGTTCATAAACACCACGCGATCGGCAAAAGTCGCATCCACCAGCTTACGCCCGAGGCGCAGGGCCGGTTCGTTGGTAAAAACGTTACTGGTATGCCACAGCTTTTCACCCTGCTCATGGAGTGCCGCCACCAGCGCCGGATGGCAATGACCGAGCGCGGTCACGGCAATCCCACCGGCGAAATCAACGTACTCTTTACCCTGCTGATCCCATACTCGGCTCCCCTTGCCCTTCACCGGAATAAATTCTGCCGGTGCATAAATCGGCAAAATGACTTCATCGAATGTAGCGCGGGTGATTGCCGGTTGTTCAGTTGCCATGTGGTGCCCATCCTTTACGTTATGCAGCAATGATTATGATAATCTAATCACAAAATATGCATAAAAAATCAACCCATGGCAACTACAAATCACCGATTGAGGAAGTTTGCCAGCAGCTGATGTCCCTGCTCGCTGAGAATACTCTCCGGATGAAACTGCACGCCCTCGAGATCGAAGACGCGGTGGCGAATGCCCATGATCTCCCCCTTTTCGCTGCGGGCGGTCACCTCAAAGCATTCAGGCAGCGTTAGCGGATCAATGAGCAGGGAGTGGTAGCGGGTCACCGTAAGCGGGTTATTCAGTCCAAGGAACACCCCTTGACCGGTATGGCTGACCGGGGACGTTTTCCCGTGCATCACTTTCGCGGCTCGTACGATCGCGGCGCCGAAAACCTGGGCAATCGCCTGATGGCCCAGGCAAACGCCTAAGATCGGCGTCTTACCGGAAAAGTGGCGAATCACCGCCAGCGAAATCCCTGACTCATCGGGCGTGCAGGGGCCCGGCGAGATAACGATTTTCGCTGGCGCCAGAGCAATGATATCCGCTAACGTCAGCTCGTCATTACGTCTGACCAGAACTTCCGCGCCAAGCTCGCAGAAATACTGATACAAATTCCAGGTGAAAGAATCGTAGTTATCGATAAGCAGGATCATAGCGGCTCCGGGAACAAAGAACCGCGCTATTCTACTCAGTTTCCACGGCTTCGCTTACCACTTTGCGAAATATCGTCTGCAGCGGGGAAAGGTCGCCCATCGCTCCGCTCTGGTTGGCCTGGTTCCACGCATCGACCGCAATATCGCGCCAATCCAGCGTATAACCCGCATGGATAGCCAGCTGCTCAAAGAAAATGCGTTGCGCCATGCCGTTACCGAGACGGAAAGGATGCAGGACATTTATTTCGCAATAGTAATGAGCAAGACGTTCAATGAATTTATCCTGCGCGAGCCCCACCAGATAACCTTCCTCTTCAAGATCCTGAAGCAGCGCGTTTCCCTCTTTTTCGATATAGGCGAAATGGCAGAAGCGGGTGTCGCCCTGATAGATATCCACTTCACGCAGTTGCCCCGCCCAGTCGAAAACATCCTGATAGAGCTGGCGATGAATCGCGCACAGATGAGGCAATCCCCGCACCAACGGCCCGAGTTCAATGGTTGCCGCGCGTAATGCGGTCAGATCCCATGCCGCCTGCTCAAGGCGCTGAGCCTGGCGGATGCCCAGGCGGTTGCGCATGACCTTCAGGCCCGAGTAGAGATAAGGATCCCGCCCCTCGCCGAATTTATCGCTCATAGTGACTCCTTAACGCCTCAATACGCGCCAGAGCTTCTTCGGGGGTAAGGGTTATCAGCGGAATATCGACGCCCTCCAGCCGTCGGCTGGCCTGGAAATTAACGTTACGTCGAGCCTCCCAGAGACGGGATTTCTGTTTTTCGGTGAGTTTTTTCATTTAACACCTCCCTGACGATTCCGCGGTTGCCACAAGTATAAGCGGCAAAAAACGATTTCGCAGGGAAGCGGGGGAATGCGCGGGCATGAGTTACCCGCGCAAATAGGTTTACGGCAGCACTTTTGCGGAAAGAATCACGATAGGTTTCGACGGTACATTCTGATACGGCCCAACGTTATGGGTCGGCACCTGAGAAATCTTATCCGCTACGTCCATGCCTTTGACGACTTTACCAAACACCGCATAGCCGAAATCGCGCTGGCCATGATCGAGGAAGGCGTTATCCGCAATATTGATAAAGAACTGGCTGGTGGCGCTGTCCTGATCGGCGGTACGCGCCATGGCGATGGTGCCACGCGTGTTGCGCAGGCCGTTGTCGGCTTCGTTTTTAATCGGCGGATTAGGCTGCTTCTGCTGCATCTGTTCGTTAAAGCCGCCGCCCTGCACCATAAAACCTGGGATCACGCGGTGAAACGTGGTGTTGTTATAAAAACCGCTGTTCACGTACTTGAGGAAGTTATCAACCGAAATTGGCGCTTTCTGGCTATTCAGCTCAAGCTCAATATTGCCCGCAGACGTGGTCAGCAACACATGGGGATCGCCCTTTGCCGCCATGGCCGGGGAGAATGCTGAAATGGCGAAAACGGCAGCCACCGCCGCGAGAGTGGATTTGAGCATGGAAATTCCTTAACGGAGCAGAATAAAAACCGAGTGCTTTGATTCTAAAGAGCCTTTGCATCCTGGGCCAGCCTTTTACCTAATTTTACTTAGCTGAAACACTTGTAACGATGCGTCTATTGATCCGCCAAATAAATAAATGTGAAGTCAGTCACATTAATAATTGCAAAAAGATCTAATTTTCAGAATAAACGTTTGCTTGAATCACGCTAACGCATAAAATCTGTCCGCCCGGCGCAGAGTCAACGCGCTTTACATTTCTATTCACAGGCCAGTCATGACTAACAGCAACCGTATCAAGCTCACATGGATCAGCTTTTTCTCCTACGCCCTGACCGGCGCGTTGGTGATTGTCACCGGGATGGTGATGGGAAACATCGCAGATTATTTTCATCTGCCCGTTTCCAGTATGAGCAACACCTTTACCTTCCTTAACTCCGGTATCCTGATCTCTATCTTCCTGAACGCCTGGCTGATGGAAATTGTTCCGCTGAAAACCCAGCTGCGTTTTGGCTTTATCCTGATGGTTCTGGCCGTCGCGGGTTTAATGTTCAGCCACAGCCTGGCGCTGTTTTCCGCTTCAATGTTCGTGCTTGGCCTGGTCAGCGGGATCACCATGTCGATTGGTACCTTCCTGATCACCCATATGTATGAAGGTCGTCAGCGCGGGGCGCGTCTGCTGTTCACCGACTCCTTCTTCAGCATGGCGGGGATGATCTTCCCGATGCTGGCCGCTTATCTGCTGGCGCGCAGCATCGAGTGGTACTGGGTGTATGCCTGCATCGGCCTGGTCTACGTCGCGATTTTCGTGCTGACCTTCGGCTGTGAATTCCCGGTATTGGGTAAAAAAGCCCTGCAAGAAAGCCAGCCGGTAGCGAAAGAGAAATGGGGCATCGGCGTACTGTTTCTCTCTATCGCCGCGCTGTGCTATATCCTCGGCCAACTGGGCTTTATCTCCTGGGTGCCGGAATACGCCAAAGGCCTCGGTATGAGTCTTGGCGACGCAGGTAAACTGGTGAGTGATTTCTGGATGTCGTACATGATCGGCATGTGGTCATTCAGCTTTATTCTGCGCTTCTTCGACCTGCAGCGTATTCTGACGGTGCTGGCGGGCGTGGCGACGGTACTGATGTATCTGTTTATCAACGGTTCGCCGGAGCATATGCCGTGGTTTATCCTGACCCTCGGCTTCTTCTCCAGCGCTATCTATACGTCGATCATCACCCTGGGCTCGCTGCAGACCAAAGTGTCATCGCCGAAGCTGGTGAACTTCATTCTCACCTGCGGCACCGTAGGCACCATGCTGACCTTCGTGGTCACCGGTCCTATCGTTGCCGCCAGCGGCCCGCTGGCGGCGCTGCATACCGCTAACGTTCTCTACGCGGTGGTATTTGTGATGTGTCTGATCCTCGGCTTCGTCTCCCGCCACCGTCAGAACAACGCGGCTGCGGAATCGCACTAAGCCTCAGGCCCCTTTGTTCCGGCAAAGGGGCTATTTCGGGTAAAGAACAGCTCCTCCCCGCCCCTGTCAGTCTGTACCCAGGTCTGCGCCAGCTGCGTGGTGGCAATCACTCTCCCCTGACGAATTGACCAGCGCACCGGCACCTGACAGCGCACGGCCTCAAACCCGTTTTCAGCGGGCAGAATCACCAGATTCGCCGGGTTCCCCGTTGTAATACCGTAATCGCTGAGGCCAAACGTTCGCGCGCTGTTTTCCGTCACCAGCTTCAGTCCATCATTAATCTGCTGATAGCCCATTATCTGACAAACGTGCAGCCCCATATGCAGCACCTGCAGCATATTGCCGGTACCCAGCGGATACCACGGGTCAAATACATCGTCATGGCCAAAGCAGACGTTAATTCCCGCCGCCATTAGCTCCTTCACGCGCGTAATGCCGCGGCGCTTCGGATAGTCGTCAAAGCGTCCCTGAAGATGAATATTGACCAGAGGATTGGCCACGAAGTTAATGCCCGACAGCTTCAGTAAACGAAAAAGACGTGACGTATACGCGCCATTGTAGGAGTGCATTGCGGTGGTATGGCTGGCGGTCACTCGCGGCCCAATACCCTCTTTTAACGCCAGGGCCGCCACGGTTTCAACGAACCGCGACTGTTCATCATCGATTTCATCGCAGTGGATATCCAGAGGCCGCTGATACTTTTTCGCCAGCCGGAAAGCGATGTGCAGGGATTCCACGCCATATTCGCGCGTGAATTCAAAATGCGGAATCGCGCCGACCACATCGGCGCCCAGACGCAGCGCCTCTTCCAGCAGAGCCTCACCATTGGGATAGGATAAAATACCCTCTTGTGGGAAGGCGACAATCTGCAGCTCTACCCACGGCGCGACCTCCTTTTTGACCTCCAGCATGGCTTTGAGCGCGGTCAGCGTAGGGTCGGAAACATCAACGTGGGTACGAACAAACTGGATGCCGTTGGCGATTTGCCATTTTAGCGTCTTCCACGCGCGAGCTTTAACGTCCTCATGGCTCAATAACGCCTTCCGCTCCGCCCAACGCTCAATCCCTTCAAACAGGGTTCCGGACTGATTCCAGTTCGGCTCACCGGCGGTTTGCGTAGTATCAAGATGGATATGCGGCTCAATAAACGGAGGGATCGCCAGCCCGCCGCGCGCATTCAGCACTTCATAACTCTCATTGCGCGCCTCACCCATGGGGGTGATATCCCCGAAGCGCCCCTTGTCTATCGCTATCTGCCATAGTCCTTCGCGATCGGGCAGACGAACGTTCTCAATTAACCAAAGCGGCGCTGCTGTCATATTGCTGACTCCCGTAATTGTTGCTGAATATTTAGTCAACCCGCCGTGGGTCTCCGTTGCCAATTTTGTACATAAAAAAAGCAAAAAGGAAAAGCCAGCGTTTTCCAGCACTTATAAAAATACTGACAAATCATAAACATACCACTTAAGTAGTAGGTAAAGGTGTAATTGATTTGCATCAATAAGTGTCGCGGCTGAATCGTTAAGGTAGGCGGTAATATAAAAGAAATCGAGGCAAAAATGAGCAAAGTCAGACTCGCTATCATTGGTAATGGTATGGTCGGCCACCGCTTTATTGAGGACCTTCTTGATAAATCCGACGCCAACCTATTCGATATTACCGTGTTCTGTGAAGAACCCCGTATCGCCTACGACCGCGTGCACCTCTCCTCTTACTTCTCTCACCATACCGCCGAAGAGCTCTCTTTGGTACGGGAAGGTTTCTACGAGAAGCACGGCGTTAAGGTGCTGGTCGGCGAACGCGCCATCACCATCAACCGCCAGGAGAAGGTTATCCACTCCAGCGCGGGCCGTACCGTATTCTATGACAAGCTGATTATGGCGACCGGCTCCTATCCGTGGATCCCGCCGATTAAAGGTTCTGAAACTCAGGACTGCTTTGTTTATCGCACCATTGAAGACCTTAACGCTATTGAAGCCTGTGCCCGTCGCAGCAAACGCGGCGCGGTCGTCGGCGGCGGTCTGCTAGGGCTGGAAGCCGCGGGCGCGCTGAAAAACCTCGGCGTTGAGACCCACGTGATTGAATTCGCTCCCATGCTGATGGCTGAACAGCTGGATCAGATGGGCGGCGAACAGCTGCGCCGTAAAATCGAAAGCATGGGCGTACGCGTTCACACTAGCAAAAACACCAAAGAGATCGTTCAGGAAGGGACGCAAGCGCGTAAAACCATGCGTTTTGCCGACGGCAGCGAGCTGGAAGTCGACTTTATCGTCTTCTCTACCGGTATCCGCCCGCGCGATAAGCTGGCCACCCAGTGCGGTCTGGAAGTCGCTCCCCGCGGCGGTATTGTGATCAACGACGCCTGCCAGACCTCTGACCCGGATATCTACGCCATCGGTGAATGCGCCAGCTGGAACAACCGCGTTTTTGGCCTGGTCGCGCCAGGCTACAAAATGGCCCAGGTTACCGTTGACCATATCCTCCAGACCGAAAACGCCTTTGAAGGCGCGGATCTCAGCGCCAAGCTGAAGCTGCTGGGCGTTGATGTCGGTGGGATTGGCGACGCCCACGGCCGTACGCCGGGCGCGCGCAGCTATGTTTATCTCGACGAAAGCAAAGAGGTCTATAAACGCCTTATCGTCAGCCCTGACAACAAGACCCTGCTCGGGGCGGTGCTGGTGGGCGATACCAGCGATTACGGCAACCTGCTGCAGCTGGTGCTGAACGCCATCGAACTGCCGGAAAACCCGGACTCGCTGATCCTGCCGGCGCACGCGGGCAGCGGTAAGCCGTCCATCGGCGTGGATAAGCTGCCGGACAGCGCGCAAATTTGTTCCTGCTTCGATGTCACCAAAGGCGCACTGATTGCCGCCATTAATAAAGGCTGCCACACGGTGGCGGCGCTGAAGGCGGAAACCAAAGCCGGTACCGGCTGCGGCGGCTGCATCCCGCTAGTAACTCAGGTGCTCAACGCCGAACTGGCGAAACAGGGCATAGAAGTCAACAATAACCTGTGCGAGCACTTCGCGTACTCCCGCCAGGAACTGTTCCACCTCATCCGTGTGGAAGGCATCAAAACCTTCGAAGAGCTGCTGGCGAAACACGGTAAAGGCTACGGCTGCGAAGTGTGTAAACCGACCGTTGGTTCCCTGCTGGCTTCCTGCTGGAACGAATATATCCTCAAGCCGCAGCACACCCCGCTGCAGGATACTAACGACAACTTCCTGGCGAATATCCAGAAAGACGGCACCTACTCCGTTATCCCGCGCTCTGCGGGCGGCGAAATCACCCCGGAAGGCCTGGTGGCGGTGGGCCGCATCGCCCGTGAATTTAATCTGTACACCAAGATAACCGGCTCTCAGCGTATTGGCCTGTTCGGCGCGCAAAAAGACGACCTGCCGGAAATCTGGCGTCAGCTGATCGAAGCCGGATTCGAAACCGGTCATGCCTACGCCAAAGCGCTGCGGATGGCGAAAACCTGCGTCGGCAGCACCTGGTGCCGCTACGGGGTAGGCGACAGCGTCGGCTTCGGCGTCGAGCTGGAAAACCGCTACAAAGGCATTCGTACGCCGCACAAAATGAAGTTTGGCGTCTCCGGCTGTACCCGCGAATGTGCGGAAGCCCAGGGTAAAGACGTCGGCATCATCGCCACGGAGAAAGGCTGGAACCTTTACGTCTGCGGCAACGGCGGCATGAAGCCGCGCCACGCGGATCTGCTGGCGGCGGATCTTGACCGCGAAACGCTGATGCAATACCTCGACCGCTTCATGATGTTCTACATCCGCACCGCCGACAAACTGACCCGTACCGCGCCGTGGCTGGATAACCTGGAAGGTGGCATCGATTACCTGAAGTCGGTCATCATTGATGACAAGCTGGGCCTGAACGCGCATCTGGAAGAAGAGATGGCCCGCCTGCGTGAAGCGGTAGTCTGCGAGTGGACGGAAACCGTCAACACCCCAGCGGCCCAGGTTCGCTTTAAACACTTCATCAACAGCGATAAGCGCGACCCGAACGTCCAGGTGGTCCCTGAGCGTGAACAGCATCGCCCGGCCGCGCCCTACGAACGTATCCCGGTAACTCTGGTGGAGGAAAACGCATGAGCCAGTGGAAAAACATCTGTAAAATCGATGACATCCTGCCGGAAACCGGCGTCTGCGCGCTGTTAGGCGATAAACAAGTGGCGATTTTCCGCCCGTATCACGGCGACCAGGTGTTTGCGATTAGCAATATCGACCCGTTCTTTGAATCCAGCGTCCTGTCTCGCGGCCTGATCGCCGAGCATCAGGGCGAGCTGTGGGTTGCCAGTCCGCTGAAAAAGCAGCGCTTCCGCCTGCGCGACGGCCTGTGTATGGAAGATGAAAGCCATTCGGTGGCGCACTATGAGGCCAGAGTGAAAGACGGCGTCGTGCAGCTACGCGGTTAATCAATTTATGGGAGGCGCAATGCCTCCTTTTTTTTGCATTTTTTATCTTTATCTCTCAAGGAAACCTATGTTTACGGACACTATCAACAAGTGCGCGGCTAACGCTGCGCGCATCGCACGCCTCTCGGCAAACAATCCGCTGAGCTTCTGGGTCAGTTCGATGATGGCGGGCGCCTATGTTGGCCTTGGCATCATCCTTATTTTCACCCTCGGCAATCTACTCGACCCTTCCGTTCGCCCGCTGGTGATGGGAGCAACCTTTGGCATTGCGTTAACCCTGGTGATTATCGCCGGTTCTGAACTATTTACCGGCCATACGATGTTCCTGACCCTGGGCGTAAAAGCGGGCACCATCAGCCAGGGCCAAATGTGGGCGATTTTGCCGCAAACCTGGGTAGGTAACCTTTTAGGTTCTGTTTTCGTGGCGCTGCTGTATAGCTGGGGCGGCGGCGGCCTGCTGCCGGTCGATACCAGCCTCGTCCATACCGTCGCGTTGGCAAAAACCAGCCAGTCGGCGATGGCGCTCTTTTTCAAAGGCGCGCTGTGTAACTGGCTGGTGTGTCTGGCAATCTGGATGGCAATCCGCACCGAGGGCGCGGCAAAATTTATCGCTATCTGGTGGTGTCTGCTGGCGTTTATCGCCTCCGGTTACGAACACTCGGTCGCCAACATGACGCTGTTTGCCCTCTCCTGGTTCGGCCATCACAGCGATGCCTATACCCTTGCGGGTATCGGTCACAATCTGTTATGGGTAACACTCGGCAATACTTTGTCCGGTGTCGTATTTATGGGGTTGGGTTATTGGTATGCTACGCCGCAATCGGAGCGCCCTGCTCCGGAAAAAATCAAACAATCAGAGGCTGCTGCCAATAATTAAGAGGTAATGTCGTGGACCATTTGCCTATATTTTGCCAACTACGCGATCGCGACTGCCTGTTAGTCGGCGGTGGCGATGTGGCTGAGCGTAAAGCTCGCCTGTTACTGGATGCGGGAGCCAGATTAACGGTCAATGCCCTGGATTTCGTACCGCAGTTCCAGGTCTGGGCCGATTCGAACATGCTGACTTTGGTACAAGGTGAGTTTAATCCTGTGCTGCTGGATAACTGCTGGCTGGCGATTGCTGCCACCGACAACGAAGCGGTTAATCAGCAAGTCAGCAAATCCGCGGAAGAAAGGCGAATATTTTGCAACGTGGTCGACGCTCCTCAGCAAGCCAGCTTTATTATGCCGTCGATTATCGACCGCTCGCCGCTGATGGTTGCCGTCTCTTCTGGCGGCACCTCGCCGGTGCTGGCGCGCCTGCTGCGTGAAAAGCTGGAGTCGGTTCTGCCGCTACATTTAGGTCAATTAGCCCACTACGCAGGTCAGCTGCGCTCCCGGGTGAAGAAACAGTTTGCCACTGTTGGCGAACGCCGCCGCTTTTGGGAGAAACTGTTTGTTAACGACAGGCTGGCGCAGTCGCTGGCCAATGAGGACCGCCAGGCCGTCGCGGACGCGACGGAGCAGCTGCTGACCGAGCCGCTGGATCATCGCGGCGAAGTAGTGCTGGTAGGCGCCGGCCCCGGCGATGCCGGACTGCTGACCCTCAAAGGCCTGCAGCAAATACAGCAGGCCGATGTCGTGGTTTATGACCGCCTGGTCTCCGACGACATTATGAATCTGGTGCGCCGCGATGCCGATCGGGTCTTCGTGGGTAAACGCTCGGGCTACCACTGCGTACCGCAGGAGGAGATCAACCAGATTCTGCTGCGCGAAGCCCAGGGCGGAAAACGCGTTGTACGCCTGAAGGGCGGCGATCCGTTTATCTTTGGCCGCGGCGGCGAAGAGCTGGAAACCTTGTGCCATGCCGGTATTCCATTCTCCGTCGTACCGGGGATTACCGCGGCCTCCGGCTGTTCGGCCTACTCGGGCATCCCGCTGACCCATCGGGATTTCGCCCAGGGCGTGCGTCTGGTCACCGGCCACCTCAAGACCGGCGGCGAGCTGGACTGGGAAAACCTGGCGGTAGAAAAGCAAACCCTGGTGTTCTATATGGGCCTGAACCAGGCCCCGGCGATCCGGGAAAAACTGATTGCCCACGGCATGGCGGCGGATATGCCCGCCGCCATCGTTGAAAACGGAACGGCAATCACTCAGAAGGTTGTCACCGGAACCTTAGAGCAGCTGGATATTCTGGCGAAGCAAATGGCCAGCCCGGCGTTGATCATTGTCGGCCGCGTGGTTGGCCTGCGCGACAAGCTGAACTGGTTCTCAAACCATTAATGGCGAAGATTGAGCTCAAAACGGCTCACATATAAAAAAGCCGGATGCATTGCACCCGGCTTTTTATTGCGCTGCGGCCAGCAGATTACTCAGGGCTTAGCGACGAAACCAATCGCTTCATAGACCGCTTTCAGGGTAACAGAAGCGCGAGCGCTGGCTTTCTCCGCGCCCTCTTTCATGACCTGATTCAGGAAGGCTTCATCACCGCGGAATCGGTGATAGCGCTCCTGCAGTTCGGTCAGCATGCCGGAAACGGCTTCCGCCACTTCGCCCTTCAGGTGACCGTACATTTTGCCTTCAAAATGCTGCTCCAGCTCTGGAATACTCTGACCGGTAACGGCAGAGAGGATGTCCAGCAGGTTGGAGACACCCGCTTTATTCTGAATGTCGTAGCGAACAACCGGCGGCTCGTCGGAGTCAGTGACCGCGCGTTTGATTTTCTTCACCACCGATTTCGGGTCTTCCAGCAGGCCGATAACGTTGTTGCGGTTATCATCTGACTTGGACATCTTTTTGGTCGGCTCCAGCAGCGACATCACGCGCGCGCCGGATTTTGGAATAAACGGCTCAGGGACTTTAAACACATCGCCATAGATCGCGTTAAAACGCTGGGCGATATCGCGGCTCAGCTCCAGATGTTGTTTCTGATCTTCGCCGACCGGGACCTGGTTAGTCTGATACAGCAGGATGTCGGCAGCCATCAGCACCGGATAGTCAAACAGACCGGCGTTAATGTTTTCCGCATAGCGCGATGACTTGTCTTTAAACTGGGTCATACGGCTCAGTTCGCCGAAATAGGTGTAGCAGTTCAGCGCCCAGCCGAGCTGCGCGTGCTCCGGCACGTGGGACTGAACGAAGATGGTGCTTTTTTGCGGGTCGATACCACACGCCAGATACAGCGCCAGCGTGTCCAGCGTGGCCTTACGCAGCTGCTGCGGGTCCTGACGGACGGTAATCGCGTGCTGGTCAACGATGCAGTAAATGCAGTGGTAATCGTCCTGCATGTTTACCCACTGACGCAGCGCACCCATGTAGTTGCCAATGGTCAATTCACCTGAGGGCTGTGCGCCACTAAAAACGATGGGCTTAGTCATTTTTTATTCCTGAGTTTCACTGTACGGTAGCCCGAAAGCGGGCAAGAGTTCATTAAATTGGTCAAAGATATAATCCGGCTCGCTCTGCGAAATCGGCTCGCCGTAGTTGTAGCCGTAGGTCAGACCGATTGAGCGGCAGCCCGCGGCCTTCGCGGCCTGAATATCATTGCGCGAGTCGCCAACGAACAGCAGCTCCGCGGGCGCCAGCCCCAGTTTCTCCGCAACCATAAGCAGCGGTTCCGGATGCGGTTTTTTGTTTTTTACATCATCGCCGCCGATAACAACGGTAAAATATTTGGCGATATCCAGCGACGCCAGAATCGGCGCGACAAACGGCGTCGGTTTATTGGTCACCAGCGCCAGCGGCAGGCCTTTTGCGTGCAGCGCGCCCAGCGTATCGGCAACGGCTGGAAATAAAAAGCTCCCCTCTTCCGCCACTTCACCATAGTAGCGATCGAACAGCTTGCGCAAAATGGTCTGCTGTTCAGCCTGCGGAATATCGTCATGATCGACGGAAGGTTTGCCCTGAGAGGCTCTTAACGCCGCGCGCTCCTGACGAGCCCAGGTCAGGGCTCGCTGGATCAAGACGTCCGCGCCGTTGCCAATCCAGGTCACGACTCGCTCTTCTCCCGCCATCGGGAGCTCCAGCGCATACAGGGCGTTATCAACGGCTGCGGTCAAGCCCGGCGCGCTATCGACCAGCGTCCCGTCGAGATCGAACGCCACGCCGCGAATGTTTTGTAACTTATCCATGGCTAACCTTTGCTAATTCGCTACGCATTTGATCGACCACTTTTTTATAGTCAGGCTGATCGAAAATGGCCGATCCGGCAACAAACATATCCGCACCGGCTGCGGCAATCTCAGCGATATTGCTGACTTTTACGCCGCCATCGACTTCCAGACGGATGTCGTAGCCGGATTCGTCAATGCGACGACGAACTTCACGCAGTTTTTCCAGAGTGTGTGGAATAAAAGACTGACCGCCAAAGCCCGGATTGACGGACATCAGCAGGATGACATCCAGCTTATCCATCACGTAGTCGAGGTAGCTCAGGGAGGTGGCCGGGTTAAACACCAGACCGGCTTTACAGCCGTGCTCTTTGATAAGCTGCAGCGTGCGGTCAACGTGTTCGGAAGCTTCCGGATGGAAAGTAATGATGCTGGCGCCCGCGGCGGCAAAATCAGGGACGATGCGGTCAACCGGCTTGACCATCAAATGCACGTCAATCGGCGCGGTGATACCGTAATTTCGCAGTGATTTCAGCACCATCGGACCAATGGTCAGATTCGGCACGTAGTGGTTGTCCATCACGTCAAAGTGCACAACATCGGCACCCGCAGCCAACGCATTGGCGGTATCCTCGCCCAGACGGGCAAAATCAGCCGACAGAATCGAAGGGGCAATCAAATACTGCTTCATCCGCATCTCCTTGAAATTTATTTGGTCTTGGGCGGACGGTACAGAGCCAGAAGCTCGTCCACCTTCTTACGTGTACCACCGTTGCTGCTGATGCTGCGTCGAACCTTCACAATATGCGTCTCAGCGGCGTTTTTGTACCACTCCTGAGTGAGCGGCGTGCGATGGTTTGAAATAAGCACAGGAATACGCTTTTTCATCAGCGATTCCGCTTTTTTAGCCAGCAGCTCCTGCTGCTCCTGGCTAAAGCTATTCGTATGATAAGCCGTAAAATTCGCCGTAGACGACAGCGGCGCATAGGGCGGATCGCAGTAAACAACGGAGCGGTTATCTGCCCGCTTCATGCACTCTTCATAAGATTCACAATGAAACTCTGCATGCTGCGCCTTCTCCGCAAAATGATACAGCTCAGCTTCGGGAAAATAGGGCTTTTTATAGCGACCAAACGGCACGTTAAACTCACCGCGCAGATTGTAGCGACACAGGCCATTGTAGCCATGACGGTTCAAATACAGGAACAACACCGCGCGACGCAGCGGCTCCTGGCTCTGGTTGAACTCATCCCGGAACCGATAATACTGCTCTGCGACGTTGTTCTCTGGTGTAAACATCTCACGCGCCGCCGCAACATAGTCATCGGTACGCAGCTTGACGATGTTATACAGACTGATCAAATCACTATTGATATCAGCGAGGATATAACGAGAAAAGTCGGTATTAAGAAATACCGACCCGGCGCCCACAAAAGGCTCAATCAAGCAGTCGCCCTGCGGCAAATGCTTTTTAATATCGTCAAGCAGGGGGTATTTACCCCCTGCCCATTTCAGAAAAGCGCGATTCTTTTTCATGCTGCCTAACTAATTACACATTCTCCGGCTGCGGAGAAAGCTCCGACAGCATCCTGCGCTTCAGACTACTCTGCGGCATTATTTCAGGTCAGACTGAACCTGATGCAGCGGTTTTGCCCACGGGTTTTTCGCCTGTACATCTGCTGGCAGCGTAGCAACAGCACGTTTCGCTTCATCTTTCGAAGCGTAAATGCCGCTCACCAGAACATACCAGGGCTGACCGTTACGCGTAGTCTCATAGACAACATATTTTTCCAGCTTCTCTTTCTTCGCCCAACTGTTGAGGTTGTTGTAGTTAGAAGAGCTGCTGAGCTGCAGCGTGTAGTGACCGGACGGCGCAGACTTCATCGAGCTGACGTCGCCGGCACTTTTACCCGCAGCAGCCGTTGCTGCCGGAGCGGCAGTTGCAGTCGCAGTCGCAGTCGGAGCAGTAGATGCAGTTGCGGCCGTTGCCGCAGGAGCGGTAGTCGCAGCCGGTTTAGCCTGTGCAGTAGCGGTAGAATTAGTGGTCGGCTGAGCTTTTGCCGGAGCCGTAGTCGCGACGCTTTCTGTACGCTTAGGCTGGACCGGAGCCGGTTTCGGCTGGGTCGGCGCTTTCGCCGTGGCCTGCGGTTTCGGTTCGATAACCGTATGCTTACGCTCAGCCGGGCGCGGTGTCGCCGCCGTCTGACGCTCTGTCGTCGCCTGACGCGGGGCAGTGGCGCCATTGCGCACTGGCGCAACGGTAGCAGGCTCAGTTGGCAGAGTAGAGTTCGCTACCGCGCTATCAATCTGACCCTGCTGCTGGGTCAGCGCATTGTTCAGATCGCCCTGAACCTCAACGCGCTGCTGCCCTTGCGGTTCAGCCGTAGCCTGACCTTGAGTCGGGTTAGAGGCGATAGGCGGCAGAGAAACATCCTGCGGCTGCGAGCTGCTAGCCGCTGATGAATCCTGAGCAGCAGGCTGAGTATTATTATTGTCCTGCTCGCCGGAGAGGTTGATGCTCTTCTCACCGGAAGCCGTTTGCTCGTTGGATGAGGATGGTGATTTCAGCGCGGAACCCACGCCAACAATCAGCAGCAGCAGAACGAGGATCCCCACCCCCATCATGATGTACTGACGAGAGGCGGGTTTCGCAGGCGCCTTCTTACGCTTGCGAGGACGACGCTCAACCTGACGCTCTTCGTCATCGCCTTCGTCAGACTCTACCTCTTCTTCGTACTCTTCATACTGTTCTTCGTCGCGCTCACGGCGTGCTTTGCTGCCGCGCGTCGGGCGACCATCGTCAGCATCATCAAGATCGACATCATCAAAATTGATTTGCGGATCGGCATCACGCTCTGAAGACTGACGAGAACGACCAGTACGACGATCGCTGCGATCGGCTTTCATATCGTCTTCTGGTTTTAATTCATCCATTTAACACCCCACTAAAAGGCTTATGCTCACGACTATTGCACATCACCCGAAATGATAACGCCGCGCGAACGCGGCCAGACCTTCTTATTGTTGCGCCTGCTGAGTATCAGCAATCGCGCCAAGAACAACATCGTGCGGTACTCCGCCGCGTATCTCGCTCTTCCCTATCGCGAGGGGTAGCACCAGCCGCATCTCGCCTGCCAGCACCTTTTTATCACGCATCATGTGGGGCAAATACGCCTCTGCCGCCATCTCCTGCGGCCCGCATACCGGCAAACCAGCACGCTGCAACAGATGAATAATTCGCTGCGTATCCTGCGGATCAAAGCGCCCCAAACGCTCGGACGCATGCGCCGCCATCACCATACCGGCCGCGACCGCTTCACCATGCAACCAGTTACCGTAGCCCATTTCAGCTTCGATAGCATGACCAAAAGTATGGCCAAGATTGAGTAAAGCACGTAACCCGGTTTCGCGCTCGTCGGCGGCGACAACTTCGGCTTTCAGCTCACAACAGCGACGGATACAGTACGCCATTGCGGTTTCATCCAGCGCCATCAATGCATCAATGTTATTTTCCAGCCAGTCGAAGAATTCGCCGTCAAGAATAACGCCGTACTTGATCACTTCAGCCAGGCCGGAAGAGAGCTCACGCTTCGGCAGCGTTTTGAGACAGTTGAGATCGACAACAACAGAAACCGGCTGCCAGAAGGCGCCAATCATGTTTTTGCCGAGAGGATGGTTGACGGCCGTTTTGCCGCCGACCGAAGAATCCACCTGCGACAGCAGAGTGGTCGGAACCTGAATAAAGCGCACGCCACGCTGGTAGCTGGCCGCTGCAAATCCCGTTAAATCACCAATTACCCCACCGCCGAGCGCCACTAATGTGGTGTCGCGGCCGTGTGGTTTTTGCAATAGCGCGGTAAAAACGGTATCCATCACCGCCAGGCTTTTAAACTGCTCGCCGTCGGGAAGGATCACGCTATCGACTTTTACTCCCGCTTGCTCAAGTGCGGAGCGTACGGTATCCAGATAAAGCGGCGCCAGCGTCTCATTGGTGACCAGCATAACCTGGTCGCCTGATTTCAGTGGCAGGAAGGAAGCTGGATCGTTAAACAAACCAGCCGCGATGGTAATCGGGTAACTACGTTCCCCGAGGGTTACAGTAAGCCTCTCCATAACGCGACGTCCACCTCAGTTGCTTTTACTCTGACGCACTTTATTAAGCCAGAATCAGTTGCTTTCCAGCATATGAATAATCTGGTTTGCTACCACTTTCGCGCTTTGATCGTCAGTACGGATAGTGACGTCAGCAATCTCTTCGTACAGCGGATTACGCTCATCCGCCAACGCTTCCAGTACTTCGCGAGGCGGCGCATCAACTTGTAGCAAAGGACGCTTTTTATCGCGCTGCGTACGGGCAAGCTGCTTTTCGATAGTTGTTTCCAGGTAGACCACCACGCCGCGGGCGGAGAGACGGTTACGCGTTTCACGGGATTTTACAGAGCCACCGCCGGTTGCCAGCACGATTCCCTGTTTTTCCGTCAACTCATTGATAATTTTTTCTTCACGGTCGCGGAAGCCGTCTTCGCCTTCTACATCAAAGACCCAACCCACATCTGCGCCAGTGCGTTTCTCAATTTCTTGATCGGAATCGTAAAATTCCATGTTGAGCTGTTGGGCTAACTGGCGCCCAATAGTGCTTTTGCCGGCACCCATAGGCCCAACCAGAAAGATATTGCGTTTCTCTGCCATTTTTTCGGTACTACTAAGACTATTCGTTAATGGTAAACCCGCTTCGCAGACACCCAGCGCAGCAGGACATGAACTGAAACCTCATATGCAATAGAGCGAGAGTCAGACTAAAAATTATCTCAATACTCCGGCTGGTTTGGCAACAGAATAAATCACCGGACAAGAAAGGGAGGATTGATGTCGTACCCGACTCTCAAATCGGTACCCCTTGTATGCTAAATCCGTCCTCACGTCAAACACCTGAAACGTGTTTAGCAAGAAAAACCGCTTAATGCACTGCCAGAATACGTGGAGTAATGAAGACAACCAGTTCACGTCGTTCGTTATCCTTACCGTCACGGCGAAACAGCTGGCCAAGCCAGGGGATATCGCCAAGTAGAGGAATACCATCGCGAGACGTTTTATTTTTTTGCGCAAAGATACCGCCTAACGCCAGGGTCTCTCCGCTTTTCACCTCCACCTGCGTTTCTATTTCTTGTTTATCGATAGCCAGCACTTCGCCATTTTCCTGTTTGAGCACCTGGCCCGGCGTATTTTCACTGATCCTCAGTTTTAACCGCACGCGATCGTGATGTAGCACCGTCGGCGTCACCTCCATCCCCAGCACCGCCTCTTTAAACTCAACGGAGGTCGCGCCGCTTTCGCCGCTGGAGACCTGATAGGGTATCTCGCTGCCCTGCTTAATGCTGGCGGGCTGCATATGTGAAGCCAGCAGACGGGGGCTGGCGATAATGTCCACCTTCTGTTTCTGCTCAAGTGCGGAAAGCTCCAGCTCCAGGAGCCGCCCGCCGATGCGGCCGATGTTAAACCCGGCCCTCGTACTGGCATCCCCTACCGCCAGGTTGCTGCTCAGGGTCGTCAGTTTACCGGATCCTGGTGGGCTGCTGGCGTCCGCCAGGCTCCACTTCACGCCCAGTTCACGCAGGCTGGTTTCGCTCATTGAGACAATATGCGCCGCCAGCTCAACCTGGCCGACAGGCACATCCATCTCCTGAACCCATGCTATTAACGCCGGGAGGTGTTGGGCGTCATCGCGAATCAACAGGCGGTTGGTTCGTTTATCGACCGTCAGATGCCCGCGAGCGCTCAGCAGTTTTTCGCCCGCTTTGGCCAGATCCTCTACATCAGCATAACGCAGGCTCATGCTATGCCCCTGTAGAGGGAGATTCTGTAGACGCTTTGCTCTCTCCGCCTCAAGCTGTGCCTGCTGCGCCTTTTGCCAGACCAGAGTATGCACGTACAGTACCGAGCCTTGTTGGGTCAGAGTCAGACCGGCGCTATCGATAACCGATCGCAGCGCCTGCTGCCACGGCACTTCCTTCAGTTGGAGAGATACCGTTCCGCTGACGTCCGGCGCCACCACGAGATTTTTTTGCTTTAGCTCCGCCAACGACTGGAGTACCTGGGCCACCGGCGCATCATCGACGACCAGCGACACGGGAAGATCCTTTTTTACCGCGTCGACCATCATCGGCAGGAGTAGAAACAGCAGGCTTATCCATCGCATCATTCTTTATTCCCTTTCGCAGCCAGACCCACTGCGCGGGTTCACACCCGGCGCTGGTTGATATAGCCATTTTTTCAGATGTCAGAAGCGTCACCCGCCAGCCTGTAGGCAGCGTCTCCGCATCCCTCACGCGGCGCCATTTCCCGGCGCTATCCTGCAGGATGCCAATCAACTCTCGCGGATCGCCTATCGCCCCACCGTAGCGCCATTGATTAAGCTGCGCAGTCCGGCAACTATCGACCGGAGGCTGAAAGGGATCGCGTTCCGCAGCCAGCAGCGGCAGAGGAAACAGCAGTAAACACCAGCCTTTACGGCGCATCTTCCGCCTCCAGTTGCAGGATCAGCCGTAGAGCCTGATTTTCCGGCTGCATTGAGAAAGCCGTGGCGCGCATCCCGCAGCGGGCCAGCCAGGAAAAAAGCGCCGGTACCGCTTGCCAGTCAACCGCCAGCTGCATCTCGCCACCGCGCCCTATCGGCCGCCAGTCCATAAGTGCAGCGCCCGTCACCGGGAGGTCAATGGGAGAGAAAACCTGGGTTTGTTGCTCATCAATACCAACGTTTTGTAGCGCAGCCCGCAGCGGCAACAATTTGCGCCACTGTGCTTGTATGCGCGGCGTGCCGCCCGCGTTAATGTCTGGTTGGGGGGGCTGCAGTAGCCATCCCCAGACTCCGGCAATGAGAACCAGGACGACAGGTATTGTTAACAGGCTTTTGCGCCCCGTCAGCCAGCGTTCAATCTCAACCCGCATTGTCGTCCTCTCCGGCCATGGAAAAGTGAAATAACCAGCGCCCTTCACCGTCGCGGTGCGTTTCTCCCGCCTTTGGCGGACGCAAGCCGGCAACACTCCCCAGCGCTTTTTCAAGCTCAGCCAGCCCCTTTAGATGCAACGTGAGTCCGCTCAGTACCAGGGTATTCTGGCGGTATTCCAGTTGGGTTAACCAGGCGTGTTCCGGCATAAGCGCCGCTATCGCCTGCAACCTCGACTGCCACGCGGCGGTTTTCTCCCGCCGCAGAGCGCGCAGGCGTCGTTGTTCCTGCTGCTGTAACCGTTGGCGCATGGCGCGCTCACGCTGCTGAAAGGCGGTATACAGCTGCTCTTCAGCGCTAATCTTCGCGGTTTCAAGCGAGTGGCTGACCCGCTGGTTGAGCCGTGAAGTGAGGAGCGCCGCCAGCAGAATAAGCAGCAAACCAAGAATCAGCAGCCCCGCCATCTGCAGACGTTGCCGTCGACGCGTTTCGCGCCAGGGAAGGAAGTTGACTATATGGCTCATGACTGACGCGCTCCCAGCGCCAGGCCGAGGGCAACGGTAAAGCTATCGCCACGTGCCGGGAGCGGGGGCTGCAGGCGATGGATAGCGCTCCAGGCGTCAAAATTCCGCCCGTCGGGCGATGCGGAGGCGCAGAGGCGAAACGTACCGCCATTCACCCGGGATACCAGGTCTGGAAAAGAGGGAGCGTCGCTGCACGGACAGCATCCCCAGCTATCGGCGGTGGCCCAAAGCCAGCTCGCTTCGTCACGCCAGGCCAGCCCCTGAACGTCATCAGGTTGCCAGGGGAGAAAGGCGCTAAGCGCGCTGGCATCCGGCACAATCCCCACCACCCTCAGCTTGAGTCGACTTGCCAGGCGGCACAGAAGGTTAACGTCCAACCGCTGCGCGGCGGTAACCCGCCAGCCATCAACCGCTCCGGTTTGCGCATAATCAACGCATAGCGAAGATGCGGGCATTTCCAGCTGCTGCGCCATCGCGCTGGCAATCCAGGTCGCCTGTTCGCTTTCTCTTAATGAAATCTGCGGGCGCGGGAGCTGCTTTTGCAGGGTTCGCGCCGCCGGGAAGGCGATACAGACCTGATGCTGCAAAGGCAGCTCCCGCCGCCAGCTTTGCAGCTGGCGGGCCAGCGATTCAACGTCCACCACCATTCCCTGCCGCACGCTACCGGGCATGAGCGGGATACTCCACCAGCGGCGTAGCGCCCAGCGTGAGCGCTCATGTAATAACGCGACAATAGCAATATGGTCCTGCTGGATATGCATTCCTATGCGCCAGTTTCTAAACGCCATGCTTACGATCTCCTTATCCGCCGATATGCTTCGCTATATCAATGCTCCAGGCTTGCCTTTATACTACTGCGCGTTTGTTTATAAACTGCCCAATGAAAACTAAATGAGAAATCTCCGGTGAAGTTCGTAAAGTATCTTTTTATCCTTGCAGTATGTTGCGTACTGCTGGGAGCAGGCTCGATTTTTGGTCTCTATAAATATATAGAGCCCCAGCTCCCCGACGTCGCAACCCTGAAGGATGTGCGCCTGCAGATCCCGATGCAGGTCTATAGCGCGGATGGTGAGCTGATTGCGCAATATGGCGAGAAACGCCGTATTCCCGTCACGCTACAGCAAATGCCGCCAGAGCTGATAAAAGCGTTTATCGCCACCGAAGACAGCCGTTTTTATGAGCATCATGGCGTTGACCCGGTCGGGATTTTCCGCGCCGCCAGCGTCGCGATGTTCTCCGGTCACGCCTCTCAGGGAGCCAGTACGATTACTCAACAGCTGGCGCGCAACTTCTTCCTGAGCCCTGAAAAGACGTTGATGCGTAAGGTAAAAGAAGCCTTCCTCGCGATCCGCATCGAGCAGTTGCTCAATAAAGATGAAATCCTTGAGCTGTACCTGAACAAAATCTATCTTGGCTACCGCGCCTACGGCGTCGGCGCGGCCGCGCAGGTCTATTTCGGTAAATCCGTCGACCAGTTGACGCTGAGCGAGATGGCGGTCATTGCGGGCCTGCCTAAAGCGCCTTCGACGTTTAACCCGCTCTACTCCATGGATCGTGCAACCGCCCGCCGCAACGTTGTTCTCTCACGGATGCTGAGCGAAGGCTACATCACGCAGTCGCAGTACGATCAGGCGCGTAGCCAGACGATTGACGCCAGCTACCATACGCCGGAAATCGCCTTCTCCTCCCCGTATCTCAGCGAAATGGTGCGTCAGGAAATGGTCAGCCGCTACGGCGAGCAGGCTTATGAAGACGGTTATCGCGTCTACACCACCATTACCCGTAAAAATCAGCAGTCGGCCCAGGAGGCCGTGCGTAAAAACGTGCTGGATTACGACATGCGCCACGGCTATCGCGGCCCGGACAAGGTGCTGTGGAAGGTGGGTGAAACGCCGTGGGATAACCAGAAAATCCTCGATACGCTGAAAAAAACCCCGAATACCGGACCGCTCTCGCCGGCGGTCATCACGTCGGCAAATCCGCAGGAAGCCGTCGCGCTAATGAGCAATGGAACCTCGGTGTCGCTGAATATGGAAGGCGTCCGCTGGGCGCGTCGGTTTATTTCTGATACCCAGCAGGGCGCCACGCCGCGTAAAGTAAACGATGTGGTGCAGACCGGGCAACAGGTCTGGGTACGTCAGGTGGGTAGCAGTTGGTGGTTGTCGCAGGTGCCGGATGTCAACTCAGCGCTGGTCTCGATCAACCCGCAAAACGGGGCGATCATTGCGCTAGTTGGCGGCTTCGATTTCAACCAGAGCAAGTTCAACCGTGCGACACAGGCGCTGCGCCAGGTCGGTTCTAACATTAAGCCGTTCCTCTACACTGCAGCAATGGATAAAGGCTTAACGCTGGCGAGCATGCTCAACGATGTGCCAATTTCACGTTGGGATGCCGGCTCCGGCTCCGACTGGCGCCCCAAAAACTCACCGCCGCAGTATGCGGGCCCTATCCGCCTGCGTCAGGGGCTGGGTCAATCAAAGAACGTGGTGATGGTTCGCGCGATGCGGGCCATGGGCGTGGACTACGCGGCTGAGTATCTCCAGCGCTTTGGCTTCCCGGCACAGAACATCGTTCGGACCGAATCGCTGGCGCTGGGTTCAGCCTCTTTCACCCCGCTTCAGGTTGCTCGCGGTTATTCGGTGATGGCTAACGGCGGTTTCCTGGTGAGCCCTTATTTCATCAGCAAAATCGAGAACGATCAGGGCGGTGTCATTTTTGAAGAGCGGCCAAAAGTTGCCTGCCCACAGTGCGATATTCCGGTGATTTACGGCGATACGCCGAAGTCTGATGTACTGGATAATAAAGATGTTGAGGACGTCGCGACCTCACAGGACCCGCAAAACCCCGGCGTTCCTCCACAGCCGCAGCTTGCGCAGGCGAACCAGTCTCTGGTGGCGCAAAGTGGCGCTCCGGAGTACGCGCCGCACGTGATCAACACGCCGCTGGCGTTCCTGATTAAAAGCGCCCTGAACACCAACATCTTCGGCGAACCGGGCTGGATGGGTACCGGCTGGCGGGCGGGCCGCGACCTGCAGCGTCACGATATCGGCGGCAAAACCGGGACCACCAACAGTTCAAAAGATGCGTGGTTCTCAGGCTATGGTCCTGGCGTCGTAACGTCGGTATGGATTGGCTTTGATGACCACCGCCGCGATCTGGGCCGCACCACCGCCTCCGGAGCAATCAAAGATCAGATATCCGGCTATGAAGGCGGCGCTAAAAGCGCCCAGCCGGCCTGGGATGACTTTATGAAAAGGGTGCTGGAAGGCGTACCGGAAGAGCCGCTAACGCCGCCGCCGGGTATTATTACGGTGAACATCGATCGCAGCACCGGCCAGCTGGCCAGCGGCGGTAACAGCCGCGCCGAGTACTTTATTGACGGCACCCAGCCGACCCAACAGGCGGTTCATGAAGTCGGCACCACCATTACCGATGGCGGGGGCGAGACCCACGAACTGTTCTGACAAAAAAAGCGCCTGCGGGCGCTTTTTTTATCTGAGAGAGGCGCTACAGCCGCCCTTGCGCCTGCAGCCATTCGCGCAGCAGAAAAAGCGCGCTAACGTTACGCGCTTCGTTGAAATCTTCTTCATCAAGCAGCGTCATCAGCTGCGACAGCGGCCAGCGCACCTGCGGCAGCGGCTCGGGCTCATCGCCGGGCAACGACTCCGGATAAAGGTCTTCCGCCACCAGGATATTCATCTTGCTGGAGAAGTAGGACGGGGCCATGCTCAGCTTTTTCAAAAACGTCAGCTTTTGCGCGCCAAACCCAACCTCTTCTTTCAGCTCACGGTTGGCGGCTTCCAGTACGCTTTCGCCCGGATCGATCAGGCCTTTTGAAAAACCCAGCTCATAGGACTCCGTACCAACTGCATATTCGCGAATCAGGATTATATGGTCATCGACAATCGGCACAATCATCACGGCTTCACGGGTAGAAGGCCGCATCCGTTCATACACCCGGCGCACGCCGTTGCTGAACTCAAGGTCCACGCTTTCAACATTAAAAAGGCGCGAGCGCGCGACTGTTTCAACATTGAGAATGGTGGGTTTTTGTAATGATTTGCTCATTGTCATCGGTCTATGCTGTGATTACAGCGGTCATTGTGCGATACGCAGCACGGTTTCGGCAATCCTAATCGCCACTAATTTACATAATTGCAACTTTTTCGTCTTGACCACTGGTATCACAAAGACTAAAAAGTCAATAGGTTGAACGGTATTTGAGAATATACTGATTCCTGGATTTTAACGCTTTTGATAAGGTTGTATGCTGCTGCATTGCATAATAGATTTTCTCCCGTTGACGTAATAAGTGCCGATTTCGACGGCTGTTTTACCTCCATTGATGCATGGCAACCGACGATACCAGTAAGAAAAGAATAACTATGATGGGATGGGCATGGGCACCTTTCTGATATTTTTGTTAGCTCTGCTAATCTGCGCATTGCTTATCGGCTGGTGGTATCGCACGCATACAAGACGTCGTCGCCTGCCGCTGCTGCACGCCTTTAGCGATGCCGCGACGCGCAAGCTTTCCGATGAAGAGCGCAGCGCCGTTGAAAAATACCTCGAAAGCCTCAGCCGCAACCAGCAGTTGCCGGCGTCTGGCGCCAGCACCGCGCCGGTCAACCTGACGCTGAACGAACAGAGCGGCACCGTTTATAGCGTCACCCGCGCCATTACGCGCTACGGCATCACCACCGATGACCTCAATAAATGGCGCTACTTCCTTGATTCAGTTGAAATTCATCTACCTCCCTTCTGGGAGCAACATATCAATGATGAAAACAGCGTCGAGTTAATCTCCACCGATAGCCTTCCGCTGGTGATTGCTCTCAATGGGCAAACGCTCAGCGACTATCCGCAGGAATCTCGGGGGTTTGCGCTTGAAAAAGCCGCGGTGCCTCAGGCATCCATCCGCGGGGAAGAGAGCGAGCAAATTGAGCTGCTGAACATCCGCCAGGAAACACCGGAAGAGCATGCGCTCAGCCGCCCTGAGAGTCTGCGCGAAGCCATTCTGGTGGTTGCCGCTTTCCTGCTGTTTTATTGCAGCCTGATAACCCCGAACGTTTTTTCGCCCTGGCTGCTGGGCGGCGGGTTACTCCTGCTGCTGGCAGGCGTATGGGGGATCTACGCTCCCCCGCGCCAAACATCGCTGCGGGAAATTCACTGCCTGCGCGGCATGCCGAAACGCTGGGGATTGTTTGGCGAAAATAACCAGGAACATATCAATAATATTTCCCTCGGCATTATCGACCTTATCTACCCGCGCCACTGGCAACCATGGATTGCGCAGGACCTCGGCCAGCAAACGGATATCGATATCTACCTCAGCCGCCACGTTGTCCGCCAGGGGCGCTTCCTGTCGCTGCATGATGAGGTCAAAAACTTCCCGCTTCAGTACTGGCTCCGCAGCGCGATTATCGCCCTCGGCGCGCTGCTGATCGTCGTGATGCTGTGGGCCAGCGTACCGCTGAATATGCCTTTTAAATTCACCCTTTCATGGCTCAAGGGCGCGCAAACTATCGAAGCCACGACGGTTGCCCAGTTGGAGAAGTCAAAGATTCGCATCGGCGACACGCTGCGCCTGAAAGGCACAGGAATGTGCAACATCCACTCGCCGGGCGCCTGGACGGCAAAAGAAAACTCGCCGTTTATGCCGTTCGATTGTTCGCAAATCGTCTGGAATGATGCCCCTCCCCTGCCGCTGCCGGAATCAGATATCGTCAGTAAGGCCACCGCCCTGATGCAGACCGTCCAGCGCCAGCTCCATCCCGAATCCGATGACGATTCGCGCGTCAGCCCGGCGCTGCGTTCCGCCATTCAGAAGTCAGGCATGGTGCTGCTGGATGACTTTGGCGATATCGTCACAAAAACCAACGACCTGTGCTCAGCGAAAGACGATTGCGTTCGTTTGAAGAATGCGCTGGTTAACCTCGGCAACACCCGCAACTGGGAAGCCCTGACCAAACGCGCCAGCGCCGGCAAACTGGACGGCGTCAACGTCCTGTTACGCCCGGTAAGCGCGGAGTCGCTGGAGAACCTGGTCACCACCTCCACCGCGCCGTTCATCAGCCGTGAAACCTCGCGCGCGGCGCAGGCGCTGAATAGCCCGGCGCCCGGCGGTTTCCTGATTGCCAGCGATGAAGGCAGCGACCTGGTGAACCAGCCGTGGCCAGGCACCGGCTTATACGACTTCCCTGCCCACCAGCAATGGAGCGAACTGCAGCGTCTGGCGGGTATGCTAATGCACACGCCGTTCCAGGCAGAAGGCATCGTCACCAATCTTTACACCGACGCCAACGGCACGCAGCATATCAACCTGCATCGTATTCCTGACCGCTCCGGTCTGTGGCGTTACCTCGGCACAACGCTGCTGCTGCTGGCCATGCTGGGCTGTTCGGCGTATCACGGTATCCAGGCTTTTCGTCGCTATCAGCGCCATCGCCAGCGACAGGAAGAGATCCAGAAATACTATGAAAGCTGCCTGAATCCGGTTCTGCTTTCCTCACCCGACCCGCAAGAATAATTCTCTGCGCGACGGGGTGTGATAACCTGTCGCGCAATTTTCCCCCTCGCTGGAGACTGACCATGCATTTTGATATCGCCTGGCAAGAGGTTGATACCGTTCTGCTGGATATGGACGGCACGCTACTCGACCTCGCCTTCGACAACTACTTCTGGCAAAAACTGGTTCCGGAAACCTGGGGCGCCGCGCGGGGGCTCAACCTGCAGGAAGCCAGAGACGCGATGCGCCAGGAGTATCATGCGGTACAACATACGCTAAACTGGTACTGCCTGGACTACTGGAGCGAGCGACTGGGTTTGGATATTTGTGCGATGACCAGCGAGCAGGGGCCAAGGGCCGCGCTGCGTGAAGATACCGTGCCGTTCCTTGAGGCGCTTAAAACCAGCGGTAAACGGCGGATTTTGCTGACCAACGCCCATCCGCATAATCTGGCGGTGAAGCTAAAGCATACCGGGTTGGACGCGCACCTTGATTTATTGCTTTCCACCCACACATTTGGTTATCCGAAAGAGGATCAGCGGCTGTGGCACGCGGTAGCTGAAGAAACCGGCTTCGACGCGCGCAATACGCTGTTCGTCGATGATAACGAGGCAATTCTGGACGCGGCGGCGGAGTACGGCATCCGCTATTGCCTCGGTATCACCAATCCCGACTCCGGGCTGGCGGAAAAAAGCTACGCTCGCCATCCAGGGTTGAACGATTACCGGCACCTGATCCCCTCGCTGACCCTACAGGAGAGGCCATGAAAGAAAAACCCGTCGAAGCCGTCAGGCTGGACAAATGGTTGTGGGCAGCCCGCATTTATAAAACCCGTGCGCTGGCGCGCGAGATGATTGAAGGCGGCAAGGTGCACTATAACGGACAGCGCAGTAAGCCGGGAAAGGTAGTCGAGCTGAATGCGACCCTGATGCTCCGCCAGGGCAATGACGAACGCACCATCGTGGTAAAAGGCATTACCGAACAGCGCAGACCCGCCAGTGAAGCCGTCGCGCTTTATGAAGAGACGGCTGAGAGCATCGAGAAACGCGAGAAAGTGGCGCTGGCGCGCAAAATGAACGCCTTAACCATGCCGCATCCCGACAGGCGACCGGATAAGAAAGAGCGGCGCGACCTGATGAGATTTAAACACGGCGATAGTGAATAACTGTGGCCCGCAAGAGAGATGATTATGACTCAACACGATCAATTACACCGCTATCTGTTTGAAAACTATGCCGTACGCGGTGAGCTGGTAACAGTTTCAGAAACTTTAGAACAGATTCTGACCAACCATAGCTACCCGCAGCCGGTGAAAACCGTGCTGGCGGAACTGCTGGTCGCCACCAGCCTGCTGACCGCCACGCTGAAGTTCGCGGGCGATATTACCGTTCAGCTGCAGGGCGATGGCCCGCTGTCGCTGGCGGTGATCAACGGCAACAACCAGCAGCAGATGCGCGGTGTCGCCCGCACCCAGGGTGAGATCCCGGAAGGGGCGGACCTGAAAACCATGGTCGGCAACGGATATCTGGTCATTACCATCTCTCCGGAAGAGGGCGAGCGCTATCAGGGGGTGGTCGGTCTTGAAGGCGATACGCTGGCGGCCTGCCTCGAAGATTACTTCCAGCGCTCCGAACAGCTGCCAACCCGACTGATTATCCGTAGCGGTGAACACGAAGGTAAACCGATGGCCGGCGGCATGCTGCTGCAGGTTCTGCCGGCGCAGGACGCGCAGGCGGCTGATTTCGAACATCTGAGCACGCTGACCGAAACCATCAAAGCTGAAGAGCTGTTTACCCTGCCCGCAAACGATGTGCTCTGGCGCCTGTATCACGAAGAAGAAGTTACCGTATACGAGCCGCAGGGCGTTGAGTTTAAATGCACCTGCTCCCGCGAGCGCTGCGCCGGCGCGCTGAAAACGCTGCCGGATGAGGAGATCGATAGCATCCTGGCCGACGAAGGAGAAATCGATATGCACTGCGACTATTGCGGTAATCATTACATCTTTAATGCGATGGATATCGCCGAAATTCGTAACAACGCCTCCCCGGCCGACCCGCAAATCCACTAATCCTCACTTTGTCAGGCGCGGTTTTCCTCCTCGCGCCTGGCGTCAACAATTTTTCTTCGCGTGGTGAATCGATTCCCCATGAAAGAGTTACGTAATTTTCTTTCAGGTAAGCGATTACATTCACATTTCAACAGTTTTTTTAATTACTTTTTAACCATTAAGAAACATCTACCCCCACTGTAGCCCTAATTCCTGAGATAATCCCCTGCGCCTCGTGACAGGAGTCACAACGTTTTTCGTAAGTCCGCCGTTTGTCGAGATACGTAAATCTATGAGCCTGGTCGCGGTCTATACCCCGTAATAAACCCTACAATTTAAAGCAGTACATATTGGCTAAGGAGCAGTGACATGCGCGTTAATAATGGTTTAACCCCGCAGGATCTCAAGGCTTATGGTATCAATGACGTCCAGGATATCGTCCATAACCCCAGCTACGATACTTTGTATCAGGAAGAGCTCGCCCCCAATCTTCAAGGTTATGAACGTGGCGTATTAACAAATCTTGGTGCAATCGCCGTAGATACCGGTATTTTTACCGGCCGTTCTCCAAAAGATAAGTATATCGTTCGTGACGACACCACCCGCGATACCGTGTGGTGGGCCGATAAAGGCAAAGGTAAGAACGACAACAAGCCGCTTTCTGAGGAAACGTGGCAGCACCTGAAGGGGCTGGTGACCCGCCAGCTCTCCGGCAAGCGCCTGTTTATCGTTGACGCCTTCTGCGGCGCCAACGCCGACACCCGCCTGAGCGTCCGCTTTATTACCGAAGTCGCCTGGCAGGCGCATTTCGTGAAGAACATGTTTATTCGCCCAAGCGATGAAGAGCTGGCGAACTTCAAGCCGGATTTCATCGTGATGAACGGCGCTAAGTGCACCAACCCGCAGTGGAAAGAACAGGGTCTGAACTCCGAAAACTTCGTCGCGTTCAATCTGACCGAGCGCATCCAGCTTATCGGCGGAACCTGGTACGGCGGCGAAATGAAAAAAGGGATGTTCTCGATCATGAACTACCTGCTGCCGCTGAAGGGCATCGCTTCCATGCACTGCTCCGCCAACGTCGGGGAAAAAGAGGATGTCGCTATCTTCTTCGGCCTTTCCGGTACCGGCAAGACCACCCTCTCTACCGATCCGAAACGCCGCCTGATTGGCGATGATGAACACGGCTGGGATGACGACGGGGTATTCAACTTCGAAGGCGGCTGCTACGCTAAGACCATTAAGCTTTCCGAAGCCGCGGAGCCGGATATTTATCATGCGATTCGCCGCGATGCGCTGCTGGAGAACGTGGTCGTGCTGGCCGATGGCACCATCGATTTTAACGACGGTTCAAAGACCGAAAACACCCGCGTCTCTTATCCGATCAATCATATCGAGAACATCGTTAAGCCCATCTCCAAAGCCGGTCATGCCACCAAGGTTATCTTCCTGACCGCCGACGCGTTTGGCGTTCTGCCGCCGGTTTCTCGTCTGACCGCCGACCAGACCCAGTACCACTTCCTGTCTGGCTTCACCGCCAAGCTGGCCGGTACCGAGCGCGGCGTCACGGAGCCGACGCCAACCTTCTCCGCCTGCTTTGGCGCCGCCTTCCTGTCGCTGCACCCGACGCAGTACGCAGAAGTGCTGGTGAAACGTATGCAGGCTTCCGGCGCCCAGGCCTATCTGGTCAACACCGGCTGGAACGGCACCGGCAAACGTATCTCGATCAAAGATACCCGCGCCATAATCGATGCGATTCTTGATGGTTCGCTGGACAATGCCGAAACCTTCACTCTGCCGATGTTTGAGCTGCAGATCCCGACCGAGCTGCCGGGGGTGGATACCCATA
Source organism: Klebsiella grimontii (assembly GCF_900200035.1). Lineage (GTDB taxonomy): Bacteria > Pseudomonadota > Gammaproteobacteria > Enterobacterales > Enterobacteriaceae > Klebsiella > Klebsiella grimontii. The sequence continues at coordinate 52,902 of NZ_FZTC01000052.1, forward strand.
TCCTCGACCCGCGCAACACCTACGGCTCGCCAGAGCAGTGGCAGGAGAAAGCGGAGCAGCTGGCGAAGCTGTTTATTGAGAACTTCGAGAAGTACACCGATACGCCAGCGGGCGCTGCGCTGGTGGCCGCAGGGCCGAAACGCTAATCAGGTCCGCAGATATGAAAAAGCCGGGAATCGCTTCCCGGCTTTTTTTAGGCTTACATCAGGCAGGCTTCTTCTTACTTGCCGCCTTACGCCGCTTATTCAGATCCTTAATCAGCTTATTCACCTGCTCATCGGCAAACATCGCCTCAAGCGTGGTGGAAAGCTTACGACGCCAGTTTGGATACTCGGTGCTGGTCCCGGGAATATTGACCGGCTCGGCCATCACCAGCCAATCCTCCGGCTGCAGGCCCAGCAGCGCGCTGTTGCTGTCGGCGATATAGCGCTGCATCCCACGATTCAGGGTCGGCGTCATCGCCATCAGCGACGCTTTATGCCCGGTACGCTTCGGCAGACAGCCGTAGCGGTGCAGAGCATCCAGCAACCCCTGCTTCGCCAGCTCGCGATCCTGATACAGTCCGCGCAGTACCACCTCATCCGGATACAGGCCGAGCGATTTACCCAGCGTCAGGTCGCCGCTTTCCCAGTAGCCGCGCAGCGTTGGCAGGTCATGCGTCGTAGCCACAGCCATTGATTGCTCCGGATACGCCTTCGGCGCACGGAAAGTCTTTTCGTGGTCATTTTCGAAATAGAGCACTTTGTAGGAGTAAACGCCGCTTTTACGCAGCTTGCCGACGATTTCAACCGGTACGGTTCCCAGATCCTCGCCGATCACCATACAGCGATGACGCTTACTCTCCAGCGCCAGAATCGACAACAGATCGTCTACCGGATACTGCACATAGGCGCCATGATCGGCCGTCTCGCCGTAAGGGATCCACCACAGACGCAGTACCGACATCACGTGATCGATGCGGAGCGCCCCGCAGTTTTGCATATTCGCGCGCAGCAGCTCGACGAAGGGCTCATAGGCGCGCGCCACCATGATATGCGGATCCATCGGCGGCAGGCCCCAGTTTTGCCCCAGCGGGCCGAGGATATCCGGCGGCGCGCCGACGGAAGCCTTCAGGCAGTACAGTTCGCGATCGCACCAGGTCTCAGCCCCGCCTTCCGCAACGCCCACCGCCAGGTCACGATACAGGCCGATCGGCATGGAATCGTTCTGGCTGGTATGCCAGCACGCGGCGAACTGGGTGTAAGCGAGCCATTGCAGCCACAGGTAAAAATTCACCTCGTCGGCATGTTCGGCGCAGAACGCTTTAACCTCCGGGCTATCGGTATCCTGATAAGCCTTCGGCCACGCGGGCCAGCCCCAGCGCATCGGATCCTGCTTAACCTGCCAGGCGTGCAGCGCGTCAAACGCCGCCTGCCAGTACAGGCTGTCGCCCTCGCGCGTGACAAACTGGCGGAACTCCGCCATCGCCTCATCGTTGCGCGCGGAAAAACCTTTCCAGGCCATGCGCAGCGCGGTGAGCTTGAGGGTGGTCACGGCGGTATAGTCAACATCATCGGTCTGACGCGCCGCCTGTAAAGTCTGCTGCGTAGCCGGTGAATGCCACCATTTCTGCGCCTCTTTGCTGTGACGGAAATCCTCTACCGCATTGACGTCAATATAGATAACGTTGAGCCAGCGGCGCGAAGAGGGGCTGTACGGACTGGCGCTCTCCGGGTTAGCCGGATAGAGGGCGTGAATCGGGTTAAGTCCGATAAACGAGCCGCCCCGGCGGGCGATTTCCGGTAGCATCGCGCGTAAATCGCCGAAGTCGCCAATCCCCCAGTTCTTCTCCGAGCGCAGCGTATACAGCTGCACGCAGGTTCCCCACAGCTTCTGGCCATCCTTCAGCGCCTGCGGTTCGTAGCAGCGCGCGGGCGCGACGATCGCCCGGCAGTGCCAGCGATCGCCGTCCTGAGTCAGCGTCAGCGTATGGTACCCTTCCGGTAATCTTGCCGGCAGCGGCAGCGTTTCACCGCCGCGCGCCTGGCCCTGATACTGTTTCCCTTCTTCGGTGGTGAGGATCCAGTGGAACTCCCCCTGGCCCGCTACCGGCAGAGACATCTTTTTGCCGTGGGTGAATACCTGCACCGCTGGCAGCGGGTTAACCGCCACCTTCGGGGTGACAGTGGTACGATGCATCGCATCAAGCAGCCGCTGCTTAGTGGCCGCAGCAATGGACTGCGGCTTACCGTGCGCGTTGATATAGCTTGGGCTTATTCCCGCCGCCAGGGCTGCGTTATCAAGGCGTTTAGTCTCCATAGGCCTGTCCTTAGCGTTTTGCCTGCCAGATACGTTGCTGATAATCGCGAATCGAGCGGTCGGAGCTGAACATGCCGCAGCGCGCGGTGTTCAGAATCGTCGCGCGCGTCCAGGCTTCCTGGTCGCGATACAGCTCATCAACCTGCTTCTGCGCCGCCACGTAGGCTTCAAAATCCGCCAGCACCAGGTACGGGTCGCCGCCTTTCAGCAGACTATGCAGCATCTGGTCGAAAGCATGCTTATCGCCATCGCTGTATTTACCGCTCTCCAGCTCTTTCAGCACAGCGTCCAGCAGCTTGTCTTTCTTACGCCATTTCAGCGGATCGTAGCCTTTGGCCTTCAGCGCTTTCACTTCTTCCACGGTATGACCGAAGATAAAGATGTTTTCTTCGCCTACCTGCTCAGCGATTTCCACGTTCGCCCCGTCAAGGGTTCCCACGGTCAGCGCGCCGTTCAGCGCCAGCTTCATGTTGCCGGTACCGGAGGCCTCTTTACCCGCCGTTGAGATCTGCTCTGAGACATCCGCCGCCGGGATCAGCATTTCCGCCGCCGAGACGCAGTAGTCCGGCAGGAACACCACTTTCAGCTTATCGCCGACCAGCGGATCGTTGTTGATCGCGGCGGCAACCTTGTTGATCGCCCAGATAATATTCTTCGCCAGGTAGTAGCCCGGCGCCGCTTTCGCACCGAACAGGAACACGCGCGGTACGCGGTCCGCCTGCGGGTTCTCACGAATTTCTTTGTACTGCGCAAGAATGTTCAGCAGGTTCAGGTGCTGACGTTTGTACTCGTGCAGACGCTTGATCTGGATATCGAAAATCGCCTGCGGGTTGATCTCGATACCGGTACGCCGCTTCACAAACTCCGCCAGACGAACCTTGTTGGCCAGCTTAATGTCGCGATACGTCTGACGGAACTTCGCGTCATCGGCATATTTTTCGAGGTTGATCAGCTGGTCGAGATCGTTGGCCCACTCTTTCTTCAGCGTTTTATCCAGCAGCGCGGCCAGAGCCGGGTTGCACTGTTTGATCCAGCGGCGCGGGGTAATGCCGTTGGTGACGTTATGGAATTTATTCGGCCACAGCTGGTGATATTCCGGGAACAGATCTTTCACCACCAGGTCGGAGTGCAGCGCGGCCACGCCGTTAACCGCAAAGCCGCTGACCACGCACATGTTCGCCATGCGAACCTGTTTATCGTGCACCACCGCCAGTTTCGCCCATACCTGCTTATCGCCGGGCCAGGTTTTATCGACCAGCGTTTTAAAGCGATCGTTAATCTCTTTGATGATCTGCATGTGGCGCGGCAGCAGCGCTTTTACCAGCTTCTCATCCCAGCACTCGAGCGCTTCCGGCATCAGGGTGTGGTTGGTATACGCGAAGGTTTTGCTGGTAATCGCCCAGGCCTCGTCCCAGCTCAGCTGATGCTCATCAATCAGTACGCGCAGCAGTTCCGGAATCGCAATCGTCGGGTGAGTATCGTTAAGCTGGATAACTTCATAATCCGCCAGCTCCGCCAGCTTACGGCCCGCCAGGTGATGGCGACGCAGAATATCGGCGACCGAACAGGCGCACTGGAAGTACTGCTGCATCAGACGCAGTTTTTTACCCGCCTGATGGTTATCGTTCGGATAGAGAACTTTCGTCAGTTTTTCGGCGTCAATGCCCTGCTGTTCAGCACGCAGGAAATCACCGTCGTTGAATTTGGTCAGGTTAAACGGATGCGCGTGTTTAGCCTGCCACAGGCGCAGCGGCTGAGCCACGTTGTTGCGGTAGCCCAGCACCGGCAGATCCCAGGCTTCCCCGGTAATGACGAATGCCGGAACCCACTCACCGCCTTTGGTCACTTTACCGCCGAGGCCAACCTGCACGTCCAGCGCTTCGTTGTGGCGGAACCACGGGTAGCTATTACGCCCCCAGTCATCCGGCGCTTCCATCTGCTGACCGTCAGCGAAAGACTGGCGGAACAGGCCGTACTGGTAGTTCAGGCCGTAGCCGGTCGCCGATTGTCCCACGGTGGCCATTGAATCAAGGAAACATGCCGCCAGACGACCGAGGCCGCCGTTGCCCAGGCCCGGGTCGATTTCCTCTTCCAGCAGGTCGGTCAGGTTAACGTCATGCGCCTGAAGCTCATCGCTGACCTGCTGATACCAGCCGAGGTTGAGCAGGTTGTTGCCGGTCAGGCGACCAATCAAAAACTCCATTGAGATATAGTTTACGTGGCGCTGTCCTTCGGTCGCTTTTGCTACCGGCTGAGCCGACAACAGCTCGGACAGCGCGCCGCTTACGGCGCGCCACCATTGACGCTGGGTCATCTCGGAAGCGGACTGTAAACCAAAATGCTGCCACTGACGCGTCAGTGCAGCCTGAAACTGAGCTTTGTTAAAAGAAGTCTGTGACATAAGTAATCCGGGTCCTTTACTAAAACGTTAGCGTTAGTGTGCCGACCTCCCGGAGTCACGTCCTCATCCCGCCAGGGATTAGCCGGGGAGGAGTAGCAGGGATGAGCGAAAAGTGTGATCGTGGCCACTATTACGTTAGCTTACCGGCAAAAATTATGCTGCAAAATTCGCCACGCTGGAACCACAAATCGGCCCGCTTCCCGCGCACAATTTTGTTACAAGCCAGGACGATAAAAGCGGGCAAAACGCCGTTTTGTAAATATTGCCAAATAAAAGTAAATATCCGCAGAATAAACGGACTGTAATGCAGAAATAGCTCAAAAAGATGACTTATAAGATTTCACTGATAATATTTTATTAAAAACAAACAGCTACTAATTTTGTAATAAAAGATTAGCTTATCGTGCCTAAAACTTCCGCAATCCCAATAACCGCGCCCGCTGACGCGCATTTATATGAATTTCTCTCACTATGCAAATTTGTGACATAGAGCAAATTCAAGAGCATAAAACTCGGACATAACTTGCAATAAAATTCATTATGGCCGACCTTATTGGATATTAATTACGAAGCGCAAAAAAATTCGCAATTCCTCCCTTGCACAGCGAAATGAAGAACTATGTTGATTCCGTCTAAATTAAGTCGCCCGGTCCGCCTTGAACACACTGTGGTTCGTGAGCGATTGCTGGCGAAACTTTCCGGCGCGAACAATTATCGTCTCGCGTTGGTGACCAGTCCGGCTGGATACGGTAAAACCACGCTCGTTTCTCAATGGGCTGCGGGGAAAAACGATCTCGGCTGGTTCTCGCTGGATGAAGGCGATAACCAACAGGAGCGTTTTGCCAGCTATCTTATCGCCGCCGTTCAGCAGGCCACCGGCGGCCACTGTGCGGCCAGCGAAGCGATGGTGCAAAAGCGCCAGTACGCCAGCCTGCCCTCTCTCTTTGCGCAACTGTTTATTGAGCTGGCCGACTGGCAGCGCCCGTTATTCCTGGTGATTGATGATTATCATCTGATCACCAATCCGGTTATTCATGATGCGATGCGTTTCTTCCTCCGCCATCAGCCGGAAAATATGACGCTGGTGGTGCTGTCGCGTAATCTGCCGCAGCTGGGCATCGCCAACCTGCGCGTGCGCGATCAGCTACTGGAGATCGGCAGCCAACAGCTGGCTTTTACCCATCAGGAAGCGAAACAGTTTTTCGACTGTCGTCTCAGTTCGCCTATTGAGGCCGACGATAGCAAAAGGCTGTGCGACGATGTTGCCGGCTGGGCCACCGCGCTGCAGCTGATTGCCCTCTCGGCGCGTCAGAACAATACTTCCGCCCATCACTCCGCCCGCCGTCTTGCCGGTATAAACGCCAGCCATCTTTCTGACTATCTGGTCGATGAGGTGTTGGATAACGTTGACCCGCGGACGCGTAACTTCCTGCTGAAAAGCTCGCTGCTGCGCTCGATGAACGATGCGCTCATCGTCCGCGTCACCGGCGAAGAGAATGGACAGATGCAGCTGGAAGAAATTGAGCGTCAGGGATTATTCCTGCAACGGATGGACGACTCCGGCGAATGGTTCCGCTACCATCCGCTATTCGGCAACTTCCTGCGCCAGCGCTGCCAGTGGGAGCTGGCGGTCGAACTGCCGGAAATTCACCGTGCGGCCGCTGAGAGCTGGATGGCCCAAGGCTTCCCGAGCGAAGCGATTCATCACGCCCTGGCCGCGGGCGACGCCAAAATGCTGCGCGATATTCTGCTCAACCACGCGTGGGGCATGTTTAACCACAGCGAGCTGAGTTTGCTGGAACAGTCCCTCGCCGCGCTGCCGTGGTCAAACCTGCTGGAAAACCCGCGTTTGATTCTTTTGCAGGCCTGGCTGATGCAGAGCCAGCACCGCTATAGCGAAGTCAATACCCTGCTGGCGCGCGCCGAGCAGGAGATGGATACAGAAATGGACACCGCCATGCACGGTGATTTCAACGCCCTTCGTGCCCAGGTGGCGATCAACGCCGGCGATCAGGACGAAGCCGAGCGCCTGGCGATGGTGGCCCTTGATGAACTGCCGCTGGCCAGCTACTACAGCCGTATCGTTGCCACATCCGTACACGGCGAAGTTCTGCACTGCAAAGGCCAGCTGAGCAAATCGCTGGCGGTCATGCAGCAGACGGAACAGATGGCCCGCCGTCATGACGTCTGGCACTACGCGTTATGGAGCATGATCCAGCAAAGCGAAATTCTCTTCGCGCAGGGCTTCCTGCAGGCCGCCTGGGAAATTCAGGAAAAAGCGTTCCAGCTCATTCGCGAACAGCATCTGGAACAGCTGCCGATGCATGAGTTCCTGCTGCGTATTCGTTCCCAGCTGCTGTGGGCCTGGGCGCGGCTGGATGAAGCGGAAACCTCCGCGCGCAGCGGCATGAACGTACTCTCCTCCTATCAACCGCAGCAGCAGCTGCAGTGCCTGACGCTGATGGTGCAATGCTCGCTGGCGCGCGGCGATCTGGATAACGCCCGCAGCCATTTGAATCGCCTGGAAAACCTGTTGGGCAACGGTCATTACCATAGCGACTGGGTATCCAATGCCGATAAAGTGCGGGTGATCTACTGGCAGATGATCGGCGACAAGGCCGCCGCGGCGAACTGGCTGCGCCAGACGCCAAAACCGGAGTTCGCCAATAACCACTTCCTGCAGAGCCAGTGGCGCAATATCGCCCGCGCGCAAATTCTGCTCGGCGATTTTGATTCCGCCGAAATGGTGCTGGATGAGTTAAACGATAACGCCCGCTCGCTGCGTTTGATGAGCGATCTGAACCGCAACCTGCTGCTGCTCAACCAGCTCTACTGGCAGGCCGGGCGTAAGAGCGAAGCGCAGAAAGCGCTGCTGGAAGCGCTCACCCTCGCTAACCGCACCGGGTTTATCAATCATTTTGTCATTGAAGGCGAAGCGATGGCGCAGCAGCTGCGCCAGCTGATTCAGCTCAATACGCTGCCGGAGCTGGAGCAGCACCGCGCCCAGCGTATTCTGCGCGATATCAACCAGCATCATCGCCATAAGTTCGCCCACTTTGACGAGAGCTTCGTCGAGCGGCTGCTGAACCATCCGGAAGTGCCGGAACTTATCCGTACCAGCCCGCTGACCCAGCGCGAATGGCAGGTGCTGGGGCTCATCTATTCCGGCTACAGCAACGAGCAGATCGCCGGTGAGCTGGACGTGGCCGCCACCACCATCAAAACGCATATTCGCAATTTGTATCAGAAGCTGGGCGTGGCGCACCGCCAGGATGCCGTTCAGCATGCCCAGCAGCTGTTGAAAATGATGGGATACGGCGTATAAGCCGCTATCGGCTGGCCTTATGCATCGCCACCCTGATTCATCGCCGGCGGAAAATATCCCTCCGCCTGGCGTTCTCCCTCTCCATCACCGGAGATAAGCGAGTGACGTATCACCCGCGGCATCACGCCGTGCAGCGCGCGTTGGTCTGCCGCGGGAAATGTTAATGAATCAGCACAGCTCCAGCTGAAGATTATTGTCGGTAATCACCTTCAGCACGCCGGCCGGCGGCATTACATCGGTGTAGACCGCATCAACCATACTGATGCTGCCCATATTGACCATCGCGTTACGGCCAAACTTAGAATGGTCAACGACCAGCATCACGTGACGGGAGTTTTCAATAATCGCCCGCTTGGTGCGCACTTCATGGTAGTCGAACTCCAGCAGTGAGCCATCGGTGTCGATACCGCTGATGCCGAGAATGCCGTAATCAAGACGAAACTGGGAGATAAAGTCCAGGGTGGCTTCACCGATGATACCGCCATCCCGGCTGCGCAGCTCGCCGCCGGCAAGGATAATGCGGAAGTCCTCTTTCACCATCAACGTATTGGCGACGTTGAGGTTATTGGTGACGATACGCAGATCGTTATGGTTAAGCAGCGCATGGGCTACCGCTTCCGGCGTGGTACCGATATCGATAAACAGCGTCGCGCCGTCGGGGATTTCACTCGCCACCTTGCGGGCGATGCGCTCTTTTTCCTGGGTCTGGGTCGATTTCCTGTCGTGCCAGGAAGTATTCACCGAGCTGGAAGGAAGCGCGGCGCCGCCGTGATGACGCAGGATCATTTTCTGATCGGCTAAGTCATTCAGATCGCGGCGAATGGTCTGCGGGCTGACGGCAAACTGCTCGACAAGCTCTTCGGTACTGACGTATCCCTGTTTTTTTACCAGCTCGATAATCGCGTCATGACGTTGTGTTTGTTTCATGAAATATCCCTGGGAATCTCTACGTTCGTTTTCGCACATTCTGCGTATCAACAAACGCCATCGCCAGCCCGGTCACCAGACCGGCCACGTGCGCGCCGTTCGCAATCGACATGCCGAAAACATCAAACCAGCCAGCAATTAACCACACTAAAGAGAAGAGTATCAAGCCGCGCTGTAAATAAACGCCGCTCTGCGGATCGCGCTCGCCTCGCAGCCAGACATAGCCCATTAGCGCATAGACCACGCCGGACAGTCCGCCAAACCACGGTCCGCTAAACTGATGCTGAACAAAGCCGCTCAGCAAGGCGCTGATTACGGTAATCACCACCAGCTTGCCGCTGCCAATGCGCTTTTCTACCGCTCCGCCGAGGTACCACCACCATAGCAGGTTGAACAGAATATGCATCAGCGAGAAGTGCATGAGCGCATGGCTAAAGTAGCGCCAGACTTCAAATTTCAGCGAAGGATCGTAGGGCCAGGCCAGCAGCAGCATGACCGGCCGATCGCCAATGACCGTTTGCAGGACAAAGACGGCGATGCAGGCGATAAGCACGCTCCAGGTAAACGGCCCGGCGTTTTGGCGAAGCGTCGCTAAAAAGGGGAAGCGCTGGTAGTGCAGCCCGCTGTTGGTGTGCCCCGACTGCCAGCTGGCGGCGAGGTAACGCGGATCGGCGGGATTTTCCAGAAAACGGGCCAGCTCGGCCTGCACGCGTCCGGCCTGGGACTCATCGGCCAGCCAGATATCGCTCTGCGTATGCTGCTGAATAGTCAGAATAATCCCCTGCGTCGCCATATAGTCGACAAACGCCTGGGCCACGCGCGGGTTGGCAAAAGAGGTAATCATTAACATGCAGCGGATCGCTTATTCCACACAAAGGGAGATATTATAGCCACAACCGACGCTAACGCCTAAAGTGCGCCATGCGCGACTTCCGCCGGGAAATGCCGATGCCAGGCATCAAACCCGCCATCCACGCTATAAACCTTGTCGTAGCCCTGCTGAAGCAGATACTGCGCGGCGCCTTTGCTGCTGTTGCCGTGATAGCACATCACCATGACCGCCGTATCAAAATCGTTGTCGCGCATAAACGCGCCCAGCGTATCGTTAGTCAGATGAAATGCGCCCGGCGTGTGGCCCATCGCATAGCTTTGCGGGTCGCGAATATCGACCAGCACTGCCGTCTGCTGGTGCATTTTCTGGTGGGCTTCTTCTACGTTAATACATTCAAAGCGATCCATAAGCTCTCTTCTTTATATACGGATATACAGGCAGGCGGCGAAACGCCCTGGATTTTAGCGTCTAGTGTACAGCCTGGCGCTAAATAAACGCCAATATGTTACACGCATCACTCTGAAATGTTTTTTTGATGTTACCAATAGCGCGATTGTTTGCTATATTGAGCGATATCGAACATTTATGAGCTTAAACGAAAGTGTAAGAGGTGGCGAGCGTGGAAACCAAAGATCTGATTGTGATAGGGGGAGGCATCAACGGTGCCGGTATCGCGGCAGACGCCGCAGGGCGTGGTTTATCCGTGCTGATGCTGGAGGCGAACGATCTGGCCTGCGCCACATCCAGCGCCAGCTCAAAGCTGATTCACGGCGGGCTGCGCTACCTTGAACACTATGAGTTCCGCCTGGTGAGCGAAGCGCTGGCCGAACGTGAAGTATTGTTAAAAATGGCCCCGCACATCGCCTTTCCGATGCGCTTTCGTTTACCGCATCGTCCGCACCTGCGCCCGGCGTGGATGATCCGCATTGGCCTGTTTATGTACGATCATCTGGGCAAGCGCACCAGTTTACCCAGCTCAACCGGGTTGCGTTTTGGCACAGAATCGGTACTTAAACCTGAAATCGTGCGCGGTTTCGAATATTCCGACTGCTGGGTCGACGATGCACGCATGGTGCTGGCCAACGCCCAGATGGTTGTGCGTAAAGGCGGAGAAGTGCGTACCCGTACCCGCGCCATCTCGGCAAAACGTGAAAACGGTTTGTGGATTGTTGAAGCGGAAGATATTGATAGCGGCGAGAGGTTTACCTGGCAGGCGCGCGGTCTGGTTAACGCCACCGGCCCGTGGGTTAAACAGTTCTTCGACGAAGGGATGCACCTGCGCTCACCTTACGGTATCCGTTTGATTAAGGGCAGCCATATCGTCGTACCGCGCGTGCATGCGCAGAAGCAGGCCTATATCCTGCAAAATGAAGATAAGCGTATTGTTTTTGTGATCCCGTGGATGGATGAATTCTCCATCATCGGCACCACTGACGTTGAATATAAAGGCGACCCAAAAGCCGTGGCGATCGACGGTAAAGAGATTAACTATCTGCTGAACGTCTATAACGCCCACTTTAAAAAGACGCTCACGCGGGACGATATTGTCTGGACCTACTCCGGCGTGCGCCCGCTGTGCGACGATGAATCCGACTCACCGCAGGCGATCACCCGTGATTACACTCTCGATATTCACGATGAAAACGGACAGGCTCCGCTGCTGTCGGTCTTTGGCGGCAAGCTCACGACCTATCGTAAGCTGGCCGAGCATGCGCTGGAAAAACTGACGCCTTACTACAAAGGCATCGGCCCGGCATGGACCAAAACCGCGGTACTGCCCGGCGGCGATATCGGCGGCGATCGTGACGACTACGCGGCGAAGCTGCGCCGGCGCTTCGCGTTCATTAGCGAATCGATGGCCCGCCACTATGCGCGGACTTACGGCAGCAATAGCGAGTGGATCCTCGGCGAAGCGACTTCACTTGCCGATCTGGGCGAAGATTTCGGCCACGAGTTTTATGAAGCCGAGCTGCGCTATCTGGTAGAACACGAGTGGGTACGCCGTCTGGACGACGCTATCTGGCGCCGGACCAAACAAGGTATGTGGCTGAATGCCGAGCAGCAGGCGCGTATCAGCGAGTGGCTGGCGCAGCACGCGGGAAAGTCTGAACTGTCGTTAGCGTCGTAAAACCGTAAACAGCAACGGGGCCTGGTGGCCCCGTTTTGTTATGGCTAACCCGTTACAAGCGTACCGGATCGATATGCCAGATATGGTCGGCATACTCCTTGATCGTACGGTCAGAAGAGAAGTAGCCCATATTGGCGATATTGAGCATTGCTTTGTTGGCCCACTCTTCCGGGTGAAGATACAGCTCATCCACCTTATCCTGACAATCCACGTAGCTACGGAAATCCGCCAGCACCTGATAGTGGTCGCCGAAGTTGATCAGCGAATCCAGCAGATCGCGATAGCGGCCCGGCTCCGATGGGCTGAACAGGCCGGTGCCGATCTGCGTCAGCGCCTGGTGCAGCTCTTCATCCTGCTCATAGTAATCACGCGGTTTGTAGCCGTCGGCACGCAGGGCCTCCACCTCTTCCGCCGTATTACCGAAGATAAAGAAATTATCCGCCCCTACGTGCTCCTGCATCTCAACGTTAGCGCCGTCCAGAGTACCGATGGTTAACGCGCCGTTAAGCGCGAACTTCATATTACTGGTCCCGGAGGCCTCCGTTCCCGCCAGCGAAATCTGCTCGGAGAGATCCGCCGCCGGAATGATCAGCTGCGCAAGGCTGACGCTGTAGTTAGGGATAAACACCACTTTCAGCTTATCGCCAATCTGCGGATCGTTATTCACCACCGCCGCGACGTCGTTAATTAAATGAATTATATGTTTGGCCATGTAGTAAGCCGACGCCGCTTTTCCGGCGAAGATATTCACCCGCGGCACCCACTCGGCGTCGGGGTTGGCCTTAATGCGATTGTAGCGAGTAATTACGTGCAGCACGTTCATCAGCTGACGTTTGTACTCGTGAATACGCTTGATCTGCACATCAAACAGCGCCTTCGGATTCACTACCACATTAAGCTGCTGACCAATGTAGTTCGCCAGCCGCTGCTTGTTTTCCAGCTTAGCCTGACGCACCGCCTGGTTGACCTTCGGATAGTCAATATGCTGCTCCAGCTCCTTCAGCTGGCTCAAATCCGTGCGCCAGGTATGGCCGATATTTTCATCCAGCACTTTCGATAGCGGCGGATTCGCCAGCGCCAGCCAGCGGCGCGGAGTCACGCCGTTCGTGACGTTGGTAAAGCGCATCGGGAAGATTTTGGCAAATTCGGCGAACAGCGACTCGACCATCAGCCGGGAGTGCAGCTCCGACACGCCGTTGACCTTGTGGCTCACCACCACCGCCAGCCACGCCATGCGTACGCGACGACCGTTGGACTCGTCGATAATCGACGTCCGGCCCAGCATCGCCGTATCGTTGGGGTACTGCTCCTGGAGGGTCTTCAGGAAATAGTCGTTGATCTCGAAGATAATCTGCAAATGACGCGGCAGGATTTTACCCAGCATATCGACAGGCCAGGTCTCCAGCGCTTCGCTCATCAGGGTATGGTTGGTATAGGAGAAGACCTGGCAGGTCACCTCGAACGCCTCATCCCAGCTGAACTTATGCTCGTCAATCAGCAGGCGCATCAGCTCCGGAATCGACAGCACCGGGTGCGTGTCGTTGAGATGAATCGCGATTTTGTCCGCCAGGTTGGCGTAGGTTTTATGCAGCTGGTAGTGGCGGCTGAGGATGTCCTGCACCGTCGCCGAAACGAGGAAGTACTCCTGCCGCAGGCGCAGCTCGCGTCCTGAATAGGTCGAGTCATCCGGATAGAGTACCCGCGACACGTTCTCGGAATGGTTTTTATCTTCCACCGCCGCGAAGTAGTCGCCCTGGTTGAATTTACCGAGGTTAATCTCGCTGCTGGCCTGGGCGCTCCACAGGCGCAGCGTGTTGGTGGCGTCGGTGTCGAAGCCAGGGATAATCTGGTCATAGGCTTCAGCAATAATCTCTTCGGTCTCCACCCAGCGGGAGTATTTACCTTCCTGCTGAATGCGTCCGCCGAAGCGCACTTTGTAGCGCGTATTATGGCGCTCGAACTCCCACGGGTTACCGTATTCCAGCCAGTAATCCGGGGATTCTTTCTGCCGCCCATCGACGATATTCTGCTTAAACATCCCGTAGTCGTAGCGAATACCGTAGCCGCGGCCCGGTAACCCCAGCGCCGCAAGCGAATCGAGGAAGCAGGCCGCCAGACGACCAAGACCGCCGTTGCCTAAGCCCGGGTCGTTTTCTTCATCAATTAATTCTTCAAGGTTCAGCCCCATCTCTTCCAGCGCGCTGTTCACATCCTCATAAATGCCGAGCGATAACAGCGCGTTGGACAACGTACGGCCAATCAAAAATTCCATCGACAGGTAGTAAACCTGGCGAACTTCCTGAGAGAGCTGCGCGCGGTTTGAGCGCAGCCAGCGCTCAACCATACGATCGCGAACGGCGAACAGCGTGGCGTTGAGCCATTCATGCTTGTTAGCGATAGCCGGGTCTTTGCCGATGATAAACATCAGCTTATAAGCAATAGAGTGCTTTAACGCCTCAACGCTCAGGGTGGGTGACGAGTAGCTAAAAGGTACATTCATAGCTTTGGCTCCTGGTTACAGCAAGCGTTGATAAAGTTCGCGGTAAGAATTCGCGGCAACCTGCCAGCTAAAATCCATATTCATCGCCTGACGCTGGACGTAGCGCCAGAGCGATGGGCGCGACCACAGAACGAACGTGCGTCGAATCGCCCGCAGCAGCGACAAGGCGTTGCTATCTTCAAACACAAAGCCGGTAGCCAGGCCATCGGCGAGGTTCTCCAGCGAGCAGTCGGAAACGGTGTCCGCCAGGCCGCCGGTACGCCGCACCAGCGGTAGCGTGCCGTACTTCAGGCCGTACAGCTGGGTTAAGCCGCACGGTTCAAAACGGCTCGGCACCAGAATCACATCGGCGCCGCCCATAATGCGGTGCGAGAAGGCTTCATGGTAGCCAATCTGTACGCCGACTTTGCCCGGATGTTCAGCCGCGGCGGCAAGGAACCCCTCCTGCAGCACCGGATCGCCCGCCCCCAGCAGCGCCAGCTGGCCGCCCTGTTCAAGCAGGCCCGGCAGCGCTTCAAGCACCAGATCCAGCCCTTTCTGGCTGGTCAGACGGCTGACAACGGCAAACAGCGGCGCTTTGTCATCCACCTTCAGCCCCATGGCGATTTGCAGCTGGCGTTTATTCTCCGCTTTTTCTTCCAGCCGATCGCGGTCATAGCGCGCGGCCAGCAGCAGGTCGCTTTCCGGATTCCAGATATGGTCATCCACCCCGTTGAGGATCCCGGAGAGGCGGCCCTCGTGCTGACGCTGACGCAGCAGCCCTTCCATCCCATAAGCGAACTGCGGCTCGGTTATCTCGCGGGCATAGGTCGGGCTGACCGCCGTAATATGATCGGCGTAGTAGAGACCAGCCTTCAGAAAAGAGATTTGGCCGTTAAACTCCAGGCCATGAACGTTATAGAACGACCACGGCAGTTCAATGTCGTTCATATGCCACGAATAGAACATCCCCTGGTAGGCCAGGTTATGCACCGTAAAGACCGACTTAGCCGGGTGGCCGCGCGCCGCCAGATAGGCCGGCGTCAGGCCCGCATGCCAGTCGTGGGCGTGAACAACATCAGGGCGCCAGAAAGGATCCAGGCCGCAGGCCATCTCGCTGCCTACCCATCCCAGCAGCGCAAAGCGCAGCACATTGTCGGTATAGGCGTGCTGATTGGTATCGTGATAAGGGCTCCCTGGCCGATCGTAGAGATGCGGGGCATCAATCAAATAGATGCCCACGCCGTTAAAGTGCCCGAACAGCAGAGTGATGCGCCCGGCAAAGGTCTCCCGACGCGTCACCACCTGCGCATCCGTTACGCCACGACGAAGATCGGGAAACGCGGGCAGCAGCACGCGCGTGTCGACGCCCCCTGCGATTTGCGCTGCAGGCAGCGCGCCGATCACATCCGCCAGTCCACCGGTTTTTAACAGCGGGAACATCTCTGAACATACATGTAATACCTGCATTAGCGCTCCTGTGGGTACCCCAATTTCCGCAGCATGTCGCGGGTGACCAGCACGATACCTTCCTCCGAGCGGTAGAAACGGCGTGCATCCTCTTCCGCGTTCTCCCCAACAACCATACCTTCCGGGATCACGCAGGCGCGGTCAATAATGCAGCGACGCAGGCGGCACGAACGGCCAACCCAAACCTCTGGCAACAAAACTGCCGAATCAATGTTACAGAATGAATTCACCCGCACGCGCGGGAACAGCACCGACTGCACGACCACCGAACCAGAGATAATACAGCCCCCGGAGACCAGCGAGTTCAGGGTCATCCCGTGGCTACCCGAGCGGTCCTGAACGAATTTTGCCGGTGGCAAAGGTTCCATATGGGTGCGAATCGGCCAGTTCTGGTCGTACATATCCAGCTCCGGGGTCACCGAAGCCAGATCGAGGTTGGCTTTCCAGTACGCTTCCAGGGTCCCAACATCGCGCCAGTAGGGTTCAGACTGCGGATCGGACTGTACGCAGGAGAGCGGGAAAGGATGTGCATAAGCCATGCCAGCTTTAGTGATTTTCGGGATGATGTCTTTACCAAAATCGTGGCTGGAGCTTTCGTCGTTATCGTCGTCTTCCAGCAGCTCATAAAGGTAATCCGCATCAAAGACATAGATACCCATACTCGCCAACGATTTGCTGGCATCGCCCGGCATCGCCGGAGGGTTAGCCGGCTTTTCGACGAAATCGATAATCTTATCGCTCTCGTCCACCGCCATCACCCCGAACGCCCGTGCTTCTTCAATAGGCACCGGCATACAGGCGACGGTGCAACGCGCGCCTTTTTCGACGTGGTCGATAAGCATCCGCGAGTAGTCTTGTTTGTAAATATGGTCGCCCGCGAGGATAACGACGTACTCCGCCTTGTAGCGACGAATGATGTCGAGGTTCTGCGTCACCGCGTCCGCCGTGCCGCGATACCAGTTTTCGCCCTGCATCCTTTGCTGGGCGGGCAGCAGGTCAACAAACTCGTTCATCTCTTCATTGAAGAACGACCAGCCGCGCTGGATATGCTGCACCAGAGTATGCGATTGATACTGGGTGATGACGCCGATACGGCGAATGCCTGAGTTAATACAGTTAGATAACGCAAAATCGATAATGCGGAACTTGCCGCCAAAATGGACAGCAGGTTTCGCGCGTTTATTGGTCAGATCCTTCAGACGGGTACCACGTCCCCCGGCAAGGATCAGCGCAACGGATTTGATCGGCAACTGACGCGCCAGCATCAACGGATCGTTCTTTTCTACCCCAACCATAATTAACTCCTTTTTTACTCCCCAGCTTGCCTGCCCTTCTCGCCGCGCCGTCGCTTCGAGACCAACCGGAAGCCTCGAGGTTACGACCTTTGAAATACGCACACTCCGTGCGCGGGCCCATGCCAGACAGCCATAGTGACCGGATTATCCTCTCCGGCGAAAGGTGGAATGGCGCGCCATTCCCCCGCAGGTAAAACCATCTCCGCCACCTCGGCGGTGGCGTTGAGCGCCATCAGCCAGCGATCGGACAATATGATCTGCATACGCGGCGCACCGTGCTGCCATTCATCGGCGGACAGCGGCTGCGCATGTTGGTTTAACCAGCGAACGCGGCCGTCTCCCTCCTGCCACCAGCGATTCTCGGTTAAAGCCGGAATACGCTGGCGCAGATGAATTAACGCGGCGGTGAACGCGGTCAGCCCGCGGTTAGTATGGTTCCAGTCCAGCCAGGTCAACGCATTGTCCTGACAGTAAGCATTATTGTTGCCATGCTGGCTGTGACCGTGTTCGTCACCCGCCAGCAGCATCGGCGTTCCCTGCGCCAGCAGCAGCGTCGCAAGGAGCGCGTGAACGCTGGCACGACGCCGTTCAATCACGGCAAGACTCCCTTCTAATCCTTCTATACCATGATTGTTGCTGTAGTTATTGTTAGTCCCATCGCGATTCTCCTCCCCGTTCGCCTCATTGTGTTTCTGATTGAAACAAACGCAGTCGCGCAGGGTAAAACCGTCATGGGCGGTGATAAGATTCACCGCCGCCGCAGGTGCTCGTCCGTGACGCTGAAAGACGTCGCTGGAGGCGGCAAAACGCTGAGCGAAGTCGCCCAGCGAGACACTCTGCTGCAGCCAAAAACGACGCCCGGTATCGCGGAAATGGTCGTTCCACTCAGCGAACAGCGGCGGAAAATTCCCCACCTGGTAGCCGCCGGGGCCGATATCCCAGGGTTCCGCGATCAGCTTCACCTCCGCCAGGCGCGGATCGTTACGGATGGCCTCGAACAGCGGCGCATCCTGACGAAACGCCGGCGTCCGCCCCATCACCGAGGCCAGGTCGAAACGAAAGCCGTCGACGTGACACTCATCGACCCAAAAGCGCAGGCACTGGCGGGCATACTCCACCACGCCGGGGTGGCTGAGGTTGATGGTGTTCCCGCAGCCGGTCCAATTGTGGTAATCACCGTCTTCCCTGATCCAATAATAGCTACGGTTATCGATTCCGCGCAGGGAGAAGGTCGGCCCTTCCAGGTCTATCTCCGCGCTATGGTTGAGCACCACATCAAGGATCACTTCAATGCCCGCCGCATGCAGCGCTTTAACCGCATCGCGAAACTCATTTAACGCCTGTTCCGGTGCGCTGGCGTAGCGAGTGTCGAGGGCGAAAATCGCCAGCGGGTTGTAGCCCCAGTAGTTGCTTAACCCCATCCGCTGAAGGCGCGGTTCGCTGGCGAACTGCGCCACCGGCATTAACTCTAGTGCAGTAATGCCAAGCATGCGGAAGTAATCGATCATCACCGGGTGACCGAGCGCTTTGTAGGTGCCGCGGATATTCTGCGGTAGATCGGGGTGCAGATACGTCAGCCCCTTGACGTGGGCTTCATAAATCACCGTCTGGCCCCACGGCGTGCGCGGCGGCTTATCGCCGCGCCAGTCGTAATGCAGGTCGATCACCCGCGACTTCGGCGCTATCGCCGCGCTGTCGCGGTTGTCGGGAGCGAAGTCGCCGCCGTGCAGACGCTCATCGTCAGGCAGCCCGCCCGCCACCTGATGGCAGCAGGGGTCGAGCAGCAGCTTGGCCGGGTTGAAGCGGTGTCCCTGCGCCGGGTCCCAGGGCCCGTGGACGCGATAGCCGTAGCGCAAGCCAGGCCCGGCATCGGCGAGCCAGCCGTGCCAGATATCGCCGCTGCGCGTGGGCATATCGACGCGCCGCTCATTGCCCTGGTCGTCAAACACGCAGAGTTCCACCCGCTCCGCATGGGCGGAAAAGAGCGCGAAATTCACGCCCTTACCGTCGTAGCTGGCCCCTAAAGGCGCGGGCTTTCCTGCCGTGAGTACGATCATTGCGCCTCCCGCACCAGCCACACCGTCGCCAGCGGCGGCAGGGTAATGGAGAGGGAGTGCTCACGACCGTTGCTGGCGATCGCTTCGCTTTCAACGACCCCGCCGTTGCCGGTATTGCTGCCGTGGTAGTGCATGGAGTCGGTGTTCAGCTCTTCACGCCAGCGGCCGGGCTGGTTGATGCCAAAGCGGTACTCATGACGCGGCACCGGAGTGAAGTTGCTGGCGACGATGATTTCATTGCCCGCCCTGTCGCGACGAACAAAGATAAACACCGAGCGCTCGTGATCGTCCACCACCAGCCATTCGAAACCGTAAGGGTCGAAATCCAGCTCATGCAGCGCTTTGTGGTGACGATAGGTATGGTTGAGGTCGCGCACCAGCCGCTGGACCCCGTGGTGCCAGTTGTCGCCGCCCTCCAGCAGATGCCAGTCGAGGCTCGCATCGTGGTTCCACTCGCGCCCCTGAGCAAACTCATTGCCCATAAACAGCAGCTTTTTACCCGGGAAGGCAAACAGCCAGCCGTAGTAGGCGCGCAGGTTGGCGAACTTCTGCCAGGCGTCGCCCGGCATGCGGTCGAGTATCGATTTTTTGCCGTGCACCACTTCATCATGCGAGAGCGGCAGGACAAAGTTTTCGGTGTAGTTGTAGAGCATACCGAAGGTCATCTTGTCGTGATGATGTCGGCGATGCACCGGGTCCAGCTTCATGTAGTCGAGGGTGTCGTGCATCCAGCCGAGGTTCCACTTGAACCAGAAACCCAGCCCCCCGGTGGAGGAAGGACGGGAAACGCCGGGAAAATCGGTCGACTCTTCCGCCATCGTCACCGCGCCCGGCGTCTGTTCGCCCAGCACGCGGTTGGTATTACGCAGAAACTCAATCGCTTCAAGGTTTTCCCGACCGCCGAACTCGTTCGGCACCCACTCGCCCTGTTTGCGGCTGTAGTCGCGATAAATCATCGACGCCACCGCATCGACCCGCAGCGCGTCAATGCCAAAGCGCTCGATCCAGTACAGCGCATTGCCGACCAGGTAGTTGCTGACCTCGCGACGGCCATAGTTGTAGATCAGGGTATTCCAGTCCTGGTGATAGCCTTCGCGCGGGTCGCTGTGTTCATACAGCGAGGTGCCGTCAAACGAGGCGAGGGCAAAATCATCCGCCGGGAAATGACCGGGAACCCAGTCCAGAATGACGTTAAGCCCCGCGGCGTGCGCGGCGTTGATAAAGTAGCGGAAATCCTCCCGGGTGCCGAAGCGACGGGTGGGCGCGTACAGCCCGGTTGGCTGATAGCCCCAGCTGCCGTCAAAAGGATGCTCGTTAACCGGCAGCAGTTCGAGGTGGGTAAAGCCCATCCATTTGGCATACGGGACCAGCTGGTCGGCAAGCTCGCGGTAGCTTAGCCAGAAGTTATTATCGGTGTGGCGACGCCAGGATCCGAGGTGCACTTCATAAATCGAGATCGGCGCATCAAACTGATTCGCCTGCTTGCGCGCCGGCGGCTGCTCGACCTTTTCCGGCAGCCCGCAGATAAGCGAGGCGCTCTCCGGACGCATTTGCGCTTCAAAAGCGTAAGGGTCGGATTTCACCCGCAGGTTGCCGTGAGCATCGATAAGCTCGAATTTATACAGCTGGCCGTTCAGCGCGCCGGGAACAAACAGCTCCCAGATGCCGGACTCTTTGCGCAGGCGCATCGGATGACGGCGACCGTCCCAGTAGTTGAACTGGCCGACAACTGACACCCGGCGGGCGTTAGGCGCCCAAACCGAGAAGCGCGTGCCGACCACGCCGTCCATGGTGTCGGCATGCGCGCCCAGCGTTTCATAAGGACGCAGATGCGTGCCTTCCGACAGCAGCCAGACATCGAGATCCTGCAACAGCGGGCCAAAACGATACGGGTCATCAATCAGGTTCTGCTGCCCGTGCCAGGTGACGGCCAGCTGATAGCGAAAAGGATTTTTGCGGCGCGGCAGAACGCCGCAGAAGAAACCGCGCGAGTCGAGGCATTCTAGCTTGCCGACTTTGCGTCCGGTTTTTGGTTCAATGACCCACACATCGGTGGCATCGGGTAATAATGCGCGAACTTCCAGCCCGGCGTCGGCGTAATGCATGCCAAGCACGGAAAAAGGATCCGCAAAATGGCCGGCGATAAGCGCATTAATCACGTCCTTATCAATACGATTAGACATGGTTTCATCCTGTTGTAGGTGTCGCCCTTTCCTGTATCCGGCGACTTTTTTTGACCTGAACGGCGCAGCACGTTATGCGTCCCCCTGCTCCGTCCCACCTTCAGGTAAGGAGACAGCGTGACTCCTTACTTAAAGCATAGCCAAGGCTGAGTTACCTCCGTTGGGAAAAATCTAACATTCGCGTTTACTCCTTGTATTACGCAAAAAAAAGGGGTGTTTCAACACCCCTTTTCCCATCTTGTGACGGCTACGCCAGCTGTTTTAGCATGCGGCGGAGCGGCTCGGCGGCCCCCCACAGCAGCTGGTCGCCCACGGTGAAGGCCGACAGATACTCCGGCCCCATGTTCAGTTTACGCAGGCGGCCCACCGGGGTAGTCAGGGTGCCGGTGACGGCAGCCGGGGTCAGCTCACGCATCGTGATATCACGATCGTTCGGCACCACTTTGGCCCACGGGTTGTGCGCGGCCAGCAGTTCCTCAACGGTCGGAATAGAAACCTCTTTTTTCAGCTTGATGGTGAACGCCTGGCTATGGCAGCGCAGCGCGCCAACGCGAACGCACAGGCCGTCTACCGGAATCGGTGAGGCGGTCGCGAGAATTTTGTTGGTCTCCGCCTGGCCTTTCCACTCTTCACGGCTCTGGCCGTTATCCAGCTGCTTGTCGATCCATGGGATCAGGCTGCCCGCCAGAGGAACGCCAAAGTTGTCCACCGCCAGTTCGCCGCTGCGGGTCAACGAGGTGACTTTGCGTTCAATCTCCAGGATCGCGGAGGCCGGATCCGCCAGCTCAGCCGCAACGTGGCTGTGCAGCTGGCCCATCTGGGTCAGCAGCTCGCGCATATGACGCGCGCCGCCGCCGGAAGCCGCCTGATAAGTCGCCACGCTCACCCACTCGACCAGATCCTGCGCAAACAGGCCGCCGAGGGACATCAGCATCAGGCTGACGGTACAGTTGCCGCCGACAAAGGTTTTCACGCCGTTGTTCAGACCTGCGGTAATGACATCCTGGTTCACCGGGTCAAGAATGATAATGGCGTCGTCCTTCATGCGCAGCGAAGAGGCCGCGTCAATCCAGTAGCCCTGCCAGCCGCTTTCACGCAGCTTCGGATAAATATCGTTGGTGTAATCGCCGCCCTGACACGTGACAATAATGTCCAGCGCCTTCAGCGCTTCCAGATCAAATGCATCCTGAAGCGTGCCACCGGTACTGCCACCAAAGGATGGAGCAGGCTGCCCCAGCTGAGAGGTGGAGAAAAAAACAGGGCGAATGGCGTCAAAATCGCGCTCTTCAACCATGCGTTGCATGAGGACAGAGCCGACCATTCCGCGCCAGCCGATAAAACCAACATTTTTCATAACGTATTCCTGCGAGGTGTGTGCTGTTTGTTCCAGGCCAGTTTCCTACTGGTTAGTCCTTCACATTACAAAATGCAGCTAAAGTCGCAAGTGAAATTAATCAATGATTGCGAGGCAATCAGTAACGCAGCTAATTTTGCCTGATGGCCGCCGTCACTGGCACCCCGGAATACCCGAATAATTATCAGGGAATTTACATGGTGAAGGGAATATTTTCCGCCGCTATTTTATTGATCCGGATTATGGATTTCAGCAGAAATTCGGTTGTTTTACCTTTCCTGACCAAACCCGACAAACCCAGGCGTGGCAAGGGTTTATGAGCCGTATGACGTTTGTCGTATCTCTTATTACGCAGGTTTTAGCGGGATGCAAAGCTTATCTGATACCGCTGCGGATCGGTTAGCTTGTTAATAACTTTCTCCTGCTCGGCTCTAACCAGCCACTCACGTAGCTGTGAAGGGAGCACGTTCAGCTCCTCGCTCAGCTTTTGCAGAGAAACCGGCTGTTGTGCCAGCCGACGCATTTCAGCCAGAAAGAGCTGATAAAACGGATCAGAAGAGGTGTGATACCCCGCGGGCGATTCATAAAGCGAATATTGCTCGACGCTTTGAGTCAACAGGGCTGAGGGGGGGTTAGGCTGCGGTAATAAAAGCTGCTGCGGTTCAATATCGAGGGCATCTTCACTACACCAGGCGCCTCCCAGTTGAACCAGAAGCGCATTCGATGATTCAGGATCATCCGAGGGCTTTACCCAGACGGTTCCCCAGCGATGTTTTAGCGCCTCTTTTGCACCGGTGATGGTTCCACCTTTAGTACCCGCATGGACAACCAGCGCGGCTTCGGCCAGGGAGTAAATATATCGGTTTCGCGCCATCGCATTCGCAACGCTGAAGCCACCCTCCGGATAAAAAGGTGAGATGAGCACCAGCCTGCCATCCATAAGCCCCTTACGCCACTTTGCCGAGGTTGAAGCCCGCAGCAGGCTATCCGCCAGCACGCCGGTCGCGCTTCCTCCTGCTTCGAGCGCAGAGATCATGGCACACTCATCAATGCCGCGGGCCCCGCCGGAAACAATATTCACCCCTTGCGCTGCGGCTTTGCTGGCGAGCTGTTGCGTAAAATGCAAATCATCAGGAAGCGCCGCGCGTGAACCGACAACCGCCAGCCCGCCGCTTTGCAGCAATGCACGATTACCACAGCCAAAAATGACCGGCGGCGAATCATTTTTTAGCGTTGCTTTTAAACGGCACGGATAATCCTCGTCAGCGCGCGTGACCACCCATAACCCTGCCCGCTGCCATTTATCTAGCGCCAGCGCCAGGCTATGACCGCGTGCTAACAGTCCGATAATCCGCGTAACGGGAATTTTCGGATCCTGCCAGGCCATTAACCGAATACCGACCTCTGGCGTTAATAGATCCGCTGGCGACATGCGCTGATGCCTTAACCAAAGCGCCAGCCTTCCCCACTCAGCAAGGCTTAACGGCTGGTGCTCATGCGCCTGCCCTGCCGAAAAGTGACAGGTGAGTAAAAGCGTGGCTTGCGCGATCGCGGTAAGGTTCATCCATTTTTCACCGAAGTTGATGCAAGGGCTACCGGATACACTTTTTCGCATCCGGCCTGACGCAGCAGTGCTGCAAGTACGGTCATAGTCCATCCAGAGTCAATGAGGTCATCAACCAAAAGAACAGGACCATCCGGCAGCGCTGAGTTTACCTGAAAAACGCCATCCAGATTCTGGCACTGATGATAGCGGTTTTGCTGTAATTTCTGCGGCTGATTGTCCCTGACCTTAACAATGGCATCAACAAAAGGAAGTTCTAAAAGTTGCGCCAGACGCCGGGCAAAATCAGGAACAAGCTCGGGGTGCTGTAAAGAAGGCGCACAGCAAACCCAACTCGGCGGCGGATTTGGTGCCCAGCGGTCAGAAATCATTTCAGCCAACCCGGCAACCAGACTATCGGAAAAAAAGCCACGATGTTTATCTCTCGCGACTTCCGCTCCCCAACCGGAATCTCCCCATCGTGATAAAACGCGCCCTTCTTCAGCGCGTAGCGAATCCGGAAAATTCCCCTGAAAGCCATAGGTACTGAAAGCCCCAGCAGCAACCTGCCTGTTCAGTATCAGCGGGAGATCGGCACGCTGAAGAAAGAGATTTGCCGACTCAAGCAAAGAACGATCTTCACGATAATCTAAAAGATGATGCTTTTGGCAGGAACTACATTGCCCGCAACGTTCTGTTGTTGGTTCATCCAGCGCGCGTTGGATAAACGCCATTTTGCATTCATCCGTAGCGATATACTGCCTGACTTCCTGCCATTCAGTCTCCCGCTGCCGGGTGAGATGATCAATACGCTGCTGGTTGAACGCAAATGGTACAGCCGTGCGATACCAGCGCCGGTTCTCCAGCAACACCGGAGAAGGGTATTCAACACTCAGTAATTTGATCGTTTTTTCAATTTGACCGTAGCGCAGATTAGTTCGCGCTTCAATATCGCGAAGCGTCAGCCCATCGCTGCTTTCAAGCACCTGTAACACCTCAGCAATCTGACTTTGCGTTGGGAAAGCGGACTGGCGAAAATAATCATGAATCGCGCTATCTTCTTCTCCCGTCAACAGGATCCCTGATGCATGGTCTATTCCGCGCCCAGCGCGCCCTACCTGTTGGTAGTAACCCACGATCGACCCCGGAGCCTGATAATGAATGACAAAACTTAAATCCGGTTTGTCATAACCCATTCCCAATGCGGTCGTCGCCACCAGCACCTTAAGCTCATTACCCTGTAGCGCATTCTCCAGATATTCTCTGGTCGCGTTGGTATCATTAAACCCTGGATGGACCACGCCGCTATAGTAGGCCTGAGCATTAATAGCGTTTTGCCTGAGCCATCGAGCGACCAGATCGGCATCTCGCGTCGTTAAGGTATAAACGATGCCAGCGCCGGGAAATTCGGGGATCGTGCCCGCCAGCCAGGCCAGCCGTGAAGGCTGGTCGCGCAAAGTCAGTACATCCAGCGCCAGGCTTTTACGCGATAACGTTCCTCGTTGAATGACGATGTCGCCAATTTGCTGTTGGATATCAGTCACGACTCGCTGATTCGCCGTAGCCGTGGTACCCAGAACAGGTGTATTAGCGGGTAGCTGACGCAGGATATCCAGAATACGTCGATAATCAGGGCGGAAATCATGCCCCCAGTCAGAAATACAGTGGGCTTCATCCACAACCAACATCGAAATGCGATCCCCTACGGGCGCTAAAACCGATTGAATGAAATCCTGATTCGCCAGCCGCTCAGGTGAAATTAATAAGCAATCGAGTTCGCCGGCGACAAGCTGTCGGGTGATAAGCAGCCACTCATCCCTGTTCGTTGAATTCAGCGTTTCAGCCCGAATGCCCAGCCGTTCCGCAGCCAGCACCTGGTTTCGCATCAAAGCCAGCAGGGGTGAAACTATTATTGTTGGCCCCCTACCGCGATCGCGGAAAATCTTCGTACTAATAAAGTAGACTGCGCTTTTCCCCCACCCAGTACGCTGCACAACCAGCAACTTTCGCCCATAATTAACTAAAGTATCAATAGCTTCCCATTGCCCTTCGCGAAAGCTTGCAGCAGGATTTGCCAGCATCCGTTGCAAAAGCTGCTCTGCGCCGAATTTGTCCATAATCACGCGCCTTTTCAGATGAATTTATGCGCATTTAGCGGGAAGGGAAAAGAAACGAAGATGACTGAAATCAAGAAATGATGCTAAAAAGGAAAGGAAAGAGTAGCGCTGCGAGCGTGCTCGTAGCGCTATGTATGGCAAGGGTTAACTCAACAACGTAAACGCAATCATACCGACTATCGCCCCGACGGTGCCGAGGATAGTTTCCATCATCGTCCATGTCTTCAGCGTTTGCGCTTCGGTCGCGCCGGTAAACTTACCGAACAGCCAGAAGCCCGCGTCGTTAACGTGGCTGACGACGATAGAGCCGCCGGCGATGCAGATGGAGAGCGCCGCCATCTGCGCGCCGCTGTAGTGCAGCTGTTCAATAACCGGCATGACCAGACCGACGGCCGTCAGGCAGGCAACGGTCGCGGAGCCCTGAATAATACGTACCGCCGCCGCCAGCACGAAGCAGGTGATCGCAATCGGCAGGCCCATCCCGGTCAGCGCTTCGCCGAGCGCCGGCCCCACGCCGGAGTCGACCAGCACCTGTTTGAACACGCCGCCCGCACCGATCACCAGCAGAATAATGCCCGCTGGCTGGAGCGCATGACCGCAAATCTCCATCACCCGGTCTTTCGCCATCCCCTGACGCACCGCCAGGCCATAGATAGCCACCAGGCAGGCAACCAGAATCGCGGTAAACGGATGACCGATAAACTCAAACCATTCATAGGCGGTAGAGCCTTCCGGCACAAAGCGCGCGGCAATGGTTTTCAGGCCAACCAGCACCAGCGGGAGCAAAATTAAGGCCAGGCTGAAGCCGAAGGACGGCATTTTGCCTTCGCCGAGGTGCGGCTCGCTAATATCGTCAGGCGTATGCAGCTCAACGTAGCGGCTGATAAAATTACCCCACAGCGGCCCGGCAATAATCATCCCCGGGATCGCGGCGCACAGGCCAATCAGGATCATCCAGCCAAAGTCGGCGTGCATCTGCGATGCCAGCAGCATCGGCGCAGGCCCCGGCAGCAGGAACGCCGCCGCGGCGGCCACCCCGGCAAACAGCGGGATCACCAGCTTCACAAGGTTGGTACCGGTATGACGCGCCATTGAGAACGCCACGCTGATCAGCAGCACGATCGCCACTTCGAAAAACAACGGCAGCGCGCAGATAAGGCCGGCCAGGCCTATTGCATAGTGGGCGCGACTATGGCCGAAAGATTTCAACATCTTGACGGCAATCTGGTCGACCGCGCCGGTTTCATGCAGGATCTTCCCGAACATTGCCCCTAGCGCGACGACGATAGCCAGAAAGCCCAGCGTGCCGCCCATGCCTTTTTCCATCGTCGCCGCGATCTTGTCCAACGGCATTCCGGAAAAAAGCCCTGCTCCAATAGAAACCACCATCAAAGCCACGAAGGCATGCATACGCGCCTTCATCACTAAAAACAGCAGCAGCAAAACGGAGCCGACTGCTGTTAAAACAAGCGTTAATGTACTCACTATTTACTGCCTTTGTTGATCACCTCAATGGTGCTGGCGACCACGCCTTCCAATGACTGGTCGATATCGACGATTAAAACATCGTTTTCATCCGTGCCCGGCTCTTGCAGCGTTTCAAACTGCGTAACCAACATCTGGGTTTTAAAGAAGTGGCCTTTACGCGCCTTCAGACGTTGTTCGATAACCTCGAAATCGCCTTTCAGGTAGATAAAAGAGAGGTTCGGGTTGCCTTTACGCAGGATGTCGCGATAGCTCTTTTTCAGGGCGGAGCAGACAATCAGCGACACTTTATTGGTACGCTGCATGGCAAACGCGGCATCGTTCAGCGCCTGCAGCCACGGGGTGCGGTCATCGTCATTTAACGGTTCGCCGGAAGCCATCTTGTTGATGTTGCTGCGCGGATGCAGAAAGTCGCCGTCGAGAAACGCGGCGTGCAGTTGATGCGCCACTTCGCTGGCGACAGCGGATTTGCCGCTGCCGGAAACGCCCATCAGGACATAGATGTGGTGATCATGGTTAGTCGTGCTCAAAGCTTCCTCCCACTGGACACATACGCGCAGCTGGCAGCGTTTAACGGCGTGAAATACTGGCGTACAGATTGATTGTTACGGGTAACTGTTATCGGTAACATTGTCATGCCGGAGTTGTGGAGAAGCAATAACCATTCGTGCCAGATGTGAATATGTGTGATCTACTTCAAATTTGTCAGTTTAAATAGATCCGCCCGGTGACAATGTGAAACCTAAATCTAACATCTTAGGCGTCACCGCTTCACCGCGTATCCGCGCCAGCAGACGTTCTGCGCCAATCCGCCCCATCCGCTCGCGCGGCGTCAGCACGCTGGCCAGACGCGGCTCCATCACCTGGCCGATATCGTGGCCGTGGAAACCGGCAATCGCCATATCGTCAGGGATTTTCAGCCCCAGGCGCTGGCACTCAAACGCCGCGCCGACCGCAAGGTCATCGTTGGTACAGAATATGCCGTCAAGCTGCGGATATTCACGACGCGCCTGGCGCATCAGCTCAATCCCCGAGGAATAAGAGGAAGACTGCTCAACCATCACGCTGTAGGGCGTCATCCCGGCATCAAGCATCGCCTGCTCGTACCCCTTCTGTTTGATGATAGTACGTTCATCAAGACGTGCGCCAAGATAGGCTACGTGACGGTGGCCATGATTGATAATCGCCGCGGTCATCTGCCGGGCCGCTTCAAAGTTATCAAAGCCGACGGCGATATCGAGACACGGCGACTGGCTGTCCATCAGTTCCACGACCGGGATCCCTGCGACCTCGATCATCTTCAGGGTGCGCGGCGTGTGGGTTCGTTCGGTGAGGATCAGGCCGTCAATGTTCCAGGAGAGCATGGATTCCAGACGTTTTTCTTCCATTTCCGGCTTATAGCCGTAGTGCGCCAGCATCGTCTGGTAACCGAAAGAGTCAGTCACGCTTTCAATACCGCGCAGCACTTCTGAGAAAACCTGGTTGGTTAACGAGGGCAACAACACGCCAATGGCGCGGCTGGTGGCATTAGAGAGGATGTCAGGGGCGCGATTAGGAATATAACCCAGTTCATCGAGAGCAACGGCTATCTTGCCACGCAGCGCTTCGGAAACCTGTTCCGGGTTACGTAAATAGCGACTGACCGTCATTTTGGTCACGCCGACAAGATCGGCTACATCCTGAAGTACGGGTCTTTTCTTTTTCATCGTCCTGACTGCGATCAACGGGGAAACATTTTCCCAGTTTATCACGGACAAAGCGCAACCTTCCCTAACATCCGGAAAGGTTGCGCAATTTATTTAGACCCGATCGGAGAACGATCAGACGGGCGGCAGATCGAACAGCAGAATTTCGCTATCGCTGTCGGCGTGTACGGAAATCGCCTGCTCGTCCCAAATTGCCAGGCCATCGCTGGTGGTGGCTTTCGTTCCGTTGATGGTGACTTCACCTTTCACCACCTGGATCCACACCCGACGTTCAGCGGCAATCTGGTGCACCGACTGCTCATCTTTCAGCAGCGCCCAGCGGTACAGCTCCATATCCTGGTACACCTTCAGCGAACCTTCACGAGCATCCGGCGACAGTACCAGCTGTTTGCCCTGCGCGGCGTCAAAGCGGCGCTGTTCGTAGCGCGGCGTGATGCCATTTTTTTCCGGCATAATCCAGATCTGGTACAGATGCAGTTTTTCCGTGGCGCTTGGGTTGTACTCAGAGTGACGAACTCCGGTACCCGCGCTCATGATCTGGAACTCGCCCGCCGGCACCTGCTCTTTATTCCCCATGCTGTCCTGGTGCTCAACGGCGCCTTCCAGCACGTAGGTCAGGATTTCCATGTCCTTGTGCGGATGGGTACCGAAGCCCTGGCCGGCATCAATCACGTCGTCATTGATTACCCGCAGCGCCGAGAAGCCCATAAAGTTAGGGTCGTAATAGTTCGCGAAAGAGAAAGTATGCCAGGAATCCAGCCAGCCGTGGTTAGCGTGGCCGCGTTCGTTAGCTTTGCGTAAATAGATCATGTTGCACCCCCGTATGTTTTCGATGGACTCAGTGTGGACCCAATCGCCAAACGATCATAGAGGGTGAAAATTGACTCCTCTGTTCAAAAAATATGAATGAGTACAGAGGAGCCATGATGGCTTATCGGCTAAGGGTAATTGTGGCAGGTGATGGCTGTTCAAAGCCGCGTTCGAGGATCTCCAGGTTTGTGAGAACTTCAGATTCCTTGACGAAATTTGGCTGACCGTTAACCAGGGTTTCATACAGCGAATCATAGACCCGCCCATAGTCGCCGCTTTCAAGCGGGATCTCTTCCCGTACGGTTTCACCCGCCTCATTGACGTACTCCAGCAGGCCAACCGTCTCATCCGCGCCGAATCCCGGCTCGCCCGGCATAATATTGGCCTTCAGGCTGGTCTCCTGCTGGTCGATACCGTATTTAATAAACGAACCTTTATGGCCATGGACGATGAATTTTGGGTAGGGCAGCTTCACCAGATGGCTGGTTTTGACAATCGCCTTCAGGTTGCCGTAGAACAGCTGGGCCTCAAAGGTATCGTCCGGGTTGGCTTTGTTGCGCAGGCTACGGATGTCGTAAGAGGCATGGTGCGGGCGACCGAA
This sequence comes from Klebsiella grimontii, assembly GCF_900200035.1. Classification (GTDB taxonomy): domain Bacteria; phylum Pseudomonadota; class Gammaproteobacteria; order Enterobacterales; family Enterobacteriaceae; genus Klebsiella; species Klebsiella grimontii. The sequence goes on from NZ_FZTC01000052.1 coordinate 83,913, forward strand.
CAGGGAGATAATTTGGTCCAGGGTATGGACGCCCAGGCCGTAAAACGTGCCGTCCTGAGGCAGCCCGGGCTTCCCTCCATCTACCGGACGATAGTTGTCGAAATGGTTTTCAATCTCGACGATCTCGCCAAGCTTTCCGCTCTCAATCACTTTCTTAGTGGTCAGGAAGCAGGAGTCGAAACGACGATTCTGGTACGGCGTGACCGTCAGTCCCTTGCTTTTCGCCAGGGCGAATAGCGTTTTTGCCTCCTCAAGCGTCGGGGTAAAGGGCTTTTCAACCAGCACATTTTTGCCCGCCTCCAGCGCTCGTTTCGCATAGGCAAAATGGCTGTCCGCGTGGGTGCAGACAATCACCAGTTTGACCTGCGGGTCGTTAAGCACTTCGTCGAGGTCGCTGGTGAAGTGGATGTGCGAATACTGCGGTGCCTGTTCTTCCGGCTTTGCGCTGCGGCGATAGATATGCGCCACGTGCCAGCGGTCTTTTCGATGCAGGACATAGGGAAGATGGTAGCGGGTGGTGCTTTTGCCAAATCCAATAAATGCGCAGTGCAAAGTCATAACGCTATCCTTATTTAAGGTCTCTGCTGTTAACCATAGCGCAAGCTGGCTGCAAACTTAACCCCTTCAATGAGTGTGACAAATTCTTAAATGTTAAATTTAGCGCGCAAATTTATTGACCCTGCAGGCTAAATTCTGGATAAGAGGACCCCTCGGGAAAAGAACGTTTTTTATCCAGCGCGCCCACCGTTTCCCAAAATACGATGACTAAAGGAGTAGCCATCTCGTTCGCATGGAAAGCAAATATATCGCCTTAAATAGCGCCCTTCTCTTTTGGCTGCTTGGCCTGATGGCCTGGTGCTTCGAATCCACGTATCTGGCCTGGCTATCGGGCTCTTTCTCCTTATCCTCCTTCGTTTTTCATTTTCAATATCAGCGGATTAACCATATGTTTAAAAAAAACAAAATCATTGAAGCTACGCCACCGGCGGTGAATACAGCGGTACTCAACGGTGAATCTCCATCCGCCGTGGCCCGAAAACCGGCCACCACGGTTATCGCCAGCGGTATCCGCTTTGACGGAAACATTATCGCCGAGGGAGACGTCGATATTTACGGCACCGTAAGCGGCAATATCGACGCGCGCGAGAGTCAAATTAAGATCATGACCGGCGGTCTGGTAGAGGGGAATATCACCTGCCGCGAGCTGGTTATCGACGGCTGCGTGATCGGCCAGTGCCACAGCGAGACGATTGAAATCGATAAGAACGGCAACGTTACCGGCACGTTGGCCTACCGCACGCTGACCATCAAAAAGGGCGGTGTTTTTTCCGGCCAGGCAGAACTGCTGCCGGCGGCAGATAAGAGCAACGTCGTGGGGTTTATCGCGGATACCGCTATTGAAACTAAAGATAAGATTGAGGCGCAGTAGCAGCCATCCGGGCGCGGCGGAAAAAAAGCAAAAAAAAAGCCAGCACCCGGCTGGCTAAAGTAATACTGGAAGCAATGTGAGCAATGTCGTGCTTTCAGGCTTTCCGCAAGGGTCTCCCTGAATGCAGAGAAATAATAATCATTCTCATTCGCACTTGTCTACTCCTTTTTGCAAAAAATAGTCGTTGATCCCTTTTTTAAAGTCAGTGATGTTTAAAGGGACGATTAACCCAAAAAGGAAAATGAAGAATGAGCGACATAGTGATACGCCACGCCGAGCCACGGGATGCGGAACCTTTACGCCAGATGACTGCGCTTCCGGAGGTCTATCACGACACGCTACAGCTTCCTCATCCTTCTATGGAAATGTGGCAGGAACGCCTGCAACCGAAACCCGGTAGCCGTCATCTGGTCGCGACAATCGACGAAAAGGTGGTGGGCCATCTTAAGCTCAGCGTGGAGCCCAATCCTCGCCGCAGTCACGTCGCGACCTTCGGCGTTAGCGTTGCCGCGCAGGCGCACGGTCGTGGGGTAGGCAGCGCGCTGATGCGCGAGATGATTAATCTCTGTGATAACTGGCTGCGCGTCGAGCGTATCGAGTTAACCGTGTTTACGGATAATCCCTCCGCGGTAGCGCTTTACCGCAAATTTGGCTTTATTGTCGAAGGGACCGGCAAGAAATACGCCCTGCGCAACGGCGAATATGTCGATGCCTACTTTATGGCGCGGCTGAAGGGGTGACGCTCAACTAACCCTCTCCCGGCAGGGAGAGGGTCGGAGTGAGGGTAAACCTAATACCCTGCCGTTAAATCATCCGGGGAACGCGGATCGGATGCGCCGTACAGCGTGCCGTCCGGGCCAACCATAATACTCTGGGTGCTGCCCATCGCCTCTTTCACCGCCACTTTCTGCCCCTTGCTCTCCAGCAGCTTCAGCGTATCCGGGCTGAATCCCTTCTCCACCCGCAGTTCATCCGGCAGCCATTGATGATGGAAGCGCGGGGCGTTAGTGGCTTCCGCGACGTTCATTCCAAAATCGATGGTATTCACCACCATCTGCAGTACGGTAGTGATTATGCGGCTGCCTCCGGGACTACCGGTTACCAGCCAGGTTTTGCCATCTTTCACCACAATCGTTGGCGACATCGACGACAGCGGGCGCTTTTTCGGCTCGACGGCGTTGGCGTCACCGCCCACCAGCCCGTAGACGTTCGGCACGCCGGGTTTAGCCGAGAAATCATCCATCTGATTATTCAGCAGAATGCCGGAGTTCCCCGCCACGATGCCGGTGCCAAAGGTCGTATTCAGCGTATAGGTCACCGCAACGGCGTTACCGTCTTTATCCACCACCGAGAAATGGGTGGTCTGATTGCTTTCGTACGGCGCCAGCTTGCCGGGACGGATCTGGCTCGACGGCTTCGCTTTATTGATATCAATCTGTTCAGCAATCGATTTGGCGTACGCTTTGCTGGTCAGCGCCTGCCACGGCACTTTGACGAAGTCCGGATCGCCAAGGTATTCCGAACGGTCGGCATAGGCGTGTTTTTCAGCTTCCGCCATCACCTGCATGGCATCGGCGCTGCCGAAGCCGTACTTATGCATATCGAAGTTTTCCAGGATATTCAGGATCTGCACGATATGAATGCCGCCGGATGAAGGCGGCGGCATTGAGAACACCTGGTAGCCGCGATATTCGCCGCTCACCGGCGTACGTTCGACCGCTTTGTAATTCGCCAGGTCCGCTTTGGTGATAAGCCCGCCGTGATTCTTCATCTCAGCGGCAATCTGGTCGGCAATCACGCCTTTATAGAACGCGTCCGGTCCCAGCTCGGCAATCAGTTCCAGGCTTTTCCCCAGTTGTTTTTGCACCAGCTTATCGCCCTTTTTCAGCGGCTCGCCGTTTTTCCAGAAGATAGCCCGGCTGTTGGCATGGTCGGGGATCACTTCGCTACCGTAGGTTTTCAAGTCATCGGCCAGCGCATCGTTGACCGTGAAGCCCTCTTCGGCCAGCTTAATCGCCGGGCGAATCACTTTGTTGAGCGGCATCGTGCCGTATTTCTCCAGCGCCAGGGAGAAGCCGGCCACGGTACCCGGCGTACCGGAAGCCAGATGCGAGGTCAGCGATTTCTTACTGTCCGGGTTGCCCTGGTCGTCGAGAAACATATCGCGGGTAGCCTGTTCCGGCGCCATCTCGCGGAAGTCGATCGCCGTGGTATTACCGTCTTTGGTACGCAGCATCATAAAGCCGCCGCCGCCGATATTACCGGCCTGCGGATGGGTAACCGCCAGCGCGTAGCCCACCGCCACGGCGGCATCCACCGCGTTGCCGCCCTGACGCAGAATATCCACGCCGACCTTCGTTGCCAGCGCGTCCACCGAGGCCACCATCCCCTGCTGAGCGCGGACCGGATGAAAAACATCTTCCTCTACACCATAAGACACCGGCGGAGGAGCGGGATTTGCCGCGACGGTAAAACTGCCGCCCGCCAGCAACGCAGCGATAACCACCTGACGCCAGAACGTTGTTTTTATCATTGTCATACTCCTGAATGATGTTTTTATTTACCCATAATCCTGGATGATAAGTCTTAAAAAATCATTGTTGTGCCGGAAAGAGGGTAAACTTAAGAGATCCCATGAAAGGGAGGAGAGAACAATGAAAGCTATGTTATATCTGGCGGCGCTGCTGCCGCTGAGCGTCCTGGCGCAGCCGATCAATATCGACAATAACCCCAATCAGCCGGGGTACGTGGTGCCCAGCCAGCAGCGGATGCAAAATCAGATGCAAACCCAGCAAATGCAGCAGCAAAACAATCTGAAACAGAGTATTCAGAACCAGTCGCGCGCGCAGCAGCAGCATCTGCAGACGCAGTTGAATAACGACCGGCAGCGGGTACAGCAGAATGACAACCTGAACCGGCAGCAGCCTCTGCCAAACACCAACGGTGGGATGCTGCAGCGCCAGACGACCCCGTAAGGGCCGCCTGACGCAGGCGCAGATTACGCCGGGAAGTTGGGGCCGATGACGTCAATCGCATCGGTGCAGATGCTGTCCACGCCCCAACGCAGCAGCTCGGCGGCGCGCTGCGGTTTGTTAACGGTATACACCAGAATATGCAGGCCCGCGGCCTTCAGGCTCGCCACGCGCGCTTCATCCAGCAGCTTATGGTTGAGATGAAGAGAGATGCAGCCGAGGCGCGCGGTCAGTTCGCGCCAATCGTTCCGCCACTCATCCAGCAGCAGCCCGCGCGGCAGCTCGGGGGCGGCTTCCCGCGCGGCTTCCAGGGCATCGATTTCAAACGACGAGAGTAGCGGCGGGGTCATGCCCTGCCAGAGCTCACGCGCCGCCAGCGCTACCGCTTTACCGGTCAGCGGACCGGTACCAGTGGTCGGTTTAATTTCGATATTCGCCATCATGCCGTGCAGACGGCAGCGGTCCGCGACCTCGCTCAGCAGCGGCAGCGGCTCGCCTTTGAACTCGCCGCTGTACCAGTTGCCGGCATCCACTTTCAGCAGATCGCTCCACGTCAGATCGCCCGCCACGCCCCAGCCGTTGCTGGTGCGTTCGAGATTGTCGTCGTGCAGTAAAAAAATCTGCCCGTCTTTCGATAACTTCGCATCAAACTCAATCATCGTATGGCCGTAACGAGCGCCGGTATCGATAGCCGCCAGGGTATTTTCCGGGGCCAGTTTACCGCCGCCGCGGTGGGCGACGATAGGGGGATAAGGCCAGTGACTCATGCGCGTTGTCCTGTTTCACTATCAAAAAGGTGCAGACTTTCCTGCGGCAGATGCAGCCACAGGGTACTGCCCGCCTGCGGTCGCTGCTGGTGCGGCAGCCGGACCACCAGCTTCTGCTCACCCCAGCGCCCGTGGGCGAGGTTATCGGCGCCTAAAATTTCCAGCGTATCCATCACCAGCGGTACGCCACCTTCCGCCTGGGAGCTTAATGCAAAATGTTCCGGACGGATACCCAGCGTCATCTTACGCCCGGCATAGCGGCGATGTTCGCTGTTGATCGGTAAAAGCATCCCGCCTGCAAGCTCGAAGCGGCTACCGTCGTCGCTGACCCGGCCTTCCAGCAGGTTCATTGCCGGGCTGCCGATAAAGCTCGCCACAAAGCGGCTGGCCGGTTTTTCGTAGACCTCAACCGGTGTGCCAATCTGCTCGGCAACGCCTTTATTCATCACCATCACCCGCTGCGCGAGGGTCATCGCCTCCACCTGATCGTGGGTCACGTACAGCGAGGTGGTTTTCAGCCGACGATGCAGGTGCTGCAGTTCAAGACGCATCTGCACGCGCAGTTTCGCATCAAGGTTGGAGAGCGGCTCATCAAACAGAAATACCGCCGGGTCGCGTACGATAGCCCGCCCCATCGCCACGCGCTGGCGCTGCCCGCCGGAAAGCTCGCGCGGACGGCGCTTCAGCAGGCCATCCAGCTCCAGAATGCGCGCCGCCTCCTGGACGCGCTCAGCAATTAATCCTTTACCCAAACCGCGAATTTTCAGGCCCCACGCCATATTCTCTTCCACGCTCATATGCGGATAGAGGGCGTAGTTCTGGAACACCATCGCAATGCCGCGATCTTTCGGCTCCATTTCGGTGACGCGCTTGCGGTCGATCCAGATATCGCCGCTGGTGACCCGCTCCAGACCCGCCACCATGCGCAGCAGAGTTGATTTTCCGCAGCCCGAGGGGCCCACCATCACAATAAATTCGCCGTCCGCGACGTCCAGCGTCAACGGTTGGATCACCTGGGTTTTGCCATCCCAGCTTTTGGTTACTGCCTGTAGCTTAAGTCCTGCCATTTTATTTCTCACTATCCACTAAACCACGCACAAACGCGCGCTGCATGGCTAAAACGATGACAACCGGAGGAATCAGCGTGAGCAGCATCGCCGCCATCACCTGATTCCACTGCGTGGTGCCCTGGCCGATGGCGATCATCCCTTTGATGCCCGCGACCGCCGTGCCGAGATTCACGTCGGTAATGATCAGCAGCGGCCACAGATACTGGTTCCAGCCGTAGATAAAGGTGATGACGAACAGCGCCGCCAGGTTGGTTTTCGACAGCGGCAGCACGATGTCGCGGAAGAAGCGCATCGGCGACGCGCCATCGATACGCGCCGCTTCAATCAGCTCGTCCGGCAGGGTCATAAAGAACTGGCGAAACAGGAAGGTCGCGGTGGCCGAGGCCATCAGCGGCAACGTAAGCCCGGCATAGCTGTCGAGCATTTTCAGGTTGGCGATCACTTCCACCGTCGGGAAAATACGCACCTCAACCGGCAGCATCAGCGTGATAAAGATCATCCAGAAGAACAGATTGCGCAGCGGAAAACGAAACCAGACGATGGCGAAAGCGGAGAGAATCGAGACCGTAATTTTACCCACCGTAATGCCGAAGGCCATGATGAAGCTGTTGAGCATCATCAGCCAGAACGGCGCACTGTTGGCTCCTACGCCGTTCACCCAGATAAATTTCATGTTTTCGAGCAGATGCCCGCCGGGGATCAGCGTCATCGGCGTGTCAAAGACCGCTTTACTGTCCAGCGTCGCCGCGACAAAGGCGACGTACAGCGGGAACAGAATGACCGCAATCCCTAAAATCAGCATGGTGTGGCTGAAAATCGTCAGCCCGCGACGGTTCTCAATCATTGGTAGCGCACCTTTCTTTCAACGTAGCGGAACTGCACCACCGTCAGAATAATGACGAGGAACATCAGCACCACCGACTGGGCGGCGGAAGCGGAAAGGTCGAGCCCGGCAAAACCTTCACGATAGATCTTATAAATCAGCGTCGTCGTCGCCTGAACCGGCCCGCCGCCGGTTGCGGCATCGATAACCGGGAAGGTATCAAAGAAGGCGTACACCAGATTGACCACCAGCAGAAAAAAGCTCACCGGGGCGATCAGCGGCAACGCCAGCCTGAAGAAGCGGCGAACCGGGCCGGCGCCGTCAATGGCGGCGGCTTCTACCAGCGAGCGAGGAATCGATTGCAGCGCGGCGAAGAAGAACAGGAAGTTGTAACTAATCTGCTTCCACACCGAGGCGAAAACCACGAGGAACATCGCCTGGCCGCTGTTCTGCGCGTGGTTCCAGTCGTAGCCCATCTCACCGAGGAGATGGGTAATTAGCCCGCGGCCGGGGTTGAACAAGAAGATCCACAGCACCGCCGCCACCGCGGGCGCAACGGCATAGGGCAGCAGCATCAGCGTCTGATAGAAACGGCTGCCGCGCACCACGTAATCCACCAGCGCGGCGAAAAATAGCGAGATCAGCAGGCCGCTGACGGTAACCATCGTGCTGAACTTAATGGTGGTCCAGAAGGAGTCCAGGTAGTACGGGTCCTGGAAGAGGGCTAAAAAGTTATCCAGGCCGACAAACTGGCTGGAGAGCCCAAACGGATCGACGCTCTGCAGCGAATACCACAGCGCTTCGCCCGCGGGCCAGATAAAAAAGATGACGGTGATGACCAGCTGCGGCGCGACCAGCAGATAGGGCAGCCAACGCGAGCGGAACACCGGACGGGATGATGACATAGTTAAACTCTGAGTTGGTTTCCCCTCATCCCGGCCCTCTCCCTAAACGGATGAGGGTGAAAAGACGGCTCCGGGCGATCCCCTCTCCCCGGCGGGGAGAGGGTGAGGGGCTGGCTATAAGATTACGACTTCGTTGACTGCTCGAAACGGCGCAGCAGCTGATTACCGCGCTCAACGGCCGCGTCCAGCGCCTGCTGAGGCGTTTTCTTACCGGTCCATACGCTTTCCAGTTCTTCATCAACGATGGTGCGGATCTGCGGCATATTGCCCAGGCGCAGACCTTTGGTGAACGGCAGCGGCGGCTTGTTCAGCATCTGGCGCGTCGCGATATCGGCGCCGGGGTTCTTATCATAGAAACCCTGTTCGCGGGTCAGGTTGTAAGCGGCGGTGGTAATCGGCAGATAGCCGGTTTTCTGATGCCATTCGGCGGCATTTTCCGGCTTAGTCAGGAAATCGAGGAATTTGGCGACCCCGGTATAGGTTTCTTTGTCTTTACCCTGCATCACCCACAGGCTGGCCCCGCCGATAATGGCGTTTTGCGGCGCACCCTTCACGTCGGCGTCGTACGGCATCATGCCTACGCCATAGTTGAACTTCGCATACTGACGGATATCCGCCAGCGAGCCGGAGGAAGCGGTGGTGATGGCGCAGTCGCCGTTATAGAACTTCTCGGTTGACTCGTCTTTGCGCCCAAAGTAGCTGAAGTCGCCTTTCTTGTTCAGCTCTGCGAGCAGGGCGATATGCTTCACCTGCTCTGGCTTGTTGAACTCCAGTACCGCATCGGTACCGTCGAAGCCGTTGTTTTTAGTGGCGACCGGCAGGCCGTGCCAGGCGCTGAAGTTTTCAATCTGGATCCAGCCCTGCCAGCCGCTGGCGTAGCCGCACTTCATCCCGGCGGCCTTCAGCTTCGCGGTATACGCCGCCAGATCCTGCCAGGTTTTCGGCGGCTGTTCCGGGTCTAAACCGGCTTTTTTAAAGGCGTCTTTGTTGTAGTACAGCACCGGCGTGGAGCTGTTAAACGGCTGGGAGAGCAGATGGCCGGTTTTGGAGTCGGTGTAATAACCGGAGACGGTAGGCACGAACTGCGTTTCATCAAACTGAATGCCCGCATCGCTGAACACCTGATAGACCGGCTTTATCGCCTTAGAGGCCATCATCGTCGCGGTGCCGACCTCATAAACCTGCAGAATAGCCGGCGCGTTGCCGGTACGGAAGGCGGCGATGCCGGCGCTCAGGCTCTGTTCGTAGTTGCCTTTGTATACCGGAACAATTTTGTAGTCCGGGTTGGCTGCGTTGAAACGTTGCGCCAGTGAATCAACTTCTTTCCCCAACTCCCCTTCCATCGAATGCCAGAACGGGATAGTGGTTACCGCCAGGGCTTGTCCGGCAAATGCCAGGCTGAGCGCCAGTCCTAAAGCTGTATGTCGTAACGATATCATCGGTTATCTCTCTTGTTGTTCCGGATGCGCGATTTCACGCGTTTTATGTTCGCGGGGGTAACATGACATGCTCGAATGACAGAAAAATAACTATTGCATTACAAAAATATTACAATAAATTGGCAAAAACATGATGAAACGGTGAAAAAAAAGTGGCAGGGAAATGGCAAAGCGAAAAAGAGCGCCCGCGCAGACTACAGATAATCAGGGATCTGTAGTTAAATAGGGTTCGTTAAAGAGCACTCTCCGGCGAGCCGTCACAAGGAAAAATATGAAGACGCTGCATAAACCTACCGAGCGCGTTTTACTCATTCTGGAAACCTTAGCCAACGCGGACGGAATGACGCTTTCCGAGCTATCGCTCAAGACGGATATTTCAAAGGGAACCATTTTCCCGATCCTCAAATCACTGCAGTACCGGAAATATATCAGCCACGACGATCGCAACGGTATTTACACGCTGGGTATCTCATGCGCGGTGCTGGCCAGCTCAACGGTGGAAAAAGAGTTCTGGCTGAAAACGATCAATAGCGAAATGCACGCGGTGGTCAACGAATGCAATGAAGTTTGTCAGCTCGGCATTCTGGATGACGCCTGGGTGCTCTATGTTGATAAAGTCCAGGGCGACCAAACCGTGCAGCTGGTCTCTAAGGTAGGGACTCGCCTTCCGGCGATCTGCTCTGCGCTGGGCAAAGCGCTGCTGCATAAGCACCGCGACGAAGAGATTCTCGAGCTCTATCCGCAGGGTTTTCCCTCCGTTACCGCCCGCAGCGTGACCAATATGGCTCAGCTTCGCCAGCAGCTGGAACGGGTCGCCGCCAGCGGTTATGCCATGGACGATCGGGAAATCAACGATGACACTATTTGCTTCGCGGTGCCGCTGCTGCAGAAAGGCGTCATTCTGGCGGCGATCAGCGTCTCCTTGCCCTCTTTCCGCGCCAGCGATGAGAAAACGCAGCAGGTCATTCGCGCGTTAAAAGAGGCAAAGGGTCGTATTGAGAGCGTGCTCAACAAGCTGCCGGATATCAAAAATTACTGATTTATTCGCCAACGGCGCCAGCGTAATTGTGATTACCCACACAATACCGATATTTAATGATCCACCGCGGCGCCCGATTCTTCTGCATAATTCCCCGTCTATTCATTGATTTAACCAATCACCCATACGTCTTTTGCGTCATTTGACTTCACGTCGAGGGCATGTTTACTTATGCCTAATCGCAAATACAAACACAGTTTGTATATACGAACAAACAAAGAGGTTAAATATGCAAAGTCGTTATATCACCCCGGCAATAACGGTTTTTGATGAGCAGGGCAGGCTGGATCCTGACGGAAACTTTCGCCTGTACGATTTCATTAAAAACAGCGTATCGGGATTTGTCGTCATGGGCAGTACCGGCGAGTTTTTCTCGCTGGATATGAAAACATCACGTCAGATAATTCAAATGGCGGCAGAATTCCCCCGTCAGGGAATAAAGGCCTATGCGGGAGCCAGCCGCATGGATATTGACGAATGCGTAGAGCTGGCAAACTACGCTGATGAGTGCGGGCTGGATGGCGTCATGATTATCAGCCCGTGGTACTTCCGCCTGACGGATGAAGGCATTTATACCTTTTATAGCCAGATTGCTCGCCGCACCGCCGCCAAAATATTCATCTATAACTTTCCGGAGCGCACCGGCTATTCCGTCTCGCCGGAGGTCTGTTTACGACTCGCCAGAGAGTTCCCAAACATTATCGGTCTTAAAGATACTATTCCGGACACCAATCATACGTCGCAGGTGATTCGCCAGGTAAAATCTGAGCTGCCGTATTTTGAAGTCTACGCCGGTTATGACAATAACTTCGCGCACAATGTCCTGTCAGGAGGCAATGGATGTATCGGCGGGTTATCCAATATTTGCCCTGAGCTATTCCGCGACTGGATGCAGGCATTTAGCGATAACGATTTACCGCAAATTAGGCGGTATCAACAAAAAGTGGATGGGTTAATGGATATTTACGCGGTTAACGATCCGTTCATTCCAACATTTAAAAAAGCATTACAGCTGCGCGGAATTATTCAGTCCGACCGCTGCACGCCACCGTTTAGCTCGCTCGCCACCTGCCAGACCGAAAGTATTCAGCGGATACTTTCCCGTGCGGGTATTGAAATTAATGCCTGACCCCTACGTGGAGGTATTATGAAAACCATCACAGCTTACGATAATCCGGCCCTCAATTCAGCGATTACCAAATCATGGAAGCGTCTGGTGCCGCTGATGTTTATTTTGTACTTCATCGCCTTTATCGACAGGGTGAACGTGGGATTCGCCAAAGAGGCGATGCAGGTGGATATTGGGCTCTCCAATTCCGCTTTTGCCCTCGGCGCGGGGATCTTTTTCGCCGCCTATGCGCTGTTTGGCATCCCCGCCAACCTGATCCTCAATAAAATCGGCGCGCAGAAATGGTTAAGTATCACCACCGTGCTGTGGGGCGTCCTCTCTGCCCTTACCGGGCTGGTGCAGACGGAAACCCAGTTTATCGTCCTGCGCTTTTTACTGGGATTAGGCGAAGCCGGTTTTTATCCCGGTATCCTGCTGCTGGCCTCCATCTACTTTCCCAATAAAGTTCGCGCCTCCGTCGTCGGTATCTTCGTGCTCGGCGTACCGCTGGCGTTAACCTTAGGCTCGCCTATCTCCGGGGCGCTTCTGGAAATGCACGGCTTCCTCGGCAGGCCCGGCTGGTTCTGGATGTTCTTTATCGAAGGCATTCCGGCGGTCATCATGGGGATCTTCGCCTGGTTCTGGCTTGACGATACGCCAGCCAAAGCGCGCTTCCTCAACGACGAAGAGAAAAAGGCGCTGATTGCCCAGCTTCAGCAGGAGCAGCGGCAGACGGAAACCAGCAGCGTCGGCACCGCGCTGAAAAGCCTGAAAGTCTGGCACCTGGCGCTGATCTACGGCACCATCCAGATCAGCGTTTACGGGCTGATGTTCTTCCTGCCTTCGCAAGTCGCCTCGCTAATGGGCTCCACGCTCGGCTTTAAGGAGTCGCTGGTCGCCGCCATTCCCTGGGCCTGCTCCGCCGTCGGCGTCTATTACATTCCGCGTCTGGCGGACAAAATGCCGGCCCGCCGGGTACTGATTTCGGTCATCTGTATGCTGGCTGCGGCGCTGGGGCTGTTTGTTTCCGCCTGGTCCGGCCCGGTACTCGCCATTGCCGCGCTCTCGCTATCGGCCATCGGCTTCCTCTCCGTGCAACCTATCTTCTGGACTTTCCCGGCGCAGATTGTGTCAGGCTCAGCGCTGGCCGCCAGTATCGGCTTTTGCACCACCATGGGCGCATTTTGCAGCTTCCTCGCGCCGCTGATTCGCGTTGAGGTCGATGCCTTCTTCGGCAACGATTCGGCGGGGCTAGTCGCCTTGTCGCTTATCACCGTCTGCTGTGCGCTGCTGATTGCCGCCCTCGCGGGCAGAAAAGCGACAAACGGCGTCGCGGTCCCCCATCACTAAGTCCTGACGCGCGTATAACAAAGGATAAATAACATGCAGACCATCTTAAAAATTGACCCTACCGATAACCTGATCGTTGCGCTGCAGGACTTACGCAAAGAGCAGCAGGTAAACTGGAACGATGAAGCCTACGTTCTGCGTAGCGATGTCAAAGCCAAGCATAAATTCGCCACCGAGGATATTGCGCCCGGCGATATCGTTTCGCTGTACGGCGTACCGGTCGGCAAAGCGACGCGGCCCATTGCCCGCGGCGAAGCCATCACTACCGACAATATCAAACACTACGCGGCCCAGGTTTCGCTTGACGACGTCGCGCCTTATGACTGGCAGCAGCCCGATGTGTCCGCCTGGCAGCAGCGGACGTTTAAGGGGATCGTTCGTGAAGATGGCCGGGTCGCCACCGCGAACTACTGGCTGGTCATTCCGCTGGTATTCTGTGAAAACCGCAACGTTCAGCGCGTCACCGACGCATTAAACGACGCTCTCGGCTACGCCAATAACGGCCTGAAAAATTTTGCTCGCCAGGTGACCTCGGCGGGGGCCTTAAACGATACCCGGCATCTGCCCTTCCCGCATCTTGACGGTATCCGCTGTATTACCGTCAACTCCGGCTGCGGCGGCGCCACCTCGGACAGCATGACCATGTGCGACGTGCTGGCCGCCTATTCCGATCATCCCAACGTTCTTGGGGTGACGGTCTTTGCCCTCGGCTGTGAAAAAGCGCGAATTGTCGATTTCAAGGCCGCGCTGGCGAAGCGCAACCCGAACTTCAGCAAACCGATTATTTATTTCAGGCAGCAGGACTGGAGTAGCGAAGAAAAAATGATGCAGGATGCGTTGACCGAAACCTATAACGCGATCCGCGAAGCCCCCGTCGCCGAGCGGCAGAACGTCCCACTCTCCCGGCTCAAAATCGGCGTGAAGTGCGGCGCCTCCGACGGTTTCTCGGGGATCAGCGCAAACCCGGCGATGGGTGAGGTTTCAGATCGTCTTGTCGCCCTCGGCGGCGCGTCGGGGCTGGCGGAATTCCCCGAGCTGTGCGGCGCGGAAGGGGATATCGTTCAGCGCTGCACGACCCGCGAGCTGAAAGAGAAGTTTCTGTCGCTGATGAAAAACTATGAGCATGTCGCGAACTTCTTCGGCACCACCATCGCCGATAATCCCAGCCCGGGAAACATTGCCGATGGGCTGATCACTGACGCTATCAAATCCGCCGGCGCGGCGAAAAAAGGCGGCAGGGCGCCGGTAAGCGCGGTATGCGACTATGCCGAACCGATGGGAGAAAGCGGCCTTTCGCTGGTCTGTACGCCGGGCAACGATGTGGATGCGGTAACGGGCCTGGTCGCGGCGGGGTGCAACGTGGTGATCTTCTCAACCGGGTTAGGTACGCCGACGGGAAACCCCATCGTGCCGGTGCTTAAGGTTTCAACCAACTCCGCGCTGGCGAAAAAGATGCCGGACATTATCGATTATGACTGCGGGCCGATTATCGAAGGTACGCCGCTGGCGGACATCGCCGACGGCCTGTTTGAGAAAATCATCGCCACCGCCAGCGGAACCTGGCGCACCAAAGCGGATGCGCTCGAACAGTATGATTTTATGTTGTGGAAGCGCTCTCTGGAGCTGTAGGAATCCAGCAAAACGCCCGGCAGACGCCGGGCGTTTTGACTTCACTAGCCGCCCAGATAGGCGCTACGTACCGCTTCATTCGCCAGCAGCGCGTCGCCGGTATCCTCCAGCACCACGTGGCCGTTTTCCAGCACGTAGCCGCGGTCGGCCAGCTTCAGCGCCTGGTTGGCGTTCTGCTCGACGAGGAAGATGGTCATCCCCTGCTCGCGCAGCTGTTCAATGGTGTCGAAGATTTGCTGAATGATGATCGGCGCCAGACCGAGCGAAGGCTCATCCAACAGCAGCAGGCGCGGCTGGCTCATTAGCGCGCGACCGATGGCCAGCATCTGCTGCTCGCCGCCGGACATGGTGCCCGCCCGCTGAACCCGACGCTCATGCAGGCGCGGAAACAGCTCATAGACCCACTTGATGCGGGTCTGGAACTGGTCGCGGTCGGCAAAGAAACCGCCCATCGCCAGGTTCTCTTCCACCGTCATCCGCGAGAAGACGCGACGCCCTTCCGGTACAATCGCCACCGCTTCGCGCATGATTTTCGCCGTCTGCCAGTCGGTAATATCTTTACCGTCGAACACCACGCGTCCGCTGGAGGCGCGCGGGTCGCCGCACAGGGTGCCCAGCAGGGTGGTTTTCCCCGCGCCGTTCGCGCCAATCAGGGTGACAATCTCTCCCTGATTGATATGCAGGCTGACGTTGTGCAGCGCCTGGATCTTGCCGTAGTGCGCGCTGACGTTGTCAAAAGATAACATCACTTTTTCCATCTTATGCCTCACCAAGGTATGCGCGGATCACGTCCGGGTTGTTGCGGATCTCTTCCGGCGTACCGTTGGCCAGCGGCGTACCCTGGTTTACCACGTAAATACGGTCGGAAATGCCCATCACCAGCTTCATATCGTGCTCAATCAGCAGGATAGTGGTGTTGTGATGGCTGCGCAGCTCGGCGATCAGTTCGTCCAGCTCTTTGGTCTCTTTCGGGTTCAGCCCCGCCGCCGGTTCATCCAGCATCAGGATTTCCGGCTGAGTCACCATACAGCGGGCAATCTCCAGACGACGCTGGTCGCCGTAGGCCAGGTTGCTGGCCTGACGGTTGGCGTGCTCAAGCAGGCCGATACGCTCAAGCCAGGTCGCTGCGCGATCGAGCGCTTCGCTCTGGGCGCGGCGGAAGGATGGCGTCTTCAGCAGGCCGGAGAAAACCCCGGTTTTCAGCTGCTGATGCTGCGCCACCAGCAGGTTTTCAATCACCGTCATTTCGCGGAACAGACGCACGTGCTGGAAAGTTCGCACCACGCCCATGCGGGCGATCTGCTGGCCCGGCAGCCCTTCCAGGTGCTGGTCGCGCAGCATAATGGTGCCGCCGGTTGGCTTATAGAAACCGGTCAGGCAGTTGAAGACGGTGGTTTTGCCCGCGCCGTTAGGGCCGATAAGCGAAACGATTTCCCGCTCGCGCAGCTCCAGCGACACGTTGTTGACCGCCAGCAGGCCGCCAAAACGCATCATCAGACCGTTTACGGATAATAATGGCTGACTCATGCCTGCTCTCCTTCTTTGGCCTGCCCATTTTTCAGCTTCAGCTGTGGACGGGTCATCGGCAGAAGCCCCTGCGGACGCCAGATCATCATCAGTACCATCAGCGCACCCAGCATCAGCATGCTGTATTCATTGAAATCACGCATCAGCTCGCGCGAAACTACCAGCAGAACCGCCGCCAGGATCACCGCGAACTGCGAACCCATACCGCCGAGAACCACAATCGCCAGCACAAAGGCCGACTCGGCGAAGGTAAAGGATTCCGGGCTGACGAAGCCCTGACGGGCGGCGAACAAGGTGCCGGCAAAACCGGCAAACGCGGCGCTGATGGTAAAAGCGGTCAGCTTGATGCGCGTCGGGCTGAGGCCCAGCGAGCGACAGGCGATTTCATCTTCGCGCAGCGCTTCCCACGCGCGGCCCAGCGGCATCCGCAGCAGACGGTTAATCACGAACAGACTTAACACCACCAGCAGCAGAGCGACCAGGTAGAGGAAAATGACGCGATCGGAGGGGTCGTACTTCACGCCAAAGAAGTTGCTGAACGTATCCCAGCCGCCTTCACGGGCGCTGCGGCTAAATTCAAGGCCGAAGAGCGTCGGTTTTGGGATCTGGCTAATGCCGTTCGGGCCGCCGGTTATTTCGGTGTTGTTAAGCAGCAGGATGCGCACGATTTCGCCGAAGCCGAGCGTGACAATCGCCAGATAGTCGCCGCGCAGACGCAGGACCGGGAAGCCAAGCAGGAAGCCCGCTGCCGCCGACACCAGCCCCGCCAGCGGCAGACAGGTCCAGAACCCCAGGCCGTAATAGTGGTTCAGTAGCGCAAAGGTATAGGCGCCGATGGCATAAAAGCCGCCGTAGCCCAGCACTAACAGGCCGGAAAGCCCCACCACCACGTTAAGTCCCAGGCCGAGGATGATATAGATCATCGTCAGGGTAGCGATATCCACCGTCCCGCGCGACACCATAAACGGCCACGCCACGGCGATAACCAGCAGGGCGATCAGGAACAGCTTCTGTTTTACCGTCGAACCGTCGATAGCCGGCAGAATAAACTTCGGCCCGGAGACGTTCTTAATGGTTTTCTGGAAAACAGGACGCAGCAGCTGGAAGAAGAAGACCACTGCGGTACCGATATAGATCCACTGCCAGCGGATATCGGCGGCGGTATCCACCACCAGTTTGGTGCCGTCCAGCTCCAGCTGCACGCCCATAAAGACGCCCGCCAGAATAAAGAACATCACCGCGGACAGCAGCGCCATCGCAAAATGCATCGGTTTCATACTTTTTCTACCTCCGGACGACCCAGGATACCGGTAGGCATCACCAGCAGAACCAGGATCAGCAGCGCGAAGGAGACCACGTCTTTATATTCCGTGCTGAGATAGGCAGAAGAGAGCGCTTCGGCGATACCGAGGATCAGCCCGCCGATCATCGCCCCAGGAATGCTGCCGATACCGCCAAGAACCGCCGCGGTGAAGGCCTTCATCCCGGCCATAAAGCCGATGTACGGGTTGATAACGCCGTAAAACTGACCGAGCAGAACCCCGGCAACCGCCGCCATTGCCGCACCGATAACAAACGTCAGCGCAATCACGCGGTCGGTGTTAATCCCGAGCAGGCTGGCCATTTTCAGATCTTCCGCGCAGGCGCGGCAGGCGCGCCCCATGCGGGAATAGCGGATAAACAGCGTCAGCGCCAGCATCGCGATAAACGTCACCACCCAGATAACCAGCTGCATGGTGGTAATGGTCGCGGAGAAGTTGTCGCTGCTGCCCACCGTCCACTGGCCGTTAAACAGGCTTGGCAGCGCGACATCGCGCGAACCTTCCGTCAGGCTGACGTAGTTTTGCAGGAAGATGGACATCCCGATGGCGGAGATCAGCGCAATCAGGCGTTTGGAGCTGCGCACGGGCCGGTAGGCCACGCGTTCGATACTCCAGCCGTAGGCGCTGGCAATGACGATAGCGCCGACGAATCCGGCGGCAACCAGCAGCCAGCTGGTATCAATGCCCATCATCATCAGGGCGGCAATGATCATGAAGGAGACGTAGCTGCCAATCATATAGACCTCGCCGTGGGCGAAGTTGATCATGCCGATAATGCCGTACACCATGGTATAGCCGATGGCAATCAGCGCGTAGGTGCTTCCCAGCGTGACGCCGTTAAACATCTGCTGCAGAAAATAGAGAAACTGCTCGGACATAAGGTAACCTTTTTCTACCCGCCCGCTTTGCGCGGGCGGTGGGATAACTTGTCTTATGGCTTATTTCGCGAGGGTGGATGACCCGTCCGCGTGCCACTGGAAGACACCAAACTCAAATCCCTTCAAATCGCCTTTTTCGTCCCAATTCAGCGGCCCAATCACGGTTTTCGCGCCGTGAGCTTTCAGATCTTTGATTAAATCCAGCGGCTCCTGGCTTGCGGCCCGGTCCATCGCCTGCGCCAGAGACTGCACGGCGGCGTAGGTGATCCAGACATACGGACCGCTCGGGTCTTTCTTCTCTGCTTTGAGCGCGTCAACGATAGCGCTGTTGGCCGGGTCCTGGTCATAGCGTTTCGGCATCGTGACCAGCATGCCTTCCGCCGCATCGCCCGCGATGTTGGACAGCGACGCGTTACCCACGCCTTCCGGGCCCATAAACACGGTTTTCAGGCCCACGGAGCGCGCCTGGCGCAGCATCTGGCCCATTTCCGGGTAGTAGCCGCCGTAGTAAACGAAGTCGATATTCTCTTTTTTCAGGCGCGCCAGCAGCGCGGAGAAGTCTTTTTCACCGGCGGTAATGCCGTCGAAGAAGACGATATTCGCGCCGCCTTTTTTCAGGCTCTCCTGGACAGAACGCGCCAGGCCTTCACCGTACTGCTGCTTATCATGAATGATAGCAATACGCTGCGGTTTGACGGTTTCCATGATGTATTTTGCGGCGGTCGGCCCCTGCGAAGAGTCCAGACCGGCGGTACGCATGATGTACTGATAGCCGCGCTGGGTCAGCTCCGGGTTGGTTGCTCCCGGGGAGATCATCAGAATGCCTTCATCTTCATAGATATCGGATGCCGGCTGAGTGGAAGAAGAACACAGGTGGCCGATAACGTACTGAATACCGTCATTGACGATTTTATTCGCCACCGCAACGGCCTGTTTCGGGTCGCAGGCGTCATCGTACTCCACGGCAACCAGCTTATCGCCCTTGATGCCGCCCTGGGCGTTAATATCTTTGATCGCCTGGCGCGCGCCGTTGAATTCCATATCGCCCCACTGGGCTACCGGGCCAGACATTGCGCCAACAACGGCGACCTTAATATCTTTGGCAAAAGCCGCCTGGGACATCGCCAGTGCGACTAACCCCGCGATAACCGTTTTCGCGTTCCTTTTCATGCTGCAGAACCCCGTTCGTGATGTGGTGTAAATATTTTGTATTTTTATGGTTAAAAAGCATTCTGTGCTTTTATTAAACAACGCTACTTTTACCATTATCTTTAATGGTTTAGCGAGGTTTTTTGCCTGAATCCAGAGTAAAATCTCTATTTTTCAGGCGATTAAGCAAAGATAATATTCTGTATTTGCTGGAAGATAAACAAAAAAAGTCCAGTAAACAGCATAAAATAACGATACATAAGGCGGAATAAAACGCTACATATCAGGTTAAAATTCTGCTTATTTTTCGATCCATGATGAATTGCACTACCCTGCTCCTTTCAGGAAAACGAATCCCCTGATGAACAGGCAAAAAAGGGCGCTCCGCCCGGCGGGGAATTTGGATACACTAACGCATCCGTTTTGACTGGACCCTCGCGTATGAAACTGACCATTATTCGTTTACAGCACTTCAGCGATCAGGATCGCATCGACTTAGGTAAAATCTGGCCGTCGCAGGATCTCGCGGCGCTGCCGTTAGATGAGAGCCATCGTATTTATGCCGCCCGCTTCAATGAGCGCCTGCTGGCAGCGGTTCGCGTAACGCTGAACGGCGTTGAGGGCGAGCTCGGCGCGCTATGCGTGCGTGAAGTGACCCGCCGTCGCGGCGTCGGACAATATTTAGTGGAAGAAGCGCTAAAGGATAATCCAGAAATCACCAGCTGGCGGATCGCGGATGTCGGCGTGGAAGACCGCGGCGTGATGGCGGCGTTTATGCAGGCGCTGGACTTTAGCGCGCAAACCGGCGGTTGGGTAAAAAATCACTAAATCGGCGAAAGAAGGCCGAATATTCCCGGATTGCGGCGTAACGCCTTACCCTGGCTACCGACTCGCAGATGTTTGCAAATCTGTAGCCCACTCAGCTAAGCGTCAGCAGGGCGTGTTCGTCTATTTAACCCAGCATTTCGCGATGCAGAAAGGCGTCAAGCCCCTCAACCCCGGAAGCTTACATCAGTAAGTGACCGGGGTTGAGGGGCGCAGACAACGCCTCTGCGGCGTGAAAGGCGCAGGTTAAATTATTTGGCGTCGGTCGCCGTACCATTAGCATGCCAGGTAAACACGCCGAACTCGAAGCCCTTCAGGTCGCCCTTCTCGTTCCAGGTGAGCGGCCCCATTACGGTATCGACCGTAGCCCCTTTCAGATATTTGGCGATTTCAGCCGGATCTTCTGACTGATTCAGACCTGCCTGCAGCGACTGCAGCGCGGCATAGGTGGTCCACACGAACGCGCCGCTCGGATCCTGTTTCTTCGCTTTGATCGCATCCACAATCGGTTTGTTCGCCGGCACCTGGTCGTAGTTCTTCGGCTTAGTCACCAGCATACCTTCCGCAGAAGCGCCCGCGATATTAGACAGGGACACGTTCGCTACCCCTTCCGGCCCCATAAACTGCGTTTTCAGGCCAGCGGCGCGAGACTGACGCAGGATCTGCCCCATCTCCGGGTGGTAGCCGCCGTAGTAGACGAAGTCGATGTTCTCTTTCTTCAGACGCGCCACCAGGGTAGAGAAGTCTTTCTCACCGGCGGTGATGCCGTCAAAGAACACCACGTTGGCGCCGCCCTTCTTCAGGTTGTCCTGCACCGCGCGGGCCAGACCCTCGCCGTACTGCTGCTTGTCGTGGACAATCGCGATGCGCTGCGGCTTCACTTTCTCCAGGATATATTTGGCAGCGGTTGGCCCCTGATCGGAGTCCAGACCGGTAGTGCGCAGAATCAGGTGATAGCCGCGGGCCGTCAGCTCCGGCGCGGTGGCGGCCGGAGTGATCATCAGCACGCCTTCATCTTCATAGATATCAGACGCCGGCTGAGTGGAAGAAGAGCACAGGTGGCCGATAACGTATTTGATACCGTCGTTAATTACTTTGTTAGCGACGGCAACCGCTTGTTTCGGGTCACAGGCGTCGTCGTATTTTACCATCTGCAGCTTATTGCCTTTGATGCCGCCTTTAGCGTTGATATCGGCAATGGCCTGCTCAGCGCCAGTAAACTCCTGGTCGCCGTACTGCGCTACCGGACCGGACATCGCGCCAACGACGGCGACTTTGATATCTTCGGCCATTGCCGTACCGCTCATGATTAAGGCAATACATCCTGCCAGTAACGCTTTACCCTTCATATTCATCCTGAGGCTCCCCATTATTATGGTTTTTGCATTTGTTGTGATGTTGTTTATTAGCGCATTATTCTAATTAGACACATAAGAAAAGCATATGATAGTTAGATTAGGGTCTGCCGCCTGCGCTTTTGCAGCACACTATGCTAAACATACCGTCATTCAGGAGAATTGGAAACGATAAAATTGCGGAGTATGTAACAGATAAGTGACAAATAAAAACCCGCGCCGGAATAAACCGAACGCGGTGGCATGAGCAACGCGACTACCAGCCCGCGGGCAGATAGCCAAAGGCAGAAGCGATGGCGTAGACGGCGCTGCAAAGATAGAGCAATACGATGAAGATCTGGATGAACGGGTGCGTTATCAGCGCCGGGCAGGTCCAGCCGGGAGTGATATCCCCCTGCCGCCGCGAACCTTTCAGGATAAGGATCGGCATGATGGACAAAATCACCCCGCTAAATACCCCGGCAAAATAGAGCGCGTTCACGAAGGACACCATCCCGCTGTAGGCCAGAATAAATGGCGGCACGGCGACCACCAGCAGCACCTTAAAGCGTTTGAACGGCTGCTCGTCGTTGCCCAGGCGAAACTGATCGAAAATATTGGTCAGGAAGCTTCCGCCCAGTCCCCAATAGGAAGTCAGCATCGCGCAGAGCGCAAAGAGATTTGCCGAGAAGAAAGCCCACTCGCCGAGCGCCCTGCCCCAGGAAATGGTCGCCACATCAGAAATATTATCCAACCCGCTTAACGCAATCACCGAAAGCGGGACCAGCGCCAGCAGGCAAAAGGTTAACAGCATCCCTACCATAATGGCCTTCGGCAGTTTCTCCGGTTTATCAGCGAAACCGCGCGCCATTTCCGGCACGATATACTGCGCGGAGAAGCAGAAGGCGACGACGTTAAATACTGGCACCATATACAGCCAGTTACCGTCGAGTAAATACCCCACGCTGGCGGTCTCTTGCAGCAACGTGGCGGCGACAAGAATGGCGATCATGACGACCATGCCGATACTAATGAATTTTTCACCCCGGCCAATCGCCTTCAGGCCAAGATAAAGCACTCCGGCCGCGGGAATAAAAAACAGCGCGCTACCGAGGGCCGGCGAGATGCCGAATAACGAATGCAGGAGTTTACCGCTGCCGGTCATATAAGCCGTCAGCGCGCCGACGCTGTTGACGCAAACGGAGAGGAACATCATCAGCGCGCCAAAGCGGCCGACGTAGCGCTGCGACAGGCCGCTAAGCTGCAGATGCTTACGCGTGCGCAGCGTCGACTCCGCGACGTAGAGCATCGTAACGGTTGTCAGGCTACCGACAACGATCAGCCAAAACAGCAGCGGCAGAAAGCCCGCTTTGCTGGAGGCATAGGCGATGGATAGCACCCCAGCGCCGATATTGGTGCCGACGATCATCGACACGCCTTCAATGAAACTCAGAGATTTTGCAGGTACAGCGGTACGCTCCCGGCTCGTCAGAACCGGAGAAAAGGTGGAGTTGTCAGACATAATATTTTCCGTTTTATTCCGGCAACATCCGCTGCCGGAAAAAAGGTGATATCAGGGTGATAAACCACTCACGCTGAGCATGACTGGCCAGAACGCGGCATCCTGTTTCTCTTCGGCTTCCCTGCCGCCGCAGTCTGACCGGGCGAAAAGTTAGGGCTTCAGCACGCGGGCCAGAATATCCAGCGCCTTCGTAAACTGCGCATCCGGAATCGTTAACGGATAGAGGAAGCGAATGACGTTGCCGTAGACGCCGCAGCTCAGCAGCAGCAGACCGTTCTCCTGGGCTTTTTGCTGGATTTGACGAGTGATCTCCGCCGACGGCTCGCCGGTTTGCGGATCGTTAAACTCCACCGCCACCATCGACCCCTGGCCGCGTACGTCCGCAATGGCCGGGCAGCTTTGACGCGCCTGATTCAGCACTTCTTTCAGATGGCTGCCTAAGCGCTCAGCGCGCTGGCACAGTTGCTCTTCTTCAATCACGTCCAGCACCGCGTGCGCAGCCGCGACCGCCAGCGGGTTACCGGCATAGGTACCGCCCAGACCGCCCGGCGCAGGCGCATCCATCACCTCGGCGCGACCGACCACGCCGGAGAGCGGGAAACCGCCGGCCAGGCTTTTAGCCATCGTCATCAGGTCAGGCTTCACATCATAGTGCTGCATCGCAAACAGCTTGCCGGTGCGCGCAAAGCCGGTTTGTACTTCATCGGCAATCAGCAGAATGCCGTGGGTATCGCACAGCGCGCGCAGCGCCTGCATAAACTCAGGCGGGGCGACGTTAAAGCCGCCTTCCCCCTGAATCGGCTCCAGCACAATCGCCGCCACCTGGTCGGCCGCGATATCGGCTTTAAAAATACGATCCAGGCTTTTCATCGCGTCAGCGGTGGTAATGCCATGGGCGGCATTAGGGTAGACTGCGTGATACACCGATCCCGGGAACGGACCGAAACCAATCTTATAAGGCGCCACTTTACCGGTCAGCGCCATGGTCATAAACGTGCGGCCGTGGAATCCGCCGCCGAAGGTAATCAACCCCGGACGACCGGTATAAGCGCGCGCAATTTTCACTGCGTTTTCAACCGCTTCCGCCCCGGTGGTAAAGAACGCCGTTTTTGCCGGACCGTCAATCGGCGCCAGCGCGTTAATCCGCTCGGCCAGCGTGACGTAGCTTTCGTACGGGACAATCTGATAAGCAGTATGGGTAAAGGCCTGCAGCTGTTGTTCAACGGCGGCAATGATTTTAGGGTGCCGATGGCCGGTATTCAGCACTGCGATGCCGGCGGCGAAATCAATCACCTCATTCCCTTCAATATCCCACAGCGTAGCGTTCTCTGCTTTCTCAACAAAGTAGCTGCACATTACCCCTACGCCGCGCGGAGTCGCCTGCTGGCGACGCTGATTCAGTTCTGAACTTTTCACCGGGAATCTCCTGTCATGTGTGTCACGTTATCGCAACAAATCCGAAACTATGTCGTTTATTTACACAGGATTTGGCCCTATAATCGAGTACCAATTCAGATTATCTGAGGGATCCAATTGCGTTCGCTCATCGCAGACCTGGTGCTGGTCAGATTGCAGAAAGAAACCGATCCGCTCCTGCACAAGCGCCTTTACAAGGCGATTCGCCACGCCATTCTGGATGGTTCTCTGCCGCCCCATAGCCGCCTGCCGCCGTCGCGGGATCTGGCGGGGGAGCTGAGAATGTCCCGCAACACAATTTTAACAGTTTATGAACAACTACTGGCCGAGGGGTACGTCGTGTCCCGTCGCGGCAGCGGAACATTCGTCGCGAAAACGCTGCCCGATATGTTCCTTCCCGCCAGCAGCGCCAGTGAAAGCAGCCCGGCGCCGGCAACCAGCGCGCCTATCTCCCGGCGCGGCCAGCATCTGCTGGGACAGGTCAGCGCCAGCCCGCGTCAGTGGGGGGCGTTTATCCCCGGTGTACCGGACGTCAACGCGTTTCCCCATCCGCTGTTCAGTAAAATCCAGGCGCGTATCAGCCGCCGTCCAAAACCGGAACAGCTCAGCTACAGCTGTAACGGCGGAACGGCCGAGCTACAGCACGCGTTGGTGGACTATCTGAGAGTAGCGCGCGGCGTTCAGTGTCAGGCAGATCAAATTCTTATCACCGAAGGGATCCACCAGGCTATCGACCTGATCACCCGCATGCTGTGCGACCGCGGCGATCTCGCCTGGGTGGAGGAGCCGTCCTACTGGGGCATTCGCCATGTGCTGGCGATGAATGAAGTGCGGGCCGAGCCCGTGGTGGTTGATGCCAGCGGCCTGTGTCCGCCCGAAAGCATAGCCGAAGCGCCGCGGCTGATCTTCGTGACGCCGTCCCATCAGTATCCCCTCGGCGCGGTAATGAGCCTTGAGCGCCGACAGCGCCTGCTCACGCTGGCCCATCAGCACGGCAGCTGGATTGTGGAGGATGATTACGACAGCGAGTTTCGCTTTTCCGGCCAGCCGATCCCGGCGCTACAGGGCTTAGTCGCCGAAGCGCCGGTGGTCTACGTCGGGACGTTCAGTAAGACGCTCTACCCGGGGCTGCGGCTGGGCTATGTCGTGCTGCCTCGTCCGCTGGCGGCCGAACTCAAAAACGCCCATGCCGAGCTCTATCGCGGCGGCCATTCGCTTATCCAGCTGGCGCTGGCGGAATTTATCAACGCCGGTCATTACTCGGCGCATATTCGCCGCATGCGCCTGCTCTACAGCCGCCGTCGCGTCTTTTTGACCGAGCTGATTGAGCGGCACTGCGGGCCGCACGCGCTGTCGGACTTCAGCGATAATGCCGGACTGCATCTGATCCTGAATTTGCCGGATGAGGCGGATGACGTGGCGATTGCCCGCGATGCCAACGCACGCAATATTTTAGTGCGTCCGCTGTCGCGCTATTACCTGACAACGCAACGCAAGAAAGGGCTGTTGATGGGTTTTGCTTCGCAGCCGGAAACGCAGATGGGGCCGGCGTTCAACATCCTGCTTGCGTGCCTGAAAATGCACTGCCCGCAGGCGCTGGCGAAGGCAGAAAAACAAAACGCCCCAACGTAATGTGGGGCGTTATCGGGGACTGGCGCTCAGATTAGGCTTCGATAGCGGCGCGCAGTTTTTTCATGGCGTTCTTTTCAAGCTGACGTACACGTTCAGCCGACACGCCGTAGCGGTCCGCCAGCTCCTGCAGCGTGGACTTGTTGTCTTCGTCCAGCCAGCGGGCGCGGATGATGTCCTGGCTACGTTCGTCAAGACCCTGCATCGCGTCGGTCAGCTTGTTCGCCGCCTGCTCTTCCCAGTTATCGTCTTCGATGCCGTCGGCAAAGTTAGACGATTTATCCTGCAGATAGAGCACCGGCGCCATCGGCTGGCTATCGGACTCATCATCCGAAGACATGTCGAAGGTCATGTCCTGCGCCGCCATACGTGACTCCATCTCACGCACGTCTTTGCTCGACACGCCCAGCTCGCGGGCGACCATTTCGACTTCGTCCTGGTTGAACCAGCCCAGACGCTGCTTGGTTTTACGCAGGTTAAAGAACAGTTTACGCTGCGCTTTCGTGGTCGCGACCTTCACGATACGCCAGTTACGCAGCACGTATTCATGAATTTCCGCTTTGATCCAGTGCACGGCGAAGGAAACCAGACGCACGCCCACTTCCGGGTTAAAACGGCGCACGGCTTTCATCAGGCCAATGTTGCCTTCCTGAATCAGATCCGCCTGCGGCAGGCCATAGCCCGAGTAGTTACGAGCAATATGAACAACAAAGCGCAGGTGAGACAGGATCAGCTTTTTCGCTGCTTCCAGATCGCCCTGGTAATGCAGCTTTTCAGCAAGCTCCCGCTCTTCATCAGCCGATAACATCGGCCAAGTGTTAGCAGCCCGGATGTACGATTCCAGGTTACCAACGGGGGCTAAGGCTAAAGTTTGCATATCTTTGGTCATTCAAATCCTCTCAATCGATATCTTCTGGCATCATTCTGTCCTCACAACGGAGCAACAAACATGCCAGCATTGATGAGCAACGAGAATATCACTCACATTAGTATCAGACAGTGATTTTATCCACAAGTTCCATGCAATGATGTGAATAGATTACGCACAAAATGTGACATGGTTATGAAGTTTAGGGAAGCGTCAACAGGGACTCTTTCCCTGCAGAGAGATATTCAGTGCAGGGAAAGATTATACCAGATTTTTATTACTCGGGAGTAAAGTGACGTAAATGTTGAACGGTTGCCAGCCAGGCGGCGACCCAGCCAATCATTGAGCAAACAATCAGCATCAGCAGGCACTCGTCAAAGCCTAAGCCGCTGAGTTCAAACTGCGTGCCGAACACTTTCGCCACTTCGGTGACCGCCGACGACAGGCGCATGACCATAATCTCCGACAGGATCAGCGACAGAAACGCGCCGGAGAACCCCAGCAGCGCCCCGCCGTAAAGGAATGGACGCAGAATAAAACCATCCGTCGCGCCAATCAGTTTCTGCACGTTAATGGTATCGCGACGGGCGAAGATGCTCAGACGCACGCTGTTGCCGATGACCAGGAAGACCGCCGCCACCATCAGTACGCCGATCATCGCCGACACGCGTCCGACCAGCCCGGTTAGCGACGAGAGGCGCGCAAACCAGCTGTCATCCATACGCACTTCATCAACGCCCTGAACGTGGCTCACGCGGTCGCGCAGCGTGTTCAGCGCCTCAACGCTCTGGAAATCAATCTTAGGCACCACGATCGCTACCGCCGGCAGCGGGTTCTCTTCCAGCATATCCAGCGCGCCGCCAAAGCCAGACCAGTTGCGGAATTCGCCAAGGGCTTCATCACGCGACAGATAGTTGACCTTCTCGACGCCCTGCTCCGCCTGCAGCTGGCCGACTACCCGCGCAGCGGCATCGTCATCCAGCGTTTTCTCCAGATAGACGGTGATTTGCGGCGTAGGGTAATACTGCGACGCCGCGGTGCTGACGTTTTTGTAAACCATGTAGCATACGCTCGGCAGGGTCAACGAAATGGCGATCACCATCACCGTCAGGAACGTCGCCAGCGGCGTACTTTTCAGATCCTGTATCGCGCCGTGCCAGGCGTAGCGCACCTGCTCATTGAATACGTTGCTCTTGCGGGAAGCCGGATTCGGCGCCGCTTTTGGCCGTTTCGACGCATTGCGTCCGCCGCTACCGCCCGCCCCGCCCGCATTGCGGAAACGGTCGAATCGATTGCCGAATCGGCGAATGTGGTTCATTGCCTCGCGCTTATTCACCGATATGGCCTCCATGCATATGCCCCTCGCTGAGGGACAGGACGCGGTACGGACGACTGGAGATAAGCCCCAGGTCATGCGTCGCCATCAGTACCGTCACCCCAACGCGGTTAAACTCTTCAAACAGACGTAAGATCCCTTCCGACAGCGCTTCGTCGAGGTTACCGGTCGGTTCATCCGCCAGTAGGACCGCGGGTTTGTTCACCACCGCGCGGGCGATGCCCACGCGCTGTTGTTCACCGCCTGAAAGCTGAATCGGCAGGTTTTTCGCTTTGTCCAACAGCCCGACTTTATCCAGCGCCGCCGAGACGCGACGACGGATATCATCGCCGCTGGCGCCGGCGATAATCAGCGGGATCGCCACATTATCGTAAACGGTACGGTCCATCAGCAGATGGTGGTCCTGGAAAATCATGCCAATCTGACGGCGCAAAAACGGCACCTCGCGGCTCTTCAGGCGGCTGATATCATGGCCGCCGAAGAGGATTTTGCCGGCGCTGGGCCGTTCGATACCGCAGATAAGCTTCAGCAGGGTACTTTTCCCCGCGCCGGAATGGCCGGTCAGAAACGCCATCTCGCCCGCCTGCAGGTGGAAAGTCACCCCCTGCAGCGCTTGTCTCCCACCGAGATAGGCTTTGCTGACTTGTTCAAAGCGAATCATTTTTAATCCTCTCGGGCAAAAAGTGCCTCAATAAAGTCGCCCGCATTAAACGGACGCAGATCTTCAATACGTTCGCCAACACCGATGTAGCGAATCGGAATACCGAACTGATCGGCAACCGAGAAGATAACCCCGCCCTTGGCGGTACCATCCAGCTTAGTCAAGGTGATACCGGTCAGTCCAACCGCTTCGTGGAACAGTTTGGCCTGGCTAATCGCGTTCTGCCCTGTGCTGGCGTCAATGGTCAGCATAACTTCATGCGGCGCATCGACATCGAGTTTTTTCATGACGCGGACAATCTTCTTCAGTTCTTCCATCAGGTGCGATTTATTCTGCAGACGGCCCGCGGTATCGGCAATCAGGACGTCAATATTGCGCGCCTTCGCCGCCTGGATGGCATCGAAAATGACCGATGCCGAGTCCGCGCCGGTATGCTGGGCAATCACCGGAATATTATTACGCTGCCCCCAAACCTGGAGCTGCTCAACCGCCGCCGCGCGGAAGGTATCGCCCGCCGCCAGCATCACCGACTTGCCCTGCTGCTCGAACTGACGCGCCAGCTTACCGATGGTGGTGGTTTTACCGACGCCGTTGACGCCGACCATCAGAATCACAAACGGCGTTTTGCCTTCTACGTTCAGCGGCTCATCCACTTTCGCCAGGATATCGCCCATCTCTTCTTTCAGCAGACCGTACAGCGCCTCGGCGTCGCGCAGCTGCTTACGGCTGGCGTCGTTGGTCAGATTAGTGATGATCTTACGCGTGGTCTCCACGCCGACGTCGGCAATCAGCAGCTGCTCTTCCAGCTCTTCAAACAGATCATCGTCGATTTTCTTACCGCGGAACAGACTGATAAATCCGGAACCGAGGTTTTGTTTGGTTTTCACCAGGCTGCGTTTGAGGCGGGCGAAGAAACCTTCTTTGGTCGGTTTTTCCTGCTCTAACGGCGTCACGACGGTTTCGTCCGGCACCACCTCCACGGCGTTTTCCGCCGCATCGGCTGCCGCCAGAGCCTGCGCTTCCAGCTCTTCATCGCTGATATCGGCTTGCGCATCCGCTAACGGTTCGCCTGCTTCGGCATCTTCGACAACGGCTTCTTCAATCACCGCTTCCGGTTCGGCAATCACCGCTTCCGGCGTCTGCTCAGCGACGGCTTCAGCCGCGACCGGCTCGGCAATGACCTCTTCAACCAGTGGCTCAGCGACAATTTCTTCAACCGCAGGCTGCTCCACAACCTCTTCAACGACCGGAGATTCGACAACCGCCTGCGGTTGTTCGCTCTCAACGATCTGCTCGGTCACCTCAACCACCTCGGCGGCAAAGGCTTCGGCGTCCGGTTTCTCCGTCGCAGGCGCGTCGACCGTTTGCGGCGCAGCGGCAGGCGCTTCGCTTTCCGCGGACGGTTCTGCAACCTCTTGCTGGGCTTCTACTTTTTGTTCTGTTTCGCTTTCCTGCGCCTGTTCTTTTTGGCCAAAGCCCAGCCAGGAAAAGAAGCCACGTTTTTTGTCTTTCGCCATTTGCGACTACACTCCTCGCTGTTAATTCATGGCACAGCTTCGGCCAGTTGGTAGCGGAAGCTGAAAAATGATGAAATTAGTCGGATAGTCTACCACTTAACTTAACTCGCATCACCGCCCCCGGATTAAGGTTTCGTCAACCGCTGCCGATCGTTAGAATAGCAGCCCGGAAGTTGAGACTTGAGCAAAGAGATGAAGAAACCAAACCACGCAGGCAGCGGCCAGATCCGTATTATCGGCGGGCAATGGCGGGGCCGTAAATTACCGGTGCCGGAGAGCCCGGGTCTGCGCCCGACCACCGACCGGGTACGCGAAACGCTATTTAACTGGCTGGCGCCATCGATCGTTGACGCGAGCTGCCTCGACTGCTTCGCCGGCAGCGGCGCGCTGGGCCTAGAAGCCCTCTCCCGCTACGCGGCCAACGCCACGCTGCTGGAAATGGAACGCGGCGTCGCGCAGCAGCTGCAAAAAAACCTGGCGACCCTCAAAGCCAGCAACGCTAAGGTCGTGAACACCAATACTTTAGCGTTTCTCGCTCAGGCGGGCGCGCCGCACGATATCGTGTTTGTCGATCCCCCGTTTCGTAAAGGGCTGCTTGAAGAAACGCTGAAACTGCTGGAAAACAACGGCTGGCTTAGCGATGAAGCGCTCATCTACATCGAGAGTGAAGTCGAAAACGGTTTACCGCCGGTGCCGATGAACTGGCACGTCTATCGTGAAAAAGTGGCCGGACAGGTCGCCTACCGTCTCTATCAACGTGAGGCCCAAGGAGAAAACTATGCTGATTAATTTTGGCCGCTTGCTGATGCTGTGCGTGTGGGCGTTTTTATTGCTGAATCTGTTTCAACCGTTCCCAAAGCCGCTGAATATCTTCGTTAACGTGGCGCTAATCTTTATGATTCTGATGCACGGCCTGCAGCTGACGCTGCTCAAGGCGACGCAGACGAAAGAGATGCCGCCGCTGGGGCGCTTCGAGCAGGTCCGTATTTTCATCTTCGGCGTGTTCGAACTGGTCGCCTGGCAGAAAAAGCTCAAGGCGACCCTGAAGAAGAAGTAATGCCCGGAAAAGGTTCAGGGATCTGGCGCAAAGCCCATAAACCGCGAACCTTTATAGCTCAGGACGCCTTTATCGCCGACGCTTAACGCATGATACTGCGGCGCCTGCAGACGAAAAACCATTTCCATCCCGCCGCTTACCGGCCTGAAGCTGGCTTCGTAACGCATCTCGCTGCCGGTAGGCGTCACCGTCTGCTGGCGTGAACGGCGATCGTTAATCACCTTCTCCCGCTTATTGCTCACCACCACCCGTTTTTGCAACAGCGGCGCGGCGTCGTTCTCCATTTTTTCCCGGCGCTGCTGCGCATAACGATACGATGCGGCAACCGCAATGATGGCAACGGCAACCATAAAAAACAGCGGAACTTTACTCATTCACCTTGCCCCCAGGAATTATCAGGAATAAGCATACTGTGGCTTGATTATCATTGTCATCTTCCTCTGCAAACCACTACACTGAGATTCAGTACTGTAAGTACAATCACTTACTTAATGATAACAGATACAGGGACTTACTATGCTTTGGTCATTTATTGCTGTCTGTTTCTCCGCATGGCTTTACGTCGATGCGTCCTATCGTGGGCCTGCCTGGCGTCGCTGGGTGTTTAAACCCGTCACGCTGATCCTGCTTCTGTTACTGGCCTGGCAAGCACCGATGTTTAACGCCATCAGCTACCTGGTGCTGGCCGGGCTTTGCGCCTCGCTGGTCGGCGACGCCTTGACCCTACTGCCCCGGCAGCGGGTGATGTACGCCGTGGGGGCGTTCTTTCTCTCCCACCTGCTCTACACCATCTGGTTTGCCAGCCAGCTGACGCTGTCGTTCTTCTGGCCGCTGCCGCTGGTGCTGCTGATCCTCGGCGCGCTGCTGCTGGCCATCATCTGGACGCGGCTGGAAGAGATGCGAATGCCGGTGTTTACCTTTATCGCGATGACGCTGGTGATGGTCTGGCTGGCCGGCGAGCTGTGGTTCGCTCGCCCGACGGACACCGCGCTGTCCGGCTTCGTTGGCGCCGCGTTCCTGCTGCTCGGCAACGCGGTCTGGCTCATCAGCCATTATCGCCGCCGCTTCCGCGCTGACAACGCGATCTCCTCGGCGTTTTACTTCGCCGGGCACTTCCTGATCGTCCGCGCGCTCTATTTGTAATTAAGCGCTTGACTCTGGAGTCGACTCCAGAGTGTATCCTGCGGGTAATGAGAAAATTATCATTACCCGGAGGGTCCTATGTCGGCTCCAGAATCGCAGGATAAAAAAGTCCCACACTTCTCATCGTTAAAATTTACCCCTGCCGCGCAGCCTGCGGAAAGCTGCTGCGCGGACCACGCCTGCAGCAGCGAAACCGCCGCTGAAAACGACGCGCTGAGTCATGCACGCTTTAGCTGGCTGGTAGAAGGCATGGATTGCGCGGCCTGCGCCCGCAAGGTCGAAACCGCCGTTCGCCAGGTGCCGGGAGTGAGCCAGGTTCAGGTGCTGTTCGCCACCGAAAAGCTGCTGGTCAACGCCGAGGGCGACGTTGGTCCGCAGATCGAAAGCGCCGTGCGCGCCGCGGGCTACCAGCTGCGGGATGAAAACGCGCCCCGGACAGAGGACGCCACCTCGTGGCTGCGCGAGAATCTGCCGCTCATCACCCTCGTCGCCATGATGGCGCTCAGCTGGGGGCTGGAGCAGTTTAACCCTCCTCTGGGCGAAATCGCCTTCATCACAACCACCCTTGTCGGCCTGTGGCCGGTCGCCCGGCAAGCAATACGCCTGATCAAAAGCGGAAGCTGGTTCGCCATCGAAACTCTGATGAGCGTCGCAGCCATCGGCGCGCTGTTTATCGGCGCCACCGCCGAAGCGGCGATGGTGCTGCTGCTGTTCTTAATCGGCGAACGCCTTGAGGGTTGGGCCGCCAGCCGCGCGCGTCAAGGCGTCAGCGCGTTGATGGCGCTGAAACCCGATACCGCAATCCGCGTGCGCGACGGCGTACGCGAAACCGTAGCCCAGCGCGACCTGCGCCCCGGCGACGTGATTGAAGTGGCCGCCGGGGGCCGTCTGCCCGCCGATGGCCAGCTGCTCTCGCCCTTCGCCAGCTTCGATGAGAGCGCGCTAACCGGTGAATCCGTACCGGTGGAGCGTAACGCCGGGGAACGCGTGGCGGCCGGCGCCACCAGCGTCGATCGTCTGGTACAGCTGACGGTGATCTCCGAACCGGGCGACAGCGCCATCGATCGCATTCTTAAGCTGATTGAAGAAGCGGAGGAGCGCCGCGCGCCGATTGAGCGCTTTATCGATCGCTTCAGCCGCATCTATACCCCGGCGATTATGGTCGTCGCGCTGCTGGTAGCCATTGTTCCGCCGCTGCTGTTTGCCAGCGCATGGCTGCCGTGGATCTATAAAGGTTTAACGCTGCTGCTGATTGGCTGTCCGTGCGCGCTGGTGATCTCCACCCCGGCGGCGATTACCTCCGGGCTGGCGGTGGCGGCGCGTCGCGGCGCGCTGATTAAAGGCGGCGCGGCGCTGGAGCAACTGGGCCGCGTGCGCCAGGTGGCGTTTGATAAAACCGGTACTCTGACCATCGGCCAGCCGCGCGTCACCGCGGTGATGGCGACCACGGACATCGGCGAAAACGATCTGCTGGCGCTGGCGGCCGCCGTAGAGCAAGGCTCCAGCCACCCGTTAGCCCAGGCCGTCGTACGTGAGGCGGAGCAGCGTCAGCTGGTGATTCCGCCGGCCAGCGGCCAGCGCGCGCTGGCTGGCTCCGGCATTGAGGCGCAGGTCGAAGGTCGTCAGGTGCTGATTTGCGCCGCCGGGAAAAATAACGATCCGCAGTACGATGCACATATTCAGCAGTTGGAGAGCGCCGGGCAAACCGTGGTGCTGGTGATGCGCGATGAGACGCTGCTGGGGATTCTGGCGCTGCGCGATACGCTGCGCGACGATGCCCGCCAGGCGGTGGATGAACTCCATCAGTTAGGCGTTCAGGGAGTGATACTGACCGGCGACAATCCGCGCGCGGCGGCGGCCATCGCCAGCGAGCTGGGGCTGGCGTTCCGCGCCGGGCTGCTGCCCGCGGATAAAGTGCAGGCGGTGATGGCGCTCAACGCCGAGTCGCCGCTGGCGATGGTCGGCGACGGAATCAACGATGCGCCGGCGATGAAAGCGGCGACGATTGGCATCGCCATGGGCAGCGGCACCGACGTCGCCCTGGAGACCGCCGATGCGGCATTGACCCATAACCGTCTGACCGGGCTGGCGCAGATGATTTCGCTGGCGCGCGCCACCCACGCCAATATCCGGCAGAACATCGCCATCGCGCTGGGTCTGAAGGGCATTTTTCTGGTCACCACCCTGCTTGGCCTGACCGGCCTGTGGCTGGCGGTGCTGGCGGATACCGGGGCGACGGTGCTGGTCACCGCTAACGCGCTGCGGCTGTTGCGTAAGAAATAGTATCTACCCGGGCTACAGGTTCGTGCGGTCTGGTTTTTTGTCGCCCGGATAAGGCATCAGCCGCAATCCGGGATATATCTGGCGGCGAACGCTGCATTCTTTCCCCGGGGCGGCGCTTGACGCGCCTTGCCCGGGCTACAGGTTTAGTGCCGTCTGGTTTTTTGTCGCCCGGATATGGCATTAACCGCAATCCGGGATATCTCTGGCTGCGAACGCTGCATTCTTTCCCCGGGGGCGGCGCTTGACACGCCTTGCCCGGGCTACAGGTTCGTGCGGTCTGGTTTTTGTAGCCCGGACAGGTGCGCAGCACCGCCTCCGGGAAGACGTACCCAGACTCAGTGGCTTTTACGGATCAGGTAGCGGTACGGCAGCGCCTCGGTTTGCTGCGCCAGCAGCTCATGCTCCATAAAGCGGCAGAAACCGGGAATATCGCGGGTCGTCGCCGGATCGTCGGCCACGATTAGCAACGTCTCGCCCACCGGCATCGTACGCACGGTCTTGCGCACCATCATCACCGGTTCCGGGCAACGAAGCCCCTGCGCATCAAGCGTATGGTCAGGGCTGGAGAAAAGTTCGCTCATTTTCATCTCACATTAACAAAACGGCCCTAGTTTACCCCCAGTTCGTCAGTACGCAAGCCAGGTTAACGTTTGCGCGAAAAACAAGCATTGCAATACGCTCGCAACGCAGTATCATGCAGCCGTTTTTATTGGGTTCCCTCACCCCAACCACTAAAAAGGTCACAATATGAGTCCGTTTACTACCGTACAGCGTAAAAAAGCGCTGATCTGGCTATCGCTATTCCATCTGCTGGTCATCACTTCCAGTAACTACCTGGTACAGTTGCCGATCTCCATCTTTGGTTTTCATACCACCTGGGGCGCGTTCAGCTTTCCGTTTATTTTCCTCGCCACCGATCTGACGGTGCGGATTTTTGGCGCTCCGCTAGCGCGACGCATTATCCTCGCGGTGATGATCCCGGCGCTGCTCATCTCCTACGGGGTTTCCGCGCTGTTTTATATGGGCGAGTGGCAGGGCTTTGCCGCATTAACCAGCTTTAATCTGTTTGTCGCCCGTATCGCCGCCGCCAGCTTTATGGCCTACGCGCTGGGGCAGATCCTCGACGTCCACGTCTTCAACCGCCTGCGTCAGAACCGCCGCTGGTGGCTGGCGCCCACGGCATCCACCCTTTTCGGTAACGTCAGCGATACGCTGGCCTTCTTCTTTATCGCCTTCTGGCGCAGCCCGGATCCGTTTATGGCGGCGCACTGGGGTGAAATCGCCATCGTCGACTACTGCTTCAAGGTGCTGATTAGCATCGTATTCTTCCTGCCGATGTACGGCATGTTGTTGAATATGCTGCTGAAAAAGCTGGCAGATAAATCTGATTTATCCGCATTGCAGCCAGGTTAAGAGTACTCACGAAACGATGTGATAAGATAAGCGAATGAGCCGTTAATGGCCGTTTATCGAAAGGAAGATGTCAATGCGCAATTTGGTTAAATATGTCGGTATTGGCCTGCTGGTTGTGGGTCTTGCGGCCTGTGATAACAGCGATACAAAAACGCCGACTGCCGGGGCGGCTGCGGAAAGCAACGCCAGCGGGCAACCTATTAGTCTGCTGGATGGCAAACTGAGCTTCTCCCTGCCTGCCGGTATGACCGACCAGAGCGGCAAGCTGGGCACCCAGGCCAACAATATGCACGTCTATTCTGACGCCACCGGCCAGAAAGCGGTGATCGTGATTGTTGGCGACAGCACCAATGAAGATCTGGCCGTCATGAGCCAGCGTCTGGAAGAGCAGCAGCGCAGCCGCGACCCGCAGCTGCAGGTCGTGAGCAATAAATCCATTGAGATCAAAGGCCACACCCTGCAACAGCTGGACAGCATCATCTCCGCCAAGGGCCAGACCGCCTGGTCTTCCGTCCTGCTCGGTAAGGTTGATGACAAACTGCTGACGCTGCAGATCACGCTGCCAGCGGATAATCAGCAGCAGGCGCAGACCGAAGCGGAAAACATTATCAACACCCTCGTCATCCAGTAACTACTGGCCTGACGCCGCGGCCTCCGGTTCACCGACCGGGGGCCGTTTTTTTAACCGCCATCCCAGCAGCAGCGCCACCGCGACCAGCCCCGCCGTCGCGAGATAGATCGATGAAATGCCCGCCCACGCCATCAGCAGCCCGGCAAGCGGACCGGTGATCCCCAGCGAGAGATCCATAAATACCGTATAGGTCGCCAGCGCCGACCCCTGATTTTGCTGCGGCACGGCCTTCACCGCCACCACCCCAAGCGCCGGGAACACCAGCGAAAAACCGGCTCCGGCAAAGAAAGTGCCTATTTTCGCCATCAGCGGCGTCTCCGCCAGGCCCACTAACAGCAGCCCAATAATTTCGACGACAAAACAGAGCATCGCCACGTTCAGCCCGCCAAGGCGGT
Source organism: Klebsiella grimontii (assembly GCF_900200035.1). Taxonomy (GTDB): domain Bacteria; phylum Pseudomonadota; class Gammaproteobacteria; order Enterobacterales; family Enterobacteriaceae; genus Klebsiella; species Klebsiella grimontii. The sequence goes on from NZ_FZTC01000052.1 coordinate 121,350, forward strand.
TAATTCCGTTGGGGAACAGCAGACGAGTGCCGACAAAGGCGCAGCTAAACAGCGTCAGGGCGAAGGCCGCGCCGTCCCAGCCTTTGGCATCATAAAACAGGGTGATAAAGGTGGCGATAACGCCAAACCCCGCCGAAGCCAGGGCCAGCGCCATACCGTAGAGCCAGACGCGCCCCAGCACCGCGCGAAACGACATCGCTTTGCCCCTGCCCGCTTTCACCGCCGCCCGCGGCAACGCGCACAGCACCGCCACCAGCGCCACCGCCATAATGGTCAACGCCAGCCCGTGCAGGCCAATCAGCGAGTAACAGAGCATGCCGAGCGGTGCGCCCATCGCCATCGCTCCGTAGGTGACAATGCCGTTCCAGGAGATAACCCGCCCGATATGCAGCGAACCGACTACCCCGACGCCCCACAGCGTGGAGCCGGTTCCCGCGAAGCTCTGCCCAATGCCGAGAATTATGCGCCCAAGGCATAGCAGCGCCAGGCTCACAGCGGGCAAGTCGCCGAAGAGCGCCGCCAGCAGATAGCCGAGTCCGCTCAGAAAGCAGCCGCACAGGCCGAAAACGACGATCTTTTTTGGCCCCAGCAGGTCGGCGTAACGCCCGGCGTGCGGGCGGCTGAGCAGCGTAGCGAAGTACTGGAGGCTAATCACCAGTCCGGCCCAGAAGGCGCTAAACCCCATCACATCATGCACATAGCCGGGCAACACCGCCAGCGGCAGGCCAATGGTCAGATAGCTGGCAAAGTTAAACATCACGACAGAGACAATCCGCAGATTGAGGCGCAATCCATTGAGCGCCGGTTCGGCGACGGTTTCGGGCATCGGGTTCCACCAGATTTTTACTACTGTGTTTCATTTCTACCACGCCACACGTTATAAATCAGCAGCCAGATTAGGATTCCTGGCAGCAAGCCAGCCGCTACACTTAATGAAAATCATAGAAAGGAACCGTGAATGACAACCCCTCAGCCCGATAAAACGGGTATGCATATTCTGCTTAAACTGGCGTCACTGGTGGTGATCCTCGCCGGGATCCATGCCGCGGCAGATATCATCGTGCAGCTATTACTGGCGCTGTTCTTCGCCATTGTCCTCAACCCTCTGGTCACCTGGTTTATTCGCCGCGGCGTGCGTCGCCCGGCAGCCATTACTATCGTGGTGGTGGTGATGCTGATCGTGCTCACCGCGTTAATTGGCGTACTGGCCGCATCGGTTAACGAATTTGTCGCCATGCTGCCAAAATATAATAAAGAGCTGACGGCAAAAGTCCTGCGGCTGCAGGAGGCGCTGCCGTTTTTGCATATTCACATGTCCCCGGAGCGTATGCTGCAACGCATAGACTCTGACAAGCTGATGACGTTCACGACCACCTTGATGACCGGGCTCTCTGGCGCTATGGCCAGCGTCGTTCTGCTGGTGATGACGGTGGTGTTTATGCTTTTTGAAGTCCGTCATGTGCCTTATAAACTCCGCTTTGCCCTCAACAACCCGCAGATCCACATCGCCGGTCTGCACCGGGCCTTAAAAGGCGTTTCGCATTATCTGGCGCTGAAAACGCTGCTTAGCCTGTGGACTGGGGTGATTGTCTGGTTAGGGCTGATGCTGATGGGGGTTCAGTTTGCGCTGATGTGGGGCGTGCTGGCTTTTCTGCTGAACTATGTGCCTAACATTGGCTCGGTGATTTCCGCCGTTCCGCCTATGGTCCAGGCGTTACTTTTTAACGGTTATTATGAGTGTCTGATGGTCGGCGCGCTCTTTTTAGTCGTGCACATGATCATCGGCAATATTCTCGAACCCCGCATGATGGGCCATCGGCTGGGCATGTCTACGCTGGTGGTTTTCCTCTCGTTGCTGGTCTGGGGATGGCTGCTTGGCCCAGTGGGAATGCTGCTGTCGGTACCGTTAACCAGCGTATGTAAAATATGGATGGAGACCACCAAGGGCGGCAGTAAATTAGCCATCCTGCTCGGGCCCGGACGCCCCAAAAGCAGGCTACCGGGCTAGCCCTGCCGCTTCACCGGCCAGAAGATCGTCAGCACCCCGGCGACAATCAGCAGCACGCCCAGCAGCGATTGCCAGTGGAAAGGCTCATGCCAGCCGGGGAGCCAGATGGCGGCGGCCCAGACCAGGATATAGCTCAGGCTCAGCAGCGCGTAGGCTTTCGCCAGCGGCAGTTGATGCAGGGCGAAGTACCAGCAGACCATCGATAGCAGGTAACCCATAAGCCCGAACGTCAGGCCAAACGTGCCCGCCCGCAGATGCAGCAGATGGTTGAGGAAGGTGAATATCTCTGTCAGCGGCGGGAGTTCGACCATCGCGCTGCGCAGCAGCAGCTGCGCGCCGCTCGCCAGGCCGACGCTGAATAACGCCCAGATTAAGCCCATCAGATACGGCTCCCCAGAATAACAATCCCGACGACGATCAGCCCCACGCCAAGCCAGTGGCGGCGCGCGACCGGCTCGCGCCAGATCCCCCACGCCGCCAGCGTCACCCAGACAAAGTTCAGGCTCAGCATAGGGTAGGCGATACTGACCGGGATTGACTGCAGCACGCTAAGCCACAGCAGCATACTGCAGCCGAGAGCGAGCAGCGCTAAACCCAGCCAGCCGAGGATATGGCGCCCGCGCCGCCCGGATTTGGACGGGCGGGTGGCCTGTTTCTGGCACAGCTGTCCGGCGCAGCTCAGCAGGCTGGCGAAAACCAGACAGATCCACACGCTCATTGCGGCAGGTACTGGATAAACACCACGCGCCCCAGCTCGTAGAAGCTGTCCGGTTTCGGTAGCGCTAAATCAGCCATACTTTCTCCTTTGTCCATCAGCAGAACCAGCGAGACGGGTCCCTGCTGGCGGTGCGTCGCCAGCCAGTCAGCAAAATGCGCCTGATCGACAAACTGGTGCTGCGCGTCCGGCCAGGAGAGACCGTACTTCAGCTCGCCCTGCTTGTCGAACAGAATGATATCGCTGCGCTTGAGCTCCCACGACAGCCCGCCGGCGATACCGACGTTATTGGTCAACACGTAGCGGCTCGGCGTCAGCGATTCGCTGACGATATCCACCAGAAACTGCGGCTGCTTGCTGTCGATCACCCGATCCGGGATAGCGAAGCCCACCAGCAGCGCCAGCCCGAGCGGGCAGCAGGCGGCGAGGGTCCAGCGGCGGCCGTTATCCTTCATCGCCAGCCAGCCCATCAGCGCCCACCAGCCAAATATCAGCGCCGCCAGCAGGCACTTATACAGCTCAATGTGGCTCCATACCGGCTTGTGCATAAAGCCCCACGGCGAAACCACCAGCACGGCGACCAGGCCAATCAGGCCAAAGGCCAGGTTGATCGCGCCGTTAATTTTCAGCGCTTTCACCCCCGCCTTCGCCGCATCCAGCGCGTAGCGCGCCATCAGAATCGACAGAGGAGCAAAACAGGGCAGGATGTAGGTCGGGAGCTTACCCTTAGCAATGCTGAAGAACAGCAGCGGCATCGCCACCCATCCGAGCAAATAGAGCGCACCGCGCGCCTCATCGCGCTCGGTCCAGCCGCGCTTGAGCGCCCCCGGCAGCAGCGCCAGCCACGGCAGGCTGCCGGCAATCAGGAACGGAATGTAGTACCAGAACGGCGCTTTATGCTGGGCATCTTTTTCCGCGAAACGCTGGATATGCTCCACCCAGAAGAAGTAGCGCCAGAAATCCGGCTCGCGTTTGGCGATGGCGAGCCCCCACGGCAGCACCACCAGCGCGCAGACGCCCACCGCCAGCCAGCCGTAAGTCAGCACTTCGCGCCAGCGCTTACGCGCAATCACCCACGGCAGCACTCCGACCACCGGCACCGCCAGCGCAAGGAAGCCTTTGGTCATCACTCCCATCCCGCAGGCCACGCCGAGTAAAACATAGCCGAAAATTTTACCGCCGTGGCTTTGAGCCTGCGTCGCGCCCCAGAAGCTGCACATCGCCAGCGCCATCCACATGGTGATCATCGGGTCGAGCACCGCGTAGGTGCCGATACCGTAGACCAGCAGCGCGGTCAGGAAGATAACCGGCGACAGAATCGCGACGCGTTTATCGCGGAAAAGACGCCACGCCAGCCAGGCAACCAGCAGCGCGGTAACGGTAATCGAAAATACCACCCCAAAGCGGACGGCGAAATTATTGTGGCCGAATAGCCACTGGCCGATGCTGTTGATCCAGTAGCCGGCAATCGGTTTTTCAAAGTAGCGTAGCCCGAGGAAATGCGGCACCACCCAGTCGCCGGTCGCCAGCATTTCGCGGCTGATCTCCGCGTAGCGGGTTTCATCAGGCTGCCAGAGCAGGCGGAAGTTGAGCGGCAGTATATAATAGAGGACAAAAAGGGCGACCAGAGAGGCGCCGTAGCGAATGCTTTTCATCAAACACCCGAATTGAGTAATTGTTCACGTCCAAGCCAGCCTTCCCGGCCGGCCAGTTCACCACGAACCACCTTCCCTCGCGGCAGCGCGCTAAAATCGGCGGGCAGCAGCTGGCTTAGCGGGCAAAACTGGATCTCTTCCTGTGCGGCCATGGTCAGCAGTTCATCAAACTGATCCGCGAAAGCAATGCCCTCCACTTCAGCATGGATGGTATAGACCGGCGTCCCCGCGTCGCGGTGGATGCAGTCCAGCAGATAGCGGTTGAAGCCCGCAATATCCACCGCGTTTCCCACCGCTTCATCCCAGGTCGGTAAGGTCACCGGGATCTGCACGGTCCCCGGCGCGCCGTTCCCCAGCTGCGGCAGAAAAGGCCCGGTCCCCCGGCAGTCGCTGTTATAGAGGAAATCGAAAGCCTCTTTGGCTTTGATCACCCGCTGATCGGCGCGCCAGCCGGCAACGGCGGAACAGGTTACCGGGCGACCGATAATCCGCTCCAGCTCCAGCAGCCCGCGTTCAACCTCCAGCGTCAGCCTTTCCTGCGGCCAGACGCCGCTCCACGCCTGCCAGCTATAGTGATCCCAGGCGTGCAGGCCAACTTCATGCTCCTGCGCGGCGGCGCGGATAACCTCTTCATTCCGCGCGCCGATCCTGCGCCCTGGCCAGGCGGTGCCGGCCAGCAGGATATCCCAGCCGTACAGCGACGCGGCCTTTGAGCGCAGCATCTTCCACAGAAACTTCGGCTTTACCAGGCGCCAGATATGACGCCCCATGTTGTCCGGCCCGACGCTGAAAAAGAAGCTTGCCTGAATCCCGTGCTGGCTTAGCAGAGCCAGCAGTCGCGGGACCCCGTCCCGCGTACCGCGAAAGGTATCGACATCGATGCGTAAGCCGACCTGTTTCATGATTTGCCGCTGTCCGTCAGTTCAACCGTGCGCAGGAAGAAGTCCAGGGTATGTTCCACGGTCTCTTCCATTTCCACCGTCGGCACCCAGTTCAGGCAGCGCTTCGCGTTGCGAATGCTCGGCTTACGGTGTTCAACATCCTGGTAGCCTTTACCGTAGTAATCGCTACTTTCCACTTCGCGGAATCCGGCGAAAGGCGGGAAGCGGTCGCGCAGCGGATGGCGTTCAAAGCAGGCCAGCAGCATTTCCGCCAGCTCTTTGATACTCGCTTCGTTATCCGGGTTGCCGATGTTGATGATTTGCCCGTCGCAGCGGCCGTCCTTGTTCTCAATGATGCGGAACAGCGCTTCGATACCGTCGCTGATATCGGTAAAGCAGCGCTTCTGCTTACCGCCCTCAATCAGCTTGATCGGCGAACCTTCGACCAGATTGAGGATCAGCTGGGTGATGGCGCGAGAGCTGCCGATGCGCGCGGCGTTGAGGTTATCGAGGCGCGGCCCCATCCAGTTAAACGGCCGGAACAGGGTAAACTTCAGGCCGTTCTTATCGCCGTAGGCCCAGATCACGCGGTCCAGCAGCTGCTTGGAGACCGAGTAAATCCAGCGCTGTTTGTTAATCGGCCCGACCACCAGGTTGGAGGTGTCTTCATCGAAGTTGTTGTCGGTACACATGCCGTACACTTCCGACGTCGACGGGAAGATGATGCGTTTATCGTATTTCACGCAGTCGCGGATAATCTTCAGGTTCTCTTCAAAATCCAGCTCAAACACGCGCAGCGGGTTGCGGGTATATTCGATTGGCGTGGCAATCGCCACCAGCGGCAGGACCACGTCGCACTTCTTAATGTGGTACTCGATCCACTCGGAGTGGATGCTGATATCGCCTTCAACAAAGTGGAAGCGCGGGTTGTCGAGGAAGCGGCTGATGGCGTCGGAGCCAATATCCAGGCCGTAAATCTCGTAGTTGTCGTCCTGCAACAGACGCTCGGTCAGGTGGTTACCGATAAAGCCGTTCACCCCGAGGATCAGCACGCGGGTGCGGCGCTTAATCGCCACCACCGGTTTGCTGCTCAGCACCGCGCCGGCAACCAGGCCCAGCGCCTGCGCCAGCTGGGTACCCTGCATATAAACGCCGCGCTCGGTCTGCCCGGTAACGATTTCTAACGCCCCTTCCTGACAGGCGACGACCAGCGGCGCAACGGAGAGCACCGTCCCCGCTTTGGCGGCGGCCAGATCGTGGCGCACGCGTGATTTCCAGACGATAAACTTGTTTGCGCCGGCGTAGCCGAACGCGCCCGGCCACGGATCGGAAACCGCGCGGACGAGGTTGTGCAGCGTCTGGGCCGAACGTTCCCAGTCGAGGCGACCGTCTTCCGGCGTACGGCGACCGACGTAAGTCGCCTGGCTTTCATCCTGGACGCGCTCTTCGGTTTTACCGTCGCGGATGGCGGGCAGCGCCTGAGCCAGCAGATCCGACGCTGCGGCGCAGAGTTTACGGTGCAGCGCCAGCGCCGCGTCATCCGCGCCAATCGCTACGCTTTTCTGCGCCACGATATTGCCGGCATCGGCGCGGTTAACCATACGGTGCAGCGTCACGCCGGTTTCGCTTTCGCCGTTCACCAGCACCCAGTTCAGCGGCGCGCGGCCGCGGTATTTCGGCAGCAGTGAACCATGCAGGTTAAAAGCCCCCTGCGGCGCAATATTCAAAATGTCATCGCACAGCAGGTTGCGATAATAGAACGAGAACAGCACGTCCGGTTTTATCTCGCGGATACGTTCGATCCACAGCGGATGATTCACATCTTCCGGCGCCCATACCGGGATGCCTTGCTCAGCGGCGATACGCGCCACGGAGCCAAAGAAATGGTTTTCGCCAGGGTTATCCGGATGGGTAAAAATAGCGGCGATGTCATAACCGGCGTCCAGCAGAGACTGAATACCTGCACAACCCATATCGTGATAAGCGAAGACTACGGCTTTCATGAACGATCTTCCTCTTGAGATGCCGTTTCCGGCTGGCGAACAACACGTTGAATAAAGTAGCGGGGGCGGGCGCGGACATCGTTATAGATGCGGCCGATATACTCCCCGAGCAGGCCCATCCCGACGAACTGGGCGCCGATAAACATGAACAGCACCGCGAACAGCATGAACACCCCTTCTGCCGCCCACTGGGGACCAAACACCAGACGCAGCACCACCAGCATCAGGCCGAAGGCAAAGCCCAGCAGGGCGATAGCGCTGCCGAACAGGCTCAGCAGGCGCAGCGGCGTGGTGGTCAGGCAGGTCACCAGGTCGTACATCAGGTTAATCAGGCGCATAAAGCTGTATTTGGAGTCGCCGAATTCGCGCTCGGCGTGCATCACCGGGATCTCAACCGCCCGGCGGGCAAAAGTGTTTGCCAGAATCGGGATAAAGGTACTGCGCTCATGGCAGTTAAGCATCGCGTCGATGATATGGCGGCGATAGGCGCGCAGCATGCAGCCATAGTCGCCCATCGCTTTACCGGTGGTGCGCTGGATCAGGCGGTTGATCATCTTCGAGGCGCTTTTACGGAAGAAGGTGTCCTGACGGTTCTGGCGCACGGTACCGACCACGTCGTAGCCCTCGTCGGCCTTCTCGACCAGGCGCGGGATCTCTTCCGGCGGGTTTTGCAGGTCGGCGTCAAGGGTAATGATCAGGTCGCCGGTAACGTGGCTGAAGCCCGCCATAATCGCCGAGTGCTGGCCGTAGTTGCGGTTCAACAATACCGCCACCACGTGGCTGCCTTCGGCCTCGGCGGCTTCGGTGAGCATCCGCGCCGAGTCATCGCTGCTGCCATCGTCGACCAGCAGAATTTCATACTGCCGACCGAGCGTCGCGCAGGCGGTATCTGTACGGCGGATAAGCTCCGGCAGGCTCTCCTGCTCGTTATAGACAGGAATGACGACCGAGACCTTTTTCACGGGAGGATAGCTAAACATATCAACGTCCTGACAGCTGGTGCAGTGCGGAAATGACCCGAGTGACATCGTCATCGGTCATATCCGGGAACAACGGGATGGAACAAATGCGCGCGCTGTTCCATTCCGTATGCGGTAATGAAACTTCAGGGAAACGCTCGCGGTAATACTTTTGCGTATGCGCCGCGCGGAAGTGCAGGCCGGTGCCAATGCCCATGGCCTTCAGTTTTTCCATCAGGGCATCGCGGCTGATGCCGCAGGCGGCTTCGTCAACGCGGATAATAAACAGGTGCCAGGCGTGCTGATGCTCCCACGACGGCGCCACCAGCGGCCTGAAGGGCGTATCCGCTAGCTCTCGCAGATAGCGTTGCGCGATGGCGGCGCGACGCTGATTGGCGTGGGCGAGCTTGTCTAGCTGCACCAGCGCCAGCGCGGCGTTGATATCCGCGAGATTGTATTTAAAGCCCGGCGAAATCACCTCCGCCTGCGGAGCGCGGCCCAGGGTCTGGCGGTCATAAGCATCGACGCCGAGGCCGTGGAACTTCAGGCTGCGAATACGCGCGGCCAGCTCGTCATCGTCGGTCACCACCAGCCCGCCTTCGGCGCAGGTCATATTTTTGATCGCATGGAATGAGAAAATGGCGGTACCGCGCCAGCCGACGTGGCGGCCTTTGTAGTACGTCCCCGCCGCGTGGGCGGCATCTTCAATCACCGGAATAGCGTGACGCTCGCCAATCGCGCGAATGGCGTCGATATCCGCCGGCGCGCCCGCATAGTGCACAGGGATAATTGCTTTGGTTCGCGGGGTGATTGCCGTTTCAACCGCTTCGGGGGTAATCATTAGATTGTCGGGATCGACATCGATCATCACCGGGGTCGCGCCGAGCAGGCAGATCATGTTCAGCGTGGAGACCCAGGTCTGGGAAGGGGTGATCACTTCATCGCCCGCACCGATACCCAGCGCCATCAGCGTGACGTGCATGCCGCCGGTCGCCGAACTGACGGCGATGGCGTGGCGGTTGCCGGTTAACGTGCAGAACGCCTCTTCCAGCGCCTGATTTTTCGGTCCGGTAGTGATCCAGCCCGATTGCAAAACTTCACGCAGCGCAGCCAGCTCTGCGTCGCCCATCGACGGGCGCGAAAACGGCAAAAAATCGCTCATCATGTTCCTGTTCTGTCAATGACCCGCCGAAAAACGGGGTCGATAAGAAATATCCTGCACCTGCTGACCTAAACAAAATGAAAATGAACGCGAAATCAGCCCGATGGCGCATTTCATTATTTTGTATTCAGATGTTATTAAATTTAGTCAGCTTTGCTTAGGATAATATTAAGAAATTAATATTAATTAGATATGCATAATGATTCTGTTAAAAATCATTTAGATAGAGTGGGATTTATCGTAAAAAAAGGTGCTATAGCGTTCCCGCCGGACGGAGAAATAGCGGGAACGCATTGGCGAAAAGTAAACGGATGCTCAACCAGATTCTAATAAATCTATCTTTAAACATCGTTCAGGGAATATAAAAAATCCAGGCGAATCACGAAACTATTTCAAAATGATTACAGGTTGCCAGGAAAATTGTCAGGTAATTCGTTAGCCGGGCAATTAATCACTTCGTCGTTATCCGCGCCGCAATCGCGCACAAAAGTGATGGTGGCGAACTCATCAATCACTTCTGTCGGATACGCCGGGCCAGCTTCACGATAAGAGACCATCAGCGGGATATGATCGTTCTGGAAGCAGACGGTTTTCTCCGGATTATTCATTACCCAACGCGGGAAAAAGATGGTGCCGTGAAACAGTTTGTCGCCGAGGTTAACGATCAGGCTCACGTCGGTGCCGGTCGGTTCGGTCCAGGAAATTTTGTAGATGCTTTCGCCGACGCGAACGATGTAAGCGTGCTGATCTTTCACCCAACGATTCGCGACGATACCGCTGTGAATGCGATAATCCAGGGTGGTGCCATTTTTAACGTAAATTTCGTAGTTCCAGCCATTATCGTAGGTATAAACCAGATGTTTGCCGATAAAACCGCTCAGGTCATGTTTGTCGAATGTGCTCATAATCTGTTCTCCTCTATTTGTTGAGAACAAGCATACTGCTTTAAAAAATGGATGAATAACGCTATGTTTGGATTAAACTCATTCACTTTTTAGATAGATTATGCACAAGACTACGCTGGAACAATGGGCGCTGCTGGAGAAAGTGGTCGAGCTGGGTAGCTTCGCGAAGGCGGCGGACGAGACCCACCGCAGCCAGTCGTCGGTGAGCTATAATCTCGCCCTATTGCAGGAGCGCCTCGGCGTCACGCTGCTCACGCCATCGGGACGCCGCGCGGTGCTGACCCCGGCAGGCGAGCTGCTGCTCGGTCAGGTTAAGCCGCTGCTGCAGGCCTTCGCTTACGTCGAAACCCATGCCGCTACCCTGCGTGACGGCGCCCGGACCCGGCTGGATCTGGTGGTCGACAGCATTTTCCCACGCGAACGGCTGTTCGCCATTCTGCGCCAGTTTCAGCAGCGCTACCCGCAAACTCAGGTCAGGCTGACCGAAGTGCTGGAAAACGTTGAGGAAGAGCTTCCGGCCCGCAGCGAGGCGGATGTGATGGTGCTGACCCGTCGTCAGGATATTACCGGCCGCGGCGAATGGCTGATGAATATTGATTTTGTCGCCGTCGCCCATCGCGATCACCCGCTATCCGCCCTCGAAGGGCCGCTGGATGATAACGCGCTGGCTCCCTGGCCGCTGGTGCGCATCGCCGATCGCGGCAACGACCCGCAGTCCGCCCGCGACGCGTGGACGTTTTCCACTATTGATGCCGCCATCGATGCGGTGCTGTATCAGGTTGGGTTTGGCTGGCTGCCGGAAGAGCGTATTCGCCCACAGCTTCAACAAGGGGTGCTGAAAGCGCTGCCGCTGGGACACGGCGCGCGGCGGGCAACGCCGCTGCACCTGATCGTGAAGCGTGATTTAACGCCTATTGATGAGCAGGTCGCCACGCTGTTGGATCTGTTCAGAACGCCCTGATGGGCCTGTTTTACCCGGCTTGCGCTGCGTTTAGCCGGGCTGCAGGCTGGTTCGCCATCCCATACAGCCAAAAGAGCGATATCGTTTTCTTATACTTTCAGGCGCTATATTGATCCAGCTTACGCCGAAAGTATGATGAATCATTAAAATCGTCATACTTTCCTGTCGCTGAGAAAAAGCCTTGTCTATTATCCGCACCACGCTGCTGGCGCTACTCGCCTGCGTTCCTTTGCTGGCCCGCGCCGCGCCGAATGACATCACCACCGCATGGCCGGTCAACGTGGGGCCGCTCAACCCGCACCTCTACACGCCCAATCAGATGTACGCCCAAAGCATGGTGTATGAACCGCTGGTGAAGTATCAGGCGGATGGCTCGGTGAAGCCCTGGCTGGCCACAAGCTGGAGGCACTCGGAGGACGGCAAAGTCTGGACCTTCACCCTGCGCGATGACGTAACATTCTCCAACGGCGAAGCGTTTGACGCCGTTGCGGCGGCGGAGAACTTTCGCGTGGTGCTCGATAACCGCCAGCGCCACGCCTGGCTGGAGCTGGTCAATCAGATCGTCGATGTCAAAGCGCTCGACAAAAGCCATCTGCAAATCACCCTGAAAAGCGCCTATTACCCGTTCTTACAGGAGCTGTCGCTGCCGCGTCCTTTCCGCTTTATCGCTCCGTCGCAGTTCAAAGACAATGAGACCCTGCGCGGCATTAAAGCGCCGATGGGCACCGGTCCGTGGGTACTGAAGGAATCAAAACTCAATCAGTATGACGTGCTGGTGCGTAACGACCGCTACTGGGGTGAAAAGCCGCACATTCAAAAGATTACCGTCAAGGTGATCCCGGACCCGACCACCCGCGCGGTGGCGTTTGAAACCGGCGATATTGATCTGCTCTACGGCAACGAAGGGCTGCTGCCGCTCGACACCTTTGCCCGCTTCAGCCACAACCCGGCCTACCGCACCCAGCTTTCCCAGCCGATAGAAACGGTGATGCTGGCGCTGAACTCCGCCAAAGCCCCCACCAACGAGCTCTCGGTGCGTGAAGCGCTGAACCATGCGGTGAATAAAAAATCGCTGATTGATAACGCCCTGTACGGCACCCAGCAGGTTGCCGATACGCTGTTCGCCCCCACCGTGCCCTATGCCGATATTGGCCTGAAGCCGCGTCGCTACGATCCGCAGCAGGCGAAGATGTTGCTGGAAAAAGCGGGCTGGGTACTGCCTGCAGGGAAAGATATTCGCGAGAAAAACGGCCAGCCGCTGCGCGTTGAGCTGTCGTTTATCGGCACCGACGCGCTGAGCAAATCGATGGCCGAAATCATTCAGGCCGATATGCGCCAGGTTGGCGTCGACGTGGCGCTGGCCGGCGAGGAAGAAAGCAGTATTTATGCCCGTCAGCGCGATGGTCGCTTCGGCATGATTTTCAACCGCACCTGGGGCGCGCCGTACGATCCGCACGCCTTTATGAGTTCAATGCGCGTGCCATCGCACGCCGATTTTCAGGCGCAGCAGGGTTTAGCCGACAAACCGGTTATTGATAAAGAGATTGGCGAGGTGCTGGAAACCCGCGATGAAACGCAGCGTCAGGCGCTGTATCGCGACATTCTGACGCGTCTGCACAACGATGCCGTCTACCTGCCCATCAGCTACGTCTCGATGATGGTGGTCGCCAGGCCGGAGTTGGGCGCGATCCCCTATGCGCCGATCGCGTCTGAAATTCCGTTTGAACAGATTAAGCCGGTGAAACCCTGATGTTACGCTACGCGCTGCGGCGGGTCGCGCTGCTGATACCGATGATCTTCGCCGCTTCGGTGATTATTTTTTTGATGCTCCGCCTGGGCACCGGCGACCCGGCGCTCGACTATTTGCGCCTGTCGAACCTGCCGCCGACGCCGGAGATGGTAGCCTCGACCCGCGCGATGCTGGGGCTGGATCAACCGCTTATCATCCAGTACGGCAGCTGGCTGTGGCGGGCGCTGCAGCTGGATTTTGGCGTTTCGTTCGCCACCCAGCGTCCGGTGCTGGATGACATGCTGAGCTTTCTGCCCGCCACCCTGCAGCTAGCCGGTGCCGCGCTGGTGCTGATCCTCCTCACCTCCGTGCCGCTCGGCATCTGGGCGGCGCGCCACCGCGACCGCCTGCCGGATTTTATTGTGCGGATCATCGCCTTTCTCGGCGTGTCTATGCCCAACTTCTGGCTGGCTTTCCTGCTGGTAATGTTCTTTTCGGTTTATCTGCAATGGCTACCGGCGATGGGCTATGGCGGCTGGCGGCACATCATTCTGCCGGCGGTGTCGATTGCCTTTATGTCGCTGGCGATCAACGCCCGTCTGCTGCGCGCCAGCATGCTGGAAGTCGCCGGGCAGCGTCACGTAACCTGGGCCAGACTGCGCGGCCTGAACGCTAAGCAAACCGAGCGTCGCCATATTCTGCGCAACGCCTCGCTGCCGATGATTACCGCCGTGGGAATGCATATCGGCGAGCTGATTGGCGGCACGATGATTATCGAGAATATCTTTGCCTGGCCCGGCGTGGGCCGCTACGCCGTCTCGGCGATTTTTAACCGCGACTACCCGGTCATTCAGTGTTTTACCCTGATGATGGTGATCGTTTTTGTGGTTTGTAACCTGATGGTTGATCTACTGAACGCCGCGCTGGACCCGCGCATTCGCCGCCATGAAGGAGCGCGCTCGTGAACTTTTTCTTCTCTTCACGCGGGTCAGTCCGCATATCTTTGCTCATCATCGCCCTGCTGGCGATCGTTGCCCTCACCAGCCAGTGGTGGTTGCCGTACGATCCGCAGGCCATCGATCTGCCTTCGCGCCTGCTGCCGCCCGGCGGCCAGCATTGGCTCGGCACCGATCATCTGGGGCGCGATATCTTCTCGCGCCTGCTGGCGGCGACCCGCGTATCGCTTGGCTCGGTAATGGCCTGCCTACTGCTGGTGCTGGCGCTGGGGCTCATCGTCGGCGGCAGCGCCGGGCTTATCGGCGGCCGCGTCGATCAGGCCACCATGCGCGTCGCGGATATGTTTATGACCTTCCCGACCTCAATCCTCTCTTTCTTTATGGTAGGGGTACTGGGAACCGGGCTGACCAACGTGATTATCGCCATCGCCCTGTCGCACTGGGCGTGGTATGCGCGGATGGTGCGCAGCCTGACGATCTCCCTGCGCCAGCGCGAGTTTGTGCTCGCCGCGCGGCTTTCCGGCGCGGGCCATATTCGGGTATTTATCGACCATCTTGCCGGTGCGGTGCTCCCCTCGCTGCTGGTGCTGGCGACCCTGGATATCGGGCATATGATGCTGCACGTCGCCGGGATGTCGTTTCTCGGCCTCGGCGTCACCGCGCCCACCGCCGAATGGGGAGTGATGATTAATGACGCCCGCCAGTATATCTGGACCCAGCCGCTGCAAATGTTCTGGCCGGGGCTGGCGCTGTTTATCACCGTCATGGCCTTCAACATGGTGGGCGACGCGCTGCGCGATCGCCTGGATCCCCACCTGATCGCGGAGCACGCCCACTGATGCCGCAACACATTGAACTGCAAAACATCGTCTTACAGGCTGAGCGTGCGCTGGTGCACGGCGTTTCATTGACGATCAAACGTGGGCGCGTGCTGGCGCTGGTTGGCGGCAGCGGCAGTGGCAAATCGCTGACCTGTGCCGCAGCGCTGGGCATTTTGCCTCCCGGCGTGCGGCAAACAGCGGGAACCATTCTTGCCGACGGCAAGCCGGTTTCTCCCTGCGCGCTGCGCGGCAGCAAAATCGCCACCATTATGCAGAACCCGCGCAGCGCTTTTAATCCGCTGCGGACAATGGCCGATCACGCGCGGGAAACCTGCCGGGCATTGGGTAAAGCAGCAGACGACGCCACGCTTATTGCAGCGCTGGAGGCCGTCGGACTGGAGAACGCGCCGCGCGTGCTGAAGTTATACCCATTTGAGATGAGCGGCGGCATGCTGCAGCGGATGATGATTGCCATGGCGCTGCTGTGCGATGCGCCGTTTATCGTTGCCGACGAACCCACCACCGATCTCGACGCGGTGGCCCAGGCGCGCATTCTCGATCTGCTGGTAAATATTATGCAAAACCGCGGACCCGGGATGCTGCTGGTGACGCATGATATGGGCGTCGTGGCGCGGCTGGCGGACGATGTGGCGGTGATGGATAACGGCTGCATTGTAGAACAGGGCGATGTTGACTCTCTGTTTCGCGCCCCGCAGCACAGCGTCACCCGCGGTCTGGTGGCGGCGCATCTCGCCCTCTATGGTCTGGAGCTGGCCTGATGACATTACTGAGCGTATCCGCGATTAGCCATCAATATACCGATTTAAAGGTACTAAAAGAGGTCTCTTTGGCGCTGAAAAGCGGCGAAACCGTGGCCCTGCTGGGACGCAGCGGCTGCGGGAAAAGCACCCTGGCGCGCCTGCTCGTTGGCCTGGAATCGCCCACTCAGGGCAGCGTCTGCTGGCGGGGAGAACCGCTCTGCCGGCTCAATCGCGCTAAGCAAAAGGCGTTCCGGCGGGATATTCAGATGGTGTTTCAGGACGCCATCAGCGCGGTCAATCCGCGTAAAACCGTACGCGAGATTTTGCGTGAACCTATGCGTCATCTGCTGTCGTTGACCAAAGCGGAGCAGCTGGCCCGTGCCAGCGCAATGCTCAAGGCAGTGGATCTCGACGATAGCGTGCTGGATAAGCGCCCCCCGCAGCTGAGCGGCGGACAGCTGCAGCGCGTCTGCCTGGCGCGGGCGCTGGCGGTAGAACCGAAGTTACTGATCCTTGATGAGGCGGTTTCTAACCTCGACCTGGTGATCCAGGCGGGCGTTATTCGTCTGCTCAAAAATCTCCAGCAACAATTCGGCACCGCCTGCCTGTTTATCACCCACGATTTACGCCTGGTAGAGCGCTTTTGTCAGCGGGTGATGGTGATGGATGAGGGGCAAATCGTTGAGACACAGGCCGTGGGCGACGCATTAACTTTTTCCTCTGACGCCGGTCGCGTGTTACAAAATGCGGTACTTCCCGCCTTTCCCGTGCGCAGAAATAAGGTTTAAGCCAGATGCAACGTATTACCATTACTCTCGACGACGATTTACTCGACACGCTGGATAACCTCAGCCAGCGCCGCGGCTACAACAACCGTTCCGAAGCGATCCGCGATATTCTGCGCGGCGCGCTGGTCGAGGAAACCACTCAGGAGCACGGTATCCAGGGCTTCGCAGTGCTCTCCTATGTTTACGAGCATGAAAAGCGCGATCTCGCCAGCCGTTTAGTCTCCACCCAGCATCACCATCACGATCTCTCCGTCGCCACTCTGCATGTGCATATTAATCATGACGATTGTCTGGAAATTGCCGTGCTGAAGGGGGACATGGGCGACGTTCAGCATTTTGCCGATGATGTTATCGCCCAGCGCGGCGTGCGCCACGGCCATTTGCAATGCCTGCCGACGGAGAAGGAATCCCCCCACTCATAAACTGTGCGCGGCGATAAACGGCTTTTTAACTCGCGAGCGGGCTAATGCGATCATGCTGGCTCGTTGGCCCATGCGCCTCGTAGCGGTTTTTCTCAACCATTAATAAACCATATGAATTATACGCTTGGTGAATTATCTCTCTTCGCTAATAATCACGCCTCATTTAACGATCTCGTTATGGCGAGGCTCCTGCATAAACATAAGTTACCGCCCTGTTGGTATCGAGAGAGACCACTCAGGGAAATACAGGCTTCCATCGAATCAAGGTGTTGCCAAGGTAACTTCTGACGGCGTTCATGCCGGACAGATACGTTGTGCAGTGCTAAAACCAGGACGTAGGGATCTGCCTGTGCTCATCCTGTCTTGTTCGCCCCTATGAGTGATTTTTTATAGGGAATTAAACCATGTCTTCCATTCAACTGTGCGCCGCACGCCACGCCACCTCAGCTTTCGACGGCGACGCGATCGCCCAGTACATGCGTACCGATTTCATCACCCTGCCGGAACATCTCAGCGTGCATGAAGCCCGTGAGCTGTTCGTTTCTCAGCTGGCCAGCGATGAGATCCCCGGCCAGGTTTTTGTCGTCGCCGGAAAAAAACTGCGCGGCAGTTTATCGATAAAAAAGCTGCTGCAGGAGAGCGATACCGCGCAATCCATTCGTTATTTAATGGATAGCTGCCTGTTTCGCGTCAGGCCCGACGATCCGCGCCCGCAGGTAGTCGCCGAACTCGGCGAGCGCGGGCTCGATCTGGTGCCGGTAGTCGAAAAGGGCGAGCTGGTCGGCTGCCTGATGGAAAAAGAGATTGCGCATCTGCTGGAAGATGACGTAACCGAGGATGCTCAGCGCCAGGGGGCGACGCTGCCGCTGGAAAAGCCCTATCTGGAAACCAGCCCGTGGGCGCTATGGAAAAAACGTTCGGTATGGCTGCTGCTGCTCTTTGTCGCCGAAGCCTACACCAGCAGCGTGTTACAGCATTTTGAAGAGGCGCTGGAATCGGCTATCGCGCTGGCCTTTTTCATTCCACTGCTGATTGGTACCGGCGGTAACAGCGGAACGCAGATAACCTCTACGCTTGTGCGTTCGATGGCGCTCGGGGAAGTGCGGCTGCGCGATATGGGACGCGTGATCCGTAAAGAAGTTTCAACCTCGCTGCTGATCGCCATTACGCTCGGCCTGGCGGGCTGCCTTCGCGCCTGGATGATGGGTATCGGCATGGAGATCACCCTGATTGTCAGCCTGACGCTGGTATGCATCACTCTGTGGAGCGCGGTGGTGTCGTCGGTGATCCCCCTGACGCTTAAGCGCCTCGGCATCGACCCGGCTGTGGTCTCAGCGCCTTTTATCGCCACCCTCATCGACGGTACCGGGTTAATTATCTATTTTAAAATCGCCCAGTATTTTCTCGGGCTGAACTGATTATTTTGCCCGGCGGTGAAGACTCGCCGGGCCGTTTTATTCCCGCGCGAATATCCGCAATCGCATTGAGTAATCTCAGTAATTCTGGAGCAAGCCGGTAAAAAGCGTGCCCTTTCTCCGTTAGAGTAACTTTTCTGATATTCCTGCCGCGCGTAATCAGGTTAAAACCCAGTTCATTTTCAAGCGCACATACGCTGGTTGTTATCAACGAAGGCACAATACCCAACCGCTGCGATGCAATATGAATACTCCCATCCCGAACCATCAGCATGAATATCTCCACCTGTGATTTATTCATTGCCAAAATTCCTCCTGATCAAACCTTTGGTTTACGTTTTAAGTTGTCCGGCACGCAATGTCAATCGGTACAAACGGTCCCTCCGCCATACAAATAAAATAAAGTGTGAAGCTGACCGAACGTGCATTTAATTATGCATTTCAGCCATTTCATTATTAAATACACGACCTCGAGGCGGTGTCCGAGGATGTGAAGGACATCACCAAAAGCCAGCGAAGCAAAAAAACAAAATAAGCATATTTATCAGGTAATTATGAAAAAAATCCCGCCTGAATTAATTTATGGCACACGCCATGCAATTACCTCCACGTAATCAACACTGGAGATAGTTAAATGACGTACAAAATTTTACTCCCGCAGGAAATTATGGCGGAAGGAAGAGAATATCTGGAAAGCCGCGGTTATCAACTGATTAACGGCTCAGGGATGGAAGAAGAAGATATCATTCGCGACATCGGAGATTGCGACGGTATTATCGTACGCCTTTCAAAAATGTCCGATCGCGTATTTGAGGCGGCTAAAAATCTGAAAGTCGTTGCACGACACGGTGCCGGTTACGATACGGTCGATCTGGAGTCAGCGAAACGTCACGGCGTAGTCGTATTAAATGCGCCAATTGCTAATAGCATGTCCGTTGCCGAACTGGCCATATTTTATATGCTGCACTGCTCGCGTAATTTCAAGCTGGTACAGGAAAAGATGCTTGAAGATTATTACTGGGCAAAATTGCGCACGCCAAAAGTGGAACTGGATGGTAAAACGCTGGGCCTGATTGGCGTGGGAAATATCGGTTCACGCGTGGCAATCAAAGCGCTGCATGGCTTTAATATGAAAGTTATCGCCTACGATCCGTATAAAACCCAGCAGCAGATCCCCGAAGGCGTAGAGCTTACCGACGATTTTGACCGTATTTTCACAGAGAGCGACTTCGTTTCTCTGCACTGCCCGACGACCGCGGAAACCACCGATTTTGTTGGTGAGAAACAGTTTTCCATGATGAAACCCAGCGCCTACTTCATTAATACCGCACGCGGAAAGCTGGTTGATGAAAAAGCGCTGTATCACGCCTTGAGCACCCACGCTATCGCCGGAGCGGGCGTGGACGTCTTAAAGAAAGAGCCGTTTGATGCCAACGATCCGATTTTCTCGCTAAGCAATATCGTGATTGCCCCGCACATTGGCGCCGCCACTATCGAAGCGACCGACAGAGCCTCGCTCCATTCCGCAATTGGCATTGATGAAGTCTTATCCGGTAAGAAACCGTCCTGGCCGGTCCCGGGTTTTTAAGGAGAAAAACATGACTATTGGTAACCGTATTTTTTTAAAACGTCCGGCCTGCAGCGTCGATCTTCTTAAAGAATTTGAACAGCTCCCGGCGGCGAATATTGCTGACACCATGAATCGTATTGCCGTACTGGGTAACGGGATTAAACGTATTTCTTCGCCGAAAAAACCGATTATGGCGGGCTTCGCCATCACCGTAAAAGTTCGCGCGGGCGATAACCTGATGCTGCACGCCGCGCTGGATATGGCGGGTGAGAACGATGTGATTGTGGTCTCCAACGAAGGCGACCGTTCGCGAGCGCTGATGGGCGAGATCATGGTGGCCTACGCCCACTGCATGAAGAAAGTCGCCGGTATCGTGCTGGACGGGCCAATCCGTGACATCGATGCGCTGTCGGTTCTCGATTTTCCGCTGTTCGCCACCGGCTCCAACCCCGCAGGCCCGTTTAAACAAGGTCCGGGCGAGGTGAACACGCCGATCGCCGTTGGCGGCGTCGCGGTTTGTCCGGGCGACCTGATCGTCGGCGATGCGGATGGCGTGATTGTTATCCCCCTCGGTGACGCAGAAGCCGTACTAAATAAAGCCAAAGATTATGCAAAATTCGATGCCAGCAAAGTAGAGGCCGCGAAAAACGGCACCGCGAATCGCCTTTGGGTCAAAAAATCACTGGATGAGACAGGCGTTGAGTTTATCGACGACATGTATCGTTAATTTGATTAAATAATATCAGGCCGCGGTGCCCTGACGGGCCGTGGCTTTAAAGCAAAGGTAATAAAAATGCTTTATTTAAAACTCTTGCCCATTATCTTTTTTCCCGTTTTATTTTGGATAATACCGCACCCGGAAGGCGTCGCCGCACCGACCTGGCACATGGTTGGCATCTATCTGGCGATGCTGTGCGGACTGGTTTTACGTCCGTTTACCGATGCGGTCATTATGCTGATTATTCTCGGGTTTGCCTCTCTGGTTCTCGACCCTGCTCCTCTGTTTGCGGGTTTTGGTAGCCCGATGGTCTGGTTTATCATCAGCGCCTTTATTATTTGCAAAGCGTTTGTCATTACCGGTCTGGGTAAACGTATCGCCTATCTGTTGCTAAAACGCTACGGTAAAAATACCCTCACCCTGGGTTATCTGATGATGGTGACGGATACCGTACTGGCCCCGGCAACGGGTTCAAATATGTCCCGTTCCGGAGGCATTACCTATCCCATCTTCAGGAATATCGCCGAAGCGCTGGGCTCGAAGCCCGACGACGGTAGCCGGAAAATCGGCGCCTATCTGACCATCCTGATGTACGTCGTCTCAATGGGAACCTCCAGCCTGTTTCTGACGGGGATGGCGACCAACTCAATTACCGTCTCGCTGGCCAACGAGATCATGAAAGTGAATCTCGAATGGATGACCTGGTTTAAAGCCGCCGTGGTGCCCGCCGGACTGGTGCTGCTGCTCGCGCCGTGGATACTGTATAAAATCTACGCGCCAGAACTGAAAGTTATCGATAACGTCAATGAAATTGCCGAGAAGGGTCTGCGTGAGCTCGGTCCGGTAAAACGAGAAGAGAAGCTGCTGATCGTATTCTTTATTCTGGGCGTACTCGGCTGGATGACGGGTTCCATCACCGGTATCGCCTTTATTCCCGTCGGCCTGGCTTTCCTCGCCTGCCTGCTGCTTTTCGGCGTTCTGAGCTGGAATGACGTGGTGAGCGAAAAATCGGCCTGGCAGACCTTCGTCTGGTACGGCGCGTTTTATGGGTGCGCGGTTGCGCTATCAAAAGGCGGGTTCTATGTCTTCCTGGTCGACGTCATCAAAAACTATCTCGACCTGTCACACCTGAATGAAATCAGCGCGATTGCCGTGCTGGTCTTTATCAGCCTTGCCGTCCGCTATTTCTTTGTCTCTAATAGCGCGTTCGTCGTCTCATTCTACCCGGTACTTTTTACCCTGGGAATGACGACTCAGGCGCATCCTATGTACGTGGCGCTATCTCTGGCCTTCTCCGCAGGCTATGGCGCATTGCTTACGCATTATGGCAATGGCGCCGGCGTATTTACGTTCTCCAGCGGCTACGTCCCACAAAAAACGTTCTGGATGCTGGGCACCATCATGGTGGTGGTCAACGTATTAATCTTTTTCCTGATCGGCATACCCTACTGGAAGTTTATTGGCATTTAACAGGAGCATAAAATGAAACTGGATATTCTGATTAAAAATGGTCTGGTCGCCGATCTTGATAGCCGCGATTATATTAATCGCAATATTGGCATCATCGGCGATCGTATCGTTGACTTGAATGCCGTTGATGATTTGCAGGCCGAAACGGTGATTGATGCCGCGGGTTGTATCGTGCTGCCTGGCTTAATCGACTTCCATGGCCATGTTTTTCATGGCGGAACCGCCATCAGCGTTAACCCTGATATCGTATGCTTGCCTAATGGGGTCACCAGTATGGTCGATGCCGGCAGCAGCGGCTGGGTAAATTATCAGCTTTTTCGCAATAGCGTGATTCATCCTGCCATGGTGAAAATCAAAAGCTATTTGAACGTGGTCAACGTTGGGCTTTCTACCCTCGGCGGCGGCCCGACCGGTTATCTGGAAAATACCAATCCGGCAAATTACAACGAGGAGAAGATAGCGCAAACGCTGAATGGCAACAGAGACAATATTCTCGGCTTGAAACTACGCTACAGCCAGGATATCGCCAAAGGGAAACAGTACGCCAGCGACCCGCTTCTCTCTACCGTCTCCCTGGCGCGTAAACTCGATACGACGATTTGCGTTCACGTCACGGATTCTCTTCTCTGCGCCGATGAACTGATCCGCTATTTTAATGCCGATGATATTTATGCGCACTGCTTCCACGGCACCGGCCACTCGATTCTTAATGAACAGGGCGAGGTCTATGCGGCGATAACAGAGGCGCAGTCCCGGGGTGTTATCTTTGACTGTTCAAACGGCGTGGCCCACTTTGATTTTCACGTTGCCAGAACCGCCATGGAGCAAGGATTTTATCCGGATATCATCAGTACCGATCTCACTTTGCGAAATAGCTTACGGACGGATAAGGTTTACAGCCTGCTCCACGTCATGTCGAAATATCTCAACATGGGAATGTCCTTCTTCGATGTTGTTCGCGCGGTAACCGCTACGCCCGCCCGCCTGATGAAGATGCAGGGGCAAATTGGTACCCTGGCACCCGGCGCTTTTGCTGACGTTTCGATTGTTAAACTGCAAAAAGAGAAGATTGTTTTTGAAGATACTCAGGGCGTTAAAATTGAAGGCGACCGTTACATTGATAACTGCGCTACCCTGTGTAATGGTCAAATTGTCTACCGCCGCCTGCGCTTCTAGTCGCTAATTATTAAGCCTTACGCCTACATCGGCGTAAGGCTTTTATTCTGAATCACGCATAATCTGACTTCCCTCATTGATTCTCCTCGCTCTCATCATATACTAAGACTTGCCTACCCTGATGTCTGCGAGAATAATGCATGAATAATAATGAAATTGTTATCTTTTCAGTTTCCAGGACAATAACCCAACGAATTATGAATGTCCTTATTGAAAGGAAACTCGATATCCCCGTGTTTGAATTTCGTTATTCAGATGTTCTCGATAAAGCCCATGAGATGATTCAATCCGGCACTAAGATAATTATTAGCCGGGGCGGTACCGCCGCACTTTTGCGTAGCAACATTACTATCCCTGTCATTGAAATCGCCCATGATTTCCATGGCGTTTATCGCATCTTACAGGAAGCCAACAGCAAATCGCAAAAAATTGCCGCCGTTGGTTTCCCGCAGTTTTGTAGCGCCTTACGCCATTACCAAAACATGACTAATGAAGAGTTTAAAATTTGCCAGGTTTACAACCATCACGATATTGAAAATGTTATAAAAAATCTTTCGGAGAATAATTATCATACCGTAATCGGCGGGCTGACCGTTGCTGAAATGGCGCAAAAATATCACCTCAATGCTATTATGGGTGATACCGATAATATTTCCATCGAGCAGGCCATCAATGAAGCTCACAGTTTATTGAAATACATTAATCGAGAACACAGCAAACTGATCATGAGCCACTCAGCATTGAATCAGGCGCGTGAAGGTATTATGTGCATCGATCAGCTTGGTGAAATTATCAATATCAACGCCACCGGCGTGGCATTATTCCAATGTCAAGCTGGAGATAAAATATTCAAAAAAGAAGCTTTTAAAGAGATCTACGCCAGCATTATTAATGAATTAGACATCAAAGAGCAGGCTATAGACATCAACGGCGTAACGATTCATATTTCCGTGCGCCACTTTTCTAACCGAAAAATATCTTATGCCGTTATTACGGGGTTAAGCCAGGAGAGTACGCTTTGGCAAAACAGCGTCAACAAAAAAAGTAAGCTCCGCGGTTTTTCCACCACCTGGTCTTTCGATGATATTATTGGTCAGTCTCCAGCAATACTCGATGTCATAAAAAAAGCCAAACTGTGCGCCCGCCATGAACTTCCCATCCATATTTTGGGCGATACCGGCACGGGCAAAGAGCTTTTCGCCCAGAGTATTCATAACCATAGCGCCAGAAGCCATAGCCCTTTTATCGCGATTAACTGCGCGGCCATCCCTGAGGGTATTCTGGAAAGCGAACTCTTTGGCTATGCCGACGGCGCATTTACCAGCGCGCGTAAGGGCGGAAAACCGGGGGTGTTTGAAATGGCGATGAACGGCACGGTGTTTATCGATGAAATCAGCGAAGCGCCGCTATCGGTACAGGTCAAACTACTGCGCGTATTGCAGGAGAAGCAGTTTTCTCGTCTCGGCGGCGATACGCTTATTACCGCCGATTTTCGCCTGATCACCGCCAGCAATAAGGATCTACGCCCGCTCGTCGCCAGCGGTGAGTTCAGGCAGGATCTGTACTATCGAATCAATATTCTTGAGTTGAGTCTACCGGCCTTATGCCAGCGACCGGGCGATATCATGCCGTTGATTCAGCACCTGCTTCATCAACAGGGTAAGCAAATCACCTTTACCCCCGATGCGGTGGATTTTTTGCATCGTTATCGCTGGCCTGGCAACATTCGTGAACTCCAGGCGGTGATCTACCGACTCATCGTCCTGGTGGATATTGATCGAGTGAGCAAAGAGATTTTGCTGCAGGTCAGTCAAATATCGCCGGATGACGACAATGAGGGCTCTCACCTCCCGGCCACGGGCGTGACATCAGATGAAACCGATTTATTAAAGAAACAAGAGAAACGGCTGATTACCCATGTCATAGAAAAAACCGACGGGGACAGGACCAAAGCCTCGGTGATGCTCGGCATCAGCCCCACGACCCTATGGCGCAAATTAAAGCAGCACAATATCAGCGGATAAGGCGGAGCCGGGTCTGCTGATACAGAGCAGGAATTATTTCTGTTCCGCTAAAGCCTGCGCGCAAGCCCAGGCTGATGCCCACGCCCACTGGAAGTTATAGCCGCCCAGCCAGCCGGTAACGTCCATCACTTCGCCGATAAAGTACAGACCGGGCACCCCGCGGGCTTCCATGGTGCGCGAAGAGAGCTCATTCGTATCGACGCCGCCGAGGGTTACCTCCGCCGTGCGATAGCCTTCGGTGCCATTCGGCTGGACGCGCCATGCGGTCAACGTCTCCACCAGCGCCTGCTGCTCACGAACGTTAAGCTGTTTCAGGGTGACATCCGGAAGCTGGCCCAGCTGCTGTAAGCACTCAACCAGCCGCTTCGGCAGCTGCATCGCGAGGGTGTTTTTCAGGCTTTGATTGGGATGCGCCGCGCGCTGCTCGTCGAGGAAGTCATCAAGATGGCAATCCGGCAGCAGATTGATGCTGACGAATTCTCCCGGCTGCCAGTAGCTGGAAATTTGCAATACCGCCGGTCCGGACAGCCCACGGTGGGTAAAGAGCAGATTTTCCCGGAAGACGGTACCGTTTTCCGCCGTGATGGTCGACGGTACCGACACCCCGGAAAGCACCTGCAGCTGTTCAAGCAGCGGCTTATGTAAGGTAAACGGCACCAGGCCCGCTCGGGTCGGCAGCACCTTCAGGCCAAACTGCTCGGCAAGCTTATAGCCGAACGGCGAAGCGCCCAGACCGGGCATGGATAACCCGCCGGAGGCGACCACCAGCTTTTTCGCCGCCACCGTCTCGCCGTTAAGCTGCAGCGTGTAGCCCTCATCATCCCGCTCAACGCTGATAATTTCGCTGCGCAGGCGAATTTCAACGCCGCCTTTTTCACACTCGGCCAGCAGCAGGTTAACGATTTGCTCGGCGGAATCATCGCAGAAAAGCTGGCCCAGGGTTTTCTCATGCCAGGCAATACCGTATTTGCCCACCAGATCGATAAAGTCCCACTGGGTGTAGCGCGCCAGCGCAGATTTGCAAAAATGCGGGTTTTGACTGAGATATGCCGCGGGTTCGATATACATGTTAGTAAAGTTGCAACGGCCACCGCCAGACATCAGGATTTTACGCCCGGGCTTTTTGCCGTTATCGAGTAACAGCACCCGGCAACCTGCCTGCCCCGCCTGCGCCGCACAAAACATTCCCGCCGCTCCGGCGCCGATTACGATGGCATCAAACCTTTCCACACAACATTCCTCATATCCCGATTGTCGGGAATTGTAAATTTTTCACTCTGGTCGCACCAGCCTGAAAAAAACAGATTTCTGTACCTCATTGAAAGATATAGGAATACTCCCAACAAGGTAAAACTTAAACAGGAAGAAAATCAAAAAAAGTCTATATTTCACTTTGCCCGCGCCGCGAAAGTCACTGATAATGCGCCGCGTTCATGTCCTCAAAATGGCGTAACGTCCTATGCTACATTTATTTGCCGGTCTGGATTTACATACCGGGCTATTATTATTGCTTGCTCTGGCTTTCGTGCTTTTTTACGAAGCGATCAATGGTTTTCATGATACCGCAAACGCTGTTGCAACGGTGATCTACACACGCGCAATGCGGTCGCAGCTTGCTGTGGCGATGGCGGCTCTTTTTAACTTCTTCGGCGTTCTGTTGGGCGGTCTCAGCGTAGCCTATGCCATCGTGCATATGTTGCCGACCGACCTGCTGCTTAACATGGGTTCAGCGCATGGCCTCGCCATGGTCTTTTCCATGCTGCTGGCGGCAATCATCTGGAACCTCGGCACCTGGTACTTCGGCCTTCCGGCTTCCAGCTCGCACACCCTGATCGGCGCGATCATCGGTATTGGTTTAACCAATGCGCTGATGACCGGCACGTCGGTGGTGGATGCGCTGAACATCCCGAAAGTCATGGGTATTTTTGGCTCGCTGATCATCTCGCCAATCGTAGGTCTGGTGGTGGCGGGCGGCCTGATTTTCATTCTGCGTCGCTACTGGAGCGGAACCAAAAAACGCGCCCGTATCCACCTGACCCCCGCCGAGCGTGAAAAGAAAGACGGCAAGAAAAAGCCGCCGTTCTGGACGCGTATTGCGCTAATTCTGTCCGCCATTGGCGTCGCGTTCTCCCACGGCGCGAACGATGGCCAGAAAGGCATTGGCCTGGTGATGCTGGTGCTTATCGGCGTTGCCCCGGCGGGCTTCGTGGTCAATATGAACGCTTCCGGCTACGAAATCACCCGTACCCGCGATGCGGTCAACAACGTGGAAACCTTCTTCCAGCAGCGCCCTGAGCTGTTGAAGAAAGCGACCGGCGCCGAGCAGCTCATTCCGTCTCCGGACGCAGGGGCCGCCGCTAACGGCGAGTTTCACTGCCACCCGGCAAACACCATCAACGCGCTTGACCGCGTGAAGACGATGCTGGCCGGTACCGAAAGCTACGACACGCTCTCCGTTGAGCAGCGTAGCCATCTGCGCCGTATTATGCTCTGCATCTCCGACACCACCGATAAAGTGGCTAAACTGCCGGAAGTGAATGCTGACGATAAGCGTCTACTGAAGAAGCTGAAAACCGATATGCTGAGCACCATCGAGTATGCGCCAATCTGGATTATTATGGCGGTTGCTCTGGCGCTGGGAATCGGCACCATGATCGGCTGGCGTCGCGTGGCGACCACTATCGGCGAGAAAATCGGTAAGAAAGGGATGACCTATGCGCAGGGTATGTCAGCGCAGATGACCGCAGCCGTATCGATTGGTCTGGCGAGCTATACTGGGATGCCGGTTTCCACCACCCACGTGCTCTCCTCCTCGGTAGCGGGGACGATGCTCGTTGATGGCGGCGGCCTGCAGAAGAAAACCGTCACCAGCATCCTGATGGCCTGGGTGCTCACCCTGCCCGCAGCGATTCTGCTGTCCGGTGCGCTGTACTGGCTCTCGCTGCAGTTTATCTAAGCGGGTATCAGTCAGAAGAGAGACAAACGGGTCAGGAAACTGGCCCGTTTTTTTGCCTGCCGTAAAGCTAGTGCCAGATAGCCAGAGCAATCATGCTGACCACCACCAGGCCGCATAGCGCGCTGGTGAGGATAAACTGCCGACGAACCCGCTCGCAGCGGCGGATAAACTCATCGTCATGGTGATCGCGGTAGCGCTGAGCGTAGATATACCACACCAGGCGCATCTGTTTGCTGGGCTGCCCGTGCGACGTAAAAAAACCGCCGCCGTCGACATATTGATAGAGCAAAGGGTCACAACCACGTAGCACAACAAGCAATGCACGCAGCGACGAGAAGTAGCGTGCCATATTCACTACACATACGATACACAGGGCCCAAAACAGCGCAATAGTGCTGATCATACCTCCTCCCCGGCGACCCGTCCTCGGAGGCTCCCTCCGGGACTACCGCTCCCCAATAGCAAACCGACTGTACAGTAAAAGAGTGCGATTCCGATCACGTTTATTTATCCGACCGGCTCATTAAATAGTGTAGGAGATCAGTTAATTTTTTTACCACAACGTTAATCATTATCAATGCATAAGTCGGATATATTTGTTTAACTATTCGCTGAACAAGGTGGATTGACGGATCGCGAGGGGCGCTATAAGGTAGAAATATCTTCTACAATTAGGTCCTTAAGGACTAGCCCCCGCGAATGTAGCACGCAGGACGCGGGCGAAGCGGCAGCGCTGGCTGTCAGGTCCAACGGTCATCGACAACTTATGGAAGGAGTAACACTATGGCTTACAAACATATTCTTATTGCAGTAGACCTGTCCCCGGAAAGCAAAGTACTGGTAGAAAAAGCCGTTTCTATGGCCCGTCCCTACAATGCAAAAGTTTCCCTGATCCACGTGGATGTGAATTACTCCGATCTCTACACCGGCCTTATTGACGTCAATCTGGGCGACATGCAGAAACGCATCTCTGAAGAAACTCACCACGCGTTAAGCGAGCTGTCGACGAACGCGGGCTACCCGATCACTGAAACCCTCAGCGGCAGCGGCGATCTCGGCCAGGTTCTGGTTGATGCGATTAAAAAATATGATATGGACCTGGTGGTTTGTGGTCACCATCAGGACTTCTGGAGCAAGCTGATGTCCTCAGCGCGTCAGCTTATCAACACCGTTCACGTTGATATGCTGATTGTCCCACTGCGCGACGAAGAAGAGGAATAACAGGACGTTATTTAATCCGCTGATGACCAACGCCCGCTAACGCGGGCGTTTTTGTTTCTCGCCTCACCCGCCGCATAAAAAGCACATACGTCCAAATAATTGCCACAATGCCAGATTGATCAACCATTTCACAGGCAATTTACCCATATAATAATTTGTTAACAGCCATAAACATCATATCATTACGCAAAATAAAGCTTTTTCAGCGCGTTTTGGCATACGCGTTCATACTTTTCCGGACAGGACTTAAAGGCGAAGAAAGATGAATTCAACCGCACCGACAGGCTTGCTGCAGCAACCTCGCCCATTCTTCATGATCTTTTTTGTGGAACTATGGGAGCGATTTGGCTATTACGGCGTTCAGGGCATCCTGGCCGTATTCTTTGTTAAACAGCTTGGCTTTTCTCAGGAGCAGGCGTTTATTACCTTTGGCGCGTTTGCCGCGCTGGTCTACGGCCTTATCTCCATCGGCGGCTATGTCGGCGATCACCTGCTCGGCACTAAACGCACGCTGGTACTTGGCGCGATTGTGCTGGCCGCAGGCTACTTTATGACCGGTCTGTCGCTGCACCAACCCAATCTGATTTTCATCGCACTGGGGACCATTGCGGTGGGAAACGGGCTATTTAAAGCCAACCCGGCGAGCCTGCTCTCCAAGTGCTATCCGCCAAAAGATGCCCGCCTGGATGGCGCCTTCACGCTGTTTTATATGTCGATCAATATCGGTTCGCTGCTGTCGCTCTCGCTGGCGCCGGTAATTGCCGATAAGTTCGGCTACGCGGTGACCTACAACCTGTGCGGCGCGGGGCTGATCGTCGCCCTGCTGGTTTACTTCGCCTGTCGAGGGATGGTGAAGGATATCGGTTCTGAGCCGGACCGCAGGCCGCTAAGCCTGCGCAACCTGCTGTACGTGCTGGCCGGAACGGTGGTCATGATTTTTGTCTGCGCCTGGCTGATGCATAACGTCAAAATTGCCAACCTGGTGCTGATTATCCTCTCGGTGGTGGTGACGATTTTCTTCTTCCGCGAGGCCTTCAAGCTTGATAAGACCGGGCGCAACAAAATGTTCGTCGCCTTTATCCTGATGCTGGAGGCGGTGCTGTTTTATATTCTGTACGCGCAGATGCCCACCTCGCTCAACTTCTTTGCGATCAACAACGTCCACCATGAAATTCTCGGCTTCGCGATTAATCCGGTGAGTTTCCAGGCGCTAAACCCGTTCTGGGTGGTGGTGGCCAGCCCGATCCTCGCCGCTATCTATACGCGTTTGGGCAATAAGGGCAAAGATCTGACCATGCCGATGAAGTTCACCCTCGGGATGTTCCTGTGCGCGCTGGGTTTTTTGACGGCCGCCGCGGCGGGAATGTGGTTTGCCGATGCCCAGGGGCTGACCTCGCCGTGGTTTATCGTGCTGGTCTATCTGTTCCAGAGCCTGGGGGAACTGCTGATTAGCGCTCTGGGGCTGGCGATGGTCGCCGCGCTGGTACCGCAGCATCTGATGGGCTTTATTCTTGGGATGTGGTTCCTGACGCAGGCCGCCGCGTTTCTGCTGGGCGGCTACGTCGCGACCTTCACCGCCGTACCGGACAATATTACCGACCCGCTACAGACGCTGCCGATTTATACCGATGTCTTCAGCAAAATCGGTCTGGTGACCCTGGGCGTAACGGTGGTCATGGCGATCATGGTGCCGTGGCTAAACCGGATGATTAATACACCGGATACCAAACAGTAATTATCATTGCCGGATGGCGGCTAATGCCTTATCCGGCCTTCTTTGCGCGCGCCCGATGAGCCTTGCGCTATCGGGCGGTTCCGGCGACTACGCTTTTCGCGCGGCAATCCAGTCCTGCACTTCAACCACAAAAGTATCCGGCGCTTTGCGGTACATTTTACGCGCCAGATCGAGGATGGTGTGCTGGCCTAAAGCCTCCTCCATCCGCTGCTGCGCCATATCCATCACCGAGCGCACGCCGCAAATGCCTTCACAAGCCCACTGCGGAGGCTGCTCCTCAAATACCGCCAGACGCTGGCGAATTTCACGGCATTCAAAAATCCGTTTATCACCATCAATGGCGTTCGCCACGTCGAGAACCGTAATGTGTTCAGCCGCTTTCGCCAGCTGAAAACCGCCGCCCTTACCCTCGATGCTGCGTACCAAACCGGCCTTTGACAGACGGGTGAAAATTTTGGCCAGGTAATCGTAGGGCACACTTTGCAAGTCAGCAATCTCACGTACGCTCATGTCGCGGGCATCGCCCTTGCTGTCCACCATACACATCAGGCTATGGATGCCGTATTCAACCCCGGAACTGTAGAATGCCATACTCTTATCTCAGCCAAAATTAATCTGAGTTCATTGTAGCTTTTTAAAAATACAGATTCCAGACAGTCAGAGCCAAGCCACGATTATTGGATATATAATTAATTAAATATCAAATAGATAATTATAAAACAACGCACAAAGCAATCCGTTCAGCTGAAATCACATTGCATTTCTAAACTACGACCAATAAAATCCGAGTAAATTCTTCATCGTTACCAGTGAGAAACTCCAATGCGTAAACAAATTCTGATCGTGGGCGCTGGCTTTGCCGGTATGTGGGCAGCGCTGAGCGCCGCACGTCTGGCGGATAAAAATCAGCAGGACATTGATATTACGGTGATTGCGCCACAGCCTGAACTGCGTGTGCGCCCGCGTTTTTATGAAAGCGCCGTTCAAACGCTGGTTGCGCCACTGCAACCGCTGTTCGACGTCACCGGGGTGACTTTCCTGCGCGGCACGGTTGAGAAAATCCTTCCGGCCTCCAAAGAGGTAAGCTGGAAAGATGCCAACGGTGAAATGCGCCAGCATCGCTACGACCGCCTGGTGCTGGCCAGCGGCAGCCAGGTCAATCGCAGTACGGTCGCCGGAGCCGCAGAGTACGCATTCGACCTCGATCAACTGGAAAGCGCTACCGTACTGGAGCAGCATCTGCAAGATCTGGCCCGGCAGCCAGAGAGCACGGCACGTAATACCGTGGTGGTCTGCGGCGGCGGCTTCACCGGTATTGAGATGGCGCTGGAGCTACCGGGTCGTCTGCGGGCAATTCTCGGCGCCGCTGCTAAGACCAGAATTGTCGTAGTTGAGCGAGGCCCGCAGCCAGGCTCACGCTTCAGCGATGAGCTACGCGAGGTGATTATTCAGGCTTCAGAAGAGCTGGGCGTCGAGTGGCTGGTCAATGCCGAAGTGGAGAACGTTGATAGCTCTGGTGTGACGCTGAAAGAGGGTCGGACGATTGCATCACAGACGGTCATATGGACCGTTGGCGTTCAGGCTAACGGCTTAACGGCACAGATCGACGCCCCGCGCGACCGTCAGGGTCGTCTGCACGTGAATGCTAATCTTCAGGTTGTGGAGCATGAAGAGATTTATGCCACCGGCGACGTGGCTTATGCCGCCACCGATGATAAGGGTAATCACGCGTTAATGACCTGCCAGCACGCGATTCTGCTGGGCAAGTTTGCCGGGAATAACGCGGCTGCAAGCCTGCTGAACGTTGAACCGTTGCCGTATCGTCAGGAGATGTACGTCACCTGTCTGGATCTGGGCGAATGGGGCGCGGTTTACACCGAGGGCTGGGATCAGCAGGTGAAACTGACGCGCGCCGAAGCGAAAAAACTCAAGATGTCGATCGTCAGCGAGCTGATTTATCCGCCACAAGCCGATAAAGCGGTGGCGTTCGAGACTGCCGACCCGCTTGCCCCGTTTGTATAAATAAACATTCCCTGCCAGCACGGCAGGGGAATTTTTCACTGCATCATCACTTCACGCACGAACTCTTTCCTGAGCTGCGCGCTGTAGACCTTACCGTAAAACTGTACATCGGTGTCGGGGCGCTTCACGTCCGGGCTGACCTGCCTGTTCCTCGGCGTGGAGCCGGAGGCTTTACTCAGCGCCTGTTGCGTTTCGAGGAGGATCGGCCAGTTAAGGAACAGCCGGGAGGTGATGGCCCCGGTTTTTTGCAGCCCGGCCAGATGCTCTTCCCAGGCGGACATCAGCATCAGCTCGCCGCCGTTCAGACGCGTCAGATTGTCGGCACCAGAGGCGGTGCGGGTGATTAACGAAGGACAGAGCTAGCGCAATACGCGCTCGAATGATTCCTGGAGTGCGGCAAACGTGCTGTACGGCCCGCGGCGGTGTATTAAAACTTCCCCGGAGGCGGAGCTACGCACCTGTCCGGGCTACAAAACCGCCAGACCGCACGAACCCGTAGCCCGGGCAAGGCGCGCCGAGCGCCGCCCCCGGGGAAAGCGCGCACGCTATTTCAGTCAGAAACATGCCCGGATTGCGGCTCAATCACCGTTCCGGCGTAGATATCAAACCGGTGGCCTTTGGTCACCACCGCGTTGGGCGTCGCCACGTCCGCCAGCGGCGGCGCATAGTCCGGGCGCTTGACCACCACGCGTTTGGTTGCCAGCTGACGCGCAGGTTCCAGCAGACCGTCGGCGTCTAAATCCGGTCCCACCAGCGACTGAAAGACCCGCATCTCTTTTTTCACCAGCGCGCTTTTCTGCTTATGCGGAAACATCGGGTCGAGATAGACCACCTGCGGGCGCGGGGTAATATCGGTCAGCGCCGTCAGGCTGGAAGCGTGGATCAGCTGCAACCGCTCCTGCAACCACGGGCCGATTTCCGCATCGGCGTAGCCGCGCGCCAGGCCATCGTCAAGCAGCGCGGCAACCACCGGGTTACGCTCCAGCATCCGCACGCGACAGCCCACGGAAGCAAGAACAAAGGCATCCCTTCCCAGGCCGGCGGTCGCATCGACCACATCCGGCAGGTAGTCGCCTTTAATACCCACCGCTTTCGCCACCGCCTCGCCGCGACCGCCGCCGAACCTGCGACGGTGGGCCATCGCCCCGCCGACAAAATCGACGAAGATGCCGCCAAGCTTCGGCTCATCGCGCTTGCGAAGCTCCAGATGCTCGGGCGTCATCACCAGCGCCATCAGGTTGTCTTCGTCCTGCTCCAGCCCCCAGCGGGCGGCCAGAACGGATAAGGCGCCGTCTCCGGCGCCCGTTTCATCAATTAAACAAATTTTCACAACAGGATTAACTCTTGATACCGTAATGCTCAAGCATCGCATCCAGCTGCGGCTCACGTCCGCGGAAGCGTTTGAACAGCACCATTGGCTCTTCCGACCCGCCGCGGCTAAGGATGTTGTCGAGGAACGACTGGCCGGTTTCGCGATTGAAGATCCCCTCCTCTTCGAAGCGTGAGAAGGCATCCGCCGCCAGCACGTCGGCCCACAGATAGCTGTAGTAGCCCGCCGCATAACCTCCGGCGAAGATATGGCTGAAGGCGTGCGGGAAACGGCCCCACGACGGCCCGGGAATCAACGCGACCTGCTGCTTAATTTCCGCCAGCGTTTCGAGGATTTTCGCGCCCTGCTGCGGGCTGAACTCCGCATGCAGGCGGAAGTCGAACAGACCAAACTCCAGCTGGCGCAGAATAAACATCGCCGCCTGGTAGTTTTTCGCTGCCAGCATCTTCTCCAACAGCTCCTGCGGCAGCGGCTCGCCGGTTTCATAGTGGCCGGAGATAAACGCCAGCGCTTCCGGCTCCCAGCACCAGTTTTCCATAAACTGGCTCGGCAGCTCGACCGCATCCCACGGTACCCCACTGATACCGGATACGCCGGCGGTATCGATACGGGTCAGCATATGGTGCAGACCGTGGCCAAATTCGTGGAACAGGGTGATCACTTCATCGTGGGTGAACAGCGCCGGCTTACCGCTGACGGGACGGTTAAAGTTGCAGGTCAGATAAGCGACCGGCTTTTGCAGCGTACCGTCAAGCTTGCGCATCTGGCCGACGCAGTCATCCATCCATGCCCCGCCGCGTTTATGTTCGCGGGCGTAGAGGTCGAGGTAGAAGCTGCCGCGCAGCTCATTTTTATCATCATAAAGTTCGAAGAAGCGCACTTCCGGATGCCAGACATCAACATCGGTACGCTCTTTCGCGGTAATGCCGTAAATACGCTTAACCACTTCGAACAGGCCGTTAACGGCTTTGTTTTCAGGGAAGTACGGGCGCAGCTGTTCATCGCTGATGCTGTAAAGATGCTGCTTCTGTTTTTCGCTGTAGTAAGCGATATCCCACGGCTGCAGCTCATCAACGCCGCATTCGGCTTTGGCGAAGGCGCGCAGCTGGGCCAGCTCTTTCTCACCCTGCGGACGGGCGCGTTTGGCCAGGTCGGTCAGGAAGTCGAGCACCTGCTGCGGATTTTCCGCCATTTTGGTCGCCAGCGACTTATCGGCATAGCTGTCAAAGCCCAGCAGCTGCGCCAGTTCGTGGCGCAGGGCGAGGATTTCCGCCATCACCGGGCCGTTATCCCATTTTCCAGCGTTTGGCCCCTGGTCGGAGGCACGGGTGGAATACGCGCGATACAACTCTTCACGCAGCGCCTGATTGTCGCAGTAGGTCATCACCGGCAGATAGCTCGGAATATCGAGGGTCAGCAGATACCCCTGCAGCTCTTTAGCTTCAGCCTGGGCTTTCGCGGCGGCCAGCGCGCTTTCCGGCATCCCGGAGAGCTCGGATTCATCGGCGATCAGCTTGGTCCAGCCCATGGTCGCGTCGAGCACGTTGTTGCTGTACTGATTGCCCAGCTCGGACAGGCGGGCGGCGATTTCGCCGTAGCGTTTCTGCTGCTCTTTCGCCAGGCCAATACCGGAGAGTTCAAAATCACGCAGCGCGTTATCGACCGCTTTTTTCTGCGCGGTATTCAGGGTGGCGTAATGATCGCCGTCGCGCAGGTCGCGGTACGCTTTGTACAGACCTTCATGTTGCCCAACCCAGGTGCTGTACTCGGAGAGCAGCGGCAGGGTTTGTTCGTAGGCTTCGCGCAGCTCCGGGCTGTTTTTAACCGAGTTCAGGTGGCTGACCGGAGAAAAAAGACGCCCCAGCACATCGTCCACTTCCGCCAGCGGCTGGCAAAGATTTTCCCAGGTATACGGCGCCCCTTGCGCCACCGCGCGCTCTACCGCCGCCCGGCAGTCATCCAGCGCTTTAGTGACCGCGGGGACCACGTGCTCGGGTTTGATTGCAGAAAATGGCGGTAATGAAAAAGGCGTCAGTAATGGATTGGTCATATGCGCAGTCCTGTTGAATAGGGTGAATGAAGCGCGCGTCCCGCGCTGTAGCATGAGATCTAGAATGGGGGATAGTTGGGTGAATTTCAATGTCAGGCGCCGCGCGCAGGCGGGTATTACTGCGATAAGTCTGGCCGTGGTGGCCATCGCGCATAAAAAAGCCGGGTTCGCATCGCGGCGACCCGGCCCGTTTTAGGCTGACAAGCAGCTTATACCACCATCCCCAGTAGCAGACAGCCTACCAGGCCGCACACGGAGATAATGGTTTCCAGTACCGACCACGACTTAATGGTCTCGCCGATGGTCAGGTTGAAGTATTCCTTAAACAGCCAGAAGCCCGGATCGTTAACGTGGGAGAAGATAACGCTGCCGGAGCCCACGGCGATAACCATCAGTTCCGGGCTCACGCCGGTGGTGGCGATCAGCGGCGCGGCGATACCGCCCGCGGTGATAGCCGCAACGGTGGCGGAACCCAGGGCGATACGCAGTACCGCGGCAATCGACCACGCCATAAACAGCGGGGACATATTGGATTCATGCATGATAGAAGCAATGTATTTATCCATGCCGCTATCGACCAGCACCTGCTTGAAGGCGCCGCCGCCGCCGATGATCAGCAGCATCATGGCGATGATTTTAATCGAGGAGGTCAGCGTATCGTTAATCTGCTCCATTGAACGACCACGGTTGAGACCGAAGGTGAACATCGCGATCAGTACCGCGATCAGCGTCGCCATCACCGGGTCGCCGAAGAATTCAGCAATCGGCAGGAAGGCATGGCCTTTCGGCAGAACCATCTCGGCCACGGCGCGCATCGCCATCAGGATAACCGGGACCAGCGAGGTCCAGACGCTGACGCCAAAGCCCGGCATCTCTTCTTCAGTGAAGGTTTTCGGGTTATGCAGCCCTTCCGGAATCGGCTTATCGATACCTTTCAGGAAGCGCGCATAAACCGGGCCCGCGAGGATAACCGTCGGGATCGCCAGAATCGTACCGAACAGCAGGGTCTTGCCCATGTCGGCATGGAAAATAGTGGCAATCGCCGTCGGGCCCGGGTGCGGAGGCAGGAAGCCGTGGGTCACGGAGAGCGCGGCCGCCATCGGGACGCCGATATAGAGCAGCGGGATACCGGCGGATGCCGCGATGGTAAAGACCAGCGGCAGCATCAGCACGAAGCCCACTTCATAGAACAGGGCGAAGCCGACGGTAAAGCCGGTGAGCACAACCGCCCACTGAATATGTTGTTTACCAAATTTGGCAATCAGCGTGGTGGCGATACGCTGCGCACCGCCGCAGTCCGCCAGCATTTTACCGAGCATCGCGCCGAAGCCCATGATCAGCGCGAGGCTGCCGAGGGTTCCCCCAACGCCGTTTTTAATGGATACGATCACTTTATCCAGAGGCATGCCCTGCATGAGCCCGACGGCAAGTGCCACCAGAACCAGAGCGATAAACCCGTTCAGCTTGAAACGGATCATCAGCAACAATAACAGGGCAACCCCGATAGCAACGATGACTAATGGCATGATTTACCTGGCCTTAATTTGTTATGGGTAACGTCATAGTTTCAACATTGACTTCATCCGTTCCGAGCGGAACAAAAAATGTCTGACGCCGTAGAAGCTGGCTTTATCCTTACCCAGAGAAAGGATAGCTGGCTATTTTTTTATCTGTGGCGCCTGAAGTGAATGATACGGGTAACATATGAAGTTTGAGAATCACCTGGGCGGTGAAAATTTCAAATATGAGACTTAAGTCATACTCTTTCCCGGGTTTTTGCCGGGTCGCTTAGCGGGGAATGTTGCTCGGTAACATAGGGGGAGCCGCCCGGCCGCGCAAAGGCAGCCGGGCGGATAATTAGTAGTAGGAGTGCTCGCCGCGCTGGTGTTCAGTCAGATCGCGTACGCCTTTCAGTTCCGGGAACTCGTTCAGCATCTGCTTCTCGATCCCTTCTTTCAGCGTCACGTCGACCATCGAACAGCCGTTGCAGCCGCCGCCGAACTGCAGGATCGCCAGGCCATCTTCGGTGATTTCCATCAACGTGACGCGCCCGCCGTGCCCGGCCAGCTGCGGGTTAATCTGCGACTGCAGCAGGTACTCGACGCGCTCCATCAGCGGGGCATCGTCGGACACTTTGCGCATCTTGGCGTTTGGCGCTTTCAGCGTCAGCTGGGAGCCCAGTTGGTCGGTAACAAAATCGATTTCAGCGTCTTCCAGATACGGCGCGCTAAGTTCATCGACATACGCGGTGAGCTGTTCAAACTTCAGCGCAGTATCGGAATCTTCCACCGCATCCGGTGGGCAGTAGGACACGCCGCACTCGGCGTTAGGGGTGCCGGGATTGATCACAAATACGCGAATTTGTGTCCCTTCTTCCTGATTTGCCAGCAGTTTGGCAAAGTGCGCTTGTGCAGCATCGGAAATACGGATCATAGCGTTGGCCTAATAGTTGACTATTTTACTGGGTTATAATACGCCCATCAGCAGGGGTCTACAAGGTACGGCATATACACCATACCTGAACCGTCGCGGCGCCGTTTCGCAAAAGCAGGCGGGATATCTCGGCGACGGTGCTTCCGGTGGTGACGACATCATCCACAATGGCGATATGGTGGCCCTGTAGCGACAATTCAAGCTGAAAGGCGTTTTTCAGGTTCTGTTTACGCAATCTGGCGCTGAGCTGATGCTGGGTGGCGGTACGGCGCCGACGGGTCAGCGCATCGCTACGCCAGGCGCAGCCCAGCCAGCGGGATAGCGGCCGACACAGCAGATCGCTCTGATTAAACCCCCGCTTCCACTGGCGCCGCTGCCAGAGCGGTACGCTAATGATCCGGTCCGGTCGGGGAAGATCCCGACGCTGGCGTATACGCAGCAGCAGCAGACGCGCCAGCGCCGGGGCCAGCTCGGGCCGCTGAGTAAATTTCAACTGGTGAATCAGGCCGCTCAGCGGCGGACGATAGTCATTGACCGCCACCAGCCGCTGCCACGGCGGCGGTTTTTGCAGGCAGCGCCCGCAGGGCAGCGCGTCTGACCGAGCCGGCAGGCCGCACTGCGGGCAAAGCGGTTCAGAATCCAGCAGCGCAGACGCGCAACGCGAGCAGATCCCCCAGCGGGCAATGGCCAGCGGCATTTGGCATAGCCAGCATAAGCTGTGTGCTGTTAGCATATTTCCCCTCATTGTGGTGGAAAGAGAACAGTAACTGATGAAAGAGTTGGCGTGGCAGACTACGGGCGAAGGAAATTGTCATCTTGTGCTGCTGCACGGATGGGGGCTGAATGCCGGGGTGTGGGATTGCATTACGCCGCAGCTGTCCTCGCATTTTACGCTGCACCTCGTCGACCTTCCGGGCTATGGCCGCAGCGGCGGCTTTGGCGCAATGTCGCTGGAGGAGATGACGCAACGGGTGCTGGAGCAAGCGCCGGACCGCGCGATCTGGCTTGGCTGGAGCCTCGGCGGGCTGGTAGCCAGCCAGGCGGCAATAACGCATCCCGAGCGCGTGCAGGCGCTGGTCACCGTCGCCTCTTCCCCCTGCTTTAGCGCTCACGACAGCTGGCCCGGCATCAAGCCCGAGGTGCTAAGCGGATTTCAACAGCAGCTGAGCGAAGATTTTCAGCGCACCGTCGAGCGCTTTCTGGCGCTGCAAACCATGGGTACCGAAAGCGCGCGCCAGGACGCGAGAGCGCTGAAGAGCACGGTGCTGTCGCTACCGATGCCGTCGCCGGAGGTTTTAAACGGCGGGCTGGAGATCCTTAAGACCGCCGATTTACGTCAGGCGTTGACCACCCTCGACGTGCCGTTTTTGCGCCTGTACGGTCGCCTGGATGGCCTGGTGCCGCGTAAAATCATCCCGATTCTCGATGCGCTGTGGCCAAAAAGCACGTCGATGATTTTCGATAAGGCCGCCCACGCGCCGTTCATTTCACATCCGCAGGCGTTTTGCGCTCCTCTGATTGAGCTGAAGCGTGAGTTCGATAAATTTTTATAGCGGGACGTGGTAAAAACGCAGGGTGCAGCAATACTTAGGTTGTTGCGGGGGTTGACTATTTCACGCCGGACCCGTGACCTAAAAAAAACAACCTAATGGAGAGTAGAGGCTATGAAATTTGTTACAGGAATTGTTGCATCTCTGGTGATTGGCTCCCTGTCCTTCGGCGCGTTCGCCGCCAAGGAAATTCAAAAAGACGAAGTGGCTAAGATGAACCTGACCAAAATCGGTTCGATTACCACCTCAAGAACGACCTCTCCGATGGATGCAAAGCGCGATCTGTCGAAAAAAGCGGATGAGCTGGGCGGCACCTATTTCGTGGTGATTGCAGGCGAGAAGAACGAGAAAACGGTTCACGCTAACGCGGACGTCTACAAGTAAGCCAGAAAGCGGGTCCCGGGACCCGCTTGCGGTATATGCCGCAGCAAGTTCCCGGAGGCGGCGCGTTGCGCCTGTCCGGGCTACCCACCCCAAACCGTACCAATCTGTGGTCGAATCTCCGGGGTCGCGGCGTAAACGCCTTACCCTGGCTACCAGACTGTCTCTCGTAGCCCGGATAAGGCGTTAGCCGCAATCCGGGGAAACCAGCCTTTACATACCCATCAGCGCAGCGACCACCACTCCCGCAGGCAGGCTTTGCCTTCCGGGCAGCTTTTACAGCTGCCGGAGAGGCAGCCATCGGCATCTTCGGTTACTTTGACCGCTTTACCCATCGCTTCCAGACGACCCAGCATCGCGTCGATCAACGGCTGCGGCGCTTGCAGGCGGGCGCTGAGCTGCTTTGCGTCCATCCTCCCCTGCAGGGCCAGCATATCGCGCACATCAATTAACGACGCCATTATCGCTCCTTAGTGACAATCGCCAGCCGGACTCTGGCAGCAGGACGACGGCGTTTTGCGCGTCGCCAGCAGCGAGACGTCCACCCGGCTACGCGCTCTGCGCAGCAGGCCAAAGACCACGATATTGAACAGCACTACCGCCAGAATGCACACCAGACTATAGCGCGGATGCTGGCTAAAGCTGACGGTCTGGTAGTACAGCGTAGAGAGCGAATAGGCGATATTCAGCCCCCACAGGACCGAGAACATCATCCAGCCGCGGCTTGACTCGCGGGCAATCGCCCCCATCACCGAGATGCAGGGAATATAGAGCAGAACGAATATCAGGTAGCTGTACGCCGCGGCGGCGCTGCCGAATTTGCTGCCCATGACGCCCATCGCGCCGGTTGCCATTTCGCCGTCGCCCTTGCTGGCTTCGATGGGGTTCGCCAGCACGCTCAGGCTAAACGTGTCTTTCAGGCTCTGCCAGGTCTCATCCACCGCGGCCAGTAGCTCATCGCCGAGGCTAAACGCCTGCGGATTAAACGCTTCGTTCTGGATATCTTCGGCGGTGTAGAGGGTGTTCAGCGTCCCCACCACCACTTCTTTCGCCATCGCGCCGGTAAACAGGCCGACGGTCGCCTGCCAGTTATCCTCATGTACGCCAATCGGCTTAAACACCGGGGTAATCACCCGGCTGACCGACGCCAGCGCCGAGTCGTTGATATTATCGACGATCTTACCGTTCAGCGAGAAGCTGTTCAGCGCGCTGAGGAAGATACTGACGATAACGATCACTTTACCCGCCCGCAGGACGAAGCCTTTCAGGCGCTGCCAGGTCTGGATAAGCAGGCTCTTCACGTGCGGAACGTGATACACCGGCAGCTCCATCACGAACGGCGAAGCTTCGCCGCGCATAATGGTATGCTTCAGCATCAGTCCGGTCGCAATCGCCATCACGATCCCCAGCACGTACAGGGAGAAGACCGCCAGCGCGCCGTTCTGGCCGAAAAAGGCGGCGGCGAAGACGGCGAAAATCGCCAGCCGCGCGCCGCAGGACATAAACGGCGCCATCATAATGGTCATCAGACGCTCGCGCGGCGCATCAAGCGTACGCGCGCCCATCACCGACGGGACGTTACAGCCAAAACCTACGATGAGCGGCACGAAGGATTTCCCCGGCAGACCCAGCGCCTGCATCAGGCGGTCCATCACAAACGCCGCCCGCGCCATATAGCCAGAGTCTTCAAGGAAAGAGAGGAACAGGTACATCATGCCGATCTGCGGCACCAGCGGCAGCACGGTATTGATCCCCCCGCCAATCCCCTGGGCGAGGAATACCGTCAGCCAGTCCGGGAAATGCAGGGTATAGCCAATCCACTGTATACCGTGAATAAAGATAGCCACGGAACCGGCATCAAAAATAGGCTGCAGCGCGCCGCCAATATTAATCGCCAGTAAGAACATCAGATACATGACGAACAGGAAGACCGGCAGGCCGAGGAAGCGGTTGAGGATCACTTTATCCATCGCCGCGGTAAAGCGGCTGGGTTCGGCGGTGAGGGTATTACTGACCGCATCGCAAATGGCGGCAATGCTTTGGTAGCGGGCATCGGCGATGTGCAGCGCCGGGTCATCCAGCTCTTCGCTCAGGTGCGCCAGGGCTACGTCCAGCTTGTGGGCGGCGTCTCCGGCGAAGGCGCGGCTGTAAATATCGCCTTCAAGCATCTGTAAACCCAGCCAGCGGCGCTGGCGCGGCGGAATGTCCGTGGCCATCATCTCCGCCAGCTTGTCCGCCTCCCGCAGCAGCGGCCGCGGATAGTGCACCAGTTCAATATCCTGATTTTGCTGATGGCGGTCGATAGCCATTTTCAAGGCTTCGATACCGCGCCCGCGGGTGGAAACCAGCGGGATTACCGGGCATCCAAGGCGGGCGGCCAGCGCGTCGACATCGATGCGGATGTTCTGTTTTTCCGCGATATCGAGCATATTCAGCGCGACCACGCAGGGGATGCCGAGCTCCAGCAGCTGCAGCGTCAGATAGAGGTTACGCTCCAGATTGGACGCATCGACCACGTTTATCAGCATGTCGGCGTCGCCGCTGAGAATATAGTGGCAGGCAATCTGCTCATCCAGCGAGGTTTGCGAGGAGATGGTGGTCAGGGAATAGGTGCCCGGAAGGTCTACCAGCGTGACCTGATGATCGGTGGTGTTGAAGCCACCCTCTTTGCGCTCAACGGTCACCCCCGCCCAGTTCCCGACACGCTGGCGCGCGCCGGTGAGCTGGTTAAACAGCGTTGTTTTCCCGGAATTTGGATTACCAATTAAACCAAGGGTTAATTTTTTCATATTCATACTCTTAGTGCCGGTCAGGCATTATTGTGCAACCGCTTCCAGCTCAATTAACGCAAGATCCTTTTTACGTAATACCAGGCTAACGCGTCGGGTTTCAATATGAATAGGGTCGCCGAGCGGCGCCACGCGAACCACGTTAAAAGACGAACCCGGCAGCATCCCGAGGGACAGCAGCTTCTGCCGATATGCCGGACTAATATCGCGGGAGAAGCCGGTGATTTTCCACGCACTATCAGGTGTGAATTGCATAGGACCTACTTGTGTATCGCCAACCGAAAGAGAGTTTTCCCCTATGCGCCGCAGACGCGGTGCCAGGGACCATAGCCAACGAAGAATAAAAAACACTCAATGGAAATAATGATAATGAGAATAGTTTTTATCATCAATACATATAATGCGCTCGATTCTTTTTTTAAACAGGAAATTGAGCATTTGTTGATATTGAGCAAACTCTATTTTGTCACGACCGTAGAGAGAATCATTATTTCTGCTTAGCGAATGTTTAATAAAGGTGTCATTGGTTAACGAAATGAAAATAATAATCTCATTATCCGTAATTCGCGCTTATTAAGAGGTTATAAGAAAATACTGATGCTTGTTTGCGCAATATGGCGAAGAGCAGAGAAGAAACGGCCCCTCAGAAAAGGGGCCGGAAAGAGATTAGCGTTTTTTACCCATTGCCGC
Organism: Klebsiella grimontii; assembly: GCF_900200035.1. GTDB lineage: Bacteria > Pseudomonadota > Gammaproteobacteria > Enterobacterales > Enterobacteriaceae > Klebsiella > Klebsiella grimontii. The sequence continues at coordinate 165,606 of NZ_FZTC01000052.1, forward strand.
CGCCAGCGCGTCCATCATCGCGCTGTTGCCCGCTGGCTGCGCCTCGCGACCGCGAGGTTTAGCGGCCTTCGCCGCCGGGCGGTTGCCCTGAGGACGATCGTTTCCGCCGCCGCGGCGCGCGTTGCTGTCGCCAGGCTGTTCGTCCAGACGCATCGTCAGCGCGATACGCTTCCTCGGCAGGTCAACTTCCATCACTTTGACCTTCACGATATCGCCCGCTTTGACCACCGTGTGCGGATCTTCAACGAACTTATTCGACAGGGAAGAGATATGCACCAGGCCGTCCTGGTGAACGCCGATATCGACAAACGCGCCGAAGTTGGTGACGTTGGTCACCGCGCCTTCGAGGATCATTCCCGGCAGCAGGTCGTTCATGGTCTCTACGCCATCGGCGAACTGGGCGGTTTTAAACTCCGGACGCGGGTCGCGGCCCGGTTTTTCCAGCTCTTTGATAATGTCGGTTACCGTCGGCACGCCGAATTTATCATCAGTGAAATCAACGGCTTTCAGATTACGCAGCTCGCTGCTGTTGCCCATCAAATCTTTCAGCGCCTGCTGAGTCGCCGCCAGAATGCGCTCCACCACCGGATACGCTTCCGGGTGCACGGTTGAGGCGTCCAGCGGGTTGTCGCCGTGGTTGATGCGCAGGAAGCCCGCGCACTGCTCAAACGCTTTCGGCCCCAGACGGCTCACCTTCAGCAGCTGCTGACGGTTCTGGAACTGACCGTTCTCATCGCGCCAGGAGACGATATTCTGCGCCATCATGCGGGTCAGACCGGCGACGCGGGTAAGCAGCGGGACGGAAGCGGTATTCAGGTCGACGCCGACGGCGTTCACGCAGTCTTCCACCACCGCGTCCAGCTTACGCGCCAACTGGGTCTGGCTGACATCGTGCTGATACTGGCCGACGCCGATGGATTTCGGATCGATCTTCACCAGCTCGGCCAGCGGGTCCTGCAGACGACGGGCGATAGAGACCGCGCCGCGCAGGGAAACATCGAGATCCGGGAACTCCAGCGCCGCCAGTTCGGAGGCGGAATACACGGACGCGCCCGCTTCGCTGACGATAACCTTTTGCGCGGTCACTTTCGGGAACTGCTTCTGCACGTCGAGGAAGAAACGCTCGGTTTCACGCGAAGCGGTACCGTTGCCGATCGCCACCAGCTCAACGTTGTACTTTTCACACAGCGCGGCAACCGCCACCGCCGCTTTAGCGGCCTGCCCGGTATGCGGGTAGATGGTATCGGTAGCCACCAGCTTGCCGGTGCCGTCAACGACGGCGACTTTCACGCCGGTGCGCAGACCCGGATCGAGGCCCATGGTGGCGCGCAGCCCGGCCGGAGCGGCCATCAGCAGGTCGTGCAGATTGCGGGCGAAGACGTTAATCGCCTCATCTTCCGCACGTTCGCGTACGGTGCCCATCAGTTCGGTTTCGAGGTGCATCAGCACCTTGATGCGCCACGTCCAGCTCACCACGCCCTTACGCCAGCTGTCCGCCGGGGCGTTGTTCAGGCGCAGGCCGAGATGGTCGATAATGATTTGCTCGCCGTGACTCTCTTTCGGCGGCTCGTCGAACTGCGGGTCGGCGTTTAAAGAGAGCTGCAGCACGCCTTCATTGCGGCCGCGGAACATCGCCAGCGCGCGGTGCGACGGCACGGTGGCGATCGGTTCGTGATGATCGAAGTAGTCGCGAAATTTCGCCCCTTCCTCTTCCTTACCGCTGACGACGGTCGCCACCAGGTGGGCGTTTTTCCACAGATAGTCGCGCACTTTCGCCAGCAGGGCGGCGTCTTCCGCAAAGCGCTCCATCAGGATATAGCGCGCGCCGTCGAGGGCGGCCTTGCTGTCCGCGACGCCTTTATCCGCGTCGATATATTTGGCGGCTTCGGTTTCCGGGTCGTGAGACGGTTCGTTCCACAGCAGCTCGGCCAGCGGCTCCAGCCCGGCCTCAATGGCGATCTGCCCGCGGGTGCGGCGCTTCGGTTTGTACGGCAGGTAGAGGTCTTCGAGCTCGGTCTTACTCAAGGTCCCGTTGATGGCTTTTTCCAGCGCCTCGGTCAGTTTGCCCTGTTCACCGATGGACTTCAGGATTGCCTGACGGCGATCTTCGAGTTCACGCAGATAACCCAGGCGGGTTTCCAGATTACGCAGCTGCGTGTCATCCAGACCGCCGGTGACTTCTTTACGATAGCGTGCGATAAACGGCACGGTGTTCCCTTCATCAAGCAGGCGAACGGCAGCTTCTACCTGTTCAGCCCTGGCCTGAAGTTCACCCGCAATAATGCGGCAGAGCGAATCATTCATCATCGGTTTAATTCATCTTTAGGATCAAAAATCAGGGGGATAGTTATACGGACTGACACGGTAAAATGCCAGCCACGACCCAAGCCTCTCGGAATGTTCCGGGCTTAATTGACGTATTCAATTTCATTAACATACCAGGCCGCCTCGCCCGCGGGCGTGTTAACGATAGCTAAATCGCCGACCTCTTTTTTCAGCAGCGCGCGCGCCATTGGCGAATCAATGGAGATGTAGTCATTGCGGCCAAAGATTTCATCGTAGCCGACAATCCGAAAGCGCTTCGTCTCGCCCGCATCGTTTTCAATTTCCACCCACGCGCCGAAAAAAACCTTCCCCTCCTGCTGCGGCGAATAATCGACGATTTTCAGCTGCTCAAGGCATTTGGTCAGATAGCGCACCCGGCGGTCGATTTCACGCAGGCGCTTTTTATTGTACTGATAGTCGGCGTTTTCGCTGCGGTCGCCAAGGCTCGCCGCCCAGGTCACTTTTTTGGTAACTTCCGGACGTTCTTCGCGCCACAGGGTGTCCATCTCTTTCTTCAGTTTTTCATACCCTTCACGGGTGATCAGCGGCGTTTTCATCGAAGGTTCCGGCTCCTGATTACAAATCTTTGTGCAATGCTGCGCACAATTCGTCGCACGTCATCATAGCAACAGGATAAATAATGTGTCTTATGCTTAAATGTATACTTAAGCTGCTGTTAAATATGCTTTGTAACAATTTAGCCTGGAATATATACCAGATTTCGCTGGTGGGCGACCCGGGCTTTTTTGAGAATACGTACTGACAATTGCAGTGAACCTTTGGGAGTATAAACAATGCAAGAGAATTATAAGATTCTGGTTGTCGATGACGACATGCGCCTGCGCGCGCTACTCGAACGTTATCTGACCGAGCAGGGCTTCCAGGTTCGTAGCGTGGCGAACGCTGAACAGATGGATCGCCTGCTGACTCGTGAATCCTTCCACCTGATGGTGCTGGATCTCATGCTGCCGGGCGAAGATGGCCTGTCCATTTGCCGCCGCCTGCGCAGCCAGAGCAACCCGATGCCGATCATCATGGTCACGGCGAAAGGGGAAGAAGTTGACCGTATCGTGGGCCTGGAAATCGGCGCCGACGACTACATCCCAAAACCGTTCAACCCGCGCGAGCTGCTGGCCCGTATCCGCGCCGTGCTGCGCCGCCAGGCTAATGAACTGCCGGGCGCGCCTTCGCAGGAAGAGGCGGTGATCGCCTTTGGTAAGTTCAAGCTGAACCTCGGCACCCGCGAGATGTTCCGTGAAGATGAACCCATGCCGCTGACCAGCGGTGAATTCGCGGTACTGAAAGCGCTGGTGAGCCATCCGCGCGAACCATTATCCCGCGATAAGCTGATGAACCTCGCCCGCGGCCGTGAATATTCGGCCATGGAACGTTCCATCGACGTACAAATCTCCCGTCTGCGCCGCATGGTGGAAGAAGACCCGGCGCATCCACGCTATATCCAGACCGTTTGGGGCCTGGGCTACGTTTTCGTCCCGGACGGCTCTAAGGCATGAAACGCGTGCGCTTTTCGCCGCGAAGCTCGTTTGCCCGCACCCTGTTACTGATCGTCACCCTGCTGTTCGCCAGCCTGGTGACGACCTATTTAGTGGTGCTGAATTTCGCGATCCTGCCCAGTCTCCAGCAGTTTAATAAGGTTCTGGCCTACGAAGTGCGTATGCTGATGACCGATAAACTGCAGCTGGAAGACGGCACCCAACTGGTGGTGCCCCCGGCGTTTCGCCGCGAGATTTATCGCGAGCTGGGCATTTCGCTCTATTCCAACGAAGCGGCGGAAGACGCAGGCCTGCGCTGGGCGCAGCATTATGAATTCTTAAGTCAGCAGATGGCGCACCAGCTCGGCGGGCCGACCGAAGTGCGGGTGGAAGTGAATAAAAGCTCGCCCGTGGTGTGGCTGAAAACCTGGCTCTCCCCCAATATCTGGGTGCGCGTACCGCTGACCGAAATCCACCAGGGCGACTTCTCGCCGCTGTTCCGCTACACCCTGGCCATCATGCTGCTGGCGATTGGCGGCGCCTGGCTCTTTATTCGTATTCAGAACCGACCGCTGGTCGACCTGGAGCACGCGGCGCTGCAGGTCGGGCGAGGCATTATTCCCCCGCCGCTGCGCGAATACGGCGCATCGGAAGTGCGGTCGGTGACCCGCGCTTTTAACCATATGGCGGCTGGCGTGAAGCAATTGGCGGACGACCGTACGCTGCTGATGGCCGGAGTCAGCCATGATTTACGCACCCCTCTCACGCGTATTCGTCTGGCGACGGAGATGATGGGCGAAGAGGACGGCTATCTCGCCGAATCGATTAATAAAGATATCGAAGAGTGTAACGCCATTATTGAGCAGTTTATCGACTACCTGCGCACCGGTCAGGAGATGCCGATGGAGCTGACGGACCTTAACGCGGTGCTGGGGGAAGTGATTGCGGCGGAGAGCGGCTACGAGCGAGAAATCGCCACCGATCTGCAGCCGGGCGAGATCCCGCTGCGCGTGCATCCGCTTTCCATCAAGCGCGCGCTGGCGAATATGGTGGTTAACGCCGCCCGCTACGGCAACGGCTGGATTAAAGTCAGCAGCGGCAGCGAGGGAAACCGGGCCTGGTTCCAGGTGGAAGATGACGGTCCGGGGATTAAACCAGAGCAGCGCGAGCATCTGTTTCAGCCGTTCGTGCGCGGCGATAGCGCCCGTACGATTAGCGGAACCGGCCTCGGCCTGGCTATCGTTCAGCGCATCATCGATAACCATAACGGCAAGCTGGAACTTGGTTCCAGCGAACGCGGCGGATTATTAATTCGCGCCTGGCTGCCGGTGCCGATGAATCGCGCTCTGCCTGCGGTAAAATCCACCAAAGAGAGCTAGATCGGCCTTAAACCAACCTCATCCGGTACGCCCGCATAAAACCGCCCGGCGGCGGCTCGCGCCTTACCGGGACTACGAGCTCACCACCGTCTGCGGACCAGTAGCCCGGACAAGGCGCGTCAAGCGCCGCCTCCGGGACGTTGCCGGACTGCTTCAGGTTTAATGCGCTTTATTCGCCATCTGATACGCCGCCGGCAGATTCAGCCGCTGCCAGAACTGCTGAGCGTCATTCTCACCGGAGAGCGGATACCCTGCGGGTAGCGCCGTTTTGACCATCAGCGCCCGACGCTGCGCGGCGGACAGATTCGGCAGCGCAGCCTCCAGCAGCACTTCAGCCCCTTGCGGCACCTTCAGGCTCTGTTTTTCGCCCTTCTGCTGCGGCAAATCGTAGGTCATGGTGAAACGATAAAACGCCTTCATCGCCGGGTCGCGATACGGATCGTCTTTCGCAGGCATCTTCGCGCATTCCGCCAGCGTCGTGCCGCACTCCTTCTCCAGCGCGGCGCGCAGCTGGTCGCGGGCCTCATTAAACAGCCCGCGATACTTCGCGTCATTCAAATAGTGGGCGACGTTGCGCTGCGCCACCATCCGCGAGCCCATCACGTCCAGCGGATAGTGCACGCCCAGCACGATGCGCGAATAGCCATAGCGAGCGCCGCGGGTAACCAGCGCATCGAAGCGCTCCGGGATCATCTCCGCCATTAGCAGAGCGTCGGTATAGCCTGTATTGGTGTGCCCGCTTGGAAACGAGCCGCCGTCTGCGGTATAGGGCTTATTGTCCTTAACGACCACATCGTCCGGCACCAGATGGATGGTATTGCCCTGAATCAGGAACGGACGCGGGTTGTTAAAGTGCTTTTTCGCCGCCCCGGTACTCACTTCAGAAGCTTTGATCAGCGCCGCCGCCTTACCGAGCTCGCCTTTGTCGTAGGCGGCGAGGAACGCTTTACCGAGGCGCGGCCCCAGCGCATCGCTGAGGAAGTAGAGATAGCTGATGCCCTCGGCATCCGCCAGCGCCTGATGGCGGGAGGTCTGTACGGCATCGCGGTTAATGGCGGTGACCGTCGCCAGATTTTGCTCAATCACCGCCTGCGGCAGCGCAGTGAACGCCGAGAGCAGCTCGATTCCTGCCTGCTGGTTGGCTTTGGTCTGAAAGTCGTACCCGCTGGCCTTCAGCCACGCGGTATCCGCCTGGGTTTTATTCTGTCTGGCGTGTTCAAGCTGGTCGCGAGTCAGGGTCGCCGCATCGCCCTTCAGCGCGTTGCGCAGCTGCGACAGGCTTTGGCTCTCCAGCGCGTCAAACGCCGGGCTGGCGGCGGCTGGCGTCACGGCGTTGGCCATTGTTGCCGCCTGGTTCAAAGGGACCTCTTTCGCCAGTACCGGCAGCGCCAGCACGAGCGCCGTTGCGAGAAGCGTGATTTGCATTTTCATTATTTTTCCTTTTATTCAAACAATTACCTTGCCTGTACGTGACGCTAGCCTCTCTGTTTGACGCTTTTATGACACGGTTATGTTTTGCAACGCTTTAAGCGGAATGGAAACAGCGCGGCGGTAATCCAGGCCGATCTGCGGTAAACTATCGGTAATCTTGTCTAAATCCCGGAATCACCGTATCCATGCTCAGTTATCGTCATAGCTTTCACGCAGGCAACCACGCCGACGTTCTTAAACACACCGTTCAGAGCCTGATCATTGAATCGCTCAAAGAGAAAGAAAAACCGTTTCTCTATCTGGACACCCACGCCGGGGCTGGCCGCTATCAGCTGAGCAGCGAACACGCCGAACGTACCGGTGAATATCTCGAAGGCATCGCCCGCATCTGGCAGCAGGATGACCTGCCCGCCGAGCTGGAGCCGTATGTCTCCGTCGTTCAGCACTTCAACCGTAGCGGCCAGCTGCGCTACTACCCCGGCTCGCCGCTGATTGCCCGCCAGCTGCTGCGCGAGCAGGACAGCCTGCAGATGACCGAACTGCACCCGAGCGATTTTCCGCTGCTGCGCGCCGAGTTTCAGAAAGACGACCGCGCCCGGGTTGAAAAAACCGACGGCTATCAGCAGCTGAAGTCTAAGCTGCCGCCGGTTTCTCGCCGTGGGCTGGTGCTGATCGACCCGCCTTACGAAATCAAAAGCGACTACCAGGCGGTCGTGACCGGTATTCATGAAGGCTACAAACGCTTTGCCACCGGCACCTACGCGCTGTGGTATCCGGTGGTGCTGCGGGCGCAGATTAAGCGCATGATCAAAGAGTTAGAGGCCACCGGCATTCGCAAAATTCTGCAAATCGAGCTAGCGGTGCGCCCGGACAGCGACCAGCGCGGGATGACCGCTTCCGGGATGATCGTCATCAACCCGCCGTGGAAGCTGGAGCAGCAGATGAACAACGTTCTGCCGTGGCTGCATAAAAAGCTGGTGCCGACCGGCATCGGCCATACCACCGTCAGTTGGATCGTGCCTGAGTAATCGCAGTCATCGGTGGAAACTATTGATTTCAGGTATACAATCGCGCCAATCAGACATTAAGGATAAGACTCATGAGCAAGCATTATGACTATATCGCCATTGGCGGCGGCAGCGGCGGTATCGCCTCCATTAACCGTGCCGCTATGTACGGCCAGAAGTGCGCGCTGATTGAAGCGAAAGACCTGGGCGGTACCTGCGTAAACGTCGGCTGCGTACCGAAGAAAGTGATGTGGCATGCGGCGCAGATTCGCGAAGCTATCCATCTGTATGGCCCGGATTACGGTTTTGATACCACGATCAATCACTTCGACTGGGATAAACTGGTCGCCAGCCGTAGCGCCTATATCGAGCGTATCCACACCTCCTACGATAACGTGCTGGGCAAAAATAAGGTCGACGTGATTAAAGGCTTCGCCCGTTTTGTCGATGCGAAAACCATCGAAGTGAACGGCGAGACGATAACCGCCGATCATATTCTGATCGCCACCGGCGGACGCCCGAGCCATCCGAATATCCCCGGCGTCGAATACGGCATTGATTCCGATGGTTTCTTCGAACTGCCGGCGCTGCCGAAACGCGTTGCGGTTGTCGGCGCGGGCTATATCGCCGTTGAGCTGGCGGGCGTGATTAACGGCCTGGGCGCGGAGACGCACCTTTTCGTGCGTAAACACGCGCCGCTGCGTAGCTTCGATCCGCTGATTGTGGAAACGCTGGTTGAGGTGATGAACGCCGAAGGCCCGCAGTTGCACACCAACGCCATTCCGCAAGCGGTGGTTAAAAATGCCGACGGCAGCCTGACCCTGGAACTGGAAGACGGCCGCAGCCAGACCGTGGACTGCCTGATTTGGGCGATCGGTCGCGAACCGGCGACTGATAACTTCAACCTCGCCGCTACCGGGGTAAAAACCAACGATAAAGGCTATATCGTGGTCGATAAATTCCAGAACACCAACGTTCCGGGTATTTACGCCGTGGGCGATAATACCGGCGCCGTCGAGCTGACCCCGGTCGCCGTCGCCGCAGGCCGTCGTCTCTCCGAGCGTCTGTTTAACAACAAGCCGGACGAACATCTGGACTACAGCAACATCCCGACCGTGGTGTTCAGCCATCCGCCTATCGGCACCGTCGGCTTAACTGAGCCGCAGGCGCGCGAGCAGTACGGCGATGAAGCGGTGAAGGTGTATAAATCCTCTTTCACCGCCATGTATACCGCCGTGACCTCACACCGCCAGCCGTGCCGCATGAAGCTGGTCTGCGTCGGCCCGGAAGAGAAGATTGTCGGTATTCACGGTATCGGCTTCGGGATGGATGAGATGCTGCAGGGCTTCGCGGTGGCGCTGAAAATGGGCGCAACCAAGAAAGACTTCGACAATACCGTGGCTATCCACCCAACCGCCGCGGAAGAGTTTGTGACCATGCGCTAAGACGCGCACCACGCATGAAAAAGAAGCTCTCAGGAGCTTCTTTTTTTATCTCTACGCCACGCCATTATTGCCGTGGCGCTTAAACGCCGGCCGCTGATTCAGCGCCATATACCAGCGCTCCACTTCCGCCATTTCAGGATGGGCGAACGGCGTCATTTTCCAGCGATGCACCGACAGGCCAAGGACAATATCCGCCAGCGTAAACTCGCTACCGGCGACCCATGCCCCGGTTTGCTGCAGCTGCGTATTGACGATCTGCACGCAGCGGGTCCAGGCGGCGATACTCTCTTTGATAGCCGCCGGGTCCTGGAAGCGCGGGTCCTTGCGCACCAGCCCCATAAAGGCGTAGCGCCAGGCCGTGTTAAATTCCGTTGCCTGCCAGTCCATCCAGTGCTCAACCTCGGCGGCAGCCCGCGGCGCCGTGGGGAGCAGGTCTTCCCGCCCGGCTTTGCGCGCCAGGTAGCGGCAGATGCTGTTCGACTCCCACAGCACAAAGTCGTCATCCAGCAGCACGGGTACCAGACTGTTCGGGTTAAGGGCGCGAAACTCAGGCGTCTCGATGGACTGAAACCCGCTGCCGTAATCCTCCTGCTGATACTCAAGTCCCGCTTCCTCGCAGGTCCACAGCGCTTTACGCACGTTAATTGATGAGCGTTTGCCCAGTATTTTTAGCATTGTCAGCAATTCCTCAATCAAAAGAGATGGTTGTTTCACAATACTGCATCGGCGACGCATGTACACCCGGATAATGTGTATAGTGGATTGCAGGATTTTTCTCCAGAACAGGTTATCCGACATGCTGACCTCTTTTAACGTTTTAACGCCGGGCAATATCCGCTTTGGGCGCGGCCTTACTTGTAGCGCTGCGCCCTGGCTCGCCGGACGTTGCGCACAGATACTGCTGGTTCACGGCGCCAGCCTGACGCGCGCAGAGTTTTTGTTAAGCGAACTCCACGCGCGCCAGCTGCACGTCACTACGCTCTCTATCGCCCATGAACCCAGCCTGCAGGACATTGAACGGGGCGTTCGTCTGGCGCAGGAAAAAGGCGTCGGGGCGGTGGTCAGCCTCGGCGGCGGCGCGGTCATTGATGCGGGCAAAGCCATTGCGGCGCTGGTGCCCGCTCAGGGACCCGCGATTGAATATCTGGAAGTGGTGGGCACCGGGCGCCTGTTAGAGGCCAATCCGCTGCCGTTCGTCGCCATTCCCACCACGGCCGGTACCGGGGCGGAAGTCACAAAGAACGCGGTGATCAACGTCCCTGAACAGCAGCGTAAAGTCAGCCTGCGCGATGACCGCATGCTGCCGGATCTGGCGATTATCGACCCGTCGCTCACCGACAACGCGCCGCGCGCGGTGACCTTAGCCTCCGGTCTCGACGCCATCACCCAGGTGATTGAGCCGTGGCTGTGCGCCCGCGCCAATCCGTTTACCGACGCGCTCTGCCGGGAGGCGATCCCGCGCGGCATCAAAGCGCTCAGAACGCTGATGGTAAAAGAGTGCCCGGATAGCCGCGATGAGATGGCATGGGTCAGCCTGTGCGGCGGACTGGCGTTAGCCAACGCCGGCCTCGGCGTGATTCACGGTCTGGCAGGCCCCTTAGGCGGTCTGAGCAACGCCGCCCACGGCGCGCTTTGCGGCAGCCTGCTTCCCTTCGGCCTGGCGCTCAATGAAACCCAGGTTAGCGACGAAAAAATCCGCCAGCGCTTTGTCGACGTACGCCAGTGGCTGGCGGCGGGGCTGGACGTCGACCCGAACAACGCCTGGGAGAGCCTGCGCGAGTGGAGCCAGCGCGCCGGGCTGGGCAACCTGCGCGAGCTCGGCGTCCCCCGCGAAGCGCTGGAACCCGCGGCCCTCGCCGCCAGCAGTTCATCATCGATGAAGGCTAACCCGGTCATGCTGACCAGCGAGCAACTGCTGGAGATGCTGGAAGCCGCGTGGGAGTAATGGCTTTATTGCTAAAGCGCCCGGAAATTTAGATTTTGTTGCAAAACGAAATCTCCGAATTTTTTGGCGCAATACGAAGCGGTTAAAATGGTTTTAATGCGCCAGGTCAAATAGTTAAAGCAGAAACCTCGAGCTGAAGGCGTAGAACAAAGCGTGATCTACCGCACACTTCTCTTTTCGTTTCCCGCTGCGAATGTCTAAGCTTAATAGACAGGTCGGGCGCGCCCGGCATCCTCTACTGACGCAATCCGGAGGTCCGTACCACTATGTTCAGCCAGAAATTACGCAACGTTGATGACGATGAGCTCAGGATCGAAAACGATCCGTGCTACGAAGCCGATCCGTATGAGTTAAAGCTGGATGAAATGTTCGACGCCGAACCCGAACCGGAGATCATTGAAGGGCTGCCCGCCTCGGATGCCCTGACCCCTGCCGATCGCTATCTGGAACTGTTCGCTCACGTCCAGAAGTCACGCATTTTCGCCGATAGCAAAACCTTCCCTGACTGCGCGCCGAAGCAGGACCCGCTGGATATTTTGATTCACTACCGTCGCGTAAGGCGCACTCCCGGATTCGATCTCCGCCAGTTCGTTGAAGATCACTTTTGGCTGCCGGATAGCCGCGCCGAGGATTACGTCTCCGATCCTAATCGATCGTTAAAAGAGCATATTGATAACCTGTGGCCCGTGCTGACCCGCGAGCCGCAGGATCATATTCCCTGGTCGTCGCTGCTGGCGCTGCCGCAGTCATATATCGTTCCCGGCGGCCGTTTTAGCGAAACCTACTACTGGGATTCCTACTTCACCATGCTCGGGCTGGCGGAAAGCGGCCGCGAAGATCTGCTGAAGTGCATGGCCGACAACTTCGCGTGGATGATTGAAATCTACGGCCATATTCCCAACGGCAACCGCACTTATTATCTCAGCCGCTCGCAGCCCCCGGTCTTTGCATTGATGGTTGAACTGTTTGAAGAAGATGGCGTCCGCGGCGCTAAACGGTACCTTGACCATCTGCAGATGGAGTACAGCTTCTGGATGGACGGCGCGGAATCGCTGATCCCCAATCAGGCCTACCGCCACGTGGTGCGTATGCCGGACGGCTCGCTGCTAAACCGCTACTGGGACGATCGCGATACGCCGCGCGATGAGTCATGGCGGGAAGATGTCGAAACGGCAAAACACTCCGGCCGCCCGCCGAACGAGGTCTATCGCGACCTGCGCGCCGGAGCGGAATCCGGCTGGGATTACTCCAGCCGCTGGCTGCGCGATATCACCCGGCTGGCGAGCATCCGTACCACCCAGTTTATCCCCATCGATTTGAACGCCTTCCTGTTCAAGCTGGAGAACACCATCGCCAACCTCTCCGGCCTCAAGGGCGATCGGGAAACAGAGGCCGCGTTTCGCCAGAAGGCCAGCGACCGCCGGGCGGCGGTGACCCGCTATCTGTGGGATGACGAGAGCGGCTGTTTTCGCGATTACGACTGGCGCCGCGAGCAGCTGGCGCTGTTTTCCGCCGCCAGCATCGTCGCGCTCTACGTCGGCATGGCGACCCATGAACAGGCCGACAGGCTCGCCGACGCGGTACGCGCCCGCCTGCTCACTCCGGGCGGTATTATGGCGACCGAATATGAAAGCGGCGAACAGTGGGATAAACCCAACGGCTGGGCGCCGCTGCAGTGGATGGCGGTACAGGGTTTTAAAATGTACGGCCAGGATCCGCTCGGCGATGAGATAGCGCAGAGCTGGCTGCAAACGGTGAATCATTACTATAAACAGCACTACAAGCTGATTGAAAAGTACCATATCGCCAGCGCCACGCCCCACGAAGGCGGAGGGGGTGAATATCCCCTCCAGGACGGCTTCGGCTGGACCAACGGCGTGGTGCGCCGGCTTATCGGCCTGTACGGCGAGCCGTTGTAAAAGCGCGCTATTCCCGGGGTCGATGTCCTGCTATGTTCATGGCATCGACTTTCGCCGGAACTCTTGCCATGCCTGAACTGGTTACCCCACGCCTGCGCTGCTCGCCGCTGCAGCTTGACGACTGGCCCTTTTTTCTCAGCCTACAGCAAGACCCCCAGGTCATGCTCTACGTCGCGGATCCTCGCCCGGTAGCGGAAATTCGCGATGCTTTTGATTCGCGGCTTCCCGCGTGGTCGCCGGGGGCGCCCCACTGGCTGTGCCTGGTGGTACGCGACCGCTATACCCACGCCCCCCTTGGCCTCACCGGTTATCATCACCATGCCCCCGACAGCGCTGAAGCGGGTTTTCTGTTCGCTCCCCATGCACAGGGCAAGGGTTACGGCTATGAATCTCTGCGCGCGCTATGCGATTACGCCTTCTCCACGGGCGGCATCCGGCGGCTTACGGCAACCGTCACCGCGGGCAACCTGGCATCCAAAAATCTGCTCCAGAAGGTGGGTTTTCACCAGGAAGGCGAGCTACGCGAATGCTACTGGCTCAACGGTCGCTGGCACAACGATTGGCTTTTTGGCCTGCTGCGCCGCGATTACAACTAGCCTGGGCCATCTGGCGAATAGGGGGCGACGAGCTTTTCCTCTACACTGCAGGCCGACAACAGAGGAAGGCAATAAATGTCCCCAACGATACCGCCGCTAAGCCTGCAGGGCCTTGAGTTTATTAAGCGCGCCCAGGGATTAGCGCTCGTCCCCTATCGGGACGAAAGCGGCCTGCGCGTGATTGGCTACGGCCATGTTCTCAACGACTATGAAACGTTCAGCCACTTCACGCGCGAGGTCGCGGAGACCTTACTTACTGTGGATCTACTGCAATGCCAGCGCGAGCTTAAGCGCAGCCTGCGGGTTACGCTTAATCAAGCGCAATATGATGCGCTGGTCTCTTTAGCCTTTAGCTGCGGGGCGGCGTCTCCGGCGCTTAATATTGTTTTGACCCATCTTAACCATCAGCGGTTCGCTGAAGCGTTGAACGCATGGGGAAATATTCGCAGCGGCCGCGAACAGCGGCGCGAAGAGTGCGCACGATTCAAAGCCTGCACCGATTAAGTTTCGCTAATGCTATTAAAAATCATCGCCGCCTGGGTACGATTCTTCACGTTAAGCCGGCGATAGAGCGACTCAAGATGGGCCTTTACCGTGCCGACGCTAATATTTAACGTACGGCTAATCTCTTTATTTGAATCACCGGCGGCCAGCAGTTGTAAAACCTCACGCTGGCGCTGGCTTAAATGAACCCATTTATTATCCCGCGCTTCCGCCGTCATTAGCCAATCGCCCGGTAGACGGAGCAGTCCCAACAGGACGCTGTTGATCGCCTGAGCGAAAGTTTGCAAACCTTCCTCGCGTTGCACGATGCCCCGCACATTGTAAGGCAGCGCGCGCTGTAGCCAGCTCTTATTATTGTCAGAAACAGTCAGCAGTACCTGAGATTGCGGGAAGCGAAGCTGTTTTTCCTGCAACAACCAACAACAAAACTCGCTGTGCATATCACCATCCAGAATGAGCAGCGCGTCAGGGTGCGCCGTCAGCATCTGCCAGAGCTGTTCAGGCTGACAGGTGCCAAAAAGATCAATTTCGGGAATGTATTGCTGAAGGCCAATTTTCATGCCATGAATAAATATCGACTGCCTGTCAAACATGATTACCTGCATGGATTTATCTCCATCAAAGAAATGCCCGATTTAATCAGGGGGAGGGGAATATCAGCAAGTAAAATAAGCGCTCGCTGTTTGGCCCGGGGCATTTTACCGATAGAGAGAATTAACTAAATATCATAACAATGAATAGTTACAGGCCTTGTTGATACCATTACTCATTCACAATAATTATTACACTTAAATTAAGGAAATCCTTAATTACCGGGCAAGAAAAGAATAAACACAATATTAATTTTTCTATTTTAAACGAACCCGGAAACGCAGGCGATGGCAAAATCAGGAATGTATGTTACGGAGTAAGAAAACGCATGAAATGCGCGTTGCCCCGCCATCATCGATGGCGGGGCGCTCGATCACAAAAACATCCCGCCTGACACTTCTACGCGCTGGGCGTTCATCCAGCGCAAGTCATCGCTCAGTAGCGCGGCGATGGCATCGCCAATATCATCCGGAAGCCCTACTCTTCCCAGCGCCGTTTGCGCGGCAATATGCTGATTCACCTGAGCGTTATCCCTTACGACGCCGCCGCCAAAATCGGTTTCAATCGCGCCAGGCGCGATGATATTGACCGAAATTCCGCGTGCCCCTAGCTCCTTCGCCTGATAGCGCGTCAGCACCTCCATCGCGCCTTTCATTGAGGCATAGGCCGCGTAGCCCGGCAGAGCAAAACGCGCCAGCCCGCTGGAAACATTGAGGATCCGCCCCCCGTCCTGCAATAACGGCAGCAGGCGTTGGGTGAGGAAGAACGGCCCCTTAAACTGGATGTTCATTAATTCATCAAACTGCGCTTCGCTGGTTTCAGCAAAAGGAATATTCAGACCGATTCCGGCATTGTTCAATAAATAGTCGAAGGTATCCCGTTTCCAGCGCTCCTGCAGCACCTCCGCCACCTGCTGAGCAAAAGCGTCGAAACTGCCGACATCACCGACGTTTAACGGTAATGCCGCGGCTTTCACGCCCGTTCGCTCAATTTCAGCCACCACGTCCAGCGCAGCCTGCTGGTTGCTGCGCCAGGTCAGAATAATATCAGTTCCCTTCGCAGCCAGCTTCAATGCGGCGTTTTTTCCCAATCCACGGCTGCCGCCGGTGACTAAAGCGATACGTTGTATCATCAGAAAACCCCTTCTCGGTTGCATTTGCAGAGTTAAAGAGCTTATTAGCTGCTATAAAAACAATAAATATGGCAAATTACGTTTTACTGTTTCCCGAAGAACAACAATAGGCCGCCGGGATGGATAAAATTCACGCAATGCAGCTGTTCATTAGGGTAGCGGAGCTGGAAAGTTTTTCCCGCGCCGCCGACACCCTTGGCCTGCCGAAAGGGAGCGTATCGCGCCAGATTCAGGCGCTCGAGAGCCACCTTGGCGCTCGCCTGCTGCACCGCACGACCCGCCGGGTGCAGCTGACCCAGGACGGCATGGTCTACTACGAACGCGCCAGAGACCTGCTGAGCAATCTTGAGGAGCTCGACGGTATGTTTCAGCTCGACCCCTCCAGCATCAGCGGGCGTCTGCGGGTTGATATGCCCGTCGCAGTGGCGAAAAAGCTGGTCATTCCGCAGCTGCCGGCGTTTTTGCAGCAGTATCCGGGCATCGAACTGGAGCTCAGCAGCAGCGATCGGTTAGTCGACGTGGTCCGCGAGGGCTTTGACTGCGTGGTGCGCGTCGGTACGCTGAAAGATTCCGGGCTGATCGCGCGGCCGCTAGGCAAGCTCACGCAAATTAACTGCGCCAGTCCGCAGTACCTGACGCGCTTTGGCTATCCGCAGTCGCTGGACGATCTCGCGGATCATGCGCTGATCCACTACGCCAGCAATCTGGGCGTTCGTCCGCTCGGATTTGAAGTGGTCAGCGATGGCGCGGTTCGCTGGGTTAAAGCGGGCGGCGTGCTTACGGTCAATAGTACCGAGACCTATCAGGCGTCGTGTCTGGCCGGACTGGGGATTATTCAGGTTCCACGGATAGGCGTTCGCGAAATGCTGCGCACCGGCGAACTGATCGAAATTCTTCCCCACTACCGCGCCGAACCGCTGCCGGTGTCGCTCATTTACCCGCACCGGCGTAATCTCTCGCGGCGGGTACATCTGTTTATGGAGTGGCTCGGCGGGATGATGAAAAACTATGTTGATTAGTCCGCATGATGAAAAATCCGTATTTGAGAGGGTGCCGATATTTTCTGCCGGATGGCGGGTGAGGCCTGAATAAGAATAAAAAATCAACTATATCATTGCATTATCAACTTCCCGCAGGCCTGGACAATGGCAGAAGAGCGCGCTTCAACCGCTCTCGGATTCATAGACCCGATGGCCCCGGTACGCCTTATCCGCGATTTTACGTATATAATTTTGATGAATACCGCTGTAAAAAAGGAAGAAATAATTTATGACGCCGGAAAACGACGCTCAACGCCCAACCGAGGATCCGGGCCAGCAGCCGGATAAAAACAAAAGCGCGATGGCTGCGATAAACGACTCTACCGTGGCGAAAAAAGCCAACCAGGCGCTGAAAAGCGTCACCGGAACGGCGGAAAAAGTTCAGCGTAACCATATGGTCGCCCATATCATCCGCGCCGCGGAGCGCTTTAACGACAGGCTGGGTAATCAGTTTGGCGCGGCAATCACCTACTTCTCGTTTTTATCGATGATCCCGATCCTGATGGTCTCTTTTGCGGCCGCCGGTTTTGTTCTCGCCTCGCATCCCACGCTGCTACAGGACATCTTCGATAAAATCCTGCTGAACGTTAGCGACCCGACGCTGGCGGCAACGCTGAAAAATACCATCAATACCGCCGTACAGCAGCGTACCGCCGTCGGTATCGTCGGCCTGCTGGTGGCGCTCTACTCCGGCATTAACTGGATGGGCAACCTGCGTGAGGCCATCCGCGCCCAGTCGCGCGACGTCTGGGAGCGCACGCCGCAGGATCAGGAGAAAATCTGGGTCAAATATTTCCGCGACTTTATCTCGCTGATCGGCCTGCTGGTGGCGCTGGTCATTACCTTGTCGATCACCTCCATCGCCGGCTCGGCCCAGCAGATGATTATCTCGGCGCTTTACCTTGATTACATTGAGTGGCTGAAACCGGCGTGGCGGCTGATTGGCCTGGCGATTTCCATCTTCGCTAACTATCTGCTGTTTTTCTGGATTTTCTGGCGGCTCCCGCGCCACCGCCCTCGCCGCAAGGCGCTGATTCGCGGCACTCTGATTGCGGCCGTCGGCTTTGAGATAATCAAAATCATCATGACCTGGACGCTGCCGGCGCTGGTGAAATCCCCCTCCGGGGCGGCGTTCGGCTCGGTGTTGGGGATAATGGCCTTCTTTTATTTCTTTGCCCGCCTGACGCTGTTCTGCGCCGCATGGATTGCCACCGCCGAATATAAAGACGACCGCCGGATGCCGGGTAAAGCCCACGACTAAATCATTATTGGGCTGAATAAAAGACGCAAAATTCAGCCCAACCTGGCATTTCAGCATATAAATCCAACGTGTAACTTTTATTTAACCTAAACCTGGTTTTATTGACCATTATTTGAATTATGTGAAGCATTTCATAGAAGTTATTTTTCTGGCACAGAAATTATTCACTTTTTGCCTATTTTTTAACCTCCCCCACCCCTTGTTACAGATTGAAATGTCCCCAAGGCTGTGGCTATATGGCCTTTCGTTCGCAAAAAATAAGAAAGATCTATGCAAGCCACAGCCACCACACTCGACAACGCGCAGGACACCGTTCCGGTTAACTCACGCAATAAAGTCGTCGTCGCCTCACTCATTGGCACCGCCATCGAGTTCTTCGACTTCTATATCTACGCCACCGCGGCAGTTATTGTATTTCCACATATATTCTTCCCGCAGGGCGATCCCGCCGCCGCGACGCTACAATCGCTGGCCACCTTCGCTATCGCCTTTATCGCCCGCCCTATCGGCTCCGCGGTATTTGGCCACTTCGGCGACCGCGTAGGCCGTAAAACGACTCTGGTGGCCTCGCTGCTGACGATGGGGATCTCTACCGTGGTTATCGGTCTGCTGCCCGGCTATGAAACCATTGGTATTATGGCGCCGGTGCTGCTGGCGCTGGCGCGCTTTGGCCAGGGGCTCGGCCTTGGCGGCGAATGGGGCGGCGCGGCGCTGCTGGCGACGGAAAACGCTCCGCCGCGCAAGCGCGCGCTGTACGGCTCTTTCCCGCAGCTGGGCGCGCCGATTGGCTTCTTCTTCGCTAACGGCACCTTCCTGCTGCTCTCCTGGCTGCTGACCGACCAGCAGTTTATGGAGTGGGGCTGGCGTATGCCGTTTATCTTCTCCGCCGTGCTGGTGATTATCGGCCTGTACGTCCGCGTTTCGCTGCACGAATCGCCGGTATTCGCTAAGGTTGCCGCCGCGAAGAAACAGGTCAAAATTCCGCTGGGCACGCTGCTGACCAAACACGTCCGCGTGACGGTGCTCGGCACCTTTATCATGCTGGCGACCTACACGCTGTTTTACATCATGACCGTCTACTCCATGACCTTCAGTACCGCCGCCGCGCCGA
This sequence comes from Klebsiella grimontii, assembly GCF_900200035.1. Classification (GTDB taxonomy): domain Bacteria; phylum Pseudomonadota; class Gammaproteobacteria; order Enterobacterales; family Enterobacteriaceae; genus Klebsiella; species Klebsiella grimontii. The sequence continues at coordinate 184,785 of NZ_FZTC01000052.1, forward strand.
TTGGCCTCGGTTTGCCGCGTAACGAAGTGCTGTGGATGCTGATGATGGCGGTTATCGGTTTTGGCGTGATGGTGCCGGTTGCCGGCCTGCTGGCGGATGCATTCGGTCGTCGTAAGAGCATGGTGGTGATCACTACCCTGATCATTCTCTTCGCGCTGTTTGCCTTTAAACCGCTGCTTGGTTCCGGCAACCCGCTGCTGGTCTTTGCCTTCCTGCTGATTGGCCTGAGCCTGATGGGGCTGACGTTTGGCCCAATGGGCGCGCTGCTGCCGGAGCTGTTCCCGACGGAAGTTCGCTATACCGGCGCATCGTTCTCCTACAACGTCTCGTCGATCCTCGGGGCGTCCGTGGCGCCGTATATCGCCGCCTGGCTGCAGGGCAACTACGGTCTGCCTGCGGTCGGACTCTATCTGGCCGCCATGGCGGCGCTGACGATGATCGCGCTGTTGCTGACTCACGAAACGCGCCACCAGTCGCTGTAATTCTCCGCCCGCTCCCCTGACCATCCGGCCAGGGGAGTCTCCTTTCCGACTATTTTTTCATCTGCGACAGTATGGTCCGGCACTGATTCGCCTCGCCTTCGGCGGGTGAGATCAGCGCCAGCAGCGCGGCGGCTGGCGTCACCAGCGTCGCCAGCGCTGCCGCCACCGCGCCGCGCGCAATCAGCGGACCCGCCTTCACGCCCGCGTTCGGCGACTTAAAGCTGCCGCGAACGTACAGCGGGGAACGCAGGGTGATAATACGAAAGCCCTTACTCTCCGGATCGATAGTGAGGTCCAGCTGCTCCGATGCAAAGCTGGCGGTCCCGGTGACGTTGATCAGCGCGTTTTCGGTATCAAACGCGAACACCTGCGGCCGGGCGACGCCGTTGACCACGTCGATATTGGCCGCCGCGCAGTTTACCCGCACCTCATCGTCGCCAAAGATCTGCCCGATGATATAGTTACCGACGTTCAGACCGAGGATTTCCATCAGGTTGCGGCTGATTAGCCCGTCGTTCATCAGCAGCTTCAGGTTACCGTTACTGTTGCCCAGCAGCGCGGCGACGGAGTTGCCGGTACCGCGAAGCTGCACATCGCCGTTCATTTCGCCGAGGGTTTTCTGCATCATCTCCACGTTTGGCATCAGCGCTTTCAGTTTCATGCGGCGCGCCTGCAGGTTCGCCGTCCCCTGCAGCGGTTTTTTATCCCCCTCCAGATGAATGCTGCCGGCAATGGTGCCGTTGGCCAGCCCCAGACGCAGCGGCTGCAGGCGCAGGTCGCCCCGTTCGAGGATCACGTGGGTGGAGAGGTCGCTGATGGGCAGCGTGCCGCCGTGCTCAATGCGCCGCCCTTTAAAGCGCACATCGGCATCCATCACTTGCCACTTGTCGGTTTCAAAGCGGTCATACGGCAACACTTTTCCGGCTGGCTGCGGAGAAGACTCGCCTTTACGCTGTTCGGTTTTGCTCCCTTTGCCGCCGGAGTCGACGCCGATTAGCGGCCCCAGATCCGCCAGCCTTAGCTGCCTGGACTCGAGATCGCCCTCCAGCTTAGGCCGGGGTTTGCCGGTGGTGTAGGTCAGCGAACCGTGGATATCGCTCTCGCCGATACGGCCATTAAAATCCTGATAGGCGAAGCGTGAACCGGCCTTATCCTTGAAGGTGGCCCGTAGATGCCCGTCGGTCGAAAACGCCGGCGTATCCGGCAGCAGCACGCCGGTCAGGTCGTAGAGATCGCCCAGCGAATCGCCGGAAAACTTCAACCGTAGATCGACGCCGCCGAGGTTAAGCGGGTCGCTGACCGTGCCGATAAAAGCGACCCGGGTAGTGCCGGAACGAAAATCCCCCTGCAGCGGGAACGGCGTACCTTCGCTGCGCAGCGCCAGCATACCGCCGATTTTTCCGTTACCGGCGAGCGGCTGTCCGTTGTAGCTGCCTTTCGCCTGCAGGCCGAAGACGTAATCGCCGACTTTCTGCGACTGCCCTTTCCCCTTTTCACCGGTCACTTCACTAAACGCCAGCGGCTTACCGAGCGGGTCAACCACAATCGTCAGGTCTGCGCGCGACACCTTGTCGTCGATAGCAATCTTGCCGCGGTCAAAAAGAATATTGTCGAGACGGAAAGACCAGTTGGAAGGCGGCGCATCTTTCTCAGACGCCCCCGCCGAGGCCAGGTCGAAGGTCCAGTTGTTGGTCTTCTCCGACAGTCGAATCAGTCGCGCGTCGGGCTGTTCAAGCTTTATCCACGGCAGGTAGACCGTTTTGCTGAGCAGCGCCAGCGGGGCGAGCGTCGCCTCAACGCGCGGCAGGTGCACCATCGTGACCTGTGGGATATCAGGCGGGTTGCCGAGGACGATATCTTCGGCGTGAACGTGCGGCCAGGGGATCCAGCTTCGCCAGCCGCTTTCGCCGGGCTGGCGTTCCCAGACGACGCCCAGATCGCCGCGAATCGCGAACGGGCGGTTCAGCTCGGCCGACACTTTCTGATTAATCGTCGGCTTCAGGCGGTTCCAGTCAAAGGTCGCCAGCACGATAAAAAACAAAACGATCAGTATGACTATCGTTCCAAGAATAATAGCAACGGTTTTTCGGGTTCTGCTCATCCCTTCTGCACTCCTTTTGCGTATCGCCAGTCCTGAATATAGTTGAGAAACGCCAGTTGCTCCGCCGAATGAGGTTTTCGTCACATAATCCGCGCCAGGTCAAAAAAATAATGGAACGTTGTTTTAATATCATTGACCATAAAAGCGGCCCAGCGCACACTAGGGTTAATATTGATTTAATTTCAGGTCATCACTATGTCTAAGAAAATTGCCGTCATCGGCGAATGCATGATTGAGCTGTCAGAGAAAGGCGCGGCGGTAAATCGCGGCTTTGGCGGCGATACCTTAAACACTTCCGTCTACATTGCGCGTCAGACCGACGCCAGCGCGCTGGGCGTGCACTACGTAACCGCCCTGGGAACGGACACCTTCAGCCAGCAAATGCTTGAATCCTGGCAGAGCGAGAATGTCCAGACTGACCTGATTCAGCGCATGGCCGACCGGCTACCGGGCCTCTACTACATCGAAACCGACGATACCGGCGAGCGCACCTTTTACTACTGGCGTAATGAAGCCGCAGCGAAGTTCTGGCTGGAGAGCGAGCAGTCCGCGGCCATCTGTGAAGAGCTGGCGACCTTTGATTATCTGTATCTCAGCGGCATCAGCCTGGCGATCCTTAACCCAACCAGCCGCGAGAAGCTGCTGACCCTGCTGCGCGAGTGCCGGGCGAACGGCGGCAAAGTTATCTTTGATAACAACTATCGCCCGCGCCTGTGGAGCAGCAAAGAGGAGACGCAGCAGGTTTATCAGCAGATGCTGAGCTGCACCGATATCGCCTTCCTGACCCTCGATGACGAAGACGCGCTGTGGGGCGAGAAGCCGGTGGCGGAAGTGATTGCCCGGACCCACGCCGCCGGCGTGGAAGAAGTGGTGGTTAAGCGCGGCGCCGACTCCTGCCTGGTGGCGATTGCCGGACAGCCGCAGCTGGACGTCCCGGCCGTTAAGCTGCCGAAAGAGAAAGTGGTTGATACCACCGCGGCGGGCGATTCCTTCAGCGCCGGCTACCTGGCCGTGCGCCTGACCGGCGGCGATGCTGAGTCGGCGGCCAAACGCGGGCACCTGACCGCCAGCACGGTGATCCAGTATCGCGGCGCGATTATCCCGCGCGAGGCGATGCCGCAGTCACGGTAGCAGAAGAATCGGCGCTGCTGCTTCCCGGCTCGCGCTGCGCTTAGCCAGGCTACTGTCTGGCGCTGGCATTAACCCGGACAAAGCGCGCCTGCGCCGCCGGGAAAATCACCGGGCCAACCCCGAGCAATACGTAAAACAGATTTGCCATTAAATCACCGGATAGCCACGCTATCCGGTTTTGCTTTACTGTACGGGCGGAATATCCGTCGCTTCGTTACGCCCTTGCGCAACGTCACTGGTGCTGCTGGACGCCGCTGCGGCCGCCGGCGCTGGCGCCATCAGCTTTTCCCACGTCGCCTGCAGATCCTTCATGTTGTATTCCGGCTCGCCCTGCGGCTGCTGCAATACCAGCGCCATATCCTGCGACAGCTGCTGCCGCAGATACTGGTTCAGCATGTCGACCGTCAGCGAATTGAGAAACTCCTGGCGCAGCTTCTGATACTGCTCGGGCGCGATATCCACCACCTGATTTTGCAACGAACGCATCCGCTGGCTAATCAGGATCCAGGTATCGGTGCGCGCATAGGTGGCGAACAGCTTCTGTAGCTCGAGGTTTTTCTGCGCGATCAGGGCATCAAACTCCTCCTGCGGCAGGCCGTTATCGCGTACTTTCGCCAGCTCGCGCGCTACGGTGGTTAAGTTGGCGTTCAGGCGCTCGCCCGGCGATTCGATATTGATCGCGCACTGGGCGCGCTGGTAGAGGACGCGGCAGTCAAAGCCCAGGCCGATATCCTTAATATTACTTTTGCTCAGATTCTGCTGTACGTGCCAGAACAGCGCTTCCCGGGCCAGATCGTCACGCCAGTAGCGCTGTAGCGCTACCGAGTCGCGGATCGGCTGCCACGGCGCATCCCACATCAGCGACAGCTTATCCTGGCGCACCGCATCGGTCATGATGCTGACCGGCGTCGTCGGCAGCGGCGACAGCGTAGGAACCGCCACCGGCGTTTCGCGCTTGCCCTTCAGGCCGCCGAACGTTTTGTTGATTTGCTCCGCGACGCTGCGGCTGTCCACGTTGCCGACCACAATCAGGGTCATGGCATCCGGCGTGTACCACTTGTGGTAATAGTCTTTTAGCTGGGCAATATCCACCGGCTGCTTCAGCGGCGCCGCCGGATCGTGCCCCAGCATGGTGGACCCTTTCAGCCGATAGCGCCACCAGCCTTCTTTGGTATCCGCAGGCCAGGTCGCCACCATATCTTCGCCCTGCAGCGCGTGGTTGACCGCTTCCGGGGTGATCGACATTTTACCGCTGGCGCTGGCCAGCCAGCTCAGCGCTTCTTTCAGCAGATCGTTACGGTTATTCGGTAGGCTCAGGTTAAACAAACTGTAGTCATAAGAGACGATGGCGGGCGGCAGAGGACGCTTCGGGTCAATACTCTGCTGCCATAGCGAGCGGGCCTGCATGGTCGGGAGGCCGCCGTTTTGCGTCAGCGCGAGACGCGGGATAAAGTGGCTAAAGCCGCTCTGCTGAGTGCTTTCGCTCAGCGAGCCAATATTCACGGACAGGCGAACTTCGATACGATCGCTGGGACGCTGCGGGGTGGCCAGAACCTGCCACTGAAACCCGTTCGCCAGTGTCCCCTGTTGCCAGGCCGGGTCCGGCTGGAGCGCTTCTGCCTGCACATAACCGACCGTCGCCAACATCAGCAAACCACCGGTTAAGAGTCGAATTTTTGTGCCCTGCATGTGAACCCCTGATGAACATTCCTGGTTACAACAGCGGCCCACGGGAGGGCCGCCGAAAAAATATGGTGAGTTAAGTACGTCGGTTAGACCACACGGAGATGAAAATGTCGCATGTTGACGTGAAATAATCATAAGGGTCACCGCCGCGCATGCGGCAGCGACCCCTAATTATGCGCAGGAGCCCATAGTCCAGCAAGGAACTATGGGCCTAACAGATGGATTTATGAGGATAATTCGTGCGATTTGTTTACCGGCGTACGGTTATTCAGCACATCATCGAGCTGCTGTGAGTCCAGCTCTTTAACCCATTTCGCGACCACAATAGTCGCTACGCCGTTACCTACCAGGTTGGTCAGCGCGCGCGCCTCGGACATAAAACGGTCGATGCCGAGGATGAGCGCCAGACCGGCGACCGGCAAATGGCCGACGGCGGAAATCGTCGCCGCCAGGACGATAAAGCCGCTGCCCGTTACCCCCGCCGCGCCCTTCGAGGAGAGCAACAGCACCACCAGCAGGGTTATTTGATGGAAAATATCCATATGGCTGTTCGTGGCCTGAGCGATAAACACCGCCGCCATCGTCAGGTAGATTGAGGTTCCATCGAGGTTAAAGGAGTACCCCGTCGGGATCACCAGCCCCACCACCGACTTACGGCAGCCCAGCTTTTCCATCTTATCGAGCATACGCGGCAGCGCCGACTCGGATGAAGAGGTGCCCAGCACGATCAGCAGCTCTTCGCGGATATAGCGGATAAATTTAAAGATGCTGAAGCCGGTGGCTTTGGCGATTGACCCCAGCACCACCACCACAAACAGGATGCAGGTGATGTAGAAGCAGACGATCAGCTGGCCGAGCTGCACCAGCGTACCGACGCCGTATTTCCCGATGGTAAAGGCCATGGCTCCGAAAGCGCCAATCGGCGCCAGGCGCATAATCATATTGATGATGCCGAAGATCACCTGTGAGAAGCTTTCGATAACGTTAAAAATCAGCTGGCCTTTGCTGCCGAGGCGGTGCAGCGCGAAACCAAACAGCACCGCAAACATCAGCACCTGCAGAATGTTGCCGCTGGCGAAAGCGCCAATCACGCTGCCGGGGATAATATCGAGCAAGAATGCCACGATCCCCTGGTCCTTCGCCTGTTCGGCGTAAACCGCCACGGCCTTCGCGTCGAGGGTCGCCGGGTCAACGTTCATTCCGGCGCCAGGTTGCACCACGTTAACGATAATCAGGCCGATGATCAGCGCAATAGTACTCACGATTTCAAAGTAGAGCAGCGCCACCGCGCCGGTGCGGCCGACGGCCTTCATGCTCTCCATCCCGGCAATCCCCGTCACGACGGTACAGAAGATAACCGGGGCAATAATCATTTTAATCAGCTTAACGAAGGCATCGCCGAGGGGTTTCATCTGCGCACCCAGTTCCGGGTAAAAATGGCCCAGCAGAATACCGATCGCTATGGCCGAGAGAACCTGGACATAGAGGCTTTTAAAGAAAGAGATTTTCATAGGGTGTCCTTTGGATATAACCACAGACCGTGAGGGGGTATTGCGTCCGTGGCTTAAAAATAACACCCATGAAACATTTCAGAAATAACGAGTGATGAAATTGCAATGTAATTGTTAATTTATTTGAACTGACTCGCGTAAGCTAACAATACGTTTACAAACTTGCATCCTCTACGGCGGCGGGTAAAAAGCGAGCGATAAAAGCCTCAGGCGGCATGGCGCAGCCAAAAAGATACCCTTGCACCGTCTCGACGCCCGCCTCCTGCAGCCAGCGATACTGCTCATCGGTTTCGACGCCCTCCGCGACGATGTGCAGATTCAGCCCCCGCGCCAGCTGGATAATCGCGGGCACCATGCTGATGTCATCAGGTAGCATATCGATAAAGACTTTATCGATTTTCAGGATATCCACCGGCAGCGATTTAATATGCTGCAGTTGACGCAGGCCGGCATAGCCCATACCAAAGTCATCCAACGCGATCCGCACGCCCGCTTCACGTAGCGGACGCAGCAGGGAAATCATGGCCTGCGGGTCGTCTATTCGACGACTTTCGGTGACTTCGAGTATCAGCGTCCCTGGCGCGATACGATAGCGCGCGAGCAGCGCCAGCATTTCCGCGCCGCGATCGTGATGCAGCAGCTGTAGCTGCGACACGTTGACCGATAGCGGCAACATGATCCCCTGGTTTTGCCAGGCGGCAAGCTGTCGGCAGGCCTCTTCCATCACCCAGTAGCCGACCGGGACGATCAGGCCGCAGGCTTCGATACGCTCAATCAGATCGCCCGGCAGCGACCAGCTCCCGTCATCCTGACGCTGACGCAGCAGCGCCTCTGCACCGCAGACCTCGCCGCTGGCGGTATCCACCTGCGGCTGCAGCCAGATGGCAAACTGCTGATTATCAAGCGCCGTTAAAATATCGTGCTCTTCCATCAGGCGGCGCTGCGCTTTTTCCATCTGTTCTGGATCGAAGAACTCAATCTGATTTTTACCTTTACGCCGCGCGGTGACGGCGGCGGAAAACGCCCGGCGATAGAGCTGTTCGCCGTTAATTTCACCGTGAAACATCGCAATGCCGACGCTGGCGCAGGGGCGCAGCTGGATGCCGTGCAGCGGTAAACGTTCGCTTAAGACAGTAAGTACTTGCTTACTTAACGTCACCGCCTGCCAGGGTTCGGTAATTCCGTGGGCCAGAATCGCAAAATCGTAGCCGCTCACCTGGGCCAGCACCATCTGCGTCGGGATAACCGCCCGCAGCTTTTCGACGAGCGTCAACAGTAGCATTTCGCGCTGCGTCTCTTTGAGTACGCCAGCGGTATCCTGCAGCGTTTCGCAGGCGACGATCAGCAGTGCAGACGGCTGCGGACGGGCGACGGTTTGCTCCAGCATGGCCATCAGAAAGGCTTTGTTCGGCAGCTCGGATACCGGGAAACGGGTCGACTGCAAAGAGAGCTCGTCGTGCATGCGCAGCAGCGTCTGCTGGTTGCGGTTGTAGCTACGCACCAGCATGCCGATTTCATCATCATGATGTAAACGCGGCAGCGTGAGCTGATGGCCCAAACGCTCATGCTGCGGGACATCGTTCAGCTCACGGGCGATTTTACGCAGCGGGCGGACGATCAGGCGGTTGATACACCAGGTGATCGCCACCGTCAGAATCAGCACCAAGAGTAAGTAAGCAGTCACTAACGTTGCCAGCGCGCTCATGACGAATTTATACATGCGGTAGGAATCGGCCTGCAGCACCAGATAGGCCAGCGGCTGCGGGTTCGCCGGACGTTCAAGGGAGTAAATTGGCAGTGAAATCTGCACCGGCAGTTCGAACATGCGGGTGATCGTCACCGGCACCGGGCGTTCGGGAATAAAACGCATCCGCAGCGCCTGGAACTGGTTGGGCAACACGACATCCGCCCGGCTGACGATGCCCGCGGGCTGAATACGGCTCAGAATGGCTTCCGCCTCAGGGATATCGGCTTTCAGGATAGCCGCTGACAGCGGTTCGCGAACGGAACGCGCGATGCTTTCTAACTGCGTGGCCGTGGTAAAGCGACTCTGCTGAACGAAGTGGAACAGCAGAATAGAACAGAAGACCAGTACAAACGCCATGGACACGCTCGCGACCATCGCCATCTGTTTAATTGTAAGTGAACGGCTGACGCGCAACGGGGGTTCTCCACTGAAACTGAACGTATATCCGACGAAAATCCATCCACGCCGGTCATTTTCAGGCTGATTATATACTCAAATTGTTCGCCCGCGCCCGAAGGCGCAAAGCCATGCCTTCGGGACGTTTTCCCGGAGGCGGCGCGGTGCGCCTGTCCGGGCTACAAAACCCAAAACCGCACGGACCCGTAACCGGGGGCATTCCCGGGTGGCGGCTGACGCCTTACCCGGGCTACAAAACCGTCCGGGCGACAAGTTCACCACCGCCATCGGGCCGGTAGCCTGGACAGGCGCCCCTCGCGCCGCCTCCGGGATGCCGCGCGCAGTGCAGCTTCAGCGCCACCGGAAGGGAAATCTGCGTGCCTGACCGAAGGCAACGAGTATACGCGAAGAGCGCCGTGGAGTGGCGCCCTGTCGCATAATTCAGTCTAATCTGCTACCAGTCGGCGTAAGGCACCAACGGCTGCGGTGGCATATCCATATCGCCCTGCCAGCCGGAAGCTGAATAGCGGACGTACAGCAGCGCGTGGCTCGGGGTGTAATCCTTCGCCTGCTGAATATCCACCGCCGCCCCGACAAACCAGTTGCTGGTGACCCGTCGCTCAATCAGCGCCCGCGCGGTATAGCCGACGCCGGAACTGCTGCTGCCCTCTTCCGTAAGCTGGCTGGCATCATGGCGATACTGCGAGGGAAGCAAATTGAGCAGCGGATAGCGCGCCTCGGTTTTGGTGCGCGAATGGGACCACGACACCGAGCCTCCCAGCTCCCATGACCAGTTCTCCGTCCGCTGACGCCAGGTGACCGGCACCGAGAAGGAGACATATTCCTGCGGACTGTAGTAACCGCCCTGACCCAGGGTATAGCCGCTCAGGTCTTTATCATAGTGCCAGAGCATATTGTTCAGCCCGACGGTGACCCGGCGGTTATCTTCATTAACCACTTTATAGTAGTAGCCGGTCATCCAGCGCACGCGCCAGTTGTCGGCGACGTTTTTCCCGGTCAACTGGTCGACGCCCAGCGAAGACCAGACGCCGTTGGCCTCGCCTTTATCGTAGCTCAGACTCAGACCGCCGCCGTCGGCGCGCACTCCGCCCCAGCTCTTGCCGGTATGGCCGTCGTTAGGGTTATCTTTCTGCCCGCCAAAGGCCAGCAGCGAGCTGGAGATGGGGCGTCGGTGGAGGTTAACGGTGTAGCCCAGCGGGCCAACGTCGCTGCTGTAGCTCAGGCCGCCCACCACATCAACGACGTTAAAGCCCATCGGCGTAGTGCCGATATCGCCGCTCCAGGTCTCGTTCTTCCAGCCCACCGCGACGCTGGCGCCGCTATCGCTCTGGTGTTTGCTGCCGCCGGTACAGGCGATTTCGCCGCAGGTACCCCAGCTCGGCGAATAGCTGCCGTCGCTCTTCGTCGAAAAGCTCCCGGCATTCATATTCACCAGATCGGTACGGAAGAACATGCGCCCGTCGGCCAGCGGCGCGTCCACGTGCAGCATGGTGGTATGCGCTTTCAGGTCGGAATAGCCGCCGGTACCGCTGGAGCCCCAGTAATCATGTTCGAGGGTGACATTAAGATCCTGCTGACGATAAAGATCGGCGGCGTCGCTGCGGATCCCGCGTTTCAGCCAGTCATCGCTGCTATCGTTACGCGTCAGCCGCGTAAAGGTGTCGTTATCCTGCGGGCGCTCGCGGGCAACGCCGGAGGCCACCATTGCATCTTTATAGCCTTCCAGCGCCTGCTGCGGCTCGTCGTTCTGCGCCTGAAAACGCGCGGCGTCGCGCAGCACCAGCGCGCTTTCCATTGACGGCGGCTGCGCTTTCGCCTGCGGCACGATGCGGGCGAAGGTTTGCTGCGCCTGAGCGCGATCGCCCAACCCGGCCTGCGCCAGGGCGATACGCCGCTGCATATTGATAGAATCGATGTCTTCGCCCTTGAGCTGCGCCACCTGGGCGCGGGCGGCGTTTTTATCGCCATCGGCAAGATACACTTCCGCCAGGCCCAGACGCGCATCGCCGTTGTCCAGCTGCTGGCCCAGCACCCGCTGATATTGAGCAATCGCCGTCTGGCTGTCGCCGCGCTGCTGCGCCCAGTCCGCCAGCGTCAGCGCGTAGCGCACCGACGCCGGCTGCTGTTGAATCAGCGCGATGGCCCGGTCTTCCTGGCCGTCGTCGCGCAGCTGGTTTGCCTGACGCAACACGTTATCGCTTTGCAGGCGCGCCTCCAGCTCGCGGATATTGTCCGTCCACTGCCCGCGCGGCAGGGCGTTAATCTGCGCCAGCGCCATCTCATCCTGATTATTCCCGGATAGATAGAGGCCGTAGGCGTAAACCCGGTCGGCATCGCCGGGCTGGCGGTTGACCATCGCGCGCATGATCGCATCGGCTTCGCTGCGGCTGCCCGCGCTGACCAGATCCCGCGACAGGCGGTAGGCGATCCACACGCTATCCGGGTCCAGCGCCAGCCGTCTGCGCTGCACTTCCGCCGCCTGCGCCCAGTTGCCCTGGCTCTCCAGCGCTTCGGCCTGTTTCTCCAGGCGATCGTTGATCAGGCTGCGTTCAATATCATCAATGCTGCGCCGCTGGCCCGGCGACAGGCTGGCGATATACGCGCTGGCTTTTTCCGGCGATTCGCCGCGATACAGATTCGCCAGACCGCGCACCGCCAGGCTGTTGCCGCGATCCATTCGCAGCGCGCGCTGGTAGTAACGCTCCGCCGCCGCATTTTCTTTACGCGCCGCCGCCACGTCGCCCAGCCCCAGCACCGCATAGCTATCGGTATTGTCTATACGCTGCGCCTGGGCGTAATGATTTTGCGCCTGCGCCAGCTGGCCGCTTTTCAGGGCGCTATCGCCCTGCTTAATCAGCAGCCAGTAGCGGTTAGTCTTGAGCAGGCTGTCCCACTTATCGCGGCTCGGGCTATCCGGGTCCATTTTGATGGCTTTACTCAACTGGGCGACCGCCCGCGCCCGATCGCCGCGCTGAGAATACGCCTGCCCCAATGCGCCAACCGCGTCGCTGTCTTTGGCATCCGCCCGTACGGCCTGCTGCAAATCGGCCACGGCCACCGAACCTTTCCCGGCCTTCACCGCCGCCAGCCCCTCCGCGCGATCGCGGAACGTCGGGTCTTTTAGCTGCGTCTGCTGCTGAGCGAGCAGGACGCGGGCATTCGCCGAGGTGGAACCGGTGGGAAACTGCATGAGAAAGCGCTGCAGCGCCTGCACGCTGGCCCGGCTGACCGGCATGCTTTTCACTTCGTTAAACCAGATATCCGCCGCGATACCGCGGCCCGCCGCCGAGCGCGACATCTGCTCCAGATAAGCAAATCCCTCTTCCGGCTTATTATCGCCAAACATCTGTTTCGCCAGCGCCGTTTGCAGCGAGACGTTGCCCGGCAAGCGGGCGTTAAGTTTTTTCAGCTGATTGATGCCTTCGTTATGACGGGCGGGCAGCCGCGCCACCAGCGTCCAGTACTCAATCGCCGCATCATCATCATCAGGAACGCCGTTAAACAGCTTCTCGTAAGCGGCGATGGCCTCATCAACCTTCCCGGCCACGCCCAGCAGGCGCGCCTGCTGCAGCTCCTGGCGACCATCGCCGGCGCTGCTTTTCATCTCGTCGCGCGAGGCTTTCAGCTCAGGCGATTCCGGCGCCAGCTTCGCCAGACGCTCCAGCTGCTGCTTCGCGCCGGCGGTATCGCCCTGGCGGAGAAGATAACGCATCCGCGCGGCGACAACGTCCGGGTTATTGGGGTCGATCAATTCCAGGCGGTAGAGCGACTGGCGCACCAAATCCTCACGTTTGCTGGCCTCGCCGAGGCGGACCTGCTCCAGTAGATGCTCCTGAACAGGGGTAGTCGCGGCATGCGCCAGCGGCATCAGCGCGACGCCCAGGGAGAGAGTGAATAAGCTTAGTGAGAACTTGTGCATTCCTGGTTCCAGTCAGGCCGTAATTTACCGCCGGCGGTGAAACGAAAACGGTGTTGATCCCATCCCTGGCCGAAAAGGGTCAGGACCGCGCTGTAGTATGCATCCGCCCCGGGATAGTCATCGGCGACGCGCTGGCGCTGTATTGCGCGGGCATCTTCCTTCTGCAAGAACGGCAGTAACGCCGCGGAGAAGCCGACCGGGCCATTGCCGGTGGTTTTACCGGTCGCGATGTTGGTTTTTTCCGGCGGCACGCCCTGTGAAACCGTCTGAGCCGCCATCGGTTTAAAGCGCGCCAGCAGGGGGGCTTTTTGCTTATCGCCGTCATCGAGCATACCGGTCCACAGATAGACGCGGATGGCGTCATAGCTGCCGATAATCGGTTTATCCGCTTTCAGCTGCCAGCCTTTCCCTTTCTGGTAGCGCACCCAGTCAGGCGAGAAGCCTTTTGGCGCGGTCTCCAGCAGCAGGCGCAGATTGTTGTCACGTATTTTCGGCCAGGGCGCGCCAAACGCGGCAAAATAGGTTGCCAGCTGCGGCGGTAGGTAGCTGGGATTAAAACGCCAGCCGCCGTCATCGACAAAGCCGACTTTTCCCGGCAGCACCAGCGGCCCCAGCCCCGGCACCGTGGCCACTTCTTCGGCGGCAATGCGCGCCAGCAGCGCTTTGCCGACTTCCGTATAGTGAGGCGTTTGCCACAGACGTCCGGCTTCCAGCAGCGCCCAGGCTATCCACAGGTCGGAGTCCGAGGCGGAGTTGCTGTCCAGCACCGTCCACTGATCATCGCTCTTTTTCCCCCACAGCCAGCCCGGCAGGTGCGCGCGCAGGTCGCCCTCGGCAAGGTTGTTTTGCGTCCACTCGAACAGCTTGCGGAAACCGTCGCGATCGTTAGCCGCCAGAGCAAAGAACAGCCCGTAGCTTTGCCCTTCCGAGGTGGTGATTTTTCGCGCATCGCTGGGATCGATAACCCGACCTTCGGCGCTGACGTACTCTTTTTTAAACTGCTCCCAGGCCGGCCACTGGCAGGCGGCGCTCACCTGCGCCGCCGCCAGCATCAATACCGATAACACCACACTACGTACCGCGTTCATCATCAATTACTCATCATCAAGATCGAGGCGGCGACGGCTGATAATACGCAGCATGCGCCACAGTACCCATGCCAGCAGGACGATGCTGACCGCCGCCAGAATCGCCAGCAGCACCGGATGGCTGGAGAGTGCAAACCAGATGCGTTCGAACCACGGCAGGTGGCCGATATAGTAAATATCGCCCACCCTCAGGCTGTTAACGCCCGACTCACGAATGACCGCAACGGAACCAAACATCGCCGCGCGTTTACCGCTGTCGTTAAGCGCCTGGGTCAGCAGTTCGTTGCCGCGCGGGCTGTCGGCCAGCAGCGCCACGACGCTGCGCTGATCGTTGTACGGCGACTGGAAGCCAATAATCGCCGCCATCGGCCCGGTCGACGTGACGTCGGTGCGGGTATTCGGCGTTCTGGCCTCGGTATCGGGATAGATGCTGGCCAGATCGTAGTGGCGCATCGGCATTTTCACCCAGCTTTTGGTCGCTTCAACCAGCAGGTTGATTTTCGTGTCGTCCTTCAGCGCCTGCGGAATGGAGCCAATCAGCAGCAGGTCGGCGTCTTTGTCCTTAATCTGGCCGCCGTCGTCGGTCATGCGCAGGTTAATGGCCGCCAGGCCGGTTTGCGCGCCAATGCCGCCGGCCGTCTCCAGCAGCGTGGCAACCTGGCCCTCGGTCGGCGATTTGGGCACCACGACCAGGGTATCGGCGAGATCGGCCATCCGGCTGTACGGGAAGCCCGCATTAGCAAAGACGCGCAGATCCGGCATCGCCATAAAGTGATAGTACTTCGAGAAGTCGATGGTCGAATCATCGCCAATCACTACGTGGTTCTGCACCGGCTGGAAGGTAATACAGTTATCGATGGAGCCGCCCGGCATCGGGTTCATATACTGGAAGTCGAAGCGCAGCTGATTCATGGCGCCGAGGCGCAATGCCGGGATCGTCACTTCCGTTTTGCCGTCCAGCAGCCCCTGCAGCACCGGCAGGCGTAGTATCAGCTTATTCACATCCTGCGAGCTGTTGAGGCTGAAGGACTGTAAGAACTGATCGTTAAGGCTGATATCCATGCGCGAGCTGTCCTTAATTGGCGGCATGGTGTAGCGATAGTTCAGGTTCATATCGATGCCGTTGGCGCGCAGCAGGTAGAGGTCCGGCGGCAGGTTCAGCGCCACGTTGATGGAATCCGGCACCAGGCCGCTGGATTGCAGCTGCTGTTCGTAGGTTTTCAGCTCGGCAAAGGTCACCGCCCGATCGGTACGCACCCAGTTTGGCGCATCGTACGGTTTACGCGCCTGCAGCTGTTTGACATCGTCAACCGTCACGCTGCTGCCGCGGAACAGAATATTGCCCTGGGCTATCCCCTTCGCCGCCTGCAGCAGGTCTTTGTCATCCCGTCCGAAGACCACCAGCAGCTTGATGTACGGGTTATCCGGGTGGTCGATCATTTCAATCGTCGGCGCCTTGACCGGCGGATGCTCGCGCAGGAAGTCCGGGCGCTTATCGTTGGTCGCGAAAACAATGGCGTTACGGTCCGGCAGTTGGTTGAACTGGACCGGGAACTGCTGGCCGCGCCAGCCCGCCTTGCTGCCGAACCAGGAGGCGATAATGGCCGCCGCCTGCTGCTGCAGGACATCCGGCGCGGAGGCGAAGACCATCGGCAGCGTCAGCTGGCGGTTATCGCGCGAATCGTAGAACGGCACCGGGAAATGCGAAAGATCGTTGCGCACGTTCAGCGACTGGTAGGTTAAATCCAGATAGCTTTCGCGACCGACGTCCAGCCACAAGGTGCTGCTGGCCGGGTTTTCACACACATCGCGATAGTGGCCGACAAACTCAAGACGCACGCGGTTAAAGTCGGTGATATAGAGCGGATCGATAGGGATCTGCGCGCTGACTTTTTTGCCCAACTGCTCTTTGGTGACCGGCAGCACGCCCATCAGCTCATCGTTAAGATACACCTTCAGCTGCGACTGCACTGGCAGCAGCGACGGAGAGGGCGTGTAGTCGAGATTCAGCAGCGCTTTCGCCACCACTTCATCGCTGCGCATGCCGAACTCGACCGAACCCTCAGGGCGCGCGCCGCGCAGCACCATACTGCCCGGAGGCGGGGCGATTTTAGCGAAGGTCAGCTTCACGTCGCGGGTCGGGGCGTTATCCAGCACCACCACCGGCGCCGCCGGGTCGGCAAGCGTCGCCGTGGGCTGACTGTCCGCCACCGTACCGGCGATACCGGGTACCGTCGTCGTCTGCACGGCCTGCGCCGTCGGTTCCGCATACGATGCGAAGGAGGACCAGCCGCCAATGCCCACCGCTACTGCACAAATCAAAGAGAGTTTTCTGTTCATCGCATTATCATCATTGTTGAGCCATCGCCGGTTCTGCCGAGAGTGTCGCCGCAGCGCGTTCCGGACGGCGCGGAATAAACGAAACAAACCAGGCCACCAGCATGGTGAGCGAGCGGAAAATACCCTTCACCGACGGCGGGGAGAACTCCGCCAGGTGACGATATCCACGGAACCCCAGCTTCAGGATATCCAGCAGGCTTTCCATCGGCTTATCTTCCGGGAAGCTATCCTGCCAAAGCGCCCACGTATCTGCGCGGGCAAACGTACACTGTACAAAATCGATATGTTGTTGATTGCTTAACGGCAGCAGCTGTAGCCCAACCTCGCTGCCGTTGACCCGCGCAACCCGCACCGGGAAGGCGTACTCCTGCTGCCCGCGCTTCAGCAGCAGCTTGACGTGCTGGCTTTCCAGCACCTGCGCCTCGCCGTGAATTTTGACGCCGAGGCCGCCGTCGGAGTAATCATGGACGGTACAGGAGAACAGGTGCCCATCTTCGCGGGCAATCGCCGCCGGCATCGACATCTCCACGCGGTGCGATCGCCGCACCTGCTTGCTTTCAACCGAGACCGCCACCGCGCCGCCGAGGATAATCAGGTTATAGAACACCCAGATAATGCTCACCCAGACGGTCAGGATTTCGTTTTCCGGGCCGTACATAAAGCGCCAGATCCCTACCCCGACGCCGACCAGGTTCAGCAGCACGAGGTAGATATAGGGACGCGAAATCACCCAGTCGACGTACTCGTCCTCCACCAGTCCGCCTTTCGCCGTCACGTTGAATTTACCCTTATGCGGGTTAATCAACGCGACAAAGGTCGGCGGCGCGATATACCACGCCAGCACCGTTTCATAAATTTCACTCCAGAAAGAGTGGCGGTATTTGCCCTGAATCTTCGAGTTGGTCAGACTGGCGTGAATCATATGCGGCAGCACGAACAGGGCGATCATCAGGGCAGGCGCATAGATGATATAGGCGTGCAGCAGCAGAAACGCCAGCGGCGCGGTCAGGAAGATCAGCCGCGGAATACCGGATAGAAAGTGCAGCATCGCGTTGACGTAGCAGACGCGCTGCGCCAGCTTCAGCCCTTTGCCAAACAAGGGGTTATCAAGGCGGAAAATTTGTACCATCCCGCGGGCCCAGCGGATGCGCTGGCCAATATGCGCCGACAGGCTCTCCGTCGCCAGACCAGCCGCCTGCGGGATACGCATGTAGGCTGAAGTGTGCCCGCGGCGGTGCAGGCGTAGAGAAGTGTGGGCGTCTTCCGTCACCGTTTCCACGGCAATGCCGCCGATTTCATCCAGCGGGCCGCGGCGGATCACCGCGCAGGAGCCGCAGAAGAAGGTCGCATCCCACATGTCGTTCCCGTCCTGCACCAGGCCATAAAACAGCGTGCCTTCGTTCGGCGTTTTGCGAAATCGCCCCAGGTTGCGCTCAAACGGGTCCGGGGAGAAGAAGTGGTGCGGCGTCTGCATCATCGCCAGCTTCTTCTCTTTCAGGAACCAGCCCATGGTCATCTGCAGAAACGAACGGGTCGGCACGTGGTCGCAGTCGAAAATCGACACGAACTCGCCCTTGGCGTACTTCAGCGCGTTGTTGATATTGCCGGCTTTCGCGTGCTCATGGGTGGTGCGCGCAATGTAGTGCACCCCGACGTCTTTGGCGAACTGGCGGAACTCTTCGCGCCCGCCGTCGTCGAGGATCCAGATATTAAGCTTGTCCTTCGGCCAATCGATCCCCTGCGAAGCGTAAATGGTGTTTTTCACCACGTTGAGGTCTTCGTTATAGGTCGGCACGAAAATATCGACCGTCGGCCACTGCGCCATATCCTCCGGCAGCGGGACCGGCTGACGGTTCAGCGGCCACACGACCTGGAAATAGCCCAGCACCAGCACTACCCAGGCGTAGGTTTCAGCAAACAGCAGAATTATCCCGCACACCAGGCTCACGGGGTCATCCCAGTTGAGCGTCGAGGTGTAGCGCCACCAGATGTAGCGGCAGGAGACGGTCAGCGACAGCACGATCAGCATCAGGGCCGAAAAGCGCCCAGGAATGCGCCGCACCAGCAGCGCTACGCCCCACAGGAGCAACAGGAAAATAAACTGCGAGAGCGGATTAAACGGCTGGGTAATGCAGAGCAGCGCGAGGATCAGCGAGAAAAAGGTTATTGCGCCCAGAATAAGCCGCCGTATCTTCGGATTCAGGTGCCCCAGCTCTTTATGCTTATCCAGATGGCCGGTACGGGCGTTGACCTTTTCCGGCAGCTTTTCCAGCCACTGGGCGTAGCGCCCCTGGACGCCTTCCAGCGCCGCCAGGGAACGCCAGTTAATCTTTTTATCCGGCTCCGGCACCCGCGTCGCCAGTAGCCACACGGCTTGCAGCAGGTAGCGAATCGGGTCCAGCGGGCGCGGCCGATGCGGATTAATATGCGGGAAAAACTCGCCGTGACGTTCGCGGATAGCCTGCCAGCGCGGCGTTTCCAGCGGCATAAACGCCCATGCCAATGACGCCCACAGGCAGCCCAGCGCGGCCGACAGCCACGAGGCGCCGTGCTGGCGGTAATCAAGATAGCGCTCGCTCAGCCGTTTCCCGACCGGCGGCGCCAGCAGCAGCGCGCTCAGGCGAATCATTCCGCCCCCTTCCCGGCGTAGTGCAGCAGACACCAGTTGGCAAGCGTCAGTATCTCCTCCGCCGCCAGCGAGTCCTGGCGGTATTCGCCGAGGGGCTGCTTGGCCGCCAGACACTCCGCCATCGCCTCATCACGATGGATAGTCACCGGCAAAATGCGCCGCTGGCTCTCCAGCCACAGCTGATACAAATCCTCCTGCAGCTGGCTGCCGACGCGCAGATCGTTAATCAAAATATCGCTATTGACCGGCAGCGCCTGCTGATGGAGACGAATATGGCTATTGCCGTCCGGGTGGACCACGACCAGCGTGCGGTCGCAGACGTTGATCAAGGAGCGGGTCAGCGGGGAATAACCGTCCGGCAGGTCAATCAGCAGCCAGCGGTGATCGCCCTGCTGGTGGAGCTTCTGCACGATCCCGGCCATCGGCGCCAGCGTCGGCTGGAGCCGCTCAATATTTTCGCGCTCGCCCGGCGTCAGCTGACCAAAAGGCAACAGATCGATATGCGAAGTATAGCGCAGCCCGGCGTCGCGCCAGTCGGTGCCGTCGATCGTGGCGCGCGCCCAGCCCGCTTTGTGGCTGAAATCGACGTTGAAAAAGAAGCGCAGCATGTTGTCCGGGCTGGCGTCCACCACCAGTACGGTTTCACCAAGTAACTGCAGCGCCCAGGCCAGCGCAGCGGTAATCGACGTGGTGCCAGTACCGCCGCGCACGCCCTGTAATCCCAGAATCGCCATCGATGGCTTCCTTACTTTTTCTCTGCTAATTCAGCCAGTAATGGCCAACGTTTTAGCGCCGCGGTTAACTGCTCGCGTCGGGAAATATCGTGGTAGTTAATATCAGGCAGGGAAAATGCCCGGCTTAACGCCAGGAAATCATTTTGAAAGGTGTAGCCCAAAGTCGCATCGGTGGGTACAGCAGGCTCTTTTGCTGGCATTTCTCTGTCCGTTGGAAAATACAATAAATTAAACCGAGAGGCGTAAGTTCATCCTTAAAATATGTTTACATGCTAAAACTGATGTCCTTTAATTTCAATGTTAGGTTTACTCTGACGCTTTCGCTAGTAAACTAATCAAGTGTAAATCAAGTCTCACGAGGGACGCCGTGGATATCGTATATTCTTTGGGTATTTCATCATTATGGGACGAAGTATGCCATATGCCCGTGGGTGGAGTATGGTGGCTGAATGTCGACCGCCATGCCGACGCGGTAAGCCTGCTCAACCATACGCTGGCTGCCCAGGATAAACAGAGCCAGGTTGCAGCGATAGTCATGGGCGAGAACCCCAATAAAATCATTGCACCTGGGAAAGATCGCGGCCCAGAAAAGATCGCATTATTTAGCATGCCGAACCGCTTTGAGGGGCTGGCAGAAATGCACCGTGATTTAGTTTGCTCCCTCGAACCTGGCAATTATTTGTTTATTCTGCTATGCGCTGAAAATGCCTGGCAGAATATAAAAAGCGAAGATCTATGCAATTGGGTTGAAAAATCATATCGCTGGACTAATTATCATCGTTGTTCATTATTAGTACTTAATTCCGGGCACGATATCGATAAGCAACTCTCCCCTTTACTACGCGAGTACCGCTCGCTTTCCGGCCTGGCAAGTATTCGTTTCCAGGGGGATAACCACCTGTTCGATATCGCCTGGTGGGGGAGTGAAAAAGGCATCAGCGCCCGGCAGCAGCTCATTATTCTCCAGGATGAGAACGGCTGGCGGCTGGCGCAGGATGAAGAAACGGTGGTGCAGCCGCGCAGCGATGAGAAAGTCATTCTCAGCAATCTGCGCGTACTGGAGGGGGCGCCCGCGCTTTCTGAATACTGGACGCTGTTCGATACCAACGACGCCGTTTTCAACGCCGGGAGGATGGCGCAGGCGGCAACGCTGATCTTCTCCATTACCCAGAATGAGCAGATTGAACAGCTGGGACGCTATATCCATACCCTGCGCCGCCAGCGCGGCAGCGCGCTAAAAATTGTCGTCCGCGAACAAACGCCAAGCCTGCGCGCCACCGATGAACGCCTGCTGCTGAGCAGCGGCGCCAATATGGTTATTCCCAGCGGCGCGCCGCTATCCCGCTGCCTTACGCTTATAGAAAGCGTTCAGAAACAGCAATTTACCCGCCATATCCCGGAAGATTTTAATACTCTGCTGACCTGGAGCCAGCCGCTAAAACTGCGCGGCTACCAGAAATGGGAGGCCTTCTGCGAAGCGGTGCACAATATTATGGCCAACACCATGCTGCCCGCCGATGGCAAAGGCGTGATGGTGGCCCTGCGCCCGGCGCCCGGCCTGCGCGTAGAGCAGGCGCTGACCCTGTGTAAGCCCAACCGCATGGGCGACATTATGACCATCGGTAACAATCGCCTGGTGCTGTTCCTGTCATTTTGCCGGGTGAACGACCTGGACACCGCGTTAAACCATATTTTCCCTTTACCAACCGGCGATATTTTTTCTAACCGTATGATTTGGTTCGAAGATAAACAGATAACGGCTGAAATCATGCAGATGCGCGGAATTCTGCCGGAGAACTGGAATACGCCGCTGCCTGTCTCGCTTGGCAAAAATGAAACCATTAACGCGACCCATGACGGGCGAAGCTGGCGGCGAAATCCCGAGCCGCACCGTCTGTCCATTGATGGGGAGCCAACCTTATGATGTCAATCGCCGATATTATTCAACTGGTCGTCCTGTGCGCCCTGCTGTTCTTCCCGCTGGGATACCTGACGCGCCACTACCAGCGGCGTATTCGCACCACCTTAAGACTGATGTTCTTTAAACCCCGTTATGTCAAACCGGCTGGCGTGCTGCGCCGGGAAGCGGCATCCAGGCAAGGCAAATCAACGAAATGACCAAACCCAAAACACCCACCGCGTCGCTTCCGCTCTGGCGGTACTGGCGAGGCTTATCTGGCTGGAACTTCTACTTTCTGGTGAAGTTCGCTTTGCTATGGGCGGGATATCTCAATTTTCATCCCATGTTAAACCTGGTGTTTCTGGCCTTCCTGCTGGTGCCGATTCCACAGTATAAGCTGCACCGCATCCGCCACTGGATAGCGATCCCGCTGGGCTTTATGCTGTTCTGGCACGACACCTGGCTGCCCGGACCGGAAAGTATTGCCAGCCAGGGCTCGCAGATTGCCGGCTTTAGCGCCGACTATATCTGGGATTTGGTGACCCGCTTTATTAACTGGAATATGGTCGGCGCGTTCTTCGTGCTGCTGGTTTTGTGGCTGTTTATCAGCCAGTGGCTGCGGGTGACGGTTTTCGTCTCCGCAATCATGGTCTGGCTGGTCGTCAGCCCGCTGCTGCCCTCTTTCACCCTTTGGCCGGCAGGTCAGCCAACGGCAGCGGCGGCGAACACCGCCGCGAATACGACCGGCGGTACGGCCATCGCGACCAATACCGCGCCGGCGAATAACGATATTCCGCCGCAAACCGAGCCGCCGACGTCAGCCAATCTGACCAACTGGCTGAACGCCTTTTATGCTTCCGAGCAGAAACGTAAAACCACTTTCCCGGACGCGCTTCCGGCCGATGCTCAGCCGTTCGATGTCCTGATTATCAATATCTGCTCGCTCTCATGGTCAGATATTGAATCGGCCGGGCTGACGGACCATCCGCTGTGGAAGCATTTCGACCTGCTGTTCAAAAACTTTAACTCGGCGACCTCTTACAGCGGCCCGGCGGCGGCGCGTCTGCTGCGCGCCAGCTGCGGCCAGCTCTCGCACGCCAACCTCTACCAGCCGTCAGGCAGCGAATGCTATCTGTTTGAAAACCTCGCGAAGCTGGGCTTTACCCAGCAGCTGATGCTCGGTCACAACGGTATCTTCGGCGACTTCCTGAAAGAGCTGCGCTCGCTGGGTGGTATCCAGAGCCCGCTGATGGATCAATCCGGCCTGCCGGTGATTCTGCAGGGCTTTGACGGCTCCCCGGTCTATGATGACCAGGCAACGCTGAACCGCTGGCTGCAGACGCTGGATAAGCTGAATACACCGCGTACGGCGACCTTCTACAACACGCTGCCGCTGCATGATGGCAACCACTATCCGGGCCAGAGCAAAACTGCGGACTATAAAGCCCGTGCGCAGAAGTTCTTCGATGAGCTGGACAGTTTCTTCACCGAGCTGGAGAAATCGGGCCGTAAGGTGCTGGTCATCGTTGTACCGGAACACGGCGCGGCGTTGAAAGGCGACAAAATGCAGGTTTCCGGCCTGCGCGATATTCCCAGTCCTTCCATCACCAACGTTCCGGCGGCGGTGAAATTCTTCGGCATTAAAGCGCAACATCCCGATGCGCCGATAATCATCAACCAGCCAAGCAGCTACCTGGCGATTTCGGAGCTGGTGGTTCGCGCCCTCGACGGCAAGATGTTTGACGAAAACGACATCAACTGGCAGCAGTATATTGCCAACCTGCCGCAGAGCGCGGCGGTGTCGGAAAACTCCAACGCCATCGTCATTCAGTACCAGGGGAAACCGTATGTTCAGCTGAACGGCGGCAGCTGGGTGCCTTATCCGCAGTAAACGAAAAAGGCCGCAGGATTTTACCCCTGCGGCCCCGTTCGGGCGCATGCTGCCACTAAGGCAGGCAGATACCCACCGGCCGGTTACTTGCGGTTATCCATCCAGCTCACGATCATGCTGACCAGAATGCCAGCAATCACCGGAGCCGCCAGATCGTCCCACAGCACCATGCCCAACTGAGCGAGCGTCATACAGCCGCCTTGTTGCAATGGCAACCGTTCGCGGCTATCCTCGAATGGTCTAGATGCGAGGTTAGCCCCCGATACGTTGCCAGGTTGATACCAAACAACGTGCGGGGGTTTTCTCTTTCCAGCAACCCATCTCTCTATGCCGCCGGGGTTCAAGCCCCCGCAACATTGCGCCTCACCGGGCGAACCCGGCTTGCCGATGATTCTACGGCGCTCTTCCGATTTCAGCACCCGGCCCTGGCGCGTTATTCGAGGCGCCTTCCACAGTTTACGACTGGTCTTTATTTGCCAGCCATACCAGCAGCTTCAGGCTGGCGGAATAATAGTCGTCCTGGGCACTAATCTGCGGCTCGGCCTGCGCTTCGCCAAGGGTTAAATCGCGTACCGCCAGTAGCCCGCCGGTCATAAACCACGGCGCCACTTCATCGGTATTGACGTTGATCCACGCCGGCGTTTGCAGACGCGGATAGCGCTGGAACCAGTTTTTCCATGGCGTCAGCAGGCTGCTTTTCGGGTCGTTCCAGTAAACATACAGCGGAATACGGATCGCATCGAAGCTCATCCGCGTCGGCCACTCTTTTGCCGGCTCCATCCTGCCGTCCGCTCTTAAGGCGACCCAGTCGCTGGGAAGCTGAGATGTCCCCCACGCCATTTTCCCCAGCAGCGCCTGACCATCGCTTTGCAGCTTTCGCCAGGCGGTTAAATGCGTCCGCGCGGCGAAGGCCTGCCATGCCGGAAAGATAAAGTAGGAGGGATTAAGGTTCAGATGATCGTTGAGATAGAATCCCTTCGCGCCCGGAAGCATGACCTGACGGCCGGCGAAGGTGACCACCGTGGACTTCAGTAGCGAAGCGGTTATCGCATCCGACGCGCTGCCGTAGGATTTTTCATGCCACTGCTGCTGCGCGCGCAGCAGCGCCCAGGCAATCAGGGTATCGCCATCGGTGGCATCGTTTTTATCCGCCACCGGATTAGGCGCCACCGGATTATAGCGCCAGTAAAATAGCCCGTTTTCTTTGTTACGCAGCGTTTTATCGGTCCACTGCCATAGCTTGTCAAAGGCGGGGCGATCGTTATTGGCCACCGCTAATAGCATGGCAAAACCTTGCCCTTCGGTATGAGAGACGTTGCCATTGCCGGTATCAATAATGCGCCCGTCCGGCATCATAAAACGCGATTTATAGCTTTCCCACGCCGTATCGGCCCACGCGTGGGGAAGCATCATCATCGTCGTCACCACGACTGTCGCTAAAGCACGCAAGGACATAAATTCACCCTTCAGGGATGGAAGTAAAGAAACTGAACGTCAGAGACCGAAAACAGCCGCTCGCGCTGTAAAACCACATGCGCTGCGCCGCCCTGTCCCTGTAGCCAGCGGGAATAAAGCCCCTCGAGTATGGCACAAAACGCATTACACCAGCGTACGCGGCGCGCTTCATCGCGGCTCACCGGCAGCGCCTGATGGCGTAACCGCAGGCCATCATCGCTCACCTCAACGCTCACCAGTCCCCACTGAAAGCGGCTGAGCTGCGCATTAATATGGGCTTCCAGCTCACCGATCGTCTCCGACTCCGGCAGCGGATGCTCATCGGCCAGCGCCTCACCCATTTGCCGCAGAAAGGGCTGACTCTCCAGTTCGCCCGCGTTGTTGACCATGCCATCAACCATAATCAGCAGCAGATCGAACCACCCGGCAGGCGTTTGCTGCTGCTGAAACCAGGCCGTCACCAGCGCATTATTATTGTCCGTCATGATCAGCGATCTCCCAGCATGTAGCGGATATAAAGTCCGGCGGTGCTCTCGTTATAATCGCCAAAGGTGTCATAGCCCACCTGGCCGCCGAGCGTCATCTGTTTATTCACTTTGTAATCCGCACCGGCGCGCAGCGTATAGCCGATGCCGCTCTTCGACGTGGCTGAATAGTACGCCTCTTTGGCAAAACCGTTGCTCACAGCGGTCTCGAGCGTCTGCTGCCACTCGGCGTTGGTCGGGAAATAGGCGCTCTTATCCTGACTGTACGATTGATACCCCACCGAACCGCCAAGCTTCATCGTCCAGTTATCATATTTCTCCGTCAGGCTGACCGGCAGCGACACGCTAACGTAGTTCTGCGGGCTGAAGTAACCCCCTTGCCCGTAGGTGAAGTAGCTGAGGTTTTTCGAGTAATCCATGTAGCTCATACTCAACCCGGTCTGCAGCTGACGATACTCATCGTGGTATGGCCGCAGATAAACCCCGGCGTTGGCGTTAATGCTGGTGTTGCTGGCGACGTTTTGTCCCAGGTAGCTATAGCCCCCGCCGCCGACGTAGAAACCGGCGTCGCCGTCGTCATAGCTTAGCTGCAGGGTACCGCCGTTTTTAGTCACCTGTCCCCAGGTCTTGCCGGAGTAGGAATCCTTCAGCCCCACCCAGGAGAGCAGGCTATCGGTCAGCGAACGACGCTCGCCGGTAAAAATCAGCGACAGGTAGTTGGTCAGCTTCGGCGACCACTTCACGCCGCCCACCACGGTATTCAGATCCTGACCCAGCGGCGTGCTGCCGATATCGACGCGATAATCGTCGCCGCTCAGCGCCAGCGCCAGCTCCACGCCGTTGGCTTTCTGCGAATCGGTTGAGCCGCTGGCCTGATCAACGTTAGGTTTCAGATTTGAAGAAGCCAGATAGCTGGCGACCTGCCCGGAGTCATAGGTGCCGAGCTTCGCCAGATTCTCCATGCCGCTGCTGGTGGTGGCGTTAAAGTCTGAAGCATTCAGCGTGCCGAGACCGCTCAATGTCTCCGCCCCCGGATTGTTGGCAAAGTACGTCGTGCGCTCGGTAGGGGTCATCGCCGCAATTGCCGCCTGCTCGCTGGTGGCGGTGGAGATCATATTGGAGACCGCGTTTGATAGCGGATTCGCGCCATAGCGCCGCCAGGCGTCGCCGGTTGCCGTCCCTGCGTTCAACGTAATTGGCGTCACGGTAAAGTCGAAACGCGAATCACCGAACGGCGAGGAGGACCAGGCCAGGGGGGTTTTAATTTCGCTCAGCTTGCTGGTGCCGGATTCGCCATCGCGGCCGCGAACCTCCATACCCCCCTGCAGCCAGGTGCCGGTTTTTTCCTGTAAGGTCTCCATCATGGTGTCCACCTGGCGCAGCATTCGGGTCTGCGCGGTTTCGACCGGCAGATCGGTGCGCTGGATCCCCGGCAGCGTGCTGCCATCGCCCGTCGATACCTGAGAAACCTGCCACGGCATATATTGCCCGTAGGTGGAAGCGGTACGCGTCGCCGCCGGCGTACGCGAGACGCCGACAAACGGATTATCCGCCGCCAGCACGCCGCCCACGGTCGGCGTTTGCGTGCCGTTGCTGCTCTGTAACCCCAGCAGCCTTCCGCGAGCGCTGCGCAGATAGGTCATCGCCTGCTGATGATGCCCCTGCGATTCGGCAACGCGCGCCAGCAGCAGCAAACGGTCCGGCGAATTATCCGGCCGCAGCCCGCCTGCCAGCTGCGCCGCCCGGTCGTTATCGCCCGCCGACAGCGCGACATCAATAGCTCCGCTGCGCGCGTCCTGGGTCGGCGTATCGCGGGTCATCAGGTAGTCATAGACGACCCCGGCCTCTTTATTCATTTTGCCGCTCTGATAGAGACGCGCCATGGCGAACATCAGGTCGGTATTTTGCGGGTCGCTTTGCATCGCGCCCATCAGCTTGTCATACGCCGCCGCGTAGTTGCCCTGCTCGCGCAGGTGGTCCGCTTCGTTAATCACATAGCCGTTGCGGATACTGGCCAGCTGCGTCGGCGTACTGCTCGCCTGCAGCTGCGGGTTGGTGAGCAGCCTCTGCGCTTCGTTAGTCAGGCCTGCCTGGTTAAGCACCGTCACCTGGTCTGCGTAATCCCCGGCATTGCCCGAGATACCGCCGTTAATACTGTTGCGCACCAGCGATACCGCGGTGGTCACATCGCCGCTCTGGGCCAGCAGGCGCGCCAGTTTACCCACATCCGCCGGGGCTTTTGGCGGCGTCGCGGCCATCGCCCTTAGCGTATTGGAAGCCGCGACGGTATTCCCCTGCGCCAGATAGCCCTGCGCCGTCGCCAGCTGCAGGTTGTAGTTCACCCGCTGGTGTAAATCGCGCATCTGGCTGGTCTGGCTGGCGGGAGGAATTCTCGCCAGCAGCGTTTGCGCCTGCTGCCAGCCGCCGTTCTCGCTGGCGAAAAGGGCCGCGGCGTATAAGGAGTTACTGCTGGCGCCGGGACGATACGCGGCGCCCATGATCGCGTTCGCCTCGCCGTCGTTACCGGACTTTTGCAGCAGTCGGGCCAGATCGAGGCGCATCCACGCATCGTCCGGATAACGAGAAACGCCCTGGCGCAGCGTGGCGATTGCCCCGGTCACGTTTCCGCCGCTGGCCTGCTCCTGCGCCTGCCGACGCAGCGAGTCTCCGGGCGTCCCGGTGACCACGCGCGGCTGCAGTTTTTGCTGCAGGCTTTCCGGCAGCGTTCGCAGCATCGCCTGGGCTTCCGCGGTTTTATTCTGTTCACGCAAAACGTAATAGAGATTCTCCCGGGCGGGGCCATTTTGCGGCTGGTCGTTAAGCAGCGCCCGCAGCGTTTGTTCGGCCTGGGGCAGATCTTTGTTGTGCCGCAGAACGTCGGCGCGGAACAGTTTCGCCGCCGAGCCCTGGGCCCCGCTCTGCTGCGCCAGCGGCGCGGAGAGCGCCAGCGCCTGGCTAATATTGCCTTGCTTCCAGGCCTGCTGCGCCTGCGCGAGCTGGCCGTAAAACAGCGCATCCGCCGCCTGCTGGCGCCGGGTTTCAGAACTCTCGCCGCCGAGATCCGCCGCCCGGCTCAAATATTGAGAGGCCGCCTGAAAATCGCCGCTGCGCTGGGCGATATAGCCCATCCCGGCAAGCGCGTCAGCGTCCTGCGGATTGGTTTGCAGGACCTGTTCAAACTGCTGCTTCGCCGCGGCGGTATTGCCGCTGTTCAGGTCAGAGTAGCCCTGACCGCGCGCCTGGCCGCTGCGCCGTTCACGGAAGTAGTTTTGCACTTCGCTATCCTGCGGGTGGCGCTGCATCCAGGTATCGTAAAACGGTTCATCCCCCGGCTGCGGCCCCATCCACAGCAGCGCCTGGCGCAGCCCGGCATCGGCCTCTTTGCTGCCGCTGGCCATCGGCTCCAGCATAGCGATCCCTTCCCGCCGGGTCTCTTCGCGCCAGGTCAGCGCCTTACCCAGGGCTACGCGCGGCCCGTTCTCTTGCGGATGCTGAGCGACATACTGACGCAGTTCGCTCACCGCCTGCGAATAGAGCGACTTGTCGCTGGCCATCGTCATGTAGTATTCCGCCGCCAGACCGGAAGGCGGAACGTTACCGTTAAACATACTCCGCCAGGTCGCCAGCGCGGCGGGCACGTTGCCGCTGCGCGCCTGCTGTCTTGCCAGGTTTAGCTGTCCCTGGGGGACCTGGGCCATTTTTTTGGCGCTATCCAGATCCTGCAAGCCGGGACTGTTGGGCGCCGCTTTCTCCAGCCGCGCCCGCCACTGGGCCGCGGCCTGCAGGTTGCCCCCCTGCTGCGCCCACAGCGCCATCAGGTACAGCGCCTGAGCGTTATTGGCATCCACCGATAACACTTTTTGCAGCGATTCCATCGCCAGCTCATCGTGGGATTTTTCATGCCAGTAGTTGGCCTGGGCAAACAGCGCCTGTAGCGCCGCATCGTTACCCGCCGCCTGCGCCTCGCCAAACGCGCCCAGCGTCAGCGCGCCGGACAGGCACAGCGTGGAAAATTGACGGGCCGCCTTATTATTCATTCTGCTGACTCTTTTCATTGGCTCTCTCCCGACTCCAGGCGCTTACGGGCATGACGTTTAAACATGGCGGTCAGCGCCAGTCCCAGAATCGATGTGGCGATTAACCCCAGCACCGCCAGCAGTCCGGAATGCTGGTTGGCGTACCAAACCGCCATCATGTACCACGGCATCTGGCCGCTGGGGAACGGCGTACTGACCTGGAAACTACGCACGCCGTTATCGCTGGTAATCACCGCCGTATCGCCGCGAATACCGGCATTGATGCGCGGTGAATTAAGGTCGTCTTCGAGTTTCGCCAGCTGATCGTCGCTGCTGGCCATCGCCACCACCACCACTCGCTGCGGATTCCACGGCGAGCGATAGCTGATAAACCCTCGCCAGGCGCTGCTGGAGGAGAAATAGCGATCGGCATCCACGCCGTCGGAGGCCCAGTCGCCGCTCAGCCGGCGCTGAATTTTCGCCCATAGCGCCGGTTCACGCACGCTCAGTAGGTTTTCGACCGGATTATAGGGAGAGTCGGCCAGCAGGCGCTGGTTAAACGCTTTTTGGTCAAGCGCGCTCACCGCCAGCACATCGCGATCGCGCAGGAAAGGCGAATTGGCGGCGTCGTCAGGAACGCCCAGCATCACGCGGTTATTGGCCAGCGCTTTGCCGGTCGAGTTCCCCGAGCGGGCGGCCAGATTCAGCATCATCGCGACCTGGGTTTCCGAAGGCCGCTCCGGCAGCAGCAGCGTGGTTTGCGAGTAATCCGCTAGCCGGGAGAACGGGAACGACGCGCCGACAAAGTAGGAGAGATTCGGCAACAGCGAGAAGTGCCGCGTGCCGCTCAAATCGATCCACGAGTCGTCGGTAATGCGGCTCTTGATCGTGCTGTTCAGCAGCACTGAACAGGGAGCGCTATCCTTCGGCACCAGATTAAAATAGAGCGACAGCTGGTTATCGCCGTAAATCAGATACGGCGCCAGCGGGATCGTAAAACGCTCCTGACGCGCATCGCCGCCCAGGTGACGCCAGAGCTTCTCCAGCGGCCCCTGTTTGTTCATCGGCAGGTTGTTGAGGAAGGTGTTGTTGAGCGTCACGCTCAGCAGCGACTTGTCCTCGTTAATCCAGCTCTCCGACGGGAAACGATAGCCAATCTGCAACGGAATGGTTTCGCCATCCCACAGATAGAGATCCGGCGCGGCGCGGAAGGCGACGCGCAGCGGCTCATGCCACACGCCGCTGACGGTCATACTTTGATCCTGGCGGATCAGCTCGCTGATTTTTACCGGCCGATCGGTGGCGATCCAGCGCGGGGCGTCGTACGGCTTGCCGACGGGAATCGCCTGCGGATCAACCTCCATACTGGCCGTCTGCAGGGCGAAATCACCGCGGGTCAGGCGCCAGGCGGCCATCCGCAGCGCGGCGTCATTCTGCCCGACGATCAGCAGCAGCTTATAGGCTGGGTTGCCGGGATTCTCAACGATCCGCAGCAGCGGCTTGTCGGTTTGCGGCAGCGTCAGGCCGCCCACCCGATCGCCGGGGTGGCCGATGATAATGCCGTGCTTCTCGGGCAGGCGATCGCGCAGCGCGTCAAAGGCGATACCGCGATAATCGGCCTGAATACCCAGCCACGACGACACCAGCGCCGCAGCGCTAAAGATGTCCGCCGTCGATTTCTCCGGATAAGCGATAGCGATATCCGCCGGCGTCATCTGCATACTGTCGAAAAACGGCCGCGGGAAGTGGCTTAAATCGTTGCTGATATTGAGCTGCTGGCTCTCCCAGCTAAAGTGCGAGGCGGGCAAAATAGTCACCCGCGAGGTGTCGTGAATATCGAGCCGGCACTGCATCGCATCGCCGTCGTTAATCTTAAAGCTCAGGTTGTTGCTGGAGACCATCAGCGCCGCCGGAATATCCAGCTGATAGTGCGAGATCTCCTCGCCGTCCGCGCCCAGCGGCAGCGTGCCGAGCGGCTGGCCGTTGAGCATTAACTGCAGCGTGGCGTTGCGGGCCGCCATCTCCGGCGAGACCTTAACCTCCAGCATCAGCTGGGCGTGGGTCACCACCTGATCGGAGGGCAGCGTAAAGCTGGCGCCGCCCTGGTTTTGTCCGCCGCTAAGGATGATGCCGTCCGGCATACCCATCTGCGTCAGGTTCAGATTACCGCCGACAATCGGCGTTAGCGGTACCGTATCAGGAATGCCGGCTGCGACCGGCGGCGGCATCGCGGGTAGCGAAGCCGGCTGATCGACGTTTGCCGGCGCGGGCTCCGTCGCGGCGGGCGAATTCGCCTCGGCCGCCGATGCGCCGTCGGCTTCCGCCCCGGATAGCGGAAAGTTAAGCTGCGGCAATGCGTCAGCGGGCGTTTCCTCGCTATGCAGCGTCGGCGCAGAGAGCATCCCGGCCAGCAGCGCAAGCGTCGTTAAGCGTTTCATAAGCTACCATCCTCCTGCGCGGGATTGGCCGCAGGCGGCTGGCGACGCTGGCTGCGGCGCGTTTTCCACGTCAGCCAGAACAGTTCAAACACGCAGCGCAAAATGGTGGCAAAAGAGCGGAACGGGTTATCCTGCGGGCGCGGCGGGTTAATCCACGCATCGGCGCGAGCCAGCACCACGCGCACCAGTTCGCGGCGGCGGGAAAGCTGAATATTTTCATCAAATTGCAGGCGGATAAAGCGCTCGTCGGCGGTGATCTGGCGTACCGGAATCGAGATTGCCCCGGACTGGAGGATCAGCTCAATCTCTTCAATTTCATCCTGCAGGTGACGGTTATCCGGCGCGCTAACGCGACAGCCGCCCATTGACAGGTCCGCGGTGTGGCTGCGGGAGACAATGCCGCTGGCGTAGTGGATAAGCACCGGGATATCGACGTCAATACGAATCGTTTTTCGCACCTGACGGGTTTCGCGCGCCACCGCAATCGCGGCCAGCAGGAAGATCAGGCTGTAAATCCCCCAACCGACGTTCAGCGCGATAACGTTCGGGTCTGAGCCAAAGTAGTCATGGCCGATGGCGCGGACAATACCGAATATCACGCCCAGGCCCAGCAGACAGGCAACGACCAGGTGCGGCCTGACGACGGTAAAGTCGAAGTAGCCCACGTCCAGCAGGCCGCCTTTATCGGTCACGTTGAATTTCCCGCGTTTGGGGAAAATCATCGTCACCAGCGTCGGCAGCACCAGGTGGAACGCCAGCACGATATCGTAGATTTCCCCCCAGAAGCTGTAGCGATAGCGACCGTTCATGCGCGAGCCGACATAGATCGCGAGGAACAGATGCGGCAGCGCGTAAGAGACGATCAGGCTGGCCGAGGAGTAGATAATATTGAGGTTAAATAGCAGGTAGGCCAGCGGCGCGGTGACAAAGACCACGCGCGGCAGGGCGAACTGGTAGTACAGCATGGCGCTGAGGTAGCACAGGCGCTGCTGAAAGGTCAGCCCGCGGCCCAGCAGCGGGTTATCCAGACGGAAAATTTGCGTCATCCCGCGCGCCCAGCGGGTACGCTGAATCACGTGCACCACCAGGCGTTCAGTAGCTAAACCCGCCGCCAGAGGGATATCGAGGAATGCCGACTTCCAGCCCAGACGCTGGAACTTCAGCGCAGTATGGGCATCTTCGGTCACGGTCTCAACCGCAAAGCCGCCGATCTGCTCCAGCGCGGCGCGGCGAATGACGGCGCAGGAGCCGCAGAAGAAGGTCGCGTTCCAGTTGTCGTTCCCCTGCTGAATCGGGCCATAAAACAGCATCCCTTCGTTAGGAATATTGCGGCCAACGGAGAGGTTGCGCTCAAAGGGATCCGGCGAGTAGAAATAATGCGGCGTCTGCACCAGCGCCAGCATCGGGTCGTTGAGGAATCCGCCCACCGTCGCCTGCAGGAAGACGCGGGTTGCCACGTGGTCGCAGTCAAACACGCAGATAAGCTCGCCGTGGGTCAGCGTCATCGCGTGGTTGAGGTTGCCCGCCTTGGCGTGTTTGTTGTCGTTACGGGTGATATACCCAACCCCAACGTCGGCGGCGAAGACCGCAAATTCATTGCGCTTCCCGTCATCCAGTAAATAGATTTTTAATTTATCTTTTGGGTAATCAATGCATTGCGCAGCGAGCACGGTATCACGCACCACTTCAAGCGGTTCGTTATAGCTGGGAATATAGATATCGACCGTCGGCCACTTGCTCATATCATCCGGCAGCGGGACGATTTCACGCTTTAGCGGCCAGACTGTTTGCAGGTAGTTAAGCAGCAGCATCACCCAGATATAGACTTCCGCCAGAAACAGCCCCATCCCCAGAATCGCTTCGATGGTGGAGTTAAAATGCAGGGTCTGCGTCAGACGGAAATACATATAACGGGTCGACATCAGCAGCGATGTCACCACCATGATGACGGAAACGCTGCGATTTTTACTGAATCCCATCAGGAAAAGAATACCGATGCTCAGCAGGCCAAAAATATACTGCTTTTGGCTGTCCATCGGGGTGATCACCACCAGCACGGCAATCGGCGAAAGCACCAGTACCAGCAACCAGAAAAGCGTCTTTTTCATTCAGCAGCCCTGCAATTAAATTAAAGCCCTGACCTGCGAGGCTGGCTATGCACCTTGCCGTCACCAATATTGATACCCAACAGCGCAGAAATTTTTTTGGCAATAATTTCAATATCAAAGGCGGCTGCGGAGGATGAATTAAAGTCAAGGATCGACTTCTGGGAAGCATTCGCTTCCACCACGCTTTCATCACGATGGATGATGCCCAGCAGACGATCGCCCAGCTTTTCTTCCATCAACGCCGTGACATCGCGACTCACCTGGCGACGGTTATCGCTCTGGTTAATCACAAAATAGTGTCCGTGTTTATGGTTGAGCTCACCCCCGGTCAACCGCTGATTGTCGACGTGCGACAGCACGGACATTGAAGCGGTATCCGCCAGCAGCGGTACCAGATGCAGGTCGGCAAGCGAAGTGAGCGCCTTCAGCGCGGGCGAAGGGCCCGGCGGCAGGTCGGCGATGGTAATCAGCCCCGGATAGTTGAGTAATGCCGCCAGGCCGCGCGTCAGGAAATGCTCGTCGTGGGTCAAACGTTCATCAAAGGACTGCCGCTGGGCTTCACTCACGTCGCCGTAGGGCAAGACGAAAATATTGCTGCCGGCGCTTAATACGCACTGGCTCCAGTCATGGAGCTCCAGCGCTTTCGCGACATAGCCGCGCTCATCGCTAAGCGGGACGCCAAAATGCAGGCGCAGGGCGTTCTGCACATCAAAATCGAGGGCCAGAACTTTGCTGCCTGCGCGGGCCAGCGCCCAGGCCAGATTTGCCGCCAGGGTCGTCTTTCCTACGCCGCCTTTCGGTGAACACACGCAGATCAACGGCATGTCGCGATCCTCTCCAGGAGTGATTTCAGTGACTGATCTTTATCTTTTGCTACCGGCTCTGCGGTTTTTGTCGCAAAGAGATGGGCAAACCCTTCCGCCGTCGGCGCTATCGCCGGACGAGGCTTGGCCGGAGGGACAGGTATCGGCTGAGCAGCAGGTCGAGAAACCGTCGCCAGGGAAGCGGGTTCAGCCGCGGGCGCGCTTTCCGGCGCCGCGGGCACTACGGCCATCCTGTCCGTCACGGGAACAGGCTGCGGCGCGGAAGGCGGGATACTCAACGCTGGCGCCGGCGCAGATGGCGCAGGGGCGGTTTGAACGACAGCGCGCTCCACCTGATGAAACATATCGGCAGGAACCCGCTGCGGCACAGGTAGGGAGACCGATCCCCCCATTGCCAAAGAAGACTCTTCCTCCGCGGGAATAAGTTGATTGAGAATAACCCAATCCCCTTTTTCACCGGCGGCGGCTTCTGAGGAGAGGTCCTTGAATTTTAGACTGTGTGTCCGCGTCTTTTCCTTGAAGCGCTGCAAATCATCATAATGGTTCATAGATAACCTCATGATTTAAATACATCATATTTAATCTGTTTTAATTGTCATTCTACGCCGCTAAAGCATAGTTTAATTTGTTGTTTTTTGGGCATTTACCCGGCGTTACGACCGTCACAATACGCTAACTTTAGTCGCGATTTGATTATTTGGATAAGTCAGGTTGGTGTAATTCCATAGGGATAGTGCGGCTACACTAACAGCTCTTTTTCAAAATGATAGCCCCATTTTTTGGGCGGCGACGCCGTCATTCCCCCCGCAGCCTGCCAGGCTATTCGCAGAGAGTAGTTTTTTATACTGCCTTAATTTTAAAAAACGGCGTAATACACGCCAGCCGACGGCTAAAGAGAATACATTTTAATATTTTTTAAGGCGTTTAGAAATCACTCCCCGCGCTTAATTAAAATAATAAATAATGTTCCGCCGTAAAATAAATAGCTCAGGATGTTATCTAAAAACCAGGAATATAAAGCGTTGACCGAACAACAAAGAACAGTTTTGTGAATCACTCTTGCCGCTTATGCGCAACCAGAAAAGTAATAATGATGATAAAATAAAATATATTCATGGAGTTAGCTTAACTTTCAGCGATAACATTTCCTCTGGCGTACGGCAGCGTCATTGTTCGTTGTAGATTGTTCCATCGGCGCTGAATAATGGCTAAAAAAAAGCCGATGCGCAGGCTTCGGCTTTGGTTATCAGCGGTCTCAATCAGCTCAGCGGCTTCTCGCCGTTTTGATCTTCATCGACGGCAAAACAGGCCACCAGCTGGCCGCCGTAATCCTTCAGCTGCGGCTGAAGCTGGGTGCATGGGCCAAAACGGCGACGACAGCGGGCGTTAAACGCGCAGCCCGGCGGCGGATTCAGCGGGCTCGGCAGTTCGCCGGTCAGCTTGATGCGCTCGCGGCGGTCATCCGGGTTCAGGCGCGGCGTAGCCGACAGCAGCGCCTGAGTGTACGGATGCTGCGGGTTGTTGAAGATTTGATCCTTCGACCCTTTTTCCACACAGCGGCCTAAGTACATCACCATCACTTCATCCGCGATGTGCTCCACGACCGACAGATCGTGGGAGATAAAGACGTAAGAAAGCCCCAGATCCTGCTGCAGATCCATCATCAGGTTCAGCACCTGCGCGCGCACCGAAACGTCCAGCGCGGAGACCGGTTCGTCGGCGATCACCACGTCCGGGTCAAGCATCAGACCGCGGGCGATGGCGATACGCTGACGCTGGCCGCCGGAGAACATATGCGGATAGCGGTCGTAGTGTTCCGTTTTCAGGCCCACTTTGGCCATCATCGCCAGCGCTTTCTCCCGGCGCTGCTCCTTACTTAAGCTGGTGTTGATCTGCAGCGGCTCTTCCAGAATCTGCCCCACCTTTTTACGCGGGTTCAGCGAACCGTAGGGGTTCTGGAACACAATCTGGATTTTCTGCCGGCGCAGCTTTTGCGCCTGCGGATCGTGCTTAAGCAGATCCTGTCCCTGATAATAGAGCTCGCCGCCGGTGGGAATTTCAATCATCGTCAGCAGACGGCCGAGCGTCGATTTACCGCAGCCGGACTCCCCCACGACCGCCAGCGTTTTACCGCGTTCAAGGGAAAACGAGACGCCGTCCAGCGCTTTGACCAGGCGTTCCGGCGCAAATAGCCCCTTCTTCACCGGATAGTATTTCTTCAGATCGGTGGCCAGCAACAGAGGCTGTTGCGTGGTGGCCTCATGCGTACTCATAGCCCTGGCCTCCCGGCATCATCAAGTGGGTAATGACATTTTGACTGACGACCGCCGTTAAGCAGGTTCAGTTCAGGTTCTTCACTGCGGCATTTGTCCGTTGCATACGGGCAGCGCGGGTTGAGCAGGCAGCCGCTCGGACGGTCATATTTACCCGGCACCACGCCCGGCAGCGAGGCGAGGCGAGCTTTATCCTGAGCGAACTCCGGCAGCGCGCGCAGCAGCGCCTGCGTATAGGGGTGGCGCGGGGCGCGGAAGATATCCTTCGCATCGCCGGTTTCCACTACCTGGCCGGCGTACATGACGATGATTTTGTGCGCCGCTTCGGCCACCAGCGCCAGATCGTGGGTAATCAGGATCAGCGCCATATTCTCTTTCTGCTGCAGCTCCAGAAGCAGCTCGATGATCTGCGCCTGAATGGTGACATCCAGCGCCGTCGTGGGTTCATCGGCAATGAGCAGCTTTGGCCGACAGGCAATCGCCATCGCGATCATCACGCGCTGGCTCATGCCGCCGGAAAGCTGGTGCGGATAGACATCAAGACGTGAAGCCGGGTCGGGGATCCCCACCAGCGTCAGCAGGTCAATCGCCCGCTGAATACGCGTTTTCTTATTACCGCCCTGATGGACCTTGATGGCTTCCATAATCTGGTAGCCGACGGTATAGCACGGATTCAGACTGGTCATCGGGTCCTGGAAGATCATCGCCACTTCCGCGCCCACCAGCTGGCGACGCTCTTTTTCGGAAATGCGCTTCAGGTCGCGACCGTTAAACTCCAGCTTTTCCGCCATCACCCGGCCGGGATAGTCAATCAGCCCCATAATCGCCAGCGAACTGACCGATTTGCCCGAGCCGGACTCGCCGACGATACCGACCACTTCGCCCTGGTTTACGCTGTAGCTTACGCGGTCTACGGCGCGGAACGGCGTCCCTTCGTCGCCGAAGTGCACCGAGAGTTTATCTACATTTAATAACGCCATCTCGAACCTCTTACTGCTTCAGTTTGGGATCGAGCGCGTCACGCAGACCGTCACCCATCAGGTTAAATGCCAGCACCGTCAGCAGGATAGCGACACCCGGAAAGGTGACGACCCACCAGGCGCTCTGCGCGAACTGCAACACGTCGGAGAGCATCGTGCCCCACTCCGGTGTCGGCGGCTGCGCACCCATGCCAAGGAAGCCAAGAGCGGCCATATCGAGAATGGCGTTAGAGAAGCCCAGCGACGCCTGAACAATCAGCGGCGCAAGGCAGTTGGGAAGAATGTTGATGAACATCTGACGCATCGCCCCCGCGCCCGCCACCCGAGAAGCGGTCACGTAGTCGCGGTTGACTTCCACCAGCACCGCGGCGCGGGTCAGACGCACGTAGTGCGGCAGGGCGACAAAGGTTAGCGCCAGCGAGGCGTTGACGATGGATGGGCCGAAGATGGCCACCAGCACCAGCGCCAGCAGCAGGCTCGGCAGGGCCAGCATAATATCGACAACGCGCATAATGACCGAGTCAACCACGCCGCCAAAATAGCCAGCAATCAGGCCGAGCACCACGCCGAGGATCAGCGACAGCACCACCACCAGACAGCCAACCAGCAGCGACAGGCGCGCGCCGTACATCAGGCGCGACAGGATATCGCGACCGACGTCATCGGTGCCGAGCAGGTGGGTTACGCTGCCGCCTTCCTGCCAGAACGGCGGGGCCAGCAGCGCATCGCGGAACTGATCCGCCGGGTTATAGGGCGCGATGAAGTTGGCGAAGACGGCGATGATAATCATCACCGCGACGTAGGCCAGCCCCACGACGGCGCCTTTGTTGCGTTTAAAATAGTGCCAGAACTCCTGCAAAGGGGTCATTGGCACCGGTGCGGCGACAACTTTATTTTCAGTAACTTGTGACATGATGGCCCCTTACTTCTTATGCCGGATACGCGGGTTCACCACGCCGTACAACAGGTCGACCAGCAGGTTGACGAGAATAATCATCGTCGCCACCAGCAGCACCCCGCCCTGCACCACCGGATAGTCGCGGCGCTGCAGCGCATCAATCAGCCAGCGGCCAAGGCCCGGCCAGGAGAAGATGGTTTCGGTCAGGATAGCCCCCGCCAGCAGCGTACCGACCTGCAGGCCGATAACCGTGACCACCGGCAGCATCGCGTTGCGTAAAGCATGAACGACGATCACCCGCATCCGCGTCAGGCCTTTCGCGCGCGCGGTACGGATATAATCCTCGCCCAGCACTTCCAGCATCGACGAACGGGTCATACGCACGATCACCGCCAGGGGAATCGTCCCCAGCACCACGGCGGGCAGGATCATATGCATCACCGCATCAATAAAGTCGCCCGGCTCGCCCCAAATCGCGGTATCGATCAGCATAAATCCGGTCAGCGGCAGGGTATCGTCAAGGAAGACGGTATCGCTGATACGTCCGGAAACCGGCGTCAGGTTAAGCTGTACCGACACCAGCATGATCAGCATCATCCCCCACCAGAAGATAGGCATGGAATAGCCGGTCAGCGCGAGGCCTACGGAGGTGTGGTCGAAGATAGAGCCGCGTTTGACCGCCGCCAGCACACCCACCGGGATCCCGACGATGATGGCAAAAATCATCGCGCAGACGCCCAGCTCCATGGTGGCCTTAAAGCGCGGCACGAACTCTTCCCAGACGGGAATACGGCTTTTCAGCGAGATGCCCAAATCACCGTGCATCACGCCCCAAATATAGTTGACGTACTGCTGCCACATTGGCTTATCGAGGCCCATTTCGGCCAGCAGCTGCGCGTGACGTTCAGGGGAAATACCACGTTCGCCCGCCATAATCATCACCGGGTCGCCGGGGATCATATGAACGAAGGCGAAAGTGAGAAGGGTAATACCGATAAATGTTGGGATGACAAGTCCCAAACGTCGGAGAATGAACTGCAACATAACCCGGATTCTCTCTGGAGACGGCCCGCCTGGTGACAGGACGTCTGTATTGCTCACAAATGTCAATTCCCTCTCCCCAAGGCGGGGAGAGGGGAAACACGCTGTTATTATTCGATAGAGACGTTATCGAAGTGGTGTTTACCTAATGGATCGACCACGTAGCCTTTGACCTCTTTACGCACCGGCTCATAGACGGTGGAGTGAGCGACAATCAGCGCCGGAGCCTGATCGTGCATCACGACCTGAGCCTGTTTGTACAGCTCAATGCGTTTGTTGTGGTCATCGGTGGCGCGAGCCGGCTGAATCAGATCTTCAAACGGCTTGTAGCACCAGCGGGAGTAGTTAGAACCGTCTTTTGCCGCCGCGCAGCTGAACAGGGTGGCGAAGAAGTTATCCGGATCCCCATTGTCGCCGGTCCAGCCCATCATGACGGTCTGGTGTTCGCCCGCTTTCGCCCGCTTCAGGTATTCACCCCACTCGTAAGTGACGATCTTGGCCTGGACGCCAACTTTAGCCCAGTCAGCCTGAATCATCTCAGCCATACGGCGCGCGTTCGGGTTATACGGACGCTGTACCGGCATTGCCCACAGGTCGATGGTGAAGCCTTTTTCCAGACCGGCTTCTTTCAGCAGCGCTTTCGCTTTCTCTGGATCGTAAGTGTAATCTTTAATGTCGTCGTTATAGCCCCACATGGTCGGCGGGATCAGGTTCTTCGCGGCCTGGCCTGCGCCCTGGTAAACGGCTTTGATAATCGCTTCTTTGTTTACCGCGTAGGTCAGCGCCTGGCGAACTTTGACATCATCCAGCGGCTTCTTCTCGGTATTGAAAGAGAGGTAGCCCACGTTCAGGCCCGGCTGCTCCAGCAGAGTGATGTTCTTGTCTTGCTTCATGCGCGCGATGTCTGCCGGATTCGGGTACGGCATAATCTGGCATTCGTTTTTCTGCAGCTTAGCGTAGCGCACGGAAGCATCAGGGGTGATGGAGAAGACCAGGCGATCGATTTTCGGCTTGACGCCCCAGTAGCCCGGGAAGGCTTTATAGAGAATACGGGAGTCTTTCTGGTACTGGAGCAGCTGGAACGGGCCGGTACCGATTGGGTTGAGGTCCACTTTCTCCGGCGTACCGGCTTTCAGCATGTTGTCGGCATACTCTTTTGACAGAATAGAGGCGAAGTCCATGGCGAGATCGGCAAGGAACGGCGATTCCGGACGGGTCAGCACGAACTGGACGGTATTATCGTCCACTTTCTTCACTTCGCTAATCAGGTCAGGTAACCCCATGCCTTCAAAATATTCATAGCTGCCGCCAGACACTTTATGGTACGGGTTGTTGGTATTTTTTTGTCTGTCGAAAGAGAAGACAACGTCATCGGCGTTCAGCGTGCGAGTCGGTTTAAAATCTTTATTATCCTGCCACTTCACGTCTTTACGCAGATGGAAGGTATAGGTTTTCCCGTCTTCGCTAACTTCCCATTTCTCAGCCAGGCCCGGAATCACTTCCGTGGTGCCGGTTTTGAATTCTACCAGGCGGTTATAAATCGGCACTGAGCTGGCGTCATAGGTGGTACCAGAGGTGAAGAGCTGCGGGTTAAAGCCTTCCGGCGAACCTTCTGAACAATAAACCAGGGTCTTCGCTTGTACGCTTGCTGCAACGGTCATGGCAACCAGGCTCAGACCAAGCTTCAGCATCCCTGATTTTTTCAAGGAAATACTCATTATTCTGCTCCAAATGTGATGTTGTTTGCATATATCCGCCAGACCTTTATTTATGTTTTACCCGGTCCGGTCGGTGGTGCCCGAAGGCATTGAGAGAGATGGGGATTCCTTTCGCAAAAACGACTGAGTTGCAGTACGGATTCTCCATGAAATGCCCCTCATGCCCTACAATCTGTCAACAGAATGGGGAAACGTCAATACAGCCAACCTGGTTTTACATCCGGGGTGAGAATCGGCAGGCAAAGATTAAAAAAAGTGCAAAGCGCTATTTCCAGCAGAGAAATTTATGCTAGCGGCAAGTACGCAGAATAAACGCCTTAATATTTTCCGGCAGCCAGTGATAAGCAATTATGCCAAATGGTAAAAATTTCTTGCGATGTGACCAATATGTGAGCGATAAATAGCGTGAACGTTAAAACGCACAGCGGAAAATGCTGAAGTTATCCATAAGCTTCGCGAAAAAAGATCGGAGTATATATAAAAAAATACAATGGAAGATGTCACAAAACAGGGAATTGGCGGCAGGAAAGGGTAATGGGCGAGTTTTCTGACACTCTTAGGTAGAGCGCATTTTCCCGGAGGCGGTGCTGGGCACCTCTCCGCGCGACCGGCCCGCAGACAGCGGTGAACCCGTAGCCCGGGCAAGGCGCGTCAAGCGCCGCCCCCGGGGAGCAGAGCGCAGAGCAGCTGAATTTCCCGGAGGCGGTGCTGGGCACCTGTACCGGCGACAGACGCAAAAAAGCCTGCTCGTTGAGCAGGCTTTTCGAATTTGGTCGGTGATAGAGGATTCGAACCTCCGACCCCTTCGTCCCGAACGAAGTGCGCTACCAGGCTGCGCCAATCACCGAATGCGGGCGCATCTTACTGCTGCGATACACACCCGTCAATGCCTTATTATGAAAAAGTCGCTCAAGCGGCGAGAAACTCGCCACTCTGCTACTCCTTCTTCGCCGCAGCGTCAGGAACGTGGCACCAGTTGTTATATTGGTTAATCCCGCCGTCCGGCGAGGTATAGCCAAGACAGCCCATAATGGTGTCATACAGCTCGACGTGACGACGCGGTACCTTCATTGCCGCCTGCTGTTTCAGGCGCGCAAAGGAGTCTGCGTGGTCAGGCGACTCCAGATACTTATCCGACATCCACACCAGCATCGGCACGCGAAACTGCTCCGGCGGCGCCATCTTGCGCGGCGTCCCGTGCAGGTGTTCGCGCTCGTTGATGGACTCGCCGTGGTCGGCTGCATAGAAAACAATCGCCTTCTTATCCCGCAACTGATCCAGCACGCTGACGATAAAGTGATCGACGTAGGTCACGCTGTTGTCGTACGAGTTAATCAGTTCAGCCTTCGAGCATTTATTATCGACGCCAACGCACTCCGGCTTCCATTGGGCAAAGCTGCGCGGATAGCGCTGGGTATAGTTAAAGTGCGACCCTTTGGTATGCAGAATAATCAGGTGCTTACCACTGGGATTCTTCGCCAGCCCGCGCTTCATTTCATCTACCAGCAGCATGTCGTCAACGCTCTTGCCGCGGTTACTCGGCTCAGCGCCAATCTGCTCGCGATAGGCGATGTTGTTCGCCATCGTGTTGCTGTAGAACCACATCTCGCTCTGCATGGCGTACAGGTTGCCGCTAAAGCCAAGCTGGTGGAGGACGGCAAAGACGTTCTGTTCTTTCAGCGTCCGCTGCGGGTTATCATCCGCCCCGCCCTGACGAACGAA
The DNA here is from genome assembly GCF_900200035.1 of Klebsiella grimontii. Lineage (GTDB taxonomy): Bacteria > Pseudomonadota > Gammaproteobacteria > Enterobacterales > Enterobacteriaceae > Klebsiella > Klebsiella grimontii. The sequence continues at coordinate 228,319 of NZ_FZTC01000052.1, forward strand.
CATACAGCGCAGCGACAGCTTAGTGGCGGTATCGCAGGAGTATCCGCGGAAAGCGACCAGGTTTTTCTCCTGCGCCAGCTTAGGCGTGGTATTGCGGTTATAGCCCAGGATGCCCATATGGTCCCAGCGGGTAGTTTCGCCGATGATAAACACCACGTAAGTATCATCCAGGCCTTGCGGCGCAATGTAGGTGAATTTTTTCGCCGGATTGATCAGGGATTTATTATCGGAAGACTCATCCACCTGCGCCCACGCGTAAAGCCCCAGCGCTGAGAGCCAGTTAGACGGCAGGTAGGAGTTAGCCACCACCCCGCCATAGCTTGGCAGATCGACTTCGGAACTGCGCTCGAAGTTCTTCTGGCGAACCTCCAGCAGACGAATTGGCCCCCAAACCATCAGGCCAGCCAGCAGCACGATAGTAATATTCTTCATCCGCTGGCCGGGCGTACGAATTTGACGCAGCAGCGTGAAGCGGCAGCGGTTGCTCCAGATAAGCACCAGCGGCAGCGCGCTCATCAACACCAGCCAGAGAATCAGGTGCCAGCCGATAACTTCTCTGGACAAGTCGATGTCAGTGGTCATCACCGAGGCAATAATCCCGTAGCCGATCACCACGTTCAGGAAGGTCATGTAATAGCTGGCGGCGGCGGAGAATAGTACGACGATGGTCGCGAGGATGCGCCAGACCCGGCGGCCAAACAGCGACAAAATACGCAGCAGAAAGAAGGTGACCAGAAAGGTCCCAATCAGCTCAACTGCACCTGAGAGTCCTTTCCAGATGGTAAACTCCTGAGCGTACCCTTCAAAGCGGCGGAAGAATACGGCAGCGTTCATAAACCAGCCGATGTACAGCGCCAGCCAGATACTGAGCTTCAGCTGCGTCATCGTTTTAATGTATTTCATGCAAAAAACCTGGAAAACGAAGAGATAAAACCGCCCGACTTAAGCGATATAAGTAAGCAGGTTAATAAAGTGCGTTTAGCTTGGTTATAAGAAACCTCTACAAAGCGCGATAAGTAGACCACAGCGGAAGGAAAAAGTATCAGGAGGGAATGTGATCCAACCAAACATTTACAAAACATTTGGTTGGATTGGCACTATTAGCTTAGGTGATTAATCATCGGGGCCGTGATAACGCCCGCTTTCAGGCATGAGCCTGGTGGTAAATTTCGCTTTTCGGCTGGCGAATCGTCGTCGACAGCGCCAGGGAAAGAATCAGCAGCGCAAAGATGACGCAGAAGGTCACGTAGAAACCGCCGAACAGGGAAGCAATCAGCGAACCGCAGATGCTGCCGATACCGAAACCGAGATAAATCACGCCGTAGTTTTTCGCCAGGTTATTGAGGCCAAAGAACTCGCTGACCAGCGATGGGAAGACGGTAATCGTGCCGCCGAAGTTAAAGGCCACGCAGGCGATGGCGGCGAAGAAAGTCGTGGCGTTCAGCGGCGCGAACAGCAGCGCCGCCATACCGATAAGCGAAACGACCTGTCCGATGGTAATCACCCGGATGCGCGACATTTTATCCGACAGAATGCCCAGAACCAGACGGCCGCTCAGGTTAGCGATAGAAATCACCGTCACCGCGTTGGCTGCCGTCGCCACATCGAGATGCACCATCCCCTGGGCAATATCTTTCGCCACGCCAATCACGTACAGGCCGCTCATGCAGGCGGTCAGGAACATCACCGCCAGCATCCAGTACTGAGGTTTACGCATCGATTCGGCGAGGGTGAAGTCGTTTTCGACCACGCCATTGGACGCGGAGGCGGTATGGTTCGGCGCGTCTGTCATCAGCGTCGCGCCAAAAACGATCATCACCAGCACGATTGCGCCCCAGATAATAAAAGTTTTTTCCAGACCGACCGTCGCCAGCAGATGGGAATCAATAAACTTGAAACCCAGGCTGCCAAGCCCGTAAGCACCGATAGAGAAAGCAGAAATCAACCCCTTACGTTCCGGGAACCATTTGACGCAGTTCGACAGCGTCAGCAGATAGCCGGCGCCGTCGGCCAGCCCGACCAGAAGGCCCGCGCTCAGCCACAGCATCATCAGGCTGTTTGAATGCGCGGTCAGGAAGAATCCGAGGCCCAGCAGAACGCCGGACGCCATGGTGACGCGTTTGACGCCGAAACGTTCCTGTAATTTGCCCGCCACGGATGAGGAGAGCGCCAGGCCGAGGCTTAACAGGCCGAATGAGAACGCCACCTGGCTGACCGGTTCGTCCAGCTTGGCGGAAAGCGAACTATTGAACAAACTCCATGTATAAACCGATCCCAGCGCAAATTGCGTAATGATAGTGCCAAGCAGCGTAAGCCAGCGGGTGTATTGACGGTTTGCAGCGTTCATAGCAGTTGTCCTGAATAATTAACTGCCGCCACCATAACGAAGTCCCCTTTAAGGCTGGGGAAAAAAGGCATGAACTGCCGTCACCGCGGAATGAAATGCACTAAAGGCGGAATGAATGACAGTGAAAAATATTCACGCCTTAAATATTCATTGAAAAGTGAGTACCTGCTACCGCCGGAAGATGCGTCATTACTGTAATGATGAAGTAAATTAAACGTATCAAATATGCTACATATTCAGCCTAAATAATTCGAGTTGCTTCAAGCGCAGCCAATGCATCTGCCGCTTGAAGCATGACGAATAAATTAAAAATTGGCGCTCACGCCCATTAAGTAGAGATAATTTGCCCCAGTGGGCAGATTGTCCGCCTGCGACAGCGCCGCCCAGGCGGCAAGATGAGAGTTGAGCGACATATCGGCGCCAAAAGTCACGTCCCGCCAGGCACCGTCCTGCGCGCGATTCTGCCCGCCGGCATCAGCCGTAAATCCCTGGTTATAGCTCACCTGGGCCCACGGATGTACACCCCATAGCTTCTGATAATCTACCCGCCAGCCCAGCGTATTCACGTAGCCGGTTCCGGCCGCATTACGGGTAAACGGGGGGGACGTCAGGTCGGAATGTAAACTGGCTACCGGGCCGGAGGTCACGCCGTCGACCAAGGAGAAATTCCAGCCCACGCTCATGCCGCGAGCGCTGTCCGGCGGCGATACCGCCTGGTTAAACGCCAGCCCGGAAGGATCGTCGGACGCATTTATCCGCTCCGCGAGAATATCTTCATAGCGCGGTTGGTGATCGCTGTCCCATGTATAGCGTTCCGCAGTATTACTTTTTGTATCGATAGCGATATATTCCTGTTGCCAGGCATTCGCACCGGCAACACACGACGCCCAGACGGATACGTACGCCGGGACCAGGAATACCCGGAGGCCATTGCATTTCTTTATTATCATTAATGCGACTCCAAAAAGAGCCGAAACGGCAAGGTTGCTGTGTTTTTTTATGGGGTGCCCTATCCCTGTTTTGGGGATAATAACCCTGTATTAACTATTATCTTTATCTTTCAGCCGTCAAGTTGCCCGGCTGATTTTTATGACAAAAGGGAGAGGCAGATGCAACGTTGCGGATGGGTCAGTCAGGATCCTTTATACATTGAGTACCACGATAACGAGTGGGGCGTCGCTGAAAAGAATCCCCGCAAGCTGTTTGAGATGATTTGTCTTGAGGGCCAGCAGGCCGGACTGTCGTGGATCACCGTACTGAAAAAGCGTGAAAACTACCGCAGCGCCTTTCACCAGTTTGACCCGGTTCGCGTCGCGGCAATGGACGAAGAAGATGTTGAACGTCTGGTTCTCGATGCCGGTATTATTCGCCATCGCGGGAAAATTCAGGCCATCATCGGCAACGCCCGGGCCTTTCTGGCGATGGAGGAAAATGGCGAGCCTTTCGCAGATTTCGTCTGGTCATTCGTCGATAATCATCCCCAGGTGACGACCGCCGCCGCGCTGGCGGAGATCCCGACAACCACTCCGGCTTCTGACGCGCTGTCAAAAGCGCTGAAAAAACGGGGGTTTAAGTTTGTCGGTTCAACGATCTGCTACTCCTTTATGCAGGCCTGCGGTCTGGTCAACGACCACGTCACCGGCTGTTTCTGTCGCTCAGGAGGCCAGGATGATCCGCAACTGGGACGCTAACGAAACCGGCCCGCTGCTTGAACTGTGGCTGGAGAGTACGATCCACGCCCACCCGTTTATCGCCGAAAGCTACTGGCATGACAGTCTGGCGATAGTGCGCGACGTTTACCTGCCCTCCGCCCAAACCTGGGTATGGGAGCAGGACGGCGTGCTGAAGGGCTTTATCAGCGTGATGGAGTCTCGCTTCATCGGCGCGCTGTTCGTCGCGCCGGATGCCGCCAGGCAGGGTATCGGCAGCGCGCTGATTGGCGAAGTCAAAAAACACTACGGTTGGCTAACCCTTGAGGTGTACCAGAAAAACGTTCAGGCGGTGAATTTCTACCATGCGCAAGGCTTCCGCATTGAAGACTGCGCATGGCAGGATGAAACCCAGCATCCGACCTGGATTATGCATTGGTCGGCGGATCAAATGCCGTCAGCGTAAGCTCGGGACCGGTATATTTTTCCAGCCAGGCCAGCGCCGTATTTCCGGCGCAGCCGTTGCCCAGCCGCGATGTCGGAATATCGTTGGTCAGCACGTTCACCGCACCGTTTTTGCAGATCCCCGCCTGAGGGTCAAGGTCGGGCCATGCTCCTTCATGCAGGCAGATAACCCCAGGGCGGATACCGTCGGTCACTACCGCGCCAGCCAGCACCTGACCGCGTGAATTCCATACCCGTACCAGATCGCCATCGGCGATATTGCGCGCCTGCGCATCGCGCGGATGAAGGGTTAACGGTTCACGGCCCGCCACCGCGTAGCGCTCGCGCAGCGACGTATGGTTGAGCTGGCTGTGAAGGCGGTGCGCCGGATGCGCTGACAGCACCTGAAGCTGACCTTCCTGCGCATTGCCATGCCACTCGTCCGGCTCCAGCCACATCGGATGCGGCGGGCAATCCGGATAGGCATACCCGGCGATGGTCGGCGAGTGAATCTCAATTTTACCGCTGGCGGTTTTCAACGGGTTCGCCTGCGGATCGGCCCTGAAGGCGGCAAAGCGGGCAAAGCGTGCGTTTGCGGGCTCCTCCGGCATTTCTATCAGCTGATTATCCTGCCAGAACTGGGCGAACGGCGGCAGCGTAACCTGCTGCAGCGCCCCACGCTGGGCGGCAATCTGGTAAAACGTCTCCAGCCACTGCAGATCGTTTTTACCCTCGGTGAAGCGCTCCCGCCCGCCCGCTTCCCAGCGCTCGCTGAGGTCGGCAAAAACGGCGAAATCATCGCGCGCTTCATCGCGCGGCGCGATCACCTGCTTCATCGGCACCAGGTGCTGGTTGCTGTAATCCCCGGTCATGGTCATATCGTTGCGTTCAAACGAGGTCGTCGCGGGCAGGACGATATCGGCATGGCGCGCCGCCGCGGTCCAGAAGCATTCTGAAATCACAATAAGCTCCGGTTTTTGCCAGGCGCGGATCAGCCGGTTGGTATCCTGATGGTGGGTAAAGTTGGCGCCGCCCGCCCACCAGATAAAGCGAATATCCGGGAAGCTACGCTCCATCCCGTTATGTTGATAAGCGGCGCCGGGGTTCTCCAGCGCTTCAACGATGCGCGCGACCGGAATTTTCTCTACCGCGTCGGTACCGCCCGCCACGCTACCCTGCATTGAGCCCAGCACCGCCGCACGCCGCGTAGGGTTGCCGCCGTTGGCAAAGTGATAGGAAAGGCCAAACCCCCCGCCTTCGGTGCCGATCTGGCCGAGCATGGCCGCAAGGGTCACCAGCATCCAGTGTTTTTGTTCGCCAAACTGCTGGCGCTGCATGCCCCAGCCGGACATCAGCATGGTGGTGTTTTCGTGGAAAAGTTTTGCCAGTTCGCGAATTTTATCCGCGCTGACGCCGCAGATCGCCGCCGCCCATTCCGCCGTTTTTGCCGTTCCGTCGCTCTCGCCGGTCAGATAGCGGGCGAAAACGTCATAGCCGCTGGTGCAGCGGGCCAAAAATGGGCCATCCTGCCAGCCGTTTTCGACCAGCGTATGGGCGATACCGAGCATCAGGGCGACGTCAGTGCCCATATGCGGGGCGATCCACTCCGCCGCGTCGCCAAAGAATTCCGCCGTTTCCGATCGCATCGGATCGATGCAGATCACCCGTTTCCCGCTCTGGCGCAGACGGTCGAACCACGGAATACCCTGTTCGTCGGAAGCGTTCCAGGCGATTTTTAACGTATTTAAGGGGTTAGCGCTCCACAGCACCACCACATCGCTATGTTCCAACACCATTGGCCAGCTGGTCTGCTGCTGATAAACCTCATTACCGCCAACCACGTACGGCATGATCGCCTGGGCCGCGCCGGTGGAATAATCGCCCAGATGTCCGGTATAGCCGCCCGCCAGACTCATATAGCGCTGGAGCAGGGTCGCCGCTTTGTGCAGCACGCCGTTTGAGCGCCAGCCGTAGGAGCCCGCAAAAATCGACGCCGGGCCGTAGCTTTCGCGAATTCGGCGGTGCTGGGCGTGAATCAGATCCAGCGCCCGATCCCAGCTTACCCGCACAAACTCATCCTGCCCGCGCACGCCCTGCGGGTTTTCAGGCGAGGCGAGAAACCCCTTACGCACCATCGGGTACCGTACGCGGGTTTTGCTATGCACCTGATCGCGCACGGCGCTTTGCAGCGAGTTGGCGAAAGGGGTATCAAGCGCCCCCCGCGATGAGATGACGTTCTCGCCATCGGTTTCGACCAGCATGGGCCCCCAGTGGGCTGCGGTGAGGATAGTTTTGGTGGCGGATGAGGTTGGCAATGCGGGCTCCTGGTCAGCGATAGCAGGTGTGGTGACGGCACGTTATTCAGCCGTTCAATGTTATTTACAAATTGAGATGCTCTCTGCGGAATTTTCTCCGGTTTCGCGCGTCATAATCAACCGTCACGGTCGCTGTGGCAAAGAATAAAAAGGATTAAGGAAATAAGATGAAAAAACGCGTACTCATGATTGCGGCTGTCGTTAGCGGCGCACTGGCTATTTCTGGCTGTACCACCAACCCCTACACCGGGGAGCGCGAAGCGGGTAAATCCGGGATCGGCGCGGGCATTGGGTCGTTAGTCGGCGCAGGCGTAGGGGTGCTCTCTTCTTCCAAACATGACCGCGGCAAAGGCGCGCTGATCGGCGCGGCGGCCGGCGCGGCGCTGGGCGGCGGCATTGGTTACTATATGGACGTGCAGGAAGCGAAGCTGCGCGAGAAAATGCAGGGAACCGGCGTCAGCGTGACGCGAAACGGCGACAATATCGTGCTGAACATGCCAAACAATGTGACCTTTGACAGCAGCAGCGCCAACCTGAAACCGGCGGGCGCCAATACCCTGACCGGGGTAGCGATGGTGCTAAAAGAGTATGAGAAAACCGCCGTTAACGTGGTTGGCTACACCGACAGCACCGGCAGCCAGGATCTGAATATGCGTCTTTCTCAGCAGCGCGCGGAGAGCGTCGCCAGCGCGCTTATCACCCAGGGCGTAGCGGCTAACCGCATCCGCACTACCGGCATGGGTCCGGCGAATCCGATCGCCAACAACAGCACCGCGGAAGGTAAAGCGCAGAACCGCCGCGTCGAAATTACCCTCAGCCCGCTGCAGTAATGCCCGCTTTGCCCGGTGAGTCGCCGGGCAAAATGCTTGATATAGCGAATTTTCGCGCTAAGGTGTGTGCAGATTTCAGCAAAGGAAGCCACCATGGCGAAAGCGGCGCGAGCAACCATTAGCGATGTGGCGAAAGCCGCACAGACCGGCAAAACCAGCATTTCACGCTATCTGAACGGCGAAAAGCATCTGCTTTCCGACGATCTGCTGGGGCGGATTGAAAAAGCCATTGCCGAGCTCGACTATCGTCCCAGCCTGATGGCCCGCGGCCTGAAGCATGGCCGCACCCGGCTGATTGGCCTGATCATCGCCGATATCACCAACCCCTACTCGGTCAACGTGCTCAGCGGCATTGAAGCCGCCTGTCGCGAAAAGGGTTTCACCCTGCTGGTATGTAATACCAACAACGAGCTGGACCAGGAGCTGCACTACCTCGATCTGCTGCGCAGCTACCAGGTGGAAGGGATCGTGGTCAACGCCGTCGGGATGCGCGAGGACGGCCTGAACCGCCTGCAGCAGTCGGCCCTGCCGATGGTGCTTATCGACCGCAAGATTCCGGAATTCGCCTGCGATGTCGTCGGCCTCGATAATACTCAGGCCGCCACTACCGCCACCGAACACCTGGTGGAAAAAGGTTTCGAAGCCCTGCTGTTCCTCAGCGAACCCCTTGGCTCGGTCAATACCCGCCGCGAGCGTCTGAGCGCCTTTCGCCAGACACTACAGCGCCACAGCGGTATCATCGCGGAAAACGCCGAAGTACCGTTGAATGATGGCGCGATGCTCGATAACGTCCTGCGCCATTTCCACTCCCACCATCGCGGCATGCGCAAGGCGGTGATTTCCGCCAACGGCGCGCTGACGCTGCAGGTGGCGCGTTCGCTTAAACGCGTTGGCCTGATTTGGGGCAGCGATATCGGCCTGCTGGGCTTCGATGAACTGGAGTGGGCCGAACTGGCGGGCGTGGGGATCACCACCCTTAAACAGCCGACCTGGCAGATTGGCTTCGCCGCCGTCGAACAGGTAGTGCGCCGGATTGAAGGCAGCAACGACCCGGTCCGCGAACGGGTGTTTTCCGGCGAGCTGATCGTCAGAGGCTCCACCTCCCGCTAACGATCCTTCGTGATGGCGATCATAAATTAGACATCCTGGCCTTTGCTTTGGAACCGATACCATCTAGCGTAATAAACAACGCATCAGATTATCGTCGGGAGTATTGGAATGGCCAGAAAGATTATTGTCGTGACCGCCGCGTACGGGAATGACCATGTTAAAGCGCTGGGCGGGCAGTCCGCCGTACTGCCCTTTATCGCCGGTTCCGGCGCCGACGGCGTAGAGATCCGCCGGGAACTGTTCAGCGCGGATGAGCTGAACCGCCTGGCGGAGCTGGCCGCCGATATTGAGCGCCGCGGCCTGCTGGTTTGCTATTCCGCGCCGGAAGCCCTGTTTGCCGCAGACGGAGCGCTTAACCCCCATCTTTCCGATCTTTTACAGGAAGCGCAAACCCTTAACGCGCTGTGGCTAAAGCTCTCGCTGGGCCATTTTACCCACCACCATGGCCTGGAAACCCTGCGCGATATTTTGCGCGAGAGCGGCATGGCGCTGGTGGTGGAAAACGATCAAACCGACTGCGGCCAGCTGGCGCCGATGCAGCGCTTCAAAGCCGCCTGCCGGGTTAACCAGCTGCCGATCACTCTCACCTTTGATATGGGCAACTGGCTATGGGTCGGCGACTCGCCGGAAGAGGCCGCGCGCCACCTGGCCCCGGCCGTCAGCTATATTCATGTTAAGGCGGCAGAGCCGCACCATTCGCACTTTCGCGCCGTGCCGCCGGATGAAGCCTCCGGGCGCTGGCTGGCGCTGCTCGATAACCTGCCCGCCGATGCCCCGCGCGGGATTGAATTTCCGCTGACTGGCCATGACCTGACGGCCGTGACCCGCCGCTACGTCAACCTGCTGCGCGAGGATTAAGTTATGCAAAAAGCGTTAGATGTCATCACGATAGGCGAAGCCATGGCGATGTTTGTCGCCACCGAGACCGGCGAGCTGTCTGCTGTAGAGCACTTTATGAAGCGCGTCGCGGGCGCGGAGCTAAACGTGGCGACCGGACTGGCCCGCCTCGGCCTGAGCGTCGGCTGGGTAAGCCGCGTCGGCAAGGACAGCTTTGGCCGCTTCGTCCTCAACGCGCTGGCGAAAGAGGGAATCGACGCCCGCGGCGTGAGCATCGATGACCGCTACGCTACCGGCTTTCAGCTGAAATCTAAAGTCGAAAATGGAACCGATCCCATCGTGGAGTATTTCCGCAAAGGCTCCGCCGCCAGCCATCTTTCGCCGGAGGATTTTAATGAATCATACTTCGCCGGCGCCCGGCATCTGCACTTAAGCGGCGTGGCCGCCGCGCTGTCGGAAAGCTCATACGCCCTGCTGGAGCGCGCGGCGCACACGATGAAAGCGCAGGGAAAAACGATTTCGTTCGACCCCAACCTGCGGCCCACGCTGTGGAAAAGCGAAGCCGAGATGGTCGAGAAGCTTAACCAGCTGGCGTTTCAGGCCGACTGGGTTCTGCCGGGTTTAAAAGAGGGCATGATTCTGACCGGCCTACAAACGCCGGAAGCCATCGCCGACTTTTACCTCGGCCACGGCGTGCGTGCGGTCATCATTAAAACCGGTTCCGACGGCGCCTGGTATAAAACCGCCGACGGCGAACAGGGAGCCGTGGCGGCGATAAAAGTGGATAACGTCGTCGATACCGTCGGCGCGGGCGATGGTTTCGCCGTCGGCGTGATTAGCGCCCTGCTGGAAGGAAAACCGCTGCGGCAGGCGGTGAAACGCGGAAACAAAATCGGCTCACTGGCCATTCAGGTTCAGGGCGATAGCGAAGGATTACCCACGCGCGAGGCGCTGGGCGAGTAAGTCGATTCAGCACAACGTCAGGCCGTTCTGTACCCTACCAGCAGCGCGGCGTAACGGATCTTTTCTATGATGAGCGTCACCTCACTCACAGAGGCAAACCTATGAATAGTTCAACGAATGCAACAAAACGCTGGTGGTACATCATGCCTATCGTGTTTATCACGTATAGCCTGGCGTACCTCGACCGCGCTAACTTCAGCTTCGCTTCGGCGGCCGGAATTACTGAAGACCTGGGGATCACCAAAGGTATCTCCTCCCTGCTGGGGGCGCTGTTCTTCCTCGGCTACTTCTTCTTTCAGATCCCCGGCGCGATTTATGCCGAACGCCGCAGCGTACGTAAACTCATTTTCATCTGCCTGATCCTGTGGGGTGCCTGCGCCTCACTGACCGGGATGGTGCACAATATTCCCGCGCTGGCGGCGATCCGCTTTATCCTTGGCGTGGTCGAGGCCGCAGTCATGCCGGCGATGCTGATATACATCAGCAACTGGTTTACCAAATCCGAACGCTCGCGCGCCAATACCTTCCTGATCCTCGGCAACCCGGTGACGGTGCTGTGGATGTCGGTGGTCTCCGGCTACCTGATTCAGGCTTTCGGCTGGCGGGAGATGTTTATTATTGAAGGCGTTCCGGCGGTGATTTGGGCCTTCTGCTGGTGGGTGCTGGTAAAAGATAAACCGTCTCAGGTCAACTGGCTGGCGGAAAGCGAAAAGGCCGCATTGCAGGAGCAGCTGGAGCGCGAACAGCAGGGTATCAAACCGGTGCGCAACTACGGTGAGGCCTTCCGCTCGCGTAACGTGGTCCTGCTGTGCATGCAGTATTTCGCCTGGAGCATCGGGGTTTACGGTTTCGTGCTGTGGCTGCCGTCAATTATCCGCAGCGGCGGCGAGAATATGGGCATGGTCGAGGTCGGCTGGCTCTCATCCGTCCCCTACCTGGCGGCAACCATCGCCATGATCGTGGTCTCCTGGGCCTCCGATAAAATGCAGAACCGCAAGCTATTCGTCTGGCCGCTGCTGCTGATTGCCGCTTTCGCGTTTATTGGCTCCTGGGCCGTCGGCGCTAACCATTTCTGGGTCTCTTATACCCTGCTGGTCATTGCCGGCGCGGCGATGTACGCCCCCTACGGGCCGTTCTTCGCCATCATTCCCGAGATGCTGCCGCGTAACGTCGCCGGGGGCGCCATGGCGCTGATTAACAGCATGGGCGCGCTGGGTTCATTCTTTGGCTCATGGTTTGTCGGCTACCTGAACGGCACCACCGGCAGCCCGTCAGCCTCGTACATTTTTATGGGAGTGGCGCTTTTCGTCTCGGTATGGCTTACTTTGATTGTTAAGCCTGCTAATAATCAAAAACTTCCGCTCGGCGCACGTCACGCCTGAAACATTAACGCAACGGAGAACCGCATGAAGCCGTCAGTCATTCTCTACAAAACGCTTCCCGACGACCTGCAACAGCGTCTGGAACAACACTTTACCGTCACGCAGGTGAAAAACCTGCGTCCGGAGACCGTTTCACAGCACGCCGCCGCGTTTGCTGAGGCGGTAGGTCTGCTGGGTTCCAGCGAAAAAGTCGATACTGCGTTACTGGAGAAAATGCCCAAGCTTCGTGCAACTTCGACCATTTCCGTCGGCTACGATAATTTCGACGTCGATGCGCTGAATGCGCGTAAAGTGCTGCTGATGCACACCCCGACCGTACTGACCGAAACCGTCGCCGATACCGTTATGGCGCTGGTATTGAGCACCGCGCGTCGGGTGGTTGAAGTGGCTAACCGCGTGAAGGCCGGCGAGTGGACCAAAAGCATCGGTCCGGACTGGTTTGGCAACGATGTGCACCATAAAACCCTCGGCATCGTCGGTATGGGGCGTATCGGGATGGCGCTTGCCCAGCGCGCCCACGCGGGCTTCGGCATGCCCATTCTCTACAACGCCCGCCGCCAGCACCCGCAGGCGGAAGAGCGCTTTAACGCCCGCTACTGCGATCTCGATACCCTGCTGCAGGAAGCAGATTTTGTCTGTCTGATCCTGCCGCTGACCGAAGAGACTCATCACCTGTTCGGCAAAGCGCAGTTTGCCAAAATGAAGTCCTCCGCCATCTTTATTAACGCCGGGCGCGGCCCGGTGGTGGATGAGAAGGCGCTGATTGCGGCGCTGCAGGAAGGTGAAATTTATGCTGCCGGGCTGGACGTTTTTGAACAAGAGCCGCTGGCGAAAGACTCCCCGCTGCTGAGCATGCCGAACGTCGTCGCGTTGCCGCATATTGGCTCAGCCACGCATGAGACTCGCTACAATATGGCGGCCTGCGCGGTGGATAATCTGATTGATGCCCTGAACGGCAGCGTTGAGAAGAACTGCGTGAACCCGCAGGTGAAATAAGAAAAGAAAACCCGGGCTAAGGTGAAGCCTTGCCCGGGTTGTCAGAACGGTTAACGAGTCGCGTTAACTGCCGCTGTCCACGCCTGATTAAAGGCCTGGTGCTGAGCGGCCAGCGGCCCAATCAGCGTATTATACTGACTGGCCTGCTGCGAAGTCGGGAACTGAATACCGTTCGCCACGAAGCTGACCTGAGTCTCCTGCTGCGCGATAAAATCACCCACCTGCACCAGCTGCTGGGTAAATACCTGCGCTGCCGGGATTAACGGCTGTAGCGCATTCGCCGGGGCCGTCACGACTTTATTATAGACCTGGTCGAAGACCGGCTTGAGATCGTCACCCTGTTTCAGCGCGCCGTGGGCGGCATCCGCCTGTATTTTTGCGTTCTCCAGCTGCTGGCTCAGTACGCCCAAAGCGCCGTTTGCCTGACGCAGCGGTTCGCGCTGGGTAACATAATCCTGCGGTACGCGAATCGCGTTCACGCTATCAACCACCGGACGCAAACCCGCATCCATCGCCTGGCTCACCTGCTGTGAATAACCGTAAATCACCGCGTAATCGGAAACGAAAGGCCCAAACTGTTTTTTCTGATCGGCGGTCAGCGTCGGCAGACGTTCGCCGCTACGCATTGCCGTATTTTGCAGGAAGTCGATGAACGCCTTGCGCTGATCGCCTTCTTTATCAAAACACCCACTCAGGCTAACCACCATTAACAGGGCTGCAATAGCCGCAAACCAGCGAGAGCAGGACTTTCCTGTCGCCATTTTTTTACTCCTTTCAGCCAAAAAAAGCGCAAACAGACACACACGTGTCAGACGCTGACAAGGATAGTCCAGGTCGGCCTTGCAGGATACCTTTTCCTGATAATCTTCCGCCTTTAAAACCGGGTTTTCGACGTTTTAGCGCGCGGCGGTACCCTCTGTTAAGTTCATCACAATTACCACCATCGTTCAGCGCGCAGCGGGTTTATCTAATAAGCTGATTTTACTACGATTACTTTAATCTTACTCCCGAACTGCCCGTAAAGCGGACGATAATCGCACGCTTCCCTTTTCCCCCACATTGCCTGAACCGCCGTTCGATGATTTTATTAAATGAGCGATTAACGGCTCTTTGTTCGATAATCGCACAAACAACATCAACGATCGCGAGGGTGATAACAATAATCTATCTCTGTCCCCCGCACTGCCTGCCAGGAATGCCGCATGAAGAAAACAACCATCGATATTCAGGCTTTTATCAATGAACATCCCTTCACGAAATACCAGTGGATGATTCTGGCCTTATGTTTTATCACCGTCGCGATGGACGGATTCGATACCGCGATAATCGGCTTTATCGCCTCTGACCTGGTGCAGGAATGGGGCGTCGAAAAATCGGCGTTAGGCCCGGTGATGAGCGCCGCCTTAGTCGGGCTCGCGGTCGGCGCGCTGACCGCCGGACCGCTCGCCGACCGCGTTGGGCGGAAAAAAGTTCTGATTATGTCCATCGTGGTTTTCGGCGGCTTCAGCCTGCTGACCGCCTTTGCTACCAGCCTTAACCAGCTGACGCTGCTGCGTTTTCTCACCGGCCTTGGGCTGGGCGCCGCCATGCCGAACGCCGCGACGCTGATGAGCGAATATGCCCCTGAGCGGCGTAGGGCGCTGATGGTTAACCTGATGTTCGTCGGCTTTCCGATGGGCTCCTCGCTGGGCGGCTTCCTCTCCGCCTGGATGATCCCCCACTACGGCTGGCAAAGCGTACTGGTGCTTGGCGGCGTGATGCCGCTGCTGCTGGCGGTAGTACTGATCTTTCTTCTGCCGGAATCCGCGCGCTATATGGTGGTCAAACGCCAGCCTGCCCAGCGTATCGCCGCGATTCTGCGCCGTATCGCGCCGGTTCCCGAGCAGGCTGAATTTGAGCTACGCGAAGCGGGCCAGATACAAGAGAAATCATCCATCGGCGTGATTTTCTCTCCGCGCTACGCCGTCGGCACCATCATGCTCTGCCTGACCTACTTTATGGGCCTGCTGATCTTCTATTTGCTGACCAGCTGGCTGCCGCTGCTGATACGCGAAACCGGCGCGACGATGAGCCAGGCCTCCATTATCACCGCGCTGTTCCCGCTGGGCGGCGGTATTGGCGTGCTCATCCTCGGCGCGCTGATGGATAAGCTCAACCCAAACAAAGTGGTTGCCGTGGGCTGGCTGTTGACCGGAGTATTCGTTTGCCTGGTCGGTTTCTCAACCCATAACCTGCTGCTGATGGGAATAATGGTCTTTATCGCCGGCAGCATTATGAACGGCGCGCAATCATCAATGCCTGCGCTGGCCGCCGGTTTCTACCCCACCCAGGGACGCGCGACCGGCGTGGCCTGGATGTTAGGGATTGGCCGCTTTGGCGGTATCCTCGGCGCCTTTAGCGGCGCATTCCTGATGCAGGCCCAGCTCTCTTTCGAAACGATTTTCTCTTTGCTGGCTATCCCGGCCTTCCTGTCGGCCATCGCGCTGCTGGTCAAATATAAGCTGGGCCAGCGGCAACCCGCGGCTTCGCAAGGCGATGTGAAGAAGCTGCAAAAGGCGTAATACACCGGCCAGCGGGCGCGCGCTGGCCTTTTCCGCTTTTCTTCTTATCTGTTTACAATAATTTGCTTAACGGCTCTGTCTATTACTTTTCAGCACGTTATACCGCCTGAAACGGACGTAAAGAACCCCAGGTCATAAATAATTACCACGGTAATCATTCCTCACTTTTTTTTCCGACTATTCTTAAGAGGCTCTACACAATTCACCCTCCGCCGTATGAAAGAGAGGAGTTCTCAATGGAATATAAAGATCCTGCATTTGAACTGCTGAGCAACCTTGAACAAATTATTTTTAAAGATCAGGCCCAGGCGGCCTCGCTGACGCGTAAGCCCGCCGCAAGCATTGAATTTGACCAGCTACGCAAAGGTACCGGGCTGAAGATAGATGATTTTGCCAGCGCCATGGGCGTCAGTGTAGCAATGGTACAAGAGTGGGAATCGAGACGCGTGAAGCCCTCTCCCACAGAGCTTAAGCTGATGCGCCTGATACAGGCGAATCCGCAGCTTTCAAGACAGCTTATCGACTCATAATTTTAGCGTTTATTGGTTTCGGCTAACGGTCCTGATAAAGGACCGTTTTCATGCCAACGAAAAAAAAGTTTGCTATCACAACGTGAACATGCGTTAATGCTCGCAGGTTTGATGTAAAGACCACAGAGCATTCGAATAGAGCAGTCCTTCAAAGGTTATCCGTTGATACCCCGGTAGTGAACTTTCCCTTTATCGCTTCAAATCTGTAGTCCAGACCGTAACGCCGAAAGGCTCATTTATTTTTTTTTAAAGGTAATTCACTATGTCCGGTAAAATGACTGGTATCGTAAAATGGTTCAACGCTGACAAAGGCTTCGGCTTCATCACTCCTGACGATGGTTCTAAAGACGTGTTCGTACACTTCTCTGCTATCCAGAACGAAGGCTACAAATCTCTGGACGAAGGTCAGAAAGTTTCCTTCACCATCGAAAGCGGCGCTAAAGGCCCGGCAGCTGGCAACGTAACCAGCCTGTAAGCTTAAAAAGCTCAAAATTCTTAAGTCCCTGCCAAACGGCGGGGATTTTTTTATTTGTGCGACAAGAAACCGCCATCCCACGGATGGCGGTTTTGCATTTATCGCCGCTCAAAGCGCCATCCGTCTTCCCGCCATTCCAGACAGTGGGTCAGCTTCAGCGCCTGTAAAAAGGCGTCATCATGCGACACCACCAGCATCGCGCCGGGAAATTGCGCCAGCGCTGTTTCAATTGCCTGCGTGGACGCCAGGTCGAGATGATTGGTGGGCTCATCCAGCAGCAGTAGCTGCGTGGCTTCCCGCCGCCAGAGCACGCAGGCCAGCGCCGCCTTCAGGCGTTCTCCTCCGCTAAGGGCCGATAGCGGCAGATGGACTTTGTCCGCCCCCAGCTGTAGCTGCGCCAGTTGGCTGCGCAGCACGCCCTCTTCCAAAGGCGTATCGCCGAGATTCAGGTGCGCCATTGCGGATAATGACAGATCAAGCTGGGTCAGATGCTGGTCCAGATACGCCGCGTTTACCGATAAGCGGCAGCGTCCTGAAAGCGGCGGCTCCAGGCCCAGCAGCGTTTTAAGCAACGTCGTCTTACCGCAGCCGTTGGGACCCCGTAGCGCCACGCGCATCGGCCCATCCATGCGCCAGTCCAGCGGCGCCATAGGCGCATACGCCAGCCGCAACGCTTCCAGCTCCAGTACCTGTTTTCCCGCAGCGACCTGGCTACCGGGCAGAGTAAACATCACCGGATTGTCCTCTTCTACCCGCTCACGCGCCTGAACCACCGCATCATTTAGCGCGCTACGTTGTTCACGATGCTGGCGCTTAAGGGTTCCGGGGCGCTCTTTTGCCGCGCCTTTGTAAGCTACCCGCTCGAATGAAGCGATATTTAGCGTGTCGATAGTACGCAACGTCTGCGCGGAGCGCCGCAGACAGGCATCGTGCTCTTTGTGCATCCTTGCGCGAGTACGCCGCCGTTCAATGACAGCATGCTCCAGCGCGGCGCGAGCCGCCTGCTGCTCCAGCTCACGCTGCTGCTGATAATCCGCATAGTTGCCGCCGTAGCTACGCAAAGCTGCAGGCGTCAGCTCGAGGATGCGCGGCATCTGGGCCAGCAGCTCGCGGTCATGGCTGGCGATCAGCGCGCCACCGCGCCATTGCTCAAGCTGCTGATAGAACCACGCCCGGCCTTGTCGGTCGAGATGGTTGGTGGGTTCATCAAGCAGGAGAAAATCCGCACCGGACAAAAATGCCGCGCAGAGCTGCGCCTTCACTCTTTCGCCGCCGCTCAGCGAAGAGGCGGGCCGTGCGGGAGAAAATTCCCCTAAGCCAGCGGCCAGGAAGCCTGCATTCAAACGATCCGGAAGATCCCAAAAGCCATCAAGACGTTCGAGATCGTCAACTCGCCCTTCGCCTCGTTCAAGACGCGCCAGAGCAGAAAAAACGAATTCGAAGCTTAGCCATTCCGCCAGCGTCGTATCAGGAGTCAAAGCATGCTGCTGAGCAACGTAGCTTACCGAAACCATACGTTCGATATGGCCGCTCGACGGCGAGTCCAGGCCCGCCAGCAAACGCAACAGCCGGGTTTTACCGACGCCATTGCGCCCGACAAGCCCGCAGAGGGAGCCTTCCAGCGATAAATTCAGCGGACCAAAAAGCGAATCTCCCGTCGCAAACTGACAGGTGACCTGATGCAAAAGAAAAGAGGGGGATTGGGCACAATGAGCCATAAGCACTCCTGAATGAAATCAATACTTCCCCTGCTCGCCAATAGCGCGAAGCAAGGCATGAGATTCATCAGTCGTGTTTGTTCATTTGGCGCGTGCTCTCCGGTAAGACGAGGAATTCGTCGGGGCATAGGATAGCCACACACCGGTGCAAATTTCAAGCCTGTTTTTTCAACATTCCATAAAAGCGAAAAAAAAGCCTCCTGATATCAGGAGGCAAAATATTTATTTGATGAAAAACGAAAGGGTGCATTGAAAATGCCTAACGCCGTAAGTCTGGCGGGAATCGCTCCCCGCCAGATGCTCTTACCGTTTAATTTCACAGGCTAAGAATGCCACCAGCTCGATATTCCCCTGTCTGACCTGTAATTCACACAGTGAATCACGAACCATCCAGGTGAATAATAAAATAGTGAAGCAAATCACCATTAAGCCAAACAACAGATACTTTTGCGGCATTCCTCGCCTCCGGTGTTGATTTCCAACAGGTAAGAGGCTACTCTTATGGTGTTCATGCATAGGGAAGCCTCACTTTGTACTGACCCCAAAAAGTT
>NZ_FZTC01000035.1 GCF_900200035.1 Klebsiella grimontii
TTGTACTGACCCCAAAAAGTTGGACAGATTAACCGAGGCATCAGAGAAAGAGTCCATTTAATACATGGGCTCTTTTTTGTTTCTGGCTATAACTAAATAACATTGTCCGCAATCGGATTATCCATCCCGTTGCTTTCTTACATCGCGCGGATTCCTGTCTCATCAATATTTTGTTCGTCGTATTCTTTCCTTACTGATTAAACCTTAGACTCACTATCAAATTAGTGCTTATAGCGATTTGAACGTAACAGTCTTTGCGTTCTATTAAGGGAGTCTAAGAAACAATGTTCGCTGCTGAGTTTGTGATGGTTTGAAACCATGGTGAATGTAGAAATTTTTGGCTTCTTCGGTAAGTGCATGAACCATGATTGCACGTACGCCAATATTCTCGGCAACCCGATAGCAACGAAGCACTGCATCATGAAGTAAATCAGCACCAAGCCCTTTTCCATGGAATGAGAGATCGACAGCAAGACGGGCAAGTATAATGACAGGGATGGGATCTGGCATGTTACGCCGAAGATTGCCTGTCGCTTCTGTATGGTTGACGCTGCCGGTGGCCAGAGAGTAAAAACCGGCTACTTGCTTCGTGTCTTTCTTGCACACCACAAATGTTCTGGCAGCTCCGAGGGCCTGGTTTTTGAGGCCCTTTTGCTTCAACCAGTCATCGAGCACAGCCTCACCGCTGACGAACTCAGCCACCTGATGAAAAGCGGACAAAGGTTCTGGTGCTGTTAAACGTCCCACTGAGGTTTCCTTGCCAGCAGTTTTTCGATAACGGGATCATCTACGACAGGTGCATCAAGCATGTCGATGAACTCCGCATATTGCTCATCGTTAAAGTTAAATACACGGCGGTCAAGGATCACATTCTCGGCAGCCTGACAGGCCATTTCCAGAATGAAATCTGTACGTGACTTGTGAAGGATTTCCGCAGCTGCATCAATGAGCGCCCGCTGCGATTCCTTAGCTCTAAGGTTAAGTTGAACATCTGATTTCATGAGACACCCCTTGTATAGCATTTGCTTTACAAGCATAGCATAACTACCATGTATAGCAAATGCTATACGTGAAGTCATCGTTTTTAATTTTGTGAATACAGATGTCCGCTTTGTGCCAGAAGCGGACTTTTTAAAAATATTGCGTGCCCAACAATTGGGCGCAGGTCACATCAAGTACCCTCAGAATTATAGAGAATACCTGAAATTTTTGTAGAGCGAGGTTTGTTACCCTGCCCGACCAGCGACATGTGGTTAGTTTAGTGATCAGAAATGTCGAGCGTTTGGTCGTTCATTGACGCGGGATCTTCCAACGGTTCCACATGAGTGGTGATATGGATAAAAGGCAGTGCGGTGCGGATATCATTCTCTATACGCTCGGCCCAGTCGTGCCCATATTGAACAGTCCATCGCCCAGGAACTAGGATGTGCATTGTCATAAACGCCCGCCCGCCAGCCTGGCGTGTACGTAGTGCATGGAAATCAAGCCCCTGTTCACGATATCCTGCCAGCAGTGACTCGATTTTTTTGAGTTCTTCCGTGGGTAGCGATACGTCCATCAGACCTGCAGCTGAACGACTCATAAGCTGATAACCAGTCCAAACGATGTTGGCTGCGACCAGCAATGCAACGATCGGATCGACCCAAAACCAGCCGGTCAGATAAACCAGTCCGACACCAAAAATGACACCGACCGACGTCCAGACATCGGTCAGCAGGTGATGAGCATCTGCCTCAAGAGTGATAGAGTTGTGCTGCCTGCCAGCCCTTAACAAAATGCGAGCCGTCACAAAATTAAGGATTGATGCGACTGTTGA
Organism: Klebsiella grimontii; assembly: GCF_900200035.1. Taxonomy (GTDB): domain Bacteria; phylum Pseudomonadota; class Gammaproteobacteria; order Enterobacterales; family Enterobacteriaceae; genus Klebsiella; species Klebsiella grimontii. The sequence goes on from NZ_FZTC01000035.1 coordinate 1,817, forward strand.
AACCAGTAATCCGAGACCAATCTCCTCAAGCGGCTGTGGAGTTAACATCCGCTCAACTGCGGTATAGGCGATACTGGCTGCCGCCAATAGGATCAGAAATCCTTCGAAAGCACTCGAGAAATATTCGGCTTTGCCGTGCCCATATGCATGGTTCTCATCGGCCGGAAGCGCAGCCAAGGTCAGCATCCAGAGCGCCATTAGGGCTCCTGCGAGGTTAACTACGGATTCGATGGCATCAGATAGCAGACCGACCGAACCGGTCATTTTCCACGCCACACCTTTGAGTCCGATAGTGGCAATAGCCGTGGCAATGGAAAGCCAAGCGTAGTGCGTCAGCGGACGAGGTAACCCTTTTGTTTTAGTCATTATTAACTTCCTAAAATAGGACGACTAACTCACATTTCTATCCATGATAGATAATTAAACAATCATTTCGCCATGAATATTTTTTCGTTTTTATTAAATTTAATTAAAAAGTCTCTGCAAGTGCTGTTTCATCTTCTAGTAAACTAAATTTTATTTTTAGGGTTTTCTTCAACTTGAAGTAATATTATCTCACAACAGATTAGTCACTTAGGTTAACTGAGCGGCTTTTATATTTTTCAATTAAAATATGCAAAACTCCCATTGCACCATGTGCATAAAAATAGACCTCAATGAAAGTAGTAAAGAACTTATGCCAGTGGATTACTGTTTCAGCCAGATTTGACTGCATGGTATTCAACAAGAACCATAGGCCACCTGAAAGTGCTACAATTAGCAATGCTAGAACTCCAAATCCTTGGATTGTACTGGCAATACCTCCCGAATGTGCATCGGGCAGTCGGAAACTAGTCAACGTTTTTATATCTTGCTTAATACCACTAAAGTCAAGCCCTACCCATGAAAAATAATAAGTAAAACCTCTTTGAGTAAGCATCCAACTTAACATAATAAAACCACAAATAATCAGTCCTAACCCTGAAATAATGTGCATCCAGGTTATAACTCCTTCAAGACTATGTTCACCAATTGCTTCGGTCTCTGTCAGATTAGAGTTAATAATTTGTGATAATATTAGAAATGCCACAATGATGTGAAGAATACGAAAAAAAGGAGCGTAATCATGGGGTAATAGATTCCAGAGTCGCAATTTCATTAATGAGTCCTTAGTAAATTTATCGATGATCTTAATCATACAAAAGAATTATTAGGATAACCTTAATTCTTAAAATTGCAGCAGGCATTAGTTCACCTCTGATATGGCCACTTGCGAAATGGGAATGGTAACTGTTATTACTATGTGTTTACTTGCTGTTCTTGTTACGCAGCCCCTTAAACACATTACTTTCAAATATGATTTCCTGCTGGGTTTAAATATGTGTCTTTCTATAGTGCGGCAACCTATTTTTACACCAACTCATGAATTAAATAAGAATCATAAATTAAATGAGAGGTTTAATTCTCTTGCTTAACGCGATGATATTAAATGGAAATTTTAATTTTTGTAATTTATTAAACAGTTAGAATGAGACATGGTAAATACGATCTTCCTTTAGATAATTCTGATAGCACTTTTTCTACTGGGCAGTCTGCAATGTCCGCTTCTCGCTCACAGCAGACATTTACATGAGCGTGTCCAACGACGTTCAGGTTTCCTGACGGCATCCCTGTACAGAGCTTGTCAATTTCTGCCTGGATAGCTCTTTAGACGGTATTCAACCGGGCTGAGTCCGTTAAATTTAAGGCTAATTCGTCGAGTATTGTAGTATCGTATGTAATCCTCAATAGCTTTCTTAAGTTCATCAATATCCTTAAATTTACTTGTGTAAAAACATTCTGATTTTAACGTCCCGAAAAAGCATTCTGCACAGGCATTATCGAGGCAGTTGCCTTTGCGGGACATACTTTGGACGATGCCAAACTCTCGTAACTGATACTGGTACCATCGATGACGGTATTGCCAGCCCTGATCTGAATGAAGAACCGGATTGGTACCCGCATCAAGTCTGGCAAATGCCTTAATGAGCATGTCATCGATCATCGGCATGGTTGGGCGTTCTGAAATACTGTAGGAAATCACTTCGTTATTGAAGAGATCAATAATGGGTGAAAGGTAGAGTTTGCGGCCACTGACGGCGAATTCAGTGACATCGGTGACCCATTTTTCATTGGGCCGGCTGGCTTTGAAGTTTCGTTGCAGGATATTGTCAGCAGCGCGCCCATGCTCACCCCGCCATGAACTGTAGCGCTTAACTCTTATCGCGGCTTTGAGACGAAGTACATTCATCAGGCGCTGAACCACTTTGTGGTTTAACGCTCCTCCCTCTCTTCTGAGCGCCAGTGCTATCCGCCGATAACCATAGCGGCCTTGGTTCTCATCATAGATCTCTTTGATTCTGCATTTCACTTCATCGTATTTCCCCGGGGAGTGGAGTGCTTTCAGATGATAGTAAAACGTACTCCTGGGTATCTGAGCTATCTGCAAAAGCTGGTCGAACGGATAGTGCTGCCTCAGTTCGTCGATAATTCTGACCTTCTCTCTTACCGAACTAAGGCTTTCAACTTTTTTAGATAAAGTATCCGCAATTCCAGACGGCGGACTTTTTGTTCAAGTTCCTGAATACGTTTATCTTTCGAACGCTCCAGTGCCACCTCAAGCGCAACAGGATCATCAATCATATGAAGTGCCCTTTTTTTGCCCACACGGAGAGAACGAAGCCCTTCCTCTCCATGTTCGCTGAACACCTTCATCCACTTCCCAACAGAGGCTGAACCCGCGACGTTAAATTTCGCAGCAGCCTGCGTCTGGGAAATCTGCCCCGTCAGTACAGCCTTAACGGCTTCGACTCTGATATCGGGATCGATTGATACGCCCTTATCCCTGGGCTTCAGACCTTCTTCTCCATAAGCATCATAGGCTGCAACCCATATTCTTACCTGGGTTCTGGGAACGTTAAAGCGAGCTGAAGTTAAGCGATAGCCTTCATCGGTAGCGAAATAGTGCATAACCACTTCGAGGCGCTGTTGAAAGGTGTACTTACGTCTGGACATGGGACTCTCCAATTTGAGAGTCCAACTAAATGGGTGCAGTGCA
>NZ_FZTC01000014.1 GCF_900200035.1 Klebsiella grimontii
TGCCAGGCATCAAATTAAGTGAAGAGCCCATCCTGACGGATGGGCTTTTTGCGTTTTCGTGGCCTGAGAAATTACGGAGAGTGCTATCACGTTACCGACAGCGCTGATGTATTCCAGCCTGAAGCTGGTCATACGCCCTCCCTCCGGTTAAAGCGTGGCTAAGGTATAAAAATGACGCAGCGGGCTGTTTCTTTAGTTTACCTTATGGGACGATTTCGGCCGTTTCAGCAGCTGATATACAGCAATACCTAACATTACCGAACGCATCAGCCGAACGGCTATTGTGATGAGGTATCCGCCGTATTAAAACAGCATTGATTGATATCCCATTGAAAATAAAGTGGTTTTCATGTTTTGTCTGGACTCGCAACGAGAACGATGAATATTGAGGCGAGCCGTCAGGGGAAATGATTATCAGCAGCGATGACGAAAAAAATAGTGCTCTTTCAACCCTTTTTTATTGAGAAATAGCCTGCAAGGAATTTATTTTCTGAATAAAATAACTTTATGAAGGCGGTTTTTATATTGATATATGTTTTATATGAAAATAAAAATGTATATAAAATCGTTTCTTAATATTTAATATGAATTATATTAAGAATATTTCCAGCTTAATTATTAAGTTACTCTAATGTAATCAGGTTAACAAATAGATACGAAACCTCCTCATCATGCCGGGCAGAAGGTATAACCGCTGGACTTTTTCTGCGAAATGACTTAGTGTCCTTAACACTTTGTTAACTCGATCTGGTTTAAGTTAATTCAAATTTGCTAAAAACATAGAGTGCATTGCCTGTATGGAAGCTAACCCGGTAACGTCCTTCGACGGATAATGCATGTTACCGGCTGGCAATATGAGAATATAAATGAAAATTCTGATTAACTGGCCTCCTCTGCGCCAACTAATAAATTATATCCGGGAGCGTTTTACCTTTCTGGTCTTGCTCTGCTGGCCAGCGATCATCTGGCTGGTTTGTCGGGCGCTTGTCTGGTTAACAGATGGACTGATGGTTCTGCTGGGAAAGCCTATCGATCACTCCTTTACCGTGTATCTTCAGCCACTTATGACGCTAAGCGCGCTACTGAGAATTTCCGTCAGCTGGGTGCTGCTGCTGTTTATCCTGTTCAGCATGGCGATGGGGTTCACCTGGGCTTTGCGGCGCTTTATGAATCGAAATAAATAACGCCGATGCTGCGACCGCAGGGAGCGGCACCGGCGTTGACTCAGGCCATCTCACCGATCGTTTTGCGAAAACGCAGTAGCGCGACAGTAAAAAATACCCCACCGATAGCCAGCAGCGTCAGAAACTGCGGCCAGACGATGGAGAAATCCGCGCCGCGATAAAGAATGGCCTGCGCCAGACTGACAAAGTGGGTTGTCGGCATGGTGAGCATAATATCCTGTACAGCCTGCGGCATACTTTCCCGGGGTGTGGAGCCGCCGGAAAGCATCTGCAGCGGCAACAGCACCAGAATCATCAGCAGCCCCAGCTGCGGCATGGAACGCGCCACCGTACCCATAAAAATGCCGATCGAGGTGGTGGCAAACAGGCTCAGGGCGACCCCAAGCATAAAGAGCGGAATTGAGCCCTCTATCGGTACCTGCAGCACGCCCTGAACCATCAGGATCAGGGAGAGTCCGGAAACCACCAGCACCACCAGCCCCATTGACCATATCTTCGCCATCATGATCTCAAACGGCGTGACCGGCATAACCAGCAGGTGCTCTACGGTGCCATGTTCTCGCTCGCGTATCAGCGCCGAGCCGGTCAGCACGATCGCCAGCATGGTGATATTGTTGATAATTGCCATGACGGCGCCGAAACGCTCCTGTTCCAGGTTCGGGTTAAAACGCATTCTGACGGCCAGCTCAACCGGCAGCGAGCCGTTATCCCGGTAGCGGGTGACAAAGCTGTTCACCTCGCCGGTGACGATATTCTGGATATAGCTATTGCCGGTAAACGCCTGGCTCATACGCGTCGCGTCGACGTTAACCTGCAGCTCGGGCTGGCGTCCGGCCAGAACGTCGCGCTGGAAATCCGGCGGAATATTGATGGCGAAGGTATAGCGTCCCGCATCCAGCCCGGCGTCCATCTCATCAGCGGTGATCAGCGCCGGCGGCAAAAACCAGGGCCGATAAAAACCATTGATAATACGCGATGAAAGCTGCGACTTATCCATGTCAGCAATAGCGATGGGCGCCAGATGTAGTGAACCCGGCATCACGGTTGCGGAGGAGTACACCGAGACGGTAAAAGCAAAGACAATTAACGTCAGCATCGCTTTATCGCCCAGCAGGCTGCGTAGCTCTTTCATCCCCAAATTATAAATATTGCGTAATCCACGCATTATCCCTCCTGTTTTTTCAACAGCCACACGCTCAGGCCCAGCACCAGCGGAACCGCGATAAGCAGCGGAATAAAGGATCCCCACAGGTCCGTCAGATTCAGCGCTTTGGAGAACGTTCCGCGCGCGATGGTCAGAAAGTGGCTGGTTGGATAAATCTGGCCAATCCAGCGGCCGGGCCCTTCCAGCGAGGCGACGGGGTCGATCATCCCGGAGAACTGCGTCGCCGGGATAAGCGTAATGATCGCGGTGCCGAAAATCGCCGCAATCTGGCTTTTCATAAAGGTGGAGATCAGCAGGCCAAGCCCGGTGGCGATAGTGACGTAGAGCAGCGCGGCGAGGGTGAGCGTCAGAAAACTCCCCTTATGCGGTACGCCAAAGACAAACACCGACAGCGCGCAGAGCAGGAAGAAGTTGAACATCCCCAGCACGATATATGGCACCTGTTTACCCAGCAGAAATTCGCTGCGGGTGGTTGGCGTCACGTACAAATTGATAATTGAGCCGAGTTCTTTCTCGCGGACCACGCTAAGCGCGCTGAGCATCGCCGGGATCATCATCAACAGCAGCGGAATTACCGCCGGGACAATCGCCGGCAGGCTTTTCACATCCGGGTTATAGCGGTAGCGGGTTTCGATGGAAATCAGTGACGTATCGCGGTTTGGGCTGGACTGGCGACCGGCCATCTCCTGCAGCCAGGCCAGATGCATGGCCTGGACGTAGCCGCGCACCGTCTCCGCGCGGTTCGGCATGGCGCCGTCCACCCACACGCCAATTTGCACCGGCGTTCCCCGGGCGATATCGCGGCCAAAATTGGGCGGAATTTCGATAGCCACCGCCAGCTCGCCGTTGCGCATTCTTCTGTCCAGTTCGCTATAGCTTTGCAGCGGCGGCTGTTCGATGAAGTAGCGCGAACCGGCGATATTTTGCGACCAGCCCTGGCTGCTGACGGTCTGGTCGCGGTCGAGCACCGCGAATCGCAGATCTTCGACGTCCATACTGATCCCGTAGCCCATGATGAACATCAGGATCACGGTGCCGAGCAGGGCCAGGGTCGATCGCACCGGATCGCGGCGCAGCTCAAGCGCTTCACGGCGGCTGTAGCTAAACAAGCGCTGCAGGCTAAACGTCTGGCGCGGCGCCACGCTTTCGGTTTTGTGTTCTATCGCGGGAACCGGCGCGGCTTTCGCATCAGGCGGCTGGGCGGTATCTGCTGCTTCCTGCAGCCAGGCGATAAACGCCTCTTCAAGGCTGGCCGATCCGCGCTGTTCGACCAGCGCCTGCGGCGTATCGCTGGCCAGCACTTTTCCGGCATGCATCAGCGAAATGCGATCGCAGCGTTCCGCTTCATTCATAAAGTGGGTGGAGATAAAAATCGTTACCCGGTCCTGGCGGGCTAGATCGACCATCAGCTGCCAGAACATATCCCGGGCTACCGGATCGACGCCGGAGGTGGGTTCATCAAGGATTAACATTTCTGGACGGTGGATCACCGCGACTGCCAGCGAGAGCCGCTGACGGATACCTAATGGTAGCGAAGCGGGTAGAGTGTCTTCTACCTCTTCCAGCATAAAGCGCTGGCTCATTTCGGCGATCCGTCCGGGGATTTCCGCCTTCGGGATATGGAACAGGCGCGCATGCAGTTCGAGGTTTTGCCGCACGGTCAGTTCGCTGTAGAGGGAAAAGGCCTGCGACATATAGCCGACGCGGCGGCGGGTCTCGATGTCCCTGGGGTCGACCGGCTGGCCAAACAGCCACGCTTCGCCTTCGCTGGCCGGTAGCAGCCCGGTCAGCATTTTCATGGTCGTTGATTTGCCGCAGCCGTTGGAGCCGAGGAAGCCGAAAATCTCGCCGCGGGCGATACGAAAATTCACGTGGTCAACGGCGACAAAATTACCGAAGCGCATGGTGAGCCCGCGCGCTTCAATCGCAATTTCGCCTTCATCCGTATGGCGCGGCGGGATGATCACCTCTTTATGCGCCAGGCGTTGAGCGTCGGGAAGCAGGGCGATAAACGCCTGCTCCAGCGTCTGACTTGCCGTGTGCGCTTTAAGCTCATCGGCGCTGCCGGTCGCCAGAACTTCCCCCGCGTTCATGGCTACCAGCCAGTCAAAGCGCTCCGCCTCTTCCATGTAAGCGGTGGCGACCAGTACGCTCATCTCCGGCTGACGCTGGCGAATGTTGTCGATCAGATCCCAAAACTGCGCCCGCGAGAGGGGATCGACGCCGGTGGTAGGTTCATCGAGGATCAGCAACTGCGGGTCGTGAATAAGCGCGCAGCACAGGCCGAGCTTCTGCTTCATCCCCCCGGAGAGTTTCCCCGCCGGACGGTCGCGAAACGGCGCCAGGCCGGTACTCTGGAGCAGTTCATTGATACGGATGTCGCGTTCGGCTTTATCATGGCCGAACAGACGGGCGAAGAAATCAACGTTTTCATAGACCGATAGGGTGTGGTAGAGGTTCTTCCCCAGCCCTTGGGGCATCCAGGCGATTTTTGGGCAAACGTCCTGGCGGTGACGCACATCGCGCATGTCGCCGCCGAGCACCATGACGTTGCCGCGCTCAATCACGCGCGCGCCGGAAATCAGCGATAGTAGGCTGGACTTGCCCACGCCGTCTGGCCCGATCAGGCCCACCATACAGCGGGCGGGAATGCTCAGCGTAATGTCCTTCAGCGCGACGGTTGCGCCAAAGCGCTGGCTGACGTTTTCCAGGCGGGCGACGGTTTTCATTGCGGTAACCTCACCGTCAGCGCTTCAGGCCACGTCTGCTGGTTATCCAGACGAACCCAGGCCATCCCGGGCAGCCCGGTCTTCACATACTCCAGATGCTCCGCCAGCAGCGCCGGCGGAATGCGGGCTTTCACGCGGAACATCAGCTTCAGCCTTTCGTCGCTGGTTTCCACCGTCTTGGGCGTAAACTGCGCCACGCTGGCGACAAAACTGATATTGGCGGGGATCACCAGATTCGGCGCGGCATCGAGGATAATTCGCGCTTCGCTGCCCAGCGCCAGCAGGCCCGCCTGCTCGGTCGGCAGGAAGAAGGTCATATAGACATCGGATAAGTCGACCATATTCAGCACCCGGCCGCCCGCCGCCAGCACCTCTCCCGGTTCGGCGACGCGGTACTGAATACGACCATCGCGCGGTGCTTTCAGCTCGCTATCGTCGATATCGGCGATAATCCGCCGTTCGGTCGCCTGGGCGGCCTCGACCCGGGTTTGCGCCTGAATGATACTGGTTCGCGCCGCCTCAATCGCGGCCCTGGCGGCAGAGACCTGCGCTTTGGCGGATTCCAGCGCCGCCCTGGCGCTTTCTGCCGCCGCCTGGTCGTCATCCAGCTGCTGCGCGGAGACCGCGCCGCGCTGCGAGAGCGTGCTGGAGCGGACGTGTCGTTTAGCCGAGGAGTTCAGCTCCGCCTGCCGCTGCTTCACCACCGCTTCCGTAGCGCGCATTTCACTTTGGCGCTGGTCGAGCAGGGCTTTCGCGGCGGCAATCGCGCTCTCTGCTTCCTTGATTTGCGCGGCGGCCTCCAGCCGTTGTTCGTTGAGCACGCGGGTATCCATGCGGGCCAGGACGTCGCCCTGGCGAACAAACTGCCCCTCCTTGACCAGGATCGTCTCGATACGTCCGGCGGTTTTGGTGGCGATATCGACTTCCGTGGCTTCAATTCTACCGTTGCTGCTGGCAAAGCCCGCTGGAATCCCCGGCGGGCGCAGCATCCACCATGCCGCCGCGGCAATCATCACCGCTAAACCAATAACGTATCCAACCCAACGCCGTTTGATTTTGTCCATACGCGACTCGCTTTGTTCCATAGGCTGAGTGGTGCGCGCTTCTCCTCCGCGTAGCGAAGTATCGTCTCTTCAGGAAAGGGAGGAATGGGGGGCAAGGCCAACCGGCGCGTGAATTCTGCTGCGCGGCGAACCGGTCGGAAAGAGGTGCGATTAATGTGGTCATCATCAGCAATCCTCGCCTTAAATGAAACACGCATATTTATTGCTACCGTCAATGCAATACTAACACCCGCACTAATTATGTCCATATACAAAACATGGACTTGTCGCTGGGTTAACATAAAAACAGCCGCGGACCGATACGCCAATATTACCCATAATACTATTTGGGTTTAATGCCTCGGGTACTCGCTCGTACAATCTCATAGCGCTTCATTAAATCATCATACTTATAAGCTACCGCACAACGCTAATAACCTGAGGATATTATTGGTGGGGAACTGGCGCATTTTTAATCTGGTTGCTCCAGGAGAACTGTTGTATGATCTCCGGCCCTGAAAATACACTCACGCCAGGCGAGCGCTTTATTCAATGAAAGATGAAAGCCAAAAATATATCTCAATTATTTTTAAGGAATGGTTGCCGCTGTACGACAGCCTGACGCCGGAGGTGAAGGCGGTACTTAAAAATATAGCCGGGCAGCAGGCGGAGGCGTTAGCGACCCGTTTCTATGACTTTATTTTTCAGGACCCGGATATCGCCAGGCATCTTACCTATGATTTAGTCCAGGAGCGGCTCAGCAGCTCGCTGGCCGGGTGGGTGAAAGATATCCTGATGTGTGAGAAAGAAAATTTGCAGGCGCTGGCGGAGCGGCAGTACCTGATCGGCAGCATCCATTCGCGTATCGGTATCCCGGCAGAGGCCGTGCTTCGCGGCGCGCGCCAGCTGAAAGCCGGGCTGATTGAAAATATCCGCGATAGTCACCTCGATCGCGAAACCAGCGTCGCCGCCATCTACTACGCCATCATGGCCATTAACATGGCGGTAGAGATGATGTGCCACGCCTATACCCTGTCGCACTATCGGGCGACAAAAAATGAAGAGGCCTACCGCCTGTATAGCCTGATGGATAACGTGCCGCTGGAATATGGCAAGCAGCAGGCCTCGCTCTCCGGATGGGAAAATAGCGCTATTTTTAATATCGTTAGCGATAATAAGACAGATATTAACGGCGCGTTATTATCTGATTCGGAATTTGGTCTGTGGTTCCGCCATAAATGCGTGCGTTATTTTAACAAAAATCCGCAAATGGAGGAGATCGCCGACTTAATTAGCAAGGTGGATGCGCTGTTATCTGCCTGGAAATCCTCGTCGGACGGTTCTGAGTATAAAAATACGCAGGCTCTGCTGCAGGGGATTCATATCCATTGCCAGCAGATCGGCAGCCAGCTGGGAGTACTCTTTAGCAGCCTGTCGCAGATGCAAAGCGGTAAGGATTCGCTGACCAGCCTGCTGAACCGTCGCTATCTGCCGGTTGTCCTCAAGCATGAAGTGACGCTTGCGATGGAGTATGAGCTGCCGATGACGGTGGCGATTATCGATATCGACCACTTTAAAGAGATCAATGATAGCTGGGGCCATATGGTCGGCGACCGGGCCATCAAGCACGTTGCGGAGCTGCTCAGCGATAATATTCGCTCCAGCGATTATATCTTCCGCTACGGCGGCGAGGAGTTTCTGCTGGTACTGGTGGAGACCGGCGCGGCGGAAGCTTTTACTATCCTTGAACGGCTGCGTAAAAAAATCAGCCAGCTGGCGTTTAGCGTTGGCGCTGACAATGAGATTTCGATTACCGCCAGCATCGGCTACGCCGTCCACACCGGTCACCCGGACTACAATCTTCTGCTGCGCGACGCCGACAGCGCACTGTACGTCGCCAAGCGCGATGGGCGCAACTGCGTGAAGCTGCATGAAGGCGACGGGAATTAATCTGCCGAGCCCTTCCCGGAGGCGCGCGCTGCGCCTGTCCGGGCTACCTGATCGCAGACGGCAGTAAACCCGTAGCCCGGTAAGGCGACAGCCACCACTGGGGAATAAACCGCAGAATATCTTCCGGTCGGGCGCCATCCCGGAGGCGGCACGCTGCGCCTGTTCGGGCTACCTGGCTGCAGACGGCTGTGAACCTGTAGCCCGGGCAAAGCGCGTCGAGCGCCGCCCCCGGGAGAGATGCGGCAGCGGATTTCAATGCGGCGAGATCTCCGTGCCTCAGAACAGCACCGGCAGCCCCAGGCCGCGTTTCACTTCATGCAGCGTCCGTTGTGTCAGCAGATGCGCCCGCTCGCTTCCCCGGCGCAGCAGCGCCAGCAGCATGCCTTTATCCTGAATATAGGTCGCCCGGCGTTCGCGTATCGGCGCCAGCAGCTCCTGTAAGCAGGTCTCCAGCGCGTTTTTGCACTGCCTGTCTCCCAGCCCTCCGCGCTGATAGTGGGCTTTCATCTCGGCCACGAAGGTTTTATCGGTATGGAAGGCATCAAGATAAGTAAACACCACGTTGCCTTCTACCTGACCCGGGTCGGCGACCCGCAGGTGATTCGGGTCGGTGTACATGGCGCTGACCGCACGATGGATCTCCTCTTCACTGGCCGAAAGGGTGAGCGTGTTCCCCAGCGATTTCGACATTTTGGCATTGCCATCGATGCCCGGCAGGCGGCTGACGTCGCTGAGCAGCGCTTTGCAGTGCCGTAAGATCGGCGTCGTCGTCAGGCTATTCATTTTGTGCACGATCTCGTTGGTCTGTTCAATCATCGGTAGCTGATCGTCGCCGACCGGCACCAGTTCGGCCTTAAAGGCGGTGATATCGGCGGCCTGGCTAATGGGATAGGCTAAAAATCCCACCGGCAGCGAGCGGGAAAACCCCTTCTGAGCGATTTCATTTTTTACCGTCGGATTACGTTCAACCCGGGCGACGGTGACGATATTCATATACAGCGCGCTGAGTTCGGCCAGCGCCGGCAGGGCGGATTGCAGGCAAATGGTGGTCTTCTGCGGATCGATGCCGACGGCGAGATAATCGGCCATCACCTCAAGGATATTGCTGCTGATTTTTTGCGGATTGCTGCCGTTGTCGGTCAGTCCCTGGAGATCCGCGACGAGGATAAACTGCTGGTGGTCATGCTGGAGCTGCACGCGCTGGCGCAGGGAACCGACGTAGTGTCCGAGGTGCAGCTGGCCGGTAGGACGGTCGCCGGTCAGAATAGTTTGGCTGGTGCTCATGAGTGACTCCTTAGGATGCTATCAGGCCGAAGGGCGACACTCAAAAACAACAAAGCCGCCTTCCGGCGGCTTTGAATAGAGGAAACGTGACATCTTGCCGCCTGTTATGCAGGCAGCCACCAACGGCGGAGGTGAGAAATGACAACGTTTCTGTTCATCTTTTTATCCTGCCACGAAAAGCCGCGGCAGTAAAAGCCCTTTTTCATTCAGCGATAAACCGGCAGCAGGTTAAAGCTGGATAAGATATGAATTATTGCGTTGGCGCCGCCGAAGCACAAAATCAGGATAATCATGGCATTGCCGCCCCATACCCGATAGTTCGGGCTGCCGAAACGCCTGCGTGAGGCGCGCGCCAGCAGGGCGGGGACGATAGCGGCCCAGACGGTGGCGGCGAGACCGGCGAAGCCAATAGCGTAGATAAAACCGTTAGGCCACAGCAGCCCGCCGGCGATCGGCGGCAGAAAGGTCACCAGCGCGGTTTTAAACCGCCCCAGCCGGCTATCGTCAAACTTAAACAGATCCGCCAGATAATCAAACAGGCCGAGAGTCACGCCCAGGAACGAGCTGGCGACGGCGAAGTTGGAAAAGACGGTCAGCAATAAATCGAGGGTCGAACTGTTCAACAGGCCGCTTAAGGTCTGCACCAGCACGTCGATATTGCCGCCTTTTTCGGCGATAGCGATAAACGCCGGGCGCGGAATATTGCCCATCGTGCCGACCAGCCAGATGATATACAGCACCAGCGCCATCAGCGTGCCGAGCAGCAGGCAGCGGCGAATGGTAAGCGGATCTTTACCGTAGTACTTCATCAGGCTGGGGACGTTGCCGTGATAGCCAAATGAAGCCAGGCAGAACGGCAGCGTCATCAGAACGTAGGGTAGATAGGATGATGCATTGCCCTCCGCGCGGTTAAACAGAATCGCGGGCTCCACGTGCCACATGAGTCCGCCGAAGGTCATAAAGAAGGTGAGGATTTTAGCGCCCAGTACGATAGTCGTCATCCGGCTTACCGCTTTCGTACTTAGCCAGACGATAAAGGCGACCACCAGCGCGAACGCCAGGCCGCCTAAGCGCGCCGGTACCGCGAGATCCATTTGCGCAAAAGTATGCTGAATAACTGAACCGCTGGCGGAAATATAGGCGTAGGTCAGGATATATAATACGAAGGCGACGGTCAGGCCGTTAATAATATTCCAGCCGTTTCCGAGTAAATCCTTGGTAATCGTGTCGAAGCTGGCGCCAATATGATAATTAAGATTGGCTTCGAGGATCATTAACCCGGAGTGCAGCATACAAAACCAGGTAAAGATGAGCGCCAGCAGCGACCAGAAAAACCAGGCGCCGGACATCACCACCGGTAAAGAAAACATGCCGGCGCCAATAATCGTGCCGCCGATAATCATCGCTCCGCCAATCAGCGATGGTGTATTAGTTGAGACCGCTTTTGAGACTGATAATGTAGCCATAAGGTGCATTCCTCACGTGGCTATATAGTAAATAACGGGCTGCGGGCAAACGGCTACCCGGCGCAACCCGAATGATTGAGCTTAAAGAGATGGATTTAAATTAATGGCGCTCCCGTTGCGAGAGCGCCAGGACGTTATTTATTTCACCGGTTTCAGTCTGGCGACGAAGTGGCGCAGTACCGGCGGCTCATAGGTAAAGGTCAGACCCTTAATCGTGGCGGCGCGCGCCTTAACGGCGATCAGCGCATCAGCGATATAGTCCATGTGATCGTTGGTATAAACCCGGCGCGGAATGGTCAGGCGCAGTAGCTCCATCGGCGACGCCTTCTGTTTGCCGGTTTGCGGATCGCGGCCCAGCAGCAGGGAGCCGATTTCCACGCTGCGGATGCCCGCTTCCAGATACAGCTCGTTGTTTAGCGCGTGCGCCGGGAACTGCTCCGGTGGGATATGCGGCAGCAGCAGCTTAGCATCGACGAACACCGCATGGCCGCCGGTCGGATACTGAATCGGAATGCCGCCTTCGCGCAGGCGTTCGCCGAGGTATTCCACCTGATTGATGCGATAAGCGAGGTAATCCTCGTTGGTTCCTTCTTCCAGGCCGATAGCCAGCGCCTCCATATCGCGTCCCGCCAGGCCGCCGTAGGTGACAAAACCCTCCATCGGCACGCAGCGGATGCGCACTTCGTTGAAGAGATCTTCGTCATCGCGGAAGCAGCACAGGCCGCCAATATTCACCATCGGGTCTTTCTTGGCGGACATGGTCAGCATATCGCCGTACTGGTACATCTCAAGAATAATCTCTTTCACCGATTTATCGGCGTAGCCCTCTTCGCGCTGTTTAATAAACCAGGCGTTTTCGCAGAAGCGGGCGGAGTCGATCACCACCGGAATATTATTCTGACGCGCAATCTGATACACCTCGCGCATATTCGCCAGCGATACCGGCTGGCCGCCGGAGCTGTTACAGGTGACGGTGGTAATAATCGCCGCCACGTTTTCCGCGCCGTGTTCGGCGATGGTCGCTTTCAGCAAATCAATATCAAAGTTGCCTTTCCAGTCGTACCACGAGGTGGTGTCGAAGGCTTTCGGCGTCACCACGTTAATGGCTTTCGCGCCGTTGAGCTCCACGTGCGCGGCGGTGGTATCGAAGTGGAAGTTGGAAATAAACACCGGATGCGCCGACTTGCGGCGAGCAATCAGGCTCGGGAACAGAATCTGCTCCGCGCCGCGCCCCTGGTGGGTGGGAATGGTATAGGGATAGCCGATAATCTCTTTGACCTTTTCGCACAGATGCTGATAGTTACGCGACCCGGCGTAGGCTTCGTCGCCCATCATCAGCCCGGCCCACTGATGGTCGCTCATCGCGCCGGTGCCGGAGTCGGTCAGCAGGTCGATATACACGTCCTGGCTATTGAGCAAAAACGGGTTATAGCCCGCCTCTTCCAGCGCTTTGACGCGATCGTCAAAAGTGGTCATACGAATGTTTTCGACCATTTTAATGCGGAACGGCTCAGGGATACGTTTCATTTATTTTCTCCATGGGGATGCTGTGCCGCGTTTGGCTATTTGGCGACAAATAAAAAGCGCAACAAATAGCGACTAAACGCAGTGCTGAATTAATTTTTTTAGAGAGTGAACAGCAGCGGAGAATTAACGAGGGAAGTCGTTGGAGATGCGGTGATCTAAATTATACCAGTCGTCCAGGCCGCCCTGGGCAATGAGACGATAAATCGATTTTTGCGTCATGACATCGTCCTCTGTGGGTGAAGGGATGCCATAAAAATAAGGTAAAATGAGAAAATAACCACGATTAAAATCACAAAAAATTATTTATCGATAAGCGGAGTATAAAAATTTGACGCTTGTCGTCTTTTTAGCGTTATTGATTAGCAGGCGATGGTTTTTTGTTTTTTTATTACGCCAATAACGGTTTATTAAGTGAGGTTTTTAGCGCCTTCACCGCAATCAATGAAGGCGCTGGCGGAGCTTACATGCTGGAGAAGACGTTCATAATGATGCCGCCGGAGATGATCAGCACCATGGCGAGGATGGCCGGGATATCCGGTTTTTGCTTATAGAGGATCATCGAGCAAATCGTGACGCCGACGATGCCAAAGCCGCACCACAGCGAGTAGGCAACGCCGACCGGAATAGTGCTCATCGCGCGGGTGAGGGCGAAGTAGCACAGGCCGTAGGCGCAGACCACCAGCACCGACGGCGCCAGCTTGCTGAAGCCGTTGGTCTTTTTGATCATCGACGTGCCGGTGATTTCGGAGCCGATAGACAGCGCCAGCCATAAAAATCCGAGGTTAAACATAGGTCATTCCTTTTTTGTTAGTTGGCGACTTTTTTGTCCAGAGATGCAGCGGCAGCGGCCGGTTGCGCGGGCGCTTCCTCGCTCTCTTCGCTACCCATTTTGGAAAACAGGTTCATGATCACGATACCGCTGGCGATAACCGCCATACCGATAATGGCGGCGGTGTCCGGGTGCTGGCCGTAAAACGCCATTCCCAGCGTCGACACCACGAGGATGCCGGTACCGGACCAGGTGGCGTAGGCCAGACCGACGGGAATATCCTTCACCGCGCGGGACAGCGAGTAGTAGCAGGTGCAGTACAGCAGCACCAGCAGCCCGAGCAGCAGCATTTTGGTCATCCCTTCACTGCTGCCGAACATTTTGAGGGTGGAGGTGGCTGAGGTTTCGGAAACGATAACCAGCAGCATCCATAGCCAACACTTTGTTTTTGAAGACATAAGTTAAACTCCGGGTTTACTATTTAAGGTAAGGTTCTTTTTTCTGTTTTTTAAAAAATCGCTAGCGGCATCGGTCAACTGCGCTTCAGGGGTACAGGCCAGCGCCGGATTATTCACCACGTCTGTGACAGTGAGATAACGCCGCGGGCTGCTCGCCGGCGCCGCCGTCGCTTCGCGACCCGACGCCAGCTTCTCCAGCAATTCGTTCATGGTGCACAGCGTGACGCCGCATTCGGCCAGGCGGGCCAGCGTGGCCTGCATATGCCCGGCGTAAGCGGTATCAGGCTGCGCGCCCCGCAGCTGGTTAAGCTCGCTAGCGGGATCGCAGTGATAGCGCAGCGCCAGCACCGGCAGGCCGCTCAGCAGGGCATCGTGCACGCGGCGGGCAACGGGACTGTGCAGGGAACCCTTCAGCAGATCCGCCGCCAGCGGGTAGTCGAGAAACGGCAGCAGCAGCGCCTTATACGAGGCCGAAGGCAGCGCATGTTGCCAGTCCGCCGCCGCCAGCGTTTTACCGATAGCCTGCCACTGCTCGCCGTCGTCAATCCCGCTCTCCAGCGCCAGGTGTAGGCTCTCGCCGCAGCCGGCCAGCCGCTGGCGAATAGCTTGCCGGTAGCCCGCCGCGGCGGTCACCATCACCAGTACCGGCGGCCGCAGACGCTGAATAATGCGTTCAACCAGGTCTTCCATCTGTTGGTTGGTCATGGCGAGCCTCCGTTAGCCGATGAGCGTGACCTGCGCGCCGTTTTTCAAGCCGGCGGCGTTGGCCTCTTCGGTATCGATATGAAACTCCAGCGCGAAGTCTTCGCGCACCCGCACCACCACTTCATCGAAGGTCAACTGGCGTTCGCCATCGCTGCGTACGCTAACCTTCTGGCCGTTGGCGACGTTCAACTGGCGGGCGTCCTGCGGCGACATATGGATATGCCGCCAGGCGCAGATCACCTGAGATCGCAGCTCAACGTGGCCAGCCGGACCGATCAGCAGCGCGCTGCCCGCGTTCTCCAACTGGCCGGATTCACGAACCGGCGCTTTGATGCCGAGGGTAAAGCAGTCGGCGCGGGAGATTTCCAGCTGCGATACCGGGCGGGTTGGGCCGAGGACGCGCACCTGGGTGAGCGAGCCCTTCGGACCGACCACGGTGACGCACTCCTGGGCCGCGAACTGCCCCGGCTGGCGCAGCGGTTTAAACGGCGTCAGGACGTAGCCCTTGCCAAACAGCGCTTCGACGTCCTGCTGCGCCAGATGGACGTGGCGGTTAGAGATGCCGACCGGAATAGCCGGAGCAACGTGGCTCAGGCGGGCGGCGATTTTTTCATGGAGCAGGGTGTCGATCATGCCTTCTTCCCTTTCCTCATCGCCGCGTTTTTATCTTCCGTCGGCGCAGGCGCGGCGGCGGGTTCAGTGGGTTCCCTTGTTTCCACAGCGGCGGGCGCGACGGCTTCAGCCTCAAGCGGCGCGGCAGCGGCAGCTTCCGCGCGCGGCGGACGGCCTTTAAGGGCGCTGAGGGCGTCCACGATGCTGCGCTCCGGACGGGCGATCGTCAGGGATTTAACCTGCGGGTCGATGAGCGCGGCGACGGCGACGCCGCGTTCGATAGCGGTGTGAATCGCGCTGATCTCACCTTCAAAGCAGACGCTCACCAGCCCCGAACCGACTTTGCGGTAGCCAATGCAGGACACGCCTGCGCTTTTACAGGCGGCATCCACGGCCTGAACGGCGGCAACTAATCCTCGCGTTTCAATTACGCCTAAACTTTTCATTGTCGGCTCCTGTTAATGGCGGACTAAGCGAATATCAAAATCAAACTGCGTGAAGAACGTTTCCAGCCGGTCTAACTCTGCGGCGGAATACGTTGGGTCCCGGGTAATGGGATAGGGCATATCGAGACGCTCATATTTTTTGCGCCCGAGCTGGTGGTACGGCAGCATATCGATGCGGCGGATATTTCCGCGCTTCGCCAGCTTTTGTACGTAATCAATGGCCCCGGTAATGGCATCGAACGAGTCGTTATAGCCGCGAACCAGCGGCATGCGGATAATGACGTTAGCGCCAGAATCGACCAGCCACTCCAGGTTGCGGCGAATGCCTTCGTTACCGATGCCAAATAACGCTTTATGCTGCTCGCTGTTAATTTGCTTAATATCGAATAAGAAGGTGTCGGTCACCGGCGCCAGCTTTTGATAATTGGCCAGCGGCGTGGTGCCCTGCGTTTCCACGGCGGTATTGAGCATCATCTTTTTGCATTCGCTAAAGAGCGCGACGGCAAAATCGGTTTGCAGGCTCATTTCACCGCCGCCGATGGTCACGCCGCCGCCGGAGGAGATATAAAAGTCGTAGTCCTGCATGATGATGTCCATCAGTTCGCTGACGGTGACATCTTTGCCCATAATATCCAGCGCGTTCTGGGTGCAGATCTCTTCGCACTTGCGGCAGCCGATGCAGTCTTTATTACGATTGACGAAATGCTTCATTTCGCCGTTTTCTTCCGCCCGATAATGAATACCCGCCGGGCAGACGTTAACGCAGTCGCCGCAGTTAATGCATTTATCCTGCGAGAACATCACCTGAAACTGGCTGGCCAGCCCTTCCGGGTTGGCGCACCACGGGCAGCGAATATTGCAGCCTTTGAAAAAAACCAGCGTGCGAATACCATCGCCGTCATAGATCGAATATTTCTGAATATTGAAAATTCGCCCGGTTAATTCTTTATTCACATTTGCCCCCACAAAAATAGCCTGGACATCCTTGTCCACCAACGTCCGTGTCTTTATCAGAACTTCTCAATCACCGTGCGGCTGATGATTTCGTCCTGAACTTCTTTGCACAGTTCAACGAAGTAGGCGCTGTAGCCCGCCACGCGGACGATCAGGTCGCGGTACTTTTCCGGCTCCTGCTGGGCTTTTTTCAGCACTTCGTTATCGACATAGCTGAACTGCATCTGGCCGTTGCCGAGAATCGACGCGGTGCGCAGCAGGGTAATCAGGCCGTGACGACCTTCCGGGGTATCCAGCAGCCCTTTGAGGAACTTGAAGTTGTGCACCATGCCGATGTTCATGGTTTCGACGTTCATCTTGCTCACCGACTTGATGATCGCCGTCGGACCCTGCTTATCCGCGCCCTGAGTCGGGCTGATGCCGTCGGAGAGCGGCATCCACGCCAGGCGGCCGTTCGGCGTGGCGTTGGTCAGCTCGCCGATCGGCGTGTTGTTGGAGATAGACAGGGTGCCGTGGCTCAGGGTGGAGTAGAGCATCTTGTACTTACGGCACTCGCGCTCGGTCCACTCGGTGATATCCAGCGCATACTGGTCAACGTAGTTATCATCGTTGCCGTATTTCGGCGCGTTGAGGCAGTCGCGGCGCAGGCCTTCGAAGCCTTCGAAGTTCGCCAGCAGCGCGTCGCGCACCTGCTCGAGGGTGTATTTCTTCTCTTCAAATACCAGCTTACGAATCGCCGCCATGGAGTCGACGTAGGTCGCCAGACCGGAGAAGATCAGTCCCGGGCCGTGGTTGATCATCGCGCCGCCGGCGGCAACGTCTTTACCTTTTTCCATGCAGCCTTCTACCAGTAGCGACATCAGCGGCTTCGGCGCTACGTCGCGATGTACGCGCTGGCTGATGACCGTACCAATCGCCGACAGACGCACGATATGGGCGATCTGCTGTTTCACCGCCGCATCGAATTCTTCAAAGGTGCGCAGGTCGCGCAGGTCGCCGGTATCCAGCCCCTGATAGCTATCAAACAGCACCATCCGGCCACGGTTGAGCACGAACTCGATGGCAATCGGCCACTGGGTATAGCCAGTAGAGGTCCACTGGTAGATACGGCCGGATTTTTGCGGCTCGACGCAGCCCATCAGGCAGTAATCGCGGGCGTCTTCGAAATCGAAGCCTTTACGCAGCATCATCTTGATATGGGAGTCGTCGAAGTGGCAGGCCGGGAAGCCCATCCCCGCTTTCACCACGTCAACGATTTTTTCCATGTACTTCTGCGGCGACTGGTTGTGAATACGGCAGGCCAGCGACGGCTGGTAAACCTTCACGAAGCGCACGGCATCCATAATCAGATAAGTGAGGTCGTTACAGGCATCGCCGCCGGAGCGCTTCTGGCCGCCGACGGTCAGGTTGATAAACGGCTGATAGCCGGCGAAATATTTCGCCCCCAGCTCGCTGGACATCCACATCAATTCGGCGCACTTGATAATAAACGCCTGCAGCAGCTCCAGCGCGCTATCGTGGGTCAGGCGGCCTTCGCGGATATCGGCTTCAAACATCGGGTAGCAGTACTGGTCAACGCGACCCAGCGACAGGCCGGTCTGGTTCTCTTCAATTTCAAACAGCGACTCGACCGTCCAGATGCTTTGCAGCGCTTCCTGCAGGGTTTTCGGTGGATTCGCCGGGACGTTCTGGTTCACCTCGGCGATAGTCAGCAGCTCGGCGCGGCGCTGGGCGTTCTGCTCAATCGCGGCCAGTTCGCGGGCGTGGGCGGCGATGCGGTGGGAGTAGTTAATGACCCCTTCGCAGGTTTCAATCGCCGCCTTGTAGTAGTAGATACGGTCGATATCTTCCGGGTTTTCCATGCTCAGGCTGGCGAGATGCGCCTCGGCGTCGGCCTTAATGCCGTTCATCCCTTTGGTGAACAGCAGCACGTCGTAGCCCGGGCAGGTGTCGCCGCCGCCGTTGATCTGGTGGTAGGAGAGGTCGCTGACGAAGGTTTCGCCGCTGAATGCCCATACGCCCGCTTCGCGGTACTGGGCTTCGCAGATTTCGTCCAGCGAGCGGCCTTCCCAGAACGGTACGATCTCTTCGCGGATGGTTTTTTTATCTGCTTCGCTGATCTCAAACGGATCCTGCGGACGGGTGCTCATGGTATCGAGTTCGTCGCGCACCCAGCGCCAGGCGATATCCGGCGAGAACGCGCCCGCGCGCGGCTTGCCGCACGGATGACCGACGATCAGCTCATCGTTCTGAATCAGAATCGGCGCGGTTTCGCAGGCGTGGCGGAAGGCTTTGGCGCGCAGCAGAATCGTCGGCATCCCCGGATTGGCTTTCACCACTTCGGTAAAGGCCAGCGCGCGGTAAATGGAGACGCTCGGGCGCACGGTCAGGTAGTGGTTGCGCAGGCGCTGCATACGCGGGGTTAAACCTTCTGCCGCTGGCGTTTCGCTACAGGCAGCGAACGGCGCGGCGGAAACTGGCTTCGCGCCGCTGAACAGACGCACCGGCAGATGCAGGGCGCTGAGGTTTTGCTGCGCGCTGAGGAACATGTCGGAGAGTTCGTTGATGCGCGCGTTCTCGAGGCTTGCGCCGTGCAGCAGGGCGTCGAACATCGGATAACCGTCGATAGCGCAGGCGGCGCGGACTTCACTCAGTTCCGCCAGCTTGAACCACAGAGATTCGACGATTTCATACGCCTGCTGCGGGGACAGCGCGCCGTTGTTGATATCGTGCTGGTAGTACGGCAGCAGGGCTTTGTCGGCGCCTTCCGGGTTGACGGCGTAGCTGCCGTTATCCAGCTGAAGCGCCAGCTGGAACAGATAAAAGGCCTGACACGCCTCTTTGAAGCTGCGCGCCGGATGCGCCGGAACGTGGTGCAGAATGGCGGCGCTGTCCAGCAGTTCCGCCCGACGGTAAGCGTTGGTTTCCGCGGCAGCCAGCTGTTCCGCGCTGTTGGCCAGGTTTTGCGCCAGCGCCAGCAGGGCATCGCAGGCGTAAATGGCCGCGCGGCAGCCGTTGACTTCGTCCATGCCGCTGCGGCTGACGGCGTTGCCCAGCGCGCGGGTTTTCTCTTCCAGCTGATGTTTTATCGCCAGCACGCCTTTCTCCACTACCAGCTTATAGTCCGGGGAGTCGAGGTCGCTGTTCAGATTAAGAAACTGGAACGCGGACGGGCGATGCGTAGCGCTTTCGTCGTGGAAAATCGCCCCGTGCGGCTTGCGTGTCTGGTTGCCGACGATCAGTTCGTCGGCGCTGATGCTCAGCGGCAGCTGGCGCATCAGTTCATAGAAGCGGCGCGCCGGTTTGACGGCGGCGGGAACCCCGACGATATCGCCATCAAGGGCGCTCAGCGTGGTGGCATGTTCGGTGCACAGGGTGCTTTTTTGTGAGAGTAAACGTTCTGCCAACACTTTGACGCGCGGCGTTAAGCTGTAGTGTGCCATGGGTAAGGTTCTCCAGTTCTTGTTATCAGGCGTTACCGGTCCACGCCCGGCGATAGAGTTCGGTTAATGCGTGAGCGTCCGGCGCGCGTGGGTTCGTCGGCGTACAGCTGTCGCGCAGCGCCTGGCCGACCATCTCCGTCAGCCGTTGTTCAAAATCGGCAGCATCGATGCCGGTGTCGCGAATACCGGTCGGCATGCTCATTTCGTCTTTTAGCGCCTGAATGGCGACCAGCAGGCTGGCGACGCCCTGGCGGGTATTGGCCGCAGGCAGGTCCAGCAGACGGGCTAATCGGGCATATTTGCGGGCGGCATCGGTAGCGCACTGCCCTTGATAATCGGCGTTCCACGCCACCACTTCCGCCATTAGTAGCGCGTTGGCGCGACCATGCGGCACGCGGAAAACGCCGCCCAGCGCGTGGGCGAGGCTGTGGGTGATGCCGAGCGAGGCGTTGGTGAAGGCCATACCCGCCATGCAGGAGGCGTTGTGCATCTTTTCGCGCGCCAGCAGGTCGCCGCCGTTACGCCAGCAGGTCGGCAGGTAGCTAAACACCTGCTGCACCACTTTCTCCGCCAGCGCATCGGAAAAGTCGCTGGCGGCGCGGGAGACATAGGCTTCCAGCGCGTGACACAGCACGTCCATCCCGGTATCGGCGGTGATCGCCGGCGGCACCGAGGCCACCAGAGCCGGGTCAAGAATGGCGATATCCGGCAGCAGCGACGGGTCCACCAGCACCAGCTTCTCGGCGTGGGCCTTCACCACCGAAAAGGCGGTGACTTCCGAGCCGGTGCCGCTGGTGGTGGGGATCGCCACAAAGCAGGGCGGCTCGCGGTGAGCGTCCGGACGGGTTTGCGCCAGGGCGAAAATAACCGCTTTGGCTGCATCAATCACCGAACCGCCGCCCAGCGCGATAACCAGATCCGGATAGCTGCTATCCATCCGCTTCATACCGCGCACTACGGTGGCGATATCCGGGTCGGCCACCACGTCGTCCCAGACCTGGAAAGCGATGCCGCGCGCATTGAGGATCTGCGTGACGCGATCGGCGAGGCCAAACTTAACCATCGCCTGGTCAGTGACCAGCAGCACGTTGCGGGCGGGCAGCTCGTTCAGGATGGCAAGCGCATCCTGACCAAAGCGAATCCGGGGTTTCAGCAAAAATTCACTCATTGGGTTATTGACTCCTTAAGCGTCCCGAAACACGTTCTCGACAATGGCGACCACCGACATGGCCTTGTAGCGCTCTTTGTTGAGCGCCAGGTACTCTTCGGCCAGCACGATGTCGTGCATACCGGCGCCGACGCTGTCAACGGCAACCCAGGTGTGGTCTTTCATCGGCTGCTGGTCATCATCCAATTTGACGATCAGCAGCAGGTTGCTGCCCCGTAGCTCATCGCATTTCTGCGTGGCGACGACATGTCCGACTACCTTTGCGAGAATCATTGTTTTTATCGCCTTATATCAATGTGTTACTTACCAAGGCGTTCCAGCACCTGGCGGATGACGCGTTCCACGTTTTGCTCATTAATTTCGCTTTCCGCGCCGACGGCGGCAGTCGCAAAGCGATCGTCGGCGCTGGCCGGATGGGCTGCAGTGGCGGCGGCCGCCGGGGCGTTAAAGCGCTCATCGTCGAAGATGCTGCGGTTCGGGCCGGCTGCCGGGCTGACGATGATCGGCTGCGGTTCCGGGCGGCTGCCCGGCGCGCGCAGCTCATCGATGGAGCGCACGCCGTAGCCCACTTTGCGGATGTTGAGCAGGTTCATCGGCCCGACGTTGTCCGAGCTGGAGCCGCCGCCGACCGCGCCGCAGCCGAGGGTCAGGGCCGGGGTGATGTTGGTGGTCGCGCCGATGCCGCCCAGCGCCGCCGGGGTGTTGATCAGAATGCGGTTAACCGGTTTTTCGAGGCAGAACTGGCGGATGACGTCCTGATTACGGGTGTGGATCACCAGCGTGTGGCCGAGGCCTTCGTTGGTCAGTAGCTCTACCACGCGGTGGCAGGCGGCTTTCCAGTCCTCTTCGACGTACAGGCCGAGTACCGGGCACAGTTTTTCCCGCGAGTAGGGGTTGGTATGCGATACCGTAGTTTGCTCGGCAATCAGCACTCGGGTGCTGGCCGGAACGCAGAAACCGGCCATCTGGCTCAGATACAGCGCGGTTTTACCGACCACTTTGGGGTTGATGGTGCCGTTGGGGCGCAGCAGCAGGGCCGCCATTTTTGCCGCTTCGCTTTCGTTCATGAAGTACGCGCCCTGGGCTTCCAGTTCGCGGTGCACCTCGTCGTAAATGCAGCGCTCGACGATAATCGACTGCTCGGAGGCGCAGATCACGCCGTTATCGAAGGTTTTGCTGGTGATGATATCTTTCACCGCGTGGGGGATATCGGCGCTGCGTTCGATAAACGCCGGGCCGTTACCCGGGCCGCCGCTGATGGTCGGCGTGCCGGACGCGTAGGCGGCGCGCACCATACCTTCGCCGCCGGTCGCCAGGATCAGCGACACGTCTTTGCTGTGCATCAGCTCTGAGGTGGCTTCGAGGGTCAGCTGGCTAATGGCGTCGACGCTACCGGCAGGCGCCCCTGCGGCTTCCGCCGCGCGCTTCACGATTTCAATCGCTTTCCAGCTGCACTGACGGGCGCCGGGATGCGGGGAGAAGATAATCGCGTTGCCGGCCTTCAGGGCGATCAGCGTTTTATAGATGACGGTGGAGGTCGGGTTGGTCGACGGCACCAGCGCGCAAATCACCCCCAGCGGCACGCCCACGTCCATCACTTTTTGTACCTGATCGTCATGAATGATGCCGACGGTCTTCATATCTTTGATGGCGTCGTAGACGCGCAGCGAGGCGAAGCGGTTCTTCAGCACTTTGTCCTGCCAGTTGCCAAAACCGGTTTCTTCCGCGGCCATTTTCGCCAGCGCTTCGGCATGATGCGCCGCTTCCTGGGCCACGTTCTTCACGATGGCGTCGATTTGCTGCTGCGAAAAGGTGGCCAGAATCGCCTGCGCCTTTTTGGCATTGCGCACCAGTTCCCGGGCGTTCTGCCGGGACTGCAAATCGTTATCCAGTTCAATCATGAGTCTATCCTTCATCAGACTAAAAGAGTGGAGACGGGGCGCGCCCTGTCAGGTCATGCTTTGTGCTGCGCCGCGATTTTTTCGATGTCGTTATGCGGACGCGCGATGACGCGAGAGGTGACGACTTCGCCGATGCGTTTTGCCGCTTCCACGCCGGAATCCACCGCGGCATTCACCGCACCGACGTCGCCTTTCACCATCGCGGTGACGAGGCCGGAGCCGACGTTTTCATAGCCAATCAGCTCCACGTTGGCGGCTTTACACATCGCATCCGCGGCTTCGATACAGGCCACCAGACCTTTGGTTTCGATAAGACCAAGCGCTTCTTTCATCAGGTTTTTCTCCGGTTAATCCATGATTTTGTAATGCGAGACGATTTTGTTGATGTCGTTATGCGGACGAGCGATAACCAGTGAGGTCACCACTTCGCCGATGCGCTGCGCGGATTCGACGCCGGAATCCACCGCCGCTTTCACCGCGCCGACGTCGCCCTTCACCATCGCGGTGACGAGGCCGGAGCCGACGTTTTCATAGCCAATCAGTTCAACGTTGGCGGCTTTACACATCGCATCCGCCGCTTCGATACAGGCCACCAGCCCTTTGGTTTCAATCAGACCTAATGCATCACCCATTTGCGTTCTCCTGGCCATCAGGCCTTGTGTTTAATGACGATTTTGTTGATGTCGTTATGCGGACGAGCGATAACCAGCGAGGTCACCACTTCACCGATGCGCTGCGCGGATTCGACGCCGGAATCCACCGCCGCTTTCACCGCGCCGACATCGCCCTTCACCATGACGGTCACCAGCCCCGAGCCGATGTTTTCATAGCTAATCAGCTCAACGTTGGCGGCTTTACACATCGCATCCGCTGCTTCAATGCAGGCCACCAGACCTTTGGTTTCGATAAGCCCTAATGCATCACCCATGGTTTCTCCTTCAGAACAGGTTTTGTGATTCGGGAAAACCGTCCGCGTAACGACGTCAGGACGCGGAAGCGGCGTTCGGGGTTCACTATAGGGAATGGCGAATGAAGTGAAATTTAAATCTGCTTAATGTGTATTTTTAGTTTTTTACTCTGTGAATTAGATTTAAAAAGCGGGCGATTTATGCGTTTGTGCTGCCTGACGGAGGAGGATTGAGTGACATTTGCGGCGTTTTTTTCACCCTTTAGCCGAAAGCGAAATGATGTTAATAAGTTGCTAATTTATTGCAGATCAGGGGTAATTTGACGATGTATGAAGTGTGGAGAGGATCGTGTTTTATTCGGCAGGCTAAATGCAAAACGTGCGGTTTTACTAAAGCGGAAGCGATGAAGGAAAAGCGGGTGTGAGCTTAGTCAAGTTTGCTGCCGGACTTCAGCGTGCAGACGTAGAGCGGTGAGTTGATAGAGCTGAGAAGAATGGCTTTCTCATTGAGCTTCTGCGCGTTGAGGAACAGGCCATCGTGGCTGTCGGACATCTCGCGCATAAAGTAGTCGAAGATGACGTCCGGCGACTCATCGATGGACGAGGCGCTGGATTCCCACTTGCTGATGCGATAGTGGCGCTCGGTGGTGGAGATGCGTTTGCTGGTGTAGCTGAATTTGACGTAGCGCTGGAGATAGAGCCAACCGGCGGCGGAATCGGTATAGCCTTCGACGACCATCGACCCTTTTCCGTTGGCGGCGAAATTGAAATGGATATTGCCGTTGACGTTCTCTTTCTCCATGTTCTCAAAGCGCATAATCGCTTTGGTCGAGCAGCTCATCACCCCGCCGTTTTCGACCGGTAGCAGCTTCCAGGCGCAGAACCCGGCGGCGGCAATAAACACCAGGCTGGAGAGGGCGAAAAAGGGGCGCGGGGCGAGTCTCATTGCGGCTTCCATGAATAGTAAAAATAGTTATCGCAGTAGCTGAACGGGTTATCTTCATGCATCGCGCAGTGGGCGAGGAATACCCGGCCCAGGCCGTTGGTTTCCAGCCGGTCGCCATAGAAGAAGACAAAGCGTTCGCCGGGCTTGCACTCCAGCTTCAGGCGCTGGCGCACGACATCAAAATTCTTGCCATAAGCGGTTCCGGCAACGGAGCGCAGCATCTCATCGCTGGCCAGCAGCTCGCACTGGCTGTGGCGCATTTGCGTCAGGGTGATGGGGTGCGAAGTGTTGCCGCCGAGAAAGCTGCATACCACCAGCAGCAGGGCGATGGTGAGCAGGCAGCCGCCAGCCAGATACCAGCAGGTGCCGCGCGCGTGGCGGCTGGAAACGGTCTTTTTTTCTTCCGGGACCGCGGCCGGGTCTGGCTCAGCTTCTGCCGCGAGCGGCGGCTCCGGCTCCGGGCTGGCGTCGAGCATCTCGATAGTGAGATCGGGATTGAGCTGCAGTAGTCCGCGCGACACGGTGACGATAATGTTGTCGATATCGTAGTGGCGAAAGGTTTTGCGCAGCATGCTCAGATACTGATTGAGATTGCTGTTGGATGAAGTTAAACCGTTGTCATCCCAGACTTTTTTAAGCACCTCATCGCGGCTGACCACCTCGGTGTGGCGCAGGAAGAACCACAGCAGTGCGTTGGCGGTGATGGACAGCTGGCTGTCCGCCTCATCGCTTCCCGGTAACGTTAGCGTGCCGTCCATTGCATCATAAATAAGACGGCCATGGATGTTATAGCGCATCGCGGCCTCAACATGCTTCACGCAGGAAGCGTCATCTTCGTCAGATCGCTGACCAGCGACTGCCGGTGCCCGGGGCTCATAGTGCGCCCCTCGGTTAATTCCGATAGCCAGATGCCGTCCGCCGCATAGCGCACCAGCGTGCCGGTATGGCTATTGTCCAGTTCATCGCCTTTCGCCAGATGGTCGAGCATCCAGTCGCGCCAGCATTTTCGCAGCACCGGTTCATCCGGCATGGCCAGCGACAGCACCATCAGCTGGCGGCTCTCCTGAGTATCCGTAAGTTCCGGGGCCGACAGATAGTGCAGATAGGCGCGGGTAAAGCGGCCATAAGAGACGTTATCCGCGGCCATAAGCTCTGAAATCGCTTCTTCCATAATCGCCAGCAGGCGGGCAAAGAGGGCGAAAATTAGCGCCTGCTTGCTAGGGAAGTGGTGCAGTAAACCGCCTTTGCTGACGCCCGCTTCGCGCGCAACGGCGTTCAGCGACAGCGAGGCGATGCCGTCCCGACCGGCAATGGTGGCCGCGGATTCCAGCAGCTGCTTATGCAGACGGACGGGATCTTTTTTACGATGTTGGGCTTCTATATTCATGGTCCGAATCATACCGACCAGACGGTATGATTATTCTTGATCGCTATCAATATGCGAAGGGGCGTAGCGGGGCGCGATGCCGTTATTGCGTGGAGGCTCACAGTTCACCTTATGAATTGTGGTGATATTCGCCGCGCCGCGAATATCACCCACCGAGATTCACATCGGCTTCACGTGGATAGCGAGGCCGTTTTCTCCAGGCGCCAGCTCCGGACGCAGGTTCAAAGAGGGGATCAGATAGTCACCGTGATTCTGACGACGGAAGGGAATGGGCGGCGTTTCAGAGAGGGTATCCAGCCGCCGGGCCAGCTCCTCGCGCAGGATGGCGAAGCGCTGTTCATCGAGTTTGTCGGTGCGGTAGAACACCACCGGCGGCAGGACGTCAAAGCCGGGAAAGAACAGCATCCCGTGCTGAATGGGGAACAGGATATCGTCGATAGACCCGTTAATTCCGCGCGGCGCGTAGTGCTCCGCCCATCCGCCGGCGGTAACGACCAGCATCGCCCGTTTCCCCGCGAACGTGCCTTCGCCGTAGCGATCGCCCCAGTGGGTTTCGCTGTGCTCGCCGACGCCGTAGGCAAACCCGTAAGCGTAGACCCGGTCAATCCAGCCCTTCATGATGGCGGGCAGTGAAAACCACCATAGCGGGAACTGAAAAATCACCGTATCGGCCCACAGCAGCTTCTCCTGTTCGCCCACGATATCCGCGCTTTGCGTGCCGTTAGCGAAGGCGTATTGCGAATCCCGCGTCGCCCGCCAGCTTTCACCGACCGGCGGGGCGCTGCTGTCATCGGCATCAAATCCCGCCTTCCAGCGCATGGCGTAGAGGTCGGACACCTGCACCTCGTGACCGGCGTTTTGCAGATGCTGCACGGCAAAATCTTTCAGCGCGCCGTTCAGCGAGCGCGGCTCGGGATGGGCATAAACCAGTAATATTTTCATTGAAATCACCTCTGAGCAATGGAGAGCTGCAGAGTAGAGTCAGCGACGCTATAGTAGAAATGAATTGCTGCAATGACAGGTATAGTGATGATTAATCTCCAGGGGCTGGATCTCAATTTGCTGCGTACGCTGAACGTCCTGCTCAGCGAAAATAACGTCACCCGCGCGGCGCTGCGCCTCAATTTGTCGCAGCCGTCGGTCAGCGTGCAGTTGGCAAGACTACGGGAGATTTTCGCCGACCCGCTGCTGCTACCGGGGCCGCGCGGAATGCAGCCCACCGCCCGCGCCGATGAACTGCGCGCGCCGCTGCGCGATGCGCTGCTGGCGCTGGAGCTGGCGGTAGCGCCGGTTCAGCCTTTTGACCCGGCCACGGCGGCGCAGACCTGGCGGGTGGCGGCGACGGACTATATGGCGTCGGCGATTTTGCTGCCGGTGCTCAATACCCTGCGCGTCGCCTCTCCGGCCAGCCGCCTGGCGCTGTTTGAGCTACAGCCCGCACGGCTGGTACAGCAGGCGGATCGCGACGAAGTGGATCTTTTTTTTCACACGCGCGACGGCGCGCCGCCCGGGCTGCATCAGCGTTTGTTGTTCCGCGAACGCTACGTGCTGGCAGGGCGGGCCGGGCATCCGGCGCTACAGTCGCCATTAAGCCTGGCGCAGTTCTGCCAGCTGGAGCAGGTGATTGTCTCGCCGGACGGCGGAGGATTCAGCGCCGCGACCGATAACGCGCTGGCGAATCTCGGGCTGGCGCGGCGGGTTGTCCTTTCCGTGCCACATTTCCTGTTTATGCTGGAGACGCTGCGCAATAGCGAACTGGTGGCGGTGCTGCCGGAGCGGCTGGTGCGCGACGCTGGCGGCCTGACGGTGGTCGAACCGCCGCTGGCGGTCGCCGGGTTTGAGATGCTGATGCTGTGGCATGAGCGTTGGCACCGCGATCCGGCGCACCGGTGGCTGCGCCAGCAAATCGTATCGTCATTAGAGGGGAAGCCATGTTAAGCGGATTAAATCATCTGACTCTGGCGGTCAGCCAACTGGCGCCGAGCGTGGCGTTTTATCAGCAGCTGCCGGGGATGACGCTGCACGCCCGCTGGGATAACGGCGCGTATTTTTCCTGCGGCGACCTCTGGTTGTGCCTGTCGCTGGACCCGCAGCGGCGCGTTACCCCGCCGGAGGAGAGCGACTACACCCACTACGCGTTCAGCATTGCGGAAGAGGATTTCGCGCTTTTTGCCGGGCGGCTGAATGCGGCTGGCGTTCCGGTATGGAAAACCAATAAAAGCGAAGGTGCGTCGCACTATTTTCTCGACCCGGACGGCCACAAGCTGGAGCTGCACGTTGGCAGCCTCGCCCAGCGCCTGGCGGCGTGCCGGGAGAAGCCCTATAAAGGTATGGTGTTTTTTGGCGAGGACGAACAGACGGCCGGGAACCCATAGCCCGGCTGAGCGCAGCGCGAGCCGGGGAAAAGCGGAGGCGGCATTGCGCGTTGTTTCCCCGGAGGCGGCGCTTGACGCGCCTTGTCCGGGCTACCGGCCCGTGCGATCGGGTAGCCCGGACAGGCGCAACGCGCCGCCTCCGGGATAGATAAATTGCGTTAGCCTTCCAGCTTCAATTCCACATTGCGCTTGAGCACCAGGCGCATCAGCAGGTAATAGACCACGCCAACCGCCAGCCAGCTCAGCCCCAGTACCTTCGCCTGCGCGTCCATTTCATAAATAACAAAGCCGATAATGCACAGGCCCACCACCGGGAACAGCAGGTGCACCACCAGATTGCGCGATTTCTGACGAATGATGTAATGGTTTATCACGGCAATATGCAGCACCAGGAAGCCCATCAGCGCGCCGAAGTTCACCAGACGGCTGAGGTTATCGATATCGCCGTAGAACCACAGGCCGGAAGCCAGCGAAATCAGCGCCACAAACAGGGTGCTGACGTAAGGCGTTTTCAGCCGCGGGTGCACCTTCGCCAGCAGCTGCGGCAGCTGCTTATCGCGTGCCATCGCAAACAGAATACGCGACACGGCGGCCTGCGCTACCAGGGCGTTAGCAATCCCCCACGAGATCACCGTCGACCACATGGTGACATACTTCAGCCAGCCGCCGCCCGCCAGATTCGCGGTATCGTAGAAGGCGGTATCGAGGCTGCTGAACGTCATCCCCTGCGCCAGATCGGCGGCAATCCACGTCTGCAGGATAAACAGCGAACCGACCAGCATCAGCGCGCCCAGCGACGCCTTACCCACGGTATCTACGCCGCCTTTCGTTTCCTCCGACAGCGTGGAGATCCCGTCGAAGCCGAGGAACGAGAGCACGGCGATGGAGACCGCGCCCATCACCAGCGGCAGGCTGAACTTATCGGCGTTGTAGAGCGGGTCGAGGGTCAGATGGCCCGCCCCAGCGCCGGAGTAGAGCGCAATCAGCCCGAGGACGACGAACATCGACAGCACCACGATCTCCGCGATCAGAATCGTGTTATTGGCGCGCGCGGTAAAGGTAATGCCGCGCAGGTTAATCAGGCTGTTAATCGCGATAAAGCCGACAATCCACAGCCAGCCCGGCACGCCCGGCAGCATGGGCGCCAGCGCCGCCGCGCTGACGATATAGAGCAGCGACGGCACCAGAATATAGTCCAGCAGGATCAGCCAGCCGGCAAAAAAGCCGACAATGGGATGAATCCCGCGCTGGGCATAGGCGTATACCGAACCGGAAACCGGGAACGCGCGCGACATCGACCAGTAGCTCATGGCGGTAAAGAACATCGCCACCATGCCAATAAGATAGGCCAGCGCCACCATGCCCTGCGCGCCGTCCCAGACGTAGCCAAAGACGCCAAACGGCGCGATGGGTACCATAAATATCATGCCGTAGACCAGCAGATCGCGGAACGTCAGCGCCCGATGCAGCTCCTGCTTATAGCCAAATTGTTCAACGCTCATGCCTGCTCCCCTTCAATTCGCAGGGAGAGCTGTTCAGCCACTGATTTCGGTAAGGCATAGCGGCAGGTTTTCAGCGGGTCGACTACCTGACAGATTTGCAGGTCGCCGGCGATGCTCAGAATACTGATCGCTTCAGCCAGCGTCAGGGAGGTATTGTCGGCGATAAAGTGTGCCATATTGCGGGTGGCCAGAGCGGCGGCATCATCGAGGGTCAGCGCCGAGGCGAGAGTAAACAGGGTCTCGCTGTTTTCGAGAATCGGCAGCGGCAGGCGGCGGTTTTTAACCACCGTCAGTTCGACCAGCACTTCGCCGGGGATTTCCAGACCGCAGACCGAGACTTCGCCATCGCCCATCGCGGCGTGTAAATCCCCCAGCCCGAACAGCGCGCCGGGGACGTTGACCGGCAGCCACAGGGTGCTGCCGGCGGTAATCATTTTGCAGTCCATATTGCCGCCGTGGCTATCCGGCGTGCCGCAGGAGATGGCTTCCCCGGCAGGCGCGACGCCGATCACGCCGACCATCGGATTAAGCGGCACGCGCACGTTGCCGGGCAGTATGGCATGGTCGTTTTCAATGGGCACGATGGTGACCTTCGGGGCATCGAGCTCGTCGCCAATCACCCCCAGCTGCGGTGCGGTGACCATCACCGCCTGATTGCTGCTTAGGGTAATGCGTTTGATGGTGACCTTGAGCGCATCGCCCGGCTCGGCGCCCTCGACGTACACCGGCCCGGTCGCCGGGTTAATACGCTGCCAGTCCAGTTCGTTGAACACGGCATCGGCGGAGGTGATTTGGTCGGAGAAGCAGTCGCAGGTTTCAAACAGCACTTCACTTCCGCTGCTGACGGTAGCGACAGGAGCGTTATCCCGCGACATGGCGTAAACCACCCGATCTTTGGTAATTTTCATGACATTCATCCCGGTTATATTGTTGTGTTTTTTATATTTAGAGTTTCCCGTATAGGGAATGAGTGAATTTATCGGGATTATTACTGGAAGGCAATCAGGTCAGGTTTTTCAAAAATAAATGATATATATTTGCTGGTGAATCATGCGGTTAGATATATTGGTGGGGTTTTCTTATATGCTGGTTATTTAGCAAAAAACTTTTTGTTATATTGTCTTTAGTTGTCATTCGCTAATTGTTTACTGTTATGGGGTTATTATCCAGCATATTACGCTGCAGCGTGCGGCGGTATGATTTTAAAATATGCGGTGATATGAGCGCATTGTAAGGTCTTAGGTGCCTGGAGAAGAGAAATCCCGAAGGCGGCGCTTGATGCGCCTGTCCGGGCTACCGGCCCGCAGACGGCAGGAATCCCGTAGCCCCGGTCAGCGCAGCGCCGCCGGGGAATTTAGCTTAGGCCAGCTTACGTTTCTGCCCGGCGATCGCGCTGATTAACGCTTGAACCTGTTTTTGCTTGCGCGCCGACAGCTTATTCAGCTGGCGCAGCGATTCCACCAGTTCCGGCTCCGGCTGCATCGCGGTGATCACGATACAGCCTTCCATTACTTTGATATCGATTTTGCTGCCGGTGGTAAAACCGGCGGCTGCAAGCCACTGGCCTTTCATGATAATCGCCGGGATATGCTGATGATCTTCAAAGCGGCTCGCGTAACTGACTGTGCCTTTACGGTTATTTTCCGGGGAGACTTCTGGATCGGTGAATTCTGCAATAGAATGCGGGGTAGTCATGATCTCTATTCCTATTCCAATAGTGGTTGTGATTAGCAAGGCGCTCGTGTTGCAGCACGGGCGTCTTGCGAAAAATAACACCTGTAAATTTACCCAGTACTTTAATCAAAGTCTAGTTTTAATTATAAATAACCAATGCGTTTACAATATCACCGCTTGTAATGAGCTGATTATTTTATTATCTGTAAATTGCAAGTAATATCATTCATTATATGAATACTGCAAGAGTTTATTTTATCTCTGAGTTTAATCATTGAGTTAATTTTATTCTCTATTTGATGCAGTAAATTATCTATTTTAATTTGAATTTCTATTGATGGTAATTTTATATCTATCGATTTTATATGACGGACGGTGATATATTGCTGTGCAGTTCCTGATGAAAGTTTTCTTAACTCCATTGCATTTAATAACTTCGCAAGATAGGGCATGTAGACTACATCGTCTTTTCTATTCTTAACAACCATGGAGTTGTTTGTAACCCAAATGTCTCCGTTGCAATATCGCACGTTTCCACAAAGCGCTCCAACTTTGCCAATAACAATAGTTTCGCCAAATTCTTTTGCCTCATTAGTATAACCAATAATCCCATTCCCACCAAAAACGGGTACTTCCCCTTTTTCTGAAAAATTATTTTTCTGTAGCAATAAACCAGCCTTTATTATCAATATATCATCAAGGTTATATTTTATTGATGTATTGCTAGTCCTGATTTGGTCGAGATCATCTTTTAATCGCTTTATGTCATTTTTTAATGAAAATAGCACATCATCAAAATTACTTAAATTATTATCAAGAGAATCAATATCTTCTAATGAAGTATTAAAATTTAATCTCTCTCTGTAAAATTCTGGACGCTCTAGAAAATTATAATTAGATTGTAATTCGTCATGATTTAAAAGCCAGGTGCTTTGAGAATTATTATTTTGTGATAATGATGATATTATTTCCTGAGTATTGCTAATACTAAAAGGATTTGATTTTGTTATTTTATATTGAGTGCTAGCATCATGCACTAAAATTTGTTTTGTGGGTCCGTTCTTACTGAAAAATAGTATGCTAGTTTTAA
The DNA here is from genome assembly GCF_900200035.1 of Klebsiella grimontii. Lineage (GTDB taxonomy): Bacteria > Pseudomonadota > Gammaproteobacteria > Enterobacterales > Enterobacteriaceae > Klebsiella > Klebsiella grimontii. Next base: position 32,686 of record NZ_FZTC01000014.1, read on the forward strand.
CTGCTGTGTAAGGTAAGAAAACACCAGCAGGCAATGATATTATTTTAGTTACATTGAAATCTGACAGCAATTTCTTCTTAAGAGTGATAGCTTCGTGATGCTCATCTGAAAAAAACCTGTTAGGTAATATAATGACTGCATTACCATTATTCTCGAGAGAGAGCATTATATGCTCTAAAAAATTATATTCCAGATATTTATGGGCGAAATAATTATTATATGTGTCTATTTTCCCGAATGGAGGGTTTGATATTATTAAGTTATATTTATGATCTAAATTGTTGCATTGAATACTGTTACCGCATTCGATAGAAAAGTTGTCTATATTGTTTAGTAATATATTACATAAAGATAGTAGACACGAAAAAGATGATAGATCCTTACCAAAAACTTTTAGATTGACATTTTTATATGTATTTTTTATTTTATAAAAGGCAGATAGTAAAAGACCTGAAGTTCCACATGCTGGATCATAAATATAATCACTTGGGGAGCTTGGAATATCATGAGTCAGAAGTTCACAAATTGCAGTTGGAGTATAGTATGCACCTGAACTACCTGACTCGTCAGACATACGAGATAACAGTTTTGCATAATCATCCCTTAAATTGTAAAAGTGCGATAATGAATTTATATCATCTAAAGCATTCTTTAAATTTGTTGTGGATATAAATTTATCTAATTCCTCTAAATGATAAGAAAGGTCTGTTAAAACAGTGGTGTTATTATGGTCATGGAATCTATCTGATCTCCTTATAATACTCTCTATTTGTTCAATGCAACCAATAATATCATTGTTATGTGAGCTATTACAGCGTTGGATATTTATCGTTCCTTCCTGAGAAAGTGATAAATATTTTTTTATCAGCAAGCATGAAATAACTTTTACGGCTTGTTCAGTATTTATTATATTTTGTTCATTTTTAATAATACTGAGCATTATTTCTAGTATGTTCTTATTTTTCATAGTTTGCTCTCTAAAAATTTAAACATATTTTCAATATCTATACTTATTTCTTCTGCGGGGATGAAAGAAATATACTTGGCTAATTTTATTTCATCCAAGCCAATGCCCTCTGAGTCTATTAACTCAGTCATATATTCCTTTACATTTAAAGCCCTTATATGATCATTATCTCCGGGGTCATTTAACTTCAAATAGGAATTTTTTGGTAGATCATCATTGTTTACGCAACCAATCTTATCATATTCAGACATAGCAGAATAAGATAAAAGATAGTTTTTTATTTCACGACGATGCCATGAAAGTAAATAAATTTCGGTTCTGGGACTATATTTGCTTTTTAGTTCTCTAATCCGCCTTTCGAGCTGCTGCACAGCAACAGAAACTCCATCACTTTTAAATGTGAGGATTGCTTCATCCCTATCGCATACTAAAAATATACGATGAGGCTTTCTATCGCTGTTTGAGGATAGCAAATTTTCGAGCCAATCTATTTTCGATTTTGCAAAGTCATGTGTAATATTTCCGTAACCAGAAGGATGTTTGACCGGCTGTAAATTGATTAATTTAGCGATGTCTAAATTTTTTTTATGTGCAAGTGAAGTGAATATTTTCCAGTCATTGTAATGATCAAGGACAACAATATTATCAAGTTTATTACATAATTCAAACTGTACTGAATTAATTCTAGTTAGCATTGAAAGTCTTTGAATTAATGCTTTCATTTTATCTTGTTCGCAAATTTTCCCCCTGTTTACTATTTTTAATGTTGAGAACGTATTTTCTCGTGCTGTTATTGAATCAATAAGATGTGTGGAGGTAATCGCATGGCCTTTTATTGCATGTAATTCCTTCCAGAGGATCTCTATATTTTTATAATGAAGATGTGAATCTATTTCATCAAGGAGAAAAATGGTATCTGGATGATCAAATAGATCAAGTAATGAATATAGAAATAAGATCTGATACTCACCATCGCTTAAATCGCTTAATTCCAAATCATCTTTAAAGGTCAACTTCATAGATGGTTTTGATATAAAATAATCGTTGTCTGCAGCTTGTGTATAAAAGGAAATTATAGGGTCAAAATAATCTTCAGCAGTGTTAATATATGATGGATTATTAAACTTTTGGAAATCTAACTGTATTGATTTAGATTCCATTGGAGAACTAAAATCATAGTCATGGTCAACTATTGTATTTATAAAACTTTCAAGTGTACGATGATAACTCGTCGAACGTAGTGTGTCCATTTCTCCATCTTCTTCATCTTGTAACGCCTTTTGTACTCTATTGACATAGGCTCGACTAACTTGAACAGAAAAAGTGAGAGTGCTTGAAATATCGGTGAGATTGTTTTCTGATAATTCAACGTAATTCTTTCTCACAAGAAATGAACGAACTAATCCCCTATCGTTACTAATAGTTGAGAGAAAAATCAATAATTTTGACCATGTTTTATCATAATAACAACAGTCTAAACTTAGCCCTCTATTAGCATTTCTTTCTTGATTTAAGTAGTTAGAGAAATGCTCGGAAAATTTTTCATTTTGGCCAGAAGAGAAGCAAACAACTTTTTTATCAGAAAGTATTGATTTTGCCAGGCGGTTAACAAAAATGGATTGGAGGATTGAGGATTTACCTGCGCCATTTTCTCCAATAAGAGCTGTGATCTTCTCAAATTCAATGAGTTGTTGATTTCCGTATAATCTATTACTTGGTAAATTTAGTTGCATGTTAGTTAGTCCATAAATTATACATAGTTTAATATTATAATTTAATCTTAGTATTATGGTTTGAAAATTGACTGAAGTTAATCATGATGTTGTGATGTTCGCCTTAAAATTCTCTGCCTGCGCCAGCACGCCCATATACACATCATCATTCGCCACCGGTGGGAATTTATGTTTGTGCAGCAGCAGAATCAGTTCCACCTTCAGCTTGGCTTTAATATCATCACGCTTGCTCCAGTCCGGATACTTCGAGGTGTTATCGACCACCGCCTTCATCTCTTTCGCCAGCGCCAGCATCTTGTCATCCTCATAGGTGAATTGATACTTATCGCGCATGTGCGCCAGAATGTCGTAAAAAGCTTTCTCTTCGATATCAATCCCCATTTCGGCATAGGTACCCATTTCGGTTTTAATATCGTAGATAATATCGGTCATCTCCTGGCTGAAGGAATCGAATTCCTCACCATTGAGCACATCATCTTCCCGGCGTTCGTTATATTTATCCATAATCGACTGGAAACGGCGGGTGAAGTTGATCCCCTGCAGCTGGTTAACCTTTTTAAAGTCGCTGATGGCTTTTTCCAGCAGCTTTTGCAGCAGCTGAATTTTGGTTGCCGGGAGTTTGATCTTATTAATGCGCGCCAGGTAATCTTCATCAAAGATATCGATCGACTCCGCTTTCTTGTCGCCAAGGAAAAATAGCTCTTCCACGCCGTCGGCCTTTAACGCATCGGCAATCATCTCACGCACACGGGCGTTCATCTGCGTGACGTCCGGCGCGTCGCCTTTGGTCAGCTTGAAGACGATAGAGCGCACGGCAATATAAAAATGGATATGGTCGCGCTCGGCCTGCGACAACGACTCGCTGCCGGAGCAGATGTCATAGGCCGCTTTCAGGCGCTTCACCAGCCCCATAAAGCGGCGCTCTGTCTTCTGAGTACGCATAACAAACTCTGCCGCCTGATTCAGGCATGCCAGCTGCGCCTGCGGTTCTCCGCTGAAGTAAGGTCGGCTATCGAAATAGTGTAAAACCTGCGCCAACAGATCGAGATGATTTTTCACCTCAATCACTGACTGTTGGATATCTTCAAAGTTCGTTGCATCAATGCGGGAATACATCGCCAGCGCCTGGTTCATCTGGCGCTTAATACCGATATAGTCGACGACCAGCCCTTTGCTTTTGCCTTCCAGCTTGCGGTTAACGCGGGAGATGGTCTGGATCAGGTTGTGTTTTTGCAACGGCTTATCGATATAAATGGTGTCCAGCTCCGGCACATCAAAACCAGTCAACCACATGTCCACCACGATGGCGATTTTGAAATTCGACTTCGCGTTTTTGAATTGTTTATCCAGCTCTTTGCGGTACTCTTTACTGCCCAGCAGCTCGTACAGTTTCGCATGATCATCTTTGCCACGCGTCATGACCATCTTGACCATTTCGGACGGCGGCAGCTCTTTCTCTTCCTGCTCGGTCAGTTCAACGTCATCCGGGGCCTGTTTAACCTCAAACCACTCCGGACGAAAGTCTTTTAACTGACGATAGAAATCCCAGGCAATCTCTCGGCTGGCGCAGACAAACATCGCCTTGCCTTTCACCGTGGAGCCTTCGTTGACACGTTTTTCATAATGTTTAGCAAAGTCTTCCGCCAGTGCCTCAAGGCGATCATCGTCGCCGAGAATGGCGTTCATGGTGGCGCTGGCTTTTTTACTTTCGTCGATTTGCCATTCATTGGTACCGGCGTTAGCGCACTCTTCGTAGTACTTTTCCACCTCTTCCAGCTTGCGGGTGTCGAGGATGACCTTCGCCGCGCGGCCTTCGTAGACGATGCGCACCGTGATCTCATCCTGAACGGATTCGGTCATGGTATAGCTGTCGACGATGTTGCCAAAGACTTCCATCGTGGCGTCGATAGGGGTGCCGGTAAAACCAACGTAGGTGGCCTGCGGCAGGGAGTCGTGCAAATATTTGGCGAAACCGTAAGTTTTGCGCACTCTGCCGCTCTCTTTATCGACGATCACTTTCTGATCGAGGTTGACCTGGCTGCGGTGCGCTTCGTCGGAAATACAGATGATATTGCTGCGCCCGGAGAGCAGTTCGGTATCTTCGGTAAATTTGTGGATGGTGGTCAGGAAGACGCCGCCGCTGTTGCGACCGGCCAGTTTTTCCCGCAGATCATCGCGGCTGGTGACGGGCACTACGGTGTCGTCGCCAATATAGTTTTTGGCATTGCACATCTGTGCCGAGAGCTGATCGTCCAGGTCGGTGCGGTCGGTGATCAGCACGATAGTCGGGCTGGCGAACTCGACGCTTTTCATCAGCAGGCGGGTTAAGAACTGCATGGTGTAGCTCTTACCGCAGCCGGTCGCGCCAAAGTAGGTGCCGCCCTTGCCGTCGCCGAAAGGTTTACGCGCCCGTTCAATGCTGTAGTACAGCTTGCGCGCCGCATAGTACTGCGGGTAGCGGCAGCAAATTTTCACTTCATGTTTGGCTTTATCCGGGAAGCAGATAAAGTTTTTGATCACGTCCAGCAGGCGGACCGGATGAAACAGCCCCTGAATCATCGAGTGCAGGGAAGGGATGCCGTCCTGCTCGCGGTTTTCATTGCCGGTGACTTTGCGCCAGGAATAGAAATACTCATACGGTGCAAACAGGTTGCCCATGCGGTTATTGACGCCGTCGCTGATAATGCACAGCGCGTTATAGACGAACAACTGCGGAATATCACGGCGATAGCGGGTGCAGAGCTGCTTATACGCATCGCCAATATTGGCTTCCTGCTCGCGCACCGCGCTTTTAAATTCAAAGACCACCAGCGGCAGGCCGTTGATATATAGAATGGCATCCGGTATACGCGGCTGGTTTTCTTTACCGGTGATGGTCAGCTGATTGACGATTTTTACCCGGTTCAGCGGTTGGGTAAGATGATAACTTGCTGGCGTTTCCGCGGCCTGTTGCAGCGGAACCTCTTCGGTATCGAACAGTTCACGTAGTGCGGCGGGCAGATGCCGGGTGTCGAGCAGTTCGATATAGAGATCTTTCTGCTGGCGATCGTCGCGTTTAAACAGGAAACCGTTGGCCAGCCAGGCGCAGAAGGTTTTATTGCTTTCGTAAATATCGGAGGCGGGCAGGGTAGTGAACTGCTTAATCAGCCGCTGGATCTCTTCATCGGTGATGCCGTCGGCCTGGTAGCGCGCGGCGAAGTAGTGACGAAGATCGTCTTCGATAACCACCTGATCGAGGCTTGAACGCGGCACATCATCGCCGATCAGATGTTGGTAGCCCTGATCCTGTAGCAGTTCGATAATGGCTTGTTCTAACTTCGCTTCACTGAATGAGAGATGCATATCTCGCTCCGGCCCTGGCTGGTTTTCTGGTAAGGGTTCCTGTAACTAAAGAAAACCTTACCAGAAAGCCCCTGATTTAACAGGGGCAAAATGCATTATGCGGGTTCGGTTTGGTTCACTAAATCCGGGAGATCCTCCAGAGACAGCTCGCCGGAGATAAGTTTGGGGAGCAGAGTGTCGCGAAGGGCGGTTAGATCATATGTATTTCGATTGTTGAAGCTTATTCTTTTAAATATGATATCTGTTGATATTTTATATTGATGCAGTATATCAGTATCAGGTAAAAGAATGGGGATTTTTCTTATGATCTTAGAGTTGACAGCCGTTGCAATAGAGGATGTACTTCCTAAAGTATTGTAATCAAAATGCTGTAAGTATGAATACAGATACTCTTTGTTGACCCCATGCTTCATATTATAAAAATGAGCAATAGCCTCATTGGTGGTTAATATGCTCTCTGCTATCGCTATTCGGCCAATAGTCAGTTTGAAGCTTAATAAAACAGCTCCTTTAGGTACAATCTTTACGTTGTAGTTATTTACTGCATCAGTAGTTAAATATTCACTGCTTTCTTTAATAAATACATTGCAATTACCAAGATCCTTAATTGAGACCCATGTGTAATTGCTGTCTTTTTTGTGGCTGAAGCACTCCTTTTGATTACGTGGAGGTGTTTTCCCGATAGAAATTGTTGCGATTTCTTCAGCATTTTTGTGATACCAATCTTTCGGCACCCAACCCAACTCTGTTTCTTCAAATTCAGCCGGGAACAGTGCACGGATATCCGCCGGAAGTGGTTTGAAATCTGCACTACTGCGTACTTTTTGACGCAGTTCGGCGCGAGATTGCAGCGCTTCCGGGATTGGGTTTCCCGCATCCAGCGCGTTATCAATCACCGGGTCAAAATCCACAAACCAGGATTTGAACAGGGTTTGTGACATTTGTTCCAGGGTTTGGTTGATTTGCTTACCAAGCGTGACTCTTTTCTCTAATTGATAAAGCTGGGCAGCCACTTTTTGTTGGATATCTAGATAAATAGGTACTTTAACTTTGGCCTTGTGCAGATGATTTCTGTTTACTCCTGGTACTGCTGCTTTATCTGTATAGTCTGCATACGAAATTGTCTGAAGAAGGTAATACACGAATAAAGGATCGTTTCCCTTAAAGTCAACAACATAAAGTGTTGTATTGAGAGGCCAAAAATCTTCTTCAGAATAGAAAACCTCACCAATTGTTCCATATCGACCTGTTACTACACCAGGCCCCTTAACCATTGGTTTGTCATGGAAATCAGTAAAACCTGATGAGGAAATTATTGGGATGCTACCTTCGTTTCGAGTGCTTTTAGGAAGATCATAACCACGTTTAAGCTCAATAAAATCGCCTAATTCACATTCTTTCCACTTACTCCCCATAACCCAACGCCTCCAGGTTCTGGCGAATGGCTTTATCCAGTTCTTCCGCCTGCTTCATCTGCGCAAACAACGTCTGCGACAACTCGCGCATTTTGGTTTCAAATGCCACGCCGTCGTCTTCCTGCTCGGCGGCACCGACGTAGCGGCCCGGCGTCAGCACATAGTCGTTAGCCTTCATCTCTGCAATAGTCGCGACCTTGCAGAACCCGGCCTGGTCTTCGTACTGCGCCAGCTTGCTGTCGCCGCGCTTAACGCGCTCGACCAGCTCTTCCGGTGTGCTGCGCCAGGCATGGTAGGTGTCGGCGATGATGGCGATGTCGTCCGCCGTCAGCTCTTTGATGGTGCGGTTGATCATGGTGCCAAGGTTACGCGCATCGATAAACAGCGTTTCGCCCTGACGGTTACGATAGCCTTTGGCCGGATCGGCCGCCTTCGACTTAGTCATAAACCACAGGCACACCGGGATCTGGGTGGTGAAGAACAGCTGGCCGGGCAGGGCAATCATGCAGTCGATCAGATCGTTTTCGATCATCTGCGCGCGGATCTCTCCTTCGCCGCTGGTGTTGGAGCTCATCGAGCCGTTCGCCAGCACAAAACCGGCGGTACCGTTGGCCGACAGCTTGGAAAGCATATGCAAAATCCAGCCGTAGTTGGCGTTACCGGTCGGCGGCGTGCGGTAGCCAGCAAAGCGCGGGTCTTTGGTCAGCTCGGCATCGTTGCGCCAGTCTTTCAGGTTAAACGGCGGGTTGGCCAGAATATAGTCGGCTTTCAGGTCCGGGTGCTGGTCGCTGAAGAAGGTGTCCGCCGGGCGCTCGCCGAGGTTGGCGGAGAGGCCGCGAATGGCAAGGTTCATCTTCGCCAGCTTGTAGGTGGTGGCCGTCAGCTCCTGACCGTACAGGGCGATATCACGGCTTTTCCCCTGATGGCTTTCGACAAACTTCACCGACTGCACAAACATCCCCGCCGAACCGCAGCAGGGGTCATAGATTTTGCCCTCGAACGGTTCGAGCATTTCGGTCAGCAGCGTCACCACGCATTTTGGCGTATAGAACTCGCCGCCGCCTTTACCCTCAGTGGCGGCAAACTTGCCGAGGAAGTATTCATACACGCGACCGACCAGGTCTTCTTTCGACAGCGCTTCCACGTCGGTTTCGTGGGCCAGCGTTTCGATGTTATCGATGGTGTCGATAAGCGACGCCAGCTTCTTGGTTTCCAGATTCTGACGGCTGAAGTAGTTGTCCGGCAGCGCGCCTTTCAGCGTCGGGTTGCGCTTCTCAATGGTGGAGAGCGCGGTATCAATGCGCACGGCAATATCATCCTGTTTGGCGTGCTGCTTGATGAACGACCAGCGCGCCTCTTCCGGCAGATAGAAGATGTTGTCCTGCTGATAGAAGACTTCCATTTCGAGGAAATCGCCCTGGCCTTCGTCTTCCATCTTTTTGCGGCGGGCTTCAAACTTATCGCTGATAAATTTGAGGAACACGAGGCTCAGCACCACGTGCTTGTATTCGGAGGATTCAACGCTGCCACGAAGCTGGTTCGCGGTATCCCATAATGTGTCTTCAAAGCCTTTCTTTGCTTTGGCTTTTTTGGTTGGTGCTTTGGCCATGATGAACTCGTTCTGGAAAAATTTGCTGGCTATTGTAACGGTAAAAGAGGTGAAGTTCGCCCTCTACTCAATCTCCAGCTCATCAAACAGTTGTAAATCCACGTCCAGTAATTCAACGGCATTACTGCGTCTGATCCCGACGTTGTTTTCAATCAACAGTTCCAGCAGGCGATCGCCGTCGATTAGCGTAATCGGCGCGGCTCCGGGGAATAACGCCGCCTCTGCGCATTTTGCCGCAAATTTTCCAGTGGTGATTAGCGTGCCGCGAATAGCTTTGTGGTAGGGCAAAGCGCCGCGCAGCTGATCGATAAACGGGCGGGTAATGGTATTTTGCATCCGCTTCACCTGCACCACTTCGGTAATAGTGGTGATGCCAACCTGCACTTTACCGACCACATCCACGCCTTTATCGCCGGAGGCTTTGGTCACCTCGACTTGTTCATAACCCATCGCTTCCAGTAGTTGGCCGACCAGATGCTCAAATTTGTAGGGATTCATAGTGGAGATCTGTTCACGCAGCAGCTCTTTTTGCTGTTGATTGTAGCGCTTCACTGCATCCAGAAGTTCTTTGCGCGGGTCGGTTTGGCGTTCTGGCAGCGCTTTGCCAAGCCATTTTCTACCGGTATCGGTAATTTTGTAGCTCATCCCTTCGCGGGCCACCAGTTTACGTTCAACCAGGTTATACAGCCGGGCATAGAGCGTTGTTTTAACTGAACTTGGAGAGGCGAATTTAGAGTGCTGATGCAAGAAAGCCTGCCATTCCGGAAGCAGATCGGCGCGCCGGGCCTGTTCGCGGCCGGCGAGCAATTCCAATAGCTGCAGCATGCCTTCAATATCGTCCAGTTTACGCAGCGTCGCTTCATCATAAGCGAGGAATAAGCGTCCTTGTTCACTGGGATGCCAGCCACCATCCTCATCGGTCTGCATCAAATCGAATAGCGGGTTGTTGATAAACATATAACAACCATAGCTGTGGCGGGGGTTAAGTATATGGTTATCTGTATTCCAGATTTGCCAGGCAATTTTGGCATCCTCACCGCTCAGTCGTTCCTTAATCCAGTGGTCCGGTTCGGACCAGTCAACCGGGTTCTGTGGCGTGCCGGTCTGTTCCTGAATGGCGGAGATCATATTACGGACCGATTTTACTGAGCATCCTGCTACGGCTTTCATCATGGCGCGGGCCTGGTCGTAGGTCGGGAACAATGGGGTAATGACTTTGTAATTTCGCATGGCAATTCCTTCGCTAAAGCAATGTACAGCATCATGGCATTTTATAAACAGTGATGAAGGGTCGGCTATCACTAAATGTATGTAATTTCATAATATTGCTCGCCTTGGCGGGTATTCATGTGTCTTCCCCGGAGGCGGCGCTTGACGCGCCTTGTCCGGGCTACCGATCCGCAGACGGCGGTGAACCCGTAGCCCGGTCAGCGCAGCGCCACCGGGGACCAGCCTATAACCTCACTCCATCGCCACCTTCACCGCCATGCCCAGCTGCACCATCACCTCTTTATGCTTCTCAATCGGCGGCAGGGCGCAGTTGATCCTTAAGCAGTTGCGATACTTCCCGGATGCTGAAAACAGCGATCCCGGCGCGACCTGGATCTTCAGCCGGCACAGCTGCTTCGCGACGCAGACCATGTCCACCTGCTCCGGCAGCTCGACCCACAGCATAAAGCCGCCTTTCGGGCGGGTAACGCAGATTCCGCAGGGGAAAAACTCCCGCAGCCAACAGGTGTAGATCTCCATATTACGCTGATAGATCTGCCGCATCCGCCGTACGTGGCGGTGGTAGTGGCCTTCGCGAATAAAGTTACAGGCCGCCAGCTGGGTGGAGGGGACGTTGGTGCCGCTCGCGGCATACTTCATCTGTAGCAGACGATCGTAATAACGGCCGGGGGCAATCCAGCCGATGCGCAGGCCGGGAGCGATGGTTTTGGTAAACGAACTGCAGAGCATCACCCGGCCATCGATATCCCAGGAATGGATGGTGCGCGGGCGCGGGTATTCGGTCGCCAGCTCGCCGTAGATATCATCCTCAAAGATAACGATATCGTGGCGCTGGACGAGGCATAGCACCGCCCGCTTGCGGGCATCCGGCATGATAAATCCCAGCGGATTATTGCAGTTGGGGACCAGGATCACCCCTTTGATCGGCCATTGATCGAGCGCCAGCTCTAACGCCTCGATGCTGATCCCGGTTTCCGGATCGGTGGGGATCTCGATGGTTTTTAGCCCTAATCCGCGTAGCATCTGCATGGTGCCGTAGTAGCAAGGGGATTCGACGGCGACGATATCGCCGGGCTGGCACACCGACAGCAGCGCCAGCGACAGCGCGCTGTGGCAGCCGCTGGTAAGCACCAGATCGTTGGCGGTGACCACCGAACCGCCGTCGAGCATCAGGCGGGCGATCTGTTCGCGCAGTTCGCGACGCCCGGCCAGCTCGTCGTAGTTCAACACTTCGCTAAGGTTGTGCTGAATTGCCCGGCTCAGCTCGCGCCAGATAGGCTTCAGGCTTGGCTGGGTGACGTCCGGCGAGCCGCCGCCGAAGGGGATAATCGATTTATCGTGGCGGGCGTCGAGCATGGTCAGCACCTGATCCCACTGAGTGATCTCTACCGGGCGCTGGACCGGCCGCGACATCGGCGGCACCGGCGGCTGAGCTTTACGCGGGGCCACGAAATAGCCGGATCGCGGCTGCGGCACGATCAGCTGCTGCTGTTCCAGCGTCTGGTAGGCCTGCTGAACGGTGCTGATGCTGACGCCGTGTTCCTGGCTCAGGCTGCGTACCGACGGCAGCTTTTCGCCGGGGCGATACAGCCCCTGTTCGATGCGTTCTGCCAGCAGGCTGGCCAGATGTTGATAGCGGGTCATGCTGTATCCTTGATCGTCGCCATACAGATCAATAAACCAGTACAGATTGGCGGTAAAAATGAGGTCTGCTGTACGTTTTAGCGAATCTGTATGTTAAAGAAAAGTATTTTGTGAATCTGTATTGTTTAGCCCCGGATCCGTGAAGATAAAGCCTCTGGCAAGGTGAGGAGGTAGAGGATGGAATTTCACGAGAATCGGACAAGACAGCCGTTTATCGGCTTCGTATTTCTGGCGCGGATAATCAAAAAATGGTGGCTTCGCGAACAAACACGCAGAACATTGCAGCGAATGAGCGACGAACAGCTAAAAGATGTCGGACTGCGCCGGGATCAGATCAATTAAAAAGTGCGATTTTTTACCCGGCATTTCCCCGGAGGCGGCGCTTGACGCGCCTGTCCGGGCTACCGGCCCGCAAACGGTAATCAACCCGTAGCCCCGGTCAGGCGTTAGCCGCCACCGGGGAGATGACCGCAGCTGCCCTGGAGGTGGTTTCCCGGAGGCGGCGCCTGACGCGCCTTGTGCGGGCTACCAGACCGCGGAGAACTGTAGCCCCGGTAAGCACTAGCGTGACCGGGGATGATACATTCATAGAATTTATCAATTCATGCTTATCAATTCTTCGTTTCTTGATACTTATCGTGATAAGTATTATTTTCTTCGCAGCTAAGTGAGGAAAATAAGATGACCGAAGACGATCTGTTTGCCCAGCGCCCGATGGGCATGCGCATGGCGATGGTCGTGCGCCAGTGGCGCGCGATTATTGATTCTGCCATTACCGACACCGGCCTGACCCAGTCAAGCTGGACGGTGCTGATGCAGCTGCATCAGCTGGGGGATAACGTCTCGGTCAGCGAGCTGGCGGAGGTGCAGGGCATTGAACTGCCGCCGCTGATGCGCACCCTCACGCAGCTGGAAAAGCAGGGCTATCTGCTGCGTTCAACATCGCCTTATGACAAACGCATCCGCCTGCTGACGCTGACGGCGGAAGGCCGCGCTATTCTGGAGAAGCTGAACCGCGTGATTGAGACCTATCAACAGCGCGTCACCGAAACTATCCCTGAAGCGCAGCTCGCCGCCTTTAGCGCCACGTTAAATCAAATTGCCTGCAATCTGCGGACTATCCGCGAAGAAGATAACAAGATCTAAAACACTATGATGACCCCTGAACAGAAATTTGCCCGCTGGGTAAGGGTGAGTATTGCCGCCTTCCTGGCCATATTCGCCTGGTTTATCGTTGCCGATATCTGGATCCCGCTCACGCCGGACTCCACCGTGATGCGCGTGGTCACGCCGGTCTCGTCGCGCGTCTCCGGCTATGTCTCCCATGTCTATGTGCACAACAACAGCCAGGTGAAGAAGGGCGATCTGCTCTATGAACTGGATCCGACGCCGTTTATCAATAAAGTGGAAGCGGCGCAAATCGCCCTTGAACAGGCGAAACTCAGCAACCAGCAGCTGGACGCGCAGATCGCTTCTGCCCGCGCCAACCTGCGCACCGCCCAGTACACCGCGCGCAACGATAAGGTGACCTTCGATCGCTACCAGCGCCTGAGCACCATGCAGAACGTCTCTCAGTCGGATCTGGATAAAGTGCGCACCACCTGGCAGACCAGCGAGCAGTCGGTCAGCGCGCTCAACGCCAGCATCCAGAATCTGCTGATCCAGCGCGGCGAGCGCGACGATGCGCGCAACGTCACGTTGCAGAAGTACCGCAACGCACTGGAAGAGGCGCAGCTTAACCTTGGCTGGACGAAGGTGCGCGCCGAAACCGACGGCATGGTGAGCAACCTTCAGCTTAACCCCGGTCTGTACGCCACCGCCGCCACGCCGCTGCTGGCGCTGGTCAGCAATCAGACCGATATCGTCGCCGATTTCCGCGAGAAGAGCCTGCGCCACACCGGCGTCAACACCGATGCCGCGGTGGTGTTTGATGCGCTGCCGGGGAAAGTCTTCCGGGCGCACGTCACCAGCAGCGATGCCGGTATTCTGGCCGGACAGGAAGAGGTCAATGGCCAGCTGTCGCAGCCGGAGCAGTCTACCCGCTGGGTGCGCGACGCGCAGCGCATGCGCATTCACGTCGCGCTTGATGAGCCGCTGGATAAACCACTTCCCACCGGGGCCCGCGCGACGGTACAGCTCTATAACAGCGATGGCCCGTTCGCCCGCACCTTTGCCGGCGCGCAGATCCATCTGGTGAGCATGCTGCACTATGTCTATTAATACCCTGGCGCGGGTTTTCACCCCGCACGGCAACATCGTCTATACGGCCAACGATTTTCGCCAGACGCTGCGCATCGCCGTGGCCGGCACTATCGCGCTGAGCATTTCGACCTTCTACGACGTGCAGTACGGCGTCTTCTTCGTGGTTTATCCGCTGATGCTGCTGTCGCTGGTGCCGGTGTTTAACCGTCACGTGGCGCGGCAGTTTGTGTTCAGCGCGGCGGTAAACTGCGTCGAAATGGTGCTGATCGTCGGCTATCTGTCGCAGTGGCCGGTGATGATGACGCTGGTGGTGTTTGGCCTGTACGTAATGCGCTTTCGCTTTATGAGCCAGGGGCCGCTGTTTCTGCTGGGGTCGATGGGCGTGGTGTGTCAAAGTACGATGCTCAACTTTATGAGCTATCCCACCAGTAACTGGCACACCCTGATGTTCTCCAATATGGAGGCCTGCGTGATGGCGGTGGCGCTTAGCGCATTGCTTAACTACTTCATCCCGGACGTTGAACCGCGCAAGCCGCCGCCGCGCATTGAAAAAGATGCTGCCCGTATTCGCCATGAATCGCTGCTCTCCGGCAGCGTGGCGACAATGATCTTTGTGATCTTTCAGGTCTGCGACCTGAGCGACTCGCTGTCGGCGCTGATGGCGGGGATTTTAATTCTGTTCCCGATGCACTATCGCGGCGCGGTGATCAGCTCGATCTGGCGGGTGGTGGGGGTGGTGCTGGCCTGCCTTTATATTCTGGTGGTGCAGCTGATTATCTACGACTTCAGCAACCATATGCTGCTGATGATGCCGCTGATTGGCCTCGGCCTGGCGTTTAGCGCACGCCTGCACGTGATGGAGAAAGTGGGTGCCGGCGTTGGCTTTGCCAGCATCACCACCATCGGCATCATGTTCGGCCAGAACCTGCATCCCGACCAGGACCTGGTGTTCAGCGATCTGTACCGCATCACTTCCGTCACCGTGGCGCTGATCGTCACGCTGACCATGGTCTTCCTTATGCATCGGCTGCTGAACTGCTTTGCGCCAACCCGGTTCGTGGTGACTGAATAAGCTCAGGCCGCCAGCGCCCGCTGCGCGTCGCGAAAAGCGTTGTGCAGCAGCCGCCACATATGATGCGCCGCCGGAGAAAAGCGGCGGTCGGAGTTGCGTAGCAGGTGGCACTGGGCGCTGCTGGCGATAGGATGGTCAATGGGGACCGCGGTCAGAATACCGTGGGCGATCGCTTCCCGGGCGGCGTATGCGGTCATAAAAGAGATCCCCAATCCCGCCTGGCTCAGGCTCATGGCGGTGGAAAAGAGGTTACAGCGATAGGCCGGATGAAACTGCCGTCCGGCGGTTTTAAACATGGCGTTCATATGGCGCTGCAGGCCAAAGCTGTCGGTGAGCGCGATCAGGCGATATTGCGTGAGCTCATCGATGGTGACGGCGCGCTGGGCTGCGATGGGATGCGCAGGAGAGACCACCGCGCAGATAGGGCCCCACTGAAAGCTGTGGCGTTTAAGCTCCGGGTTGCCGATGGGGCCGAAGGCGACCGCCATATCCGCTTCGCCGCTGGCGATATCGTTGAGCATCTCCTGCATGCTGCCGACACTAATATCCACGAACACGTTAGGCCAGGACTGCGAAAAGGTGCTCATCACCGATTCAATAAAGGTGGTGACCAGCCCGCCGCCAATCCTCACTGAAATTGTCCCGCCGCGCATGTGGCGTAAATCCTTCAGATGGCTTTCCAGCTTTTCCCGGCGTTGACGGCTTTCGAAGTAGTCCTCCGCCAGCAGACGTCCGGCTTCGGTAAGCACCACGTTTCGCCCCTGGCGTTCCAGCAGCGGCAGCTCCAGCGCCCGTTCCAGCTGCGCTATCTGGCGGCTGATGACTGACGGGTTGATACCCAGCATATCGGCGGCCCGGCGAATGCCTCCCTGAATCCCGACTTCATACAGATAGCTCATTGGCCTCTCATGCAACATCGTTTCTCGCTCCTTTGTTGACCTGCGGTCAACAATAACACCCTTTCACAGGTATTTATCATCCCGGCGAGTTATAGATAATCGTAATTCGGACAAAAACTGGCAGGGAGGAAAATTCTCATCGCTTATTCCCGGATTGCTATTAAGGTGGCAATGCTCGGGAAGTTGAAGAATAAGAAATGGTGATGATGCTGATTAAGAGAATATGGAAAAGCTTATCAGTGAAAATAACAAATTCGAATAACAATAAATTGACAAAATTTCAAATTGCAAACAATCGCACTAACATTTCATTATGTGAGAGGATAGGGTATGAGTGAAAATAAAACGTTGGAATGTTCCTCCGACGAAACGAAAAATGAGTGGAAAGTCGGGCCCGGAGCCTGGATTTCACTGATCATCGTATTGTTAGTTTTCTCCGGGTTACTGTTTAAGGTTGAAGGCATGGCCTGGCTGGGGGCGTTTGACTTTACCACCCTCGGCGGCGCGTTCGGCACCATGAAAACGCCGGAAACCAACACCTTTATCGGCAGCGGCGGCATCAGCGCCAAGGCCGGTTTCCTGTTTGCCCTGTCGCTGGTGCCGACGGTGATGCTGGCGCTGGGGCTGCTGGAGATATTTACCCACTACGGGGCGATCCGCGCGGCGCATAAGCTGCTGACCCCGCTGCTTCGCCCGCTGCTCGGGATCCCGGGCTATACCGGCCTGGCGCTGATTACCGATTTACAGAGTACCGATGCCGGCGCGGCGCTGACCAAAGAGCTGTATGACAGCGACAAAATAAATCGTAAGGATCTGGTTATTATGGGCGCCTGGCAATATTCCGGGGCCGGTCTGATTAATAACTACTTCTCAATTGGCTCAGCGCTTTTCGCTTCGTTAACCATTCCTATCATTATTCCGCTGCTTTTAATGTTTGTGCTGAAATTTGTCGGCGCGGCAATCACGCGTCTGGTTCTGAATACCGCTTATAAAAGGGATTTTGAAAATGAATAATTCGGCAAAAGTCGGCAGTAACCCGTTCGATATTTTCGTTATCGGCGCGCGCAAAGGATTTAATATCGCCATCAACAATCTGATGCCGAATGTATTAATGGCCTATGTGATCGCTGAAATGCTCAATTTGCTCGGCGTGATGCAGATCATCGGCCACGTCTGCGCGCCGCTGATGGGCCTGTTCGGCCTGCCGGGGGAAGCCATTACCGTATTGCTGACCTCCTGGCTTTCCGCCTCTGCGGGAACCGGCGTGGCGGTGAGCCTGTTGAGCAAAGGTACCCTCAACGTGGCGGATATCACGATTCTGATCCCGGCGATTTTCCTCATGGGTTCGCAGCTGCAGTACATGGGGCGCCTGCTCGGCGTAGCGGATGTCCCGAAAAAATATTGGCCGCTGCTGATGGCGGTGAGCATTATCAATGCCGTCATCGCCATGCTGGTCATGCGCGTGATTGCATAATAGAAGGCAAGGAGTAAGACGTGTCGCGAACATTAGAGCATTTCAATTATCTGCATCAAATCCCGGAGCTGGGCTTTGAAGAGTACAAAACGTCGGCATACATCGGCGATGCATTAGAAGCCGCGGGGTTTCAGGTGCAGCGCAACGTCGGCGGCACCACCGGCATTGTTGCGCTGCTGGATAGCGGTAAGCCGGGGCCGGTCGTGGCGCTGCGGGCGGATATGGATGCGCTGGGCCATATCATCGATGGCCGCTTAGAGGCTCGCCATACCTGCGGTCATGACGGTCACTCTTCGGTGGTGTTGACCGCCGCGGAAGAGATCCTCACCGAAGGGCTGGTAAAGCGCGGGAAGCTGAAAATACTCTTTCAGCCCGCTGAAGAGCTGGGCACCGGGGCGATCGCGCTGACGGAAGCGGGCGTGCTGGACGACGTGGAGATGCTGTTCGGCTTCCATCTCAGGCCGCTGGAGGAGTGTCCGAAAGGCAAGGCGGTGCCGGCGATGTACTACTCCGCCTCGGCGACGGTGATGGTCGATTTCCACGGCAAAGCCGCACACGCCGCCCGGCCTCATCTGGGCGTTAACGCGCTGGACGCCGCGTCGCACGCGGTGCAGGCTGTAAACGGGATTCATCTGGCGCCTTCGCTGACCTGGAGCGCTAAAGCGACGCGCTTTCTGTGCGATGCGGGAGTGACCAACTCGGTGCCGGCGAAAGCGCACGTGTGCTGGGATCTGCGCAGCGCGGAAAATGAGGGCATGGCGACGTTGAAAGAGCGGGTGGTGCGAGCGATAGAGAGCAGCGCGGCGGCTTACGGCGCCACCGTCGATATCCAGATCGTCAAGGAGATGCCCGCCGCGATTATCGACGAACAGGCTACGGCTATCGTCAGCCAGGCGATTCGCGAAACGTTTGGCGAAGCCGGCTTAACGGCAGCGAAGAGTACGCCGGGCAGCGAGGACTTTTTCCACTACCTGCGCCTGCGTCCACAGGTGAAGGGCGGGTTCTGGGGGCTGGGCTGCGACCTGCTGCCGGGGCTGCATCATCCGGAGATGCGCTTCGACCGCGCCGCGCTGGCGGATGGCGTGCGGGTGTTTAAATCCTGCGTTCGCCAGCTGCTGGGGTGAGGGACTAAACCCGGATATTGTGCTCGCTTCACGCCGGGTTACGCCTGCTGCGGAAACTGAGCCAGCAGCTGATAATCATCCCCGGCGACGCGAAACAGGGTTGCCGTGTGGCCGGGGAGAATCCACTTCTGCTCTTCGCCCGGCTCACAGCTCAGATAAATGCACAGCCCGCAGCCGCCGCGCAGCTGGCGCGGAATGTCCTTCACCCGGAAGGTCGCTCCCGCCGCCTGCAGGGCTTTGCGCATCCGCACTACCCCCACCGTTGAGTGAAATAAAAACAGATATTCCGTCACCGGCGGCTCCTCTGACGTAAACCGATCAGCGCCGCGCCGATCGCCCCGGCAAACTGCGCGTCGGGATGCGTCTGCACCGCCATACCCACGTGCTCCTCCAGCCTCCGCGCGAAGGCGGCGCAGCGGCTGACGCCGCCGGTAAACAGCAGCGGGCCCTGCGCCGACAGGCGGCCGATAAAATTGGCGCTGCGTCGGGCCATGGCGTTGATCACGCCGGCGAGGATCGCCTCCGGCGGCACCCCGGCCGAACGCAGGCTGATGACCTCGGATTCGGCGAACACCGTGCACATACTGGTAATCGCATGGGGCTCAACGCCTTCGGTGATGCTGTCGAGCTGGTCGACGCTGGCCCCCAGCGTACGCGAGATCACCTCCAGAAAGCGCCCCGTGCCCGCCGCGCATTTATCATTCATCAGAAAATCGGTGAGATTACCCGCGTCGTCCAGCTGGATAACCTTGCTGTCCTGGCCGCCGATATCGATGACCGTCCGGGTCTGCGGGGCCAGCAGCCGCGCGCCGAGCCCGTGGCACGAGATCTCGGTGACTTGCTTATCGGCAAAATCCACCAGCTGGCGACCGTAGCCGGTTAAGGTTAAAAAGGGGCGTTCGCTTAAGCCAGCGCGGAGCGTTTCCCACGCCTCAACGATGGCGTCGGCGGGGCGAAACGGCGTCGGACAGAGAAAGCGGCGCTGAATCACGCCATCGGCGAGCAGGATGCCTTTGGTGGCGGTCGATCCGGAATCAATCCCTACGGTAACGGTCACGCGCGCTCCTAAAGCATCTCAATAAAGGCCGCCACGCGGGTGCTGAGCTGGCCGAGATCCGCCGTCGAATAGTCGGTCTCAATGGCGATATAGGGGATATCGTGCTGCTGGCGCACGTGGCGTTTTATCGCCAGCGACTCCACCGCGTAGGTATGGCAGGCCTGCAGAATGACGTCTACCACGCCGTCGGCCTGGTACTCTTCTACCATTTGACTGAGCAGGGACAGGCGCTGGTCATTTGGCGAAATACAGGAGCAGCCGATGGCGAGATATTTCTCGGTCAGGGCGTCGTAAACGTCACCCGTCTCCTCCACGCAGCGCTCGGTGGCTTTCGCGCCGGTGCAGTTTTCAAAACCGACCACCCAGCCGCCGTTGTCCTCAATGGCCTTCACCACTTTTTCCGCCGCGCCGCCGATCGGGCAGCCGGTGATCAGAATACGCGGCCGCGCCTCCAGCCGTTTGCCCTCTTGCCACTGCAGGCGCACCCGATCCGCCATGTCGTTGAGCTCATCGATCAGCGCCGCTTTATCGAAGCGGAAGGTCGCGCCGTAGACCACTTTTAAAATATCGCTGCCGCTGAGCGCGGGCGGGTTGAGCTGCCCGACGCGATAAAAGTTCGCCAGCGCCCGCCGTTCGCGGTTCTTGAGGATAATCGCCTCGCGCAGGGCGGCTTCGGTGATCGGCGTACCAAAGCGATCTTCCACCGCCTTCTGCAGGCGCAAAATTTCCGCTTTCCACAACGCTCGCGAGGCATCATCGCTGGCGCTGTTCGGCAGCTGCATCACGTGCACGGCTTTGAATTCGGCCATGTATTCGTACATTTTCTTTTTGCCGTCGCAGGTGGTTTCGCCCACCACGAGGTCGGAAAAGTAGAAGTAGGGGCATTTGTCAGTCTTGCCAAAACCGTAGCTGCTTTTTATCAGCGGACAGAGGTTGCGCGGCAGATCCTTTTCCGCCTCTTCAATCGTCTCGTCGGAGGTGGAGCACAGCGACACCACCACCGCGCCGGCGGCCAGTGGAATTTCCTGCGGCATAAAGGTGCAGTAGGTGCCAACCAGCGGTATGTTTTGCTCTTTAAGCTCCATGACCGTGAGGAAACCCTGCTGGCGGGCTGCGGAGAAGTGGTCAAAGATGGCGGGTAGATCGGTGATAAGCGACATGGTTTTCCTTCCCCGTACACGGGAGATGATGAAAGAGGCCGCATTATAACCCTGTTTATCGTGTGTGTTTATTGATCTCCCGCTAATAGACTTTTTTCAGATCCATCTCTTCCTGAATCCGATCGCTCAATGCAAGGTGGGTGGCGATGGCCGCATCAATCCCGGCGTTATAAAACATTGGACCCAGCTCTTTCGCGATAAAGTCGACAAAGAATTCCGCGTCAAATTGCTCCAGCTCCAGCTCAAAATTCTCTTCGCAGTATTTACACAGCTTCTCGCGCAGCAGATCGCGTTGCGGCGGGCTGAGATCGATATCGCTCATAGCGTTCCTTAATCAATATTGTTACGGTGAATCAGGGCAGCTGATTATATCCGATCGCGGGGAGTCAGTTGTGATATGGCGTGATGTTTTTGGCCACAACGAGGTAGGTTGATTAAATCGCTCAGGAGCTAATTGTGACTGAGATCACAGTATTCTCGATAAAATGAAGATAATCAGAGGGATTCTCATAACCTCATGAATTTAAATGAGATAATATGGTTTTTATGATGTGAATAACATTTAGTTGCGCTCGCCTTTTTTCAGCATGTCGGTATCTGGATGAATAATCTATAGACCTGTTTTCAGGTTATCTGGCTTACGGATTTTTTCTATAAGTACATTCTGACGGCGATTCATTTATCAGGGGTGAAGGATGAAACGCGTAAAACTGGATATGAATGTTTTTGACGCTGCTCTGATGCGCCTGGATTGGGTATTTGATACTTTCGAGCAGGTCTGTTTATCTTTTTCCGGCGGTAAAGACTCGACGGTATTATTTCATCTGGCGGCGGCCGTTGCGCGTAAAAAAGGGAAAAAGTTTGCGGTATTGTTCGTGGACTGGGAAGCGCAGTATTTATTAACTATCCAGCACGTGCAAAATATGAAAGAGCGCTATCAGGACGTGGTAAGCCGCTTCTACTGGGTGGCGCTGCCGATGACCACGGTGAGCGGCGTATCGCAGCACGAGCCGGAATGGGTCGCCTGGCGGGCCGGGGTTGAATGGGTAAGGCAACCGCCGGATGATGCCATCACCGATGCCGGTTTTTTCCCTTTTTATCAGCCTGAAATGACGTTTGAAGCCTTTGTTCCGGCTTTTTCGCACTGGCTGGCCGCCGGGAGAAGCCTCGCTTCGCTGATCGGTATCCGCACCGACGAGTCGCTGCATCGCTACATGGCGCTTACCTCGCCGACCAAACTGCGCTTTGAGGACGATAAGCCATGGACCACCGCCTCGCCGGAAGGGTTTAGCTACACCTGCTATCCCCTCTATGACTGGCGGACCCGCGACATCTGGATCTTTAATCACAAGTCGCGGCTCCCCTACAACCCGCTCTATGACCTGATGCATCGCGCCGGCGTGCCGCTGAAAAATATGCGCGTCTGCGAGCCTTTCGGCCCCGAGCAGCGGCGCGGGCTGTGGCTTTATCACATACTTGAGCCGGAGACCTGGGAGCGGATGTGCCGTCGGGTATGCGGCGCGCACAGCGGCGCGATTTACGCCAACGCCAGCGGCGACTACTTTGCGCTGAAGACCAAAATCCGCAAACCGGCGCATTTTAGCTGGCGCGAATATGCGCTCTTTCTGCTCGATAGCATGCCGGAGAAAACCGCCGAGCATTACCGCAATAAAATCGCTATTTATCTGCACTGGTACCAGACCCGCGGTTTCCCTGACGATATCCCCGATGAGCAGGAAAAAGATCTCGGCTATCGCGATATTCCCTCATGGCGCCGTATCTGCAAGACGCTACTAAAAAACGATTTCTGGTGCCGGATGCTGTCGTTCAGCCCGACGCAGCCTAAGCACTATGAGCGTTACTGTCGGCTGGTGAGTAACAAACGTAAAGAGTGGAGGACGCTTTGATGTCACCGGATGTGGCTAAGACAGTGATTGAGTATCTCGAGTCGTTTGACGATGTTGACTTGAAAATCAAAGCGATTAACGAGCTGAAGAGCCTGATCCACCAGCACAGCCCCTTCTGCCGCGAGCCGGTGGACTGCGTGCTGTGGGTCGAAGCCAACACGGTTGAGGCGAATGACTACAACCCTAACGTGATGGCGACGGTGGAAAAAAAACTTCTGGAGCGTTCTATCGAACTGGATGGTTTTACCCAACCGGTAGTGGTAGCCCGCCAGCAGCGACGGCACCTGGTCGTGGACGGCTTTCACCGCCATCTGATTGGTAAGAGTCGCCCGGAGCTGAGCCGCCGTCTGCATGGTTATCTTCCGGTGACGCTCATCAATGCCGAACGCGAAGGGCAGAAAGAGCGTATCGCCGCTACCATTCGCCATAATCGCGCCAGGGGCAAACACCAGATCGCGGCGATGTCCGACATCGTCCGCGATTTACATCGCCAGGGCTGGGACGATCGGCGCATCGGCGAAGAGCTCGGTATGGATGCGGATGAGGTGCTGCGCCTGAAACAGATCAGCGGCCTGACGGAGCTGTTCGCCGACGAGAGCTTTAGCGAAGCCTGGACCGTGGAGTAGTCAATGTGCGCTACTCCTGCGCCAGCATGGCTTCCGGTCGCTGGCGTATCCGGCTTAATAAGCCTGCCAGACAGCACGCGGCCGCGATCCCCGCCGCCACCCCCAGCAGATGAAAAGGTAGCCTGCCGCCGTTAAACCACAGCCAGCGCGCCGCTTCGATGGAGAGCGCGCTGACGCTGAGGATCACGATATTCAGCGACGCGGAAACGGTGCCCTTTGGCAGATCGTTAGAAAACAGAGTAAAGCGGAATAGCGTCGGGAAAATCAGCCCGATGCCGAAAGCATAGAAGCAGGTGCCGAGTACCGACCATAGCCAGACGTTCGGCCACAGCAGATTGCCGAGGATCAGGATCGCCAGCCCGATCATCTGGATAGGGACCGCGCGCCAGATAAAGCGCGAGCGGGTGGGATCTTTTACCCAGCGCGCCACCGACAGGTTGGCGATAATCACCGCGCTGAAGACCGGCGCCTGGGTCCAGGCGAACTCGGCGGTGGTTAAGCCGCCGTCGTCAATCAGGATAACCGGCGAGACCGCAACCCAGCTCATCAGTGGAATATAGCTGAGCGAGAGCGTGGCGGCGCCAAACAGAAAAATGCGGTTGCGGAAAACATCGCGGAAATCGCGCAGCACCCCCCTGGCGCTGAAGGGGACGTCGCCGCGCCGGACGGTCTCCGGCATATTCAGCAGCAGCCCCAGCCAGGCGATAAACCCCATGACGGCAATAATGCCGAACAGCACTTTCCAGTGCACGAAGTGCATCAGCGCCGCGCCGGAGAGCGGGCCAACTATCGGCGCAATCAGCACGATCGAGGTAATAATCGCCATCAGCTTAATGGCTTTTGTCTGGCCGAACGCCTCCTGCACGGTGACGTAGCCGACGGTGGCGATAAAACAGATACTGGTGCCCTGAACAAAGCGCGCGGCAAGGAACTGCTCCATTGAGGTGGTGAACAGGGTCGCGAAGCAGGCCAGGGTAAAGATCAGCGCGCCGGTGAGCAGTACCGGACGGCGGCCGATACGATCGGAGAGCGGCCCGAGCAGCCACTGTAGCGCCATGCCGCCGGCCATATACAGGCTGACCGACGCGGGCGCCAGCGCCACGTCGGCGTCAAAGTCGCGCACCACGTGGATAATACCCGGCTGGATAAGATCGGTGGTCAGATAGGCGGCAAAGTCATAGAGGATCAGCGCTGCCGGGAAGAACAGGGTGGCGGAATGGCGGGCAAAAAAGCGGGTCATCCATTGCAACATCGGTGGGCTCCTTGTTGAGTCTCTACGCCATAAATAGCCGTTTATGCGCGCACTATTTCAGCACTTCACACTGCAATAAATTTAGGGTCAACCTAAATATCCATATGTTTTTAGCGGTTAATATATATTCGTGTAATAAATACATTAAAAACAAATAGTTGAATTAAATATGTAAATGCAGCAGCGCCGGAATTTGTGAAAACAGCCACAGCAGCAGGCCGATAGTGCCGCCGACCAGCGTGCCGTTGATGCGGATAAACTGCAGGTCCTTACCAATGTTCAGCTCGATTTGTCGCGACATATCGCGGGAGTCCCAGCTTTTGACCGTATCGCTGATATGGCGCGTCAGGAAGGCGGCAAACTCCGGGGCCACCCGGTGCGCCGCCTGCTCAAGGTGTTCGTTCAGCGATTCGCGCAGCGCCTCATCGTGGAGCAGCGTTTCGCCAAACCACTGACCGGCTTCGGCAATGCGCTGCTTGATGCGTGAATCGTCGCTATTAACGTCGTTTTTAACCCAGCCGCGCAGGTCGGCCCACACTTCGCCCAGATAGCGGTTAAAGGTCTCATCGTTTTTCAGATACGCTTTGATATTGTCCGCTTTTTCCGCCATCAGCGGATCGGACTTCAGGTTGTCGATCAGCTTCAGCGCCGCGCGATCGAAGGCCTGGCGGATCTGATGGGCGCGATCCTGACTCACTTCGTCGAGCAGCGTGTTAACCGCGTCGGTAACCATTTCAGCGCTGTGCTCGCCGAGCCATTCGGTAGGCAGCAGTTTGGCCTTTAGCGGATGCTCGGTCTCCAGCCAGTGCACGATACCGCGGGCAATAAACGCCCGCGAGCTGTCGCGCTGGAGCAGGGCGATCAGCTGGCTAATCAGCGAATCGAGCAGCTTCTGGTGGCGGTTATCGCGCGTCAGACCCTCCAGCATCATGGCGCTGGTTTGGGTTAAATCGACCTTATCAATTGCTTTATGCACCGCCCGGCGCAGCAGGCGCTGAATGCGCGCATCGTCGGTGAGCTCGAGAAACCCGCTCATCACTTGCAGCAGATGCTGGCCGACCCGCCGCGCGTTTTCCGGCTGGCTGAACCAGTTACCGAGCATCAGCGCCGGTTCGTAGCGGCGGATCAGCGCCACCAGCGACGGTGTATCAAGAAATTTTTCCTGCACGAAATAGCCGAGATTATCGGCTATCCGGTCCTTATTGCGCGGGATAATCGCCGTATGCTGCGCAACGAACGGCAGCGGAATGCGGCGAAACAGCGCCACTACCGCGAACCAGTCCGCCAGCGCACCGACCATCGCCGCTTCGGAAATAGCCTTTAGCGCACCGACCCATGGCGTCGGCGGCAGCACGAGGGTAGTGATAAAAATAGCGGCTGCAATCAGCAGCAGCGAGAGCGCCAGCAGCTTGGCGCGTTTCAGTTCAGCGAGTTTTTCCATAGTCTTAAGCATATAGCCTGACGGCTAATGCGTAAAATCTTCGCCATTTGACGCCCTGGTCATTCGGATTCCTCTTTTTCCGACGAGAGAGACGAGGAGGGTTAATTTAATTTACGTAGCTTAAATTCTATTTTTAAATAATTAAAGTTAAATACATTCATAATATATATTTTACATGAGTTCTTTCTTAAATTAATTATTAATAAGTGATCTTAATCACATTATACTCAAGGTTAAATAAGGCATTGTTTATTTCAGGGAGAACGTTAATCAATTTCTCTTGCTACTGGTCTTTTATAAAAGGAGTTGATCATGATTGGTATATTTAAATATACAGCAAAAAAAGACATGGTATTAGCGATCAGCAAACCGGGGCTAAGGCTGTTATCTTACCAGCGTCCTCACCGTTAAATAAAATTCTGTGGTCGGTTGATGACAGGACCGGCGAGATCGTCCTGGCCGCCAGTGAGGAGCTGCTGCTGGGTATCCGCGAGGATCGTATGGGTTCAGGCGCAGCGATTGAGCTCCAGGTTCGCGGGAATAAAGCGACGCAGCGGTGGGATTTAGTCAGCTCACGTCGCTTTATTAAAAGCAAACAAAATCCGACCTTTGTTATGGACAGCTACAACCGCGGCACAAACCCGGGGAATCCGATTATTCTTTTCGAATTTAACGGCTCGGAAGCGCAGCAGTGGGTATTTGTGCCGATGGATATGTTGACGGCAAATAGCCCGGAATAAATATTGTTTAAAAGAGAGAGAGAATAGAGCCTCGTTTATTCTTGTACAGAGAATGATGAGGCTTTGTCCTTATCGGGTCGTCGACAATACTAATTAAAAATAAACTGCCACACAATCCAGCCGCCAAAAACCATCAGTATGGCGCCGGCCGTGCGCTCGACTCGCCAGACGACGGCGGAAAGGCGGCGCTGCACCGAGGGTAGCGCAATCAGCGTGACCAGCAACAGATCCCACAGCAGCACCACGCTGGTCATCCATGCCCCGCTGACGGCCTGCTGCACCAGCGTGACGTTCGGTCCCAATAGGGAGGTCATCAGCGCGAGGTAGAAGAGCGCGTTTTTCGGATTCAGCAGCGAAGAACCCAGCCCGAGAAAAAGCTGTCTCACCAGCGACGGGCGCGAAGCCGAGGCGCCGTGCAGCGCCAGCGTGGCCGGGCGGCTTCTGAGCAGCAGGCTGCCAATCCACAGCAAATACGCCGCGCCCAGCAGCTCAATCACCGTAAACAGCAGCGGCGCCTGGCGCAGGATCCCCCAGCCGATAATCGCCAGAATAATATATAAACCGTTTCCGGCGGCAATACCGAGACACAGGCCGACGCTGCCGCGCAGGCGATAGCGGATGGCGTAGCCCACCAGCAGAAAAAAATCCGGCCCGGGGCTCAGCAGGGCGACAAAATGGGAGAGCGCCAGCGCGGGGAAGGCGGAGGGAAAGAGCGTAGCGAGTATGTCCATAGCAACCTCAGTAATAACCTGAGGTCACCCTACGCCAGCGCGAACGCTAATTATTGTCTGTTATTGATCGGCGCTGCGCATACTGGCGCGGCGTGGCGGCGGTATAGCTGACAAAGGTTTTATGAAAGTGGCTCTGGTCGGCAAACCCGGCCTGGTAGCCCACATCGGCGATAGTATCCCCGGCGCGCAGGCGCGATTTGGCGAACTCAATCCGCGCGATATTGATAAAACTGGCGGGCGTCAGGCCGGTATCGTGCTTGAAGGCGCGGATCAGCGTCTCTTTACGCAGCGCAAACTCCTCGGCGAGGCTATCCAGCGTCGGCGGCGCCTGCAGATTGGTTGCCAGACGACTGAACAAACGCGCGCTGGTTTGGCTTAGCGCCGCAGGCGCGAGCGGGCGCAGCGGCAGGCCGCGCAGCAATCGGGCGACGCTTTCGGGTAACGCGGCGGTGTTCTGCTGGCTCATCAATTCCACGATCTGCAAATACCGGGCAAACAGTTCGGCATCGCGTATCACCGGCTGGGAGGCTATCAATCGCTCATGATGCCCATCGCCTGCCAGCTGTCGCCAGCACCAGCTTAGCTCGAGATAGAGCATATGGTAGCTGCGCGGCTGGCCGTCGCGCGGATTACAGCTGTGGGGCGCCTGGGCGGGAATAATAATCAGATCGCCCGGCCGCAGCAGATACTCCTGACCATTGCAGAGACAGCGCGTTTCCCCCTCGATAATCGCCCCAATGGAGAGCTGCGGATGGCGATGACGTTTATAGGCCTGGCGGCTGTTCCAGGTACTGCGCAGCTCCAGCCAGGGCAGCTGTTCGTCGCGCCAAAAGGTTTGCTGAATATTGCGCGTATGGCTCACGGTGGGCTCCTTAGCTGAGAGGGATAGTTGTTTATAACATGCCTTCAGCCTGCGGAAGAACCGCGAGTCGCCTTCCACAAAAATGTCTCGCTTGCAAACGAGGAATGAAATTGTCCAGCATCGCCGAGTAGCCTTACTTGAACTGCTGCAAAAACATATTCGTCAGCGCGATCTGCTGGGCATTGTGGAACATCTGACGGCCATTTTGCTTAGCGGATACGCTAAGGACAGGCAGCTAAAAACGCTGTTTAATTATCTGATTCACTCGGGCAAAGCGCTTCGGTTGGGGAAATTTATCCGCGAAGTGGCCCGGCGGGTACCGCATCACAAGGGGAAGCTAATGACTATCGCCGAAAGATGACGTGAAGTGGGGCGCAGGCAGGGGAAGCGGGAAGGTCGACCTGAGGGCGTTGAGGAGGGGCAGCGCGCCGAAGCGCTGCGTATTGCTCAAACGATGCTCGCCGAAGGGATGGCGCTGGAAACGGTGCTGAGAATTACCGGTTTGTCGGAGGCAGATATCCGGGCTGCTATTCACTAAGCTATTGATATGCTTGAGTTATTTATGAGGGGTTTATGCTGATAGCGTTCCCCGTTCCATTTCGGGAAAATTCCGTATCTCTCTGAGTTTGGCCGCATCCTCAGCTATCTCGACTACCCTTAATAACCGGTGCGGTATTTATGACTGCGTTAACAGCGATAACAAGGAGACATGCGATATGGCTTATCAGACGGTGAATCCTGCAAACAATCAGCTCATCAAAGCGTACCCGTCACACAGCGATGCGGACGTAGAAGCGGCGCTGCAGAAGGCGGATGCGCTCTCTCATTCGCAGTGGGCTAAAGGAAATATTGACCAGCGGCTACCGATCCTGCACAAGCTGGCTGACCTGATCGACAGCCGGGTTGACGAACTGGCCGAAATCGCCAGCCAGGAGATGGGCAAGCTTATTGCGCAGAGCCGCGGTGAAGTGAAACTGTGCGCGCAAATTGCCCGCTACTACGCCGACAACGCCAAACAGTTTTTGGCGCCGGTAAAGTATCCGTCCGAGCTGGGTGAAGCCTGGGTCGAACACCATCCCATCGGCGTGCTGATGGCGGTAGAACCGTGGAACTTCCCTTATTACCAGCTTATGCGTGTGCTGGCGCCGAACCTGGCGGCGGGGAACCCGGTTATCGCCAAGCATGCCAGCATCGTCCCGCATTGTGCGGAAACCTTCGCCCACCTGGTACGCGAAGCCGGCGCGCCGGAAGGCGCGTGGACTAACCTGTTTATTTCTCAGGATCAGGTGGCGAAGATTATCGCCGACGATCGCGTACAGGGCGCAGCCCTGACCGGCTCGGAAAAAGCCGGTAGCGTGGTGGCGGCGCAGGCGGCTAAACACATTAAGAAAGCGACGCTTGAACTGGGCGGTAACGATGTCTTTGTGGTCCTGGACGATGCCGATCTGGCGAAGGCGGTGAAGATCGGTGTACAGGCGCGGCTCAACAACGCGGGCCAGGTGTGCACCGCGGCGAAGCGCTTTATCCTGCATGAAAAAATTGCCGACGCGTTCCTGAGCCAGTTTACCGAGGCCTTCCGTCAGGTGAAAATCGGCGATCCGCTGGATGAGAGTACGACGCTGGGTCCGCTCTCCTCAAAAGATGCGCTGGAAACGCTGACCAGGCAGGTGAATGACGCGCTGAAAAACGGCGCGAAGCTGCACCTGGGCGGCAAACCCGCGCAGCGGGAGGGCAGCTTTTTCGAGCCGACCATTTTGACCGGCATTACCCGCGATAACCCGGCCTACTTCGAAGAGTTCTTCGGTCCGGTCGCGCAAATCTACGTGGTGAAAGATGACGATGAGGCGGTGAAGCTGGCCAACGATTCGCACTATGGCCTTGGCGGAGCCGTATTCAGCCAGGATATCGAAAGGGCGAAACGTATGGCCTCGCGAATTGAAACCGGGATGGTCTATATCAACTGGCTAACCGATACCGCGCCGGAGCTGCCGTTTGGCGGCGTTAAGCGCTCCGGGTTTGGCCGCGAGCTTTCCGATCTTGGCATTAAAGAGTTTGTGAATCAGAAACTGGTCGTCGTGCATAAATAACGGCGTGAAGACAAAAACCTGCCATCCGGCAGGTTTTTTTGGCGATCACTGAACTTCAATCTTATCCCAGCCGCTTTTAAACATGCAGCTGTCTACAAGCGTATCTCTGCGCCCCGCATTGGCGTCCTCCACCGTATAGCTGGTGGAAATATCCTTTTTCTTGTTCTCTTTGTCCGTTTTTTCCGAGCTTGAACCGGTGACGACGTTATCCGGGGGGAGATCGATCAGCGCCTGCGCTTCGCACTCGGTGAGCTTTTTATTCATCTCCGTATCGCTGACGCCCGGTTTCACCCATTTGTACTGGACGCAGCCTGACAGCAGCACGGCGAGGCTCAGCGCGCAAAGCGCGGCGAAGCGGCCGTTCATCAGAAGGTAACCCCACCGCCGACATAAGCGCCGTCAATCAGCGTGTGGCCCGGGCGGCCATCTTTGCCGTCGACGCTGACGTGGCGATAGCCCACTTTCAGCGTGACCGGGGTGATGGGCGTCCAGCTTACGCCGCCGTTGGCTTCAACGTAGTTTTTGACGCTGTTGTTCAGGCCCTCTGGCGCGGCATAGCCCTCACCATAGAGATGGATGCTGTCGGTCAGGGCCACGTTGACGCCGCCACCGATAGGGAAGGCCACGCCGTTATCGCCTTTTTTGGGACCCAGGTAGATAGCTTTCGCGCCGGCATTGAGCATCACCGGGCCGAGTTCCAGGTTATAACCCGCGCCGACGCCGCCTGTCTGGGTACCGTCATCGGTATTTTTGAGCCAGTTGCTTTCCACATACAGGCCAGAGGAGGATTTCCCCATTTCCAGATTCAGGTTGGTGAAGTTCTTGCCCTGCTCAACGGTACCGCCCATCGCCAGTGCGGATCCCGAGACGGCGGTCAAGGCCGTGAGGAGAAGGATATTCAGCTTTTTCATGGTTTGTGCCTCATCATTACATTACGCGGAGGGCACCTTAACAATCGATTTTTATGACTGCAAATCAGCTAGCGATGGCTGTTTTATGCTAATTTTGTTATTAGATATATTTATTTGTGTTGTTTGTTAGTTGTTTTTACGGCGCTGTCAATGGGTAATCTTTGGCCGTTGAGCGTGAGTTGAATCTTTTGGCTAAATATTCGCTGAACAGGCGAGAAAAAGCGGTTATAAACGCAATAATTGCCTTTCTAATTATTTCCAAAAAGGTTTCTGTTGTTACATATAAAAGTAAATTTTTACATTTTCATGCGCGTATTCCCCCTCCTGAAGAGGGGGATGAGCTGCGTGGCTACCTGCGCAGGCTTTCAAAGGCGGTGCGAATCTCATCTTCCGGAAGCTGTATCCCAATAAACACCAGGGTACTGTGCGGCCGTTCATCGCCCCACGGCCGATCCCAGTCGGCGCTGTATAGCCGCTGAACCCCCTGGAACAGCAGGCGGTTGGGCTCGCCGTCGATCCACAGCATCCCTTTATAGCGCATCAGCTGTTCTGCGAAGGTGAGCAGCAGGTTTTCCATCACCCGCGACACCTCGCTGATATCCACCGGATAATCCAGCTCCACCACGATAGACGACACGTCGTTCTGCTTATCGGCCATAAAGTGGAAGCGCGGTTTGCTGCTAACCACGTTCTCCTCCAGCATAAAGCCGCTGGTGTTAAACAGCAGGTTCAGATCGATATCGCCGTGGGTAACGTTGTAAATCGGCGCGCGGGTGTTAATACGCGTCAGCCGTTCGCGGAGCTTGTCGCTGTCGCCCGCCACGTCAGTTTTGGTGAGCAGAATGCGATCGGCGTAGCCCACCTGCGACTGGGCGATGGTGAACTGATTCATCTGCTGGTCGGCGTGCACCGCGTCAACCAGCGCAATCACGCCATCCAGCAGATAGCGTTCACACAGCACATCGTGAGAGAAAAAGGTCTGGATGATCGGGCCGGGGTCGGCCATGCCGGTGCATTCGATCACCAGCCGGTCAAAAGCGATGTCTCCGCGATCGCGGCTGTCGAGCAGATCGAGCAGGGCGTCTTCCAGCTCGTTGGAGCGGGTACAGCAGATACAGCCGTTGGTCAGGGTTTTAATCTGCGTGGCGCGATCGCCGATAAGCTGGTTATCGATGGCGACTTCGCCAAATTCATTTTCGATAACGGCAATTTTAAAGCCGTGCCGTTCGTTCAGAATATGACGCAGCAGGGTGGTTTTACCCGCGCCAAGAAAACCGGTCAGCAGGGTGACTGCAATCGGTGCCATGTTTACCTCCATTAACAGCAGCGCACGCCGCCTTTGCCATCGCCGCCGTAGCGAGCCTGCTGGCGTTCGCGAAAGAATTCATCATAGGTCATGTACGGCTTGTCCGGATGGTTGGTCTGCATATGCTCGACGTAGTTGTCGTAATCCGGAATGCCGATCAGCATTTTTGCCGCCTGACCGAGGTATTTTTTTGCCTGACCTAAGTTACCAAACATTGTGAGTCCCAGAGAACGAATAAAGCCGGATGGCGGCTAGCGCCTCATCCGGCCTACAAACATTCGCTTGTGTAGACCGGATAAGCGTAGCGCCATCCGGCATTAAGGTTTAGTGATGCGAAGAGGTCTTCACGCCGCCTTCCGGTACCGGCACGTACGGCGTCTCTTTGTCAGTACGCACTTTATTGTTGCGCACGTTGAGCCAGGTTTTGATGCCGTAGAAGATGATGCTGTAGACCACCACCAGGAACAGAATGCTCAGACCCGCGTTGGTGTAGTTGTTCACCACGATATGGTTCATGTTGGCAATCTGCTGCGCGGTCAGTTCGCCGCCGGCGGCGATCTTCTCTTTATACTGCTGCGCCATGAAGAAGAAACCTTCCATCTGCGGGTTGGTGCTGAACAGTTTCAGGCCCAGCGCCCAGGTGGTGCACAGCAGCAGCCACGCGGCCGGGATCACGGTGACCCAGATGTATTTGGTGCGCTGCATTTTGACCAGCACCACGGTGCCGAGCACCAGCGCCACGGCGGCCAGCATCTGGTTAGAGATACCGAACAGCGGCCACAGGCTCTTCACGCCGCCCAGCGGGTCGACCACGCCCTGATACAGCAGGTAGCCCCATAGGCCGACGCAGCCCGCGGTGCCGATAATACCCGCCACCAGCGAGTCGGTTTTCTTGAGGAACGGTACGAAGTTGCCCAGCAGATCCTGCAGCATAAAGCGGCCTGCGCGGGTACCGGCATCCAGCGCGGTGAGGATAAATAGCGCTTCAAACAGAATACCGAAGTGGTACCAGAAGCCCATATCCGCCATCGGGATGATTTTGTGGAACACGTGAGCGATACCCACAGCCAGCGTCGGCGCACCGCCCGCGCGGTTGAGTACCGACGGTTCGCCGATATCTTTCGCGGTTTGCAGGATTTGCTCAGGTGAAATCACAAAGCCCCAGGAGCTGACGGTCGCCGCCGCGTGCGCGGTGACATCCCTTAGCTGCGCGGCAATCAGCGCGGCGTTTTCACCGCCCATTTCGTGCAGGTTCGGCATGGTGATGCCGAGGCCCGCCGGCGGGGTGTTCATCGCGAAGTAGAGGCCCGGTTCGATGATTGAGGCCGCTACCAGCGCCATCACCGCCACGAAGGACTCCATCAGCATCGCGCCGTAGCCGATAAAGCGGGCGTCGGTTTCGTTAGCCAGCAGCTTCGGCGTGGTGCCGGAAGCGATCAGGGCGTGGAAGCCGGAGACCGCGCCGCAGGCGATGGTGATAAACAGGAACGGGAACAGGGCGCCTTTCCACAGCGGGCCGGTACCGTCAATGTACTGGGTCACCGCCGGCATTTTCAGGTCCGGGTTGAGGATAACGATCCCCAGCGCCAGGCCGACGATAACGCCGATTTTCAGGAAGGTCGCCAGGTAGTCACGCGGCGCCAGAATCAGCCACACCGGCAGCAGCGCGGAGATAAACGCGTAGCCGATCAGGGTAAAGGTAATAGTGGTGTCTTTAAAGGTCAGCGCCGGGCCCCAGTACGGGTCGTGGGCAATGATGCCGCCGAAGTAAATGGACGCCACCAGCAGGACGATACCAATCACCGACACTTCGCCTACGCGGCCTGGGCGCAGGAAGCGCATATAGATCCCCATAAACAGGGCAATCGGCACGGTCGAGCAGACGGTAAACACGCCCCACGGGCTTTCCGCCAGCGCTTTCACCACGATCAACGCCAGCACCGCGAGGATGATGATCATTATCAGGAAGCAGCCGAACAGGGCGATGGATCCCGGTACCGGCCCCATCTCCTGCTTGATCATTTCCCCCAGCGAGGCGCCGTTACGGCGCGAGGAGATAAACAGCACCATAAAGTCCTGCACCGCCCCGGCCAGCACCACGCCCGCCAGTAGCCACAGGGTACCCGGCAGGTAGCCCATCTGCGCGGCGAGCACCGGGCCCACCAGCGGACCGGCGCCGGCGATAGCGGCAAAGTGGTGGCCAAACAGCACGTAGCGGTTGGTCGGAACGTAGTTCAGGCCATCGTTGTTAATCACCGCAGGCGTGGAGCGCGTAGGGTCGAGCTTCATTACCTTTTGCGCGATATACAGGCTGTAATAACGGTAGGCGACGAGGTAGACGGAAACCGACGCCACCACGATCCACAGCGCACTGACGTGCTCACCGCGGCGCAGAGCGACGACCGAGAGGCAAAATGCCCCGATGATTCCAAGAATCACCCAGGGTATGTGCTTGAATAACTTTTTAGTATCCATAGTAAAACCTGGCTTAATAAGATGAATAATGGGCCGAAGCCGTCTGGGTTTAGTTAGGGTTTGAGGAGGCATTGATAAGCTATGCTGGGGACCATCTTGCCAGAACGTCGCGCGCGTAAAGTTGGGTAAATCTGTGAGTGGTTATATGTAGGGTTAAGCGGTCACTTGCGGGGGTAAGCGGTTGGGCAGGAATCCCGGCGGGCTTAAATATGTGATTGAGATCACAGGGATATTCTCACTGTGACGAGCGGAGAAAACAGACAATCCCCTCTCCCGCGAGAGAGGGGAAGCAAAACTACGCCACGACGTCCATCTCCATCATCACCGGATGGAAGCGGCGCTTAAAGTAGATCAGCCCGTGGCCCTGCTGGCTCAGGGTAATATTCCTGATTTCCACCAGATAGACCAGATGGCTACCGATGGTCTGCACCTGGCTAATTTCGCCTTCGAGGCTCGCCAGCGCGCCTTTCAGCACCGGCTGGCCCAGCGCGCCTTTTTGCCAGCCGCTGAGGCCGAAGCGGTCGTCCATCGTCATCCCGGTCATGCCGGCGAAGTGGCGGGCCATCTCCTCTTGCTCGTGGTTCAGCACGTTGATGCACAGCTTGCCGTTGCCCTGAAACACCGGATTCATCGCGCTATTGGCGTTGATGCAGACCATCACCGACGGCGGCGTATCGGTCACCGAACAGACCGCGGTGGCGGTGATACCGCAGCGGCCCGCCTCGCCTTCGGTGGTGATGACGTTAACGGCGGCCGACAGACTGGCCATGGCATCGCGAAAACGCAGACGTTGTTCATCTAATTGCATTGTGACCTCCCGCTGCCGGTTACTTCAGCAGCTTATCCAGCATGTTGATATCGGTATTGTTGTGCAGATGCGGCACCGTCCAGCCGTTCTGGTCGTACTCGGACAGGCAGCGATCCACCATCGCCATCATTTTGTCCATGTTGCCGGAGCTTTGCGCCTGACGCAGGCACTGCAGGCGAATCTCATCCTGGCTACCGGAATAGTTGATTTCATACAGCTCATGGCGGCCGCCGAATTCGCTGCCGATCGCGTCCCACATCAGTTTGAGGATCTTGATACGCTCGACGTGATCCATACCGTTCGATCCGCGCACGTATTTCGCCAGGTATTCGTTGATCTGCGGGTTGTTGAGATCGCGGGCGCTGGACGGCAGGTAGATCAGGCCGCTGGTGACGCTGCGCTCGATAATGTTTTTGATTTTGGCGTAGGCCATCGGCGCCATCACGCGGTAGGTTTGCAGCGCGGCGTGATCCGGCAGATACGCGCCGTTGACCCACGGCGTCGCTTCGGCGCACATTGAATCGCTCAGCGCCCAGAACATATTGCGCCAGGCCACCACTTCGCCGAGCTCGGCCTGCACGCCGCGGAACTCAAGGGTGCCGGTACACTCCAGCGAGCGTTTCAGCAGGGCGGTGATGAAATCGAGCTTCACCGCCAGGCGCACGCAGGCCTGCAGCGGATACATGCGGGCGAAGCCGCCTTCCATCGTCCAGCGGCGGCAGCGGTCGAAGTCGCGATAGATCAGGACGTTTTCCCATGGGATCAGCACGTTATCCATCACCAGGATCGCATCATTTTCGTCGAAGCGGCTGGAGAGCGGATAGTCGTACGGCGATCCGGTGGCGCCGGCGACCAGCTCATAGGAGGCGCGGGAGATAAGCTTAACGCCTTCGGCATCCATCGGCGCGACGAACATCAGCGCGAAGTCGGGGTTTTCGCCCATCACCTGCGCCGAGCCGAAGCCGATCATGTTGTAGTGGGTCAGCGCCGAGTTGGTGGCCACCACCTTCGCGCCGCTGACGATGATCCCAGCGTCGGTCTCTTTCTCCAGCTTGATATAAACATCTTTCACTTCATCGGCGGGCTTATGGCGATCGATCGGCGGGTTGACGATGGCGTGGTTAAAGTACAGGCCGGTTTCCTGGATGCGGGTGTACCAGTCGCGGGCGTTCTGCTCGAACTGGCCGTAAAATCCCGGGTTCGCGCCGAGCGCGCAGCCGAACGCGGCCTTGTAGTCCGGGGTGCGGCCCATCCAGCCGTAGCTTAGGCGCGACCATTCGGCGATGGCGTCGCGCTGCTGGCGCAGGTCATCGGCGCTTTTCGCCACGCGGAAGAACTTGTGGGTGTAGCCGCCGCTGCCGGTGTCGGTGCCCCAGCACAGGGTATCCTGCAGCTCGGGTTTATGCAGCGCGTCGTACATTTGGGCGACGGAGGCGGCGGCGTTGCGGAACGCCGGATGGGTGGTCACGTCTTTAACGCGTTCACCGTAAATATAGATTTCGCGGCCGTCCTGCAGGCTCTTCAGGTACTCTTCACCGGTTAACGGGCGCTTGGTATCTGCACGGAAGTTTTCAGGTTTCATAGGTGACCTCTTCAGTATTAATCGGAATGCGATGTTAAATTTATGTTTTGTTTTTGTTGTTCAATTGAAGCGGTTAACGCGGCTTTCGTGAAGAGACTTTTAGGTCAACGGTCGGTACTTTTCAGGCGGGATTGGGTTATGTGATCGGGGTCGGTTTTTCTATTTTCCGGCCAGGCTCCCCGGTGAACCGGGCGATAAGTCAGCGCGGGTTTTGAATTTGTAGCCGAACAGATGCGCGGCATCGCCTGCGGGACATTCAGCGACTCTGCGCTCTGCTCCCGGGGGCGGCGCTTGACGCGCCTTGCCCGGGCTACGGGTTCACCGCTTTCTGCGGATCGGTAGCCCGGACAGATGCGCGGCATCGCCTGCGGGAAATTCAGCGACTCTGCGCTCTGCTCCCGGGGGCGGCGCTTGACGCGTCTTGCCCGGGCTACGGGTTCACCGCTTTCTGCGGATCGGTAGCCCGGACAGATGCGCGGCATCGCCTGCGGGACATTCAGCGACTCTGCGCTCTGCTCCCGGGGGCGGCGCTTGACGCGCCTTGCCCGGGCTACGGGTTCACCGCCGTCTGCGGGCCGGTAGCCCGGACAGATGCGCGGCATCGCCTCCGGGACGATCCTAAGACACCGGTACTTTTTGCGTTCTGAACGCGCTCGGCGAACAGCCCGTCAGGCGGTTAAAAAAGCGGGCGAAATAGGCCGGATCCTTAAATCCCAACTGCCAGGCTATCTCACCGATCGTACTGTCGGAGAAGAGCAGTAATCGCCTGGCCTCGCGCAGCTGCCGGTCGAAAATCAGCCGCTTGGGGGGTCGGTTGGCAAAGCGGCGGCAAATATCGGTTAACCGGGATTCGGTCAGATGCAGCTCGCAGGCGTAATCTGGTACCGTCCAGTGC
This sequence comes from Klebsiella grimontii, assembly GCF_900200035.1. Lineage (GTDB taxonomy): Bacteria > Pseudomonadota > Gammaproteobacteria > Enterobacterales > Enterobacteriaceae > Klebsiella > Klebsiella grimontii. The sequence continues at coordinate 71,237 of NZ_FZTC01000014.1, forward strand.
TGGTGGTAGTGGCTGTCGATCAGCTGGTTAAACCGCTGGAACAGCTTGAGCTCGCCGCGTATCCCGCTGGCCGCATGGTCGTCAAGCTTCGCGTTGCGCAGCAGCAGGGTGAACACCGCCTGCGCCAGCAGCGTCAGGGTGTGTTCCCGCCCCGGCAGCTGCGAGGTCGATTCTCGTTCAATCAGCCGCCAGTAGTGCGCCAGCGCCGCCAGCTCCTCGGGCTTATCGGCCAGCGACAGGCAGATGCCCGGCAGGCCGAAGGCCTCCCGGGTGCCGGGGTACAGCACCTCCAGCAGCGGCCAGACCAGATCCTCGCGCACCGTCAGCACGTGACCATCGCTATCGGACTCGGTGATAAAAGCGTGTGGCACCGAGGGCGGGGTCAGGACAAACAGCGGCGCCTGCACCGAATAGCGATGATCGTCGAGCTGTAGCTCAATCTGCCCGGTATCGAGAAAGTGCATCTGAAAATACTGGTCGTGGCGGTGCGCCTGCATATCGCGGCCAAAGAACTCCGCCATCCGGGCAAACGATTGATAATGCACCTCTTCCGTCCCCAGACTCTCATCGTACTCTTTATTCATATCGATATTGGTAACAGGGCTCTGGCACATAGCGGCTCCTTACGGCGTCGCGCGCGGACGCGATCCTTTCATCGGAATCGCCCAGATAATCACCGCGCCGATGACCAGCAGGGCGGCGACGAACCACAGGCCGCTGCTAAAGCTGCCGGTAATATCCTTCAGCCAGCCGATCATAAAGGGGCTGAGCGCCGATCCGATATTGCCGGTCGCGTTGATCACCGCGATGCCGATCGCTCTGGCGCGCAGGCTGATCGACTGATCCGGCGTGGTCCAGAAAATGGCCATCGCGCTAAACGATCCGGTGGAGGCCATCACGATCCCGAACAGTTGGATCAGACTGTGATCGGTGGCCGAGGCCAGCAGCCAGCCCGTGGCGGCGAACAGGAACGGCAGGGCGGTGTGGTGCTTACGCTCCTGGTATTTATCGGAGTGGCGGCTCCAGTAGATCATCCCGAGAATGGTACAAATCTGCGGGATCGCCGCCAGCAGGCCGATGGTGATATTGCTGCTGCTTTCGTTAAAGCTTTTGAGGATCTGCGGCGTCCAGATGCTGATCGCGCTGAGCGTATTGGTCAGGCAGAAATAGGCCAGGGTGTACATCAGCACGATCGGCGTGAACACTTCCCGCCACAGGCTGCGCTGTTGCATGGCGTGATGGCTGATTGCCCCTTCCGGCTGGACCAGCGTCAGGCGGTCGTTATCCATCATCTCCTGCAGGCATTTTTTTTCTTCCGCGGTCAGCCACTTGGCCTTCGACGGCGAATCATCAAGCCAGAACCAGACCATAATGCCGAGCAGCACCGACGGGAAGCCTTCCAGCAGGAACAGCCACTGCCAGCCGTGCAGGTTGAGCAGGCCGTCCATCGACAAGATATAGCCGGAGACGATTGACCCCAGCGCGGTGGTGACCGGCATCGCGATCATAAACAGCGCGTTGGCGCGGGCGCGGAAAAAGGCCGGGAACCAGTAGGTTAGATAGAGCAGAATGCCGGGCAGAAAACCGGCCTCGGTGATCCCTACCAGCATGCGCAGGATATAGAGGCTGTTCGGACCGGTTGCGAACATGGTGGCGGTGGAGGCGATGCCCCACAGCACCATGATGGTGGCGATCCAGCGGCGAGCGCCGACGATGCTGAGCATCACGTTGCTCGGAATGCCGAAAATGACGTAGGTAGCGTAAAACAGGGTGGTGGCAAGGCCGAACATGGTGGCGTTAAGGCCCAGATCCTGCCCCATGGTCAGCCCGGCAAAGCCGATATTGATGCGATCTAAAAACGAAAAGATAAACAGCACGAACAAAAACACGATCAGGCGGCGAAAGAGCTTGTTGATAACCGACTGCTGCTGCGCCGTCAGCTGCTTGTGCTGATTAGCCGGATCGAACTTTTCCGGGATGGCAGATGATGTATCGCTCATTATCATTTTCCTCTAATGGGAATTTTGTAGGGTACTGCGGGTTGCCGGGTAAGCGCAGCGCCACCCGGCGTTAATAGACGCCTGACGAACCCTGGGCGGTTTTTTCCGCGCCAAATCGCGCCGCCAGCGCTTCCGCGCCGCGGGCCAGCAGGGTGGTATCGACGCCGACGGCGACAAACAGCGCGCCGAGCTCCAGGTAGCGCTTCGCCAGCGGCTCGCTGGCCATCAGGATCCCCGGCGCTTTGCCCGCCGCGCGAATTTGCGCGATGGCGCGCTCAATGGCGGCCTGCACTTCCGGATGCTGCGGGTTGCCGCTGAAGCCCATATCGGCGCTCAGATCCGCCGGGCCGATAAACACGCCGTCCACGCCCTCGACATCGAGGATCTGCGGCAGATTGCTGAGCGCTTCGCGAGTTTCGATCTGCACCAGCACGCACATCGCGTCGTTGGCCTGATGGAGATAATCCGGGACGCGGTTCCAGCGCGAGGCGCGGGCCAGCGCGCTGCCGACGCCGCGAATGCCGGCGGGCGGATAGCGGGTGGCTTTCACCGCCAGCCGCGCTTCATCGGCGTTTTGCACCATCGGCACCAGCAGGGTTTGGGCGCCGATATCCAGCAGCTGTTTGATCTGCACCGGATCGTTCCACGACGGACGGACCACCGGCTGGCTGGGGTAAGGAGCGATCGCCTGCAGCTGGGCCAGTATCGTCTGCACGCTGTTTGGCGCATGCTCGCCGTCGATCAGCAGCCAGTCGAATCCGGCCCCGGCCAGCAGCTCGGCGCTGTAGCTGCTGGTCAGCCCCAGCCACAGGCCAATCTGCGGTCTACCCGCTTTTAAGGCGTCTTTAAAGGCGTTATTCATCATGTTTCTCCTAGACAAACCGGCAGCTGATCGCGCCCATATTGCCGTAGTCGACGTGGAAGGTGTCGCCCTTGCGCGCCGGTACCGGACGCGTAAAGGAGCCGCCGAGAATAATCTGTCCGGCTTCCAGCTGGACGTCGTACGGCGCCAGCTTGTTCGCCAGCCAGGCCACGCCGTTGGCCGGGTGATTCAGCACCCCCGCAGCGACGCCGGTCTCTTCAATCACGCCGTTGCGATAGAGCAGAGCGGAGATCCAGCGTAGGTCCAGCTCGTCGGGTTTAATCGGTCGACCGCCAAGGATCACCCCGGCGTTGGCGGCGTTATCGGAAATAGTGTCGAAAACTTTACGCGGACGCTGGGTTTCCGGATCGATGTTGTGGCAGCGGGCGTCAATCAGCTCCAGCGCCGGGATCACGTAGTCGGTGGCGTTATACACGTCGAACAGCGTGCAGTTGGGGCCGCGCAGCGGTTTGGCGAGCACGAAGGCCAGCTCCACTTCGATACGCGGGACGATAAAGCGGTCGGTGGGGATATCGCCGCCGTCGTGGAAAAACATATCGTCCAGCAGCGCGCCGTAGTCCGGCTCGCTTATCTGCGAGCTGGCCTGCATCGCTTTTGAGGTCAGGCCGATTTTATGCCCTTTCAGCACGCGGCCTTCGGCGATTTTCATATTTACCCATTCGCGCTGTACGGCGTAGGCGTCTTCGATGGTGATCGTCGGGTGATCCAGCGAGATGGCGCGGATCTGTTCACGCTGTTTTTCCGCCTGGTTCAACCGCTGGGCGATCAGGGTATGGGTATGTTTATCGAGCATAGTCGCTTCCTGTTACGTCTTTCGGTGCTGCTGCGCCGGGTGGCGACGCTGGCGCGTCTTACCCGGCCTGGGGTTTTGTGGCAGTGCTTGTTTTCTCCCTCTCCCTAACGAGGAGAGGGGACTGGCCGGGCGCACGCTATTTAAACAAGGCGTGCACGTTGTTCTGCTTGTAGTTCAGCGTCGGGTGCAGTTCATCGAGCTCAAACGACAGCGCCAGGTAGCGGCTCTCCATTAGCGCGGCGAAATGGGCTTTGATCAGCGTGAACAGCATATCGCCCACGTCCTGGCGGCTCTCCAGGCTGCGCCCGGCGCCAATCTTCAGCGTCATATGCACAAAGGCATAATCATGCTGGCCGTCGGCCATCTGCCAGGTATCCAGCCAGATGGCGCGGCTGCGAATGCCGCCGATGGGAAAGATGCCGGTCGCCGCCAGCGCGTCGTTCACTTTGCTGAACAGATCCGGTAAATCAGCCTGTTCCCGGATGTTGTCGGTACATTCAGCGATAAAATGCGGCATTCTGCGCTCTCCTTAAGCCGTTTCCGGCAGCGGGAACACGGCGTTGACCTGGCCGGTGCCGGAGCTGGCGAACAGTTCGGTGATAAATTCCACTTTGCCGTCGTATTTATCCCAGCCCAGCAGGCCCAGCAGCATCACCGTGTCGTGCATATTGCCTTCGCCGTAGCAGTAGTCGGCGTACTCCGGCAGCATGGTGCAGAACTCCTTGAATTTACCCTCGCGCCACAGCTTCACGACCCGCTCATCCATCTGATGATCGAACTCGCGGGTATAGCTGTTCATGCCTTCTTCTGCGCGCTGATCGTCGATAAAACGATGCGACAGCGAACCGCTGGCCAGCACCGCTACGGTACCGTCATATTTCTCGATAGCTTTACGAATGGCTTCGCCCAGCTTGCGGCTGTCGGCGAAGTCGTGAACGGTACAGAAGGCGGAGATCGACACCACTTTGAAGTGCTTATCGGCGTTCATGTAGCGCATCGGCACCAGCGTGCCGTACTCCAGCTTCAGGCTCGGGATGTTGTGCGCTTTAGCGCGGACGCCGAGCTTGACCGCTTCGTCGGCGATCAGGTGACCGAGCTCCGGGTTACCGTCGTAGTCGTAGGTCATGTCGCGGATAAAATGCGGCAGCTCGTTGCTGGTATAGACGCCCTGGAAATGGTCGGCGCAGTTAATGTGGTAAGCGCTGTTGACCAGCCAGTGGGTATCAAAGACGATGAAGGTATCGACGCCGAGTTCGCGGCACCGCTTGCCGATTTCCTTGTGCCCGTCGATGGCTCCCTGACGACAGCCGTGATTTTTACCCGGCAGTTCAGAAAGATACATCGACGGTACGTGAGTGGTTTTTGCTGCTAACGCTAACTTTCCCATATCAGACTCCCCATTTTGGGATCGGATGGTCGCCCATCGAGATGCAGACGTTTTTCATTTCAGCGAACACTTCAAAGCTGTATTCGCCGCCTTCGCGGCCGGTGCCGGAGGCCTTCACGCCGCCGAAAGGCTGACGCAGGTCGCGGACGTTCTGAGTGTTGACGAACACCATTCCGGCTTCGATGCCGCGCGCCAGGCGCAGCACTTTGCTGACGTCCTGGGTCCAGATATACGAGGCGAGGCCGTACTCCACGTCGTTGGCCAGGCGCAGACCTTCCGCCTCGTCTTTAAACGGCAGCAGACAGGCTACCGGGCCAAAAATCTCTTCCTGCGCCACGCGCATGCGGTTATCGACGTCCGCCAGCACCGTGGGCCGCAGGAAGTTGCCGTTTCTCAGATGGGCGGGCAGATCGGTCGGTTTATCCGCGCCGCCGGCCAGCAGGGTCGCCCCTTCTTCAATGCCGAGGCGGATATAGCCGGAGACTTTCTCCCAGTGCTGCTGGCTAATCAGCGCCCCCACTTGGGTGTTCGGGTCGGTCGGGTCGCCGACGCGCAGGCGGTTCGCCCGCTCGGCGAAGCGTTTAACGAACTCGGGATAGATGCTCTGCTGAATAAAGATGCGTGAACCGGCGGTGCAGCGTTCACCGTTGATCGAGAAGATGGTGAACAGCGCGGCGTCGAGGGCGCGCTCAATATCGGCGTCTTCGAAAATCAGCACTGGCGATTTGCCGCCCAGCTCCATGGAGTACTTTTTCAGCCCGGCGTTTTTCATGATGTTGCGCCCGGTGGCGGTACCGCCGGTGAAAGACACCGCGCGCACGTCATGGTGGCGGACCAGCGCATCGCCCGCTGTCGCGCCGTAGCCCTGAACCACGTTCAGCACACCCGCCGGAATACCCGCTTCCAGCGCCAGCTCGCCAAGACGGTCGGCAGTTAGCGGCGACAGTTCGGACATCTTCAGCACCGCGGTATTACCCAGCGCCAGGCACGGCGCCACCTTCCAGGTCGCGGTCATAAACGGCACGTTCCACGGCGACACCAGCGCGCAGACGCCGACCGGCTGCACGAGGGTATAGTTGAGCATCTTGTCGTCAACCGGGTAGGTCTTGCCGTTCATCTGCTGGCACACCTCGGCGAAGAACTCGAAGTTATGCGAAGCGCGCGGGATCAGCACGTTTTTGGTCTGGTGGATCGGCAGACCGGTATCGGCAGTCTCCATGGCGGCGATCTCCGGGACGTTCTGATCGATCAGATCCCCCAGCCGGCGCATCAGACGCGCGCGCTCTTTCATCGGCAGATTGGCCCATTTCGGGAACGCCTCTTTCGCCGCGGCCACCGCCTGATTCACCTCGTCGGCGCCGCCGGAGGCGACCTCCGCCAGCACTTCGCCAGTGGCCGGGTTGGTGGTGTGGAAATAGTCGCTTCCGGCGACGTTTTTGCCGTTGATCCAGTGGTTAATTTTTTTCATGACAGCTTCTCCTCATATGCCTGCTGGCTGATGATGTGGTTGACCAGACGGCCGACGCCCTCCACTTCGACGATCACTTCATCGCCCGGCACCACGTCCGATAGCCCTTTAGGCGTGCCGGTGGCGATCATGTCGCCCGGCTGCAGGGTCATAAATTCGCTGAGGTAAGCGATCAGGAACGGAATGCTGAAGATCAGATCGGCGGTGGTGCCCTGCTGGCGTAGTTCGCCGTTGACCCAGGTGCACAGCGCCAGGTTATGCGGATCCGGGATCGCCTCTTTGCCGACGATCCACGGGCCGATCGGCGTCAGGGTGTCACGGCTTTTGACCCGCAGGTTGGGGCGATAGTAGTTTTCCAGGTAGTCGCGGATGGCGTAATCGTTGCAGACGGTGTAGCCGGCTACGTACGCCATAGCGTCGGCTTCGGCGACCTTACGCGCGGTTTTGCCAATCACCACCACCAGTTCCGCCTCGTAATGCATGTACTCGACGTTATCCGGGCGCACTGATTCCTGCCGGTGGCCGATAAAGGTGTTGGGCGCTTTGATAAATACCAGCGGCTCCGTTGGCGGCGTAAACGCCAGCTCGCTGGCGTGATCGGCGTAGTTCAGGCCCAGCGCGAACAGGGTGCCGTTGGCGGGCGGCAGCCAGCGAAACTCGCCTTCCTTAAGCAGACTGCCGTTGGCGAGCTTGACCTGACCGCGTTCATTAACCTGGACATCGTGCCGCTGTCCTTGCCACTCAATACGTGCTCGTCTCATGCCAGCTCTCCTTCAGCAACCACCGGGTTTTCCAGCGCCGGGAAGCCCTCGGCGAGAAGGCGTACGCGATCGCCGGGGCGCAGCGTAACGCGAGTGTGGGGCGTACCGATCAGAATCGCATCGCCGGGATTGAGGGTGGCGAATTCGCTCAGGGCGCTTAGCAGCTCGGCGGCGGAGCGCTGAAGATCGGCGGTATTCCAGCTGTCCGCTTCGCGACCGTTGATTTCGGTGATGATGGTCAGGTTATCGACGTTGCTGAGCGGCGCGAGGGCGCCCAGCGGGCAGAAGCCGTCGCGGCATTTGGCTTTGATGGCCGGACGATAGAAGCTCTCTTCCGGCAGGCTGATGTCGTTGGCCAGCGCGTACCCGGCAATATAAGCCGCAGCGTCTTCTGCGGCGACTTTGCGCGCGGTTTTACCAACGATCAGCGCCACGGTGGCGCCGCTCTGCACGGTTTCACCGTCCGGATAGGGGATACTCTCGCCGTCGCCGATAACGGTGTTGCGCGGTTTGATAAACCAGACCGCGGTCTTCGGCGGGGTTTTATAGGGAGCCTGTTGGAACGCTTCGCGCCAGGCGTCGAGCTGGCTGCGGTGGTTAAGCGCCACGGCGAAGATGGTGCCTTTCATTGACCACTCCTCTGCTGCAGATTTGGGAATAACGAATTTCATTAATATGTTAATGATCATCTTTTATGCTTTGCAGGAAGGTTTGGCAAACAGAAGTGAATGTTTTGTGATCGGATTAACAATATATTTACAGAATTTTAATTTTTATGTTTTAAATCAATTGGTAATTAAATTTCTTTGTACCATCTGGTACTTTTCAAAGACAGAAACCGGTTGCCTTCTGCGGCAATTAAGGCTAATTATTAACTTATTAACAGATGAGGAATTTCATTCAGAGGTATGTGATGCATGATTCGTTAACTATCGCGCTGCTGCAGGCGCGGGAAGCGGCGATGGCCCACTTTCGGCCCATTGTTAAACGCCATAATCTTACCGAGCAGCAGTGGCGTATCGTGCGGATCCTCGCCGAAAATCCGTCGATGGATTTTCACGACCTGGCCTTTCGCGCCTGTATTTTACGCCCGAGCCTGACCGGCATCCTGACCCGTATGGAACGCGACGGCCTGGTGCTGCGCTTAAAGCCGGTTAACGATCAGCGCAAGCTGTACGTTTCGCTGACCCCGGCGGGCCTGAAGCTGTATGAAAGCGCCCAGGCCCAGGTCGAAGAAGCCTATCGCCAGATAGAAGCCGAGTTTACCGTCGAAAAAATGCGCCAGCTTACCGCGCTGCTGGAGGAGTTTATCGCCCTGGGGAATGGAACGCGGGGCGAGGAAGAGGCGTAATGCGTTGTCCGCGCGAAAAACATCCCGGAGGCGGTGCTGGCGCACCTGTCCGGGCTACGGTTTACCGTCTGGTAGCCCGGACAGGCGCAGCGCGCCGCCTCCGGGAGAAGGCGTTCTTCAGAACAGGGTATCCAGCTCTTCCAGCACGTTATACTGCTCATCCACCAGCAGCAGGGTTTTCCATTTATCAAACGTCAGGCACGGGTGCGAGGTGCCGAACACCAGAATATCGCCGACCTGCACGTCGCTGCCGGGCGCGAGGCGCAGCATACAGTGCTGATCCATGATCCCGACGCTTTCGATCCCCTCTGCGGACAGCCGCTCGCCGTTGCGATACCGGGCGATCGGCTGCGGCAGCCCGGCGTCGAAGGCGCAGTCGCGTTTACCGAAGTTGACCACCGCGCGATCCGCTTCCGGCACCGACTGGACCATCGCCATCAGCTCCAGCGCCGAGGTTAAATCGCCGCCCAGATCGCAGGCGATCGGATCGCGCGCCACCAGCGCTTTCTGCGCGATATCGTAGATCCCCCGGTCGTGGGTGATATAGCATCCGGGACGGATAACGATTCGGCAGCACGCCGGTTTCTTCGCCGCCAGCCAGATATTGCACACCACGTCGTACCAGACGGTACCGGCTCCGGTCAGCACAAACTCCCCCTCAACCAGATGCTCCATCCGGCAGGCCAAATCAGCGGCCTGGCGCAGCAGAGCCTCCACCTGCGGCTGCGGATCGTCGCCGTGTAACACCCCTTCATACAGTTCGAGACCGCGCAGCTTGAGGCCCGGAAGGCCCGCGACGGCCTGCGCCAGGGTTAGCGCATCGTCAACGCTGCGGCAGCCGCAGCGCCCGCCGGCCACGCCCAGCTCAATTAGCACGTCCAGCGTTTGCCGGCGTTCGCTGAAAAAGGCCGACAGCGCGCGGGCGTTGGCGAGGCTATCGATACAGCAGATAAAATCCGCCGCCCGGTAATGCGCTTTCAGCCGCGAAACCGCCTGCATATTCGCCCTGCCGACCAACTGATTGACCATCAGGACGCGCTCAACCCCGCTGGCCATCGCCGCGCCAGCCTGCCAGGCGCTGCCTACGCCGATCCCCCATGCGCCCGCCCGCTGCTGGGCCTGAAAAATCCACGGCGTCATCGTCGTTTTGCCGTGCGGCGCCAGCGAGACGCCGCGCGCGTCGGCATAGCGCTGCATCCAGGCGATGTTATTCTCCAGCGCCGTTTTTTTCAGCAGCGCGGCAGGGAGGCAGACCTCCTCCGCCAGCAGATTCGCCGGGGCGGACATGACGGCGGCCTTATGCGGAATCAGCGTATCTTGATGGTATTTCATAACATTATCCTTTCAGGGTTTAAGCTCGGATTAAAGCTGAGTATCAATTATAATTAATTGAAAAACATATATTTATTTGCTTTATTTCGTTATTTATGAATAAAAGTATCATAATTTGATCTGGTTTTTGCGTAGTTTTCCACTGTTTTTCCGCCTTGTAAATGGTTAACTTGTCGGCAGAGTTGAAAGGGAGTAATTGCGATGAAAGTTAACTGGCTTTTCAAAAACGTCACGGTCATTGACGGCAGCGGCGGACCGCAGTTTCGCGGCGACGTGGCGGTGAAGGGCGATCGAATTGTGGAAGTGGCCCCGGCGCTAAACCTGCCGGCGGAGCAGGTGATTGACGGGCAGGGGCGCGTGCTGGCGCCCGGATTTATCGATGTGCATACCCATGACGACATTAACGTCATCCGTATGCCGGCCTATTTGCCCAAGCTGAGCCAGGGGGTGACGACGGTGATTGTCGGCAACTGCGGGATCAGCGCGGCGACGGCGACCCTGCGCGACGGCGTGCCGGACCCGATGAACCTGCTGGGCGAGCAGGAGCACTTTATTTACCCCACCGTGGACGCTTACGCCCACGCGGTGGAGGCGGCGAAGCCGTCGTTGAACGTTGGCACGCTGATTGGCCATACCGCGCTGCGTAATAATCATATGGACGATCTGTTCCGCCCGGCAACGCAAACCGAAATCGCCGGGATGCGCGTCCAGCTGCGCGACGCGCTGCGCCAGGGCGCGCTTGGCCTGAGCAGCGGGCTGGCCTACGCCAGCGCGTTTCAGTCCACCACCGAAGAGGTGATGGCGCTGGCCGAGGAACTGGCGGCAGAGGGGGGAATTTATACCACCCACCTGCGTTCGGAGTTCGAGCCGATTCTGGATGCGCTCGATGAGGCGTTCCGCATTGGCCGCCACGGCAACGTGCCGGTGGTGGTCTCGCACCACAAGTGCGCCGGCGCGAAAAACTGGGGTCGCACCCGTGAGACGCTGGCCTTCTTTGATGAAATGCGCCAGCGCCAGGAGATCGCCTGCGACTGCTACCCCTATTCCGCCAGCTCATCGACGCTGGATATGAAGCAGGTGACCGATGAGTTCGACATCGTCATCACCTGGTCGGAAGCGCAGCCGGAAGAGGCCGGGAAAACCCTGCAGCAGATTGCCGACGGCTGGCAGGTTAGCCTGCATGAGGCGGCGGCGCGGCTGATGCCCGCCGGGGCCATTTACTACAACATGGATGAGCAGGACGTACGGCGGGTACTGCGTTATCCGGTGACGATGATCGGCTCTGACGGTCTGCCGAACGATCCGATGCCGCATCCGCGGCTGTGGGGCGCTTTCCCTCGGGTATTAGGCCACTACAGCCGCGATGAAAGGCTGTTTCCGCTGACCACCGCTATTCACAAAATGACCGGGCTGTCGGCGGCGCGTTTCCAGCTCGCCGATCGCGGGCTGGTGAAAGTGGGCTATTTCGCCGATCTGGTGCTGTTCGATCCGCAGACGGTGCGCGATGTCGCCAGCTTCTCCGACCCGAAACAACCGGCGGACGGTATTGAGGCGGTGATGGTCAACGGCGTGATGAGCTACGGCAGCGATAAAAAGATTATCGGGCGTGCGGGGCGTTTCCTGCGCCGCCAAATGAACTGAGGAGTGAAAGATGAGTATTAAACGTTATGGCGTGGAAGGCGGTACCGGCACCGGCGGGCAGCATCTGCCGTTCGCGCGCGCGGTGGAGGCGGGAGGCTGGCTGTATGTCTCCGGTCAGACGCCGATGAAGGACGGTGAAGTGGTGGAGGGCGGGATTGTCGAGCAGTCGCGGCTGGCGATTCAGAACTGTGTGGATATCATGAACGAAGCGGGCTACAGCCTGGCCGACGTGGTGCACGTCAAGGTGATCCTCACCGATTCGCGCTATTTTCAGTCGTTCAATAAAGTGTTCCGCGAGTTCTTTGCCGACAACCCGCCTGCCCGTATCTGCTGCGTCGCGGACCTGGTGGTGGATTGTAAAGTCGAAGTGGATGTGACCTGTTATAACGCGGCTCGCGTATAAAAATTTATTCATCAGAAATATAAACAGAATTTTGAGCGCTGAATTCATTCAGCGCTCCGTAGCCTTTTACCTTTTACCTACTCAACTGGCAGGATGTGAATTATGAATAGTCATATCTTTTTAGTCGGCTTTATTATTTACGCGTTGGCCATGATTTGGCTTGGCTGGTACGTGTCGCGTAATCAAAAAAGCGGTGAAGATTTTTTACTCGGCGGCCGTTCCTTACCGCTTATTCTGACGCTGGGTTCCACCGTGGCGACCATGGTGGGAACCGGTTCAAGCATGGGCGCCGTAGGCTTCGGCTACAGCAACGGCTGGGCCGGCATGCTGTACGGCGTGGGCGGGGCGATCGGTATTCTGCTGGTGGCCTGGCTGTTTGCGCCGGTGCGTAAACTCCGTTTTATGACCATGAGCGAGGAGCTGTCGTATTATACCGGCGGCAGCCATTTAATTAAAAATATCGTCGGCATAATGATATTTATTGCCTCGATTGGCTGGCTGGGGGCGCATATTCTTGGCGGCAGCATGTATTTATCCTGGGCGACGGGAATAAATCTGACGCTGGCAAAAATTATTATCGCTCTGGCTTTTGCGATTTACGTCATCATCGGCGGTTATTCTGCGGTGGTGTGGACGGATACCATTCAGGCATTAATTCTGTTTTTCGGTTTTATTCTGATGGCGATTCTGGCCGTGGTTCACGTGGGGGGATGGGATGCCATTGTTCAGGCGATGGATCCTAAGGCGATGAGCCTGTTTGCCGTTGACAAGCTCGGGGTGATGCCAGCGCTATCGCTGGCGATGGTCATCGGCGTCGGCGTACTGGCGACCCCTTCCTATCGTCAGCGTATCTACTCGGGGAAAGACGTCTCTTCGGTGCGCCGCTCGTTTGTCTATACCGGCGTGCTGTATCTGTTTTTCTCGGTGCTACCGGCGATTATCGGCATGGCGGCATGGACGATGAACCCCCATCTGGAGAACAGCAATTACGCCTTCCTGTTCGCGACCAGCTTCCTGCCGGCGATGCTGGGGCTGGTGGTGCTGATTGCCGGGCTTTCCGCCACCATGTCTTCGGCCAGCTCCGATGCGATAGCCGCCGTCGCTATTATGATGCGCGATGTTTATACCCTCGTTACCGGGAAAATGCCCCCGGCAGATAAAGCCATTACGCTGTCGCGCTGGATGCTGGCGTTTGTTATCGGCCTGGCGATGATCTTCGCCCTGACCTCGAACGATATCATCAGCTATATCACCAAAATGATCTCCATGCTGATGTCCGGGCTGTTCGTCTGCTCGATTCTGGGCCGCTTCTGGCTGCGCTTTAACTGGCAGGGCGCGTTAACCGCGCTGCTGAGCGGCATGCTGGTCTCTATTGTGGTTCTGATTAAGGCCGACTGGCTGGCTTACTGGGGCAACCCGTGCATACCGTCGGTCGTCGGCAGCTTCGTTTCCGCTGTTTTTGTCACGTTAATGACGCCTGCCAGCAAAATCAGCCGTCAGCAAGCGCTGGAGATGATTACCCTGGAGCGGGAAGGGCAGGCGGCGCCGGCGAAAACAGCGGTGGCGCAGGCCTCAGGAGAAGCGCAATGAGGGACTATATTGCCGTCGACTGGGGCTCCACCCAGCTGCGCGGCTGGCTGATTCGCAACGGCCAGTGCGTCGAAACGAAGCAGCTGCCGCTGGGCATCACCCGCCTGAACGGGCGGGCGCCCGCCGACGTATTCGAGGAGCATTTGGCGCCCTGGCGCGGCGCGGCGACGCTGCCGGTGCTGATGGCCGGGATGATCGGCAGTGATGCCGGCTGGCAGGCGGTGCCCTATCTTGCCTGCCCGGCGGCGATTGACGCGCCGGGGCAGCAGCTTTGCGCCGTGGCCGAAGACGTGTGGATTATTCCCGGCCTCAAGATGGACCAGGCCGGGGATTACAACGTGATGCGCGGCGAAGAGACGCAGCTGCTGGGGGCCTGGCAGCTGGCGCCGGCGGAGTGTTATGTGCTGCCGGGCACCCACTGTAAATGGGTGCAGATGGAGGACGGCGCGGTGCGCCATTTTGTCACGGCGATGACCGGGGAACTGCATCATCTGCTGATGACGCAGTCGCTGCTCGGCAAAGGGCTACCGGCCCAGCAGCCGGACGAGGCGGCGTTTGAGCGGGGGCTGGAAAAAGGGCTGGCGCAGCCGTCGTTGGTGAGCGAACTGTTTGTCGCCAGGGCCGCCAGGGTACTCGGGGCGCTGGCGGCGACCTCGGTCAGCGACTATCTCTCCGGCTTGCTGATTGGCGCGGAGGTGGCGGTCATGGGCCAGCGTTACCGCCCCTCTACCGTCACGCTGGTCGGCGACCCGGCGCTGAACGCCCGCTACAGTCGGGCGATGAGGGCGCATGGAATGACGGTTAACCGCTGCAGCGGCGATGAGGCATTGCTGAACGGCATGGCGAGGATAATGCATGGACACGATTAAACTGGTGGCGATTTTACGCGGCATCCGCCCCGCTGAGGCGGCGGAGCATATTGCGACGCTGGTGGGCGCGGGCTTCCGCTATATTGAAATCCCGCTTAATTCACCGGACTGGCGGCAGAGCATTCCGCAGATGGTCGCGCGCTTTGGCGAACGGGCGGTGATTGGCGCGGGCACGGTGCTTAAGGTTGAACAGGTCGATTTTCTGGCCGACGCCGGGGCGAAGCTTATCGTGACGCCGAATACTCAGCCGGAGGTGATTCGCCGGGCGGTGGCGCGCGGAATGCGGGTCTGCGCCGGATGCGCCACGGCGACCGAGGCGTTTAGCGCGCTGGACGCCGGGGCGCAGTGGCTGAAGATTTTCCCGTCTTCCGCATTCGGCCCGGACTACATTCGGGCGCTGAAAGCGGTGCTGCCGCCGAAGGTACCGGTGCTGGCGGTCGGCGGCGTGACGCCGGAGAATCTGGCGAGCTGGGTGCGGGCGGGGTGCGCCGGCGCCGGTCTGGGAAGCGATCTTTATCGCGCCGGGCAGGCCGTGGAGCGTACCCGTCAGCAGGCGGAGAGGTTTATCGCCGCCAGCGCGGTTTAGTCACCCAGCGGCTGCCGGTCGACGCCGCCGCGGTGGCTGTCGAGCGCCAGCTTAATGCGGCGCAGCCTGCCTTTTGCCTGGGTCTTGTTGGCCATCGCCAGTTCGGTGGCCAGCACGTCAACCATCGCCAGCATCGCATAGCGCGAAGTGCTGGGCTTGAAGATATAGTCGTTTTCGCGCACCAGCAGCGGCAGCACCAGATCCGCCTGTTCCGCCAGCGGCGTTCCGGCAGGGGTAATCGCAATCACCTTCGCGCCGTACTGGCTGGCAATCGCCGCGCTTTCAATGATTTCCTGGGTATAGCCGCCTAAGGACAGCACGATAACCACATCCTTTGGCGTTACCGCCGAGCTCATCATACGCACCAGCAGACCGTCATTCTGGCTGACCACCGGCAGGCCGAGGCGAAACAGGCGATACTGGATCTCCTGGGCGCAGATGGTGGAGCCGCCGCCCATCCCGAGGGCGAGGATCTGCCGCGCGTCGCTCAGCCAGCTCACCGCACGCTTCAGCGCCTCAAGATCCAGCGCCCGCCGGTTGGTCTCCAGCACGCCGATGATCGACTCGTAGATCCCCTGTACGCCTTCAAGGTCCGGCACATCGAGGATAAACCGCTGCCCGACCGCGAGGGATTGCGCGAGCTTCATCTTCAGCTCGCGGACGTCTTTGCAGCCCAGCGCCCGGGCAAAGCGGGTGACCGAGGCCTGGCTGGTATGGGTCAGACGCGCCATCTCCGCGATGGGCAGCGCCGCCGCCGCCGCGACATCATCGAGAATAAACTGCGCGATGCGCTTTTCGGTCGCCGTCAGTTCAACAAAGCGATCGGTAATGCAGGAAATGATATCGATTGGCGAGGACATACGGGTATCAACGGGTTAATTTGGAATGATACTTTGTACCATATTCAGACGCTGAAAGCAGCGACGAAGGCTACAGCGCTAAGCGCATGGCGCAGCGCGTTTCCGGCGCTAGCCCGTGTTCCGTCTCCAGATCTCTTTTCGCCGCCAGCCCTGCCGGTAGCCTTAGCTCGTTCAGCATTGAAAATCCGAGGCGCGTGTAGAACGGCGCGTTCCACGGCACGTCGCGGAAGGTGGTGAGCGTGACCGCCGGATACGCCGCCTGACGGGCTGTCGCTATAACCTGCTCCAGCATCATGCGGCCAACGCCTCGCCCCTGCCACGCCTGATGGACGGCGATCTCCACGATAAACAGCGCATCGTCCAGCGGTTCGGTCAGCACGAAGCCGATCGGGTGTTCATCGGCTACGGCCAGCAGGCTGTGGTCCGTTTCGAGAAACAGCCGGTGACGCTCGGGGCTTATCACATCGCTTTCCGCCAGCCATGCCAGCGCCGGGATCTGGCGAAAAGCCTGGGCCGCCGAGCGCTCAATCGCAGGCAGGAGGGGAATATCGTTCTCCTCAGTCAGGCGT
Source organism: Klebsiella grimontii (assembly GCF_900200035.1). GTDB lineage: Bacteria > Pseudomonadota > Gammaproteobacteria > Enterobacterales > Enterobacteriaceae > Klebsiella > Klebsiella grimontii. Next base: position 87,730 of record NZ_FZTC01000014.1, read on the forward strand.
AACGTCGCGGCGGCGGTTATAGTGTTAGTTTTCATCACCTCAGCATAGCAGCCTCCGGGAGAAATGTATGGAGCTTACCGCCGTTCCCGCCACCCAGTTCAGCATTGAGCAGCTGACGACGATCCTCTGCGACTGTTTCGAAGATTATCTCGTTCCCGTCACGCTGTCGGTGGAGGTTTTTGTCCAGCGTTTTAGCGCCGAAGGGCTGAGCCTGCTGGATTCTCGCGTCTGGCTGGATGGTGATGTCCCCGCCGCGATGGCGGTCGTCGCCCGACGCGGCGATGAAGCCCGGCTGGCGGCGTTCGCGGTGCGGCCCGCGTATCGCGGAAAGGGCGTTGGCCGCCGGCTGATGACGCCGCTTATCGACGCGCTGCGCGCGCAGGGCGTACGGCGGATGTGGCTGGAGGTTATCCGCGACAACCATGCCGCGGTGGCGCTGTATCAATCGCTGGGCTTCGAGGTGCGGCACGGGCTGTGCGGCTATCTGAGCGCGCAGGCCGCGAGCGGGGAGTCATCCGTATTGCAGGAGTATGACGTGCTGGCGCTGACGCGCAGGGCCGGCGCCGAGATTAACGGCCAGCTGCCGTGGCTGATGGACCCGCTAACCTTCAGCACCCTCCCGTGCCGGGCGTTGAGCCTTCATCAGCAGGCTTTCGCCGTGCTGGCGACCTTATCCAGCAGGCCGCAGCTGCAGTTTTTATGGGTCGATCCCGCCGCCCGCGGGCGCGGGCTGGGACAGGAAATGCTGAGGACGCTCGCCCAACGCTTTCCCGGCCTCGGGACGTCGGTGACCATCCCGGAGCGCTTTACGCCGCTGTTTCACGCCGCCGGCTATACGCCCATGGCATTAAAACAGTATGAGATGAGCGCGGCCTTGAGCGCCCTGCCGTCGGCAGGGCGTTAAGATTCAGCCGTTACGCGGGTCGCTAATCGGCTGTCGGACCAGGAAAATATAGGCCAGCGCGCCGAGGGCGGTCACGCAGCCGCAGATAATCAGCGCCAGCTGGAATGAATGGGTGGTATCGACGATAAACCCGGTCACCACCGGCGCAAAGGAGGCGCAGATAAAGCTGGCGAAGTTCTGGATGCTGCCGACGGACGCGGTCATCCTTGAGGCCACCGCGACGTGAATCAATCCCCAGCAGGAGGTGCCGGCAAAGTGGATGCAGAACAGCGCCATACCGATTAACAGCACCGCGACGATAGAGGTGGTGGCCTGCGGCACAACAAGGGTAAAGGCGGCGGAGCAGAACATCCCGGCAATAATGCAAATTTTGCGGCTTTTGATCGGCGCCATGCCGCCTTTGACCAGCCAGTCGGTGACGTAGCCGTTGATGAGCATCCCGGCGGCGCCGAACAGGAAAGGAATGGCGGCCATAAAACCGGTACTTTTCAGATCGAGGTTATATGCCGTTTGCAGGTAGCCCGGCAGCCAGGCCAGATACAGCCATGCGGTATAGTTGATGCCGCTGAAGCCCAGCATCATTCCCCACATGGTTTTGTTTTTAAACAGGCTGCGCCATTCGGCAAAGCTTAGCGGGTCGCGGCGAACGTTGACGCTCCCGGCGTTAAGGTAGGCCTGCTCGTCGGCGGTGAGAGCGATATCCTCCCGGTTGCGATAGAGCATATACCAGCCGATAGCGACGAAGATCCCCAGCAAGCCGATGGTGATAAACATCCCGCGCCAGCCCATCATCAGCATCATGGCGGCCAGGATTGGCGGGCTGATGGCGACGCCAATGGTCGACGCGGCGTTAAAGAAACCCATCGGGCGGCCGCGCTCTTTAATATTAAACCAGTCGTTGATCACCTTGACGCCGCAGGGGTTCATCGGCGCTTCGCCGATCCCCATGCCGATACGCACCAGCACGAACTGGGTAAAGCTGTGCACCATTCCGGAGACCGCCTGAAACAGCGACCAGAAAAACATACCCAGCCCGAGCATGATGCGCGGACCTTTACGGTCCAGCAGCGGCCCGCAGGGGAGCTGGGCGATACCGTAGGCCAGCGAGAAAACGGACAGCAGCGCCCCGATTTCGGTGGCGCTCAGCCCCAACTCCTCGCGAATCGTTAAGTTCGCGACGGACAATGAACTTCTGTCGAGGTAGTTGATTACCGCCGCAAGAAATAACAGGATCATTGCCGTTGTCTGAATTTTTTTAATGCGAGTGCTACGCGTTAACGTATTATCTAACGGAACTGAAATCGTCTCCGCTTTCCCTTTTTTAAAGGTTGTCTGCGGGTCGATAGTTATATTTTGTTGTTCCACGCCTGACTCCTGGCTATTCTATTTGAACGACAAGTGACATCGAATGGTTTAAACACCACCCACCTATTTCACAGTAAAGTAAGTCGACTTGTTTTCAGCATAAATAACCTTTTTTACGGCATTGGTTTATGTTTTGAGATTTGTGCTGCTGATAATCATTTTCTGTTTTTAATCGGTACTTAATGAGCCAGGGATTCGCTCTGTTTGAGCGAGTTAATCATCGATTGCTTCGCCGAGTTCAGGTGGTTACGCAGCGCCAGGTTGGCGTCCAGATCGCTGCGGCAGATGAGGGCGCTGAGGATGGTCATATGTTCATCAATGGCGATGATATTGCGCTGTTTAAGATCGCTTTCATCCCACTGATAGTGAAAGTGGAAGATCACGGAAATAATTTCAAGTGATTGATTAAAAAATATATTTTCCGCAGCGGACAGCAGCAGCGTATGAAAGTCGCGATCGAGCTGCGAAAACATACGAAAGCTGTCGCCGATGCTGTCCCGCAGGGCGCGATGGCGCTCAAGCAGGGTTCTGGCCTGCAGCCAGCGGGCGTCGTTATCCGGCAGGTTGAGGAAGTGCTGAAGCGCGTGGGTTTCCAGCATTTCCCGCAGTTCGAACAACTGCTCGGCCCAGGATAACTCAAACTTCTTCATGTTCCACTGGCCGCGCTTTTCGCTTTCAATCAGGTTGTAGCGGCTGAATTTCAACAAAAACTCTCTGACCACCACCGGGCTGACGCCCGCCGCCCGCGCCAGCTGTAGCTCGGAGAACATCTCCCCGGCGCGCAGTTGGCGCTGGTTGATCATGGTGAAAAACGCCTGTTCGAAGAGACGATTCTGTTCGGCCAGCGAGGCGCTGGCGCCATCGAAGCCGTCCTGCACCTCCGGCTGGCGGAGGATCTGGTAATCCTGCTTGACCTGGTGCAGCACGCCGCGCTCGCATAAGTGGCTGAGGATGTGGCGCACGGTGGTGCGGCTGATGTTGTACATCTCCGCCAGCGCGCTTTGTGAGGGTAGCGGCGAGGGGAGAAAGCCGCGCGCCATATCGTTAATGACCTGGTTAATGACGTTGTGACGAAGATTTTGCGAGCGGCTCATAATAGGTTTCCTGTTTTTTCGCTATTAAAGCCGGATTTAAAACAGTTTTGTGCGCGAGATTTCACAATTTTTGCAATGAATTTATTCTCACCTCTGTTTTTCATCGATATCTAAGCCAACAAATACGGAGGCAATTATTATGACGTCGATGAATACGCTAGTGTGTCAAGAACCCAAAAAATTTCACTGGGAAAAACGCCAGATTCCCATTCCCGGTGACGATGAGGTTCTCATTAAAATAAAAACGGTGGGGATTTGTGGCACGGATATTCACGCATGGGGCGGCAATCAACCTTTTTTTAGCTATCCGCGCGTTCTTGGTCATGAAATATGCGGCGAGATAATCGGGCTTGGTAAAAATATTCTTAATCTGAAAAGCGGCCAGCAGGTTGCCGTCATTCCCTACGTCGCCTGCCGCCAGTGTCCGGCCTGCCTGAGCGGCCGGACAAACTGCTGCGAGAAGATTTCCGTTATCGGCGTGCATCGGGACGGCGGGTTTAGCGAGTACCTCAGCGTGCCGGTCAAAAATCTGCTGGTGGTGGATGACGTCGAGCCGGAAGCCGCGGCGCTGATTGAACCCTTCGCCATCAGCGCCCACGCGGTGCGTCGCGCCGCTATCCGGGCGGGAGAGCAGGTGCTGGTGGTTGGCGCGGGCCCCATCGGCCTTGGGGCGGCGGCTATCGCCAAAGCCGACGGGGCGCAGGTGGTGGTGGCGGACACCAGTCCAGCGCGGCGCGAACACGTGGCGCAGCATCTCGGCCTGAGCACCCTCGATCCTTCCGACCCGCAGTTTATCGAACAGCTGTGCGCAGCCTTCGGCGGTTCTCTGGCGCAAAAAGTGATCGACGCCACCGGGAATCAGCATGCGATGAACAACACGGTGAATTTAATCCGCCACGGCGGCAGCATCATATTCGTTGGCCTGTTTAAAGGTGAACTGCAGTTCTCAGACCCGGAATTTCATAAGAAAGAGACCACCATGATGGGCAGCCGCAATGCGACGGAAGAGGATTTTGCCAAAGTCGGGCGGCTGATGGCCGAGGGGAAAATCACCGCCAGGATGATGCTGACCCACCGTTACGATTTCAGATCGCTGGCGGACATTTACGAAAGCGAAGTGATTAATAATCGCCAGCTGATCAAAGGCGTCATTCATTTTTAGCAGGTAAGCTTATGAAATCGTTAAACAGACAAGATTTTCCCGGGCCTCAGTACCCGACGCGCGCGATTCAGTTCGGCGAGGGCAACTTCCTGCGGGCATTTATCGACTGGCAGCTGGATCTGTTGAATGAGAAAACCGATCTGGCGGCAGGCGTGACCATCGTTCGCCCGATCAACACCGAGTTTCCGCCGTCGCTCAATACCCAGGACGGACTCTACACCACGGTGATCCGTGGGCTGGACGAACGCGGCGAGGCGGTGAGCGAGGCGCGGATTATTCGCTCCGTAAACAATGAAATTAATCCCTGGCAGGATTTTGCCAGCTATCTGGCGCTGGCTCGAAATCCGGCGATCGCGTTCGTATTTTCAAATACCACCGAAGCGGGCATCAGCTATCACGCCGGAGACCGGCCTGACGATAAGCCGCCGGTGAGTTTCCCGGCGAAGCTGGCCCAGCTGCTGCTCGAACGGTTCCGCCATTTCAACGGCGCAGCGGATAAGGGCTGGACGATTATCCCGTGTGAGCTGATTGACTACAACGGCGAAGCGCTGAAGGCGCTGGTGCTGCGCTACGCCGAAGAGTGGCAATTGCCCGCGGCTTTTCGCGACTGGGTTGAGACCGCCAATACGTTTTGTTCAACGCTGGTTGACCGCATCGTCACCGGCTACCCGCGTGATGAAGCAGAAAAGCTGGAGGCGGAGCTGGGCTACCATGATGCTTTCCTCGATACCGCCGAATATTTCTGGCTGTTCGTTATCCAGGGACCGCGGGCGCTGGCGGAAAAGCTGCGGCTTGACCGCTGCCCGCTCAATATTCATATCGTAGAGGATATCCGGCCCTACAAAGAGCGCAAAGTCGCCATTCTTAACGGCGCGCACACCGCGCTGGTCCCGGTGGCGTGGCTGTGCGGCGTGGATACCGTCGGCGAAGCGATGCGCGACGAAGCCATTCGCCACTATGTGCAGCAAACCATCGACGAGGAGATTATCCCGGCGCTGGATTTGCCCGCCGATGAGCTACGCCAGTTTGCTGATGCCGTTACCGGACGCTTTCTCAACCCGTTTATCCGCCATCAGCTGCTCTCCATCGCCCTGAACGGGATGACCAAGTTTCGCACCCGGATCCTGCCGCAGCTGCTGGCGAATACCCGCCAGCATGGCGTCATTCCGCCGCGCTTAACCTTCGCCCTGGCGGCGCTTATCGCCTTCTACCGCGGCCAGCGTGACGGGCAGACGTATCCGTTACAGGATGATGACGTCTGGTTAACTCGTTTTGCTGAAGGGTGGGCACAGGTGGCCCAGGGCCGCCCGCTGGGTGAGCTGGTGACGGAGGTTTTGCAGGATACCGCGCACTGGGGTGAGGATCTGACGGCAATACAGGGGCTTGCCGAACAGGTCACGCGGTATCTGGAAGTGATTTTGAGCGCGGGGATGCGGGAGGCCCTGTCGCGGCTGTAGTCGGTTTGTTGTGCGGCGCCCGCGGATTTGGGCGTCGTTTTTTTTTGTGCTCTGAACCGCAAAAAATGAATTAAGCGCCAACGCCTGGCGGATTTCCCGCATCATAAGCCCCTGACAGGCGAAGAGGGGGGATGCGATGCGTAAAACGGAACTGTTGGCTTTTCTGCAAAATCAGACCGATTTTTTTGATCCGGATAATCTGAGCGAGGTCTTTACCGCCAGCTATCTCGCCGGGCGTTTTGCGATGCAAAGAAACACCGCCAGCCACTACCTGAATCAACTGGTGGCCCAGGATGTGCTGGTGAAGATCAATACCCGGCCGGTCTATTTTCTGCATAAGGCCGCCTTCTGCCAGCAGTTTTTCCCTCTTTCGCGCAGCGAGTACGTCAGCATGGCGGAGCTGCTGGCGGAGAGCGACCGACAGCCGGAGCAGGCGGATCATTTCTCATTGCTGACCGGCCATGACGGCAGCCTGCGCAAGCCTATCGAACAGATGAAAACCGCGCTGTTTTATCCTAACGGCGGCCTACCGCTGCTGATTACCGGCGACAGCGGTACCGGTAAGAGCTATATGGCGGAGCTGATGCACGAGTTTGCCATCGCCCAGGGACTGCTGGCGCCCGATGCGCCCTTTGTCAGCTTCAACTGCGCCCAGTACGCCAGTAATCCGGAGCTGCTGGCCGCCAACCTGTTTGGCTACGTTAAAGGCGCGTTTACCGGCGCGCAGGGGGATAAAGCCGGGGCCTTTGAGGCGGCAAACGGCGGCGTGCTGTTTCTCGATGAAGTCCATCGTCTGGATGCGCAGGGGCAGGAGAAGCTCTTCACCTGGCTGGATCGCAAGGAGATCTATCGGGTGGGGGAAACGGCGCAGGGGATGCCGATTTCTCTGCGGCTGGTGTTTGCCACTACCGAAGATATTCACAGCACTTTTCTGACCACCTTTATTCGCCGTATTCCGATCCTCGTTAGCCTGCCTGATTTACAAAACCGCAGCCGCCACGAAAAAGAAGCGTTAACGCTGCAGTTTTTCTGGCAGGAGGCGCGCACGTTGGCCGCCCGGCTGCAGCTGACGCCCCGGCTGCTACAGGTGCTGACGCACTATGTTTATCGCGGTAACGTCGGTGAGCTGAAGAATGTGGTGAAGTACGCCGTTGCGTCGGCCTGGGCCAGGTGTCCGGGCAGCGAGATGCTTAACGTCACGCTGCACGATCTGCCGGAAAATATCATGGCCGCGACGCCAGCGCTCAGCGAACCGATGGGCCAGCAGGAGCCGCTGCTTATCGAACCGCAGACCAGTCTGGTCTGGCTGCTGCGCGCGCGCGATCCGGTTCAGGGGCTGATCTACGATACTCAGTGCCGCGTTCTGGCGCTATATGAAGCGGTATTAAGTAAAAAAACGGTCTGGGAAGAGGCGCAAAAAAGCATGGGCGAGGAGATTGAAACCCTCTTCGATCGGCTGATTTTCGATAATCACGATGCTAATAGTTCGCATCTGCTGCTGCTGCTGACTCATCAGGCGCGGGAAGAGTTTTATCGCCTTGAAAAGCGCTTCAATATCCAGTTTAACGGCAACTGTATTTACGCCCTTAGCCACTACCTGATACATCGCTCTCGTCAGGCGCACTCCACCATGAGCACCGAGAAAAGCCGCCAGCTGGAGGATTTCCTGGCGCAAAAGTTTCCGCTGCTGTATCGCTTTTGTGAAGAGATCCTCGCCGCGCTGGCGCTGAAGCTGGATATTGAACCCCGGCGCATTGATCTGCTGCTGCTGGTGCTGTGGTTACAGAAAAACGGCGCCATCAGCCAGCAGCAGGTTACCCGGGCGATCGTTCTCGCCCACGGCTACGCCACCGCCAGCAGCATCGCCAACGTGGCGAACCGGTTGCTGAAAAGCCAGCTGTTTGAGTCATTCGATATGTCGCTCGACGTGACGCCGGAGGCTATCGCCGACCAGGTGATGGCCTGTATCGAGAGCCACGCGCTGGCCTCCGGGCTGATCATCCTGGTCGATATGGGATCGCTGAACGCCATTCACAGCCACTTTAACCGCCGTCTGACCACGCCGGTGGCGATTATTAATAACGTCTCGACCGGGATGGCGATGTACGTCGGGGAGCGGATTTTGCAGGGCGATATGCTGGAAGATATTGTCCGTGAGATTGGCGATGACCTCGCGGTTGAGCATCAGCTCTATTATCCGCAGGCGGACAAACCGCGGGCGATTCTCACGACCTGCGCCACCGGCCTGGGGGCGGCGGCGAATCTGTCGGCGCTGTTAAAAGCCAGTATTCCCGAAGCGCTCGGCATCGATATTGTGGCCTGCGATGTGGACACGCTCGCCGATCCCGCGCGGCGGGAGCCGATGCTCAGCCGCTACGAGGTGCTGGCTATCGTCGGTACTCTCGATCCGCATCTTGCCGATCTGCCGTGGATCTCGCTGGATTCGCTGATTTCCGGCCAGGGCAGCCGCCCGCTGATGCGTATCTTCGGCGAGCTGGCCTCCTCTGAACAGGTCAGCGAGATCAATAACCTGATCCTGAAAAATTTCTCGCTGCGCCGGGTGATCGAGTCGGTGACGATCCTTGATACCGGTAAAGTGATCAATCAGGTCGAGCAGTTTTTACTGCGCTATGAGCATCTGGCCGGCTGCGACGTGCCCAACGATCGCAAGGTGGCGCTGTACGTGCATATCAGCTGTCTGATTGAGCGCCTGATCCGCAACGCGTCGCCATCCCATTATTCCGGAAGGCAGTGTCCGGAGAGCGAGCTGGTTATTCTGCGCGAGGCCTTTAGTGTCATTGAGAGCGGTTATAGTGTCAAAATCCCCGCCGTGGAGCTGTATTACATTCACGATATCCTGACGCGGGAAACAGAATTTATTCAGGAAGATCAAGAGTTTTAGTTCCCTTCCTCCGTTCGTCCTTGCGCTAACCGGCGCGCCACTGTTTCTGGCACGCCGGTTGCAATTAAGAAAGCAGTGGAATGCGCTTTCGAGGTAAGGATGAAACGACACTATATTTTTGCCAGCCATGGCACCTTTGCTAACGGCCTGCTGAACTCCGTGGAGCTGATCCTCGGTAAGCAGCCGGATATTCATACTCTGTGCGCCTATGTGGAGGAGGAGGCCGACCTGACGCAGCAGGTGGAGACGCTGCTGGCGCGTTTTCCCGCCGAGGATGAACTGATCGTGATTACCGATATTTTCGCCGGTAGCGTCAATAATGAATTTGTGCGCTTTTTATCGCGTCCGCGCTTTCATTTATTGTCCGGTTTAAATCTGCCGCTAATTATTGATTTGCTCATTTCCGCAGGGGAAGAGAATAGCGAAAAATTAATTTCTGAAGCATTAATAAGCGCCAAAGAGAGCATTCAGTACTGCAATCACACGATTGCCAGTGCGATGACCGTTGATAAAGACTTCTGAAATGAGGGAACACCATGATTACGCTATTAAGGGTAGACCATCGATTACTCCACGGCCAGGTCGCCTTTTCCTGGACCCAGTATGTCGGGGCCGATTGCATTTTAATTGCCAACGATAATGTCCCCACCGATGAGCTGCGAAAAACCACGATTAAGCTCGCCAAGCCGCCTTCGGTAAAGCTGGTGATTAAAAATATTGACGACGCTATTGAGGCGATAAAAAGCGGCGTTACGGATAAATATAATCTCTTTATCGTCGTGGAGTCGGTGAATGACGCTTGGCGTATTGCCAGCGCCGTCGCGGAAATAAAAAGCATTAATCTCGGTGGGATTAAGGCTAAAGAGGGCAGTAAAAATATCTCTAAGGCGATTAATTTACTCCCGGAAGAGATAGAGCAGCTGCAGCAACTGGTCGGGAAAGGCGTCGAGGTTGAGATCCGCCAGGTCCCTAACGATCGCAAACAGCTTTTTGCGGAATGCGTTTAATTCCGGAGGACAGATTATGGTAGAGGCTCTCTTACTGGGTCTGGTGGCGTTTATCGCGCAATCGGAATATGCATTAGGGACGTCGCTGATTTCGCGGCCAATCGTCACCGGGCTGCTGACCGGGCTGGTGCTGGGGGATGTGCAGACCGGCGTGATCATGGGCGCGACGCTCGAGCTGGCGTTTATCGGATCTTTCTCCGTCGGCGCGTCGATACCGCCTGACGTGGTGACCGGCGGCATTCTCGGGGTGGCGTTCGCCATTACCTCCGGCGCGGGAACGGAAACGGCGCTGCTGCTTGGCCTGCCTATCGCCACCCTGACGCTGATCCTGAAAAACGTTTATCTGGGGATGTTTATCCCGATGCTTAGCCAGAAGGCTGACGGCTACGCGGAACGGGCGGATACGCGGGGCATTGAGCGGATGCATCTGATTGCCGGCTTCGGGCTGTCGCTGATGCTGGCCACGGTGGTGACCGTTTCATTCCTGGTCGGCAGCAACGCGGTGAAATCCCTGCTCGATACCATCCCGGAATTTATCAAACACGGGCTCAGCGTCGCTACCGGCATCATTCCGGCCCTCGGCTTCGCGATGCTCGCCAGGCTGCTGATTAACAAGAAAGTCGCGCCGTATTTTTTCCTTGGCTTCGTGCTGATGGCCTACCTGAAAATCCCGGTGACCGGCATCGCCATTCTCGGCGCTATCGTGGCGGTGGTGATGGTTAACGTTACCGCGCTGCGCGCAACTCGTACGACGACAGAACAAGGAGTCAGCGATGACGACGAAGATGATTTCTGAAGAGACCCTGCAGCCGCAGGAGCAGGACGAAACTCGCATTACGCCGCGCGATCTACGCCGGGTGTTCTGGCGCTCCTTCCAGATGGAGTTCTCGTGGAACTATGAGCGGCAGATGAATCTCGCCTTTGTTTACGCGCTGATTCCGGTGCTGAAAAAGCTCTATCCGCGCAAAGAGGAGCTGGCCGCAGCGTTGAAACGGCATCTGGTGTTCTTCAATACCACGCCGCATATCGTCACGTTGCTGCTGGGGATCACCACGGCGATGGAGGAGAAAAACAGCCAGCAGAAAAATATGGACGCCAACGCGATTGATAACGTTAAAGCGTCGCTGATGGGGCCGCTGGCCGGGCTGGGGGACTCCTTTTTCTGGGGCACGCTGCGCCTTATAGCCACCGGCATCGGCACCAGTCTGGCGCTGAAGGGCAATATTCTCGGGCCAATCTTGTTTCTGCTGGTGTTTAACGTGCCCCATATCCTGGTGCGCTGGTTCTTTACCCGCTGGGGCTATGTGCTGGGCACCGGGGTGCTGCAGCGGATCCAGAAGAGCGGAATGATGGAGAGCCTGACCTACGGGGCGTCGATTATCGGCCTGATGGTGGTGGGGGCGATGACCGCCTCAATGATTGATATCACTATTCCTGTCTCCTTCGGCGCCGGGGAGGCGAAAACCCAGGTGCAGGACATTATCAACGACATTCTGCCCTGCATGTTGCCGCTGGTGAGTTTCGGCATCGTCTACTGGCTGCTGGGGCGCAAGGTTAAGCCGCTCTCGATTATCGGCGGCATGGCGCTGGTGGGCATTGTGGGTTCGTGGATTGGCTTGTTTTAACGGGAGGCGAAAATGGTACCAACGATGATGACCTATATCAGCGAAGAGTCGGCCTGTCTGACGCAGATCCTGCGCGATTACCGGCAAAAGCTGGCGGCGATTGAGGACTTTGCCCGCCAGCACCCGGTGCGCCGCATTCTGCTGCTGGCGACCGGATCGTCGCTCAACGCCGCCCTGTGCGCGCGCTATTTCTTTGAACAGCGTTTCGGCGTGCTGGTGGAGATTAAAGAGCCGTACAACTTTACGCATTATGAGGCGGTCGATCCGCATACCGATCTGGTGGTGGCGATTTCACAAAGCGGAAAAAGCGCCTCGACGCTGGAGGCGATGCGTAAGGTCCAGGCATTGAGCCTGCCGGTTTTTGCCCTGACCTCCGACCCGCAAAGCCCGATAGCCCTGGCCTGCGATGGCGTTCTGGATATCAATACCGGCATTGAGAGCGTGGGGTTTGTCACCCGCGGATTTAGCGCGACGGTGCTGAATTTGCTGCTGATGGCGCTGATGATCGCCCGCAGCCAGGGGAAAGCCAGCGAGGCCGAGGAGCAGCATTATCTTGATGAATTACAACGGCTGGCGGCGGCGATCCCGGATGTGATAGCCCGCACCTCGCGGTTTATCGAGCGGCATGGCGAAACGCTGCGGGGCGGCGAGCGCTTTGTCGCCACCGGCTATGGCGCGCTGGTTGGCGTGGCGAAGGAGTTCGAAACCAAATTTACCGAGACGGTGCGCGTGCCTTCCAGCGGCTTTGAGCTTGAGGCCTATATGCACGGCCCCTATCTGGAGGCGAATGCCCGTCATGTGATGCTGTTTATTGAAGATGCGCCGGATATTCGTACTCGCGCGCTGCGGGACTATATGGCGCCGTCGATTGCCCGGGCCTTTACGCTGACGCTGAGCGACGAAGAGAATGCGCACACGCTGGCGCTAAACTGCCCTTGTGAGCATCACCTCGCGCCGCTGCTGCTGATTGTCCCTGTCCAGATGCTTGCCTGGCATACTGCCGGACTGAAAGGCATCGATCTGGCGAAACGTATATTTGACGATTTTGACCGCGTATTAAAAAGTAAAATCTGATTATTCAGGAGAAAACTATGTTGGGTTTTAATCAGGACGAGTACCTGACCAGTGCTCGCGAGATCATCGCTGCGCGCAAACAGGCGGAAGCCGTCGCCGACGATATTTATCGCAGCGGCTGTAGCGCGTTATTTTTCGCCTCGGTAGGCGGTTCTTTGGCGCCGATGATGGCAATAAATGAGTTTGCAAAAGAATTAACCAGCGTGCCGGTTTACCTTGAGCAGGCGGCGGAATTAATTCATCGTGGACACAAAAAATTAAATAAAGATGCGGTGGTGGTGACGCTATCCAAGTCCGGCGATACCAAAGAGTCGGTAGCCATTGCAGAATGGTGCAAAGCGCAGGGGATTCGCGTGGTGGCCATTACCCGTAATGCCGATTCGCCATTAGCCGAGGCCGCCAGCTGGCATATTCCGATGTGCCACAAGAACGGCGTGGAATATGAATATATGCTGCTGTACTGGTTATTCTTCCGCGTGATTTATCGTCACGGCGACTTTGCCGATTACGATCGTTTTGCCAGCCAGCTGGAATTACTGCCGGAAAATTTGTTGCAGGCTAAACGCCAGTTCGATCCGCAGGCGGATAAAATCGCCGCTCAATATCATACCAGTGATTACATGATGTGGATTGGCGGCGCGGAAATGTGGGGCGAGGTTTATCTGTTCTCGATGTGTATTCTGGAAGAGATGCAGTGGAAGCGGACCAAGTCGGTGAGTTCGGCCGAGTTTTTCCACGGCACGCTCGAGCTGCTGGAAAAAGAGGTCCCGCTGTTCCTGGTCAAAGGCGAGGGTAAATGCCGGGCGCTGGATGAGCGCGTCGAGCGCTTCGCTGAGAAGATCACCGACCATCTGGTGGTGATCGACCCGCGCGACTATCCGCTGAACGGTATTGATGACGCCTTCCGCTGGATTATGGCGCCGTGCGTGGTGTCGACCCTGCTGGTGGACAGGCTGGCGGCCCACTTTGAACATCACACTGGCCACGATCTGAATATCCGCCGTTATTACCGTCAGTTTGATTACTAACTCTTGCCTGTAGCGGCCAGCCCGGCTGGCCGCTACGCTATTCTCCGAGGCGCTTCCCAGAAAATCATCGCCAATCCCAACCGGATAAAAACCGGTGGTAGAGTCCGGCTTTCCTTCTCTTTCAGGCAAGCGGATGGCCATGAAAAAACGAATGACCTCGACGCCGCATGATGCGGTGTTTAAACGATTTCTTCGCCACCCGGAGACGGCGAATGATTTCCTCACGCTGTACCTGCCGGAGGAAATCCGCCAGCAGTGTGATTTTGCCACCCTGCGCCTGGAGTCGGCGAGCTTTGTCGATGAAGATCTGCGCGCCTGGTACTCTGATGTGCTGTGGTCGGTACAAACCACCTCCGGCCCGGGGTATGTCTATGTGGTGATAGAGCATCAAAGCTCGCCGGATAATCATATGGCGTTTCGCCTGATGCGCTATGCGATTGCCGCGATGCAGCGCCACCTCGACGCCGGGCATAAAGAGCTGCCGCTGGTGGTGCCGATGCTTTTCTATCATGGCGCGACCAGTCCCTATCCTTTCTCCCTGAACTGGCTGGATGAATTTGCCGACCCGCAGATGGCTAAGACGCTGTATGGCCGCCCGTTTCCGCTGATTGACGTTACGGCGATGCCGGATGACGAGATCGTCCAGCATCGACGGGTCGCGCTGCTGGAGCTGATGCAAAAGCATATTCGCCAGCGCGATCTCAGCGGGATCACGGAGTCGTTGGCGACCCTTGTGATGCTGGGATACACTAACCGCAGACAGTTGCGAGTGCTGTTTCACTATATGCTGCAGTACGGCAATACCGCCGACCCGAGCGTGTTTCTCCGCCGGTTGGCCCGCCGTCTGCCACAGTATGAGGAGAGGTTGATGTCTATCGCTCAAAAACTTAAGCAGGAAGGTTGGCAAGAGGGGAAGCAGGAGGGGATGCGGGAAGGGATACAAGAAGGTCGCCAGGAAGGCCTGCAGGAAGGGAGCCGACGGGAGGCGCTACGCATTGCCAGCAGCATGCTGCAGGACGGCTTAGATAAAGAGACGGTACAGCGGATCACCGGGCTTTCGGCGGATGAATTAAAGCCGCTGCATTGTTGATATCCTGCCCCTGATACTATGGCCCGGCGTAAAAAGCCGCCGGGCGCGCTTGTTTTATCCTTCGCTTTTCACCACTTTGATTTCAACCATGCCGATACCGAGCTGGCGTGGGGAGTGGCCGAGAATATTCCCCTCGTTGGTCGACTGCGGATCCGGCGGGGCAATCGTTAGCGTATTGCTGTGCGCCGGGTTATCGAAATGCAGGGTAGTGGTGGTGACATCGTTCGCCAAAGTGAGCGTTTGTTCGCTGTTGCCCACGCGTACCGGAATCGGTTTATTGGCGTTCGGCCCGTAGGCTTTGGCAGTAATCACCAGGTCGAATTTCTCAGGCAGCGGCTCTTTATATTCAATTTTCACTTCACTGCCGAGCTGCGCGTTAGACCAGCGTCCCCATGATTCCGGGCGAGAGATGCCGCTGAATTGCTTCACCTCTTCCGGCGCGCCGGCCACGTTGAACAGGAAACTGTCGGCTTTATAGCGAATATCGTTATCGACAATCTTCAGCGTATCGACGTTGCCCTTATAACGTTCCATATCGATAAGGGTATCTTTAAAGGCGGTTTTACCCTGCCACAGGGCCTTGTCAACGCGCTGGACCTGTTGTTCGCCGCCCAACTGGCCCTGCGATACGCACCAGTCGGTGGAGAGCGCCAGCTCCGGCGACCATAGCTGGCCCATTTTGTAGCAGCGGTCGACCCAGACGAAGTTATCGCGCGGCGCGAAGTCGGCCAGCTGGAAGCGCAGCGGCGCGGAGTATTCGCTCTCCGGCAGCGGCTCAACGCGCTTATCGGAGATGCGCAGCAGCAGCGGCAGGCGGAAATGGCTGCCGGAGAAGGAGATCATATTCTTCTGCGAATCGACGGTGAAATTCTTCATCTCTTTGGGGAAATTCCACAGGCGGATGATATCCGGCTTCCACGCCATAACCTTCTCTTTCATATTGAGGAAAACGGTTGAAAGCGACTCCCCGGAAAGGCTGCTGCGGCCAAGACCAATAAAGTTATCGCCGCCGAGAATATCGAGCACCGTCGCGCCGTTATCCATGGTATTACGTTTGACGGCCAGCGTATCCTGCTGGGGTTGATCGCCGCGCAGGATGAAAAACAGATTGCTGCGATCCTGCTTATTCAGATAATCCCAGGCGCTGTTTTTCATCGCCAGGTGATCGGATGAGACCACGATGACCGTATTTTTGAACCACGGCGAGGCTTTAATCTTCTCGATTAACGCCGCGATATGCTCCTGGCTACAGGAAACGGCGCTGAAAGAGAGGTTCTTTTTACCGTCCATATCGTAGCTTTTGCGCTGGCAGGTACGGGAGATAAACCCATCCGGATGATGGGTATCGACCGTCAGAGCGAACAGCGAGAAGCGTTTTCCGGATTGCGAAAGCGCCTCAAATTTTTTCCACGTCTCATCAAGGACGGTATCGTCGTAGAAGCCCCAGTCGTTACGATAAGCTGGGTCGGCGACCGTGGTTTTTAGTTCCTCCGCGCCGTAGAGATGATCGAAGCCGTGCGATTTCAGGAAGACATCTTTCCCGGCGAAGCGCAGGTTCGCCCCCTGGACGAAGTAGTTTTCGTAACCGGAGTTTTTCAGGATATCGCCCAGACAGATATTCTGCGGGAAAAAGCTGGAAACCGAGGCCGAGGCGTTGCCTTCGAACGGCGCGAACAGCGGGATCCCGCACTGGGAAGCGACCATTCCGGCAATCGTGTAGTCGGTGCCGGGTAGCTGGGCGGTATTGCTGAAATCCAGCCCCTCGCTTTTCACTTTACCGAGCTCCGGGGTCAGATCCGGGAACGCGTCGTTATCAAAATAGGTGCGCTCAAGGCTTTCGCCGTAGATGTACACCAGGTTCAGTTTTGGGTTCGCGATGCTCTTTGACGGCTCTTTGTAGTAAGCCACGAAGTCAGGGTCGCCATCGCGGGACTGGGATTTGACCAGTTCGCTAATCTGGCGGAAGGCCGGGCTGGCGTCCACGGACGCCAGCGCCAGGACCAGCGCCACCAGGCTGTAACCAAAGTGATGAGGATGATGACGGCGGCGGCGCAGCACCCAGCCGAGTGCGCCAAATACCGCGACCAGCGCCACGACCAGCCCAACGCCCGGCAGAATATATTTGCCCACGCCAGCGCCCGTCAGGCTGTTGGTCAACGTATAAAGTACCGCGTCATTGAT
Organism: Klebsiella grimontii; assembly: GCF_900200035.1. Lineage (GTDB taxonomy): Bacteria > Pseudomonadota > Gammaproteobacteria > Enterobacterales > Enterobacteriaceae > Klebsiella > Klebsiella grimontii. The sequence continues at coordinate 104,619 of NZ_FZTC01000014.1, forward strand.
ACCGTCGCCGGTGAAGTAATTACTGGCGTAGAGGGTAATATTCAGAATAACGAACAGGCCCAGCACCGTGAGCGTGGCGGCGAACCACCAGGTATTACGACCGGCTTTTAACGCGTAAATCATCACCGAGGCAACAAACAGGGCGATGGATAACAACTCTGACACAGCTCATCCTCATTCACGCCAGCTGTCGGCTGGCCAGATAGATCTTTTTTCACGCTACACTGTAATTGCAGCGCAATATTGCCGCAATTGTATCGTCATGAATTTGTGCTGTGGTTCAGAATTGGTTTAGAAATCGCCATTTTTGACCCGCTTCACATCTTGTCTGCCAGGGGTTCAGAAGGAGAGATGTTAAAAAACAGAGGTTGCGGCCGCGCTGGCCAGGGTAAAGCGCCAAACGCGGCATTATGCGGCCAGGATCAGGAGAGGAAGCTAACGCCCTGTTTTAATACCAGGTCGCAGGCTTTGGTTTTCACTTTTTCCGCCAGCGGGCTACTGCCGAGGCTATTCAAATTCAGCTGCTGACCGTCTTTGCTACTCAGCAAGCCCTGAAGGCCATCAAGATAGTTGGTGTCTTCTTTTTGTTTTTCCGGCGCGCTGAGACCCAGCTTATCCAGAACCTGATTTTTAATGTTTTCGGTATTGGTTACCGAGGTCAGTTTCTGTTTCGCGCAATAAGACATAATCCCGGCGGCATTATTCATACTGCTGGAAGTCAACGACTGGCTGCCGCCGTTGAGCAAACCGGTCAGCGAAGAGAGGGACATGCCGCCGCTTTGCTGGCTACCGCTCTGGCTGCTGAGCTGGTTCGCGGCGCTGGAAAGAGAATCCTGCCAGGAGGTGGCGTGAGCGCCGAAGGTCAATAGTGCGCCGGCCACCATCGCCGTGCGGAATAACGTTTTTACCGATTTCATAGACATACTCTTCGCCGTGAGTGAACAATGCCCTGATTATAACGCCGGCAGTGTTCAGAAATATCTTAATACTCTTTGCCGGTCACGCGATCGCGGTAGCTGTCCCAGTTGAAGTTGACCCACAGACTATTGCCCAGCCGCATGCGGTCCATGACGCGTTCTCCAAGCAGCTTGTTCATCTCGTCCATGGTGCTGTTAGTCAGCATACCGGTGGGGCGCTTTGACGAAGAGCGGCGATCGACGATCTGGTTAATGATTACCTTTTCGTAGCGTGATTCCGTTTGCATCCCGATTTCGTCAATCACCAGCAGGTCGACCTTGCTCAGGTCGGTGAGAAGCTGCTCTTCGCTGGTTTCCCGGTTGCCGAAGGTATCTTTCATCGCTGACATGATATCGGCGACGGTAATAATCAACACCGACTTACCCCGCAGTAGCAGTTCGTTGCAGATAGCGGCGGCGAGGTGGTTTTTTCCGGTGCCCGGTTTGCCGGAGAAGATAAAGCTGGCGATATTGCCGTCGAACTCCTCGACGTACTGGCGCGCTCGGGACAGCGCAATCATCTGGCCTTCACACTCAACCCGGTAGTTATCCAGCGAGCAGTTCTGGTGCAGCGGTCGGATGCCGGAGCGGTTAAAGGTACGCTGCATTTTCATGGCGCGGTTTTCGCGTTCCAGCGCTTCAGACCGCAGCTTGCCCTGTTCTTTTTGCCATGCCAGCAGCTCCTCACCTGTCTTAAACGCGGGTTCGACATGGGCTGGCATCATTTTTTGCAGGCGCTTCATTAAATCGCCGACATTTTTCATGCTCATCCTCGGAATCCTCGTGGAATATGATTTTCAGGTTCGCTAATTGCGTTGACGTCACGCCGCGGCTGGCCGCCGTTGCTGGCCCGGCCAATCTGTACGCTGCGCGCCAGCTTCTGCTGCCACTGGACGTGATGAAAGACTTTACCTTCCGCCTGCCAGTAGGCGACAAATGCGGCCAGCTCTTCCGGCGTAACGGGCTGGCTCAGGGCGATGCCCCACAGCGCGGCCAGACGCTGGAAATCGGCGTCCGGCTGCCAGTCGGCGTACATCGGGAATTTCCCCATCGGTACCGCAACGGGAACCGCCGTCGGCTCGTCAAAAAACTGCGCGTCGAGGGCGATATCGCTATTGGGGCGCGCCAGTTTGGCTTCCAGCTCCAGCAGCTGCGCCAGACGCTCCGGCGTCAGCGCATAGAAGGCGGGGGCATTGTTGGCAAACACGGCGACGGCGCCGCCGGCCGATTTTGCCAGTACCGCTGCGTGATCCTGCATGAAGTCATCCAGACCGCTAAAATCGGTAGTTAATATTCGTGAAGACATAAATCAATCTCAACTCTGAACAACTAAAAGGAGAGGGGTAGCTGCACACATAGTAGCATAGAGGTCGCTCAGGAAGGAGCGCCGCAGGTAACCCGGCGGCGCGGTGAATTAAACGCGCGGACGCTTGCGATACAGCCAAAGCCCCGGGATAGAAAGGCCGATCGATAATGCGCCAACGATGGATGAAGCCTTGAGAAAGTTACTCAGCAGCATAATCATCATCTCTTCCGAGTAGCCGAAATGACTGATTTTGACCGCTGAAATCATCGCGGTATAGGCGGAGATACCGGGGAACATCGGGATCACCGCCGCTACGGTGAAAATCTTCGGGTGCGCCAGATACCAACGGGACCACTGGATCCCAATGCTGCCAACCAGCAGGGCGGCCATGAACGTTGCCCACTCGATATTAAAACCCGCCGTCATCATGACCATGCGCGAGCCGTGGCCGATAGCCCCCAGTAGCGCGCACCAGCGCAGCGCCCGCTGCGGGACGTTGAATACCATGGCGAACCCAACGGCGGGGATGGCTGCCAGAGCCATATCCTGCGCCAGCGCGTAGAGATACATAATTATGCCCATCCGCGTAGCCCCCACATCGTCATCGCCATCACCACGCCAATACAGGTGGCGAGCGTGAGCAGACTGGCAATGGCCCAGCGCGCCAGGCCGGTATTGATATGCCCTTTAAACATGTCGGCAACGGCGTTGATCAGCGGAAAACCGGGCACCAGCAGCAGTACGCTGGCGGCCATGGCTATCGTCGGCGTGCTGGCGAAAGCGGGCAGGCGCAGCATCAGTCCGGAGATGGTCGTTGCGACGAAGGCGGTGAGGCAGAAATTGATTTGCGGATGCATGGAGCGATGGGTGAGTACCTGACGAATATACATGGCTATCGTACTGGCGCAGAAGGTGACCAGCGCGCCGTCCCAGCCGCCGTTGTTAAGCTTGCAAAAGCAGGCGCAGGAGAGGCCGACCATTAACACCAGCAGCCAGCGTGGATAGCGCAGCGGCTTTATTTGCGCGAATCGTTTTTCGACATCCTTATAATCCAGCAGCTTATGCTCCGCCATAATCACAATATGCTGAACTTCCGTGACGACGTGCATGTTGATGCCGCGATCGGTGTTTTTTCGCGTTGAAGTCAGGCATTCGCCATCTTTGATGGTGGTGAGCACAATCGCATTGGAAGAGATGGCGCTTTCAACGCTATCCATCCCCAACGCCAGGCCCAGACGAGTTGAAAGCTCCTCAACCAGCGCGCTTTCCGCGCCATGCTGTAATAAGAAAAGACCACATTGAATGCACAAGCGCGTGATTGCGCGCTGGGTTGCCCGATCTGCTTGCATAAATACCTGCTGTCCGTGATGCCCGATGCCGTAGTGTCTGGCGATACTTTTACCTGAAGTCGTGCTTTCTCTGAGCGGTCAGGATCAAACAATGTGTAAAAAAACACCCGCTCTGCGGGCTCCGTGAAAATTTGAACTCAGCCACACTTCCGTAAAATTGGTGAAAAGTACAATTTTTGCGCCATTTTCTCCCTTCTTTTTCCCGGCAGACTTATCAAAAATGCAAATTCAAACTTTTAATAAACAAAAAACAAACAAATAATTAACCTTGCTGAGGCAATCCTATGAAAACACAGGTGGCGATTATCGGCGCGGGTCCATCCGGGCTCCTGTTGGGGCAGCTATTACATCACGCCGGGATTCAGACCGTGATCCTTGAGCGGCAGACGCCAGAGTATGTACTGGGGAGGATCCGCGCGGGCATTCTGGAAAGCGGAACGGTAGAGCTGCTGCGCGAAGCCGGGGCGGCCCGGCGAATGGATGCTGAAGGCCTGATCCATCATGGGGTCGAGTTTCTGTTTGAAGGCAAACGCGTACCGGTTGCGCTGACGGAGCTGACGGAAGGCAAAAGCGTGATGGTATACGGCCAGACTGAGGTGACGCGGGATTTAATGGCGGCGCGGGCGGAAAGTGGCGCCCCGACGATTTATGGCGTTAGCGACGTCACAATTAATGATGCCAAAAGCGATAGACCGTCGGTCTCTTTTGCCTGTAACGGAGAAAACCACCGCCTGGAGTGCGATTTTATTGCCGGTTGCGACGGCTTTCACGGCGTGTCCCGGCAGAGCATTCCGGCAGGGGTTCTGAAAGAGTACGAGAGCGTCTGGCCGTTTGGCTGGCTGGGACTGCTGGCCGACACGCCGCCGGTAAATCCGGAGCTGATTTACGCTCACCACGAACGCGGGTTTGTGTTGTGTAGTCAGCGCTCACTAACCAGAAGCCGCTATTATCTGCAGGTACCGCTTAGCGAAAAGGTAGAGTCCTGGTCTGATGAGTGCTTCTGGAATGAGCTTAAACGGCGTCTCCCTGATGAGTTGTCCAGCAAGTTAGTAACGGGTCACTCACTGGAGAAGAGCATCGCGCCGCTGCGCAGCTATGTGGTAGAGCCGATGCAGTACGGCAAACTATTTCTGCTGGGAGATGCGGCGCATATCGTACCGCCTACCGGGGCAAAAGGGCTGAATCTCGCGGCGTCCGACGTGAACTATTTATGGCGGATCCTGCGCGAGTATTATCACCATGGCCGCGTTGACCTCTTAGCCAGCTACTCGCGTTTGGCGCTGGATCGGGTGTGGAAGGGGGAGCGATTCAGCTGGTTTATGACGCGTCTGCTGCATGATTTTCCGCAGCAAAGCGAGTTCGACAGAAAAATGCAGGCGGCGGATCGTCGTTATTATCTGCAATCACGCGCGGGGCTAACCACTATCGCTGAAAACTATGTTGGTCTGCCGATGGAGCGCGTGGTGTAACACCCAAAATATCAGGAGGCGTGATGCAGGCAGTGAGCACCATTCCCGTTTTCAAATTGTATGGCGAAGAGCAGGGCTGGCCAACGCCCGAACTTCTGCACTGTGAGTCGATACTCCAGCGCAGCCATCTTTATGAATGGCATATCCGCGTGCATCAGCATGCTGAGCTGGTGCAACTGCTGTACCTGCATAAAGGGCGGGCGGAAATTGAAATCGAAGGAACAACCACCGTGATGGTGGAATCCTGTATTCAGGTTGTTCCGGCGCTATGTATTCATGGATTTCGATTTTCGCCGGGCACGGAAGGATACGTTTTATCCCTGGCGTTACCCCTGCTCAGGAGGGTTGAGAATCAGTTTGGTCGCCAGTTGGATCTCCTCGGCCAGCCGCAGTGTGTGCCGGTAAAAGCCTCCCGAGGCCATATTCGGGCGCTGTTTACCGCTTTGCGAGAAGAGTACCGTGAGGAATATGATGCGCGTGAAATGATGCTGCATTCACTGTTGGGAGCGCTGTTGGTCTGGCTGAATCGGCAATATCGCCCGCAGCCGATAGCGGAGGACAAAGCGGAACGCAAGCGTAGCGTGATGCGCCATTTCTCTCGTCTTATAGAAAGCCATTATCGCGAACATCTGCCCTTAGCCGGATATGCCAGTCGGGTGGGGGTATCCGCGACCCATTTAAATTATTTGTGCCATGAATTTTATGGCTGCAGTGCGCTGGGCGTTTTACATCAAAGGTTGATGCTTGAGGCGCGGCGCAACCTGCAGTATACCAGCATGACTATTGCGCAACTTTCTGATTACTTGGGGTTTAATGACGCGGCCTATTTTTCTCGTTTCTTTCGTCGCTATAGCGGTGAATCCCCAAAAGCATTTAGGAAAAAAATAAAATAAAGAAATCTTTATTTAATATATCTTAAGTTAGCGTATCTAACGACGATGTTAACCATTTCTAATTTATTGATGACAACCACCTGTGTTAATGTTAATCATTGGCATGGATAACAGCAATATGTTACTCCTCATTATATAAGTTGGCTTTAGGGTGCGAAATAGCGTACCCGCCAGGGACGATAAAGATTCATTTTGGCAAAATAATTATGATGGCTATTAAATTATTCATCCGATTGTTTTGCGCCGGCGGTGAATCTTCGACAGGAAGCGGAGGGTTTATGTTACCAGGACAGGGTAAGTTCGGCATTATTATCAGTAGAATACCGGTGATGCAGTCCGGTTTGAAGGCCATCGTTGGGGAGCATCTCCCTGATTATGAATTGAGTTTTTGTCGTTCTCAGGATGAGCTAACCCTGCTGCAATTGCGCCGCGCAGTGTTGGTTATCGCTGATCTTTCCGGTGAAATAGAGCATCCAGGAAATATTTGTGAACACTACTACTCTTTAATGACCCAATACAGGGATATACACTGGGTCTTTATGGTAGGTAGCACCTGTTTTCCGTTAGCCGTTCAATTATTAATGCGTCCCGAAAGTACGTTAATTTCAGACAGCGAGCCGGTAAAACGCCTTATCGAAGTGGTTCGCGCCGGTGGTCTTGCCGCTGAGCGTATTAGCCAGACGTTGTTTTCTCCTGAAGTTGAACGCATCGGTGAAGAACAGCAAAAGATGGTCATTTTGACTCTTTCTGAGCGTAAGGTATTGAGGCTGCTTGCAAAAGGGTGGGGAATTAATCAAATTGCTGCTTTATTGAAGAAGAGCAATAAAACCATAAGTGCGCAGAAAAATAGTGCTATGCGCCGCTTATCTCTGCGTAGTAATGCAGAGATGTATGCCTGGATTAATAGTGCACAGGGAATGAAGGAGCTGAATATTTATTCAGCCTATGGAGATCAAACAGAATGGAAAAAGACGTCACAACACGATATATCGCTATCGTAGAGAAATGTGCGATGACGGAAGTGGCTCTTCGCCACATCTTACTTAATGAAAGTGGTAAGAATTATCGTATTCAATTTTTTAAAGATACTAAAGCATTAAAACGAGAGTTCCAGTCTGAAGATTTTTCTGCGATTATTTTTTCCCTTTCAGGGAACCGCAGGTCCCGTCTTGAAAGTTTGCTCTTTCTCCATGAGATCGCGCGTTATTGCCCCGAAACGCAAAGAATTGTCCTGGCTAATGATGAAGCGGAAATGCGTTTGGTTAGCCATTTGACGCCTTCCCGTTTACACGGCATTCTGAATAAATCGGCCTGTCGGATCCAACTGCAGGAATATTTGCTTCAGCTTCTCGAACATAGCTACCAGACTAATGAGGGATCGGTATGTCAAAAGCAGAACATTTCTAGCCAAATTTTGAGCCCAACGGAACATACCATCCTACGATATATGTCTTATGGCTACTCATTACCTGAAATAGCGACACAGCTGGAAAGAAATATTAAAACGATTCGGGCCCATAAGTTCAATGCCATGACCAAGCTTGGCGTCAGTTCTGATATAGGACTACTGAGCGCGGCAGACATTTTAATGCGCCTGTCGGCGAATAATGACGATGCCAGAGTTATGCGCCTTGCTCAGTAGCGCCAATGGTCTATTAAAGACAAACATCAATCCACTTAGCATCAGTCAACTGCGCCATCCGCTCGGGTGAAATGCGAACGGCGCTATGAATTGATCCTGCTGCTGGCAGCACTTCCGGGTACTGCCTCAGTGAGATATCGCAGTACACCGCCAGCGGAACTTCCAGACCAAAGGGGCACACGCCGCCAATGGGGTGTCCCGTTAGCGTAATGACCTCATCGCTGCTGAGCATGCGCGCTTTGGCGCCAAATGCCTCCTTTAGTTTTTTATTATCCAGGCGTGCATCGCCTTTTGCGACAACGAGCACAACCCTTTCTTTTATTTTTAAAGACAGGGTCTTGGCTATTTGGCCGGGTTCAACATTATGTGCCGCTGCGGCTAACGCTACCGTGGCCGTGCTCTGAGTAAGTTCGATGATTTCGATATCGGGGGCGCGCTCAGCAAAAAACTGCCGCACGGACTGCAGACTCATTGGAATCTCCTGATTAAGGCTTGTTAAAAATCTGTCACAAGCTTCGCAAAGTGTAAATATCTCTCGTTGATAATCAAGATTCTTTCTAATTTCTGGATCTCCTTCACATTCGCCGCAACCGGTTACTGTAACCGGTTGCGGTTATTCATGGAGACATGAATACTGACAAGGTAACTTCCCTGCGTCACCTATAACAAAAGAGCCGAAGATGAATCGAACGTACCTGAGCACTAAAGCCTGCGGGTTATCAAATCTGGTCGCCCACTCGCAGAAGCAGATTCATCACAGCGGCAGGATAATCGTTGTTGGGCCTGTTCATCTAGCCTGTCAGGAGGGCTGCTATGTCTGCTAACCATGCTGCATTTAATCTGATATTTCGCTTCGTAGAAAATTACATCAGCCCTGTCGCCGGGCGCATCTCATCTCAGCGCCATGTGATGGCTATCCGCGACGGTTTTATCTCCGCCATGCCGTTTATGATTGTCGGCTCTTTTCTGCTGGTATTCGCTTATCCGCCGTTTTCACCGGATACCACATGGGGATTTGCCCGCGCCTGGCTGGATCTGGCAAAAGAGTTTGAAGGGCGAATTCTGACGCCGTTCGATATGACGATGGGTATTATGTCGATCTACATTTGCGCCGCGATCGCCTATAACCTCGGCAAGCATTACGAAAAAACCGATCAGCTCGACCCCTTTATGTGCGCCATGCTGTCGATTATGGCCTTCCTGCTGGTGGCGGCGCCAAAAACGAACGGCAACCTGCCGGTAGATAGCCTAGGAGGAACCGGGATATTTACGGCGATTCTTGTAGCGGTCTACTGCGTTGAAATGATGCGTTTCCTGAAAGCGCATAATATTGGTATTCGCCTGCCGGATCAGGTGCCGCCGATGATCAAAAACTCATTTGATCTGCTGATCCCGGTACTGGTTGTCGTCCTGACGCTATATCCCCTGAGCCTGCTTATTCAGCATCATTTTGATATGCTGATCCCTCAGGCCATCATGGCTATCTTTAAACCGCTGGTTTCCGCAGCCGACTCGTTACCCGCCATTTTATTGGCGGTTCTGGTGGGCCACCTGCTGTGGTTTGCGGGTATCCACGGTGCGGCTATTGTTTCCGGCATGCTGCAGATGTTCTGGCTCACTAACCTCGGCATGAACCAGCAGGCTTTGGCGCAGGGGGCGCCGCTGCCGCATATCTTTATGGAAGCGTTCTGGACATTTTTTATTGTGATTGGCGGTTCAGGAGCGACGATGGGGCTGGTGTTCTGTTATCTGCGTAGCCGCTCCGCGCATCTGCGGTCGATTGGCCGCCTGAGCGTGGTGCCAAGCCTGTTTAACATCAACGAACCGGTCATTTTTGGCACGCCTATTGTGATGAACCCGGTGTTCTTTATTCCCTTCCTGCTGGCGCCGATGGTTAACGCCGTACTGGCCTGGGCTGCCATGAAGATGGATCTCATTGGTCGGGTGATTTCGGTTGTGCCGTGGACCGCCCCGGCACCGATTGGCGGCGCATGGGCGCTGGGTTGGGATTTCCGGGCGGCGATTCTGGTGGTTGTCCTCGCGTGCGTTTCCGCGATTATCTACTTCCCCTTCTTCAAGGTTTATGAGAAACAGCTGTTAGCGCAGGAGGCCGAAGAGGCGCAGCGCATTGCGGAAGAGAGCCAGCAGACGGCATAAAAGCAAACGGGCGGCTGAAATAGCCGCCCGTTGTCGTTATCAAAAGATCATTTCAGCGTGCAGTCCCCGCACTGCTGCACATCCGGCAGGCGATAGCGCTGGCAGCAGGTGCGGCGCACAAGCTGTCCTTCACGTAAAACCACGGTTCGCCACAGCGGATTATCCTCGCCGTTGGATAGCTGTTTTTCGAAGAAGCAGCGCTGGCGCAGAGCGGCCACTTTTTCATCTCCCAGCAACGTTTTCATTTCTCCCAGATACCAGTTAATCAGGTAGCCAGTATTGTTCCAGATAAGTTTGCCATTAATATCGCCGGTGGCTTCAAGCGCCTGCACGACGGGTTGTAAAGCCGTGGTGACCAGCTTTTCCATCCGGGACTGCGCGGACTCTGTCGGGGAAGTACCTGCTGAATGAACATCAATCCAGAAACAGGCGGCGCGGCCTGACTCATGAAACTCGACGCGCACATGTTCCGGCGCCAGGCTAATGGCGCGTTCTTCGCTCAACAGCGCCAACATTAAAGGGGGCACCAATAAACCGATGTACCATTGCGCCCAGAGGGACAGCAGCGGTTTTTGCTCACGGGGTTGACCGGGCTGGTGACGATAAATATGGTCGGACCAGGTCGCGATGAACGAACTCAGCGTCGCGGGCTGTGACCACTCAGCCAGAGTTAGCGCATGGGGAGGGGCTTCTTCATTCAGACGGAGAAAATCCAGCAGATGCGGACGTAACGCGCTAATTTTGTCGCGTATTGAATTTGCCAGTTCACGCTCAGCCGAAGGGAGCGGGGCCCGCCAGATGATCTCAGTATTGAATGCGAGTGAACGGTAAGCCATCGAGTGCCAGATACAAATCTAAATGATAATGATTTCTGATACTAATGCCGTGGTCCCGGCTTGGCAAGTGATTTGTCCGCGCGGCGACTCTTGCCGCGCGGTAAAGGATTAGCTGGCGAGAATGATGTTTCTTCCCATGTTTTTGGCTTCGTAGAGCGCGTTATCCGCCCGTTTCAGGGCGCTGTCGATATCAGCATCCACCAGCGGCGTCATACCGATACTAATGGTCACATTGGTCGCGACGCTTTCGTTAAACATATGCGGGATTTTCAGATCGTAGACCCGCTGACGGATGCGCTCTGCGGCCTGAAGAGCGTTCTCCGCGCTGCTGCTGGTCAACAGCACCATGAACTCTTCGCCGCCAAAGCGGGCTACGATATCGCGTGAGCGCACGGCGTTACGAATGGCGGCGGAAACCTGAATTAATGCCTGGTCGCCCATCATATGCCCATAGTGGTCGTTGTAGGCTTTGAAATGGTCAATATCCAGCAGCAGGACGTAATGTCCGGCGCTGTCCAGAGAGAGAACGGTATCCAGACGATTTTGTAAACCCCGACGGTTATACAAGCCGGTAAGCGGATCCAACATACTGAGATCGTTAAGGGTATTACGTTCCTTCAGCAGCTTATCCATTAGTCCCTGGGTGAATATATCGCTGCGTTTCTGAATTAAGCTTTGCAGGGTGATACCCGCAATAGGCAACAAGAAGCACCAGGACATGCGCAACCATTGTTCTCCGCCGCCAAGAATCAGGCAGGTAAGGTAGGTTGGTAAAGAGTGCAAAGTAAAGCCAATGATATTGCTGGAAAAAGCAATAGTGCCAATAAATAACACGCTTAATAAGGCGATCACCAGGTAGTTAAAATGCGGCGGACCCATCATCATTGCTTTTAGCGCAACGTGCCATGCCCAAAGCAGGCCAAATATCAGAGAAATAACCGGAATATTTATTTTGTGCTGAGCGAACTTACAGTGCCACAGCAGCAGGACCGTGCTGCAGGCAACAATCAGAAAACAGGGCAGAGTAAACGTGATGACGGTGAAGAGCGGGCTGACAAGGGATAAGAAAGATGAAACTAAATTAAGCAGTAAAAATAGCCGTAAGGAATACTGATATTTCTGTTCGTAATGGGAGCGCCAGGATTGTGCAGTCATGTCGGAGTTGTCATTATTAATCGTTAAAATTCAATGTGATGTTAGTTTGAAGTGAATAATAAAAAACAGTGCGCAAAATAAGGTTTTTACGAAATAATCAGATTATTTAATATATAATTTCTTTTGCTTAATTTATCACCTTCATGAATGTATGTCATTACTGCAAACGTAAAGAATAAAGGCTTCCCGTTTCCCTGACATGACAAATGATAAAAACTACCATATGATATTGGTTATCATTATCGTTACGAGAGGCGAAAACATGTTGCAGCGAACTTTAGGGAGTGGATGGGGCGTGGTGCTCCCCGGCGTACTGATTGCTGCGCTTGGGTTTGCCGATTTGTCGGTTGATGCCTGGCGCGCATTGGTGGCGCTGGGAATGCTTATGTCAGCGATGATGATTTGGCACCGTCAGCTGCGACATTTCGTTTTGCTGCCGTCATGCGTGGCGTTAGTCAGTGGAATGATGCTGATTATAATGAATGTCAAGCTGATGGGATAAAGCAGAAGGGATAAGAATATTGGTGCGAGGGGGGGGACTTGAACCCCCACGTCCGTAAGGACACTAACACCTGAAGCTAGCGCGTCTACCAATTCCGCCACCTTCGCACAGTATTCTTAATTTTTGATATCGCCTCGTTGGTGCGAGGGGGGGGACTTGAACCCCCACGTCCGTAAGAACACTAACACCTGAAGCTAGCGCGTCTACCAATTCCGCCACCTTCGCCCAGTGCGAGCAATATCAACGTGGATTATGGTGCGAGGGGGGGGACTTGAACCCCCACGTCCGTAAGGACACTAACACCTGAAGCTAGCGCGTCTACCAATTCCGCCACCTTCGCATACCATCGACACTATGAAAGTATCGTTACCACGGAGGCGCATTCTAGTGGTTTTCAGCTATTCGTCAATAGTTAATTGTATCAGTTGGATTGATTGTTGCAAAAATGGGCGGTCAGGGAGGGGAAGCATCGGCGACCAGCGGCTGCTGGCGCCGAAAAAAACGAGGTTATTTCTTCGCCTGACGCGTCATCACCGTTCGGTAGACCTTAAATCGGCCCGTTTGAGCAATCACTTCATGGAAGCCGAAGATCTCATCCAGCACGTTCGGGTAGGGCAGGAAGGCGTTGGCGACAATGCGGAGCTCTCCGCCGCTGTTGAGATGACGAACGGCGCCGCGGATCAGGGTTTGCGCGGCTTCCAGGCTGGTCTGCAGACCGTCGTGGAAAGGCGGGTTGGAGATGATCATGTCGAAACGGCCGTTTACTTCGGAGAACACGTTGCTGGCGAACACTTCCCCTTCGATGCCGTTAGCGGCGAGCGTAGCGCGACTGGCTTCTACTGCCGGCGCGCTGACGTCGCATAACGTTAAGCGAACTTTAGGCGAGTGGCTGGCCAGCACGGTTGCCAGCACGCCAGCGCCGCAGCCGACGTCCAGCACTTTACCTTTGGTATGCGGGGTGAGCGTGGAAAGCAGCAGCTGGCTACCAATATCCAGCCCGTCGCGGCTGAAGACGCCGGGAAGCGTTTTAATCGTCAGATTCTCCAGCGGGTACTCGCCCCAGTACTGTTCGGGATCGAACGTGGGCTGTTTCTCCAGACGACCGTGATACAGGCCACAGCGGCGCGCGCTGTCGATTTTGCTCAGCGGCGCATACTCCGCCAGCATCTGCTCGGCGCTGCGTACGCCGCTGCGGTTCTCGCCAACCACGAAAATATCAATACCGGTCGGCAGCAGCGAAAGCAGGTTCATCAGCTGAAACTGCGCTTCCGGTTTATTCTTTGGCCAGTAGTAGATCAGCGTATCGCAATCGGCGACATCGCCGGCCTCTGCGACCAGGCTATAGCGGGCATTTTCGCCCATCTGGCGGCTCAGTACCTGCCAGTGGTGGAACTGCTGGGTATGGGCGCGGCTGGCGGCCGTGTCCAGACGTGCGGGCAGGTCATCCTGCAGGTCACCGGCAAACAGAACGCGGGCGGACTCGAAATCATCACTGTGGCGCAGCAAGACTTCACTTGCCGGGGTAAAAGCGGACATGAAACACTCCTTCATTGAGACTGGCGCCGATTATACACGTTATCTTTCAGGCTGCCTCTTTGTTGGCGGTGGGACGCGCTCCGACCGCCGCGTAGTTTGTTGGCGCAGATACGACGGATTTGCTATATTGCGCGCTTAATTAACAGGAGTGTTTCGCTATGACATCCCGACGAGACTGGCAATTACAGCAGCTGGGCATCACCCAGTGGTCGCTGCGTCGTCCTGGGGCGTTACAGGGTGAAATCTCTATCTCGCTTCCTGGACATATTCGCCTGGTGATGGTGGCGGAAGAACCGCCATTGCTGAGCGAACCGCTTATCAGCGATATTCTGCGCGCGCTGGCCCTGACGCCGGAGCAGGTGATGCAGCTGACGCCTGAGCGCGTTGCGATGCTGCCTCAGGACGCACGCTGTAATAGCTGGCGGCTGGGCACCGACGCGCCGCTACCGCTGGCGGGCGCACAGATCGCCACGCCCGCTTTCGATGAACTTCAGACCAGTACGCCTGCCCGCATGGCGCTCTGGCAACAGATTTGCGCACATGAACACGATTTCTACCCTCAACCCGGCTGATTTGCCCCGCGCCTGGCAAATTGAAACGCGCGCCCACGCTTTTCCGTGGAGCGAGCAGACGTTTGCCAGTAATCAGGGCGAGCGCTATCTGAATCTTCAACTGTCCGTGGACGGCGTGATGGCGGCTTTTGCCATTACGCAAATCATCCTCGACGAGGCGACGCTGTTCAATATCGCCGTCGACCCCGCGTTTCAGCGTCGCGGTCTGGGCAGGGAACTGCTGGAACAGGTGATTGATGAGGTCGAAAAACGCGGCGTCGTCACGCTGTGGCTGGAGGTGCGCGCATCTAACGTCGCCGCCATCGCGCTCTATGAAAGCTTAGGCTTTAACGAGGCGACGATTCGCCGCAACTATTACCCCACGGTCGACGGACGTGAGGACGCAATCATTATGGCACTGCCAATCAGTATGTAAGACAAGGTGATACGATGAAGTGGGACTGGATTTTCTTTGATGCCGATGAAACGTTATTTACGTTTGACTCGTTTAGCGGCCTACAGCGGATGTTTCTCGACTATAGCGTGACGTTCTCCGCAGAGGATTTTCAGGACTACCAGGCCGTGAATAAGCCGCTGTGGGTGGATTATCAGAACGGCGCCATTACTTCGCTTCAGCTGCAGCATCAGCGCTTTGACGGTTGGGCGGAGCGCCTGAATGTCCCTCCCGGCGAGCTGAACGCCGCGTTTATGAACGCGATGGCGGAAATCTGTTCGCCGCTGCCGGGGGCCGTATCGCTGCTCGACTCGCTGCAGGGGAAGGTGAAAATGGGCATCATCACCAACGGTTTTACCTCGCTACAGCAGACGCGTCTTGAACGTACCGGTTTACGCGATCACTTTGATTTGTTGATTATCTCCGAAGAGGTTGGGGTGGCTAAGCCGGATGCGCGTATTTTTGACTATGCGCTGGCGCAGGCGGGCAACCCCGATCGTTCGCGGGTGCTGATGGTTGGCGATACCGCTGAGTCTGATATTCGCGGCGGCGTAAATGCCGGCCTGGCGACCTGCTGGTTCAACCCCCATCAACGCGAGCTGCCCGCGGACCTCCGCCCGGACTGGACGGTCACCTCTTTGAGCGAACTGGAGCAACTCCTGTGTAAACACTGATTGCCTCCCCCCCATTGATGGGTAAAATAGCCGCAATTTTTTCGTATTCAACATGCGCGGCGCGTTGCCGCTTACTCAAGAAGATTGAATTATGACGTTGTCTCCTTATTTGCAGGAGGTGGCCAAGCGCCGCACTTTTGCCATTATTTCTCACCCGGATGCCGGTAAAACGACCATTACTGAAAAGGTTCTGTTATTCGGACAGGCGATTCAGACCGCCGGTACGGTAAAAGGCCGCGGCTCCAGCCAGCATGCAAAATCTGACTGGATGGAGATGGAAAAGCAGCGCGGTATCTCCATCACCACGTCCGTGATGCAGTTCCCCTATCACGACTGCCTGGTTAACCTGCTGGATACCCCGGGGCACGAAGACTTCTCCGAAGATACCTACCGTACCCTGACGGCGGTGGACTGCTGCCTGATGGTTATCGATGCCGCAAAAGGCGTCGAGGATCGTACCCGTAAGCTGATGGAAGTCACCCGTCTGCGCGATACGCCGATCCTGACCTTTATGAACAAACTTGACCGCGACATCCGTGACCCGATGGAGCTGCTGGATGAAGTGGAAAACGAGCTGAAAATCGGCTGCGCGCCGATCACCTGGCCGATTGGCTGCGGCAAACTGTTCAAGGGCGTTTACCATCTTTATAAAGATGAAACCTACCTGTATCAGACCGGTAAAGGCCACACCATCCAGGAAGTGCGCATCGTGAAAGGGTTAGACAACCCGGAGCTTGATGCGGCGGTGGGTGAAGACCTGGCGCAGCAGCTGCGCGATGAGCTGGAGCTGGTGCAGGGCGCGTCTAACGAGTTCGATAAAGAGCTGTTCCTGGCGGGCGAAATTACCCCGGTATTCTTCGGAACCGCGCTGGGTAACTTTGGCGTCGATCATATGCTGGACGGTTTAGTGGAGTGGGCCCCTGCGCCGATGCCGCGTAAAACCGACACCCGCACGGTGGAAGCCTCGGAAGATAAGTTCACCGGCTTCGTGTTTAAAATTCAGGCTAACATGGACCCGAAACACCGCGACCGCGTGGCCTTTATGCGCGTGGTTTCCGGTAAGTACGAGAAGGGCATGAAGATGCGCCAGGTGCGTATCGGCAAGGACGTGGTGATCTCCGACGCGCTAACCTTTATGGCCGGCGACCGTTCGCACGTGGAAGAAGCGTATCCGGGCGATATCCTTGGCCTGCATAACCACGGCACCATCCAGATTGGCGATACCTTCACCCAGGGCGAAATGATGAAGTTCACCGGTATCCCGAACTTCGCGCCGGAACTGTTCCGCCGTATTCGCCTGAAAGATCCGCTCAAGCAGAAGCAGCTGCTGAAAGGACTGGTACAGCTCTCGGAAGAGGGCGCGGTGCAGGTATTCCGGCCGATCGCCAATAACGATCTGATCGTCGGCGCGGTGGGCGTGCTGCAGTTTGACGTGGTTGTCGCTCGTCTGAAGAGCGAATACAACGTCGAGGCGATTTATGAGTCCGTCAACGTCGCGACCGCACGCTGGGTGGAATGCAGCGACGCGAAGAAATTTGAAGAGTTCAAGCGTAAGAATGAAATTCAGCTGGCGCTGGATGGCGGCGATAACCTGACTTATATCGCCCCGACCATGGTGAACCTGAATCTGACGCAGGAACGTTACCCAGACGTCCAGTTCCGTAAAACCCGCGAGCACTAATCCTCTTTGGAGCGCGGTTTTCGCCGCGCTCCACGCCATTTTCCCCTCGGTTTGCCCTTTCTGGAAAGTTCTTAATTCTTACCGTTTTGCGCGCTTTTTTACCCGTTAATGCCGCACTCTTCCGTGTATCTACTACATTTAATAAGTAATTTTTGGAATCCTGGCTTAATAGACTACTTATTTTGCTTTACCTGCTTAGATATAACGAGGAACGACGATGACAAGACTTAAGAGCGGCAAGACACTCCTGGCCCTCTTCCTGGGCTCAGCAATAATCAGCGCTTCGGCGTATGCAGAAAACTCGACCGTAGACAGCGCGAAATCTGCAGCAAGCAATGCCGGGCAAGCCGTCGATAATTCGATGAACAAAGTCGGGAATTTTATGGACGACAGCACCATCACCGCCAGGGTGAAAGCGGCGCTGATCGATCATAAAGATATTCGCAGCACCGATATCTCTGTGAAAACTGAAGATAAAGTCGTCACCTTAAGCGGGACGGTTGATAGTTCAGAACAGCACCAGCAGGCGCTTAGCGTCGCGAAGGCGGTTGAAGGCGTGAGCTCCGTTAACGATAAGCTTAGCGTGCAGAACGAAAAATCTGCTTCGCTGAAGGGCTATGCCGGCGACACGGCGGTGACCAGCGAGATCAAAGCTAAATTGCTGGCTGACGATATCGTTCCGTCGCGAAACGTGAAGGTAGAGACCACCGATGGCGTTGTACATCTATCCGGTACGGTCGCATCCAGTAAGCAGTCGGAGCGGGCGGAAGGTATTGCGAAAGCTGTATCCGGCGTCAAAAGCGTGAAGAACGACCTTAGCGTCAAATAAATCTATTCATTAAAAAAATTATTCTGCGGCCTTTCCGCAGGATGTGTAGCACCACAGGGTTGTGTATGCGCGGCCTGAGTGCGCAGAAAATCGACCGTCATTAACTATGGTAAGGAGAGACGTATGTTTAGATGGGGCATTATTTTTCTGGTGATCGCGTTAATTGCCGCCGCTTTGGGCTTTGGTGGCCTGGCTGGTACCGCTGCCTGGGCTGCGAAAATTGTCTTCGTTGTCGGTATTATCTTGTTCCTGGTCAGCCTGTTCACCGGCCGTCGGCGTCCCTAGACGTTAACGTGTGAAATACCGTCTTACATAAAGCCAGTCAATGTGACTGGCTTTCTCGGTTTCAGGGCGTTAAAAAATGCGTTACCTTTGTTTTTATAATAAGCAGGACAGGAAAGCAGGGTGGGGCAGCGAATTCCCGTTACGTTGGGCAACATTACGCCGTTATCTGTTAAACCCTTCCAGCCGGGCAGGCTTGCTCTGGTGTGCGAAGGCGGGGGACAGAGAGGGATTTTTACCGCCGGGGTGCTGGACGAATTCATGCGCGCGGGATTTAACCCGTTCGATATGATGTTCGGCACCTCTGCCGGGGCGCAAAACCTGTCGGCCTATCTGTGCAACCAGCCCGGCTATGCCCGTAAGGTGATCACCCGCTACACCACCGCCCGCGAGTTTTTCGACCCGATGCGTTTTGTGCGCGGCGGAAATCTTATCGATCTCGACTGGCTGGTCGACAGCACCGCGAAAAAAATGCCGCTGGCGATGGCCTATGCTGAAGATCGTTTTGCCCAGGGCAAAGAGTTCTGGATGTGTGCCTGTCGCGGCGATGATTACACGCCAAACTACTTCTCCCCAACCCAGCAGACCTGGCTTGACCTGATTCGCGCCTCCAGCGCCATTCCCGGTTTTTACCGCAGCGGCGTGCTGCTGGACGGCGTGAGCTATCTCGACGGCGGCGTCAGCGATGCGATCCCCGTGCAGGAAGCCGCCCGTCGCGGGGCGCAAACCATCGTGGTGATCCGCACCGTACCGTCCCAGATGTACTACACCCCGCAGTGGTTTAAGCGGATGGAGCGCTGGCTCGGCGAAAGCAGCCTGCAGCCGTTTGTGAATCTGGTGCAGCACCACGAAACCACCTATCGCTCCACCCAGGAGTTCATTGAAAAACCGCCGGGTAAGCTGAGAATTCTGGAGATTTATCCGCAGAAGCCGTTGAAGAGTATGGCGTTAGGCAGTCGTCTACCGGCGTTGCTGGAAGACTACAAGACCGGGCGCCAGTGCGGGCGCTATTTCCTCGCCACCGTCGGCAAACTGCTGGCCGACAGACCGCCGCTGCTGCGCCATGCGCCGCGTATTGCGGTGCCGAAAACGGTGGTTATCCCGCCGGCGCCGGTGGCCAATGAGATCCCCCAGGCTCCGGTTATCGCGGCCGTGCAGGCCAATGATGCCAGCTTTGAGAGTGAGGATCTGGCGTGACCCTGCGATTTATTGATACCCACTGCCATTTCGATTTCCCCCCGTTCACCGGTGACGAAAGCGCCAGTATTGCCCGGGCGGTGCGGGCTGGCGTGACGCAGATCGTGGTGCCCGCGACGGAAGCGGATAACTTTGACCGCGTGTTAGCGCTGGCAGAGAAGCATAGCGAGCTCTACGCCGCCCTGGGCCTCCACCCGATAGCGATTGAGCGGCATGGCGCCGACAGCCTTGAACGGCTTGAGCGCTGTCTGGCGAAACGCGATGCTAAGCTGGTCGCGGTCGGGGAGATAGGTCTCGATCTCTATCGCGAAGATCCGCAGTTTGAGCGCCAGCTTTCTGTATTTGAGGCGCAGCTACGTCTGGCGAAACGCTACGATTTGCCGGCGATCCTCCACTCCAGACGCACTCACGATAAGCTGGCGATGCTGCTGAAAAAACACGCTTTACCGCGAACCGGCGTGGTCCACGGTTTTGCCGGCAGCCTTCAGCAGGCGGAGCGGTTTGTGCAACTGGGCTATAAGATTGGCGTTGGCGGCACCATTACCTACCCGCGCGCCAGCAAGACCCGCGATGTGATGGCGCAGCTGCCGCTTTCGGCGCTACTGCTGGAGACCGATGCGCCGGATATGCCGTTGAACGGTTTCCAGGGGCAGCCGAACCGGCCCGAACAGGCGGCTCGCGTCTTCTCCTCCCTATGCGAGCTGCGCCCTGAGCCCGCGGAAGTGATAGCTAATACCCTGATAGATAATACAAAAGAGATTTTTTCCCTTCAGTAACGTCTTACTGAGTGACCTGTGTCTCATTCCTGCCTTTTTATCTCATTGTTTTGCTTAAAATGTGTGAGCTGAAATAAGCGTGATGGTTTCATGCCGTTATAATCGCGGGGTTTTAGACTGAACTATCAATACACAGGGACTCTGTATGCAAATTATCATGGGACTTATTGGCATGGTGGTGCTGTTAGCCATCGCTGTGCTCCTCTCCAGTAATCGAAAAGCCATCAATCTGCGCACCGTCCTCGGCGCCTGGATTATCCAGGTCGGGATCGGCGCGTTAATTCTTTATGTACCGGCCGGGCGTACGGCGCTGTTGGCCATGTCGAACGGCGTTGCTAACGTGATTGCCTACGGCAATGAAGGGATCGGCTTTATTTTTGGCGGGCTGGTTTCCGATAAGATGTTTGAAGTCTTCGGCGGCGGCGGGTTTGTTTTTGCCCTGCGCGTCCTGCCGGTCATCGTCTTCTTCTCATCGCTGATCGCCGTGCTTTATTACCTCGGCATCATGCAGTTTGTTATCCGCATCCTCGGCGGGGCGCTGCGCGCGGTACTCAAAACCTCGCGCACGGAGTCGCTCTCCGCCACGGCGAACATCTTCGTTGGTCAGACCGAAGCGCCGCTGGTGGTGCGTCCTTACATCGCCACCATGACCCGTTCCGAGCTTTTCGCGGTGATGTGCGGAGGGCTGGCCTCGGTAGCGGGCTCCGTTCTGGCCGGTTACGCTCAGATGGGCGTACCGCTGGAATATCTGATCGCCGCTTCGTTTATGGCGGCGCCGGGCGGCCTGCTGTTCGCGAAGATTATCGTGCCGGAGACCGAGCAGCCCCGGGACAACCCGGCGATGGAAAAAAATGACGCCGATCCGCAGGCGCCGGCGAACGTGCTGGATGCCGCCGCATCCGGCGCGGCTTCCGGGATGCAGCTGGCGCTTAACGTCGGGGCGATGCTGCTGGCGTTTATCGCGCTGATTGCCCTGGTTAACGGTATTCTTTCCGGCGTGGGCGGCTGGTTTAACCATCCGGACCTGTCGCTGCAAATGATCCTTGGCTGGGTTTTCTCGCCGCTGGCGTGGGTGATTGGCGTGCCGTGGAATGAAGCCACCGTTGCCGGTTCGTTTATCGGCCAGAAGCTGATTATCAACGAGTTTGTGGCCTACATGAATTTCGGCGAGTATCTGAAAGCCGATACCGAGGTCGCTGCCGCCGGTTTGCAGGTGATTTCAACCCACACCAAGGCCATCATCTCCTTTGCCCTGTGCGGTTTTGCCAACCTGTCGTCCATTGCCATCCTGATTGGCGGACTGGGCGGCATGGCGCCTAATCGCCGCCAGGAAATTGCCCAACTGGGCATGCGGGCCGTGGCGGCGGGAACGCTGTCTAACCTGATGAGCGCCACGATAGCGGGCGTATTCCTCGCGCTATAACGCCGTCTTGCACGCCAAGAACCCCGCGGCATTGCCGCCGTGGGGTTCTCACTTCTGAGTGTTAAAATTCTATCATTTTATAATTCTCTATTTATCAACCACTCATGATGTATCTGGCATTTTTTCGCACAAAATGTCGGTGCCGGTGTCGAGGCTTGTTGCGAGGTTATGTTATAATAATAACATTGATTCGCAGTGGCGATTCCTGATTATGCTTATAGAGAGTCTGGCAGTGGAAGCGCACGGATTAGGCTTTATTTTGTGATTTTTATCACTATACAGTAATGCAAATTAGCAATTAGTTTTCATTAACTGTGATGTGTATCGAAGTGTAGCGGCGAGGGAATGTTACAATAGTAACAGACTCGCAAGGTGAACAAACTTTAAAACGGCACTACGCCGTCGGAGTATGAAATGACTGATTTAACGGCAAGCAGCCTGCGCGCGTTGAAACTGATGGACCTGACCACCCTGAACGATGATGACACCAATGAAAAAGTGATCGCGCTGTGTCACCAGGCCAAAACACCGGTAGGTAATACTGCCGCAGTGTGCATCTACCCGCGCTTTATCCCGATCGCGCGTAAAACGCTGAACGAGCAGGGTACCCCGGATATTCGCATCGCGACGGTGACTAACTTCCCGCACGGTAACGATGATATTGATATCGCGCTGGCGGAAACCCGCGCGGCGATCGCTTACGGCGCTGACGAAGTTGACGTCGTGTTCCCTTACCGCGCGCTGATTGCCGGCAACGAACAGGTCGGTTTTGACCTGGTGAAAGCCTGTAAAGAAGCCTGCGCGGCAGCAAACGTGCTGCTGAAAGTGATTATCGAAACCGGCGAACTGAAAGAAGATGCGCTGATTCGTAAAGCGTCTGAAATCGCCATCAAAGCCGGCGCCGACTTCATCAAAACCTCTACCGGTAAAGTTCCGGTGAACGCGACCCCGGAAAGCGCGCGCATCATGCTGGAGGTCATCCGCGATATGGGCGTTCAGCAGAGCGTCGGCTTCAAGCCGGCAGGCGGCGTGCGTAGCGCAGAAGACGCGCAAAAATTCCTCGCGATTGCCGATGAGCTGTTCGGTGCCGACTGGGCGGACTCTCGCCACTACCGTTTTGGCGCCTCCAGCCTGCTGGCAAGCCTGCTGAAAGCGCTGGGTCACGGCGATGGTAAGAGCGCCAGCAGCTACTAAAACGTAATTTGCCGACCTCAAGGCCGGATGTTGTCCGGCCTGCGGTTGGTCTTTGACTCTTTCCCCGGGAGGTTATCTTGTTTCTCGCACAAGAAATTATTCGTAAAAAACGTGATGGTCATGCGCTGAGTGATGAAGAAATTCGCTTCTTCATCAACGGCATCCGCGACAACACCGTCTCAGAAGGGCAGATCGCCGCGCTGGCGATGACCATTTTTTTCCACGATATGTCTATGCCGGAACGCGTTTCGCTGACCATGGCGATGCGGGATTCAGGAACCGTTCTGGACTGGAAGCATCTTAACCTTAATGGCCCAATCGTCGATAAACACTCCACCGGGGGCGTGGGCGATGTGACTTCGCTGATGCTGGGGCCAATGGTCGCGGCCTGCGGCGGCTATGTGCCGATGATCTCCGGGCGCGGCCTCGGGCACACCGGCGGTACGCTCGATAAGCTGGAGGCGATTCCAGGGTTCGATATCTTCCCGGACGATAGCCGCTTCCGGGAAATCATTAAAGATGTCGGCGTCGCGATTATCGGGCAGACCAGCTCTCTGGCGCCGGCGGACAAACGTTTTTACGCGACGCGCGATATCACCGCGACGGTGGACTCTATCCCGCTGATTACCGCCTCGATTCTGGCCAAGAAGCTGGCGGAAGGACTGGACGCGCTGGTGATGGATGTCAAAGTCGGCAGCGGCGCCTTTATGCCTACTTATGAGCTTTCCGCCGCGCTGGCTGAAGCGATCGTTGGGGTATCCAACGGCGCCGGCGTGCGAACGACCGCGCTGTTAACCGATATGAATCAGGTACTGGCTTCCAGCGCCGGTAATGCGGTGGAAGTGCGTGAAGCCGTGCAGTTCCTCACCGGCGAGTACCGCAATCCGCGGCTGCTTGAGGTGACGATGGCGCTATGCGTCGAGATGCTGATTTCCGGCAAACTGGCGGAGAACGACGCCGACGCGCGGGCGAAGCTGCAGGCGGTGCTGGATAACGGTAAAGCCGCCGACGTCTTCGGCCGGATGGTGGCGGCGCAAAAAGGGCCGAACGACTTCGTGGAAAACTACGATAAATATCTGCCGGCCGCGATGCTGAGCAAAGCGGTCTACGCCGAAGGCGAAGGGTTTGTCGCAGAAATGGACACCCGTGCGTTGGGCATGGCGGTGGTGTCGATGGGCGGCGGTCGCCGTCAGGCCTCGGATCTGATTGATTACAGCGTCGGTTTCACCGATATGGTTCGCCTCGGCGCGCGTATCGACGCGCAGCAGCCGCTGGCGGTTATCCATGCAAAAGATGAAAACAGCTGGCAGGAAGCGGCCAGGGCCGTTAAAGCCGCCATAAAACTTGGCGCTAAAGCGCCTGAAATGACGCCGACGGTCTATCGTCGTATCACCGAATAGTTATATACTGATCTGATCGCTTTTTTACAGCGCAAAAGGTACGGAGAATAATATGAAACGTGCATTTATTATGGTGCTGGACTCATTCGGCATCGGTGCGACTGAAGACGCCGATCGCTTTGGCGACGTCGGCTCGGACACCATGGGCCATATTGCAGAAGCCTGCGCCAAGGGCGAGGCTGACAACGGCCGCAAAGGCCCGCTGAATTTACCTAATCTGACCCGTCTGGGGCTGGTTAAAGCCCATGAGGGTTCTACCGGTAAAGTTGCCGCCGGTATGGACGGCAGCGCGGAAGTTATCGGCGCTTACGCATGGGCGCATGAACTCTCTTCCGGTAAAGACACCCCGTCAGGCCACTGGGAAATCGCCGGCGTGCCGGTTCTCTTTGACTGGGGCTACTTCCCCGAGCATGAAAACAGCTTCCCGCAGGAGCTTCTGGATAAGCTGGTTAAGCGCGCCAACCTGCCGGGCTACCTCGGCAACTGCCACTCTTCCGGTACCGTTATCCTCGACCAGCTGGGCGAAGAGCATATGAAAACCGGCAAGCCGATTTTCTATACCTCCGCTGACTCGGTATTCCAGATTGCCTGCCATGAAGAGACCTATGGTCTCGATAAGCTGTACGAGCTGTGTGAAATCGCGCGTGAAGAGCTGACCGAAGGCGGCTACAACATTGGTCGCGTCATCGCGCGTCCGTTTATCGGCGACAAAGCCGGCAACTTCCAGCGCACCGGTAACCGCCACGATCTGGCCGTTGAGCCGCCGGCGCCGACGGTACTGCAGAAGCTGGTCTACGAGAAAAACGGCCAGGTCGTATCGGTGGGTAAAATCGCCGATATCTACGCCAACTGCGGTATCACTAAAAAAGTGAAAGCGACCGGCCTGGATGCGCTGTTTGACGCCACCATCAAAGAGATGAAAGAAGCGGGGGACGAGACCATCGTCTTCACCAACTTCGTAGACTTCGACTCTTCCTGGGGCCACCGCCGCGACGTTGCAGGCTATGCCGCAGGGCTGGAGCTGTTCGATCGCCGTCTGCCGGAGCTGATGGAACTGGTCGGGGAAGATGACATTCTGATCCTGACCGCCGATCACGGCTGCGACCCGACCTGGACCGGTACCGACCATACTCGTGAACACATTCCGGTACTGATTTATGGCCCGAAAGTGAAGCCGGGCTCGCTGGGTCACCGTGAAACCTTCGCGGATATTGGCCAGACCCTGGCGACGTACTTCGGTACCTCTGCGATGGACTACGGCAAAAACATGCTGTGATTATTTGCCCGGCGAGCTTCGTTCGCCGGGCCTTTTTTGTCGGCCTGATAAGGCGCTGCCGCCATCAGGCAACAACATTCAGAAGGATTTAACGATGGCTACTCCACACATTAACGCAGAAATGGGCGATTTCGCTGACGTTGTGCTGATGCCGGGCGACCCGCTGCGCGCGAAGCACATTGCAGAAACGTTCCTTGAAGACGTCCGCGAAGTGAACAACGTGCGCGGTATGCTGGGCTTCACCGGCACCTACAAAGGCCGCAAAATTTCCGTTATGGGCCACGGTATGGGGATCCCGTCCTGCTCCATTTACGCAAAAGAGCTGATCACCGACTTCGGCGTCAAAAAAATCATTCGCGTAGGCTCCTGCGGCGCGGTGCGTATGGACGTTAAGCTGCGCGACGTGGTTATCGGCATGGGTGCCTGCACCGACTCTAAAGTTAACCGTATGCGTTTTAAAGACCACGACTTTGCGGCGATTGCCGACTTTGGCATGGTGCGTAACGCGGTTGACGCGGCAAAAGCGCTGGGCGTTGACGCTCGCGTGGGCAACATTTTCTCCGCCGACCTGTTCTATGCGCCGGACGGCGGCGAGATGTTCGACGTGATGGAAAAATACGGTATCCTGGGCGTGGAAATGGAAGCGGCCGGTATCTACGGCGTCGCGGCGGAGTTTGGCGCTAAAGCGCTGACCATCTGCACGGTCTCCGACCATATCCGTACCCACGAGCAGACCAGTTCCGCTGAACGTCAGACGACCTTCAACGACATGATTAAAATCGCGCTGGAATCCGTTCTGCTGGGCGATAAAGAGTAATCATCTCTTCCTCCCTCTCCCTATGGGAGAGGGCCGGGATGAGGGTACCAGGCCGTAGCTAGCGTACGGCCTGTGCAATCCACGCTGACAACTCCCGCAGCTCATTTTCCTGCTCCGGGAAATCCCCAATCAACGCGTCACACTCCTGCTGCAGCATATCCGCGCGGTACAGGCAACCCTGCAATCTGGCGGCCAGCGCCTCCAGCGGCGCCGGGTTAAGGCTGTCGGTAAAGACCTGCGTGCGCGTGATATGGCCTTTCTCGACGTCGCAATGGAGCTCTACGCCGCCCCAGGTAAAACGCTCATCCAGCAGATGGCTGAAGGCGGGCGCCTGGCCAAAGTTCCACTCCCAGCTGCTCTGGCGCGCAAAGGTCGCGGCAAAATTCGGCAGGTCCGGCATGTTCTCCGGCGAGATCACTTCAGCTGCGACGCGTTCGCCGTAATGGGCGAAGAATGCCTCCTGAATCGCCTCGCAGACCTGCTGATGGGTAATCTCCGGCAGCAGCTCGACCAGATTGGCTACCCGTCCGCGTACGGAGGTAATGCCTTTGGCCTGCAGCTTCTTCTTATCAGGATTGAGGTAGTTGGCCAGACGGCTTAAATCGGCGTTCAGCAGCAGCGTACCGTGATGAAAGCCGCGATCCATCGTTTCGCGATAGGCGGAGCCGGAGACCTTGCGGTCGCCCTCAGTGGTTTTCACCACCAGATCGTTGCGGCCCGAGGCTTCCGCCTCGACGCCCAGCGCATTCAGCGCTGACAGGACGATATTCGTGGAAACGGTTTTATCGTACTCCGGTTTGCCGGCCATAAAGGTAAAGCAGGTATTGCCCAGATCGTGGAATACCGCGCCGCCGCCGCTGCTGCGACGCGCCAGGCGCACGTTATCTTCTTCCATGCGTCGGGTATTACACTCTTTCCACGGGTTTTGCGCCCGGCCAATGACCACCGTATCGGCATTGCGCCACAGAAACAGTACCCGCTGGGTGGCGGGCATCTGGCGAAAAATAGACTCCTCAACCGCCAGGTTGAACCAGGGATCGTAAGAGTCGGAGAGCAGCAGGCGCAACGTGGACATAGCGATTTCCTTATTCTGATTCATCTTTATCTTCATCCTGCACCGGCTTATTGGCGGTGAGCAGGAAAGGCGATTGCTGCCAGCGGGTACGTTTCCCCTGCAGCAGGGTGCGCGTCAGGACGACGCCGATGGCCAACGATAGCAGCAGCATCAGGCGCAGGATATTGGTGGTATTATCGACCTGCTGCGCTTCGGTGGCTAAGGTATGGGTATCCAGCGTCAGGCGCAGGTAGCCGAGCGGGCCGTTTTTTCCCTGGATAGGCTCGACAATTTGCTGGTTGAAGTAACCGCCCGCTTTTTTACCGTCCAGCGCCAGCCGATCGCGTACCTCGACGCTTTCGCCTGAACGCGCCACCAGGTCGCCCTGCTCGTCATAAACGCCGGCGTCGAGGATGCGACTTTTGTGGGTAAGCTGTTCCAGCAGCTGGCTAATCCGCTTTTCATCGGGCGTTTCGCTACGCAACAGCGGCGCCAGGTTTAGCGTGACCTGCTGGGCGAGCGTGCGTGCCAGTTCTTCCAGCTGCGGATTGCGCTGCTTCTGACTGTTCTGGCTGAACCAGGAGGCCCCCTGCATCAGGGCGACAAGGAGTGCGAGACAGATCAGAACAATTACCGCGCGATGCAGTCGGAATTTAAGTTTTGCGCGTACCATATTCCACCTTTGAAAATTTGCAGCTTAATGTTGCCAGAAGCGCTGGTTACAAGGTAGCCTCATGCGTTATTTTCCTCGCCTGAATGAAGTTATGTGGAGCCGTGATGCCAAACAGTTTGACCTGGTGCGACCTGCCTGAAGATGTTTCCCTGTGGCCTGGATTGCCGCTTTCCCTGAGCGGTGATGAGGTCATGCCGTTGGATTATCATGCCGGACGCAGCGGTTGGCTGCTGTATGGTCGCGGTCTTAACAAGCATCGTCTGACCGAGTGGCAGCGCGAGCTGGGCGCGGCGCTGGTTATCGTCGCCTCCTGGGCGGTTGACGACTATCAGGTGATGCGGCTGGCGGGCTCCCTTACGCTTCGTGCCACCCGTCTGGCCCATGAGGCCGGGTTTGACGTGGCGCCGCTGGGTAAAATCCCGCATTTACGTACGCCGGGCTTACTGGTCATGGATATGGACTCGACGGCGATTCAGATTGAGTGCATCGATGAAATCGCCAAACTGGCCGGGACCGGCGAGCTGGTCTCGGAAGTGACCGAGCGCGCGATGCGCGGCGAACTTGATTTCACCGCCAGCCTGCGCCAGCGCGTGGCGACCCTGAAAGATGCCGATGCCAGCATTCTGCTGCAGGTGCGCGAATCGCTGCCGCTGATGCCGGGCCTGACCCAGTTGGTGCTGAAGCTGGAGACGCTTGGCTGGAAGGTGGCGATCGCCTCCGGCGGCTTCACCTTCTTTGCCGAGTATCTGCGCGACAAGCTGCATCTCGACGCGGTGTTCGCCAACGAACTGGAGATCAGGGACGGTAAGCTGACCGGCAACGTCATCGGCGATATCGTCGATGCGAAATATAAAGCCAATACGCTGCGTAAACTGGCGGAAAAGTATGAGATCCCGCCGGCGCAAACCGTCGCCATTGGCGATGGCGCAAACGATCTGCCGATGATTAAAGCGGCAGGGCTCGGCATTGCCTATCATGCAAAGCCAAAAGTTAATGAACTGGCGGAGGTGACAATCCGCCACGCTGACCTGATGGGGGTATTCTGTATTCTCTCCGGCAGCATGAATCAAAAGTAAGAGGTTAACGTGGCGAAAGCTCCAAAACGCGCATTTGTCTGTAATGAATGCGGTGCGGATTATCCGCGCTGGCAGGGGCAGTGCAGCGCCTGTCATGCCTGGAATACCATAACCGAGATGCGCATTGCCGCTTCGCCGCAGGTGGCAAGAAACGAACGCCTGTCAGGGTATGCCGGTAATGCCGGGGTGTCGAAAGTGCAGAAGCTCTCCGATATCAGCCTCGAAGCGCTGCCGCGTTTTTCGACCGGATTTAAAGAGTTTGACCGCGTGCTCGGCGGCGGCGTGGTGCCGGGAAGCGCGATTTTGATTGGCGGCAACCCCGGCGCGGGTAAGTCGACGCTGCTGCTGCAAACCCTGTGTAAGCTCTCCGAAGGCATGAAAACGCTCTACGTCACCGGGGAAGAGTCGCTTCAGCAGGTGGCGATGCGCGCTCACCGTTTAGGCCTGCCGACGGCCAACCTCAATATGCTGTCAGAAACCAGCATTGAGCAGATTTGCCAGATAGCCGACGAAGAAAAGCCGCAGCTGATGGTTATCGACTCCATCCAGGTCATGCATATGGCCGACGTGCAGTCGTCGCCGGGCAGCGTGGCCCAGGTGCGCGAAACGGCGGCCTATTTAACGCGCTTTGCCAAGACGCGCGGCGTGGCTATCGTCATGGTCGGTCACGTCACCAAAGACGGCTCGCTGGCCGGGCCGAAAGTGCTTGAGCACTGTATCGACTGCTCCGTGCTGCTCGACGGCGACGCCGATTCTCGTTTCCGCACCCTGCGCAGCCATAAAAACCGCTTCGGCGCGGTCAACGAACTGGGCGTATTCGCCATGACCGAGCAGGGGCTGCGTGAGATAAGCAACCCATCGGCCATCTTTCTGAGCCGCGGGGACGAAGTGACCTCCGGCAGTTCGGTGATGGTGGTCTGGGAAGGCACGCGACCGCTGCTGGTGGAGATCCAGGCGCTGGTCGATCACTCGATGATGTCCAACCCGCGCCGCGTGGCGGTGGGGCTGGAGCAAAACCGCCTGGCGATCCTGCTGGCGGTCCTGCATCGTCACGGCGGTCTGCAGATGGCCGACCAGGACGTCTTCGTCAACGTGGTTGGCGGGGTGAAGGTCACCGAAACCAGCGCCGACCTGGCGCTGCTGCTGGCGATGATATCCAGCCTGCGCGACCGTCCGCTGCCGCAGGATCTGGTCGTCTTCGGCGAAGTGGGGCTGGCAGGCGAAATTCGCCCGGTGCCGAGCGGGCAGGAGCGTATCTCCGAAGCGGCTAAGCATGGTTTTCGTCGGGCGATTGTTCCGGCAGCGAATGTGCCGAAAAAAGCGCCGGAAGGGATGCAAATCTTTGGCGTGAAAAAGCTTGCGGACGCGCTAAGCGTCTTTGACGACTTATAATAAGTGAAAAGGAGACTCGCTATGTCGTCATTTGACTATTTAAAAAGCGCCATTAAGCAGAAGGGCTGTACGCTACAGCAGGTAGCGGACGCCAGCGGGATGACAAAAGGCTATCTGAGCCAGCTGCTGAACGCGAAAATTAAAAGCCCCAGCGCGCAGAAGCTGGAAGCGCTGCACCGGTTTCTCGGGCTGGAGTTTCCGCGTCGGCAAAAAAGCGTTGGCGTGGTATTTGGTAAGTTTTACCCGCTGCATACCGGCCATATCTACTTGATTCAGCGCGCCTGTAGCCAGGTCGATGAGCTGCACATCATTATGGGCTACGACGATCCCCGTGACCGTGAGCTGTTTGAAAAGAGCGCGATGTCGCAGCAGCCGACCGTACCTGACCGCCTGCGCTGGCTGCTGCAAACCTTTAAGTATCAGAAGAATATCCGCATCCACGCCTTCAATGAAGAGGGAATGGAGCCTTATCCGCACGGCTGGGACGTCTGGAGCCGCGGGATCCGCGCCTTTATGAGCGAGAAGGGCATCGAACCTAACTGGATCTACACCTCGGAAGAGGGCGACGCGCCGCAGTATCTGGATCATCTGGGAATTGAAACCGTACTCATCGATCCTAAACGCACCTTTATGAACATCAGCGGCGGGCAGATCCGTGAAAATCCGTTCCGCTACTGGGAATATATTCCTACCGAAGTGAAGCCGTTTTTTGTGCGCACGGTGGCGATCCTCGGCGGTGAGTCGAGCGGTAAATCGACGCTGGTGAATAAGCTATCCAATATCTTTAATACCACCAGCGCCTGGGAATATGGCCGCGACTATGTCTTTTCGCACCTCGGCGGCGATGAGATGGCGCTGCAATACTCCGACTATGACAAGATTGCCCTTGGGCACGCGCAATA
Organism: Klebsiella grimontii; assembly: GCF_900200035.1. GTDB lineage: Bacteria > Pseudomonadota > Gammaproteobacteria > Enterobacterales > Enterobacteriaceae > Klebsiella > Klebsiella grimontii. The sequence continues at coordinate 136,071 of NZ_FZTC01000014.1, forward strand.
TATTGATTTCGCGGTGAAGTATGCCAACAAGGTGGCGTTCATCGACACGGATTTTGTCAGCACCCAGGCGTTCTGTCTCAAGTACGAAGGGCGGGAACACCCCTTTGTTCAAGCGCTGATCGACGAGTATCGTTTTGACCTGGTCATCCTGCTGGAAAACAACACGCCGTGGGTAGCCGACGGTTTACGTAGCCTTGGCAGCTCGGTAGACCGCAAGGAGTTTCAGACGATGCTGGTGTCGTTGCTCAAAGAAAACGAGATAGATTTTGTGCATGTGAAAGAGGCCGATTACGATGCCCGCTTCCTGCGCTGCGTTGAGCTGGTAAAAGAGATGATGGGCGAGCAGGGATAGGCCTTCTGCGGCCTGAATGCCTGAGCCGGGCTACAACACTCTCCCGGCGGGAGAGAGGGCAAACACCAAAAAGGGCAACCTGCGTTGCCCTTTTGCTTTTATTTCGCGATACGTTTGTACTTGATACGCTTCGGCTCCAGCGCATCGGCGCCGAGGGTGCGTTTCTTGTACTCTTCGTATTCGGTAAAGTTACCTTCGAAGAACTCCACCTTACCTTCATCCTGGTAGTCCAGAATATGGGTCGCGATGCGGTCGAGGAACCAACGGTCGTGCGAGATAACCATCGCGCAGCCCGGGAACTCCAGCAGGGCGTTTTCCAGCGCGCGCAGGGTTTCGATATCCAGGTCGTTGGTTGGTTCATCGAGCAGCAGGACGTTACCGCCCACCTGCAGCAGCTTCGCCAGATGCAGACGTCCGCGTTCACCGCCGGACAGCTCGCCGACGCGCTTGCCCTGGTCAACCCCTTTGAAGTTAAAGCGGCCCACGTAGGCGCGGCTCGGCATCTCGGTGTTGCCGATCTTCATGATATCCAGCCCGCCGGAAACTTCTTCCCACACGGTTTTGCTGTTGTCCATGGCATCGCGGAACTGATCGACGGAAGCCAGCTTGACGGTTTCACCGAGGGTGATAGAACCGGCGTCAGGCTGTTCCTGACCGGACATCATGCGGAACAGCGTCGATTTACCCGCGCCGTTAGGACCGATGATGCCGACGATAGCGCCTTTCGGTACCGAGAAGCTCAGATCGTCAATCAGCAGACGGTCGCCGTAGGATTTACGCAGGTTGCTGACTTCCACCACTTTATCCCCCAGACGTGCGCCTGGCGGAATAAACAGTTCGTTGGTCTCGTTACGCTTCTGGTACTCAACGTTGTTAAGCTCTTCAAAGCGCGCCAGACGGGCTTTGCCCTTAGACTGACGGCCTTTCGCGCCCTGACGGACCCACTCCAGCTCTTTCTCGATTGACTTACGACGCGCCGCTTCCTGAGATGCTTCCTGCGCCAGACGCTGATCTTTCTGCTCCAGCCAGGAGGAGTAGTTGCCTTCCCACGGAATACCTTCGCCGCGGTCAAGCTCAAGGATCCAGCCGGCGACGTTATCGAGGAAGTAACGGTCGTGGGTGATCGCCACCACGGTGCCTTCGAAGTCGTGCAGGAAGCGTTCCAGCCAGGCCACGGATTCCGCATCCAGGTGGTTGGTCGGTTCGTCGAGCAGCAGCATGTCTGGTTTTTCCAGCAGCAGGCGGCACAGTGCGACGCGGCGGCGTTCACCACCGGAGAGATTGGCGATTTTCGCATCCCAGTCCGGCAGGCGCAGAGCATCGGCGGCGCGTTCCAGCTGCACGTTCAGGTTATGCCCGTCGTGCGCCTGGATAATTTCTTCGAACTTGCCCTGCTGGGCGGCGAGCTTGTCGAAGTCGGCATCCGGCTCCGCGTATTTGGCGTACACCTCGTCCAGGCCTTTCAGCGCATTGACCACTTCGGCCACCGCTTCTTCAACCGACTCACGTACGGTCTGCTCCGGATTGAGCTGCGGCTCCTGCGGCAGATAGCCGATTTTCAGGCCCGGCTGCGGACGCGCTTCGCCTTCGATATCGGTATCGATGCCGGCCATAATACGCAGCAGGGTCGACTTACCGGCGCCGTTCAGACCGAGAACGCCGATTTTTGCGCCAGGGAAAAAGCTCAGGGAGATATTTTTCAGAATATGACGTTTCGGCGGAACCACTTTGCCGACACGATGCATGGTATAAACGAATTGAGCCACGTTGGACTTCGCCTCTTTTATATACTCTTCATCCCTCAGGCTAGCTTGATGCAGCCAGAATGATATTGAGTAGGGTAGTGAATAGTTTTCAAAGGCGAAGTGTAGCCTTTTTCGCGCTTTAATCCCAGCGAGGCGATGGGATTCACAAAAGAGTAAAAAAATGTCCGGGACGTGGCGCGATTCGCGTTGTCTGATTAGCATATCTACGTAATACCTGAAATTTTTGCCCGCGGCATGATGCTGCTGTGGTGTACCTGAATAGAGGAAGAGCTTGTGGAAAAAGCCAAAACTGTGACGTGGCGTCTTCTGGCCGCCGGCGTAAGTCTGCTGACGTTAAGCCAACTGGCGCATGCGGATTCACTGGATGAACAGCGCAGCCGCTATGCTCAAATTAAACAGGCGTGGGACGGTCGACAGATGGATGTCGTTAATCAGCTGATGCCCACGCTAACGACCTATCCGCTCTATCCTTATCTCCAGTACCGGCAGATTACCGACGATCTGATGAACCAGCCGGCGCTGGTGGTGACCAATTTTATTGCCGCTAATCCTACGCTGCCTCCCGCACGATCGCTGAAATCACGGTTCGTCAACGAACTGGCGCGCCGCAGCGACTGGCGCGGCCTGCTGGCCTTCAGCCCGGATAAGCCGACCGGCACCGAGGCGCAGTGCAATTACTACTATGCGAAATGGAACGTCGGCCAGGCTCAGGAAGCCTGGGATGGGGCGAAAGCGCTGTGGCTGAGCGGCAAAAGCCAGCCAAACGCCTGTGACCAGCTGTTTGGCGCCTGGCGCGCCTCTGGTCAGCAGGATCCGCTGGCCTACCTTGAACGCATTCGCCTGGCGATGAAAGCAGGCAATACCAGCCTGGTACGGGTTCTGGCCCAGCAGATGCCGGCCGACTATCAAACCATTGCCACGGCGGTCATCGCGCTGGCTGACGATCCCAATAGCGTGATGACCTTCGCCCGCACAACCGGCGCGACGGATTTCACCCGCCAGATGGCGGCGGTCGCGTTTGCCAGCGTTGCCCGGCAGGATGTGGAAAACGCGCGCCTGATGATCCCCTCACTAGCGCAGGCGCAGCAGCTCAATGAAGATCAGATTCAGGAGCTGCGGGATATCGTCGCTTGGCGCCTGATGGGCAGCGATGTGACCGAAGAGCAGGCCATCTGGCGCGACGACGCCATTATGCGTTCGCAATCCACCTCGCTGGTGGAGCGCCGGGTACGTATGGCGCTGGGGCTTGGGGATCGCCGTGGCCTGAACACCTGGCTGGCGCGTTTACCGATGGAGGCGAAAGAGAAGGACGAATGGCGCTATTGGCAGGCCGATCTGCTGCTGGAACGCGGACGTGATGACGAAGCGAAAGATATTCTACGCTCGCTGATGCAGCAGCGCGGCTTTTATCCCATGGTCGCCGCCCAGCGCCTTGGCGAGGAGTACACCTTCCGCGTCGACAAAGCGCCGGCGAATCTCGACCCGACGCTGACCTCGGGGCCGGAAATGGCGCGGGTCCGCGAGCTGATGTACTGGAATATGGATAATACCGCCCGCAGCGAGTGGGCAAACCTGGTGACCAGCAAAACCAAAGATCAGCAGGCGCAGCTGGCTCGTTACGCGTTTAATCAGGACTGGTGGGATCTGAGCGTCCAGGCCACCATCGCCGGAAAACTGTGGGATCAGCTGGAAGAGCGTTTCCCGCTGGCCTATAACGACCTCTTTACCCGCTACATCAGCGGTAAAGATATTCCGCAAAGCTACGCGATGGCCATCGCGCGCCAGGAGAGCGCCTGGAACCCGAAAGCCGGTTCACCGGTTGGCGCCCGCGGTCTGATGCAGATTATGCCGGGTACGGCAACGCATACGGTGAGCATGTTCAGTATTCCCGGCTATAGCGGTCCGTCGCAGTTGCTGGATCCGGAAATGAACATCAACATTGGTACCAGCTATCTGCAATATGTTTACCAGCAGTTTGGCAATAACCGAATCTTCGCCTCTGCGGCCTATAACGCCGGTCCTGGGCGAGTGCGTACCTGGCGGGGCAACAGCGGCGGACGCATTGATGCGGTGGCGTTCATCGAGAGCATTCCGTTCTCTGAAACGCGCGGCTATGTGAAAAACGTTCTGTCCTATGATGCCTACTATCGCTATTTTATGGGTCAGAAAGACACGCTGCTGAGCGATGCGGAGTGGAAGCTGCGCTATTAATACAGCCTCCTTCGGGCAACATCGGATTTCGCGATGTTGCCCGAAATCCGTAGAGTCCGGACAGAAGTATGTTATGCTTTGTACTCGTTAGTGAGTACATTCGACAGGTGGCGTAACATGACCCAACAATCCCCCTATTCAGCGGCGGTGGCCGAACAGCGTCATCAGGAGTGGCTGCGTTTTGTCGCCCTCCTGCAGCAGGCGTACGCCGACGATCTCCATCTGCCGCTTTTACAGCTCATGCTGACGCCCGACGAGCGCGAGGCGCTCGGCACGCGGGTGCGCATCATTGAAGAACTACTGCGCGGCGAGATGAGCCAGCGCGAGCTGAAAAACGAACTCGGCGCCGGGATCGCCACCATTACCCGCGGTTCGAACAGCCTCAAATCGGCACCGGCGGAGCTACGTCTGTGGCTGGAGCAGGCGTTGATTAAAGCTGACGATAAATAGCGTTATGGAACGGGCTTAGCGCCAGCACGACGGCCTGATGATAAACGCTACTGCGGGTGAGCTTGCCGGCCGTGAATACGCCGATAGCGCCCTCTTTGCGGCCAATTTCATCGATGCCGGTATGCTGAGACATCACCGGCCCCAGGGCTTCTCCTGCCTGGACTTTTTCAAGAATAACCTGCGGTAGCGGCAGGGTCGCCGAGCGCGCTTCGCCGCGCAGGCTGCCGTCGTCGATCGTCACCCAGCTAAAGGTGCTGCCTTCGTCGATGCCGGCTTCAATGGCGACCCAGAAGTCCGCGTTTGGCCGCGCACGACGCGCGTTAGCCACGCGATTTCGTGCGCCAGCGCGCGTTTCGTCGCTGCCAAAAGGCTGTTCCGGCACGCCGCTCTCGACGGAGACGGACTCAATGTGGCAGGATCCTTCGCCGAAGATCTCGTTAAAAGCCTGCAGAATTGCCTGAATTTTGGCGGGATTAGTGGTAGCTGAGACAACATGGTGCATAATCAAAACAACTCAGAATTACTAAACATCATCGCAGTATACTCCAAATCATTCTTGCTGCAGGCGGCTATGCTTGTAGCTCGAGGGTTAAGAGCTCAGAACGGATAATAAAGCATGTTACAGGTATACCTTGTTCGCCACGGTGAAACGCAGTGGAACGCCGAGCGACGTATTCAGGGCCAGTCCGACAGCCCGCTTACCGCCCACGGTGAGCGTCAGGCCTGGCAGGTGGGCGAGCGCGCCAGAACGTTGGGAATTACGCATATTATCGCCAGCGATTTAGGCCGCACGCGCCGTACCGCAGAAATCATCGCTGAAGCCTGCGGATGCAGCGTCGTGACCGATTCACGCTTGCGTGAGCTGGATATGGGCGTGCTTGAAAAGCGCCATATCGACTCGCTGAGCGAAGAAGAGGAGGGCTGGCGTCGACAGCTGGTTAACGGCACGCCCGACGGGCGTATCCCGCAGGGGGAGTCAATGCAGGAGCTGAGCGAGCGTATGCACGCGGCGCTGACGTCTTGTCTGGAACTGCCTGCGGGTAGCCGACCGCTGCTGGTGAGCCACGGGATGGCGCTGGGATGTCTGGTGAGTACGATTCTTGGTCTGCCCGCTTACGCGGAGCGTCGCCTGCGTCTACGCAACTGCTCTATTTCCCGCGTTGACTATCAGCAAAGCCCCTGGCTGGCGTCGGGATGGGTGGTGGAAACCGCGGGGGATGTGTCGCATCTTGATGCCCCCGCGATGGATGAGCTCCAGCGTTAACGACGAATCGGGATCAGGTATTCGCAGCGCAGCTGAATAGGCGGTTCCTGATTCCGGCTTTCATCTTCCGGGAAGAAACGTTCAATATCCAGGCCCTTACGACGGGTGAGGTTAAGCATCGGCATGCAGGTGCCGTAAACCGTCAGAATAAACTCCTGCAGCCCGGTGCCCAAACCTTCGTAGGTAAACATCACGTATTCGCCGCCTTCCAGCGTTACCGGATGGGCGTTATGCAGGTGGCCGTTTGCCAGCTCCGGCGTCAGCGCGGTGGTATAAAACACCTCTTGCTCATCGTCTTTATCGAGGCTAGGACGCGGCTCATGCAGGCCGTACAGCGTCGGAGGAATCGATGGCGTATTGGCGAGGAATTCCCGCCAGAACTGGACGCGCATCTGATTACGGAAATCGGAGATCTCCTCCAGCTTACAGGTATAGCTCTGGGTGACGCCGACCAGCTGAGTGGTGTTCAGCGTGACGAATTCATAGTGCGGCATGGTGAACTCGCCCAGACGCAGCGGAGGGCGCATACCGTAGGAACTCCAGTCGGGAGAGCGTCGGTAGAGGGCTGGCGTCAACGAAAACTGCTTTTTAAAGGCGCGAGTAAAAGTCTGCTGCGAGTCAAAGCGATACTGCAGCGCAATATCAAGAATCGGACGCGCGGTCAGGCGTAGGGCAACCGCCGACTTAGATAAGCGACGGGCGCGAATATAGGCACCGATAGCATGGCCGGTCACGTCCTTGAACATTCTTTGCAGATGCCACTTGGAATAGCCCGCCTTCGCTGCCACATTGTCCAGTGAGAGAGGCTGATCCAGGTGACCTTCCAGCCAGCTAAGGAGATCGCGAATAATCCCTGCTTGATCCATAAAATATCCCCATCCTTAAACTCAGGTGCCTGATACTAAAGGTAGCGGATAATAGCATTTTTTGATGTTTTAGCATTCAGTGTTTTTTTTGCTTTTAAATGCGATTCTTCCAGAAGTTTCGGTGGTAATTTTGTAAAGCTGTGATCTATAAAACTTTTCTTCTTAATGTGTGATAATCACTCAGCTAAATTTTTAAGAATGGTAACAATATGAAATACAAGAAGTTAGTGGCGGGAATGCTTTTGCTGGCGGGCTGCCAGATGGCGCAGGCGGAACAAATCGGCTCTGTGGATACCGTATTTAAGTTCCTTGGACCGGATCATAAAATCGTCGTCGAGGCCTTTGACGACCCGGACGTTCAGAACGTCACCTGCTACATCAGCCGGGCGAAAACCGGAGGAATTAAAGGCGGGTTAGGGCTGGCGGAAGACACCTCTGATGCCGCTATTTCCTGTCAGCAGGTGGGGCCGATTGAGCTGGCGGATAAAATCAAAAACGGTAAAACGCAGGGCGATGTGGTGTTCCAGAAACGGACCTCGCTGGTATTTAAAAAACTGCAGGTCGTGCGTTTTTACGATGCCAAACGCAATGCGCTGATCTATTTGACCTATTCGGATAAAATCGTCGATGGCTCGCCGAAAAATGCGCTTAGCGCCGTGCCGATTATGCCATGGAATAAATAACAGGGAACGCCGATGCAACAACCGCGGATCTGGTTGGTGGAAGATGAGATGAGTATCGCCGATACGCTCGTCTACATGCTGCAACAGGAAGGATTTATCGTTACGGCGTTCGAGCGCGGGCTCCCTGCGCTGGACGCGGCGCATCATCACCAACCCGACCTCGCGATTCTGGACGTCGGCCTGCCTGATATCAGCGGGTTTGAGCTATGTCGGCGACTGCTGGCCCGCTATCCGGCGCTGCCGGTGCTGTTCCTGACGGCCCGCAGCGAAGAGGTGGATAAGCTGCTCGGTCTGGAAATCGGCGCTGATGATTATATCGCCAAGCCATTTTCCCCCCGTGAAGTTTGCGCCAGGGTTCGCACCGTCCTGCGGCGGCTGCAGAAATTCGCCGCCCCTTCACCGCTTTTGCGCGTGGGGGAATTCACATTGAATGACGCCGCGGCTCAGGTTACGTGGTGCGGCCAGGGTCTGAATCTGACCCGCTATGAGTTTTTATTATTAAAAACGCTACTTCATTCTCCTGGGCGCATTTTTTCCCGCCAGCTGCTGCTGGAGAAAGTATGGGGCGACGCGAACGAGAGCTTCGATCGTACCGTTGATACCCATATCAAAACGCTGCGCGCTAAGCTGCGAGAAGTGAATCCCGATCTCTCCCCGATCAACACGCACCGCGGTATGGGATACAGCCTTGGAGGCTTCTGATGCGCATCGGTATGCGGCTGCTGATGGGCTACTTTTTGATAGTGGCGATCGCTGCCTGGTTTGTGCTTTCTATCTTCGTTCAGGAGATTAAACCCGGGGTTCGGCGCGCAACGGAAGGGACGCTGATTGATACGGCGACCCTGCTTGCCGAGCTGGCCCGTGAGGATTTACTCTCCGCCGATCCCCAGCACGGGCGCCTGGCCCAGGCTTTTCAAACGCTGCATCGCCAGCCGATCAACGCCAATATTGCCGGCATTAAGAAAGTTCGCAACGAATATCACGTCTATATGACCGATGCGCAGGGCAAGGTGGTGTTTGATTCCGCGGGCAACGCGCAGGGGCAAGACTATTCGCGCTGGAACGATGTCTGGCTCACTTTACGCGGGCAATACGGGGCGCGCAGCACGCGAAGCGATCCGAACGATGATAATAGCTCGGTGATGTATATTGCCGCGCCGGTGACGGATAACGGTCGAATCATTGGCGTGCTCAGCGTCGGAAAACCTAATCTGGCCATGGCGCCGGTCATCAAACGCAGCGAGCGGCGTATTCTGTGGGCCGGAGGGGCGCTGCTGGGGATCGCGCTACTGATCGGCGTTGCGATGGTATGGTGGATTAACTTTTCCATCGGCAAGCTGGTTCGCTACGCCGACTCCGTGACCGCCGACCGTCCGCTTCCGTTGCCGGACGCGGGCAGCAGCGAACTGCGCAAGCTGGCGCAGGCGCTGGAAAGTATGCGTCTTAAGCTTGAAGGTAAAAACGCGATTGAAAACTACGTTTATGCGCTGACCCATGAACTGAAGAGCCCGCTGGCGGCGATTCGCGGCGCGGCAGAAATTCTTCGGGAGGCGCCTCCGCCTGAGGTCGCCGCGCGTTTTACTCGCAATATCCTGGCGCAGAATGCGCGCATGCAGGCGCTGGTGGAAAATTTACTTCAGCAGGCCCGGCTGGAGAATCGGCTGGAGATCGCCCAACGTCCCGTCTCCGTCGCTGCGCTTTTTCGTCGTCTGGCCGAGGAGCGCGACATCGCGCTGGCAGCGAAAAACCTCACGCTGCGTTGGCAGGAAACGTCTCTGACGGTAGAGGGCGATGGTGAGCTCCTGGCGCAAGCATTGGGTAATCTGCTTGATAATGCTATCGATTTCACTCCTGCCGAAGGGGAGATTGTTCTTGGCGCGGAAGAAGGTGATGGCGGCGTGCGATTAACCGTATGCGATACGGGAAGCGGCATTCCCGACTACGCGCTAGGGCGTATTTTTGAGCGTTTCTATTCTCTTCCCCGTGACAATGGCCAAAAAAGCAGCGGCCTGGGGCTGGCGTTTGTTCGTGAAGTTGCGCGCCTGCATCAGGGCGATATCGAGCTGGTTAACCGCCCGGAAGGCGGCGTGTGCGCTTTGCTGAGACTTCACGCTCACTTCACATAGCTTCAAATTCTCCACACATAGCCCCTTTAAGGTAAGCGCATTACTAAGGAGAGGGCTATGTTGAAATCACCACTATTCTGGAAAATGAGCACCCTGCTGGGGTGTATTTTACTGTTATCGATCCCGCTGATGATCGTCCGGCAGCTGATCGTTGAACGCGCGGATTATCGCAGCGAAGTCATCGAAGCTCTGGAGAGCAGTACCAGCGGATCGCAGAAACTGGTCGGGCCGCTGATCGCCATTCCCGTGACCGAGGTATTGACCCGCATTGAGGATAAAAAAGAGGTCACATATCAACGTCACTGGCTGCATTACTGGTTACCTGAGTCGCTGGCGATAGCCGGAAAACAGAACGTTGAATCCAGAAAAATAGGGATTTATGAAGGCCAAATCTGGCACAACGATCTGGGGATTAAGGCGCAATTTGATGTTTCCCGTCTGGCTGAACTCAGAAAAGATAATATTACGTTAGGTAAACCGGTTATGGTGGTCGGCGTTAGCGATGCACGCGGGATTGGCACCATTATTGCTCCGAAAATTAATGGAGAGGCACTGCCGGTGGAGCCCGGAATCGGTATCAGCGGCAGCGGAGAGGGAATTCATATGCCAATGCCGCTGTTAACTCCTCAACAAAAAACGCTGGATGTTGAATTCACACTCAACCTGAACGGAACCGGAAGCTTCTCAGTCGCGCCGCTCGGACGCAATAGCCAATTACAGCTGACCAGTAACTGGGCGCATCCTGGTTTCCTGGGCGATTTTCTCCCGGTTAGTCGTGAGGTTTCCCCATCAGGTTATAGCGCCCGCTGGCAGAGTAGCTGGTTTGCGAACAATATGGCCCGGTTTTTTATGGACGATCGCGAGATTGAGTGGCGTCAACTGCCTGCTTTCAACGTTAACGTTACGACGCCGGCCGATCGGTACCAGCTGACCGATAGGGCGACAAAGTATGCCATTCTATTAATCTCCCTTACGTTTATGGCGTTTTTCGTTTTCGAGAGCCTGACTCAGTGCCGTTTACACCCGATGCAGTATCTGCTGGTTGGTTTGTCGCTAGTGATGTTCTATCTGATATTACTGGCCCTGTCCGAGCATATTGGCTTTACGCCGTCATGGATTGTTGCCAGCCTGATAGGGGCGCTGATCAATGGGGTTTATCTGAATGCGGTGCTGAAGGGATGGCTTAACAGCTTTCTTTTTGTCTGCGCATTGCTGCTGCTGGATGGCGTTATGTGGATGCTATTGCGTTCGGAAGATAGCGCGCTGCTATTGGGAACGGGAGTGCTACTGCTGGCGCTCAGCGCGCTGATGTTCCTGACGCGTCGCGTTGACTGGTACACGCTATCTCTCCCGAAGCCAAAAGAGAGGCAGCCCGAGGGCGGTGATGATGACGATAAGTTGAGGATCTGGAAATAAAAAAACGGCGCGAATTGCGCCGTTTTTACGTTATGACAGCAAGAAAAATGATGTTATTCCTGCAGATCTCCACAGAAGCGGTACCCCTCGCCATGGATGGTGGCGATAATTTCCGGGGTGTCCGGAGTGGATTCAAAATGCTTACGAATGCGACGGATGGTCACGTCCACGGTGCGGTCGTGCGGCTTCAGCTCACGGCCGGTCATTTTTTTCAGCAGTTCCGCGCGCGACTGGATTTTGCCCGGATTTTCGCAGAAGTGCAGCATGGCGCGGAATTCACTGCGCGGCAGCTTGTACTGCTCACCATTAGGGCTAACCAGCGAACGGCTATTGATATCCAGCTCCCAGCCGTTGAACTTATAGCTTTCTACGCTGCGGCGTTCTTCACTCGGGGTACCCAAATTCATGGTACGGGAGAGCAGGTTGCGCGCGCGAATCGTCAGTTCACGTGGGTTGAACGGTTTAGTGATATAGTCATCGGCGCCAATTTCGAGGCCGAGGATCTTATCCACTTCGTTATCGCGGCCGGTAAGGAACATCAGCGCGACGTCCGCCTGCTCACGCAGCTCGCGTGCTAACAGGAGACCATTTTTGCCTGGCAGGTTGATATCCATGATCACCAGGTTGATATCATTTTCAGACAGGATCTGATGCATTTCCGCGCCATCGGTCGCTTCGAATACATCATAACCTTCTGCTTCGAAAATACTTTTTAACGTGTTGCGTGTTACCAACTCGTCTTCAACGATAAGAATGTGCGGGGTCTGCATGTTTGCTACCTAAATTGCCAACTAAATCGAAACAGGAAGTACCAAAGTCCCTGACCTGCCTGGTGCATGTCGCAAATTAACATGCCCGGCGTAACATGACTAAAGTACGTAATTGCGTTCTTGATGCACTTTCCATCAACGTCAACAACATCATTAGCTTGGTCGTGGGTACTTTCCCTCTGGACCCGACGGTGTCAAAAACGGCTGTCATCCTAACCATTTTAACAGCAACATAACAGGCTAAGTGAGGCATGACACCCAATAAAACTACGCTTCGTTGACATATATCAAGTTCAATTGTAGCACGTTAACAGTCTTGTGAAATCATTGCATCTAAACGGGATTCATCGTCACAATTCATATCCCGCACAATTAGTTGCGCTAAGAAAATAATAAACGTGATGAATCCAAAGCCTCAAAACGTATTCGGACATAAATTTCATTGCCAAACATACGGATAAAGCCGTTCTGTTAACATACTCTGTGACATGGTGCCTTGGGAATAGTTTAGTTTTTTTTATGGGTGATAAAGCTCAAATTTAGTGATTTTTGTTGCAAATTTGTAAATTCACGGCGCGTAATATGAAGGGAAAAATCGTCATTCCCGCCGCCTAAAAAGTAAAAGAGAAACCAAATGCGTTTATCAATTGTATTAGTCTCCCCGGCTCGGGCAGAAAACGTGGGCGCGGCAGCCAGAGCGATGAAAACCATGGGGTTTAGCGATATGCGTATCGTCGATAGCGATGCTCATTTGCAGCCTGCGGCGCGCTGGGTCGCGCACGGTTCTGGCGAGATCCTCGATAATGTTAAAACTTATGCCACGTTAGAGCAGGCGCTGCACGATGTCGATTTTACCGTCGCTACGACCGCCCGTAGCCGGGCGCGTTTTCACTACTACGCGACGCCGCAACAGCTCTTGCCGCTGCTGGAAGAAAAAGCGCAGTGGATGCATCATGCCGCGCTGGTGTTTGGCCGGGAAGATTCCGGATTAACCAATGAAGAGCTGGCCCTTGCCGATGTGCTGAGCGGCGTGCAGATGGTGGCTGACTATCCCTCGCTCAATCTGGGGCAGTCGGTGATGGTCTATTGCTATCAGCTGACTTCGTTGCTGCAGAATACCCCGTCAACATCCGCCAGCGTGGATGACAATCAGCTGCAGGCGCTACGCCTTCGCACTCGCGATCTGCTCGAGCGCCTCGGCGTGGAGGACGATATAAAACTGACCGACTGGCTCCAGCAGCGAATGGGTCTTTTGCAGCAGCGGGACACCGCCATGCTGCATCGTTTACTGCACGATATTGAAAAAAACCTTCCAGATTAAAGTTCTGTCATATTATTTTCATATGCCCTTATGTGCTAATTATTGGCCTCCTGATGCGCAAATTCGGATGAATTATCAGGGGACCATGGCGTATTGGCCAGGTGTGAAAAAATGGGCCAAAAGTAGAAATTCGTTGACTTAAGTCGACAGATACTTTAACCAATATAGGCACAGGACACAGACAGATAAAAATTACAGAGTACACAACATCCATGAATCGCATCGGCATGATCACCACGATTATCACCACCACTATTACCACAGGTAACGGTGCGGGCTGACGCGTACAGGAAACACAGAAAAAAGCCCGCACCTGAACAGTGCGGGCTTTTTTTTCGATAAAAAATCAAGGGGTCATAACCATGCGTGTGTTGAAGTTCGGCGGTACATCAGTGGCAAATGCAGAACGTTTTCTGCGCGTTGCCGATATTCTGGAGAGTAATGCCAGGCAGGGGCAGGTAGCGACCGTACTGTCTGCCCCGGCGAAGATCACTAATCACCTGGTTGCCATGATCGAAAAAACCATTGGCGGGCAGGATGCGCTGACCAATATCGCCGATGCCGAACGCATTTTCGCCGAACTTCTGCAAGGTCTCGCCGATGCACAACCGGGTTTTCCGCTCGCGCAGCTGAAAGCTTTTGTTGAGCAGGAATTCGCACAAATCAAACACGTCCTGCACGGCATTAGCCTGCTTGGGCAGTGCCCGGATAGCGTTAACGCGTCCCTTATTTGCCGGGGAGAAAAGCTCTCTATCGCCATTATGGCCGGCTTGCTGGAAGCGCGCGGTCATAACGTCACGGTGATTAACCCGGTTGAAAAACTGCTGGCCGTTGGCCATTACCTCGAATCCACCGTTGATATCGCTGAGTCGACTCGCCGCATTGCCGCCAGCCAGATCCCGGCGGACCATATGGTGCTGATGGCGGGCTTCACCGCGGGTAACGAAAAAGGTGAGCTGGTGGTGCTGGGCCGTAATGGCTCTGATTACTCCGCCGCGGTGCTGGCCGCCTGCCTGCGCGCCGACTGCTGCGAGATCTGGACCGACGTTGACGGCGTTTATACCTGTGACCCGCGTCAGGTCCCGGATGCGCGTTTGCTGAAGTCGATGTCCTATCAGGAAGCGATGGAGCTGTCCTACTTCGGCGCTAAAGTTTTGCACCCGCGTACTATCGCCCCTATCGCCCAGTTCCAGATCCCCTGTTTAATCAAAAATACCGGCAATCCGCAGGCTCCGGGTACGCTTATCGGCGCCAGCCGCGATGAAGACGACCTGCCGGTGAAAGGGATCTCCAACCTCAATAACATGGCGATGTTCAACGTCTCCGGTCCGGGGATGAAGGGCATGGTTGGCATGGCGGCGCGGGTGTTTGCCACCATGTCCCGCGCGGGAATTTCAGTGGTGCTTATCACCCAGTCCTCTTCCGAATACAGCATCAGTTTCTGCGTACCGCAGAGCGACTGCGCCCGGGCGAAGCGGGTGATGGAAGATGAATTTTATCTGGAGCTGAAAGAGGGGCTGCTTGAGCCGCTGTCGATAATGGAGCGTCTGGCGATTATTTCCGTTGTCGGTGACGGTATGCGCACGCTGCGCGGCATCTCTGCGAAGTTCTTCGCTGCGCTGGCCCGCGCCAATATCAACATTGTCGCCATTGCCCAGGGTTCTTCCGAGCGCTCTATCTCCGTTGTCGTCAGCAACGATGACGCCACCACCGGCGTGCGCGTGACCCACCAGATGCTGTTCAATACCGATCAGGTTATTGAAGTGTTTGTCATTGGTATCGGCGGCGTCGGCGGCGCGTTGATCGAACAGATCAAACGCCAGCAGAGCTGGCTGAAGAGTAAGCATATCGATCTGCGCGTTTGCGGCGTGGCCAACTCTCGCGCTTTACTGACTAACGTACACGGCCTGAACCTTGAACACTGGCGCGACGAGCTGGCGGAAGCCAAAGAGGCGTTCAATCTGGGCCGACTCATTCGTCTGGTGAAAGAGTACCATCTGTTGAATCCGGTGATTGTCGACTGTACCTCCAGCCAGGCCGTGGCCGATCAGTACGCCGATTTCCTGCGCGAAGGGTTCCACGTGGTCACGCCGAACAAAAAGGCCAATACCTCATCGCTGGATTACTATCATCAGCTGCGCCACGCCGCGAGCAGCTCACGGCGTAAGTTTTTATACGACACCAACGTCGGCGCGGGGCTGCCGGTTATCGAAAACCTGCAAAATCTGCTGAACGCGGGCGATGAGCTGCTGCGCTTTTCCGGTATTCTGTCCGGCTCGCTGTCGTTTATCTTCGGTAAGCTCGATGAGGGCGTGAGCTTCTCTGAGGCGACCAGGCTGGCGCGTGAGATGGGCTATACCGAACCGGATCCGCGCGACGATCTTTCTGGCGTTGATGTCGCGCGTAAGCTGCTGATCCTCGCGCGTGAAACCGGACGTGAGCTCGAACTGTCTGACATTATCGTGGAACCGGCGCTGCCGGCGGGGTTTGATGCCAGCGGCGATGTCGACAGCTTTATGGCGCGGTTGCCTTCTCTGGATGATGAGTTTGCCTCGCGGGTCGCCAAAGCGCGCGATGAAGGTAAAGTCTTGCGCTATGTCGGTAATATCGAAGAGGATGGCACCTGTCGCGTCAAAATCGCCGCGGTTGACGGCAACGATCCGCTGTTCAAAGTGAAAAACGGCGAGAATGCGCTGGCGTTTTACAGCCACTATTACCAGCCGCTGCCGCTGGTGCTGCGCGGTTATGGCGCGGGGAACGATGTGACGGCGGCTGGCGTTTTCGCCGACCTGCTGCGTACCCTGTCATGGAAGTTAGGAGTTTAAGATGGTCAAAGTATATGCCCCGGCTTCCAGTGCCAATATGAGCGTCGGGTTTGACGTGCTGGGCGCTGCGGTGACGCCGGTTGACGGCACGCTGCTGGGGGACAACGTCTCCGTTGAGGCGGCGGCGAGCTTTAGCCTGCAAAACGTGGGTCGCTTCGCCAGCAAGCTGCCGACGGCGCCGCAGGAAAACATCGTCTATCAATGCTGGGAGCGCTTTTGCCAGGAGATTGGCAAGAAGGTACCGGTGGCGATGACGCTGGAAAAAAACATGCCGATCGGTTCCGGGCTGGGCTCCAGCGCTTGTTCCGTGGTCGCCGCGCTGGTGGCGATGAATGAGTTCTGCGGCAAGCCGCTCAATGAGAGCCGAATGCTGGCGCTGATGGGCGAGATGGAAGGGCGGATTTCCGGCAGTATCCATTACGATAACGTCGCGCCGTGCTATCTTGGCGGGATACAGCTGATGCTTGAGGAAAACGGCATCATCAGCCAGCAGATTCCGTCCTTCGACGAGTGGCTGTGGGTGCTGGCCTATCCGGGGATTAAGGTCTCAACGGCGGAAGCGCGGGCAATTTTGCCGGCGCAGTATCGCCGTCAGGACTGTATTGCCCACGGTCGTCACCTGGCGGGCTTTATTCACGCCTGCTATTCCCGTCAGCCTCAGCTGGCGGCGAAATTGATGAAAGACGTGATTGCCGAACCGTATCGTACCAAACTACTGCCGGGCTTCAGCGAAGCGCGTCAGGCAGCAATGGAAATTGGCGCGCAGGCGTGCGGCATTTCCGGTTCCGGTCCAACCTTGTTCGCATTATGCGATAAACCGGAAACCGCGCAGCGCGTCGCCGACTGGCTGGCTACGCACTATCTGCAAAATCAGGAAGGCTTCGTTCATATTTGCCGGCTGGACACGGCGGGCGCTCGAGTAGTGGGATAACCAATGAAACTCTATAACTTAAAAGATCATAACGAACAGGTCAGCTTTGCGCAGGCCGTCACCCAGGGGCTTGGCAAGCATCAGGGGCTGTTCTTTCCGCACGATCTGCCGGAATTCAGCCTGACTGAAATCGACGAAATGCTGCAGCAGGACTTGGTGTCGCGTAGCGCGAAAATCCTGTCGGCATTTATCGGCGACGAGATCCCTCAGGACGTGCTGCAAGCGCGCATCGGCAACGCGTTCACCTTCCCGGCGCCGGTCAGCAAAGTGCAGGATGATGTCGGCTGCCTCGAGCTGTTCCACGGCCCGACTCTGGCGTTTAAGGACTTCGGCGGCCGCTTTATGGCGCAGATGCTGACCCATATCGCCGGCGAAAAACCGGTCACTATCCTCACGGCAACCTCCGGCGACACCGGCGCGGCGGTCGCGCATGCGTTCTATGGCCTGCCAAACGTCAAAGTCGTCATTCTCTACCCGCGCGGCAAGATCAGCCCGCTGCAGGAAAAGCTGTTCTGCACCCTTGGCGGCAATATTGAAACCGTGGCTATCGACGGTGATTTTGATGCCTGCCAGGCGCTGGTTAAGCAGGCCTTTGATGATGAAGAGCTGAAGGTCGCTCTGGGTCTGAACTCGGCTAACTCAATCAATATCAGCCGCCTGCTGGCGCAGATTTGCTACTACTTTGAAGCTGTTGCTCAACTGCCTCAGGAAGCCCGTAATCAGCTGGTTATCTCTGTACCCAGCGGTAACTTTGGCGATCTGACCGCCGGCCTGCTGGCCAAATCCCTGGGTCTGCCAATCAAACGCTTTATCGCGGCAACTAACGCCAATGACACCGTGCCGCGCTTCCTGCAGGACGGCAACTGGTCGCCGAAAGCGACTCAGGCCACGCTGTCCAACGCCATGGACGTCAGCCAGCCGAATAACTGGCCGCGCGTGGAAGAGCTGTTCCGCCGTAAAATCTGGCGTCTGAATGAGCTGGGCTACGCGGCGGTGGATGATGAAACCACCAAAGAGACCATGCGCGAGCTGAAGGCCATCGGCTATACCTCAGAACCGCATGCGGCGATTGCGTATCGCGCGCTGCGCGACCAGCTGCAGCCGGGCGAGTACGGCCTGTTCCTCGGCACGGCGCATCCGGCGAAATTTAAAGAGAGCGTGGAAGAGATTCTGCAAGAGACGCTGCCGCTGCCAAAAGAGCTGGCCGAACGCGCAGACCTGCCGCTGCTGTCGCATAATCTGCCGGCCGATTTTGCCGCGCTGCGTAAGCTGATGATGGGTTAAACCCGAGCCCGCGCTCCCCTGCTGCGTTATCCGCGGCAGGGGAGTTCTTTTACTGCTCGTGGCGTTTAAAGACCAACTCCCCTTTGCCCGACGCGTCGGCGTCAAAGAAATAACCTTCGCTGTCAAAGCGGGTCAGCTGCTCCGGCTTCGTTAAACGATTTTCAATGATGTAACGGCTCATTAAGCCGCGCGCTTTCTTAGCGTAGAAGCTGATCACTTTAAACTTGCCGTTTTTCTCATCGAGGAACACCGGCTTAATCAATTGCCCCTCAAGCCGTTTGGGTTTAACCGACCTGAAGTACTCATCAGAAGCCAGATTCACCACAATATCGTCGCCCTGGGCTTTCAACGCCTGATTCAGCTTATCGGTAATCACGTCTCCCCAATAGTGATACAGATCTTTGCCTTTCGCGTTCTCAAGCTTAATCCCCATTTCCAGGCGGTAAGGTTGCATCAGATCCAGCGGGCGCAGAACGCCATACAGGCCGGAAAGCATTCGCAGATGCTGCTGGGCAAAATCGAAATCAGCCTCGCTAAAGGTTTCTGCCTGCAGGCCGGTATAGACATCCCCCTTAAACGCCAGAATCGCCTGACGGGCGTTGTCCGGGGTGAAGTCTGGCTGCCAGTCGTGGAAACGAGTCGCGTTCAGGTCAGCCAGCTTGTCGCTGATACCCATCAGTTTGCCAATCTGCGGCGCCGACAGCTGGCGGGCAATACCGATAAGCTCCTGAGAGTGTTCCAGCAGTTCAGGTTGGGTATAACGCGTCGTTGCCAGCGGGCTTTGATAATCGAGCGTTTTTGCAGGTGAAATCAGAATGAGCATATCCAGTCCTTGCGGGAAATTTTTGACGACTTTAGCAAAAAAACGTCATGAGAGGATCGATAGCTGCGATTGCCGCGCTATTCGCGCGGCAGGTTGTCCCAGGTACCCGGCACCAGCTGCTGATGAATCTCAGGGTAGCGGGTGACGTCAAATTCCGGCCGCTGGCCCAGCCGCCGCTGCCGCAGGTAATCACTGGCAATGATGCGTACCGTCGGCGAGAGCAGCAGGATAGCCGTCAGGTTGGTTATCGCCATCAGCGCCATGATGGTATCCGCCATCTGCCACACCACCGGTAGGCCGATCATCGCCCCGGTAGCAACCATGCACAGCGTAAGCAGACGCAGCAGCCAGATATTACGGTCACTATCCATGCGGAGAAAAATGAGATTATTTTCGGCATAGATATAGTTTGCGACGATCGAGCTGAAGGCGAACAGCAGCACCACGATAGCGACAAAGCTGGAACCCCAGTCGCCGATGAGGTTGTTCATCGAGTGCTGAATAGCCTGAATGCCGTTCACCGCTTCTCCATTGCCGTCTCGCGGCGCCAGCATGATGATGACGGCGCTGGCGGTACAGATCACGATGGTGTCAATGAAAACGCCAATCATCTGTACGATCCCCTGCGCCGCAGGGTGAGGGGGCCAGGAGGCAGCGGCGGCAGCGGAATTAGGCGTTGAGCCCATCCCCGCTTCATTGGAAAACATCCCGCGCTGAAAGCCGCTGGTTAGCGCCTGGCTGATGGTATAGCCGACTGCGCCCGCGGCGGCCTCTTGCCAGCCGAAAGCGCAGCGGAAGATGGTTTCAAAAATCGTCGGCAGGGCGGTGATATGCCACAGGCCGATGACCAGGCTGGTCGCCACCCATAGCAGGGCCATCACTGGCACAAGCCACTGCATCATTCGCGCTACGCCGCGAATGCCGCGAACGATGACCAGCAGGGTCAGAACCGCCAGGACGCCGCCGGTAATCGCCTCAGGTAAATGAAATGCATACGCCATGGCATGGGCAACGGAGTTGGCCTGTACGGTATTAAAGATGATCCCGTAGGCCAGCAGCAGAAAAATGGAAAACAGCACGCCCATCCAGCGCATACCGAGTCCCCGGGCCATATACCAGGCGGGGCCGCCGCGAAACTGCCCGCGGGAGTCGCGCTCTTTATAAAGCTGGGCGAGAGAACATTCGGCGAAGCTGCTGGCCATACCGAGTAGCGCCGAGAGCCACATCCAGAAAACGGCGCCGGGGCCGCCTGCGGCAATGGCCAGCGCAACGCCTGCCATATTGCCGCTGCCCACGCGCGCCGCCAGGCTCATACACAGCGCCTGAAAAGACGTTAAGCCGCCGGGCTGCGGCTGAAGGCTCCTTTTCAGACTTTTGCTGAACTGACGGATATAACGGAACTGAATGAATTTTGTTCGCCAGGTAAACCAGACGCCGGCGCCCAGTAACAGGTAAATCATTACCGAGCCCCAGAGTATTTCATTGATAAACGACAGAAAATCAGGCATCAAGCATCCTCTTGCCCATATCGGTGCGCGAGTGTAAGCGCTACCAATCCAGTGACAATCCTTTAGTGTTCAGGTAATTAATTGACCCAGTTTATCACACTCTGCGCTCATGCATTGTAGGCGGTTGCGCTGCCCCGGCAGCGTGTTATCATCTTGGCAGACCGGTTACATCCCCTTAACTGCTGTTTAAGAGAAACACTATCATGACGGATAAATTGACCTCTCTGCGTCAGTACACCACTGTCGTAGCTGATACCGGAGATATCGCGGCAATGAAGCTGTATCAGCCTCAGGACGCCACGACTAACCCTTCTTTGATTCTCGGCGCGGCTCAGATCCCTGAGTACCGTAAGCTGATTGATGACGCTGTTGCATGGGCTCGCGGCCAGAGCAGCGACCGCGCGCAGCAGATTATCGATGCTTCCGATAAGCTGGCGGTGAATATTGGTCTCGAAATCCTTAAGCTGATCCCTGGCCGTATTTCCACCGAAGTCGATGCTCGCCTGTCCTATGACACCGAGGCATCTATCGCCAAAGCTAAGCGTCTCATCAAGCTGTATAACGATGCCGGCATCGGTAACGATCGCATTCTGATCAAACTGGCTTCGACCTGGCAGGGCATCCGCGCCGCCGAGCAGCTGGAAAAAGAAGGCATCAACTGTAACCTGACGCTGCTGTTCTCCTTCGCTCAGGCACGCGCTTGTGCGGAAGCGGGGGTATTCCTGATTTCTCCATTCGTTGGCCGTATCCTCGACTGGTACAAAGCCAATACCGATAAGAAAGAATACGCGCCGGCAGAAGATCCGGGCGTGGTTTCGGTAAGCGAAATCTATGAATACTACAAACAGCACGGCTACGAGACGGTGGTTATGGGCGCAAGCTTCCGTAACCTCGGCGAGATCCTGGAGCTGGCTGGCTGTGACCGCCTGACTATCGCCCCGGCTCTACTGAAAGAGCTGGCGGAAAGCGAAGGCGCTATCGAGCGTAAACTGGCCTTTAGCGGCGAAGTTAAAGCGCGTCCGGCTCGTATCACCGAATCCGAGTTCCTGTGGCAGCACAATCAGGATCCGATGGCGGTAGACAAACTGGCGGAAGGTATCCGCAAGTTTGCGATCGACCAGGAAAAACTGGAAAAAATGATCGGCGATCTGCTGTAATCCCGCATGTGGCCGACGCCCGTCGGCCACATTAAACTGTCTGCCTTGCTCCCCTCGGTGTATTATTCTGTTTATTGATACTGTTTGAACGGAATAATCATGAACACCTTACGAATCGGCTTAGTTTCCATTTCCGATCGCGCCTCCAGCGGCGTCTATCAGGATAAAGGCATCCCCGCGCTTGAAGCGTGGCTGGCCCGCGCGCTCTCCACGCCTTTCGAATTGCAGACCCGCTTGATCCCGGATGAACAGGTTATTATTGAGCAAACGCTGTGCGAGCTGGTGGATGAAATGGGCTGCCATTTGGTGTTGACTACCGGCGGCACGGGCCCGGCCCGTCGTGACGTCACTCCGGATGCGACGCTGGCGATTGCCGATCGGGTGATGCCCGGCTTTGGTGAGCAAATGCGTCAGGTGAGCCTGCACTTTGTACCGACGGCCATTCTTTCTCGTCAGGTTGGCGTTATCCGCAAGCAGGCGCTGATCCTTAACCTGCCCGGCCAGCCAAAGGCGATTGAGGAAACGCTGGAAGGCGTGAAAGATGCGGAAGGTAACGTGCTGGTGCACGGCGTTTTCGCAAGTG
Source organism: Klebsiella grimontii (assembly GCF_900200035.1). GTDB lineage: Bacteria > Pseudomonadota > Gammaproteobacteria > Enterobacterales > Enterobacteriaceae > Klebsiella > Klebsiella grimontii. Next base: position 158,407 of record NZ_FZTC01000014.1, read on the forward strand.
TACCGTATTGTGTACAGCTACTTGAGGGGCCTTATGTGGAAACAAACGGCGAGGTAGTAGCAGCTTTCCGTCCTAAAAGCGCCAGACGTGAAACATTATCCTGAATTTACCGTATTCCTGATATAACCTGCATCACCAGTGGTGTGTTGTTTTATTTACGATATAGTGTTTTTTACTTTACACAGTACGTAGAATAACTTCATACCTCTGGATGATTGCCCGTTATGTCACACTGCACCCGACCTCTGAATCGACAGGATTATAAAACGCTGACGCTGGCCGCCCTCGGCGGCGCGCTGGAGTTTTACGATTTCATCATCTTTGTCTTCTTCGCCGCCGTCGTCGGCGAGCTATTTTTCCCAGCGGATATCCCGGAATGGCTGCGCCAGGTGCAGACCTTCGGCATATTTGCGGCGGGCTATTTAGCGCGTCCTCTTGGCGGCATCATTATGGCCCACTTTGGCGATCTGGTCGGGCGTAAGAAAATGTTTACTCTGAGCATTTTACTGATGGCGCTGCCTACGCTGGCGATTGGCCTGCTGCCCACCTACGCGTCGGTGGGCATCGTGGCGCCGCTTTTGCTGCTATTTATGCGTATTCTTCAGGGGGCGGCGATTGGCGGCGAAGTCCCCGGCGCCTGGGTTTTTGTGGCGGAGCATGTACCGGAAAAAAGAATCGGTATCGCCTGCGGGACGCTGACCGCCGGCCTGACGGTTGGGATCCTGCTGGGATCGGTCGTGGCGACGCTGATTAATACCAACCTGACGCCGCAGGGGATCCATGAGGGCGGCTGGCGTATTCCATTCCTGCTGGGCGGCGCGTTTGGGCTCGTCGCCATGTATCTGCGCCGTTGGCTCCAGGAGACGCCTGTTTTCCTCGAAATGCAGCAGCGCAAGGCGTTAGCGCAGGAGCTGCCGGTTAAGGCCGTCGCGCTGAAGCATCAGAAAGCGGTGGCGGTCTCAATGCTGCTGACCTGGCTTTTATCCGCCGGCGTGGTGGTGGTGATCCTGATGTCGCCGGTCTGGCTGCAAAAACACTACGGCTTTGCCCCCGCCATCACCCTGCAGGCGAACAGTATCGCCACCATCATGCTGTGTATCGGCTGCCTGCTGGCAGGCCTGGCCGCCGACCGTTTTGGCGCCAGCCGCACGTTTATTGTCGGCAGCGTATTCCTCGCGGCGGCAAGCTGGGCTTTCTACCATCTTTCCGGCGCTAGCCCGCAGCGTCTGTTTCTGCTCTACGGTACGGTGGGCCTGTGCGTCGGCGTGGTAGGGGCGGTTCCTTATGTGATGGTGCGCGCGTTCCCGGCTGAAGTGCGTTTTACCGGGATTTCATTCTCTTATAACGTCTCTTATGCCATCTTTGGCGGCCTGACGCCGATTGCGGTGACCATGCTGATGGGCGTTTCGCCGATGGCGCCCGCGTGGTACGTACTGGCACTGTCGTTTATGGGATTGGGTCTGGGGATTTGGCTACGCCAGGGACTGGATGAGCAGGTCGCTGCGCCGAAAGCTGAACTGCAGCGCCTGCCGTAAATCGATAGGGCTTACTTCGCCGCTCGCGGACGGGCGGCGAAGTTAATTAATGCTTTTCGCCAATTGGCAGAACGGTACGGCCAAACTGTTCGTTCAGCACTTCACCCATCGCCAGATAGATGGCGCTGCCGCCGCAGACCAGACCGACCCAGCCTGCAATCTTCACAATGCCTTCGTTATCAGCCAGGTGACCAATCGCCAGCAGCGCGAACAGCACGGTCAGACTGAGAAATACAAACTGCAGCATACGCGCGGCTTTCAGGGTGCCAAAGAACATAAACAGGGTAAAAATGCCCCACAGTCCAAGGTACATACCGAGGAAATGCGCATTAGGCGCTTCTGCAAGCCCCATTTTCGGCATCAAAAGAATGGCAACCAGCGTCAGCCAAAAAGCGCCGTAAGACGTGAATGCGGTTAAACCAAAAGTGTTGCCTTTTTTAAATTCCAGCAGACCGGCAAAAATCTGCGCAATGCCGCCGTAAAAAATGCCCATCGCCAGGATAGCTACATCAAACGCGAACAGGCCGCTATTTGCCAGGTTAAGCAGAATAGTGGTCATGCCGAAGCCCATAAGGCCCAGCGGTGCCGGATTAGCCAACTTAGTGTTGCCCATAATTCCTCAAAATAATGATTAGAAAGGGAAGCATTCCCCGCCACTCAGCGGCGGGGCGCGGCATAATAATTAGGCGCTGCGTTACTGTCTATGATCTGGCGGGGTATTTTTCACCAATTTCATTTTTCACCTGATGAAGTCTGGTCATTTGCCTCAAACAGGCAATATGCAACACGGCCGGAATGGTCACGCGATAAGCGCTGCCGCTCACGGCTTTGACGCCATTAAACGCGGCGCCGAGAGGGCCGCCAAGTCCGGCTCCACGCACCAAACCGTGGCCGATTACGCTAACGGCGGCGTGCGTGCGGAGGATCTTCGTCAGCCGGGCCTCGAGAAGATGCGAGACGCCCTGCGCCAGCTTATTCGTCTGTAGCAGAAAGGGGAGTATCTCTTTATGCTCGTTGACCCGACACTCAACGGCAATGAAAAAGTCAGCCTTCTGCCGATCGTCCATCTTCTTCCAGCTATGTTCCAGAAAATGCTCCAGAAGATACTGCTCGATTTCCGGCGTAGACATCTGTTTTTCTACTTTGATTTTTAGCCTCTTGCAGACGTCCAGCAAAATTTCCCGGTAGAACTTTCCGTGACGACGCAGCGTGTTGGCGATGCTGTCGCCGCCAAAGTGCTGGAGCTCGCCGGCAATAAGCTGCCAGTTGCGACGATAGCGCTCAGGATGCCCGGCCATCGCCTGAAAATTTTCATTACGCAATAGCGCGCTTGAAAGGCGCGGCTTACCATTCTCATTGTGGGTCAGAATTCTGGTGAATGTTTCCAGATGCTCTTCGCTGCAGCGATGAAGAAAAGAGAGGTCTTCATCATCCAGATAATTAATTTTCATAAATCTCAGATAATGTGAACAGTGATATTAATCGTCGCCAATGATTTTTAGCGAAGCCATGTCAGAAGAGTTAATAGTGTGGCCGGAAAAAGCGATTTTTTTAACGCAGCGCTTGTTATCGTTGTCGCTATTAATGTTAATCCAGTCGCTGGTTGCCCCTTCTTTGATGGTTGACGGCACGCTGAGGTTCTGACTGGCGCTATTGCTGGCTTTAAAGTACACCGTCGCGCCGGAAAGCTGGATATCGCCGCGATCGGCGGTGAGCTGGATTCGCTTAATCACCCGGCAAACCGGCAGCTTCAGGGTGAGATCGTTAGTCTCATTTCGCGGCATGGCGACAACGCCTAAAATTTTATGATCGTTAGCGGAAACGGATGTGATTAACGCGGCGCTTAACAATAATCCTGCTGATATATGAATGAGTGATTTCATGAGGATTTCCTTATTATTTGATGTGTTATCAGTGATAAATATTTTATCACCAGAACTTTATTGTCTTTAGCGCGTAATCATTGCGGATTATGTCAATTACAATATGAATGAATTTTAATTTAATTATTTTTATTCATTATATATTGTGCATTTTTAAACCCGCTTTTCGGCCTTCTTCTGATGCCCGGTCCCCCTCTGCGGCAGGATCAGGACAAAAATTTTTTGTATCCCCCCCTTGATGAAGCGGCGGGTGACCCCATCTTGTAGTCAACCGCAGTGAATGAACCTGAAAAAAATGATGTCTGGGCAGTTGAAACCGCACGTTTCGCCCTTATTACAGGTTCACAACCACATGTTGACTGAATTTTTAGTGGAGACGTTTAGATGGGTAAAATTATTGGTATCGACCTGGGTACTACCAACTCTTGTGTAGCGATTATGGATGGCACTACTGCACGCGTGCTGGAGAACGCCGAAGGCGATCGCACCACGCCTTCTATCATTGCCTATACCCAGGATGGTGAAACTCTGGTTGGTCAGCCGGCTAAACGTCAGGCAGTGACAAACCCGCAAAACACCCTGTTTGCGATTAAACGCCTGATTGGCCGCCGCTTCCAGGACGAAGAAGTCCAGCGTGACGTTTCTATCATGCCGTATAAAATCGTTGCCGCAGACAATGGCGACGCATGGCTTGATGTGAAAGGCACCAAAACCGCACCGCCGCAGATCTCTGCTGAAGTGCTGAAGAAAATGAAGAAAACGGCTGAAGATTACCTGGGTGAACCAGTAACTGAAGCGGTTATCACCGTACCTGCTTATTTTAACGATGCTCAGCGTCAGGCAACTAAAGACGCCGGCCGTATCGCAGGTCTGGAAGTCAAACGTATCATCAACGAACCGACCGCCGCCGCGCTGGCTTACGGTCTGGATAAAGAAGTCGGCAACCGCACCATCGCGGTATACGACCTCGGTGGTGGTACCTTCGATATCTCCATTATCGAAATCGACGAAGTTGACGGCGAAAAAACCTTTGAAGTTCTGGCGACCAACGGTGATACCCACCTGGGCGGTGAAGACTTCGATACTCGTCTGATCAACTACCTCGTTGACGAGTTTAAGAAAGATCAGGGCATTGACCTGCGTAACGACCCGCTGGCTATGCAGCGCCTGAAAGAAGCCGCTGAGAAAGCGAAGATTGAACTCTCTTCCGCTCAGCAGACCGACGTCAATCTGCCGTACATCACCGCGGATGCCACCGGTCCGAAACACATGAACATCAAAGTGACCCGTGCGAAACTGGAAAGCCTGGTTGAAGATCTGGTTAACCGTTCTATCGAGCCGCTGAAAGTTGCTCTGCAGGATGCTGGCCTGTCCGTATCCGATATCCAGGACGTTATCCTGGTCGGTGGTCAGACCCGTATGCCGATGGTGCAGAAAAAAGTCGCTGAGTTCTTCGGTAAAGAACCGCGTAAAGACGTTAACCCGGACGAAGCCGTCGCCATTGGCGCAGCCGTACAGGGCGGTGTCCTGACCGGTGAAGTGAAAGACGTACTGCTGCTGGACGTTACCCCGCTGTCTCTGGGTATCGAAACCATGGGCGGCGTGATGACTGCGTTGATCAATAAGAACACCACGATCCCGACCAAGCACAGCCAGGTGTTCTCTACCGCTGAAGACAACCAGTCCGCGGTAACCATCCATGTTATTCAGGGTGAGCGTAAACGCGCCTCTGATAACAAATCACTGGGTCAGTTCAACCTGGATGGTATCAACCCGGCGCCGCGCGGTATGCCGCAGATCGAAGTGACCTTCGATATCGATGCTGACGGTATCCTGCACGTTTCCGCGAAAGACAAAAACAGCGGTAAAGAGCAGAAGATCACCATTAAAGCGTCTTCTGGTCTGAACGAAGAAGAGATTCAGAAAATGGTTCGCGATGCTGAAGCGAACGCGGAAGCTGACCGTAAGTTTGAAGAGCTGGTACAGACCCGCAACCAGGGTGACCACCTGCTGCACAGCACGCGTAAGCAGGTTGAGGAAGCAGGCGACAAGCTGCCGGCAGACGATAAAACCGCTATCGAGTCTGCGTTGACCGCGCTGGAAACTTCGCTGAAAGGTGAAGATAAAGCTGATATTGAAGCGAAAATGCAGGCGCTGGCTCAGGCTTCCCAGAAGCTGATGGAAATCGCGCAGCAGCAGCACGCTCAGCAGCAGGCTGGCGGCGCTGACGCTTCCGAGAGCAACGCGAAGGACGACGATGTTGTTGACGCTGAGTTCGAAGAAGTGAAAGACAAAAAATAATCGCCCTTTGAACGGGTAAAACACTGGCACGGGCGAAGAGGTTTCCTCTCCGCCCGTGCACGCATGTTAAGGGGCTGAAAAACACCAATGGCAAAGCAAGACTATTACGAGATTTTAGGCGTTTCCAGATCGGCGGAAGAGCGTGAAATCAAAAAGGCGTATAAGCGCCTGGCCATGAAGTATCACCCGGACCGTAACCAGGGCGATAAAGAGGCTGAAGCTAAATTCAAAGAAATCAAAGAAGCGTATGAAGTCCTGACCGATGCCCAGAAGCGCGCAGCCTACGATCAGTACGGCCACGCCGCCTTTGAGCAAGGCGGTATGGGCGGGGGCGGCGGCGGTTTTGGCGGCGGCGCGGATTTCAGCGATATCTTTGGCGATGTTTTCGGCGATATCTTTGGCGGCGGTCGTGGTCGCCAGCGCGCATCGCGCGGCGCAGACCTGCGCTACAACATGGATCTGACCTTAGAAGAGGCGGTTCGCGGAGTCACTAAAGAGATCCGCATCCCGACGCTAGAAGAGTGCGACGTTTGTCACGGCAGCGGCGCCAAAGCAGGAAGCCAGCCGCAGACTTGTCCTACCTGCCACGGTGCGGGTCAGGTGCAGATGCGCCAGGGCTTTTTCGCCGTTCAGCAGACCTGTCCGCATTGTCAGGGACGCGGTACGCTGATCAAAGATCCGTGCAATAAATGCCATGGTCATGGTCGCGTAGAGAAAACCAAAACGCTGTCGGTTAAAATTCCGGCGGGCGTCGATACCGGTGACCGTATTCGTCTGGCTGGCGAAGGTGAAGCCGGTGAGCACGGCGCGCCAGCAGGCGATCTGTATGTTCAGGTTCAGGTTAAGCAGCACGCCATTTTCGAGCGTGAAGGCAACAACCTGTACTGTGAAGTACCGATTAACTTCACCATGGCCGCTCTCGGCGGCGAGATTGAGGTCCCGACGCTGGACGGTCGCGTGAACCTTAAGGTGCCTGGCGAGACGCAGACAGGGAAGCTGTTCCGGATGCGTGGCAAAGGCGTGAAATCCGTGCGCGGCGGCGCGCAGGGCGATCTGCTGTGCCGCGTGGTGGTCGAAACGCCGGTTGGTCTTAACGATAAACAAAAGCAGCTGCTGAAAGATCTTCAGGAAAGCTTTGGCGGGCCGACGGGCGAGAAGAACAGTCCACGCTCCAAAAGTTTCTTCGACGGTGTGAAGAAATTTTTCGATGATTTGACGCGTTAATCATCACTTTATATAAAAAAACCCGAAATTTATTTCGGGTTTTTTTATATCTTACGTATTGGCAATAAAAAGTGTTTCCTCGGTAATAAATATTCGATTTTTTGGTGGTAATGTTATTCTTTGTTTTTTATGGTAATTTTCTTTTTCTTGGGTCATCTTTGATTTTATTTTATCTACCGTAAACACCTTGAAAAAATGCATGCAAGACGAGCGATATAGTGCTCAAAATACCTTTTTATATATGATGTGCATTGCTTAAATAATTATTTGTATTGTATTTATTTCAGGGGGGAATTCAGGAAATTTTAAAAAGAGGTTGATTATAATCTGGTGAAAGTGCTGGATGCCGTTATATCGGCAGGGAATGTGACAAAAGCATCAAAACGATTATCCGAAACGTCGGCGGCTGTTTCCATCGCGCTAACCAGGCTACAGCTTTTTTATAATGAGCAACTTTTCGTCAGGGATAAAGACGGGCTGATCCCGACGGTGGAAGCACTGGCATTGCCGAAAACTATTATCTTTCCGCGTATTACGCTGGAAATGTACCGGTATAACCCGCATGCAAAACTGTTCATGTCGCTGGATACGCTGCGGACCGTGAGATGGAAACGGCCGGCAGCACCAGGTTGTGGAGCTCGCGAACGACAGTTCGGGAATCGTTGAGTTGATGGTCCTTGATAACGGTAATTTCCGCTCCCGGGATGATAACAAAATCCTGCTGCCAGCGGATAACGACAGCTGGATTGTGCATCTTATCGTTAATCTCCATATCTGATCTTGCAGGAGATTGAACCTGAAACGAAAACCGTGCTTTTGAAGCGACGATGATCTCAGGTTATTACAAAAATGAGATAACTAATGGCGCAGGTTATCGCTATGACATCACCAGTTGTGGGTTTTATAGTTCGTAAAAACCGATCCATTTATCATGTATAATCTAATTTTAACGATGATTCAGGCGGAGTAGGATAGTAATTACGAAGTATTCCCCAGAAAGAGATTATAAAAAGTGAAACATCTGCATCGTTTTTTTAGTAGTGATGCCTCCGGGGGCATCATTCTTATCATCGCCGCGGCGCTGGCTATGCTGATGGCTAATGTCGGCCTGACCAGCGGTTGGTATCATGCTTTCCTTGAGACGCCGGTTCAGCTAAAGGTTGGCGCGCTTGAGATCAACAAGAACATGCTGTTGTGGATTAACGACGCGCTGATGGCGGTATTTTTCTTGCTTATCGGCCTTGAAGTGAAGCGTGAAATGAATCAAGGGGCGCTGGCCAGCCGTCGACAGGCTGTGTTTCCGGTCGTCGCGGCGCTGGGCGGAATGGTGGTTCCGGCGCTGGTCTACCTCGCGTTTAACGGCCAGGATCCGATTGCCAGAGAGGGTTGGGCGATTCCGGCGGCGACCGATATTGCCTTCGCGCTTGGCGTACTGGCGTTGTTGGGTAATCGGGTTCCCGCTGCGCTGAAGATTTTTCTGATGGCGCTGGCTATCATCGACGATCTGGGCGCCATCATTATTATTGCGCTGTTCTATACGCACGATCTTTCCGTGGTGTCATTGGTTGTCGCTGCCGGAGCCATTATTGTGCTGGCGGCGTTAAATCTGTGTGGCGTAAGGCGGACCGGTATCTATATCCTGGTCGGCGCCATACTGTGGACCGCGGTGCTGAAATCGGGGGTTCATGCCACGCTGGCTGGCGTCATCGTCGGCTTTATGATCCCGCTAAAAGAGCAGAACGGTAAATCACCGGCGAAGCAGCTTGAGCACGTTCTGCATCCATGGGTAGCGTTCCTGATCCTGCCGCTGTTCGCCTTCGCTAACGCGGGTGTGTCTTTGCAAGGCGTCACGCTGGAAGGGCTGACCTCGCTGCTGCCGTTGGGTATTATTGCCGGGCTGTTTATCGGTAAGCCATTGGGCATTAGCGTGTTCTGCTGGCTGGCGCTGAAGCTGAAATGGGCCTCGTTGCCTGAAGGGACTACCTGTAAGCAGATTATGGCGGTCGGCATTTTGTGTGGTATTGGCTTCACGATGTCGATTTTTATTGCCACTTTGGCCTTCGGCAGCGTAGACCCCGGATTGATCAACTGGGCTAAGCTTGGCATCCTGATTGGATCGATACTATCGGCCGTCACGGGATACATCATATTGCGTAAGCGCGTAACGGATTCGGGCTACGCGGCTTAACATCTCACGGAGAGCCGGCTACGGCTCTCCAGGACATTATCAGGGAGAGAAGCATGTCGCATATCAACTACAATCACCTGTACTACTTCTGGCACGTCTACAAAGAAGGCTCCGTTGTCGGCGCCGCGGAAGCGCTGTTCCTGACGCCGCAGACCATTACCGGGCAAATTAAAGCCCTGGAAGAGCGCCTGCAGGGGAAGCTGTTCAAGCGCAAAGGAAGAGGGCTGGAGCCCAGCGAACTCGGTGAGCTTGTGTTCCGCTACGCGGATCGTATGTTTACGCTAAGCCAGGAAATGCTCGACATCGTTAACTATCGTAAAGAGTCGAATCTGCTGTTTGATGTTGGCGTCGCGGACGCGCTGTCGAAACGGTTGGTCAGCGGTGTACTGGATGCCGCCGTCGTCGATAACGAACAGATCCATTTACGCTGTTTCGAGTCGACCCACGAAATGCTGCTTGAGCAGCTAAGCCAGCATAAGCTCGATATGATCATCTCCGACTGCCCCATCGACTCCACTCAGCAGGAAGGGCTATTTTCGGTAAAAATCGGCGAGTGCAGCGTGAGCTTCTGGTGCATGAATCCGCCGCCGGAAAAACCCTTCCCGGGCTGCCTGGAAGAACGTCGTCTGCTGATCCCCGGCCGTCGTTCCATGTTAGGGCGCAAGCTGCTCAACTGGTTTAACTCGCAGGGGCTGCAGGTGGAAATTCTGGGCGAGTTTGACGATGCGGCGTTGATGAAGGCCTTCGGCGCGGCGCACAATGCGATTTTCGTTGCGCCGACGCTATATGCGCATGATTTCTATAGCGATGAATCGATAGTTGAGATCGGGCGCATGGACAACGTCATGGAAGAGTATCACGCCATCTTTGCGGAACGAATGATCCAGCATCCGGCGGTGCAGCGGATTTGTAACCGTGACTATTCGGCGCTTTTTACGCCACCTCAGGCGTAGGGCTGCACGAGGACAATGCCGAGGCCGGGTCCAGGCTCCAGCGTCATAAATGGCAGACATAAAAAAACCCGCTTTCGCGGGTTTTTTTCAAAGCGACAACGCGCTGGCGATTAAGCCAGTTTGTTGATCTGAGCGGTCAGGTTTGCTTTATGACGCGCAGCTTTGTTTTTGTGGATCAGACCTTTAGCAGCCTGACGGTCCACGATTGGTTGCATTTCGTTAAATGCTTTCAGTGCAGTAGCTTTGTCGCCAGCTTCGATAGCTGCGTATACTTTCTTGATGAAAGTACGCATCATAGAGCGACGGCTAGCGTTGTGCTTGCGGGCCTTTTCAGACTGAACGGCGCGCTTCTTAGCTGATTTGATATTAGCCAAGGTCCAACTCCCAAATGTGTTCTATATGGACAATTCAAAGGCCGAGGAGAATGCCCGTTTAGCCTTCTTTTGTCAATGGATTTGTGCAAATAAGCGTCGTTCAAACTAACAACGCTTCATTACGTAGTGATGGCGCAAGATTCTACCAGCTTGTTGCTGGCGAATACAGCCTTTCGACCATAAAAATCGACGATGCCGGAGAGATTTTCCCGCAATCTCGCGCTGAGTGAATGAATTACCGGGATCTTTCAGTGAAGAGGTGCAATCGCTGGTTAACGTCGCCAGTTGTACAAGGTATACTCGGACGATTTTCACTGTTTTGAGCCAGACATGAAGCTGATACGCGGCATACATAATCTCAGTCAGGCCCCGCACGGGTGCGTGCTGACCATTGGAAATTTTGACGGCGTGCATCGCGGGCACCAGGCATTATTGCAGCGTTTGCGCGCAGAAGGTCGCCAGCGTAGCTTACCGGTGGTGGTGATGATTTTTGAACCACAGCCGCTTGAGCTTTTTGCCGCCGATAAAGCGCCAGCGCGATTAACGCGCCTGCGTGAGAAGCTGAACTATCTGGCCGAAAGCGGCGTCGATTACGTCCTGTGCGTGCGCTTCGATCGGCGCTTTGCCGCATTGACCGCCCAGGACTTTATCAGCGAACTGCTGGTCCGCCGGCTGGGAGTCCAGTTCCTCGCCGTTGGCGATGATTTCCGCTTTGGCGCGGGTCGCCAGGGGGATTTCTTGTTATTACAAAAAGCCGGCGTGGAGTATGGCTTTGACGTCACCAGCACCCAAACCTTCTGTGAAGGCGGCGTGCGCATCAGCAGCACGGCGGTGCGCCAGGCGCTGGCTGACGACGATCTGCCCCTCGCGGAGACGCTGCTGGGGCATCCGTTTACCATCTCCGGGCGCGTAGTGCACGGCGATGAGCTCGGGCGCACAATAGGCTTCCCGACGGCGAATTTACCGCTGCGCCGTCAGGTTTCCCCGGTAAAAGGGGTCTATGCGGTAGAAGTGACAGGGCTTGGCGACAAACCGTTTATGGGCGTCGCCAACATTGGTACTCGTCCAACGGTATCCGGCGTGCGTCAGCAGCTGGAAGTTCATCTCCTGGATGTTGTAATGGACCTCTACGGTCGCCATATAGATGTAATACTGCGTAAAAAAATACGTAACGAGCAGCGATTTGCGTCGCTTGATGAACTAAAAACGCAAATCGCACGTGATGAGTTAACGGCCCGCGACTTCTTTGGGCTAACCGGGCAGGCATAACCCTGACGGTGTTTATCAAACCGAAATACGGAACCGAGAATCTGATGAGTGATTATAAATCGACCCTGAATTTGCCGGAAACAGGGTTCCCGATGCGCGGCGATCTCGCCAAGCGTGAACCGGGAATGCTGGCGCGTTGGACCGATGATGACCTGTACGGCATCATTCGTGCAGCCAAAAAAGGCAAAAAAACCTTCATTCTGCATGATGGCCCTCCTTATGCGAATGGCAGCATTCATATTGGTCACTCGGTTAACAAGATTCTGAAAGACATTATCGTTAAGTCCAAAGGGCTGGCGGGCTATGACTCCCCGTACGTACCGGGCTGGGACTGTCACGGTCTGCCGATCGAGCTGAAAGTGGAGCAGGAGTACGGCAAGCCGGGCGAGAAATTCACCGCCGCCGAGTTCCGCGCCAAGTGCCGCGAATACGCCGCCACCCAGGTTGACGGACAGCGTAAAGACTTTATCCGTCTGGGCGTGCTCGGCGACTGGTCGCACCCGTACCTGACCATGGACTTCAAAACCGAAGCCAACATCATCCGCGCGCTGGGTAAAATCATCGGCAACGGCCACCTGCACAAAGGCGCTAAGCCGGTGCACTGGTGCGTAGACTGCCGCTCAGCGCTGGCGGAAGCGGAAGTCGAGTATTACGACAAAACCTCCCCGTCCATCGACGTGGCGTTCCACGCGGCCGATAAAGCGGCGGTGCTGGCGAAATTCGGCGTGGCCGACGTTAACGGCCCGGTTTCTCTGGTTATCTGGACCACCACCCCGTGGACCCTGCCGGCGAACCGCGCCATCTCCCTCTCCCCGGCGTTTGACTATGCGCTGGTGCAGGTTGACGATCAGGCGCTGATCCTGGCGAAAGACCTGGTCGAAAGCGTGATGAAGCGCGCCGGCATTGCTGATTACACCATCCTGGCGGTGGTGAACGGCGCCGAGCTGGAGCTGATGCGCTTTAAGCATCCGTTCCTCGATTTCGACGTCCCGGCGATCCTGGGCGATCACGTCACGCTGGACGCGGGTACCGGTGCGGTACATACCGCGCCAGGCCACGGTCCGGATGACTATGTCATCGGTCAAAAATATGGTCTGGAAGTCGCTAACCCGGTTGGTCCGGACGGCGCCTACCTGCCGGGAACTTACCCGACGCTGGACGGCGTAAACGTCTTCAAAGCTAACGATGTTGTCGTTGCGCTGCTGTCAGAAAAAGGCGCGCTGCTGCACGTTGAAAAAATGCAGCACAGCTACCCGTGCTGCTGGCGCCACAAAACGCCGATCATCTTCCGCGCCACGCCGCAGTGGTTCGTGAGCATGGATCAAAAAGGCCTGCGCGCGCAGTCGCTTTCCGAAATCAAAGGCGTGCAGTGGATCCCGGACTGGGGCCAGGCGCGTATCGAATCGATGGTCGCCAACCGTCCTGACTGGTGTATCTCTCGTCAGCGCACCTGGGGCGTACCGATGTCGCTGTTCGTGCATAAAGAGACGCAAGAGCTGCACCCGCGTACGCTGGAGCTGATGGAAGAAGTCGCCAAACGCGTAGAAGTTGACGGCATCCAGGCGTGGTGGGATCTCGATTCCCGCGATATCCTCGGCGCCGATGCGGATAGCTACGAGAAGGTGCCGGATACGCTGGACGTGTGGTTTGACTCCGGGTCGACCCACTCCTCCGTTGTTGACGTGCGTCCGGAATTTACCGGTCACGCCGCCGACATGTATCTGGAAGGTTCCGACCAGCACCGCGGCTGGTTTATGTCCTCGCTGATGATCTCTACCGCGATGAAGGGCAAAGCGCCTTACCGCCAGGTACTGACCCACGGCTTTACCGTTGATGGTCAGGGCCGCAAGATGTCCAAATCCATCGGCAACACCGTTTCGCCGCAGGACGTGATGAACAAGCTGGGTGCGGATATTTTGCGCCTGTGGGTGGCTTCCACCGACTATACCGGCGAAATGGCCGTCTCCGACGAGATCCTCAAACGCGCCGCCGACAGCTATCGTCGTATCCGTAACACCGCGCGCTTCCTGCTGGCGAACCTCAACGGCTTCGACCCGGCAAAAGACATGGTGAAACCGGAAGAGATGGTCGTACTGGACCGCTGGGCTGTAGGCTGCGCGCAAGCGGCTCAGGACGATATCGTCAAAGCCTACGAATCTTACGATTTCCACGAAGTGGTGCAGCGCCTGATGCGCTTCTGCTCCATCGAAATGGGCTCGTTCTGGCTCGATATCATTAAAGACCGCCAGTACACCACCAAGGCCGACAGCATCGCGCGTCGTAGCTGCCAGACTGCGCTGTACCATATTGCCGAAGCGCTGGTGCGCTGGATGGCGCCGATCATGTCCTTCACCGCTGACGAAATCTGGGGTTACCTGCCGGGCGACCGCGAGAAATACGTCTTTACCGGCGAATGGTATACCGGCCTGTTTGGCCTGGACGCTGACGAAGCGATGAACGACGGTTTCTGGGACGCGCTGCTGAAGGTGCGCGGCGAAGTCAACAAGGTTATCGAACAGGCGCGTACGGATAAGCAGGTTGGCGGCTCGCTGGAGGCGGCGGTGACCCTGTACGCCGATGCCGATCTGGCGGCGAAGCTCAACGCGCTGGGCGACGAATTACGATTTGTCCTGTTGACCTCTGGGGCGAAAGTTGCCGATTATGCGCAGGCTCCGGCCGACGCCTGGCAGAGTGAGCTGCTGAAAGGCCTGAAAGTCGTGCTGAGCAAAGCCGAAGGTGACAAGTGCCCGCGCTGCTGGCATTACACCACGGATATCGGCAAGGTGGCGGAACACGCGGATATCTGCGGACGCTGTGTCAGCAACATCGCCGGTGACGGCGAAAAACGTAAGTTTGCCTGATGAGTAAACCGATTTGTTCAACGGGGCTACGCTGGCTGTGGGTCGTCGTAGCCGTGCTGATTATCGATTTAGGCAGTAAATTCCTGATCCTCCAGAACTTCGCTCTGGGGGATACGGTATCGCTGTTCCCATCGCTTAATCTGCACTATGCGCGCAACTATGGCGCGGCTTTTAGCTTCCTCGCCGACAGCGGCGGCTGGCAGCGCTGGTTCTTCGCCGGTATCGCTATCGGTATCTGCGTGATCCTCGCGGTGCTGATGTATCGTTCTAAGGCGACGCAAAAGCTGAATAACATTGCCTATGCGCTGATTATTGGCGGCGCGCTGGGGAATTTATTCGACAGGCTGTGGCATGGTTTTGTCGTCGATATGATCGATTTCTACGTCGGGGACTGGCACTTCGCCACCTTCAACCTTGCCGATACCGCTATCTGTATCGGCGCGGCGCTGATCGTGCTGGAAGGCTTCTTACCGAACGCGGCTGCGAAGAAACAGGCGTAACAAAACTCGCCCGGCGGCGCCATCGCCGCCGGGCAAAACAAGTGAGCAACCTGCATGTCTAAATCAGTACAGAGCAACAGTGCGGTGCTGGTGCACTTCACCTTAAAGCTCGACGATGGCTCCACCGCAGAGTCAACACGCAATAACGGTAAACCCGCGCTGTTTCGCCTGGGCGATACCTCGCTTTCTGAAGGTCTTGAACAGCATCTGCTGGGGCTGAAAGAAGGGGATAAAACCACCTTTTCGCTGGAGCCGGACGCCGCGTTTGGCGTACCGAGCCCGGACCTGATCCAATACTTCTCGCGCCGGGAATTTATCGACGCGGGCGAGCCTTCAATCGGCGCGATTATGCTCTTTACCGCAATGGATGGCAGCGAAATGCCCGGCGTGATCCGCGAAGTGAACGGCGATTCGATCACCGTTGATTTCAATCACCCGCTGGCCGGGCGTACCGTTCATTTTGATGTTGAAGTGCTGGAGATCGATCCGGCGCTGGAGGGGTAAGATGCAGATTCTGTTGGCTAACCCGCGCGGCTTCTGCGCAGGCGTTGACCGCGCTATCAGCATTGTTGAAAACGCGCTGACGCTGTACGGCGCGCCGATCTACGTGCGTCATGAAGTCGTGCACAACCGCTATGTTGTCGATAGCCTACGGCAGCGCGGCGCGATTTTTATTGAGCAGATTAGCGAAGTGCCGGACGGCGCAATCCTGATCTTCTCCGCCCACGGCGTCTCTCAGGCCGTTCGCAACGAGGCGAAAAGCCGCGATCTGACGGTGTTTGACGCTACCTGTCCGCTGGTCACCAAAGTGCATATGGAAGTCGCCCGCGCCAGCCGTCGCGGCGAAGAATCCATTTTGATTGGTCACGCCGGTCATCCGGAAGTCGAAGGTACCATGGGCCAGTACAGCAACCCGCAGGGGGGAATGTACCTGGTGGAATCGCCGGACGATGTCTGGACGCTGGACGTGAAAAACGACGCTAAGCTGTCGTTTATGACCCAGACGACGCTCTCCGTCGACGATACCTCCGACGTGATTGACGCTCTGCGCGAGCGTTTCCCGAAAATCGTCGGGCCGCGCAAAGATGATATCTGCTATGCCACGACTAACCGTCAGGAAGCCGTCCGCGCGCTGGCCGGGCAGGCCGATGTGGTGCTGGTGGTAGGGTCGAAGAACTCCTCTAACTCTAACCGTCTGGCCGAGCTGGCTCAGCGGATGGGGAAAGCGGCCTATCTGATCGACGACGCGACCGATATCCAGGAAGCGTGGGTGAAAGAAGCGCAGTGCGTCGGCGTCACCGCGGGCGCTTCGGCGCCGGATATTCTGGTCCAGAACGTGATTACGCGTTTGCAGGAGCTGGGCGGCGGCGAAGCGGTGCCGCTGGAAGGGCGCGAAGAGAACATCGTTTTCGAGGTGCCGAAAGAGCTGCGCGTAGACGTCCGTGAAGTAGAGTAAGTTCTTTTCCGCCGCAGTATGAGAAGATGCCAGGCTTAACGTCTGGCATTTTTTATGGAGAAACTATGCGCTTACCTATCATTCTGGATACCGATCCCGGCATTGATGACGCCGCGGCGATTGCCGCCGCGCTGTTCGCCCCCGAGCTGGATCTGCAGCTGATGACCACGGTCGCGGGGAATGTGTCGGTGGAGAAAACGACCCGCAACGCCCTGCAGCTTCTGCATTTTTGGAACGCTGGTGTCCCGCTGGCCCAGGGGGCGTCGATGCCGCTGGTTCGCCCGCTGCGCGACGCCGCTTCCGTGCACGGCGAATCCGGGATGGAAGGCTACGATTTTGTTGAACATCACCGTCAGCCGCTGGCGAAACCGGCGTTTCAGGCGATCCGCGACGCGCTGATGCACGCTCCGGAGCCGATGACGCTGGTGGCGATTGGCCCGTTAACCAACATCGCGCTATTGCTGACCCAGTACCCTGAATGCCGTTTTAACATCCGTCGTCTGGTGATTATGGGCGGCTCCGCCGGGCGCGGTAACTTTACGCCGAACGCGGAATTTAACATCGCCATCGACCCGGAAGCGGCGGCTAAAGTGTTCAGCAGCGGGCTGGAGATCGTTATGTGCGGGCTGGATGTCACCAATCAGGCGATGCTGGCGCCGGCGTATCTCGCCACTCTGCCGACGCTTAATCAGACCGGAAAGATGCTGCACGCGCTGTTTAGCCACTACCGTAGCGGGAGCATGAGCAGCGGGCTGCGTATGCACGACCTGTGCGCGATTGCCTGGCTGGTCCGTCCGCAGCTGTTTACCCTTGCACCGTGCTTTGTGGCGGTAGAAACCCAGGGCATATGGACCTCAGGCACCACGGTGGTGGATATCGAAGGCAAACTGGGCCAACCGGCAAATGCGCAGGTGGCGCTGGGGCTGGATGTCGAAGGATTTCAGCGCTGGGCGGCCGAGGTGATTGCGCTGGCGCCCTAGCCCGGTAACGAAGCGGCCGGGCATGGCGCTCAGGTGCTCTGAATGGGGTCGACGACGTTGCGCCATAGCGTGCCCGCTTCATCGGTCCACATCAGCAGTAATAGCGACGCTAATCGTTCTGCCGCCGCGGAAAGGGGCCGGTTCTTTACGCGGATCATACCCAGCGTGCGCCGGATCACCGGCTCGACAAGCGGAACGCTCACGACGGTGCTGTTGCCGCTATGGGGCATCGCCAGGCAGGGGAGCGCCGAGACGCCCAACCCGGCTTCGACAAGACCGAGCGAGGTCGACAAGTGTCGGACTTCATAAAACCAATCCAGTCGCCAGGGCTTATCAGCCAGGCATTTCTCGATTAACTGTCTGTTGCCGCTTGATTTCCTTACCCCGATTAAGGTTTGGCTCACCAGTTCCCGCCATTCAACTAATTGTCTCCCCGCCAGCGGATGGTCTTGCCGACACGCCAGAACAAAAGGTTCATTCACCAGAGGGATAAAATCGATGTCTGGATATGTGATGAAGTTCATGTTTATTCCAAAATCAACATCGCCTTTGCGTACCGAGTTCATGCACGTTTCTATACCTTGTTCATAAATTCGTACTTTGATGTTGGGATAGCTTTGATTAAATTGCACGATAGCACGCGGTAAAAAGTAAAATACGGCGGTCGGAATGCAAGATAGCGTTACCGTATCATGTATTTGAGACGTTAAATCGTTGAGGTTAAATATTGCCGCATCAAGGCTGGAAATCAACGCTTTGGCCTTTGGGAGAAGCATTTTTCCGGCCTGAGTAAGCGCAATTTTTCGCGTGGTTCGTTCGAACAGCGCAATATTCAGATTATCCTCTATTTTTTTTATCTTTTTAGTCAGCGCGGGTTGCGTGAGGTTGAGCTGCTCGGCTGCTTTACTAAATGAGCCTAGCTCCGCAACCGTGACAAAGGCTTTCATACCGGATAGTTCATTTTTCATTATTGCTCCGTAGGGGTTAATAAGCGTTTCTCTAAGTAGATGACTAGTCATTATTAAGCGGGAATGCTTTTTTATTAATACTCAGCAGGAATAACTGTTATGGCAAAATTTTATCAACCGGTGAGATTCTGGCAAGTAGAATGAATTTGTAAAATGCCTGAGGTGATTGATATTGGCCGTTAATTAAGTAAATAAAAATCTTAAAAAACATAAAACCAATTAAATTCACGGAGCCGTTTTACACCATTCTTCTATTTCTTAGCGAATAAGGAACATGCTATGAAGAGCATTCCCTGTGTATTAATGCGTGGTGGGACATCGAAAGGTGCCTTTCTTTTAGCAGATGATTTACCCAAGGATATTCAGAAACGTGATGACTGCTTATTAGCCATCATGGGTTCGGGTCATGAGCTGGAAATTGACGGCATTGGCGGAGGGAGCCCACAAACCAGTAAGGTGGCGATTATCAGTCAATCGCTTAGCGAAGAAGCGGATATCGATTATCTGTTTGTTCAGGTCATCGTTAATGAACGGCGGGTGGATACAACGCCAAACTGCGGCAATATGCTGTGTGCGGTAGGCGGGTTTGCGATTGAACATGGGTTAGTTGAGGCGGCGTCTCCGGTTACGCGAGTGCGTATAAGAAACGTGAACACCAATACTTTTATTGACGCTGACGTTCAAACACCTGACGGCAAGGTTATCTATGAAGGGGATAGCCAAATCGATGGCGTTCCGGGGCGCGCCGCGCCGGTTGCATTGACTTTTTTGAATGCGGCGGGGGCCAAATCCGGACGCCTTTTCCCGACGGGTAATCGTATGGACGTATTCGATGATGTGCGAGTGACCTGTATTGATATGGCGATGCCCATGGTGGTGATCCCGGCTCAGAGTCTGGGCAAAACCGGATATGAATCTGCGAGTGAATTAGATCGGGATAGCGGGTTATTAAAATCGCTTGAATCTATTCGTATCCAGGCCGGTAAGGCGATGGGGTTTGGGGATGTAACGAATATGGTTATCCCAAAACCGGTTCTGATTTCTCCTGCATTAAGCGGCGGAAGTATAAACGTACGCTATTTTATGCCGCATAATTGCCATAAATCGCTGGCGATTACCGGTGCTATCGGTCTGGCAAGCGCATGTATTATTCCGAAAACCATTGCTAATGAACTGACGAAGCTATCAGGCGACGGAATCATTAAAGTCGAACACCCCAGCGGCGGTATTGAAGTCGACTTAAGCCAGACGACTGAACGCCCAGAAGATATCCGGGCTTCGGTTATTCGTACTGCGCGGAAGATCCTTTCAGGAACGGTTTACATTCCCGAATAAATACCCACTCTCTGAGTATCTATAAAAATACCCGGAATCGGGGAGGGAGTGATGTGAATACGTTTCACCAGCATCCTTACATATTGATTGCAGGGAAGGAATGAAATGCAAAAGAATAAATTATGGAAACTGCTTGTTATAATAGCAATACCGTTACTCATCAGTTTATTCCCAGCGCCAGAAGGGTTATCAAAACTTGCCTGGGTATTATCCGGTATCTATCTGGCCGCGATTGTCGGGTTAGTCATTAAACCTTTTGCTGAGCCCGTGGTCCTGCTGATCGCGGTGGCCGCATCAATGGTGGTTGTGGGAAATTTAGGCGACGGTTCGATAAAAGCGGCCAGCGTGTTAAGCGGATATTCATCAGGTACCACCTGGTTGGTGTTTTCTGCATTTACCCTGAGCGCGGCATTTGTCATTACCGGATTGGGGAAAAGAATTGCATATATTCTGATCGGCAAAATTGGCAGTACGACGTTGGGTCTGGGCTACGTTACCGCCTTCCTTGACCTGATCCTGGCGCCCGCGACGCCTTCAAATACAGCGCGTGCCGGCGGAATTGTACTGCCGATTATTAACAGTGTTGCCGTCGCTCTTGGGTCCGAGCCGGAGCGCAGCGCAAAACGCGTTGGTCATTATCTCATGCTGAACGTCTATATGGTGACCAAAACGACCAGCTATATGTTCTTCACCGCGATGGCCGGAAATATACTTGCGCTAAAAATGATCGAAGATATTTGCCATATAAAATTGAGCTGGGGAGGATGGGCGCTGGCGGCCGGATTACCCGGAATTATCATGTTACTGTTGACGCCGCTGATTACCTACAAGCTTTACCCGCCAGAACTGAAGAAAGTCGATAACAAAAAGATCGCCAAAGCCGGTATGGAAGCTTTGGGGCCAATGACGCTACGTGAAAAG
This sequence comes from Klebsiella grimontii, assembly GCF_900200035.1. Lineage (GTDB taxonomy): Bacteria > Pseudomonadota > Gammaproteobacteria > Enterobacterales > Enterobacteriaceae > Klebsiella > Klebsiella grimontii. The sequence goes on from NZ_FZTC01000014.1 coordinate 179,155, forward strand.
ATGCTGTCCTGCCTCTTTGTTCTTGCGCTTGGCGGTTGGGTATTTAGTCAATCGCTGGGAGTGAATGAGTCTACCGTGGCGATCGGCGTTATGGCGTTAATGCTGGTGTTGAGAATCGTCACCTGGGATGACGTGATTAAGAATAAGGGGGGATGGAATACGCTCATATGGTACGGCGGTATTATTGGTTTAAGTTCCCTGCTCTCCAAAGTTGGCTTTTTCTTATGGTTGGCTGATTTATTAAAAAATAATATTTCATTTAACGGTCATGGTAATGTCGCTTTCATCGTTATTGTTGCCTTAAGCATTTTAGTGCGTTACTTCTTTGCGTCAGGCAGCGCTTATATTGTGGCGATGGTTCCCGTTTTTGCTATGCTGGCGAACGTTTCTGGCGCACCGGTCATGCTAACTGCGCTCGCCTTACTCTTCAGCAACTCTTATGGTGGCATGGTAACCCACTACGGCGGGGCGGCAGGGCCAGTTATTTTTGGCGTTGGCTATAATGATATTAAATCATGGTGGATTATCGGTGGAATATTAGCGTTACTTACTTTCCTCCTGCAAATCACGCTAGGAGTATGGTGGTGGGAAATATTAATCGCCTGGAAGGTAATTTAAAAATTTTTTGAGGAAATGATAGCTTAGCTGGGCATCACAGGGTGCCCAGGGGCAAGGTTTATTATTCAGAGCGGCATGTGGCTTATCTGCTCTTTTTATTTGAGCGTTTAAGTGTGGGTGAAGTTACCTGATTTCAAATATGATTATATGGCCTTTGATAAGGTGAGGTGTGATATATTTATGTCTCCAGTTACGATTACATTGTCGCTATTAGTTTTTTCTATAGTAATGTTTGTATGGGAAAAAATCCCGCTGGCTGTAACGGCCATGATTGTTTGTATTACTCTGGTGGTTACCGGCGTTTTTGATGTGCAAACGGCTTTTTCCGGTTTTATTAATCAAAATGTCATTTTGTTTGTGGCAATGTTTGTGGTCGGCGGCGCCTTATTTGAAACCGGCGTAACGGATAAGATTGGCGGTATTGTGACGCGTTATGCGCGGAGCGAAAAGCAGCTCATTGTCATCATTATGTTAGTCTGTGGGCTCCTTTCCGGAGTCTTGTCCAATACCGGCACGGCGGCGGTTTTAATTCCTGTGGTAATAGGCGCAGCGATTAAATCAGGGTACGCCCGCTCCCGGCTTCTTATGCCGCTGGCGTTTGCCTCGGCGTTGGGCGGTAATCTTTCGCTGATCGGTTCACCCGGCAACCTGATCGCGCAATCGGCGCTGGAACAGGTTGGCCAAAGTTTCGGTTTTTTTGAATACGCTAAGTTAGGTATTCCCATGTTAGCCTGCGGTATTCTCTATTTTGTGACTATCGGCTACCGGATATTACCCGGCAAAAATACGCTTCAGAAGCACGGCGCTGAAAGCATCAGGACGGTCGATTGCCCGACGTATAAGCAGGTGATTGCGCTGTCGGTATTGATCGCGACGGTATTGGGCATGATCTTCGAAAAGCGCATTGGTTTGCCGATCGCGATTATTGGTTCAATTGGCGCTTTATCGTTGGTTATTACCCGGGTGATTACTGAAAAACAGGCCTACCAGGCCATCGACTCGCAGACGATTTTCCTGTTCGGCGGTACTCTGGCATTAGCAAAGGCACTGGAAACCACCGGCGCTGGCGCGATCATGGCGCGCTCAATAATAGACTTGCTCGGACACCAGGCCTCGCCTTTCTTACTTTTAAGCGCCGTATTAATCATCTCCTGCATATTAACCAATTTTATGTCAAATACGGCAACGGCGGCTTTATTAATGCCGATTGGCCTGTCTATTGCCCATTCGATGGGCGCCGATCCCCGGGCGGTGTTAATGGCGATTGTTATCGGCTGTTCATGCGCTTATGCGACGCCAGTGGGAACGCCTGCCAATATGATGATTTTTTCCGCCGGCGGATATAAGTTTGTCGATTATGTAAAAGTTGGTTTGCCGCTTATTTTGATATCGGTAATTGTTAGCTTTGTTTTGCTGCCCATTTTCTTTCCATTTTATTAATCGCGGCCAGCGATCTTTTAAAAAGTAGGGCTAATCGCTCAGGCGTGATTTTTTCTACATCTAAGGATATATGTCATGATTAAATTATATGACCATGGAGTCTATATCTCGCATCAGCATGGTATTATTTGTGCTGATAATCGTTCAGCCGCGGTAGAGGAGAAGGAGGAGGCGCGCAAGAGAACGATCTCATGGTCGATTCTCTCCGCCCATAATACGTCAGGGGATGATCATAAGTTAAAAATTAAATTTGATTCAATGGCTTCCCACGATATTACTTTTGTGGGCATCATCCAGACCGCTAAGGCATCAGGCATGGAGCGTTTTCCATTGCCATATGTTTTAACGAATTGTCATAACTCCCTTTGCGCAGTCGGCGGGACGATCAATAGCGATGACCATATATTTGGCTTGTCATCAGCGAAAAAGTACGGCGGCATTTATGTCCCGCCCCATATTTCCGTTATTCATCAATATATGCGTGAGATGATGGCCGGCGGCGGGAAAATGATCCTGGGCTCAGACAGCCATACCCGCTATGGCGCTTTGGGAACGATGGCGGTTGGCGAGGGGGGCGGAGAATTAGTTAAGCAGCTGCTCGGTGAGACCTGGGATATTGATTATCCAGAGGTAGTTGCGGTGTATCTGACGGGTAAACCCTCTCCCGGCGTTGGCCCTCAGGATATTGCCCTGGCGATCATTGGCGCGGTGTTTGAGCGCGGTTACGTGAAAAATAAAATTATGGAGTTTGTTGGCCCGGGCGTGGCGACGATGTCTACCGACTTCAGAAATAGCGTGGATGTGATGACAACGGAGACCACGTGTTTATCCTCTATCTGGCAAACCGATGAAGAGACCAAACACTACTTACGCCTTCATGGCAGGGAGCAGGACTATTGTCCGCTCTCGGCAAAAGAGATGGCTTACTATGATGGCTGCATAGAAGTGGACTTAAGTAGCATCAAGCCGATGATCGCCTTGCCCTTTCATCCCGCCAACGTATATGAAATTGATACGCTTAATGACAATTTGCAGGATATTTTGCATGAGGTCGAAACGGCGGCCGATAAAATTTCCCAGGGACGCGCAGCGCTCACCCTGCGGGATAAAATCGAAAATGGCAAACTGCGGATTCAGCAGGGAATTATCGCCGGTTGCGCCGGCGGAAATTATGTTAACGTGGTCGAAGCGGCGCATGCCTTAAAAAACCGCTCCTGTGGTGACAACGATTTCTCTCTGTCGATATATCCCTCCTCCCAACCGGTATTGATGGACCTGACTAAAAAAGGCATGACCAGCGCGCTGTTGAGCGCCGGCGCGATTATGCGCACCGCATTTTGTGGACCCTGTTTTGGCGCAGGCGATACGCCCATGCATAACGGTTTAAGCATTCGCCACACGACGCGTAATTTTCCAAACCGGGAAGGGTCAAAACCGGGGAATGGGCAAATGTCGGCTGTCGCGCTGATGGATGCCCGCTCCATTGCGGCGACGGCAGCCAATGGGGGCGTGCTGACATCGGCTTGCGAACTCGATTGCTGGGAAAACATTCCGCAGTATGAATTTGATGCTTCGCCTTATAAAAATCGCGTTTATCAAGGCTTTATTAAGGGGGCGACGCAACAATCGCTGATTTATGGTCCGAATATTAAAGACTGGCCGGAGATGAGTGCGCTAACGGAAAATATTCTGTTAAACGTGACCTCAAAGATAATGGATCCGGTGACCACCACCGATGAACTTATTCCATCAGGAGAAACCTCTTCATTCCGCTCCAATCCTTTAGGGCTGGCCGAGTTTACCCTTTCACGACGCGACCCGGGCTACGTTGGCCGCAGTAAGAAGATTGCCGCTCTGGAAACAAGGCGGATGACAGGCGACAACCCTTGTCGTCTGGAGCCGGAGCTTGAGGCGGTTTTTTCCCGGATCCGACAGCTGCCGGGACAGGAAAATGTCACCCTCGAGCAGACGGAGATAGGCAGTATGGTGTATGCGGTAAAACCCGGCGATGGTTCCGCGCGCGAGCAGGCCGCCAGCTGCCAGAGAGTCCTCGGCGGCCTGGCGAATATTGCCCAGCAGTATGCGACCAAGCGCTATCGTTCAAACGTTATCAACTGGGGGATGCTGCCGCTGCAGATGGAGGCGCTGCCGGAATTTGAAGTGGGCGACTTCATCTATATCCCGGGAATCAAGTCCGCTTTGGAAACCAATATGAGTCAAATTACCGCCTTCGTGATTAGCCCTCAGCATCCCGTTAAAGAGATCTCGCTTTATATGGAGGGATTAACCGCATCAGAGCGGGAGATTATTAAAGCGGGGAGCTTAATTAATTATAATAAATTACGCTTAACAACCCACCAACATTAAATGATCTTCATCGGCATGATGAATAAATGGGGATGATATATCATCCCCGTTTTATTCATAGCCGAGGCAAAATAACTCACGTTCAAAACTCTCGCCGTTTTGCGCTATCGCATGATGGGTTATTCTGGCGTAATCTCTCCGGTACGCAGCCAATACTGGATTGGGCTATGAACAGGGAGAGAAAAATGACGAATGGACAAGCGTATTTTAACGGATGGAAAAAGGGCCTCGATTTTAGCGGAGTGGCCAGCAGGCAGGAGTTTTGGTCTTTTTTGCTCATCAACCTGTTGATTCTTGCCCTGCCGCTGGCGGCCTGGTTTTTGGCGATACAGCATAACTCTCAGTACGGCGTTTTCATTTTTTTCGCTGCGCCGCTCAGCGGTCTTCTTTCGCTGCCGATGATTGTTCCGCTGCTGGCCGTTGGCTGCCGCAGGATGCACGATATCGGTCGTTCAGGATGGTGGTTCGCCCTGTGCCTTATTATTCCATGGTTTTTGATCGTCGCGCTATGGCTGTGCTGCCTGAAGCCGGCTGCATCTTCTCGCTGAGATAATCAATCATCGCCCGCATTCTGGCGGGCATATGCTTATTGCCCGACCACAGTAGCCACAGCTGGCCGGAATAGCTGCTGATAAACTCCCACTCCGGTAAAACCTGCACAATTTCGCCGCGCGCCAGCGCCTCACGGGCGGTAAACAGCGGCAGGCTGCCGATCCCCAGATTCTGCTTCACGGCATCGAGGCGCACGGCGGTGTGGTTGGCGGCGTAGCGGCCGTGGGTCTGGATCGTCTCCGTTTTCCCCGCACGGCGGAATTTCCAGCGCGCATCGGCGGGCGTTTCGCCAAGGCTGATACAGCTATGAGCGCGCAGATCCTGCGGCATTCGCGGCGTTCCATGTTGTTCCAGGTAGCCGGGCGTCGCGCAGACGACGTGGCTTATCGTCATCAACGGTTTACCGTGCAGACCCGGGGAAGGGGTGTGGGTGATACGCAGCGCCAGGTCAATACCGTCATCGATAAAATCGAGAACCCGATCCTCAAGCCGCAGACAGACGTCGACCTGCGGATAGCGGGTAAAAAATTCCAGCATCAGCGGGTGAATGGCAAACCGGCCCACGGCTTTCGGCACGCTTAGCGTGAGCTTGCCCTGCGCCACCGCCTGGGTACTGCTGGCGGAATCCATAGCCAGACGCGCCGACTCCAGCATCTCCAGCGCATGTTCATACACCGTCTTACCGGACTCGCTGAGGCGTAGCTTGCGCGTTGTGCGATGCAGCAGCTTGCAGCCCATCTCCTGTTCAAGGCGAGAAACGCTGCGGCTGATAGCCGAGGGCGTCGCGCCCGTCTGGCGCGCGACGGCGGAAAAGCTGCCCTGTTCAACAATCTGCACAAACAGGGCGAGGTCGGGCAGTAGGCTTAGATTCATTTGTGCTTCCAGGGCAAAATTGCATTGATGTCAGGCGGGATTATCGCCATCAGTAATATCAATATACTGTCCTGACAGAGAGGAGAACAACCATGACTGAACGCCTTTATTACACCAGCGACGCCACTGAATGCCTGGCGCGAGTCGTCAACTGCCTGAGCGAAGCCGATGGCCGCTATGCCATTGAGCTGGACCGTACGCTATTTCACCCGCAGGGCGGCGGTCAGCCGGCGGATCGCGGCTGGATTGCCGATCTGGCGGTCGAAGGCGTGGTTTCGCGCGGCGATAGCGTAGCGCATATCGTTTCACAGCCGCTGCCGTCAGGCGAGGTCACGATCCGTATCGATGCGGAAAGCCGACGGCTTCACGCGCGCCTGCACTCCGCCGGGCACGTGCTTGCCCAGGCCGGCGAGCAGTCAGGCTGGCAGCCGATGAAAGGACATCACTGGCCGGGAGAAAGCCGTATCATTTTTGCCGCCGGGGCTAACGGCGGGCTGCCCGAAGCCAGCGCGCTGCTGGAAAAAGTCGCCGCCTGGCAGGCAGGAAATTTACCGCGTCAGGTCGCTTTTGCCGATGGCCTGCGCCAGATTGGGTTCGGCGATATGCAGAGCTATCCCTGCGGCGGTACGCACGTTGCCAGCCTGTCCGAGCTGGGGAAAATCGTCATTAGCCAGGTGAAGATGAAAAAAGGCCAAATTATTGTCAGCTACACCGTGGAATAAGCGCATGAAAGGAGATGCGCGATAAACAGGGCATCTCCTGGGGCTTAAAGAGGCGCAGGATGTTTACCGTGATAAATCCGCTCCGGTCTGCCGACTTTGCCATAGCTGATTTCAGCTTCAAGAAAATCATTTTTAACCCCTTGCTCAAGGTAACGGCGGGCGGTGGTTTTACTGCTGCCGAGAATACGGGCGAGCGTGTCTGCGGTATGGACCGTTTCCGGGTCGGCGAAGAGCTGCAATACCCGGTTAAAGGTGCTCTCATCAATACCGCGCAGCGGAGAGCCTGCGGCTTCCGTATGCTCTTTTGCCTGGATATTGAACAGGGCGTCAACATGGGTTTGGCTTGCCTGTTCGCTTGAGCGCAGAGAGCTGCGATAGCGGGCAAAACGCTCAAGGGTATGCTGCAATCGCTGATAATGAACCGGTTTAATCAGGTAATCAAAAACGCCCATCCGCAGGGCTTCGCTGATGGTATCCATATGGTTATCGGCGGTGATGAAAATGATACGCCCTTGATAATGCGTGTTGACGGCGTGGCGGATCAAATCGAGCCCTTTACCATCGGGCAAGAAGTTATCCAGCAGAGTGAGCTGGGGCTGATAGAGGCGAAGCAGCTTTTTCGCGCTTTCCAGTTTATCGGCAATGCCAATGACTTCGAACTGGGGAAATTGCTTGATCGTATCCACCAGGATTTCCGCCAGCATAGGTTCGTCTTCAACGATAAGAGTTGTAATGCTATCCATGATGTTCATCTCTGGTCAGGGGGATATAAAGGGTAAAAATGGTGCCAAAAGGAATGTTGTTATCGACGACGATATTGCCGCCGGCTTGCTCAACGTAGCTGCGAACCAGCCAGAGTCCGATGCCGTGATCGCCGCTGTCGCTGCTGGTGACGCCGCGTTCAAAAATACGATCGCGCAGCGATTCGTCAATTCCGCAGCCCTGGTCGGCGATCTCGACGATCGCTTCGTCGCCCTCGCTGTTGATCAGGCATTCGATCTGCCTTGAACCTGTCGGCTGGCGCAAGGTGGCGTTGTAGGCATTGTCCAGCAAATTACCGACGATCGAGATCCACTCATTATGCGAAAGCGACGAGGGTAAGGTCTCAACGTGGCAGGCGGGATCGAATACCAGCTCTATTCCGAGCTCTTTGGCGCGGTAATACTTGCCGATCAGCAGCCCGGCAAGGTGATTCACTTTAAAGTTACGGGCAATAAAATCGAGCACCTTCTGGTGGCTTTCAGACTGCTGCTGAATAAGATCCAGCGCGTTGTCATAGCGTTTTAAAAACAGCAGCCCGGCGATGGTGGAGATCAGATTGCGATGCTCGTGCTGCACGGCCCGCAGATTATCCGCGTACTGCTGAACCTGGCTAAGCTGCAGGCTCAGGGTGTTGATATCGTCTTTACTGCGAAAGCTAATGACCCAGCCCTGAGGCTCGCTATTGAGCGTGACGGCCATGCGGCTGGCGATCACTTTAATCTGGTTAAAGGTGACGATTTCGTCTTTTTTATTGGTCTGCGGCGCGTCATAGAAGAATGCCTCCTGAGAGATCACGCTATTGATGCTTTTGCCAATCAGGATGGTTTCCGGCTGGCTCAGGTTTAATAGCCTCCGCGCGGTCTGATTGATGGCGGTAATTCTGTAATGAGAATCAATGGCTATCAGCCCCTCAAAAACCGATTCAAACAGGACGCTCTGCTGGATGAGCAGCTGTGATAGCTGCTGAGGTTCCATATTTAGCATCTGCTTTTTAATATGCAGCGAGAAGCGCCGCGCGCAGTAAAGCAGCAGGAGCAGCATAATCGCCATCGGGATCATCAGCGATCCGATTTGCAGGCTCAGCCAGTTCTCTAACTGTTCGATGGTGTATCCCACCGATACGATGCCGATCACTTTCCCGGTGCTGTCCTGGATCGGCGACTTGCCGCGTAGTGAAGAACCCAGCGATCCCTTACGCACCGACACGTAGCTTTTGGCGTTATATAGCGCCTCGTCGCTGTCTCCGCCCTCCATGTATTTACCGATCTCCTCAGGATTCACGTGATACAGGCGCTGGCCTTTCGCGTCGCCGACGGTGATATAGGTGGCGTCGGAAAACGAACGCATCGGGTCGATAAGTGCTTTAATGCGCGGTAAATCGTGCTTTTCCACCGCGTCAACCAGTTCGGGCATGGCGGAGATCTGCATCGCCTGAATCAGCGCGCGCTGCCCGACCTGGTAATGCAGGCGCTCCTCGGTAATGTTGGTGAGATACCATGACATCGCCAGCATCACGATTGTCGAGGTAAACAGGATCAGCAGGAAGATGCGGTTCTGAAACGAACGTCGGGCAAACCAGTGCGTGATTTTTCGAGCAAACATTGGGCGAATTGACATCAAAAGGTTATTTTCTCTTTTTTAGTGGCCGTCGGCGCGGAATCGGCCCACAGATTGACTGATTTCAGAACTCGCTTAGTCGGAATACGACGTTTTACGTACCTTCGGTTTGGGCTTTGGCACCGTCGCCTGGGGTATTTCCCGGAGGCGGCGCGTAGCGCCTGTCCGGGCTACCCGATCGCGCCGGTAGCCCGGATAAGGCGTCAGCCGCAATCCGGGAAAGGTAACGATTTACATCGCCAGCACGTACTTGAGCATCACCCCGGCGGCAATCGCCGAGCCAATCACTCCCGCCACGTTCGGGCCCATCGCGTGCATCAGCAGGAAGTTCTGCGCGTCCGACTCCAGCCCCACCTTGTTCGATACCCGCGCCGCCATCGGCACCGCCGACACCCCGGCCGAGCCAATCAGCGGGTTGATTTTGTTGTGACTGAACAGGTTCAGCAGCTTCGCCATCAGCACCCCCGCCGCCGTCCCGATACAGAACGCAATCACCCCCAGCACCAGAATCCCCAGCGTCTGCGGCTGGAGGAACTTGTCCGCCACCAGCTTGGCGCCCACCGATAACCCGAGGAAAATGGTCACGATATTTATCAGCGCGTTCTGCACCGTGTCGCTCAGGCGCTCCACCACGCCGCTTTCGCGCATCAGGTTGCCGAAGCAGAACATCCCCAGCAGCGGCGCCGCGTCCGGCAGCAGCAGCGCCACCAGCAGCAACAGCACCGCCGGGAACAGGATTTTCTCCCGCCTGCTCACCGTGCGCAGCTGCACCATGCGGATTTTCCGCTCCTTATCCGTGGTCAGCGCCTTCATAATCGGCGGCTGGATTAACGGCACCAGCGCCATATATGAGTACGCCGCCACCGCGATGGCTCCCAGCAGCTCCGGCGCCAGCTTGCCCGACAGGTAAATCGCCGTCGGGCCGTCCGCGCCGCCGATAATGCCTATCGCCGCCGCCTGCGGCAGGGTGAAGCTGATAATCCCGAAGTAGTTCAGCGTCAGCGCCCCGAGCACCGTGGCGAAGATACCGAACTGCGCCGCCGCCCCCAGCAGCAGGGTGCGCGGGTTGGCCAGCAGCGGGCCGAAGTCGGTCATCGCCCCGACGCCCATAAATATCACCAGCGGGGCGATACCCGACCCGATGGCGACCTTATAGAACACCGCCAGCACCCCGGCGGAGTAGCCCATATCCACCGCCTGCTGCTCCATCTGGCTCTGTACCGACGGCAGGGCCAGGGCCAGCGCTTCTTTGATGGCGTGAACGTCCGGCAGGCAGTTGAGCTTCGCGGCAATCACCGCCAGCTGCCCGGCGTCGTGGTGGGCCAGCAGGCTCTCCAGGGCGGTCAGCGCCAGCCCGGCCTCCGGGATATTCGACAGCAGGCCGCCGAAGCCAATCGGCAGCAGCAGTAGCGGCTCGAACTTCTTCGCAATCGCCAGCCACAGCAGCAGCAGGCTCACCAGCAGCATGATGGCCTGGCCGATGCCGAGGTGCATCAGGCCCATGCCCTGAATCAGGGCGTTCAGACTTTCCATGGTTCCTGTTCCTTACGCCAGCGTCATCAGGGTGTCGCCGACCGCCACCGCGTCGCCGGATTTCACCGCGATACCGCGCACGGTGCCGGCCTGCGCGGCGCGGATTTCGGTTTCCATCTTCATGGCTTCGAGAATCAGCAGCACGTCGCCTTCGGCGACCGTCTGGCCCTCGGTGGCAGTCACCTTCCAGATATTGCCCGCCAGCGGGGCGGTCACCGGGGCGCCGGCGCCTGCCGGGGCCGGCGCAGCAGCCTGAACGGGCGCCGCCGCAGTGAGCTGGCTGATATCGCCGCCGTCGCTGACCTTCACCACAAAGGCTTTACCTTCCACTTCCACGGTGTAGATGCCCGAAGCGGCAGGTTTTACCGGGGCAGCGGCAGGTTTCGCCTCTTCCGCCTGCGGGACCGGCTCAAAGGCCGCCGGGTTATTGCGGTTCTCAAGGAACTTCAGGCCGATTTGCGGAAACAGGGCCACGGTCAGCACGTCGTCGATGGCGTTATCGGCAAGCATGATGCCCTTCTCCTGCGCCTGGCGCTTCACGTCCGCTTCCAGTGCAGCCAGCTCCGGCTTCAGCAGGTCCGCCGGGCGGCAGGTCACCGGGGCGGCCCCCTCCAGCACGCGCGCCTGCAGGGCGGCATTGACCGGCACCGGGGTGTGGCCGTATTCACCCTTCAGAATGCCCGCCGTTTCTTTAGCGATGGTTTTGTAGCGCTCTCCGGTCAGGACGTTAAGCACCGCCTGGGTGCCGACAATCTGCGAGGTCGGGGTGACTAAAGGAATAAAGCCGAGGTCCTCGCGCACGCGGGGGATTTCCGCCAGCACCTGGTCGAGTTTGTCGGCGGCGTTCTGCTGCTTCAGCTGGCCCTCGAGGTTGGTGAGCATCCCGCCCGGCACCTGGGCCACGAGGATACGGCTGTCGGTGCCCTTCAGCTGGCCTTCAAAGGCGTGATATTTCCTGCGCACCTCGCGGAAGTAGGCCGCGATGCTCTCCAGCTTCAGGATATCCAGCCCGGTGTCGTGTTCCGTTCCGGCCAGCGTCGCCACCAGCGCCTCGGTGGCCGGGTGGCCGTAGGTGGCGCTCATGGAAGAAATCGCCGTGTCCACGCCGTCCACGCCCGCCTCGATGGCCTTCAGCAGGGCCATCTCCGCCATCCCGGTGGTGGCATGAGCATGCAGGTGCAGGCGCACGTTGTGGCGCTTTTTGATTTCACTGACCAGCTCATACGCCGCCATCGGGGTGAGGATACCGGACATGTCCTTGATGGCGATGGAGTCGACGCCGGTTTCCAGCAGCTGTTCGGTCAGGTCCAGCCAGGTCTGCAGGGTGTGCGCCGGGCTGGTGGTGTAACTCAGAGTCCCCTGGGCGTGCGCCCCGTGGCTGCGCACCGCCCGCAGGGCGGCCTGCATATTGCGCGGGTCGTTCATGGCGTCGAAGACGCGGAAGACGTCCATGCCGTTTTTGACGGCGCGCTCAACGAAGCGTTCGACCACGTCATCGGCGTAGTGGCGGTAGCCGAGGAGGTTCTGGCCGCGCAGCAGCATCTGCAGCGGGGTCTTCGGCATGGCCTTTTTCAGCTCGCGCAGGCGGACCCACGGGTCTTCGCCGAGAAAGCGGATGCAGGCGTCAAAGGTGGCGCCGCCCCAGCACTCGAGGGAGCCGTAGCCCACGTCGTCGAGCTGCGCGGCGACGGGGAGCATATCGTCAAGGCGCAGGCGGGTGGCGAACAGGGACTGGTGGGCGTCGCGCAGGACGACATCGGTAATGGCAACGGTCATGGATTCCTCCGTGAATTAAGGGTTAAGGCGGCGATGGTGGTGGATGGCGGCGGCAATCACCGGCGTTAAGCGGGCGAAGTCGTCAGCGGGCGCGGCGGCAGGTGCGGCCTTCGGCGCCGGAGCCGGTTCGGGGAAGAAGCGGTTGACGGCGGCGGACATGCCCTGGATGGCGAAAATCAGCACAAACAGAAACGCCAGCACGAACCCCATGCCGAGGAACATCAGGGTGAAGCCTTCACCCAGTAACAGTGCTGCATCAGTCATGAAACGATCCAAAAGTAAGGGCACGATGGCGCCTTTGAAGGTTAACCAATCGGTGCTTCCGGCTAAGGAGTAGGGTGGATTTCCCGAAGCCGCCCCCGGCTCTGGACCCTAATTTGCACCTCTGTGGTTGACGCTCAAATATCGCCATCGTGCGTGTTGGTTACATCATCATGCCGAACACGATGCTCGCGATGACCAGCACAATTCCGCCGCCCAAACGGGAAGAGATTTGCGCATAGGAGATAAGATTCATACGGTTACAGGCAGAGAGTACTTCCAGGTCGCCGGAACCGCCGCGGTTAGCCATGCACAGGCCCGCGGTAATCGCCGATTCAATCGGGAAGAAGCCAATCAGCCAGCCGCCGACAGCGGCGCCGACGACGGCGCCGACGACAATCACAGCGGCAATCACCACGTTAGCGAAGGTGATCGCGTCGATAATTTCCTGCAGGTCGGTGTAGCACACGCCGACGCCGACCATCAGCACCCACAGCAGTTGTTTAGAGAAGAAGTCAGACAGACGTTTGGCGCCAGCTTTGATTTCCGGCGAGCAGAGACCTGAAGCGTTCAGGGCTGCGACAATCAGCACCATCCAGGCAAAATAGTGGATAGACACGCCGCCAATGCTGGGCAGAATTTTCTTGGCGATAACGTAGGCCAGCAGGAAGCAGGTGGTGGCGAGCACAAGGCCGACGGCCGTTTCGCGATGGGTAATCTGGCCCGCTTTTTCATCATCTTCTACTTTGAAGGAGGCCTTGCGTACCAGCTCGCCTTCGCCGCTCAGCCAGGTGTGTTTTTTACCGATAATATCGAGCAGCGCGGCAAAGACGATGGCAAAGATGTTGGCGATGGTCAGGATAGCGATCGCGGTTGAGTAGTACTCTTCACGCGAACGGCCGGTAACGGAGTGATAAATTTCAGACAGCGGCACCGCGCCAGCGCCGTTGCCGCCGCCCATAATCGGCAGGACGTACAGCATCATGATGCGGTCTACGGAAATACCGAAGCACAAGCCGATAAGAATACCGAAGATGGATGCGCCGAGGATCCCCATTAAGATGGTTGGAATATAGCCGAGCAGAGATTTCAGCAGCAGTTTACGGTTAACCGAGAGAATGGCGCCGGTAATCAACACGGCGATGAATAAATTCAGGAAATTACTTTTATCCATCACATTGGTGATCGCCTCAATTTCTTTCTGGGTAAAAATGCCAGCGTAAACGAAATAGGCGGCAACGAGGAAGATCATCACCGGCGCGCCGCCGATATATTTATTGAAGATTGGCAGGCGTTTGCCAATTTCTCCAAAAACAGCGCCAATAATAAACATGATGGCGAAGCCGCCGACAATGTCGGTCGGCAGGGCATTATAAAAATGTGAAAGTAGTAAAGTGATTAACGCAAAGGCGTAAAGCGGTAGCGGCATGCCGAAGATTTTAAACCCCAGAATATCGCTAACGCCTTTTTTCTCCGCAGATGGAGCCTGGCTCATATTAGTCATATGACGTCACCCTGTTAAAAAAAGGAATAATGGCGTTAGAACAAGCAATAATAGAACGGCGGCATAATAATAAATATGTTCCACGGCGATATGTGATTATCTTCACTGATTGGCCGTGTTTTTAATTAATTTAATTGTTTTTATTCTTCTGAATTAATTAACAACATAAAAACCATAAAGCCAATTAAGGTACGCGGAAAAATGTGATTTAAATAAAAGAACCGCTGCGGGAACGGTGGCGAAATACAGTCCGTTTTTGGTTAATGAAGCGCTAAAAAATGAATCTGATAATAAAACGCGTCACCGTACAAAAAGATCCCCGGCGGCGAGAGGCCGTTGACCTCTTTCTTCATCAGCATCAGCTCTCGCTGGAGGCGGATTGCGAAAGGGTGATTGTCGCCGAGGATCAGCGGCGCATTGTCGGCTGCGGCGCGATTGCCGGATGCGTCCTGAAGTGTATTGCCGTCGACCCGTCGCTACAGGGAGAAGGGCTCAGCCTGAAGCTGCTGACTGAGCTGATGACCCTGGCGTATGAGCTGGGCCGCAGCGAGCTGTTCCTGTTCACTAAACCCGATAACGCGGCGCTATTTTCCAGCGCCGGATTCTGGCCTATCGCCCGCGCGGGTGACCAGGCGGTGTTAATGGAAAATAGCCGCGAACGCCTGGCGCGCTATTGCCGCCAGCTGACCATGTACCGCCAGCCCGGGGAAAAAATCGGCGCCATCGTGATGAACGCCAATCCATTCACCCTGGGACACCGTTGGCTGGTAGAGCAGGCCGCTCGCCAGTGCGACTGGCTGCATCTGTTTGTGGTGAAAGAAGACGCTTCATTTTTCAGCTATCAGGATCGCGTGGCGCTGATTGAACAGGGGATCGCCGGGATCGCCAACGTGACCTTACATCCAGGTTCGGCTTATCTGATCTCCCGGGCGACTTTCCCCGGCTATTTCCTCAAAGATAAAGGCGTGGTCGATGATTGCCACTGCCAGATCGACCTACAGCTTTTCCGCGAACATTTAGCCCCGGCGCTACAGATTACCCACCGTTTTGTCGGTAGCGAGCCGCTGTGCTCTTTAACCCGTAACTACAACCTGCGCATGAAGGAACTGCTGGAAGCGCCCGGCGAGACGCCCGCGATTCAGGTGGTGGAGCTGGAGCGGGTCGAGAAAGACGGCGCACCGATTTCGGCTTCACGGGTGCGCAAACTCTATAAGGAGCGCCAGTGGTCGGCTATTGCGCCGCTGGTTCCGCCGGGAACGCTCTCTTTTCTGATGCAGCTGGCGGAAAGCGAACATCAAACCGCCTAGATATTACCTCCATAACTAAGGATCAGCCTCTATGGAAATGATGATTGACGCCCTGGCCGGCACGCTGGAATCCAGCGATGTCATGGTCAGGATTGGGCCTGCCAATGAGCCGGGTATTCAGCTTGAAATCGACAGTATTGTGAAGCAGCAGTTCGGCGCGGCGATTGAGCAGGTGGTCAGAGAGACCCTGGCGCAGCTTGGTGTCACTCGCGCGAATGTGGTCGTCGATGATAAAGGCGCGCTGGAGTGCGTGCTGAAGGCTCGCGTTCAGGCCGCGGCGCTGCGCGCGGCGCAACAATCTCAACTGCAATGGAGCCAGCTATGAAACCTCGTCGCAGTATGCTGTTTATCCCCGGCGCCAACGCCGCGATGTTAAGCACCTCGTTTGTGTACGGCGCCGACGCGGTGATGTTTGACCTCGAAGATGCCGTCTCGCTCCGTGAAAAAGATACCGCCCGCCTGCTGGTGCATCACGCGCTACAGCATCCGCTCTATCGGGATGTGGAAACCGTGGTGCGTATTAACCCGCTCAATACGCCGTTTGGCCTCGCCGATCTGGAGGCGGTAGTGCGCGCGGGGGTGGATATGGTGCGCCTGCCGAAAACCGATAGCAAAGAAGATATCCACGAACTGGAAGCGCACGTTGTGCGTATTGAGCGCGAGTGCGGACGGGAAGTGGGCAGCACTAAGCTCATGGCGGCGATTGAGTCGGCGCTGGGGGTGGTGAACGCGGTCGAGATCGCGCGCTCCAGCCCGCGTCTGTCGGCGATCGCGCTGGCGGCCTTTGACTACGTGATGGATATGGGCACCTGCCGCGGCGACGGCACCGAGCTGTTTTATGCCCGCTGCGCGGTGCTGCACGCGGCGCGCGTCGCCGGGATCGCGGCCTATGACGTGGTGTGGTCGGACATTAACAATGAAGAAGGTTTCCTCGCGGAAGCGAATCTGGCGAAAAACCTCGGCTTTAACGGCAAATCGCTGGTCAACCCGCGCCAGATTGAACTGCTGCATCAGGTTTATGCCCCAACCCTGAAAGACGTTGAGCATGCGCGCGATGTGATCGCGGCGGCGGAAGAGGCGGAAGAGCGCGGTCTGGGCGTGGTATCGCTGAACGGTAAGATGATAGATGGACCGATTATCGACCATGCGCGCAAAGTCGTGGCGCTGTCGGCTTCCGGCATTCGTGATTAAGGAGCAAATAATGAAAGAGACCGTAGCAATGCTTAATCAGCAGTACGTGATGCCGGAAGGATTAGCGCCCTATGCGGGCGTGACGGCGAAAAGCCCGTGGCTGGCCAGCGAAAGCGAAAAGCGCCAACGTAAAATCTGCGCCTCGCTGGAGGAGGCGATTCGCCGTTCGGGCCTGCAAAACGGCATGACCATCTCTTTTCACCACGCCTTTCGCGGCGGTGACAAGGTGGTCAATATGGTGGTGGCGAAGCTGGCTGAAATGGGCTTTCGCGATCTGACGCTGGCCTCAAGCTCGCTGATCGACGCCCACTGGCCGCTGATTGAACATATTAAAAATGGCGTGATCCGCCAGATTTACACCTCCGGCCTGCGCGGTAAGCTGGGAGAAGAGATCTCCGCCGGTCTGATGGAAAATCCGGTCCAAATCCACTCCCACGGCGGCCGCGCGTATTTAGTACAAAGCGGCGAGCTAAACATTGACGTGGCGTTCCTCGGCGTGCCGTGCTGCGATGAATACGGCAACGCCAACGGCTTTAGCGGTAAATCCCGCTGCGGATCGCTGGGCTACGCCAAAGTGGATGCCGATGCCGCCAAATGCGTGGTGCTGCTGACCGAAGAGTGGGTGGATTATCCAAACTATCCGGCCAGCATCGCCCAGGATCAGGTCGATCTGATCGTGCAGGTCGACGAGGTCGGCGATCCGGCGAAAATCACCGCCGGGGCGATCCGTTTGACCAGCAACCCGCGCGAACTGCTGATCGCCCGCCAGGCGGCGAAAGTGATCGAGCACTCCGGTTATTTTAAAGACGGCTTCTCTTTGCAAACCGGTACCGGCGGCGCCTCGCTGGCGGTGACCCGCTTCCTCGAAGATAAGATGCGCCGTCACAACATTACCGCCAGCTTTGGTCTGGGCGGGATTACCGGCACAATGGTCGATCTGCACGAAAAGGGCCTGATCAAAGCGCTGCTGGATACCCAGTCTTTCGACGGCGACGCCGCGCGTTCGCTGGCCAATAACCCTAACCATATCGAAATTTCCGCTAATCAATACGCCAATCCGGGTTCGAAAGGCATCGCCTGCGAACGCCTGAACGTGGTGATGCTGAGCGCGCTGGAAATCGATACCGGATTCAACGTTAACGTGATGACCGGCTCTAACGGCGTGCTGCGCGGGGCATCCGGCGGCCACTGCGATACGGCGGCGGGTGCTGACTTAACCATTATCACCGCGCCGCTGGTGCGTGGACGCATTCCGTGCGTGGTCGAGAAGGTGCTAACCCGCGTGACGCCGGGCGCCAGCGTGGATGTGCTGGTGACCGACCACGGTATCGCCGTCAACCCGGCGCGTCAGGATCTGATCGATCGCCTGCGTCAGGCGGATATCCCGCTGATGACCATCGAAGCGCTACAGCAGCGCGCCGAGCTTTTGACCGGCAAGCCTGAGCCGATCGCATTTACCGATCGGGTGGTGGCCGTCGTGCGCTATCGCGACGGTTCGGTGATCGACGTCATTCATCAGGTTAAAAGCGCCGGTTAAACGCGCTGAGGAGAAAGGCATGAGCGAAGTGATGATGAGCCAGCATCGCCCATCGAGCCGTCAAACGGTGGCGGCGGAGGAGATGGTTTCACGTGTGGAACGGGCGCTGCTGACCGAAGTTCGCCTGACGCCGAAGCCCGGGCTGGTGGATATTCGTAACGCCGGCGCGCATCGGGATATGGATCTGGCCTCCTTTGAGGCCAGCACGGCGGTTGTCGCCCCGTGGATGGAGAAGTTTTTCATTATGGGCCACGACACCGCCAATATCATGCCGGAAAAGGTGCTGACGATGCTGCGTCCGGTGGGCATGGCCTGCGAGACGGATATGCTGGCAGCCACCGGCGGAGTGAATACCCATCGCGGCGCGATCTTCGCTTTTGGCCTGCTCAGCGCGGCGGTGGGAAGGTTGGTGGCCAGAGGGGAGCCGGTTGAGCAGCACCGGGTTTGCGATCAGGTGGCCCGCTTCTGCCGGGGGCTGGTCGGGCGTGAGCTCTCCTCTGCCGCGGGAAAGAAGGTGAGTAAAGGCGAAGGTCATTTCCTGCGCTACGGGCTCTCCGGCGCCCGGGGCGAAGCGGAGAGTGGCTTTCGCACCGTGCGCACCCAGGCGATGCCGGTATTCAATCGCGTTATGGCGGAGACCGGCGATACCAATCTGGCGTTATTGCAGACCCTGCTGCACCTGATGGCCTGGAATGACGACACCAACCTGGTGTCGCGCGGCGGGCTTGAAGGGCTGAATTTTGTGCAGCAGCAGGCGCAAAGGCTGCTGTGGGAAGGCGGTGTGCTGACCGACGGCGGTCTGGAAGCGCTTCGCCAGCTGGATGATGAACTGATTGTCCGTCACCTTAGCCCCGGCGGCAGCGCCGACCTGCTGGCGGTCACCTCGTTCCTGTCCGGTTTCCCGGCCGGGGAGCTGTTCCTGCACTAATCGCTCGCTTTTATCTCGACGGTTTACCCGGATTGGCCAGCAGAGGGCCGATCCGGGGTTGCGGACCGCGCTTGCTCCTCTCTCCTCACTACTCAACGGCAAATTCCCGGCACAATCTTATAGTTTTTACTGATATCGGCGGCAGTTTGTCATAAATTTCTAATTATCGGTGTTTTTGAGTAGCGGCCCATCGATGGGCTGGTTACTCTGAAAACAATTTACGTAGTGTTAACAAAAGAGAATAGCTATGCATGATGCACAAATCCGCGTGGCCATCGCGGGCGCGGGCGGCCGGATGGGACGCCAGTTAATTCAGGCAGTACAGCAGATGGACGGCGCGGCGCTTGGCGCGGCGCTGGAGCGCGAAGGTTCGTCGCTGCTCGGCAGCGACGCGGGCGAGCTGGCGGGCGCAGGCAAGGCGGGGGTTGTGGTGCAAAGCAGCCTTGAGGCGGTAAAAGATGATTTCGACGTTTTCATCGACTTTACCCGCCCGGAAGGCACGCTGAACCATCTCGCCTTTTGCCGTCAACACGGTAAAGGAATGGTTATCGGCACCACCGGTTTTGACGACGCCGGCAAACAGGCCATTCGCGAGGCTTCGCAGGAGATCGCCATCGTCTTTGCCGCCAACTTCAGCGTCGGCGTCAACGTGATGCTCAAGTTGCTGGAGAAGGCAGCGAAGGTGATGGGCGACTATACCGATATTGAGATTATCGAAGCGCATCATCGCCACAAAGTGGATGCGCCATCGGGTACGGCGCTGGCGATGGGCGAAGCGATTGCCGGTGCCCTGGATAAAGATCTGAAAGCGTGTGCGGTCTACAGTCGCGAAGGCTACACCGGCGAACGCGTTCCCGGCACTATTGGTTTTGCGACCGTCCGCGCCGGGGATATCGTCGGCGAGCATACGGCGATGTTTGCGGATATCGGTGAACGCATTGAAATCAGTCACAAGGCCTCCAGCCGGATGACTTTTGCTAATGGCGCCGTACGCTCTGCTTTATGGTTGAAAGGTAAGAAAAACGGTCTTTTTGATATGCGTGATGTGCTTGAACTGAACTCTTTATAACGATTATTACCCATCGTGATGTGGTTATTGCATTCAATAAGTAATTGATTGCAAGGGGCAATATTTTATTGCCCTTTTTTATTTTTTGGGTTTTAGATATTTTTTATTGTTAAAGCTACAAAATAATACGTTATCTGCGTATTTTTTGTTGTTTTATTGTAAATTTTGACCGTCTGGTCTACTTTTTCAATCCCTGCGCTAAGATTTTACAATCATCCACCTCCGCAAGCGTTTTCCCAGGCTAGTTAGTTGATCTTTTTGCCCGTTAAGACCGGTATTGCTGAATAGTCGCCTGAAACAAGATTAAAAATATCCGCTTTAAGTTGACTTTTACCGGCCATCTCTCCAGAATGCCGCCGTTTGCCAAAATTCTGCGGGCAACAGATTTGCATTGATTCAGATCTACATTATGAATTAATATGCAAATAAAGTGAGTGGATATTCTCTGGAGGGTGTTTTGATTAAGTCAGCGCTATTGGTTCTGGAAGACGGAACCCAGTTTCACGGTCGGGCCATAGGGGCTACCGGCACGGCGGTTGGGGAAGTCGTTTTCAATACTTCAATGACCGGTTATCAAGAAATCCTCACTGATCCTTCCTATTCCCGCCAAATCGTCACTCTAACCTATCCCCATATCGGCAACGTCGGCACCAATGCCGCCGATGAAGAGTCTTCTCAGGTACATGCTCAGGGTCTGGTCATTCGCGATCTGCCGCTGATTGCCAGCAACTTCCGCAATACCGAAGACCTCTCTTCTTATCTGAAGCGCCATAACATCGTGGCGATTGCCGATATCGATACGCGTAAGCTGACCCGTCTGCTGCGTGAAAAAGGCGCGCAGAACGGCTGCATCATCGCCGGCGACAGTCCGGACGCGCAGCTGGCGCTGGAAAAAGCGAAAGCGTTCCCGGGCCTCAACGGTATGGATCTGGCGAAGGAAGTGACGACCGCAGAAACCTACAGCTGGATGCAGGGGAGCTGGACGCTGGCGGGAGACCTGCCGGAAGCCAAAGCGGAAAGCGAGCTGCCGTTCCACGTGGTGGCCTACGATTTCGGCGCCAAGCGCAACATTCTGCGCATGCTGGTCGATCGCGGCTGCCGTCTGACGGTGGTTCCGGCGCAGACCTCCGCCGAAGAGGTGCTGAAGATGAATCCGGACGGTATTTTCCTGTCCAACGGCCCTGGCGACCCGGCGCCTTGTGATTACGCTATCGACGCGATTACGAAGTTCCTGGAAACCGACATTCCAGTATTCGGCATCTGCCTCGGCCATCAGCTGCTGGCGCTGGCGAGCGGCGCGAAGACCGTGAAGATGAAGTTCGGCCACCACGGCGGCAACCATCCGGTAAAAGATATGGATAACAACGTGGTGATGATCACCGCGCAGAACCACGGTTTTGCGGTGGATGAAGCGTCTATGCCCGCTAACCTGCGCGTGACCCACAAGTCGCTGTTCGACGGCACCCTGCAGGGCATTCACCGTACCGATAAACCGGCGTTCAGCTTCCAGGGGCACCCGGAAGCGAGCCCTGGCCCGCACGATGCCGCACCGCTGTTCGACCATTTTATCGAATTAATTGAGCAGTACCGTCAGTCCGCGAAATAATCAGGAGTTAAGAGAGCCATGCCAAAACGTACAGATATAAAAAGTATCCTGATTCTGGGCGCGGGCCCGATTGTTATCGGTCAGGCGTGTGAGTTTGACTACTCCGGCGCCCAGGCGTGTAAAGCGCTGCGCGAAGAGGGTTACCGCGTCATTCTGGTGAACTCTAACCCGGCTACCATCATGACCGACCCGGAAATGGCCGATGCCACCTACATCGAGCCGATTCACTGGGAAGTGGTGCGCAAGATTATTGAGAAAGAGCGTCCGGATGCGGTTCTGCCGACTATGGGCGGCCAGACGGCGCTGAACTGCGCGCTGGAGCTGGAGCGTCAGGGCGTGCTGGCCGAGTTCGGCGTGACCATGATTGGCGCGACCGCCGATGCGATTGATAAAGCCGAAGACCGCCGCCGTTTCGACGTGGCGATGAAGAAAATCGGCCTCGACACCGCGCGTTCCGGCATCGCCCATACCATGGAAGAAGCGCTGGCGGTTGCCGCTGACGTTGGCTTCCCGTGCATCATCCGTCCTTCCTTTACCATGGGCGGCACCGGCGGCGGTATTGCCTACAACCGTGAAGAGTTCGAAGAAATCTGCGAACGCGGCCTGGATCTCTCGCCGACTAACGAGCTGCTGATTGATGAATCGCTAATCGGCTGGAAAGAGTACGAGATGGAAGTGGTGCGTGATAAAAACGACAACTGCATCATCGTCTGCTCTATCGAAAACTTCGACGCCATGGGCATCCATACCGGCGACTCCATCACCGTGGCGCCGGCGCAAACCCTGACCGACAAAGAGTACCAAATCATGCGTAACGCCTCGATGGCGGTACTGCGTGAAATCGGCGTCGAAACCGGCGGTTCCAACGTTCAGTTCTCGGTGAACCCGAAAGATGGTCGCCTGATCGTTATCGAGATGAACCCGCGCGTCTCCCGCTCCTCGGCGCTGGCCTCGAAAGCCACCGGCTTCCCGATTGCCAAAGTCGCGGCGAAGCTGGCGGTAGGTTACACCCTTGATGAGCTGATG
Organism: Klebsiella grimontii; assembly: GCF_900200035.1. Lineage (GTDB taxonomy): Bacteria > Pseudomonadota > Gammaproteobacteria > Enterobacterales > Enterobacteriaceae > Klebsiella > Klebsiella grimontii. The sequence continues at coordinate 201,844 of NZ_FZTC01000014.1, forward strand.
AACGATATCACCGGCGGCCGTACCCCGGCGTCGTTTGAACCGTCCATCGACTACGTCGTGACTAAAATCCCGCGCTTCAACTTTGAAAAATTCGTCGGCGCTAACGACCGCCTCACCACCCAGATGAAATCGGTGGGCGAAGTGATGGCGATTGGTCGCACCCAGCAGGAATCCCTGCAGAAAGCGCTGCGCGGCCTGGAAGTGGGCGCCACTGGTTTCGACCCGAAAGTGAGCCTTGATGACCCGGAAGCACTGACCAAGATTCGCCGCGAACTGAAAGATGCTGGCGCAGAGCGTATCTGGTACATCGCTGACGCTTTCCGCGCGGGCCTCTCCGTTGATGGCGTGTTCAACCTGACCAATATTGACCGCTGGTTCCTGGTACAGATTGAAGAGCTGGTGCGTCTGGAGGAGAAAGTGGCTGAAGTCGGTATTACCGGCCTCGACGCCGACTTCCTGCGTCAGCTCAAGCGCAAAGGCTTTGCCGATGCGCGTCTGGCGAAGCTGGCTGGCGTGCGCGAAGCGGAAATCCGCAAGCTGCGCGACCAGTACGACCTGCACCCGGTCTACAAGCGCGTGGATACCTGCGCGGCGGAATTCGCCACCGACACCGCCTACATGTACTCCACTTATGAAGACGAGTGCGAAGCGAACCCGTCCGTTGACCGCGACAAGATCATGGTGCTCGGCGGCGGCCCGAACCGTATCGGCCAGGGCATCGAATTCGACTACTGCTGCGTCCACGCCTCCCTGGCGCTGCGCGAAGACGGCTACGAGACCATTATGGTCAACTGTAACCCGGAAACCGTCTCCACCGACTACGACACCTCAGACCGCCTCTACTTCGAGCCGGTAACCCTGGAAGACGTGCTGGAAATCGTGCGTATAGAGAAGCCAAAAGGCGTTATCGTACAGTACGGCGGCCAGACTCCGCTGAAGCTGGCGCGCGCGCTGGAAGCGGCTGGCGTGCCGGTTATCGGCACCAGCCCGGATGCTATCGACCGCGCGGAAGACCGCGAACGCTTCCAGCACGCGGTTGACCGCCTGAAGCTGAAGCAGCCGGCCAACGCCACCGTGACCGCGATCGAAATGGCGGTCGAAAAGGCGAAAGAGATTGGCTACCCGCTGGTGGTGCGCCCGTCCTATGTGCTTGGCGGCCGTGCGATGGAAATCGTCTACGATGAAATCGACCTGCGTCGCTACTTCCAGACCGCGGTCAGCGTCTCTAACGATGCGCCGGTGCTGCTGGACCGCTTCCTTGACGATGCGGTTGAAGTCGACGTCGATGCAATCTGCGACGGCGAAATGGTGCTGATTGGCGGCATCATGGAGCATATCGAGCAGGCGGGCGTGCACTCCGGCGACTCCGCGTGTTCACTGCCGGCCTACACCCTGAGCCAGGAAATTCAGGATGTGATGCGCGAGCAGGTGCAGAAGCTGGCCTTTGAGCTGCAGGTTCGCGGCCTGATGAACGTGCAGTTTGCGGTTAAAAACAACGAAGTCTACCTGATTGAAGTCAACCCGCGCGCGGCGCGTACCGTCCCGTTCGTCTCGAAAGCCACCGGCGTACCGCTGGCAAAAGTCGCGGCGCGCGTAATGGTCGGCCAAACGCTGGCCCAGCAGGGCGTAACCAAAGAGATCATCCCGCCGTACTACTCGGTGAAAGAGGTGGTGCTGCCGTTTAACAAATTCCCGGGCGTTGACCCGCTGTTAGGGCCGGAAATGCGCTCTACCGGTGAAGTCATGGGCGTAGGCCGCACCTTCGCGGAAGCGTTCGCCAAGGCGCAGCTGGGCAGCAACTCGACGATGAAGAAACAGGGACGCGCGCTGCTCTCCGTTCGCGAAGGCGACAAAGAGCGCGTGGTGGATCTGGCGGCAAAACTGCTGAAGTTTGGCTTCGAGCTGGATGCGACCCACGGTACCGCGATTGTGCTGGGCGAAGCCGGCATCAACCCGCGTCTGGTGAACAAGGTGCATGAAGGCCGTCCGCACATTCAGGACCGTATCAAGAATGGCGAATATACCTACATCATCAACACCACCGCGGGCCGTCAGGCGATTGAAGACTCCAAGCTGATTCGCCGCAGCGCGCTGCAGTACAAGGTGCACTACGACACCACGCTGAACGGCGGTTTCGCTACCGCAATGGCGCTGAATGCCAACGCGATGGAGAAGGTGACCTCGGTACAGGAAATGCACGCGCAGATTAAAAAGTAATCTCATCTGCCAGTAAAAGCGCCTCCGGTGGCCAACGCCGGAGGCGCTTTTTTTTGCGTCGCGATAAAGCGAAACGGGGCGGGAGGGTTCATCCTTAATGGAACAAAACCATTTCATGACGCACGCAAGGATAACTACATGGCGATACTTTTGTTTGATTGGGGCGGTACATCGATTAAATATGGCGTCTGGCAGCAGGGGGAGCTGAAGGACACCGCATCGGTTGAGACGCCTGATAGCTGGGAAGAGATGAAAAATCGGCTATTGGATCTATATCAACAGTTCCAGCCGCGCTACGCCATTGATGGGATCTCAATTAGTGCTCCCGGGTGTGTGGATCCGCAGAGCGGGGTCATTAGCGGCCTGAGCGCCATTCCCTATATTCATCACTTTCCCATCGTCGAAGAGCTTTCCGGGCTGTTTTCACTTCCGGTATGCATTGAGAACGACGCCAACTCGGCGGGTATCGCAGAGGCGGCATTGGGCGCGGGCCGCGAGTATGACAGCGTACTGTTTGTGATTGCCGGTTCAGGTATCGGTGGCGCGATTGTCGACAATAAAGTCCTGCGCCACGGCAGCCATCGCTACGCCGGCGAATTTGGCATGATGACCCTGCACGAGGGGCAAACCTTTAGCGAACTGGCAACCGCCGTCGCTACGGCGCGTCGTTATGCCCGGCGCATGTCGCTGGCGGCTGACTCCGTCTCCGGAGAGGATGTCTTTCGCCTGGCCGAGGAGGGCGACAATATCGCGCAGCAGGAAGTGGCGCAGTTTTACCACTGGATGGCGGTAGGCTTACTGAATTTGCAGGTGTGCTATGACCCAGACTGTCTGATTATCGGCGGCGGTATCTCCGCCAGCGATAAGATTTTCGGTGGTATTAAGCAACGCCTGGCCGAGCTGGTCAATGAAAAAGCGTTAACGGAATTTCTCCCGCACGTGGTGCTCTGCCAGTACCGCAACGAGGCTAACCTGATCGGCGCGGCGGTGAACTTCGAACAAAAACAGGGGGATCGGCGTTAACAGCCTACTTCGGAGAGTTCTGGTTTTCTCTCCCCGGTCAGTCAGCTAGCCTAAGATGGTTAGGGTGATAATGAATATGACTGAATAATGGGAGAGAAACACGATGCACTATAAGCCCCTCACCGCAGCTGTTTTCGCCGCCGCCGCGCTTCTTACCGTGGCCGGTTGTTCATCTAATCAGTCGTTGAAAACGACCGACGGCAGAACCATTGTGACCGACGGCAAACCGCAGGTAGATGACGACACCGGTCTGGTGTCCTACAAAAATGCGGAAACCGGTCGTACCGAGCAGATCAATCGCGATCAGGTTAAATCGATGGATGAACTGGATAACTAAGCGTTATCTCTGGCCTCGCGAGGAGTACGGCGGGGCCGGTTCGGCAATGGTTTATTCTGTTTCAAAAACGCCGATTAAAATAGTGTGTTGCCCTGCCATCAGTAACGTCTTACGCAAACTGCAACCAGCCCGTGACTAATCCATTTATTCTTTTTATTTTTAATTCTATACTCGTTCTGTTTTAAGTTACCGATGTTCCTGATACGCATAAAAAAAAATGGAAATGGAATATACAACAGGTGATAAATATGGATGGTTTCAATGAATGGTAACGGTTTTTTGTTTGTTATCTTCTGCGTTTTTATTATCCCCGCGCTCATCGGTGGGGGATTCCTGATTTTCCTTATTTTATGGAGTAAAGGTAGGGTTATTGGGAAAAACATGTCAGTAGCCTATGTTTTTCTGTTTTTTGCTGCGATAATATTGTGTGCGGTTTATAAGTATTTAGGTTTTTTATATACATTTACACTTGACCACTTTATTTATTTTAGTTGGGCTGCCGGCGCCGCGTTGATTTTAGCGTTAATACTTTTTAGCACTTTTTCCGTAAAAAATGCGGGATTTATTCATGCGTTGACTTTGCTGACCTTTGCGCTTATCGCCAATAAATTTATTGGCCCATCAATGGAACAGGTCGACATGTCTTTTGCCGAACGGGACCGCGCGAACAGCATTGCTGAGTTCAGGCTGGGTAAGTTTACAGTGCAAAAATTACCCGAGTTTGACCGCTTGTTTAAAAGTAAATCTCAGCAGGAACAATACGAAATCTATTTATTTGCCATCTATGATAAATCATTGCCGAAAGAGTTATATCAATATTTTGTACAGCAGTTGGGTAGCCCATTAAAAAACCGGCAAGGCTCTTTTGATTACGTTGCGAATCAGAGTGATTATTATACCATTCCCTTTTTCGAGGCCATCCATTCTCAAAATTTAACGGCGCTGCAGGTTTTTATTGACGCTATTCAGGCTTCATCTGCCGCAGAGCGCAAGCAGGCTCAGGACATTGTTTATGCTGCTCCTGCACAATGGACAGGACTGGAGCATACCTTTGCCCAGCCGATCGATGTTTATTATAAAAGACCCACCCACCCCGATAGCGTTATTAAGCAAGCCGAACTGCTGCTTTCCGCATTTCCTGAATTAGCTAAAACCCAAACGGGTGCCGCTATTATTGATCGTACCATTCAAAACGCGGATGTTCGCGCTATGAGATTATTTGCAAAGTATTCTCAACCAGGTTCAGAAATATTAACTGCGGCAAGCTATGTTCTTGGCGGAGAAACGGATAAATTTGTTGATATATTAAAAAAACAACCTTCGTTATTGCGTCAACAAATTGATATTGGCAAGTATTATTCCGGCAGTACTAATTTATTATTCTATGTCGTTATGTTTGGCAAAAAAGATATCATTCAGCAGGTCATTCCCCGCATAAACTGGCAGGATCCTGAATTGTATTATAATAAAGGTAATAGCCTTGTTTTAGCCTACGCGGCACGGCGCGTTAAGAACGCTTTCCATAATGCCTCGCTGGAAACAAATAAGGACGCAATTGAGATCTTTACCCTTTTGCTGAATACACAGTTACGTAACCAACCGAACATCCCTGATCGACAATTGTGGGAGATCGCCGCTGATGACTTTTATAGGAGTCACTGGCCCAATACAGGCGAGACATTTAATGATGAGGCGATACGGTCCATTTGCCATTCGGATATTGGGCCGCAGTTTTTACGCTATATTGATACGTTAGATAAAAATCATAACGAGACGGTAAAAAGCCGGGTTAGCGGAATTAAAAAAGCGTGCCATTAAGCTATCCAAATGCGCAAGACCGACGCCTGTAGCGGGCAAACCGGCCATGACTCGCGGGGTGTCAGGCACCCCCAATTCCTGCGGTTACGCCAACGGAAGCTGTAAGTATCAGCATTAACTGTCTACACTCTTGCTGATTACAACAAGAGTAAACGCAGGCTAATCAATGATCCTCATAATTTATGCGCACCCTTATCCGCAGCACTCGCATGCGAATAAGCGGATGCTTGAACAGGCAGGGACGCTTGACGGCGTAGAGATACGCTCCCTCTATCAACTTTATCCCGATTTCAATATCGATATCGCCGCCGAGCAGGCCGCGCTGGCCCGTGCCGATCTGGTCATCTGGCAGCATCCGATGCAATGGTACAGCGTACCGCCGTTGCTGAAGCTGTGGCTGGATAAGGTACTGGCGCACGGCTGGGCGTATGGGCACAACGGTATCGCATTACGCGGTAAGTCATTGATGTGGGCGGTCACCACCGGCGGCGGCGAAAGCCACTTTGATATTGGTTCCTTCCCCGGTTTCGACGTGCTGGCGCAGCCGCTGCAGGCCACCGCGCTGTATTGCGGCATGAAATGGTTGCCGCCGTTCGCGATGCATTGCACTTTTATCTGCGATGACGAAACCCTTCAGGCGCAGGCGCGCCGCTATCGTCAACGCTTAATCGAATGGCAGGAGGCGCACAATAATGGATAGCCATACGTTGATACAGGCGCTGATCTATTTAGGATCCGCCGCGCTGATTGTACCGATTGCCGTACGTCTTGGGCTGGGGTCGGTACTCGGCTATTTAATTGCCGGCTGTATTATTGGCCCGTGGGGGCTGCGGCTGGTCACCGACGCCGAGTCGATTCTGCATTTTGCCGAAATCGGCGTGGTGCTGATGCTTTTTGTTATCGGCCTGGAGCTGGATCCCCAACGGCTGTGGAAACTGCGTGCCTCGGTGTTCGGCGGCGGGGCGCTGCAGATGGTCGTCTGCGGCGTGCTGATCGGCCTGTTCTGCATGTCGCTTGGTCTGCGTTGGCAGGTTGCCGAGCTGATTGGCATGACTCTGGCGCTCTCCTCAACGGCGATCGCCATGCAGGCGATGAACGAACGTAACCTGATGGTCACGCAGCTGGGCCGCAGCGCTTTTGCGGTGCTGCTGTTTCAGGATATCGCGGCCATTCCTCTGGTGGCGATGATCCCGCTACTGGCGGCGAGCGGCGGCTCGACGACCCTGGGCGCGTTTGCGCTCTCGGCGCTGAAAGTGGCGGGCGCGCTGGCGCTGGTGGTGGCGCTCGGGCGCTATCTGACCCGGCCGATGCTGCGTTTTGTCGCGCGCTCCGGCCTGCGCGAAGTCTTCAGCGCCGTGGCCCTGTTCCTGGTATTTGGTTTCGGTCTGCTGCTGGAAGAGGTCGGGCTGTCGATGGCGATGGGAGCCTTCCTTGCCGGCGTGCTGCTGGCGAGCTCGGAGTATCGCCACGCCCTGGAGAGCGATATTGAGCCGTTTAAGGGCCTGCTGCTGGGGCTGTTTTTTATCGGCGTCGGCATGTCTATCGACTTCGGTACCCTGGTCACCCATCCGCTGCGGATCCTGATTTTGCTGGTGGGATTCCTGGTGATTAAATCCCTGATGCTGTGGCTGATCGCCCGGCCGTTAGGCGTGCCGCGCGCCCAGCGCCGCTGGTTTGCGGTGCTGCTGGGGCAGGGAAGCGAATTCGCCTTCGTGGTTTTCGGCGCGGCGCAGATGGCCGATGTCCTGGATAGCGAGTGGGCGAAGGCGCTGACCCTGGCCGTGGCGCTATCGATGGCGGCGACGCCGATCCTGCTGGTGCTGCTGACCCGGCTGGAGAAATCCGCCAGCGGTCAGGAGCGCGAAGCCGATGAAATTGATGAAGAGCAGCCGCGGGTGATTATCGCTGGCTTCGGTCGTTACGGGCAGATTGCCGGCCGCGTGCTGCTCTCCAGCGGCGTGAAGATGGTGATCCTCGATCACGATCCCGACCATGTTGATACCCTGCGTAAGTTTGATATGAAGGTGTTCTACGGCGATGCGACGCGGGTAGACCTGCTGGAGTCGGCGGGGGCGGAAAAAGCGGAAGTGCTGATTAACGCCATCGACGATCCGCAGACGAATCTGCAGTTGGCGGAGCTGGCAAAAGAGCATTTCCCGCATCTGCAGATCATCTCCCGCGCCCGCGATGTCGATCATTATATTAAGCTGCGCCAGGCCGGGGTCGAAGCGCCGGAGCGCGAAACCTTCGAAGCGGCGCTGAAGTCCGGGCGCATGACGCTGGAAGCGCTGGGCCTCGGCGCGTATGAGGCCCGCGAACGCGCCGATCTGTTCCGCCGTTTCAACCTGCAAATGGTCGAAGAGATGGTGGCGATGGCGGAAAACGACGCGGCTTCCCGGGTGGCGGTATTCAAGCGCACCAGCGATATGCTGACCGGCATCATTAACGAGGACCGCAATCATTTATCGCTGGTTCAGCGTCACGGCTGGCAGGGGACGGAAGAGGGACGGCATACCGGCGACATCGCCGATGAGCCGGAGAATAAGCCCTCGCTATAGGGTAAATTCAGGGTGTTACGTTAGCTTTACAAGTAACATTTTGTTTTCAATTTAAATCCTGTTCTGGCGGCTCACGGGGCTTACGTGGGCTCGCCAGCAAAACTTAAAATTTTCTGATTCTTTACCCTTCGCCCAGTCGACGAAGTATTACGCTTTCCGTATAGTGGCGACAATTTTTTGCATTCGGGAATTATTTAATGATCAGTCTGATTGCGGCGTTAGCGGTAGATCGCGTCATTGGTATGGAAAACGCCATGCCATGGAACCTGCCTGCCGATCTCGCCTGGTTTAAGCGCAATACCTTAAACAAACCGGTAGTGATGGGGCGTCTTACCTGGGAATCCATCGGTCGCCCGTTACCGGGACGTAAAAATATCGTGATTAGCAGCCAGCCCGGCACCGACGATCGCGTGCAGTGGGTCAAGTCGGTTGATGAAGCGATTGCCGCCTGCGGCGATGTGGAAGAGATGATGGTGATCGGCGGCGGTCGCGTGTATGAGCAGTTCCTGCCGAAAGCGCACAAGCTCTATCTGACGCATATTGATGCGGAGGTGGAGGGCGATACTCATTTCCCGGATTACGACCCGGACGAGTGGGAGTCGGTATTCAGCGAGTTCCACGATGCCGATGCGCAGAATTCCCATAGCTACTGCTTCGAGATCCTGGAGCGTCGCTAAGGTTTCCCCCGGTGGCGTTCGTTCACCGGGGTGACTCTCTTCAGGAGGCGATCGCCTCGCCTTCATCAAGATTTGTCTGCCGGTTCGATCGCTGGGTGAAGTACGTTTTATCTTCCCAGCGCAGACAGGTCAGATCGCCGCCCCAGCAGCAGCCGGTATCCAGCGCGTAAATGCCTTCCGGCGTGCCTTTTCCTTCCAGTGAAGCCCAATGACCAAAGGCAATGCTGTATTCGTTGGCCACCGGCCCGGGAATGGCAAACCACGGTTTCAGCGGCGCGGGGGCGTTTTCCGGCGCCTCTTTGGCGTACATATCCAGCTGCCCGTTCGGGAAGCAGTAGCGCATGCGGGTAAAGGCGTTGGAGATAAAGCGCAGGCGCGCCAGGCCACTGAGCTCATTGCTCCAGTTGTTCGGCATGTCGCCGTACATCGCGTCGAGGAAGAACGGATAGGAGTCGCTGGCGAGCACGGCTTCCACATCGCGGGCGCACTGTTTGGCGGTTTCCAGATCCCACTGCGGAGTGATCCCGGCGTGGGCCATGACCAGCTTTTTCTCTTCATCGATTTGCATCATCGGCTGACGACGCAGCCAGTTGAGCAGATCGTCGGCGTCCGGCGCCTCAAGCAGCGATTTCAACCGATCTTTGGGTTTATTGCGGCTAATGCCCGCAAAGACCGCCAGCAGGTGCAGGTCATGATTGCCCAGCACGATGCGAACGCTATCGCCAAGCTGTTTCACGAAACGCAGCACTTCCAGAGAACCGGGGCCGCGCGCGACCAGGTCGCCCGTGAGCCACAGCGTATCAACCTCAGGGTTAAACTCCACCTGCTCTAATAATGCGATCAGTTCATCGTAGCAACCGTGAACGTCGCCAATAAGGTATGTAGACATTGTTTTAATGGATGAGGGTTGGTACTGCGAGACGGAAAACAGGGACTTCAATGGAGAACGGCGCGCCGTTCACATCGATCATCTCATAATGCCCCTGCATGGTGCCCAGCGGCGTTTCAATGACCGCGCCGCTGGTATATTGATACTCACCGCCAGCGGGAATATGCGGCTGCTCGCCGACAACCCCTTCACCCTGGACTTCGGTCTCGCGACCGTGGCCGTTGGTGATAAGCCAGTAGCGGCCAAGAAGCTGAACCTGAGTTCGCCCCAGATTGCGAATAGTGACGGTATAAGCAAAGACGTAGCGCTCTTCTTCCGGAGAAGATTGCGATTCGATATAGACGCTTTGTACCTGCACACATACTCGGGGCGAATTAATCATGGTTAGCTCTCCTTGGTGGGCGCGTTCTCAGATAACCAGTTAGCTAGCTGACAGTACTGCGCCACGGAAATATTCTCTGCGCGCTTCGCCGGGTCGATACCCAGTTCGGTCAGAACCTCAACGCTGAACAGGTTGCCGAGGCTGTTGCGGATCGTTTTCCGACGCTGGTTAAACGCTTCTGTCGTGATACGGCTCAGTACGCGTACTTCTTTCACCGGATGCGGCAGCGTGCGGTAAGGCACCAGACGCACTACGGCGGAATCGACTTTAGGCGGCGGCGTAAAGGCGCTCGGCGGCACTTCAAGCACCGGGATGATCTGGCAGTAGTACTGCGCCATTACGCTTAACCGACCATACGCCTTACTGTTCGGCCCGGCAACCAGGCGATTGACGACCTCTTTTTGCAGCATAAAGTGCATATCGGCAATGGCATCAGTATAGCTGAACAGATGGAACATCAGCGGGGTCGAGATATTGTACGGCAGGTTGCCGAAGACGCGCAGCGGCTGGCCCATGCTCTGCGACAGCTCGCCAAAGTTCATGGTCATCGCATCCTGCTGATAAATCGTCAGCTTAGGTCCGAGGAACGGATGCGTTTGCAGACGAGCGGCCAGGTCGCGGTCCAGCTCGATAACGGTGAGCTGGTCGAGGCGTTCGCCAACCGGTTCGGTCAGCGCGGCGAGGCCGGGGCCGATTTCAACAATCGCCTGACCTTTTTGTGGATTGATGGCCGAGACAATGCTGTCGATCACAAATTGATCGTTGAGAAAGTTTTGCCCGAAGCGTTTACGGGCTAAGTGGCCCTGATGGACTCGATTATTCATTGAGTATTAACAATCATTTTAATGGCGAGATTAAGCGCCGTGATAAAACTGCCGACTTCCGCTTTCCCCTGGCCCGCAAGTTCAAGCGCGGTGCCGTGGTCAACGGAAGTGCGAATAAATGGTAAACCGAGCGTAATATTCACGCCGCGGCCAAAGCCCTGGTATTTTAGCACGGGCAGGCCCTGATCGTGATACATCGCGAGCACCGCATCGGCATGATCGAGATATTTCGGCTGAAACAGGGTATCCGCCGGCAGCGGACCGCTGAGGTTCATGCCCTTCGCGCGCATCTCTTCGAGCACCGGAATGATGGTATCGATCTCTTCCGTACCCATATGGCCGCCTTCGCCGGCGTGCGGGTTCAGGCCGCAAACCAGCACGTGTGGGTTGCTGATGCCAAATTTGGTACGCAGATCGTGATCCAGGATGGTGATGATTTCCCGCAGCAGCTCGGGCGTAATCGCATCGCTTATTGCTTTTAACGGCAGGTGAGTGGTCACCAGCGCCACGCGCAGCGCTTCAGTCGCCAGCATCATCACCACTTTACTGGCCTGCGAGCGCTCTTCAAAGAACTCGGTATGACCGGTAAACGCGATCCCGGCATCGTTAATAATGCCTTTGTGCACCGGCCCGGTAATCAGGGCGGCGAATTCGCCGTTCAGGCAACCATCGCAGGCGCGGGCCAGCGTGTCCACCACGTAGCGGCCGTTGCTGACGTTGAGCACGCCCGGTTCAACCGGCGCGTTAAGCGCGACGGGGAGAAGCGTCAGGGTGCCTGCGCGCTGTGGCGTAGCGGGGGCAGTGAGGTCGTAAGGCAGAAGCGATAAAGGAAGACCGAGCAGCTTTGCCCGGTCGGATAACAGAGCGCCATCGGCGCAGATCACCAGCTCTACCGGCCAGTCGCGCTGCGCAAGCTGCACAACGAGGTCGGGGCCAATCCCGGCAGGTTCACCGGGAGTGATAACAACTCGATTCATACACTTCATCCTTCAGGCGGTCTCTTACTAGCTGCGCTTCGTCGCCCCCGTCAGAGACCGGGGCGATTTGCTCAGCCGCCTCGATACACCCTGCGTGATGTTGTGTATGAGGCTAATGCGATTAGTTGCTCAGAACCTTCACGTAGGCGCTGGCGCGCTGTTCCTGCATCCAGGTCGCCGCTTCCTCAGAGAACTTGCGGTTCATCAGCATGCGGTAAGCGCGATCCTTCTGCGCGGCGTCGGTTCTGTCGACGTTGCGGGTATCCAGCAGCTCAATCAGGTGCCAGCCGAAGGAGGAGTGAACCGGAGCGCTGGTCTGGCCTTTATTGAGGCGCAGAATGGCGTCACGGAAGGCCGGATCGAAGATATCCGGCGTCGCCCAACCTAAATCGCCGCCCTGGTTGGCAGAGCCCGGATCTTCAGAGAACTCTTTCGCCGCTTTGGCAAAGGTGGTTTTCCCGCTCTTGATGTCAGCCGCGATCTGCTCCAGCTTCGCCCGAGCCTGATCGTCGTTCATGATCGGCGACGGTTTCAGCAGGATATGGCGGGCGTGAACTTCGGTCACGGAGATGTTCTGGCTGCCGCCGCGCATATCGTTAATTTTCAGGATATGGAAGCCAACGCCGGAGCGTATCGGGCCGACGATATCGCCTTTTTTCGCGGTGCTCAGCGCCTGGGCGAAGATGCCCGGCAGTTCCTGAATCCGGCCCCAGCCCATCTGGCCGCCTTTCAGCGCCTGCTGGTCGGCAGAGTAGGTGATAGCCAGCTTGCCGAAGTCCGCGCCGCCGCGCGCCTGCTCAACCACCGAGTTCGCCTGCTCCTGAGCCTCTGCCACCTGCTCGGAAGTTGGGTTTTCCGGCAGCGGGATCAGAATGTGGCTGAGGTTCAGCTCGGTGCTGGCGTCGTTCTGATCGCCAATCTGTTTGGCCAGGGTTTCAACTTCCTGGGGCAGAACGGTAATACGACGACGAACTTCGTTGTTACGCACTTCCGAAATCAGCATCTCTTTACGAATCTGATTACGGTAGGTGCTGTAGTTGATACCGTCATAGGCCAGACGGCTGCGCATCTGATCCATGGTCATGTTGTTTTGTTTAGCAATGTTGGCGATGGCCTGGTCGAGCTGATCGTCAGAGATCTTCACGCCCATTTTCTGGCCCATCTGCAGGACAATCTGGTCCATGATCAGACGCTCAAGGATCTGATGACGCAGGGTGGCGTCATCCGGCAACTGCTGCCCGGCCTGGCCGGCGTTAAGTTTTACCGATTGCATCAAGCCATCGACGTCGCTTTCCAGAACAACGCCATTATTGACGACAGCCGCTACTTTATCGACAACCTGTGGGGCAGCGAAACTGGTATTCGCGATCATGGCGATACCGAGAAGCAGCGTTTTCCAGTTCTTCATACTTTTTCCATTTCAATTAACCGCAATTGCGGATTACGTGTAAACCAGCCACATCACAGGGAGCTCTGGTACGGTAAAATGTTCGAACGCAGCATCTGCTGGGTGCCGAGACCGTAGTTGGAGCTCAGGCCGCGCAGCTCAATGTTAAAGCCGAAGGTGTTGTCGTATTTGCTTTCGCTGCTGCTGTTATCCCAGCCGTTGATCTTACGTTCATAGCCGACGCGGATAGCGTAGCAGCAGGAGCTATACTGAACCCCTAACATCTGGTTCGCTGACTTTCTGGTATTCGTGTCGTAGTAATACGCGCCGACGACTGCCCAACGATCGACGATTGGCCAGCTGGCGGTCATCCCCACCTGCGAGATACCATCTTTGTACTGCTTAGCGGTGGAATAAGACGGCAGGGTCGCCTGAATGTATTCCGGGCTCGCATAACGATAGTTAAGTTGTACTAAACGGTTTTCGTCGCGACGGTATTCCACGGTTCCGCTGCCGGTAGCGACGTTATCCAGACGCGTATCGTACTGAATTCCCCCGCGTAAACCCCAGTCGTCGGTGATGCGCCAGTAGGTATCGCCAGCCCATACCAGTGAACCTCGCGTGTCGTTGTTCTCCCAGTTGATGTTGTCGTCACCGGTACGCGCCTCGGTGAAATAGTAGATTTGACCAACGGAAATATTAAAACGTTCAACGGCGGCGGCATCATAAACGCGAGATGTGATGCCGGTGGAGACCTGGTTGGCGGACGCAATGCGATCGAGACCGCTGTACGAACGGTCGCGGAACAGGCCGCTGTAGTCCGATTGCAGCAGCGTTGAGTCGTAGGTGCCGATTTTGCTCTGGTCGCGATACGGGATGTACAGGTACTGCATGCGCGGTTCAAGCGTCTGGGTATAGTTCTCCTGCATATCGCGCTCGAAAACCATTTTGCCATCGACTTTAAACTGCGGCATCACGCGGTTAACGGAGTCTTTATAATCGGTACCGTTGGCCGCGTTGTAGTCATCAAGGTTGCTTTGCTGGTAATGGGTTGCCAGCAGTTTTGCCTCGGTATTGATGCTTCCCCAACCGTTAGACAGCGGCAGGTTGATAGTTGGCTCGAAGTGAACGCGTGTCGCTTCCGGCATTCTGCTGTTCGAGTTAACAAAATGCACCGCCTGGCCATAAAGATGGGTATCAAACGGGCCGACATCGTTCTGGTAGTAGTTCACGTCCAGCTGCGGCTCGGCGGAATAGGCATTGCTTGAGTCGCGGTTAAAGACCTGGAACTGCTTGGTCGATACGGTGGCGTCAAAGTTCTGATTAGCGTAACCGGCGCTGAGCTTCTGCGTGGCGTAGCCGTCGGTACTGGAACCGTATTTCGAGCTGAAGTCGTTAAAGTAGTCCGGGTCGCTGACTTTGGTGTAGTCGGCGTTGAAGCGCCACACCTGGTCTACGACGCCCGAATGGTTCCAGTAGAACAGCCAGCGGCGGCTATTGCTGTCGCCTGAGTGATCGTCCTGGTAAATTTTATCCGAAGGCAGGTAGTCGAACTCAATTAAGCCGGTTCCTGCTTTGGTCAGATAGCGGAATTCGTTCTCCCACATGACGCCGCCGCGCTTGCTCATATAGTGCGGGGTCAGCGTGGCGTCGAAGTTCGGAGCGATGTTCCAGTAGTAAGGAAGATAGAACTCTGCGCCGTTTTTGGTGCTGTATTTGGCGTTGGGGATCAGGAAGCCCGAACGACGCTTGTCGCCCACCGGCAGCTGCAGGTAGGGACTGTAAAAAATCGGTACGGAACCGAGCTTGAAGCGAGCGTTCCAGATCTCAGCGACCTGTTCTTCGCGGTCGTGGATAACTTCACTGCCGACCACGCTCCAGGTGTCAGAGCCGGGCAGACACGAGGTGAAGCTGCCGTTTTCTAAAATGGTGTAGCGGTTTTCGCCGCGCTGTTTCATCAGGTCAGCGGTACCGCGCCCCTGACGGCCAACCATTTGGTAATCGCCCTGCCAGACGTTGGTATCTTTGGTGTTCAGATTCGACCAGGCTTTCGGCCCTTTGAGGATCACCTGATTGTCGTCATAGTGAACGTTGCCGAGGGCATCAACCGTACGCACCGGCTGCGGCTGGCCGTCGGCCTGCTGCTGGTGAAGCTGAACTTCATCGGCCTGCAGTCGGCTGTTCCCCTGATTGATATCAACGTTGCCGGTAAATACGGCGTTATCAGGATAGTTGCCTTTCGCATGATCGGCATCGATCGTCACCGGCAGGTCGTTGGGTTTCCCTTCAACCAAAGGACGATTGTAGCTTGGTACGCCAAGCATACACTGCGTGGCGAGATCGGCAGCGAGGCCCTGTTGGCTATACAAGGCGCTGGCAATCATAGTGGCCAGGAGGCTGGGAATACGTTTTTTCATACGTTGTATTTGTTGTTCCGTCATCGTGTGGCAGCGGCTTGCAAACGGTCAGAGCCTAACGTACTCGTCTAAATCGCGCTAGTGTTAATCCTGCCCGTTTACTTCCCGAGCGTTAGGCACTGTGTAGAATGACGAGTATGATAAAGCAAATTATAGGCTATGTCCCACAATTGACCGAGGCGTAAACGCTTTGTAACGTGCGGTCAGATATAGCTTAACTGGCGGCAGAGAGATTGGGGAGTCTATGCAGTATTTGGGTAAAATAATTGGCGTTGCGGTTGCGTTGATGATGGGGGGCGGCTTCTGGGGCGTGGTGCTGGGGTTCTTAGTCGGGCATATGTTTGATCGTGCGCGCAGTCGCCGGCTGAATGTCTTCGCCAACCAGCAGGAGCGTCAGTCGCTGTTCTTCTCCACCACTTTTGAAGTGATGGGGCATCTGACCAAATCGAAAGGACGCGTCACCGAAGCCGATATTCATGTCGCCAATTTGCTGATGGATCGCATGAGTCTGCACGGCGAAGCGCGAACCGCGGCGCAGCACGCGTTTCGGGTAGGGAAATCAGATGATTACCCGCTGCGTGAGAAAATGCGCCAGCTGCGCAGCGTCTGTTTTGGGCGTTTTGATTTAATTCGGATGTTTCTGGAAATTCAGCTGCAGGCGGCTTTCGCCGACGGCGAACTGCATCCCAACGAACGCGACGTGCTGTTTGTGATTGCCGATGAGCTGGGCATCTCCCGCGCTCAGTTCGAGCAGTTCCTGCGCATGATGCAGGGCGGGGCGCAGTTTGGCGGCGGTTCGCAGCAGCAATCTTACGGGCAGCGCGGCGGTAACGCCGGCTGGCAGCAGGCGCAGCGCGGGCCAACCCTGGAAGACGCCTGCAATGTGCTGGGGGTTAAAGCGACCGACGATGCCGCCACCGTCAAGCGCGCCTATCGTAAGCTGATGAGCGAGCACCATCCGGATAAGCTGGTGGCGAAAGGGCTACCGCCGGAAATGATGGAGATGGCTAAGCAGAAAGCGCAGGAGATCCAGAAAGCCTGGGAGCTGATTAAAGAGCAGCGCGGCTTCTAAATGACCGGCCTCTCCCGAACGGGAGAGGCGTCACGATGCGCTGGCGGCGCGGCGGTACATGCGCCGCGGATGGCCTATCTTGCCGTACAGCATTTCTACCTGCAGAAAACCGATTTCCACGCAGTGCTCCAGATAGCGCCGGGCCGTGGTTTTGCTCAATCCAGCCTCGCTCACCACGTCATCCACCGAAAAGCAGCGTTCATCTTCGCCGGTAAACAGACTCTGCACCAGCGCCAGCGTTTTTTCTTCAATACCTTTACTGCCGCTATCGGCTCGGTAGTTTTTAGCCTGCAGCTGATACAGCGAATCCACGTTCTGCTGGTCGACAATCTTCCATTCGCGCTGCTGGTCGTAGAACTGTACGAACCGTTCAAGGGACTGGCTCAGGCGCTTCCACGACACCGGTTTGAGAATGTAGTCGAAGGCGCCGTTGCGAATTGCCTGGCTACAGGTTTCCATATCGCTGGCGGCGGTGATAAAGATCACCGAGCAGCCAGCGTGGCCCATAATAGGGTCGTTCATCAAGGTGACCCCTTTGCCGTCCGGCAGGTAGTTATCCAGCAGCACCAGCTGCGGCGGCCTGGCGTTGAGTATCTGCCGCGCCTGGGCGAGAGAAGCCGCCGTGCCCGCCAGCCGCATACGCGGATGTTTCTGGATAAGCTCGGCGTGCAGCCGCGCCAGTTCGCTTTCATCTTCAACGATCAGAACATCGACCAGGTCATGATGCATAGTGCTTCTCTTCTTGCGGATGGGCTGGCCCGTCGGCGGGAATAAACAGCGTGAAAATCGCCCCGCGCGGCGCGTTGTCGGCCACTTCAATCGTGCCGCCAGCCTGGGTGACATAGCGTTCAATAAGATACAGTCCTATACCGTGATCGCCGCGAGTTTTGGTGGTGACGCCGCGCTCAAAGATATGCTCGCGGATCTCCGGGCGAATACCGACGCCGCGATCGGCGACTTCAATCATTAATTCCCGGGCGTTGAGCTGAATCAGGATCTCGACCGGTTCGTGCGGCAGTTCGGCGCGCTGGGTGGCCTCAATGGCGTTATCCAGCAGATTACCGATGATAGAGATAAGCTCGGACTCCATCAACGACGGCAGCGGACGGTCGATGCGGCAGGCCGGGTCAAAGCTCAGTTCGACCCCTTTTTCCCGCGCGCGGGCGGCTTTGCCCAGCAGCAGGCCGCACAGCGTCGGCGAATTAAAGTGCGATGAGATAAAGTCCAGTAGCTCCTGGGCATGCTCCGACTGCGCCTGAATATAGCGAATCGCCTCATCATAGTGGCCCATATGCAGCAGGCCGGACAGGGTGGTCATCCGATTGAGCTGTTCATGGCGCATGATGCGCAGATTATCGACGTAGCGTTTCACCTGGCTGAGCTGGGCGCTCAGCGAGTTGATTTCATCGCGGTCGCGGAAGGTGATCACCCAGCCCTGGAGCGAATTCTCCAGCATGATACGCACCCGGCTGGCGAGCACGGTAAGCTGATTAAAACGGCATAGCTCATCGTGGGTATCGTTTTCGAGCATCTCACCGCTGGCGAAAAACGGCTGCGGGGTAATGACGCTATCGATCGACTTACCGCGCAGCTGGTGCGCGGGCTGGCTCAGTCCGAGCAGGCTGCGGGCGGCGTGGTTTATCACTTCGATACGCCGGTGATGGTCAATCACGATCACCCCTTCGTATATCGACTCCATCATCGCTTTTTGCTGACGCACCAGCAGGCCGATTTCGCGCGGCTCCAGCGAGAAAATTTGCTTTTTAATGCTGCGGGTGAAGTACCAGGAGAAGATAAACAGTGCGATAAGCAGCAGCACCGCGGCGACGAAGATGTTGATGACTTTTTCCAGCGTGATGCTGTCGAGATAGCTGGTGAGATAGCCGACGGAGACAATACCGACCACCCGGCCGGCGTCATTGAAAATCGGCGCTTTGCTGCGCAGGGAAATACCGAGCCCCCCTTTACGGATAGTGGTCGTGCTTTGCCCCTCGAGCACCGGCTGGTTATCGCCGCCAACCAGTCGCGTGCCGACCCACTCCGGGTGTACCGAGTGAAACAGATGCACGCCCCGCTTGTCGCCAATAACAATAAAGCTGGCGTCGCTGTGGGCGGCGATATTTTGCATAAAAGGCTTTATCGCCTGCGCATCTTCACGCGTCACCTGCTGACGTAAATTAGGCATCAGCGCGATTTCTTCCGCCTGTATTCTCGCGCGGGCGCTCATTTCCTGATAAAGCTGATGGCTGGCGTCGAAATAGTAATAGACTCCCAGGAGCGCGAACAGCACTGAGAAAAAAGCGACCAGCGAAATGAACAGCTTAAACTGAAATGAAACCTTCATAAGTATAATGCACAGTATCAGGGATGCGGCAGCGTATCATTTTTTCGCTACCGGCATCGTGGCTGAGGGTGACCGGTGGACGTCCACGCGGGCGTCAGGGAACCACAATTATCCGCTGGCGGGGAATTTATCAAGGTTATTCAGGCGCTGGATTTAAAAACCTTAAAAACCACGGCTATAAATCAGAGCGGTTTCACAATAATAATAGAAACCATAAAAACCATAGTGACCATTAAAACTTCGTTTTTAATCTGCCGATCCTCACATTAACTCTGCGTATGGCCCTCTAACCTGAAAAATAATAATAACCAGAGGGCTTAATTATGAGCACCACAGACAATGCATTCCCTGCAACCATCGACCCTATTAATACGCCAAAAGCGCCGCTTAAGCAGCGTTGGTGGCATATCCTCGATAACTGGAAAGTCGGTATTATCCCGCTGCCGCTCTTCCTGCTGGCCGGCGGCCTGATCGCGCTGGACTGTCTGGGCGGCAAGCTGCCGAGCGATATCGTCGTGATGGTGGCGACGCTGGCCTTTTTCGGCTTTGCCTGCGGCGAATTCGGTAAGCGCCTGCCGATACTCGGTAAACTCGGCGCGGCGGCCATCTGCGCGACCTTTATTCCTTCTGCGCTGGTTCACTACGGCCTGCTGCCGGATGTGGTGGTGGAGTCGACTACCAAATTCTATAAGTCGACCAACATTCTTTACCTTTATATCTGCTGCATTATCGTCGGCAGCATTATGAGCATGAACCGTACCACGCTGATTCAGGGCTTTATGCGGATTTTCTTCCCGATGCTGTGCGGAGAAATCGTCGGTATGGTGGTCGGCGTCGGCGTGGGTACCGCCCTGGGGCTGGAGCCGTTTCAGGTGTTTTTCTTTATCGTCCTGCCAATCATGGCCGGCGGCGTCGGCGAGGGGGCGATTCCGCTGTCGATTGGCTACGCCGCGCTGATGCATATGGATCAGGGCGTTGCGCTCGGTCGCGTGCTGCCGATGGTGATGTTGGGCAGCCTGACGGCGATTGTGATCGCCGGCGGTTTAAACCAGCTGGGCAAGCGTTTCCCGCATTTGACCGGCGAGGGGCAGCTGATGCCGAACCGCCGCAACGAGACGCACCGCGAAACGCCCGCCGAGGGCAAAATGGACGTGACGACGCTGGCCTCCGGCGCGCTGCTGGCGGTGCTGCTCTATATGCTGGGTATGCTTGGCCAGAAGACCATCGGCCTGCCCGCGCCGGTGGGAATGCTGTTTCTCGCGGTGCTGCTTAAGCTGGTAAACGGCGTCTCTCCGCGTCTGCAGGAGGGCTCGCAGATGGTATATAAGTTCTTCCGCACGGCGGTGACCTATCCGATTCTGTTTGCCGTCGGCGTGGCGATCACGCCGTGGCAGGAGCTGGTCAACGCCTTTACCCTTACCAATTTGCTGGTGATTATCAGCACCGTATCGGCGCTGGTGGCGACCGGCTTCCTGGTCGGCAAAAAGATTGGCATGCACCCGATTGACGTGGCGATTGTCTCCTGCTGCCAGAGCGGGCAGGGCGGCACCGGCGATGTGGCGATTCTGACTTCCGGCAACCGCATGAACCTGATGCCGTTCGCCCAGATCGCAACAAGAATCGGCGGCGCGATTAATGTATCGCTGGGATTGCTGTTCCTCAGTCACTTTCTGGCGTGATTTAACTTTTATATAACAGCTAAGTCTGCTTTTTCGTGCTAAATAGCGCAGAAAATTTCTGCGCCCCGTCTCCAAAACAGGGATCGTTTAGCGATACAATCAGCGCCATTATTCGCGACCGCGACGGCAGCCTGTCCGCTGCCTTTTATTAAGTGAGGAGAGAAACAAATGTCAGTGGATACTCTCGCCCGTGAGGGCGTAAGCATGGAAGCGCTGCTGGCGGCGAAAGAGCAGCGTGCGGCTCGCCAGGCCGACTGGTTAGCCCATTATCAACGGCCGCTGATTTCGCTGACCCTGGTGACGCCGGGCGCGGTGAAAGACAGCATTCGCTACCGTAATATGATGGGCGTGGCGCTGCAGGCCTGCGATCAGATGCTGTGGAAACACCGCTGGCAGACGCTGGATCGCCAGGTGCTGTGGCTGCCGACCGGGCCGGAAGCGCTGTGGTGCGTCGATCACGCCGCCAGCGAAATCAAAGCCTTCTGTACCGACCTCGAGCATACTCACCCGCTGGGCCGCCTGTGGGATATTGATGTGATTTGCCCGAAGAATGGCCTGGTGGGCCGTCAGTCTATGGGGGAGAACCAGCGCCGCTGCCTGCTGTGCGACGAGCCCGCGCATGCCTGCGCCCGCAGCCGCCGTCATGATACCGGGGAGGTTGTTGCCCGCGTCGAGCAGATGATTGATGCGTGGTTTGCCCGCGACTAACGCCTGTTTCCCGTTGCGATGATGAGCGACGGATAGCCCGGGTGAGCCGCTGGCGGCACGACCCGGGACAGAGATAAACGATCAGAAGTCGATCGGCGCGCGGAAGGTCATCGAATTACCGAAAGCGGGATGGGTGATGGTCAGCGTTTCGGCGTGCAGCAGCAGACGCGGCGCCATCGCCAGCGCTTCCGGCGACGCATAAAAGCGGTCGCCGAGAATCGGATGGCCCAGCGCCAGCATATGCACGCGCAGCTGATGCGAACGCCCGGTAATCGGCTTCAGGCGTACGCGGGCGGTGTTGTCCGCCGCGAACTCCAGCACTTCATACTCGGTTTGCGCCGCTTTGCCGGTTTCGTAACACACCTTCTGCTTTGGCCGGTTCGGCCAGTCGCAAATCAGCGGTAAATCCACCAGACCTTCCGCTTTTTCCGGATGCCCCCAGACGCGGGCGACGTACTGCTTTTTCGGCTCGCGTTCGCGGAACTGCCGCTTTAGCTCGCGCTCTGCCGCTTTGGTCAGGGCCACCACAATCACGCCGCTGGTCGCCATATCCAGTCGGTGTACCGACTCGGCCTGCGGAAAGTCGCGCTGAATGCGCGTCATCACGCTGTCTTTGTGCTCAGCAAGCCGCCCCGGCACGGACAACAGGCCGCTCGGCTTGTTGACCACCATAATGTGCTCATCCTGGTAAAGAATAACCAGCCAGGGATCCTGCGGCGGATTGTAGTTTTCCATCGCCATATTCGCGTTCCGTTACTGGTGGGTGACGACGATTAAGCGCAGCGCATCAAGACGCCAGCCTGCCTGAGCCAGCGCGTCCATCACCTGCTGACGGTTGCTCTCGATAGCTGCCAGTTCATCATCGCGGATGTTCGGGTTCACGGCGCGCAGCGCTTCAAGGCGCGACAGCTCGGACGTCAGCTTGTCGTCGGCTTCTTTACGCGCGGCGTCGATCAGCGCCTGGGCCGCTTTGGCGACCTGGCCTTCGCCCTGCTGTAAAATCGCGTGGACGTCCTGCTGGACGGCGTTAACCAGCTTGCTGCCGGTGTGGCGGTTGACCGCGCTCAGCTGACGGTTAAAGCTTTCGAACTCCACCTGACCGGCGAGGTTGTTGCCGTTTTTGTCGAGCAGCATACGCACCGGCGTCGGCGGCAGGAAGCGGTTAAGCTGTAAATGCTTCGGCGCCTGCGCTTCAACGACGTAAATCAGCTCCAGCAGCAGGGTTCCCACCGGCAGCGCTTTGTTCTTCAGCAGCGAAATGGTGCTGCTGCCGGTATCGCCGGAGAGGATCAGATCCAGACCGTTGATAATCAGCGGATGCTCCCAGGTGATGAACTGTGCGTCTTCGCGGGACAGGGCGACATCACGCTCAAAGGTAATAGTGCAGCCATCTTCCGGCAGACCCGGGAAATCCGGAACCAGCATATGGTCGGAGGGGGTCAGGACAATCAGGTTTTCACCGCGATCGTCCTGGTTGATGCCGACGATATCAAACAGGTTCATGGAGAAGGCGATCAGGCTGGTGTCGTCATCCTGTTCTTCAATGCTTTCCGCAAGCTGCTGGGCTTTTTCACCGCCGTTGGAGTGGATCTCCAGCAGGCGGTCGCGGCCCTGCTCCAGCTGCGCTTTCAGCGCGTCATGCTGCTGGCGGCAGGCTTTGATCAGCTCGTCGAAGCCGTCGGTATTTTCCGGGGCGGCGAGATAGTTAATCAGTTCGTTATGCACGCTGTCGTAAACGGTACGGCCGGTCGGGCAGGTATGCTCGAACGCGTCCAGACCTTCGTGATACCAGCGTACCAGCACCGACTGGGCGGTTCTCTCCAGATAGGGAACGTGGATCTGAATATCGTGAGCCTGGCCGATACGGTCAAGACGGCCGATACGCTGCTCCAGCAGATCCGGGTTGAACGGCAGATCGAACATCACCAGATTGCTGGCGAACTGGAAGTTACGGCCTTCTGAGCCGATTTCAGAACACAGCAGCACCTGCGCGCCGGTATCTTCTTCGGCAAACCAGGCGGCGGCGCGGTCGCGTTCAATAATCGACATCCCTTCGTGGAACACCGCGGCGCGAATACCTTCGCGTTCGCGCAGGACCTGCTCCAGCTGCAGCGCGGTGGCCGCTTTGGCGCAGATGACCAGCACTTTTTGCGAACGGTGGCTGGTGAGATGGCCCATCAGCCACTCAACGCGCGGGTCGAAGTTCCACCAGGTGCCGGTATCGCCTTCAAACTCTTGATAAATCTGCTCCGGATAGAGCATATCGCGGGCGCGCTCTTCGGCGGTTTTACGGGCGCCCATAATCCCGGAAACCTTGATAGCCGTCTGGTACTGGGTCGGCAGCGGCAGGCGAATCGTGTGCAGCTCGCGTTTCGGGAAGCCTTTCACGCCGTTACGCGTGTTGCGGAACAGTACGCGGCTGGTGCCGTGACGGTCCATCAGCATGGAGACCAGCTCCTGGCGGGCGGCCTGGGCATCATCGCGATCGCTGTTGGCCGCCTGCAAGAGCGGTTCGATATCCTGTTCGCCGATCAGATCGCTCAGCGCGTTCAGCTCGGCGTCGTTCAGCTTATTCCCGGCCAGCAGCAGGGCGACGGCGTCGGCAACCGGACGGTAGTTCTGCTGCTCTTCAACAAACTGAGCGAAATCATGGAAACGGTTAGGGTCGAGCAGGCGCAGGCGGGCGAAGTGGCTCTCCATCCCGAGCTGTTCCGGCGTCGCGGTGAGCAGCAGAATGCCCGGCACGCGCTCGGCCAGCTGTTCAATAGCCTGATATTCGCGGCTTGGCGCGTCTTCGCTCCACACCAGATGGTGCGCTTCATCGACGACCATCAGGTCCCATTCGGCATCGCACAGGTGCTCCAGGCGCTGCTTGCTGCGGCGCACGAAGTCCAGCGAGCAGATAACCAGCTGTTCGGTTTCGAACGGGTTAATGGCGTCGTGCTGCGCTTCGGCGTAGCGCTCATCGTCAAACAGCGAAAAGCGCAGGTTAAAGCGGCGCAGCATTTCCACCAGCCACTGGTGCTGCAGAGTTTCCGGAACGACGATCAGAACGCGTTCGGCAGCGCCGGAGAGCAGTTGCTGATGCAGGATCATCCCGGCTTCAATGGTTTTACCTAAACCCACTTCGTCCGCCAGCAGGACGCGCGGCGCGTGGCGGCGGCCAACGTCGTGAGCGATATTCAGCTGATGCGGGATCAGGCTGGTGCGCTGGCCGCGCAGGCCGCTCCACGGCATGCGGTACTGTTCGCTCTGAAATTTGCGCGCGCGATAGCGCAGGGCGAAACGGTCCATGCGGTCGATCTGCCCGGCGAACAGACGGTCCTGCGGTTTGCTGAAGACCAGTTTGCTGTCGAGCAGCACTTCACGCAGGGTGACGTTGGCTTCCTGGGTATCGAGGCGGGTACCGGTGTAGGCCAGCAGACCGTTCTCTTCATTAACTTCGTCAACCTGGAGCTGCCAGCCTTCATGGCTGGTGATGGTATCGCCCGGGTTGAACATCACGCGGGTGATCGGGGAGTCGTTGCGTGCGTACAGACGGTTTTCGCCGATGGCGGGGAAAAGCAGAGTCACCATGCGCGCGTCCAGCGCAACGACCGTCCCTAATCCCAGTTCGCTCTCTGTGTCGCTAATCCAGCGTTGACCAAGTGTAAAAGGCATATATGTTCGGCTCTTTAGTTCTTTGATTGCAGGCAATAGTTGATCATCTCCATGGAGAATCGGAGATACGTCAAAATTGGGTCCAGGAATGGAAAGGGCGCTATATTACTGGATGGCGGAACGTTCGTCACGTCCTCCTCACCCTTCATTTTACGGCTTTTGCGCCAGCGGAATGGGTGAGGAAAAATCAAAATAGCCCCAGTTGTCCCGTCACTATTGTAGCAAAATCGTCGTCGACAAAGGGAAGTATTCCTTCGGCGACAGGCTCTAATTGCTTAGAAAGGTAGTGTTCATAATCCAGCGGCGATTGCTGATAGTCCACCGGCTCCGGCCCGCCGGTGGTCCAGACGTATTTAATGCTGCCGCGCTGCTGATACTGCTGCGGCCTGCCCAGCCTGACGTTTTGCTCATCAGCGAGCCTGGCCGCGCGCACGTGCGGCGGCACGTTGCGCTGATACTCCGCCAGCGGACGGCGCAGGCGTTTGCGGTAGACCAGCCGATCGTCAAGCTCGCCGTTCATCAGCTTATCGATGGTTTCGCGTACGTAATCGCGATAGGGCTGATGACGGAAAATGCGCAGATAAAGCTCCTGCTGAAACTGCTGGGCCAGCGGCGTCCAGTCGGTGCGCACCGTTTCCAGCCCTTTAAACACCATGCGCTGCTCATCCGCTTCCTGAATCATTCCGGCATAGCGCTTTTTACTGCCGGTATCCGCGCCGCGGATGGTGGGCATGAGAAAGCGGCAGAAGTGGGTTTCAAACTCCAGCTCCAGGGTGCTGGCCAGCCCATCTTTAGCGAGCTCCGCCGCCCACCATTCGTTGACGAAGGCCACCAGCGAGCGGCCGATGCTGCTGGCTTCCTCTTCGCTGTGGGCCCGCTTGAGCCACACGAAGGTGGAGTCGGTATCGCCGTAGATAACGTCGTAGCCCTGGGATTCAATCAGCGCTTTGGTCTGGCGCATAATCGCGTGGCCGCGCATGGTGATGGAGGAGGCCAGACGGGGATCGAAAAAGCGGCAGGCGCTGGTGCCGAGCACGCCGTAGAAGGCGTTCATAATGATCTTCAGCGCCTGCGACAGCGGCTTGTTTTTATGCTGCTTGGCCTCGTCGCGCCCGTGCCAGATCTGCCCGACAATCCCCGGCAGGCAGTGTTTTTCTCGCGAGAAGCGCGCGCCAAGAAAGCCTTCGGTGCTGTGAGCGTCATCGGGATGCGCTAGCCCTTCAACCAGCCCCACCGGATCGATCAGGAAGGTGCGGATAATCGACGGATACAGGCTTTTGTAGTCCAGCACCAGTACCGAGTCGTACAGGCCGGGGCGCGAGTCCATCACGTAGCCGCCGGGGCTGGCCTGCGGCGGTACTGCGCCAAGGTTCGGCGCAACGTAGCCGAGCCGGTGCATGCGCGGGAAATAGAGATGGCTGAAGGCGGCGACCGAACCGCCGTGGCGATCCGCTGGCAGGCCGTTGACCGTCGCGCGCTCCAGTAAAAAGGGCATGATCTCGGTTTTATGGAAGATGCGCGTAACCAGCTCGCAGTCCTGCAGGTTGTATGTCGCCAGCGCCGGTTTATCGTGATGAAAACGGCGGTCGATTTCATCCATCCGATCCCAGGGGTTATCGATGGCTTTGCCCTCGCCGAGCAGTTCGCGGGCGACCGATTCCAGGGCAAAAGAGGAGAAATTCCAGAACGCGGATTTCAGCGCCTCGATGCCGTCGATAATCAGTCGGCCATTGGCCTGAGCAAAGAAGACGCCATTTTTAAAACCGTGCTCGCGCCACTCCAGTTCGCTGTTGCCGCGCCCGAGCATCAGCGGGATGCGATAGCGCTCAGCGTGCTTTTGCAGAACGCGTAAATCGAACTGCACCACGTTCCAGCCGATCAGCACGTCCGGGTCGTGAGCGGCAAACCAGGCGTTAAGCTTTTCCAGCAGCAGCGGGCGGCTGGCGACGTACTCCAGCGTGAAATCGACGGCAGGCGGGGTGGCGGGCTCCGGACCTAACATATAGACGACCCGCTGGCCGCAGCCTTCAAGGCCGATGCAGTAGAGCTCGCCGTGGCGGCTGGTTTCGATATCCAGCGAAACCCATTTCAGCGGCGGACGGTAGTGGGGGTTGGGCTTCATTCGCGCGTTGACCAGCTGCTGGCCGCGCGCCTCGCCTTCCACCCACACCGGGGCGGTAATAAAGCGCTCCATCAGATAGCGCTCCGGCGGGCGGATGTCGCCTTCATATACCGTGACGCCGTTTTCACGCAGCTTTTTTTCCAGCCGCATCAACTGGCGGTGAGCGCGGCAGTAAAGGCCAAAAACCGGCTGGCGATGAAAATCTTGCAGATTGAGCGCAGCAAGGCGATGGCCGTTTTCCCCCTGCAGCAGGCGTTCAACCTGCGGACGCTGGGATTCGGCAATGAACGCTACGGATTCCTGCGGCGGCAGCGTAACCTCAAGCGGGCCGTCATCGGTCGCCAGCCAGAAAGTCAGTTCGGTGCCCTGTGGGGTATCCCGCCAGTGACGGGTGAGTAAAAAACCTGCTCGTGGCTGCGTCACGCCGTGCTCTCATGAGTGAAAACCAGGCCTGATTATAGCCTGGTTCACGGAATGATGCTGGGGTTTTATACAGGTATAGTCCGGAGGTTGGGTTGCGCGCTGTTTCCCGGATTGCGGCGTAAACGCCTTATCCGGGCTACCCGGCTACCCGTCCTGCAGACGGTTGTGCACCTGTAGCCCGGCTAAGCGCAGCGCGAGCCGGGAAACCGTGGCGCTACTGCCCGTAATAGGCTTTCGCGCCGTGCTTGCGCAGATAGTGTTTATCCAGCAGCGTTTGCTGCATCTCCGGCAACTGCGGCGCCAGCTGGCGGCAGAAGATGCCCATATAGGCGATCTCTTCCAGCACGATAGCGTTATGCACCGCGTCTTCGGCGTTTTTCCCCCAGGCAAACGGGCCGTGCGAGTGCACCAGCACGCCGGGCATTTGCGCTGGATCGATGCCTTTTTCACGGAAGGTTTCGACGATCACCGCGCCGGTTTCCCATTCGTACTCGCCGTTGATCTCCTCGTCGGTCATCAGACGGGTACAGGGGACCGCGCCGTAGAAGTAGTCGGCGTGGGTGGTGCCGGTGGCGGGAATCGACTGTCCGGCCTGCGCCCAGATGGTGGCGTGACGCGAATGGGTATGAACAATGCCGCCCAGCGTCGGGAATGCCTGATACAGCAGGCGGTGGGTTGGGGTATCCGAAGAGGGTTTTTTCTGGCCTTCAACCACTTCGCCGGTCTCCAGGCTGACCACCACCATATCTTCGGCGCGCATTACGCTGTAGTCGACGCCGGAGGGTTTAATTACCAGCACCCCCCGTTCACGGTCGACGGCGCTGACGTTGCCCCAGGTGAGGGTAACCAGATTGTGCTTAGGCAGGGCCAGGTTGGCTTCGAGAACCTGGCGTTTGAGATCTTCTAACATACTGTGCTCCGAATTGCTGGCGAGTCAGTTCCCCTCACCCTCTCCCCTGGGGAGAGGGTGAGGGGACGGTCTCTTAGCGTTTTGAACCGTAATACACTTCGTTCCAGCGCAGCGCATCCTTGAAGGAGGGCAGACGGGTTTCGTTATCAATCACGGTCAGCTCGATATCCTGCAGCTCAGCAAACTGGCGCATATCGTCGAGGGTCAGCGCATGGCTGAAGACGGTGTGGTGCGCGCCGCCGGCGATGATCCAGGCTTCGGACGCGGTGCGCAGATCCGGATGCGCTTTCCACAGGGCGTTGGCGACCGGCAGTTTCGGCAGCTCGTGCGGCGTTTTCACCGTCTCAATGGTGTTCACCAGCAGACGATAGCGATCGCCGAGATCGATCAGACTGGCAACGATCGCCGGGCCGGTCTGGGTGTTGAAGATGATGCGCGCCGGATCGGCTTTGCCGCCGATGCCCAGAGGCTGGACGTCGAGAATCGGTTTCTCCGCGGTGGCGATGGTCGGGCAGACTTCCAGCATATGCGAGCCCAGCGCCAGATCGTTGCCTTTCTCGAAGTGATAGGTGTAATCCTCCATAAAAGAGGTGCCGCCCTGCAGACCAGTTGCCATCACCTTCATGATGCGAAGCAGAGCGGCGGTTTTCCAGTCGCCCTCGCCCGCAAAGCCGTAGCCCTGCTGCATCAGACGCTGCACGGCGAGACCCGGAAGCTGTTTCAGGCCGTGTAAATCTTCAAAGGTAGTGGTAAACGCGTGGAAGCCGCCCTGTTCCAGGAAGCGCTTCATCCCCAGCTCAATGCGCGCGGCGTCGAGGAGGTTCTGCCGCTTATCGCCGTGGATTTGCACCGCGGGCGTCAGACGATAGCTGCTTTCATACTCATCAATCAGCGCGCTGATTTCGCCGTCGCTGACCGCATTGACGACCTGCACCAGATCGCCCACCGCCCAGGTGTTAACCGAGAAGCCAAACTTGATCTGCGCGGCGACTTTATCCCCGTCGGTCACCGCCACTTCGCGCATGTTATCGCCGAAGCGGCAGACTTTCAGGTGGCGGGTATCTTGTTTAGAGACCGCCTGGCGCATCCACGCGCCGATGCGCTGATGCGCTTCTTTATCCTGCCAGTGGCCGGTCACCACGCTGTGCTGCTGACGCATGCGGGCGCCGATGAAGCCGAACTCGCGGCCGCCGTGCGCGGTCTGGTTCAGGTTCATAAAGTCCATATCGATGCTGTCCCACGGCAGGGCCGCGTTGAACTGGGTATGGAACTGCATCAGCGGTTTGTTGAGGATCGTGAGGCCGTTAATCCACATTTTCGCCGGTGAGAAGGTATGCAGCCACACCACCATCCCGGCGCACTTGTCATCGTAATTGGCGTCGCGGCAGATATGGGTGATCTCATCCGGGGTAGTACCCAGCGGTTTAAGCACCAGTTTGCACGGCAGTTTGGCTTCCGCATTCAGGCTGTTCACCACATGTTCTGCGTGCTTCGTAACCTGACGTAGCGCTTCAGGGCCATACAGATGCTGGCTACCGATGACGAACCACACTTCATAATTATTAAAAATAGTCATTTTTATATCCTTAATGGGTGAGAGCTGCCTGCGATTGCGGCGCGGTTTCCGCTTTTGCAGTCGAAGGAAGATAACGTTGTTCCGCGCTAAGCGACCACTGCTGGTAGCGCTGGTAGAGTTGTTCGAAGCGTTGCGCCTGGGCCGGGCGGGGCTGCAGGGTACTTTCCACCTGGCTGGCCATGTTTTCCTGCGCGGCGGGGATATCGCGATATACGCCCGCGGCGACGGCGGCGAAGATAGCCGCGCCCAGCGCGCAGCACTGATCGGAGGCGACGATTTGCAGCGGGCGATTCAGCACATCGCAGCAGGCCTGCATGATCACCGGGTTTTTCCGCGCGATGCCGCCGAGCGCCATCACGTTATTGACCGGGATACCCTGGTCGGTGAAGCACTCCATAATGGCGCGGGCGCCGAAGGCGGTGGCGGCAATCAGCCCGCCGAACAGCGCCGGGGCGTCGGTGGCGAGGTTGAGATCGGTAATGACCCCTTTTAGACGCTGGTTGGCATTCGGCGTACGGCGGCCGTTAAACCAGTCCAGCACCACCGGCAGGTGGTCGAGAGACGGGTTTTTCGCCCAGGCGTCGGTCAGCGCGGGAAGTAGCTGTTTCTGGCTGGCTTTGATCTGCTCTTTGAGTTCCGGGTGGGCCTGCGCCAGCTGCTCCAGCGGCCAGCCGAGGATGCGGCCAAACCAGGCGTAGATGTCGCCAAACGCGGATTGCCCCGCTTCCATACCGATAAAGTCAGGCACAACGCTACCGTCGACCTGGCCGCAAATACCCTTCACCGTACGCTCGCCGACGCTCTGTTTATCGGCGATCAGAATGTCGCAGGTGGAGGTGCCGATCACTTTGACCAGCGCGTTTGGCTGCGCCCCGGCACCGACGGCGCCCATATGGCAGTCGAAAGCGCCGCCGGAGATGGCGACGGTTTGCGGCAGGCCCAGGCGCGCGGCCCACTCGGCGGTCAGGGTGCCGACCGGGACATCCGCAGTCCAGGTCTCGCTGAACATCGGATAGGCCAGATTCTGGTTAATAATCGGGTCGAGTTCATCGAAGAAACCGGCTGGCGGCAGGCCGCCCCAGCTTTCGTGCCACAGCGATTTATGCCCGGCGCTGCAGCGGCCGCGACGAATATCCTGCGGGCGGGTGGTACCGGAAAGCAGCGCGGGTACCCAGTCGCATAGCTCAATCCACGACGCGGCGGCTTCGGCGACGGCGCTATCCTGGCGGGTAACGTGGAGGATTTTGGCCCAGAACCATTCGCTGGAGTAGATACCGCCGATATAGCGGGAGTAGTCCTCTTTGCCCGGCTGGTGGCAGAGGCGGGTAATCTCCTCCGCTTCTTCCACCGAGGTGTGGTCTTTCCACAGGACGAACATGGCGTTGGGGTTGCTGGCGAATTCGTCGCGCAGCGCCAGGACGTTGCCGTCGGCGTCTATGGGCGCGGGGGTTGAGCCGGTGCTATCCACGCCGATACCCACCACGGCAGCGCGCTGTTCGGCGCTAAGGGATGCGAGGACGCTTTTCAGCGCGGCTTCCATCGATTCGATATAGTCGCGTGGATGATGGCGGAACTGGTTGTTCGGGCCATCGCAGAATAGCCCCTCCTGCCAGCGCGGATACCACTCGACGCTTGCGGCGAGCTCTTCGCCCGTTGCGCACTCTACCGCCAGGGCGCGTACTGAATCACTGCCAAAATCGAGGCCAATCGCAATTGCCATGCTGTTACTCCATGCTAAAAATCATTCATGGTGAAACAGTAGATATCTGGGCTGAAAACCGTCAGGCTGTATTCGCTAATCTTATGGACTATATTGCTGTGACGTCGCAAAGTGTGACGCCGTGCAAATATTCAATGTGGACTTTCCTGCCGTCTTTATAGACACTTCAGTTATGCGCTAAAAGCGCCTGAATTGTGCGCTGTGCTCAGTTTTTGCCGAGAGGCGGCGGGTTTTAATTCAATTTATAACCCGCGTCGCAGCACGCGCTGTCAGCCAGAGGATAAAATGCAAGGTATGGACAATTGGTGTCCTTAATGTCTCCAGGAGAGCAGAGTTTATGGCCGAAACGCAAAACGATCCTTTGTTGCCGGGTTACTCTTTTAACGCCCATCTGGTGACGGGCCTGACGCCGATTGACGCCGATGGCTATCTGGATTTCTTTATTGACCGCCCGCTGGGGATGAAAGGCTATATCCTGAACCTGACGATTCGCGGCGAAGGGGTGATCAATAACCACGGGGAGCAGTTTATCTGCCGGCCCGGCGATATGCTGCTGTTTCCGCCGGGAGAGATTCACCATTATGGCCGTCACCCCGATGCCCGCGAGTGGTATCACCAGTGGGTCTATTTCCGGCCTCGCGCCTACTGGCATGAATGGCTAAACTGGCCGACGATTTTCGCCCAGACCGGTTTTTTTCGCCCGGATGAGCAGTGGCAGACGCGCTTTGGCGAACTGTTCGGGCAGATTGTGGAAGCCGGGCAGGGGGCCGGGCGTTACTCCGAACTGCTGGCGATCAATCTCATGGAACAGCTGCTGCTCAGGCGCATGGAGGCCATCAACGAATCGCTGCATCCGCCGCTGGATAACCGGGTGCGCGATGCCTGCCAGTACATCAGCGACCATCTGGCGGACAGCCATTTTGATATCGCCAGCGTCGCCCAGCACGTGTGCCTGTCGCCGTCGCGCCTGTCGCATCTGTTCCGCCAGCAGCTGGGGATCAGCGTGCTGGGGTGGCGGGAGGATCAGCGCATTAGCCAGGCCAAGCTGCTGCTGAGCACCACGCGGATGCCGATCGCCACCGTTGGCCGTAACGTCGGTTTTGAGGATCAGCTCTACTTTTCGCGCGTATTTAAGAAGTGTACCGGCGCCAGCCCGAGCGAGTTTCGCGCCGGGTGTGAATAAAAAGTAAAGAAAGTGAAATGATAGCCCGGGTTATTAACACAGCCAGTAAACTATACAAACAAATGATGGCTTGACGAAGTATTAACGGCTCCGGAGAATCCGTGCTTCGTTTTTAAACCGGGTACATTATGCAAGCATTGCTGGAACACTTTATTACTCAATCTACGGTCTATTCCCTGATAGCCGTTCTGCTGGTCGCCTTCCTCGAGTCGCTGGCGCTGGTGGGGCTTATCTTACCGGGAACGGTGATGATGGCCGGATTGGGGGCGCTGATCGGCAGCGGCGAGGTTAACTTCTGGCAGGCGTGGCTGGCGGGGATTATCGGCTGTTTGCTCGGTGACTGGATTTCGTTCTGGCTGGGCTGGCGCTTCAAAAAGCCGCTGCACCGCTGGTCTTTTTTGAAGAAAAATAAAGCGCTGCTGGATAAAACCGAACATGCGCTGCATCAGCACAGCATGTTGACCATTCTGATTGGCCGATTTGTCGGGCCGACGCGCCCGCTGGTGCCGATGGTCGCCGGAATGCTCGATCTGCCGGTCGCGAAATTCATCCCGCCCAATATCATTGGCTGCCTGCTGTGGCCGCCGCTCTACTTCTTACCTGGGATCCTCGCCGGGGCGGCCATTGATATTCCGGCCGATGAGAATAGCGCCAGCTTTAAGTGGCTGCTGCTGGGCGCGGCGCTGCTGGCGTGGCTGGCGGCGTGGCTGTGCTGGCGGCTGTGGCGCAGCGCTAAAAATTCCGCCGATCGGTTAACCCGCTTTCTGCCGCGTTCGCGTCTGCTGTGGCTCGCTCCGCTTTCGCTGTGTGCCGCCGGGGCCGCGCTGGTTTTCGCCTTCCGCCATCCGCTGATGCCGGTCTATCTCGAGATCCTGCAGAAGGTTATTTTGCGCTAATTCCCAGCAGCGCCGAGGCGCTGCTGTTGCCGCTGAGCAGCGAGGCGGTGTCGCCATCCCAGGCGATTCGTCCCTCGGCCACAACTATCGACCGCGGCGCGATGCGCGCCGCATCTTCCACGCTGTGCGATACCATTAATAGCGTCAGCCGCTGCTGCTGGCAGACGTCGGCAACCAGCGCCAGCATCTCCTGGCGCAGCGCGGGGTCGAGCGCCGAGAAGGGCTCATCCAGCAGCAGCACCGGCTGCTTGCGTACCAGACAGCGCGCCAGCGCCGCGCGCTGACGCTGGCCGCCGGAAAGCTCGCCCGGCAGCCGTTCTAACATCGCATCGATCCCCATCTGTTCGGCGATGGCCCGCAAATGGGCTGTTTGTTCCGCGTTCAGCTTGAGCCCCGGATGCATTCCCAGAGCAATGTTCTGGCGGATGGTGAGGTGGTTAAACAGGTTATTTTCCTGAAACAGCATCGATACCGGACGACGCGCGGGCGGCGTGTGGGTATGAGGCTGGCCGTCGATGTCGATACTGCCGCTGGCAGGCGGCAGAAAACCGGCAATCAGGTTCAGCAGCGTGCTTTTCCCGGCGCCGCTGGGGCCAAGCACCGCGATGCGTTCTCCGCGTTCGACGGCAAGCGTAAAACGCATCGGCAGATGCTGGTAAAGCCAGGTCACATCATTCAGTTTTAGCATCGCGCCCCGGAAGTTTTTCAATCACGCTAAAGAGTAAAAAGCACAGCAGCAGGAGCAGAAGGGCGGTCACGGCGCCGTCCTGGCTACGATAAGAGCCGATCTGCTGATACAGGTAGAACGGCAGGGTACGAAAATCTTCGTTACCGAACAGCGCCACCACGCCGAAGTCGCCAATCGACAGCACGCAGGCGAAGGCCAGCGCCTGGGCCAGCGGGCGTTTTAACGCGCGAAGCTCAACCACCCTGAGACGGGTAAAGCCGTGCATCCCCAGCGACTGGCAGAGGGTACCGTAGCGGGCGGCGATATCGCGCATCGGGTTCTCCAGCACCTTCAGCGCGTAGGGGATCGCCATCAGCGCGTTGGTAAAAATCACGATACCGTCGGCGGACTCGGGCAGGCCCACGCTGTTATTGAGCAGCAGGAAGAAGCCGGTGGCCAGCACGATGCCCGGCATGGCGAGGATCAGCATCCCGCTTAGCTCCAGCGCCTGCCCGGCCAGCGGGCGACGGCGGGCGCGAAGCTCGCGGCTGCTCCATAGCAGCATCATGGTCAGGATAACGCTCAAGAGTCCGGCGGCAAGCGCGATGCGCAGCGACGTCCCGAGCGCCTGCCACAGCGCGGGCTGATGCAGCACGCGAAACAGATTGCTGTTCAGACCGTCGAGTATCACCGCCAGCAGCGGCGGCAGCAGCAGCAAAAGCGCCGCGCCAATCAACGCCATGTCGCACAGCCGGCTGTACAGCCGGTCGTCGGGATCGCGCCAGCCGCGAATATTACTGGCCCCGATGGCGAGGGCTTTGCTCAGCCGTTGGCTAAGCAGCACCAGCCCAAGGCAGCAGATCATCTGGATCAGCGCCAGCATCGCCGCGCGGCCCGGGTCGTAGTCGAAATTAAGGGCCTGGTAAATCGCCAGTTCGATGGTGGTTGCCCGCGGGCCGCCGCCCAGCGACAGCACGGTCGCAAAGCTGGCGAAACAGAGCATAAAGATCAGCGCCGCGACCGGAGCAATTTGCCGGCGCAGCCACGGCCACTCCACCAGACGGAAGAAGACGTAGCCGCGCATGCCTAGCTGGGCGGCGATTTGCCGCTGCTCGCCGGGGATATTTTCCAGCGTTTGCAGCAGCAGGCGCGTGGCCATCGGCATATTAAAGAATACGTGCGCCAGCAGGATCCCCTGCAGCCCGTAGGGCGAGAACGACCACTGCCAGCCGAAAGCGTTAAATAATTCGGCCAGCCAGCCCTGACGGCCGTAGACGCTGAGGATGCCGAAGACCGCCACCAGCACCGGCAGAATTAAGGTCATTGCGCAAAGGCGCAGCAGCAGCGTTCGCCCGGGGAATCGACGCCGGTAGAGGGCGCGGGCGAGAAATATCGCCGGCAGCACCGAAAACAGCGCCGAAAGAAAGGCCTGCCAGAAAGAGAAGCGTACGACGTGCCAGAGATAGCTATCGCCGATCAGCACGCCCCAGGCCGCTTCCGGCGCGCTGAACCACAGCGCCAGAAAGGCGGCCAGCGCCACGACGACCAGAATGATGGCCGCCGTGACTCCCGGCAGGAGCCAGCCGAAAGCTAGCGGCTGACGGCGCGTTGCCATGCGCTGATCCAGTTCTGGCGTTCGGCGGCCACCTGCTGCGGGGTAAATTCGAGGGTCGTTTGCGGTTTCATCAGCGCGTCAAAGCCCGCCGGAAGCGCAACCTGGGTGACCGGATACATCCAGTTGCCGGTCGGGATCGCGTTCTGGAAGCCCGGCGAGACCATAAATTTGAGGAATTTTTCCGCCAGCTCCGGCTGCTTGCTGGCCGCGGTGCGGGCGGCGACTTCAACCTGTAAATAGTGACCTTCCGCGAAGTTCGCCGCGGCGTAGTTATCTTTCTTCTCTTCAATAATATGGTAGGCCGGGGAGGTGGTATAGCTCAGCACCAAATCGCTCTCGCCTTTCAGGAACAGGCCGTAGGCTTCGCTCCAGCCTTTGGTGACGGTGACGGTTTTCGCCGCCAGCTTCTGCCAGGCTTCCGGCGCTTTATCGCCGTACACTTTTTGCATCCACAGCAGCAGCCCCAGACCCGGCGTGCTGGTACGCGGATCTTCATAAATCACCCGCCATTTTTGCTCGCCCTCAACCAGCTCTTTCAGGCTTTTCGGCGGATTTTTCAGCTTGTTTTTATCGTAAACAAAAGCGAAGTAGCCGTAATCGAACGGGACGAAGGTGTCGTTGTCCCAGCCGCCGGGTACGCTGACCGCGCTGGCCGGTACGCCGCTTTTGGCGAACAGTTTGCTCTGCGAGGCGGCTTCCAGCAGGTTGTTATCCAGCCCAAGCACCACGTCGGCTTTGCTGTTTTTGCCTTCCATGCGCAGACGATTGAGCAGCGAGACGCCGTCTTCCAGCGCCACGAACTTCAGTTCGCAGCCGCAGTCGGCTTCAAAGGCTTTTTTAACCGCCGGGCCGGGGCCCCAGTCGGCGGAGAACGAGTCGTAGGTATAAACGGTGAGTAGCGGTTTGGCAAAAACGGGCGCGGCGACCAGCGCCAGCAGCGGGAGTAATTTTTTCAACACTTTGCACCTCAGAAAAAGGGGTGGCAAAGGATTTTGAGTGGGCCTCAAATCCCTTCGCCGGCGTTATCCGGATCAGGTTCGACGGGTATTTTCTCAGCCATAATTCAGCACCCCGTTGAGAACGGCAGTTAGTGTAATGATTTTGTCAGCGGACTGAAAGCATTACGGTTCCGGCGGCGCGAACCACGCGGATTTAAAGTCAAACCAGCCGAGCGTGTTCATGCGTACGCCGCGCATACTGCGCTGCCCCTGGATCATCAGCCAGTGGTGGATGAGCGGCACCACGGTTTGATTGGCCAGCAGCTGCTGGCTCCAGGTGGCGGGGTTAAGCTCTCCCGCGCGCCAGCGGCTTGCGTCTTCCTCCCAGTCGATGGGAATACAGTTGCGAATTAGCGGGACTTCATACAGCCAGGCAAACAGGGAAAAATCGATCGGCAAGGTAAAGTTGGCGCTGTTAAGCCACACGTCGCTGACCGCTTCACCGCGGTGCCACTCCTGGTATTCCAGTTCCTGAATCTCCAGCTTAACCTGATGCTCGGCCAGCAGCGTCGCCATGATCCCGCCGATCACGCGATGCTCGACGTGGTCCTGGTAGTAGGTCAGCCTGACCGTTTCCAGGCCCGGCGGTTTTTCGCAGGCGTGGCTGCGCGCGTGATGCCAGCGGGGCAGCAGACCATAGGCCGGGAACCAGTTTCCCTGATAGTGCTCGCCGGCGTGGTAGAGCAGGCTGGCGGGCTGGAACAGATAGCTTAACCACTGGCGTACCGCCGCGTTGGCGCCGAGCGGGCTGCGGGCGTCGAACAGCAGGTAATAACAACCCTCTTCCAGACGGCTTTCTACCGCTTTCTCGCTTTGCGTGGTGCCCTGTAACGTTAACCCGCCGTTGGGCTCTTCGCTGATTTCCGGCAGGACCCAGACGTTCACTTCATCGATCAGCGCCCGGTAGCCGAAATAGTCGTCAAAGGCGTGAATTTTGAGCTGGTTCTGGTTATTGCGCACCACCGAGTAAGGCCCGGTGCCGACGGGGATGCTGGAGAAATTGTCCATCGACTGCCACTCGTGCGGCAGGATCATGGCCGGTACCTGGCTTAACAACCACGGTAGCCAGCGGTCGGGTTGGCTGAGATGAATGTCGAGAGTCCAGGCGGTAGGGGAGTCGATACGCTCGATATGAGAAAACAGCGGCAGCGCGTTGCTGCGCTGCAGGGAGGTGATGACATCCTCCATCTCCAGTTCGCGACCATGATGAAAATGAATCCCCGGACGCAGGAAAAAGCGCCAGTGGGTCGGGGTGATCTGCTGCCAATGGTGAGCAATATCGGCCTCCAGTTCCCCATTTTCCTCATTTACCCGGGTGAGAGCGCTAAAAATCTGCCGGGCGATATGGGTTTCCGAGCGGCGCAGCGCGCTGCCGGGCAGCAAATTTTTCATCGGCCGGTAGTAGAGCACGCGCAGGATATGCCGACCCTGGCGAAAGCTGCGGCCTAAATGGGAAACCAGCATTTGCCGGACGGCGGCTTTATCGCCCACCAGCTGTACCAGCTGATCGATTCTGTCCTGCTCCAGCAGATCTTCCGCCCTCTGCTGCTGCAGCGCGAGACCGGTATAGAGAAAAGCGAGCCGGGAACGCTTGCCGCGTCCGGCCTCCGCCTCCCAGGTCAGCCAGCCGCGCGCCTCCATCATGTTGAGTAAGGTACGCATATGACGACGCGAGCAGCTTAGCATCTCTGCCAGTTCATTCAGCGTTGTCTCCTGCGACTTGCCATCGCAGCACTGCCACAGGCGGATGAACTGCTGTTG
Organism: Klebsiella grimontii; assembly: GCF_900200035.1. GTDB lineage: Bacteria > Pseudomonadota > Gammaproteobacteria > Enterobacterales > Enterobacteriaceae > Klebsiella > Klebsiella grimontii. The sequence continues at coordinate 240,684 of NZ_FZTC01000014.1, forward strand.
TAAACGACCGGAAGACATAAAAGGGGAACTCCTGATAAAAACTCAGCAATTTATTACTTCCTATATTAAGGCAATAATCCACGTCGATGAAGCGAGGAGGTGGATATGATGAGGTCAACCGCAAAACAGTTCTACCAATGCTACTTTTCTGCGACGCAGGATGCGTCCTGGCTGGCCCGCCTGATGGCAGGAAGACAGCAGGAAATTCTCGGTGAACTGATGCAGTGGGGAGTTACGTCGCAGACCTCTGAACATTGACTTGCAGACATCATGTGTGACTGAGTATTGGTGTTATACTCGTCGTCTTTCAAGCTGCAGGTGCGTTGGCTGCGCCCGCTCGCCCGGGTCACATAGTTATCTATGTTCCCAGGGACTTACGTTCTGGCCGCCTGCCCGCAACTCGAAATCCATAGAGTATAGAATCACCCGCCAGCAGAAAACTTCTGCTGGCTTTTTTCGTTTTCTTCTTCGCGTGTTTAAGGATATTTCATGCTGTGGTTAATGACGATGGGGCGTCGGCTTAACGGCGTTTACGCCGCTTTTATGCTTGTCGCTTTCATGATGGGGATCGCAGGCGCGCTGCAGGCGCCGACGCTCAGCTTATTTCTTAGCCGCGAAGTCGGTGCGCAGCCTTTCTGGGTGGGGCTGTTCTATACCGTTAACGCCATTGCCGGGATTCTGGTCAGCCTGGCGCTGGCTAAACGCTCCGATAGTCGAGGCGATCGTCGACGGCTGATTATGTTTTGCTGCCTGATGGCGGTGGGAAACGCGCTGCTGTTTGCGTTCAATCGCCACTATCTGACGCTGATTACCTGCGGGGTTATGCTGGCCTCCGTGGCGAATGCCGCGATGCCGCAGCTCTTCGCTCTGGCGCGGGAATATGCCGATAGCTCGGCGCGCGAAGTGGTGATGTTCAGTTCGATAATGCGTGCGCAGCTCTCGCTAGCGTGGGTCATTGGCCCACCGCTGGCTTTTATGCTGGCGCTGAATTATGGCTTCACCACCATGTTCTCCATTGCCGCCGGGATCTTTGTCATTAGCCTGGCGCTGATCGCTTTTAAGCTACCGTCGGTCGCCCGCGTTGAACAACCCTCGGAAGGGGCCGAAGTGCTGGTGCAGGCCGGAGGGTGGCACGATAAAAACGTGCGGATGCTGTTTATCGCCTCCACGCTGATGTGGACCTGCAATACCATGTATATCATTGATATGCCTCTTTGGATCAGCAGCGATCTTGGCCTGCCGGACAGCCTTGCTGGGATCCTGATGGGCACCGCTGCCGGGCTGGAGATCCCGGCGATGATTCTGGCGGGCTACTACGTTAAGCGCTGGGGCAAGCGCAATATGATGGTGACGGCGGTTGCGGCGGGCGTGCTGTTTTATATCGGCCTGATTCTGTTTCACGACCGGGTTGCGCTGCTGATTTTACAGCTGTTTAATGCCGTCTTTATCGGCATTGTGGCCGGGATTGGCATGCTGTGGTTTCAGGATCTGATGCCCGGAAGGGCGGGGGCCGCGACGACGCTGTTTACCAACAGTATTTCCACCGGAGTCATTCTGGCCGGGGTCATTCAGGGCGCGCTGTCGCAAAGCTATGGGCACGCCAGCGTCTACTGGACGATTGCCGCGATTTCCCTGGTGACGCTGTTTATGACCAGCAGGGTGAAAGATATCTAAGCGTTTTCATTGCCCCGGCAGGAAGCCGGGGCAATGTCTGGGCCGGTTATTTCAATTCAATTCTTTTGATATCACCGATAATAAAAATATAGGCGATAACGCCAATTAGTGCGGTTAAACCGATATAAATTAGCGCGTAGAAAAAATTTCCAGTCATTGATATGATGACGCCAATAATTAATGGGGTGATAATTGATGCCATATTTGCGCAGAAGTTGAAGATCCCGCCGGTCAGGCCGCCCATATTTTTTGGTGCAATATCAGAAATAAGCGTCCAGCCGAGACCGACCATCCCCTGGCCGAAAAAAGCTACCGACATGATAATAATCACTGCGGTATTGCTGTCGACCCAGTTAGCGAGGATGATGCAGCTCGAAAGCAGCAGTCCGGAAATAATCGGCAGCTTCCTGCTAATATTAACCGACTGGGTTTTCTTTAATATTTTATCGGATGCCCAGCCGCCGAAAAATATCCCGATAGCGGCGGCCAGGAACGGCCAGGAGGCGAAGAAACCCACGTGTAGCCACGGTAAGTGGCGTTCGTTGGCCAGATAAGTCGGGAACCATGTCAGGAAGAACACCAGCGTGGTGTTACCGGCAAATTGCCCAAGACTGGCGCCAATGATTTGTCGGCAGCAGAGTAGACGTTTCGCATCCGGCCAGTTGAAAGGGATGTTTTCATTGGCGGCAGCCGTATTTTCTACGCCGATATACTCCAGCTCTGCTTTATTTGCCGTTTTTGATTGATGCGGTTCGTGATAAAACTTCCACCATACAAAAGTAAACGCGATGCCCAGGCCGCCGGTCAGAATAAATAACGTTCGCCAGCCATGATGTTCAAGAATTAAAAAAAGTAGCGGGGAGAATGCGGCCAGGCCAATATATTCACCGACGGTGTAAGTTGCCGTCGCGCGGGCGCGTTCATGCTGGGGGAACCATTTACTGACGACCCGGCTATTAACCGGGAAGCAGGGAGCTTCGCTGATACCTAAGCCTAAACGCAGCAGCAGCAGAGACTTTAGCCCGACAGAAAAGCTTTGTAATAAGGTAAATGTTGACCAGAAGAAAATAGCAAGCGCGTAGGTCAGTTTATTGCCAAAGCGATCTAAAAACATCCCGCCGGGAATTTGTGCCAGCGCGTAGGTCCAGGCGAAAGCAGAAAAAACGATCCCCATCATCGCCGGGTCAATATGTATTTCGCTTGTTAACTTGGGAGCAACAATACCTAAAATAGTACGATCGAGATAATTTATCATCGTCCCTATCGATAGTAACATTAAAATTACAATTCGCGTTTTAGTTCGCTTCTGCGCGGCCGACGGCAAAATCGGCCGTTCCTGAGCATCGATCGTCCTCATAGTGATTTCCTTTAAAGTTTAAAATATTTTTGCATGTATTTATGCATGCAGAAATATTCTGCTTAAGTATTGACTCTATCGATGAGAAGTCATGCTTTGTTACGTAAAACAATATTTGATATAACGCCGGTATTTCTCCGTTTCGGCTCATCATAGATGGCTTGTATGGTATATTAGGGGCATTAGTTTTATTCTTATATTATACGAGCAAAAATAATGAACCTAAAGCAACTTTATTATTTTAAGCGGCTGGCAGAAACCGAGCACTACACTGAAGCCGCCTCCAGCCTTTTTATCACTCAACCCTCGCTGAGCCATGCCATATCTGAACTGGAGAAAGAGCTGGGCGTGGCGCTATTCGCTAGGCAGGGGCGCAATATCAAGATTACGCAGAACGGTAAGCGCTTTCTTCCCTACGTGGAAGATGCGCTGGCCTCGTTAGAAAATGGCCGCATGACGTTGCAAAAAAATAGCGCAGAGAACAAAGAGAATATACGCATCGCGTTTATTTATACCATGGGGGAGTATGTTGTTCCGCAGTTAATTAATAAGTATTCACTTTCACCATCTCGTCACAATGTGACATTTTCCTTTACGCAGGGTACGTCGTTAACGCTTCTGCAGGAACTCAAGGCCGGGAAAAGCGATTTGGCTATTTGTTCTTATATTGCGGATGAACCGGATATTGATTTTATTCCTATTATTCAGCAAGAACTGGTGGTGGTGACGGCAAAAGATCATCCTCTGGCCAGGCTTTATGAAAATGAAGTCGACCTGGTGGAGACGATCCACTACCCCTATATCTATTTTTCAGAAAATAGCGGTCTGCGACCTTTTATTGATAACGTGTTTATGCAGCAAAAACTGGTGCCGGATATTGCCTGCTACGTTGATGAGGATACGGCGATGGCGGGGCTGGTCAGTATTGATTATGGGATTGCGATTATGCCGCGAATTTCCGCGCTCTCGTATTACAACGTGCATATCCTGACGATCAAAAATGCGATTCCTCCACGTTATATCTACCTGGCAACGATGAAAGAGCGGGTACTTTCTCCAGCTATTCAGTCATTTAAAGATGTCATTATTAATGACAGTCAAAAAATCCGCTAGCATGATGCCCGGAGGAAGACCTCCGGGCGATGTTTTATCAGGAAAGGATATCCATCAGTTCACGCAGTTGGGTAATGGCAATTTGTCCCGGCGCAGAAGCCTGGCCTACGGTCCCGAAGGTCATCGCTGAACCGAACAAACGGCCGGTTACCCGGCTGACGCCGCCGGATTTACCCATCGACATGGTGATTAACGGTCGAGTGGCGTACTTCTCTTTCATGGTCAGCGTTGCCGAGAGCAGCGTCAGGACATCCTGCGGCGACTGCGGCATAACCGCGATCTTCGGCAGGTCAGCGCCGAGATCCTGCATGCGGCGCAGGCGGTAGATGATATCTTCCTGGGCCGGCGTTTTATGGAAATCATGATTGCTCATGATGACCTTTACGCCAGCAGCATGGGCATCATTCACCAGCGAGCGAATTTGCGCTTCGTCGTTAAACAGCTCGATATCAATCACGTCGGTCAGACCGCTGACGGCCGCCTGGCGATTTAGCTCAAAGTAGGCTTCATCGCTGATTTCCGTTTCGCCACCCTCTTTTTTGCTGCGGAAGGTGAACAGCAGCGGGATCGCATCCAGCAGCTGGCGAATTTCACTCAGCGCCAGCAGGACCTGCTCAATTTCCCTGACCTGGGTGAAGTGATCGACGCGCCATTCGATAATGTCAGCTCCGGCGGTAGCCAGCGCGCGAGCGTTGGTCTGCAGCTCGGCAAGCGTTTTACCGATCAGCGGTACGCAAATTAAGGTTTCCCCTTCCTGGAAGGTGATGTTTTTTACTGTTACTGCTTGAGTCATGTTGGTATCCATTATTCTTTTTGTCATTGACCATCAGGCGGTTGCTGCAACATGGGATGTTCTGGCAGCGGCGCGAACCTGAAGCTGACGATAACCGATGTACAGGGCGATCACAAAGCCGACGATAGCGATCAGAAGATCGAACCACATAATGCTGGCGATACCTATCTTCGATAGTTTTGCCGTGATCAGCGGGATCGTAAAGCTGGCCAGACTGCCTGCGGTATAAAAGATCCCGGTGGCTTTGCCTTTCCCGTTCGGGAAGCTCATGGCCATAATGGTCGCGCCTATCTGCAGTACGCCGCCGGCGGCGGAGAAACCGATGATAAAGGCGAAGCCGGTAACCACCATTGGCGTCGGGAACAGGCAAACGATCAGCAATGCAATCATCGACAGGAAGGTGTAGACAATCATGGCGACGGCTGAACTAAATACCTCTTTGACAAAGGCGGCGGTGACGAATACGCACGTCAGGGAACCCGCAGTATAGACGCTCAGGAGTTTAATTGCCGACTCGTGAGGAATACCGGCAACGAACTCGCCATACTGCGCTAGCCACTGGCTGACCAGATAAAACGTCGCCATACCGATATAGCCGTACAGGGTAAAGATAACCATATCCAGTTTACTGGAGTCCGCCCGTGGGGCAGCGGCGGCAGCCGGCGATTTTTCTGCGCTCTCCTTTTTCGCCCGATGGTCCGGGAACGGCATTTTTATCAGGTAGACGGCGCTCAGGAGCATCAATGCCGCAGCGATAATAAACGACCATCCGTACCACATATTCGCCCAAATCAGCAGGCTGATAATGAACGGCAGCAGGAACTGCCCGGCAGAGACAAAGGCCTTAATCAGCACATTTGCGCGGCTGGCGGAGTTTGGGAAAGATTCCATCAGCGCCGGGTAGGTACCGGAGTCGAGGAAGCTGTTCGCCAGTCCCGCCATAATGCCGCAGCAGTAGGCCAGATAGATATTTTTCGTCAGCAGAATACCGAGAAAGAACACCACATAGCTGGCAATCCCGAGATAGATAAAGGGTTTACGGCCAAAACGATCGGACAGGAATCCGGTGACGATCGTGGCGAGCTTGCCAATCCCGAGCGACGAAATGACGATGGAGACGCCGGCCGCGTCGGTTCCCCACTGTTCCTGCAGATTCGCCATATTGAGGGTAATTAATAGCACCCCCATGCCGTGGATCAGGTAGTTTAGATAGAGCCCAGCTGCCGTTGGGACATATGGATTTTTCATCGCGCCCATCCTTAGAACAGGATACTTTTGATGTGTTCAACCGGCATTTCTTTGCCTGTCCAGATTTCAAAAGCGCGCGCGCCTTGCCAGAGCATCATCCCCAGACCGTTGATGGTGCGGCAGCCTTTTTTCTCGGCCACTTCCAGCAGATAGGTTTTGCGCGGGTTATAGACCACGTCAGACACGATCAGGTCCGGGCGCAGGAAGCTGTCGTCAGGCAGCAGCATCTGGCCTTCAAACGGTTTCATGCCCACGCCGGTGGCGTTGGTGAGAATGACGCTGCTGTCGATCTCGGCGCGCAGTTTGTCATGATCGTCCAGATCGAACAGGTGGATCTCGCAGCGGGTGTTGTTACGGATTTTGGCGACGGTCTGTTCTGCATTGGCGAAGAATTTATCTTTGCGGTTGAAGATGGAGATCGCTTTGACGCCGTCCAGCGCGGCCTGTACGCAGAGGGCGGTTGCCGCGCCGCCGGCGCCCAGCACGGTCATCTTTTTGCCGATGATGTCGATGCCTTCTTCTTTGAGCGCGCGCATATATCCAGTGCCATCGGTGATGTGGCCGGTCAGTACGCCATTGTCGTTCACCACGGTATTCACCGCGCCAACCAGCTCTGCAGCCGGAGAGAGTTTGTCCAGATACTGGCAAATCTCCGTTTTGTTCGGCATCGAGACGTTACAGCCGCGCAGTTTTAACGCGCGAAAGCCCTGTACCACATCTTTCAGCTCTTCATTACCCACTTCGAACGCCAGGTAAACATAGTCCAGCCCCAGATGGGCAAAAGCTTCGTTGTGCATGGTCGGCGACATGCTGTGACGAATCGGGGTCGCAATCAGGCCAATCAGCTCGGTGTGTCCGGTAATACGTTCTGCCATGATAAAATCCTCAATATGTTAGAAATGGAATTTTTGTCGATTCGCGGTTGCCGAGAGCCCCCATATCTTCGAGGGTATCCAGCACGTTGCGCCCTTCGCGCACGCCATCAATAATTCGCCGGGCCATCAGGCTGTCGCCGATGTTCATTATTTTTACGTTATTGGCTCTGGCCCATTGCTCAATCTCATTGAGACCGGCGGTGTTGGCGCGCATTCCCAAGCAGACGAAGCCGTAATCAAAAGGAATGTCGAAGGCGCCATCCGTATTTTTAACGGTGAAATGCGTTGGGGTGACGGCAACCAGCTGCGTGCGCATGTGCTGTTCCACGTGATGTTCATCGAGCATGGTCAACATGGCATTTTTAGTAATGATGTCCAGATCGCGTCCCGGCGCGTCCTGCATCTCGATAAGCACGGCGCTGGCGCCGCGCGCGGAGAAGTATTCAATAACGTCCAGACCCACGGCGCCCGCGCCGACGACGGCGATGCGTTTACCCGTTGCATCGGCAAACTGGTCCAGATGATGAATCATGTTGGTAATGGAGAAGACGTTGCCGCCTTCGACATCGATGTTTTCACGCAGCCCTTCAATCGGCGGCAGCAGGGGAACTGAACCGGTGGCGTTGACGATTAAATTCGGGCGCAAAGCGGAAACGGACGCCACGGTGGCGCGCTTGCCGACCTGCAGCATCAGGTTATCGAGGGAGGCGATACGGTTTTTCATAAACTGCGGAAAATCAGCGATACGCTTTTTCTCCGGCAGCAGGGAGATCTCACTGGCCAGCCCGCCGATGCTGTGTTTTTCTTCCAGCAGCCAGGTATGGCAGCCGACTTCAGCCGCGGTGCAGGCGGCTTCCATTCCCGCCGTACCCGCGCCGATAACCACGACGTTGGTATCACGGATCACGCGCTGCTGTTTGTAAGCGTCGCCGTGGATGATATCCGGGTTGATCGAGCAGCGCAGAGGGCGCGAGCGGGCGATACGGTGATCCGCGCAGCCAATGTTGCAGGAGATGCATTTCCGCATCAAACGTTCGTTACCGCTCTGAACTTTTTGCACCCACTCCGGCTCGGCGATCAGCCCGCGACCGATGGCAATCAGGTCGGCATCGCCGCTGGCGATAATATCTTCTGCGACTTTCGGGGTACGGATGTTGCCGGCAATCACCGTGGGTTTGTGGAATTTGTCACGTACCGCGCGGGAGAGGTAGCGCTTCCAGCCATCTTCCAGAGACATCTGGTCTATCTGGAAATTCAGGTTGTCGTTTTGCGCTGCGGAGACGTTGATAATATCTACTTTTTCCTCGCACAGTTCGAGGATCCGCAGTGAATCTTCGAGCGTATTCCCGCCCTCCAGGAAATCATCGGCGCTAATACGCAGGCTGACCGGGAAACGCGGACCTACGCAGGCGCGTACCTTATCGACGATTAAGGTTAATATTCTGGCGCGATTCTCTACGCTACCGCCAAATTCATCGGTGCGCTTATTAAACAGCGGTGATAAAAACTGACTAATTAAATAAGAGTGGCCGGCGTGAATTTCCACGCAGTCGAATCCGGCGCGGCGTACGCGTTCCGCGGCATCACCAAATTTATCGACGGCATGATAAATCTCGTCGTGCGTCATCGGACGGGGAATATTACCGTTCTTTTTGGACGGGGTGCTTGAAGAAGAAAGCGGCATTTCACCATTCAGGCGATACGCATAGGCTGAAGCGCCAGCGTGGTTTAATTGAATACCGACGCAGGCACCGTGTTTATGTAAGGTTTCGGTTAATTTGAACAGGCGCGGAATATATTGATCGTTATCGATACGCAGCTGCGTGGTGCCGTTAGAGGCGAAAGGAAAATCGATACAAATATTCTCGATAGTGATGAGTCCTGTGCCGCCCCGCGCGCGTAGCTCATAGTAGTCAATCTGTTCCTGGGTGACTTCACCGTTCAGGCTCGCCAGGTTGGTCCCCATCGGCGGCATGATGATGCGGTTTTTTATCGTCATTCCGTTAATGGTCAACGGGGAAAAAAGATGGGGGTAGTGGCTCATATGCTCTCTCCACTGGATGCCTGATTGCCGCTTACGGCGATTCTGGCCTGTCCAAAGTTAATATTTCTCTGTGGGGAAAGATAACGAGGGGTCTAATAGAAAAATAATGCTTTTTTTTGCGTGGAGCTATAGCGGGATTCTATGGGATTAACAATCAATTTACATATTCATGTTTTTATCTTAAATATTTCAATCGATTTTTTACTTGTACTTGTGGAATGACACAAAAAGAGTGGGGGAATGATTGAATAGATGCCCAATTGATAATGATTTATATTTTTTACGGATAAAAATTTGTTCTGCCAGGGCGACCAATATTGATATATGTGCGCCAGATCTCATTTTCTTCCGACGAAAAAAAAGCCCGAAGCGAAGTTCGGGCTGGGTTATAAACTGCGGGTCGCCTTAATTCATAAAGGCCGGTTGTTTTTGCTCGTAGGCTGAAATCGCCTCTTCGTGCTGCAGAGTCAGGCCGATGCTGTCCAGGCCGTTAAGCATGCAGTGACGGCGGAAAGCGTCAATTTTAAAAGCGTATGATTTATCGCCCGCTTTAACCACTTCAGCTTCCAGATCAACTTCAAATTCAATGCCGGGCTGAGCCTGAACCAGCTTAAACAGTTCATCGACCTGCTCTTCGCTCAACGTGACCGGCAGCAGCTGGTTGTTGAAGCTATTGCCATAGAAGATATCGGCGAAGCTGGGGGCAATAACGACTTTAAAACCGTAATCGGTCAGCGCCCATGGCGCGTGCTCGCGCGAGGAGCCGCAGCCAAAGTTTTCACGCGCCAGCAGGATAGAGGCGCCTTTATATTCCGGGAAGTTCAGTACGAATTCCGGGTTAGGTTGTTCGCCTTTGTCGTCCAGGAAGCGCCAGTCGTTAAACAGATGGGCGCCAAAACCGGTACGCGTGACTTTCTGCAGAAACTGCTTTGGAATAATTGCATCGGTATCGACGTTCGCGGCGTCCAGCGGAACCACCAGGCCGGTATGTTGGGTAAATTTCTCTGCCATGATGGTTTCCTTATTTCAAGCTACGGATATCGGCGAAATGACCGGTCACGGCCGCCGCTGCCGCCATTGCCGGACTGACCAGGTGAGTACGCCCGCCGCGGCCCTGACGGCCTTCAAAGTTACGGTTGCTGGTGGAGGCGCAGCGTTCGCCCGGATTCAGGCGGTCGTTGTTCATCGCCAGGCACATGGAGCAGCCGGGTAAACGCCACTCAAAACCAGCTTCAATAAAGATTTTGTCCAGACCTTCTGCTTCGGCCTGCGCTTTTACCGGACCGGAGCCTGGCACCACCAGCGCCTGAACGCCCGGCGCCACTTTACGGCCTTTAGCGATCTCGGCGGCCGCGCGTAAGTCTTCAATACGCGAATTGGTGCAGGAACCGATAAAGACTTTATCAATGGCGACTTCGGTTAACGGCACGCCGGATTTCAGCCCCATATAGGCCAGCGCTTTTTCGGCGCTCGCGCGTTCTACCGGGTCGGTGAAGGATGCCGGGTCAGGGATGATGTCGGTGACGGAGATCACCTGGCCTGGGTTGGTGCCCCAGGTGACCTGCGGAGCAATCTCTTCCGCCTGCAGGGTGACAACGCTGTCAAACGTCGCGCCCTCATCGGTGGTCAGGGTTTTCCAGTAAGCGACGGCATCGGCAAAATCTTCGCCTTTCGGCGCGTGCAGGCGGCCTTCCACGTAATCGAATGTGGTCTGGTCCGGCGCCACCAGGCCCGCTTTCGCGCCCATTTCGATCGCCATATTGCACAGGGTCATACGGCCTTCCATGCTTAAATCGCGAATGGCTTCACCGCAGAACTCCACGACGTGACCGGTCCCGCCGGCGCTGCCGGTTTTACCGATAATCGCCAGGACGATATCTTTGGCAGTGATGCCCGGCGCGGCTTTGCCTTTGACTTCGATCTTCATGGTTTTGGCGCGCCCCTGCTTCAGGGTCTGCGTCGCCAGAACGTGCTCGACTTCAGAGGTGCCGATACCGAAGGCCAGCGCGCCGAATGCGCCATGGGTTGCCGTGTGGGAGTCCCCGCAGACGATGGTCATACCCGGCAGGGTGACGCCCTGTTCCGGCCCCATCACGTGGACGATGCCCTGGAAAGGGTGGTTCAGGTCATACAGCTCAACGCCGAACTCTTTGCAGTTTTTAATTAACTCCTGCATCTGGATACGCGCCATCTCGCCGGACGCATTAATGTCTTTCGTCTGCGTCGAAACGTTGTGATCCATCGTGGCGAAGGTTTTACCCGGCTGACGCACCGGGCGTTTATGCGCGCGCAGGCCGTCAAACGCCTGCGGCGAGGTCACTTCGTGAACCAGATGGCGGTCAATGTACAGCAGCGGGGTTTCGTTTTGCGCTTCATAAACCACGTGAGCATCAAACAACTTTTCGTATAACGTCTTCGCCATGATTACACCCCTTCAGCGACATAGCGGGCAATGATATCGCCCATTTCATCGGTACTGACCGCCGCCGCGCCGCGGGCTAAATCGCCGGTACGCACGCCTTCTTCTAATGCTCGGTTGATCGCATTTTCAATCGCTGTTGCCGCGCTATCGGCATCCAGGCTGTAGCGCAGCAGCAGCGCCAGCGAGAGGATCTGCGCGATCGGGTTCGCGATGTTCTTACCGGCGATGTCCGGCGCGGAGCCGCCTGCGGGCTCGTATAAGCCGAAGCCCTGCTCGTTGAGGCTGGCGGACGGCAGCATTCCCATTGAACCGGTGATCATGGCGCATTCGTCAGACAGAATGTCGCCGAAAAGGTTGGAACACAGCAGAACGTCAAACTGGGACGGATCTTTAATCAGCTGCATGGTAGCGTTGTCGATATACATATGCGACAGCTCAACGTCAGGATACTGTTTGCTGATTTCGCTGACGATTTCACGCCACAAAATAGAAGACTGCAGCACGTTCGCTTTATCAATTGAGGTTACTTTGTGGCGACGCTTGCGGGCGGACTCGAAGGCGATATGGGCGATACGCTCAATCTCAAAGCGATGATACACCTCGGTATCAAACGCTTTCTCGTGCTGGCCGCTGCCTTCGCGGCCTTTCGGCTGGCCGAAGTAGATGCCGCCGGTCAGTTCGCGGACGCATAAAATATCGAAGCCGTTGGCGGCGATATCGGCGCGCAGCGGGCAGAATTCTTCCAGACCCTGGTACAGCTTAGCCGGACGCAGGTTGCTAAATAATTTGAAGTGCTTACGCAGAGGCAGCAGCGCCCCGCGCTCCGGCTGTTCCGCGGGCGGCAGATGCTCCCATTTCGGTCCGCCAACGGAGCCGAACAGAATCGCGTCGGCCTGCTCGCAGCCTTCGACGGTAGACTGAGGCAGCGGAGTGCCCTGACGGTCAATGGCGATACCGCCCACGTCATGCTGGCTGGTGGTAATGCGCATATCAAAACGGTGGCGAACGGCTTCCAGTACTTTCAACGCCTGGTTCATCACTTCCGGGCCAATACCATCACCTGGTAAAACAGCAATATGGTAATTCTTCGACATTACACGGTTTCCTTATTGTTCTCTTTATTCTGAGCTTTGCGTTGCAACTCTTTTTCGACTTCAGCGGCGCGCCAGATGTTGTTCAGGACGTGAACCATGGCTTTCGCGGAAGACTCCACAATATCCGTCGCCAGACCCACGCCGTGGAAGCGGCGGCCGTTGTAGTTAGCCACGATGTCAACCTGACCCAGCGCGTCTTTACCCTGGCCTTTAGCGTTCAGGTCATATTTAACTAACTCAATCTCATAGCCGGTGATGCGGTTAATGGCCTGATAAATGGCGTCCACCGGGCCGTTACCGTTAGCGGCCTCAGCTTTTGTCTCATCGCCGCAGGCCAGCTTCACGGAGGCGGTTGCGATATCGCTGGAACCGGACTGCACGCTGAAGTAATCGAGGCGGAAATGCTCCGGTTCTTCCTGCTGTTTGTTAATGAAGGCTAACGCCTCCAGGTCATAGTCGAATACCTGGCCCTTCTTATCCGCCAGCTTCAGGAACGCATCATACAAATGGTCCATGTTGTAGTCGGTTTCTTTATAGCCCATCTCTTCCATACGGTGTTTCACCGCTGCGCGGCCGGAGCGGGAAGTCAGGTTCAGCTGTACCTGGTTCAGCCCGATAGATTCTGGCGTCATGATTTCGTAGTTTTCGCGATTCTTCAGCACGCCATCCTGGTGAATACCGGAAGAGTGGGCGAAGGCGCCGGTACCGACGATCGCTTTGTTGGCAGGAATCGGCATATTGCAGATCTGGCTCACGGTCTGGCTGGTACGCCAGATTTCCTGGTGATTAATGCGGGTGTGCACATTCATAATGTCTTTGCGCACTTTGATGGCCATGATCACCTCTTCCAGAGAGCAGTTACCGGCGCGTTCGCCGATACCGTTCATCGCGCCTTCCACCTGACGAGCGCCGGCGTGGACCGCGGCGAGGGCGTTACCGACCGCGATGCCCAGGTCGTCATGGGTATGGACGGAGATGATGGCTTTGTCGATATTGGGGACGTGTTCGTACAGACCGGTGATAATGTTGGCGAATTCGAACGGCATGGTGTAGCCGACGGTATCCGGAATATTGATGGTCGTTGCGCCTGCATTAATCGCGGCTTCAACAACGCGAGCCAGATCGGCGATCGGCGTACGGCCAGCGTCTTCACAGGAAAACTCGACATCGTCAGTGTAGTTACGCGCGCGTTTCACCATATAGATCGCCCGTTCGATAACTTCATCCAGGTTACTGCGCAGCTTGGTCGCGATATGCATCGGCGAGGTGGCGATAAAGGTGTGAATACGGAACGCTTCTGCGACTTTTAATGATTCCGCCGCAACGTCGATATCTTTTTCTACGCAGCGCGCCAGCGCGCAAACGCGGCTGTTTTTGATGGTGCGCGCAATGGTTTGTACGGACTCAAAGTCGCCAGGGGATGAGACCGGAAAACCGACTTCCATCACGTCAACGCCCATCCGCTCAAGGGCCATAGCAATCTGCAGTTTTTCTTTCACACTCAGGCTGGCTTGTAACGCTTGTTCACCGTCGCGTAAGGTCGTATCGAAAATAATGACTTGCTGGCTCATGGTTTAGATCCTTGTTCTCTGTCCTGGCGCCTTGCTTGCGAGCATAAAAAAACCCGCGCATTGGCGCGGGTTTTATAGTCTTGCTGGAAGATGACTTAACGATGAACGTCGCCCAACAGCCTACCGCGCAAAATGGATGCGTTTAGTAGTAGTAGGCTGAGAAAGCGAATGCTGCGAATCATTGCGTCATGCTCCAGATGAAATCGTTATGCTTTTAGAGTTACTGGATATGGGGTTTGATGTCAACCCTTGGGTGAAGAAAAGGCCTTTTTACCTGAGAGGGGAATTAGCTAATTGTGCTGACAATCGCGCTTTTTTGCCGATGATCCTTTTTAGGGCATCGGGACATGTTGAGATAATTTCACCATTTGATAATTTTCATTTTCAATTGCCGCTTCGTGGATATGGCGCATGATCAGCTTCATATCTTAATGAAAACGCTAAATTTATTTGTTTTGTGAATGTGTTCATACATATGAAAGTGAATTATCAATGATAATAAAATGTGAATTTTAGGGGAGGGTTAAATTGATATTGTAATAGTGCTTAAATTATAGTTAACCGTTGCTGTTATTGTTTATTTTTAATATTTATGGGTACACTTAATTCCATCAAGTAAACGATATGGTTTGGGTTGTCACGGGAAGGTTTAAAAGCCGATTTTCTGGTGCTACTCATAACCTTGATATATTCCTAAAATTCATCTTTGCTCTTTTGCAAATGTCATATGCATGATAAATGATATTTCAGAATTAATTACTGCACTTTGGCAAAGGGAATTTAGCGTGACAGTGGAGTTAAATATGTTAAAAGAAGATACTGAATATAAATCAACCTCTGAGGTAGAAAACACTAAACCTCAGCTGCGGATGGTCGACCTCAATCTGCTAACCGTATTCGATGCGGTTATGCAGGAACAAAATATCACCCGTGCGGCGCATTCCCTGGGCATGTCGCAGCCGGCGGTCAGCAATGCGGTATCACGGCTGAAAGTGATGTTTAATGATGAGCTGTTTGTTCGTTATGGACGCGGCATCCAGCCAACGGCGCGCGCTTATCAGCTATTTGGTTCTGTACGGCAGGCATTGCAATTAGTGCAGAACGAATTGCCGGGCTCGGGCTTTGAGCCGCTTAGCAGCGAGCGGGTGTTTAATTTATGCGTTTGCAGCCCGCTGGATAACGCGTTGACTTCGGTTATTTTCAATAAAGTTGGCGAGATCGCGCCCAACATTCATTTGGTCTTTAAATCGGCATTGAATCAAAACACGGAACATCAATTACGTTATCAGGAAATCGAATTCGTCGTTGGCTATGAAGAGTTTCGTCGCCCTGAGTTTGCCTGCGTGCCTTTATTTAAAGATGAAATGGTTTTGGTGGCGAGCCGTAAACATCCACGTATTTCTGGCCCGATGATGGAAAACGATATTTATCAGGAGGAGCACGCCGTTGTCGCTCTCGATCGTTACGCCTCATTTAGCCAGCCATGGTACGACACTGCTGATAAACAATCGCGTATTGCCTATCAGGGGAACGCGATGGTCAGCGTATTAAATGTGGTTTCTCAAACCAACATGGTCGCTATCGCACCGCGCTGGTTAGCCAGCGAGTTTGCCGATAAGCTGGATTTGCAAATATTACCTTTGCCGCTGAAAGTGAATAGCCGTACCTGCTATCTTTCCTGGCATGAAGCGGCGGGCCGTGATAAAGGCCATCAGTGGATGGAAGAATTGCTGGTGAATATCTGCAAGCGATAAACGGTCGCAATACAAACGGGGGCTTCGGCTCCTGCTTTGTGTGACAAAATTCACTAAATGTAGAATTTTATTCTGTTTGCATTTCTCAGCCTCTCGCGCTGTCAGTTAAAAAATGGATGATTTGCTGTAGTTGGTTATTTTCCCCGAGTATTGACTATCATATTTTCTTATCTCCGAAGTTTTTCACCGTGTTTTACCTGCGAACCTTTCTTTTATCCTTTTAATGCCTCTTATGCGCCGACGGTCGCCAATTGCCTGCCCGTTAGCGAGCAGTTATGGTAACGGCATGCAGTCTATTCACCTCACTACGAAGCCATTGCGCTTCGTCTTGTGCGAGCGCGCGGAAATCGGATTCCGCTGTCGTTAAAAACAATAAGCCGGGAGGCAAACCATGGAGATGTTGTCAGGAGCCGAAATGGTCGTCCAGTCGCTGGTCGATCAGGGCGTCAAGCAGGTATTCGGTTATCCCGGGGGCGCTGTCCTCGATATCTATGATGCGTTACACACCCTGGGCGGTATCGATCACGTTCTGGTCCGCCATGAGCAAGCTGCCGTTCATATGGCGGATGGCCTTGCCCGCGCAACCGGCGAAGTCGGGGTGGTGCTGGTCACTTCCGGTCCGGGGGCGACTAACGCGATAACCGGCATTGCGACGGCTTATATGGATTCCATTCCGCTGGTGATTCTTTCCGGCCAGGTCGCGACCTCTTTAATCGGCTACGATGCGTTCCAGGAGTGCGACATGGTGGGTATTTCCCGACCGGTGGTCAAACACAGCTTCCTGGTCAAGCAAACCGAAGATATTCCCGGCGTGCTGAAAAAGGCCTTTTGGCTGGCGGCCAGCGGGCGTCCCGGTCCGGTTGTCGTCGATTTACCGAAAGATATCCTCAATCCGGCCAAAAAACTGCCGTACGTCTGGCCGGATACGGTTAGCATGCGCTCGTATAACCCGACGACGTCGGGCCATAAAGGGCAGATTAAACGTGCGCTGCAGACGCTGGTAGCGGCAAAAAAACCGGTGGTGTATGTCGGCGGCGGGGCGATTAACGCCCAATGTGAACCGCAGCTGTATACACTGGTTGAGAAGCTGAAGCTGCCGGTGGCGTCTTCGCTGATGGGGCTCGGCGCCTTTCCGGCATCGCACCAGCAGGCGCTGGGGATGCTGGGCATGCATGGCACTTATGAAGCCAACATGACCATGCACAATTCCGACGTGATTTTCGCCGTTGGCGTGCGCTTCGACGATCGTACGACAAATAATCTGGCCAGGTACTGTCCGAACGCGACGGTACTGCATATCGATATCGATCCTACTTCTATATCCAAGACGGTGCCTGCCGACGTGCCTATCGTTGGCGACGCCCGCCTGGTGCTGGAACAGATGCTGGAGCTGCTCGAACACGAGGAGACCCAGCAGCCGCTGGATGAAATCCGCGACTGGTGGCAGCAGATTGAACAGTGGCGCGCGCGTCACTGCCTGCAATACGACACGCAAAGCGGCAAGATTAAACCGCAGGCGGTAATTGAAACCATCTGGCGGCTGACTCACGGCGATGCGTACGTGACGTCCGACGTCGGTCAGCATCAGATGTTCGCGGCGCTCTATTATCCTTTCGACAAACCGCGGCGTTGGATTAACTCCGGTGGTCTCGGGACCATGGGATTCGGCCTTCCCGCCGCGCTGGGCGTGAAGATGGCGCTGCCGGAAGAAACGGTGATTTGCGTGACCGGCGACGGCAGCATCCAGATGAATATTCAGGAGCTCTCCACCGCGCTGCAGTACGAGCTGCCGGTGCTGGTGCTGAACCTTAATAACCGCTATCTCGGGATGGTGAAGCAGTGGCAGGATATGCTCTACTCCGGCCGTCATTCGCAGTCCTATATGGAGTCATTGCCTGATTTTGCTCGCGTAGCGGAAGCCTACGGCCATGTGGGAATTCGTATTAGCGACCCGCAGGAGCTGGAAGCGAAGCTAGCCGAGGCGCTGGAGCAGGTACGTAACAATCGACTGGTTTTTGTCGATGTCACGGTTGACGGCAGTGAGCATGTATACCCCATGCAAATTCGTGGCGGCGGTATGGACGAGATGTGGCTGAGCAAAACGGAGAGGACCTGATTATGCGCCGGATATTATCAGTATTACTGGAGAACGAATCGGGCG
Organism: Klebsiella grimontii; assembly: GCF_900200035.1. Lineage (GTDB taxonomy): Bacteria > Pseudomonadota > Gammaproteobacteria > Enterobacterales > Enterobacteriaceae > Klebsiella > Klebsiella grimontii. The sequence continues at coordinate 258,790 of NZ_FZTC01000014.1, forward strand.
CTTTATCCCGCGTGATCGGCCTCTTTTCACAGCGCGGTTATAATATTGAAAGCCTGACGGTAGCGCCGACGGACGATCCGACGTTATCCAGAATGACGATTCAGACCGTTGGCGATGAGAAAGCGATTGAGCAGATCGAAAAGCAGCTGCACAAGCTGGTGGACGTTCTGCGCGTTAACGAACTCGGGCAAGGCGCGCACGTAGAGCGCGAGATTATGCTGGTGAAAGTGCAGGCCAGCGGCTATGGGCGCGATGAGGTCAAGCGCAATACGGAAATCTTCCGCGGACAAATTATCGACGTCACGCCGTCTATCTATACCGTTCAGTTGGCGGGAACCAGCGACAAGCTTGATGCGTTTTTAGCGTCGCTGCGCGATGTGGCTCGTATTGTTGAGGTAGCCCGCTCCGGCGTTGTCGGATTGTCGCGTGGCGACAAAATCATGCGCTGAGCAGCGCAAACTGACGTAAAAATAGCCCGACACCCCCTGTCGGGCTATTTTTTTGCGAAATCGGTGGGAACTGTGGACTAAAGCGGTTGCTGCACTTACTTTTCTGCGCTTAGATGTTATAAAAACGAATCCATACCTGAAGAATGGTTATGTTCTGTACTTATTACCCAAGGGGCAATTGTGAAACTGGATGAAATCGCCCGGCTGGCCGGTGTCTCTCGAACTACCGCTAGCTATGTGATTAATGGTAAAGCGAAGCAGTATCGCGTCAGCGATAAAACTGTTGAAAAGGTGATGGCGGTTGTTCGTGAGCACAACTATCACCCGAATGCGGTTGCTGCAGGCTTGCGTGCAGGACGTACGCGTTCCATTGGCCTGGTTATCCCGGACCTGGAAAACACCAGCTATACGCGCATCGCAAATTACCTGGAGCGTCAGGCGCGCCAGCGCGGCTATCAGCTGCTGATCGCCTGTTCCGAAGATCAACCGGATAACGAAATGCGTTGCATTGAGCATCTGCTGCAGCGTCAGGTCGATGCGATTATCGTTTCCACCTCATTACCTCCTGAGCATCCGTTCTATCAGCGCTGGGCTAACGATCCGTTCCCGATTGTTGCCCTTGACCGCGCGCTCGATCGTGAGCACTTCACCAGCGTCGTCGGCGCCGATCAGGACGACGCTGAAATGCTTGGGGCGGAGTTACGTAAATTCCCTGCTGAAACGGTGCTGTACCTTGGCGCACTGCCGGAACTTTCGGTGAGCTTCCTGCGTGAGCAGGGATTCCGTACGGCGTGGAAGGACGATCCGCGAGAGGTGCATTTCCTCTACGCTAACAGCTACGAGCGCGAAGCCGCGGCCCAGCTTTTCGAAAAGTGGCTGGAAACTCATCCGATGCCTCAGGCGCTGTTTACAACTTCATTTCCGTTACTGCAGGGGGTGATGGACGTCACGCTGCGCCGGGAAGGGAAGCTGCCTTCGGAACTGGCGATTGCGACTTTTGGCGATAATGAGCTGCTGGATTTCCTCCAGTGCCCCGTTTTAGCCGTTGCTCAGCGTCATCGCGACGTTGCGGAACGCGTGCTGGAGATTGTGCTCGCCAGCCTTGATGAACCGCGGAAGCCGAAACCGGGGTTAAGCCGCATTCGGCGCAATCTTTATCGCCGCGGCAGTCTGAACCGCCGCTAGTGCGTTATCAGAATTATTCGTTACGCATTCGCCAGACGGTTACGCGTCTGGCGATAATTCGATGAGATGACGTAAAAATTGCAGGGTTAAGCATCTTTCAGACAAATCCTTAATCTTCCTGACATCTCTTTTAATTTTATTCTTAGCCTTCTTTATTTTGCGCTTTAATTAGCCCATTAAGGGATTAATGAATTTAGTTGTATTATTTTGTTACATTCGGCGGGTGAGTTGCTGAATTAACACCCGTTTCCTCGCTATTATGAAAGCCATAAGCGCTGTACTCCGCAGTAAGAGTGCCTCTCCTGCGAAAACTGGTACTGTTAACGGTCACCAGAATGGCCTAAAATGCCGCTCGCGTCGCAAACTGACACTTTATATTTTCCCCGCGAAGATATTTTGCTGCTTTAACTGTTACAAGTTTGTTGGTTGTTTTCTTACCGATATTCATAACGTTAATTTGCCTCGTTTGTTGGTTGATTTTTCCTCAGGGCGAATATCGGCTGTAAATAATGGGTTTTTGAGCTCTGTTGGCATTCGTGCTGGCTTGACAAGCTTTTCCTCCGCTCCGTAAACTCCTTCTTGTGGGAATTTGTGGGGTAAAGTGGCGAAAAGGGGTGAGGCTGGCATGTTCCGTGGGGCAACGTTAGTCAATCTCGACAGCAAAGGCCGTCTGGCCGTACCGACGCGCTACCGCGACGGGCTGATCGAGGATGCTTCCGGTCAATTGGTGTGCACCATTGACATCCATCACCCGTGCCTGCTGCTTTACCCTTTGCCTGAATGGGAAATCATTGAGCAAAAATTATCGCGTTTATCGAGCATGAACCCCACCGAGCGGCGCGTACAGCGTTTGCTTTTGGGACATGCCAGCGAATGTCAGATGGATAGCGCCGGGCGGCTATTAATAGCGCCGGTGCTGCGGCAACATGCCGGGCTGACAAAAGAAGTGATGCTGGTCGGGCAGTTCAATAAGTTTGAGCTGTGGGATGAAACGACCTGGTATCAACGGGTCAAGGAAGATATCGACGCTGAGCAGTCCGCTTCCGGGGAACTGTCGGAGCGCCTGCAGGATTTGTCTTTGTAAAATGATGGAAAATTATAAACACACTACGGTACTGCTGGATGAAGCCGTTAACGGCCTGAATATTCGTCCAAATGGTATCTACATTGATGGTACCTTTGGTCGCGGCGGCCACTCGCGCCTGATTCTCTCCCAGCTGGGAGCGGAGGGACGTCTGCTGGCGATCGATCGCGATCCGCAGGCTATCGCCGTCGCGAAAACTATCGATGATCCCCGCTTTTCCATCGTTCATGGTCCTTTTTCTCAGCTGGCCGACTATGTTGGCGAGCGCAATCTCACCGGTAAGATCGACGGTATTTTGCTCGATCTTGGCGTCTCCTCGCCGCAGCTGGATGACGCTGAACGTGGTTTTTCGTTTATGCGCGATGGCCCGCTGGATATGCGTATGGATCCGACGCGCGGTCAATCTGCCGCTGAATGGCTACAAACCGCCGACGAGGCGGACATCGCCTGGGTTATCAAAACCTTTGGCGAAGAGCGCTTTGGTAAACGCATCGCCCGCGCCATCGTCGAACGCAACCGCATCGAACCGATGACCCGCACCAAAGAGCTGGCGGAAGTCGTTGCGGCGGCGACGCCGGTGAAAGACAAATTCAAACATCCCGCGACCCGTACCTTCCAGGCGGTGCGCATTTGGGTGAACAGTGAACTGGAGGAGATAGAGCAGGCGCTAAAAAGCTCGCTCAGCGTGCTGGCCCCGGGCGGGCGGCTCTCAATCATCAGTTTCCACTCGCTGGAAGACCGTATTGTGAAGCGCTTTATGCGCGAGCAAAGCCGCGGTCCGCAGGTTCCGGCAGGGTTACCGATGACCGAAGAGCAGCTTAAAAAACTGGGCGGCCGTGAGCTAAGAGCATTAGGCAAGTTGATGCCGGGCGAAAAAGAGGTAGCTGAAAATCCTCGTGCCCGTAGTTCAGTTCTGCGTATTGCAGAGAGGACGAACGCATGATCGGCAGAGTGACAGAAGCCCTAAGCAAGGTGAAAGGGTCGATAGGAAGCAACGAGCGCCATGCTTTGCCTGGCGTGATCGGAGACGACCTTCTGCGGTTTGGGAAGCTGCCACTCTGCCTGTTCATTTGCATCATTATCACGGCGATTACGGTGGTGACAACGGCGCACCATACTCGCCTCTTAACCGCGCAGCGCGAACAGCTGGTGCTGGAACGCGACGCGCTGGATATTGAATGGCGCAACCTGATCCTCGAAGAGAACGCTCTCGGCGATCACAGTCGGGTTGAGCGGATCGCGACCGAGAAGCTGCAGATGCAGCACGTCGATCCATCACAAGAAAATATCGTTGTACAGAAATAAGGATTATTGCGACGCATGAAAGCAGCGCCGAAAACGCCAAAAGCAAAACGTCAGGAAGAACAGGCCAACTTTATCAGTTGGCGTTTTGCGTTGCTGTGCGGCTGTATTCTGCTGGCGCTGGGCTTCCTGCTGGGCCGCGTGGCCTGGCTACAGGTAATTAGCCCGGACATGCTGGTACGTCAGGGGGACATGCGTTCTCTGCGCGTGCAGGAGGTCTCCACCGCGCGCGGCATGATAACCGATCGTTCCGGCCGCCCGCTGGCGGTGAGCGTACCGGTAAAAGCCATCTGGGCTGACCCGAAAGAGCTGCATGAAGCCGGCGGCGTGACGCTCGACAACCGCTGGAAGGCGCTGGCCGATGCGCTGAATATGCCGCTGGATCAGCTGGCATCGCGTATCAATACCAATCCGCGGATGCGTTTTATCTATCTGGCGCGTCAGGTTAACCCTGATATGGCCGATTACATCCGCAAACTCAAGCTGCCGGGCATTCATCTGCGGGAAGAGTCGCGCCGCTACTATCCGTCGGGCGAAGTAACCGCTCACCTCATTGGCTTCACTAACGTCGATAGCCAGGGGATTGAGGGCGTTGAGAAGAGCTTTGATAAGTGGCTCACCGGCCAGCCCGGCGAGCGTATCGTGCGTAAAGACCGCTACGGGCGGGTCATCGAAGATATCTCGTCTACCGATAGCCAGGCCGCGCATAACCTGGCGCTGAGCATTGATGAGCGCCTGCAGGCGCTGGTGTATCGCGAGCTGAATAATGCGGTGGCGTTTAACAAAGCGGAGTCAGGTACTGCGGTTCTGGTTGACGTCAACACCGGCGAAGTGCTGGCGATGGCCAACAGCCCATCCTACAACCCGAACAATTTCGCGGGCACCTCCAAAGATACCATGCGTAACCGCGCCATTACCGACGTGTTTGAGCCAGGTTCAACGGTAAAACCGATGGTAGTGATGACGGCGCTTCAGCGCGGCATTGTTAACGAAAATACCGTACTGAACACCATTCCCTATCGAATTAACGGCCACGAAATCAAAGACGTGGCGCGCTACAGCGAATTGACCCTGACCGGGGTGCTACAGAAGTCGAGTAACGTCGGTGTTTCCAAGCTGGCGTTAGCGATGCCGTCCTCAGCGTTAGTAGACACTTACTCACGTTTTGGACTTGGAAAAGCGACCAATTTGGGGTTGGTCGGAGAACGCAGTGGCTTATACCCTCAAAAACAACGGTGGTCTGACATAGAGAGGGCCACCTTTTCTTTCGGCTATGGGCTAATGGTAACCCCGTTACAGTTAGCGCGAGTCTACGCAACGATCGGCAGCTACGGCATCTATCGCCCGCTGTCGATTACCAAAGTTGATCCACCGGTTCCGGGCGAGCGCGTCTTCCCGGAATCACTCGTTCGTACCGTTGTTCACATGATGGAAAGCGTAGCGCTGCCCGGCGGCGGCGGCGTGAAGGCGGCGATTAAAGGCTATCGCATCGCTATTAAAACCGGTACGGCGAAGAAAGTGGGGCCCGACGGCCGCTACATCAACAAATATATTGCTTACACCGCAGGCGTTGCGCCCGCCAGCCACCCGCGTTTTGCGCTGGTGGTGGTGATCAACGATCCGCAGGCGGGTAAATACTATGGCGGCGCCGTTTCCGCGCCGGTCTTCGGTGCCATCATGGGCGGCGTACTGCGTACCATGAACATTGAACCGGATGCGCTGGCAACGGCTGAAAAAAGTGAATTAGTGATTAATCAAGGCGAGGGAACAGGTGGCAGATCGTAATTTGCGCGACCTTCTCGCTCCGTGGGTGCCAAATGCGCCGGAGCGAATTCTGCGAGAAATGACGCTGGACAGCCGGGTGGCTGCTTCTGGCGATCTTTTTGTCGCGGTTTTAGGTCATCAGGCGGACGGGCGTCGTTATATCCCGCAGGCGATAGCGCAAGGTGTTGCTGCCATTATTGCTGAGGCCAAAGATGAGGCTCATGATGGCGAAATCCGTGAAATGCACGGTGTGCCGGTTATCTATCTGAGCCAACTCAACGAGCGCTTATCCGCGCTGGCCGGACGTTTTTACCATCAGCCTTCGGAACAACTGCGCCTGGTTGGCGTCACCGGGACTAACGGCAAGACCACCACCACCCAACTGCTGGCGCAATGGGCGCAGCTGCTGGGAGAAACCAGCGCGGTCATGGGAACCGTAGGCAATGGCCTGCTGGAGAAAGTTATCCCCACGGAAAACACCACCGGTTCGGCGGTTGATGTTCAACACGTACTCTCTGGCCTGGCAGGGCAGGGGGCGACGTTCGCCGCGATGGAAGTCTCTTCCCACGGGCTGGTGCAGCATCGCGTCGCCGCGCTGCAGTTTGCCGCGTCGGTCTTCACCAACCTGAGCCGCGATCACCTTGATTATCACGGTGATATGGAGCATTACGAAGCGGCGAAATGGCTGCTCTATTCAACCCATCATTGCGGTCAGGCGATTGTCAATGCGGACGATGAAGTCGGTCGCCGCTGGCTGGCGAAGCTGCCGGATGCGGTGGCCGTATCAATGGAAGACCACATTAACCCGAACTGCCGGGGGCGTTGGCTGAAAGCAACCGCCGTGAACTATCACGACAGCGGCGCCACCATTCAGTTTGCCTCCAGTTGGGGCAACGGCGAGATCGAAAGCCGCCTGATGGGCGCCTTCAACGTTAGCAACCTGCTGCTGGCGTTAGCCACTCTGCTGGCGCTGGGCTATCCGCTGGCCGAACTGCTGAAAACCGCCGCGCGCCTGCAGCCGGTTTGCGGGCGTATGGAAGTGTTCAGCGCGCCGGGTAAACCGACCGTCGTGGTTGATTATGCCCACACGCCCGACGCGCTGGAAAAAGCGCTGCAGGCGGCGCGTCTGCACTGCAACGGTAAACTGTGGTGCGTGTTCGGCTGCGGCGGAGACCGCGACAAAGGCAAGCGCCCGCTGATGGGGGCGATCGCCGAAGAGTTTGCCGATATCGTGGTTGTCACCGATGACAACCCGCGTACCGAAGAGCCGCGGGCGATTATCAACGATATCCTGGCCGGTATGCTCGATGCGGGCCATGCCAAAGCGGTGGAAGGGCGCGCGGAGGCGGTGACCAACGCGGTAATGCAGGCGAAAGAAAACGACGTCGTTCTGGTGGCGGGTAAAGGCCACGAGGATTATCAAATTGTCGGCAATCGCCGACTCGATTACTCCGATCGCGTCACCGTGGCGCGTCTGCTGGGGGCGGTAGCATGATTCGCTTGACTCTCAGCCAGCTTGCCGACATTACGCGCGGCGAGCTGCACGGCAGCGATGTGGCGATCGAAGACGTCACCACTGACACCCGTAAGGTCACGGCGGGCTGCCTGTTCGTGGCGCTAAAAGGCGAGCGCTTTGACGCACATGACTTTGCCGAACAGGCTAAGGCTGCCGGCGCGGGCGCATTGTTGGTCAGCCGGCGGCTGGCCTGCGATTTGCCGCAGGTGGTGGTGAAGGATACGCGTCTGGCGTTCGGCGAACTGGCCGCGTGGGTGCGCCAGCAGGTTCCGGCGCGCGTGGTCGCGCTGACCGGATCTTCAGGCAAGACCTCGGTCAAAGAGATGACCGCCGCGATTCTGAGCCAGTGCGGCAATACGCTGTATACCGCTGGCAACCTGAACAATGATATCGGCGTGCCGATGACGCTGCTGCGTCTCACCAAAGAATATGACTACGCGGTTATCGAACTAGGCGCCAATCACCAGGGCGAAATTGCCTGGACCGTCAGCCTGACGCGACCTGAAGCGGCGTTAGTGAATAACCTGGCCGCCGCGCACCTGGAAGGTTTTGGTTCCCTGGAAGGCGTGGCGAAAGCGAAGGGCGAAATTTACACCGGCCTGCCGCTCAACGGCATCGCGATTATGAACGCCGACAATAATGACTGGCTGAACTGGCAAAGCGTCATTGGCGATCGTAAAACCTGGCGCTTCTCGCCGAACGCCGCCAATAGCGACTTCACGGCAACCAACGTTCATGTGACTTCGCACGGGACCGAATTTACTCTGCAAACCCCAACCGGCAGCGTTGATGTGCTGCTGCCGCTGCCGGGGCGCCATAACATCGCCAACGCGCTGGCCGCAGCGGCGCTTTCCATGGCGGTAGGCGCGACGCATGAGGCAATTAAAGCGGGGCTGAAAGATCTGAAAGCGGTGCCGGGGCGTTTATTCCCGATTCAGCTGACCGATAGCCAGCTCCTGCTGGATGATTCCTATAACGCTAACGTCGGCTCGCTGACCGCCGCGGTGCAGGTGCTATCTGAGATGCCGGGCTACCGGGTGCTGGTGGTCGGCGATATGGCTGAACTCGGCGCGGAAAGCCAGGCGTGCCATCGCCAGGTGGGCGAAGCGGCAAAAGCAGCCGGGCTCGATCGCGTACTGAGCGTAGGTTCCTTGAGCGCGGAGATCAGCGGCGCCAGCGGCGTCGGTGAACACTTTAACGATAAAGCGCTGCTGGTAACGCGGCTGCAAGCGCTGCTGTCAGAACACAAAATTATGACCATTTTAGTGAAGGGTTCACGTAGTGCCGCCATGGAAGTGGTAGTACGCGCATTACAGGAGAACGGAACATGTTAGTATGGCTGGCCGAACATTTGGTCAAATATTATTCAGGCTTTAACGTCTTTTCCTACCTGACGTTTCGCGCCATCGTCAGCCTGCTGACCGCGCTGTTCATCTCTTTGTGGATGGGCCCGCGCATGATTGCCCGTCTGCAAAAACTCTCCTTTGGCCAGGTTGTGCGTAATGATGGCCCGGAATCTCACTTTAGTAAGCGCGGTACGCCAACGATGGGTGGGATTATGATCCTGACCGCCATTGTGGTCTCCGTTCTGCTGTGGGCTTACCCATCCAACCCCTACGTCTGGTGCGTACTGACGGTTCTGGTCGGCTACGGCATCATCGGCTTCGTCGATGACTATCGCAAAGTGGTGCGTAAAGATACCAAAGGCCTGATTGCCCGCTGGAAATACTTCTGGATGTCGGTGATTGCGCTGGGCGTTGCCTTTGCGCTGTACATGGCGGGGAAAGATACGCCGGCGACTCAACTGGTGGTGCCGTTCTTCAAAGACGTCATGCCGCAGCTGGGCCTGTTCTACGTCCTGCTGGCCTACTTTGTCATCGTCGGAACCGGGAATGCGGTCAACCTGACCGACGGCCTCGATGGGCTGGCGATTATGCCGACCGTATTTGTTGCCGCCGGATTCGCGCTGGTCGCGTGGGCGACGGGGAACATGAATTTCGCCAACTACCTGCATATCCCTTATTTGCGTCATGCCGGTGAACTGGTGATCGTCTGTACGGCGATTGTCGGCGCGGGGCTGGGCTTCTTGTGGTTTAACACCTATCCGGCGCAGGTCTTTATGGGCGATGTGGGTTCTCTGGCGCTCGGCGGTGCGCTGGGTATTATCGCCGTGCTGCTGCGCCAGGAGTTTCTGCTGGTGATTATGGGCGGCGTATTCGTAGTGGAAACGCTCTCGGTGATTCTGCAGGTCGGCTCCTTCAAGCTGCGCGGTCAGCGCATTTTCCGCATGGCGCCGATCCACCATCACTATGAACTGAAAGGCTGGCCGGAACCGCGCGTGATCGTGCGCTTCTGGATTATTTCGCTGATGCTGGTGCTGATAGGCCTGGCGACGCTGAAGGTACGTTAATCATGGCAGATTATCAGGGTAAAAAAGTCGTCATTATTGGGCTGGGTATGACCGGCCTGTCATGCGTGGACTTTTTCATGGCCCGCGGCGTGACGCCGCGGGTGATGGATACCCGCGTTGCGCCTGCGGGGCTGGATAAACTGCCGGAAGCCGTTGAGCGCTATGTTGGCGGTCTGAACGAAGACTGGCTGTTGACGGCTGACCTGATTGTCGCCAGCCCGGGCATCGCGCTGGCGCATCCTTCCCTGAGCGCGGCGGCGGATGCAGGCGTAGAAATTGTCGGCGATATCGAACTGTTCTGCCGCGAGGCGCAGGCGCCGATTATTGCTATCACCGGGTCTAACGGTAAAAGCACCGTCACTTCGCTGGTAGGGGAAATGGCGAAGGCGGCGGGTCTGGACGTCGGCGTAGGCGGCAATATTGGCCTGCCGGCGCTGATGCTGCTGGATCCTGAGCGCGAACTCTATGTCCTGGAGCTTTCCAGCTTCCAGTTGGAAACCACTTCGAGCCTGCGGGCGGTAGCGGCGACGATCCTTAACGTCACCGAAGATCATATGGACCGCTATCCGCTGGGGCTCCAGCAGTACCGCGCCGCCAAACTGCGAGTTTACGAAAATGCGCGAGCCTGTATCGTCAACGCCGACGATGCGTTAACCATGCCGGTACGCGGCGCTGACGATCGTTGCATCAGCTTCGGCGTAGACGTTGGCGACTATCACCTGAATCGTCAGCAAGGGGAAACCTGGCTGCGCGTTAAAGGCGAGAAAGTGCTCAACGTCAAAGAGATGAAGATTAGCGGCCAGCACAACTACAGTAACGCCCTGGCTGCGCTGGCCCTGGCGGACGCCGCAGGTTTGCCGCGCGCCAGCAGCCTGAAAGCGCTGACGACATTTACCGGCCTGGCGCATCGTTTCCAGCAGGTGCTGGAGCACAACGGCGTGCGCTGGATCAACGATTCTAAAGCCACGAACGTCGGCAGTACTGAAGCGGCGCTCAATGGACTGCAGCTTGACGGAACGCTGTATCTGCTGCTGGGCGGCGATGGGAAATCGGCTGATTTCACGCCGTTAAGCCGTTACCTGACCGGCGACAACGTCCGCCTGTACTGCTTTGGCCGCGACGGCGCGCAGCTGGCTGCCCTTCGCCCGGATGTCGCTGTGCAAACGGAAACCATGGAGCAGGCGATGCGCCAGATTGCGCCACAGGTTGTCCCGGGCGATATGGTTCTGCTATCCCCGGCGTGCGCCAGCCTCGATCAGTTTAAAAACTTTGAACAACGCGGCGACGTCTTTGCTCGCCTGGCGAAGGAGTTAGGTTGATGCGTTTATCACTCCCGCGCCTGAAAATGCCACGGCTGAGACTGCCGCGTCTGCCGGGAATGTTTATTTTCGCATGGCTGTTCGCCGCGCTGAAAGGCTGGGTGATGGGCTCGCGGCAAAAAGATACCGATAGTCTGGTCATGTATGACCGGATGCTGCTGTGGCTGACCTTTGGCCTGGCCGCGATCGGCTTCATTATGGTGACCTCGGCGTCGATGCCGGTAGGCCAGCGTCTGGCTAACGATCCATTTCTGTTTGCCAAGCGCGATGGCTTATACATCCTGCTGGCTTTAGGGCTGGCGATGGTGACGCTGCGCCTGCCGATGGAGTTCTGGCAGCGCCATAGTACCGCGATGCTGATCGCCTCTATCGTCATGCTGCTGATTGTTCTGGTGGTCGGCAGCTCGGTCAACGGCGCATCGCGCTGGATTGCGCTGGGGCCGCTGCGTATCCAGCCTGCGGAGTTCACCAAGCTGTCGCTGTTCTGCTACATCGCCAACTACCTGGTGCGTAAAGGCGACGAAGTGCGTAACAACCTGCGCGGCTTTTTAAAGCCGATGGGCGTGATTTTCGTACTGGCGATTTTACTGCTGGCGCAGCCTGACCTCGGGACCGTCGTCGTGCTGTTTGTGACCACCCTGGCCATGTTGTTCCTGGCGGGGGCCAAGCTGTGGCAGTTCATCGCCATTATCGGGATGGGGATCTCAGCGGTTGTCCTGCTGATTCTCGCCGAGCCGTATCGTATTCGCCGCGTAACCTCTTTCTGGAACCCGTGGGAAGATCCGTTCGGCAGCGGCTATCAGCTGACCCAGTCGCTGATGGCTTTTGGTCGCGGCGAAATGTGGGGGCAAGGCCTGGGCAATTCGGTGCAGAAACTGGAGTATTTGCCGGAGGCGCATACCGATTTCATCTTCGCCATTATCGGCGAAGAGCTCGGTTATATCGGTGTGGTACTCGCTCTTTTAATGGTATTCTTCGTCGCTTTTCGCGCCATGTCCATTGGCCGTAAGGCGCTGGAGATTGACCACCGTTTCTCCGGATTTCTGGCCTGCGCCATTGGAATTTGGTTTAGCTTCCAGGCTTTGGTTAACGTCGGCGCGGCGGCGGGTATGCTGCCAACTAAAGGCCTGACGCTGCCGCTGATCAGCTACGGCGGGTCAAGCTTGCTGATTATGTCGACGGCCATCATGTTGCTGTTACGAATTGATTATGAAACGCGCCTGGAAAAAGCCCAGGCGTTTACACGGGGTGTTCGATGAGCGGTCAGGAAAAGCGGTTAATGGTGATGGCGGGCGGTACCGGCGGACATGTGTTCCCGGGACTGGCGGTTGCGCACCATTTAATGGACCAGGGCTGGCAGGTTCGCTGGCTGGGCACCGCGGATCGTATGGAAGCGGATTTAGTGCCGAAGAACGGCATTGAAATTGATTTCATTCAGATTTCCGGCCTGCGCGGCAAGGGCCTGAAGGCGCAGCTGCTGGCGCCGGTGCGTATTTTCAACGCCTGGCGTCAGGCGCGGGCGATTATGCAGCGTTTTCAGCCGGACGTGGTGCTGGGTATGGGCGGATACGTTTCCGGCCCCGGCGGTCTGGCGGCATGGTCGCTGGGGATCCCGGTTGTGCTGCATGAACAGAACGGTATTGCCGGCCTGACGAATAAATGGCTGGCGAAAATCGCTAAAAAAGTGATGCAGGCGTTCCCCGGCGCTTTCCCGCATGCTGATGTTGTGGGTAACCCGGTTCGCACCGATGTGCTGGCGCTGGCGCTGCCGGAGCAGCGGTTAGCCGGACGTCAGGGACCGATTCGCGTATTGGTGGTGGGCGGTTCGCAGGGCGCGCGCGTGCTCAATCAGACGATGCCGCAGGTGGCGGCGAAGCTCGGTGTTTCTGTCACCATCTGGCACCAGAGCGGTAAAGGCGGTCAGGAAACCGTGCAGCAGGCCTATTGCGATGCCGGGCAGCCTCAGCACAAAGTTACCGAGTTTATTGACGACATGGCGGCGGCATATGCCTGGGCCGATGTTGTTGTGTGTCGTTCCGGAGCGCTGACGGTGAGCGAAATTGCCGCCGCTGGTTTACCGGCGCTGTTTGTGCCTTTTCAGCACAAAGATCGTCAGCAGTACTGGAATGCGCTGCCGCTGGAGAAAGCCGGGGCAGCGAAGATCCTTGAGCAGCCGCAGTTTACCGTGGAGGCCGTCGCGCAAACCCTGGCAAGTTGGGATCGCGAAACGCTGCTGGATATGGCGGAGCGAGCGCGTAGAGCCTCGATTCCGGACGCTACCGAACGGGTAGCAGAAGAAGTGAGCGCCGCAGCACTGGCGCGCTAATCGCGGTGATGATCACCGTCCGAATAAAGAAGTTGATGGCGTAAAGAATGAATACACAAGATCTGGCAAAACTGCGTTCCATAGTGCCCGAGATGCGTCGCGTCCGGCACATTCACTTTGTTGGCATTGGCGGTGCCGGCATGGGCGGTATTGCCGAAGTTCTGGCCAACGAAGGTTATCAGATTAGCGGCTCCGATCTGGCGCCGAATCCGGTGACTCAGCAGCTGGCTCAGCTTGGCGCCACGATTTATTTCAACCATCGCCCTGAGAACGTGCGCGATGCGAGCGTTGTCGTCGTTTCCAGCGCAATTTCTGCGGATAACCCGGAGATTGTCGCCGCCCACGAAGCGCGTATTCCGGTTATTCGTCGCGCCGAGATGCTGGCGGAGCTGATGCGTTTTCGTCACGGCATTGCCATTGCTGGCACGCACGGAAAAACCACGACCACGGCGATGGTATCGAGCATTTATGCTGAAGCGGGACTTGATCCAACCTTCGTAAACGGCGGTCTGGTGAAAGCCGCTGGCGTCCACGCCCGTCTTGGCCACAGCCGCTACCTGATTGCCGAAGCGGACGAAAGCGACGCTTCGTTTCTGCATTTACAACCGATGGTTGCTATCGTGACCAATATCGAAGCCGATCATATGGATACCTACCATGGCGACTTCGAAAACCTGAAGCAGACGTTTATTAACTTCCTGCACAATCTGCCGTTCTACGGTCGTGCGGTGATGTGCGTGGACGATCCGGTTATCCGTGAACTGCTGCCGCGCGTTGGCCGCCAGATAACCACCTACGGCTTCAGCGATGATGCCGACGTTCGCGTGGAAGAGTATCGTCAGGTCGGCGCCCAGGGGCATTTCCGTCTGGTACGTCAGGATAAAGATGTTATTCAGGTAACGCTGAACGCTCCAGGTCGCCACAATGCGCTGAATGCGGCGGCGGCGGTGGCCGTTGCGACGGAAGAGGGTATTGATGATGAAGCTATCCTGCGCGCGCTGGAAAGCTTCCAGGGTACCGGCCGTCGTTTTGATTTCCTTGGCGAATATCCGTTAGCTGAGGTTAACGGTAAAAGCGGCACCGCGATGCTGATCGATGATTATGGCCATCATCCTACGGAAGTGGATGCCACCATCAAAGCGGCGCGGGCGGGCTGGCCGGATAAAAATCTGGTTATGCTGTTTCAGCCGCATCGTTTTACCCGTACGCGCGATCTGTACGACGATTTCGCCAACGTGCTGACCCAGGTTGACGCGCTGCTGATGCTGGACGTTTATTCCGCTGGCGAAGCCGCCATTCCTGGCGCCGATAGCCGCTCGCTGTGCCGTACGATTCGCGGGCGCGGTAAAGTCGACCCGATCCTGGTTTCCGACCCGGCGCAAGCGGCGGAAATGTTGGCTTCGGTATTGACCGGCAACGATCTGGTGCTGGTTCAGGGGGCGGGAAATATCGGAAAAATCGCTCGTCACCTGGCGGAAATTAAATTGCAACCGCAAACAACGCAGGAGGAACGCCATGGCTGATAAAATCGCGGTCCTCTTCGGCGGAACCTCCGCTGAACGTGAAGTCTCGCTCAATTCAGGTTCGGCGGTGCTTGCCGGTCTGCGTGAAGCTGGTGTCGATGCGCATCCTGTCGACCCGCGCGATACCGATATTACCCAATTGAAAAATATGGGTTTTCAGAAAGCGTTTATTGCGTTGCACGGCCGCGGCGGCGAAGATGGTACGTTGCAGGGGCTGCTGGAGCTCATTCAACTCCCCTACACGGGCAGCGGCGTGATGGCTTCTGCTATCTCAATGGATAAGCTGCGCAGTAAATTACTGTGGCAGGGCGCGGGGTTACCCGTTGCGCCATGGGTTGCGCTAACGCGTAAACAGTTCGACGCGGGGCTTTCTGCTGAAGTTGAACAGCAAATCTCGGCCCTCGGACTGCCATTGATTATAAAACCGAGCCGGGAAGGCTCCAGCGTCGGTATGTCCAAAGTCAACGAAAGTTGTGCATTACAAAATGCACTGGCGCTGGCTTTTCAGCATGATGATGAAGTTCTGATTGAAAAATGGCTCAGTGGGCCGGAATTTACTGTCGCCATCGTCGGAGAAGAAATTTTACCGTCAATACGTATCCAGGCGGCTGGAACCTTCTATGATTATGAAGCAAAGTATCTCTCTGATGAAACGCAATATTTCTGCCCAGGTTTTGAAGATCCCGCGCGCGAGTCGGAAATCCAGGCTCTGGTACAAAAAGCCTGGGAGAGTCTTGGCTGTTACGGCTGGGGACGAATTGATGTGATGCTGGACAGCGATGGCCAGTTTTATCTGCTGGAAGCAAACACCTCTCCTGGCATGACCAGCCATAGCCTGGTGCCAATGGCGGCGCGTCAGGCCGGGATGAGCTTCTCGCAGCTTGTTGTACGAATTCTGGACCTGGCGGGGTGATATGTCGCAGGCTGCGCTGAATACGCGGAACCACGAAGAGGAAGAAGAAACTTCTTCGCGTCGAAGTAATGGCTCTCGTCTGGCAGGTATTTTCTTCCTGCTGGCGGTGCTCTGTACCGTGCTGGTCAGCGGATGGATGGTTCTGGGCTGGATGGAGGATGCACAGCGATTACCGCTGTCAAAGATGGTGGTCACCGGTGAGCGTCACTACACGCGCAACGATGATATCCGTCAGGCGATTCTGGCATTAGGGTCGCCGGGCACCTTTATGACGCAGGACGTCAATATAATTCAAAGCCAGATTGAACGTCTGCCGTGGATTAAGCAGGCGAGCGTCAGAAAGCAGTGGCCGGACGAATTGAAGATTCATCTGGTTGAATATGTGCCGATTGCGCGCTGGAATGATCAGCATATGGTAGACGTGGACGGAAATTCTTTCAGCGTGCCGTCAGATCGCACCAGTAAACAGAATTTACCGATGTTGTACGGCCCGGAAGGCAGCGAGAACGAAGTTCTTCAGGGATACCGCGACATGGGGCAGGTGCTGGCAAAGGATAAGTTCACGTTGAAAGTGGCGGCAATGACCGCGCGTCGTTCCTGGCAGTTGACGCTGAATAACGATATTAAGCTCAACCTTGGCCGGGGTGACACCATGAAACGGCTTCAGCGCTTTATGGAACTCTACCCGGTTCTTCAGCAGCAGGCGCAGACCGACGGCAAACGGATAAGCTACGTTGATTTGCGTTATGACTCGGGAGCGGCAGTCGGTTGGGTACCGGCTCCCGTAGAGGAAACTCAACAACAACAGAATCAGGCACAGGCAGAACAACAATGATCAAGGCGACGGACAGAAAACTGGTAGTTGGACTGGAGATTGGCACCGCTAAGGTTGCTGCTTTAGTAGGGGAAGTTCTGCCCGACGGTATGATTAATATCATTGGCGTGGGCAGTTGCCCATCGCGTGGTATGGATAAAGGCGGAGTGAACGACCTGGAATCCGTGGTGAAATGCGTACAGCGCGCCATTGACCAGGCCGAACTGATGGCGGATTGCCAGATCTCGTCAGTCTATCTGGCGCTTTCAGGCAAACATATCAGCTGTCAAAATGAAATTGGCATGGTGCCGATTTCAGAAGAAGAAGTGACGCAGGACGACGTTGAAAACGTGGTACATACCGCGAAATCGGTTCGCGTGCGCGACGAACATCGCGTTCTGCACGTTATCCCGCAGGAGTACGCCATCGACTACCAGGAGGGAATCAAAAACCCCGTCGGATTGTCTGGCGTACGTATGCAGGCGAAAGTGCATTTGATTACCTGCCATAACGATATGGCGAAAAATATTGTCAAAGCGGTGGAACGTTGCGGTCTGAAAGTTGATCAGCTCATTTTCGCCGGTTTAGCCGCCAGCTATTCCGTATTAACGGAAGACGAACGTGAACTGGGTGTCTGCGTGGTGGACATCGGCGGTGGTACAATGGATATCGCGGTATATACCGGCGGCGCGCTGCGTCATACCAAAGTGATCCCGTACGCGGGCAACGTGGTGACCAGCGATATTGCTTACGCTTTCGGTACGCCGCCGAGCGACGCGGAAGCCATTAAAGTGCGTCACGGCTGTGCGCTGGGCTCCATCGTTGGTAAAGATGAAAACGTCGAAGTACCGAGCGTGGGCGGGCGTCCGCCCCGCAGCCTGCAGCGTCAGACGCTGGCAGAGGTGATTGAGCCACGCTATACCGAATTGCTCAACCTCGTGAATGAAGAGATTCTGCAACTGCAGGAACAGCTGCGTCAGCAAGGTGTGAAGCACCACCTGGCGGCAGGCATTGTATTAACCGGCGGTGCGGCGCAAATAGAAGGACTTGCCGCCTGCGCGCAGCGCGTATTCCATACGCAGGTGAGAATTGGCGCGCCGCTGAACATTACCGGATTAACGGATTATGCCCAGGAGCCGTATTACTCGACGGCGGTTGGGTTGCTGCACTACGGGAAGGAATCTCATCTCAGTGGTGAAGCAGAAGTGGAAAAACGCGTAACGGTCGGGTCGTGGATCAAACGACTCAACAGTTGGTTGCGAAAAGAGTTTTAATTTTTTAAGAGAACGCAGAAAATTAGCGATCTCAGGCGACAGGCACAACGGAGAGAGAAATTATGTTTGAACCTATGGAACTGACCAACGACGCGGTGATTAAAGTCATCGGCGTCGGCGGCGGCGGCGGTAACGCCGTTGAGCACATGGTGCGCGAGCGCATTGAGGGTGTTGAGTTTTTCGCGGTGAACACCGACGCGCAGGCTCTGCGCAAAACGGCTGTTGGCCAGACTATCCAGATCGGTAGCGGTATTACCAAAGGTCTGGGCGCAGGCGCAAACCCAGAAGTCGGCCGTAACGCAGCGGATGAAGACCGTGAAGCGTTGCGTGCCGCTCTTGACGGCGCCGACATGGTGTTTATCGCAGCCGGCATGGGCGGCGGTACCGGAACCGGTGCTGCGCCAGTGGTTGCTGAAGTTGCAAAAGATTTAGGTATCCTGACCGTTGCCGTGGTGACGAAGCCTTTCAATTTTGAAGGCAAGAAACGTATGGCGTTCGCTGAGCAGGGTATCACCGAGCTATCCAAGCACGTCGACTCGCTGATCACCATCCCGAACGACAAGCTGCTGAAAGTACTGGGCCGCGGCATTTCTCTGCTTGACGCCTTCGGCGCCGCAAACGATGTGCTGAAAGGCGCGGTGCAGGGTATCGCTGAACTGATCACCCGTCCTGGCCTGATGAACGTCGACTTTGCGGACGTGCGTACCGTGATGTCTGAAATGGGCTACGCCATGATGGGCTCCGGCGTGGCGAGCGGCGAAGACCGTGCGGAAGAAGCGGCTGAAATGGCGATTTCTTCTCCGCTGCTGGAAGATATCGATCTGTCCGGCGCGCGTGGCGTTCTGGTCAACATCACTGCGGGCTTCGATCTGCGTCTGGATGAGTTCGAGACCGTGGGTAATACTATCCGCGCATTTGCTTCGGATAACGCCACCGTGGTTATCGGTACTTCTCTGGACCCGGATATGAACGACGAACTGCGCGTAACCGTTGTTGCCACCGGTATCGGTATGGACAAACGTCCGGAAATTACTCTGGTGACTAACAAGCAGGTGCAGCAGCCGGTGATGGATCGTTACCAGCAGCACGGTATGTCTCCATTGACTCAAGAGCAGAAACCGGCCGCAAAAGTGGTCAACGACAATACGCCGCAGGCGGCGAAAGAGCCGGATTATCTGGATATCCCAGCCTTCCTGCGTAAGCAAGCCGATTAAGAATTGGCTGGAAGTTGGGCATCTGCGCTCTTTGTGCTAAACTGGCCTGCCGAATGTATAGTACACTTCGGTTGGATAGGTAACTTGGCGAGATTATACGATGATCAAACAAAGGACTCTTAAACGTATCGTTCAGGCGACTGGCGTCGGTTTGCATACCGGCAAGAAAGTCACCCTGACGTTACGCCCTGCGCCGGCAAATACCGGGGTCATCTATCGTCGCACCGACTTGAATCCACCGGTTGATTTTCCGGCTGATGCCAAATCTGTGCGTGATACCATGCTCTGTACTTGCCTGGTCAACGAGCATGACGTGCGGATATCGACGGTCGAGCACCTCAATGCTGCATTGGCTGGCTTGGGTATCGACAACATTATTATTGAAGTCGATGCGCCGGAAGTCCCGATTATGGACGGTAGTGCGGCTCCGTTCGTTTATCTGTTGCTGGATGCCGGCATCGATGAACTGAACTGCGCTAAGAAATTTGTGCGTATCAAAGAGACGGTTCGCGTTGAAGATGGCGATAAATGGGCTGAATTCAAACCGTATAATGGTTTTTCACTGGACTTCACCATTGATTTTAACCATCCGGCGATTGACTCCAGCAGCCAGCGCTACGCAATGAACTTCTCGGCTGATGCGTTTATGCGCCAGATTAGCCGCGCGCGTACCTTCGGCTTCATGCGTGATATCGAATATCTGCAGTCCCGCGGCCTGTGCCTGGGCGGCAGCTTCGATTGTGCCATCGTTGTTGACGATTATCGCGTACTGAACGAAGACGGTCTGCGTTTTGAAGATGAGTTTGTCCGTCACAAAATGCTGGATGCCATTGGCGACCTCTTTATGTGTGGTCACAATATTATCGGTGCATTTACGGCATACAAATCCGGTCACGCGCTGAATAACAAACTGCTGCAGGCTGTTCTGGCAAAACAGGAAGCCTGGGAGTATGTGACCTTCGAGGACGACGCAGAAATGCCGCTGGCGTTCCGCGCTCCGACGCTGGTTCTGGCATAAGTCAGACCCGGCAGTAAATTCGACTGGTAACCTGGTACTCTCTCCGGCCAGGGAGCCAGTCGTTTTCTTTTTTATATTCTCGCTGCGTCCTGCTTTGATTTTTAACTGCATTTTTTGCGCGTTCGTTCCTTTTTTAAACGTTTTTACCCCGCCTGAGACCTCATTCCTGCTGCCGTGAAGACGTATTAATGTTAGTATTTGGACGCAAAATATTTCTCAGGGTTGCTACCAACAAAAGGTAACGTAAGTGAGTGGATTGCTGACGCGCTGGCGACAGTTTGGCAGACGGTATTTCTGGCCGCATCTCCTGTTGGGGATGGTCGCGGCTAGTCTCGGCCTGCCTGCGCTTAGCAATGGTCATGAACATGAGACCGCGTCGCCCGCTAAAACGACGTCCAGCAACCATAATCCTGCGAAAGTTAATTTTTCTCAGCTAGCGCTGCTGGAATCTTCCAGCCGTCGACCTAATTTCACCGTTGATTACTGGCATCAGCACGCCATTCGTACGGTTATTCGCCATCTCTCTTTTGCGATGGCGCCGCAGGCGCTGCCGGTAGCGGAAGAGTCTTCACCGCTTCAGGCGCAGCATCTGGCTCTGCTTGACACGCTTAGCGCGCTGTTGACGCAGGAGAGTACACCTCCTGCCATTGTTCGCCTGGCGGCATACAACCCCTCTTTTTCCCACCGCGCGTTTCGCGTCTGTACCTGGATTAGCCAGGTTACCGGCATTCGCGCCGGGCCTCAACGCCTCAGCTAAACCAAAAACGGACCATTCTATTTTTTTGTGACTCCGCAGCGCGGGGCGTTTGAGATTTTATTATGCTAATCAAATTATTAACTAAAGTATTCGGCAGCCGTAACGACCGTACGCTGCGTCGTATGCGCAAAGCCGTCAACGTGATCAACGCCATGGAACCTTCCATGGAAAAGCTTTCCGATGACGAACTGAAAGGGAAAACCGCGGAGTTCCGCGCTCGCCTGGAAAAAGGTGAAAGCCTGGAGAGCCTGATCCCGGAAGCCTTTGCCGTCGTGCGTGAAGCCAGTAAGCGCGTCTTCGGTATGCGTCACTTTGACGTTCAGCTGCTCGGCGGCATGGTCCTCAACGACCGCTGTATTGCAGAAATGCGTACCGGTGAAGGTAAAACGCTGACCGCAACGCTGCCTGCCTATCTGAATGCGCTGACCGGCAAAGGCGTTCACGTGGTCACCGTCAACGATTATCTGGCGCAGCGTGATGCGGAGAACAACCGCCCCCTGTTTGAATTCCTGGGGATGACCGTTGGGATTAACATGTCCGGCCTGCCTGCGCCGGCCAAGCGTGAAGCCTACGCAGCCGATATCACCTACGGCACCAACAACGAATATGGCTTTGACTATCTGCGCGACAACATGGCGTTTAGCCCTGAAGAGCGCGTGCAGCGCAAACTGCACTATGCGCTGGTGGATGAAGTCGACTCCATTCTGATCGATGAAGCGCGTACCCCGCTTATCATTTCCGGCCCGGCTGAAGACAGCTCGGAAATGTATAAGAAAGTGAACAAGATCATTCCGCACCTGGTACGTCAGGATAAAGAAGACTCCGAGACCTTTACCGGCGAAGGACACTTCTCCGTTGATGAGAAAGCGCGTCAGGTAAACCTGACCGAACGCGGTCTGGTGCTGATTGAAGAGCTGCTGGTAAATGAAGGTATTATGGAAGAAGGCGAGTCGCTGTACTCACCGACTAATATCATGCTGATGCACCATGTGACCGCCGCGCTGCGCGCACACGTGCTGTTTACCCGCGATGTTGATTACATCGTTAAAGATGGCGAAGTGATCATCGTCGACGAACATACCGGCCGTACGATGCAGGGGCGTCGCTGGTCCGATGGTCTGCACCAGGCCGTTGAAGCAAAAGAAGGCGTTGATATTCAGAACGAAAACCAGACGCTGGCTTCAATTACCTTCCAGAACTATTTCCGCCTGTACGAGAAGCTGGCGGGGATGACCGGTACTGCCGATACCGAAGCGTTTGAATTTAGTTCGATCTACAAGCTGGATACCGTTGTGGTTCCGACCAACCGCCCGATGATTCGTAAAGACATGGCGGACCTGGTTTATATGACCGAAGCG
The DNA here is from genome assembly GCF_900200035.1 of Klebsiella grimontii. Classification (GTDB taxonomy): domain Bacteria; phylum Pseudomonadota; class Gammaproteobacteria; order Enterobacterales; family Enterobacteriaceae; genus Klebsiella; species Klebsiella grimontii. Next base: position 281,016 of record NZ_FZTC01000014.1, read on the forward strand.
GAAAAAATCCAGGCCATTATCGAAGATATCAAACAGCGTACCGCCGCTGGCCAGCCGGTGCTGGTGGGGACCATTTCTATCGAAAAATCAGAAGTGGTCTCTAATGAATTGACGAAGGCGGGCATCAAGCACAACGTGCTGAACGCGAAATTCCATGCCAGCGAAGCGGATATCGTCGCTCAGGCGGGTTATCCGTCTGCGGTGACCATTGCGACCAACATGGCCGGTCGTGGTACCGACATTATGCTCGGCGGTAGCTGGCAGGCTGAGATCGCCCAGTTGGAAGACCCGACTCCGGAACAGATTGCGCAGATCAAAGCCGACTGGCAGGTTCGTCACGATGCGGTGCTGGCTGCGGGTGGTCTGCATATTATCGGCACCGAACGCCATGAGTCTCGCCGTATTGATAACCAGCTGCGCGGTCGTTCAGGCCGTCAGGGGGACGCCGGTTCTTCCCGTTTCTATCTGTCGATGGAAGATGCTCTGATGCGTATCTTCGCTTCTGACCGCGTGTCCGGCATGATGCGTAAACTGGGTATGAAGCCGGGTGAGGCTATCGAACATCCATGGGTGACCAAAGCGATCGCCAACGCGCAGCGTAAAGTCGAGAGCCGCAACTTCGATATCCGTAAGCAGCTGCTGGAATATGACGATGTGGCTAACGATCAGCGACGCGCTATTTACACCCAGCGAAATGAGCTGCTCGACGTGACCGACGTGAGCGAGACGATTAACAGCATTCGTGAAGACGTATTTAAAGCGACCATCGATGCCCATATTCCTCCGCAGTCGCTGGAAGAGATGTGGGATATCGAAGGCCTGCAGGAGCGTCTGAAAAATGATTTCGACCTCGATCTGCCGCTCAAAGAGTGGCTGGATAAAGAGCCGGAGCTGCATGAAGAAACGCTGCGCGAGCGTATTCTGCAGAGCGCCATTGAAACCTATCAGCGCAAGGAAGAAGTGGTTGGCGCTGAAATGATGCGTCACTTTGAAAAAGGCGTCATGCTGCAAACGCTGGACTCCCTGTGGAAAGAGCATCTGGCAGCGATGGACTACCTGCGTCAGGGCATCCATCTGCGCGGCTATGCGCAGAAAGATCCGAAGCAGGAATATAAGCGTGAATCTTTCTCCATGTTCGCTTCAATGCTGGAGTCCCTGAAGTATGAAGTGATCAGTACGCTGAGCAAAGTTCAGGTGCGGATGCCGGAAGAGGTGGAAGCGATGGAGCAGCAGCGTCGTGAAGAAGCTGAGCGTCTGGCGCAGATGCAGCAGTTGAGCCACCAGGATGATGATACCGCTGCCGCGGAGGCGCTGGCTGAACAAACCGGCGAGCGTAAAGTGGGTCGTAACGATCCGTGTCCGTGCGGCTCCGGTAAAAAATATAAGCAGTGCCACGGTCGTCTGAGCTAAACTTTACAATCTTGAATACCAGGGCGCAGATATCTGCGCCTTTTTTATGGAACAAGGACAATGAAAACGCTGCAAATTTCAGTGGGTATTATCCGTAATTCGCAAGGGGAAATTTTTATAACCCAGCGCGCTGCCGACGCGCATATGGCGAATAAACTTGAATTCCCTGGCGGAAAAATCGAAGCAGGAGAGTCGTCTGAGCAGGCCTTAGTTCGCGAATTGCAGGAAGAGGTCGGCATTACGGTGCGTGCTTCCCGTCTGTTTGATAAGCTGGAGTATCAGTTTCCCGATCGTCATATCACGCTGTGGTTCTGGCTGGTGGAAAGCTGGGATGGCGAGCCGTGGGGTAAAGAAGGGCAACCGGGCCGCTGGATTGCGCAGAGCGCGCTCGTTGCGGAGGATTTTCCGCCGGCAAACGAACCTGTCATTGCCAAATTAATTCAATATTCTCAGATCGGCCGGGGGTAACGCTGGCATCGGGCAAATTAGGGCGGGGCAGCGAGTGCCCGCCCTGAGTCAGTTACTCTTTTTCTTCGCTCCAGCCATCGCTATCCGACAGATCGCCGCTGCTTGGGATGCGCTTTTCTTCCGCCGCCCATTCACCTAAATCGATAAGCTGGCAGCGTTTGGAACAGAACGGGCGATGCGGGCTCTGCTCATTCCAGACCACGATTTTTCCGCAGGTTGGGCAGTTGACGGTTATCTCTTCTGACATCTTTTCTCCTTAACAGCAGGCCAGTTCAAAATCAAAACGCTCCGGCACGATACCGTGCTCGCTGTCCAGCGGCATAAAGCGGATGGCAAAGCGGCTCTTATGGCCTGATATCTGGGGATAGAGCTGGCTGGCAAGATCCAAATGCAGACGCAGCAGATCGGCGTCTTCGCCGTTGTCCTGATAAAAACCGTTCAGGCTGGTCTGCTTGCGGAAGGGGGCCGAGTTGCGGATGAGATCGAGGATGAGCATCAGCGATTGGGTCAACGGTTCCAGGCTGGCCAGCCACTTGCCTACCTGCTCATCGCGATATTCCTGCGGCATATGCAGCCAGATGTGCAGCGTCGGAAGATCGAAGCTACAGCAGCCGCCTGGGATGCTTAAACGCTGGCGTACCAGGGCGATCAAACGATCCTCTCGCAGATACTGGCCGATACGCGGCGCCGACATCAACGTACTGCCAGATTGCTTCAGCTGCTGACGCAACTCGTTGATACGATCCCGATCAACGCCAGGGACTTCCGCCCAGGATTGCAGCTTCCGCTGCTGGCGATCCAGCTCTTTTATCAGATCGGTACGCACTTCACCGCGTTCGAATACATCTAAAAGGTCGCCGATATTGCGGAAAAAGTGAAGTGCATCCGCATGGCTGGTAATCGCCGGATGTACGGCCAACTGCTGGAGCAAAAACTCAATACGCAGCCAGGTGCGCATTTTTTCATTAAGCGGATGTTCGAATAGAACAGGGGTATGCATTACGGTTTTTCCTGTGAGGCGGCCTGCGATGCCAGCCGTTGATACTTTGCATGCAGGCGGGCGACATCTGATGCGATGGCATCAGGTGAACCCATATTTTCAATAACATCATCCGCAACGGCAAGGCGCTGCTCGCGCGTGGCCTGAGCGGCAAGAATATGTTCCGCATGTTGCCGACTGACCCGATCGCGAAGCATCGTGCGCTCTATCTGCGTCTCTTTGGGCACATCAACAACAAGCACGCGATCGGCTTTGGCGGACAAACGGTTTTCGACCAATAAAGGTACAACCCAGAGAATATAAGACGAGGTGGCAAGCTGCATCTGGCGACGCGTTTCCTGCTGAATTTGTGGGTGCAGCAGCGCGTTTAGCCAGCTCTTATCCTCTGCATGAGCGAAAATATGCTCGCGCAGAGCACGACGGTTAAGGGTGCCATCTTCATTAAGTATCTGCGGACCGAAGCGTTGAGCAATAGCGTTGAGCCCCGGAGTGCCGGGCTCTACCACCTGGCGCGCGATAATGTCAGCATCAATAACGTTAACCCCGAGGTGTGAGAATGCATCGGCTACGGTACTTTTACCACTGCCGATGCCGCCTGTTAACGCTACCGTGTATGTCATACACCTCAATCCTGAAACTGACTACATGCACATTTTTCACTAACGGCGCCGTTATTTACGACGCGACGACGCCACTGCGACAGTGGGTTTACCGGCGTAATATCAACCGATAAAGTGCTGTCACCACCTATTCTTGTTTTTTTTTGCGCATGTAAATCAAATGGTTAAAAATGATACGCCAGCGATGGGATATCGCAAATTCGCTTTTGGCTATTCACCAGGTAAATTTATACGATTGTAGCGTAAAAAAAGTGAAAATCGCAGTCTTGCGCGGCCATGATTCGTGCGTATGATAGCGTCACTGGAGTTGTGCTCTCACAATAATGCAATTAACCCCAGGAATTCGCACATGCGTATTGAAGAAGATTTGAAGCTTGGTTTTAAAGACGTTCTTATCCGTCCGAAACGTTCTACCCTCAAAAGCCGTTCTGACGTACAGCTGGAACGTGAATTCACTTTCAAACACTCTGGCCAGACCTGGACTGGCGTGCCGATTATTGCTGCTAACATGGATACCGTTGGCACGTTCGCTATGGCTAAAGCTCTGGCTTCGTTCGGCGTTCTGACCGCGGTGCATAAGCATTACAGCGTTGAACAGTGGCAGGCGTTTGTTCAGAGCGTATCTGCTGATGTCGTGCAGCACGTAATGGTCTCCACCGGGACCTCCGACGCGGATTTCGAAAAAACCAAACAGATTCTGATCCAGAACCCGCAGCTTAGCTTTGTGTGCATTGACGTGGCGAATGGCTATTCCGAGCACTTCGTGCAGTTTGTCGCGAAAGCCCGCGAAGCCTGGCCGCAGAAAACCATCATTGCAGGTAACGTTGTTACCGGCGAAATGTGCGAAGAGCTGGTTCTTTCTGGCGCCGATATCGTGAAGGTTGGCATCGGCCCGGGCTCCGTATGTACAACCCGCGTGAAAACCGGTGTCGGCTATCCGCAGCTTTCCGCCGTGATTGAATGTGCCGACGCGGCGCACGGCCTGGGCGGGCAGATTATCAGCGACGGCGGATGCACTATGCCCGGAGATGTGGCTAAAGCATTCGGCGGCGGCGCAGATTTTGTGATGCTTGGCGGTATGCTGGCTGGTCACGAAGAGAGCGGCGGCACCGTGGTTGAAGAAAACGGTGAAAAATTCATGCTGTTCTACGGCATGAGCTCCGAGTCGGCGATGACCCGTCACGTTGGCGGCGTAGCCCAGTATCGTGCGGCGGAAGGCAAAACCGTTAAGCTGCCTCTGCGCGGCCCGGTTGAACACACCGCGCGCGATATTCTTGGCGGCCTGCGCTCCGCGTGCACCTACGTTGGTGCTTCACGCCTGAAAGAACTGACTAAACGTACGACTTTTATTCGCGTACAGGAACAAGAGAACCGCGTGTTCAACAGCCTGTAATGCCGCTCGCTGGCGCGTTTGCGCCAGCGTTATCCCCCCATCCCGCTAATGGCGTCGCCCAGATGAAAAATGGGTAAATACATCGCCACCACCAGCACGCCGACAATCGTTCCGGTTACAACCAGCATCATCGGCTCCAGTAAGGTGGCCAGGTTATCTGCCTGCTGATGCGTCTGCTCGCTATGGTGACGAGCCAGATTGGCCAGCATGGTATCCAGCGAACCTGAAGCTTCACCGGTACGAATCAGCTGTAGACACAGCGGCGTAAATCCTCCGCTGTTGGCGAGCGCCTGCCAGATGGGATCGCCGTGGGTAATTTGCCGGCAAACCTGGCGGAGCCTCTGTCGCCACAGCGGACAATTCAGGGTTTCCTCTACGCTTTGCAGCCCTTGCAGAAAGCTGATACCGGCGCTTTGCGTCAAGGCGAGTACGGTAAAAATCTGGCTAAGCCGCTGGCCGCATAGCAGTTTGCCAAACACCGGCAGCGTATGGAGCAGCTTCTGGCGATACAGCAGCCAGCCTGGCCGCTGGCAAATCAGCCGGTTGAGTATCGCAGGCAAAATACCCAGCGCCGCGAGCAATGGCCAAAAGCGAGTTAGCCCCTCACCGACGCTCATTACCACGCGGGTCAGCCACGGTAGCGGGGTGTTGAAAGTTTGATATATAGCGGCAAACTCCGGTAAGACGAAACACAGCATTCCCATGACCACCAGCAGCGCCAGAGTCAAAATAATCAGCGGGTAGCGCAGCGCTTTTTTCACTTTCTCGGTAAGGAGCAGCTGTTCTCGCTGCTGCTGGGCCAGCTCGGCGCAGCATAGCTCCAGTTTACCGGTAAGCTCACCGGTGCGGATCATGGCCAGATATAACGGGGGGAACGCTTCAGGCCATTTTTCCAGAGAGCCTGAAAGCGAAATGCCCTGCGCCAGATCCTCTGCCAGGGTTTGCAGCAACGCTTGCCATTGCGCATTGGGCTGCTGCTGAGCCAGCAGTTCCAGCCCCTCAGCCAGCGGGAGGCCGGCCTGAAGAAGGGCCGCCAACTGGCGGATGATTTCACCGCTATAGCGCGGATGCCAGAGGGCGTTTTGCACGCTACAGCGGCGCAGCGTCAGCGGGATAATTCGTTGCTGCTGTAGAACCTGCAATGCCTCCGGGCGATTATCCTGCCAGAGCGTTCCCTGGCAGGGAGCGCCCTGAAGAGTGATACCGCGCCAGCGCCACAGTCGTTTAGTCGCCATGCGGTATCCCCAACACGCGTACCACTTCTTCCAGACTGGTCATCCCGCGTTCGACGGCCAGGCAGCCGCTCTCAAATAGCGTCATCATGCCGGATTCCCTTGCCAGGGACTCGATCTCCCCGGCGCTAAGACCTTGAGTTATCGCCTGCCGTAACGTGGTATTGACGGGTAACAGCTCAAAGAGCGCCAGGCGACCGTAGTAGCCGTGATAGCAGTGCTGACAGCCCGGAGCCTGCCAGCGAGGAAGCGCCCGCGGCCACAGACTGTGCGGAACATCAGCCGAACTGCCGGTTTCCCGCCGGCAGTGGGGGCACAGCTTGCGTACCAGACGCTGAGCCACCACCAGCGAAAGCGCTGATGAGATCATCCAGCGCGCAACGCCCATCTGCTGCAGGCGGACCAGCGTTTCACTGGTTGAATTGGTGTGCAGCGTTGAGAGCACCAGGTGCCCGGTCTGCGCTGCTTTTATCGCGATTTCAGCGGTTTCCGCATCGCGTATTTCTCCCACCATTACGATATCAGGATCCTGACGGAGCAGGGCGCGCAGTACACTGTGAAAGGTTAAACCCGCCCGGGGGTTAATCTGCGTCTGATTCATCCCCACGATGGGGATCTCTAGCGGATCTTCAACGCTGCATATATTGACCTCGTCGCGATTCCGCGCCTGTAGCGCGCTGTATAAAGTGACGGTTTTCCCACTTCCCGTCGGACCGGTAACCAGCATCAGGCCCTGGGGTTGGTTTAGCGCCGAGCGGAAGGCGGCAAGCTGCTGGGAGGAGAGCCCCAGCGCCTCCAGGTCCAGCGCTTGTTCAACCTGATGTAGTAAACGCAGAACGATTTTCTCCCCTCCGCGGCAGGGAAGCGTGGCGATCCGAAACGAGATCGGACGCTCGGAGAGCGTGAGGGTGAACTGACCGTCCTGCGGTACCCGATGTTCGGCGATATCCAGATTACCGAGCACCTTAAGTCGGGCGGTGATTGGGGCGGCGAGCTCCGCGGCTAGCGGCGCAAGAGAATGGAGTACGCCGTCTACCCGCAGGCGAATTCTCAGGCGATCGTCGCCGGGTTCGATATGAATATCAGACGCGCGCTGGCGCAGGGCTTGTTCGAGAAGGTTATTCACCTGTTCAACGACGCTGGCTGAGGCTTCAACAGGTGGGGCGAGCGTTGATATTCCCGGCGTCTGCAGCCGTTTGTCCATCCGGTCCTGGCTCCAGCATTCGATATCAATCCTTTTCTGAGTCGCGAAGCGCAGGGCTTCCATGAGTTCCGGTGCAGGGGCATCGACTACGGCGATGGCAATGGTGTGTTCATCGCTATCGAGCAGCAATGCCTTGTAGCGCTGGCACAGGGGAATCAATTGTTCAGTTTTCATTGCCGCCCCCTCAGTTAAAACGGAACACATCTTCACAGGCCTGCTTGAGTGCGCTATCGCCGGTAATATTACAAACGCGCTGCCAGCCGGTGATACCGTTAGCGTTATCCCAGGACGGCGTCATGGTGACGCTCAGGCCATTGAGACTTTCCTGGCCGGTGAGCGTGACAACGCCCGTCGCTACGGTCATAGCGGAGACGTAGCGGGTGGTTGCGGGGGAGGGGATCCCATTGCTTCCGCCATCGCAGGGGGTTAATCCGCCGTGCTCCAGCGCGCATAGCTCAATGGCGGTACGGAAAGGGACGAAGGTTTGTAGCATGTCGGTAAGCGCCGCTTTTCGCAGGTAGTTCTGATAGGCCGGAATGCCGATTGCGCTGAGAATGGCGATGATCCCGATGACCACCATGAGTTCGATGAGGGTAAAGCCATGTTGTTTGTTCATAAGTTGCTCCTTGTTATCTTCGGGAGCACTTTGCCGGGCTTTTTTTAGCGATACGAGCCGCAGATTTCGCCTAAGGAAGCCGGGTTCCAGGCTTTTTGGGCCGCTTGCATGGAGGGATTATTGGCATGCGAGTCAGTTCGCAAAAGCGAGCCCCGGCATAAAGTGAAAACCGGGGCAGAGGGATTAGCGAAAACGCATAGAGAGGTCGAGGGCGCGCACGTGTTTCGTCAACGCGCCAACGGAGATGTAGTCGACGCCGGTTTCGGCAAATTCACGGATGGTATCGAATGTGACGTTGCCGGAGACTTCCAGCGCCGCCTGACCCTGGGTGAGTTTGACCGCTTCGCGCATCAGGTCGGTAGTGAAGTTGTCGAGCATAATGATGTCGGCGCCGGCTTTCAGCGCTTCGTCCAGCTCTTCAAGGGTTTCGACTTCCACTTCTACCGGCACATCAGGGTGTAGCCAGAACGCTTTTTCAACCGCCTGCCGTACCGAGCCGGAAGCGATAATATGATTCTCTTTAATCAGAAAGGCATCGGAGAGGCCCAGGCGATGGTTGGCACCGCCGCCGCATAAGACCGCGTACTTCAGCGCCGTGCGCAGACCCGGCAGCGTTTTGCGCGTATCGAGCAGCTGAGTTTTGGTGCCCGCCAGCAGATCGACATAGCGGCGGACTTCACTCGCCACCCCGGACAACGTCTGCACGAAATTAAGCGCGGTGCGCTCGCCGGTGAGCAGAATACGCGAAGGGCCATCCAGCTCAAACAGCGGCTGGTTTGCTTTTACCGCATCGCCATCTGCAACATGCCAGGTGAAGTTAACGTCATCGCCCGCAAGCTGAATAAAGACTTCTTCTACCCAGCGTTTACCGCAAAATACGCCATCTTCGCGGGTGATCACGACCGCATGCGAGCGCGCGTCCTGCGGCAATAATTGTGCGCTAATGTCGTTATTCGCATCCACTTCACCGCCTAAATCTTCCCGCAGGGATTGGGCGACGGCATCGGTAATATCAAGATTAATACGCTCCAGCAGCGCGTCACGGCGGCGGTCGGGATTGTAGCGACGAGGCGTCATGATAAAGCTCCAGATAGATAAGATTCAGAAGTGGGAAACATGCTAACCTGAACAACGTTTTTGTACCACATCCGCTTCATTTTGCCGGCGGTTTCAGCTTTTGGCGTTAGTCCGCTGAGCGACAGGGCGTATGATGCCGGGGATTTGTTGGACGCGGTGCCGCGAATGCATAAGCTAGTAAAAGGAGACTCAACATGCAGTTGAACGGGGGATGGCTGGTCGAGGCGCGTCGGGTACCTTCGCCGCATCAAGATAGTCGTCCGGATAATGAAACTCCCTCTTTGCTGGTGGTGCACAATATAAGCCTACCGCCCGGCGAATTTGGCGGCCCGTGGATTGATGCCCTGTTCAGCGGTACGCTCGATCCCCATGCCCATCCTTTCTTTGCCGAGATTGCCCATCTTCGCGTTTCGGCGCATTGTCTGATTCGCCGCGATGGTGAAATCGTGCAGTATGTGCCTTTCGACAAGCGCGCGTGGCACGCGGGTGTTTCAAGCTATCACGGGCGCGAGCGCTGCAACGATTTTTCGATAGGCATTGAGCTGGAAGGGACCGACGAGCTGGCTTATACCGACGCGCAGTATCAGCAGCTGGCAGCCGTTACCCGTCAGCTTATCCCGCTCTATCCGGCGATAGCCGACAATATCACCGGCCATAGCGATATTGCGCCAGTGCGTAAAACGGATCCCGGCCCGGCTTTTGACTGGGTAAAATTTCGCGGTCTGTTAACCCCATCGTCAGAATAAGGAGATGCCATGACGTTGTTCACTACGCTGTTAGTCCTCATTGCCGAGCGCTTGTTTAAGCTGGGCGAGCACTGGCAGCTCGATCATCGGCTGGAAGTGCTGTTTCGCCGGATAAAGCATTATTCCCTGCTGACAACCGTACTGATGACGGTCGCGGCGGCGGCAGTGGTGTTTATTATTCAGCGCCTGCTGCAGGGGCAGCTGTTTAACGTTCCGCTGCTGGTGTTCTGGATCCTGCTGGGCCTGCTGTGCATCGGCGCAGGTAAAGTCCGTTTGCACTATCACGCCTACCTGAAGGCCGCGGCGCGCGATGATAGCCGCGCCTGCGACGCCATGGCCAGTGAACTTACCCTGATCCACGGCGTACCGCCCGGCTGCGACCAGCGTGAGTATCTGAGCGAGCTGCAAAATGCGCTGCTGTGGATTAACTACCGCTACTATCTTGCTCCGCTGTTCTGGTTTGTGGTCGGCGGGCCGTGGGGGCCGTTAACCCTGATCGCCTACTGTACGCTGCGGGCCTGGCAAACGTGGCTGGCGCGTTATCAGACGCCGCGCCATCGCTTACAGTCGGGTATCGACGGTATTCTGCACGTGGTCGATTGGGTTCCGGTACGCCTGGTCGGCGTGGTGTACGCTTTGGTTGGACACGGGGAAAAAGCCTTACCGGCGTGGTTTGCCTCGCTGGGCGACCGCCACTCTTCTCAGTATCAGGTATTGACGCGTCTGGCGCAGTATTCGCTGGCGCGTGAGCCGCACGTGGATAAAGTGGCCACGCCGAAGGCGGCGGTCTCTATGGCGAAGAAAACATCGCTGGTGGTGGTGGTGATTATGGCGCTGCTGACCATTTACGGTACGCTGATTTAAGCGCCTGCCCGTTGGCGGGCAGGCATGACTCTTAATACGTGTCTGCTGCCGGGATGCCAAAATCAGGCATCCCGTTTTCTTGCCAGCGAATAAGCTTCAGGCGCGTATGACGATTTGGATCGTACAGCGGGTCGCCTTCGATTTCGGTGTAGTTACGCGCGTGGTACACCAGCACATCTTCTCCCTCCGGCGTCTGCGTAAAACTATTGTGTCCGGGCCCATACTGACGATTCTCATAACTGGTGCGGAATACCGGCTGCGGCGCTTTATGCCAGTTTTCCGGCCGGAGCGGGTCGGCGCTAACGTCTATCCACAGTAAGCCCATGCAGTAGTTTTCGTCGGTGGCGCTGGCGGAATAGCTGACGAACAGCTTGTCTCCGTGGAACAGTACCGCCGGGCCTTCGTTCACCAGAAAACCTCGGCACTCCCAGTCGAACTCGGGTTGACTCAGCATGACCGGCTGACCTTTTAGCGTCCACGGATTTTCCAGTTCAGCCAGATAGAGGTTGGTATTGCCTTTAATTTCAGGATCTTTTTGCGCCCACAGATACCACTGCTTACCCTGATGGCGGAAAGTCGTGGCATCCAGCGCAAAGGTATCAAGCGGCGTTTTAATCTGCCCTTTTTCCTGCCATTTACCGGTTAATGGGTCGCTGTCCGCGCATTCCAGGGCGAACATGCGGTGCTGGAACATCCCCAGCGCATCCAGATCGTGCGTGTGGGTTGCCGCAAAGTAGATGTACCATTTTCCGTCAATCTCATGCAGCTCCGGCGCCCATATGAGCTGGCTCATCGGGCCGCTGTCCGGTTTACGCCAGACGACCACCGGCTGCGCGTCGCGCAAGCCTTCAAGGGTTGCTGAGCGACGGATTTCCAGACGGTCGTACTCTGGCACCGAGGCAATAAAGTAGTAGCTATCCTGATGGCGCAGAATATACGGGTCCGCGCGTTGTTCAATAAATGGATTCGGCCAGTTTTTCATTACGCTTTCCTTACATGTTCGCCGGTTTTCAGTTCCTGATAGTCATTGAGCTCGCTATAGTTGACCCGGCGTTTCTCGAGGTCAGACTGAATTTGCCTCATAAATTCGCGGTTAACCTTCAGCATACGCACCACTCCCGCGGTAATGAGATAGCCGACGCCGGGGATAACGCTGAATAGCAGTACGATACCGTTAATCGCGGATGCGCTTTGCTGTTTCGCGCCAGCATCGTAACCGTACCAGGAGAGCAGGAAGCCAACCATCGCGCCGGCGATAGCCAGACCGACCTTCAGGAAGAACAGGTTGCCGGAGAAGCTGATACCGGTGATGCGTTTGCCGGTCTTCCATTCGCCGTAGTCGTCAACGTCGGCCATCAGCGACCAGTGCAGCGGTGAGGGGATCTGATGCAGGATATTCAGCAGGAAGTAGAGCGCCATAATCATCATGGTGGCGTGCGGGTCGAAGAAATAGAACGCGCAGGAGAAAACGGCCAGGACGATATTGGTCCAGAAAAACACCTGCAGTTTACACCAGCGGTCGGTCAGAACTTTCGCCAGCATACTACCGATCATCATCCCGACCACGCCAAGGCTGATAAACAGCGTGGCGAAGTGGGTGCTTTGCTGCATAACCCAGGTGACGTAGTACATGGTGGCGGCCATGCGAATAAAGCCCGGACAGACGTTGCACAGCGTTAACAGCAGGATGCGAACCCACTGGTCGTTTTTCCAGACGTCTTTCAGATCTTTTTTCAGCTCGTCGTTGGTCTGGACTGCGGGTTTTACGCGCTCACGAACGGTGGCAAAGCAGAACAGGAACATGCACATACCGATAAACGCCAGCACGGTCATCGCCATCTGGTAGCCTTTGGCTTTATCCTCACCGCCGAACCAGTCCGCCATCGGCAGCAGCGTCAGGGATAGCAGAAGAGTGGCAATACCGACCATCACGAAGCGATAGGACTGGCAGGCCACGCGTTCCTGCGGGTCATTCGTAATCACGCTACCCAGTGAGCAGTAGGGGATGTTAATCGCGGTATAGGTTAGCGAGAGCAGGAAGTAGGTGACGAAAGCATAGATAACCTTGCTATTGTACGTCCACTCCGGCGTGGTAAACATCAGGACGCTGAACAGCGCGTACGGGAAGGCAATCCACAGCAGCCATGGACGAAAACGGCCATATTTGCTGCGGGTACGGTCGGCCATCGCCCCCATAATCGGATCGGTAACCGCATCAATAACGCGTACAGAGAGCAGTAATACACCCACCAGCGCAGGTGCGAGGCCAAAAATATCCGTATAAAAATAGTTAACAAACAGCATGATGGCACCGAAGATGATATTGCATCCGGCATCACCCATCCCGTAGCCTATTTTCTCTTTAACTGAAAGCTTATTGCCATTCATCGCGGCGATCTCCCCGTTGCGGTATGGAGAGAATTATTAGTCGGGTAATAAATAAATGCGTTGTAGGAAAGGGTTAACGATATGGATAAATCGGTTATCAGGGGGAAAGTGTGAAGCAGATAACAATGCGCTGTGCCCGCCAGCGGCGGGCGGGCACAGATTCAGGAGATGTATGATTATGCTTTAATGGTGCTGGCCGTTTTCTGCTTAAACAGGTAGCCGACGCCGAGAACGGCAATCCATACCGGAATAAGGTAAACGGAGATCGCCATGCCAGGGGTCATCAGCATGATCACCAGTACTCCCGCCATGAACAGCAGGCAAATCCAGTTGCCCAGCGGATACAGCAGCGCCGGGAAGCGGGTCACCACGCCCTGCTGCTGCTTAGCGCGACGGAATTTGATATGCGCCAGGCTGATCATCGCCCAGTTGATCACCAGGGCAGAAACTACCAGCGCCATCAGCAGACCAAACGCCGATTCCGGCGCGAAGTAGTTAATCAGGACGCACAGCGCGGTCACCAGTGCGGAGACCAGAATAGTGTTGACCGGCACGCCGCGTTTATCGACGCTCATCAGCGCTTTTGGCGCGTTACCCTGCTGGGCCAGGCCGAACAGCATACGGCTGTTGCAGTAAACGCAGCTGTTATACACCGAAAGCGCCGCGGTCAGGACCACGATATTCAGGGCGTTAGCGACAAAGGTATCGCCCAGCTCATGGAAAATCAGGACGAACGGACTGGTATCGGCGGTCACGCGGCTCCATGGCAGCAGCGAAAGCAGAACGGCCAGCGAGCCCACATAGAAAATCAGAATACGGTAGATAACCTGGTTAGTGGCTTTTGGAATGCTTTGTTCCGGGTTATCCGCTTCTGCGGCGGTAATACCCACCAGCTCCAGACCGCCGAACGAGAACATAATAATCGCCATCATCATCACCAGCCCGGTGAAGCCGTGCGGCAGGAATCCGCCTTGCTCCCACAGGTTGCGTACGGTGGCCTGCGGGCCGCCGTTGCCGCTAAACAGCAGCCAGCCGCCGAACAGGATCATCGCCACGACGGCGACAACTTTAATGATAGCGAACCAGAACTCCATTTCGCCAAACACTTTGACGTTAGTCAGGTTGATCGCGTTGATGGCGATAAAGAAAATGGCCGCAGAAACCCAGGTAGGAATTTCCGGCCACCAGAACTGAACGTATTTCCCGACCGCGGTCAGCTCGGCCATCGCGACCAGCACGTAAAGAACCCAGTAGTTCCAGCCGGAAGCGAAGCCCGCAAAGCCGCCCCAGTATTTGTAGGCAAAATGACTAAATGAACCGGCCACCGGTTCTTCAACGACCATCTCGCCCAACTGACGCATAATCAGGAAGGCAATAAAACCGGCAATTGCGTAGCCCAGAATAATACCGGGACCTGCATTTTGGATGACGGATGCGCTACCGAGAAACAAGCCGGTACCGATAGCGCCTCCCAGCGCAATAAGCTGAATATGGCGGTTTTTAAGGCCGCGCTTTAGCCGATCGCCATGCTGTTGACCTTCCATCATGAAACCTCGTGTGTGGTTATGGTTATTATGTTTGTCCGCGTCATCCTTCAGGTGACTTCTTCGCTGTCCATCCCTGCCTGATAGCATAGTCAGTGAAATTTCAGCGGGCCTGAGCTCCGTTTTGCCCCGAGTGATGCAACGCACATATTGTTGTGTTTGTGTAATTATCAAATTCCGATGATGTATTTATTTCTTTACGCAAGGCGGAGAGGGAATTCATAAAAAGGCCTTTCGTATCATGCAGAATAGTGATAAGCGCCGCTGAATGCACCTGCTTTATGAAGGGATGATGACGAAGCGAGCAAAAAGAAACCATTTGTAAATCACACCTCAATATTCCGCTCCTACCTCTTCTTTGCCATTTAGTCGCTTTTATTGAATTTATATTCATTAGTTGGTGAGTTGAATCGGTTCAGATAGCGTAATTTTTCGTTTCGATTAAGTTAACGCTACCTCTTTGTGAGTAAACACAACATTTGTGCAAAGTTACATTTATGAAATGTTATTTCTGTAAGGTTGTTAAAACGTGCCAGGTTTAATGATTTCAATCAAAACCTGTATGGACAGAAGGTGAATACTTTGTTACTTTAGCGATACGAACTATGAATTGGTAAGACCAATTGACTCCGGGCTAATGGCAGAGACAGGGAATATGGCCTACAGCAAGATCCGCCAACCAAAACTATCCGATGTGATAGAGCAGCAGCTGGAGTTTTTAATCCTTGAGGGGACGTTGCGCCCCGGTGAAAAACTCCCGCCAGAGCGTGAACTGGCAAAACAGTTCGACGTTTCCCGTCCCTCGCTCCGTGAGGCTATTCAACGCCTCGAAGCTAAGGGCTTGTTGCTTCGTCGCCAGGGGGGCGGAACGTTTGTACAAAGCCGCCTGTGGCAGAGCTTCAGCGACCCGCTGGTAGAGCTACTGTCCGACCACCCTGAATCCCAATTCGATCTGCTGGAAACCCGTCACGCGCTTGAAGGCATTGCGGCTTATTACGCAGCGCTGCGCAGCAACGATGAAGACCGCGAACGTATTCGCGAGCTGCATCAGGCCATTGAACGGGCTCAGCAGTCCGGCGATCTTGACGCCGAATCCGATGCCGTCGTCCAGTATCAAATTGCCGTCACCGAAGCGGCGCACAATGTGGTGCTGCTCCATCTACTACGCTGTATGGAGCCGATGCTGGCCCAGAACGTTCGCCAGAATTTTGAATTGTTGTACGCCCGTCGGGAGATGCTCCCGCAGGTCAGCAATCATCGTACTCGAATTTTTGAGGCGATAATCGCCGGGGAACCGGAGCAGGCGCGTGAAGCCTCGCATCGTCACTTGGCGTTCATTGAGGAAATTTTGCTGGATCGTAGCCGTGAGCAGAGCCGTCGTGAACGCTCGCTGCGTCGTTTACAGCAACGAAAAGATGAGAACTCCGGTTCTTAAGCGCCATTTTTAGAGCGCGGCAACTAAACGCAGAACCTGTCTTATTGCATTCTCTGGCGAGAATTCAATGGGACAGGTTCCAGATTAATCAACGATTAGATAGATAAGGAATACCCCCCATGTCAGAACGTTTACCCAATGACGTGGATCCGATCGAAACTCGCGACTGGCTACAGGCGATCGAATCGGTCATCCGTGAAGAAGGTGTTGAGCGCGCTCAGTATCTTATTGACCAACTCCTTTCTGAAGCCCGCAAAGGCGGGGTGAAAGTGGCTGCTGGCGCATCGACCGGCGGTTACGTAAACACTATTGCCGTTGAAGATGAACCGGAATACCCGGGGAATCTGGATCTGGAACGTCGTATCCGTTCTGCGATCCGCTGGAACGCCATCATGACCGTTCTGCGCGCATCGAAAAAGGATCTCGAACTGGGCGGCCACATGGCTTCCTTCCAGTCTTCCGCAACCTTCTACGAAGTGTGCTTTAACCACTTCTTCCGCGCACGCAACGAGCAGGACGGCGGCGACCTGGTTTACTTCCAGGGCCACATCTCTCCGGGCGTCTACGCGCGTGCTTTCCTGGAAGGTCGTCTGACTGAAGAGCAGATGAACAACTTCCGTCAGGAAGTTCACGGTAAAGGTCTGTCCTCTTATCCGCACCCGAAACTGATGCCGGAATTCTGGCAGTTCCCGACCGTTTCTATGGGCCTGGGCCCTATCGGCGCGATTTATCAGGCTAAGTTCCTGAAATATCTGGAACATCGTGGTCTGAAAGATACTTCCAAACAAACCGTTTACGCCTTCCTGGGCGACGGTGAGATGGACGAACCGGAATCCAAAGGCGCGATCACCATCGCGACCCGTGAGAAACTGGACAACCTGGTTTTCGTTATCAACTGTAACCTGCAGCGTCTTGACGGCCCGGTTACCGGTAATGGCAAGATCATTAACGAACTGGAAGGCATCTTTGGTGGTGCTGGCTGGAACGTTATCAAGGTTATCTGGGGCGGACGCTGGGACGAACTGCTGCGTAAAGACACCAGCGGTAAACTGATCCAGCTGATGGAAGAGACCGTTGACGGTGACTACCAGACCTTCAAATCCAAAGATGGCGCCTACGTGCGTGAGCACTTCTTCGGTAAATATCCGGAAACCGCAGCGCTGGTTGCCGACTGGACTGACGAGCAGATCTGGGCCCTCAACCGCGGCGGCCACGATCCGAAGAAAGTCTATGCTGCACTGAAAAAAGCGCAGGAAACCAAAGGCAAAGCTACCGTTATCCTCGCCCATACCATTAAAGGTTACGGCATGGGTGACACCGCTGAAGGTAAAAACATCGCCCACCAGGTTAAGAAAATGAACATGGATGGCGTTCGCTACGTCCGCGATCGTTTCAACGTGCCGGTTGCCGATGCGGATATCGAAAAACTGCCGTACGTGACCTTCCCGGAAGGTTCCGAAGAGCACACCTATCTGCACGCCCAGCGTCAGAAACTGCACGGCTATCTGCCGAGCCGTCAGCCGAACTTCGATGAGAAGCTGGAGCTGCCGACTCTGGAAGATTTCGGGCCGCTGCTGGAAGAGCAGAATAAAGAGATCTCTACCACTATCGCGTTCGTTCGTGCCCTGAACGTGATGCTGAAGAACAAATCCATCAAAGACCGCCTCGTGCCGATCATTGCCGATGAAGCGCGTACCTTTGGTATGGAAGGTCTGTTCCGTCAGATCGGTATCTACAGCCCGAACGGCCAGCAGTACACCCCGCAGGACCGTGAGCAGGTTGCATACTACAAAGAAGACGAGAAAGGCCAGATTCTGCAGGAAGGTATCAACGAACTGGGTGCAGGCGCGTCCTGGTTGGCTGCTGCGACCTCCTACAGCACCAACAACCTGCCGATGATCCCGTTCTACATCTACTACTCCATGTTCGGGTTCCAGCGTATCGGCGACCTGTGCTGGCAGGCCGGCGACCAGCAGGCTCGCGGCTTCCTGATCGGTGGTACTTCCGGTCGTACGACGCTGAACGGCGAAGGTCTGCAGCACGAAGATGGCCATAGCCATATTCAGTCTCTGACCATCCCGAACTGTATCTCTTACGATCCGTCTTACGCGTACGAAGTTGCGGTCATCATGCACGATGGTCTGGAGCGTATGTACGGTGAGAAACAAGAGAACGTTTACTACTACATCACCACGCTGAACGAAAACTACCACATGCCGGCCATGCCGGAAGGCGCCGAGGAAGGTATCCGTAAAGGTATCTACAAACTCGAAACCGTTGAAGGTAGCAAAGGTAAAGTTCAGCTGCTGGGCTCCGGTTCTATCCTGCGTCACGTTCGTGAAGCCGCGCAGATCCTGGCTAACGACTACGGTGTAGGTTCTGACGTTTATAGCGTCACCTCCTTCACCGAACTGGCGCGCGATGGCCAGGATTGTGAACGCTGGAACATGCTGCACCCGCTGGAAACGCCGCGCGTTCCGTATATTGCTCAGGTGATGAACGACGCTCCGGCAGTCGCATCGACTGACTATATGAAACTGTTCGCTGAGCAGGTTCGTACTTACGTACCGGCCGATGATTACCGCGTACTGGGTACCGACGGCTTCGGTCGCTCTGACAGCCGTGAAAACCTGCGTCACCACTTCGAAGTTGACGCTTCCTACGTGGTGGTAGCAGCGCTGGGCGAACTGGCTAAACGTGGCGAAATCGATAAGAAAGTGGTTGCTGAAGCCATCACTAAATTCAACATCGATGCAGATAAAGTTAACCCGCGTCTGGCGTAAGAGGTAAAAGAATAATGGCTATCGAAATCAAAGTACCGGACATCGGGGCTGATGAAGTTGAAATCACCGAGATTCTGGTCAAAGTGGGCGACAAAGTTGAAGCTGAACAGTCGCTGATCACCGTAGAAGGCGACAAAGCCTCTATGGAAGTTCCGTCTCCGCAGGCTGGCGTCGTTAAAGAGATCAAAGTCTCCGTCGGCGACAAAACCGAGACCGGTAAACTGATCATGATTTTCGATTCCGCCGATGGTGCAGCAGCCGCTGCACCTGCGCAGGAAGAGAAGAAAGAAGCCGCTCCGGCCGCCGCAGCACCGGCAGCCGCCAGCGCGAAAGAAGTTCATGTACCGGATATCGGCGGTGATGAAGTTGAAGTCACGGAAATCATGGTCAAAGTGGGCGACACCATCGCCGCTGAACAATCCCTGATTACCGTAGAAGGCGACAAAGCTTCTATGGAAGTACCGGCGCCGTTCGCGGGCACCGTGAAAGAGATCAAAATCAACACCGGCGACAAAGTGTCCACGGGTTCCCTGATCATGATCTTCGAAGTGGCGGGCGCAGCGCCTGCCGCAGCTCCGGCAAAAGCGGAAGCCGCTCCGGCTGCTGCTGCACCGGCAGCTTCGGGTTCTAAAGAAGTTCACGTTCCGGATATCGGCGGTGATGAAGTTGAAGTGACCGAAGTGATGGTAAAAGTGGGCGATAAAATTGCCGCTGAACAGTCACTGATCACTGTTGAAGGCGACAAAGCTTCCATGGAAGTGCCGGCGCCGTTCGCGGGTACCGTGAAAGAGATCAAAATCAGCACCGGCGACAAAGTTTCCACCGGTTCTCTGATCATGGTCTTCGAAGTGGAAGGCGCTGCGCCTGCCGCGGCTCCGGCCGCAGCCGCTCCGGCTCCTGCTGCAGCACCGGCTCAGGCGGCTAAACCTGCCGCAGCGCCTGCTGCAAAAGCGGAAGGCAAATCTGAGTTTGCTGAAAACGACGCTTACGTTCACGCAACGCCGCTGATTCGTCGTCTGGCGCGCGAGTTCGGCGTCAACCTGGCGAAAGTGAAAGGTTCCGGTCGTAAAGGCCGTATCCTGCGCGAAGACGTTCAGGCCTACGTGAAAGAAGCGGTTAAACGCGCTGAAGCCGCGCCTGCTGCTACCGGCGGCGGTATCCCGGGCATGCTGCCGTGGCCGAAAGTGGACTTCAGCAAGTTTGGTGAAGTGGAAGAAGTTGAACTGGGCCGCATCCAGAAGATCTCTGGCGCTAACCTGAGCCGTAACTGGGTGATGATCCCGCACGTTACGCACTTCGACAAAACCGATATCACCGATCTGGAAGCGTTCCGTAAACAGCAGAACGCCGAAGCTGAGAAGCGTAAGCTGGACGTGAAATTCACTCCGGTTGTCTTCATCATGAAAGCCGTTGCCGCGGCGCTTGAGCAGATGCCGCGCTTCAACAGCTCCCTGTCTGAAGATGCTCAGCGTCTGACGCTGAAGAAATACATCAACATCGGTGTGGCGGTTGATACCCCGAATGGTCTGGTTGTTCCGGTCTTTAAAGACGTGAACAAGAAGAGCATTACCGAGCTGTCTCGTGAACTGACCGTGATTTCTAAGAAAGCGCGTGATGGTAAGCTGACCGCTGGCGAAATGCAGGGTGGTTGCTTCACTATCTCCAGCATCGGCGGCCTGGGTACCACCCACTTCGCGCCGATTGTGAACGCGCCGGAAGTGGCTATCCTCGGTGTGTCTAAATCCGCGATGGAGCCGGTATGGAATGGTAAAGAGTTCGTGCCGCGTCTGATGATGCCGATCTCTCTGTCCTTCGACCACCGCGTGATCGACGGTGCTGATGGTGCGCGCTTTATCACCATCATCAACAATATGCTGAGCGACATTCGCCGCCTGGTGATGTAAGCGAAAAGCCGGCCTGACGGCCGGCTTTTTTCTGGTAATCTCTTATCCGTTTTGAAGTTACCAGCAATAAAGGACAAAATCGTTTGCCGTTTGTTGTTTCAAAATTGTTAACAATTTTGTAAAATGCTTGCGGATAGAACGTCCCGGTGGACATGGGCGTAAAAACAATAGCGTCAGACCCGCCGGATACAAATTACAGAGGTCATGATGAGTACTGAAATCAAAACTCAGGTCGTGGTACTTGGGGCAGGCCCCGCAGGTTATTCTGCTGCCTTCCGTTGCGCTGATTTAGGTCTGGAAACCGTCATCGTAGAACGTTACAGCACCCTCGGCGGTGTTTGCCTGAACGTCGGCTGTATCCCTTCTAAAGCACTGCTGCACGTTGCTAAAGTTATCGAAGAAGCGAAAGCGCTGGCCGAACACGGCATCGTTTTCGGTGAGCCGAAAACCGACATTGACAAGATTCGCACCTGGAAAGAAAAAGTCATCACTCAGCTGACCGGCGGTCTGGCTGGCATGGCCAAAGGGCGTAAAGTGAAGGTGGTTAACGGTCTGGGTAAATTTACCGGCGCTAACACCCTGGAAGTGGAAGGCGAAAACGGCAAAACCGTGATCAACTTCGACAACGCTATCATCGCGGCGGGTTCCCGTCCGATCGAACTGCCGTTCATTCCGCATGAAGATCCGCGCGTATGGGACTCCACCGATGCGCTGGAGCTGAAAACCGTACCAAAACGCCTGCTGGTTATGGGCGGCGGTATCATCGGTCTGGAAATGGGTACCGTATACCATGCGCTGGGTTCAGAGATTGACGTGGTTGAAATGTTCGACCAGGTGATCCCGGCAGCAGATAAAGACGTGGTGAAAGTCTTCACCAAGCGCATCAGTAAGAAATTTAACCTGATGCTGGAAACCAAAGTGACCGCCGTTGAAGCGAAAGAAGACGGTATCTACGTTTCCATGGAAGGCAAAAAAGCCCCGGCTGAAGCGCAGCGCTATGACGCCGTGCTGGTGGCTATCGGTCGCGTGCCGAACGGTAAAAACCTCGATGCCGGTAAAGCAGGCGTTGAAGTTGACGAGCGTGGCTTTATCCGCGTTGACAAACAGCTGCGTACCAACGTGCCGCATATCTTCGCTATCGGCGATATCGTCGGTCAGCCGATGCTGGCGCACAAAGGCGTTCACGAAGGCCACGTTGCTGCCGAAGTTATCGCCGGCATGAAGCACTACTTCGATCCGAAAGTGATTCCGTCCATCGCCTATACCGAGCCGGAAGTTGCATGGGTTGGCCTGACGGAGAAAGAAGCGAAAGAGAAAGGCATCAGCTACGAAACCGCCACCTTCCCGTGGGCTGCTTCTGGCCGTGCTATCGCTTCCGACTGCGCTGACGGTATGACCAAACTGATTTTCGACAAAGAATCTCATCGCGTTATCGGCGGAGCAATTGTCGGCACCAACGGCGGCGAGCTGCTGGGTGAAATCGGTCTGGCGATCGAAATGGGCTGTGACGCTGAAGATATCGCGCTGACCATCCACGCTCACCCGACTCTGCACGAGTCCGTTGGCCTGGCGGCAGAAGTCTTCGAAGGTAGCATCACCGACCTGCCGAACGCGAAAGCGAAGAAAAAGTAAGTTTTTCTTTCAGGCAAAATCAAAAAGCGGCTCAGTGAGCCGCTTTTTTTATCGGTGATGTTTAGAACTGTGTCGCCGTTAATAAAATTGCACACCTTATTAATTCCTGGAAAATAGTAACTATGTAAACTTATAGGTAGTCAACTATATGTGAGGTATGCGATGAAAAGGCTTTTAACCACCACTCTCCTGGCTGCAACGTTGGTTTCTGGTATGGCCTGCGCGGCGGATGCCGCGATTCCCTGGGCTGATAACAGCGGCGGTACCGAAAGCACCCATATTGCCGCTATGGGCCAGGATTTGAATATACAGCATCAGCAAATAACGAAGACCAGCGAAGGCGTATGGGCGGCGAACTCCGGTAGCATCAGCGCTGATGAAGCGGCGTTGACCAGCACTAAACCGGCTTTTGCCGGCTACCCGTCTCTGATGCCTCATCAGGGCTAAGCCAACGTAGTGATACTGCCCGGCAGCGCCATATCGCGCCGGGCATTTTACTATTGATGGATGGCCTGCCAGCCGGAGTCAGGCGAAAACTGAGAAATCGCCCGCGCCTTGCTTGGCGTTTCATCACCTAAATTAGCCTGATAAACCTCATCATTTTGGTTAACCATAAAGCTCATGATGCCGGTCTTTCCCCATTCCACCGGCCATGCCAGCAGGGCGGCGCCCTGATTCTCGCCGTCTTTAATTATGCGGAAACGATAGCCGTGATAGCCCTCGCCGGGTTCTACGGGACTAAACGCCGGTCCTAACGGGCTGGGGGCTTCGCCGGGAGCGGCTGGCCAGTAGAGGCCATCTTTCTTGCCATCGCTGCTGATAATCTTCTGCGCCCAGGCGTGGTTTAATCGATAGAAATCCTGCTGGGCATCAACGTAAGCATGCATTGCCTGAATGGCTGACAGCTCATTGCGGCCAATCGCGCGAGTCAGGATCTCATCTTCAGCAGCGGCCATATCAAAACGCCAGCCGCTCTTATCCTGAATTATGGGGATCGGTAGCCGCCATGCTTCCTGACCTACCTCCAGCCAGGCGCTATCCTGTTGCTGAACGATACGATGGCTCACTTTCCAGTCACGCTGAAAGCGATCGACGGCGTCAGGGGCAATGCCATCCGGCGGTAAAAACTGCTGCCAGCTATCGCCGAGCAGCCCGTTGAGCGCCGATTCATCATGCTTGCCGATCGCCTCGGCCAGCGCGCTGGCGGCCTGTTGCGGAGAGGAAAACTGCTGTTGAGCCAACGATATGGCGGGCGCCAGGGCCAGCAGAGTCATTGTTAATAATTTTTTCATCTGATTATCCTCAGCGGCGGCGCAGTTCATGATGTTCAGAAAGCTGTTCTCTGGCCGCGCTGCGCTGCTCGCTGCTTAAACCCGAGATATGACGGCTCTGCAGGCCGCGCGCCTGCTGCGACTGCCAGGAAGGAGAGCGGATATCGTTACCGCTCAGGGCATTGGCGTGCAGGTCATTCAGCTTCTGTTGACGTTGTGCGGGCGTTGTGGTCCGCAGCTGTTCGCGGCGCTGTTGCTGCTGCGCCGTTGGATGCTGAATTTGCGATTTTACCGCTTCCCGATGCTGCTGTTGTACGGCGTTATGTTTAACCGCCGGCGTGGCGTCATAGCCGCGGTAGTTATTGCGCTGGGTCACCTGATGCAGCTGCTGCGATGCGAGCTGACGCTGGGCATCGCGGGACGGCGCGCGAGCAAGCGAGTTATCCGCGGCAGCCGCAGGCCCGGTACGCTGCTGTAGCTGAGTCATAGCCGCCTGACGCTGCGCGTTACGATCGACGGGTTGATGTTGGGTAGCGCTAAGCCCGCCGGGAACATTGGTCTGATGATAATGCTGCGCGATGTTGTTGTTCGGGTACGGAATATTGCCGCGCCAGGTTGGATTATGCTGCCAGTTAGCGTGATTACCCGGCAGAGTCTGCCCGGTGATATGGTTGAAATTATTGACGTTGATATTGATATTATCGCCGTTGTGCGAGTAGCCGCCGTGATGATCATCATCGTGGTGGTGATCGTCATCGTCATGATGGCGATCGTCATCATCCCAGTCGATGCTGCTGAACAGGGCGTAGGTGGTGGCGACGCCGAGGCTATAGCCAAAACCTTTGACGAAGCTATCGGTGAACTGTTCACCCGGAGGCGGCGGCAGGTAGACCGGCGGGTAGGCCGTGTTAGGCCAGGCGCCGTAAACTACAGAAGGGTTATAGGCCGGCACGTACACCACGTTCGGATCGGCGGATTCGATTTTAATCACCTGGGCGGGAGGGGAGGATGTCACGGCGCTGCTGCTGCGGGAGGTGCTGGTTGTCGACGTTGCCGCAGCGTTTGTGGCGGTGATGACTTTCTGCTGCGGCGTAGATTTTAGCGTTCCGGTCTGCTGGGCGATGGCGCGTAAGCGCTGCACCGAATCCATGACGTCCTGCGGCTGGGCGAGAAATGCGTTACCCAGGTTTTCTATCCACGGCGGGTTTTCTCCCATTAACGCGAGCAGGGAAGGGAAGGCGACCAGCGATTTTACGCTGGGATCCCAGGGCTGGCTTGCCACCGCTTGTACCGCCGCATCCCCCTTCATTGCGGGATTATCCTGCGACCACTGCACCGCCTGAACGACGTTACTCGGATAGGTCGCAGCCATCAGCACCTGGGACAGGAGATTGTCCGGATAGAGCGCGATCGGCGCGACCCACTGGTCTATTTGCGCGGGGGTATAGGTTGCGGTAACCGGCTGAGCGGCGGCGGTGGTCTGCGCCGTCTGCGCAACGGCGGGTGGCTCGGGGGCCGTTTGCGGTTCCCGGCTTTTAACGTAGAGCGTACCCGCAGCGGCTAATAGTCCGGCACTGCAAAGCAGCGCGAGCAGATGGGGTTTGAAAGGCAGCGTCATAAGGACTCCCGGCACAAAGATTGGCCCGTTTTGACAGAGTATTGTCGTCAAGCGGGGGATTGCCTGAGTATAAAGATCGCGAATTTGCGTTTTTGATTTTAGTTGGGTTTTTGGACAATGATGTGTAACAGAATTAATTTTATATACCGCTAAACTGACAGAAAACCTGCAATATTCTGCCCTTAACGATTCAGCTAATTTTTAATGTTGCTTTTTTGTAAACAGATTAACACCCCGCCAAAATCCTGCTATGCTGCCGACGCGGTATCGGGCATTTACCCTACAAACTGCTGTCTCACAGGAGCGTGAAGAGAATCGCCTACCGCATTTTACAATGAGAGCGAGGAGAACCGTCGTGCTAGAAGAATACCGTAAGCACGTAGCTGAGCGTGCCGCCGAGGGGATTGTACCGAAACCCTTAGATGCAACCCAAATGGCCGCGCTGGTAGAACTGCTGAAAAACCCGCCAGCGGGTGAAGAAGAATTCCTGTTAGACCTGTTAATTAACCGCGTACCGCCGGGCGTCGACGAAGCCGCCTATGTTAAAGCCGGATTCCTTGCCGCGATCGCCAAAGGCGATGCAACTTCTCCACTGGTTACCCGTGAAAAAGCTGTCGAACTGCTGGGCACCATGCAGGGCGGTTACAACATTCATCCCCTGATTGACGCGCTGGACGACGCAAAACTGGCGCCGATTGCCGCGAAAGCGCTGTCCCACACCCTGCTGATGTTCGACAACTTCTACGATGTTGAAGAGAAAGCCAAAGCGGGCAATGAATATGCCAAACAGGTGATGCAATCCTGGGCTGACGCTGAGTGGTTCCTGAGCCGTCCTCAGCTGGCTGACAAAATCACCGTGACCGTTTTTAAAGTCACCGGCGAAACCAACACCGATGACCTGTCTCCGGCTCCTGATGCCTGGTCCCGCCCGGACATTCCGCTGCACGCGCTGGCAATGCTGAAAAACGCCCGTGAAGGCATCGACCCGGATCAGCCAGGCGCCGTCGGCCCGATTAAGCAGATTGAAGCACTGCAGCAAAAAGGTTTCCCGCTGGCGTACGTCGGCGATGTCGTGGGTACCGGTTCATCGCGTAAATCCGCCACCAACTCGGTGCTGTGGTTTATGGGCGACGATATTCCGAACGTGCCGAACAAACGCGGCGGCGGTCTGGTTCTCGGCGGCAAAATTGCGCCTATCTTCTTTAATACCATGGAAGATGCCGGCGCGCTGCCGATTGAGGTGGATGTAAACAACCTGAATATGGGCGACGTGATTGACGTTTATCCGTTCAAAGGTGAAGTACGTAACCACGAAACCGGCGAACTGCTGGCGACCTTCGAGCTGAAAACCGACGTGCTGATCGACGAAGTACGCGCAGGCGGCCGTATCCCGCTAATCATCGGTCGTGGCCTGACCACCAAAGCGCGTGAAGCGCTTGGCCTGCCGCACAGCGAGGTATTCCGTCAGGCGAAAGACGTGGCGGAAAGCAGCCGCGGCTACTCTCTGGCGCAGAAAATGGTTGGCCGCGCCTGCGGCGTAGCCGGGGTTCGTCCGGGCGCTTACTGCGAACCGAAGATGACCTCCGTAGGCTCTCAGGACACCACCGGTCCGATGACCCGTGACGAGCTGAAAGACCTGGCGTGCCTGGGCTTCTCTTCCGACCTGGTGATGCAGTCCTTCTGCCATACCGCCGCTTATCCTAAGCCGGTTGACGTCACCACGCACCACACGCTGCCGGACTTTATTATGAACCGCGGCGGCGTATCGCTGCGTCCTGGCGATGGCGTTATCCACTCCTGGCTGAACCGTATGCTGCTGCCGGATACCGTCGGTACCGGCGGTGATTCGCATACCCGTTTCCCGATTGGTATCTCTTTCCCGGCAGGTTCTGGCCTGGTGGCGTTTGCCGCCGCGACCGGCGTCATGCCGCTGGATATGCCGGAATCGGTGCTGGTGCGCTTTAAAGGCAAAATGCAGCCGGGCATTACCCTGCGCGATCTGGTGCACGCCATCCCGCTGTATGCGATCAAACAGGGCCTGCTGACCGTTGAGAAGAAAGGTAAGAAAAACATCTTCTCCGGCCGCATTCTGGAGATCGAAGGTCTGCCGGATCTGAAAGTTGAGCAGGCGTTTGAATTGACCGATGCCTCCGCAGAGCGCTCGGCTGCAGGCTGCACGATCAAGCTGAACAAAGAGCCGATCGTTGAGTATCTGACCTCCAACATCGTCCTGCTGAAGTGGATGATCGCGGAAGGCTACGGCGACCGCCGTACGCTGGAACGTCGCGTTCAGGGCATGGAAAAATGGCTGGCGGAACCTGAACTGCTGGAAGGGGATGCGGATGCAGAATATGCGGCGGTGATCGATATCGATCTGGCCGATATCAAAGAGCCAATCCTCTGCGCGCCGAACGATCCGGACGATGCGCGTCTGCTGTCCGACGTGCAGGGTGAGAAGATCGATGAAGTGTTTATCGGTTCCTGCATGACCAACATCGGCCACTTCCGCGCGGCTGGTAAGCTGCTGGACAACCACAAAGGTCAACTGCCGACCCGTTTGTGGGTAGCGCCGCCAACCCGTATGGATGCCGCGCAGCTGACTGAAGAGGGTTACTACAGCGTGTTTGGTAAGAGCGGCGCGCGTATTGAAATCCCTGGCTGCTCCCTGTGCATGGGTAACCAGGCGCGCGTTGCTGACGGTGCGACGGTGGTTTCTACTTCAACCCGTAACTTCCCGAACCGTTTAGGTACCGGCGCTAACGTCTTCCTGGCCTCTGCGGAGCTGGCGGCAGTCGCCGCGCTTATCGGTAAGCTGCCGACGCCGGAAGAGTACCAGACCTACGTGGCTCAGGTGGATAAAACCGCGGCGGATACCTACCGCTATCTGAACTTCGACCAGTTGGGTCAGTACACTGAGAAGGCTGACGGGGTTATTTTCCAGACCGCGGTGTAATGCGCTAGGTCAGAGCGGTACATAATCCCCTCAATGCCCGGTGAACTTTGCGTCACCGGGCATTTTTATTTCCAATCCCTCCGTCCGCGACGCTTTTTTTCTCCCTTACTGCTGCGATAATGACGCTATGGGTACAGTGCAGCGGTGACGCACTGCCCTTGCAGAGGAAAAGACTATGGATTACGAATTTCTGCGCGATATTACCGGAGTGGTAAAGGTGCGAATGTCGATGGATCATGAGGCTATCGGCCACTGGTTCAACGAAGAGGTCAAAGATAACCTTACCCTGCTTGATGAAGTCGAGCAGGCCGCGCGCACCGTCAAAGGCAGCGAACGTTCCTGGCAGCGTGCCGGTCATGAATACACATTATGGCTGGATGGTGAAGAAGTGATGATCCGCGCCAATCAGCTGGATTTTTCCGGCGATGAGATAGAAGAGGGGATGAGCTACTACGACGAAGAAAGCCTCTCGCTGTGCGGTATTGAAGATTTTTTACAGGTCGTTGCCGCCTATCGTGAGTTTATGCAGCAGCGCTAAGTCTGGCGGAGCCTCCGTGCTCCGCCGGGCGTTACACCGCCGGTATATTTCTTGCGTAGTAAATTTCACGCATCTCTTTCCACAGCTGGTCAGTGATGACCCTGCGCTCTTCTTCGGTTAAATCTTCCGGCCTGGTGTGAAACATATAGTGCTTAAGGTCGAATTCCTTAAGCAGCATCTTGGTATGGAAGATATTCTCCTGGTAAACGTTCACGTCCACCATGTCATACAAAGACTTAATATCCTCGGACATGAAGTTCTGAATGGAGTTAATTTCATGATCGATGAAGTGCTTCATGCCGTTCACATCGCGGGTAAAACCGCGAACGCGATAGTCAATGGTGACAATATCGGATTCTAGCTGGTGAATCAGATAATTCAGGGCCTTCAGCGGTGAAATGACCCCGCAGGTTGAGACTTCAATATCGGCACGGAAGGTGCACAGCCCGCCTTCAGGATGGCTTTCCGGGTAGGTATGAACGCAGATATGGCTTTTATCGAGATGCGCCACAACGGTTTCCGGTAGCGGGCCCGGATGTTCGGTCTGATCGATAAGCTGCGGATCGATAGGCTCTTCGCTGACCAGGATCGTCACGCTGGCGCCCTGAGGCTCATAATCCTGACGCGCAATGTTAAGAATATTTGCGCCGATAATTGAACAGGTCTCGGACAAAATTTCTGTCAGGCGGTTGGCGTTGTAGAGTTCGTCAATATAGGCGATGTAGCCATCGCGCTCCTCTGCCGTTTTCGCGTAGCAGATATCATAGATGCAAAAACTCAGGCTTTTGGTCAGATTGTTAAAGCCGTGCAGCTTCAATTTTTTCAATTTAGATCACCCCCTTACTTAACGGTGGATAGCGCATTCAGTAAATATTGCGGTAAAGCAAATGCCGCCGCGTGAATTGCCGGATTGTAATAACGGCACTTCAGGTTCGATTTATGAAAGCGGGCCTGGATGATTTCGCTGGAAAGGTGGCGCAGGGCTTCGTTGTCCGTGGCCCATGCGAAGGTCATAATGCCGCCGTAATAGGTTGGAATCGCCGCCTGATAGAAGCTCACATCGCTAAAGTAATGACTGAGCTTGCGATGGCTATCGACGGCTTCATCCTGCTGCAGGAAGCTGACGCCGTTCTGAGCGACGAAAATCCCGCCAGGATTGAGGCAGCGTTTGCAGCCTTCATAAAATGCGGAAGTGAACAGGCTCTCGCCGGGACCGATAGGATCGGTGCAATCGGAGATAATGACGTCAAACGTTTGCGCCGTTTGGTTAACAAAATTGACGCCATCGTCAATGACCAGCGTAAAACGCGGATCGTCGTACGAGCCAGCGTTATGATTAGGCAGATACTGACGACAGAACGACACCACGCCAGCGTCAATTTCTACCATAGTGATGCTTTCGACATTGCCGTGGCGAGAGACTTCGCGCAGCATGGCGCCATCGCCGCCGCCGATAATTAACACATGTTTCGCCTGACTGTGGGCCATTAGCGGAACATGGGTCATCATTTCATGGTAGATGAACTCATCACGCTCGGTGGTTTGTACCACCCCGTCCAGCGCCATCACGCGACCAAACGCCGCGTTTTCGAAAATGATTAAATCCTGATGCTCGGTTTTCTCATGATACAGAACGTTATCAACGCTGAAATACTGACCAAAATGGTCGTGCAGCGTTTCATGCCACAGATTGCTATCGGCCACGGGCAGATCCTCCTTTGTTAACATCTGTTACACCCATTAAAATGGGCGCAACATCATAGCCAACTATAGAAGATGATGCACGGCGGATATTTCAGCAAATGAGGCGTGGTAAGAAAATGGCGAACGCCGCCCTGGCGGGAGGCGTTAGGATCAGGGTTTTTTAGCCTGCGGTTGTGCTGCAGTGGCGTCAACGATTCTGAGCGAATAGACCATGGTCGCTCCCGGCGGGATTTTAGGCGGTTTGCCTTCGCTGCCGTAGGCGAGCTCGGGAGGGATCACGACCGTAATAGCGCCGTGATTTCCCAGCCGCTTTATGGGCCCAAGGAACAGTGGAGGATAAGATTTCAGGGACTGAGACCACACTTTACCCTCCGCCTCCATATCGTTAATGACGGTTCCGTCAGTAAGCGTTTCTTTGATGGTGACGGTAACGATGTCGCTATCGAGAATCTTGCCCTTACCGGCATAATCTATGCGACTGTAAACGCCATCTTTCAATACCACTCCTTTTTGCTGCGCGAACTTTTGCTGATATTTCTTTCCTTCGCTAAGCGTTTGCTGTTCGATCTTCTTCAGGTTCTGAAAGACTTTTTTAGATACATCGAACAAAGCTTTATTGCGCGCTTTCTCATCAAGGGCGATATTTCCGGAAAAAGAATCCTGGATCCCCTGCAGTACGGTATCTTTGCTCATTTTTACGCCCTGGGAATCCCGGGTGGATAAGAGCTGTAGCACTTCAGCGCCCATCGATACGCCAATAGCGTAAGCCTGCTGCAGGGGCGCTTTCGCAAGGTCGATAGCCGCTGGTTTTTTAGCTTCGGCATCAGCTAACATGGTTTTTAGTCGGGTAATTTCATCTGCGCTGGCTTGTAGTTGGGCTTTATCTTTATCGGCGGCATCCTCCTGAAGGGATGACTGCTGCTTGCTGATGATAAAGGAATCCAGTTTAGCCGTGAGCGCCTGTTTTTCTACCCCTGCAGCCGCCAGTTTTGTCGTTAAATCCTTTTCTTTCGTTTCATAGGCGGCGAGCTTCGCGAGCACGACTTTATGGTCTGTTTCAGCCGCCTCCAGCTTCGTTTGTAGCGCCTGCCGGGCGGCGTCAGCCGCGGTGAGTTTTGTGCGCATTTGCCCCTGAGCTGACTCAGCGGCAGCGAGCTTGCTAATGAGCGCTTGTTTGTCTGATGCAGCAGCCGTGAGCCTGGAGGCCGTATCTTGCTTTTCCGTTTCCGCCGCGGCGAGTTTCTTTATCAGTGCCTGTTTTTCAGCGGTTGCCTCAGTCAGCTGCAGCTCGGCTTTTTGTTTTGCGGATTCTACTAATAATAGCCTTTTTTCTTGCTGCACTATTTTATTTTCGGAGGCGTTACGCTGGCCCACGCTCTGTTTTATTTCAGCTGCGGCCGTTAGCTCTTTATCTATTAATCGTTGTTTTTCGGCTACAGCAGCCGCTAATTTTTTCTCAAGCAGCTGAATTTTATCAGTCAGCTCTTTTTGGTTATCTGCTGCGGCATTAATCGTCACAGGTTTAGCTTCCAGCTGCTGTCGAAGCTGGCGGATGAGTTTATCTTTTTGAGAAATTATTGCAGCCTGGCGGGAGATATCATTGGTACTCTGAACGCTTTTTTTATTGGTTGTTTTTGTTTTATTGCTTTTTTCCTCCACGGGCTTAACAGGCTCACGACTTTCCTGCGCCTGCTGCTCTTTAGCGTAATTTAAAAATGCAGGGCCTGAAGCGTCGCTGCTTGAACTCGTCGTGACGCTTATCAGTGCATCTTTTTCCGCAAAGGCGTCCGGCAATAGCGCCAGCACAAACACTGCTGCCAGCGATACCGAATTGAAGTTTTTAGCTATTTTCCCGTTCATAGCTGAACATTTTCACCACGTTTAACAAGACTATCTATCAATGCCTTTTCAATATCAGCGCATAGCTTGATTGATTTGAACTGGTACATCGAATCGATTCCCTGTTTTGTCGGTTCAGCGACTTTACTGCGGACAGAATTATATTGGGTTGCAGCGCTCAGCAGGGCGGTGAACTCATTACCGAGTTTGTCTGCCTGCTTTGGATTCACTTCTTTCAGAGACTCAAGAGCCTTACGGCAGGAGTCTAAACGCGCTTGCTCATCTGCGACTCTCTGCTGTTCCGTTTGTTGTTGGCTTAATGTCGTATCAGATAATGGTTTCATTAATCTGGCGGATTGTCTGGACTGCGTTGAATTACAGCCCACTAATAAAATGACGGCCAGAGGCGCTATGCGTGTAAATAAGGATATGTTCAAGGTTTCATTCCATTGATAAAAAGGGGTGTTATTGGGCGATAATAGTGTGCAAAAAAGAAGATTGCAATATTAGAGTTTTGTTTTTGAAAGTCTATTTATTATATTTGTTTTAGTGATGAGTCAAACTCTTAATGAATTAAGTTTGAATTGTTAGTGAATTCTATGAATTGAGATATAAATTAAAGCGCGTAGTTAATTGAGCCGCTATTATTACGGCGCATCATAGCCGTATTCTCACGGCTACCGATTTTTTGAAATGAGGGGGATTATTTCACGTAAGCAAGCAGGCTAAGTGAGTCACGCGCCAGCGCTTTACATTTTTTGGTGGTGGGGATTTTGATTCCGCTGAGGTCCCGGTAGCTATCTTCACCCAGCGCTTTCATATTGAAGCTGTCGTAATTGCTTAAATCCCACTGGTTCTGCTGAGCAAAAAAGACCAGGGCGCGGCGAATCTGCGTGTTGGGCAGATTTTGATAACCGCAGTCGTTCTTCAGAAAGACGAATACTGCCGTTAAATCAGCCATATCCTCCGCTTCGGACTCGCTTAATGCATAGCTATTGGCGGAGAGAGTGAGCAGGCTGCCAAGCACTATTGTTCTGAAAAGCGTCTTCATTTTTTCTACCATTGAATCACGGACGAACAACGTTAGCATACTTCGTTACACTGCGCCGAGCTTTATTCTTACTCTTCTACTTGACCTTCCTGTTGGGGGAGGGTTTAAGCTCAATTATTCACCAGCAGAATAAAAAGGATGTGAAAATGCAACGTCGTGAGTTTCTTAAACTAACCGCTGCGGTAAGCGTAGCCAGCGCATTGCCGCTATGGAGTCGCTCGGTTTTCGCCGCCAGTCGTCCATCGTTGCCTGTACCGGAGCTACTTACCGCCGACGCGCGCAATCGCATCTCGTTGATCATCCAGGCCGGAAAAACGCAGTTCGGCTCTCATCTTGCGACCACCTGGGGCTATAACGGTAATCTGCTGGGCCCGGCCCTACAGCTTAAGCAGGGGGAGCAGGCAACCATCGATATTCATAACCGGCTGGCGGAGGAGACCACCGTACACTGGCACGGTCTGGAGGTTCCCGGCGCCGTTGACGGCGGTCCCCACGGCGTGATTGCCGCCGGAGGCTCCCGCACGGTGACCTTTACTCCAACGCAGCGGGCGGCGACCTGTTGGTTCCATCCTCATCAACATGGCAAAACCGGCAGACAGGTCGCGATGGGGCTGGCCGGGCTGGTACTGATTTCTGATGCGGAAAGCGAAAAGCTGCTCTTGCCAAAGCAGTGGGGAATTGATGATGTCCCGGTGATTGTGCAGGATAAAAAGTTCACCGCAGCGGGAGAGATTGATTATCAGCTCGATATCATGAGCGCAGCCGTTGGCTGGTTTGGCGATACGCTGCTGACTAACGGGGCGCTTTACCCGGAGCATGCCGCGCCTCGCGGCTGGCTACGGTTGCGTCTGCTTAACGGTTGTAATGCGCGTTCTTTGAATTTCGCCACCAGCGATAAGCGGCCCATGTACGTGGTGGCAAGCGATGGCGGTCTGCTGGCTGAGCCGGTGAAAGTCAACGAGCTGCCGGTGCTGATGGGGGAGCGTTTCGAAGTGTTGGTGGATACCACTGACGGGAAACCCTTTGATTTAATTACGCTACCGGTTAACCAGATGGGGATGGCGATTGCTCCGTTTGATCGGCCGCAGCCGGTATTACGCGTGCAGCCACTGACTATCCAGGCTTCCGGTAAGCTGCCGGATGTTCTGGCCGCTATGCCAGCGCTGCCCTCCCTTCAGGGGTTTACTCAGCGTACTCTGCAGCTCTCTATGGATCCGATGCTCGATATGATGGGGATGCAGGCGCTGATGCAAAAATATGGCGACCAGGCGATGTCCGGCATGGACCATGGCATGATGATGAATCATGGCGATATGGGGAATATGAATCACGGAAACATGAATCATGGCGGCATGGCGCAGATGAAGCACGGTCATCAAGGTTTTGATTTCCATAATGCGAATCGAATCAACGGTAAAGCCTTTGATATGAATGTTCCCCTGTTTGCGGCGGCGAAAGGGCAGTATGAGCGGTGGGTGATTTCCGGCAAAGGCGACATGATGTTGCATCCTTTCCATATTCACGGTACTCAGTTCCGTATTTTGTCCGAAAACGGTAAAGCGCCGGCACCCCACCGGAGCGGCTGGAAAGATACCGTCAGGGTGGAAGGCGATGTCAGTGAAGTGCTGGTGAAATTTGATCACGATGCGCCGAAAGAACATGCCTATATGGCGCACTGCCATCTGCTGGAGCATGAAGATACGGGGATGATGCTTGGATTTACGGTGTAGCTCGTCTAAGCGGGCTCGCCTGGCGCGAAAAGAGAGAGACGTACCATAGAGAGAAGGCCCGGAAACCGGGCCTTCTTTTTTTACTTCGCGTCGTCCGGTAAAGCATAAGCGACGATATAGTCGCCCATCTTCGTGCCAAACGAACCGTGACCGCCCGCAGAGATGACAACGTACTGCTTGCCATTCACTTCATAGGTCATCGGCGTCGCCTGACCGCCAGCCGGCAGACGTGCCTGCCATAACTTCTCGCCGTTGCTCATATTGTAAGCGCGCAGATAGTTATCCGCGGTCGCGCCGATAAACAGCACATTGCCGGCCGTCGAAATTGGGCCGCCCAGCATCGGCATACCCATGGTGAACGGGAGCTTAACCGGCATCGGGAACGGCAGGCTATCCTGTGGCGTACCGATACGTTTTTTCCACACCACTTCGTTGGTTTTCAGATCCAGCGCGGAGATATAGCCCCATGCTGGCTGTTTGCAGGGCAGACCGAACGGTGACAGGAACGGGTTGAGCGTGACGCCGTAAGGAACGCCGTACTGCGGCTGAATACCGGCCTCGGTACCCGAACCTTTGGCGTCTTTTGGTTGCTCCATCGGATTACCGGGTCCGCGAGGGATCAGTTTTGAGACAAACGGCAGCGCCATTGGGTTAGCAATCGCCACCTGGCGGTTCGGATCGACGGAGATACCGCCCCATTCGAACATCCCCAGGTTACCCGGGAAGACCAGCGTACCTTGTTCTGACGGTGGAGTGAAAATCCCTTCATAGCGCAGCTGATGGAAGATAACGCGGCACACCAGCTGGTCGAACATGGTGGCGCCCCACATATCCGCGCCGGTCAGGTCTTTCTTCGGTCGGAAGCTCAGGTCGGAGAACGGCTGAGTTTTCGCGACGTAGTCACCTTTCGCCGCCCCTTGCGGAACCGGTTTTTCCGGTGCCGGGACGACCAGCTCACCGTTACGGCGATCGAGGACAAAAATATTACCGGTTTTTGCCGGAGCGTAAATCACCGGCACGGTTTTGCCGTTCACGTCAATGTCCGCCAGCGTCGGCTGCGACGGCATATCCATATCCCACAGATCGTGATGAACGGTCTGGTAACTCCACGCCAGTTTACCGGTCGTGGCGTTCAGCGCCACGATGGAGCTGGCATAGCGCTCTTGTTCGGGCGTACGGTTGCCGCCCCAGATATCCGGGGTGGTCACGCCCATAGGCAGGTAGACCAGATCCAACTTCGCGTCATAGGCCGCCGGTGCCCAGGAGTTTGGTGAATTCAGGGTGAAATGATGTTCATCATCAGGAATCGCGTTGGGATCTTTCGCGCCCGGATCAAAGGCCCACAGCAGTTTACCGGTATTCACATCAAAGCCGCGAATAACGCCTGAAGGCTCGCGGGTGGAGAAGTTATCGGTCACGGCGCCGGCGATGACGATTGTCTTATCAGTAATAATCGGCGGTGAAGTGGGTTCATACATGCCCGGCGTGGTGACTGGCATATTGGTTTGCAGGTTGAGAATGCCTTTATTAGCGAAGGACTCACACAGCTTACCGGTTTCGGCATTGATGGCGAACAGGCGGCCATCGTTGACCGGAAGAATAATGCGGCGCGGGCAGTCGGCAACCACATCCGCCGGCGCGTTATCCGCTTTGGCTTCATGATATGAAACGCCGCGGCAGGTCACATGCTGGAAAGACGGGTCCGCGTTGAGCTGCGGATCGAAATGCCACTTTTCTTTACCGGTGGCCGCATCAAGCGCGAACAGGCGCTGGTGGGCGGTACACAGATAGAGCGTGTCGCCAACTTTAATCGGCGTGACTTCATTGGTGATTTCACCCGGATCGTTAGGCTGCTTGAGATCGCCCGTACGGAATACCCATGCCTCTTTCAGGTTCTTCACGTTATCGGCGTTAATCTGCTTCAGCGGCGAGTAGCGCTGGCCTTCCTGGTTGCGGCCATACGCCGACCAGTCGCCATCGGCCACCTCGGAAATTGGTGCCGCTGGCGTTGCATCAGCGCTCAGCGTACCGTTGACCTCCTGCGGGTCGTTGAAGCCAGCCCATGTAAGGATGCCGCCGCTAATCAGCAGGGCGACAACCAGCCCGGCAACGGCGCCAGAGGAGGGAATCGGCAGGCGACGCCAGACAAACGGCAGAATAAGCCAGATGCCGAAGAAGACCAGAATGTCGCTACGCGGAGTCAGCGCCCAGAAGTCGAAGCCAACTTCCCATACGCCCCAGATCATGGTGGCAAGCAGCAGCGCGGCGTACAGCCAAAGCGCAGAACGCTTACCGCGGAACAGCAAGACGGTGACGGCCAGCATCACCAGACCTGCGACAGGGTAGTACCATGAGCCGCCGAGGGCGACCAGCCAGGCCCCGCCTGCTAAGAGATACAGGCCACAGAACGCTGCAAAAAGAGCCGTCAGCGTCACGAGTAGCCGTGATTGTTGAGATTTTGTTTCTGCCATAGAAGGACACTCGTTTGTTTGTTAATTTTTTAACTGCAATTAATTATAGGATTTAACAAGTGTGATCGGAATCACAAAATGGGCTTTATTAATCACTGCATCGCATATTTCTTTTTGCTGGTATACTGCGTGGCTTGCCGGTCAACGTCGGTGCAATCGCAGCGGAGTTGATGATTTACATTAAGAATCAAATGGTTAGTTTTATGAAACATACTGTAGAAGTGATGATCCCGGAAACCGAGATCAAAGCCCGTATTGCTGAGCTCGGTCGCCAAATCAACGAGCACTACAAAGATAGCGGCAGCGAAATGGTGCTGGTGGGGCTGTTGCGTGGCTCATTTATGTTTATGGCCGACCTGTGCCGTGAAGTTCAGGTACCGCATGAAGTCGATTTTATGACCGCCTCCAGCTACGGTAGCGGCATGTCCACCACCCGTGACGTCAAAATCCTCAAAGACCTGGATGAGGATATCCGCGGTAAAGATGTGCTGATCGTGGAAGACATCATCGACTCTGGCAACACGCTGTCAAAAGTGCGCGAAATCCTCAGCCTGCGTGAACCGAAATCGCTGGCGATTTGTACGCTGCTCGATAAGCCAAGCCGCCGCGAAGTGAAGGTGCCGGTTGAGTTTGTCGGTTTTGCGATCCCGGACGAGTTCGTGGTGGGTTACGGCATCGACTATGCTCAGCGCTACCGCCACCTGCCGTATATCGGCAAAGTGACGCTGCTGGACGAGTAACGCGGATTATCTATCCCGGCTTATCCGGGATATTAAGAGGGGCGCGTGAATTACTTGTGATTGACGTGCTTGCTTTTAAGGTTGGAAATTCCATGGCGATAGCGCTGTTCCAGCGTTTCGCGGCTGACGGCGGTCACGTCAAGATCGCGTAACATGCCGTCGTGAATGCCGTAGGCCCAGCCGTGAATTGTCACTTTCTGTCCACGCTTCCACGCCGACTGCATAATCGTTGAATGGCCAAGGTTGTAAACCTGCTCCATCACATTCAATTCACACAGCGTATCAAGGCGGCGCTCTTCGGGCATTTCCCCCAGCAGCGAGCTGTGCTTAAACCAGATATCGCGAATATGCAGCAGCCAGTTGTCGATAAGGCCTAGCTCGGTATTTTCAATCGCCGCCTGCACGCCGCCGCAGCCGTAGTGGCCGCAGATGATGATGTGTTCGACTTCCAGTACATCGACCGCGTACTGCACCACGGAAAGGCAGTTCAGGTCGGTATGAATCACCAGGTTGGCGACGTTACGGTGTACAAACAGCTCGCCGGGTTCCAGGCCGGTCAAACGTTCAGCGGGGACGCGGCTATCGGAACATCCAATCCACAGAAAGCGCGGCTTCTGCGCCTGTGCCAGTTTCTCAAAGAAACCGGGGTCTTCCTCCACCAGCATTTTTGACCATAGTGCATTGTTGCTGATGAGTGTATCTATATCGTTCATGGATGTTTACGGGCCTGTAACCAAGTAAGTGCGTTGCGCTAATATAGGTTAACCTCACATTTTTTAAAACAACCCATCGCGTGTCACGACACGAGAAGAGACATTTAATGACCATTGCTCTGGAACTAAAACAGCTCAAAAAAACCTACCCCGGCGGGGTTCAGGCGCTGCGCGGAATCGATCTTCAGGTAGAAGCGGGCGATTTTTACGCGCTCCTGGGGCCGAACGGCGCGGGAAAATCCACCACTATCGGCATTATCAGTTCGCTGGTGAACAAAACCTCCGGCGAGGTCAACGTGTTTGGCTATGACCTGCAAAAGGATGTGGTGAACGCCAAGCGCCAGCTCGGCCTGGTGCCGCAGGAGTTCAACTTTAACCCCTTTGAAACCGTGCAGCAGATTGTGATTCACCAGGCGGGCTACTACGGCGTTGAGCGCAAAGAAGCCATCGCCCGTAGCGAAAAGTACCTCAAACAGCTCGATCTTTGGGAAAAGCGCAACGAACGCGCGCGGATGCTCTCCGGGGGCATGAAGCGCCGCCTGATGATTGCCCGCGCGTTGATGCATGAACCGAAGCTGCTGATTCTCGATGAGCCAACGGCGGGAGTGGATATTGAGCTGCGTCGTTCGATGTGGGGATTCCTGAAAGA
The DNA here is from genome assembly GCF_900200035.1 of Klebsiella grimontii. Lineage (GTDB taxonomy): Bacteria > Pseudomonadota > Gammaproteobacteria > Enterobacterales > Enterobacteriaceae > Klebsiella > Klebsiella grimontii. The sequence goes on from NZ_FZTC01000014.1 coordinate 320,609, forward strand.
TCTGAATGATAAAGGCACCACGATCATTCTGACGACCCACTATCTGGAAGAGGCCGAAATGCTGTGTCGCAATATCGGTATTATTCAGAACGGCGAGCTGGTGGAAAACACCTCGATGAAGGCGCTGCTTTCCAAGCTGAAATCAGAAACCTTTATTCTCGATCTGGCTCCCAAAAGCCCATTACCGGTACTGGAAGGCTATCAGTATCGTCTGGTTGATACGTCGACGCTGGAGGTTGAGGTGCTGCGCGAGCAGGGGATTAATAGCGTATTTACGCAATTGAGCGCGCAGGGAATACAGGTATTAAGTATGCGTAACAAAGCTAACCGTCTGGAAGAGCTGTTTGTCACGCTGGTACACGATCGGAAAGGAGAATCAGCATGATGCAGCTTTATTGGGTCGCGCTGAAAAGCATCTGGACCAAAGAGATCCATCGCTTTATGCGTATTTGGATCCAGACGCTGGTGCCGCCGGTCATTACGATGACCCTTTACTTTGTCATTTTTGGCAATCTGATCGGCTCGCGCATCGGTGAAATGCATGGTTTTACCTATATGCAGTTTATCGTGCCGGGCCTGATTATGATGGCGGTGATCACCAACGCCTACGCCAATGTCGCTTCATCATTCTTCAGCGCGAAATTTCAGCGCAATATTGAAGAACTGCTGGTCGCGCCGGTCCCCACCCATGTGGTGATCGCCGGCTATGTGGGCGGCGGCGTTGCCCGCGGTCTGTGCGTCGGGATTCTGGTGACGGCGATTTCGCTGTTTTTCGTTCCGTTCCAGGTTCACTCATGGGTATTTGTCGCCCTGACTCTGGTGCTGACCGCCGTGTTATTTTCGCTGGCTGGTCTGCTGAACGCGGTGTTTGCCAAAACCTTTGATGATATCAGCCTCATTCCGACCTTCGTGCTGACGCCGCTGACCTACCTCGGCGGGGTTTTTTATTCGCTGACCCTGCTGCCGCCGTTCTGGCAAGGCCTGTCGCATCTGAACCCGATTGTCTACATGATCAGCGGCTTCCGCTACGGCTTCCTCGGCATTAACGATGTTCCGCTCGCCACAACCTTCGGCGTGCTGGTGGTGTTTATCGTCGCGTTTTATATTTTGTGTTGGTATCTGATCCAGCGCGGGCGCGGGCTGCGCAGCTAATTTAGCCGTTCATGGCGCTTCGCTGCGCAGTTAAGCGAAGCGCCAGCAAACAATTTTGATTGTCATCACCGATATTTATCGCTTCCCTTGCTAAATTGTTTGCCTGCTAAGGAGGTAGGCGATGTTAGGTTGGGTGATTACCTGTCATGACGAACTGGCGCAGGAGATGCTGGATCGTCTGGAGAAAAAGTTTGGGCCGCTGACGCAGTGTCGGGCGGTTAACTACTGGCGTAATCTCAGCAGCAATATGCTGAGCCGCATGATGTGCGACGCGCTGCACGAAACTGACGGCGGGAAAGGGGTCATTTTTCTGACTGATAAAACCGGCGCGGCGCCTTATCGCGTCGCTGCGCTGATGAGCCACAAGCACACCCACTGCGAAGTGATTTCTGGTATCAGCTACCCATTACTGGAAAGTATGTATCTGCTACGTCCGTCCCTCAGTAGTGAAGCCTTCCGCCACGCGATTGTCAGCGCCGGAGGTCCTGCGGTGAGCAGCCTCTGGCATCAGCAGCAAAAAAATCCGCCTTTTCGACTACTGCATGAGCCGTACGGGAATTAAGCATTGGTATTGATGATGCTTTTGTTACAATGACGGCAGTTCTTGTCTACTGGTTCGATGCGCATGTTTGCCCGAATTCTTGCTTTACTTCTCCTGTTCACGACGCTCGGCGCCTCAGCCAGTTTGTTAAGCCAGCAGGGTGTCCCGGCACGTTATATGCAGACGACCGAAGATGCCGATATCTGGGCACAGGTGGGCAATCAGGTAGTGAGCGTCGGCAACGTGCGGGCAGGACAGATTCTGGCGGTAGTGCCGACGGCGGCGGATTACTATGAGTTTAATTTTGGCTTTGCGACCGGCTTTATTGATAAAGGCCACCTGGAGCCGGTACAGGGGAAGCAGCGGGTTGAGGACAGCCTGGGCGATCTGCATAAATCCCTGAGCAACCAAAACCTCATGACCTGGAAAGATACGCCGGTATATGATGCCCCCGCCGTTGGCAGCGCGCCCTTTGGCACCCTGGCGAGTAATTTGCGTTACCCGATTATCAGCAAGCTTAAAGATCGGCTGAATCAAACCTGGTTTCAGATTCGCATCGGCAACCGGCTGGCGTGGGTGAGCAGCCTTGATGCCCAGGAAGATAACGGCATCCCCATCCTTACCTACCACCATATTCTTCGTGACGAAGAAAACACCCGCTTTCGCCATACCTCAACAACGACTTCCGTTCGCGCCTTCAGCAACCAGATGACCTGGCTACGCGACCAGGGCTATACCACGCTGAGTATGTATCAGCTTGAGGGCTATCTGCGTAATAAAGTGAACCTACCGGCGCGCTCGGTGGTGATCACCTTTGACGATGGGCTGAAGTCGGTCAACCGCTACGCGTACCCGATCCTCAAGCAGTATGGCTTTCACGCCACGGCTTTTATTATCTCGTCGCGCATTAAGCGCCATCCGCAGAAATGGGCGCCGAAATCGCTGCAGTTTATGAGTATTTCCGAGCTAAAACAGATTCAGGACGTTTTTGACGTGCAGTCGCATACCCATTTTCTCCATCGGGTTGATACCGATCGTCATCCAATTCTGCTCAGCCGCAGCTATCACAATATTCTGTTTGATTTTGAGCATTCGCGGCGGGCGCTGGCGCAGTTTAATCCGCACGTACAGTATCTCTCTTACCCGTTTGGCGGCTATAACGCCACGGCGGTTCAGGCGGCGAATGACGCTGGTTTTCATCTGGCGGTGACGACGGTAAGAGGAAAGGTGAAACCGGGGGATAATCCGTTCTTATTGAAAAGGCTGTATGTATTAAGAACGGATTCGCTGGAAACCATGTCGCGGCTGATAAGCAACCAGCCGCAGGGGTAGATCAGGCAACCTGTACCGGAATAGCTTTTGCCTGGCGCTTCATTTCGTTCTCGCCTTCAAAATAGGCCACTTTCGGCTGCCAGGCGCGGGCTTCTTCGTCAGGCATCATAACGAAGCTGGCGATAATCAGAATATCACCGACGCTCGCACAGTGCGCCGCGGCGCCGTTAACGGAGATAATTCGCGAACCGCGCTCCGCGGCGATGGCGTAGGTGGAGAAACGATTACCGTTGGTCACGTTCCAGATATGAATAGCCTCGTTTTCCAGGATGCCGGACGCATCCAGGAAATCCTGATCAATAGCGCAGGAGCCTTCATAGTGCAGGTCGGCCTGCGTGACTTTAACGCGGTGGAGTTTGCCCTGCAGCATATTACGAATCATAACGTCTACCTTTAAAGCTTAACGATAACAAAGCGGGCGTGACGTCCGCCTTGAGGAAATTCCTGGCAGTATTGCCCGATTTTTAACCCGTGTCTACCGAGCGAGCGCCACTATCTGGTTGTCGATCAAACGTGCTTCGCCGAGCCACGCCGCCATCAGGATCACCGCGCGCTGGCTGTTTTCGGTCAAATCGAGCAGCGTATCGGCGTCGCGGATCTGGATATCATCGGCGCGGAAGCCTTTTTCGTTCAGCTCCTGCCCGGCAATCGCGATAATTTCGTCAAGGTTGCGCTCGCCGGCCGCCAGTTTCTCCGCCGCGCGATTCATCACCTTATACAGCCCCGGCGCGATTTTGCGCTGCTCTGCGCTGAGATAGCCGTTGCGCGAACTCAGCGCCAGCCCGTCTTTCGCGCGCATAATCGGTACGCCAATAATCTCGATGTCGTAGCCCATATCCGCGACCATTTTGCGGATCAGCGCCAGCTGCTGGAAGTCTTTTTCGCCGAAGCAGGCGACGTCCGGCTGGATCAGGTTGAACAGCTTACTGACGATAGTGGAAACGCCGCGGAAGTGGCCTGGACGGCTGGCGCCCTCAAGCATCGTCGACAGCCCCGGGACATCGACGTAAGTCTGGCTTTCGGTACCCTGCGGGTAGATTTCCGCCGCGGCAGGCGCGAAGACCAAATCGACCTTCCGTTTGTTCAGCTTTTCGCAATCGTCCTGCAGGGTACGCGGATAGCGCGCCAGATCCTCGGCGCGGTCAAACTGCATTGGGTTGACGAAGATACTTGCCACCACGACATCCGCGCTGGCTTTAGCGGTATCAACCAGCTTCATATGGCCATCGTGCAGGTTGCCCATGGTGGGAACCAGCGCAATGCGCTTGCCCTCCTGGCGTAAACGGCGGATATGCTGGCGCAGCAGCGGCAGGGTTTCAATAATCAGCACAACAACACTCCTTAATGGAAACTGTGTTCTTCGCCCGGATACACGCCGGACTCCACTTCGGCAACATATTGCCGTACCGCGGCGCGCATGTCGCCCGCTGTGCTAAGGAAATTTTTGGCGAATTTTGGAATATGACCGCCGGTAATACCAAAAGCGTCATGCATCACGAGGATTTGTCCGTCAGTGACGTTGCCCGCGCCGATACCAATCACCGGGATGGTTAACGCCTCGGTGACGCGTTTCGCCAGTTCAACCGGTACGCACTCCAGCACCAGCAGCTGCGCGCCCGCCGCTTCCAGCGCCAGCGCATCATCAAGCAGAACTTGCCCGGCATCGCCGCGGCCCTGAATTTTATACCCGCCAAAGACATTCACCGACTGCGGGGTCAGACCGAGGTGTCCGCACACCGGTACCGCACGCTCGGCAAGCATTTTCACGGTATCCGCCAGCCAGGCGCCGCCCTCGATTTTGACCATGTTGGCTCCCGCGCGCATGACGATAGCGGCGTTCTCGAAGGTTTGTTCCGGTGTGGCGTAAGCCATAAACGGCAGGTCGGCGAGCAGCAGACAGTTCGGCGCGCCGCGGCGTACCGCGCGCGTGTGATAGGCGATGTCTTCAACGGTCACCGGCAGGGTGGAATCGTGGCCCTGCACCGTCATGCCCAGCGAATCGCCGACCAGCATCACGTTTATACCCTCATCGGCGAACAGCTTTGCAAAGCTGTAGTCGTAGGCGGTGATAGTGGCGAAGCGTTTCTTCTCCTGTTTACATTTCTGCAGCAGGGCGATAGTGGTCGGTTTCATAACGTTTCCTGATGATGAAAGTCATTTTAACCGGCATTCTAACAGCAGCATTCAGGGGGGCAATGGTTTTAGGCAACCGATTACCACGATCGCCGTAATTGCTAAAAAAGAAGGGTTATTACCAGAGGGCGGGTTTTTCTGCGCCGAGATTTGCCAGAACAGCCCGTAATGCCGTACCGTCGGGGAAACGCAGCTCGGGGGCGATTTCAAACAGCGGCCACAGCATAAAACCGCGGTTTTTCATATCGTAGTGCGGTACGGTCAGGCGCGGGCTGCTAATCACGTCATCGCCAAACAGCATGATGTCGAGGTCCAGCGTGCGCGGTCCCCAGCGTTCGGCTTTACGCGTGCGGCCCTGCTGCAGTTCAATACGCTGGGTGTGGTTGAGCAGCGCTTCTGCGGTCAGCGCGGTTTCCAGCGCGACGGCGACGTTGAGGTAGTCAGGCTGATCCTGCGGCCCCAGGGGCGGCGTGCGGTAGAAAGAGGAAACGCTTATTACCCGGCTATCGGGTATGTCCGCCAGCGCGTTAACGGCAGCGTTGACCTGCTCCAGCGGAGAGGCCAGATTGCTGCCAATCGCGATATAGACGAGCGTCATGCGCTACCTTCGCGGCGCGGCGCGCGTTTGCGCGGACGACGGTGGCGGCGGCGCGGGGCCGGATCGTCCCCTAAATCATCCAGCATATCTTTCTGATCCGGCGGCGCGGCGACCTGGAACTCGCCCCACCATTTGGTCAGACGCTGCAGCTCGCTGCTGTTTTCGGCGCCGGCGCGCAGCTCCAGCAGATCGTAGGCGGCGCGGAATTTTGGATGCTCCATCAGCTTCCACGCGCGTTTACCTTGACGGCGGGACATCCGCAGCTGAAGCTGCCAGATATCGCGCACCAGGGTAGTAATACGTTTCGGGATGGCCAGCGTGCGGCAGGCCTCGTCCAGCACGTCGTTCATCGCCAACGCGAAGGCATCGTAGTAGGCCAGTCCGCTCTCCTGCGCGATTTTCTGCGCGGTTTCCAGCAGCGGATACCAGAACATCACCGCGAACAGGAACGCCGGATTAACGCGCATATCGTTGCGAATGCGGGTATCGGTATTCTTCAGCACCTGGCTGATGATGCGCTCCATTGGACTATCGCCGCGCTCGGTAAAGTAGCGGGTAATGGTCGGGAACAGCGGCTGGAACAGATTATATTCGCGCAGCAGGATGTAGGTTTCATAACCGTCGCCGGCCTGCAGCAGCTTCAGGACTTCTTCAAATAGACGCGCCGGCGGCACATCGTGCAGCAGCGTCGCCAGGCGCGGGATCGGCTCGGCGGTCTCTTCGCTGATGCTCATACTGAGCTTCGCTGCAAAACGCACCGCGCGCAGCATGCGCACCGGATCTTCGCGATAGCGGGTTTCCGGATCGCCGATCAGACGGACGACGCCATCCTGCAGATCTTTCATGCCGCCGACGTAGTCGCGGACGGTGAAATCCGCCACGCTGTAGTAGAGGCTGTTGATGGTAAAGTCGCGGCGCTGGGCATCTTCTTCAATCGAACCGAAGATGTTGTCGCGCAGCAGCATACCGTTCTGGCCGCGCTGGGAGGTGATGCGATCGGTGGTGTGGCCTTCATGATGGCCGCGGAAGGTGGCGACTTCGATAATTTCCGGCCCGAACATCACGTGCGCCAGGCGGAAGCGGCGGCCTACCAGGCGGCAGTTGCGGAACAGCTTACGGACCTGTTCCGGGGTCGCATTAGTGGTAACGTCAAAATCTTTAGGTTTTTTGCCCAGCAGCAGATCGCGTACGCCGCCGCCGACCAGCCACGATTCATAGCCCGCCTTGTTAAGTCTGTACATGACCTTGAGGGCATTTTCACTGATATCTTTGCGGGAAATTGCATGCTGCTCGCGCGGAATAACCGTCATATGTAATTGTTCGACGGCGGCTTCTGCCTCGCGCTCTTCACGGCTTAGCACCTTACGGCAAAAATTAGCGACTCGGGTAAAAATGGTACACCTCGTAGTGTCAGACGGACTTCAGGACAAAAAAATAGCGGCTAATCATAGCTCAGCGGAACGCATTTGAGAATGCTGGATTTGCTCCGGCCGCCAGTTCGCTATCGCGTACTCGAGTAAATCCTCAATACTGAGCGTCTGCCATTCCTGAATGACATCCTGATTAAGAAACGTTAACGCCCGCACAATTTCCGGGCGCGGATCGCCTTCAGACAGCGCCGGAGCGTGGTTTTGCTTCGACAGTTTATTGCCCTGCGCGTTGAGGGCCAGCGGCAAATGGATATAGTCCGGCGCCTGCCAGCCAAAATGCTGATAAAGCGATATTTGCCGCACCGTCGGCTCGATAAGATCGGCGCCGCGGACGATTTCGCTGACGCCCTGAAAATGATCGTCCACTACCACCGCCAGATTATAGGCGAACAGCCCATCGCGGCGGTGGATAATGAAATCTTCCCGCGCCAGCGGCTCATCGGCGACGATCGTGCCGCGCAGTCGGTCATAAAATTCGAGGACCGGACGCGTTTGCCGCAGACGCAGAGCGGCGTTTTCCGCGCCGAGGCGTAAATCGCGGCAGTGGCCGTCGTAAATACCGCCAATGCCGTGGATGCGCGCGCGGGTGCAGGTGCAGTAATAGCAGAGGTCCTGCTCGCGCAGCCAGGCGAGGTGCTCGCGATAGGCTTCGTGGCGTTTTGACTGCCAGAGTACCTCTCCGTCCCAGTGCAGGCCGTAGCGTTCTAATTGACGAAGAATGGTGTCCGCGGCGCCGGGAACTTCCCGCGGCGGATCGATATCTTCAATGCGCACGCGCCAGATACCGTTCTGAGCCCGAGCCTGCAGATAGCTGCCAAGCGCGGCAATCAATGAACCGAAGTGGAGTTCGCCGGAAGGTGAGGGAGCAAAGCGCCCGATGTAGTGTGAATCTTTCATGATATGACTAAAGCATCAGGGCGGGAGAAAGCTCCCGCCAGAGATGTGCCAGCGAAGTGAATTAGCCTGCCATCTGTTTTTCGCGAATTTCCGCCAGCGTTTTGCAATCAATGCACAGGTCAGCGGTCGGACGCGCTTCCAGACGACGGATACCAATCTCGACGCCACAGGATTCACAGAAGCCGAAATCTTCGTCTTCGACTTTTTTCAGCGTTTTCTCGATCTTTTTGATCAATTTACGTTCGCGGTCGCGGTTACGCAGCTCCAGGCTGAACTCTTCTTCCTGAGCGGCACGGTCTACCGGGTCCGGGAAGTTAGCAGCTTCATCCTGCATATGCGTTACGGTGCGATCCACTTCATCCCTAAGTTGATTACGCCACGCTTCAAGAATGCGCTTGAAGTGCGCCAGCTGGGCTTCGTTCATATACTCTTCGCCCGGCTTCACTTGGTACGGCTCCACCCCAGCGATGGAGAGAATACTCAGGGACGATGTTTTACGGTTTTGCCCTTCTTGCATGTTGCTTCTCCTTAACACGCACTATCGATCCCCGTGTTGGGGGAAAAATCAGGCCGCTATAAATAGCAGATGCTTTTCCGGATAGCAATTATCTAAACGTTACACTTGACAACCCTGTGAGGAAAAGCGTATTTGCGCTCGCGACCCGAATACTATTTAGCCGTTTATTTACCGGGGGTTAACACCACGGTAATCGGCTTATTCAGAGTCATCATCTCGGTAGAAAGTTCCGCCTTGTACGCGAGAATTTCCACCCCCTTGTTTTGCGCCTCAATCAATAGCTGTGCGTATCTGGCATCAATATGATGCGCGGGTGAGAAACGGTCGATCGCCGAGTGCAGCACGGCGAACAAAATCACCGCCCGATCGCCCGCTGCCGCCACGCTCATCAGCTCCCGCAGGTGCTTCTGGCCGCGTTCGGTAACCGCATCGGGGAAGTAACCGTATTCCTTTTCCGCCAACGTAACCGATTTCACTTCAATATAGCAGTTTTGTTGGTCATCTGCTTGTAACAGAATATCAATGCGGCTGTTTTCATCACCATACTTCACTTCGCTTTTCAGCGTGTTATAGCCCAAAAGCTCGGGAATATTTCCCGCCAGAATCGCCTCTTTCGCCAACGTGTTAGCACGTAGAGTATTAACACAAATTGTCGCACCTTCTACGGTTTCGGTTATTTCCCACGTGTGGGCATATTTGCGTTTAGGATTATCTGAAGTGGAATACCAGACGGTATCGCCCGGCGCGGCGCAGCCGGTCATGGCGCCGGTGTTGGGACAGTGCAGGGTCAGCTCGCGACCGTCGGGGGTGATCACATCGGCGAGAAACCGTTTGTAACGTTTAATGAGGGTGGCGGACCGTAGCGGGGGAGTAAACAGCATCAGCTTTCCTTGTCGAAAGGGTAACGTTCCAGCGCCTTGTAGCGGGTGCGGCCGCGGCTAAAGCTGGATTCGTAGAGTACAAATTCGTTGACCGCAAACGCCCAGCGAAATCCGGGCGGCGGAATAGCCACCGCGTGGCGCGCGTCGCGCAGCAGGGTGATATGCGGATGAAACGGCTGCGGGCTCTGATAGCAGCCGCTGCGGGCGGCCTGGGCGCGCAGCATATTCGCTAATTGCAGAACTCCGCGCGGCGGCTGACGAGTGCCCAGCCACACCACTCGCGAACGCAGCCACTGCCCGGCATCGTCAAGGATCAGGGTAAAGCCCGGCTGGCGAATTCGTTCGGCCATCGCTGACAGCGCCCGCTGCTTATCCGCGCTCACTTCGCCAAGAAACGCCAGCGTCAGATGGAGGTTTGCCGCCGTCACCGGTCGACCAGCATCTTCGGGAAAGCTGGCGGCGCGCCAGTGAACGATCTGCCGCTGAACTTCTGCGGGAAGTTCAAGGGCGAAAAACAGCCTTTTCGGCTCGGACATGATAGAGACTCGGTAATGAATTACCGGGATGCTACAATGCTTGCCCGCAAATGTTAACCTCCGGAGCGCTTCGTGTCCTCATTGCCGGTTGCCGCCGTCCTCCCTGAACTTCTTTCTGCTCTGCGGCATGCGCCGCAGGTTCTGCTTAATGCGCCAACCGGCGCCGGGAAATCCACCTGGCTGCCGTTGCAAATCCTCGCGCAGGGTAAAATTAACGGGCGCATTATCCTGCTGGAGCCGCGGCGGCTGGCGGCGCGTAACGTGGCGCAGCGGCTGGCGGAACTGCTGGGGGAGAAGCCCGGCGAGACCGTGGGCTACCGCATGCGCGCCGAGACCTGCGTCGGGCCGAACACGCGCCTCGAAGTGGTGACGGAAGGTATTTTGACGCGGATGATCCAGCGCGATCCGGAGCTGAGCGGCGTGGGGCTGGCGATCCTCGATGAGTTCCACGAGCGCAGCCTGCAGGCGGATCTGGCGCTGGCGCTGCTGCTCGACGTCCAGCAGGGGCTACGCGACGATCTCAAGCTGCTGATTATGTCGGCGACGCTCGATAATGAGCGCCTGCAGCGTCTGCTGCCGGAGGCGCCGGTTATCGTTTCCGAAGGGCGCGCGTTTCCGGTTGAGCGGCGTTTTCAGCCGCTGGCGACCCATCAGCGTTTTGACGAGGCGGTGGCGATTGCCGCCGCGGAACTGCTGCGTAGCGAAAACGGTTCAATGCTGCTGTTTCTGCCCGGCGTCGGCGAGATCCAACGGGTACAGGAGCGGCTGGCGGAGCGGGTGGCGAGCGATGTTGTGCTGTGCCCGCTGTACGGCGCGCTGCCGCTGAGTGAGCAGCGCAAGGCGATACTGCCTGCGCCCGTCGGGATGCGCAAGGTGGTGCTGGCGACCAATATCGCCGAAACCAGTCTGACCATTGAGGGGATTCGTCTGGTGGTAGATAGCGCCCAGGAGCGCGTCGCCCGCTTTGACGCCCGCACCGGGCTTACCCGCCTGGTCACGCAGCGCATCAGCCAGGCCTCAATGACCCAGCGCGCCGGACGCGCCGGGCGTCTGGAACCGGGGATCTGTCTGCATCTGCTTGCTAAAGAGCAGGCCGAGCGCGCGGCGGCGCAGGGCGATCCGGAAATCCTGCAAAGCGACCTGTCTTCACTGTTGCTGGAGTTGTTGCAGTGGGGATGCCAGGACCCGGCGCAGCTTAGCTGGCTGGATCTGCCGCCTGCGGTTAATCTGGCGGCGGCCCGGCGTCTGCTCACCGACCTTTCTGCGCTGGAAGGCGAGCGGCTGTCGTCGCACGGGCGCAAAATGGCGGCGTTGGGCAACGATCCGCGTCTGGCGGCGATGCTGACCGCGGCGGAGGATGCCGATGGCGCCGCCACGGCGGCTAAGCTGGCGGCGATCCTGGAAGAGCCGCCGCGCGGCGGCAATAGCGATCTTAGCGCGGCGTTTGCCCGTCAGCAGGGCAACTGGCAGCAGCGGGCGCAGCAGTTGATAAAACGGCTGGCGGTGCGCGGCGGTCAGCCTGACGCCGACAGAATCGCGGCGCTGCTGGCCTCCGCTTTTGCCGACCGTATCGCCCATCGTCGCGGCCAGGAGGGGCGCTATCAGCTGGCCAACGGAATGGGGGCGATGCTCGACGCCGACGATGCGCTGGGCCGCCACGAGTGGCTGATCGCGCCGCTGCTGCTGCAGGGAAGTTCATCGCCGGATGCGCGGATCCTGCTGGCGCTGCCGGTAGAGATTAACGCGCTGATTGAGCGGTGTCCGGCGCTGGTCCAGCGCTCCGATATCGTCGAGTGGGATGAGGCGTTAGGCACGCTGAAGGCCTGGCGGCGTACCTGTATCGGACGGCTGGTGATTAAAACTCAACCGCTGGCGAAGCCGTCGGAAGAGGAGCTGCATCAGGCGATGCTCAACGGCATCCGCGAAAAGGGGCTGAGCGTGCTCAACTGGACGCCGGAGGCGGAGCAGCTGCGTTTGCGCCTGCACTGCGCGGCGCAGTGGCTGCCGGAGGAGGCGTGGCCAGCCGTTGATGAGGCATCGCTGCTGGCATCGCTTGAGCAGTGGCTGTTACCGCAGATGACGGGCGTCCATTCTCTGCGCGCGCTGAAGGCGCTGGATGTGCGTCAGGCGCTGCAAAACTGGCTGCCGTGGCCGCTGCGCCAGAAGCTGGACAGCGAGCTACCCACGCACTATACGGTGCCGACCGGTAGCCGCATCGCGATTCGTTATCACGATGATAACCCTCCGGCGCTGGCGGTGCGGATGCAGGAGATGTTTGGCGAGGCGACGACCCCGACTATCGCCCAGGGGCGGGTGCCGCTGGTGCTGGAGCTACTGTCGCCGGCGCAGCGCCCGCTGCAGATCACCCGCGATTTAGGCGCATTCTGGCAGGGGAGCTACCGCGAGGTGCAAAAAGAGATGAAAGGGCGCTATCCGAAGCACGTCTGGCCGGACGATCCGGCCAATACCGCCCCGACCCGGCGCACCAAAAAATATTCGTAACCGGTTATTTTCCCGGAGGCGGTGCTGGCGCACCTGTCCGGGCTACCGGTCCGCAGACGGCGGGGAACCCGTAGCCCCGGTAAGGCGTCAGCCGCCACCGGGGGGGAGTATGCGAAGCCTCGGTAGGAACGGCTTCCCGGAGGCGGTGCTGGCGCACCTGGCCGGGCTACCGGTCCGCAGACGGCGGGGAACCCGTAGCCCCGGTAAGGCGTCAGCCGCCACCAGGGGGGAGTATGCGAAGCCTCGGTGGGTACGGCTTCCCGGAGGCGGTGCTGGCGCACCTGTCCGGGCTACCGGTCCGCAGACGGCGGGGAACCCGTAGCCCCGGTAAGGCGTCAGCCGCCACCGGGGGGGAGTATGCGAAGCCTCGGTGGGTACGGCTTCCCGGAGGCGGTGCTGGCGCACCTGTCCGGGCTACCGGCCCGCAGACGGCGGGGAACCCGTAGCCCGGTCAGCGCAGCGCCACCGGGAAGATGGGGGGGTAAATTTGGCTCCACAAAAAGATGCCGCCGCCCGCCAGCGCCAGCCAGGGCCCGAAGGCCAAAGGCTGCTGGAGCGACTGCCGGGTTATCAGGCGCTGCAGCAGCGTCCAGACCAGGCCGCTGGCGGAAGCCAGCAGCAGCGTCTGCGGCAGCGCCTGCCAGCCGAGCCACGCGCCGAGCGCCGCCAGCAGTTTGAAATCGCCGTAGCCCAGCGCCTCTTTACCGCTCAGCAGACGGAATACCCAGTACACCGACCACAGCGATAAATACCCGGCCATCGCGCCCACGACCGCCTCCGCCAGCGGCACGTAAGTCGCGCTAAGATTGAACAACAGCCCGGCCCACATCAGCGGTAGCGTCAGCCCGTCCGGCAGCAGCTGCGTTTGCGCGTCGATGGCGGCGAGGATCAGCAGCAGCGACAATAAAATCAACCCGCCCAGCAGCGGCACGCCCGGCGCCATCAGGTATCCCGCCAGCACAAACAGCGCGCCGGTCGCCAGCTCCATCAGGGGATAGCGAGGCGAGATCGGCTGCCCGCAGCAGCGCGAACGCCCCTTAAGAAACAGGAAGCCCAGCAGCGGAATATTGTCCCGCCAGGCGATGGGCTCACGGCACTGCGGACAGAACGACGCGGGAAAACAGAGATTGATTCCCTCTGCCTGCTCCATCATCAGCGGCAGACGGTGGATAACGACGTTAAAAAAGCTGCCGAACGCCAGTCCGGACAGGAATAAAAAGCTGCCCCAGAGAAACGGGTATTGCGCGGCGAACTCGGGTAATAACGCGATGTTTTCGACCATTATTTTTTCTCCTCGGATAGCCACTCTCCTTGCCACCGCCACGGTATGCGTCCCTGCTCATCTTTACGGCCGTTTTGCGCGACCAGCAGCGTCAGCAGCGCCGGGGCCGCCTGACGAGGTTGCAGCGTACCGTTAAACGTATAGCGCCCGTCGGGCGTCAGAACGCCCTGTCCGGTGAGGCTAAGCTGATGGGAGTCCTGGGTCAGGGCGACAGCCAGCGCACCCGCCGGGGTACAGCTTAATTTGCCGTTGACCTGGGCCAGTTCGAGCAACCCGGCGGGGGAGCTGAGCGCCGCATCTTGCCACTGCACGGCGCTCGCGGCTATCCGCCGGCAGCCGTTGGCGTTAAAGCTGGCCTCCGGCAGCGTCAGCGCCAGCTGGCCGCGGGCTTCCAGCGGCATACCCAGCGCCAGCCGCTGGCTGATTAAACGGGCCGGAATCACGAGCCGTCCCTCGCGCACCACAAACTCGTTCAGGCCGTGCAGCCAGGCCTGGCCGCGCAGGCCGGAGGGATCGTTAAAACGGATATGCCAGCCGGGAAGCCAGGTCGAGAAGCCAAACTCCCAGCGTAAATAGGCTAATTCAACGCCGCGCCAGCTGGCCTGAAGGGCTTCTCCCTTCCACAGGGTGCCCGACGTTTGCGCGAGCCGCGCGCCGTCCGGCAGCGCCAGGGCCAGCAGACGCGCCGGCGCGCTGAGCAGCAGCCAGAAGAGATAGATCGCCGCCAGCAGCAGGCCGATAGTGAGTCTATTTTTCATCGCTGCGCTCCAGCACCAGCGTATTGACGGTCACCCAGCCGGGCTGCTGCGCTACGGCGGTCACCGCCAGGGTGGCGGTGGTCATCCCCGCCTGCCCCAGCGCGTCCAGCCATGCCATCAGCGCCTGGAAATCGGCGGGCTGCACGGTAAGGCTCAGGCGGGAGCCCTGCGGCTGCAGGCGAACGATGGTGAGACCGTGACGGGCGGTTTCGCGCATAATCACCGTCGAGGGTTCTTCCGGCGCGGTGGGCGGCTTCTGATTGCGAAGCTGACGGAGAAGGGGCGTCTGCTGGCGCATCCACTGCAGGCTGGCCTGCTCCCTGGCCAGCGTTTGCCGCCACTGCGCCTCGCGGTTTTGCCACGGCTGCCATAACATGTAATAGACCAGGCCGATGAGCAGTACCACGGCCATCCCCAGCAGCAGACGCCGTTCGCGGCGCGTACGCTGTTGCCATAAGGCGAGCAGGTTATGCATCGTTCCCCTCCAGCGTCAGGCGCCCTTCAATACCGTCGGCGCGCGGCTTCATCTCGCCGGTCTGCACGCGAAACCTCGCCCGCGCCCGCTGGCTGAACTGCTCCAGGGCCTGCGAGGAAACGGCGGATATCTCCAGCTGCAGCGCGTTGCGCGCGGCGTCAAAGCTCAACGTCCGCAGGCGGATGCCCGGCGTGTCGTCGATGATTTGCTGCAGCGCGCCGAGCCGCGAGATAAGCGCCGGCCGGGCGCCCGCGTTTTTCATCTGCCGCAGATGCTGCTGCATTTGCAGGCGCGGGTTGACGACGTTCTTTTCCGTTTTGAACCACTGGCGGTAAAAATCACGGCTGGCCTGCACGGCGGCGTCGGCCTGCTGTCCCAGCATGAGATGATCGTGGAGGCAATTACTGCTCCACAGCAGCAGTAGCGCCAGCGCCGCGACGATTACCGGGCGCCAGCGTCGTGGCGTCGGCTGCCGGCGGCGTTTTGCGGCAAAATCGCCCTGGCGTAAGCAGATTCTGCGCGCATCGGGATTGGCCGCCGCCAGCTGCAGCAGATCCTGCGCCGGGAGAGGCTGCCACGGCGCGGCGATATCCGGCGGCGGCGAGTAGCAGGCGATGGGCGCGAGGTCTTGCCAGTGGGTCAGCAGCTGGTCGAGCCATACGGTTTCCACCGCCATTCCGCCCCACGTATCACAGCGAAACAGCCACTGCTCGCCGCAGCGTACGGCGCTCCAGCCGGTGGGACTGTGCGGCAGCGCCAGGACATCCGGCGTCAGGGCCAGTACGCTCAGCCCGAGGCTGTCGCACCAGGCCTGCCAGGCGCGCATCTTTTCCCGCCCGACCACCGCCACGGCGCAGTCGGTTTTGTGCTGGTGGAGCAAGGCAAAGTGGCTCTCCTCAACTTCCGTCGCCAGCTGTTCTTCGAGTAAAAACGCCAGCGCCTGCTGCGGTCTTCTGCGCGCCCCGGCGGGCAGAGCGACGCGATGAAATGCGCAATCGCTGGCGGGCACCAGTACCCAGGCCGGATGGCGCTGCGCCAGCAGGCTGAGCGTCGGATCGCCAGCATCAGGATGCCACTCGCCAGTCTGCGCCGTGTCGCCCGGCGCGGCCAGCCGCCATATCGCCGTCGCGGCATCGGGATTGAGGCGAATAATCAGCACGGCGGCGGAAGAGGTATGGTGGTTATTCATCGGCTACCCAGTAGATTCCGTAGCGCCGCTGGACGACGCCGAAGGTACGCCCCTGCTTTTGCAGGAGGCTGCGTTGCTGATAGCGGGCGTTGCCCATCACTACGCTGAAGGTGGCGATAAAACGCTCGCTGTGAACCGCCAGCCACGGGCGCGCGGCGGCGGTATCGGTTTTTTGTAATGCCGGCTGCGACAGGAAGGCGGCGACGCTGCTCCAGCCGGTGGCCGCGCGGGCCTGCAGCAGCTGCCGGGCTTCGACGAGGGTGAGTTCAGCGGGGAACAGCGCCGCCAGCAGCGCGGCCCGATCGGGCTGCAGGGTATTGACGTTCACCTGCAGCGTCTCGTCCGCCAGGGCGCAGACGTAGGGCAGCAGGCGCTGATAGAGCGCGGCGTCCATCCCGGCCAGCAGACGCAGCTCGCTGACGTCCTGCAGCGGCTGATTGCCGGTCAGATAGCCGGGGGATTGCGCCATATAGACCTCGTCTTCCGCGCCGTTCAGCAGCGGCTGGCGGTCGTCATCGACCCAGTCGCGCAGGGCGGCGGTGAGCTGTAAGGCGCGCAGCGGCTCGCTGCCGAGGTTTTCCAGCAGGCGGGTAAAGATCTGTGCGGGGTAAGGTACTGCGGCGCTTTCGTCGTCGCCGCGCTGGTTAATGGCGTTGAGGTTGAAGCAGGCCTGAGCGTCGGTAATCGTGGCGTAGATCTCGCCGTCATTGACCGTGAAGCGGCGCCCCTGCTGGGCCCAGTTCTGCGCCAGGTGGGTCTGGTTCGGCGAGTCGAGCGCGTCGCGTTGCAGCAGCGCCGCCGCCAGGGTTTCCGCCCCCAGCGCGTACCATTTGGCCTGCAGGTTATCGAGGGTGGTGGCGGTCTGCTGGTACATCCGGGCGCTGCGCTCGGTCATGGCGCTCGCCAGCACCATCATCAGGGCGAGGATCAGCAGCACCATGAGCAGGGCGACGCCGCGCTGGCGGTGGTTCATCGGCTGTCTCCCGGCGTAAGCAGAAACAGCCGGCGGATCTCGCCGTACGGCTCCAGCGTCAGGGTGACTTCCAGCCCCTGCGGCAGCGTCTGCGCCTGCTGCCATTCGTCCTGCCAGCGGCCGCTGGCGTAAAAACGCAGGCCAAACGCCCGCACGTCGCGCAGCACAATAGTCACCGTTGGCTGGCTACCGGGCAGCGGGTCCTGCTGGTCGTAGTTCAGACGTTCCAGCTGGCTGCCGCGCAGGCGGTAGCTGACGTTCTGAATTTCCGAACGCGGCAGGAGCCCCAAAGGATTGGGCCAGCCGTTGCGGCTAAAGGCGATCGCCCCGTCATCGCTGCCGAGCTGAAAGCGCCCGGCAAAAAACAGGCTTGCACTGTCGCGGCTGCGGCGGGGAATGATTTGGCTAAAGTCCGCCGCCATCTGGCTGAACGTTTGCTGTAACGCCTGCATGCGCCCGCTCTTATCGCGGGTGAGCGTATCGGCGCGCATCACGTTTTGCAGCACCGTGACCGCGGCGACGCTGAGCGCGGCGAGAATGGCCAGCGCCAGCAGCATTTCGACGAGGGTAAAGCCGCTTGAGCGCCGGATCATGGCGATGTCACGTAGGTGCGCAGCGAAGAGACGGGCGTCTTATCGCTTTTGGCGTGGCGAACCTCGACGTCCAGCGCCCGCAGCTGAGGCAGATCGGTCTCCACCCCCTGCCAGCGAATGTGCCAGCTGACGCCTGCCGCCTGCAGCGTGGTTTCCGACCAGCTCAGCGCGGGCCAGCGGTTTTCCAGCCGGAGCTGTATCAGCTGATTGTCCGCCAGCCAGCTAGCGAGGGTTTTCTCCTCCATGCGTCCCAGCTGGCGGGTTTGCTGGAGCGTCGCCTGCATCACCGCCAGCCCGGCGAGAGCGAAGACCACCAGGGCGACCATGACTTCAATCAGCGTCATACCGGACTGCTTTTTCATTGCGCCTCCTGCGGTTCGGGCAGGCTTTCGCCGCGGGCGTTAAACGCGATACCCGGCGCCTCGCCGAGGGTCAGCCGGAACGGCGTCATCTCGCCGCCGGGAAAGATCAGCACATCGGGATTGTCGCCCGGCGTCCAGGCTTCGCCCTGCGCCAAAGCGAGGTTCAGCTTGCCCCCGGCGATGCTGCCCGAAGTGGCGACGCGTCCGGCGCGCAGCGGCAGCCAGCGATAGCCGCTCCAGCCGTCGTCGGCGGGGGCCGGATCGGCGCCATCGCGGGCCTCCAGAACCAGAAACTGCCAGCGGTCTGGGTGCACCGAGACGCCAAAGAACTGGCCGGTTTGCAGCCCGCGCTGCTGGACAAAGCGCAGCTGCGCTTCAAAGCGCGCCAGCGTCTGCGCCGCGCTATCGTCGCGCGAGGCGGGGAAAGCCAGCAGCACCATGCCCGCGCTGACCCCCATCAGCAGCAAAATGAGCATCATCTCCAGCAACGTAAAGCCGCGCTGTCGCACTATTTCTTCCCGATCGTCCAGTTGCCGATATCGTCATTGCTCTCCGGCACGCCGTCCGGCCCGAGGCTGAAAATATCCACCTGACCATGCTGGCCGGGGCTCAGCAGCTGGTAATCGCTGCCCCAGGGGTCCTGCGGCAGACGGCGGATATAGCCGCCTTCGGGATAGTTGCGCGCGTGCGGCTCGGCGGATGGCGCGCTGACCAGCGCCTGCAGCCCCTGCTCGGTGGTGGGATAGCGGCTGTTGTCCAGTTTGTACATGTCCAGCGCGCCCTCGAGCGCCACAAGATCGCTGACCACTTTTTGCCGGTCGGCCTTTTCCTTGTTGCCCATCAGGTTGGGCACCACGAGGCTGGCGAGCACGCCGAGGATAACAATCACCACCATGATTTCCAGTAAGGTGAATCCGCGCTGTCGTTGCATATTTTTCTCCATTAGAACAATCACATACTCATCAAGGTATTGAGCTGCAGTATCGGCTGCAGGATGGCGAGGACGATAAACAGCACCATGCCGGCCATCGCCACCACCAGCAGGGGTTCAAACAGGCTGAGGGCCAGCTGAATTTGTGCGCTCAGATCCCGGTCCTGGTTGTCCGCCGCGCGCTCCAGCATGCTGTTGAGCTCGCCGCTCCGTTCGCCGCTGGCGACCATGTAGCGCATCATCGGCGGGAAAAGCTGGGTCATTTCGAGCGCGCGATGCAGGCTGACGCCTTCGCGCACCGCGTCGCTGGCGGCTTCCAGCTGGCGCTTCGCCCAGGCGTTGCTCAACACATCCGCGCTGATGCGCATCGCCAGCAGCAGCGGAACGGCGCTGGCGTTGAGGATGCTCAGGGTGCGGGCGTAGCGGGCGCTGTTAACGCTGCGCGCGACCCGGCCAATTAACGGCAGGCGCAGCAGCAGCCTGTGCCAGGCCAGCCGCTTTGCCGGCTGCCGCAGCAGGTAGCGCAGCAGGAGAATGAGGAGCAAAATCGCCAGCAGCAGCCACGGCCCGGCGGCGCGCAGCATATCGCTCATCGCCATCAGCAGGCGGGTGGAAAACGGCAGCACCTGCTTAAGGTGGATAAACTGCTCGACGACCTTCGGCACCACCGTCGACAGCAGAATGACGATCACGCTGACCGCCACCAGGGTCAGCACGATGGGGTAAATCATCGCCTGCAGCAGGCGGGCGCGCAGCTGCTGGCGCTGCTCGGTGTAGTCCGCCAGCCGGTTCAGCACGCCGTCGAGGTGGCCTGAAGCTTCTCCGGCGGCGACCATCGCGCAGTAGAGCGCGTCAAAGCAGCCCGGGTAGCCGCGCATCGCTTCCGCCAGCGAATGGCCTTCCAGCACTTTGCCGCGCACGCCGGCGATCAGCGTTTTCAGCTGCGGTTTTTCACTCTGCTGGGCCACCGCGTCGAGCGCTTTTTCCAGCGGGATCGCGGCGGCGACCAGCGTCGCCAGCTGGCGGGTGACGAGGGCGAGATCGCGGGCGCTGGTGCGGCGCATAAAGCGCGATGGTCTGCCGCCGCTGGCTGCCGGGTCGATGTCCAGCGCCAGCCAGCCCTTTTCCCGCAGCAGCTGGCGCGCGTGGCGGGCGGAGTCCGCCTGCTGGACGCCGCGCCGGGGTTTGCCCTGTTCGTCGAGGGCCTGGTAACGAAACAGCGCCATTTCAGGAAGCCTCCGCGATCGGCTGCTCGGTGACCCTTAGCACCTCTTGCCAACTGGTGATCCCAGCCAGCGCCTTTTCCCGCCCGGCGCGGCGCAGGGTCATATAATCCGTCCCCAGCTGTTGGATCAGCGTCACCTCATTTTCGCCGCGGTGGATAGCCATGCGTACGCGATCGTCCACCAGCAGCAGTTCATGGATGCCGGTGCGTCCGCGATAGCCGGTAAAACCGCACTCGGCGCAGCCCCGGGGCTGCCAGAGTGCCGTGCCGGGGGCGATCTCCATCTGGTGGGCGGCGTCGGCGTTTGCCGGTTCCTGCTGGCGACAATGTGGGCAGAGCCGGCGCACCAGCCGCTGCGACATCACCGCCAGCAGCGAGGTGG
This sequence comes from Klebsiella grimontii, assembly GCF_900200035.1. GTDB lineage: Bacteria > Pseudomonadota > Gammaproteobacteria > Enterobacterales > Enterobacteriaceae > Klebsiella > Klebsiella grimontii. The sequence goes on from NZ_FZTC01000014.1 coordinate 341,298, forward strand.
AGAGCAGAAAAGGCTCCACGCCCATATCCTGCAGGCGCGAGATGGCCCCCAGCGCGCTGTTGGTGTGCAGCGTCGAGAGCACCAGATGGCCGGTTAGCGAGGCCTGAACGGCGATTTGCGCCGTCTCGCCGTCGCGGATTTCGCCCACCAGCACCACGTCAGGGTCCTGGCGCAAAATGGCGCGCAGCCCGCGGGCAAAGGTCATGTCGACTTTCGCGTTAACCTGGGTCTGACCGATGCCCTCCAGCTCATATTCGATGGGGTCTTCAATGGTCATGATGTTGCGCTCGCGCGCGTCGAGGCGGCTCAGCGCGGCGTAGAGGGTGGTGCTTTTTCCCGAACCGGTCGGCCCGGTCACCAGCACGATGCCGTGCGGGCGGGCGATCAGCCCATCCACCTGCCGCAGCAGGGCGGGAGTCATCCCGAGGGTCAGCAGGTCGAGATTGACGCTATTTTTGTCGAGCAGACGCAGCACCACGCGCTCGCCGTAGCTCGACGGCAGGGTAGAGACGCGCACGTCGACGGCGCGTCCGCCAATGCGCAGAGCCATGCGCCCGTCCTGCGGAATGCGCTTTTCGGCGATATCCAGGCTCGCCATCACCTTAATGCGCGAGATCAGCAGTGCGGCGAGTCGGCGCTGGGGGCGCAGGATTTCGCGCAGGACGCCGTCGACGCGAAAGCGAATTTGCAGGTGGCGCTCATAGGTTTCGATATGAATATCCGAGGCTTTCTCTTTGATGGCCTCGGTGAGCATGGCGTTAATCAGGCGGATAATCGGCGCGTCGTCTTCGCTGTCCAGCAGGTCGTCGGTGTCCGGCAGCTCTTCGGCAAGGGTATACAGATCCAGCTCGTTGCCGATATCGGCCATCATGCGCCGGGCCTCGGCGGAGTCGCGCTGATAGCTCAGTACCAGCAGCTTTTCGAACGCCTCTTCTTCCAGCCGTTCGAGGCGGAACGGCATCGCAGCGACCCGGCGGGCTTCCAGCAGCGCCTGCGGCGCGGTAGCGGCGAGGCAGAAAACCTCGCAGCTTTCGCCGCTGCTCAGGAGCATCACGCTGTGCGCGCGGGCGTAGCCGAAGGGGAGCAGCGGGCGTCGTTCAGCGGCGGGGGTCATAGATTGCCTCCCAGATTGAACGCGTCGATAGCGGCGCTGACCTGACGGAACGCGGCGGTATCCTGGCGCGGGTAGATCTCCAGCAGATCCTGATTCAGCATCGCGTCGTTGTTCTCTTTGCCGCGCTGTTTGCTCTGGGCGTCGTTAAAAGCGGTGTACTGCCCGGATGAGGCCTGGCGGTACTCGTCGCGGTCGCGGATCACCGTCGGGCGGATAAACAGCATCAGGTTGCGCTTGGAGACCTTTTTGCTGGTGGAACGGAACAGCGCGCCAATGACCGGAATATCGCCGAGCAGCGGCACTTTGTCGGCGGTGTCGGAGACGCTTTTATCCAGCAGGCCGCCGACGACCACCGTTTCGCCGCTGCCGACCAGCACCGCGTTATTGACCGTACGGGTATTGAAGGTCGCGCCGAGATCCGAGCTGGTGCTGGAGGCGGCGTCCGCCACGCTGGAGACCTCCTGTTCGATCTCCAGCAGGACCGAATCGCCTTCGTTGATTTGCGGCTTCACCTTTAGCTTGATGCCGACGGTTTTGCGCTCGACGGTATTAAAGATGTTATCGCCGGAGGTGGTTTGCGAGCCGGTGAGTACCGGGACCTCCTGGCCGACGTTAAAGGTGGCTTCCATGTTGTCGAGGGTAACGATGCTCGGCGTGGCGAGAATATCGTTCTTGGTGCTGCTGGAGAGGGCGGTTAACAGCATCGCCCAGTTGCCCTGGTAGAAGCCGGCGGCAATACCGTTGAAGGAGCTTAAGGCGCTGGCCAGCGAGCTGCTGACGGTGCCGTCTTTGTTGTACTGGTTGGCCCCGGCGATAGCGGTGGATATCGGCAGGCCGCTATTGGTGAACTGGGTCATGCCGGCGTTTTTATTGGCCCACTGGATGCCGAGGTTCAGGCCGTCAGCGTCCTGTACTTCGGCGATGATCGCCTCCACCAGCACCTGCGGGCGGCGGATATCCAGCTGCTCGATTACCCGTTCAAGATCGTTCATCACGTCCGGGGCAGCGGTGACAATCAGGGCGTTGGTCTGGCCGTGGGCTTTGATAATGATATTTTTATCCAGCGCCGCCACCGGCTTCGCGGCCTGCTTTTCGCTCTGAATCGTGCTGCTGATTCCGGTCAGTACCTCAACCAGATCGGAGGCTTTGGCGTATTTCAGGTAGATAACCTTGGTATTGCCCTGCGTTGCCTGCTGGCGGTCGAGCTGCTTGATCATGGCGATGATCCGCTGGCGAGAGTTGGGCTCGCCGCTGACCAGCACCGCGTTGGTGCGTTCATCGGCCACTACGTTGGCCACCATTGAGCCGGGCAGCGCCGATTTGCTGGTGTCTTTGTTGAGTTCGGTCACCAGCTTGACGACATCGGCGGCGGAGGCCCAGGACAGCGGAATGGTCACCACGCTGCGGTCTCCGGCGTTATCGACGCGCTCAACAATGGTCAGCAGGCGTTTAATCACCGCCGCGCGACCGGTCATCAGCAGAACGTTGGAAGGCTCATAGTGCACCACGCTGCCCGCGCCGGCGTTATCGTTGAGCTGGCGCAGCAGCGGCGCCAGATCGCGGGCGGCGACGTTGGTCAGGGGCACGACGCGGGTGACGACCTCATCGCCAATACCCGGCGCGGCATCGCTCGCCACCGGCACCGCGGCGGTTTTCGCGTCTTTCGAACGCACCACTTTCAGGACGCCGTTATTCATATTAATTACGGCGAAACCGTAGACATCAAGGACGCTGAGGAAGAACTGATAATATTGTTCTTCGTTGAGCATATCGTAGCTGCGCACGGTAATGGTGCCGCGCACGCTGGGATCGATAATGACCGTTTTATTCAGGTTTTTACTCACCGTATTGATAAATTCCTGAATATCGGTGCCCTTGAAGCTGGCGGAAAACTCTTCCGCCGCGGCCGGTCTGAATAACAGCGCGGCGAATATCAGCAGCGTCAGGGAAAATGAGCGGATAACGTTGGCGATGATCAATTATTCATCCCTCAGGGCTAGATAAATATCGTTTTTCTGGCCGTCGCGTTCAACGGTAAGGGTTATTTCAGTTAATTCCGGCAGCTGGGCTAATACCTGGCGGGCCTGCTCTTTATCGCGTAAATCCAGACCGTTGAGGGCTATCGCCAGATCGTTTTCCCGGAGACCCGACTGGCGAAATAGCGCCGGGTCTTTGCCCGGGTTCAGGCGATATCCGCTGAGTTTGTCGTTAACCATGACCGGCGAAATATTGAGGTAATGAAGAATATTTTGCGGCTGCGCCCGGAGCTCCTGCGCCAGGTGGCGGGCTGGCGGCGCGGCGCTATTTTTGCCGACGGCGGGCGGGTCGTTAAACAGCGGGATAGCCTCATTTCTGCCGCGGTAATTAACAATCAGGCGGTCGGGGAAAATGGCGACGATTTTCGCCTCTCCGCCCGGCGTATTATCGCCAATACCGAGGCTAACCTGTTGATTCCCTTTCATCATGATAGCGATGGCGCGGGACGGGTCGGTGCTGGCGAGCAGGCCGGTAACGCGCAGTTTGAGCGCCGAAACGGGCGCCTGGTCGAGGTTGCCGCCGGGCGCGGAGGCGGAGGTTTTCTCCGCAAGGCCAAACAGCGTAAAGCGCGGCAGCGCCGTTTCCGCGGAGGGGGCTGCGGGCGACGTCATATCGGCAGAGCTCAATGCGTTATCCGTAAAGTTTACCGGGAGAATTATTTTCCAGGTTAATTGCGCGAGCTGCTGGCAGATAAAAAATAATATGATGGAGGTCACAATATGAGGCGCGTAATTAATTATTTTTTTATTTGGTATTGTTAATCTCATCACGGAATTATGCATTTTTATTCCTTTGCTCATTCTATTTCCCTCAGCAAAAGGTACCGCCCTACCGATATGGGTGGGGCATTTTTTATTTTTGAGCGTGCTTATTGCGGGAATCTGCGTAGGTCGCTGCGAATCATAAAGAGTTTGGCTATTGCGGTCGTCATTCCCTTTTTATTTTTTCTCCTCCGGCCGCCTACGCCCCCGGAGGAGGAGTGAATGGATGATTGAACCTAAGAGAGCAAGAATATCTAATTATCGACGCTTTAAAGATATGCTCGTCATTTCTTCATGGGGCTTAAGTGCGCCAGGAATAGTTTCGCGTATATAACACTTCATATAATTTAATCAGCATGTATAGGGACTATCGAATGCTCAGATATACCCGTAATGCCCTGGTTCTGGGATCGCTGGTTTTACTTAGCGGCTGCGATAACGGATCCTCTTCTTCTTCCTCTGGAAATCCCGACACTCCTGGTAATCAGGATGTGGTTGTACGTTTACCTGACGTTGCGGTGCCCGGCGAAGCGGTCACGGCAGTAGAAAACCAGGCGGTCATCCACCTGGTGGATATTGCCGGGATCACCAGCAGTAGCGCGGCGGACTACAGCAGCAAAAACCTCTATCTCTGGAACAATGAAACCTGCGACGCGCTGAGCGCGCCGGTGGCCGACTGGAATGACGTCAGCACCACGCCGAGCGGCAGCGATAAATATGGCCCGTACTGGGTGATCCCGCTCAACAAAGAGAGCGGCTGTATCAACGTCATCGTTCGCGACGGCACCGATAAGCTGATCGATAGCGACCTGCGGGTGGCGTTTGGCGACTTCACCGATCGTACGGTATCGGTGATTGCCGGTAACAGCGCGGTCTATGACTCCCGCGCCGACGCCTTCCGCGCCGCTTTTGGCGTCGCGCTGGCCGAAGCCCACTGGGTCGACAAAAATACGCTGCTGTGGCCGGGCGGGCAGGATAAGCCCATCGTGCGCCTCTACTACAGCCGCAGCAGTAAAGTGGCGGCCGACGGCGAAGGCAAATTTACCGACCGCTACCTGAAGCTGACGCCGACTACCGTCAGCCAGCAGGTCAGCATGCGCTTCCCGCACCTTTCCAGCTATGCGGCCTTTAAGCTGCCGGACAACGCCAACGTGGACGAGCTGCTGCAGGGCGAAACGGTCGCCATTGCCGCCGCAGAGGACGGGATCCTGATTTCCGCCACCCAGGTGCAGACGGCGGGCGTCCTGGATGACGCCTATGCCGAAGCGGCGGAAGCCCTGAGCTACGGCGCGCAGCTGGCCGACGGCGGCGTCACCTTCCGCGTTTGGGCGCCGACTGCCCAGCAGGTGGATGTGGTGGTCTACAGCGCCGATAAGAAAGTCATTGGCAGCCATCCTATGACCCGCGACAGCGCTTCCGGCGCGTGGTCATGGCAGGGCGGCAGCGATCTGAAAGGCGCGTTCTACCGCTATGCGATGACGGTTTATCACCCGCAGTCGCGTAAGGTTGAACAGTACGAAGTCACCGACCCGTATGCGCATAGCCTGTCGACCAACTCGGAGTACAGCCAGGTGGTCGATCTCAACGACAGCGCCCTGAAGCCTGACGGCTGGGACAACCTGACGATGCCGCACGCCCAGAAGACGAAAGCGGATTTAGCGAAGATGACGATCCATGAATCGCATATTCGCGATCTCTCCGCCTGGGACCAGACCGTTCCGGCCGAACTGCGCGGTAAATACCTTGCGCTGACCGCCGGCGACAGCAATATGGTGCAGCATCTGAAGACGCTCTCCGCTTCAGGTGTGACGCACGTTGAGCTGCTGCCGGTCTTCGATCTGGCGACGGTGAACGAGTTCAGCGACAAGGTCGCCGATATTCAGCAACCGTTCAGTCGCCTGTGTGAAGTGAACAGCGCGGTGAAAAGCAGCGAGTTCGCCGGATACTGCGACAGCGGCTCCACGGTGGAAGAGGTACTGAATCAGCTTAAGCAGAGCGATAGCCAGGATAATCCGCAGGTGCAGGCGCTGAATACGCTGGTGGCGCAGACCGACTCCTACAACTGGGGCTACGATCCGTTCCACTACACGGTTCCGGAAGGATCCTACGCGACCGATCCGGAAGGCACGACGCGCATCAAAGAGTTCCGCACCATGATTCAGGCGATCAAGCAGGATCTGGGGATGAACGTCATTATGGACGTGGTCTACAACCACACCAACGCCGCGGGTCCGACCGATCGCACGTCGGTACTGGATAAGATCGTACCCTGGTACTATCAGCGTCTGAATGAAACCACCGGCAGCGTCGAATCCGCCACCTGCTGTTCCGACTCCGCGCCGGAGCATCGGATGTTCGCCAAGCTGATCGCCGACTCGCTGGCGGTATGGACCACCGATTATAAAATCGATGGTTTCCGCTTCGACCTGATGGGCTATCACCCGAAAGCGCAAATTCTGTCGGCGTGGGAGCGCATTAAGGCCCTGAACCCGGATATCTACTTCTTCGGCGAAGGCTGGGACTCTAACCAGAGCGATCGTTTTGAAATCGCCTCGCAGATCAACCTGAAAGGTACCGGTATCGGCACGTTCTCCGATCGCCTGCGCGATTCCGTGCGCGGCGGCGGCCCGTTCGATTCCGGCGATGCGCTGCGTCAGAACCAGGGCATCGGCAGCGGCGCGGGCGTGTTGCCAAACGAACTCGCCAGCCTGAGCGATGACCAGGTCCGCCATCTGGCCGATCTGACCCGTCTGGGGATGGCCGGTAACCTCGCTGACTTTGTGATGATCGACAAAGACGGCGCGGCGAAGAAAGGCAGCGAAATTGACTATAACGGCGCGCCTGGCGGCTACGCCGCAGACCCGACGGAAGTCGTCAACTATGTTTCGAAACACGACAACCAGACGCTGTGGGACATGATCAGCTACAAAGCGTCCCAGGAAGCCGATCTGGCGACCCGCGTTCGCATGCAGGCCGTTTCGCTGGCGACGGTGATGCTGGGGCAGGGGATCGCGTTCGATCAGCAGGGCTCTGAACTGCTGCGTTCGAAATCCTTTACCCGCGACTCCTACGACTCCGGCGACTGGTTCAACCGCGTGGATTATTCCCTGCAGGATAATAACTACAACGTTGGTATGCCGCGCATCAGCGATGACGGCAGCAACTATGAGGTGATTACTCGCGTCAAAGAGATGGTTGCCACCCCGGGCGAAGCGGAGCTGAAGCAGATGACCGCGTTCTACCAGGAGCTGACCGAGCTGCGGAAATCCTCGCCGTTGTTCACATTGGGCGATGGCAGCGCGGTAATGAAGCGCGTTGATTTCCGTAATACCGGTTCCGACCAACAGGCCGGTCTGCTGGTGATGACCGTGGATGACGGGATGAAAGCGGGCGCCAGCCTGGATAGCCGCCTTGACGGTCTGGTGGTGGCGATTAACGCCGCGCCGGAAAGCCGCACGCTGAATGAGTTTGCCGGTGAAACGCTGCAGCTGAGCGCGATCCAGCAGACGGCGGGCGAAAACTCGCTGGCAAACGGCGTGCAGATTGCCGCTGATGGCACCGTCACTCTGCCGGCCTGGTCCGTTGCGGTGCTGGAACTGCCGCAGGGCGAAGCCCAGGGCGCCGGGCTGCCGGTAAGCAGTAAGTAAAACCTTAACCTCCCGGCCCGCGGCGTCAAAACCCCGGGCCGGGATGGCGTGTCTTGATTAAGGAGAAGCCGGTGCTTGTTCGCCCGCAAGAGCCGTACCCGCAGTCCGAGCCCCCGGCGGCGGTAGGAAGAATGGTGCAGATCCCCTACGTGACCGTACCGCTGTACGCCGCGCTGCTGATTGCGCTCGGATGGTTCGGCGGCGAGCAGTGGCGGAACAAGCCCGAGCCGCAGCCGATGAGGCAGTCGGTAGCCCATGCGGCGTTAGTCCCGCTGAACCAACCGGCGGTCAAAGCTGCCGTGGCGCCGGTTAACGCCGGGCCCGAAATTCAGGCTGAACCGGAAATAGCGATAGATGAAGATAACCTGCCGCCTCTGCGCTACAGCGCGCACGTCTACGCTTCACTGGCGGATAAACGCAGCATTGTATTAAACGGACAGTCCTGGAAGGAGGGCGACTCGCCGCTGGCGAACCTGGTTATCGAGCAGATTCAGCAGGACCTCACCGTATTTAGCTTCAACGGTAAAACGTTTACCCTCGCGGCGCTGGATGACTGGCCGGGCGGGGCGATTGAGGAGAGTCCGCAGGCAGAATAAAATAGCGCTGGCGGAATATAAATAAGCGCTATTTATTGTCGCGCAGGCTATCAATAAAGGGCGCCAGCTGGCGATTAAACTGGCTGCATTTTGTCGCTTCCGGGGTACTGTCCTGCTGGAGCTGTTGATATAGCTGCGTGCTGCGCTGGCTTAAAAGATTCGCGTCAATATTCGCCCATCCGCGCTTTTTACCCACGTTTATTGCCGCACGGTTAATCGCTTCATCGGCGGGCAGATCGCTGCGGTTGCACTTATTCTTCAGATAGCGCGCCCCGGCGGCGACGGAGGCAAGCTGCTCTAGCTGGGCCTGACCGCTCACGGCAGGACTGAGGGTTGTCGGGCGATTTTGCTGACAACCTGAGAGCAGGGCGGCCGCCATCAGCGGAAATAGAATAAAGTTGCGCATAATATATTAATCGGAAAAATTAATTGGCTGACAGTTTAACAAATATTTATCCGTAGTCATCAGAAAATCTGCCAAATTATCAATGTTAAGCCGCTCGCGTTTTTATCATTGCGCGCTTTTAAATTTCTTTTTCTTTCATCTGCGTTATTTCTTTTTGCTGGCGGAAATACTATTTTCCGGCGTTACCGTTCCGCTTTCTTTTGGCGGTATGCAGAAGGAGACGGGCGGACATGTTTATGTTGTTAAAAAACATAATAATTTCCCTTTTGTTACCTGATGAGCATGTAAAATGCTGGTTAAGAATGTCACGGTTTAGTGCTATCCTGTATCGCCTGGACAATCAGTTCCGTGTCCCGAACTATTCTGTCGATGAAGCCGGTAACAATGTGATTTGTATGGTGAATTTTTAAAGTGAAAATCATGCGAGCGACATGATAACGCGTCGCGCAGTTCATAAATGGTCGCCTGAAAGCCAAAACGGTCGGGCGTCAATTTGAGAGATTTCTTCTTTCCCCCAATCGGGGAAACATTGAGAATCAGGCTTTTACGCCTGTAAGTTGCGGAGAAAAAGCATGGCGGGAGATGACCGCGAGCCGATCGGACGTAAGGGGAGACCCTCGCGCCCGGCAAAACAAAAGGTAACTCGCCGTCGGGTTCGGGAAGAGGACTACGACGACGATTACGATGATGACTATGAGGATGAAAAACCGATGCCGCGGAAAGGAAAAGGCAAAGGCGGTAAACCCCCTCGTCGTAAACGGGCCTGGCTATGGCTGCTGATTAAGATTGGGGTCGTCTGCGCGGTGTTGATTGCCGCCTATGGCGTCTACCTCGATCAGAAAATCCGTAGCCGCATTGACGGTAAAGTCTGGGATCTGCCCGCCGCGGTCTATGGCCGGATGGTCAACCTTGAGCCGGATATGCAGATCAGCAAAAACGAAATGGTGCGTCTGCTTAACGCCACGCAGTATCGCCAGGTGAGCGCGATGACGCGCCCGGGCGAATATACGGTACAGGCCAACAGCATCGAGATGATCCGCCGTCCGTTCGATTTCCCGGACAGTAAAGAAGGACAGGTGCGCGCGCGTCTGACCTTCAACGGCGATCGCCTGGATACCATCGAGAATATGGATAATAACCGCCAGTTCGGTTTCTTCCGTCTCGATCCGCGCCTGATCACCATGCTGCAATCGGCCAACGGCGAACAGCGTCTGTTTGTTAAGCGCAACGGCTTCCCGGATCTGCTGGTCGATACCCTGCTGGCGACGGAAGACCGCCATTTCTACGAACACGACGGCATCAGCCTCTACTCGATTGGCCGCGCGGTGCTGGCGAACCTGACCGCCGGGCGTACGGTGCAGGGGGCGAGTACGCTGACCCAGCAGCTGGTGAAGAACCTGTTCCTCTCCAGCGAACGTTCCTACTGGCGTAAGGCTAACGAAGCCTATATGGCGCTGATCGTTGATGCCCGCTACAGCAAGGATCGTATCCTTGAGCTGTATATGAACGAAGTGTATCTCGGTCAGAGCGGCGATAACGAGATCCGCGGCTTCCCGCTGGCGAGCCTCTATTACTTTGGCCGTCCGGTGGAAGAGCTGAGCCTCGATCAGCAGGCGCTGCTGGTGGGGATGGTAAAAGGCGCGTCGGTCTACAACCCATGGCGTAACCCAAAACTGGCGCTGGAGCGACGCAACCTCGTGCTGCGTCTGCTGCAGCAGCAGCAGGTTATCGATCAAGAGCTGTATGACATGCTGAGCGCGCGTCCGCTGGGCGTACAGCCGCGCGGCGGGGTTATCTCTCCGCAGCCGGCGTTTATGCAGATGGTGCGCCAGGAGCTGCAGGCGAAACTGGGCGACAAAGTGAAAGATCTCTCCGGCGTGAAGATCTTCACCACCTTCGACTCAGTCGCGCAGGATGCGGCGGAAAAGGCGGCGACGGAAGGTATTCCGGCGCTGAAGAAACAGCGTAAGCTGCCGGATCTGGAAACCGCGATGGTGGTCGTCGATCGCTTCACCGGCGAGGTGCGGGCGATGGTCGGCGGGGCGGAGCCGCAGTTTGCCGGCTATAACCGCGCAATGCAGGCGCGCCGTTCAATTGGTTCACTGGCAAAACCGGCGACCTATTTGACCGCGCTAAGCCAGCCGAACCAGTATCGCCTCAATACCTGGATTGCCGATGCGCCTATCTCGATTCGCCTGTCTAATGGCCAGACGTGGTCGCCGCAGAACGACGACCGTCGCTACAGCGATAGCGGTAAGGTGATGCTGGTCGATGCGCTGACGCGTTCGATGAACGTGCCGACGGTGAACCTCGGGATGGCGCTGGGCCTGCCGGCGGTGGTCGATACCTGGACTAAACTGGGCGCGCCGAAGAATCAGCTGAACGCGGTTCCGTCGATGCTGCTGGGGGCGCTGAACCTGACGCCGATTGAAGTGGCGCAGGCGTTCCAGACCATCGCCAGCGGGGGCAACCGCGCGCCGCTGTCAGCGCTGCGTTCCGTTATCGCCGAAGATGGTACCGTGCTCTATCAGAGCTATCCGCAGGCGGAGCGCGCGGTGCCGGCCCAGGCGGCTTACATGACGCTATGGACCATGCAGCAGGTTGTGCAGCGCGGTACCGGTCGCCAGCTGGGCGCGAAGTATCCGGGCCTGCATCTGGCGGGTAAAACCGGGACCACCAACAACAACGTTGATACCTGGTTTGCCGGTATTGACGGTGGTCAGGTGACCATTACCTGGGTGGGTCGCGATAATAACCAGCCGACCAAGCTGTACGGCGCCAGCGGCGCAATGTCCATTTACCAGCGCTATCTGGCAAACCAGACCCCGACCCCGCTGGTGCTGACGCCGCCGGAAGACGTGGTGGATATGGGCGTCGATGGCAGCGGTAACTTTGTCTGCAGCGGCGGCATGCGCTCGCTGCCGGTATGGACCACCACGCCGGACGCGCTGTGCCGCCAGGGCGAACAGATCCAACAGCAGCAGCTCCAGCAGCAGCAGGCGAATAATCCGTTCAACCAGTCCGGGCAGCAGCCGCAACAGCAGCAAAACCAGCAGCAGCAACCGCCGAAGCAGGAGAAGAGCGATGGCGTCGCGGGCTGGATTAAGGATATGTTCGGCAGTAATTAACGTTCCGCTTCATCCTTTAAGCCGACGCTTCGTCGTTTAAATGGATGCTAAAATAGTGGCCCTCTAATACCTCAGTATTAGGGGGCCTTTTTATATCGATAAATTAATTAACACCCGCTTAACTCCACACTTACCGTCTGGTTATTTATTCATCCTTTGATATTTCGTCAGGGGCATATTTCTTGCCTTGCCGCGATCGTTTCGCCTATTATGTCAGCCGTTATAATAATAATTCTCGTTTACGTTATCATTCACTTCTATTAGAGATATACCCATGGCGCGTCTTAAAACTGCTCAGCCAAATCACTCGCTGCGTAAAATCGCAGCTGTAGTAGCCACGGCGGTTAGCGGCATGTCTGTTTATGCACAGGCGGCAGTTGAACCGAAAGAAGAAACCATCACCGTAACCGCCGCTCCGGCCCCGCAGGAGAGCGCCTGGGGACCGGCAGCGACCATCGCGGCGAAACATTCGGCGACCGCAACAAAAACCGATACACCCATCGAAAAAACGCCGCAGTCTATTTCCGTAGTGACCCGCCAGGAAATGGAGATGAAGCAGCCGACGACGGTTAAAGAAGCGCTGGCCTATACGCCGGGCGTATTCTCGACTCGCGGCAGCTCAACCACCTATGACGTAGTGACGATTCGCGGCTTCACCACGTCGACGACGGTGAACACCAACCAGTATCTGGATGGGATGAAGCTGCAGGGGAATAACTATTCTGAAGTGTCGATGGACCCCTATTTCCTTGAACGTGTTGAAGTGATGCGTGGGCCAACGTCGGTGCTGTACGGCAACAGCAACCCTGGCGGTATCGTCAGCATGGTCAGCAAGCGACCGACCACTGAGCCGCTGAAAGAAATCCAGTTTAAAATGGGTACCGACAATCTGTGGCAGACGGGGTTTGATTTCAGCGATGCCATTGATGATGACGGGGTGTGGTCGTATCGCCTGACCGGTTTGGGTCGCAGCCAGGATGCCCAGCAGCAGATGGCGAAATCGACCCGCTATGCGGTCGCGCCCTCCTTTAGCTGGCGTCCGGATGACAAAACGGACTTCACTTTCCTGAGTAATTTCCAGAGCGATCCCTATGCCGGGTATTACGGCTGGCTGCCGCGTGAAGGGACAGTGGTGCCGTATTACGACGCCAACGGTAAGGCGCACAAGCTGCCGACGGACTTCAACGAAGGCGAAGCGAATAATAAGATGTCTCGCCGTCAGCAGATGGTCGGCTACAGCTTCTCGCACCAGTTTGATGACACTTTCACCGTGCGTCAGAATCTGCGTTATGCGGATGTCCATACCCTGTATCGTTCAGTCTACGGCAACGGATATACGCCGACAGGCAAAATCAACCGCGCGTATGTTCGCTCCGATGAGCATCTCAATACGTTCACCGTTGATACCCAGCTGCAGTCTGATTTCGCAACCGGCGCGGTAGGGCACACTCTGTTAACCGGCGTGGATTATTCGCGCATGCGTAATGATGTTAAGGCCGACTACGGGACGGCTTCCGCGATTGACATGCAGAACCCGCAGTATGGCAATCCAGACGTCAGCGTTAACTTCCCCTATTCGGTGCTGAACCGCATGGAGCAGACCGGCCTGTACGCGCAGGATCAGATGGCGTGGGATAAGTGGGTGATGACGCTGGGTGGCCGCTACGACTATGCGATGGCTTCCACCCTGACGCGCCCTGCGAATACCCTCGCCAAAAATCACGATCAGCAGTTCACCTGGCGCGGCGGCATTAACTATCTGTTTGATAATGGTATCTCGCCATACTTCAGCTACAGCCAGTCCTTTGAGCCGGTTTCCGGATCGTCGCGGGATGGCAAACCCTTCGATGCTTCCCACGGCGAACAGTACGAAGCCGGCGTGAAGTACGTACCGAAGGATATGCCGGTTGTGCTGACCGCCGCGGTATATCAACTGACCAAAGATAAAAACCTGACGGCGGATCCGAACAACTCCTCGTTCAGTATCCAGACGGGCGAAATCCGCTCACGCGGGATTGAGCTGGAGGCGAAAGCGGCGGTTAACGCCAACGTCAACGTAACGGCTTCCTATACCTATACCGACGCCCAGTACCAGCATGACACCACCTTTAACGGCAAGCGTCCGGCGGAAGTGCCGCGCAATATGGCGTCGCTGTGGGCAGACTACACCTTCCACGAAACCGCGCTGAGCGGCCTGACGGTGGGCGCCGGGGCGCGCTATGTCGGTTCAACGGTAAGCTATTACAAAAACAATACTTCGACGGGAAAAAAAGACGACTCCTTCAACGTCGCGGGCTACGCGTTAATGGATGCTACCGTGAAATATGATCTGGCGCGCTTTGGTCTACCGGGTTCGTCGATCGGGGTCAACGTCAACAACCTGTTCGATCGCGAATACGTTTCCAGCTGCTACAGCGAATACGCCTGCTACTGGGGCGCTGAACGCCAGGTTGTGGCGACCGCGACTTTCCGTTTCTAACCACTTAACGGGCGCGGTTCGCCGCGCCTCTGACCAGGTTCCGTTATGCAGGAAAACATTCCGCACTCCGATACGACGTTTTCACTGGACCGCGTGACCTTCCGCGTGCCCGGCCGAACGCTGCTGCATCCTCTGTCGTTAACTTTCCCGGCGGGAAAAGTCACCGGCCTGATTGGCCATAACGGCTCCGGCAAATCAACGCTGCTGAAAATGCTTGGCCGCCATCAGCCGCCGTCGGATGGGGATATTTTGCTCGACGGCCAGCCGCTCGACAGCTGGGGCAGCAAAGCGTTTGCCCGCAAAGTCGCCTATTTGCCGCAGCAGTTGCCACCGGCGGAAGGCATGACGGTGCGTGAGCTGGTGGCGATCGGCCGCTACCCGTGGCACGGGGCGCTGGGGCGTTTTGGCGCGGCGGATCGGGAGAAAGTGGAAGAGGCGATTGCGCTGGTCGGGCTAAAACCGCTGGCCCAGCGGCTGGTGGACAGCCTCTCCGGCGGTGAACGCCAGCGCGCGTGGATTGCCATGCTGGTGGCCCAGGATAGCCGCTGCCTGCTGCTTGATGAACCGACCTCGGCGCTGGATATCGCCCACCAGGTGGATGTGCTGGCGCTGGTTCATCGCCTCAGCCAGCAGCGCGGGCTGACGGTGATCGCCGTCCTGCATGATATCAATATGGCGGCGCGCTACTGCGACTATCTGGTTGCGCTGCGCGGCGGTGAGATGATCGCTCAGGGAACGCCCGCGGCGCTGATGCGCAGCGAAACCCTGGAACAAATTTACGGCATCCCGATGGGGATCCTGCCGCATCCGGCTGGCGCAGCGCCAGTAAGTTTTGTCTATTGATGGAAAACCTCACATTCATCACGCGGCGGCGCCTGCTGACCGCGATGGCGCTGTCGCCGCTGCTATGGCAGATGCGCGGCGCGCGGGCGGCGGAAGTGGATCCGCAGCGTATTGTCGCGCTCGAATGGCTGCCGGTAGAGCTGCTGCTGGCGCTGGGCGTCACGCCCTACGGCGTTGCCGATATCCCTAACTACAGGCTGTGGGTCAATGAACCGGCGCTGCCTGATTCGGTGATTGACGTTGGGCTGCGCACCGAACCCAATCTGGAGCTGTTGACGCAGATGAAGCCGTCGTTTCTGGTCTGGTCGGCAGGATATGGCCCGTCGGCGGAAAAGCTGGCGCGTATTGCGCCCGGACGAGGATTCACCTTCAGCGACGGCAAGCGTCCGCTGATGATGGCTCAGCAGTCGCTTAGCGAAATGGCTGACCTGATCGGCAGGCAGCAGGAAGCGAAGCGCCATCTGGCGGAATTTGACGCGCTGATGGAGAGCCTGCGTCCGCGCTTTGCCCGTCGCGGCGATCGCCCGCTGCTGATGATTACCCTGCTTGATACCCGCCACGTGCTGGTCTTTGCGCAGAACTGTCTGTTCCAGGAAGTGCTCGACCGCTTTGCCATCAACAATGCCTGGCAGGGCGAGACCACCTTTTGGGGCAGCGTCACCGTCGGTATTGACCGGCTGGCGGCCTACAGAGACGCCGACGTTATCTGCTTCGATCACGGCAATGCGCGGGAGATGGCGCAGCTCACGGCGACGCCGCTGTGGCAAGCGATGCCGTTCGTTCGCGCAGGGCGTTTTCAGCGCGTCCCGGCGGTGTGGTTCTATGGCGCGACGCTATCGGCGATGCATTTTGCCCGCGTGTTGGCCGATGCTCAGGGAGGCCCGGCGTGAGATCGCGTATTTCGCCTTTGGCGACATCTCTGCTGTTAACTCTGCTTATCGTCGCTGCTGCGCTGACGCTGTTCAACCTCAACGTGGCGCTGCCGCGAAGCGAGTGGGGACAGGCGCTCTGGCAGCCGAGTATCGATAATATCGCCCAGATGCTGTTCCACTACAGCCTGCTGCCGCGGCTGGCGATATCGCTGCTGGTCGGCGCCGGGCTGGGGCTGGTGGGCGTGCTGTTCCAGCAGGTGCTGCGTAACCCGCTGGCGGAGCCGACGACGCTCGGCGTGGCGACCGGGGCGCAGCTGGGCATGACGGTCACCACGCTATGGGCAATCCCTGGCGTGCTGGCGTCGCAGTTTGCCGCGCTGGCCGGGGCCTGCATTGTCGGCGCGCTGGTGTTTGGCGTGTCGTGGGGCAAACGCCTCTCGCCGGTGACGTTGATTCTGGCAGGCTTGGTGGTGAGTCTCTACTGCGGCGCGCTTAATCAGCTGATGGCGATCTTCCATCATGACCAGCTGCAAAGCATGTTCCTGTGGAGCACCGGCACCCTGACGCAGACCGACTGGAGCGTGGTGCAGCGGCTGTGGCCGCAGCTGCTGGGCGGGGCGATTCTGACCCTGCTGCTGCTGCGTCCGCTGACCCTGATGGGGCTGGACGACGGCGTGGCGCGCAATCTCGGTCTGGCGCTTTCTCTGGCGCGGCTGGGGGCGTTGACTCTGGCGATTATCATCAGCGCCCTGTTGGTGAATGCGGTGGGGATTATTGGTTTTATCGGTTTGTTCGCGCCGCTGCTGGCGAAGATGCTGGGCGCTCGCCGCCTGCTATCGCGCCTGCTGCTGGCGGCCCTGATTGGCGCGCTGCTGCTGTGGCTCTCCGATCAGCTCATCCTGTGGCTGGCCCGGGTGTGGATGGAGGTCTCCACCGGTTCGGTGACCGCGCTGATTGGCGCGCCGCTGCTGCTATGGCTGCTGCCGCGCCTACGCAGCATTAGTGCGCCGGTGATGAACGGTGGCGATAAAGTGCTGGCTGAACGCCAACATGTGCTGTGGTTCGCGCTGGGCGGGCTGGCGATTCTGCTGCTGGCCATCGTCGCGGCGCTGGCTTTCGGCCGCGACGCGCAGGGCTGGCACTGGGCCAGCGGAACGCTACTGGATCAGCTAATGCCCTGGCGCTGGCCGCGCATTCTGGCGGCGCTGTTCGCCGGCGTGATGCTGGCGGTGGCGGGCTGCATTATCCAACGCTTAACCGGTAATCCGATGGCCAGTCCGGAAGTGCTTGGCATCAGCTCGGGCGCGGCGTTTGGCGTGGTGCTGATGCTATTTTTCGTGCCGGGCAACGCCTTTGGCTGGCTGCTGCCCGCCGGTAGCCTCGGCGCGGCGGCGACGCTGCTGGTTATCCTGGCTGCCGCCGGGCGCGGCGGATTTTCGCCGCACCGTATGCTGCTGGCGGGGATGGCGCTGAGTACCGCGTTTACCATGCTGCTGATGATGCTGCAGGCCAGCGGCGATCCGCGAATGGCGCAGATCCTGACGTGGATTTCCGGCTCCACCTACAGCGCGACGCCGGAGCTGGTGGTGCGCAGCGGCGTGGTGATGCTGATCCTGCTGGCGCTGGCCCCGCTCTGCCGCCGCTGGCTGACGATTCTGCCGCTGGGCGGCGAGGCGGCGAGGGCGGTCGGTATGGCGCTGACGCCGTCACGCATTGGGCTACTGCTGCTGGCGGCATGTTTGACCGCGGCCGCAACGCTAACGATTGGCCCCCTCAGCTTTGTGGGATTAATGGCGCCGCATATTGCGCGTATGATGGGATTCCGGCGTACGATGCCGCATATGGCGATCTCCGGCCTGATTGGCGGGGGGCTGCTGGTGTTCGCCGACTGGTGCGGCCGGATGATGCTGTTCCCGTATCAGATCCCGGCGGGCTTGTTGTCGACGTTTATCGGCGCGCCGTACTTTATCTATCTGTTAAGAAAACAGAGCCGGTAGCTTTTCCGCATCGCGATGCCCGCCGGGCGTCGCGATGTTATAAGCCGCTTATTGATTTTCAAAGAGTGCAGCACCTCGGAGAGGCATTGCCGGGGCTGAGCAGCCCCGGCAATCAGAGTTACAGCTTCGCGAAGGCGTTACGCGCGGCGGCAACGGTGTTGTCGATATCTTCTTCGCTGTGGGCGATGGACATAAAGCCCGCTTCAAACGCCGACGGCGCCAGATAGACGCCCTCTTCCAGCATCAGGTGGAAGAAGCGTTTGAAACGCTCTACGTCGCATTTGACCACGTCCTGGTAGCAGGTCACGGTTGGCGCGTCGGTAAAGAAAATGCCGAACATGCCGCCAACGTTATTCACCACCAGCGGGATACCGGCATCGCGAGCGGCGTCCAGCAGACCCTGGGCCAGCTGGTTGGTCAGTTCGGTTAGCGTCTCGTGCACGCCGGGCTGCGCCACTTCGCTTAAGCAGGCGAAACCTGCCGCCATCGCAATGGGGTTGCCGGAGAGGGTGCCTGCTTGATAAACCGGGCCGGTCGGCGCGAGGGCATCCATCACTTCACGACGACCGCCGAATGCGCCTACCGGCATACCGCCGCCGATGATTTTGCCAAGGCAGGTTAGATCCGGCACCACGCCGTAGTAATCCTGCGCGCCGGCCAGCGCCACGCGGAAGCCGGTCATCACTTCATCGATAATCAGCAGCGCGCCGAACTCGTCGCACAGCGCGCGCAGGCCCGGCAGAAACTCCGGCAGCGGCGGGATACAGTTCATATTACCGGCCACCGGCTCAACGATGATGCAGGCGATATCCTGCGGATACTGTTCGAACGCGGCGCGAACCGATGACAGATCGTTATAGGTGCAGGTCAGCGTGTGTTTGGCGAAGTCCGCCGGCACGCCCGGCGAGTTCGGTTGGCCGAGCGTCAGCGCGCCTGAGCCGGCCTTCACCAGCAGGCAGTCGGCGTGGCCGTGGTAGCAGCCTTCGAACTTAATGATTTTGTCACGGCCGGTGAAGCCGCGGGCCAGGCGAATGGCGCTCATGGTCGCTTCGGTACCGGAGTTCACCATGCGAACCATATCCATGGTCGGGACCAGTTCGGTAACCAGCGCCGCCATTTTGACTTCCATCTCCGTCGGCGCGCCAAAGCTTAAACCGCGTTCGGCGGCTTCAATGACCGCGTTGCGGATGGCCGGGTGGTTGTGACCCAGCACCATCGGGCCCCAGGAACCGACATAATCGATATACGCTTTACCATCAACGTCGTAAAGGTAAGCGCCGTCTGCGCGCTCGATAAACAGCGGCGTACCGCCGACGCCGGTGAAGGCACGTACCGGAGAGTTCACGCCGCCGGGAATAAGTTCACGCGCAGCGTTATACAGATTTTCAGATTTGCTCATTGCCTGGGTCCTGGTTCGTGAAAAATGTTTTGTCGACTATTCTAAGTTATTCCAGGAAGGTTATGAAAGTTTTGCCCAATTGAAACAATGAGGTCGCGGCGCATTTTTTTGACGACGGCGCTTGTCCGGTTGGCTAGAATGCCCTTCTTTCTATTTGTATTACTCATCATTGATAATGGCATGAAAGCAGAAAATCCCTCTTCTTCAGCACATCAGTTCGTACGCGTTCGCCGCAGCGATGCCGTGCGTCGGTTGATTCAGCGTGATAAGACGCCGCTGGCGGTGTTATTAATGGCCGCCGTTGTCGGAACGCTGGCGGGGTTGGTCGGCGTCGCGTTTGAGAAAAGCGTCAACTGGGTGCAGAACCTGCGTATTGGCGCGCTGGTAGAGGTGGCTGACCACTGGTTTCTGGTGTGGCCGCTGGCCTTTATACTCTCCGCTTTGCTGGCAATGGTGGGCTATTTCCTCGTGCGGTGTTTTGCGCCGGAAGCGGGCGGCTCCGGGATCCCGGAAATTGAAGGCGCGCTGGAAGAGCTGCGTCCCGTCCGCTGGTGGCGCGTGCTGCCGGTGAAGTTTATCGGCGGCATGGGTACGCTGGGCGCGGGAATGGTGCTGGGACGCGAAGGGCCGATGGTCCAGCTTGGGGGCAACCTTGGGCGTATGGTGGTGGACGTGTTCCGCATGCGTAGCCCGGAAGCGCGCCATACGCTTCTGGCCACCGGCGCCGCGGCGGGGCTCTCCGCCGCCTTTAACGCGCCGCTCGCCGGGATTCTGTTTATTATTGAAGAGATGCGCCCGCAGTTTCGCTACAACCTGATCTCCATTAAAGCCGTATTTACCGGCGTGATTATGGCCACCATCGTTTTCCGTATCTTCAACGGCGATAAAGCGGTTATCGAGGTTGGTAAGCTCAGCAATGCGCCGGTCAACACCCTGTGGTTGTATTTGATCCTCGGGATGATTTTTGGCTGCATTGGCCCACTGTTTAATACGCTGGTGCTGCGTACCCAGGATATGTTCCAGCGGATCCACGGCGGCAATATCAAAAAGTGGGTGCTGATTGGCGGCCTGATCGGCGGCAGCTGCGGCGTACTGGGGCTGATTCAGCCAACGGCGTCCGGCGGCGGGTTTAACCTGATCCCTATCGCCGCGGCGGGCAATTTTTCCGTTGGCCTGCTACTGTTTATTTTTATCGCGCGGGTGATCACCACGCTGCTCTGCTTCTCTTCCGGCGCGCCCGGCGGTATCTTTGCGCCGATGCTGGCGCTGGGGACGCTGCTGGGGACGGCATTTGGTATGGCGGCGACCCCGCTGTTTCCGGCGTATCATCTGGATGCAGGAACCTTTGCCATCGCCGGTATGGGCGCGCTGCTCGCCGCCTCGGTTCGCGCGCCGTTGACCGGCATCGTTCTGGTGCTGGAGATGACCGATAACTATCAGCTCATTTTGCCAATGATTATTACCTGTCTCGGCGCAACACTATTGGCACAATTCCTCGGCGGTAAGCCTTTATACTCGACAATCCTGCAGCGCACCCTGGCAAAACAAAAGGCGGAGCAGGAAGCCAGGGCGCAGCCGGTCGGCGGGGAGAATACTTGAACGATTTACTCGGGTATTGGATAATGGCTCAAAAGGTCGGGTTATTCTTTAACCGGTCAGAAGTATCAATGGGAGCATAAAATGAGTGATGACGTAGCGTTGCCGCTGGAGTTTACCGAAGCCGCAGCGATTAAAGTAAAAGACCTGATTGCTGATGAAGACAATCCCAACCTGAAACTGCGCGTATATATCACCGGCGGTGGCTGCAGCGGTTTCCAGTACGGTTTTACCTTCGACGATCAGGTTAACGAAGGCGATATGACTATTGAGAAGCAGGGCGTCGGCCTGGTGGTTGACCCAATGAGCCTGCAGTATCTGGTCGGCGGCGCCGTCGATTATACCGAAGGTCTGGAAGGTTCGCGTTTTATCGTGACCAACCCGAATGCGAAAAGCACCTGCGGCTGCGGCTCCTCGTTCAGCGTTTAAAGATAGCGCGGCCCCCCCAGCCTCTCCCACAGAGAGAGGGAGCCAACGCGAAAAACGGTAACGTTAAGGTTACCGTTTTGCTTTTATTACCGCCCATTCTCATCAAGCGCAAAAGTTGGCAGCTTCAGGTGCCAGCGGATTGCCGCCAGCCTGATGACCAGCGTGACCACCATACCTATCATCGCCGCGTTTTCTAACGGAACCTGAAAAGTGTAGTACGCCGTCGCATGCACGATGCCGCCAACGATGCAGGCCGTGGCGTAGATTTCCGTACGCAGTATCATCGGGATTTCGCGCGCCAGCACATCGCGGATGATCCCCCCGCCGACGCCGGTGACGACGCCCATACAGACGGCCACCAGCGGCCCGCTATGGGCAATAAAGGCTTTGTTGACGCCGATACCGACAAACACCGCCAGACCAACGGCGTCCAGCACCGGCAGTACCCATTTGGGTAACCGGCGCGGCTGGCGCACCAGCAGGATAGTGAACATGCTGGTGACCATCGCCACCACCAGATCGGTAGGATCTTTAACCCAAAATACCGGGCCGTTAGCAAGGGCCATATCGCGAATAGTCCCGCCGCCCACCGCAGTTACCACGCCTAATACCAGCACGCCGAAAGGGTCCATGCGCAGCTTTCCAGCCAGCAGGACGCCGGAGATGGCAAACACGGCGGTGCCAATAATATCCAGCCAATAGACAAGCATCGTCAGTTCCCACTTATAGTCTATCCCATCAGGCTATTTCATTTGCCAGTTTGGCCCTGGTCAGCGCTTACGAACCTCACGTACTGCGTGTACGCAGCGGTTGTTCCGCGCTGTCCTCCAGACTGGCTGCAACAATTGCGCCTGGTGGGATAGGTTCTGAGCACCTGGGTTAGCAGGTGGTTATTTTATCTGCTCGAGCGCAGTACAGAGTTGTTTTGCGGCGAGGATAATACGTGGGCTCGCGCGTTCAAACCAGTCGCCATGTAGCGCAATAAACGAAATTTTTAGCTGATTCTGCCAATAGCGCTCAACGGCGGGAAGTTGACTGGCGTCGCCGGCGATGACAATGGCCTGAGGCTGCCTTGCCAGTACCTGTTCACGGCTCACCTGCGGCCAGGGAACCCGGCTGGCGGCAAAAATGTTTTCTCCACCGCACAGGGTCAGAACCTGATCCTGAATCGATCCTTTGCTGGTGGTAAAGAGCGGGCTGGCGCCGAACTGTAAAAAAACGCGTTTTTTCGGCCCGCTCGCATAGCGGGCTTTTAAGGTCTGGTACTCGTCCTGCATTTTCTGCGCCGCTTGCCGCGCCTTTTCCGGCTGCGGGCTCCACTGCGCCAGCTGGCGAAGCGTTGCGATAATGTCTTCAATGGTCGACGTTTCGACCCAGATGACTTTTATCCCGAGCGAGCTAAGCTGATTCACCTGACGTTCAGCGTTGCCGCCGCGCCACGCCAGCACCATGTCGGGCTTGAGGGCGACGATACGTTCCAGATTCATTCCTTGCCAGCTGGAAACCTGCTCTATTTTTGCGGCTTCAGGGGGATAATCGGAGTAGCTGCTGACGCCAACCGGCGTAATACCGGCGGCAAACGCCAGTTCAGTATTGGCGGGAGAGAGCGTAATCACCCGCGGCGCGGCGAAAAGCCATGCCGGGGCGAGCAGCATCAGGACGGCAAGCGCCGCGTTGAGCGACTTAGCCACGGGCCAGGTGCTGCACCAGGTTTTCCACCATCAGGGTGGATTGCTTCGCGGCAACGGCGAGAAACTCGTCGAAGCTCAGGTGCGACTGCTGGTCGGCAACATCAGAGATCGCGCGAACGACAACAAACGGTACGCCATAGTTGTGGCAGACGTGCGCGATGGCGGTGGCTTCCATTTCTACCGCAACGGCCTGCGGGAAGTTGTGGCGGATTTTTGCGAGGCCAATAGAACCGTTGATGAAGGCGTCGCCGCTGACGATCAGTCCGCGTACCGCATTCAGGTTCAGCGCCTTGATGCAGGTCTCCGCGGCGGCAATCAGCTTATCATCGGCTTTGAAACCGGCAGGGCAGCCCGGCAGTTGGCCATACTCATAGCCAAACGCGGTGACGTCCGCGTCGTGATAGCGCGTTTCGTCGGAAACGACGATATCGCCGACTTTCAGGGTTGATGCCAGACCGCCCGCGGAACCGGTGTTAATAATCACATCCGGCTTGCAGTGCTCCATCAGCAGGGTCGCACCCATGGCGGCGGCCACTTTGCCAATACCCGATTTCAACAGAGCGACGTCAATACCCTGAAGCTGGCCGGTGTAGATTTCGCTGCCGCCGATAGTGAGGGTCTGGCGGTTGTCGATTTTGTCGCGCAGAAGGGTAACTTCTTCTTCCATTGCGCCAATAATGCCGATTTTCATAGATTTACTCGCGATATGTGGGTTTTAGCGGCATAGTCTATCATGCGCTTAGAAGGAAACGTTATTGCTCGCTCGGGGGAGATCATGGCTAAGATCGATTTTCGCAACAAGATTAACTGGCGTCGCCGCTATCGTTCACCGCAGGGCGTTGAGACGGAGCGTGAAATCCTGCGAATTTTCGAAAGCGATCGCGGGCGCATCATCAACTCTCCGGCGATCCGCCGGTTGCAGCAGAAAACCCAGGTTTTCCCGCTGGAGCGCAACGCCGCGGTGCGAACCCGTCTGACCCACTCCCTGGAGGTTCAACAGGTTGGCCGCTATATCGCTAAAGAAGTGCTGAGCCGCCTGAAAGAACAGAAGCTGCTGGAGAGCTACGGGCTGGATGAGCTCACCGGGCCGTTCGAAAGCATCGTTGAAATGGCCTGCCTGATGCACGATATCGGCAATCCGCCTTTTGGCCATTTTGGCGAGGCGGCCATTAACGATTGGTTCAGCCAGCGGCTTTTCCCCGGCGATGCGGCCAGCCAGCCATTAACTGACGATCGCTGCGTGGTCGCGGCGTTGCGCCTGCAGGAAGGCGATAGCCAACTGAACGAGCTCCGACGCAAGGTTCGCCAGGATTTATGCTGGTTTGAAGGCAATGCCCAGGGCATTCGCTTAGTGCACACGCTGATGCGAATGAATCTGACCTGGGCGCAGGTGGGCTGTATTCTAAAATATACGCGTCCGGCATGGTGGCGCGGGGAACCGCCAGCCAGCCACAATTATTTAATGAAAAAACCTGGTTATTATTTAGCCGAAGAGGGCTATATTGCGAGGTTACGTAAAGAACTGGATCTGGCCCCTTACAATCGCTTCCCATTAACGTGGATTATGGAAGCTGCGGATGACATCTCATATTGCGTCGCCGATCTTGAAGATGCGGTAGAAAAACGCATCTTCAGCGTAGAGCAGCTTTATCAGCATCTCTATGAAGCCTGGGGCGTTCACGAAAAAGGCTCTTTGTTTAATCAAGTTGTCGAAAACGCCTGGGAGAAATCGCGTGCGAATTCTCTTAGCCGGAGTACCGAAGATCAGTTTTTTATGTATTTACGGGTGAATACGCTCAATAGACTGGTACCCTACGCGGCGCGGCGGTTTATTGATAATCTGCCGAAGATTTTTAGCGGTGATTTTAATCATGCTCTGCTTGAGGACGACAGCGATTGCAGCCAACTGCTTGAGCTTTATAAAAATGTTGCGGTAAAACATGTATTTAGTCATCCTGATGTCGAGCAGCTGGAGCTGCAGGGCTATCGCGTTATCAGCGGTTTGTTGGATATCTACCAGCCGCTGCTAAAATTATCGCTGGATGAATTTAGTCTGCTGGTGGAAAAAGAGCGGGTGCGCAGTTTACCGATTGCATCGCGTCTCTTTCAGAAACTTTCAACCCGCCATCGGTTAGCTTACATAGAGGCCGTAAATAAGATTTCGCGCAATAATCCGGAATTTCCGGTGCTGGAATATTATTATCGCTGTCGTCTCATTCAGGACTATATCAGCGGAATGACCGACTTGTATGCATGGGATGAATATCGACGATTGATGGCCGTAGAATAAGGGTGAGTTTTGTAAAGACGGACAATAAATTTTTACTTTTACCAAAACTTCATTCCGGAACTTCGCGCTATAAAATGACTCTGATAGTCACCAACACAGCAACTATTCGTTATCTGAAATCGAGATTGAAACATATGAAAAAAACCACGTTAGCAATGAGTGCCCTGGCTCTGAGTTTAGGTCTGGCGTTGTCCCCTCTCTCTGCGAGCGCGGCGGAAACAGCTTCTTCGGCGACTAATGCGCAGCAAATGCCAAGCCTGGCCCCGATGCTGGAAAAAGTGATGCCGTCGGTCGTGAGCATTAACGTTGAGGGGAGCACCACCGTTAATACGCCGCGAATGCCGCGTAACTTCCAGCAGTTCTTTGGCGATAATTCGCCGTTCTGTCAGGATGGTTCTCCGTTCCAAAGCTCTCCGTTCTGTCAGGGCGGCGGGCAGGGCGGCGCGCCGGGTAGCGATGGCGGCCAGCAGCAGAAATTTATGGCCCTCGGTTCCGGGGTGATCATCGATGCCGCTAAAGGCTATGTCGTCACCAACAACCACGTAGTGGATAACGCCACCACGATCAAAGTTCAGCTGAGCGATGGACGTAAGTTCGACGCGAAAGTGGTCGGTAAAGACCCGCGTTCTGATATTGCGCTGATTCAGATTCAGGATCCGAAAAACCTGAGCGCGATTAAGCTGGCGGACTCTGACGCTCTGCGCGTTGGTGATTACACCGTAGCGATCGGTAACCCGTTTGGCCTGGGCGAAACCGTCACCTCGGGGATCGTCTCCGCATTAGGTCGTAGCGGCCTGAACGTTGAAAATTATGAAAACTTTATCCAGACCGATGCGGCGATTAACCGCGGTAACTCCGGCGGCGCGCTGGTTAACCTCAACGGCGAGCTGATCGGTATCAACACCGCGATTCTGGCGCCGGACGGCGGTAACATTGGTATCGGCTTCGCGATTCCGAGCAACATGGTGAAAAACCTGACCGATCAGATGGTCAAATTTGGCCAGGTTAAACGCGGTGAGCTGGGTATCATGGGGACCGAGCTGAACTCCGAACTGGCGAAAGCGATGAAAGTCGACGCTCAGCGCGGCGCTTTCGTCAGCCAGGTGATGCCGAACTCGGCGGCCGCTAAGGCGGGCATTAAGGCCGGCGACGTGATTACGACTCTGAACGGTAAGTCGATCAGCAGCTTTGCCGCGCTGCGTGCCCAGGTGGGCACCATGCCGATCGGCAGCAAAGTCGAGCTTGGCCTGCTGCGTGACGGTAAGCCGGTGACGGTGACCGTTGAGCTGCAGCAAAGCAATCAGAATCAGGTTGATTCAAGCACTATCTTCAACGGTATTGAAGGTGCTGAAATGAGCAACAAAGGCCAGGACAAAGGCGTTGTGGTGAGCAATGTGAAAGCGGGAACGCCGGCGGCGCAGATTGGCCTGAAGAAAGGCGATATTATCGTTGGCGCTAACCAACAGCCGGTGAAAAATATCGCCGACCTGCGCAAAATCTTTGATGCCAAACCGTCGGTTCTGGCCCTCAATATCCAGCGCGGCGATACGTCGATTTATCTGCTGATGCAGTAATTCTTGACGGTTCGCAAAGCCTCTTTTCTCCTTGTGGAGGGAAGGGGCTTTTTTATTGCTGCTGGACCTTTCCTTTTTCGTTCTGTGACATCTTCCACAACTCCATACATCTTGCCCCGCCTTTGTGCGAATGCACAATGCGGCGTTTTGCCAACTCTTTTATGCTGGTAGCCTGCTCACGGGAGGGTTACATGGCTGGCTGGCATCTTGATACCAAAATGGCGCAGGATATCGTGGCGCGTACGATGCGCATTATTGATACCAATATTAACGTAATGGATGCCCGCGGGCGCATTATCGGCAGCGGAGACCGTGAGCGAATTGGTGAATTGCACGAAGGGGCGCTGCTGGTGCTTTCTCAGGGGCGGGTTGTCGATATTGATGATGCCGTTGCCCGACATCTGCACGGCGTGCGTCAGGGAATAAACCTGCCGCTGCGTCTCGAAGGGGAGATTGTCGGCGTCATCGGTCTGACCGGGGAACCGGAGTCGCTGCGCAAATACGGGGAACTGGTTTGTATGACCGCCGAGATGATGCTGGAACAATCGCGGTTGATGCATCTTCTCGCCCAGGATAGCCGTCTGCGCGAAGAGCTGGTCATGAACCTGATTCAGGCGGAAGAGAATACCCCGGCGCTGACCGAGTGGGCCCAGCGTCTGGGGATCGATCTCAATCAGCCGCGCGTGGTGGCGATGATAGAAGTAGATAGCGGCCAGCTGGGCGTCGATAGCGCGATGGCGGAGCTGCAGCAGCTCCAGACCGCGTTGACCACGCCGGACCGTAATAATCTGGTGGCCATTGTCTCGCTGACGGAAATGGTGGTGCTGAAACCCGCGCTGAATGCCTTTGGCCGCTGGGATGCGGAAGATCATTGCAAACGGGTCGAGCAGCTGATCAGCAGGATGAAAGAGAACGGTCAGCTGCGTTTTCGCGTGGCGTTGGGAAACTTTTTTACCGGGCCGGGCAGCATCGCCCGTTCATACCGCACCGCCAGAACCACGATGATGGTCGGCAAGCAGCGGATGCCGGAGAGCCGCAGCTATTTCTACCAGGATTTGATGCTGCCGGTGCTGCTTGATAGCCTGCGCGGCGGCTGGCAGGCCAATGAACTGGCGCGCCCGCTGGTTCGCCTGAAGGCGATGGATAACAACGGTCTGCTGCGCCGCACCTTACAGGCATGGTTTCGTCATAACGTGCAGCCGCTGGCGACCTCAAAGGCGCTGTTTATTCACCGCAATACGCTGGAATACCGTTTGAACCGCATTTCTGAGCTGACGGGGCTGGATTTAGGCAATTTTGACGATCGTCTGCTGCTGTATATTGCGCTGCAGCTCGACGAGCAGAGATAGAATATCGTTCCCGGCCGGGAGGATTAACGCCGGGAACAGGCTCAACTTATTTGTTGCGCGTCAGTTTTTCCAGATCGGATTCGATTTCGCTGATCTTATTGGTGACAACGCTTTCCAGGTGACGCAGATCGTCAAGAATCTTACGTTTCAGATCGATTTCGGTACGATCGCGCTGACAGATTTGATCCAGCTCGTCGATGATATAGCGTAGGTTAGGGCTAATTTCCTGGACTTCTTTATACCCCTGGCCCACGCCGTCGGCGACCACGGTTTTGCGCTGACGCGGATATTTGAACTTGACGCTCTTAGCGAAGAACTCGCCTTTATCCTTCTGAAAGTAGATTTTCAGAATGTCGTTGTTGGCTTCCTGCCGCAGGCTATAGCGATCGATTTCATCTGGATTGGTAATACCAAGACTTTTCAGATTATCGTACATAACGGTACCTTTGATATCATCGTAATCTTTGAATAATTAACGAAAAAATCTATCTTCGCCAGCTTAATATATAAAAAAAGCGGGATGCCTCCCGCTTTTCATACTGCTTAGTCGATGGTACGCAGAAGTTCGTTGATTCCAACCTTGCCGCGGGTTTTGGCATCGACTTTTTTGACAATGACCGCGCAGTACAGGCTGTATTTGCCATCTTTTGACGGCAGGTTGCCGGAGACGACGACGGAGCCTGCCGGAACGCGGCCGTAGAACACTTCACCGGTTTCGCGGTCGTAGATTTTGGTGCTCTGGCCGAGGTACACGCCCATAGAGATAACGGAACCCTCTTCGACGATAACGCCCTCAACGACTTCGGAACGCGCGCCGATAAAGCAGTTATCTTCGATAATGGTCGGGTTAGCCTGCAGCGGCTCCAGTACGCCACCGATACCGACGCCGCCGGACAGGTGGACGTTTTTGCCGATCTGCGCGCAGGAACCGACGGTCGCCCAGGTATCCACCATGGAGCCTTCGTCAACGTAGGCGCCGATGTTCACATAGGACGGCATCAGAACCGTATTACGAGCGATAAACGCCCCCTGACGAACGGCCGCTGGCGGAACGACGCGGAACCCTTCTTTCTGGAAACGCGCTTCATCATAATCCGCGAACTTCATTGGGACTTTATCGAAGTAGCGGCTTTCCGCACCATCGATAACCTGGTTATCGTTAATACGGAAAGAGAGCAGAACCGCTTTCTTCAGCCACTGATGGGTGACCCACTGGCCGTCAATTTTTTCAGCGACACGCAGCGCGCCGGAATCAAGCAGAGAAATCACCTGGTTAACCGCTTCGCGGGTCACGGTATCCACGTTTGCCGGGGTGATGTCGGCGCGACGCTCAAAAGCGGACTCAATAACGTTCTGTAATTGCTGCATTGTTTACTCTTTCCATTTACTTAAAAAAAATACGTTACCCTTTATCGTTTGGATTGAGGGCCTCTGTCAACCGTTGTTGCACTTCTTGCTGTAGCTCATTATTAAGGGCGCGCCGGTCTGCGGTGGCGATTATAAATAAATCTTCTACTCGCTCACCAATTGTCGTAATTCGCGCCCCGTGGAGCGAAATGCCGAGGTCGGCAAACACCTGGCCGACGCGCGCTAACAGACCCGGCTGATCGAGAGCAATCAGCTCAAGAAAGGATTTCCGGTCGGTATGCGTCGGCAGGAAATTCACCTCCGTCGGCACGGAAAAATGCCTCAGCTTCGCCGCCTGACGACGGGGCGCCGGTGGCTGCCAGCTGCGCTGGCTGAGGGTCTGTTCCAGGCCCACGCGGATCATCTCGTGCCTGTCGGCGGAAAGCGGGCTGCCGTCCGGCTCAAGAACGATAAAGGTATCCATCGCCATGCCGTCGCGGGTGGTGAAGATCTGCGCATCGTGAACGCTAAGATTGCGGCGATCCAGCTCGCCGCAAACGGCGGCAAAGAGGTAAGGGCGGTCCGGACTCCAGATAAAAATCTCGGTGCCGCCGCGCGTGGCGTGGGAACTGAGCAGGATCATCGGCTTGCTGAGATCGTGCTTCAGTAGATTGCGCGCATGCCAGGCGAGCTGGTTTGGCGTATGGCGCACAAAGTAGTTGGCGCGGCAGCGGTTCCAGATTTGGTGCAGCGCCTGTTCATTGATATTTTCCATCCGCAGCAGCGCCAGCGCCTGTAGCTGATGGTGACGCACCCGCTCGCGCATATCCGGCGTGTTTTGCATCCCCCGGCGCAGCTGTTTTTCGGTGGCGAAATAGAGCTCGCGCAGCAGGCTCTGCTTCCAGCTGTTCCACAGGTTTTCGTTGGTGGCACAGATATCGGCGACGGTCAGACAGACCAGATAGTGCAGACGATTTTCCGTTTGCACCTCTTCGGCGAACTGCTTGATCACTTCCGGATCCTGAATATCGCGACGCTGGGCGGTAACCGACATCAGCAAATGATGGCGCACCAGCCAGGCGACCAGTTGGGTTTCGCGCGAGTTAAGGCCGTGAAGCTCGGCGAATTTCAGTACGTCCTGCGCGCCGAGAATCGAATGGTCGCCGCCGCGCCCTTTGGCGATATCGTGAAAGAGGGCGGCGATAAGGATCAGCTCCGGATGCGTCAGGCGCGGCCACAGTTCCACGCACAGCGGATGGCGGCTACGGGTCTCTTCTTTGGCGAAGCTCTCAAGCTTCAGCAGCACGCGGATGGTGTGTTCATCAACGGTATAGGCGTGAAACAGATCGAACTGCATCTGGCCGACAATATGCGACCATTGCGGCATATAGGCCCACAGCACGCTATGGCGGTGCATCGGCAGCAGCCCGCGGCTTACCGCGCCCTGATGGCGCAGCATACTGAGGAACAGGGTCCGCGCTTCCGGAATGTAGCAAAGCGGCTGCGTCAGATGACGGCGGGCGTGGCGCAGATGGCGAAGCGTGGTGGAGTAAATGCCGGTGATGCTGCTGTTGCGCACCATCGTATAGAACATGCGCAGAATGGCCTGCGGTTCACGGATAAACAGCGTGTCATCGCGCAGATCGATAAGCGTGCCGCGCAGTTGAAAATCATCATCAATCGGTCGCGGCTTCTCATCCTCGGTGAGCGCGAGAATCGCTTCTTCGAACAGCTGGATCAGCATTTGGTTCAGCTCGCTCACCCGACGGGTGACGCGGAAGAAATCCTTCATCATATGCTCAATCGGCTGGTTGCTTTCGCCTTCATAGCGCAGACGGCGGGCGACGCTGAACTGCCTGTCGAACAGCAGGCGATTATCGTAGCGGTTGAGCTCAAGATGTAGCGCAAAGCGAATGCGCCAGAGCTGATGCAGGCATTCGTTAAGCTCGTTGCGTTCGGCTTCGGTCAGAAAGCCGAAGCCGACCATTTCATCAAGCGAGGTGGCGCCGAAATGGCGGCGCGCGATCCACTGTAGGGTGTGGATATCGCGCAGGCCGCCCGGGCTGCTTTTCACGTCCGGCTCCAGGTTGTAGCTGGTCCCGTGATAGCGCTGATGGCGTACATTCTGCTCTTCAACTTTTGCCGCAAAGAACTTTTCCGATGGCCAGAAGCCGTCGCTGAATATGTGCTTTTGTAGTTCAAGGAACAGCGCGACGTCGCCAATAAGCAGACGCGATTCAATCAGATTGGTGGCGACGCTGAGGTCCGACAGCCCCTCCAGCAGGCACTCTTCGAGGGTGCGCACGCTGTGGCCGACTTCCAGTTTAATATCCCACAGCAGCGTCAGCAGCTCGCCGACCTTTTGCGCCTGCTCATCGGGGAGCTTTTTGCGGCTCAATATCAGCAGATCGATATCAGAAAGCGGGTGCAGTTCGCCGCGGCCGTAACCGCCGACGGCGACCAGCGCGATGTCGTTAATGGAACCGAAACCGTACTCGACCCACAGCCGCTGGAGCAGCTGATCGATAAATTCGGTACGTGCTTCAATCAATCTTTCCGCGGCAATACCGCTATCAAAAGCCTCGCCCAGCCAGCGCTGAAAAGCGTCGATAAGCGCCTTAATCGTCGCGCAATTGAAATCACTTTTTGGCCACTCGCCCGGATTTTCTGGCTGAGCGGACAGGTCAGGGGGGACAGTATTAGATAAAGAGTTGCTCATTGCGCCACCATAAGAAAAAACTATCGCCCATAAAAAATCGCCGGGAGCGATTTTTAACGTCGCCTGCGGCGGCCCAAGGGGGGACGGGCAGGACGCCCGTCATAAAAAAGCCGGCTGGCGCCGGCTTTTCATCATTCGTTGTGCGAGATTATCGCCGGGATGGTGTCATCCTTGCGTAACGTCAGTATTTCGCAGCCGTTATCTGTCACCACAATAGTATGCTCATACTGCGCAGACAAGCTCCGGTCTTTGGTTTTTACCGTCCAGCCGTCTTTCATGCTGCGGATCTCTTTTTTACCCGCGTTGACCATGGGCTCAATGGTAAAGGTCATGCCGGGTTTGAGCACCACGTTGGTTTCCGGAGAGTCGTAATGCAGCACCTGCGGTTCTTCATGGAAACCGCGGCCGATACCGTGGCCGCAGTACTCGCGCACGACGGAGAAACCTTCGGCTTCGACGTATTTTTGAATAGCCGCGCCGATAGCGCGCAGATTAATCCCCGGTTTGACCATTTTGAGGGCCAGATAGAGGCTTTCCTGGGTGATGCGGCACAGGCGCTCGCCGAGAATGGTCGGTTTACCGACGATAAACATCTTCGAGGTATCGCCGTGGAAATCATCTTTAATGACGGTGACGTCAATGTTGACGATATCGCCATCTTTCAGCAATTTGCCGTCGTCCGGGATCCCGTGGCACACCACTTCATTAATAGAGATGCAGACCGATTTTGGAAAACCGTGGTAGCCCAGGCAGGCGGAAACGGCTTTTTGTTCATTAACGATATAATCGTTGCAGATACGGTCCAGTTCGCCGGTGCTGACGCCCGGTTTTACGTAGGGTTCGATCATTTCCAGCACTTCAGCGGCCAAGCGGCCGGCAACGCGCATTTTTTCGATGTCTTCAGATGTCTTGATAGAAATAGCCATGGATTGTGTCCAGCAGTGTCGATTTTTTCGACAATAATAGATTATGTCTGAACAATGTTAACAGTCCGGGCGTCCTGCTGCCAAATTGAGAATCATTAACAGCACGCGACGTCAACAACAGTTGGTTTCCGCTCCTGTTTTGTGGTATAAAGCGCGCCGGACTTCTGTTCCATTCTCAGATACACAAGATGGACTGAAGCGACAAATCTCACTTTGTGTAACAACACACACGTATCGGCACATATTCCGGGGTGCCCTTTGGGGTCGGTAATATGGGATACGTGGAGGCATAACCCCAACTTTTATCTATAGAGGTTTTAAACATGGCAACTGTTTCCATGCGCGACATGCTCAAGGCTGGTGTTCACTTTGGTCACCAGACCCGTTACTGGAACCCGAAAATGAAGCCTTTCATCTTCGGCGCGCGTAACAAAGTTCACATCATCAACCTTGAGAAAACTGTACCGATGTTCAACGAAGCTCTGGCTGAACTGAACAAGATCTCTTCTCGTAAAGGCAAAATCCTTTTCGTTGGTACTAAGCGCGCTGCAAGCGAAGCGGTAAAAGACGCTGCTAACAGCTGCGACCAGTTCTTCGTGAACCATCGCTGGCTGGGCGGTATGCTGACTAACTGGAAAACCGTTCGTCAGTCTATCAAACGTCTGAAAGACCTGGAAACTCAGTCCCAGGACGGTACTTTCGACAAGCTGACCAAGAAAGAAGCGCTGATGCGCACTCGTGAGCTGGACAAGCTGGAAAACAGCCTGGGCGGTATCAAAGACATGGGCGGCCTGCCGGACGCGCTGTTCGTTATCGACGCTGACCACGAGCACATCGCAATCAAAGAAGCAAACAACCTGGGTATTCCGGTATTTGCTATCGTTGATACTAACTCCGATCCGGACGGCGTTGACTTCGTTATCCCGGGTAACGACGACGCAATCCGTGCAGTTAGCCTGTACCTGAGCGCTGTTGCTGCTACCGTTCGTGAAGGCCGTTCTCAGGATCTGGCTTCTCAGGCGGAAGAAAGCTTCGTAGAAGCTGAATAATAAGGCATACCCTTATTTAGTACCGTGTATAAATAGGGGCCTCTTAGCGGCCCCTTTTTCACTTTCAAATCTGTCTGGTTCCTGGAACCGGGCAGATCACATCTCCCGAGGAATAAAGAATGGCTGAAATTACCGCATCCCTGGTAAAAGAGCTGCGCGAGCGTACTGGCGCAGGCATGATGGATTGCAAAAAAGCGCTGACTGAAGCGAACGGCGACATCGAGCTGGCAATCGAAAACATGCGTAAATCCGGTGCTATTAAAGCAGCGAAAAAAGCAGGCAACGTTGCTGCTGACGGCGTGATCATTACTAAAATCGATGGCACCTACGGCATCATTCTGGAAGTTAACTGCCAGACTGACTTCGTTGCTAAAGATGGTGGTTTCCAGGCATTTGCTAACAAAGTTCTGGACGCCGCTGTTGCTGGCAAAATCACTGACGTTGAAGTTCTGAAAGCACAGTTCGAAGAAGAACGCGTTGCGCTGGTTGCTAAAATCGGTGAGAACATCAACATCCGTCGCGTTTCTTCTCTGGAAGGCGAAGTTCTGGGTTCTTACCAGCACGGCGCGCGTATCGGCGTTCTGGTTGCGGCTAAAGGCGCGAGCGAAGAGCTGGTTAAACAGCTGGCTATGCACATCGCTGCAAGCAAGCCTGAATTCGTTAAGCCGGAAGACGTTTCCGCTGAAGTGGTAGAAAAAGAGTACCAGGTTCAGCTGGATATCGCCATGCAGTCTGGCAAGCCGAAAGAAATCGCAGAGAAAATGGTTGAAGGCCGCATGAAGAAATTCACCGGCGAAGTTTCTCTGACCGGTCAGCCGTTCGTTATGGACCCGAGCAAATCTGTTGCTCAGCTGCTGAAAGAGCACAACGCTGACGTGACTGGCTTCATCCGCTTTGAAGTGGGCGAAGGCATTGAGAAAGTTGAGACTGACTTTGCAGCAGAAGTTGCTGCGATGTCCAAGCAGTCTTAATTTTCAAAAGGAGCCGCCTGAGGGCGGCTTCTTTTTGCGCCTAATGTGTAAATTCAGCCAACCGCTATAGTGGGTACGCTGAAAAGCGACGTACAATGTCGCCAGAATTAACTCATCTCATTCGTTGACAGTCTCAGGAAAGAAACATGGCTACCAATGCAAAACCCGTCTACAAACGTATTCTGCTTAAGTTAAGTGGCGAAGCTCTGCAAGGTTCAGAAGGCTTCGGTATTGATGCGAGCATACTTGACCGCATGGCTCAGGAAATCAAAGAACTGGTTGAGCTGGGTATTCAGGTTGGCGTAGTGATTGGTGGCGGTAACCTGTTCCGTGGAGCTGGTCTGGCGAAAGCGGGTATGAACCGCGTTGTGGGCGACCACATGGGCATGCTGGCAACGGTCATGAACGGCCTTGCAATGCGTGATTCTCTCCATCGCGCCTATGTGAACGCCCGCCTGATGTCAGCGATTCCGCTGAATGGCGTGTGCGATAACTATAGCTGGGCGGAAGCTATCAGCCTGCTGCGTAACAACCGCGTGGTCATTCTTTCCGCGGGTACCGGTAACCCATTCTTTACTACCGATTCTGCTGCCTGCCTGCGCGGTATTGAAATTGAAGCCGACGTAGTACTGAAAGCAACCAAAGTTGACGGTGTATTTACCGCCGACCCGGCCAAAGATCCTTCCGCGACCATGTACGATCAGCTGACCTACACCGAAGTGCTGGATAAAGAGCTGAAAGTGATGGATCTTGCGGCCTTTACCCTGGCGCGTGACCACAAACTGCCGATTCGCGTATTCAATATGAATAAGCCTGGCGCGCTGCGTCGCGTGGTGATGGGTGAAAAAGAAGGCACATTAATTACTGAGTAATTCCCGTCGGCGTCAAATACGGGTAATATTCGGCCTTACTTTTACGGGTTTATGACCCGATGGTTTTCAACATGCTCTGTGGACGGAATGCTGCGGCTGACCCGCAGCCTGAAAGACGTTGAGCATAAACATGACTATACTTAGCTCACTTTTGCAGTGGGCGACCGTCTGGTCTGTCTGAGACAAGTTTTCAAGGATTCGTAACGTGATTAGCGATATCAGAAAAGATGCTGAAGTACGCATGGACAAATGCGTCGAAGCGTTCAAAACCCAAATCAGCAAAATACGCACGGGTCGTGCTTCTCCCAGCCTGCTGGATGGCATTATCGTGGAATACTACGGCACGCCGACCCCGCTGCGTCAGCTGGCTAGCGTAACGGTAGAAGACTCCCGCACTCTGAAGATCAACGTCTTCGATCGCTCCATGAGCCCGGCCGTTGAAAAAGCGATTATGGCTTCCGACCTCGGTCTGAACCCAAGCTCTGCGGGTAGCGATATCCGCGTTCCGCTGCCGCCGCTGACCGAAGAACGTCGTAAAGATCTGACCAAAATCGTGCGTGGCGAAGCTGAACAAGCGCGCGTTGCCGTACGTAACGTTCGTCGCGATGCCAACGATAAAGTCAAGGCGCTTCTGAAAGAGAAAGAGATCAGCGAAGATGACGATCGCCGCTCTCAGGAAGATGTGCAGAAAATGACTGACGCTGCTATCAAGAAAGTTGATGCGGCGCTGGCGGATAAAGAAGCGGAACTGATGCAGTTCTGATTCTCTGCCGACACGCAGGTCTGAGCATTGCCCTGCGTAAAATCTGAAACGCCGTACAGGAGACCGTACGCTCAATTTTCGGGATTGCGTTTAGACGACTGGCCTTGTAGCCTTTGGCGCCAAGTCAAAGGCTCGGCGCCTCCGCTCTATTATCCGATAATTGATGCATAAGGGTTTGCTGGCGGCGTTTTGCTTTTTATCCTGTCTTCATTTTTCTGGACGCCTCATGAAGCAATTAACCATTCTTGGTTCGACCGGTTCTATCGGCTGCAGCACGCTGGATGTGGTGCGCCATAATCCTGATAGCTTTTCTATCACCGCGCTGGTCGCCGGGAAAAATGTCGACCGTATGGTTGAACAATGCCTGGAATTCTCCCCTCGTTACGCGGTAATGGACGATGCGCACAGCGCGGAGCTGCTGCGGGCAAAACTGCGCGAGCAGGGTAGCCGTACGGAAGTCATGAGCGGCCAGCAGGCGGCGGCTGAGGTGGCGGCGCTGGACGAGGTTGAGCAGGTGATGGCGGCGATTGTCGGCGCAGCGGGCCTGGTGCCGACACTTGCAGCCATCCGCGCGGGTAAAACGGTACTGTTGGCGAACAAAGAGTCGCTGGTGACCTGCGGTCGTCTGTTTATGGAGGCCGTGCAGCAGTACGGCGCACGATTGTTACCGGTTGATAGCGAGCATAATGCGATTTTTCAGAGTATGCCGGAACCAATTCAACATAATCTCGGATACGCTGATTTAACCCAGAACGGCGTGGCGTCGATTCTGCTCACCGGCTCCGGCGGTCCTTTCCGGGAAACGGCGATTTCTGAACTGGCGGCGATGACGCCCGATCGGGCATGTAAGCATCCAAACTGGTCGATGGGGCGCAAAATATCTGTCGATTCGGCCACCATGATGAATAAGGGGCTGGAGTATATCGAAGCCCGGTGGCTGTTTAACGCCTCTGCGGAGCAAATGGAAGTTCTGATCCATCCGCAATCGGTGATTCATTCGATGGTGCGCTATCAGGACGGCAGCGTCCTCGCCCAGCTTGGCGAGCCGGATATGCGTACGCCGATTGCCCACACGATGGGCTGGCCAAAACGCCTTAATTCTGGGGTGAAACCGCTGGATTTCTGTCAATTGAGTCACCTGAGCTTCTCGGCGCCGGATTATGGGCGCTATCCCTGCCTGAAGCTGGCCATGGAGGCTTTTGATGTCGGTCAGGCGGCGACCACGACGCTGAACGCGGCGAATGAAGTGTCGGTCGCGGCGTTTTTGAACGGTGATATTCGCTTTACCGATATTGCGGCGATAAACCAGTCGGTGCTGGATCTGCAGGCGCTAAATGAGCCGCAAAGTATTGATGAAGTACTGGCTATTGATGCGATGGCCCGGGTAAGCGCAGGTCAGCTCCTGGCCGCGCGGCGCAAATTCTGATACTCGTTGTGATATTTGTGGGCGCTGTGCTTCAGTGATATAGTCTGCGCCATCCGATCGTTGCATTTTGTTGTGAAAGATTACGGTGGCCGTGGCAAGACACGGCTTTTTTGCGTAAAGCTTTTGGTTGTTCTCTGCGATTGGCCGTAGCTCCGGTACCGGATAAAAATGCGTATCCAGCGCTGACCGGTGGCCCGTGTTTAGTAGCTTAGCTAATCCTTATTATGGACTTAAAACGCGTTATGTTGTCTGCTAATCAAACTGTCAGCGAAATGTTGCCTGCGCATGGGTGCCGTCATGTGGCCATTATTATGGATGGCAACGGGCGTTGGGCAAAACGGCAAGGAAAGATCCGCGCCTTTGGCCATAAAGCCGGCGCAAAATCTGTTCGTCGCGCCGTTTCTTTCGCGGCGAATAATGGTATTGAAGCGTTGACGTTATACGCGTTCAGCAGTGAAAACTGGAATCGCCCGGCGCAGGAAGTCAGTGCGCTGATGGAGCTATTTGTCTGGGCGCTGGATAGCGAAGTGAAAAGTCTGCACAGGCATAATGTGCGCCTGCGTATCATTGGCGAGACCACGCGCTTCAACGCGCGTCTCCAGGAACGTATTCGCAAAGCCGAGGCGCTGACGGAGAACAACACCGGTTTGACCCTGAATATTGCTGCGAACTATGGCGGCCGCTGGGATATCGTTCAGGGCGTACGTCATCTGGCCAAACAGGTACAAGACGGGTTGCTTCAGCCCGAGCAAATCACAGAAGAGATGCTGAGCCAGCAGGTCTGTATGCATGAACTGGCTCCCGTAGATTTAGTTATTAGGACCGGGGGAGAGCATCGCATTAGTAATTTTTTGATTTGGCAAATTGCCTATGCCGAACTTTACTTTACGGATGTTCTTTGGCCCGATTTCGCTGAACAGGACTTTGAAGGTGCACTCCATGCCTTTGTTAATCGAGAGCGTCGCTTCGGCGGCACTGAACCGGGCGGCAACAATGCCTGATGGGGGTCACTTTTGCTGAAGTATCGCCTGATTTCTGCTTTCGTCTTAATTCCCGTGGTGATAGCGGCGCTTTTTTTGCTGCCGCCCGCGGGTTTTGCCATCGTTACGCTAGTCGTCTGCATGCTTGCCGCGTGGGAGTGGGGGCAATTTAGCGGCTTCACTTCAACGACGCAGAGAGTCTGGCTGTCAGTGCTTTGCGGTCTGCTGCTGGCGCTGATGCTATTCCTGATGCCGGAATATCATTATGACGTTCATCAACCGCTGGTTGAGGGGGCGCTATGGGCATCATTTGGCTGGTGGGTCGTCGCGCTGCTTCTGGTGCTGACCTATCCCGCTTCAGCGGCCTTCTGGCGCCATTCAAAAACGCTACGTCTGATTTTTGGCGTCCTGACCATCGTGCCGTTTTTTTGGGGCATGCTGGCGCTTCGGGCCTGGCATTACGCCGATGACCATTACAGCGGCGCGCTGTGGTTGCTGTACGTGATGATTCTGGTCTGGGGCGCGGATTCTGGCGCTTATATGTTCGGTAAAATGTTCGGTAAGCATAAGCTGGCGCCGAAGGTTTCTCCGGGCAAAACCTGGCAGGGTTTTTTCGGCGGTCTGTTAACGGCAGCGGTTATCTCCTGGGCGTACGGCTGGTGGGCTCATCTGGATGTGACGCCGATGGTGCTGCTGGTATGTTCCATTGTCGCGGCCCTGGCCTCGGTACTTGGCGACCTGACCGAGAGCATGTTTAAACGCGAAGCTGGCATTAAAGATAGCGGAAATCTGATCCCCGGACACGGCGGTATTCTCGATCGTATCGATAGCCTGACCGCTGCGGTGCCCGTGTTTGCTTGCCTACTCTTGTTGGTTTTCAGGACGATTTGACGGAAGGTTTTATGCTGAGCGTTCTCTGGAATTTGGCTGCTTTTATTATTGCCCTGGGCGTGCTGATTACCGTCCATGAATTTGGCCATTTCTGGGTTGCTCGCCGCTGTGGTATCCGCGTTGAGCGTTTCTCTATCGGCTTTGGTAAAGCGCTTTGGCGCCGTTTTGATAAGCAGGGAACGGAGTTTATTATCGCCCTTATTCCGTTGGGCGGTTACGTCAAAATGCTCGACGAACGCGTTGAGCCCGTGGCGCCAGAGATGCGTCACGCCGCATTTAACAACAAAACCGTTGGTCAGCGCGCCGCCGTTATCGCCGCAGGGCCCATCGCGAACTTCCTTTTTGCCATTTTTGCCTACTGGCTGGTCTTTATTATCGGCGTCCCGGGCATTCGTCCGGTCGTTGGCGACATAACGCCCAACTCGATCGCCGCGCAAGCACAAATTGCAAAAGGAACGGAACTTAAAGCGATAGATGGCATCGAAACGCCTGATTGGGATGCAGTACGGATGGCGCTGGTGGCGAAGATAGGCGATCGGCAAACAATAGTTACCGTCGCCCCTTTCGGGACCAATCAACGCCAGGATAAAATCCTCGATCTGCAGCACTGGGCGTTCGAGCCGGATAAACAAGATCCGGTTGCCTCATTGGGCATTCAACCCCGCAGCGCGCAGATTGATACCGTCCTGGCTGAAGTACAATCTGGCTCGGCGGCGCAGAAGGCGGGTTTGCAAGCGGGCGACAGGATCGTTAAAGTCGATGGTCAACCGTTAACGCAGTGGATGACGTTTGTTAATCTGGTGCGTGATAATCCAGGTAGGGCATTAGTTCTGGACATCGAGCGGCAGGGGAGTCCCTTGTCGGTGACCTTGACGCCGGACACGAAGTCTACCAAAGGCAAAGCTGAGGGGTTTGCAGGGGTCGTACCTAAGGTCATCCCGCTGCCTGATGAATATAAGACAGTGCGTCAGTACGGGCCGTTTGCCGCCATCGCTCAAGCCACGGATAAAACCTGGCAGCTGATGTCGTTAACGGTCAGGATGCTGGGCAAATTGATAACCGGTGATGTCAAACTGAACAACCTCAGCGGGCCGATTTCTATCGCCCAGGGGGCTGGGATGTCAGCGGAATTTGGGCTGATTTATTATCTGATGTTTCTTGCGCTGATCAGCGTGAACCTTGGAATAATCAACCTGTTCCCGCTTCCCGTTCTTGACGGGGGACATCTGCTGTTTTTGGCGATTGAAAAGCTGAAAGGCGGACCGGTATCCGAGCGAGTTCAAGACTTTAGTTATCGCATTGGCTCAATATTGCTGGTGCTGTTAATGGGGCTTGCACTTTTCAATGATTTCTCTCGGTTGTAAGAGAGTTTGTTAGGAAGAACGCATAATAACGATGGCGATGAAAAAGTTGCTCATAGCGTCGCTGCTGTTTAGCAGCGCAACCGTATACGGTGCTGACGGGTTCGTGGTGAAGGACATTCATTTCGAAGGCCTTCAGCGTGTCGCTGTTGGTGCGGCCCTCCTCAGTATGCCAGTGCGTCCTGGCGATACCGTAACCGATGATGATATCAGTAACACCATCCGTGCTCTGTTTGCCACCGGCAACTTTGAGGACGTTCGCGTCCTGCGCGATGGTGATACCCTGCTGGTGCAGGTGAAAGAGCGTCCAACGATTGCCAGCATCACTTTCTCCGGTAACAAGTCGGTGAAAGATGACATGCTCAAGCAAAACCTTGAGGCATCCGGCGTACGCGTAGGGGAATCCCTCGATCGCACTACGCTTGCTGATATCGAAAAGGGGCTGGAGGATTTCTACTACAGCGTTGGTAAGTACAGCGCCAGCGTTAAAGCTGTCGTGACGCCGCTGCCGCGTAACCGTGTCGACCTGAAGCTTGTCTTCCAGGAAGGCGTCTCGGCGAAAATCCAGCAGATCAATATCGTCGGCAACCATGCATTCAGCACCGATGAACTGATTTCGACCTTCCAGCTGCGCGATGAAGTGCCGTGGTGGAACGTGGTTGGCGATCGTAAGTATCAGAAACAGAAGCTTGCAGGGGACCTTGAAACGCTGCGCAGCTACTATCTGGATCGCGGCTATGCTCGTTTCAACATTGACTCCACGCAGGTGAGCCTGACGCCGGACAAGAAAGGCATCTACATCACCATCAACATTACCGAAGGCGATCAGTACAAGCTTTCCGGTGTGCAGGTGACGGGTGACCTGGCGGGGCATTCGGCAGAAATCGAAGCGCTGACCAAAGTTGAGCCGGGCGAGCTGTATAACGGCACCAAAGTGACCAAAATGGAGAATGACATTAAGAAACTCCTCGGTCGCTACGGCTATGCCTATCCGCGCGTTCAGTCCCAGCCGGAAATCAGCGATACCGATAAGACCGTGAAGCTGCACGTTAACGTCGATGCGGGCAATCGTTACTACGTGCGTAAAATTCGCTTCGAAGGCAACGATACCTCGAAAGATGCCGTTCTGCGTCGCGAAATGCGTCAGATGGAAGGCGCCTGGCTGGGTAGCGACCTGGTCGATCAGGGTAAAGATCGTCTGAACCGTTTAGGCTACTTTGAGACGGTTGATACCGATACGCAGCGCGTGCCGGGCAGCCCGGATCAGGTTGACGTGGTCTACAAGGTTAAAGAACGTAACACCGGTAGCTTTAACTTCGGCGTCGGTTACGGTACGGAAAGCGGCGTCAGCTTCCAGGCCGGCGTTCAGCAGGATAACTGGCTCGGTACCGGCTATTCCGTTGGGATTAACGGCACCAAAAACGACTATCAGACCTATACTGAACTGTCGGTGACGAACCCGTACTTTACCGTGGATGGCGTCAGCCTCGGCGGTCGTGTGTTCTATAACGACTTCGACGCTAACGATGCGGACCTGTCTGACTATACCAACAAAAGCTATGGTACAGACATTACGCTGGGCTTCCCGGTCAACGAATACAATACGTTGCGCGCGGGTCTGGGCTATGTGCATAACAAGCTGTCCAATATGCAGCCTCAGGTATCCATGTGGCGTTATCTGAATTCGATGGGGCAGTACCCGGACAACACGAACGACAGAAACTCGTTCAGCGCTGACGACTTCACCTTCAACTACGGCTGGACGTACAACAAGCTCGACCGCGGCTTCTTCCCGACGGAAGGTTCACGCGTCAACCTGAATGGTAAAGTGACGATCCCGGGATCGGATAACGAATACTATAAAGCGACGCTGGATACCGCGACCTATGTACCGATCGATGACGATCATAAATGGGTCATGTTGGGTCGTACCCGCTTTGGTTATGGCGATGGTCTGGGCGGTAAAGAGATGCCGTTCTATGAGAACTTCTACGCCGGCGGCTCAAGCACCGTGCGTGGCTTCCAGTCCAATACTATCGGTCCGAAAGCGGTTTACTTCCCGGCCAGCAGCCGTCATGACGACGACGACAGCTACGATAACGAATGTAAGAGCAGCGCATCTGCGCCGTGTAAGTCTGATGATGCGGTGGGCGGTAACGCCATGGCGGTTGCCAGCCTTGAGCTGATCACTCCAACGCCGTTTATTAGCGATAA
Source organism: Klebsiella grimontii (assembly GCF_900200035.1). Classification (GTDB taxonomy): domain Bacteria; phylum Pseudomonadota; class Gammaproteobacteria; order Enterobacterales; family Enterobacteriaceae; genus Klebsiella; species Klebsiella grimontii. Next base: position 385,025 of record NZ_FZTC01000014.1, read on the forward strand.
ATATGCGAACTCGGTACGTACTTCCTTCTTCTGGGATATGGGTACCGTGTGGGATACTCACTGGGATTCAGCCGCATATGGCGGTTACCCGGACTACAGCGATCCAAGCAATATCCGTATGTCTGCGGGTATCGCAGTACAGTGGATGTCGCCGTTAGGGCCGTTGGTATTCTCCTACGCTCAGCCGTTTAAAAAGTACGATGGAGACAAAGCCGAACAGTTCCAGTTTAACATCGGTAAAACCTGGTAATGGTGTTGGCTACAATGGAATGTAAGTGCAGTTGCAGTATAGCGCTGACTATTGGCGATAACTGAGGTTATCGCCTGGCCACGCAAATAACGGTACCCCTGGGTACTCATGGGATGGTAAGGAGTTAATTGTGAAAAAGTGGTTATTAGCTGCAGGTCTGGGTTTAGCAATGGTTACTTCCGCTCAGGCGGCAGATAAAATTGCAATGGTTAACATGAACAGCCTGTTCCAACAGGTTGCCCAGAAAACAGGCGTTTCTAACACGCTGGAAAACGAGTTTAAAGGCCGCGCGAGCGAGCTGCAGCGTATGGAAGGCGACCTGCAGTCTAAAATGCAGCGTCTGCAGTCCATGAAAGCGGGCTCTGACCGTACCAAACTGGAAAAAGACGTTATGGCTCAGCGCCAGACTTTCTCCCAGAAAGCGCAGTCTTTCGAACAGGATCGCGCACGTCGTTCTAACGAAGAGCGCGGCAAGCTGGTGACTCGTATTCAGAGCGCCGTGCAGAGCGTGGCTAAAGATCAGAGCATCGATCTGGTTGTTGACTCTAATGCCGTCGCATACAACAGCAGCGATGTAAAAGACATCACCGCTGATGTGCTGAAACAGGTTAAATAAGTAATGCCTTCAATTCGACTGGCTGATTTAGCCCAGCAGTTGGATGCAGAATTACACGGTGATGGCGATATCGTCATCACCGGCGTTGCGTCCATGCAGTCCGCACAGGCGGGCGATATTACCTTCATGGTAAATCCTAAGTACCGTGAACACCTGGCCGTTTGCCAGGCATCTGCCGTTGTGATGACGCAGGATGATTTGCCTTTTGCTCATAGCGCCGCGCTGGTAGTGCGTAATCCCTACCTGACCTACGCGCGCATGGCCCAAATTCTTGATACCACGCCGCAGCCGGCCCAGGATATCGCGCCCAGCGCGGTCATCGATGCCACGGCTAAGCTGGGTAATCACGTCGCCATTGGCCCGAATGCCGTTATCGAATCCGGCGCGATCCTCGGTGATAACGTGGTTATCGGCGCCGGTTGCTTCGTTGGGAAAAATACGAAAATAGGTGCTGGCTCGCGTTTATGGGCCAACGTCACCGTTTACCACAACATTGAGATCGGCGAGAATTGCCTGATCCAGTCCAGCACGGTGATTGGCGCGGATGGCTTCGGCTATGCGAACGATCGCGGCAACTGGGTGAAGATCCCGCAGCTGGGTCGCGTGATCATCGGCGATCGCGTGGAGATTGGCGCTTGTACGACCATTGACCGCGGTGCGCTGGACGACACCGTCATCGGAAATGGCGTCATTATTGATAACCAGTGTCAAATCGCGCACAACGTAGTGATTGGCGACAACACTGCGGTTGCTGGCGGCGTCATCATGGCGGGCAGCCTGAAAATTGGCCGCTACTGCATGATTGGCGGAGCCAGCGTGATCAACGGTCACATGGAAATCTGCGATAAAGTCACCGTCACGGGGATGGGGATGGTTATGCGTCCTATCACCGAGCCAGGGGTTTACTCTTCAGGTATCCCGCTGCAGCCGAATAAGGTCTGGCGTAAGACCGCTGCGCTGGTACTGAATATTGATGATATGAGCAAGCGACTCAAAGCCATTGAGCGCAAGGTTAATCAGCAAGATTAGTGCTTCATCCAGCCACATTAAATTTTCGGCCTGTTGCATTCATGAGATTGCCGCAGGCCGTGTTATTATTGCCTTTTAGGATATTTAGACAGGAAGAGTATTTTGACTACTGACACTCATACTCTGCACATTGAAGAGATTCTGGAACTTCTGCCTCACCGTTACCCGTTCCTGCTGGTCGATCGCGTGCTGGATTTTGAAGAAGGTCGTTTTCTACGCGCAGTTAAAAATGTTTCTGTAAATGAGCCGTTTTTCCAGGGACACTTCCCTGGTAAGCCGATTTTACCGGGCGTACTGATTCTCGAAGCCATGGCCCAGGCCACCGGTATTCTGGCATTCAAAAGCGTTGGAAAACTGGAACCGGGCGAGCTGTATTATTTTGCCGGGATTGACGAAGCGCGTTTCAAACGTCCGGTCGTGCCAGGCGACCAGATGATTATGGAAGTCACTTTTGAGAAAACCCGCCGCGGCCTGACTCGTTTCAAGGGCGTTGCGACGGTTGACGGAAAAGTGGTTTGCGAAGCAACGATGATGTGTGCCCGTAGCCGGGAGGCCTGATACGTGATTGATAAAACCGCCTTTATTCATCCTTCCGCCATTGTAGAAGATGGCGCCGTTATTGGCGCTAACGTCCACATTGGCCCGTTTTGTATTGTTGGCGCTAACGTCGAAATCGGCGAAGGTACCGTACTGAAGTCTCACGTTGTCATTAACGGGCATACCAAAATTGGCCGCGATAACGAGATCTATCAGTTTGCTTCCATCGGTGAAGTTAACCAGGATCTGAAATATGCTGGCGAACCGACCCGTGTGGAAATTGGCGATCGCAACCGCATCCGCGAAAGCGTCACCATTCATCGTGGCACAGTACAGGGCGGTGGATTAACGAAGGTGGGCAGCGATAACCTGCTGATGATCAACGCCCACGTGGCGCACGATTGTACGCTGGGCGACCGCTGTATTCTGGCGAATAACGCGACCCTTGCGGGCCATGTTTCGCTGGATGATTTTGTTATCATCGGCGGCATGACCGCCGTGCACCAGTTCTGCATTATTGGCGCGCACGTAATGGTTGGCGGCTGCTCAGGCGTAGCGCAGGACGTTCCGCCGTTCGTGATTGCTCAGGGCAACCACGCGACGCCATTTGGCGTCAACATCGAAGGGCTGAAACGCCGCGGCTTCAGCCGTGAGGCGATCACAGCGATTCGTAACGCGTACAAGCTGCTGTACCGCAGCGGTAAAACGCTGGACGAAGCGAAAGCTGAGATCGCCGAGCTGGCGGCGCAGTACCCTGAAGTGCAGACATTTACCGACTTTTTTGCCCGCTCCACGCGCGGCCTGATTCGTTAATGGCTGAATCGCGTCCCCTGACGATTGCCCTGGTCGCCGGAGAAACCTCCGGCGATATTCTTGGCGCCGGTCTTATCCGCGCGCTCAAAGCCCGCATCCCTGATGCCCGCTTTGTCGGCGTTGCCGGGCCGTTGATGCAGGCGGAAGGCTGCGAGGCCTGGTATGAGATGGAAGAGCTGGCGGTGATGGGCATTGTGGAAGTGCTTGGTCGCCTGCGTCGGCTGCTGCATATTCGCGCCGATCTCACCCGTCGATTGACCGAGCTCAAGCCGGACGTGTTCGTCGGCATTGATGCGCCTGACTTCAATATTACCCTCGAAGGTAATCTGAAGAAGCAGGGCATCAAAACTATTCATTACGTTAGCCCGTCGGTATGGGCATGGCGGCAAAAACGCGTTTTCAAAATTGGCAGATCCACCGATCTGGTACTGGCATTCCTGCCTTTCGAAAAAGCGTTTTATGACAAATTTAACGTTCCCTGCCGGTTTATCGGCCACACGATGGCGGATGCGATGCCGCTGGATCCGGACAAAGGCGCGGCGCGCGACCGTCTGGGAATCGATCGTAACGTGCACTGCCTGGCGCTACTGCCGGGAAGCCGCGGGGCGGAAGTTGAGATGCTCAGCGCCGATTTCCTGAAAACGGCGCAGATCCTGCGAGAGTATTACCCCGATCTGGAAGTGGTGGTCCCACTGGTCAACGCGAAGCGGCGGGAACAGTTCGAGCGTATCAAAGCGGAAACGGCGCCGGATCTTGCCGTACATCTACTGGATGGCCGGGCCCGCGATGCGATGATCGCCAGCGATGCCGCGCTGCTGGCTTCCGGAACGGCTGCGCTGGAATGTATGCTGGCTAAGTGTCCGATGGTCGTTGGCTATCGGATGAAGCCGTTTACCTTCTGGCTGGCGAAACGGCTGGTTAAAACCGACTATGTATCGCTGCCGAATTTACTGGCCGGGCGTGAACTGGTTAAAGAACTGCTGCAGGATGAATGTCGGCCGCAGGCGCTGGCCGAGGCGCTGAAGCCGCTGCTGGCCGACGGTAAAACCAGCCACGATATGCATGAAACCTTTCGCGCGCTGCATCAGCAGATCCGCTGCAACGCTGATGAGCAGGCGGCGGATGCAGTACTGGAGTTAGCAAAATGATGGAGTTCGTTTATCCGCATACCCATCTGGTTGCGGGAGTCGATGAAGTCGGGCGCGGTCCGCTGGTTGGCGCGGTGGTGACTGCCGCGGTTATTCTCGATCCGGCAAAGCCGATTTTGGGCCTTGCCGACTCGAAAAAGCTCAGCGAAAAGCGGCGCCTTGCGCTATTCGACGAGATCAAAGAAAAAGCGCTGTGCTGGAGCCTCGGTCGCGCGGAGCCGCATGAAATCGATGAGCTGAATATTCTACATGCGACCATGCTGGCCATGCAGCGCGCCGTTGCGGGCTTGAGCATTTCCCCTGAGTTTGTTCTTATTGATGGTAACCGCTGTCCGCCGCTGCCTGTACCTTCACTGGCGGTCGTTAAAGGCGACAGCCGAGTGGCGGAAATCAGCGCCGCGTCTATTCTGGCTAAAGTGACGCGAGATGCTGAAATGGCCGTGCTGGACCGGGAATTCCCGCAGTACGGCTTTGCGCAACATAAAGGTTATCCCACCGCTTTTCATCTGCAAAAGCTGCTGGAACATGGCGTAATCGAGCAATACCGGCGCAGCTTTGGCCCGGTGAAGCGCGCGCTGGGCCTGGCGTCCTGAACCGACACGCAAGCAATTAAGTAACGCGGAATCTGAAGATGGCTGAACCACGTTTCGTACACCTGCGGGTGCACAGCGACTATTCCATGATCGATGGTCTGGCGAAAACCGGACCGTTGGTAAAAAAGGCGGCCGCGCTCGGCATGCCTGCGCTGGCGATCACCGATTTTACCAACCTTTGCGGACTGGTGAAGTTCTACGGAGCGGGACACGGCGCCGGAATTAAACCCATCGTAGGGGCCGATTTCCACGTCCAGAGCGATCTGCTTGGCGATGAACTGAGCCAGCTGACGGTACTGGCCGCTAACAACGCTGGCTATCAGAATCTGACGCTGCTGATCTCCAAAGCTTATCAGCGCGGCTACGGCGCGGCGGGCCCGATTATCGATCGCGACTGGCTGATCGAATTAAAAGAAGGGCTGATTTTGCTCTCCGGCGGGCGTATGGGCGACGTGGGTCGTAGCCTGCTGCGCGGCAACATGGCGCTGGTGGATCAGTGCGTTGATTTTTATGAACAACATTTCCCTGACTGCTATTTTCTTGAGCTGATTCGCACCGGCCGTCAGGATGAAGAGCCCTATCTGCATGCGGCGGTGGGGCTGGCGGAAACCCGGGGCTTACCGGTGGTGGCGACCAACGATGTTCGCTTCCTTGAGCCGGGTGACTTCGACGCCCATGAAATCCGCGTGGCTATCCATGACGGTTTTACCCTCGACGATCCTAAGCGCCCGCGCAACTACTCGCCGCAGCAGTATATGCGCAGCGAAGAGGAAATGTGCGAGCTCTTTTCCGATATTCCCGAAGCGCTGCAAAACACCGTGGAGATCGCCAAACGCTGTAACGTGACCGTGCGCCTTGGTGAGTACTTCCTGCCGCAGTTCCCGACCGGGGATATGACCACCGAAGATTATCTGGTCAAGAAATCCAAAGAGGGTCTGGAAGAGCGCCTGGAATTCCTGTTCCCCGATCCGGATGAGCGGACGAAACGCCGCCCTGAATATGATGAACGCCTGGACATTGAGCTGCAGGTAATTAACCAGATGGGGTTCCCTGGCTACTTCCTGATCGTTATGGAATTTATCCAGTGGTCGAAGGATAACGGCGTGCCGGTAGGGCCGGGACGTGGCTCCGGCGCCGGATCGCTGGTCGCCTATGCGCTAAAAATTACCGACCTCGATCCGCTGGAGTTCGACCTGCTGTTCGAACGTTTCCTTAACCCGGAACGTGTCTCCATGCCCGACTTCGACGTTGACTTCTGTATGGAGAAGCGTGACCAGGTGATTGAACACGTCGCGGACATGTACGGTCGCGATGCGGTATCGCAGATTATTACCTTCGGTACCATGGCGGCGAAAGCGGTTATCCGCGACGTTGGCCGTGTGCTGGGCCATCCGTACGGCTTTGTGGACCGCATTTCCAAGCTGGTGCCGCCTGACCCGGGTATGACGCTGGCGAAAGCGTTTGAAGCCGAGCCGCAGCTGCCGGAAATTTATGAGGCGGACGAAGAGGTTAAAGCGCTGATCGACATGGCGCGTAAGCTCGAAGGGGTCACCCGTAACGCCGGTAAACATGCGGGTGGGGTGGTGATCGCGCCAACTAAAATTACCGATTTTGCCCCGCTTTACTGCGACGAAGCGGGCCAGCATCCGGTTACCCAGTTTGATAAAAACGACGTTGAATATGCCGGGCTGGTGAAGTTCGACTTCCTCGGCCTGCGTACGCTCACCATCATTAACTGGGCGCTGGAGATGATCAACGCCCGCCGCGAGAAGAACGGCGAGGGGCCGCTGGATATCGCCGCGATCCCGCTCGACGATAAAAAAAGCTTCGATATGCTGCAGCGTTCGGAAACCACCGCCGTTTTCCAGCTTGAATCGCGCGGTATGAAGGATCTGATCAAGCGTCTGCAGCCCGACTGCTTCGAAGATATGATCGCGCTGGTGGCCCTGTTCCGTCCGGGGCCGCTGCAGTCGGGGATGGTGGATAACTTTATCGACCGTAAGCACGGTCGCGAAGAGATATCGTATCCGGACGTGCAGTGGCAGCACGAATGCCTGAAACCGGTACTGGAGCCAACTTATGGCATCATCCTGTACCAGGAACAGGTCATGCAGATTGCCCAGGAGCTTTCCGGCTATACCCTCGGCGGCGCGGATATGCTGCGTCGTGCGATGGGTAAGAAAAAGCCGGAGGAGATGGCTAAGCAGCGCGGCACCTTTGAAGAAGGGGCGAGGAAGCGCGGTGTAGACGGTGAGCTGGCGATCAAAATCTTTGACCTGGTGGAGAAATTCGCCGGTTATGGCTTTAACAAATCGCACTCCGCCGCTTATGCTTTAGTGTCCTATCAGACGCTGTGGCTAAAGGCGCACTATCCGGCCGAATTTATGGCTGCGGTGATGACCGCGGATATGGATAACACCGAGAAAGTCGTCGGTCTGGTGGATGAGTGCTGGCGGATGGGGCTGAAAATCCTGCCGCCGGATATTAACTCCGGCCTGTATCATTTCCACGTTAACGACGATGGCGAAATCGTTTATGGTATCGGCGCGATCAAAGGCGTCGGCGAAGGCCCGATAGAAGCGATCATTGAAGCCCGTAATCAGGGCGGATATTTCCGCGAACTGTTTGATCTCTGCGCGCGAACGGATATTAAAAAGCTCAACCGCCGGGTGCTGGAAAAACTGATTATGTCCGGGGCGTTCGACCGCCTCGGGCCACATCGCGCGGCGTTAATGAATTCACTGGGCGATGCGCTGAAGGCCGCCGATCAGCACGCCAAAGCCGAAGCCATCGGCCAGGCGGATATGTTCGGCGTGCTGGCGGAAGAGCCGGAGCAAATCGAGCAGTCCTACGCCAACTGTCAACCGTGGCCGGAACAGGTGGTGCTGGATGGCGAAAGGGAGACCCTGGGGCTGTATCTGACCGGGCACCCGATTAACCAGTATTTGAAAGAGATCGAGCGCTACGTTGGCGGCGTACGACTCAAAGACATGCATCCGACCGATCGTGGTAAAGTGACCACGGCGGCCGGGCTCGTTATTGCCGCGCGGGTCATGGTCACCAAGCGCGGCAATCGTATCGGCATCTGTACGCTGGATGACCGTTCCGGGCGTCTGGAGGTGATGTTGTTCACCGACGCCCTGGATAAATACCAGCAATTGCTGGAAAAAGACCGCATACTTATCGTCAGCGGACAGGTCAGCTTTGATGACTTCAGCGGGGGGCTTAAAATGACCGCCCGTGAAGTCATGGACATTGACGAAGCCCGGGAAAAATATGCTCGCGGGCTTGCTATCTCGCTGACGGACAGGCAAATTGATGACCAGCTTTTAAACCGACTCCGTCAGTCTCTGGAACCCCACCGTTCGGGAACTATTCCAGTACACCTCTATTATCAGAGGGCGGATGCACGCGCGCGGTTGCGTTTTGGCGCAACATGGCGCGTCTCTCCGAGCGATCGTTTACTTAACGATCTGCGTGGCCTGATCGGCTCGGAGCAGGTGGAACTGGAGTTTGACTAATACAGGAATACTATGAGTCTGAATTTCCTTGATTTTGAACAGCCGATTGCAGAGCTGGAAGCGAAAATCGATTCTCTGACAGCGGTAAGCCGCCAGGATGAGAAACTGGATATTAACATCGATGAAGAAGTGCATCGCCTGCGTGAAAAAAGCGTAGAGCTGACGCGCAAGATCTTCGCCGATCTTGGTGCATGGCAGGTTGCGCAACTGGCTCGCCATCCACGTCGCCCATACACCCTGGATTATGTCCGCCTGGCTTTCGACGAATTCGACGAACTGGCCGGTGACCGCGCCTATGCTGACGATAAAGCTATCGTTGGCGGCATTGCGCGTCTGGACGGGCGTCCGGTGATGATTATCGGCCACCAGAAAGGGCGCGAAACCAAAGAGAAAATTCGCCGCAACTTCGGTATGCCGGCGCCGGAAGGCTATCGTAAGGCGCTGCGCCTGATGGAGATGGCCGAGCGCTTTAAAATGCCGATCATCACCTTCATCGACACCCCTGGCGCTTATCCTGGCGTTGGCGCGGAAGAGCGCGGCCAGTCTGAAGCGATTGCGCGCAACCTGCGTGAAATGTCGCGCCTGAGCGTACCGGTTATCTGCACCGTTATCGGTGAAGGCGGCTCCGGCGGCGCGCTGGCAATCGGCGTGGGCGATAAAGTGAATATGCTGCAGTACAGCACCTATTCCGTTATCTCCCCGGAAGGCTGTGCGTCCATTCTGTGGAAAAGCGCCGATAAAGCGCCGCTGGCCGCCGAAGCGATGGGTATTGTTGCCCCGCGCCTGAAAGAGCTGAAGCTGATTGACTCCATCATTCCTGAGCCGCTGGGCGGCGCGCATCGTAATCCGGAAGTGATGGCAGCCTCTCTGAAAGCGCAGCTGCTGGCCGATCTGGCTGATCTCGACGTTCTGAGTGAGGAAGAGCTGCTGAACCGACGCTATCAGCGTTTGATGAGCTACGGCTACGCCTGATTATCGATCTCATTTTTTATCTCTAAGGGCCGGATTTTCCGGCCCTTTTTTTATGTATTGTTGACTGAGATGAGAGGGACAAGAGCTAATGTGATTAGCGGATGATGCCGGTCTCCCCTGAAACTGCAGCAACGGCCAGGTATTGCGACCCGGCAGGCATTTAACAACGATAAATATGCATAGCATAAAACTGTCATGTTAAGCGCCGTGTCCGAGGGGATCACGTTAAGCCTGGGGCGATGCCTGGAAAGCGCGGTAATAGAGATAAATCCGCCAGTGCTTAGCGCTGGCGGGGTGCTATTATGCTTTCCTTAGGTAAATTCCAGGAGGAAAGCGTGAATATCATTGCGATCATGGGTCCCCACGGCGTCTATTATAAAGACGAACCGATCAAAGAACTGGAAGCCGCCCTGCAACGGCAAGGCTTCCAGACCATCTGGCCGCAAAATAGCGCCGATCTTTTGCAATTTATCGAGCATAATCCGCGGATCTGTGGGGTTATTTTCGACTGGGATGAATACAGCGTTGACCTGTGCAGCGATATTAATCGCTTAAATGAATACCTGCCGCTCTACGCATTTATCAACGCCCATTCGACGATGGACGTCAGCAGTCAGGACCTGCGCATGACGCTATGGTTCTTTGAATACGCGCTGGGGCTGGCGGAAGAGATCGCTACCCGCATCGGTCAATACACCCGCGAATACCTCGACAACATTACCCCGCCGTTTACCAAAGCCTTGTTCAACTATGTGCAGGAAGGAAAATATACCTTCTGTACCCCCGGGCATATGGGCGGCTCGGCTTACCAAAAAAGCCCGGTAGGCTGTCTGTTTTACGATTTCTTTGGCGGGAATACCTTAAAGGCCGACGTCTCCATATCCGTGACGGAACTGGGGTCGCTGCTCGATCATAGTGGCCCGCACCTGGAAGCTGAAGAGTATATTGCCCGAGCCTTCGGCGCCGAACAGAGCTATATGGTGACCAACGGGACCTCGACGTCGAATAAAATTGTCGGGATGTATTCCGCCCCGGCGGGCAGCACCCTGCTTATCGATCGCAACTGCCATAAATCGTTGGCTCATTTACTGATGATGAGCGATGTGGTGCCGCTGTGGCTCAAACCGACGCGCAATGCGCTGGGGATCCTTGGCGGCATACCTAAGCGCGAATTTACCCGCGATAGTATTCAGCAAAAGGTGAATACGACAGGCGGCGCCGGGTGGCCCGTGCATGCGGTGATCACCAACTCCACCTATGACGGGCTGCTGTATAACACCACCTGGATCAAAGAGACCCTCGACGTACCGTCAATCCACTTTGATTCCGCCTGGGTGCCCTACACCCATTTTCATCCGATCTATCAGGGCAAAAGCGGGATGAGCGGCGATCGCATTCCGGGGAAAGTGATCTTTGAAACGCAGTCGACGCATAAAATGCTGGCCGCGCTATCGCAGGCTTCGCTGATTCATATTAAAGGCAGCTACGATGAAGACACCTTCAATGAAGCCTTTATGATGCATACCTCGACTTCTCCGAGCTACCCGATCGTTGCCTCCATTGAAACGGCTGCCGCGATGCTGCGCGGCAATTCCGGTAGGCGGCTGATTCAGCGTTCGATTGAACGGGCGCTGGATTTTCGGAAAGAAGTGCAGCGGTTACGCGAAGAGTCTGACGGCTGGTTCTTTGATATCTGGCAGCCGGAAGAGGTAGGGGAAGCACAGTGCTGGCCGGTGTCCCCCGGTGAACAATGGCATGGCTTTCAGGATGCCGATGACGACCATATGTTCCTCGATCCGGTGAAAGTAACCATTCTGACGCCCGGTATGGACGAACAGGGCAACATGGATAGCGAAGGCATTCCGGCCGCGCTGGTGGCGAAGTTTCTGGATGAGCGCGGCGTGGTGGTTGAGAAAACCGGGCCCTACAATCTGCTGTTCCTTTTCAGTATCGGCATTGATAAAACCCGAGCGATGGGGCTGCTGCGCGGGTTAACCGAATTCAAACGCTCTTACGATCTCAATTTACGGGTGAAAAACATGCTGCCGGATCTGTACGCTGAAGATCCTGATTTTTACCGCAACATGCGCATTCAGGATCTGGCGCAGGGTATCCATCGCCTGATTCGCCAGCACCAGCTCTCGCAGCTGATGCTGAGCGCCTTTGACGTTCTGCCGGAGATGAAAATGACGCCGCATCAGGCCTGGCAGCGGCAGATTAAAGGCGAAGTGGAAACCATCGAACTGGAGAATCTGGTCGGGCGTATTTCAGCGAATATGATCTTACCGTATCCGCCGGGCGTGCCGCTGCTGATGCCCGGTGAGATGATCGTCGAGGAGAGCCGGGCGGTGCTCAATTTTCTATTAATGTTGTGCTCCATCGGCCGCCACTATCCAGGCTTCGAAACCGATATCCACGGCGCGAAACGCGATGAAGATGGCGTGTACTGGGTTCGAGTCTTAAAAAATGACTAAGCGCTTGCGCAATAACGAACTGAACGAGTAACGTTGTTGGCTTCAACGGGAGGAGTTTGAGCATGCTAGGTTTAAAACGGGTTCACCATATCGCCATCATTGCAACGGATTATGCAAAGAGTAAAGCGTTCTACTGCGACATTCTGGGGTTCACCCTGCAGGGCGAGTTTTACCGTGCAGAGCGTGATTCATGGAAGGGCGATCTGGCGCTGAATGGCGAATATGTTATTGAACTGTTTTCTTTCCCGTTTCCTCCTGCGCGCCCGAGCCGCCCTGAAGCCTGCGGGTTACGCCATCTGGCGTTTAGCGTCGACGATGTTGATGCCGCCGTTGCCCATCTTGAGGCGCATGGCGTAGCCTGTGAAGGCGTTCGTATCGACCCCTTCACCGGTAAGCGATTCACGTTTTTTAACGATCCGGACGGTCTACCGCTGGAGATTTATCAGCAGTAATTCTTGTCAGAGCGTGTTCTGCCGGGTAACGTGCCGGACACGCTTTCCTCAGTTAGTACTCTCATGATGATGATCCCAGATATTGCGCAAACGCTCCGACCGCATCGCCAGTTTTTAGTGGCCTTTAGCGGCGGCCTGGATTCGAGCGTGCTCTTATATCGCCTGGTTCGCTGGCGCGAACAGGATCCCACCGTTCAGCTGCGGGCGATGCATATTCACCACGGGCTCAGCGCGAACGCTGACGATTGGGTGGCGCACTGCCGGCTAATATGTCAGCAGTGGCAGGTGCCGCTTTTGGTTGAACGGGTGGTCCTCGCCGATGAGGGGCTGGGGATTGAGGCCCATGCGCGTCAAGCGCGCTATCAGGCTTTCCGTTCAGCGTTGCTGCCTGGCGAAGCGCTGGTGACCGCGCAGCATCTTGACGATCAGTGTGAAACCTTCCTGCTGGCGCTTAAGCGGGGGAGCGGTCCCACCGGGCTCTCGGCAATGGCCTGCGAGTCCGATTTTGCCGGAACGAAACTGCTGCGTCCGCTGCTTAACGAAAGTCGCGACTCTCTGCACCGTTGGGCGATAGCCCATCAGCTCAGCTGGATTGAAGACGAAAGTAACCAGGACGACGCCTACGATCGCAATTTTCTCCGCCTGCGGATTGTTCCGCTGCTTAACGCCCGCTGGCCGCACTTTGCCGAGGCCGTGGCGCGCAGCGCCAGCCTGTGCGGCGAACAGGAACGACTGTTGGATGAAATGCTGGCGGCGGAGCTGGCAACGCTGGTGGCTGAGGATGGCGCGTTGGCTATCGAACCGTTGACGGCCATGAGCGCTCCGCGTCGGGCCGCGCTGCTGCGCCGCTGGCTGGCTGGATTCAATGCGCCAATGCCTTCGCGCGAGGTGCCGGAGCGTATCTGGCGTGAAGTGGCGATGGCGCGCGAGGATGCTTTTCCCTGCCTGCGGCTTGGGCAATTTACCGTCCGTCGCTTCCAGCAGCGGCTGTACTGGGTGAAATATCTCCCCGGCCAGAGTGAAACGGTACTGGCGTGGCCCGATATCGCTAAGCCGCTGCCGTTACCCGGCGGCCTGGGTGAACTGAGGTTCCTGCCCGGCGGCCCGTTACGCGGCCCGCGCCAGGACGAAGCGGTAACCATTCGCTTTCGCGCTAGCGGTCATCTGCATATCGTCGGTCGCCACGGTGGCCGTAAGCTGAAGAAAATCTGGCAGGAGCTGAACGTTGCTCCCTGGCGGCGCGATACCACGCCGCTGCTGTTTTACGGCGAAACGCTAATCGCCGCAGCCGATGGTCTGTTTATTACCGTCGATGGGAAAGTTCAGGAAGGTGAAGGCGTGCAGTTGATATGGATGAAAACGGGCGGCTGAGCCACCCGTTTTGCTTCAGGACTCGCTGACCACTACCGTACCGATTTGCGGATGGCTGAAGCTGGCGATTTTATCCAGGCGCACCTCGCGAACGTCGCCGGCGAGCTCCACGACCAGATACTCGATATTTTTGCGTGAGATAAGATCGTTGGCCTTCGCTTGCAGCTGTTCGCCATCTTTGAGCTCCAGCGCCAGGACCAGATGGTTCTGACAGGCAAGTTCGAGGTTGTCATAATCATCGCAATTGATGGGTTGATAAGTATCATTCATTGACATAATCGCTCACCAGTAAGTTTGCCGCCGCATATGCGGCCTTTTCCCTGACTGACTCAGCAAGGGCCTGATCCGCCGCAACCTCATTCAATACTTTCAACACGCAACCTAGCGCATCCGGGATATACCCAAGGTCCCCGCTGGCTATTTCCGCATACCGCTTGCGTATTAACTCACAATATTTGTCCACATGCCCTCCTGTCAGCGTTCTGACTTAACCGTGGGATGTAAGTTTAAGCCTACGAAGATAAACTCTGTTTAGCAAGGTGACTATACCATAGTCATTTAAGCAATATCAGCAGGATGAAAGGGGATCCTGCGATTGCTGACAGCCTTTTGCCGCCAGTTTCGCTACAATGTACGCCATTTTTATCAGGAGTTTCCTCATGGCGCTGAAAGCGACGATTTATAAAGCGACGGTGAACGTGGCCGACCTGGACCGCAACCAGTTTCTGGATGTCAGTTTGACCCTTGCCCAGCATCCGTCAGAAACCCAGGAGCGTATGATGCTGCGCTTGCTGGCGTGGATTAAATACGCCGACGAGCGTCTGCAGTTTACCCGCGGTTTGTCTTCCGATGATGAAGCTGAACTCTGGCTGCTAAACGATCATTTGGGCGTTGATCTGTGGATCGAACTGGGGCTGCCGGACGAGCGGCGGATTAAAAAAGCCTGCTCGCGGGCGCAAGAGGTCGCGCTGTTTGCCTATAATAGTCGGGCGGCAGAAATCTGGTGGCAGCAAAATAAAAGTAAAATGGCACAGTTTTCAAAGCTGACCGTATGGTATTTAGATGATACTCAACTGGCGCAGCTCAGTGCTTTTGCCGATCGGACGATGTCGCTACAGGCGACTATTCAGGACGGCGGTATCTGGTTATCAGACGCTAAGAATAATCTTGAAATTCATTTAACGGCCTGGCAAACATCCGCATGATTACGATTAGCCGCAGCGTGATGATTGCGGATGATGAGGTTTCACTTTCCGGAATACGCGCGCAGGGGGCGGGCGGTCAGCACGTCAATAAGGCATCGACGGCTATTCATTTGCGCTTTGATATTAAAGCATCGAGCCTGCCTGAGTTTTATAAGGAACGCCTGCTGACTTCCAGCCATCACTTAATTTCTGCCGATGGTGTGGTTATCATTAAGGCTCAAGAATATCGCAGCCAGGAGATGAATCGTGAAGCGGCGATTGCGCGCCTGGTTGCCTTAATACAAGAATTAACCGCAGTACAGAAAAGTCGTCGGGAGACGCGACCGACCAGAGCGTCGAAAGAGCGCCGGCTTGCCTCAAAGGCGCAAAAATCTTCAGTTAAAGCGCTGCGTGGAAAAGTTCGCCATTAAGGGCATGGCGAACCGGTGGAATGGATGATAAGGAATTTACAGTGAAGAAAATCGTGTTTTCAGTCGTGGCGGCCTGTTCGCTTTTTGCGTTATTCGGCTGCAACCATCGTGCGGAGATGGAAACGTTACAACCGGCGCCGATGGAAGAGCTAAAGCCGATGCAGCAGAGCTGGCGCGGCGTGCTGCCGTGCGCAGACTGCGAAGGTATCGAAACCTCGCTCTTTCTTGAGAAAGACGGCACCTGGGTGATGAATGAGCGATACCAGGGCGTCAGGCGCGAGCCCTCCTCTTTTGCTTCATACGGTACCTGGGCGCGCACGGCCGATAAGCTGGTGCTGACCGACAGCAAAGGCGAGAAATCTTACTATCGGGCGAAAGGCGACAAGCTGGAAATGCTCGATCGCGACGGTAATCCCATCGAGTCAACGCTGAACTATACGCTGGAATCCGTCAAAGCCAGCCTGCCCATCACGCCGATGGCGATGCGCGGCATGTACTTTTATATGGCGGATGCCGCGACCTTTACCGATTGCGCAACCGGCAAGCGGGTGGCAGTCGCGAATAATGCGCAGCTCGAGCGTGATTATGCCGCGGCGCGCGGAACGGATACTCGTCCGGTGCTGCTAGTGGTCGAGGGGCACTTTACGCTGGAAGCGAATCCGGATAACGGCGAGATGGTAAAAACGCTGATGGCGGATAAAAATATTAAATTTATTCCAGGCAAAGACTGTAATCAGTAATGGTTACCCGTGGAAAAAGAAAGGCCTCGCATAAGCGAGGCCTTTTGCATTCAAAGATGATTGTTAACCTTTGATAGCGTTAACCAGGTAGTTCACGATATCACCGGTTTTAATCAGCTGCTTCTCGCCGCTGCGACGATATTTATATTCGATATCGTCGTTGTCGAGGTTGCGGTCGCCCAGCACGATAGTGTGCGGAATACCGATAAGCTCCATATCGGCGAACATCACGCCCGGACGCTCTTTACGGTCGTCCATCAGCACGTCGATACCCAACGCGGTTAGCTCAGCATACAGCTTCTCGGCCAGCTCCTGTACGCGGTAGGATTTATGCATGTTCATCGGCAGAATCGCAACCTGGAACGGGGCGATAGCTTCCGGCCACAGGATCCCGCGATCGTCAAAGTTCTGCTCAATGGCTGCTGCCACCACGCGAGTCACCCCGATGCCGTAGCAACCCATGGTCAGGATCTGGTTACGGCCATCTTCGCCCTGGACAGAGGCTTTCATCGCTTCAGAGTACTTGGTACCCAGTTGGAAGATGTGGCCCACTTCGATACCGCGTTTAATCAGCAGCGTCCCTTTGCCGTCCGGGCTCGGGTCGCCCGCCACCACGTTACGGATATCAGCCACTTCTGGGGTCGCGACATCGCGATCCCAGTTGATGCCGAAGTAGTGTTTACCGTCGATGTTCGCGCCTGCGGCAAAATCGCTCATTGCGGCAACGGTACGGTCAATAACTACCGGAATCGGCATGTTAACCGGGCCCAGAGAACCGGGGCCCGCCTGCACCAGCGCGCGGATCTCTTCTTCGGTGGCGAAGGTTAGCGGGCTGGCGACCTGCGGCAGCTTTTCCGCTTTAACTTCGTTCAGCTCATGATCGCCGCGAACCAGCAGGGCAATCAGCGGAGACTTGCTGTCTTCTACCGCTTTCACCAGCAGGGTTTTCACCGTTTTCTCAATCGGCAGATTGAACTGCTCAACCAGCTCGGCGATGGTTTTGGCGTTCGGCGTATCGACCAGGGTCATTTCCTGAGTAGCGGCAGCGCGCGGCTCTTTCGGCGCAACGGCTTCGGCGAACTCGATGTTGGCCGCGTAGTCTGAAGAATCAGAGAAGATCACGTCATCTTCACCGCTCTGCGCCAGCACCTGGAATTCGTGGGATGCGCTACCGCCGATAGAACCGGTGTCAGCCTGTACCGCGCGGAAATCCAGGCCCATACGGCTGAAGATTTTGCTGTACGCGGCGTACATTGCGTCGTAGGTCTCCTGCAGAGATTCCTGAGAAGTATGGAAAGAGTAAGCATCTTTCATCAGGAATTCACGGGAACGCATCACGCCGAAACGCGGGCGCACTTCATCACGGAACTTGGTCTGGATCTGATAGAAGTTCAGCGGCAGCTGTTTGTAAGAGCTCAGCTCGTTACGAATCAGGTCGGTGATCACTTCTTCATGAGTCGGGCCGAGCACGAACGGACGTTCGCCA
This sequence comes from Klebsiella grimontii, assembly GCF_900200035.1. GTDB lineage: Bacteria > Pseudomonadota > Gammaproteobacteria > Enterobacterales > Enterobacteriaceae > Klebsiella > Klebsiella grimontii. The sequence goes on from NZ_FZTC01000014.1 coordinate 402,642, forward strand.
CGGTCAGCAATGCGCAGCAGTTCCGGGCCGTACTGTTCCCAACGACCACTCTCTTGCCACAGTTCAGAGGGCTGAACTACCGGCATTAACACCTCGATGGCACCGGCGTTATTCATCTCTTCACGCACGATGTTCTCGACTTTTTTCAGGACGCGCACGCCGGTCGGCAGCCAGGTGTATAACCCGGAGGCCAGCTTGCGGATCATCCCGGCGCGCAGCATCAGCTGATGGCTGATAACCTCGGCGTCGGCAGGTGTCTCCTTCAGAGTGGAGAGCAGGTATTGGCTAGTACGCATGTTGTTACGGTTCCATTTGGACGATCGATACAGGCTGGAAGCCAGCCTGACACAAAAAAGTGGTTTAGTTTACCAGTGTGGCAAAGATGCCAAAAGAGAGGAAAATAAAATTAGCGTGGTTCGAGAGAAAAGACTTCAAAACCGGACGAAATCACCCGCCAACGCACGTTAAAATCCAGCAGCCAGACGGCATAGGTCTTTCCCGGGTCTTCTTCTTTACGATATGCCGGCCGCGGATCTTGTGCCAGAACTTCGCGAATAAACGCCTTAAGCCGGGGATAGCGCTTTTCCAGAGCGAAAAGCTGGGCTTCGGTTTCTGACGTGAAGCTTACCGCCACTTCCGCCTGCGGCGCCTGCTGAGCGTAGCTCGCGCTGGCTTCCGGCAGCGCTTCGGCAAAGGGCAGGTAAGGTTTGATGTCGACTACCGGCGTACCGTCCACCAGGTCCAGGCTGCCTAACTCAAGAACGACGCGCTCTTTTTGGCAGCAAATACCTTTTAGCTCGACCAGCGACATACCGATTGGATTAGGGCGGAAGGTAGAGCGGGTGGCGAAAACGCCCATCCGCGCGTTGCCGCCGAGGCGGGGAGGGCGTACGGTTGGGCGCCAGCCGCCTTCCATGGTCTGATGAAACACAAACAGGACCCACAAATGGCTGAAGTTTTCCAGGCCGCGTACGGCATCGGCCTGGTTATAGGGAGGCAGAAGATGTAATTCGCCGCCGCCGTTTTTAACCAGCCCAGGCTGGCGGGGGACGGCAAATTTTTCTTTATAGGGCGAGCGAATAACGCCTATCTGCGCAAACTGAAAATCACTCATTGCGCCGTAACGTTAAGCGCTGAACCAAGGCAGACGGCCTGGCGGTAGCAGCCTGGGGTTCCGCTGGTGACTTCGCAGCGGTGCAGCAGCACGGCATTGGCTTTCATTTTTGCAGCGTTAATCTGCATGCGCTTGCGAGCCGTCGGGATATTGGGCGGAGAGTCTTGATTCGAGGCCTGGCAGGATTCACCGGTGACTTCGCCGAGTTCGCGGAAAGGTTTACCCACCAATTCTGTTGCATTGGTATAGATTCTTACCGGGGCCGGACGCGTCGCTTTCGGTTTTGCCGGTTCCGATTTGGCTGGCGGGGTTACGGTGCTTTGTACAGGCTCGACGGGAGATCTGCTTAGCATAGAACAACCGCTTAACATGAGTGCTAACAAACAGACCGGTAAAGCACGCATAGTATTTCCTCAATAAATAATAAAACAGGGCGCTATTGAATCAGGTGCTTGCATAAATGACAAGACGGGCATAAAGCCCGTCCTGAATGATATTACGCTGAGAAAAGATTACCAGCCTTTCACCGCGCCGCCGTTAAAGATTTTGTTAGCCGCTTCGTAAACTTCGTCACTCTGGTAAGCCTGAACAAATTTCTTAACATTTTCCGCATCTTTGTTGTCTTCGCGAGCGACAATCAGGTTCACGTACGGAGACTCTTTACCTTCCACGAAAATACCGTCTTTTGCCGGCGTTAAGCCGATCTGGCTGGCATAGGTGGTATTGATAACCGCCAGAGCGATCTGCGCATCATCCAGGGAGCGCGGCAGCTGCGGGGCTTCCAGCTCAACAATTTTCAGGTTTTTCGTATTTTCAACGATATCCAGCGAGGTTGGCAGCAGACCAACGCCTTCTTTCAGTTTGATCAAGCCAACCTGCTGCAGCAGCAGCAGAGAGCGGCCAAGGTTGGTGGGATCGTTAGGAATCGCGACCTGAGAGCCCGGCTGCAGCTCGTCCAGCGATTTGATTTTTTTCGAATAACCGGCAATTGGGTAAACAAAAGAGTTACCTACGGAAACCAGCTTGTAGCCGCGGTCTTTGATTTGCTGGTCAAGATACGGCTTATGCTGGAAGGCGTTAACGTCGATATCGCCTTTGCTCAGCGCTTCGTTCGGCAGAACGTAGTCGTTGAAGGTCACCAGTTCAACATCAAGGCCGTATTTTTCTTTTGCTACTTTCTGCGCGACTTCCGCAACCTGCTGCTCCGCACCGACGATAACGCCGACTTTAATATGGTTAGGATCTTTTTCGTCCTGACCGCAACCCACCAGAGCCAGAGAACCGATTAACGCGCCGACTGCCGCAAAGGTTTTGAAATTAAAGGCCATGTTATTTCCTTCCTGTAAGATTCTGTATTGTGTGTAATGTTATTTGTGAGTCACAGCCCGGACGATACGATCGCCAGAGAATTGAATTAAGTACACCAGAATAACCAGCAGCACCAGTACGGTATTCATTACCGTTGCATTGTAGCCGATATAACCGTACTGGTAGCCAATCTGTCCGAGACCACCTGCACCCACGGCGCCGCCCATCGCGGAATAGCCGACCAGCGTAATGAGGGTAATGGTTGCCGCGTTCACCAGACCCGGCAGCGCTTCCGGCAGCAGGACCTTACGCACGATCTGCATCGGCGTTGCGCCCATGGCCCGGGACGCTTCGATAAGGCCGGTGGGGATCTCCAGCAGGGCGTTTTCAACCATACGGGCGATAAAGGGCGCTGCGCCGACCGTTAGCGGAACAATGGCCGCCTGCAGGCCGATCGACGTCCCTACAATCACGCGGGTAAAGGGGATCATCCAGACCAGCAGGATAATAAAAGGAATCGAGCGGAAAATATTCACCACCGCCGAAAGCGTACGGTAGAGCTTCGCATTAGCGGCAATTTGCCCCGGACGGGTGACGTAAAGCAGGACGCCGACCGGCAGACCAAGAACAAAACCGAAGAAGCCGGAGACGAACGTCATGGCCAGCGTTTCCCATACGCCGCGAACCAGCAGCCAAATCATTGGTTCAGACATATCCCAGTACCTCTACTTTTACATGGTGTTCCTGTAGCCAGGCGATCGCGGCCTGGGTATCTTCCTGCGTGCCGTGCATCTCGGTCAGCATAATGCCGAACTTCACGCCGCCCGCGTAATCCATCTGCGCGCTAATAATGTTGTTGTTTACATTAAAGCGACGGGCAGTTTCAGAAAGCAGCGGGGCATCAACGGAGTGACCCGTGAACTCCATGCGCAGCATGGGCACGCTATCGGGAAGAGCCTCAGACTTCAGACGCGCCTGATAATCATCCGGGATATCCAGGTGCAGCGTTGACTGAATAAACTGTTGCGCCAGCGGAGTTTTGGGGTGAGAAAAGACCTCGCTCACCGTATCCTGTTCAATCAATTGGCCGTTGCTGATCACGGCAACGCAATCACAGATGCGTTTGACGACATCCATTTCGTGGGTAATCAGCAAAATCGTCAGGCCCAGACGACGGTTGATATCCTTCAGCAGCTCCAGAATCGAGCGCGTGGTAGCCGGATCCAGGGCGCTGGTGGCTTCGTCGCAGAGCAGGACTTTTGGGTTGCTCGCCAGCGCACGGGCGATGGCGACGCGCTGTTTTTGACCGCCGGAGAGGTTTGCCGGATAGCTATCGTGCTTATCCCCCAGGCCGACGAGATCGAGCAGCTCGGTAACCCGGCGTTTGATTTCTTCCTTCGGGGTATTGTCGAGTTCCAGCGGCAACGCCACATTACCGAATACGGTACGTGAGGCAAGCAGGTTAAAGTGCTGGAAGATCATGCCGATCTGGCGACGAGCGCGAGTCAGCTCTTTTTCGGACAGCGCCGTTAGCTCCTGGCCGCCCACCTGTACGCTGCCCTGAGTTGGACGTTCGAGCAGGTTAACGCAGCGGATTAGTGTACTTTTACCCGCGCCGGAAGCGCCGATGACGCCATAAATTTGCCCGGCGGGGACATGCAGGCTGACATCGTTCAGCGCCTGTATGCTGCGATTTCCCTGCTGGAACACTTTGGTAATCTTCGAAAGTTTAATCATCAGTTATTTATTATCGTTTAGCCGTTTGCCGTGGCATTTTCTTCTGCCGTGTCCAGGCGATGCCTGTCAATGAAATGGATGTTAAGGCATCCAGACGTCTAAATCAATCTGACTCTGTATAATGAGCACTTTCTTGCGTCGGGAAACATGCGATACTACACGCATTAGCCTTTATCAGGAGCAAACCGGTGGCAATGTCAGTACCCGCAATTTTTCTTGACCGTGATGGCACGATTAATGTCGATCACGGATACGTCCATGAAATCGACAACTTTGAATTTATCGATGGTGTCATTGATGCAATGCGTCAATTAAAGGAGATGGGCTACGCGCTGGTGGTGGTGACCAACCAGTCCGGTATCGCCCGCGGTAAGTTTACTGAAGAGCAGTTTGAAACGCTGACCGAGTGGATGGACTGGTCGCTGGCCGATCGCGGCGTTGATCTGGATGGCATCTATTATTGTCCGCACCACCCGCAGGGAACCGTCGAAGAGTTTCGCCAGACCTGCGACTGCCGTAAGCCGCATCCGGGTATGCTGATCTCGGCGCGTGACTATCTGCATATTGATATGGCTGCTTCCTATATGGTCGGCGATAAAGTCGAAGATATGCAGGCAGCTCTGGCGGCCAATGTCGGCACGAAAGTATTAGTGCGTACCGGCAAGCCAGTCACTCCAGAAGCGGAAAGCGCCGCTGATTGGGTGCTTAATAGCCTGGCTGACCTGCCGGATGCTATCAAAAAGCAGCAAAAATAAGCGTTATGTATAAAAGATGAGCGGTTGAAATAAAATTGTATTTTACCGCTTGTCAGCGCCGAATAACTCCCTATAATGCGCTCCCACTGACACGGCAGATGTGAATCAC
>NZ_FZTC01000042.1 GCF_900200035.1 Klebsiella grimontii
CAGAATAATGTCGCTATGGAAAGCATCATCAAGGGTGGCTGGCAAAGTAAAATATAAAGGGGCAAATGCCCCTTAGGATTCATTTCAGTCGTTTACCTGCATCATCAACGACTTTTTCACCATCTTCTTTGGTGAACGCGTGTTTTTGTGCATCCGGAAGAATATCCAGCACCACTTCTGAAGGACGACACAGCCGGGTCCCCAGTGGCGTCACCACAATCGGGCGGTTAATCAGAATAGGATGCTGTAACATAAAGTCGATTAACTGCTCGTCAGTAAAGCGGTCTTCCGCCAGCCCTAATGCTTCAAAAGGCTCGACATTCTTACGCAGCAGCGCTCGTACTGTGATCCCCATATCCGCAATAAGTTTAACCAGTTCATCGCGTGATGGTGGTGTCTCAAGATAATGAATAACGGTCGGCTCTGTACCGCTGTTACGGATCATCTCAAGCGTGTTGCGAGAGGTGCCGCAGGCTGGGTTGTGATAAATGGTAATGTTGCTCATATCAGTATCTCATTACAAAGTGAAAGAGAGACGTAGCGCCAGCGCGGCCAGCGTTACAAACAGCACAGGCAGAGTCATGATAATCCCGGTGCGAAAATAGTATCCCCAGGTGATTGTCATCTTCTTCTGTGAAAGTACATGCAGCCAGAGTAGCGTTGCCAGGCTACCAATAGGCGTAATTTTAGGTCCCAGATCGCAACCGATGACATTGGCATAAATCATTGCTTCTTTGATGACACCCGATGCGGTGCTGCCATCGATCGACAATGCGCCAATCAATACAGTAGGCATGTTGTTCATGATGGATGACAGGAATGCTGTCAGGAATCCCGTGCCAAATGTGGCCGCCAAAAGCCCTTTGTCTGCAAGTAAATTCAACACGTCAGAGAGGTATTCTGTCAGCCCGGCATTACGCAACCCATACACAACCAGATACATTCCCAGTGAGAAAATCACAATCTGCCACGGTGCACCACGCAGGACTTTACCGGTGTTAATGGCATGACCTCTTTTAGCCACGACAAAGAGGATAGCAGCACCCACAGCTGCAATAGCGCTGACAGGAATACCCAGCGGCTCAAGCACAAAAAAACCTGCCAGCAGAAGGATTAATACAATCCAGCCCGTTCTGAACGTCGCCGGATCTTTGATAGCAAGAGCAGGTTCTTTCAGTCGGTTCAGATCATAGGTCGGGGGGATATCTTTGCGGAAAAACAGATGCAGCATCACCAGCGTGGCAATAATGGCGGCAATATCCACAGGCACCATCACGGAAGCATATTCCGTGAAGCCCAGATGGAAGAAGTCAGCAGAAACAATATTGACCAGGTTCGACACAATCAGCGGCAGGCTGGCGGTATCGGCAATAAACCCTGCAGCCATTACAAATGCCAGCGTGGTGCTTTTACTGAATCCCAGAGCCAGCAACATGGCAATCACGATCGGCGTCAGGATGAGAGCTGCACCATCATTGGCAAATAGCGCTGCTACCGCAGCACCGAGCAGAACGATATAAGTAAACAGCAGGCGACCCCGGCCATTTCCCCAGCGGGAAACATGCAATGCTGCCCATTCAAAAAAGCCAGACTCATCCAGCAGCAAACTGATGATAATCACGGCAATAAAGGTTGCTGTGGCGTTCCAGACGATATTCCATACCACCAGAATGTCGGTAATGTGTACTACCCCAGATATGAGTGCCAGTATTGCGCCAAATATGGCGCTCCAGCCAATCCCTAACCCCTTCGGCTGCCAGATAACCAACACGATGGTCAGGATGAAAATTGCTCCTGCCAGTAACATAAAACCTCCTGACAGGGCAGCATGACTGCCCTGTATATAGTAAAAATTAACCTGCGAGCTGTTTGAGTTTGTCTATACCGGTTGGCTCTGCCGCAAGAACAGGAACCAGTGCAACACGGGTAGCATGCTGGTTCTTTACAGCTTCGATTTGAGGCAGTTCCTGCTGCGCGCGCTGACGAAGCAGCGGTGAACGGGTTTCAGCGATGGAAAGACTGTTATTGATAATCCAGCCCCATGGATGAATCCCGGCACGTTCAAGATCGGCTTGTAAATTTGCAGCCTCAAGAACGGGGGTCGTTTCCGGCAGAGTGACCAGTAATACTTTTGTTCTTTCCGGATCCTGAAGCTGCATCATTGGCGTAGAGAAATGGCCTTTATCTCCCATTTTCTTTGCTATCTCCCGGTGGTATGCCCCGGTAGCATCAAGCAGCAACAATGTATGTCCTGTCGGTGCCGTATCCATGACGACAAACCGTTTACCCGCTTCACGGATCACCCGTGAGAAGGCCTGGAACACAGCAATCTCTTCGGTACACGGAGAGCGTAAATCCTCTTCCAGCAGATGTTTCCCCGCTTCATCCAGGTCACGTCCTTTCGTTTCAAGGACATGCTGGCGATAACGTTCTGTTTCATCATGAGGGTCGATTCTGCTGACCTGCAGGTTATTGAGGCTTCCATTGAGGGTTGTGCTCAGGTGTGCAGCAGGATCTGACGTCGTGAGATGCACATCAAATCCCATTTCGGCCAGTCTGACTGCAATGGCCGCAGCCATGGTTGTTTTACCCACGCCACCTTTACCCATCAGCATAATCAGGCCGTGTTCATTAAGGGCAATCTCATCAACCAGAGCAGACAACGACGATATCGCTGGTTTTTGCAGGGCGGACACTTCAGCAAATGAAGCCGTCTCAGGTTGGGAGGTGAGAAGTCCCCTTAAAGCAGACACACCGACCATATTCACTGGTTGAAGGAATAATGTGTCAGTAGGGAGAGCGTCCAGACCAGCGGGAAGACTTGCCAGCGCCTCCTGCTCCCGGCCCCATATTGCAGCCGCCAGGGTATCGTTGACTGCTTCTGTCTCAGGTAACACGCCGTTGATGACCAGATACTGATTTTTGAGACCTATCGCCGCAAGCTCATCATGAGTACGGGCGACTTCCTGAAGCGTTGATTTTTGCAGTCGAGCCACTAAAACCAGCCTCGTACGATCCGGATCAGACAATGCCTGGACGGCGTGTGAATACTGCTCACGCTGTTTCTCCAGCCCTGCCATCGGGCCAAGACAGGAAGCACCATCAGGATTGCTCTCAATGAAGCTACTCCACGCACCGGGCAACTGGAGAAGACGAATAGTGTGACCGGTTGGCGCGGTATCAAAGATAATATGGTCAAAGCGGGTCAATAATGATGCGTCAGTCAACAGACCGGTAAATTCATCAAAAGCTGCAATTTCGGTGGTACATGCACCAGAGAGCTGTTCGTTAATACTGTTAACGACATCATCCGGCAGAATGCCTTTGATAGGATCAACGATTCTGGCCCGATATTCCTGGGCGGCGGCCTGAGGATCAATTTCCAGCGCTGAAAGACCCGGTACAGAGGCCACCGGCAGAATGGTATTGCCAATAGTCTGGCTGAACACCTGGCCTACGTTTGAAGCCGGATCGGTGCTGACAAGCAAAACCCGCTTGCCTTGTTCCGCCAGGCTGATAGCGGTGGCACAGGAAATAGAGGTTTTACCGACGCCCCCTTTACCGGTAAAAAACAGGTAAGGTGGGATATTCTGTAAAAATTTCATATGTCCTCCTGACATTTCAGCAACAAGAAGTATTACCACCGCAGCAGCTTTTAGATGCTAATCCTACTTTCTCCAGCGGTATTCCGAACCAGCGGGCCAGCTCTGAGCGTTTCGGATAACGCCCCGCCATCACCATTTCTCCATCCAGCAACAACAATGGAAGCCCTTCAGCCCCGGATGCCTCAAGGAATGCTTTGGCTTTTTCGTTCTGTACAAAGCTCATGGGTTGCTGTGCCAGGTTATAACGATCAACCTGAATTTCACGCTGTTTTAGCCACTGTACATCCGCAGAAAAATCAACCAGAACCTGATCAATATCTGTACCGCAGACGCCGGTACTGCAACACATAGCCGGGTCAAACACCGTTAACGTTTTCATCATGAACACCTCACATTTGAAAAATCATATATGTTCAGGCAAATTTTTTAGATGCAGACAGCCTTGCCGCTACCAGAGCAGTTAGCTGATGCCAGCTTATGGGCGATAGCCTGTACGTCGTCCTGTTGGCTTAACCAGGCCTGCTCAATAACCTGAGCAGCCCATGAAGGAATATGCGGAGATAAGCGGTAGTGAACCCATTTCCCATTCTTGCGATCCAGCAACAATCCGCTTTCACGTAGCATCGCCAGATGACGGGAGATCTTAGGCTGCGACTGTTCCAGCGCCGTGCAGAGATCGCATACGCATAGTTCACCCATCTCTTTGAGGAGAAGGACGATACCCAGACGGGTTTCATCGGACAGGCTTTTAAAGAGTTGTAGGGGTGAAATTGATGACATCGTGACCTCCTGCGTTGAATGAATAGTGTCGCGCTTCTAAACCAGGAAGTCAAAAACATATATGTTATATCGAATTCGTTTAGTGTTAATTCTTCATTGGTAGATAACAGGAAAAACAGAGTCGGGGCAATACAGGCAAAATTTCATCTTTGTTGTGAAAAGAAAAAGTTTAACGATAGGGTACTGATCAGTAAGGCAGCACCATACAATGAACAATAAATCACCTTAGCGTGGGATTTTTATTGAGCTGGTAAATCCATCCTTCCCAG
>NZ_FZTC01000036.1 GCF_900200035.1 Klebsiella grimontii
CGTTTTTCCATAGGCTCCGCCCCCCTGACAAGCATCACAGAATCTGACGCTCAAATCAGTGGTGGCGAAACCCGATGCGGCTTAAAGATACCAGGCGTTTCCCCCTGGTGGCTCCCTCGTGCTCCCCCGCATTCCTGCCTTTCGGTTTACCGGTGTCACTCCGCTGTTATGGCCGCGGTTTCTCATTCCACGCCTGACACTCAGTTCCGGGAAGGCAGTTCGCTCCAGGATGGACTGTATGCACGAACCCCCCGTTCAGTCCGACCGCTGCGCCTTATCCGGTAACTATCAACTTGAGTCCAACCCGGAAAGACACGACTAATCGCCATTGGCAACGGCCATTGGCAAACAGGATGTGCGAGAGATGTCTCAAGAGTTCTTGAAGTGGCGGCCTTAGTGAGGCTACACTGAAAGGACAAATTTGGTGACATGTCTCGCACAAGACTGTTACCACGGTTAGGGGATCTGCCAGGATTACCTAACCTTCGAAAAACCACCTGCCAGGGTGGTTTTTTCGTTTACAGGGCAAGAGATTACGCGCGGAAAAAAAGGATCTCAAGAAGATCCTTTATAAATTAGACATCCAACCTCACAAAGAGGAATACTTAAATCATCTTGGTATATGTATCGGCCGGATTACATCTCATATAAGCCTCCTCCCCGCCTGACACCACACTTTGACCATAGCACCTCGCGCCTAACTCGATATACAGCCCACCATCAAGCCTCTTTTCACATAAAAAATGACCTATAGTTAGATGGTTAGTGACCAAAACTGATATGGATAAAAGGAGCTGGCTTTGAAAAAGATTTTTGTTTCAGTGTTCGCAGCGGCAGTTGCGCTTTCAGCCCTCACCGGCTGCACGCGCACAAGCTATGCCATACACACCAATGACGGTCGCACTATTGTCAGCGACGGCAAACCTAAAGAATCAGACTCAGGCCTGCTTGGCTATACAGACGCGAATGGTGTCAAACAGCAGATCAATAAAACCGACGTTAAAGAAGTCTCCGAAATTCCGCACTGAGCATCTTCTCCGAAAAAGGCCGCTAATGTGGCCTTTTTCTTTACCTGTGGTTCTCCGCCAAAATCCCAGCAAATTGCATCACCAAAGCTAAAAGCTTTCAGGGTTGTCTAAAAAGCACAAGACATAAGAGGAAGTGCGGTATTTTATAATCAAGCCCCCAAGAATTTACCATAACATCCGTTGCCCGCACCGCCTGAGACGCGTTCAGCGCGTTCCTGACGAAACCATGACAAAAACCACAACAAACCACCCCGGAACCCGTCAGAAACGCGCCTGTTAAATTTTAACGGCATGCATGACTATGCACCAGAATGACGCCATGCTCTTTTCACGCAAAAATCATCACCAGACGGGGAAAATCACCAGTGACCAGACAGGAATCCGCCGCCCTCAATATGGCCAAATTTATCCGCGCACAGACACTTCTCCTCCTTGAGCGGCTCGAGCAGATGGATCTGGATGAGGCTGCCGGCTGCTGTGAGCACCTGCACGATCAGGCCGAAGCGCTTTACGCCATGCTGAACGCACAGATAGGCGAGGAAAATGCGTGAAAATCGGTGAACGGGTGCGCAATTCAGTGCGCGGCCGTGAGGCGATGGCGGGGTGTCGGGGCGCAGCCCTGACCAGGGTATTTGTGATGCCGGCGCGTGCGCGGTATTACAAATGCACATCCTGTCCCGGAACGGACACCGGGAAACAGCAAAAAAAACCGGGCGGCACGCCCGGAACTCAATCAAGTTAGATTAGATTACTCTCACTCGTCCATAACAGCATCATGGAACGACGACCACCGTCCGTGACGGCCGCCTCGTTTAAGTATGGACAGAAATACAGAAAATGCTCAGGACGAAATGTAATGAATGCGAACGGATTCAAGAAATTCGAGCATGACAGTCCTTACGGCCGGTTCGGTTTCAGACAAAATCTGCCGGTATGCATCCAGCATCATGGCTCCGGCATCCCCTCCGGCACGCCGTAGCCAGACCGAAACAACGGACACAAGCAGGTGTCGCTCATCATCACTAAGAGTCATCAGGGCTCCGGAAGAAAAACCAAACATGGCTTACCTACTGTTAACGGCAACGCAGAAGAAAGGTTTACAGGGTAGCGGGCAGGGATGAAAAAAAAAAAATTGCAGTCAGGCCGGAACGGCTGCTGAACCGGTACAGGCGGGTTCCGGGCGCAGCGCCGGACCAGTCACGGAGCACTAGCGGAGTGTATACTGGCTTAAGATGTAGCATGGCAGTAACACATAGCATTAATGCCACATAAGACAGGCGCAGAAAGTGAAAGAAAACGCGTCAGGAGAAAATGTGATACAGAATATATTCCGCTTCCTCGCTCACTGACTCGCTCCGCTCGGTCGTTCGGCTGCGGCGAGCGGGACGGGCTTACGGATGGATCAGAAATTTCCTGGGGGATGCCAGGAAGATACTTAACGAAGAACAAAGCCGTTTTTCCATAGGC
>NZ_FZTC01000031.1 GCF_900200035.1 Klebsiella grimontii
ATCCCCGACGAAACCACCATTTGTTGGCGCTGATGGAAAATTGACCCACCCTGCCGATTGAAATTTGACCCAGGGCGGATTGCTGATTTTGTTACCAGCAACTGTGGATAAGTCTACCAGCGCAGCTGCTGTTGCCCCCACTCCTTCGCTAGCCCAGTTCAGTTGTTTAAGACCTGCCACACGCAGCCATGTAGCAGGCCGTCGTCGCCATGAAATCAGAACGGCTCATCGTATAAAATGTGGCAAAGAAAGGTGATGCCAGCGCCAGCGTTAACAGAACTAAGGCGAGCGGTATGAAGCGGTTGCCGGCGAAACTGCCATTGCCGATCGCCGTCATCGTGCGGAACATCTCACTTAGCGCCAGGATCATCATAAAACTGCATAAAGCCATGTATAACATTAAAACCACTCCTTACTGCCCGCGTGCTAGGGTCGTATTTCCGGCTAATTCCAGATAGTCCCGGCCCTTATCGTGGTGCATAGCCCTCTTCAGCCAGTGCTTTCATGATCTGGTTGATTCCATCCATCATCAGATATGCCTCAATATCTGACGTCGCCAGGCCGCGGCAGTCACTGAATCCCAGACGCTTAACCAGTTGCGCCAGAGCCTGCGCTTCTCTGTGTGTCAGCTGTATATTCACTTCAACGGGTTTTTCGTGGCGAATTTCATCTTTCATGGTCAGAGTCCTTTTTTGATGTTTCGTGAAATGTACCAGGCTTCTTTTGCCTGAGCTACAGCCCAGATCCAGACGAGAGTTGACACAATGCACAGCCCCGTCATGTTCCAGAAATGACCTGTCGTATATTCATGGCCATGAAGCAGGAGGCCGGCGCCGGCCGCCAGGCTCATGACCAGGAAAAGGACGGCTGCGCCGGCGTGATAAATGATGCTGAACATGTAAAACCCCCTTCTGGCGACGGTAGCGCCAGTCTCTGTCTGTATTAAATGGTCGCCGCCTGCCGGGCGTCTGCCTGCATCATGGCGTCAATCAGGGCGCCGGCGCAGGCAATATTCAGGCACGTCATGTTCGATTTCAGGGGCGCCATCATGTCCGCGCGGCTTCTTTTCAGAAACGGCTGCAGCGGACCACGATAGCCCTGTGAGGTCACGATAATCAGCTGAGTGGCCGCATCATGCAGTGCCGGCACGCCGGCCAGAATATCCTGCTCAGCCGCGCTGATATACACGGGTGAACCGGCGATCACAAAGCGCTCGTCCGGGCAGCGTTGCATCAGCTCAGCCAGGGAGGCGCAGCGGCCCGCCAGCGGGGGCCGTGCCGTCAGTGAGCCCCAGACGGTCGCCGGCGCGAAGGGCATGGCGTGAAACGTTGCCTCATACGCGACCGCCGGATCGGTATGGTGGCGCAGCCCCAGACCGGCCGACATGGCCCACAGCTCGATGCCCGGCCACCGCGCCGCGATACCGCGGGCACGCCGCCAGTGTGCGCCCCGGTAAAGCTCTCCCGTTTCCAGCACCCTGCCAGGACGGCGGGCAGCCTGGGCGATCAGCCTGTACCAGCCGTCAAAGGCGTCATCAAGGGAAGTGTCGCCCGGAAAAACGGTATCCTCCACGCTGCCCGCCTTGCGCCGGGTACAGGTGGTGATGAGGTGAAGACGTCTGTTCATTCAGGGCCTCCCGGCTCTGGTGCGTCTGTGCCTGCCGCGCGCGGTTCGCCGGGCCGCCGGGCACGAATATCGGGCAGACCCCGGCAGGCATCGTTCCAGTGCGTGCCCCGATCGGGGTTATTGGCCAGCTTACTGATCCAGGTTTCTGACACATTCCAGCGGCGGGCCAGCTCCTTCTGCTTCCAGCCTTTCGCCCTGAGCAGCGCTCGCCACTCCTGCGGGGAAAGCGGCGCCGCCGTGATGCCGGCCGCATGACAGGTCGTTTTCATCGCGTATGCTCCCGGCCCTAATCCTGCCCCGGCCGTGCCGGCTGGATTTGACGCAGTATTGTTGTTGCCTGCCATCCCGTAAACCCGAAGGTATCGGCCAGTTCGCCGGGCAGTGACGCGGCCAGGCGCGGCAGTTCGTCCGGGGATTCATTGTGAAAGACAAAACTGACCCCCTCATCCCTGATGCGCGACATCAACATTGCAATAAGCCGGTGCGGTCCCTCATGGCTGGCGTATTCCGTGACCTTTTCAGTAAACCGCCGGGGATTGCTGCAGCTGATACCCCGGTCGGCCAGGAACGCCAGAAAGCGCTGCAGGAAACCGGGGAGATCCCTGGCGGTCAGGGCGGGTTTCAGCACCGCTTCTGCCTGGACCTGTGTGAAGCCAAACGCCGCCGCCAGCTCAGGGGAAAAGTCCGGCGTGTCAGCGCTGGCCTCAAAAATGACACCATCGTTTATGGCCTGCTGCATGTCCGGGGGCATATTCCCGATCATATTTTCACGCACGCCCCATGCACGGCCGGCGCTTTCGGTCAGTCTCTGCGGATCGCTGCAGCTGACGCCCCGCTCCGCCAGGAACGTCAGGAAACGCTGCAGGACGGCGGCACCGATCTTGCCGGAGACGGGCGCTTCCCCGGAGGGATAGAAGACCCTGACGTTGGTGTTATCCAGTAAGGCCTGTTCAGCGCCGGCGCCGGACCCGGTGCTTTTTCCGCTCCGCCAGGCCGTATTATTTCGACTGACGATGGCAGGATCGACATGTTCGCTGTCCACGATGCTGTTAATGAACGTCACTGACTGTTCTTCGCTGAAATCAAAGTCGCGCTGTAACAGGGACAGCAGCCTGTCATGCCAGTCATCTTTCACGCGACTGGCGGCATTAACCATGAACGTGACGTTCAGTACACCGGCCAGTAAACAGGCAGCCTGGTCGGCCACATACAGGCTGAAGTACTCCAGTACCGCCTGTTCAAATGCAGCGGGATCGCAGCAGACCACTTCCACAGCTCCCAGCGACTGCAGAAACCGCCGGGTGTTTTCGGTCACAGCGTCGGCGGGATTGAGGGCGATGGCGCGGCCGCGCTGTGACTGGATGTCAAATGTGACGATACGCTCCGTGACGGGCATCCGGCCGTGATCGGCGATGAAGCGGTAAAGCTGCTCCACCGCTTCCGTGGCGGTCATCCCCATTGCCTCCAGACGCAGTTCGGCGCGTTTCTTCAGCTGCTCATCGAGACGCACGGTCAGCTGGGCGTTTTTGGCCCGCTTTTTACGTTCAAAAAAACCGGTCATGCTCCTTCCTTTTTGTACAGTCATCTGGCTTTACATAATGTACAGCCATTTGTACCGCACTTTTGCGCACGGGACCACATTTTTTCGCCGTTGCGGTTTAGCGGTAGTCCCGGATCTGCTTTCCGGCCTCCGGCGCGCTGCGGCCCGGCAACACAAGATGTAGCGGTGTTCTCAGCTGGCTGTGACGCTATATGTTGTGTCCTTCCCCTGCCCCGTGACCGGCCGCTCACCACCATAAAAGGGCGATATGGTTATTTCGTGTGCGTGGTACACTTCCGGAAATCCGTTAAATTATAGAAAGTCGGATCAGGTGAAAACGGGGACCCGGTAATTTAACTACGTGGTTATATGGCTGCTTGTTATCAGGTGAGAAATAATCACGGCTTGGAAAATAATCCTTCATGATGATGAGAAGAGTTAATGTCGTGAAACTGGTTGTGGCGAGTGACTATTTGTCAGCTAAACACAAAGGAGTTCAGAATGGGACGTTCAATACCGGTGAAGATTGGTCAGAAGGAATTTGCATCAAAACAGAAAGCCCGCGGCTATTACATGGATCAACGACCTGACGTGAAAGCTGTCGGGATCATTTCAGAAGGTGACTATTTTGAAGAGCTGAAGGAACTGTTCACCCTCTATTGTGACAGTTGTCCGGGCTGGGAACTGAACGGTCGTCTGATTAAACATTTTACGGTTCAGAATGAACCTCGTTTTACGAATGGCCGCTGGGTGTCACATCCCTGCTATAAGGTCCAGCTGAGCAACGGTGAGCTGAGACCGTTTTCGGTTGAAAAGGCAATAGACGCCATCGTAAAAGCAGCTGCAGCTGATCAACAGAAATAGAAGGCGGGATTTCTCATATGAAAGACATGATGATTGATATTGAAGCGGAACGATTTAATGAATGGCTTGAGGAAAATTACCCGGATATTGTCCCTGAGTCTGAAGCATGGGAGGAGGCCGCGAACCTGTATTACTGGGAGCAGGAGGCGCTTGCTGATCAGGCTCAGTGGGATCATGAACATGGACTGTTCGTGGTTTCCCTGAACGATGTTCATCAGCGTCACCGGCACGCAAGACAGGAGCTGCAGAAGCTACATGCCCTGCTCGACAGAGAGCAGCCAGAACTGGTGTACAGGATGTCTTTCGTCCATGCAGTGACTGTCATGGAAGCATACCTGATGTACTGCGCCAGGGCTCTGCTGGAACATGACTGGCCTCTTAAACGCTTCAGGGATGAATATTACCTGAATTCAGAACGCGTCAAAAAAAACAAAAAGCAGTCTTTGCGTGAGATGGAACTTGATATGTTCAGGCCCGCCGCACGCAATTATGTTTCCCGAATGACGTTTCATAACGTTAAAACCATTGAGCGCTATTTCAGCGCCGTGCTGCATACTCCGCCCGTCTGGCCGGTTAAGCCGCTGGACATTATTGCAGACTGGCGAAACGACCTTGTGCACCGTAACGGGGTGGATGAGCATGATGTGCCAAGAGGTATATCAGCGCAGCAGCTACAGAATGCTCTTCAGAGAGTGTCTGACCTTATAGAGGCAGCACACCGTTCCCTGTGCCAGGAGGTGGACTATTTCGGAAACTGGCGTAGTGAGGAAAACCGGGAAATCATTGCTTCAGCGCTGAACATATCAACAGACAGAGATGTATCCTGATAACTGGAATCATTATACTCGTACTGCAGACAGTCTCGGTTGCTCAGTAGCCGGTGGTCATCGATTACCCTGCCGTGCTGGCGGTGGAAGTGAGCTTACTACGGCCCGGATCTTTAGCACAAAATGCTGCTGTCGAAGCTCTGGAACACTGGTGCGCGCATTAACCAGGCGCTGAGCGATAGGCCAAGAGTGCCAATTTTGCCCGTCAGTTTTCCCGTAACTATGCTCTTTCTAACGTAACTCTTTACACCATTTGTAAGAAGTTCAATGAAGTCGCTAAAGAAAAATGGTTTGAGCCGCTTGAAGAAGAGACGCACGTTTCTGAATACGAATAGCAGAAGCCATACTGAAGCATGAACGTTCGAGATGATATTGAGCTGAAAATATTGACGACAAAGAACAAGCGAGAAGCAGTTATCCTAATAGTTGCAACTATTAATAAAAATTGAAACACTCAATACTTTTATTCTATGATCTCCATCGCAATTTCTATCAATTTAAATACAATTATCAAAAATCAATTATAATGTAATAATAAAACCAATTAATAGCGTTGAGGAAATTATGAGCATAAACCCTATAATAATAAGGCAAAATTTTAAAATCGGCGAATTGGACGCTGAATCAGACACACTTCTCTTGGAAAACTGTTTTATTGATAGTGGTTATCTTTCTAAACTATTAAACCCATCTGATACATCATCTATAGTTATAGGAAGAACAGGCGCAGGAAAAAGTGCTTTGTTGCACATGGTGGCAAACAAAGCACATAAATATAAAAAACTTGACCCTAATGATATTTCAATAGGTTTTCTAGAGCATTCAGATATAATTTCATTTTTTGAAGAGTTAAATGTTAATCTTGATATGTTTTATAAAGTATTATGGCG
This sequence comes from Klebsiella grimontii, assembly GCF_900200035.1. GTDB lineage: Bacteria > Pseudomonadota > Gammaproteobacteria > Enterobacterales > Enterobacteriaceae > Klebsiella > Klebsiella grimontii. The sequence continues at coordinate 5,748 of NZ_FZTC01000031.1, forward strand.
ACATATTTTAATTATGGAATTATTAAAAATACGCCATGACATTAAGAGTGAATCTGATACGAATAGCTTTTTCTCAAACTTGCTTAGCAGGCTAAAAAAGATGAGATAAAACGAAAAGCCCTTGAGTATTTTAGGGAGTGGGGAGATAAATTTTGGATAGATACTGACACCCATCTTAGGGAAATAACATACAAACTGGAACGTGATACTAAGGCTTCGATTGGCACAGAATACAGTGCTGTAAATCTTAGTGCTGAATATGCAAAAAAACTAACCGAAGAACAAATACATGATGTTAAGAAACGAGCAAATGAGGTTGTCAGTAGGTTACAGATTCAAAAACTTAATGAAATACTTTCATTGCTTGCTGAATATTCTTTTGATGACCCACAAAAAAACTATTACATCATTATTGATCAACTGGATGATAACTGGGCGGAAAATGATACAAGATATAAATTTATAAGAGCGCTAATTGAAGAGATTAAGGTGTTTCGTAAAATTAAAAATATCAAAATAATAGCTGCTTTACGCCTGGACCTTTTACGATCAGTATTTAATATTACAAGAGGCTCTGGTTTTCAGGAGGAAAAATATGAGTCATATATACTTGATATAAAATGGACCTCTCAACAACTAACCGAATTAGTCCAAAAACGAGTGCGAGAGGTATACAAAAGACAATATACTCGAGAAGATGTTACTATTAAAGATATATTTCCAAAAGCAAAGGGGGGGCATTTAGGCATCACCCCTATTGAATATATAATTGAAAGAACATTATTTCGACCAAGAGACGTTTTACAATACGTGAATGAGTGTTTTAATGTGGCACTTAACAGAGAAAGAATATCATGGGATTCAATTCATAAAGCGGAGGCAGTCTATTCCTTAAAGCGCCTGAGATCTCTAAAAGAAGAATGGGGGGATATATACCCTTCCTTTGAGGAAACAATTGAAATACTGAGAAATCTTCCTGATAAATTTAGTAGAACATCTATGTCAAAAAACACTATAGACGCGGTATTAAGTGAATTATCCATTCAAAATACTACTGATCCATGTGCTATTACAGCAAACAAATTTTTAGAAGGAGAATCAAGAGAACAGGATGTCATTAATGAAATAATGCTTTGTCTTTATACAGTTGGAATTGTAGGTTTCAAGATTAGTAGCCTGACACCTTACAAATGGGCATTCAGAGACAGTACACCAACAACAAAAAATGAAATCAAACGTGCCAGTCTGATGAAAATTCATAAGATGCTCCATTCAGCTCTAGATATAAGAATAATTACTGGAAATCGCTATGAACGCGATGATGAGGAAGATATTGAGTGTTCTTAATTATATTATCTTTTGGTTTATAACATTTTTTGCCAGAAACAAGGATTATTCCCACACACACTAAGAAACTTTACTTTGAAGATGGACGGATGACAGCAGGAGCCGTCCTCTTTTCTGTTACTTACATCCTGACATTCCTCCATTTATCCCAAATATTCAGTACTGGACGCACCTTTGAGTATCATTCAAACTGATTGTAAGATTTAAACTTACAATCGTGAGGCTTGTATATCGCCAGAACAATAACAGTGGATCTCGGACACGAACTCCGTGACTTCATAGAATATCTCATTGAATCAGGTGATTATCGTACGCAGAGTGAGGTGATCCGCGAGTCACTTCGTCTCCTTCGCGAGAAACAGGCAGAATCACGTCTCCAGACCCTGCGGAATTTACTGGCAGAAGGCCTGAGCAGCGGCGAGCCTGTGGTGTGGGAAAAGGACACGTTCCTGAAAAAAGTTAAAGCAGGCACAAAGCCTGCCGGTGAAAAACGTTAAACTCACACCTAAAGCCAGTCAGGATCTTGAGGATATCTGGTATTACGGCTACCACCATTTTCGGTGAGGAGAGGGCCGACAGATATATTAATCAGCTCTCCGCTTTTTTTTTGTTTTGGAGTGCTCATAATATCGGTACTCCCCGTCCTGAACTGGGGGAATACATATTGGCACTACCCGTTGAATGACATATGCTTTATTTTCTGCAGACTGATACTGAAATTATTATTATCCGTATATTAAGTCAGCATCAGGATGCCGGCCGTCATCTCAACTGGGCAGTAGTCGGCAACCACATTGCGCTGCGTGAAAACTGACAGGGTTACAGGGGTGTACCAGGTCAGAATTCACGTAGCGCATCCTCCCCTTCCCTGCTCCCTTCCTTTTTTTGTTCGATCCTGTTTGTCCTGGCATTACCCCAATTCTCCCAAAAACCGTAAAACAGCCATCAACCCGCGTCATTACTGGCTTCATGGAGGATCTGAGCAGAAAAAGGATCCTTTACGTATTTGGTTTTACCCGCAATAATGCGGGATAAGACAATAAAAGGATCCGCGCGCTGCGATTTATTGTCATGGCAGGATCGGCCCGTCAGGTGCAAAATACCTGTATCCATAAACAGTGCGTGCGCTACGTGAAAAATAACTCATGAACAGCATCATTCCCTTGCAGAATTCACCAGAACGCGTCTCCCTGCTGCCGATCGCCCCGGGCGTTGATTTTGCGACCGCGGTGGCACTCCGGCGGATGGCCACCTCAACAGGTGCCACGCCGGCTTACCTCCTGGCGCCGGAAGTGAGCGCCCTCCTCTGGTATATGCCTGACCAGCGTCACCACATGTTGTTCGCCACCATGTGGAATACCGGGATCCGTATCGGTGAAGCCCGGACGCTCACCCCGGAATCGTTCGACCTGGATGGTCTGCGCCCTTTTGTTCGGGTGCTGTCGGAAAAAGTGCGGGCACGTCGTGGCCGGCCGCCAAAAGATGAAGTGCGTCTGGTACCGCTGACGGATGCCAGTTTTGTGCGTCAGATGGAAAGCTGGATGGTCACCACCCGCCCCCGCCGGCGTGAGCCGTTATGGCCGGTCACGGATGAGACAATGCGCAACTGGCTGAAACAGGCGGTGAAGCGGGCTGAAGCTGACGGCGTGCATTTTTCGATCCCCGTGACGCCGCATACTTTCCGTCACAGCTATATTATGCACATGCTTTATCACCGGCAGCCCAGGAAGGTCATCCAGGCACTGGCCGGGCATAAGGATCCGCGCTCGATGGAAGTCTATACGCGGGTATTTGCGCTGGACATGGCTGCCACCCTGGCCGTTCCCTTTACCGGTGATGGGCGAGATGCCGCGGAGATCCTTCGCTCCCTGCCCCCGGCCGGCTGAGATTGACGGCCCTGGCATGACGTCCTGTATTCCGCTAATACGAAATACAGGAGCAGAGCGCATTCAGTGCCCCTCCCTGCTCCAGCACACCAGGACATCATTCGGATGACTGAACAGCCGTGGTCTTGCACGGTGACCTGCAAGCCTGCAGGCATCGACATACCGCAGACAAGACAGGACACAGGCCGTACATCCCACAGTGTATTGTTTCCTGAAAGCTCAGTGAATCATCCCGTTAATTGCGAAAGTCATTCACCCCTGTGGCTCACTCCCTTCTGCCATCGGTCTCCTGTTCGCATTTAGCAGTGTGAAGCTGGCGCCGGGTTATACAGACAGCTGCAGTCTCATCCTGCCGGGCTAAACCTGCAATACACAGGGGAACGGATACCGTCAGGTAACATGACCGTCTCAGCATCCGATTGAGATTTTCGTAAGGGGTATAGAGCTTTACTGAAAAATTGACTGTGGCATGTTAACACGTGTGGAGCAGTGCACAGACCTGGGAATATCGCCGTTAAACCCGCATACCGTAGTCAATATCTGCGTATCACGGCCTGAAATCACATATGACAGTCAATATTGTTCGATCATGGCAGACATGATGGAGAACACATATTGACTGCGGTATGCGTGATGCATATCACAGTCAATGGAATGTCCTTAGCGGCATCCGGCAGTCATGTTATGCATATCGCAGTCAATTTTCTGGCTTCATCGCTGAGAGAGCTTCGGCCAGTTTAAGGGGATCGATGCCAGCAGCCTTCAGCGCCTTAATGACTTCGTCATAATTTTGCTCTGGCGCCTTCTCTTCTTCCTCTTTGCGCGGAACCTTCACAGGACCACTGATGAGTTTGGGGTTGCGATAATGCACGCTGAAATAGGTGGCTCGGCCACGTTTAAACTCAGTGTAATCCAGATAACCAATATCCCGCAGCTGCTCCATCGCCTTACGCACCGTGTGGTTCTGCGTATAGACATTTGAGGTGAGATTCAGCCGGTCACGCATCCGTTTCATGGAAATAGGTGCAGGATTCTGGGGAAGACTTTCGATGTAGGTATAAAGCGCCTGGGCTGATTCCTTGCGCTGCAGGGCGTCAATGGCTTTCAGCCGCAGCAGTACCCTTCTGTCCATGTGGTAAAGCTCAAACAGCTTAGGTTCAGCCTTGATCTCAACGATATCCTCGTTGATATCATAATAGGCTGACTGCACCAGATGGGTGGTCCATCCTTTGGTCTCGCTCTGGAACTTCAGCGTAACCGAGGCGAGTTTAAACAGGGAATTACTGATGCGATCGCGCATTTTTTTGTTTGAACGACGGGAGTCAAATCCGCACATCTTAACGAATTCGACGAACGACAGTTCCAGGGTGTCACTTTTTACCCCATACTCCGACATGGAGCGAATTATCCCCAGCCAGACTTTAAAATCCGTGTCCATATCAAGACGCGAACCGGTGATCTTAACGTCAGTGTATCCTTCGCTTTTGGCAATGGACAGCTGTACAAGCTCCTCAGTCGCGTCTGTAACGTTTTTCCGGTTCGCCTTGCTCTTCCCTGTTGATTTCAGAGTTGGGACGAAGAGACCGAGTCTCATGAGCGCTACTGGCTGCACGGTACTGGTGCTGTTGACATCCAGCTTAACAACTTCACCGGTTGTCTTATCAACCTCCTGAAGGTTCAGAAGTAAGCTGTTATTTTCGCTCGTCATCTTGATCCTCAACGGTTATCCACAAAAGGATGTAGTAATACGTATCGCAGTCAACGGATATACATACCTCAGTAAATACCGTTGCATATCACAGTATTAGATTATGCATATAACAGTCAACATTTTACATTCCACAGTCGATCCAGACAGACGTTAAAGCCAGTTACAGCGCATGCTGGAGCGATCCGGGGATCTCTTTTGGATCTCATTATGATCTCCTTGGGATCAATTATTGGATCGAGACCATGAATAACCCAGATACAAGCCCGGAAGCGCCACACCAGATATCCAGAACCCTGGCCTTATTTTCCTGAATACGCTCTGGAAGATTGAGATCTACAGGTACAACAATGAAACATTGACTGCGGTATGCTGAGTCGTCTTTCCTCTTCCTCGACACAGATGCGGTAAGCATCATACCATAGTCAATATATTACATACCGCAGTCAATTTCATTATTACTGGCTGATCCCGAGCCATCTTTAGCAACCCGACGTACGTGCAATCTGTGAATTCTGTGATTTTCCGCTTCCTCGCCGCTTTCTCACTGTGTGAGATCGCTTACTGCGGCGAGCGGCAGTGATTAATATTGACTGCGGTATGTACTCTTTTGTAATCCCCTGCGTTCTTTCATTACCCAATGTGGTTCACTTTGCACTTTTTCGTGTACTTTGCGATTTTATTGTTGCTTTGCAATGAATTCCAAGATTTAATAAAATAATGCAAAGTGATGATTAAAGGATGTTCAGTATGGGACTCATGGATACACTCAACCAGTGCATAAGTGCTGGTCATGAAATGACGAAAGCAATCGCCATTGCACAGTTTAATGATGACAGTCCGGAAGCCCGAAAAATAACCCGGCGCTGGAGGATTGGTGAAGCGGCAGATTTAGTTGGCGTGTCATCTCAGGCTATCAGGGATGCCGAGAAAGCTGGCCGGCTGCCGCACCCTGATATGGAAACCCGTGGGAGAGTTGAGCAACGCGTTGGTTATACCATCGAACAAATCAATCACATGCGGGATGTATTTGGTACACGACTGCGCCGTGCTGAAGATGCGTTTCCGCCGGTGATTGGCGTTGCAGCTCACAAAGGTGGTGTTTACAAAACCTCAGTATCCGTTCACCTGGCTCAGGATCTTGCTCTGAAAGGACTCCGTGTTCTGCTTGTTGAAGGCAATGACCCACAGGGAACTGCTTCTATGTATCACGGATGGGTGCCCGATCTTCATATTCATGCTGAGGACACTCTCCTGCCCTTTTATCTTGGGGAAAAGGATGACGCCAGCTACGCTATAAAGCCCACCTGCTGGCCTGGCCTTGATATCATCCCGTCCTGTCTGGCACTGCACCGCATTGAAACCGAGCTGATGGGGAAATTTGACGAAGGCAAATTACCTGCTGACCCGCACCTGATGCTCCGTCTGGCCATTGAAACTGTCGCTCATGATTATGACGTGATAGTTATCGACAGCGCACCCAACCTTGGTATCGGTACGATAAATGTTGTATGCGCTGCTGATGTTCTGATTGTCCCTACTCCGGCAGAGCTGTTCGACTACACCTCCGCACTGCAGTTTTTCGATATGCTTCGTGACCTGCTTAAGAACGTGGATCTTAAAGGCTTCGAGCCAGATGTCCGTATTCTGCTTACCAAATACAGTAATAATAATGGCTCGCAGTCCCCGTGGATGGAAGAACAAATTCGGGATGCCTGGGGAAGCATGGTCCTTAAAAATGTTGTGCGCGAAACGGATGAAGTCGGCAAAGGTCAGATCCGTATGAGAACCGTTTTTGAACAGGCTATTGATCAACGTTCTTCAACCGGTGCCTGGCGTAATGCCCTCTCTATCTGGGAGCCTGTTTGCAATGAGATTTTTGATCGTCTGATTAAACCACGCTGGGAGATTAGATAATGAAGCGTGCTCCTGTCATTCCAAGACATACCACACATACTCAATCGACTGAAGATACTTCATCACCGGCGCCGGCCGCGCCGATGGTGGATTCATTAATTGCGCGCGTGGGTGCTATGGCCCGCGGTAATGCAATCTCTCTTCCGGTAAGTGGACGGGAAGTAAAATTTACCCTTGAGGTGCTCCGGGGAGACTCTGTTGAGAGCGCTTCACGCGTATGGTCAGGCAATGAGCGCGATCAGGAACTACTTACCGAAGATGCTCTGGATGATCTCATTCCTTCATTTTTACTGACCGGTCAGCAGACTCCAGCTTTCGGCCGCCGGGTTTCTGATGTCATAGAAATTGCAGACGGCAGCCGTCGCCGTAAAGCCGCAATCCTGACGGAAAGTGATTATCGCGTTCTGGTTGGTGAACTGGACGATGAGCAGATGGCTGCATTGTCCCGACTGGGTAACGATTATCGGCCGACGAGTGCTTATGAACGTGGCCTGCGTTATACAAGCCGGCTGCAGAATGAGTTTGCAGGAAATATTTCTGCGCTTGCCGATGCGGAAAACATTTCACGTAAGATCATTACCCGCTGTATTAATACGGCCAAACTGCCTAAATCCGTTGTTGCCCTGTTTGCACATCCTGGAGAACTGTCTGCCCGGTCAGGTGAAGCCCTTCAGAAGGCTTTTGCAGATAAAGAAGAATTACTGAAGCAGCAGGCTGAGACTCTCCACGATCAGAAGAAAGCGGGACTAATCTTTGAAGCTGAAGAGGTCATTAGTCTTTTAACATCCGTACTGAAACAATCTCCCGCATCAAGAGTTAATCTGAGCTCACGTCATCAGTTTGCTCCAGGGGCAACAGCATTGTATAAGGGCGATAAAATGGTGCTTAACCTGGATAAGTCCCGCATTCCTGCGGAGTGTATAGAGAAAATAGAAGCCATTCTTAAGGAGCTTGAGAAACCAGGAGTCTGATGCGGACACGCATTAGTCTACGGTGATCTCCCTTTACTTCATTTCCTTTCTCACAGGCCAGAAAACATAACTGGCCTGAATATTCTCTCTGGGACCACGGTCCCACCTGCATCGTCGGTCAGCTTATCTGCCTGGGACCACGGTCCCACCTGTATCGCCGGTCAGGTTATCTCCCTGGGACCACGGTCCCACCTGCGTCATCTGTCAGCTTATCTGCCTGGGACCATGGTCCCACCTGCATCGCCGGTCAGGTTATCTCCCTGGGACCACGGTCCCACCTGCATCGTCGGCACATTATTAGTTAGGGATAACGGTTCAATCAATGCCTGTCACGAACAGGTATTGGCTTGTCGCCAGCAACCCGATGAGCGGAGTAATCACGCAGCAGGGCGGCTATTACAGGCGATGGTGAAAGCTCTATTGGGATCTGAACGAAGCATGTTGAGTGAAATTTGCAAAATTTCGCAGAGTATGCAGCTTAATCTTTAAATTTCCGCCGGCATTTTTAAAGCCAGCTACCGACGCTGCGCGTTGGCCGGCCCTTCGTCCGGCGGGTAACCAGTACCGGCCGATCTTACGACCCTGGATGAACATCATCCCGTCAGCAGCGTCTCCACTGTGATGTCGTTTTTCACACTGTCCGATCACAAAATAGAACGGGGAGGGACAACATATGGTAGGAAAAGCAACTGCCAGAGACACAATATATTGATTATCCACAGTAACGGGGGATAACCGTGTGGGTAACATATTGAAAGTCCGTCACGTTATCGTATTAATTGACTTTGTAGACACCACTGGACCATGAAAAGAATCTGGGGGAATCATCACAGCGCATAAACATACCGTTTGTTTTTGGGGGACGGCAAGGAGGCCCCTGTTATCCAGTGCGCCGTAAAACCCCGACCTTCAGGGCGGGGATATAAGGCGCGGTTTTCGGTAATGACTCCAACTTACTGATAGTGTTTTATGTTCAGATAATGCCCGATGACCTTGTCATGCAGCTCCACCGATTTTGAGAACGACAGTGACTTCCGTCCCAGCCTTGCCAGATGTTGTCTCAGATTCAGGTTATGTCGCTCAATGCGCTGAGTGTAACGCTTGCTGATAACGTGCAGCTTTCCCTTCAGGCGGGATTCATACAGCGGCCAGCCATCCGTCATCCATACCACGACCTCAAAGGCCTACAGCAGGCTCAGAAGACGCTCCAGTGTGGCCAGAGTGCGTTCACCGAAGACGTGCGCCACAACCGTCCTCCGTATCCTGTCATACGCGTAAAACAGCCAGCGCTGACGTGATTTAGCACCGACGTAGCCCCACTGTTCGTCCATTTCAGCGCAGACAATCACATCACTGCCCGGTTGTATGCGCGAGGTTACCGACTGCGGCCTGAGTTTTTTAAGTGACGTAAAACCGTGTTGAGGCCAACGCCCATAATGCGTGCACTGGCGCGACATCCGACGCCATTCATGGCCATATCAATGATTTTCTGGTGCGTACCGGGCTGAGAGGCGGTGTAAGTGAACTGTAGTTGCCATGTTTTACGGCAATGAGAGCAGAGATAGCGCTGATGTCCGGCAGTGCTTTTGCCGTTACGCACCACGCCTTCAGTAGCGGAGCAGGAAGGACATCTGATGGAAATGGAAGCCACGCAAGCACCTTAAAATCACCATCATACACTAAATCAGTAAGTTGGCAGCATTACCCAGAATAATGTCGCTATGGAA
>NZ_FZTC01000039.1 GCF_900200035.1 Klebsiella grimontii
CAAATTCAGTAAACCACTACACAGGTCAGATTGGGCGCCGCCGGACGGAGCAGCGGCAGACGTTCTGTTGCCAGCCCTTTACGACGTCTTCTGCGTTTTACGCCCAGGCCACTGAGGTGATAAAGCCGGTACACGCGCTTATGATTAACATGAAGCCCTTCACGGCGCAGCAACTGCCAAATACGACGGTAGCCAAAACGCCTGCGCTCCAGTGCCAGCTCAGTGATGCGCCCTGATAAATGCGCATCAGCAGCCGGACGGTGAGCCTCATAGCGGCAGGTCGACAGGGATAAACCTGTAAGCCTGCAGGCACGACGTTGCGACAGACCGGTCGCATCACACATCAACATCACGGCTTCCCGCTTCTGGTCTGTCGTCAGTACTTTCGCCCAAGAGCCACCTGAAGCGCCTCTTTATCCAGCATGGCTTCGGCAAGCAGCTTCTTGAGTCTGGTGTTCTCTTCCTCAAGCGACTTCAGGCGCTTAACTTCAGGCACCTCCATACCGCCATACTTCTTACGCCAGGTGTAAAACGTGGCATCGGAAATGGCATGCTTGCGGCAGAGTTCACGGGCGGGTACCCCAGCTTCGGCTTCGCGGAGAATACTGATGATCTGTTCGTCGGAAAAACGCTTCTTCATGGGGATGTCCTCATGTGGCTTATGAAGACATTACTAACATCGGGGTGTACTAATCAACGGGGAGCAGGTCAGAAAAGCATTCAGAGACGCAGTGGGTAGGATACCTGGAGCGATAGACAGGATGATTTACGTCATTACGGACAACCAGTTTCTGTACGTAGGAATTGAGTTACTTCTTTGCAAGCATGAGATAGCTGCTTCGCGACTATCGGTGAACCACCTCTCCAACCATGTGATATGCAAGGATAATATTTACTTCATTGAACGTCCTCTCCATGAGGAAAACGTCCAATTTCTGAGTAAACTCTACCGTTCAGGTGCGCGTTTCTGCTTTTTACTGCAACATGCGATAGAGAGTGTCAGAAATGATGACACACAGTTTATCGACATCACGACACGGTTAAATATTTTTACCTATACCGTGTTGAAAACTATATCTGGCAGTGCAAATCTGCCTGCAGCAAATACTGTACGGCTGACTGACAGGGAATTTACGGTAGCGCGTCTGGTTCTTTGTGGTCGTTCAGATGAAGACATAGCCACTGTATTGTCAATCACAAAGCGGTCTTCTCAGGACCATATAAATCGCGTGCTGAAGAAATTGGGTGGAAAATCCGTAGCAGACATCTACCTACACCGGAATGTGATTTACGGAAGTTGCTCCGCTAGGTAAAACCTGTAGAAACAGTATAGGTGATCGGCCATCGTTCTTTTGTCCAACGGCAAAATGGGAAATACGGAAGGAGAATATCTCTGACTGTAAGGCACGTGTGGGCGACTTTACCTACAAGTAAAAAGGGGCCCTTTCTGTCGGTACCCCTGGAATGCTGTTATTCCGGCTTGTTTTTCAACTGAACTACCTTAATAAAGTCCTCGACCTTCATTTCAGCGAGAGTCTCTACCGCCTCACTTCGGGACGTGCCGGTAAGTTCGGCCAGTTTGTCTATTTTCCGGAGTACCCGGCGTCGGATTGATAAAGAGACTGCCGTCTTCAGATCTTTATCCAGCACCACTTTCGTCGAAATATCCTGCGCTTTCTGTTCAGCGTTTTGAGTGAGTGCTTCATTCATTCGGCGCAAAGTTTTTTTATCGAGCTGCCCGGGACTAACTAACTGATAGGAATGACCGGCTTTACTGTATTTTATTTCAGCTGCATAGGACTCCCGAAGCTCCTTCAGCGCACGACTGAGGGTAGGTTCAGAACAGTCAAGAATGCTGATGATTTTTGCCGCAGAAACGGGTTTTCCCGTACCCAGTAAGCTCGCCAGAGTATAAATTCGTTCCTGTCGGGTATTTAGTTGCATAGTCAGCTGGTGCCTGCAGTTATCATAATAGGGTCAATAGCCTGAAACAGGAAAGTTGCGCTCATTTTTCGGACCAACGCCTGAACACTCAGCACCGTGATAGGGTCCACATCTTTAAGGTTCGTGTAGTTTATTTTTTCCATATGATGGCGGTCTATCCTGCAGGAAAGAATGTACTCATCTTCAAGGTAACCCGTTTGTTTGCTGATCCGCTGAGTAAAGCCGGAAAGCACGGCGTGTTCAAACGGAAGCGTCTGAAATACGATGGCAGCTAATCGCATCAGGCAACCGTGGACGTGTCTTGCATAACTCTCCCGGACCGCTTTCTGTGTCATCGTTTTTTCAGTGATATCCGTTCCCTTTGCATTGACGACATATACCTTATCAGGCATATCCTCAATCTCAGGTAAATCAACATCAAGCCAGACCATTGATTCGTCAGGCCTGACTTCAAAAGTCACAAGCGTTTCACGCGGCCATTCCGTTTGTGAGAGCACCTCTGCCAGGCAATCTTCAAAGTAACGGGCATCCGATCGGAACTGCTCGCGTGCAACGTCAGCAGTGAGAGAAGAGTTTTTTTCATGTTCCTGAGCTTCATACTGCCAGTTTGCATACTGTTCAGCCCAGGCGACACGTTGTTTCTCATACCGTTGTTTAAGCAGTGTGTTTTCGCGTTCAACGTCCGCTACTTGCTGTTGCCACTGTCGCTGGTTCTCATTCTGTCGTTCGGTGCGAGCCGCATCGGTTTCGAACCATCCCCCCAGAAAACCACGACCGCTACGTTCGTCTGGTGCGGACGGGAGAGGACTGTATTCAGGTTTGGCAGGACGAACAGGCGCGGGCCGGTCGAACGTCCTCTGGTGGAGCTCAAGATAATGTGATTCGAGCGATGCCCATGTGTTCCCTCCCACAGGTGAAGGGGAAAGCTCATGAATACTGGAAATGGCCGTTATAGCGGACATCAGACTTTCCACTTCCTGCTCCAGCTCTTCCCTCAGTCTCGGATTAGCCTGAGCTCTGTTGTTCTGTCGCTCCCGTACTATCCGGTCAATACGGGTCCGATAACTCAGTCCAGTGCCCGGCAACCCCAGATTGGCATAGGTCCCGCGCTTCCCAAAAGACAGTGACGCCCCCCGGGGTCCAACACTCAGGCTGGGGGCTCCATTGCTCAGGTTTATCCTGACGCCGGGAATAATGCTTATCGACTTCCTGAATCTGAATCCCATGCTCTGCCCCTTATTGCTGCTGAGAGAACGGGATCAGCCTCATCCCGTCCGTTTTCTGTCCTGTCGTCAGTCCGTAAACCTGGCCCCGGGCCAGGATCCCCTGAGCCCACCGCCGGTGGGTCGCCGGTTCGCACATCGCCCCCTGAGATTTAAAGACTGCCTGTGTGGAGTTCAGAATACGCAGCGCATCTGAATGCTCGCCAGGCGAGACCTTCAGTGCCCCCTCAATCACACTGATCTGCTCCGGATGGATCGCGGTTTTTCCCACCAGCCCGTGAGCGATATCCATCGCCAGCTCGCGCTCCATGACGCCATGGTCATCAATGTGTTCGCATACCGGAGCAGTCAGCGCAAAATCACGGGGTGCAAAAACCGAAACCAGCATTTTAATGACATAGCCCATTGGCGTGTCGTAGAGAGTCAGATCCCGTGGCCGTCGCAGAGAGACCACGTTCATCAGGTCGTTCCCCCCGATGCGCAGCGCAATAATACGTTCCCGGCAGTCATGGTCCGACAGTTCAGAAGCCAGCGCCTGCATTTTCAGAACGTCATAGACCTCTTCTGTTTCAAGCGTCGGCATCATGCTCAACCGGGTACCGGCCATGATGTCCCACCATACCGGCAACGTGGAACGGGTGAATTTCGGTAGCACAAACCCATCAACTGCACTCAGCTCCATGTTTTCAGTCAGCCATCGCCCCATGTCCGGATGACGGGGGCGAATAAAAACCAGCGGCCACTCGTCGTCTCCATGTTGGAATTTCGCGTCATTCAGCCTTTGCAAAAACAGTGAGAGATTCTGAAGAGCAAAGGGAACATCATGCTCACTGACCGCATCTTCCAGACAGACCACCAGAGACCGCAGACCGGGTATTTTCCCTTCCAGCACAACTTCGGCAAGATCCATACGGGTTGCTGGCATATACAGCGTTGCACCGAGATCCCAGGGAGTGAATTGTTTTTTCATCAGCGTACCTTTTTGATGATGGTAACTGCACGATACTGGCCGAGAGCGTCCCCGGCTTCCGTCACCGCGATACCTTTCTCTTTTGCCAGACCGACCAGAAGAGCGACATCCGGGTCATCCATCTGCCGGACAAACACATGATCGGGCACACGGCGCAGAACTGCCCGTGTCGCTTCAGCAATGCCCGGTTTAATCCGGTTAATGCTGTCCACCTCATAACGTTCGGCCAACCCTCCGATGACGTCCCGGCTCAGCTGCCAGCGTGCGGCATTGTGCCCGGCGTCCCAACCTGAAGCGGGAAGGTCTCGACCGTCAAGTTGTTCGCGGAAATGCGCTACCGTATTCACTAGCATCTGGCTACATTCAAAAGACTGAAGGTGATCGCAGACCACGCAGCCATGCAGGCCTTCTTCAGTCCAGACAGAGCGCGAAATCAGACCTGATACAGGAGCACCCATGATACCGAATGGGATCAACCAGTCATCGTCACTGGCGGCAAGCCAGGCACATCCGCAGGGATCTGCCAGCACAACCAGACGAGGTTGTACCGGGTAGCCGGGGCGGTCCTTCAGCGTGCGTGACAATTCGCCGGTAATGGCTCCTTTTCCCGTCCAGCCGTCGACAAACACAATGCCCTTTGTGCCATGACGTGATTCGATGTAGTCAAGCGCCGCAGCGTCAATACCCCGATCGCGGATAATGCTGATACCGTAATGGTAAGACCGTTTTCCCATTGCCCGTAGCGCCTGATGGAGCATCACACCAAGAGGGACACCGGCTCTGACCAGACTGACCAGAACCACGGGGTCATCACCGGCGCGTAAGGCCAGTTCACGGCTAAGCTGAGAGACCTCCCGCGCCAGCCGTGCTGCCCCCGCGTCCAGCGCACGGGTGAAAAGATCCAGATGCCAGCGGGTTGGCTCAGGCTCCTGACTCAGCATGTCGGAGTAATGCATTTTCCCTGACTGAATCAGTTCTTCCTTCAGGTCAACCGGCGTCATCTCCATAGCAATGGGTTTCAGCAAAAACTGAACATCGTCCGGTTGATACGAACCAGAAAACGAAGTGATGTGAGACATGTTATTGCTCTCCAAAAATATGCTGTGAAATAGCCTCAGCAAACTGGCTCTGGCGTGGGAGACCAAACCAGCTGCACAGTTTCATGAACCGATGGTCACTCAGGCTGTCACCCAGCCCTATCACCGGGAAAACCCCGCGCTCCTGACGGAGTTTTTCCAGCAACCAGGAAACGGCCAGTCCTTTTTCTACCGGGCAGGGTAACCAGGCAATGTTGTTGCTGTTGCGGTGGATGTAAAACCCTTCGGTCGAAAAGACGCGCTCGATCTCATCCCCGATAGCGTTCAGTTCATCAAGCTTCGTGCTGTCGCAGTGCTTCATGACCAGATACACCGGCGTACCATCATATTCGTAGTTGAGCCGTGCCCAGGCATTGATGCCCCGTGCTTCCATGAGTTCGGTAATGATATGTTGCATTGACGTTAAGCGGTCGGCGTAGGAGGACAGGCTCTCCAGCATATGGGCTTTCCAGTCGCGGTCTGGCGTACCATCAGGACGAAGGATCACCGCACCATGAGTGGTTACGGCCCAGGAACGGAAGGGGATCTGCACCCGGCTGATTTCTTCCGTTCCTCTGGCCGTCACCGGAATGAGATCCGCATGCTCCAGCAACCAGTCCACCAGCATGGCCTGCTCTTCGGTCATAAAGCTGCGAGGTGTGAGACTGCGATCCAGTGCGCCGGTCCGGAAGGGTTCAAGGGCAAGTTCATCCACCATTTTTCGGCGGGTCTGGAACAGGGTGTCATCGAGGTCGCTGAATACGACGGGCTTATTCATAGGTAATCACCTCTACGGCAGGAGCGACGGCGGAAAGCGCCTCAAGCAGGCGGGGGTCCACGCTCGACGCCGGAGTTTCTGTGCAAAGCAGGATGCGGTCAAACCGCTGGTGGGCGACGTTATAGACAAAATTCGGGATACCCAGGCCGTAATTATCGCTGAAAGCAATGGCGGACTGGATTGCAAAGCCGGTTGAAATCGGTGATCGGGTGGTGGAACTGTAAAGGACCTGAGCGCCCGCCGATCCCAAACGTTCAGCCAGCAGGAACGGTTCCCAGACGAATTCGCCGGTGCCCAGCACCAGAATGTTTTCCCCGTGCGAAACCTTCACCTTAAGGCCCAGGTCACTGGCCGGTATCTGCATCCCGAGTCGCCCCCAGGATTGTTTGCCGGTGATCGGGATGTTCCCCCTGGAGGTCACATTAACCGGGGGCATGACGGGCAGCGGGGCATCCGGTTCGGGTGTCCAGCGCCAGTTGCCTGAGATGAGCGATACAGCGTGAACAGGCAGGGGGCTGTTCTGACTGAGGGCCTCTCCGCTCCAGTCAGTCAGCGTGACAGCAATAACCCGTCGTACCTGCCGGAGTGCACCCGATGCACGTAATGAGGCCAGAAGATTGAGAAACGTTTTTCCCGTCGTGGCTTCATCATCCACCAGCACCAGCGTCTGAGCTTCTGCCACTGTGCGCCGCATATCCGGTGTGGAGGGACAGTAGATCAGGTGGTCAGTGGCATGACTGTGCTCTTCTTTAAACTCGCACAGCAGTTCGCCATCGACCGGATGGCGTGTTGATGTCAGATAGACACAATCAGGGTGATGCTTACGCACCTCATCAAACACTCCCGCCCCAAGGCCGACAGCCGTCTCGGCCATCCCGATAAAGACCACAGGCCCGTCCAGTGTCCCAAGGAACTGCTCCGCCAGCTGTGTGTAAACATTGCGCATGACCTGAGGCGAGACAGGAATATGGCGACCCAGCACTTTACTGACAAACAGAAATGCGCGTTTAGGATTCCGCCGTTCGGCGATATCAAAGAGATCAGTAAGAGGATAATCGGTCACCTGGCTGCTTACCTCAATCCGCCCACAAGATAATGTCTTTTGATAAACGGAACATCCATCCATTACTGACATATTTATCTCCATTAATCTATTCTGTTGGTCAATAATGCCGGGTAGCGAATGACGTCGGTGACAGAGCGGACGACTGCAGGCGAAAAATCAGTTTTCGCTGACTGCCTGATCTGATCCTCATCCATCAACCCCAGTGTATGGAAGGCATACAGACCCGGCAGATTCACGCCACTGTGCTGCGTATAACCGATACCACCTGATGGTCGCATGTTAATTTCCAGCAACAGTGGTTTGCCTTCGGCATTATGGCGGGTCTGAACATTAACCAGGCCGTCTGCGTTCATTAAGCGGGCGCAGTCGATGGCAAGTTCAATCGCTTCCCCTTCATTCTCCAGATACTGAAGCACGCCTTCCTTACGCCGCCCGATAGCGGCCAGGACCGTCCCTTGACTGACCACCATATCCACGGAATATTCTGGCCCGGATAAATAAGGCATCAGCACCTGAGGTGTAAAGGTCTCCATTTCGGCATGTGCAGACAGATACTGTGACGGGCGGATAACACGGCTGTCGGGATTATTCAGAAATGCAACAGGGGAAACATTGTCATCAAAACGCCAGAATCCCATGCCATAAATGCCGGTCACGGGCTTAATGCAGAGACAATCAGAAGGAAACGGCGAGTGACTCAGCAAATTGCGAAGTTCGTCGAGAGAGGTGACCCGAACAGATGGTACAACCGGGAGACCTTTTTTTGCCATGAACTCCGAAAAAGTAACTTTTTCGTCAGCGAGCTCGAACCATTCAGTCCCGGTCGCGCCTGTTGTCAGACTCACGGACGGGGATTGAATGGCATCTCGCTGACTTTCAAACCATTTACAGTTTCGCCCGGTATGAATCGCATTAATGCCATGGTTCATCGTGACGGAGTGAATGAAAGAAAGACGGTCATCTTCATTTTTAGGTTCGATTAATGAGAGATCTGAAACAGAGAGAATTTCATTTCTTTCATTACGGTGAGAAGAAATAACCTGAATGTCTGTTTTATTTTTTTCTGCAAAAGATTTAACAGCGAGAATAATGTCTCGCTGGGATGACAAACCTTCCATAAACCAAATTTTCTTTTTCATCTTTTATTGAGTTTTCCTGAAGACGAAAGGGAGTGTATTTCTGATTAATGAGTCTATGAACCCACCCGCTTCATGTCAATCATAATATGATAAACACTGGCTGATTTTGAAATGGCGCAAACTTATATATAATTCAATATATACAACATGTTACCCATCATTTAATGCCTTGATGGCAATGTAATGAAAGGTAAATATCGAAAACCTACCATTTTTTACCTTGCGAGAGAACTTTGTCATGATATGATTTTCATTGTACCAAATTAACTATTAAATACCCATTGTCTCAGTCAATACCTTTTAAGGAATGAATATGGTTTCTTTAAGTAAAAACCAGACGGTATCACTCAGCAAACACTCTACTGCTCTCAGTCAACTTCAGTTTGGTCTTGGATGGGATCCGCTAAAGAAGAAAGGGATTTTCGGGGGCCTATTTGGCGTCAATGATTCTATCGATCTGGACGCTGGTTGCGTTCTGTTGGACAGTGCCGGTAATAAAATTGACACAATCTGGTTTCGTAAACTGAAATCGACCTGCGGCTCAGTGGTGCATACCGGCGATAACCTGACGGGTGACGGTGATGGTGACGATGAAGTCATCAACGTCTATCTCAGCAAATTGCCTGCAAAAGTTGAATACCTGGCTTTTACGGTTAACAGTTTCCGTGGACAGACCTTCAACGATGTGGATAACGCCTTCTGCCGCGTAGTAGACCAGACCAATAAAGAACTGGCCCGATACAAACTCACCGAACAGGGTTCACATACCGGGATCATTATCGCCTCACTGCGACGCAATAACGGCAACTGGGACTTTACTGCCCATGGTAAAGCCAGTACTGGCCGTACAATTGATGATATGCACGCGGACATTGTCAGTACGGTTGTTAGCTCATGAACCTGACTCCAGGGGGAAATGCCCCCGTTCCCGCTCAGGAACTCCGCGTGCGGATCCTCTCCGGTGGCTCTGTCGATGCCTCAGCTTTCCGTCTGTTCGCCGATGGAAAAGTGCAGGGAGACACCGATATGGTCTTCTACGGACAGCCCCGCAACGACGATAACTCTGTCAGTTTTCATGCCGAGGGAAATAACAGCGCTTTTATCGTTGACCTTAGCCGCCTCAAATCAGAGGTACAGAAAGTCGCTTTTACGGTGACCTGTGACGGCAGCCACACCGTCTCGGCTCTGAATAATCTTTCTATCCTGGTTGAAAGTGGTGCTTCTCAACTGATAAGCGGGCAGGTCGAACTGACCGGACGGCAGGAAGCTGCTCTTATCCTCGGTGAATTCTATCGGCGTAACGCTGAATGGAAGTTCCGGTTTATTGCCCAGGGGTTTAATGGTGGGCTCAAGCCACTGGCTGAACACTTTGGCGTCAATGTCTCTGATGAACCTCCACCGTCCACACAACCGCCGACCACACCGCCCCCAGCTCCAAATAAAGTGAGCCTGAGTAAGGTGTCGTTAACCAAAGAAAAACCGGCTATCAGTCTTGCCAAGAAGGATAACTTTGGTGAGATCCGCATCAACCTTAACTGGCATCGCGGAAGCAACTCCGGTGGTTTACTCGGTGGGATGTTCGGCTCTAACAAAGCGATCGATCTTGATTTGGGGGCGTTCGTGGAGCTTCAGGGCGGTTACAAATCCGTGGTCCAGGCTCTTGGCAATGCCTTTGGCAACTATCATCACGAACCTTTTGTTCAGCTGCAGGGCGATGATCGTACCGGGGAGGCCTCGGATGGCGAATGGATGCATATTAATGGTCGGGAGTGGAAGGAAATCAGTCAGGTACTGATATATGCCTTCATTTATCAGGGTGTCCCCAGCTGGGATAAAACCGACGGTGTTGTGACTCTCCATGTACCGGACCAGCCCCCCATTGAAACCCGTCTGACCGAAGGTGATAACAAACGAACGCTGTGTGCGATTGCCCGTCTGGTAAATGACAACGGGTCCATCCGGGTAGAACGCATTAACCAGTTCTTCAGAGGTCAGGAGGAGATGGATAAGGCATTTGGCTGGGGATTTCGCTGGTCTAAAGGTTCCAAATAACCGAACTATTGAGGATGTGAAAATGAGCTTTTTTGACAAAGTAAAAGGGGCGCTGACCTCAGGGCGCGAGGAACTGACCCGCCAGGTTGGCCGTTACAAAAACAAGAAATTTATGCAGGGTACTGTTGCTGTATGCGCCCGTATCGCGGTTGCCAGCGACGGCGTCAGCGCAGAAGAAAAACAGAAGATGATTGGATTTCTGCGGGCGTCAGAAGAACTGAAAGTCTTCGAAACGACTGAGGTTATCGAGTTTTTCAACAAACTGGTGACCAGCTTCGACTTTGATCTGGAAATCGGCAAAGGGGAGACCATGAAGTATATCCTCGCCCTGAAAGACCAGCCAGAAGCGGCGCAACTGGCTCTGCGTGTCGGGATTGCGGTTGCCAAGAGTGACGGTAACTTTGACGCAGATGAACAAAATGCCGTTCGCGAAATTGCACGTGCTCTTGGCTTCGACCCGGCTGAATTCGGCCTCTGATAAACATCCGTTAAGGGTACATTATGGTTTCAACACACATCGGTTTCCCGACTGAAACAGTGATTGTTTTTATTGCGCTGTCAGTCGGTGCCATCTTTATTGACCTGTTCATGCACCGGCATGACAAGCCAATTTCCCTTAAGAGCGCGGCCTTATGGTCCGTTTTCTGGGTTATCGTTGCGATGGCATTTGCCGGTTTCCTCTATGTTCATCACGGTGCAGAAGTTGCCAGCCTGTTTGTTACAGGTTATGCCCTGGAAAAAGTGCTGTCAGTTGATAACCTTTTCGTCATGATGGCTATCTTCTCATGGTTCTCAGTGCCTGACCGTTATCGTCACCGTGTGCTGTACTGGGGGATCATTGGAGCGATTGTCTTCAGGGGGATCTTCGTTGCCATTGGTACCGGACTCCTCAGCCTTGGACCTTACGTAGAACTGGTCTTTGCTGTGGTTGTCGCCTGGACTGCCGTTATGATGCTGAAAAGTGGTGATGACGGTGATGAAATTGAGGATTATTCCCAGCACCTCGCCTATCGTCTGGTCAAACGCTTCTTCCCCATCTGGCCGAAATTGTCCGGGCATGCGTTCCTGTTAACGCAAAAAGAGGTGGATGCAGAGCTGTCTAAGCCCGAAAACAACGATGTCACTGTGGGTCGGGTAAAAAAAGCGGCCTTATATGCGACGCCGCTTATGCTGTGCGTGGCGGTTGTGGAACTCTCTGACGTCATGTTTGCCTTCGACTCCGTCCCGGCAATCATTGCGGTCAGCCGTGAACCTCTGATTGTCTACAGCGCGATGATGTTTGCCATCCTTGGCCTTCGTACCCTGTATTTTGTCCTGGAAGCCCTGAAGCAGTATCTGTCTCAGCTGGAAAAGGCCGTTATCGTCCTGCTGTTCTTTATCGCGATTAAGCTGGGACTCAATGCCTCAGATCATATCTGGCATCATGGCTACAGTCTGTCCGCGACCACCAGTTTGTATGTTGTATTAGGTGTGCTGGCACTGGGGATTCTTGCCAGCGTCATCTTCCCGGAAAAACCGGAAGCAGAAAACAAAGAGAGCTGATTTCAGCTGATTAATGATTAACGAAAGAGGATAAATTGATGAGTGTTTCACTATCCAAAGGCGGCAACGTCTCTCTGAGCAAAGCAGCCCCGACGATGAAAAACGTTCTGATCGGTCTTGGCTGGGATGCCCGTTCTACCGATGGTCAGGACTTTGACCTCGACGCTTCCGCCTTCCTGCTGGCCGCAAATGGTAAGGTTCGTGGTGATGCCGATTTTATTTTCTATAACAACCTGAAATCTGTCGACGGTTCAGTCACTCACACCGGTGACAACCGTACCGGTGAAGGCGATGGCGATGATGAGTCCCTGAAAATCAAACTGGATGCAGTCCCGGCTGATGTGGACAAAATCATTTTCGTCGTGACCATTCACGATGCTCAGGCTCGTCGTCAAAGCTTCGGTCAGGTATCCGGTGCATTCATCCGCCTGGTGAATGATGACAATCAGACAGAAGTCGCCCGCTATGACCTGACTGAAGATGCCTCTACCGAAACCGCCATGCTGTTTGGCGAACTGTATCGCCACAACGCGGAATGGAAATTCCGCGCGGTCGGACAGGGTTATGCCGGTGGTCTGGCTTCCGTTTGTGCGCAGTACGGCATTAACGCGTCCTGATAAAAAGTAACTTTTCACACTCTTTTTCACTCCGGGGTGATTAACCACCCCGGACGACAACGATTAGCAGGAGCAATAAAATGGCAGTTTCTCTCGTAAAAGGCGGTAATGTTTCTCTGACCAAAGAAGCCCCTTCCATGAATGTGGCGCTTGTAGGCCTTGGCTGGGATGCACGAGTCACCGATGGTCAGGCGTTTGACCTTGACGCCTCCGTTTTTCTGGTCGGTGACGATGGTAAAGTATTGTCTGACTCTCATTTCGTTTTCTATAACAACACCACCAGCCCGGACGGCGCGGTCCAGCATCAGGGTGACAACCGTACCGGCGAAGGCGACGGCGATGATGAACAGGTCAAAATCGAACTGGCTAAAGTCGGTGCTGAAGTCAAAAAACTGGTGTTTGCTGTCACTATTCATGAAGCTGAAGCCCGTAAACAGAACTTCGGTATGGTCAGCAACAGCTACATGCGTGTTGTGAACAACGATAACGGCGCTGAGATTGCACGTTTTGACCTGTCTGAAGACGCATCAACAGAGACCGCGATGATCTTCGGCGAACTCTATCGCCACGGTACTGAATGGAAATTCAAAGCCGTTGGTCAGGGGTTTGCTGGCGGTCTGGGTGCGCTGGCTAAACAGCACGGCATCAACATCTGACAAATAGCGCATATGAAACCCCGGCCTGCCCGGGGTTTCTTGTATCTGCTTACACACTTGTATTGCTCATCATCACAGAGAGAAAAGATGCAATTACAATCAGGACAGAATATCCCGCTTCATACATCGACTCTGGACCTCAGGCTTGACTATCCGGCATCATCCGGTTTTCGTAGTGAACCTGAAATATGCATATTTATGCTGAATGCAGAGGGTAAGGTTACCGGCGATGCTGACTTTATCTTCTATAACAATCTGAGTGCAGCTGGTGGTGGTGTAAGACTATCTCCCGGCCACCAGCATGCGAACGTGCATATTGAACTTGACCGTATTCCTGTCACCATACAGAAAATCGCGATAACCCTTGTGATTGACGGAAATGACACGATCAGCGCACTGTCACAACTCAGGCTAACGGCAACCGGAACAGCTGAATTTAATGTCGATCTTAATGGCCGCAGTGAGAAAGCGGTGATTATGGGCGAGATTTATCGACACAAGGACAGCTGGAAACTCCGAGCACAGGGGCAGGGGTTTAACGGCGGACTGGAGCCGCTCGCTGTCAGCTATGGTGTTGATGTTGCACAGCCAGTTGATACCCCGCCACAGGCTTCCCGTATCAGTCTGGAGAAGAAGCTGGAAGGGAAAGCCCCCGCGCTTATCAGCCTGGCAAAAAAAGCCAGTGTTTCTCTTGCCAAGCATAAGCTGGATACCGTTGCAGCCCGAGTGGCTTTTGTTCTCGATGCCTCAGGCTCTATGACCGGCCAGTTTAAAAAGGGACATGTGCAGTCCGTTCTCGACCGTATAGCTGTCCTGTCAGTCCAGTTCGACGATGACGGCACGATGGATGTATGGGGCTTTGCTGAGCGTCACAAGAAATACCCTGACGTCACCCTGGACAATCTTGACGGATATATTGCTGCTATCCAGAACACGGGTAAACGCTCTGCCTGGGAAATTCTTCCGGGCCTGGGCGGGACGAACAACGAGCCGCCGGTTATGAATGAGGTGATCGACTTCTTCAAGGACAGCACACTGCCGGTCTATGTTGTCTGCATTACGGATGGTGGGATTAGTAAAACCCGTGAAATCAAAGAAGCCATACGCCGCTCGGCCAACTACCCCATTTTCTGGAAATTTGTGGGCCTCGGAGGCTCGAATTACGGTATTCTCGAAAAACTGGATACCTTTAGCGATCGGCGAATCGATAAC
>NZ_FZTC01000041.1 GCF_900200035.1 Klebsiella grimontii
GCTCTGTGGGCACGTCGCCCCTCAGGTACAATCCATCACTCGGACAAGGGCTCCCAATACGTGTCACTGGCGTACACCCAGCGGCTGCAGGAGGCGGAGCTGTTGGCGTCGACAGGCAGTACAGGCGACTCTTACGATAATGCCCTGGCCGAGAGTATCAATGGCCTTTACAAAGCGGAAGTGATCCACCGTAAAAGCTGGAAAAACCACACGGAAGTGGAGCTTGCGACACTGGCGTGGGTGGACTGGTTCAACAATCGAAGGTTACTGGAACGGCTAGGACACATACCGCCGGTAGAAGCCGAAAAAGCTTATTATGCTACCAGTACAAATAATGATCTGGCAGCCTGAGCTTCCGGACTAAACACTCTCCAAAAAAACCGGGGCGGTTCAACAGTCATGTTCCAGACCTCCGCCGCCTGGTTGACGTTATTCACGCTATGGGTGCTAAAGCTGGCGTTCAGATTGGTCATGCCGGGCGTAAGCAGGGCTTTCCTGACATGACGTCCGTGGCACCGTCGGCCATTGCTTACTCAGCCGAAGAAACCGTACCACAGGCGCTGAGCCTGGACGGTATCAAGGACATTATCAGTGCATTCCGCGCTGCCGCAGTTCGTGCGCGAGAGGCAGGTTTTGATGTCATCGAAGTTCACACTGCGCACGGTTATCTGCTGAACGAGTTTCTGTCTCCACTGGCTAATGTGCGTGAAGACCAGTATGGCGACAGCCATGAAAACCGCTATCGCATTGTGCGCGAGGTTATTGCGGCCGTGCGTGAAGAATGGGACGGCCCGCTTTTTGTGCGTATTTCTTCAACGGATTATGCCGAAGGTGGTAATACCCCGGAAGACTTTCTGACGTATGGTCGCTGGATGAAGGAGCAGGGCGTTGACCTGATTGACTGTTCTTCCGGTGGTATTGCCCCTGCGGTGGTTAACGTGTTCCCTAATTATCAGGTGCCGGCGGCCGAGCTGCTGCGCAATTCGCTGGGTATCAAAACCGGTGCAGTAGGCCTGATTCAGACGGGCCGTCAGGCTGAAGAAATTCTGCAGAACGGCCGGGCCGACATGGTGTTGATCGGCCGCGAAATGCTCAAAGACCCTTTCTGGGTTCGTACCGCCGCGGATGACCTCCAGGTCGCTATCCCGGTCCCGGCGCAGTATACTCGCTACGGGTCTGCCTGGCAGCGCTCTCAGCCAAAACTGCCACCTGCGCCTATGGATGCAACCGTCACCCGCTGATGCATTCAGCTGAAGAATCAGCCATCAGGAAATGACAGAGAATCAGCGTCTGAAAGTAAAAAAACATCCTCTGAGCCCGGCTTAGCCGGGCAAACCCTACCTAAAGAGCGCAGGGATCTACAGGTCGCGATTAATCTGACTACGCCCTTCCTGCTCGCGCAGGCTGTGGGGCCAGGAATGCTTTCCCGCGGCTATGGCCGGGTTTTGAACATCTCGTCTCAGACAGGTGTTATCGCGCCTCATGGGCACGCCGGTTACAGCTCCACTAAAGCGGGTCTGATTGGCCTGACAAAAGTGCTGGCGCTGGAATGGGGACCTCACAGCGTAACGGTTAATGCTGTTTCGCCAACGGTCGTAAACTCCGCGCTGGGCCGTCGCGTTTTCGATGGCGAAGAGGGGACGCGCTTTAAAAGCCTGCTGCCAACTCGTCGTTTCGCCGAACTGGAAGAAATCTGACTGGCGGTTCTTTACCTGGTCAGTAAAGGTTCTGGCAGTACTACCGGGGCTAACCTGCTGGTAGACGGCGGCTATTCAATGCAGTAAGACTTTTCCCGGGCAAAGGCCCGGGAATTTTAAATAACAGGATGATTTCGGGACAGTGTGTTGGATACGATCCTGACAAAGCTGCTTGGGGGCCGCTTGGAAAACGGAAAATATCCTACGCTAAGCCAGTGACTAAAGCAGGTATGACGGTCCGCTTTGTGCTGTGAGTTCAACAGGTGGATGCAACACATTGGTTAAAACGCTCTGCGGGTGATTCATAGTCTAGCGTTTTTCTTGGCCTCTCGTTGAGCTGCCTGGCAACACTGTTTAGTCTTTGCTGGCTGTGAACTGATAAGTCAGTTCCTTTTGGAAAATACTGTCTGAGTAATCTGTTTGTATTTTCATTTGAGCCGCGTTGCCAGGGAGATTGAGGATCGCAGAAGTAAACCTGAATATCTGTGGCTACGGTAAACCGGGTATGGCTGGTCATTTCAGCACCCCGGTCCCATGTTAATGTTTTATAAAGCTCAGCAGGTAATTCTCGGGCTTGTCTGATGAGTGCTGATATAACCGTTATGGTCTTGTTGTCCCTAACTTTGGCCAGCATAACAAAACGGGAATGACGTTCTACGAGGGTGATGATATAGGAGTTTTTAGAGCCCTGGATCAGGTCACCTTCCCAGTGACCGGGTATGGCTCTGTCAGCTGCTTCAGGTGGCCTTTCGCTGATAGAGATCGTATCCGGGATTGATCCTAATCCTTTCCCTTTAAGCGATGATGTTCTGGATCTACGCACGACTCTTCCGCTTCTGAGGCATTGCTGCAGTTCTTTTTTTAATGCACCCCGGGTTTGTATAAAAAGCGTTTTATATATCGTTTCGTGTGACACATGCATTTCCTGACTATCCGGATAACAGCGTTTCAGCCAACCGGCAATCTGTTCCGGCGACCAGTCCTGATGCATCTTCTCTGCAATGATTTTGCACAATGTGGGGCTTTCAATTAGCTTGCAAGGTTTTGGTCTCAGAGCATTTTCCCACGCAGCAGTATCGGCTTTTGCTGCACGATATTGTTTTGCACCGCCGTGCCTCCTTATCTCGCGGCTAATCGTTGAAGGGGCTCTTGATAATTTAACAGCGATGTCCCTGATGCTGCGTTTTGCTACCAATCCTCTGGATATCTCCTCTCCTTCATCAAGTGAAAGCGCTAACCGGTGCCGCTTTCGCACGGGAGGATGGTAGCCACCTGTCTGGTGGATTGTAGGCATAATAGAAGAGTGAAATCTGTCGAACATGCTGGCGATATCATGCAGGGAATCACCTTGCTTATATCTGTCCCAGATAATCGCCTTTTGTTCTGGTGTGTAGTAGATGCGAGTTCTTCGTTTCATGGCAACGTCCCCCTTCGATTAAGGATAGCGTTGCATCGACCCGTTGAACTCACAGCATCGAGCCGTCGTTGGTGCAGGAGTCGCGCATGATCCTCATCTTTTTCGGGTTTCGAGCATGCGCCGAAGCAACGTCTGAAGGGATTGCTGATCTGCTGCACTGAGTTGCTCGATGAGCGGTGCCAATGCCTGCTGTGTCTGTGCATGCAGGCGTTTGACGAGCTTGGCCCCCTCGCTCGTCAGAAAAACATCCGTCGCCCGGCCATCCTCCGCGTTGGGCGCGCGCGCCACGAGTCCCTTTTTTTCCGCCCGGGCAACGAGCCCTGACATCGTCTGCTTCTCCAACCCCAGGTAGTCGGCAAGCTCGGTCATCCGTGGGCGCCGGTCCCACAGGATGCCCAGGACGCGGATCAGCGTGAGGGACAGGTCGTTCTCGGCGCCGATCTTGTTGAGTATGGCCATCGTGACAAAGGCGGTCGGCACGAGCGCATCGGCCAGTCCTTCGCCAGGTGGGGTTGGTTGTTTCATGGATTTTTTCTTCTTCATCTTGGCTCCATCTTGACATAGTTCGCATTACGTATCAACAATAGATCGCAATACGAACTATGTGGGTTGCATGCCCACCCTAGGAGAGCCTCTTGAAAGCAGCCGTCATCACCTCTTTCGATCAACCGCCGCACTATGGCGATTTCCCTGAGCCAGAACCCAAAGGGTCTGGAGAAATGCTTGTCGAAGTACTCGCCGCTGGCCTGCACCATCTCACCCGTGGGCGAGCTTCTGGCGCGCACTACTCCAGCGCTGGCACTCTGCCGCTCGTTCCAGGTGCCGATGGTGTCGGGCGCGGCGCCGACGGCAAGCTACGCTACTTCGCGCAGAGCCCCGGGCAGATCGGTACGATGGCCGAGAGGAC
The DNA here is from genome assembly GCF_900200035.1 of Klebsiella grimontii. Classification (GTDB taxonomy): domain Bacteria; phylum Pseudomonadota; class Gammaproteobacteria; order Enterobacterales; family Enterobacteriaceae; genus Klebsiella; species Klebsiella grimontii. The sequence goes on from NZ_FZTC01000041.1 coordinate 4,022, forward strand.
GGTGATCGAACTCGACCATAGCATCGAGCTGCCGAGCGGCTGCGACCCCGTCACAGTCGCTGCCGCAATGAATCCCGCGATGGCGTCCTGGCTCGCGCTGCGTTTCCGTCTGCCCTATCAGCGCGGGCGGAAGGTACTGGTCCTCGGCGCCACCGGCAGTTCGGGAACCATGGCCGTGCAGATCGCCCGACACATGGGCGCTTCGCAGGTCATCGCAGCAGGTCGCGACGAGCAGAAGCTCGCGAAACTTCCCGCGCTCGGGGCTACCGAAATCGTGACGCTGGGCGATGCCCGGTTGGGCGCCCTCACGCGCGAGTTGGATGTCGTGCTCGATTTCCTCTGGGGCGAGACCGCAGTGCGAGTCATGGACGCCATGCTCAAGCAGCGGGCAGATCGCAGCCTCCCGCTAACCTGGATACACGTCGGCTCGATGGCAGGTGAAGTCGCTGCAATTTCGGGCGCGTTCTTGCGCTCTGCGAATCTCCAGATCGTGGGCAGCGGACAAGGCTCAGTGTCGGGGCGCGAGATCCTCATGGAACTGCCTACGCTGGCGAAAGAAATCGCACGCGGCACGTTCCACATCGACATGACAGCTATGCCGCTTCGAGATGTTGAGCAGGCATGGTGCGAGACTTACCATACCGGCGGGCGAATCGTCTTCACGCCATTACAGACAGCCAACGATCAGTTCGACAGGAAGCTGAGATGAAAACAGTCAAACCCCTCGGCTTACGCACCTGGTCTACGCCATTGGTCATCGGGTCCTTCATTCTGATGAGTGTCACAGGCGTCCTGATGTTCTTCGACATAGTTCCAGGATACCTCAGCTTCGCGCATGAATGGTTCTCGTGGTTATTCCTTGTCGGCGCAGGCGGCCACATTGCTGTTAACTTCCGTCCGTTCACGAAGCACTTCCAATCCAATTGGGGGCGAGCCAATGTTGCTATTTTTGCTCTCGTTCTTGTCGTATCGACGTTCTCTTTCGGGCGCATCACGGTACCGCAATTGAAGTGGCCAATCTACAACGCACTCATCGACGCTCCGCTGTCTGCATTGGCCGACGTCACACGAAAGGACCGAGCTGCTCTTCTGGCAAAGCTCAAGACACACGGCATCACGGCGACCCCTGACCAGAACATCAAGGAACTGGCAGCAACACACGACATAGATGAGTTCCACATATTGGGTATCGTTATCATTCGCGAGTGAATACCGCACGCCAAGCGCGTAGCAACAATCTCTGTAGTTCATCGCCGCGCTTGGCGTGTGGTGTCTTACCCTCAACCTGGAAGCAAGCACATGAACATACCATTGCTGACCAAGAACCTGACGACAACGCCGGCTGGCGCTGTTCCGTTCCTCAACATCGTGGCGGACCTGGCACAAAAGCGGGGCTACACGCTCAACTACCTCGTCCGCCTGTTTGCGCAGACGGATCAGGCACAGGCCCGATTCCGACTGTACTACATTCTTGGCTGTGGCTGGAACGCCGGCCCAAGACTCATCAAACAACGGGCTATTCAACCATGAAGCATCCTCTCGTTTTTCTCTTCGCCGCGACTGTCGCCCTTTGCATTGCCTGCGCAGTGCTGCTCGTTACCAAGCGCAGCGCTGCTCAAACCACCGCTGCCTCTAATTCATCACCGGCACTGACGGTCAAGAGCACCGTAGCCACCTCACAGCAGTGGCCACAGACATTGAGCGCTGTCGGCAGTATCGCCGCCTGGCAGGAAGTCGTGATCGGCGCCGAGATCAGTGGGCAGCGCCTGTCGCGACTGCTGGCCGACGTCGGTGACCGAGTGGAGCAAGGGCAGCTTCTGGCACAGCTAAATCCTGGCACGCTCGAAGCCGATCTGAACGTCAGCCGCGCGGCGCTTCAAGAGGCCGAGGTCAATGCCGCAGAGGCGCGCCGGGCATCTGATCGCGCCCGAGCACTGCAAGGCACCAATTTCTTGTCGGAGCAGGTCATCGACCAAGCGCTGGCAGCCGGCGATGCGGCGCAGGCACGACTGGCCGCAGCCCGTGCGCGCGTGCAGGCCGACACGCTGCGACTGGCCTACACCCAGGTGCGGGCGCCGGACGATGGCGTGATCAGCGTCCGGCTTGCGGTTGAAGGTGCGCTCGTCCAAGAAGGGGCAGAAATCATGCGCCTGCAGCGCCAGGGCCGGCTTGAGTGGCGCGCCGAATTGCCGGGACCCGAACTCGCACGGATAGCGCCAGGGCAGACCGTGCGCATAGCATTCGGTGGCACACAGTCTGTTGAAGGCCGTGTGCGAAAAATCTCGCCACAGGTCGATCCGCAAAGCCGCACCGGCCTCGTGTACGTGGATCTCAAGTCTGTCCCTCGGGTGCGCGCTGGCCTTTTCGCACGGGGCGAGTTTCTGCTGGACCAGCACACGGTGCTGACGCTGCCGGAAACCGCCGTCCTGCTGCGCGACGGATTCAGCTATGTCTTCCGCATCGAGGGCGACAAGGTGCGTCAGCAGAAGGTGGCGCTGGGCGCGCGGCGCGGTGACCGGATAGAGATCCGCGAAGGACTTGCCGCCGATACGGCGGTCGTCGAGTCCGGAGTCGGCTTCCTAGCGGATGGCTTGACGGTGCGTGTCGTCAGCACCACCCCGAATCGATCTCCCCAGCCCTCCCCGCACGGAAGGAGCCGACTATGAACTTCTCCTCCTGGTCGATCCGCAAACCCGTGCCAGCCATCCTGCTGTTCATTATGCTCACGGCAGCAGGGTTGATCGCCTTCAGCAGCGCCAAGGTTCAGAACTTCCCGGACGTTGACCTGCCGATGGTAACTGTCGTGGCCAGCCTACCAGGTACCGCGCCAGCCCAGATGGAAACCGAGGTCGCGCGCAAGTTGGAGAACGCGATGGCCACCATGAAGGGGCTGCGCCACCTGCACACGACGGTACAGGACGGCGTAGCCACGGTCTCGGCCGAGTTCCGTCTGGAGAAGCCGCCACAGGAAGCCCTGGACGACACCCGGGCCGCCGTGGCTCGCGTGCGGGCCGATCTGCCGGCAGCTCTGCGCGATCCCATCATCAGCAAGATCGAGTTCCAGAACGATCCGATCCTGACCTACACGGTGGCATCGACGCGCATGGACGATGAAGCACTGTCGTGGTTCGTGGATGACCATATCACCCGGCGTCTGCTCGCCGTGCCCGGCGTCGGAGCCGTCACCCGCGTGGGTGGTGTGAGCCGTGAAGTGCGCGTGGAACTGGACCCGGACCGGCTGCTGGCGCTGCGTTTGAGTGCGGCCGATGTCTCGCGAAGGCTTGTCCAAGTGCAGCGCGAAGCTCCGGGCGGGCGCGTCAAGCTGGGCAGCGGTGAGCAGACCGTACGCACGATCGGCACAGTGTCCTCGGCTGCAGCGCTGGCCGCCATCGAAATTCCCTTACCCAATGGGCAAGTCGTGCGCTTGGATCAGGTGGCCACCGTGAGCGATGCGATGGCCGAGCGCCGCAGTGGGGCCTTCCTGAACGGCAAACCGGTGGTCGGATTCGAGATACTCCGTACCACGGGCGCCGGTGTCATCGATGTTGCCGACGGCGTGCGTCAGGCGCTCGCCGCATTGAAGACGGAACAGCCGGACATCGAACTCACCGAGGCATTCAACGCCGTCGATCCCGTGGCAGAGAACTTCGAAGGTAGCATGTGGCTGCTCATCGAAGGCGCCGTGCTCGCAGTGCTGGTGGTGGGGCTCTTCCTGCGCGACTTCCGTGCGACGTTCGTCAGCGCCGTGGCACTGCCGCTATCAATCATCCCTACCTTCCTGGTCATGCAGTGGATGGGGTTCACGCTGAACGTCATCACCTTGCTGTCCCTGTCACTGGTGGTCGGCATTCTGGTGGATGACGCCATCGTGGAGATCGAAAATATCATGCGCCATCTGGCGCAGGGCAAGGAACCGCTGGTGGCCGCCCGCGAGGCGGCCGACGAGATCGGGCTGGCGGTGATCGCCACCACGTTCACGTTGATCGCCGTCTTCCTGCCCACCGCCTTCATGAAGGGCCTGGCCGGCAAGTTCTTTGTGCAGTTTGGCTGGACGGCATCCATCGCCGTGTTCTTCTCGCTCGTCGTGGCCCGGCTGCTCACGCCCATGATGGCGGCCTACCTGCTCACGAAGCCGACCCGGCCCCATGCCGAGCCATTCTGGATGGCGGCCTATCTGAAGGCCGCGCGCTGGGCCTTCACGCACAAGGGCGCGGCCTTAGCGATCATGACGGTATTCGGCATCGCCAGTTGCACGCCACTGCTCACGGGTGCGATCAAGGGCGACTTCATGCCGCCGGACGACCTGAGCCGAACCCGTATCAGCGTCGAACTGCCGCCCGGCAGTACATTCGAGCAAACGCGCGCCATCGCCGACGAGGTACGTGCCGCCGTGGCCGCACATCCGCATGTGACGATGATCTACGCCGCCATTGGCGGCGGCAGCACCGGAGACAGTCCAGTGCGCAACGCGGCCGAGGCCCGCACGGCGAACTTCACGCTGAACCTGACGCCACGCAAGCAGCGCACAGGTCTGAGCCAGCAACACATTGAGCGCGAGCTGCGCACCCGCCTGCAGGACGTTGCCGGTGCACGCATCAAGGTGGCCGCGAATGAAGCCTACACGCTGGTGCTTTCCGGTGAGGACACTGATCTGCTGGCGCAGCATGCGGCCACGGTGGAGCAGGAACTGCGCGGCCTAGCGGGGATCAACCAAGTGACCAGCAATTCAAGCCTGCAGAGGCCCGAGTTGATCGTGCGCCCGGACACGGCGCGCGCGGCGGATCTGGGCGTGAGCACCGACGCCATCGCAGAGACGGTGCGTGTGGCCACCCTGGGCGACTATGACCAGTTCCTGCCGAAGCTGAACCTAAGCCAGCGCCAGGTGCCGATCGTGGTACGGCTGCCCGACGAGGCGACGCGGGACCTCGAACTGTTGCGTCAGCTCACGGTGCCGGGCGCGCAGGGTCCGGTGCCGCTGCGTGAGGTGGCGGAGGTGGAGATCGTCAGTGGACCCGCGCAGATCAATCGTCTCGACCGGCTGCGCAACGTGAACTTCGAGATCGAACTCAACGGGCAGGCCTTGGGCGATGTGCAGCTGCGGGCCGCCGCGCTGCCCAGTTTGTCTCACCTGCCGCCTGGTCTGTTCAAAAACGACATCGGTGAAGCGGAAACCTCCAACGAACTGGGCAAAAGTTTCCTGTTGGCGATGGGAACAGGCGTGGCCTGCATCTACATCGTGCTGGTGCTGCTGTTCCACGCCTGGATGCAGCCGGTGACGATTCTCGGGGCACTGCTGTTGTCGATCCCTGGCGCCATCCTGGCGCTCTTCGCGACCGGCACTAACCTCAGTATGCCCGCCATGATCGGAATGATCATGCTGATGGGCATCGCCACCAAGAACTCCATCTTGCTGGTGGAGTACGCCATCGTGGCGCAGCGCGATCACGGCATGTCCAGGCTCGATGCGCTGCTCGACGCCTGCCACAAGCGCGCACGTCCCATCGTAATGACCACTCTGGCAATGGGTGCCGGGATGCTGCCCATTGCCTTGGGCTTCGGCGCAGATCCGAGCTTTCGCGCGCCGATGGCTATCGTCGTGATCGGCGGCCTCATCACTTCAACATTCTTGAGCCTACTGGTGATCCCTGTGCTTTACGAAGTGGTGGATGACCTCGCTCAGCGTTTGATGCCAAGACGCTGGATGGCTCGATGGGGAGGAACTTGAATTGGAGCTTCGCCGTTGCTTTCAATTGCAACTTCAAAAAGTAATAAATGAGCAGGATGAAAGAGACCGATGTAGAAACGGTAACCTTCGTCAGTAGTGAAATAGTGCATAACCACTGCCAGGCGCATTTCGAAAGGATATTTACGTTTTGACATGGGACTCTCCAGTAAGAGAGTCCAACTAAATGGGTGCAGTACAGGTAATGCCAGGGTTGCGGCTGGCTATTTCGTCCATTGCCGAACGCATCATCGACGGCAGGATGCTGGCATCCTTTATCGCGGCGTATCCTCATGTCGAACTGGACATTACCATCACCGATGAGGCGTTCGACATTGTGGAGCAGGGGTTCGACGCGGGCGTGCAGCTGGGGGAGGTCATCGCCCGGGATATGATAGCGGTGCCGGTGTCCGCTATGCAGCGGCAGATCGCCGTCGCATCGCCGGCCTATCTTGCGCAATACGGCATTCCGCAGCATCCACAGGAGCTGCTTAAGCATCGCTGTATCGGCTGGCGAAAATCCCCTGGTGTGTCACCGTATCGCTGGGAGTTTGCCGAGCAGGGCCGCGAATTTGACGTGGACGTTAATCCCCAACTGACCACCAACGATATGGGGGTGATGATCCGCACCGTATGCGCCGGGGGCGGGATCAGTTTTGGTATGGAAGAGACCTATGTGCCTTTTATCGCGCGGGGTGAGCTGGTGACGTTATTAGATGAGTGGTTGCCGACGTTCCCTGGCTTTGATCTCTATTTCTCTGGCGGAAAACATATGCCGCCGAGGCTGAGAACTTTTATTGATCATGTGAGGATGTGACGGAACGGTTGTTGCGAGTAGCCGCTTTGTGGCGTGCAAGCTGTTAAAGGCAGTTTTACTACGCCGATTGACGACGCACTTAAAGCATTCGGGCATAAACGTAACGTGGTGATGTCGGCAGCTTCATTTTTATTTATTCCTGAAATCGTTAAGAAAAGTGACCTTGTTGCGCTTATTCTCCGGCGTTTATTGCAAGCACACTCGGGACCACTCATCGTCACAGAATTACCCTGGCTTGCCGAATAATTTGATAGTTGTCTGATCTGGCACGACCGCAGCCACAGCCACGCTGGGCATCGCTGGGTTAGAGAATTGATTATTGAAATGAATGGCAGAGAAACGTCCGCTCCTCGCTCACAGCGGACCTTCAACCCTGTAAACTCGTCCACTCAGTGCCAACAGCAGACGTTACTTCTTGCATATTTCAATTTTCTTCTCCCCACAGCGGTGTATCTCCTAACGCTTTAGCAATAAAATCAACAAAGCTGCGAACCTTGAAAGGAATACGGATCGCGCTGGGATAAACAGCCTGAATAGTAAGTTCAGTCGTCCGGTATGCTGGCAGCAGCTTTATCAGCTTGCCCTGCTTAATATGCTCGCCAAAAACAAAGTTGGGCCCGTAAGCAATGCCTGTTCCGGCCAGTACAGATTCGAGAAGCAACTGAATGTTATTGGCAGTCATACGGCATGGGCCTTCAATACTGTGCGGCCTGCCTTGTGCATCATAAATCGTCCAGTCTCCCGCTGAAACCGCCTGGCTGAACGCCAGTCGAGGCGCACGGGAAAGATGATCCGGCGTCTCTGGTGTGCCATGTTTTTTCAAATACTCCGGTGAGGCGCACAAAACCATCCTGCAAGGTGCCAGCCGCCGCGTAACCAGTGTCGGATCCTCAAGACGCCCAACTCGGATGGCAACATCGATTCGATTTTCGAGTAGATCGGCGTATTTATCCTCCAGTACAACGTCCAGACTGACCTCCGGAAATTGCTCCAGATAGCGTGATACGATCCTACCAAGATGCATTGCACCGAAGGCGACCGGTGCTGCAACGCGAAGCAACCCCTTCGGTGTTTTCTGAACATCACTGGCTTCCCGGTTCGCATCCTCAAGAACCTCAAGAATAACTTTGCAACGTTCATAATACCGCTCACCGGCATCCGTCAGGCTAAGACGGCGTGTTGAACGCTGAAGAAGTCGTACATTTAGATCAGATTCTATAGCGCTGACATGCTTTCCTGCCATTGCAGCCGAAAGCTTAAAACGTCTCGCGGCGGCGGCGAAACTGCCTTCATCCACTGCCGCGATAAAAATCTGCATGCTGGTGAACCTGTCCATTACTTACCACCATTCGATAATCAGAGTATCGGCTGTCGACACAATTACGCTGATTATCATCACTCATGACAGCAATTACCATTACCTTAATTACATGAAGAGGCATGAGACGATGAAAATTAAGGTGAATGGAACGGGTATCCACATTGAGCAACAGGGCAGCGGTGAAATTGCACTGGTATTTTTGCATTATTATGGCGGTTCATCCCGTACCTGGGAGAGCGTGATAAGTCAGTTACCTGACCACTACCGCACAGTTGCAATCGACCACCGGGGCTGGGGGGGCTCAGACGCACCTAAATCAGGATACCGAATTGGTGACCTTGCTCGGGATGCCGAAGGGGTTATTTCAGCGCTTGAGCTTAAACGCTACATTCTTGTTGGCCATTCGATGGGGGGAAAAGTTGCCCAACTGATGGCGTCGCGTCGGCCTGCAGGTCTTGAAGGCCTGATGCTTATCGCTCCCTCTCCACCTTCACCTATGCGTCTCACGCCTGAGCAGCGCGATACGTTATCCAGCGCATATAACAGCCGCGAATCTGTCGGCTTTGTGATTGATAATGTCCTGACAGCGGGGGCACTAAGTTCTGCTCTGCGTGAACAGGTAATCGAGGACAGTTTGAGGGCCTCATCCGAGGCCAAAGAAGGCTGGCCTAATACGGCTATCGGCGAAGACATTACCCAGGAAGTGGCCTCAATTAATGTCCCTGTGACGGTCATTTCAGGGGAGTTGGATCGTGTAGACCTTCCGGCTACTCTGCAAAGAGAATTGCTGCCCCTTATTTCACATGCATCAATGTATATCATTCCAGACGTCGGACATCTCTTGCCTCTGGAGGCCCCTACAGAGGTCGCCAGCCACCTGTTAAAATTTACAGCCGCCATTGAAGGGGGGACAGCAGTCTACCATTCGCCTGTCGAAACGATAGCCGCGTTTGATGATGCTTTCAATGCAGGCAGGGTTGATGACCTGCTGGCTCTGTTCAGTAACCGTGCCACTATGAAAATGACTGATGGTGTGGTCATCGAAAGCGATCCTGAAAAGCTTCGGGACACTTTTTTGTCACTGACATCATCCCAGCCAGTTATCAGAAACCATATCCGCTCGATCCTCTCCGCCGGTGAAATTGCTCTGCTTATTATTGACTGGACTTTGACCATAACCACTAAGGATAGAACACTGCACGAAGAGTCCGGTACAGCAACGCAGGTGTTGTTGCGAAGCGTTGACGGAGGTTGGCGGCTGCTGATTTCAAATCCATCAGGAACGTAGTGAGTTCAGTAAGAATAGCTTGCGCTAGCAATATCGCGTGGCTGCAGAGAGGTAAGTGACATCCGCCACCACCCGCATGCCGTTTTAAGGCATGCGGTAATAACGATGAGCGCAAGATTGCTGTTATGTCTTGCTGATTTCGGAGCGCCTGCTTTTCGCTCAAAGCTGTCTGTCAGTTTATCAAAGAATGCCCAAATGACTTGCGAACAACAGTCAACTGACGAGCAAATGAAGCTCAAACGGTTACCATCCTGATTCAAATTGCCGTAGGATTTGTGTTAAAGAAGAATCATACGCCTCAAGGCTTACAAAAAATGCATCGCCTGAAGGCTCACTCGATAATGCTTTCACCATCATTAACGCTATGCGTTATATAAGGACTAGGCTGGGAGGCGTTGTACGGCAAGGGCTGAGAGGGAAAATGCGCAACTTAATCGATGCAACGTTGATTTTGCCATAACTTTTTATTAACTTAAAAGTATTAAGCCGTCCTTAGGGGCTGTCAGGGCTGAAACTGACAAATTACAACATCTCTGATGGCAAAGCCTGGCCGACAACAGGCAATAATGATTTAATGGCAAAACCTGGCCAGAACAGGTATCAAATCTATGGTTTTCCTAACTTTTCAGTAAGTTATGAATGTATGCCTCAAATCTATCAAATGCGATTTAGCTGCGTCATATTTCAATATGATTATGTTTTATAAGCATTTTATCAAATATACCTAACGCTAATAACTCTCACGCAGAACCCTAATCTGATGGGGATATTGCCTGCGGTAAAAACTCACAACTTTTCTTCCAGGGCGAGAACAGTCCGAGCCCGCCTGATACAGGCTAACCGGGGCGAACAGGCGCTATGGGTCATGCTATTCATAGTGGTCGCTGGCTGCAGACCGCGGACCAGATGTTCTTACAACTCAGCAGGCTTCTTATGTTCGATGCAGAAATGATAGTAAAGCAATTACAGGCAGAAACACGGCAGCGCAGGAAAAAGCCCTACAGGCGCAATAAATCGCGTCTGGACAGATATCGAATGGAAATACTTGCGCTAAGGCGGCATGGTGCTTCTGCATCTGAAATTCAGCGTTGGTTACGAAAAAAAAGAGTCTGTGTTGTTTTAACAACAGTCACACGCTGGTTGGAGAAGAATGATGGCCAAATTCTCAGTCAAAAAAACTGACCGGGAAATAGCAAAACGGCAGGCCGCTAACGTAATGAAAATTTTGCAGGCTGATGTTTTTCGCTCAGTTGGCACAGTGAGAAATTATCAGGCAGCCCTGACGCGGATTGCCCTGTATTTCAGAATAAATGGCGGAATAAACCTACAGGATGTTACGCCTGAAATGGCCACGGTTTATTTCCATCAAAGGGCTGCTGTTGTTGGTCAGAAAAGCCTGGATATGGAACGTCAGGCTCTACAGGCAATGATGATTCATCTGACGCAGGAATTACCCTCCGGAGAAGTTCTTGAGGTAGTGCATTCTTTGAAAGAGAAAGAATTATCATCGAGATCATATACATCAGAACAGATCTTCCTTATTTCATCGCATCAGTCCGATAAAAATGGTCTGGCAACACTGATTGCCTACAATGCGGGATTACGTAGCCACGAATTATTTACGATCTGTGAGTTACAGCAACGCCAACCGAATATCAGGCCTGTTTCGGCTAAAAAATTTATGGGACGGTCTGGGAAGGCGTACACGGTGCAGGGAAAAGGCGGGCTAATTCGGGAAATTAGGTTATCCACTGATTTGGCCGAAAACCTGGAGACAACACGATTACCAGAACCGATAAAAATCACTGATCGTGGTGTCCACTATGACCAATTTTATGCCATCGCAGCAGGGCAATCCTGGAGCCGATCATTCAGCACAGCCAGTACCAGAACCTTGGGCTGGTCTGCGGGGAGTCATGGGACGCGACATAGTTATGCGCAGGAACGAATGGAAGAACTTCAGAGTCTCGGATGCCATTATGCTGAGGCACTTGAGATTGTCAGTCAGGAACTGGGGCATTTCAGACCCGAAATAACCGAGGTCTACCTCAGGTAGTGTATTATACTGTAATGTACATATTTTTTGGATTTAAAATTAAAAAAATATGCGTTTTATTTTAATAAATATCGATAATTTATTTTTTATGGGATTTAACTCCGTATTTTAGGGTTTGCTATTCGGCTCCTCTTTCGCTCGTAGTAGTTTGGATATGTGGTCAGTCGTTAACAGGCGTCTTGATATCTAAAAATACTATCGGAGAATTTAATTATGTTTCTGACGGATGCTTATATTAAAAAACAACTCAGAGAGTTAAATGCTCGGAAACTGAGTGGGGAAATTATCGAAAAAGACAGTCGTCTATCAGATGGTAGTGGACTATACCTGTTGATTAAATCAAATGGCTCTGCTTATTGGCGACTGCGTTACCGATTTAATGGAGAAGATCGGCTGATATCTCTTGGTGAGTATAAATATATCCCTTTGGCATTAGCACGTGAAAAACGAGAAGAGGTCAAAAGAAATATTGCCAGAGGAATTGATCCAAGAGGGACGAAGGATGAAGAAGGTTTTTTAACATTCCGTGAAGTCGCTATGCAATGGCATGCGAGTAATCGCCAATGGTCAAAGGAACATAGTAGACGCATTCTTAAAAGTCTACTGGATGAGGTTTTTCCAGTATTTGGTGACGATAATATTAAGCTCCTCAAAACGCAGGATCTTCTAAAACCTGTTAAGCAAGTTCAAGATTCAGGGCGTTTAGAGTTGGCATCGCGTATTTATCAGCGTATTAATTCAGTTATGACTTTGGCTGTTGATAATGGATTGTTGGAGTTTAACCCCATTGCGCACAAATCGGGGGCTCTGATAAAAAGAAACTCGGAGCATCGTGCTGCACTGGAATTAGAGAACATACCAGAGTTCCTTAAACGCATAGAAAAATTTAAAGGCAGAAGATTAACTCAGTTAGCTATGACATTTCTTTTACATACTTTCGTGCGCTCAAGTGAGCTGCGTTTTGCGCGCTGGAAGGAATTTGACTTAGAAAATTCATTATGGACTATCCCATCGGTCAGGGAGGAAATACCGGGGGTAAAGTATTCTTATCGTGGTTCTAAGATGAAAACACCCCACATTGTACCGTTGAGTCATCAAGCATGTTCGATTATTCAGGAAATAAAAAGCATTACAGGAGAAAGAATATTTGTATTTACCAGTGATCATTTCCCTAAAAAACCAATGAGTGAGAATACTATTAATCATGCCTTACAATCGATGGGATACGATACCAAAAAAGATCTTTGTTCTCATGGGTTCAGGACTATGGCATGTAGTGCCCTTATTGAGTCTGGGAAATGGAGCCGAGATGCAATAGAAAGACAAATGAGCCATCAAGAAAGAAATAATGTTCGTGCTGCATACATTCACAAAGCAGAGCTTATTCCAGAAAGGCAAAAAATGATGCAATGGTGGTCAGATTATCTAATGCAGTTGCAACATGGATTTCATCATCCATATGACTTTGAAAATAATAGTAAATAAATTTTTATGAGAGGTGAGAAATGGATAAGTTGCTTACGTTTGATGAAGTAATTAACAGAACTGGATACTCCCGGCCAAGAATCTATGAATTAATCAAATTGGGGGTATTCCCAAGAAAGATAAAAATAGGCTCAAGAAAAGTAGCTTTCATTGAAAGTGAAATTAATTCCTGGATCCAAGAAAAAATCAGCTCATCTACAAAGTAAATGGCAAGGAAAAATAAACTGTCTTTCTGGCAGAGGGGTGCCTTTGTCAGAAAATAGTCTCTAATTATATAACGGAAATGATATTATGAACGATGAAAACATCAGTAACAATGTGAAAAAAATTTCCAGCGTAAATGGAATGCCATTAAGTAAAGGGTCTGACGGTTATAATAAGCAGCAATGTTATGTTATGAAAAATCACCTTCCAGACCAAACATTATGCAGCATTTATGGTCCCAGCGGTTCTTATAAAAGCTTTTTGGCGGTGTCATGGGCATGTCACATTGCAACTGGAGTTAATTGGGCAGGAAATAAAGTAAATCAGGGGGCTGTTGTCTATATAGTAGGGGAAGGAGGAATTGGAGTATCTCGTCGGGTTAAAGCTTGGGAAAATATATACCAAAAAGAGGCTGATAATCTTTGGTTAGTTAATAGGCCTGTGTTTCCGGTGAGAAGGTCAGAGATTAGTACTCTTGTTGAGTTGGTTAAATACATTGAGGATATGAGTCATTTTCCTGTTCGACTAATTATTTTCGACACCCTTGCACGTTGTTTTGGTGGAAAGGATGAGAATGATGCCAGAGATATGGGTGCATTTATTGAAGGTTGTGACTCATTAAAAAATAAAACATCTGCAACCGTCCTTGTTGTACATCATTCAGGCAAGGATGAATCTAAGGGTGCCAGAGGGTCAAGCTCATTTAGAGCTGCACTTGATGTTGAGTTTAATGTTAAAAGAGAGGCCGAAGAACAAGCATTAGTTCTATCTTGTACGAAGATGAAAGATGCAGAAGAACCGAAATCTAACGCTTATGAATTGCAAAAGTCAGAGTTATTTGTCGATACTGATGGTGAGTCAGTCTCTTCTCTGGCTGTTATTGACAGTGCGAGAAGGCCAAAGTATTTATTTCCTGAATTGTCTGAGGTTTCTAACCTCACTCTAAATCATAAAATTCTTTGGGGAATAATAAATAATCGTTTGGAAAATGGTGAAAAATGCACAAAAAAATCAATTCGTGATGATTTGAAAAGTCAGGGAATTGATATTAAACATTTTACGCGATGGTTGAAGAAGCTTGTTGATGATGGGGCTCTGGTGGACAACGGTGAAGAAATTCTGCTGCCCTCTCTACCTGAAGCGCCATAGAAAATGGTTACTAATGATCTTGACCCACCATCTCC
>NZ_FZTC01000002.1 GCF_900200035.1 Klebsiella grimontii
TACCCGCCAGCGTTGATACCCATGGCCGCTTCAGGCCCGATTTACCCGCCAGCGGTGATAGCCTGAACACAACGTGAACTGTTCTCCCCCACCAGCATTGATCTTGGTGGCCGCTGCAGGACCGGTTTACCTGCCAGCGGTGATAACGTTGAGCAGAAGGTGAGCAATCTGCCCGCCAGCATTGATCACGGTGGCCGCTGCAGGACCGGTCTACCCGCCAGCGGTGATAATGTTGAACAGGAGGTGAGCTATCTGCCCGCCAGCATTGATCTCGGTGGCCGATGCAGGACCGGTCTACCCTTCAGCGGTGATAAGGTTGAACAGGACGCCAGGAATTCGCTCGCCATCATTGATCGCGGGGGCCGCTGCGGGACCGGTTTACCCACCAGCAGTGATGACTTTACGTTAAGTGCTAAATACAAAGGTGGTACATTTGTGAGCGACCGTTTTATTTGTTCCGATCATTGAGGAGAAACCAGTCATGAAAAGCCTGTTTGTCATCGAAGCCAGGCAGTTGATGGATAGACATGTTCCAGTTGATTATTTTGACGATGAACCCTATGAATGCCATTTCAGCCTCATTCAGTTCACCATCACCTCTCTTACGTAAAAAAAAGTCGTACCACCGTTCGTATGCCGGGACATTGATAGATTCTGAAGCCTCAAGCAGGCGTGGGATAAAATATACCAACTTGTCAAACGCTTTACTTCCTGGAGGGATATCGGCGCGGCTTAAGCTACAGAGAAGGTTTAAGGTGCACCTTAAATGATGCCACTGCAGAGACGGTGACGACGGTAATACATTCATGCTTATCGGCAGTTCATGCGGGATCAACGCAAGAAGCTGATTACCGCTGCTGGTGAACTCCCTCTTGTACTGGTGTAAGGCATCAGGCTTAACCGTTTTCATCATTGGATGGTAGATCCATTTTTTCGCTTCCTCAGAAACGAAAAGTAACTTTTCTACCGCATCCATCAGCTTTATACCTTCTCCCTTCTCCCGGTATGGTGCGACGATGCTTTCTATTCGAACCGCGTCTATCTCAACCAGCGCCAGCTGGCCGGTCTGGGCTAACAGGTCTGGATTTGGCTGGATGTCCTCAGCTGTATCATTGATGAAGATCCCGATAGTTGTGTCATTACACTGCCCGATAAGGTCAGCATTCAGCCCGCATACAATCCCACCAGCGGTGATGTTTTTAAGTGTGACAACACCTTTTTCCTTACCGTGCAAAAGGTGTGGAAGAGCCAGAAATTTTTTCTCCTGTATCTTCATCTGAATGTATTTTTTTAGATGTTGTAAGGTCAGTTCACTGCAAACGCCTTTAACATCCGTGGAGTGGCTGAAATGCCATTTTTTACTTTGTCCCTGTCTGGCTATGAGAGAGGTGCCACAGATGAGGCAAATACAGTTGCACGAAAGACCATTTTCAACACTGGCAATATCAACGATTTTATTTGTGTCTTTATCAAAACCAAATGGGATCCACTTTCGTGCATTACGTTTCATGTTGATTCCTCGTTTAATGCAAATAAAATATTCTACATCAACCGCTTTACTCAAACCGGAAATAACATGATTAACTGGAAGTTATTTAAATATCATCAGGAATGAGACTCCACACAGAGGCGGGTATTTTGTCATATATCTTTTTCATATAAATCTCAGCCCTGCGGTGGTCATAAGCCCCATTCAGACTGATAATCTCGTTTATTGGTCCACCTTCCTCGTTTAATTTATCCTGGATACGTTCAAAAACTTTATCAAGGGTTTCTGTTGTACTGCATTTTCTGAACTTCAGGAGATAAACTTCTCTGAGGTTGCTTTCAGCATTTGGGCTTTTCAACAACGGCGCTCCGGGGCAGGTTTAAAACACTCAATACTTTCGAAAACAATAAATGAATGCCAACAGACTGGCAAGTCGGGCATTTCTGGTTTTTTGTTATTGTTCCTGGCTTTGAACAAAAATACTGTTAGTATACTGGTTATAAAACCAGTGCTGTTAAAAGACATGAGATCTTCCATGACAGATAGAACGAAGCTGATAGCCCTATCCCGGCCCGATGACATGAGCGCACTGGATGCGCTTAAGCTATTACGTTTCCGCCGCTACAACACTGCGAGAAGCCAGTTAAGGACCACCCGTGTCTGGTCGTCATGGTGTGCCAAAAATGGCCTGACGCCCTTCCCTGTGGCTGCTGTTGATGTTGAACGTTATATCAACGGGCTGAATGGATCCGTCAAAATGGCGACCATTTCTCATTTCATTGCTTGCCTTGCGAGCGTTAACGGGAGTCTCGGATTCCCTGACTTCCGCAACGTTCTTATTAAAGCGCTTGTCCAGGTCTGGCGGGCGCGGGAAAATGAGAAAAAAGTGGTTACCGGCCAGGCGCTTCCTTTTATGGTTGCAGACCTCAATATACTCCGTCGGGCCCTCCAGAAGAGCGACGACGTCAGGGATATCCGTGACCTGGCTATGATCTGGGTTGGTTTTGAAACGCTGCTGCGCAACGTGGAAATCAGGAGGATTAAAACCGGTGACCTCAAATGGCAAAATGACAGTGCCTGTTACCTTCTGGATGTGATGCGGACCAAAACAAGCCTGTCGAGCAACCTGACGTTTCAACTTTCGCCACAGTGCAGCCGACACGTCAGGCGACTGATTGAAACGGTGGAGTATACGGATACAGAAACCTTCGGGAACCGTTACCTGTTTCAACCTGTCAACGTCCATACAAACCGGTATTTTCCGGCCACCAGCAGTAAGCTGTCCAGAGGCAAATCTATAGATAACATGCTCCTGAAGGCTGGCTTCAATCAGGCGTTGCTCACTCAGCTGCAGAAGGACTCACAGGTCACACGAGAGGATGTCGGTATTCTGTCCTCCAATTCACTGAACCAGGCATTTTCGCGCCTGTGGGATATAGCCGGTAAAGTGGGTGATAACCGGCAGTCTGGCCGGTACATTAAGTGGACAGGGCACAGTGTGCGAGTCGGGGGGGCTATTGAACTGTTTAGGGACGGATACACTCTGGAGAAAATTACGGAGATGGGGAACTGGTCTGATCCGAAAATGGTTTTCCGGTATATCAGGGCATACCTTGCCAGTGAAAAAGCCATGGTGAGCTTTATGCGCAATCATCTGGACGACATATAACCAGAGTCCTGAGATACCGGCAGGCAGGTGTTAACGTGGTGTGGGGGTTAATGAACCGTCGTTAAATATTAATCTCCTTTAAACCGGTTAATACAAAATTACCTTTTTCTGATAGTGTGTCGAAGTCAGTCAGACTGAATTCATGGGTATGAAACCAGACAACACGACACGTTGGACAGGTAACCGGTAATTCATCTTCGGCTATTTTCTCGCAATTATGGATAATTTCACCCTGCTCATTCCTGTCGATATTATAACCACTTGTGCAGAGTGTTTCGTACCCATGTGCACCTGTGACAATATGTGTGGCTGTTCTTTCTTTAATCTCTCCATTTACTTTTATTTGCTCACGAGTAGTAATGGTTCGTTTATTATTCATTGTCCCTCCGGATGGAATGTAAAAAAGAATGGCTATTACGCTTGTGTTCACCTTGGCTGCAGGCGGGGAAAGTTTCAGCCAAAACCACACAATCAGGGAAATCAATACTCAGCGCCTTTCTGAATGGATGCAGACTCAGCCTCATTTACCCTGTCATTGTGAAACGCCCCTGTTCCTTCATTATGCGGCCGTACGGCAGGAAGACGAAGAAATGTCTTATCTTGCTCCAGAATGGCTTCTGGTGCGTTTCACGAAGGAAAATTAGGGTGATTTAATTTGTTAGCGTTTCTGGTCTGCCTTTTCGGCTTTCCGTTGTTTTTTCAATCTCCGTTTTTCCTTGATACCCGCCAGGGTGTAAAGAACCACACAGGCAATGAAATTTACCAGTGCAGCAAATTCCACCCCCAGATGAATCACTGCCGGTTTGATGGGCAAAAATAAAGCTACGAGAAGCAGAATAAATGAAATGATACACCGTAAGTACATCCCTTCCGTGCCGTCGCCCCGAATATTCTGGCTCGCACCGGCCCCGATTTTGCTTGTCAAAAAATTAAGGCCATACGCACACAGGGCGGTTACGACCATGAAAATTGCATAATTCATTATTCCTCCAGGGGTTTTAATTTCAGCCTGACCACATTTACCAGTTTCTTAATGCCGCCCTCGCCGGGAGCAAACACATAGCGATATCTCGGCCAGGTGGTGTGAGAAAAAACCTCACCAGCGGTATTCATATCGAGTGGCAAAAGTCTTGCTGTCTTGCTCTCTGGCAGTTTATCTACGGGGATCATCCCTTTCCTGAAACTCTTCATCATCAGTGCAAGTGGGTTTCTGCAATTTTTATTGCTCATGGTTTCTGTGTAACGGATCATCCCTCCCATCGTGATCTGGACTGTACCCAGTTCGCAGTCAAACTGTGGCATCGCAGGCCAGGAAGGAACTTCAAGACTCGTGCTGGTCAGAGCCTGCCCGTAGCCCTGCTCACTGGTTTCCACCGATGTGTTGAGTCCCGGGAACAGAGCATGCATATACCGGATGATCTTTACCACGCCGGGCGTACTGGCTTTGCGCTGATAGATATCAGGCAGCCAGGCCGATGTACTGGCCCATAAGGTGGTACTGGCATAAACCTGTTTCTCCATATGCCACAGAATGGAGGGATCCGAGAGGAAATGATGAACTGTCAGTAACTCAGCCAGAAATCTGTCTTCACTCGGTTGCGTCATAGCATTTTTAAAACTGATCTGAACCCGGAAACGTTCCTTCGCGTTCACAAACGATATTCCCCGACTGACCGCGACCTCGTAAAGCCTGTTGGCCGGGTCCGCATGACAAATACCGGTTAAAATCCTGCTCATGCCGACTCCTTAATCACTTCCACCAGCCCAATTCGGGGCAGGACAGATCGATATTTTTCATCAACATTTCCGCGCTTCTGCCTTTCACCTTTTTCGTAATCTTTTAACGGGTTAAAACGGCCCGGCTCACTGAACAAAATTAACGGTAAAGGGGCTCTGAAGTTGAGTTTGTACGGTCCGGACACGTCATCAGGATCATGTGGACTGGTGTACCTGATATTGACGTTAACAGCAGGAAAGTTACTTTCCCGGATGATGCGAAACTTCCTCAACTGCTCATCTTCATGGCTGACCTCTTCATTGAGCAATGACAACATCATGATTTCCTCACTACGCTCCTGCTTCAGTCGCTTAACATCCTGTATAGTCAACCTGATATCAGGCTGTAGTGCCGTTAGTTCCCTGCGTAAGCGATCAATAACCGTTTCCAGGCGGGTGAATTTATGAACGACCGGAATTTGCCAGGTGAAACCGAGTGTGCGAATTTTCTCAGTCACGATGCGGATGTTACGGGATGCCTGCAGGGTCACCAGCCACGGGCAAACCTGATGCAGAATTTCTGACCGGGAGTCCCTGTATTGAGTGATACTTTTGACCGCATCAGCAAACTTATCCCGTAGCCGGTTGATTTCTCCTACCAGCGCCAACACTTCGTCATGATTATTATTGACGACAATAAACCCGGGGTATTTACGGGTGATTTTGGTTGAATAAGGTTCATTTTTCGCCAAGCCTTTATCAACCCGCTGCTGCCGGTAAATGTCCACCAGGGTGTCGAGGCCAGGCACCGAGTGAGTCACCTTAATTTCCTGTGGGGGATGATACTCCTCCATGCTTCGTGGCTCCGGGAGCGAAGCAAGGTAAGCTGATCCGATCTCGCTATCCTGGAGTAAACTGTGCAGCTCATCGAGTTTGCGTAGTTGCTCTTCATTGTAATGTGCGAAGTCAGTATTCATTTCATCTCCCGATCATGTTTCCCGAGGGCGGACGTTAGTCGTTAAATGAATTCAGGTAAAGTTCTGAATGTCAGCCATAGCGGCAGGCGACGTCCGTCCTGACACACCCGAATCAACCGGTATCGTGTTTTCTCCATCGACACTAGCCAGTAACCAGCAGGGACAGGCCGGTTAATCGTTATCAGCTTCAGGCCGTAAAATCCCCACGAAATGAACATTCGCCCGGCGTGTTCGCTGAAAGAGATCCTAAAGGACGGATAAAGTAGCCAGAATGCCGTAAAGTAGAGATACCATGAATACGGAACCGTCATCTGCAGGATTTCATAGTTACGCACCGTCGCTGTAATGAGTCCAAGGCTTAAAATTGCCCCGATACCGGCATAGGCTTTAAACGATGCACTTTCGTAGTTCTTCCAAGTAATGTTTCCGATACTGTGCACTTTACCCATCGTCCTGCCTCACTGTAATTGGCTATGGCTCTTCATGCGTGGGAGGATATCGTTCTCCCACAGCGACTTTGAGCTCCCGTGACCACCGGTAAGGCGCATTGCACAAACTCGATCAAACACGGAAACTTCTTCCCTGATTGCATGGGTTTGACGATCCGTAAGCTCAATGTAGTCAGGAACAATCTGCATAACCGCGTTCATCATTTCGGCTTTCATAATCCGGGGGCCTTCCTCGGTATCTGCCACATAGGTCTCATCAACATTAAAACTAAATGAACAGAGGAGCTGGCCCTGGGCCTTTGGGCCCATCTGAACTCCTCTGCTGTCAACCGTCAAACGAACGATGGCAAAAGAGCCACCATCACTGGTAATATTTCTGACCAATATGCTGACAGGTGTCATATGCAACCAGCTGTAGATACCCAGGACTATTTCTTCTTTGAAAATCATATTCAATTTTTAGGTTCTCTTTTTTTTCATTAATGAATATGAAAGCATAAAAAAATGCTCTGTAAAGCCCTAATCTATCGAGAGCAGAGGTTTGGTATTTTTTAATTTGTACTCGATAATAATACCAGCAGCATCAGCTGTTGTTATTTCAGACAAGATTGCGTCAATAATTTCAGGGTCGGATATGTTATTGAACCCGAGTCTACGCACCCTCTCTTTTACACATTCAAAACGACGTGCTGTTGCTGTGTCAATGACAAGCGTGTTCACCGGCAAGCCGTCAGCTGCGCCATGCACATCATTCGTTTTCATGTTTGCTCTCCAGATCTGGAATATAATCAAAATTAAAAGCAACTGCCTTTTCTGGTGCACCATCTGCGATGAGCTTTAACCATGAGTATGAATCTTCCTGGTTTAAGAAGATAACCAGGTACCCCTTATCAGAAAGGTTATGTTGTTTTATGAAATCAATATCATTATCCATTCCGAAACCCAGAGGACCACGTACTATGCGTGATTGTGTTGGTAAGTGATGGCTGAACAAGGATAAGACGACTTCTCTCAGGTCTAAATTATCGTGAGCAATGAAAACCACCCTTCTACCATCAGTAACCGAAGATACGATGCTTTTAACACTGGCCTTAATGCTATAGCGATAAACTAACAGTCTCAGTCTGGTCATACTGAGACAAATGATACCTGCACTTGTGATTAAAGCACCATAAACTGAGCCTTCAACGAACCAGTTGATAAGCCCGACAGCCAATAAAGCAACAAAAGTAACTATGCTGAGAAGGAACAAATAAAAGTTTATTTTGTGGTCTTTTGCATACCACGTTGAAACAAGGGCCAAAATGACCATCACAACCAGTAATGAATACATTGAAAGGTCATACGGGTTACTCATCAACACACTCTCTCTCATGCCCAGGGCAACCCCTGACAGGTGAAAAGTCTGGACAATTTTGCGTTGTGATAAGTCGTTCACCGGCTGCATAACGCAATTTCAAGTCCGTACGTAAAGCTTCAGCATTGTCCCCACCAAAAAGGTAGAGAAGGAAATCATCATCGGCCAAAAGTAACTTTTCTAGGCCATAGCATTCGTGTCTGTAGTTCATCAGCCCTCCTTTAAACTATTAAATCACAGTAGAAAGGCAAAGTTTCTGGACTAAGGGACTAAAAATCAGACTTAGAGAAAAATTTTTGGCAAAAAAAAAGCGCATAAAATATGCGCTATTTTTTATAGACAACAATGAAGAATTAATTTAAGCAGCGAAGATGGTTTTCAACTCGCGCAATGAAGTTCTTCATTGAGGGAAGGTTTAACTCCTCTCCGATGTGAAGGCAGTCAAAGAGTGACCGTACGGGATCGGAGTTAAAACCTTTATTATTAACAAAATCTAAAATCTCTTTCAGATAGGTGTTTTTGTTGCCACCGCTAAAAGACTTAAGTAAAGGCCCTCGATCTAACAGAACACCGGCATTTTGCTTTGTGAGACGGACGCTCTGCATGCTAAACATTTTACAATGATAATATGCAAAGTCCTCACTACCATCCCAATCAAGTGCCATGGAGGAGTGAAATTCAGATAACAAAAGCAACATGGTGCCATGATCGCGAACAACGTAGATAAATTCAGAGTTACCATTGATTAAGGCTTGCTTGATTAAACGCAAATCTGTCTCTATGTCGTAGTCATACCACGGTGTATTAACAAGAGTGGAGGAATGCTTCAAAATGAAGTTATCTTTTACCCAGGCGAATACCGATTCAATATCAATTGCAGAAATATTGTTCATAACAGGCTCTCTTAATGTTAAATGAGAGAGCCCCCACAGGGAGAACTCTCCCTGTATGGGTTATGATAATTACTTAATCAGGTCGAAAAACTTTTCTTCAAGTTTACCAGGAAAAGTTTCTGTCCCATTGAGTATCAGCACATCATTCCAGTCGACACCTTTCTTACCATCAGGAATATCAATTTCTGGTAAGAAAATGTGAACATGGACATTCGCGTGAGGATAGCGTGCAGCGAATAATGGTTCCATTCGGGTCTTAAGAACCTGTGCAGCAGTTTCTCCCGCAGCATTACCTGTTTTTGGATTAACCCGATCTTTATCTGCCCAAATTGTCAATTCGATGAACTCGCAATCAGAAGGAGGCATAAAATGATCAGGAATTTCCAGCATTTCCATAAACGTAGAACTTGAAGATGCCCAGCATGGTATTGAAGTTGCCTCAGTTACAGACAACGCATTCTCTATACCTTCGCTGATACCCAAAAACCAAGCCTTAGACATTTCATCATAGGTTGGTTTAAACAACTGGATCGAGCCACCATTCATCTGATAGACCGGTTTCATCATTAACTTTGGGTTTTCAACATCTGCTTTTACAAGCCCATCATCACTAAGATGAGTTTTATGGATAGTGCAATTGCGACCTAACTTATCGTTAAAGATAGCAACCATCGTGGGGTGAAAGCTGGCAGGTTTATTAGCACCATGCCAGTAACGCATTTTTGGATTTAACCCCAGGCTTGCAGGTAACTTTGTGAGAATCCTCTTGATTCCGCGCCCTGAAAGATATCGCGCTACTAAAGAATCAGGAGTCGCAACGTTAGTATATTTGTATACAGCTTCTAATTTCTTTATGCGATCAAGCCTTTCCTCCTCACCGATATCGGAGAAAGATGAAGCTTTTTTCTCATAAAGAACGATATTAACGCGATCAGCTTCATTCAACTTTCTGACTTTAGAAACACCCATCATTTCCAGAATGTCTTTAGCTGCCTGCGTTTTACTAACATTTTTAAGTTCAGCAATTAAATCAATGCCATCAATGAATGCATTATGTGGATAATCTTCATGTATAGCATGAACACTTTCTAGTGAACGGTCTTTAAATCTAAATTTCGTTTTGCCGTCGCCTGTAAACGGGCATTTTACGGAGCGAGGTGCTTTTTCTAACGCCTCATGAAATTCAGGATAAAAGGACAGAACATTACGCCATCCACCCAATTGATGAACGTGAGACTTGACGAGGTCAAATGTCTCTTGTGCATGCTGCATTGGTGATTTAGCCGGTAAATTAGAACTTGTAGAATGACTCATAATATTCTCCTGGCTGACATTGTGGGTTTCACAATGCCTACTGCTGTGCAGATAACATTGAGAAACCCACAACGCAGAATGAAGGAAGTGCCACAGGGTGGCACATTCATTTATAAGATTTCGTAACCGTTATTCCGATATTTACTCACCAGTTTGTCAACTACTGAGTCCATTACTTCAGAATTTTCCTCGGAAAAGCTGGAATCACGCACAAGACGTTCAACCGGCAATACACCGTCAACAACTTCTCCTTCAGTAACGTATATCTTGGTTCCGATCATTCCACCGTCCAATTGACGAGAGTCAACTCGGACACGCTTAATATATTTTTCACCTTTCATATATTTGCTCCTAAAAGGCGAGCAAATACACCCAGGCGGGTATATAAGCCCGCAGGGGAAGGTATTTAAATTTAGACCAGACTTCTGATTAATTCCTTATACAAAGGAATTAATTCAGATATATCGTTTATTGTTTTAAAATAAACGCCGTCGAAGCCTTGTGGTTTTTCAATGCCATAACCGATACAGACAATTTCTATACCATGTTTCTTGGCATGTTCAACTGCTCTGCTAACGCATTCTACAGGACTAGACGGTAAACCATCTGTCGCTATAAAAATAACCTTACGTGTAAAATTGAAACGTAATAAATATTCTACGCATTCATTTATCGCTTCAGCAGTTGGAGTATGTAATCCGCTACTTACATTTTCGTAATCAGAGAAATTGTGAGCAACTGATTCGTTAAATGGCTTAAGAATGTCTATAAAACCTTCTTTCTGGACCGGATAAACAACATCAGCAACATCAATATTGTTTACCGACTCACAAGCCAAGGTAAAAGCGAGGTTAGCATTTAAAGCTAGTTCACCAACTTCATACATAGATGCCGAGATATCACGTAGATTAACTATACCCACGTCAGATCGCTTCCATCCATCCCCACCTTTCTTAAAGACAGATGTTGCGCCCATAGGTACCTCAACAAGCTTTCTTCCATGAAGGCGAGCTCCACGGTCTGTAAGCCGGTTGTTACGGCGGACATTCTGTTTTAATAGAGAAGAAAGTAACTTTCTTAGGTCACGTGAATTATTTTGTGCTTTAGTATAGTCCTCTTCAGTAAGACGGATAAAACCGATGCGAACCCCGTAATTTGTAACATCTTCATCACTGAATGATGCTGCCATCACGGTAATTGCTTTTTTAAGAGCTTCATGAAAATCATGCGATGGTGTTTGGTCATTGTCAGAATCAAGATAATTATCAAGATCCTCTATGGCCTTTTTTATCTGTTCGGGTGAGTAAACAGGTTTTAGATCTGAATTATCACTTAAAGAAGAATCATCGGAGCTGTCAGAATCATCAGAATCATCAGAGTCATCAGAGTCATCAGAGTCATCAGAGTCATCAGAGTCATCAGAGTCATCAGAGTCATCAGAGTCATCAGAGTCATCAGAGTCATCAGAATCATCAGAATCATCAGAGTCATCAGAGTCATCAGAGTCATCAGAGTCATCAGAATCATCATGTTTCTTCTGCTCTTCTTCTTTCTCTTTTAGATCATCACGTAATTTTTCAAACTCTTCATGAAGTTTTAATCCTAAATCACATGCCATAAGAGTTGAATTAACACCGGTAGCTTCTGCGATTAATGAATCAAAACGATCTTTCAAACCTAATAGAGTAGTATCAGCAAGATCAAAGAAATTTTTTAAAATCTCAGGAATGCCTTCTTGCCCTAATTGGTTGACTCGGAGTTTATTTAAAATGTACATTTCCACATATGAAACTATATTTTTTCCATCTGCAGTCATGTAACCATCTTGAACCATTAAAGAATACACTTCAGAAAGCATCGATTTAGATAATGGAAAAAGATTCCCAGTTTTCTCCTCCATCTGAATGTCTTCAAAAAGGTTGATTTCCCGATGAAGTCTTTTTAACTTAATTCGTGCTTTCTTCTCATCGTTTTCTGAAGAGAAAACAGGAACACCATCAGCTAATATATGATCAAAACCTGGTAATTTTGAAAGGTACTCATTCTCAAAACTTATGCAGGTTTCTAATTCAGTAAAACGATTATGACCACCTTCATGACTAATCCAACCAGAGCATAACTTCCAGTATTTATCATTACTAAAGTCACCATCAGGTAAATATATTATTTTTTTAACCATATCAATTCGTGGGTTCATTTTGCGACCGGCAAACCTAATGGTAAGGTCAGGGTCAGCACCAATGACACGAGCGATATTCTGAGCTGCTAACTTTGAACGCAAAGAAGAACTTAATTTAATAGACATAAAACACCCATATTATATTAAATGGGCGCACCCAAGTGGGTATGCCCACGAGGGAATTGAATAATCAAAAATTGAGTGACGTTCCGAAAGTTACTTTTTTCTGCACGCCATCATTTTTTGACACTAAAGGTAATGAACTACTCTGGGTATTAGCCTGAGGTGATTTAGTTGCAAACGGATCGACAAATTTCAAGCTTGAATTATTGACCAATTTATCATCTAAATCATTAAATCTATTTTTAATTTCGGAAATGAAACTAGTTACTAAATCATCTCCATCCATGATTTTGTTCAAACGGTCAGTATCACTTAAAAGTAATAACCACTCGCGGAACAAACTCATGTGAAGGGCCGAATCCAAATTTCCATTCGGAAGGTGGTTTAATACGCTTTGAATTGAATCAGCAATTTTAGTTGCCCGATTATCCATAAACATAAAACTAACAACCTTTTCCTTCAAATTAGCAAGTTTCTCTACAAAAGTCTGGTCAATCTTTGGCTTAGTGCAGGAAGCATAAATAGATTCAGCAGTCGCCGCGATATCTTTAATTAAACCCACTGTATAGCGGTCACCTAAATCCTCCCCATCAATTGATATTGGTGTGAAAGGTATAGGGTGGCTAACCTGGAAAAGAAAAGAATTTTCGAAGTCTGTCTTTGTCATTCTCAATTTTTCAATCAAGTCTGCAATTTTGGGACTTCTATCTTTTTCCATCTGAATGTACTCTTCATAACGTTCTAAAGCATTCTGGATACCTTCTTTGAAGTACTCTCGGACGGCTTCAACTTCAATTAAGTACTCCTCCAGTTTAGATGTCGGAAGTATGTTCATTGAGCTGAATGGAATGCAATATTTACGCTTTAAATTACTTAGTCGCGTATGCACGGCGCTTTTAAAGTTCAAAGCCTTGCTGGAAATCCATTGAATTTCAACCTTGCTAACGCTGGACTGGTCTGATACTTCATCTTCAACAAAAAACTGTCTTATTTCATTAGTACGACGGCGACCCTGCGAACCTTCGACATCTACCTTAATGATAACGGCACCATCTTGAAGTTCAGGATGGCGATCAATGAAAGTTTGAACGGATTTGCTGATGTGAGTGGTATCGGCAATAGCAGCAATTTTGATTTTAGCCATGATATTTCTCCAGTGTACACCGGAAAAATATCTCCCAGAGGGAAAATATTTCCCGGTGGGGTTTTATAAAGTACGGAATTAAGATTAACTTTCTACTTCAATTGTGAAATTGAAAGAAACATTTCTTCTGGGAACAATTGTTCAAGCAATATATCCGCCCTACTTCTTGCTTCAGAAGATAACTTAGAAGTGAATGCAATTGTGAACCCTACAGAAATTTCTTCATCAAGAACTTTCGAAGTGGCAATCCATGATATGAGTTCACGAATATCCATAACCAACTCGTCGTCTTTCAGATTGTTGAGCTCAAAAGCAACTTTAGCAAACACTCTCAAACATGAAGGACTCAGTTCAGGGAAGTGAGCCTCTGCAGCGTTATACATATCTTTTTCGTCAGGTCTAAACATCGGCAATATTAAAAACCGCTTAATAAATGCAGAGTCTTGAGACTGTGAAGAAGCGAAACGCATATCATCTCCGCTCATGTTCGTATTAGCAGTGCCAATAAATCTTGTGAAACGATTTGCATGAATCAAATCGCCTCCTTCTTTCGCAGTTGCCCACGGTTTACGTTCTAATGGCATATGTAACTTAGCAGCAGTATCGGGATTTATTTTATCAATCTCATCAAGAAGAATGATGTGACCATCACGATAGCCTTGGACAAGGTCACTATATACATACCGTGTATTACCATTTTCCAGCGTTCTCATACCTTCAAGGTCATCAATAGATAATTCGTTATTGATTTGCTTGATGGTGATAGGCCAGTTAAGCATGTGGCTGATATATAATGCCAGCTCAGTTTTACCAGACCCTGACTCTCCTTGCAGACAAATTCCAGCTGTTATCTCATTATTCATGAGCAACTTGATCATTCGACGAAGGGTTATCGGATTTGGACGGTACTTACTATTAAGTAGTGCACGAAAAGGAGTGACTTTTTTGAAAATTGGTACAACGTCATTTTCAGAAAAGCTGCTTACATTAAAATGCTCATTCGCACGAACAAGAATGTAATCATCACAATCTTCGTATTCTACTGCTTTGGTTAATTCATGTGATTCGAAATATTTAATCTCCGATTCTGAGTCTTCATTAGCAGTAAGAGAAACAATATTGAATGTATTATTAGCGGCGGTAGCGTGTGTCATAAATAACCCCATTTCATATATGTAAAGTAAAGTCTGTTTTTGATAATGGCTTTTGAAGTGTTTAAAAGTAATCCGTAATCAAATCCGTATGCATGAGAAATAACTTTACATGCATCTGAATATAACCACTGAATATAATCAACGGCTTCAGTTTTTAGGACGTATGAATCTTTAATTCGATCCCATGTCCATGCACCATTCTCACTTAAATTTTCAAGGATTAGCATTTGCTCGTCGAAAATCTTTTTAAAGAGTTTCAATCTGTCTGCTATTGACCATTTTATAATTAACGATCTCCTTGAGTCGCAATAACCTGGATCCAAAAAATCTGACCATTTCAGCGGGCCTATAATAGGGTGTGAAAATGTTAAGTTGTCAGTGTTTAATGAATTGATAAGGTTTTGCATTGACTCTCTTGAACGCACCTCAAGTAAGAGCCTTGACTTTATAAACAGAATAATTTCATCGGGGTCATATCCAAAGTAATGACACACGATTTGAAATTGTTTAGTACAGTACCAGTCTAACTCCAATTTTAATTTAGGTGTTAAATATCGATAACCATGTGAATCGATTTTATAAACCATGGAATGGTCTATATGGTACTGAACAGTTACAAATGATGATTCCATCAACTTATAGAACAATGTGGAAATATGTTCATCAGACCAAACGAAATCATCAAGCTCCTGATATTCATAGGTTGATACGTCACCTATATCAGATTCATTGATTGAAGATGAAACCACAGGTTTATATACCTTCTCCTTAACTTCATCTTCCTCGAATGAAAAGAAGCTAAAACTAAGTTGGTTTTCATTAACAATCCTTTTAAATTTACTACATAAATGCATGATAGGTCTCTCCAACGGAGAAACCCAAAAGGGATTTCTCCCTATAGGGTTAAAGAAATTTAACGCGTTAAGAACCTTGAAGCACCAAAGCCTTCTATCGGTTTAGGTACTCTATGAAGCAATTTCTGGGCTTGAACTCTGACGACCGTGAATTCACCAGAAGACACTTTATCAGTAACAAGACAACCAGAAATCATAAGGCTATCACCTCGAATAATTTCCTTAAATTCCTTATCATACAGGTCTTGTGGTATCTTCACCTGGATAGGGGAAACGACCATTTCGACTTTACCATTATTTTCCATTTCTTGTTTGTTATCCAGTATTAACATAATAGTGTCATATTCTGGACGAATTATAACCTTATTAACCTCACCGGAAACACAGACAGTATTAATATGATTAGTAAACATTTAGGCCTCTTTTAAAAAATAAAAAGAGACCCAGAAGGAGTCTCTTTTCTCCTTATGGATGGGAAGTATATAATTAAAAAACAGTGTTTTTAGTATTCATCTTTCTTTAACTCACCTTAATCAATAAGGTAGCTGTTAAAGATAACTAACAAAGTTAATAATAGTTGAAGCCCCAAAATAGAGAATGCCTATGCAAGCAGCACCTTTGAGTACTCTTGATACGACCTTGTCAAAAATTGAGACTGCTTTCTCTGGAATTTCAGAGATGACATCATTAAGCGATGTTTCCTGATTGATAGCCGCGGCTCTTGATTCATCATCTTTCAAGGATGCTTCAAGCTTGAGCAACTTAGACATTGAATCAGCTACAACAAAGTCAAAACCAGTAACTTTGTGAATCATCATCTCTTTAAAAGATAAGCCGTAATGTTTATCTTTGAGACCGAACTCTTTCATTAGAGGTTTCAATTTACTGTAAAAATCATTGAGGTCCTCATGATGAGATTCAACAGTTTCAGTAAAGTGCTCACGTTTATAAAAAACGTGGATCTCATCGATTACTAGTTCAAGCCATTGACTAACTTTAATAGCACCCAGTTTTATCAGTTTGTCTTTACCGAAGTTAAGATTTTCCGACGAAACAATAGAGCTGATATTTAATTCTTCAAGTTTAACATCCAGTGATGATAAGAATGCATCTAGTGTTTTTTCGCGGGGAATATCAGGAAACTCTTCAAGAAGTTGCTCAGCCTCATCGAGGGTGATTTTCTTAATGAAGGTATCGCTAACATTTACACTGTAGATCACCGAGCGTTCTGAACCAACAAGATGCTTCAGTTTAGAACTTTCTTCAAGCGCCTTTAACTCGATTACGCGACTGACAGAATCTGTCATATACCAAATGTATGCCTTATCGTCATCAGTGCCTTTATCAATTTTACAAATATCACTACCAGTATTAGATGGTGGAATTACTTCACCATAAAATTCTTTTACATAAGCCAATAAAATTGAATCTTTATCAATTTGGGTGGCATCCGGTAGTGAAATAATAGCAGCGGTGGCTGAAGCTTCTGAAGCTTTAATAGGGGTAGATTTAGCAGTAGTAGCAGTAGTAGCAGTTGTAGCGGAAGTAGTCATTTTAAATACCTTTGGTTGGGATCGAATTTACTAAAACCATATATTCAGTTTTAGTTGAAATGGCATATGCCGTCATTTATCACCCGGAAGTAACAAACCGCCTGAATTTATACTTTTCTGGCATTAAGAAGTCCGTAGAAAGTTACTTTTTAAAAGTAAATCAGCTACGAGTTGTGGAAATGCAGACGTGAGTAATCGCACCAGCGCCACTCTATTTAGAAGAGGCTCTGGTGTCGCAACTCAAAAATGAGCTATCCATTTATGGATATCTTAGAAGGGGTATAGGTATTAAAACTAACTATTGATAAATTTATACATCAACAATCTTTCATTGTAAACAGAAATCTTCTTCCCCATCCACCACGGCATATTCCTCTGATAACTCAACTACTTTAGGAAACGATTCAGTTATAAACTCAGATGGTGTTCCATGCCATGTTATGTAAAGTTCCAACTCGGCGCGTGTCATCCCTACAAAAAATAATCGACGCTCCTCCTCAATACCATCATCCTCAATGGCTTTTGGTGATGGTATTTGGTCATTGTTGCAATTTATAATTATTACTTTTTTCCATTCCAAGCCCTTTGAGCCATGTAATGTGCAAAGACATATTCCACTCTGCTCAGTATCAGTTGACTCTTTTTTGCTCCCCATCGTCATGCCAGCAGCAATATTAAGCATTTTCAGCCATCCATCTTTGATTGCCCATCGATAGCATGACATTAACGATATCCGGGTAACTGATGGATCACCTTTTGTATTGAACATTTTGTATCCGGCCATTTCTAACCATTCTTTGATTTTTTTGAACCGGTTTTCTATCTCTTCCTTACTTTGCGTGTCTGTCAACATCAGGGTCATATGCTTATGCAGCATTTTAGTGAGCACAGAAGAATCATTGGGTAAGTCCGTTTGCTGAAAAGTAACTTTTCTGGCACTCATCTGTTTCCATAACACATCAAGGATTTGCTCATCTTCATTTAGAAACGAAAGCACGCGTTTCATCAGACCTACGTTACCAGGTTGCCTGAAGTAGGTGAACAGGTGAAGGATATTACTGGGCTCCAGCCCTTCCCAGAAGGATTTCCCCCCTATCCTTGCAACCGGTACTTCAAGATAACTTTCCATTTTGTCGAGTGTCGTGTTGTTTCGGCTTAAAATCGCCCAGTCATGAGGGTTTTTCTCCACCAGCTCCTTGATCACATCAAATTGGTCGTCAGCGTTATCCGATCTTATAAAAGTTACTTTTCCTTTATCCCCCTTTCTGCCTGACACGAGACTCTTTTCATAGCGGGCTTTGTTCTTCCTGATCACAGTATCAGCAAATTTTAGGATCAACGGTGCGCACCTGAAACATTTGGTCAGGTGAAAAACGTTTGGGTTATACGCTTTATCAAATTGACGAAAGATCTTCACTCCACCTGCATCTCTGAAACTGTATATTGTCTGGTCATCATCGCCAACTATGGTGGTATTGATCCCTCTTTTGGCGTGTTCTGAAATCCATGTGAATTGAATTCCATCGGTATCCTGTACTTCGTCTACAATCAGATGAGTGATCCCTAATGGCCTCATTTTATCTGTACTTAGCATGCCAACAACATATTTTGATAACGAGTTGAAATCTGCAACATTATCTTTTTTACAAAAATTCATGTACTCGTTGTAAAATGCTATTTGGTCACGTGTATATTTTATCTTAATAATATCAGGATTGAGCTCACGGCCAATCCCGTCAATAAATGGCATTATGTCGTTCACACTTTCATGGTAGTTAAGATGTTTTTGTACGCGGGATACCATCGCCATTTGTTTGTGTCCGATTAGAAGCCCTCCTTTCCAACCGGTCTGGTTTACCATTTTTTTTATAAAACCATGAAAAGTATCGACCTCTATACGGTTAATAAACCTCGGCTCTATCATTTTCTGCAGGCTATTTTTTAAAGAGTCTGTGGCCGCTCGGGTAAAGGTCACAAGGGATACCCTGGCCAAAGGATGACGTTGAAAAATGGCTTTTGTCCCCTCCTTCATAGTGAAAGATTTGCCACTCCCAGGACAAGCAATCACCATCGTGTTTTTATCCATATTCCGTATAACACGTTCTTGTTCTTCAGTACTTGATGACATCTTAACTCCCTCATGTTTCTGCATAAATCATGGCACATTGAGGAAAGTATTTTTTGAAATAGAGGCTGTTTTTCGTTTTTTCTTCATTATTTTGTATCATTGACTGCTCCCGCCCAGAATGTACTGCACCTTTACTCAGTTGGAGTCCAACTTTTGGGATGCAGTTCAAAACAGGGCGAGGATTCCAACCCGCACGGGACGAGGTTTCTAGGGAGCTTAACTGATAAAAAGCACCTTTAAAAGCACTCTTAAGCGTGCTATTATTGAGGCTCTGAATAGGAGAGTTTTTTTATGGCATTTCAGGTACTAACCACTACTGCAGCAAGCATCACAGAGCTTAAACGTGATCCTATGGGTACTTTCAATGCAGGAGAAGGTGCCCCGGTAGCCATACTCAATCGCAACGAACCCGCTTTTTACTGTGTACCGCCTGCTCTGTATGCTCAACTGATGGAGCTTCTTGAAGATCAGGAGTTGGGTCGTATTGCTGATGAGCGAATTGGTGAGGCTGTAATCGAGGTCAGTCTAGATGACCTATAAGCTGGCCTTTAATGAATCAGCTCTGAAAGAATGGAAAAAATTGGGCCATACCATTAGGGAACAATTCAAAAAGAAGCTCGCTGAGCGCCTGTTGAACCCACGGGTGCCCGCATCGCAACTCCATGGACGCAAAGACCAGTACAAAATAAAGCTCCGTGGCGCAGGCTACCGACTGGTTTACAGTGTCAACGATGATGTTGTGACGGTCACCGTAATTGGCGTCGGTAAACGTGAGAATGATGATATTTACAATTTGACCAAACACAGAAATTAAGAGCGCATTCGTTCAGGTCTTTAGTTATCGGTAATCAGTGCGTCCAAATCGACTTCAACCCCAGCAGTTAATGCT
This sequence comes from Klebsiella grimontii, assembly GCF_900200035.1. Taxonomy (GTDB): domain Bacteria; phylum Pseudomonadota; class Gammaproteobacteria; order Enterobacterales; family Enterobacteriaceae; genus Klebsiella; species Klebsiella grimontii. The sequence continues at coordinate 19,889 of NZ_FZTC01000002.1, forward strand.
TTGATACCTTCCCAGAATACGACCGGCACAGGTGCTATGTTCTGCGGGTTTTTCTTCATGTCATCTTCAATAAAGTCCAGAAACTTCGATACAACCGGGTCGTTCTGTTTCCCTTCCTGTCTGGACATGATGACCTTACCACCAGCAAGCAAGGTGTAGTTGATGTACTCACCGGGCTTGAGATGTAAAGCATCGCGTATTACTGCTGGAATTTCAGAGTCAGTCAACGCCTGATTGATCTTTAAAGCCCTGCGGGCTTTTCGCCTTATATCCCCGCCCGAACTGGGCGAGGGTTTACGGCGTTTTTCGCTAAACACATCCAGTCTTTTTATACACATAAATGTTATTTTTAATTTCTTTTTTGTTGTATTTTATCTCTGGTGTGTTATTATTCTTCCTGCCCATGAAGGATAAATTGCATAAGGAAACTTGTGAAATATTCAGTGTTCAGACGCTGGCTAATCCAGCAGGGGGCAGAGTTCAAGAAGGCACCTGGAGGCGGTAGCCACCAAAAAGTTAGCTTGAACGGGAAGCGGTCTGTATTTCCAGATCACGGTTCAAAGGAAATGCCCGAACCGCTACGTAAGAAAATATTGAAGGACCTCGGGCTTTAAGCCCCAGCCTTTTTCAGCAAAAACGCCCTATTGGAGCTTCTCTATGTTTAACTATCCGGTAAAACTGGAACGCGACGAAAGCACCGGCGCGTATATCGTATCATGCCGAGATCTGCCCCTGTTTAATTCTGTGGGCGATACTGTAGAAGAGGCGCTGCTTGAAGCCAGCTTCGGTCTGGTGGCAGCTGTAGCTATTGAGATAGAAGAGCGACGCCCCGTTCCTGTTGGAAGCAAGCCTCTGGAAAATGAATATGTGGTCTCGCTACCCGTCTTGCCTGCAATGAAGGCGGCATTACACAATGCAATGATCGAGACAGGAACACGCAAAGCAGAGCTGGCCCGTAAGCTTGGGAAAAATGGAACTCAAATCGACAGGCTGCTCGATGTCGAGCACTCGTCCAAAGTGGAAACTATTGAGCTGGCATTACATCAATTAAATAAAAGCGTTGGTGTGTCAGTCACTTCTATGCGGTAAAAAAATGAAAGTAGAAGGCATCCCATTTAACCAGGTCAAAGAAAGTCTGCTCAACACCCCGGAGGCAATCCGGGCTTACCAGGAAGCAGATAAAGAGCTGGCACTGGTCGAAATGCTGTACGACATGCGAGAAAAGGCTGGGTTAAGCAAATCTGCCCTAGCGGAACGGATGGGGATCACTCCATCTGCTATTAGCCGCCTCGAGGGGAACCCTTTGGGGGCCAGCATGAAGACACTGAGCAAATACGCGCAAGCATGCGGCGCTGAAATTAACATCCAGGCCGTGTACTGAACTTGATATCCTTCCCACAAGCGGGGTTATTGATAACTGTCGTTTCAGCAAAAAGTAACTTTTTTCACTTTGCCCCTCAGTACAAATTAGAGGCTTGGTTCGGCGAGTCGATCGCCTATAATCAACAAGTCGGTGGTCAATCAACTTGTACCGAAAGTATGTCCCCCGGTCGCGGGGGTTATCGGAGCAATGCATTCAGTAAAACAGGTGGGTAGGCGTTTGTCCCCCGGTCGCGGGGGTTATCGCATTTGAGATGCTTGCTGGATATCACCCAGATGATTGTCCCCCGTATGCGGGGGTTATCGCTTAAGGCTTTTTCAGCAAAAAGTAACTTTCCCAACTGGACATCAGCTCAAATTAGGGGGTTGGTGCAGCGCTCAAATAGTTTATAATCTATTCAATGATGACGAATTGAGGATGCAACCATGAATGCTGATTTTGTTGCTGATTACCTTGCCGACTACAAGTATCTGTTTTATTTTTTCTGTCTGGCAATTCTCGTCTACCGCTTCATCACGGTTGGGCGTAAGTACCCGCTATTTCGGAGTCAAAAAGTCAAAGATAGCTCTGTGAACCACACTTCGAAATTTAGTGGCAGTGGTCGCAAAATAAATGAGAATTTTTTAAAGGTACGAGAGTGGGATATATCTGATCCGCGTTCTCTCGAACATTTTTACTACGTCAAAGAAATAGACTCACATAGTTCTTCTGACGATAACTAAAATAAAAAGGCCAGCATTAGCTGGCCTTTTTGGTTAGGATTTCCGATGTTTATCAAGGAATTCTTTAGCCTTGTCAGACGACTCTCTTTCGCTTAGATTTCCAGACAGATTACCTACAAACCGGGGATAATCTGCTGCTGCTTCTGGCCCATATCTAGGATCTTCAGATAAACGGTGTTGCACATTGCTCATCATCTGTTGACTTTGATCGGACATTCTGGTGAATTTATCTTCCGTAATGCCTGGGGTATTTTGTGCACCAGCAATTGTCTGTTCCAGTTGAATGTTATTAGTCATATTGCCGATGAGTGTTCCTTGAGAAGACCCACCACTAATTTCCATGGAATTAGCAACATGACGATCCGAACCTGCACCTGTAAAGATTCGCTGCGCAAGTGGGGAATTATCGACCGCCTTCTCAGCCGCCGCTCCTATTTTGTTCATTATTCCTGGCGCATGCCCATTGTTATCGCGTATGCCTTCACCCAAATGATAATCAGCTGTACCGGTGGCCGGACGCGCACCTGTCGTTCCCGAGCCACTGACAACGGATTTAACGACATCTGATAGCCCATTTTCAAATCCATTGTTTTTTCCGTCTGCGCCTAATCGAGCAACACGAGAAACATCCGATGTTGTCAGATTACCACCGGTTACATTGTTATATGAATTGCGGTAAGCTTCACTCTGGGCGAGGCTTTTTTCCCTGGCCTCACCAGTCTGATGTCGGGCATTTTCGCTGTGTAATGCCGCCTGGGTTAACGTTTCTTTAGCATCCGCTGTTTTATCTCCAGATGGACGGAATGATTCAGCATTTTTTGGTGGTTCTCTTGATTGCATATTACTCATGGTTTGCTGTGTTGCTGCATCGTAATCTACTGACTCTGCATCACCCAGTATTGCAGACTGAACGCCACCGGCGATTTTTACCGGCAGGGAGTCTTTATCAGCTGCCTGCAGAGCTTTTCCCAGTGTTTCTTTTTGGTTGCTCTCTGGTAATTTCTCCCGGACATTTTGAAGAGCTTCTCTCTGACTCGTAGAAAGGATCCTGCCCTCATTCTCACCAGACCGATTAGCGACAAACTGTTTAGCATCATCTTCTTTGAGGGATTGTGCTGACATTCCCCCGATGGTTGTTCCAGGCTGTGTTTTCGCTGCTTCCCGGCGTTCGCCCAGTCCACCTGTAACCTGACCACGCTGGCTATTGAAGTTGCCAGAAATGTCGCCTGTGCCAGGTACAGCAGAAGTATCAGGGGCTTTCTGTGTTTGTTCCTGATGGCTGGCATAATTGCCACCGCTACCGAGACCAACGAACTGATCCAGTTTTTCCGCTGCTGGCGCAAGGATCCCGGCGTTAGCACCCATCATACTGATCGCATTTTTAAACATTTTCGATGTTTGTTGAATGTCTCCCAGATTCTGCGCTACCGTTTCACCGGAGCCCATCCTGGTTAACTCATCTGCTTTGTTAAACATCTGTTTAACAAATGCATCATTACCATTTTTCGTGTCTCCCAGTGTATTGCTACCGTTCAACGTATCTTTCATGGATTTCCATTCTGCAACAGCAGCTTCGCGGTTCCCGCCAAGTGACGACCAGAAATCTCCGACAGATTTTTCAGTGGCCGGTTTGCTCATCGTGTCTGACAGCACTCCTCCGTCAATGTTGAGGCTGTTACTCATGGAAAGTTGGGAAGCCTGGCCTCCAGTTTTACTAAATCCATTAGTTTCGGAATTACTGATGGACTGGGCATGTTGTTGCATCTGCTGTGCTACTTTTTGATAACTGTCTGAATCAGTGAATCCGTTTTGGATGCTGTTTGATTCAAATTTAGCGATATCTTTGGCAAACGAACTTCCATCTTTCAATACGTTATTGAGACTGTCGGTAAATGCCTTTTTTTGGCTATCGGTTAAAGAGGAATCGTTATTAATTCGAGTTTGTATATACCCCCTCAAACCGCCCCCCATTTCTATAGCTTGCCCTGCATCCTGAGGGGCATTTTTCCCTCCCCCATTTCCACCTCCTCCGCCTTTAGCCAAACCAAGAGCAAAGTCTACAGCACCACCAAAAGCTGCCGCGAACCCTTTTGTCTGCTTGGCATCCGTGGATAAGCCTGCTTCAGAGCCTACGCCACTACTGATGGCTGCCCCTATATCCTGCATTAATTTCATTCCTCCCTGTGTTGTGCTCGAACCAGTCTGGGTCCGACTGCCCTGAGAGGAGTTGGACCAGGCTTCATTTACAATTTGAGAGGCGGTCCTGGTTGATTGCCTTGTAGTCCCTATGCTGTTCTGACCTGCTGCAGATACAGTATCTTGAAGAGCTGACCCGAGGCCAAGGGTAGGCATCATCCTGGTTGGTGAATTGAGAAGCCCTCCTGACGACATGCCACCACCGGTTGAAGTGGCTGCTGTGTGTGTCTGGTCACCAAAGGACTGTTTACCCGCACTCCCCGCTGACCAAACCTCTGGTGTGACGTGGCCGGTATTGCTTGGGGCATCTGGTGTGACATTTTTCAACGCCCCCATCATCGGGTGAATGCTGGTGGTCAACAGGAACAGAGTCAGCATCGGTACCATGCAATACAGAGCTGAGGCCACAGACAGGTAGCTGCCGTACGTCTCCTGAATGCTCCCCATATTTGCCCAGTTCATCGTTGTCTGTGCTCCCAGCGACGTCCATGTATCAAACTGTTGATTCAGTACCATCTTCACGTATGCGTTTACCATGACTGCCGTTATCGGCCACATGTTAACGAATACAATTAGCTGCAGATACTTAGCGGCTGAAGCGATACCTTCCCCCCCTAAAAACAGGATCGCAATCAGGGCAAAAGGGGCGACCATGTAGCTGAACATTTCCAGGAACGATATTGCAGCGCCTGAAATGTTGAGCCAGAGCTGCCCTTGACTAACCATTGCATTCGTTCTTTTCATGCTCGCTTCGAAGAGCTGATAGTCTGCCGCTATACCTAGCGCCTTCCTGTACTGGAGAACGCCTTTGTCGACCTGATTCAGAACGAATGCAGCTGTTGTGATATTGTGAGCCTGACCAGCGCTTCCAAAAAGCGTGGTGGCCGCACCGCCGATAAAGTCAGTTTGTTGGCCGTTATCCTCTTGTTGCGGCGCAATAAACTGATTCATCTGCCCAAGATTTCTCATAATTGAAGCGCCTTGAGGCGAGGCGAATGCAGCTTTTACCGCCGCCCATGCATCCGTACACGACGCATACTGCAGTCCGGTAGATGTCACCATGGGGACGCTGGCCGTCTTCAGGCTGTTAGCCGTCATTGAGTCCATAACATTTATTACTGATCCAAGGTCAGTGGCATAGATTTCATTCAACGCAACACCTCTGAGTGCTGTCTGAACCTCTGAATCCTGGGTCGTTTTTATACAGTCTCGGGCAATAGACTGAATGATTCTGCACACATCGAATGTCACGGGTTTTTCACTTCCGCTCATCGTATTCGGGAATGCCTGACAGAACCCGCTCGACTCCCCGCCCCACTCCATATATTTGACCATTTTGGTCATGGGACCCAGTGTCAGGCTGTCATCCAGCGTATCACTGACCTGTCCTACCGGGGTGAGCGGGTCAAACGCTGCCCGCCAGTCTGTAATAAGTCCATGTAATAACCCGGTAGTGAGCTCTCCCGAGGCAGCAATAAACAGCGGGACATCATCGATATTTCTGACCTCGCCTGTTTTCACCGACTCCAGCGTGACATCGGCTTTAATGACGGCAATTGAATAGAACAACAGCCCCATTATCCATGAGAATATTGGGACATCTGTTTTATTCGGTGCTAGTACCCACTTCATCGATTTATAGAAGAGTCCAATAGCGGCAGCATAAGCCGCAAATTTGATCCATTCATTTGAGCCGTGGCTGGAAAAAATCAGTGCGATCCCATTAAAAGCTGTATAGACGAAATCGGTCTCACCAATAGTATAGATAGTGAAGTTGCTCATTTAACCTCCCCGCCACTGTATCGAGGGAAACTGACAGCCTTAAGATACATGGAATCCTTGGCGAGAACGATGTCAGTTGTTGAGTGCGACAGTTGCATTGAAACGACTCCTGGTATAACGACTGAGAAAAGTAACTTTTCTCGGAAAGTTACTTTTTTGTGGTTACTCATAGTAGGTTTTGAGGCATTGTGTAAAACACTTATGCCACTTAGTAGAGGGTTCACATTTTTCGCGTCATACAAACATTTAACGACACTGAGTCTCTTACTATGTCTTCTCATCTTTTCTACTCCCCTGATGCCAATCTATAGATTTTCACATAGAAGAAATTTATTTTTACCTAATAAGAGGAGAGAAACTCAAAAAGTTAGATATTTTTTATGCTTGATTTTTTCAACTTTAACGAGCGTTTTTGATTTTGGTTGCTCTGTAGTCCAGCCAAAAAATAGTATCTTGCACGAGCAAGATTCTATGGAATAATGATGAAAACAACCACTGGGACATTTCAATGAAAAAAACATTAATAGCTATCCTCACCTGCACTTTTCTGGCCGGTTGCGCCTCTCAACCAACGAGTCCAGATAACCGTATGTTTACAAAAGAACATGGTGTTTATTGGCATGCTGATTCTCAAAAATCCATGGCAGTAAACGCGTATTCGTTGGCTGGGGTTCAGGTAAACGTCGAAGAAGCTGAGAATGCTTCTGGAGGTGTCGATGAAGGGCTTGCCTCTAAAATGCTTTTGAATACGGCGACAGGAGCTATCACCGGCGGACTCAAAGCTGGTATTGGGATGTTTACTGCTTCTTTTTATTCTGAAGCTGATGCTGAGTATCTTCAGGTACCTCAGTTTGTTGTTTTTGTCGAAAATCCTCACAAACTTCCGATCGATGATATAACACTAGTTAAGTCTGGGGCATCAATCATTATAGAAGCTCTCAAAGATACTCCCAAATATAATAATTCTACTTATGAAAATCAGAAAATCGCGCTCTCTCAATGTATCATAAATAAATCAGTCATAAATAATTGGGATACTTGTGATACACCTTCTGTTGTAAAAGGTGCAGGTGGTAGTGGCAAGGAATTTCTGACATTCCAAGCTATACGTCCTGCTACAGGAGATGAACTTCCAGCATTAAACCTGCCTAAGGGTAATTATTCAATAATTCGCTATATGGGGTTTGTTCCCAAAGACCTAGTCTTTGATACATCTTCTTTTCCTGGTTTTCGGTTGATGCCACAAGATTCTCGTACGTCTCCAGGTTTTGCGAGCGTCACGATCAATGGAAAAGAATACTATTTCATTAAAGGTGCTGCTGGTAAAAAAGGTTTCCCTCTAAAAAAACGAGTAGATTAAAATATAACATCACAAAGCCAAGTATTACCTTTTCAGTGATAAAGAAAACCGGGTTCCCCCGGCTTTCTTTATTAATTTAATACAGCTCCGGTTATAGGGTCAGTGTAAACTGATCCTACTTCACAGATCGCAGGTCTTGGTAAATATGAACAATCTACATTTTCGGGTTTTAATGCCTGCGAATTTTCATCTCTCGCTTTAGTCATGTTGTACTCACCACCCATCGACTCTAATGCTCGTTCTGATGGTAACTGTGCATTGTCATTCTTATAAGGCCCCATATTAGCAACAGTACTTTCAGTAAATGTTGCATATTCATCTGGGACCTCCCCTGCTACAACGGCAGATTCAATATATTCAGTCATGTCTATTTTATCCCAGTCTAGTTGCTGAACCTGTGATATTGATAACCCTACACAACCACTTTCTACGGGATTAATACCTAATTGAGGGTAAGCTTGCTGCATTATAACCCTCGATAATAACGAGTTGTAACAACACATATCTGTAGCTTTTTTGATACATTTTTTTGTAAATCCGACGTTCAGATATTTAACACAACGTTCGGTATCAATTACAAAACATGCTCCTTGATTCTTGTGTATTGATGCTTCCATTTCCTTCTGATCGCATGCCAGCAGCATTTCTAGAAGCATTTTTGTTATTTGATATGCTGTATAAATCCAACCAATAACATTCAATGCCAACATGAAGTTGGTGACAGCTGATGAAAATACAGCCTGCCCGCCTGTTTCAGCTGCATTTTTGAAAACAAAATCTCTGATTTGATCTGGTAACATGTCGTAAGCTTTATTCATTAACTGCTGTTTAATTGCAGCGAGTCCTCCAGTCTGTAACCCGTCTTTGGTAAGCTCAGTTGCGGCTGCGGAACCACCCCCCTCTACTGTGGTAGATCCAATCAGTTTAGAAACGTTGCCTGTAACTGACTCATACACTGACGTCAGGGGTTCGGTCACTCGTTGCCACATTTGACCCACACTTGACGATACTCCGGACGTCCATTGCCCTACTGAATTAGTCATAGAGGCCCAGGTACCGGATTCGCCTCCAGTCCAGGTCGTCAACTTAGCTGAGATTTTACTCCAGTTTGTATTTCTCAACATGGTACCTGCCAGGATAATGGCTTCAAGCTTACCAGCTGCTCCTTCAGGAGCTTCGCAGCAGTCAGTTTTTGCGAGTCCATTAACAAAACCTACAGAGCGACCGCACCATTGCTTCTCACCAGAAAAAACAATGCAGGAGTTTGAATCATTTGGGTCGCTGCACATTGCGTCACCCTGCATATTCTGGACCATGCTTGTGTAGGCAACAACTTTTCCAAAATCTTTATTTTCCTCATTTGCACCAGTATTACACGTACCACCAGAACATGGGATCATACCTATGCAAGTATTAGACTCATTAGTAATAGTAACGGTTCTTGTTGTGCCTTCATCGCAAGTCCATTTTTGTTCATACATATAGCATTGATTCGTGCCTTCATCGAACCATCCTTCTGCACACGATTGTTTTGACATCGAACACGACGAGTTTGTGGAGTATTTGGAGCATGCATCTGGCATGGTCTTTATATCATCGTAGTTGTAACAGGCATCATTCCCATCAGCATCTTTCAAGATATTACCTGATGCGTCATACTGACATAATTTTTCTTTTCCTAGTGGGTCACAGAAATAACCTTCTAGGTTTGTTTTCCAGGTTATATTATTTGTGTCTCCGTCATAAAGAGGTGACGCATATTGCAGAATAGACTGTGGTAGTCGTTTTGTTCCAACATCCAAATCGTTAAATCTATCAAAGCGACAAAATGAGTCTGTTTTTTTTACAGCTTCATAGCACCCTGCTGGTTCTTGTATGTGTTTGTCTTCAAGTTTAATATTTTCAAATATCAATTCTACTTCAAAATACCCTTCGCCTTTACCACCTACCCATACAGTGGATGACATTTCAACTTCATTGTCTGACTCATCGTATACTGATTTTTTGACTTGTTCAGTAACATCAATAGGCTCTTGTAGTTTATTTGATGTTTTTCTCTCAAGACCATTTCTTGGCGAACCATAACCCGGATCACGATATTCACCATCTATATGTGCGAAAATTTGGGTGTTATCTATTTTGACCTGCATGTGATCATCCCATTCTGCAGAAACTATTTTGGCAGATTTAATGACAGCATCCTGGTGAAAATGAAGTGACATACTATTTTCATGCACGCCCTCATCAAAATAGTCATCACCATGTCGTCCGAACCAGACTCTTATACAATTGTCACCACATACGCTTAGGTCGCCATTTCCTCCTGAAATGTATACAGGAACACTAAATTCACGAGTTATCGTACAACTGCTGTAATTATCCTTTTTAGGTGCATTACAGTAATACTCCTTATAATCTGGAGTGTGTTTGTCAATTGTTGAAGTAGTTGTCTGCGTTGAGCAATTCTGTAGCCACTGCCCTGTTCCGGCTGCTGCATTGGCAATCTCGCTTCTTCCACTCGTGAACATAGGGTCATTTGGTGAAATATTAGGTATAGGATTCGACTTGGTAGCAGACACCAGCGACCGGTAGGCCTGGCCGTCATAGCTGTTTGCTGTAAAAAGCTGACTTTTCCTGTTTTTAATATCCTCTACAAACCCCTTCTCATCCCCATAACTGTCATCTGCATTAAACTGAACATCAGCATTATTTTGCTCTGAACTGTACATTTCAGCCGTATTGGTGCCCGTTATTCTGCCACCAGCATTAGGGTTAGGTTTAATTGATATACTTCCATCTTCATTCCGGGAAAGTAACTTTCCTCCATTTTCAGTTCCATTAATTGTTATGTTATTCCCACTCATCTTTGGAAGTGAAACTGTTCCTGCTATATCAGCTCCGTCTGTTTTTGCAAAGTTTAATACATCCTCATTAGAAAACTGCTTACCACTGTACTTACTCATATCAACACTTGAAGAGCCAGTGTTGTCGTATGAATTCAGTTTCTCAGTGTATGAACCACCTTCACTACTCTTATATTTTTCCAGAATATCATCTGTCGTAACCGTTGCGGTTCTGTTTGCAGCGGGGTTACTTAGGTCAAAGGTATTTTCAAGACTCTCATATATTTCGTTTGCGGCATAAACCCTTGGGGTCAATACCATGTTTATCAGGGTGACATAATATGCCCAACTCAGTGTGTTAGTTATTATGGATACGGATAAAATCAAAGAAATAATTTTTTTCATATGTTTTACCGTTATCAAGGGATATATCTAACGCAACAGTCATTATATCTCCACAGCATATATACGTAGTTATTAACACCTATTCGTTTACGCCCGCCTTTTCTAGTGGACCAGTCATGGACTGAATCACCTAATCGATGGCAACACTCAGGCCCTTCTGCTTCCGGAACGGGGTATAACATCGACAAACGATATTGCGATCTTGGCATGAAGTAACTAAATCCTCGCTCACACATCGCATCCTTACCCATCGTTTGCATCAGCATTCCTTGTCTGTGAAGCTTTGTTATCATTCGTTGTGTCAGCAAAGATGAAACTCTGACTGAATCGTCGTTCGCAAATACGTGGCCCGTTAACGGATATAGATTGCCATCGCATCCGGCGCAAAAGTGTGCACTCAAGTTATCTGCCCCTGCAGTCACTTTGACGCAGTCTGCTGCACACCACATAGAAGCAATAGGGTTTGCAAACACTACAGCCTCTGGATTCAGAACGAGCGTAAGAAGGTCATTTTCCCAAAGAGGGTCTACCTCACTTATATATGTCAGAGACGGATCAATGTATGGCTCGGCCGTACAATCCCCCATGATGAGAAGCTTTAGCATGACCAGTATCGGGAATTCCCATAAATGAACATCATAAAACCCCGCTTCGTTACCACCTTTCGGTTTATTGGTAGCGCCTTTGCCCATATCAAAACTCGATGCCTGCAGGCTTACACCTTCGAGAACTGGTGAACACCACGGGGACTGAACTACTTCAACCATTTTTACTGGTTGAAAGAACGAAAGCTGCCAGCCAACCTCAGGAACCCCGTTCTGGTCAGTACAGAAACAAACAGGTTCTGAAGGGGCGGCTCCTTCTGGTGCTTTACCTACTCCCATAATTCTCATAGGGAAAATACAGCTCCAGCAAATATTTTTGATCAACCCTTTCCATACGCCAGCTGATTGACAAATTCCACTACCGTTTTCAGCACCTATTGCCATACCAGGCAGCGCCAGGCTTAGCATAATTGCTGTGAACGCAGGTAAAAGTAACTTTTTAATCATTGCGCCACCTCTTTTTCTGATTGCTGATTAATTCGGGTGTACTCGCGCACATCAGCTTGGGCAAATTGCTGGACTTTGAAATATGTGTTTTCAACGGAAATAATTGATGGAGTGGCTTTGATTAGAAAACGGTTAATGATTTCGGGGTTGATTTTGTACATTTGTCCATAAAACTGTCCACGGAGCTCTTCCAAATGTTTCCAGCCATCTTCACGTTTGATTCGCGTAAAGACAGGCATGACCTTTCCTTCTCCAAAACGGTGCATAAACTGTATCTTCGCCCAGGTTAACTGCTCTGAATTCATTGGGTCGAAGATGATCATGGTAAGTTTCTGAGGTAATTGTGCTAGAGGGTTACCTCTTTGACCGGCAGCTGCCAGAAGATTTCCTTGATTATCTTTAATATCTTCATTTACCTGAATAGTTGGGTCGATATACCAGATTTTATTTTCGTCTGATACAGGAAGGGAGGCCATCCATTGATTTTGCCATGTCGATTTTAATGCATTCTTCTTGGCTGCTTCCCAGTCATATTTATTACTGCGCTCCTCCAGTTCCTGTATTATGCTCTTCTCTTTTACAGGGAATGTTTGGGCAGTCACCGGGAAGGATGTTTTTTCAGGGTTTTCTTCTATCTGTTTCATGAAGTACTTGATGTTAATCGACCCGCTGATCTTATAGGTCTTATCATCTTTTTTGTAAACCATAGTTGGTACTTCTTTAACGCTATACTGCGTAAAACTTTCCGGGTCGAGAGTGACTAAAGGTTCATTTTTTATTTTGGCATTCGCTATATAATTACGCAACACTATCTGCATCTGAATTAGGTTTTCAACACCATCCTTAAGTCCCCGAAACACAACGCGTGCATTATTTTCTGATGCCGTTTTAATCAGGTCAGTCAAAACATAATCTGGCATGCTGAATGATGCAAATATCGTCAAACCATTATCAGTTGATAGTTCTTCATTTTTATTGTTATCCAGTTTCCGTTCAAAGTCCTGTGCTGTAATTCCCGACTTCCCGAACATTTTTTCTATGCTTGATGACTGCGTTCTCATCGTTTCGTTTTTTGTCTGATTTATCTTTTCAGCATCCTCTGAAAACACTTCAGTGGGTTGGTTTTCCTTAATGTCCTTAGCTACTTCACTCATGGTGTTCGCTTCTCGTAGCTTACCTGTATGTTCAATTACAGCCCGGACGCTGTCAGATACAGAGCTTGGATTGTAACGAGGCGTGCCGACGATCGACTCCATACTTTGAGTTCCAGCTGGTTCAGCTGAGTCACTAGCATGTGTAAGAGGAGTTGTTAGCAGACAGCAAAAAAGTAACTTTTTGAGGCATTCAGAAGATGGCATATGCTTTTCCTGTGATTGTCGTTTCTGGTACTGTTCCCCAAAAACGGGAATCCCATGAGTAGTCGGTTTGTCCTACAACAAATATATGTCCGGCGGGAACCGTCACTTCACGGTTCAGAATCTCTGGTGCAATTTGGTATTTTTTGACAATGCGACTTCCATCCACCGGGAATACACGATCTCCGTTTTTAACGTATGTATCGGTAATCTGGATTTTGTCCCCCCCCTTACCGGCGACAATTTTTATTACTTTATCACCAGCCTTAATGAATCTCGCGTCTCTGTCCATTGTAAAGTTAATCATATCCCCTATTTCATATTGCTTATCGTGGTTGTCCACCATGTAATATTCTGCAGGGATGCAGCCATAGAGAAGGCCGTGGCCCAGAGTGAACCTGGAAAAAAATAAATGTATCAATAAGGAAATTATAACAAAGTGCAAAATAATTGATTTGTCGACTTTTAAAAAACCCCTTCGTTGCGGTGAAAGATACCTTAGAGACATCAACATAAAATGGGTCCTGAAAGATTATTTCAGTTCATTATGCCCCAATGGTGAGTATTTTTTCCCAGATAACAGGATGAATTTCATGATTTACATAAAAAAATAGCCCTGATTTAACAATTGCCCCGTAAACCCTCGCCCAATGCGGGCGGGGATATAAGGGGAGCTAATCTGGTGTTTTCTGCGAGGCTACATAAGCCTTCAATGTTTCGATTGTTGCGCCGCCAGCACTACAGGCGAAATAAGAGCGTGACCAGAGAACGCCTGTATTAGACTGTTTTCGCAGGTGAGTGTTTTGCTGGCGCACCATCCTGCTGCTGATTGATTTCAGGTTATTCACCAGCACGCTAACGGATAATTTCGGCGGGTACGCCACCAGGACGTGAACGTGATCTTCCTCTCCATTCACTTCCAGAATATCTATCTCCAGCCGTTCAGCTGCGTGCTGCATCGCTTCCTGTATCTGAACAATCATTGTGCCGTCTAACAGCTTGCGTCGGTACTTCGTGCAGAAAATCAGGTGAACAACAAGCTTCGTTACCGAATGACGGCGGCGAAGATAATCGCTAAATTTATTATCCTGCTCACTCATTTGAAAATATCTCTCTAGACACGTATGATATATGGATATTATCGCAGAGCACTCATTATGCATAGAGCGACAAAAGTACGCATTTACCCAACGCAAGAACAAACTGAATTGCTGGAAAAGCAATTCGGCGCGGTGCATTTTGCGTACAATAAAGCCCTGTATATTCGCTCTCACTGGTACAAAAAACATGGCGTATCGCTGAATAATGCAAAGCATATTCAGCCTCTGCTACCCATTGCCAAAAAGTCCCGCCGCTATAGCTGGCTCAAGGCAGCAGACTCCAACGCATTGCAGGTATCTTTGCAGAATCTGGATCGTGCATTCCAAAACTTCTTTGAGAAACGGGCGAAATATCCGAAGTTCAAACGCAAGCACGGACCGCAATCCTCCTATCATTGCAGTAGCCTGAAAATCACTGCCGACACAATCAAGATCCCGAAGATTTCCCCTATCCGGGCGAACATTCACCGGGAGATTGTCGGCAAGGTGAAAAGCATCACCATCAGCCGCGCACCGACTGGCAAATACTACGCCTCAATCCTTGCCGATGATGGACAGGAAGCGCCAGCGAAGCCGACCTACATAACCCAACTGACAGGCTATGACATTGGCCTGAAAGATTATCTGATACGCGATGACGGCAAAAAAACGCCTAACCCGCGTCACTTGGTCAATGCCTATCGCCGCTTACGTCGCGATAGCAAGGCGCTATCCCGTAAACAGAAGGGAAGCGCGAATCGTCGCAAGGCACGTATTCGCCTAGCAGCACAACACGATCGGGTAGCCAATGCCCGTAACGATTTTCAGCACAAACTTTCCAGAAATATTATCGTCGAAAATCAAGCGGTGATTGTGGAAACACTGAAAACGGCAAACATGATGAAAAACAAACGCCTTGCCCGTCATATCGGGGATGCCGCGTGGTCTGGTTTCGTGGCGAAACTGGCCTATAAAGCGGAGGCGTCCGGCGTCCACCTGGTCAAACTGGATCAGTGGTTCGCCAGTTCAAAAACATGCCATTGTTGCGGTCCCAAGATGGCAGAAATGCCACTGAAAGTACGTGAATGGCAATGCCCTGTCTGCCTGACTCACCATAATCGCGATATCAATGCGGCGATGAACATCAGGCTGAAGGGCATAACAGAACTAATGGCGGCGGGTCACGTCGTCAAAGCCCACGGAGGCCTGCGTAAGTCCGTTATAACAACGGTTGCGGCCTATGAAGTGGGAAGCCCCGCCCTTTAGGGCGGGGAGCAGTCACGGGGCTATGGGCAGTATGATGTCAGTTATTTAGTGTGATAAAACTTGTTGCCGTATCACCACTGTCATCATAAGCAGTGATTGATACCACCAGCTTACCTTTGTTTTGTGACTTTGACAGTGTAGCTGTGCTACCAAAAACGCCGCGAACCTGGTCATTAACCTTCCATACATAACTGGATATCTTTCCATCCGGGTCATTACATTTAGCCGTAAAAGCCCAGCTCAGCGGTGTTTCTGTATAAGTCAGGCTACAATTCGGTGGTGTGTTAGGTATCACGTCAAAGTCGACCGTTACACTCCCTCTCTGGCCCTGCGTACTGACAACATCCATTTCAAGCTTGTAGCTGCCCTCCATAATGTTCTCAAATGTCTGGGACCAGTAGTTTTTTCCTCCATCTACAGCTTTGCCATTCAGCTTAAAGGAGACATTATCAATGCTGTCGGCTGAGTGAGCTAGTTTTACACTCGACCTCATAGATAGATCTAATGGTGCCCTCATGAACTTGTTTGAATATTTGGGGTTAACCGTAATCTCCATTGGGTTCTGTTCGTTTACAACGAAAGTATATTCAACCCTTGCCTCATTATTACGGTTATCTTTCAGAACATAGGTTAGTGTATGCGTCCCTGACTTGAACACCTGGAACACTTTTTTCCCATTAGTATCACTATCAAGTGTCATGACATCTTTGTTGTATTGCCACTCCTCAGTGAAAACTACACCTGGATAGGTAACATCCACTCCCGTTACCGATACTGCCAATTCGGATGGGATCATTGTGTATTTGAGCTTTGTATTAAGGCGAGGCTCAGGGAATTTATATACCCATGATTTAACGCTAATCGTTCGCTTCGCTAATGTCCTTTCCTTAGCCTCTGGCATGTATGCCTGATAGGTAAACGCAGCGTAACCACGTGCATCAAGCATATCTTCGGTTAGCACAGTATCGAGAAGCCCGCCCTTCTTAACGCTCCCATCAGGCAGTATCCACTCCTCTAAAACCTCTGCATCAGATGAGTACTCAGTATTCGGGTTCGTGTAAGTTCCCTGCAAAGTTACTTTTTTGCCAACCTCTACTTGCGCGTTACCCTCAACCTTTACTGACAATTTCTTGTGCTTAATGACGGTTACACGAGCTCGTGTTTCTTTCCAAGCGGATGTACCGGCCATTTCATCGGTTTCGGTATATCGGACCTTCGCAAAAATATACTTCGGGACCTCCGAGGAGGTGATCGTGTATTTTACCCCCCCTTCAGTCCAATCTTCGCCATCCTCAGACCATTGCACGTCTACAGCACTACCTTTGATTTCTTCATTGTTGTCGGTCAGCGTTACAGGGATACTGTGCCCCTCAAGCACCTTGCCTACCGTTATAACCGGCTTAGGTTCTCTGTATGCGACCACAGTGAGATTATCGGTATATGACGTTTTACCCGTGTATTTGTTCGTTAATTTTGCACGATAGAGCCACTTGCCCACCTCTTTTTGTTTAATACTGACACTGCGAAGACCAGTCATATCCTCGAGAGTACTCCATGTAGATCCATTGTTACTGGAGATCTGCCATTCAGTCGGGCTAAGTGAATCATAATCATCAGTACTTTTGGTTCTGAAAGAGACCATTGCCGAAAGTGGTACACGGCCAACAATCAGCGATTTAGAAAGACCACCTTCAAGGTCAGCTCCTTTATAGACCCGGATACTAGTTGTGGACGTTTCACGTTGGAGCTCAAAGTCATCAAACGGGCTCCTTACTGTTGCTACAGCAATAATCCGGTGGCTACCCAGAGTCAGATCATCCATGTTAAGCTCGCCAGCTGCAATCCCCTCTGAATTGACTGCCAACTTACCGGTCAATGGAGTTCGTTCAGAAACTGAATAATCTTTACCAGTTTCAGCATCTGTCACCCATTTTGAAGTAACTTTGTAAACCACTACATCCCAGTTACCCATTGTTTTTTCGTCGTATAGAGTACAACTACAGCTGTTATTCCATTGACCAATGTTAACCGACACAGGCACTTTGAGGCTCGTTGCCGATTTACGCTCTTCCACCTTCATGTAAGCACGAATGCTGAAGTTAGGAACGGTATACACTTTGAGAATACTGGAGGACTTAATACTCGGTTCGTTCTCATAGGCAACATCAATGTTGACGTTGGTTTGTGTCCATAATGGAGCTGCTGGAACTTTAATTCGCTCGGAATAAGTTACAGGCGTGTCACCACTCGATTTGTTCTTATAAGTCGTCGTTTCCGGATCCTGACCCTCAACCTTAGACGTCAAGACAATGTTGGCCGGTACCGACTTCGCCAGAACTTTTGCCGCATCGCCTCCAGAGATATAGACCAGAGCGGTATTTTTACCTAAGGTACTAACCGTTTTACTTAACTTGTAAGAAATCTCGGGCGCGAAAGGTTCTACTGCCGGGATCGTTTTACGGTTATGAGCTGCAAGAGCTTTTGAGCCTTTTGTGTTTATCACATAAACGTTGTAATCAAGGATGTTATCCCCAACTTTAGAGAAGTAACCCGTCAGGCCAGGCACTTTAGATTTAGAGTAAAACTCCATACCTGCAGGAACGTTGTTCCACTGTACATAACAGGCAGTAGCGTAAATCCCATTGCCGAACTGACCAAGCAGAGCCTGAGCATCTTCCTCAGTAGAGAATATTTTGCAGGTATTTCCTGATTGTTGAGTGACCAGAGAGGTATAGGGACGTACGTAACTGTAAATTGTGGATGCTGAGTCGATGGACTTCAGGGTGAAGGTCATCGGCATGTAGGTAAAATCAATCGAATAGGTTTTAGATATTCCATTAACGTTTTCAGCTACAATTGTCAAAGTATGTACTTTGTTTGTTTCCAGTGACGTCATCTGATTTAAACGATAAATGCCTTTCACATTAGTTGGGCTGTATGAGGCCATGACATTATCAATAGCAACGCTTTTTATATCGGCCACGCCCTCTTCGCCCTGGAAGGCTGCAATAACGATTTCATTCAGAAAATAGACTTGATCCCGCTTAACGAGCTCCGCACCTTCCTTGTAGACAGTAACTGTGGGCTCATCTGAAAGTACTAATTTCGAGTCCGGTTCTGTATAACTTGAGTCGTTTCCGGCTGTGTTTGCGACAGAGAAAGTCGCAATGTATGACGCACTGGCAAGATCACTTATATCAAAGAAATAAACATATTTCCCGGCAACTTCCTGATACCCAGCAACTGGCTGCAGAGTTCTCCGGGAAGGAGTAGACCAGATTTTGTTAAAATTGAGTTCAGTACCATCGTCCAAAGTAACTTTTGTGGTTGGCGAGAAACTACCATCAGGAGCTAATGTCAGCGACATTGCCGCTGGTTTCCACCAGTCACCGGTATCAGACTTTGCTGGAACCGATACAGCAACAGCGATTGTTTTCGGACCGACAAATATGTCTTTATCACCAACTTTAAAAGCCCGGGCTTCTTTAGATACGTTCCAGAAAGTGCTATCGACTGCCGGAGCACGGTAATCCCAGCTTAGTCTCACATTAGCTGAGATAGGTGGGGAAAAAAAGTTATTAGCTGAGTTCAATGTTATGGCTACATCACGGCTGCCGAAATCGGAACTGCCGTCACTGATACCTACGCTTCCAGTCGTGATAGAGCATTTTGATGCGCCAGTCGCGATAGCACATGAGGTTCCGGAACCGACAGAAGCAACTATGTCGTAATCGCGAGGCTCCACAGAGATCTCAATATTTGAGAGAGTCTCGTTTTTTATGTATGAAATTAGTGTGGAGCCCGAGGTGCCGTTACTCATTGACCCTTTAATACTTGAAAAAACAGGGGCTATGGGTTCCACAGTCTTAAAAATATACTCCCCTTCACGAACAATCACTTTTTCTCTTTCTGAGCCAGAGTAGTAGGCGATCTGCCAGGGCAATTTAATGTCACCTGCAATTGCGGGGTAACCCTTGAGTGAAAAGCCATTGGCAACCGGCATACCGGAGTTATTGGGTAACCACTCGAAAACACATTTCAGGCTTCCAGCCGTGCTTTTGACATTAGGGTCAGAGGATATATCGCATCCATCCGAAACTGGTATGGCAGTTACAGTGTTTTCTTTTACAAACGCTGTATTTACTTGTGGTGATGTCGAAAATTTGACATCAGGTAAGGCGGTCTCTAAGGTCCCGGAAACCATGATAGATTCTGCGTTAGACAAAGCACTGAACACAGAACAGAACATCAGCAATGAGATTTTATTAATTTTAGTCATGGGAAGCTCTGCACGTAGTTATGCCATAGTTGCACCTACTGTATCTTATGAGGCAAGCGTAATTACCGAATTAAGTGACGTGATTTTATTTAATTTTCGCAAAATGCGTTTGTATAAGGTAAAAGTTACTTTTGCGATCGAGCGCTTGCATTAAGACGCATGCACGTCAGTATCGTATCGGGCGGTAAGCCAGGATTTCGAGATTGAATGACTGAGAGGAGGAAAAGGCCTAACCTCAGACAAGCCGAAGGTTCAATACTAATTTTATGTACGAAATTGACTCCACTTTCTGCCTTGTTTATGGCAAGAACCCCACCTTCAAGCGTAGCTGTTGGTTTACCGTCAAAAGTTACTTTTATGTTTTTGTAGACCAAGATCCCCTGATGCTTCGTTTTCTTATCTTTAAGCGATGCCTCAGGAGTCAGGCGAAGGAACACCATGCATAAAGTGATGACTTCATCGTCACTTAGCTTTGTTGAAATACATTTATTACCTGTCCAGTCAAAGGACCCAGACTTTTCTGGAGAAGAACCGGTAAGAATCAGGTTAACGTCACCATTGGATGCTGAAGTATTGAGTTCAAGCGCAGATTTTCCGGAGTTAAATACCTTCTCGTTTCTGTATTGCGACTGGCATATTGACTTTGTTGTTAAATTTTCCACCATATATTTCTCTCACCTTCGTTAACTAAGTTTTTAAGGACCCCAATGTAGGTGTTTTCACCAGAACGTTTCATGGCAATAATATAAGCATTAGTTTCCAGTATTAGATAACTCCCCGAAGGTGCTCCGGGGGGAAGTTCTTCAGAAGTTAATTTTTTAGTGTATTCTCTTTTTACGACAGCAGGTATGTTGTTAATCAGAATTGTTTTATTATCAACTATCTGAAAGTTTAAACTAGCTTCATCTCCAGCAAGGCTTAAAGCACGTACCGATTTTTGTTTAAAACTTAACAGGCTCTGCTCGGCCATCATTAGTGAATAAATGAAAGCCAGACAAATCATAGGTAATACAAATAAACTCACTTTTTTAAGATTAAGTTTCATCGTTATCTTCAAAACCCCCTTGAGTTTGGCAGGCTGTAATGTAAAGAAGCCTCAGTTGATGTAAGAAATTGCCTGCCGTTGCTCCACCGACAAATGTTATCAGTCTGTTAATTCTTGTCCCGGCGTCCTCAAGCTCAAACTCAGCAACTCCGCAATCAGACATAATCGTCATGGTGTTTTCATCCAGATCTTCATCAAGTGAAGGTGGAATAATAATAGACAAAATAACAGTGTCGACCGGCGCTATTTCCCAGTTGTAATCTTCGCGGGCCATAGGAGTAATCTGAATAAAGTAACCATCCAGAATCAAAGAAAGTGGATTATGAGTGGTTTCAGCAAAGCCAAAAGTATTTGGTACTTCTTCGAAGGTTAAGCCTGAACGCTCAATAATTCTGAGGAGTTCATGCTTTCTTACCCCATGGTAAATCATGCCATCTGTCATCTGTTAAGCCCTGCGGAGACCTCGCCCAATACGGGCAGGATGGAAAGGGAGAGCAATCTATTTGTTCGGCGTTGCATTTTACATTTTCCCCGATATTATGTGAAGCATGAAACGTGCATATAAATACCGCTTTTACCCGACACCTGAACAAGCTGAGCTGCTGGCCCAGACGTTCGGGTGTGTGCGTTTTGTCTATAACCACATCCTACGCTGGCGTACTGATGCCTACTACGAACGCCAGGAGAAAATCGGCTACACACAAGCCAACGCTCGCTTAACTACCCTGAAGAAAGAGCCTAATTTTGAGTGGCTTAACGATGTTTCTTGCGTCCCGTTGCAGCAAGTTTTGCGGCACCAGCAAGCTGCATTCTCAAACTTTTTCGCAGGCCGCGCTAAATACCCGACCTTCAAAAGTAAGCGGCATAAACAATCTGCCGAATTTACCGTCAGCGCGTTTAAGTACCGTGATGGCAAGCTATACATGGCTAAAAGTAAAGAGCCGCTGGCGGTGCGCTGGTCGCGTCCTTTACCTTCTGCACCATCAACCATCACCATTTCCAGAGATGCAGCAGGACGATACTTTGTTTCCTGCCTCTGTGAATTTGAGCCAGCGTTACTACCTGTGGTGAATAAGACCGTGGGTATTGATGTTGGTCTGAACACCCTGTTCGCCACTGACACCGGATTCAAAACCGGCAATCCCCGCCAGACTGAGCGTTTCGCTGACAAACTGGCAAAGCTACAACGCCGACTGAGTAAGAAAAAGCTTGGCTCGAAAAACCGCGAGAAGGCTCGCCAGAAGGTCGCCCGACTCCACGCGAAAATTGCTGATTGCCGTATGGATAACCTGCACAAGCTATCCCGCAAACTGATAAACGAAAACCAAGTTGTTTGCGCTGAATCCCTGAAAGTGAAGAACATGATCCGCAATCCCAGACTGGCAAAACAAATTGCCGATGTAAGTTGGTGCGAGTTTGTCCGGCAGCTTGAATACAAAGCTGAGTGGGCCGGGAGAACGCTGGTCAGAATCGACCAGTTTTTCCCGTCCTCAAAGCGATGTAGTGACTGCGGATATACCATGCAAAAAATGCCTCTTAGTGTTCGTGACTGGAGATGCCCGGAATGCGGCAGCGTCCATGATCGTGATATTAATGCGGCCCGAAATATAAAAGCGGCGGGACTCGCCGTGTTAGCCTGTGGAGAGACCGTAAGACCGTAACGACTTCAATGTTGTTGCGGCTGGCTCTGTGAAACAGGAATCCTCGCTCAAATCGGGCGGGGAAGACGTCAACTGTAGTTACTCATGTGCTTTGGTGGATGGTATGTCTCTAAAAATCATACCAAAAACCATTCCTACCTTAGCCTGAACGAGAAAAAAGTTAACCTTCTCACTGACTCCATAGGTTTATCTAATCTTAACATGTAAGCTACCGATTTGCGCATTCGTCGAAGTTCTCTGCCATATAAACCGCAACGTTAGTAATCTACGAACAGTAAAGGACACGTATTATTAACTCGTTCAACAAAATCATCAATTGAAAGAAACATTTGTCAACATCCAAAAAGTTACTTTTATCAGAACTTCTTCAAATTAGCTCCTACTAAAAACTGGATTTGAGATTCATTCACATCCTCCCCGCCCAGAATGTCGTGGATTCCTGCAGCGTTCAGATCGGAGTCTGAATCGCCTTGGAGGGTTCCTACGAACGGGTAGGCTGACGACACCAGCTCCCCACCAAAGGCCGATACGGCATCTCCTGAAGTTAAAATGTAATCTGCGGCGTTTACATCGGCGTACGCAGTGTAGCCGCATACCTGATACGCAAATTTGGTTTGAGACTTACAGTTTTCTTTCGAGTTCTGACCACAAAAGCGCACAGCTGACTGGAATAGGCTGGAGGGACTCCTATAACCTCAGAAAATGGTGTTTACGTACAGTAAAAAAGTGACTTTTTCAACAATCTTAAAAGTCATGAAAAAAATTCGGCAAAAATAGCATTTTGCCTCCAGAGCCAGCTCATATCTGTATGTTTGAAGGTATGATCAAGGTGAGGTGAAAAATGACTATTCTTTCAAATTTAAACATTGACCTGACGAGCTTTAACGGACGAATTCTTATCGTGAGTGATCTGTACGGACACTTTGATTTACTGCGCAAAGGTTTGTCACGCTTGACAGTGGTTGGTGACGAACTCGTAATTATAACTACCGGTAACCTTTTTGACTGGGGACCATCTGCTAAGAGTCTGTTGAGGTCAATCGTACAAAGAAAAATTGGTGATCAAAAAGTACATTTTTTTTCAGTCGTAGGTTTTCATGAGCTTCTCATGACTGATGCTATAACTCAAAAAAACATTAAAAACCTGCGTTATTATCCAGACACGCATACCCGTAAACACTGGAGAAGTTTGGGTGGAAAATGGCATGACCAATACGATCAAATCTTACTTGAACGTGACATCTACAAAATCGATTACCCATTGGTTATTAATGTAAAAACAAAGCACGGTGTTTACATAATTGGTTCGTCTGATATTCCCCATTATGGGAGGGAATGGAAAGATATTATAGAAACCCTAAACAAAATGGACAGTCAAAAACTGCGTATTATGGCAAGTAACATTACCAGAAGTCGGTATTTTCTTGAGTCTGGGAAAGTAATAGACAACGTTTCACTTGTAGTATTAGGTGCCCAACAACCTAAAGATATTGCTAATGGGCAGAAAGCCAACGTAAAGCTGAATAAACAAATTACTTGCCTGTTTCCTAATGACTGGGATGGGTTATCCTCTGCTCCATTGGATTTTAAAATAAAAATTCTTGATATCACTGATACTGAACTGGGGCGTTTATATGAATTTTAGATTAGTATCCTGCCTGCTCTTCTTACTGTTGCCTGCGACTTATGTTGTAGCTGATTCACGAATTAATCTTAGTGCTGATATTATTGTAGAAGAAAATAATAATAATTTAAATGCGAAGATTAATTATTTCAAAAACAAAGGTGACAATACAAAATATATAAGGATTACCAATAAAACTGTCATAACACCCTTAATGTTAACATTCCCAGACATTGATTTTTCAATTGCCGCAAAAAATGGACATGGTACCATTGCATCAATAGGTAAAAATTTTGTGTGGGTTGAGCCTGGAAGTGACGTAGTTCTCCGTATTAATGAGGGTGTGAAATTTTACGATTTCATTCCTGTAGTTTATATGGTTGGGAAGAAGAAACCTAAAGTTCTAACAGTTGTGACGGGTAAAGAAATAAATGCAGCTAAAGAGTCCATTATTATCACCTATAAGGACTCGCCTGAATTTATTCGAATTACTAATAATGATGTTGTAAACAGTGTATCAAATTTTGATGAAGTCAGTAAAATTAAAAGTGGATTTTCTAATCTAAAAGTTAGCAGGTTTACATCAATAAATCTCGACAAAGAGGTGTATATAATTTCGAGAAATGGGATGTTAGGAGGTTCACAGTATTTCACAAAGAACCTTATTGCCTACCCTAACGAAAATATTATAATAAAAGCCACCGGGGTGACTCATGTTAAAAAATAGCTTAATTCTATTTGTAACATTGCTACTTTCTGCTTGTCAGCAGCCTTTAGATTGGCACAGGAATCTACCTGCGATAAGCTACACACCTGTTAAAACCATCGATGTACCGGGTAAACTTACAGCTAAATACACGGTTCACGTAGTGAATGCAGGTTTAGAAGTATATGTAATTATAGATAATGGATATAATGAGTTTATGATGATTGATAAACTCGCTTTATATGGGAATCGTTGTGGATATGAATCTCAGAATGAAATTATAGTTCCACCATCATCGGTCAGTACATTTATGGTCCCGAATATCGCATTATTAGGATTGTGCTATACAGATGATATTAAAATGGTTTTTGTAAGCAAAAGGTTCAATGGTTTATCTAGTGAGAACAAAAAAATGGCCGTTCCTGTAGAAGTGGTGATGCGGTTTAAGCTTACTTCAACTAAAAAATATGAGGAGTATGTTAATGTTATTTATAGCCAGTGGGATTAAAAATTCTTGTTTCGCTCTATTCACTTTATTTTTTACAACTGGGATTACATGGGCCTTTTCCTACACTATAGATACGAATCCTCCTGGGGCAATAATCATTAACGTTGTCACAAAACAAAAAATAGGGGTAACTCCTGTGAAAGTAGAAATACCAGATACACAGGAAGGAAGAACATTTGGTATCTCATATAAGGACTACCGGAACGTTGCCCTCATGATATACAAACCAGCTCCAACGCCTGAGAGAGCCTTTACGAATAACCCCCCCGTTGTCGTCACAAGTGCCCTTCCGGGAGAATATCCGTTGGGCGTTAACATTGATGAATCACAGGATAAAGTCATTGTAGAATTGAGGCCGGTAATGTCTGAACGCGTAAATATCCAATGAATAAAGGGGCGTTAGCCCCTATATTCATTTATGCAACTAATTTTTTGGAAAGCCCTAATTGAATTTGTTCCTGTTCATACACTCTGTCGATAGCCTCTGCGTAGGTAAATCCGTCCTCAATAAGATTCCAGATTTTACGCCTGTCAGCAGGGTCTGTAGTAAAGCAAAGTTCCATTTTACGGTCTACATATAGACGTACTATCTGCTGTACGTTTTCGAAACGAATCATGATTTCAGAAAAAACAAATTTTTCAGTTCTTATCAACTTCATTCTTTCATATTCAGATGCTGTTGCAGAGATATATTTGTTCTTTTGCATTGAATCGATCGCTTCCGGAGATTGCTTCATGATGAACTTCCATGGTGAGTTGTTCGCGATTGCAATTCCTATTGGAGACTTGTAGAAGTCTTCAAAACTCTGTGTAATACAGATGCCTGCACAGTTAGTTTTTCGGAAGCGACGCCACGCAGCTTCAAGGAATTTAGTGAAGAATGTGACTGCAGCATCATCACCATTACTTTCACCTATGTATTCCCATGCCTCATCAAGAATAAACAGTCTGCGTCGACCATCTTTCTTAATAAACATAGCGTGTTGTGCAGCTTGAATAATTGACATTAAAACAACCCACTGAAGATGAGGGGTCGGTTTAAGTTCTTCCAGCTCTAATACAATAAACCGGCTATCAAAATCAATTGGTGGTAAGGAAGTTGTAAATCTTTTCCCGTAAATACCTCCTTCACACCATGGACCGAGTTGGACGCCGATATCTTTAATTTCCTGTTTATCTTGCTTTTTGCATTTTTCTGCAAACCCAGTAACAGAAGGAAGATAATTATCTTCCGGGTTTTTTGCTTCTTCAACAATAAGTCGAATCATTTCGGCTTCTTGGTAAGAACTAATATTACCGTTGCTTGATGCCATTAGCTTTATTTGATTCAAGACCATGATTGTCTGAGATATAATGTCTGATTCCTTATTTGAACCTTCTGAATTCCCCGTTACTCCCTCCAATGATTCATCATCGGTGTATTTTTTAACCATGAAAGCGAAAGGGTTAAGAGAAAACTTAGCATCAACACCGAAGTCAATAAACTGAGAGTCTTCAAATTGCTCAGCAAGCCCCTGATATGAACGTCCGATATCAACTACAAACACTTGAGCACCATCAGCAGAAGCATTAAATTTACCGCTTAAATCAAGTGGAGGGGAAAATTTATCGTTTGTAAGCTGTTCTCTAATATCATCAAAATGATACAAAGGATTTATATGTTCACCTGAACACAGATAGTTAAGAATGATATTGTTAGCTGCAAATGATTTTCCCGCTCCCGATGTTGCACCAACGCAGACATTATAAGATGCAGAAGTCTCAAAAATATCAATCATAACCAATTGCCCTTCACGAGTGACAAATGGTATCACCGGGTTTTGTGTGTTGCCTTTCCATGGGCCAAAAATTGGAGCTAAATGAGCTGCCCCCGTATTTGTCATCACATCACCACGATCCATATCTCTGAATGTGGGAGGGTCATTGCAGAGAGGTAAAGCTGACATGACACCGGAAAAGCAAATATAACTATCGTCAACAACAGTGATTTTTTTTTCACTGTAGTAACTTATAAGGCTTTTCGCAGCAACTTTGACTCTATCCAAAGTGTTATCCATAACAATAAATGTCATGTAGGTTCTTAATAATTTTGCTTTGTCTTCTAACTCTCTGGTTAATGCCGAATAATCTTTATCCATATCAGCAAGACGTGGAAGGTATTTCAACACGATCGGGATTTTGGATTGGTTATCTGTGATTGCTTTATAACGCAGATACTCTTTTTGAATTTTCTTTTGATACGGAAACTGAATGCAGAAATTAATTATAAATGGTGAGAATATAGTTTTGCTTCCTGTCATCCAGTCAACAACTAATTCATATATAGCCCCAAAATTCACATACTCAGGGAACTTTGTCATAGACAGGTGTTTAAAATATCGTTGAGCTGTTTCCTCGCCATCAGCAGTAAGTGAAGCGAAATAATCTTCACCGACTTCAAACTTTCTTCCCGGAACGTTTACCTGCTGATTTAATGGCTGAAGTGAGTTCGATTCCAGTCCACCATACTTCCAGCGAGCATCTTTTCCAGGGTTAATAACTTTATCTACGGTGTACAACCACATATCAGCATCACCAGTAACCGGTGATAGACTAAGCCCTTTCAATTTAGCCAGTAAATCTTTATAAATTGCATCCAGCCTAATTGATTCTGATTCATTTGGCACAAAACTATTGATTGGTATTCTGACAGTTATCCAAAGCTCAAAGTTCCTGAGTTTTAAATCATCGGCATGGGTAATTTTTACACCATCAGCAACTTTCAACGGGTCATACTGACTCTTAGAAAGATAATCAAGTGAATATACGGTCAACAGGTCTGCTTTTTCATTGTCGCGACCGCCCATTCGATTACCGCGACGACGCAACCAACGTGAGAGTGACGTATTAACATCAGGCAATGCTACCAACGACATCTGCATAATGGACTCAGCAGGGAAATCCATTTTAAACAAATCAGTCATCAGGTTTTGTTGGTTGTCATACAATCCTGGAGATGGGTTACAAATGAAAAACATGCCCACCGCATTATCTTCCAGTAAAAAATATGGAACGTCTACCATTCTGTCCACTACAGGAATGAAGTGTCCAAGATTTAATCTTTCCAGTTCTTTTGCAAGACGAGAATTGTTCATACGTTTACCTTACATTCCGTGGTGCTATTCATTTCTTCATGGAACGAGCTAGAATGAGCCGGTGACTCCAGCAGCCGTTACACCTTTAGCGCTGCGTTGCTGCTGCTGCATGTTATCGCGAGCACGATCCTGAACTTCCAAAGGTACAATTCGGGCGGGATTTTTCAGTGCTGAATCTCCAGCGACCCATGTTTGTGGTTTGACATTGACATATACATAACCAGGTAGGTTTAACGCGTCGTTATCGTCAGTGTAGGGTGCGATAAGAACACGCATAACTTTGCCTTGTCGCAACACAGCCAGAGGCTCTGGCGCAATCACTGCTTGTTTGGTGCCCTGCACCTGGTACTGACGCTCTTGATAAGCGCTAAGTGTTGGGTTAACAGGTTTACCATCAAATTCTGAATACAACCCTTTACCCGCCGGAACATGTTGCTGAGATACATAGCTTGCGGTTGTAAGTGGTTTAACCGGCTGCGGAGTGCCTGAAAATAACGGTTTTGGCCCAGTATTCACAACAGGTTTCTTAGGATACTGTACGCCCGGAGGAGGTGTTAATGTAGTTGGATACTGACTATCCGCAATATCCTGCTTTCCCACATCACCTTCCTTCTTTAAATATTTGAGATCGTCATGATTGTTGGTTGCTTCCATAATAGCCCTAGGACCCATGCACAGTACCCCCTCCTCAATGCCGGGACAGGAACTTTCAGATTGTCCGATGCAACCAGATAATGTTGATACTGCAGCAACTGATATGATGAGTTTTATGAAAATTTTCATATTTGACCTTTATTTATCAAATGGGTTTTGCAGCAAAGGTTGTAAATTCACTTTCAACCAGGCTTTAAAGTCTGTGGGTATCCCATTTCCTAAAAGCCCATCTTCGCGAACAACAGAGGGTGTACCTTGAACGTTATAAATAGATGCAAGATATAAACCTGTTATGATCGGTTCTACAGAGCAGTCAGTCAGGCTTTCATGTGGAATAAGACGAGTATTAATATCGCTTACTTTACCTAATAATGACTGAAGTATATCGTAATTAGTTACTTTACCGGCTTTAACAGAACACCACATCTGCTTGACTCTCTTTGCAGCCTCTCCTGGACTCGGTAGAATTACAATGTCAAAACGCACATCGTTTTTTATTTCATTCATTTTTCCGATAAATGCAACACAATCCGCACAGTCCAGTGTAATAAATATCACTGCCTGACGTTTTAGTGATGGGTTCCCAAACTGTATGGTAAAGGAATCCTCAGTTCTGAACGGTGCTTCACTCAACGGTAAAAAGTAACTTTTCCTGATATCAGCAATTGTCTGAATCTGAGTCTTGCGGATTACGTCATAGGCTTTACCTTCGGAAAATGAGTAACGACCTGTTGTTGTAACAATCGTCAAACCACTTCGTTGATCTTCAAATAAGAAAAGTCCACCAGTAGGTAAGTAGATTGCATCCTTCGCCTGGTAGGCCCCTAGCTTGTTTACCAAACCACGTGTCGACTGATTCAGAGCAAGACCGTTATCAGATGCTGAACGGGTTAATGCAGCAGCATCTGCATTGTATTGACCATTCGAGAATGAATATGACGAGTGTAGTAATGCAATCAAAATGAGTAAATTGAAAAGTAACTTTTTCATATTACTGCTTTTCCTCAAACATTTTCGGGTTTATTCCATATTCAGCGAGTTCACTCTCAACGTCTGTGTCGCTAATGTAAGAAATTTCACTTACAGATGACGGTCGGGTAATCACGTAATTCATATCAAGGACAAGTACGTCTCTGGCACGGTAAAGCGCCATTAGCTTACGGATATAGGGTATATAATCGTTATTATTTCCGTTATGTGCTTTCAGATATTGTTCATTTAGTGCTGAAGGGTTCAGCACTGCGATTTTTACGGACTCATTAAATAGGCTGAATCTTCCATCTATTTGCTTCCAGAGAAATACACCAACTCCAGAAATAATTGCAGCCAGAATGATAAATTTCAGCGACTTTTCTGCAAAAGAGTATGATACAGAAAATGTCAGATTTTTTCTCTCTTTGACATCTTGATCAAAGTCCGCGTCATTATGTTCATTTTTATTATTCTGTTCAGTCATAGTCATTTCGCCGCTAAGTTTGTTGGAATGGACGCGCCGCTAAGAACAACAAAAGTAGCGTTGATTCCTGGGGAAAGTTCAACAACCGGCCATTGCTGATCCATGATATGAGTGTACCAATCGACCATTTTATTCAGTCCACCTGATACAGCACCGCTCGCACCGACCGCACTTAACGCACCAATATTTGGTCCCTGATATTGAGCTTGTGAATTGGGGTCGATATTTAGTTGACTAACCTTACTTGGGCTCAAACCTTGAGCAAGCGCACTTAAACCACCGGCAAGAGCACTCCCCATGATTGCATTACCATTTCTGGAAATAAGTGTGCCTTTGATTCCTGCTTTACCATCGATCTCACTGACGGCGTATGCTTCCAGTTTAATATCAAAGCTTTTTCCTTTAGAGTTCACGCAACTAAGGTTCGTCGTTCTGATATAGACTCGCTCTGAAGCCATATCCCCCCGGGCTGTGCCTAAAAGGTTGCAGTCACGCAAATCCATTCTGTAGTTGTTAGGCAGGAACACATCACGTTTTACCCTGAACGTCACTCCAAGTGGTTCTTCTTGCGACGACAGAGATGTCGGGGCCTCAACACCAGTAATCAAGACTCCATACAACTGTGACGTTGCTGGCAAATACTGATCGTCTGAACGTCTTGAGTGTTTTGCGTTGCTATCTATGGGTTTAGTTCCATCACCAGCTAACGCAGGTGAACCTGATTTAACTATTCTCTTTTGGTTAGCATTTGTAATGTTCTTTTCAACAATAGGAGTTACTTCCAGCACACCATTATTGGCCGTTGTAATGCTGTTGCTTGTAATGGTGCGAACCAGTTGATTTCGTTGAGGGGATATCCCCCCAGCAACAGGTATTTCCTGATTGCGATTACCTGCAGCATTACCATTAAGTTGGTATGCAGAATTCGGCTGTTGGCTGTCAGTAGGTTGTTGAATGCCACGACTGTCGAGGCTGCGGTTGCTTGCCGGACCTTTACCATTCTGCATATCTGAAATCTGTTGAGTTAACTGCTTAATCTGGCCTCTAAGCTCATTAATCTCACCAGAATTCTCAGATTTGTATTTTTCCATCTGCTTTACCTGGTCCAACATACTTTGTTGGTCTTTACGGTTTTGCATCTGTACTGTCTGCAAAAAACGCTTCTGCCCTTCTTCATCCATATTTTCAACCGAAGAAGTATCAAGCAGATTAGTAACCGGCTTTATTTTTTTCGTTTTCTTGCTTGAGTCATCCCCCCCCATTAGTGTGAGGGTCACCATCACAAGAGCAGCAAATGCGACGATGAGCAAAAATGCCATACGAATGGCTTTATTTTCTGCCCACAATTCCTTCAGCTTCAATGTTTTCATTACGTTGACCTTTATTACCGGGAGGTAAAAATCTCTTTACCCTCAATGATCTGACCTTTTCATCGATTTGCGGAACAGAGTAAGGAGGCTCAGCCCGTAAATTTTTGAATGTGTTGTTTTCAAGATGCTCATAGAACTGATTTTCGCTCTCCAGTGCAGTTTGAGATATCTCCTTAATCTGCTCATGAGTTTCTGGTTCGAAATGGCTGATATCGCTCTCAGTGGGTATTTTTTGCCCTGATATTAAATGAGCATCACGATCGTCAATCTCATCAGAGAGCAAATTGTCTATGTCATATACTTTGAAAGCATCATAATCAGCTTTTTGGAATTCGAACGATTTGTATTCAGAGGGCACAATTTGTACAAACTGAGAGCGTTCATTTTCAATGTTAGCGATGTAAAAACCCACACCCAAACCAACACTAAACAAAATGGCCAATTTGAACTTAGAAAAGTAACTTTTCTTATCAATCATTGATTAGACTTGGCCGCTTAGTTACGCGAGACTCACGCTCCTGATAAAGCTTGTCACGAAGTATATACAGCTCCGTTTTTTCACCAGGTTGTAGGAATGCTTTATCAAAAATTGCAGTGGCAATTACTCCAGGAGTAATACATTTTTGGTCATCAATAACCGATGGATAAGTCAAGTTATTTTGAACAAGAATTACATCAACAAGTTCACGAGCTCCGACCAACCGTTGGCCCAGTTTTGCATAAAAGTTAAAACTGCAAGGCGTCCGTTCCTTAGTAGGTATTACAGAAAGTTTATCAAGCTGAAGCGCGAAGCCGGTAGGAACTTCACCGTTAGCGACGGGATAAAGAATATCAATGATACGTTGCTTACGGTCATCCTGTGCGATCGATTTTTCATCAAGTTCACCGGACTGAGCTTGCTCCAGAAGTTCCTTGTTCGTGTTTTCAGCAATATGGCGATCGCGTTCGATAGCCATATTCTGGGTTAACTGTGTTTGGACATGAATCATAGCGCCAGGAACATCAATTGGTATCAAGGTCAAATTATAAGTGGATGCAGGCACCCCTTCTTCAGATAACATTATTCCAACCGGAGCGTCTTTCTCCGTCGTAATAAAAACACTTCCTCCATCAACATAGATGGTCGTATCTTCTGGTGGTGCAGTTGTTGAAACACTTACATTTTTGAATGTTGTCTGGATCCGGTTTTGCAAACCAAGAGACACAGGTAAGACAATGTTCCCGCCTGGCGGCACAGTGACATTTTGCATTGGCTGATAGCGTTTTTTTGCTTCATTAACAGCTTTTTGTCCTGGACCTTCAGCTGGAGCATTATTCATCAATGTATCCGTCATAGAACGAACTGCAGGAGATGAAGCACTAGCTGGGGAAAGCCCTGGAGCAGCTGGCAACGTTGTAGTCGGCCGGTTAGTATTTATTGGCGGTTGAATAGCATTAGTACTCGTTACCGTACCGGGGACCTGTTTCACTGCATTGGTCACAATATTCATAGCTTCAGAGGAATCAGGCGGTTCATCAAAAGCTTGTGTATTCACTGCCGAAGCAGGAATATTAAATGTTTCATCTGCATGAACAGCTGGAGCAAGCACGTTTAAAGTGATAAGTAATCCTATGAGTTTTCTTTTCATATTATTGGGCTTCTGCTTCATCTTGTGGCTGGATCATGTCGGTATTTTCGGTGAACTCTGTTTCCAATACCTTCCCATTAACGGTTACTTTCTTGATATTAGGTGTGCCGGAGTATTGGTTCAGGTACAGGATTCTTGGGCGACCACTTTTAACACTTAATACCATCTCATACGTCCAACGCTCAGATTGTTCCTTATCTGATACGTTGAGAAATTTGGTTTTACGGGTGCCCCAAACATACAGCACATTGTCACCAGGCAAAAAGTTGACATCTTCCGGAATAAAAGTTTGGTCAACTTTTCTTGCAAGCATCAAATCAGATGCTTTCTTAAGCTCAGCTTCTAAATCTGATTGTTTTGCAGCCGGAAACATTTTTAAAATATAGTTCGTTACGAATGTGACATTTTTTGGGTTAATGTTTCCAAGAGTGGTGGCGATAAACAGACCCCATTGTGTTTTATAGGACTCGCTAGCCTTGGCACCTGCTACAGAAACTTCTTCGGTCATATCTGGGGGTATGGCAATCACTTCCGTCGTAGAAAAAAACACCACTTTAACAACAAGAAGTCCAGCAATAACAGTCAACAAACGGTTGTTTAATATTAGTTTCTTGTCCCGTTGAATTAACTGGGAATATGTCAGTTCTGCACCTGTTTTTTTACCTTTCTTAGGTAAATTCAGTTCCTCAGAAACATTGAGTATGCTTTTCCTGCGTTGTATTTTATCAGTACTATAGCTTTCGTTCTTTTGACGTCTTCCATCATCTTTCTCTTCATCTACTACATTGTCAGCAACCAGCTTCTTAGGTTTAAACGAGAAGAAGCTCGTGACGTAATCTAAAAGTGACTTTTTCTTTTCGTTCATTACTTCTCCGGGAACTTTAGCTGTAAAATCTTCTCATAAAGGGGTCAGAAAAATAGCGACTTTGGAAAACGGATTTACCCGGTAGAAAGCCATTCCACCACAACTTATGTTTTAATCTCCCCCTGATCGCACTCTCCTTAGCTTTGCCGTATGCAATCCAATATCCGATTGCTGCAAATGTTGCTATGGACATGCATTCAAAAATATTACCAAATGAAAGCAACCCCATGACGACCCCTATTTGCTTCGCATCAAAGAAGAGAATTAACAAAGGGAGATTAATTCTAAATGGAAACCGGTATGTGTAATTATCCATTGTGTCAGTACCATTGCTCATAATGACCCCTATTGTATAGGTAAAAAAAAGGGGACTTTCGTCCCCTCAGTATTGTTTTGCCCGTTTAGCAAAATTTATTTTTTACAGTGCTACACCTGCATCAAGGAAACCAGTGATGATCTTTTCGCCGTTAGCCAAAATCATCATCATCAGGAAGGAAACGAGAGCAAGGCCCGGGTTCGGACGACCGATAGAGAAATAGAAAGCAGAGATCAGCATACATGCTGCCAACGCTTTACCAGGCGCTCCGCTCAGTGCTTCAGACAACTGGGTCCAAATTTCACCCAGAGCACCGTCATCACCGCCAGCCAGCGCGATTGATGAGAACAGAGCTGCACACATCAGTGCGATAAATACCTGGAACATTTTATTGCTAAGCAGATTACGCATACCTTCGGACAGTGTGAAAGAAACTGCTTTCGGGGCCATAGCCATGGATTTGTTGATCATGTTTAACTCCTGAAGACTGAAATTGTTTATGTGATCTGGTGACTAACCAGCCATTTCAGAATACCTAGGAGATAATTTTAAATTTCAATATATGGATGATATTTTTTATAAAAAAAACAAAAAATGAGATCCATTTAAAAGTTACTTTTATAGAAGTAGGAGCATCTCCTATAGTGTTATAAATTCAGAACTAGAGCGCAGTACATAGTCTAAAATGTCGTAACCTCATGAAAGATATGTTAATAATTTGGATTTGTTGATAATTCTGTTCTATCTCCCCTGTTTCTTTGTCAACATTTTCAGCTGATAAAAGTCACTTTTACCCATATTATGACTCACCAAAACCACACCAGATGTCCTTTAGATTCATTCTCAAGCTTCAACTTTACCGTATGCAAAAGTCACTTTTATCAAATTCATCACTATTCATTCTTCTATGCCATAAAAGAATACTGCCAGGTTAAGATCCTTACCTTGGAAAAGTAACTTTTGGACACACTTGTCCATAATCTCAACATAGTCGTTAGGAGTGTGGTTAGTTGAGAGCAGTAAACATAAAGCAAGAGATTGGAACTTCTGTTGTTATGAAATCTAGCTATCATTGACGAAAGTAACTTTTGACGGTTGGTTTCGAGTTGAGAAGGTCACCTTAGCGGCCAAACCTATAGAGGCTACTAAACTACAAAATTTGGTGGTTTACCATAATTATGGGGGTGTTTGGGCTGCAGATGCTTCAAAATGTTACGAAAAATGAAGTAATATTGAAGAAAGTGTGATATATATAAATCATTGAAATTGATCGTTTAAATCTATTTTTATAGTTTTTTAACCTAAATGTACACGGTTGCAGCATGTAATCTGGAATATAATCTGCCATCTTTGGTGAAATTTACAACATTACCCTCTTCCATAAATGCGTTTCAAATTGTAAATTTAGGATCATTCTGATGCAGGACGTGAATGGAAAATCATGAAAACGAGGTTACTTGAAGTTGCGGGTTTAAATCTAAAAATATCGCTTTATAACAATGTGTTAGTTCTGAGTTGCAATATTGACGGACATTGTAACTATGAAACCCGCCGCATTATTAGCAACTCTATTCTCTCTGAATCAGAGATTTTTGAAAAGATGGACTCGGAATGGGTCTTTAAAATTTTTTCCAAAAATATAAAACATATCATCAATGTATTAAATTCCAACGTCAGCATCATACCTTTGGTAAATCATCAGGTATCTTCTAGGAACGAAATGACAGATACAATGTCATGTCTAAAGCTCAATTGACTTACGATAGTTTTAACCTCTAAAGGGATGTTCGGCTTTAAGCGCCATAGTCCCTTTCATCGATCAACTAATGAAAAAAAAATACCCCCTTACCTGATAAATTTTTCCTGATAGGATTGGAACATATTTCAGGTGAGGTAATTATGTGGGTAACGACAGATAACATTTTCATCGTAGATAATCAGCCTAACTCTGATGGTCACATGTATATACATCGCCCATGTCCCAACTGTTTAGGGTCTGGTATCAATTGTCAGGTCTGCTCTGGAATCGGGTCATTACCACCGGCTCTTGAAAAAGTTTATCCCGTTTATGAATGGGCTGCACTACACGGGCTGAAGCTACCTTTCAATCAATCAGTAGAGCAGACTTGCTTGAAAAAACATCTGGTTGAACGGTTGGCATTCGTGGAGCAAGATAAAGGTGACTTTTATTCATCTATCTATGCATCACTTAACAAAAGTAACTTTCCTACAAGACTCCAATATCGTTATATTTTGCCTGCTGCCGACAAAACAAAACCATCTGGCGGTCGGTTAGTTATGCCTTTTAATGCAAAACTTGGGGTAACTATTTCTGTGACTCTTTTCGTGAAGCATATTGACGTTTTTACGAGGAAATTCTCAACAGAGAAATTTTCATCACTCCTTATGGAAACCCCTGAACACCGGCATTTTATTCTATATGACACCTACCCTTCGCAGTATAAAATAGGTGATGTCATCGATGCCAAGATCTATACAACCAAAAGGCTTTGGATCAATAACATGAGTATTTTACAAGTAAAATTACTCTCTATTTCTGATGTTAAAAGCTCCTCATCTGTAAATCAGTCAGATAATGCTTATTAAGTATTTAAGGGCTAATTTGGATATGAATAGTCATAAAAATCTTCAAGAAATCGAGGTGTTGCAGGTATTTTTCAAGAAATACCATAAGGCTTCCCTAAGTTTGGATCATTCAAAGATAGAGATAGCGTCCTGCGACATCAGCGCACTTTTGGTTAACGGTAAGAAATGCTCTCGCCCTGATTCGATAAAATTATCAGGCCCTATCATGCATACACGATTTCAACCTCTGTGGTTAGCTATCTTGCTTGACTTGAACGTAAGGAAAAATGTTGAGTTAGATGTGTTTGACTTTAATTTTGTAGTTGTGGAACTGATTGAAAAGTCAGAACGTGTTTGCCAGGCCATTGGATTACGAGCAATCAAATATTCACTTTCCGATGTCTCATATTTTCTATTGCTCTTGATTGAGTTCAGGTTAGAAATTGTTCTCAACAATTGTGTTCGGACCATAGCTATGTTTACAGAGGTAAGACATGAGTTTGAAACAAGCACAATCAGCAAAGGGTATATAGCAATCAACCCTCGCGCTGCCTCGCAACTACATGTACTAAGCAACAGAACAGCCATTGTCTTATCAACCTTGTTTTTCTCAAAACGGACTAGTCTTTACACCCTGTTGCAAAAGTTACTTTTGAAAAAAGAAGGTTTGATTCTCGCTGATATTGCACCGGCAACATTATCAGATTTGAAACTACTGAATCACCATGGCGTTATATCTTACACAAGAACCAGAAAAAGCATTGAAATTCATGGTGTTAGTGTTTTCATTGAGGGGTTAAACCTTATGTGATTCCTAGAAAAGTTACTTTTAAAAAAAATAGTTCTGCATTGCTGATCCTTACAGCAAGCCAAAAATAATTCATACCAT
Source organism: Klebsiella grimontii (assembly GCF_900200035.1). Classification (GTDB taxonomy): domain Bacteria; phylum Pseudomonadota; class Gammaproteobacteria; order Enterobacterales; family Enterobacteriaceae; genus Klebsiella; species Klebsiella grimontii. The sequence continues at coordinate 58,051 of NZ_FZTC01000002.1, forward strand.
ATTAATGTAAAGTAATGCTTCTGTAGTTGAACTGGTCATAGGTAGAAGAATGAATAACAACCAACAATCTGCATCCTTTTTTATCACAACAGAACGCCACGGCCGTCAGGTCAGAAATTTACGGGAATTTAGTGATGCCAACCCGGATATCTGCCATAAGGCTGTGAATGGACAGCCTTACATGATTGATCCGAGGGCATTGGAGCTCGTACCTAACTGGAACTGCAGGGAGATGGGATTGGGGGAAGAATATTACAAGCTTCCAAAACCTGCGGCGCACATTCAGAACCTTAAAAACGCATTCATCAACGGTGCAGATATCGACCCTATCACTGTCGTCATTGTTGACGGTCGGCCTCGTGTACGTCAGGGAAACTGCCGTACCCGTGCAGCTTTACTTGCTCTCAAGGAAACAGGTCTTCCTATACTTATTCGGTTACGTGAATTCCTAGGTGATGATATTGAGCAGGAATGGCACTCTTTGGATGGTGCAAAAGCCCTTCTTTTATGCCCCGTAGGTCGCGGAATTGCCTATAGTCGTTTGGTTAATGAAGCAGGAATGTCCGTGGAGCAAGTTTCCAAACGTGAAAACATTTCAGATATGGCCGTACGTCAACTCATTTCATTGGCAACAATCAATGATGAGCTCAAAGTACTAATTAGCCAGGATGTGATTTCGTATACTTTGTGTCTGGAATTGATCCGTGATCTTGGCGAAAACGAAGCCCTTGAAAAAATACGTTCAGACCTTAATGACAAGATTAAGGTTCTCTCACCTGATTTATCAGGAGTTGGTTCACTTCCACTTAATGTAACTGACATCATTAAAGCAACCACGGGTACACGTAAAGCAGTCCGGATTACAAAATCTTCGATTGGCATTCAGCCGATCCCACGAAAACTATCTCAAAACCTGGCGGCCAGTATCAAAGAGGTTTCAAACAGATTACGAGCCTCCCTTCCTACGGAGATTGATCTTGAACAAATTGGTCAAAATGAAAAAATAAATATTGAGGTCGACAGGCATTTTGTTGAGCTTATTTTGCAGGCTTATGCCTCTATTCGTGATCATGAAACCAAGCTTGAGCGTAAAACCACTAAGGGTAAACTTTCACAGTCTACTCAATCTACAGCTGATGACACCAATATAACACCGGCCGCCAATGCTCCTTTGAATGAACCACCTTCGAACAATCAGAATAACGAATTTTCGTTACTGAATTTGCATTCAGCTGTTTGAAGTGAATTACCCATATTAAGTTAATTTTTGAGGATTGAGCTATGTCAGATTTAAAAGATAACGAGATGGAGGGGATACCTCCGTTTCCTGAAAATGGTGAACCTTTAGCAGTCACGGTTCTTCCGGTAATCATGAATAATTTTCCTATTGCTAATCCAGAAGAGAATTAACGGCTGTTGCATTCCTATTCTCTTCTAAATTATGGGGGGTGCCACTCTCCCCCATAATTCTATAAATTTCAATCACTTAATCTCGTTATTTTTTATGGACTCTGAGTAAATATATATTTTCGTTATTTCTTAATGTTTATGATAAATACATGAGAATTGCCTCCACCCTGCTCATACATCATTAAAAATAGGGCCTATACAGGACGTTTTTATTTGATTTAATGGTGTCATATACAACAAGGCGGAGGATTCTTAATGAAACATTCAAATGAACAATGGTTTTCAGTTGATGGTCAGTTAATTGATAATAAACTTGTTTTTAATATTCATGAATTCAATGGCTCCGCTCGGTACGAAAAAAACTATTTATGTTCATATTGTCATGGTTCCGGCCGTCATCGTATCAGTTATGCAAACTCTTCAGGTACATGTACTTCCTGTAAAGGTACTGGTAAACAAGGCACCTTAATTAAAGAATGTTATACCCTGAAAGAGCTTTTCAAAAAGAATTATTCAGCAGCTCAAAAAGTTGTAACTTCAACCACCTGGCGGCGGCAAAGGATGGATAATTTAACTCCACTGGAGCATAAAATCATATCAGCAACTGATAAAAATCCATTCCTTAAGAGTCTTACACTTACCATTCAAAGCGGTCGTCAAATTTCTGCTAAACAAATTGCAGTCGCTGAGCGAATCCTTTCCGAAATCCACTAGCCCTCAAATGCACAATGTCACTGTCAAAAGATGGTGACATTTTTTTTTTACTCCTCTTATCGCGAAAACCCAAAAATTTTGCATGATATTATTCTCATATAGACCTATGAGTGTCTTTGAAAAGTTACTTTCGTGGCCTCCCTCATAAAAAGGTTCATTATGAATTTACAACTATTTGAAGTGGCACACTGAATTTGGCCACCTGAATAGAGGTGATATCATCACCTCACAGTCAAAACAGGTGACATTATGACCGGACGTAACAGACGTAATTTTAGCCCCGAGTTTCGCCTCGAAGCTGCCCAACTTGTACTCGATCAGCACTACACCGTTGCCGCCGCTGCAACGGCAATGAATGTTGGTAAATCCACGATGGATAAATGGGTTCGCCAGCTTAAAGAAGAACGCGCAGGTAAATCCCCAAAGGCCTCTCCGATGACGCCTGAGCAACTTCGCATTCGTGAATTAGAAAAACGACTGCAACGTGTTGAAATGGAAAACGATATATTAAAAAAGGCTACCGCGCTCTTGATGTCAGACTCCCTGAACAATTCTCGTTAGTTGAGAAACTCAGGACGCGGTTTCCTGTTGCCTTTATTTGCAATGTGTTAGGGATCCATCGCAGTAGCTATCGGTACTGGCTAAGCCGACCGCAGAAACCTGATGCAAAACATATCGTTATACTTAGCCTGGTTCGTGAAGTTCATCATGCCAGTAATGGCTCTGCGGGGGCCCGGAGCATTGCCGATATGGTCAGCGCAAAAGGTGTTCCGTTGAGTCGCTGGCGGGCCAGTAAGATAATGAAAGAGCTGAATATTGTTAGTTGCCAGCAACCGGAGCATCGCTACAAAAAAGCCACAAAAGAGCATGTGGATATCCCTAATCATCTGGATCGCCAGTTTGCAGTAACGGAACCTAATCAGACCTGGTGCGGCGACGTGACCTACATCTGGACGGGCAAACGGTGGGCTTATCTGGCGGTTGTTCTGGATTTATTTTCCCGCAAGCCAATAGGCTGGGCGATGTCGTTTTCTCCGGACACAGCTCTGACAGGAAAAGCATTAACGATGGCCTGGGAAGCCAGGGGAAAACCGGCTGACGTTATGTATCATTCTGACCAGGGAAGTCACTATACCAGCAGGGAGTTCAGACGGTTACTGTGGCGTTATCGTATAAAGCAAAGCATGAGTCGACGTGGGAACTGCTGGGACAACAGCCCAATGGAACGATTTTTTCGCAGCCTGAAATCAGAATGGGTACCGAACTGTGGATACGCTAATTTTAGCGAAGCAAATAGATCAATAACGAATTACATCATTGGTTATTACAGCCAGCTCAGACCCCACCAATATAACGGTGGCTTAACACCCAATGAATCAGAGCGATTGTTCTGGAAAAACTCTAAAGCCGTGGCCAGTTTTTGTTGACCACTTCAATTCTTAAATCGTACTGCTATTGCTGTAGGCCTTACGTTGGCTTCCGGTGTGTTACCCGTTGCGCACTCACGTGTATACGAGTACACCTTTACCGATATTCACGGGGGCCAAAAAAGTGTCGCAGAAAGCGCCCCATATCTTAACCCCCAGGGCAATTTTAACGCCCTTCTCATTGGAGGGTTAGATCAACAAATCCGTATCTCTGTTTCTCGCGATATAGATAACAGCTCCGTTTATAGCACGACAACCGGCATCATAACTGTTGATGACCGAATCTCATCTTCAAGCGGCAATAGTTTCTACGGAAAGTCTGTCACGATTCCGCCTCTTAGTGATGGCCGTTACACCATCAAATCCGAAATTTTAGACTCAAAATCAACCGTGGTTTCAACAACAACACACCCTGTGGTAATAGATACCGTAGGACCTACGTCAGATAACTTTTCGGTACCATGGATACCTGGTTATGACATGGTAGTTACTGGTTCTCGTTGGGAGCTAGGACAAGGACAAGAAGCCGTAATTTATCTTGCGGTAAAAAACATAAATGACCTATCAGGTTTTGATAAAGCAACAGTCCAAATTATCAAACCTGATGGAATAGTCCAGTCCAACTATACAATGTCTTATGATGAAGGTTCGAAGGGCGCTACAGCCCCTATCACTAAAGGTGGAATGAAAAAGGCAGATTGGATGCCTGTTTCTGATGCCGATACTGATTTTAAATTTCGAGGATTCCTTTATGATAAGGCTGGGAATGTTTCTCAACTTCCAGACCAGACATTTGTATTTGATTCTTCCCCAGGTGAATATGAAATATTTGCAGTTGAAGATCAAACATCCCCGACTAGCGTAGTTCCAGGTTTCAGCTCTGGATATGTGAAATATACTGCGGGAATGACTGTTAATGATAACCCTGTAACACTGATATATAAACTTCCTCGATCAAATTACAGGCCATATAATAAGGCAGGGCTTTCTTTTGGAAACCTGTTAACTGAATCAAATGGATACGTATATATCAAACAAAGAGTAGCTGTTGGCACGAAGATTGTAATATCAAATGGATATCAATACAGCGGCGGTGATGGGTCATATAATGTTAAGTTAGGTGCTGACGTTCCAAAGTCACCAGTCATAAAATCCCGCTCAATTCAGTTTTCGACAATTGGATATTTTTCCGATGGCTCAGTTAAATATACAGATAAAGATCTACCAGGTGAATATCTAACAGCATCAATTGAAGTTGAACCTCGAAATTTTGTTCAGTCTTTTAATAACTTAACTCAAGGTTATAAAGTTTGTAGCATTCCTGTAGGTGAGACTAAATGTACCGGTCCATTTTCTTATAAAATAAATAAAGGTAATGGTTACATTGCTCATTATTTTAGCGTAAGCAATGCCGAAAAAACCCTAAGTTCAGATCAGTTTGAAATCCGAAGCATTTGGAATACTGATCTAATACCTAAAATTACAGGATTTGACTATCGTGAATCGACTAAATCAATACTTGTGTATGTTACGCAACCAGGTAATGGTAACTGGCGAGAGGTATTAAGATTAGCAGGTGTTGAACTTTTTGACACAATTACCGGCACGTCACTTTTAAATGGTTCAAAAGTTGCGATGTCAGGTGATGATTATACCTATGCTTTTGATTTATCTAAGTTACCCGAGGGTAAATATGACTTGGCATTCAGAGCAGAAGATACTTTCAATAATACTTCTCAACTTCCTTTTCAGTCGATTGTCGTGGATAAAACACCCCCTTCTCTCTCTATCTCATATGATGGAGCGCCTCTAATATCTGAAAGTACGGTATACGGTTTAGAGAACATATCTGTATCTGTAACAGATTCTTTGAGCGAGTCAAAAATTTACCAAATGGTTCTTCAAGGCGGACCTACATCTGATGATGTTGAATTAGGTTTTACTAAAAATACGGATGGAACCTATACCCCACTCTATCCACGATTATTTCCGTCTCTCGATGAAACAACTGATAAATACACTCTTTTAGTTAAAGCTATAGATGATGCTGGCAACATGTCATCCAAATCTATCCGCTTTGCCTACTACCCTAAGAACCTTATAGTTCTTGATAAACTTAATACTTTGGCAGTCAGTAAGGCTATAAAATTATCTTCTGGTGAACCATTAGCCGTTCTAAAAGCAAGCCAGTTGCGCCGTAATGATGGTTCTCTTGCAAAAGGCGTCCAGACTGCCCTAATTACTGTAAGGGGAGACTCAGCATTCCCTATTAGTGTAATTGGCAATGTTGTGGCACCAGGAGAAACAAAAGAAATTCAAATAGATTTAGGTTCTGTTGGAAACGATGTAGTGATCCCAATATTTCCTGGTATTAATGGTGTTGTTGGTTCATCTGGATTTATAGTTGAATTTCCGCAACTCAAATAAACTTATATTCACTCATAAAAACCAGTTCATGTGACTGGTTTTTTTTATTTCATTAACCGTGTTATTTCACTCCCTACCCTTTAATCGCTTCATGATAACTGCTCAGGCCCTCCCCCTTGTTCGCAGTCCTGCTTCGGTAGGCCGAGCGGCTTTCTGATACCCCATCACGATAAAACAACCCCCTTGTTCGCAGTCCGGCTCCGGTAGGCCCAGCGGATTCCTGACAGCCTGGCAGGACAAAACAACCCCCTTGTTCGCAGTTCTGCTCCGGTAGGACCAGCGGCTTCATGACAGCACGGCAGGATAAACCAACTCCCTTGTTCGCAGTTCTGCTCCGCATGGCCCTGCTGCTTTTGATTGCCTTTAGGTCATCCAGCCCTTTTTGTTAACTTGTTTTCTTCAAGTAACCCTGTAACCTTTTGAACCTTCGGTTTAACAAAAACA
>NZ_FZTC01000043.1 GCF_900200035.1 Klebsiella grimontii
TGTAGTGGTTTACTGAATTTGGCCACCTGAACAGAGGTGATATGCTCATCTCAGAACAATACAGGTGTCCCAATGAAAAAAAGAAATTTCAGCGCAGAGTTTAAACGCGAATCCGCTCAACTGGTCCTTGATCAAAACTACACCGTTGCAGCTGCGGCCAGTGCTATGGACGTGGGGCTTTCTACCATGACGCGATGGGTAAAGCAGTTACGGGATGAACGACAGGGCAAAATACCTAAAGCCTCTCCTATAACCCCGGAACAGATTGAAATACGTGAGTTAAAGAAAAAGCTACAACGCATTGAAATGGAAAACGACATATTAAAAAAGGCTACCGCGCTCTTGATGTCAGACTCCCTGAACAGTTCTCGTTAATCGAGAAACTCAGAGCGCAGTATCCTGTGGTCACACTCTGCCACGTGTTCGGGGTTCATCGCAGCAGCTACAAATACTGGGTGAAAAGCCCCGAAAAGCCAGACGGCAAGCGGGCTGTATTACGTAGTCAGGTTCTGGAGCTGCATAACATTAGCCATGGCTCTGCTGGCGCGAGAAGTATCGCCATCATGGCAACCCTGAGAGGCTTCAGAATGGGACGCTGGCTTGCCGGCAGGCTCATGAAAGAACTGGGACTGGTGAGTTGTCAGCAACCCACCCACCGGTATAAACGTGGTGGCCATCAACACATCGCTATCCCAAATCACCTTGAGCGACAGTTCGCAGTGACAGAGCCTAATCAGGTATGGTGCGGCGATGTGACGTATATCTGGACAGGCAGGCGCTGGGCTTACCTCGCCGTCGTTCTCGATTTGTTCGCCAGGAAACCGGTAGGCTGGGCAATGTCATTCTCACCGGACAGCAAGCTAACCATCAAAGCGCTGGAAATGGCGTGGGAAACCCGAGGTAAACCAGCGGGAGTGATGTTCCACAGTGACCAGGGTAGCCACTACACAAGCAGGCAGTTCCGGCAGTTATTGTGGCGTTACCGGATCAGGCAAAGTATGAGCCGACGTGGAAACTGCTGGGATAACAGCCCGATGGAACGCTTCTTCAGAAGTCTGAAAAACGAGTGGGTGCCAGTGACAGGCTATATAAACTTTAGCGAAGCATCTCATGCGATCACAAACTATATCGTCGGGTATTACAGCTCGCTAAGGCCGCATGACTATAACGGTGGATTACCTCCAAACGAATCGGAAAACCGATACTGGAAAAACTCTAAAACCGTGGCCAGTTTTAGTTGACCACTACA
>NZ_FZTC01000045.1 GCF_900200035.1 Klebsiella grimontii
AGGAAGCTGACCGTTAAGCCGGGTTCTGTCGTGGACAGTCATTCATCTAGGCCAGCAATCGCTCACTGGCTCAAGCAGCCTACCCGGGTTCAGTACGGGCCGTACCTTGTGAACCCCTATTTGGCCTTGCTCCGGGTGGAGTTTACCGTGCCGCGAACTGTTACCAGACGCGCGGTGCGCTCTTACCGCACCCTTTCACCCTTACCTGATCCCACTTGCGTGGGCCATCGGCGGTTTGCTCTCTGTTGCACTGGTCGTAGGCTTGCGCCTCCCAGGCGTTACCTGGCACCCTGCCCTATGGAGCCCGGACTTTCCTCCCCTCCGCCCGTCTCCCCCGAAGAGGACGACGACGAAGCGGCGACTGTCTGGTCAGCTTCGGCGCGAAGTATAGAGGGTTTGCCGGCGGTTGTCATCCTTCCGTCGCCATCCCGACCTGCAATGTCGCCGCAATATTACGCGACGCACGATAAATATTGTCCGCCGCGCCGCGAAACGCCTCTTCCAGCGTCGTTACGCTGGTCAGCACGCTAAATACCGCATCAATCCCATACTGATGAACCACGCCCACGTCGCGGGTCAGGCTGCCGGCGATACCAATCACCGGCTTATGGTACTTTTTCGCCACGCTCGCCACGCCAACCGGCACTTTACCGTTAATGCTCTGGCTATCCAGCCGGCCTTCGCCGGTCACCACCAGCGAGCAATCGAGAATATGCTCTTCCAGATTCAGCGCCTGGGTCACGATTTCAATCCCGCTGCGTAATTCAGCATTGAGAAACGCCATCAGCGCAGCGCCCATACCGCCCGCGGCGCCCGCGCCAGCAACCTGCTTCACATCGACATGCAGATCGGCCTTAATAACGTCCGCATAGTGCGCCAGGTTGCTGTCCAGCTCGCGGATCATCGCTTCGGTAGCCCCTTTCTGCGGGCCAAATATCCTTGATGCGCCGGTATCGCCGATCAGCGGATTGGTGACATCGCAGGCCACCCGAATGGCGCAATCATGCAGCCGCGCATCGAGGCCGGTGATATCTATCGAATTCAGACTACTCAGGCTACCGCCGCCGTGGCCGATCTCCGCGCCATTGGCATCGCAAAGACGCGCGCCCAGCGCCTGCACCATCCCCGCGCCCCCGTCGTTGGTGGCGCTGCCGCCAATGCCAATAATGATGTTTTTCGCTCCGTGATCCAGCGCGTGCAAAATCAGCTCGCCGGTACCGCGCGATGTCGTCAGTAGCGGATTACGCTGAGCGGGCGGCACCAGCCCCAGCCCGCTGGCCGCCGCCATTTCGATAAACGCGGTTTTGCCATCGCCGGAAAGCCCCCAGCAGGCATCCACCGGGACGCCCAGCGGCCCCGTCACGCAGGCGCTCATTTCGGTTCCCTGCGTCGCGGCAATCATCGCCTCAACGGTCCCCTCTCCGCCATCGGCGAGAGGAACCTTCACGTAGAGCGCATCGGGGAAAATTTCCCGAAAACCTTTTTCTATAGCCTGAGCAACCTCGGTGGCCGAGAGGCTTTCTTTATAAGAGTCTGGGGCGATTACGATTTTCATAGTTATGTAGCCTGACAGTGCCGCGCAAGGCAAGAATTACAGGGCGCGCATCCGCGCCCTTCTTGTTAGCGAGTGACTTCCACTTTCGCCAGTTTTTCGTAGTAACATGCAAGCGCGCTATGGTCGGCGGTACCCAAACCGTCGGCGCGCAGCGCCTGCATCATCTCCATCACCGCGGCGGTCAGCGGCAGCTGGGCGCCCACGCCGTGGGAGGTGTCCAGCGCATTCGCCAGATCTTTAATATGCAGATCGATACGGAAGCCCGGCTTGAAGTTGCGGTCCATTACCATTGGCGCTTTGGCATCCAGCACGGTGCTCCCGGCCAGCCCGCCGCGAATGGCCTGATACACCAGATCCGGGTTTACGCCCGCTTTGGTCGCCAGCGTCAGCGCTTCGGACATCGCCGCAATGTTCAGCGCCACGATCACCTGGTTGGCCAGCTTGGTCACGTTGCCCGCGCCGATCTCGCCGGTATGCACCACGGAACCCGCCATCGCTTTCAGCAGCTCGTAATATTTGTCGAAAATCGCTTTATCACCGCCCACCATCACCGACAGCGTACCGTCGATGGCCTTCGGTTCGCCGCCGCTGACCGGCGCATCCAGCATATCGACGCCTTTCGCTTTCAGCGCTTCGCTGATTTCGCGGCTCGCCAGCGGCGCAATGGAGCTCATATCGATAAGCACGGTGCCCGGCTTCGCGCCTTCGATAATGCCGCCTTCGCCCAGCGCCACTTCTTTCACATGCGGCGAGTTCGGCAGCATGGTGATGATCACATCGCATTGCTCGGCAATCGCTTGCGCTGACGCGGCGGTTTCTGCGCCTGCGGCAATCACTTCGGCAATCGCTTCCGGATTACGGTCAGCAACCACCAACGAGTAACCTGCCTTGAGGAGGTTTTTACTCATTGGTTTACCCATGATACCGAGGCCAATAAAACCAACTTTCATTGTCATGTCTTTATCTCTCTAGTTTCGGTGGTGGTTATTTCTTAAAGGAGTCAGCCAGTTTCTGCGTGGCAGAGCGGAATACGCCCAGGTCGCTGCCGACGGCGACAAAGGTCGCGCCCCATTCCAGATAGCGGCGCGCGTCGGCTTCAACCGGCGCCAGAATACCGCTCGGCTTACCGTGCTTCTTCGCGCTGGCAAAAATGTGCTGAATCGCTTTCTGCACTTCCGGATGGGAAGCATTGCCCAGATGGCCCAGCGCAGCGGCCAGATCGCTTGGGCCGACAAAAATACCGTCCACGCCCGGCGTGGCGGCTATCGCATCAACGTTATCCACGCCCTGCTGGCTCTCGATTTGCACGAGAATGGTGATATTTTTGTTCGACTGCGCGAAGTAATCCGGCACGGTGCCAAACATATTGGCGCGGTGCGATACAGATACGCCGCGAATGCCTTCAGGCGGATAGCGGGTTGAGGCGACGGCGTTAACCGCCTGCTCTTCCGTTTCGACAAACGGAATCAGGAAGTTATAAAAACCGATATCCAGCAGACGCTTAATGATCACCGGCTCATTGGTCGGTACGCGGACGACCGGCGCGCTGGCGCTGCCTTTCAGCGCCATCAGTTGCGGGATAAAGGTGGAGATATCGTTCGGCGCATGTTCGCCGTCCAGTACCAGCCAGTCGAAACCTGCCAGACCTAAAACTTCGGTGCTAATTGGGCTCGCCAGCGCGGACCAGCAGCCAATCTGAACCTGATGCGCCGCCAGGGCCGCCTTAAATTTGTTCGGGAAGATATCGTTATTCATCACTTATACCTTGTCACTTAACCGTTAATTATTTCTGCAGTTCCATACGTTTGATGTCGCCGACCACAAACAGATAGCAAACCATCGCCATCAGGGCCGAGCATCCGACGAAGACCAGCGCTGCGTTGAATGAGTGCAGCTCGCTCACCAGGTAACCGATAACCAGCGGGGTTACGATGGAAGCGACGTTACCAAATACGTTAAAGACGCCGCCGCACAGGCCGACAATCTCTTTCGGCGCGGTATCGGAAATCACCGGCCAGCCCAGCGCGCCGAACCCTTTACCGAAGAAAGCCAGCGCCATCAGGGTCACCACCAGCGCGGTGTTATCGGTGTAGTTACACAGAATGATGGTGGACGCCAGCAGCATTCCGAGGACGATCGGCAGTTTACGCGCCACGGTGATGGAAAAACCGCGTTTAATCAGATAGTCAGAGAACACGCCGCCCAGCACGCCGCCGGCAAAACCGCACAGCGCCGGAATCGATGCGACCAGACCCACTTTCAGAATCGACATACCCTTTTCCTGCACCAGATAAATCGGGAACCAGGTGAGGAAGAACCAGGTAATGGTATTGATAAAATATTGACCGAAGAATACGCCCAGCATCATGCGGTTGGTCAGCAGCTGCTTGATATAGTGAAGCTTCGGGCCGCTGGCCGCCGCGCTGCCGGGCTTTTTATGGTCCATATCAACCACTGCGCCATTCTCGGAGATAAACTTCAGCTCCTCTTGCGTCATGCGCGGATGGTCGGTGGGATTATGGATCAGTTTTATCCACAGGCCGGTCAGCACAAAACCAATCACACCCATCACGGTGAAAACGTGCTCCCAGCCCCAGGCGAAGGTCAGCCAGCCCAGCAGCGGCGAGAACAGCGCCAGGGAGAAATATTGTGCGGAGTTAAAGATCGCCGATGCGGTGCCGCGCTCTTTCGTCGGAAACCAGGCCGCGACGATACGGGCGTTTGCCGGGAAAGAAGGCGCTTCTGAAAAGCCCAGCATAAAGCGCATAAAAAACATTGAGATGCCCGCCCACGCCAGCGGAAACATATCCACAAAGCCTTGCAGGAAGGTGAACAGCGACCAGAAGAACAGGCTGTAAGAGTAGACCTTTTTCGATCCAAATTTATCGAGCAGCCAGCCGCCGGGGATCTGCATCAGCAGGTAGGCCCAGCCGAAAGCGGAGAAAATATAGCCCATTGATACCGCGCTCAGCTGCAGCTCTTTCGCCACCTCTGTACCGGCGATCGACAGCGTCGCCCGGTCGGCATAGTTAACGGCGGTAACAATGAAAATGATCAACAGAATTAAATATCGGGTTGGCACTTCCTTTTTCTGTTCTATCGTTGCATCCAGACTCATTTAATATTCCTCAGGTACAACACACCTTCCATTATTTATTTTGGTGTGACTCTTCATTATTCAGAAATCAATATCATAAGGTATCGATTTACTTATCCGGCGCATTGCAAGCATGACTCAGTATAATCAGCTTACGAGCGTTAAACACTGTGCACATAACCTGTAAATGGCGTTTAATTATCGTTATTGTTGTGCAAATGCAGTAATGAGTGGGCGCTGATCCACAGTTCCAGCGATTTCCCACTTTAGCGAATTGGCGCTCACAGCAATGGGTGATATAGATCACATTTTCAGATTCAAACACCTGACATTCTCTATTTCACAAATCTGCACATCAGAAATTGAATAAACGTTTTATTTATTATTCGCACCTTGCTGGAGAATACTGGACAATGGCTGACATTGAAATTAAACAAGAATCGCCAACGGCGTTTTATATAAAAGTACACGAAACGGATAACGTGGCGATTATTGTTAACGATCGAGGTTTAACGGCCGGAACGCGTTTTCCTGACGGGCTCACGCTGGTTGAACATATCCCGCAAGGCCATAAAGTCGCGCTGGTCGATATTCCTGTACACGGTGAAATCATCCGCTATGGCGAAGTGATTGGCTACGCGGTACGCGATATCCCGCAGGGCAGCTGGATTGACGAATCGCTGGTCGAACTGCCGAAAGCGCCGCCGCTGCATACTTTGCCGCTGGCGACCAAAGTCCCGGCGCCGCTGCCGCCGCTGGAAGGCTATACCTTCGAAGGCTATCGCAACGCCGACGGGAGCGTGGGCACCAAAAACCTGCTCGGCATTAGCACCAGCGTGCACTGCGTGGCGGGCGTCGTCGATTACGTGGTGAAAATAATCGAACGCGATCTGCTGCCGAAGTATCCCAACGTCGATGGCGTCGTGGGTCTGAACCACCTGTATGGCTGCGGCGTGGCGATTAACGCCCCGGCGGCGGTCGTGCCCATCCGCACCATTCACAACCTGGCGCTTAATCCAAACTTCGGCGGCGAAGTGATGGTCATTGGCCTCGGCTGCGAAAAACTGCAGCCGGAGCGCCTGCTGGAAGGCACCGATGATGTGAAAGGCATCCCGGTGGATAGCGCCAGCATCGTCAGCCTGCAGGATGAGAAGCACGTCGGTTTTAAATCAATGGTGGATGACATTTTGCAGGTCGCCGAGCGCCATCTGGAGAAACTGAACCAGCGCCAGCGTGAAACCTGCCCTGCCTCCGAGCTGGTTGTCGGTATGCAGTGCGGCGGCAGCGATGCGTTTTCTGGCGTCACCGCCAACCCGGCGGTGGGCTACGCGTCCGATCTGCTGGTGCGCTGCGGAGCGACGGTGATGTTTTCCGAAGTCACCGAGGTGCGCGATGCGATCCATCTTCTGACGCCGCGCGCCATCAACGAGGAAGTCGGTAAACGCCTGCTGGAGGAGATGGCCTGGTATGATAACTATCTCGATATGGGCAAAACCGACCGCAGCGCCAACCCCTCCCCGGGCAACAAGAAAGGCGGCCTGGCGAACGTTGTAGAGAAAGCGCTGGGCTCTATCGCCAAGTCCGGGAAGAGCGCGATTGCCGAAGTACTCTCTCCGGGGCAACGCCCAACCAAACGCGGTCTGATTTACGCCGCGACGCCGGCGAGCGACTTTGTCTGCGGTACTCAGCAGGTGGCGTCCGGGATCACCGTGCAGGTGTTTACTACCGGTCGCGGTACGCCGTATGGCCTGGTCGCCGTGCCGGTGATTAAAATGGCGACGCGTACCGAGCTGGCAAACCGCTGGTACGACTTAATGGATATCAACGCGGGAACCATCGCCACCGGCGAAGAAACCATCGAAGAGGTAGGGCTGAAGCTGTTTGAGTTTATTCTTGATGTCGCCAGCGGCCGCAAGAAAACCTTCTCGGATCAATGGGGATTGCACAATCAGCTGGCGGTGTTTAACCCGGCGCCGGTGACCTGATCGAATCAGCGATTTATCCCGCTCGTGATGCTTCGGGCGGGATACCTCCGCTATTGATGCGCGTTAAGAAAGGCCTCTATCTGCGCCTTCGTGGAAGTTCCCTCCATCGGGCCACGGCGGGAAATCGCCAGAGAGCCGCTGGCATTAGCCCATCTCAGTGCCTCCTGCGGCGATGCGCCGGACAGGAACAGGCTGACAAAGGTCGCGCCGAAGCAGTCGCCAGCTCCCGTTGGATCCACAACCGGGACATGAAACCCGGTAACATGATGCGTTTCCCGGGCGCTGAAATAGCTCGCTCCGCGCGGGCCGCGTTTAATCACCACGTGCTTTACGCCGCGCTTTAAAAGCTTATCCACCAGCACCTGTTCATCGCGCCCCGGGTTGAGGCCAAAGTAATCCAGTTCGCCGTCGCTTGGCAGGAAGATATCGGTATAATCAAGAATATATTCAAAGGCCTGCGACATTTCCGGGATATTGAGCATCTCTTTACGGATATTGGGATCGAACGAAACCGTGCCGTCGCGCGCTTTAATATTTTCAATCGCTTTACGCATCGCGTCGATCATGCGAAACGAAAACAGCGAAGAGCCCATAATGTGGAAATGGTTGCACTGGTTAAGCAGGCGGTCATCGATATGGTCGGCGGTTAGCAGACCACAGGCGCTGTTTGGCATATTGAAAATAAAATCGCGCTGCGCCTGGCTGCGGTAGCTCACAAAAGCGCTGCCTGTAGTCGCCTTTTGCAGCATCGCGATCCCGTTAACGTTGACGCCATCGCTTTCCAGCCGCGCAATATTCATTTCCCCAAAAGCATCGTTGCCGACGCAGCTGAAAAGCACCGAACCTAGCCCCAGCTTCGCCACCTGATCGGCGAAAATTGCTGGCGCGCCGCTGGGATATGGCCCCCAAAACTCTCCCGGACGAGAAAAACCCTGGCTCTCTTCTTTTGCCAGAAACTCCACCAGTAGTTCGCCAATGGTGCAAATGGTCACGTTCATCATCGCTCCTTTACTTTGCCTTTTGCAAAGCAGGGTTGAGCCATGTCAGGCACTCGTTATTGGTATAGCTATTCGTCAGTCCGGCAGCAAGAAGGCGGGCGTGATACTCCGCGGCAACCACCTGCGGCGTAACGATGCCGCTAAGTTGCTGCAACTCGCCAATCGCGTAACGCTTATCGCCATAGACCGGACGATGTGCGGCTACCGCGATCACCCTCTCGCTTTGCGACACCGCTTCGCTCAACAGGCGGGCGCTGGCTTCCTGCCTGACGCTTAAAGTGCCATCCTCAGCAATATGATCGACAGCTATCAGCGCTCGCGAGGGGCGATAATGACCCAGCGCGCTTAACGCCAGATCGCCTTCGACTATTTTGCCGCTGCTCCCTAGTACGCCGCCGAGTAGCACGGTTTCGCCATTCAGAAACTCCTGCGCCAGCGGCACATGCGCCAGGTCGTTCAACAGTAGACAGAGCTCGTCATAACCGGCAAGGAAGGGGATCACTTTACGTAATATCGAGCCCTGACCCAGGAATAGCGTTTCACTATCTTCGATCTGCGCGGCGATCTGGCGAGCCATTTCGGTCTCCAGCGCTTTATCGGTGACAACCGGCGCCTCCTGAACCAGGGCAACCGGCGTCCCTGCCTGGGAAGTGTATATTGCGCCGCCAAAAGAGCGCTTCAGGTAGCCCTGCTGTTCAAGGTAGTTAAGATCGTTACGAATCGTTACCCCGGAAACAGCCAGCATTTCAGCCAGATCGTCGACTTTGATCTCTCCGTTCTTACGCACGATCTCCGCGATGTCCAGGCGCCTTTTCAGCAGACTTGTTGACGGTTTTGCCACAGTGTTGTGCCTTCTTATTTTCTCCCAGAATAACTTTCATTTTTAAATTTCCCCGCCACATTGTCAAACGTAAGGCCGTCCATATGGGTTTGATACCAAATTAAAATCATTTAATTCAGAAACTTACAATCAACCTCACTTCTTAATATAATTTTAAAAAAGAAAACAAACAAGACAGAATAACTTTCATTTATAAAAAAATATCGCTGATGTGTGCGGTTGATCACAACAAAAACGCGGGTCGATCGCTACATTACTTTCAAAACGAAGGTTATATACGAAAACAAACTTACAATATAAAAGTAAAGGAGTAAGAATGTTCATTATCTCCAGTAAAAATATGCTGTTGAAAGCTCAACGCCTCGGCTATGCCGTTCCTGCCTTTAATATCCACAACCTGGAAACGATGCAGGTGGTGGTAGAGACGGCTGCCGAGCTGCGTTCTCCCCTGATTCTTGCCGGCACCCCGGGAACTTACAGCTATGCAGGAACCGGTAACGTAGTAGCGATCGCTCGCGATCTGGCTAAGATCTGGGATCTTCCTTTAGCAGTCCACCTCGATCACCATGAAGATCTGGCCGATATCACGCGCAAAGTACAAGCCGGTATCCGCTCGGTCATGATCGACGGATCGCATTCGCCTTTTGAAGAAAACGTCGCGTTAGTCAAGAGTGTGGTTGAACTGAGCCACCGCTATGATGCCAGCGTCGAAGCCGAGCTTGGCCGCCTGGGCGGTGTGGAAGATGATTTGGTGGTTGATGCAAAAGATGCGCTGTATACCAACCCGGAACAGGCGCGCGAATTTGTCGCCCGCACCGGCATCGACTCCCTGGCGGTGGCTATCGGTACAGCGCACGGCTTGTACGCTGCGGAACCTAAACTCGATTTTGACCGCCTTGCCGCCATTCGCGATCGCGTTGACGTTCCTCTGGTTCTTCATGGCGCGTCAGGCCTGCCCGATAGCGACATCCGTCGGGCAATTTCGCTGGGCGTGTGCAAGGTCAACGTCGCCACCGAACTGAAAATCGCTTTCTCCGATGCCCTGAAGCACTATTTCGAGGAAAATCCGGACGCTAACGATCCGCGTCATTACATGAAACCGGCCAAAGCGGCGATGAAGGATGTCGTACGCAAAGTCATTCACGTTTGCGGCTGTGAAGGACAACTGTAATTTTCGGATCGAAGGAGCAATGTCGTGATCCATACCCTGACACTCAATACGGCAATCGATATGAATATCTTTTGCGATCCGCTGAAGCCGTCGGCAGTGAACCGAACCCGACACACGGAATATTGCCCAAATGGTAAAGGAGTGAACGTATCGCTGATATTAAATCATTATCAGCAGCCCACTCACATTATAGGTATTTTCGGTGGTTTCACTGGCCGTTATATTGTGGAAGAGTTACGTCAGAAAAAAATTAAAGTGACGCCGGCATGGGTCTCTGAGCCAACCAGAATTAATATTTTTATTAATGACGGCGCTGAGGAATATAAGCTCGTTAATCCTGGAGCAAAAATTGATGATGAGTGTAAACAGCAGGTTATGCATCATCTGCAATGCGTCGCCTCTGGTGATTATTTAGCGATCAGCGGCAGCCTGCCCCCGGGGATTGAAAGCCGATTGTATGCTGAAATTATTGAATTATGCCAGCAGAAAGGCTGTGAAGTTATCCTCGATATCAGCCATCCGGTCCTGCGCCAGCTGCTTGAATTACGGCCTTTGTTGATCAAACCCAACGATGACGAGCTGCGGGAAATCTTTGGTCTCGACGTCAGCAACCACCAGCAGGTACGCGAGGCAATGCGAACCCTGCATCAGCTGGGCGCTCGCAACGTGCTGCTGACGATGGGGGCGGAAGGACTCTACTTTTCTGATGGCGAAGGCGTGTGGTTTTGCTCCGCACCGAAAATTGCGCTGGTCAGCTCCGCCTGCGCCGGTGATGCCGCCCTGGGCGCTTTTCTTAGTAAATGGCTTAATAAAGAAGATGTTGCTCACGCCCTGGCACTAGCCAGTGCGACCGGCGCCGACGTCGCCGGCTCCGCCGGATTAGGAAAATTACAACGCACAGAAGAATTATTACAGCAAATTCAGGTCGTCCAATTATAAAGGTCCGATTATGAAAAAAATCATTGCAGTTACCGGTTGCCCTACGGGTATTGCGCATACTTTTATGGCTGAAGAGGCCTTAAAAACCGCAGCAAAGAAATTAAATCTTGAAATTAAAGTCGAAACCAACGGCGCCTCAGGTGTTGAAAATGCGATTACGCCCGCGGATTTAAAAGATATTTATGGTGTTATTATTGCCGCTGATAAAGACGTTAACGCCGAGCGATTTAATGGTCTGCCGGTCATTGAAGTTCCGGTTAAAGAAGCCATTCACCATCCGGCCGACTTAATTAATAAAGTTATCAGCGGCCAGGCGGCGCGTCGTCAGGGTATTTCTGCCTCCGACGATTCAACGGAGAAATACGAGCGGGAGTCTTTCGGGCGCCAGGTATATAAGCACCTGATGAGCGGCGTCTCTAACATGCTGCCGTTTGTTGTCGCCGGAGGGATTTTGATTGCCATCTCCTTCCTGTGGGGCATCTACTCCGCCGATCCAAACTCGCCGCAATATAACGTTATCGCCGCCACGCTAATGAAAGTGGGTCAACAGGCCTTCTCAATCATGGTGCCGATTTTCACCGCTTATATTGCCTGGTCTATTTCCGGGCGTCCCGGTATGGTCGCGGGCTTTGTCGGTGGGCTATTAGCCAACGCAACCGGCGCAGGCTTTCTCGGCGGGATTATCGCCGGTTTCGCCGCCGGTTATTTTATGCTGCTGATCCGCAATATGCTCAACGGCCTGCCGCGCCAGTATGAAGGGCTGAAATCGATCTTCATTATGCCGCTCGTTGGCGTACTGGTGATTGGCGTGATGATGGTGCTGCTGGGTCAACCCGTCGCCGCTATCAACAACGCGATGATGAACTGGCTGAGCTCATTGCAGGAAGCAAACCCAATTCTGCTGGGTATTGTGGTAGGCGCGATGTGCTCCTTCGACTTTGGCGGCCCGGTGAATAAAGCCGCCTACGTCACCGGTACGCTGCTGCTTGGCCAGGGTAACTACTTCTTTATGGCCGGGGTTTCCGCCGCCTGCATCACGCCGCCGCTGGTTATCGCGCTGGCGACTACCTTCTTCCCGAAAGGCTTCAGTGAAGAAGAGCGCGCCGCCGGAATGGTTAACTATATCCTCGGCTGTACCCATATTACTGAAGGCGCTATTCCGTTCGCCGCGAAAGATCCTTTACGCGTCATCCCTATGATGATGATCGCCTCTTCCATCTCTGCGGTTCTCAGCTATAGCCTGCAAATCCAGGTTCCTGCTCCGCACGGCGGCTTCCTGATCCTGCCGCTGGTAAGCAAACCGCTGATGTGGGTACTGTGTATTCTCGCCGGTTCCGCCTGCGGCGCGGTCATGCTGGGATGCTGGAGGCTATGGCAAAAACGGAACCAGGAAGCGACAACGCTTGCCGGTGCCATTAAATAAGGAGCTATTTATGCAACTGAGTTGCGCAGATATCCATTTCGATCGCGAGATTAAAACGAAAGATGAAGCGCTGCAACGCGTCGTTGGCAGATTAACCGAAGCCGGGCATACCACGGCCGCTTATCTGAACGGTATGCGCGATCGCGAAGGGCAAATCAGCACGTACCTTGGCAACGGTATCGCCATTCCTCACGGCACGCCGCAGAGTCGCGATGCGGTACTGAAAACCGGAGTGAAAGTGCTGGCCTGCCCGCAGGGGGTAGATTGGGGAGAGCAACAAAGGGCTTATCTGATTGTGGGTATCGCCGCACAGGATAGCGAACACCTCGATATTCTACGCCAGCTTACCCATGCCATGAGCGACGAGCGCGTGCCTGAAGCGCTCTCGCGCGCCGAGAGTCCGCAGGCGGTGCTGGAGATTCTGGCCGGAAATATCTTTCCTGCCGAAGGGGAAGATATGGAACCGCCTCCGGTGTTCGATGAAGAGGCGACGTTTACCCTCCGCAATCCCCACGGACTGCACGCGCGGCCAAGCGCGGTCCTGGTGAAAGCGGTGAAGCAGTGGCGATCGCAAATTCGGGTGGAAAATCTCGACACCCGTTCCGCTATTGTTGACGCCAAAAATCTGATGCGGGTCGTTTCTCTCGGCGCAAAGCAGGGGCATCGGCTGCATTTTATGGCCAGCGGGGAAGATGCCCATCAGGCGCTGGAGGCTATCGGTACGGCCTTTAATGCCGGATTAGGCGAAATTGCCGCACAGCCGCAGCGGGTCGTTCAGCCAGCAGAAAAGCCTAAACGGAGCTGGCTTTCACGAATATTTAGTTAAATTTCAATAAATTAAAAACGCTCTGCCGTTATCGCCAGAGCGTTTTTTTATCTTTAATTTTCGAAACATTACGTTTTATCTTTCTTTTTTTCGAGATTGATCACAAATCAAAACAAAGGAGTTTGCGAGCAAAACAAAACATAACGAATATATTCGAAAGAAAACGGAGGATTGAAATGAAAGATATTATTTCCCGCCACAAAGCTGGCGAACACATCGGCATCTGCTCAGTTTGTTCCGCGCATCCGCTGGTTATCGAAGCCGCGCTACGTTTCGATCTGCATACCAACAACAAGGTTCTTATCGAAGCAACCTCTAATCAGGTTAACCAGTTTGGCGGCTACACCGGAATGCAGCCTGCGGACTTTCGTGATTTCGTGAATAAAATTGCCCGCGAAGTCGGTTTCCCGTCAGAGCGTATTATTCTCGGCGGCGACCATCTCGGGCCGAACTGCTGGCAGGGCGAACCCGCCGCCGAAGCGATGGAGAAATCGGTCGATCTGATTAAAGCCTATGTCGCCGCGGGCTTCAACAAAATCCATCTCGATGCCTCCATGTCCTGCGCTGACGATCCGGTACCGCTGGACCCGGCCATCGTCGCCGAACGTGCCGCTCGCCTGTGCCAGGCCGCGGAAGAGACGGCAACCGACGAACAGAAACGCCATCTGACCTATGTCATCGGCACCGAGGTTCCGGTTCCCGGCGGCGAAGCCAGCACCATCGGCAGCGTCCACGTGACCCGCGCCCAGGATGCGGCGGCAACGCTGGAAACCCATGAAGCCGCCTTCCACAAACTGGGTCTTAACGCAGCGCTGGAGCGCGTCATTGCTATCGTGGTGCAGCCCGGCGTTGAGTTCGACCATACGCAAATTATTCATTACCAGCCGGAGGCCGCCAAAGCGCTCTCCGCGTGGATCGAAGGCACGCCGATGGTCTACGAAGCGCACTCAACTGATTACCAGTCTCGTCAGGCCTACCGGGCACTGGTGCGCGACCATTACGCCATCCTGAAAGTGGGCCCGGCGCTGACCTTCGCGCTGCGTGAAGCCATTTTTGCCCTCGCGCAAATGGAAAATGAGCTGGTCGCTCCGGAGTCCCGCAGCCGCGTAATGGAAGTGATTGATGAAGTGATGCTTAACGAGCCGGGCTACTGGAAAAAGTACTACCGCCCGACCTGGAGCCAGGCAATGGTGGATATTCACTTCAGCCTGTCCGACCGCATTCGCTACTACTGGCCGCATCCACGTATTCGCCAGAGCGTGGAAAAGTTAATTGCAAACCTGACCGAAACTAAGCTACCGCTGGGCCTTATCAGCCAGTATATGCCCGTGCAGTTTGAACGACTGTCGTTAAACGAACTTGCCGCCGTGCCGCACGACCTCATCCTCGACAAGATTCAGGATGTGCTGCGAGCTTACCGTTACGGCTGTTCATCTGAAATCGCCTGAGTAAAGAGGATTTATGAGTCAATTGTTTGTTCGTACCGGCATTCATTTTAGCTCCAGCCAGCAGGCGTTGGAGCATATTGGCGAAGAGATGCTGGCGCGCGGCGTCGTGCACGATAGCTACCCACTGGCGCTGCTCGAACGAGAAGCAACTTTCCCAACCGGCATTGCGCTGGAGCAGCACGCGGTCGCTATTCCCCACTGCGAGGCAGTACATGCAAAGTCTCCGGCTATCTATCTGATTCGCCCGGACAATCCGGTCCCTTTTCAACGCGCTGACGACGACGGAGAAATCGACGTTTCGTTAATCATCGCGCTGATTGTAGAAAATCCGACCGCACAGCTGCAGCTGCTGCGCCGGTTATTTAGTGAGCTACAGAATCCGACCACGCTTGAAGCATTATTGGCTGCCTCGCAAGAGCAGCTGCCCGAGCTGTTTCGGCACTCTATCCTTGAGTCAGAACCCAGCGTTCAGGCTTTATAACAGACTGATAATAAAAGGGGTACCCTATGAAACGTAAAGTAATTGTCGCCTGTGGAGGCGCTGTCGCCACCTCGACCATGGCCGCAGAAGAGATCAAAGATCTGTGCACGGACCATAGCATTGAACTGGACCTGGTGCAGTGTCGGGTGAATGAAATCGAAACCTATATGGACGGCGCGCACCTCATCTGCACCACCGCCCGGGTCGACAGAACCTTTGGCGATATTCCAGTGGTTCACGGTATGCCTTTCATATCCGGCGTAGGTATTGAAGAGCTGCAGCAAAAAATCCTGAACATCCTGACGGAGTAACGCTCATGTTTAGCGAAATCATGCGTTATATCCTCGATCTTGGTCCAACGGTGATGCTGCCGATCGTGATCATCATCTTCTCCAAAATACTGGGGATGAAGCTCGGGGACTGTTTTAAATCAGGCCTTCATATCGGGATTGGTTTCGTCGGTATCGGCCTGGTCATCGGCCTGATGCTCGACTCTATCGGCCCGGCGGCGAAAGCGATGGCGGAGCATTTCCAGATTAACCTGCACGTGATTGATATTGGTTGGCCAGGGTCGTCGCCGATGACCTGGGCATCGCAAATCGCACTGGTGGCGATTCCTATCGCTATCGCAGTCAACATCTTCATGCTGGTGACCCGGATGACTCGCGTTGTGAACGTCGATATCTGGAACATTTGGCATATGACCTTTACCGGTGCAATGCTGCATATCGCCACCGGCTCTTACTGGATCGGTATTCTCGGCGTGGTGGTACATGCGGCTTTCGTCTACAAGCTCGGCGACTGGTTTGCGAAGGATACCCGCGACTTTTTCGGCCTTGAGGGTATCGCTATTCCGCACGGTAGCTCGGCGTATCTAGGGCCAATAGCCGTGCTGGTCGATACGATTATTGAGAAAATCCCCGGCCTGAACCGCATTCACTTCAGCGCTGACGATATCCAGAAGCGCTTCGGCCCGTTCGGCGAGCCGGTCACCGTTGGTTTCGTGATGGGTCTGGTCATCGGCGCGCTGGCGGGCTACGACCTGAAGGGTATCCTCCAGCTGGCGGTGAAAACCGCCGCCGTAATGCTGCTGATGCCGCGCGTTATCAAACCTATCATGGACGGCCTGAACCCGATTGCCAAACAGGCGCGTAAACGCCTTCAGGCAAAATTCGGCGGCCAGGATTTCCTGATTGGCCTCGATCCTGCGCTGCTGCTTGGCCATACCTCGGTCGTGTCCGCCAGTCTGATCTTTATTCCGCTCAGTATTCTGATCGCGGTCTTGGTGCCAGGCAACCAGGTCCTGCCGTTCGGCGACCTCGCAACCATTGGATTCTTCGTCGCCATGGCGGTTGCAGTGCACCAGGGGAACCTGTTCCGTACGCTAATTTCCGGGATCATCCTGATGGGGATCACGCTATGGATTGCGACGCAAACCATCGGCCTGCATACCCAACTGGCGGCTAACGCTGGCGCTCTGAAGGCGGGAGGCCTTGTGGCCTCCATGGACCAGGGTGGTTCGCCGATTACCTGGCTACTCATTCAGCTCTTCACCTGGCAAAACGTGGTGGGTTTTGCGGTTATCGGTGTCATCTATGTTGCCGGCGTGCTGCTGACGTGGCGCCGGGCTCGCAACTTTGCCGCCGCAGAGAAAGCGGCCACCGCGCAACAAAGCCCAAGCATTTCTTAACCTCAAGGGGGAGCATCCGCTCCCCCGGACATTTCTGGAGAATTATATGCAATCAGTGGTAATCCATGCTGAGGGGACAGTGCGTGTTGAAGAACGCCCGATACCGACTCTGCAAACGGAAAACGATGTCCTGGTCAAAGTCGTCAGCTCCGGATTGTGCGGTTCTGATATTCCGCGCATCTTCGCCAAAGGCGCACACTACTACCCCATCACCCTGGGTCATGAGTTCAGCGGTTACGTTGAATCTTACGGCTCCGCGGTGACCGATCTGCAGCCTGGCGACGCAGTGGCCTGCGTGCCTCTGCTTCCCTGCTTTAACTGCCCGCAGTGCCAGCGTGAATATTTCTCTCTTTGCAAGCAGTACCAGTTTGTCGGTTCGCGTAGCGAAGGCGGCAATGCGGAGTATGTGGTGGTTAAGCGCGCCAATCTGTTCCGTCTGCCGGATCGGATGCCGATTGATGACGGCGCGTTTATTGAACCGATGACCGTCGGCCTGCACGCCTTCCATCTGGCTCAGGGCTGCGAAGGAAAAAACGTCATTATTATTGGCGCAGGCACGATTGGTCTGCTGGCGCTGCAGTGCGCCCGCGAACTGGGCGCCAAAAGCATTACGGCAATCGATATCAATCCGCAGAGGCTGGCGCTGGCAAAAACGCTCGGCGCAACGTACGTCTTTAACAGTAAAGAGATCAGCAGCAAAGAGATTCAAACGGCGCTGGAAGAGATTCAGTTCGACCAATTGGTGCTGGAAACCGCCGGTACGCCGCAAACCGTGGCGCTGGGTATTGAGGTCGCCGGACCGCGAGCGCAGCTGGCGCTGGTGGGCACGCTGCACCACGATTTGACGCTGCTCTCCGCCACCTTTGGCCAGATTCTGCGTAAAGAGCTGACTATCGTCGGCAGTTGGATGAACTACTCAGGTCCGTGGCCGGGAGAAGAGTGGCAAACGGCGGTTCGCCTGCTGACGGAAAAACGCATTCAGCTTGCTCCGCTTATCGCCCATATCGGCAATGCAGAAAGCTTTGCCCGCGAAGTTCAGGCGCTGAACGGCGCGCCGATGCAGGGGAAAATTCTGCTAAAACTTTCCTGATCGACTGAGCCAGCAATCAGAGCTGGCTCACATAACCTTTCGAAAATTATCGTTCAACTTTCATTACCCTTCGATTACACTAAGATCAGTTAATTATCAGGCAAATTAATATGAACTCATTTGAGCGAAGGAACAAAATCGTCGAAATGGTTAATGCGCAGGGTAGCGTATTGGTACTGGACCTTTCGAATCTCTTTGGCATCTCCGAAGTGACTATTCGGGCCGATCTCCGTTTGCTGGAGGAAAAGGGGTTACTCACCCGCTTTCATGGCGGCGCCGCAAGGCCTGGCAGTAATTTGACCGAAGGAGATAATCTGGAAGTGGTACTTGAAGACCGTTATCAGCTGGCCAGCGATCCGAAAAAGCGGATCGCTCAGGCGGCGGTAGCGATGATTAGCGAAGGCATGACGGTGATCCTGGATAGCGGCAGCACTACTCTGCTGATTGCCGAGGCGCTGGTACGTATGACCAATATTACGGTAATTACCAACAGTCTGCCCGCGGCGTTTACGCTATCAGAAAACAAAGATATCACGCTGGTCGTGTGCGGTGGCACCGTGCGCCATAAAACGCACTCGATGCACGGCACCATCGCTGAACGCTCGCTTCAGGGTATCAGTGCCGATTTGATGTTCGTCGGCGCGGACGGTATCGACACCACCAACGGCATCACGACCTTCAACGAAGGCTACTCCATCAGCGGCGTCATGGCCGCCGCGGCGCATAAGGTGGTAGCAGTGCTGGATGCCAGCAAATTTAATCGTCGCGGGTTCAACCAGGTTCTGCCGATGGAGAAAATAAACTGCGTCATTACCGACAGCGGAATAAACGATGAGTATCGGAAGGCATTAAAAAGTACCCGGATTGAGTTACACATCGTATAGAAAATAAGGCAGATGCGGTGACATCTGCCCTATTGACCATCACGTTTTGTACGCTGATAACCCGCTAAAGAATGCGCCAGGCTCCCCTTTTTTTTGCGCCGGTCCGCTGTAATCTTCCCTTTTGCTGCAGCGTCTTCAGATACCGCTCAACGGTTCTGGCAGAAACATCCATTTCCTGAGCCATGTCTTTCGCGGTACGCGTGGGTTCTTTGGACAAAAGCTTGAGGATCCGTTCCTCAACGGCAGCCAGCATTTCCACTTTTTCTTCCGACATTTTTTCCGACATTTCTTCCGACAGAGAAGCGGTTTGTCCCATGCCATCTTTCAACGCGATAACCATATTTTCCAGCATAAATTCAATAAACGGCGTGCTGTCACTCTGGCTATCACACATCCCTAAAACCTGGTAATAGCGCTCCTGCTGATAATGCATCAACGTTTCAACTGGTAGCCAGGCAAGCTCCGCGCGCCACTGGCTAAGAATTAAGGTTTGCCACAGGCGTCCCATTCGGCCATTACCATCGGCAAATGGATGGATAAACTCAAATTCGTAGTGGAAGACAGCTCCAGCGATAAGCGGATGAATGTCAGTGACTTTCAGCCATAGCAGCAACTCGTTTATCAAACGCTCGACCTGAGAGGCGGGGGGAGCCATATGAACCAGTCGGGTATCCCGGTAGATCCCTACATCTCCGTCACGCAGCTGGCCAGGGTTATCAACCAGCCCTATCATCAGCGTCCGGTGGGCGGTCAAAAGATCGGTTAACCGGTGGCTTTTCCATGCAGGCATTTTTTCATATGCCAGAATAGCGTTTCTCACTTCCTGAATATCTTTTGCTGGCGCAAGAACACGTTTACCCTCCACTAGCGCAGTGACCTGATCGGTACTCAGGCTGTTATGCTCTATCGCCAGCGACGCCTGAATCGTACGAATACGATTCTCTTTTCGCAGAAGGGGGGAGGCTCGTCCCGTTTGAGCCGACCAGTGCCCTAACAGCTCACCAATCTCAACAACCAGATTGAGAATGGCAGGAGTAATGCTAAACGGCGGCTGGTAATGACTCATGAGGTTAGTCTCCCTGCTGCTCCAGGGCATACTTATACAGCGCATTTTTCTTCACGCCGTGGATTTCCGCGGCCAGCGCGGCGGCTTTTTTCAGCGGCAGCTCGGCCTGCAGCAGGGCCAGCGTACGCAGCGCTACCGCCGGCAGCGCCTCTTCCTGCGCTTTAAAACCTTCTACGATCAGCACCATCTCGCCTTTACGGCGATTTTCGTCCTCTTTCACCCACGCCAGCAGCTCGCCGATCGGCGCTCCGTGAATCGATTCCCAGGTTTTGGTCAGCTCGCGCGCCAGCACCACGTAGCGGGACTCCCCCAGCACGGTACAAATATCTTCCAGGCTTTCCAGCAGGCGGTGGGTGGATTCATAAAAAATAATCGTCCGCGGCTCTTCTTCCAGCGCCTTCAGCGTATCGCGACGGCCTTTGGATTTGGCGGGTAAAAAGCCTTCATAGCAAAAACGATCCGAAGGCAGGCCGGCTGCGCTCAGCGCCGCAATCGCCGCACAGGGTCCGGGCAGCGGCACCACGCGGATATTGGCCTCGCGGCAGGTGCGCACCAGATGATAGCCGGGGTCGTTAATCAGCGGCGTTCCGGCGTCGGAAACCAGCGCGATGTTTTGCCCCGCTTTAAGCTTCGCGACCAGCGTTTCCGCCTTTTGCTGCTCGTTGTGGTCGTGAAGCGCGAATAAACGGGCATTGATCGCAAAATGCTGCAGCAGCAAACCGGTATGGCGGGTATCTTCCGCCGCAACTAAATCAACGGCTTGCAGCACTTCCAGCGCGCGCTGCGTGATATCAGACAGATTCCCTATCGGAGTGGGCACAATAAAGAGCTGTCCCTGAGAATTATCTGCTGATTCGTGTTGTTTCATTGTCTCGTCCGTATTGCCGAATTAATATTGAGCATTGAGCCAAAAAAATATCACTGGACACATATGGTACCGTCAACATTTCTTCGTTCTAAACCCGTGCGTTGTCTGCCCGTACTGCTGGCCGCTCTGATCTTTGCCGGCTGCGGTACCCATACCCCGGACCAAAGCACGGCGTATTTGCAGGGTACGGCCCAGGCAGACTCCAGTTACTATCTGCAACAGATGCAGCAAAGCGCGAATGATAGCAAGACCAACTGGCAATTACTCGCCATTCGTGCACTGCTGAAGGAAGGTAAGAAACCGCAGGCGGTCGATCTGTTCAATCAGCTGCCGTCTAACCTCAACGCCGCGCAAAGTCGCGAAAGGTCGCTGCTGGCGGTTGAAGTGAAGCTGGCGCAGAACGATTTCCAGGGCGCGCAGACGCTGCTCAGCAAGCTCGACCCGGCAAGCCTTGAGCAGAATCAGCAGCCCCGCTACTGGCAGGCGCAAATTGACGCCAGCCAGGGTCAACCCTCGCTGAACCTGCTGCGGGCCCTGATTGCCCAGCAGCCGCTGTTAAGCCTGCCTGCGCAAAAGCAGAAAAACATCGACGCGACCTGGAAAGCGCTCACCGCCATGACCAAAGATCAGGCCAACGCGCTGGTCATTAACGCCGACGAGAACGTCCTGCAGGGCTGGCTGGATCTGCAGCGCATGTGGTTTGATAACCGCAACGACCCGACGATGCTCAAGGCGGGGGTGAAAGACTGGCAGACCCGCTACCCGCAAAACCCGGGGGCGAAAATGCTGCCGACGCAGTTAGTGAATATGCAGAACTACCAGGCCGCATCGACCAATAAAATCGCCCTGCTGCTGCCGTTAAACGGCCAGGCGGCGATTTTTGGCCGTACCATCCAGCAGGGCTTTGAAGCGGCGAAGAACGGCGCGCCTGCCGTTGCAGGAAGCGCGGTGCCCGCCCAGGTCGCCCAGGCGGCGAATGTTGCCGAAAGCGCGGTGGTCAGCCCATCGCAGGCGGAGGTCACCGATCTGACGACGACCAATAACGCCCAGCCCCCGGTACAGACGCCAGCGGCCGACCAGGCGCAACCCGCGGCGCCGGTCACCGCGCCGGCGGCAGTACAAGCCCCGACGCCGGAGGCCACCAGCCAGCCGGCGGAAGCGCCACAGGCTCAGGCGGTCGCCGCAACGCCAGCCAACCCTTCGGCAGAACTGAAAATCTACGACACGACCACTCAGCCAATGAGCCAGCTGCTGGCCCAGGTGCAGCAGGACGGCGCAACCATCGTCGTCGGCCCGCTGCTGAAAGATAACGTCGAACAAGTCATCAAGAGCAATACCTCGCTGAACGTGCTGGCGCTCAACCAGCCGGAGAAAATCGAAAGCCGGGCCAATATCTGCTATTTCGCCCTCTCTCCGGAAGACGAAGCTCGCGACGCGGCGCACCACATACACGATCAGGGTAAACAGACTCCGCTGCTGCTGGTGCCGCGCGGCGCGCTGGGCGATCGGGTAGTTACCGCCTTCGCCAACGAGTGGCTGAAGCTGGGTGGCGGTACGGTGCTGCAACAGCGCCTGGGCTCCACCGCCGAGCTGCGCGGCAGCGTTAACAGCGGTATTTCATTAAGCGGTACGCCGGTCTCAACCCTGCCGTCAGGTCAGGACAGCGCCCTGGGCAGCCCGAGCGATGTGCCGGTCAGCAGCACCGGCGGCGTCGACGCCGCGTATATCCTGGCCACGCCAGAACAAATTGCCTACATCAAGCCGATGATCGCACTGCGTAACGGTAGCCAGAGCGGTGTGACGTTGTACGCCAGCTCCCGCAGCGCCCAGGGGACTTCCGGCCCGGACTTCCGCCTGGAAATGGAAGGCCTGCAATATAGCGAGATCCCGATGCTGGCGGGAAGTAACCCTGCCCTGCAGCAGCAGGCGCTGGCGGCCGTTCGTAACGATTACTCGCTGGCGCGTCTGTACGCCATGGGCGCCGACGCCTGGTCACTGGCCAACCATTTCTCGCAGATGCGCCAGGTTCCCGGCTTTGAGCTGAACGGCAATACCGGCGATCTTACGGCCACGCAGGATTGCGTGATCAACAGGAAACTGTCATGGCTCAAATACCAGGGTGGGCAAATCGTCGCGGCCAACTAAGTAAACAGACCGGCGACGCCTGGGAAATCCAGGCGCGCCGCTGGCTGGAGAGCCAGGGTCTGCATTTTATCGCCGCCAACGTCCGCGAGCGCGGCGGCGAGATTGACCTCATTATGCGCGACGGCAGCGTTACCGTGTTTGTCGAAGTGCGCTATCGTCGCAGCGCAAACTACGGCGATGCCGCCTCCAGCGTCACGCCGCAAAAGCAACAACGACTGCTCAAAGCCGCGCGTCTGTGGCTCTGCCGACAGAATGGGAGCTTTGAGACTGTGGATTGCCGTTTCGATGTGGTAGCCTTCACCGGAAACGACATCCAGTGGCTAAAAAACGCCTTTGGCGAATAGCGTAAATGAATTAAGGGATCCCGTGCTCGACAGAATCAAAGCCTGCTTCACCGAAAGCATTCAAACCCAAATTGCAGCAGCGGAAGCACTCCCGGACGCCATCTCCCGTGCGGCGATGACGCTCGTTCAGTCGCTGCTGAACGGCAACAAAATCCTCTGTTGTGGTAATGGCACTTCCGCCGCCAACGCACAGCATTTTGCTGCCAGTATGATTAATCGTTTTGAAACAGAGCGTCCTGGTTTACCCGCCATTGCACTAAATACCGATAATGTGGTCTTAACCGCAATTGCCAACGATCGCCTGCATGACGAAATCTATGCTAAGCAGGTGCGTGCGTTGGGACACGCCGGCGACGTGCTGCTGGCGATTTCTACGCGCGGCAACAGCCGGGACATTGTGAAAGCCGTGGAAGCGGCGGTCACCCGCGATATGACTATCGTGGCGTTAACCGGTTATGACGGCGGTGAACTGGCTGGTCTGTTAGGGCAGCAGGACGTCGAAATCCGCATTCCCTCACATCGCAGCGCGCGAATTCAGGAAATGCACATGCTCACCGTCAACTGTCTGTGCGATTTGATCGATAACACGCTTTTTCCACACCAGGACGATTAAGGAGAACACATGAAGGCTCTCTCGCCCCTCGCCATTCTGCTGTCTGCGCTACTGCTTCAGGGATGCGTTGCTGCCGCGGTAGTCGGAACGGCAGCAGTCGGCACTAAAGCCGCGACGGACCCGCGTACGGTAGGTACTCAGGTGGACGACAGCACGCTGGAGCTGCGCGTCAACAGCGCGCTGTCGAAAGATGAACAAATCAAGAAACAGGCACGTATCAACGTGACCGCCTACCAGGGTAAAGTCCTGCTGACCGGGCAGTCTCCAACCTCCGATCTCTCCGCGCGCGCGAAGCAAATCGCTATGGGCGTAGAAGGGACAACGGAAGTGTTTAACGAAGTGCGTCAGGGCCAGCCGATCGGCTTAGGCACCGCGTCTTCGGATACCTGGATCACCACCAAAGTCCGCTCTCAGCTGCTGGGTACCGACCAGGTGAAATCCTCCAACGTGAAGGTGACAACCGAAAACGGCGAAGTGTTCCTGATGGGTCTGGTCACCGACCGTGAAGGACGCGCGGCGGCGGATATCGCCAGCCGGGTGAGCGGCGTGTCTCGCGTGACCACCGCCTTTACCTATATCAAGTAAGCGTTCTGCCTCCCGGCTTGCGCTACGCTGAGCCGGGCGACAAAGCCACGCGGTCTGCATTTGTAGATCCCGCAACTCTTTTAGCTGACGCCGCCCTCTGCCCCTTTATCCCGGAGGCGGCGCTGCTCGCCTGTCCGGGCTACCGGCCCACAGCCGACGGCGAACCCGTAGCCTGGGTAAGGCGTTTACGCCGCAACCCGGGAAAATATCAGATTAAAGCCAACCCGCCTGCTACCGCGCCGCACAGCGCCACCAGTCCGCCGGTCAGCCACAGCGCCTTCGCCGGGAACGCTTTACGCAGCATAATCAGCGACGGTACGCTAACAGCAGGCAGCGTAATCAGCAGCGCCAGCGCGGGCGCCACGCCCATTCCAGCCAGCATCATGGTCTGCACAATCGGGATCTCCGCCGCCGTCGGTATGACAAACAGGCAGCCGGCAATCGCCATGGCAATCACCCAGAACAACGTATTATCCACCACGCCATCGGCGTGAGGGAATAGCCACACCCGCGCGGCGCCCAGCACCAGAACCGCCAGAATATAAACCGGGATGGTATTCCAGAACAGCGTCCACAGCGCGCGTAGCCAGCGGCTGAAGAAGCCGCCCTGCGCGGTTTCCGCCGGCAATTCAGGCACATCTGCGGGCTGCGTCGCCGCTTCTTTCACCCATTTCTGCACCAGCGTGGCGACCACCAGTACGGTCGCCAGTCCGGCCAGCAGGCGAATCAGCGCGAACTGCCAGCCCAGCACAAAGCCCATGAATACCAGCGTCGCCGGGTTGAGCAGCGGATTGCCCAGCCAGAATGCCAGCGCGCCGCCCATGGAGACCTGCTGTTTACGCATGCCCGCCGCCACCGGCGCGGCGCAGCAGGTACACATCATCCCCGGCAGAGAGAACGCGGCCCCCAGCAGCGTGCCGCGAAAGCGCGACTGCCCCAACGTGCGCAGCAGCCAGTCACGCGGGATCAGCACCTGAATAAGCGATCCCAGCAGCACGCCTAATACCGCCGCTTTCCATACCGCCAGGAAATAGACCAGCGCGTAATCCCAGGCCGCGGCTAAAGGGTTCGCGTCACCGTTAGCGAGGATAGATTTACCGATACTGTGCGTCTCGGCGGCGGTAAAAGCTTTGCCGTAGTAGGGCTGCCATTTGACGAACCACAGGCCGACGATAACAACGAGAAAAAAGAGCGCGGGCTTCCACCATTGAAACGGTGCTGCCGCCTGAGATGAAGACTGACCAGCCATAGCATTCCCCAGGGAGTGTCATGTTAAATTGAGGCCATGAATACTACGCTTTCAGGGAAATTTTGGAAATTATTAATCCCCTGACCGCGCCGCTCTCTCACGAAGCTGCGATGACGAGAGAATCTGTACGCTTTCATGTGTTGGCGATAGCGACTCCGCGAGCAGTGCGCTCGCTACGTCCCGCGCGTCTATCGATTTCAGGTTCCCCGGCAGGAGGCGGAAGAGCGGCGCAAACAGGGTCTCACTGGTCCGCTGCTTTTCCCGTTCGCCTATCAGCATGGACGGGCGAGCAATGGTCAACCGCGGCCACTGCTGCGCAATCAGCGCCTCTTCCATCTCGCCTTTTACCCGATTGTAGAAAAAGGGCGAATGAGCGTTCGCCCCCATCGCGCTGACCACCAGCATATGCTGCGCGCCCAGCCTTTTCCCCACCAGCGCGGTATCAATGACCAGCGTATAATCGGCATGCACAAACGCCTCTTTGCTCCCCGCTTCCCGGCGGGTAGTTCCCAGGCAGCAGAAAACGATATCGATCGGATCGACCACCTGCGCCAGGGCATCCGTAAGCTGCGGATCGTGCGGGTTAAATACGCCGGCGATATCGGCCAGCGGCCGACGCGTGGGCGCGGCAATGGATTTAATCGCCGGCGCGTTAAGCAGCATTCGTAGTAAGTGACCGCCAACTAACCCGGTCGCCCCCGTTAACAGTACCTGACTCATCGAAACTCCTTTGCAGACTTTTCTGCCTTGCGATCCCCGGCTCATGTTCCAGGCTTAATACTCTACGAGGTAATTATCCATCATCATCAGGGAAATGCCTCATTCCACACCGAAACACTGGAGGAAGAATGAGTAAGAAGATAGCCGTATTAATTACCGACGACTTTGAAGATTCAGAATTTACCTCACCGGCTGACGCCTACCGTCTTGCCGGCCACGAGGTGGTCACGATTGAAAAACAGGGGGGGAAGAAGGTAAAAGGGAAAAAAGGGGAAGCCGAAGTCGTTATCGATAAAGCCATTGATGACGTCAGCCCTGCGGACTTTGACGCCTTACTGCTGCCGGGCGGATATTCACCAGACTCGCTGCGCGGCGACGAACGCTTTGTCACCTTCACCCGCGATTTTGTCAACAGCGGCAAACCGGTCTTCGCCATCTGCCACGGTCCGCAGCTGTTGATTAGCGCCGATGTGATTCGCGGGCGTAAGCTGACGGCCGTGAAACCTATCATTATCGACGTGAAAAACGCCGGCGGCGAATTCTATGACCAGGAAGTGGTTATCGACAACGAGCAGCTGGTAACCAGCCGAACCCCGGACGACCTGCCGGCGTTTAATCGTGAAGCCTTACGCCTGCTCGGCGCCTGATTCACGCAGCCAGTGCAGCTTTTTACCAAAGCCCAGCGTGTTATCGGTGAACTTGATCTCATCGGGTCGAATCTCCCAGACGGGCACCGATAGCATGCGGGCCACCGGAAAACGGCTAACGTAGCGCTTACGCATCGCCGCCTCTTCTTCCCCGGCCAGGCGGCGAATTTTGCCTTTAAACTGCACGCCGCGGATCAGCGCGACGGTTTTCGGCTGCCCGTTGACCGTCCCGGCTACGTTGGCGCCTTCCCCGGTCATTTGGCCGTGGCGCGTTTTTTCATCGCTGAGCAGATAAAATGCGACCTGCTGCGGGTCATAGACGTAAAAGGCGTTGGCGCACCATAGCTCGTCATCGCGGGCGACGCACCAGGTGACGACGTGCTGTTTGCCCAGCCAGCGGCTGATAGCAGCGAGCGTATCCATCTTTACTCTCCAGTATGTTATGGTGCTCACACCTTAACATAGCGATCTCTGTACCGTGTGCTGGTTTCTCTATCTGATTCGTACCGCCGATAATCGCCTCTATACCGGGATTACCACCGATGTCGCACGCCGCTTTTGCCAGCACCAGGACGGCAGGGGCGCGAAAGCGCTGCGTGGCAAAGGAGAGCTTCAACTGGCCTTTAGCAAGGAAGTTGGTGAACGCTCACTAGCGTTGCGTCTTGAATATCGTATCAAGCAGCTAACGAAGCGCCAGAAAGAGCGCCTCGTTGCCGGGGACGGTTCATTTGAGGCGCTGCTTGAAAGCCTCAGAAGCGATTAAAGTGGTCGCTATATTCGACCAGCCCGCTGACGCCATCAAGCGCGTTATCGGCCAGACGATGAACCTGGAAAGCCTCGGCGCTATTGGGCCAGCGGCAGCGCAGATCGAAACGCGCCGCCGGTTCAAAGCCCAGACGGCCATAGAGCGCCGGATCGCCAAGCGTCACGACGGCGGCATAGCCAAACTCGTTCAGGGAATCAAGCCCTTCATAGACCAACTGACGCCCGATGCCCTGACCGCGGTAGCTTTCATCGACCGCCAGCGGAGCCAGTCCGACCCACTGCAGCTCTTCGCCTTCGACGGCGACCGGGCTAAAGGCCACGTAGCCTACGACCTGACCTTCGTCATCCGTCGCCACCACGCCCAGCGTGATCAGGCCATCTTCACGTAGACTGTGCACCAGCTGCGCTTCCGCGTCGCCGCCAAAGGTACGACGCAATAAAGCATCGATTCCCGGCGCATCAATCCCAATCTCTACTCGAATCAGCATGCCTCACCTACCGATGTCTGTTCAGGTTTCTGCGGGCCTTTCAGGCCAGCTTCAACAAAGTCCGCCAGCTGCAGCAGCATGATGCGCAGCGCCTTCGGCATCTGCTCCAGCTCAATGGCATCCATCAGGTTTTTTACATACAGTCCCAGCTCGGTATCGCCTTCGATAACCAGGCGACGCTGGAAGAACAGCGTATCCGGATCCTGCTTACGCGCCGCAATCATCAGCAGGTCGCTGGCGTCGGCGCTGAAGCTGACGTCCGCTTCGGCCGCAGGACTGACCACCAGACGCCCATCAACCACCGAGGTATACCACAGCAGACCGATGTCGCGCACATGAATACTTAACCAGCGCCCCTCGAGAAAATCCAGTTCCCCATCCGCCAGCGCCTGGCGAAATTGCCAGCTTAATACTTGTTCCAGCACCTGGCGCTTGAGGGCAAATGGCGCCAGCTTAACCGGCACGCTCATCATCGACGGGCCAAAGTGAACCAGTTTGGAACGCAGTTTATCCAACACAAGCTTTACTCCATGAATGCAATAGTTCCTCTATTGTGCCATATCAAATAAACGACATAGCGGCGTAAATCAACAAAATCACGATGCCGGGCCGCTGGTATTGATTCCGCCAATACGCTTTTAACTGCCTCAAATCAAAAATTGTCACCAGAAGGTTAACTAAAATCCCAGCTCATTAACCATCCAGCGTCCCTGACGGGCCGCATTTTTCAGGAAAAATTATGGAGCTGCTCTGCCCAGCCGGTAACCTTCCGGCGCTTAAGGCGGCCATCGAAAACGGCGCCGATGCCGTCTATATCGGGCTGAAAGATGACACCAACGCCCGCCACTTTGCCGGCCTTAATTTCACCGAAAAGAAACTGCAGGAAGCCGTCAGCTTTGTGCATCAGCATCGTCGCAAACTGCATATTGCCATCAACACCTTCGCCCATCCTGATGGTTATGCCCGCTGGCAACGCGCGGTCGACATGGCGGCGCAGCTGGGCGCCGATGCGCTAATCCTCGCCGATATCGCGATGCTGGAATACGCCGCCGAGCGTTACCCGCATATTGAGCGTCACGTTTCCGTTCAGGCTTCGGCCACCAACGAAGAGGCGGTGAAGTTTTATCATCGCAATTTCGACGTCGCCCGCGTGGTGCTGCCGCGCGTGCTGTCGATTCACCAGGTCAAACAGCTGGCGCGCAACACGCCTGTGCCGCTGGAGGTTTTCGCCTTCGGCAGCCTGTGCATTATGGCGGAAGGACGCTGCTACCTTTCCTCCTACCTCACCGGCGAATCGCCGAATACCGTTGGCGCCTGTTCGCCGGCGCGCTTCGTGCGCTGGCAGCAAACGCCGCAGGGCCTGGAATCACGCCTTAACGAAGTGTTGATCGACCGCTACCGGGATGGTGAAAACGCCGGTTATCCCACCCTCTGCAAGGGGCGTTATCTGGTCGACGGCGAGCGCTACCACGCGCTGGAAGAGCCCACC
Source organism: Klebsiella grimontii (assembly GCF_900200035.1). Taxonomy (GTDB): domain Bacteria; phylum Pseudomonadota; class Gammaproteobacteria; order Enterobacterales; family Enterobacteriaceae; genus Klebsiella; species Klebsiella grimontii. Next base: position 29,408 of record NZ_FZTC01000045.1, read on the forward strand.
AGCCTGAACACCCTGGAGCTGCTGCCGGAACTGATGGCGGCAAATATTGCCTCGGTGAAAATTGAAGGCCGCCAGCGCAGCCCGGCCTACGTCACCCAGGTGGCGAAGGTCTGGCGTCAGGCGATCGATCGCTGCAAAGCCGATCCGCAAAACTTCGTGCCGCAGTCCGCGTGGATGGAAACCCTCGGTTCCATGTCCGAAGGGACGCAAACCACCCTTGGCGCTTATCACCGTAAATGGCAGTGAGAACAGCAATGAAATATTCATTAGGGCCGGTGCTTTATTACTGGCCAAAAGAGACGCTGGAAGATTTTTACCAGCAGGCGGCAAACTGCAGCGCGGATACGATTTACCTCGGCGAAGCGGTATGCAGCAAACGCCGCGCCACCAAAGTCGGCGACTGGATCGAGATGGCGAAAGCGCTGGCGGGAAGCGGTAAACAGGTGGTGCTTTCCACCCTCGCGCTGGTGCAGGCCTCCTCTGAGCTGGGCGAACTTAAACGCTATGTCGATAACGGCGAGTTTCTGATTGAAGCCAGCGATCTCGGAGTCGTCAACCTGTGCGCGGAACGTAAGCTGCCGTTCGTCGCCGGCCATGCGCTCAACTGCTACAACGCCGTCACCCTGCGCCTGCTGCTCAAGCAAGGCATGGTGCGCTGGTGTATGCCAGTTGAGCTTTCCCGCGACTGGCTGGCGAACTTGCTGACCCAGTGTGACGACCTGGGCATCCGCCATCAGTTTGAAGTGGAGGTGCTCAGCTACGGCCACCTGCCGCTGGCTTACTCCGCCCGCTGCTTTACCGCCCGCTCGGAAGACCGGCCAAAAGATGAGTGTGAAACCTGCTGCATTAAATACCCTAACGGGCGCGACGTGCTCTCACAGGAGAACCAGCAGGTGTTCGTCCTCAACGGCATTCAGACCATGAGCGGCTACGTCTATAACCTCGGGAATGAGCTCAACACCATGAACGGGCTGGTGGATATGGTTCGCCTATCGCCGTTGGGCAGCGAGACCTTTGCGATGCTGGACGCCTTCCGCGCCAATGAAAACGGCGCAGCGCCGCTGTCGCTGACGGCGAACAGCGACTGCAACGGCTACTGGCGACGGCTGGCCGGACTGGAATTGCAGAGCTGATTAACCGCTCACTTTGTTAATGGCTATCGCTGCTTTTTAATGCACTATTAAAGATGCAGCTTTTCTGGCAGGCGTATCCTGGATACGCCAGGCTGGAAGAAGACCTTCAATCTGATGACGATGCTGTAGCAAAGTGAGCCTTTATGACTGACAAACCTGTTTCGTTCTCGGTGCTCGATCTGGCGCCGATCCCGCAGGGGTCTTCCGCAAAGGAAGCCTTCTCCCACTCTTTAGACCTGGCGCAGCTGGCGGAAAAGCGCGGCTATCACCGCTACTGGCTGGCCGAGCACCATAATATGGTCGGTATCGCCAGCGCCGCGACTTCGGTGCTGATTGGCTACCTTGCCGCGAATACCACCACTCTGCATCTTGGCTCCGGCGGCGTGATGCTGCCAAACCATTCGCCGCTGGTGATTGCCGAGCAGTTCGGCACGCTCAATACGCTGTACCCAGGACGAATCGATCTCGGCCTTGGCCGCGCGCCGGGCAGCGATCAGCCTACCATGCGCGCGCTGCGTCGCCATATGAGCGGCGATGTCGATAACTTCCCGCGCGATGTCGCGGAGCTGGTGGACTGGTTCGACGCCCGCGATCCTAATCCGCACGTGCGCCCGGTTCCCGGCTATGGCGAGAAGATCCCGGTCTGGCTGCTCGGCTCAAGCCTGTACAGCGCCCAGCTGGCGGCGCAGCTTGGGCTGCCGTTCGCCTTTGCCTCGCACTTCGCCCCGGATATGCTTTTCCAGGCCCTGCACCTCTACCGCACTCACTTCCAGCCGTCAGAACGGTTAGAGAAGCCGTACGCGATGGTGTGCATCAATATTATTGCCGCCGACAGCGACAGAGATGCGGAGTTTCTGTTTACCTCCGTGCAGCAGGCGTTCGTCAAACTGCGCCGCGGCGAAACCGGGCAGCTGCCGCCGCCGGTGCAAAATATGCATCAGCTGTGGTCCGCTTCAGAGCAGTACGGCGTGCAAAAGGCGCTGAGCATGTCGCTGGTCGGCAATAAAACCAAAATCCGCCACGGGCTGGAATCGATCCTGCGGGAAACCCAGGCCGATGAAATCATGGTTAACGGTCAAATCTTCGATCATCAGGCCCGCCTGCATTCATTTGATTTGGCGATGCAGGTGAAAGAAGCGCTTCTCGGATAGTGAGCAATGCGGCATTTTTGCCGCATTTTTTTCCGCCTGAATGACAATCTGTGACCCACCTCATTCTTCTCACGCCTTTTCCCTCATCTGGTTACGTTAAGCGTAATTACGTTACCCCGAGCGTAATTGTTCTCTAAAAAAAGCGATGTTACTTTCTCTCTTGTTTTACTTTTCATAAATGCACGCGTCAAAGAGAATCGCCATGAGCCAACCAACCGCCAATGCAATAAGGATCGGTGAGTGTTTATTAAAAGCGCTATTAATGGAAGTTTGCGCCTGGCCGAAACCCGGCCTGGTGACGCCGCACTCGCAGGGCGCGCATGACGATATGGATATATGGCTTTTTATTACCAGTAGCTCTGCCATAGCGCCCTGTTTTTATGCTTGCGCGCAGGCCGGTGAATATCATCAGGGCGAGCTGGCAGATTTATTTCCCAAAATACGTCTTATCGGTATTGAATACGAATCCAGGCTGCTGCAATCCACCCGCGAGATAAATACTCAGCGCGGCATACTCTTTGCCGGAGCCGTTCTGGCCGCCGCCGCCGGCTGGCTAAAAGGTCGGAGACAGCCGCTTTCCAGCGAGTCATTAAGCCAGTGCGTCGCCGGGCTGTGCCTCGATCTCTGCCGCAACGATTTCGCCGCGCTCGCCCATCGTTCCGCGCAAACTCACGGTGAAAAACTGTATCTGCAATTTGGTATCACCGGCGTGCGCGGCGAGGCCGAACGGGGCTTTCCGCTGGTCTGCCATATTGGTCTCCCAGCCCTGCGCCAGGCGCTCTCGCTGAGATTTAGCTGGCGTGAAGCACTGGTACATACGCTGCTCGCGCTAATGGCGCACTGCGATGATACGACGGTACTTTCGCGCGCAGGTCCCCCTGCGCTGCACGAAATGAAACAGCGCGCGCAGCGCCTGGTCAACCTGGGAGGAATGAGCCACCCCGGCATAGAACATGAGCTCAACGAATTTAATGCCTGGTGCGTGGACAAATGGGTCAGTCCGGGCGGGTCGGCAGATTTATTAGCGCTGACCCTGGCGATGTACTTTCTTTGCCATCAATTGCAAGAGGACCCTAACGAGGAAGAGATATGAGTATCTATTTATATACATTATTAACTTATGCCATGACGATTGTTATTTCTTTTGCCGTGGTCGGAGTCATTGTTGGCGTTAATAGAGTCATGAATAAGCTGAATATTACCGACGACTAATACGCCTCTTTTTATGCGTTATCAGGAATATATTTTATGGATATCTTTATTAAGCTCTTTTCGGGCATTGGTACCTTTTTTATTGAAGATCCCACAATAGCCATTGCGCGAATATTATTAATTATTCTGGGTTTTGTCCTGGCGTGGATGGGTTTTCGCCGCACCCTCGAACCGCTGATTATGGTGCCGATGGGCTTAGGCATGATTGCCGTTAACGCCGGGGTGCTCTTTCTCGCGGGCGGGCAAACCGGCACCTTAATTCTCGACCCGATGATCAGCGACCCTACCGAGCTGGTTAACATTATGCAGATAAACTTCCTGCAGCCGGTTTATAACCTGACCTTCAGTAACGGCCTGATCGCCTGTATCGTTTTCTTCGGCATCGGTGCGATGAGCGATATCAGCTTTATTCTGCTCCGCCCCTGGGCCAGCATCATCGTTGCGCTGTTCGCCGAAGCGGGTACCTTCGCCGCACTGCTGCTGGGAATAGAAGTATTTGGCCTCCCGGCTAACGAAGCGGCTTCTATTGCGACCATCGGCGGCGCCGACGGCCCGATGGTGCTCTTCGCCTCCTTGATTCTGGCGCCGAATCTGTTTGTCCCCATTGCCATTATCGCCTACCTGTATCTGAGCCTGACCTACGCCGGCTATCCGTATCTGGTGCGCCTGCTGGTACCGAAAAAGTACCGCGGGATGGAAGTGGATATCGAATATCCCACCGTATCAAAAAAAGCGAAGTTCATCTTCACCATCTGCGCCTGCCTGCTGCTGTGCCTGCTGTTGCCGGTCGCCGCGCCGCTGATCCTCTCATTCTTCCTCGGGATCGCGATTAAAGAAGCGGAGATCGAACCGTTCCAGAAGCTGCTGGAGACCACCCTGACTTATACCGCGACGCTGTTTCTCGGCCTGCTGCTCGGCACGCTGTGCGAAGCGCAAACCATTCTTGACCCGAAAGTCGGCATCATTCTGATTCTCGGTATTGGCGCGCTGGCTATCTCGGCAATCGGCGCCCTGCTCGGCGGCTGGTTTATCTGGCTTATCTCGAAAGGACGCTACAACCCGGCCATTGGCATCGCCGGGGTTTCGTGCCTGCCGACCACCGCCAAAATCGCGCAGAAAGAAGTCAGCCATGAAAACCCCTACGCCGTCATTCTGCCGCTGGCCATGGGCGCTGGCGTCAGCGGCCTGATCGTTTCGGCCATCGCCACCGGGGTCTTTATCTCCACGCTATTCCTGCTGAAATAAGGGAGTAAAAACATGCTTAAAGAGCACAACTGGCATCAACTTAAGGATGACACGGCGCAGCGCCTGAGCCTTCTGGCGCCGTATTTCCGCGATGGCAAGATTATTGATGCTAAAGATACCGTCGCGGTGCTGGAGGCGGCGATCCGCCGCTTTGATCGCGTCAATATTGAGGGCAACAACCAGAAGCAGGCGGATTTTCTCGCCGAATGCCTGTGCAAAGTGGACCCGGAAAAAATTTCCGGCCTGCATATGGTGCAGTCTTCCGTGCCGCTCAGTACGCACCTCGATCTGTTCGAGAAGGGCATTGCCGAAAAGCTCGACTTCGCCTACGCCGGCCCGCAGGATGGCCGCCTCGCGCAGCTTATTCAGCAGGGCAAGATCAAGCTCGGGGCGATCCACACCTATCTGGAGCTGTTCAGCCGCTACTTTGTCGATCTCACTCCGCGAGTCTCGCTGATCACCGCCTTTGCCGCCGACAAAGACGGCAACCTCTACACCGGCTTTAACACCGAAGACACGCCGGTAATCGCTGAAGCGACCCACTTCCGCCAGGGGATCGTGATAGCCCAGGTGAACAAGATCGTCGATAAAGTGCCGCGCGTCGATATTCCCGGCGACTGGGTGAACGCGGTTATTGAAGCGCCGCGCCCGTTCTACGTTGAACCCCTGTTCACTCGCGATCCGGCGCTGATCACCGATACCCACGTGCTGATGGCGATGATGGCGCTCAAAGGGATCTACGCCGAATACGGCGTCGAGCGCATTAACCACGGCATCGGCTTCTTCACCGCCGCCATTGAACTGCTGCTGCCCACCTACGGCGAAGAGCTGGGGCTGAAAGGCAAAGTGTGTACCCACATGGTGCTGAACCCGCATCCGACGCTGATCCCGGCGATCGAGAGCGGATGGATCCAGTCCGTTCACTGCTTCGGCGGCGAGCTGGGAATGGAAAAATACGTCGCCGAGCGCCCGGATGTGTTTTACATCGGCCAGGACGGCACTCTGCGCTCAAACCGCGCCTTCGCCCAGGCCGCCGGACACTATGCGCTGGATATGTTTATCGGCGGCACGCTGCAAATCGATAAGTACGGCAACAGCAGCACCGCTACCGCCAGCCGCGTTTCCGGTTTTGGCGGCGCGCCGAATATGGGCTGCGATGCCAAAGGCCGCCGCCACGTCACTCAATCCTGGCTCAAATGCGGCGAAGAGTTCAATGCGACTCAGCAGCAGCTAATCGGCGATATGCCGCGCGGCAAACGCCTGGTGGTCCAGATGCAGGAGACCTTCCGCGAGAAACGCCAGCCCGCCTTCGTCGACAAACTGGACGCCTGGGAACTGGCGGAAAAAGCCGGTCTCGCCCTGCCGCCGGTAATGGTTTACGCCGACGACGTCACCCACGTGCTCACCGAAGAAGGTATTGCCCACCTGCACCGCTGCGATGGGCTGGAGCAGCGGATGGCGGCCATTCGCGCCGTGGCGGGCTACACCGATATCGGCCTCGCCGCCGACCCGGCGCAAACGCAAGCGCTACGCGATGCGGGCATTGTGCAGACGCCGGAAGATTTAGGCATCGACAGACGCCGCGCCAACCGCCAGATGCTGGCGGCGAAGAGTATTCGCGATTTGGTCGAGTGGTCCGGCGGACTGTACAACCCTCCTGCTCGATTCCGTAACTGGTAAGGGAATAGCAAATGGCTCTACATCAAATATCACATCATTTCAGCGGTAAAAGCGACCGTCCGTCTCTGCCGCAAACCGTGCACTGCGGCATCGTAGGCTCTGGCGATCTGGAAGTGTTGCTGGAACCTAAAGCCCTGGCAGGCGGAATCGACATCAGCATTTGTACGCCGGTCACCGGGTTCGACGCCATCTGGAAAATCGTCCTCACCCGCTTTTTAGACAACGGTCCGCTGGGCGATATGCAGGTCAGCATCAATGATAACAACGCGACGCCTGCCGTGGTGGCGTTACGCCTTCAGCAAGCATTACAACAGGCAATTCCGGGGGAAAACCATCATGAGTGATCTGCGTTTTCTGGAAGCCAGCGCCCGCGTTCGCGCCGAAGGGTTGGTGGATAAAGGCTCGTTTACCGAACTGATCGGTCCGACGGCGAAACGGATTAGTCCGCATCTGCCGGTACTGGGCGAAGCGGTAGAGTTTGATGACGGCGTGGTGACCGGTATTGGCCTGCTCGGCCAGCATCCGACCATCGTTATCTCGCAGGAAGGACGTTTTATCGGCGGCTCCGTTGGTGAGGTTGGCGGCGCAAAGATGGTCGGCGCGCTGATGCTGGCCGACGAGCTGGCGGCGCAAACTAACGATCCGGCCCGCCGTCCCATCGTGCTCATCTCGTTTGAAACCGGCGGCGTACGCCTGCACGAGGCCAACGCCGGGCTGCTGGCGCACGCCGAGTGCATGGATATGCTGCAAATCCTGCGCGGCCGCGTACCTGTGGTGGCGCTGATCGGCAGCAAGATCGGCTGCTTCGGCGGTATGGGCTTTGTCGCCGCCGCCACCGATCTGATCGTCATGAGCGAGTCGGGCCGTCTCGGACTCACCGGCCCGGAAGTCATTGAGCAGGAGATGGGTCGTAGCGAATTTGACGCCTCGGATCGCGCCCTGGTGTTCCGCACTACCGGCGGCAAGCACAAATATATCGTCGGCGACTGCAACTACCTGATTGCCGATTCGCTGGCGGCCTTCCACCAGCAGGCTTCACTGATTGCCGACCTGCCGTGGCCTGAGATTGAAGCGATGCGCCGGATCGGCAGCGAGGCGAAAGTCCGCGCACAGATGGCGCTGACGCAAAAAATCAACGAACTTGCGCCAACCGACGCGCGCGATGTCTGGGCTGCGGCGGGAAATTCAGTGCCGCAATCGCTGGTTGATATGAGCCTGGAGACCTTTCTGAGCAATGTCCAACGCCTGTCCGTGGAGGAAGTATGATGGAAAATTTACTCGGTCAGGGGCGCGCAGCCATCGACCTGATTGTCGATGAAGGCAGTTTTGCCGAAAACGCCCTTGAGCAACTTAACCTCCCCTGCGACGACTACGGCCCCGGCGCGGTCGTCGGCAGCGCGCGGATCAACGGCGAAACCTGCACGGTGATCGCCAACGACGCCATGACCTTCAACCCGCGTTTTCCGGTGGTTTACGCCGGGATAATCGGTCTCGAAGAGGGCTATAAAATGGCGCTGGCGGTCTACCGCACGCTGGCGATGGATAAAGACAAACCTGCGAGCGAGAAGCGTCCGCTGGTGCTGATTGTCGACACGCCAGGGAACGGACCAGGCAAGCTGGAAGAGATTATCGGTATGAATAAAGCGACCGGCGCATACCAGCTGGCGCTGGCCGAAGCGCGCCATGCCGGGCACCCGATTATCGCCATGGTGATTGGCCGCGCCATCAGCGGCGCGTTCCTGTGCCACGGGCTGCAGGCCGACCATATCCTCAGTCTGACCTCGGAATTCGGCACCATGATCCACGTGATGCCGCTGAGCAGCATCGCGCGCATTACGCGTCAGGACGTCGAGCGGCTGAGCGAACTCTCCCGTAGCAACCCGGTCTTTGCGGCAGGTCCGGAGTTTTTCTGGCAGCTGGGCGGCGTGGAAGAGTTAATCAAAACCATCCCGGCGATGAAAGAGGCGATCGTTCGACATATCGCTGAAGTACGCCAGCAGAAACAGGCTGCGGGTATTCAGGCCACCGGTCCGCAGGGGCGCGGCATCTCTGGCGAGGAACGCGGCGGCAGGAAAGCCCGCGGCGTGATTCTGGCGCAGATGCGCGAAGAGTATCAGCACGTCGCGGCGCGTTATCAGCCCGGCTGATCCAGGGGAAAAGTGAGATGAACGATCCCATCGCCACGCTTGAATGGCTTCTTGAGGCCCAGCCCGGCATTCCCTCTCTGCAAGAGATGCCGCGCCGGACGCTGGAGGACAAAGGCATTGCCGGCCCAACGGCGGCGCACGTGATTGAAGAGATCCATACGCCGCTTAACCTGGCGCTGGTCACCTTCACCACCGGCAGCAGCGCGTTTCAGAATATCGTCGGCGTCACGCACGATGAACTGGCGCTGCGCACCGCCGCCGGAAAGCGCGCGCTGGCGGCATGTGGCGTAACCGCAGGGCAGCAGGTGCTGGTGACCTACGCGCCGCTGGTCAACGTGTTTACCCGCCAGGCGCTGGATGAGAGCGGCCTTCGCTGGTCGTTTTTATCCCGCTCCTGCCGGGACGCGCTGCTGATCGCCCTGTGCCGGCAGCCGCCGGACGCGGTGGTGGGCGAGTCCTCTTTTTTACGCGCCACCCTGGAGCAGGCGCTGAAGATGGAGCTGGCGGACAGGCTGCCGAAAAAGCTGACGCTGATAACGGCCGGCACGCCGCTGGATGAAGCGCTGGTTCCGCTGGCGGCTTCTCTGGGTTATGCGCTGCACGATATGTATGGCTGTCAGGAATTCGGCTGGCTGACGCTTGATGGCATCCCGCTACGCGAAGATATTTCGCTGGTTCCCGCTCCGCAGGGCGGAGACTGGCGGGAAGCGATCGTTGGCGGTTTACCAACCGGCGACAGCTTTCCCGTCGCCGCCGGCGGACATCTCTGCAATCCGCAGGGCAAAATCCAGACCTGGAAGCGCCAGCGCACCACGCCGGAATACGACATGGTGGTCATGGCGACCACCGCGCGGCATCGGGAGATCGTGGAGCGCACCGCACGGACGATTTTGCGTATTAAGGGACGCGTTTGCCACGTGTCAACGCAGCTGATAACCGAGGCCACGGCCACCCATATTCGCCTCTGGCCAAAGGCGGTTCCCGGCGAATGTACCGCAGGCGTTGCGCCCATCGATATTATCGGTCCGCAGGCAACGGCCCAGTTTGACGCTCTGCTGCAGTCCCAGCGGGATTTACAGCGGCAGGCGAAAAACGATCCTGCCTGGTGTAAAGCGCGATGACCGCCCTGCAACGACATACCCTGTGCTGGCTGGAGCCTTCGACGCTGGATGAAATCGCGGCGCAGCTGGAGGATGAATTCGGCCACCTTCCTGCCGTATTGCGGCAGCAAGCGCGGGAATATCTGCTCAGCGGATCGCTACCGGGCATCGTACGTCGCGGCCTGCGGAGTGAGAATAGTGTTCCGCTTGGGTTCTCTTTCCCACTGCGCTGGCAAGGGCAGCGAGTGCGTCTGGCCACTGAAGCGGCGTTATCAGCGATAACACGTTACTCAACCCCAGAGCAAACGGCATCGCTCTCCATTGCAGAGCGCACTAATGCGATAGGCGCATTTCATGCCTTGCGCCAGGCATGGCGCTGGCCCGGGCTCCAGCTCGGGGTCTGGGGTTCGGTAGGGCTGGAAATGGCCACGCCGTGGCGATGGAGCGATGCCCACTCGGATCTGGATATTCGCGTTATCCCCACCGCGCCAGGCGAACTCAACGCATGCTGGGCCTGTTTACGTCATACCGAAGAGCAATTTCAGTTACGTATTGATGGCGAGATTGGTTTAGCTGACGGATACGCAATCAATATCAAAGAGTGGTTCAGCGGAAGCGCAACTCTGCTGGCTAAAGGAGAGGATGATGTTCAATTAAGATCGCGACAGCAGGTCACGGCAGCAATGAGAACATATCTCTGTTAAATACATCAAAAAGGAATCTAATATGTCTGAAGTTAAATCAAAAGTCCCGGGTGTGGTCGATGAAGTAAAAGCCGCTGCCGGGGATAAAATCGAAAAAGGCCAGGTGGTGATTGTGCTCGAAGCCATGAAAATGAAAATGCCGGTCGCCTCGCCGGAGACGGGTATATTAAAAACGCTGTCACTCAATACCGGAGACCGCGTCAACCCAGGCATGGTGTTATTTGAAATTATTGCAGAGTAAAGTGAGTTAACACGCATTTAATTAAAAAAACAATGCGACATTCTATTGTGAGATTATTTCTATGTTAATGTCATATCAGTAAGCATTTTGCTTGCTGATATGATAAATCATAGTGACTGAGCAAACCTGTGTTCTTACGAATGTCCGCAAATAAAAACGCGCTATGCTAAAAGCCGCTGATTAATTTTTTGTCATTTCTCCAACGCGGGCATTATCAACCCGCGTTGTGTAATTCGCTTTTAGTATGGATAGACAAAGAGAAACATCATGATTATTTACGGATTGATGTTAATGGGACTGTGCATGTTCGCCGGGCTAATCGTGGGCGATCTTCTTGGCCTGGTCTTGGGTATTTCCGCCAATATCGGCGGCATCGGCTTCGCGATGCTGTTTTTAGTTATCGTGTCACAAAAATTAGTGGATAAAGGATTGCTCTCCAAGCCTGCGGAACAGGGGGTAGGTTTCTGGAATGCAATGTATATCCCGATTGTCGTCGCTATGTCGGCAAACCAGAACGTTATCGCCGCCCTTAAAGGCGGTCCGGTTGCCTTGATTGCCGGCGTTGGCGCCGTTTTTATTGGTTTTCTGCTGATTAAGCCTTTGAGCAAAATCGGCGGTCGCGACCATCAGGAAAGCTCCGCCGTTAGCGAGGAGTGTAAATAATGGAACAGCTGACAAAGATTCTAACCGGTAGCTTCACCAGCAACGGTTTGATTACCGCTTTTGTCGTGGTGGGTATCGTATGCTGGGCCGCAAGCTGGATCTCAACGCATCTGCTTCGCGGCAAGATCCACAGCTCAGCTATTGCCATCGTCGCCGGATTGCTGCTGGCCTGGCTTGGCGGGGAACTGACCGGCGGTAAAAAAGGTCTGGCCGATATCAGCTTGTTTAGCGGTATTGCGCTGATGGGCGGCGGTATGTTCCGCGATTTCGCCATCATTTCCACCGCCTTCGGCGTTAAGCTTGAAGAACTGAAAAAAGCCGGCATGGCTGGCGCGCTGGCGCTGGTTATCTCGACGGTGCTCTCTTTTTATCTCGGGGCGATTGTCGCCTGGGCTTTTGGCTATACCGACGCCATCAGCATGGCGACCATTGGCGCGGGGGCCGTAACCTTCATCGTCGGCCCGGTAACCGGCGCAGCGCTTGGCGCAAGCTCGGATGTTATCGCGCTGAGCATCGCCGCCGGCGTGATTAAGTCTATTGCCGTCATGATCTTAACGCCGCTGGTAGCGAAAGCCGCGGGCCTGAACTCGCCTGCCGCCGCTATCGTCTACGGCGGGCTAATGGGCTCCACCAGCGGAGTCGCCGCGGGTCTGGCGGCCACGGACCCGAAACTCGTTCCCTATGGCGCAATGACGGCAACCTTTTATACCGGCCTTGGCTGTCTGCTGGCCCCTTCGGCCCTCTATCTCTCTTTAACCCCCTTCTTTTAATGACGGACGCCTGCTGTGATGCAGCAGGCGCAAGGGATGTTCAATGTACTCATTTCAGCGCATGAAACCTGGGCAAATCGCGCTTCTGGCCTCACTTTGTACGCAAGAAGACGAAGATAATTTTCGCCAGAAGCTATTAGCGGATAAGCCCGAACATAAGGTGGGTTTTGTTTTTATGACCGGGACATCGGATGAAATAAAAAATAAACTACAGCGCTGTATCATCGGCTGCGCGTTTAAGCATCAGATAATTACGCGCCAGGAATCGGCCATTTTTACGTTATGTCAGGTCAGCCATCAGGCGCTGACCCATGCTTTAGCGAACAGCATCAATGGCGATCGGATGAGAATAAAAATAGCCTTAGTCAGTAATCCAAAGTGGCTTGCCGTCGCTATCTACGGCGAAAGCGTGGTCTATCAGCGATTGAGTCATGAGCTTACGGGGTTTTCTCTGTCTCGCTTTTCTCCATCATAAGCTGTCTGGCGTACATACGGCACTCGGCTAGTAAGGACAGCAGACCCGGCTGATTTTCCTGGCTACGCGGGAAGACCAGCGAAATTTCCTGTTCCATTCGATAGGGCTCCTGCAGCGGCAGCAGGCGAATGCCGTTACTGAACAGGCCGCGCATCCTCCCCGGAATTAAGGTATAGCCCATGCCGGCATTCACCATACTCATCAGTGAAAAAATATCATGTACCCGGACGGTAATGTCGGGCGTAAATCCAGCAATCTGAAAGGCCTCCTGAAATCCTCGCCAGGTCGCGAAGCCTTCGCTCAAGGCAATAAACTTTTTATTTTGCAGATGCCGTAAATCTACGGGGGTCGATAAGCTATCCGCTTCGGTTACCGGAACTGCAAGGTAGATGGAATCAGAGAATATGGTCCATGTCTCAAATAACTGGGCGTTATAATCATCGGGAGTCGATATCAGAACCGCATCAATCTTCTCTTCATTAAGCGCTTCTAATAATTTCTTATTAGAGTTCATGATAAATTCAATGGTCAGTTCCGGGCAGCGTTTTTTCAATCCCTGAACAATTTGCGGTGCGGTTTTTAACACTAGCGAATAAAGTAGCCCTAAACGTAAAACCTGAGAATGATACCCCGAAGCCTTACGGGTAAGATAAATACAGCGTTCCAGTGCATTAATGACTTCCCGCGCTTCCTTTTGCATAACCCATGCGCCAGGTAAAGGATAAAGATTGCGGCCATTATGGGTAAACAAAGGACAGCGTAAATTATCTTCCAGCGAATGAAGCGCGCGATGAACGCTAACGGATGAAATGTTCATTAGCTCTGCAGTTTTTGATATATTCATCGACTCCATATAGCTAAGGAAAATCTCGAGCTTCCGCAGAGTAATATCGTTATTCAGCATATAAATATTCCCTTATTCAAGACAATATTCATAGTAAGAGAAATAAAGAAAATATTTTTTGAGCCAGATCGTTAAATCTGGCTCAGCGGAAAATTCAATTATTGATAGGTGGGTAATACATTAAAGCTCGACAGGAAATGCACAATCACGTTGCCCAGACCAAACAGCAGGACCAAAGCAATCATCGGCTTTCCGCCCCAAACGCGAAACAATGGGCTGCCAAAGCGTTTACGCGATGCGCGAGCCAGCAGCGCCGGTACGATTGCCGCCCAGATGGTCGCCGCCAGACCCGCATAGCCGATCGCGTAGAGGAACCCGTTCGGCCACAGCAGGCCGCCCACCATTGGCGGGACAAAGGTGAAAATCGCGGTTTTAAAGCGTCCCAGCGCGGAGTCGTCGAAACCGAAAAGATCCGCCAGATAATCAAACAGGCCGAGAGTGACGCCAAGGAATGAGCTGGCTACGGCAAAGTTTGAGAAGATCACTAACAGCAGATCCAGACTCCGGCTATTCAGTACCCCGCTGAGCGCCTGGACCAGGACATCAATATTGCCCCCCTTCTGCGCGATACCGATAAACTCCGGACGAGGGATATTGCCCATCGTCACCAGCAGCCACACCACGTACAGACCCAGCGCCAGCAGCGTACCGTAAACCAGGCACTTAACGATTGTGCGCGGATCTTTGCCGTAGTACTTCATCAGGCTCGGCACATTGCCGTGATAGCCGAAGGACGCGAGGCAGAACGGCAGCGTCATCAGCAGGTAGGGCAGATACGAGGCATTCTTTTCAGCAACGTTAAACAGGGTGGTCGGCTGAACGTGTCCCAACAGGCTGCCAAAGGTCAGAAAGAAAGTAATAACCTTCGCCCCGAGCACAATGGCCGTCATGCGGCTCACCGCTTTGGTACTCATCCAGACGATAAACGCCACCAGCAGGGCAAAACCAAAACCTGCCGCCCTTGCCGGGACGTTCAGCGACATTTCGCTAAACGTATGGTGCAGGATCGAGCCGCTGGCGGAGATATAGGCGTAAGTCAGAATATAAAGCACAAAGGCGATCGACACGCCGTTAAGCAGATTCCAGCCCTTACCGAGCAAATCTTTGGTAATGGTATCGAAGCTGGAGCCAATGCGATAATTCAGGTTCGCTTCGAGGATCATTAACCCGGAGTGAAGCATACAAAACCAGGTAAAAACCAGCGCCGCCAGAGACCAGAAGAACCACGCGCCGGACATCACAACCGGCAGTGAGAACATCCCCGCCCCAATAATCGTCCCGCCAATAATCACTACGCCGCCAAACAAGGACGGTCGGGTTGCCGTAGTGGTAAGTGTCGCCATTTGCCGAAATCTCCAGTCGAAAATACTTTTGTTGTTATCAACGTGACGCACTGTACCAGTACACGAGTACAAAGGAAATAAAAAAAGCCCCAATCGTTAAGATCGGGGCTGTATCGTTTACTTTACGTTAGCGGAAAGCGCTAATTATGCATCGCCACCGAAACGACGACGACCTGCGGAGTCATCGCGACGCGGAGCTGAAGCATCATCGCGGCGCGGCGCGCGGCCGCCTTCACGACGTTCGCCGCTGAAACGACGACCTTCACTACGGCCGCCTTCGCGACGCTCGCCGCCGAAACCACGACCTTCACGACGTTCACCGCCGCCGAAGCTACGACCGCCTTCACGACGCTCACCGCCGCCACGACGTTCGCCGCTGCGCTCAGGACGCGGCTGAGCATCACCCAGCAGCTGCATGTTCATCGGCTTGTTCAGGATGCGGGTACGCGTAAAGTGCTGCAGCACTTCGCCCGGCATGCCTTTCGGCAGTTCGATAGTGGAGTGAGAACCAAACAGCTTGATGTTACCAATGTAACGGCTGCTGATGTCGCCTTCGTTGGCGATTGCGCCAACGATATGACGTACTTCAACGCCGTCATCACGGCCCACTTCAATGCGGTACAGTTCCATATCGCCAACGTCACGACGTTCACGCTTAGGACGATCTTCGCCGCTGCGTTCAGGACGGTCGCCGCGCGGGCCACGGTCGTTACGGTCGCCACGACGCTCAAAACGATCGTCACGGTCGCGGAACTCGCGCTTAGGACGCATTGGCGCATCCGGCGGCAGGATCAGCGGACGTTCGCCCTGAGCCATTTTCAGCAGCGCGGCGGCCAGCGTTTCCACATCCAGCTCTTCGCCTTCGGCAGACGGCTGGATTTTCGCCAGCAGCGCGCGGTACTGATCCAGATCGCTGCTTTCCAGCTGCTGCTGAACTTTCGCGGCAAATTTTTCCAGGCGACGTTTGCCCAGCAGTTCTGCGTTCGGCAGTTCAACTTCCGGAATGGTCAGCTTCATCGTACGTTCGATGTTGCGCAGCAGACGACGCTCGCGGTTCTCAACGAACAGCAGCGCGCGACCAGCACGACCCGCACGACCGGTACGGCCGATACGGTGAACATAAGACTCGGAATCCATCGGGATATCGTAGTTAACTACCAGGCTGATACGCTCAACGTCCAGGCCACGGGCCGCAACGTCGGTTGCAATCAGGATATCCAGACGACCGTCTTTCAGACGCTCCAGAGTCTGCTCACGCAGGGACTGGTTCATATCGCCGTTCAGCGCAGCGCTGCTATAGCCGCTACGCTCCAGCGCTTCGGCCACTTCCAGGGTCGCGTTTTTGGTACGAACGAAGATAATCGCCGCATCAAAATCTTCCGCTTCCAGGAAACGCACCAGCGCTTCGTTTTTACGCATACCGTAAGCAGTCCAGTAGCTCTGGCTGATGTCCGGACGAGTCGTTACGCTCGACTGGATGCGCACTTCCTGCGGCTCTTTCATAAAGCGGCGGGTAATACGACGAATCGCTTCCGGCATGGTGGCGGAGAACAGAGCGGTCTGATGACCTTCCGGGATCTGCGCCATAATCGTTTCTACGTCTTCGATGAAGCCCATGCGCAGCATTTCGTCAGCTTCATCCAGAACCAGACCGCTCAGCTTAGAGAGATCCAGCGTACCGCGTTTCAGGTGGTCCAGCAGACGACCCGGGGTACCAACAACAATTTGCGGTCCCTGACGCAGCGCGCGCAGCTGCACGTCATAACGCTGGCCGCCGTAGAGGGCAACCACGTTTACGCCGCGCATATGTTTAGAGAAATCCGTCATTGCTTCAGCTACCTGTACCGCCAGTTCGCGGGTCGGCGCCAGCACCAGAATCTGCGGTGCTCTCAGCTCAGGATCAAGGTTGTTCAGCAGCGGTAAAGAGAACGCTGCGGTTTTACCGCTACCCGTCTGGGCCATACCCAGAACGTCGCGGCCGCCCAGCAGATGCGGAATGCACTCAGCCTGGATCGGAGATGGTTTTTCGTAACCCAGATCGTTAAGCGCTTCAAGGATGGGAGCCTTCAGGCCCAGATCTGCAAAAGTGGTTTCGAATTCAGCCATGTAGTACGTGTGCCTCAAAATTAATGGCGGCCAGTCTACATAACTCATCGTGAAAATTTACGGTAATTTTCATTGAAAAGTGTGAACCGGCTCAAAGTAGGTGTATTAACGAACAACAACGCCCTCACCCGCAAAGGTGATGGCAATCAAAAAAGGGCTGATGTGTTCGTCAGCTATTGCTGGTCCGATTCTGCCAGGTCATCTTGCTCCTGGCCCAAGAGCGATAATTCCAACAATGCGTATCGGTGCTCAACGTAGTTATGAACGTTGTTTGCGACCGCCAGTTTGAACAGTGCCGTAGCGCTGTCCTTGTCCCCCAGACTTAGGTAGTACTTACCTAAATAGAAGTTGGTTTCACTGAGATGCTCAGCGAGCGAGGTGTTATCCGTTGCGTCTGCCTTCAGACGGGTCATTAGCTCTTTTTCGCTAATGTCGCCAAGGTAGAACCCGACAATGTTCCATCCCCATTGTTCTTTATCCGACTTGTCTAAGCGCTGTCTCAGTGCTTCAAGCGCCTGCTTCTCATCGAGCTGACGCTCGGCGAGATAAAGCCACAGGCTTCGGAAAGGATCATTGGGATCGTCTTGATAAAACGCCAGCAGATCATCTTGCGCTAACTTAGCACGACCGCCGTAATACAGGGCGATGCCGCGATTTAAGTGCGCGTAGTTGTAAGTTGGATCAAGCTCAAGTACAGAATCAAACGCTTCATAGGCAGCATCAAAATTGCCTGCCTGCGTTAAATAAATGCCTAAGTAATTGAATACTTCAGGCATATCCGGTCGGATTGCCAGCGCTTGTGAAAAATCATTTCGCGCTAATGCCCTCAGACCGAGACTATCATACAACACTCCGCGCTCATATAAAAGCTGTGCGCGTTCGTCATCGGTTAAAGCCCGACTGGCAAGAATTTGTTCCATGCGCGCCAGAATCACTTCTTGCTGCAAAGTCGGTTGCAATGGCACCGCGAGGACTGCGTCCTTACGCCAGGCAGAGTTGCTGCATCCTGCCAGCGTGAGAGCTGTCGCCACGAAACACCAGCGCAAAAAAGGCTTCATTTCCCACTCCCGAAGACAACGATTGGATGAACGTCCAGTTCCCCGGCTGCAAACAGGGCGTCCTGCCCGTAATGCGCCCTCCGCTATGCGGAGGGCAAACGGCAACCTTACTCGCCCTGCTGTTCGGCAGCCGGAGCTTCCGGCGCAGCCGCAGGCTGAGTTTGTTCAGTTGCTTCTTTGATGCTCAGACGGACACGGCCCTGACGGTCAACTTCCAGAACCTTAACCGGCACTTCCTGACCCATCTGCAGATAGTCGGTCACTTTCTCAACGCGCTTGTCGGCGATCTGAGAGATGTGAACCAGGCCTTCTTTACCGCCGCCAATGGCAACAAACGCGCCAAAGTCAACGATGCGGGTCACTTTACCGTTATAGATACGGCCAACTTCGATCTCAGCGGTGATCTCTTCGATACGACGAATCGCGTGCTGCGCTTTGTCGCCATCGGTTGCTGCGATTTTAACGGTACCGTCATCTTCGATTTCGATAGTGGTGCCGGTCTCTTCGGTCAGCGCGCGGATAACGGAGCCGCCCTTACCGATAACGTCTTTAATTTTGTCCGGGCTGATTTTGATCGTGTGGATACGCGGTGCGAATTCGGAGATATCGCCGCGCGGCGCGTTAATCGCCTGTTCCATCACGCCCAGGATGTGCAGACGCGCACCTTTAGCCTGGTTCAGAGCAACCTGCATGATCTCTTTGGTGATACCTTCAATTTTGATATCCATCTGCAGCGCAGAGATACCTTCGCGGGAACCCGCTACTTTGAAGTCCATATCGCCCAGGTGATCTTCATCGCCCAGAATGTCAGACAGTACGACGAAGTTGTCGCCTTCCTTCACCAGACCCATTGCGATACCCGCAACGGCGGCTTTCACCGGCACGCCTGCGTCCATCAGCGCCAGAGAAGCGCCACAGACGGAAGCCATGGAGGAGGAACCGTTAGATTCGGTGATTTCAGAAACCACGCGAACGGTGTACGGGAACTCTTCGATAGTCGGCATAACGGCCAGGACGCCGCGCTTGGCCAGACGACCGTGACCGATTTCACGACGCTTCGGAGAACCGACCATTCCCGTTTCGCCTACGGAGTACGGAGGGAAGTTATAGTGGAACAGGAAGGAATCCGTGCGCTCGCCCATCAGCTCATCGATGTTCTGCGCGTCGCGTGCGGTACCCAGGGTCGCGGTAACCAGCGCCTGAGTTTCGCCACGAGTAAAGAGTGCGGAACCGTGGGTACGCGGCAGAACGCCGGTACGAACGTCCAGACCACGAATCATATCTTTTTCACGACCATCGATACGCGGCTCACCGGCCAGTACGCGGCTACGAACCACGTTTTTCTCGATTGCGTGCAGGATTTCACCCAGTTCGTTAGCGTCCAGGGATTCATCTTCCGCAACCAGGGTCGCGATAGTTTCAGATTTGATCGCGTCAACCTGAGCATAACGCTCCTGTTTGTCGGTGATACGGTAAGCATCGCTCAGGCGAGATTCAGCCAGCGCGGCAACGCGCGCGTTCAGCGCCGCATCAACCACTTCCGGCTGCCAGTCCCAACGCGGTTTACCGGCTTCTTTCACCAGGTCGTTGATGTTCTGAATAACAATCTGCTGCTGGTCGTGACCAAACACGACCGCGCCCAGCATCTGGTCTTCGCTCAGCAGTTCAGCTTCGGATTCAACCATCAGTACTGCGGCTTCGGTACCTGCAACAACCAGATCCAGTTTGCTGGACTTCAGCTCTTCCTGGGTCGGGTTCAGCACGTACTGGTCATTAATATAACCGACGCGAGCGGCGCCAATTGGGCCGTTGAACGGAATACCGGACAGGGACAGGGCTGCGGAAGCGCCAATCATCGCGACGATATCCGGGTTAACCTGCGGGTTAACGGAAACCACGGTCGCAATAACCTGGACTTCGTTCACGAAGCCTTCCGGGAACAGCGGGCGAACCGGGCGGTCAATCAGACGCGCGATCAGGGTTTCGCCTTCACTCGGACGGCCTTCACGACGGAAGAAACCACCCGGGATTTTACCTGCAGCGTAGGTACGCTCTTGATAGTTAACGGTCAGCGGGAAGAAATCCTGGCCTGGTTTCGCTTTTTTCTGGCCCACAACGGTAACGAATACCGCGGTGTCATCCATGCTAACCATAACGGCGGCAGTTGCCTGGCGCGCCATCATGCCGGTCTCCAGGGTTACGGTATGTTGGCCGTACTGGAATTTACGAACGATCGGATTAAGCAAAATTCTATCCTTATATCTATAGATGATGTCAAATCCACGATAAGACATCGTATGACCCGATCTTCTGCATCCTCGCGACTAATGACAACCTTTACCCGCCCCTGCGAGTCAAGCCTCTCATTAGCCGCGCGAACCTCTGCATGAAGATCATTAATAGCAACAATACATGAGTTTTTAATGAATTGCTGCCGCCCGGTCGAAAAAAGGGGCCGTGAGGCCCCTTCTTCTGAAACTCGCAGAATTAGCGACGCAGACCCAGACGCTCGATCAGCGCAGAGTAACGTGCAACATCTTTACGTTTCAGGTAGTCGAGCAGTTTACGACGCTGAGAAACCATGCGCAGCAGACCACGACGGCTGTGGTGATCTTTTTTGTGCTCTGCAAAGTGACCCTGCAGGTGGTTGATCTGTGCAGTCAGCAGTGCAACCTGAACTTCAGTAGAACCGCTGTCGTTTTCGCCACGACCGAACTCAGAAACGATTTTTGCTTTAGCTTCAACGCTTAGAGACATTTTCGAACTCCAAAATTAAAAGAAAGAAAGGGTGCCGATCTCTAATTCAGCAACCCCTGATATAACGCTCGCAAATGTTAAATCACTTTGGCGAGCGTTAAGCGGCGATATTCTACTCGCAGCAGCCTTTTATCGCAAGGAAAGCGCTCAGGCAGGGTATTCAACCACCAGACGACGAGGCGCAACGCGGCCTTCATCATCAATTTCACCCATACCAAGAAACTTCTCTTCCGCGCCTTCCGTGACGCGAACCAGCCCCTGTAGCGGCGCGCCCGATGTACGAACCGGGTTACCGTTTTTAAAGTAGACGGCTGAGGTTTCCGGAATATTAATCAACGGGTAATCCGAAGCCGGACTGTCCATCGGCATCAGCAGCGGGTCCAGCAGCTGAGCGGCGGGAATATCCTGCGCATTGGCCTGCTCGACCAGCGCCTGCAGTTGCTCCAGCGTCACCATTCGTTCGACAGGATATTTACTGACCGCCAGGCGACGGAGAAAAGTGACGTGCGCGCCGCATCCTAGTTTCTCGCCTAAATCATCAATAATCGTGCGAATGTAGGTGCCTTTCGAGCAGTGGATTTCCAGCTCAAGCTCGCTACCCTCATGACGAATAAATAGCAGTTCGTATACCGTAATCGGCCGGGATTCACGCGGTACTTCAATGCCCTGGCGGGCATATTCGTACAGCTTTTTGCCCTGGTATTTCAACGCCGAATACATCGACGGTATCTGCTGAGTTTCGCCGCGGAAGCCGTCAAGCGCGGCTGCCAGCTG
This sequence comes from Klebsiella grimontii, assembly GCF_900200035.1. Lineage (GTDB taxonomy): Bacteria > Pseudomonadota > Gammaproteobacteria > Enterobacterales > Enterobacteriaceae > Klebsiella > Klebsiella grimontii. The sequence continues at coordinate 50,871 of NZ_FZTC01000045.1, forward strand.
CTCCGGGCTAAAAGCCAGCGGACGCTCTTCCACCACCTGGCCATCGGCATCAGAGGTATCGGTGCGCTGGCCGAGCTTTGCAATCACGCGGTAGCGCTTGTCAGAATCGAGCAGATACTGGGAAAACTTTGTCGCTTCCCCGAGGCAAATCGGCAGCATACCGGTCGCCAGCGGATCCAGCGCGCCCGTGTGCCCTGCCCGGTTGGCGTTATAAAGCCGTTTGACTTTCTGCAACACGTCGTTGCTGGATGCGCCTTGCGGTTTATCCAGCAACAGAACGCCGTGCACATCGCGGCCGCGACGACGAGGACGACTCATTAGTCCTCCTTGCTGTCGTCCGGGTTCACACGACGCTCATCGTCATGTTTCACCACGCTGGTCACCAGATTCGACATGCGCATCCCTTCGACTAACGAATTATCGTAGAAAAACGTCAGTTCAGGCACGATACGCAGGCGCATCGCTTTGCCCAGCAGCGAGCGAATAAAACCAGACGCTTCCTGCAAAGCCTTGATGCCCGCTTTCACGGCGGCTTCGTCTTTATCGTTCAGGAAGGTCACAAACACTTTGGCATAGGCCAGATCGCGGGACATTTCGACACCTGAAACCGTGGTCATCATGCCCAGACGCGGGTCTTTAATTTCGCGCTGCAGGATGATTGCGATCTCTTTTTGCATCTCCTGGGCCACACGCTGCGGGCGACCAAATTCTTTCGCCATAATAAATTCTCCAGACAAATAAGGGGGCCACGCGGCCCCCTTTAATTTTGTATAACCGGGTGGCGCTGCGCTTCCCCGGCCTACTAAACGATTAATCGATGGTACGTTGAATCTCGATGATTTCGAACACTTCGATCATATCGCCGACGCGAACGTCGTTGTAGTTCTTAACGCCGATACCACATTCCATGCCGTTACGGACTTCGTTAACGTCATCTTTAAAGCGGCGCAGGGATTCCAGCTCGCCTTCATAGATAACCACGTTGTCGCGCAGAACGCGGATTGGGTTGTGACGCTTAATCGTACCTTCGGTGACCATACAGCCCGCGATGGCGCCGAATTTCGGCGATTTGAACACATCACGCACTTCAGCCAGACCGATGATCTGCTGTTTCAGTTCCGGAGACAGCATGCCGCTCATCGCTGCTTTCACTTCGTCGATCAAATGGTAGATGACGGAGTAGTAGCGCAGATCCAGGCTTTCCGCGTCGATAACTTTACGCGCAGATGCGTCAGCACGAACGTTAAAGCCAACCAGAATCGCGTTGGATGCGGCCGCCAGGGTTGCGTCGGTTTCGGTGATACCACCTACGCCGGAACCAATGATCTTCACTTTCACTTCGTCGGTAGACAGTTTCAGCAAGGAGTCGGAGATCGCTTCCACAGAACCCTGAACGTCCGCTTTGAGGACGATGTTCACTTCGTGAACTTCGCCTTCAGTCATGTTGGCGAACATGTTCTCCAGCTTAGATTTCTGCTGACGAGCCAGTTTAACTTCACGGAATTTGCCCTGACGATACAGCGCAACTTCACGCGCTTTCTTCTCGTCACGCACGACGGTCACTTCGTCGCCGGCAGCCGGTACGCCAGACAGGCCGAGGATTTCCACCGGAATGGATGGACCCGCTTCCAGCACTTCCAGACCCAGTTCGTTACGCATCGCACGAACGCGACCGTATTCGAAACCGCACAGGACGATGTCGCCTTTATGCAGCGTACCTTCGCGTACCAGAACGGTTGCAACCGGACCACGACCTTTATCGAGGAAGGATTCGATCACCGCGCCGCTCGCCATACCGTTGCGAACCGCTTTCAGCTCCAGAACTTCCGCCTGCAGCAGAATAGCATTCAGCAGATCGTCAATACCGGTACCGGCTTTAGCGGATACAGGGATGAACTGCGCTTCGCCGCCCCACTCTTCCGGCATAACGCCGTACTGAGACAGTTCGTTTTTAACGCGATCCAGGTCAGCTTCCGGCTTATCGATTTTGTTCACCGCAACGACCAGAGGTACCTGCGCCGCTTTCGCGTGCTGGATAGCTTCGATGGTCTGCGGCATCACGCCGTCGTCTGCCGCCACAACCAGAACCACGATATCCGTCGCCTGCGCACCACGAGCACGCATAGAGGTAAACGCGGCGTGGCCCGGGGTATCCAGGAAGGTGATCATACCGTTGTCGGTTTCAACATGGTACGCACCGATGTGCTGGGTGATGCCGCCCGCTTCGCCAGAGGCCACTTTCGTTGAACGAATGTAGTCCAGCAGAGAGGTTTTACCGTGGTCAACGTGACCCATGATGGTCACTACCGGTGCGCGCGGTTCAGCCGCTGCGCCGGTGTCACGGTCGCTCATTACCGCTTCTTCCAGCTCGTTTTCACGACGCAGGATAACCTTGTGGCCCATCTCTTCGGCAACCAGCTGCGCGGTTTCCTGGTCGATGACCTGGTTGATGGTCGCCATGGCGCCCAGTTTCATCATCGCTTTGATGACCTGAGAACCTTTGACGGCCATCTTGTTGGCCAGATCGCCAACGGTGATGGTTTCGCCGATAATGACATCACGGTTAACCGCCTGAGCCGGCTTCTGGAAACCTTGCTGCAGAGCAGAACCTTTACGATGCTTACCGCCTTTACCGCCGCGAACGGCCGCACGGGCTTCTTCACGATCGGCTTTCGATTCAGCGTGTTTATTGCCTTTCTTCGCCGGGCGCGCTGCTTTCGCATTACGTCCGCGGCCGCGACCGCCTTCAACTTCACGATCGTTGTCGTCTTCAGCCTGACGAGCATGCTGAGAAGTCGTTACGTGATAGTCAGTGGTCTCTTCAGGCGTTTCTGGCGCTTCAGTCCAGTTCTTTTCATTTTCTTGAGCCATACGGCGTGCTTCTTCCGCTACACGGCGCGCTTCTTCTTCAAGTTTGCGGCGTGCTTCTTCTTCCGATTTGCGCTTGAGCTCCGCTGCTTCATTTTCGCGGCGTTGCTTTTCAGCCTGGGCGGTTTTGGTCATATCGTCGGTTTGTTGATTGCTCACTTTGTCTTTTTCCGCGGCTTCACGTTTCGCTTTATCGGCGAGTTCACGTTTCGCTTGTTCTGCGGCCTCACGTTCAGCTTTTAATTGCGCCTCGCGTTTGGCTGATTCTTCAGCTTCACGACGGGCTTGCTCTTCCGCTTCACGCTGCGCCTGCTCTTCCGCGGCAAGGCGTTCGGCCTCTTGCGGATCGCGTTTCACAAAGGTGCGTTTCTTGCGGACTTCGATTTGTACCGATTTGCTCTTTCCACCGGTACCCGGAATATTTAACGTGCTGCGCGTTTTGCGCTGCAGCGTCAGCTTGTCGGGCGCCGAGCCGTGTTCACGGTTCAGGTGCGTCAACAAGGTTTGCTTCTCTTGCGCGGTCACAGAATCATCAGCCGATTTGCGGATCCCTGCATCAGCAAACTGCTGTATCAGGCGATCCACAGAGGTCTGAATCTCTGAGGCCAGCGCTTTAATGGTCACATCTGTCATGCTGTTCCTTCCTGCTACAGTTTATTACGCTTCGTCGCCGAACCAACAAATATTACGAGCGGCCATGATAAGTTCTCCGGCTTTCTCGTCGGTCAAGCCTTCGATATCAGCCAGATCATCAATGCCCTGCTCGGCGAGATCTTCCAGCGTACAAACACCACGGGCGGCCAGGGTGAATGCCAGAGCGCGATCCATACCTTCGAGATTCAAAAGATCGTCGGCAGGTTTGCTGTCTCCCAGGCTCTCTTCTTTGGCCAGCGCCAGCGTGGTCAGCGCGTTTTTCGCCCGCTCACGAAGTGCTTCAACGGTTGCTTCATCCAGACCGTCGATTTCCAGCAGTTCCTTCATTGGCACATAGGCCAGTTCTTCCAGAGTGGCGAAACCTTCTTCAACCAGCAGCGTGGCGAAATCTTCATCAATATCAAGATATTTAGTGAAGGTATCAATCGCTGCATGGGCTTCGGCCTGATGCTTAGCCTGGAGGTCGTCAACGGTCATGACGTTGAGTTCCCAGCCGCTGAGCTGAGATGCCAGACGTACGTTCTGACCGTTACGGCCAATGGCCTGCGCCAGGTTGCCCGCTTCGACTGCGATATCCATGGTGTGCTTGTCTTCATCTACCACGATAGATGCGACGTCAGCCGGAGCCATGGCGTTAATCACGAACTGCGCCGGGTTATCGTCCCACAGCACGATATCGATACGCTCGCCGCCCAGTTCAGTCGAGACAGCCTGAACGCGCGCGCCGCGCATGCCGACGCAGGCGCCAACCGGATCGATACGCTTGTCGTTAGTTTTAACGGCGATTTTGGCACGAGAGCCAGGATCGCGAGCCGCCGCTTTAATTTCGAGAACTTCTTCACCAATTTCCGGTACTTCAATGCGGAACAGTTCAACCAGCATTTCCGGCTTGGAGCGAGTCACGAACAGCTGCGCGCCGCGCGCTTCCGGACGAACTGCGTACAGTACGCCACGGATACGGTCACCCGGACGGAAGTTCTCACGCGGCAGCATATCTTCACGCAGGATCACGGCTTCAGCGTTGTTGCCCAGATCCAGCGTAATGTTGTCGCGGTTCACTTTCTTCACTACGCCCGTGATGATTTCACCTTCGTGCTCACGGAACTGATCGACGACCATCGCACGTTCGGCTTCACGTACTTTTTGTACGATAACCTGCTTGGCGGTCTGCGTAGTGATACGGTCAAAGGTGACAGATTCAATCTGGTCTTCGACGTAATCGCCAGGATTCATGCTTTCATCTTCGTAGCGCGCAGCTTCCAGCGTGATTTCGCGCGTCGGCTGAGTGACTTCTTCAACTACCAACCAGCGACGGAAAGTATCGAAATCACCGCTTTTGCGATCGATTTCTACGCGCACGTCGATCTCTTGCTCATATTTTTTCTTGGTAGCCGTCGCTAACGCACTTTCCAACGCTTCGAAAATTTTCTCACGCGGCAGCGCCTTTTCGTTGGAAACGGCTTCAACAACAGCCAAAATTTCTTTGTTCATCGGGGCCTTTCACCTCAATCCAGACTGTTAAAAGTGGGGAACCAGGTTCGCCTTCTGGATGTTACTCAGCGCGAACACTTCATCTTTGCCTTCGACGGTTACCGTGATCATCTCACCGTCTACCGCTTTGATAAGGCCCTGCCATTTGCGTCGGTTCTGTACCGCCATGCGCAAAACCAGCGAAACTTCTTCACCAATGAAACGCTCATAGTGCTCGGCGGTGAACATGGGACGATCGAGACCAGGGGAAGAGACTTCCAGGTTATAAGCGACTGTAATCGGGTCTTCGACGTCCATGACAGCACTGACCTGGTGGCTCACATCAGCACAATCATCAACATTGATGCCATCGTCACTATCAATATAGATGCGCAGTGTGGACGTGCGACCGCGAATAAATTCGATGCCGACCAGCTCAAAGCCAAGCGCTTCAACTGGCGCAGTGAGCATCTCTGTTAATTTTTGCTCTAATGTGGACAAACCCACCCCCAAGACATAAAAAAAGGGCGTATAGCCCAGTTATTCTGAAGTCAGATAACAAAAAACCCCGATAAATCGGGGCTTTAGATAACTGAACCCTGAGATCGCAACTGCGATCTGGAACACTTTCCAGAAGAATTCTTTCAAATTCGTCTACGAAGGACCCGGTCCTCACAGTATATTTGAAAAAGTACTTAATGGGAAAGTGGTTGCGGGGGCCGGATTTGAACCGACGACCTTCGGGTTATGAGCCCGACGAGCTACCAGGCTGCTCCACCCCGCGCCTGAAACGTGGCATATTTTACTCGTTTTGAGCAAAAGACGCAAATACTGCTGGGATTTGGTACCGAGAGACGGGACATAAAATCGTAGTGAATTGTATTGATACTTCATATATTTTGTCAACATGAATTTCACATTGCAGGTTTCGGTTCATGCTGGTATTTCAGGCTTTTTTGGCAAAAATAGGCTCTGCCTCTTCCTGTCGCCAGCAAAAGATGATTAAATGAAAACTCACAATTAATGCATAAACATGCAATAAAGATTGTTGAGTTGAACTCACCACAGTCTATCTAGCAGGGTTTTATTTTATGACGACGATTCTCAAGCATCTCCCGGTAGGCCAACGTATTGGTATTGCTTTTTCTGGTGGGCTGGATACCAGCGCCGCGCTGCTGTGGATGCGTAAAAAGGGTGCAGTCCCTTATGCATATACTGCAAACCTGGGACAGCCAGACGAAGACGATTACGATGCCATTCCTCGTCGTGCCAAAGAATATGGTGCTGAAGGGGCTCGTCTGATCGATTGCCGTAAACAGCTGGTTGCCGAAGGCATTGCCGCGATTCAGTGCGGAGCATTTCATAACACCACCGGCGGATTAACCTACTTTAACACCACCCCGCTGGGCCGCGCGGTGACCGGTACCATGCTGGTCGCTGCCATGAAGGAAGACGGCGTCAATATCTGGGGCGATGGCAGTACCTATAAAGGTAACGATATTGAACGTTTCTATCGCTACGGCCTGCTGACCAATGCTGAGCTGAAAATTTACAAACCATGGCTGGATAGCGACTTTATCGACGAGCTGGGCGGCCGTCAGGAGATGTCAGAGTTTATGATTTCCTGCGGATTTGACTATAAAATGTCCGTAGAAAAAGCCTACTCAACCGACTCCAATATGCTGGGCGCCACACACGAAGCGAAAGATCTCGAGTTCCTGAACTCCAGCGTCAAGATTGTGAACCCGATTATGGGCGTCAAGTTCTGGGACGAAAGCGTCAAAATCCCGGCGGAAGAAGTCACCGTTCGCTTTGAACAGGGCCACCCGGTTGCGCTGAACGGACAAACCTTTAGCGATGACGTTGAACTGATGCTGGAAGCTAACCGCATCGGCGGCCGCCATGGTCTGGGTATGAGCGATCAGATCGAAAACCGTATCATCGAAGCGAAGAGCCGCGGCATTTATGAAGCCCCGGGCATGGCGCTGCTGCATATCGCCTACGAGCGTCTGCTGACCGGTATTCACAATGAAGATACCATCGAGCAATATCATGCGCACGGTCGTCAGCTGGGTCGTCTGCTGTATCAGGGGCGCTGGTTCGATTCCCAGGCGCTGATGCTGCGCGACGGACTGCAGCGCTGGGTGGCTAGCCAAATCACCGGCGAAGTGACGCTTGAACTGCGTCGCGGCAACGACTACTCCATCCTCAATACCGTCTCTGATAATCTGACCTATAAAGCAGAGCGTCTGACGATGGAAAAAGGTGACTCGATGTTCTCCGCCGAGGACCGTATCGGCCAGCTGACGATGCGCAACCTGGATATCACCGATACCCGCGATAAGCTATTTGGCTACGCGCAGTCCGGACTGCTGACCGCCTCTTCCGCCACCGGCTTGCCGCAGGTAGAAAATCTGGAAAGTAAATCTAAGTAACGTTCCAGAGAAAATAGTGAAGGCCGCGCGAGCGGCCTTTTTTATGCAGAAATATCCGCGCCAAAGCGACGTGGAATATCCGGCACTGATGCTGCCGTTCACCTTTCTCTGGACGAAAAAAAGACGCTTTTCAGCGTCTTTTTTTAAGAAATTGGTACCGAGGATGGGACTCGAACCCACAAGCCCGTTAGGGCACTACCACCTCAAGGTAGCGTGTCTACCAATTCCACCACCTCGGTACGGATACTACTTATCAGTGCGGGATATCGCTGCTCGGCTGCGCCGGAGCTGTCGGCTGAGTTTGCTCAGTTTTCGGAGCGCTCAGATTATCCCACTCACTTCCTTTATTGGTCTTGTTGCTGTTGATATTGCCCAGCGCCAGACTGATGATGAAGAACAGCGCAGCCAGGATACCAGTCATGCGGGTCATAAAATTACCTGAACCGCTGGATCCAAACAGAGTGCCGGAAGCGCCTGCTCCGAAGGAGGCTCCCATATCAGCGCCTTTACCTTGCTGCAGCATAATCAGACCAACAAGGCCAATCGCCACAATAAGGAAAACAACTAAAAGAGCTTCGTACATAATCAACCTGTTCCTTGCGGATTTGCCGCATACCAAGTGCTTCGACCAATAAAGCGGGACGTTTCAACGTTTCCCACTGAAGCGGGTGTGAATACTAACCAAAGCGAATGACCTTCGCAAGGGCAATTTCAGCGCATTGTATCAAGTGCGGAAAAAAACAGCAAAAAGCGATTTATTGTCGACTAAAAAGGCGGCAAGCGTCGCCTTTTTAGTCACTTAGCAAGAGAGATTAAACGCTTTTCACCGCATCAGCGATACGGTGGGCAAATTCGTGCACCTGTTCTTCATGCTCGCCTTCCACCATAACGCGAATCAGCGGCTCAGTGCCTGATTTACGCAGCAGTACGCGGCCCCGATTCCCCAGCGCCGCTTCCACTTCTGCCGTTACCGCTTTGACGTGCTCATGTTCCAGCGGGTTACCGCTACCTTCCGTAAAGCGAACGTTAACCAGAAGCTGCGGGAACATTTTCATTCCGCTGCACAGGTCGTGCAGGCTCATATGGTTACGCACCATTGCCGCCACAACCTGCAGGCTGGCGACAATCCCATCACCCGTAGTGGTTTTATCCAGTAAGATCACATGACCGGAGTTTTCCGCGCCAATGCGCCAGCCCTTCTCCTGCAGCTTCTCCAGCACATAGCGGTCGCCCACTTTGGCGCGAACAAAAGGAATACCCAGCTGTTTGAGCGCCAGTTCGAGACCCATATTGCTCATCAGCGTCCCGACAGCGCCGCCCCGCAGCTGCCCCTGACGCAGGCCCTCACGGGCAATGATATAGAGGATCTGGTCACCGTCGACTTTGTTGCCTTCATGGTCCACCATAATGACCCGATCGCCATCGCCATCGTAAGCAATGCCCAGATCGGCCTTTTCCGCCAGCACGCGCGCCTGCAGAGCACGAACGTCCGTCGCCCCGACTTCTTCATTGATGTTGAGACCATCAGGCTCACAGCCCATCGCAATGACCTGAGCGCCCAACTCGCGGAAAACGTTCGGCGCAATGTGATATGTCGCCCCGTGAGCGCAATCGACCACCACTTTTAAAGAGTTGAGGCTCAGCTCGTTCGGGAAAGTGCCTTTGCAAAACTCGATATAACGACCGGCAGCGTCGACGATACGGCTGGCTTTACCCAGCTCGGCGGAATCCACGCAGGTGAGTTCTTTTTCCATTTCAGCTTCAATGGCTTCCTCTACCTCATCAGGAAGCTTCGTGCCCTCGATAGAGAAGAATTTGATGCCGTTGTCATAGAACGGATTATGCGAAGCGGAAATCACAATCCCGGCTTCCGCGCGGAAGGTGCGCGTCAGATAGGCAATTGCCGGCGTTGGCATCGGGCCGGTAAAAGAAGCGGATAATCCCGCGGCGGCCAGGCCAGCCTCCAGCGCGGACTCCAGCATATAGCCTGAAATACGGGTATCTTTACCAATAATAATCTTCCGTGAGCCGTGCCTTGCCAGTACCTTACCTGCCGCCCAGCCCAGCTTTAACACAAATTCTGGCGTTATTGGCGCATCGCCTACGCGGCCACGAATACCATCCGTACCAAAATATTTGCGGTTACTCATAACGTTTATTTTCCTTAGCGGCCAGGGTAGCTTCCACCACGCGCAGCGCTTCTACCGTTTCTTTGACATCATGGACGCGAATTATCTGCGCGCCCTGCATTGCAGCAATGACAGCACAGGCCAGGCTGCCACTCAGGCGCTCCGTCGGCCCGACATTAAGCAACTGACCTACCATCGACTTACGCGACATACCTACCAGCAGCGGAAGACCAAAATGATGGAACTCTCCAAGTCGGGCAAGCAGTTCATAATTATGAGAAAGATTTTTACCGAAACCGAATCCCGGGTCGAGCAACAATTTATCTTTTGCGATACCGGCCCGTTCGCAGCGCACAATATGTTCGACAAAAAAGCGCTCAACGTCAGCAAACACGTCCGCGTACTTCGGCGCGTCCTGCATTGTCTTCGGCTGACCCTGCATATGCATCAGACATACCGGCAAGCCCGTTTCAGCCGCAGCCTCCAGCGCTCCCGGTTCGGTCAGCGAACGGATATCATTGATGATATGCGCGCCAACACGCGCCGACTCGCGAATCACTTCCGGTTTTGAGGTATCAACGGAGATCCAGACCTCAAAGCGCTGGGCAATCGCCTCCACCGTCGGAATGACTCGCGCCAGTTCTTCCTCGACGCTGACATCCGCAGCCCCCGGACGCGTCGACTCCCCACCGATATCAATGATAGTCGCCCCGGCATTGATCATCAGATTGGCGTGTTTAACGGCTTCGACCAGCGTGTTGTGAGTCCCGCCGTCAGAGAAAGAATCAGGAGTAACGTTAAGAATACCCATCACATGTGGATGAGAGAGATCGAGGGTTGAGCCCTGGGCTACAAGTTTCATCGCTAAATCCCTGAGTCAGAGAAAGGTTGAAAAAGAAAAACCCCGGAGCATACGCTCAGGGGTTTTAAAAAGTACAACAGCGTCAATAACGGCTAACTTATTTGTCGCCCAGCTGTTCTGACATGGTATTGCCCGGGTTTGGCGTACGCGGTTCATCGACCGGACGCGGAGCACGAGGGGTGCCATTGTTGTCAGAATTGTTGGATGAACCCGGTTCTTCCCAGCCAGCTGGCGGGCGAACATCGCGGCGAGCCATCAGGTCATCAATCTGCGGGGCGTCGATGGTTTCATATTTCATGAGCGCATCTTTCATCGCGTGCAGGATGTCCATGTTATCGTTCAGGAGCTGGCGTGCACGATTGTAGTTACGCTCAATCAGTGACTTCACTTCCTGGTCGATAATACGCGCCGTTTCATCGGACATATGCTTCGCTTTCGCGACGCTGCGGCCAAGGAAAACTTCACCTTCTTCTTCGGCATACAGCAGCGGGCCGAGTTTGTCAGAGAAGCCCCACTGGGTGACCATGTTACGCGCCAGGTTAGTCGCGACTTTAATGTCGTTCGACGCGCCGGTAGAAACATGCTCTACGCCGTAGATAATCTCTTCCGCCAGACGACCGCCGTACAGGGTTGAAATCTGGCTTTCCAGCTTCTGACGGCTGGCGCTGATCGCGTCGCCTTCAGGCAGGAAGAAGGTGACACCCAGTGCGCGACCGCGCGGGATAATCGTCACTTTGTGCACCGGATCGTGTTCCGGCACCAGGCGGCCAATAATCGCATGGCCCGCTTCGTGATATGCGGTGGACTCTTTCTGCGCTTCCGTCATCACCATGGAGCGACGTTCCGCACCCATCATGATTTTGTCTTTCGCTTTCTCGAATTCAACCATCGATACAACGCGCTTGTTGCCACGAGCCGCAAACAGCGCCGCTTCGTTCACCAGGTTTGCCAGGTCAGCACCGGAGAAGCCCGGCGTACCGCGGGCAATAATTGCCGCGTCGATATCCGGCGCCAGCGGTACGCGGCGCATATGCACTTTCAGAATCTGTTCGCGACCGCGAACGTCCGGCAGACCTACCACAACCTGACGGTCAAAGCGGCCTGGACGCAGCAGCGCAGGGTCAAGAACGTCCGGGCGGTTGGTTGCCGCGATAACGATGATACCTTCGTTACCCTCGAAGCCGTCCATCTCAACCAGCATCTGGTTCAGGGTCTGTTCACGTTCATCGTGACCGCCACCTAAGCCCGCACCACGCTGGCGGCCCACGGCGTCGATTTCATCGATAAAGATGATGCACGGAGCCGCTTTCTTGGCCTGTTCGAACATGTCACGCACGCGGGATGCACCGACACCAACGAACATTTCAACGAAGTCAGAACCGGAAATCGTAAAAAATGGAACCTTAGCTTCACCCGCGATGGCTTTTGCCAGCAAGGTTTTACCGGTACCCGGAGGGCCGACCATCAGGACGCCTTTCGGGATTTTACCGCCCAGCTTCTGGAAACGGCTCGGCTCGCGCAGGTATTCAACCAGTTCAGCCACTTCTTCTTTCGCTTCGTCACAACCGGCGACGTCGGCAAAAGTGGTTTTGATCTGGTCTTCCGTCAGCATACGCGCCTTACTCTTACCGAACGACATGGCACCTTTGCCACCGCCGCCCTGCATCTGGCGCATAAAGAAGATCCAGACGCCGATAAGAAGCAGCATCGGGAACCAGGAGATGAAGATAGAAGCCAGCAGGCTCGGCTCTTCTGGCGGCTCACCAACCACCTTGACGTTTTTAGTCAGAAGGTTATCAAGCAGCTTAGGATCGTTCACCGGGATGTAGGTCGTGTAACGGTTACTATCTTTCTTGGTAACGTTTATCTCACGTCCGTTGATACGCGCTTCGCGAACCTGGTCCTGATTGACCTCCTGCAGGAAGGTAGAATAATCCACCTTGCGGCCATTCGACTCGCTGGGCCCAAAGCTCTGGAATACTGACATCAGCACAACGGCAATGACCAGCCAGAGTATTAGGTTTTTCGCCATGTCACTCAAGGGATTAACCTCATATTACAACTGTGTTAAAAACAGCGTCAGGATACTCTATATCCAGCGTCTTTCAAACTTTCGTTTGAAATCTGCCGGTTATGGTTTACGCCCGGTCGCTACAATATACACTTCACGCGAACGGGCGCGAGAAGAGTCCGGCTTACGAACTTTGACCTTCGTAAACAGGGAGCGAATCTCTCTTAGATACTCATCGAAGCCTTCGCCCTGGAACACCTTCACTACAAAACTACCACCTGGCGCTAAGACATCACGAGCCATTCCAAGCGCCAGTTCCACCAGATACATGGCCCGGGGAATATCCACCGCCGGTGTTCCACACATATTTGGCGCCATATCGGACATGACAACTTGTACTTTACTGTCACCTACACGCTCAAGTAACGCTTTCAGGACTAATTCATCACGAAAGTCGCCCTGAAGGAAGTCCACACCAACGATTGGATCCATAGGTAGAAGATCGCAAGCAATGATGCGGCCGCTGTTACCGATCTGCGTAACCGCGTATTGCGACCAGCCACCGGGTGCAGCGCCGAGGTCAACTATCGTCATCCCCGGTTTAAAAATCTTGTCACTTTGCTGTATTTCATCAAGTTTAAACCAGGCACGGGAACGTAACCCCTTTTTCTGTGCCTGCTGAACATATTTATCGCTAAAGTGTTCCTGAAGCCAACGACTTGAGCTGGCAGAACGCTTTTTACCTGTCATTTAACATTCCCATTTCGGGTTCATCGTACTTCGCGACGTAAAAATCGACGCGGTAGTTTGGCGATATATGGGAGATGGCGGTAGAATGAACCGTTTTCAATCCCAACGTAAGCAAAAAAATACGATGAATCTGAGTACTAAACAAAAACAGCACCTGAAAGGTCTGGCACATCCGCTCAAGCCGGTAGTTATGCTTGGCAACAATGGTTTGACCGAAGGGGTACTGGCCGAGATTGAACAAGCGTTAGAGCACCATGAACTTATCAAGGTGAAGATCGCCTCGGAAGATCGCGAAACTAAAACCTTGATCGTGGAAGCTATCGTGCGCGAAACCGGCGCCTGTAATGTACAGGTCATCGGTAAAACGCTGGTTCTGTACCGCCCGACTAAAGAGCGTAAAATCTCGCTGCCACGCTAAGAATATCCTGGTTATCGACACAACTTTGTGTAAATCGAGGGTTTTCTGCGGGTAGACGAGCAAAATGCCATGCTCCGGACGCTGATAAAAGGCCGCTACGCGGCCTTTTTCCTTTCTTTACAATCCATCAACATCGTAGCGTTAAATTCGGATTAAAGGTACTCAACCTTCAGAATTTCGAATTCGACTTCACCGCCCGGTGTACGGATTACCACAACATCATCCTGCTCTTTACCGATTAAACCACGTGCAATCGGTGAGTTAACAGAGATCAGATTTTGCTTAAAATCGGCCTCATCATCGCCGACGATACGATAAGTTTGCTCTTCATCCGTATCGAGATTCAGAACGCTGACCGTCGAACCAAAAATCACCCGGCCATTGTTAGGCATTTTAGTGATGTCGATAACCTGCGCGTTCGACAGCTTTGCTTCAATATCCTTAATGCGGCCTTCACAGAAGCCCTGCTGTTCGCGGGCAGCATGATACTCAGCATTTTCTTTCAGATCGCCGTGCTCGCGCGCATCAGCGATGGCCGCGATGATTTCAGGACGACGTACGGACTTCAGGAAATCTAGTTCTTCGCGCAGTTTTTCAGCGCCACGTAAGGTCATCGGAATAGCTTGCATTTGTTATACCTCTTTTCATTCCTTCATGGAGCAGACAACACCGCTCCGCAGCCGGTCAAGACTTGAGCAGGGCCGGAGCAAAAGAAAACCGACCCGGAAAGTCATCCCCAGGTCAGCAGCAATTTTCAATTTGATACGTATTTTACCCTGAAGTTCACTATGGGTCATCGTTTACTTTACAGGGCGATGCACCGTAGTATGACGGACTGGTTTCAGGCTGTTAGCGCGAGATTATGCGATTTCCCAGATTTATCATCGGATTGACCGCCGGTATAGCGCTTAGCGCTCAGGCGGCGAATATTGACGAGTACATCAACCAGCTTCCTGCGGGCGCAAACCTTGCCTTTATGGCGCAGAAGGTGGGATCCCCAACGCCGGAGATAGACTATCATAGCCAGCAGATGGCGCTTCCGGCCAGCACCCAAAAGGTGATAACCGCACTTGCTGCGCTGCTGCAGCTGGGTCCGGACTTCCGCTTCACCACCACGCTGGAAACGAAAGGCAGTCTCGATGGCGGTGTCCTGAAAGGCGACCTTATTGCGCGCTTTGGCGGCGATCCCACCCTTCGGCGTCAGGATATTCGTAATATGGTGGCCACGCTGAAGAAAGCCGGCGTCCAGCGAATTGAAGGTAATGTCCTGATCGATACCTCCATCTTCGCCAGCCATGACAAAGCGCCGGGCTGGCCCTGGAATGATATGACGCAGTGCTTTAGCGCCCCGCCAGCGGCAGCTATTGTCGATCGAAACTGTTTCTCCATCTCGCTCTATAGCGCGCAAAAACCGGGCGATCTGGCGTTTATCCGCGTGGCGTCTTACTACCCGGTGACCATGTTCAGCCAGGTACGAACGCTGGCGCGCGGCTCTTCTGAAGCACAGTACTGTGAGCTTGACGTGGTTCCCGGCGATCTGAACCGATACACCCTGACCGGCTGTCTGCCGCAGCGCAGCGAACCGCTGCCGCTGGCTTTCGCCATCCAGGATGGTGCCAGCTACGCCGGTGCGATTCTGAAAGCGGAGCTGACCGATGCCGACATCACCTGGAGCGGCACGCTGCTGCGTCAGACGCTGGCGAACGATCCGGGTACCGTCCTGGCGAGCACCCAATCTGCACCGCTGCACGATCTGCTGCGTATTATGTTGAAAAAATCGGACAACATGATCGCCGATACGGTATTCCGCACCATTGGGCATGCCCGCTTCAGCGTACCGGGTACCTGGCGAGCCGGATCCGATGCCGTACGGCAGATCCTGCGCCAGCAGGCCGGTGTCGATCTCGGCAATACCATTATTGCCGATGGCTCAGGTCTATCGCGCCATAACCTCATCGCGCCAGCCACGATGATGCAGGTGCTGCAGTACATCGCCCAGCACGATAACGAGCTCAACTTTATCTCGATGCTGCCTCTGGCCGGCCACGACGGTTCTCTGCAATACCGTGCGGGTCTGCATCAGGCTGGCGTTGATGGCAAAGTTTCGGCGAAAACGGGTTCACTGCAAGGGGTGTATAACCTGGCCGGTTTCATCACTACCGCCAGCGGCCAGAAGATTGCGTTCGTGCAATATTTGTCTGGCTACGCCGTGCCTCCGGCCGACCAGCGTAATCGCCGCATTCCGCTGGTGCGCTTCGAAAGCCGATTGTACAAGGACCTGTACCAGAACAACTAAAAGCAAAAGGGCCGCATCATATGCGGCCCTTTTTGTGTACCCGGAATTAACGCTTGTAGATGAATTCGACGCCTTCTTCGTCGTCTTCGTCCCAATCGTCATCCCAGTCTTCATCATCTTCCACTTCAGCTTCTTCAAGCTGCTGACGATGATAGTCGTCCCACATAAACTCGACTTTTTCGGCCGGCTTCGCTTCTTCCGCATGGACAATCGGGTTTTCGATGATAAAGGTCATCACGTCCCAGCACAGGTCTTTTACGCCCTGCTGACTGGCCGCCGAAATCAGATAGAATTTATCTTCCCAGCCCAGCGCCTGCGCGATAGCTTTCGCTTTCGCTTCCGCCTCAGCTTTATCCATCAGGTCAATCTTGTTAAAGACCAGCCAGCGCGGCTTAGAAGCCAGCTTCTCACTGTATTTTTCCAGCTCACCGATAATAATCCGCGCGTTCTCAACCGGATCGGAGCCGTCAATCGGCTCGATATCGATGAGATGCAGCAGCACGCGGCAGCGCTCCAGGTGCTTCAGGAAGCGAATACCGAGGCCTGCGCCTTCCGCTGCGCCTTCAATCAGCCCAGGGATATCCGCCACCACAAAGCTCTTCTCGTTATCCATACGCACCACGCCGAGGCTTGGCACCAGCGTCGTAAACGGATAGTCAGCGACTTTAGGCTTGGCAGCGGAAACGGCACGAATAAAGGTCGATTTACCCGCATTCGGCATCCCCAGCATCCCGACGTCCGCCAGCAGCATCAGCTCCAGTTGGAGATCGCGCTTATCGCCCGGCGTCCCCATCGTCTTTTGACGCGGAGTACGGTTTACGGACGATTTGAAACGGGTGTTACCCAGACCGTGCCAGCCGCCTTTGGCGACCATCAGACGCTGACCGTGCTTGGTCATATCGCCCATCGTCTCGCCGGTCCCCTGGTCGATTACACGGGTTCCTACCGGCACTTTCACCGTCACGTCTTTACCGCGTTTACCGGTACAGTCGCGGCTCTGGCCGTTTTGCCCGCGCTCGGCGCGGAAAGACTTCTCAAAACGATAGTCGATCAGGGTGTTCAGGTTTTCGTCCGCTTCAAGCCAGACGTCGCCGCCATCACCACCGTCACCGCCGTCCGGGCCGCCTCTCGGGATATATTTTTCGCGGCGGAAGCTAACGCAACCATTGCCGCCATCGCCTGCTACGACCAGGATCGTTGCTTCATCAACAAACTTCATTTTACTCTCCGTAAATCATTCGCCTGAGCGGGGGAGCGGCACAACCGCTTCTCGCTTACGCCATCGTCCCCAAAGACGATGACCGACGGCGGAATACATCGCGCCCGCAACCACGACAAACGCACCGAGATAACCCATCAGGTTCAACAGCGGTCTGGCGAAAACGTCGGGCCAGGCCAGTGATAATAAATCTGAAAACAGCAGCGTAAACAGCGGCGTTAAGGTAATCAACGCGCTCACCTGCGCCGCCTGCCAGCGCGCCATCGCTTCCGCCAGCGCGCCGTAGCCGACCAGGGTGTTCAGGCCGCAAAAAACCAGGCAGGCCAGCTGCCAGTCGCTTAATGCCAGTACCTGCGAAGGCTTCGCTAATGGCAATAGCGATATCGTACATAAAGTGTACAGCAAAAAAAGGATTTGCTGTGACGCCAGACGCCGCAATAACACCTTTTGCGCGACACCGTAGCACACCCACACCGTCGCCGCCCCGACGCCGAAAATTACCCCCCACGTGTAGTCCGTCAGGCGAGTAAAAATCTCAATCAGGCTGGTGTTAAAAAACATGACCAGACCGCTCACCAGCATCAGCGCTCCCACAACCTGAGTGCCGCGCATTTTTTCTTTAAGGACAAAAACGCTGGCCACCATCATGCCGACCGGGGACAGCTGGCCAATCACCTGGGAAGCGGTGGGGCTGAGATATTGCAAGGAAGAACTAAACAGAATGAAGTTACCGAACAAACCACCCGTCGCAATCACCAGCAGTATCAACCACCGCGGCTTACGAAAAATACGCAGCGGAGGCAGTTTTCTTTTCATGGCCAGAATGGCGCCAAGACCAAAACTTGCCATCAAAAAGCGATAAAAAACCACCGTCGGCGGCTCCATCACTTCAAGAACCTGCTTCATTGCGATCGGCAGGGCCCCCCAACACATCGCCGTGGTGAGCGCTAAAATAATGCCGATGCCGGCCTGCTGCTTCATGCCCGTTTTCCCTGCAGAAAATTTTCCGGGTTTTCAATGTAAAAAGCCCCGCAACACGTTGCGGGGCTTTAATCCGTTACCGGACCACGAAAAACTTACTCAGCAACGATGCTGATGTATTTACGGTTGTTCGGGCCTTTAACTTCGAATTTCACTTTACCGTCTGCTTTAGCAAACAGAGTGTGGTCACGACCGCAACCTACGTTAGTGCCAGCGTGGAATTTGGTACCACGTTGACGAACGATGATGCTACCCGCCAGAACGGATTCGCCACCGAAACGCTTAACGCCCAGGCGTTTAGCTTCTGAATCGCGACCGTTACGAGTTGAGCCGCCAGCCTTTTTATGTGCCATTTAAATCTCTCCTCAGGTCTTAGGCGCTGATGCCAGTAATTTTCACATCAGTGAACCACTGACGATGGCCCTGCTGCTTACGGTAGTGTTTACGACGACGAAACTTAACGATTTTAACTTTCTCGCCACGACCGTGTGCAACAACTTCAGCTTTGATTACGCCGCCCTCAACGAAAGGAACGCCGATTTTAATTTCTTCACCGTTTGCGATCATCAGCACTTCTGCGAACTCAACAGCTTCGCCAGTTGCGATGTCCAGCTTTTCCAGGCGAATGGTTTGACCTTCGCTTACTCGGTGTTGTTTACCACCACTTTGGAAAACCGCGTACATATAGAACTCCGCTTCCGCGCACCTCTTCGTATGATTCAGAGTGCGCTATAAATATTCACAATAGGGCGCGAATATTACGCAAAACGCGAGCCTTTGACAAGAGCGATCAGCGATCAACGCAGAAAAAAAACACAACTTTCACTCCAGCGTTTATCTGCGGCAATTTTTCAGTACAATCACATCTTCTTTTAATTCTATCTTAATCCTTCTGTGATCCTATTGGATACGCGGGAACAGGACATTTGGCCCGGCTTTTGCGATGAATTTAGAAAAAATCAATGAGTTAACCGCGCAGGATATGGCGGGCGTCAATGCGACAATTCTTGAGCAACTCGACTCGGATGTTCAGCTTATCAATCAGTTAGGCTACTACATCGTTAGCGGAGGCGGTAAACGCATTCGCCCGATGATCGCCGTGCTGGCCGCGCGTGCCGTGGGATATCAGGGAAACGCTCACGTCGCCATTGCTGCGCTGATCGAATTTATCCATACCGCCACCCTGCTGCATGATGACGTCGTCGATGAGTCTGATATGCGCCGGGGCAAAGCCACCGCAAACGCCGCTTTTGGCAATGCCGCTAGCGTGCTGGTTGGCGATTTCATCTACACCCGCGCCTTTCAGATGATGACCAGCCTCGGCTCATTGAGAGTTCTGGAAGTGATGTCGGAAGCCGTGAACGTCATTGCTGAAGGCGAAGTTCTGCAGTTGATGAACGTGAACGACCCGGATATCACCGAAGAAAACTATATGCGGGTCATTTATAGCAAGACCGCTCGTTTGTTTGAAGCCGCAGCCCAGTGCTCCGGGATCCTGGCCGACTGCACCGCGGAACAAGAGAAAGCGTTACAGGACTACGGGCGCTATCTGGGCACCGCTTTCCAGCTGATTGACGATCTGCTTGACTACAGTTCAGACGGTGAGCGGTTGGGTAAAAACGTCGGTGACGATCTGAACGAAGGCAAACCCACCCTTCCGCTGCTGCACGCTATGCAACACGGCAGCGCAGAACAGTCCGCCATGATCCGCGGAGCGATCGAGCAGGGTAACGGCCGCCATCTACTCGAAGCCGTACTGGAAACCATGGCAGCCTGCGGCTCGCTGGAATGGACCCAAAAACGCGCGGAGGAAGAGGCTGATAAAGCGATTGCCGCCCTTCAGGTCCTCCCCGAATCCCCGTGGCGTGAAGCGCTAATTGGTCTTGCCCACATCGCCGTGCAGCGCGACCATTAACCCCTCCTCTCACTTTCCCGCGTAAAATCGCGGGAAAGTTCCAGTAAGCACCAATAAAGCCAATTTCAGCCTTATTTCTTGATATATTCCTAATATCAAAGCCATTAAAAGAACTTGTTAGAACATTACTGGAACTCAAAGTATAGTCATTTTGTCGCCCATTAAGGACGAACGGAATGTTTATTACCAGGAGAATTTATGGATAAGTTCATCGACTGGCATCCGGCGGATATTATTGCCGGATTACGCAAAAAAGGGACGTCGCTGGCAGCTGAATCGCGGCGTAATGGTTTAAGTTCTTCAACGCTCGCCAATGCGCTGACTCGGCCCTGGCCCAAGGGCGAGCTGATTATCGCTCACGCGCTGGAAACCGATCCGTGGGTAATATGGCCATCGCGCTATCACGATCCCCATACCCACCAGTTTATCGACAGAACGCAGATGATGCGTCAGAGGAAGAATAACAAGTAAAGCGAGGTTGCAGACAACAGCCCCCGGACCTACGTCAGAGGGCTGCTGTAATGGGCTTATTCGGCTTTGACGCGTTCGATATTCGCGCCAAGCGCCTGAAGTTTGTCTTCGATACGTTCGTAGCCGCGGTCAATGTGGTAAATACGATCGACAATCGTCGTCCCTTCCGCAATGCAGCCTGCCAGCACCAGGCTAGCTGACGCACGCAGATCCGTCGCCATGACCTGGGCGCCAGAAAGTTGCTTCACGCCGTGGCAAATCGCCGTATTGCTCTCGATTTCCGCATGCGCGCCCATACGGATCAGCTCCGGGATATGCATGAAACGGTTTTCGAAGATCGTTTCGGTGATCACGCCGGTTCCCTCGGCAACCAGATTCAGCAAGGTGAACTGGGCCTGCATATCGGTCGGGAAACCCGGATGCGGAGCAGTACGAACGTTGACAGCTTTCGGACGGTTGCCGTGCATATCGAGGCTAATCCAGTCCTCGCCCGTTTCGATGTCCGCGCCGGCATCGCGTAGCTTCGCCAGAACCGCATCAAGCGTATCAGGTTGAGCATTGCGGCACAGGATCTTACCGCCAGAAATCGCCGCCGCCACGAGGAAGGTCCCGGTTTCAATACGATCCGGCAGAACGCGGTAGACGCCGCCGCCGAGGCGCGCTACGCCTTCGATGGTGATACGATCGGTACCCTGACCTTTGATCTTCGCGCCCAGCGCGTTGAGAAAGTTGGCGGTATCGACAATTTCCGGCTCGCGCGCGGCGTTTTCGATAACGGTGGTGCCTTCCGCCAGCGTCGCAGCGCTCATGATGGTTACGGTAGCGCCAACGCTGACCTTATCCATCACAATATGCGCGCCTTTCAGGCGTCCATTAACCGACGCCTTGACATAACCTTCTTCCAGTTTGATTTCCGCACCCAGTTGCTCAAGACCGGTAATGTGTAAATCAACCGGGCGCGCGCCGATGGCGCAGCCGCCGGGAAGTGATACCTGTCCCTGACCAAAACGGGCCACCAGCGGACCCAGCGCCCAAATCGAAGCACGCATGGTTTTGACGAGGTCATACGGGGCACAGAAAACGTCAACCGGGCCGGCATCGATCCATACGGAGCCGTTGCGCTTAACGTTCGCGCCCAGCTGGCTCAGCAGTTTCATGGTGGTATCGATGTCTTTCAGCTTCGGTACGTTCTGGATCTCAATCGGCTCTTCGGCTAATAGCGCGGAAA
The DNA here is from genome assembly GCF_900200035.1 of Klebsiella grimontii. Taxonomy (GTDB): domain Bacteria; phylum Pseudomonadota; class Gammaproteobacteria; order Enterobacterales; family Enterobacteriaceae; genus Klebsiella; species Klebsiella grimontii. Next base: position 72,578 of record NZ_FZTC01000045.1, read on the forward strand.
AGAGGATTGGCAGAGCGGCGTTTTTCGCGCCGGAAATAGTGACCTCGCCCTGCAGACGAGTAGGCCCCTGAACACGGAATTTATCCATTGATTCTGTTCTCTGTTAAGAATTCACATACGCTGCGGGGAACATCCCCACAGCTTATAAGCCATTTAGTTTGCGGTCTCGCGCCCACTCCTGCGGGGTAAACGCTTTTATCGACAGAGCATGGATGCGGTTATCGGCAATATATTCCATCAGCGGGGCATAGATAGCCTGTTGCTTCTTGACCCGACTCATGCCGTCGAACATCTCACCCACAGCAATAACCTGAAAGTGGCTGCCATCGCCAGAGACGTGGACTTCCTGAAGGGAGAGTGCGTTCATCAGCACGGTCTGAATTTCATGATTTTCCATGGGCTACATTTATCTGATAGTGAAAACAGCCCAACATCTTAGAGGAAAGTGGCGCTGTCTTAAACAAGCAAAAAGCCCCATCGAAAAGTTTGATGGGGCTTTCAGAATAGCTTCAGCAGTAAGGCACTGAAAAAGTTATGGGATCATATCGGCAGGAAGGTTATACAACCTGACCAGGGTTTGCAGATTTTCACTCTTCCCGGTCAACTTCGCTTCCCCGCCCTGCCGACGAACCAGTGCGATAAAATGCACTAATAGCGCCAGCCCGGCGGTGTCCACGCGGGTCACGGCGCTCAGGTCGATTGCGGACACGCCATCCGTCGCCTGAGCGCGTGCTTCCCACAGCGGGACCAGAAGATCCTGGTCCAGCTCTCCGCGCAGCGCCAGCGTCTCACCATCGCGAGTCCAGCTCAGCTGCCCGGTCATTATTTTTTCTGTTCCAGAGTAATCGGCTGCGCGGAGCTTGCCTTCAGCTGCGCCGTCAGACCATCAACGCCTTTAGTACGCAGCAGGTCGCTCCACTCGTTTTGTTTAGTGGTGATCATGCTCACCCCTTCCGCAATCATGTCGTACGCCTGCCAGTTACCGGTCTGGGTATTTTTACGCCACTGGAAATCCAGGCGAACCGGCGGACGGCCATTCGGATCGAGGATGGTAACGCGAATAGGAACAATGGTCGCGCTGCCCAGAGGCTGCTCAGGCGCAATCTGATAGGTCTGACCGTGATACATCGCCAGCGCCTGGCCGTAGGCCTGTTTCAGATATTCGCGGAAGGCGGCGAAATAGGCTTCACGCTGCGCCGGGGTCGCTTCTTTGTAATAACGACCTAATACCAAGGCGCCGGCGTATTTCACCTGAACATAGGGCAGCAGTTCCTGATCGACGATATCGCGCAGGTAGTTCGGGTTAGCCTGAATCTTAGGCTGCTCGTTCTTCAGGCGATCGAAGGTTTTCTGCGCCGCTTCGTCCATCAGCTTATAGGGATTGGATTGGTCCGCGGCGGTGGCCGCAGTCAAAGGGGCAATCACCAGCATGGCGACCATTAGTAAGCGTTTAAACATGTCTTATCTCTCCTGAAATTAGTGCGTCGTGCCGGCTGGCGGCGTAGCGTCAGTATGACTCTCCCCGGCAGACTGTTCATCGCCAGAATTCTTATTGTCGCTACCTTTACTGTTATAAAGGAACTGGCCTATCAAATCTTCCAGCACCATGGCGGATTTGGTGTCCTGAATGGTGCCGCCATCTTTAAGGATAGCCGTTCCCAACTCCGGGTCTTCAAACCCGATGTTCATCGCCAGGTACTGTTCGCCCAGCAGACCGGAAGTTCTGATCGCCAGCGAGCTGGTATCCGGGATATGGTTGTAGCGCTCATCAATATCGAGAGCGACGCGAGGCAGGTAGGTTTTAGGGTCGAGCGTGATATCCGCCACGCGTCCGACGACAACGCCGCCAATCCGTACCGGAGAGCGCGCTTTCAGACCGCCGATATTGTCAAAAGTGGCATAGAGCCGATAAGTCGGTTCGGTACGTAAAGAGGTTACGTTTGCCGCCTTCAGGCAGACAAACAGCGCAGCCAGCAGCGCAACCAGTAAAAATACCCCTACCCAGATTTCATTTTTTCTCGTTTGCATGAACTCAATTCCCAAACATCAGCGCAGTCAGCACAAAATCCAGCCCCAGAACCGCCAGCGACGCATGTACCACGGTACGCGTCGTCGCCCGGCTAATCCCGGCGGAAGTGGGGATAGCGTCATAACCGTTAAATAACGCGATCCATGTTACCGTAATGGCGAAAACCAGACTCTTAATCAGGCAGTTAACCAGATCCATCCGCCAGTCAACGGCGTTTTGCATCGCGCTCCAGAAGAATCCGCCATCGATGCCCTTCCAACTGACACCGACCAGCGAGCCGCCCCAAACGCCGACCGCCACAAAAATAATCGTTAACAACGGCAGTGAAATCACCCCCGCCCAGAAGCGCGGAGAGATCACGCGGCGAAGCGGGTCGACCGCCATCATCTCCATGCTGGAGAGCTGCTCGGTTGCGCGCATCAGGCCAATTTCGGCAGTCAGCGCCGAACCGGCACGCCCGGCAAACAACAGCGCGGCGACCACCGGCCCCAGTTCACGCAGCAGCGACAGCGCCACCAGCATGCCCAGACTGGTTTCGGCGCTATAGGTGGTTAACACCAGATAGCCCTGCAGACCCAGCACCATACCGATAAACAGCCCCGAGACAATGATGATCAGCATCGACAGCACGCCAACGTTATACAGCTGACGCACCAGCAGCGGCGCATGCTTGCGAAACTCAGGCTTGCCGACAACCGCGTTGAAGAGCATTAATCCAGCACGCCCGAACGTCGCGATAGTTTTAATACCGCGATGCCCAAGCGCGGCTAGCGCATTTAACAACATGAGTCGCTTAACTCCCTTTGCCCAATAAATCATGATGATAATCACCCGCCGGATAGCGGAACGGCACCGGGCCGTCGGCGATACCATCAATGAACTGACGAACCCGAGGATCGGCATTTTCGCGCAGCGACTGCGCACTCCCGTGCGCCACCACCTTTTTGTCCGCCACGATATATGCGAAGTCCGCGATGCTGAGCACCTCCGGCACATCATGCGAAACCACGATACAGGTGACACCCAGGGTGCTATTGAGTTCAGAAATCAGCTTCACCAGCACCCCCATCGTAATGGGGTCCTGCCCGACAAAGGGCTCATCGAACATGATTAAATCAGGTTCCAGCGCAATCGCCCTCGCCAGCGCGGCACGGCGCGCCATGCCGCCGGAGAGCTCAGAAGGCATCAGCTTCGCGGCTCCGCGTAGCCCGACGGCCTCCAGCTTCATCATCACCGTGGTGTGCAGCAGCGCTTCCGGCAAACGCGTATGCTCGCGCAGCGGATAAGCGACGTTATCAAACACGTTCAGGTCGGTGAACAGCGCGCCGGACTGAAACAGCATGCTCATGCGCTTGCGGACGGTATACAGGCGCGAGCGCGACATCTGCGGTACGTTTTCACCATCAAACAGGATCTCGCCTTTATCGGGCGGGATCTGACCGCCGATCAGACGTAACAGGGTGGTTTTGCCGATCCCTGATGGCCCCATTATCGCGGTGATCTTGCCGCGGGGTACCGATAGCGAGATATCATCGAAGATCACGCGATCGCCCCTCGAGAAGCGAATACCGCGCACTTCGACTAGATTCGCCGAACTCTGGCTCATAAAATCATCCTTACTAGACACCCGTCGGGCTAAGCATGGCGCTTTCTTTCACCACAAACCCAACATTTTTACAGAATCTTACCCGCCCGGGTTAGCGAAAGCTGGCATTTGTTTTACTTTTGGCACACATAAAGTCAAAATTAAGAATTCGTTACGCTGCCTACGGACGGCCAGCGAGGCGACGATTATACCTGAAGAAAGGACTTTAGATGCTCTTAGCGACGGCTCTGTTAATTATTGGTTTATTGCTGGTTGTCTACAGCGCCGATCGTCTGGTCTACGCCGCTTCAATACTCTGCCGTATGCTGGGAATCCCCCCCCTTATTATAGGGATGACAGTGGTCAGCATCGGTACCAGTTTACCGGAAGTCATTGTTTCCGCCGCCGCTTCCCTGCATGGGCAAACCGATCTGGCGATTGGCACCGCTCTCGGATCGAATATCACCAATATCCTGCTGATCCTCGGCCTCACCGCTCTGTTTCAACCTTTTACCGTGCATTCTGATATCCTGCGCCGCGAATTGCCGCTAATGTTGCTGGTCAGTTTACTGGCAGGATTTGTGCTGTACGACGGGCAGATTACGCGGATAGATGGCCTTTTTTTGCTGGCGCTGGCGGTACTGTGGCTGCTGTTTACCCTTAAGATTGCCCGCCTTGCGGAACGCCAGGGGAACGACAGCCTGACCCGTGAACAGCTGGCGGAGCTGCCGCGGGAGGGCTCGCTTCCCGTCGCGCTGCTCTGGTTGGGCGTCGCGATGATAGTGATGCCGATGGCCACGCGGATGGTGGTGGATAACGCCACGGTGCTGGCAAACTTTTTTGCCATCAGCGAACTGACCGTCGGCTTAACGGTCGTTGCCATCGGCACCAGCCTGCCCGAGCTGGCCACCGCCATCGCCGGAGCGCGAAAAGGCGAAAATGACATCGCCATCGGCAATATCATTGGCGCTAATATTCTGAATATCGTACTGGTTCTCGGGCTCCCCGCGCTGATTGCGCCTGGCGCCTTTGCCGCCGAGGCCTTTACCCGCGACTATGGCGTCATGCTGCTGGTCAGCCTGATCTTCGCGGTGCTGTGCTGGCGTCGTAAACAACAGCCCGGTCGCCTTGCCGGCGCCCTGCTGCTGGGTGGTTTTGTGCTTTGGTTAGCGATGCTGTACTGGACAGCGCCGCTCTTCGTTGAATGATTCGGGATAACATTATGTCGCAAATAGATTTGCCAGCGGATTTTGACTTTCAACGGGCAGGCCGTGAGGTGCTGGACATTGAACGTGAAGGTCTGGCCCAGCTCGATCAATATATTAATGAAGATTTTACCCGTGCCTGTGAGACCATTTTTCGCTGTACCGGTAAAGTTGTGGTGATGGGAATGGGTAAATCCGGCCATATCGGGCGAAAGATGGCCGCAACGTTCGCCAGCACCGGGACATCATCATTCTTCGTCCATCCCGGCGAGGCCGCGCACGGCGATTTGGGCATGGTCACCCCCTGCGACGTAGTGATCGCGCTATCTAACTCCGGGGAATCAAATGAAATTCTCGCCCTGATCCCGGTGCTTAAGCGCCAGCAGGTGTCGCTTATCTGTATCACCAGCCGACCGGAAAGCAGCATGGCGCGCGCGGCGGATATTCATCTGTGCGTGAAGGTGCCCAAAGAGGCTTGCCCGTTAGGGCTGGCCCCCACATCAAGCACCACCGCCGCGCTGGTGATGGGCGATGCCCTTGCCGTCGCGCTGCTGGAAGCCCGCGGTTTTACCGCTGAAGATTTTGCGCTATCGCATCCCGGCGGCGCGCTGGGCCGTAAGCTACTGCTGCGGGTCAATGATATCATGCACACCGGCGATGAAATTCCGCATGTTGGCCTGGAGGCCACGCTGCGCGATGCGCTGCTGGAAATCACGCGCAAAAATTTAGGCATGACCGCTATTTGCGACGATGAAATGAATATCATCGGCATTTTCACCGATGGCGATCTGCGCCGCGTCTTTGATACCGGCATTGATATGCGTAACGCCAGCATCGCCGAAGTCATGACGCGAGGCGGCATCCGCATCCGTCCCGGTACGCTGGCCGTTGATGCGCTGAACCTGATGCAGTCCCGTCATATCACCTGCGTACTGGTTGCCGATGGCGACCGTCTGGTAGGTGTGATACATATGCACGATCTCCTGCGCGCGGGCGTAGTGTAAGTAAGGAAAAAATAATGAATAATGCTGATGCCCTGATAACGACCTGCTATGGTCCGGTAAGTCAGGGCTTTATTGACCGGGCGGCGAAGATCCGTTTACTGATACTTGATGTGGACGGCGTTCTGTCCGACGGTCTTATCTATATGGGCAACAACGGCGAAGAGCTGAAAGCGTTTAACGTGCGCGACGGCTACGGTATCCGCTGCGCCCTGACTTCAGAGATTGAAGTAGCGATAATTACCGGGCGAAACGCTAAACTGGTGGAAGATCGCTGCCAGACGCTCGGCATCACCCATCTCTACCAGGGGCAGTCTGATAAGCTGCTGGCGTTTCATGAGCTACTCAATAAACTGGCCGTTAGCGCGGATGAAGTGGCCTATATTGGCGACGATCTGATCGACTGGCCGGTGATGGCTGAAGTGGGTTTAAGCATAGCGGTAGCCGATGCGCATCCGTTGCTGCTCCCGCGCGCGGATTACGTCACTCGTATCAACGGCGGTCGCGGAGCGGTACGCGAAGTGTGCGATTTGCTACTATTGGCGCAGGGCAAGCTGGATGAGGCCAAAGGGCAATCTATATGAGTAAAACCAGACGTTGGGTTATCATTTTACTATCGCTGGTCGCGCTGATCCTGATCGGCCTGAACCTGGCGAGTACGGACGATGCCACCCAGCAAGCGATCAATCCTGACGATCCGACGTATACCAGCGAGCATACCGATACCGTCGTTTATAGTCCCGAAGGGGCGCTTAACTACCGGCTAATCGCGGAACACGTAGAGTATTTTTCCGAACAGCAGCTCTCGTGGTTCGCAAAACCGGTGATGACCACCTTCGATACGAATAAAGTACCAACCTGGTCTATCAAAGCGGATAAAGCTAAGTTGACGAATGACCGCATGCTGTATCTTTACGGGCACGTTGAGGTTAATGCGCTGACGGCGGATTCTCAACTGCGCAAAATTACGACGGATAACGCCCAGATAAACCTGGTGACGCAGGATGTTACCTCCGATGACATGGTGACGTTGTACGGAACAACATTTAATTCCAGCGGCCTGAAAATGCGCGGGAACCTGCGCAGCAAAAATGCCGAGCTGATTGAAAAGGTTAGAACCTCATATGAAATTCAGAACAAACAAACTCAGCCTTAAGATTGCGCTCGCCAGCGCCTTACTGGCCGCCAGCCTGTCGGCACAGGCCAAAACGGGTGATACCGATCAGCCGATTCATATTGAATCCGATCAGCAGTCGCTGGATATGCAGGGCAACGTCGTTACCTTTACGGGTAATGTCGTCGTCACTCAGGGTACGATCAAAATCAACGCCGACAAAGTCGTCGTGACCCGTCCGGGCGGCGAAAAAGGCAAAGAGGTTATCGATGGCTACGGTAACCCGGCCACCTTCTACCAGATGCAGGACAACGGCAAACCGGTAAAAGGCCGCGCGTCGAAAATGCATTATGAACTGCAAAACGACTTTGTCGTCCTGACCGGCAATGCGCATCTGGAACAGATCGATAGCAATATCCAGGGTGACAAAATCACTTACCTGGTGAAAGAACAAAAAATGCAGGCTTTCAGCAATAAAGGCGGGCGCGTGACCACGGTTCTGGTTCCTTCGCAGCTGCAGGATAAAGGTAGCGATCAGTCAAAGAAGGGTAAGTAATTCGTTATGGCAACATTAACTGCAAAGAATCTTGCTAAAGCCTATAAAGGCCGCCGCGTCGTGGAAGATGTCAGTCTGACCGTGAATTCGGGCGAGATTGTTGGCCTGCTCGGTCCGAACGGCGCCGGTAAAACCACTACCTTCTATATGGTTGTTGGTATCGTACCGCGCGACGCGGGCAACATTATCATCGATGATGAAGACATCAGCCTGCTGCCGCTGCACGCGCGCGCGCGTCGCGGAATCGGCTATTTGCCGCAGGAGGCCTCCATTTTCCGCCGGCTGAGCGTTTACGATAACCTGATGGCGGTATTGCAGATTCGCGACGATCTCAGCAACGAGCAGCGCGAAGATCGCGCGAAAGAGCTGATGGAGGAGTTTCACATTGAGCACCTGCGCGATAGTCTCGGCCAGGCGCTCTCCGGTGGTGAACGGCGCCGCGTCGAGATCGCCCGCGCGTTGGCCGCTAACCCGAAATTCATCCTGCTGGATGAACCCTTTGCCGGCGTTGACCCCATCTCCGTTATCGATATCAAACGCATTATTGAACACCTGCGCGACAGCGGTCTTGGCGTCCTGATAACCGACCATAACGTCAGGGAAACGCTGGCCGTTTGCGAGCGTGCTTATATCGTCAGTCAGGGCCACCTGATAGCCCACGGTACGCCGCAGCAAATCCTTGAAGACGAGCAGGTTAAGCGCGTGTATCTTGGGGAAGACTTCAGACTCTGATAGGGTAGAGGTTACAGACGTTTTAGCCGGAGATATTGGCCCTGAATATGAAGCAAGGTTTGCAATTAAGGCTAAGCCAACAGCTTGCCATGACGCCACAACTGCAGCAGGCGATTCGTCTACTGCAGTTGTCCACGTTAGAACTCCAGCAAGAACTCCAGCAGGCGCTGGACAGCAACCCGTTGCTGGAGCAAACCGATCTTCACGATGAGGTAGAAACCAAAGAGGCCGAGGATCGCGAATCTCTGGATACCGTCGACGCCCTTGAGCAAAAAGAGATGCCCGAAGAGCTGCCGCTTGATGCCAGCTGGGATGAGATTTACACCGCCGGAACGCCATCAGGCAACGGCGTCGATTACCAGGATGACGAACTGCCCGTCTACCAGGGAGAGACCACGCAAAGCCTGCAGGATTACCTGATGTGGCAGGTTGAACTTACGCCATTCACCGATACCGATCGCGCCATCGCGACCTCTATCGTCGATGCCGTTGATGATACCGGCTACCTGACGATTTCTGTCGAAGACATCGTGGAAAGTATTGGCGACGATGAAATCGGACTTGAAGAAGTTGAAGCGGTTCTCAAGCGCATTCAGCGTTTCGACCCCGTCGGCGTGGCGGCAAAAGATTTGCGTGATTGCCTGCTGGTTCAGCTTTCACAGTTTGCCAAAGAGACGCCGTGGATTGAAGAAGCCCGCCTGATCATCAGCGATCATCTCGATCTGCTGGCCAACCACGACTTCCGCAGCCTGATGCGCGTAACCCGCCTCAAAGAAGAAGTGTTAAAGGAAGCGGTAAATCTGATCCAATCGCTGGATCCGCGCCCGGGACAGTCGATCCAAACTGGCGAGCCAGAATATGTCATTCCTGACGTTCTGGTGCGTAAAGTCAACGATCGTTGGGTGGTTGAGCTCAATTCAGATAGCCTCCCGCGCCTGAAGATCAATCAGCAGTATGCCGCTATGGGTAACAGCACGCGCAATGACGCTGACGGCCAGTTTATCCGTAGCAACCTGCAGGAAGCGCGCTGGCTGATCAAGAGCCTGGAGAGCCGCAACGACACCCTGCTGCGCGTCAGCCGCTGTATCGTCGAACAGCAGCAGGCTTTTTTTGAACAAGGTGAAGAGTTTATGAAACCGATGGTGCTGGCGGATATCGCTCAGGCCGTCGAAATGCATGAATCCACTATTTCACGCGTTACTACGCAAAAATACCTGCACAGTCCACGCGGTATTTTTGAGCTGAAGTATTTCTTCTCCAGCCATGTGAACACCGAAGGCGGCGGCGAAGCATCGTCGACGGCCATTCGCGCGCTGGTGAAGAAATTAATCGCCGCGGAAAACCCCGCGAAACCATTGAGTGATAGTAAGCTCACCACCATGCTATCCGATCAGGGTATTATGGTGGCACGGCGAACCGTTGCTAAGTACCGAGAGTCTTTATCCATTCCGCCGTCAAATCAGCGCAAGCAGCTGGTTTGACCCAACCGATAAGGAAGACACTATGCAGCTCAACATTACAGGACACAACGTCGAGATAACCCCCGCGATGCGCGATTTCGTTACCGCGAAGTTCAGCAAACTGGAGCAGTTTTTCGACAGGATCAACCAGGTCTACATTGTGTTAAAAGTGGAGAAGGTGACGCAAATTGCGGACGCCAATCTGCATGTCAACGGTGGCGAAATCCATGCCAGTGCGGAAGGCCAGGATATGTATGCTGCTATCGATGGTCTTATCGATAAGCTGGCAAGACAGTTAACAAAACATAAAGATAAACTGAAACAACACTAATTGTCCGGGCAATCGCCTACGCCAACCGCCTGCCGGCGGTTGGCAAGGAGAGCTCAGGTGAAATTATGATAAATAACGATTCGGCTCTACAACTGAGCAATGTCCTTAACCAGGAATGTACCCGTAGCCAGGTTCACTGCCAGAGCAAGAAACGCGCGCTGGAAATCATCAGCGAGCTGGCAGCAAAGCAGTTAGGCTTATCGTCCCAGATAGTGTTCGAGGCGATCCTTACCCGTGAGAAAATGGGCAGTACCGGGATTGGCAACGGCATTGCAATCCCCCATGGCAAACTCGAAGAGGATACGCTGCGGGCCGTGGGCGTGTTTGTCCAGCTGGAAACCCCCATTGCTTTCGATGCTATCGACAACCAACCCGTCGATCTGTTGTTTGCCCTTCTCGTCCCGGCCGATCAAACTAAGACGCATCTGCATACGCTCTCGCTGGTGGCGAAACGTCTGGCCGATAAAACAATTTGCCGCCGTCTGCGCGCTGCGCAAAGCGATGAAGAGCTGTATGAAATCATCACTGAAGCGGGAAGCAATAATGAGGCGTAACGAAAGCCGCACCTTACGCTTTTTCGTACTGAGGAGAAACGGTACATGGTACTGATGATCGTCAGCGGCCGTTCAGGGTCGGGGAAATCCGTCGCCCTGCGAGCGCTGGAAGATATGGGTTTTTACTGCGTGGATAACCTGCCGGTTGTGCTTTTGCCCGAGCTGGCGCGCTCGCTCGCCGACAGAAACATCTCGGCCGCGGTCAGTATTGACGTGCGAAACATGCCTGAGTCGCCGGAAATCTTCGAGCAGGCGATGAAAAATCTGCCCGCAGAGTTTTCACCTCAGCTGCTGTTCCTGGATGCCGATCGTAACACCTTGATTCGCCGCTACAGCGACACGCGTCGTTTGCATCCCCTCTCCAGCAAAAACCTGTCGCTGGAGAGCGCCATTGATGAAGAGAGCGACCTGCTGGAACCTCTGCGTTCCCGCGCTGACCTGATCGTCGATACCTCAGAAATGTCGGTACATGAGCTGGCAGAAATGCTGCGCACGCGTTTGTTAGGCAAGCGCGAACGCGAGCTGACGATGGTGTTTGAATCCTTTGGCTTTAAGCACGGTATTCCCATTGATGCTGATTACGTTTTCGACGTACGCTTCCTGCCGAACCCGCACTGGGATCCGAAGCTGCGCCCGATGACCGGTCTGGATAAACCCGTGGCCGCCTTCCTCGACCGGCACACGGAAGTTCACAATTTCATTTACCAGACCCGCAGCTATCTTGAGCTATGGTTACCTATGCTGGAGACCAATAACCGCAGCTATCTGACGGTAGCTATTGGTTGTACCGGTGGTAAACACCGTTCGGTTTACATCGCCGAACAGCTGGCTGACTACTTCCGCTCGCGCGGTAAGAACGTGCAGTCCCGTCATCGGACGCTGGAAAAACGCAAATCATGACCGTTAAGCAAACCGTTGAAATCACCAATAAGCTGGGGATGCACGCTCGCCCGGCGATGAAGCTGTTTGAATTAATGCAGAACTACGATGCTGAAGTGCTGCTGCGCAATGATGAAGGAACTGTAGCTGAAGCGAATAGCGTGATTGCCCTGCTGATGCTTGACTCAGCTAAAGGGCGGCAGATTGAGATTGAAGCCAACGGCCCGCAAGAAGTGGAGGCGCTGGCAGCGGTTATCGCGCTGTTCAACGCCGGGTTTGATGAGGATTAGATTTCACTCCCCCGGTCGCGGCGCGCCTTCCGGGGTACTGAGCCGTGAAATCATCAATGTAGCTGATTCGCCCGCATAAACCCTTCCCCGCCTAACTGCCTCATCTGGCGCAGGATCCACGCCTGGCGGCTGCGAATATAACCCGACGGCGCATCAGCGCGAAAGCGAATGGGATTAGGCAAAACCGCCGCTAAAAGCGCGGCTTCAGCAGCCGTCAATCTGCTGGCCGGTTTGTGAAAATAGCGCTGCGATGCGGCTTCAACGCCAAACGTCCCTTCACCAAACTCCGCAATATTCAGATAAACGGTGAGGATCCGCTTTTTGCTCCAGACCGTCTCAATGCCAACGGTCAGCCCCGCCTCCAGCCCTTTTCTTAGCCAGCTGCGACCATCCCACAGGAACAGGTTTTTTGCCGTCTGCTGCGACAGGGTTGACGCACCGCGGATGCGGTTCTCATTGCGTTCATTGTGCGCCAGCGCCTTCTCAATCGCCGGGACGTCAAACCCCCAGTGCTCCGGGAATTTCTGGTCTTCCGCGGCAATAACCGCCAGCCCCATCCACGGAGAAATTTCATCCATGCCCACCCAATCGGAATGGGCGATGTAATGAAAATTCCCTGAGAGCCAGGCGCCGAGCTGCCGCTCCAGCATCACCGCTGAAAACGGGACGGGGACGATGCTAAACAGAGCAACCCCGCCGCCCCATAGCACCGCGCAAGCCAGCAGCAGCCTCAGCAAAAAACGTTTAATCAAGCGCAACGGCGAAAAGCGAAATGTCATGCCGTCAGAACCACTACGCGAGCAACCAGCTTTTCAATTCCGCTCGCCGCTTCGGCGATGTTCTGCGCCAGCATATACGCGGGAGTCGTCACCACTTTATTGTCTTCATCAACCACAATGTCATCGACCGGGCAAGGCACGTGTTCGGCCCCCATCTCCTCTACCGCATCGGCGGTATCAAGATCGGTACCAATAGTGACGCGTAGCGGAATAGAGAATATTTTAGGCAACAGCGCCGGAGCGATACAGATAAAGCCCAACGGTTTACCCGCCTGATGCATCGCCAGCGCCAGGGCCTTGAGATCGCTATCCACTTCACATTCACTTCCCTGCGAAGCAAAATTGCTGAGGTTCTTTGCCGCGCCAAAACCGCCGGGCACAATCAGCGCGTCCAGCGCATCCGCCCGGGCGTTTGCTAAAGGCTGAATCTCTCCGCGCGCGATACGCGCCGCTTCCACAAGCACATTACGGCTTTCCGCCTGCGCTTCGCCGGTCAGGTGATTGATAACATCGGTTTGCGCTTTATCAGGCGCATAGCAGATAGCCTGAGCGCCGCTGCGGGCAATAGCCAGCAGGGTAATAACGGCTTCATGAATTTCGCTTCCGTCATAAACGCCGCAACCGCTCAGCACTACACCAATTTTCTTCATCACATCAGCCCCTTAGTACAAGTTTATGAAAGCAGTCAAAAATTTTGATTTACTCGCTATGCTTCACATATTTTACTGTTTCACGTAACAAAATATTTAAGGTTTGCTATCTTAATGAGCGAGTAAGCCAAATCCTCAGGTTGCGCCGTGTAAAAAAATCACTCAAATGATTCTGGCGCAATGACCCGTTCCCTGGTGTTGGCGCAGTATTCGCGCACCCCGGTTTATCCGGGGTCATTTTTTATCTGCCGCCGCTACCCACGCCTTCAGTACCGCGACATCGTTTTGCCATTCGGATTTCATCTCTTCAACCCATTCGCCAACGTTATCCGACCAGGCCGGTAAATCCGGGGTTTGGATCTGCTGGCCTAGCTGCTGGATATGGCGCAAACCGATAGAGCCCGCAGCGCCTTTTATCTTATGCCCCTCATCGACGATACCTTTCTGGTCGCGAGCGGTTAAATTTGATTCCAGAACCGCCATGTAGCCCGGCATCATTCTTTCGAAAACGGCCAGACCGTCATTAATCAGCTTCGGCCCTACCAGTTCGATATACTGCTCAAGCATCGGAATATCCAGTACGGAAGCTGATTTACTGATATCTACAGATGGCATCTCATTCTCCTCCTCTTCCGGCGCATCCCAGAATTTTTTGATAATCGCGGTTAATGCCGGAACCGATAACGGCTTGCTCAGGACATCATCCATTCCCGCTTCCAGATACTCAGTCTTGTTCTTCAGGACGTTAGCGGTAAGCGCAACCAGCGGGGGAAGCTCATCGGCGGCAAAGCGCTGTTTCAGCTGACGAGAAATATCGAGCCCAGTCATATCCGGTAGTTGAATATCGAGCAGAACCAGATCGTACTCGCCGGGTACAAACATCTCCAGCGCAGCCTTACCGGTCATCGCCACATCCACGCTGTTGCCCAGCTTCTCCAGTACCGAACGCGCCACGATCACGTTGAGCTCAATATCTTCCACCAGCAGCACGTTCAGCGCAGGTAATGGCATTTCATCTTCCGCCAGCGTGTCTTCAACCTCTTCAGCCACGGCCGGCGCGTGTACGGTGAGCGTGAACGTGGCCCCTTTACCCGGCAGGCTGGCAACGCTAATGTCGCCGCCCATATTACGCGCCAGACGCCGCGACACGGCGAGTCCGATGCCGGTACCTGTCGCTGGCTTGCCGCCCTGGCTATCTTTCACCTGGTAATACATGGCGAAAATTTTATCCTGTTCCGCTTCAGGGATGCCAATGCCTGAATCTTCCACTTCAAAGTGCAGGATGTCCCCTTCGTCATAGCGCACGCGCACGTTCACGCTCCCACCCTGCGGGGTAAACTTCACGGCGTTGCTGATTAGATTCCACAAGATTTGGCGTAAACGCGTTCCGTCGGTGATCACTTTATGCGGCAGCGGAAGCGAAGGATCCAGCACAAAGCGCAGCCCTTTCTGCTGCGCCTGCAGGCCGGAGAGGTTTTCAAGGTCGGCAAGGAAGCCGGTGAAATCAACCGGCTGGTTATCCAACTGAATTTTACGCCGCTCCATCTTATCCATCTCAATAATATCATTGAAGATATTACCCAGCGTTACCGCTGAGACGTGGATGGTTTTCAGGTATCTTTCCTGTTCGTCGGTCAGGTCGGTATCGAGAAGGATTCGGCTCAGCCCGACGATGCCGTTAAGCGGCGTACGCAGCTCGTGGCTGATCGTTGAGATAAAGGTGGTCTTATCGCGGCTGGCACGCTCCAGCGCGTCCTGATAGCGCTTACGCTCCGTAATATCACGACCGAACCCCATCAGGCCGCGCCGCTTACCGACGCGGTCATAATAGGGCACTTTGCGGATTTCAAAGCAGGCCTTGCGCCCGTCCGGATAATCCAGCCACTGCTCGTAGGTGAGCGAAACGTTATGGCGGAAGACTTTCTCATCCGTCTCCAGCACCTTCTCCGCCACCTCTTCGCTGTAGACATCCTGCGGCTTCAGATGAATAAGCTGTTTTTCGCTTTTACCGGTCAGCAGTTCCATGGCGCGGTTACAGCCTGAGAACTCTTTATCTTCATTACGATAGAAAACGAGGTCCGGTGAAGCGTCAAGAAAGGAGCGCAGAAAGGACGATTGCTGTTCAAGCTGAATTTGCGTTTCTTCACGCTCCTTCATCTCAATTTTCAGCTGCTCAAGCGTCGTTTCACGTTCCGCTTCAGCTTTTTCACGTTCACCGATTTCCTGATTAAGCTGGGCGATATTGTCCTTAAGCTGCACATTCAGCTTGAGATCGCGCTCGCGCATCTCCTCCAGTTTCTCCACCAGCCGCGAAAGACGCTGCCGGGACTCTTCCAGCTGCTCAACGACCACCGACAGGAAATAGACCGCCCACGGCGTAATCAGCAAACCAAAGAAGATAGAGCGGATCACATCAATACTTTCCACCTGGCCGTGCAGCACCATAGTAACGGCCATCTGCACGACGATCGCCAGCACCACCAGCGCAAAGGCCAGCAGCATGGAAAAGCGCACCAGACCCAGCTTCATCATCAGGTCAACATAATACTGCGCCAGCATACGGATTTGCTTCATAAGGGATTCCTTCGCGACAACTTCGCACAATAATACTCAATTCTGAGCAAGACGCTGTAAGTTGTGCGAAAAATGCGGGAAGGATTGTAGTTACGCGCCTGCCTGGGGGTAGCGGTCAGCCGGAATGCGGCTGGCGATGACGTTATTCGGTAGCGGCCGGAGATCTCCAGCAACGACCAATAGCTGACCCCTGAACGCCGTATTCATTGAGATATTTATCCAGCTCAACCATCCCGGTCCAACGGTTCTCACACCACAGCGGCGCCAGCAGCATCGGACGTCGAGCACTGGCGGAAATACGGTGATAAATCACCTCTGCCGGGGTATGGCGGATCATCTCGCCTGCGCTGACCGTATAGTCCGCCAGATCAATACCCTGCAACCTTCCGGCCTGCCACGCCCTGGCCATAATGCTGCCCTTCACAATATGAAGTGGATGCAGCTTAATGCCGTCTACGCCGGTCTCTACCACCTGTTTTAGCGTTTCAAGGCATTCGCTCTGCCCTTCACCCGGCAGGCCAACGATAAGGTGGCTGCACACTTTGAGGCCCCGCTCGCGCGCCAGACGGGCTGTACGCTGGTAGCAGGCAAAATCGTGGCCGCGATTAATTCGGCGCAGCGTTTTATCGTGCGCGGTTTGTAAACCCAACTCGAGCCAGACTTCATAACCCTGCTGCCGATATTCAGACAGCAGATCCAATACCGCTCCGGGGACGCAGTCCGGGCGAGTGCCCACGCAGAGCCCGACGATATTCGCCTGGCTGACCGCCTGCTGATACATGGAGCGCAGTACCTGTACCTCGGCAAAGGTGCTGGTATAAGCCTGGAAATAGGCCAGATAGCGTTTTGCGCGGTTAACCCGCTGCGCCTGATGGGCCAGCTGTTCAGCGATCGAGCTGTGCTGCTGTTCTTCATCGGCAAAAGAGGCGACATTACAGAACGTACAGCCGCCGCGACCAAGGGTGCCATCGCGATTTGGGCAACTAAATCCACCGTGCAGCGTCAGTTTATGAACCTTTTCACCGTAGCGGCGCATAAGATCCCCACCAAACATATTGACTAATTTTTGTAACTGCATAATCTGATAGACCGGCCTTAAGAAAGGGGCCAAGCCTGCCATTTTTAGCTACCGACGGCGATGACTTGGATCAATCGTCAACGCGGCCGCTTATTTCATTGCATAAACAATCAAGATAACTGCAATTTAATTCACCATCATGGTAATGAGTTTTCCTTATATATAGCCTCTGATTTGCCATTATCTTTACCAGGGCATAAAACAGTATTAATAACTTTTAATCAAACAAAAACCAGTTTAAAAAACTGCAATAAATGAACACTTCAGCACAGAACGATAATAGCGTGCCGTCGATATAGTGAGACAGATCACACTCGATCAAGCCGTTCCCTGCGCTTCCCTGGCATTCAAAATACCGTTATTTTCTTAAAAATCAGTATATTAGATGTTGTATAGCACATTTTTGTATAAATAAGATTGCCATTTGACGTATGTGTGGATTCCCGATAAGTTGGGAATCCGCTGGAAGCTTTCTGGATGAGCGCTCTGCTCATCATATTTATGCAGTAATTGAGATTCCCTCTTAACAGCAAGTCCTCAAACTTGTGTACCGACGCGAAAAGGATTTAAAGAGGGCGAATGCGAGGTGTAAACCCCGTCGCCATGCTCTTTCTGTGCCCGTGCGCAATCGGTATCGGAGGGTGTCCCGTAGAGCCTGGGGAGGTTCACTGATATGTTGTACGATAAATCCCTTGAGAGGGATAACTGTGGTTTCGGCCTGATCGCCCACATAGAAGGCGAACCTAGCCACAAGGTAGTGCGAACCGCTATACACGCACTGGCCCGAATGCAGCACCGCGGCGCGATTCTTGCCGATGGAAAAACCGGCGACGGTTGTGGCTTGCTGCTACAAAAACCCGATCGTTTCTTCCGAATTGTTGCGGAAGAGCGCGGCTGGCGTTTAGCCAAAAATTACGCCGTTGGGATGCTGTTCCTTAATAAGGATCCTGAACTGGCCAAAGCGGCACGCCGCATCGTCGAAGAAGAACTTCAACGCGAAACGCTGTCTATCGTTGGCTGGCGCGATGTGCCGACTAATGAAGGCGTTCTTGGTGAAATCGCCCTCTCCTCGCTGCCCCGTATTGAACAAATCTTTGTGAACGCCCCGGCTGGCTGGCGTCCGCGCGACATGGAGCGCCGTTTATTCATCGCGCGTCGCCGTATCGAAAAACGCCTGCAGGAAGATAAAGATTTCTACGTTTGCAGCCTGTCGAACCTGGTCAACATTTATAAAGGTCTGTGTATGCCGGCGGATCTGCCGCGCTTCTACCTGGATCTTGCGGACCTGCGCCTGGAGTCGGCGATCTGCCTGTTCCACCAGCGCTTTTCCACCAACACCGTGCCGCGCTGGCCGCTGGCGCAGCCGTTCCGCTATCTGGCGCACAACGGCGAGATCAACACCATCACCGGCAACCGCCAGTGGGCCCGCGCCCGTACCTATAAGTTCCAGACGCCGCTGATCCCGGACCTCCACGACGCCGCGCCGTTCGTCAATGAAACCGGCTCTGACTCCAGCTCCATGGATAACATGCTGGAGCTGCTGCTGGCGGGCGGGATGGATATCATCCGAGCCATGCGCCTGCTGGTGCCGCCAGCCTGGCAAAACAACCCGGATATGGATCCAGACCTGCGGTCGTTCTTCGACTTTAACTCCATGCATATGGAGCCGTGGGACGGCCCGGCGGGCATCGTCATGTCCGACGGTCGCTATGCCGCCTGTAACCTCGACCGTAACGGTCTGCGCCCGGCGCGCTACGTCATCACCAAAGACAAGCTCATCACCTGCGCTTCCGAAGTCGGGATCTGGGATTACCAGCCGGATGAAGTGGTCGAAAAAGGCCGCGTCGGCCCGGGCGAGCTGATGGTTATCGATACCCGCGAGGGGCGTATTCTGCACTCCGCGGAAACCGACAACGATCTGAAAAGCCGCCACCCATATAAAGAGTGGATGGCGAAAAACGTCCGTCGCCTGGTGCCATTCGAAGATCTGCCGGATGAAGAGGTCGGTAGCCGCCAGCTGGACGATGATACCCTCGCCAGCTACCAGAAACAGTTTAACTACAGCGCTGAAGAGCTGGACTCCGTCCTGCGCGTTCTGGGTGAAAACGGCCAGGAGGCGGTCGGCTCAATGGGCGACGATACCCCATTTGCCGTGCTCTCCAGCCAGCCGCGTATCATTTACGATTACTTCCGCCAACAGTTCGCGCAGGTGACCAACCCGCCGATCGATCCGCTGCGCGAAGCGCACGTCATGTCGCTGGCCACCAGCATCGGCCGTGAAATGAACGTCTTCTGCGAAGCGGAAGGCCAGGCGCACCGCCTGAGCTTCAAATCGCCGATTCTGCTGTACTCCGATTTTAAACAGCTGACCACCATGGAAGAGGAGCACTATCGCGCCGACGTCCTGGATATCACTTTTGATGCCACCGCAACCACGCTGGCTGAAACCGTGAAGGCGCTGTGCGATAAAGCCGAACAGATGGTACGTAACGGTACCGTTCTGCTGGTGCTCTCTGACCGCAACATCGCGAAAAACCGTCTGCCGGTACCGGCTCCGATGGCGGTCGGCGCAATTCAGACCCGACTGGTCGATAAGAGCCTGCGCTGCGATGCCAACATTATTGTCGAAACCGCCAGCGCCCGCGATCCGCACCATTTTGCCGTGCTGCTCGGCTTCGGCGCGACGGCTATCTACCCGTACCTCGCCTATGAAACCCTGGCGAAGCTGGTGGATAACAAAGCCATCGACAAAGAGTACCGCGCGGTGATGCTGAACTATCGTAACGGCATCAACAAAGGTCTGTATAAAATCATGTCGAAGATGGGGATTTCGACCATTGCGTCCTATCGCTGCTCGAAGCTGTTTGAAGCGGTCGGCCTGCATCGCGACGTCTCCGACCTGTGCTTCCAGGGCGTCGTCAGCCGCATCGGCGGCGCGGGCTTCGATGACTTCCAGCAGGATCTGCTGAACCTGTCGAAACGTGCCTGGCTGGCGCGTAAACCGCTGGACCAGGGCGGCCTGCTGAAGTACGTCCACGGCGGCGAATATCACGCCTACAACCCGGACGTGGTGCGTACCCTGCAGCAAGCGGTACAAAGCGGCGAATACGGTGATTACCAGCAGTACGCGAAGCTGGTTAACGAGCGTCCGGCGGCAACGCTGCGCGATCTGCTGGCCGTGACGCCGGACGGCACCACGGTGAGCCTGGAAGACGTTGAGCCGGCCAGCGAGCTGTTCAAACGCTTCGATACCGCGGCGATGTCTATCGGCGCGCTGAGCCCCGAAGCGCACGAAGCGCTGGCGGAAGCGATGAACAGCATCGGCGGTAATTCCAACTCCGGCGAAGGCGGCGAAGACCCGGCGCGCTATGGCACGAATAAAGTCTCGCGCATTAAGCAGGTTGCTTCCGGCCGCTTCGGCGTAACCCCCGCTTATCTGGTCAACGCCGACGTTATCCAGATTAAAGTCGCTCAGGGCGCGAAGCCTGGCGAAGGCGGCCAGCTGCCGGGCGATAAAGTGACGCCCTACATCGCCAAACTGCGCTATTCCGTGCCGGGCGTGACGCTGATCTCCCCGCCGCCGCACCACGATATTTACTCTATCGAGGATCTGGCGCAGCTGATTTTCGACCTGAAGCAGGTCAACCCGAAGGCGATGATCTCCGTGAAGCTGGTTTCCGAACCGGGCGTCGGGACTATCGCCACCGGCGTGGCAAAAGCTTACGCGGATTTAATCACCATCGCTGGCTATGACGGTGGCACCGGCGCCAGCCCGCTCTCTTCAGTGAAGTACGCAGGCTGTCCGTGGGAACTGGGACTGGTGGAAACCCAGCAGGCGCTGGTTGCCAACGGGCTGCGCCACAAAATTCGTCTGCAGGTGGACGGCGGCCTGAAAACCGGCCTTGATATCATCAAAGCGGCTATCCTCGGGGCTGAGAGCTTCGGCTTCGGTACCGGCCCAATGGTCGCGCTGGGCTGTAAATATCTGCGTATTTGCCACCTGAACAACTGCGCAACCGGCGTAGCAACCCAGGACGACAAACTGCGTAAGAACCACTATCACGGTCTGCCGTTTAAAGTGACCAACTACTTTGAATTCATCGCCCGCGAAACTCGCGAGCTGATGGCGCAGCTGGGCGTGAAGCGTCTGGTGGATCTGATTGGTCGCACCGACCTGCTGAAAGAGCTGGACGGATTTACCGCCAAGCAGCAGAAGCTGGATCTGAGCAAGATGCTGGAAACCGCTGAGCCGCATCCTGGCAAAGCGCTGTACTGCACGGAGAACAACCCGCCGTTCGACAATGGCGTACTCAATGCCCAGCTTCTGCAGCAGGCGAAACCGTTTGTTGACAGCAAGCAGAGCAAAACGTTCTGGTTCGATATCCGCAACACCGACCGCTCCGTTGGCGCATCGCTGTCCGGTTATATCGCCCAGACTCACGGCGACCAGGGTCTCGCTGCCGACCCGATTGTCGCCCACTTTAGCGGTACTGCGGGCCAGAGCTTCGGCGTGTGGAATGCCGGCGGCGTCGAACTGCATCTGACTGGCGATGCGAACGACTATGTGGGTAAAGGGATGGCCGGCGGCCTGCTCGCCATTCGTCCTCCGGTAGGCTCGGCCTTCCGTAGCCACGAAGCCAGCATCATCGGCAACACCTGCCTGTACGGCGCGACCGGCGGTCGCCTGTATGCTGCGGGCCGTGCGGGCGAGCGTTTCGCGGTGCGTAACTCCGGCGCGATCACCGTCGTCGAAGGTATTGGCGACAACGGCTGTGAATACATGACCGGCGGCATCGTCTGCGTGCTGGGTAAAACCGGCGTCAACTTTGGCGCAGGCATGACCGGCGGCTTTGGTTACGTTCTGGATGAAGATGGCGACTTCCGCAAACGCGTGAACCCTGAACTGGTAGAAGTGCTGGACGTTGACTCTCTGGCCATCCATGAAGAGCACCTGCGCGGTTTGATTACCGAGCACGTGCAGCTTACCGGCTCGCAGCGCGGCGAAGAGATCCTGGCTAACTGGCCGGCCTTCTCAGCGAAGTTTGCGCTGGTTAAACCGAAGTCCAGCGATGTTAAAGCACTGTTGGGTCACCGTAGTCGTTCCGCAGCTGAGCTGCGGGTGCAGGCGCAGTAAGGGGTTAAGATGAGTCAGAATGTCTATCAATTTATCGACTTACAGCGAGTTGATCCGCCAAAGAAAGCGCTGAAGATCCGTAAAATTGAATTTGTGGAAATTTACGAGCCGTTTTCAGAAGGCCAGGCCAAAGCACAGGCGGACCGCTGCCTGTCCTGCGGCAACCCGTACTGCGAATGGAAGTGCCCGGTGCATAACTACATCCCGAACTGGCTGAAGCTGGCTAATGAAGGACGTATTTTTGAAGCGGCGGAGCTGTCGCATCAAACCAATACCTTACCGGAAGTCTGCGGGCGCGTTTGCCCACAGGATCGTCTGTGCGAGGGTTCCTGCACGCTGAACGATGAGTTCGGCGCGGTCACCATCGGCAACATCGAACGCTATATCAACGATAAAGCGTTCGAAATGGGCTGGCGCCCCGACCTTACCGGCGTAAAGCAAACCGGTAAAACCGTCGCCATTATCGGCGCGGGTCCAGCGGGCCTGGCGTGCGCCGACGTGTTGACCCGCAACGGCGTGAAGGCGGTGGTTTTCGATCGCCATCCGGAAATCGGCGGTCTGCTGACCTTTGGTATTCCGGCGTTTAAGCTGGAAAAAGAGGTGATGACCCGCCGTCGCGAGATCTTCACCGGCATGGGCATCGAGTTCAAACTCAATATCGAAGTGGGCCGCGATGTACAGCTCGACGATCTGCTGAAAGATTACGATGCGGTGTTCCTCGGCGTCGGGACCTATCAGTCCATGCGCGGCGGGCTGGAAAACGAAGACGCTAGCGGGGTCTTTGATGCGCTGCCGTTCCTGATCGCCAATACCAAACAGATCATGGGCTTTGGCGAAACGGCGGACGAGCCGTACGTCAGCATGGAAGGCAAACGCGTCGTGGTTCTTGGCGGTGGCGACACCGCTATGGACTGCGTGCGGACCTCGATTCGCCAGAACGCCACTCACGTCATCTGCGCCTATCGCCGTGATGAGGAGAACATGCCGGGCTCGAAGCGCGAAGTGAAAAACGCGCGTGAAGAAGGCGTGGAGTTCCAGTTCAACGTCCAACCGCTGGGCATTGAAGTGAATGCCAACGGTAAGGTATGCGGCGTGAAGATGGCGCGTACGGAGATGGGCCAGCCGGATGCGAAAGGCCGCCGCCGCGCGGAAATCGTGGCCGGTTCTGAGCATGTGGTGCCCGCCGATGCCGTTGTAATGGCGTTTGGTTTCCGTCCACACAGCATGGAATGGCTGGCGAAGCACAGCGTCGAGCTCGATTCTCAGGGCCGCGTGATTGCGCCGGAAGGCAGCGACAACGCCTTCCAGACCAGCAACCCGAAAATCTTCGCCGGGGGTGATATCGTTCGCGGTTCCGACCTGGTGGTGACGGCGATTGCCGAAGGCCGTAAGGCGGCTGACGGGATCCTGAACTATCTGGAAGTGTAAAATGAGAAGCTTGCGGGCTCCGTGCCCGCAAGCTCTTTATTCAAAGATAAACAATGCTGATTACCGCCTCGCCGTCCAGCTACACCTTCTGCCCGCTTCTGATATTACCCCCAACCGCTGCGCTTATCTGTAAAGGCGTCTTTGCCTGTGAGAGCGGAACTGACGCGGGCATATCGTGCCGTAATGGCGATCCCGGCGGACGTCTCACAGTGAATCGTTAAAGTGATGTCCCGCGCGCCCAGTTGGGTAAAGGCGGTGGTTGATAGCAAGCCGACATGCCGCGAGCCAAAATCAACGACGTCGTTATTACTAAAGTCGGTGTATACCCCGCCGCCTCCGCGGTCACGGTAAAATCCATGTTCAGATTGTTGGCGGCATAAAGTATTGGGCCAGGGTCAATTTGGCCGGGATCGCAAAAAAATCCGGGAACTAAAACGGGTCTATTTACACCAAGGCCGCCGACTATAGGATAAAAAAAGCGAAGCATGTTCAGAAACACGCTTCGCTCATTTTCAATGATGTTATCAAATTCAGATGTGAATTAAGATATAAAACAGGCCCCGAAGGGCCTGGCAAAGATTATTTTACGACGCGCAGCGCCGGACGCCCACCGCGAGGAGGCGGCGTATCGTCGGGATCGTCGTCGTGACTATCCGGCTTATCGCCATCGATCACCGACATGACCGTTTCGCTGTCAGGCAGCTCTTCGTCATCGTTCAGGCTAGTGACATCTTCATCATAGGCCGCTTCCGGTTCGAACATGGTCCCTGCGCCATTCTCACGCGCGTAAACCGCCAGTACGGCAGCCATCGGCACGGAGACATTGCGCGGCACGCCGCCGAAGCGCGCGTTAAAACGCACTTCGTCGTTGGCCAGCTCGAGGTTACCGACAGCGCGTGGGGCAATATTGAGAACAATTTGCCCATCGCGAGCGTACTCCATCGGGACCATTACGCCCGGCAGAGTGACGTCAACGACCAGATGCGGAGTCAGCTGGTTATCCAGCAGCCACTCATAGAACGCTCGTAATAGATACGGGCGACGCGGCGTCAGCTGTGATACATCCATCATTTAGCCCCGACCGAGACGCATTTCACGTTCGGCTTCAGTTAAAGAAGCGAGGAAAGAGTCGCGCTCAAATACGCGAGTCATATAGCCTTTAAGCTCTTTCGCGCCAGCGCCGACCAGCTCTACGCCGAGAACCGGCAGACGCCACAGCAGTGGTGCCAGGTAGCAGTCCACCAGGCTGAACTCATCGCTCAGGAAGTAGGGCTTCTGGGTGAAAACTGGCGCAATCGCCTGTAGTTCTTCACGCAGCTGCTTACGCGCAGTATCAGCCTGCGCAGCGGTACCGGTCTGAATGGTATTCATCAACGAATACCAGTCCTTTTCGATACGCTGCATATACAGACGGCTTTCCCCACGCGCCACCGGGTAAACCGGCATGAGCGGCGGATGCGGGAAACGCTCATCCAGATATTCCATAATGATGCGAGATTCCCACAGAGTGAGCTCACGATCCACAAGCGTCGGTACGCTTTGATTCGGGTTGAGGTCAATCAGATCCTGAGGCGGGTTGTCCTTCTCCACGTGCTCTATCTCAAAACTAACACCTTTTTCGGCCAGCACGATGCGGACCTGATGGCTATAGATGTCAGTAGGACCAGAAAACAGCGTCATTACCGAACGTTTGTTGGCAGCGACAGCCATGAAAACCTCCAGGTATATTCAGAATTTTTGTACTGCTGCCGACCACGCATGGCCAGCCAGATGTAAAAACCCCATTTGCGTGACTTCATTTCGTTCGTCATCCAAACAAAAAATGAACAATCACCTGCATTTGGGCAGAAAATTGGATGATAGTTTACCAGATTTTGAAGAGGTTGTGGTGAGGGGATTCTGGAAATGCTGAAAAAGTGGTAACAATGGGGCGTTTGTAGAGGGAAAATGGCAAATTTATCCATAAAAAAACCCGCCGAAGCGGGTTTTTTCGCAAATTGTTCTGCGTGAGCAGAAAACAATTAACGTTTGGAGAACTGAGGACGACGACGTGCTTTACGCAGGCCGACTTTCTTACGTTCAACCTGACGAGCATCACGAGTAACGAAACCAGCTTTACGCAGTTCGCCACGCAGGGACTCGTCGTACTCCAT
This sequence comes from Klebsiella grimontii, assembly GCF_900200035.1. GTDB lineage: Bacteria > Pseudomonadota > Gammaproteobacteria > Enterobacterales > Enterobacteriaceae > Klebsiella > Klebsiella grimontii. The sequence goes on from NZ_FZTC01000045.1 coordinate 98,110, forward strand.
CAGAGCGCGGGTGATACCGTGACGGATCGCACCAGCCTGACCAGAGATACCACCACCTTTAACGGTGATGTACAGATCTAATTTCTCAACCATGTCGACCAGTTCCAGCGGCTGACGAACTACCATGCGGGCAGTTTCACGACCGAAGTACTGTTCCAGAGAACGCTGGTTGATAACGATTTTACCGTTGCCCGGTTTGATGAAAACGCGAGCTGCGGAACTTTTGCGGCGACCGGTGCCGTAGTATTGATTTTCAGCCATTGCCTATAATCCCGATTAGATGTCAAGAACTTGCGGTTGCTGTGCCGCGTGGTTGTGCTCGTTACCCGCGTAAACTTTCAGCTTACGGTACATAGCACGACCCAGCGGGCCTTTTGGCAGCATGCCTTTAACCGCGATTTCAATCACACGCTCAGGACGGCGGGCAATCATCTCTTCAAAGGTCGCTTCTTTGATACCACCGATGTGGCCGGTGTGGTGGTAGTACATTTTGTCTTCTCGCTTGTTGCCGGTTACAGCAACTTTTTCTGCGTTCAGAACGATGATGTAATCACCGGTATCAACGTGCGGAGTGTATTCCGCTTTATGCTTGCCGCGCAGGCGCAGAGCCAGTTCGGAAGCCAGACGGCCCAGAGTTTTACCGGTCGCGTCAACAACATACCAGTCGCGTTTTACGGTTTCTGGTTTAGCTGTAAAAGTTTTCATTAAAAGCTTACCCAAATAAATAAGTTACACGTTGGTGAACACCCAAACGTTTAGTCAGTTGAGGTTCACACGACATTGTCCAGCAAACCTACCCCTTCGAATAGCCTATGCCGGCACATAGAAAGTTTTGGGAAAAAAACCTTCTCGTAACGTGGGGTCGCAAGATTATAGAGAAGTCGGGGTCAAAGATCGACCCCTTTATGTGATTTGTACCCGGTTTTACCCCGGTAAGTGTTCCCGCTTCAGATACTCCTCGCTCTGCATCTCCTGCAGGCGCGACAAACAGCGCTGGAACTCGAATTTTAACCTCTCACCCTGATAGATCTCATAAAGCGGTACCGCCGCGCTGACCACCAGTTTAACGTGGCGCTCATAGAACTCATCAACCAGGGCGATAAAGCGCCGCGCCTCGCTCTCCATCAGCCCAGTCATCACCGGCACCTCAAAAAGCATCACGGTATGAAACAGACGCGAGAGCGCAATATAGTCATGCTGGCTGCGCGCATCCACGCACAGCGTGGCGAACGACGCCGCCAGCGTCTGGTTCTCTACGCCCAGCGTCGGCAGCGGACGATGGTTGATCTCCAGCGTCGGCGCCTGTTCGCGCTTCGCACCTGCCAGCGCCAGCCACAATTTATCCATCTGCTGCTGGGTCTCAGCATTCAGCGGCGACAGCCACAGATGCGCCTGGGTCAGCGTGCGCAGGCGGTAATCAATACCGGCGTCGACATTCATGATATCGCAATGTTGCTTAATGGCGTCGATGGCGGGCAGGAAACGGGCGCGCTGAAGGCCGTTCCGGTACAGCTCGTCAGGAGGAATATTCGATGTCGCCACCAGGGTTATGCCGCGAGCGAACAGCGCTTTCATTAGACCGCCCAACAGCATCGCATCGGTAATATCAGAGACGAAAAACTCATCGAAGCAGAGCACGTCGGTTTCAGCTTTGAAACGGTCCGCAACGATTTCCAGCGGATCGCTGTGCCCCTGCAGCGTCGTTAACTCTTCATGTACCCGCAGCATAAACCGATGAAAATGCAGACGTTGTTTACGTTCTCCCGGCAGGCTTTGATAGAACAGGTCCATCAGCCAGGTTTTCCCCCTGCCGACCCCGCCCCACATATAGAGACCGCGAACCGCGACCGTTTCGGCAACGGGTTCGCGCTTGCCCAGCAGCTTGCCGAATTTCGCCCGTAAACCGCCGCCGGTTTGCGGCGCTGCCGAAGGTTTATTCTGCAATTCATGAAAAATCGTATCGAGGCGGCTGACCGCTTCTCGCTGTACGTCGTCAGGTTGGTGGCTCCCCTCGTTGAGAGAGGAAAGGTAACGCGATGTTGGGGACAGGCTTTGCATGATCTAATTCTTATTCCTTGAAAACCGTAATGCCGTAGCTCACGATTGACGAAAAAAAGGCCGCTCTACACTACGTGATGATACGCCAGGATTCCACTTCTGTGGAATTAGCGGTTATAGTGGCACTATCGGGCGCAGGCGGAGAGCCTCACAGCCATCCTACGGAACCACAAAACAACGGGAGATGTTCATGACCTGGGAATACGCGCTAATTGGGCTAGTTGTCGGCATCATTATCGGCGCCGTCGCGATGCGTTTTGGCAATCGCAAATTACGCCAACAGCAGGCGCTGCAGTTTGAACTGGAAAAGAATAAAGCAGAGCTGGAAGAGTACCGCGAAGAGCTGGTAAGCCATTTTGCCCGGAGCGCAGAGCTACTGGATAACATGGCGCATGATTACCGCCAGCTGTATCAGCATATGGCGAAAAGTTCCAGCAACCTGCTGCCGGACAGCATGGCGGACGCCAATCCGTTCCGCAATCGTCTGGAAGAGTCTGAAGCGGGCAACGATCAGGCTCCGGTCCAGATGCCGCGCGACTACTCTGAAGGCGCCTCCGGCCTGCTGCGCGGCGGCGTAAAGCGCGACTAATCCGCCAACGACAGTAAAAATATTTTCCGGGCGCACCCTCAGCGCCCGTTTCAACCTCTCATCCCAGCTACAATTTAACTATCGCCCACATTGTTACCGGGCCGAAAATTCAATAACATCGGACCATTCGGGACGTTTCCCATACACCTCAGGTTACGAGAGCCAGCATCTAATGAATAAACAGACTTTGCTGTTAAGTGCGTTAGCGTTAAGCGTTGGGTTGTCGTTGTCCGCCTTACCTCCGGCAGCAGCCTCTTTACCGACACAGGTTCCCGGCCAGGGCGCGTTGCCAAGCCTCGCGCCGATGCTGGAAAAAGTGTTGCCGGCGGTGGTGAGCGTACAGGTTGAGGGCACCGCGTCGCCCGCGCAGAATATGCCGGAAGAGCTGAAGAAGTACTTTGGCGACAATGCGCCGCAAGAGCAGGCGCAGCCATTTGAAGGCCTGGGTTCTGGGGTCATCATTGACGCGGCAAAAGGCTACGTGCTAACCAATAATCACGTGATTAATCAGGCGCAGAAAATCAGCGTCCAGCTTAACGATGGTCGCGAGTTCGATGCCAAACTGGTCGGCAGCGACGAGCAGAGCGATATCGCCCTGCTGCAGCTGTTAAAACCCAGCAATCTGACGCAAATCGCGATCGCCGACTCCGATAAGCTGCGGGTAGGCGATTTCGCCGTCGCCGTCGGTAACCCGTTTGGTCTGGGTCAGACCGCCACATCCGGGATTATTTCAGCCCTTGGCCGCAGCGGCCTGAATCTTGAAGGGCTGGAGAACTTTATCCAGACCGATGCCTCGATCAACCGCGGCAACTCCGGCGGCGCGCTGCTGAACCTCAACGGCGAGCTGATTGGCATCAACACCGCCATTCTGGCCCCGGGCGGCGGCAGCGTCGGCATTGGCTTCGCGATCCCCAGCAATATGGCGAAAATTCTCTCCCAGCAGCTTATTCAGTTTGGTGAAATCAAACGCGGCCTGCTGGGCATCAAAGGCATGGAAATGAGCGCGGATATCGCCAAAGCGATGAATCTCGACGTCCAGCGCGGCGCCTTCGTCAGCGAAGTGCTGCCAAATTCAGGGTCGGCCAAAGCGGGCATCAAATCTGGCGACGTTATCGTCAGCCTGAACGGCAAGCCGCTCAACAGCTTCGCCGAACTGCGCTCCCGCATCGCCACGACCGAGCCGGGGACCAAGGTGAAGCTGGGGCTCCTGCGCGAAGGAAAGCCCGTAGAAGTTGAAGTCACCCTCGACAAGAGCACCTCTTCTTCCGCCAGCGCCGAACTTATCGCGCCAGCCCTGCAGGGCGCATCGTTAAGCGACGGTCAGATGAAAGACGGGACCAAAGGCGTCGTCATTGATAATGTCGATAAAGCCAGCCCTGCCGCCCAGGCGGGGCTGCATAAAGACGACATCATTATTGGCCTCAACCGCGAGCGCGTAAGGTCCATTGCTGAACTGCGAAAAGTGCTTGAAAGCAAGCCGACGGTGATTGCGCTGAACGTCGTTCGCGGCAGCGAAAGCATCTATCTGCTGCTGCGTTAACTCGCCTTCCGGGCATCGCGTGCAGTGCGATGTCCGGACAAGACGTGTTATGCTGCGCCTGTCCATCCATCAACGATATCTGCATCATGCCTGGAAAGCTTTTACGTTCGATACTTATTGGTTTGATTGTCGGCGGTCTGCTGCTGGCCGTTATGCCTTCGCTGCGCCAGTGGCAGCTTTCGCCGACCACGCAATACGATAGCGCGGATGAATCCCCCGCCAGCTATAATTCCGCCGTTCGCCGCGCCGCCCCGGCGGTCGTGAACGTCTATAACCGGGCACTCAACAGCACCAGCCATAACCAGCTAACGCTCGGTTCCGGCGTGATCATGGATCAGCGCGGCTATATCCTGACCAATAAGCACGTTATCAACGATGCCGATCAGATTATCGTGGCCCTACAGGATGGTCGGGTTTTTGAAGCGCTGCTGGTCGGCTCGGATACTCTCACCGATCTGGCGGTGTTAAAAATCAACGCCAGCGGCGGCCTGCCGGTGATTCCGATTAACCCGAAACGCGTGCCGCATATCGGTGACGTCGTGCTGGCGATCGGCAACCCGTACAACCTTGGGCAAACCATTACCCAGGGCATTATCAGCGCCACCGGCCGTATCGGCCTGAACCCCACCGGGCGCCAGAATTTCCTGCAGACCGACGCGTCAATCAATCACGGTAACTCCGGCGGCGCGCTGGTGAACTCGCTGGGCGAGCTGATGGGTATCAATACCCTGTCATTTGATAAAAGCAACGATGGCGAAACGCCGGAAGGGATCGGCTTTGCGATCCCTTTCCAGCTGGCAACCAAGATTATGGATAAGCTGATCCGCGATGGCCGCGTTATTCGCGGCTATATAGGGATCAGCGGCCGCGAAATTGCGCCGCTGCATGCGCAGGGCGGCGGGATCGATCAGCTGCAGGGGATCGTGGTGAATGATGTTGCGCCGGAAGGCCCGGCCGCCCAGGCAGGGATCCGCGCCAACGACGTCATTATTTCGGTTAACGACAAGCCCGCCGTTTCCGCCCTGGAAACCATGGACCAGGTCGCAGAGATTCGCCCGGGCTCGGAAATTCCGGTGGTGATTATGCGCGATGATAAAAAACTTACGCTGCATATCGCCGTCCAGGAATATCCTGCGACCAATTAACAGGCTCCCCGCCAGGGGAGCGCTTTTCAATCAGCAAACAATGGCCCGGCCGGGAATTTCGCCAGAAACCCGGTCACGGCCAGCAGCGACCACAGTCCGGGCCACGCAAACTGGCGCTCCCGCAGTTCATCATCGAGCGTCATCAGCGCAAACTCGCCGTTATCACCCAGAACTCCCCCCTGCCAGAGCAACCGCTGGGCCTGCTGCCGCGCCCAGGGGGAATCACTTTTCCAGGCCAGCAGATGCAGCAGCGCCTGCTGCAGGCAGATGCCATATGAATGCTTATCCCGCAGCAGCCGCCGGTAAACCGGCAGCGATATGCTGCGCACGGTATAGAAACCGCTGCGGATTTCGCTATCAACATCCGCAATGCCAGCACAGAACTGACCGGCGAGGTCGCACAGACGATTGTGCGTCAGCGGCTGACCAAGAATTTCCAGACGCCCGGCAGCCGCACACAGTAGCCCGCTCCCTTGCTGCTCATGTGTCAGCGAATCAGGTAAAGCCGCCACCGTTTCAGCGGCCCCGGCCTGCGCATGCCGTACGCCAGCGTCATAGCAACGGACAAAAAAATCATGGCTACCCTGAGCGATTGATGGGTGCGCCAGCAGATTCAGAGCCGGATGCAGTTGTTCAAGTTCCTCCAGCGACGCAAGGGTGTAATCAACAACGCTGTCCTTTGCCGACGCCCTGCTGTCAGGACGTAATGCTATGGTTTCATTCATCAAAGTCTCCTTACAGGAAATCTCCCGGGTCGCGGCTGACGCCTTACCCGGGCTACGGGTTTACAGTCATCTGCGATCCCGTAGCCCGGACAGGCGCAACGCGCCGCCTCCGGGAAGAGCACAGAACTACATCGCCAGCACGTACTTGAGCATCACCCCGGCGGCTATCGCCGAGCCAATCACTCCCGCCACGTTCGGGCCCATCGCGTGCATCAGCAGGAAGTTCTGCGCGTCCGACTCCAGCCCCACCTTGTTCGATACCCGCGCCGCCATCGGCACCGCCGACACCCCGGCCGAGCCAATCAGCGGGTTGATTTTGTTGTGACTGAACAGGTTCAGCAGCTTCGCCATCAGCACCCCCGCCGCCGTCCCGATACAGAACGCAATCACCCCCAGCACCAGAATCCCCAGCGTCTGCGGCTGGAGGAACTTGTCCGCCACCAGCTTGGCGCCCACCGATAACCCGAGGAAAATGGTCACGATATTTATCAGCGCGTTCTGCACCGTGTCGCTCAGGCGCTCCACCACGCCGCTCTCGCGCATCAGGTTGCCGAAGCAGAACATCCCCAGCAGCGGCGCCGCGTCCGGCAGCAGCAGCGCCACCAGCAGCAACAGCACCGCCGGGAACAGGATTTTCTCCCGCCTGCTCACCGTGCGCAGCTGCACCATGCGGATTTTCCGCTCCTTATCCGTGGTCAGCGCCTTCATAATCGGCGGCTGGATTAACGGCACCAGCGCCATATACGAGTACGCCGCCACCGCGATGGCCCCCAGCAGCTCCGGCGCCAGCTTGCCCGACAGGTAAATCGCCGTCGGGCCGTCCGCCCCGCCGATAATGCCTATCGCCGCCGCCTGCGGCAGGGTGAAGCTGATAATCCCGAAGTAGTTCAGCGTCAGCGCCCCGAGCACCGTGGCGAAGATACCGAACTGCGCCGCCGCCCCCAGCAGCAGGGTGCGCGGGTTGGCCAGCAGCGGGCCGAAGTCGGTCATCGCCCCGACGCCCATAAATATCACCAGCGGGGCAATGCCCGAACCGATGGCGACCTTATAGAACACCGCCAGCACCCCGGCGGAGTAGCCCATATCCACCGCCTGCTGCTCCATCTGGCTCTGTACCGACGGCAGGGCCAGGGCTAATGCCTCCTTGATGGCGTGAACGTCCGGCAGGCAGTTGAGCTTCGCGGCAATCACCGCCAGCTGCCCGGCGTCGTGGTGGGCCAGCAGGCTCTCCAGGGCGGTCAGCGCCAGCCCGGCCTCCGGGATATTCGACAGCAGGCCGCCGAAGCCAATCGGCAGCAGCAGTAGCGGCTCGAACTTCTTCGCAATCGCCAGCCACAGCAGCAGCAGGCTCACCAGCAGCATGATGGCCTGGCCGATGCCGAGGTGCATCAGGCCCATGCCCTGAATCAGGGCGTTCAGACTTTCCATGGTTCCTGTTCCTTACGCCAGCGTCATCAGGGTGTCGCCCACGGAGACCGCGTCGCCGGATTTCACCGCGATACCGCGCACGGTCCCGGCCTGCGCGGCGCGGATTTCGGTTTCCATCTTCATGGCTTCGAGAATCAGCAGCACGTCGCCTTCGGCGACCGTCTGGCCCTCGGTGGCAGTCACCTTCCAGATATTGCCCGCCAGCGGGGCGGTCACCGGGGTGCCTGCGCCTGCCGGGGCCGGCGCAGCAGCCTGAACGGGCGCCGGCGCAGTCAGCTGGCTGATATCGCCGCCGTCGCTGACCTTCACCACAAAGGCCTGGCCTTCCACTTCCACGGTGTAGACGCCGGAGGCGGCAGGTTTTACCGGGGCAGCGGCAGGTTTCGCCTCTTCCGCCTGCGGAACCGGCTCAAAGGCCGCCGGGTTGTTGCGGTTCTCAAGGAACTTCAGGCCGATTTGCGGGAACAGGGCCACGGTCAGTACGTCGTCGATGGCGTTATCGGCAAGCGTGATGCCCTTCTCCTGCGCCTGGCGCTTCACGTCCGCTTCCAGCGCAGCCAGCTCCGGCTTCAGCAGGTCCGCCGGACGGCAGGTCACCGGGGCGGCCCCCTCCAGCACGCGCGCCTGCAGGGCGGCATTGACCGGCACCGGGGTGTGGCCGTATTCACCCTTCAGAATGCCCGCCGTTTCTTTAGCGATGGTTTTGTAGCGCTCCCCGGTCAGGACGTTAAGCACCGCCTGGGTGCCGACAATCTGCGAGGTCGGGGTGACTAAAGGAATAAAGCCGAGGTCCTCGCGCACGCGGGGGATTTCCGCCAGCACCTGGTCGAGTTTGTCGGCGGCGTTCTGCTGCTTCAGCTGGCCCTCGAGGTTGGTGAGCATCCCGCCCGGCACCTGGGCCACGAGGATACGGCTGTCGGTGCCCTTCAGCTGGCCTTCAAAGGCGTGGTATTTCCTGCGCACCTCGCGGAAGTAGGCCGCGATGCTCTCCAGCTTCAGGATATCCAGCCCGGTGTCATGTTCCGTTCCGGCCAGCGTCGCCACCAGCGCCTCGGTGGCCGGGTGGCCGTAGGTGGCGCTCATGGAAGAGATGGCCGTGTCCACGCCGTCCACGCCCGCCTCGATGGCCTTCAGCAGGGCCATCTCCGCCATCCCGGTGGTGGCATGAGCATGCAGGTGCAGCCTGACGTCATAGCGCTTCTTGATTTCGCTGACCAGTTCATACGCCGCCATCGGGGTGAGGATACCGGACATGTCCTTGATGGCGATGGAGTCGACGCCGGTTTCCAGCAGCTGTTCGGTTAAATCGAGCCAGGTCTGCAGGGAGTGGGCCGGGCTGGTGGTGTAACTCAGAGTCCCCTGGGCGTGCGCCCCGTGGCTGCGCACCGCCCGCAGGGCGGCCTGCATATTGCGCGGGTCGTTCATGGCGTCGAAGACGCGGAAGACGTCCATGCCGTTTTTGACGGCGCGCTCAACAAAGCGTTCGACCACGTCATCGGCGTAGTGGTGGTAGCCGAGGAGGTTCTGGCCGCGCAGCAGCATCTGCAGCGGGGTCTTCGGCATGGCCTTTTTCAGCTCGCGCAGGCGGACCCACGGGTCTTCGCCGAGAAAGCGGATGCAGGCGTCGAAGGTGGCGCCGCCCCAGCACTCGAGGGAGCCGTAGCCCACGTCGTCGAGCTGCGCGGCGACGGGGAGCATATCGTCGAGGCGCAGGCGGGTGGCGAACAGGGACTGGTGGGCGTCGCGCAGGACGACATCGGTAATGGCAACGGTCATGGATTCCTCCGTGAATTAAGGGTTAAGTCGGCGATGGTGGTGGATAGCGGCGGCAATCACCGGCTTTAAGCGGGCGAAGTCGTCAGCGGGCGCGGCGGCAGGTGCGGCCTTCGGCGCCGGAGCCGGTTCGGGGAAGAAGCGGTTGACAGCGGCGGACATGCCCTGGATGGCGAAAATCAGCACAAACAGAAACGCCAGCACGAACCCCATGCCGAGGAACATCAGGGTGAAGCCTTCACCTAATAGCAGTGCTGCATCAGTCATAAAATAGCCTTCGAGCAGGAGGCACGATAATGATGTTATTTATAACGAAAATAATAAGGGTGGATTTCCCTGAACCGCCCCGGTCAGAGTCCCTGTTTATTATCGCAATAAACGTATCGCCATCATTATCGTGCAATTCATATAACCCAGATTATTTGATAAAGCTTACGTGCTGGCATATTTCATCAGCGACGATCTCTTTACGCTGGTTAAAAATAATTTTGTTCTGTTCGAACAGGTTATTTCCATGGGTATCAATGGAAACGATTAACGGGCCAAACTCTTTTACCCGACATACCCATAGCGTTTCCGGCATTCCCAGATCGCGCCACTGCGCATCTTCGATCTCTTCCACGCACACCGCGGCCACTACCGCGCAGCCGGCCGGGAATACGCAGTGCAGCGCTTTATGCTCCGCGCAGCCCTCTTCGGTGCCTTTCCCCATGCCGCCTTTCCCAACGATTAATTTCACGCCGGTATGCGCAATAAATTCTTTTTCGAATTTTTCCATGCGCATGCTGGTGGTTGGCCCAACGGAGACCATTTCAAATTTATCGTCTTCGCCTTTAATTGGGCGGACAATTGGGCCAGCGTGTAAAATAGCGCCGCCGCGAACATCTACAGGTAATTCGCGCCCACCTTCAATTAATCGACGGTGCGCCACATCACGACAGGTAACAATATGACCGTTGAGATAAATAATATCGCCCGCTTTAATATCGGCTAAATCTTCATCTTTAATTGGCGTAGTCAGGATTTTTTTCGTCATCAGAAATTCACTCCGCTGTGAGACGTAATGGTGTAGTTCAGGTCTTTATCAAAAACGATATGTCCTTTCCGGTGCGACCAGCAGCCGACGTTCACCGCCACACCGATGGTGGAGGGATGGCGCGCGGTGTTTTCAATATTCACGCCCATGACGGAGGTATTACCGGACATCCCCTGCGGCCCAAGGCCAATTTTGTTAATGCCGTCTTCCAGCATTTTCTCCAGCGAAGCCGCACGCTCATTCTCATTGTGCGAACCGATCGGACGCATCAGCGCTTTTTTCGATAGCAGCGCCGCCGTTTCAACAGAGGTCGCCACGCCCACGCCAACCAGTAGCGGCGGACAGGCGTTAAGGCCGTAGCTGGTCATCACATCCAGCACAAAGCGGGTTACGCCTTCATAACCTGCGCCCGGCATCAGCACCATCGCTTTCCCCGGCAGAGAACAGCCGCCGCCCGCCATATAGGTGTAAATGCTGCACTGGTCAGAATTGGGAACGATCTCCCAGAATACCGTCGGCGTACCTTTACCCACGTTTTTACCGGTATTGTATTCATCAAAAGTCTCAACGCTGTTGTGGCGCAGCGGGGAATCCACGGTCGCTTTGATCACCGCTTCACGCAGCAGCGCTTCCAGTTCGCCGATCAGCGGGAAGTTGGCCCCGCACTCCACCAGAAACTGAATCACGCCGGTATCCTGGCAGGAAGGGCGATCCAGTTCTTTTGCCAGACGCTGGTTCTCAATCATGGTCGTAAAGATGACGTCGGCCAGTTTACTGGTCTCTTTTTTATGCAAATCTTCCAGTTTTGCGGTGACGTCATCAGGCAAGACTTTGCCGGTGTACCCCACAAATTTGGCCATAATATTGGTCATATGGGATATCTGTTCACTTTTGCTCATAAAGGCTCCTTAGTCAGGACAGCTTCCGTTCATTACGGATGAAAAGGGAAAAGGATTGGCAGCAGAATCAGGCTGACAATGGTGGAAACGATAATCAGTGGGATGCCGGATTTGGCGTAGTCAACAAACTTATAGCCGCCTGCCGACAGCACCATCATGTTGGCAGGCATACCGATTGGCGTGGCGTAGGCGCAAGAGCTGCCGATCACCGTCGCCATCAGCACCGCGCGAGGGTCGGCGCCCATGCCCGCCGCAATCGACAGGCTCACCGGTACCAGCAGCGCGACGGTGGCGGTGTTGGACATGAAATTAGTCATAACGACGGACAGCGCAAAGACCACCACCAGCAGCATAAAAGGCGAAGAGTTTTGCCCCAGCAGGCCAATCACGTGATCCGCCACCAGTTTTCCCGCCCCGGTCATTTCCAGCGCTTTCGCCAGCGCCAGAGTGCCGCCGAAGATAAAAATAGTTTGTGAATCAATGGCTTTATAAGCCTGCTTTTCTGTAAGCACGCCGGTAACCACCAGCACCAGCGCGCCGATACAGCCCGCTACCGCAAGACTCACACCGGTCTGCTTTTCGAAAATCATGCCGAGGATCGTGGCGATCAGAACAAGCAAAGAGAGGATCTGCTTCCAGCGCGGAACGTGGCTGTAATCGCGCTGTTGGCCGATGCTGCCAACTTCCCCACTATTCGGGTGGTTGGGCAGGAATTTATAGCCGATGGTCAGAAAGTAAATCATGCCACAAACCAGCATCGGTAAACCCACTTTGGCATATTCAAAAAAGCCAAAACCGCTGCCAATGTTCTGCAAGGCTGATTGCGCAATCAGGTTGCCCGGCGCGCCAATCAACGACAGGTTACCGCCGAGCGCGGCGGCGAAAACCAGCGGCATCAGCAGTCGGGAACGGGCAAAGCCTGATTTCGCCGCCACGCCGATAACGACCGGGATCAGGACGGCTGCGGTACCGGTATTGGAGAGGAAACCGGACATCACGCCAACCACGACCATAATGGTAAAAATCAGCTGCTTTTCCGTTTTAGCGAAGCGCGTAATCACGCCCCCCACTTTATTCGCCATCCCGGTTTCAAATAGCGCCCCGCCGACGATAAACATGGCGACGAAGAGAATGACGTTGGTGTCGATAAAGCCGGCGAAAGCCTGCTTGAGATTGAGGACGCCGGTGAGAACCAGCGCGACGCAAACCACCATAGACGTGACCGCGAGCGGTATTTTTTCCCACACAAACATGGCGATAGCAAACGCCAGCAAACATAGAGTAATGGTAATCGGTTCCATATTTATAATTATCCCATCAATGATATATGATATTGTATCCAATATTGACGAGAGGGAAATTATTCCCATGCAAAGAGTAAGTCAATGCGTTTTTCACGAAAGCGTCAGGATTGAGATCTTTATCAAAATCTCGCAAAAGCAGTAACTTAGAGAAATTAATTTATGGAGTGAATAGGTAAGACGCCTGCAACGATCGTGCAGGCGGTGAGGTCAGGCCGAGGGCTCGCCGACGTAGCGCGTCAGCATATTCTCCATCGAACGGATGATATGCTCGCGCATTCGCTGACGGGCCAGCGCTTCATTATGCTGCTCCAGGGCCTGTAAAATCCCTTTATGCTCGCGTATGGAAATGATCGCATACTCCTCCTCGGTGACCTTATGCCCCATCGAGAGCCCGTTCCACATATTGCTGAGCAGCAGCTTCATTTTGCCGTTTCCGGCCGCATTCCATATCTCCATATGAAAAGCCTGATTGAGGTCAGAATATTCAGCTGAGTTATTTTGCGCCAGCGCTTTTTCCGCAGCGTAATGGACTTCGGCAATGCGCGAAATGTCCGTCCCAGGGCGAGAAGCTTTAGCGACCGCTTCACTCTCCAGCAGCGCGCGAATCTCGTAATGCTCGCGAATCGTTTGTTCGTTAATCCCCAGCACAACCGCCCCTTTATTGGGGCGGACTTTAATCAGCCCATCCGCAGCCAGTATCTGAAATGCTTCACGCACGGGCATACTGGATACGCCAACCATGCTGGCGATCCCTTCAAGGGTAATTTCTTGCCCTTCAACTAAATCTCGCGACAGTATCGCTTTACGTAATACTGCCGCGACCTGCTCTTTCGCTGAAAGAAGCTTAATTTTCCCTAATCGAGGCTTCTGCACTTTCCCAATCCTTCATGTGTTGACGCATTATTTCTGCCAGAGAGAGGAAATAACGCTGCGTTTCCTGCGCGATCTCGGCGCGATCGCCTTGTTGGATAGCATCCATCAGAGAACTGAGTATTTGCGCCGACTCCTGATTATCCTCTTTCAGATACAGAATGACATAGCCGATATAACCATCTAAAAACTGCTGATAAATCTTTTCCAGATAGCGGTTATCAATATAAGAAATGAGCGCCTGATGAAACGCCAGCTCCCGTATCCTCTCACCGGGATGCCCCAGCTCTCGCGCTCTGGTAGCCAGCGACTCGCCTGCTGCCGCGGGCACCAGTGAAAAAAGCGCTGTTGCCATCGCCGCAATGGCCTGGAAAATGTGGCTGACGTGGTCAGGCTCCAGCCGTGAGACCTGCATATGGCGGTTTGGCAAGCGCACCAGAAACCCTTCCTGCTCCAGGGCCTGTAACGCTTCACGAACCGGCATACGAGAAAGCCCCAGCTGTTCCGCAATACTCTCCTGCGCGAGCTCATCCCCCGGTTTCATACTGCCGGAAAGGATCTCGTAACGGATCATTTGAGTAATGTGGTCCCTGGTCTGCTTTCTTTCAATTTTTTTCACGACGTCCTCGTTTGTTGCCGCTCAAGACGCGGGGAGTTTAGCAGATTTACCAGCAGGTTGAGTCATTCCGGGGCGGGAGAAAGGCATAAAAAAGCCGGAACCCAGGCTCCGGCTTCTCTTTTTATGAAACGTTATTTATTCACAAAATCTTCGCCAAGGGCGATATCTTTCTTCAACGTATCCAGCATCCCCTCCAGCGCCTGCTGCTCAAACGCGCTCAGTTTACCGATAGACTGACGCTGCTCTACGCCATTTTTACCTAACAGCAGCGGCTGCGAGAAGAAGCGGGCATATTGGCCATCACCTTCAACATAGGCGCATTCCACCACGCCTTTCTCTCCCTGCATGGCGCGAACTAAAGAGAGACCGAACCGCGCGGCGGCCTGCCCCATTGATAGCGTTGCTGAGCCGCCACCGGCCTTTGCTTCAACAACTTCAGTACCGGCGTTTTGAATGCGTTTAGTCAAATCCGCCACTTCCTGCTCGCTGAAGCTGACGCCCGGAATTTGTGACAGTAAAGGAAGAATAGTGACACCGGAGTGGCCGCCAATCACCGGAACCTCAACGTCTGACGAAGATTTGCCTTTCAGTTCAGCGACAAAGGTATTCGAGCGGATAATATCCAGCGTCGTGACGCCAAACAGCTTGTTCTTATCGTAAACACCGGCTTTTTTCAGCACTTCTGCGGCAATCGCCACGGTGGTGTTCACCGGGTTGGTGATAACCCCGACGCAGGCCTGCGGGCAGGTTTTGGCGATTTGCTGTACCAGATTTTTCACAATACCGGCATTAACGTTGAATAAATCGGAGCGATCCATACCGGGCTTACGCGCTACGCCCGCGGATATCAGCACCACATCAGCACCTTCCAGCGCAGGGGTGGCGTCTTCGCCGGAAAAACCTTTGATTTTTACATCGGTAGGGATATGGCTAAGATCAACCGCCACGCCCGGCGTTACCGGAGCGATGTCGTACAACGAGAGTTCTGAACCTGAAGGCAGTTGGGTCTTAAGTAGTAGGGCAAGCGCCTGGCCAATTCCACCAGCGGCGCCGAGGACTGCAACTTTCATCCTAAACTCCTTATTATGGTTAAAATAGTCTTTCGTTACTCCGTCGCCTGGACCTTAATTCACAAGATGAACAATTACAATAATTATGGCTGAAGAATGCGTGGTCGTGCGCAGCGATGCAGCAGCTTCGCATTTTCCTCCCTGAGACTGACCATCCAGCAAAGCGTAGTACCGGATCGACTGTTGGTTACAATACACCCAGCGCGTTGAGCAGAACAACATCATTTAATAACATTTCATTTACTTTTGTAGCAATTTGCGCCCCGTGACGAAAGCATGTTCCTTATTAGGGTTTTTTGCTAAAATATGCGCCCTTCATAACATTATTTACGCTTCTCCCCGCGGATTATTTGCATAAAAATGCATGTTTATGCATAATGATGTTGTTTTTACCACCATAATTGGGTGACTTATGCGTAGTTCGGCAAAACAAGAAGAACTGGTTAAGGCGTTTAAAGCGCTGCTTAAAGAAGAAAAATTCAGCTCTCAAGGTGAAATCGTACAGGCCCTGCAAGAGGAAGGCTTCGATAATATCAACCAATCGAAAGTCTCACGTATGCTCACCAAGTTTGGCGCCGTACGCACGCGTAACGCCAAAATGGAAATGGTTTACTGCCTGCCCGCCGAGCTTGGCGTCCCGACGACCTCCAGCCCGCTAAAAAACCTGGTGCTGGATATCGACTATAACGATTCGGTCGTGGTTATTCATACCAGCCCAGGCGCAGCACAGCTGATCGCCCGGCTTCTGGACTCCCTGGGCAAAGCCGAGGGTATTCTCGGCAGCATTGCCGGTGATGATACTATCTTTACCACTCCGGCCAGGTGTTTTACCGTTAAAGAGCTGCATGACGCTATCCTCGTCCTGTTTGAGCAGGAACTCTGATGCCCTTCCCTCTGGTTAACGCCAGAGGATATTCCTTCAAAAAATTATCATTTCTTTAACATTTTGTGTGTTTTTCCGCTTCTACACATTCATTTACGTGATGAAACCGGCTTAAGCGCACAAAAGATCAAATACATATAACTTAATGATTTTATTAATTATTATTGCCTATCCTGGCGAAATTGTGACATTTCTAATTCTTATACGTTATAAAAAAGACATTTCTTTGTGATTATTTACATGAAAAACAATTAGCAAGGTATTAATATTTTCAGTGATTAGTGTATACTTGATTTTGTGATGAGGGTCACGAAACAAAGACCCCCAACAAAAAGATTCGACGAGGTGAACATCATGAAAATCAAAACCACTGTAGCAGCATTAAGCATCCTTTCCGTTCTGTCTTTCGGCGCCTTCGCCGCTGACTCCATTAACAGCGAACAGGCTCAAGGCCGTCAGGCAATCGGCACCGTTTCCGTCGGCGCGGTAAGTTCTTCCCCGATGGATATGCACGAAATGCTGAACAAGAAAGCGCAAGAAGAAGGTGCTTCCTCTTATCGCATTATCGAAGCACGTACCGGTGACCACTGGCACGCTACGGCTGAACTGTATAAATAAGATTTAACGATTGTCGGTCATTAACTGAAACAGAATCTCTCCAGCGGCCTCAGGTTCATTAAAACCTTCCGCCGCTGCAAATAATAAGGTTGGAGAAAAAATTATGAAAAGCGCAATTATCATCGCATCCCTGGGTCTGGCTTCCGTTCTCTCTTTCGGCGCAAACGCCGCCGTTAATCAAGTGAACGCTGAACAGGCGCAAAATCTGCAGTCCATGGGCACCGTTTCCGTTTCTCAGGTAGGCAGCGCGCCGATGGATATGCGCCAGGAACTGGCGGCTAAAGCTGAAAAAGAAGGCGCCAGCAGCTACCGTATTATTGAAGCCCGTACCGGCGATAACTGGCACGCTACGGCTGAGCTGTACAAATAAACCCTCGTCGTCTTATCCGACGACTTGCCCCCGCTCTGTCGGGGGCTTTTTTATGGCTGCCGCACATTAAAACGAAGCTCCCCTTCCAGCTCTTCTTCCGCCTCATCAAATAGCAATATTATCGCGCCAAAGCGCCGTCGCTGATTATCGCTTAAATGAATAAACTCAATCTCCAGCGGCAGAGGCAGTAGCCCGGCGGTCACCGCTTCCCACAGCGAATCAAGGTTGTTCACCTTCTCACGCGTTAAGCCAAAGGTACGTGAAAACTCACGATAAAAATCCTGCTGTTCAGCTATTTCATCAAAATCAAAGGTATAGGTAGCCATTGCCCGCATCCTGTCCACACCTGCAACTTTTCATAGCCCGGTCATCCCGGCGTGTAGTTCCACTCTGACGGTGGAATTCATACTCAGACAATTAAGTATAGCGATAAAAAAACCGACGCTTCAGGCGTCGGTTCTGGCGGCTAGCTATTGGTTAATACATGCTGGTACTTATGCAGCATCTCCACCAGCCTTCGCACCGGCTCGGTCACCTGCGGAGAGGCTTCCCAGAGCTGTAATTTTTGCTGGTAGATATCCAGCTCATCAAGCAGGCGGGCAAAATAGTAGCGGCGCTTATCATCGCTGCTGGCGGAAATGACGCGATCCGCCGTACGACGCAGCTGCCGGTGAAATACCGACAGGTCGTCATTTATCGGTACTGGCGCGTCGCGCAGGCGCTGATGGGCAATAATCAGGGTCAGCGCCAAACGAAAGCGCGCGATATCGCCGGGGAATTTATTCAGCAACAAAAAGAGCTGACGATACAGGGCCGGCAAATGGTTTTCTTTGCGTCGCGCCGTATTGGTGGTCAGCGATGATACCGCCGCCGAGACAAACTGGTTGAGCAACACGCGACCGGTGCGAGCCCGAGAGTTATCGCGAACCAGTAAGATCACCATCAGCGCGAGGAAACACCCCACGATCTGGCCTAAGGCGCTATCCAGAAATTGGTTGAATTGAAACTTCATCGGATTATCCAGCACCAGAATATTAATGGTGCTGGCCAGCGCCCCCAGCGAACCCAGCCGCCGCTTTTGCACCTCGATACCGATAAAAAATGCCATCACCGCCAGGCTGATGCACAGCAGCAGCATGCTTTGCTGCGTCGCGGGCATAATCACGAGGAAAAACAGCGCCCCCAGCGGTAATGCCGCCAGCGTGCCGTAGAGGAAATCGATAGCCACCATTCGCGGATTAGGTAAACGCATCGCTAAGGCCGTAACAACCGCGATCATCACCATCGCCCCGCTCCCTGAAGTCCAGCCGGTCCACAGCCAGAACAGCGTACCGAGGATACAGGAGATAGACGTACGCCAAAAGTTGACCATCGCATGGTGTCGCTCGGCGGATTCCGCCTTCACCACCACTTCGCCTTGCAGCACTTCCGCTTCAATACGGCTGATTTTGGTATTGCCGACCACGCCCCGCTTCAAAAGCAGATAGCGCGTCGCGGCCCCGACCCAGCTGTAGATCGTCACCGGCGTATTGTGCTCTCCCTTCCAGGTCAAAAAGCGGCGCATCCGCTTTAACTGGCGGTGCACG
Source organism: Klebsiella grimontii (assembly GCF_900200035.1). Classification (GTDB taxonomy): domain Bacteria; phylum Pseudomonadota; class Gammaproteobacteria; order Enterobacterales; family Enterobacteriaceae; genus Klebsiella; species Klebsiella grimontii. The sequence continues at coordinate 116,623 of NZ_FZTC01000045.1, forward strand.
TCCTGCACGGTCTCAACCGGTTCAGCGAACAGCTCGCGATAGTCATCGGTGACCATCTCAGGCCGGGTATTCTGAATCAAATAGGTTTCACAGGCTTGGGTAATTAAGGTCAGAGAGAGGGTATTGATCGCCTTCAGCCGCTGGTTCACTTTTGCCCAGCGCGAAGACTCCATAATTAAGTTTCCGCGCATCCCTTCCAGTCCGTTGGTACGGCGAACCAGCGCGCTCCAGGCCTTATCGACTTCATCTTTATCGGCATACGCCACGCAAAGCTGCATCAGGCGGTATTGATCGATCAGCAGGTTATCCAGCTCAAGGTCGATCTCTTTTTTAATCGAACGCGGCGAAAATAGCAGGTCGGCCACGATGGCGCTGACGATACCAACAACAATTTCACTGCACCGTTCGACGGCGAACTGCGGCGCCAGCATCGGCTCTTCGTGGATAGTGATAATAATGATAAGCGCGGTATAGCCCGCCAGGCCCCAGGCATAGGAGTTCTCAACCCGCACCAGCGAGGAGATCCAGGTACAGAACCCTGCCCACAGGCAGCAGACCAGCACCATCAGCAGCGGGGCGCGAATCATCAGGATGATAATCGCCAGCGCGGCGATACAGCCGATAAAGGTACCGACAATACGCAGCATCCCGCGATAGCGGATAGCCCCGGAGTAAGGCTCTCCGCCGGCGGCAAACGCCGGGCCGGCGGCCACGATGGCTGCGGTAAGCACCGCCCAGCGCGGTGTTTCCAGCTGAAAGTGAAAACCGACGAATAACGCCAGCACTACCGCACAGGCTAATTTAACGGCAAAGCGGAGATGCCGGGGTTCGATGGTGAAAATCCCCATGGCGATTAACCGAACTCACGCAGGCGCATCGCCAGTTTCTGGAAGAAACTTGTCCGGCTGGAATCGCGGTCGTCTTTACCGGTAATCACCACCGTCGCGGTCGTCCCCGCCGGCCAGAGGTTGCCCTGCTGCTGGTCAAGGTGAATACGTACCGGCACCCGCTGCGCCAGGCGTACCCATTCAAGATTAGAATCAATAGAGGCCAGCCCTTTCGTATCGCTGCTGCTGCTGGCATTGGTGACCCCAGCAGCGATGCTGTCGACGGTGCCTTTAAGAGTTTGCACGCTTCCCAGCGGGGTAATTTCGGCGCGGAAGCCGGGGCGCACGCCCTCAAGCTTGGTCTCTTCCAGGTAGGCCATCACATAGAAGGTATTCTGCTTGACCAGCGCAACCGCGGTAGAACCGCGGGTGATAAACTCGCCGCTGTAGACGTTCAGGTTCGTCACCCAGCCGTCAGCCGGGGCGCGAATGACCGTGCGTTCAAGATCAAGCTTCGCCAGATCGCGACTCGCGGTCGCTTTTGCCAACTGATGCTCAACGGTTTGCAGAACGTTATTCGCCTGGTCAATCTCCTCCCGGGACATGGCCTGGACGCCAAGGCGGTTACGACGGCCGGCTTCAACGCGCTTCTCCTGCGCCAGAGTCTGGTAATAGGAGACATCGGCTTCAGCCTCAGCTAAGGCTTTCTGGTAACGCGGCTGGTCAATGACGAACAAAACCTGGTCTTTCTTAACCAGTTGGTTATCCTTGATATTCACCTGCGAAATCAGGCCGGAAACATCGGGAGCGATGGCCACAATATCCGCACTAAAGCGCGCATCGCGCGTCCAGGGCGAGGCGGTGTAATACACCCATGCGCGAAAAATCGCCACAAATGCCAGGATAACCAGTATCACAGTGATTGCGGTACGGAGGATATTTCTTGTTAGTGTTTTCACATCTACCTCAAACGAACAAACGCGATATCAGATAAAACAGGCAGCAATAGAGCGCGGTATTAAACAGTGCCGGATGCCAGACAAAATCATAGATGCCGGTCGGAACCAGCAGGCGGTGCACCAGCCAAAAGATGGCTAGCGACAATAGCAACTCAAAGAAGATCGGCGGAAACGACAAGCCGAAAATCACAATGACAGGAAACAGACTCATGATGACCTTGATAAGAAGCGTACAGGTGATATGCGCGATGCGTTTATTATTAAGCTAACTATATAGTAACGTAACAATTGCGGTCTTATCTATAATGTGTGATCTAAATCACTTTTAAGCCAGAGTGAATAATGGAACGATTAAAACGCATGTCCGTATTTGCCAGAGTGGTGGAATTAGGTTCCTTTACCGCCGCGGCCCGCCAGCTCCAGATGAGCGTTTCTTCCATCAGCCAGACGGTAGCTAAACTGGAAGATGAGCTGCAGGTTAAGCTACTCAACCGCAGTACGCGCAGTCTTGGCTTAACCGAAGCGGGAAAAATATATTATCAAGGCTGTCGGCGGATGCTGTTCGAAGTCCAGGATGTCCATGAACAGCTATACGCGTTTAACAATACGCCCATCGGTACGCTGCGCATCGGCTGTTCTTCAACTATGGCACAGAATGTCCTGGCTCGCATAACGGCCGATATGCTCAAAGAGCACCCGGGGCTCTCCATCAACCTGGTCACCGGCATCCCGGCGCCGGACCTGATCGCGGACGGTCTGGACGTGGTGATTCGCGTGGGAGCGCTGCAGGACTCCAGCCTCTTTTCCCGCCGTCTGGGCTCTATGCCAATGGTGCTCTGCGCGGCGAAAAGCTATCTCCAGCACGCCGGATGTCCGGAAAAGCCGGCGGATCTCGCCAGCCACTCCTGGCTGGAATACAGCGTCCGGCCGGATAACGAATTTGAAATCATCGCCCCGGAAGGCATTTCAACCAAGCTGATCCCTCAGGGCAGATTCGTCACTAACGATCCGATGACGCTGGTGCGCTGGCTAACGGCAGGCGTCGGCGTGGCTTACGTTCCGCTGATGTGGGCGATCGAAGAGATCAACCGCGGCGAACTGGAGATCCTGCTGCCGAGCTACCAGTCCGATCCGCGCCCGGTGTACGCGCTATATACCGAGAAAGATAAGCTGCCCCTGAAGGTACAGGTATGCATTAATTATCTGACTGAGTATTTCGTCGGGGTGGCAAATATTTACCAGGGTATGCGCGGTCGGGGGATAGCCCGCTAGCGGCCAGAGCCTGCGAAAAAGGGTAATAACGTATTATCAGGCCCGGCATCGGAAATGATCTGCGTCACGTCGCGGAGATTGCCGATGCGCACCTCGCCGGAGCGATGAAATTTGCTTTTGTCGATTAACAATAGCGACTGTGCCGCCCGTTTCAGCAGCAGCGATTTGTAAGCGGCATTATTGGCGCTGGAATCCCAGAGCACGCCGTCGTTATCGATCCCCTCGCAGGAAAAAATGAATAGATCGATCTCCAGCGATTTGACCTGCGATAACAGCGCAGGGTTAACGTAATAGCCATATTGACGCTGAAGCTGACCACCGGCGCTGATCAGTTGGATCCGCTCACGGCGGCCCAGCTCTACGCAGACCGGATGGCTGTTGGTAAACACTGTCAGGTTACTATTCGGTAGCTGACGCGCCAGAAACCAGCAGGTTGAGCTGGCATCCAGCGCGATCGTCATGCCTTCATCAATCCACGCCAGCGCGGTACGGGCAATATCAGATTTATGGGCATAATGGCTTTTCACGCGGCGATGAAACGGCTTCTCGCCGTTGTGATTATCGCGCAGGAGAACGCGCGCCTGTCCGTGGCTACGCTGGATACTCCCCTGTTTCTGCAGCTCGCTCAAATCGCGACGAACGGTCTCGATGCTGACCTGCAGAAGCTGGGATAACGCTTCAGTAGTTAGGGTGTGGTGCTGACTGAGTAACTCGACTATCTGCTGCTGACGCGCGGCTTTCATCGCGACCCCGCGGAGGTGATGTGCGCTTTCGCCGCGAGCGAAAGCGCATTGAGAGGTATCAGGCAGTACCGCCGACGGTGAGTTTATCCACTTTGAGCGTTGGCTGACCGACGCCAACCGGTACGCTCTGGCCCTCTTTGCCGCAAACGCCGACGCCGCTGTCCAGCTTCAGATCGTTCCCCACCATCGAAATCTGCTGCATCGCTTCGATACCTGAACCGATAAGCGTCGCCCCCTTCACCGCTTTGGTCACTTTGCCTTTTTCAATCAGGTAGGCTTCAGACGTGGAGAAGACAAATTTGCCGGAGGTGATATCCACCTGACCGCCGCCAAAGTTCGGCGCGTAGATGCCGTAATCGACCGATTCGATAATCTCCTGCGGCGTGGATTTTCCCGCCAGCATGTAGGTGTTGGTCATACGCGGCATAGGCAGATGCGCGTAGGATTCGCGACGACCGTTGCCGGTTGGCGCCACGCCCATCAGCCGGGCATTGAGCTTGTCCTGCATATAGCCTTTGAGAATGCCGTTTTCAATCAAAACGTTATACTGACCCGGGGTACCTTCGTCATCAATGGCGACGGAGCCGCGACGGTTGGCAATGGTACCATCATCCACCACGGTGCACAGCTCAGAGGCCACCAGCTCACCCATATGGCCGCTGAATACCGACGTCCCCCGACGGTTAAAATCGCCTTCCAGTCCGTGACCGACGGCTTCATGAAGCAGCACGCCAGGCCAGCCTGCGCCCAGTACGACCGGCAGCATTCCGGCGGGCGCGGCGACGGCGGTCAGATTGACCAGCGCCATGCGCACGGCTTCTCTCGCCCAAACATCCGCGCGCACATCGCCATCCTGGGAGGCCAGGAAATAGTCGTAGCCAAAGCGACCGCCGCCGCCGCTGGCGCCGCGTTCGCGTTTGCCATCCTCTTCCACCAGCACGCTGACGGAAAGACGAACCAGCGGGCGCACGTCCGCCGCCAGCGTGCCGTCGGTGGCGGCCACAAGAATTAACTCGTAGACGCCGGTCAGGCTGGCGGAAACTTCCTGCACCCGTTTATCGGCCGCGCGAGCGGTTTTATCTACCCGGCGCAGAATATCCAGCTTCTCTTCCCGACTCATGCTTTGCAGCGGGTCGATGCTGGTATAGAGGGAGCTGTACTCCACTCCGCCGAGGGTATGAACTTTACCATCGCCGTGGTCGCGTACAATGGTACGCGCCGCCTGCGCGCTCTGTTCCAGCGCCAGTCGGCTAATCTGGTCCGCATAGGCAAAGCCGGTTTTTTCCCCGCTCACCGCACGGACGCCGACGCCCTGGTCGATATTGTACGAACCATCTTTAATGATGCTGTCTTCAAGAACCCAGGACTCGTGATAGCTCGACTGAAAATAGAGATCGCCGTAATCCAGACGGCGCTCGGCCAGTTGGCCAAGAATGGTAAACAGATCCTGATGATTCAGGCCGTTTGCCGACAGTAATTGTTCACTTACCAGGTTCAGACTCATCGTTTTGCTACTCGTTTGTTGCCGCCTCTCGGGCGGAAATAAAATAGGCTCTCTATTGAGAGTGCGGTAATTACGCACAATCGTCAAATCATTGCTTTTTGTCGCTCCGCGCCTGGCGCAGCACTTCGTTAATTTGCGGCTGATCGATAGGACCGGTGATGCGATAGCGCAGAATTGAAACCTTATTCCACAGCGGCCCCAGCACCTTACTGGCGGCAAAGACCGCGGCGCCGATTATCGGGTTAACGGCAAAGGCCGCGGCGACGCCCACGGTCGCGGAAATTTCCGGCGCGACCACGGCCTGCATATCCAGCTGACGGCGGACAAGATCCACCGACCCCTTCATGGCGATATCCGCTTCCAGACCATCAACCAGCGTATCGTCGGTATGCATAACGCCGTCTTTAATCCACGCCGTACTGCGAATGGAATCGAAGTAGAAACCTTCGCTGAAGGTATCGCTAAAGTCGAAACGCAGCTTGCGAAGCAGCGCGTCAACGCTCAACAAACGCAGCAGCTGGCCGGCGTGGCCGGTGCTGAGATCGGTAAACTCGCCTTTCCCAAGACGGCTTTTCAGGATCCCGTTCAGCGAGGCAACATCGGGCTGCCACGGCGGCGCACGCCAGTGAAGGTCATAATCAATATCAAACGATGAACCTTTTACCGGCGTGGACACGCCGAAGAAGTTGACGAAATCATCGGTTTTATTACCGTGCAGTTTACCTTTTAAAGAGGTTCGTACGCCCGTCGGCGCGCTTACCCATACGCCATCGGTCGTCAGGCGGCCAAACCCGGTATCCACCAGGCCATTTGCCAGCGTCAGGGTATCGCCGCGGATATCAAAATCGCCTTCGATGCGACCATATTTTTGCCCCCACAGCCAGCACTCGGCGCAGCGAAGCTGAAGGTCCGGCCAGCCGTGGAAATCAATTTTGGCGTCAGCCAGAGGGCCGCTGCTTTTTTCCGTCCCGCCGCTTTTCGCTGCAGTGGGGTTGTAGTAGAGATAGCGAATGGCTGCCAGCCACGGCGCGTTTTTGCGCATCGTCAGGGTGGCGTTAACTTCACGCCCCTGGGCTTCAATCTTCGTCCCTCCGGCGCCGGGTTGGGAAACAAGGCTGACGTTATTCCAGCTCTGGCCCGCCATCGTTAACACCGGCGTACGCAGCGTGACCTGCTCGGGGAAAACCATATTGCTGCTGACGTCATTGGCCGCGCCGCCCTGGAACAGCGCAAGCCACTGCGCGCCATCCATCGGCGGCATATTCAGCTCCACGCCAGGCTGCTCGGGAAGCGGCGACACGGCTTTACTGTCAGTGGTTAAAATAGCGCGGTCCAGAGTCAGCTTATGACCCAGCAGCCAGCGGCTATTGATATGATTTTTCGCCCCCACGGAGCCAGCCAGAGTAAAGCTGCTTAGGCCGCCATCAACCTTAATGTTTACCGGCAAAGGCTCACCGGCCTGTTTATCGACCGGCGCAGGTAAGTGACTACTTACATTCTTCAGGTCAGCGTTAACATCCACCTTATAGCTCGCGCTACCGCGATACGGAAGTTCAATCGCGACTTTACCGTCCCAGGGCACGCTGCCGCTCAGGGTGCCTTCCAGGGCTTTCGGCAGTAAACCGGTACGCGCGGGCTGCCAGCTGGCGTTCATCCCGACGTCTACCAGGAATGCTTTCGCGCCTTCGGTGGTCGAGAAATCGATATTCAGCGGCTGATTAAACCAGGTCGCGCTCATCGGTTCGCTTTTCAGGTCGCCGTTTACGAAGCTGAATTTACCGCTCAGGTTCTGCAATGTAGTATCAATAGGCTTGATAAATAAGCTGTTATTGTTCAGCCGGACATCACCCTTAGCGGTGGTCATCTCGCCATCCAGGGGGATATCAAGATGTAAGCGAGCGCTCACACCACCGTCCAACTGAAGCTCACCCAGCGCCGCCCCCAGCGTCTCTTTCAGCGGCGTCTCGTTAAAATAAGGGCCAACTTCTTTACCCGGACCGTTAACATCGGCATCAATTAATAACTTTTCACGCGAATAGTCGGGAATTACCGCGTCGAGATTGCTGGCGGTCACTTTGCCGAGCATCGCCTTATCGGCCTTCATCCATAGTCCGTCATTGATAAAGTTAAGGTCGATATTCAGGCCGGTTAGCGCAGGCCAGTCAGGCTGAAAGGCAAAGGTGGCGTTCTTGAGCGGCACCGTAACCTGGAATTGCCCCTCATTATGCTTATACGGGAAAAGGTGCGGGTTGCCGCCATAAGCCAGCGTGGCATCGGTGGCCTGGCCGCCTTTAATCGCTCCGCTGAGGTAATCCACCAGCGCTTTGCCCATCAGATTTTCCGGGAAGTAGCGCCATGCCTGACCGCCGTCGTTGGTACTGATACCGGCCAGGATACCGAGCCAGGGTTCATCACCCTGCGGCTGCAGATAGCGGAACCCGCCGCGGGCGCGAACGCCGGTTGCCTGTACGTCGATGTCGCGACCATCGAGCATAAAACCTTTGTCATTCTTCACCCAGCTGAGGGTCGCATCGCCCCGGGCGATCTCCAGCGGCGCGCGAAAGACCGTTTCATAGGGCATTCTCGCCTGCGTCATGCGGGCATGCAGGGTACCGTTTTCCACGCTGCCGGCAATGTTGCCGGAGAAATGCTCAGCCCCTGGCAGCAGCTTCCACTGCTTCCAGGACATGTCGCTCCAGTCCGCCTGAAAGCGCGTTTTTTCCGCCATCTGCAGCGGAATATCCAGCGCCAGAAGGTTAATTTTGCCGTCCGGCTGCGTCGTACGCCAGATTTCGCCCAGCGACGGCGCCAGTTTATCCGCCATCGGCTGCAGCCCGGTCAGGCCGCTAAGGTTAAGATTGCTGGCGCGAATGCGCAGCTCATCGCTGCGTTGACCATTTTTTCCACCCACATCCTGAGCCGGGATCCACGCCATCGACAGCGCGCCGCGCGGCCAGGGTTTATTATCCATCGAAATGCGCGTATCAGGGATGTCAAAGCCCCAGCTTTGATTATCGCGATAGATGTGCGCCGTCAGATTATCAACCGAGAGATGATGCTTATCTTTGTCGCCCTGCCAGCTGGCGCCGCCTTTTTTCAGCCATACATCCCCGCTGGCGACGTCGCCTTTATCGATAGTCATCCAGCCTTCGAGGCTAAACCGCGCGCTTTGCAGGGCGATGTTGTCCTGCATCCAGCGACCAAGCCATGGCTTAACGTCGATATCATCGGCCTGAAGCCAGACGCGCCCCTTATTGAGCAAGCCGTCTTCATCGCGCAGGTCCATGCGCACCTGCATCACGCCATGCTGGCCGGTCAGGCTGCTAAGACTAAGCTGCCCCTCAGCGCGATGGCGATTTTTACCGTTCAGCCAGGTAAGCTGCGGGATCGAGAGTTCTGCCCGCTGACCCGAGATCGTCAGGAAGCTCAGATGGCTATCGCGAAGGATAAAGTGGTCGAACTGGCGGAGAAAAAGATCGCTGATACGGTCGGTTTTCAGCCCTTCACCGCCGTTATTGGTTTGAATAGGAGTATTGGTATGAATCTGCAGCTGCCAGAAGGTTAGATCGCGAAACTGCCAGCGCATATGCAGCAGGCTTTGCCAGACGTCGAGTGCCAGAGTGACGCGTTTGACGGAAAGCTCACCGCCGTCATTCAGGCCGGCCTTAACATCACGGACATCAAGCGTCGGGCCAAACGTCTGCCAGCTGGCGACAATGTTTGAGGCATCGACCGGCACGCCGGCCATCGCGGAGACTTTTTCCAGCACCTGTGGACGCCAGCTGTTCAACTGCGGCAGAACGAGACGCAGACCGCTCACCAGCAGTGCGACGACAACAATCAATGTTGCCGCGGTGAGCAGTAATATCCCGGGCAGTCGCCTCACGCATCTCTCCTTGTCAGCCTGTTACGCGTCATCCTTTCGCCCGCCTCTTTATCCCGACATCAGCAAGCAAACGGATGATTACATCATTACGACATCAAACTGCTCTTGATTATAGAGCGGTTCAATTTGTACTTTGACCTGCTTACCGACAAAGATCTCGACTTCTGCCAGCGCGTGCGACTCTTCCCCTTTCAGCGTTTCCGCTACCGCAGGAGAAGCATAGACCAGGAATCGGTCGGAATCGTAGGCGTGATGCACGCGCACGATTTCGCGCATGATTTCATAGCACACCGTTTCCACCGTTTTCACCGTACCGCGCCCGTGGCAGGTAGGACACTCATTACACAGCACGTGCTCCACGCTTTCACGAGTGCGCTTGCGGGTCATCTCTACCAGTCCAAGCTGGGAGAAGCCGTTAATGCTGGTTTTAACCCGGTCTTTGCTCAGCGCCTGCTCAAGAGAGTGCAGCACCCGGCGACGGTGATCTTCATTGTTCATATCAATGAAATCAATGATGATAATCCCGCCGAGATTGCGCAGCCGTAGCTGACGAGCAATCGCCTGGGTCGCCTCAATATTGGTATTAAAGATAGTATCGTCAAGATTACGGTGACCGACGAATGCGCCGGTGTTGATATCAACGGTGGTCATCGCTTCCGTTTGATCAATGATCAGATAACCGCCTGATTTCAGCTCAACTTTACGCTCCAGCGCGCGCTGAATTTCGTTTTCCACGTCGAAAAGATCGAAAATCGGCTGGCGGCCGCTGTAGTGCTCCAGCTTGCTGGTCATCTCCGGAATATATTCGGCGGTAAACTCAAGCAGCGATTCGTAGGTCAGACGGGAGTCCACGCGAATACGGTCAAGATGCGCATCGGCGAAATCACGCAGCACGCGCTGCGCCAGCGCCAGCTCACCGTACATTTGATAACGCGTCTGCTGGCGCTTTTTGCGCTCCATCACTTTTGTCCAGACGCGCTTGAGATAGGCGGCATCTGCGGCCATCTCCTGCTCATGAACGCCTTCCGCCGCGGTACGGATAATGAATCCGCCCTGTTCGTCACAGTATTCAGAGACCACTTTTTTCAGGCGTTCGCGTTCCGCTTCGCTTTCAATACGCTGAGAGACGCCGACGTGCGAAGCCCCGGGCATAAAGACCAGATAGCGAGAAGGAATGGTGATATCGGTGGTCAGGCGGGCGCCTTTGGTGCCGAGAGGATCTTTCACCACCTGCACCATTAAATCCTGCCCCTGACGCACCAGCTCGGAGATATCGCGGACGGCGAACTGCTTTTGCTCTTCGCCCGCCACGCACTCGGTATGCGGCATAATATCGGAAGCGTGCAGAAACGCGGCCTTATCCAGGCCAATATCTACAAAAGCCGCCTGCATTCCCGGCAGCACCCGACTGACACGACCCTTGTAGATATTGCCTACTATTCCGCGTCGCGCTTCACGCTCAATATGAATTTCCTGAAGAATACCGCCATCAATGTAAGCGACGCGCGTTTCTGATGGCGTTACGTTAACTAATAGTTCAGCAGTCATCTTTATCCCTTTTCTTCACGCAGTGAGTTAAAGTTACTTAGCAACTCATACGTTTCCACTAGCGGTAAGCCAACTACGGCGTGATAGCTGCCATTTATCTTCCTGACGAAACAGCCACCCAACCCCTGAATACCGTATGCACCTGCTTTATCTAACGGTTCGCCGCTGGCGACATAATCGGCGATATCCTGTACTGAGAGCACGCGGAAAGTAACCTCCGTGACCACCAGGCAATCCAGCGTCTGCTGCTTATCGGCCAGCGCCACGGCGGTCATCACCTGATGGGTTTTCCCGGAAAGCATGCGCAACATTTCTGCGGCGTGCCCGGCATCGCGCGGTTTTTCCAGCACGTCACCGTTCAGGATGACAATGGTATCCGCGCCCAAAACGGGCAGATCGAGCGGTGCCAGCGCGACGCCAGCCTGCGCCTTTTCGCGCGCCAGACGGACCACATACTGCTGAGCACTCTCCTGCGGGCGGCGCAGTTCCTCAATACCGGGAACCACGCGCTCAAAAGCGAGGCCAAGCTGAGTCAGCAGTTCCTGCCGACGCGGAGAACCTGAAGCAAGATACAGAGTCGTCATATCAACCTTATTGCACCGCAAACTGCTGGCGCACTTTACGCATCAGCAGGAAAATCCATGGCCAGAGCACACCGTTTACTACACTACTCCAGAACACTTCCGGACGGAAAGAGACGTTGATCACTAAAAACTCTGCCCAGAAAACAATGATATCCACGGAGAGGGATAACATGACGACTACCAGAGCCTGTTGCCAGAGCGCCAGATTGCGGAACAGCTGATATTTCAGCGCGACCAGATAAGCCACAATACTTAATGATAGTGCGCGAACGCCAAGCGTCGAGCCGCTGATGAGATCGAGGATCGCCCCCATCACAAAGCCTGTGCCGACATTAACCCGGTGGGGCAGCGCGAGGATCCAGTACAACAGGATAAGCAATACCCAGTTTGGCCGGTAAACGCTAATGTCCGCCGGCCAGGGCATTATTTGCAGCAATAGTGCGATAAGAAACGAGAGCCAGATAACCCAGCGTCCCTGGCTACGGTAACTTGCCACTATTGCCCCCCCGCTGGCTGAGACTGCTGTGGCATACCGGTTGCCGGAGCCGGCATCTGCGGCCCCATCGCATCTGGCGCAGGCAGAACCTGCGGCATCATCTGCATCAGGCGTTCATTCGCTACGCGATGAACCTCTTCCGGCGTCATCGGATTCGCGCCGTTGCGATCGGCTCCCCATAGCAGCAGCAGGTAACGCAGGCGCTGCAGACCGGCTGTCGGACGCGCCTGAATCACCGTATACGCGCGCTGCGTATCCAGCTTAACGGACGAAACCACCCCTACCGGATACCCTTCAGGGAAGCGGCCGCCGAGGCCCGAAGTCACCAGGACGTCGCCGACGCGAATATCGGTATTGGCCGGCAGATGTTCCAGCTGCAAATCGTCGGTACAGCCGTTGCCTGCGGCAATCACGCGAATATCGTTACGCAGTACCTGAATCGGTAACGCATGCGTGGCATCGCAAATCAGCAGCACGCGGCTGGTCAGTTTCGCCACCGCCACCACCTGACCCACAACGCCTTTATCGCTGATCACCGGCTGGCCTTCATAAACGCCGTTAACGCTGCCTTTATCGATAACGACCTGATCGCTATAGGGGTCGTTAACCGTTGAGATGACCTGGGTCACCATTTTTTGCTCGTCCTGACGCAGCGGAGAGCCCAGCAGTTCCCGCAGACGCGCGTTCTCCTGCTTGTACTGGCCCAGCATCAACAGATCGCTGTTCTTCAGCAACAGTTCCTGGCGCAACGCGCGGTTTTCCAGTTCGAGCTGGTCGCGGGTGGCCAGCGTTTGCGAAACGCTATCCAGCAATTCCCGTGGACCATTAGAAACAAAGTAGAAAGGGCTGACGGCAGTATCCATGTACGTTCGAATTTGGCTGAACGTACCCAGGCGGCTGTCGGCGATTATCACGCCAAGCGCCACCAAAACCGCCAGAATAAGGCGAATCTGTAGCGACGGGCCACGGCTAAAAATTGGCTTCATAGGCTATGCGTATTCTCGTGTCAGTTAAGATCGGGGCAGCCGTAGGCCAGCTACCCGGATCTCAGGCTGACTACTCTTCGCTGAACAAGTCGCCGCCGTGCATATCGATCATTTCCAGTGCCTTGCCGCCGCCACGAGCGACGCAGGTCAGTGGATCTTCTGCAACTACGACAGGTATTCCTGTCTCTTCCATTAACAGACGGTCAAGGTTGCGCAACAGTGCGCCACCGCCGGTCAGAACCATTCCGCGTTCGGAGATATCGGAAGCCAGTTCCGGCGGGCACTGTTCCAGCGCGACCATCACCGCGCTGACGATGCCGGTCAACGGCTCCTGCAGCGCTTCGAGGATTTCGTTAGAGTTCAGCGTAAAGCCGCGCGGCACGCCTTCAGCAAGGTTACGCCCGCGAACTTCGATTTCGCGAACTTCATCACCCGGATAAGCGGAACCGATCTCGTGCTTAATACGTTCTGCAGTCGCTTCGCCGATCAGGGAACCATAGTTACGACGGACATAATTAATGACGGCTTCGTCAAAACGGTCGCCGCCGATACGGACGGAGGAGGAGTAAACCACACCGTTCAGAGAGATAACCGCCACTTCAGTGGTACCGCCGCCGATATCCACAACCATCGAACCCGTTGCTTCGGAGACCGGCAGACCGGCGCCGATCGCAGCCGCCATCGGCTCTTCAATCAGGAAGACTTCACGGGCGCCAGCGCCCTGTGCGGATTCGCGAATCGCGCGACGCTCAACCTGGGTCGCGCCAACCGGTACGCAGACCAGCACGCGCGGGCTCGGACGCATAAAGCTGTTGCTGTGCACCTGTTTAATAAAGTGCTGGAGCATTTTTTCGGTAACGAAGAAGTCGGCGATAACGCCGTCTTTCATTGGGCGAATAGCTGCAATGTTGCCCGGTGTACGCCCAAGCATCTGCTTCGCTTCATGACCCACAGCGGCGACGCTTTTCGGCGATCCGGCACGATCCTGACGAATGGCCACAACGGAAGGCTCATTCAATACGATGCCTTGTCCTTTTACATAAATCAGGGTATTCGCGGTACCCAGGTCAATGGACAGGTCATTGGAAAACATGCCACGAAATTTTTTTAACATACTAAGGGATAATCCTGAAAGCTGGGGCGGAAAACAAAATCCGCTTACTTTACCAACCACGCGCAGCAGCGACAAGGCGCAAAAATCATCTGCTGCGGTGAAAATTAGTGCAGTTCGTTACCTTTGTTACAAATTTGACTGAGTCCGTCCGACGCAGAAATCTTCAGCAGCGCTCCGCGCTTGAATCTGCAACCTGTCAAAGGTCATTCACTGGCATTTACATTGCGACAATCCGGCAGGTAGACAAGCACACCCCCATCACTATGGCGCGCATTATTCTACGTGAAATCACGCTAAACGGCAGATCAAACAGAGTATCTTTGCGAATATTTTTTCACATTTGTGTCAAGTGGCTGTGAGGCGGCAAAAAATTCCCCCTGACCGCCGGTAACACCGCATTGAGACAGCACCTGCCACTCGCTTCGGCTGAGCACGCCGGTTGCGAAAACCTGAACCGGCATTCCTTTACAGGCCTCAACCAGGCTCTGGACCAGCAGCTGATTTTCACTGCGTTTTTCTATATTGCGCGATAACCCCGAATGCAGCTTAATCACTTCAACGTCGAGCTGCTTGATCCAGCTAGTTCCAACCAGCGTCAGACCGGCCTGAACAACGGCGATCCGAATACCTAAAGCGTTAACCAACCGCATAACCGGCTGCAGGCGGCCGATATATTGACAAACATCCGCCTCTGCAAGTTCAAAAATAATACGTCGACGGTGCGATTTTTCGCATTGCATCAAAGTATCGCGCAGCCAGCGCTGGAATCGGGGGCGGATTAAAGACTCAACCGTCACTTGCAGCGCGAGGTTTTCTTCCGGCCAGAAGCCTAAAAACGGCAGCAGTCGCGTAATTTGCAGGCGGTCATACTCTTCCGCCAGGCCAAACTGCAGCACCATCGGCATATATTCCGCCGCAATCACCTCTTCCTTGCCATCATACAGACGGCACATTAGCTCGCGATGATGTACGCGACCGTCGCGAGTCACCGCCGGTTTCTGGTAAAGTCGCGGCCCGCCTCGGCTGAGCATCTGCTCGATAAGGGTACGCCAGCGCACGTTGCCACGCCCTTTCTCCGGCAGAGAGTCATCATAGACAGCCCAGCTATTGCTGCCCTGCAGCACCGCATTGCGCGTAGCCGCTTCCGCATGTTCCATCACCTGAGCCGCCGTTTGCCCGCTACGGAAAGCACAGATCCCGATATGCATCATATCGTCACGATCGAGAATGCGCGTCGGCGGCAGAGCGTCCATGGCTTTCAATAGCAACCCGGCAATGCTGTCCGCCTCTTTTAACGTACGATGCGGAAGCAAGACGGCAAAATCGCTGCGATGGTAGCGAGCCAGCAGCGCGCCAGGGTAACGCATGATGAAAGTGGAAAGCATGTTGATCAGCGTAAAGTAATGCTCTTCGGTCGCCGCGCGCCCCCAGTTATCGCGAAGCAGGTCGAAATCCGGCAGGCGGATCATCATAACGATGCCGTATGACCCCACCTTCTCCTGATCTTCAAGCAGCGTCGATAGCTGGTTATCAAAAAATAATCGGTTACTCAGCCCGGTTTTTGAATCCTGCGCGACATAGGAACGAATCAGGGTATCCATGCGGCTTCGCTGATCGCTGGCGAACTGAAGTTCGGATAGCAGCATATCCAGCGCGCTACTGGTGTTCGCTGGCCACTCGTGTACCGATCCGCGCACCTGCGGTCCACGTTCGCCATTAAGAATACGCGCAGTGCGAAGCTCCAGTAGCTCCTGGCCCGCCAGCTGGCGACGGATCCAGCGCACGGAGAAAAAGATAATCAGCACCATAAAACCAATGGCGATGGAAAGCGGCGCGGTGACGTGCAGTGAACGGAAGTAATTGGCCATGGGATCCAGGTATACCAGATGGATAGCCATACCTGGGTGTTTGAGCGACGGGACCGTGATAGCGCGAAACTGCTTGCTGCTGCCTAAAGGGCGATAGTTATCGGTGCGAGAATGGCTATAGACCGACTTGCCATTGAGCTGAAAATCAACGCGCACCGCTTCGACCGGCGTCATCAGTTCATCCATCTGCGGTTCAATCTGGTCAAAGGACATAGAGACCAGACGGTTATCCAGCATCGTCGCCACCGCCTGAACGCGGTTAGTCATTTTTAGCTGAATGCCGTTATAAAAACTCAGCGAAGCGCCAATCAGCGTGACAAAGATCGTCAGGCCGGTGAGCAACGTGACAAAAGCTGAGAATTTCGTCGTTAATCGCATCCCTGTGTTAACTCCGCGTGTGAATGACTACCCGATAAACATCCGGGCTCCTGTGCTGGCGCCTAAACTAAAGTAAGCACTAACTTTCTAAAGAGCGACGCATACTATCAAAGCTGGCGCATCTGGCAATTTATTGCGTTACGTCGGTGTAATAATGCCGTTAGCGAGTATAGTCTGCAGAAAAAATTTTCCAATCATCCAACCTATGAGGACCGGCGCATGCAGGCTTTAATCTTAGAACAGCAGGATGGCAAAACTCTCTCTTCGGTGCAAACCATTGACGCCAGCCAGCTGCCACAGGGCGATGTGACAGTGGATGTCCAATGGTCCAGCCTCAACTATAAAGATGCGCTGGCTATCACCGGGAAAGGAAAAATTATCCGCAACTTTCCGATGATTCCTGGCATCGATTTTGCCGGTTTTGTCCACAGCAGCGAAGATCCTCGCTTCCACGCCGGCCAGCAGGTGCTGCTGACCGGATGGGGCGTGGGGGAAAACCACTGGGGCGGTCTGGCGGAGCGCGCTCGCGTTAAAGGCGACTGGCTGGTGGCGATGCCTCAAGGCCTGGATGGACGTAAAGCCATGGTGATTGGTACCGCGGGTTTCACCGCGATGCTGTGCGTGATGGCGCTGGAAGACGCCGGGATCCGTCCTGAAGACGGCGAAGTGGTGGTCACCGGGGCCAGCGGCGGTGTCGGCAGCACCGCGGTCGCTTTGCTGCATCATCTCGGGTACAAGGTGGCGGCGGTTTCCGGGCGCGAAAGCACGCATGAATATCTTAAAAACCTCGGCGCTCAGCGCATTCTTAGCCGCGATGAGTTCGCCGAAACCCGGCCGCTGGAAAAACAGCTGTGGGCCGGTGCCGTTGACACCGTTGGCGATAAAGTGCTGGCAAAAGTACTGGCGCAGATGAACTACGGCGGCTGCGTCGCCGCCTGCGGTCTGGCAGGCGGCTTTGCTCTGCCCACTACCGTGATGCCCTTTATTCTGCGTAACGTGCGCCTGCAGGGCGTTGACTCGGTGATGACCCCTCCCGCGCGCCGGGCCGAGGCCTGGCAGCGGCTGGTTCGCGATCTCCCGGAATCTTTCTACGCGCAAAGCGCAACGGAAATCACCCTCGCGGAAGCCCCTGCGTTTGCCGATAAGATCATGAGCAATAAAATTCAGGGCCGCACGCTGGTCAAAATCGCCTAATCTGCAATTTTTCGTGACATATTCGCAATAACGCTGCGCCTCCGCCATGCTAAGAAAAACGCATGACGGAGGATGCCATGAAACCCAAAAAACTGACGGAAGCCGACGTGACGGCAGAATCCGTTTTTATGTTGCAACGTCGCCAGGTCCTGAAAATGCTGGGGATTAGCGCGACCGCCCTTTCCCTCTCCCCCTCCGCGCAAGCTGACCTGCTGGATTGGTTTAAAGGCAACGACCGCCCGCCGGCACCGGCGGGTAAAGCGCTGACGTTCGATAAACCGGCGCAATGGCAAAACAATCTCACGTTAACGCCGGAAGATAAGGTATCAGGCTACAACAACTTTTATGAGTTCGGCCTGGATAAAGCCGATCCGGCGGCAAATGCCGGAAGCCTGCGCACTAACCCCTGGACGCTAACGATCGGCGGTGAAGTGGCAAAACCCCTCACGCTCGATCATGACGACCTGACCAGCCGTTTCCCGCTGGAGGAGAGAATTTACCGCATGCGCTGCGTCGAAGCCTGGTCGATGGTGATTCCGTGGGTCGGCTTCCCGCTACATAAACTGCTGTCGCTGGTCGAACCCACCAGCAATGCACGCTACGTCGCGTTTAAAACGCTTTATGCGCCTGAGCAGATGCCGGGCCAGAAGGATCGTTTTATCGGCGGCGGGCTGGCGTATCCCTATGTCGAAGGGCTGCGGCTCGATGAAGCCATGCATCCTCTGACGCTGCTCAGCGTCGGCGTGTATGGCAAAGCGCTGCCCCCGCAAAACGGCGCGCCGGTTCGACTCACCGTTCCCTGGAAGTACGGTTTCAAAGGGATAAAGTCGATCGTCAGTATCGAACTGACTCGTGAACGTCCCCCCACCACCTGGAACCTCGCCGGGCCTGAGGAATATGGCTTCTACGCCAACGTCAACCCGCATGTCGATCATCCCCGCTGGTCGCAGGCAACCGAGCGCTTTATCGGCGCAGGCGGCGTACTCGACGTCAAACGCCAGCCAACGTTGCTCTTCAACGGCTATGCCGAGGAAGTGGCCTCGCTCTACCGGGGCCTGAACCTGCGGGAGAATTACTAGTGCGCCTGACTGTAAAGCAGATAACCTGGCTGAAAGCGCTTCTCCATCTTGCCGGCTTTTTGCCTTTTGTCTGGCTGTTTTGGGCCGGGCATCAAGGGTATTTCAGCGCCGATCCGGCAAAGGATATCCAGCACTTCACCGGTAGGATGGCTCTTAAATTCCTGCTGGCTACCTTGCTTGTTTCGCCGCTGGCGCGCTACGCTAAACAGCCGTTATTGATACGCACCCGGCGTTTACTCGGTTTATGGTGCTTTGCCTGGGCAACGCTGCATTTGACCAGCTATACGCTGCTCGAACTTGGGATTAACAATCTGACGCTATTGGGTACAGAAGTGTTCACCCGCCCCTACCTGACGCTGGGGTTAATCAGCTGGCTGATTCTGCTGGCGCTGGCGGCGACGTCAACGCAAGCGATGCAGCGAAAATTGGGGCGTCGCTGGCAAACATTGCATAACTTCGTCTATGTTGTCGCGATCCTCGCCCCCATCCACTACCTGTGGTCGGTGAAGATTTTATCCCCGCAACCGATAATTTATGCGCTGCTGGCGGTCCTGCTTCTGGCATGGCGATACAAGAAGTTCCGCCAGTGGTGGCGCTAATTCCGGATATGTGCAGTTTCCCGCAGTTCTTTTATCAACCGCCACTCTTTTCACGATAGCGGTTGATAATCTTCCCTGATAAGACCAGTATTTAGCTGCCAATTGCTACGAAATCGTTATAATGTGCGACTTTGGTTTTCCTGACGGGCTTTTTGAGTCCCGAAAAGGTGACAATCGCGCATCGAAGGTATATTTTGTTTTTTACCCGAGAATGGCAGAAGATAGCCGCATATTGGCCGATAAGTTTCGCTTTTTGCTTTCGAGCATCGGAGGCTTAACCTGTCGGCTTCTGAAGAAGCGCGGCATCTTGCAACAGCAGTAATTCATATGCTTTACAGACGGTGCTAACACGCCTGTCACAATCACACTAAACAAAGAGTACGGAACCCACTCATGGATATTCGTAAGATTAAAAAACTGATCGAGCTGGTTGAAGAATCAGGCATCTCCGAACTGGAAATTTCTGAAGGCGAAGAGTCTGTACGCATCAGCCGTGCCGCGCCAAACGCAGGTTTCCCGGTGATGCAACAGGCTTATGCCGCACCGATGATGCAGCAACAGCCAGCGCTGTCTAACGCAGTCGCCTCTGCGGCAACGCCAGCAATGGAAGCCCCTGCGGCAGCGGAAATCAGTGGCCACATCGTACGTTCCCCAATGGTTGGTACTTTCTACCGCACCCCGAGCCCGGACGCGAAAGCCTTCATCGAAATCGGTCAGAAAGTTAACGCGGGCGATACCCTGTGCATCGTTGAAGCCATGAAAATGATGAACCAGATCGAAGCCGATAAATCCGGCGTGGTGAAAGCCATTCTGGTCGAAAGTGGTCAACCGGTAGAATTTGACGAGCCACTGGTCGTCATCGAATAACGAGGCGAACATGCTGGATAAAATTGTTATCGCCAACCGCGGCGAGATTGCATTGCGTATCCTGCGTGCCTGTAAAGAACTGGGCATCAAGACCGTTGCTGTGCACTCAACGGCGGATCGCGATTTAAAACACGTATTGTTAGCGGATGAGACGGTCTGTATCGGCCCGGCGCCGTCCGTAAAAAGCTACCTTAATATCCCGGCGATTATCAGCGCTGCTGAAATCACCGGCGCGGTGGCTATTCACCCGGGTTACGGATTTTTGTCCGAAAACGCAAACTTCGCTGAGCAGGTTGAGCGTTCCGGCTTTATCTTTATCGGTCCGAAAGCTGACACCATCCGCCTGATGGGCGATAAAGTGTCGGCTATCACCGCGATGAAGAAAGCCGGCGTTCCGACCGTACCGGGCTCTGACGGCCCGCTGGGCGAAGATATGGACGTTAACCGCGCTCATGCAAAACGCATTGGCTACCCGGTGATTATCAAAGCCTCCGGCGGCGGCGGCGGTCGCGGTATGCGCGTCGTGCGCAGCGATGCTGAGCTGGCGCAATCCATCTCCATGACCAAAGCGGAAGCGAAAGCCGCTTTCAACAACGACATGGTGTATATGGAGAAATACCTGGAGAATCCTCGTCACATCGAGATCCAGGTACTGGCTGACGGCCAGGGTAACGCTATCTATCTGGCTGAGCGCGACTGCTCCATGCAGCGTCGTCACCAGAAAGTGGTCGAAGAGGCGCCAGCACCGGGCATTACGCCGGAACTGCGTCGCTATATCGGCGAGCGTTGCTCCAAAGCGTGCGTCGATATCGGCTATCGCGGCGCGGGTACTTTTGAGTTCCTGTTCGAAAACGGCGAGTTCTATTTCATCGAAATGAACACCCGTATTCAGGTTGAACATCCGGTAACCGAAATGATCACCGGCGTCGACCTGATTAAAGAACAGCTGCGTATCGCTGCAGGGCAGCCGCTGTCCATCAAGCAGGAAGAAGTTGTGGTTAAAGGCCATGCGGTGGAATGCCGTATCAACGCCGAAGACCCGAATACCTTCCTGCCGAGCCCGGGTAAAATTACCCGCTTCCACGCGCCGGGCGGTTTTGGCGTGCGCTGGGAGTCTCATATCTACGCAGGCTACACCGTGCCTCCGTACTATGACTCCATGATCGGGAAGCTGATCTGCTATGGCGAAAACCGTGATGTCGCGATTGCCCGCATGAAGAATGCGCTGCAGGAGCTGATTATCGACGGCATCAAAACCAACGTTGATCTGCAGATTCGCATCATGAACGACGAGCATTTCCAGAATGGTGGCACCAATATCCACTATCTGGAGAAAAAACTCGGATTGCAGGAGAAGTAATTCTGCCATCGTTGCAAAAGGCCGGATAACCCGGCCTTTTTTCTTTTTCTCTCCCCTCCTCTTTGCCATGCGGTACAATCCCCGCTTTCTTCATCCTCAGGGGACAAAAAATGGACAAGCGTTTTGTTCAGGCCCATAAAGAGGCGCGCTGGGCGCTGTGGCTAACCCTTCTCTACCTTGCGGCCTGGCTGGCTGCCGCCTATCTGCCGGGCGTCGGTATTGGTATCACCGGTCTGCCGCACTGGTTTGAAATGGCCTGCCTGCTGGTACCGCTGGTGTTTATTCTGCTGTGCTGGGCGATGGTGCGTTTCATCTTCCGCGATATTTCCCTGGAGGATAACGATGCAGTTTGAAATCATCGTTGTACTGCTCGTTTACCTGTTGGTCGTGTTTGGTCTGTCGATTTACGCGATGCGCAAACGCAGCAGCGGCAGCTTTCTCAGCGAATACTTTCTCGGTAGCCGTTCGATGGGCGGCTTCGTTCTCGCAATGACGCTAACCGCCACCTATATCAGCGCCAGTTCTTTTATCGGCGGGCCGGGAGCCGCCTATAAATATGGACTTGGCTGGGTGCTGCTGGCGATGATTCAGGTGCCAACAATCTGGCTGTCATTAGGGATACTCGGCAAAAAGTTCGCCATTCTGGCGCGGCGCTATAACGCGATTACCCTTAACGATATGCTACAGGCGCGCTACCAAAGCCGCGCGGTCGTCTGGATAGCGAGCGTAAGCCTACTGGTCGCCTTTGTCGGGGCGATTGCCGTGCAGTTTATCGGCGGCGCCCGCCTGCTGGAAACCGCCGCCGGCATCAAATATGAAACGGGCCTGCTGATCTTCGGCATCACTATCGCGCTGTACACCGCCTTCGGCGGCTTCCGCGCCAGCGTCCTCAACGACACGATGCAAGGTATGGTCATGCTGATCGGCACCATCGTCTTGCTGGTTGGCGTCGTACACGCGGCAGGCGGATTGCATAACGCCGTGGATACGCTGCAGCATATCGACCCGAAGCTGGTATCGCCGCACGGAGCGAACGATATCCTCACTCCGGCATTTATGACCTCCTTCTGGGTTCTGGTGTGCTTCGGGGTTATCGGCCTGCCGCACACCGCCGTGCGCTGCATCTCTTATAAAGATAGTAAAGCGGTGCACCGCGGCATCATCATCGGTACCATCGTTGTCGCGATCCTGATGTTTGGTATGCATCTGGCCGGCGCGCTGGGTAGAGCCGTTTTGCCCCACCTGACCGTCCCGGATCAGGTTATCCCGACCCTGATGGTGCAGGTTCTCCCCCCCTGGGCTGCGGGTCTGTTTCTGGCGGCCCCGATGGCCGCGATCATGTCGAACGTCAATGCCCATTTATTGCAGGCTTCAGCTACGATCATTAAAGATCTTTGGCTCAGCGCTCAGCCGACGAAAAAACATAATGAACAGAAGCTAAAGCGGATCTCAACGATCGCCACGCTGGTGCTGGGGATCCTGATGATGCTGGCCGCCTGGCGTCCGCCTGAGATGATCATCTGGCTCAACCTGCTGGCGTTCGGCGGCCTTGAGGCCGTGTTCTTATGGCCGCTGGTTCTGGGTCTGTACTGGGAACGGGCGAATGCAACAGGCGCATTGAGCGCGATGATCGTCGGCGGCGTACTCTATGCCATACTCGCCACTTTTAATCTTCAGTACCTGGGCTTCCATCCGATAGTGCCCTCGTTGCTGTTAAGCTTATTGGCTTTCCTGGTCGGAAACCGGTTCGGTACCTCCGCCCCGCAAGCCGCCGTATTGACTACTGATAAATAAAGAGTTTTGCCATGCCATGGATCCAACTGAAATTGAATACTACCGGCGCGAACGCGGAAGAGCTGAGTGATGCGCTGATGGAAGCGGGTTCCGTTTCCATTACTTTCCAGGATACTCACGATACGCCGGTATTCGAACCTCTACCGGGTGAAACCCGTCTGTGGGGCGATACGGACGTTATCGGTCTGTTTGACGCCGAAACCGATATGGCAGAGGTGGTCGCCATTCTGCAGCAGCATCCGCTGTTGGGCGTCGGTTTCGTGCATAAAATCGAACAACTGGAAGATAAAGACTGGGAGCGCGAGTGGATGGATAACTTCCACCCTATGTGCTTTGGTCAACGACTGTGGATTTGCCCGAGCTGGCGCGATGTTCCGGATGAAAACGCCGTGAACGTGATGCTCGACCCGGGCCTGGCGTTTGGTACCGGTACGCATCCCACCACCGCGATGTGCCTGCAGTGGCTGGATGGACTCGATCTCGCGGGTAAAACGATTATCGATTTTGGCTGCGGCTCAGGCATTCTGGCTATCGCGGCATTAAAGCTGGGCGCGGCGAAAGCTATCGGTATTGATATCGATCCGCAGGCCATTCAGGCCAGCCGCGATAATGCCGAACGTAACGGGGTCTCTGAACGCCTGGAACTTTATCTGCCCAAGGATCAGCCAGAGGCGATGAAAGCCGATGTGGTGGTCGCCAACATTCTGGCTGGCCCATTACGCGAGCTGGCCCCTCTTATCAGCGTGCTGCCGGTTACAGGCGGTCTGCTGGGGCTTTCCGGTATCCTTGCCAGCCAGGCGGAAAGCGTTTGTGAAGCCTACGCCGAGCTCTTTGAGCTCGATCCCGTCGTGGAAAAAGAGGAGTGGTGCCGGATTACCGGTTATAAAAAGTAATCTCTCCTTGTGGCCTCATCGCAGGCCACAACTTTTCGCGTTTTCTGTACATAATCTTGCGCTCAATAAGAATAAGATGATGAGGTAACGTATTGTAGTTACCAATAAAATCATCATTCTATTCATCGGACGAATTATATGAAAACATCTTTAGGCAAGGCGGCATTGTTGGCGTTAAGCATGATGCCCGTTACGGTTTTCGCTTCCCACTGGAGCTATGAAGGCGAAGGTTCGCCGGAACACTGGGGGGCGCTCAATGAGGAGTATAAAACCTGCCAGAACGGCATGAACCAATCCCCCATCAACATCGATGCCACGTTCAAAACCCACCTTTCACCGCTGGATACGCACTACATCGATGGCCCAATCACGCTCATTAATAATGGCCATACCATCCAGGCGGCGCTAAAGACCACGACAGCGGACACCATTACGATTGACGGTACGCCATTTATCCTCCAGCAGTTCCATTTCCATGCCCCGAGCGAAAACACGGTCCACGGCAAGCACTATGCGATGGAGATGCATCTGGTACATAAGAACGCTAAAGGCGCCGTCGCCGTGGTGGCGGTGATGTTCGAGCAGGGCGCGGAAAATACAGAACTGAACAAGCTGTGGGCCACCATGCCCGAGCAGGCTGAGCAGACGGCTAAAATTGTCACGCAAATGGATCTCAACGTCCTGCTTCCCGTAGATAAAACCTACTGGCGCTTTAGCGGCTCTCTGACCACTCCGCCTTGTTCAGAAGGGGTAACCTGGATTGTGCTTAAGCATCCCCTGACCCTTTCTTCAGCGCAGCTGGCAAAATTCAGCCACGCTATGCATCACGATAACAATCGTCCGGTACAGCCGCTGAACGGTCGCGTGGTCATAGAGTAAACATCAGAGATGCTTCACGATCATGTTCTGAAATGAGAGCTAACTCACATAAAGCCAAGGTAATTTGCTGATTTCTTCAGCAGATTATCTTGCCCGCAGCCGGCTCCGGGAAGAAAAAATGAGAAGTTAGACAAAATTATATGTGTAGATAAATTCATCACATATTTTTAATGCAATGATTTATAAAGCTAATTATTCATGGACGCTAATCTTCACGGCGATTCTTTGATCCACCGCAGAGGATTGCTCAAAGTTTGGCCTTTCATCTCGTGCAAAAAATGCGTAATATACGCCGCCTTGCAGTCACAGTATGGTCATTTCTTAACTCATGCGCATCGGACACTACCAGCTCAGGAATCGACTCATCGCAGCGCCTATGGCTGGCATTACTGACAGACCATTCCGGACGTTGTGTTACGAGATGGGAGCAGGATTGACCGTATCCGAGATGATGTCCTCCAACCCGCAGGTTTGGGAGAGCGACAAGTCCCGCTTACGGATGGTGCACGTTGATGAGCCCGGTATTCGTACCGTGCAAATCGCCGGCAGCGTGCCGGAAGAGATGGCTGCAGCCGCCCGTATTAACGTGGAAAGCGGCGCCCAGATTATTGATATCAATATGGGGTGTCCGGCTAAAAAGGTGAATCGTAAGCTTGCAGGTTCAGCCCTCTTGCAGTACCCCGACCAGGTGAAGTCCATCCTGACGGCGGTCGTCAAAGCAGTGGACGTTCCCGTAACTCTCAAGATTCGCACCGGTTGGGAACCGGAACACCGTAACTGTGTAGAAATTGCCCAACTGGCTGAAGAATGTGGCATTCAGGCTCTGACTATTCACGGACGCACGCGCGCCTGCTTGTTTAACGGAGATGCTGAGTACGACAGTATTCGGGCAGTTAAGCAGAAAGTTTCCATTCCGGTTATCGCGAATGGCGACATTACTGACCCGCTTAAAGCCAGAGCTGTGCTCGACTATACGGGGGCAGATGCCCTTATGATAGGCCGTGCCGCTCAGGGAAGACCCTGGATCTTTCGGGAAATCCAGCACTATCTGGACACTGGAGAGCTGCTGCCCCCGCTGCCGTTGGCAGAGGTTAAGCGCTTGCTTTGTGCACACGTTCGGGAACTGCATGGCTTTTATGGCCAGGCAAAAGGGTACCGAATCGCACGCAAACACGTATCCTGGTATCTGCAGGAACACGCTCCAGATGACCAGTTTCGGCGCACATTCAACGCCATAGAAGATTCCAGCGAACAGCTGGAGGCGTTGGAGGCATACTTCGAAAATTTTGCGTAATAGAAATAAAGAGCTGACAGAACTATGTTCGAACAACGCGTAAATTCTGACGTACTGACCGTTTCTACCGTTAACTCTCAGGATCAGGTGACTCAAAAGCCCCTGCGTGACTCGGTTAAACAGGCACTGAAGAACTATTTTGCTCAACTGAACGGTCAGGATGTTAATGATCTGTATGAGCTGGTACTGGCTGAAGTAGAACAGCCCCTGTTGGACATGGTGATGCAATACACCCGCGGTAACCAGACCCGTGCTGCCCTGATGATGGGCATCAACCGTGGTACTCTGCGTAAAAAATTGAAAAAATACGGCATGAACTGATACTAATCAGTTAAATGTTTGATATAAAAGGCGCTCTTCGGCATGGGGAAGCGCCTTTTTTATTTCATTGATTGTAATGGCTCACTGTCGCCAGCTGTCGTGTAGTCCCACAAAGGATCGACATAATATTATCAACCAAAGCGGGCGCCTGGCGATACAGATCAAATTGTCCCGGCTCCACCAGCCAGTTTTTAATAATACCGGTAAACGCGCTGTGTAAAACAATTAATGAAACTTCAACATTCGTTTCCGCTGGTAATAATCCGT
Organism: Klebsiella grimontii; assembly: GCF_900200035.1. Taxonomy (GTDB): domain Bacteria; phylum Pseudomonadota; class Gammaproteobacteria; order Enterobacterales; family Enterobacteriaceae; genus Klebsiella; species Klebsiella grimontii. The sequence goes on from NZ_FZTC01000045.1 coordinate 143,335, forward strand.
TACGAATACAGAGCTGCAAAATCCCGCCAATAATCGGATAACTAAATCCAATTCTCTTACGAATCTCAGCTTCCGGCATCATGTCGCTGGAAAACTCACATTTCTGATACAGAATTTGCATCAACGCACGCTGACGGGGATTATTGGCGATATATTGTAAACCAATAATAAATTTTTCTCGTAGCGTGCTGAGTGGATCCTGATCGTCTTTAAGGTTAAATTCATGCTGAAGCAGGTCGCGTAGCGGCAGCTGCTGTTGCCACATTTCATTAAATAGCTCCGCTTTGCTCGCAAAGTGCCAGTATACCGCTCCGCGCGTGACGCCAGCAGCATCAGCAATATCGGCTAAGGTGGTGCTGGTCACGCCGCGTAGGGCAAACTGCTGAATGGCGGACTCAATCAGAAGCTGCCGGGTCTTTAGCGCATCTTCTTTCGTTCTTCTAGGCATACGGTGCTCCACTCAACGCCAGATTGAGAGTGTGGGAAATAGCTGAATAGGTATAAACCTAGCATCTGACAATCAATATTGTTTAGCAAAAATACAGATAAGATAAATCTCAAACTAAAATAAAATAAATACATACAACAAATAATTAATCCCAATTCATTCATGAATTAAATATCAATGTAAGCAAATTTTAATTTGAGATCATTCTAAAAACATAATCCCTGATATTTTGTTTTTACGTGCCTTGCTGATGGATAAAAAATAACTATGTCTTACATCCACCGTTTTTTATTTGTAGGATAACAAACCGCATTTTAATTCATTATTTCTTGCACAGATTCGTGGCCAAGTCAGGCTCATAATCTATAAGGAACAGCAATGACACCTCATGTCAGGGTTACACTTTTATCCAGCCTTATCATCTCGGCTATCTTGCTCAGCGGTTGCGATAATTCAGGCGATGGGCAACCACATGCACAGATACCCCAGGTTTCCGTTTATGTGGTACACAGCGCGCCGCTATCCGTCACCACGGAGCTACCCGGCCGCACATCAGCCTACCGCGTCGCGGAAGTCCGCCCGCAGGTGAATGGAATAATCCTGCAGCGTAACTTTGTCGAAGGTAGCGATGTCAGCGCAGGACAGTCGCTTTATCAAATCGATCCGGCGACCTATCAGGCAGCTTACAACAGCACAAAGGGCGATGAAGCGAAAGCGGAGGCCGCAGCCGCCATCGCCCATTTAACGGTAAAACGCTACGCGCCTCTTCTCGGCACAAAATATATCAGCCAGCAAGAGTACGATCAGGCGGTGGCGACCGCACGCCAGGCTGATGCCGATGTTATCGCTGCAAAAGCAGCCGTGGAAAGCGCGCGTATTAATCTGGCCTACACCAAAGTGACCTCTCCCATCAGCGGCCGTATCGGCAAATCGAGCGTGACCGAAGGCGCCCTGGTGACGAACGGTCAGGCCGACGCGATGGCGACGGTACAGCAGCTCGACCCCATTTATGTGGACGTTACCGAATCCAGTAATGATTTCATGCGCCTGAAACAGGAAAGTCTGCAGCACGGCAATGACACCAAAAACGTGCAGTTGATTATGGAAAACGGTCAGCCTTATACGCTTCAGGGCGCTTTACAGTTTTCTGATGTCACCGTGGATGAGAGCACCGGCTCAATTACGCTACGCGCGATTTTCCCTAACCCACAGCACGCTTTGCTGCCAGGAATGTTTGTTCGCGCCCGCATTGATGAAGGCGTGTCGCCGAATGCCATTCTCGTTCCCCAGCAGGGAGTCACCCGCACGCCGCGCGGCGAGGCCAGCGTGATGCTCGTTAATGACAAAAACCAGGTGGAAACGCGGGCTGTCACCGCTGCGCAGGCGATTGGCGATAAGTGGTTAGTCACCAGCGGTCTGAAAGCCGGTGAAAAAGTTATCGTCAGCGGTCTGCAGAAAGTACGTCCCGGCGTCACCGTGAAGGCCGAAGAGGATACCGCGACGTCCGTCGCGCAATAAGGTACAAATCCCTATGTCTAAGTTTTTTATTCATCGACCGGTCTTCGCCTGGGTGCTGGCGATCATCATGATGATTGCTGGTGGCCTCGCGATTATGCAGCTACCGATTGCACAATACCCGACTATCGCGCCGCCAGCGGTGGCGATCTCCGCAACCTATCCGGGTGCGGACGCGCAAACCGTTCAGGATACGGTGACTCAGGTTATCGAACAGAACATGAACGGTATCGATAACCTGATGTACATGTCCTCAACCAGCGATTCTGCAGGCGGCGTGACCATCACTCTGACCTTTACGTCGGGTACGGATCCGGATATTGCGCAAGTTCAGGTGCAGAATAAACTCCAGCTGGCGACGCCGCTTCTGCCTCAGGAAGTACAGCAGCAGGGGATTAGCGTCGAGAAATCAAGCAGTAGCTTCTTGATGGTTGCTGGATTCATCTCCGATAACGCCAGCACCACTCAGGATGATATCTCTGACTATGTCGCATCGAACGTCAAAGATACCATCAGCCGCCTTAACGGCGTTGGCGATGTACAGCTCTTCGGGGCGCAGTATGCAATGCGCGTCTGGCTGGACGGCAATCTCCTGAATAAGTACAACCTCACGCCTGTCGACGTCATTAACCAGCTACAGATACAGAACGATCAGATTGCAGCAGGCCAGCTTGGCGGTACGCCAGCCCTTAAAGGCCAGCAGCTAAACGCCTCCATCATTGCTCAGACACGGCTGAAAGACCCGGCAGAGTTTGGCAAAGTGACGCTGCGCGTGAACGCGGATGGCTCAGTGGTGCATCTGAAAGATGTGGCGCGTATTGAGCTGGGTGGTGAGAACTACAACGTTGTCGCTAAAATCAATGGAAAACCGGCTTCAGGCTTGGGAATTAAACTCGCTACCGGCGCCAATGCCCTCGATACTGCCGCTGCGATTAAAGCGAAGCTTGCCGAACTGCAGCCATACTTCCCCCAGGGGATGAAGGTCGTCTATCCTTACGACACCACGCCGTTTGTGAAAATCTCAATTCATGAGGTCGTGAAGACGCTGTTTGAGGCGATTATCCTCGTCTTCCTGGTAATGTACCTGTTTTTACAGAATATCCGGGCCACGCTGATCCCCACTATTGCGGTTCCGGTCGTCCTGCTCGGCACCTTTGCCGTCCTGGCAACGTTCGGTTACTCCATCAATACGCTAACCATGTTTGGCATGGTGCTGGCAATAGGCCTTCTGGTCGACGATGCTATCGTGGTGGTGGAAAACGTCGAACGCGTCATGGTTGAAGAGAAGCTTCCGCCAAAAGAGGCGACGGAAAAATCGATGGCGCAAATACAGGGGGCGCTGGTTGGCATTGCCATGGTGCTCTCGGCGGTGTTTGTCCCGATGGCCTTCTTTGGCGGTTCTACGGGAGCGATTTATCGGCAATTCTCTATCACCATCGTCTCCGCCATGGCGCTGTCCGTACTGGTGGCGCTGATCCTGACCCCCGCGCTTTGCGCTACATTATTGAAACCCGCATCAGCCGATCATCATGAGAAAAAAGGATTTTTTGGTTGGTTTAACGCGAAATTCGATCGTAGCGTGAGCCACTACACTAACAGCGTTAGTGGGATCCTGCGCTGTACCGGACGCTATCTCATCATCTATTTGCTGATCGTTGTGGGTATGGCCGTGCTCTTTGTGCGCCTGCCCACCTCCTTCTTGCCGGATGAGGATCAGGGGGTATTTATGACCATGATCCAACTGCCTTCAGGCGCAACGCAGGAGCGCACGCAAAAAGTGCTCGATACGGTTACCGATTACTACCTGCATAAAGAGAAGGCGAACGTTGAAAGCGTCTTTACCGTTAACGGCTTTAGCTTTAGCGGTCAGGGCCAAAACTCCGGTATGGCGTTTGTCAGCCTGAAGCCATGGGAAGAACGCAGTGGTTCCGAAAATGGCGTTGAGGCCATCATCAAACGAGCAACCGCCGCCTTCAGCCAGATTAAAGATGCCATGGTCTTCCCTTTCAACCTGCCGGCTATTATCGAGCTGGGTACGGCCACGGGTTTTGACTTTGAGCTTATCGATCAGGGCAACCTCGGCCATAGCGCGCTAACCCAGGCCCGTAATCAGCTCCTTGGTATGGTGAGAGAGCATCCGGATCAGCTGGTACGCGTTCGCCCGAATGGGCTCGAAGACACGCCGCAATTCAAGCTGGATGTCGATCAGGAGAAAGCTCAGGCTCTGGGTATTTCGCTATCCGATATCAATGAGACCATTTCCGCGGCGCTGGGGGGATATTACGTCAACGACTTTATTGACCATGGGCGAGTGAAAAAAGTCTACGTTCAGGCCGATGCAAAATTCCGTATGCTGCCGAGCGATATCAATAATATGTACGTCCGCAGCGCGAATGGCGAAATGGTCCCGTTCTCCGCTTTTGTGACTTCGCGCTGGGTTTATGGCTCCCCGCGACTGGAGCGCTACAATGGTTTGCCCTCTATGGAAATGCTTGGCGAAGCGGCGCCCGGGAAAAGTACCGGTGATGCGATGATTTTAATGGAGCAATTGGCCAGCAAGCTTCCTACTGGGATCGGCTACGACTGGACGGGGATGTCTTATCAAGAACGTTTATCCGGTAATCAGGCGCCAGCTTTATATGCCATTTCACTTATCGTTGTCTTTTTGTGTCTTGCGGCGCTTTATGAAAGCTGGTCTATTCCCTTCTCCGTCATGCTCGTCGTTCCATTAGGGGTGGTTGGAGCACTGCTGGCAGCGTCGTTACGTGGGCTTAATAATGACGTTTATTTCCAGGTGGGTTTATTAACAACTATCGGCCTGTCTGCGAAAAACGCTATTCTTATCGTTGAGTTTGCGAAAGACCTGATGGATAAGGAAGGCAAAGGAATTATCGAAGCCACACTTGAAGCATCTCGTATGCGTTTACGCCCTATCCTGATGACTTCGCTGGCCTTTATCCTGGGGGTTCTGCCTCTGGTAATTAGCCACGGAGCCGGCAGCGGCGCCCAAAACGCGGTCGGTACCGGCGTTATGGGCGGAATGCTGATGGCGACATTGCTGGCTATCTTCTTCGTCCCCGTCTTCTTCGTGGTGGTAAGACGCCGTTTTACGAAACACGCAGAGTAAATACTCTTATCTAAAGGCACCTTTCTGGTGCTTTTTTTTCGTCTGCGTATCGGTAACTATCCTGATGATATTAAATGTATTTATTAATTTTTAATAATTGCCGCGGTTTCCCATACACATTATTTATCTATCGTCTTCTGACTTTCTTCACGATATTTACGTTACTCATAAATTGAGATTATTTACTCTAGCGGCGCCCTGTATTGCTGATGATAAAATAAACCGTTCCGTAGGTGTATGGGTTCTCCAATACAGCGAAGCGGATTATTTAGAGGTAACATCATGAATAAATTTATTATAGTGGCATTGCTGGCAACGCTGCTCGCCGGCTGTGCGCACGACTCTCCGTGTGTGCCGGTTTATGATTCTGAAGGTAGATTAGTCCACACCAATACCTGTATGAAAGGAACGACCCAGGATAACTGGGAAACTGCTGGCGCGATTGCCGGAGGCGCAGCCGCGATAGCTGGTCTGACGCTCGGTATCGTGGCATTGACGCGTTAATTCCTTTCTCTTCTCTGACATGACAGGTACCGGAGTCATATCCGGTACCGCTTTCCCCGAAGGTAAGCCCCACGATGCTTAAACTGTATTGCCCGCTGCTGAAGCCCGGACAAAGCTCCCTCGGATAACAGCGAGCGGATGAAACGTCATTGCCGGATATGATTTTTTCGTGGACGCAAAAACGCAAAAAGCCCATCCGTCAGGATGGGCTTTTCACTTATTTGATGCCTGGCAATGCCCTACTCTCACATGGGGAGACCCCACACTACCATCGGCGCTACGGCGTTTCACTTCTGAGTTCGGCATGGGGTCAGGTGGGACCACCGCGCTATCGTTGCCAGGCAAATTCTTTTCAAATCGCCGAACTTTAACCTAAAAAACTGGTGCTGATACCCAGAGTCGAACTGGGGACCTCACCCTTACCAAGGGTGCGCTCTACCAACTGAGCCATATCAGCACACTTAATTTGATGCCTGGCAGTTCCCTACTCTCACATGGGGAGACCCCACACTACCATCGGCGCTACGGCGTTTCACTTCTGAGTTCGGCATGGGGTCAGGTGGGACCACCGCGCTACTGCCGCCAGGCAAATTCTGTT
>NZ_FZTC01000046.1 GCF_900200035.1 Klebsiella grimontii
ATCGGGAAACTCGGTGGGTGGGGTCGCGGTATTTTGCCAAATCAGAAAGTCTTTTTCAGAGTTTCCCTAGGCTGACAAGCCAAGCGCTGGATCGCAACCATCCATCACCTTATCCAGCTAGATCTGCCTCCTCCAATAAGTGCCGCACAAATCCCGGCGGGTGCAGATTTCCGGGAGGTTTGCGCCAGATCAGTTGGAGACGCTTTTCAAGCCCCGGGATGGGAAGAGCTACCAGCGCGCCACTGCGAACTTCGTCTTGTACTGCGGAAGCCATCACCAACGACACGCCGAGTCCCGCCCTCACTGCTTGTTTGACTGCCTCGGTGCTGCCTAGCTGCATACCGCTGCGAGGCACGCCCAGTTCGCCAAAGTATTCGGTCAGAAGCCGTCCGGTACCGCTACCCGGTTCACCTCCCAGCATCGGCAGGTCCACCAGACGATCACGTTCTATGCACCCTGCTTCAGCCAGCGCATGGTCGGGGCTGACGATAAGCACCAGCGGCTCGACCCGCCAGAGGCGGTGTTCGAAGTCGGGGTGAGGTAGCCACCATTCCATGATCGCGGCGTCGAGCTGGCCCGCCAGTAGCTGGTCGGCCACATCCGGGTTGGCGGCGATGCGCAGATCCACCTCGCCCCTCTCATTTGCGGTCGTCAGATAGTTGCGCACGAATGGCTGGAGAAGGTAGGTGCCGATGTTGGAGCTGGCCCCGACGCGCTCACGATTGCCATGCAGGGCTTCTAGCGCCCGGGCGTGCATGTCGAGCAAGGCGGTCGCATGCGGCATGAAGGCCAGCGCCCGTGTGGTAGGCTGGCAGCCGCTACGACTGCGCTGCACCAGCGTTACGCCGACCTGCTCTTCAAGCTTCTGCAAGTGCTGCGACACCGTCGGCTGGGCCAGCCCCAACGCCCTCGCCGCGCTCTGAAAACTGCCTGTTTGAACGATCGCTACCAGGCTCTTCAGCCAGACCGGATTCAACATGCGGCAGGCTCGGCCTTGGGCAGACGGTTCGCAGCGTTGATTGGGCGCGCACCTGCCAATACCTGGATGATGTTCTGCGCTGCACAACGTTCAATCTCCAGGCGCACCGCGCGCACTGCCGACCCTATGTGCGGAGTGAACAGCGTATTCGGATGCGCGAGCAGCGCAGGATCGATCAGCCGCGGCCGGTCCGCGCGAGCCCAGTCTTCCATTTCGAATACATCCGCCGCATACCCGCCGAGCTGGCCTCGCTCAAGCGCCGCGAGCACGGCGGCTTCATCCACTACCGAACCACGACAGGGGTTTACAAGCAGAGCGCCCGGCCGTACGAGGGCAAGCAGCTCGGCGTTGACCAGATGCTGGGTATCGGCATTCAAGGGAAGCGCCAGCAGGATGAAGTCCGAGCTGGCGAAGAGTTCGCTGCACGCCACCTGGCGCAGGCCGAGCCGTTGCTCGGTTTGTGTATCCAGAGCCTTCGCCTCGTGGTACTGCAGGGTCGCGCCCCATCCCTGCAAGCGATCAGCCATGGCCAGTCCGATGGCGCCCATGCCAAGGATGCCGACCGTAGCGTTATCCAGCCCCGTGCCGTAGAACTGTGGTTGCCAGCCCTGGAACTCGCCAGAGCGGACGAACGCATCTGCTGCCCGCAGATGCCGCCCCAGCCCCACCGCCAGTCCGATCGCCAGCTCGGCAGTCGGGACCGTCAACAGATCAGGCACGAAGGTCAGCCAGACCCCGCGGGCAGTACAGGCGTCCACATCGAAATTGTCGAAGCCCTTGAGCGCGCAGCCGACTACACGCAGCTCAGGGCAGGCTTGAAGAAAGTCTGCATCGACCCGATCGGGCATGAACGCCATCATCGCCTGAGCATCGCGACAGCGGCGCAGAATTTCCTCGCGCGTCAGCGTGCTGTCGGTCTGGTTGGTCATCAGCTCGCAATGTGGCGCCAGCAGTTGCAGGATCTCATCGTGTACTCGGTGAGTTATAACGAGTTTCGGCAGCATGGTTTGTCCTATTTGAAACGTTTGCGCAGCACGCCACTGAAGGCGTCTACTAGCGTGACCATGGCCAGGATGACCAGCAGGATTGCTGCAACCTCCTGGTACTGCATGATGCGCAGCGAGCCCATGAGTTCGAAGCCGATACCGCCGGCGCCAACCATGCCCATCACGGTGGAGGCGCGAAAGTTGTATTCCCAGCGGTAGATCGCCACGTCGGCGAACTGCGGCGTCACCTGTGGCAAAACCGCGTGCAGCAGCACTTGCATCGGCGTAGCCCCCGCCGCCCGAGCGGCTTCCACCGGCGCTTCGTCGACGTGCTCGATGGCCTCGGCGAAGAACTTGCCGACCATGCCGACCGAATGCAGACCCAGGGCAAGCACGCCCGGCAAGGCGCCGAACCCTACGGCTGCAACGAAGATGATGCCCATGATCAGCTCCGGCACCGACCGCAGGGCATTGAGCAGCACCCGGGCAACACCGAACACAAGGGGGTGCGGCGCCGTATTGCGCGCTGCAACGAAGGCCACCACCAGCGAGAACACCACTGCGATGGCCGTACCGGCGATGCTCATCGCCAAGGTGTCGATCAAGGGGCGAATCCAGCTTCGATAGCCCGAAAAGTCTGGCGGCATGGCCTCGCCTGCCAGGGTCGCGATGGAGGGCAGCCCGTTCAGCAGCGTGGTGGCATCGAGCAGCCCCACGTACCAGCAGGCCAACAGCACCACTCCGAATACAATCGCCACCTGCCCCAGCTGGCGCCACCAACCGAGGCCGAAGCCTCGAAGGATGTGCTCGCGTTGCTCTGCAGGCAGCGCCTGCACGTCGTAATGAGTAGACATATCGGTGCTCACATCGTGGCGAAGTCGAGGCCGAGCAGCGATCCCATTTTGCGGATCACATCGTAGTCGGCGTCGGTGATTGGCGCGAAGGCCTCGGCCTTGAAGTTGCGCAGCACTTCGGGATCGTCGATACCGACGAATACATCCCGCACCTTGGTTTTCAGCTCGGGGCTCAGGTTCGAGCGCATCGCCCAGGGGTACTGGGGGTATTCGCCGCTGTAACCAAGTACTTTCACCTTGCTCGGATCGATTAGGCCACGTTCGGCTACGTGATTGAAAATTACCTCCGACAGCCCACCCGCATCGGCGTTGCCGTTCGCCACGTTGACGGCAACGGCGTCATGCGTGCCCACAAAATATTGTTCGTAGTCCTGCCCACCCGTCAAACCGGCCGTCTCAAGAAGCACGGTTTTGGGAATCAAATGGCTGGACGTCGATGCCCGGTCACCATAGGCCATCTTCTTGCCCTTAAGGTCGGCATACTCATTCACGCCTGACGCCACATTGGCGATAATCACCGAGCGATAGGTCGGCTTGCCGTCGATGACCATGGCAGCGAAGGGCTCGATGTCGCTTTTGCTTTTGGCCATGACGTAGGACAGCGGACCGAAATACGCCAGGTCGATACGGCCAAAGCGCATCGCCTCAATCATCGAGGAATAGTCGGTGGTTACGATCAGCTGCACCTTCTTGTCCAGATGCTCTTCCAGATAATCCTTCAGCGGCTGGTTACGCTTGATCAGCTCGGAGGCGTTTTCGTCCGGCAGCAGGGCAACCTTTAGCACATCCGGATCGGCATCGGCCGCTAGGGCGGACAAACTTGAAACAGCGGACAGCAAGCAAGTCAATAAGAGCGCGGATAAGCGTTTCATCGGGACTTCTCCAGTGAAGGTTCGAGCATGACAGGTGGTTCAGCCGGAGCATTCGCTGGCTGAGTCGTAGAGCGGCCTGCATAGATGCGCTCAAGCTGCGCATCGGTGAGTTCCGAGGGCGCGGCATCGAAAACGATCTGAGAATCGGCCAGCCCGACGACGCGATCGGCGAAGCGGCGGGCATATTCGAGTTGATGCAGCGAAACGATGGCGGTGATGCCGTCTTCCTTGCAGATGTCGCGCAGCAATCCGAGAACACGGACCGAAGTGGCCGGGTCGAGACTGGCTACCGGCTCATCGGCCAGAATGATCGCCGGCTGTTGCGCTAGCGCACGCGCGATGCCTACCCGCTGCTGCTGGCCACCGGACAGTTTGTCCACCCGGCTTAGCGCCTTGTCTGCCAGACCGACCCGAGCGAGGCAACTGAGCGCAATCTCCTGATCGGCACGCGGCAGAGGAAACAGCGAGCGGAGCGTGTTGTGAAAGGCCAGCCGACCGGTAAGCACATTAGCCAGTGCGCTTTGACGTTCGATTAGCTGGTGGTGCTGAAAGATCATGGCGGTACGCCGACGATGCTGACGCAAGGCCGAGCCGCTGCCGAGCTCACCGAGTTCGCTGGTGACACTGCCGCCAGTGGGCGTGACGAGTCGATTGAGACTACGGAGCAAGGTCGACTTGCCTGCGCCCGAGAGACCAAGCAGCACGGTGAACTCACCACGCCGAAATGCAATCGAGGTATCGCGTAGGGCTGTCACGCCGCCTGGATAGACGACGCTCAACCGGTCGACCCGCAGCACGGCGTCCTGTATCGGATGGGGCATCATTTGATCACCTTTCGCAATATTGCTGGCCGCACAATTGCGGTTCGCGATGCAAAGGATAGAAATTCCTTGTTACCGCACTGCTTCTAAAGGATGACATTTCGATGAATACTTCGAATCTGCCGTAGCGGGGCGGCAAGCGAAGCCGTGGAAGAACGGGCGCAACGTAGCGTCTTTCTTCACGCGGGATACAGGAGGCTTTGATTGATACTGCTGCGGATTCGCTACAGTAACGTTGGGCCAGAACGTAATGCCATCCAAGCAAGAGAGCGCACACTAGGGAAACTCTGAAGAAGACTTCCAGATTTTGGCAAAATACCCGGATTCCACCCACCGAGTTTCCCGAT